>CAVXJS010000001.1:0-6345 GCA_963762145.1 uncultured Candidatus Rokubacteria bacterium
GAGCAGGATCGCCAGCGACGAGCTCTTGATGACGGACGGCTCCCAGGGCGAGCCCCGCAGGAGATAGAGAGCCGGCAGGGCCACTGCCACCACGAGGCCCTGCCCGATCTCGACCCCGAGGTTGAATCCGAAGAGCGCAAGCAGGAGCCCCTGGGTGCGCAGACCGAGCTCGCGCAGGGCCGAGGAGAATCCAAAGCCGTGGACGAGCCCGAAGACGAAGCTCACCACCCAGCGCCGCGCGACGACCGGCCGCATGAAGATGTTCTCGGCGGCGACGAAGGCGATGGACAGGGCAATGACGGCCTCGACCAGCCGGTCCGGCAACGTCACGATGTCGAGCACGGCGAGCGCGAGGGTCACGCTGTGGGCGATGGTGAAGGCGGTGATGATCTTGACGAGCGAGAGCCAGCCTCCGCCGCGCAGGAGCAACCCCACGAGGAACAGCAGGTGGTCCCAGCCGGTCAGGATGTGCTCGACGCCGAGCCGCACGAAGCTCCCGATGCCACGCGGGCCGCCCGCGTCGCGCAGCTCGATCCGGGTCTCGCGCGAATCGGTGGAGAACGCGAACTGGGTGGTCTGGCCCGGCGCATCGATCCGGGCCAGCGTGTGGTAGTCGGCGCCGAGCACGTCGAAGAGGTCGTCGCGGATCCGCAAGTCACGGATCTCGGCCGCGCACGTGTAGCTCACCACCGCGGTGACGCTCTCGACGGACGGCGCGGCATCGGACACCGATCCGGACCCGGCGTCGCAGCGCCGCCCGTCGAGCGATCAGCGTCACCTTGTCCCGGATGAAGCCGAGGAGTCGGTCGCGGCCGGGGCCGGGTGAGGCGCGGGCGAGGCGGAGCGTCTCGGCCACCTCCGGGGGCAAGGTCGCGGGCCAGAGCGTGAGCGTGTAGCGCGCCGTCGCGCCATCGATCGCGATCGACGGCGTAGCCGTTGGTGCCGCCGGTGTGGGCGACCGCGGGGCTCGCCGAGGCCACCGCCAGGAGCGCGAGAGCGGTCTGGAGCGCGCGAGCGGCTCTCATGGGCGTGCGAGCGGCCCGCGCCCTCGATCGGTCGGGTCGCCCATCGCCTGCACGAGGGCCCGCAGGTTGTCGATCTGGTACTCGGGGATCGTCACCACCACCGGATGCCCCACCGCCATCGCGTACCGGCTCACCGTGTCAGGCGCGAGATGGCCGACGGCGTACTGCACGAGCGGCTGCGACTGGCCGGGGCGGTAGACGAGGATGACCAGCTCGGGAGCGGCGACACCGTAGGCGGCGCCGCCGTCGCGTCCGAGCGGGAAGTCGCGCTCGACGCGCGCCCGACCGAGCGCGGCGAGCGCGTACGCGATGCGCTCCGACTGCGCCTTGTCGGGCTCGTGCGTGTGGGCGCCCTCGGCGACGCCGTGAGCGCCGTGGTAGAACCAGGCGCCGGTCGCGTCGCGCTCGAAGCGGTGGAGCCTCCCCGCGTCCGCGATCTCGATCGCCCCGAGCTCGCTCGAGCGGCACCGGCAACAACAGGCGCGGGTCGGCGCGCAGGGCTCCCCGAATTCGCCCGAAGCCGGTCCGTCCACTCGAGCGCCGCGATGCCCACCGCGAGCACCCCCAGCAGCACCCAGACGGCGACGAGGCCGGCCCGCCGCGGGACCGGGCTCAACGCTGCTTCCACCACACCGCGGTCCCGACCACCGCGAGCAGGGCGGGGACGAGGATCACCGAGAGGAAGAAGACTGCCCTTCATCTGCCGGTTGGTGAGGTTGATGCGGGGGAGGTCGGCGGTGCGAGGTTGAAGCCCGATGAGGTTTTCCTGCGCGCCCAGATAGTTGACGGTGTTCAGGAACAGCGTGCCGTTGCCCATGATGTGAAAGAAGGAGTTGGTGGCGAAGTCCGAGTCGCCCACCACCGCGATCCGGGACCGTGGGCCCTCGGGAGCGGGACCGTCCCCGGAGGAGACGGGCCGCCGCAGCGCGACCACCATCAGCGTGTTCGGTCCCGGCAGGTCCCGGCCCTTCACGAGGCCGACGCGATCCGGGCTCGCCTGCCCCCAGCTGTTCTTCGAGGAGTTCACGAGCGGGACCGCCGAGGTGCCGGGAACACGCTGGGGGGTCGGCGACAGCGACCGCGCCCCGGGGAAGAAGGTGAGCGGGAGGTCGCGCGTGACCTGGTGGCGGTTGTAGTCGCTGACCGCCGGTGAGGAGACGTCCGCCCAGAAGTGGCTGGCCTCGTCGATGACGATGTCGTCGTCCACCACGATGCCGTACTCGAGGATGACCGGCTCCAGGCCCGTGCGCACGAACGGGTCGAGCATGAACAACGCGTTGCCGCCCGCGGCGAGGTACGCCCTGATCGCGTCCACCTCGACCGGCAGCAGCGGCACCTTCGGGCCCGCCACCACCAGCACCCCGCAGCCTGCGAGCGCGTTCGCGCGCTGCAGGAGGAGGACCTTCTCCACCTTGTAGTTCAGGGTCTCCAGCGCGTTCTTGGCCTTGGCCATGCCATGGCGCTCGTGCAGCACGTATTTGACGCCGAGGCCGTGGGTGTGGCCGGGGGCGCCCTCGAGGTGGTCGTGGGACTCCAGGCTGAACGGGTCCGGCTCGCCGTGTCCATCGAGGAAGCACACGCGCTGGGTTGCGCTCTGCGAGACGCGCAGGATGCCGTTGGCGATGTCGACCTCGCTGCCGCCGTTGACCTGAAGCCTCCGGCCCTCGCTTTCCATGACCGCGGTGCCCGCGAAGTTGACGCCGAGCATCCGGGCCTGCGCGGGGTTGATCATCGGATCGTAGAACTCGACGGAGACGCGCGGGGTCTGCGCGGCGATGAGCTGGTAGAGCTCCACCGTCTCCCGCATCATCGGGTCGGCGAAGAAGACGATGTGGACCGGGCGGTCGAGGCGCTTCAACATCGTGACGGTGGGTTCGGAAAGGGAGTACGCGCCGGTGCTGGTGAGGTCGAACCGGACCGGGTAGCGCACCGAGAGGTAGGCGAGCGCGACGAGGATGCCCACGATGCCCAGCGTGAACAGGGCGATCTCGGCGCGGCGCCGGCGCGTGAGGGCGGCGAGCTCGGACCGGAGCCCCACCGCTCCCACCGCCGCCAGCAGCAGTCCCGCGCCCGCGAGGACGCGCGTGGCGGTGACGGTCTCGAGGAGGATCGCGTGCACCACGAGCGCGGCCGCGAGCAGGGTGAGTCCCGCGAGCAGGGTGAGCCCCGCGCGGACGGAGCGGGCGCGGCTCAGCGTCGCCACTGGAGGTAGCCGGCGCTCAGGGTGAGGGCGATCGCGGTGACGACCAGGTAGAAGACGACGCCCTCGGTGCGAACGAGGCCCTGGATGAAGTCGGTGAAGTGAAGCGAGAACGAGAGATAGCCGACCAGGGCTCGCACGACCGGCGAGGCCTGGAAGGTCTGCAGATGCCCGACGAACCAGAAGCCCAGCAGCACCGCGGCGGTGAGCAGGGCGGCCACGATCTGGTTGTGGGTCACGGTCGAGAAGAGCAGGCCCACCGCGAGGCACGCCAGGCCGAGCAGCAGGAACCCGATATAGCCGGCCAGGATGGTCGTGGTTTCCGGGGTGCCGAACAGGTAGAGCGGGACCAGATCGACCAGGGTCCCGGCGATGATCAGGAGCAGGATGGTGACCGCGCCCAGAAACTTGCCGAGGACGATTTGCCACGGCGACAGCGGCAGCGTGAGCAGGAGCTCCGCGGTGCCCGCACTGTACTCGGTGGCCATGAGCCGCATCGAGATCACCGGGGCAAGGGTCAGCAACAGTATTCCCATGTTCTGGAACGTTCCCGCCATCGCGGTCTCGCCGCCCAGGAAGATGTTGTAGAGGAAGAAGTAGCCGCTGCCGAGGAGGAACACCGCGACCACGTAGTAGGCGATCGGCGAGCGAAAGTAGGTCGCGAGCTCCTTCTGGTAGACCGCGCCCGTGCCGCTCACGCGACCTCTCCGCGCTCCGGCCGCTCCTGGACGTAGCGGAGAAAGATGTCTTCGAGCGTGGGCTGTCGGCGCTCGAGCTGGTGCAGGTCCCAGCGGCCGGCCACCGCGCGGGCGATCGCGGCCTCCACACGGTCGTGAGCGCCCACCTGGCACTCGACGCTGAGCACGCGCGCGTCCGCCGCGTCACTCCGAATGTCCACCGCGCGCACGCCGTCGACCGACAACAGCGCCTCTCGAAGGGCAGACGCCTCCGCGGTGACCCGGAGGACGACCCGGTTGGTCTGTTCCACGGCGTTCTGCAAGCCGGTCGGCGAGTCGATCGCGAGGAGTCGCCCGTGGTTGATGATGGCCACGCGGCGGCAGATCAGCGTCGCTTCGGCGAGGATGTGGGTGCTGAGCAGGACGGCGTGGTCGGCCCCGAAGGCGCGGATCACCTCGCGTGTCTCCTGGATCTGGCCCGGATCGAGGCCGGCAGTGGGCTCGTCGAGGAGCAGGACCTCCGGCGCTCCGAGGAGCGCCTGGGCCAGGCCGAGACGCTGCCGATAGCCCTTCGAGAGCTTGAAGATCTCGTCGTCGAGCACGGCTTCCAGACGGCAGGCCGTGGCGACCCGTTCGATCTCGCCGGTGATGGCGGCACGCCGTACCCCCTTCACCTTGGCCACGAATCGCAGGTAGGCGGAGACGTCGAGGGCGTCGTAGAGCGGCGGGCGCTCGGGCAGGTAGCCGATCAGCCGGGCGGCGTCCACGTTCTCGGTGGCCATGTCACGGCCGGCCACCGTCACGCGGCCGGAGGTGGCGGCGGTGAACCCCGCGATCATCCGCATGGTGGTGGTCTTGCCGGCGCCGTTCGGGCCGAGAAATCCCACGATCTCGCCCTGCGCAACCGTGAAGGAGAGATCGTGGACGACGGTCCGCGCGCCGTAGCGCTTGGAGACCGACTCGAGGGACGATGACCGGCGATGCGCTCATGGCAGACAGCAAGAAGGCCCCCCGCGTGGCGGGGGGCCTTCTCACGCGGCGGACGAGGCGGGCCTACTTATGCCACTGGTTGCCCTTGGCTTTGAACTGATCCTGGTCGTGCGCGAAGAAGATCTCCCCGTCCTCGAGATCGCGGATCATCTTCAGCCGGCTCACCGAGTTGTTGTAGTCCTTCACGCTGTAGTTCAGGCCGGCGGGATAGCCATCCAGGTTCTCCTGCATCCAGATGGCGTCCTGCGAGATGATGATGGTCTTCCCGCTGGCCAGCTTGACCTTCGCCGACTGGTGGCCCAGGGTGTGGCCGGGCGTGCTGAGGACCATGACCGAGCCGTCGCCGAACAGATCGTAGTCGCCGTCGAGCTCCAGGTAGTTGAAGTCACGCGCGGGTCCGTCGAAGTCCCCCATCACGAAGACGCCGCCGCCCCGCTGGAACTTCTCCGGCCACCACGCCTGGTACAGCTCCTTCTTCTGGATGACGTGGACCGCCTTCGGGAACATCTTGATGTTGCCGATGTGGTCGAGGTGGGAGTGCGAGGTGATGACCGCCTTCACCTTGTCGGTCGAGTAACCGAGCTTCTGCAGCTGGCGGTCGATGACGTCATCGCGCTTCTGGGTGGGCTTGAGACCATCACAATTGCCCGGGGCCCAGTGGTTCTTGCAGCCGCCGTCCGAGATCGCCACGTTGTTCCCGGTGTCGAAGACGACGAGGCCCTTCGGATGATCGATGACCCACATGCTCACCGGGATCGTGATATCGCGCGCCTTCTCCTTCGGGACGCTCGGTATCAGGTCCGTGATGGGGAAGGGGCCGAACATCCCGCTCGTCGTCCAGTAGAGTCCCTTGACCTGGGCGGCCGCCGGGGAGTGGAAGGGTGAACAACAGGGCTGCCAAGCGCCGCGACGATCCCTAGCTTCCTCATGGATCGATCTCCTTTGACCTGCTGCTCGATCACTCCATCGACCCGGTGCGACGTCGACCCGCAGGGACGATAACGTGCGGACTTCGGGCCTGTCAAGGCCCTCCCGGCAACCGATCGGGCTCGGCGGCCGCTGCGAAGTTGAGCGCTTGCGATCACTCAACATAGGATGAGCCCAGGTGGGTCCAGAAGCGGCTCCTCGCCTGGGAGCGTGTCGGAGTAACCGCCGTTCGAGCGCCGGCTTCCGCCGGCGCAATCCGCTGTTCGCGGCGAGGCAAGGGGGGCGGAGCCCCCCTCCGAAGCTTCCTAGACTCAGGAGCCCGTGGGAGAAACCCGGCTAGAGCGAGGAGAAGGGTCCAGCTGCGAGGCGGCGCCCGAAGGCAGCCGGCGAGGCGTACTTTCCGTACGTTGAGCCGGCTGTCGAGGGCGCCAACGAAGCAGATGGGCCCTTATCCTCGCTCTAGCGGCGGGCGAAATCCGCTTTCGCTTGGGCCACGCGCGCCGGCTCCTTGAGCAGGTCGAACGCG
>CAVXJS010000002.1:0-45642 GCA_963762145.1 uncultured Candidatus Rokubacteria bacterium
GCCGCGAGAACGCCACGAAGGGATCGTGACCGCGCAGGTGCTGGCGCAGCCCGGGCGACAGGAGCGCCGCCTTCTCCTCGTCCCGCAGCAGGCACAGGTCGGCGAAGTAGGCGCGCTCGAACGTGGTGCCGAGATTCTGCAGCACGTAGCGCGCGCGCAGGGGCCGCGGCAGCCAGTCCGCCTTGGGGTAGACGCGGCCGAGGGGGCCGAGCACGACCGTGGCGCACCCACTCCGGGCAGCCGACCCGCGCATCCGGACCTCCGACCGGTTCATGCCCGTAGCGCCGCTGGTAGCCCGCGAAGACCTCGTCGCCGCCGTCGCCGGACAGGGCCACGGTGACCCGCTCGCGGGCGGCCTTGGCCACGTAATAGGTCGGCAGCGCGGAGGAGTCGGCGAACGGCTCGTCCAGGTGCCAGGCGAGCGCGGCAGTATCTCCGCCGCCTTCGGCTCGGACCATCGACCTCGTGGTGGTCGCTCCCCACCGCCTGGGCCACCGCGCGCGCGTGCTCGCAGCTCGTTGAAGGCGCTGCTCGCGAAGCCGACGCTGGTGGTGACCACGGGCCGGTCGGACAGCCGGGCCATGGCCTCGACCACCGCGCTCGAGTCGACCCCGCCGCTCAGGAAGGCGCCGAGCGGCACGTCACTGACCAGGCGAGCGCGAACCGCCTTCGTCGAACACGGCGCCGAGCTCCTCGAGCGCCTGGCGCTCCGATCGCTCGACCGTCGCGCCCGTGCGGCGACATCCCAGTACTCGGCGACCGTGGATCCCGCCGCTCTCCCACACGAGGTAGTGCGCGGGCGGGAGCTGAGACACGTCCTGGAAAATCGTCAACGGCGCCGGGACCGCGCCCAGCGAGAGATAGGCGTCGAGCGCCTCCAGGTTGACCGCGCGCTTGAGCGACGGGTCCTGGAGCAGAGCCTTGAGCTCGGAGCCGAACAGCGAGCCGCGTCGCCGTCCTGGCGGTAGTAGAGCGGCTTCTTGCCGACGCGGTCGCGGGCCAGCAGCAGCCGCCGCGCCGCGTCGTCCCAGAGCGCGAAGGCGAACATGCCGCGCAGCCGCGCCACGCAGCGGGCGCCGAACTCCTCGTAGGCGTGCACGATGACTTCGGTGTCCGAGCGCGTCGGCGAAGCGATGGCCGCGCGCCTCGAGCTCGGCGCGCAGCTCCTGGAAATTGTAGATCTCGCCGTTCAGGATGACCGCCATGCGTCCCGTCCTCGTTGAAGATCGGCTGGTCGCCGGTCGACGAGGTCGATGATGCTCAGCCGCCGGTGACCCAGCGCGGCCCCGGGCCAGACGTGGCAGGCCGCTCGGCGTTCGGGCCCGCGATGCGCCAGGGCGCGTGGTCATCCGGTCCAGCAGATCCCGGTCGAGCGGATAGCGTCGGGTCGGCGTGGACGATACCCGCGATGCCGCACATGGCTAGGCGGCCTGCCCGGAGGCGCGCCCGGAGCGACACAGGGACGAGTAGAGGTCGGTGTGGGCCTGGGCCATGCGCTCGAGCCAGAAGTGCTGCAGCACGCGCTCCCGCCCCGCCTTGCCGTGCGAGCCCGAAGGTGAGGATCGGAGACATAGCTCCGGAGCGCGACCTCCAGGGCCGCCGGATCCGCCGCGGGAACCAGCCGACCGGTGACGCCGTCCTCGACCAGCTCCGGGTTGCCGCCCACGTCGGTGGCCACCACCGGCAGCCCGGTCGCCATCGCCTCGAGCACCGTGTTGGACATGCCCTCGGCGATCGGAAGGCAGGGAGAACACGTCGAAGCCGGGGAGGAGCCGGGGCACGTCGAGCCGCTCGCCGCAGGAGCCGACGCGCGCCGCTCGAGCCCGAGCGCGGCCGATCTCGCTGCTCGAGCGCCGCCCGCCACGGCCCGTCGCCGACGATCACGGCCAGCGCGGTCGGGTACCGGGCGCGCGACGCGCGCGAACGCGCGTGAGGAGACCGAACTGGTCCTTCACCGGGTCCAGCCGGCCCACCGTGCCGATCGACGACGCTCTCGTGCGGGAGGTCGAGCGCGGCGCGCGCGGCGGTGCCGTGCCTCACCTCGCGAAACGGGCGGTGTCGACGCCGTTGTGGATCGTCACGACCTTGCGCGCGGGGATTCCGACCCGCTCCGACGAGCCAGCGCTCGCAGGTCGTGCGATACCGCGACGAAGCGCGATGACCAGCGGCGACAGGAGCTCGCCGGATCCGGTTGCGCCGCGGGTTGCAGCCCCTCGGGATCGACGATCTCGCGGCCGTGCTCGCCGTGGATCACGACGCGGACGCCGCGCCAGCCGGGCCGCGACGACCGCGTCGAAGGCCCCCCAGTTCCGGGAGTGGACGATGTCGGGCCGGAGCCGCGCGGAAGAGGCGGCGAGCCGCCGATGGCCCGCACGTCGATCGCCCGGCCGCTTGTCCACGGCAGGACGCGCCACGCCGGCGGGCAGCCGCGCCGCGAGCGGGCCGGTGCCGGTGATCGCGACCACGGTGTGGCGGAACCGTCGCGGAGCGCATCGACGACGTTGACGACGCCGTTCTCCGTGCCGCCGACCTCGAGCGAGTGGAGACGTGGACGACGTGCGATCACCGGTCCACCACCGCCGCGCCCATTCCTCGAAGCACGAGCAGCGCCCAGATCTGGGTCGAGCGGTCGCGGGCGCCGCGCCCGATGCTCGTCGAGGAGCGCCTGCACCGCGCCCGGGTCGAAGACGCCGCGATCCCGCGCCCGGCGGTCGAGGAGCACGTCGCGCGTGTAGTCGGCCAGCTCGCGCCGGAACCACGCCGCGAGCGGCACCCCGAAGCCCATCTTGCGGCCGGCTCAAGCACGTCGCGCGGGGAGGGCGTCGGCCATGGCACGCTTCAGAGATCGGCCTTGCCCGGTCCCGTCGCGGAGCTTCAGGCGCGTCGGCATCGTCGCCACGAACTCCATCAGCCGTGGTCGAGCAGCGGCACCCGCGACCTCGAGCGATACCGGCATGCTCGTGCGGTCGACCTTGGTCAGGATGTCCTCGGGCAGATAGGTCTGGACGTCGAGCGTACTGGAGCGTCGAGACGTAGTCGGGCGCGCCTGCCGCCGCGGCCAGCCGCCGGAAGTCGCCGGCGGCGTCGCCCATCGAGCGCGACCTGGGCGCGCGCGTCCGCGGCGAGGAGGCGCCGGAGCCCGTCGGCGCTGCGCGGCGACCATGCGGAAGTAGCGCTCGATCGGGTCGGCGCCGAGCAGCTCGAGGTAGCCGCTGGCCCGCGCGCGCCCCGCGGCAGCAGCCGGGCGCCGCAGGCCGGAGCAGCGGGCGCGCGAGCCGGCCGGGGCCGCGGTCCAGCCGGCCGTGCAGGGCCTGCGGCGCGCGCGTACCGGCGGTAGCCGGCGAAGTTCTCGTCGCCGCCGTCGCCGGACAGCGCCACCGTGACGTGCTCGCGCGTGATCTTCGACACGTAGTAGGTCGGGCATCGCCGAGGAGTCGGCGAACGGCTCGTCGAACTGCCGGGCCGAGCCGCGGCAGCACCTCGAGGGCGTCGGGCTTGACCACGAACTCGCGAGTGCTCGGTGCCGTAGCGCGCGGCGACCTGCCGGGCGTAGCGCGAGCTCGTCGAAGTCGGCCTCGTCGAAGCCGATCGAGAACGTGCGGACCGGCGCCGGCGCGGCGCTGGGCCATGAGCGCGACCACCGTGCTCGAGTCGAGCCCGCCGGAGAGGAACGCGCCGACCGGCACGTCGGCGACCATGTGCCACCGGACGCGTCCGGCGAGATGCGCGCGCAGCCCCTCCACCCATTCGGCCTCGCTCCGCCGCTCGTCGGGCGCGAACCGGAGGTCCCAGTACCGACTGGATCTCCGGCGTCGCCGCCGGTCGAGCGCGAGCACGAGGTAGGCAGGCCGGGGGCAGCTTCCGGATCGTGCGCGGAAGATCGTGCGGGGGCTCGGCACGTAGTGAAGGCGAGGTAGTCGCGGAGCGGCGTCCCAGTCGAGCTCGCGCGGCACCGCCGGGTCCTGGAGCAGCGCCTTGATCTCGGAGCCGAACAGCGAGGCGGCGGCCGTCCCAGGCGTAGACCAGCGGCTTGATGCCGACGCGGTCCCGGGCGAGGAACAGGCGCGCGCCGGCGGCCGTCCCAGATCGCGAAGCGCGAACATGCCGCGCAGCCGCCCGAGGCACTCCGACCCCGAACGCCTCGTAGGCGCGCAGGATCACCTCGGTGTCCGACGTCGTGCGGAACGCTGGCCCTCGGGCCTCGAGCTCCGCGCCGGAGCTCGCGGAAGTTGTAGATCTCGCCGTTGAAGACGATCCACGACCGGTCCGTCGACGCTCGCCATCGGCTGGTCGCCGGTCGCCAGGTCGATGATGGCCAGCCGCCGGTGGCCAAGCCCGACCGCGCCGTCGAAAGAATCCGTCGCCGTCGGGGCCGCGGTGGGCGAGGCACGTCGTCATCGCCTCGAGCGGCTGCTCGCCCACGACGTTGCCGTCACGCCTCAGGATGCCGGTAATGCCGCACATGGCTCTCAGGCCTTCACGAGCGTAGCGGGAGCGGGCAACGCCGGCGTGCCCGGCGCGTCCGCCGCCGCGTCGGCCACCGGGGCGTTGGCGAGCACCTTGAGGATCACGGTGATGGCCACCAGGTGGTAGAACAGGTCGAAGTACGACATGCTCAGGAATGTCCCGCTGACGATGAAGCCGGCGACGCTCACCTCGACCATCTGAGCACAGCTGCAGATCCACTGCTGCGCGGGGTTCTTGCGGGTCCGCCAGATCAGCCGCCGCAGACTCAACAGCGTCGACACCAGCAGCGCGACGTAGAGGGTGAGGCCGGTGAATCCGTGCTCTCCGAGGACCTGGAAGTAGATACTGTGCGCGTCGTGCTCGGAGCCTGGCAAACCGGTAGCCCGGCATGTACAGGTTGTAGATCTCCTCCGAGAACGTCCGGAAACCGCCTCCCATCACCGGGTATTCCTTCGCGAGCTGGAACGCCACGAACCAGGAGTTCAAGCGTTGATTTGCGGACAGATCCTCCTTGTACGTCTCGATGGTCTCCATCCGCTGCGTCCACCCCTCCGGCATGACCGTCGGCAGGACCATGATCGCGAGGAGCAGTAGCGGGAGGAGAATGAACCGAGCCCGGCTCTTGAGAAAGAGCGGGGAACGACCACCGCCAGTCCAAGCAAGGCACCACGGGAGTAGGTGGACAGGCTCGCGATGATGGACAGGATGGCGACCGCGAGGAGGGCCCGACGCCGCCAGAAGCGCTGTTCCTGACGCTGGAGATACACCAGGAGAGGGATCACCATGTTGAGGGCCAGGCCGATCTCGGTATTCCCGGAGAGAAACGAGTCCGGCGGGCCCAGCACCCGATGCTGAGCGCCGGTCATGAGGGCGAATATCCCACCCTTCAAACCGTAGAAGCCGATCGAGCCGGCGATGACCCAGATCAGCATCTGGAGCCGGCGGGCGTCCTGGAACACGGCGATACGGTCACGAACGCGCCCAGCAGGATCTTGGAGATCTTGATGAAATGAGTCCAGGCATCCTCCGGGTAGAACGCGAACATCGTGGTGACCAGGAACCAGCCCCAGAGCATCAGGAGAAGAAACACCTCGCTCGACGCGGGCAGCCCCTTCTTCTCCCGGGTGAACAGGAAGCCCAGCAGGGTCGCGGCCATGACCAGGAACGCGAACGGCAGGTGGTAGGCGAAGCCGTACGTCAGCCGGTGCGGGTTCATGTAGCCGATCCAGGACCACGTCAGGATCCCAGACCCACGGGTGGAGCAGGGACACCGGAAGCAGGCCCAGAATGACGGCGGTGACCGCGAAGTCGCGCCCGATCATGAGTCAGGATCTCGGCGGGATGCGCCTCGCGCGCTTGCGCACAACGGCAACAGGACCTCCGCCTGTCTCAGCGCCGACATCGCGGCACGGAGCTCGCGCGCGGCAAGACCTATCCACTCGTCCTTGACCGGCGAGTCGAAGAACGTATCCACCGGCCGGCGTATCGTGTGCCACGCCAAGGTGACCTTGGCCTCCTGCAGGTCCAGCATGGGATCCGGGGCCTTCAACCGAGCCCTCCGGTCCTTCAGATTCCCGAGGGCCATTCGCACCTGCCGATACATCGTGTCGAGAACCTTCTGGGTGGCGGCGGGGTTGGCGCTCGCGCCGGCACCTTCCAGGCTGGCTCTCGCCCGCTCGCCTAGCCCGATCGCCTCCCGTACCTGGCATCCGATCACGCTCAGATCCGTACTGACGATGGCATTCGGCAAGCCGTCGCTGGACGCCGCCGCGCTGGCTTCCGAAAGCCACACCAGGGCGGTGACCAGGATTACCGCGATTCGTTTGGCTGACATGCCGCCCTCTCTCTCACCGGCCGCGTACGGGCCCCGTGAGCCGTCAAGGTCTCCTCGTATACCTGCTCGACCAGCCGTGCGTGAGCCGCCGGCGAAAACCGCGCGGTAGCCTGGATCCGGGCACTGTTCCCCAGACGTTGCGCCAGCTGGCGACTGGTCAACAACTCAATGATACGCTGCGCGAGTTTTTCCGGGTCTCCCGAAGGCACGAGAAATCCGGTTTCGCCATCCTCGATTATCTCGATGGGTCCTCCCAGCCGACTGGCCACGACCGGCTTCCCCATCGCCATGCCCTCCGCGATCACGCGGCCGAACGGCTCGGGCTTGACCGAGGCGTGAACGACCACGTCCAGGAGCTGGATCAGCTCCGGAATGTCCTTCCGGAATCCGGTGAAGACCGTCCGGGGAGCGATCCCGAGGTCTCGGGCCAGGCCCATCAGCTCGTCCCGGTATGCGGTGCTGCCATCCGGCACCTCACCGATCACCACCGCCCGAGCGGCGGGCAGTGCCCGCAGCACCAGCTGGGCCGCCCGCAAGAACACGTCGTGGCCCTTCCACTTGAGCAGCGTGCCCGGAATGCCGAACGTGAGCTCGCCGGCCTCGATCCCGAGCTCCCGGCGCTGCGCCGACGCGTCGACCCCCGGATGGAAGCGCTCCACATCGATCGGGGGGTAGATGACCTTGATACGGTCCCGATGGAGGCCGAGCCCGAGGAGAACCCCTTTCGTGGCCTCGGAGTTCGCGACGTACGCATCCACGAACCGGGAGATGAACCGAACGGTGGGCGAGTTCCACTCGGTGCCCCGCTGGTACGCGATCAACGGGACCCGGAGCCACTTCGCCAGAAGCACCGCCCGCACATCGAGGCCATTGTTGTGATGGATGACGTCGATCCGGCCACCCCGGGCCAGCCGGCGCAGGCGGCACACGTACGGCAGGATCACTGCCGGAACGTCCATGGCCGCCACCATCCCGGTGGCCATCCGATGCGGGAGCCGCGGATATCGGGCCGTGCGAGTGAGCAGCGACCGGACCACGGGCAGCGACTTCAGGCTGTTTCGCCACGGCACCACCGAGATGGGAATGGACGGGCCCAGCGCCTCCTGGAGGTACCTCTTCTGGTTGGCCAGAGACACGACCACGTGGGGCGCGTACCGGCTCCGGTCGAGCTGTCCGAGAAGCGTGGTCAGGCTCATGGTGGAGCCCGACAGCCCGATGCTGTTCTCGATGAACAGCACGTTGCGCGGCACCGCCACTCCGGATCCCGTCGAGCGGGGGTGGGCAGCGCTCAAAGAATCTCCCACCGATGCGGGTAGTTGACGTGCCCGCTGATCTCCCGGGAGGCGATACTCGGCCCCTCGACGATCATGATGGCCGCGCGCTTCCGGTAGTCGTGGTACCGCTGGATGTGCTCGTCGCGGACGTGCACGTTGACCGTGTAGTCGCCCTTCAGGAATAGCAGCGGTTGCAGGACGAGCCGGACCCGCCCCTCCTCCTGGCTCGTGTCGATCTTGACCGCGTCGAAGCGAGTCGTCACGCCCCCCAGGAAGTGCCCGTGGGCGTCCTGGATCGTCACCTCGAAGACCGGGTCGGGTACCGCCCGCTGGACGGTGTAGGCGATCTCCACGCAGGCGGACTCCGCCGTCTCGAACACCTGCCGGGCCCGGCCCTCCCGATCGCACAGCGTCACGGTGTCGATCCGGATCGGCCGGTCGGCGTCGGTCATCGCCTGAGAGACCGACTCGCTCGGGTCCTCGGACGTGAGCTGCTCCCGCACCGACTTGAGGTACTCGTCCACCACCTTCTCCGGCTCCCCGTAGGCGGCGACCCGTCCTCCCTGCATCCACAGCACCTTCTTGGAATGCTGGACGATGTTCGCCATGTTATGGGACACCAGAACGATGGTCTTGTCCTGCTCCTTGAGCTCGGCGAGCTTGTTGAGACACTTCGTCTGGAACGAGGCGTCGCCCACCGCGAGCACTTCATCGATCAGGAGGATCTCCGGATCGACGTGCACCGCCACCGCGAAGCCGAGCTTCACCTGCATGCCAGACGAGTAGTACTTGATCGGCGTGTCGATGAACCGATCGATCTCCGCGAACGCGATGATCCGGTCGAGCTTCGACTCGATCTCCCGTCGCCGCATGCCGAGAATCGAGCCGTTGAGATAGATATTGTCCCGCCCGGTCAACTCGGGGTGAAAGCCGGCCCCGATCTCGATGAGTGCCCCGACCCGGCCGCGGGCGGAGAAGGACCCCGACGTCGGCGCGGTGACGCGCGAGAGAATCTTCAGCAACGTGCTCTTGCCGGCCCCGTTGGAGCCGATGAACCCCACGACGTCGCCTCGCTCCATCTCGAAGGACACGTCCTTCAGGGCCCAGTAGACATCCTGTTCGGACTTCTCCCGCCGGACGAGCCGCTTGAGGCTGGCGGCCAGCTCCGTACGGAGCGAGCCGTGCCAGCCCCGATGCAGGCGGTATCGCTTCGAGACTTTATCGACACTGACCGTCACATCAGGCATGCGTTGGCTCCGTTAGATGACGTCGGCGAAGGTGCCTTCGGCCCGCTTGAAGAACACGTACCCGACCGCTAGCAGGACGAGGGTGATCACGGTGGCAACCGCCAGGGCTCGAAGGTCCGGCGGCTGTCCGTGCAGGATCACGCGGCGGTATCCGTCGATGATCGGCGTCATCGGGTTGAGCTCGTAGTACGGAAGGAGTCGCGCGGGAACGACGGACAGGGGATAAGCGACCGGGGTGGCGAACATCCAGAGCTGGAGCAGCAGCGGGATCCCATGGCCGATGTCGCGTAGCGTGACGTGCACCGCCGACGTGAAGCACACCACCGCCAGCGCGAACAGCGTCTGCACCGCGAGCAGCACCGGCACCCAGAACACCGTCATCGGCACCGGAATGTGATAGTAGCCCATCATCACCCCGAAGATGACCCCGGCGATCGCCAGATCGAGTCCGGCCGCCAGCAGAATGGAGACCAGAAGCGTCTCACGCGGAAAGTAGATCTTCCGGACCAGGTTGCTATTCGCCACGATCGCGGCGGTGCCCTGAGACACCGCGGTCGCGAAGAAGGTCCAGAAGATGAGACCCGAGTACGAAAAGATCGGGATAGGGAACGCCGTCGGAGGGAACCTGGGCGAAGCGGGAAAACACGAGCGTGAAGACCACCATCAGCGAGAAGGGCTGGAGCACGGCCCAGGCCGCGCCGAGCGCCGTCTGCTTGTAGCGGGCCTTGATATCCCGCACCGCGAAGCTCAGGGTAAGGTCCTTGTGCTCCCAGAACTCGGAGAGATAGGTGCGCATTATTCGACCGTGACGCTCTTGGCGAGGTTGCGGGGCTGATCGACATTGCACTTCCGCACGAGGGCCATGTGATACGCGAGGAGCTGAAGAGCAACCACGCTCACGAGCGGAGACAGGAGCTCCGGCGCGGCGGGGGTGAGCAGGACGTGATCGGCTCGCCCTCCCACCTCGGTGTCGCCCTGGTGGCACACCGCCACGACCCGGCCGCCCCGCGCCTTGACCTCCTCCACGTTGCCGAGAATCCGATCGTACGAGCCGTCCCGTGGTGCGACGGCGAGGACGGGCACGCGGGAGTCGATCAGGGCGATCGGCCCATGCTTCATCTCCCCGCCCGCGTAACCCTCGGCGTGGATGTAGGACAGCTCCTTCAGCTTGAGCGCCCCCTCCAGGGCCACCGCGTGATTCACCCCCCGCCCGAGATACAGAAAGTGGTCGTACCCGGCCAGCGTCTCGGCCAGAGCGCCCACCTCGGGATTGAGCGAGATCGCGGTGGTGATCAGGTCCGGAATCGCGAGCAGATCCTCGATCCGCTTGCGGCTGTCCAGCGGCGAGAGGTGCCCGCGCTCCTGCCCGAGCGCGAGTCCGAGGAGGTAGCAGACGGTCACGGTCGAGGTGAACGTCTTGGTGGAGGCGACTCCGATCTCCGGCCCCGCGTGCGTGTAGAGCGTGGCCCGGGCCTCGCGGGACAGGGCGGAGCCGACCACGTTGGTGATCGCGACCACCGGGCTGCCCAGGGTCGCCGCCATCTTGGCCGCTCCGAGCGTATCGGCGGTCTCTCCGGACTGCGAGATCGCCACCACGAGGGTGTCCGGCCCCAGTACCAGCTTTCGGTAGCGGAACTCCGAGCTGATGTCGACCTCGGTCGGAAGTCCCGCCAGCTCTTCGAGCATGAACCGCCCGGCGAGGCCCGCGTTGTACGAGGTGCCCGCGGCCACCAGCACGACCCGTCGAAGGGCGCCCATCTCGGCCACGGTCAGCCCGAGATCCGCCAACATCACCCGGTCCCCGTGCTCGGAGAGGCGGCCGCGAACCGTGGCCGCCACCGCCTCCGGCTGTTCGTGAATCTCCTTCAGCATGAAGTGCGGGAACCCGCCCTTCTGGGCGCTGGCCGCGTCCCAGGTGATGCGGGTCTTCTGCCGCTCCACCGATGCTCCCTCCACCGTGCTGAGGGCTACACCCCGGCCGTCCAGGACCGCGATATCGCCATCCTCCAGGATGATCACGTCGCGCGTATGAGGCAGGAGCGCCGGGATGTCGGACGCCACGAACGTGCCGGTCTGGCCAAGACCCAGGATGACGCTGCCCGCCCCGTGCTTGGCCACGATGAGCCGATCCGGCGCCGCGGTCGAGATCACCCCGAGCGCGTACGCTCCCCGCAGCTCTCGCAGCGTCGCCCGCACCGCCCCGGTCAGATCCCCGCACTGCGCGAGGTGTGTCTCGACGAGATGCGCGATGACCTCGGTGTCGGTCTCCGAACGAAACGCGTGACCGGCGGCCAGGAGTCGCAGCTTGAGGGGCAGGTAGTTCTCGATGATCCCGTTGTGGACGACCGCCACATTCCCGGCACAATCGAGGTGGGGGTGTGAGTTGTGCTCGGAGGGAGCTCCGTGCGTTGCCCACCGGGTATGGCCAAGCCCCACCGCTCCTGGGCTCGGCTCCTCCTCCAGCAGTGCCGCGAGCTCCCCGATCTTGCCCGGCCGGCGGCGGATCTGGAGGCGAGAGCCGTCCAGGGTGACGATCCCCGCCGAGTCATACCCGCGATACTCGAGGCGCCGCAGACCATCGAGGATGATCTCGCTCGCGCGTCCTTCGCCCACATATCCGACGATGCCGCACATGTTCGTGATAGCTCCTTCCTAAGAAAGTGTCAGTCGATACCAGGCGAGCTTGACCGCAAAGGTCGGCAGATGCTCTTCCCAGGGCTGTCCGCGCCGGAGCTCCCAGGGGGACGTCCGGGCGGTGTTGACGCCGAAACGAGTTGTCATCGCGCACGTGAAGCCAGCCTCCCGCACGAGATCCACGACCGCCGGCGTGTAGTCGGCTGCGCCCCCGTTGGGATATGCGAAGGCCCGCGCGGTCACGCCGCACGCGGCCCGGATGGCCTTCTGGGAGTCGACGATCTCCGCCCGAGCCCGCTCCAGCGAGAGGCGTGACAGGATCGGGTGGCTGACCGTGTGGGCGCCGATCCGGAAGCCGAGCCCGCGAAGCGCGTGAACGTCGTCCCAGCTCAGCATGGCGTTCTTGGCGGACGGACGATCCGTCCCTCCCAGGCGATCGAGAAGGGCCTCCAGCTCCTCCCGGAACGCGATCTCCGGGCGGCCCTTGAAGTACGCCTGGCTCCGGCCCAGGGCCGACACCCGCGCCTCCTCCGACTCCAGCGGCAGATCCTCGCCGGACGGCAGGGTCACGTGGCTGCGGGTCGAGACCTGGAGCGCGGTCGCGAGGCGGTCGTACCACGGCACCTCGCCGGTGCCGATGAAGCCGGTAGCCAGAAAGACGGTCGCGGGCAGGTGGTGGCGCGCGAGAATGGGCGCGGCGTGGGTCAGGTTGTCCCGGTATCCATCATCGAACGTGATGGCGACCGCGTTGCGCGGAACGCTCCCCGCCGCCATCCGACCCACCAGGTCCTCCACCGGAAGGACCACGTAGTGCCGCGCGATGTACTGCATCTGCCGCTCGAACACCTCCGTCGGGAGGGCGGGGAAGAACGGATCCCGGTTGTCGTTGACCCGGTGATACGTGAAGACCGAGAACGCCGGCTCCCGGCGCAGATAGCCCGCGACGCCCGAGGCAGCCCCGGTGAGACCCGTGCGGTGGAGCGCCGTCGCGACGCCGCGAACCAGCGCTTCACTCGCGGATCCGCTCACGCTACGACCTCCGCCCCGAGGTGCCGTCGATGCCACAGCTCCAGCATGAGGACGCTCCAGACGATGTCCCCGTAGAACGCGGTGGTGTCCGCCGCGTGGAGGCGGAGAAGATCCTCGAGCGCTCCGGGCCGAAAGTAGGACTGGACGTGCGCGCTCGGCCCCAGCAGGGCATCGTGAGCCAGATCCGAAAAGCCGGAGTGCGTACGGAGCCAGAGGCTCGTCGGCACCCCGAAGCCGTGCTTCCGCTTGGCCAGGATCTCCGGGGGGAGCAGCTCGCCAAACGCCTGCTTGAACAGTAGCCGCTTCTCGCCCGCGTGCACCTTGAACCGCGCCGGCCAGGTGGCGCTGTACTCGAGGAGGGGAAGGTCGAGGAAGGGGAAGCGGACCCCCATTCCGGCTGCTTCCGCGGTACGGGTGACCTTGAGCAGATCGTTGTCGCCGATCGTCAGCTTCATGTCCAAATACATCAGTCGGTTGAGCTCGGAGCCCGCGGTGACCCGATCGAAGTGCTCGTCCAGAACCTTCCACGGGGCCTCTACATCCAGCACCGCCAGGAAGTCCTTGCTCAGAAGCTCGCGGCCATCCTGCGCAAAGAAGAACTCGTACGAGTAGAACCGGCGCGGGTTCGGCAGACTGGCCCGGCGAACGTAGCGCTGGGCTCGGCCGACGACAGTTGCGCCGCCGTCGGGAAGAGTCGACAGGATCGGCTCGAGAAGCGCGCGGCGCAGGAGCCCGGGAATCTGCTGATAGCGTCCGAACACCGCGTCCACCGTGTAGCGCTCATTCCCTCCGAAGATCTCGTCGCCCCCGTCGCCGGCGAGCAGGCGAGTGATGCCATACTCCCGAGCCATCTGAGCGCACAGGAACGTTCCAATGCTCGAGTTGTTTCCGAAGGGCTCGTCATAGGCCTCGACGAGTCGCGGAAGAGCCTCGAGAGCCTCGTGAGGCGAGACCCGGCGGACGTGGTGATGCGCCTTGAAGTGGCGCGCCGCCCGCTCCGCATACTCGAGCTCGTCATAACGACGCTCGTGGAAGCCTATGGAAAAGGCATGAACCTTCTCCTGGGTGATCCGGGCCATGAGTCCAACGATCGTGCTGCTGTCGGTGCCCCCCGAGAGGAAGGCCCCGGTGTGCCTTGCCCCCCCGCTTCCGAGGGCGCGCCCCACCGCGGCCTCCGCGTGGCGCATCGTGGCGCGGGCGGCGGCATCCCGTTGCATCGGCTCCTCGGAATACGTCATGTCCCAGTAGCGGCGGATGGCCACCTCGCCATGGCGCGTGGTCACCAGGGAGCCCGGTTCGACCCGCCGGATGTCCGGGGTGATCGAGATCGCGGCCGGGATATAGCCGAAATTGAGGTAGCAGTAGACCGCGGTCGGGTCCGGCGCGGACTTCGAGTCCGCGAGATTCCGCAGCGGGCCCGGGCGAGACGCGAAGGCGATCCCTTGCTGGGTGATCGTGTAGTAGAGGCGCCGCATCCCGATCTGGTCCACCGCGAGGAGAAGCCGCGCCGAGCGCGCTTCCCAGATCGCGACCGCGAAGGCCCCGCGCAGCCGCTGGATCCCGCCGATCTGTTCCCGCGCGTAGAGGGCCGCGATCACCTCCTGCGGCTCGCGGGCGCCGGTCAGCGCCGCCAGCTCATCGAAGTTGACCAGATCCAGATCCGCGGCAACCACCAGACCGTCTCCCGTCCAGGGGCTCTCCTCGCCGGTGAGCGCGGCCGTGAAGGGGCCCGCCGAGGCCACCCGAGCGGGAGAGGCGCCGTTCGACGCGAGCATCCCTTCCAGCTGGCGAGGATCGGCGGGCCGCCCCGGGTCGTGGTAGACGAAACCGCCGAGAAGCTTCATCGCAGTCGATCCCGCACGCGGCGCAGGGCGGGAGCCAGTACCGTCTCGCCGAAGTGCAACAAGGTCGGGTAGAGCCCGTCACGGTACGCGTGGAGCCGCACCGTCTCGTGGCTGCCGGAGGCCCAGCGCATCTTGTACTCGTTGAGACCGGGGCCCATCTGATACTCGCGCACCTCACCGCGCTCGAACAGCGAGCGCGCAATCTCGAAATTGAGCGCACTCCCGGGGGACGAGGCCGCGTACTCGAGATCGAAATCGGCCCGGAGCGCGTACACGACGCCCTTGTCCCGGAGCTGATACTCCATCGCGATCGCGCGGCCCTCGAGCCGCAGAAGCCACAACGACAGCCACCCGCGTTCCGTGGCCCGGCGGCTGAGCTCGGCAAAGAACTCCCTCATCCGGGGCATGGTGGCGATCGCCACCCCTTCCTCGGCCTTCCAGCTCCGTCGGGTGAGATCGATCATCTCTTCGAACACCGGACCGGCCGGATCCAGCGAGCGATGCTCCTCGAACGCGACCGTGCCGAGCCGCGCGAGGCGATTCTGAATATTCCGGATGGTCTTCTTGAAGCGCTGGCTTCGAGAGGCGTAGAACGCCTGCCACGTCCCCTCGATCGCCATGTACGGAGACATCTCCGCCCCCGCGCGGCGCTGGTGCAGCCGACCCTCACACTCGCCCTCGAAGGCCTTGAGCGTCGGCGAATCCGAGGGGAGCCGCCCGAGCTCGAGAATGTCCCAGTCGGAGCGGGCCGCCAGGTGCGCCAGCACCGCCCCGGCCACCGGCTCTCCGGCACCGGAAGGGATGATGTCGGCGAACGGCGAATCCGGGCAGTCGAGGAGCGAGAGATACTTGGCCCGCAGCCCTCGGGAGGTGCTCGTCCGGTGGCGGAGGGGGACCAGGGCCACGGGGGCCACCGAGTCCGACACCAAGAGCAACTCCACGCTCTCATCGTCGGCGGCGACCCGGCAGCACTCGAACCAGTCTTGACTCATGAAGGGCGTGGGATGAATCGCCTGCTCGGCCAGCTCCGACCAGACTCCGCTGATCGATCGGAGCTCGGCGGAGGTGGCGAGCCGTCGGACCTGGAGGCTCATGCCTGGGCCCTGGGCGCTCGGCCAGCCGCGACGTGCGCGTTGGCGTGGACGCCCTCCGCAGGCGGGACAGGGCGGCCGGCCGCCGCGGCGAGCAGAGGCTCCAGCCGATCGACGTTGCGCTCCCAGACGTAGTTGGCCTCCACGCACGCGCGACCCTGCTGTCCGAGCCGTCGGCGCTCGGTCGGGCTCTTGAGCAGGCGCACTACGTGGGCGGCGAAGAGAGCCGGATCGTCGGCGATCGCCAGATCGCGCCCCGCCTCGGCCTGGATCCCACGGGCCGCGAGACTGCTCGCCACCACCGGAAGGCTCATGGCCATGCCCTGGAGCACTTTGTTCTGCACCCCTCGGCCGATCCGCATCGGCGCGACGCACACCCCGGCGCGCGCATAGTATGGCCGTACGTCCGGCACCGCGCCCGTGACCGTTACTCCCGGAATCTCCCGGAGCCGGATGACATCCGGGGACGGATTGAGGCCCACGATGTAGAAGGCGGTCTCCGGCACCTCCCGCCGCACGAGCGGCAGGATGTCCGCGCAGAAGTGCCGGACCGCGTCCGCGTTCGGCAGGTAGTCCATCGCACCCGTGAAGATGACCGCGGGCTGGCTCGGACCGCTCGCGGACGGAGCGTAGTACTTCGAATCGATCCCGTTCGGCATGACCGCGGTCCGTGCCCAGGGAGCGAACGACCGCAGCAACGCCTCCTCGACCGGGGTTGCGAGCAGACAGACACTCGCCCACCTTGCGATCTCGGCCTCCGAGGCCTCGAGCCGCCTCGCCTCGGTTCGGTAGAGCCAGCTGAGGGGTGGACGACTGTGGTCCGCGTACTGCCGCCACTTGTCGGAGTCCACGTCAACGAAGTCCATCACGAGGGGAATGCCCAGCCCCCGAGCGTACTCGGCCATCGGCCCGGAGAAGGCGTAGATCAGATCATACGGCTGCTCGCGACTGCGGCGGGTGAGCTGGCTTCGCAGGCCCCGGGAGTGAAAGTACGCCATCGATAGCGCTCCCCCGGTGGCTAGCGCGCCCAACCCCCTCACCAGCCCCCAAGGCTTCCAGACGCGGCGATACTCCAGATCGGGCGCCAGCTCCCGGAGAGCCGCGACGCCTTCCTGGTCGGCCGCGTCGTCGATCAGAAACCCGAGCGTCACCTCGTGGCGCGCTTGCAGAAGGCGCAGCACGTGGTACGCCCGCGTCTTGTCCCCGGTGTGCGGGGGATACGGGATCCGATGCGCGAGCATGAGAATCCGCATTCCTCATCCTCCGAGCGTCGCCGGCATCGGCGTCGGGCTCGTACCGTTCTCCTGGCGGGAGCGGTCGGTCGCCACGGCGGAGAGCACCGTCTCGAAACGCGCTGCAGAAGCCTCCCACGAGAAGTTCGCCTGGATGAACCGCCGCGCCTGCGACCCCATCTCCTCCCGGAGGCGGCGGTTTCCGAGTAGCTCCAGCACACTGGCCACCAGGTCGTCGGGAGCGTCAGCCACCCGGAGGTCCACGCCGGGCTGAGCTCCGATGCGAGCGCACGCCTGCGCGCCGGTGACGACCGGGACTCCCGCCGCCATGGGCTCGAGCACCGCGCTCCGCATGTCGCTTCCGCCCATGACGGGCGCTACCACCACCGTTTGGCTGTGGAAGAGCAACCGGCCGCCGCCGTTCCCGGGCGAAGCCACCTCGACCCCGGACGGCCACGCCGAGACCGGCTCGTTCGATGTCACCACCAGGCGGACCTGCGGGACTCTGGCGCGAAGGGCGGGCAGGATGGCACGGCAATACGACAGCGTCTCGTCGACGCCGCCGGCTCCCCTCGGCGGCGCGTGCAGGACCACGGTGGGAACCTTCCCCGCACGCGACATCGCCTCGGGTCCTTCGGTCGGCATTCCGTCCGGAATCATCGCCACGGCCAAACCGGGCGCAAAGGATCGGACGATATCACTCGCCTCGGGACTGTCCACGACGCAGCGGGTGGCGCGGGTGGCTATCGCGGTCTCGGCGAGACGGAGCCGCGAGGCCTCCGTCCGGAAGAATCTCGAGGCTCCGAAGGTCCCCGCCGCGGCCTGCCGCCGCCACCATTCCGAATCGACACCGGCGAAGTCCATCACCATCGGGATGCTGGGGTCGATCTCGAGAGCGTACTGGATCATGGTGGATGACGACACGAGGACGACGTCGTAGCGGCCGCGCTTCAGGCGATCAGCCAGTCGAGTCCGGAGGGCCTCCGACCGGAAGTACGAAAGCGTGCAGGACTCTCCCGTGGCGAGGCGTAGCGCGCTGGAGAGCGACTTCCAGGCGCGCGGGACGACCGCGAACTCCAGATCCCCGAAGTCGGTCCTGAGCGCGGAGATCGCCCCCGCCGCATCCGGGTTGTCGGTGATGAAGGCGAGCGTGACACGGTGTGTTCGCGACAGGTGCCGGGCGAAGTGGTACTCCCGCGTGCCCCGGACCGGGCGGCGAGGAGGCGGCACGCAGCGTCCGAGCATCAGAACATTCATGAGAGGTACCTGGTCAGGGGTGGGCCGATGACCTTGGTGACCGGCAGAGGCAGCCGCTTCCAGGCTCGCACCGCGAGGCGCATCTTGGGGTTCGAGGGGCTGAGGTTGGGCATCTGGGCGCCGTCAGACAGGATGTACTGGTACGGGAGCGGTGTCGGTTCTAGCCCCCAGTGCCGCTTGAAGTGATACGCGCCGGTTCCCTCGCGACTCCGGCCGAAATCAAAGGTGCGATAGCCGACCTTGGCCGCGTGACAGAGCAGCTCCCAGTACATGAAGTCGTTGACCGCGTAGGGCAGGGCTTCACGAAGCGCGCCGCCGTAGTAGGGAAGCACCTGATCTTCGTAGAAGAGGCTCAGGACACCCGCGACCATTCGGTCTTCCTTCCAGATCGTCAGCAGCTCGCAATCCTTCCCGAATTCGTCCGCGATCGCACGGAAGAGCCGTCGCGGGAACACCGGCGAGCCGAGGGCGTGCACGCTGTGGGCATAAACTCCCCAGAACGCATCGAGATGCTGCGTTCCGAGCTCGGCGCGGAGACCGTGCTTCAGGCCCTGGCGTGTCATCCGGCGCTGCTTGCGCGGGATCGCGTTCAGGTTCTCTTCCTCCACCCTCGAGATGGGCCGGGAGAAGGTGACGTACAGGGACTTGGTCGGCAGCGTGAGCTCTTGACCTGCGCGGTGTCGCAGCTCCACGTATGCCGCGCCGCGTCGCTTGGCCAGAGTCCGGGCCGCGTCCACCAGAGTCGTACGCGCCTCCTCCGAGGTGGCGCAGATCCCGCCGTAGACCCCGTAGGGCACGGATACGAGGCCCCGACCACCCAGCAATCCGCGGGTCTCGAAGAGGGGAAGGACGCCTTCCAGCGTCGATCCTCGGACCGCCATCAGGTAGTGCGAGCGATGCCCGAAGGTGGCCTCCACCGCTCGCTTCCAGGCCATCAGGTGGAACGGGCTGCCCTGGGGCGTGCTCCGCACGAAGGCGTCCCATTCCATTGTCTCGGTGGTCAGCGGCTGCACCTCTAACATCAGCGTCCCCTCGCGACGAGCAGACGGACGATCCGTCCGGCCGCCTTTCCGTCCCAGAGCTCGGGCAGCTCACCCACCGGCCACTTCCCGGTGGAAAGCGTGCGCCAGGACTCGAAGATCGTATCGGGGTCCGTACCCACGATCCGATTGGTGCCCCGGGTCACGGTGATCGGCCGCTCGGTATTGTTCCGAAGGGTCAGGCACGGAATCCCCAGCGCGGTCGTCTCCTCCTGCACCCCCCCGGAATCGGTGAGCACACACCTGGCCTCGTCCATGACCCGGAGGAAGTCGAGGTAGGGCAGGGGGTCTGCCAGGTGCAGACCCGGCATCGGAGGCAGCACGCTCGCGAGTGCCTCGAGCCGGCGCCGGGTCCGGGGATGGACGGGGAACACGATCGGGATCTCCGCCTGGATGCGCGCCACGGCCTGCAGCAGCAGACCCAGGGTGCCCTCGTCATCGACGTTGCTGGGTCGGTGCAGCGTCAACACCGCATAGCCGCCGGGAATGAGATCGAGCCGGCGGAGCACGTCCGACTCTCGCGCCTTCTCCCGGTAGCGGAACAGCGTGTCGATCATCACGTTCCCGACGAAGTGAACCTTGTCCGGATGGAGACCTTCGCGGGCCAGGTTCTCGTTGGCCACGGGCTCGGTGGTGAAGAGCAGATCCGAGACCGAGTCGGTGAGAATGCGGTTCACCTCCTCCGGCATGCTCCGGTCGAAGCTGCGCAAGCCCGCCTCCACGTGCGCGAGGGGATAGACCCAGCTTGACCGTGGTGAGGGCCGCCGCCACCGTCGAGGTCACGTCCCCAACCACGACCACCACGTCCGGCCGGGCTGAGACCAGGACCGGCTCCAGCCTCGTCATGATGTCGGCCATCTGGGTCACCGCACCCCCGCCCGAAACCTTGAGATTCACGTCCGGCCTCGGAATCTCGAGGTTGGCGAAGAAGGCATCCGACATCTGCGCGTCGTAGTGCTGCCCGGTGTGAACGAGAGTTGTGGAGACGTACGGATACTCGGCCAGCTCGGCCAGGATCGGCGCCACCTTGACGAAATTCGGACGAGCCCCCGCGATCACCACGACCCTCATCGCGCACCTCCCGCCAGCAGCAGACCGGTCCCGGTCAGTACGTCCCGCACCGGACCGAAGCGAAAGTCCCTCAGCAGCCGTCGCAGCTTCGACTCCGCTCCGCGCGTGTTCACCGAGTGCCGGAACTGCGTCAGCCGCCCCACCGGCATCCGGGGCTGGCCGGTATCGAGCTCCCACGGATGCAGGTACACCATCCCGGGCTGCCGTTCGGTCTCGTTCAGGTAACGCAGGGCGCGGCGCGTGAGCGCATACGGAAGCAGGCGGAAGTACCCCCCGCCGGCCACCGGCACCCGCCACCGGCCCGCCGCGACGGTCGACAGCGGGAACTCCCCGATCGCCGACCCGTCTCCGACCACACGCTGGTGCGGAAAGCGCGGCGCGTCGGGGATGCCGTAGCGGTCGTGGACGATGGGGAAAATGCTCGAGTCGTAGCGGAAGCCGGCCTCGGCGAGAACATCGAGGCTCCAAAGCGTCTCCCGCACCACCGAGAACGTCGGCGCCCGGTATCCGATTACCGCGGACCCCGCCGCGTCCTCGACCACACCCTTGCCCCTCCGGATGTCCTCAACGAATTCGGCCCGGCTGAGCCGCGTGATCATCTGGTGGCCGTAGCCGTGGGATGCCACCTCGTGCCCGCCCCTCCCGATCGCGCGTACCAGCGACGGATACCGATCCGCCACCCAGCCCAGGACGAAAAACGTCGCGGTGACCCTGGCCTCGTCGAGAAGCGCGAGGATCCGCTCCGTCGCGCCAACTACCCGAGACTCGAGGGTGGACCAGTCACGGGGATCCACCACCCCCGCAAAGGCCTCTGCGTGGAAATACTCCTCAACGTCGAAAGTCAACGCGTTGATCATCAGGACGGTTACTCGTCGAGTCCCGCGGGGGCGAAAGCCCGTTCCGGCTGTTCTTCCTCGGTCATGGACCGAATGACGCGAGCCAAGCCCGCGATCAGGGATACACGCGGAGTGAAGTCGAGCAGCTCGCTCGCGACACTCATCCGCGCGCACATCTGATTCGGCTGCGCGTCCGGGTGCCGCGGCAACGGGACGGGGACCGACGTCTTCAGCAGATTGGCGACGATGTGCTGCACATCCTCGACGGACATCATCTGACCCGACCCCACGTTGATCACGCGCCCGGCCGCCCGGGGTGCCCGCGCCGCGGCGAGGATCGCGGCGACCGCGTCGTTGACATAGATGAAGTCATGCCCGCTCCGCTCATCGCTCTCCGTGAAGGGACGACGCTGGCGAAGGGCGTCGATGACACCCGGCACCACGGTGGCGGGGGGCGAGGGCCTCTGGCGGGGTCCGTACACATTGAAGAGCCGAAGCGCCACCGTATCCAGCTGGTGACGAGCGTAGAAGGCACGGCAGTACGTTTCCGCCGCGACCTTCGAGGCCGCGAACAGGGTATTGGGTGCAAGACCCGCGTCCTCACCCACCGGGAGGGCACCTGGAGTCCCGTAAACCGACGAACACGACCCGAGTACTACCCGCCACACCCCCTCGGTCAGGGAGCCGTGGAGCAGATTGAGGGTCCCTTCGACGTTGACGGCGTGGATATCACCGGGATCGGTGACGGACACCGCGGACGCAGGCAGGGCGGCCAGGTGGAAGACGTACTTGACACCCCGGAGCGCCTTGCGCAGCACCTCGCGGTCCCGCACGTCTCCGATGATCACCTCGAGCCGGCTCCCGGTCAGCCCGCCGAGACCCCGGGGCTGATAGTCGGCCGCGGCCTGCAGGTTGCCGAGCGAGCCGGTAGAAAGATTGTCGAGGACGCGGACCGAGGTCCCGCTCTCGAGCAACTGATCGACGAGGTGAGAGCCGATGAAGCCGGCTCCTCCAGTAACGAGAACCGTGCGCATGAGGACTCCTAGAGCGTCACGATGGACGATCCGGCCCGGCGGTGTGCTTTCAGCGCATTCCGTGTGTCCACCACCAGCGTCGCGCGATCGGCGATGGTGGCATAGTCGAAGCTCGTATGATTCGTGAGGATCAGCACGCAGTCGGCCTCCGCGATGGCCTCCGGACTCAGCTCGACCGCGGAGAGTTTTGCCGACCCGAGCGTCAGCTGGGGCGTGAACGGGTCGGCGTACGATACGTGCGCCCCCTTGCGCTCCAGCATTTCCAGAATCTCCAGCGCGGGGGACTCCCGGATGTCGTTCACATCCGGCTTGTAGGTGACCCCCAGGACCAGGACCGACGAGCCGCGGAGCGCCCGGCCATGATCGTTCAGCGCATCTCCCACCAGGGCCACCACGTGCTCCGGCATCGCGCGATTGATCTGATCCGCGAGCGCGATGAACTGCGCCTCGTACCCGGTGAGACGCACCTTCCACGACAGGTACAGGGGGTCGACCGGGATGCAGTGGCCGCCGATGCCCGGCCCCGGATAGAACGGCATGAAGCCGAATGGCTTCGTCGCCGCCGCGTCGATGACCTCCCACGGGTCGACACCGATCTTGCGGCAGGCGAACGCCAGCTCGTTGGCGAGCGCGATGTTGACGCTCCGGAACGTGTTCTCGAGCAGCTTGGCCGTCTCCGCCACCCGCGGGCTCGACACCTCGAACACGCTGGACGTCACCTGGCGATAGAGGGCCGCGGCGAGCCGGGTGCAGGCCGGGGTCACCCCACCCACCACTTTCGGGATGTTGGCGGTCGTGAACCGCTTGTTGCCGGGGTCGACTCGCTCAGGAGAGAAGGCGAGGAAGCAGTCGTGGCCGATCACCAGGCCGTTGGCTTCCAGGCGCGGTTGAATTACCTCCTCGGTCGTGCCCGGGTAGGTCGTGCTCTCGAGCACGAGCAGCTGGCCGGGCCGAAGGTGGGGGAGAAGACTCTCCACCGCCGACAGGATGTAGGAGATGTCCGGCTCCTTGCTCTTGCGGAGGGGCGTCGGCACGCAGATGATCAAGGCGTCCGACTGCGCGGCCTCCTCGAATCTGGTCGAGGCGGTGAGCCGGCCGGCTGCTACGATCGGGGCGAGATTCTCGGTCGCCACGTCCACGAGGTACGACTCCCCGCGATTCAGAAGATTTACCCGCTCCAGGTCCAGATCAACACCCCGGACGACGAAGCCCGACTTGGCGAGCTCCATCGCGAGGCTCAGCCCTACGTATCCGAGTCCGATGACGCTCACGCTCGCGGTGCGAGCTTCCAGCTTGTCCTGCAAGGTTTTTGTCCACACGTCCGTGATCGCTCCCTGTCTGGTTTGGGTTAAGCGCTGTAGTAGGCGCCGTACTGTTTGTAGTAGGAGTTCAAGTGCTTCACGGGCGTCCGGTTGAGGACGATCCCGATGATCGGCGTCCCCGCGCGTTCCAGGATCGCCTTCGTGCGCAGCAGATCACGAGGCCGGGTCTGGCCTACCGCCACCACGATCACGATCCCGTCCGCGGCCGCCGCCATGTACAGATTGTCCGGTATCAGGAGGATCGGCGACGAGTCCATGATCACGTAGTCGGCTTCGTTGGACATGTCATCGAGGATCTTGGGCAGCCGGGCGGTTCCCAGACCAGTCCGGGCCGGTGCGGTCAGAGCGCCACCGCGGGAGGCGAGCTGGACATTGTCGGTGATGGCGGTCATGGTATCCGTCAGCTTGCTCGTGCCGGCCAGCAGATCGGTGAAGCCCTTCCGGGCCGATGTGTTCGTGATCCGATGCAGGGTGGGGCGGTGGAAGTCGGCGTCGGCGATGATGACCCGCTTTCCCATCTCGCCCAGGGCGAGGCCGAGGTTGAAGACCACGGTAGACTTGCCCTCGAAGGGCAGGGCGCTCGTGATGAGAATCCGCCGGAGCGAAGTCTCGTCTCCCATCATCTGGAGCTCGACGCGGAGCCGTCGAAACGCGTCAACAAAGAGGTGGTAATCCTCCTGCGGTCCCTGCTGCTCTTTCGCCGAGCCGAACACCATGTCCTTCGCCTCGACCTGGGGCACCGCCGCCAGCACTGACAGCCCGGTGAGGTTCTTGACGTCCGCCTCGCCCATGATCGGGCGATTGAAGTACTCCGCGGTCGCCGGTGCCCCGAGCCCGATGATCAGCGCGAGGGCCAGCGCCAGCCCCATGAACTGCATCCGACGCTGGTTCGGAGCGGTGGACGGGAACCCCGGTGGGTCGATGACCTTGACCACGTTCATCTCGCCCTGTTCCCGGATCCGAGCGGCTCCCAGCTTGTCGGACAGCAGGGTGGTGAGCTTCCGGTTCGTCTCGACCTCGGACGCGAGCCGCCGGTACTCCAGCTCATCCTTCGACAGACCAGACAGATCACGGCGAACCGCGGCGACCTGATCCTTGATGGCGCCTTCCTGCGCCGAGAGCGAAGCGACCGACGTCTCCAAGGCCACCACCATCTCCGCGAAGGCATCCCGGTCGTCCGCTGGAATCGGCCCGCCCGGTGAGCCGGCGACGGTCGAGTCCTTCACCGCGTCTCCCAGCTCCCGCTGGACTTCTGCGATCTGCGTGCTGAGCAAGCGCACCCGAGGGTGATCCTCACCGTAGCGACTGCGCGCCTCGACCAGCTGCGCTTCGAGGCTCGACAGCTTCGACCTGAGGCGCGGAGCGTTGGCCGGATTGACCGTCGGGGCCACCGCGGCTATCGACTTCGTTGGCGTCTGGCGGGCCGGCATCGACTCGAGCTTCGTCTTCAAGGCCCCGAGACGCGTCTGGCTGATGTTCCGGTTGGTCTGGACCTCGGCGAGGGTGGTTTCGAGCTGAGACAGTCGCTGGGCGGTCTCGGTGCTCTTGGCCGGGATCTGAACCCCGCCTCTCGCCATGGTGAATGACCGCAGGGCCGTCTCGCTCCGGATGAGCGCGTCGGAGACCTGGGTGGTCTGCTGGGACAGGTACTCGCGGGTGCTCTTCGCATCGTCGACATTGAAGGACCGCGTCCGGGCGAGCAGAACCTCGATATACGTGTTGGCGATGTCGAGCGCGATCTGGGGTTGAGAGGCTTCGGCCTGGATCTCCACGATTCCGGAGCTACCGACCTGGCTCACGAACTTGACGCGGTCACGCCGAAGCTCGGCCACCGCGCGGCGCTGCGGGCTCGAGGCCGCCGGCTCCTTGCCGCGCAGACGGCCGACCCAGTCCATGAGATCACCGATGTAGTCACGCCCGTAGGGGTTGTGCATGAGGTCATCGACGGCACCCTTGGGCAGCGCCTCGACCACCGAAGCGGCGAGAAGCCGGCTCTGAAGAATCGCCAGCTGCACCGACAACGGCCGCGAGGGGGAGAACTCCTGAAAGACCGGAGCGCGATCTGACTTGGTCTCGATCAGGATGGTAGCCGTGGTCCGGTAGCGAGGCGGCTCCTTGGACAGGACGTAGGCGGCGGGTCCCAGGAGGACCAGCGCGGCCAGAGTCGTCAGCACGACCCACTTCTTACGTCGCGCGAAGAGCGAGATCGCTACCTGTTTGATGACCGTCTTAGTGTCCATCAGCTCCGTGTCTCCTTGGCGCTAGTGCGCATACAACATTGGTCTCTACCGTCCCCTGGCGAAGAGGACGACCTGGATCGTGTTCAGCACGATCAGCAGATCGAGGAAGAGCGAAAGGTTCTTGATGTAGTAGAGGTCGTACTGGAGCTTCTCGACGGCGTCTTCGACCGAAGAGCCGTATTCGTACTTCACCTGAGCCCAGCCCGTGATGCCCGGCTTCACCGCGAGGCGCTCCATGTAGTACGGGATCTGTTTCTGGAGCTCCGCCACGAATTCCGGACGCTCCGGACGCGGGCCGATGAAGCTCATGTGCCCCACGAGCACGTTGAACAGCTGGGGCAGCTCATCGAGCCTCGTGCGACGGAGGAAGCTCCCGACCCGGGTGATACGACTGTCACGCTGAACCGCCCACACCGGTCCGGTGTCCTTTTCCGCGTCCTGCCGCATCGAGCGGAACTTGTTGAGAATGAAGACGCAGCCATTCTGGCCGAGTCGAGGCTGTCGGTAGAAGATCGGGCCCGGCGACTCGAGCCTGACCGCGATTGCGGCCAGAACCATCAAGGGCAGGGAGAGGACGAGTCCGACCAGGGCGGCCGTGATATCGAACAGCCGCTTGATGATCTCGGTGCGGGGGGTCTTGACGAAGCCGTCGGAGAAGATGAGCCAGCTGGGCCGGACCGCGGCCACCAAGATCTTGCCGGTGGCCTTCTCGTAGAAGGTGGGCCAATCCTCGACCCGGATGCCGCGCAGACGGCACTCGAGCAGCGTCTGGGTGGGAAAGTTCCCTCGGCGGTCGACCTGGGCGACCACCACGATATCCGGCCGTGTCTCCTCCACCAGCGAATCGAGATCCTGGATCTTCCCGAGAAGCAGATGTCCGCTCGGTACCATGTCGGCAGCGTCGGGCGCGTCGTCGAGGAAGCCGATGATGCGAAAGGGCCGCGCGCTGGTGGGTTCCAGGTCTCCGATCAGCCGGCCCACATGGCCCGTCCCGAGAACGAGGACGCCCACGGTCATCTGCTGGCGCGACCAGGCTCCGAGGAGGCTGGCCCGCCAGGCCAGGAGCCCGGGTGTGGTGACGAGAAAGATCCCGAGGAACGCGTAGCGCCCGATCTTGAGTACGGGGACCGCGAACCCGGTCGCCGCGAGTATGAGGGCCGCGATGCCCTGGCAAACGAGGAGCCGAGCCACCAGATCCCTGCTCCCCAGAACCTGACGCGGCTGGTAGAGGTCACCCAGGTAGAGCACAAAGGTGATCGCGATACCGACCTCGAGGAAGCGCGCCGTGAATGGACCATACCCGGCCCAGGGAGCAGAGAGCTCGGCGAGGTAGAACGCTCCGAAGACGACGGCGAGGTCCCCGAGGAAGAGAACGCACGCCAGTCCTGATATGTAGTGTCGGAAGATTCGAAACATGTCTGGTTCCGACCACACTAGGAGCAAGCGCAGTGCCAGCTGTGGCGCGAGCGAGACACGCCAAGTATTCGATTCAATGTGCTTTATGTCATACGCTTACCAAGTACTCGTGTTCTTTGATTGGGCAAACATGTTCCGTCTTCTCGGATTTCTGCGTGGCCGGGTGAGTCTGACTCCGCGATCTGGATAATTCTTATTTGAAACGAGGGTTTACAACGATATTTCTGGACGCAACCTTTGCGCGGGTTTCTTCGATCTTCCGGATGTTTCAGCCGGGGAGTGCGTGGCGAGAAGCGACTAGGTGACGAGAAACGGCTAGAAGGTAGCGAAGAAGTTCAACGAGACGCGATTCTCCGCGTAATTGCCAGTACTATCCTGAGTGTCGAAAGCGCTGCGACCCATCTGCTGAATGAAGTCGTACCGGAGACTGGCGGTCAGCCAGCGAAGCGCCTGCCAGTTCACCGCGGCCCCATAGGTGAGGTACTTCTGGGTGCCGCTGCCCTCGACATTGCCGGTACCGGTGGGCTGGTTCTCGGTGTACGACACATTCAGGTTCGCATTGATGAAGGGGGTGAGCTGGTACAGGAAACTCCCGAAGAAGCTCCGAGTCTGTACGGTACCGAAGTTCTCACCCGTCTGGGCAGTCTGCCGGAAGTCCTGGAAGACCCCGACCGAGATCGCGGCGCGCGTGAAGCGGTAGCTCACGGTGGCGTTCGCGGAAACCAGACCTTCGTTGTCTTGCTCGTCACTATTCAGAATGCTATAGCCAACAGCTGCCGAGAGCGATAGGCCGGTCGGCAGTCCATAGGCGCCGAAGACCGACGCATTCCAGATCTTGGTATCTTCCTGAGTCTGGAACGAGTATGAGGTCGAAATCCCGCCGGTCGTGTACTGGCCGAACTGCCGGGAGGCGGAGCCGAAGAACGTATTGGTGGTCGAATCACCACCGATATCATTGTTGTTATTGTTGTTGCTGTCCGTGGTATCGACTCGCGAGAACTCGTATCCGGCGCGGATGAGATAGTCGGTAGCGACGCGGGTCGACGCGTTCAGTCCAAAGATATTCGTGATCGAGTCGTTCTGGCTACCCTGGTTCGTCTGATCCGACCCACCTTCTCGGTTGCCCTCGTTGAAGAAGAGCGTGTTGCGATAGTAGGCTTGGGTGGCGATCTGATCGAGCAACCAATCCACGGTCAGGGCGGCGCTGTTCGTGTTCGAAATCTGCCGGCCCTGCCTGAGTCCAGACCTGTCAAGGTTGCTGGCCGAATCGTTACGTACGAACACGTCGGTGAAGGTCACGGCAAGCCGCGGCGTGAGCGCGTACCGGATGGCCGCATTCACACTCGGAAAGACCTTCACCTCCGGTCCACTCTGGTCCACCGTATCGTGGACCAAATCCACCGTGGTCGAGAATGCCCCGAAGGTGCGTGCTCCGTTCAGAAAGAGCGAGAAGCCGGGCCCAAGGATCGAGCGGAAGTTGTCGCGAGAATGGCTCGAGGTCTGGAAGAAGTTGTCGGAGTATTCCCCCGCGAGGTGGAGCGTCGGATGGAACTCGAGGGTTGCTCCGCGAACGGTCGTGACGGTGGGCGCGAAAGCTCCCGGAACCGTCAATCCAGGGGCGCCCACGAAACCCGGTCCCCCCGGTAGCAGCGGGGAGGGAATGTTGGTCTGAGACGGGGCCGGGGGTGTCGGCGGCGTCCAGGGCGGCAGCGTTGTGCTCGGAGGCGCCGACGGCGAGGTTGGCGTTCCGATCGGCGACTGCCCAGGGTACTGCTGAAGCAGCTGACCGGGCGTGATCGGCGGGCCGATTGGAGTTACCGGCGCGGGCGTCGTGGCCGGGGGTGTTTCCTGGGTCTGACCCTGGCTCGGCTGCTCACTGGGTCCGGGCGGGGTCGACGGGGTCTGCGCCCATCCTTGACCCGCGCCAAGGAATCCCATCGAGAGAGCGAAGACGAGAGCAAAAATCGAGATCCGATGAGCCGCTTCGCTCACTTCACCCTCCACCCGCCCTCTAGAAGAGTCGTTGTGGGACAAAGATGATGTCATTCGGTTGCAACCGGATATCAGGATTTTCGTCCGGCGACCGCATCATCTTATCAACATCCACCCGAATCCGTTCCTTCTTTTCTGAGTTCCCCCGGAGGACGTCCACTCGGCCGGCAGACGCCAGCGGCGTCAGACCGCCCACCTGGGTAAGGGCCTTCAAAATTGTCAGATCTCCCGTATATTTAACGGCGCCGGGCTGCTTGACCTCCCCATTCACGTAGACCGCGTCCGCCAGTGGTACCACGACCGAATCTCCCGGCTCGAGCTTGGGATTCTGGCTCAAATCACCCCGCTGGAGGAGGCGGTTGAAGTCAATCGGGATTCGCTTGTCGCCCCTCAGCACGAAGCCCTTCTCCGAGTCGGCGTTGGGAAGCACGCCTCCGATCACCGAAATCGCCTGGAGCAGAGTCAGCTCGCGCGTGAGCTGCATGACGCCCGGCTTTCCGAAGCCTCCGACGAAGAAGACCGGGCGGCTGCGGATCTCTTTGATGATGACCGTGACGACGGCTCCCTTCACGGTCTTCTCGTAGACGCTCCGAGGTGGTCCTGCAGTTGTTGCACCGTCTTGCCTGCCACGCCGATTTCACCGACCAGGGGCAGGGACGTACGCCCGTCCGGTCGAACGAAGACCATCTGATTCAGGTCCTTGTTCCCCCAGACCTGGATCTCCAGGATATCTTCAGGCCCGATGATGTAGTCCCGATCGGCCTGCTGAGGCGCGGGCACCTGTGCCTGCGCCACGAGCGGGATGAGCATCAAGGACACGGACAGTGCCAGCGAAGCGAGTGTTCTCATAGATGTCAGACTCCTAGAGAGTGTTGGCTCCCTGCTGCTTCATTGAACTGAGCCAAGGGGTCTGATCCACCCTGGCGGTATGCCTTGAGCTTGTATTGCAGGCAGCGAAGGCTGATTCCCAGTAGCCGCGCCGCCTGCGTACGATTGCCGCCCACCCCGTCGAGCGTCTGGAGGATGTACTGCTGCTCCAGGTCCCGTAGCGTCAGCCCCGCCGGCAGCCCCGGCTTGCCAGCCTCCGCTCCGCGCCGGCTACCCGAGTCCGACAAGGGCAGCACGTCGATGTCAATCGTATCATGCTCATTTAATACCACCGCCTGCTCGATGCAGTTCTCGAGCTGCCGCACGTTGCCCGGCCACTCCGCCCCCAGCAGCAGCTCCGTCGCCCGCCCCGTCAGCCGCGGCACCCGCTTGTGATGCGCCGCCGCAAACTTCCGCAGAAAATGCTCCACCAGCAGCCCAATGTCCCCCCGCCGCGCCCGCAGCGGCGGCACCTCGATCATCACCACCGCGATCCGGTAGTACAGATCCTCCCGAAACTGCCCCTCCCGCACCGCCTTCCGCAGATCCTTGTTCGACGCCGTGATCAGCCGGATGTCCGTCCGCGTCGGCTTGCTCCCCCCTACCTTCACGAACTCCCGCGTCTGGATCACCCGCAACAGCTTCGCCTGCAACGGCATCGACAGCTCGCTGATCTCGTCGATGAACAGCGTCCCCGTGTGCGCCAGCGCGAAGAACCCCGTCCGGTGCTCTACCGCCCCCGTGAAGCTCCCCCGCACGTGCCCGAACAGATGGCTCTCCATCAGCCCCTCCGGGATCGCCGTGCAGTCCAGCGTCACCAGCGGCCGGTCCGCCCGCGCGCTCTGCTCGTGGATCGCCCGGGCGATCAGCTCCTTGCCCGTCCCCGATTCCCCCGAGATGCACACGTTCGCATCCCCCACCGCCACCTTCTCGATCTTCGCCAGCACCTCCCCCAGCTGCGGCGACTGCCCGATCAGCCCGTGGGCCGCCGCCAATCCTCCGGTCGCCGCACTCGGTCTCCCCAGCCGGCTCAGCACTCGGTCCAGCGCCGCAGTAAGCTCCGATTCTTCCACCGGGCGATCGACCCACTGGACGCCTTGCAACGGCGGCGCCGTACTCGCGCTTCCCGGGGGGCCGAGCACAACAACAGGGCTCTCCAATCGCAGACCCCGAAGCCGCTGACTCAACTCCCAGGCCGTCAACGGAGCTTGGAGGTTCACCACGACGGCCGTGGGTCGCCCGCGCGACTGAACTGCCATTTCGAGCTCGTGCAAAGAGCCGATGAAATGTGGCTCCCAGCCTCGGACGGGAGCGCGGCGTCCAAGCAAGAGGGCCAGCTCGAGCGATTCGTCAAGCACTAGGAGATTCAAGTACGGTTTCCTCCCAGGTCCCTAAACGGGGTCATCGCTGCCATGGGTGACCCGGTTGCCGCCGTGCTCGACGGCCTGGTCCAGATAGGCCATCGCCTGCGCAAGGAGAATGGCGTCCGTATGCCCATCCCGTGGGAAAGACACGTTTCCCACGCTGACCGTCAGCCGCTGTGGCCGTCCCTCTTGCCCCTCTCGAAAGGCCACCTGCTCGATACCGGCGCGGATCCGCTCGGCCACACGGAGGGCATCCGAGCCCGCGGTGTGGAGAAGGATCACGGCGATTGCGGAAGAGATCTGTCCGACGAAGTCGGTGGCGCGAACAAACTCGGGAATCTTCTCCGAGATCGCCCGCTCGATGTCCTCCCGCATTCCGTGCAGATCACGCTCGCCGTCCGGCCGGAGCACACAGACTGAGAAGAAGTCCTGGTATCGTGTCGCGCGGCCGGCCTCCCGGATCAACAGGTGCCGGAACGCCTCCTCATGAAATACCCCTGTCCGGGCATCCATGAACTCGTTCACGAATTCCTCCCTTCCTTAGGCAGAATGTCCACAGGGAGAGCAAGTCTTGCGCCATGACCCTTTGGAGGCCGGCGGGAGTGATTGCGGCGATTTCGAGGACGCGAGATATTACAGGTGCTTATGACCCGGACCCGTGGACGGTCCGGCAAGTGCGGCGAGAAACGCTAACGGCTAGAGAGACAAGCGACGGTGAATAGACTTAGGTAGGTTTCGGGACAAACGCAGCAAATCATTTCCTACCGCGCTCCGGGCGATCGTCCAGACCAACCTGCTTGATCTTGTAGAGCATCGCCTTGTAGCTGATCTTGAGGAGGCGCGCCGCTTCGGCGCGGTTCCAGCGCACCTTCTCGAGGACCTCCTTGATGACCGCCTTCTCCGCAGCCATGGCGGCTCGACGCGCGATGTCCTTCAGGCCCATCTCCAGCTCCGCGACGGGTGCCGCCGCCGGCGCGGCATGAGATGCGGTCCCGGCCTCGGGTTTCGGGGCCCATGGCTTCTCGCTCCGGAGGGCGATCTCCTGCTGGACGAGGGCCTCGGTCTGGAGCACCACCGCCCGCTTGATCATGTTTTCCAGCTCCCGAACATTGCCGGGCCACGAGTAGTCCTGGAGCAGCCGCATGGTGGCCGCGGAGATCTTGAGGGCATCGCGATTGTACTGGCGGCAAAATCGGATCATGAAGTAGTCCACCAGCATCGGGATCTCCTCGCGCCGTTCCCGCAGTGGCGGAATGGAGATGGCCACGACATTCAGCCGGTAGTAGAGATCCTCCCGGAACAGGCCGGTCCCCATGAGTGAGGCCAGGTTCCGGTTGGTTGCCGCGATGAGCCGGGCGTCAGACGTGATCACTTCGCTGCCGCCGACCCGGAAGAATTGGCCGTCCTGGAGAACATGGAGCAGCTTGGCCTGCAGCCCCAGCGGCATCTCACCAATTTCGTCGAGCAGGAACGTGCCGCGGTGGGCCAGCTCGAACTTCCCCGGCTTGCGCCGATGCGCTCCCGTGAACGAGCCCTTCTCATGGCCAAAGAGCTCGGACTCCAGCAGGTCACCCGGCAGGGAGGCACAGTTGACCTTCAAGAAGGGCTTCTCCCGGCGGTCGGAGATGTAGTGGATCGCCCGGGCCACCATCTCCTTGCCCGTCCCGCTCTCCCCCTGCAGCAGGATCGTGGCGTTCGTGTCGGCCGCCCGGCGGACAATGTCCTCGACCGCGCGCATCCGTTCGCTGTTCCGGAACAGCAAGTCCACGTCGACCGGCAACGGGCCGGTCAGCGAGACCCCGCCCGGCTGTGGCGCCATCGACGGCGGTCCATCCAGCTGGGCCAGGGCGCCCTTCATGATCTCTTTGAGGGCGGTCGCCGCGACCGGCTTGACCAGGAAGTCGTACGCTCCGGTGCGCATCCCTCGGACGACCAGGTCGGTATCCCCGCTTCCGGAAAGGATGATCAAGGGAACGTCCGCGTTTTCGAGCCTCATCTGGCGCGGCAGGTCGAGGGGTGGGCCGTCGAGCTGATCGATGTCGATGAGCACCAAAACGGGGTGCAGACTCGAGAGGAGTGCCAGTCCCTCGGCGGCGGTTCCCGCCTCGAGCACCCCATAACCGGCCTCCTTGATCGTACGGGTCAGGGCAACCCGGCGCTCCGGGCGGCCGTCGACGATCAGAACCGAGCCGGGGCTCATGAGAGCTGGAAGGCGGGACCGCCGAGGCCGGGGCTTGACGAAGCCCTTGAAGCTCCTGATACTGGCGTCCGGCGCAACCCATGAGAATACTGGTGGTGGACGACGACCCGGCGGTGGCCGAGATGATTGCGGAGGCCGTCCGTAGTTTCGGCCACGAGGCCATGGTGGCACTCGACGGCATGGAGGGCTTGCACCTTCTCGAATCCACCGCCGTTCAAGGCGTGTTCCTCGACCTCGTGATGCCGGGGCAGGGCGGACTGGCAGTTCTCGCGCAAATCAGAAGTCGCTATCCCCACGTTCCCGTCGTAATCCTCTCGGCTCATGCCGGTGACGAAGAAGGCCGCCAGGCGATCGCCCTCGGGGCGTCGGAAGTCCTCCTGAAGCCTGCTGGCCTCGCTCAGTTCACCGAAGTGTTGTCGCGGCTGACACGTATCCACGGATCGTGAGATCTAGCTAACCTCGGATGCCTCTCGCTTCCATATTTTCCACTGTTGCCCAACTCTATATGAAAGGCAATACTCAAATACGGTAGCGCAGTTGATGAGTTCCTCCCTTCGCCGATCCGAAGTAGCCCGGTTCATCCGGGTCACCTCTGCAATAAGTGCAGGCATCGAAGCGCCCTTCGCTTTGCCCATTTAGAATCGGCGATGGAAAAGGTATCTTAGGTTTCACCGATGACTTCGGAACCCACCCTCGTCCAGAAGGCGCTCGCGGGGAAAACTCGCGGCGATATCCTGGCCGCGTTCGGCCCCAATCGGCCGGCGCTCTCTATGTCGGACGTCCAGCGCTTCACGCAACATCTGGAGACGCTCGGGGAGTCTACCGCTCCGCTCCGGATCGGTATCCTGCACACCTACACGAGTGATCTGCTGGACCCGTACCTCCGCTTCGAGGCGTTGCTGCAGGGCTTCGCGGTAGCCACCTACCACGGCCCGTACGGGGCGATCGTACAGGAGTCGCAGCCCGCTTCGGGTTTGGTCGCGCACAAGCCCCATCTCACGGTGATGCTGCTGCGCTGGGAAGATCTCGACCCCGAACTGGGCGGCGCGTTCACTGCACCATCAGCGGACCACCTGGCCAACCTGGCCGAGCGGGCGAGGGCTCGCCTGATGCAGCTCGTCGGGGCGGTGCGCGGGGCCATCGACGGGCACATCCTGATCACCCTTCTGCCGCGGGATCGCGGGCCGGGTCTGGGCGATTACGACACGATGTCTCCCGTGTCCGAGCACGCCTGGCGCGAAGAGATCAAGGCCTCGATCGCATCGGATCTGATGGGCGCCTATCCGTCGACCACGCTGCTCGACCTCGACCACGGGCTCACGACACTGGGGCGTGACCGTTTCTTCGATCGACGCTGGTGGTATACCTCCCGCTTCCCCTTCTCACCCGCCGCGGCCCAGGATCTCGCCCGACGTGTCGTGGCGGTCGGGGCGGTACTGAAGCGGCCGCGCGCGAAAGTCATCGCCCTCGACGCGGACAATACGCTCTGGGGTGGGGTCATCGGAGAAGACGGTCTGGAAGGTATCGCCCTGGGACCGGACTATCCCGGCAACTGCTACGTGGACTTCCAGCGGCGCCTGCTCGAATACCAGCAGCGCGGCTTCATCCTTGCCCTGTGCAGCAAGAACAATCAAGCGGACGTTTTGGAAGTGCTGCGACGCCACCCGCACCAGGTGCTCCGGGAGGAGCACTTCGCCGCGCTCCGCATCAACTGGCAGCCGAAGCCGGACAACCTGCGCAGTCTCGCCGAGGAATTGAATCTCGGCCTCGACTCCATCGTCTTCGTGGACGACAGCGCGCACGAGTGCGCCATCGTTCGACAGACCCTCCCGATGGTGGACGTCGTGCAGACCCCGGCGCGCGCGATCGACATTCCCGTCTGCCTCGATCGCGTGTCGCGGCTGGAAGTCGTCGCGCTCACCGAGGAGGACCGGCGGAAGACCGAGATGTACGTTCAGGATCGCAAGCGGCGCGACCTGGCTGCTTCCGGCATCGACCTGCCTGGCTTATCTCCGCTCGCTGCAGATGGAGATCTCGGTGGGCCTCGACGATCGGCGGGCAGATAGCCCGCATCGCCCAGCTCACTCAGAAGACCAACCAGTTCACCCTCACCACGCGCCGGTACACCGAGGATGAGATCTCCCGGCGGATCCAGGCGGCCGACTGGGTGGTGGCCCACTTCTCTCTTCGGACGATATCTTCGGCGACAGTGGAATCGTCGGGGTCGCGCTCGTCCACCAGACCGCGCCCGAACTCGCGGAGCTGGACACGTTCCTGATGTCTTGCCGGGTCATCGGACGCATGGCCGAGACGGCGTTCCTCGAGACCATTCTCGAGGCCCTTCGGCGCCGGGGCATCACCACGCTCCTGGCCGACTACCTCCCGACGCCGAAGAACGGACTGGTGGCCGGCTTTCTTCCCGAGCATCGGTTCGACCTGCGGTCGGATGGTCGGTACGTACGCGCGCTCGACAGCGCCGGCCACGGGCGGGACATCCCGATCATGGTCCGTCTGACCGACGAGACACCGGCCCTGAGCGCATGAGCCGGCCGTTCCCGATCGCCCCCCGGCGGCCCACGTGAGCGTCTTCGAGCAGCTTCGCGGTACCCTCGCCGCGTCCCTGGGCGTGACGCCCGACACGATCAGCTCGACGACGCGCCAAGCCGATCTCTCCAAGTGGGATTCACTGGCTCATATCAACCTGATGGTGGCCCTGGAGAGCACCTTCGACATCACGCTCGAGGTCGAGGACTTCGCGAGCCTGACGTCGGTCCCCGCGATCCTCGCCTACCTGCAGAACCATGGGATCGAGTGAGCAGGGGCGGTGAGTCTCATCGAGAGACTGTCCGGTCTGGCCGTCGGTCATCTGAGCTCGGACCGAGTCGCAACCCTTCGCGACCATTATCACGCGCTACGCACGCGGCTCCATCCGATCATCCGGGCGGTCAACGGGACGTTTGACGCGGCCCAGCTCCGGGCGGAGCTGGAGGTCCGCCTGCCCAGAGCGTTCGAGATCCTCATGGTCCACAGCTCGCTCAACCACATGTTGCCGATGTACGTCGGAAGTCCCCTCGAGCTCCTGCATGAGCTGATGAAGTTCTGCGGACCGGATCGGACCCTCGCGATGCCCGCCTTCTATTTCGGAGAGGCGGGGGGGGACGTGGTGGCAAGCTACCGCGAACGGCCGCTGTTCGACGTCCGTCGCACCCCTTCCCAGATGGGGATCCTGACCGAGCTCTTTCGCCGCGGAAAAGGTGTCCGGCAGAGCCTTCATCCCACGCACCGGATCGCCGCGCTGGGGCCCCTCGCGACCGAGCTCACCTCGGGGCACGACACGGCGGGGAGCACCTTCGGATCGGGCACGCCCTTCGACTTGATGGCGACGCACGATACGGTGGTCCTCGGTCTCGGCAAGCCCTTCGAGGTCCTGACCCAGGTCCATCACGCCGAAGCGCTCCTGGGCCATCGGTTCCCGGTGCCGAGCGAGGAGATCGCGGTGCCGGTCACGATCCGTGACGAGAAGGGGATCGAGCGACCCTTCACCTTGCAGGTACGCCGGTTCGAGTCCGCGAGAGACATGTGGCGGCTTCCCCAGCTGATGGGCCCGGGCCGCCTGAGGAGCTGGACATTTCACCGAGTCCCGATGTTCTCGGTCAAGGCGGGAGAGGTCACCGCCGATCTCATCGCGGCGGCCGGTCGGGGCCGGACCCTCTACACGGGCTAGACAGCCCGAACCACGCGAACCTGCGGAGAAGACGGAGTTGCGGGGACGGATCGCCGATCTGAGCCGGAAGGCAGGAGCCGCGTGGGCGATGGTACGCCTCGACGCGGCGGCTCGCCGGGAGCACCTGAATCGGGAAGAGTCCATGCACGGGACGCTCCGATGGCTCGCGCGGGCCCAGGACGCTACCCCGGACGATGGGGTCTCCTACGGATATGGTTTGTCCGACGGCTGGACGACCTCCTATCCCGAGACGACCGGCTACATCCTCCAGACCTTTGTCGCCTACCACGATCTGTTCGGCTCCGATGACGTCTGGAGTCGGGCGCGGAGAATGGCCCGGTGGGAGGCGGACGTTCAGATGCCGAGCGGAGCGACGCCCGGCCGGTATGGCACCAAGCGCCCCGTTCCGGTGGCATTCAACACCGGGCAGGTGCTTCTGGGATGGGCCGAATACCTGCGCCGGGAAAATGACGCGCGCGTCCGCGACGCGGCGGCGCGGGCGGGGCGCTGGCTCGTCGCCTGCATGAAAGACAGCGCCTACTTCGCCGACGGCGTATCGGCGGAGGCCGAGCACGGCGATCTCTCCTACAATGCGATGGTGTCCTGGGGTCTGGCCGAGCTGGGGGTCGTCCTTGAAGATGCCGCGATGGTGTCGGCCGCGCAGCGCTCGGCCAGACACTACGCCGGACTCGTCGACGATCGGCAGTGGCCCTACCGGGCCGGATTCTCGAACGCGGACTCCGCCTATCCGCTCACTCACAACCTCGGCTATACGATCCAGGGCCTGGTCGAGACCGGCCGGGTGGTCGATGATGCGAGCCTCGGGGACGTGGCGAAGAGCATGCTCGACGCGGCTCGACCTCTGATCGACCCGCGGACGGGGTTCCTGCCCGGACGCATCCGTCCCGGATGGCAGACCGGCGCCTCCTGGGCCTGCCTGACCGGATCGGCGCAATTCGCGTGCTCGTATCTCCGGCTGGTGGCAATGAAACGCAGTGAGCCTGACTACCCGGCGCTGGCCGGCCGGCTGGTCGACTATGTCGTGGGCACCCAGCTCAGCGAGCGCCATGGAAGCCCGGACATTGCCTTCGGCGTGCGGGGGTCGCACCCGTTCCGCTTCGGAGCGTACCAGCCCGCCACCTATCTCAACTGGGCCGCAAAGTTCCTGCTCGACGCGCTCCTGATGCTGCACCGGCAAGATCGTCCGGTCGCGACCACGTGAGGTTTCATCATGTCGGGTACGCGGTCGAGGCGATCGAGCCCTATCTGAAGGAGTTCTTCGAACCCCTGTTCGGCCCATGCCCGGTGAGCCCGGTCTATGAGGACCCGATCCAGCGCGTCCGGGTGGTCTTCGTCGAGGTTCCACCCGGAACGAGGATCGAGCTGGTGCAACCCCTCGACGAGAATAGCCCCGTGAGACGTTTCATCGGCGACCAGCGGGGTGGCCTCTACCATCTCTGCTTCGAGGTCGACGACCTGGACGCGGAGATTGCGCGCTTCCGCCGCCGCCGCTGCCTTCCGCTGACGCCTCCCGCGCCCGCGGTCGCCTTCGGGGGGCGACGGATCGTCTTCCTGATGACGCCCCAGCGCGATCTGATCGAGCTGCTCGAATCGGGTGTCCCCCGGTCGACTTGAGCCACGGGCTGCTCGACTCCGCGTGGCGCCGGGAGTACCCGGTCATGGTCCCCGAGGCTCACGCGGTGGGCTCGGTCGGAGTGATCCGCTCACTCGGCCGCGCCGGATATCCGGTCCATGCGGTGGCGACGTCAGACGATGCGCTAGGCCTCCGGTCCCGTCTGGCCGCCCAGGCCGTGGTGGCCCCACGCTATGACGATCCGGGCTTCCTGCCGTGGCTTGGTCGTTACGTTCGCGACAACAGTATCCGGGCGATCGTTCCGTCGGAGGGCTTCCTCTTCGCCATCCGGCCGGTCTTCGCCAACTTCGCCCATCTCCTACCGTTGCCGGGCGATGAGCAGGTAGTCTACCGGGCGCTCAGCAAGTACGAGTTCTTCTGGCGGCTGGCCCGCGACGCTTCACTCTGGAAAAACGTCCCGCCGACGCTGTTCGTCGACGGTGACCCGCCGCCTGAGTCGGACTACGCGGCGCTTCCGTACCCGGTCTTCCTGAAGGCAGACCGCATCCACGCGCGCACCGCCGGCGACGGCGGGGTGTTCCCGGTCAGCTCCGCGGCGGCGGCGCGGCGGCGGAGCATCGAGCTTCTCCGCGACTACGATCGCATTCTCGTGCAGGGATTCGTGCCGGGCACGAAACCGGGGGAGTACCTGCTCCTGTGGGACGGTGGGGTGCGCGCGCATTTCGCCAATCTGATGAACCACCAGGCCCCCCATCGTGGAGGCTTCGGCTCACTCAGGACGAGCTGGCACCATCGCGAGCTGGCGCTCGACGCCGAGGAGAAGCTCCGGGCGATGGACTGGCAGGGCGCGGCGATGGTCGAGTATCGCTGGGACCCGAAGACCGACCGGTTCTGGTGCATCGAGCTCAACGCCCGGTTCTGGGGGTCGCTGCATCATGCGCTGTACGCCGGGGTGGACTTCCCGAGACTCCTCCTCGACGGATTCCTGGGGCGACCCGCAGAGCCCATCCCGATCTACTCGGACGGGCTCCGCTGCCGCCTGATGGTGCCGGCGGAGGTCGGCTACCTGCTTTCCCGATTGCGCGATCCCGACGTTGCGCTGCCGGCTCGCGTCTGGACCGCCATCGAGTTCCTTCTCCTGTCCTTCGACCCCCGGATTCGGTCGGATCTCCTGTGGCCAGGCGATCGAGGCCTGTACTGGAGGGCGGCGGCCGAGTTTGTCCGCGGGGCGCTGTTCGGAAAGAAGAGTGCCGGCCAAGCGGACCCCCGCTAGGGTCGCGGCCGTGTGCAAAGGTTGCAGGAGAGCAGGCCTCACGCGCAGGCTGGCTTCCACGCCTGATTCGACGCGGCTTTCCTCCCGGGCCAGCCGGGGCAGCCGCACCCCTTCGTAGGTCGGCAATGCAGATTTCCTAGCAAGGGGTAGGAACTTACCCAATCAGGGGAAGCAGTTTCCGTAGCGTCGATAGATTTAGCTCTGCAAAATCAAGAGCTTATTTGATTCCCGCCGCCTTCGCCGTGGCACTCGTATTGCTTGACTCCCTTCCTCGGCAACACAAGCGTCTTGATGCGTGCGGCTCACTTGATCTGACAGAGGGCTCATCGACGATGAAGATCGTGATTCTCGCGGGTGGACTCGGCACACGGCTCTCCGAGGAGACGGCGCTCCGGCCGAAGCCAATGGTGGAGATCGGCGGCCAGCCGATCCTCTGGCACATCATGAAGCACTACCAGCACCATGGCTTCACCGAGTTCATCTGCGCTCTGGGCTACAAGGGCGAGAGCGTCAAGCGGTACTTCCTCGACTACCAGATGCTGAGCGCCGGTATCTCGATAGATTTCGCCAGCGGCGAGGTCACCAAGCACAGCAAGGAGATCGAGAACTGGACCGTCCATCTCGTCGACACCGGGCAGAACACGCTCACCGGTGGCCGCCTCAAGCGCCTGGAGCCGTGGCTCAAGGATGAGCCGTTCATGCTGACCTACGGAGACGGCGTCAGCGACGTGGATCTCCGGCAGCTTCTCGCATTCCACCGCTCGTGCGGAAGGATCGCCACCATCACCGCGGTCCGTCCCCCGGCCCGCTTCGGCGGGCTCGACTTCGAGGGCGCCCTGGTCCGGGAGTTCAAGGAAAAGCCGCAGATCGGGGAGGGCTGGATCAACGGTGGCTTCATGGTCTTCGAGCCTGCTGTCTTCGACTATCTGAACGGAGACGATGGCCACCTCGAAGTCCAAGCGCTCGAGCGCCTCGCCGCGGACGGTCAGCTCGCCGCCTATCGTCATGAAAGCTTCTGGCAGTGCATGGACACCCTCCGGGATGTCCGTACCCTCGAGACCCTTTGGCAGAGTGGAAACGCGCCCTGGACCACGTGGCAGAGTCCGGCGGCGGCGAGCCCGCGGCGATGACCATCGCCGGTGCGTCCACTCACAGGAGAGGCGGCATGCGCGTCGTAGTAACTGGACACAACGGCTACATCGGATCGGTGATGACCGCCTTCCTTCGGGGGGCAGGACACGAGGTGGTCGGCCTGGACACCTTCTTCTTCGAGGATTGCGGGCTGGGCGACGATGGCGGGTCGGTTCCGACGATCCGCGCGAGACATTCGCGATGTGACCGCGGCGGATCTCGAGGGCTTCGACGCGGTCGTCCATCTCGCGGCTCTCTGCAACGACCCGCTCGGAGATCTGAATCCCGATTGGACGTACGACATCAATCACCTCGCTTCCGTGCACCTGGCGCGGGTGGCTCGCGAGGCCGGCGTGGGGCGCTTCCTTTATGCGTCGTCGTGCAGCATGTATGGCGCGGCCGGCGACGACATTCTCAGCGAAGAGGCGCCCCTGCGGCCGTTGACCTCCTACGCGGTCTCCAAGGTCCGAACCGAGGAAGACGTGGCCAAGCTGGCCGACTCGAGCTTCAGCCCGGTGTTCATGCGCAATGCGACCGCGTACGGCATGTCGCCCCGCCTGCGGGCCGACGTCGTACTGAATAACCTGGTGTGCTGGGCCCACACCACGGGCCGCATCAGGATCATGAGCGACGGCACTCCCTGGCGCCCCATCGTTCACGTCCAGGACATCTCGCGGGCGTTTGCGGTCGCGCTGGTGGCGCCGCGGGCCGCGATTCACAACGAGGCCTTCAACGTCGGCTCCAACGAGGAGAACTACCAGGTGTCGGAGCTGGCCGAGATCGTCCGCTCCACCGTGCCCGGCTGCACGGTCGAGTACGCGGTCGGGGGCGGGCCCGATCCGCGGAGCTACCGTGTTGATTTCGGGAAGCTCAACCGGGTTCTCCCCGATTTCAAGCCCGAATGGAACGCCTCGTTCGGCGCCAAGGAGCTCTACTCCGCGTTCCAGGAGGCCGGCCTCACCTTCGAGCAGTTCCAGGGACGCAAGTACATTCGACTCACCCAGTTCAAGCATCTACTCGATAGCGGCCGCATCGACGGCACGCTCCGGTGGGTCCCGGAGCCGGAGGCCGCGCGTGGTTAACGGCGCCGCTCCACTCTGCCGCTCGTGCGGGCAAGCCGATCTGCGCCCCATTCTCTCGCTAGGCCGCACACCCCTCGCCAACGCGCTGCTGACCGCCGAGCAGCTGCGTGAGCCGGAAGCCACCTTTCCGCTGGACCTCGTCTTCTGTCCCGCGTGCGCCCTCGTCCAGATCACCGAGACGGTACCTCCGGAAGTGCTCTTCCGTGAGTACGCCTATCTCTCGTCCTTCTCGGACACGGTCGTGCAGAACGCGGAAGGGATCGTCCGGCGCCTGATCGACCTCGAGAAACTGGGATCCGACAGCCTCGCGGTCGAGATCGCCAGCAACGACGGCTATCTCCTGCAGCACTACCATCACAAGGGTATCCCGGTGCTCGGCATCGAACCCGCCGCCAATATCGCGCGGGTGGCCCGCGAGGAACGCGGGATCGCCACCGTGTGCGAGTTCTTCGGCGCCCAGCTGGCGGCAGAGCTGGTGGCCGGCGGCCGCGCCGCCGACGTCGTGCACGGGAACAACGTGCTCGCCCACGTGGCCGATCTCAACGGCGTGGTCCGTGGCATCGCCACCATCCTCAAGCCTCGCGGCGTAGCGGTCATCGAGGTCCCCGTATGTCAAGGACCTCATCGACCATTGCGAATTCGACACGATCTATCACGAGCACCTGTGCTACTTCTCACTCACTGCGCTGGACCGGCTCTTCCGACGCCACGGACTCGTGATCCGGGACGTAGAGCGTATCTCCATCCACGGAGGCACCCTGCGGATCTTCGCTTCGCGCGCGGACTGGGCGACTCCCAGCGACGCGGTCAAGACCCTGCTCGCCGAGGAAGCCGCCTGGGGCGTCGACCGGGAGGACTTCTACCGCGGCTTCGGCGCCAAGGTCGAGCGGCTCCGCGCGGCGCTCCTCGAGCTCTTGGGCGGTCTCAAGGCGGAGGGCCGTCGCATCGCGGCGTACGGCGCGTCCGCGAAGGGGAGCACTCTCCTCAACTTCTTCGGAATCGGCGCCGACACGCTCGAGTTCGTCGTCGATCGCAGCACCGTGAAGCAAGGTCGCTACACCCCCGGCACCCACTTGCCCATTCTCGCGCCCGAGAAGGTGCTGGAGCTGCGGCCGGACTATCTTCTCCTCCTGACGTGGAACTTCGCGGACGAGATCTTGACCCAGCAACAGGCCTTCCGTGACCAGGGTGGCCGTTTCATCATTCCGATCCCCGAGTGCCGGGTGGTCTGAGGCCTCCATGGACCGCATCACGATCTCCGGGCCCTGGATCACCGAGAAGGAAATAAGCTACGTCACCGACGCGGTAGCCACGTGTTGGTACGAGAACGCGAACGCCTACCACGACCGCTTCCAGAAGGCGTTCTGCGAGTACCTGGGCTGTCGGCATGCTCTCCCGCTTCCGTCCGGCACCTCAGCCGTGCACCTCGCACTCCTCGCCCTGGGCGTCAGGGCCGGTGACGAGGTCATCGTGCCCGACCTGACCTGGATCGGGTCGTCGGCCCCCATCAGCTACGTCGGCGCAACCACCGTCTTCGCGGATGTCGAGTCAGACACGTGGTGCCTGTCGGCGAGCTCCTTCGAGGCCTGCATCACCCCCCGTACGAAGGCGGTGATACCGGTCGATCTGTACGGGAGCCTCGCCGACTACGAGGCAATCCAGGCCATCGCGAGCAAGCACGGCATCGCGGTGATCGAGGACGCGGCGGAGGCGATCGGATCCGAGGCCAAGGGGCGGCGGGCGGGCACCTTCGGCGACATGGCCATCTTCAGCTTCCACGGCTCGAAGACCATGACCACGGGCGAAGGCGGCATGCTGGTCTCTGATCGCTCGGATCTCTACGAGCGGGCGCTCGTGCTGGGCGACCATGGCCGCCGGCCCGCCGAGCGCGGAAACTTCTGGAACCACGAGATCGCCTACAAGTACAAGATGAGCAGCATGCAGGCGGCCCTGGGCCTCGCCCAGCTCGAGCGGATCGAGGAGCTGGTGAGCCGCAAGCGTCAGATCTTCTCCTGGTATCAGGAGCGTCTCGCCGGCCTCGAAGGGCTCACTCTCAACGAGGAGCCTCCCGGCACCAAGAACTCCTACTGGATGGTGACCGCCATTCTCGATTCCGCCCTGGGCATGACCAAGGATCGGTTGATCCCGCTCATGGAGGAGCGCGGTGCCTCGTGCCGGCCCGTCTTCCATCCCCTGAGCTCGTTGCCGGCCTACGACGATTCTCCGCAGGCCGCCGCGGCGCGACGGCGGAACGTGGTGAGCTATCGGTTGAGCCCGCTCGGAGTGAATCTGCCGTGCGGCATGAGCATGACCGAGGAGAAGGTCGACTACGTGTGCAAGATGCTGACCCAGATTCTTCAGTCCGTTCGCTAAGAGGAGACCGACCGATGAGAAACCCAGCCGCGCCGGTGGAGACGACACCGCTCGGGATGTTCGACAACCCTCGATACGCGAAGCTCGCCCTCGAGCACGCGAAAGCGTGGACGAGCGCCCGACCGTTTCCGCACGTCGTGATCGATAATTTCCTGGACGAGGACATCGCGGTCGCGGTGGAGCGCGACTTCCCGCTGCAGGACGACGTGGAGTGGGTCGTGCGCGAGAACAAGAACAACATCCGTCGCTTCCAGCACGACGAGACGAAGCTCGGGCTGCTCATGCGTCATACGCTGCGCGAGCTGAACTCGCGTCAGTTTCTGCTGTTCGTGGAGACCCTGACCGGGATCGACAACCTTCTGCCCGACCCCTACTTCATCGGGGGCGGCCCGCATCTGGCCGGCCCGGGCGATTTTCTCAATATCCACGCGGACTTCAACTGGCATCACAAGCTCCAGGCCCATCGGCGGGTGAACGTATTGATCTACATGAATCCCGGCTGGCAGGAAGAGTGGGGCGGGCATCTGGAGCTCTGGGATGGCGCCATGACTCGCTGCGAGCAATCCATCGCGCCGTTCTTCAACCGCATGGTCGCGTTCAAGGTCGCGGATGGATCGAACCACGGCCAGCCGAAGCCGCTCACGTGCCCGACCGGCGTCTACCGCAAGGCGTTGAACCTGTACTACTACACCACGCATCGTGACGTGGACGAGATAACGGACCCGCACTTCACCATGTACAAGACGGCGGCTTCGCCGCACGCGGTGGAGCTGGGCACCGACTATCGGAAGACCGCTGAAGCGGGCAGCTAGGTGTCCGCCAGCCCCCTCGTCAGCGTCGTCACGCCGGTGCACAACGGAGAGGCCTTTCTCTCCGAGTGCATCGAGAGCGTGCTGGCGCAGTCGTACGACAACTGGGAGTACACGATCGTCAACAACGGCAGCACGGACGGGTCCCTCGCGGTGGCCGAGCGGTACGCGAGCAAGGATTCCCGCGTCCGCGTCATCAGCACCGAACGGCTCCTCGACGTGATGGGCAGCCAGAACACCGCCTTCCGGCAGGTATCTCCGAAGGCGGCCTACTGCAAGATGGTCCACGCGGACGACTGGCTATTCCGCGACTGCCTCCGGCAGATGGTGGATCTGGCCGAGGCTCACCCGACCGTCGGGATCGT
>CAVXJS010000003.1:0-8949 GCA_963762145.1 uncultured Candidatus Rokubacteria bacterium
GTGAGGGGGGCGCGGCAGCAACCATGGCGGCCAACGCATGACCGCTCTCACCTATCGCTCCCCGAAGACGGACGTGCGCCCGAGCCCGATCCAGGGCAAGGGCCTGTTCGCGAAGGCCGCCATCGCCAAGGGCGAGATCGTCGCGGTCAAGGGCGGCTACATCCTGACCGCGACGCAGTGGGCTGCGCTCGAGCCGGCGCTCGGCCCGGCCGACATCCAGATTGCCGAGGACCTGTTCATCGCTCCCGTGACCCAGGCCGAGCGCGACGGCAACATGCTCTACACCAATCACTCCTGCGACCCCAATCTGGCCATCCAGGGCCAGATCGCGCTGGTCGCGATGCGGGACATCGCGGCCGACGAGGAGCTCACCATCGACTGGGCGACCACCGACGACGGCGACCACCAGATGGCGTGCCGCTGCGGGAGCCCCCGCTGCCGCGGGACAATCACCGGCAAGGACTGGATGAAGCCGGAGCTGCAGGAGAGATACGCGGGCTGGTTCTGCTGGTTCCTCCAGCGGAAGATCGCCGCGTCGGCCGCGCGATGAGCCGACATCTCATCGCGCGGCCGGCTCTCGCGGTGGCCGCGGTGCTCGTCCTCGGCTGTCTCCCCGTCCTTCGTCCAGAGCGCGCGGTCCGCGGAGACTGGCCCGCCTATGGCAATGACGCGGGGGGCAGCCGCTATTCACCCCTGGCCCAGATCGACCGGGGCAACGTGGGGCGGCTCGCGGTGGCCTGGACGTATCGCACCGGTGAAGCCAACGACACCAGCCCGGCCCGCCAGCGCTCCGCCTTCGAGGCGACGCCCATCGTGGTGGACGGCACGCTCTTTCTCAGCACGCCCTTCAACCGCGTGATCGCGCTCGATCCGGAGACCGGCATCGAGCGCTGGGTCTACGACCCGGGCGTCGACCGAAGCCGGTTCTACGCGCTCGTCACCTCGCGCGGCGTCTCCACCTGGCTGGACCCGGGGCGCTCGGCGGGCCAGGCATGCCGCCGGCGCATCTTCGTCGCCACGATCGATGCGCGCCTGATCGCGCTCGACGGGGAGCGCGGCACGCCCGTGTGGCGACTTCGGCCGGGACGGTACGGTCGAGCTCAAGGACGGAGTCGCGCCCGGACCTTACCTCCGGTGCTGCTATCAGGTGACCTCGCCGCCCGCCGCCATCGGCTCGCTCATCGTGGTCGGCTCGACGATCGGCGACAACGTCACCACCGGGATATCACGCGGCATCGTCCGCGCGTATGACGCGCGCACCGGAGCGCTCCGGTGGACCTGGGATCCGATCCCGGCGGACGCCACCGATCCGGCGGCCGCCACCTGGGGTGCCGGGAGCTGGCGTGGCACCGGCGCAGCCAATGCCTGGGCACCGATCTCCGCCGACCCGGAGCGCGGCCTCGTCTTCGTGCCGACCAGCAGTCCGAGCCCGGACCACTACGGCGGGGAGCGGCTCGGCGCGAATCTCTACGCGAACTCGGTGGTGGCGCTGCGCGCCGAGACCGGGAAGGTCGTCTGGCACTTCCAGGTCGTCCACCACGATCTCTGGGACTACGACGTTCCGGCCCAGCCGACCCTGCTGACCTTCACCCGGAATGGCGCCGGCATCCCGGCGGTGGCGGTCGCGACCAAGATGGGCCATCTGTTCGTGCTCGATCGCCGGACGGGCACGCCGCTCTTGCCCGTCGAGGAGCGGCCCGTCCCGAGGAGCACGGTGCCGGGGGAAGAGGCCGCCCCGACCCAGCCGTTCCCCGTTCGTCCGGGCCCCCTCGTGCCGCAGCGCCTGGCCCCGGACGACGCGTGGGGCGGGACGCCGGCCGACCGCGCCGCGTGTCGCGATCGCATCGCGAAGCTTCGCTCCGAAGGCATCTTCACGCCCCCGAGCCTCGAAGGGAGCGTTGTCTTTCCCGGCCTCGGAGGCGGCATGCACTGGGGAGGCCTGTCCCACGATCCGATCCGCGGCCTGATCATCGTCAACACGACGCGGCTCGCGTTCGTGGTCCAGCTCATTCCCCGCGCCGACTACGACCGGACCCGGAACGCCGCGCGCGCGACGGGACGGAACGGGGAATTCGGGCCCCAGCTCGGCACGGCGTACGGGATGTACCGCGAGGTCCTGCTGTCGCCCTCCGGGCCATGCAACCCGCCACCCTGGGGCACCCTGGCCGCGGTGGACCTCGCCAGCGGCGGTGTCCGCTGGGAGGTCCCTCTCGGCACCATCCCCCAGATGGCGTCCATTGCCGAGTCGGCGTCCTGGGGATCGCCGAACTTCGGCGGCGCGGTGACCACCGCGGGAGGTCTCGTGTTCATCGCCGCGGCGCTCGACCCCCGGATCCGCGCCTTCGACGTGGAGACCGGCAAGGAGCTGTGGAGCGCCGCGCTGCCCGCCGGCGGACAGGCCACCCCGATGACCTTTCAGCTCGGCCCGGGCCGGAAGCAGCTCGTCGTCATTGCCGCCGGAGGTCACGCGTCGCTGCGCTCGCCGATGGGCGACTCGGTCGTCGCCTTCGCCTTGCCATGAGCGAAATGGGCGTGACGCACGACGGGGCCCGCTGGAGCAACGCGGACCAGGACCGCGTCGATCTGGTCGTCTACGACCCGAGCTGGCCCGCCCAGTACGAGGCGGAAGCCCACGCGATCCGGGCCGCGCTCGCCGGGCTCACGGGCTTCGAGCTCGTGCACTTCGGCAGCACCGCGATCCCCGGCCTCGCGGCCAAGCCGATCATCGACATCATGCTCGTCTCGCGCGACCAGGCGGCCTGGCCCGCGCTCATCGAGCCCATCAAGGGGCTCGGCTACGTGTTCTGGGAGGAAAACCCGCGCCGGGACCGCCAGTTCTTCGTCAAGGGCATGCCGCCCTTCGGCGCGCGGCGCACCCATCACCTCCACGTCCGCACCCCGGACGATGCGCGGGCGGCCCTCGTCTTCTGCGAGTATCTCCGCCGGCACCCGGAGGAGGCCGAGCGCTATGCCGCGCTGAAGCGCGAGCTGGCCGCCCGACACCCGACCGACCGCGACGCGTATACGGAAGGAAAGGCCCAGTTCGTGGACGACATCGTACGAAAGGCGGGCACCCCGTGAAGGCCTCCGTCATCGTCGCGACGGTGGTCGCCATCGCCCTCGGGGTGTACTCCGGCCTGCATCTCGTCCTGCCCCTGGCCCTCACCGGAGTCGTCTGGTGGGCGGCGCGGAAGCGGTTCCCGGATCGCTCCCCCGACTACGTGGCCGCCGCCGCGGTGCTGGCCGGTCACCTGTTGTGGATCGGGGTGGGCCTGGTGGTCATCGGGAAGCTGACCGTGGATCTCGTCGACATCGCGATCATGCTCGCCGGGGTCTTCTGGCTGCTCCTGCGGCCGGGCCTGGCGGCGGTCATCGTGCTCACGATCTACCAGGTGCTGTTGCTGCTCATCAACCTGCTCGCGTTCCTCGGGCTCCCGATCGGCCACAACTTGCACCGGGCGTTGCTCATCCACATAATCTGGCGGGGCCTGGCCGTGATCCTGATGTGGCGGGCCCATCACAAGGCGGCCGAGCGCGACGAGGCCTCCGCGTATTGACAGCCGGCCGCGCCGTGTGGTCTGGTGAAGCGCTCATGGGCGCCCTCGCCTCCTCGATCGCCCGATCCCGGCCGCTCGCGATCGAGCCGGCCCCCTCCGGGCCGCGTTGAACCGGGCGGTTCTCTTCGCGATCCTCGCCGGAGTGGCGGCCGCCACCTGGACGATCTGCCTGAAGCTGGCCTCCTCCAAGATCACCCCGGCTCTGGGCGCGCTGGTCATCACCACCGGCGCCCTCGTGATGAACTCGCTCGTCCTCCTCGCCACGCGGGCCCACGGGCACGAGGTTGTTTTCACCCGCGAGGCGCTGTGGCTCATGGTCCTCGCGGGCGTCGCCGCGGCCGGGGTGGACATCTTCGGCCTGCTCGCCTACGAGCGGGGCCTGAGGGTGACGTCGTCCTTCTACATCGGCGGCACCTCCACCGTGCTCGTCCTGCTCGTGGGCTTCCTGCTGTTCCAGGAGCCGTTCACGTGGATGCGTCTGCTCGCGATCGCCATGATCGTGGGCGGCTCGCTGCTGCTGCAGGCGCAGGGCGGATGATCCTCGAAGGCACGGACGTCGCCCGGAGCTTCGGCGGCCTCCGCGTCCTCACGCGCGTGAGCTTCGCGGTCGCGGAGGGCGAGATCGTGGCGCTCATCGGGCCCAACGGAGCCGGCAAGACGACGCTGTTCAACCTGGTCAGCGGGCTCCTCCGGCCCTCCGCGGGATCGATCCGCTTCGACGAGCACCGGATCAGCGCCCTGCCCGCCTACCGCATCGCGCGGCTCGGCCTGGGGCGCACGTTCCAGACCCCGCGGCCGTTCCTCGATCTGACCGCGGCCGAGAACGTGGCCGCCGCCGCGTTGTGGAGCGAGCGGCCGGGGGGGACGCCGGCCGAGCTGCTCGCCCTCGTGGAGATGGCCGAGCACGCGACGGTGCCCGCGCGGCGCCTGACCGGCGGCCGGCGCAAGCTGCTCGAGCTGGCGATGGCCCTGGCGCTCCGGCCGCGCATCATCCTGCTCGACGAGCTGCTGGCCGGGCTCACTCCCACCGAGGGGGCGCGGGCGACCGCGATCCTGCGCCGCATCCGCGACGAGCGCGGCGTCGGACTGTTCTGGGTGGAGCACGTGATGAAGGCCATCATGGAGACCGCGGAGCGGCTGATCGTGCTCCACCACGGCGAGGTCATCTGCGAGGGATCGCCCGCGGCGGTCTCGCGCGATCCCCGGGTTCTCGAGGCGTATCTCGGCGAAGCGTCCCCAATGGCAAGGAGGCCATGATCATGACGATACACAGGCGACGGTTTCTCACGACGGCGACGGTCGCGGCGGCGGGCACGGTCACGGTCCCCCTCTGGCGCGGTCGGGCCCGCGCCCAGGCCAAGCCGGTCCGGATCGGCTATACCCTGTCGGCCACGGGACCCTACGCGGTGGGGGCCGGCATCACGCAGGCCCCGAACTACACGCTGTGGCAGGAGCAGGTCAACGCCAAGGGCGGCCTCGCGGTGAAGGGTGAGGGGCGCCGGATGGTCGAGTTCCTCACCATCGACGACCGCAGCGAGATCGAGACCGCGGTGCGCTTCTACGAGAAGCTGGCCACCGACGACAAGGTGGACCTGCTGCTGCCGCCATGGGGTTCGGCGATGAACTTCGCGATCGCCCCGCTGGCGACGAAGTACGCCTACCCGATGATCGGCCCCACCGCGATCTCCGGGAAGTTCAAGGAGCTGGCCCTGCCTTACTTCTACACGCTCCTCGTCCAGCCGGAGCCGCAGATGCGGGCGACGGCCGCGATGCTCAAGGATCTGCGCGACCAGGGCAAGATCAAGAAGGTCGGCGTGGCCTACGTCAACGACCTCTTCGGGATCGAGCTGAACACCGCCACCGGCCCCGCGTTCAAGGCAGCCGGGCTCGAGGTGGTGGACACCAAGAGCTACCCGCTGGGGGCCAAGGATCTGTCCCCGATCCTCAAGGGCTTCAAGGACGCGGGCGTGGATGCGTTCGTGGGGCTCACCTACCCGCCGGACAATATCCTCGCCACCACCCAGGCCAAGGAGGTGGACTGGAACCCGGCCGTCTTCTTCACCGGGGTGGGCACCGCGTTCCCGTTCTACCGTGACCGCTTCAAGGGCGCGGAGGGCGTGATGGGCATCGCGGGCTGGAACGCGAAGGTCAAGTTCCCGGGGGCCAAGGACTACTTCGACGCCCACGTGAAGAAGCACCAGAAGGAGCCGGATCGCTGGGCGAGCGCGTTCGCGTACGCGTCGCTGCAGATGCTGGAGCGCTGTGTGGGCGAGGTCGGCCTGGACCGGCCGAAGATCAAGGCCATGCTCGACGCGACCGAGTTCCAGACGGTGGCCGGGCCCATCAAGTTCACGAAGGGAGAGAACGTGGCCACCCCGGGCGCCGTGGGGCAGTGGCAGAAGAACGAGTTCGAGCTCGTGTGGCCCAAGGGCTCGGCCACCGGGCCCGCGGTGGTGCCGAAGCCGGCCTGGGCGTGACGCTCTCGCCCACTCTGCTGCTGGACGTCGTGGTCGGGGGCTTCACCACGGGCGGCATCTACGCCCTCGTCGCCCTCGGCCTCAATCTCCAGTACGGACTCATGCGGGTGCTCAACGTGGCGCACGGCGAGTTCCTGATGCTGGGCGCCTACGTCACGTTCTCGCTCCACACCGGCTGGGGCGTCAACCCGCTGCTGACCCTGCTGATCACGGGCCCGACGGCCTTCGCCGTCGGGCTCGTGCTGCACCGCCTGCTCTACGCCCCGCTGCTGGCCGGCGACGCGGCGGAGAGCCTCGAGTCCCGCTCGCTCCTGCTGTCCTTCGGGCTCATGTTCGTGCTCCAGAACGCGGCGCTCCTCATATGGAGTGCCGATCTCCGTGGTTACAGCTACCTTGCGATTCCCCTGCGGTGGCTCGGCACCGTCTTCCCCGCCAACCGGCGTGCTCGCGGCCGCGATCGCGCTCGCCCTGGGCGTGGCCTTCTACCTCTATCTCCGCTACAGCCTGACCGGCAAGGCGGTGCGCGCCCTGATGCAGGAGCCGGAGGGCGCGCGGCTCATGGGCATCCAGACCTCGCGTATTCACGGTCTCTGCTTCGGGGCGGGGATCGCGATGTCGGCAGTGACCGGCTCGCTCGTCAGCATGCTGTTCGAGCTGACCCCCTTCATGGGCCTGCCCTACACCGTGACCGCCCTGGTGGTCGTCATCCTGGGCGGCCTCGGCAACATGCTGGGCTGCCTCATGGCCGGGCTCCTGCTGGGCCTGGTCGAGACCGCCGGGGTCTACCTCGCCTCCAGCGACATCCGGCTGATCTCGTCCTACGCGGTGCTCTCGCTGATCCTGGTCCTCAAGCCCTCGGGCCTCTTTGGCCGCTAGGGTCGCCGGCGCCGCCCTCGGCGCGGCGCTCCTCCTCGCGCCGCTCCTGCTGCCCACGTACTACCGCTCGCTCGCGCTGGCCCTCCTGGCCGACGTGGCCCTCGCGGTCTCGTGGGCCTTCTTCTCGGGCCCCACGCGCTATCTCTCGCTCGCCACCGGGGCCTTCTTCGGCGCCGGCGCCTACACCACCGCGGTGGTGATGGCGCGCCTGCCGTGGCCACTGCCGGTCGTGGCCGCCGCCGCGGTGGCCGCCGTCATGGCGCTGCTGGTGGGTACCCTCGCGCTGCGGCTGCGCGGGCCCTACTTCGCGATCTTCACCTTCGGTCTGGCCGAGCTGGCCAAGCACACCCTGATCTGGTACGAGACCGGCGTCACCGGCACCGTCGGCCGCCTGATGCTGAACCCGCCCGGCGCGGTGACCCTCTACTACACGGTGCTCGGCGTGGCCGCGATCGCGGTGGGGATCGCGGTATGGCTGCCGCGCGGCCGCTGGGGCATCGCGCTCGTGGGCATCGGCGCCGACGAGGAGCGCGCGGAGACCCTCGGCATCGACACCACGCGGATCAAGATCACCGTCTTCGCCCTGAGCGCGGCGGTCATGGGCGCGGTCGGTGGGGCGATGGCCCCGCGCTGGACCTATCTCGATCCCCAGGTCTTCAATCCGCTCGTCTCGTTCCAGACCGTGATCATGGCCCTGCTCGGCGGCGCCACCACCGTCATCGGCCCGGTGCTGGGCGCGGTCTTCCTGGGCCTCCTGTCCGAGACGCTGCTGCTGCAGTTCCGCTACGCCTACATGCTGAGCCTGGGGCTGGTGCTGATCGCGGTGGTGCTGATGCTGCCGTCCGGGCTCGCCGGGCTGCTGCTTCGCCGCCGAGCGTGAACGACGGCAGGCCCGAGGGGCGGCCTCAGCAGCTTGCCACTCATTGGTCCCGCGGTTATAGTCGGCCGTCAGACGCGCCGCTCCTTCCGGACCGCAACGGGCGCACTTCTCTGGCTGTCTAGGTCTGCGAAGAGAGGGAGGTCTCGTGGTTTCCTCAGTTTCCGAGCAGGCGTTACCTTGATGGGGCGCGACGCGCCACTGGTGGCGAATCATCGCGTGGGGCCGCCGACGGAATGAGGAGTCGGAGAGCGTTCCTCACCGCGCTCGGCGGCCTGCTGGCTTGGCCCAGATCTGCCGTGGCGCAGCAGGCCGAGCGGACCTACTCGGGTTCGTCGAGGGCCGCAATCTCGTGATCGAATTCCGCTCGGCGCAAGGGCGGATTGACCGTCTCCCCGAGCTGGCCAATGACCTTGCGCAAAAGAACTGCGACGTCTTCCTCTCGCCCGGCACCGAAAGGAATCTGGCCGCGATCAAGCAGGCCAGCCGGGACACCCGATCGTCATGGTTGCGATCGACTATGACCCCGTGGCCACCGGCCATATCTCGAGCCTGGCGCGCCCAGGAGGGCGAATCACCGGGGTATCACTGCAGCAAACAGACCTCGCTGCGAAACGCCTCGAGCTGTTGAAGGAGCTCTGCCGAAAGCCAAGCGAATCGCCGTGTTCTCCGACACCTCCACCGTAGGCCAGCTCAAGGCGGTGCAGGTGGGTGCCAAGCGGCTGGGCGTCGCGCTGCAGGTCCTCGAGTTCACACGCGGGCCGTACGACTACGAAGGCGCCTTCGCTGAATCGGTACGCGCCAGGGCCGAGGCGCTGCTGGTCCTCACCTCCGGCAACTTTGTACCCGCAGCCGACAGATTCCGGAATCCGCGATGAGGCACCGCTTGCCCTCGATGTACGGCAATGCCGTGTGGGCGGACGCCGGTGGGCTACTCTCCTACGCGCCGAACTTCTCGGAGTTCTATCGGCGCGCGGCGGACCAGGTGAGCCTGATCTTCAAAGGCGCAAAGCCGGCCGAGATGCCGGTAGAACAACCGACCACCTTCGAGCTGGTGATCAACCTCAAGACGGCGAAGGCACTCGGGATCACGATCGTGCAGTCTCTTCCGCCTCGTGCTGACCGAGTGATCGAGTGAGAAGAGATGAACTTCGCTCTGAAT
>CAVXJS010000004.1:0-14429 GCA_963762145.1 uncultured Candidatus Rokubacteria bacterium
ACCCCCGGCAGCCGGTAGCCCCGCATTCGCCCCCTCGCCCCTCGAGGAGGCGCGCCGGCCCTACTGGATCTTGCCCGCGGCATTCATGAGAAATCTTGCCTCCGCGAATGATTCCCTTGCCTCGTCGGCGAGACCCTGCCGCGCGTAAAGGCTGCCCAGGAGGAAATGCAGGGTCGGCTCCTCGGGCTGCCGGGCCAGTTCTTCCATCAGGCTGAGACGGGCATCGTGAAGCAGACCATTGGCCGCGAGAAAACCGGCCCGCAGCGTCACGAGCGTGGCGGACGGCAATGCAGGGGCGAACGCCGCTCCGAGGTCGTTCAGCTCATCGCGGATCGTCCGGGCGCGGTCGGCGGCGACCAGCTCGAACCACGCGTCCTGTGGCGGGCCCCAGGCCGGGAGGAGCTGGAACCTGTACCGGACGCCGGCCGCCAGGGGGGGCGCGTTCCGGGGGTACTGGAATCGGGTGGCCGCGAGATTCGTGCGCTCGAACACCAGACCATCGGGCCCACTGATGCGAACACCGTACGCGGAAGACTGGCTCCCGCGCCACTCGAAGATCAGGGAATCGGGGAGCACGAGGCCATTGTGGGGCGTCAGGATCACCGGGGGCTTGAGCCCTCCCCGCGTGCCCAGGGGCCCGAACGTCAGATCCTTCGGGGTCGTCGTGGCCAGGAAGTCGATGCTCGCTTCGAGGATCCGCAGGCCCTTGTGAAGCCGGCTGCCTCCGGGGGAAGGGGCCGGAACCGTGAACGGGGAAGACGCCTCGTTGACCTTGGTGCTTCCACGTCCGCCGGTCAGCACGACGACCACCCACGCATCCTCGGTCGTGCTCACCGTGTCCCCGCCTCTCAGGGTCAGGAGGGGTGTCGCGGCGCGCCAGCGTTCGCCTTCAGCCGACCTGACTTCGACCTGCCCACGCCCGGCGTGAATCTCGGTAATCATCCCGGCCACCTCCCGTTCCGCGCCTGCGGCGACGGGCGGGGACCACAGCATGCCAGGCAGGATCAGGATGCTCCACCACCAGCTTGTCCGCTTCATCACGCTCATGACTGGGTTCCTCCCCGGTCGCGGACCATTGAACGAAGGGTGGACGCCCGGCCCGGCCCCCTGGGGTCGCGCCTAGCGTGTCTGAGCATTGCGGGCAAGGCCCATGCCACGGGCACTGTCTCGACATCACGGGACTTTTCGAGGGGACGGTCGCCGCTCAGGCGACTTTCTGCCCGATTCGACCTTGTGCCGTGCCCGAACATGCGGGTCTGCGGTACGATTCCTCGGATAGCAGGCGCCGGTTCGGTCCCCGGCGCCGGTGGGCCCACGTGTACTTGCGGGAGATCCAGCACCGATGCCCTACTCGTCGCCGATCTTCGATAGCGAACTGGAGCTGTACTTCCGGGAAGTCCCCCACGACTCCGTCCTGGACATCGGGGCCGGGGAAGGCAAGTACGGCGAGATGCTTCGCCGAGTACAGCCGAACGCGAAGCGGATCGCGGTAGAGCTCGATACGGACTACGTCGAAGAGTACAAGCTCCGAGATCTCTACGATGAAGTCTGGGATCGTGACGCAGCCGATCTCATGAACGACCTCGACCGCACGTACGATGCCGTGATCCTCGGCGACTGCATCGAGCACATGCGCAAGAGCGTCGGGTTGGACCTGCTGAACTTTCTCGTCTATCGCTCGAGAATCATCGTCGTGAAGTTTCCGATCCAGATGATTCAAGACCCGTACCAGGGTCACAAGAGCGAGGCGCATATCTCGGTGTGGTCTGAGCACGACTTCCGGGGTATGGACTGCTTCTTCGCCGAGCGAGACCATATCTGCCTCGCCATGGTGAGGGGCTATCGGAGCCAGACCATGGAGTGGATCCCGGACGCGGTGATGCAGCGTTTCGGCTACCGCAGCATGGCCGAGTTCTACGCGAGAGATCCCGCGCGGTTGTTGCTCGCGGACGTCGAATCCCGCCGCCGAGGATCAGCGCGGTCCGAGATTCGCATGACCATTCCGTCCGGTGCGACCTACATCCTGGTCGACGAGCTGCAGACGGATCTCGCCGCCGACGCGGACCACAAGGCGTTGCCGTTTCTCGAACGGAACGGTGAATACTGGGGCCCTCCCACGGACTCGCAGGAAGCCATCCGGGAGATCGAACGCATGCGCCGGTCCGGGTGTACGCACATCGTCTTCGCGTGGCCGGCCTTCTGGTGGCTGGAATACTACCGAGGCATGACGGAGTACCTCCGCACGCGGAGCCGGTGCGTGCTGGAGAGCGACCGACTGAGGATGTTCGACCTGCGGGACTAGCTCGTCGTCGGCTACGGCACCTCGCGCGAGTCGAGCTGCGGCTCGAGCGGAATCCGCGTCTCGTGGCAGCCGTACGCGTGCGGGGTCAGCTCGATCACGCTGTGCAGCGGGATGGGCAGGTACGGGCAGCGCTCGCGCGGAAGACCCTGGAAGTACGCGTAGAGCGCGCGCAGCACCGCGTTGTGGGCGACGACCAGCACCGGCTTGCGCGTGCGCTCGAGCTCGATGATCACCGGGTCCAGGCGCAGGATCACGTCCTGGTACGACTCGCCGCGCGGATAGCGGTAGGTGAACTTGTCGCGTCGGCGCGCGGCATACTCCTCGGGCAGGCGCTCCTGGATCTGCGCGTAGCTCATGCTGTCGCAGATGCCGGCGTCGATCTCGTCGAGCGCGCGCCACGGCCAGGGCGTTCGGCCGAGCGGCGCGGCGGTCTGGACCGCGCGCCGCAGCGAGCTCGTCCAGATCACCACGCCGTCGCGATCCGGGTCGCGCCGGTCGAGGAACTCGGCGAGCGACTCCGCGTAGCGATGGCCGGCGGGCGTCAGGTCGGGATCGCCGCCGAGCACCCCGGCGACGTTGAACACGCTCTCGCCGTGGCGGGTGAGCCAGATCGGGCGCGCGGTCAGGTGCAGGTTCATCAGGAAGAACACGAGGCGCGCGGCCAGGTAGCCGTCGACGTTGCTCACGGTGACACCGCGTCCGGGGCCGGTGACGCGCAGGTACGCGCCCTCGTCGTCGTCGAGCGGCTCGGTACACGCGCTCGTAGTGGGCGATGCGGGCGCGGAAGTCGGTCGACCGCCTCGTCGGGATCCGCTGTCCTCGTAGTCGGGCGACGACAGCTTGGTGCTGCGGATGTTGGCCTCGATGATGTGCGGCTCATCGCAGCGGATCTCGATGAACAGCACCTGGAAGCCGGCGCTGCTCGCAGCGGGCGCGCACCATCGCGCGGCGGGCGCGCGTGGTGTTGGTGGCGTCGTAGATCGCGACCTCTCCTTCGGCCGCGAGCCACGCGTCCATGTCGTCGAGCGCCGCCATCGCCGCCGCCCGGCGCGCCTCTTCGCCCTGCGCGTTGTCGGGATCGAAGAAGCTGTGCGGCATCTGGGCGCCGACCCGCGCGCGCCGGTACTCGCCGACGTTGAAGACGCCGGTGCGATAGCCGAGCCACGAGAGATAGCGCTCGATGCGGCGCGCGGTGTAGCTCTTGCCGCGCGCCGGCAGCCCGACCATGACTATCGCGAGCCGGTCGTCCAGGATGGTGGCGCCCGCCATGACATTCTCCACTCTACTCCCGAGTCCTTGACTCGTCACCGTTGTCGCGGCACTATCGAGCCCCGGAGGCCCAGAGGACAGGCTAGTGAGCACCGCGCACGAGAAGTACATCGCCCTCCAGCGGCACCGCAATGCGGGCCCCCTGGCGCTCGATCCCCGCACCACCGCGCTCCTGATCATCGACATGCAGGAGTACTTCGTGAACCCGGCCTCGCCCTTTTCGCGGGCCTGTGAGGCCATCGTTCCGGGCGTCCTGAGCCACTTCCAGGAGCGCGGCCGCGGCGTCGTCGAGCCCTCGCTCCGGCGGCTGCTCGACTTCTTCCGGGCCCGTGGGCTGCGGATCGTCTACACCACCGTGGCCTCGGAGCTGCGCGATGGCCGCGACCTGATGCCGATCTTCCAGCAGCGGAACGCGGCCAACCGGGCCGCGGTGGGCGACGCCGCGATTCCGCCACGGGGCGACGCATGGGCTCGCATCGTCGCGAGTCTCGAGCCGCGACCGGACGAGCTCGTCGTGAACAAGACGACCTACGGCACGTTCAGCTCGACGGGGCTCGACCACGCCCTGCGCGCGCTCGGCATCACGTCGCTCGTGGTGGGGGGCGTGGTGACGAACGTCTGCGTGGAGACCACCGCGCGCGACGCCGCCGATCGCGGCTACGAGGTGGTACTGCTCGACGACGGGTGCGCCGCGTACTCGCCGGAGATCCACGAGGCCACCCTGCTCTCGTTCCAGGGCCCGTTCGGCCGGGTGCGGAGAGCCGACGAGGTGCTGGCGCTCCTGGACCGATGAGCCGGGGCCGGTTCAGCCGAGCTTCGGCATCACCTGCTCGGCGAACACGCGCATCGTGCGCTCGACCTCGGCGCGCGGCAGCATCGCGCCCTGGTCGAACCAGCCGATGATCTGGGAGAGCCCGAACTCCTCCTTCGCGCGCTGGAGACGGTCCACCACCTCCGCCGCGTCGCCGAACACGGCCTGATCCCGGCAGAACTTCTCGTAGGGCAGGTCGGCGATCGTCTCCCGGATGAACTTGAGCCGGGGCAGGTGATCGCCGTAGGAGTCGGGCAGGCTCGAGAAGATCGTCTCCAGGTTCTTGTAGTACTGCATCACACCGGGCCGCATCGCGTCGCGCGCCGCCGCGGACGTGGCCCCGACGTGGACCGGCTGCATCAGCGCCATCTGCTCGGGCCCCCACGGGTGCCCGGCCGCGGCGAGCTTCTCGCGATAGGCGGTCATGCACTCGCGCAGCAGGGGCAGCGGGGTGGTCGTCGTGCCCGAGTAGATCGGCAGCCCCAGCTCCGCGATGTGGGCGAAGCTCTCCGGCGTGTGCACCGCCACCCGGATGGGCGGGTGCGGACGCTGGAGCGGCTTCGGCACCACCGAGAGGTTCTCGATCTGGTAGAACCGCCCGTCGTAGCTGAAGCGGTCCTTCGTCCAGGCCAGGCGGATGATGTCGAGGCACTCGGCGAAGCGGGCGCGGTTCTCTCCGACCGGCACCCGGAAACCGTGGAACTGGGTGGGAATGGAGCCGCGGCCCACCCCGAACTCGAGGCGACCGCCCGAGAGGATGTCCGCGGTGGCGGCCTGCTCCGCGCAGTCGAGCGGCTGGTGCAGCGGCAGCAGGGTCACCGCGGTGCCGACGCGAATGCGCTTGGTGCGCTGGGCGATCGCGGGCACCGCCATGAGCGGGGTGGAGAGCAGGGAGAAGGCGGCGCCGAAGTGGATCTCGGCGAGCCAGGCCACGTCGAAGCCGAGCGAGTCGGCGAGCGTGGCCAGCTCGAGCATCTCGGTGAAGCGCTGGGCGTGGCTCTCGCCGGCCCGCTCCGGCGCCTGGAAGAAGAGGCCGAATCGCATCGCGCGCCCGGCCTCAGGCGCGCGCGAGCGGCCAGCCGAGCCACTCGCAGACGCCGCGTCCCATCACGTACTCCAGATCCTCGCCCTTGAGCCACGGCAGGTGCTGGGTGAAGAGCGTGATGCACTCGTAGTAGGTGCACGGCATGCGGGTGAGATCGGTCCCCCAGAACGTGCGCTTCGGGCCGAACGCGTCCACGAGCCGCCGGATGCCGTCGTGGAGATCCGGGAACGGGTAGGGCTGGGCCGAGAGCGAGACCATGCCCGAGGCCTTCACCGACACGTTCGGGTGCTTGGCCAGTGCGCACACCGCGGGCAGCTCCTCGAAGACCTTGGGCGCCTTGCCGCGCACGCTGATGCCCACGTGGTCGATCACGAGCTTGAGGCCGGGATGGCGCGTGGCGATGCGATCGAGGTGATCGAGCGCGCCCGGCACCAGGACCATCAAGGGGATGCCCGCCTTCTCGGCCGCGGCCCAGAGCCAGTCCGCGGAGCCGTCGGTGAGCAGGTGGCGGTAGTGCTCGTTGTGGAAGGTGAAGCGCATGCCGAGCATGCCCGGCTGCTTCCGCCAGTCGGCCACGAGGGCGCGGCTCGCGATATCTTGGAGTCCGAGGCGGCCCATGACCGCGAAGCGATCGGGATAGCTGCGCGCGGCCTCCAGCGCCATGTCGTTGCGGTCGCCTTCCCACGAGGGCGGCACCAGCACCATGCGCCGCACGCCCGCGAGATCCATCTGGAAGAGCAGCGTCTCTTTGAGGATCGGGTAGGGCTTCTGCGCTTCCGCCGCGCGGCCGGGTGGCCACGGCCGGCTGGGGCTCTCCGCGGCCCAGAGGTGCACCTGCGCGTCGACGATATCCATGGGATCTCCTGTGAGAGCGGAGTTACCGCGGGGCCTTGAGCCGGAGGTCCTCGTACGGCGCCGAGTACGAGAAGCCCTTGATGTGGTCCACGCACGCCTCCTCCACCCGTGGGCCGACGCCCCAGAGGAAGGCCAGTTCGTAGATGGGCACGTACATCACCCGGTCCTGCATGATCTGCTGGATCTGGTGCAGCATGCCTTCCCGCTTCTTGCGATCCAGCTCGCGGGCCTGGCGCTCGAAGAGCGTCTCGATCTCCGGGACCACTCCCGACGAGTAGATCCCGTTCTTGGTGACGTAGACCTCGATGCGGGTAGCCGCGTTGCCCGCGGGCGCGCCCAGGCCCATGATCACGCCCCGGAGCTTGTGCTCGCGCCAAGCGGTGAGGAAGGCCGCGCGCTCCATCGTGCGCAGCCGCGTGCGGATGCCGACGGCCTGCAGATAGCCGCCGATCGCCTCGGCCAGCGAGAAGAAGGGCGGAAACGGGGTGAGGTCGCCCGCGTCGAAGCCGTTGGGGTAGCCGGCCTCGGCGAGAAGCTTCTTGGCCCGGGCGGGATCGTACGCCGGCGGCGGATACGCCCGCGCGAAATCGAGGACGCGCGGTATGAGGCCGCCGGTCGGATGCGAGAGCCCGAGCGTTTCGGCCTGGTTTAGCCCCTCGCGGTCGAGGGCATGGCTCGCGGCCAGCCGGACGCGCCGGTCGTGCCACGGCGACTTGGGATCCCACTGCTCGGGCAGGTCGAGGAAGGTCACGCCGGGCGGCATGGCCGCGGCGAGGCGCAGGCCCGGCGTGCGCTTGACCTCCTGGGCCGTTGGACCGCTTAGCAGGTAGACGATGTCCACGTCGCCCGCCTTGAGAGCGGCGGCGCGCGTGGTCTCGTCGGGCATGCTGCGGAAGACGAGCCGCTTGACCGACGGGACCTTTCTCCAGTAGCCCTCGAAGGCTTCCATCACCAGATCCACGCCGGGGTTGAAGCTCACCACCCGGTACGGGCCCGCGCCGATCGGCGCCTTCTTGAAGCCGTCGTCGCCCACCTTCTCCACGTACTTGCGCGGCACGATCCACGCCGCGCCGGTGGCGGAGGTACCGTAGAAGGTCATGAAGTCCGGCCACGCCTCCCGGAGGTGGAAGCGCACGCGCCCGGCGTCCACGATCTCGACGTCGCGCACGCGGTCCTTCAAGAGCTTGGCCGCGGCGCCCTTGTAGCGCTCGAACGAGAACTTCACGTCGTCCGCGGTCACCGGGTCGCCGTTGTGGAACTTCGCGTTCTTGCGCAGAACGAACTCGTAGACGAGCCCGTCCTTCGACACCGTCCAGGACTCGGCCAGGCTCGGGGTGTTCTCGCCGGCCGGCATCGGCTTCACCAGCGCGTCGTGCACGGCGTAGAGCACCATGAACGGATTGATGAAGGCCTCGGTGTCGCTCGGGTCGAGCCACTTCGTGGCCAGCGTGACGTGGAGCCCCCACGTGAGCGTGCCCTCGGGCGCCGCGGCGGCGGGCGCGCGGAGCGCGGGGATCAGGAGCAGGACGGCGACCGCGACGAGCGCGCGACGTAGAAGGAACGGTCTCACCATGACACCTCCGGTCCGTTCGGTCGGCTAATGGTACACCGGCCCGGCGGGCAGCCGGGCGGGGTCGAAGGCCTCGAGGTCGAGCGACGTGGCGCGGCCGTCCGCGATCAGCTCGGCCAGCGCGAGACCGGTGCCCGGCGCGTTCAGCATGCCCCACGGCCCGTGGCCGGTCGCCACGTACGCGCCCGCCGCGCCGGGCACGCGGCCGATCAGGGGGATGCCGTCGTCGGCGATCGGCCGGTAGCAGGCCTGGCGGCGCTCGATCGGCGCGGCGGCCAGCGCGTGGGAGACGCGCCCGGCGGCGCGGGCCAGCGTGGCGCAGCCGGCCTCGCTCACCTCCACGCCCTCCGCGGACTCCGGCAGCGGCTGGCGGTCGGCCATGCCGCACACGTAGACGGTGCCGTCGGGCCGCGGGATGATCTCGGGCTCGAGCGCGCGGCCGTCCGCGGTGCGGTAATCCATGAAGAGCGCGTGGGCGGGCACGTCGGCGGCGGCGAGCGTGACGCTGTAACCCTTGAGCCCGTGGATGCTCGGCAGGGCCACGCCCTTCACGCGGCCGGTCCAGGGGCCCATCGCGAGGACGACCGCGTCGGCCTCGAAGGCCTCGCCATTCACCGTGACGCCGCTGACCGCGCGGCCGCGGGTGGTCACCGCCTCGACCACCCCGGTGCGCAGCGCCGCGCCGCGGGCCCGCGCCGCGTCGATCAGCGCGGTGGTGAAGCGGGCGGGGTGGACCTGGGCCGTCGTCTCGGTCGAGCCGAGCGCCCCCGCCACGACGGCCGGCCCGTCGATCCAGCCCGGCGCGGGGATCCGGTGTCCGCCCGCCACCGCGCCCTTCTCGCGCGCGGCCAGCATGTAGGTGTCCATCCGCCGATAGCCGTAGTCGGTCGGGATCTCGCGCGCGAGATCTCCGTGGAGCGCGAAGCTCAGCCGGGCGAGCGGGCCCACCTCCGTGTTATCGCACCAGTCGAGCGCGAGGAAGCCGCCGGACTTGCCGGAGGCCGCGCAGGCCACCCCGGTGCGCTCCACGACCGTGACCGCGACGCCGCGGCGGGCCAGGTAGTAGGCCACCGCGGCGCCCATCACGCCGGCGCCGCAGACGATGACGTGCCGAGGAGGGGTCATGGCCGGCTCGCCGCACAGGGTAGTACAATCCTCCGCGAACCCCCAGCCCAATCGCCACCCCCGACGGAGGAGGCCTGTCATGGACTACGGCGCGGTCATGTTCCCCACCGAGTACTCGATCGCTCCGGACGAGCTGGCGCGGGCTCTCGAGGAGCGCGGCTTCGAATCGGTGTGGTTTCCCGAGCACACGCACATCCCGGCGAGCCGCCAGAGCCCGTGGCCGGGCGGGGGCGAGCTGCCGCGCGACTACTGGTCGGCCTACGATCCGTTCATCGCGCTCATGGCCGCGGCGGCCGCGACGAAGCGCCTCCGGCTCGGCACCGGCATCTGTCTCGTGATCGAGCGCGATCCGATCGTCACCGCCAAGGAGGTGGCCACGCTCGACCGGCTCTCGGGCGGCCGGGTCCTGTTCGGTATCGGCGGCGGCTGGAACGCCGAGGAGATGGGCCATCACGGCACCGCGTGGAAGAGCCGCTGGCGGGTGCTCCGCGAGCGCGTGCTCGCGATGAAGGCGATCTGGACCGAGCGCGAGGCGAGCTACCAGGGTGAGTTCGTGCGCTTCGGGAAGATCTGGGCCGAGCCCAAGCCCCTCCAGAAGCCGCACCCGCCGATCATCATCGGCGGCGACGGGGAGAAGACGTTCGACCGGGTCGTGGAGTTCGGCGACGGCTGGATGCCGATCATGCGCCCGCACACCAACCCGGTGGAGAAGATCCCCGCGCTCCGCGAGCGGTTGAAGACGGCGGGCCGCGACCCGAAGTCGGCGCCGGTGTCCATGTTCTTCGCGCCGCCCAAGCGGGAGGCGCTCGCCGCGCTCGCGGCGGCCGGGGTGCAGCGCGCCATCTTCGGCCTGCCCGCCGCGCCCCGCGACGAGGTGCTGCCGAAGCTCGACGCCTACGCGGCGGTGATGCGCGCCTGACCGCCCGGGGCGACCAGGATCTTGCCCGCGCGCTCGCCACGCTCGGCGTGCGCCACCGCGGCGCGGATGTCGTCGATCGCGTAGACCTTCTCGACCGGCGCGGTGAGGAGCCCCTGCCGGACCTGCTCGCCCAGCTCCGCGTAGATCGCCCGGATCTGGGCCGGTGAGCGGCTGGCGAGCGCGCGGCCGAGGATGAAGCCGACCAGCGTCTGCCCGTCGCCGACCAGCTTGCCACGCGGCATGATCGGATCCTCGCCGCTCATCGAGCCATAGTTGCACACCACGCCGCCCTCGCCCAGGCAGGCCGAGATCCTCGCGGTGGCGCGGCCCGAGATCGCGTCGATGCCGAGGCGGATCGGCGTGCCGTCGGTGCGGGCCTTGACCACCTCTGCCAGCTCGGGGCCGTCCACCACGCAGACGTCGGCGCCGAGCGCGGTCAGCTCGCCGAACAGCGCCTCGCGCCGCACCACGTTCACGGTCCGCACGCCGCGGGCCCGCGCCAGCCGGATCACGAAGCGGCCCACCGCGGAGTTGGCCACGTTCTGGATGATCCAGTCGCCCGGTCGCAGGGCGACGAGGTCGGAGAGCAGGAGGAGGGCGGTCGGCGGGTTGATGCGGAGCATGGCGGCCTGGAGCTCGTCGAGTCCCTCCGGCACCGGGATCACGTCGTCGCCCTTCACGCGGCGGCGCTGGGTCCAGTTCTCGCGCTGCAGGTTGATCACCCGGTCGCCCGCCTTGACGTGCGAGACGCCGGCCCCGACCGCGGTGACGCGGCCGACGCACTCGGCGCCGATGCCGGCGGGCAGGGCCGGCCGCAGGCGATACGTCCCGCGGCACATCGAGAGATCCGCCGGGTTGATCGGGAATGCGAGCACGTCGAAGACGACCTCGCCCGCCGCCGGCGCGCCGACGTCCGGCACCTCGACGCAGCGGACCGCCTCCGCGGGCGCCCCATAGCGCTCGAGCAGGACCTGCTTCATCGCGCCACCGGCTCCGCGGGATCGCCCGCGATGGTGGTGCGCTGCATGAGGCGGCGATACCGCTTGGTGTCGAAGGGCGTCGCGCGGTGGAGCACGCAGCGGTTGTCCCAGATCACGAGGTCGCCCTCCTGCCACTCGTGCCGGTACACGAACGCGGACTGGGTGACGTGATCGAGCAGGGTCCGCAGGAACGCCCGGCCCTCGTCCACCGGCCAGCCCTCCACGTGCGAGGCGTGCGCGCCCAGGAAGAGGGCGCGGCGGCCGTTCACCGGGTTGGCCCGCACGAGCCGGTGACGCACCGGCGGGTAGACCGCGCGCTCCTCAGCGGTGAAGAAGCCGGGCCGGACCTGGTCGCGCGACCACGAGAAGTCGTGCACGACGACCGCGTGCTCGGCGCGGCGCTTCAGGTCGTCCGGCAGCGAGGGATAGGCCGCGCGACCACTCGCGAACTCGGTGGCACCGCCCTCGGGCGGCACGATCCGCCCGGTCAGGATCGAGCAGAGCGACGGTACCGTCTTGAACGAGCTGTCGCTGTGCCAGAGCATGTTCGCGAGCTGGTAGACCATCCGCCGGTCTTCCGCGGGAATGACCTCGCCGGTCTTGATGTCGAGGTTGGACTGGCGCGCGAACGGGGTGCCCGCGGCCGGGTTCATGCTGCGGGTGACCTCGAGCGCGCCGAAGCGGAGGCTGAACGCCACCTGAGTCTCGTCGTCGAGCCCGGCGCCGCGGAAGAGCAGCACCGAGTGCTCGTCGAAGGCGGCGCGGATGGCCGCCCACGTGGCTTCGTCGAGCGGTCGGCTGATGTCGGCGCCGACGATGCGCGCGGCGAAGGAGGAGCCGAGTGGGGTCACCGTGATCGTCATGTCAGGTGTCTCCCTAGGCGGAGTGCCCCGCGGTCTGAACCGCGGCCAGGAGGGAATCCGGGTTCACCGGCTTGACCAGGTGCGCGTCGAAGCCCGCCTCCATGGCCTGCCGGCGATCGTCGGGCTGCCCGTAGCCGGTGAGGGCGACCAGGTACATGGACGCGGCGGCGCTCTCGCGGACGTGCCGGGCGAGCTGGTAGCCGTCGAAGCCGGGCAGTCCCACGTCCACCAGGGCGATGTCGGGGCGCAGGCGCAGCGCCGCCTCGAGCCCGCCCGGCCCGTCGGCGGCCTCGTGAACCTCGTGCCCGGCCACGTGGAGCAGGTGGCGAAGCATCTCGCGCGCGTCCGCGTTGTCCTCCACGACGAGAATGCGGCGTGACACGCCGTTGGACGGGGCCGCCACCGTCACCCGGGGCGCGGGGACGGGCCGCGCGGCGAGCGCGGGCAGCCGTACCGTGAACGTGCTCCCGTGACCGGCGCCCGCGCTCGCCGCCTCCACGCGACCGCCGTGCAGCTCCGTGATGCGCCGGACCAGCGTGAGGCCGAGCCCCAGGCCGCCAGCGCCGCGGTCGGGTCCGCGCTCGCCCTGGGCGAAGAGATCGAAGACGCGGGGCAGGATCTCCGGGGCGATCCCGACTCCGGTGTCGCGTACGCGCAGGACCGCGTCGCCCTGCTCGTCGCGGAGAGTGATCTCGATGCGGCCGGCGGCCGGGGTGAAGCGGAGGGCGTTGCCGATGAGGTTGTTGACGATCTGCTCGAAGCGCGTCTCGTCCACGTCGGCCCAGACCGGCTCGAGGTCCATGGCGATCCGATGCCGCTCGGTCTTCCCGCTCGCGGCCAGGGTGGCCAGGCTGTGGCGCACCGCCTCGCCGAGCTCGAGCGGCCGGCGCACCAGCGCGATCTTGCCGGAGGTCACGCGGGCCACGTCGAGCAGGTCGTCTACCAGCCGGGCCAGGTGAGCGTTCTGCCGCGCGATGATCTCGTGGGCGCGCCGGGTCACCTCCGCGGACGGCTCACCCGTCTCGAGCACGTGGATCGCGGTGGCGATCGCGGAGAGCGGGTTCCGCAGCTCGTGGCCGAGCATCGCGAGCAGCTCGTCCTTGCCCCGGCTGGCCGACTCCGCCTCCGCGCGCGCGGTGTGCTCGGCGGCCAGGAGCCGGGCCTTCTCCACCGCCACCGCCGCGTGGTCGGCGAGGGTGACGAGCGCGGCCTCGTCTCCCTCGGTGAACGGCCGGAGCGTGAAGTTGTTCGCGTAGATCACGCCCGCCACCGCGCCGGAGGAGATGATCGGCACCGTCAGGCCGGACACGATCCCGTCCCCGTGGGCGATCGCCACATAGGGACTGTCCCGGAAGCGGGGATCGCGGGCGAAGTCGTCGGAGCGCACCGGCCGGCCGGTGGACCAGGTGAGGCCGCCCATACCCTGGCCCTTCGCGATCTCGAAGCCCTGCGGCATCAGCGAGGAGACGACGGTGGGGTACCGCACGAGGAGGCGCCCCGCCTCGTCCACCAGCGCGATCCGCGCGCTGTCCGCGCGCACGAGGCCGCGCACCGCGTTCACCGCGGTCCGGAGGACGGTGTCGAGGTCCGGCGAGGCGGCGAGGGCGTGTGCGACGTCGGCGATAGCGCGGGCCTGCCGCTCGCGGAGCGTGGCTTCCTGCTCGCGGGTGCGGGCGAGCTCCGCGGCGGCGGAGAGCTGGTCGGCCACCTCGTTCACCTCGGTCACCCCGCTCTGCAGCGGCTCCGCGGGCTCGCCGCGCTCGACGGAGCGGGCGATGCGGACCAGGCCGCCGACCGCGCCCGCGATGCGGCGCCCGAAGACGAACGCCAGGCCGGCCGCGACCGCCGCGGCGAGCGCGGCGCCCAGCGTGAGCTGCCCGGCGCCACGACGAAGCGGCGCCTCCACCGCGGCGACCGGGGCGGTGAGCACGACGCGCCAGCCGGACAGCGGCGCGGTGGCGAAGGCCACGTACACCTCGGTTCCCTCGAGGAGCCGGCTCTTCACCCAGCCCTCGCGTCCCGGCGAGGGGTTCCGCACCTTCCGTCCCACCATCTCGGCTTCGCCCTGGGTGCGGGCCACGATGGTCGCGTCGCGGTCCTGCACCACCGCGATCGTCTCGGGGGCGAACTGCTGGGCGCGGAGGAGCTCGCCGAAGGTGGCCGCGCGCAGCCCGGCGGTCAGGACGAAGCGCACCGCGTTGTCACGCACGACCGGGACGTAGACCGCCACGATGTTCCGCTCGCTCGACCCGTCGAAGAGGTTGGAGATCGCGGGCCGCCGGTGGTCGCGGAGCTCGGCGAGGAGCTCGGGCCGGCGGGTCGGGGGCCGTGGAGTGCCGAGCGGCACGGACGTCTGCATGAGCGCGCGACCGTCGGCCTCGAAGAGGAGCACGTTCACCCAGCCCTGGGTGCGGGTCACCCGATCGCAGAGCTCGTAGAAGGACGTGAGGTTCATGGTGTCGAGGTGCTCGGACTGGCCGAGCGCCTCGAGTGCGGTGATGACGGTCTCGAGCTCCTTGTCCACCGTGCGCGCGACCGCGGAGGCGGTGTCGCGCATGCCGCGCTCGGTGGCCGCGAGCTGCAGGCGGGCGTTCTCCCGCATCACGAGCGCGGTGAAGCCCAGCACCGGCACCAGCGCGACCAGGACCAGGGCGACGAGATGGCTGCGCAGGCGCATGGAGGAGGGGCCT
>CAVXJS010000005.1:0-88132 GCA_963762145.1 uncultured Candidatus Rokubacteria bacterium
GGGTCGGCGTCATCAGAGCGGTCTCAGAGCGCCTCGGCGCTGCCGGCCGAGCGAGCGCCAGCGAGCCGGACGGTGATGGGTCCGGGCGCAGCCCCGCACGCTCCGAGCGCCTCGGCCTCCGGCCCGACGGCGCCGATGGCGGCGAAGTAGGCGAGGTGGGCGTCGACGACGGCCACCGCGTCGCCGCGAGCTCTGCACCCAGACCCAGTTCGTGGTGATCACGCACAACCGCAAGACCATGGAGGCCGCCGACGTGCTCTACGGCGTGACCATGGAGGAGCCGGGCCTCTCCCGCCTCGTCTCAGTAAAGCTGACCGAAACATAACCCGCGCTACACTACTGGGCATGACGCCCGCGGAAACCTCGGCGACCTCGCTCGGCGGTCACCTCCGCGCGCTGCGCGAGGCCAAGGGCAGCTCGCTGGAGGACATGGCGCCCTCCACCCGGGTGGGGATCCGTAGTACTCGAAGCCCTCGAGGAAGAGCGCCTAGCCGACCTGCCGTCGCCGGTCTTCGTGCGGGGCTTCATCCGGGCCTACTGCAGCTTCCTGCGCGAGACCCCGGACGAGGTGCTCGCCCAGTACGAGGCTCTGGCGCGTGAACGCGCGGCCGCCCAGGCGGCCAGCGCCCGCCCCGGCCCCGCACCACGTGGGCTTCCAGCTCTGCCTGGTCGGCCTGGGCCTGTGCTGGTGATCCTGGGCATCGCGGCTGATCCTGATCAACCTGAATGTTAGGCGAACGGGCGGAACTAAGATCGCAGCATCGAAAATAAGATCTCGATGCCTCGGTTACGACGCCGACGCCGGCCCCGGCGCCCGTGGCCCGGTGGAGAGCCCCGCGGGCCGCCCGCTGCTGCACCACCGGGGCCGCCGGGCCCCCGGCGGCGAGCGCACCCACGGTCACGCCGGCCCCGACTCCGGCGGCGGGCCCTCAGCGCCTCCACGATCGGGGCGGTCGAGCGCGACCTGGATCCGGGTGCAGCCCGACGAGGGGCGCGCCACCGAGGAGCTGCCGCCGGCCGGGGCCAGCCGGAGCGGTCGCCAGCGGCCGGCTTCCTGTTGGACGTTTCGGCAATGCCGGCGGCGTCGAGGTCGCCCTCAACGGCAAGGTCCTGCCGCCGCTAGGTTCGAAGGGCACCGTCATCCAGCGAGTCAGTTCCCCAGGCCCCGGTTCCCGGCTCGTGAGCCTGTTAGGCTCCCCCGGGGAGCGCGTCCGCCAGGTACGCGTGACCCGCGAGCTGATGGACGAAGGACGGGCACCATCCTCGCCATCGCCGTCCGGTGGACGAAGCGATGCTTGAGGGCTTGAGGAAACCCTGATCGCGGGAGACCTGGGCGCGGCCACCGCGGGCGCCTTCCTCAAGCGCGTGCGGGATGAGATCAAGCGGGGCCGCGTGGCGACACCGGACGTGCGCATGTCCCTGCATCGCTCCTCGAGGAGTCCCTCGCACGGGGGAGCCGCCCGCTCGTCCTGGACGCGCATCCCACCGTGATCCTCATGCCCGGCGTCAACGGAGCGGGCAAGACCACCAGCAGCGGAAGATGGCGGCCAGGCTGAAGGCCGAGGCAAGCGCGTGCTGCTGGCGGCCGCCGACACCTTCCGCGCCGCGGCCATCGAGCAGCTCCAGGAGTGGGGCCGCCGGACGAGGTCGAGGTCATCCCAGGCGCGCGGGCGCCGACCCGGCCGCGGTGGTGTTCGACGCGGTGAAGGCGGCCCACGGCGCGCCAGGTGGACGCGCTGCTCGTCGACACCGCCGGGCGGCTGCACACCAAGTCGAACCTCATGGACGAGCTGGGCAAGCTCAAGCGCGTGCTCGGCGCGGCAGATCCCGGCGCGCCCACGAGGCGCTCATGGTGCTGGAGCGCCCACCGGCCAGAACGGCTCGCGCAGGCGCGCATGTTCCACGAGGCGGTCGGGCTCACCGGCGCTCGTGCTCACCAAGCTCGACGGCACCGCCAAGGGCGGCATCGCGATCCGCATCCACGAGGAGCTGGGGGTCCCGATGAAGCTGGTCGGGGTGGGCGAGCAGCTCGAGGACCTCCAGGCGTTCGACCCGAAGACCTTCGTCGACGCCATGCTCGGGGAGCAGCAGGAAGCGGGGTAAAATGCCTGCCCGGGTGGCAGCCGGCACCCGGATGACGCCATGACCGATCTCGAGTGGATGGCGCGGGCCCTCGAGCCCTGGCGGCGCGGGGCGCGGCCTCACGTCGCCCAACCCCATGGTGGGCGCCATCGTGGTGCGCGACGGCGCCGTGCTCGCCGAGCGCTTCCACGAACGGGCCGGCGCCGCGCACGCCGAGGCCGCCGCGCTGGCCGCCGCGGGCCCGGGGGCCCGAGACGCCACCCTCTACGTGACGCTCGAGCCGTGCAACCACGTGGGGCGGACGCCTCCCTGCGTCGACGCGATCATCCGGGCCGGGATCCGCCGGGTCGTGTCGGCGACGCGAGATCCCAACCCGCGGGTGAAGGGCGGCGGCGGCGCCGCGCTGGTCGCCGCGGGTATCGAGGTCACCAGTCCCTGCCTGGAGCGGGACGCGCGCGAGCTCAACCGGACCTTCTTCACCGCCGTCGAGCGGCAGCGGCCCCACGTCACCCTGAAGGGGCCATGACCCTGGACGGCAAGATCGCGGCCTTCGACCGCGGCTCGCAGTGGATCACCGGCGAGGCGGCGCGCCAGGAAGGGCACCGCCTCCGCAGCCGGAGCGACGCGATCGTGACCGGCATCGGCACCGTGCTCGCCGACGATCCGGCGCTGACCGTGCGGCTGCTCGAGCCGTGGCCGCGGGAGCCCTACCGCGTCGTGGTGGACAGCCGCGCGCGCCTACCGCTCGGGGCGAAGCTCCTCCGGACCGGAACCCGGGCCCGCATCCTGGTCGCGGTCGGGGAGGCCGCGCCGCCGCAGCGGCTGGCCGCGCTCGAGTCGGCGGGCGTTACGGTGCTGGCGTGCAAGTCGCGAGAGGGCCGCGTGGACGTGACCGATCTCGCCGCCCGCCTGTTCGCCCTGGACGTCACCTCCGTGCTGCTCGAAGCGGGCAGCGAGCTGACCGGCGCCTTCGTCCAGGCCGGCCTGGCGGATCGCGTCGCCGCGTTCGTGGCTCCCACGCTGCTGGGGGCGCCGAGGCGCCGCACGCCGGTCGGCGGCCCCGGCCTCCTGCTCGCGGGCGCGCTCCGGCTGACCAACATGACCGCCCGCCCGGTGGGCCTCGACTGGCCTCGAAGCGACATCCTCCATGACTGACTCCGAGCGACTCCAACTCGCCGGTCGTGCGGGGAGTGCGGGGCCATTTCCGGGCCCCCGCATACAGCAAGCTTGAAGAACTAGACGGCTCACACGACAGCTAACCAACCAGACGACATGTTCACCGGGCTCGTAGAAGAAGTCGGACGCGTGCTCGAGCGCGACGGCGCTCGCCTCGTCGTGAGCGCCGACCGCGTGCTGGAGGACACCAGCCTGGGCGCGAGCGTGGCGATCAACGGGGCCTGCCTCACGGTGGTCGAGCGCGGTCCGGGGCGCCTGCGGTTCGACATGGGCCCGGAGACGCTCGCGCGCACCGCGCTCGCCGACCTCGCGGCCGGTGACACCGTCAACCTCGAGCGGCCCATGCGTCTGGGCGGGCTGGTCGGCGGCCACCTGGTGCAGGGACACGTGGACGGTGTCGGCCACGTGGTGGCCCTGACCCGTCAGGCAGAGACCGCCCGGCTCACGATAGAATGGCGGGACGATGCGCTGGCTCCGCTGCTGATCCCGCAGGGATCGGTGACGGTGGACGGCGTCAGCCTCACGGTGGCGCGGCTCAACGAGCGGGACTTCGAGATCATGATCATCCCGCACACGCTGGCTGAGACCACCCTGGGGGCCTTGAGGAAGGGGCAGCGCGTGAACCTCGAGATGGATATGATCGGCAAGTACGTGCAGCGAATCCTGCAGGTGCAGCTGGAGCCGCAGCCCAGGCCGGGCGAGGTGAGCCGAAGGCGAGCCGAGCGGATACAAGGGCCGAGGCGAGCGGATACGGAGGAGGGGTCGCGATAATGGCGCCGCCAGAGTTCGTCTCGATCGAGGAGGGCATCGAGGAGGTCCGGGCCGGCCGGATGCTCATCGTGGTGGACGACGAGGACCGCGAGAACGAAGGCGACCTGCTGATGGCCGCCGAGCAAGGCGACGCCCGAGGCGGTCAACTTCATGGCCAAGTACGGCCGCGGCCTCATCTGCATGCCCATGCTCGGCGAGCGGCTCGACGAGCTGCAGATCTCGATGATGGTCTCGGACAACACCGCCCCGCTCGGCACCGCCTTCACGGTGAGCGTGGACGCGCGCCGCGGCGTGACCACCGGCACGTCCGCCTACGATCGCGCGGTGACCATCCGCACCCTGGTGGACCCGGCCACGCGCGCCGAGGACCTCACGCGCCCGGGCCACATCTTCCCGCTGCGCGCCATGCCCGGCGGGGTGCTTCGCCGCGCCGGGCACACCGAGGCCGCGGTGGACCTGGCCCGCCTGGCCGGGTTCGCGCCCGCCGGCGTCATCTGCGAGGTGCTGGACGAGGAAGGCGGCATGGCGCGGCTGCCCGAGCTGGCCGCCCTCGGCCGCGAGTACAACCTCAAGTCCATCACGATCAAGGCCCTGATCGAGTACCGGATTCACAAGGAGAAGCTGGTGAAGCGGGCCGCGATCACCCGCATGCCCACCGAGCACGGGGACTACCAGGTCATCGCCTACGAGACCACGGTGGACGACCGCCTGCCGCTCGCCCTGGTGCTCGGCGACGTGAAGACCGACGAGCCGGTGCTGGTCCGCGTGCACTCGGAATGCCTCACCGGCGACGTCTTCGGCTCCCACCGCTGCGACTGCGGCTCCCAGCTCCACAAGGCGCTGACGATCATCCAGCACGCGCGGCGCGGCGTCCTCGTCTACATGCGGCAGGAGGGGCGCGGCATCGGCCTGCTCAACAAGCTCAAGGCCTACGAGCTGCAGGATCAGGGCAAGGACACGGTGGAGGCCAACCACGCGCTCGGCTTCCGCGCCGATCTCCGGCACTACGGCATCGGAGCCCAGATCCTGGTGGATCTCGGGGTCAAGAACCTCAAGATCCTCACCAACAATCCGAAGAAGATCGTGGGCATCGAAGGCTACGGCCTCAAGGTGGTGGAGCGCCTGCCCCTCGAGGTGCCCGCGACCGACGCCAACCGGAGCTACCTGCGCACCAAGCGCGAGAAGCTCGGCCATCTCTTCTCGTCGTTCCCGGACTAGCCATGGCCGGAATCGCGCCGAAGCGCCGTGTCGCCCCCGCCGCCCGCGGCCAGCGGTTCGCGGTGGTGGTCGCCCGCTTCAACGAGTCCATCTCCAAGAAGCTGCTCGACGGCGCGCTCGCCGCGCTGGCCAAGCACGGGGTCAGCGGCGACGCGGCCGAGGTGCACTGGGTGCCGGGCTCCTTCGAGCTGCCGCAGGCCGCCCGGGCCCTCGCGCGAACGCGCCGGTTCGCGGGCGTCGTGTGCGTGGGCACGGTGATCAAGGGCGCGACCCCGCACTTCGACTACGTGTGCGGCGTCGCCGCACACGGCATCAGTCGCGTCGCGCTCGACACCGGGGTGCCGGTGACCTTCGGCGTGATCACCGCGCTCACCGAGGAGCAGGCGTGGGAGCGCGCGGGCGGCGTCGTGGGCAACCGGGGAGAAGAGGCCGCCCTGGCCGCGCTCGAGATGGCGGGCTGGCTCCGCTCGCTCCGGGGCCGGAAGGCGGGGCGCTGATGGGCCGCCGGCGCAAGGCGCGGGAGCTCTCGCTCCAGCTCCTCTACCAGATGGACGTCCAGGGCGAGGGGCAACCCGAGCCGCACTTCGACGACTTCTGGGTGCGGCATCCGGTGGATCCCGAGGCGCGGGAGTTCGCCGAAACCCTCGTGCGCGGGACCAAGAGCCACGAGGCCAAGATCGACGAGCTGATCGAGCGCTACGCGGAGAACTGGGAGCTCGAGCGGATGGCGGTGGTGGACCGCAACATCCTCCGGCAGGCGATCTTCGAGCTGCGCTGGGCGACCAGCGTGCCGCCCAAGGTGGCGATCAACGAGGCGCTCGAGGTCGCGAAGAAGTTCAGCACCCACGAGTCCAGCCGCTTCATCAACGGGATCCTGGATCGCATCCACAAGGAACAAGCGCCCACCTCCTGACGGGCAGGCCGCCATCCGCTACGCGGTCATCTCTGACGTCCACGCCAATCTCGAAGCCCTCACCGCGGTGCTCGCCGACGCGGCCGGCGAAGGCGCGCTCAGCGTCCTCTGCCTGGGCGATCTGGTCGGTTACGGAGCCGACCCGGTGGCCTGCGTGGAGACGGTGGGGGAGCGGGCGAGCGCGATGGTGGCGGGCAACCACGAGCACGGCGCCCTCGGGCTGCTGGACCTCCGCTGGTTCAACCCCTCGGCGCGGGCCGCCGCGCAGTGGACCGGCGAGCAGCTCGACGACGGCCACCGCGGCTTCCTGACCGACCTGCCGCTGATCCGGACGATCGAGGACGCCACGCTCGTGCACGCGAGCCCGCACAGTCCGGAGGAATGGGACTATCTCGTCTCCGAGGAGGACGGGCTGCAGGTGTTCGGCGACTTCGACACGCGGCTCTGCTTCATCGGCCACTCGCACCTGCCCGGCGTCTGGTCGGTCGGCAGCGGGGGACCGGATCACAACGGCCGGCTCGACCGGCCGGAGGCCCAGGTCCGGCTCGACGACGGCCGCCGGTATCTCGTCAACGTGGGCAGCGTGGGGCAGCCGCGCGACCGCGACCCGCGCGCGTGCTACGCGATCTGGGACCGCGAGGCCCGCTCGGTGACGATCCGGCGCGTCGTCTACGATCACCGGGCGGCGGCGGCGAAGATCCTCGCCGCGGGCCTGCCGCGCGCGCTGGCCGATCGCCTTGCGAATGGAAGCTGAGCCGGGCGCGGGCCGGGGCCGCCCGGCGGCGCGCGCGGCCGTGCTCGTCGCGGGCGGTCTCCTGGGCGCGCTCGCGTTCCCCCGGACCGGCTGGGCCGCGCTGGCGTGGATCTGGCTCGTTCCGGCCCTCGCCTCGGGAGCCCTGCGCCCGGGCCGCGCCGCGCTGCGGGACGGCTGGCTGGCCGGCACCGTGTTCTACGTGGTGCTCCTGCGCTGGCTCGACCACACCTTCCTCCACTACAGCGCGATTCCCTGGCCGCTGACCTGGCTGCCCATCGTGGCGCTCGCCGCGTACTGCGGCCTCTACCTGGGCGTCGTCGCGGGCGCGGTCGCGTGGCTCCGGGGCCGGCTCGGCGCGGGCCGCGCGCTCGCGCTGGCGCCCGCGCTCTGGGTGGTGGGCGAGTGGCTGCGCGGCTGGCTCATGGGCGGTTTCCCCTGGGGCCTGCTCGGCTACTCGCAGGCGGCTCAGCTCCCCGTGATCCAGATCGCCGAGCTGGGCGGCGTCTACGCGGTGTCCTTCCTGATCGTCGCGGTGAACGCGGCGCTCGCCGGCCTCCTCACACTCGGGCCGCGCCGCGCCTGGCCCGGCGCGGCGGCCGCCACGGTCCTGCTCGCGGCCACGATCGCGTTCGGGCTCCACGCCCTCGGGCGGACGAGCGCGGAGAGCGCGGGCGGCTCGGTGGGGGTCGCGGTGATCCAGCCGTCCATCGCGCAGACGATCAAGTGGGATCCGGCACGGCACGCGCAGATCCTGGACACCTACGAGCAGCTCACGCGCGAGGCCGCGCAATCGCGGCCCGCGGTGGTGCTCTGGCCCGAGACCGCGACGACCATCTTCCTGCGGGGCGATCCGGTCCTGCTCGCGCGGCTTCAGCGGCTGTCGGAAGAGATCGGCACGCCGATCCTGGTGGGCTCGATCGACCGCCGGGACCGGCCCCGGGAGCAGTTCCTGAACAGCGCATTTCTGCTGACCGGACAAGGGATTACGGCCAAGTATGATAAGATTCACCTGGTTCCGTTCGGGGAATACGTCCCGCTCGCGAGTCTGCTCGGTTTCGTCAAGGGCTGGGCGGAGTTCATCTCGGAATTCGGCACCGGTGAGGTCGAGACCGTCTTTCCGCTGCCGGGCGCGCCGTTCGGAACCGTGATCTGCTACGAGGTCATCTTCCCCGAACTGTTCCGGGGATTCGTGGTCCGCGGAGCGACGTTCATGGCCAACATCACCAACGACGCGTGGTTCGGGGAAACGAGCGGCCCCTGGCAGCACCTGGGGATGCTACCGCTCCGCGCGGTGGAGCACCGCGTGGCCATCGCGCGCGCCGCCAACACCGGCGTCTCGGGCTTCGTGGAGCCCACCGGGCGGATCGGGCCGATCCTGCCGCTGCTCGAGCGCGGCGTCCTGCACCGCCGCATCCCGCTCCGCGAGCGCACCACGCTCTACACGCGATTCGGCGACTGGCTCGTATACGCCTGCGCCGGGCTGGGCGCGGCCGGCGTCGCCCTCGCCTTCTTCCGGAGGTCATCCGCGTCATGCTAGGAGAGCTCAAGCGTGACGTGGCCGAGCTCGACAAGCGGCTCGACGATCTCCGAGGGCATCTTTGACGTCCCCGCCAAGGAAGCCCGCCTCGGCCTGATCGACGCCGAGATGTCCTCGCCGAGCTTCTGGGAGGACACCCGCAAGGCGCAGGGGCTCGTGCAGGAGCGCGCCGAGCTGGCTCGCACCGTCGCCACCTTCAAGGACCTGGCCGGCCGCGCCGAGGAGACGCGTCTGCTCTGGGAGATGGCCACCGAGGCCGGCGACGAGAGCGTGACCGCGGAGATCCAGGACAGTCTCCGGCAGCTCGGGGAAGAGGTCGAGGCCTTCGAGCTGAAGATCATCCTCTCGCGGCCGCAGGACAGGAAGAACGCGATCCTGTCCATCCACCCGGGCGCGGGCGGCACCGAGTCGCAGGACTGGGCCCAGATGCTCATGCGCATGTACCTGCGCTGGGCGGAGCGCGCCGGCTTCAAGGCCGAGGTGGTGGACCTGCTCGCGGGCGAGGAAGCGGGCATCAAGTCGGCCACCATCGAGATGAGCGGGGAGTACGCCTACGGACACCTCAAGGGCGAAGCCGGCGTGCACCGCCTGATCCGGATCTCGCCGTTCGACGCTTCCCGCCGCCGGCACACCTCCTTCGCCTCCGTGGCGGTCATCCCAGAGGTGGAGGACGTGGAAGTGGTGGTGCGTGACGAGGATCTCCGGGTGGACGTCTACCGCTCCTCGGGGCCCGGCGGCCAGGGGGTCAACACGGCGGACTCGGCGGTGCGCATCACCCACCTGCCGAGCGGCCTCGTGGTGGCCTGCCAGAACGAGCGGTCGCAGCTGCGCAACCGCGACACCGCGATGCGCATCCTCAAGTCGCGCCTGTTCCAGATCTACGAGCAGAAGCAGAAGCAGGAGCTGGCCGACCTGACCGGGGAGAAGAAGGACATCGCCTTCGGCAGCCAGATCCGCACCTACACCTTCGCGCCCTACCAGATCATCAAGGACCACCGGACCGGGATCGAGGTGGGCAACGTGGAAGCGGTGATGGACGGCGGGCTCGATCCCTTCATCCGGGCCTATCTCACGATGGCCCGGCCCGCAGCTTCCGCGTGATCGCCCGCGCATGACCACGCCGCCGTCCGGACTGCCTCCCGATCTCAACGAGCAGATGCGCGTCCGTCGGGAGAAGCTCGAGACCTGGCGAGCGCGCGGGGTCAACCCGTTCGGCGCGCGCTTCCCGGTGACGCACTGGGCGGGCACGCTGCAGGCGCGCTTCAAGGACGCCGACGAAGCCGCGCTGCAGGGCGCGGGCGCGGTCGCGCTGGCGGGCCGGGTGGTCGCGATGCGCCACCACGGCAAGACGTGCTTCGCGGTGCTGCGCGAGCACTCGGGCCAGATCCAGCTCTACGCGCGGGCGGACGTGCTCGGCGACGCCTATCCGGCCTTCGTGGATCTCGACGTCGGCGACTTCATCGGGGTCACCGGCGAGCTGTTCCGCACCCGAACCAAGGAGCTGACGGTGGCGGTCAAGCAGTTCGAGTTCCTCACCAAGGCCCTGCGTCCGCTTCCCGAGAAGTGGCACGGCCTCAAGGACGTGGAGACGCGCTACCGACGCCGCTACGTGGACCTGATCGTCAATCCCCAGGTCCGCGAGGCGTTCGTGATGAAGAGCCGCCTCATCGCGGCGATGCGCGCCTTCTTCGACGCGCGCGGCTTCCTCGAGGTGGAGACCCCCATGATGCAGCCGATCCCGGGGGGCGCCGCGGCCAAGCCGTTCGTCACGCACCACAATGCGCTCGACATGCCGCTCTACCTGCGCATCGCCCCCGAGCTCTACCTCAAGCGCCTCGTGGTCGGCGGCCTCGAGCGGGTCTACGAGATCAACCGCAACTTCCGCAACGAAGGCATGTCGACCCAGCACAATCCCGAGTTCACGATGCTCGAGTTCTACCAGGCCTACGCCGACTACCAGGACCTGATGCAGCTCACCGAGGAGCTCTTCGGCCATCTCGGTCAGATCCTGCTGGGGCGGGACGAGCTCACGTACCAGGGCGAGACGATTCGCCTGGCCCCGCCGTGGCGGCGCCTGCCGTTCTTCGAGGGTCTCGGCGAGGCGATCGGCTACCCGGTCACCCCCGAGACCGAGGCGCGCGCCCTCGGGGAGGCGGCGGCCCGCCGGGGCGGATTCGGGACCGATCGCAAGACGCAGGCGGTCCTTCGCGGTGAGCACGGCCCGGTCGCGCTGTGGAAGGAGATCTTCGACACGCTCGTCGAGCCCACCCTGGTGCAGCCCACCTTCGTGGTGGACTTTCCGATCGAGCTCTCCCCGCTCTCCAAGGAGAAGCAGGGGCAGCCGCGCCTGGTGGACCGCTTCGAGCTCTACGTCTGCCGGCGCGAGATCGCCAACGCCTACTCCGAGCTCAACGATCCGATCGACCAGCGCCGCCGGTTCGAGGAGCAGGCGAAGGAGCGCGAGCGGGGCGACGAGGAAGCGCACTGGATGGACGAGGACTTCGTGCGCGCCCTGGAGTACGGGCTGCCCCCCACCGCGGGGGAGGGGATCGGCATCGACCGGCTCGCCATGCTGTTCACCAACGCCGCGTCCATCCGGGACGTGATCCTCTTCCCGCACCTCCGGCCCGAGCGGAGCGGCGCCGAGGACGGCGACGCGGCCGAGGAGCCCGGCGCCTGATGCTGCGGCGCATGCCCTTCGAGGTGTTTCTCGGGCTCCGGTACCTGCGGGCGCGTGGCCACCGGACCAACCTCTCGCTCTTCGTCTGGATCGGCATCGGAGGTGTCTTCCTGGGCGTGAGCGCGCTGATCGTGGTGCTCGCGGTCATGACCGGCTTTCAGGACGGCATCCGCGACAAGATCATCTCGGCGAACCCGCACGTGCTGATCATGGAAGCGGGCGGCCGCGGGGTGGTGGACGGCGGCGCCCTCGCCCGCCAGGTGGCCCCCGTTCCCGGCGTCGTCTCCGCCACCCCGTTCGTGCTGCAGCAGGCCCTGTTCACCTCGTCGAGCGGCGGCGCCACCGGCGGGCTCCTGCGCGGCGTGGATCTCGCCACGCCGGCGGTGCGCGACGCGATCGCCTCGCAGGTTCGCTTCGGCAGCGTGGAGCCGGTACTCAAGGGCGGGGAACCCGCGCTCCTCCTGGGCCGGGAGCTGGCGCGGAGCCTCGGGGTCGCCCCCGGGGACCACATCACGGTGATCTCTCCGCAAGGGGCCATGACCGCGGTCGGGCTGGTCCCCAAGATGCGGCGCTTCCTGGTGGCCGGCTGGGTCGAGGTCGGCATGTACGAGTACGACGCCTCGCTCGCCTACACCTCTCTGGCCGCGGCCCAGGAGTTCGCGGGACTCGGCGATCGGGTGACGGGCGTGGAAGTGAAGCTCGCCAATCCCTTCGACGCCAAGGAGGTGGGCCGGGCGATCGCGGCCCGGCTCAAGGGGCCCTTCTGGATCCGCGACTGGATGGACATGAACCGCAACCTCTTCGCCGCGCTCCAGCTCGAGAAGCTGGCCCTGTTCGTGATCGTCACCATCATCGTGCTGGTGGCGGCCTTCGCCATCATCGGCCACCTGGTCCTGCTCGTGGCCGAGAAGCGGAAGGAGATCGGCATCCTCAAGGCGATGGGGGCCGGGGCGGGGAGCATCGGCGCCGTGTTCCTGGTGGCCGGCATGCTGATCGGGGTGGGGGGCACGATCGCGGGCAGCGTCTTCGGGCTCCTGCTGATCTGGGTGCAGAACACCTACAAGATCATCCGGCTCGCCGGCGACGTGTACCAGATCAGCTACCTGCCGATGAAGCTGACCGGCTCCGACTTCGCGATGATCGTCGGCTCCACCCTCGTCATCTCGTTCCTCGCGACCCTGTCGCCGGCCCGCCGGGCCGCGCGGATGGATCCGGTCGAGGTCCTCCGTTATGAGTGAGCCGTTGGTCGTCGCGGAGGAGCTGGAGCGGGAGTACCGCATGGGGCCGGAGCCGGTCCGGGTCCTCCGCGGGGTGAGCCTGACCGTGAATGCGGGCGAGAGCGTCGCCATCATCGGAGCCTCCGGGGTGGGCAAGTCCACGTTGCTCCACCTGCTGGGCACCCTCGACCGACCGACCAGCGGGCGCGTGATCTTCGACGGGGAGGACGTGTCGGCGCGCACGGACGCGGCCCTGGCCCGACTGCGCCGGACCGAGGTGGGCTTCATCTTCCAGTTCTACAATCTGCTCGGCGAGATGACCGCGCTCGAGAACGCCATGCTGCCGGCCCTGCTGCAGCGGGTCAGCGTGCCGGAAGCCCGCGAACGCGCCGCGGCGGCGCTGCACGAGGTCGGGCTCGCTGACCGGCAGGCGCACCGGCCCGGAGAGCTGTCCGGGGGGGAGCAGCAGCGCGTGGCGATCGCCCGAGCCCTCGTTGGCCGGCCGCGGCTGATCCTGGCCGACGAGCCGACCGGTAACCTGGATCCGAAAACGAGCGAGGTCATCTGGGATCTCTTCCTGCGGCTCCAGGCCGAGCGCCATCTGGCCTTTGTGATTGCGACGCACAATCACGAACTGGCCCGCAAGGCGGACCGCGGGTATCGGCTGGTGGACGGCCGCGCGGTCGCATGGCCATGAGCCCACGAGTTTCAAGGGGTTACACGGTCGTAACGGGCAGCGTCACAAGAAAGGGCTAGGCCGAAGGCGCCCGAAGGCATATACTCATCGCAGGTTTAGGGAGCATCGGGGTGAAGTCGGGCCCCCCGGCGAGCCATAACCCGAAGTCAGAAAGGCGCGAGGTCACCCACAGTGTTCGAGCGATTCACGGAGCGGGCGCGTCGGGTCATCATCCTGGCCAGGGAAGAGGCAGGACGGTTCCGTCATGATTTCGTTGGAACCGAGCACATCCTCCTCGGGCTCATCCGCGACGGCGAAGGTATCGCGACGGCCGTGCTGCAGCGGTTGGGACTCCGCCTCGAGACGGTGAAGGCGGAGGTCGAGCGGGCACTGGCCGGCTTCCCCAAGACGCTCACCTTCGGAGAAGTGCCGTTCACCCCGCAGGCGAAGCGGGTGCTCGAGCTGTCCATCGAGGAAGCCCGCCAGCTCGGCCACAACTACATCGGGACGGAGCACCTGCTCCTCGGCCTGATGAAGGAAGGGCAGTCGATCGCGGCCAAGATCCTCGAGTCCCTCGGCGCCCGGCTGGACGAGGTCCGCCAGGAGACGCTGGCCCTGCTCGGCGACCAGTACTATCCCCGTCCCAAGAAGCGCTCCCAGACCCCGGTGCTCGACGAGTTCGCCCGCGATCTCACCCAGCTCGCCCGGGAGAGCAAGCTCGACCCGGTCATCGGCCGCGAGACCGAGATCGAGCGCGTGATCCAGATCCTGGCCCGCCGGACCAAGAACAACCCGGTCCTGATCGGCGAGCCCGGCGTGGGCAAGACCGCCATCGTGGAGGGCCTGGCCCAGCGGATCGTCGGGCACGAGGTGCCGGACGTGCTGGCCCAGAAGCGCCTGCTGCAGCTCGACCTCGGCGCGCTCGTGGCCGGGACCAAGTATCGCGGCCAGTTCGAGGAGCGGCTCAAGGCGGTCATGAAGGAGATCCGCCAGTCCGAGAACGTGGTCCTGTTCCTGGACGAGCTGCACACCCTGATCGGCGCCGGCGCGGCCGAGGGGGCCATCGACGCCTCCAACATGCTGAAGCCCGCCTTGTCGCGCGGGGAGATCCAGACGATCGGCGCCACCACGCTCGACGAGTACCGCAAGTACATCGAGAAGGACGGCGCTCTCGAGCGGCGCTTCCAGCCGGTCATCGTCCGGGCTCCTTCCGTGAGCGAGGCGGTCGAGATCATCAAGGGTCTCCGCCACAAGTACGAGGCGCACCACCGGGTGAAGATCACCGACCGGGCGATCGACGCGGCGGTGAAGCTGGCCGACCGCTACATCACCGATCGGCAGCTCCCCGACAAGGCCATCGACGTGATCGACGAGGCGTCGTCGCGGACGCGCCTCATGGCGCTGACGCCGCCCCCCGAGATCAAGGAGCTGGGCAAGGAAGTCGAGCGGGTGGTGCGCGAGAAGGACATGTACCTCGAGGCCCAGGAGTTCGAGAAGGCCGCGTCGCTTCGCGAGAAGGAAAAGCTGCTGCGTGGGCGCGACGAGGACATGAAGCGCGAGTGGGACAAGCGCAAGGGCAAGGGGCCGCAGACGGTGTCCGAGGAGGACATCGAATACATCGTCTCCCGCTGGACCGGCATCCCGCTCTCCAAGCTCGAGGAGAAGGAGTCGGCCAAGCTCGCCCGCATGGAAGAGGCGCTGCACGGCCGCATCGTGGGCCAGGACGACGCGGTGGCCGCGGTCTCGCGGGCCATCCGGCGCTCCCGGGCCGGCCTGAAGGACAGCCGTCGACCGGTCGGCTCGTTCATCTTCCTGGGTCCCACCGGCGTCGGCAAGACCGAGCTGGCCCGGACCCTCGCCGAGTATCTCTTCGGCGACGAGAACGCCCTGATCCGGGTGGACATGTCCGAGTACATGGAGAAGTTCTCGGTGTCCCGGCTCCTCGGGGCGCCTCCCGGCTACGTGGGTTACGAAGAGGGCGGGTTCCTGACCGAGAAGGTGAGGCGCCGCCCGTACTCGGTGGTCCTCTTCGACGAGATCGAGAAGGCCCATCCCGACGTCTTCAACATGCTGCTCCAGGTCCTCGACGACGGCCGCCTCACCGACTCGGTCGGCCACGTGGTGGACTTCAAGAACACGATCCTGATCATGACCTCCAACCTCGGCACCAGCTTCATCGGCAAGCGGCTATCGCCCGGCTTCCTGCCCGAGGGAGAAGACCGCACCCACGACAAGATGAAGGAGCGGGTGCTCGAAGAGCTGAAGCGGGCTTTCCGGCCCGAGTTCATCAACCGCATCGACGACACCATCGTCTTCCACGCCCTGAGCAAGGAAGACATCACGAAGATCGTGCGGATGATGGTCGCCCGGATCAACACCCAGCTGGCCGAGAAGAGCATCCAGATCGAGCCCACCGAGGCCGCCCTCGACCTCCTGGTCGAGAAGGGGTACGACGCGACCTACGGCGCGCGGCAGCTCCGCCGCACGATCCAGAAGCACGTCGAGGATCCGCTGGCGGAAGCGATCGTGCGCGGGCAATTCGGTGACGGAGCGCGGATCGAACTGGATGCGCAGGGGCAGGATCTCGTTTTCCGGGAGATCCAGGTGGTAGAGCCCCGGCTGGCGCTGGCGGAACACTGAACCCAGGCACACGAACCTACGTCCTTGATGACCGCTCGGGGGAGATGCGCTCTCTCCATTTTTTTTGCCCTGCTCCTCGGGCCTCTTCCGGCGCTTGCGCAGGCGCCCCCCGTTCCGCCGGAGCGTCCGGTCCTCGTCAAGGAGATCGCGGTCCAGGGTAACCGCCGGGTCCAGGAGGCGGTGATCCTGGGGCGGGTGGGCCTCAAGATCGGCTCCCCGTTCGTCGCCAGCCGCACCGCGGAGGACATCCGGGCCATCTTCTCCCTCGGCTTCTTCGACGACGTCCAGGTCCGGGTCGAGGACTTCGAGGGCGGCGTCAAGCTCACCTACGTGGTGACCGAGCGGCCCTTCGTCCGCGACGTCCTCTTCTCGGGGAACAAGAAGCAGGACTCGTCCACGCTGCTCGAGAAGATCGACCTCAAGCTCGGTACCGTGTACAACCCGGTCGAGGTCAACCGCGCCGCGGATAAGCTCAAGGAGTTCTACGAGACGGAGGGCTACTTCGAGGTCGGCATCACCCCGGAGGTCGAGAAGCTGGCGGACGGCGACGTGACCATCACGTTCAGGATCGCGGAGGGCCGGCGGATCACCATCGAGCAGATCGTCATCGAGGGGACCCAGGGGCTCACCCCCAAGCAGGTCCGGGGCGCGATGGAGACCCAGGAGCGGGAGTTCTACATCCTGCGCGGGACCGTCCAGCGGCAGCAGCCTGGACGAGGACGTCGACCGCATCGTCCAGCTCTACAGCGATCACGGCTACATCCAGGCGCGGGTCGAGAAGTCGGAGATCAAGGTGGACCGGGAGCGCGCCCGGGCCACCATCCGCATCCGGTGGTGGAGGGGCCGCAGTTCCAGGTCGGCGGCGTGGACGTGACCGGCAACTCGCTCCTGCCCGAGGAGGAGATCCGCGAAGCGCATCCTGCTCAATCGGGAGACGTTTCTCGCGAGGCCAAGCTCCGCGACAGCGTCACGGGCATCCAGGACCTCTACAGCGTCATCGGCCGCGCCTCCGCCGACGTGACCCCGCAACACGATGCAGGACACCCCCAACCGCCTCGTCAACATGGTGTTCGAGATCGTGGAGGGGCCCGAGGTCTTCGTCGAGCGCATCAATATCTCCGGCAACACCCGCAGCGAGGAGAAGATCCTCCGCCGCGAGATCCCGATGGCGCGAGGGCGATCTCTTCACGACCGCCGAAGCTCGTCCGGGCCGACCAGAAGCTCACCAACCTCGACTACTTCGACAAGGTCGAGGCCACGACCGACGCCGGGTCGACCAAGGACAAGATCGTCGTCAACATCGAGGTGACCGAGAAGCCCACCGGCCTCTTCTCGATCGGCGGCGGGTACAGCTCCCAGGACGGCGTCCTCGGCAGCGTCGACCTCTCCCAGCGCAACTTCCTCGGCAGGGGCTGGGAGGTGTTCCTCCGCATCTGCGCGGGCGGCAGAACCCAGACAGGGCACCATCGGCTTCACCGAGCCCTGGCTGTTCGACCGGCCCCTCGCCGCCGGCTTCGACCTGTTCAACAACCGCGCGCGAGTACGACCGAGTACACGGTGAACTCGCTCGGCGGCGACATCCGGTTCGGCCACCCCATCGGCGAGTTCTCGCGCTGGAACCGATCTACCGGGTCAGCGAGGACGACGTCTCCGACGTGCCGAGCGGCAGCCAGCAGGCCCTAACGACGAGGAGGGCAGCGGCTGACGTCGCTGGTCGGCGGGAGCCTGTCGTGCGGACAGCCGCGACAACATCTTCGAGCCCGACGCGCGGGAGCGTCGGCCTCCATCGGCGCTGACGTCGCCGGGATCGGCTTCGGCGACAGCAAGTTCGTCCGGAGCATCGTCGGCACCGCCGCGCGCTTCCAGCCCGCTGTGGCTCGACCACGTGCTCGGCGTCCGCATCACTCGTCGGCTACGCGGTGGGCTGGTCCGACGAGCCGGTGCCGCTGTTCGAGCGCTTCTACCTGGGTGGCGCCGAACTCGCATCCGCAGCTTCAAGCTCCGGCAGGTCTCGCCGGTGGACGTCCAGCGGCACCCGGATCGGCGGCAACATCGAGGTCCTCGGCAACATCGAGTACGTCATCCCGCTCTTCTTCGGGATCCGGGCCGCGCATGTTCTACGACGTCGGCAACGTGTACGGTCCCGACATCGCGAGCGGCGACCGTTCGACATCACCAAGGTCCGCCACGCGATCGGCGTCGGGCTTCCGCTGGGCCTCGCCCTTCGGGCCCCTGCGGGTGGATTACGGCGATCGAACGTCGACCGGAAGAATGGGGAGAATTTCGGGCAGTTCCACTTCTCCGTGGGCGCGCCTTTCTAGCCGACCCGTTGTACCCTGTACGCCGTTGGCGGATTCCACGGTGAGGAGGCAGGCAACATGAGGAACACGACGACGCGCGCCCTGTGGGCGGCGGTGGCCGTCGCGGTCGCGCTCGCCGGCGGGGCGGCATTGCTCCGGCCGCGCGGCGGCCCAGGGGCCGCCCCGATCGGGTCGCGTTCGTGGACGTGCAGCGGGTGCTCGCGCGCTCGGCGGCCGGGGTGGCCGCGCGCGAGCAGCTCGAGCAGCGAGAAGGCGGCGATGCAGAAGCAGGTCGACGGTCAGCAGATCGAGCCGAGAAGCTCCGCGACGAGCTGGAGAAGAAGGGCCAGCTCCTCTCCGCGGACGCCGCCGCGAGAAGCAGGAGAACCTCGAGCGCAAGGTCCGCGACGTCCGTCGCCTCGTGGACGACCTGCAGAAGGAACTCCAGAAGAAGGAGCAGGAGATCCTCGCCAAAGGTCCTCAACGACATCTCCGGGGTCGTGCAGAAGATCGGCAAGGACAAGGGCTACACGATGATCGTGGAGCGGCGGGGTGCCTCGGTGGTGTGCGGCGCGCCCGAGGCCGATGTAACCGAGGAGGTCGTCCGCGCCTTCGACGACGAGACCAAGAAGGCCAAGAAGTAGCCGGTGAGGGGCCCCGCGATCCACGCCAGTCGCCCTGGTCGACCCGGCCGCCCGGCTGGGCGACGACGTCCACATCGGGCCCGTGGAGCCTCGTCGGCCCGGACGTCGAGCCGGTGACGGCACCGAGATCGGCGCTCACGTCGTCCTGGAGGGCCGGGTGGTCATCGGGGCCCGCTGCCGCATCGGCCACGGCGCGATCATCGGCGGCGTGCCGCAGGACCTGAAGTTCCGCGCGGGCACGCCCGCCGGGTGTCCGCATCGGCGACGACACGGTGCGTCCGCGAGTACGTCACCATCCATCGCGCCACCCACGAGGGTCGCGACACGATGATCGGCCGCCACTGCCTCGTCATGGCCATCGGCCACGTGGCCCACGACTGCGTGCTCGGCGACCACGTCATCATGATCAACTGCGCGGCCCTCGACCGGCCACATCATCGTCGAGGACCGGGCGACCATCGGCGGCCTCGCCGGCGATCCACCCGTTCAGCCGCATCGGCACCTCGCCTACATCGGCGGCTGCTCCAAGGTGACCCAGGACGTGCCGCCGTTCGTGATCGCGGACGGCGCGCCCGCGGTCGCGCGCTCGGTGAACGTGGTCGGGCATGCGCCGCGCCGGCATCGACGCCGCCGGCGCGGCGGCAGGTGCAGGAGGCGTTCCGCCTGCTCTATCGCTCGGGCGTGGCCCCCGGCTCCGCGGTCGAGCGGCTGCGCGCCGAGATGGAGCTCGGCCACCATCCTCTGGTCGCGCGCCTCGTCGAGTTCGTGGAGACGTCCAAGCGCGGCATCGTCCCCGGCCGGGCCGGCGCCGCGAGGCGACGCGGAGGCGAGTGGAGGAGGCGGATCTGGTGAGCGGCCGTCGAGCCCAAGATCCGCGGCGCGGGTGGTCGGCGCCGGGCACATGGGCCAGTACCACATCCTGGCCCTGGCCGAGATCTGGGGCGTGGAGCTGGTCGGGGTCGTGGACACCGACTTCGCCAAGGCGCAGCGAGGTCGCGGCGCCATACGGCAGCGCGCGCCTACTCGCGATCACCGCGAGCTGGCCGGGCCAGATCGACTTCGCCACGGTGGCGGTGCCCACCGAGCAGCACTTCGACGGTGGCGCGCGACCTGCTCGAAGCGGGCGCCCACGTGCTCGTCGAGAAGCCCATGACCGCCACCCTCGAGGAGGCCAAGGAGCTCTTCCGGATCGCCCGCGAGCAGCGCCGCGTGCTCCACGTGGGCCACGTCGAGCGCTTCAACGGGGCGGTGCAGGAGCTCCGGAAGATCGTGGAGCGGCCCGATCCTCATCGAGTCGCGCCGGCTCGGCCCCTTCGTGCCGCGCGTGCAGAGCGACTCGGTGGTGATGGACCTCATGATCCACGACATCGACATCGTGCTGGGCCTCGTGGACGGCGAGCCGCGCAAGATCACCGCGGTCGGCTCCGCGGTGCAGTCGCAGGTCACCGACGTGGCCACCGTGCAGATCGTCTTCGACAGCGGGGACGATGGCCACCATCACCGCGAGCCGCGCCACCGAGGAGAAGATCCGCACGCTCGCCATCACCCAGCCGGACGCCTACATCGTGCTCGACTACATCGCACCAGGACATCGAGATCTACCGGCGCGCCGCGCAGGAGTACACGCTCAACCGCGAGTCCATCCGCTACCGCCAGGCCTCCTTCGTGGAGCACCTGCTCGTGCACAAGGACAACCCCCTGAAGCTGGAGATCCGCCATCTGATCTCGGCCGCGCGCGCCGCCGACGGGGGCGGGCAGCGTGGAGCTGCCCGAGGCGGAGGACCTCAGGTCGCTGGCCGTCGCGCTGGAGATCGAGCGGATGATCCGCGAGGGCCGGGGCGAGATCGCCTGGCCGAAGGATCTTCCGTGGAGCGCCCCCTCGGCCTGATGGCCGGGGCCGGGACTCTCCCGGCCGCGCCGCCGCGGAGGCCCGGCGACAGGGCTGGCGCGTGGTCGCCTTCGCCTTCGAGGACGCCCCCGGCCTGGCCGACGCCGCCGACGCCTTCATCCCGTCCACCATCACCGACATCCAGGCCGTGCTCGCCGGGCTCGCGGCGCGCGCGCGTGGAGGCGGCGCGTCTTCGTCGGCAAGTTCTGGAAGTCGAGCGTCTTCTCCCAGGTACGAGCAGGCCGACGACGCCGGCCGCGAGCTCGCGTCGCGGCGGCCTCTCGGACGCGGCGCTCGCCCAGATGGTGGTGGCGACCCTCGGCGGCATGGGCATCGAGGTGCTCGACCAGCGGGAGTTCCTCGCCCCGTGGCTCCTGCCGGCGGGCGCGCTCGGCGCCGCGGGCGCCGAGCGTCCGCCGAGTGGGAGGAGATCCGCGAGGGCTTCCGCCTGGCGGGCCGGCTCGCCGCCGACGGCGTCGGCCAGACGGTGGTGCGCGCCCGCGGCGTGACGGTGGCGCTGGAGGCCGCGGAGGGAACCGACGAGGCCATCCGAAGAGGCGGGCGTCTGGCGGGGCCCGGCGCGGTCGTGGTGAAGGCGGTGGCGCCCTCCCACGACTACCGGTTCGACATCCCCACCGTGGGCGCGGCCACGCTCGAGGCCATGCGCGAGGCCGGCGCCACCGCGCTGGCGGTCCCGGCCGGCCGGGTGCTCCTCGTCGATCGCGACGAGGTGGTGCGCCTCGCGGACCAGACGGGCATCGCGGTGGTGAGCGTCGATGATGCCGGCTGAGCGATCCGCGCGCCTCGGCGAGCCGGGGGTCGGGCTTCGCGCCGCGCGCGTCGTGCTCGACACGGCGCGGGCCGGATGAAGATCCCGGCTCCGCTCGCGCTCGCCGCCGGCCCCGCCCTCGGCGCGATCGCGGTGCGCATGCTCGCGGGCACCCTGCGCGTGAAGACCGAGGAGGCGACGGTGGCCCCTCTCTGGGCCGCGCGGGTTCCCGTGATCTACGCGACGTGGCACGGGCGCCTCCTGCTCTTACCCTGGCTCTACGGGCGGCGCGGCGCCCACGCCCTCACCAGCCGCTCGCGCGACGGCGAGATGGTGTCGCGGTGGATCCGCCGATTCGGCCTCGTGCCGGTCCGCGGCTCCTCCTCGCGCGGGGGCACCGACGCGCTCCGCGAGCTGACGCGCGCGGCTCCGGGCCGGCCGAGAAGTCGTCGTCGTGCCCGACGGCCCGCGGGGTCCGCGGGAAGTGCTCAAGCCCGGGGTGATCGTGCTGGCGCGGCTCTCCGGCGCGCCGATCGTGCCGATGGCGGTCGGAGCCTCGCGCGAGTGGCGCCTGCGCTCCTGGGACGAGTTCCGGATCCCGCGGCCCTTCGCCCGCTGCGTGGTGCGCTTCGGCGAGCCGATCCGCGTCTCGCGCACCGCCGATCGGGCCGGCCGAGGAAGCGGCCCGGAAGGAAGTGGAGGCGGCGCCTGCGCGGGTTGAGCTGGCAGGTGGACGAGGAGGCGCGGCGCTGATGTATGCGCTCTACTCCGCGGTGCTCGGGGTCGGGCTGCTCGCCTACCTGCCGGCCTTCCTGGCGCGTCGCCGCCGCGCGGGCTACGGCCGGGACCTCGCGCAGCGCCTCGGGCGGTTCGGGCGACGGGCTGCCCTCCGAGCCGCGCTGCTGGATCCACGCGGTCTCGGTGGGCGAGTCGGCGGCGGCGGTGCCCCTCGTCGAGGGGATCCGGCAGCGCTGGCCGGAGCTCGGCATCGTGGTCAGCACGATCACGCCCACCGGCGCGCGCATCGTGCGCGAGCGCCTCGCCGGCACCGCCACCCACCGCTACTTCCCGCATCGATCTCCCGGGCCCGGTCCGGCACGCCCTCGACGCGGCGCGCCCGCGCTTCTTCATCGCGATCGAGACCGAGCTCTGGCCCAACTTCCTGCGCGCCCTCGCGCGCGCGCCGGATCCCGGCCATGATCGCCAACGGGCGCATCTCCGACCGGTCGTTCCGCCGCTACGGCTGGGTCCGCGGGCTGATGCGGCGGGTGCTCGCGAACGTCTCCGTCTTCGCGATGCAGACCGAGGAGGACGCGCGGCGGATCATCGCGCTCGGCGCGCCGCCCGCGCGCGTGGTGGTGACCGGGAACCTGAAGAGCGACCTGGTCCCCGACGCGACCGGCGAGAACGCCGCCGCCTGGCGCGGAGCGGCTCCGCCTCGCCGCGGACGCGCGCGCTCTGGATCGCGGGCAGCACCCACCGCGGCGAGGAGACGATCGTCCTCGACGCCTTCCTCCAGCGCACGCGCGGGCTGTCCGGAGCTGGCCCTGCTGCTGGCGCCCCGCCACCCGGAGCGGGTCGGCGAGGTCGAGGCGCTGATCCGCGAGCGGGGCCTGGCCGCGGTCCGACGCAGCGGCCTCCCGGCCGACGCGGCACCCGGCGCGGTCGTCATCCTGGATACCGTGGGCGAGCTGGCCGCGCTCTACGCCCTCGCCGAGGTCGTCTTCGTCGGCGGCAGCCTCGTGCCGATCGGCGGCCACAACGTGCTCGAGCCGGCCATGCGCGGCAAACCGGTGCTCGTGGGCCCGCACATGAGCAACTTTCGCGAAGGCGCGGAGCTGCTGCAGCGCAGCGGGGGCGGGCTCGTCGTCAAGGACGGCCCCGAGCTCGAGCGCGAGCTCGCGCGGCTGCTGGTGGACCGGCGCGCTCGCCCGGCGCATGGGCGAGGCCGCCCGCCAGGCCTTCGCAGGACGGCAGGGTGCGGTGAGCGCCACGCTCGACCTGATCGGCCGCCACCTGTGGCCGCGCGCCCAGGACATCGCGTCAGTGACGACCCCGCGCCGGGCACCCGAGGTGCTGCTGCGCCGGTACTGGGACGATCCGGACACGCCGGTGGTGACCGCCGGCCTCTCCGCGCTCAGCCTCGGCTACCGCGGGGGCGCTCCGCGTTCGGGACCTGGCCTACCGCTTCAAGATCCTGCGCACCGGGCGGCTGCCGTGCGCGGTGGTCTCGGTCGGCAATCTCACCCTGGGCGGCAGCGGCAAGACCCCGACGGTCGAGCTGGTGGTGCGCACGCTGCGCGAGCTGGGCGCGGTGCCCGCGGTGGTGAGCCGCGGGCTACGGCCGGGTCACGCGCGGCGTGCAGATCGTCGCGGACCGCGAAGGCGTGCGGACCGACGCGCGCACCGCCGGCGACGAGCCGCTGCTGCTCGCCGAGCGGCTGCCCGGCGTCGCGGTGGTGGTGGGCGAGAGTCGCTATCGAGGCCGGACGCGTCGCGGTCGAGCGTCTCGGGGCGACCGCGCTGGTGCTCGACGACGGCTTCCAGCACCGGACGCTCGCGAAGGACCTGGAGGTCCTCGTGGTGCAGGGTCGCGCTCCGTGGGGCAATGCCCGCGTCTTTCCCCGCGGCATGCTCCGCGAGCCGCTCGCCGGACTGGCCCGCGCGCACGCGATCGTGGTGACCAATCCCGCCGGGCCCCGCGGCGGTGGAGGCGGTGACCGCGATGGTGCGGCGCTTCAAGCACGCCGCGCCGGTGCTCGCGGCCAGCTACCAGCCATCAGGACGCGATCGAGACGAAGAGCGGACGGCGCGTCCCGGTGGCGGAGCTGGCGGGCCGCCGGCTCCTGGCCTTCGCGGGGCTCGGCTCGCCCCAGGGCTTTGCCGAGACGCTGGACGCCGCGGGCATCCGGCGCGTGGCGTTCGCCGAGTTCCCCGATCATCACTGGTTCACGCCCGGCGATCTGCGGGAGCTCGTCCAGGACGCGCGGGCGGCCGGGGCCGAGGGCCTGATCACGACCGAGAAGGACTGGGTGCGGCTCCGCGACCTGCCGCCGTCTCCCCTCCCGCTCTGGGTGCTGCCGGTGCGGCTCGTCGCTCGAATCGGGGCCAGCGAGCACTGGTCGCGGCTGCTGGCGGGCGTCCTGTCCGCCGCGCCGCTCGGCCGTCCCTGCTCATGAGCGCCGCCATCGTCGTCCGAACCCCGAACTGGCTGGGCGACACCGTGATGGCGCTCCCCATGCTGGCCGCGCTCCGCGCCGCCGAGCCGGCCGCGCGCATCACCCTCGTCGGTCGGTGGGCCACGCTCCTGGCCGGGCAGGGGGTCGCCGACGTCGCGCTGCCGTATCCGACGCCGCTCGCGCCGCGCCGCGGCTGGCGCGCGCGCTCGCGGCCGAGCGCGCCGGACGTGGCGGTGCTCCTGCCGAGCTCCATCGAGGCGGCGCTGGCGGCCTGGCGCTGGCGCGCGGCGCCGCCGCGTCGGCTACGCCACCGACGGGCGCGCGGCCGCTCCTCACCGACGCGCTGCCGCTGCCCGCGCCGCGCCTGCACCAGGTGGACGAGTACGCGGCGGCTCGCTCGACGCCGCTCGGCGTGCGCGGCGTCGCCGCGGCGCCCGCGTGGACCCTGCGCCGCGACGACGCGGATGGACGCGGAGGTCGCGCGGCTCCTGGCCGAGGCGCGGCGTCGGGGCCGACGCGCGCCTCGGTCGGCCTCCACCTGGGCGCGGCCTTCGGGAGCTCGCAAGCTCTGGCCCGCGGAGGCCTTCGGCGCGCCTCGCGAACGGCTCGCCGCGGCCGGACTCACGCCCGGTCCTGCTGGGCACCCGCGGACGACGCGGACACCGCCGCCGCGGTCGTCCTCGCCGCGCGGCGGACCGATCGCGTCCCTCGTCGGCCGCGACCGGCCCGCGCTGCTGCCGCGGCTGCTCGCGCGCCTGCGCTGCCTCGTGAGCGGGGACACCGGCGTGGCGCACCTGGCCGCCGCGGTCGGCGTGGCCACCGTGACGCTCTTCGGACCGACCGATCCGCCGGCTCACCGCCCCGCGCGGACGCGCCAGCCGGACCCTCGACCGCGGCGGCGCCGTGCGCGCCCTGCTTTCTTCCTCGCTGTCCCATCGACCATGTCTGCCTCACCCGGATCGATCCGGACGAGGTGCTGCACGAGGTCAGGCAGGCCGTGGCGTGAAGACGGTGCTGCACACGGAAGCCTCGCCCGGGCTGGGCGGCCAGGAGGTGCGCACGCTCAACGAGGCCCGCTGGACGGTCGAGCGCGGCTGGCGCGTGCTGGTCGCCGGCCAGCCCGACGGGCGCCTGCTGGAGCGCGCGCGCGCCGCCGGGCTCGAGACCGCGCCGATCCGCATGGCCGGCCCGGCGGATCCGCCGCGCGCTGGTCCGCCTGGTGCGGCTGATCCGGCGCGAGCGGGTGAGCCTGGTGCACACGCACAGCTCGATCGACGCCTGGCTCGGCGGCATCGCGGCCCGGCTCTGCCGCGTGCCGGTCGTGCGCACCCGGCACGTCTCGATCGCCATCCGGCGCGGCCTGAATCCGGTCTACCGCTGGCTCGCCGACCGCGTCATCACGAGCGGCGAGGCCATCCGGCGGCTGGTGCTGGAGGTCGGCGTGCCGCCCGAGCGGGTCATCGCGATCCCGGCCGGCGTCGAACCTCGAGTCGTTTCCGTTCGGCGTCCGCGCGCCGGAGACCGCGCCGCGAGCTCGGCCTGGGCCATCCGGTCATCGGCTCGGTCGCGATGTTCCGCGGCTCCAAGGGCCACCGCAGCTCCTGCAGGCCTTCGCGATGGTCCGCGAGAAGCGGCCCGGCGCCACGCTCCTCCTGGTCGGCGACGGGATCCGGCGCGCCTGGGTCGAGCAGCTCGCCCGCGAGGCGAAGCTCTCGGACGCGGTGGTCTTCACCGGCTTCCGCCCCGACGTGCCGGCCCTGCTCGCGACCATGGACTGCTTCGCCCAGGCCTCCACGCGCACCGAGGGCGTGCCGCAGGCGCTGCTCCAGGCCTTCGCCACCGGCGTGCCGGTCGTGGCGAGCCGGATCGGGGGCATTCCCGAGGTCGTCGCCGACGGGATGACCGGACTGCTCGTCGAGAGTGAATCGGTCGAGAGCCTCGCCGCCGCGGATCGAGCGCGTGCTGGACGATCCCGACGGGGCCGCGCAGCGGGCCCGCGCGGCCCGGGCCCTCGTGGAGGCGCGCTTCTCGCACACCCACGCGATCGACCGTTTGCTCGAGGTCTACGACGAGCTGCTCGCATGAGCCCGCGCCGGCCGCTGACCGTGCTGCACCTCGTGGCCAATCGCTGGTGGACGGGCAGTGCCGAGCCCGTGATCCGCCTGCTCACCGGCCTGCGGGCCCGCGGGCACCACGTCCTGCTCGGCCTGATCGCGGGCGACCGCTTCGAGCAGAAAGCGCGCGAGGCCGGCCTCGAGCCGCTGCCCGGGCTCTCCCTCGAGGTCCGGGGCAACCCGATCCACGCGGTGGCCGACTTCCGTCGCGTACGGGCCATCGTGCGCGCCGAGGGCGTGGACGTGATCCACGTCCACCACTCCCACGACCACTGGCTGGGCTGGCTGGCGCGGGCCCGCGGCCCGGCCGCGCTGGTCCGCACCTTCCACAATGCGCGCGCGCTGCGCCTGGACCGGCCGTCCATCGCGCTCTACCGTCGCACCGATGCACTGATCACGGTCAGCCGCGAGATCGAGGAGCGCGCCCGGGGCGCCGGCATTCCCGCCCACCGCCTGGCGCGCGTGGACGGAGTGGTGGACCTCGGCCGCTTCGAGACCGGCGACGGCGGTGCCGCGATCCGCAAGGAGTTCGACCTGGGCGACGCGCCGGTGCTGGGCTGCGTGGCCCGGCTCGCGCCGACACGCGGCCACGACCTGCTGATCCGCGGATTCCGCGCTGCTGCTCGCGGAGCACCCGGGCGCCCGGCTCCTCCTGGTCGGCAAGGGCGAGGCCCGCGCGCAGCTCGAGGCCCTCGTGGGCGAGCTCGGCCTCACTCGCGAGGTGCTCTTCACCGGCTATCGCGACGTGGATCTGCCCGGCGTGCTGCAGGCGCTCGACGGCTTCGCGCTGATGGGCGCGGGCTCCGACGAGTCCTGCCGCGCCGCCCTGGAGGCCATGGCGGCCGGGCGGCCGGTGGTCGGCCGCCGGGTGGGCGCGCTGCCCGAGACGGTGGTTCACGGCGTGACGGGGCTGCTGGTGGACGACGACCGGCCCGAGTCCGTCGCCTCGGCCCTGCGCGCCCTGATCGCGGAGCCGGAGCGGGCGGTGGCGATGGGCCAGGCGGGGCGGGAGCGGGCGCGGACGCTCTACGGCTCCGACGCGCATGCCGCACGCGTGGAGGCGGTGTACGAGGACGCGCTTCGGTTGCGGAACACGCGATGACGGTTGTCCGCCATTCGATGACGGTTGTCCGCCATTGGGGGAGTGCGGGGGCCATTTCTGGGCCCCCGCATTTGATAGAGCCTGAAGAAGTAAGCGAGTGCTCACGAGGCAACCGGCCGTGACCATTCGACATATCGTGTCGTGTCGGGGGTGGTCCTCGGACGCGTACTGGGCGGCGCGGGCGGTGGTGGAGCTCGATCGCGCGGGCCACGACGTGACGCTCGTCTGCAAGAAGAGCAGCGAGGTCCGCGTCGTCCGCCGGGCGAAGGAAGCGGGCATCGAGCGGCTCGAGACGCTCCACCTCTCGGGCGGCGTCTCGCCGATCACGGACGCGAGCGACGTCCGCCAGCTCGTCGCGTGGCTGCCGGAGACGCTGGTGTTCCACGTCCATCGAGGCAAGGAGCACTGGCTGGCCGCGCTCGCCAACCGCTTCTCGAACCCGCGCCGGGCCATCGTGCGCACGCGGCACATCGTCCAGCCCATCCGCCCCCACGCGCTGAACCGCTGGCTCTACGGCTCGGCGACCGATCTCACCGTCACCGTCACCGAGGCGATCCGCCGCCAGATCATCGCGAGCGGGCTGGCCCCGGAGGACCGCGTGGTGACCGTGCCGGGCGGGGTCGACGCCGATCTCTATCGCCCGGACGTGGCACCGCCGCACCGCCTCGACGCGCGCGGGCTGCTGAAGGTACCGCCGGACGTGCCGCTCATCGGCCTGGTCGGCGGCTTCCGGGTCATGAAGGGGCACGAGATCGTCGTGGCGGCCGCGGCCCGGCTCGCCGCCACCGGGCTGCCGTTCCACCTGGTCTTCGTCGGGCAGGGGCCGTTCACCGAGCGCGTCCGCGGGCTCATCCAGGCCGCGGGCCTCGCGGACCGCGTCTCCCTCGTCGGCTTCGTGGACGAGCTCCCCGCGGTCATGGCGGCGCTCGACGTCGCGCTCTACGCGGCGCTCGAGTCCGACGGCATGTCGCGCGTGCTCTGGGAATACCTGGCCGCCGCGGTCCCCGTGGTGGCGACCCGCGTCGGCGTGGTGCCCGAGGTGCTGGAAGACGACGCCACCGCGCTGCTCGTGCCCGCCGGAGAATCCGTTCCCCTCGCGGCGGCCATCGAGCGCCTGCTGCGCGACGCGGCGCTCCGCCGCCGCCTGGGCGCCGCGGGCGCCGACCTGGTCCGCGAACGCTACTCGGGCGCCCGGCTCGCCGAGCGTCTCGGCGCCCTCTACCTCTCGCTCGCGGCGGATTCGGCGCGGCCGGCCCGGTGAAGGTCTCGATTCTCTGCTTCGACGTCTCGGATAACGCGATGGGGCGCGCGTGGCTGCTCGCCCGCCTCCTGGAGCCGGTCGGCACCGTGGAGATCGTCGGGCCCCGCTTCGGCACGACCGTCTGGGATCCCGTGGCGGACGAGCCCGTACCGGTCCGGTCGGTCCCTGGGCGGCGCCTTCCCGCCTTCGCGGGGCGGCTGCCGGCCCTGGCCCGGATGGCCGACGGCGATCTGATCTACGCGTCCAAGCCCCGGCTGACGAGCGCCGGGGTCGGGTATCTGGCGCGCCTCGGGCGCCGCCGGCCGCTGCTGCTCGACATCGACGATTGGGAGGTCGGATTCTTCCTTCGCGGGGGCGTGTGGGGGACCATCGGGCGCGCGTTGAATCTCTCAAATCCAAGAGGGCTTGCGTGGACCTGGCTGATGGAGCGCCTCAGGGGGATGGCCGACGGCGTCACGGTCGCCTCGCGCTTCCTCGAGCAGCGCTTCGGAGGCGTCCTGATCCCGCACGTCCGGGACACCGACCGCTGGGCGCCGGGCCGCGCCGACCCCGCCGCCGCGCGCGAGCGGCTCGGCGTGGACAAGCAGCGCGTCGTCATGTTCCTCGGCACACCCCGCGGCTACAAGGGGGTGGAGGATCTGGCGGACGCCGTGGAGCGGCTGGGGCGCCCCGACGTCGTCCTGGCCCTCGTCGGCACGGAGCCCGCCTCGGCGACCGGCCAGGCCCTGGGCTCCCGGCATCCGGGAATCCGTCTCGTCGGGCGGATTCCCATCGCCCAGGTCCCGGACTTCCTCTCCGCGGCCGACCTGGTCGTCGTTCCGCAGCGCGAGAGCAGCGACACGCGCGGCCAGGTGCCGGCGAAGCTCTTCGACGCCATGGCCCTGGCCCGGCCGATCGTCTCCACGCGGGTGTCCATGATTCCGGAGATCCTCGAGGGGTGCGGGGTGCTGGTCCCGCCGGGCGACGTGACCGCACTCGCGGCGGCCATCGGGCGCCTGCTCGCCCGGCCCGACGAGGCGCGCGCGCTCGGGGAAGCGGCCCGGCGCCGGGCGGTGGACCGCTACAGCTTCGAGGCCGCCCGGCGTGCGCTCTTTCCCCTGGTCGAGCGCGTGCGCGCGGGAGGCCGTTGAATGCGCGTGGGCCTCATCTGCCGGCCGTTCTCCTTCCACGGCGGCGTCGAGACCGCGACCGCGGGCCTGCTTGCCGCCCTCCGTCACGCCGGCCACGACGTCGAGCTGATCAGCACGCGACGGCAGGCGTCGGTGGCGGGCCTCGTGGTGCACCGCGTGCCGACGCTGCGCCATCCCTCCGTGCTCCGTCTGATCTCGTTCGCGGTCGCGGCGCGCGCCGCCGCGGCGCGCCACGGATACGACCTCGTGCAGAGCCACGAGCGCGCGCTCGCCCAGGATGTCTACCGCGCGGGCGAGGGCTGCCACGCCGCCTACCTCGAGGCGATGCGACGGAAGGTCACCGGGGCCGCGCCGTACCATCGCCTGGTCCTGGCGCTGGAGCGGCGCATCTTCCAGCTCCGCACCGCGCGGCACGTGGTGGCGATCTCGCGGCAAGGGAAGGAGGAGATCGAGCGGCGGTTCGGCACGGATCCGGCGCGGGTGACCCTGATCTACAACGGGGTGGATCTCGAGCGCTTCCATCCCGACAACCGGGGCCGCCACCGCCGCGCCCACGCGACAGGCGCTCCGCATTCCCGAGGAGGCGTGGACCGTGCTCTTCGTGGGCTCGGGCTTCGAGCGCAAGGGCCTGGACTGCCTGCTCGAGGCCTTCGCGCGCGTGGCCGACACGGACAGCCGGCTGGTCGTGACCGGGAAGGGGGCCGAGGCGCCGTACCAGCGCCTCGCCGCGAGCCTCGGCATCGCCGAGCGCACGATCTGGACCGGGCCGAAGGAAGACGTGGAACGGCTCTATGCCGCCGCCGACGCGGTCGCGCTGCCCGCCCGATACGAGCCGTTCGGCAACGTGCACCTGGAAGCGCTCGCCTCCGGCGTGCCGGTGCTCAGCAGCGCGCGGGCGGGCGGCTCCGAGATCGTGCGCCGCGGGGAGAACGGCTGGGTCGCCGCCCAGGCCGCGGCCGCGCCGATCGCGGAGGGACTCGCCGCGCTCCGCGACGCGCCCGCGGGCGGCTGGGCGGCGCGCGCGCGCGCCTCCGTCGAGCGGTTCACCTACGCCGCGCAGGCGCAGGCGTTCACGACGCTCTACGCCCTCCTCCGCCGCTGATCACCCGGCGCCCGCCGGGGCGCAGGCTCCAAACCCTCCATTTTCATTGATCAATCGGGGCCAGGGCCTTACACTGCCAGTCAATGTCGAGTCATGCTGGGCTTCTGCGGCCCGCCGTGTTCATGGACCGCGACGGCTGCCTCACGGAGGAAGTGGGCTACGTGAACCACCCGAGCCGGATCCGCTTGCTGCCGCGCACCGCGGCGGCGGTCCGTCGGCTCAACCTGGCCGGGATCGCCGCGGTGATGGTCACGAACCAGGCGGGCGTCGCGCGCGGGTACTTCTCCGAGGAGACGCTGCACGCGGCCAATCGGCGCATGGTGGGCGAGCTCGAGGCGGGCGGCGCGCGCCTCGACGGCCTCTACGTCTGCATGCACCATCCACGCGAGGGCCGGCCGCCGTACCGCGCCGAGTGCGACTGCCGCAAGCCGCGCCCCGGGCTCCTCACCCGCGCGGCCGCCGAGCTCGGCCTCGACCTGCGGGCCTCGGTGATGGTGGGCGACAAGCTCTCCGACGTGGCGGCCGGGCAGTCGGCGGGCGCCGCCGGCGTGCTCGTGCTCACCGGCTACGGCCGCGGGGAGTGGGAGTACCGGCCGCCCGGCGGGGAGATCAAGCCGGACCACGTGGCCGAGGATCTGCTGGACGCGGTGGACTGGGCGCTCGCCCGCGCGGCGGACACGGGGCGCTGACATGTTCCCGGTGCAGCGGCTCAAGGATGCGGTCGCGCGCTTCGCGGGCCGGCGCATCGCGGTGGTCGGCGATCTCATCGCCGACGAGTATCTCTACGGCAAGCCCGCGCGCATCTCTCGCGAGGCGCCGGTCCTGATCCTGCGCTTCACCGACCGCGAGGTGCGGCTCGGCGGCGCGGCCAACGCGGCCCACAACGTGCACGCTCTCGGCGCCACCGTCCTGCCGGTGGGCCTGCTCGGTCAAGACGGCGCGGGGGCCGAGGTCCACACGCTCTTCCACCAGGCGGGGATGAGCACGGACGGCATCTCGCGCGAGCCGGCGACGGCCCACTCCGGTGAAGACCCGCATCATGGCGGGCGGCTACCAATCCACCCGGCAGCAGGTCGTCCGCCTGGACCGCGAGCCGGACGGCGCCATCAGCGGTCCCGCGGAGGCGCGCCTGATCGAGCGGCTCCAGGCGGTCGGCGCGGCCGCCGACGCCTTCCTCGTCTCGGACTACGGCTACGGCACGGTGACCGCGCGTGTCTACGAGACGGTGCTCGAGCTCGCCCGCGCGCGGCAGGTACCGGTGACGGTGGACAGCCGGTACGAGCTGCCCCGCTTCAAGGGCGCCACCGCGGCCACTCCGAACGAGCCGGAGGTGGAAGAGCTCACCGGCCAGGAGCTCGGCGACGAGCCGGCCATCGAGAAGGCGGGACGCGCGGTGCTCGAACGCCTCGACGCGCGCCTGCTCCTGGTCACCCGGGGCAGCCGGGGCATGGCCCTCTTCGAGCGCGAAGGACCGGTGACGTTCATGCCGATCCACGGCACCGACGAGATCGCGGACGTCACCGGCGCGGGCGACACGGTGATCAGCACGTTCACGGTCGGCCTCGCCGCCCGCGCCACCGCCGGCGAGGCCGCGTGGCTCGCCAACGTGGCGGGCGGCGTCGTGGTCATGAAGCGCGGGACCGCGACCGTGACGGTGGCCGAGCTGCTGGCCGCGCTGGCGAGCGATGGCGGCCGTCCTCAGCGTTGAGGAGGCCGGCCGCCTCGCGTCCGGCTGGCGCGCGGCGGGCAAGCGGCTGGTGCTCGCCAACGGCTGCTTCGATCTCCTCCACGTCGGCCACGTCCGCTATCTCCAGGCCGCGCGCGCGCTCGGGGACGCGCTGGTGGTCGGGCTCAACTCCGACGCTTCGGTCCGACGCCTGAAGGGCCCGGGCCGTCCGGTGATGCCCGCCGCGGAGCGCGCGGAGCTGATCGCGGCGGTGAGCGGGGTGGACGCGGTGGTCGTGTTCGAGGAGGACAGCGCCGACGCGCTGATCGCGCGCCTCCGCCCCGACGTGCACGCCAAGGGCACCGACTACACCGAGCAGAACGTTCCCGAGCGCGGTACGGTGGAAGCGCTGGGCGGCCCGGATCGCCATCGCGGGCGACCCGAAGACGCACTCGACGAAAGACGTGATCGCCACCATCCTGACCCGCTTCGGAACCGGCCGATGAGGCCCGAACAGCTGACGACGAGGATCGCCATCGTCAAGCTCTCCTCGCTCGGCGACGTCATCCACGCGATCCCGGTCGCGCGCGCGCTCCGTCGGGCGCGGCCGGGCGTCCACCTCGCCTGGATCGTCGAGGCGCGCGAGTACGCCCTCCTGAAGGACCACCCGGATCTCGACACGGTGGTGCCGGTGGACACCCGGCGCTGGCGGCGGCTCATCCGGCGCCCCTCGGGCGTGCGCGAGGTGGTCGGCAAGATCGGGCGCCTGCGGGGCCGCATTCGCGGGGCGCACTTCGACGTCGCCCTGGATCTGCAGGGCCTCATCAAGAGCGGGCTGCTCACCGCCTACACCGGCGCGCCGCTCCGCATCGGCTTCACCGCGGACCACTGCCGCGAGGGGCTGAACTGTCTGTTCACCAACCGGCGCGTGCGCCCGCCCGCCGAGGCAGTGCACGTGGTGGACCAGTACCTGGCCCTCCTCGGGCCGCTCGGCATCCCGCCGGGGCCGGTCGAGTTCCACGTGCCGATCCCCGCGCGCGCCACGCTCGGCATGGACAATTTCCTCGGCGAGCAGGGCGTGAAGAGCCGCGACCTGCTGGTGGCCGTGAATCCCGGCGCGGGGCGCGCCAACAAGCAATGGCCGGTCGCGCACTTCCGGCGCCTCGTGGACCGCCTCGCCAGCGAGCCCAACGTGAGGGTCCTCCTCCTGTGGGGTCCGGACGAGGTCCACATGGCGCGCGAGATCCGCGACGGGTCGAGCGCGCGCGCGATCCTCGCGCCGCCCACCGACCTGCACGAGCTCGCGGCCCTGCTGCGCCGCGCCTCGCTCATGGTGGCCAACGACACCGGGCCGCTGCACCTGGCCGCCGCGCTCGGCACGCCGAGTCTCGGTCTCTTCGGGCCGACGCGCGCGGCGCGCAACGGCCCCTACGGCCCCCAGTGCCGCGGGCTCCAGAGCCCCGACGGCACGATGGCGGGTTTGACCCCGGAGGTGGCGCTGGAGGCGGCCCTCGCCATGCTCGCGCTGCGGGAGGCCGCGCCGTGAGCCGCCTCTCGGTGACGATCATCGCGTGGAACGAGGAGGAGCGCCTGCGCGCCTGTCTCGAGAGCGTGGCCTGGGCCGACGAGATCGTGGTGGTGGACGCGGAGTCGGCCGACAAGACCGTGCAGATCGCGCACGAGTTCACCGACAAGGTCTCGGTGCGGCCGTGGCCCGGCTTCGCGGCCCAGAAGAACTTCGCCATCGACCAGGCGACCGGCGACTGGATCCTCTCCCTCGACGCCGACGAGCGGGTGACCCCCGAGCTGCGCGACCGCGTCCGCGCGATCCTCAAGGACGAGGGCGCGGCGAACGGCTACTCGATCCCGCGACGGAACATCTTCTGGGGGGCGTGGGTGCGCCACGGCGGCCTCTATCCGGACTACCAGCTCCGGCTCTTCCGGCGGAGCGCCGGGCGCTTCGTGGAGAACGCGGTCCACGAGTCGGTCACCGTGTCGGGGCGGGTGGAGACGCTGTCCGAGCCGATGCTGCACCACTCCTACCGCGATCTGGAGGACTTCGTCCGTCGCTCCAATCGCTATTCGACCCTGTCCGCGCAGGACTGGATCCGCCGGGGCCGCCGGGGCGGGCTCGTGGGGCTGGTGACTCGGCCCCTCGGCCGCTTCTTTTCCATGTACATTGTTCACCGAGGCTTCCTGGACGGCTGGCGGGGCTTCGTGCTCGCCGTTCTCTACGCCGAGTACGTCTTCCTGCGCATGGCCAAGGTGTGGGAGACCCGGCGGGGCCGGAAGCCCGGAGAGGGTGACGAGACGTCATGACCGGATCGCGGGAACGTGTGCTGTCGGGGATGCGGCCGACCGGCCAGCTCCACCTCGGCAACTACCTCGGAGCGCTCGAGAACTGGGTCAAGCTCCAGGACGGCTACGAGTGCTTCTATTTCGTGGCGAACTGGCACGTGCTCACGACCAATCCGGGCGGGATCGGCGAGGTACCCCGGGACACGATCGAGATGGGCGCGGACTGGCTCGGGGCCGGCCTCGATCCCGAGCGGTCGACGCTGTTCATCCAGTCGCTGGTGCCGGAGCACGCCGAGCTGCACCTGCTCTTCTCCATGGCCACGCCGGTGGCCTGGCTCGAGCGGGTCCCCACCTACAAGGAGATGGTGGAGCAGCTCGGCATCGAGTCGCCCTCCTACGGCCTGCTCGGCTACCCGCTGCTCCAGTCGGCGGACATCCTGATGTACAAGGCCCAGTGGGTCCCGGTGGGCGCCGACCAGGTGCCGCACATCGAGCTGACCCGCGAGGTGGCGCGGCGATTCAACCACACGTGGAAGGCCGTCTTTCCGGAGCCGCAGGCCAAGCTGACCGAGATCCCCAAGGTGCCGGGGACGGACGGGCGGAAGATGTCGAAGTCCTACGGCAACGCGATCTATCTGTCCGACACCACCGAGGAGATCACGGCCAAGATCAAGCCGATGGTCACGGATCCCGCGCGCAAGCGCCGCACCGACCCCGGCAACCCGGACATCTGCCCGGTCTTCGACCTGCACCGGATCTTCACCCCCGCCGCGGAGCGCGAGGCCTGCGCGACGGGCTGCCGCACCGCCGCCATCGGCTGCCTCGACTGCAAGGGCGTGCTGCTCCGGCACATGCTGCCGCCGCTGGCCGCGATCCGGGAGCGCCGCCAGCGTTTCGTCGAGAAGCCGCAGGCGATCGTCGAGATCCTGCACGAAGGCTCCAAGCGCGCCCGCCGCGTCGCCCAGCAGACCATGGCCGAAGTCCACGACGCGGTGAAACTCGAGCCATGACCGATGACCGAGCCCAGCGCCGGAACGAGTGTCCGCGAACCAACGAAATGCCCGGCTATTTCTTCGGTTGTCCGCGGATGGGGGAGTGCGGGGGCCATTTCGGGGCCCCCGCATTAGATAAATGAGCGCGCCCGACACGACCACCCAAGGAGCCGTCCAGGACTCCGGGATCACCGTCCGCGTCGAGTCCTTCGTGGGCCCGCTGGACCTGCTGCTCCATCTCTGCCGCACCAACGAGATGGACCTCTCCCGGCTCTCCCTCCGCACGATCACCGACCAGTACCTGTCGCACCTCGAGTCGGTACGCTTCCAGGACCTGGAGACCGCGGGCTCCTTCATGGTCATGGCCGCAACCCTCATCTACCTCAAGTCCAAGCTCCTGTTGCCCGCCAACCCGGACGACCCGGAGGAGGCGCTGGACGACGAAGGGGAGATGCTCAAGCGCGAGCTGGAAGAGCGGCTGCGCGAGTACGCCCGCGTCAAGGCGCTCGGCACCTGGCTCGCCGAGCGCGAGGCGGAGCAGACCCTGATCTACGGCCGCACCACCGCCGAGCTGCCGCCGCCCGAGGACGTCCCGCTCGAAGACCTCTCGGTGCACCTCCTCCAGCGCGCGCTCCAGCGACTCATCGAGGACCAGAAGCGCCGCGTACCCCGGCAGGTGGAGCCGAACCCGCTCTCGGTGCTCGAGCGCATGAGCGAGATGGTGGAGCTGCTGCGCAGCACCTGGTCGCTCCTGTTCTCCTCGGTCGCGGGTCCCGAGCGCATCCGGGCCGAGTGGGTGGTGACGCTCCTCGCGCTGCTGGAGCTGGTCCGGCTGGGCGAGGCGCGGGCGCGGCAGGCCGAGCTCTTCGGCGAGATCGTGATCGAGCGCAACGCGGTCAGTGTGCGGGAGCCCGCGCGCGCGATCGAGGAAGCATCCGGAGAACCGACCCCCGACCCTGACCCTCTCCCCGAAGGGCAGAGGGATTCCGAGGACTCGCATGCCTGAGATCATCGACGTCGTCGAAGCGCTGCTCTTCGCCTCGGACACTCCGGTGGAGGCCTCCCGCCTCCAGGAGGTGCTCGACCTCGAGTCGCCCACGGTGGCGCGCGAGCTCGTGGAGAGCCTGCGCGCCCGGCTGGACACGGAAGGGCGCGCCCTGCAGGTGATGGAGGTGGGCGGCGGCTTCCGTCTCGTGACGCGCCCCGAGATCGCCCCGTGGCTCGTGAAGCTGGCGCGCAGCCGCACCCGCTCGCGGCTCTCCCGCCCGTCACTCGAGACGCTCGCCATCATCGGCTACCGCCAGCCGGTCTCGCGACCGGAGGTGGACGCGATTCGCGGCGTCAACTCGGACGCGGTGCTGGAGAACCTGCTCGAGCGGCGCATGATCCGGATCGCGGGCCGCAAGGAGTCGCCGGGCCGCCCGTTCCTCTACGAGACCACGCGGGAGTTCCTGGTCGCCTTCGGGCTCCGCGATCTCAACGACCTGCCGAAGGTGGAAGGCGAGCTGATCGTGCCCGAGCTCGCGGAGGCCGCGGCCGCGCAGCTCACCGAGCCCGGGCCCGAGCACGAGGAGACCGCCGCTGCCGCCGATCCGGCTGAGCAAGATCCTGGCTCAGGCGGGGATCGCGTCCCGGCGAGCAGCTGAAGGGCTGCTCGCGGAAGGACGCGTCACCGTCAACGGCCGTGTCCGGCTCGAGCCGGGCGCCCAGGCGGACCCCGAGCAGGATCGCATCACGCTCGACGGCCGGCCGCTTCCCGGGCGCGCGCCGCTCCAGTATCTGCTCCTGAACAAGCTGCGCGGCTACGTGACCACTCGCAATGACCCGGCCGGCCGACCGGTGGTGCTCGATCTGCTCCCGCCCGCCGCGCGCACCGTGTATCCGGTGGGGCGCCTCGACATCGACGCGGAGGGCCTGCTGCTGCTCACGAACGACGGCGAGCTCGCCAACCGGCTGCTCCACCCGCGCTACGAGATCCCGCGCGTGTACGAAGTGGAGGTGCGCGGCCGCGTGGACGAGGCGGATCTGCCGCGCTGGCGTGTCGGCGCGATCCTGCCCGACGGCCCCGCGGTGCCCAAGCGCGTCACCCGTCTCTCCGGCGGACCGCGGAGCACCCGGCTCCGCGTGACGTTCGCGGAAGGGCGTTACCGAGAGGTGAAGCGCTACTGCACCGCGCTGGGCCATCCCGTCGAGCGGCTCCAGCGCGTGCAGTTCGGCCCGCTCCGCCTGGGCGACCTGGCCCCGGGCGCGCACCGCGCGCTGACGCCGGCCGAGATGAGGGCCCTTGACAACTTGCGTGGGGGGTAGGGTTCCGCTATAGTGCCTGGGGTTACGCGACCGACGTGCTTCAGGAGCCCCCGATGAACCTGGACGATTGGCGATCCAGGATCAATAACCTCGACGAAGAGATCCTCAAACTCCTCAACCAGCGCGGTACCGCCGCCCTCCGGATCGGCGAGCTCAAGAGGCAGCAGGGTCTTCCGTACTACATTCCCGAGCGCGAAGCCCAGGTTCTCGATCGTCTCGTCGGATTGACCGGAGGTCCGCTCGCGGGCGACGCGATTCGCGCCATCTGGCGGGAGATCCTCTCCGCCTCGCTCGCCCTCGAGCACCCGCTCCCGGTCGCGTACCTCGGCCCCCCGGGCACCTTCACGCACCAGGCCGCGGTCCGCCGGTTCGGCTCGTCCGCGCAGCTCCTGGCCGTGCGCACGATCGCGGAGATCTTCGACGAGGTGGAGCGGGGCCGCGCCGAGTTCGGCGTGGTCCCGGTGGAGAACTCGACCGACGGCGCGGTCAACGTGACGCTCGACAGGCTCCTCGACTCGGACGTGACGATCACCGGCGAGATGACGCTCGACATCTCGCAGCACCTCATCACGCGGGCCGGCGAGCTCGGCGAGGTGAAGCTGGTGTGCTCGCATCCGCAGGGGCTCGCCCAGTGCCGCGGCTGGCTCGCGGCCCACCTGCCGGAGGCGGTGACCGAGGAGACCCCGTCCACCGCGGCGGCGGTGGAGCGGGCGCGCGACGACGCCACGGTGGCCGCCATCGCCTCCGACATCGCGGCGCAGGTGCACGGGGTGCCGATCCTCCGCCGGCGCATCGAGGACAACCCGGCGAACTCCACCCGCTTCCTGGTGATCGGGCGACAGCCGGTCGGACCCACCGGGCGGGACAAGACGTCCATCCTCTTCTCGATGAAGAACGAGCCGGGCGTGCTCTACAGCATCCTCAAGCCGTTCGCGGCCCACCGGCTCAACCTGACCAAGATCGAATCGCGACCCACGAAACGCCGCCCCTGGGAGTACGTCAACTTCGTCGACTTCGAGGGGCATAGCGAGACCGAAAACGTCCGGAACGTGCTGGCCGAGGTCCGGGAGCGCTGCCAGTTCCTGAAGATCCTCGGCTCGTACCCGGCCGCGTAAGGAGCATCCGCAATGAGTGCGTCCTGGGAATCACTCGCCAACGAACACATCCTGGGCATCGCGCCCTACGAGCCCGGCAAGCCGATCGAGGAGCTCGAGCGCGAGCTCGGCATCAGCGACGTCATCAAGCTCGCCTCCAACGAGAATCCGCTGGCTCCCTCGGACCGCGTGATGAAGGCGATGCAGACCGCGCTCACCCACATCAACCGCTATCCGGACGGCAGCGGCTACTACCTGCGCCAGGCCATCGCGCGGCGCCACGGGCTCACCTCCGATCACGTCATCCTCGGCAACGGCTCCAACGACATGATCGAGCTGATGGTGCGCGCGTTCCTGCGCCCGGGCGAGGAGGCGGTGATCCCGCATCCCTCCTTCGTGGTCTACCCGATGATCGTGCAGGCGGTGGGTGGGATCCGGGTGGTGGTGACGCTCAAGGACCAGCGCCTGGACCTGGAGGCGATGGCCCGCGCGATCACCCCGATGACCAAGATGGTGTTCATCGCGAACCCGAACAACCCGACCGCCACCATCGTGACCGCCGACGAGGTCGAGCACTTCATGGCGCGGGTGCCCGACAAGGTCATCGTCGTCTTCGACGAGGCCTACGTCGAGTTCGCCCAGGGGCCCGACTTCCCCGACTCGCTCGCCTACCTCAAGCAGGGCCGGAAGGTCGCCTCGCTGCGCACCTTCTCCAAGGCCGCGAGCCTGGCCGGCCTGCGGGTGGGCTACGGGGTGGCCGATCCCGACTGCATCTCGCTGCTCAACCGCATCCGCCAGCCCTTCAACGTGAACTCGGTGGCCCAGGCCGCCGCGCTCGCGGCGCTGGAGGACGACTCCCACGTGGTGGAGTGCCTGCGGATGATCGAGGCGGGGCGCGCCTTCCTCTCCGACGAGTTCACCGCGCTGAAGCTGAAGTTCGCGCCCTCGCGCGCCAACTTCATCCTGGTGGACGTGGGTCGCAGCGCCAGCGAGGTCTTCCACTGGCTGCTCAAGGAAGGCGTGATCGTACGGCCGATGACGAGCTTCGGGATGGAGAGTGCGCTGCGCGTCACCATCGGCACGCCCGAGGAGAACCGGCGGTTCGTGAAGGCGCTCAAGAAGGTCCTCGCGGGGGCCAAGAGCGCGTGATCCGACGCCTCAGTCTGGTCGGTCTCGGGCTGCTGGGCGGATCAGTCGCAAAGGCCGCCCGCGCCCAGAAGCTGGCCGACGAGATCGTGGCGGTCGGCCGGGACCGGGCCCGCCTCGAGCCCGCGCTCCAGGAAGGCATGGTGGATCGCATCAGCACCAGCCTCGAGGACGGAGTGGCGGGCGCCGACTTCTGTCTGCTCGCCACCCCGGTGGCCACCCTCACCGCGCTGCTGCCCGCGGTCTGGGAGGCGCTGCCCGCGGAGGCGACGCTCACCGACGTCGGCAGCACCAAGGCGGGCATCGTGGACGCGGCGGAGGCCCTCGCGCGCGCGGGCCGGCCGCTCGCCTTCGTGGGCAGCCACCCGATGGCGGGCTCCGAGCAGAGCGGCTACCGCGTCTCGCGGCCCGATCTGTTCCAGGGCGCGACGGTGATCCTCACCCCCACCGAGCGCACCGACTCGCACGCGGTCAAGCGGGTGGGGGCCTTCTGGGAAGCGCTCGGGGCGCGCCTGGTGACGCTCGATCCGGTGACCCACGATCGCGCGACCGCCGCGGTCAGCCACCTGCCGCACCTGGTGGCGGACGCCCTGGTGGACGCGGTGGTGCGCATGGACCCGCGCTTCTTCGAGATCGCGGGACGCGGGTTCAAGGACACCACCCGCATCGCGGCCTCCGATCCGCAGATGTGGCGCGAGATCTTCCAGGAGAACCGCCAGGGCCTGACCGAGGCGCTCGGCGCCTTCCGGGTCGCGCTCGACGCCCTCGAGCGCCTGATCGACGCCGGCGACGCGGCCGCCATCGAAGCCGCGCTGGATCGTATCCGCCGGGTGCGGGAGACCGTAGTGTGAGGTGCAGCCGAAGGCGAGCCGAACGGATACAAAAGAGCCGTAAAGGCTTCAGTAGTAAAGGCTTCAGTAGTAAAGGCTTCAGCTCAGTAAAGGCTAGAAGGCTTCAGTAGTAAAGGCTTCAGCAGTAGACCTCTGAAGGTGACTCCGTGAAAGCCGGGCAGCGCGACATCGTGATCACCATCGACGGGCCGGCGGGCGCGGGCAAGTCCACGGTGGCCGCGGAGCTGGCCCGCCGGCTGGGCTTCACCCTGGTCGACACCGGCGCGCTCTACCGCGGGCTCGCGTGGGCGGTGCAGGAGGCGGGAGTCGCCGCCGAGGAGGGCCCCGCGCTGGCCGCGGTGCTGGACCGGACGAGCGTGCGGCTCGACGGCGCGCGCGTTCTCGTCAACGGTCGAGACGTCAGCGCGGAGATCCGCACCCCCGCGATGAGCCGGCTCACGTCGCGGTTGACGACGCTGGGGGTGGTGAGAGATAAGATGACGCCCACCCAGCGGAGCATGGCCGCGGCGGGCGGCGCCGTGCTCGAGGGGCGCGACACCGGCAGCGTGGTGTGGCCGGAGGCCGAGGTGAAGGTCTATCTCGACGCGGATCTCGATACGCGGGCCCGCCGCCGCCGGGACGACCTCGTGGCGCGGGGCCTGGGCGGCGATCTGGAGACGGTGCGGGAGGACATCGCGCGGCGCGATCGCCAGGACATGGAGCGCGCGCTGGCCCCGCTGGTGAAGCCGGAGGGCGCGGTCGTGGTGGATACCACCGGCCACGGCATCACGGAGGTCGTGGACTCATTGTTGCGGGTGATCGAACAGGCGAGATGCTGTACGCGATCCTGAAGCCGATCGCGGTGGTGCTGATGCGCCTGCTGTTCCGGCTGGAGGCGGTGGGCCGGGAGCTCGTGCCCGCCACCGGCCCGGTGCTCATCGTGTCCAATCACGTCAGCGTGCTCGACCCGCCGCTGGTGGGCGGCTCGGTGCCGCGGCCGGTCTACTTCATGGCCAAGGAGGAGCTGTTCCGCATCCCGCTCTTCGGGCGGCTGATCCGGTCGCTCAACGCGCGGCCGGTGCGGCGGGACGGCTCGGACATGCGGGCGCTGAAGGGCTCGCTGGCCCTGCTCCAGGAGGGCCGCGCGATCCTCGTGTTTCCCGAGGGTACGCGCGGCGTGGAGGACGAGCCGGTGCGCGCGGGGAGGCCCGGGGTCGGGATGCTCGCGGTGCTGAGCGGCGCGCCGGTGGTCCCGGTGTACGTGTCCGGTAGCGGCGCGGCGCTGCCGCGGGGACGGGCGCTGCCCCGACCGGGCAAGGTGCGGGTGACCTTCGGGCCCCCGCTGAGCTTCAAGCGGGAGGGCAAGAGAGCGGGTGACGAGGGACGTAAGGAGGCGTATCGTGAAGCGGCCCAGGAGATGATGCGCGCCATCGGGCAGCTCCGGGAGCAGCAGAGAGCGGTCCTGAAGCACGGCTGGGATGCCGACCGCGGCACGATTGCGCGGCCGACAATATAGATGGATCCAAGGAGAGGTGGAGTCATGGACAACGACAACAAGAAGTCGAAGGCCGCCCTCGTGGGCGTAGCGAAGGAGGTGGGAGATGCCTCCGAGGAGAGCATGGAGTACTGGTTCAACCGCGGCGTCAGTGACGTCGAGGAAGGCGAGGTAGTTCGCGGTCGCGTGGTCGAGGTGCGCGACAGCGAGGTCCTCGTCGACATCGGCTACAAGAGCGAGGGCACGATCGCCATCGAGGAGTTCCGGCACGCCGGCGTGCTGCCCAAGGTCGGCGAGGAGATCGAGGTCTACCTCGAGTCCAAGGAGGACAACGAAGGGCTGATCGTCCTCTCCAAGGACAAGGCGGACAAGATCAAGGTCTGGGACCAGATCTCGAAGGCCCACGACAGCGGCATCCCGGTGGAAGGCCGGGTCGCCGAGGTGGTCAAGGGCGGCCTCGCGGTCGACGTCGGAGTGCGCGCGTTCCTGCCCGGCTCCCAGGTGGACCTGCGGCCGGTCAAGAACCTGGGCGCGATGGTCGGTCAGACGATCCGGGCCAAGGTCATCAAGCTCAACCGCCGGCGCGGCAACGTGGTCCTCTCGCGCCGGGCGATGCTCGAGGAAGAGCGCGAGGAGAAGAAGAAGCACACGCTCTCCGTGCTCTCCGAGGGCATGGTGCTGACCGGCACCGTGAAGAACCTCACCGACTACGGCGCCTTCATCGACCTGGGGGGCATCGACGGGCTCCTGCACGTCACCGACATGTCGTGGGGCCGGGTGGGGCATCCCTCCGAGATCTTCCAGATCGGCGACCAGGTCGAGGTGGTGGTGCTGCACTTCGACCGCGAGACCGGCCGGGTCTCGCTGGGCTACAAGCAGAAGTCGTCCGACCCGTGGGCCAACGTGGACGACCGGTATCCGGTCGGCGGCAAGGTCAACGGGCGCATCGTGAGCCTGACCAACTACGGCGCCTTCGTGGAGCTGGAGCCGGGCGTCGAGGGGCTCGTGCACGTCTCGGAGATGTCGTGGACCCGACGGGTGCGGCACCCCTCGAAGCTGGTCAACGTGGGGGATACCGTCGAGGTGATGGTGCTCGAGGTCAACAAGGCCACCAAGCGCATCTCGCTCGGCATGAAGCAGGTGGAGACGGACCCCTGGGCCACCATCACCGAGCGCTACCAGCCCGGGATGCGGGTGCAGGGCAAGGTGCGCAACCTCACCGACTTCGGCGCCTTCGTGGAGCTGGAGCCCGGAGTGGACGGCCTCCTGCACATCTCGGACATGTCCTGGACCCGCAACATCGGGCACCCGTCCGAGCTGCTCAAGAAGGGCCAGCCCGTCGACACCCAGATCCTCAACGTGGATCGGGAGAACAAGCGCATCTCGCTCGGCCTCAAGCAGATCCAGCCTGATCCGTGGGACAGCGTGGCCTCGCGGTACCCGATGGGCTCGCGGGTGACGGGCAAGGTCGTGCGCCTCACCGACTTCGGCGCCTTCGTGGAGCTGGAGCCCGGGGTCGACGGTCTGCTGCACATCTCGCAGATGTCGAGCCGTCCCATCGCCACCCCCGCCGACATCCTCAACGTGGGTGACGAGCTGACTCTCATGGTGATCCGGGTGGACCCGAACGAGCGGCGGATCGGCCTCTCCCTGAAGGAGCTGGCCGCGGTCATCGAGGAGCCGGCGCAGACCGACGCCGGGCGTGGCCGGGGTCACAAGGGGCGCAAGCGCCGCGGCGGCGACGACTACGACGACGAGGAGTAAGCCCGGGTGGCCTCACGCGGCCGGGTCGCTCTCATCGCGCTGGGGGCGGGAGTTGGAGTCCTGGTGTTGTTCGTCGTCACGGTCTGGCTGATCCTGGCCGTGAGTGACGACGGCCTGCCCGGCGGCGCCAAGGTGGCCGTCGTGGAGGTCCAGGGCGTCATCGGGGTCGGCGCGGACCGGGGGCTCGATACCGAGGCCATCATCCGCACGCTCGGGGAGTACCGTGACGACCCCGCGGTGCGCGCGGTGGTGCTGCGCATCGACAGCCCGGGCGGCGTGGTCGCGCCGACCCAGGAGATCTTCACCGCGGTGCGCCGGCTCCGGGAGGCCAAGAAGCCGGTGGTCGCCTCGCTGGGCTCGGTGGCCGCCTCCGGCGGCTACTACGTGGCGGTCTCCGCCGATCGCATCTTCGCGAGCCCCGGCACGCTCACCGGCTCGATCGGCGTCGTGATGCAGCTCGCCAACGTGGAGGGCCTGCTCAAGAAGGTCGGCGTGGAGTACGTGGTGGTCAAGGCGGGCGCCTACAAGGATGCGGGCAACTTCGCGCGCGCGATGACTCCGGAGGAGCGGCGGATCCTCCAGTCCCTCCTCGACGACGTCTACGACCAGTTCATCACCGCGGTCGCGGAAGGCCGCGGCCTCGAGGTCCGCACGGTGCGCGGGTTCGCGGAGGGACGGATCTACTCGGGTCGCCAGGCGCACGGGCTCAAGATGGTGGACGATCTGGGCGGGCTCGAGGACGCCATCGAGGCCGCCGCGAAGATGGCGGGCCTGCCGCCGAAGCCCAAGGTGCTCTACCCGCGGCGCCGCTTCTCGTTCCGCGAGCTGCTGCGCAATGAGTGGGGGCTGGGCCCGGTCTCGAGCATGCTGCCGGCGATGCAGACCCTCCGCACGCCGCTCTACCTGATGCCCTGATCCGCCACCTCCAGGCCGGATGCCCGCTAACTACCCAGGTTGCTTGACAAACTTTCGCCTGCCGTGATACGGTCTCGTCGTCGTTAAGCCTGTCCGCCGGCCCTCTAAAGGGAGTCGCCCATGACGAAAGCGGAACTGATCGAGGAAGTGGCAAAGGTGGCGAGCTTGACCAAGAAGGAAACCGAGCTCATCGTCAACACTGTCTTCGACAACATCACGGACGCACTGGGCAAGGGAGACAAGGTCGAGCTGCGCGGCTTCGGCAGCTTCCGCATTCGTCACCGGAACTCCCGCAAGGGACGCAATCCGAAAACCGGTGACAGCGTCAGCGTGCCCGAGAAGCGGGTGCCTTTCTTCAAGGTCGGCAAGCGCCTCCGCGAGCTCGTCAACACGTAGACCGCGTGGAGCGGCTCTGGGCGCCCTGGCGGATGTCCTATGTGTCGACCGCCGGGGCCCCGGAGGCCGCGTGCGTCTTCTGCTCACTCCTGGCCGCCGGTGACGACCGCCGGTCCCTGATCCTCCGGCGCGGCCGGCTTGCCTTCCTGGTCCTGAATGCCTTCCCCTATGCGTCCGGTCACCTGATGGCCGTCGTCACCCGCCACGTCGGGCACGATCGAGACCGCCACCGCGGACGAGCTCGCCGAGGCCATGGCCCTCATCCAGACGGGCACGCGCGCCCTCGACGCCGCGTACCATCCCGACGGCTTCAACGTCGGCCTCAACCAGGGGCGCGTGGCGGGCGCGGGGGTGCTCGGGCACCTGCACGTTCATCTCGTGCCGCGCTGGAACGGCGACACCAACTTCATGCCGATCATCGGCGAGACGAAGGTGCTGCCCGAGTCCCTCGAGACCACGTACGATCGGCTGGCCGCCGCGCTCGCCTCCACGTGAGGGAAAGCCCCGCCGAGCTGACCCCGATGATGCGGCAGTACGGGGAGCTGAAGCGCCGCTTCCCGGACTACCTGCTGCTGTTCCGCCTGGGCGACTTCTACGAGCTCTTCTTCCAGGACGCCCAGACCGCCTCGCGCCTGCTCCAGCTCACGCTGACGTCCAGACAGAAGGGCGAGGGCGCGATCCCGATGGCGGGCATCCCCCATCACGCCGCCGACGGCTACATCGCGCGCCTCATCCGCGCGGGCCAGAAAGTGGCGGTGTGCGAGCAGCTCGAGGAGCCCGCCAAGGGCCGCAAGATCGTCCGCCGTGACGTCGTGCGCGTCATCACCCCGGGCACGATCACCGACACCCAGTTCCTGGACGGCGCGCGCAACAACTTTCTCCTCGCCGTGCACGCGACCGCGTCCGCGGTCGGGGTCGCGCTCGTGGATGTGTCCACCGGCGACTTCTGGGTGGGCGAGGAGCCGGGCGCGGGGGAGGGGCTCCTCGAGGCGGCGCTCCTGCGCCGCCCCGCCGAGCTGCTGCTCGCGCAGAGCTCCGACGCCGCGTGGGTCGCGCGGTGGGTGCCGGCCGGCGTTCCCGTCACGCGCGTGGACGGCGGGGCCTTCGGGGCCCGCGCGGCGCGCGAGATGCTCGAGTCGCACTTCCGGGGCGCCAGCCTCGACGCCCTCGGCGTGGGGTCGCTCACCGCCGGGCTGCAAGCCGCCGGCGCCGCCCTCGCGTACCTGCGCGAGACCCAGGGCGAGTCGCTGGCGCATCTCACGCGAATCCAGCGCCTGGTCACCGGCGAGGCGATGCTGCTCGACCCGACCGCGGTGGCCACCCTCGAGCTCTTCGAGACGGCTCAGGAGCGCACGACCCGGGGGTCGCTGTTTGCCACGCTCGACGCCACCACCACCCCCATGGGCGCCCGCCTGCTCCGCCAGTGGATGCTTCGCCCGCTGCTCGACCGCGAGGCCATCTTCCGCCGCCAGGAGGCCGTCGCCGCCCTGGTGGACGCCCCGGCCCCCCGGGACGGGCTCCGGAGGCGCCTGGAGGGCGTGGGGGACCTGGAGCGCCTCACCAGCCGCGCCGCCCTCGGCGTCGCCCACGCCCGGGACCTCATCGCCCTGCGGGGCTTTCTGGGCCGCCTGCCGGGGCTCGCGGAGGCGCTCGGAGGCCTCGGCGGCGCCCTGCTGGGCACCCTCGCCGAGGAGATCACGCCGCTCCCCGACCTTCAGAAACTCCTTGAAGAGGCCCTCGAGGACGAGCCCCCGCTCGTCCTCAGGGAAGGCGGGCTGATCCGGGAGGGCTGGAACGCGGATCTGCGGGAGCTCAAGCAGGCGGCGCGAGAGGGCAAGGAGTGGATCGCCTCGCTCGAGCAGCGGGAGCGCGCGAGAACCGGCATCGCCTCCTTGAAGGTCCGGTTCAATCGCGTCTTCGGCTACGCGATCGAGGTGAGCAATGTCCACGGCGCCAAGGTCCCGGCCGACTACCTGCGCCGGCAGACCCTGGTCGGGGCCGAGCGCTACGTCACGGCCGAGCTGAAGGAGTACGAGAGCCGGGTCCTCGGCGCCGAGGAGCGCATCGGGCGGCTCGAGTTCGAGCTCTTCGGCCAGGTGCGCGCCGAGGTCGCGGCGGCGGCCGCGCCCCTGCTGCGCACGGCCCGCGCGGTCGGCGGTCTCGATGCGCTCGCGGCGCTGGCGGAGGTCGCGCACCAGCGCGGGTACGTGCGGCCCCAGGTGGACGACGGCTTCGCGCTCGCGATCGTCGACGGCCGCCATCCGGTGCTGGAGGCGGGCGGGACCCCGTTCACCCCGAACGACGTGACGCTCGATCCGGCGGGCGGCCAGATCATGATCCTCACCGGCCCGAACATGAGCGGCAAGAGCGTCTTCATGCGGCAGGTCGCCCTGCTCGCCCTCATGGCCCAGATGGGCAGCTTCGTGCCGGCGCGGGAAGCCCGCGTCGGGCTGGTGGATCGCATCCTCACCCGGGTGGGCGCGCAGGACAACATGGCGCGGGGACAGAGCACGTTCCTGGTGGAGATGGTGGAGACGGCCAGCATCCTGCACCACGCCACCGAGCGAAGCCTCATCCTGCTGGATGAAGTCGGACGCGGCACCTCCACCTTCGACGGTCTCGCGATCGCGTGGGCGGTGACCGAGGAGCTGCACGAGCGCGGGCGGGGGGCGAAGGTGCTCTTCGCGACCCACTACCACGAGCTGACCGCGCTGGCCGAGCGGCTGCCGCGGGTGCACAATTTCCACGTGGCGGTCCGCGAGTGGAACGACGAGATCATCTTCCTGCACAAGGTGCGGCCCGGGGGCACCGATCGCTCCTACGGCATCCAGGTGGCGCGGCTGGCCGGGTTGCCCCCCGTGGTGATCGCGCGGGCCAAGGCCATCCTGGGCGAGCTCGAGCGCGAGCGCGGCGGGCTGCAGGCCGCGGTGACGCCCGAGCCGCCCGCGACCGGCCCGGCGCAGCTCGGCCTCTTTCCGCCCGCCCACGATCCGCTCCTGCGGGAGCTGGCCGCGCTGGACCTGGGCGCGATGACCCCGCTCCAGGCCCTGAACCTCATCGCGGACTGGCAGCAGCGGCTGCGGGCGCGCCCGTGAGCGGCTCGCGGATCCGCCGGCTGCCCGATCACCTCGTCAACAAGATCGCGGCGGGCGAGGTGGTGGAGCGCCCCGCCTCGGTGGTGAAGGAGCTGGTCGAGAACGCGCTCGACGCGCTCTGCACCCAGGTGACGGTGGACCTGCGCGACGCCGGCCGCGCCCTGATCCGCGTGACCGACGACGGCGTCGGCATGTCGAGCGACGAGGTGGACCTGGCCCTGCTGCGGCACGCGACGTCGAAGCTCGCAACCGACGCCGATCTCGACGCGATCACCACCCTGGGCTTCCGGGGCGAGGCGCTGCCCGCCATCTGCGCGGTCACCCGCTTCTCGGTGCTCTCGTGCCCGCGCGGCGCGGACATCGGCACCCTGGTGCGCGGGGAAGGCGGCACCGTCAACGAGAAGCTGCTCGTGCCCGCGCCCGCGGGCACCACGGTGGAGGCGCAGGATCTCTTCTTCAACACGCCCGCCCGGCTCAAGTTCATGAAGAGCGCGCCGAGCGAGGTGGCGGCGGCGCTGCGGCTGCTCGAGGCCATCGCGCTGGCGCACCAGGACGTCCACTTCCGCGTCTCGCACAACGGGCGGCCCGCCCTCGGCGCGCCGCGCGCGCGGAGCCTGCGCGATCGCGTCGGCGCCCTGTGGGGCTTCGAGCGCGCGGGCAAGCTGCTGGAGGTGGAGCGCAAGGACGGGCCCCTCGCGGTCTCGGGTCTGGTGGCGCCGCCCCAGCTCTCCCGCGGCAACCGCGACGAGATCGTGCTCATCGTCAACGGCCGCCCCGTGCGCGACACCCAGCTCGCCCAGACCCTCATCGAGGCCTATCGCCCGCTCCTGGCCCGGGACCAGTTCCCGGTTGCGGTGCTCCACCTCGAGCTGCCCCCGCAGGAAGTGGACGTCAACGTCCACCCGACCAAGGCCTGGGTCCGCTTCCGCTCTCCCCGCCAGGTCCAGGAGATCCTCTACCGCGCGGTGAAGGACGCGCTCCATCAGAGCCAGGTCGTGCAGCCGCAACGCGGCCTCGCCTTGGCTGATGATCGCGCGTCAGGCGATACCACCGGAAGCTTCTCTATTGAAAGCGGGGGCCCAGAAATGGCCCCCGCACTCCCCCAGTCCGCGGACATTCCGTTGCCGGATGCTCAGACCCGACTCTTCCACGAGCCCCCGGCTCAGTTCACAACCGCCAACTTCGGGAACGTCATCGGCCAGCTCCAGGACACGTTCATCGTGGCCGCAACCGACGACGAGATCTTCTTCCTGGACCAGCACGTGGCCCACGAGCGCGTGCTGTTCGAGCGGCTGCTGGCCGATCTGGACGCGGGGCCGCTGGCGTCCCAGGAGCTGCTCTTCCCGCAGCCGGTGGAGCTGGGCGCGGGGCAGGCGGCCCTGGTCCAGGAGTGGGCCGAGACGCTCGAGGGTCTGGGCTTCCGCCTCGAGGGCTGGAGCGGCGCGACCGTCGTGCTGCGCGCGGTGCCCGCACTGCTCCGGGGGCAGGAGCCGCGCCGGCTCATCGAAGCGCTCGTGGAGGACGTGGATCGCCCGCGCAAGGGCGAGCCCCAGCCGCTGCTGCACCGCGCGCTGTCCTTCGTGGCCTGCCACGCGGCCATCAAGGCCCACGCCCCGCTGCAGCGCGAGGAGATGGCGCGCCTCATCGCGGATCTGGCCGTCACGAAGACGCCGTACTTCTGCCCGCACGGCCGGCCCATCGTCAGCCGCCTGTCTTTGCGCGACATAAAACGGGAGCTGGGGCGCACGTGGTAGGGCGGGGCCTGGTGTGAGTGCGGTTACGCGACATAAAACGGGAGCTGGGGCGCACGTGGTAGGGCGGGGCCTGGTGCGACTGCGGTTACGCGACATAAAACGGGAGCTGGGGCGCACGTGGTGAGCCGGTCTCCGCTGCTGGTCCTGGTGGGCCCGACCGGGGTCGGCAAGACCGCGGTCGCGGTGCGCCTCGCGCGGCAGGTGGCCCTGGAGGTCATCGGCGCGGACTCGCGCCAGGTCTACCGCGGCATGGACATCGGCACCGGCAAGCCCACCGCGGCGGAGCGCGCGGCGGCGCCGCATCATCTGGTCGACGTGGTGGATCCCTCCGAGCGCTACCACGCCGCCCGCTTCCGCGCCGACGCGCTCGCCGCCATCGCGGCGGTGCAGGGACGCGGGCACCTGGCGGTCGTGGTCGGCGGCACCGGCCTCTACGTGCGCGCGCTGCTCCGCGGCCTGACGGCCGCGCCGCCCGCCGATCCCGCCCTGCGGGCCACGCTCGAGTCCTTCGCGGTCGAGCAGGGAGCGCCCGCGCTCCACGCGCGGCTCGCCGCGGTGGCACCCGATGCCGCGCGCCGCCTGCATCCCAACGATCGGGTGCGCGTGATCCGCGCGCTCGAGGTCCACGCGGGAGCCGGCGCGGGGGCGCGAGATACCGGAGACGGGGACTGGGCGGGGACCGATGGCGCCTGGCGCCTGGTCATGATCGGCCTCGGCCGCGCGCGCCCGGCGCTCGGGCAGGCCCTGGCCGAGCGCGCGCGGGACATGCTGGCCCGTGGCATGATGGACGAGGTCAGGCGTCTGCTCGAAGCCGGTCACGATCCCGCGCGGCCGCCGATGGACGGCATCGGCTACCGGCAGCTCGCGCAGGCGCTGCGGGGGCGGATGACCGTCGAGGAGGCGCTGCGGCTCATGATTCGCGATACCACCCGCTACGCGAAGCGGCAGATGACGTGGTTCCAGCGCGAGCCGGAGATCCGCTGGCTGGACGTCGACGAGGCGGGCGGGGTGGAGGGCGCAGCCGAGGCAGTGCACAAGCACATCACCCGGGAGGGGCTGATCGAGTGAGGTCACGCGAGAAGGCGGTGCTGGCCGCCCTGCGGCTGCCGAGCCAGCCGCGGGTGATGGTGGAGGAGAGCCTCGACGAGCTCGGCCGCCTGGCGGAGTCGGCGGGCGCCCGCGTGGTGGGCCGGGCAACGCAGGACCGGCGCGCGCCGACCCCCGGCCTCTACTTCGGCAAGGGCAAGGTGGAGGAGATCAAGACGCTCTCCAAGCGCGAGGGCGCCGACCTGATGATCTCCGACGACTCGCTCTCGCCCATCCAGGAGCGCAACCTCGGCGGCTCGCTCGGCGTGCGGGTGATCGACCGCACCGCGCTCATCCTCGACATCTTCGCCCAGCGCGCCCGCACCATGGAGGGCAAGCTCCAGGTCGAGCTGGCCCAGCTCTCCTACCTGCTGCCGCGGCTGGTGGGGCAGTGGAAGCACCTGGAGCGGACCGGCGGCGGCATCGGCACCCGGGGGCCGGGCGAGACCCAGATCGAGTCCGACCGGCGCATGATCCGCCACCGCATCCAGAAGATCCGCGTCGAGCTGCAGCGCGTGCGCACGCATCGGCGCCTCCTCCGCGACCGGCGCAAGGCGGCGGACGTGCCGGTGGTGGCCCTCGTCGGCTACACCAACGCGGGCAAGACCACCCTGCTCAATCATCTGACCGGCGCCGACCGCCTCGCGGCCGACCAGCTCTTCGTCACCCTGGACCCGACCGCCCGGCTGGTGTCGAGCCCGACGCACGCCTCGTTCATCCTGACCGACACGGTCGGCTTCATCCGCAAGCTGCCCACCCAGCTCGTGGCCGCGTTCAAGGCCACCCTCGAGGAGCTGACCGAGGCCGACGTGCTGGTGCACGTGGTGGACGCGAGCCATCCCGGCCTCGACGACCAGGTGCAGGCGGTCGAGGCGCTGCTCGGCGAGCTCGAGCTGATGGGGCGCCCCATGATCGTGGCCCTGAACAAGATGGACCGCCTCGAGCCGAGCGCAGCCCGGGCGCTGCTTGCCCGTTTCGACGGCGTCGCGCTCTCGGCCCGCACCGGCGAGGGCGTGGACGCCCTGCTCACGCGTCTCGACGAGGCCCTCCGACCCCGGGTGGCGCGGCTCACCCTCCGCATCCCGTACGCGGAGGGGCCCGCCCTGGCCGCGTGCTACGAGCGCGGACGCGTGCTCTCGCGCCGGGACGAGCCGGAAGGCATTCGGCTGGAGGTCGAGCTGCCCCGGCGGGTGCTGCCCTCGCTGGAGGGGTACCGGATCACCGGCTGAAAGCGGTGCTACAATCGGGCTTCGGTCCTCGCGGACCGCTCCCATGGGACTCCCCAACTGGCTCACGATACTGCGCATCCTGCTGATCCCGGTCTTCGTGACCCTGCTCGTCTACCGGCGAGCGGGACTGGCCCTGCTCGTGTTCTGCCTGGCCAGCCTCACCGACCTGCTGGACGGCTACATCGCGCGCAGCCAGGGCCGCCAGACGCGGCTCGGCGCCTTCCTCGATCCGATGGCCGACAAGCTGCTGCTCACCTCGGGCTTCGTGACCCTGACCTGGCTCAAGGTGATCCCGTTCTGGATCACCGCGGTCGTCGTGAGCCGTGACGTGGTGCTGAGCCTCGGCGTGCTGGTCATCCACGTGGCGGGCGGCACGGTGCATCCGGCGCCGACCTGGATCGGCAAGATGTCCACCGTCTTCCAGATGCTGACCGTGCTCGGGGCCATGGCCGCGGTCTATTTCCAGCTCCTGCCCCCGTTCATCTCGACGCTCCTGGCCTGGGTGACGGCGGCGTTCACGATCACCTCGGGTCTGCAGTACCTGATCCGCGGGCTCAAGCAGCTCGAGACGGCCACCTCCGTGAGCGGGCGCCTCTGACCATGGCGCGGCGGCCGGACCTGATCGCGCAAAGGGGGACGGAGGGCGTGGTGGTGGCCGCGGTGACGCCGCGCACGCCCGCGGCCCGGGCCGGCCTGCGCCCCGGCGACCGCATCCTCGCCATCAACGGCGCCGCCCTGCGCGACGTGATCGACTTCCATTTCCACGCGGGCGAGGAGCACCTGCGCCTCTCGCTCGAGCGGGAGGGCCAGGCGCGCACCGCGCGGCTTCGGCGCGACGCCGCCGGGCTCGGGCTTCAGCTCGAGGCCCCGCGTCCGGCCGAGATCGCCACCTGCGCGAACAAGTGCGTGTTCTGCTTCATCCACCAGCTTCCGAAGGGGATGCGCAAGAGCCTGTACGTGAAGGACGACGACTTCCGGCTGTCGTTCCTGCACGGCAACTACATCACGCTGACGGATCTGGACGAGGCCGAGCTCGCGCGCATCGAGGCGCAGCGCCTCTCGCCGCTCTACGTCTCGGTGCACGCCACCGACCCCGATCTGCGTCACGCCCTCCTGGGCCGGCCGCGCGTGCGCCGGGAGCTGCTGCCGGTGATGGAGCGGCTCGCCAAGGCGGGCATCGCCATGCACGCCCAGATCGTCCTGTGCCCGGGGTGGAACGACGGCCCGCACCTCGACCGCACCGTGCACGAGCTGGCCCGGCTCCATCCCGCGGTGCCGACCACCGCGGTGGTGCCGGTCGGCCTCACCCGCCACCGCGAGCGGCTCCCCGACCTGCGCACCGTGACGGTGGAGGAGGCGGGCGCGCTCGTGCGCGCGATCGAGGGCTGGCAGCGCGAGTTCCGCGACACGCTCGGCACCCGCTTCGTGTGGGCCGCCGACGAGCTCTACCTGCAGGCGGGGCTGCCGCTGCCTGCCGCGCGCGAGTACGAGGGGTTCGCGGTCGCCGAGGACGGCATCGGCCTCGTCCGCCGCTTCGAGGATGCCTTCGCCCGCGCGGTGAGCCGCCGGCCCGCGCGGCTGGCGCGCCCCCGCCACGTGACGGTGGTCACCGGCGAGATGTTCGCGCCGCGGATGCGCGCGCTGCTCGATCGCGTCGTGGTGGACGGCCTCCACGTGGACCTCGTCCCGGTCGCCAACGAGTTCTTCGGGCGCGGCATCGGCGTGGCCGGGCTGCTCACCGGGCGCGACATCCAGATCCAGCTCGAGCAGGCGCGGGCGGCGGGCCGGGAGCTGGGCGATGCAGTGCTGGTCCCCGCGGTCGCGATCCGCGACGGGGCCGGTGTCTTCCTCGACGATCTGACGCCGGCCGACCTGGCCGCCGCGCTCGGCACGTCCGTCGTCACCGTCGAGCCGGACGCCCCGGCCCTCCTGGCCGCTCTCCTGGGCCGGTAGGGGCGGGCCCGCCGCCGCCGCACATGCTGCGCCCCATCATCGCCATCGTGGGCCGCCCGAACGTGGGCAAGTCCACGCTCTTCAACCGGCTCATCGGCCGCCGGCGCTCGCTCGTCCGTGACGTGCCCGGCGTCACCCGCGACCGTCTCTACGGCACCGCGGTGTTCGAGCGCTGGCAGGCCACCGTCGTGGACACCGGGGGCTTCGATCCCAGCAGCGAGTCCGACCTGGTCCAGGGCGTCCGGCGGCAGGTGCTCCAGGCGGTGGACGACGCGGACCTGCTGGTGTTCGTGGTCGACGGCCGCGCCGGCATCACCGGCCTCGACGAGGAGATCGCGGGGATCCTGCGCAAGTCCGGTCGGCCGACACTGCTCGCGGTCAACAAGGTGGACAGCGCGGGCCAGGATACCCCGGTGGGCGACGCCTACCGGCTGGGCTTCGCGCCGGTGCTCACCGTCTCCGCCGAGCACGGGCGCGGCGTGGCCGAGCTGCTGGAGGCCTGCCGGGACCGCGCGCCCGCCGTCGAGCCCGAAGCCGCGCACGAAGGCACGCGCGTGGCGATCATCGGGCGCCCGAATGTCGGCAAGTCGTCCCTGGTGAACGCGGTGCTCGGCCACGAGCGCGTGCTGGTGCACGATCTGCCCGGCACCACGCGCGACGCGGTGGACAGCCCGGTGACCTTCCGGGACCGGGACTACCTGCTCATCGACACCGCGGGCATCCGTCGCAAGGGGAAGGTGACCGAGGCCCTCGAGAAGCTCGCGGTGGTGATGGCGCTCAAGAGCCTCGAGCGGTGCCAGGTGGCGGTGATCGTGATGGACGCCTCCGAGGGAGTGACCGCGCAGGACGCGCACATCGCGGGCTACGCCAACGACGCGGGGCGCGCGGTGGTGGTGGCGGTGAACAAGTGGGACCTGGTGCCGCCCGGCATGGTGCAGCGGGCCGACGTGACCGGGCAGGTCCACGAGCGGCTGCCCTTCCTCGAGCACGCGCCCATCTGCTTCACCTCCGCGGTGACGCGGCTCGGGCTCCGCGATCTCTTCGACCAGGTGGACGTGGTGGCCGCGGAAGCGCACAAGCGCGTGCAGCCGGGCGACCTGCTGGCCACCCTGCGCACCGCGGTCGAGCGGCGGCCGATGTCGTCTCGCGGGATTCCCCTGCGCGTGCAGTCGGCGCAGCAGGTCGCGGTGTCGCCGCCCACGTTCGCGATCCGCGTGAACCTGCCGGACAGCATCCACTTCTCCTACGAGCGCTACATCGTCAACTCGCTGCGACACGCCTACGGCTTCTCGGGCTCGCCGCTGCGCCTGCTCTTCCGCAAGGCGGTGGGGCGTGGCATGGGCCGGTCCCGGGGGGCGCGCCGACGCGCCTGAGCCGGCGGCGTCTAACTAGGCAGAACCCCTAGTGATTTCGGTTGAGCCCCCCTGGCACTGGTGCTATAACATCCCGTAGCCGTTCACCACCGAGCAGTCAGCGAGGACTTAGCGTGTGAGCCCAGAGCGCCCCGACCAGGACGATTTCCTCGAGGACGAAGAGCAGGAGGAATACGGCCAGCGCAGCATCTTCGCGACCGGCTGGTTCCGCGCCGTGCTCGTTCTTCTCGTCCTTGCCGTGGTTGCGGTCATCGCGGTGCCGCTGATCGGCGGCTGGTTCGAGCCGACGCCGCCCCCGAAGGTCACCACGAGACCGAGCGAGCCGTCCACCCCGCCCGTGACGCCGAGCCCGCCGCCGGCGGCGACGGCGCCATCGCCGCCGCCCGTGAGCCAGATGCCCAGCCAGGCGGCTCCCCCCGTCGCGGCGCCCCCCGCGGCGACGCCGACCCCGGCGCCGCCCGTGCCGCCGCCATCGATGCCGCCGCCGCCTGCCAGTAGCCCGGCGCCCGCGCGCCCGGAGATGCCGTCCTCGAGCGCATCCAAGGCGGCCAAGGCCCCGGAGAAGGCCAAGGCGCCCGAACGCACCGCCGCGGTGCCGCCGAGCAAGAGCACGGCGAAGCCGGCGGCCTCGAACGGTGCCTACTGGGTCCAGGTGGGCGCGTTCAAGGACAGTGGCAATGCCGAAGGCCTGGCCCGCAAGCTCCGCTCCGAGGGTTACTCGGTCCAGGTGACGCAGGTGACACGCAACGAGCCGCTGCACGTCGTGCGGGTGGGCGGCTATCCGGATCGCTCGCGGGCCAGCGCGGCCCGCGAAGAGCTGCAGGGCAAGGGACAGACGGGCTTCGTGACCTCGGGCCCGCCCAAGTAAACCGACGAGGGGAGGTGACGGCGCTGACCAAGAACGATCTGATCAATGCGGTGGCGGCCCACGGGCTGTCGAAGCGGCAGTCCGCTGCCGTGGTCGAATCGCTGTTCGACATCATCTTCCGCTGCTTCGAAAAGGGAGAGGACGTGAAGATCGTCGGCTTCGGGCATTTCCGGATCCGGCAGAAAGCGTCGCGCCGCGGCCGCAATCCCCAGACGGGCGACAGCATCGAGATCACCGCGCGCAAGGTGCTGACGTTCAAGCCGAGCAAGGGCCTGAAGCTCCGGATCAACGTCTAGCCGGAGGCCCGCGGGGTATGAGCACGGTTCCTGACAAGCTCTACTACCGGATCGGAGAAGTCGAGACGATCACGGAGATCCCCGCATACGTGCTCCGCTACTGGGAGTCCGAGTTCAAGCTGCTCCGGCCGAAGAAGAACCCGGCCGGCCAGCGTCTCTACCGTAAGGCCGACCTCGAGCTCGTCCTCCGCATCAAGTCGCTGCTCTACGAGGAGCGCCTCACTCTCGAAGGCGCCAAGAAGCGGCTCCGCGGCGAAGCCCGCGGCCTCGATCAGATGGACCTCGGCCTGCGCGGCGCCACCCTCGAAGAGGTGATCCGCCGCACCCGGACGCGCCTGCAGGCCATCCGGCAGCGCCTCGCCGCCTCCCGACCCGGCCGCTCGTCTTGAGTTTGCCCCATCCAGCCCGTACAATGCCCGTTGGGTCGGGGCGTGGCGCAGCCCGGTAGCGCACTTGACTGGGGGTCAAGGGGTCGCTGGTTCAAATCCAGTCGCCCCGACCAATTTCAATCGACATGGCGCCCGTGATTCTTGTCACCAACGATGACGGGATTCACGCGCGCGGGCTCCAGGTTCTCGCAGAGGCGCTGGCCGCGCTCGGCGAGGTGTACGTCGTCGCGCCGGATCGCGAGCAGAGCGCGGTGGGTCACGCCCTCACGCTGCACCGGCCGCTCCGGGTAGACCGGGTCGCGGAGCGGAAGTACGCGGTGAATGGCACGCCGTCGGACTGCGTGAACCTGGCCGTCCTCGGGCTCTTGCCGGAGCCGCCGGTGCTGGTGGTGTCCGGCGTGAATCACGGGACGAACCTGGGCGACGACGTGACGTACTCGGGGACGGTGTCGGCCGCGATGGAGGGCACGCTGCTGGGGGTGCCGTCCGTGGCGGTCTCGCAGGCGGAGCCAGACGCGGAGGGCTTCGACGGGGCGGGGCCGGTGGCCCTCGCGGTGGCCACGCGCCTCCTGGTCGAGGGGCTGCCCGCGAAGACGCTGCTGAACGTGAACGTACCGCGAGGCGCGGTGAAGGGGATCCGGCTCACGCGGCTCGGCCATCGGGTCTACCGCGAGAAGGTGGTCCAGGAGATGGATCCGCGCGGGCGCCCGTACTACTGGATCGGGGCGGGCCCGCCGGAGTGGGCGGAGGATGCGGCCTCGGACATCGCGGCGGTGCACGCGGGGTTCGCGTCGGTGACGCCGCTGCATCTGGACCTGACGCACCACGGCGCGCTCGGCCGCATGAGCGAGTGGGAAGGCGCCTTGAACGCCGTGCTGAAGAAGAAGCGCAAGCGGTGAGCACGCAGCGCTTCGCGCGCGAGCGCGAGCGCATGGTGGACGAGCAGGTGGCCGGGCGCGGGGTCGCCGACGCGCGGGTGCTCGAGGCGATGCGGCGGGTGCCGCGGCATCTGTTCGTGGACGAGGCGCTGCGCGATCGAGCCTACGGGGATCACCCGCTGCCGATCGGGGAAGGGCAGACGATCTCACAGCCCTTCATCGTGGGCCGCATGACCGAGCTGCTGCGGCTGGGTGGGCGGGAGAAGGTGCTGGAGGTGGGAACGGGCTGCGGCTTCCAGGCCGCGGTCCTCGCGGAGCTGGCGGCGCGCGTGTGCACGATCGAGCGCCTGCCACGGCTGGCCGCGCGGGCGCGCGAGACGCTGGAAGGGCTCGGGTATCGCAACGTGTGGGTGCGGGCCGGCAACGGCACGCTGGGGTGGCCGGACGAGGCGCCGTTCGATCGGATCCTCGTCGCGGCGGGCGGGCCGTCGGTGCCGCCGCCCCTGTTCGAGCAGCTGGCGGAGGGCGGGCGGATGGTGATGCCGGTCGGCGACGCCGCCAACCAGACGCTCGAGGTGATCGACAAGGTGCAGGGGGTGATGAAGGTCACCCGGGACTCCGGGTGCGTGTTCGTGAAGCTCGTGGGCAAATATGCCTGGGAGTCGTGAGACTCTGGGATGAGGATTCGGACGGGGCGTAGCGCAGCTTGGTAGCGCGCCTGCTTCGGGAGCAGGAGGTCGCTGGTTCAAATCCAGTCGCCCCGACCATTTTTTTCTCGAGACGTTGGCGGAGCCGGGATGGGTGTCACGGGACTGCGCAGCGCCGCCGAGATCGTGGTGGAAGGCCGGGTGCAAGGCGTCGGCTACCGCGATTTCGTCCAGCGCAAGGCCGCGTCGCTGGGCCTCGCCGGGTACGTGATGAATCTGAAGGATGGGAAAGTGCGCGTGCGCGTGGAAGGCGGGCGCGACCTCATCGAGGAGCTCATGCACGACCTGGGCAAGGGTCCACCGCTGGCGCGTGTGGACCACCTGGCCGTCACCTGGCGGCCCCTGACGGGCCGCTACGTGGGCTTCGCCATCCGCTACGCGGAGTTCGACCCGTGACGGCGCACCCCGGCGTGCCCATCCTCCTCGTCCTCATCTTGCTCGTCTCCATCACCGCATCCCACGCCCAGCCCAAGCCCTCGAAGCCGCGGGCCGCCCCCTCGCAGCAGCAGACCATCCCGGCTCCCCACTGGGGCTCCGCGAAGACCCCGAGCGCGCCGACCGTTAGTCCGAAGGCCGCCGCCGGTCCCAGGACCGCGCCCAGGCCCCCGGTGTGCACGCACACCGTGCGGAGCGGCGAGTCGATCAGCCGCATCGCGACCCGGTACCGCGTGACCCGCGCGGCCCTGATCCAGGCCAACCAGCTCGTGAAGCCGGAAGCCCTCCGGGCCGGCCAGCGGCTGACAGTGCCGGGGTGCGACCGCCCCGTCCCCCAGACCACCGCGGGGGAAACGCCCGGGACCGAGCCGGATGCCGAAGGTATCCTGATCAAGCGCGTCGGGCCACGGCGCATCTTGACGTCCCTGGTCCTCGGCACCCCCGACTTCCGTGACGAGGGCATCACCCTGGTCTGGCCCGTGGAGGGCCCCGTGATCTCCACCTTTGGCCAGCGCTCCCGCGGGTGGCACGCCGGCATCGACGTCACGGCGGAGATGGGCTCGCAGGTCTACGCCGCGGCGGCCGGGACCGTCGTCTACAGCGGCTGGATCCGGGCGTATGGGCAGGTCGTCAAGATCCAGCACAGCAACGGATTCATCACCCTTTACGCCCACAACCAGAAGAATCTGGTCGAGGTCGGGGAGGATGTGGAGGCGGGCCAGCTCATCGCCACGGTCGGGCGTAGCGGCCACGCCACCGGGCCCCACGTGCACTTCGAGGTGCGCCGCGACGGCAAGGCCTACAATCCGCTCCACCTGCTCGAGCCGTCCGACAAGAGCCCGGTCTTCGATGACGACATCGCATCGTCCAGCTCGGAGCACGACCCTCACGAGTGAGGGCTTCGCATGGCTGAGATGGCGGATGAGCTGGAGGACGGCGACGAGCCCCTCGAGGCCCTGCTCGACAAGGACCCGGCCGAGCTCGGCGAGAAGCCCGATGCGCCCGAGGCCGGCAACCGCAGCCGCGAGCTGATCGCGCTCTACCTGCAGGAGATCGCCCGGGTCAAGCTGCTGACCCCGGAGGAGGAGCAGGACCTGGCCCGTCGCGTCCAGGCGGGCGACGCCGAGGCCGAGAAGCGGCTCGTCGAGGCCAACCTGCGCCTCGTGGTCCGGATCGCCCGGCGCTATCTCCACCGCGGGCTCTCTCTCCTCGACCTGATCGAGGAGGGCAATGTCGGGCTGCTCCACGCCGCGCGCAAGTTCCAGCCGAATCGCGGCACGCGCTTCTCGACCTACGCCACGTGGTGGATCCGCCAGGCGGTGGTGCGGGCCCTCGCCAACCAGGCCCGGACCATCCGCCTGCCGGTCCACGTCGAGCTGCTCCTGTCGCAGTACATGAAGCAGCGGAACCTGCTCACCCAGAGGCTCGGCCGGGCGCCCACGCTCGAGGAAGTCGCGGCGGTCATGAACCGGCCGGCGGGCGAGCTCGAGCAGCTCGAGAGCCTCCGCCAGCATCCCGTCTCGCTCGACAAGCCCACCGGCGAGGACGGGAAGGGCAGTCTCGGCGATACGGTCGAGGATCCGAACGCGGCGGCGGGCAGCGGGCTCGCGGCCATGCTGCGCGCCCGGGCCGACCTGGCCGGCGTGCTCCAGGATCTGCCCGACCGCGAGCGCACCGTGGTGACCCTGCGCTTCGGCCTGGCCGGCGAGGAGCCGATGACGCTCGAGCGCATCGGCCAGCGCCTCGGGCTCACCCGCGAGCGGGTGCGCCAGATCGAGGGCGCCGCGCTCCGGCAGCTACGGCGCCTGCTCGCCGCGCGCGACGTCGAGGCGTCGGATCTGCAGTGAGCCCCGGCGAGAAGACCCTGGGCGAGCTGGTGCGCGAGCTGCGCGAGCGTCAAGGCCTCACCCAGGCGCAGCTGGCCGAGCGGGCCCAGCTCGCGCTCAGCTACATCACCCTGGCCGAGTCGGGCCAGCGGGTGAATCTGTCGCCGTCGGCGATCGGCCGGCTCGCGCGCGCGCTCGGCGTGCCGAGCCGGGTGCTGGCCGAGCCGGAGCAGAAGTAGCCGCCGCGGTGGACGCGCTCGGGAAGGCTCAGACGGAAGGGCGCCGCCTGCAGGGCGCCATCGACGTCGAGTACCACGGAGCGCGGCGCGACAACACGTGGGGCCGCACCCAGCCCCATGTCGTCGAGCGGTGGCGCCTCGCATTGCGGGCCTGGCTCACCGCCACCGAGGCCGCGCTCGCCGCGAATCCGGCCGCGCTGAGCCGCTTCCGTGCGGCGCCCGCGGCCGCGAGTCCCGCGCCCGGCGAGAGCGCCGACTGGGTCGAGATTCGCAATGCCCTCGCGGGCAAGCTGACGGTCCTGGCCGCGCTGACCGACGAAGCCCGACGCGCCGGGGGAGGCGCCACGCCGACTCCGCCGCCCCGCAGCGTGTGGCGCAAGCCCTGAGACGTCAGGCGGGCCGGCGGGCCGAGAACACCGTGATCGGGTAGAGGCAGTAGTAGTCCGGGGCGCGCAGCACGTTGGCGGACGAGCCCTCGTCGCAGAGCCGGGTGCGCTCCCGCCAGTCCTCCGGGGCCAGCAGCTCCCGCAGCCGATCTCCCCAGTTGCGCGAGAAGACGGTGTGCTGGATGTAGTCGTGATCGGTCGGAGCCAGCGGCGCGTGGCGCTCCAGCGTGTAGGTGCGCATCGCGACGCTCGCGAGTCCGGCCGCGCGGAGGGAGGCGGGCGTGGTCTGGCGCCGCTCCTGGAACGAATGCCCCGCGCCCTCGTCGAGCGTGCGGCGAATCTCGGCGAGCTGGATGCGCCGCTCGAGCTCCGGGTGCCCCGGCAGGAACATCGCCGAGAAGACCTGAGACTCCTTGACGATGACGCGCCCGCCCGGCCGGACCACGCGGGCGAACTCGCGCAAGGCCTTCTCGGTGTCCACGATGTGGTGCAGCACGTCTCCGCACCACACCCAGTCCAGGCTCCCATCCGGCATCGGAATGGCGGTGCCGTCCCCACGCCGGAACTCGAGCCGGTCCCCGGCGGTCTCTCCGCCCACGAGGCGCGCGCGCCGCGTCCACCTTGTCCGCCTCGGGCTCGATGGCCACGACCCGGCCGCCCTGACCCACCGCCTCGGCGAGCCAGAGCGCGTAGAGGCCGACGCCGCAGCCCACGTCGAGCCCGCGCGAGCCGGCGGGCAACCCCAGCTCGCCGATGATCCGCCGCGCTTCGGGCTCCTGGAAGCGGTTCATGCGCTCGAGCGAGACGTGGGGGCCGGACTCGGCGGGGCTCATCGCGGGCCATGCTACCAGAGGGCTGCTCCGGCCGGGGTGCTAGAATCGGGACGCTGGCGGCCGACACCTCGAGGCGGCGGCAAGGGACGGGCGGTCGTGAACATCGCGCCACGCGCAGGGTGCACCGGACTCATCCTCCTCGGTCTGCTCAGCGGTTGCTCGAGCACCCCGCCCCCCGCGCCCGCTCCGACGTCAGACCAGGACCCGCGCCGGCTGGCGCTCTGGGCGGCGGCGACGGAGTGCGCGGAGGGGAAGCAGGCGTCGCTGCGGGTCGACCGCGTCGACGACAGCGGCCAGGTCCAGGTCACGATCCTTCCGGGCGGGCAGCCCGCGGTGCCCGCGTTCACCGCGTGCTTCAAGCAGACGGCTCCCGCCAAGCTGGCCGCGGCCGGGCGGGCGACCAGCCCGGCCCAGATTCTCGAGCCCCGGGTGGCTCCCGAGCCGACCGGCGGCCGACCGGCCCCGCGAGCCACCTCGGTCGCGATCCAGACGATACAGAACCGGTTCCTGGTGCCGGTCATGCTCAACGGAACCCACGCGGCCACGCTTCTGCTCGACACGGGCGCCAACATCACCGTGCTCACCCCGCAGGTCGCGCGGCGCGTGGGAATCGACCTGCCGACCGGACCCGGCGCTTCGAAGGCGAAGGCCAGGATGGCGAGCGGACAGGAGGTCGACGTGTCGCTGGTCCGCGTGAGGTCGATGACGGTCGGCGCGGCCCGGATCGACAACCTCCAGGTCGCGGTGTACGAGATCGGCGTGCTGGACACCAGCGAGACGGGGCCTCTGACCGTGGACGGATTCCTGGGCGCCGATTTCCTCAGCCGATTCACCATGACCATCGATCCGCGGGCCGGGAAGCTGACCCTGCAGCTCGCGGATGGGCCGGTGAAGTAACGCGACAGCTCAGTCAGAGGCGGGCCGTATGGCGGCGACGCCTCCGCGCGAGGTAGCCGAGCCCAGCTGCACTCGTGCCCCAGAGCAATAGGGTGGCGGGTTCCGGCGTGTGCAGCCCCGCGGCGCCCCCAACCCAGAACTCGAGCTCGTTGCCGACGAAGGGATTATTCGGGTTGGCGATCTGTCCTCCCACGAGGCCGAGGACGACATCCTCATGCGGCCCGAGATCATGAACTGCGCCGCGGGCGTCGAATCCGAAACGGCCGCCGGCAGGGAGATTGGCATCCCGAATTGCTTTCCGGAGCGCCTCGGCGGGCACCCCGAAGTCGGCAGGCAACGTGATGACGCTCCCCGCATTGAGCACGACGTTGAACGGAACGGCGGGCCCCGGCGCGACCTCCCCCGAATGGGGAGCAATGCGGTGCACGGCACTTCCCGTCAGGGTGACCACGTCACTCGGGGAGAAGATGGACGTTGCGGGCTGGTAGGTGACCTGGGTCTGAACCGACCAGAAGTCGCCGATGACGAAGAATTGAAAGGTCTGCGCCACAACGAGAGGGTCGACCCGCCCGTCGCGTCCGAATCCGGCCAGGAAAACCAGATTGAAGTGCAGGGGGTTCTCGGCAAAGAGCACAGCCGGCAGCGGATTCGGTGTGGCCGGCAACGGAGGAATGAACTGACTGAGCATGAAGGGATACAGATTGAAGCCCGGGAGATTCGGGTCAGGCGGCCCTTGCGGAACGCCGAATGTCGGTGGTACCGGAGCGGTCCCCGGGAAGCCAATGGTCATCGCCGATGCCGGAGCGGCAGCCCCCGATAACAGCACGAGGCCCACCAGGATGGTCGACGCCAACAGATTGGGGATGCGCTTCATACCCTGCTCCTCTTGGATCGTTGGATCAGGCCAGGGAGCGACGAACAGGTGGCGCGATGCTAGGGCGGGCAGCGCACGCTTGTCAACGCGTGGCCAGCCGGGTTCGGGAGTGCGGCTGAATGGTCGTCCCCGGCGGAGTGTTTGAAGTGGTCCATCAGGCAGTGCCGTGGTAGGGTGGCTGCCCCCATAGACGAAGGAGGACCCTATGACTCAGTCGGGCGTGTCAGTATCCGAACCGAGCATCGTGGGCGTCACCGCCGTCACGGTGATCGAAACCGCCTCCAGAGACCTCGAGGACCTTGAGGAGATCATGACGGTAGGACACTCGCCTTCGTGGAGCCTCCCAGCGCTCCCGGACGGCCTGGCTCTCTGCGTCAGCTGCTGGCGGCTGATCACGGCGCCACAGCTTGGCGTGGATCGATGCCTAGCCGCCAGGCAATGGGCAGTCTTCCGATGATCGCCTCGATCTATGCTCGCGTCGTTGTCGTCCTCGTCTGCCTCCTTGCCCCCGCCACATCGGCCTGGGCGGAATGCGCCTGGGTCTTGTGGCTCGGAACAGGCAGCGGCTATGCAGCCTTTGGAGCCTACGGGGGGAACACGGGGGAGAAGGATTGCAAGGAGGCGGCCACCCAGTTGATGACCAACATGGGCAAGGATGCCAAGCAGCTATCGGACTTTCTCAAATCGAGCAGTCGGTATCTGTGTCTCCCGGACACCGTGGATCCGCGCGGGCCGAAGGGGACGAAATGATCACGCTCAAGGCGGTGCAGGAGATCCTCGGACACCGGAAGTCCACGATGACCCTCCGGTATGCCCGCCTCAGCACAAGGTGCTAAAATCGAGCTCGCACGTCGCGTAAACCCTGATGCCCCCGTAGCTCAGGGGAATAGAGCAGCAGTTTCCTAAATCCAGACCGTCCTCATGGCCGAGCAGCCCACGCGCCAGGACGGCCTCCTCACATACGCGCGCCGGATCGTCAAGGATCTCGAGCTCGCGGTCGCCGCCAAGGCCACGTGAGGATGCCGTGGCGCAGCTCGCGCCGGCAGACCAACTTTCGCCCGCCCTCAGGCGCCGCTGGACGCCCACCGAGGCGGAGCGCGGGTTGCTGGCGCGGTGACAGCAGCGCCTCGGCGAGGCGGCCGCGACCATGCTCCGATCGCCCCGCCCGCGCCACGCCGCGAGATCACGGGCGCCCGGCTGGAGGAGGCGAGTACGGTAGGCGCCACCAGGCCGTCCCGCCCACTGATCGAAAACTTGGAGGACCTCTAATGCAACCCGATCTGTACCTGTCTGCCGACGAGTTCCATCGCCGAGTCGCAACGAGTCTGAAGGAGATGTAGAAGGTGAACCCTGGTAGCCCGAGGATGGCGGAACTGCAAGCGCAGCAAGAGACGCTCTACAAGCGGAAGTACGGCGACCGGTAGTCAGCGAGAACTAGGCTATGACCACAGCCCCCGCCGCCCACGCGCTGGTCAAGGCCCGCTGGACCCTAAGGGGCCGCCTTATGGTTCCGGCGTCGCCGCGCGAGATATCCGAGCCCAGCCGCGGTGCCCCAGAGGAGGAGGGTCGCGGGTTCGGGGGTATGCAGCCCAGCGACACCGCCAAGCCAGAATTCGAACTCGTTGCCGACGAAGGGATTGTTGGGGTTGGCGATCTGCCCGGCCAGGATGCCGAAGACGACATCTTCATCCGTCCCCAGCGTATGCGTAGCTGCGCGGACATCGAATCCGAATCGGGCGCCGGCCGGAAGGTTAGCGTCGTGAACCGCCCGTCGGAGTACATCGCCGCGCACGTCGAAGTCGGGCGGAAGGGTGATGGCGCTCCCGGCATTGAGCACGACGTTGGAGGGAACAGGCGGCCCCGGCGCGAACTCGCCCGGGTGCGGGCCGATGCGGTGCACCGAATCCGCCGTCATGGTCACGATGTCGCTCGGGGCGAAGATGGACGTCGCGGGTTTGTACTCGATCTGCGCCTGCACGGACCAGAAGTCCCCGATGATGAAGAAGTTGAAACTCTGGGCGGCCACAATCGGGTCCGTCTTGCCGTTCGGCCCTCCGAGCCCTGCCTGCATGACCAGGTTGAATTGCAATGGGCTCTCGGCAAACATCCCGCTCGGCAACGGATTCGGGGAGGGCGGCAGGAAACCATTCAGCATGAAGGGGTAGAGGTTGTAGCCAGGGAGATTGGGATTGGGAGGCCCAGCCGGGAGATTGGTCGGTGGGTTGCCTGGGATACCAATGACGGTGGCCGATGCCGGGCTGCCGGGACCAGCGAGCAATGCGAGCCCAAGGAGGAAAACCCACGCGGTGAGTCGTGTGGCCCGGGTCATCGCCTGTTCCTCCTCGTTCGTAGGATCAGGTCAGCAGGCGGTCGGATTGAAGTGGGCGCCATGCTAGGTGAGCCCCACAGCCTTGTCAATGTCAGGTTGCCCCGTGAGTGATCGGCCTGCCGGCCTCGCCCGCCCCACGGACTTGTCGCCTCGCGTGAGCCCGGAGGATCTCCAGGACGCAGCATTGGTATTCGCTCGGGCCCTGCTCGAGCATCTGGCTGATGGCCTTGCTACCGGCCAGCTCGAGACGGTGCTCTCCGGCGCGCGGTGCCTGGAGCACCTCGCCAGGCTGGCCGGCCCGGCCGTCGCCGCGCAGGCCTTCGCCGCGGCCTGTCGAGCCCAATAAGGACCAATCTAGCCCGTGCCCACCCCCTCTTCGCGCCCAGACGCCCCTGGCCCCGAACGTTCGGCTCCTGTACGCTCCCCGCAGCCGATCTGCGTGGTCTGTGGAGGGCCGAGGGACTACCGGAAGCGGGAAGCCTGCTCCGATCGGTGCCCGGCGGCTCAAAGTAGACGGCGACGGCAGGATGCCCAATTGACCCGAGATAGGAGATTCGGGCCCTTTTGGAAACGGCGCTGAAGAAACTGGAGGGCGAACGCCTATGAATCGTCGAGCGTTCCTGAGCGCCCTGAGCGGCAGCCTCCTCGCCGCGCCGCTCGCCGCCGAGGCGCAGCCGACACCGAAGCCCGCGCGGGTCGCGCTTCTGTGCGGGGTGCGCTGCGAAGGCGGAGGCTACGATGCGTTTCGCCACGGGCTGCGCGACCTGGGGTGGGTCGAGGGCCGCAACCTCGTTGTCGACGTCCGAGGTGCCGAGGGGCAACCTGATCGCCTGCCTGCCCTCGTGGCCGAACTGGTCGCCGGCAGGCCCGACATCATCGTCGCCGTCGCGCCGCAGCCGGCTCGCGCCGCCAAGGACGCGGCGGGGGCTATTCCCCTCGTATTCGTGGCAGTGGCCGATCCGATCGCAGCTGGGATCGTCCCGAGCCTCGCCCGGCCCGGCGGGAATGTGACGGGCCTGAGCACGTTAGTGCCGGGCGGTTTCATGGGCAAGATTCTCCAGTTCCTCAAAGAAGCGGTGCCGACGGCCTCCCGGGTCGCGGTTCTCTGGAGCTCGAAGAACCCTCTACATGTCACCTTGATCCCGAAGGAGCTGACACCGTCTGCTCCACCACTCGGCGTCGAGCTTCAGATGCTGGATGTCACTGACCCCGCGGCCATCGCGCCCGCAGTCGAGGCAGCCGTTCACGGCCGCGCGCAAGCGCTCCTCGTCGTGGGCGATCCCATGTTCCACCGGCCCTTCGCACGGGTGCCCGACCTGGCTTTGCGCGCACGGCTGCCCTCGATGTATCTCGACCGCGACGTGGTGACGGTCGGAGGCGGGCTGCTGTCTTATGGCCCCGACTGGGGTGCGATGTTCCGTCGGGCCGCTGCCTATGTGGACAAGATCCTAAAGGGCACCAAACCCGGCGACATGCCCGTCGAGCAGCCGTCGAAGTTTGAGCTGGTCATCAACCTCAAGACCGCGAAGGCCCTCGGCCTGACGATCCCGCCGTCGCTCCTGCAGCGGGCGGATCAGGTGATCGAGTAGTGGACCGGCGCAGCTTCCTTAGCACCTTGACTGGTGGCCTCCTCGCCGCGCCGCTCGCCGCCGAGGCGCAACCGGCTGGGAAGGTGTGGCAGATCGGATATCTCCACTTGTTTCCCAGACCTTCGCCGTTCTTCCAAATGCTCGGCCAGGGGTTGCGTGATCTCGGATACGTCGAGGATCAGAACGTCGCCTTCGCGTACCGGAGCGCCGAGGGCAAGGCCGAGCGGCTTCCGACCCTCGCGGCTGATCTGGTCCACCTCAACGTCGACCTCATCGTTACCTCCACCGCTCCGGCGGCCCGTGCCGCGAAGGAAGCGACCACCACGATCCCCATCGTCATGGTGGGCGTCAACTACGACCCGCTGGCGCTCGGCTACGTCGCCAGCCTCGCTCGGCCGGGGGGCAACGTCACGGGGCTATTCTTCCTTCACCTCGACTTGCTGGCCAAACGGCTCGGGGTCTTCAAGGACATGTTGCCTAGCGTCGGTCGCGTCGCTGTCCTTTCCGATCCCCTCTCGGTCGATCAACTCAAACAGGTGGAAGTGGTCAATCGCTCGCTGGGTTTCAAGCTCCACCCGCTGGAACTTCGAGAACCGCAGCTCGATGTGGAGAGCGCGTTTCGCGCCGCAGTGCGGTCTCGGGCCGAAGGGCTCTTCGTGTTGGAGACTGTGAACATCTTTCAAAAGCGATCACAGATCGCCCAGCTCGCCCTGAAGCACCGGCTCCCGACGAGCTTTGCGTTCCGAGAATACGTCGACGCTGGGGGCCTCGCCTCCTACGGTGTGAACTTCCCGGACATGGGCAGGCGCGCGGCCATCTACGTGGACAGGATCCTCAAGGGCGCCAAACCCGCAGACCTGCCGGTTGAGCAGGCGACCACGTTCGAGCTGGTTGTCAACCTCAAGACCGCCAAGGCTCTCGGGCTGACGATCCCGCCGTCACTCTTGCAGCGGGCAGATCAGGTGATCGAGTGAGCCGTCCGCCACGATGAGTACGCCTGTCGATCGCGAGCAGCTGCGGCGCGACTGCTCCGACGCCCTCGAGGCACTGATCCAAGCTCAACGATTGGACGGGATCACCCGGCTGGCCGACTCACTCCGAGCCCTCGGGCCGCCCTATCGCTTCCACGGGGAGCAGATCGATGCCGCGGCGTGGGCTCGCGAAGACAATACGGTCACCTGGCATCTGATCCACGCGCTCGAGAACCTCGAGCGCGGCGTGCAGTAGATCGGACAAGCGGAGGCCACGATGGCCCGGAAGCGAGCATCACGGCGGCCAGGGAAGAAGACCACGAAGCCCAGTGGCCAGCGGAAGACCGTGGCCAAGAGGAGGCCAGCCAAGAGGAACCCAGCCAAGAGGAGGCCAGCCAGGAAGAAGCCTGCCAATAGGAGAAAACTCGCCCAAAGGGAGCCCGGGTTAACAAGAGCGCCCGGAGGTGAGCCGGCGATGCCTCGTAAGCTCGCGGACACAGACCAGCAGATCGAGACGTTCCGGCATCATGTGTCTGAGGAGTGTGTCTCGATCGCGTCCAGCATCGACACCATCCCGCCCGGCACGATCCCGGCCGAGATGCGCGATCGGTGGCTTCGGGGATTGCGCCATGCCGCAGTCGCCTTGGTCCCAGTGATTGAGCGGCTCGCCGGTGGGCCGACGACCAAGGCCGAGCCATGATCGCCGCCGGTTGCGGTCGAATCGTAGGTACCGCCGACCGTGAGCACTCTCGCTTCGCTCGCGCCGCCGGCGGGAGAAGCTGGCGGAGTACCTGAAGTGAGCCGCTACGCTCGTGAACGAGGCAGCTGGCGGAGCCGCGCCACCCGCCGACGGAGCCGCCGCGCCGCTAGCTTCGCCACCGCCCGCCGGGTCGCCCAGATCATTCGATCAATCATGGCCGGGCGTACCGCACACACCGTGCCAGCGACTCATTCCGTGCTTTTTCTGGAACTTGGCGGTCCGCACCATCTTCGCGCAGAGCACGGACTTTCCCATCATGGGCTGCGCGATGACATTTCTCGACAGGGGGACCCATGATCACCGCCATCTACGTCCGCACGCGCGGCCTGCGCTATCTCGACCCGGACGGCTGATGCTGCCGCGAGTACGAGAGCCGATGGCCGCCACGCAGCCTGCGACGCAAAGCACTAGGGCGCCCGTTGTGATCGCGACGCTCGTGCTGGCCGGATGTGCCATCGCCCAGAACACGCCCGCGCAGGAGCGGACATGGCAGGCCATCGCGAAGTGTAGGGAACTCCAACCGAGCGGGTATCAAGTGACCCACGTAGAGCCTGATGGTCGGTACTTCTACAGGTCTGGTGACTTCGCCGGTGGTGTCCGCCCATGGCAAGACTGTATCCGCGCCGGCGGCCCCCGATGATCGCCGCCTATCCCCCAATATCTTCGCGCCGCCAGCGGGAGAAGCTGGCGGAGTACCTGAAGTAGAGGGCAGATGGACGGCGCCGGAGTGGTGGTGGTTCTGGGCGTCTTTATCCTCATCATCGTGGCGGTCATTGCCTACCGAGTGGGATACCTGCGGGCACAGGACGTGAGCCACAGGCTAGAAGCCGAGTGGCGCAGGCTGCCCATGGAGGCCCCCTTGCCGCGTTGGCGCCGCGCGGCGGGTTGGGCGGCCTATGTGTCCTCCGCGCTCTCGCTCTGTCTGTTCCTGGTCGTCGCGTATGTGTACGCATACCGCTGGGGGTGGACCTATCTGACGGCCGCATGGATTCTGTGGTTCGGCATCTTCCTGGGAGTGCTCTGGCTCGCCGAGTGGTGTTGGAAGCCCAGCCGAGAGGCCCAGGGCGGTGCGAGTGACGAGAAGGATCCGGAATGATCGCCGCCATCCACCCACGTCAGGCCGCCGGAAGAACGGGAGCGGCTGGAGGAAGACCTGAAGTGATGTCATCCGCGCTGGCGCAGCTCTGGCTGTCGTGAGGGGCAGGAGGAACCTCTAATGCTACAGCTCTTCGACCTTTCGAGACAGAACGCCGCCCTAAAGCGTGCGCTACTCCAATGCCGTGAAGACGACGAGGCCCGCCGCCGCCTGCTTGCTTCCATCTATGAGACTTGGACTGGGCGCAGCTGAATGTCTGGCGAATCATGCGGAGCCGCGGCGCGGCTCGATGCGTTGCTACATGGGGGTGGAATAGGGAGGGAGTATGGCCAAAACGCCTAGTGATCTGATTTTCGAAGCACTGTGCCTTCGATATCGTTCGACCACCAACGTCGCCTGGGTGATGACGCGGCAGGAACTGCAGGAGGCGACCGGTCTGCCAGCGGAAACCCTCGTCGATGCATTGCGCGACCTGGTTAACCCGACGAACGAGGACCTCCCGATCCGCTTCGTCAACAACGACTCCGACAAGATCACGATCGGCCCGGCATGGGCGAGTCGGTGCGAGGACATGGGGAAGCCCGCGTGATCGCCGCCAGGGGCAGATCTACGACCTCAAGGAGATCCTGGGCCACAGCGATATCAAGATGACCGCCCGCTACGCCCACCTCAGCCCGGCGCACCTGCGCGCCGGCGTGGATGCGCTCGACGGGCTCACCGATGGGCACACGAATGGGCACAAAGTGCTAGAATCTGAGTCGGCGCAGGACACCGCGCCGCGTAACTCCGCGAGACAACAAGGCGCCCCCGTAGCTCAGGTGGATAGAGCAGCAGTTTCCTAAACTGCGTGCCGGGTGTTCGAGTCACCCCGGGGGCACCATCCACATCACGCATTTAGCGCGCGATCCTCTCGTCGGCCGTTCGCCGGGGGCGGAAGCGGTTGCGCCTGGGTCGCGGCGGGACGCGTGTCCGCCGCCTCGATGGCCGCGGCGAGCCCTTCCGCGTGATGCCGGTCCCCGCCCGGGACGAAGTGGCCGTAGAGGTCCACCGTGACCTGGATCGAGGAGTGGCCGAGCTGGCGGGACTACGTAGGCGATTGGTACGCCCCGCCGGAGCATCAGGCTCGCGTAGGTGTGCCGAGCGTCATGGATGCGGATGTGCGCGCACCGCCGCCTTGTCGAGCAGCGGGGGCCAGACGTGGCGCCAGACCCACGAGGCGTTGAGCGGCCGGGTAGGGTCGATGGCCGCCGGGAAGACCCACGGCGACAGCTCGTGGCCGGCGACGGCCGCCTCGGCCTGGGCGATGGAGTGGCGCTCGTGGAGCTGGGCCATCAGCGCGGCGGGGCAGTCCACGATGCGGAGCCGGCCCGACTTGGGCGTGTTCACGAGCACCCGGCCGCCGCGCACCGCCACGGTCCGCTGCAGGTCGATCAGGTTGCGGCGCCGGGTCGAGGTCCGCCCACTGCAGCCCGAGCGCCTCGCCCTCTCGCATGCCGGTGAGAAACAGCACCGCACGAGCAGGGCGTGGTCGGGATACCACTTTTGGGCGGCGGCTAGCACCTGCGCCACCTGCTCGGGCTCGAGCACCATGACGTGCGCGCGAGGATCGTGGCGCAGGCCGAAGAGCCGCCCCACGCGCGCGGCCGGATTGGACGGGATGATTTCGTCGCCCACGGCCGCGTAGAGGATGCTGCGCAGGGTGGCGGCCATGTTCTTCACCGTGTTGCGGGCGGCGCCGCTCTGGAGCTTCTTGGCGACAAAGGCCCGCACGTGCGCCGGACGGATCTCGCCGAGGGTCATGGCCCCGAACGTCGGCTCCAGGTGGGCCGTGATGATCTGCTCGAGTACTGGGCGGTCCGGGCCTTGCGGTGCGGCACGATGGTCTCGGTACGCCACTGCACTGCGTACGCTTTGAACGTCGGCACGGGCGCACTTTCGATAAAGGCCGGCCCGCCCTCGTGCAGCCGGCGCTCGCTGCCCGCCGCGACATACGTCGCCGCCTTTTCCGACCCGATGCGCCGGCTGCGCCGCTGCTTGCCGTGGCGGATGAACACCCAGTAGACGCCGCTCCCGGGAACCTTCTCGCGAACCGTGACACCCATGGCCTTACCTCCGTCGTCGGGCCCGCGGGGGCGGGCGAATGTCGAGGACAACAGACGCGCCCAGCGCTCGAGCGATGCGGGTCAAGGTGGGGACGGTCGGGACCCGCTCGCCGAGCTCGACTTTCTGGACATACACGGTCGAGAGCAGGCACCGGTCGGCCAGGTCGGCTTGCGTCCAACCCCGCGCTTCTCGGAGCGCCTTGATCCGGGGTCCGAGCGGCTTCGCGGGGTACGCATACTCACAGTATGCGCATGGTCCCCGCGCAGTCAAGCCTCTTCGCGCCCAGGCCGACCCTGGTCAAGCCCGCGCGTCATCTCCGTCACGATCCGGTCGAGGTCGGGGCCGGTGACCCGATGGCGGGTGATCCATGCATCCAGTTCGCTGCGGCGTAGCAGGTACTGGCCGGCGACCAAGTAGGCCGGGAGGCGGCAGGCCGGGTCACAGTCGGTGATGGCCCGACGCAGCGTGGAGACGCGAAGACCCGAGTGATCGGCCGCCGCTCTCAAGGGCATGAAGGGGTCGCCGGGGAGGGAGACGATCACCCGCTCCGCCAGCACGCCACGCACCTGGCCCACGCCTCATGCCTTGGGGGGTGGCTGGGTGGCGAGCGCCATCCGCCGTCTCCGCCGTTGCTGCTCGATGGTGAGCAACCAGTCGTCAATGAGAGTGGGCGAGCTGACGACGTGGCGGCCCCACCGAATCACGGGGAAGGCCATCGTGAGCCGGTAGCCCTGCAGGGTGTTCGGACGTTTGCGCGCGTAACGGGCGATCTCGGCCCACCCGAGCAGCAGCCGCGGGGCGCGCCCGGTATGCGCCTCCTCCGGGCCATCGGTAAGAACCCGGCGGGGGCGGTTCATGGTGCGGGCCGTTCAGTGGCCGGTGGCAGGCGGCGTTGTGGACCGGGGAGGGCGGCGAGTTTGGCGTCGAGCGCGGCGAGCTCGGCTTCCAGTTCCATGTCCGAGAGGCGGTGCAGGTGGTGGACGTCGACGCTGCCCTCGATCTCGAGCTTCTCGGTGTATCCGGCGAGGCGGCCGGCGATGGCCAGGCCCTGCGCCCAGCGGTCCGGGATACATTCGGCCTGGGCGGCCAGGGCCTCCGGGCCCGGGGCCGCGTCGAACGTAGCGCTGCAGGATGCGGCGGAAGGGGCGCGGCTGAGCGCCGCGATCTCCGCAGGGTGTCCGCGGCCGGGCCTCCGTGGCGGGGTCCGGGCCGCCCCCGGTGGACTTGTCCGGTGTGGCCATCCCGCGACGGGGAGGCCGGGGAGGAGACTCCTGGCGCTTCTTCTTGGCCATCAGGCGTCTCCTGTCGTCTCCACCATCTGGTGCAGCTGGGCCTCTTGCGGGCTTTCCTGCGGGAATTGGATGCTGGAGCCGCCGGTCATCGTGGGCCGCCGATCTGTCCATGCCGTCTCCGCGGGGTCTTCGACGAATTCGAGGTCGCTCGGCGGGACCGCTTCCAGGGCGATGTACACCGCGACGAGACACGCGCGCAGCGCCAGCTGCGGCCAACCTGTGCCCCACACGAGAGGCAGAACCCAGCGCGCGGCGCGGGGGCAGTGGGCAGGGCGAGGCAGGGAAGGGCAGCCTGGTGCCGGGTGGCCTCGATCTGACGGCGGAAGCACACGGCGCGTTCGAGCACCCCCACACGTCGCCGCCTCGTCACGGAGCCGGGCCGCCCAGGCCGGCGCGACCCGGAGGCGCGGGCGCTCGGGTGGATCCCAGACCACGGAGCCGCCGTCAGCCAGGGCCCGCGTAAGCATCATGGGGCTGGCCATGGATTACCTCCTCGATCTCCGTCCCAAGGCTGCCATTGCCCCGAAGGTTGCCACCGAAGGCTGCCATACCCTGAGACGTGGCAGCCTCGGGGAAGACTGTCGCCATTTCGTCTTTTTCGTCGCTCGGTTGCTGAAGGCTGCCACGTCTGTGTATATGGCAGCCTTCGGTGCGGGTGGCAGCCTTCGGCGGTTCCCATTCCACGTCTGGCAGGACCCAGCACCACGCGCCTTTCTTCCCGGGTTGGCCGACGTGGCGCGCTTTGATCCCGAGCCGACGCTTCGCCCGGTACAGAGTCCGCTCCGACACCCCGTTGGCCCTCGCGGCCTTGAACAGTTCGGTCGAGAGCTGCTGGCCTCCTCCCGCCAGCAGTTCCTGAAGGAGATCAGCGTCGCGGCGCTCCTCCCGGTCTTCCGCGGCGGCGACGCCCAGCAGCGTGTCAGCCTCAATGCCGGCGACCGGATCCGGCTCCCACTCCACCCGCGCGGCGCCCGGCGTCGATTCCACCAGCCGGTAGGCGAGCGTGGCGGGTGGGCTGCTCACGTTGGTCTTCACGGGCACCAGCAGCCGGCGGGCGTCGTCGTCCGGGTCCTTGCCGACCGCCAGCACGACGCGCGCGGCTCCGACAAACCCGACGGACCCCCCGGCGCGGTGTATGGCCCGACGTTGGCTGTCCTTGGTCAAATGCATCACCGCGAGCACCGACACGGCATGCCGCTCAGCCATGGCGGCCAGGGGCGCCAAGAGGGCGCGCACTTCGGCGTCCTTGTAGCTATCGGTCCCCCCGAGGTACGCCGAGAGCGGGTCGATGACGACGAGGACAGCCTCCGTGGCCGTGATGGCCATCTCGAGGAGGGCGGGTAGGTCCGCGGCGAGTGAGAAGGCGTGTTCCCCGTCTTGCGTCCGGACGGCGCGGAGTATGTGGAATCGCGATGCGTCGCCTTGGAGGGCGTCCACCCGGGGTCGGATCGTATCGGCGATCCCGTCCTCCGCGCTGAGCAGGATGGCGTCCCCGAGCAGCGCACGCCCGGCGTCCGGCCACGCCTGGCCGGTGGAGATCCTCGAGGCGGCGTCGAGCGTCAAAAAACTCTTCCCGAGGCCGGGATCGCCCGCGAGGATCGTGACCTTCCCTCGGGCCAGGCGCCCGGGCCAGAGCCACGCGACGGGCTCTGGAGCGACGTCGGCAAGCCGGACGAGGACGGGCCCTGACGCCGGGGCTGCGGTGGTGGCTTCTTGACCGGTAACCGCGGCCTCAGCTAGCGCCTCGAGCTCCGCCGCGTCGTGCCCTCCGTGGAGCCAGTCCGACACATCCTCCCCGTGCTTGTCCCGGACCGGTGGCAGCCCGGGCAGGGTGATGGTGAACGCGGCGAGCCCCGCGTCCCGGCAGGAGTGCTCGATGTCCGTGGCATGCGCGACGCCGGTACGATCGTTGTCAGGAATGATGATCACGATTCCGACGCCCGCCGCCTGGAGCTGGCTGGCGTAGTCCGCCCGCCAGGAGCCAGCACCGCCGGGATTCGTAGTCGCCGGGAGCCCCTGCACCCAGAGCGTGTCGACGTCTTTCTCGCCTTCTACGACGTACACGCCGTCCTGCCCGTTGAGGTCGGGCAGGCGATAGAGCACCCGGCGTACGCCAGTGAGATTGGGGATCCAGCCTCCATGCCCGTCGGGCCGGCGCTGCGTGAATCCTTTCGGTTCGAAGCGAACGACCTCGAAGAGGAGCTCGCCGGACTCGTCTCGATAGGGATAGGTCGTGGCGATGATACGAGTCGGAGTTGTGCTGGCCGGAACGTGAAAGAGGTCGGCATACCGAAGCCCGAGGGGTTTCAGGATGGCGCCCGTCTCACACCCCGCGTGGCACTTCAGCACTAGGCCCTGGTCGCCATCGCGGAAGCTGAGCGAGGGGTTCGTGTCGTCGTGCGCCGGGCAGCGGCTCACGAAGGCGGCGCCGCGACGGCGCGGGCCTTCTACGCGGCTAGCGAACTCAACGGCGGTCATCTCGCTCCCTCCGCCACATCTCGTCAAACTTCCGTAGCTCGTGGAGATCGCGTCCGAACGCGAGATGAAAGATCAGCGCGCACTCGGGATGATAGAAGCGATGACCAGTGGCTTGAGCCCACCCGATCGCCGGGTCGGCTTCGATCCGAGCGTCGCAATGCTCGCACTGGCGGCCGATCGCAGAGGTGAAGTCGCCAGCCGTGCCGAGGTGGAAGCCGAATCCTGTTACGGCCATCAGCGACCGTTCATTCCGGCGGCCCCGGCGAGGCCGTCCTGTAGGCGCCGAATGTCCAACACTGAGAACATCCACCGATTGCCGATCCGGCGAGGGGTGAGCCCGAGGCGTCGCCAGGCTCTCCTGTCTTTCAGGGTGGAGGGGCTGCGTCCAAGCGCGCGGGCCGCCTCCCGAGCCGGGATGTACTGCTCCAAAGTCTCGCAACTCTGATGCACGCCACCATAAGACGAGCGTTCGTAGGCGAATGCGAGCGAATCTGTGTCGCTGAACTCCGCAATTTAATCAGCGCCACGGCGAGGCGCGAAGCGGGCGAAGGGCGGCCAGGCTAGCGGCGCACGCGTACTGACGACTGGAGGACCAGTGCGCCTTGAAGTCCGCTCACACTGGCCGTGGCGCTGATTCGGTCTGGATCGCGAAGGCATGTCCCGCACAAGTGCCAGCTGGTGTCACGCCCGCTCATCCTTCTCAATCGAATGATGCCAGACGCGTGGCCACTGTGGGGCCGGCTACACGCATTGCAGAAGTAGCGCAGCCAGGGTGCGTACTTCTCACGTTGTGTCTTGTTGGCTACCTTGAACGCGGGCCGCCGCGTTTGGCGAACATGCAATCGGCGCCGGGCCGGTGGCGCGTGTAGCGTCTCTCTGGCCCCCGGCTCTGGGACGGACAGCCCCATCTCGTACGCCAACTCCCTTGGTGTCTTGCCCTCGTGCGGAATGGGTAGGCGACCAAGTAACTTGAAGAACCCACTCCAACTGTTCGGGATTGACGCCTTATGCTTGATATCGTGATGCAAGCTTTCCCATTTCGGATGGTGCGGAAGCGCCGCCACGATCAGGCCCCTCGCTTCGTGATCGCGTTGGAGCTGGAGAGCAGTGGGCGGCGTTCCTGGCGGCCAAAACTTCGCGAGGGCCTTCACGCGTTCACGCGCCCACGCGATGGGCGTAGGTCCCCATACCCAAGGGAGTCCAGCACTCCCTCGCGGGCGGCCAGGAGAGCGAGTTTCAGAAATTTGACGGATTCGGCATCCTGGGTGGGACACCCTTCACGGGCCGACAACAACGGCAGGCTGTTCGCTCTGGCCTTGAGCTTCCAGTATGCATCCACCAGCTGTCGTCGGCGGGACTCGTGGGTAATGGGCTGGCGGCCGCGCCGGCGGGTCGGCGTGCCCTTCTTGTCTTGGTGCCGCATCGTAACCGTCCCCGTAACGGACCCGGAAGGAATCATCGGGCCAAGCCGCCGGGAGCAGACCCTAGGCCCGTGAGGCGCTCACATTGTAAGCCGATCGACCAGCCACCGGAGTACTGCCATCCTGATCGTCAACGACACGGGAGCGCCACGAGGTGGCGATCACGTCACCGCGGGTCTGGCCCCTGATGTTCGCTTGCCTCTGCTAACCGACGCTGCTCCTCAGCCTTAAGCTCGGTGAGGCGCGCCTCAAGGTTCCTCAATGTCGCCATTGTGTCGATATTTACCGGGACGTATGGATCGGTCCTGCCCAGAAGAGCCCCTTCTCCGCGTCCCAGATCTCTAGCTGACCGTTCAGAATCAATGCCCGCTGGAGGGAAATCGCGTCAATTTCGTATCGTACGGCCTGCGGAGACGTATCGTCCCGGACCGCGAGGTACCCGAACGGGTCGAACAGCAGTCGTTCGTGAGCGAAGTCCAGTTGCAGCAGGGCCAACGACAGCCCATCCGCAGACTCACACTTCAGGACGACACGGCCATCGGCAACCTCGGTCGGCTCGGCGCCTAGGCCCTCGAGTCCGGCCATCGACTTCTGGTCGCGGACTCGCAAACTGAGGCGCGGCATCGGCGGGAACTCTCCGGGCGGGACGCTCTCGCCACGCCTGATGCGCTCGACGATCGTCTGGCCTACGAGCTCATGGAAGCCCCTAAGCTCGTAGAGGTGCTCTCGCCAGATCGTCGCGTGTGACTTCACGCCCATTTCGTGTTCGATCACACGCTCAGCGAGGGCCTGAATAACGGGCAGGTCGGCCATGAGCCGTCGCGTGTCCTCGGGATCGTCAGGATCAGCGATCGGCTCGGCCCGGCGTGGGCAACAGCACATCGACCTGACGTGTAGAGGTAGTCGCCCACGTCCTTTCCGCCCGTCCGCAGTTCTGCCACCCGCTTTTTGGCCGCCGCTTCGGATAGCTGATCCACGACGTGGTTGATCCAGGCTATCTGCGGGGAGCCGTTGGGAAAGCGAACGTTCAGTATCTTGAAGAAGCTGAGAAACCTGTAAGCGATGCTGTTCGCGGAATGCGCTTCGCGGTACAGCCCCAGCGTCAGTCTGGCCTTCGCGTCTGGGGGATCTGGAAGGTAGTCAGCCCGAAAACTCGGGCTTACCACGTGGCCACCACCCTTGCCTATCCAGATAGGATGACTACCCCCGACCGATTCAAGGTCCTGAATCGGCCTTCCTTCGGCCCAGGAGAGAGAGCTCAAGAAGTGGCGTACGAGTCGCAGCGCCTCGTCGTCGGTCAGCTGCCCCCTCTTGTAGGTGAGGAGGACAGTGGGCGCCAGCTGCGCGGTTTCCGGGCAGAGCGTGAACTCGTGGTCTCGGAACTTGACGACCGTCTCCACGGTGGGCCACGGTACGCCACTTTCTACCCGCACCCGCAAGTGCCATTTCAATAGCATCGGCTTGTCACACTAGCCCTTCTACCTCTTGCCGCCGACCACCCAGGGGCGGCCTCTGCCCGTTCAGCACATGAGTCGTTCCGCTCCCCAAGAACAGCCGGGACCGAAGAAGTCAATGGCGCTTGCTCAGTTGGGACCCGTTCATAGCCCTGCCGCTGATAGTCGGCCACGCAGCCGCGGTCCTGTTCGCCCGCGGTGAAGGCGCGCACGCCGTAGGCCCATGTATCGCCGCAGGTCGCCCGGCGCCCATCAGGGTGCTGCATGTGGATCACCGAACGTGCAGCCGGTCAATAGGGCAGCGCCCAGGGCGAGAGCCAGTCATCGCATGTTGTCCTCCCCGTCAAGGCGTGATTGGGGGCGGAGGCAGGATAGGCGGACGAGGGCCACGACTGCAAGTCAGGGTGAAGCAGCGCGGACGTAGATGGCGGCATTCATCGGCGGCTCTCCTTGCCAGCTCATAGCGTTCAGCGCGTCGTCACCGCGGTCCGAAACTCAGGGCTTGTCACGTTCGCGTTCCCGGTACTTCGGCACCTTGACCTTGAGTCACGAGAGCCTTCGCCCCTCTCGCTACGAGGAAGCTTCGTCCTTGCCGACCAGCTCCTCGTATCCCCGCTCGACCACCTGGGCCCAGGCGTCGAGGCCATCAGCCGCCAAGCGCCGGGCCGGGAGTTCCGAAGCGGCAAGCAGACGGTCGCGGGGATAAGGGGGCGTGACCGCCAGTGACCGGCGTAGGGCGGCGGTGGAGAAACGAGTTCCTGGTTATCTGCTTAGTTCCTCAGGGAGCTTTGTGTTCCGTAGCGTCTTAGCTCCCCGAATCTGTGTCTGCGTAAGACCTTTAGCACCGCTCAGGTCCACGTCGGTAAGGTCGGAGCCCATAAGAGTCGCGCCAGACAGATCCGCCCCGCTAAGGTTGGCACCAGCAAGAACGGCATGCCTGAGATCGGCACCCGTCAGGTCAGCGCGCGAGAGGTCTGCCTCGATCAACACCGCCTCGGTGAGGACTGCCCTGACGAGGCTGGCCTGAGTAAGGTTTGCCTGGATGAGCGTGGCGCCATGCAGTTTGCCGTTGGTGATGTTTGCATTGAAGAGAATGGCTCTTATGAGAATAGCGTCCCTCAGATTCGCGCCGGTTAGATTGACACGGCGACCTTCGAGCAAGAACGGGTATGGCCACCCTTCAAGGTGTTTTGGTCCGGCTACCGAAGGAGAGAGAATTGCTCCGGCCAAATTAGCGCCCACCAGGATTGCGTTCCGCAAAGATGCTCCAGTGAGGTCGGCCTCAACGAGGATCGCGCCGGTAAGATCGGCGCCATCTAGCCACGCCTCGACGGCAACTACTCGAGTGAGGTTTGCCTCGGCAAGGTTTGCGACGCGATCAGCCACAAGCGGAGCATAACGCCAAGTCGGAAACGACCACCAGCTATGAGGCGCTTCTGTCAGTGAGGGGTTCAGCTTTGCGCCGGAAAGGTTGGCTCGGTCGAGCCGCGATGCGTGTAGATTTGCGCCCTTAAGATCCGCGTTAACGAGGACCGCACGGGATAATGTCGCACGTGTGAAATTCGCGCGACTCAGTCTCGCTTCAGCGAGCATTGCAGAAGTCAGTTCCGCCTCCTCAAGGTTGCCGAAACGAATGTCTGCGCCTCGTAGATATGTCCCCGGTAGCCAGGCTCCCTTGAAATCGTCGCGGAAGAGATTTAGAGGCCGACGCCAGGACTGGCCTTGCAGGGTTAGACGCTGAAAGCTCGCCGGGTCAAGGTAGGCTCTCGCGATCACGTTGATCCATATCCATAGAGCGAGTGGAAGAACTAGCACGGAGAGTGCGACCAGCGCGAGTGTCACAATACGCAGTGTATTCTTGAGACCTCGTCCGGAGGCTCGGGAACGCGAGATGAGGCAAAGGAGTAAGCGGAAGGTGACGACACCGGTAATGAGACTCAAGTCGATCCAAGCGAGACTTCCCCCTGCTTTCCACGCGAAGGTTGCCAAAACGAAAGGCACTAACCAGTAGAACAGCAGCGTAGTTAGCAGGCGTGCCCAACGCCGGTCCAGACTGAATAGTGTGACCGCAGTCGCGGGAAGACTCAGGCGCCGTCGGGCAGCATCGAGTTCCAACCAATGACCGAAGAGAACATGCACGTGGATCAGGAGGACGATTAGCAGCAGAGGAGCGATGATGAGAAATGCTGCAAAGGACATAGAGACGTTTAACAAGGGCACCGCAATCGATGGTTCAGGAGCGATCAGCGAGCGGTCGGCCGCACCAAGGATCGTGAACAAGCAGAAGATGGCAACCGCGAGTAAGGACAGGGCCGCGCGATTGGCTGCGTCGGAACTCCGCTCGTAGAGAACAGAGATGGCTGCGCGATCTTCGTCGTGCGGCGTCGACGAGTCCACGGAAACCGAGTCGTTCGCCATGTTCCCCCGCGGTCGTCCTGTGGGCTGGGTGTTACGCCCGAGCGTAGCGAACACGAATGCAGACCAGCGGAAGGTATTTTACGCCGTAGTGGCAGTGGAACGCGAACGCGATGTTCAGGCCGCGATTTGCGGAGGGTCGGAGGGCGGAAGGACCTTCTTGGCCTGCCTTGACATCGGCCGGGCGATGGCCCATACCTTCTCGCAGGCGATCCCGCCGATGGCCGCGCCCGGCGAAGTGGGACGGGAGACCTGCGCGATGATCGAGAGCAACCGTGACGACAACGTCTTCCGCTACGCGCACCTGCGTCCAGCTAAGGGGAGGCCTGGCGAGCCGTCCCCGGCATCGCGGCTACGGCCCCGGACGGGCCCGGGCCGCGCCGCCGGCACGCCGGCGGTCGCGAGCCCGAGCCCCGGGCCGCTCACGCCCGCCGCGCTGCTCGCCGCCAAGCGCGAGGTCGAGCGGCTCGATCCGTACCTGAACCTCCACCTGCCGGGCCGTCAGCCGGATGGCAACCGTGACCGCGCGATCACCCTGAACGAACGGGGAGTGTCGCGCTTGTCCGTCCACACCCGGGCCGTGCTGGACGGGCTCGGCGCGCCGGCCGGGTCCACGCCCTTCGAGCAGTTGCTGGAGGCCCTCGACACGGCGCTGCTCTCGCCCGGCCGCCGGCCCCGCGGCCGGCCGGCGCCGGGGCCGGCCGTCGGCCCGGTGGAGCCGGCGCACCTGCGGGCGGTGGGCATCGCCGACCTTCTTGTGGTCAAGCAGCAGATCAAGCGCTACGAGGCGGGCGAGATCGCGCATGTCGAGAACGTGGTGGCCGGGGAGTCGAAGGTTCGGACGCACCGCCAGCTCGACCGGGTCGAGGAGGTCTTAGCTACGATTGACGAGCGGGAGCGCGAGAAGGAGACCGAATCGCAGACCACGGAGCGGTTCGAGCTCAACCGTGAGACGACCCGCACCCAAGAGGTCGATCAGAAGACCGGCTCCGGCCTGTCGCTTTCCGGCAAGTACGGCCCCGGTCGAGTTCACGAGCAACCTCGAGCTCGGCCTAGAGACCTCGGGACGCCACCACCCAGCGCAATACAATCGAGTACGCCAAGGACGTGGTCGAGCGCTCGAAGGAGCGCATCGTCGAGAAGGTCCGGCGGCGAACGGCGGGCGCACCGTCCTGCGCGAGGTCGAGGAGACGAACGAGCACACCCTGACCAACGGGGCCTCCGCCGAGCACCGGTCGGCCCTCTACCAGTTCGTCGACGAGATCTACAGTCGCAGGTGTTTAACTCCGGGGCTCCGGCAGATGTTCGACTTCATGGTGCCCGAGCCCGCCTCCTATCTGTGGCATCTCGAGCGGCTCCCCAAGCCCGACATTGACCTGCCGGTCACCGCCCATCCGCCTGGAGGTCGAGGCCCCCGACGCCTCCGCGATCGACGAGGGGGAACTACCGCAGGAGCTGGCCGCACGCTACGGCGCCCGGGGTGTGAAGGCTCCGCCGCCCGGCCGTAGGCTCCAAGCACACGCAGCTCACGCAGGGCATGGGCAAGGGAGTCGAGGGCCGGCCCGCAGCCGGCAACGAGGTCGAGAGATCGCGATCCCGGACGGGTACCTCCGCTCTGGGCGATTCGTCACGATTATGGGGATGTCGGACGATGATCCGACCGTCGCCCTGAGCCTTGGGCCACGTCAACGACGTGTGGGGTGCCGACCGGCAGCGAGAAAATCGACCTCCAGCAGGGCAGCCTGTTACCTCTTCCAGACCAATGTGCCGCGCTTCGTGCTGGTTCCCCTCCGACGCAGGCACCCACGTCAAGGACGAGAAGGTCTGCTGCCACGTCTTCGCCAACGAGACCGCTGGCTGCGCGCGTGGCACGTCAAGGCGCTCTTCCTCCGCAGGTCTGAGGCGTTGCTCGGCTGGCAGGCCGCGACCTATGACGCCATCGCGGAGGGCGTACGCCAACGTGCTCCTGCAGTACCAGCAGGGACGTCGAGGCCCACAAGCAGCGGCAGGCGGCCCAGGGGGTGAATACCACTGGAGCTCGGCGACCCCGCCCTCGACGGAATCAGAAGACGATCCGGACCGAGCTGAAGAAGCACTGCCTGGCCATCGTTCGCGACGGAGCACCTCGGGCAGCTGAACACGGTCCATACCGCCGGCGACGAGGAGCCCGCCACAGTTCGACCTGGCGGATGTCCCGCGAGCAGGGCCCAACATCCGCTTCCTCGAGCACGCCTTCGAGTGGGACCAGATGCAGTACGTCTTCTATCCGTACTTCTGGGCGCGACCGGGCGGATGGGCGACCGCTTCCATGCCCTGGAACATGGACCCGCTCTCGAGGACTTCCTCAAGGCCGGGTACGCGCGGGTGGTGGTGCCGGTCCGGCCCGGGTTCGACGCCGCGGTCGCCTACTACATGCTGACCCGCGTGGCCTGGCAGGAGGCCGGCGAGCCGACGATCGGCGATCCACTCTACAAGCCGATCGTTGACGAGATCAAGGAGCGCACAGGGGCCGACCAGGGCGAGATCCCGGTCGGCGAGCCCTGGGAGACGCGGCTGCCGACTGCGGCGGTGGTGGGCTCGCTAGCGGGGAGACCCTGCCACGCTGGGTCCGCGGAACCCCGCCCGGCGCCTGGAACTGGGAGCCGGCGGACGCCTGATCGCGCGCGACGGCGAGCTTCGGCGACCGTTGGAATCCGTCGGCAACCCGGACGAGCGCGCCGGCGTCGCTCGCCGAAGGTCGGCTTCCTGGAGCTCGCGGCTGCTGAGGTCCCGGGGGACCGCGTCGCGCTTGACCTCGTCGATGTGCTGGAGGAGCTCCCCGCCCGGCCCGATGTTGTACAGCGCTTCTTCAAGGCGCTTCGCGAACACCGCGCGCACCCCGCGACCCGATCTCGCCGTCCTTCCGTAGCTCCGCGCTCAGCTCGAAGTTCTTCGGCCGAACGTCGTCGACGTAGCGCTTCGCAGCCGCCTGTACGCCGGGCTCGATGTCGGCGAGATAGGCCCGCGAGCCTTCTTGAAGTCGGTGTTCAGCGCCTTCTCGTGCCGTTCCCAGGCCTTCCGGCAGGTTTTGTTCCAGAGCCCGACCACGTGCTCGTTCCGCCACCGGTTCTCGAGCCCGAGGACTTCGAGATAGCGCAGATCGAACTGGTCTGATGCGCTGCCCGGACCTCGACGCCGCGGCCGAAGAGCTTCCGGTAGTCCTTGACCACGCCCGCCTGGTAGGCGGTCCAGAGCCCCTTCGCGGTGGGCGGCGTGCCCGGCTTCAGAACCGGGCGGCGCAGGATCGGCATGTCGACGTCCCGGATGAAAAGCGCCGCCGTCACGTCCTCCAGGAACTACGTTTTCCAGCGCGGCGGTCTCGGACGGGTCGGGATCATCGGGCAAGGCCGCGGCCGTCCAGGCGGTCCGGAAAACAGGCAGCGCGTCGACCAGGCCGTAGATCGTCTCGTTGTGGGCCACGACCGGGCCGACATCGGCGCTCTCGACGAGGAGCCCGACGTGCAGCGGAGGTGCCGTGAAGCTCGGCCGCACGTCAAGGGTGATGTTGCTGAGCCGGCGGAGTCGCTCGACCACCGAGAGCAGCACGAAGGCGATCCGGACCGCGTACACGCCGCAGTCGTGCAGCTCGCCGCCGTTCAGGGCCCGGGGATAGACGCGTGAGACATAGTCGACATTCTGCCGTGGGTCGTCGGTGAGGTCGAAGCCGGAAGGGGTGGTCAGGGCCCCCAGCTCGGTGCGCAGCAGCGCCAGCAACTCGTTCCAGGCGACCCGGCGGGCTTCCGTGACGGTCTGCTTGTCTCGCAGCTTGGCCCGGAATGTGTCCTCGAAGAGGGCAGCCAGGAACTCCGCCAGATCCTCGCTGCTTCGGAGTCTGAGCGCATTGCCGAACCGTCCCTGGATCAGCCGCTGGCGCTGCTGGAGCGCGCCGGTGACGGGACCCGGCTTCTGCGGCTCGCCGTAGAGGTCCAGATAGAACCTAATCTGCTTCTCCCGGATGCGGATCGAGTCTTCCAGCCAGCCCTTCTTGTCCGCCGGCTCGGCCTCCGCGTCCCGGTCGTAGGCGTCGAAGACCATGGTCCGGGCCTTGTCCGGCGGCGGAAACGCGTCCACGTAGCGATGCACCCGACCGTCAGACGATCCGGGGTGGACTTCCGCCACGCCGGAGCGCAACCAGTGCCGAGCGGGCGTGCGACTCGAAGAGGCCGAAGCGGGTTCGTAGCAATCCGTCGAGCTTGCGCAGGCGCGTGCTGGTGCGGCGGGCCTCCAGTTCGAGGACGGCCGGTTCGAGCATCTGCTGGAAGAGGATCTGCAGGGCGCCGACCAACTGCTCGACCCGGGTCTCCAGTATCTCGATCATCGTCGGAGCGATCCCGCCCACTGTGCCGAAGCCGCGCTGGGGCTCCTCGAGGCCGCTGTAGGTCCGCCGTACTGGCTTCGGGCGCTTGACATCGCTGAGCGTCCGCAGGACGCCCTCCAGCCCGCGCACGAAGGCCGCCCAGGCGGCCTTCACCTCTTCGGAGGAGAGTGCGGGGCGGGGGGCCGGAATCCGGTCGAGCAGGTTCTCCCAGCTCTCGACCACGAGGCCTTCCGTCGTGCTCCGGAGGCTAACATGCACCCGGTACCAGGCGATCACGAGCTGGAATTCCTCGAACCAGCCCAGCATCAGCAAGCGCGCCATCAGCTCGTAAAAGAACGCCAGCGAGACGTCGCGGACTGGGCGCTCTCGCAGTGCGACCTCCGCGACGAGGCGGCGCACGAGAGGGGTGGCGGTCTTCCGCTGCTCGGCCCCGACCGCCTGGCTCAGGTCCAGGACCAGGGCGAGCTCGGGCGTCGGCTGAGCCGCGAGCGCGTCCAGGATCTCCTGGAAGAACGGCTTGGTGGGCGCAGTCGCTTCGCGAGCCCGTACGCTATCAGGTGGGCCCGGGGTTCGGCGCAACGCCGCGAAGAGCGCCGCGGCTGGCCAGCATCCCGCCCCGCGCGCCTCAGCAAACCTAGGTCACGCGCCGGAAAACTATTCCCGCCGGAACCAGTAAGCACACCCCACGCTCCC
>CAVXJS010000006.1:0-7324 GCA_963762145.1 uncultured Candidatus Rokubacteria bacterium
GTCGATCATCGGCCGCAGCTCCGGGCTCTGCAGATCGGCCTCGCTCGGGGCGTAGAAGAAGCCGCCCGCGGCGAGGGTCTGGACGATCTCGACGAAGCGGCTGTAGACCTTGCCGGTCTGCAGGTGGAAGGCGCGCAGCCCGTGCCCGCCCGGCACCCACACCCCGCTCGGCAGCCGCTGGGCCATCGCCTCGGCGCCGTAGAAGACGGCGCGGGCGATCTCCATCTGGCTCAGCATCTCGCCGAGCTTCTCCTGCACGTGCAGGAAGCCGGTGATGCCGATGGCGTCGGCCACCTTCATGGCGAGCCCGCAGAAGAACTCGAGCTGGCTCAGCATGCGCGCGCCGTCTGCACGTTGAGGAGCGCGCCGTAGTCGGCGCCCAGGGTGTTGATGACCTCGGCGCTGCCCGGGCTGCCGTCCACCATCACCCGGTCCCACGGCACCAGCACGTCCTCGAACACCGCGATGCAGTCCATCTCCTCGAAGCGGCTCGAGAGCGGGTGGTCGAAGCGCGAGCGGGGCAGCGGCGACACCGTCTCGCGGCAGATGAAGGTGAGGCCGGGCGTGGAGGACGGGATGCCGAAGGCGAGCGCGTAGGCGTCGTCGCCCGGGGCGACGCCGCCGAACGGGATCACCGCGACCTCCTCGGTGATCGGCGCCATGGTGCCCAGCATCTTGGCTCCGCGCACGACGATGCCGTCGGGGGTCTCGCGCACCCGGCCCAGGTGGAAGTAGGGGTCCTCCTGCTGGGCCGAGGTCTTGCTGCGGTCGATCTGGGGGTTGATCAGCATGTGGGTGAGGAAGAGATCGCGCTCCCGCACGTACTCGTAGTAGCGCGTCGCGTTCACGCCGAAGCGCGCGCCCGCGCGGGCGAAGCGGTCGGCCATGAGATGCCAGCCGGTGACGAACTGGTTCATGAAGTCGGGCGAGCGGCCCATGAACCCGAAGTTGTGGTCCGCGCGCAGCTTGAAGTGCTTGCGCTTCTTCACCAGCTCCTCTCGCGTGTACGGGATGAGGAACGAGGTGGAGACCGGCTGGCCGGTCGATCGGCGACGGGATAGGTCATCACGTCGCGGTAGGCCGGGTCCAGCTGCATGTCGTACTGCTCGGCGATGGCCCGGATCGGCTCCTGGAAGACCGGCTCGGCGGTGACGTCGGCGATGCGCCGGCCGCCCAGGAAGACGCGCGGCGGCTGCTTCTTCAGCGACTCGACGTACTCCGCTCCGCTCCGGGCCGGCATGGCGCCACCCTTTCACGAAACCCGGATCCCGTCAACGGGGCCCGGTACAGTGAGGTCTCCATGGATGCGCAACCGGTGATCCGGTGGCAGGTCGACCACGAGCGGCGATTCCCCTTCGGCGGCTCGCCCGATTGGCCTGGTTCGAGCCGATCGGGTTTCCACCCCCGTGGCCCGACCGGCCGTGGATCTTCGGGGTCATGGTCGCCTCGGCGAACGGAGTGGTGGCGTGGCGTCGGTCCGGTCCCAGGACGACCCGGTCCTGGGTGTGCTGGGAGGCGACGACGAGCGGCCGGTTCGCATCGTCGACCGGCGCCACATGCGCCACCTCCGCTGCTTCGGCGATGTCGCGATCGGAGCCCAGACGCTGCGCGAGCAGCCCCGCCTGCTCCAGACGCCGCAGGAGCCGGACGACCCGCCGGCGCCGGCCCTGTACGCGTTCCGGCGCGCCCATGGGTTGCCCGCGCAGCCCCGGCACGTCGTCTATTCGCTCGGCGGCTGCCTGGACGTGGCGCTGCCCGTCTTCAACACGCCCGGCGTCGAGGCGATCGTCGTCACGACCGAGAAGGGCGCCGCGGACCTGCGCGCCTGCGGGGCGCCCGCCCGGGGCGTGGATCTGATCCTCGACGCGCTGGAGGATGCGGACGGCCTGCACCGCGCGCACGCCCGGCTGTTCGCGGAGCGCGGCGTACGCTACCTGGACTGCGAGGGCGGGCAGACGGTGCTGGCCGCGCTGCACCGCGCCCATCTGCTGGACGAGGTCTTCGTCACGGAGACGGACGTGACGGTGGACGTATCCCGGCACGCCGGCGTGCTCCGGAATCTTCGACTTCGAGCGGGAAGGCGCCGAGCTGATCGCGCACGGCGCGGTCCCGGAGGACCCGGGCTGGCAGTTTCGCCGCTGGCGATTCAATCGCCGCTGACCGACGCGGGAGACTCCTACTCGGTCCGGGCGTGGAGCTTCAGCAGCTCGCCGGTGGTGGCCCCCGCCTTGAGCCCGGAGCCGGTGAGCACGAGCACCGTGTCCTCCTGCGGGCGGATGACGCCCGCGGTGAGCAGCCGGCTCAGGCCGGCCGCGGCCACCGCGGAGGTGGGCTCGACGTAGAGGCCGCGCCGGGCCAGATCGCGCAGGGCCTGCACGATCTCGGCCTCCTCGACCGCGACGATGGAGCCGCCGGTGTCACGCACCGCGCGCAGCACGTCGGCCACGCGCGTGGGTTTGGGCGTGGCGATCCCTTCCGCGACGGTGGGCGCAATCTCGGCGGCCACCAGGTGCTCGACCCCCGCACGGAACGCGGCCGCGTAGGGGGCGCAGCGCGCGGCCTGCACGCCGAAGATCCGGGGCCGGCGCGCGATCTGGCCCGCGCGCAGCAGCTCGTCGAAGCCGCGCTCGGCGCCCAGCACGTTGCTGCCGTAGCCGAGCGGCACCACCACGTTGTCGGGAGCGCGGAAGCCCGCCTGCTCCCACAGCTCGTAGGCGAGGGTCTTGGTGCCCTCCACGAAGAAGGGCTGCCAGTTGTGGCTCGCGTAGAAGATCTCGGCGCTCTGGCGCAGAGCCGCGTCCGCCACGTCCTGGCGCGATCCCTTGATCGTCACCACGTCGGCGCCGCAGGCCGCGATCTGGGCGATCTTGGGATAGGACGCGGTCTCGCGGCACCAGGATGCGGCAGGTGAGCCCGGCCGCCGCCGCGTAGGCGGAGAGCGACGCCCCCGCGTTGCCCGAGGAATCCTCCAGCACGTGGGTCACGCCGCGGCTCTTGAGATAGCTCACCATCACGGTCATGCCGCGGTCCTTGAAGGAGCCGGTCGGCATCATGAACTCGAGCTTGTAGTGGACGGGCGCGCCGTGCCACTTCCCCGCGAGCAGCGGCGTCCAGCCCTCGCCCAGGCTCACCGCGTGCTCGGCGCCGACCAGCAGCCCGCGCGCGTAGCGCCACACCGAGTGGCGGGCGGTGTCGATGTCGCGCGGCTTGAGCCCGGGGCCGGGCGCGAGGTTCAGGTAGTGGCCGTTGTCGGCCCGCCAGCGCGCCTCGCTCAGCGGATACGTCTGGCCGGTCGAGGGATCGACGTAGTGCACGGCGGGGCGCTCGTCAGTGGGTCGCGTCGAGCGCGGTGAGGGCCAGCACGCGCGTGCACAGGAAGAGATCGTCCAGGTCCACGTGCACGTCGTGGTAGTCGGTGTAGCCGCCGCCGGGGCCGTAGAGGCAGCAGGGGATGCCGGCGGCCCAGAGGTGGGTGGTGTCGTTGCCCGCGTAGCTCTGGGGCAGCCGGACTCCGAAGTGCTCGGGCTCGGCCCCGGTCATGCGATGGAGATTGCGGCGGACCATCTGCACCACCGCTTCCGTCTTCGGCACGTCCACCGCGGCCTTGGCGAGCCGGCCGAGCCCGCGCTCGAGCCGGGGCGGGAACTCGATCTCGTACGCGAACCGCGGATCGGCCGCGGCGAGCGCGTCGAGGGTGCGGCGGATGTCGGCCACCACCGTCTCGCCGGTCTGGCTCGCGTTGAAGCGGACGTTGACGTAGGCGGTGCAGAAATCGCTCACGGTGTAGGCGCCGCGCAGGTTGTGCTCGCGGCCCCGCCCGCCGATGATCGAGCCCACGTTGAGCCGCGGGCAGCCCGGGCAGGTCCGGGTCGTGGGTGTGGGTGAAGCGCATGGCGTCGAGCGCGGCCACCGCCCGCATCATCATCGCGATCGCGTCGACCCCGTGCTCCTTCTTGCTGATGTGGGTGGCGCGGCCCAGGGTGTGGATCACCACGTCCATGGTGCCGGTGTGCTTGGTCAGGATGGTGCGCGCCCCGTAGGGCTCGGCCACCACCGCCATGTCCGTCATCTGGCCATGCTCGAGCGCGTGGATCGTGCCGATGCCGCTGTTCAGCTCGGCGGCCACGCAGGCGAGCACCACGTCGCCGCGGACCGGTACGCCGGCCCGCTGCAGCGCGAGCGTGGCCATGACGCAGGCGGCGACCCCCGCCTTCATGTTGTAGATGCCGTGGCCGAAGAGCTTGCCGTCGGCGATCCACGGATCGAAGGGGTCGCGCGTCCAGCCGGAGGCCAGGGGATCGATGTCGATGTGGCCGTTGAGCATGATGGACCGGCCGCCGCCGGTCCCCCGCAGCCGCGCGATGGTCTGCTTGCGGCCCGGCTCGATCTCCTGCATCGTCACCGCGAGGCCCTGGTCGGCGAGGTAGCTCGCGAGCCATTCCGCGAGCGGGGTCTCCTCGGTGGTGAACGAGGGGATCCGGATCAGGTCGCGGGCGAAGTCCACCACCTCGTCGTCGTCGATCCGGGCGAGGACCTTGGCCCGGAGCTCGGTGGACACCGCGTCGGCCATCGTGGCCACATATTGGCCGATCACCGGCGGCTGTCAAGGCGGTTGACAGGCTCTCCCGCCGCGCGGTAAGACCGGAGCGCGCCGGGAGGGCGCCGACCATGTCCGCATCCGATTCGATCACGATCGACGCGCCGCGCTTCTGGTCCACCGTCATGCGCTCCGGCGAGATCGGCCCCGGCAAGGCGGGCGGCCTCCGCCGCCTGGCCCTCACCGACGCGGACAAGGAGATGCGCGATCTCTTCATCACCTGGTGCACCGAGGCCGGCTGCACGGTCGCGGTGGACCGGGTCGGCAACATCTTCGCCCGGCGCCCCGGGACGGACGACCATCTGCCCCCGGTGCTGATGGGCAGCCACCTCGATACCCAGTTCGCGGGCGGCAAGTACGACGGCATCGTCGGGGTGCTCGCCGGTCTCGAGGTGCTGCGCACGCTCGACGATCGGCGGCGTGCGCACCAAGCGGCCGCTCGAGCTGGTGTGCTGGACCAACGAGGAGGGCGCGCGCTTCACGCCGCCGATGGTGGCCTCGGGCGCCTTCGCGGGCGTCTTCGACGTGGACTGGGTGCTCGGCCTGCGCGACGACGACGGCAAGCAGTTCGGGGGCGAGCTCGAGCGCATCGGCTACAACGGCAAGGCCGCGGTGGGCGGCCGCGCCGATCGACGCCTACTTCGAGCTGCACATCGAGCAGGGGCCGATCCTCGATCGCGAGGCGGTGCCGGTGGGCATCGTGGTGGGCGGCTACGCGGCGCACGGGATGCACGTGGACGTGCGCGGCGAGACCGCGCATTCGGGGCCGACCCCGATGGACCGGCGGCGCAACGCCCTGGTGGGCGCGGCGATGCTGGCGGTCGCGGTCAACGAGATCGGCTGGAAGTACCACGCCTCCGAGGGCAAGGCCACGGTGGCCCGCCTCGTCGCGTGGCCGAACAAGGCGGGCATCCTGGCCGAGTACGCGCAGGTCACCTGCGACGTGCGCCACGCCGACCGCGCGGTGGCCGATCAGATGTGGGCGGAGGTGAAGGCGGCGATGCCCGAGTGCGCGCGGCGCGCCAACGTGGAGATGGCGATCGCGGGGGAGTGGCACTTCGGCAGCGAGCGCTTCGATCCGGGCTGCATCCGGCTGATCCGGGACGCGGCCCGGGAGCGGGGCGTCGCCCACCGGGACATCCTGAGCCAGGCCGGGCACGACGCGTACTACATCTCGCGGATCGCGCCCGACCGCGATGATCTTCACCCCGTGCCGCGACGGCATCTCCCACAACGAGGCCGAGCACGCCGAGCTCGACTACACCTCGCCCGGAGTGAACGTCCTGCTGGACGCCGTGCTCGCGCGGGCCAACCGGTAGAGGCGCGCGCGATTCCCGATCCGCAGCGGCTGCTGCTCCACCCGCCGTTCGCGCTGCTGTCGTCGTCCCGGGTCCTCGCCACCGTCGGCTTCCAGATGCTGGGGGTCGCGGTGGGCTGGCAGCTCTACGAGCTGACCGGGAGCGCGCTCGACCTGGGGCTGGTCGGGCTCGCGCAGTTCCTGCCCATGATCCTGCTCACGCTCGTCGTCGGCCAGGTGGCCGATCGCTGCGACCGACGTCTCATCGTCGTCGTGTGCGAGATCGTGAAGGCGGTCGCGGCGGCCGCGCTCGCCCTGGGCGCCCTCGGCGGCTGGCAGAGCCGGACCAGCATCTTCGCGCTGGTCGCGCTGCTGGGCGCGGCGCAGGCCTTCGAGAACCCGGCGATGAGCGCGCTGGTGCCCGAGACGGTGGACCGCGCGCTGATCGCCCCCGCGATGGCGTGGGTGATCTCGGCCGGACAGACCGCCCAGATCGTCGGGCCCGCGCTCGGCGGGCTCCTCTACGCCTTCGGGCCGGGCGCGACCTACTTCACGGCGGGCGGCCTCTTCATCCTGGTCGGCGCGCTCGCCGCCGCGATCCGGGTCGCCCGCGTCGCGCGGCCGCGCGAGCCGCTCACGCTCGAGACGGTGTTCTCGGGCGTCGCGTTCATCTATGGCCGGCGGGTCCTGCTCGGCTCGATGTCGCTCGACCTCTTCGCGGTGTTGCTGGGCGGCGCGACCGCCCTGCTCCCCGTGTTCGCAAAGGACATCCTGGGGGTGGGGCCGGTCGGGCTCGGGGTGCTCCGCTCCGCGCCGGCGGTGGGCGCCCTCGCGACGTCCGTGTTCCTGGCGCGCTACCCGCTGGAGCATCGGCTCGGGCCCACCCTGTTCCGCTCGGTCCTCGTCTTCGGGGCGGCCACGGTGGTGTTCGGGCTCTCCACCAATTTCACGCTCTCGCTGATCGCGCTCACCGTGCTCGGCTCGGCCGACGTGGTCAGCATGGTCATCCGCACGTCGCTCGCCCAGATCCGCACGCCGGATGCGATGCGCGGCCGGGTGAGCGCGGTGCACTCGCTCTTCACCGGCACCTCGAACCAGCTCGGGGCCTTCGAGTCCGGCGTGGCCGCGGCCCTGCTGGGCACCGTGCCCGCGGTGCTGCTGGGTGGCGTCGGCACGATCGCGGTGGCCGGGCTGTGGATGCTCCTCTTTCCCGAGCTGCGCGGGCTGGGCCGTTTCGAGGAGTAGCGTCAGGCGTCGAAGCGGCGCAGCACCTGTCCCGGACGCTTGCGGCCGCCTGCTCCACCACGCGCCCGCGCTCCAGCACCGGCTGCCCGTTGACCAGGCTCCACTCGACGCCCTTCGCGCGCGGGACGAAGCGGGGCTCGTTGGCGGGCAGGTCGGTCACCCACTGGGCGGGCAGGGCGTCCACG
>CAVXJS010000007.1:0-408381 GCA_963762145.1 uncultured Candidatus Rokubacteria bacterium
TCGGGAGGCCGAGATACGACAGCGCGATCGCGGCGATGGAGACCGCCAGCATGGCCACGTAGCCGACGAACGCCACCGCCATGGCCGGGACCCCCGCCCCCTGGCCGAAGATGACCGTGGTCAGGTAGGCGGCGAAGGCCGCGCACCACGCGCCCAGGGCGAGGTTGCCCTTGGCCAGCGCGATGGCCATGGTGACCAGGGCGGCCAGCCAGAGTGTGTCGCGCAGGATCATGACCCACGGCTCGCTGTTGCCGAGCCAGAGGATCGGCAGCACGATTCGCCGGGTGCCGGGCCCCCCGCCGACCTTGGCCGCGTGCTTGCGGGTGCACCGGAGCCCGCTACGCCGCCGCATGACGCGCACGGCCTCGGTGGTCGCGCGCGAGGCCACGTTGTGGGAGTTGTTCAGCTTGTCGGGGGTGATATCCGGCGGAAACTTGGTGATCGCCTTGTTGGTCTCATCGGTGAAGTCCTTCTTGCTGACGGTGACGTCGTAGCTTCCCGGGCTGAGCCCGCTGAACGTCACCTCCCCGTTGCCGGCGGTGAGCTGAGGCTTCGTGCTCGTCGGTCCGCTGATGCTGACCTCGACGCCGTTGAACGGCCGGTCCGGCGAGCGGGTGCCGAGCTTGAGATCCGTGTCCCAGCACAGGATCTGCAGGTAGACCTTCACCTTCAGGGTGCCGTCGGTGCACGGATGGCAGATCTCGTCGGGCGGAGCGGTCTCGGAGCCGGGCGGCTCATCGCGCCGCCGCTTGCCGGGAGGCGAGCCGGTCGCGGATCCCTTCCAGCACCGCGCGGCGCTGCGCCTCGGCCGCGCCCTGCACCAGGGCCTCGTCGTCGCCCCCGAATCCGAGCACGAGCGCCTCGGCCAGCGTCGTCACGTCGCTCCCGGCCCGAAGGCCGAGGGTGAGGCCGAGCGTCCGGGCCCGGACGACGGTGCGCGCCACGTCCTCGTCGACGCGGCCCTCGAGCGCGGCCGGGAACTGCTCGCGGAGCCAGCGCACGCAGCGCGCATCGTACCGGGCGAGCGCGTCTTGTCGCAGGATTGTCTCGTGGCGCTCGGTGAGGCGGAAGGGATCGGTGGCGCTCGGAGGTCGGACGTCCGCGACCGCGCCGGCGGGCGGCCGCAGCGCGCGGAAGCTCGGCGTACCGTCGGGCCCGCGGCTCTCGAGGACGAAGAACGCCTGGACCGGCCCGAAGAGCTGCGCGCGCTCGGACTCGGTGGATCCCGCGAGCAGCGGCGGCAACACGCGGGAATCGTAGAAGCGTAGGTAGTTCCGGGCGCCCCGAGGGTCGAGCACCAGCAGCAGGCGGCGGAAGTGGGTCTGGAGCTCCTCGAGGGTGGCGTTCGCGAGCACGAATACCGCGCTCTCGAGCAGGTCGGGGCCGACGGCCAGCCAGAGGGGAAGCGGTCCCGGCAGCACGACGCGCGCGATCGAGGGCATGACGTGCCCGAGCGTCTCCTCGGCCCCGGCCCGGTAGAGTCCGAGGGCGGGGACGCCCAGCTCTCGCAGCATCACGGAAAGGTCGGGGATCCGGGCGCCGTCGAGCAGCGCGAAGAGGCGGCCGTCGTCGTGGCCGCAGAGGTCGGCGAGGACCGCGCGAAGGGCGTTTGCCGGCGGCGGCTCGTCGGTGGGCGGCTCAGTGATGGCCAAACGGGCAGTGCTCCACGAGCGGTGTGCCCTCCGCGGCGGCGGCTTTCAGCGCGAGCGACTGGGGCGTCGAGGGCGCCTTCGGCGCCTGGGCGGCGGCGATCGAGGCGGCCTGCATGCTGGCGAGGTTCGTCGCCGCCGCGGTGCGCGTCGAGGGGATCGCGCTCGCCGAGGGCATCGCGGCGGCCGGTCCCGCCGCCCACGGCGTCTCGCCGATGATGACGGTGGGACAGCCGACGGCGATGGGATTCACCGGCCCCATGGCCGAGCCCGGCTTCTCCACCACGATGTCGAGGACGCGGCAGGCCATCTGCATGTTGATGAACACGTTGATGCTCCCGACGATCACGCAGCCCACGCCGTCGGCGCCGCTGATGCTCGTGGCCGGACAGGCGTGCTGGTCGATGTTGGTGCGCCAGGCCGGCAGGCCTCCGATCAGGGTGTTGGGGCTTCCCGGCCCGGGCAGGAGCGGGCTGCCGTGCGTGGTCTGATCCTTGATTCGCGCCGCGGGCATTGCGGGCATGCTTGCCGAGCATCTTCCTCCGGCGCGGGCCCAGCGTCAATATCATCCCGGCGGCGGGAGCTACTGGCCCAGGCGGGTGAGCGCGAAGCGCACCGGCTCCGACGACACCTGGATCAGGCCGTCGAACGGTCCGTCCATCTCCAGGGTCAGGAAGACCGCGCCGGCGACCGAGAGCGCACAGAGGATCAGGACGGCGAGCACGGTGGCGTTCGCCGGCGCCTGCAAGCCGAAGCTCGTGAACGTGATCGTGAGCCAGAACACGAGCACGATGAGAAACGGCCAGGGGATCGCGGTGCCGAGCTCGCCCAGCACGACCCACCGCGATCTCAACACGGTCTCGGCCTGATCGGAGGCACGAGATTGCAGCGACCGCTGCGCGGCGGTCGACGGCGTCATGGCACGGATCTGGTCCACGATCCATTCCGCCGTTTCCGATTCCTTGTTCACGGCCAGTTTCGGGCCGTCTCGGGACGGATCGTCGCTCCAGATCTCGTCGATCCGGCGGGCCACGACGCGCTTCAAGGTCTCACGGATATCCTTCGTCTCGGGTCCATAGCGAGCCAGGAGGCGATCAGTCGCGATCACATCGGCGGCCATGCTCCTGATCGACGTGTTCAAGGTGTCGAAGGAGCTCTTGGCCGAGGCCGTCATCAGGCCGAGGACCAGCGCGGTCAGCGTGGCGACGAGCCCGATCCCGAGTCTCACCGTGTCCCGGGATTCATCGCGGAGATGCTCGGGCGGCAGGGTCGCGCGCAGCCACATCCCGAACAGCGCGCCCGCGAGGGTGCACACGAACACGATCATGCCGATCCAGAGCGGCTTCATCGGTACCTGGTCAGGGTAGGGAGGGCCTGGACGGCTGTCCATAGGACCAAAGGCCCATCGAAATCCGCTTGCCCGTGCGCTGCCGTCTTTGATCTAATCGCGGGCCATGATCTACACCCTGTTCGGCCTCGGGCTGGCCGTCGCGCTGTTCGGGGCGCTGCTGTTGCTCATCGAGTGCGGCCGGCGCATCGGAGGCTGGGCGCTGGCCCGGGATCCCGTCGGAGCCCGTGCGGGGTCCGGCATCGTCGACGGGGCGGTGTTCAGCCTCCTCGGGCTGCTCGTGGCCTTCACCTTCTCCGGGGCGGCGGCGCGATTCGACACGCGACGGGCGCTCATCGTGGAGGAGACCAACGCCATCGGCACCGCGTACCTCCGCCTCGACGTCCTGCCCACCGCCGCCCAGCCGCTCCTGCGGGATCGGTTCCGCGAGTACGTCGAGTCGCGGCTGGCCGCCTATCGCGCGGTGCCCAACATGGCCGCGGTCCGGGCCGAGCTGGCGCGGACGGCGAGGCTCCAGGAGGAGATCTGGCGCCGCGCGGTGGCCGCGTGCGGCGAGCCCGGTGTGCCGCCGTCCACCGCGACGCTCGTGTTGCCGGCGCTCAACGCGATGATCGACATCGTCAACACCCGGACCATCGCGGGCCAGACCCATCCGCCGCTGGTCATCTTCGTGACGCTCATCGGGCTGGCACTCGTGGGCGCGCTGCTCGTCGGATACGGGATGGGCGGCGCGGGCTCCCACAACTGGGTCCACATGATCGGCTTCGCCCTTGCACTCGCGGTGGCGATCTACGTCATCCTCGACCTCGAATATCCCCGCCTCGGGCTGATCCGTGTCGACGAGTTCGACCTCGCGCTGGAGGAGCTGCGCCAGACCATGAAGTGACTACCCCTTGAGCGCCCCGAACGTCAGCCCGCGCACGATGTGCTTCTGCACCAGCATCGCCAGGATGAGCACCGGCAGCGTGATGATCGTGGCCGCCGCGGTGAGCCCACCCCAGTTGATCTCCTCGTAGGAGAGAAAGCTGTAGACCGCGATCGGCAGCGTGCGCGTCTTGAAGCCGGCGATGATGAGCGAGAACAGGAAGTTGTTCCACGAGAAGATGAACGAGAGGATGGCCGTCGCCACGATGCCCGGCTTGGCCAGCGGGAGGGCCACGCGCAGGAAGGCCGCCCAGTGCGAGCAGCCGTCGAGCCTGGCCGATTCGATCAGCTCGCCGGGGACGTCCTCGAAGAAGCCGATCATGACCCACAGCACCAGGGGCAGGGCCACGATCAGGTGGGTGAGGATGAGCGCCGAGTACGTGTCGATCATCCCCGCCTTGGTGAACAGGATGAACCACGGGATGAGATAGCCGATGCCCGGGGCCATGCGCGCGGTCAGGATGCCGAGGGCGATGCCGGTGCGCTTGAAACGCGCGATGGCGTAGGCGCCCGGCAGGCCCAGGAGCAGGGCGAGGCCCGTCGAGCCGGCCGCGACCACCAGGCTGTTCCAGGCGAAGGTGAAGAACGGGTTCTTGATGAAGACCTCGCGGTAGTTGGCCAGGGTCGGCCGGAAGACCCAGATGGGCGGATAGGCGGTGTTCTCCACCTGGGTCTTGAGCGAGGACAGGAGCATCCACGCGAGCGGGAAGAGGAACGGCACGAGGAGCACCACCAGCAGAACGTAGGTCCACGGGCTCACCCGGTCCTGCCGCCAGCTCCTGATCGCCGACCTCTTTCTCACCACGATCCCCGTCGCACCTTGATCAGGAGCAGGCTCACCCCGAGCACGAGGGCGAACAGGATGACGAGGAGCGAGCTCGCGTAGCCGATGTGGAAGTAGAAGAGGCCGACCTGGAAGGTGTAGACGTTGAGCGTCTCGGAGGCGAAGCCCGGCCCGCCCTGGGTCATCACGTAGATGATGTCGAAGGTCTTGAGGCAGTCGATGGCGCGGAACAGGATGGCGACGACGATGGTCGGGCGCAGCAGGGGCAGCGTGATGCGCCAGAACATCTGGGCGGTGGAGGCGCCGTCGATCTGCGCCGATTCGTACGGCTCGATCGGCAGGGTGGCGAGGCCGGCGAGGGTGATCAGGGTGATGAGCGGCGTCCACTCCCAGGTGTCGACCACCGCGAGGGCGGGAATCACGATGGCGGCATTGCTGACCCAGTTGTACGGCCCGAGGCCCACCAGCCCGACGAGGTAGTTCATCACCCCGAGCGTCGGGTTGTACATCATCATCCACACGAGCGCGATGGCCACCGGGGTCGCCACCATGGGCAGGAGGAAGATGGCGCGCATGACCCCCTTGCCGCGAAACGGCCGGTTCAGCAGCAGCGCGACCGACACCCCCAGCACGAGCTGGAGCGCGGTGGCGAGCACCGTGAAGTAGATGGTCAGCCACAGCGCGTTGCGAAAGCGCTCGTCGTCGACGAAGGCGCGCTTGAAGTTGGCGAGCCCCACGAAGTCCGGGGTCGTGAGGCTCGAGGCGTACCAGGAGTGCACGCTCATGTAGAGGGTGAAGACGACCGGGAAGACCATCAGGACCGCGACCACGGCGACGGCGGGGAGGGTGAAGACCGGCACCGGGTGGCGCTCGACGAATCGCGACCACCCGGTGCCGGACGGAGCCAACGCGGGGCTACTTCTTCTCGGTCTCGGCCATGATCCGCTTGACGTCGGCGGCCGCCTTGTTGGCCGCGGCCTTGACGTCGCCGCCCTGGATCGACGTCACGATGGCGGCGCCGATGGCGTCACGGCACTCCGCGACGGCCACCACCGGCGGGTTCCACAGGGGCGTGCCGACCTTCGAGCCCACGGTGAGCGACTCCTTCAGGTCCGCGGGCACCTTCGCGCTGCCCTTGGGATCCTTCCAGACCGACTCGCGCGCGCCGAGCACGCCCTTCTCGCTCTGGACCGCCATCACCTGCTCCTTCGCGGTGGCCCACTGCATGAAGAGCCACGCCGCCTTCTGGTTCTTGCCGCTCTTCGGCATCGCGAGCCCCCACGCCGCCACCGTCGAGCCGTACTGGCCCTTGGGGCCCTTGGGGAATACCGCGTAGCCGACCTTGCCGACCACCTTCGACTTCTGCGCGTCCTCGATGACCGGGAACAGCGAATTGGCGTCGGTGTACATCGCGGCCTTGCCCTGGGAGAAGATCGACGACGCCTCGTACCAGTGGTTGTTCTCCGAGCCCGGAGGCCCGTACAGGCGCAGGAGCCGGCCGTACAGCTCCAGCGCCCTCATGCCGTCCTCGTTGTTGAACGACGGCTCCCGGTTGGCGCCGAGCCAGGTGCTGCCGCTCGCGTGCAGGTACGCGGCGAACTGCGAGGTCGCGGCCGCGCGCTTGCCGCGCGCGACGATGCCGAAGCCCGGCTGGCCGTCGTCGGTCATCGCCTTGCCGTTCAAAGCCTTGGCGGCCGCCTCGAGCTCGTCGAGCGTGGTGGGCACCTTCACGTTGTACTTCTGGAAGACGTCCTTCCGGTACATCAGCGAGGTGTTCTCGACCTGGATGGGCACCCCCACGAGCTTGCCCTCGATCACCATGGCCTCGCGCGTCTTCTCCAGGAAGTCGTTCCAGTTGTAGTCGGGTGCGGTGAGCGTCGGGCTCTTCAGCATCTCGTCGAGCGGCTGCAGCCACCCGGCGCGCATGTACTTGAGCCCCTCCTGGGCGGGCATGCTCATGAACACGTCGATGGAGCTGGACCCCGAGGTCAGCTCGACCAGCACCTTGGCCCGGAACTGGTCCTCGGGATAGACCTCGGCGATGAGCTTGATGCCGGTCCGCGCCTCGAAGTCCTTGAGGTGCGGCTCGATGGCGCCCTGCCACGGGTGCTTGTTCATGAGCACGCGGAGCTGGGTGCCCTTGGCCTGCTGCCAGTCGAATTGCTGGGCGAGCGCCGGCGTCGCCACCGCGAGCAGCAGCGCCCCGCCGAGTAGGGACATTCGTCGAATGATTCGCATGAAGGCCTCCTTGCCTTTCCGATCACGAGGTGGGTGTCGACCGATCTTGCCAGATCGCCCGGGACGGGTCAAACCACCGGCGCCCCTCGCGCCGGGCGGACCGCCTTCTGCTATAGTGCGCGCCATGTTCGAACAACCCCTGCCGCGATGGCTCGCCTGGGCGGAGGACCCCGAGCAGGCTCGTCGCGCGCCCTTTCTCGCGCGCTCGCCGCTCTTCGCCGGCCTGCCGCGCCGCCTCCTGGCCCGGCTGGCCACGCGGTTCTTCGAGAAGCTCTATCACCCGGGCGACGTGGTCTTCGAGGAGGGGGATCCGGGCCGGGCGCTGTTCGTCGTCGTCGAGGGCGAGGTGCAGATCACCCGCGCGACCGCGCAGGGCCCGTACGTTCTGAACAAGCTCGGCCCCGGGGACGCCTTCGGCGAGCTCGCCCTCATCGACGACTTCCCGCGCTCCGCCACCGCGCGGGCCGCCACGCCGGCGCAGCTGCTCATCCTCTACAAGACCGACTTCGACGGGCTCATGGAGGGCAATGCCCGCATCGCCGTCGCGGTGATGCGCAACCTCTCCCGGATGCTTGCCATCTATGCGCGGCGCAACACGATCCCCGCGAGCGAGCAGAGCCGGGGCCCCGAGAGCGGCCGGCCCGCTGTGAAGCTGACCCGGATTCTCACGTGGGCCGGTGTCGCCGCGCTCCTCTGGCTGGCGCGGGGCATGATCCTGCCCGTGTTCTTCGCGGCCGCGCTCGCCTACCTCCTGAGCCCGGTGGTCGTGTGGGCGGACACCCTCGCCATCCGGCGGAGCGTGGCGGTGGGCGCGCTGTTCGCGGTCATCATCGTGGTGCTGGTCGTCGTGGGGTTCCTGCTGGGACCGGGGATGCTCGCCGAGGGAGCGGCGCTGATGGATCGCCTTCCCGGGCTGGCGCGGCAGATCGACCTCGGCCTCGACGCCGCGGTGCGCGAGCTCGCGGAGTCGGCGCCGGCGGTCCGGCGCCTCCTGCCGGAGGGCGGTGGCTGGGTCCAGGGCTTCGTCTCCGATCTGGGCACGGCCGAGCCGGCCCATCTCTTCGAGGAAGCGGGGCACTTCTTCCTGCTGACGATCCTGGTGCCGTTCTTCGCCTTCTTCCTGTTGCGGGACATGCAGCGGCTCATCGCCTCGGTCATGAACCGGCTGCCGCCGCAGCACGTGGAGACGTCGGTCGCGGTGTGGCGCGAGCTCAACGGGGTCATCGGGCGCTACATCCGCGGGGTCGTGCTGGACGGCCTCGTGGTGGGTGCGCTGGCCGCCCTGGGCTTGTGGGCGGCGCGCGTGCCGTATCCGCTCCTGCTCGGCGCGTTTGCCGGCCTCGCCAACGTCGTGCCGTTCGTGGGGCCGCTACTCTCGACGGTGGCCGCGGGACTCGTGGTGGTGCTGACGCCGGGGCAGGGGCTGGCCGGTGTCGTGCGCGTGGCGCTGCTCTTCCTGGTCATCAAGGTCCTCGACGACACCATCATCCAGCCGCTGACCATCGGGCGGAGCGTTCACCTCCATCCGGCGCTCCTGCTGGGCTCGGTGGTGGTGGGCAGCCACGCGCTCGGCGTGCTCGGCATGATCATCGCCGTGCCGGTGGCCACGGTGCTGCAGGAGACGGTTCGCCTGCTCCTCGAGCATCGCCGCGTGCTGGCGCGACACGACCGCCTGGTCGTCTGAGCCGGGCGGCGATCAGCCGCGCTCGGGCAGGGACTGGCCCTTGACCGGATTGGCCACCGCTTCCTCGAGCGTCTTCGCCGGGCGCCACTCGTTGGCGGCGCGCACGGTGCCCTCGGTGCCCACCTGGTCGATGTTCCAGTAGATCTCCAGATTGTTGCCGTCGGGATCCTGGAACTCGATGGCGATCTGACAGCCGGCGCGGCGGCGGCCCTCGAAGTGGATCGGCACGCCCCGCTCGCGCAGCAACGCGCGGGCCCGGAAGACCTCGTCGAGCGAGCCGACCTCGAAGGCGAAGTGGTTCAGGCTGGTGCGCTCGCTCTTCTGGGCGCCTCCGACGAGGGCGACGCCGTGGTGATCGGTGTTGACCCGGAGGAAGACCATGCCGCCCGGCACCATGGTGTCGGGATAGCGGTCGCTCACCTCGAGGCCGAGGACGCCGGTGTAGAAGGCCACCGCGCGATCCAGGTCGGTGACGTTGAGCACGACGTGGCCGATCTTGCGGAGCTGGAATTGCGCCATGATGTGCCCGCGCATGCTGCCACTGCGGCGAGCCCTCGTCAAGTGCGGCGGCGCGCCCCCCATGCTGCCCCAGGTCGCTTGGCCCGGCTTGAAGTCGGTCCCGACCCCGCATATCCTCTCTTCGACTGCCGGACGCGGGGCCGGCGACACTCCGTTCTCCCTGCCGGACCCATGGGCCGGCGAAAGACGTCTTCCACGTGACGGAGGGTGCCATGCCGAAGCCGGATCCTGTCTTGTCGGCTCGCGTCGAGCAGCCGGTTCTCATCGTCTTCGCGGACCTTACCCGCTTCATGGCGAACTCGCGAAGCGCGGCCGATGCTGCGCTGGCCGAGCTGCTCGACGGGTACTACCGGCATGCCCACGGGCTCGTCGAGGCCGCCGGCGGCCGGGTCGTCAAGTTCATGGGCGACGCGTTCCTGCCCGTCTGGCCCGAGGCCGGCGCCGGTGACGGGGTGGAGGCGCTGCCGGCCCTCAAGCGCGATATCGACGCATGGTGGGCCGCGAAGGGCTGGGATTCGCGCGTGGTCTTCAAGGCACATTTCGGCCGCGCGGTCATCGGTCCGTTCGGCGCCGATGCGCGCTTCGATGTGATCGGGAACGAGGTGAATGTCGCGGCGACGCTTCCGGCCCGGACCGTGTCGCTGTCCGCGGAGGCGTTCCCGGCGCCTCGAGAACGGCAAGCGGCGTGCGTTCAGGAAGCACAGCGCGCCGGTCGTGCATATCCCGGTGGACGATCCGCGACCGTGATACGGTCATGTAAAGTGGGGGCCAACCAGAAGGGAGTGCGATGGCTCAAAAACGGCCGGGGATGTACCGTGGCGACCGCCGCCGCAAGGAAGATCAACGTAAAGCCAAGCAGGACGCGAAGCGCGCGCGGAAGGCAGAGCGCCGCGAGAGCGGCACCAGTGGGCCGGAGATCGAGGCGGCCGGTGCGAATGGCGGCCAGGGCGGGAAGGAGTTCGTCTGGTTCTCGCCGAGCAAGGGGCGAACCCATACGACGACCACCGCGGCAACGCCGACCATCGAGGGCGTCGACGACTGGACGCTCGTCAGTGACCCTCGGCTGAATCCTCAGTAAGGATCCGCCCTCCACGTCGGGCACTGGTCCCCTTCGGGATCCCGGCCGCGAACCAGCCCCCGTTGGTCGCGTTCACCCGCGCGGCCTCACGCCGGCTCGGGCTCCACCCCGAGCCCCTCGGCGACGCGGTTCGTGTAGTTGAAGTACGCGGTGGTGAACGCGATCTCGAAGATCTCGGCGTCCGAGAAGCCGTGGCCGCGCAGCGCCTCCACGTCGGCGCGGATCATCGCGCGGGGCGTGCGGGTCAGCTTGAGCGCGTAGTCCACGATCGCCCGGTCCGCGGGCGGCAGGACCGCCGCGGATGGATCGGTCGCGAGCCCGTCGACCAGCCCGGGGTCGCCGCCGAGGGCGCGGAGGAACCCGCCGTGGAGCTGGGTGCAGTGCGCGCACCCGTTCTCCGCGCTGACCGCGGTGGCGATGTACTCGCGGCGCAGCTTGGAGAGGACCCCGGGTCCGCCGAGGGCGCCGTAGAACTCGAGGTGGGCGCCGAGCAGGCGCGGGCTCGGCGTGAAGACGCGATAGAAGGGGATCATGCGGCCCAGCCCGCGGATGACCCGCTCGTAGCATTCCTTCAGGCGGCCCTCGGCCGCGCTCTCGTGCACCTCGGCGATCCAGGACATGGCGGGGTGTCTCCTAGGGCCGCGTCGCCCGGACCAGGGCGTCGATCGCCTCGCGCGGGGCGTCCGGGTCCGCGACCGTCCGGCGCAGGCGCTGGGCCTTCTCGATCCGGAGATCTCCGATCTCCGCGACCACGTCGTCCGGGGTGAAGAGGACGTCGGGCTGGGTCGGGCCGCCCCAGCCCTCGGTGAGATTGAGCAGATCATGACCGACGACCAGCAGCGTGCCGCCGGGACGGACCGCGCCGGCCGCGCGCGCGAGCGCGGTCGGGCGCTCGCGGGCCGGGAGCTGCAGGTAGAAGACGCACACCAGATCGTAGCCGGGCGCGGGCGGCGCCCCCGCCATCACGTCGGCCTCGACCCACTCGACCTCCACGCGACGCTCGGCCGCGAAGGCGCGCGCCATCCGGAGGGCCACGCCGGAGAAATCCACCGCGGTCACTCGCCAGCCCTGCTCGGCGAGCCAGACCGCGTTCCGGCCCGCGCCGCACGCGAGGTCGAGCGCCGTCCCAGGTCGCAGATCGGCGACCTCGGCGACCAGGAACCGGCTCGGCGTGGTGCTGGCGTGGACGCGCTCCTCGCCGGCCCAGCGACGGTTCCAGCGGTCGCGCGAGGGCTCCGACGTCGTGGTCAGTCGCACCGCTTGAGCAGGATGGACCAGAAGCGGGCCGGGCGCTTCGTCTCGTTGCGGGCGAGATGCGCCGAGCCCTCCTCGAGCCAGTGGGCGCTGCGCGGCCGCAGCGCCTCGCGCTTGCCCTTCGCGTAGAGCGCCAGCTCCCCGTCCTGGACGATGGTGATCTCGGGCCCTTCGTTGAGGTGGAGATCGGAGTCGGCGCCGGGCGGATAGGTCATCAGGACGATCCGCACCGACTCGTTGTTCAGCAGCTCCTGCTCGGTGACCTGCGCCTGGGGCGAATGGGCCATCGTGGCCCGTCCGATGAACACCCCCAGCACGATCAGCAGACCGCAGAGCATCAGCTTCGCCGTCATTCCTGTCTCCTTTGACGGCGATCCTACCAGAAGATCAGGAGCACGGAGGCGGCGAGAAGCGCCCCCATCGCCCCATTGAAGACCCGACGGGCGCGCTCGGAGCGGAGCACGCGCTGCAGGACGGCGCCGAAGGCCAGCCACGGCAGGCAGCTCGGGAGCGACGCGAGGACGAACGTGAGCCCGAAGGCGGCCGACTGGACCAGCGCGCTGCTCGCGCCGTCCTGGAGGAACGTCGCGGCCGCGCTCGCGCAGACGAGCCAGGATTTCGGGTTGATCCACTGGAAGGCGGCCGCGCCGATGAATCCCACCGGGGGGCCGGCGGCGGTGGCGCCCGAGCGGCCCGCGGTCGCGATCTTCCAGGCGAGCCAGCACAGCATCGCCGCCCCGCACCACTTGATGACCTCCAGCACCATCGGGTGGTGGAGGATGACGCTGCCGAGCCCGAAGGCCACGATGAACATCATCAGCCCCATGCCGACGGCGACGCCGAGCAGGCACGGCAGCCCGCGCAGCACGCCCACCGTCGCGCCGGTGGCGGTCAGCAGCGCGTTGCTGGGGCCCGGCGTACCGGCGGCGGCGACCGAGAAGAGGAAGAAGGCGACGGCCTGCTCGAGCGTCATTTGCGCCGGCCGCCCCGGAGCGGGTAGATTCGCCGCATGGGATCGAGTCTGGGCCGATCGGCCGGCCAGGGTCTTGAACGTTCGTGCGGCGCTCGCGAGTGGGTGCGGGGGCGGGGACCGGTCGCGGGCGTCGAGTTGCTGCACGCGTGGTTCCGCGGGCGGGCCTTCGCCCGGCACCGCCACGACACCTACGCGATCGGCCTCACCGAGGCCGGGATCCAGGTGTTCGACTACCGCGGCCGCGTCGAGCGTGCCCGGACGGGTGACGTGCTCGTGCTGCACCCCGACGAGGAGCACGACGGGCGCGCCGGAGGCGACGACGGGTTCGGCTACCGGATCGTCTACGTCGAGCCGGCCCGTATCGCCGCCGCGGTCCACGCGATCCGGGGCCGGCCGGCCTCGCTGCCGTTCGCGCGGGAGCCCGTGTCGCGGAACCCGATGCTGGCGCGCGCGATCACCGCCGCGTTCCAGGCTCCCGCGGAGCCGCTGGCCCTCGACGCGCTCGTGCTCCGGCTGGCGGAAGGACTGGTCGAGGGCGCCGCCGACGGCGGGCCGGTCCGGGTGCCTCGCCTGGACCCGGGCGCGCTCGACCGGGCCCGCGCCTTCCTGGATGACCGGCGTGTCATCGTCCGATCGACCGAGCTCGAGGCGGTCACCGGCCTGAGCCGCTACGAGCTCGCCCGCCAGTTCCGGGCCCGGTACGGAACGAGCCCGTATCGCTATTCGCTGCTGCGCCGGCTCGAGTTCGCGCGCACCCGGCTGCGCCCGGGGACGCCGCTGGCGGACCTGGCGCTGGCGGCGGGCTTTGCCGACCAGGCGCACTTCACGCGCATGTTCCGGTCGGCCTACGGGGTGACGCCGGGCCGGTACGCGCGCCTGCGGGGTGGCGCCTCGTAGTCCGCGGGTAAATCCCGCCCTTGGCGAACGATTCGTCCTCTGCTAGGCTGCGGCTTCTCCAGGGAGATGCCAGTGAGCCTTTTCCTTCTGCTCGTCGTGGCGGTTCTCGCGTGTCTTCTCATCGGCGGCCTGCTGGGGCGCTTGTGGGAGCGGCACGAGGAGCGGGCCACCCAGAGGAAATGGGAGGAGCGAGAGCGTCTGCTGGACCGCCGCCCGGGCGTGGCCTCGCGGCCCGAGGTGCTCCGCCGCCGCTCCCTCCGTCGACGGCGGCTCGACCCGGCGGGCCGGGACAGCGGGCGGCGTTCCGGCCGGGGCCGACATCTCGGACGGTGATGGGGCCGGCCCGTGATGGGCCGGCCGCGGATGGCATGAGACTCGGCTTCCTGCCCCGGCATCCGTCCGGTGTCTTGCTGGCCGTGCAGCTGCTCGGCCTTCTGCTGTATCCGCTGATGGAAGACGCCGGGGCGGGCCGGGCCCTGTTCAGCAGCTTCGGGGTGCTGGTCCTGGCGCTGGCGCTCTGGGTCGTCAACCGCAGCCCAACCGTCAACTGGATCGCGTGGCTGCTGGCGGCCCCGGCGGTGCTGCTGTCGTTGCTCGGCGGGTGGGGCGGGCAGCCCCAGTGGCTCGTGTGGGCGTACCTGCTGGAGAGCGCGCTGTACTTCTACGCAGCCGCGGGCCTGATCGCCTACATGCTCAGCGATCAGCGCGTGACCGCCGACGAGCTCCTTGCCGCCGGCGCCACCTTCACGTTGCTGGCCTGGGGCTTCGCCTTCGCGTTCGCCGCCTGCCAGACCCTGTCGCCCGGGAGCTTCATCGCGGCGGTGGATCCCGCGGCGCCGCGGAGCTGGATGGAGCTGCTGTTCCTGAGCTTCACGACCCTGTCCAGCGTCGGCCTCGGCGACGTCCTGCCGATCAGCCCGTGGGCCCGGGCGCTGGTGATGCTGGAGCAGTTCGCGGGAGTGATGTACATCGCGCTGGTGGTGTCACGCCTGATCGGCCTGACCATCGTGCGCTCCGAGCTTCGCTAGGCTTCGCCTCTCGGATCCCCCGCCGCCGAGTGGTCGGTGGGCTGTGGCGTCGCGCTCAGCACCGTGACGCCGTCGGGCGCCTCGAACCGGTGCCAGTGCCCCTGCGGGACGACGATCAGCATCCCGGCGCGGAGCTCGAACGACCGGGGCCCCTCGTCGGTCATGATCGTGAGGGTCGCGGCCCCGTCCAGGATCTGCACGAGCTCGTCGCCCTTCCGGTGCCGCTCCCATGGCGTGTCCCCGGAGAAGCGGCCCGCGAAGACGCTGCCGTCGCGGAACGGAGCCAGCGCGGCGAACGCGGCCCGGACCTCATCGGCGGGCGTGTCCACCGCGCGTTCCCGCAGCACCGGCAGGCCGGCCAGCTCGGCCCGGATGTCCACCGCTCGGATCATGGTCAGGTCTGGAGATCTCCGACCGCGTCGGCCAGGGCCTCCAGCTCCGCGCGCCAGGACCTGGGCGTGACCAGCGGGCGCACCACGAACTTCGAGAAGCCCACCGCGATGAACTGCTCGAGCAGCGCGCGGAGCGCGGGCAGCCCCACCGGGGTCAGCTCGACCGAGCGAGGCCGCCGCGCGGCCATGGCGCGGGCGGTGGCCGGATCGATCGCCGCGGTGGCGTAGCCGACGCTCATGCCGAAGTGCTCGCCGCTGATCGAGCGCCCGGCGCGCGCCGCCGCCGCCTCGATCACGACGCGCCCCGCCGCCGCTTCCGCGGGCGTGCACAGCGACGGCAGCCAGCCATCCGACAGCCGGCCGCAGCGCTCGAGAGCAGCCGGCACCGTGCCGCCCAGCCACACCTCGAGCGGCTGCTGCACGGGGAGCGGGGAGAGCTTGACCTCCCTGAGAGTCCCGGCGGGCCCGTCGTGGCTCACGGTCTCGCCGGCCCAGAGGCGGCGCAGGACCGGGAGGGCCTCGTCGATGAAGGCGCCGCGCTGCTTGGGCTCGACGCCGATGGCCTCGCGCTCCGGCGCGAAGGTGAGGCCGGGCACCAGCGTCACCAGCAGGCGCCCCTGGGACAGCCGGTCGAGGCTCGCGAGCTGCTTGGCCAGGCGCAGCACGTTTCGACCCGGCAGGAGCATGGTGGTTCCGACCTTCAGGCGCGGGTTGCTCGCGGCGGCCCACGCGAGGCCCACCACCGGATCGAGCACCGGGCCGGTCAGCACCTCCGAGAGCCAGAGGGAATCGAACCCGAACTCGTCGAGGCCGGCCACCAGCTCGGCCATCGCTTCCATGGAAGCGGTCGCGCCCGCGGAGCCCACCCCGATCCGGATCTTCATGGCGGGGTCGATTCTACCGCGTCCGGCCGGGCCGCAGCGCTCGAGCTTCGAATCGTGAAGAAGCGCCTTCCCGGTAAGGTCCACCCGGAAACCTCGGGGTACCCCTCTCGATTCCGACCGACCATCCGGCCCTATCCGGCGCGAGCGTCTGGTTTGGCGCGCGGCACAGGCCTTGCTCTCTCGCGAGCACAGGAACGATCTCGACCGCAACCAAGGAGAAACCTCATGACGTGGAAACCGACTCTCGCGATCGCAGTGGGCAGTCTACTTCTCGCGGGCACCGCATTCGCCCAGGCGCCGGGCGGAACAGGCGGCTCTGGCGCCGGCGCCCCCGGGGGCGGGGCGATGACGCCCACGACGCCCGGGACCGGAGTCAACCCGTGTCCGCCGGGGCAGGTCAAGGAAGGGGGCACGTGCGCACCGGCTCGAGTCCAGGGGGATCAGACGTCGCAACCGCGGATGGGCCGATCAATGGAGAAGATGGATCGGCAGGTCGGCGCTGAACATGGCAAGAGCAAGCAGCAGGTGAAGATGATGCAGGAAGCCCTGAAGGGGAAGGGCTACGATCCGGGCGCGATCGATGGCGCGATGGGCCCGAGGACCAGCGCGGCGCTCCGCGAGTTCCAGCAGTCCGAGGGACTTCGCGTGACCGGTCGCCTCGACGCCGAGACTCGCAGCAAGCTCGGGATCTAGCGGAGACGGGGAAGCCGGTGCAGTAGCCGGCCGGCTTCCCTTGCGGATCTTCGTCCGGCCGGTCGGGTGTTGTCGTATCGTTCTGGCTGTGATCGTGCACCTCGTCGACGGTACCTACGAGCTCTTCCGCTATTTCCTCTCGCCCGGGGCGGCCTTCGATCGGAGCACGCCGCCCGAGCTCCGCGCGGTACGAGGCGTCGTCGCGTCGATCCTCGGCATGCTCGAGGGCGGCGCGACGCATCTGGGCGTGGCCACCGATCATGTGATCGAGTCGTTCCGGAACGCGCTCTGGCCGGGCTACAAGACCGGCGAGGGTATGGACCCGCTCCTCTACGCCCAGTTCGAGCCGCTCGAGGAGGCGCTCGGCGCGCTGGGGGTGGCGGTCTGGCCGATGGTCGAGTTCGAGGCCGACGATGCCCTCGCCGCCGCGGCGGCGGTCGCGGCGGCCGACGCGCGGGTGGAGCAGGTCGTGATCTGCACGCCGGACAAGGATCTGGCGCAGTGCGTGCGGGACCAGCGGGTGGTCCAGCTCGACCGGCGCCGCGCCGAGCTGCGTGACGAGGCGGGCGTGGTGAAGAAGTTCGGCGTCCGGCCCGCGTCGATTCCGGACTGGCTCGCCCTGGTCGGCGACAGCGCGGACGGCTTCCCGGGCCTGGCCGGCTGGGGCGCCGCGTCCGCGTCGGCAGTGCTGGCGCGCTACGAGCACCTGGAGCGCATTCCCGAGCAGGCCGCGAACTGGGAGGTCCCGGTGCGCGGCGCGGCGCGGTTGGCCGCGACGCTCGCCGCCCAGCGCGAGCACGCGATGCTGTTCCGCACCCTCGCCACGCTGCGCGCGGACGCGCCGATCGGCGCCTCCGTGGACGCGCTGCGGTGGGTCGGGCCGCGCCCCGGCTTCACGGCCTGGGCGGCGCGCCTCGGCCCACCCTCGCTCCAGGAGCGCGCCGCGAAGCTGGCGGAGGCGCGGGCTCGGCCTTCCACCGCGTGAGAGCATGGAGTCGTGCTCGTCTTTCAGCCCGGCCTGTTCGTCGAGGAGCCGGGGTACGATCCGGAGCTGCGCGGGCTCGAGCGGACCGATCTGGGCGCGGGCGCCTGGATCGACCGGTTGCCGGAATGGGTGAAGGGCCACGAGACGGTGCTCCAGACCCTGTGGACCACCATGCGCTGGCAGGCGCACCGGCGCCGCATGTACGAGCGCATCGTCGACGTTCCGCGGCTCGTGGCCACCTGGCCCGACGACGGACCGGGGCATCCGCTGCTACCCGCGCTGGCGGCCGCGCTGGCCGCGCGCTACGGGCGGCCGATGGAGCGCGTGTCCCTCGCCGCGTATCGCGATGGGCGCGACAGTGTCGCCTTCCACGGCGACCGCCTGGGGCCGGCGCGTGACGACGCGATCGTGGCGATCGTGGCCCTCGGCGGGCGGCGGCGCTTCCAGCTGCGCCCGGCGGCCGGAGGCCGCTCGCGGTCGCTCGCCCTCGGCGCGGGCGACCTCCTGGTGATGGGCGGTACCTGTCAGCGCACGTGGCAGCACGCGGTGCCGAAGGTGGCCCACGCCGACCTGCGCATCAGCGTGCAGTTCCGCTCCGCCCCCGTCGAGCCCGCCCGGTATTGATCGCGCCGCGGCCCGCGCGCCTGGCCGCGCTCCGCCACCGCGACTTCCGTCTCTTCTGGAGCGGGCAGCTGGTCTCACTGATCGGGACCTGGATGCAGAGCGTGGGGCAGGCGTGGCTGGTGCTGGAGCTGACCGGCTCGCCGTTCCAGCTCGGGCTGGTCACCGCGCTCCAGTTCACCCCGATCCTGCTGCTGTCGCCGGTGGGCGGCGCGCTGAGCGATCGATTTCCCAAGCGGCGCATCATCCTGCTGACCCAGGCGGTGATGATGGCCCAGGCCTTCGTGCTGGCCGGCCTCGTCTGGAGCGGGCACGTCCGCTACTGGCACGTGGCGGTGCTGGCCGCGATCTACGGCCTGGGGCGCGCGGTGGACATCCCGGCGCGCCAGTCCTACATCACGGATCTCGTCGGGCGGGCCGACCTGCCGAATGCGGTCGCGCTCAACTCGCTGGTCTTCAACGGGGCGCGCATCGTGGGGCCCGCGGTCGCCGGCCTGCTCATCGCGGGGTTCGGCGTGGCGCCGGCGTTCTTCCTCAACGGCCTGAGCTTCGTCGCGGTCCTGGGCGCGCTCCTCGCGATCCGCACGCCCGGGAATCCGGATCCGGCCGGGCGGCTCGGCATCCGGGCCGGGGTCTGGGCCGCGCTCGACTACGCGGCCCGCACGCCGTCCACCGCGTTCACGCTCTCCCTGGTCGTCGCGGTCAGCGTGCTCGTGCTCAACTTCAACGTGGTGGTGCCCCTGATCGCGAAGGACGTGCTGAACGAGGGCGCGCACGGGTTCGGGCTGCTCATGTCCTCGCTCGGCGCGGGGGCGGTGATGGCCGGGATCGGCCTGACGCTGCTCCGGCGGGGCCGACCCTCGCCGTGGTTCCTGGCCGCCGCGGCGGCGGTGCTCAGCGCGGGGACCGCCTCGCTCGGCCTGGTGGGACATCTCGGCGCCGCGGCCGTCCTGCTCGTCGCGCTCGGGTGCTGCCAGATCCTGTTCTCCACGGGCTGCAACACCACGCTGCAGCTCGACACGCCGGACGCGCTGCGCGGGCGGGTGATGGGTCTCTACGCGCTCGCCAACGCGGGCATGACCCCGTTCGGATCCGTGCTGATGGGCCTGCTCGCCGAGCGGCTGGGCGTGCGCGCGGCCTGCGCGCTGGGCGGCGGCGGCGGGCTGGTGGCGGTGATCGTCCTCGTGCTCGTCGCGCGGCGCACCGGCCTGGCCTGGCGCCACCCCCGCGAGCGGTAGGCGGTCAGTCGGGGATGCCCGCGATGACCGTGATCTCCACGAGCAGCTCGGGCGCGTTCAGGGCGGCGACGGTGACGGTGGTCCGCGCCGGCTTGTCGGTCGGGAAGTACTTCGCGTACTCCTCGTTGTAGGCGGCCAGGTCCTCGCGCCGGGTGAGATGCGTCATCGCGCTCAGCACGTGGTCGAGCGAGGTGCCCGCGGCGGCGAGGACGACCTTGATGCGCTCGAGCGTGTTGCGGGTCTGCTCGCGGATGTCGCGGCCGACCTCGCCGGTGACCGGATGCCGGCCGGTCTGGCCGGCCACGAAGACGAGGTTGCCGAACCGGGTGGCGGCCGAGAGATTCGGATTCGCGTGCGCCAGCGTGGCCCGGACGATCTCCTTTTTCATGGCGCGGCTCACTGCTTCGGGCCGATGACGCCCGCGGCCCGGAGGGTGTCGATCTGCTCGGCGGTCCGAGGCCGAGGAGCTCGCGCAGCACCTCGTCGGTGTGCTCGCCGAGCATCGGCGCGGGCGTGCGCACCGAGCCCGGCGTCGCGGAGAGCCGACCGGCGCGCCGACCATGCGCACCTTGCCGGCGCGGGGATGGTCCATCTCGACGAGCGTCCCGCGGGCGCTGCACCTGCGGGTGCTCGACCACCTGGGCGATGCTGTTGATGGCGCCCATCGGGATGCCCGTGCGCGAGCAGGAGCGGCTCCCATTCCTCGTAGCGTCCGGGTGAGGAACGACCTCCTGGAGCGTCGGGATGAGCGTGTCGCGGTTCCGCGCCCGGTCGGCATTGGTGCGATAGCGCGGGTCGTCGGCCAGCTCGGGCCAGCCGATGGCCGGGACAGAACACCTTCCAGAGCTTCTCGCTGCCCGACGGCCAGGGCCAGATCGCGCGTCTTGGTCCGGAAGGTCTGGTAGGGCAGGAGCGCCTTGTAGGCGGTGCCCATCGGCGCGGGAACCTCGCCGTCGGCGAGGTAGGCCCCGATCATGCTGCCGAGGAGCGAGAGCTGGCCCTCCAGCATGGACACGTCGATGGCCTGGCCGCGGCCGGTCCGCTCCTTCACGCGCAGCGCGAGCATGATGCCGTAGGCCGCGTACATCCCCGCGGTCATGTCGGCGATGGAGACGCCGCAGCGCACGCCGTGGCCGCCCGGCTCGCCGGTGACGCTGATCATCCCGCTCTCCGCTTGGAGGATCAGATCGAGCGCGGCCCGGTCGCGGTACGGGCCGTCCTGGCCGAAGCCGGAGACCGAGCAGTAGATGATCCCGGGGTTCCGCTCGCGCGCGGCCTCGTAGCCCAGGCCGAGCCGGGCGAGCGCGCCGACGCGGTAGTTCTCGAGCACGACGTCGCACTTGCTTACCATGAGTCGGAAGAAGAGGCTCCTTGCCCTCCGGATGCTTCAGGTCGACCTCGATGCCCTTCTTGTTGCGGTGCAGGCTCACGAAGTACGAGGTCTCGCCGCCGGGCAGCGGCGGCCCCCACGCGCGCGCGATGTCGCCGGCGCCGCGCGGCTCGAGCTTGATCACCTCGGCGCCGAAGTCGGCCAGCATCGTGGAGCAGAAGGGGCCCGCGAGGGCGTGGCTCAGGTCGAGCACCTTCACGTCTTCGAGCGGCATGCGCATCGGCGGCCTCCGGGGACGGCGAGAGTGAGGCGATCCTGCCAGATCGTCCCGGGCCAGGTCAAACCGCCCGCGCGGCGCCTCAGTCCCGGAGCTCGGCCAGGCGGCGCTCGAGAAACCGCCGCTCCGGCTCCTGGCGGGTGAGGCCGAGCGCGCGCTCGTAGGAGGCCCGCGCCTCGCCCGTCTTCCCGAGGCGCCGGCACAGCTCGGCCCGCGCCGAGTGCGCCAGGTGGTAGTCGGCCAGGTCGCCGCGCGCCAGGATCGCGTCGATCGAGGGCCAGGCCCGCCGCGGGGCCGTCGCGCATCGCCACCGCGACGGCGCGGTTCAGCTCGACCACCGGCGACGGCTCGGCCCGCACCAGCACGTCGTAGAGCCCGACGATCTGGGCCCAGTCGGTCGCGGCGGCGGCGGACGCTTCCGCGTGCACCGCCGCGATCGCGGCCTGGAGCGTGTACGGGCCGATCCGGCGCGACGCGAGCGCCCGCTCCACCAGCGCCGTGCCCTCCGCGATCTGCGCGCGGTTCCAGAGCGAGCGGTCCTGGTCGTCCAGCAGGATCAGCTCGCCGGTCGGCGACGTGCGCGCGGCGCGGCGCGATTCGTGCAGCAGCATCAGCGCCAGCAGGCCGATCGCCTCGGGCTCCGGCAGCAGCTCGACCAGCAGCCGCCCCAGGCGGATCGCCTCGCCCGAGAGATCGGCCCGGGTCAGCGACGTCGCCGGAGGAGGCCGAGTAGCCCTCGTTGAACACGAGGTAGATCACGTGGAGCACGGTGTCCAGCCGGTCCGGCAGCTCGGCCAGCGCGGGGACCTGGTAGGGGATGCGCGCGTCGCGGATCTTCGCCTTGGCGCGCACGATGCGCTGGGCGAGCGTCGGGCGGCGCGGTGAGGAAGGCGCGCGCGATCTCCTCGGTGGTGAGGCCGCAGACCTCGCGCAGGGTCAGCGCGACCTGCGCGTCCGGCGGGCAGGGCCGGGTGGCAGCAGGTGAAGATCAGGCGCAGCCGGTCGTCCTCGATGTCCTCCGCCTCGCCCGGTCCGGCCCGGGCGGTCTCGGCCTCGAGACGCTCCGCGAGCTCCGCCTGGGAGGCGTCGAACCGGGCGCGCCGGCGCATGGCGTCGATGGCCTTGAAGCGGCCGGTGGAGACGAGCCAGGCCCGCGGATTGGCCGGCACGCCCTCCCGCGGCCACTGCTCGACGGCGGCCGCGAAGGCCTCGTGCAGCGCCTCCTCGGCGAGGTCGAAGTCGCCGAGCAGGCGGATGAGGGTGGCGAGGACGCGGCGCGACTCCGAGCGGTAGACCGCCTCCACCGCCTCGCGCGCGCGGTCGTCTCCCGCGGGCTCGCTCATGACCTGGCCGTCGCGGCTAGGAGTGCCGCAGCTCCTCGACCGGGCGCACCTCGATGGTGCCGATACGGGCCGGCGGGAACCGCGCGGCCAGCGCGCACGCCTCGTCGATGTCCTTGGCCTCGACGAGGAAGAAGCCGCCGAGCTGCTCCTTGGTCTCGGCGAATGGCCCGTCGGTGGTGGTCGTCTTGCCGCCCCGGACCCGGATCGTCCGGGCGGTCCGTCCGCGCTGCAGGGCATTGGAGACGATGTAGTGGCCACTCTGCCGCAGCTCCTCGTCGTAGCCGAGGGCCGCGTCCACGAGCCGCTGCATCTCCCCGTCGGGCAGGGAATCCAGCACCTGTTCGTCGTGGTAGATCATGAACATGAACTTCATGGCTTGAGCTCCTTGATCGGCCGCACCTCGATGCTGCCCCGGCGGGCCAGGGGGATCTTCGCGGCCACCTGGATGGCGTCGTTCAGGTCCCGCGCCTCGATCAGGATGAAGCCGCCGAGCTGCTCCGTGGTCTCGGCGAACGGGCCGTCGGTCGTGGACAGCTTGCCGCTCCGGACCCGCACGGTCGTGGCCGTCTCGACCGGCTGGAGAGCCTGGGCGACGACGAGGTGCCCGGCCTTCCTCAGGGCCTCATCGTAGGCGAGGCTCTCGTCGGTGCAGGCGTCAGCCTCTCGCTTGGACATGGCGTGCATTTCCTTCTCCACAAGATAGACCAGGCAGACGTACTTCATAGCCCCTCCCCGAGATCGGATGGCTGCCGACACCGGATGGTCGTTCGAGCGCCATGCAATTCGACAGGATACCGGTATTTTTCCGCGTCCGGGCCGGGGCCAATCCGAACCTGGGGCGGCTCCTGCCGCCGGCCCGTGGTAGGCTCGGTGCGCGATGAAAATCTTCTACGGCTGGGTCATTGTGGCGGCGGGCATCGTGATGACGTGCGTCGGGATCGGCTCGATGCTCTCGCTCGGGGTGTTTCTGCAGCCCATGTCCGAGGCGATGGGGTGGTCCCGGAGCGGCATCTCGCTGGCCGCGATGCTGAACTTCCTCTGCATGGGCGTCGGATCGTTCTTCTGGGGCTCCCTCTCCGACCGGTTCGGCACGCGGGTGGTGGTGCTCTCGGGCGGCATCCTGCTGGGGGCGGGTCTGGTGGCCGCGAGCCGGGCCGCGACCCTGGGCCAGTTCCAGCTCCTGTTCGGGGTGATCGTTGGCGTCGCGGCCGGAAGCTTCTACGCGCCGATGACCGCGACGACGACCCGGTGGTTCGTCGAGCATCGAAGCCTCGCGGTCGCCCTCGTCTCGGCGGGGCTCGGCCTGGGCTCGATGACGATCGCGCCGCTCGCGGGCTGGATCATCACCAACTACGACTGGCGCGTCGCGATGCTGGTGATCGGCGACCTCGCGTGGCTCCTGCTCATCCCGGCCGCCCTGCTCGTGCGCAACCCGCCGGCGGCGGCGCCGGTGGTGCTCGCCCCCGGCGCGGTCGCGGCGCGGGAGTTCACGGTGGCGGAGGCCCTGCGCACCCCGCAGTTCGCGGCCATCGCGCTGACCCACTTCGCGTGCTGCGCGGCGCACTCGGGCCCGATCTTCCACATGGTCACGAACGCGATCGATCACGGCGTGTCCGCGATGGCCGCGACCACCGTGCTGGGCGCGGCGGGCCTGGCCTCGCTGAGCGGCCGTGTGATCTGCGGGCTCCTGGCCGATCGGCTGGGGGCCAAGCGGGTGCTGATCGTGGGCCTCGCGATCCAGGCGGTCGCGGTGAGCCTCTACCTGGTCACCGGCCAGCTCGCGGGCTTCTACGCGCTGGCCCTCATGTTCGGCCTCGCCTACGGCGGGGTGATGCCGCTGTACGCGATCGTGGTGCGCGAGTACTTCGGCGCCCGGATCATGGGCGCCACGTTCGGCGCGGTCGCCTTCGCGTCCACCCTGGGCATGGCGCTCGGGCCGTGGGCCGGTGGCTGGTTCTACGATTCGCTCGGGAGCTACGCGTGGCTCTTCATCGCCTCCTTCGGCATCGGCCTCGGGGCGGTGGCCATCGCGTTCACGTTCCGGCCGCCGGCCCCGTTCCGGGCCGCGGTGCCGGTCGTGGCGCACTGACGGGGCGGTCACCGGCATGCGCTACATGCTGCTGATGTACCGGGACGAGAAGTGGTGGGACGCGAAGCCGGAGCAGGAGCGCACCGCGATCCGCCAGCTCGCGGTGGACGCGGCTGAAGACCTCCGAAAGCGCGGCATCTTCCTGGGCGGCGATCCGCTGCTGCCCACCCACACCGCCACCACCGTGCGGCTCCGGAGCGGCAAGGCGGTCACCACGGACGGGCCCTTCGCGGAGACCAAGGAGCAGCTCGGCGGCTACTCCATCGTGGAGGTGGCGAGCCTCGATGAGGCCCTCGCGATCGCGACCGATCACCCGCTGCTGCGGGTGGGCGGCCACTCGATCGAGGTGCGGCCCATCCGGGAGCTGCCGCCGCGGTAGCTCAGCCGGGCCGCGCTTGCCAGCCGGCCGGTCCACTGCGTATGCTGACCGCGCAGATGATGACCTGGAACCGGGCGTGGGCGAGGGCGGGCGCATTCCTGATCGTGCTGGCGCTGGCCGTCCCCGCGGCGGCTCAGGCGCCCGCCCCACGAGTCGGCATCCTGTTCCTGGCGAGCCCGGAGACCGATAACTCCCAGCGAGCCGTCGCCCTTCGCGAGGGCCTTCGAGAGCTCGGCCACGTGGAGGGACAGACCGTCGTCTTCGAGTACCGGTACGCGGGCGGAAAGCCGGAGCGACTTCCCGACCTCGCAACGGAGCTCGTCAGGAGCCGGGTCGAGGTCATCGTCGCGGTCGGGTTTCAAGCCGCCCGCGCGGCCAAGGGGGCCACGAAGAGCATCCCGGTCGTCATGGCGCCGGTGGGCGACCCGGTCAGTCAGGGGCTGGTGACGAACCTGGCCCGACCGGAAGCCAACGTCACCGGGGTGGCCCTGATCAGCCCGGACGTGAGGAGCAAGCGCCTGGCGCTTCTCAAGGAGATGGTGCCGAAGCTCACTCGGGTCATGGTGCTCGTCAATTCGGTGCAGCACTCCGCCGTCACGGAGCTCGACAGCGTGGCGGCACGTCTCGGCGTGCGGATCGAGTGGGTCGAGTTCAAGGGGCCCCAGCCGCTCGAGGTGCTGCGAAGCCGGCTGCGCGCGGTCCCGGTACAGGGGCTCTACACGGTCGAGAGCCCCCTGATCGACGGGGTCGCCCCGCGCATCGCGGAGATCGCCCGGGAGCAGCGGCTGCCGTCCGTCTTCCCGTTCAAGGAGGCCGTGGAGGGCGGGGGCCTCATGAGCTATGCCACGAGCTTTGCGGAGACGCAGCGGCGCGCCGCCTCATACGTCCACCGGTTGCTCAAGGGCGCCCGACCGGGCGAGCTCGCGGTCGAGCAGGCGGACCGGTTCGAGCTGGTCCTGAACCTCAAGACCGCGAAGGCGATCGGGCTGACGGTGCCGCCGTCGATCCTGGCCCAGGCCGACAAGATCATCGAGTAGCCAGCAGAGGAGACGACACATGACATCGACCGTTCATCCCCTGGATCCGCTGAGCGCGGCCGAGATCGAGCGCGCGTGGGAGATCGTGCGGACGGAGCGCGCGCTCGGGCCGCGGGTCCGGGTCATCTTCATCATGCTGCACGAGCCCGACAAGAAGATCGTGCTCGCGCACCGGCGGGGCGACGCGGTGGAGCGGGCCGCCTTCGTGGCCCTGGTGGACTCCGGCCCCGGCCGGACCTACGAGGCGGTGGTGTCGCTCTCCGGGGGCCGCGTGCTGTCGTGGGAGCACGTGCCCGGCGCGCAGCCCGCCATCGTGCTGGACGAGTTCGTGGAGTGCGAAGCCGCGGTCCGCGCCGACCCGCGCTGGCAGGAGGCAATGCGCCGGCGCGGCATCACCGATTTCGAGCCTCGCGATGGTGGACAGCTGGTCGGCGGGCAACTTCGGCTTCCCGCAGGACGAGGGGCGGCGCCTGGTGCGCGCGCTGACGTGGGTGCGCCGCCACGCGCAGGACAACGGCTACGCGCGGCCGGTGGCCAACCTGCTGACGGTCGTGGATCTCAACGCGATGGCGGTGATCGCGGTGGAGGACGGCGAGGTCGTCCCGCTCCCGCCCGAGGACGGCAACTACTCGCCGGAGGCGGCGGGCACGCGCGCCGGGCTCAAGCCGGTCGAGATCCGCCAGCCCGACGGCCCGAGCTTCGAGCTCGACGGGCCACGAGGTGCGCTGGCAGAAGCTGGCGGATGCGCATCGGCTTCACGCCCCGCGAGGGGCTGGTGCTCCACACCGTCAGCTACGAGGACCAGGGGCGCGAGCGGCCGGTCCTCTACCGCGCCTCGATCGCCGACATGGTGGTGCCCTACGGCGACCCGCGCCCGACCTACTTCCGCCGGAACGCGTTCGACGTGGGCGAGTACGGCATCGGCACGCTGCGCCAACTCGCTGGAGCTCGGCTGCGACTGCCTGGGCGAGATCCGCTACTTCGACGCGCGTGGTCAACGACAGCCAGGGCCGCCCGGTGACGCTCGACGAACGCGATCTGCCTGCACGAGGAGGACTGCGGGCATCCTCTGGAAGCACGTCGACTGGCGCACTGGGCACGACCGAGGTGCGCCGCTCGCGCCGCCTGGTGGTGTCGTTCATCTCCACGGTGGGCAACTACGAGTACGGCTTCTACTGGTACTTCTACCAGGACGGCACGATCCAGCTCGAGGTCAAGCTGACCGGCATCATCTCGAACGGGGCCGAGCCGCCCGGGCGAGCAAGCCGCGATGGGGCGACGATGGTCGCGCCGCGGCGTGTACGCGCCCATCCACCAGCACTTCTTCAACGCGCGCCTCGACATGATGGTGGACGGACCCGACAACTCGGTCTACGAGGTCAACACCGTCGCGGACGCGCCCGGGCCCGAGAACCCGCACGGCAACGCCTTCCACGCCGAGGCCACCCTGCTGGCCTCGGAGGCCGAGGCCCAGCGGCTCCTCGATCCGCTGGCCGGCGCGCTTCTGGAAGGTCGTCAATCCCTCGGTGCGCAACCGCCTCGGCGAGCCGGTCGCCTACAAGCTGATGCCGGGCGAGAACGTGCTGCCGTTCGCCGGGCCCGGAGGCCTCCGTCACGCAGGCGCGCCGCCTTCATGACCCGCCACCTCTGGGTCACGCGTCACGACCCGCGCGAGCGCTACGCCGCCGGCGAGTATCCGAACCAGCACCCGGGCGGCGGCGGGCTTGCCGACCTACGTGCGCGGACGACGCGCCGCTCGAGAACACCGACGTCGTGCTCTGGTACACGTTCGGCGCGCACCACGTCGTGCGGCCCGAGGACTGGCCGGTGATGCCGGTGGCCACGATCGGCTTCATGCTCAAGCCGGCCGGCTTCTTCGACCGCAACCCCGCGCTCGACGTGCCCGCGCCCGATGCCGCACGGCGAGTGCTGCAACGGCGGCCTAGAGCACGGCCTCGATGAGGTAGGGGCCGGGGGCGGCGAGGCCGGCCGCGAACTGCTTGTTGAACTCCTCCGCGGTGGTGGCGCGGCTCGCGGGCACGCCCATGCCGCGCGCGAGCGAGACCCAGTCGAGGTCCGGGCGGCCGATGTCGAGCATGTCGGCCGCCTTGGGGCCGGGCGTGCCCGCGCGGACGCCGCTCAGCTCGTGCCGCAGGATCGCGTAGGTGCGGTTGGCGAAGACCACGGTGGTCACGTCGAGGCCCTCGCGCGCCTGCGTCCACAGCGCCTGCACCGTGTACATGCCGCTGCCGTCACCCTCGAGGCACACGACCTTGCGGTCGGGGCAGGCCACCGCCGCGCCGGTGGCCAGCGGGAGGCCGAGGCCGATCGAGCCGCCCATGTTGTTCATCCAGTCGTGCGGCGGGGCGCCCGCGGTCGCCTTGAAGAAGCCGCGGCCGGTGGTCACCGACTCGTCGGAGACGATCGCGCCCTCGGGGAGCAGCGCCCCGAGCGCGGCGGCGAGCGTGTCGGGCGTGAGCGCGCCGGTGGGCAGCGCGGGGCGACCCGGCTGCTGCACCACCTCGCCGTTCTTCTTGGCGCCGACCGCTTCGGCCAGCGCCTCCAGCGCGCCGATCGAATCCTGGGCCAGCGTGGAGAGCTGGTGTCACCTGGCAGCCGTCGGGCGTGAGCACGCTGGGCTTGTCCGGATAGGCGAAGAAAGCCACCGGGGCCTTGGCGCCGACCAGGATGAGATGCCGCACGTCCTTCAGCACCGCGAGCGCCTGGTCCACCGGGTACGGCAGGCGCTCGATCGGGACGCGGCCGGCGCCGCGCTGGATGCGGGCGTTGGAGCCCTGGGCGATGATGCGCGCCCCGGTCGCGGTGGCGATGCGCCCGGCCAGCGCGAGCCCGCGCTCGCGGACCGCGAGGCCGGTCAGCATGAGCATGGCGGGCTCGCCCGGAGCGCAGGGCCTTGGCACAGCGCTCGATCGCGTCCGCGCCGACCGGCGCGGGCGCGGGCGCCGGCGGCACCGCCGCCACGCCGTCGGCCTCGTTCCACGCGGTGTCGGCGGGCAGGATGAGCGTGGCGACCTGGCCGGGCGCGGTGCGCGCGGCCGCGATGGCGGCCGCGCCGTCGGCGGCCACCGCGCGGGCGCTCGGCGACGTGCGCACCCACGCGGAGACCGGGCGCGCGATGCCCTCGATGTCCGAGGTGAGGGGCGCGTCGTGCTTGATGTGGTAGGTCGCGTGCTCGCCCACGATGTTGACGATGCCGGAGCTGGCCTTGCGCGCGTTGTGGAGGTTGGCGAGCCCGTTGCCGAGCCCGGGGCCCAGGTGCAGCAGGGTGGCGGCGGGCTTGTCGGCCATGCGCCAGTAGCCGTCGGCCGCGCCGGTCACCACGCCCTCGAAGAGGCCGAGCACGCAGCGGATGCCGTCCACCTTGTCCAGCGCGGCCACGAAGTGCATCTCCGACGTGCCCGGGTTCGTGAAGCAGACGTTGACTCCCCCCGCCACCAGCGTTCGCGCCAGGCTCTCCGCACCGTTCATCGGGGTCTCCTTTGGGCCGTAGTATATGCGCGCGCGGCTCAGCCCATCACCGCGGATGGCGGCTTGACCTCGAGCTCGGAGAGGGCGCCGCGGGCGATGACCGCGCGCTTGTAGGCGACCGCCCGCGCCCGCATCACCGCGCCGAGCGGGCGGTGCTCGACCAGCGCGTGCCACGGATCGAAGGACAGGCGTTCGACGTAGGCGGCCAGCGCCCGGCCCGCGCGCGACTCGGTCGCCTGCGCGGGGATCGCCAGGCGCGCCAGGGGCACCCACGGCGCGTCACGCTCGGCCCACTCCACCGTCGGATCCTCGATCGGCGTGCGGGCCTCGTCCACGAAGCGCTGCGCCTCCACGCGGAAGGACAGCGGGGACGCCCGCACGCGGGCCTGGAGCTCGACCGCCAGCACGTCCGCGCCCCCCACCGGCGGCACCGGCGGCGGCACGTCCGTCGGGCGGAAGCGCAGCTTGACCGCGTGCGGGCCGAGGCGGAGGGGGACCGCGGTGAAGTAGGTGCGCTCGGCCAGGCTGCGGGTCGTGGAGTCCAGCGAGCGCTGCAGGCGGGGCAGCGCCCCGAAGAGGCCGAGCGGGCCGTAGTGCCGGAGGACCGCGCCGAGCACCGCGAGCTTGCTCCGACGGGACGCCACCGCGATGTCCACGAAGGCGGCCGGGTCCTTGAACGGGAAGACGGGGGAGAGGATCGTGAGGAAGTCCTGCGTGGACGCGGCCTCGAGTCCGGAGATCACCTTCCGGCCGGTCACGCCCAGGATCTTCACCGCGAGCCCGCGCACGTCCGGCACCCGGTCGCTCTGTGCCCGCCCCGCGCCGGAGGAGAAGCGCACGAACGCGTCGTAGCTGCCCGGCTCGGCGAAGAGGCCGTGGCGCAGGTCGCGCGGGGCCTCGGTCACCTCGAACCGCGCGTGCAGGGCGGCGAGCGCCTTGCGGTGGAGCGGCCGGCCGTGGAGTCGGCCGCCGCCGAGGAGGCGCGCGGCGAGGGCGTCGAGGCGCGCGGCCTCGCCCTCCGGAATCACCTCTCGCCACGTCGGCGGCTCGCTCACGCCCGCCACGCTAGCAGAGATCCAAGCGGGCGGGCGGCGGAACTTGCGGTGGTCAGCTACACACGTAATGCGGGGCGTAGCCCACCCAGGTCACCGTGTTGCCCCACTGATCCGTGTTCCAGAACTGCGCCGGATACCAGTACGCGACGCGGCACTGCGGGGCGGCGGCCGCGCCGGGGGCGCGGTAGAACCACGGCATGCCCGGCATGTTCTGATTCTTGCGGAACCACCAGGGCAGTCGCTGGTCGTTCGGCGCGGTCGGCGCAGGCACGCCTTGAGCGGACGCGAGCGAGACCTGGCCGACGACGGCCAGCAGCACCACGGCAGCGACGATGAGCTTCTTCATGCGGGACTCCCTCGAGCGGCCTCGGGACGGGGCGGATTGCCCGGGAGTCTAGGCGAAGAGGGCGGGTCTGTCAAAGGGGCCGCGGCGGGGCAGGCAGGCCCCGGCCGGGTTGCCGTCTAGCGGCGGGCGCGCGCGGCGCGCAGGCCGCGCCGGCTGATGCGGACGAGGCTCTGCCAGCCCAGCATCCGCGCGAGGTCCTCGAAGAGTGAGTAGGCCACCGGCGTCACCAGGAGCGTCAGCAGCAGGGAGAGGGTCTGCCCGCCGATCACCACGACCGCGATGGCCCGGCGCTCCTCGGCCCCCGGCCCCGAGCCCACCGCGAGCGGCAGCATGCCGGCCACCAGCGCGAGCGTGGTCATCAGGATCGGGCGCAGGCGGTCACGGTTGGCCTGCATGATGGCGGGCAGGCGCTCCATGCCGTGGGTCCGGAGCGTGTTCATGTGGTCGATCTGGAGGATCGAGTTCTTCTTCACCACGCCGAAGAGGACGAGGATGCCGAGGGCCGAGTACAGATTGAGGGTGTGGCTGGTGAGCCAGAGCGACAGGAGCGCGAACGGGACCGAGAGAGGCAGCGAGATCAGGATGGTCAGGGGGTGGACGAGGCTCTCGAACTGCGAGGCCAGGATCATGTACATGAAGATCACGGATAGCAGGAACACCCACAGGAACTCCACGAAGGTGCGCTCGAGCTCCCGGGCCCGGCCCGCGATCGCGGTGGTGTAGGCCGAGGGCAGGTTCATCTGGGTGACCGCGCCCCGGAGCGCCTGGATGCGGTCGGCCTGGCCGAAGCCGGGCAGCACCGACGCGCGGAGCCGGTTCTCGCGCTGGCGGTCCGAGCGATCGATGCGAGACGCCCCCTCCGCGGTGACGATCTTCACGACGCTGTCGAGGCGGACGAGCCCGCTCCCGCCCTGGCGCGGCACGTAGAGGCGCGCGATCGCGCGGGGATCGCGGCGGTCACCGGCCGTGACCCGCAGCTGCACGTCGTAGTCGTCGTTGACGGTCGGATCCAGGAAGCGTGAAACCTCCTGGTCACCGCCCACCATGAGGCGGAGGGTCTCGGCGACCTGCTCGGTGTCCACGCCGAGGTCGGCGGCCCGCGCGCGGTCGATCTCGACCCGGAACTCCGGCTTGTCGAGCTTGAGGGTGGTGTCGGGGTCGGCGATGCCGCCCAGGTCGCGGGCCCGCTCCCGCAGGGTCTCGCCGTAGCGCGCGAGCGCGTTGAGGTCCGGGCCCCGGATGATGAAGTCGATGTCGAAGCTGCCGCCGCCGGTGTTGAACGAGGGCGCGTTCCGCACGGAGGTGCGCACGTCGGGAATGCGGGCCAGCCGGCGGCGGACTTCCAGCATCACGTCGCGCTGGCTCCAGAGTCCACGGAATCCCGCGAGCGGATCGCCGGAGACCACTCCGCGCCAGACGCGCGCGAACGTGACGGTGCGCTCCCCGTGGGGGGCCAGGCGCACGTAGGCGGTGCCCTCGTTGACCTGGCCCAGGAAGCCCCCGCCCGCCGAGGCGAGCACGAGCCGCACCCCGGGGGCGGACGCGATCACTCCGGCCACCCGCTGCATGACCTCGTCCATGGCGGTCACGCTCACGTTCTGGGGAGCGGTGACCCGGACGTCGAACTCCGCCTCGTCCACGTCGGTCGGGATGTACTCCTGCCGCACGAGGCCGTACAGCGGTACCGTCGCCGCGATCACCAGGACGGCGATCAGGGCCACCGCGGTGCGGTGGCGCATGGAGCGGTCGAGCATCCACGCGTAGCCCCGGTCGATCCAGGCGTAGAAGCCGCCGCGCGACGCCGCGACGTGCTTCCCGCGGTCGCCCGCCGCCGGCTCGTCGTGCGTGCGGGTCTCGGCGCGCAGCAGCCGGGCGCTCATCATCGGGGTGAGGGTGAACGACACGAGCAGGGAGACCATCACCGCCACCGCCGCGGTGAGGCCAAACTGGTACAGGAAGCGGCCCGAGATCGACGACATGAACGACACCGGCACGAAGATGACCACCAGGCTGAGGGTGGTGGCGAGCACCGCGAGGCCGATGTCGGCGGTGGCCGCGCGGGCCGCCGCGAAGGGCTCCATCCGCTTCTCCTCGACGAAGCGGAAGATGTTCTCGAGCACCACGATCGCATCGTCGATGACGATACCCACCATGAGCACGAGGGCCAGCATGGTGACGCTGTTGAGCGTGAAGTTGAGCGCCCACATCATGCCGAAGGCGGAGATCACGGAAGCGGGGATCGCCACCGCCGCGATCAGGGTGGAGCGCCAGCTCCGCATGAAGGCGAGGACCACCAGCGACGCGAGGATGGCGCCCAGGATCAGATGCACGTTGATCTCGTGAAGCGCTGCGTAGATGTAGCGCGACTGGTCCCGGATCACCTCGAGCCGGACGCCGGGAGGCAGCTGCCCGACGATGCGGACGAGGTTGGCCTTGGCCGCCTCGATGACCGCGATCGTGTTAGCGCCGGATTGCCGCCGTACCTCCAGGGTCACGGTGGGGACGCCGTCGAGCCGCGCGATCGAGCGCTGCTCCTTGGTCCCGTCCTCGGCGTGGCCGATGTCGCGCACTCGGACCGCCACCCCGTTGATGGTGGCAAGGACCAGGTCGTCGAAGTCCTTCGGATCCAGCACCCGGCCCATCGTGCGCAGGGCGGCCTCGTGTGCGCCTTCGGTGACGTTGCCGCCGGGCAGGTCGGCGTTCTGGCGGACGATCGCGGCGCGTACTGCGGTGATCGGGATCTGGTAGGCGGCCAGGCGGTCGGCGTCGACCCAGACGCTGATGGCCCGCTCGAGGCCGCCCACGAGCCGCACCTCGCCGACCCCCGAGGAGCGCTCGAGCCGGACCTTCACCACCTTGTCGGCCAGCTCGGTCAGCTCCCGGAGCGGCCGGTCGCCCGCGAGCGCCACCGTCATCACCGGCGACGACTCGTTATCGGACTTGGAGATGATCGGCGCGAGGGTATCGCGCGGAAGATTTCGGATCACGGTGGCGACCTTGTCGCGGACGTCCTGGGTGGCCACGTCGATGTTCCGGGACAGCTCGAACGTGACGATCACCACCGAGTTGCCCGGGCCCGAGATCGATCGCAGCTCGCTGATGCCGGCCACCGTGTTCACGACCTCCTCGATCCGCTGGGAGACCTGGATCTCCATCTCCTCGGTGGAGGCGCCCGGCAGCGTGGTGCGCACCGTGACGGTGGGGAGATCGACGGCGGGAAAGCGGTCCACTCCGAGCCGGAAGTAACTGGCCGCCCCCACCACGACGAGCGCGAGGACGAGCATCGTCGCGAAGACGGGGCGACGGATGCAGACCTCGGCGAGCTTCTGCACGTCAGGGGCTCGCGGTGACGGGCACGCCGGGCGCGACGCCGCCGGGCCGGACGATGACCGGCTCGCCGGGGGCGAGGCCGGAGAGGATCTCGAGGCGATCGCCGCTGCGGCGGCCGGTGGTCACCTGCTTCTCGACCGCACGCCCGTCCTTGACCACCATTACCTTTTCAATTCCCGCGAACGTGATGATGGCCTCCGCGGGCACCGTGACGAGGCGGCGGTCCGGCTGCACGACGATCTCCGCGCGGGCGAAGGCGCCCGGGCGCAGCCGGCCCTGCTCGTTGGGGATCTCGGCCTCGATCATGAGCGCCCGGTTCTGCTCGCTGATCGCGGGCGCCAGCCGGGCCACCCGGCCCTCGTACACCGTCGGATCGGTCTCGAGGGTGAGCCGAACGAGCTGGCCTTGCCGGATCGCGCCCGTCTCGCGCTCGGGCACCGCGAGGCGGAGCCGGAGCGGGTTGATGCGCACCAGCGTGGCCACCGGCGCGCCGGCGTTCAGGAACTCGCCCACCGCGGCCTGGCGCGCGTTCATGGCCCCGTCGATCGGTGCCCGCAGCACGGTGTCCGCGAGCTGTTGCCGGGCCAGCTCGAGCTCGGTGCGCTTCTCGGCGAGGATGCCCAGCCGGTTGTTCACTTCCTCGACCGCGTCGTGGTAGCGGCTCTCCGCGACCTTGGCGGCCGCCTCGGCGGTGTCGAGCTCGGCCCGCGCGATGAACTGCTGCTCCAGCAGCTTGACCCGCCGATCGCGGGTGAGCAGCGCCTCGTCGAGCACCGCCTGGGCCTGCCGGACGAGGGGGGTCTTCGCGGGATCCACCCGATCGCTCCCGCCGTCCGCCGGCAGGCCGAGCCGCGCCCGCGCCTGCTGGATGGCGTTCTCCACGAGCTGCACCCGGAGCCGGAAGTCGGTGGGATCGAGGCGCGCGACCACGTCGCCCTGCTTCACGCGGGTGCCCAGGTCCACCGTGATCTCCGCGAGCCGGCCCGCGACCTTCATCCCCAGCACGATCTGCTCCTCGGCCGCGAGCGTGCCCGAGGCCACGACCACACCGGCCGCGCGCTCTTCCATGGCGGGGACGACCCGGACCGACGTGGTCTTCTCGGGGGTCGCGGCGCCCGCCGTCCCCGAAGGGGGAGCCTTCGCGGTGCTCGTCGTCGGGTAGTCGCTGCCGCAGCCGATCAGGAGCGTGAGGGCCAGCAGCGTGGCGGGAGCGGCGGTCAGGTTCCGGATAGTCGTCATGGGGAGATACCCCATGGTCTCATGGGAGGAGGCTCACCCTTCAGTGACGGGCGGCCGCGGCCGGATATTCTCCCGCGCTCACCAGCGCGTCAAGCGGCGGCTGCGCCGGCTCGACCGGCCACTATCGCCAGCCGCGGCGGCCATGCTCCGGCGCGCGGGTGGGTGTGGCCACCTGGACCGCGATGTTGCGGAGGAACATGACGGCCATGCTGTCCGACTCCACGCGCCACACGACCCCGGAGACCTCCATCATGGGCCCGTCCGGCGGCTGGAACTGCAGGTCGACGGGCGTCCCGGGCTGGATGTCCCGGCGTGGCCTGAGTCGGGCACCGTTGGCGCTCAGGTCCACGGTGTGGCAGCGGAGCCGGGTCTTGCCGACCGAGACCCAGGCAGTCCACGAGACGTTCTTCCGGACGTGAAGTCGGCGGGTGGCGGAACGGGTAGAGGTATCCATGGTTGCCAGATGCTTGAGCAAGCAGCGGGCCAGTCGCCTCGCCAAGGAAACCCGCCTGAATCCAGGGTTTGGCGTCATCGAGGGAGCGGGCAGGTTCCCATCGTGGTCACCGCGCGGCTCAAATCTTGGCAGGCCACGGGATGGTTGACAGCGGGCGGGCCACGGCGCAGCATCGGGGCCGCGTAAAATCTACCGCTGCGAGGAGACGCCCGGATGAGCAAGACACGCCCAGAGTGGAGCCAGGAGATCACCAGGCGCGCGGACGATCTGATCGCGCTCCGGCGCGACTTCCACCGTCATCCCGAGCTGAGCCATCAGGAGCGGCGCACTGCGGAGATCATCGCGGAGCGTCTCCACGCGGCGAAGCTGGACGTGCGGACCGGCGTCGGCGGCACCGGGGTAGTGGGGGTGCTCCACGGCGACCGGCCGGGGCCGACCATCGCGTGGCGCGCCGACATCGACGCGCTGCCGCTCACCGAGCTGCTCGAGGCGCCCTTCACCTCCGGCACGCCGGGCGTGATGCACGCGTGCGGGCACGACGGCCACACCGCGATCGCGATCACGATGGCGGACATCCTGGCCGCGCGGCGCGCGGAGATGTCCGGGACCGCGGTGTTCCTCTTCCAGCCGGCCGAGGAAGTGCTGGGCGGCGCGCGGCCGATGATCGAGGCGGGGGCGCTCGACAACCCGCGGGTGGAGGAGATCTACGGCCTGCACCTCACGACCCAGCAGCCGGTCGGCCAGGTCCAGGTGCGCCCGGGCCCGTCCATGGCCTCGGCGGACGCGTTCACCGTCGAGGTGCGGGGCAGCGGTGGTCACGGCGCGATGCCGCATCTCTCCGTGGATCCCATCACCGCCGCCGCGAGCATCCTGCTCGGCATGCAGGCCCTCATCTCGCGCGAGGTCCCGGCCCAGGACACCGCGGTGCTCACGGTGGGGCAGATCGTGTCCGGCACCAAGGGCAACATCATCCCGGACTCGCGCGATCATGCGGGGCACCATCCGCGCCTTCGAGCCGTCGGTGCGGGATCACCTCGTCGACCGGCTCGGCGCCTTCGCCGCCGATATCGCGAAGGCCTACCGCGCGGAGGCGACACGCGCTTCGACGGCGGCTCGTGCCCGGCGGTGGTGAATCACGCGAAGGAGACGGAGTTCGTGCGGGCGTGCGCGGTGGACGAGGTCGGGGGCGAGGCGGTGACCGACGGCCGCGTGGTCATGGCCAGCGACGACATGAGCCTCTTCCTGCGCGAGCGCCCGGGCTGCTACTTCCGGGTCGGCATCGGCTCCGCGACCGGCGCGGCCCGGCCGCACCACGCGCCGGAGTTCGAGATGAACGAGGCGGGCCTCCCGGTGGCGCTGCGCGTCGGACTGTCCGTGATGCGCGCCGCGCTGGCGCGCTGAGCCGCGGCGCGCTGCCATGGGCCGGCTCGGGGGGAAGGTGGCGGCGATCACCGGGGGGGCCTCCGGGATCGGCGAGGCGACTGCGCGGCGCCTCGCCGAGGAGGGTGCGCACGTGGCCCTCGCGGACATCGACGCGGAGCGGGGCCGCGTGGTGGCCGACGAGATCCGCGCCACCGGCGCCCGCGCGATCTTCGTGGAGACGCACACCGAGCGCGAGGCCGAGTGCGTCCGCTTCATCCGGGCCGCCCACGCGGAGATGGGTCGCCTGGACATCCTCGTCAACAACGCGGGGATGCGGCTCTACCAGACGGTGGTGGACGCGAGCGAGGAGAGCTGGGACGCGATCCTGGCCGTGAACGTGAAGGGCTACGCCTTCTGCGCGAAGGCGGCGATCCCCCTGATGCGCCAGACCGGGGGCGGCAGCATCGTCAACGTGGCCTCGATCCGCTCGGTGGTCGCGGGCGGCAACATGGTGCAGTACGACACCACCAAGGCCGCGGTGGCGGGCCTGACCCGCGCGATGGCCCTCGACCACGCGGGCGAGGGGATCCGGGTGAATGCGGTGTGCCCGGGCCCGATCTTCACGCGCTTCCACGAGCGCCGGGCCACCACCGCCGGGAAGACCTTCGAGGAGTTCCGGACCGCGTTCGGCCGCGGCACCATGCTGGGACGGCCCGGGACGCCGGCCGAGGTTGCGGCGTGCATCCTCTTCCTCGCGTCGGACGACGCCTCCTACGTCACCGGCACGTCGCTCTACGTGGACGGCGGCCAGGTCTCCCTCTAGTTCGCGCCCGGCCCTGACAGGAACCCGGGTGCCGCCCCGATCGCGGCGGGCTCGGAGGGGTCCCAGGCGCGCAGACCGTCCACCGTCGCCCCCACCACGCGGGCCTTCACCGGCTCCTGACCGTTCACGGTCTGCGTGATGCGCGTGAAGAGCCGCTCGCCGGGCCGCGCCTCCCCGCGGATGTCCTGCCGGTAGGCGGAGAAGCCGGCGTAGCGTCCGGTGATGCGCGCGGTGAACGCTCCCGCGCCGGTGCCGGTCAGGATCAGCGTGTAGGGGCCCTCGTGGCCGCCCGGCACTTCCACGAGCCAGCGCTGCCCGCCCTTCGCCTCGGTGAGCGAGCCGAAGACCTGGTTGACCTCGACGTCGGGCGCGAGGAATCCCGCGGCCTGGCTCCCGTCGGGCATGCGCACCAGCGGCACCACCGGCCCCGTGGTCCGGACCTCGAGCGTGCTCGCGCTCGGCGCGAAGGGTTCGGCCGTCACCGCCGCGGCGAAGCGCGCCCGTGCGCGCTGCCCGGCCACCAGGACCGTGTCGGTCTGGCCGCTCTTGTCGGTGAGCCAGAGCGTGCCGCGCCGTGTCCAGCACACGAAGGTGCCGGCCGACTGCTCGGCGCCGATCAGCCCGTCGTGGGCGGTCGCGGTGTAGTCGTTGGACTCGAGCGTGAGGCGTCGAGCGACTGCCCGCCGCCTGCACCACGCGGGCCCACACGCGGCCGGTGTGGATCAGCATGCGAATCCCCGCCGCCTTGGCGCGGCCGGTCGGCGCCTGCTTCACCGTGATCTCGGTATCGGAGAGCAGGGTGACCGTGCTGCCGTTCAGGAACGTGATGAGCGCGGCGCCCCCGGCGCCGGTGCGGATGCGGTCGCCCTCGGCCAGGTTCATCCCGGTGACGCCGGGCTCGGGCGCGTTCGCGTCGCCCCCGACGCGCTCCACCGGCGCGGTCAGCACGCTGAGCGTTGCGGTCACGGCGCCCTGAGCCATTCCCGAGGACGGGATCAGGAGGGGGGTCATCAGGACCATCGCCATCACGCTCTGCCGGTGCCACGTCATCGTGCGCCTCCTTGGTTCGGGGGTGAGCCGGATGGACGGAGCCTGTGGGGAGCAAGCGGCGCGCCAGGCCTGGCCGCGGGATAAGTGGTCGTCCTGCTTGTGCTCTTCCGACGTCGCCGGGCAACACGCCCGAAGCGGAGATGGCAGTCCGCCCGGACGTCGCGAGGGGCTGCTACGCGCGCGGCACCTCGCGCACCGTGCCGGGCAGGCCGGTGCTCCCCGTGTTGAGGCCGGCCTTCCGCAGCAGGCGGCTGCCCGCGTCGTGGCCGAAGAGATCCGGACCCTGCGCGGTCAGCCCTCCGTCCACCACGATCACCTGGCCGGTGATGAAGCGAGATTCCTCGCCGGCCAGGAAGAGCGCGGTGTCGGCGATGTGCTGCGGCAGACCGGGCTCCGGCCACGGCTGCTTCTCCTGCACCAGCCGGTCCCAGGCCTCTTCCCGATGGCCGGTGGCGAGCGGAGTCCGGATCATGCCCGGGGCGATCGCGTTGACCCGGATGCGGTGGGCGGCCAGCTCCGTGGACACCGAGCGGGTGAGGTTGGCCACCGCCGCCTTGGCCGCGGAGTAGGCGTGCGGGCCGGCCCCGCCGCCGAGGCCCGCGATCGACGCGGTGTTGATGATGCTGCCGCCGCGGCCCTGCGCTCGCATGCGACTCGACGCGTGCTTGACGCCGAGGAACACGCCGCGCACCAGCACCGCGAAGGTGAAGTCCCATTCCTCCGTGGTGGTCTCGCCGATGGGCCCGAAGGCGCCGCCGACGCCCGCGTTGTTGAAGATGCAGTCGAGGCCCTGGAAGCGCTGGACCGCGAGGGCGACGAGGCCCGCGACGTGGAGCTCCGTCGAGACGTCTCCGTGGAGCACGGCCAGCCCACCGTCCTGGTCCTGCGCGCGGGCGAGCGCGACGGTCTCGGCGAGCCCCGCCTCGTTCAGGTCGCCGATCACCACCCGGGCCCCCTCGCGAAGAAACGTGAGCGCGGCGGCGCGGCCGATGCCGCTGCCGCCCCCGGTGATGATCGCGACCTTGCCGTCGAGGCGCCCGCTCACCGCGCCGCCCGCTAGCCGCGCGGCTTCACCCAGGTCTCGGACCAGGCCAGGGTCGCGCTGCTGCCCTGGCGATCGCCCCGCATCTCCGCCCACACGTTGCCCGACGCCACCTTACCGTTGATCTCGAGCTGGGCCGCGCGCGCCGGGAAGAACGTGCTGAAGACGCCGATCGGCCGGTCGTTGAAGCCGGGAGGCGCGTTGAGCACGAAGGGCTCGATGCAGTCGTACCAGCTCATCGTGACCCGCGCGTCCACCGACAGGACCGACTCGGTCGCGCTCGACCAGGGGCCGCCCTGCCGCTCGAAGCGTGCGTTGATCACCGGGATGGATGTGTCCGCGAAGGCGGGGAAGAGCAGGGTCTCGATGGACTTCTGCAGCCAGCGCGCCACCGCGATGTTGTCGCTGTAGATGCGGACCCGCCCGTCGGTGAGCGTGCTCTGGAGGAACAGCGCGTGGCCGCCGCCCGCCGGGCACCACAGCACCCGCCAGTGGCTCGCGCGGTCGGACAGCGTCTTGCCGCCGTCGGGGCTCAGCCGGATGAAGGAGTTCTCGCCGGTCATCATCACCTCGTTCGGGTCAACTGGCGGCATCGGTCGTCTCCTGTGAGTGGGGTGTGCGGCCTGATGAAGATACGGGCGAAGCGGGCCCGGGGCAAGGGGCAGGCGCTCACTCACCACCAGAGGGTACGAGCCGCGCCGGCCTTCCGCGCGGCGGGCGGGGGATCTAGTCCAGGACCTCGCCGCTGTCGGTCACCTGATTGCCGCCCCGGTGCGCGGCCTGCTCCAGGAGTGTCAGCGCCTGGGACAGGAGGGCGGCGTCGGTGTGACCGTCTTGCGGGAACGAGACCTTCCCCACGCTGACCGTGAGGCGCTGGGGCGCCCCGTCGGAGCTCTCCCGGAACGCGACCTGCTCGATGTTGGTGCGGATCCGCTCCGCGACTCGCAGGGCGTCCTCGCCGGCGGTGTGCAGCAGGATGATCGCGATGGCCGACGAGAGCTGCCCGACCAGGTCGGTTTCTCGCACGAACTCGGGGACCTTCTTGGTGACGGCCCGCTCGACTTCCTCCGAGATGGGTCGTTGATCGGCGGGCTCGTCCGGCCGCAAGAGGCAGACCGAGAAGAAGTCCTGGTACCGGGTGGCCCGCAGCGCCTCCCGGTTCAGGAGATGGAGGAAGGCCTCTTCGTGGAAAACTTGCGTCTCGCTATCCATGAACTCGGCCATGAGATGCCCCCTTACGACGATCATGTTACTCCGGGAGGTTCGTGATCCCATCGAACTACGGAGATCCGGGCAGAATACGCAAAGATACGGATGGGCAGTTCGGGGCCTGGGAGGCCGGTGGGGCGGAGCTTCGCGTTTTCGGCCGTTCCGCAGCCCCCGCCGACTATGAGATAGTGCTGCGCCGGGAGGCCCCACGATGAGCCCACATGCCCTCTACCTGGTCCGGATGGACGTCGCCCACGACCTCGAGCCCACGTTCAACGACGTGTACGACAAGGAGCACCTGCCGCTGCTCCAGGCGGTGCCCGGCATCGTCCGGGGCTCCCGCTATCGCCAGCCCTCGCCGACCGAGCCGCGCTACCTCGCGGCCTACGAGCTCACGAGCGCGGCCGTGCTCCAGAGCGCCGCAGTGGAAGACGGCGGGCGAGGCGGGCCGCTGGCCCAGGGAGATCCGCCCGCGCACGATGAACCGGCATCTCGCCGCCTACGAGTGGGTGGGGTCGAGCCCGGCGCTGACGTACCGGACGCCCTACATCTTCTGGGTCATGATGGACATCGAGCCCCATCGCGAGGCGCTGTTCAACGAGCTCTACGACGCCGAGCACGTGCCGCTCCTGCTCAAGCTGCCCGGCTGCGTGAACGTGGTCCGCTACCGGACCGAGACGCCGGGCGAGCCGCGCTACCTGGCGGCCTACGAGGTGGACCGGCCGACCTGCCGATGTCCAAGCTCTGGAACGACACGTCCGACATCGGCCGCTGGAAGCCCGAGGTGCGGCCGTACACCTACAACAAGAAGTACATCGTGAGCGAGCGCATCTGATGCCCATCGACATCGCCCTGACGTCGCTCGCGATGCCGCTCTCCGAGTTCCCCGCGATGGCCCGCGAGGCGGAAGAGCGGGGCTACCGCACCGCCTGGGTGGGCGAGGCCTCGGGCGCGGAAGCCATCGTGCTGTCCACCCTGATCGCGACGCACACCCAGACGATCAAGATCGCCAACGGGGTCATCCCGGTGCAGACGCGCACCCCGATCGTGTACGGCCAGGCCGCCGCGACGCTCGGACACCTGGCTCCGGGCCGCTTCGCCCTCGGCCTCGGGCTCTCCAGCGAGATCATCGTGGGGCAGTGGCACGGCCTGCCGTTCGCGCCTTCCATCCAGCAGATGCGGGAGGCGGTGCAGATCATCCGGATGGCCGCGGCGGGCGAGCGGGTGAACTTCGAGGGCAAGTTCTACCGGCTCAAGAACTTCCGGCTCGCGATTCCCGCCCCGTCGCTGGCGCCGCGGATCTATCTCGCCGCGCTCGGCCCGCGGATGTGCGAGCTGGCCGGCGAGGTGGCGGACGGCGTCCTGCTCAACTGGATCCCGCCCTCCGCGGTCCCCGCGTCGATGGCCCACGTGGAGGCGGGGGCCAAGCGCGCGGGGCGGAGCCTGGCGGACGTGGACGTCGCGGTGTACGTCCGCACCTGCGTCACCGACGAGCCCGAGCCGGTGCGGGAGACGCTGGCCCGCGACATCACCGGCTACGCGATCGTGAGCGTCTACGCCCGCTTCTTCGAGGAGTGTGGCTTCGCCGAGGAGGTGGAAGCGGTCAACCGCGCGTGGAAGGCGGGCGACCGCGCCGGCGCGGTCAAGGAGATTTCCCCCCGGGTGCTCGAGGGCCTGGGCGCGGTGGGATCGGCCGAGGCGTGTCGCGAGCAGATGGCGGCCTTCGCGCGTACCGGGGCGATCCCGGTGGTGCTGCCCTTTGCGCCGCCCGGCCCCGGCGCGCGCGCCTCGCTCCTGCGTACGTTCCGCGCGTTCCCGGCATGAAGCCCGCCCCGTTCGAGTATCACCGGCCGGCGTCGCTCGCGGAGACGTTCGATCTCCTCGATCGGTACGGCGACGACGGGCGCATCCTCGCCGGGGGCCAGAGCCTCGTGCCCACGCTCAACATGCGCCTCGCCACGCCGCGCGCGGTCATCGACATCAACCGCCTGCCCGGCCTCGACGCCATCCGCGTGACGCGCCGACGGGCTCGTCGATCGGCGCGCTCGCGCGGCAGGAGGCGCTCGAGCGCTCGCCGCTCGTGCGCGAGCACGCGCCGCTCATCGCGACGGCGATGCCCGCACGTCGGCCACGCGGCGATCCGGGCGCGCGGCACCATCGGTGGCAGCCTCGCGCTGGCCGATCCCGCCGCCGAGCTGCCCGCCTGCGTGGTCGCGCTGGACGCGACGATCCGGTCGTCGGCCGCCGCGGCGGGAGCGGGACATCGCGGCCGCGGACTTCTTTCGCGGCATCTACACGACCGCGCTCGAGCCGGGGGAGATCGTCACCGCGATCCGGTGCCGCGCGCCGCCGCCGGATGGCGCTGGGGGTTCGAGGAGCTGGCGCGCCGCCACGGCGACTTCGCCCTCGCGGGCCTGGCCGCGGGTGCGAGGCGCACTCGAGCGGCGAGAGCGGTGTGCCGAGGCTCGGCTCGTGTTCTTCGGCGTCGGCACGAGGCCCGTGCGCGCGCGGCGCTGCCGAGGCCGCGCTGGTCGGCCGGCGCGCGGACGCGGAGGCGCTCGCCGCGGCCGGCCGGGCGCTCGACGGCGACCTCGATCCGCCCGGCGACATCCACGGCTCGCCGGCCCTGCGCCGGCATCTGGCCCGCGTGCTGCTCGCGCGCGTCGTGGGCCGGCTCGCGGAGGGCGGTCGTGAAGATCGCGCTGACCGTCAACGGCGCGCCGATGACGCGCGACGTCGAGGGGCGCCAGAACCTGGTCGACTTTCTCCGCTACGACCTCGGGCTCACCGGCTCGCACGTCGGGCTGCGAGCACGGCGTGTGCGGCGCGTGCACCGTGCGGGTGGACGGCACGCCGATCCGCGGCTGCCTGATGCTCGCCGCCCAGGCCGACGGCTGCCGGGTGGAGACGATCGAGGGCGTCGCCGAGAGCGGCGCGATCGCCGACCTCCAGCACGCGTTCCGCGCGGAGAACGCGCTCCAGTGCGGCTTCTGCACGCCGGGCATGCTGCTGACCGCGCACGGAGCTGCTCGAGCGAGAACCCCGATCCCGATCCGGCGGCCATCCGCGAGGCCATCGGCGGCAACTACTGCCGCTGCACGGGCTATCACGCGATCGTCCAGGCGGTCCTGGGCGCGGCGCGGAGCCGATCGGCGCAAGGCGCCGGCCGCGGGCCGACCTGCGACGCCGCACCCACGCCGGCCGCTCCCGGAGAACGGCAGCTATATCGGCCGCTCGGTGGTGCGGCCCCAGACCGCGCGGCTCGTCGCGGGACGCGGCACGTACACCGACGACGTGGCGGTGATCCCGCGCCTCCTGCACGCGGCCTTCGTGCGCTCGCCGCACGCCCACGCGCGCATCGCCGGATCGACACCGCGGAGGCGGCGGCGCTGCCCGGGGTGGTCGCCGTGGTGACCGGCCGCGAGATGGCCGCGCACTGCGAGCCGTGGGTGGGCGTGCTGAAGAACTACGCGGGCATGAAGTCGGCGCCCCAGTATCCGCTGGCGCTGGACAAGGCGGTGTGGCAGGGCGAGCCGGTGGTCGCGGTGGTGGCGGAGTCGCGCGCCCTCGCGGAGGACGGCTGCGCGCGCGTGCGCGTGACGTGGGAGCCGCTGCCGCCGGTGGTGGACGCGGAGGCCGCGCTCGCGCCCGGAGCGACGCTCATCCATCCGGAGCTCGGCGACAACCTCGTGCTCGAGACGCGGATCAAGTCGGGCGACGTGGACGCGGCGTTCCGATCGGCCGACGCGGTGTACCGGGACACCTTCGACACCGGCCGCCACACCGTGGTCAGCCTGGAGCCGCGGGTCGTGCTGGCGGACTACGACCGGGCCGACGAGACGCTGACCGTGTACCACTCGGGCCAGGCGCCGTACATGCTCCACGACATCCTGTCGCGCCATCTGCGGATCCCCGAGCACCGCGTGCGCGTGATCAACAAGGACGTCGGCGGCTCGTTCGGGCTCAAGATCCACACGTATCCCGACGAGATCGCGACCTGCGCGCTGGCGGTGATGCTCGGCCGGCCCGTGAAGTTCCTCGCCGACCGCATCGAGTCGTTCCAGACCGACATCCACTCGCGCGACCACCGCGTCACCGCGGAGGTCGCGGTCAAGCGCGACGGGACCATCCTCGCGATGCGCCTCGACGACCTGGCGCCGGTCGGGCCCTTCTCGATGTACCCGCGCTCGAGCGTGGTCGAGTGCGGCCAGGTGCTGCGCACGACGCCCGGCCCCTACCGCTTCCGCGACTACGAGGCGCGCGGCCGCGTGGTGCTTCCAGAACAAGACGCCGATGTCGCAGTACCGCGCGGTCGGCCACCCGGTCGCCGCGCTCGTCATGGAGGCGATGGTCGATCGCGTCGCGCGCGAGCTCGGCGCTCGATCCGGTCGAGGTGCGCCGCCGGAACCTCCTGACCGCCGACATGTACCCGTACACCGCGCCCACCGGGCTCTTCTTCGAGAAGCTCTCGCACGAGGAGTCGCTCGACGCGGTGCTGGAGCTGGCGGGCTACCGCGCGCTCTGCGCGGAGCGCGATCGGCTGCGCGCGCAGCGGCGTCTACCGCGGGCTCGGCCTCTGCGTGTTCATCGACCTGACGGTGCCGGGCGCCCAGACCTACGGCACCGGCGGGGCGCGCATCTCGTCGCAGGACGGCACGACGATCCGGCTCGAGCCGAGCGGCAAGCTGACGGTGCATCTCGAGCGTGACCGAGCAGGGGCAGGGGACCGACACCATCCTCGCCCAGGTGGCGGCGGCGACGGTGGGCGTGGCGATCGAGGACGTGCGCGTGGTGACGGGTGACACGATGGTGACGCCGTACGGCGGCGGCACCTGGGGCAGCCGCGGCGCGGGCATCGGCGGCGAGGCGACGATCCTGACGGGCAAGGCGCTGAAGGAGAACATCCTGAAGGTCGCCGCGGTCGTGCTCGAGGTGGACGCGCTCGCCCTCGACGTCCGGGGCGGGCAGATCGTCGACGCGCGGACCGGCGAGTCGCGCATGCCGCTCTCCGAGCTCGGGCGCGTGGCGTACTTCCGCCCGGATCACGCTGCCGAAGGACTTCCAGTCCGAGCTGACGGTGACGCGGCACTACGTGCCCCGCCATCAGCCGCTCGCCTACACGAACGGCGTGCAGCTCTCCTACGTCGAGGTCGACGTGGAGACCGGGTTCGTGAAGCTCCTCGGCCACTGGGTGGCGGAGGACTGCGGCCGCATCATCAACCCGATGCTGGTGGACGAGCAGGTGCGCGGCGGCGTCGCCCACGGCATCGGCGACGCGCTCTTCGAGCACTGCGTCTACGACGAGCAGGGCCAGCTCCTGACGACGACGATGATGGACTACCTCGTCCCGATGGCGGTGGAGATGCCCGACATCGGGGTCGCCCACGTCGAGACGCCGACCGCCTACTCCGAGGGCGGCTTCAAGGGCGCGGGCGAGGGCGGCGTCGCGGGCGCGCCCGGCGCGGTGCTCAACGCGGTCAACGACGCGCTCAGCCCCTTCAAGGCGCGCGTCACCCGCGTGCCCATGACCCCCGAGGTCATCCTGCGCGCCCTCGGCAAGCTGTAGAAGGGTTTCCTCCTCTCCCCTCTCCCCTCCGGGGAGAGGGCAGGGTGAGGGGTCGGAGGGTGAGGGTCAGAGGCTGAGGGGCCGAGCTGTCAGACCCTCGCGACATTGACGCCCACTCCGTCGCCGCGCTAGCCTCCACGCATGGAGACCTACCCCACCCGTCTCCGCCGCTGGACCCGAGCCGAGTACGCACGCCTGATCGAGGCCGGCATCTTCCAGCCGGGCGAGCCGGTCGAGCTGCTCGGCGGGGAGCTGATGGTCAGCGAGCCCCAGGGCAGCGCGCACTACACGGCGATCGGCCTCGTGGAGGACGCGCTCCGCGCCGTGCTCGGACGGGGTTGGCTGATCCGATCCCAGGGGCCCATCGCGCTCACCGACGACTCCGAACCGGAGCCCGACGTCGCGGTGACCCGCGGCACCCGGCGCGACTACCGCGACGAGCACCCCGCGCGCCCCGCGCTCGTCGTCGAGTTCGCCGAGTCCAGCCTGGCGCTCGATCGTGAGCACAAGGGGAGCCTCTACGCGCAGGCAGGAGTGGCCGAGTACTGGATCCTGAACCTCGCGGCTCGGGTGCTCGAGGTATACCGCGAGCCGCGTGTGGATCCCACTGCCCGCTTCGGGTGGCGGTACGGGTGGACCGATGTGCTGTCCTCCGGGTCGTCGGCCGCACCGCTCGTGGCGCCGGGGGCACGGATCTCGGTGGCGGAGCTGCTGCCGTAGCCCCTCACCCCGAGAGCCCCTCACCCCGGCCCTCTCCCCAGAGGGGAGAGGGAGAAGTCATCACCCTCTCCCCTCTGGGGAGAGGGGAGGGTGAGGGGAGGTTCTAGACTCCGAGGTAGCGGCGGCGGGCCTCCGCGTCGCCCGCGAGGTCGCGTGAGCGGGCCTCGTGCTTGATCATGCCCTTCTCGATCACGTAGACGCGCTGGGTGGCCTCGAGAGCGAGCCGCGTGTTCTGCTCGACCAGGAGCACCGCGACGCCCTGGCGCTGGATCTCGAGTGATGGTGCGGCCGATCGTCTCGACGAAGGCGGGCATGAGGCCCTCGGTGGGCTCGTCGATGAGCAGGAGCTTGGGGTTCGGTGCCGAGGCTGCGCGCCATCGTCAGCATCTGCTGCTCGCCGCCGCTCAGCGTCTTGCCCTTGTTGGAGAGGCGGTCGGCGAGGGGCGGGAAGAGCTCGACGCACCCGCGCCAGGTACTCGTCCATGCGCCGGCCGCCGTCGGTGGTGAGGCGCGCCATCTTGAGGTTCTCGTACACGCTCAGGTTGGGGAAGATCCGCCGCTCCTCGGGGACGTAGCCGATGCCCGCGCTGCACGATGCGGTAGGGCGGCAGGGCCGTGATGTCGTCGCCGTTCCACGTGATGCGGCCCCGGCGCGCGCGCACGCACCGCCATGATCGTCTTGAGCGTCGTGGTCTTGCCGGCGCCGTTGCGGCCGAGCAGCGCGACCGCCTCGCCGGCCTCGACGGTGAGGGACACGCCCTGCAGCACGTGGCTCAGGCCGTAGTAGGCGTCGACGCTCTCGACTCGGAGCATGGGTCGCCGCCTCAGTCCCGGAGGTAGACGCGGCGCACGTCGGCGTTCTCGCGGATCTCGGCCGGGCTGCCCTCGGCGAGGATCTCGCCGTAGTTGAGCACGGTGATGCGGTCGGAGATGCCCATCACCACCTCCATGTCGTGCTCCACCACCACGATCGTGACGTGGCCGGCCAGCCGGCGCACGAAGGCGGCGGTGCGCTGGGTCTCGTCCGGGCTCATGCCCGCGGTCGGCTCGTCGAGCAGGAGGAAGTCCGGGTCGGTGGCGAGCGCGATGCCGATCTCCAGGTACCGCTGCTCGCCGTGCGAGAGCTCGCGGCGCGCGCGTGCCGCTTGGCGGACAGGCCCAGGTGCCGGAGGATCTCCTCCGCGCGCGCGTTCACCGCGGTGAGCCCGTCCGCGTTGCCCCAGAAGCGGTAGTGGGTGACGCGCGACTGGGCCGCGATGCGCACGTTCTCGAAGACGGTGAGGTCGCCGAAGATGTTCGTCACCTGATAGGAGCGCGCGATGCCGAGACGCGAGACCGCGTGCGCGGGCAGCCCGGTGATGTCCCCGCCCTTGAACACGATGCGGCCGCCCGACGGCGGGCAGCACGCCGGTGAGGAGATTGAAGAACGTGGTCTTGCCCGCGCCGTTCGGCCCGATGACCGAGCGCAGCTCGCCCTCGCGCACCTGGAAGTCGACGCGGTTGACCGCGGTGAGGCCGCCGAAGGTCTTGGTGAGGCCCTGGCTCTCGAGGAGCTGCCCGTCTTCCGGCCTCGGCCGGCGGCGCGCGCCGACCAGCCGCTCGGGCTCCAGGACCTGGTCGCCCTCGGCCGGAACCGCCGCCGGCGCCCGGCGGCAGGCGACGAGCCGGGTCAGGCTGCCCACGATGCCGTCGGGGAGGAAGAGGACGATCAGCACGAAGGCGCCGCCGACGAAGACCTCCCAGTACTCGAGGTACTTGCTCAGGAAATCGCGCATCCAGATGAAGACGCCGGCGCCGACGAAGGGGCCCAGCAGCGTGCCGGTGCCGCCGAAGAGCGTCATGATCAGGACGATGCCCGACATGCTGCCAGTGGATGTTCTCGATCGGCACGAACTCGAGCACGACCGTGAGCAGCGCGCCGGCGAGACCCGAGAACAGGCCCGAGATCGCGAAGGCGGCGAGCCGCACGCGGCGGGTGTCGTAGCCGCACGCGGCCGCGCGCGTCTCGTTGGCCTTCACCGCGCGCATCACGCGCCCGAGCGGCGAGCGGAGCAGGTGGCGGATCGCGAGCATCGCGAGGAAGATGCACGCCGCGATCACGTAGTAGCGGGTGATCGGCCGCTTGGAAAGCCGCCAGCCGAGCGGATCGCTCAGGTAGAGGATCGGCAGGTTGCCGAGGCCGTCGGTGCCGCCGGTGACCGGCGTCCACATGAGCACGACATAGTAGAAGACCTGCGACAGCGCCAGCGTGAGCATCGCCAGATAGACGCCGCGCTTGCGCAGGACCAGGACGCCGAGGATCAGCGAGGTGAGGAGGCCCCCGACCGCCCCGGCCAGGATGCTCAGCTCGAGCGGGAGATGGTAGCGGGCGAGGAGGATGCCGGTGACGTAGGCGGCCACGCCGAGGAACGCGGAGTGCCCGAGCGAGAGCACGCCCGGCGTGGCCGAGCAGCACGTCGTAGGCCAGGGCGAAGAGCCCGAAGACGAGGACCTCGGTGAGCAGGCCGAGGTAGAACGGCGTGTAGTCGGCGTAGAGCGGCGCCGTGGCGAGCACCAGCGCGGCCAGGACCAGGCCTTTCACTCCTCGGACATCCCCTCCTGGCCGAAGAGTCCCCGGGGGCGGACGAGCAGCACGAGGGCCATCGCGAGGTAGATGACGACGTCCGCGAGCACGTCGTAGACCATGCCGGTCAGCGCCAGCGTCTGGCCGATGAGGAGCCCGCCCGCGACGACCCCCAGGAAGCTTCCCATCCCGCCGACCACCGTGACGATGAAGCACTCGATGAGGACGAGGCCGCCCATCTCCGGCGCGACCGCCACCAGCGGCGCGGTGATCACGCCCGCGAAGCGCGGCGAGCGCCGCGCCGAGCGCGTAGGTGATGGTCCACGTGCGCGCCACGTTGATGCCGAGGAGCTGCACCATGAGGTTGTCGCTGGTCCCGGCGCGGATCACGAGGCCGAGATTGGTCTTGTTCAGCAGGAGCCACAGCAGGGGCAGCAGCACGGCGGTGACGAGCAGGATGAAGACGCGGTAGCCGTGGACGTCGAGTGGCGCCGAGCCGGAACAGCGAGCCGGTGAGGACCTCCGGGACCGCGAACGGCTTGCCGGGGCGGCCGAAGGTCATGCGCACCAGGTCGGGGATCATGATCGCGAGGCCGTAGGTCACCAGCACGCCGGCGAAGTTCGCGTTCTTGGTCCCGTAGATGCGCTTGAGCACGCCGCGCTCGACGAGGGCGCCGACCAGGCCGACCGTGAGCGGGCGCGGTGACCAGGGCGAGCCAGAAGCTCCCGGTGAGCTGCACGGTGAGCCAGCCCGCGTAGGCGCCCAGCATGTAGAAGATCCCATGGGCGAAGTTGATGATGCCCATGAGCCCGAACACGATGGACAGGCCCGAGCGCGACGAGGATCAGGATGCAGCCGTTCACCAGGCCGATGAACAGCTGCGTGTACCAGATCTCGAGCGGAAAGCCGAAGAGCGTCTCAGATCTGCTGGCTCAGAGGCTTCTTCGGATCGAAGCCCTCGCCCTCGCACGACTCGGCGATCGTCTCGCCGCTCACGCCTGCACGATGTCGAAGAAGTCCCACGCGTCCTTCATCGCGGCGGCCGGCTTGCCCTTGCAGAGGTACACCTCCTGGATGTTCACGTGGTCGCAGGCGCGGATCTGCTCGGGGCCCTTGAGGTACTGGAACTTCCGGCCCTCGAGCGCGCGGGTGACCTTGTCGGTCTCGAGCGATTTCACCTCGTTCGCGGTCTCGAGCAGCACGCGCACCGTGGAGTAGGTGGACGCCGTGTACCCGCTCGGGGCGCGCTTGCGGAGCGCGCAGTGCCGGTCGTAGTAGCTTCTTGGCCGCCGGGTACTTGTCCTTGAGGTGCCAGTACCACGGCATGCCCGACGTAGAAGTTCTCGTAGACGCCCGTGCCGGCGGCCTCCGCGAAGGTGAGCTCGGTGATGGAGTGGATGACCTGCGCCTGCTTGGCGAGCCCGAACTCCTGCACCTGCTTGGCGCACGCCACCTGGTCGGCGGCCCACGTCGTGATGAAGACGACGTCGGCCTTCGCCGCGGCCACCTTCGGCAGGAAGGGCAGGAAGTCGCGCGTGCCGAGCGGCGCCCACGTCACGCCCGTCCACTCGGCGCCGACCTGCTTGGCCACCAGCGAGTAGGCGCGCTCGAACATCTGCGGCCACGAGTAGTTGTTGGCGAGCATGTGCCACTTCTTGCCCATCTTCTGCTGGCGTCGACGAAGTGCGCCGCGGCGGCCGCGGTCTGGTAGGGCGTGAGGTTGTTGCCGAACTGGTACTTGCACATCTTGCCCTTGACGGTCAGGAAGTTCTGGCCGAAGAAGCTGACGATCACGTCGTTCTTGCAGCCCGACCTCCGCCATCGCGATGCCCTCGAAGCCGACGATGGCCCCGACCAGGAACGGCGCCTTCTCCACCTCGATCAGCTCGGTGGCCTTGCGCTTGGCCACCTCGGGCTTGAACTCGGAGTCGCGGATGACGGTCTCGACCTTCCGGCCCATGACGCCGCCCGTCGGCGTTGACGTCCTCGACCGCGATCTGGGTGGCGGCGAGCATCTCCTGGGCCTCGAGCGCCATCGGCCCGGTCATCGGGCACCACGACGCCGAGCTTGAGCGCCTGCTGGCCGAGGGCCAGGCGGTTCACGAAGGGGAAGCCGGAGACCGCGCTGGCCGCGCCGGCTCCGGCGAGGGTCTTGAGGATCGTTCGCCGCGTCGTGGGATTCATCGTGGTCCCTCCGCTCTGAGGGGCGCGAGATGTGAGGCTGACGCGACAGCTTATATCACGCGCGCCGCGGCGGCGTCCACTCCCGGCCCCCGCGACGCTGTGGTAGGCTCCGCGTGGAGATCGGCCTTGCCCAGGGACCTGCACTTCGGCCTCATCCTCGCCCTCACGATCCGCGGCCTCGCGGTGACGTCCTACGAGGACATGCGCCGAGTGGCCGGCCTCGCCGAGGATCTGGGCTTCGACTCGGTCTGGCTCTGCGATCACTTCCTCACCCTGGCGCCCGACGCCTACGTCGAGGACGCGGGCATCGCGGGACGCGCCGGGGGCGGGGCCCGCGGGGCCGAGACCCGCTCGATGCCGCTGCTCGAATGCTGGACCGCGCTCTCCGCGCTCGCCCGGGACACCACCCGGCTCCGCCTCGGCACGAGCGTGCTGTGTCATTCCTACCGGTCGCCCGCGGTGCTGGCCAAGATGGCGGCGACCCTGGACGTGATCAGCGACGGGCGGCTCGACCTGGGCCTGGGCGCCGGGTGGTTCGAGCAGGAGTACCGCGCCTACGGGATCCCGTTCCCTCGCATCGGCGAGCGGATCGACCAGCTCGCGGAGGGAGTCGAGATCATCCGGCGCATGTGGACGGAGGCGCACCCGCGCTTCCAGGGCCGGCACTACACGATCGACGGGGCGTCGTGCGATCCGCCTCCGCGCCAGCGGCCGCATCCGCCGATCTGGATCGGCGGGGAGGGCGACCGGGTGCACCAGCTGGCCGCGCGCGCGGCCGACGGGGTCAACGTGCGCTGGTGGGGCCCCGACCGGATCGCGGGGCGAGCCGGGTATCTCGACGCGGCGTGCCGGGAGGCGGGGCGCGATCCGGCCGCGCTCGCGCGCTCGGTCACCGCGCTGCTGATCGCGGATACCGACGCGGGGCGGGCCGCCGCGACGCGCGAGCGCTTCGCGGGTATCCCGGGCGAGGGGCACGTGGCGGGCACGCCGGAGGCGTGCGTGGCGCGCGTGCGGGAGTACGTCGAGGCGGGCGTGCGCCACTTCCTGTTCACGATCCCGGACGTGGCCTCGAGCCCCGCCCTCGAGCTGGTCGGGCGCCGGGTGCTCCCGGCGCTGCGCCAGGAGTTCGCGGCTCCCTAGATGCCAGCGAGAAAGGACGGCGGCATGGACCCCGACGAGCGGCGGCGCTATCTCGAGCCCACCCGGTTCATCGACTCGGACCACGCGGACGTGATCGCGCGGGCGCGGCGCCTGACCGAGGGCTGCGCGAGCGACCGGGAGAAGCTCGAGCGCATCTACTACTTCGTGCGCGACATGCCCTACGACATCCTCGCCTCGTTCCGCTACCTGGCCCAGGGTCGGAACCGCGCGAGCGACGTGCTCCAGGCCGGCCACGCCTTCTGCATGGGCAAGGCGAGCTCGTTCGTGGCGCTGTGCCGCGCCTCCGGCATCCCGGCGCGCATCGGGTTCCAGCAGCTCCACTGTCCCGACAAGCCGTTCATGTCCGAGGAGGTCCGGCGGCTGTGGGGCGACCGTACGCTGCCGCGGCATTCGCTCGGCGAGGCCTATCTCGACGGCCGGTGGCTCAAGCTCGACGCGACGATCGACGCCCGGACCGCCGCGGCCAAGGGACGGCCCTACGAGCGCCAGTTCGACGGCGAGCACGACATCCCGACCGTGGAAGGCCCGATCCTCAAGGACCTGGAGAGCCACGCCGACTACCCGACGGACGTCGCCGAGTGGTACGAGATGATGGCCCGCGAGGTCATGCGGGCGCTCGCGGAAGACGACGCGCACCGGCGGGTCGCCTCGGACGACGCGCTGTGGAGCGGCCCGCGGCCGGCCGCTGGCGACCCGTGACCGTCTCTCCCCTCGCGGGGAAGCCGGCGCCGCCGGAGATGCTGGTGGACGTCGTGGGGCTCGAGCGCGAGTACTACGCGCGCCGGCCCGACCCCGACGACCCGAACCAGCTCGTCGCGTTCGGGACGAGCGGGCACCGCGGCTCCCCGCTTCGTGGGTCGTTCACCGAGGCGCACATCCTGGCGACCACCCAGGCGATCTGCGATTACCGTCGCGGCCGCGGCATCGACGGGCCGCTGTACATGGGCAAGGACACGCACGCGGTGTCCGGGCCGGCCGAGCGCACCGCGCTCGAGGTGCTGGCCGCGAACGGGGTGGAGACGATCATCCAGCGTGAGGACGGCGTGACGCCGACCCCGGTCATCTCGCATGCGATTTTGGTCTACAACCGGGGCCGCGGCGCGCACCTGGCGGACGGCATCGTGGTGACGCCGTCGCACAACCCGCCGGAGGACGGCGGCTTCAAGTACAACCCGCCCGACGGCGGCCCCGCCGACACCGACGTCACCCGCTGGGTCCAGGACCGCGCCAACGAGCTCCTGCGGGCGGGCAACGCGGGCGTCGCGCGGGTGCCGTACGAGCGCGCGCTCCGCGCCGCGACCACCCATCGGGACGATCTCGTCCTGCCCTACGTGAACGATCTGCGGCAACGTGGTGGACATGGACGCCATCCGCGGGGCCCGGCTCCGGCTCGCGGTGGATCCGCTCGGCGGCGCGTCACGGCCGTACTGGGAGCCGATCAACGCGGTCTACGGGCTGGACGTGGCGATCGTGAACCCGACGATCGACCCGACCTTCTCGTTCATGACGGTGGATCACGACGGCAAGATCCGCATGGACTGCTCGAGCCCCTACGCGATGGCCCGGCTCGTCGGCCTCAAGGACCGCTATCGCGTCGCCTTCGCGAACGATCCGGATTCGGATCGCCACGGCATCGTCACGCCCGGGGCTGGTCTGATGAATCCGAACCACTACCTGGCCGTCGCCATCGGGTACCTGTTCGCGAGCCGCCCCGAGTGGCCCGCGGGCGCCGCGGTCGGCAAGACGCTGGTCAGCAGCGGGCTGATCGACCGGGTGGCCCGGAAGCTGGGCCGCCGCCTCCACGAGGTGCCGGTGGGGTTCAAGTGGTTCGTCCCCGGCCTGCTCGACGGCTCGCTGGGGTTCGGGGGCGAGGAGAGCGCCGGGGCCAGCTTCCTCCGGCGCGACGGCACCGTGTGGGCGACCGACAAGGACGGGCTGATCATGGACCTGCTCGCCGCCGAGATCACCGCGCGCACCGGCCGGGACCCCGGGGAGCACTACGAGACGCTGGCCGCCGAGCTCGGGACCCCGTGGTACACGCGCATCGACGCCGCCGCGAGCCCCGAGCAGAAGGCCCGGCTGGGGAAGCTGTCCCCGGCCGCGGTGACCGCGTCGCGGCTCGCGGGCGAGCCCATCACCGCCACGCTCACCCGGGCGCCCGGCAACGACGCGCCGATCGGCGGGCTCAAGGTCGTGGCCGCGAGCGGCTGGTTCGCGGCGCGGCCCTCCGGGACGGAGAACATCTACAAGATCTACGCGGAGAGCTTCCGGGATCCGGCGCACCTCGACGCGATCGTGCGCGAGGCGCAGGAGATCGTGGACGCGGCGCTGCGCTAGCCGCCGGTCCTCGGCGGGTGCGCGCGGACCGCGTCCTCGTTGACCTCGGTGCCCCAGCCCGGCCCGGTGGGCAGCAGCAGGTGGCCGTTCTCGATTCGCGGCTTCACGGTCACCAGGTCGTCCTGCCACGGCACCATGTCGGGATCGATCTCCATGATGCGGAGGTTCGGGACCACCGCGCTCCAGTGCGCGTTCATCATGGTGGCGAGGTGGCCGTAGAAGTTGTGCGGCGCCACGTTGATCTCGTAGGTGTCGGCCATCGCCGCGATCTTGAGCGACTCGGCCACCCCGTTCCACGGCGTGTCGATGATGGCCACGTCCACCGCCTGCTGCTCGAAGAACGGCCGGTAGTCGCGGCGGCCGAAGAGGCACTCGCACGAGGCGACCGGGATGCGTGGTGCGGCTGCGGACGTAGGCCAGCGCCTTCGGATCGCGCGTGTCGATCTCGACCCAGAAGAGGTCGTAGGGCTCCATGGCCCGCGCCATCTTGCAGGAAGCCCTCGGTCTTGTAGTTGAAGTTGAGGTCCACCAGGATGTCCATGCCGGGCCCCGCGCCCTCGCGGAAGGCGGCGAGCTGGCCGCGGATGGCCTCGAGCACGTGGCGGTCGGCGTTGAGCTCGGGGAAGCCGGCGCCGCGGGCGAAGCCGGGCACGTGCGCGCGCGGGTTGTCGCCGAGCAGGAGCACGTTGGTCTTGAGCGCGGTGTAGCCCTTGGCCACCACCTCGCGTGCCCAGCGCCACGATGTCGTCGAGCGTGCGCACCGGCGGGATGCTGCATCTCCTTGGCGCGGCTCACCCGGTAGGTGGCGCAGTGCGACCAGTACAGGCGGATGCGGTCGCGCACCGGGCCGCCGAAGAGCTCGTAGACCGGGATGCCGAGCGCGCGCGCCTTGATGTCGAGCAGCGCGTTCTCGATCGCGCCGATGGCCTGCTGGATCACCCCGCCGGCGGCCTGCCGGCGCAGCGCGTACAGCAGCGCGACGTGCGCCTCCTACGGGCGCGGGTCCTTGCCCGAGGAGCAGCGGCGCGAGCCGCGCGATCGCCGCGGAGACGCCGGCGCCGCCGAAGGACTCGTTGTACTCGCTCCAGCCGACGAGGCCCTCGTCGGTGGTGATCTTGAGGAAGTCGAGGCTGCGCCAGCCGGCGTCGGCGTGCAGCGACTCCACCTGCGGTGATCTTCATCGCGTCTCCTTGGTCCACCCGGTGAGAGAGGCCCGGGCCGGCCGGGGTAGGCTACCGGAGGGACGATCAGGTCGGCAAGGGGTGCGGCCGCGCTCCGGGCTCGCCCTGCTGCTCGTCGCGGTCGGCTTCGCCGGCGCGGCCTGCCTCGGGCCGGTTCACGGGCTCCATCCCCCGCCGGCGGACGAGGCCACGATCACCGTCCACGTCGTACGGTACGGCTGGCACAGCGGCCTCGTGATGCGGCGCGACCAGATCCCGTCGGGTGCGTGGCCCGAGCACGACCTGTTCCCGTCCGCGCGATACCTCGAGGTGGGGTGGGGCGATCGCGCCTTCTACCAATCGCCGGACGCGGGCATCGCGCTCGCTCTCGAGGCCTCGTTCGCCTCGGGAGGCAGCGTGCTCCACGTGACGGGGCTCGCCCGCCCGCCCGCCGAGCACTTTGCCCGCGCCGAGATCACGCCGGTCGAGCTCTCCGCGGCCGGCGCGGAGGCGCTCGCCCGCTTCGTGTCGCGCGCCTACGCGCGCGACGCGTCGGGCGCGCCGATCGACCTCGGCCCGGGCCTCTATCCCGGCAGCCGCTTCTACGCCGCGACCGGCCGCTACTCGCTCTTCCACACGTGCAACAGCTGGATCGCCGAGGCGCTCCGGGCCGGCGGCTGCCCGATCACGCCGGCCTGGGCCGCCACCGGGGGCAACCTCGCCTTCCAGGCCCGCCGGTGCGGGCCGTCCGCGCGGCAGGTTCCTTGACCCAGCGAAATTCGGGCGGGTACTCTCGGCGCAGCCGCTCGGAGGCTCCGGCATGGCCGGGCGGGGAGGAGGGGTGATGGGCGGCTCGCTGGCCGAGGTGCCGGGGCGTGAGGTCTGCGTGACGCGCTATCTGGTGCAGCGCAACGCGGAGGAGCACGGAGACCGGCCGTTCCTGATCTTTCCTGACGCTCCGACGCTGACCTGGCGGGGCGCGCACGATCGCGTCGTGCAGATGGCCTGCGGCCTGGCGCGGCTCGGCGTCCGCCAGGGCGAGCACGTGCTGAGCTGGCTGCCGACCGGCGCCGACAGCATTCTCCTCATGCTGGCCCTGAATCACCTGGGCGCCGTCTACGTGCCCGTGAACCTGGCCTATCGCGGCCGGCTGCTGGAGCACGTCGTCCGCGTCTCGGACGCCCGGCTGATGGTGGCCCACGCCGACCTCGTGCCGCGCCTGGACGAGATCGAGCGGGCGCGGCTCGAGGCCGTCGTCGTCCTCGGTGGCACGGCCGCGACCGCGCTCGCGGCGCACGGCCCCGAGGCGCTGGCCCCGAGCGATCGCACGCTCCCGCCGCTCGCGCGCCCGATCGAGCCGTGGGACACCCAGACCGTGATCTTCACCTCCGGCACCACCGGGCCGTCCAAGGCCGTGCTGTCGTCGTACTGCCAGGGCTGGTCGATGATGGGGCCGGAGGCGTGGCCGTTCATCACCGGGGCGGACCGCTATTTCATGACGATGCCGATGTTCCACGTCGGCGGCACCGGCCTGGTCAATTGCATGACCTTCCGCGCCGGCTCGCTCGTGGTGGTGCCGAGCTTCGACACCGAGCGCTTCTGGCCCCTGGTGCGACGCACCGAGGCGACGGTCGTCTTCCTCCTCGGCGGGATGGCGAGCTTCCTGTGGAAGCGCCCGCCGGGTCCGGACGATCGCGACCACCGGCTCAAGCTCGCCTTCATGGTGCCGCTCGTCGACGACGTGCCGGGTTTCGCCGCCCGCTTCGGCGTGGACGTGCGCACCGTGTTCAACATGACCGAGATCAACAACCCGATCGTGTCCGAGCCGCAGCCGCAGGGCCGCGGCTTCTGCGGCCGCCTGCGTCCCGGCAGCGAGGCGCGGCTGGTCGACGCCAGCGATCGCGCGGTGCCGCCGGGCGAGGTCGGCGAGATGATCCTGCGCACGGCCCGGCCTTGGGCGCTCAACCACGGCTACCACAACGACCCGGCCGCCACCGCGCGCGCCTGGCGCAACGGCTGGTTCCACACCGGCGACGCCTTCCGCCAGGACCCCGAGGGCAACTACTACTACGTCGACCGGGTGAAGGATTCGATCCGCCGCCGCGGCGAGAACATCTCCTCCTACGAGGTGGAGATCGAGCTCCTGGCGCACGCCGCGGTCCGCGAGGCCGCCGCGGTGGCGGTGCCGAGCGAGCACGGCGAGGACGAGGTCATGGCGGTGCTGGCGCTGGTGCCCGGAGCCCTCCTCGATCCGGCGGAGCTGATCGAGTTCCTGCGGCCACGCCTCGCGCACTTCATGATTCCGCGCTACGTGCGCATCACCGCCGAGCTGCCGAAGACCCCCACGCAGAAGGCAGAGAAGCACCGCCTGCGCGCCGAAGGCGTGACGCCGGACACCTGGGACCGCGAGGCGGCCGGCATCCGGGTGCGGCGCGAGAAGGTCGGCGGGACCTGAGCTAGCGCAGGCGCGGGCCCGGGTCCATCTTCATGAAGACCCGGCCGCCCATCGGGTACCACTCCGGCATGATGGTGACCGCCTGAGCGACGACCTGGAGATCGCGCCAGCACTCGGCCAGACGGCTCTCGCGCCGGTAGGACGTGCTGCCACCCTGCCGGTACACCAGGTCCATCGCCTCGCGGGCGCAGTCGGCGGCGTGGACGGCGGCCAGCCGGCACCGGGCGCGCTGCTCCAGGGTCGTATCTTCTCCGGCCGCGATCGTGTTCCACGCCTCCGTGATCGTCGCGCTGCGATACGCGCGGCCCGCGTTCAGGATCGCGTCGGCCCGGCCGATCGCGTCCTGCACTTGCGGGTTGTCGCAGAGACGACTGGTCCGGCCGCGGGGCGTCTTCTCGACGGCCAGCTCGATCAGCGCGTCGATGCCGGCCCGGGCGATGCCGGTGATCACGGCGCTGTGATGTGGCCCGACCCAGGCCTGCGCCGGCAGCGCGTACGAGATTCCCGGCCAGTGGCTCCACTGGTTGTCGAGCGGGACACCGGCGTGGACCATCGTCCGCCGCTCCGGCAGAAAGACGTCGTCGACCGTCCAGTCGAAGCTGCCGGTCGCACGGAGCCCGGACACATCCCAGCTCCCCGCGACAATCTGCGCTTCGGCGCGATGGAAGACGCCGCGCCAGTAGACCGAGGCGCCATCCGGGCTCCGGCGCGGCTGGTCGCCATCGAGGATCTGGAAGCTGCCCAGCATCCAGGGGCTCTCCTGGCACCCGGTGCCGAATGGCCAGCGACCGGTGACCCGGTAGCCACCGTCGACAGGTACAGCCCGGCCGCCGCCCTGCACGGCAGTGCCGGCGACGGCGACGTCACCGCCGGGCCCGTAGATCTCCCGGATACCCCCTTCCGGCAAGCCGAGCGTGACCAGCTGCGCGATATTGTTGTTGCAGAGATTCCAGCCGACCGAGCCGGAACCCTCGGCCAGCAGCTCGACCGTGCGCAGATACGTGAGCGGGTCGGCCTGCAGACCGCCCAGCTCCCGCGGTCTCACGAGCCGGTAGAAGCCGGCCGCGTGAAACTGTTCGACCAGCGCCTTCGGCAAGCGCTGCTCGCGCTCGAGCTCATCGCGATACGCGCGGATGACCGACCGCAGCGCGGCCGCGGCCTGGACCGGGGCCTGAGCCTCGACGTCGGCCGGTAGACGCTTGTCGTCGGTAATCTGCCGCATTGGCCGGGATGTTCCGCTGGCGAAGCAGAGGTGTCAAGGGCGCATCCGCGCTACCGCAGGCGCGGCGCCTTCGGCGGGTCGCGGCCCATCGAGCGAGGCGCGGCGTCGCGCGCCGATCCTGTCAGAGCGGGGACAAGTCAAACCGGGGGCGTCGAGGTGGCGTGTGCCGTGAGCCTCGACGCCCTCCGGTCGATCCGGTTCCAGCGGGTCCTAATACCGGTAGGTGTCCGGCTTGTAGGGGCCGGTCTTCTCGACGCCGATGTAGCGGGCCTGCTCGTCGGTCAGCTCGGTGAGCTTCGCGTTCAGCTTCTTGAGCTGCAGGCGCGCGACCTTCTCGTCGAGGTGCTTGGGCAGCACGTAGACGCCGACCGGGTACTGGTCCTGCTTGGTCCACAGCTCGATCTGGGCGAGGACCTGGTTGGCGAACGACGAGCTCATCACGTAGCTCGGGTGGCCGGTGCCGCAGCCGAGGTTCACGAGCCGGCCCTTGGCGAGCAGGATGATGCGCTTGCCGTCGGGGAAGATCACGTGGTCCACCTGCGGCTTGATCTTCTCCCACTTGTACTGCTCGCAGGCGAGCGATGTCGATCTCGCTGTCGAAGTGGCCGATGTTGCACACGATGGCGTTGTGCTTCATCCGCGTCATGTGCTCGTGGGTGATGACGTGGAAGTTGCCGGTGGCGGTGACGAAGATGTCCGCCCTGTCGCAGGCGGCCTCGTCCATGGTCACCACGCGGTAGCCTTCCATCGCCGCCTGCAGGGCGCAGATGGGGTCGATCTCGGTGACCCACACCTGGGCCGACAGCGCGCGGAGGGCCTGGGCGCAGCCCTTGCCCACGTCGCCGTAGCCGCAGACCACCGCGATCTTGCCCGCGACCATCACGTCGGTGGCGCGCTTGATGCCGTCCACCAGCGACTCGCGGCAGCCGTAGAGGTTGTCGAACTTGCTCTTGGTGACGCAGTCGTTGACGTTGATGGCGGGGAACTTGAGCCGGCCCTCCTTGGCCATCTCGTAGAGCCGATGGACGCCGGTGGTGGTCTCCTCGGTGACGCCGCTGGATGCTTGGCGAGCTGCGTGTAGTACCAGGTCGGATCCTTGGCGAGCGTTGCGCCTTGATGGAGGCGAAGAGGACGCGTCTCCTCCTCGTTGGTCGGGTTGGTCGAGCACGGAGGGTCCTTCTCGGCCATCGCGCCGAGGTGGACGAGCAGGGTGGCGTCGCCGCCGTCGTCCAGGATCATGTTGGGCGGCGCGCCGTCGGGCCACTCGAAGATGCGGTGGGTGTAGTCCCAGTACTCCTCGAGCGTCTCGCCCTTGCGGGCGAAGACCGGCGGTGCCCGCGGCGGCGATCGCGGCGGCGGCGTGGTCCTGGGTCGAGAAGATGTTGCAGCTCGCCCAGCGGACCTCGGCGCCGAGGGCCTGCAGCGTCTCGATCAGCACGGCGGTCTGGATGGTCATGTGCAGCGAGCCGGCGATGCGGGCGCCCTTGAGCGGCTGGCTGGCGGCGTACTCCTCGCGGATGGCCATGAGGCCGGGCATCTCGGTCTCGGCGATCTGGATCTCCTTGCGGCCCCAGTCCGGCGAGGCTCAGATCGGCGACGGCGTGGTCCTGGGAGCGGGTCGACTTAGCAGTGGCGCTCATCTCGCGCCCTCCTTATGGTATGGGAGTTTGCGAGCGCCGTTGCCCACAGCCGACCCGAGGGGTCGGCCGCTCCGAGCCTGGCGGGAAGGGCTCCCGTCGCAACGCTCCTCGAAGCTGTGTACCGGACACGATTATACATGATACAAGGAGACGGACATGCTCAGCGCAGTGGACTTCATTCGCGCCCAGCTCCGGCGGATTCACGCGGGCTTCGACAAGTCGCATGTCCGATCTCACGCCCGAGCAGCTCCACGCGGTGCCCGGCGGACACGCGAAGGCGAACACCATCGGGTGGGGCATCTGGCACTACGTGCGCACCGAGGACAACATCGTGCGCTGGGTCATCCAGAACCGGCGCCCGCCGATCTGGATGGAAGGCGGCTACGCGCGACAAGCTCGGCCTGCCCGCGACGGCGCAGGGCACCGGGCATGTCCACGGCGGAGGCGCAGGCGCTGCGCATCAGCGACGTCCCGCTCTTCCGCGAGTACACGGCCAAGGTGTGGGCGGGCACCGAGGAGCTGTTCGCGCGCGGCCACGCCCGAGCTGCTTCGACAAGACGGTGACGGTGAAGCCGCTCGGCGACATGTCGGTCGTCCAGTGCCTGGGGCAGGTCGGGCTCACCCACGGCATGACGCACCTGGGCGAGATCGAGCTGGCGCGGACCCTGGTCGGCGCGAAGCCGTCGGCGGATAGCGGCGGCCGCCATGCGCTTCGGCTGGCTGACCCTCGCGCATTCGCCGTCGGCGCGAGCCGACTACGCGGCCATCGACGATCTGCTCGTCCAGGCGTGCCTGGCCGAGGACGGTCGGCTTCGACGGCGTCTGGCTCACCGAGCACAACTTCACCGGCGAGGCGGTCTACTGCGATCCCATCCCGTTCGCGAGCGCGCTCGCCGCGCGCACCTCGCGCGTGCGGATCGGCTTCGCGGTGATCCAGCTCGCGCTCCGCCATCCGATCCGGCTCGCCGTGCAGCTCGCGCTGCTCGACAACCTGAGCCGCGGGCGCCTCGACGTGGGCGTCGGCCGCGGCTCGCTCTACAACGAGTACGAGTTCGTCGGGCTACGGGCTCCGCAGCGACGACAGCCGCGAGCGCAGCGGCGGAGGCCCTCGAGATCCTGACCCGCGCGTGGACCGAGGAGCCCTTCGCGTACCACGGGAAGTACTACCAGATGAGCCTGCCCGCGCTGCGCCCGCGCGTGTACCAGCGGCCGCACCCGCCGATCTGGCGCAGCGTCGTCACGCCCGGCTCGTTCGCCGAGTGCGGGCGGCTGGGCGTGCCGATCATGACGTCGCGGCATGCCGCTCGGCGCGCTCCCGGCGCGCTTCAAGCTCTACGAAGACGGGCTGGTCGCGGGCGGGCACCGAGCCGGACCGCGAGCGGCTGCTCCGCGACGTCGCGGTGTGGCGCCACGTCTACGTCGCGGAGAGCCAGGCGCAGGCCGAGGACGAGCTGGCCGACGCCGCTCGCGCACACCCGCCGGCACATGCTCCACGCGCGCGCGGCGCACAACCCCGAGGACTATCGCGTGGATCCCGCCGTGGTGAACGCGTTCAACGACCCGCGCGTGTCGGAGGACGAGGCGATGCGCTTCGTCGATGGACACCGGCGCGCTCTGCGGCACCGCCCGACCGCGTCGCCGAGCAGATGGCGGAGCTGCGCGACGCCGGCGTCCACCACGTGCTCTGCCAGATGAGCTTCGGCTACCTCGGGCACGAGCGGATCGTGGCGTCGATGCACCGCTTCGGCGCCCAGGTCATGCCCGCCTTCCGCGACTCCTAGGACTAGCCGCCGTTCGAGCGCCGGCTTGCCGGCGCAACCCCTTCTGGGGGGAGGTTCGGAGGGGGCCGTCGAGGCCCCCTCCGACGACTAGAGGTATTTCGCGAACCAGTCCAGGATGATCCGGAAGCGCTCCAGGCGGTGGCGCGGCTTGCCCGGAGCGCGAGAGCTCGTGGTTCTCGTCCGGGAAGCGCACGAACACCACCTCGCGGCCCAGCATCTTCAGCGCGACGAACAGCTGCTCGGCCTGCTCGATCGGGCAGCGCAGATCGTCCTCGGAGTGGATGATCAGCAGCGGCGTGCTTGATGTCCCGCGCGTAGGTGAGCGGCGAGCGCTCGAGGTAGCGCGCCATGTCCTCCCAGGGCAGCGGGCCGCCCATCTCGACCACGTTGAAGAGGTGCCCGATGTCGCTGGTGCCGAACATGCGTCGGCGTGGCTGTTGACCGCGCGCTCCGAGCAGGCGGCCGTGAAGCGGGTCGAGTGCCCCACGATCCAGCTCGTCATGAACCCGCCGTAGCTGCCGCCCATCACGCCGAGCCGCGCCGGGTCGATGCCAGTCGAAGCGTCGCAGCGCCTCGTCGAGGCCGGCCATGCACGTCGGCGACGTCGCCGCCGCCCCAGTCGCCGACCACCGCGCGGGTGAACGCCTCGCCGTAGCCCTGGCTGCCGCGCGGGTTGGCGTAGATCACCGCGTAGCCGGCGCCGGCGTAGACCTGGAACTCGTCGAAGAAGCCGTAGCCGTACTGGGCGTGCGGGCCGCCGTGGATGTTCAGGAGCCCGGGTAGCGGCGCCGCCCGCGCTTCGCGCCGGGCGGCAGCATCACCCAGGCGTCGACGTCGAAGCCGTCCCGCTCGAAGCGGAAGCGCTCGGGGCGGCTCGAGCGCGACCTCGCCTTGCCAGGCGCGGTTCAGATCGGTGAGGCGGCTGCTCGCCGCGCGCCGTCCGCCGTTGCAGACGAAGATCTCGGCCGGGGCAGTCGGCTCGCTGGCCGCGAACGCGAGGAGTGCGGCCGTCCGCGGACGCCGAGAAGCCGGTGATCACGCGCTCGCCGCCGACGACGCGGCGTCACCGGCGCCGCTCGCGGCGGCACCGGTAGACGCCGAGCCGTCCCTCGGTCCTCCGCGGCCGAAGAGACGCGGCGATCCGTCGGGCGACCAGATCGGCGCCTCGCCGAGCGGCCCGCACGATCGATCGAGTCGGCGCGGACAGCGCGACGGGCGCGCCGCCCGCGACGGGACGGCGAAGCACGCGGACGTTGCGCCCGAAGGCGTTGAGCTCGCGCGCGCCCGAGGTAGGCGAGGCGTGCGCCGTCCGGCGAGAAGCGCGGGTGGCCGCGGGGCCCGCGGTGTCGGTCACGCCGGCGCGCGGCTCGCCGCCCGCTCGGCGGGCACGACCCAGATGTCGCTGCCGTCGTCGCGGTCGCGCGTCGTCGTGGCGCGCCGAGGTGAACGCGATCGCGCGGCCGTCGGGCGACCACGCGGGATCGCCGTCGACGATGTCGCCGTCGGTGATCTGGCGCGGCTCGCCGCCGTCGGCGGACACGCACGAAGACGTGCGGGCGGCGGTCGTAGGTGAAGCCCTCGCCGTTGAACCGGTACTTCATCGTGGTGATCACGCGCGCGCGGACTGGACTTGCGCCTGCTCCTCCTCGGTGGCTCGGGCTCGGGCGCGCCGCCCACTCGCGAGGCGAACGCGAGGCGCGTGCCATCGGGCGACCACGCGGGCGCGCTCACGCCGTTGGCGGAGCTCGGTGAGCCGAACCGGCTCGCCGCCGTCGGCGCGGCATGACGTGGAGCTGCGCCTTTCTTGCCGGGCTCGCGCTCGGAGATGAACGCCAGGCGGGTGCCGTCGGGCGACCAGCGCGGCGACGGTGTCGCGCCGCGGGCCCGCCGTGAAGCGGCGCGGCTCGCCGCCCGCCGTCGCTCACCATCCAGATGTTCGAGAGGTACTCGTCGCGCTCCTCGGAGAGCTCGTGACCACGAAGGCGACCAGCCGCCCATCCGGCGAGATCTGCGGGTCGCTGACAAAGCGGATGCGGGTGAGATCCTGCGGCACCATCGCGCGCGGGGTGGGCATGGGGCGCATGATCCGCCAGGGTCCCCATCTTGACAAGCGTCGAAGCCCGGCCGTATCGTCCGGCCGACACGGTGCTCGCCGGTCCGACCCTCACCGCGCCCTGACAGGGGAGGTTCACCATGCGGCCGCTCACCTCGACGTTCCTCGCAATCCTGCTCACGCTCGCACTGGCCTTCCCGGTCCTCGCCCAGGCGCCGCCGCCCTGGAAGCAGGGGCAGCCGGCCGAGATGGCCAACTCGCCTCTGGCGCCCATCGCCCAGCCGCCCGCCCCCAAGGCGCCCGGCGAGATCCCGGTGGACAAGATCAAGGTGCCGCGGGGCTTCAAGGTCGGCGCTCTGGGCGCACGGGATCAACAATGCCCGGGTCATGGTCTGGGGCGACAAGGGCACCCTGTTCGTCAGCAGCCGCGTGGCGGGGAACGTCTACGCGGTGCTGGACAAGGGCGGCCAGCGCGAGGTCAAGGTCATCGCCAAGGGCCTCAACCGCCCAACGGGGTGGCCTTCAAGGACGGCACGCTCTACGTGGCGGAGGTGCACCGGATCACCAAGATGGAGGGGATCGAGGACAAGCTCGACAACCCGCCCGCCATGGACGTGGTCTACGACACGCTGCCCAAGGATCTGCCGCACGGCTGGAAGTACCTGGCCTTCGGGCCGGACGGCAAGCTCTACTTCAACATCGGCGCGCCCTGCAACATCTGCATCCCGCCCGACACCCACGCCAACATCTCGCGCGTGAACCCCGACGGCAGCGGCTTCGAGTACTTCGCGCACGGCGTGCGCAACAGCGTGGGATTCGACTGGCATCCCGGTGACCAAGGAGCTCTACTTCGCCACCCACGCCCGCGACTGGCTCGGCGAGGACGTGCCGAGCGACCGCTTCGACCTGGCGCCGAAGAAGGGCCTGCACTTCGGCTTCCCCTACTGCCACCAGGGCGACATCCCCGATCCCGAGTTCGGCAAGGGGCGCTCCTGCTCCGAATTCGCGCCGCCGCTCATCAAGACGGGCCCCCACGTGGCCGGCAACGGCGTCGAGTTCTACACCGGCTCGATGTTCCCCGCCGAGTACAAGAACCGCGTGTTCCTGGCCCAGCGCGGCTCCTGGAACCGGACCAAGAAGAGCGGCTTCGCGGTGATGATGGTCACCCTCCGCACCGGGGACGTGCCGAAGTACGAGGTCTTCGCCGAGGGCTGGCTCCAGGGCGATCAGGTCTGGGGCCGCCCGGTCTACACCAAGCAGATGAAGGACGGCTCGCTCCTGATCGCCGACGACTACGCGGGGGCGATCTACCGGGTCACCTACCAGCCCTGACGGTGCTGAGACGGGGCGCCGCCCTCCTCGCGGCCTCTCGCTCGTCGTCGCCGCTCATCGCGACGGCGCGGCGGGGCCGCGGCGCGGCCGCCGATCCCGAGGCGGGCCGGCGCAAGGCCGAGCCGTGCGCGGCCTGCCACGGCCCCGACGGCAACGCGACCATTCCCGGGCACGCCGTCCCTCGCCGGGCAGCCCGTCTACTTCACCCACTGGCAGCTCATCAAGTACCGGGACGGTCGGCGGAAGGACCCGGTGATGGCGCCGTTCGCGGCCACTTGAGCGACGCGGACATGGCGGATCTGTCCGCCTACTACGCCGCCCAGCGCCCCGGCGCCGCCCCGTCGGCCACCGATCCGGCGCGGGTCGAGGCCGGGCGGCCGCTCGCCGAGCGCGCATCACTGCACCTCGTGTCATCGCCCCGGCCTCGTCGGACAGGAGCAGGCCGCGCGCCTCGCCGGGCAGGACCTCGACTACCTCCTGCGACTGCTGCGCGCCTTCAAGGCCCGCACCGCCTCCGACCTCGACGGGACCATGACGGTGGCCACGCAGCCGCTCACCGACGACGGAGATCGTGAGCCTGGTGCACTTCATCGCCACGCTGGGCGAGCCCTAGCGCGGGCACCGGGGACCGCCCGGCTCCGCCTTGCAAGCCGGGCCGGCATAGGAGGAAAAAATCACATCGGCGAGAATGGTGGGCAGGAGGACCCCGCATGCACATCTTGACGATGACGCTCTTCGCGCTCGTGATTGTCGCTCCCGCGGTGGCCCAGGCCCAGGTGCAGGTGCACGTCGACATTGGCATTCGCCTCCCCGCTCCGCCTCGCCTGATCGTGGTGCCCCAGGTGCCCGAAGTGCGCTACGTGGCGGCCCCCGCCGCGCCGGGCAACCTGTTCTTCTACAACGGGCAGTACTGGGTTTTCGCGAGCGGCGGGTGGTACGTCAGTGGCGGCTATAACGGTCCGTGGGTCGTCGTCGCCCCCGAGTTCGTGCCGCGACCCGTCCTGTTCGTGCCGGTGCGCTACTACCACGTCCCGCCCGGCCACTGGAAGAAGTGGGCGGCCGAGCGGCCTCCGCACTGGCAGGAGGACTGGGGACGGGAGTGGGCGGAGAAGCGGGAGTGGAAGGCACGGGGGCGGGACCGTGACGACGACCGGGACGGCCATCCCGGTCAGGGGCAAGGGGAAAGGGAAGGGGCACGGGCGCGGGTAGTCCGGCCGCGTCCGGCTAGAGGTACCCGCGCCGGAAGATCTCGAAGACGTTCAGCGCGCCCCCGCGCCAGTAGCGATTGGCGGGCAGCGAGAAGGTTCGACGGTCCCGGTCATAGATGAGGCGCGCCGGGCGTTCCGGCTCGTTGGGGTCATAGGCCTCGAATTCCGCCCCCGCGCTGGTCCGCGCCGTCGATCACCACCATCCCGTGGTTGATGGCCAGCGACGGGAAGCGGAGCAGGTGCACGAGCGGCGCGCCGTGGTCCGCGACCGCGTTCAGGAGCTCGCCCGCGGTGCGGTGCTGATGTGCGCGCGAGACCGGGACCACGATCCGCCAGTGGCTGCGCTGCACGTAGGACCGCCACGCCCCGCCGCAGGCCGCCTTCACCACCGGCTCGCGCGCGACGCTGAGCTCCCGCAGGCCGGCGTAGCCCGGGATGACCACGCGCCACTCGGCGGGCGACGGCCGCCGCGGAGGCCGTGCGAGCACCGAGCGGATCAGCCGCCGATATGTCAGATCGTCGGCGGGCGCGTCCGCCGGCTCGAACCGGGCGTGGTAGAAGAACTGGCGCGCGGCCCGGACCAGCACGAAGCAGCGGAGCGCGTAGCGGGGCGGGGGCCGGCGGCGGACGGCGCGGGTCTGCCCCGACGCCGGGTCGAAGTGGTACTCCCACACCAGCTCGTTCGAGAACGCGAAGGTATCGCGCCCGAAGTCGAAGCGTTGGGCCAGGGCGAGCATCCTGGTTCGAGCCTACACCCGCGCCTCCGTCCGGGGTCATTACCTTGCGGGTAATTGCGGTCATGACCGGGCCCATCGACGATGAGCTCCGAAAGGAGATCACTCATGGTCAACGCAACGGTGAGGGAGCTGCAGCGAAGGAACGACGCGGTGTGGGAGGCCCTCGGCGAGACGCTCGAGGGTATGGACGCGGCCGATCTCGCCCGCCGCGCCCGCATCCCCGTCTTCGGCCCGCTCCTCGGCACCGACGAGGTCCCGCTGCCCGTCTTCGTCGGCATCATGTTCGACCGTCACTGGGCCGCGCACATCGAGCAGCTCGCGAAGATCCGTCGCGCGGCCGGATTGCCCGAAGCGCAGTACACTACCCCGACCACAGGAGCCACCCGATGAGCGCGCCTACCGACCGCACGACCTTTCTCCGCCGCAGTCTCCAGCTCGATGGCATCGCCTCCGGCCTCTGCGGCGTCCTGCTCCTGGCCGCCGCGGAGCCCATCTCCGCGCTCATGGGGCTCGCGGGTCCCGGCATCGCCCGGGCGGTCGGCGGCGGCCTCGTGATCTACGCGGCCGCGCTGCTCTACAATGCCGCGCGGGCCACGGTGAGCCGGGTGGAGGCAGTGGCCGCGGTGGTGCTCAACGCCGCCTGGGTGCTCGGCAGCGCGCTGGTGATCCTGGCTGGCCCGTTGACCCTGATGGGCAACCTCGCGGTGGCCGCGGTGGCCGCCGCGGTCCTGCTGTTCACGATGCTGGAGGTCGTCGGGCTCACGCGCCTGCGCGAGATGGCGGGGTGACCGCGGCCCTCTACGATTTCGACGTCGACACGGCCGTGGAGGCCGTCGCGGACCATCGGTTCGCGGCGGCCATCACGGACCGCTGGAACGTGCTGGGGGGCCGGCCCAACGGCGGCTATGTCATGGGCGTCTGTCTCCAGGCTCTCACGCGCGTCATGCCGCCGCCCGATCCCCTGGTCGTCTCGGCGTTCTTCCTGCGCCCGGTGCTGCCGGGTCCCGCCGAGGTGCGGACGGCGGTCATCCGGAGCGGTCGCCGCATCGCCACCGGCGAGGCGACGCTCTACCAGGACGGCAAGGAATCCCTGCGCGTCACCGCGGCCTTCTCGGATCTCGGCCGGGCGGCGGGCCGCACGGTGGTGCTCGCGGCCCCGCCGGAGCTGCCGCCTCCGGATCAGGCGGTCGATCTCATGAGCGGCCGGGTCATCCCCGAGCTCTCGATCGCCCAGCGCGTGGAGTATCGCGTGGCGGCATGGCCCGGCTGGGCCCGTGGGGAGCCGAGCGGCCGGCCGAGCCAGGAGTTCTGGATGCGGATCGCGACGGGCGCGAGCCCGATCTGCTGAGCCTGGCCTCGCTCGTGGACGCGGCCGCGCCGCCCGTGCTCGAGCTCGGCGAGACCGCGTCCGCGACGGTCGAGCTGACCGTGCACCTGCGCGCCCACCCGGCGCCGGGCTGGCTCGCGTGCCGCGTCGCCACCCGCTTCGTGATCGGCGGCTATCACGAGGAAGACTTCGAGATCTGGGACTCGACCGGCGCCCTCGTGGCCCAGTCTCGCCAGCTCGCGCTGCTGCCCTAGCGGGCGGCGGCTCGCGCGTCGCGCGCGATGTTATGATCCGCGCACATGGCGGAGCCGGTGGACGACGTCGCGGGACGCATCGTGCTGATCGTGGACGCGAGCGTGCCCGCGGCCGCGCGGGCCGCCTGCGACGACGCGGCCGCCGCGCTCGCCCAGCGCGCGGGGATGCCGGTGACGCTGGCCGCGGTGCCCATCGAGACGCTCGACGCGGTCCAGCCCGTGATCCGCCGGCGCCCCGGGCAGATCAAGGACGTCGAGCCGCCCGCTCCAGACGCGATGGCGTCGGCCCCGTTCGTCTGGCGACGCGACGGTCGGCCGGACTGGAGCGCGATGTGGACCACGTTCTGCGATCTGGCGCTCCACGGCGGCCCGCCGCAGCGCGGCGCGCTCCAGGCGCTGCGCGGTCCCGATCCCGGCGAGCGTGCGGCGGGGTCGGCGCCCGAGATCGCGGCCGAGCTCCGGCGCGGCATCGAGGAGACCACCGGCCTCGCGGCTGAGCCGGCTGGGCCTGCCGACCCTGGATGGGTCGCGATCACGTGCGCGAGCGCGCGCATGGCCGCCTGGCTGTGCGCCACCATCATCCTGGAGAACGTGGACGCGCGCGCGGAGGGCCGGCGGCTCCTCGTGCCGGCAGGCCCCGGATTCGTCCTCGAGGACCAGGTCAAGAGCGTGGTCACAGTGGTGGCGAAGACCCACCACTACTGGCGGGAGCACCTCGCATCGGGGCGGGAGACCCGATCCTGATCGCGGCCCTGCCGGCTGCGCCCGGCGCGGGCGCGCTGGCCGGCCTCGAGGCCGACGCGGTCGAGCTGACCGCGCAGGAGCGGCGGCGCGCCCGGCGGCGCGTGGTCTCCCGGGCCGGGCGCGTCTTCACGCTCGCGCTGCCCGCCGGCGACGTGCTCGTGCCCGGTCGCGTGCTGCACGTGGGGCCGGGGTGGTACGTGACGGTGGAGGCCGCCGCCGAGGCGCTGCTGGCGATCACGCCGCGGACGCGGCGCGAGGGGCTGCGCGTCGCGCTCGAGGTGGGCCGGCTCCACGCCGCCCTCGCGGTGGCCGCCGGCCGTCTGCTCGTGCCCGACGAGCCCGCCGTCGAGCGGCTGCTCCGGCGCCTCGGCGTGCCCTGGGTGCGCGCCCACGAGCCGTTCCTGCCCGTGTCCTCCGGCTCGCCGCACTAAATCGAGACGTGACAAGCGGGCACGGTTCGACTAAGGTGCTCGTGCCGAATGCGGAATGGTATTCGGCAATGGGAATGGAGAGGCCATGACGCGCGAGCGGACCATCCGGGGGCAGGTCGCGGTCGTCGGGGTGGGGGAGACGACCTACTACAAGCACGGCCGCGCGCCCGAATCCGAGTTCGCGCTGGCGCTCCAGGCCATTCTCCGGGCGTGCGAGGACGCGGGGATCGACCCCCGGCAGGTCGATGGCTTCGCCTCCTACAGCAACGACCGCAACGATCCGTCGCGCCTGGCCGCGGCCCTCGGCCTGCCCGAGCTGCGCTTCTCGAACATGCAGTGGGGCGGCGGCGGGGGCGGCGGCTCGGCGGCGGTGGGCAACGCGGCGGCCGCGGTGGCCGCGGGCTACGCCGACTGCGTCGTGGTCTTCCGTGCGCTCGCCCAGGGCCAGTTCCAGCGCTTCGGCGCCGCGCCGCCCGGCGGCACCGTCAGCGGCGAGGCGGCGCTGACCTTCCCGTACGGGCTCATCTCGCCCGCCCAGCGCTTCGCGATGCGCGTGATGCGCTTCATGCACGATCACGGGGTGCGCCAGGAGGCGCAGCGCGCGATCGCGCTGGCCTCGTATCATCACGCGCAGGCCAACCCCAGAGCCGTCATGCACGGGCGGCCGCTCACCGCGGAGGCCTACGACGCCTCGCGGTGGATCGTCGAGCCCTTTCGCCTCTTCGACTGCTGCATGGAGAACGACGGGGCCGCCGCGCTGGTGCTGGTCTCGGCCGAGCGCGCGCGCGACCTGCGCTTGCCTCCCGCATACATCTTGGGAGTGGCGCAGGGCTCCGAGCACCGCAACGCGGCCCGCGGCCACAACGCCCCGGTCTACGCCAGCTCGAGCTTCACCACCGTGGCCCCGCATCTCTGGGCGATGGCCGGGCTCGGGCCCAAGGACGTCGACGTGGTCCAGAGCTACGAGAACTTCACCGGCGGCGTCCTCATGAGCCTGGTGGAGCACGGCTTCTTCGCGCCCGAGGAGGCGAACGACTTCCTGATCCCGGAGAACCTGATCGCGCCGGGCGGCCGGCTGCCGCTCAACACCAGCGGCGGCAATCTCGCCGAGTGCTACATGCACGGGCTCGAGCTGCAGATCGAGGCGGTGCGCCAGCTGCGCGGCGAGTCGCCCAACCAGGTGCCCGGGGCCCGGACCGCGCTGGTCATCTCGGGGCCGATGGTGACGCCGGTCTCGAGCATGCTGCTGGGCACGGAGGCGACCCGGTGAGCGGGACGAGCTATCTGCCCGCGGGCATGCCGCGCCCGGTCCCCGAGCCCGACGGCCTCGACCGGCCGTACTGGGAGGGCACGCGGGCGGGGGAGCTGCGCGTCCAGCGCTGCCGCGCCTGCCGCGGCTGGCAGTGGGGACCGGAGTGGATCTGCCATCGCTGCCTGACGTTCGATCTCGAATGGGTGACGGTCGCCCCGCGCGGCCGAATCTATTCGTGGGAGCGGGCCTGGCATCCGGTGCATCCGGCCCTGAAAGACCACGGCCCCTACATCGTCGCGCTCGTGGAGCTGCCGGAGGCGGGCCACGTCCGGATGCTCGGCAACCTGCTCGGGGATCCCCGGCAAGACGTCCAGATCGGCGCGCCGGTCGAGGCGGTGTTCGAGCCGCACGACGAGGCCGCGCCGCCGTTCACGCTCGTCCAGTGGAGGATGACGCCATGACGCCCACCGACATCGTGGTCAACGAGCCGAACCAGTGGCGGCTCACGACGCCGGGACACGCGGGCTGGCCGCGCAGCGCCCGCCCCGGCGATCCGCGGAAGTACTTCATGGTGTCGGCGGATTGCCACGCCAACGAGCCCTTCGATCTCTGGGCGACGCGGATCGAGGAGAAGTATCGCGCGCGCGTGCCCAAGGTGATCACCGACGAGAACGGCGTGAAGTGGCGCGTCTCCGAGGGCCACCGTCCGGACCGCCTGCGCACCGACGCGCTCGAGGGCGAGGACGGGCTCCGGCAGCGGGTGGGCGCCGATCCGGTGGAGCGCCTGGCCGACATGGACCGGGACGGCATCGACATCGAGGTGATCTTCCCCAACAAGGGCCTCGCGATGTGGGCCACGCCCGATCCCGTCTTCGCGATGGCCCAGTGCCGCGTCTACAACGACTGGGCGCACGAGACCTTCGGCCGCTTCCGGGACCGCATGGCCCCCGCGGCCGCGCTCGCCACCGGCGATCTGGAGGGCTCCATCGCCGAGGTCAAGCGCGTCGCGAAGCTCGGCTTCCGCCTGCTGACCCTGCCGTGCAAGCCGATCTGGGGCGGGCACGATGTGGACCACCCGAACTACAACCTGCCGATGTTCGACCCGCTCTGGAGCGTGATCCAGGACGTGAACCTGCCGGTGACCTTCCACGTCTCGACCGGGCGCGATCCGCGCGCCGCGCGCGGCAACGGCGGCGCGGTGATCAACTACGTCTCGCACTCGCTGTCGCCCACCATCGAGCCGGTGGCCAACCTCTGCGCCTCCGGGGTGTTCGAGCGCTTCCCGCGCCTGCGCGCGGCCACCATCGAGGCCGGGATCGGCTGGATCGCCTGGTTCCTGGGCGCGATGGACGAGGCCTACCGCAAGCACCACTTCTGGGTGCGGCCGAAGCTCAAGCGCCTGCCGAGCGAGTACTATCGCGAGCATTGCTGGGCGTCGTTCCAGGAGGATCCGGCCGGGCTCGCGCTCGCCGAGCCCATGGGCCTGGCCGACCGCTTCATGTGGGGTAACGACTACCCGCACCACGAGGGCACCTGGCCGCATTCGGCGGAGGCCATCGAGCGCACGATGGGCCACCTGTCGGAGACCGCGCGGGCCAACGTGCTCGGCCTCAACGCGGCGCGCTTCTTCGGCTTCGAGGTGCCCGCCGGGTCCGGGCTCGCGTGACCACCGGCGCGGTCCGCGAGCGTCACGGCGCGGCCGCGGGCGCCCATCGCGCGGCCGGGCGCGTGATGGACATTCTCGAGCTGGTTGTCCGGACCCGCGAGGGCCTGCCCCTGCGCGAGCTGAGCGCGCAGCTCGAGGCGCCCAAGAGCAGCCTGCTCCCGCTGCTCCGCACCCTGACCGCCCGGGGCTACCTCGAGCACGGCGCGCTCCGCGAGTACCGGCTCGGCCCGAAGGCGCTGGAGCTCGGGATGGGCTCGCCGGGCCATCGCGCGTGGCCGGAGATCGCCCGGCCCGCGCTGCGGACGCTGATGCACCGCACCGGGGAGACCGTCTTCCTGGGCGTCCTCGGCGGCGACGGCACCGCGGTGGTCTTCGTGGACAAGGTCGAGAGCGAGCAGGTCATCCGCTACGCCGCGGGGGTGGGCGACCGGCGGGCCCTGCACGCCACCTCGAGCGGCAAGGTGATCCTGGCCTTCCTGCCCGCGCCGGAGCGCGAGCGGATCCTCCGCGCGCTCCCGCTCAAGCGCTACACCGATCGCACCGTGACGAGCCTGCCCGCACTGCGCGCCGCGCTCGAGGAGGTGCGGCAGAGCGGGATCTGCGTGAATCTCGACGAGCTCGCGCTGGGCGCGGCGGGCATCGCAGCGCCGATCTTCGATCGCGACGGCCACGTCGCCGGCGCCTGCGCGATCGGAGGGCCCACCGATCGGGTCCGCCCCCGGCTCAAGCCGCTCGCCGCGGAGGTGCGGGCCACCGCGCGCGCGATCTCGGCCCTCCTGGGCCGGCGCGGCGACGGGCTCGTCGCCCGAAAGGACCAGCCCTCGGCGTAGCAAGACCTTCCCGCCCCATCCCTCGTTCCCGGTAACCGTTTCCGCAACGGAGCCGTGCGCGGGCCCATCCGGCTTCACAGAGGGCTTCTCCCCCCCGACCGATCTAGCACAGGAAATGCTTGGCTTCTCCCGGAAAGGAGACCGCCATGGACGCGATCCAATTCCTCAAGCAAGAGCACGAGAAGGCCAAGCAGGCGTTCGAGAAGCTGCTGAGCGCGCCGCCCGCTCGCCGGGGCGCCATCTGGAAGGAGCTCCAGCCCGAGCTGAAGGCGCACGAGAAGATGGAGGAGCAGCATCTCTACGGGCCCATCGCCCGGGACGGCGCGTCGGATCCCATGCTGTCCGAATGGGTCTCGACCGCCATCAGGACGAGGTGCACGAGGTCGAGAGCCTCATCAAGGAGCACCGAGGGGCTCGATCCCGAGGACGAGGGCTGGCTCGCCACCGTCCGGCAGATCAAGTCGGCGCTCGAGAATCACATCCGTCAGGAGGAGGCCGGATATCTTCCCGCGGATCGGCCAGATCTGGGACCGGCGCACGCCTCGATGAGGCGGGGCGGGAGATGAGCCAGAGCAAGAGAGAAGGCCGGCCAGCGAAGGTAAGCGGCCCGGCGCTCATCGACGAAACCCCTCAATCTCGAAAGGAAGAGCCATGGAGCCTCGCGAGCGGAGGCAGGACGACGAAGCGCCCGAGCATGGACGAGCGCCTCGAGGATATGGTCCCGGAGGACGGGCCTCTCGATCCGGATGACGACGACACGCTCGGCCGCCCGGTACAGCTTCAACCCTAGCGGCGTCGCGTGATCGGCGGCCGACCTGGCCCGGATGTTCGGGGCAGGTCGGCCGCTGCTGCTCTACGCCGGGATCCCTGGGCCGCTTCTCGCGAGCCCAGTCGCGGTGTCGGGCGATCGCCTTCAGGAAGGCCGGCACCGACGAGATCGCATCCTCGATGCCGGCGGCCTTCAGCATGGCCAGCCCGGTGCCGGCTCCGCCCACCGCCTTGCAGTGCTTGTAGGCCTCCCTGACGAAGAGCACCGCGGCCGCCTCGGCCCGAGCGCCTCCGCGCTGCTCGTCGCCGCCCGGCGACGAACACCGCGTCGAAGAGGACCGAGCCCACGGTGAGCAGGCTGAAGTCGACCGGCACCTCGCCGCCGCGCGCGCCCTCAGGTCGCCGCCGCTGCGGCGCGACGACCTTCGACCTGCGCGCCCGCCGCCGTCAGCGCCGCTGCATGCGCGGCGACCGCGGCGGCGTCGACGCCGTCGGCGGCGAGGATGGCCACCTTGCGCGTCTTGCCGTGTCCTTGACCGTGTCGGCCATGCTGAGCGCGGCGACGCGTCGACCGTCTGCTTGGCACGGCTGCGGCTGAAACTCCTTCGGGTCGCCGTCGGCGGGCACGCTGAGGTTCAGCGGCCCGTCCGGCCTTCGCCGGCACGGCGATCCCGAGGCCCTCCGCGACCTGCGTCGGCCAGGCCGCGTCGACCTGCGCGAGCATGCCCACCATCCGCTCGCGGATCGGCGGCGCCTCGACCTTGCCGAGCTCGAAGCGCAGCGCCTGGACGATGTGCTGCTGCTCGTGCTCGGACTGGCTGTTGAAGAACAGCGTCGCCTGGCTGAAGTGATCGAAGAAGCTTCTCGCCGCGCGCGCGCACCTTCTGCCCCGTCGACAGCGCTCGGGTAGCGTGACGAAGCCGCCCTGCGCCGCGGCCCGCCTGCATCGGACAGCCGCCGCCGAGCGTGTTCGGGTTCGTAGCTGGCCTGGCCGTGGTTGATCGTCTGCCGCATGAAGCCGTCGCGCTGGTTGTTGTGCACCGGCGCCACCGGCCGGTTGATCGGGATCTCGTGGAAGTTCGGGCCGCCGAGGCGAATGAGCTGCGTGTCGAGTGTACGAGAACAGCCGGCCCTGCAGCAGCGGATCGTTGGTGAAGTCGATGCCGGGCACGATGTGCCCGGGATGGAAGGCGACCTGCTCGGTCTCGGCGAAGAAGTTGTCCGGGTTGCGGTTCAGCGTCAGCCGGCCGACGCGCTGCACCGGCACGAGCTCCTCGGGAATGATCTTCGTCGGGTCGAGCAGGTCGAAGTCGAACTTGTGCTCGTCCTTCTCCTCGACGATCTGCAGGCCGAGCTCCCACTCGGGAAAGCGCCCGCTCTCGATCGCCTCCCACAGATCGCGGCGATGGAAGTCCGGATCCTTGCCCGAGATCTTCAGCGCCTCGTCCCACAGCACCGAGTGGACGCCGAGCAGCGGCTTCCAGTGGAACTTCACGAAGCGCGACTGTCCCCTTGTCGTTGACGAGCCGGAACGTGTGGACGCCGAAGCCCTCCATCATCCGGAAGCTGCGCGGGATGGCGCGGTCGGACATCACCCACATGATCATGTGCATCGATTCGGGCATCAGCGAGATGAAGTCCCAGAACGTGTCGTGCGCGGAGGCCGCCTGCGGGATCTCGTTGTGCGGCTCCGGCTTCACCGCGTGGATCAGGTCCGGGAACTTGACCGCGTCCTGGATGAAGAACACCGGGATGTTGTTGCCGACGAGGTCGAAGTTGCCCTCCTCGGTGTAGAACTTCACCGCGAAGCCGCGCACGTCGCGCGCGAGGTCGGTCGAGCCGCGCGAGCCCGCCACCGTCGAGAAGCGCACGAACACCGGCGTCTTCCGCGCGGGGTCCTGCAGGAACGCCGCCCGCGTGTAGCGCCGCCAGCGACTCGTAGACCTGGAAGTACGCCGTGCGCCGCCGCACCCGCGCGCATGCACGACGCGCTCGGGGATGCGCTCGTGATCGAAGTGGGTGATCTTCTCGCGGAGGATGGAAGTCCTCGAGGAGCGACGGGCCGCGGTCGCCCGCCTTGAGCGAGTTCTGGTCGTCGTTGATCCGCAGGCCCTGGTCGGTGGTCAGGAACTGCTCGTCCGGGACCTCCCGGTGCTGCTCGAGCTGTTGCTGCTTGGGGTCGGCGATTCCGGTCTCGCGGCGGGCACGCGGCGTGGGCGCAGTCGTCTTCCGTTTCTTGTTTGTCATGGCGAATACACTTCAAGCAATCGAGGGGCCACGAGCGGACCCGCGGAATCGCTTGGGGAAGCGCGGTCGACGGGAAGGGGTTACGCGGTAAGAAGGGCCGGACGGGGTCAGTCGTGCTGCATGTCGGGCTGCCCCTGGGCGACTCGCGGGGGCTTCCCGGCGCGCGACTCTGCGATGCCGGCGAGGACCGCGATCAGCTCCTCGGGGTCTACCGGCTTCTCCACGAAGACGTTGAAGCCCGCCGCCTGCGCGCGGGCCCGGTCCTGGACCCGCACGTAGGCGGTGAGGGCCACCGCGGGGGTTTCTCGCCCGCTCGCCCGCTCGAGCGCGCGGAGATTGCGGATCAGCGAGTAGCCGTCCTCGTCGGGCATCGCCAGGTCGGAGACGAGCACATCCGGCCGGATCCAGCGCAGCAGGGCCAGCGCCTCCGTCGCGGAGGCGGCGGTGCGCACCGCCGCGCCCGCCTCGGTCAGCACGACCGTCAGCATCTCGAGCGCGTCGGGGTCGTCGTCCACCACCAGGATCTGCGCTCCCTGCAGGGCCGGCCGGTTGCCGTTGCCGGGGGCGGGACCGGTCCGCGTCTCCGCGATCTTCTCGGCCAGGGGCAGCCGCACGATGAACGAGGCGCCGTACCCCTCGCCGGCGCTCTCCGCCCGCACGGTGCCCTCGTGCAGCTCGACGAGGGTGCGCACGATGGCGAGCCCCAGGCCCAGCCCTCCGTGGCGCCGCGTGATGGTGGCGTCGCCCTGGCGGAAGCGGTCGAAGATGAAGGGCAGGAACTCGGCCGCCACGCCCTCGCCGGTATCCGTCACCGTGATCTGGGCCTGGCCGTCCACCCGCTCGAGCCGTACCTCGACCCGGCCCCCGGCGGCGGTGAACTTCACGCCGTTGGCGAGCAGGTTCCAGACCACCTGCTGCAGGCGGCTGGCGTCGCCCTGGGTGTGGCGCGCCGCGGGATCGAGGATCACCGCGAGCTGGATGCCCTTCGCCTCGGCGCCGGCACGCACCGAGTCGGCCGCGGCATTGATCACGGTGGACAGGTCCACCGGGCCGCGGTTGAGGCGGAGACTCCCGGTGATCACGCGCGAGGCATCGAGGATGTCCTCGATGAGCTGGGCCTGGGTCTGGGCGTTTCGCTCGATCACCTCCACGCCCCGGGCCACCGTGGTCTCGTCCGGCTTGCCCCAGCGAAGGATGTGCGACCAGCCCAGGATCGCGTTCAGCGGGGTCCGCAGCTCGTGCGAGACGGTGGCCAGAAACTCGTCCTTCATCCGGTTGGCGGTCTCGGCTTCCGCGCGGGCGGAGTGCTCGCGGGTCAGCGACCTCCGTCGGTCCTCCAATTCTTCCTGAAGCCGCTGGCGCAGCCGGGCGTTCTCGATCGAGTCGGTCGCGATCCGCGCGTAGAGATCCATGAGGCGCGTCTCGCGGTCGGACGGCCGATGAGGCTCCGCGAACAACACGGACAGCACGCCGATCGTGTCCCCGCGCCGGCTGATCAGGGGCGTGCTGTGGCAGGCGCGGAAGCCCGCCCGGCGGGCCGCCTCGCGATACGGCGCGAAGATGGGATCCACCTCGGTATCCTCGACCACGACGCGCCGCCGCTCCGCGTACGCGGTGCCGCAGGCGCCGCCTCCCGGGGGCACCTCCTCGACGTGCCGGAGGAACTCGTCGTCGAGCCCGGCGTGCACCCCGAGGCGCAGGCCGGGTTGCTCCGCATCGCAAAGGGAGAGCAGGCCGAGACCGGTGGCCTGCACCGCCATGGCCGCCCGCAGGACCTCGCGCAGCACCGATTCCACGTCGAGCAGGCTGGTCAGGCGCAGGCTCGTCTCGTGGAGCCGGCGGAGATCCTCGATCTGGGTCTCGAGCTCGCCCAGTCGCCCGCGGGCTGTCCCATCGGGCACGCCGTCCCCGGCGGGAATGACGCGCGAGTGGCGGGCGCAGACCTCCGCGATCGGCCCGGCCAGCCCCCGCTCATCGACCTCCGCGAGGGAATAGCCGCAGAAGAGCCGGAACTCGAGCGTCCGTCGCAGCTCGTTCCACAGATCCTCGAGGCCCACGGTGGCGGAGACTTGTCCGCGCGCGAGGAGCCGGCCGACCATGTCGCCGAACACGCGCAGCCCGCGGCCGCCGCGCGCGGCGCGCGTCAGCTCGCCGCCGATCACCTCGGCGAAGCGCGCGCGATCGGGCGTGCCGTCCACCATGATCCGCCCGAGGGTCTCGTCGGCGTCGAGGGGCACGTACGTGCCGGCGGCGCGCGCGGCGTCCACCGCGATGCCCGTCGCGCGCAGGCGCCGCTCGAGCTCGCCCCGATGCTCCGGGGTGGCCACGACGATGCACGCGTCGCCCGCGGTCAGGCCCGAGGCGATGAAGCTCGTCAGGGAGTCCGAGAGGGCGGGATCCGTCTCGTAGAATTGTACAGAGTGCTCGTACAGCTCCCGTTCGGGCATGGCCGGTTCTGTGGAGCAACCGACGTGCCACGGCGATCGGCGGGAAATATCCGTGCAATCGAACGCGTAAAGCGACGAAAGTCCAGGTCCACGCTGCGGGCCCGGGAAGTTTATTCCCGGGCGGTTTTACCCGCTGTCAATGGGCCGCCGGTGCGACCCGTGCGCCGCCCGGGGCCACGATGACCGCGAGCCCGGACAGGACGAGCCCCATGCCCGCGAGACGGAGCGGACCGAAACGCTCGCCGAACGCGAGCGAGGACGCGTAGGCCGCGACGAACGGGATCAGGAGCGCGAACGGGGTGACGATGGCGGCGGGGTAGTGCCGCAGCAGCGCGCCCCAGATCGCGTAGCCGAGGACGGTGGCGATCACCGCGATGTACAGCACCGCGGCGCGCCCGAGCCACGAGCTGGCCACGAGCGCGGTCCCGAGCGCGGACGGGCCGTCGACGGCGACGGACAGCGCCAGCGCCGGCAGCGGCGGGATCACGCTCAGCCAGACCATGAGGGGCAGCATCTCCACCGGCGGGAGCCGCTTGACGAGCACGTTGCCGACGCCCCAGCTCACCGCGGACAGGCCGCACAGGATGAGGCCCGCCGCGGTCAGATCGCGGCCGACGGTGAGTCCGATCAGGGCGAGGCCCGCGAACGCCACCAAGGCCCCGGTCCACTCGCGGCGGGTCGGGCGCTCGCCCAGGGCCAGCGCGGCCAAGAGGATGGTGAAGAGCGCCTGGGTCTGGACCACCACCGCGGCCAGTCCGGGCGGCGTGCCCAGCGCGATGCCGGAGAATTGCAGGAGGAACTGGCCGAGGAACAGGGTGAGGCCGACCGGAACGAGGGTCCGCCAGGGCACGCGCGGGCGCGCGAGCACTAGCGCGGGCGCGGCCGCGATGAGGAAGCGCAGCGCGGTGAGCTGAGACGGAGAGAAATCGTCGAGCGCCCACCGGGTGGCGACGAACGTGAAACCCCAGATGAGGACCACCGCGAGCACGAGCGCCGTATGCGCGAGAGTCATGACGCCCGACCATAGCATCCATGCCATCGGGGAGGTCGTCCGATGGACAAGGCCCGCCCGGCGACGTAGACTCCGGGCGGTCATCATCCCCGTTCCGGGAGGCGTCGCCCATGGCAGAGAGTCTCAAGATCGATCACGCGCGGTACATCCTGACCGTCGATCGCCAGCGCCGCATCATCCAGGACGGCGCCATCCTGGTGGAGGGCGGCCGCATCACCCGGGTCGGAAAGGCGGCCGAGCTGGCCGACGCGCGGGCGGCCCGCGTCATCGACGGTCGCCATCTCGTGATCACCCCCGGCTTCTTCAACGGGCACATGCACATCAGCTACGCGCATCCGGTGCGCGGCATCTTTCCCGACGAGCAGGCGAGCCCGCTGCTCCACGTCTTCAATCTGCAGTCGGCGATGACCGAGGACGAGGAGTACCACGCCACGCTGCTCGGCCTGGTCGAGCTGGTCCGCAACGGAACGGTGTGCTTCCTCGACCCGGGGAGCACGCAGTTCCCCGACGCGTGCCTGCAGGCCTACGAGGACGCGGGGATCCGCGTGGTGCTGGGCGAGGCGGTCACCGATCAGGAGGCGCCGTGGAAGCTCCCGCGCTATCCGGCCCCGGAGGCGGTGGCCCGCACCACGTCGTTCATCGAGAAGTGGAACGGTCGGCTCGACGGGCGGATCCGGGCGTGGGCGATGCCGTTCTCGTACGAGACGTGCAGCGCGGGCCTCCTGCAGTCACTCAAGCGGGTGGTGGACGAGCGGGGGACCGGACTCACCCTCCACCACAACAGCGGGACCAAGGCGCGCGAGGACGCGGCGGCCCGCTACGGGCACAGCCCGACCGCCTACCTCCAGTCCATCGGGGTGCTGGGGCCGAACGTGCTGCTGGCGCACTGCCTGGGACTCGACGAGGCCGAGATCGACGTGATCGCGCAGACCGGCACCGCGATCGCGATGTGTCCGGTCACCGCGGCCAAGGGCGGCCGCGGGGTGCCACAGCATGGTCGCATGCCCGAGTTCCTCGCCCGCGGCGTGAAGGTCGCGCTCGGCTGCGACTCGCCCAACAACTCGAACCACCTCGACATGGTGCGCACCATGAACATGGCCGCGATCCAGTACAAGGACGCGCGCCAGGACACGCGCCAGGTTCCCGCCGAGACCGCGCTCGAGATGGCCACGATCCTGGGCGCGGAGGCGATGGGGTGGGGCGACGAGCTGGGCTCGATCGAGGTCGGCAAGAAGGCCGACCTCGTCTGCTTCGATATCCTGCGCCCCGAGTGGCAGGCGCTCTGGAACCCGGTCAACAATCTGGTCTACAACGCGGACGGCCGCAGCGTCCACACGGTGGTGATCGACGGACGCGTGGTGGTGGACGCCTACCGGCAGCGCTTCGTGGACGAGCCGCGCCTCTTCGCGCGCGTGCAGGAGATCGGGGAGCGGCTCCAGGCCCGCACCGGCGTCTCGTTCCCGCGCTCGCGCTGGCCGATGAGCTGAGACCTCCGGAGGAGATGACGGGATGGGCAGGCGACGGCAGAAGGACGGGAGCGGGTGGCTGGAGCGTTCGGCGCGGGCGGTCACGGTCTGGACGGGCAGCTCGCAGGCCTTCGGCGCCGCGGTCGGCGTCGTCATCGTCTGGGCCCTGCTGGGGCCGGTGTTCCACTTCTCGGACACCTGGCAGCTCGTCATCAATACCGGCACCACCATCGTCACCTTTCTCATGGTGTTCCTGATCCAGCGCGCCCAGAACAAGGACTCGCTCGCGATCCATCTCAAGCTGAACGAGATCGTGGCGGTGCTGCAGGGCGCGAGCAACCGACTGATCAACGTCGAGGACCTCAACGAGCAGGAGGTGGCGACCCTGCACCGGCACTACCAGACGCTCGCCCAGATCGCCAAGCGGGATACCACGCTCACCGAGTCGCATTCCGTGGAGGAGGCCGAGACGCGCGCCGCCCGCAAACGCCCCCGCTGACCGTTGGCGCGCGCGCACTGACACTTCCTTGTAGTTTCATCTCCCGCCGTCCTCGTAAGTCCCTGATTTGTGTGGCCAGACCCCTGGTGCACTTCTTGCACAAAAATGCCGCGCCGAGGCGCGTGAGCCCGGCCATTTCCGGTCCGAGAGGAGGCAGCCCGTGTCCGAGCCGCGCATTCTGGTGGTCGAGGATGAGACGAACGTCCGGGAGCTGGAGGCGGAGATCCTGCGCGAGGAGTGGGAGCACGTGGACACTGCGGTGGACGGCACGGACGCGCTGCGGCTCCTGGCCGAGAACGTCTACTCCGCGATCGTGAGCGATCTCGCGATGCCGAAGATGGACGGGCGCGGGCTCTTCCACGAGGTGGAGCGCCGTTACCCCGCCTCGCAGAGACGGCTCGTGTTCGTCACCGGCTACGCGGAGGCCGAGGAGTACGACGAGTTCCTCCGCCAGAGCGGCGTGCCGGTGCTCGCCAAGCCCTTCACCATCGCCGATCTGGTCGGCGCGGTGCAGCGGGCGTTCTCGCCGGCCTGAACGGACGAGCCCGGTGCCCGACGTCGAGCCGTCCCCGCAGCGCTATCGCGAGCTCGTGGAGCAGAGCGGCGGCCTGATCTGCATCCACGATCTGGCCGGCGTCCTGCTCTCGGTGAATCGCGCGGCGGCCGAGCGCCTCGGCTACACCCCGCGCGAGCTGATCGGGCGCAGCCTGGGCGACCTGCTCGCCCCGGCCGTCCAGCACCTCTTCCCCGAGTACCTCTCCCGCATCCGGCGCGCCACCACCGACGAGGGGCTCATGCTCGTGGTGACGCGCGGCGGGGACGAGCGGATCTGGACGTACAGCAACGTGCGCAGCCGGGAGCCCGGCGGGCCGGAATACGTGCTCGGCCACGCCCACGACATCACCGACATCAAGCGGTCCGACGCGCGGGCCGGCCAGGCGGAGGCCCTGCGCTCCGTCGGCCAGCTCGCGCTCGCGACCGCCCACGAGATCAACAACCCGCTCACCGTCATCATGGCGAGCCTGCAGCTCATGATGGCGCGGGGGCAGGTGCCGGGCCCGGCGACCGCGTACGTCCAGCGCGCGATCAAGTCGGCCGAGCAGATCCGCGACACCGTCCGGAACATGTCCCGCATCACCCGGCTCGAGCTGTCCCGCCAGTCCCCCCAGCTTCCCCCCGTCCTCGACCTCTCCAAGTCCAGCGCCCCGCGGGACTGACCGCCGCCCGCGGGGCTTGCCGTCGCACCCCCTCCCGGGCTAAGGTTTGCCCGCGAGCAAACGGCATCGGTCCCCCCAACCGAGGAGTGTCCGACATGAAGCGTGCGACGGCGATGGCGCGAGTTCTCCTGCTGGTCCTGGCCCTCCTGGGCATGACGCTGGTCGGAACGGGCTGGGCCCAGCCCAAGACCGAGCTCACGATCGCCCTCTCGAGCTTCGCCACCGAGGTCCTCGATCCTCCGCTCGGCGGCCACCTCGTGAAGTACTACCTCTCGATGATGTTCGACTACCTCGTGGGCACGACACCGGACGGCCAGCCGTCCCGGGACGGCGGCATCGCCACCCGCTGGGAGAACTCTCCGGACTTCAAGCGCTGGACCTTCCACCTGCGGAAGGGCGTCAAGTTCCACAACGGCGACGAGCTCACGTCCGAGGACGTGAAGTTCAGCATCATGCGCGCCATCGGCAAGCGCTCCACCACCGGGTACGCGGGGCCCCTGCGGACCCTGATCCAGGACATCGAGACGCCGGCGCCCGACCGGGTGGTCATCGTGACCAAGGAGCCCACCCTGATCATCCCGCTCTACCTGTCCCGGTCGCTCTCCACCGAGGGCATGATCCTGCCGAAGAAGTACATCGAGTCGGTGGGCGACGACGTCTTCGCGCGCAAGCCGATCGGCAGCGGGCCCTACAAGTTCGGGGAGCAGGTGACCGGCTCGCACATCACCCTGACCGCGGGGGACAACCACTGGCGCATCGGCACGCCGAAGTACAAGACCATGACCTTCCGGCTCGTGCCGGAGGAGACCACCCGCATCGCCCTGCTGCGCCGGGGCGAGGTGGACGTGGCCGAGTTGAGCCGCGAGCGGGTGAAGGACGTGGAGAAGGACGGCTTCCCGATCCACTACCGGCGGGAAGAGGCCGTCCTCACCATGTGGTGGGTTCTGGGGCCGGACGGGCGGGTGGGGCCGTCCAAGGACAAGCGGGTCCGGGAAGCGCTCAACCTGGCTCTCGACCGCGCCGAGATCGCCCAGTCCATCTTCGGGGGCAAGGCCGAACCGGCCTCCGTCCCGCTCGGGCTCTCGTGGTCCTTCAAGGACGTGGGCTTCAAGCCGACGCAGGACATGATGTACCCCTACGATCCGGCGCGGGCCAAGAAGCTGCTGGCCGACGCGGGCGTGGCCTCCGGTCTCAGCCTGGACATCTACGCCTACCAGCTTCCCGGGCTCCCCGAGGGCAAGACCATGGCCGAGGCGGTGGCCGGCTACTGGGAGAAGCTCGGAATCAAGACCCGGCTGATCCCGGTGGACTATCCGGCTTTCCGGAAGGCGTGGTTCGATCGCACCGCCCCCGGCGCGGTCGGCTACTTCAACATCGCCAACCGGGACTGGATCGGCGCCTACGCCCTGCTCGAGAAGCAGGCCTACTCGGGGTCCAAGCCCTCCGACACCGTCAACGACGCCGAGATCGACGGGATGCTCTCGCAGGTGATGCGCCAGACGGACCGGGAGAAGATCAACACGCTGATGCGCAACGTCTACACGCGGCTGCGCAGCGAGCACTATGGCGTCCCGGTGGTCTATCTGCACTCGCCCTACGCGACGTCCAAGAGCCTCGCCAAGTGGAACGTGGGCAGCGTCATGTACGACCTGTTCTTCGACCAGCTCGCGTCCGGCAAATAACCGAACGGCCTAGGAGTGCCCTCGCGCGGATGATCAAAGCGGTGGGGGGGCATGGGGGAGGAGCGCCGCCGCTCCCCCCCATTCAGAACAAGCTTCTAAGGCTGTAAACGGTAACGCGGACCCCGCCCATGCTTCGCTTCATCGCCGCCCGCCTGCTGCAGTCGCTGATCGCGCTCGCCATCGTCTCGGTGGTGGTGTTCGTGCTGGCGCGGGCCACCGGGGATCCGCTGTACCTGATCCTCCCGATGTCGGCGTCCCAGGAGGACTTCGACAACGCCCGCCGCTACCTGGGGCTCGATCGCCCGTACGTCGAGCAGTACCTGTCCTTCGTGGGGCGCGCGGTCACCGGCGACTTCGGGACGTCGCTGCGCGCGCGGCGCCCGGTGAGCGAGCTGATTCGCGAGCGCCTGCCCAACTCGCTCAAGCTCGCCGTCTTCGCGATGGGGGTGTCCCTCGCGATGGCGTTCCCCCTCGGCATCATGGCCGCGGTGAAGAAGGGCACCGGCCTCGACCGCACCGCCCAGATCATCTCGGTGCTCGGGCAGTCCCTGCCCACCTTCTGGGTGGCGATTCTCCTGGTGGAGTTCGTGGCCGGGCGCCTGCAGTGGCTGCCCGCGGGCGGCATCAGCGGGTTCTCCAGCTACGTGCTGCCCGGCTTCACCCTCGGGTGGTTCGTGGTGGCCGGGCTGATGCGGCTGCTGCGCTCCGGCATGCTGGAGGTCCTCGACTCGGAGTACGTGAAGCTGGCCCGGATGAAAGGCGTCGCCGAGCGCCGGGTCATCTGGCTGCACGCGCTCCGCAACGCGCTGATCCCGGTGGTCACCTTCGCGGGGATCTACTTCGCGATCCTGGTCACCACCGCCATCGTGGTCGAGACGGTGTTCGCGTGGCCCGGCATCGGGCGGCTGGCCTACGAGGGCATCAGCTCGCGCGACTTTCCCGTGATCCAGGCGGTGGTGCTGACCACGGCCGCGATCGTGGCGGTGGTCAACCTGGGCGTGGACTGCCTCTACGCGTGGATCGACCCGCGCATCCGCTATGCCCGCTGAGCCGGCCGCCCTCGTCCTGCCGGAGGCCGTGGCCCCGCCCGCCTCGCGGGGCTGGCGGCTGCCCGTGTTCCCGCTCGCGGTCATCGGCCTCTTCCTGCTGATCGCCCTGGTGGCCCCGCTGCTCGGCCTGCCCGACCCGCACGCGCAATCACTCCGGAATCGCTTCAAGCCACCGGTGTGGGAGGAAGCCGGCAGCTGGGCTCATCCGCTGGGCACCGACCGGCTGGGTCGCGACATGCTCTCGCGCATCGTGTGGGGCTCGCGAATCTCGCTCTCGGCCGGCGTGGTCACCGTGCTGCTCGCCAGCGCGTTCGGGGCCGCGATCGGGCTCACCGCGGGCTACTACGGCGGCCGCGTCGACGCGGTGCTGATGCGCGTGACCGACGCCACGATGTCCTTTCCGGTCATCCTCCTCGCCCTGATCCTGGCCGTGACGGTCGGCCCGAGCTTCACCAACGTGGTGGTGGCCATCGCGGTGATCCTCTGGGCGCGCTACGCCCGCGTCATCCGGGGCCAGGTGCTGACCCTGATGCAGCTCGACTTCATCGCGCAGGCCCGCATCGCGGGGGCGGGGGGCTGGCGCATCATCACCCGGCACCTCCTGCCCAACACGCTCGGGACCCTGCTGGTCCTGGTGACGCTCCAGATCGGCTACGTGATCATCGTGGAGGCCTCGCTCTCCTTCCTGGGCGCGGGGATCCCACCGCCCACGCCGGCCTGGGGCTCCATGATCGCGGAGGGCCGCGACGTCGTGACGAGCGCCTGGTGGGTCTCGCTATTCCCCGGTCTCGCGATCCTGCTCGTGGTCCTCGCCTTCAACCTGCTCGGGGACTGGCTGCGCGACACCTTCGACCCGAAGCTCCGCCAGCTCTGAGCGCCCGGCGGTGAGGCCCCCCGTGGCACCATCCCCGTGACATCATCCCCCGTAACACCATCCGTCATCGACGTCCGCGACCTTCGCACCCACATCGTCACCCGCTGGGGCACCGTGCGAGCGGTGGACGGGGTCTCGTTCGCCATCGGGGAAGGGGAGACGCTCGGGCTCGTGGGCGAATCCGGCTCGGGCAAGAGCATGACGTGCCTGAGCCTGGTGCGGCTGGTGCCGCGCCCCGCCGCGCGCATCCTGGGCGGGCAGGTGCTGCTCGACGGGGAAGATCTCCTGACCAGGAGCGAGGACGAGATGCGCCGGATCCGCGGCCGGCGGATCGGCATGATCCTGCAGGATCCGATGAGCTCGCTCAATCCGGTGTTCTCGATCGGCATGCAGATGCGGGAGCCGGTCGCGCTCTATCACGGGCTCCGCGGCCGAGCGCTCACGGAGCGCGCCGCCGCGCTGCTGGCCGCGGTGCGCATCCCATCGCCCGCCCAGCGGCTGCGCGCGTTCCCGCACCAGCTCTCGGGGGGCATGCGCCAGCGGGTGGTGGGGGCCATGGCCATCGCGGCCCCGCCGCGCCTGCTCATCGCGGACGAGCCGACCACGAGCCTCGACCTCACGATCCAGGCGCAGTACCTGGGCCTGCTCAAGGAGCTCCAGCAGCGGCACCGGTTCGCCCTCGTCTTCGTCACCCACAACCTCGGGATCGTGGCGAAGATCTGCGACCGGGTGGCGGTGATGTACGCCGGGCGCATCGTCGAGATGGGCCCGGTGCGGCGCATCTTCACGCGGCCCGCGCATCCGTACAGCCGCGCGCTGCTCGAGTCGATCCCGCGCCTCGGCGCGCGCGCGGCGCGCCTCACCGCGATCGAGGGCCAGCCGCCGGACCTGGCGCGGCTGGCCGGCGGCTGCGCCTTCGCCCCGCGCTGTCCGCACGTCATGGACCGGTGCCGGGCGGAGGCGCCGCCCGAGCGCCCCGTCGGCGACGGGCACGTGGCGCGCTGCTGGCTCGAGGCGCCGCCATGAGCGCGCTGCTGGAGGTCGAGGGCCTGACCAAGCACTTCCCGGTCCGCCGCGGGCTGCTCGGGCGGTCCACCGGGCTGGTCCGCGCGGTGGATGCGATCTCGTTCACGATCGAGGCCGGGACCACGTTCGGCCTGGTCGGGGAGTCGGGCTGCGGGAAGACCACCACCTCCAAGCTGGTCCTGGGACTCGAGCGGCCGACCGCGGGGAGTATCCGATTCCAGGGAGAGGACGTCCTGGCGCTCGATCGCGCCCGGATGCGCCACTACCGTCGTGCCGTGCAGGCGGTGTTCCAGGATCCGTACGCGTCCCTCGATCCGCGCATGCGCGTGGGCGCCATCGTCGCGGAGCCGCTCGTGATCAACGATCCGATGGACCGGAGCGCGCGCCGGCGGCGGGTGCTCGAGCTGCTGGACCTGGTCGGCCTGCCCGCGCGCGCGGCCGAGCTCTTTCCGCACGAGTTCTCGGGCGGCCAGCGGCAGCGGGTGGCCATCGCGCGGGCGCTCGCCCTGTCGCCGCGCCTCGTGGTGCTGGACGAGCCGGTCTCCGCGCTCGACGTCTCCATCCGCGCGCAGATCCTCAACCTCCTGCGCGATCTGCAGGAGCGGCTCGGCGTGTCGTATCTCTTCATCGCCCACGATCTCGCCGCGGTCGCGCACATGAGCCACACCATCGCGGTGATGTACCTGGGCCAGATCGTGGAGTGGGGCGACGCGGCGGCGGTGGCCCTCGAGCCGCGCCATCCCTACACGCAGGCCCTCTTCGCGGCGGCGCTGCCGATCGATTTCGACACGCCCCACCAGGACATCGTGCTCTCGGGCGAGGTGCCGAGCCCGCTGGCGCCGCCCGCCGGCTGCCGCTTTCACACGCGCTGCCCGCAGGTGATGCCCCGCTGCGCCACCGAGGTCCCGGCCCTTCGCGCCACGACCGCCCACCTCACCGCCTGCCACCTCTACGACTGATCGGGGTCAGGTCTTGAATTACGACATTTCGAGGAGGGCGTGGGCGCCTGAAATGTAGGAATTCAAGACCTGACCCCGGCTATTCGGCGAGGAGGAGGCAGGCGGCGCCGAGGCAGGCGAGGAGGGCGGCGGTGAGGCGGCGGGCGAGGTCGGGCTCGCCGAAGAGCGTGCGGCCCAGGAGGACGGCGAGCACCGCCGACATCCGGCGGATCGCGTTCACGTAGGCGGCGGGCGCCATCGTGAGCGCGTGCGTCTGCATCCCGGTGCCGGTGACGCCGAGGAGCCCGTGGCTCGCGAGCGTGACCAGGTTGCGCGGCACGAAGCTGGCGGCCAGCCCGCGCGGATCGGTCAGCAGCAGGACCAGCGTCGTGACGACCGCGGTCGCGCCGTGCGAGGCCACCAGATAGCTCGGCGGCCCGATGGCCAGCGCGGCCCAGCGATCCACCGCGGCCAGGAATCCCAGGAAGAACGCGGCGCCGAGCGCGTCGAGGGCGTCGGGGCGGGCGAAGAGGACACGGACGCGTCCGAGCAGGCCCGTGGGCCCGGGTCCGCCCGAGAGGCTCACCGTGCCGGTGAGGGACAGCGCCAGCCCGATCCAGCCGAGGGCGCTGGGCCACCCGCCCGCGAGCGCCGCGTCGGGCAGGATCGTGAAGATCGGGCTCAGGGCCAGGATCGGCCCGACGATCGAGATGTCGCCCCGCGCGCTGGCCCGCGCGAGCAGGCCGCTCATCCCGATCACGAGCAGGGACGAGGCGGCGATCGCGGGCCAGGCGGCGCCCGGCGGCACGAAGCGCGTGGCCCGAGACCACGAAGAAGATCACCCACGCCGCGCAGGCCACCGCCTGCGTCCACGCGACGATCACCAGCGGCGGGATCTCCCGCGCGCGTCCCTTGACGACCGCGAACTGCACGGCCTGGGTGAGCGCCGCGCCGAGCGACAGCGCGAACCAGGTCAGGCGGGAACCACGGAGAAGGCCGGCTGAGCGCTCATCGATCCTGTGTCTCCGCCCGAGACCGTAGCCGAGGACTCGGCCACCGGTCAATCGGGTAGAAAATTCGCGGTCATCTCGCGGCCCGCGACACGGGCCCGGCGTCGCGCTTGACGTGCCGCATCGCGACCCCTAAATTGGCGCCGGGGAGGACTTCATGGCGCGAGCATCCTTCGGGCTGATCCTGGCGAATCGGGCGGTGGTGCTGGGCGCGATCCAGGCCCGCGATCTGATCGAGCTGTCGCAGCAGGCCGAGGTGTCCGGGGCTTTCGACACGCTCTGGGTCGGCGACAGCCTGCTGGCCAAGCCGCGCCTCGAGGCGGTGGCCCTGCTGGCCGGACTGGCCGGCGCCACGTCGCGCCTCAAGCTCGCCGTCGGCTGCCTCGCCACCTTCGTGCATCGTCACCCGCTGCTGTTCGCGCAGCAGTGGGCGAGCCTCGACGTGCTCTCGGGCGGGCGCGCCTGGCTCGCGGTCTGCCTCGGCGGACCCGACGAGCAGAGCGCCGCGCAGGCGCTCGAGCACAAGGTCATGGGGGTGCGCTCCAGCGAGCGCGTCGGCCGCCTCGAAGAGGGCATCGCCATTCTTCGGAAAGTCTGGAGCGGCGAGAAGGTCTCGCACCAGGGCGAGTTCTACCAGTTCGAGGGCGTCAAGATCGAGCCCCGGCCGGCGCAGCAGCCGTGCCCGATCTGGATCGCGAGCAACCCGACCGGCCTCACGTGGAAGGGCGGGGCCAGCGCCTCCGAGGCGGCGGTGGAGCGCGGATTCCGCCGGGTGGCCCGCTACGCGGACGGCTGGATGACCAACAAGGTGAGCCCGGCGCAGTTCCGCGAGCAGTGGGCGCGGATCGCGAAGATGGCGCAGGAGGAAGGCCGCAACCCCGACGCGCTCGGCAGCGCGCTCTACCACAACATCAACATCAACGAGGACCGCCAGCAGGCGCTCGAGGAGAGCAAGACGTTTCTCGACACCTACTACACGTCCAAGTTCTCGCCCGAGTTCGTGGAGGGCTGGACGGTGGCGGGCAACCCGGCCCAGTGCGTCGCCGAGCTGCGCGCCTACGCGGAGGCGGGCCTCGGTCACATCGCGCTCCGGCTCACTTCGTGGGATCAGCGCGGTCAGCTCAAGCGGTTCCTGGCCGAGGTGGCGCCCTCCCTCGCGGGCGGCCGCTGACGCCGAAGGCGGGATGCCCCGCATGCCCTGGAGCCTGACGCGCGGCCAGACCGTCGCGATGGCCCTGCTGGTCGTCGCGCTCCTGACCGACGCGGTCCTCACGCTGCACAACATCCGCGAGGTCGCGGTCAGCGTGCAGTGGGTGTCTCACACCCACGAGGTGCAGGGCCAGCTCGAGCAGGTCGTCTCCGCCCTCAAGGACGCCGAGACCGGTCAGCGCGGCTATCTCCTGACCGGCGAGCGGGTCTATCTCGAGCCCTACGAGCAGGCGGCGCCGCGAGTCCCGGGCCACCTCGCGCGGCTCCGGGCGCTCACCATGGACAATCCGCCGCAGACCGCGCACGTGCTCCGGCTCGAGCAGCTCGTGGCCGAGCGGCTCGCGGTGCTGCGGCAGGGGCTCGACCGCTTCCGGGCCGAGCCCGACCCGAGCCGGGCGCTCGCGCTCTCCCGGCAGTACCTGCTCCAGGGGGAGGGGAAGCGCCTGATGGATCTGGTCCGCGACGAGATCTACGGCATGCAGCAGCTCGAGCGCGCGCTGCTCGCCCGGCGGGAGGCGGACTCGCGCACCAACGCCCGCACCGCGCTCGCCAGCACCATGGTTGGTCTCGCGCTGGGTCTGGTCCTGGTCGCGATGGTCGTCACGCTGGTCGCGCGCAACCAGGCCGCCCGCCAGCGGGCGGCCGACGTGCTGCACGCCGAGCGCGAGCGTTTTCGCACCACCCTCACCAGCATCGGGGACGCGGTCGTGGTGACCGACGCGCAGGGGCGGATCACGCTGCTGAACCCGGTCGCGCAGGCCCTCACCGGCTGGGGCGCCGAGGCGCTGGGCCACCCGCTGGACACGGTATTCCGCATCGTCAACGAGACGACGCGGGAGCCGATGGAGAACCCGGCGAGCAAGGTGCTCCGCCTCGGCACCATCGTGGGTCTCGCCAACCACACCGTGCTGATCGCCAAGGACGACAGCGAGCTGTCCGATCGACGACAGCGGCGCGCCGATCCGCGACACCCGCGGCCGCATCGTGGGCGTGGTGCTGGTCTTCCGCGACATCACCGACCGGCGCGGCTCGGAGCGCGCCCTGGAGGTCGCCGACCGCCGCAAGGACGAGTTCCTCGCCATGCTGGCTCACGAGCTGCGCAATCCGCTTGCGCCGATCCGCAATGCGGCCCACACGCTGGCCCTGCTCGGAACCGGCGACGACCGGCTGCGGTGGGTCTCCGGCGTCATCGAGCGACAGGTCGGCTTGATGACCCGGCTCGTGGACGATCTGCTCGACGTCTCGCGCATCACGTCGGGCAAGATCACCTTGCAGCGCACCACGGTCTCGGTCGGGGAGGTCCTCGCCCAGGCGGTGGAGGCGGCGCGCCCCCCCGCGGAGAGCCGGGGTCAGACGCTCAACGTGGACGTGCCGGAGGACGCGGGCTGGGTGGACGGGGACCCGGCGCGCCTGACCCAGGCGGTCGGCAATCTCCTCGACAACGCGATCAAGTACACCGACGACGGCGGGGGGATCTGGCTCCGCGCGCGGAACGAGGGAGACGAGGTCGTGATCGTGGTGGAGGACAGCGGGGTCGGCATCGATCCCGAGGTCTTGCCGCACGTGTTCGACCTCTTCATCCAGGCCGACCGCTCCCTCGAGCGCAAGCAGGGCGGGCTCGGCCTCGGCCTGACCCTCGTGCGCCGGCTGGTCGAGATGCACGGCGGCCGCGTGGAGGCGGCGAGCGCGGGCCCGGGCCTGGGGAGCGCCTTCACCATCCGGCTGCCGCGTCGGGCCCACGAGGCCCCGGACGCCGCGGCCGCCGCGGGGCCCGAAGAGGCGCGCCAGCCGTCGGGCCCGGCCCGCCGCATCCTGGTCGTGGACGACCACCAGGACTCCACCGACTCGCTGGCCCTGTTCCTCCGCCTGCGCGGCCACGAGGTGCGCACCGCGAACGACGGGCCGAGCGCGCTCGACGAGATCGAGCGCTACCATCCCGACGTCGTCTTCCTCGACCTGGGGCTGCCCGGCATGAGCGGCTACGACGTGGCGCGCCGGGTGAGGATGATGAGCGATCCGGACTCGCTGCGGCTGGTGGCGGTCACCGGTTACGGCACCGACGCGGATCGCCAGAAGACACGCGACGCCGGCTTCGACGTCCACCTCGCCAAGCCGGTGGACCCGCGGGCGGTGGACGCGCTGCTCGCCGGCTGACCGCTACTGCGGGACCCGGATCGCGGCCGCCCGACCGGTGCTCACAGGCCGCGGTGCTTCAGGAAGGTGCTGAACCAGGGGCCGACGTAGTTGTCGTGGGTGCTCCTCTTGATCGTGTCCTTGAGCGCGCCCGACTGATGATTGTTGATGCTCTTGGCCACGATCGTCAGCGTCTTGGCGCTCCGCTGGTAGCGCCACCAGAAGAAGGCGAGCCCACCGCTGCTCGCCAGCAGGAGCGCCCCGAGGAGGACGATGCCGGAGATGAGCGCGACCTGGGCCTGGTCGGGCAGGCCCTCGGTCATCCCCTGCCGCGCTCCCCGCATCGCCTGGAGCATCACGTGGCTGGTGAGCCCCCCGAACCCGGCCTGGTTGATCGGATCCTCGGCGCCCTCCGCCGCGCCCTTCATCAGGGCCTGCGACATGTTGCGCCCGGCCTGCAGCATGGACTTCTGGAGCGGGCCCTCGAGGCCCTTGACCACCGACGCGACGAGCTCCTCGCCCATGCGGCGGGCCAGCCGCTCCGCGGACGGAGTCACGTCCCGGTCGAGCGAGTCGCGCAGGGTTGTCGTCGTCGCCAGGATGCCGGCCGCGGCCACCCGGCGGAGCTCGAGCTCCAGCGTGGCGCCCGCCGTCTTGACGAGCTCCCGGACCGCCTCGTCGGTGTCCCGCCGCAGGCTCTCCATCGCTTGGGCCACCAGCGCGTCCACCTGGCGGCGCATCTCGGGCGAGCCCAGGCGCGCTTCCAGGACCTCGACCGCCGACCGGGCCATGTCGCGCGCGGCCTCCTTGAGCACCGGATCGTCCACGAGGGCACCGCGCAAAGTTTGCCGGAGCGGCTCCTGGATTCCGGGAATTCCGTCGCGCACGCCCTGCATGGCCCCGCTGGCCGCGCTCTGGGCGGTGGTCCGGTAGTAGTCCTGGGACACGCAGCCGCCCAGCAGCGCCAGGGCGAGGAGCCCGGGCCCGGCGGCCCGGCAGATGGGACGACAGCGGGTGATCGCGACGCGCATGCTCGTTCTCCCGGCACGGATATCGGAGGGTGGTGGCCCATTCGTCTAGCACACGGGGGATGGAGCCCGCAAGGGCGCTGCTCACTTGACGGGCCGCAATTTCCGTCTAGACTGTTGGGACATTTCGGTACGGAGGTCGCGTGAGTCAGCCCCTCGCAGGAGACGGATCAGCGGAGATCGACTCCGCGTCCGTCGGTGTCCGGCGGCCCGGTCCCGGGACGCGCGCCCTCGCGCAATTCCTTTTTCTCTCCGCCATCGGCGTCCTGCTCTTCATGTTCCACGGCATCTCGCTCCACCTCACGCCGTGGTCCCAGGCGATCGTCAACGGCATCGTGAAGTACGCGTACCCGCCCAAAGGGCAGAACGACACCACGGTGGTCCTGTTCCGGGAAGAGAACCTGGCCGAGCTCGCGGAGTCCTTTCCGGTGTCCTACGCGCGGCACGCGGAGGTGCTGGAGGCGCTGTCGGTGTACCGGCCCCGCGCGGTGTTCGTGGACTTCGCCTTCATCGACGCGCGCAGCCCCGAGGACCAGGCTGCGCTCGGACGCGCCATCTGCGATCTCAACGCGCGGGGAAAGGTGCCGGTCTACCTGGCCGCGCCCGCGCCCAGCTCCGACCGCGACCAGGGCGCCCCGATCAACGCGCGCCTGCTCGAGTGCGCGGAGCCGGTGAACGCGCAGATGGACGTCGAGCGCGGGGTGAGCGGCGTGCTCACCTATCTCCACGGGAACCGGCCCGGCGGCGGGGACGCCCGGTTCCGGTGGACGCCCGCCTTCGCGATGTACGATGCGCGCGAGCGCCTCGCGTCGCGCCCGCGCCTCGCGCCCGAGGACGCGCAGCCGATGGAGATCATCTGGGGCAACCTCGCCTCGAAGCTCAACGAGAGCTGGATGCACTGCACGAGCGAGGCGGCCCTGTGGCACCTCTTCAACATCCTCCGGGAGAACCCGCTCGCGGCCAAGCGCACGTGCCCGCACACCAACACCATCTCGGTGGTGCACCTCCTGGGGCCGCACAACGAGGGCGTGCGCCGGGCCGTCGAGGACAAAGCGATCTTCTACGGGGGCAACTTCCAGATGGTCGGCGACCGGGTGATCTCGCCGGTCTACGACGATCTGCCCGGCGTCTACCTGCACGCGATGGCCTACGACAACCTGGTGACCTTCGGCTCGACCTACAAGCGGGCCGATCACCACGGGCTCTCGCTGTCGAGCGTGGTCAACGGGCTGCTCCTCCTCTTCACGGTGGTTCTGCTGCTGCTGGTGGACAAGCCGCCCGCGTTCGCCCGGGCCCTGCTCGGCCAGCTCGCGACGGTCAGCCCGTGGATCAAGTGGCTGGCCCTCGGCGGTGCCCTGCTGCTGATCGGCGTCACGATCGCGTTCCCCACGAGCCTCGCCGCGGTGCTGCTGCTCCTGCCGCTGCTCCTGGGCATGGTCGCGGTCCTGCACCTGGCCGCCACGCGCCCGCCGCAGCCCACCACCGCGCGGCAGTTCCTGCGCGTCTGCGCGCTCGGGATCGGCATCCTGGTGGTGGCGGCGGTGATGTTCCTCGTCGTGGATACCCGCTACGGGATCGAGGCGGGCCTGCTGCTCGTGGTGCTGCCCGGCTACTTCGTCTACAAGGCGCTGGTGGCGCGCGACGTGCTCTTCGTGGCGACGTCGGGCTTGCTCGTCGCGGCCGCGGTGGTGAGCTTCCTGCCCCCGATCAACCTGGGCCCCCGCAACATCGTGGCCTACGTGGCTTTCTTCGAGATCGCGCGGCATCTCATGCGGCACGCCGACGAGGCGGCCGAGAAGTACTTCGCGCTCCGTCGAGCCCATCCGCGGCCCGAGGAGTGGGGCGTCGGGGCCGGAGTGCTCGGCGCCGTGGACTGGCTGTTCACCCTGTGCTGCCGCGGTGATCACGAGGAGACGAGGCATGAGAGGACGACGCATGCGGTGGCGTGAGGCCCTCGCGGTCTCGCTGGTTCTCCTGGGTGGGGGCGGCGCGGGCCTGGCCGCCGCGCCGGGGACCGAGACCTTCAGCGTCAAGGGCCTGCGCACCGACAAGGTGACGCTCTACGACTGCAACAAGGAGAAGGACAAGCGCCGCGCGGTGAAGGAAGTGACCCGGGACAAGTTCGTCGGCCCGTGGCCGGCGATCCGCGACCCCGATTCGCCGCTCTATCTCAAGGTCCAGGTGGAGCAGGTCGAGTACTGCGTCCGGGCCTTCGCGGTCGATACCGACAAGACGGTGACGATCCAGAAAGACATGGAGTGCCGCGCCATGGTGGCCGGCAAGCAGCCCAAGACCGGCGCCACGCGCGGCGTGGGCGAGGAGTGTGGGAAGTGATCCGTCGCCTCGGGCTGGCGCTGGCGCTGCTCGCGCTCGCGGGCTGCGCGGCGACCGGCCCCGGCAAGGAGGGCGGCGGCGTGGCGGTCCCGGCGTGGATGGGCGGCAAGCCCGCCAACGTGACCGTGCTCTCCACCATCAAGGCCGGCCCGTACGAGCCGTCCACCCTGGCGATCGGCGAGGCGAAGGACATCGCCCAGCACCGGGGCGACGGCCTGGGGTTCGTGCGATCGGCCGCGCTGGAGCAGTATCTCAACGAAACGCGGGCGCGGATCATCGCGGCCTCCGGCCGGACCGGGGTGCCGGGACGGGTGGTGATCCTCGCCAATCCCGGCTTCGTCGCGTTCTCGACGCCCGACGGCAACGTGTACCTCGCGATGGGGCTGATCGAGACGCTCGAGAACGGGGACGAGGTGTCGGCGATCCTCGCCCACGAGACCGCCCACGTGCTGCTCAAGCACCACACCTCGGACGTGGTCGCCGACATGCAGAAGAAGGGGCAGGCTCTGTTCGAGCTCGGGGTGGGGACCAAGGCGGCGCTCGGCGGCCGGAGCACGGTGAGCAAGAGCGATGCCCGGACGATCCAGCAGGTGCAGCTCGCCACCGACGCGACCGACAAGCTCGTGCTGCCCGCGTGGGGCCGCGGCCAGGAGCGGGAGGCGGATCTCCTCGCGGTGGACCTGCTCGTGGAGACCGGGCAGTCGTCGCCCGCGGTGGTGACCATGCTCGAGAAGCTGCAGGCGTGGGAGAAGGCCACCGCGGAGACCGACGAGGCGTTCTGGAATCGAGTGAACCAGGCCTCGCAGCGGAACGTCAACGAGGCGATGGGCATGGCGTACCAGAAGATGCTCAGCTCGGTGTCGGTGAACCATCCCAAGACCGAGGAGCGGATCACCGAGACCGCGGAGTACTTCGAGCGCCACTACGGCAGCCGCGCGCTGGTCGAGCCCGCGAGCGCACCGTGGAAGGCGCTCCGCGCGCGGCCCGAGGTCGCCCTCGTGCTGCGGAACTACCGCCAGGCGTTCCTGGCCAAGAAGCTGCTCGACCACGGCAAGTACCAGGAGGCCTACACCACCGCGCGGACCGCGATCGCCGGGCGCACCGCCACCGACGCGTACCCGAACTGGGTGCTCGCGCGCGCGGCCTTCGCGCTCGGCCGCTCGCGGGAGGGCATCGAGGCGCTCCGGCGGGCGGTCACCTCGGCCGAGCCGGTGCCGAACGTCTACGAGGATCTGATCGTGGCCCACGAGGGCGCCGGCAACCTGCCCGCGGCGCTCGAGTGGACCGACCAGGCTTCGAAGACCTTCGGCGGCGCTCCGCGCTGGATGCTGCACAAGATCCGCCTGCTCCGCAAGACGGCCCGGGTGGCGGAGGCGAACAGCGCGACCATCGACTGCTCGCTGAACGCGCCGGACTGGAAGCGCCTCTGCCAGGAGGCCAACGCGACGCCGGCCGGGCGCGCCGCGCGCTAGCCGTCGCTGCGGTCAGCCGGCCAGGTCGAGGACCATGGCCGCGTGATCGCTGGCCGGCCGTCCGGTGAGACGGGACAGGCGGCCCCAGTCGTAACGGAATCGGCGGAGCCGGGGCTGGAGCGCGCGGTTGAGGAAGGCCTGGTCGATCCGGAATCCGTTCCCGCCGTTCGGGGAGTACCAGGTGTAGGCCCGCGCGGCGCCCCGCAGGTGTCGGTAGGCGTCGGTCCAGCCCGCCTGGTCGAGCTCGCGCATCCAGCCGTCCTCGATCCGGTTGAACGCGGGGACCTGCTCGTCCAGGCCGATGCGGCCGGAGTTCGTATCCCCGAGCAGCAGCGCGGGGGTGGCCCAGCGCCGCTGCGCGGTGCTGAGCACCGCATCGAGGAACGGGTACTTGCGCCCCCCGACCCGGTTGGGCACGTGCATCACGCCGAGCGCGAGTGGCTCCGGGGCCAGGACCCGGGCCAGCAGCCAGCGACACGGCTCGCTGGGGGCGCAGGGGAGGCGGAGCCGGCGCAGCGGCCAGCGCGAGGCCAGCAGCAGGCCGTTGACCCCGGGCCGCACCGGATCCGCGGTGCTCCACTGGTGGGGGAGCCCGAGCCGGGCGAGGTCGCGGGCCAGCTCCCCGCTGGGCGGCGTGCCGCGGAACTCGGCCAGCGCCACCGCGTCGGCCTCCCAGACCGCGATCTGCCGCGCGATGGCGGCGGCGCGCACGCCGCCGCCCGCGCGGATGTTCCAGAAGACGACCCGCATGCGGGAGCTCGGGCTACTTGTCGAGCCAGACTTCCTGGAGCCGGCAGCAGTTGTAGGTGACCTGATTCAGGATCAGGTTCTTCACGTACGGGTAATGCGCGAAGCGGTCGGTGCGCCAGCCCATGGTGGGCCGCGCCGCGTCGTCCTCGAGCTTCTTCTGGAGCTGCCAGACGAGGGCGAGGCGCTTCTTCTGGTCGATCTCCTGGGACTGCTGCTCGATGAGACGCGTCACTTCCTCGTTGCAGTAGTCCCCGTAGTTCCGGGGAGATCCGCAGGCGTAGTTCTCGTAGAAGTTCGCGTCGGGATCGTCGACGCCGAGGCCGGTGAGGTTGGTGCCCATGAGGAACTCCCGGCGGGTGACCATCGGGTGCCACTGCGCGGTGTCCACCTGCTTGAGCGTGCCCTCGATCCCGACCTGCTTGAGGTCGCTCATGACGAAGGCCGAGAAGTCGAGGTAGATCGCGATCGCGCGCGTGACCACCTCGAGCTTGAGCGGGTTGCCGGGCCCGAAACCGGCCTCCGCGAGCAGCTTCTTGGCGGTGGCGCGGCCCTCCGCGGCCCCGCCGTAGCCCGGAAGCTGGGCGAGATCCTTCTCGAGCAGGCCCCAGACGCCCCACGGCTTGGGCGCCAGCGAAGCGCCGATGACCGCGGCCCCGCGATGCACGGTCTGGGTGTAGGCGCGGCGGTCGATCGCGAAGCTGAGCGCGCGCCGCACCTTGACGTTGTCGAAGGGCGGCTTCTTGGTGTTGAGCAGGAGGTTCTCGCTGACATTGCTCGCGGTCTCCGTAAAGACCATGCTCGGGACCGCGCCCTTGAGCTGCTCCGCGATGGAGAGCGTGGTCTCGCCCGGATAGGCCACGTCGATCTGGTTCGCCTGGAGCGCGGCCACCCGCGTGCCGCGCTCGACGATGACGGTGTAGCGCACGGCGTCGAGGTACGGGCGGCCCTTGACGAAGTAATCGGGGTTGCGGACCAGATCGACAGACTGGCCGCGCTTCCACTCCTTGAACTTGAAGGGGCCGGTGCCGATGCAGCGCGAGCGGTGCTCCGGGATCGGCACGTGGGCCGGGATCACCGGCGAGTACCCGGAGGCGAGCATGGCCACCAGCGAGGGCTGGGGCCGCTTGAGCCGGAACACCACCGTGTACGGATCGGGGGCCTCGATCGCGTCCACGTTGGCGTACCACTCTTTCCTCGGGTTGATCCGCAGCTTCGCGGGGGCGTCGGCGGCCTCGCGCACGGTGTCGAAGGTGAACTTCACGTCCTTCGAGGTGAAGGGCTGGCCGTCGTGCCACTTCACGTCTTTTCGCAGAAAGAACACCAGGTTCCGATAGTTGTCCTGCCACGACCACTTCTCGGCCAGCTCCGGGACGATGGTCTCCATGCGGCCGAGCCGCTTCGTCTGGTCGTAGATGACGAGGTTGCTGTAGCAGGGCATGGACGGCCACGTGACCGAGTTGGTCGCGGACTCGTGGATGGAGAAGCCCTGCGGCAGGTCCTCGCGCAGTACCAGGCGCAGGGTGCCGCCCGGCTTGCCCTCTTGCACCGCGGGCGCCGGGGCCTGCGCGGCGGCGGGCAGCACGGCGAGGCCGGAGAGGATCAGGAGGAGCGCGAGGGAACGCGCGGCGCTGGGCATGAGGGAGTCTCCTTGCAGAGCTGGATCGGGAACCCCCTCACCCTGCCCTCTCCCCCTGGGCGGGGGAGAGGGTGGGGAAGGGTCGAAGGATCAGACCGTGACGGGCTTGTAGACCGGCATCCGCCACTCGGGGAATCGCCGGTCCGTGCCCCGGACCACGTTCATGTAGGCGGTGAGCAGCCGCTGGGTGATGGGGCCGACGCCCCCGTCGCCGAGCGGGAACTTGTCCACCGAGAGGATCGGGGTGATCTCGTACCCACTGCCGCAGAAGAAGGCCTCGTCGGCCACGTAGAGCTCGGTGCGCGCGATGTCGCGCTCCACCACCTCCATGCCCAGCGCAGGCGCCACCGCGTCGATCAGGGTGGTGCGCGTGATGGACTCGAGGATGTCGCTGGTGATGGGCGGCGTCACGAGCTTGCCGCGGCGCACCATGAAGAACGTCGCGCCCGAGCCCTCCGCCACCGTGCCGTGCTGGTTCAGGAAGATCGGCGCGTCATAGCCGTCGGCCTTGGCCTGCAGCGTGGCGAGCCGCCCGTTCTGGTAGTTGGCGCCGCACTTGAGCCGGATCGGGATCGCGTTGTCGCTCGTGCGCTGCCAGGAGGTGATGCAGCACCGGAGCCCGTGGCCGTCGATGATGCGGGCGCGCCGCCGGGGATTGATGTAGAGCCCGGTCGGGGTGGTCGAGTCGAGTCCCGCGGCGGCCACGTAGGCGACCAGGTGCATGTGGACGTCCTCGTGGATGTCGTTGCCGCGGAGCACCTCCCGCACCGCCTCGTAGAGGTCCATGTCGGTGTAGGGCACCGTGAAGCGCATCATCTTCATGGACTCGCGCAGGCGCGCGAAGTGCTCGCCGAGACGGAAGCAGTAGACCTCGCCGTCGGCCTCGTTCCAGTACGCCCGCAGCCCCTCGAACACGTTGGTCGCGTAGAACACGGCCGCGCTGTTCACGGGCAGGACGGCCTCGGCCTGCGGGACGAGCCGTCCGTTCATCCAGATCTTGAGGTCTGTCGCCACGATGGAATCCTCCGTTGTCGGCGCCCCTGCGCTGCGGCGCCCGACCGCAGAGAGAATATCACCGATGGCGGGCGAGGTGGGAGAGGAGCGCGCGGGTGGCCGCCGCCGGGTCCTGGTCGGTCACGAAGTGGCCGATCCCGGGCAGCACCTCGAACCGGAAGGGGCCGGTGACGAAGTCGGCGGTGAAGCGGGCCGCGGACGGGCCGACGGTGGCGTCGGCGTCGCCCCAGATGTAGAGCGTCGGCACCGTGACGGGGCCGACCTCCACCGCGGTGAGGGTCCCCGCGGCCCGGTACCAGGCGAGCGCGGCCTCCAGCGCCGCGGGCTCTCCCAGCACCGAGAGGTACTCGGCCACCGCGGCGTCCGGGACCCCCTGCTCGCCGAGGCGGGCCCGTAGCCGGCGCGCTCCATCCTCCAGGAGCCGCGGGCCGGTGGTCGGGTCGTGGAAGCTCTTGTGATGGCGGGAGCGGTGCCGCTGCTCGTCGGCGTTCTCCTTGAACGCCCGCCGGAAGGCCGCGGGATGCGGGCGCGAGAGGACGGTGAGCGAGCGGATACGCGCCGGATGGCGGTGCGCGGTGACCCAGCTCACGTGCCCACCCCAGTCGTGGCCGACCAGATGGAAGGGCTCGCCGGGCCCGGCCACCGCGTCGGCCAGGTCCAGGACGTCGCGGACCAGGCGGTCGATCGCGTAGGCGTCGAGGCCGCGGGCGGGATCCGGCCGCACCCCGGGGGAGTACCCGCGCTGGTCGGGCGCCACCGCGCGAAATCCGGCCGCGCCGAGCGCGGGGAGCTGGTGGCGCCAGGTGTGGCGCGTCTGCGGGTAGCCGTGGAGGAGGAGGACCAGCGGGCCGGGGCCGGGGCCGGTGGTGTCGGCGGTGAAGTGGCCTTCGGGGGTCGCGATCATGCGCTCTCGGAAAGCGGGCTGGTCCAGACCGTGAACTTCGTGAGCGTGGTGTTGCCGAACGAGGTGGTCAGCGCCACGTCCACCGCGTCGCGCCCGCGGCCCATCAGCACGCGGCCGATGCGGGGCTCGTTGTGTCGGGCGTCCAGGGTGTGCCAGCCGTCGCCCAGGTAGACCTCGAGCCACGCCGAGAAGTCCATGGGATTGGGATCCGGCGGCACGCCGATGTCGCCCAGGTATCCGGTGGCGTAGCGGGCCGGGACGTTGAGCGCGCGCAGGATCGTGATCGCGAGGTGCTGGAAGTCGCGACAGACCCCCTGCCGCTCGGTGAAGACGTCGAACGCGGTCTTGGTGGGGCGCGAGTACTGGTAGCCGAAGGTCACGTGCTCGTGCACCCAGTCCACCACCGCCTGCACCCGCTCCCAGGTCTCCGGCGTCTTGCCGAAGAGGTCCCAGGCGATGGCGGTCATCCGGTCCACCTCGCAGTAGCGGCTCGCGAGCAGATAGCGAAGGGAGTCGGGGGGCAGCGCCGCCACCGGGACCAGCGGCAGCCCCTCGATCGTGGGCTCGGGGCTCCCGCTGTCCGTCACCACGTTGTCGTAGCGGATCCGCAGGGTCCCGGCTGGCGCCAGTACCCGCGCGCCGCGGTTGCCGAACCAGTCGACGAAGCTCTCGACCGGGACCGCCGGCTCGACCACGATGCCCTCGGGCTGCTGGAGCGCGGGCGCCACCTCGGGACGGACGTAGAGCATCAGGAGCATCGGGGTGGGCTGGGGCACCTCGAAGACCAGCTCGTGCCCGATGCGGATCCGCATGGCTCACGGTAATCCCCGTCCGTGTGGCGGTCAATCGCATCGCGGCCGGTTCTGGTAACATACTGCTCCGGATGCCCAGAATCGGAGCAGGGCCCCGCAGCGGAGCCGGCACGCCATGACCTACTGTGTCGGGATCTGGACCAAGTACGGCCTGGTGATGGCGTCGGACTCGCGGACCAACGCGGGCTACGACCAGGTCAACATCGCGCGCAAGATGCACACCTTCGTCCAGCCGGGCGAGCGCGTGTTCATCCTGCTCAGCAGCGGCAGCCTCTCCTGCACGCAGTCGATCATCACCCTGCTCCAGCGCGACTTCGACCAGGGCAAGGGGCTGGCGCAGGCGCCGTCGCTCTACGACGCGGCCCGCATCATCGGCGAGCAGGTGCGCCGCGTCTCGGACATGGATCGGGACGCCCTCGAGCGCGACGACTACAAGTTCAACGTCCACCTGGTGCTGGGCGGGCAGGTGCGAGGAGAGTCGCCCGGCCTCTTCATCATCTACCCGCAGGGCAACCCGCTGCAGGCGAGCGTGGACTCGCCGTACCTCCAGATCGGCGAGACGAAGTACGGGCGGCCGATCCTCGACCGCGGCATCCGCTTCGAGCGCACGACGCTGGAGGAGGCGGCGAAGTACGCGCTGCTCTCGATCGACTCGACGATGCGGTCGAACGTGACGGTGGGCCCGCCGGTGGACCTGCTCGCCTACGAGGTGGACGAGCTCGAGATCACCCGGCTGCGCCGGTTCCCCGCGGGCGACCCCGACCTCCTCAAGATCGGCATGCGCTGGGAGCAGGCCCTCCGGCAGGCGGTGGGTCGGCTGCCGCAGATCCGGTTCCGGGCCCGCCGGCCCACGGAGCCGTCCCAGATGCCGCCCGCGGAGACGATCGAGCTCGTCGAGCCGGCTCGGGACCGAGGTCCCGAGCGCCGAGCTGCAGCCGCAGGCCAAACCGCCATCATCCTGACCGAACCCAAGGAGCGAGCGATGCGCACCTACTACGACATCCGCCTGAGCGACCGGAACATCACCAAGCGCGAGCTGGAGGGCGAGGCCATCGTGAAGGCCGGCCGGTACTTCATCGCCAGGACCCTGCTCGACCTGGGCGCGGCCACCGTCGATCCGCTCTCGCCCGCCAATCCGCTGATCTTTTCGGCGGGGCCCTTCGCGGGGACCAGCTTCTCCAACGCCAACCGCACGAGCGTGGGCTGCAAGAGCCCGCTCACCGGCGGCATCAAGGAGGCCAACGGGGGCGGCAGCTTCAGCTACGGGCTCGGCCAGCAGAAGATCGCCGGGTTCACCCTGCTGGACGCCTCGCCCGACTGGGTGGTCATCCACTTCAAGAAGGACGGCACGATCGAGTTCGACGACGCCAAGCCGTACCTGGGCAAGGGCAATTTCGAGGCCCAGAACATGCTGCACGCCAAGTACGGCAAGAAGGTCACGATCGCCCTCTGCGGCCCGGTGGGCGAGTACGAGGGCCTGATCGCGGGCATCGCCTTCAGCGACAAGGACGGGCGGCCCGCCCGGCTCTCCGCCCGCGGCGGCGTCGGCGCGGTCATGGGATCGAAGAAGGTCAAGGCCGTCGTGGTGGACCTCGACAAGATCCCGCCGTTCTCCGACCCCAAGAAGGTGAACGCGGCCATCAAGAACTACGCGAAGATGCTCCAGGCCGATTCGATGGTATCCAACTTCTACGCCAAGGTCGGCACCATGGGCATGGCCGATCTCCAGAACACGCTGGGCGGCCTGCCGGTGAACAACTTCAGCGTGGGCCGGCAGGTGGACGTCTCCACCGGCGAGAAGTTCAAGATGGGGGGCGAGTACATCAGCCAGCTCAACGTCTCGCGCGGCGGCGAGCACACCCACGCCTGCATGCCCGGCTGCGTGATCCAGTGCAGCAACATCTACGCGGACAAGGACGGCAAGGAAGTGGTCTCCCCGGTCGAGTACGAGACGCTCGGCCTGCTCGGGACCAACTGCGGCCTCACCGATCCCGACGACCTCGCCCAGATGAACTACCTCGCCAACGACCTGGGCGTCGACACCATCGAGCTGGGGGCCATGATCGCGGTGCTGATGGAGGCGGGCCTCGGCCGCTTCGGGGACGTGACGTTCATGGCCGAGTGCCTGGCCGAGATCCGGAAGGGCTCCGAGAAGGGGCGGATCTGGGCCCAGGGCACCGCGCGGGTCGGCGAGCACTACCAGGTCAAGCGGGTGCCGGTCATCAAGAAGCAGGCGATCAGCGCCTACGATCCGCGGGTCGTCGAGGCCACCGGCATCACCATGATGGCCACCGCCCAGGGCGCCGACCACACCGCGGGGAACCTGCCGCGGCTCAAGACGCGCGAGATGGAGGCTCCCGCCATCGTGGAGCAGAGCGTGGCCCACCAGGCGCGGGTGGCCGCCAACGACTCCCTCGGCCTCTGCATCTTCGGCATGAGCGTGACCAATCCCAATACCGAGTGGCTCACCGAGACCATCAACGCGGCCCACGGCACCACGCTGACCAAGGACTTCTTCGAGGCTCTCGGCCGCCAGGCCCTCAAGCTCGAGCACGAGTTCAACAAGCGGGCCGGCTTCACCGCCAAGGACGACGAGCTACCCGAGTTCTTCTACGCGGAGGCGCTGCCGCCGACCAATCACGTGGCGCGCTTCCACGCCGCCGACGTGCAGGGCATGTACGAGCGACTAGTCTGATCCGGGGGGAGTCCGGGGGAGCGACCGCCGCTCCCCCGGACTCCCCCCACCGGTTTCGAGATGGATGGGGGACCAGAAAGGCATTCATGGCCAAGAGTGAGCGGATCTTCGGAATCGTTCCGCCGATGACCACGCCGTTTCGTCCCGACGACACCATCGACGAGGCCGCGCTGCGCACGGAGGCGCGCTTCATGGTCGAGACCGCGCGGGTGCACGGTCTCGCGGTGACCGGCAGCACCGGCGAGGGCCACGTCCTCTCCACCGACGAGGTGCGCCGCATCACCGCCGCGGTGGTGGAGGAGGTGCGCGGCCGCGTGCCGGTCATCACCGGCATCATCACCGACAGCACCGCGTCCGCGGTCGAGCGGGGCCTGTCGGTCAAGGACCTGGGGGTGGCCGCGCTCCAGGTCACGCCGGTGCACTACCTGTTCCGGCCGGACGACGACGCGATGGTCCGCCACTTCGACACGCTGGCGAGCCGGACCGGCATGCCGATCATCATCTACAACGTGGTGCCGTGGACGTACCTGTCCCCGCAGCTCCTGGCCCGGATCATCAAGTCGGTGCCGGGGGTTGTCGGGGTCAAGCAGAGCGCGGGCGACATGAAGCTGCTCGCCGATTTGTTGCTGCTGGTGGGCGACGAAGCCCGCATCATGACCGCGGTGGACGCGCTGCTCTATCCCTCGTTCATACTGGGCGCCCACGGCGCGATCGCGGCCATCCTCACCGCGGTGCCCGGCCTCTGCGTCCAGCTCTGGGATGCGGTGCAGGCGGGCGATCACAAGCAGGCGCTCGCGCTGCACGGCAAGCTGCTGCCGATCTGGAACGCGATCTTCCAGGACAATCTTCCCGCCAACGTGAAGCACTGTCAGGCCCTCATGGGACGCCCCGCCGGCGTCCCCCGCGCCCCGATGCCGGCCACGTCGCCGGCCCAGGCCGTGGCGATCCACGCGGCGCTCCAGGGCGCCGGCGTGCTCCAGTAGATCCCGATGTCCACGTCTCCACATCGCAGTCAAGGAGGACACAGCATGGCTGATCTGGAAGAGGGTACGAAGTCTGCCGGCAAGACCACGGTCGATCGGCGCGGCTTTCTCAAGACCGCCGGCGCGGCCGCCGCGGTCGCGGGCGGCATCGAGGGCATCCTGGCCGCGCGCCGGGCCCCCGCCTTCGCGCAGGGGACCAAGCTGCACTGGGTGCGCTGGGTGGACTTCGTGCCCGAGTCCGACGTCGAGCTGAAGCGGCAGATGCCGGAGGCCTCCAAGGCCCTGGGGGCGGAGGTCGTGCTGGAGACGATCAACGCCAACGACCTGCAGCCGCGCATCACGGCCGCGATCCAGTCGGGCTCCGGCGCCGACATCTTCATGTTCCAGTACAACTGGGCGCACCTCTACCAGAACGCGGTGGTGGACGTCAGCGACGTGGCGGGCGAGCTGGGCAAGGCGGAGGGCGGCTTCTACGACATCTATCCGCCCTCCATGCAGGTCAACGGCAATTGGCTCGCGGTCCCGCACTCCATCGTGGGCAACGCGGTCGCCTACCGGAAGTCGTGGCTCAAGGAGGCGGGCGCGAGCCAGTATCCGAAGACGTGGGACGAGGCCCGCAAGCTGTTCACCGCGCTCAAGAAGAAGGGCAAGCCCTACGGCCAGACCCTCGGCCACACCTTCGGCGACGCCCCGGTGTTCACCTACACCATGCTCTGGGCCTTCGGGGGCGCCGAGACCGATCAGAGCGGCAAGAAGGTCGTGCTCAACAGCAAGGGCGCGATCGAGGCGGTGAAGTTCATGCAGGCCTTCTGGAAGGACGCGTGCGATGAGGGCGGGCTCGCCTGGGACGACACCAACAACAACCGTGCCTTCCACGCGGGCGAGATCTCCGCGTCGCTGAACGGGGCCAGCATCTACCTGGTGGCCAAGCGGCAGAAGGAGAAGATCAAGGACGACAAGGGCGAGCCGATGTGGACCGACATCGACCACGCGCCGCTCCCGGCCGGCCCGGCGGGGGCCTACCTGCTCTTCCTGAACCACGGCCACGCGGTCATGAAGCACAGCAAGAACCAGAAGGCGGCCAAGGACCTGATCCGCTGGCTGCACAAGAAGGAGAACTACGAGAAGTGGTTCCTCACCCAGGAGGCGTACAGCGTGGGCGCCACCAAGGTCTGGGAGAACCATCCGATGTGGGGCAAGGTGGACGAGCCGCTCAAGATGTTCCGCACCGCGGCGCGCAGCAGCCGCCTCTTCGGCTACGCGGGGCCGTCGACCGCCAAGGCCACCGAGGTCTTCACCAAGTACATCATCACCGACATGTACGCCAAGGCCGCGCAGGGCATGAAGGCGGAGGACGCCGTGCAGTGGGCGGACGTCGAGCTCAAGAAGATCTACGAGGGATAGCCGATGAGGGCGGCGGTTCTGCGCGAGCCGGGTCCGGCCGAGAACCTGCGGCTGGAGGACGTGGACGATCCCACGCCCGGCCCGGGAGAGGTCGTGGTCCGGCTCCGCGCCGCCGCCCTCAATCATCGCGACGTGTGGATTCGCAGTGGTACCGGCGCGTACGCGGGAGGGTTCCGCCAGCGCGTCATCCTCGGCTCGGACGGCGCGGGGGAGGTGACCGCGGTCGGCGCGGGGGTCGATCCCGCGCTGGCCGGGCGTGCGGTGGTCATCAACCCGAGCCTCGACTGGGGCGACGACGGTGTCGCTCAGGGTCCGGAGTTTCGCATCCTGGGCCTGCCCGACGACGGTACCTACGCTCAGGGGATCAAGGTGCCGGCGCGGAACGTGCACCCCAAGCCGGCCGCGCTGTCATTCGAGGAAGCGGCCGCCATCCCGCTCGCCGGGCTCACCGCCTATCGCGCGGTGGTCAGCCGTGCCCAGGTGCGGACGGGGGAGACCGTGCTCGTGACCGGGATCGGCGGCGGGGTGTCGACCTTTGCGCTTCAGATCGCGGCCGCCCGCGGGGCCCGTGTGCTGGTGACGTCGGGGAGCGACGCCAAGCTGGCCCGCGCCCGCGAGCTCGGCGCGGCGGGCGGGGCCAACTACCGCACCCAGGACTGGGCCAAGGAGATCCTCGCCCTCACCGGCGGGCGCGGGCCGGACGCGGTCATCGACAGCGTGGGCGGCGAGACCTTCGCCCGCGCGGTGGACCTGCTGCGGCCGGGCGGGCGCATCGCGACCTACGGCGCGACCACCGGCCCGGTGCGCGAGCTCGTCCTGCGCGCGGTGTTCTGGCGTCAGATCTCGGTGCTGGGCACCACCATGGGCAGCCCGGCCGAGTTCGGCGACATGCTGAACCTCTATGCGCGCGACGGGCTCCGCCCGGTGGTGGACCGGGTCTTCCCGCTCGCCGAGGCGGCCGCCGCCCATCGGCGCATGGAAGAGGCGGGGCAGTTCGGCAAGATCGTCCTCGTCGCGGCCTGATGCGTCTGCGCGAGGTGCGGGCGGACCACTATCGCATCCCGCTGCCGGTGGCGCTCTCCGACAGCACCCACGGCGTCATCGAGGGCTTCGAGCTGGTCACGGTGCGCCTCCGCGACGAGGAGGGCGCCGAGGGCGTCGGCTACACCTACACGGTGGGCACCGGCGGCGCGGCGGTGCACGCGCTACTCGGGCGAGACCTGGCGCCCCGGCTGCTCGGCCGCGAGGCCGAGCGCATCGAGGAGCTGTGGCAGGCCATGTGGTGGGCGCTCCACTACGGCGGTCGCGGCGGCGCCCAGATCTTCGCGATGTCGGCGGTGGACATCGCCCTGTGGGACCTGCGCGCGCGGCGGCAGGGGGCGCCGCTCTGGCGCGTGCTGGGCGGCTTCGATCCGCGCGTGCCCTGCTACGCGGGCGGCATCGATCTCGAGCTCCCGCTCGACGCGCTCCTGCGCCAGACCGACGACAACCTGGCCCGGGGCTTCCGCGCGATCAAGATGAAGGTGGGCCGCCCGTCTCTCCGGGAGGACGTCGAGCGCGTGCGCGCGATGCGCGCGCACCTGGGCCCCGAGTTCCCGTTGATGGTGGACGCCAACATGCGCTGGAGCGTGGACGACGCCATCCGCGCCGCCCGTGCGCTCCGCGACCTCGATCCGGTCTGGCTCGAGGAGCCGACGATTCCCGACGACGTCCCCGGCCACGCCCGCATCGTTCGCGAGGGCGGCCTGCCCATCGCGGCGGGTGAGAACCTCCACACGCTCCACGAGTTCCGCGCGCTCATCGCGGCCGGCGGGGTGACGTTCCCCGAGCCCGACGTCACCAACTGCGGCGGCATCACGTCGTTCATGAAGATCTGCCACCTCGCCGAGGCGTTCAACCTCCCGGTCACCTCGCACGGGGCCCACGACGTCACCGTGCACCTGCTGGGCGCCGCGCCGAACCGCTCCTACCTCGAAGCCCACGGCTTCGGCCTCGATCGCTACATCGCGTCGCCGCTCGTCCTCGAAGACGGGCTCGCCATTGCGCCTGATCGCCCCGGCCACGGCATTGCGTTCGACTGGTCGGGACTGGAGAAGCTGCGCGCGTAACCGGCGGCCGCCAGCCGGGCGGGGGTGGGGGCAGGGGGTCTCTCACCACGACACGCTGCTTCGTCTTCTTGCAGGAGGAGTTCCCAATCCGGGAGGGCTAGCTTCTGGGCTTCCCTCGGCGGGGAACGGGTGAACCGACCCCCATGCCCCCACCCCCGCCCGGCTGGCGGCCGCCTCGCCCCGTGGTCTCTTGATTCCCTAGCGTTCGCGCTGCTGTTCCAGGGCTGGGCGGATTTCCTCGGCGATGATGTCGATCGTTTCGAGGATCGCGGGGTAGGTGCTGTAGCTGACTTCGAGGGCGACGTGTTCGCAGCCGGCGGTCTGGTACTGGCGGAGCTCGCGGACGATGCTCGTGAGGGGGCCGCGGAGGACGTGGCGGGTGCCCAGCAGCGCGGTGTCCACGGCGGCTTGGTGAACTCCATCGATGAGGATCGGGATGCGCAGGCTCAGATGCGGGTCTCCCTCGCGCTTGGCTTCCTTCCAGAGGTTGCCGACCGCGAGCGCGCCCGCGCGGAACGTGGACGGGGGCATGCCGGAGGCGTGCCAGCCGTCGCCCAGGCGGGCGGCGCGCCGCATGGCCGCCTCGGAGGCGCCGCCGACGAGGATCGGCGGACGGGGCTTCTGGAGCGGCATCGGCGAGGCCTTCACATTCGTCAGGGTGTGGTTCGCGGTCTTGATCTCGGGGTATTCCTGGGTCCACACCGTACGGAAGAGCTCGATGGCCTCGTCGGTGCGACGGCCGCGCTCACGGAACGGGACGTTGAGGGCGTCGAACTCGCCCTCGACCCAGCCCACCGCCACGCCCACGATCAGACGACCGCCGGAGAGCACGTCGACGCTGGCGAGGAGCTTGGCCACCGGCAGGGGCGACCGGTAGGGAAGCACGATCACGCTGGTGCCGAGCGCGATGCGCTCGGTGACGCCGGCCAGCCAGGGCAGCATCGCGAGGGGGTCCAGCATGTCGCTGCGGTAGATCAGCGACACGTCGCGCGGCACGATGACGTGGTCCGTCACCCAGATGGAATCGAGGCTCATCTCCTCGGCGCGGGCCGCGATCTGGGCGAGCCGCGAGGGCTCGATGGGGCGTCCGTAGTGGGGCAGGCAGATCCCGAGTTTCATGGGCCGGAGCCTACCACGACCGGGCTCCGTCCGATGACCTAGCGGGTCAGGGAGTCGGTCGCACCGCCTGCCATCGTCGCCGACTCGAGCGGGCCGGGGTCGGTGGGCTTCGGCAGGTTGCGCGCGATCAGCCGCCAGTAGCGCACCGCCAGCAGGCAGCGCGAGAAGGCTCGCTCGCCCCGCGTGTCGTGGGTGGCGGCGCGCTCGATGTCCACGTGACCGGACTCGAGGTCGACACTCCGTACCCACGCGGAGAAGGTGGGCGACGTCCGCTGCGCGAAGCTCACACACGTGGTCACGTCCGCCCGCGACTCCTCGGCGTGGTCCGGCGGCCAGGCAAATCCACTGCACAGCAAAACGGTGCACGTCAGCACGATGGCCCGGGTCATGGCACGCTCCTTCCGCGGGCACTCAAAAGAGCAAGAGGCACGCCACCGGCGAGCGTCGGAGAATCAGCGGGTTAGCTTGGCGGGGGCGCGACGATGTTGCGTCAGCGCCAGAAGAACCAGGAAATTTCTGCCCGTTCAGCCGTCGAGTCGGGGCGGCTCCGGGAACTGCTGATCTACCAGACGATGATTGCGAAGGCCGATCGCCTCACGCTGGATGATCAGGATGCGGCGCGCCTCGAGCGCCCGCGTCCGCGCCTGGCGGTACCGCTCGCGCGCGCGCTCCCGCGCGGCGTCGTCGGGGGCGTCCCGCATGGCCTCGTGCAGCTCGGCGGCCAGGCGCAGGGCGGCGTCCAGCCGCTCGCCCGCGCGGCCGAGGGTGGCCGCTTTCTCGGCCACGATCTCCTTCTCGGTCCGCTGGAGCGCTTCTTCTCGCGGTAGTTCATGCGAGCCGGAAGCTCACTCCGGACCCTCGACGGTGCCCGCCGCGATGAGCTCCGCGATCCGCGCGTCCTTGTAGCCGAGCACGTCGCGGAGCACCGCGCGCGTGTGCTGGCCCACGTGGTAGGCGGCCGGGCCCCGGGGATGGGTGGGGCGCCCGTCGAGGTGATACGGGCTGGCCGTCACGCGCAGCGAGGGCAGGCCGGGATGGGGCAGCACCGGGAAGAAGCCCCGCGTGGCCAGGTGCTCGGTGGCGATGACCTCCGCCGGGCGGAGCACCGGGGCGCAGGGGATGCGCGCGGCGGTGAGCACCGCGAGCGCCGCGTCCGTGCTCGGGAACGTGTCGAGCCACCCGGTGATGACCGAGCGCAGCTCACGCCAGTGCCGCCGGCGCGTGATCGCGGTGGTGAAGCGCGGGTCCTCGGCCAGCTCCGGCCGCTTCATGATCCCGAGGAGCCGCTGCCAGAGCCGCGGCGCCCCCACGATCTGCATGGCCATGTAGCGATCGCCGAGCTTGTGCACGATCATGCCCGGCCGCGGGTTGCCGTGCTCCTCGCCGCCGTTGAGCACCGAGGCGTAGGTCACGCTGTCGGCGCCCACGAGCGCTTCCAGCATCGAGACGTCGAGATGCGCGCCCTGCCCGGTGCGGGCGCGCCGCCAGAGCGCGGCCATGATCGCGCCCATCGCGTGGGCGGCGGCCAGGACGTCGGCGGCCTGGAGATTCGAGGCGCGGGGAGCGGCCTCGTCGCCCTGCTCGAGCGCCATCATGCCGGAGGCGGCGTTGATGATGTGGGCGAACGCGGGGCGTTCCCGCCACGGCCCGGTCTGCCCGAACCCCGAGATCGAGCAGTACACGATGTCGCGCTTCGCCGCGGCGACCGGCGGATAGTCGAGGCCGAGCTTGCCGGCCACGCCGGGTGCGAAGTTCTCGATGAACACGTCCGCGTGGCCCGCGAGCTCCAGGACCACGTCGCGGCCGTCGGGGCGGCTCAGATCCACCGCCACGCTCTCCTTGCCCGCGTTCACGCGCGCGAAGTAGGTGGACTGGTCGTCGCGCCCGGCCTCGATCTGGTGCGGGTTGCGACGCATCTCGTCGCCCTCGATCGGGCGCTCGATCTTGATGACCCGGGCCCCCAGGTCGGACAGCAGGCGCGTGCAGTAGGGGCCGGCGAGCACGCGGGTCAGATCCACGACCAGCAGGCCGTGCAGCGGCAGGGACGCTTCGCTCACGAGTCGGGGGTCACGAGTGGGACGGCGCGCGCCTCAGGCGGACTGCACGAGGCCCGTCGGACAGGCGACGCCGGTGCCGCCCACGCCGCAGTAGCCCCACGGATTCTTGGCCAGGTACTGCTGGTGATAGTCCTCGGCGTAGTAGTACTCGGGCGCCTGCCGGATCTCGGTGGTGATCGGACCGTAGCCCGCCTTCTCGAGCACCGCCTGGTACGCCTTGCGCGAGGCCTCCGCGGCTTCCTGCTGGGCGGGCCCGTAGCAGTAGATGGCCGAGCGGTACTGCGTCCCCACGTCGTTGCCCTGGCGCATGCCCTGCGTCGGATCGTGGCCCTCCCAGAAGACGCGCAGCAGCGACTCGTAGGACACCTTGGTCGGATCGAAGACGACGAGCACGACCTCGGCGTGGCCGGTGGCGCCGCTGCAGACCTCCTCGTAGGTCGGGTTCGGCGTGTGGCCGCCCGCGTAGCCGACGGAGGTGGAGTAGACGCCCGGGATCCCCCAGAACTTCTTCTCCTCGCCCCAGAAGCACCCCATGCCGAAGACGGCGCGCTCGGTGCCCTCCGGGAACGGAGGCTCGAGGCGCGCTCCGGTCACGAAGTGGCGCTCGGGGACCGGCATGCGCTCCTGGCGGCCGGGGAGCGCCTCGGCGGCCGACGGCAAACCGCGCTTCTTCGAACCGAACATGGTCTGTCCTCCTCCCGGTAGAGCCTACATCAGGGCGGCCGCCGAGGCCACTCTGCTATGCTCGTCGGCATGAGCGAGCGCGACTGGAACTGGGCGCGGCAGCTGCACGGGATCGTTCCCCCGCTGATCTCGCCGCTGGACGACGCGGGCGCGACGGACGCGGGGGCCATGGCCGCGCTGGTGGACCACGTGATCGGCGGCGGTTGCTCCGGCCTGTTCATGCTGGGCGGCTGCGGCGAGGGCGCCTGGCTGACCACCGCGCAGCGCGGGGCGGTGGTGCGGGCGGCCGCCCGCGCCGCCACCGGGCGCGCCCCGGTGCTGGCGGGCGTGATGCTGCCCGCCACCGGGCCCGCCGTCGAGGCCGCCCGCCAGGCCGCGGGCGAGGGCGCGGACGCGCTCGTGGTCGGCTCGCCCTACTACTTCGGGGTGGAGTCCGCCGCGCAGGAGCGGCACGTGGAAGCGGTGCTGGCCGCCACGCCGCTGCCCGCCCTCCTCTACAACATTCCGCAGTGCACGCACCACGTGTTGCCCGCCGACACGGTGGGGCGCCTGGCCCGGGATCCGCGCGTGCTCGGCATCAAGGACTCGGCGGGCGATTTCGAGGCGTTTCAGAAGCTGCTCGCGGTCAAGCGAGAGCACCCGCGCTTCCGCGTGCTGCAGGGCCACGAGTCGCTCGCCGCCGCGAGCCTCCTGCAGGGCGGCGACGGCATGGTGCCGGGCATGGCCAACCTCGCGCCGGCGCTCTTCGTCCGCCTGCAGGCCGCCGCCGACCGCGGCGCGGCGGCGGAGTGCGCGGAGCTGCAGCGGCAGGTCACCGCGATCGCGCGGATCTACCCGCAGGGGCCGTGGCTGTCCGCGCTGAAGGCGGCGTGCGCGATGCTCGGGCTGGGCAACGGCCGCCCGGCGCCGCCCCTCGCGCCCGCCGGGCCCGCCGCCCGCGAGGCGATCGCGGCCCTCCTGGCCGAGGCGGGCCTGGGCGCGGCCGCGGACGTCGCCCGCGCCCGGTGAAGGTCCAGGCCGTCGTCTTCGACATGGACGGCGTGCTCGTGGACTCGGAGCCCTTCGGCTTCGAGGCACTGCGCCGGGTGATGGCCCGCTACGGGCTCGGGTACTCGGAGGAAGAGAACGCGGAGTTTCTCGGCCGCACCACGCTCGAGTCGTGCCGCATCCTGAAGGCCCGCCACGCGCTGCCGGACTCGGCGGAGGCGCTCGCCGGATTCTACATCGATGGCATGCTCGAGCAGATCGGGAACGGCCCGATCCCCATGCCGGGCGTGCCCCACGTGCTGGAGCGGGTGCGGGCCGCGGGATACCGCCTGGCCCTGGCCTCGTCCGCGGAGGTGCGGGTGATCCAGGCCAATCTCACCGCGCTCGCGCTCGCGCCGCTCTTCGAGGCGGTGGTCTCCGGCACCCAGGTGGCGCGCGGCAAGCCCGCCCCCGACGTGTTCCTCGCCGCGGCCGAGCGGCTCGCGGTCGCGCCCGATCGGTGCCTCGTCATCGAGGACTCGCGCAACGGCCTGCTGGCGGCCAAGGCGGCGGGCATGGCCTGCGCGGTGGTGCCGTGCGCGCACACCCGTCACCAGGATTTCCGCGAGGCGGACCATCGCCTGGCCGCGCTTCCCGATCTCCTGACGCTCCTCTAGCTTTTCGCAGGCCGCTCAAAAAGGTCCAGATGCGAGGGCGCCAACGAAGCAGATGGGCCTTTTTCAGCAGCCGGCTAGATCTGCTTGAGGAGGAAGGCGGCGCGGCTCATCCGCCGCTCGATCGCCGCGACGTAGCGGCGATAGGCCGCGCTGGTCGCGCCGGGATGCCACCCGCTCGGATTCGGCAGCGCGGCGGCAAGCTGGGCCGCCTCGCCGTCGTCGAGATCCGCGGGCGCCTTGCCGAAGTAGTGCTGGCTCGCCGCGCCCACCCCGTAGACGCCCGGCCCGAGCTCGACCACGTTCAGATACAGCTCGAGAATGCGCCGCTTGGAGAGCGCGCGCTCGAGCTGCCAGGTCAGGAGCGCTTCCTTGCCCTTGCGCAGCGGATTGCGTGACGGAGAGAGCCAGAGGTTCTTGGCGAGCTGCTGGGTGATGGTGGACGCCCCGCGCGGCAGCTCGCGGTCGCGCAGCGCGTCCTCGAGGGCGTTCTGCATCTCGGTGAGCGCGAAGCCGCGGTGGGAGAAGAAGCCGATGTCCTCGGCCACCAGCACCGCGCGCTTGAGCGCGGGCGAGATCGCGGCGTACGGCGTCCAGGTCCAGGCGACGCGGGCGGGCCGGCCCGCGGCGCGCTGCTGGGCGCGGTAGCGCTCGATGAACGCGGTGGTCGCGGGACGCTCGGTGGCGAGGCGGGCCACCGCGGGCCAGCGCCAGATCTCGACCCCGATCCAGATCGCGACCGCCAGCAGCACGAAGGCGGCCAGCCGGCCCGCCCATCCCCGTCGCCTGCGCATGGCCCATGGTATCGTGGTGGGCCGTGGACGCCCTCAAGCAAGGCATCGCGGAGTCGGTGGACGGGCTGGGCGACGAGCTCGCCGCGCTGTCGTCTCGGATCCACGCCCATCCCGAGCTGGCCTTCGAGGAGCGGCGCGCCTGCGGCTGGGTCGGCGAGTTCCTCGCCCGGCAGGGCTTCCAGGTGGAGACGGGCGTCGGCGGCGTCGAGACCGCGTTTCGCGCGACCCTCGACGCGGGCCCGGGGCCCACGCTCGCGATCCTCTGCGAGTACGACGCGCTGCCCGGCATCGGCCACGCCTGCGGGCACAACGTCATCGCCGCGGCGGGCGCCGGCGCGGGCGCCGCGCTGATGGCGGTGCGCGACCGCCTGCCGGGCGGGCGCATCCAGGTGATCGGCACGCCCGCCGAGGAGCGGGGCGGGGGCAAGGGCGTGCTCGTGGGCGCGGGCGTCTTCGAGGGCGTGGACGCCGCGATGATGATCCACGGCTTCGATCGCACCCTGCTCCACCAGGACCTGCTCGGCGTCGTACGCGTGACGTTCGAGTGGGCGGGCCGCGCCGCCCACGCGTCGACCGATCCCTGGGAGGGCGTGAACGCCCTCGACGCCTGCGTCGCGACCTTCAACGCGGTGGCCATGCTTCGCCAGCAGATGCGGCCCGACTGCCGCATCCACGGTGTCGTCGCGGATGGGGGCGCCGCCGCCAACATCATCCCGGAGCGCGCGGTCGCCGACTTCAACGTGCGCGGCCCGAGCCTCGACGCGATGTGGGCGCTCTACCGGCGCGTGGTGGCCGCCGCGGAGGCCGCGGCCACCGCCACGTCCACCCGGCTCACCGCCTTCCAGCACCCCGACGTCTACGAGCCGCTGCGGTGCAACCGGGCGCTCAACGAGGTCTTCGCGGGTAACCTGGCCGCCGCCGGGCTGGCCGAAGGCCCGGCCGCGCCCGATCGCCTCGCCTCCTCGGATATCGGCAACGTGAGCCAGGTCACGCCGACCATCCATGCCTGGGTGGCCATCGCGCCCCTGGGGACCGCGATCCACACCCGCGAGTTCGCCGCCGCCGCGGCGGCGCCGGGCGCGCGGGCGGGACTGCTCGCGGGCGCCAAGCTCATGGCGCTCAGCGCGGCGGATCTGCTCGCCGCGCCGTCCCGGCTCGCGGCCGTGAAGGAGGAGTTCCGGCGCCGGTGAAGAGCCGGCTCGCGCTCTGGGCGGTGGCGGCGGTTCTCACGGTCGCCGTCGTCGGCCTCAGCTTGCGCTTCGTGGATCCGTTCCCACCCACCCGGATCGTGCTGGCCACCGGTCAGCCGGGCGGCGCTTACGACGCGTTCGGCCGCGAGTACCAGCGGCGCCTCGAGCGGGAAGGCCTGCGCGTGGAGCTCCGGCCGTCCGCGGGCTCCGTCGAGAACCTGGAGCGGTTGATGCGCGGCGAGGTGGACGTGGCCTTCGTGCAGGGCGGCACGTACCCGCTCGCCAAGGACGTGGACGGCCGGCTGCGCGGGCTGGCCGCGCTCTACCGCGAGCCGCTCTGGATCTTCCATCGCGGCAAGACGCTCAGGGATGATCTGGGCGGCTTGGCCGGCCGCCGCGTCGCGGTCGGCGCGCCCGGCAGCGGCACCGAGGCCATCACGCGGGCGCTGCTCGAGGCGGTCGGCCTGCCCGCCACGGGCCCGAATCTCCTGAGCCTGCCCGCGGCCGAGGCGCGCGCGCAGCTCGAGAGCGGCGCGATCGACGCGGCCTTCTTCGTGTCCTCCTACCGCGACACGAACGTCGCGGCGCTGTTGCGCCGGCCCGACGTCCACCTGCTGAGCGTTCAGCGCGAAGCCGCCTTCGCCGGCAACTTTCGCTATCTCTCCGCGGTGCGGATCCCCCCGGGGCTGCTCGATCTCAAGGCCGACCTGCCGAGGGAGCCGATCACGGTGATGGCGCCCGCGGCGCTGCTGGTCGGCCGCGAGACCCTCCATCCCCGCGCGGTCGAGCAGATCCTCTCGGTGGCCCAGGCGGTGCACGGCGGAGGGAGCCTGCTCGATCCGCCCGGGCGGTTTCCCACGCGCGAGGGCGTGGACGTCCCCCTGCACGACGCGGCGGATTCCTACCTGGTGCGCGGAGAGTCGTTTCTCTCCCGCGTCCTGCCCTATTGGGCGCTCCGGTGGGTGCTGCAGCTCCGCCTGCTCCTGCTGCCCCTGGTCGCGATCTGGGTGCCGCTCTTCAAGATCCTGCCGTGGCTGCTGAGGTGGCGCGGCAACCGGGTGATCGAGCGGCACTATGCGCTGCTGCGAGCCACGGAGGCCGCCGTCGCGACGGCGCCGGGGCCGGACGCGCTCCGACGGGAAGTCGAGCAGCTCGAGTCACTGCGCCGCCAGGTCGAGGGCCTGGCCCAGAGCCTCTCGCTGCCGCACCAGCGCGACGTCTATCACTGCCGCATGCACGTCGCGCTCGCGCTGGAGGAAGCCCGCGCCCGCCTCGGGGGTGCGGAAAAAGGCCCATCGGCCTCGCTGGGACCCTCGGCCGCACGCTCAACGTAGGCCCTCGGACCTGGACGGTCGGGACGCGTCTAGCGGTGGCGACCGCGGGCGGAGATCACGCCCGCGCGCGAGGAGCGGAAGCGCCGGCGGGCGCGGCGCCGAGCAACCTGGCGATGGGCCCGATCGCCGACGAACACGAGGCCCAGGCCGATACAGAAGCCGGCGAGCCCGATCCAGACCGCGGGCAGACTGCCGACCAGCCGCACCCCGAGCATCTCGACCGTCCGCTCGCCGCCGCTGCCCGCGGAGCCGGCCAGGCGCGTGCCGGCTACGACGAAGGAGAGCAAGGTGGCCAGCGGCAGGATCACGCCCTGCACCCCGATGGCCAGGCAGGCCCGCGTCATGGCCCGGCGCAGCAGCGGGGCGCGCCCGATGAACAGCATCGCGACCACCGACGCCACCGCCCAGATCGCGACGATCTCGGGCCTGGCCAACGTGCCGGGCTTGCCCGCGTTGACGACGGTGGCGACCACGAGCAGCGACGCCGCGCCCGCCGCGGTCCCGCCGACCAGGGTCGCGACGGCCTTCGCGAGACGGCGCGGCCAGCGCGGCCGGCTTCGGCGCAACCCCGTGGGCGTTTCCCTGAGGAGCAGCCGCCAGAGCACGAGGCTGGCGACCAGGTAGACGACGAGGCCGACCAGCACCAGGGCATTGGTGCCGGGCATGCGGGCTAGGGGGCCTTCCAGATCACCCGTTCGGAGGCGTCGCCGAGGGCCAGTCTCGGCACGCCGCCCTGCTGCAGGAGCATCGCCACGCGCTGCTTGCCGTCACGATCGTGCAGGCTGAGGAATGGAAGCTGGAAGTCCGCGCTCACGCGCAGCCAGAGCCGTCCCTTGCCTGCGGTGTCGCTGAGATTGAGCGTGGGCTGCCCGTCGCCGGTGACCGCGAGCATGGCGCGGCCGTTGCCGTCGACGTCGTAGAGCCACAGCGCGGGCGCCCCCGCCGGCTCCGTCCCCATCGCGCTGCGTCGCCGGCCGTTGCGGTCGTAGAGCGTGAGCCCGGTCGCGCCCTCGGCGGTGAGGGCGAGCAGCGACCGGGGGCGGCCGCCCTGGTCCAGCAGGGCGAGGCTGGGGCGGCCGTCGCTGTGTGACTTGAGCTCCACGCGGGGCCGGTCGGTCTGGTCGAGCAGGGTGAGCAGGGCCGAACCGTCCGCGCGCACGCCCAGGCCCGCGCGCAGGTGCCCGGCGCGGTCGGAGAGGTCGACGGCCGCCTGGCCGGGCGCGGTGACGCTCAGCACCGCGCGGTCCTGCTGGGTGTCGTCGGCCAGCGCCAGGACCGCGGTGCCGTCCGGGCGCAGGCCGAGGGTGGCCCGCACGTTGCCCGCGTTGTCGCGGAGCACGAAGCGCTCGGCCTCGAGCGTGTTGGCCACCGGGGCGGGGGCGGTCTGGCCCATCACGGTCAGGGCGCCGAGTCCGAGCAGCACGAGGCCGCCCAGGAGCTTGAGCCGCCGGTTCTCGCGCTCCAGGCGATCGAGCCGTCGCGTGAGGTGGTCGGAGATGGGTTCGCTCACGTCGAGTCCTCCTACTTCTGGTCTTTCTTCTCGTCGGGGCCGGTGGACGCCTGCATCGTGACCTTGTCGCCCACGATGAGAAAGACCACGGTTCCGTTCGAGGCGTTGTAGGTCCACTGCTCCACCGGGCCCAGCTTGCTGATGTCGGTCGGCTTGCCGAGCGCCCGCTCCAGCTCCGCGCGGGTGGCGACGCCGCGCGATTTCTGGATGAGATCCTCCTTGCTGCGGCTGCACCCCACGAGAAGACCGGCCGCGAGCAGCGTACAGACCAGCAGCCCCGCCCATGCTCGGATCATCGCGTCCCTCCTTGAGCTACGGGCCGTCCCGGGAGCGTGGTCGGCCGTTCCGGCTGCCCGAGTCTATCAGAGTGCTCGGCGGCCGCGGGGGCGGGCGCGCGCTACGGCCGCGCGCGCCCGGGCGGTCTCGGCGGGCTACGGGTTCTTCGGGGCGGGGGCGACGGGCGGAGTGACGACGGCGGGAGTCACCACGGCGGGTGCCGCGACGGGCGTCGCGGAACGGCCGCGCATCTCGGCGTACTTCGCCTTCAGGTCGCGGATCAGGGCCGCGAACGACGAGCTCCGGATGATCCGATCGAACTGCCCTCGATAGTTCGCCACGAAGCTCACGCCGGAGACCGCGACGTCGTAGACCACCCAGCGGCCGCCGACCTGGTGGAGACGGTAGTCCACCGGAACCTCCGCGCCGCGTCCGGTCACGATCTTGGAGCGGACGGTGGCGAACTCGCCATCCACGTGCTCGCTCAGGTACACGACCTGCTCGCCCGCGTAGCTCTCGAGCCGTCCGATGTAGGCGCGGCCGAGGAGCTGCTTGAACACCGTGACGAACTCGGCCTGCTCCTGCGGGGTGCGGTCGCGCCAGTGCAGCGCCAGCGAGCGGCGAGACATCTCCTGGAAGTCGAAGAGGCGATCGGCGATGCGCTGGACCTCGGCCCGCCGCTGCTCCAGGGGAAGGGCCGCGGCGAGCTGCCCATCCTGGACGATCTGCAAGACTTGCTCGGTGGCCGCCTGCACGACCTGGGTCGGGCTCGTTTCGGGTTGCGCTCCGCTGCCCGCCGCGAGCAGGAGCCACATCGCCAGTGCCTTTTGCATGATTCCCCCTGGGGCACCTGCGCCGGTGGACCGGACGCACGGTCGCTGCTCTCCCCGCGGGAAGACAGAGCATGGCGCATGCCAGGCAAGCTGCCGGCTAACCGGCTGGATTTGTGGTCCGCCGCCGGGCCGCGGCGTGATGCGACTCGTCAGCGGCAGGACGCTCGTCAGGAGCCGGACGGGATCAGGAAACGAACGCGGCCAGGCTCTCCCGTACGAGGTTCTGCAGCGCCGACGACGTCGAACGGCTTGGTGAGGATCGGCACCGTGAGGTCTCCGAGGAGGCCGGCATAGTCGGTGTGCTCGGAGGTGCCGGTGATGAAGACGAAGCGGCGGGCCAGCTCGGGCCGGTTCTGCTCCAGCTCCCGGTACAGACCGAGCCCGTCGAGCCCGGGCATGCGCAGATCGCTGAGGATGAGGTCGTACGCGTGGCGGTCGATGCGCTCGAGCGCAACGAGACCGTCCGACGCCGTATCCACGTCGTATCCGTCACCGCCCAGCACGTCGGTGATGAGCTGCGCGATGATGGGCTCGTCGTCCACCACGAGAATTCTGGGAGCGGCCATGGCCGCTTGAGAGAGCAAGACGCGGGCCAGCCGGATACGGCCGGAAATCAGCCGATTCGGCCGAGTTGGCGGCGCGCCGCTCCAGAAATCGTCAGGGCCGGGCCGGAAAACAGCACCGCGGCTACGCAGGCTGGAGGCGCCGCCGAGCCACCACGCCGCGGATACCGAGCCAGAGCCGGCCGATGCCCACGAGGAGAGCCATCAGCGCCGCGTACGCGAGCGCGTACCACCACCAGTTGTTCAGCGCGAGACCGAGCCACTCCTTGGCGAGCGTGAGCACGATCAGGTGATGGAGGAAGTAGAGCATCAGCGCCGTGCGGCCGAGGACCACCAGCCATCCGGCGGGCAGGCGCTTGACCTCGACCGCGTAGTACGCGAGGCCGAGCAGGCAGAAGACGGAGCCCAGGCCCAGGAACGTGCTGATCCCGCGCGGGGTCCAGTGGCTGTTGACGATGAAGTCGCGCTTGAAGGCCAGCGACAGATGCAGCGGGGTGCCGTGCGCCCAGTCCCAGATCGCGAACACGGCCAGGCCGACGAGGCCGGCCGCGGTCATGCGCGCCAGGTAGCGGGCGCGCCGCTCGGCGGTGTCCTGGAGCGCGAAGACCCAGCCCAGCGAGAGCCCGATCCACACGATGGCGAGCCACGGCCACGGGGGGAACTCGAAGAAGAAGATCCGCCCGAGCGTGCGATGGTCGGGCAGCCACGCCGAGATGTGCGCGTGATAGATCGAGAACAGCGCGTAGAAGGCGAGGGCGAACGCCACCAGGAGATATCGGGCCGACCGCCGGTGCAGGACCAGCATCGGCGGCAGGGCCAGGATGATGCCGAGCCCGATGGTCTGCAGCACGCCCCATTCCCAGAACGGCTCGTCGCGGAACACGACCAGGTTGAGCGCCCAGCCCGCCAGCATCAGCTTCGCCCCGCGCTGGAGGAACTTCGCGGCGACGCCGGGGCCGATCGGGGCGCCCGCCTGGCGCCGGGGCGCGAACGACAGGGGCAGGCAGAAGCCGACCAGGAACAGGAAGAGCGGCGCGCCCACCGCCATGGTCACGTAGATCATGTTGTAGCGCGGCCAGCCCATGGTGCCGTCCTGCCACCAGCGGCCGGTGTGGTTCGCGATCATGAGCAGCAGGGCGAAGCCCCGCACCGCATCCAGGAACTGCAGCCGGTCCGCGGAACCGCCGCCGCCCGAGCTGGCCGCCGCCATCGTGCGCCGTCTCGCTAGCGCGGGTGCTTGGCCGGTGTCCGCCGCGGGGCGAAGAACAGCGGGCGGTCCATCCGGCCCACCGGCACCTCGACGAGCACCGGGCGATCCTTGTCGATGGCCTCGCGCACGAGGCGGCCGACCTCGGTCGGCTCCTTGGCCCGCATGCCGAGGACGCCGTAGGCGTCGGCCAGCTTCATGAAGTCCGGGTTCTGGAGCTCCGCGCCGTACTGGCCGCCCCAGGACTCGTCGAGATCGCGCGCCACGTTGCCGTACGAGCTGTCGTTGAACACCACCGCCACCACGTTGATGCCGTGGCGGGCCGCGGTGGAGAGCTCCTGCGCGTTGAAGAGGAAGCCGCCGTCGCCCGAGACCGAGACCACCGGCCGGTCCGGCCGCGCGACCTTGGCGCCGAGGGCCACCGGATAGGCGTAGCCGAGATTGCCGGAATACGATGACGAGAGATAGGTCCGCGGCTCGTAGACCGGCCAGAACGGCCGCGAGTAGTAGCCGATCTGGGTCATGCCCGCGACCAGGATGGCGTTCTCGGGGGTCGCGGCCCGGAGAGACTTGATGATCGACGCGTTGGGCTCCATCGTGTTGTCGGCCGCGATCCTCGCGCGGAGCGCCTCGTGCTCCGCCTTCCGGGAGGCCCGGGGCGGCGAGGCCGCGCGCAGCCGCTCGAGCAGGGCCTCGAGGGTGGCGCGCGCGTCGCCGACCAGGCCGAGGGTGTCCTTGTGGTTGCGGCCGATCTCGCGCTCGTCCGCGTCGATCTGGACGATGCGCGTCCCCGGCTTGAAGGTCGACCAGGGCCAGGCGCGTGCCCACCGCGAGCACCACGTCCGCCTCGTGCACGTGGTTGCGGAGCGGCGAGTCGCGCCAGTAGGCGGCGCCGAGCGAGAGCGCGTTGTGGTCGCTCACCGCGCCCTTGCCCTCGGCGGACTGGGCCACGCCGGCCTGCAGGTGCTCGGCCACCGCGGCGAGCGCGTCGTGCGCGCCGGAGAGATGGACGCCGCCGCCCGCGTAGATGAGCGGCGCGCGCGCGCCCAGCAGCAGCTCGGCCGCGCGGTCCACGTCGCGCGCGGCGGCCGCGGGCCGGGGGACCTCGGCGGGCGGCAGCAGCTCGGCGAGGCCCTCGTCCTCCATCGTCTCGGGCGGCATCTCGAGCTCGACCGGGCGCGGCCGGCCCGACCGGAGCTGGACGGCCGCCTCGCGCACCGCGGCGGGAATGTCGGCGACCTGGAGCACGCGCTTGCGCCACTTGGTGACCGGCGTGATGCAGTCGAGCTGGTCGTTGACCTCGTGGAGCAGGCCGATGTCCTTGCCGATGCTGTCGCGCGGGATCTGGCCGGAGAGGATCAGCACCGGCGAGGAGGCCGAGTAGGCGGTGGAGAGGCCCGACATCGCGTTGAGCAGGCCGGGGCCCGGCACGACGAGCGCGGTGCCGAAGCTGCCGCCCGCGCGCGCGTAGCCGTCGGCCATGAAGCTGGTGGCCTGCTCGTGGCGCGTGGTGATGAAGCGGATCCGCGGCTCGTCGCGCAGGGCCGCCATCACCCCGTAGAGCTGCACGCCGGGCAGCCCGAAGATGACGCGGACGCCTTCGGTGTAGAGGGAGCGTACCAGCGCTTCGCCGCCCGTCATCGGTGTCGCCGCCATGTCTCGTCTCTCCTGTGGTCTCCGCCTCAGGGCGCCTGCACGGCGCCGGCCTGGGCGAGATCGTCGATCGCACGGTCCTTGTAGCCCAGCAATGAGGTCAATACGGCGCGGGTGTGCTCGCCGACCCGGTAGGGCGCCGGTCCCGCCGGCGTGACCGCGCGGCCGTCGAGCTGGAACGGCGCGGCGGTGACGCGTACCTCGCCGCGGGCCGGATGCGGCACGGTGGGGAACGCGCCGCGCGCCTGCAGGTGGGGATGCGCGACGACCTCTTCCGGCATGAGCACCGCGCGCGGCGGGGATGCGGGCATCGCGCAGCGCGGCCAGCGCCTCGTCCACCGTGGCGAACCGCGCGAGCCACTCGCCGATGATGTCGCGCAGCGCGGACCAGTTGCGCCGCCGCTGGTCCGGTGTCTCGAAGCGCGGGTCGGAGGCCAGGTCGGACCGGCCGAGCAGCGCCTGCAGGCGCGGCCACAGCGCGGCGGCGCCGCCGGTCTGGAGCGCGAGGTGGCGGCCGCCCACCGCGAACACGCCCATGGCCGGCCGCGGGGAGCCCTGCGTCTCGCCGCCGTTCAGCACCGCGGCGTAGGAGACGTCGTCGGCCGCGATCAGGGCCTCGAGCATCGACACGTCGAGGTACGCCCCTTGCCCGGTCCGATCGCGTCGCCGGAGAGCGGCCAGGATGGCGCCGAAGGCGTGCGTGCCGGCCAGCACGTCGGCGGCCTGGAGGTTGGACGCGCGCGGCGACGGCTGATCGCCCTGATCGAGGTGCATCATGCCGGAGGCCGCGTTGATGATGTGCGCGAAGGCCTGTCGCTCGCGCCACGGGCCGGTCTGGCCGAAGCCCGAGATCGAGCAATAGACGAGGTCGGGCTTGATCGCGGCCATCGCGGGATAGCCCAGCCCGAGCTTCTCGACGACGCCGGGGGCGAAGTTCTCGACGAACACATCGGCGACCCGGCAGAGATCGGCCACGACCCCGCGACCCTGGGGGTGGCTCAGGTCCACCGCCACGCTTTCCTTGCCCACGTTGATTCGGATGAAGTAGGTGGACTGGTCGGTGCGGCCGGGCTCGAGCTGGAGGTGGTTCTTCCGCATGTCGTCGCCCTCGCCGGGCCGCTCGATCTTGACCACGCGCGCGCCCAGGTCGGCGAGGAGGCGCGTGCAGTACGGGCCGGCGAGCACGCGGGTGAGATCGAGGACGACAAGATCAGACAGGGGCAGATCAGACAGCGGGCCGGGCTCGCGCACCGGGCGAGTATAGCGCGCCGATTGACGGGGCGCACCTGCCCCCCTAGACTCGGCGCATGCGACGCAATCGACTCCGGGAGCTGCTGCGGGAGGGACGGCCCACGCTGGGCACGCACATCCATTCGGCGTGGCCGGCGGTGGTGGAGCTGGCGGGGCACGCGGGGGTCTTCGACTACGTGGAGTTCGCGGGCGAGTACGCGCCCTACGACCTCTTCGCGCTGGAGAACCTCGGGCGGGCGGTGAACACCTTCGATCACATGTCGGCGATGTTCAAGGTCGAGCAGCAGCCCCGCACCTATCTCGCGGTGCGCGCGATCGGCTCGGGCATCCAGAACGTGCTCTTCGCCGACCCGCGCACCCCCGACGACGTGCGCGAGTGCGTGCGCAGCGTGCGCGCGGAGACGCCCGCGACGGGCGGGATCCACGGGGTGGGCATGCGCCGCGACGTGGGCTACGTGATGGACGTGGGCTCGCCGGCCTTCGTGCAGGCCCTCGAGGACGCGGTGGTGGCGGTGATGATCGAGAAGGCCTCCGCGGTCGAAAACCTGGAGGCGATGCTGTCGGTGAAGGGGGTGGACATGGTGCAGTTCGGCCCCGCCGACTACTCGATGAGCATCGGCCTGCCCGGACAGTGGAATCATCCGCGCGTGATCGAGGCCGAGCGGCACGTGATCAAGACCGCGCTCCGGCTCGGCATCGCCCCCCGCGCGGAGATCTCGCATCCGAGCGAGGCCAAGGCCTATCTCGACCAGGGCGTCCGGCACTTCTGCATGGGCTGGGACGTCAGCGTGCTGTTCGACTACTTCAAGGCCGAGGGCGGCGCCCTGCGCGACATGCTGGGCGCGGGCTAGCCCGCGGGCCGCCGCCCATGGCGCCCCGTCCGGCGCGCCCCGCGGCCGCCGGGCTCCTCCTCTCGCTGCTGCTCGTCGGCATCCTGGTCGGGTGCCGGGAGCGGTCCGCCGCGGACGCGCCGATCACGCTGGTCTTCAAGCACGCCAAGATCCTGGGGCCCGCCGATCCGGTGCCCGGCCTGCTGCGGCGCTTCGAGGCCGAGCACCCGGGCGTCCGCGTGCAGAGCGAGGCGCTCACCTGGAGCTCGGACGAGCAGCATCAGTTCTACGTGATCAACCTCGAGGGTGGCAGCCCGCCCTTCGACGTGATGATGCTCGACGTCATCTGGGTCCCCGAGTTCGCGCGCGCGGGCTGGATCCTGGATCTCACTCCGTCGGTGACCCCGGCCGAGCGCGACGCGCACTTCCCGTCCGCGATCGAGCCCGCGATGCAGAACGGCCGTCTCTGGGCCCTCCCGTGGTTCATGAACGTGGGCCTCCTCTACTATCGCGCCGACCTGCTCGCGAAGTACGGCGTCGGGCCGCCCGAGACGTACGACGAGCTGATCGAGCAGGTGCGGCGGATCCGGGCGGGGGAGCGCGATCCGAAGCTCGACGGCTATCTCTGGCAGGGCAAGCAGTACGAAGGCGGCATGGTCAACGTGCTCGAAGCGCTCTGGGCCAACGGGGCGCGGCTCCTCGACGAGGCGGGCCGATCCTTCCCCGAGCCCGAGCGCGCGCGCGAGTCGCTCGCCTTCCTGCGCGGCCTCATCGAGAGCGGGGTGAGCCCGGCCTGGGTCACCGCGGCGGACGAGGAGCTGACGCGTCGGCCATTCGGCGACGGTCGCGCGATCTTCCTGCGGGGCTGGCCCTACGCGCTCGACCTCTTCGAGCTGCCGGACTCGCGCGTGCGGGGCAAGGTGGGCGTCGCCCCGATCCCGCGCCTGCGCCACGGCCCGGTCGGCGCCGCCTCCACCGGCGGCGCGCACCTCGCGGTGAGCGCGCGCACGCGGCACCGGGACCTGGCGGTGGCGCTCGCGCGCTTTCTCACCGGCGAGGACGCCCAGCGTGCCATGACCGAGGGCGCCGCGCTCCGGCCCTCGCGCCCCGCGCTCTACCGCGACGCGGCCCTGATCGCGCGGGACCCGAGCCTGCCCGCGCTGTACGGGCTGATGCTCCGCGGCCACCCGCGCCCCATCACGCCGTACTACCTGATGCTGTCCACCACGCTCCAGCCCGAGTTCTCCGCGGTCCTGGTCGGCCGCAAGACGCCCGAGCGCGCGATGCGCGACGCCGCCGCCCAGATCGAGCACCTCCTCCGCTCGGTCCAGCCGGATGCCGGAGCATCCGGCCAAGCGCCGGTGGCCGCGCCGCGGGTTCCCGAGCCGCGGGTTCAGGACGCCCCGATGAGCCCGCAGGGCGAAGAGGCCAAACCGCAGCGCGACCTCATCCACGCACCCCCGCTAAGAAAGAGTCCCGGTCGCGACACCGCCGACCGTCGCCTGGCGTGGATTCTCCTCAGCCCGGCCCTCCTGGTCTTGGGCACGCTCACGCTCTATCCCGCGCTCTGGGTGCTGTGGCTCGCGCTCCAGTACCGGGTCCCGGTGTTCGGCATCTCGCGCTGGGCCGGGCTCGAGCACTTCGCGTTCCTCGCGGTGGACACGCGCTTCTGGAACGCGGCGTGGGTCACCGGGGTGTTCACGGTGACCTCGGTCGCGCTGGAGGGCGCCCTGGGCCTCGCCATCGCGGTGGCGCTGCGGGGGCAGCGCGGCGGCCGGCGCATCGCGCTCGCGCTCCTGCTCCTGGCCTGGGCGCTCCCATCGGTGGTGACCGCCAAGATGTTCGAGTGGCTCTATCACCCCGCGGGCGGGCTCGTGAACTTCGTGCTGGGCGGCCGGGTTATCAACTGGCTCGGCGATCCGGCCCTGGCCCTGCCGTCGCTGATCCTGGCCGACGTCTGGCGCGCCACCCCGTTCGTGGCCCTGCTCTGCTACGCGCGTCTCCTCACCATCCCGCCCGATCTCTACGAAGCCGCCGAGGTCGACGGCGCGGCGGGCCTGCAGGCTTTCACGCGCATCACGTGGCCGCTCGTGCGGCCCATCCTCCTGGTGACCCTGCTGTTCCGGACGCTCGACGCGATCCGCGCCTTCGACATCATGTTCGTGCTGACGGGTGGCGGGCCGGCGGGCAGCACCGAGTCGCTCACGGTCTACGCCTATCGCGCTCTGTTCCAGACGCTGCAGGTCGGTTTCGGCTCCGCCATCGGCGTCGTGGTCTTCGCGCTCGTGATGGTCGTCGCGGCCCTGTACCTGCGCCTGATCGGCCGCCAGGAGCAGCCCGCGTGAGAACGGGCCGGCTGCGCGACGGCCTGGTGCTGCTGGCCCTGGCGCTCTACGCGTCGCCCTTTTTCTGGCAGGCGCTGACCTCGGTGCGGCCCGACGCCGAGCTGCTGCCCTTGACCCGGCTCCTGCCGAGCCATCTCACGTGGGCGCACTACGACGTGGTGTTCCGCCAGAGCCTGATGCCGCGCGCGCTCGTGAACAGCCTGGGCATCGCGCTCCTCAGCACGCTGCTCGCGGTGGGGCTCGGGGCGCTGGCCGCCTACGCCCTCGCGCGGCTGCCGGTGCGGGGCCGCGACGTGATCCTCCTGGGCATGATCGCGGCCACCGCGTTTCCCCAGATCGCCACCGTGAGCCCGCTCTATCTCCTGATGCGCGCGCTCGGCCTGCGCGACACCTGGCTGGCGCTCGTCCTCGCGAACGGCTCGTTCGCGCTGCCGCTGGTGATCTGGCTGCTCACCGGCTTCATCCGGGAGATCCCCCGCGCGCTCGAGGAGGCGGCCGCGACGGATGGCGCCGGCCGCCTGGCAATTCTCAGGTGGGTGGTGCTCCCGCTGGTGGCGCCGGGCATGGCCTCGGCCGCGCTGCTCGCGTTCCTCTTCTCGTGGAACGAGTTCCTGTTCGCCTACAGCTTCACCGCCACCGAGGCCAGCCGCACGGTGCCGGTGGCGCTGGCGCTCTTTCCCGGTGTCTTCGAGGTGCCGTGGGGCGATATCGCGGCCGCCTCGCTGCTGGCGAGCCTGCCGCCGATCCTGATCGTGGTGGGCTTCCAGCGCTACCTGGTCCGCGGTCTCCTGGCCGGGGCCCTCCGCGAGTAGAACGCACCCCTCACCCTGCCCTCTCCCCGAAGGGGAGGGGGTTCTAGGGCTCGGTCACCAGCCCCGGCGTGACCGTCGCGCCCGGTAGCGCGCGGAATACCTCGGGCGAGATCTTGACCTTCAGCGAGCGGCTGCCGCCGCCCAGGATGATCCAGGGCAGGGGCATCAGCCCCTCGTCCACGTAGATCGGCAGATCGGCGGGCAGGGCGAACACGGTGACGCCGCCCAGCATCATGCCGGTGAGCGCGCGCGTCTCCTCCGGGTCGGCGAACGAGAGGCGGGAGACGCCCAGCAGCTTCCGCACCGTGTGGTTGACGTCCACCCGTCGGGTGGCGCGAACCACGCACGCGCAGTACCGCTTCGGCTCCTTCTTCGAGCCGACGATGATGGTGTTGGCCGACTGCTCGGCCGGGTAGCCGTACTGCGCGCAGAACGCGGCGGTGTCGGCGTACTGGGGGTCGATCTCGACCATCTCGTGGGCGAGGCCGAGCCCACCGAGGACCTGGCGTACCCGCTGCTCGATCTCGTCCGGGGTGATCACGGAGACCTCCTGTCGGAATGTGGATTCGCGCGGCGCGCCGCGCGGCGCGCTTCATTGTACAATCACCCGTCCACGCTTCCGCTTCCTCACGACGATCCGGCGGCGCCGCCGGAGGAGACCCGCGATGAGCACCGATCTGATCGAGCAGGTGAAGGACGGAGTGGCCGTGCTGACCCTCAATCGCCCGGATCGGCTGAACGCGATGTCGCGGCCGATGCTCGACGCGCTGCTGGAGGCGCTGCCGCGGCTGGCCGAGGATCCGGCGGTCGGGGTGATCGTGCTCACCGGGGCCGGACGCGGCTTCTGCGCGGGCGGCGACGTCAAGGCGATGGCGGAGGGCAACGAGCTGGGCGGCCAGACGATGGAGGATCGCGCCCAGGCGCTGCGCTCGCGCATGGAGACCTCGCGCTGGCTGCACGAGATGCCCAAGCCCACCATCGCGATGCTGCGCGGACCGGCCGCGGGCGCCGGTCTCTCCCTGGCGATGGCGTGCGACATGCGCATCGCGAGCGACACCGTGAAGCTCGGCACCGCCTTCGCGCGCGTGGGGTACTCGGGCGACTTCGGCGGCAGCTACTACCTGACCCAGCTCGTGGGCACCGCCAAGGCGCGCGAGCTCTACTTCACGGCGGACCTGCTCGACGCGCAGCAGGCGCTCGGCCTGGGGCTGGTGAACCGGGTGGTGCCCGACGCGCGCCTCGAGGAGGAAACCATGGCGCTCGCCTCGCGCCTGGCCCGCGGCCCGCGGGTGGCCTATCGCTACATGAAGCGCAACATGAACGCGGCGGAGACCGCGTCCCTCAAGGACATGCTCGACCTCGAGGCCTGGAACCACACGCGGACCGGCATGACCGAGGACCACCGCGAGGCCGCCCGCGCCTTCGTCGAGAAGCGCGAGCCGCAATTCAAGGGAATGTAGGGCGAGCCGCAGCCGAAGGCGAGGCGAGCGAATACAAGAAATCAGAGCGGGTTGCCCTATCGCCAGGCCGAGATAGGCGAGCCGAAGGCGAGGCGAGCGAATACAAGAAATCAGAGCGGGTTGCCCTATCGGCAGGCCGAGATAGGCGAGCCGAAGGCGAGGCGAGCGAATACAAGAAATCAGAGCGGGTTGCCCTATCGGCAGGCCGAGATAGGCGAGCCGCAGCCGAGAGGAGAGGAGCCCCTCACCCCGGCCCTCTCCCCAGAGGGGAGAGGGAGATCGGTCCCTCGCCCCCGGAGGGGGAGAGGGCCGGGTGAGGGGGCGCGTCGCCCACGCGCCACGCGAGGTAGAGCACGCCGGCCAAGAGCCCGGCGACCACCGCGAGCGTCGCGTACGTCGAGACCTGCGCGAACAGGGTGAGCGTGGTGCTCGAGAGGCCGACGAAGGCCAGGCCCACGACCGGGATCACCGGCGCGCCGCAGCCCATGACGGTGCAGCCGCCGGTGGCCAGCCCGCACACGCTCCCCATGGCGCCGAGCATGCCGCCCGTCCCGCCCGCCCGCATCCGCGGGCCCGCCACCCCGGCGCCGGCGCGCCGGTGCGCCCAGAGCGCGAAGTAGGCGCCGATCAGCGCGGCCATGAGGATGAAGCGGGCGAGATCGGCGGTGGTCACCGCGAAGCCCCAGTCGATGCCGAAGACGCCGTTGGCGGAGAACCAGAAGAGGGCCAGCTCCCAGGCCCGGCCCAGCCGCTCCCCGAGCGGGCCCTTGCCCGAGGCCAGGTAGCCCGGCAGGTTCCCGAGCCAGGGATTGACGGTGAAGTAGTCCACCGGAACGCGGGCCATCGACAGGACCGCGACCGGCACAAGGACGTCCAGCACCAGGACCCCGGCGGCCACGCCGACGAAGAGGCCGGGCCGCGCGCGCAACGCCCGCCCGATTCCCGTCAGGATCCGCCTCGCCCCGCCCATGCCCGCCCCCGGGCCGATTATAGCCGCAGCGCGAGATCCTTGCGGTTGCCTCGGCGGCTGGGGCAGTATGGCGGCGGATGTTCCGTCCGCGCCCTGCCCGACTGTCCTTAACCGGCCTCTCCATGAGGAGGGAGCACACATGACGCAAGAGGTGAGCCGTCGAGATTTCCTGGCCCGTCTGGGCGTGACCGTCGGCACCGCCGCCGCCGGGGCCGCCACCGCGGCCGGCGTGCCCCTGGCCGCCGTCCCGCTGATCTCGCAAGCGCACGCGCAGCCCAAGGGCAACGTTCCGGATACCCCGTACAAGATCGCCCACATGACGTTCTTCACGGGCGCGGGGGCGGTGCTGGGCGAGCCCTCCTTCAAGGGCCACACGCTCGCCGCCGAGGAGATCAACGCGCAGGGCGGCCTGCTCGGCAAGCGGAAGATCGAGACGCTCAAGGCCGACGAGAACGCGGGCACCGACGCCAACGTGAAGGAGATGCGACGGCTCAAGCTGTCGGAGAAGGTGGACCTCTTCACCGGGGTCATCTCGAGCGGCAACACGCCCGCCCTCGGCCCGGTGGCCGAGGAGCTCAAGATGCTCACGATCTTCGTGGACGGCTGCACCGACTTCCTGTTCGACAAGGCGGTGCCGAATCCGCACTACATCTTCCGCATCACCAACATCCAGTCGGCCGACGGCGTGACGTGCGCGGTGGCGACCGCGATGACGTGGGGCAAGCAGATCAAGCGCATCGCCCACATCCATCCCGACTACTCCTACGGCCGCAATGCCTTCGACCACTTCAACATCGTGATGAAGAAGATGGTGCCGGGGTCGCAGGTGGTGTCGGAGGGCTGGCCCAAGCTCGGCACCACCGACTTCACCTCGCACATCACCAAGGCCATCTCGTCGAAGCCCGACCTCCTGGTGTCCTCGGTGTGGGGCGGCGACTACGTGGCGATGTACAAGCAGGCGCTCCGCTACGACATGTTCAAGAAGATGAAGTTCGCGTCCACCATCGCGTTCGGGGTGGCCCCGCACGCGATCGGCAAGGACCATCCCGAGGGCGCGATCGCGGGCGTGCACTCCAACTACTACTTCAACTATCCGCCGAACGACCGCTGGCCGCTCAACACCCAGTTCGTGAAGAAGTACTTCGACCGCTGGAAGGAGTACCCGAACTTCCAGTCGGAGGGCGCCTACTCCACGCTGTACATGCTCAAGACCGCGGTCGAGAAGGCCAACAAGCTGATGGGCGGCTGGCCGGACGACGACGCGATCATCAGCCAGCTCGAGGGCGCGATGCACGCGGGACCCGCCGGCTACGTCTATATCCGGCCCGACACGCACCAGGGCTACAAGGACGCCATGACCGGCTTCAGCATGAACTCGCCCGACTATCCGTTCCAGATCCTGGATCCGAGCCGGATCATCACGATCCCGATCCGGAACATCACGGCGCCGCCCGGCTGGCCGAAGGGGGAGCCGACCTCCACCTACACCTGGATCGACAAGACCTGGCCGCAGATGAAGGCCTAGGTCACACGGGTACTCCCCCTCACCCCGCCCTCTCCCCCTCACGGGGGAGAGGGAGTCGATGCCCCCTCTCCCCACCGGGGAGAGGGCCGGGGTGAGGGGGCTCGCATGTTCATCCACCGTCTCACCTTCGCGGTCGTCCTGCTGCTCGCGCCCGGCGTCTCTCCCGCGCGCGCCGGGCACGAGCTGCCGTTCTATCCCGGCTACTACCCGCAGGAGATCCGCATCGAGGCGCTTGTCCCCGCCGCCGCGGTGCCGCCGCTCCGCAACGGCACGCTCCACGCGTACGTCGGCGGCGACCCCTTCGCGGGCGGCCGGCTCCCCGCCCATGTCACCGCGGTTGAGTCGCTCGGGGGCTACCTGGTGGCGCGCTTCAACCCGGCGCCGCCGGACGCCGAGGGCCGCTGCGCGGCCGCCGCGCGTGCCGGCCGGGGCCTGGGCGGCCCGCGCGCCGGCCGTGTCGCGCACCCCTACGCGATCACGCCCTATCACGCCGACTACCTGCAGCACTGGGATCTCGCCCAGGCCGCGCGCAAGGCGGCCGAGACGGCGCCCGCGGGCCCGCCGCCCCGGCCGGTGGCCGTCGAGGAGGTCGACCTCCAGAGCCTGCTGGCCGCGCGCACCATCGGGGCGGGGGGAACCTTCGCGCCGCCCTGGCTCAAGGACGGGTGGTTCCACGCCTACCTGCTCCAGGCGCCCGCCATCACGGACCCGGCCGCTCGCCAGATCGTCGAGGGGCTCTACCGGCGGCTCGTGACGCTCGCCTACGACGGCGCGGCGGAGCGCGCGGAGCTCGAGCGCCGGCTCGTCCAGCAGCTCGCGGCCGGGTGCGAGCGCCCGGTGCTGGGCTACACGGTGCGGCGCGAGCCTTTCAACTCGGAGTTCTCGCAGGGCATCGAGAACATCGGCTGGGATTCCCAGCGGGGCTTCAACTCCGAGATCTTCGTGCGCACCGCCAAGCTCAAGGATTTTCCGTGGAACGGGTGGCTCAGGGTCGGCGTCGCCGGGCGCCCCACCGCGGCGTGGAACCCGGTCGCCGGCTTCACCGACGCGCCCGGCCGGCTCCTGTGGGCCGCCATCGGTGATCCGGGGCTGATCCCGGCGCCCTATGCGGCCGGCTTCGTGCCCCATCGCGCGGTGCCCGCCCAGGTGACGGTGGCGGGCCCACCGGGGATCGAGATCCCCGAGGACGCGCTGCTGCCGGAGCCCGGCACCGGGGCGCTGCTACCGGTGGGGAAGGGGAAGACCGCGAAGGCCCGCGTGACCTACCGGCTCTGGGGCTCGGCGGCTCACGACAACACGCGCGTCTCGGCGGCCGACGCGCTCTATCCCTACGTCTTCGCCGCGCGCTGGAGCGCCCGCCGCGCGCCCGGCCACGTCGAGCACGATCCGGCGATCGAGGCCGCCACCGAGACCGCGCGTCAGGCCCTGGTCGGAGTGCGGGTGGTGAAGGTGGACAGCGAGGTGCGCCGCTACAGCGACATCACCTTCACCTACGTGGTGCCGGTGGTCGAGGTCTACCTCAACGCGGCCGGCGGCGACGCCGAGCTGGCCGCGCTGGCGCCGCCGTGGAGCGCCACGCCCTGGCACGTGATGGTGCTGATGGAGGAAGCGGTCAAGCGGGGGGTCGGCGCCTTCTCGGCCGCGGAGGCCCGCCGCCGCGGGGTGCGCTGGCTGGATCTCGCCCGCGACCCGAAGACGCGCGAGGAGCTCGGCGCGATCCTGGGCGGCCTCGCGAAGGAGAACCACGTGCCGGAGCCGCTCAGGCGGCTGGTGGCGGCCGACGAGGCGCAGACGCGCTGGGCCGCGCTGCGCGGGTTCGCGCAGCGCCGGGGGCACTACCTCGTGACGAACGGGCCCTACCAGCTCGAGAAGTGGACGGACGGGGCGGTCGTGCTCGGCGTGTTCCGGGACATGAACAACCCGCTCGGGGTCGGGAGCTACGATCGCTTCGCCATCCCGCGGCGTGCCTACGTCGCGCGCATCACCGCGCGCGGCGATCGGCTCGAGGTCGCGGCGGAGATCGAGCGGCTGGAGAAGTTCCTGCGGGAATACCGTCTGGTCCGCGAGCCGCTGGGCTCCCGCGGCGAGGAGGAGCGGCCCGATCTGCCCGCCTGCCGGTATGTGATCCTGGGCGCCGACGGCACGGTGGCCGCGGCCGGGGTGTCCCGCGACGTGCAGGCTCATCGCCTGATCGTGGACCTCAGAGGCCGGCTCAAGCCGGGCGCCTACACCGCCCTGGTGGCCCTGACCCTGGGCGACAACCTCGTCGGCCCGGAGGTGGCGACCGCGCAGTTCCGGGTTGATGCGGCGCCATGAACTAGGGCATCTTATCGGGGCTCATGGACACCCTGGTGGTCCACGTCCTCAACGCCCTCCTCTACGCGTCGGTGATGTTCCTGATCGCGGGCGGGCTCAGCCTGATCTACGGGGTCATGCGCATCGTCAACCTCGCGCACGGCAACCTCTACGCCTTCGGTGCCTACGTGACCGCGTGGGCAGTGGGGCGCGCGCTCGGCGGCGCCACCGAGGCGAGCATCTGGATGTACGCGCTCCTGCCGATCGGAGCGCTGGCCGCCGCCGCGCTCGGCGCGGTGCTCGAGCCGACGCTCCTGCGGCCGCTCTATCGTCGCGCCGAGGAGTATCAGCTCCTCATCACCTTCGGGCTGCTCCTGATCCTGGAAGACCTCATGCGCCTCATCTGGGGTCCGTATCCGCTGCAGGCGAGCGCGCTCTACGAAGGCCTCGGCAGCCTCACCTTCGGCGAGTCCATCTACCCGACCTACAACCTGGTGGTCATCGTCATCGGCGCCGCCGCCGCCGCCGGGCTCTGGGCCTTCGTCTACCGTACCCAGTTCGGGGTGGTGCTGCGGGCGACGTCCCAGAACATGCGCATGGCCTCCGCCCTCGGGGTCAACGTCAACCGCGTCTACGTGCAGGCCTTCACGCTCGGCTGCTTCATGGCGGGCCTCGGCGGCTCGGTGATCGTGCCCCAGCAGGGCGCGGTGCTCGGCATGGGGGTGGACGCCCTGATCCTCGCCTTCGTGGTGGTGGTGATCGGCGGACTCGGCAGCCTCGAGGGCGCGCTGATCGGCGCGCTCATGGTGGGCTTCGTGCGCGAGGCCGGCATCACATTCTTCCCGGAGATCGAGCTGGCCGTGCTCTACCTGATGGCGGCCGCGGTGCTCATGATCCGTCCCGCGGGCATCCTGGGCCGCGCATGAACCCGGGGACATGATGGCGATGACGGGTCCGCCGCGGCGCGTGCTCGCCTGGTCGGCGCCCGTCCTGCTCGCCCTGATCGTCCTGCCCTACGTGGTCCCGCCGTATCAGACCGTGCTGCTCACGTACGGCCTGGTCTTCGCGATCGCCGCGCTCGGCTTCAACCTGCTGCTGGGCTACACCGGCCTGCTGTCCTTCGGCCACTCCGCCTACTTCGGCATGGGCGCCTACGCGGTGGCCTTCATCGTGAAGTACCTCAAGCTCGAGTCGATGGAGGCCTTTCTCCTGGGCGGCATCCTCGCTTCGGGGGCGGTGGCCGCCCTCTTCGGGCTGCTCTGCGTGCGCTACACCAAGATCTTCTTCGGCATCCTGACGATGGCGCTGTCCCAGGTCCTGTGGAGCCTCGCGTTCAAGTTCTTCTGGGTGACCGGCGGCAGCGACGGGCTCCGGGTGCCCACGCCCACCCTGCTCGGCGGGCTCGTGCGGGCGGGCGGCGACAAGTTCGAGTTCCTCTCCCACCGCTACTACTTCTACGTCCTCGCGGTCTTCGTGATCTGCGTGGCCGTGATGTGGGTCATCGTGCACTCGCCCTTCGGGAAGGCGCTCCAGGCGATCCGCGACAACGAGACGCGCGCCGAGTTCGTGGGGGTGCAGGTCTGGCACTATCGCTGGGTCGCCTTCCTGATCTCCGGGATCTTCACCGGACTGGCCGGCGCGCTGTGGGTGCCGCTCAACGGGCTCACCACTCCCGACATCCTGCACTGGACCTTCTCGGGCAAGATGGTCTTCTTCACGGTGCTGGGCGGCTTCCAGACCTTCTTCGGGCCGATCATCGGCGCGATCATCTTCAACTACCTCGAGACGTACGCGGTGGGTCACACCGTGTACTGGCAGATGGTCCTGGGCATCGTGCTGGTGGTGCTGGTGCTGGCCCTGCCCGCGGGGATCGTGGGGACGGTGCGGCGCCTCGCGGTGCGCCCGGCCAAGGCGGTCTGAGCGTGGACATCCTCAAGACCACCCAGCTCAGCAAGTCCTTCGGCGAGACCCACGCGGTGGATCACGTGGACTTCGCGGTGACCGCCGGAGAGGTGCTCGCCCTCATCGGCTCGAACGGCGCGGGGAAGACGACGCTGATCAACCTGATCAGCGGCCTCATCCCGCCCGATTCCGGGCGCATCGAGTTCCAGGGCGCCGACATCACGCGGGCCTCGGTCCACCGGAAGATCGAGCTGGGCATCGCGCGCAGCTTCCAGCTCGTCAACCTCTTCGACCAGCTCAGCGTGCACGACAACGTGACCCTGGCGATCTTCTCCCGCGAGGGCCGCACGCGGCGCCTGTTCCGGCTCGCCGCCGCCGACACCGCGGTGCGCGACGAGGCGGTGGCGGTGCTCAAGCAGTTCGGCCTCGACGCGCGCACCGGCTCGCCCGCGGGCGGCCTGTCCCAGGGAGAGCGCAAGCTGCTCGACGTCGCGGTCGCCTACGCGCTCCGGCCCAAGCTCCTCTTCCTGGACGAGCCGACCAGCGGGGTCAGCACGCGCGAGAAGGCCCCGATCATGGACATCATCACCGCGGTGGTCCGGTCGGGGGGCATCACCGCGGTCATCGTCGAGCACGACATGGACGTGGTGTTCACCTACTGTCCGCGGATCGTCGCCATGCACCAGGGCGCCATCCTGGCCGACGGTACCCCGGACCAGATCCGCAACCACCCGCAAGTGACCGCCAACCTGCTCGGCGCCCAGACCGCCTGAGCCATGCTCCAGATCGAGGGGCTGAACGTCTTCCGCGGGTCCGCCCAGGTGCTGCGGAACCTCGCGCTCACCGTCGGGGACCGCGAATCGGTGTGTCTGGTGGGGCGCAACGGCGCGGGCAAGACGACCACCATCGACGGCATCATGGGGTTGCTGCCGGTGCGCAGCGGCCGGGTCGTCCTCGGGGGACGCGATATCACGAAGCTGCCCACGCATCGGCGGGCGCTCGCGGGCATCGGCTACTCGCCGGAGGACGCGGGGATCTTCCCCGACCTGACGGTCGCCGAGAACTTCCAAATCAGCCAGTCGCTGGCCCGGTCGGCCGGGAAGGGGGGCGCGGTGGTCGCGAGCAGCGGGATCGACCAGCGCGTGCTGAGCCTCTTTCCGGAGATCGGTGACTTCACGGGCCGGCGGGGGCTCTTCCTCTCGGGGGGCCAGAAGAAGATGGTGGCGATCGGCCGGGCCATGACCCTCTCGCCGTCCATCCTGCTGCTGGACGAGCCGTTCGAGGGGCTCGCCCCGGTGGTGGTGAGCCGATTCATCGACGCGGTCAAGCAAATCAAGGCTTTGGGCATCTCCCTGCTGATCGCGGAGTCCAATCTGATGACTGCCTCCCGGGTGGCCGATCGGTTGTATGCTATCGACCGCGGGGAGATCATCTTCGAAGGAGAGCCGAGGCGTGCGTTCGAGGCCCCCGACGTCATGAAGACACTGCGCGGGTGATGCTGGCCTTCCTGACTCCCACCCCGACTCCGGGCCGGGCCGCCGCGATCCTGCGGCGCGTCTTCGGCAGCCTCCCCGCCTCGTTCGCCTTCCGCCTCTGGGACGGCCAGGAGGTGCGGTTCGGCTCGGATCGGCCCGAGTGCATCGCGGTCATCAAGAGCCCGGAAACGTTCATCTCGCTGATCCGCGACCCGTCGCCGTACAATTTCGCCGAGGCCTACGTGCAGAGCCGGATCGACCTGGAAGGCGACATGTTCCGGGCGATGGAAGTGGCCAACGTGGTCGAGGACCTGAGGGTGACGCCGCTCCAGAAGCTGTCGATCCTGCTGTCACTGTGGAGGCGGTGATGGGCTACGACGCGATCGTGGTCGGGGGCGGGCCGGGCGGCAGCACCGCGGCCTGGCGGCTGGCGCTGGCGGGGCTGCGCCCGCTCGTCCTGGACGCGGCGGTTTTCCCACGGGTGAAGATCTGCGCGGGGTGGGTGACGCCCGAAGCGCTCGTCGATCTCGAGGTGGACCCCGACAAGTATCCCCGGACCATCCAGCCGTTCGACCAGTGCGTGCTGGAGTTCGCGGGCGCCCGCCACGAGACGGACTGGCGGCGGCCCACCAGCTACGGCATCATCCGTCGCGAGTTCGATCACTACCTGCTCGAGCGGGCGGCGGCCGCGGGCGCGGACGTGCGCTGGGGCGTCCGCGTCACCGACGTGGTCGAGCAGGGCGACCGGGTGCGCGTCGAGACCGAGCGGGGCGCCTTCGAGGCGCCGGTGGTGATCGGCGCGGGCGGTCACCGGTGCCCGGTCGCCCGCGTCCTCGGGCAGGTCTCCGGGCGCGAGGAGGTCGTGGTGGCGCAGGAGAGCGAGACGCGGCTGCCCCCCGAGTGGGTCGCGCGACTCGAGCCGTTCATGCACGCGCCCGAGCTCTACGTCGAGCCCGACCTGCGCGGCTACGGCTGGTACTTCCCCAAGCGCGACTTCATCAACATCGGCGTGGGCTGCACCCAGGGCGGCGACGGCAGCCTGCCCCGCCGGCGCGACGCCCTGCTGGCGTCTCTTCGCGCCTCCGGGCGGCTGCCGGACGGAGTGCCGCTCGAGCCGTTCAAGGGGCACGCGTACGTGGTGCGGCGCCAGGCGCCTCGCCGCCTGTCCGGCGCGCGCTTCTGTCTCATCGGCGACGCGGCCGGCCTCGCCCGTGATCTGTCGGGCGAGGGGATCGGGCCCGCCATCCGGAGCGGACGGCTGGCCGCGGAGGCGGTGACCGCGCTGGTCCGCCAGGGCACGCCGCTCGACGGCTACGCGCGCCAGATCGTGGCGCGCTACGGCCCCGGAGAGGTTGGCTGGCTCCGGCGAAAGCTCGCGAATCTTCCCGACGCGCTGGCTCGGGTCGGAGTCCGGGTGGTCCTGGGCTCCGAGGCGGCCCGTCGGCGGATCGTGTTCGATTCCATCTTCGGCATGCGAGAGGTGGCGCCATGACGCAGGCTCGATCCAAGGAGCACGACGCCCGATCGATCGCGCACCACTACGACGTCTCGAACGACTTCTACGCGCTGTTCCTGGACCCGCTGATGGTCTACACCTGCGCGTACTACCGCGATTCGGACGGCAAGCTCGAGCAGGCGCAGGAGGACAAGCTCGATCTGGTCTGCCGCAAGCTCCGCCTGCAGGCTGGTGAGCGCGTCCTCGACATCGGCTGCGGCTGGGGCGGCTTCAGCATCTGGGCCGCCCAGCACTACGGCGTACACGCCCACGGCGTCACGCTCTCGAGGAAGCAGGCCGAGTGGGCGGCCGCGAGGATCAAGCGCGAGGGGCTCGAGGACCGGTGCCTGGTCGAGTACCGCGACGTCCGCGACCTGCCCGCGGAGGTGCGCTACGACAAGATCGCGGCCATCGGGGTCATCGAGCACGTGGGCATCCCCAACTACCCGGCCTTCTTCGGGCGGGTGAAGGACATGCTGGTGGACGGGGGCCTGTACCTCAACCACGGCATCCACCACGAGTTCCACTGGAAGCGCACGAGCCAGACCGACTTCCTCTATCGCCACGTCTTCCCCAACGGCGATCTGTCCGGCGTGACCGAGACGCTCACCGAGATGGAGCGCGCGGGCTGGGAGCTGCTGGACCTGGAGAACCTGCGGCCGCACTACGCGCGCACGTGCCGGCAGTGGGCGGAGCGTCTCAAGGCTCGCGCGGACGAGGCGCGCGCGATCGTGGGCGAGCAGGTCTACCGGACCTGGCTGCTGTACCTCACGTGCTCGTCGGCGGCCTTCGCGACCGGCTCGATCGGCCTCTACCAGGTCCTGATGCAGAAGCAGTGGGACCAGACACGCGGGATCGCGCCGACCACCCGCGAGGGCATTTACACCGGCTGGTAATTCTCGCCGCCGCGGCTAGCCGCGCGCGAGGATCTGGTCGATCTCGTCCAGGTGCTCGCGCCGATGCTCGGCGCGGAGCACGCTGATCGGGTGGCCCGCGGCCGCGTTCGCCGCGAGCTGCGCCTCCGACAGGCCCGCCACGCGCTCGTCCGCGGCGACCGCCGCCTCCACCGCGATCCGCGCCGCGACGCGTGGGGGGAGAGCCAGGCAGAGCGGTTTGCCCGCGTCGTTGACCCAGTCCACCGAGGTCTCGTCGATGGCGGGCGGCGGGGTGCCGCGTCCGCCGGCCCAGCGGTCGATCAGGGTCACGACCCGCTCGTCCCAGAAGGCGAGGTGGGCCAGGACGCCGGCCACCGTCCATCCGGCCTCCATGGGCCCGGCGAGCTGCTGGTCGTTGAGCTTCTCGGTGAGGGCGCGGAGCCGCTCGAGCTGCGCCCGGTTCTCGGCCACGTAGGATCGATCCGCCGCCATGGACGTTCCTCCCTTGGGATCTGATGTTGGACCCGCGCCATTGTGACACCGGCCGAGGGCGCGTGTGAAGGGCCGGTCGGTTGCCGCCCCCGGCCGATTCATGTTACACACGCCAGAGCGATGGACGTTCTCGCCGCGCACGCCGCCCGTCATCCCGACAAGCCGGCTCTCCTCGAAGGTGAGCGCGCCTGGAGCTGGGGCGAGCTCGTCGCGCGGCGCAACCGGCTGGGCCACGGCCTCATCGGCCTGGGGCTGCCGCCCGGCGGCCACGTCATCGTGTACGCGGAGAACTCGCTGGAGCACTACCTGGCCGGCGCGGCCGCGCGCGCGGCCGGGCTCATCCCCGCGCCGATGAATCATCGGCTGGTGGCCGAGGAGGCCCTCTACATCCTCGATCACTCCGACGCGGTCGCGGTGCTGGTGAGCGATCGCTTCCTGCCCATGGCGGAGGCCATCCGCGCCCAGGCCGGGAAGGTGCGCCAGTGGATCCTGCTGGGATCGGAGCGCCGGCCCTGGGGCGTGCACGTGGACGACCTGCTGGCCGCGGGGCGGCCCGATCCGGTGGAGCCCCGGGGCGGCGAGGGCTTCGGCGCGTCCATCATCTACACCGGCGGGACCACCGGGAAGCCCAAGGGGGCCCTGCGCCGCGGGATCAATCCTCAGGATCTGATGGACACGCTGCGGGCGATGGATCTGCTCGACCCGGCCCACGTGCACCTGGTGGCCGGGCCCATGTACCACTCGGCGCCGGGCGGCCTCGCGCTCTACACCCATCTGGTCGGCGGCACCGTGGTCATCATGCCGAAGTTCGATCCGGAGCAGGCGCTGGCCGAGATCGAGCGCCACCGGTGCACCAGCACCTTCATGGCCCCGACGCTGCTCAAGCGGATCGTGGACCTGCCCGCCGCGGTCCGGGCGCGGTACGACGTGTCCTCGATGCGCGCGATCATCATGGCGGCGGCGCCGTGCCCGATGAGCGTGAAGGAGGGGGTGGTGGCGCACTTCGGGCCCGCGCTGTACGAGTTCTACGGCTCGAGCGAGCTCGGGGTGAACACGGTGCTGCGGCCGGAGGACGTGCTGCGCAAGCCGGGCTCCTGCGGGCGCGCGGCGCCGGGCAAGGAGATCGCGCTGCTCGACGACGACGGCCGGCCGGTGCCGACCGGGCAGCCGGGCGAGCTCTACGTGCGCCGGTTCCCCGGCATCCTCGACGAGTACTATCGCGATCCGGTCGCGACCGAGAAGATGCGCCGCGGGGACTGGTACACGGTGGGCGACGTGGCCTACGTGGACGCGGACGGCTTCTACTACATCTGCGACCGCAAGCGCGACATGATCATCTCGGCGGGCGTCAACATCTACCCGGCCGAGATCGAGGACGTGCTGCACCGCCACCCGAAAGTGCTCGACGCCGCCGTCTTCGGGGTGCCCGACGACGAGTGGGGCGAGCGTGTGCACGCGGCCGTCCACGTGCGTCCCGGCGAGGCCCTCACCGCCGAGGCCATCACCGCGTTTTGCCGGGAGCACATGGCCGGCTACAAGGTGCCCCGCGAGGTCTCCTTCCACGACGACTTCCCGCGCGACGCGGCGGGCAAGCTGCTCAAGCGCCAGCTCCGCGAGCCTCACTGGGCCGGGCGCGTGTCGCGCGTCTAGGACCCGCCCGCATGCGCATCCGCCTCACCGCCAAGATCACCGTCCTGATCATCCTGGTGCTGATCGTGGGGTTCGGCGTCGCGACCCTCCTGACGATCAAGCGGGAGAGCGAGCTGCTCGTCGAGCAGAACAAGATGGCGGCGCGCCGGCTCATCGGCACGCTGGTCTCGAGCATCGAGACCGCCATGCTCTCCGAGCGGCCCGACATCACCCGCGGCCTCATCGAGGATCTCCGCAGCTCGAAGCTCGTCCAGGGCCTCGTCGTCTACCGGAGGAATGGGGTGGAGGCGTTCACCGACCTGGCCACGCTGCGGGAGGTGTCGAAGGAGGCCGACCTGCCCAAGGACGTGATGGCCTCGATCGAGAAGATGCGCCGCGAGCCGGGGCGGACGATGGCGGGACCGCTCTTCACCCGGGCGCTCGAGACGATGCAGATGCAGGAGGCGCTCGAGTCCCGCGACGGCGCCACCATGTTCACGGTGTACCAGCCGATCCCCAACCAGGAGCGCTGCCAGGGCTGCCACGGCTCGGACCACAAGGTGCGCGCGGTCGTCCAGGCCGCCACCTCCATGGAGCCGGTGATGGCCGAGGTGCGCATGCAGCGCAACCGGCAGATCATGATCGGCCTCCTGACCATCCTGGCCGCCGCCGCGGTGCTGGCGGTGGCCATGCGTCACGTGGTGGTGCGGCCGATCCACGAGCTGGCCGCGGTGGCCCGGCGCATCGGCGAGGGCGACTTCGGGGTGCGGGCCCGCGCCGGCTCGGGGGACGAGGTGGCCGAGCTGGGCGGCGCGCTCAACGACATGACCGGCCATCTCGAGCGAGCCCAGCAGAACCTGGCCGCCCGCAACACCGAGCTCGCCACCGCGCTCGAGAACCTGCAGGCCTCGCGGCAGCGCCTCGAGGTGCTCGAGCAGCTCAAGGGCGAGCTCTCCAAGTTCGTGCCCGACGCGGTCAAGGAGCTGCTCGAGCGGGATCCCAGCGCGACGAGCCTCGAGAAGCGCAGCGAGGAGGTCTCGGTGCTCTTCCTCGACATCGCGGGCTACACGCGGCTCTCCGAGCAGCTCGAGGCCAAGCGGCTCAACCAGCTCGTCCAGACCTACTTCTCGAGCTTCCTCGAGATCATCCGCCGGCACCACGGGGACGTGAACGAGACCGCGGGCGACGGGCTCATGGTGATCTTCCAGAAGCAGCCGCGCGGGCCCAGCGGGGGCGACGAGGACCACGCGCTGAACGCGACCCGGGCCGCCTTCGCGATCCGCCAGAAGACGACCGCGCTGAACGAGGAGTACGGAGGCGTGTTCCCGGCCATCCAGCTCCACATGGGGATCAATACCGGTCAGGCGCTGGTGGGCGCCACCAAGCTGAGCGGGGCGGCGTCCGAGCGCTGGACGTTCACCGCGACCGGCCCCACCACCAACATCGCGGCCCGGTTCGCGGGCGCGGCGGAGGGTGGAGACATCGTGGTCGGGCAGGTGACCGCCGATCGCATCGCCGGGCTCTTCGTGCTGGAAGCGCTCGGGGAGCGCACCTTCAAGAACGTCTCGCAGCCACTCCCGATCTATCGCGTGATCCCGCCCGGCGTGTACAGCAAAGTCACCTGAGCTACATCCCGCCGCCGGCCCCTCCGCCCTTCCAGTCGAACGAGGTCACGGTCACCCGGTAGGCGGCGCCGGTCGCCTGGAGCGGCACCTCGAAGTACGCCCGATCCTTGAACTGGACGGCCCCCACCACGAAGCCGATGGTCCGGGCGGTCACCGCGCCGGAGGCGTCGAGGGTTTCCACCAGCAGGTGGACGTCCGTGGCCGGGCGGCCGTGGTCGTTGTAGATGTAGCCCTGGATCGCCGGCTTGCCCCCACGCCCGGTGCCTGCCTCCCAGTCGAGGCGGAGCCGCGAATCGATGCCCGACGGCGCGCTCACCGCCGCCACGGGCGCCGGCATCGTGATCGGTCCCAGACCCGACATCACCGCCGCCACCAGCACGAGCGCCTTGATCGTCGTCATGGTGATCGCCTCCTGGCCCCTATGATGTCATAGACGTGATCGCCCCCGGGGACGCCCCGGAATGCGAAGCGATTCAGCCCCGGCCGCCCGCCATGCGGCCGGCTTCGGGCAGGGCCCGTAGCCGGCCCATGGCGAGCACCCCGAGGGCCGGCCCCACCGCCAGCATGGCGAACGCCCAGCGCCACCCGACCCAGGCAACCGCCGGCGGGATCAGCCAGATGGAGATCATGGTCAGCGCGAAGCCCAGGCAGGTCTGGGTGGTGAGCGCGGTCCCGACGTAGGCCGCCGGCGCCAGCTCGGTCACCGCGGTGGAGAACTGGGCGGAATCCGCGATCACGGTGACGCCCCAGACCACCGCCACGAGCAGCGTGAGCAGCGGCGGGCCGCCGAAGGTCAGCCCGATCAGCACCGCGCAGAGGCCGGAGATGCCCATGGCCGCCATGGTGAGGGTGGTGCGGCCCCAGCGGTCGGCGAGCGCGCCCCCGGCCCAGGCGCCGAGTCCGCCGGCCAGCCCCGCGCAGACGAAGGTGGCCGCGCTGGCATTGAGCCCCGCGTAGCTGCCGCCGCCGCGGGCGTCGAGGCTCGCGGCCAGGAATGCGGCCAGCCAGGCCCACATCGCGTAGAGCTCCCACATGTGCCCGAAGTAGCCGAAGCAGGCCAGCCGCGGCCCGCGCTCCCGCAGCACCGCGGTGGCCATGCGCAGGTCGAAGCGGGCGGGCGGAAAGCGGTGCGGCCCCTCGGTGACGAGCGTGACCGCGAGGGCGCCGAGCGCCGGCGGCCACCGAGGCGGCGAGGAGCGTGTGGCGCCAGGGCAGGTCGGTGAGGCCACGGATCAGGTGCGGCGCGGCCGATCCCACCGTGAGCGCGGCCACCAGCAGGCCGATCGCGAGCCCGCGGCCCTCGCGGAACCAGGTGGCCGCGATCTTCATCGCGGGCGGGTACGTGCCGGCCAGGCACACGCCGGTCACGAAGCGCAGCACGAGCGCGGGGGCGAGGTGCTCCACCCACAGCGCGAGCACCGCGTTCGTGAGCGCGCCCGCCAGCGCCCCCCACATCATGAGCGCGCGGGCCGGCACGAGGTCGGGCAGGTTGGTGAGCGCGGCGGCGAGGGTGCCGACGATGAAGCCGGCCTGCACCGCGATGGTCAGGCCGGCGCGGCCCCCGTCGCCGAGAGCCCACTCGCGGGAGAGGGCGGGCAGCACCGCGGAGGCGCTGAACCAGAGCGAGAGGGCCAGCAGCTCGGCCAGCGACAGCAGGCCGAGCGCCCGCCAGCGACCCGATGCGCCGTCCATGACCTGTGCATCTAAGCACAAGTCCCCAAGACCTGCGCGTGTTGACTGGCTATGGGCGATCGTCTAGCATCATCGAGAGGCGCGCTGCATCGCGCCATTCGACTCGACGACGAGAGGATTCCATGGCCGATTCGCCGATGACGCTATCGGAACATCTCTCGACCCAGCAAGCCGCCCTCTCGACCGAGCACGCCCGCAACGTGGCCGCGGTCCTGGCCCGCATCGGCCGCGTGGCCGCCGTCATCGCCCAGGAGCTGGCCCACGCCGCCCTTCGCGACCAGCTCGGCTACGTCGGCGGGGCCAACGCCACCGGCGACCAGGTCAAGAAGCTCGACGTGTGGGGCCACGAGACGATGGTGAGCGCGCTCCGCGAGACGCGGGCCTGCGCCGCGCTCGTGTCGGAGGAAGCCGCCGACCCCGTCGAGATGGAAGCGGGCGGCACGCACGCCCTCGTGGTCTGCGCGGATCCGGTGGACGGCTCCTCGAACCTGGACGTCAACGGCTCGGTGGGCACGATCTTCTCGCTCAAGCCGTCCAGGGGAAAGAGCCCGGCGGGTCCCGCCGCGCTCGGCGCGGGCACCGATCAGATCGCGGCGGGCTACGTGATGTACGGCCCGGCGACGACCCTCGTCTACACGGTCGGGCGCGGCACGCACGGCTTCACGCTGGCCCCCGAGACCGGCGAGTTCCTGCTCACGCACCCCGACATCCGCATCCCGAAGCGCGGGAAGATCTACGGCATCAACGAGGGCAACGTGAACGTCTGGCATCCCGGCCAGCGCGCCTTCGTGGAGTATCTGAAGACGAAGGACAAGGCGAGCGGCCGGCCCTACTCGCTCCGCTACTCGGGCGCGATGGTGGCCGACGTGCACCGCACGCTGCTGGACGGCGGGCTCTTCATGTACCCCGCCGACTGGAGCGATCCGGCCAAGCCCAAGCCCAAGCTGCGGCTGCTCTACGAGGTCGCGCCGATGGGCCTGCTCGTCGAGCAGGCAGGCGGGCGCGCCAGCACCGGCTTCGAGCGCGTGCTGGACGTCGTGGCCACCGAGTATCACCAGCGAGCGGCCGTCATCCTCGGCAGCCCCGAGGACGTCGCGACCGCCGACGAGTTCTACCGCAGGTAACCTGCGAGCCAGGAAAGGAGCGGTCACGCCATGGAATCGCGAGTGAAGGAGATCCTGAGCTGGTACAGCAGTGACAGTCCCGGCACGCGCACCAACATCGCCCGCCTGCTCAACCACGGGCGCCTGGCCGGCACCGGCAAGCTCGTCATCCTGCCGGTGGACCAGGGGTTCGAGCACGGACCCGCGCGCAGCTTCGCGGTCAACCCCGCGGGCTACGACCCGTCGTACCACTTCCAGCTCGCCATCGACGCCGGCTGCAACGCCTACGCGGCGCCGCTCGGGTTCCTGGAGTCGGGGGCCGCCGAGTTCGCGGGCGAGGTGCCGCTCATCCTCAAGATGAACAACCACGACGTGCTCCACGACGAGAAGGATCCGCTCTCCGCGGTGACCGGCTCGGTCAAGGACGCGCTCCGGCTCGGGTGCGTGGCGGTGGGCTTCACGATCTACCCGGGCTCGTCGCAGGCCCAGATCATGTACCAGCAGTGCCGCGAGATGATCCAGGAGGCCAAGGCCAGCGGGCTCGCGGCGGTGGTGTGGTCCTACCCGCGCGGGACCGACGTCAGCAAGGCCGGGGAGACCGGTCTGGACGTCGTCGCCTACGCGGCCCAGATCGCGGCCCAGCTCGGCGCCCACATCATCAAGGTGAAGCCGCCCACCGAGCACATCGAGCAGGCCGAGGCCAAGAAGGCCTACGAGAAGGCCAAGGTGCCGATGGCCACCCTCAGCGAGCGGGTGCGGCACGTGGTGCAGTCCTCCTTCAACGGCCGCCGGATCGTGATCTTCTCGGGCGGGGCCACCAAGGAGAACGACGAGTCGTTCTTCGACGAGTGCCGCGGCATCCGCGACGGTGGGGCGTTCGGCTCCATCATCGGGCGCAACTCGTTCCAGCGGCCGCGCGACCACGCGCTCCGGTTCCTGGACACGGTGATGAAGATCTACTCCGGCGAGAAGAAGTAGCGGCCGCCCGGCCCGTGCCCGCTCCCCCGGAGGCCCCGACCGAATCGGAAGTTCGCGAGTACCTGAAGACGCTGTCGAACTGGGGCCGCTGGGGGAGCGAGGACGAGCTGGGCACCATCAACCTGATCACGCCTGCCAAGCGCCAGCATGCGGCGCGTCTCGTCACCCACGGCGAGAGCGTCACGTGCGCCCGCCCGATCACGACCGACATCGCCGCCGACACCACCGTCCAACCCATGCGCTTCATGGTCGACTCCGGCGAGGGCCGTGACACCGTGTCCCCGGAGCGCGCCCTGCAGCGCCGCGGCGCGGCCGAGTTCATCGGCATGGTCTTTCACGGCTACTCCATCACCCACGTGGACGCGCCGTCGCACTACTTCTGGGACGGCCGGCTCTACAACGGGCGCTCGTGCAACGCGGTGACGTCGCGCGAGGGCGCTACCGTGAACTCGGTGGAGGTGCTGCGCGACGGGGTGGTCAGCCGCGGGGTGCTGCTGGATGTCGCGCGGACGAAGGGCGTCCCGTGGCTCGAGGCGGGCGTGGGCGTGATGCCGGACGACCTGGAGGCCGCCGAGAAGGCCGCGGGGGTCCGGGTGGAGCCGGGCGACATCCTGCTCGTGCGCACCGGCTACTATGGCCGGCGGCTCGCGGAGGGGCCGGTGAACCCGCTCCAGGCCGGCAACCCCGCGCTCCACGCGGCGTGCTGCCCCTGGCTGCGCGAGCGGGGAGTGGCCATGATCGGCACCGACACCCACAACGACGTGACCCCGCTACCGTACCCGTCCATGGGCAACTCCTTCCACGTGGTCTGCCTGGTGGCCATGGGCCTGTGGCTCATCGACAACGCCAATCTGGAGGACCTGGCCCGGACCGCCGCCCGGCTCGGGCGCTGGGAGTTCCTGCTGGCCATTGCCCCGCTCCGGCTCAAGGGCGTGACGGGCTCCCCGGTCAACCCGATCGCGGTCTTCTAGGCCCCCGCTAGGCCCCCGCCGGGGCTGGCGGATTCCCGATGGCTGGAAAACGAGCCTGGCATATACTCGGGGGCATGGAGCGCCAGACCCCCTGGTTTCAGGTCGTGGCCGTCATCCTGGTCGTGGTCGGGCTGCTGACGCTGGCGGCCCCGGCCCCGGTGCACGCCATGGACCCGCAGCTCATGATGGCCATGGCGTCCGCGGCGGGCGCCATCGCGCTGATCGTGGGGTACCTCATCGTGGCCAACGGTCGCGACCGGCAGCGCGCTGCCTCGCTGGAAGGCATCTACACCTGCCATGAGCGGGAGGCTTCCGGCCCGATGGGCTGTGTCGGTCCGAGCTCGGGCAAGCCGGCGCCGGCCGCCTACGCGCCCGCCGCGCCGGCGGAGAGCCCGATGGCGACCGAGGGTGGCAGCGCCCCGCGCGTGAGCGCGATCGCCGGGCTGGACTCGTGCCCGCAGGGCCAGGCCTCTGGGCCGATGGGCTGCGGCGCCGCGACGGGGTCAGGGTCGGCCTACTCGGTAGGCGCCGGGTCGGGCGGCTTCTCGTCGGCCGCTCCCGCTGCGGTCCCTTCCGCCGTCCAGGGCCAGTAACCGGATCCGGGCAACAAACGACCGGCGGGGGTCACCCCCGCCGGTCTTGTCTTGCCGGTCGGCCGGCTACTTGCGAACCGCGTCGAGGATCTCGCCGAACAGCGCCCACTTCTCGCCGTCGAACTTGGCGAGCTGCTCCTGCTCGATGGGAGCGTGGTCGGTCGGGCTCGTGTTGACCTTGATGCCGGGCAGCAGGAGCGGCAGCTCGAAGTCCTTCACGTTGGCCGCCTGCTTCATGATGTTCTCGCGCGAGAGGTCGTTGCCGCACTGCTTGAGCACCTGGGTCATCAGGATGGCCACGTTGTAGCCGAAGGCGTTGGCCTGCTCGTCGATGGCGCCCTCCGGATAGTACTTCTTCATGAACGCGACCCACTCGACGAAGCCCTTGTCGTTCTTCCACTGCGGGTCGGTGATCTCCTTCATGTAGAGCGCGGTGATCAGGCCCCGGGAGCTCTCGAGCCCCGCGGGCTTCAGCACGGTGCCCAGCGAGCTCGACACGTTGTTCAGGAAGTGCAGCGGCTTCCAGCCGATGTCGTTGGACTTCTTGATGGCCTGCACCGCGAACTTCGGGATCGTGATGTTGAAGAACACGTTGGCGCCGCTGTTCTTCAGGTTGACGATCTGCGAGTCGATCGTGGGGTCGGTCACCTCGTAGCTCTGCTTCATCACGATCAGCTTCTTGGCCGCGTCGCCCAGCCCGTCCTCGAAGCCCTTGAGGTAGTCCTTCCCGTAGTCGTCGTTCTGGTACAGGATGCCGACCTTCGCGTCGGGCACGTTCTTGAGCACGTACGCCGCGTAGATCCGGCCCTCGGTCTGGTAGTTGGGCTGGTAGCCCATCGTCCACGGGAAGTTCTTCGGGTCGTTCCACTTCGTCGCGCCGGTGGCCACGAAGAGGTGCGGCACCTTCTGCTGGTTCACGTACTTGTGGATGGCGCTGTTGGGGGGCGTGCCGAGGGTCTGGAAGAGCGCGGCGACCTGGTCCTGCTCGACGAGGCTTGCCGGACCATCTCCACCGTCTTGGGCGGGCTGTACTCGTCGTCGAGGTGATGTAGTTGATCTTGCGCCCGTTGACCCCGCCCTCGTCGTTGACCTTCTTGAAGTAGGCGCCGATGACCTTGCCGATGGTGCCGTAGGCGGAGGCCGGGCCGCTGTAGGGATTGGTGTTGCCGATCTTGATCTCGGTGGCGGTGACGCCGACCACCGTCTGGGCCGCCGCCCCGCCGGCGCCGGCCAGGTCACGCCCAGGCCAGCAGCAGCGCCATGAACCGCGTGAATAGCCTCATGTGTTGCCTCCCGTTCAGGTTGAAGGTGACCTGCCGGGGCGGGCCGGCCCTGGGTCTCTCCTTGAAACTGCCGACGCGGTCACCCGGATCCACACCAGGTGCAGGAAGCCGGCGATGCCGCGAGGCATGACGTACATGAACACGATGAGGAAGATCCCGAAGATGGCCCAGGGTGCGGCCTTGGAGATGTCCTGGGCCCAGTTCGGCACGAACTGGATGAACAGCGCCCCGAATACCGCGCCGGAGATGGTCGCGAGCCCGCCGATCACGATCCCGGTCAGCAGCGTGATGGACAGGAAGACGTTGAAGGAGTCGGGGGCGACGAACGCGATGGCGAGGGCGGAGAGCGCGCCCGCGATGCCGGTGTAGGCCGCGCTGACGCCGAAGACGACCGACTTGTAGAGCGCATTGTTGATGCCCATGGCCTCGGCGGCGATGTGGTTGTCGCGGATGGCCACGATGGCCCGGCCCACGCGGCCGCGCAGGAGGTTCCAGGCCAGGACGAAGAGGACGAGGGCGACGGCGAGGGTGAAGAAGTAGAGCCACTGGTCCTCGGTGAGACGCAGGCCGAACGGGGCCTTGGGCTTGGACAGCACGATGCCCTGCGAGCCGCCCGTCCAGTGCTCGAAGTACTTGAGGATCTGCGGCACCGCCAGGGCGAGCGAGAAGGTCGCGAGCGCCAGGTAGAGGCCTTCCAGCCGCAGGGCGGGGCGGCCGAACAGGAAGCCGACGACGAGGCAGACGAACCCGGCCGACCGGCATCGTCCAGCCATACCCGATGTTCCACCGGTCGATCATGATCGCGGTCGTGTAGGCGCCGATCGCGTAGAAGGCGCCGTGGCCCAGCGAGAACTGGCCGTTGTAGCCGGTCAAGCAGTTCAGGCCGAGCAGCGCGATGGCGTAGATCAGGACCTGGGTGAACTGGAAGAGGCGGAAGCCGCTCAGTCACGAAGGGCAGCGCGACCGCGACGACCAGCGACCAGGACGATCACCGCGGCCAGATCGAGCGGGCGGACCGCGGGGGCCCGCGCCGTCGAGGCGCCGCCACCGGCCGGCTCGCCGCCTTCGTCGCCCGTCGCCGCCGTACCGGGACGTCCATCGCTAGACCCGGCGGACCACGGTGCGGCCGAAGAGGCCGCTCGGCCGGACCAGCAGCACGACGATGATCATGGCCAGCGCGACCGTCAGCTTCAGCTCGGTGCCGATGAAGCTCACGTAGGTGCCGACCAGGTTCTCGGTCACCCCGACCAGCAGGCCGCCGACCACCGCGCCGAGCGGGCTCGTGAAGCCGCCCACCGTGGCCGCCGCGAAGGCGTAGAGCTGGATGCCGCCCATCATGTTCGGGTCGAGGAAGACCACGGGGGCGACCATCATGCCCGCCACCGCGCCGAAGGCCGCGGCCAGGCCCCAGCCGAGCGCGAGCATCCAGCTCACGCGGATGCCGCAGAGCCGGCTCGACGACGGGATTCTGCGCGGCGGCGCGCATGGCCAGGCCGAGCGTCGTGTAGCGGAAGAAGAGCGAAGAGCAGGGCGAGCACGACGAGCGTCACGCCGATCGCGCCCAGGTCGTGGGCGCCGAAGACGATATTGCCGATCCTGATGGGCTTGCTGCGGGAAGGGGCTCGGGAAGGGCTTCTGGATGTAGGAGTAGATCCAGCCCGCGATGCTGTTCAGGATCACGAGCAGGCCCAGGGTGACGATGACGATGGTCAGGATCGGCGCGTTCTCGACGGGCCGGATCACGACGCGCTCGATGACGCAGGCCGCCCACGAAGGCGAGGGCCACCGTCGCAGCAGAACGCGACCCAGTAGGGCATGCCCGCCTGGAGAAACGTCCACGCGAGGTACGTGCTGAACATCGCCATCTCGCCCTGGGCGAAGTTCACCACGTCGGTGGCCTGGTAGATCATGACGAGGGCCAGCGCGAGGCTCGCGTAGATGCCGCCGGTGGCGAGCCCCGAGACGACCTGCTGGACGAAGATGTCCATCCGCGCTCCGGTACTGCCTCAGTACCCGAGGTACGAGCGGCGGATGGCGTCGTCCTTCTTGAGCTCGCGGCCGGGCCCGACATGACGACGCGTCCGGTCTCGAGCAGATACGCCTGGTCGGCCAGGTCGAGCGCGAGGGCGGCGTTCTGCTCGACGAGGAGCACGCTCACCCGCTCCTCGCTGGTTGATCGTCCGCACGATGCGGAAGATCTCCCGCACGATCAGCGGAGCGAGACCGAGGGACGGCTCGTCGAGCAGGAGCAGGCGCGGGCGCGACATGAGCGCGCGCGCCACCGCGAGCATCTGCTGCTCGCCGCCCGTCAGCGTGCCCGCCTGCTGGCGCCGGCGCTCCGCGAGCACCGGGAAGTACTGGTACACCTTGCTCGTAGGCCCCTGCGAGGCCCGACCGGTCGCGGCGGGCGTAGGCCCCGAGCCGCAGGTTCTCCTCGACGGTGAGGTCGACGAAGGTGCCGCGGCCCTCCGGCGTGTGGGCGATGCCGAGGCGGACGATGTTCTCCGTCGTCTTGCCGTCGATCCGCTGGCCGTCGAAGCGCACCTCGCCGGACGGTCTTGACCATCGGCGCAGACCGCGCGGAGCGTGGTGGTCTTGCCCGCGCCGTTGGCGCCGAGGATGGTGGTGATGCCGCCCGCCTCCACGGCGAAGCGGAGCCCGTGGAGGACCATGGTGCTGCCGTATTGCGCGTGGAGGTCGTCGGCCTCGAGCATCGCGGGCACGGATCAGTTCTCGCTGCCGAGGTACGCGCGGATCACTTCGGGGTCGCGCTGCACCTCGGCGGGCGCGCCCTCGGCGATCTTCTTGCCGAAGTCGAGCACGACCACGCGGTCGGAGACCTGCATCACCAGGCTCATGTGGTGCTCGACGAGCAGCACGGTCACCCCTCGCCGCTCGCGGATCGAGCGCAGGATGGCGCCAGCGCGCCGACTTCCTCGTGGTTCAGGCCGCCCGCGGGCTCGTCCACGAGGAGGAGCTTGGGCTGACCCGCGAGGGCCCGCGCGAGCTCCACGCGCTTCAGGGTGCCGAACGGCAGGCCCGCCGCGGGATGCCCGGCGACGCGCTCGAGATCGAGGAAGGCGATGATCTCCATGGCCGCCTCGCGCATCGTGCCGCTCTTCGCGGCTGACCCACGGCAGCCGCAGCGCATTGCTCAGGAAGTCGCTGCTGCGTCCGCGCGTGCACGCCGACCATCACGTTCTGCAGCACGGTCAGCGTCGGGAAGAGCGCGAGGTTCTGGAAGGTGCGGCCGATGCCCAGCGCGGCCACGTGATGCGGGGTGTCGCTCACGATGGACTGCCCCTCGAAGAGGACGTCGCCCGCGCTCGGCGTGTAGAGCCGGCTCACGCAGTTGAACAGCGTGGTCTTGCCCGCGCCATTGGGGCCGATGAGGCCGACGATATGCCCCGGCGCCATGTCGAAGGACACCGCGTCGAGCGCCACGATGCCGCCGAAGCGCATCGAGACGTTGCGGACGGCCAGCAGCGATGTGGATGCGAGCGGCCCCATTGCCCTCCAGATCTCCCGACACGAGCGCTCCGAGGGAGCATGTCGGCGTGGCGTTCTGCAGCGTGGCCTAGTTTATAGAGAGTGGTCCCGTCTTTTGTCAATCCTAAAGCACACTTCCTGGTATAATCCCTGGTGGCAGGCCCGGTTCCCGGGTCGAGCCTAGGCCGCGTCGAGCACGAACCCAACGCACCGAATCGGGGAGATCCATGGCGCATCAGTTCATCTTCACCATGAAGGACCTGCAAGAAGATCGTCCCGCCCAAGCGGGAGATCCTGAAGGGCATCTGGCTGTCCTTCTATCCCGGCGCCAAGATCGGCGTGCTCGGCGGCAACGGGGCGGGCAAGAGCACGCTCCTGCGCATCATGGCGGGCGTGGACAAGGACTTCCTCGGCGAGGCGCGGCCGGCCGACGGCATCACGATCGGCTATCTGCCCCAGGAGCCGCGGCTCGACCCCGCCAAGGACGTGCGCGGCAACGTCGAGGAAGGCGTGGCGCGAGGTGCGCGGGCTGCTCGACGCGCTTCGACGAGATCAATGCCCGCCTCGGCGAGCCGCTCGGACGGCGACGAGATGGAGAAGCTGCTCGACGAGCAGGCGCGGGTGCAGGACGCGATCGAGGCCGCCAACGGCTGGGAGCTGGACCGCACGGTCGAGATCGCGATGGACGCCCTGCGCGTGCCCGCCGGGCGACGCGGACGTCGCGACGCTGTCCGGCGGCGAGGTGCGCCGCGTGGCGCTCTGCCGCCTGCTCCTCCAGAAGCCGGACCTGCTGCTCCTCGACGAGCCCACCAACCACCTGGACGCGGAGTCGGTGGCCTGGCTCGAGCGTTACCTGAAGGAGTACCCGGGCACCGTCGTCGCCATCACCCACGATCGCTACTTCCTCGACAACGTGGCGGGCTGGATCCTCGAGCTGGACCGGGGGGCGGGCATCCCGTGGGAGGGCAACTACACCTCCTGGCTCGACCAGAAGCAGCAGCGGCTCGCGGCCGAGGAGAAAGCAGGAGACGGCGCGGCAGCGCACGCTCGAGCGCGAGCTCGAGTGGGTGCGCATGTCGCCGCGCGCGCGCCAGGCCAAGTGCAAGGCGCGCCTGCAGGCCTACGAGCAGCTGCTCGCCGAGGACCGGCGCGAGCGCGAGGGCACAGGCCGAGATCATCATCCCGACCGGGCCCCGCGCCTCGGGCGACGTGGTGGTGCAGGCCGAGCACCTCGGCAAGGGCTACGGCGACCGGCTGCTGATCGACGACCTCACCTTCAGCCTGCCGCGCGGCGGCATCGTGGGCGTCATCGGCCCCAACGGCGCGGGCAAGACCACGCTCTTCCGCATGATCATCGGCCAGGAGAAGCCCGACCGCGGCACGCTGCAGCGTCGGCGAGACGGTGAGCCTGGCCTACGTGGACCAGAGCCGCGACAGCCTCGATGCCGAGCAAGAACGTCTGGGAGGAGATCTCGGGCGGCGCACGAGCAGCTCCAGCTCGGCACGCGCCAGATGGCCTCGCGCGCCTACGTGGCCTCGTTCAACTTCAAGGGGTCCGACCAGCAGAAGAAGGTGGGCGATCTCTCGGGCGGCGAGCGCAACCGCGTGCACCTGGCGAACCTGCTCAAGAGCGGCGGCAACCTGCTGCTGCTCGACGAGCCCACCAACGACCTCGACGTGGACACGCTGCGCGCGCTCGAGGACGCGCTGCTGGCCTTCGCGGGCTGCGCGGTGGTGATCAGCCACGACCGCTGGTTCCTCGACCGGATCGCCACCCACATGCTCGCCTTCGAGGGCGACAGCCGGGTGGTCTGGTTCGAGGGCAACTACGAGGACTACGAGGCCGACCGGCACGAAGCGCCTGGGCGCGGCGGCCGACAGCCGCACCGCATCCGCTACAAGCCGCTCACGCGCGGCTAGCCGCGGGGGAGGACCGCGCCATGTTCAAGGACACCGTGACGTCCCGGGAGGAGCTGCGGGCCATCTTCGGGGCGCCGATGGAGCGCGCGGTGCTCAAGGAGCGTCCGAGCCTCGACGCCCACTCGCGCGCCTTCATCGCGAGCGCCCCGTTCGTGCTCATCGCGACCTCGGGTGCGGCCGGACGCTGCGACGTCTCGCCCAAGGGGGACGCGCCCGGCTTCGTGCTGGTGCTGGACGACCACCACCTGGTGGTGCCCGACCGGCCCGGCAACAACCGCATCGACGGGTTCACCAATATCGTGGAGAACCCGCACGTGGGGATGATCTTCCTGATCCCCGGGCGCGAGGACACCCTCCGGGTCAATGGGCGGGCGTCCATCGTGCGCGACGCGGAGATCCTGGATCGCCTCGAGGTGCAGGGGAAGCGGCCCAAGGTTGCGATCGGGGTGGAGGTGGAGGAGTGCTTCCTCCACTGCGCGAAGGCCTTCAAGCGGTCCGGCCTCTGGGAGCGCGAGCGCTGGCCCGACGTGGCCGGGCTGCCGTCGATGGCGCGCATGTTGTGGGAACAGATCGGAGCCAAGCCGATCGGGCACGCCTGTGTCGAGGACTACGAGCGCGACCAGCAGGAGCGCTTGCGGAAGACGCTCTATTGATCTGATCGTCGCCCGCGCGGGCCCCGTCGCCACCCTCACGCTCAACCGGCCCGAGCGCCGGAACGCGCTCGACGGGGGGCTGCTGTCCGAGCTCATCGCGACCCTGACCGCCCTCAATGACGATCCGTCTGCCCGGGTCGTGGTGCTCACCGGGGCGCCGCCGGTCTTCTCGTCGGGCGCCGACCAGGGCCGCGGGTCCGCCGCCCCGCCGCCCCCCGGGCAGTTCATCCGGCTCTTCTCCCGGCTCGCGACCGTCCTCGAGCGGCTCGAGCTGCCGGTGATCGCCGCGCTGAACGGCCACGCGGTCGGCGGTGGGTGGGTGCTGGCCCTGTGCTGCGACTTCCGCTTCGCGGCGGAGGCGGCCCAGTGCTGGATCCCCGAGGTGGACATGGGCATCGCCCTGCACCCGGTGCTCATCACGCCGTTCGTGCGGCTGGTGGGACCGGCGCGCACCCGCGAGATCACGCTGGAGGCGCGACGCTATCCGGCGCGCGAGCAGCACGCGATGGGGCTCGTGCACCGCGTGGTGGCCGGCGACGCGCTGGCCGACGCCGCGGCGGAGTACGCGGCCCACCTCGCGGCCAAGCCCTTCCGGCCGCTCGCCGAGATGAAGGCGCGCATCAACCAGATCGCGCGCGTCACCTACCCGGAGGCCGGGCCCTTCACGGTGTCGCCATGAGCCCCGCGCTTCCGCGCAGTGCCGACATCGTCATCATCGGAGCCGGCGCCATCGGCGCCAGCATCGCCTACCAGCTCGGCCGGCGCGGCGCCCGCGACGTGGTGGTGCTCGAGCGCGACACCGTCGGCGCCGGCTCCACCAGCAAGGCGGCCGGCGGCATCCGCGTGCAGTTCGGGACGCGGGTCGAGATCGAGCTCTCCCTCCGCGGCATCGCCTTCTTCAAGCGCTTCGAGGACGAGATGGGGGTGCCCTGCGATTTCCACCAGGAGGGCTACCTCTTCGTGGTCACCGACGAGCCGACGCTCGCGCGCTTCCGCGATAACGTCGCCCTGCAGCGGAGCATGGGCGGCGACGTGCGGATCATCGCCCCCGACGACGCGCGCGCCCTGGTGCCGTCCCTCAACGTGGACGACGCGCTCGCCGCGGTGTGGGGGCCGATGGACGGCCACGCCTCGCCCAACGACGTGGTGCAGGCCTACGCGGCCCAGGCGCGGGCCCGAGGCGTGCGCGTCGTGGAGGATACGCCGGTGACCGGCATCGTGGTGGAGCGCGGCCGGGTCACGGGGGTCCTGACCCCGTCCGGGACCATCGCGACGCGGCTCGTGGTCAACGCGGCCGGGCCCTGGGCGCCGCTCGTGGGCCGGATGGCCGGGCTCGATCTGCCGGTGGATCCGCGGCGGCGGCACATCTTCGTGACCGACGCCTTCGACGGCATTCGCCATCCCATGCCCCTCGTCACCGACACCGGCAGCGGCTTCTACTGCCGGAGCGAGCAGGGGGCCATCCTGATGAGCCCGGGCGACATCGGGGCCACCACGGAGTACGAGGCGCAGGTGGACTGGGGGATGCTGGAGGTGGCCGTCGAGAAGGCGATGCGGCGGATCCCCGCGCTCGAGGGCGCGCAGGTACGGCACGCGTGGGCGGGGCTGCGGCCGCTCACGCCGGACGGCCGCGCCATCCTGGACTGGGCGCCCGGCGTGGAGGGACTCTACCTCGCGGTGGGCTTCTGCGGCCACGGCTTCCAGCATTCTCCCGGGGTCGGCGAGACGGTGGCCGAGGTGCTGCTCGACGGGCGTTCGACGCTCGACATCCGGGACCTGCGGCTCGGGCGCTTTCCCGCGGCTTGACACGGCGGCGCCGGGCCGCTAACGTCCAAGTCCGCGATGATGCAGAACGTTTCCCTCGATCGGCTCCGGCAGGTGGCGAACCTGGCCCGTTCGGTGGCCAGCGCCCTCGACGTGGACACCGTCCTCCGGCAGGTCGTGGAGGCGGTGCTCTCGCTCCGGCCCCGCGCCTTCTGCGTCGTGCGCCTGGTGGACGTGGAGCGGGGCGGGTATCGGCTCGCGGCCAAGGGCGGCGCTGACGACGACCCGGCGGACGTCGAGACCGTGGCCGAGGTCATCCCCTTCGGGAGGGGGATCACCCATGCGGTCGCCGAGAGCGGGCAGCCGGTGCTGCTGCCCGACGCGCTCGGCGATCCGCGGCTCGTCGGGGCGGTGTGGCGGGAGGAGCGGGGCCTCAAGGTCTACTACGGAGTTCCGATCAGCGCGGGCGGCGAGCTGATGGGCGTGCTCAACGTGGCCCTCTCCGAGACCGCGCCGCCCACCGCGGAAGAGCGCGAGATCGTGGACCTCCTCGCGAGCCACGCGGCGGTGGCGATCGGCAACGCGCGGCTCTTCGCGGAGAGCGAGATGCGGCGCCGGACCGCGGAGGCTCTCGCGGAGGTCTGGCGCTTCCTCTCCGAGACGTTCGACGTGGTCGCCCTCGGCCAGCGCATCGCCGACGTCGTGCTCCGGGCCCTGCACGTCCGCGCCGCGGTGCTCTACCGCCTTCAGCCCGGGTCGGGCGATCTCGAGGTGATCGGCCGCGCGGGCGAGGCCGAGCGCTTCTACGATCCCGGTGTGGTGGTTCCCGCGGGACACGGCGTGGTCGGCCTGGCCGTGAGCCGCCGGCAGCCGGTGGTGACGCCCGACGTGCGCGAGGACTCCCGCATCGCATCGACCGCGAGCATGCGCCCGGGGCAAACCCTGTGTCCGGCCGTGCTCTCGCTGCCGCTGGTGGTGAAGGGGCAGGTGGTGGGCGGTTTCACGGTGGGCGATACGCTCGGCCGCGTCTACACCGACGAGGATCTCCGGCTCGCCCAGACCTTCGCGGACCAGGCCGCGGTGGCGCTCGAGAACGCTCGGCTCTTCGCGGAGACCGAGCGGCGGCGCCGCGAGAGCGTGGCCCTGGGCAACGTGAGCCAGACCCTCGCCCAGTCGCTCTATCCCGGCGGCGTCGCCCAGCGGGTGGTGGACTCGGTGCGAGAGCTGGTCGGCGGGCTCGCGGCCTCGGTCTTCCGCCTCGATGTCGAGTCGGGCGTGCTGGAGCAGACGGCGTTCTCGGGGCTGTCCTCGTTCTACGACCGGCGGCCGCGGTTCCCGCGTGGAACCGGCGCGGTGGGGTTGGCGGTGACGGAGCGACGCGCGGTGGTCTCGAACAATGTCCTGGCCGACCCGCGGCTGCAGTTTTCCTCGGATGTGCGCGCGTTCCTGGAGGCCTCGCCGATCCGCGCCATCCTCGCGGTCCCGCTCATCGTGAAGGAGCAGGTGATCGGCGCGCTCGGCCTGGTGGATGCGAATGGCCGGGTCTTCACCGAGGACGATGTGCGCCTGGCCCAGGCCTTCGCGGACCAGGCCGCGGTGGCGCTCGAGAACGCGCGGCTCTACGCCGACGCCGAGCGGGGGCGGGTCGAGGCCGAGACGCTCTCCGGCCTCGTGCGCACGATCACCGCCACCCTCGATCCCGCGTCGGTCCTGCGCCGGGTTGCCGCGGCCGCCCGGGAGCTGTGCGGGAGCGACTCCTCCCACATCCTGCTCCGCGACGCCGAGACCGACACGATGTTCACCCGCTACGGCGTCGGCCAGGCGGTGGGCGACGCGGATGCGCCGCGCATCACGCGCGGCCGGGGCGCGGGGGGCCAGGCGTGGAGCACGGGCCGCCCGTTCCGTACCGCGAACCGGCCCAACGACCCGCGGGTGCGCGACGACTACCCGGAGGCGATCAGGCGGGAAGGCGTCATTGCCACCCTGGTGGTGCCGATCTGGATCAGCGGGCAGGTCGAGGGGCTGCTCTACGTCTCCAATCGCGCGGATCGATCCTTCACCGACCGGGACGAGGCGATCCTGATTCGCCTGGCCGAGCACGCGGCCATCGCGATCCAGAACGCCACGCTGTACAGCCGCCTCCAGGGGCTCTCGGGGCGCCTGATGGAGGTGCAGGAGGCGGAGCGCCGCCACCTGGCCCGCGAGCTGCACGACGAGATCGGCCAGCTCCTGACCGGGCTGCGCCTCACCCTCGACGTGCCCGAGCCGCCGTCGCCCGTGCTGGCCGAGCGGCTCGGGCAGGCCCAGGCCCTGGTGCAGGAGCTGCTCGAGCGCATCCGCGCGCTCTCGCTCGACCTGCGTCCGAGCATCCTGGACGACCTGGGAGTCCTGCCCGCGCTGCTCGACAACATCGAGCGCTACATGACCCAGACCAAGATCCGCGTCCACCTGGAGCACAGCGGGCTCGACCGGCGCTTCGCCCCGGAGACCGAGACCGGCGTGTACCGCATCGTCCAGGAGGCGCTGACCAATGTTGCCCGCCACGGCCACGTGGACGAGGTGACGGTGCGCCTGTGGGCGACCGACGACGTGCTGGGGGTCCAGGTCGAGGACCACGGTGCCGGCTTCGACCCGGACGCGGTGCTCGCCGCCGGCCGGAGCGGGGGGCTCGCGGGTCTGCGCGAGCGGGCGGCCCTCCTGAACGGCCACCTCACGGTGGAGACCCATCCGGGCCGCGGGGTCCGGCTGACCGCCGAGGTTCCCCTCAACGGCTCGCTGCGGAGGCCCAGTGAGTGACCGCTCCCCAGACTGATCGCCCCATGAGTGACCGCCCGAGCGACCGAAAGAAGACGATCAGCATCGTGCTGGCCGAGGATCATCACGTGGTCCGGCAGGGCCTGCGCGCCCTGCTCGCGGCCGAGCCCGATCTCGAGGTGGTGGGCGAGGCGGCCAGCGGCCTCGACGTGGGCGATCTCGTCGAGCGCGTGAAGCCCGACGTGCTGGTGGTGGACTTCGTGATGTCCGGGCTGAACGCGCCCGACATCATCCGGCGGGTGGCCCGGGTCTCTCCGCGCACGCGCGCGCTCGTGCTCTCCATGCACGCGAACCCCGCCTACGTGGTCGAGGCCATGCAGGGCGGAGCCGCCGGCTACGTGCTCAAGGGCTCGAGCGCGGCGGAGCTGGTCCGGGCGATCCGGGCGGTGGCGGACGGCTTCCGGCACCTGAGCCCGCCCCTCTCGGAGGAGATGGTGGAGGCCTACGCCCAGCGCGCGGTGCCGACCGGACTCGATCTCTACCGCACGCTCACCCAGCGGGAGCGCGAGGTGCTCCACCTGGCCGCCGAGGGGCGAACCAGCGGCCAGATCGGCGCGCGGCTCAACATCAGCCCGCGCACGGTGGAGGTGCATCGGGCGAACCTGCTGCGCAAGCTGCGGCTGCGCGGCCAGAGCGATCTGGTCCGCTACGCGGTCGGTCGAGGCATCCTCACGGTCGACGGCTGAGCCGTGCGCGGGAAATTACGTACACGTACGAATAGACGCGGGCGCGTCCGGGCGCGCAAGGTTGCGCCAGTGCGAATCCGGTCCACGGCGGCACGGCCGATTCCCGATGCCTGAATCGGAGGCTCCTCCGGCCACGATCCTGGTCGTCGAGGATGAGGAAGACGTGCGCGAGCTCGCCCGCGACATCCTCGAGATGAACGGCTACCGGGTGCTGGAGGCACTGGACGTGGCCGACGCCACGCGTCTCGCCCAGACCCATCCCGGGCCGATCGACCTGCTGATCACCGACGTGATGATGCCGGGCGCCACCGGTCCGGAGCTCGCGCGGCGGCTGCGCGCGCACCGCCCCGGCCTGCCCGTGCTCTGCATGTCGGGCTACCCGGAGAGCGCGGACCGGCGGATCGACGGCGAGGCGGGCTGGAATGCCTGGCTGCAGAAACCCTTCACGCCCGACCTGCTGATGCGGAAGGTGCGCGAGTGCCTTACCAGCTGAGGGTGCCGCTCCCGAAGTAGCCGACGAACTGCCAGACGATCCCGCCGAGGAACATCACGAGCCCGAGACCGGCGAGGGCCCGGAACGCGGTCGGCGCCGAGGTCCCCCGGCGCCACTCGCCCGCGCAGGAGAACCAGAGCCCGGCCAGCAGCAGCGCGCCGACTCCCGCGACCTGAAGCAGCCAGCCCGTCATCACCCATTTCGTGAACTGCGGATCGAAGAAGATCGTCGGATGATACATGGTCGCTCCTGTCCTCAGCGGGGCTGCATGCGGATGGCGCCGTCCAGGCGGATCACTTCGCCGTTGAGCATCGGGTTCTCGATGATGTGCGCCGCGAGCGCGGCGTACTCGACCGGCCGTCCCAGACGGGACGGGAAGGGCACCTGCTTGCCCAGCGAGATCCGCGCGGGCTCGGGCAGGCCGGCCAGCATGGGCGTCTCGAAGAGGCCGGGGGCGATCGTCATCACCCGGATGCCGAGCTCGGCCAGGTCGCGCGCGATCGGCAGGGTCATGCCGACCACGCCGCCCTTCGAGGCGGAGTAGGCGGCCTGGCCGATCTGGCCGTCGAAGGCGGCCACCGAGGCGGTGTTGATCACCACGCCGCGCTCGCCCTCCGCGTTCGGCGGGTTCTTGGCCATCTGGGCGGCGGCCAGCCGGATGCAGTTGAAGGTGCCGATGAGGTTGATCTGGATGGTGCGGGCGAACCCGGCCAGGTCGGCGGGCCCGCGCTTGCCGAAGGTCTTGTCGGCGGTGCCGATGCCGGCGCAGTTGACGAGGGCGGTCACCGCGCCGAAGCGGGCCACCGCGGCCTCGAGCGCCGCGGTCACCTCGTCGGGATTGGTGACGTCGGCGGGCGCGAACAGGGCCCGCTCGCCGAGCGCGGCGGCGACCTGGGCTCCCGGGGATTTCGCGAGATCGAGCAGCACCACCGCGCCGCCGCCGCCGTGCAGGCGCTCCGCGGTCGCCCGGCCGAGACCGGAGGCGCCGCCCGTGATCACCGTGGTCGAACCCGCGATCTGCATGCCGTCCTCCTCCTCCGGGGTCCCGTCGCCGACGGTGTAGTATAACCGAGCCGACCATGCCGCTTCCCCTCTGGATCCGGACCCCCGAAGCCCTGGAGATGCTGGCCCGCGAGCTCGAAGGCGCGGGCGCATTGGCCATCGACACCGAGGCGGACAGTCTGCATCACTATCCGGGCAAGCTCTGTCTGGTCCAGATCGCCGACGCGCGCGGGCGCGGACACCTGGTGGATCCGCTCGCGCTCCGCGATCTCTCGCCGCTGGGGCCCGCGCTGGCCGATCCGGGCACGCTCAAGGTCCTGCACGCCGCCGACAACGACCTCGCCTATCTCAAGCGCCTGTACGGGGTCTCGGTGGCCTCGCTCTTCGACACCGCGGTGGCCGCGCGCTTCCTCGGCGCGCCCGCCCTCGGGCTCGAGGGGCTGCTCACCCAGTACCTCGGGGTGACCGCGGTGAAGTCACGCCAGAAGGACGACTGGTCCCGACGACCGCTCACCCCGGAGCAGGAGGCCTACGCCCTCGACGACGTGCTCCACCTCATCCCGCTCCGCGAGCGCCTGCTCGAGGCCCTCCACGCGATCGGGCGGGCGCAGTGGGTCGAGGAGGAGTGCGCCGGGCTGGCCGCGCTGGTGGTGCCCGAGAAGCCGCTGGATCCGGACGCCTACATGAAGATCAAGGGCGCCCGCGAGCTGGACGCGCGCGGGCTCGCGGTGCTGCGCGAGCTGTACGCCGCGCGGGAAACGCTGGCCCTGCGGCTCGACCGTCCCCCGTTCATGATCGTGGGCAACGAGAGCCTCGTGATGCTGGCGGCCCGCCGGCCCCTGGACGTCGAGGGCATCCTGGCCGTCCCCGGCTGCACGCCGCCGGTGGTGCGCCGCGCCGGCCCCGCCATCCTCGAGGCGATCGCGCGGGGGCTCGAGCTGCCCGACGCCGACCTGCCCGCCTACCGCCCGACCCCGCGCCCGCACGTGCCCGCGGCCCAGCGGCGGCGGGGAGAGGCGCTGCGCGAGTGGCGTACCAAGGCCTCCAAGGAGATCGGTCTCGATCCGGGCGTGCTCTTTCCGCAGCGCCTCATCGACCGGCTGGCCGCGACCCCGCCCGCCGATCTTGCCGCGCTGCGGCAGGTCGAGGGCGTGCGCGACTGGCGCGTCGATCTCTTCGGCGCGGATCTGCTGAAGGCGCTCGTGGTCGCCTGACGCCCGGCTCCGGGCCGGCTTGCCCTCGCGGGTGGTTGGTGGTACCGCTGAGGGCACGAGCTGGCAGGATCTGCTTTGGAAGGGAGGGTCCCCATGGCCTCCGATTCCCGCTACCTTCGCGAAGGCATCATCGCCGGCCTGATCGGAGCCGCGCTCGTCGCGGTCTGGTTCCTCATCTACGACGCGGCGATCGGGCGTCCGTTCCGCACCCCCGCGCTCCTCGGCGCCGCCACGTTCCAGGGGGTGAAGGACCCGGCCGCGGTGCCCACCGCGACCAGCCTGGTCGTGCAGTACACGGTGCTGCACGGCGTGGTGTTCGCCCTGATCGGCGTGCTCATCGCCTACCTGATCGCCTCGGCCCAGCGCGAGCCGAGCCGCGTGCTGGTCCTGTTCATCGCGCTGATGTCCTTCGAGGTGTTCTTCCTGGCGGTGCTGACGTGGCTCGCGCACCCGGTGCTCGGCGAGCTCGCCTGGTGGGCGATCCTCGTCGCCAACGCGCTGGCCGCCGGCGGCATGCTCATCTACTTCTTCATCGGCCACCGCGCGCTCGGGCGCGCCCTGCTGGGGCCGCTCTGGACGCGCGTGGTGCGCGAGGGCCTCGTGGCCGGGTTCCTGGGCGCGGGCGCGGTGGCGCTGTGGTTCCTCGCCTACGACGCGGTCGCGGGCGTGCCGCTGCGCACCCCGGCCATGCTGGGCGCCGCGCTCTTCCACGGCCTGCGCGACCCGGCCGCGCTCGTGATCACGACGCCGCTCGTGCTGCAGTACACCGTGGTCCACGGCGCCGCCTTCGTGCTCTTCGGCCTGGCCGCGGCGGGCATGCTCGCCCTCGCCGACCGCGAGCCGCGGCTGCTCTTCGCCTTCGTCATGCTGTTCTGCTGCTTCGAGGTCTTCTTCGCCGCGATGGTGGCGATCCTCGCCGAGTGGCTGCTCGAGGCGGTCCCCTGGTGGACGATCCTGGCCGGCAACCTGCTCGCCGCGCTCGTGATGATGGGCTACTTCCTGCGCGGCCACCGGGTCACCTGGCACGAGTTCCTCCACGCCCGCCGCTAGCCGGGGTAGCCCGGGGTCAGGTCTTCAATTCCGACATTCTTGCCCGGCGGCGATGTTAGCCCTCGCGCTCCAAAATGTCGGAATTCAAGACCTGACCCCAATGTAGACTGCCCCCACGACGCAGACCACTGACTAGGAGGCGGGCATCGTGGCGGACGGAGCGCTCAAGGGGCGGGTCGCGGTGGTGACGGGCGGCAACGGGGGCATCGGTCTCGGCATGGCGCGCGGGATCGCCGCCGCGGGCGCGGCGGTCGTGGTCTCGGGCCGCAACGCGGACAAGAGCCGCGGCGCGGTCGCCGAGCTCACCAAGCTCGGGGCCAAGGCGGTGGCGATCGAGGCCGACGTGGCCGACGAGGCGGCGGTCAACGCGCTGGTGCGCGCCACCGTGGATCGCTTCGGCCGCCTCGACATCCTCGTCAACAACGCCGGCATGAACATCCGGAAGCCGGCACACGAGCTGACCCTCGCGGAGTGGCGCCAGGTGCTCGACACCAACCTCACCAGCGCGTTCCTCACGAGCCAAGCGGTCTACCCGATCATGAAGAAGCACGGGGGCGGGAAGATCATCAACATCGGCTCGATGATGTCCATCTTCGGCGCCTCGTTCGCGCCCGCCTACGCCGCCTCCAAGGGCGGCATCGTCCAGCTCACGAGGGCGACGGCGACCGCGTGGGCCCGCGACAACATCCAGGTCAACGCGGTGCTGCCCGGCTGGATCGACACCGAGCTCACCACGAACGCGCGCCGCGAGGTCGAAGGCCTCCACGACCGCGTGCTGGGGCGCATGCCCGCGGGGCGCTGGGGCGTGGCCGACGATATGTCGGGCGTCGCGGTGTTCCTCGGCGGCCCCGCCTCCGATTTCGTCACGGGCACCGCGATCCCGGTGGACGGGGGCTATTCGATCCAGGGCTGAAGTGCGATACAATGCACGACGCGTGATGTGGGCGTCGGCGCGGCTCTTCTGGTAGCTCTGGTGGTGTCCGGCTGCGCGTCGGTCGCCCCGATCGACGCGGCGGTACGCCGCCCGGCCCCGCCCGACCTGCTCCGCTTCGGGGTGGACACGTTCGCGTTCCCCAACGAGAGCCGCAGCAAGAACTGCGGCAAGCCCGACCTCTACGCCAACTACTGCTTCGTGATGGCGCGGGCGGTCACGCAGTTCCAGCGCTTCGCCCGCTTCGATCCCGCCGCGCCCCGCCTGGCGTCCGAGGAATACGTCGCGCGCGTCAAGGAAGTGGTCGCGCCGTCGCCCTGGGAGGAGCCGCTGCCCGCCGACCGGCGGGTCGTGATCCCCGGCTACGCCTCGCTCCACGAGTTCTCGCGCGCCCAGGAGGCGGCGGTCAAGGAGGGGCTCGGTCGGCGATTCTGGACGCTCGTGCACTGGACGAACTGGCGCGTGGTGTTCCCGATGCCGCGCTGGCAGCAGGAGCGGGTCGCGCGTGAGACGCTCGGCCGAGCTGGCCGAGGGGCGGCCGGTGCAGTTCCTCGTGACGAACTTCCCGACGTGGGAGCTCAATCACACCGTGGTCGCGTACGACTACCGCGCTCGACGACGCAGGCAACGTGCTCTTCACGGTCTACGATCCGAACGATCCCGCCGAGCCCGGACGGATCACCTTCGACCGGACCGAGCGCCGCTTCGAGGCGAGCCGCCTCCACGACACCCGGCAGGGACCCATCCGCGCGTTCCGCATGTACTACTGGGCGCTGCTCTAGGCCGATGGCGAGCGAGCCGGGCGCGCCCGACTGGTACTCGCACGGACTGAACCGCGTCGCCTACTATCGGCTGGCCGCCGGCGTGGCCACCGCCCTGCCGCGCCCCGCGCGCCTCCGACTCGCGCGTGGGCTCGGCCGGCTCCTCGCGCGGACCTTGGCCGCGGAGCGCCGCGCGGTGCGCAGGAACCTCGGCCGCGTGCTCGCGGGCGCGGCGCCCGCCGTGATCGAGGCGCGGGTGGGCGAGACCTTCGCCAACTTCGGAGCGTTCTTCGCCGATCTGCTGACGCTCAATCGCCGCCCCGGCACCGATCTCGGCGCGTACGTGGCCTCCGCGGAGGGCGAGCATCACCTCGACGGGGCGATCGCGGCGGGGCGGGGTGTCGTTCTCCTCACCGCGCACCTCGGCAACTGGGAGTTCGCGGGGCGGCTCCTGTCCTCCCGGAGCGGCCGTACCGCCCACGTGGTGCTCTCCGCCGAGCAGGACGCCGCCCTCGAGCGCTACCTGCGGCTCGACGGCCCGCGGCTGCGCTTCGTGACGCGACGTCATGCCACGTCCACGCTCGGCCTGGTGGCCGCGCTCCGGCGCGGGGAGCTGGTGGCGATGCAGGCCGACCGGCCCAGCGGCGGGCGCGGGGACGCGATCGTGCCCTTCTTCGGCGAGCCGGCCGCGTTCCCGCTCGGGCCCTTCGTGCTCGCGCGCGCGGTCGGCGCGGCGGTGATCCCCGCCTTCTGCGTGATGGCGCCGGGCGGCCGCTACCGGCTCGAGATCGATGCGCCGATCTGGGTCAAGCCGGGTGAGGAGCAGGGCGGCCTCGCCACCGTGGTGGCCGCGCTCGAGCGTGTGATCCGCGCCCACCCCACCCAGTGGTTCAACTTCTACGACGCCTGGAGCCCGCCCGGTGGCCACGCCTGAGCGCGTGGTGATCGCCGCCGCCGGGGTGGTGACCCCCATCGGCCAGGATCTGGAGGCCTTCTGGTCCTCGCTGGTCACGGGTGCCTCCGGCATCTCGCAGATCGAGCGGGTGCCGGTGGCGGACCTGCGGGTGCAGCGGGGCGGCGAGGTCAAGAAGATCGGCCGCATCAAGGACTGGCGTGGGGTGCCCGACTGCCGCGCGAGCCGCCTGCTGATCGCGGCGGCCGACGACCTCTGCACGCAGACCGCCTTCCACCCGCTGCCGCTGGACCCGGCGCGGGTGGGCGTGGTCGTGGGCACCGCGCTCGGAGGTGTGGAGGAGGGCGAGAAGGCGCTCGCGGGCGACCGCGACCCCCGCCGGCTGTCCCAGGCGCTCTACGACGCCCCGGGCTGGGCCCTCGCGCGGTGGCTCGGCGCGCGCGGCCCGGTGATCACGGTGTCCACCGCATGCGCGTCGGGCGCCACCGCGCTGGCGGTCGGAGCCGACCTCCTGCGCGCGGGCGAGGCGGACGCGGTGGTGGCGGGCGGCTACGACGCGCTCTGCCGCTTCGTGCTGCGGGGCTTCGACGTCCTGCGCTCGCTCACGCGCGACGAGGTCCGGCCGTTCGACCGGCGCCGCAGCGGTCTGCTCCTGGGTGAGGCGGGGGCGCTCGCCCTGCTGGTGCGCGAGCGCGACGCGCGCGGACCGCGGCTCGGCACGCTGCTGGGCTACGGCAGCGCGAGCGACGGCTTCCACATCGCGGCGCCCGAACCCGAGGGGCGCGGCCTCGAGCGGGCGATCCGGGCCGCGCTCGCCGACGCGCGCGTGTCGGCCGCCCGACATCGACCTGGTGAGCGCGCACGGAACCGCCACGCCGCTCAACGACCGGATCGAGACGGCGGCCCTCAAGCGAGCCCTCGGCCGCCGGGCCCACGAGATCCCGATCAACTCCATCAAGGGCAGTCTCGGCCACACGATGGGCGCCGCCGCCGCCCTCGAGGCCTTCATGTGTCTGCTCTCGGCTCAGCGGGGCCTGATCCCGCCCACGCTGCACCTGGAGGAGCCCGATCCGGAGTGCGATCTCGACTATGTGCCGGGCCGCGCGCGCCCCGGACGCCCTCGCGTCATGCTGAGCACGTCCATGGGCTTCGGCGGCTGCAACGGCGCCATCGTCCTCGAGGCCGCCTGATGGGGGCCCCCGCGATCCGCGGCCTCGGAGTCCTCACCGGCCAGGCAAAGTCCGCAGACCGGGGGAGTGCGGGGGCCACCACCGGCAATACCACCCAGGTAAAGTCCGCGGACCGGGGGAGTGCGGGGGCCATTTCTGGGCCCCCGCATATGGAGGGCTTAAAGAAAGGAACAGTCGACAGCAGGCTGGAAATCCTCACCCTCCCCCGTCCAGACCGTCCCGGCGACCGTTTCCGGAGGGCCACCCGGGAGTGCCTCCTGGCCCTTGCAGCCGTGGACGCGATGCTTGAAGATGGGAATGCTTCACGGGAGGTCATCGCGGGCGAGCGGACGGCCCTGATGTACGTGACCGCCGCCGCCTACGGCGCCTCCAACCGCGCGTTCATCGAGCGCCAGGGCGGGGTCATGCACTTCGCCTACACGGCGCCCGCGGTGGTGCCGGCGGAGGTGGCGATCGAGTTCGGGGTGGCCGGCCCGTACGGGATCCTGATCGGGGGGGCGCCCGCGACGCTCCGCGCCATCGAGCAGGCGGCCCGGCTGCTGGAGGCCGGCACCTGCGACCGGGTGCTGGTGCTCGCGGTCGAGATCTTCGAGGAGTGCGCGGACCTCTACGCGCGCCACCGCCGGTCCTATCCGGGGCCGCTGGTGGAGACCGCGGCGTGTCTGTGGCTGGAGCGGGGTGAGGGCGCGATCTCGTTCGAGTCTGCGCGCGCCGGCCGGCGGGTCGTCGCGGGGGCCCGGCCGGGGGAGCGGTTCTCGGCGGGCCCGCTCGCGGATCTGCGCGACTGGCGGGCCCAGGCGACGGGGGGATCGGTGGAGCTGTCGGGACGCTGGCGGGGAGAGCACGCGCGGCTACACTGGAGTCCGGAGATATCGCACGCGCGCGGCAGCGCGGCGTGAAACGGAGGTCGTGTCGATGACGCAGAAGGAAGTCCTGGACGAGCTGAAGGGGCTCGTCGTCGAGCGGCTCAAATTCGACCCGCGCCGCGCGGCCGAGATGACCCTCGAGACGACGCTTCCCAAGGGCATCGACGGCTCGCTGGGCCTGGACTCGCTCGACTTCATCGAGCTATCGGTCGCCATCGAGGAGCGCTTCGGGATCGTGATCGACGAGACCCGCGACCTGACGGACGAGTTCCTGTCGCTGGATTCCCTGTCCCGCTTCATCCTGGCCAAGAACGGCCGGGCCTGAGGGTTCGAGGCCCAGCCCCGGACGATGAGCCTGGCATGAGCCGGTCGGCGGCGCGCGACGGCCGGGCGGAGGTCGTCGTCAGCGGCCTCGGGGTCGTGAGCCCGTACGGCGCCGGCGTGAAGAGCTTCTGGAACGGGCTCTGGCCGCCGGCACCTGCGCGATCAAGCCCATCACCGTCATCGAGACCGAGGGCTTTCGCTCGCGCATCGCCGCCGAGGTCCCCGCCGAGGTCATCGAGCGCGCTCGGCTCGTCGCGGCGACGCTCGCGCGCGGACCGGATCGCCCTGGCCGCCGCGCGCGAGGCCCTCGCCGACGCGGGTCTCGAAGGGCGCGAGCGCGCCGGAGGCCGCGCTTGCTCATCGGCGCGGTCGGCGGCGGCATGCTCGAGGGCGAGGACTGGTACTGGGCCAGACGCTGGGCGCGGCCGGCCCTCGTCGCGGATGGGCGCGCTGCGCTCGATCCTGCCGTTCTCGCACGCCGAGACGCTCGGCTGGCGCCTCGGGCTCACCGGCCCGAAGGAGACGGTGGTCATGGCCTGCGCGTCGGGCGCGGCCTCGATCGCGCTCGGCGCCGATCTGGTGCGGGCCGGCGTGACCCCGACCGCGCTCGTGGGCGGCGTCGACGCGCTCACGCACATCTGCTTCATGGGGTTCAACGCGCTCAAGCTGCTCGATCCCAGCCCGTGCCGTCCCTTCGACCGCGATCGCCGCGGCATGTCGCATCGGCGAGGCGGCCGCGTTCCTCGTCATCGAGGACGCGGAGCACTGCCGGGCGCGCGGCGGCCGCGTGCACGCGCGGCTCGCCGGCTACGGCATGACCACCGACGCGCATCACGTCACCGCGCCGCATCCCGAGGGCGAGGGGATGATCCACGCGATGCACCTGGCCCTGGACGCCGCGCGGGCTCGCCGCCGGCGACGTCGGCTACGTCAACGCTCACGGCACCGGCACCCCGCAGAACGATCGCGTCGAGGCGCTCGCCCTCCGCCACGTCTTCGGCGAGGGCGGCGTGCTGGTCAGCTCCACCAAGTCGCTGGTCGGCCACACCATGGCCGGCGGCGGGGAGCGTGGAGGCGGCCGCCACGATCCTGGCGCTCCAGCACGGGCTGGTGCCGCCGACCGCGAATCTCGAGCGAGGTGGATCCCGAGGTCCCTTCGACTGCCTGCCCCGCATGGCGCGCCCGGCCAGGATCTCGGCGGCGCTGTCGAACTCGTTCGGCTTCGGCGGCCAGAACGTCAGCCTGATCTTCGCGCGAGACGGATCGTGACCGATCGCCGCGTCGTCGTCACCGGGATCGGCACCGTCAACGCCTCCACCGCGGGCGGGCGGGACGCGCTGGCCGCCGCGCTCGCCCTCGGCCGCTCCGCGATCGGGCCGGTGCGCGTCGTTCGACGCCGGCGCGATGTCACGAGCCGGCTCGCCGCCGAGGTGGACGAGGCCACGGTCGCGTCGCTCGTGGATCGGGACGCGGCCCGGCGCCTGTCGCGCATCTGCCGCCTCACGCTCGGCGGCCTGCCTGCTCGCGGTGGGCGACGCGGGGGTCGCAGGGCGGGCCCGGGCTCGGCATCGTGGTCGGCACCGAGCACGGCGACTTCACCTCGAGCCGCGACTTCGCGCAGGGCTTCCTGCGTCGCGGGCCGGCCGGGCTCTCGCCGATGATCTTCCCCAACACCGTGATGAACACGATGGCGTCGGTCGCGGCCATCGCGATCGGCGCGCAAGGCGCCCGTCGATCACCGTGAACCAGGCGACGCTCGCCGGCGACCTCGCGGTCGCGCGCGGGCACGCGCCTGGTCGCCGACGGGCACGCGGACGCGGTGGTGGCGGGCGGCGTCGACGAGCTGTTCCCGACGTCTACGAGCGGCTCGCCGAGATGGGCGCGCTCTCCCCGATGGGCGGGCGGGGCGCCGGAAGGGCTGCCGGCCCTTCGCGCGCCGACCACAACGGCCCGGTGCTGGGCGAGGGCGCCACGTTCCTGGTGCTCGAGGAGCGGGACGGCCGCGCGGGCGCGCGGGGCGCGGATCATCGCCGAGATCGCGGCGATCGCGCTGGGGCAACGTGCCGACCGCGCCCCACACCGGCGCGGCCGGGACGGGGCGATCCCGGCTCCCCGGTGGCGCGGCTGCTCCGCTCGTGCGCGCCGGAGCCGGCGTCGCGCGCTGCTACGGCGCCGGCAACGGCGATCCCGCGGTCGACGACTGGGAGCGCGCGCTGCTCGGCCGCGACCTCGGCGCGCGCGCCGAGCTGCTGCCGCCGCGATCGCTGGCGCCGCTCTTCGGCCAGCACGGCGGGCTGGGCGCGCTGCGCGTGGGCGCGGCCGCGCTGGACGCGGCGCGCGGCACGTGCCGCGGTGCTCGTGCACGGCATCGCGCGCGGCGGCTGCCGGACCGCGCTGGTGGTGGAGCCGGCCCTTGAATCCGGTCGAGCGATCACCTGATCGTCATCCCGGTCTTCAACGAGGCCGCCACCATCGGCGAATCGTGGAGCGGGCCCGGCTGCACGGCCCGGTGCTGGTGGTCGACGACGGCTCGACGGACGGAGCGCCGCGGTCGCCGCGGCGGCCGGCGCCGAGGTCATCTCGCTCGGCCGGCGGCGGCGGCAAGGGTGCGGCGCTCCGGCGCGGGTTCGCCGAGGCGCGTGCGCGCGGGGCGCGGAGCGGCGTGGTGACGCTCGACGGCGACGGCCAGCACGATCCCGACGACATCCCGCGCCTGCTCAAGGCGGCGGTGGAGGACGCCGCGGAGCCTTCGTCATCGGCGGCCGCCTGGGCCGCGGCTCGCGGCATCGCGCGCGGTGAGCAGGTGATGCCGGCGGGCCGGCTCGCGGCGCTGCGCGTGGCCGGCTTCTTCATCGACTGGCTGACGCGGCGTGCCGGTGCGGACACCCAGTCCGGCTTCCGCGTCTACCCCGCGCGCCTCCTCGTCCGCGGTGACGCCGCGCCACGGCGGCTTCGTGCTGGAGAGCGAGATGCTGCTGCGCGCCGCCGCGCTGGGGTGCCGGATCGTCGAGGTCCCGATCGCGCCGATCCACTTCGAGGACCGGCGCAGCCGGTTTCGCCCGGGCCGCGACGGCATCGCGGTCGGGGCCTTCCTCGCCGGCCGCATCGTGCACGCGCTGGGCGCGCGAGGCCGGCGCGGGCGCGCTCTAGGTCGATCGGGATCTTCAGCCCCGCGCGACTCCGGGCCCGGCACCGCGAGATGTACGCAGTTCGCGGCGCCGCAGCGCGGGAACCCGCCCGGCTGGGCGCTGGCGGTCGGCACGTTCGTCGCGCGATCGGGCGATCCGGTCCGTCGAGCGACGGCTGGCGACTCTCCGCACGCGCGCGGCCTGCGCCTGGCCGCCGTGGCCACCGCCGCGACCCCGCTCATGCTCGCGCTCGGGCTGAGCCGGCGCGCGCTCGCCGCCGTCGGGCATCGACTGGCTCAGCCCGGCGGTGCGGCGGCTCTATCGTCAGGAGGAGCTGGGCGCACGCTCGAGGCGCCCGCGCCGCGGACCGCGGGGCGGGGCGCCCGGCCGACTACGACGTGCTGGTGGTGGGCGGGGGGCCCGCGCGGGTCGAGCGCGGCCACGTTCCTCGTCGCGCGGCGGCCTGCGGGTGGCGGTGGCGGAGCGCGAGGCCTTTCCGCGCTTCCACGTGGGCGAGTCGCTGCTGCCCGCCAACCTGCCCGGTGCTCGAGCGGCTGGGCGTGCTCGACGAGGTGAAGGCGCGCGGCTTCCTCGTGAAGTACGGCGCCTACTTCCACGATCAGGAGATGGACCTGGGCTACCAGTTCTTCTTCCGCGAGGGCAAGCCCTGGCCGCCCTACACCTACGAGGTCCAGCGCGGCCGAGTTCGACAAGATCCTGCTCGACCACGCGGCCCGCCAGCCGAACGTGACGCTGCTCCAGCCCGCGACGCGTCGAGCGCGTGGCCTTCGACGACGACGGCGTGACCGCGACCTCGCCGAGGCCGCGGGCGCGCGCGAGGTCCGCGCGCGCTTCCTGGTCGACGCCAGCGGCCGCGACGCCTTCATCGCCTCCCGGCACGGCCGGCGGCGGCCCATCGAGGGGCTCGGCAAGGTCGCGCTGTTCGCCCACTTCCGCGGCGGGCGGCGCTGGCCCGGGCAGCGAGGAGGGCAACATCCGCATCTTCGTCTTCGAGGCGGGCTGGTTCTGGTACATCCCGTTCGCCGACGGCACGAGCAGCGTGGGCTGCGTGCTGCACGCCCGCACGGTGCGCGGCCGCGAGGGCGACCTGGAGCAGCTCTACGAGTCGCTGATCGCGCGCTGCCGCGGGCTCGCCGAGGCCCTCGACGGCGCGCCCCGCATCACGCCGGTGCACAGCGCGGCCAACTTCTCGTACCGGACCGACCCCGCCATCGGCGACCGGTTCGTCTGCGTGGGCGACGCGATCGCCTTCGTGGATCCGATCTTCTCCTCCGGCGTCTACATCGCGACCCAGTCGGCGGAGCTGTCCTCGGCTGGAGATCCTCACGGCGTTCCGGGAGAACCGCTTCGAGGCCCGCCGCTTCCGCGCCTACGAGCGCCGATCCACAACGGGCATGCGGCCCTTCCAGCGCTTCATCCGGCACTTCTACGATCCCGTCGTTCCTCGAGATGTTCCTCAAGCCGCGCGAGTTCGCGGGCATGGTGGACGAGCGTCACCGGCGTGCTGGCCGGGGGCGCCTTCCTGCGCCGCACGCTCCGGATGCGGGTCTCGCTGGAGCTCTTCTTCACCGTCGTCCGCGATCAACCGCTGGGTGCGCCGCCGCCGGGGCCTGAGCACGGAATCCCGCTTCGAATGGTAGCGCTCCGGCGGCTCCTCCCGCGGGGCTACCTCTTCACGGTGCTCGGGATCGCGGTCGGCGTGGCCGGGCTGGTCGCGCTGGGCGCCATGGCCGAGCGCATCACGCGCTTCATCGACGGCGGCGACCGCTTCGTGCTGGGCCAGATCTCGGTGGCCGGCGAGGGCATGGGCATGGGCACCGGCTTCACCGCGGGCGGGCTCCTGCGCGCGTCCAAGATCGACCAGATCGGCCGGGTGCCCGGGGTGGCCGCGGTGCAGGGGCAGGTGATGCTGCCGCTCAATCCCACCACGTCGCAGTTCCTGACCCTCACCCAGGAGCTGATCCTGGGGCATGGATCCGGCGGTGCGCATGTCCAATCGGGAGTTCCGCGAGCTCCCGGTACGCGACGGGCGCTTCCTTCGGCCGGGCGATCGCGGGGTGGTGGTGGTCGGCGCCGACTTCGCGGCCTCGCGCGGGCTGGCGAGCGGGCGGGACGATCGACCTGGCGACCGGCCGGACGTTCCAGGTGGTGGGCGTGCTCGACAAGACCCTGACCGCGCCGGATCGCTTCGCGATCGTGCCGCTGGAGGACGCGCGCGACCTCTGGCTCCGGCGCGATCCGCTGCTCGTGCAGGTCTTCGCGGGCGGCGCCGGGGGCCTCGGCCGCGGCGACCTGAACACGGGCGCGGCGGTGGCGTGGGCGGACGGGGTGGATCCGGACGCGCTCGCGCGGCGGATCCAGGCCGAGGTGCCCGGCCTCAACGTCACCATCCCGGGCGAGCTGAGCCGCCTGCTGCGACAGTCCACCGCGTTCTTCTCCGCGCTGCTCTTCGGGATCGGCGTCCTGGGCCTCGTGATCGGCGGGCTCTCGCTCTCCAACACCGTGACCGCGGCGGTCTTCGAGCGCATCCGCGACTTCGGTATCAAGCGCGCCCTCGGGGCCACCGACGGGCAGCTCCTGCGCGAGGTCCTGGGCGAGGCGCTCGGGGTGTCGGTCTCCGGCGGCCTGCTCGGGGTGGGGCTCGCCCTCGCGGTGGGCGCGCTGGTGGACGCGCGCGGCGGCGGCCAGCAGCTCTTCCTGTTCTCGCCGCGCCTGCTGGGCTTCGCGCTCGGCTTCTCGATCATCCTGGGCGGGCTCGCCGCGACCTACGCCACCCTCCGGATCGTCCGGCTGTCGCCCGCCGAGGCCATCCGGCGGGGGGCCTGAAGGGGGCGCCGGAGTGGTCGTCCGCGCGCACGGGCTCACCAAGACGTTCCGCGGTCCCGACGGTCGGCCGGTCCCGGTGCTCCACGGCGTGGACGTGGAGGTGAAGCCGGCCGAGTTCGTGGCGGTGGCGGGCCCGTCGGGCTGCGGGAAATCCACCCTGCTCAACCTGCTCGGCCTGCTCGAGCCGCTCGACGCGGGCGAGATCTGGCTCGACGACGTGCGCGTGAGCGCGCTCTCGCGCCGCGCCCAGTGCGGGGTGCGCGGCCGCTCGATCGGCTACGTGTTCCAGTCGTTCCTGCTGATCGCCGGGCTCACCGCGCTCGAGAACGTGCTGCTCGCCGCGCGCTACGTGGGGCGCCCGCGGCCGACGGCGCTGGCGGAGGCGCGCGGGCTCATGGACCGCCTCGGGGTCGCCCATCGCGCCGATCACTATCCGGCGCAGCTCTCGGGAGGCGAGCAGCAGCGGGTGGCCTACTGCCGGGCGGTCCTCAACGCGCCGCCGCTGGTGCTGGCCGACGAGCCGACCGGCAACCTGGACGAAGGCCACGCCGCGGTGATCCTGGCCGAGCTGCGCGCGCTCTGCCGGGAGCGCGGGACCTCGGTCATCCTCGTCACCCACCGGGCCGACGCGGCCGCGCGCGCGGACCGCGCGCTCCATCTGCGCGCGGGCCGGCTCGAATCGCAAGGAGGCGACGGGCACTCATGATCGGCCTCAGCCTCTAGTGGGGCGTCGTGGCGGCGCGGGGTTCGCCGTCTGCTTGGTCGTGGCTCTGGCCGTCGTGCTGCTGGCTCCGGGCCTCGGCCGTGCCCCCTTCGACGACCCCGGCGAGGGCCAGCACGCCGAGATCGCCCGGGAGCTGCTGGGGGGCAGCTGGCTCACGCTTCGGCTGAACGGCGTGCGCTACTTCGACAAGCCGCCGCTGCTCTACTGGCTGACCGGCGCCTCGTTCCACCTCTTCGGCTTCACCGAGGGTGCGGCGCGCCTGGCGCCGCTGCTCGGCGCGCTGCTCGCCGTCGCGGCGACGACGCTGCTGGGTGTGCGCCTACTGGGTGTGAGTGGGGGTGTGCTCGCCGGCCTCGCGCTGCTGTCCTGCGCGCTGTTCGTGGCGTTCGGGCGGTACGTGAGGCCGGAGAGCTTGTTCGTGGCCTCTATTGCCTGGGGGTTTGCGGGGCTGCTGATGGCGGGTACTCGTTTAGTTCCTCAGGCTCTTCATATGCGGGGGCCCAGAAATGGCCCCCGCACTCCCCCATTGGCGGACACTCGTTTCGGCGCGGTCTGGCCGGTCGTCGGCTGCACCGCGCTGGGGATGGCGGCGCTGGCGAAGGATCCGTTGGGGCTGCTCGGGCCGCTCGGGGCCATCGCGATCGCGGCGGCGCTGGCGGGGCGCTTCCGGCCGGTGCGCGCGTGGCTGCCGCCCGTCGGGGTCGCGCTCATGGTCGCCATCGGCCTCGGCTGGTACGCGGTGGCCGCGGTGACCGAGCCCGCGTTCCTCTGGTACACGGTGGTGGACAACCACGTGCTGAATGTCGCGCGGATGCGGGAGTTCCCCGACGAGGACGTGCCGCTCTCCGCGCTGGAGTTCCTGGCCGCGGCCGGCTTCGGGGCGTTCCCGTGGATCCTGGCCGCGCTGGTGGCGGTGGGCACGCTCGTTCGTGCGCGGGCCTGGCGCGATCCCGCGGAGCTGCCGTGGGTGGCTCTCGCGGTGTGGGCGGTGGGCGTGCTGGCCCTCTTCACGGTCTCGCCGTTCAAGCTGCCCCATTACGGCCTGCCCGCCTATCCCGCGCTGGCGTTGCTCGCGGCGCGCGCGTGGCGCGACGTGGCGCCGCGCCCGCGCCGCCTCATCGCGGCGCACCTCGCGCTCTTCCTGCTCGCGGGAGCGGGCTGCGCGTGGGCCGCCGCGGGCGATGGGCAGGCCTTCACGGAGGCGGTGTTCGGCGTCTCCGACGTGTACTCGCGCAAGGAGGCGGCGCTCGGGCAAGCGTCGCCCTATCCCGCGTGGTCGTCGCTGCAGCCGCTGGTGGCGTGGGCCGCGGTGGTGCTGCTCGCGGGCGCGGCGGTGCTGGCCATCGCGGCGGCGCGGCGCTCCGCGCGCGTGGGCGCGTGGACGGTGGCGGGGGTGATGCTCCTGCTGGTCCCGACGGTGGCGACCGGCCTCGCGCTGACGTCCTCGGCGCGCGCGGTCACGGTGATGGCGGCGGAGATCCGGGCGCGGCTCGGGCCCGGCGACCTGCTCGTGCTGGAAGGGCCCATCGAGAACGCGGGCGCGGTGGAATTCTACTCCGGGCATCGGCCGGTCCTCCTGGACGCGGAGCGCAGCGTCCTCGGCATCGGCGCCACCTTCGCCGACGCGGCCGGGACCTTCTGGAGCGCCCCGCGCTTTGCGGAAGCCTGGGCGTCGCCCCGGCCGCCCTATCTGCTGACCACGCGCGAGCCCGCGCAGAGCGTCGTGGCCTCGCTCCCCCCGCGGAGCGCCCGCCTGCTCTTCGCCCACAACGGCCGCTGGCTCTACGGCCGGGCCCCCGCCACGGATCCGGGCTCGCGCTGATGCTGACCAATCTGATCATCCAGTTCAGCTATCCGGGCGTGTTCCTGGTCCTCCTCGCCACCGGTCTGGGGCTCCCGATCCCGGAAGAGCTGCCGATCGTCATCGCGGCCATGATGTCGCGCTGGCAGGTGATGCACTGGTGGGGCGCGCTGCTGTCCTGCCTGGGCGGCGTGCTCGCCGGCGACATGCTGCTCTACTGGGTGGGCCGGCACTTCGGCCGGCGCATCCTCGAGTGGCCGGCCGCGCGACGCATCCTGACGCCGGAGCGCGAGGCCCGCGTGATGGACGCCTACCACCGCCACGGCCTCAAGTTCGTGATCATGGCCCGGCTCGTCATGGGCCTGCGCGCGGCCGCCTTCCTGACCGCGGGGCTGGTCCGGGTTCCGTTTCCCCGCTTCCTCCTGGTGGACGTGGCCGCGGTGCTGCTGAGCGTGCCGCTGGCCTTCGGCCTGGCCTACGCGGTGGCGGACTCGGTGGCGGTCGCGCTGGCTTACGTGCACGAGATGCAGCTCTGGATCGGCGGAGCGGTCCTGCTCATCGCGGCGGTGTGGCTCCTCGTTGTGGTGTGGAGGCGCCGGCGTCGGGGCCGGCCGCCGGGCACGCGCGGGGCCCTGTGATATCGTGAGCCCAACGTGACCGACTACCTGCGCACGCTGTTTCTCCATCCCCCCGCGGTGGCCGGCTTCGACGGTGGCGCGGGCTCGCGCTATCAGGCCAAGCGCGAGGTCCGCTCATTCTGGTACCCGACCTGGCTGGCCCAGCCCGCCGCGCTGGTGCCGGGCTCCCGCCTGGTTGACGCCCCGCCGGACGGTCTCACGGTGGACGACGTGCGGCCGCTCGCGAAGCAGTACGACCTCTGCGTCATGCACACCAGCACGCCCTCGTTCGCCTCGGACGTGCGCGTGGCCGAGACGCTCAAGGCCGAGAACCCCGCGCTCGTCATCGGGCTCGTGGGGGCCGCGGTGGCGGTCGCCCCGGCGACCTCGCTCCAGGCGAGCGCGGCGCTGTCGTTCGTGGCCCGGAACGAGTTCGACTTCACGATCCAGGAGGTGGCCCAGGGCCGTCGCTTCGCCGACGTCACCGGGCTGTCCTACCGGCTCAACGGCCACGTGGAGCACACGCCGGAGCGCCCGACGCTCGAGAACATGGACGCGCTGCCCTTCGTGACCCCGGTCTACAAGCGCGACCTCACCGTCGAGCACTACGCCATCGGCTACCTCCAGCACCCCTACGTCTCGCTCTACACCGGTCGCGGCTGCCGCTCGAAGTGCACGTTCTGCCTCTGGCCGCAGACGGTGGGCGGGCAGCGGTACCGCACCCGCAGCCCCGACCACGTGGCCGAGGAGATGGCGCAGGCGGCCCGGATGTTCCCGCAGGTGCGCGAGTTCTTCTTCGACGACGACACGTTCACCGACGATCTGCCGCGCGCGGAGGCGATCGCGAAGCGGCTCGGCCCGCTCGGCATCACCTGGTCGGTCAACGCCAAGGCCAACGTGCCCTACGCGACGCTCAAGGTGCTCCGGGACAACGGGCTCCGGCTCCTCCTGGTGGGCTACGAGTCCGGCAACCAGGCCATTCTCAACAACGTGAGGAAGGGCGTGCGCCTCGACGTCGCGCGGCGCTTCACCCGCGACGCCCGGTCGCTCGGCATCGCCATCCACGGCACCTTCATCCTGGGCCTGCCCGGCGAGACGCGGGAGACCATCGCGGAGACCATCCGGTTCGCCACCGAGATCGATCCGGGCACCATCCAGGTCTCGCTGGCCGCGCCGTACCCGGGCACCGCGCTCTACGAGGAGGCGCAGCGCAACGGCTGGCTCGAATCCGACGAGCTGGTGGACGGTGCCGGGGTGCAGGTGAGCGCGATCGGGTACCCGCACCTCTCGCGCACCGAGATCTTCCGCTCGGTGGACCAGTTCTATCGCCGCTTCTACTTCCGCCCGCGCAAGATGCTCTCCCTCGGCGCCGAGATGCTCCGTGACCGCCAGGTCATGAAGCGCCGCCTCTCCGAGGGCCGCGACTTTCTCAAGTTCCTGCGCTCGCACCGGAGCCCCTCACCCTAACCCTCTCCCCTCCGGGGAGAGGGCAGGGTGAGGGGCGTGCTAGCATGTTTATGTGATGAAAGTGCTCGTCATCGACACGATCGCGCCGGAAGGCATCGCCTATCTGGCCGAGCGCGGATTCCAGGTGGACCAGGTCTCGAGCAAGCTGCCCAAGGGCGAGCTGTACGCGCGGCTCGGCGACTACGAGGCGATCATCACGCGCTCCTCGACCGCGGTGACGTCGGAGTTCCTGGGCCGGGCGCGGCGGCTGCGCATCCTGGGTCGCGCCGGGGTCGGCGTGGACAACATCGACGTCGACGCGTGCTCGCGCCAGGGCGTGGTGGTGGTCAACGCGCCCTACGGCAACGTGGTCTCCGCCGCCGAGCACACCGTGGGCATGCTGCTCGCGCTGGTCCGCAAGATCCCGGCCGCCAACGACTCGCTCAAGCGGCTCCGATGGGACCGGGGCATCTACGGCTCCGAGCTCTATCGCAAGACGGCGGGGGTGCTCGGGCTCGGCAAGGTCGGCTCGCGCGTGGCGGCCCGGCTGCGCGCCTTCGACATGGAGGTCCTCGTCTACGATCCGTACATCCCGGAGAGCCGCGCGCGCGACCTCGGCGTGCGGCTGACCGACCTGCGGACCGTGCTAGCCGGGCCGACGTCATCACCGTGCACGTGCCGCTCTCCGACGAGACCGAGAACATGATCGGGGCGCGCGAGCTCGCCGCGCTCAAACCGGGCGCGCGCATCGTCAACTGCGCGCGCGGCGGCATCGTCAACGAGGCGGACTTGCTGGCCGCGCTCGACTCGGGCCACGTGGCGGGCGCCGCGGTCGACGTGTGGAGCGAGGAGCCGCCGGAGTCGCCCGCGGTCAAGCGCCTGATCGCGCATCCGCGGGTGGTGGTCACGCCGCACCTCGGCGCCAACACCCAGGAGGCGCAGGTCAACGTGGCGGTCGACGTGGCGCGGCAGCTCGTGGCCTTCCGCGACGGCGAGCTGGTCGAGCACGCGGTCAACATCCCGGTGGGCGACCGGGAGACCATGGCCGAGCAGCGGCCCGTTCCTGCGCCTGGCGGAGATGCTCGGGCGGTTCTGCGTGCAGCTCGAGCCGGACAACGTCGAGCGCGTGGAGGTGGTGGTCGCCGGCCAGGTCGCCCGGTGCGACCCCGAGCTGATCGCCCGCGCGGTGCTGAAGGGCCTGCTCGAACCCGTGACCGCGCAGGCCGTCAATCTCGTCAACGCGCACCTGGTCGCGCGGGAGCGCGGCCTCGAGATCGCCGTGCACACCGACGAGGAGGCCGGCTCCGGCTACACCAACCTGATCACGGTCACGACCCAGGCGGGCGACGGCGAGGAAGATCATCGCGGGCACGGTGTTCGACGGCGTCCCGCGCATCGTCCGGCTGAAGGATCTGCACATCGAGTTCATTCCCGAGGGGCATATCCTCGTGCTCTCCTACGAGGACCGGCCCGGCATGGTGGGCAAGATCGGCTCCATCCTCGGCCGCCACAACGTCAACATCGCCTCCATGCACGTGGGGCGCCGCACCAAGCGGGGCCGCGCCATCGTCGTGCTGCTGCTCGACGAGGACGTCGCCCACGAGGTGCATGGAGGAGGTCGAAAAGAGCGTGGAGGCCGATTTCGCGCGCATCGTCCGGTTGGGCCCGTGAGGCCCGCGCCTCCGGATGCCGAGGCGCGCGGGTTCGTGACGCGGCCGTGGGGCGGGTTCGTGACGATCGAGGAGGGCCCCGGGTACAAGGTCAAGCGGCTCGTCGTGGAGCCCGGCGCGCGGCTGAGCCTGCAGCGGCATCGGCTTCGCGCCGAGAGCTGGATCGTGGTCAGCGGCGCCCCGCGCGTGATCGTCTCGGGGCGCGCCGGCGGGTCCGGGCACGGGACGTGGTCGACGTCCCGCGCGGCGCGTGGCACCGCATCGAGAACCCCGGCCGCGTGCCGGTGGTCATCATCGAGGTCCAGCACGGGCCGTATCTCGGCGAGGACGACATCATCCGCCGCCAGGACGACTACGGCCGCGCCGGTACGGCCAAGCCCGGCCCGAAGCGACGCAAGGCGTAGAGAGGCAGGAGTGTCCGCCCACCTGCGGTTGCCCGACCGGCGCGCCGCAGTGGCCCGGCGAGGCGCAGCCGAAGGCGAGCCGAGCGGATAAATAAAGCATCTCACGGCAGCAGCCCACAGCGGAAAGCCCCGACCCCATCAACCTCACCCCTCACCCTGCCCTCTCCCCTGAGGGGAGAGGGGGAGATACGGAGCCAGCGATGCCCATCAAGACCCGCTACCTGTTCAGCGCCGCCATGGACGTCGACCCCGCCCAGGAGCGCCTCTTCAACGAGGTCTACGACCAGGAGCACGTGCCGAGCCTGCTCACCGTGCCGGGGGTCGTCGCGGTGTCGCGCTACGAGATGCAGCCGCTCACGATGAGCATCGGCGGGCAGCTCAAGACTATCGTGATCGAGGGCGCGCCAAAGTACAGTGCGCTCTATGAAATCGAGACGCCCGACGTGCTGGTGACGGAGGCGTGGGCCAAGGCCGTCGAGAAGGGGCGCTGGCCGGCCCAGGTGCGGCCGCACACGCGCAACCGGCAGCATATCCTCTACCGGCGCCTCGGCGCCTAGCCGCCGGATCAGCGCATCAAGCTCGAGATGTGGAGGTAGAGCGCTAGGAGCCCCAGGTACTCGTGCAGCACGGATTCGCTACAGCGGCGGAGGCGCCACCAGGGGTCGGCGGCGGTGCAGTCGTCGGGCACCGTCGCCAGCGCGGCCCTCGATGGCGCCGCCGCTCTCGCGCCGCCAGATGAGCTGGACGCGGCGGCCGTGGAACGGGCTCGTGACCAGGATCAGCCGGCGCCAGCCGCGGTCCCGGGCCGCCGCGGCCACCGCGCGCAGCTCCGTCTCGGTGATCTCCACCGGCTGGTCGAGGATGAGGATGGCGTCCCGGGGCACGCCGTATCGCTCCAGGGCGGCGACCGATTCGCCCTGGAAGTCGAGCCGGCGGACCCCCATGTCGATGAGCCGCTGGACACGCCCGGGCACGAACTGGCGCGAGACCAGCAGCCCGCAGGGGCCCAGCCGCTTCGGAAGAGCTCTGCCGCCGTCTCCTCCCGGCTGGGGGTGCTGCCGGCCACCACCACGATCGCGTCGGCCCGCTCGCGCGGATCGTCGACCACGAGGACCTGGCCGGTCGCGCGCAGCAGGGGACGGTGGGCGAGGGCGCCCAGGCCCGCGACCGCGAGCAGGACGATCAGCGTCACCCGGACCGTGCGACGGGTCACCGGCGGGGCCCGCGCGGCGCCCGCGCTTCCAAAAACTTGGGGCCTCCACCCCACGGACGGTACGATGACGGCCAGGAGGTACTACCCATGAGACGTTTCGTCGTCCTGTCCCTGATTGTTTTCGCGCTGACTGCGTGCGCGTCGTCGGCGCCCAAGCTGCAGCGCAGCGAGTTCGAGGACATCCCGGTGCCCAAGGGCCTCGCGCTGGACTCGAACCAGCTCCACCATCATCGAGTCGCCGCACGGTGAAGGCGGCCCGCTCTTCTACAAGGGCCGCATCGAGCCGGACAGCCTGTCGGCTCGCGTTCCGCACGACGCTCGAGGCCAACGGCTGGAGGCACCTCTCGTCGACGACCGCGTCCGACAAGGGCACCACGCAGGTGTACGAGAAGGCCGGCAGCTCGCTCCAGGTCCTGATCTACGAGAGCTGGTACTACACCTGGGTCGAGATGTCGGCGACGCGGATGGTGCGGGCAGGCGTCGGCGCAGCTCAAGCCGTAGTTCCGGCGCCACGGCGGCGGCGCCCGCTCAGGGGCGCCGCCAGCGTCGCCCGCTGCGCTCGATGAGCGTGTCGGCCTCGTCCGGGCCCCAGGTGCCCGCCTCGTAGGTCGGGAACTTGCGCGGTCGCCCGTGCGCCCAGCGCGTCGAGCACGGGTGAGAGCAGCTCCCACGCCAGCGTCGACCCAGTCGCCGCGCGCGTAGAGCGTGGCGTCGCCCTTCATCGCGTCGAGCAGCAGGCGCTCGTAGGCCTCGGGCGGCTCGCCGCCGAAGGCCTGGCCGTAGTCGAAGTCCATCTCCACCGGACTTGATCCGCAGCTCGCGGCCCGGGCAGCTTGGCGCCGAAGCGACAGCGACATGCCCTCGTCGGGCTGGATGCGGAGGACGAGCAGGTTGGGCTCGGCGAGGATGCTCGGGATTGCGCCGGAAGACGAGGTGCGGCGTGCGCTTGAACTGCACCGCGATCTCGCTCGCGCGCTTGGGCAGGCGCTTGCCGGTGCGCAGGTAGAACGGCACGCCCGCCCACCGCCAGTTGTCGACGGTCGAGCTCGGAGCGCGGCGTAGGTCTCGGTGATCGACTCGCGGCGAGACGCCCTGCTCCTCGCGATAGCCGCGCACGCGGCTGGCCGCCGACGAAGCCGGGGCCGTACTGGCCGCGCACGGCGACGCGGTCCACGTCGTCGGCCGGGATGGGTCGGATCGCGCGCATGACCTTGATCTTCTCGTCGCGCACCGGGATCGGCGTCGAAGGTCACCGGCGGCTCCATCGCGACCAGGCAGAGGAGCTGCAGGATGTGGTTCTGGATCATGTCGCGCAGCGCGCCGGACTCCTCGTAGTAGGCGCCGCGCGCCTCGACGCCGATGCGTCTCGCCGACCGTGATCTGCACGTGGTCGACGTGATTCCGGTTCCACAGCGGCTCGAAGATGCCGTTGGCGAAGCGGAACACGAGGATGTTCTGGACCGTCTCCTTGCCGAGGTAGTGGTCGATCCGGTAGACCTGGTCCTCGCTGCACGCCGAGGCCACGACCTGGTTGAGCGCCCGCGACGAGGCGAGGTCGCGGCCGAACGGCTTCTCGATGACGATGCGCACCCAGCCCTGGCTGCCCGTCCGGCGCGCGGTTGAGGCCCGCCTCGCCGAGCCTGCGTGACGAGGTGCGGGTAGAGCGACGGGCGGCGTCGACGACGTAGAAGAGCCGGTTGCCGCCGGTGCCGCGCTCGCTGCTCGACGCCGCGCACGTAGGCGTCGAGGCCCGGGTACATCGCGGCGTCGGCGGGATCGCCGGCATAGTAGAAGAGGGCCTGCGCGAAGCGATCCCACACCCGGGTCGACGGCGGCTGCACGCGCGCGAAGTCGGTGATGGCCTCGCGCATGCGGGCGCGGAACTGCTCGTTGTCATCTCGGTGCGCGCCGACGCCGACCACCGCGAACGGCTCGGGGAGCACGCGGCTCTGGAACATCGACCAGAGGGCGGGGACGAGCTTGCGGCTTGCGTCAGGTCCCCGGAGGCGCCGAAGATGACCAGGACGCAGGATTCGTCCGCGGACGGGCTTGCCATCGGGAGACTCGCTCGTCAGAGCCTGCCGCGTCGCCGTCCGCGCGATCTGCAGGAGCTGCTGCAGGCCCTGGGCGGCTTGCCGGTGAGGTGGAGGCGGATGACCCGGCGCGCCGCCGTCGCGCAGCGTCTCGAGATCGCCCTGCGCCTGGGCGGCCTTGAGCGTCGAGAAGCCGTAGCCCGCGCCCGGGATGGTGAGGTCGTCCTTGTCCTCGCCGGTGATCTGGATGAACAGCCCGTTGGTCGGGCCGCCCTTGTGGAGCTGGCCGGTCGCGTGCAGGTAGTCGCGGCCCGAGGCCGACCGTCGTCGCGATGCGCAGCCGGTCGCGCAGAGGCACGCGGAGCGCCTGCAGGATCGGCTCACGGTCTCCGCGGTCGGCGGCAGGTAAGCCTGAGGATGCGCGACGTAGTCGCCCGGCTCGGCCTGCGCGAGGTGCGCGGCGAGGCCCTCTGCCGACGCGAGGTCGGCTGGCGCGTTCGACTGCGCCAGGAGCGCCACGGCCGTCTTCCTCCGCGGCGACGGGCCACTCCGGCAGGCGGCGCAGCGTCCGCCAGCTCGGAGAGGAGCGCGGCTCGTCCTCTCCTTGGCCGCGCGCGACGTCGGGCTCGTCGAACGGGATTCACGCCGAGCACGGCGGCCGCGGTCGCCGTCGCCAGCTCCCACCGGAAGAACTCGGCGCCGATGTCGAGCGGGTCCTTGAGCCGGTAGCCGGATCACGGGGTGCCCGGCCGTCCGAGAGCTTCGCGAGGGCCGCGTCGTAGCGTCGTGTCGCCGTCGAGGACGAGGGCCACGAAGACGCGGTCCTCGCCGTACACCGTCGGGCGCGCCGAGCGGCTCGTCCACTACCGGCACGAGGCCCGGTGCCGTCCTTGCCGAGCGACTCGGCGAGGAGCTGCTCGATCCATGCGCCCGAGGGCGCGGATCTTCTCGGAGAGCACCAGCGTGACCTTGTCGCGGCCGGCCCGCGCGAGCCCGGCCAGCGCCGCGCCGAGCTGCACCGCGGGATTGTCGCGCACGGCCCACCTCGTCGCCGCAGCGCTCGACCATGGCCTGGGCGCGCTCGAGCAGGGTCTTGATGTCGACGCCGATCAGGGCGGCGGGCACGAGCCCGAAGAACGACAGCGCGGAGTAGCGGCCGCCGATGGACGCGGGGTTGAGGAAGGTGCGGCGGAAGCCGGTCTCGGTCGCCAGCTTCTCGAGCGGCGTGCCCCGGGTCGGTGATGGCGACGAACTGCATGACCCGGCCTCGGCGATGCCGCGGTCTCGACCTGGCCGCGGAAGAACGAGTAGAGCGGCCAGCGTCTCCGTGGTGGTGCCGGACTTGCTCGAGACCACGAAGAGCGTCGCGGCTCAGGTTGAGGCGTCGAGGGTCTGCTTGACCGCGCCGGGATCGGTGGAGTCCAGCACGAGCATGTCCGGGAAGCCCATCTTGGAGCCGAAGGTCTCGTTGAGCACCTCGCCGGCGAGGGACGAGCCGCCCATGCCGAGGAGGACCACCTGCGAGTACTGGAGCCGTCGGATCTCGTCGGCGAAGGTCCGGATGTCCTCGGCGTGGCTCGCGCATGATGGTGGGCGAGGTGAGCCAGCCGAGCCGGTTTCGCACGGTGGCCGCGTCTCCCGTTCCACAGGGTCGCGTCCTTCACCCACAGGCGATCGAGGAACTCGTGCTGCTCGAGGAAGCGCAGGGTCTCCTCCACCGCGGGCAGCTTGAGCGGGTCCGGCAGCACCAGCGCAGGCGTCGTGACCGCGGGGCGCGGCGGCGCGGGCGGAGGAGCGGGCGCTTCCTTCGGCTCGCGGGCGGCCGCGGGCGCTTTCGCGGCCGGCTTGGCCGTGGAGGCCTTCGGAGCCCCCTTGTCCTCGGACGGCTTCAGCGGCGCCTTGTCGGCTCCGAGAAGTCCGGCCTCGAGCTGGCCGATCTTGGCCACCTGCCGCGATTGCGGGTCGCCCGCCTCGAACTGGGCGCCGATGAAGGCCTGGGCGATCTCGATCGCGGTCTTGGGCTCGAGCCCGGCCGCCGTGAGGCAGAGCACGTTGGCGTCGACCTCTCCGCGGCTCCGACGGGCGGCGTCCGCGTCCGGACACATGGCCGCACGGATGCCCCGCATCTTGTTGGCCGCGATTGCCCCGCCGGTCCCGCTCGCGCAGAGGAGCAGGCTCGCGTCCACGAAGCCCCGGAGCACGGCCTGGCCGACGGCCCGGGCGTAGTCCGGGTAGTCCACGGGGTCGGTCGAGAAGGTGCCGAGGTCGAGGACGTCGTGCCCGTCGGCCTCGAGCGCCGCCACGAGGGGCTCTTTGAGGGCCAAACCGGTGTCATCACAGCCAATGGCGATTCGCATGATCCCGCAGCGGCTATTCTCTCAGGACTGGTTAAAGCCGACAATGTCCTCGTAGAGCAGGCGCTGCCGCTCCCTCGCCGCCCGGTACCGGGCGTGCCGATCGGGGGCGGGCTTCAGGACCCGGACGGGCTCCGAAGCCTCCGGAAGGGCCACCCCCAGGGCCTCGAGGGCCAGCAGGGCCGCGCCCCGGGCCGAGGCCTCGGGGTCGCCGCCCAGGGCGACCGGCACGCCGAGGGCGTCGGTGGCGATCTGGGCCCAGGTCGGCGAGTGCGCCATGGCTCCGCCGGAGCCCACCACGACGTGATCGGGGGCGGCCAGCGGGCGCAGCCGGTCGTACACCTCGGCCAGACGGAACGCGACACTCTCGAGCAGAGCGCGCGTGATCTCGATGGCGTCGGTGTCGAGAGAGATACCCGTGACCGCGGCCCGCGCCTCCGGGCGCCACCCCGGGCTCCGCTCGCCGGCAAGGAAGGGCAGGGCCGTGAGCCCGTGCCCATCGGGCTCGACCGCCGCGAGCGCCGCCTCGAGGGCCGCGGGATCGTCGGGCAGGGCCAGGTGCCGCCGGCACCAGGCCAGCACGTTGCCGCCCTCCGAGGTCGCGCCGCCGACCAGCGCGCGCCGGGCGTCCACCCGGTAGCGCCAGAGCCCCCACGGCGTGGGCGCGTGCGGTCCCAGCGGCTCGGGCAGGATGACGCGCAGCGCGGCGGATGTTCCGACATTGAGCGCGACCCGGCGCGCGTCCCGGCAGTCCGAGCCCACGTTCGAGCACGCGCCGTCCCCGTACGCGGGATACCAGGGCACGCGCGCGAGGGCGGGCCAGCGCGCGGCGTGGGGCGCGATCAGGCCGGGCGCGGCGCGGTCGTCGATGGGCGGGAGCTGCGCGCCCGTGATCCCGGATGCGGCGAGCATGTCGGCGTCCCAGCCGCCCGCGATCTGATCGAGCAGGCCGGTGCCGGAGGCCATCGAGAGGCTCGCGGTCAGACGGCCCGTGAGCTGGGCCTGCAGGTACTCCCCCAAGCCGCACCAGACGGCGGCGCGCGCCCAGACCTCGGGACGGCTCTCGCGCAGCCAGCGGAGCTTGGCGGGGAAGAACGTGGAGTGCAGCGGCGCACCGGTCCGCGCGTGGATGCCGCGCTCGTCGTGCGCGCCGCGGAGCGCGGCGGCCGCGGAGGCGCTGCGGGTGTCGGCCCAGGTGATGACCGGGGTGAGCGGCCGGCCCGCGGCATCGAGGGCCAGCAGGCTGTGCCAGAACACCGAGACGCCCACCGCCGCGATCTCGGACGCGCGCGCGCCGCAGCCCGCGAGGCCGGCGTCGACCACGCGCGTCACCGCGGCGAGAAGAGCGTCGGCGTCCAGCTCGACGCCGCCGTCGGGCGTGGTGCGGGGCTCGTAGGTGGCCTGGCCTCCCGCGCCTGGCTGCGCGCGGCCCGCCTCGTCGAAGACGCGGGCGCGGGCCGAGCTGGTGCCGACGTCCAGCGCCAGGATGAGCATGTGCGGTACTATACGACGCAATGGATCTCGGGCACGGGCCCGGTCCACGCGGTTCACCCCGACAGGCAGGAGACCGACATGTCCCTCATCACGGTGCTGAGCCCGGTGGCCGAGCTGCGTACGGCGACCACGGCGATTCCGGCGCTGCCCACCGATCTGCGCGGCCTCACGGTGGGCTTCCTCGACAACACGAAGCACAACTTCGACCGCCTGGTCACCGGCATCGGCGAGGCGCTCAAGGAGCGTCACGGCGTGAAGCGCGTGGTGATCCGGCGGAAGGCCAACGCGGCCACCGGCGCCGCCCACTCGATCATCGAGGAGATGGCGAAGGAGTGCGACCTCGTCTTCTCCGGATCCGCCGACTGAGGCTCCTGCACGTCGTGGAGTCTCCACGACACGCTGGAGCTGGCGAAGGCGGGAACGCCCGCGGGACTGATCACCACCACCGTGTTCCAGCGCCTGGCCCTGGGCGAGATGACCGCGCTCGGCGCCAGCGGGTTGCCGTTGCTGGTGGTCCAGCATCCGCTGGGCGGTGAGGCGCCCGAGGGCGTGAGCCGCCGCATCGCCCAGGCGGTGGAGCAGATCGAAGCCATGCTCGGCGCGAGGCCCTCGGTGAGCCAGGTGGTCGAGACGACGCTGACCCTGCCGGAGGAAGACGTCTACGCGGAGTTCTGCAAGCGGGAGTGGTGCGACGGGCTCCCGTTCGTTCCTCCCACCGCGGAGCGCGTGCGCGCGATGCTGGCGGGGGCCCGCACGAAGCCCGCCGAATCGCTCGGGGTGATGGCGCCGCTCTGGCGCGAGTGCACGGTCGAGAAGCTGGCGGTCAACGCGGTCATGGCGGGCTGCGAGCCCGCGTACTTCCCGGTGATCGTGGCCGCGGCGCAGGCCATGATCGATCCCTCCTTCAATCTCTTCGGGGTCCAGGCCACCACGCATCCGGTGGCGCCGCTGATCGTGGTGACCGGGCCCTACGCGCACGCGATCGGGCTGCATGCAGGCTCCGGCCTCTTCGGGCCCGGCTTCCGCGCGAACGCCACCATCGGGCGCGCGATCCGTCTGGTCCTGATGAATATCGGCGGGGGCTGGCCGGGCCGGGGCGACATGGCCACCCAGGGCAGCCCGGCCAAGTTCTCCTACGCGATCACCGAGCGCGAGGACTCCCCGTGGGAGCCGCTGCACGTCGCGCTCGGCTTCAAGGCGGACCAGAGCGTGGTCACCGTGTTCGGCGGCGAAGGCCCGCACAACGTCAACGACCACGTGTCCACCACCGCGCCCGGCATCCTCAACAACGTGGCCGACGTGGCGACCTCGCTGGGCTCCAACGTGGGCTGGTATCTGTCGCAGAGCCAGATGCTGGTCGTGCTCGGGCCCGAGCACGCGGCGACCATCGCGGCCGACGGGTTCACCCGCACGGACGTGCAGCGCTTCGTCTTCGAGAACGCGCGCATTCCGCTCGGCCGCATGAAGCTCGGCGGCATGTGGGGCATGCACGACTGGCCCACGTGGATGGCCAAGGAGACCGACGACTCCGTGCGGCTGCCGCGCGTGCCCTCGGCCGACGACATCTACGTGATGGTGGGCGGCGGCTCCGGCAAGCACTCCTGCGTCGTCCCCAACTGCACCTTCAGCCGCGCAGTCAGCCGCGTCCTCGACCGCATCTGATCGGGGTCAGGTCTTGAAATACGACATTTTCACCGCGTCAGGTGAAGCGGCGCGCGCGGAAATGTCGTATTTCAAGACCTGACCCCAGAGCGCGCGAGGGTCAGGACGGCGAGAGCGGTCAGGAGCAGGGCCGCGCCCGCGATGCCGACCGGGCCCAGGCGCTCGCCGAAGACGAGCAGGCCGAGGGTGGTGGCGGTCAGCGGCTCGAGCAGCGACACGATGCCGGCCGCGGTCGCGGGCACGCGACCCAGCCCCGCGGTGAACATCACGTAGGCCACCGCGGTGGGCCCGATCCCCAGATAGAGCAGCAGCGGCCATCCCGCGGCCAGCGCGCGCGCGGGCGCCGCCTCGCCGAGCAGCGCGGGCGCGAGGAACAGCGCGGCGAGCGCGAACGTGATCGCCGAGACCGCGAGCGGCGTCACGCGCGCCAGAAGCCCCTTGGCGGCCACCGCGTAGGCGGCGTAAGATACCCCCGCGCCGAGCGCGAGAAGCGCCCCCACCCCGAAGTGGCCCGCGATCTCGCCGAACCCGCGCGGGCCGACCACGAGTAGCGCGGTTCCGGCGGTCGCCATCCCGAGCGAGAGCCGCACGAGCGGGGTCAGCCGCTCTCCGAGGAAGAGGGCGGCCAGCACCGCGATCAGGAGCGGGGCGGAGCAGATGGCGAGGAGCGCGGCGGGGGCCACGCCGACGAGGGTGACCGCGCGGAAGTAGCAAATCTGGTACGCGGCCATGGCCAGGCCGAGCGCGGCGCAGAGCGGCAGGTCGGCGAGCGACGGCCAGGGACGCCGCGAAGGATGACGCGCCCCGAAGCGGCCGACCCCGGCGGCGGCCAGCACGAGGAGGGGGGCGGCGATGGCGAGGCGACTCCACCCGACGAGAAGCGGCGACACGGAGGCCTCGCGCGAGAGTAGAGTCATGGTGGCGCCGGTCGTCCCCCACGACGCGGCGGCGACCGCGACGAGCGCCAGACCCAGCAGCATGTCCACGAGCATACAGGAGGCACGACGGCAGGCATGAGCGAGCGCATCGGGTTCATTGGCCTCGGAAACATGGGCGTGCCGATGGCGGGCCGCCTGCTGGACGGCGGGCATTCCTTGATCGTCAACGACATTCGCCAGGAGGCGGCGCGTCCGTTGCTGGCCCGCGGGGCCACGTGGGCGGCGTCGCCGGCCGAGGTGGCGGCCGCGGCCCAGACCGTCATCACGATCCTGCCGACCTCGCGCGAGGTGCGCGAGGTGCTGCTGGGCGCCAAGGGCCTGCTGGACGCGCTTCGCCCCGGCAGCCTCGTGCTCGAGATGACCTCGGCCGATCCGTCGGTCACGCGCGAGCTCGAGCGCGAGGTGGTCGCGCGCGGCTCCGCGCTCATCGACGCGCCGGTCTCGGGCGGGGTGCGCGGCGCGGTCGAGGGCACGCTGGCCATCATGGTCGGCGGGGATCCCGCGCTCCTGGAGCGCGCGCGCCCGGTGCTGGCCTGCATGGGCAAGAACATCTTCCACGCCGGTCCGGTCGGGGCCGGGCACGCGATCAAGCTGGTGAACAACATGTGCTCCGGGGGCATCCTCGCGCTGACCATCGAGGCGGTCGCGGTGGCGGCCCGCGCGGGAGTGGATCCGACGCGCGCGGTGGAGATCCTCCAGGCCTCGAGCGGGCGCTCCAACGCGAGCGACAACAAGTTCCCCCGCTTCATCCTCAACGGTGCCTTCGACGCCGGCTTCGCGATCCGGCTCATGATGAAGGACCTCGACGGATATGGCCGTCTCGCCCAGGAGGCGGGCGTGCCCTCGCCGGTGGCGCGCGCCGCCGCCGAGGTCTACCGCGTCGCCATGGCGCGCGGCATGGCCGAGCAGGACCACACCGCGATCACCCGCATCATCGAGGAGTGGGCCGGCGTCTCGCTCCGATCCCAGGGAGGCAAGGCATGACGCGGATCGGCTTCATCGGCGTGGGCACCATGGGGCTGCCCATGGCGAAGAACCTCGTCAAGAAGGGCTTCACGGTGACCGCGTTCGACAGCAATCCGGAGGCGGTGGAGGCCGCCGCCGCGGCGGGCATGACCGCGGCCGCGTCCGCGGCCGAGGCGGTGGCCACGCGCGGACCTCGTGGTCACCATGCTGCCCTCCTCGCCCCACGTGGAGTCGGTCTACACCGGCGACGGCGGCGTGCTGGCCGCCGCGCGCAAGGGCACGCTCTGCGTCGACATGTCCACCATCGACCCCGCGGTGTCGCGGCGGATGGCGGCGGCGGCGCAGCGAGCGGGGCGTGCGCTTCATCGACGCGCCGGTCTCGGGCGGCGTCCCGCGCGCCACCGACGGCACCCTCGCGATCATGGTGGGCGGAGCCGCCGCCGATTTCGCGGAGGCGATGCCCGCGCTCGACGCGATGGGCGCCAACGTCATCCACGTGGGCCCGGTGGGCAGCGGCGAGGTCGTCAAGCTCTGCAACAATCTGATCGCCGGGGTCTGCGGCGGTCGCGGTGAGCGAGGCGTTCCGCATCGCGGAAGGCTTCGGCGTGGATCCCAAGGTGGTCACCGACGTCATCTCCAAGTCCTCCGGCAACACGTTCCTGATGGAGCTCATGCATCCCGTGCCCGGGCATGGTCCCGCGGCGGCCTCGAGCAACGGTACAAGCCGGGGTTCATGACCGATCTCATGTGCAAGGACCTCGGCCTGGCGGTGGACGCGGCGCGGGGGCTCCGCGTCCCGTGTTCGTGGCGCCCGCCGCCCAGCAGGTGTATCGCCTCGCCTCCTCCCACGGGCTCGGGCGGCGCGACTTCACGAGCGTCTACTCGTTCCTCAAGCCGTCCTCGGGGCAGGCTCCGGTCTAGGCGGCGAGGCCGCGCGATGAGCCGCCGGCTGAAGACCTGGCTGATCGTCCTGGCGCTCGGGCTGGTGCTGGGCGTCGCCTTCGTCTGGACCCTGCCCGAGATCGTGAGGTGGCAGGCGCTCAAGCAGATCCCGGTGACCACGGGACGGACAGTCGCCATCGAGGATATCGACATCAACCTGTTCACCGGTCGGGTGGCGATCAAGAAGTTTCGCCTCGCCGAGCCGGATCCCGCCCAGGCCTTCATCGAGTTCGACCGGCTGGACGTACGGGTGATCCCGTGGTCGCCGATCTTCGGCCACATCCGCGTCGCGGAGGTGGTGCTCACCGCGCCCACCGTGAACCTGGTGCGCCTGAGCCCGACCGAGTTCAACTTCTCCGACATCCTGGCCCGGCTCGCCGCGTCTCCGGCCCCGGCGACGGCCCCGCCGGACGACGACCCGCAGCTCAAGTCACGCGGGACCTTCGGGCTCGATCGGTTCGCGCTGATCCGGGCGAACATCTCGGTGATCGATCGCGCGGTGAAGCCGGCCGGCGAGTGGAAGGTCCGGGATCTCTCGATCGAGGCCGGCAATCTCACCACGAAGCCCTCGGGACCGGTCGGGAACCTGGCGGTGCACGCCGCGCTCAACGACTCGCCGATCGAGCTCTCCGCCCAGGACATCGACCTCACCCCCACCTCGTTCGGCGGGAAGTTCTCGATCCAGAACTTCAACCTGCTCCAGATCCGGCCCTATCTGCCGCCCACGCTGCCCGTCGCGCTCGAGTCGGGCATCGCGGGGGTGACCATGACCGTCAAGATCGAGCTGGGGAAGGGGCCGGGCGGCCTGGCGGTCGGCCTCGTCGCCGGCGACGTGACGCTGGCCAGCCTGGCGCTGGCGCAGCCGGGGAAGCCGACCCCGTTCCTCACGGTGCCCCGCATCGCGGTGGGCCTGAAGGAAGTGAACCTGGTCTCCCGCACGGTGACGGTGTCGGGTGTCGACATCGACGGCCTCGACCTCAAGGCGGTCCGCGACAAGCAGGAGAAGATCGATCTGCTCGCGCTGGCGGGCAAGCCGGAGGCCGGTGCCACCGGGACTGCTTCTTCAGCCCCTCTGCCCTCGCCGGCGCCGGCCAAGCCCGCGGCGGAGAAGGGCGAACCGGAGTACAAGATCACGGTCGAGAAGATCGCCCTGAAGGGCGCCGCGACGTTCACCGACGAGTCGGTCTCCGCGCCGTCGACCCAGCTCAAGCTGAGTGCCCTCGCGGTGCAGGTGGACGACGTGACGTGGCCGGCCATCCGGCCCATCGGTTTCGCGCTGAACGCGGGCCTGCCGGGCGGAGGCAGTATCGGAGCGAAGGGGACGGTCCGGATCGAGCCTCTGGATCTGACCCTCACGCTCACCACCCGTGACGCGCCGATCGAGCCGTACCGCGCGTACTTCCCGTTCCCGGCGAGCTTCTCGGGGCGATTCAACGCGGACAGTCAGAATCGGGTCCGGATCGTCAACGGCAAGCTCACCGTGCTCTCCCGCGGCAACAGCTGGGCCACCAACCTGGCGGTGACGGGGCCGGATGACAAGGAGCCGCCGCTGCGCCTCGAGCGGATGGAGATCAACGGGATCGATTTCGGCTGGCCCACCCACGCGCGGGTCAACAAGGTGCTGCTGAGAAAGCCGATGAACGAGATCGTGCGCGCGGCGGACGGAACGCTGAACGTCCAGAAGCTGTTCACGCCGACTCCCAAGCCGGGCGCACCCGCTCCGCCGGCGGACCCGAAGCCGCCGGTGAAGCCCACCCCCGCGGGTCGGCCGGAGGCCACGGCGCCCGACCCGCTCCAGACGATGGAGCTCTCCTTCAAGGAGATCGTGATCGAGGACGGCTACACCCGCTTCCTCGACCAGACCACCCAGCCGCCCTTCTCCAACGACATCTCGAAGCTCAGCGTGTCGGTGAAGGACCTCTCCAACAAGGCGAGCCAGCGGGCCACCGTGCGGACGCAGGCGGTGATCGGCGGGGACGCCACGCTGGACGTCCGCGGCGAGATGGCGGCCATCGGGGCGCCGACCTACGTCAACATGGCGACCGAGCTCACCAAGCTCGCGCTGCCCAGCGCCAACCCGTACGTGGACGGCGCGATCGCCTGGATCATCCGGCGCGGGCAGCTGACCGCCAAGCTCGAGTCCAAGATCGACAAGGACCAGCTCGACCTGAAGAACGACATCCTGATCAGTAATCTCCGGGTCGCGCCGTCCCGCCCCTCGGACGAGGTCAAGAAGCGCATCGGCCTGCCCCTGGGGCTGATCGTGGCCCTGATCAAGGACGGCGACGGCAACATCCACGTCAACGTGCCCATCAGCGGGACCCTCACCGACAAGCAGTTCGACTTCAGCGACGCGATATGGACCGCGGTGAAGAACGTCATCGTCAACGTCCTGAAGGCGCCGTTCCGCGCCATCGGGGGACTCTTCACCAGCGGCGACGACAAGATCGAGGAGGTCAAGGTGGACCCGGTGGTCTTCGCGGCCGGCAGCGCGGTGCTGGGCCCGGAGCTGGAGCGCCAGACCGTCCGCGTCGGTGATTTCCTGCGACGCGCGCCCTACGTCGGCCTCACGTTGACCTCGGTGACCACGCCGGCCGACGTGGAGGTGCTCAAGGAGCGCGCGGTCGCGGCCCGCGTCGAGAAGTTCCGGCAGGAGCAGGGGATCGCCGAGCTGCCCGCCGCCCTCCGCCGCTACTACCAGGTGATCGTCAAGGACGCCCAGCTCCCCGTCTCGGTGGAGGCGCAGATGTTGCTGCTGCGCAGGCGCGAGCCCGAGCCGGCCGGCCCGCTCGCCGAGCTTCGGCAGCGCCGCCTGGAGGTCACGCGCGAGCGGCTGGCGAAGGTGGAGGGTATCCCGGAGGCGCGGCTCCAGGTTTTGGCCGAGGGCGCGCCGGGCGCGGCGGCGTCCGCCCCGCCGCCCGCGGGTGCCGCGCCCGCGGCACCCGCGCCGTCGGGCGGCGCGCCGCCCGCTGCGCCCGAGTCGCCGTCGGCGGGCGGACGCGTGGAGTTCGGCATCACGGGAGAGAGCGACTGAGCGCTTTGCTATACTACCGGGGTCGTTCGTCGCTCCGAGGAGGTGCGCGGTGGCTCATTACGTCATGCTGAGTTCGCTGAGCGAGGCCGGCCGCAAGGTGATCCATGCCCGGCCCGGCTGGATCCGCAAGGTCAACCGTGAGCTGTCCCGCCGCGGCGCCCGGGTGATCGCCCAGTACGCGGTGCTCGGCCCGTACGACTTCGTGACGGTCCTGGAGGCGCCCGACAACGAGACCGTCTCGTCCATTTCCATCGAGATGGGCGCGCGCGGCTCGGTCCAGATGATGACGATGCCCGCGATTCCCCTCGACACCTTCATCAGTCGCCTCGAGCGCAGCCGCTCCGCGCCGGGACGGAAAGGGAAGCGTCGCCGATCGTGAAAGTCCTCGCGCTCCACCCCGAGAAGTGCACCGGCTGTCTGCGGTGCGAGCTGGCCTGCTCCTACATGCAGACCGGTCTCTTCCAGCCGTCCAAGTCGGTGATCCGGGTCTCGCCCTTCGAGGGTTACACGTCCTACGCGCCGTACACGTGCACCCAGTGCGCGGAGGGCTGGTGCATGACCGCCTGCCCGGTGGGAGCGATCCAGATCAACGCGGCGGGCGCCAAGGACGTGATGGACGACACCTGCGTGGGGTGCAAGCTCTGTACGATCGCCTGCCCCTACGGCACCATGTTCTACGACGGCGACACCCAGAAGGCCTACAAGTGCAACCTCTGTGGCGGCGCGCCCGCGTGCGCCTCCGCCTGCCCGACCGAGGCGATCACCTTCGAGGACGTGGAGACGGCCGACTGGATCGGGGATTTCGCGGCCGAGCGCACCGCCCGCGTGCTCGCGGTGGAGGCCCGCTGATGCCCGCCCGTCACCTGATCGTCGGCGGCGGCACCGCGGGGCTGAACGCGATCCGGACGATTAGAGAGGAAGAACGGTTGATCGGCATGGATGCCTCCGAGATCACCCTGGTCTCGGCCGAGCGGCCCTATTCCCGGATGGTCCTGCCCTATTACCTCTGGGGCACCATCTCCGAGAGCCATGTGTATACTGCGCCGCCGGCGTCACTGACCGCCTGGAAGGTGAAGGCCCTGGTCGGACGGAAGGCCAAGGCCCTCGACCCGGCCGCCCGGACCCTCACCCTGGACGACGACGCGAAGGTGGAGTTCGACGACTGTCTGATCGCCACCGGCTCGCGGGCCGCCAAGGCGCCCATCCCGGGGGCCGACGGTCCCGGGATCCACTGCTTCTGGACGCTGGACGAGGCCAAGGACGTGGTGGCCGGCATCGCGCCGGGCAGCCGCGTGGTCATGGTCGGGGCCGGGTTCATCGCGTTCACGATCCTCAACGCGATCCTGGCCCGCGGGGCCAAGCTCACGATCGTGGAGGTGGCGCCGCGCATCCTGCCGCGCATGGTCGACGACGCGTGCGCGGGCATCGTGCAGGGATGGCTCGAGGCCCACGGCGTGGCGGTGCGTACCGGCGCCACCGTGACGAAGATCGAGCAGGCCGGCGGCAAGCGGAAGCTCTCCTTCAAGAAGGGCGAGCCGCTCACCGCGGACCTCGTGATCATGGCCACCGGCATCCGCACCAATCTCGAGTGGCTCGAAGGCTCGGGCATCGAGACGGCCCGCGAAGCCCCCGGCGGGATCATCGTGGACGACCACCTGCGCTCGAGCGTCAAGACCGTGTACGCGGCGGGCGACGTGGCGCGCGGGCGCAACCTGATCACCGGCGCGGCCGAGGTGCACGCCATCGAGCCGACCGCCCAGGAGCACGGGCGGGTGGTCGGCGCCAACATGGCGGGCCGCGACGTGGCCTATCGCGGCAGCCTGCTCATGAACATCGTCGAGGTCGCGCATCTGGACGTGGCCTCGTTCGGCCAGTGGGAGGATCCGAAGGCCGAGGTCTACACCGCGCTGCGCGCCGGCCGCTCGGAGTACCGCAAGCTGCTCTTCCACGGCGGGCGGCTCGACCGGCGCGGTCATCTGCGGGCCCGCGGAGGCGGTGTGGACGACCAACGACGTCGGCATGCTGAAGGGCCTCGTCTACTCGGGGGTGGATCTCTCGACCTGGAAGGCGCACCTCCAGAAGAACCCGTTCGACGTCAAGCCCGCGTTCATCGCGCTCCACACGACCTCGCGGCTGCTGCCTCAGACCATCCTGGGCCGGCCCTCTCAATCACCCCAGCTGCCCCAAACGGTGGCCCTATGAGCCCGACCGCGACCACGACCCGCGCTGCCGCCAAGCCCGCGGCGGCGCCGATCTACGCCTACGCCGGCAAGCTCCTTCGCGTGAACCTGTCGACCGGCAAGACCTGGACCGAGGCCTGGAGCGAAGCTGACCGGCGCGAGTACCTCGGCGGCATCGGGCTCGGCGCCAAGATCCTCTACGACGAGGTCGGCCCCAAGGTGCAGTGGGACCACCCCGACAACCGCTTCATCATGGCCACCGGTCCGCTGGCCGGCCTGCCGGTGTGGGGGACGGGCGGGCTCACCGTCATCACCCGCGGCGCGCTGACCGGCGGCGCCACGTCCACTCAGGCCAACGGCTTCTTCGGCGCCGCGCTCAAGTACTCGGGCTACGACGCGATCGTGATGCAGGGGCAGGCCAAGAAGCTCTCCTACCTCTATATCAACGACGACGTGGTCGAGGTGCGCGACGCGGCCCACCTGGCCGGCAAGGACACGTGGGAGACCCAGCAGGCGCTCGAGACCGAGCACGGGCTCTCCGGCCACCGGCTCTCGGTCTACGCCATCGGCCCCGCGGGGGAGAACCTGGTGCGCTTCGCGGCCATCCACGGCGACTACGGGCACGTGGCCTCCAAGAACGGCTGCGGCGCGGTGATGGGCAAGAAGAAGCTCAAGGCGGTGTGCATCGTGCGCGGCACCAAGGCGCTGGCCGCCCACGACGCCCGCGGGCTCATCCAGGTGGCCGACGACATCGCGCACGACCTCAAGACGGACCCGTCGACCTCCACGCTCTACAACCTGGGTACGCTCCCGGGCGTGGTGAACCTCTCGAAGCTCGGGGCGCTGCCGATCAAGAACTACACGACCAATCTCACCGGCGACGTGGACATGAAGGAGTGGGAGGGCCGGAAGCTCCGCGAGGGCTTCGACCACCGTGGGCATCAGTGCAACGCCTGCGGCATGCGTCACTGCCACATCCAGGTGATCCCGAGCGGCCCGCACGCGGGTGACCGCGTCGACGAGCCCGAGTACGAGGGCTGGTCGGGCGCGGGCTGGACCATCGGCCTCACCGAGAAGGTCCCGGTCTCCTGGCTGAACACGCAGATCGACCGGGCCTGCGTCGACGTCAACGAGTTCGGCTGGGTCTGCGGCTGGGTGATGGAGTGCATGGAGAAGGGGTATCTCACCGAGAAGCAGGTGGGCTTCCGCCTCACGTGGGGCGACGTCGAGGGCGCCAACAAGCTCCTCCAGATGATCAGCCACCGGCAGGGCTTCGGCGACATCTTGGCCGAGGGGGTCAAGCGCGCCTCCGAGAAGATCGGGGGCAAGGCGGCCGAGTGTGCGGTTTACACCATGAAGGGCGCCTCCCCGCGCGGCCACGATCACCGTGGGCGGTGGGAAGAGATGCTCGACACGTGCACGTCGTCCAACGGGACGATGGAGAGCGCCAACCCCACGTTCCAGACCGAGGTCGGCGCCCCCGGCCGCATCAATCCCTTCGACGGCGAGCAGGTGGCCAAGCTGGTCGGCATGATCCGCGGCCGGCGCCACTTCGAGGACTCGCTGGGCGGCTGCTCGTTCACCTTCCGCACCCGGATGGCCAATCTGGCGAGCGCGCTCTCCGCCGCGACCGGCTGGGACTTTCGTCTGAAGGACGCGGTGCGCTTCGGCAATCGCACCGCCGCGATCCTGCGCGCCTTCAACCTCCGCTGCGGAATCGGCACCGAGGTCGAGTACCCATCGGCCCGCTACGGCTCGCAGCCGGTCGACGGCCCGGCCAAGGAGCACGACGTTCGCAAGCACTGGGACCGGATGCTCGAGGTCTGGTACGAGACGGTCAACTACGACCGCAAGACCGGCAAGCCCAAGCGGGACCTCTTGCGCTCGCTCGACCTCGGTTGGCTCGAAAAAGACCTCTACCGGAAGTAGACGGCAGAGTGCCGCAGTTGTCTGGCGAGGCGCAGCCGAAGGCGAGCCGAGCGAATATGCAATCCCGAGCGCACATAGAAGTCACCACGTGGGTGACCAAGCACGTGGGGGGCGACGGCACCGGCAGCAAGCAGTTCGACGAGGCGATCGGGCGAGGGGATACCCCGCGGACCGTGTTGCGCCGCTTCACCCACCGCTTCCCCGAGCTCGACTCGGCCCTCTGGAGTCCCGACCACTCCGAGCTCGGCTCGCACATCGAGGTCGTCGTCAACGACGAGGTGCTGGGCGTCGCCTACGATCTGGACACGCCCCTGACCGGCGGCGAGCGCATCACGCTGCTCGGCCAGTTCATGGGCGGCTAGGGACGCGCGGGCCGCTTCAACATGAGCGAAGCACCGCGGGGATTCGCCTGTGACCTCGGAGCACTGAGCGCAGACGAGCGCGCTCGGCGGTCGACCCTCGCGTCTCGGGTGTTTGCTCGCTTCCGGGAGGTGCGGGAGCTGGGGGATGGCTACGCGGGCTGCCTCGATCCGGACCCCGCGATCGTCCGGGACGCGCTCGACTGGCTGCTCCTGGAGCGCCGCTGCTGTCCGTTTCTGCGGCTCGAGCTTTCCTTCGAGCCGGCCCCCGGGCCGGTCTGGATGCGGTTCGAGGGCGGCTCCGGGGTCAAGGAGTTCCTTGCCTCGGCCGGCTTGAAGGTCTCTCCTCCCACCCGCTAGCTCTCGCGGAGCACGCCCTCCAGCAGCGCGAGCATCCGGTCGATCTCCTCGCGCGAGACATTGAGCGCGGGCATGAACCGCAGCGAGTCCGGGCGCGGTGCGTTGATCAGCAGGCCGCGGTCCATCGCGCTGCGGGCCACCTTGCCCGCATCCTTACCCTTGAGCTCCAACGCCAGGAGAAGACCCCGCCCGCGCACCTCGCCGTGCCCGAGGGCGGTCGAGAGCGCCCGCAGCCGGTCGGCCAGGTACGCGCCCTTGGCGGTGACGTCGGCGAGGAACTCGGGCCGCCGCACGGTCTCGACCACCGCGGAGCCGATGGCGGCCATCAGCGGGGAGCCGTTGAAGGTGCCGCCCTGGTCGCCGAACTCGAAGCAGCACACGGGCTCCGCCGCGACGAGGGCGGCCAGCGGCACGCCGCCGCCCAGCCCCTTGCCGAGCGTGAGGATGTCGGGCTCGACGCCGGCGTGCTCGAAGCCGAAGAAGCGGCCGGTGCGCCCGATGCCGGTCTGGATCTCGTCGAGGATCAGCAGCAGCCCTTCATGGCGGGTGAGGGCCCGCAGCCCGCGCAGGAAGACGTCCTCCGCCAGGTAGACGCCCGCCTCGCCCTGGATGGGCTCGAGCATGATCCCGACCGTCTGCGGCGTGATCGCGCGCTTCACCGCGTCGAGATCGCCGAGCGGCACCTTGGTGAAGCCCGAGACCTTGGGCTCGAAGAGCCCCTCCCACGCCGACTTGCCCGACGCGGCCATCGTGGCCAGGGTGCGGCCGTGGAAGCCGTGATCCATCGTGATGATGTGGTAGGCCCCGTCGCGGTGGCGCGCGCCCCACTTCCGCGCGAGCTTGATCGCCCCCTCGTTGGCCTCGGCGCCCGAGTTGCAGAAGAAGACCTGGGCGAGCCCGGAGGCGTGCGTGAGCAGGGTGGCGAGCCGCGCCATCTCCGCGTTGTAGTACGCGGGGCTGCAGTTGATCAGGCGGCGCGCCTGGAAGGCGATCGTCTCCGCGATGATCTCGGGGGTGTGGCCGAGGCAGTTCACCGCCCAGCCCTGCACGAAGTCGAGGTAGCGCTTGCCCTCCTCGTCCTCGAGCCAGGAGCCGTGGCCCTCCACCATCACGACCGGGGGCCGATCCGCCACCTTCATCACCGCGGTCAGATCCGTGCTCATGCCATTCTCTCCAGTTGGGGTTGGCCGTTGCCGTCCGCCACGGCGGGACGCTCGGCGCGCCGCTCCATGAGCCGGTCCGGGTAACGCGCGTCGCGGAAGCCGTGCCGGCGGTACAGCCCCTGCGCGTCCCGCGTGAACAGGGTCCAGAGGCGCAGATTCTGGAGCTCGGGATGGCTCGTGATGCAGGCCATGATCCGGTTGCCCACACCCCGGCCGCGGTGGCCGTCCAGCACGAAGACGTCGCAGACGTAGGCGAACGTCGCGCGGTCGCTGATGACGCGCGCGAACCCCACCTGGCGGCCGCCGTCGAAGGCGCCGAAGCAGATCGAGTGGCGGATGGACCGCTCCATGACGTCCCGGGAAATCCCGGCGGCCCAGTAGGACGTCCCGGCGAGGAAGGCGTGGATCGTGTCCAGGTCGAGCCGCGCCGGATCCGTCGTGACCAGGATGCCGCCGTCATACCGCTCGTGGGGCACGGCGCTCACGCTCCTTTCCTCGCGCCGAGGGGAGCGCGCAGGCGCCGCTCGAGGAGCCGGGCCGCGGCGGGTCCGGAGGCGGCCACGAACACCGTGTCGTCGCCCGCGATGGTGCCGACCACCTCGGGCAGGTCGGCCTCGTCGAGGACGCGGGCGAGGGGATGGGCTCCCGCGGGCGGCGTGCGCACCACCACGAGCGAGGCGGCGGCGCGCACCGACAGCACGAACTCGCCCACCGCCCGGTCGAGCGCGCTCCGCCGCGTCTCGGGAGGCACGAAGGCGCCCGCGGGGGTGGTCACGTAGCCGGTCGGGGTCTTGGCGAGCCCGAGCGTCTTGAGGTCCCGGGAGAGGGTGGGCTGGGCGACCGCGATACCGCGGCGCCGGAGCCGGCGCTGGAGCTCCTCCTGCGAGCGGACCCCGCCCCGGTCCACGAGGGCGAGGATCTCGCGCCGCCGCCGGCCGGTCTCGCCGCCTTCCGACGCATATATATTTTTCATGGTGAATATTAATACACCGAGGAGACGGGGAGGGTCAAGCGCGATCTTGCGGGGCCCGGTTGCGCCGGCGGCGCGGGCGGGGTAGCGTGGCCGCGCGATGTCTCGACGCGCGTGGATGTGGGGCGTGCCGGGTGCGGTGCTGGTGGTGGCCGCCCTCGGCTTCTTTTACGTCACGTCCACGCCACGCTACGCGCTGTACAGTCTCGGGATAGCCACCCAGCGCCACGACGTGGCGGCCGCCGAGCGCTACTTCGACGTGGAGCGGATCGCGGACGCCGCCGCGGACGTGATCGTGGCCGACTACCTCGCGCGCCAGCCCGCGCCCACCACCGCCGCCGAGTCGAACGGGCGCCAGCTCCTCGGCAGCATCGTCAAGCGCCGCGTGCGGCCGCAGGTGATCACGCGGGTGCGGCAGGAGATCCGGCGCAGCGTGGAGCGGGCCGGAGTCCACGCGACCTCGCTCATGCTCCCGATCGGCGTGCTCGCGGTCCTCCGGGGCTTCGAGGTGTCGAGCGCCGGGCCCGACGTCTGGGTCACCTACCGCGACCCGGTCCAGGGCCCCGTCCGCTTCCGGATGGGCCGCCAGGCCGACGGGGGCTGGCAGATCCGCGAGTTCGATCCGGAGTGGGTGCGCCGCCGGGTGCACGAGGAGCCGGCGCGGATCCGCTAGGCCGCTCCGCGATCAGGGCGGTCACCACGTTCCGGAGGAGCCGGAGCCCCACGTCGCCCTCGAGCGACATGATGGACTCCGGATGGAACTGGACCGCGGCCAGCGGCAGGTGCGCGTGCTCCACCGCCATCACGATCCCGTCGTCGCTCTCCGCGGTCACCTCCAGGGCAGCGGGGAGCTTCTCGCGGAGCGCGAAGAGGGAGTGGTAGCGGCCCGCGGTGAACTCGCCGGGGAGCCCGGCGAAGAGCCGCCCCCCGCGAACCCGGATGCGCGAGGCCTTGCCGTGCATCGGGTAGTCGAGCACGCCGAGCTCGCCGCCCAGGTGCTCCACGATGCCCTGCAGCCCCAGGCAGACCCCGAAGGTGGGGATCCCGCGCTCGAGCATCGCCTTGAGCGTGCCCGACAGATCGAAGTCGCCCGGAGTGCCTGGACCGGGCGAGAGCACGACCAGATCGGGCCGCACCTCGTCGAGCACGCTCGACGGAAAGCCGGCCCGCCGCGTCGTCACCTCGGCGCCGGTCTGACGGAGATAGTTCGCCAGCGTGTGGACGAACGAGTCCTGATGGTCCACCAGGAGGACGCGGCGTCCCGCGCCTTCGCCCCGCAGCTCCACCCGCGTGCCCGCCGCCACGCCGCGGGGCCGCCGCAGGGCGTCGAGGAACGCGGAGGCCTTGAGACGCGTCTCCTCTTCCTCCGCGTCGGGGTCGGAGTCGTAGAGCAGGGTGGCCCCGGCGCGCACCTCGGCCGCGCCGTCCTTGACCCGGATGGTGCGGAGGGTGAGCCCGGTATTGAGGTTGCCGTCGAAGCCCAGGAGCCCGACCGCGCCGCCGTACCAGGCGCGGGGCGACCGCTCGTGGTCCTCGATGAACTGCATGGCCCAGGCCTTCGGCGCGCCGGTGACGGTGACCGCCCACGTGTGCGCGAGGAAGGCGTCGAGCGCGTCGAAGCCGGGACGCAGGCGCCCCTCCACGTGGTCCACGGTGTGGATGAGCCGCGCGTACATCTCGATCTGGCGGCGGCCGATCACCCGCACGCTGCCCGGCACGCAGATACGCGACTTGTCGTTGCGGTCCACGTCGGTGCACATCGTGAGCTCGGACTCGTCCTTGGCCGAGTTGAGCAGCGCCTGGATCTGCGCCGCGTCGGCGATCGCGTCGAGGCCGCGCGCGATCGTGCCCGAGATCGGGCAGGTCTCGACCCGATCGCCGTCCACGCGCACGTACATCTCGGGGGACGCGCCCACCAGGTACTCCGCGTCCCCGAGGTTCATCAGGAACCCGTAGGGCGCGGGGTTGCGCTCGCGCAGGCGGCGGAAGAGCTCCGACGGGGGCGAGGGGCAGGGCTCGAAGAAGGTCTGGCCGGGCACCACCTCGAAGAGATCGCCGCGCTTGAAGGCCTCGCGGGCCACGCGCACGACCGCCGCGTAGGCGCCGGGCTCGTGATCGCCCGCGCGCGGCACGGCGGCGGCGCCCTCGAACGGGCGGGTGGCGGTCCCCTCGCGGGGCAGGCCGGCGGTGGCGCGGCCGCCCGCCTCGAAGTCGTAGCGGCGCCGCTGGGCCACCTCGCGGCGATGATCCACGATGATCAGCTCGTCCGGGAGGTAGAGGACCAGGTCGCGCTGATCGGCGGGGCGCGGCAGGCGCGCGCGGATCGGCTCGAACTGGAACGCGAGATCGTAGCCGAAGGCGCCGTAGAGCCCGAGGTGCGGCTCCTCGGCGTGCCGGAAGACCTCGATCAGCGCCCGGAGCGGCGAGAACACCGAGGGCTGGCGGCTCCGGTCTTCCTCCGCGAAGACGGCCGTCGGTGGGCGCACCGTCACCGCGACCGCGTCGGCCGTCCGCTCGAAGCCCTCGATCTGATCGAGGCCCTGGAGCGCCTGGGCGACGGCGGGGAGCAGGACCAGGCCGCGGGGGTTCAGAGCCTCGGCGCGGAGCCGGCGCCCGCGGGCCACGAGGACGAGCGGCGGATCCACGAACCCCATGTCCCAGCGGGTGTAGCGGCCGGGGTACTCGTAGCTCGACGCGAGCAGCACGCCGCGGCGCGCGTCGAGGGCGTCCACGATCGGCTCGATGGCGTTCGCCATCGGGAGCGGCTCCACCGTGCGGTGGACGCGGATGCTCCCACCCGTGAGGTAGCTGTCACTGGTCATGGCCGCAATCTCCTCTCTCCTGAGGAGCCGGCTCCCAGGCGGGGGCGAGAAAACACAGAAGCCGCCCCAGCGTGGGGGCGGCTCCGGTCTCGCCTAATCGCGCGCGCGCTGGCCGGCGGGCCCACCCCTCAGGGGCAGGGCCACCACCAGGACCAGGCCACGGCAACGCGCGTCATTTTCACGACCGGAAGAGTCGCAGGAACCAGGGCGCCTGTCAATGGGCGTGCCGGGGGGTGGGGAATGGCTTGACTCGCCGCGCGGGTCCGTGGTACTCCAACCTCCGGGCCGCTGCAGCTCCTCCCAATTCGGTCCCCACGAGGTCACCATGGCGCAAGTCGTTGGATTCATTGGGCTTGGAATTATGGGCCGTCCCATGGCCAAGAACTTGCTGAAGGCAGGATATCCACTGGTTGTCCACAGCCGGAGCCAGGGGCCGGTCCAGGAGCTGGTCGGGGCGGGGGCCAAGGCGGCCTCCAGTCCGAGGGACGTCGCGGCCCAGGCCGACGTCGATCATCGCCATGCTGCCGAACTCGCCGGACGTGGAGCTGGTGGCGCTCGGCAAGGACGGCCTGATCGACGGGGTCAAGCGCGGGCAGCTCTTCGCGGACATGTCCACGATCTCGCCGCTGGTCTCCCAGAAGGTCGGCAAGGCCCTCGCGGCGAAGGGCGTGCGCATGCTCGACGCGCCGGTCTCGGGCGGCGAGAAGGGCGCCATCGACGCGGCGCTGTCCATCATGGTCGGCGGCGAGAAGGCCGACTTCGACGCCGCGCTGCCGGTGTTCCAGGCGCTCGGCAAGACGATCACGCACCTCGGGCCGCTGGGCGCGGGCGGCTTCACCAAGCTCGCCAACCAGATCATCGTGGCGGTGAATCTCACCGCGCTGGGCGAGGCGCTCACGCTGGCCCGCAAGGCCGGGCTCGATCGCGCGCTCACCCTCAAGGCGCTCGGCGGCGGCCTGGCCGGCTCGAAGTGCCTCGAGCAGAAGACGGCGAACTACGTGGCGGGGACCTACAATCCCGGCTTCAAGATCGATCTGCACTTCAAGGATCTGGGGCTCATCATGGAGTCGTCCCGCGCCCTCGGCGTGCCGCTGCCGACCACCGCGGTGGTGCAGGAGCTGTTCAACGCCATGCGGGTCAAGGGCAAGGGAGGGCTCGACCATTCCGGCGTGATCACGCTACTCGAGGAGCTGGCGGGCGTGCCGGAGAAGTCATGAGGGCGACCGTCGACCGTCCGGGGCTCGATTCGCAGGGCCGCTCGCCCCTCATCAAGATCCGCCGGGTCCGGAAGGGGGATCTCTCCAAGGTCCGCGACGTCATCGAGCAGGCCTTCGGCGATTTCTTCGAGCGGCAGGTGGGCACGCGGCCGCGCCAGGTGTTCGGCGGGGCCCAGTACGTGCACCATCGCTGGCTCATGGAGCCGTGGGGCTGCTTCGTGGCCGAGGAGGGCGACGGCAAGATCGTCGGCGCGGCCGTCGCGGTGATGTGGGGCACGGTGGGCGTGATCGGCCCGGTCGCGGTGCTCACCCACTACCAGAACCAGGACATCGGCCAGCAGCTCCTCGACCGCCTGCCAGGAGTTCTTCGACGAGAACAAGGCCACGCTGCAGGGCGTGGCACCTATCCCTACAGCCCCAAGCACCTGATCTTCTACCAGAAGTTCGGCTACAAGCCGAAGGGCCTGGTGGTGGTGACCAGCAAGGCGCTCGATCGCGCGCGATGGGCGCCCCGAAGCCCGCGGCGAAGCCCGGGGCCGGCGTGCGCCGCTACTCCACGCTCGAGGAGGCGAGCAAGAAGCAGGTGATGCAGAAGATCCGGCGCATCACCAATCATTTCTGGCGCGGGACTCGACGTGGGCAAGGAGATCGAGATCGTCGACGGCCTCGCCCTCGGCGATACGCTCCTGCTCGAGAAGGGGCGGGAGGTCATCGGCTTCGCGGTCTGCCACATGCCGCCCAACAGCGAGGCGCCGCACGGCAGCCGCCTACGTCAAGCTGCTCGCCATCGACGGGCGCCACAAGCAAGCCCGAGCACCTGCACGCTCTGCTGGCGGGAGTCGAGGACATGGCCGCGTCCGCCCAGCTCCAGCGCGTGGTCGTGCCCGCCTACACGTACTACTGGACCGCCTACCAGACGCTGCTCGAGCGCGGCTATCACGTGGACTTCACCATGGTGCGCATGAAGCGGGGCAAGCAGGAGGACTACGAGGACGCCAGCGATCTCGTGCTGGACGACTGGCGCTGATCGACGTGGTGTTCGCGTACCGGCCGGCCCTCGCGGCGGCTCTGCTGCTGGCCTGTCTCACGCTCGCCGCGCCCCGCGCGACCTCTCCGCACGCAATCGTCCTCGAGTCGTCCCCGCTGCCCGGCGCGGTGCTGCGGCAGCCCCCGTCTGAGGTGACGCTCCGCTTCAATAGCCGGATCGAGAAACGCTTCACCCGGGTGTCGCTGGCCCTCGTGGACCGGGCGCCGGTGACCCTGGCGCTGCCCCCCGGCGGTGCCGAGACCACGCCCGACCGGCTCACGATCCCGCTGGAGGCGCTGGGCCCCGGCGCCTACGTCCTGCGCTATCGCGTGCTCGCGGTGGACGGCCACATCACCGAGGGTGCGCTGCGCTTCACGGTCGGCGCCGGCCGCTGATGCCCGACGCGGCGCTGATCCGAGGCTTCGCGACGGTGGAGGGGACCGCGGGCTACCGCACCCGGCGGGCCGCCCGCGCCGGGGAGGGGCATTTCCGGACGTGGCAGGGCCTCACCCTGTCCTCGGTCGGCCTCGGCACCTATCTGGGCGCGGAGGACGAGGCGACGGACCAGGCCTACCAGGCCGCGGTGCGTCGCGCGCTCGAGCTGGGCTTCAACGTGGTGGACTCCGCGATCAACTATCGCCACCAGCGCAGCGAGCGCAGCGTGGGCGCGGTCCTGCGCGCGCTGGCGCGAGAGGTGCGGATCGCGCGGGAGGACGTGCTGATCGCGACCAAGGGCGGCTTCATGCCGCACCCGGTGGAAGCCTACGTGAAGGCCGGGATCGTGCAAGCCCGAGGAGATCGTGGCCGACAGCCACTGCATCGCCCCGCGCTTTCTCGCCGATCAGCTCGACCGGAGCCGCGCCAACCTGGGCGTCGAGACCATCGACGTCTACTTCGTGCACAACCCGGAGACGCAGCTCGGCGCGGTGGACCAGGCCACCTTCCTCGTGCGCATGCGGGCCGCCTTCGAGCTCCTGGAAGGTGCGGTGGGCGACGGCAAGATCCGCTGCTACGGCGCCGCGACGTGGACCGGCTTCCGTCAGCCCGCGTCGGCGGACGACTATCTCTCGCTGCCCGGGCTGAGCGCATCGCGCGGGAGATGGCGGGCGACGGCCACCACTTCCGCGTGGTCCAGCTCCCCTACAACCTCGCGATGACCGAGGCGTTCACGGTCGCCAACCAGCGCGTCGGGCGCGAGACCGTCGAGTCGATGCAGGCGGCCCAGCGGCTCGGCATCTACGTGATGACGTCGGCGTCCATCTTCCAGGGCAAGCTGGCCCGCAACCTGCCGCCGATCATCGGCGAGTTGCTGGCCGGACTCGGACGGATGCCCAGCGGGCGCTCCAGTTCGTGCGATCCACGCCCGGGGTCGGCACCGCGCTCGTGCGGCATGCGCAGCGTGGCTCACGTCGAGGAGAACGCGGGGTTGGGCGCGGTGCCCCCGGTGCCGTCAGCGAGAAGCTCTTCTCCCCGGCCTGAGGCGCGAAAGCCCTTGAAAATTCGGGCCCCGTCGGCTAGCGTGATCGTCGTGACCACGCCATGGTGACCAGCATCCATCACGTCGGCATCGCGTGAAGAACTCTACGAGGCGTACCGCTTCTGGCGCGACACGCTGGGCCTGCCGCTCATCCGCGAGGCGACCGTCGAGGGACAGGGCGTGCGCGCCGCGTTGCTCGCCGCCGGCGACAGCGAGATCGAGCTGCTCGAGCCGTCGGCGCGGAGAGTCCGGGTCGCGCGATTCCTCGCCAAGCGCGGGGAGGGGCTGCATCACCTCTGCTTCCGGACCGCCGGGCGTGGATCGGGGATCTCGAGCGCGCTCGCAGTCCCAGAGCGTCCCGCTGCTCGACGCCGCGCCGCGCGAGGGGCTCGCCGGGCCGCATCGCGTTCCTCCATCCGCAGTGCCTGTCATGGCGTGCTGGTGGAGCTCGCCACCCCGCGGCCGGAGCGGCTCGCGGCGGAGTCGCCGGTGCGCTTCAAGCGCCTCGTGATCGGCTGCCCATCGCCGCAGGACACCGCCACGACCTACCAGGGTCTCTTCGGCCTGCCCGAGGTCGAGGTCAACGGCGGGCCGCGCGCCATGCTCGGCTGGTCCGGCGGCGGCACGCTCCTGATGGTGCCGGCCGGCGAGGTCGGGGGGATGGAAGGCATGGTCGCGCTGTCGATGGTGGCGCCGGACATGCCGCCGCTGATCGAGCGCCTGGAGCGCGCCCAGGCCGCGCTGCTGCTCGGGGCCGGGGAGCTCACGGTCGAGCCGGCGTCCTCGCACGGCGTCCATCTCCACATCAGCCGCTACCACTTCCCCTGATCGCGCGGCTGGCCGGCAAGATCGCGCTGGTCACCGGGGGCGCCACCGGTATCGGCCGCGCGACGGTGCTGGCGCTGGCCCGCGAAGGCGCCGCGGTGGCGGTCAATTACTCCCGGTCGAAGGAAGCGGCCCACGAGACGGCCAGGCTCGCCGAGCAGGCCGGGGGCCGGGCGCTGCCGGTCCAGGCCGACATCACGCGCGACACGGAGGTGCGGGAGATGGCCGACCTGGTCGCGCGCGAGCTGGGCGGCCTCGACTGCCTGGTCAACAACGCGGGCTGGACGCAGCGCGTGCCGCACCGGCGCTTCGAGGATCTCACCGACGAGATCTGGGATCGCGTCCTCGCGACCAACCTGCGCGGCGCCTTCTACTGCGTGCGCGCCGCGGTGCCCCACATGGAGCGCCGGGGCGGCGGGGCCATCGTCAACATCACGTCGGTGGCGACGTTCACCGGCACCGGTTCGTCCATGGCCTACGCGGCGTCCAAGGCCGGGCTCGATGCCCTGACGAAATCGCTCGCCCGCGCGCTCGCGCCGTCGCGCATCCGGGTCAACGCGGTGGCTCCGGGCCTGGTCTCGACCGGCTTCGGCGGCGGCCTCATCACGAAGGACCTGCTCGACCAGATCGGGAGCCTCACGCCGATCGGCCGGTCCGCGACGGTGGAGGAAGTTGCGGCGGCGGTGGTGTTCCTGCTCGCCAACGATGCCGTGACCGGCTACACCACGATCGTGGACGGCGGGCTCACCGCGCTCGGCCCCACGAATCCGCTGAGCTAGCGTGGACCCGCGCCGGCCGTTTCGCGGCCTCGGCTCGGCGCGAAAAACCCGCCGGACCCTGGAGCGTGGCGGCATCGGGCCCGCCGCGGAGCTGAACCAGACGCTCGGCAAGTGGCCCCGCGTCCGGATCACCCCGATGTTCGGGCGCTGGGGCTACTTCGTCGGCGCCCGCCTGTTCGCCTGCTTCCCGCTACGGGCCAAGGACCACGACCTCTGGATCCGCCTCACGCCCGACGACCAGCGGCGCGCGCTCGCGGCGGGCTGCTCGCCCCACCGGCGGATGAGCGCGACGGGCTGGGTCGAGTGCCGCGTGGAGGACCCGCGCGATACCGGACGCGCGATCCGCTGGCTGCGGCGCTCCTACGAGTCGGCCAAGGAGGCCGTCGAGCGGGACGAGCGCGCGGACTCCTGAGCCGCGGTCTGGATGGCGTCGATGGGCACCAGGGGCACCAGGAGCCACGCGGCGGCGGTGAACGCGGCCGAGATCAGCACCAGGGGCGTGTAGCCCACCCAGTCGTACAGGTTCGCGCCGGTCCACTCCGCGCTGCGCATGCCGAGGTTGTGGACCGACATGAGGAGCGCGAAGAACGTGGCCTCCGCGCGACGCGGGCAGGCCTTGGCGGCCAGGTCCAGGAACGCGAGCTGGGTGGTCATGCCGACCGCGCCGAAGACCACCGTGATCACGATGCCGGACGCCGGGCCCCGGTAGACCAGATAGGCGAGGGTGCCCACCACCCCGGCGCCGATGGACCAGACGATCAGACGCTTGAGCGAGTACCGCCGCGACAGGCGCGCGTAGGCCCAGGCGCCCGCGATGCCCGCGGCGGCCCCCAGCGACGAGAGCACGCCGATGAACGTCTGGGAGAAGCCGAGCACGTCGGTCTCGTAGTAGAAGAACGCGGGTCCGAACGACGGGCTGAACGTCCAGAAGAAGGTGAAACCCGCCACCATCCACAGGTCGCGCCGCCGGAGCGCCTCGCGGACCGCGCCGGCGGTCTCGCCGAAGCCCTCGAGAGTCGGGCGCGCGGGCGCCTCCCGCACCACGAGGAGCGCCATCAGGAACGAGATCGCCGGGAAGCAGGCGACGAGCGCGAACGCGGCCGCGAAGGCCCGGCGCTCCGCGAGGTAGCCGCCGGCGACCCCGACCAGGATCGAGGCCGCGCTCAGCGCGCCCCACTGCACGGACTGGAACGCGCCGGTCAGCCCCACCCGCTGGCCGTTCTCCACCATGAGGGCGTCGGTCAGGACGTCGGTGAAGCCGACGCCCAGCCAGAGCAGGGTGATCAGGGTGGCGAGCTGGGCGTAGGACGCACCGGGCATCAGGCTCAGCGCGATCGCGGTCACGGCGGCGGTCGCGGACATGATCAGGAAGTAGCTCCGGCGCCGCGTGCCGAAGAGCGGCACGAAGTCCGAGAGCAGGCCGTAGACCGGCTTGATGAACCACGGGATCGTGGTGATCCAGGTGAACGCGGCGAGCTGCCCGGCGGAGAGGCCGCGCTCCTTGAACACGATCGCGACGACCTGGTCGGGCAGATAGATCATGCCCTGGGCGAAGTAGACGATCGCGAAGAGCAGCGCGAGCCGTCGGGCCTCGGGGCTCTGGAAGGGGTGCTCCCGCATGGCCCATGATAATCTAGCGTCTCGATGCGAGCCACGTTGCCGTCCGTCTGCCCTCACGACTGCCCGTCGCAGTGCGCGCTCCAGGTCACGGTGGAGGCGGGGCGCATCACCGACGTCACCGGCGATGCGCGGCACCCGTTCACCCGGGGCGTGATCTGCGGCAAGGTCCACGACTACGCCGAGCGCGTCTACGGGCCGACGAGGGTGCTGACACCCCTTCGTCGCGTCGGGCCCAAGGGCGAGGGGCGCTTCGAGCCGATCGGCTGGGACGAGGCGGTGGACGAGATCGCGCACCGCTGGCGGCGCGTGATCGCCCAGTGGGGCGCGGAGGCCATCCTGCCGTACTCCTACGGCGGCACGCTTGGGCTCGTGCAGAACCGGGCGGGGCACGCGCTGTTCTACGCGCTCGGCGCGTCGCGGCTCGACCGCACCATCTGCGTCAGCACCGCCTACGCGGGCTGGCAGGGCACGCTGGGCACGGTCTCCGGCAACGACTCCGAGCAGATGGTGGACTCCGAGCTGATCGTGCTCTGGGGCATCAACGCCTCCCACACCCACATCAATGCCATGACGCTCGTCAAGCGCGCGCGGCAGCGCGGCGCGTTCGTGATCTGCGTGGATCCCTACCGCACGCCGACCGCGCGGCAGGCCGACTGGCACCTGATGCCGCGGCCGGGGACGGACGGGGCCCTGGCCCTGGGCGTCATGCACGTGCTCATCGGCGAGGGGCGCGTGGACCAGGAGTACATCCGGCGCGCGACGCTCGGTTTCACCGCGCTGGCCCAGCACGTCAAGCAGTACGATCCCGAGCGGGTCGCCGCGATCACCGGGCTCGCCGCCGCGGACGTGGTGGCCTTCGCCCACCGCTACGGCGCCACGCGCGCCGCGTTCATCCGGGTCGGGATCGGGCTCTCCCGCCACGACAACGGCGGCATGACGTGCCGGACCATCGCGTGCCTGCCCGGGCTGACCGGGGCGTACGCGCATCCCGCGGGCGGCGCCCTGCTGGCGTCCAGCGGGGCGTTCGGCCTCTCGAACGCGGTGATCGAGCGGCCGGACCTGATGCCCCAGCCCGCGCCGCGGATGATCAACATGATTCACCTCGGGCGCGCGCTCACCGATCCGGACCTGGCGCCGCCGGTCAAGGCGCTCTACGTGTACAACGCGAATCCGGCCTCGATCACCCCCAACCAGGAGCTCGTGCTCCAGGGCCTCGCGCGGGAGGATCTCTTCACGGTGGTGCACGAGCAGCACCTCACCGACACCACCGACTACGCCGATCTCGTGCTCCCGGCCACCACGTCCATGGAGCACACCGACTGCTACAAGTCCTACGGCCACTTCTACGTGCAGCTCGCCCGCCCGGTGATCGCGCCGGAGGGTGAGGCGCGCTCGAACTGGGCGGTGACCCGGCTGCTCGCGCCGGCGCTGGGGCTGCGCGACCCGCACTTCCGCAAGAGCGAGGACGATCTGATCCGCGAGTCGCTCGCCTCGGGCGATCCCTCGATCGAGGGCATCACGCTCGAGCGGCTCGAGGCCGAGCGCTCGGTACGGCTCCAGGTGGGCCGGCCCTATCTCCCGTTCGCGAACGGGGCGCCGACGCCGTCCGGCAAGGTCGAGTTCTTGTCGGAGTCGCTGGCCCGGGCGGGCCTGCCCGCGCTCCCCACCTACACCCCGCTGGTGGAAGGCCCGGAGCACGCCGAGCTCACGCGGCGCTACCCGCTGCAGTGCATCGTGCCGCCCAACCGCTTCTTCCTCAACTCGTCGTTCAGCCAGTCCGAGCTCATGCGCCGGCGCCAGCGCGGGCCCGCGGTGCTGCTGCATCCGGCCGACGGCGCGGCCCGCGGGATCCGGACCGGCGACGCGGTGCTGGTGCGGAGCGCGCGCGGCGAGGCGCGGTTCACCGCCGAGCTGACCGACGACACGCGCGAGGGAGTGGCGGTGGTGGAAGGGATCTGGTGGAGCAAGCATCAGTCGGGCGGGCGCGGGGTCAACGCGCTCACCGACGACCGCACCGCGGACATGGGCGGCGGCCCGGCGCTGCACTCCAATTTGGTGCAGGTGGAGCGCCTGCGGTGACCCCCGCGCCGCGGTGGTCCTCGAACCTCTAATACCGAACGGAGCCACGCCATGCCGGCGAATCCAGGAGCCTCTCGTAACGCGGCCGACCGGGTGCAGGTCGCCCCGGTGGAGGGCGCCGCCGCCCTCTTCACGCCCGAGTTCCGCGACTATCTCGTGCGCCTGTGCGACGAGTTCACCCCGCGCGCGGACGGGCTGCGCGCCAAGCGGGACGAGCGCCTCGTGCGCGCGCTCCAGCAGGGACGGTTGCCCGCGCCGCTGCCCGCCAGCGCGGCCACCACGTCCGACTGGAAGGTGCCGCCGGTGCCGAAGGACCTCGCCACTCCCGGCATCGAGATCTCCGGGCCGTGCTCGATCACCAGCATGTTCATCAACGCGCTCAATCCCGGGCCGGAAGGGGAGCGGGCGGAGGGCGACCTCGACGACGACGAGGACTCGGCGGGGCATCGCCTGATCGACACGGTGCGCGCCTGCCACAATCGGCTCGCGGCGGTGAACCACGAGCTCCAGCACGTGGACCGCGAGCGAAACCGCGAGTACCGCATCGCGCCCGGCGAGCTGCCGTTCTTCATGCACCGCGAGCGCGGCCTGCATCTGGACGAGCCGGAGGTCACGGTGGACGGCCGGCCCGTCTCGGCCGCGATCCTCGGCACCGCGCTCACGCTGTACTACCCGGGCCGCGCCCAGGCCAGCCGCGGGCAGGGCATCTACTTCTACCTGCCCAAGGTGGACGGCGCCGAGGAGTGCGCCTGGTATCGCGACGTCTTCGACCGGAGCCGCGCGCTCCTGCCCTTCCTGAAGGACGCGACGATCCGCGCGATCCCGCTCGTCGAGGCGCTGCCCGCGGTCTACGAGATGGAGGAGATGCTCCACGCTCTGGGGCCCTACGCGGCCGGGCTGAACGCGGCGCGCTGGGACCTGAAGGCGAGCATCTTCGAGTTCGTGATGGCCGATCCCAACTCGGTGTGGCCGGACCGCTTCGGGGTCGACATCAAGACCACGCCGTTCCTCTCCAACATCTTCCGCCGTCTGGTCGCGGTCTGCCTCAAGCACGGCGCCGTCCCGATCGGCGGCATGGCCACCGCGCTGCCCAATCCCGACCCCGAGGTGAACCGGGTGGCCGCGGAGTCCATCAAGGCCGACAAGGTGTGGGAGGCCGAGCAGGGCTTCATCCGCGCCTGGGTGGCCCACATCTTCCACATGAAGACCGCGGCCGAGCCGTTCAAGCGGCTGCACGCCGGCGGGGCCTGGAAGCCCAAGCCCGAGATGCTGAAGCCGGACAGCTACCCGGTGCGCATCGAGGTGCCGGCGGGGCCGATCACGCTCGAGGGCACGCGCCGCAACGCCCGCATGGTCATCGAGTACGTCGAGGGCTGGCTGCAGGGCCGCGGCGCGAAGGGCATCGACAGCCTCGCGGGCAAGCCCGGCGTGCATCCGGCGCTGATGGAAGACCTGGCCACCGGCCGCATGTCGGTGGCCCAGATCGCGCAACGCATCCGACATTCGGCGAAGACGAGTCAAGGTCCCGCCGCGACCCACGACGCGGCGCTGGTGAAGCGGCTGCTCCAGGAGGAGTGCGACGACATCCTGCGCCTGATGAAGGCGCCCGACGCCTCGACCACGGACCGCTACCGCAAGGCGGTGAAGATCGCCCAGCGCTGGATCAAGAACTACGTCGACCTCGACTACCGCAGCCTCGGCTCCTACACCCGCGCCGACCTGGAGCGGATCGCCACCGGCCCCGACGCGCTGTAGCGGCACTCATCTCCCTCTCCCCTCGGGGGAGAGGGCAGGGTGAGGGGAGGAGCAGCATGGCCCGTCGGATCCGCGTCGGCGATGTCATCGAGATCATCACCTCGCGCGGCTTCGCCTACGGGCACATCACACACATCCACAAGACAGAGCGCGCCTCCTACGGGCCACTTGTTCGGGTTCTTCCGGGCTTCTTCGTTAGCCGCCCTGGCCAGTTCGACGGCCTCGCGCGTCAGCGTCCCGTACCGATGATGTTCTGTGCGTCCAAGGCGTTTCCGGTGTTCCGAACTACACAGGACTACGGCGTCCAGCCGAGTACCGATCCGAAGAGATGGTGGTTCTGGGACGGCGAGAAGGAATGGCTCGTCGGCAAGCTTAAGCCCGAACAGAGGCAGATGCCCATCCGTGAGATTGTCGATGGCGTGTTGCTTCGCGAGCGAATCGAGACAGGCTGGAGTCCAGCCACGGACCCGGTGTTGCGCTAGCCCCTCTGCTTCTGCGGGTTGGATGCTTATGCGAGATTTTTCGCTTGACGGCTTGTCGTCTGTTGCGATGGCGCGGCTTGGATCGGTCGAGAGAAGTGCGGCTGAGCGCTGCAGATCCAGCCTGTGCTGTGCAGTCCCAGCGTTTGGCACGAGCGATCATGGCAGGTCTCTAGTTCGCGTAACCTGAAGGCGTCCAGGGGGCCGTGAAACCGGGGTGTAGAGTCGTCCCAGCACGAAGGGAGACTCGCCATGCCGCCACGTTCGTCGGATCGGCCGTTCATCGTGCAGCCCACCCCCTCGCGCATCGCGGAGGTCGAGCGCCTGGGTGACGAAATCGCCGAGCTGTCCGTTCACCTCGACGCCGCGACCGCTCGCCTGCTCACGCTGATCCGCGAGTTCGACGCCCGCGGAGGCTGGGCCAACGGCTTCCGCTCCTGCGCCGAATGGCTCGCGTGGCGCGTGAGCCTCGACCTGGGCGCCGCCCGTGAGCGGGTCCGGGTCGCGCGCGCCCTCGGAACGCTGCCCGCCCTGGCCGAGGCGCTGGCCCGGGGAGATCTCTCCTACCCAAGGTCCGCGCCTTGACTTGGATCGCGACCCCGGAGACGGAAGTCCGCCTGCTCGCGGTAGGGCGTGCGGGGACGGCGGCGCATGTGGAGTGGCGCCGCTTCGACGGCCAGGCCGACGCGCGCGAGGCCACGCGGCAGCACGCGGGGCGGGCCCTGCACGTCCAGCGGGATGAGGACGGCACGGTTGTCCTCCGCGGGCGCCTGACCCCGGAAGTCGGCGCGCTGCTCCTGCGCGCCCTGGACGCCGCCCGCGAGACCTTGTACCAGGGCCACCGCGCCCCCGCGTCCGCTCAGCCGGTCGCGGACCCGACCGCGGAGGTCCCGACACGCCCTCAGCAGCAGGCCGACGCGCTGGCCCTGCTGGCCGAGACGGCACTGCATCAGGAGTTCGACCCGGGCGCCCCCGGGGAGCGGTATCAGGTGGTGGTGCACGTGGACGCCGCGGTCCTGACGGACACGGCCACCCCCGGCCAATCCGTGCTGGAGGAGGAGGTCCACGTTTCCGCGGAAACGTCACGGCGGCTCGCGTGTGACGCAAGCCGGGTGGTGATGCGGCACGACGCGGACGGCCGGGTGGTGGAAGTCGGCGCGCGTACGCGGACGATTCCACCAGCACTGCGGCGGGCGTTACAGCATCGGGACAAGAGCTGCCGCTTCCCGGGCTGTAACGTCCGGATCGCCGAGGGACATCATGTGCGCCATTGGGCCAAGGGCGGCCCCACGAAGCTCTCCAACCTCGCGTTACTCTGCCGCCGGCATCACCGCGCGGTGCACGAGGAGGGCTTCCAGCTCGAGCGACTCCCTGATGGCGCGCTCCAGTTCCGGCGGCCGGATGGCCGGCCGCTGCCCGACGTCCTGGCACCGCCGGCGGTACCGATCGACGCAGCGGGAACGCTCCGGGCGCAGAACGCCGCGCAGGGGCTCCAACTCCATGCGCGCACGGGGCTCGCCCCGTGGTACGGAGAGCGGCTGGACGTGCGCTGGGCGATCGACGTGCTACATCCGCGGGCGAGGCGATCTAGCTGAAAACTACGCCGCGGACGGCTTCTCGATGGGCGCGACGCGGCGCGCCACCGGCTTCACCAGCAGCTTCAGCACCACCGGCAGGACGATCAGCGCCGCCACGAGGCCGCAGGCGGAGCCCAGGGTCAGCAGGAGGCCCAGGCTGAAGATGCCCTGGTGGCTGGCGATCATGAGGCTGCCGAAGCCCACCATGGTGGTGATGCCGTTGAGCGCGACGCCCAGCACCGCGCTGCGGGCGACGAGCGGCCCGCCGTGGGGGCGGCCCTCGAGGTGGCTCAGGATCACGTTGAGGCCGAACTCGGCCGCGGTGCCGATGATGAGCGGCAGGCCCCAGATGTTGGCCAGGTTGAACTTGATGCCGAAGACGTGCATGAGGCCGACGGTCCACAGGACGCCCAGCACCATCGGCACGAGGCCGAGCATGCTCTCCCGCATGCGGCGAATCATGAGGATGCTGAGGCCGCCCACGAGGACGAAGGCGTAGACGCTCCCGGTGAGGTAGGCGCGCTCCATCAGCAGGGTCGCCTCGTAGGTGATGATGGGCGGCCCGGTGATGTCGGGATCCACCGTGCGGAGATCGCGCACGAACTCGGCCGCGCCCGCCTTCTCCCAGATGTCCACCTTGGGATGGACCTGGATGAGGAAGCGGCCGTTCTCGCCGATGAACTTGCGCCGGAGCTCCTCCGGCACGTCCTTGATGGTCACGGAGGTGGGCTTCAGGTTGCGCTGGAGGGTGTAGAACTTGTTCACGAAGTCCCGGTAGAGCTGGGCCTGCAGGTAGTTCAGCGCCGCCTCGGCCGAGTCCCGGTTGCTCCGCGTGAGCAGGCGCTGCACCTCGATGGTCTTGTCACGTACCACCCGGATCTCCGCCGGCAGCTTGGCTCCCGCCTCGACCGCGACCACGTCGAAGCGCCGCTTGATGTCGGCCAGCGCCTGCTTGAGCCGGTCGAGGTCGACCGTGCTCGAGCGCCCGACGCGGATCGGGGCCACCAGGGGGGCGAAGCTCTTGATCAGCTCGATCTTCTCGGGCTGGTCGTCGGGGATCACGCGCAGGACCGAGTCGGTCTCGGAGACCGACGGCAGCTTCTCGAACGCCGCCTGCCTGGCCCGCAGCTCTTCCAGGGATGAAGCGGACGACAGGGCGTTGAACCCGGAGTGGCCCGTGCTCGAGAGAATGCGCCGCTCCCAGGCCACCGACTCGGTGCCCTTGGCCTGCAGGTTGAGCACGTTGTAGTCGAAGCCGACGCGGGTCACCGCCCAGAGCGAGAACGCGGTGAGGATCCCGGCGCCGATCAGCACGGTGCGCGGGTAGCCCACCACCCGATCCAGGAGCGGCACGCGGATGCGCTCGAGCTGGTGCGCCCGCGGCCGCTGTCCCCGCGGGCGGTCCGCGTGCCGGCGGTCCACCAGGACCAGGATCGCGGGGAAGAGCGTGATCATGCCCACCCAGGCGATCAGGATCGCGATGCCCGCGATGAAGCCGAGCTCCTGGATGCCGCGGAAGTCGGTGAGCATCAGGACGAAGAACGTTCCGGCCGCGGTCAGCGCGCCCGCCAGCATGCCGGGACCGGTGCGCGCCGCGGTGTGCTCGAGAGCCTCGCGCAGGCTCCGGCCCAGGAAGATCTCCTCCTCGTAGCGGAAGAGGTAGTAGATCCCGTAGTCGATGCCGATGCCGACCACGATGGAGATGAACATCACCGAGAACAGGGTGAGATGTCCGACCGTGAGGGTGATCACGCCCATGGACCAGGCCAGGGTCACCGCGAGCACGCCCAGCATCAGGAGCGGCTTGCCGACCCGCACGAAGGCCAGGGCCATGACGAGCAGGGTGAGGGCGAAGGCGAGCACGTCCGCGATGCTGCTGTCGTGGAAGGCGGCCGTCATCTCGTCGTTTGAGAGCGCGGGCACGCCGGTGACTCCCGCCTGCACGTTCGGGAAGGCAGGCCGCAGCTTGGCGACCGCCTCGCGAATCGTCTCGATGGCGGCCTGGTCGCCGATGAAGCTGCCCTTCTCGCTGGGCGGCGTCTCCACCAGGATGAAGAGCAGGCTCTTGTCATCGGAGAGGAAGTAGCCCGCGTCGTCGGGCGGGTCCTCGCCGAACGAGAAGAGGGTGCCCCAGGGCGAGCGGTAGGGCGCGGGGCGCTCGAGGCGGCTCGCCATCTGGTCGAGGAGCACGCGCAGGAACCGCGTGTCGACCGGCAGGTCCTTGTCCTGGAGGCCGATGTCGAAGAGGTTGGAGACGAAGGCGGCCGCCATCTGGGTGTTCACGCCCTCGAGCAGACGAGCGAGGCTCGGGTCACCCGCGAAGCTCTCCATGAACTCCTGGTGGTCGAAGATCTTGTCGCGGATCTCGCGCAGCTCGGGGGTCGTGAGATAGAGGAGCTGGCGCCCCTCGAACCGCTTGGGGTCGATCCGGTAGGCGACCCGCTGGAACTTGACCGGGGCCTCCCGGAGCGCCTCGGTGAGGCGGGCCGCGTAGGCGCGCGCGCCCTCGAAGGAGCCGGCCTCGACCACCACCACGATGTCCTCGAGCTCGCCGAACTCCTTCGCGTACTCGGTGTAGCGGGTCACGTAGCCCGCGCTCTGGGGCAGCAGTGCGCGGGTGGAGGTCTTGAAGGTGAGCGCGTGCGCGGTGTAGGCGATGGCGACCGCCGCGAGCAGGAGGGAGACCCCGACCGTGATCGCGGGCCGGCGGCAGGACAGACGCACTACCCGGCGGAGAACACGACCGGTGCGGGAAATCGCGATCATGAAGCGAGAACGACGACGGCGCGGTTAGTCGGCGCCGTTGATGAACGTTTCCAGTCGCGTGTGCGCCAGCTCGTCCGACCACTGCTCGGGCGGCGACTTCATCAGGTAGGCCGAGGGCGCGAGCAGGGCCCCCTTGATGCCACGGTCCATCGCGATCTTGCAGGAGCGGATCGCGTCGATCACCACGCCCGCCGAGTTGGGCGAGTCCCACACCTCGAGCTTCAGCTCCACGTTGATGGGCTGGTCCCCGAAGCTGCGGCCCTCCAGGCGGATGTGCGCCCACTTCCGGTCCTCGAGCCACGGCACGTAGTCGCTCGGGCCGATGTGGATGTTGTCGTCGGCCATGTCGTGGGCGACCTGGGAGCGGACCGCGTCCGTCTTCGAGATCTTCTTGGAGTGCAGGCGCTGACGCTCCAGCATGTTGTAGAAGTCGGTGTTGCCGCCCACGTTGAGCTGGCTGGTCCGCTCGAGCCGCACCCCGCGGTCCATGAAGAGCTTGGTCAGGATGCGGTGGACGATGGTGGCGCCCACCTGCGACTTCACGTCGTCGCCCACCACCGGCAGCCCGCGGTCCTCGAAGCGGCGGCGCCAGTACTCTTCCCGGGCGATGAAGACCGGGATGCAGTTGACGAAGCCGCAGCCCGCGTCGAGCATCTGCTCGACGTACCACTTGGTGGCCATCTCGCTGCCCACCGGCAGGAAGTTGACCACCACGTCGGTGCGGGTCTCCCGCAGGATGCTCTTGATGTCGGCGGTGCTGCCGGGGGCCTTGGTGATGATCTGGGAGAGGTAGTGGCCCAGGCCGTCGTGGGTCATGCCTCGCTGCACCGGCACTCCCAGGCGGGGGACCTCCGCGAAGCGGACCGTGTTGTTCGGCTTGGCCGCGATCGCCTCGCCCAGATCCAGGCCCACCTTGTTGGCGTCGATGTCGAAGGCGGCCACGAACTCGATGTCGCCGACGTGATAGCCGCCGAGCCGCGGGCGCATGAGGCCCGGGATGAAGCCGTCGTCGGGCACACCCTTGTAATAGTGGACACCCTGGACCAGCGCGGATGCACAGTTACCGACCCCGACCACCGCCACGCGAACAGATCCCACGGCCGCCTCCTCAGCGCTTCGTCACCGCGACATGCGGCGACGCGTCAGACCCAGAGAGTCTAGCACACGCGCCGGGCGCCGGCCCCAGACCTAGGCCGCCGGGCGGTCGGCGCCCAGCACCAGGAACCCCACGACGGCCCACGTGATCTCGCGCAGGCGCCGTACGAGCACGTAGGTGAGGCCCGCGGTCGCCCCCAGGCCGAAGGCCTCGAAGAAGACCACGTAGCCGCCCTCGAGCGCCCCGAGGGAGGCGGGCACCATGAAGCTGGCGAACTTCACGCCGCTCGCGAAGGATTCGACGATCAGGGCGATGCCTAACGGCGCCGGCGTCCCCAGCAGGCTCAGCACCAGGTAGATCTCGAGGCCGCCGGTGGCCCAGGCCACCGCGTGGACCACCGCGGAAGCGACGAGCCGTCGCCGGCGGTGACGGTAGAGCGCGGCCAGCGCACGGTCCAGGTCGCCCAGGCCCTGCTCGAAGCGGCCGGTCCCGCCCACGCCCACGCGCTTGGCGAGCCGGCCGAGCAGCCGTCCGCCGCCGCCGAGCGCGCCGCTGGCCTGCACGAGCGCGAAGCCGCCGACCGCGAGCACCTCCACCACCAGCAACCCGGACATGACCGGCAGGAGCCGGCCCTCCGGAGGCGTCGGGAGGGCTCTGGCCGCCAGGAGGCCGAGGGCGAGGAAGATCACCTGGCCGGCGACCACCGTGGTCTTGTCGGCGATCACCGAGACGAAGCCGTCGAGCAGCGGGAGCCGCGGCCGCAGGAGGTAGGCCTTGAGCGGATCGCCTCCGACCGACATCGTGGGCGTGGCCAGGCTCACCGCCTCCCCGGCGAGGCGGGCGCGGAAGAGGAGGAGAAAGGGCACCGGCGTGGGCAGGAGGAGCTGCCAGGCGAGCGTGTCCACCGCGGCGGCCAGCACGTACGGGAAGGCGAGCACGATCGGCAGCCGCCAGCCGAGCGTGACGAACGAGGACCAGATGGCGGCGGGACCGATCTGCGCGACGAGATACCCCACCAGGGCCAGGCCGGTGACCACCAGGAACGGTCGGACCCAGCGGGACACTAGGCGCGCGGCCTCCAGGCGCGGGCGAGATAGCCCACCCAGTAGGCCTGCGAGCCGACCGCCACGAGCGCCGCGACCACGAAGACGAGCGACGGCGCCAGCCATCGCAACGCCACGAAGGACAGGAGCAGGACGTAGAAGACGTCGCGGCTGGTGACGTGCGTGAGCAGGCCGCCCGCGGGGGGCCGGGCCTCGATCCCGGCGGGAAGATAGCGCGTGACGACCGCGCTCAGCGTCACCCCGATCGCGGCCAGGAGCCCGACCACGACCATGCCCGGCCCGCCGGAGCTGACGCCCAGGCCGAGGACGATGCCGGCCTGGATGATCGTGTCGACCGCCCAGTCGAGGGTGGCTCCCAGGCGCGACTCCTGGAACGTCAGGCGGGCGATCTCGCCGTCGGCATGGTCCACGATGCACGCGGCGGTGTAGGCCAGCACGCCCAGCAGGGCGCTCGCGGTGGTCGCGTGCCAGAAGCACCAGATGGCGAGCAGGCCGATCGCCAGGCTCACGAGGCTCACGTGATTCGGCGCCACCGGCGTGCGCGCCAGGAGCCGGCTGATCCGGCGCGAGCAGGGCCGGTGCAGGTGCCGGTCGATGCCGGTATCTACCGCGATGCCCAGCGTGGTCTCGAGCGCCGCCTCGGCGCGGGCCAGGTCCGAGATCTCGCGCACCGTGACGTGAGGTCCCGTCGCCTCGCGGGCCGGGGCGCCCGCGTCCGCCAGGCGGCGCGTGAGCTGCGCGCCGACCGGCCGCCCCGCCGCCAGCTCCGGCCAGAGCTCGGCGACGAGCGGCGCGGGGACGAGCGCCACCGGCGCGGAGCCGCCGGCCGACGGCGCCAGCACCGCGCCCCGCGGCGCGGGCGCGGCGAACAGGCCGGCGAGGGCGCTCACGTGGATCAGCGAGGAGGCGGGCAGGAGCAGCCACGCGGCCGGCTCCTCCGCGGGGGCGGGGGCGCCCGGGGTGAGCCAGCGGACGGTGGCCGCGAGCGCGGGCATCCGGCGCAACGCGCGATCGGCCTCCGCGTCGTGCAGCGTCGACGGCACCGCGATCAGGGAGGCGCCGGCGCGGAGCGCCGCGACCATGGCGCGGACGACGAGGGGGCGCCCGGCGACGACGGCGGCGGCTAGAGGTCGCGCCGCCCCGTCCGGGAGATAGAGCAGGGCGCGGACCACATCAGCGCTCGAGCCGCTCGATGCCCGGGAGGATCTCGGTCTCGGCCCGGCGCAGGTCCTCCGCGAAGTCGACCTCCGTCCACGGCAGGCCCGTGACGTCCACCCAGCCTACCGGCACGCGCGCGAGGAGCTCGTGCAGGGCGTCCTCGTACTCGTTCTCCCCGCCCGTCTCCTCGATGGATTCCTCCAGGAGGCGCACGTACTCCGGAGCGTGGGCCGCGTCGCACTTGAAGAATCCGACTCCCTCGCCGATCACGTCCCACCTCTGGGGCACGACCTTCGTGCCGAGCGCGATGACCCGATCGTCCACCGTGTAGAGCTTGACCTCCTCGCCGGTGTCCTGGAAGGCGCGATCCAGCAGCAGCGCGCTCGGCGCGGGCGCGGCGATGAGCCGGGTCAGGAAGCGGGCGGGGAAGAGCACGTCCGCGTCCATGATCAGGGTACGGTCGGCGCTGCGCATCGTCTCGCGGGCGCACCAGAGCGAGAGCATCGAGCCCTTCCGATAGCCCGGGTTCTCGACGTAGCGGATCCGCATCGCGCCGCGCGCGGCGCCCGCGGCCCGGCGCACCTGATCCTGGCAGTGGCCGACCACCAGCACCGACTCCTCCACTCCGCACGCCGCGAGCGCGTCCAGCATGCGATCGAGCAGCGAGCGGCCGCCCACCTCCAGCAGAGCCTTGTGGGTGGTGTCGCTGATCGGCGCGAGCCGACGCGCCACCCCGGCGACGAGGATGACAGCCTTCACCGGATCGCGGGCCCGCCGAGGCCGGAGCGGAACCGATCGCGGATCTCTTCCGGGGAGTACGGGATGCGGGGTGCCGGCTGCTCCTCGCCGGTCACGCGGGCGAGGATGAAGCTCGGTCCGCCGCCCGCGACCGCGGTGGCCACCGCGGCGTGCAGCTCGTCGGCGCCCGCGACCGCGGTCACGCGCTCGTAGCCGGCGGCGCGCGCGAGGTGGTGGAGGCCGACCGCGCGCGAGGGAGAGGCCTGGCCGCCGGTCGATCCGTAGAGCGCGTTGTCGAACACCACGTGCGTCAGGTTGGCCGGGCGGGCGCGCCCCATCACCGGGCCGCCGCCGATCATCGGCAGGATGCCCAGGCTCATGAGCAGGTTGCCGTCGCCGTCCCAGACCACGGCGGGGCGCGCCGGCGCCGCGAGCGCCACGCCCAGGCCGATCGCGGAGGCCATGCCCATCGAGCCGATCATGTAGAAGTTCTCGATCCGGTCCTTGACCGCGAACGACTCGCGACAGATGTAGCCGTTGGCGTGAACCACGGGCTCGGTCGTCAGCGCGGAGACGGCGGCGCGCAGGGCCTCGAAGCGGGAGATGCGGGGGGCGGGGGTGGGGTCGGCCCACGGCGGCTCTGAGCGGCGCCCTTTATTTTTGTATTCGCTCGGCTCGCCTTCGGCTTCACCTCGCCCTGCTACTGCCCCATGATCTTCCGTGTCGAGGATCCCCGGCGGGAGGAGGAGGGCGACCGGCTGGCTCAGGCGCTCCGACTCGGACCGGCCCCACGCGATGTCATCCGCGATGGTCGTCGCGGAGAGCACGCGGTGCGGAATCCGGATCATCTCGAGCAGGCCCGGCGAGATCTCCCCCATCAACAGGTGCTCGGGCGCGTCCCGGCCCGCGTGGCCGCGCCACGTCACCAGCAGCAGCGCCGGGAGGCGGTACATGAGCGACAGCGAGACCAGCGCGTTGAGGCTCGTGCCGAGGCCCGAGTTCTGCATGAGGACCATCGGGCGCCGCCCGGCCAGCCAGGCCCCCGCGGCCAGGCCCACCGCCACGTCCTCGCGCACCGCCGGCACGTAGGGCAGGCGCGGGTGCGTCTCCAGGGTGGCGATGAGGCCCGAGATCATCGAGCACGGCACGCCGGTGAAAAAGTCGTAACCCTGCGTCTCGAGCTGCGCCGCGAACGCGGCGCCGTTCACGGCTTCTTCTTCCCGCCCTTGTCCTCGGCGAGCAGCTCGTCCTGCTTGTTGCGGAGCTTCGAGACCAGCTCGTTGTAGGACGTGGTCTGGATGATCTTGTTGAACTGGGTACGGTAGTTCGACACGAGGCTCACGCCCTCGATGCTGACGTCATAGACGAGCCACCGGTCGGCCCGCTTGAGCAGCCGGTAGTCCACCGGGACCTCGGTGCCGTTCTTGGTCACGATGCGGGTGGACACGGTGGCGAGGTCGCCGTCCGCGCGCTCGGCGGTGTACTGGATCTTCTCGCCCCCGTACGTCTCGATCTTGGAGATGTAGGAGCGCTCGAGCAGGTCGGCGAACAGGCTCACGAACTCGGCCCGCTGGGCTTCGGAGAGGGGCTGCCAGTGCCGGGCCAGGGACCGCTTCGCGATCTCGTTGAAGTCGAAGATCTCGTTGGCGATCCGACGGACGGCCGCCCGGCGATCGTTCTGGTTCCCCCTGAGCGCCGGATCGTCGAGGGTCTTGAGGACCCGCTCCACCGCGCCCTTGAGCTGGTCGGTGGGCACTCCCGCCGCCGCGGGCCCCGCGCCGAGCCCGATCAACAGCGCGCCCGCCAGCACCATCGCCCCCATGCGAAGCCAGTTCATCGAATACCTCCCTGGATGAGTGGGACTAGACCTTGCCGAAGATGTACTTGGAGAGCAGCTCCTCGATGTCGACCGGCGGCTCCACCTCGCGGATCCGGCCGTTGGGCTCGATGATCTTGTCCGACCCGCCCGGGCTGATGCGCACGTACCGCTCGCCGATCAGCCCCTTGGTCTTGATGGAGGCGATCGAGTCGTCCTGGAGCTTGATGCCGGGCTGGATGACCATGATCACCCGCGCCTGGTAGTCCTGCAGGAGGATCTTGTCCACCCGCCCGATCTCGACGCCCGCGATCTCGATGGCGGACCCGGCCTTGAGGCCTCCCACCGACGGGAAATCGGCGCTGATCACGTAGCCCCGGTTGCCCAGGAGGTCGACGCGCCCGAGCTTGACCGACATCCAGCCGAGCGCGAGGAGCCCGACGAGCACGAAGATGCCGACGCCCAGTTCCAGTACGGAACGCTTCATTCTGGTCTCCCGGCTAAGCGCCGTTGCGCCGCAGGCACCATCTCGATGTCCCCGCGGATGAACTGCTGGACGATGGGGTTCGCCGAGGCGCGCACCGCCTCCGGCGTCCCGACCTCGACGATCGTACCCTCGTGGAGCATGGCGACCCGGTCCGCGATCTCGAAGATCTCCGGGATCTCGTGGCTGACCATGACCGCGGTGAAGCGGAACTTGCGGTGCAGCTCCACGACGAGGTGATGGATGGTATTGACCAGGATCGGATCGAGGCCGGTGGTCGGCTCGTCGAAGAAGACGATCTCGGGCTCGATGATCAGGGCCCGCGCGATGGCGACGCGCTTGCGCATGCCGCCCGAGATCTCCGCCGGGTTCTTCTGTCCCATGCCGGAGAGCCCGACCTGCGCGAGCTTCTCCTTCACCCGGCTCCGGATCTCCTTGGGCGTCAGGCGGCTCTTCTCCCGGAGCGGGAAGGCGACGTTCTCGGCCACCGACATGGAGTCGAAGAGGGCGCCCCCCTGGAAGACGACCCCGTAGCGCTCGCGCACCCGGTCCAGCTCGCTCCCGCGCAGTCGGGTGATCTCGGTTCCGTCGACCGCGACGCTGCCCGAGTCGGGGCGGAGCAGCCCGATCAGATGCTTGAGCAGGACCGACTTGCCGCCGCCGCTCCGGCCGATGACGACCATGATCTCGCCGGTGGCGACGTCGAGATCGACGCCGCGCAGGACCGGCTGGCTGCCGAAGCTCCTGTACAGGCGCTGGATCCGGATCACGGCAGGACGGACCCGAGGAAATAGTCCCAGACCAGGATGAGGATGGACGTCAGGACCACCGCCTGGGTGGTGGCGCGCGCGACGCCCTCGGCGCCGTGCCCGCAGTGGAAGCCCTTGTAGGTGCAGACCCAGGGCACGATGATCCCGAACGAGATCGCCTTCCAGTACCCGGTCATGAGGTCGGACATGGTGACGAAGGTCTTCATCTCGCCGAAGTACGTGCCGGGAGAGAGCCCGAGGAGCTCGACCCCGACCAGGTAGCCGCCGAAGATGCCCACCACGTCGAAGAGCGCGGTCAGCAGCGGAAAGGTGATCAGCCCCGCCACCAGGGCCGGCGACACCAGGTACCGCATGGGGTTGAGCGCCATGACCTGGAGCGCGTCGATCTGCTCCGTGATCTTCATGATGCCGATCTCGGCGGTCAGCGCCGAGCCGGCCAGGCCGGTGACGAACACCGCGCACAGCACCGGGCCCAGCTCCCGGATCAAGGACAGGGCCACCGCGGGGCCCAGATAGGCCTCCGAGCCGAACCGCGACAGGGTGAGGAAGATCTGCAGCCCCAGCACCATGCCGGTGAACGCCCCGGTCAGGATGACGATGGTCAGCGACCGGAAGCCGATGAAGTGGATGCGGTCGACCAGCCGTCCGAGCTTGAAGGGCGGGATGAAGACGTATCCGACCGCCTGCGCGAAGAACTGGCCGAATCGGCCCAGCGCCGAGACGAGGTCGAGGACCATCCCCCCGAGTGCCGCGATCGGACGAAGCGGCGCCGGCCATAGTTCGCGCGTGGGCGACGAAAACATCGCCCGATACTAGCACAGAGCCCCGTCAACTCGCCGCCGTCCTTGAAAAAAATCGGTCAGTTCCGTATCGTGAATGCGTGGCGCACCCGCACTCGATGGACACGGTCTGGTCGGTCGTGAGCCTCCTCGGCGGCACCTTCGTGCTGCGACCGTACGTGGTCGGCTTCCTGGCCTTCTTCCTGGTCGCGGCCACGCGGGATCTCGGCCGCGCGGGGGCCCTCGGGTTCCTGGTCTGGGGCTTCCTCGTCGCGCTGGTGGCCGAGCTCTCGTCGACGCGCGTGGGGCTGCCCTTCGGCCTCTATCACTACACCGGAGCGACCGCGGGCGCGGAGCTGTTCATCCGGAACGTCCCGTTCTTCTCGCCTCTGTCGTTTCCGTTCCTGGCCTATGCCTCCTTTTGCCTGGCCCGGTGGGCCCTGGGCCCGGGCTGGGCCGGGAGCCGCGCAGCCCGTCTCCGCACGGTCGCTCTCGCGGGCCTGCTGATGACGCTGCTGGACGTCGTCATCGATCCGCTCGCGGTGCGGGGCGAGCTCTGGTTCCTCGGCCATGTCTTCATCTACCCGGAGGGCGGGCTCTACTTCGGGGTCCCGCTCTCGAATTTCGTCGGCTGGTGTCTGGTCGGCTTGGCCACCGTCGGGGGCTACGTCAACGTGGCCGGGGACGGACGGATGGGCTCGCCCCGCCTGGGGATCGCGCTCTACTACGGGGTCCTGGCGGTGAACCTGGCCGTGACGGTGTGGACCGGCGAATTACTCATTGCCGCCGCGGGAATAGTGGTTCAGTCGGGGGTCTTTCTGCTACTGTACACTGTCAATCGGGTCTCGCCCGGTCGATGGTCGGCCGGGCGGCTGTCTGTCACCTCCTGACGCTGAAAGGGTTCGCGAGACATGGGCGTTCCGGTATCTCAGATGTGGACGGTGGCGACGTACGTCCTCGGCCAGAAGCTGGCCGGGCGCAAGCGCTATCCGCTCGTTCTGATGCTCGAGCCGCTCTTCCGCTGCAATCTGGCCTGTGCCGGATGCGGGAAGATCCAGTACCCGGCCCAGATCCTCAAGAAGCACCTGAGCATCGAGAAATGCCTGGCCGCGGTGGAGGAGTGCGGCGCGCCGATGGTCAGCATTCCGGGTGGGGAGCCGCTCATGTACCCGGAGATCGACCGGCTGGTGAAGGAGCTGGTGAAGCGGAAAAAGTACGTGTATCTGTGCACGAACGCCATCCTGCTGAAGGAGAAGCTCGACCTCTTCACCCCGTCGAAGTACCTCTCGTTCAGCGTCCACATGGACGGCCTGCGCGAGGAGCACGACGAGGCGGTGTGCCGGGACGGCGTCTACGACCAGGCGGTGCCCGCGATCCGCGAGGCGGTGGCGCGCGGCTTCCGGGTGACGACGAACAGCACGCTGTTCGACGGGGCCTCGCCGCTGCGGATGCGCGAGTTCTTCGACGAGATGATGACGCTGGGCGTCGAGGGCATGATGATCTCCCCGGGCTACAGCTACTCGAAGGCCCCCGATCAGGAGCACTTCCTGCTGGAGGCCCGCACCCACGAGCTCTTCACCACGATGCTCTCGAAGCCGAAGAAGCGCTGGCGCTTCAACCAGTCGCCGCTCTTCCTTCGCTTCCTGATGGGCAAGAAGGACTTCGAGTGCACCCCGTGGGGCAACCCGACCTACAACATGTTCGGGTGGCAGCGCCCGTGCTATCTGCTCCAGGAGGGCTACACCAAGACCTTCCGGGAGCTGATGGACACCACCCCCTGGGAGAACTACGGCAAGAAGAGCGGCAACGAGAAGTGCCGGGACTGCATGGTGCACTGCGGGTACGAGGCCACGGCCGTGGACTACACGTTCAGCTCGATGAAGGGCTTCGTGGAGACGGTCGGGGTCACGCTGACCGGCAAGCTCTAGAGGGCGCGGCATGAGCCTCGAGGGCTGGGTGCCCGAGGTCGGGCAGTACCTGACGCTGGCGGAAGTGGTGGAGTTCGCCTTCGACTACCGGGGCAACACCACGATCGTCCGGACCGACGGCACCGAGGTGGTCGGCTACATCTTCAACCGCAATACCTACGGGCCCGAGCCCTACCTCGAGTACTTCGACGAGGGCGGGGAGGGTCCCTTCACGCTCCGCTACGCCGAGGTCGCCAACATCAAGTTTTCCGGCAAGGACACCGCGGCCGGGAACAGCTGGCGGGCGTGGATCGAGCGCAAGGAGCGGGAGAAGGCCGAGAAGGGCGCGGCCGCCGGGGTTGTCCGGAATTCTGATCCTCACCGCGGTTGAGCTCGAGGCGCGGGTCCTGGCCCGCCGGCTCGAGCTTCCGCCTATCACCGTCCTGCCCTTTCCCGCCTTCGGGCGCGGTCTGCTCCGGGTCGCGCCGGTCGGTCTGCGGGCCGGCCTCCTCGGCTCGCGCTGGCCGCGGCTGCTCGCCGGGTTCAACTATCCGCTCGTGGTCTCGAGCGGTGTCTGCGGCGGCCTCGCGCCCGACCTGAGCGTGGGCGAGCTCGTCGTGCCCGAGAGCGTGCTCGGGCCCGGCGGCGAGCGCCTCAACGTGACGCCCACGCGGCACCGGCAGGCCACCGAGCTGGCGGGCGCCGCGCGCGGCGGCACCCTCGTGACCTCGCGCGAGGTGGCGGCGACCGCCGAGGCCAAGGCGGCGCTCTTCGCGAGCACCGGCGCGGTGGCGGTGGACCTGGAGTCCGCCATCATCCTGACGCACGCGGGGTCCGCGGGCTGCCCGACGCTGGTCGTGCGCGGCGTCTCGGACGCGGCGGGCGACAGCGTGCCGCTCGAGCTCATCGAGCTCATGACGCCGGAGGGGAAGCTGCGCCCGGGGCGCGCGCTGGCCCTGACCGTCACGCGCCCGCGCCTGCTGCCGCGGGCCCTTGCCCTGAGTCGCGCCACGCGGCTCGCCCTCACCGCGGTCGCGCGGGTGATCGCGGCGATCGCGGCCTCATCGCGGCCGTGAACGTCCTCGTCACCGGGGGCACCGGGTTCGTGGGGGCCAACCTCGTACGGGAGCTCCTCGCGGACGGCCACACGGTGCGCGTGCTGGCGCGGCCCGGCGGCGACCGGCGCGCCCTCGAGGGCTGCGCGGTGGACATCGTCGAGGGCGACCTGCTGGATGCCCGGTCGCTCCGCGTGGCGGTGGCCGGGGCCCGTCACGTCTACCACGTGGCCGCCGACTACCGGCTCTGGGCGCCGGACCTCCAGGTGCTCTACCGCGCCAACGTGGATGGCACGCGGCACCTCCTGGCCGCGGCGGCCGAGGCGGGCGCGGAGCGCATCGTCTACACCTCCACGGTGGGCGCGGTCGGCATTCCCAAGGACGGCACCCCGGGGGACGAGACGACGCCGGTGTCCCTCGCCGACATGGTCGGCGCGTACAAGGCGTCGAAGTTCTTGGCCGAGCGGGTGGCCGACGAATGGGCGGCGCGCGGCGCGCCGGTGATCATCGTCAATCCGTCGGCGCCGATCGGCCCGTGGGATATCAAGCCCACGCCCACCGGGCAGATGATCGTGGACTTCCTGAACGGCAAGATGGTCGGGTCGGTGGATACCGGGCTCAACATCGTCCACGTTCGCGACGTGGCCCGCGGCCACATCCTGGCCGCCGAGAAGGGCCGGGTGGGCGAGCGCTACATCCTGGGCCACCGCGACCTGTCGCTTCTGGAGATCTTCCAGATGCTCTCTACCCTGACCGGGGTGCCCGCGCCGCGCTTCCGCGTGCCGTACGCGGTCGCGTGGATGGCGGCCGCCGCCATGGAGGGCGTCTCCCTCGTCACCCGCCGTCCCCCCGCGGTGCCCCTCACCGCGGTGCGCATGTCCCGCAAGCGCATGTACTTCAGCACGGCCAAGGCGATCCGAGAACTAGGATTGCCGCAGACGCCAGCGGAGACCGCCCTCAAGGACGCGGTGGCCTGGTTTACCGACCGCGGCTATGCGAACGCCAAACGGAATCGGGGAAGCGCGGCATGAGGTGGGGTATCGAGCGCGGCGCCCACACCCAAACGGAATCGGGGAGCGCGGCATGACGTGGGGTGGAGAGCGCGGCGTGACGTGGGGTACCGAGCGCGGCGCCTACACGCCAAACGGAACTGGGGGAGTGCGGGGGCCATTTCTGGGCCCCCGCATATGAAGAGCTTTTAAGAACTAGACGGATGACAGCACAGACAGCCCAGACGACAGCACAGAAGGATACGACGGCATGAACGCCGGACAGTTCGTCTCGCGTCTGACCCGCAAGAGCCGCTCGAACTTCTTCTACGCGTTCCTCTGCCTCCCCCGGGCCCAGCGCGAGGCGATCTACGCGTGCTACGCCTTCTGCCGCATCGTGGACGACGCGGTGGACCTGGTGTCCGACCGCGAGAAGCAGCGCGCGGAGCTCGGACGCTGGCGCGAGGAGATCGCGCGCGTCTACGAAGGGCGGCCCGAGCATCCGGCGGGCCAGCGACTGCAGGTGGCGGTCCGGCAGTTCCCGATCCCGCGCGCCGCGCTCGAGGAGATCATCGCGGGAGTGGAGATGGACATGGACCATCCCACCTACGAGACCTTCGACACGCTGTATCCCTACTGCTATCGGGTGGCCTCCGCGGTGGGGCTCTGCTGCATCGAGATCTTCGGCTACTCGGACCCGCGGACGCGCGAGTACGCGGTGAACCTGGGGGTCGCGCTCCAGCTCACCAACATCCTCCGAGACGTCCAGGTGGACGCGCGCATCGGGCGCGTCTACCTCCCGCAGGCCGACCTGCGGCGCTTCGGGGTGGCCGCGGAGGACCTGGCGCAGGGGCGGTACACGCCCGCCTTCGTCGAGCTCATGACCTTCGAGGCATCGCGCGCCCACGAGTACTACCAGCGCGCGTGGGCGGCGCTGCCGGCGGCCGACGCGCGGCGGCTGTTCGCGGCCGAGATCATGGGCCGTACCTACTTCGCGCTGCTGCGGGCCATCGAGGCGCGGCGCTTCGACGTCTTCACCCGTCGCGTTGCCCTGTCCACCCCCCGCCGTCTCGCCATCGCCTTCCGCTGCTGGCTCGGTGCCCGCCTGGCCGTCTCGTGAAGGCCGCGGTCTGCGACGGGGGTGCCATCGAGCTGCGCGAGTGGCCCGTGCCCACCCCGGGCCCCGGCGAGCTCCTGCTGCGCGTGAGCGGCTGCGGGCTCTGCGGCTCCGACATCCTCAAGATCAACGCGGCCACACCCGGGCCGGCCGTCCTCGGCCACGAGGTGGTGGGGCAGGTCGTGGAGATCGGGGCGGGGGTGCGGCGCTTCGCGCCCGGCGACCGGCTCGTGGTCGCCCATCACGTGCCGTGCTTTCGCTGCCACTACTGCCGGCGCGGCAGCCCCTCCATGTGCCGCCACTTCAAGCGGGTCAATCTCGATCCGGGCGGCTTCGCGGAGCTGGTCCGCGTGCCCGCGCCCAACGTGGAGCACGCCGCCTTCCGCCTGCCCGCCGGGATGACCGAGGAGACCGCGTCCTTCACCGAGCCGCTGGCCTGCTGCCTGCGCGCGGTGAAGCGGAGCCAGGTGGCCGCGGGTGACACCGCGCTCGTGGTGGGCCTCGGCTCGATTGGCTGCCTGCTGGCCCAGCTCCTCGCTCTCGAGGGCGCGCGGGTCTTCGCCGCCGACCTGCTCGAGTCCCGGCGCGCGCTGGGGCGCCACCTGGGCGCGCGCGTGCTCGATGACGACGCCGCGCTGGACGCCGCGCTGGGCGAGGCGACCGACGGGCGCGGCGCCGATCTCGTGGTCATCACCGCGGGCGGTGCCGCCGCGCTGCCCGCCGCGGCCGCGCGCGTGCGCGACGGCGGGACGCTGCACTACTTCGCGGGCGGCGCGGGTGAGGGCCTGCCACTGTCGCTCGGCGCGCTCTACCATCGCGAGCTGACGCTCACCGCCACCTACTCGTCCTCCCCGGCCGAGCTCGAGGAGGCCTTCGCGCTCCTGGCGGGGGATCGGATCCGGGTGGACGGTCTCATCAGCCACCGGCTTCCGCTCGGGCGCCTGGGCGAAGGCGTGGAGCTGATGCGCCGCCACGAGGCGGTGAAGGTCTACGTGATTCCGTAGCATGCGTGCCCAGGTGTTCCACGGCCCGGGTGATCTGCGCCTCGAGGATCTCCCGGTGCCCGAGCCCGAGCCGGGTGGTCTCGTGATGCGCGTGGAGGCGGCGCTCACCTGCGGCACCGATGTCAAGACGCTGCGCCGCGGCCATCCCGTGATGATCCCGCGCGTGCCGACCGTGTTCGGCCACGAGCTGGCCGGCGTGGTCACCGCGGTGGGGCGGGACGCGCCCAGCGTGAAGGAGGGCGATCGGGTCGTGGCCGCGAACTCGGCGCCCTGCGGGCGATGCCGCCTCTGCATGGCCGGACGGCCGAATCTCTGCGAGGACCTGCTCTTCGTCAACGGCGCCTACGGCCAGTACATGGCGCTGCCCCCGCGCCTGGTCGCCCGGAACGTGGTCCCGATCGGGCCGGGGCTGGCTACCTCCATCGCGGCCTTCGTCGAGCCGCTGGCCTGCGCCCTGCTGGGGATCGAGCGCGGGCGGGTCGAGCCGGGGATGACCGTGGCGATCTGGGGCCACGGCCCCCTCGGGTGCCTGCTGGCCCTGGCCGCCCGCCAGCGCGGGGCTCACGTGATCATCGTGGGCAAGACGGGCTGGCGTCTCGACCGGGTCCGCGAGCTCGAGCTGGGTACGTCCGTGGACGCCCTCACCGTCCCGGACATCCAGGAGCACCTGCGGGGGCTGACCGGGGGGCGGGGGCCCGATGTCACGGTTGACGCGACCGGCCGGCCGGAGGTCTGGGAGCAGGCCATTGAGGGGGTGGGCCGGGGAGGCACCGTGATATTGTTTGGAGGTTGCGCCCCGGGCACCTCGGTGCGGGTGGATACACGCCGGGCCCACTACGAAGAGCTCACGCTGGTGGGGGCGTTTCACCACACGCCGGGCATGATCCGACGCGCGGTGGAACTCCTTGAATCAAAGGCGATCGATCCGGCCGGACTGCTGACACATCGCATGGGACTGGGGCAGGTGAAAGAAGCACTGGCGCTGATGGAGCGTGGTGAGACCATGAAGGTGCTGGTCGACCCCTGGCATTGAGCACGCGGAGACAAGTGAGGGCCTCATGACCACGTCGCTGCCGCTGCAACAGATCGTCCTGGCCGGACCCCGGGGCTTCTGCGCCGGGGTGGACCGGGCCATCGACATCGTCGAGCTCGCGCTCCAGGTGTGCCCGCCGCCCGTGTACGTGCGCAAGGAGATCGTGCACAACCGGCACGTGGTGGAGGCGCTCCGGGCCAAGGGCGCCCACTTCGTGGACGAGCTGGACGAGGTGCCGGACGACGCCACCGTCATCTTCAGCGCCCACGGCATCTCTCCCGCGGTGCGCGCCGAGGCCCACCGGCGCGGGCTCCGGGTGATCGACGCCACGTGCCCGCTCGTCACCAAGGTGCATCTCGAAGCCGTCCGCTATGCGCGCGAGGGGTACACCATCATCCTGGTCGGCCACGCCGATCACGACGAGGTGGTGGGGACCATGGGCGAGGCGCCGGACCGCATGTTCCTGATCGCCCACCCGGAAGACGTGGACAAGCTCGTGGTGGCCGATCCGGACAAGGTGGCGTATCTCACCCAGACCACGCTGTCGGTGGACGACACCCGGGACTGCATCGAGGCGCTGCGTCGTCGCTTCCCCAAGATCGTCGGGCCGGCCAAGGACGACATCTGCTACGCGACCCAGAACCGGCAGGCGGCGGTGAAGACGGTGGCGGGCGCGGTGGACGTGCTGCTCGTCATCGGGGCGGCCAACAGCTCGAACGCCAACCGCCTCGTCGAGGTCTCGACCGTCATGGGCACGCCGTCGTATCTCATCAACGACAAGAACGACATCCGTCCGGAGTGGCTCGAGGGCATGGACCGCGTCGGCGTCACCGCGGGCGCCTCGACCCCCGAGCACCTGGTGACGGAGGTGGTCGAGGAGCTGCGACGCAAGCGCGGCTCCAAGGTGCAGGAGGTCCACGTGGTCGAGGAGGACGTGCGCTTCGGTCTGCCCCGGGAGCTCGAGGACATCGCCAAGGCCGCGGGGAAGCCGCTGCCGCCGCGCAGCGGCGCGGTGGCGGTGAGCGGGTAGGGCCATGCGGCTCGTCACCTTCCGGCGCGGGCGCGGCGAGCCCAAGCCGGGCGCGCTCTGGCAGGAGCACGTGCTCGACCTGACCGGCCTCGCCAAGGATCTGGCGACCCAGCGCGGCACCGCGCGCCGCGGGCGCGGCGGCTTCCCCCGCACCGTCCTCGAGATCGTCCAGGGCGGCGACGCGGTGCTGGCGCTCACCCGGGAGGCCTGGGAGTACGGCCAGCGGCTCGTGGGGCAGACCGCGGCCGAGGAGCTGGCCCAGCGGCGGCTGGCCTACCCGGCCAAGCGCGTGCGGCTGCTCGCTCCGATCCCGTCGCCGTCCCGGAACGTCTTCTGCCTCGGGCGCAACTACGCCGACCACGCGGCCGAGCGGGGAGCGGCCGCGCCCGAGCATCCGGTCTACTTCACCAAGCCCGCGACCGCGGTGGTGGGGCCGGGCGACGACGTGGTGCACCACGCGATCACCAAGGAGCTGGACTACGAGGTCGAGCTGACCGCGGTGATCGGCACCGGCGGGCGCGACATCCCGCGCGCCGAAGCGCTCAAGCACGTCTTCGGCTACACCATCATCAACGACGTGACCGCGCGCGATCTGCAGAAGCGCCACCAGCAGTGGTTCAAGGGCAAGTCGCTCGACACCTTCTGCCCGATGGGCCCGGTGCTGGTCACCGCCGACGAGATCCCGGACCCGCAGGCCCTCGCGATCTCCCTCCGGGTGAACGGGCAGGTCCGCCAGTCGAGCAACACCGCCAAGATGATCTTCCCGGTCGCCCAGTGCATCGAGGTGCTCTCCCAGGGCATGACGCTGCTGCCCGGAGACATCATCGCCACCGGCACGCCGGAGGGGGTCGGGGCGGCGAGCGGGAATTTCCTCAAGGCGGGAGATCGCCTCGAGGCGGAAGTTGAGAGTATCGGGGTCCTCCACAGCAAAATAGTCCGCCCTTAGGCGGGCCGCCGATAAGGGCCCAGCTGCTTCGTTGGCGCCCTCGGCCGCCCGCTCAACGTACAGGAGTACGCCTCGCGGGCGGCTCTTCGGGCGCCGCCTCGCATCTGGACCCTTCTCGACGCCCCGGTATCTCTCTACCCCAGTCGTGATTGCGGCGCGCTGTGTAGCGGGCTAGCATGCGGGGCCGGGAGGGCGTGCCATGCGAACGGTGATCGAGGGTGGGTGGGTCGTGGCGTGGGATGGGAAGAGCCACGAGGTTCATGAGCAGGGGAGCGTGGTGTTCGAGGACGACCGCGTCGTCCACGCGGGGCCCGCGTGGACGGGGACGGCCGACGCAAGGATCGAGGCGCGTGGCAAGCTGGTCTCGCCCGGCTTCATCAACACCCACGTTCACACCGCGGGCGGCGGGGGCGACTACCTGCTGCTCGACATGGCCAAGAACGACTACCGCACCGCGAACTACATGGCCTTCGCGGCGCCGCTCAAGGGCAAGATGGCGCCGCCTCCCGCCGAGCCCACCGCGGCGATCCGCGCCTTCACCTTCCTGCACGCACTGAAGAACGGGACCACGACCGTCATCGACGTGGGCGGTCTCCGCGGCGACTGGGAAGGCTACGCGCGCCTGGTGGACGAGCTCGGGGTGCGGGTCTACGGGGGCCCGCCGTTCCGCGATCGCGACACCTACACGGACGCGCAGGGCCGGCTCTACTACGAGGAGGACGCGGCGGCGGGGCGCGCGCGCCTGCAGGAGGCGGTGGACTTCGGGCGCAAGTTCGACGGCGCGGCCGGAGGCCGGCTGCGCGTGCTCTTCAACGCGGCCCAGGTCGAGACGTGCAGCGAGCCGCTGCTCCGGGCCGGCAAGGACGCGGCGCGCGCGCAGAACGCGCCCATCCACACTCACGCGGGCGGCAACCTCGTCGAGTTCCAGCGCATCATGGACGAGTACCGGAAGACGCCGATCCGCTTCCTGTCCGACATCGGCTTCCTCGACGATCGCACCCTGCTCGGGCACGCGGTGTTCACCACCGCGCACGACTGGGCGCGCTATCCGTTCGGCGACGACCTGGCCGTGCTGGCCGAGCGCGGCTCGACCGTCGGCCACTGCCCGTACAAGTACGCGAAGATGGCGATGACGCTCCGCTCCTTCCAGCGCTACCTGGACGCGGGGGTGACGCTGGCCCTCGGCACCGACACCTATCCGCTCGACATGGTGTCCGAGCTGCGCTGGGCGTCCATCCTGGCCAAGATCACCGACGCCAACTACCAGGCGGGCCTCGCCCGCGACGTTTTCAACGCGGCCACCATCGGTGGCTGCCGCTTCCTGGGGCGCGAGGACCTGGGGCGCCTGGCCCCGGGGGCCAAGGCCGACATCCTGCTGATCAACCTGGATCACGTCGGCGGCTCGCTCTACGCGGACCCGATCAAGGCGCTGGTGGACTCGGCCTCGGGCCGCGACGTGGACACCGCGATCGTGGACGGCCAGGTGCTGGTGCAGGGCGGGCGCGCCACCCGCGTGGACGAGGACGCGGTGTACGCGAAAGCGCGCGAGGTCACCCAGCACTACTGGAGCCGCGTGTCGGGCTGGCGCTGGGACGGCGCCACCGTGGATCAGATCGTTCCGCCCGCGTTTCCGATTCGCCGGGCGCGCGCGTGAGGCGATCGCTCGCGCTCGGGCTCCTGCTGCTGCTCGCGGTCTGCGCGTACCCGGTGTCGGCTCCGGCCGCGCCGGCGGGCACCCTGACGTGGGGCGTGCACGTGTCATTGGCGCCCACCTTCTTCGATCCCGCCGAGGCCACCGGCACCGCGCTGCCCCTGATGGTCTACTACGCGATCCACGACGCCCTCGTGCGCCCGCTGCCCGGCACCGCGATGGGGGCGGCGCTCGCCACGTCCTGGACGGTGAGCCGCGACGGCCTCGTCTACGAGTTCGCCCTGCGCAAGGGTGTCACCTTCCACAACGGCGATCCGCTGACCGCGGACGACGTGAAGTTCACCTTCGAGCGCTACCGGGGCGCCAGTGCGAGCCTGCTCAAGGCGAAGGTGGCCGCGGTGGAGGTGGTGGATCCGCACCGGGTGCGCTTCCGCCTCAAGCAGCCGTGGCCGGACTTCATGACGTTCTACGGCACGCCCGCGACCGGCGCCGCGTGGATCGTGCCCAAGAAGTACGTGGAGCGCGTGGGCGACGAGGGCTTCAAGAAGGCGCCGATGGGGGCGGGCCCCTACAAGTTCGTCTCCTTCAAGCCCGGGGTGGAGCTGGTCATGGAGGCCCACGAGGGGTACTGGCGCAAGCCGCCCATCGTGAAGACCCTGGTCTTCAAGGTCATCCCCGACGACGCCACGCGTCTGGCCGCGCTCAAGCGCGGCGAGATCGACATCGCCTACGGACTGGTCGGCGAGCTGGCCGAGGAAGTGCGCCGGACGCCGGGGCTCACGCTGAAGGCCGCGCAGATCCCGGTCACGCTCTGGCTCGTGTTCGCGGACCAGAACGATCCGAAGTCGCCCTGGGCCGACCGCCGCGTGCGCCTCGCGGCCAACCTGGCCATCAATCGCAAGGCGGTCAACGAGGCGAGCTATCTGGGGCTCGGCAAGATCTCCGCCTCGATCATCCCGCAGAGCCTCGAGTACTACTGGGCGCCGCCGGCCTATCCTCACGATCCGGCGGGCGCGCGGCGGCTGCTGGCGGAGGCGGGATACCCGCAGGGCTTCGACGCCGGGGAGCTGTCGAGCGAGCCGTTCGCGGCGTCCGGCATCGGCGAGCCGGTGATCAACGATCTCAAGGCGGTGGGCATCCGGCTCCGGCTGCGCCCGCTCGAGCGCGCAGCGTTCCTCAAGCAGTACGGCGACAAGAGCCTGAAACACGTGATCCTGGCTGGCTCGGGCGCCCCCGGCACCGCGGCGACGCGGCTCGAGCAGTACGTGATCAGCGGCGGGCTCTACACGTATACCGCCATCCCGGAGGTGGACGGGCTCTACAACGCGCAGGCCAACGAGCTGAACCAGCGGACCCGCCGGGTCATCCTCGACAAGATGCAGCAGATCATCCACGATCGCGTGCTGTTCGGCCCGGTGCTCGAGTACGCGTACCTCGTCAGCATCGGGCCGCGCCTCGAGGTGGACAATCTCAACGTGCTCCCGCAGAACCCGTACACGGCTCCGTACGAGGAGCTCCGGATCCGCGCCCGATGAGCCCGACCGGAACCATGACCAGGCGGCAGCGGGTGACGGCGGCGCTCGCGGGCCGGGCGGTGGACCGGATCCCGCTCGCGTTCTGGCTCCACAATTTCGCGACCGAGAACTCGGCCGAGGGACTGGCCGACGAGACGCTCCGGCTCGCGCGGACCTTCGACTGGGACTTCCTGAAGCCGCAGTCGCGTGCCCAGTGCTTCGCCGAGATGTGGGGGCTCACCTACGCCCCGTCGGGAGAGAAGGCCACGCCATACACGGTCACCTACGCGCCGGTGGGCTCGGCGGACGACCTCGCCCGGCTGCCCGCAGTCGATCCCGGCGGGGGCGCGCTCGGCGAGCAGCTCCTGGCCCTCCGGCTCATTCGCGCCGCGGTCGGCCCCGACGTGCCGATCATCTGGACGATCTTCGCCCCGCCGATGATCCTGCCGATGCTGGCCCGGGGCGGGCGCGACCAGGCGATGCGCTTCCTCCGGGAGACCCCGCGCGAGACGGCGCGCGCGTTCGACGTGATGGCGGAGACGCTCGCGGAGTACGCGCGGCTCTGCCTGGCCGCGGGCGCGGACGGGCTCTTCTACGCGACCAACGTGGCGACGCGGGCGCTGATGAGCGCGGAGGAGTGCCGGCGGTGGCAGCGCCCGTGGGACCTGCGCATCCTGAAGGCGGTCGAGGGCGCCCCGTTCAACCTGCTCCACGTCTGCGGCACGGGCATCCAGGTCGAGGAGTTCGCCGACTACCCGGTCACCGCGTGGAGCTTCGCCGCGGTGCCGGGGAACCCGACCCTCGCGGAGGTGCGGGCGCGCACCGGCCGCGCGGTCGTGGGCGGGCTGCCGGCCAAGCCCGAGATCGCGGGGATGACGGAGGCCGCGCTCGTGGAGCGGGCGCGCGCGGCCACGCGCGCGATCGACCGCGGGCTCCTGCTCGGGCCCGACTGCTCGATCAACCCGGACACGCCGGAACGGCTGCTCCACGCGGTCGGCGCGGAGGTACGGCACAGCGCATCATCTTGACCGCTGGAAGGCCCCGTAACGCTGTGGTAGCATCCCCGCCACACTGACCGCATCGTCCTTCTTCCTCCCCAGGAGGCATGCATGGACATCGCCAAGATTCGCAATGTCGCATTCGTCGGCCACGGCGGCGTGGGCAAGACCTCCCTGGTCGAGGCGATCCTGTTCGCGTGCGGCGCCAGCACCCGGCTCGGCCGCGTCGACGACGGGACCACCACCACCGACTTCGACCCCGACGAGATCAAGCGCAAGATCTCGCTCAACACCGCGGTCGGCTTCGCCGATCACCAGGGTCATCGGCTGAACCTCATCGACACGCCCGGATACGGCGACTTCGTGGCCGACGCGCGCGCGGGCCTGCGGGTGGCGGGCGCCGCGGTGGTGGTGGTGGACGCGGTGGCGGGCGTGCAGGTGCAGACCGAGAAGGTCTGGAAGTTCGCCAACGACTTCGCCCTGCCGCGCGCGATCGTGGTCAACCGGCTCGACCGCGAGCGGGCCGACTTCTTCCGCACCCTCGAGTCGCTGCAGAAGCGCCTCAAGGGCCGGCTCGTCCCACTGCAGCTCCCGATCGGGAGCGAGAGCGGCCTGAGCGGGGTGGTGGACCTGATCGCGCTGCGGGCCCTCGTGCTGGCCGACGGCAAGGTCAAGGCAACCGAGATCCCGGCCGATCTCGTCGAGACCGCCAAGTCGTACCGCGAGAAGGTGGTCGAGGCCGCCGCCGAGACCGACGACGATCTGCTCGCGAAGTACCTCGAGGAGGGCTCGATCGGCGAGCCGGAGATGCTGGCCGCGCTGCGCCGCGCGATCACGTCCGGCGACCTCGTGCCCATCCTGGCCACCTCGGCCACCGCGGAATCGGGATCGCCCCGCTGCTCGACCTGCTGGTGAAGGAGTTCCCGTCGCCCGCAGACGCGCCGGAGGTGGAGGGGACGGAGCCGCGCACCAAGGCGGCGGCCCGGCGCGCCGCCGATCCCAAGGCCCCGCTCAGCGCGGTGGTGTTCAAGACGATCTCGGACCCGCACGTGGGCAAGCTTTCCGTCTTCCGCGTCTACTCGGGGACGCTGCGGGCCGACAGCCAGGTCTACAACCCGCGCCGCGACAGCCGCGAGCGGATCGGACACCTCGGCTGGCTCTCCGGCAAGACCCAGAAGCCGGTGGAGGCCCTCGGCCCGGGTGAGATCGGCGTGGTCGCCAAGCTCAAGGACACCCTCACCGGCGACACCCTCTGCGAGGAGGCACATCCGGTGGTGCTGCCCGGCATCTCCTTCCCGGAGCCGGCGATCTCCTTCGCGATCCAGCCGAAGACGCGCGGCGACGAGGACAAGATCTCGACCGCGCTGCACCGCATGGCCGAGGAAGATCCCACCCTGCACCACCACTACGACCCGGAGACCAAGCAGCTCCTGGTCTCGGGCATGGGGCAGCTCCACGTCGAGGTGGTGGTGGAGCGGATGAAGCGGAAGTACAACGTGGACGTGTCCTTGCTCCCGCCGCGCATTCCCTACCGGGAGACGGTCAAGGGGCGCGCCGAGGTGCAGGGCAAGTACAAGAAGCAGACCGGCGGGCGCGGCCAGTACGGCGACACCTGGATCCGCGTGGAGCCGCTCACGCGCGGCGGCGGCTTCGAGTTCGTCGACGACATCTTCGGCGGCGCGATCCCGCGCAACTTCATCCCCTCGGTGGAGAAGGGGGTGCGCGATTGCATGAAGCGGGGGATCCTCGCCGGCTACCCGGTGGTGGACCTCAAGGTCACCCTCTACGACGGCTCCTATCACGACGTGGACTCGTCCGACATGGCCTTCCAGATCGCGGCCTCGATGGGCCTGCAGAAGGGCTTCATGGAGGCCAAGCCGTGCCTGCTCGAGCCGGTGATGAACGTGGAGGTCACCGCGCCGGCGGAGGGCGCGGGCGACGTCATCGGCGATCTGAACGGCCGGCGCGGCCGCATCGTGGGCATGGAGCCGGATGGTGACGTGGTGGCGGTGCGCGCGCAGGTCCCGATGTCCGAGATGCTCACCTACGAGTCGAGCCTGCGCTCGATGACCGGCGGCCGCGGCGGCTACTCGATGGAGTTCTCCCACTACGAGGAAGTGCCGAACCAGCAGGCCGAGAAAGTCGTCGCCGCCCACCGGGCCGAGAAAGAGAAGCACTAACGACGAGCTTCGTCACCCACGTCGCGTGCACGGTCTGCGACCGGCGCCACGACTCCGCAGCGTCTGCTCACCGTCTGCGAGCAGTGCGGCCAGATGCTCGCGGTTCGCTACGATCTCCCGCGGGTCGCGGCCGCCCTCTCCCGGGACGACCTCGCGCGCCGTCCGCCCGGGATGTATCGCTTCCGCGAGCTGCTGCCGCTCGACGACGGCGAGGAGCCGATCACGCTCGGCGAGGGCGGCACGCCGCTGCTCGCGCTGCCCCGGCTGGCCGCGCATCTGGGCCTGCGGCATCTCTGGGCCAAGGACGAAGGGCAGAATCCGACCGGCACGTTCAAGGCGCGCGGGCTCGGGATGGCGATCACGCGCGCGCGCACGCTCGGCGTCACCGGCCTCATGATCCCCTCGGCGGGCAACGCGGGCGGCGCCGCCGCGGTCTACGGCGCCCGCGCCGGCCTCTCCGTCGCGGTGGTGGTGCCGCGCGACACGCCGGAGGCCGCGGTCGCGGAGGCGATGCTGGCCGGCGCCCACGTCTTCACGATCGACGGCACCATCGCCACCGCCGGCCGCGCCATCGCCGCGGTCGCGCCGCGGATCGGCTGGTTCGACATGGCCACGCTCAAGGAGCCGTACCGGCTCGAGGGCAAGAAGACGATGGGCCTCGAGCTCGCCGAGCAGCTGGGATGGGATGCGCCGGACTGGCTCGTGTATCCGACCGGCGGGGGCACCGGCCTCGTCGGCATCTGGAAAGCCTACGAAGAGCTCGCGGCCATGGGCTGGGTCACCGCCGCGCCGCCCCGGTTCGTCGCGGTACAGGCCGAGGGCTGCGCGCCGCTCGCGCGCGCCTGGGAAGACAAGGCCGAGACCACCACCCCGGTGGAGAACCCGTTCACGAACGCGCCGGGCCTGCGCGTGCCCGGCCCCTTCGCGGGCCGGCAGATGCTGCGCATCTTGCGCGAGACCGGCGGCTTTCCCGTGACGGTCGGCGAGCTGGCCATCGTGGAGGCCCAGCGGCTGATGGCGCGGGTCGAGGGCATCTGGACGTCCCCGGAGGGGGCCGCGACGCTGGCCGCGCTCATCCGCATGCAGGAGGAGCGTCAGGTCGACGCCGCCGCCCGGATCGTGCTCATCCTGACCGGGGCCGGGATCAAGAATCCGCCGCCGCCGCTGGCTCCGCCGGTTCACCTGGAGCGGCCCGAGGACATGTCGCCCTGGCTTGACAGATCCTGATCGTCTCTGTAGATTCTCGTCGATCCCGGTCGAGATTGAGAATTCGCGGAGTCACCAGCGGAGGCGGCATGACGATGAGCGCGGTCACGCGACGGGCATTCCTGCGGTCCTCCGGACTCGGGCTGGGCGGCCTCGGGCTGGGCGGCCTCGGTCTCGGCGTGCTGGCCGGTGGCGGCCTGGGCGGATGCGCCACCGCGATGAAGGGCGACTTCGCCCCGAAGAAGGGCCGGCGCGTCGTCGTGATCGGCGGCGGCTGGGGCGGGGCGACCGCGGCGAAGTACGTGCGGCTCGATCGACCCGAGCATCGAGGTCGTCCTGATCGAGCCCAACCGGGAGTTCATCTCCTGCCCGTTCAGCAACCTCGTGCTGGCGGCGTGCGCACGATCGGCAGCATCACGATGGGCTACGACGGCCTGCGCAAGCACGGCGTGCAGGATGATCCACGAGACGGCCAGCCGCCATCGAGCCCGATCAGAAGCGCGTGCGGCGTCGGCGAGGGCTATCTGCGAGTACGACCGGCTCGTCGTCTCCCCGGGCATCGAGTTCCAGTGGGAGCAGGTCGAGGGGCTCGCCCAGAACCAGGACAAGGTGCTCCACGCCTGGAAGGCGGGGCCGCAGACCGTGCAGCTCGCGCAGCAGCTGGCCAGCGATGCCCGACGGCGGCGTCTTCGTGCTCACCATCCCGCCCGTGGCGTACCGGTGCCCGCCCGGCCCCTACGAGCGCATCTCCAGGTCGCCTGGTATCTCAAGACGAACAAGCCGCGAGTCCAAGCTGATCGTGCTCGACGCGAACCAGAACATCGTGTCCAAGGCCGCGCTGTTCCGCGAGGCCTGGAAGGCGTATCCGAACATCGACTACCGCGCGCTCGAACAAGGTGATCGCCGTCGATCCCGGGACGCGCGGAGGTCCGCACCGAGTTCGACAAGGTCAAGTACGACGTGCTCAACCTGATCCCGCCCCAGCGCGCGGGCGCCATCGCGGTGCAGGCGGACCTGGTCGGCGTCGACAAGCGCTGGTGCGAGGTCGACCAGGTGACCTACGAGTCGGTGAAGCAGCAAGGGCGTCCACGTGGTCGGCGACTCGACCATCGGCCTGCCGGTGCCCAAGTCCGGCAACGTCGCCAACGCGATGGGCAAGATCATGCGCGATCGCGGTCGTCAGCCTGCTCAACGGCCGGCCGATGCCGCCGGTGGCGCCCGGCAACACCTGCTACAGCTGGGTGAGCGACCGCGAGGCCATCGCGGTGGTGAACGCGTACAAGATCGAGAACGGCAAGGTCGTGCAGATCGAGCAGAAGCTGACGCCGGTCGCAGAGCGCGCTCGGTGGCCCAGCGCGCGCTCGGCTGGGCCGCAGAGCATCTGGGCGGACATGCTGGCATGAGCGCGATGCGGCACGACAGGAGCGCGATCGATCTGCGTAGCCTCGCGTGCTCGGCGCGTGACCGGGCGGTCGCCGCGCATCGCCGCCGGCTCCGGCCCGCTGGACGAGCGCGGCGCGTCCAAGTCGCTGACGTGCTCGGCGTGCCACGGCGCGGCGGGCAACAGCCGCTCCAGCGCCATGCCGATCATCGCCGGCCTGGACGCGGCGTACTTCAAGAAGCAGATCGACGGACTACGCGACCGGCAAGCGCCCCTCGCCCGAGATGGAGCCCTACGCCAAGCAGGTCTGCGAGCTCGGCGTGGACGACGTCGCGGCGTACTTCGCCGCCCAGCCGACGCGAGCCGACGCCGGTCGCAGCGACCGCGCGACGCGGTGGCGCGCGGGCGCGCGGCCTGCGGCCCAGTGCGCGGCCTGCCACGGCGCCGCAGGGCAAGGGCAATGCGGCCAAGCTCATCCCGAGCCTGGCCGGCCAGGCGCCGGGATATCCTGCGCGAGCAGATGGTGCTGTTCAAGCAGGACCGGCGCAATCCCGGGCGACGCCGACGCTCGACCGCGCTCAAGGCGCTGATGAAGACCATCCCCGACGCGACGTTCGCCGACCTGGCCGCGTACTACTCGAGCCTGCGATAAAAATCGGAGGGGGCCTCGAGGCCGCCGCCGGCTCCGCAGGACGGGCGCGGCAAAGCCGGCGCTCGAACGGCGGACTCGCGCTATCATGGGCCCTTCATGAGCCACCTTGCGCTGGGGCAGGCGTCGGCGTGACGCCGACGCTGGAGATCGCGCTCTTCGTTCTCGGCTTCGTCGGCGCCTTCGTCTCCGGCCTGGTCGGCGTCGGCGGGGCCATCGTGATGATCCCGCTGCTCTACTACGTGCCGCCGCTGCTGGGCGTGGGCAGCCTGACGATCAAGGCGGTGGCCGGCCTCACCATGACCCAGGTGCTCGCGGCCGCGGCGGTGGGCGCGTGGAGGCACGGGCGGCGCGCGCTCGTTCATCGCGGGCTGGCGCTGACCGGCGGCGCCGCGATGGCGGCGGGATCGCTCGCGGGCGCGGTCCTCGCGCTCCACGTGTCCGGGCGCGCGCTCCTCGTCGTCTTCGCGCTCATGACCACGATCGGCGCTGCCGCTCATGCTCGTGCCACCCGCCCGCGCCGCCGGCGGGGACGAGGGTCGACGACCGTTCGACCGCGCGCGCGCGATCGCATCTCCGGCGGCCATCGGCTTCATGGCCGGGCTGGTCGGGCGCGGGCGGGGCGTTCCTCGCGGTGCCGGTGCTGATGGCGTGATCTGCGTCCCGATGCGGCTGGCCATCGGGACGTCGCTGGCCATGGTGAGCGTCGTCCGCCGTGACTGGGCTTCTTGGGCAAGGTGCTCACGGGCCAGGTGCCGTTCGGGCCGGCGCTGCGCGGTGGTGCTGGGCTCGCTCGCCGGCGCGCCGGTCGGCGGCCGGCTCAGCCGGCGCGTGCCGGTGCCGGTGCTGCGCGGCGTGCTCGCGGGCTCGATCGCGCTGGTCCATGCTCGCGCGTCTGGTACGACGCCTGATGCTGATCGCCGAGAGGGGACACGCGCGTGCGCTACGGCTTCGTGATCGACCAGCGGAAGTGCATCGGCTGCCACGCCTGCACGGTGGCCTGCAAGGAGGAGAACCAGGTCCCGCTGGGCGTCAACCGCACGTGGGTCAAGTACATCGAGAAGGGCACGTTCCCGGACACGCGGCGCTACTTCACGGTGATGCGCTGCAACCACTGCGACAACGCGCCCGTGCGTGACGATCTGCCCCACGGTGGCGCTCTACCGCCGGGCCGACGGCATCGTGGACTTCGACGGCGACGCGCTGCATCGGCTGCAAGTCGTGCATGCAGGCGTGCCCGTACGACGCGCTCTACATCGATCCGGAGACGCACACCGCGGCCAAGTGCCACTACTGCGCCCACCGCGTGGAGGTCGGGCTCGAGCCGGCGTGCGTGGTCGTCTGCCCGGTGCAGGCGATCATGCCCGGCGACCTCGACGATCCCGGCGAGCACGATCGCGCGGCTCGTCGCCTCGCAGCAGGTCCAGGTGCGCAAGCCCGAGCAGGGGACGCGGCCGAAGCTCTTCTACCTCGGCGCGGAGGCGGCGGCGCTCACGCCGGGGATGCAGGAGCGGCGCGGCGGCTACGTGTTCGCGCAGGGCGGGAGCATCCCGAGCCCGGGCCGGCGCAACCTCGCCGCTGACGCAGCCGCTCGGCCGCCGATCACCGCCGCGACCGACGGATGGATCTGCTGCGCCTCGCGCGCACCGTCTACGACGTCGCGCATCCCGAGCGGCCCTGGGGCTGGAAGGTCGCCGCGTACCTCTGGACCAAGTCGATCGCGGCGGGCGCCTTCCTGGTCGCCGCGCTCGGCGCATCGCGGGCCGGCTTCCTGCACCGCGGACGCCCTGACCGGGCTGGCGGTGCCCGCGATCGGCCTGGCGTTCCTCGCTGCTGACGTGTCTCCTGCTCGTGTTCGACCTCAAGCGGCCGGAGCGATTCCTCTATCTGGTCTTCAAGCCCAACCCGCGCTCGTGGCTCGTGCTGCGGCGGCTTCGATGCTCTTCGCGGCGGGAGTCGCTGGGCGCTGTGGCTCGCTGGCCGGCCTCATCGGCAGCCTCGTGGCGCTGCACCTGCTGGCCTGGCCGATGGCGGTGGTCGGCGGCGGCGACCGCGGGCTACAGCGCGTTCCTCTTCGGCCAGGCCGAGGGGCGCGACTTCTGGCAGAGCCCGCTGCTGCTGCCGCACCTGCTGGTGGCCGCGCTCGTCGGCGGCTCGGCCAGCCTGCTGCTCGCCGCGCGCGCGCTCGGCAGCGCGTCGTTCATCGTGGGCGGCCTGGGGCTCGTGCTCTGGGCCTCGCTGCTGGTGAGCGCGCTGGTGCTGGGAGCCGAGCTCTTCGGCGCGCACGGCACGGAGGAGGCGCGGCGGGCGGCGCGGCTCCTGACCCACGGGCCCCTGCGCCTGCCGCTCTGGGGCGGCGTGGCGGCCGCGGGCATCGCGCTGCCGCTGGTGCTGCTGCTGAGCGCGTCGGTGCCGTTCGGCTCCGAGCTGGCCGCCGGCCTGGCGCTGGCCGGCCTCTGGCTCTGGGAGGAGCTCTGGATCCGCGCCGGCCAGATGCTCCCGCTCAGCTAGGCCGGGTCAGGTCTTGCATTACGACATTTGCCGCGCGCGAGTGCACACTCGAGGGAGGAAATGTCGTAATGCAAGACCTGACCCCAAGTGAGCCGTTGCATCCGGTGGCGCAGCGACTCGCGGCGCCGGCGTCCGGGCTCGAGCGGTTTCCGCCGCCGGCGCGGTGGGACGACTGGGAGGAGTACGACGCGCAAGGCCTGGCCGGCGCAAGGTCAAGCGGCAGTTCCAGCTGATCCCGACCATCTGCTTCAACTGCGAGGCGGCCTGCGGGCTCCTCGCCTACGTGGATCCGCAGACGCTGCAGATCCAGAAGTTCGAGGGCAACCCGGTGCACCCGGGCAGCCGCGGGCGCAACTGCGCCAAGGGCCCGGCGACGCTCAACCAGATCACGGATCCCGAGCGCATCCTCTACCCGCTGCGGCGGGCCGGGAAGCGGGGCGAGGGCAAGTGGGAGCGGGTGACCTGGGACGAGGTCGCTCGACGACATCGGCGGGCGCATCCGGAAGGCCCTGGTCGAGGGCCGCCAGAAGGAGGTCATGTACCACCTCGGGCGCCCGGGCCACGAGCTGATCTACCTCCAGCGCGTCTTCCACGCCTGGGGGATCGACGGCCACAACAGCCACACCAACGTCTGCTCGGCCTCCGCGCGCGCGGGCTACGCGTTCTGGCACGGGCTCGACCGGCCCTCGCCCGACCACAGCAAGGCGCGCTTCATCCTGCTGCTCTCCTCGCACCTCGAGGCCGGCCACTACTTCAACCCGCACGCCCAGCGCATCATGGACGGCAAGATGGCGGGGGCCAAGATCTGCGTGCTGGATACGCGGCTGAGCAACACCGCGTCGATGGCCGACTACTGGCTGTCGCCCTGGCCGGGCACCGAGGCCGCGCTGCTCCTGGCCATCGCGCACTGCATGCTGCGCGACGGCACGTGGGACCGCGAGTTCGTCCGCCGCTGGGTGAACTGGGAGCAGTACCTGCGTGAAGAGCGGCCGGACCTGCCGGTCACGATCGGCGTCCTTCGAGGACGCGCTCAAGACGCTCTACGCCGAGTACACCCCCGCGTTCGCGGAGAGCGAGTCGGGCGTGCCCGCCGCGCGCATCGAGGAGGTGGCGCGCGAGGTCGGCCGCGCGGCCAGCGCGCTCTCCACCCACGTCTGGCGCAACGCCGCCGCGGGCAACCTGCACGGCTGGGAAGTCGCGCGGGCGCTCGAGCTGGTGGTGGTGCTGGCGGGCGCGGTGGCCACGCCGGGCGGCACCGCGCCCTCCGGCTGGAACAAGGCGGTGCCGACCCCGCCGATGATGCCGCCGCCGGGCAAGATCTGGAGCGAGCTCCTGATGCCGCGGGAGTACCCGCTCGCGTTCTTCGAGATGAGCTTTCTCCTGCCGCACTTCCTGAAGGAAGGCCGCGGCAAGCTCGCGATGTACTTCACCCGCGTCTACAACCCGGTGTGGACCAACCCGGACGGCATGTCGTGGATCGAGATGCTGACCGACGAGGCCAAGGTCGAGCGTCACGCCTGCCTCACCCCGACGTGGAGCGAGACCGCATGGTTCGCCGACTACGTGCTGCCGATGGGGCACGCCTCCGAGCGGCACGATCTCATGAGCCAGGAGACGCACGCCGCGCGCTGGATCGGCTTCCGCCAGCCGGTGCTGCGGGTGGCGCTCGAGAAGCAGGGCAAGATCTTCGACCTCACCTGGCAGGCGCACGAGGCGGCCGGGCTCGGGCAGGTGTGGGAGGAGGACGAGTTCTGGATCGAGCTCTCGTGGCGCATCGATCCGGACGGCGCCCTCGGGATCCGCAAGTACTTCGAGTCGCCCTATCGCCCCGGCGAGAAGCTGCGCATCGAGGAGTTCTACCGCTGGATCTTCGAGCACAGCGTGCCGGGCCTGCCCGCGGCCGCCGAGCGCGAGGGCCTGACCCCGCTCGCGTACATGCGCAAGTTCGGCGCGTTCCTGGTGCAGGAGAACGTCTACCGCACCCACGAGACGTCGGTCCCCGCGGGGGGAGGGCGTCGAGGTGGACGGGCAGTGGATGGGCGGCTTCCCGACCCCGTCGCGCAAGCTCGAGTTCTACTCGAGGACGCTCAAGGACTGGAAGTGGCCGGAGCACGCGGTGCCCACCTACGCGCGCAGCCACGTGCACTGGCGGGAGATCGAACCGGGCCGCGGGCGAGATGGCGCTCCTGCCCACCTTCCGGCTGCCGACCCTGATCCACTCGCGCTCCGGCAACGCCAAGTGGCTCTACGAGATCTCCCACAACAACCCGCTCTGGCTGCATCCCGAGGACGCGGCGCGCTGGGACGTGAAGACCGGCGATCTGCTGAAGGTCACGACCGAGATCGGCCACTTCGTGGACCGGGTCTGGGTCACCGAGGCGATCCGGCCCGGCGTGCTCGCGTGCTCGCATCATCTGGGACGCTGGCGGCTCGCCGAGCAGACCGGCGGCGAGCGCTGGTCCACCGCGCTCGTGACGCTCGAGAACTCGCGGCCCGGGGAGTGGCGCCTGCGCCACGTGCACGGGGTGCGGCCCTTCGAGAGCGCGCGACCCCGATTCGCAGCGCGTGTGGTGGGAGGACGCGGGCGTGCACCAGAACCTGACCTTCCCGGTGCACCCGGACCCGGTGAGCGGCCAGCACTGCTGGCACCAGAAGGTGACCGTGAGCCGGCCCGGGCCGAACGACCGCTACGGCGACGTGGTCGTGGACACCAACAAGTCCTTCGAGGTCTATCGCAAGTGGCTCGCGATGGCCCGGCCCGCGCCCGGACCCGACGGGCTGCGCCGGCCGCTCTGGCTGCCGCGCGCGTTCAAGCCCGACGCGTCGGCCTACCGCATCGAGTGAAGCCGTTGACAAGGACGCGATCGAAGGCATCCTGGAAGCCATGACCGCCCGGATCACGCGCCGCGCATGGCTGGGTCTCGCCGCGCTCGCCGCCGCGGTGGCGGGGTGGCGCCCGCGACCCGCGCGGGCTCAGGGCAACCTCGCCAACCTGGCCCCGGAGGAGCCGATCGCCGAGACGATGAAGCGGCTCTTCGGCGGCCGCTCGATCAAGAATGGCGCCTCGCTCATCACCATCGACATGCCGCTCATCGCGGAGGACGGCGCCGCGGTGCCGATCGCGGTCGAGGTGAAGTCGCCGATGACCCCGGAGAATCACGTCAAGGCGCTGTACATCCTGGCCGAGAAGAACCCGCGGCCCCTCAACGTGAAGATCACCCTCACCCCCGCCGCGGGGCAGGCCTACGCGGCGACCAATCTGCGCCTGGCCGACAGCGGGCCGGTCCGCGTCGTCGCCGAGACCGGCGACGGGACGCTCTGGGCCGCCACCCGCGAGGTCCGCGTCACGGTGGCGGGCTGCGCGGCCTGAGCCATGGCGGACATCGGGACCGTCAAGCTGGCCGCGCCGGCCAGCGTCCGCCGCGGCAGCGTGGCGCGGGTGCGCGCCCTGGTCATCCACCCCCAGGAGCGCGTGGAGCGGCAGGGAGGCCGGTCGGTGGATCGCAACTACCGCTTCGTCAACCGCGTCGTGGTAACGTACCTCGGCCGCGAGGTCGCGGTGATCGAGCCGTCCACGGCGGTCAGCGAGAACCCGACGTTCACGATTCCATTCCGGGCGACCGAGACGGGACCGCTCAAGGTGACGTTCGTCGATTCGCACGGCGTGAAGTTCGAGGGCACCGCGGAGGTCAAGGTCACGTGAGACTGGCACTGGGGTTGTTGCTGGCCGGAAGCCTCGCCTGGGCCGCGCCCGCCGCGGCCGACGACATCGAGCGGTACGCGCGCGAGCTCCAGCTCAACGCGCTACCCGGCGAGCGGGCCCCGGGGTTCTCGCTGCCGAAGGTCGACGGCGGCAAGACGTCGCTGGCCGAGCAGCAGGGCAAGGTCGTGCTCGTCTACTTCTGGGCCACCTGGTGCGGGTACTGCCGCAAGGAGCTGCCCGTCGCGATCGAGAAGGTCGTCCGCGAGCGGAAGGGACAGCCCTTCACGGTGCTCGCGGTGAGCATCGAGGAGCCGCGGGATCTGGTGGCCAGCTACGTGAAGGGCGCCGGCGTGACCTCGTCCGTGCTCCTCGACGGCGACGGGGCGGTCGCGCGGGAGTACCGGGTGCGGGCCACCCCGACCACCATCGTGATCGGCCGCGACGGGCGCCTGGTCGCCCGGGCCGCGGGCACGCGCGAGTGGGACGGGAAGGTGGGCCGCGCCTTCCTCGACGCCCTGGTGGCCGCGCCGGCGAAGTAGTCTCGGGGCCGCCGACCGATGGCCGCCGATCTCGTCGTCGACTCCCTCGACACCGACATCCTCGTGCTCGGCGCGGGCGGCGCGGGCCTCTGCGCCGCGCTCCACGCCGCGGACCGCGCGCCCCGGCTCACCGTGACGGTGGCGGTCAAGGGGCTGCTCGGCCGCGCCGGCTGCACCCGCATGGTGCAGGGTGGCTACAACGCGGTCCTCGCGGCTCCCGACTCGCTCGACGCGCACCTGCTCGACACCCTGCAGGGCGGGGCGTGGATCAACGATCAGGAGCTGGTGTGGACCCTGGTCCACGAGGCGCCCGGCCGCGTGCTCGAGCTGGAAGCCCGCTACGGCTGCTTCTTCGACCGCCATCCCGACGGGCGGATCCACCAGAAGCCCTTCGCGGGGCAGAGCCACGACCGCACCATCCACAAGGGAGACCTCACCGGCATCGAGATCATGAACCGCCTGACCGAGCAGGTCTGGCGGCGCCCGTCCATCCGCCCGCTCGAGGAGCACCGCGCGGTGGAGCTGCTGCGCGCCGACGGGGGCCACGTGGGCGGGGTGCTGCTGCTCGACGTGCGCCGCGGCACCTTCCTGGTGGTGCGCAGCCGCGCCATCCTGCTCGCGATGGGCGGCGGGCCGACCATGTACAAGGTCATCGCGTGCTCGGCCGACAAGTCCTCCGACGGCATCGCGCTCGGCCTGCGCGCGGGCGTGCGGCTGCGCGACATGGAGATGGTGCAGTTCCACCCGACCGGGCTCATCGTGCCCAACTCGCTCATGACCGGGGCGCTCCTCGAGGAGGGCCTGCGTGGAGCGGGCGGCCGCCTGCTGAACGGCCGCGGCGAGCGATTCATGCAGCGCTACGACGCCACGCGCCTCGAGCGGTCCACCCGCGACCTGGTGGCGCGCGCCTGCCACACCGAGGTGCTGGAGGGCCGCGGCACCGCCAACGGCGGCGTGTGGATCGACGTGTCGCACCTGGGCGCCGAGGTGGTCGAGAAGAGCTTCCGGGGCATGGTGCGTCGCTGCCGCGACTTCGGCCGCGACCTCGCGCGCGAGCCGGTCGAGGTGGGGCCGACCGCCCACTTCATGATGGGCGGCATCGTGATCGACCGCGCCTGCCGCACCGACGTGGAGGGTCTCTTCGCGGCCGGCGAGGACACCGGCGGCGTGCACGGGGCCAACCGGCTCGGCGGCAACGGCGTCGCGGAGTCCACCGTGTTCGGCGGGATCGCGGGCGACGTGATGGCGGACTGGGTGGTCGGCCGCCCGCTGCCGCAGCTCTCGCGCGCCCACGTGGACGCCGCGGTGGCGGCCACCACCGCGCCGCTCGAGCGCAGCGAGGGCAGCGAGAGCCTCTACGCGCTGCAGGCGCGGCTCCGGCAGGTCATGTGGGACCACGTGGGGCTGATCCGCGCGGGCGAGGGCCTCAGGCTGGCGCTGGCCGAGATCGAGGACATCTCGGGCCGCCTCGAGAGCGTCGCGGTGCGGGGCGGCGGGGCCTACAACCTCGCGTGGCAGGACTGGATCAACCTCCAGAACCAGGCCACCGCCTCGTGGCTCATCGCCCGCAGCGCGCTCGAGCGCACCGAGAGCCGCGGCTCGCACTTCCGGCGCGACTTCCCCGACACCGCGAGTGAGCCGGTGGCCGTGCTCGCCGGCTTCGCGGACGGCTCGGGCCCGAAGGTGTGGACCGAGCCGGTGCGCTACACGCGGCTCAAGCCGGATGCCGCGCGCCGGCCCACCACGGTGGACATCGGGGACTGATGCCGAAGCGCCCCCGGCGGATCCTGCGGCGCCGGTGGGCCACCACCGAGGGCTGGCGCGGCACGCGGGCCGGGATGTGGGCCTGGCTGGTGCAGCGCACCGCCGCGGTCGCCCTCCTCGGGGTGATCGTGCTCCACGTGCGCACGCCGTACTGGCGCGCGGTGCAGGGGGTGCTGCTGGCCCTCGTGCTCGTGCACGGACTGCTCGGCGCGCGGGCGATCCTTCTCGACTTCGGCCTGCCGGTGCGCTGGCACCGGCTGCTCCTCGTGATCGCGATCGCGCTGGCCGTGCTCATCTTCGCCGCGGTCTGGGGGTGGCGATGGTCCTGAAGGTCTTCCGCTGGTCTCCCGGCTTCCGGGAGCGGATCCAGCGTTTCTGGGTTCCCGCCCGGGAGGGCATGACGGTGCTCGACGCGCTGGTGGACGCCCAGCGCCGGCTCGATCCGACGCTGGCCTTCCGCTATGCCTGCCGCGTCGGCATGTGCGGCTCGTGCGGCATGGTCATCAACGGACGCGAGCGCTGGGCCTGCCGCACCCTGCTCAAGAGTCTCAAGACCCGAATCGTGACCGTGCGTCCGCTCTACCATTTCCCGCTCGTCCGCGACCTGGTCGTCGACCTGGCGCCGCTCGCGGAGCAGGCCGCGCGGGTGGGCGCGACCTTCGTGCCGAAGGAGGAGCCGGCCGCCTTCGCCCCGATCGGCGGGCAGGCGCCGGAGCGCCAGGGGATCGATCCCGCGATCGAGTGCATCGGCTGCGGCATGTGCGTCTCGGCATGCACCATGGTGGCGAACGACGAGCGCTTCCCGGGCCCCGCGGCGCTGAACCGCCTCTTCACGGTGGACACGGACAGCCGCGACGCCGGCCAGGCCGACCGCGCGGCGGTGCTGGTCTCGGAAGACACGCTCATGCGCTGCCACAGCCAGGCGAACTGCACCGACGTCTGCCCGATGGAGATCTCGCCGACCGAGTCCATCCTGGCGCTGCGGCGCCGCGCGGTGCGCGGCCTGCTCGGCTGACCGCGCGGGACGGTGAGCCGCCGCGGGCTGCCTCTTCTGCCGCATCGCGCGCTCGGAAGAGCCGGGCGCCCTCGTGCTCGAGACGCGCGCGGTGGCCGCGTTCCTCGATCACCGGCCGCTGTTCCCCGGCCACTGCCTCGTGATCCCGCGCGAGCACGTGGAGACGCATCGTCGACCTGCCCGCCGCGCTGACCGCGCCGCTCTGGGACGCGGTGCGCGCGGTCGCGCGCGCGGTGGAGGAGGCGCAGGGCGCCGACGGCTCCTTCGTGGCGGTCAACAACCGGGTGAGCCAGAGCGTGCCGCACCTGCACGTGCACGTGGTGCCGCGGCGGCGGGGCGACGGCCTCCGCGGCTTCTTCTGGCCGCGGGGGCGCTACGGCTCCACGGAGGAGATGGAGGAGACGCGCCGGCGCATCGCGGCCGCGGTGGCGTCGGCCCCGTGAGGGCTCACGCGTCCGCGCGCAGGCGCGCGGGGCGCCCCGCCTGGGACAGGTTGCAGGCGCTGTTGACGAGGGCGATGTGGGAGAGGGCCTGGGGGAAGTTGCCGAGCTGGCGGCGGGCTCGGGGATCGTACTGCTCGGCGAGCAGCCCCACGTCGTTGCGCAGCGCGAGCAGCCGCTCGTAGAGCCGGCGCGCCTCGTCGCCGCGCCCGAGCAGGACCAGGTTGTCCACCAGCCAGAACGAGCAGGCGAGGAAGAGCGCCCTCGCCCGGCGGGAGGCCATCCACGCCGGACTCGGTCGGGTAGCGCTGGACGAGCCCGTCCACGAGGAGCTCCCGCTCGATCGCGGCCACCGTCCCGCGCACCCGCGGATCCTCGGCGGGCAGGAAGCCCACGAGCGGGATCATGAGGAGGCTCGCGTCGAGCTCGGACGCGCCGTAGGACTGCACGAACGCGTTGCGGCCCGGATCGAAGCCGCGCCGGCAGACGTCCTCGTGAATCGCGGCCCGGAGCGCGCGCCACCGATCCGTCGGGGCCCGCCCGGGGGCCGTCTCGCCCAGCTTCACCATCCGGTCGGCGGCCACCCACGCCATCACCTTGGAGTGGGTGAAGTGCCGGCGCGGGCCGCGCACCTCCCAGATGCCCTCGTCCGGCTCCGTCCACACCGATTCGAGGTGCCGCATGAGCGTGTTGATGCACGCGCCAGTCGTCTCCATCCGGCGCGAGCCCGGCCCGGGCGCCCGCGTAGGTCGCGTCGAGCATCTCGCCCCAGACGTCCAGTTGAAACTGAGCATGGGCCGCGTTGCCCACGCGCACCGGGGCGGAGCCCTCGTACCCGGGCAGCCACGGCAGCTCGAGCTCGGTGAGTCGCCGCTCGCCCCCGAGGCCGTACATGATCTGGAGCTGGGCGGGCGTGCCCGCGAGGGCGCGGAGCAGCCACTGCCGCCAGGCGCGCGCCTCGTCGAGATAGCCGCCCAGGATCAACGCGTAGAGCGCGAAGGTCGCGTCCCGGACCCAGCACAGGCGGTAGTCCCAGTTGCGCACGCCGCCCAGCCGCTCGGGCAGCGAGGTGGTCGGCGCGGCGACGATGCCGCCGGTGGGCTCGTAGATCATGGCCTTGATCGTGATGAGGGAGCGCAGCACCGCGTCGCGGTCGGGGCCCTCGTAGGTGCAGCGCCCGGCCCACTCGTCGCCACCACGCCTCGGTCTCCGCGATGGCGCGGTCGCGGCTCGACCGGCGCCGGCGGCGGCAGGTGCGACGGATGCCAGGCCATCGACAGCGAGCGCGTGCTCGCCGGCCGCGACGGTGAAGTCGGCGACGGTGGTGAGCCCTTCGCCGTGGAGCGGCACGTCGGTGGTGAGGAGGAGCGCGTCGGGCCCCGCCACCGCCCGGATGCCCCGGGCCGAGCGGCGGACCCAGGGCACCACCGAGCCGTAGTCCATGCGAATCACGAGCTCCATGCGCATGGCGACCGTGCCCCGGACGCCCTGGACCTGGCGCACGACCACCGGCGGCCCGGCGCGCTGGGGCATGCAGTCCACGACGGTGGCGGCTCCGGTGTCCGTCTCGAAGGTGGTCTCCAGGATGAGCGTGTCGTCGCGGTATCGGCGCTGCGCCGCGCGCGCCCCCGTCGCGCGGCGCGAGCCTCCAGCGCCCGTGCTCGGGCCCGCCCAGCAGCGCGGCCAGGCACGCCGGGGAGTCGAAACGGGGCAGACAGAGCCAATCGATGGAACCGGCGCGAGAGATCAGCGCCGCGGTCTCGCCGTCGCCGATCAGCGCATAGTCTTCGATGGGGTCGGACATGGGCGAGTGGGGGCTGTTCCTTGACCAGCCCGGGACGTCATGTTAGCGTAAGTACGGATTTTATCTAGTCGCCTCCCGCCTCTCACCAGGTGGGAGGCGATACGTGTGTGTACCGCCGGTCGAGGAGGCCCACCATGTCGGTTGACCAGGTCAAGCGGCTGTACGAATCCATGCCCGGCAAGCTCGACGAGGCGCGCCGGCGCTTCGGCCGCCCCCTCACGCTGGCCGAGAAGATCCTGGTGGCGCACGCCGATGACTTCGCCAAGCAGGAGTGGAGCCGGGGCAAGGCCCAGCTCCGTCTCCGCGTGGACCGGGTGGCGCTCCAGGACGCGACGGGCCAGATGGCCCTGCTCCAGTTCATGCAGGCGGGCAAGAAGCAGGTGGCGGTGCCCAGCACGGTGCACTGCGACCACCTGATCCGGGCGGAGAGCGGCGCGGCCGAGGACATGGAGCGCGCCATCAACGAGAACCGCGAGGTGTACGACTTCCTGCACTCGACCTCGAAGAAGTACGGGATCGGGTTCTGGAAGCCGGGCGCGGGCATCATCCACCAGGTGGTGCTCGAGAACTACGCCTTCCCGGGCGGCCTCATGATCGGCGCCGACTCCCATACCCCCAACGCGGGCGGCCTCGGCATGGCCGCCATCGGCGTCGGCGGGGCGGACTGCGGCGAGGCGATGGCGGGCCTGGCGTGGGAGGTCCTCGATCCCAAGCTCATCGGCGTGCACCTCACCGGCAAGCTCTCGGGTTGGAGCTCCCCCAAGGACGTCATCACCTATCTGTGCGGGCTGCTGACCGTCAAGGGCGGCACCAACAAGATCATCGAGTACTTCGGGCCAGGGGCCGAGTCCATCAGCGCCACCGGCAAGGGCACCATCTGCAACATGGGCGCGGAGCTGGGCGCCACCACCTCGCTCTTCCACTTCGACGACCGCATGGCGGCGTACCTGCGCGCCACCGACCGCGCGGACATCGCGCGGCCTGGCCGAGCAGCACCGCGCGCACCTGGTGGCCGACCCGGAGGTGATCCGCGACCCGCGGAAGTTCTACGACGAGGTGGTCGAGATCAACCTCTCCGAGCTCGAGCCCCACATCGTCGGGCCCGCACTCGCCGGACCGCGCGCGGCCGATCTCGAAGCTCGCCGCCGAGGTGAAGAAGGAAGGCTGGCCGGCGGGCATTCGTCAGGCCTTGATCGGCTCCTGCACCAACTCCTCGTACGAGGACATGAAGCGGGCCGCCCACATCGCGATGCAGGCCCTCAAGGCGGGGGTCAAGGCCAAGACCCCGTTCCTGGTGACGCCGGGCTCGGAGCGCATCTACCAGACGATCAAGCGCGACGGCATCATGGACACCTTCCAGAAGATCGGGGGCACCGTGCTCGCCAACGCGTGCGGGCCCTGCATCGGGCAGTGGAAGCGCAGCGACGTGGGCAAGGAGGAGACCAACACCATCGTCTCCTCGTTCAACCGGAACTTCCCGGGGCGCAACGACGGCAGCGCCTCCACGCTCTCGTTCCTGACCAGTCCGGAGATCGTCACCGCGCTGGCCTTCGGGGGCACGCTCGAGTTCGACCCGGTGCACGGGACGATTCCCGGGCCGGACGGCAAGCCGTTCCGCTTCACCGCGCCGGAGGGCGAGGAGCTGCCGGCCCAGGGCTTCGCGGGCGGCGACGCGGGCTTCGAGGCGCCCGCGTCGGACGGCGACCGGGTGCAGGTCGTGATCGCGCCCAGCAGCGAGCGCCTGCAGCTCCTGCAGCCGTTCCCGCGCTGGGATGGGCGAGATTTCGGCGAGCTTCCCATCCTGGTGAAGACCAAGGGCAAGACCACCACCGACCACATCTCGCCCGCGGGCGCGTGGCTGCGGTATCGCGGCCACCTCGACCGCATCAGCGACAACATGTTCCTGGGCGCGGTCAACGCCTTCACCGGCCAGGCGGGCAAGGGCGCCAACCCGATCAACGGCGAGGTGAACACCTTCACCAAGAACGCGCGGGATCTGAAGGCCAAGGGCGTGAGCTGGATCGTGATCGGCGACGAGAACTATGGCGAGGGGTCGAGCCGCGAGCACGCCGCCATGTCGCCCCGCTACCTGGGCTGCAAGGTGGTCATCGTCAAGAGCTTCGCTCGCATCCACGAGACCAACCTCAAGAAGCAGGGGATCCTGCCCCTGACCTTCGCCAAGACGTCGGACTACGACCTCTTCGAGCAGGCCGACCGCGTCAGCGTGCGCGGGCTGGCCGCGCTCGCCCCGGGGAAGCCGGTGGAGGTGGTGATCCACAAGCCGGACGGCAAGACCACCACCGTCCAGTGCCTGCAGACGATGACCGACGAGCAGATCGGGTGGTTCAAGGCGGGCTCAGCCTTGAACGCCCTCACATAACCCTGAGCAGGGGAGACGCTCCAATGGCGGCAGCGAGAGTCAAGATTCCGGCGGGCGAGAAGATCACGATCAGCCACGGCAAGCTGCAGGTGCCCGACAACCCGATCGTCGCCTTCATCGAGGGCGACGGCACCGGCCCCGACATCTGGGCCGCGTCGGTCCGCGTGCTCGACGCGGCGGTGGCCCAGTCCTACAAGGGACGCCGCAAGATCTCGTGGGCCGAGGTGTACGCGGGTGAGAAGGCGGCGACGGTGTACGGGAAGGACTGTCCGCCGAACCTGCTGCCCCCCGAGACCCTCGACGTCATCCGCCAGTACCTGGTGGCCATCAAGGGGCCGCTCACCACGCCGGTGGGCGAGGGGTTCCGCTCGCTGAACGTGACGCTCCGCCAGGAGCTGGACCTGTACGTGTGCCTGCGCCCCGTGCGCTGGTACAAGGGCGTGCCCTCGCCGGTGAAGCACCCCGAGAAGATCGACATGGTGATCTTCCGCGAGAACACCGAGGACATCTACGCGGGCATCGAGTGGATGACCGGCACGCCCGAGGCCAAGAAGGTCATCGACTTCCTTCAGAAGGAGATGGGCGTCAACAAGATCCGCTTCCCCAACTCCTCCTCGATCGGGGTCAAGCCGGTCTCCAAGGAGGGCTCGGACCGGCTCAACCGCGCGGCCATGCGCTACGCGATCGAGAATGGCCGCCGCAACGTGACGCTGGTGCACAAGGGCAACATCCAGAAGTTCACCGAAGGCATGTTCATGAAGTGGGGCTACGAGCTGGCCAAGAAGGAGTTCTCGGACCGTCTCGTCTCCTGGGACGAGTGCGGGGGCAAGCCGCCCGCGGGCAAGATGCTGGTGAAGGACGCCATCACCGACGCGTTCCTGCAGCAGATCCTGACCCGGCCCGACGAGTTCGACGTGATCCCGTGCTGCAACCTGACCGGTGACCTGATCTCGGACGCGCTCGCCGCGCAGGTGGGCGGCATCGGCATCGCGCCCGGGGCCAACATCAACTACGACACCGGCCACGCGCTCTTCGAGGCCACCCACGGCACCGCGCCGAAGTATGCGGGGCAGGACAAGGTCAACCCGGGCTCGGTCATCCTCTCCGGCGAGATGATGCTGCGCTACATGGGCTGGACCGAGGCGGCGGACCGCATCATTGCGGGTATCGAGAAGACGATCGGCCAGAAGGTGGTGACCTACGACTTCGCGCGCCTGATGGACGGGGCCAAGGAAGTGAAGTGCTCGGAGTTCGGCACCGCGATCGTCGAAGAACATGGAGAGCCTGTAAATCGGCAGGCCGAGACATGGCGCTCAGCCAAGATCTCGGTCATCGGCGCCGGCAACGTCGGCGCCTCGGTCGCCCAGTACACCGTCGAGAAGGAGCTGGGCGACGTGGTCCTGGTCGACGTGGTCGAGGGGATCCCGCAGGGCAAGGCGCTCGACCTGGCCCAGGCCGGGCCAATCCACGGCTACGACTCCCGCCTGACCGGCACCAACGGCTACGACGAGACGGCGGACTCGGACATCGTGGTGATCACCGCGGGCCTGGCCCGGAAGCCGGGCATGACCCGCGACGATCTCCTGTTCAAGAACGCGGAGATCGTGGGGTCGGTGGTCGAGCAGGTGGTGAGCCGCTCGAGGAACGCGATCCTGATCCTGGTCACCAACCCGCTCGACGCCATGGTGCAGCTGGCGTGGAAGAAGTCCGGTTTCCCGACCGAGCGGGTGATCGGCATGGCGGGAGTGCTGGACTCGGCGCGCTTCCGGACGTTCATCGCCCAGGAGCTGCAGGTGTCGGTGGAGAACGTGACCGCGTTCGTGCTGGGCGGCCACGGCGACACCATGGTGCCGCTGCCGCGCTACTCCACGGTGGCGGGCATCCCGATCACCGACCTGCTCCCGGCGGATCGGATCCAGGCCCTGGTCACGCGCACCGCCAACGGCGGAGCCGAGATCGTGGCGTTCCTCAAGTCGGGCAGCGCCTACTACGCGCCGGCCGCCTCCGCGGTGGAGATGGTGGAGGCGATTCTCAAGGACAAGAAGAAGATCCTGCCCTGCGCGGCGTACCTGAACGGCCAGTACGGCACGAAGGGCCTCTACGTCGGTGTGCCGGTGAAGCTGGGGCGCCGAGGCGTGGAGCAGATCATCGAGATCAAGCTCCAGCAGGACGAGCAGGCCGCCTTCGACAAGTCGGCCGCCGCGGTCCGGGAGCTCGTGGACAAACTCAAGCTCTAGCCCCTTCTCCCTCTCCCCGGGGGGAGAGGCAGGGTGAGGGGTGGTTGGAGGCAGAGATGGCGAAGGCGATTCCGGACGGGTACCACACCGTGACCGCGGCCCTGACCGTCAAGGACGGCGCCGCGGCGATCGAGTTCTATCAGAAGGCCTTCGGCGCGCGCGAGATCATGCGCGTGAACGGCCCCGAAGGCAAGATCATGCACGCCGAGATCCAGGTCGGCGATTCCCGCGTCATGCTGGCCGACGAGAGCCCGGGGATGGGTTGCGTTGCGCCGGTCTCGGTGGGGCAGACCACCGGCTCGCTCTACCTGTACGTACCCGACGTGGACGCCGCCTTCAAGCGCGCGGTGGGGGCGGGCGCCAAGGTGGCCATGCCGGTCACCGACATGTTCTGGGGCGACCGCTTCGGCGCGGTCGACGATCCCTCCGGCCACCGCTGGGGGCTCGCCACCCACGTCGAGGATCCGAGCCCCGAGCAGATGGCGCAGCGGCAGAAGGAGTTCTTCGCCTCGATGGCCAGCAAGAAGTAGCCGGATGCGCGAGATCCACGTCTCCTCCATCGTCGACGCGGTCAAGAAGCTCTGCATGGAGGCGAACTACTCCCTCGAGCCCGACATGCTGCGGGCCTTCGCGGGCGCGCTCCAGACCGAGCGCTCGCCGGCCGGGCGTCAGGTCCTCCAGATCCTCCAGCAGAACGCGGAGCTGGCCCGCACCAAGAAGATCCCCTACTGCCAGGATACCGGCTTCGTGGTCTGCTTCATCGAGCTGGGGCAGGACGTGCATGTCACCGGGGGCGGGCTCTACGATGCGATCAACGAGGGGGTGCGGCAGGGCTACAAGGAAGGCTACCTCCGCGCCTCCATCGTGCGGTCGCCCTTCGACCGGGTGAACACCGGCGACAACACGCCGGCGGTGATCCATCTCGACGTGGTGGCGGGCAGCGCGCTCCACATCCAGATCATGGCCAAGGGCGGCGGCTGCGAGAACCGCTCGAAGTACAAGATGCTCACGCCCGCGGAGGGCGTGGACGGCGTCAAGGAGTGGATCCTCGAGTGCATCCGCACCGCGGGCCCCGACGCGTGCCCGCCGCTCATCGCGGGGGTCGGCGTGGGCGGCACCTTCGAGCAGGCGGCGCGGCTCAGCAAGAAGGCGCTCTTCCGCGAGCTGGGCGCTCCCAGTCCGGATCCGGCGGTCGCGGCGATCGAGAAGGAAGTCCTCGAGCGCGCCAACCGGCTCGGCATCGGGCCGCAGGGCTACGGCGGCGACACCACCGCGTTCGGCATCCACATCCTCACGTATCCCTGCCACATCACGAGCCTCCCGGTGGCGGTCACCATCGAGTGCCACGCGCATCGCCACAAGGAGGCCTCGCTATGAGGGTGAACAACGCCCCCTCACCCTGCCCTCTCCCCCTCCGGGGGCGAGGGTTCGAGGCTCCTTCTCCCCTTTGGGGAGAGGGCTGGGGTGAGGGGCGATGATCTCGACCGGCGCTGACGGGATCAAGGACGTCACCCCGCCGCTCAGCGACGAGGACGTCCTATCGCTGAAGGCGGGCGATCGGGTGCGCATCACCGGCGTCATGTACACCGCGCGCGACGCGGCCCACGCGCGGCTGCTGCCGCTCATCGACGCGGGCCAGCCGCTGCCGATCGACGTGCGGGGTCAGATCATCTACTACACCGGGCCCTCGCCCGCGCGGCCCGGCGACGTGGTGGGCTCCATCGGCCCCACCACCGGCGGGCGCATGGACAAGTTCACCCCGAAGCTCCTGGCCCTGGGCCTCAAGGGCACGCTCGGCAAGGGGGCGCGCTCCCAGCCGGTCAAGGACGCGCTCCGCCAGCACAAGGGCGTCTACTTCGGGGCCATCGGCGGCGCGGGCGCGGTGCTCTCGGGCTTCGTGAAGAAGCTCGAGACCGTGGCCTACGAGGATCTGGGCACCGAGGCCATCCGACGCCTCGAGGTCGCGGGGTTTCCCGCCATCGTGGTCAACGACTGCCACGGCGGCGATCTCTATCAGGACGGCATGAAGGCCTACGCGAGGGAGAACGCATGAACGGCGCAACGGCGCAGAGGCAGGGCGGGCGGATCCTCGGGGAGGCGCGGCCGCCGATCGCGGCGGCGCATCTGCGGACGGATTCGTGGTGGGTGCTGCCGCTCACGGTGGTGGTGGTCCTGCTGTCCTTCATCATCTACTCCACGTGGGCCGCGTTCCAGAACGCCCACTACTTCGCCGACCCGTACCTCTCGCCCTTCTACTCGCCCTGCCTCACCAAGTCGTGCCTGCACCAGAGCTTCTGGTGGGCCCTGCCCGACATCTCGCTCCCGATCATGGGGCTGGTGTCGCCCGCGTTCCTCATCCTGGCCGGGCCGGGACTCTTCCGCCTGAGCTGCTACTACTACCGCAAGGCCTACTACCGCTCCTTCTGGCTGGCGCCGCCGGCCTGCGCGGTGCGGGATGCCAAGGCGGGATACACCGGCGAGACGCGCTTCCCGCTCTTCCTCCAGAACTTCCACCGCTACGCCTGGTACGTGGCGGTGCTGTTCATCGTGATGCTGACCTGGGACGCCATCCTCGCGTTCCGGTTCAAGGACGGCTTCGGGATCGGCGTCGGGACCATCGTGATGTGGATCAACGTGCTGTTCCTGGCCGGCTACACGTTCTCCTGCCACTCCTGCCGGCACGTGTGCGGCGGGGCGGTCGACGTGTTCTCCAAGGCTCCGGTGCGCTTCAGCCTGTGGCGCGGGATCACCCGGCTCAACGAGAAGCACCCGATGTTCGCCTGGCTGTCCCTCTTCAGCGTGGGCCTGACGGATGTCTACATCCGCCTCGTCTCCATGGGGATCATCCGCGACTGGAGGATCATCTGATGGCGACCGTGGAGTACGAGACACACGAGCACGACGTCCTGGTCATCGGAGCGGGCGGCGCCGGTCTGCGCGCGGCCATCGAGGCGGCGAGCCAGGGCGTGTCGGTGGGCCTGGTCTGCAAGTCGCTCCTCGGCAAGGCCCACACCGTCATGGCCGAGGGCGGCATCGCGGCCGCGATGGGCAACGTGTGGCCGGAGGACAACTGGCAGGTGCACTTCCGCGACACCATGCGCGGCGGCAAGATGCTCAACAACTGGCGCATGGCCCAGCTCCACGCGCAGGAGAGCCCCGAGCGCGTGCTGGAGCTGGAGCGCTACGGGGCCCTCTTCGATCGCACCAAGGACGGCCTGATCTCCCAGCGGGACTTCGGCGGCCATCGCTACGCGCGGCTGGCCCACGTGGGCGACCGCACCGGCCTCGAGATGATCCGCACGCTCCAGTACCACGCGATCCACCAGCCGATCGACGTGTACATGGAGTGCAAGATCGAGCGGCTGATCAAGGACGGCGAGCGGGTGGCCGGAGCCTTCGGCTACTGGCGCAACACCGGCCAGTTCGTGCTCTTCAAGGCCAAGGCGGTCGTGCTGGCCACCGGCGGCATCGGCAAGGCCTGGAAGTACACCTCGAACTCCTGGGAGTACAGCGGCGACGGGCACTCGCTGGCGTTCTGGGCCGGCGCGGACCTGATCGACATGGAGTTCGTCCAGTTCCATCCCACCGGGATGGTGTGGCCCCCGTCGGTGCGCGGCATCCTTGTGACGGAGAGCGTGCGCGGCGACGGCGGCACGCTGAAGAACACCGCGGGGGAGCGCTTCATGTTCAACTACATCCCCGAGTTCTTCAAGGGCGAGACCGCGGACAACCAGGAGGAAGCCGACCGCTGGTACCAGGACAAGAAGAACAACCGGCGGACCCCGGACCTCCTGCCCCGTGACGAGGTCGCGCGGGCCATCAACTCCGAGGTGAAGGCCGGCCGCGGCACCGTGCACGGCGGCGTGTTCCTCGATATCTGCACCCGACGGCCCGCCGACTACATCCGCAAGCGCTTGCCCTCGATGTACCACCAGTTCAAGGAGCTGGCCGGGGTCGACATCACCAAGGAGGCGATGGAGGTGGGCCCGACCATGCACTACGTCATGGGCGGGGTGCGGGTGGACGCCGATTCCACCGCGGCCACCGTCCCCGGCCTCTTCGCGGCCGGCGAGGTGGCGGGCGGGCTCCACGGCAGCAACCGGCTCGGCGGCAACTCCCTGGGCGACCTGCTGGTGTTCGGGCGGCGGGCGGGGCTGCACGCCGCGCTCTACTGCAAGAACCTGGGCGGGCGGCTCACGGTGGACGCGGGACAGGTGGAGTCGATCGCGCGCACCATGCTCGAGCCCTTCACCCGCTCGGGCGGCGAGAACCCGTACACGATCCAGGCCGACCTGCAGGACACCATGCACGAGCTGGTCGGCATCATCCGGGTCGAGAACGAGCTAAAGGAAGCGCTCAAGAAGCTCGAGGCGCTCAAGCAGCGGGCGGCCAAGGTCCGCGTCGAGGGCGGCCGGATCTACAACCCGGGCTGGCACCTGGCGCTCGACCTGACCTCCCTCCTGACCGTCTCGGAGTGCTGCGCGCTCGCCGCGCTGGAGCGCAAGGAGAGCCGCGGCGGCCATACTCGCGAGGACCATCCGTACACCGACGACACCTGGGGGACGGTCAACCTCGTCTCCCGCCAGCAGGGCGACCGGGTGGACCTGCGGCGTGAGCCGCTGCCCCAGATGCCCCCCGAGCTGAAGGCTCTCTTCCAGGAGCGGAAGTGATGGCGACGAACTTCACGATGAAGGTGTTTCGTGGTGACCCGGCCGGCGGTGACTTCAAGGAGTACACCGTCGAGGGCGGCGAGGGCATGGTGGTGCTGGACGTGATCCACCGGATCCAGGCCACCCACGCCCCGGACCTGGCCTGCCGCTGGAACTGCAAGGCGGGCAAGTGCGGCTCCTGCAGCGCGGAGATCAACGGCAAGCCCCGCCTGATGTGCATGACCCGGATGGACATCTTCGAGCCGAACGAGGTGGTCACGGTGGCCCCGATGCGGACGTTCCCGATCATCCGGGACCTGGTGACCGACGTCTCCTACAACTACGAGAAGGCCAAGCAGGTGCCGCCGCTACGGCTGCCGCCGCCGGACGCGGACGGCAAGTACCGGATGATGCAGGAGGACGTCGAGCGAGCCCAGGAGTTCCACAAGTGCATCGAGTGCTTCCTGTGCCAGAACGTCTGCCACGTCAGCCGCGACCACGAGGGGTTGAAGAAGCAGTTCTCGGGGCCGCGCTTCTTCATCAAGATCGCGGGGCTCGAGATGCACCCGCTCGACACGCGCGACCGCTCCGAGTTCGTGGGCACGCAGGCGGGCGTCGGGCTCTGCAACATCACCAAGTGCTGCACCGAGGTCTGCCCGGAGCACATCCACATCACGGACAACGGCATCATCCCGATGAAGGAGCGGATGGCCGATAACTTCGACCCGATCGTGTGGGTGATGCGCAAGCTCCGCGGCCACAAGAAGGCGTCGCCCTGATCGCATGAAGATCCACGAGTATCAGGGCAAGGCGATCCTGAAGGAGTTCGGGGTTCCGGTGCCGAACGGGGACGTGGCCGAGACGCCGGCCCAGGCGCGGGCGATCGCCCAGAAGCTGGGCGGCCGGGTGGTCGTCAAGGCGCAGGTGCACGCGGGCGGGCGCGGCAAGGCCGGCGGCGTGAAGCTGGCCGACGACGCGGCGGGCGCCGAGGCCGCGGCCAAGCAGATCCTCGGCATGATGCTCAAGACCCCGCAGACCCCGCCCGAGGGCATCAAGGTGCTCAAGGTCCTGGTGGAGGAGGCCTCGCCGATCGCCACCGAGCTCTACCTCTCGATGACGCTCGACCGCGGCCGCGGCACCCACGTGGTGATGGCCTCGCAGGCGGGCGGCATGGACATCGAGGAGGTCGCGGCCACCCACCCGGAGAAGATCATCCGGGAGTGGACGGACCCGGCGCTCGGGCTGCAGGCCTTCCAGGCCCGAAACCTCGCGTTCGGCCTGGGGCTCAAGGGCGACCAGTTCAAGGCCGGCGTGACGCTGATCATGAACCTCTTCCGGGCCTACCTCGAGAAGGACTGCTCGCTGGCCGAGATCAATCCCCTGGTGGTGACGAAGGACGGGCGGGTGCTGGCGCTGGACGCCAAGCTCAACTTCGACGACAACGCGCTCTACCGCCACAAGGACGTCGTCGCGCTCCGCGACATCAACGAGGAGACGCCGCTCGACGTCGAGGCCTCGAAGCACGGCCTCAACTACATCAAGCTCGACGGCAACGTGGGCTGCATGGTGAACGGCGCCGGCCTCGCGATGGCCACCATGGACATCGTCAAGCTGGCGGGCGGCGAGCCGGCCAACTTCCTGGACGTGGGCGGCGGCGCCTCGCCCGAGCAGATCGAGAACGCCTTCCGCATCCTCTCCTCCGACCCGAGCGTCAAGGCGGTCTTCATCAACGTGTTCGGAGGAATCCTCGGGTGGATCGGCTCGCCGAGGGCATCATCGCCGCGGTGAAGAAGCTGGGACTCAAGCTCCCGGTGGTGCTCCGCGCCGAGGGCACGAACGTGGAGCAGGGCAAGAAGATGCTGGCCGAGTCGGGGTTGGCCCTCGTGATGGTCGACGACATGGGCGAGGGGGCGAAGAAGGTGGTCGAGCTGGCCCGTGGGGCGCGCGCGTGAGCATCCTGGTCGACAAGAAGACACGGGTGCTCGTGCAGGGCATCACCGGCAAGGAGGGCGCCTTCCACGCCGCGCGGTGCAAGGAGTACGGCACCCAGGTGGTGGGCGGGGTCACGCCGGGCAAGGGCGGGACGACTCACGAGGGCTTCGCGGTCTGGAACACGGTGGAGGAGGCGGTCAAGGCCACCGGCGCCGACTGCGCGCTGATCTTCGTGCCGCCCCCCGCCGCGGCCGACGCGATCATGGAAGCGGCCGACGCGGGGGTGCCGCTCGTGGTGTGCATCACCGAGGGGGTGCCGGTCGCGGACATGGTGCGGGTGAAGGCGTTTCTCGGCCGCACCGCGAGCCGGCTCATCGGCCCCAACTGCCCGGGGCTGATCACGCCGGGCCAGGCCAAGATCGGGATCATGCCGGGGCACATCCACAAGGTCGGCAACGTGGGCGTGGTCTCGCGAAGCGGGACGCTGACCTACGAGGTCGTGCACCAGCTCACCCAGCGCGGGCTCGGTCAGTCCTCCTGCGTGGGCATCGGGGGCGACCCGGTCAACGGCACCAACTTCATCGACGTGCTGAAGCTGTTCCAGGCCGATCCCGAGACGACCTCGATCATGATGATCGGCGAGATCGGCGGCACCGCCGAGGAGGAGGCCGCCGCCTTCATCAAGGCCCACGTCACCAAGCCGGTGGTGGGGTTCATCTGCGGCCAGACCGCGCCGCCCGGCCGCCGCATGGGCCACGCCGGCGCCATCATCGCCGGGGGCAAGGGGACGGCGGCCGAGAAGATGGCCGCCATGGAAGCCGCCGGCATCACCACCGTCAAGAGCCCCGCCGACATGGGCGCCACCGTGGCGCGTGTGGTGGGCAAGAAAGGGTAGGGACCCCGCCGCGATGGCCGTCCAGCGCACTCTCACCATCATCAAGCCGGACGCCGTGGCCAAGGGCGTGTCGGGGCAGATCATCGCCCGCTTCGAGCAGGCGGGTCTCAAGGTGCTGGCCGCCAAGCTGATCCACCTGAGCCAGGCTCAGGCCGGCGGCTTCTACATCGTCCACAAGGAGCGCCCGTTCTACGGAAGCCTCTGTGCCTTCATGACCCAGGGCCCGTGCATGCCGATCGTCCTCGAGGGCGAGAACGCGATCGCTCGCCTGCGCGAGCTGATGGGCGCGACGGACCCGGCCAAGGCCGCGGCGGGGACCATTCGCAAGGACTTTGCTTCCTCGATCGAGGCCAACGCGGTCCACGGCTCCGACTCGCCCGAATCGGCCGCGTTCGAGATCCCCTACTTCTTCGGCGCGCTCGAGATCTTTCCCCGCTAGTCGGGGAGGCCGCGTGCACTTCCCGGCCGTCCTCGGGCGAAAGCAGCGCCTCCTCGCCGGGGTGGTCGGCATCGGGCTCGGCTTCGGCGGGCCCTTTCTGCTGTCGGTCGCGCTGGTGGCCAGCTCCGGCGATCCGAGCCTGCTCATCCTGCCGCTGCCGTTCCTGGGCGCGTTGTGGATGATCCAGGGCCTCGCGCCGAGCGGCTACACGCTGGAGGAGGGAGGCCTGCGCCTCGAGCGGCGCTGGGCGCGGCGGCTCATCCCCTACGACCGCATCACCGGCTGCGACCGCGAGCCCCGACCCATCGGCGGCCTGCTCGCGGCCGGCATCAACGGCCTGTTCGGCTCCCGCGGGCCCCGCTGGAACCCGCGCACCGGCTGGCACTATCTCGCGATCACCAATACCGACGACCTCGTGTTCGTCCACACGCGCGGCGGCCTCGTGGTGCTCTCGCCAAGCCGCCCCGACGAGTTCGTCGCCGCGCTTCACGCCGAGCTGCCCGCCGCGCCCACGTCATGGCCGACCCGATCGTCGTGACCGCGGACGTGCGCGTGCCGGCCTCCGCGCTGACCGTGCATGCGGCGCGGGCCTCGGGGCCGGGCGGGCAGAACGTGAACAAGGTGGCGACCAAGATCGACCTGCGCGTTGATCTCGCCGCGATCGAAGGCCTGCCGGATGATGCGCGGACGCGCCTCTACCGGCTGGCGCAGAACCGACTCGACGCGGAGGGGCGCCTGATGGTCATCAGCCAGGTTACGCGCAACCAGGCGCGTAACCTGGAGGATGCGCGCACCCGGATCGCTGACCTGATTCGTGCCGCGCTCGTGGCGCCGCGGCGGCGCGTCAAGACGCGGCCCTCGGCGGGCGCGAAGGGGCGGCGGCTGGCGGGCAAGAAGCGCCGGGCGGACGTGAAGCGCTGGCGCGCGCGGCCGGGCGAGGCCGACGGTTGACCACTCAGGTGGTGCGATGAAGCCGGGCGCCGCTGGGTTGTTCGGCCTGGCGGTCCTCCTCGTGATCGCTCCGCTCTGCGCGGAGGCGCAGGCGCCGAGCAAGGTCTGGCGGGTCGCGGTGCTCACCGCCGGCATGCCGCGCTCGGAGGCCCCGGTCCGCGCCCTGGAGCAGCGCCTGGCCGAGCTGGGTTACGTCGAGGGCCGCAACCTCGTGATCGACTTCCGCACCGCGGGGGCCCAGATCGACCGGCTGCCGGCCCTGGCCGCCGAGCTGGTCGGCGGCCGGCCGGACATCTTCGTCACGGTCTCCACCCAGGGCGGGATGGCCGCGAAGAACGCGACCCGCACCATCCCGATCGTGCTCGCGGCTGTCGGCGACCCCGTCGGGACGGGGATCGTAACCAGCCTCGGGCGCCCGGGCGGGAACATCACGGGCGTCTCGCTGCTCAACGTCGAGATGAGCGGGAAGGGATTGCAGCTTCTGAAAGAAGCGGTGCCGGCCGCCTCGCGCGTCGCGGTGCTGTGGAGCTCGGGGAATCGGCTCCACCAGGAGGGCCGTACGGCCACCGAGGCGGCCGCCGCGACATTGAAGGTCGGCCTCCAGTTCCTCGACGTGCGGGGGCCGGACGATCTGTCGAAGGTGTTCGACACGATCGCGCGACAGCGAGCCGACGGCCTTCTGCTGCTCCCCGATACCGTCAGCAACGCACACCGAAAGCCGATCGTTGCCTTCGCGGCCAGCCGCCGGCTCCCCACCATGTATGCCTTCCGCGAGGCGGTGGATGAGGGCGGACTCATGTGCTATGGCCCGAACCTGGTCGAGAACTTCCGGGCGGCCGCCGGGTACGTCGACAAGATTCTCAAGGGCGCCACGGTCGGGGACCTGCCCATCGCCCAGGCGACCAAGTTCGATCTGGTCATCAACCTCAAGACCGCCAAGGCCCTCGGCCTGACCATCCCTCCGTCGCTCCTCCTGCAGGCCGACCAGGTGATCGAGTGACGGCCTATGACGGCAAGCGGTCCCGCGAGGCCGACTGACGCCTCGCCGCGCGCGGGGATCAGGTAGGGGTACTGGGCCAGCCGCCAGCCCCAGTTGGTAGCCGGTGCGACCCTCCGGAAATCACCGCGGCCGTCCAGATATGCCGGTCTGGGCGACGGGCCATGCGACGATAAATCAGTTTCGGGAACTCGGCGGTATCACGCCCACGCGCGAGGGAGCAGGTCATGAAGCGTTCAACGGTGATCCTGGCGGCATGGCTCGGGTGGTTGATGATCGCGTCGGCCACGGAAGCGACTCCGTTCACGGCGATCGGCGACCACGACGCTCTGTTCTCGTGGACCCCGTCCGCGACGATGAGCGCCGTACCCGATGCCCCCGCGCTCGTCCCGCTCGACCCGGTAGACAGTGCAGTCGTCGTGGGCCCGGTCCGGGGCGAGCGCTTCAGCGTGCACGTGTCCGAGCTCGAGAACCCCGGCGACCAGCTGGCCTTCGATCTTGCCGCGTTGACCATCGACCCGCACGCGAGCCGGGTCGTCCCGGGACCGACGGCCCTCGCGCTCATGGGCGCCGGACTCGCCGGCCTGGGGTTCACGCTCTGGCGGAAGCACGGCCGGGTCGCCTGAGGGCGGCCGCCTAGACGTTTCCTGCTAGAATCGGCCGCATGGCGGCGGCCATCGAGGTCCCCGATCGTTTCAACGCCGCCACCCACTTCCTCGACCGGCACGTCCGCGAAGGGCGCGGCGCGCGCATCGCCTTCCGCTTCGAAGGCCGCGACGTCACCTACGGGGCGATCGCCCTCCGTGCCAATCGCCTCGGACACGCGCTCCTGGCCCGCGACCTCCAGATCGAGCAGCGCGTGCTGCTGGCCCTGCCGGACCGGCCCGAGTTCGCCGAGTCCTTCTGGGGCGCGATGAAGATCGGGGCGGTGCCGGTCCCGGTGAGCGACGGGCTGCCGGCCGAGGAGCTCGCCTTCCTCCTCCAGGACAGTCGCGCCCGCGCGGTGATCGCCTCGGAGGCGGCGGCCACCGAGATCCTCAAGATCCGGGCGCAGTGCCCGGCGCTCGAGAGTGTCGTCATCGTGGGCGGCCGACGGCGGGGCGCGCTCGACTACGAGCGCTTGCTGGAGAAGGCTTCGCCTCAGCTGGCCGCGGCGGACACGAGTCGGGACGACGTGGCGCTCTGGCTCTACACCTCGGGCTCCACCGGACGGCCGAAGGCCGCGGTGCACCTGCACCACGGCCTGTTCCACGCGGCGGAGCGGGTGGGGCGGGGCGTCTTCGGCATCTCGGCGGACGACGTGATCTTCTCGGCGTCCAAGCTGCACTTCGCGTTCGGCCTGGGCAACTCGCTCTACTTCCCGGCGCTGGTGGGGGCCACGTCGGTGCTGATGTCGGAGCGCCCGGAGCCCGAGCGCATCTTCGAGCTGATCCAGGCCGAGCGCCCGACCTTGCTGTTCGCGGTCGCCACGGTCTATCGCCGGCTTCTGCAGGTGGAAGGGGCGGAGCGGCGCTTCGATCTCTCCTCTCTCCGGCTCTGCGTGTCCTCGGGGGAGGCGCTGCCCGCCGCGATCTTCCACGCGTGGAAGTCGCGCTTCGGCCACGAGCTGCTGGACGTGATGGGCTCCACCGAGGCGCTGCACGACTACATCGCCAACCGGCCCGGCGAGGCACGCCCCGGATCGAGCGGGCGGGTGATTCCGGGTTACGAGGCGCGGCTGGTGGACGACCAGGACCGGCCGGTCGCGCCCGGGTTCGCGGGGCAGCTCCTGATCAAGGGCGGCTCCACCGCGGCCGGCTACTGGAACCGGCACGAGCGCACGCGGGCCACGATGCAGGGCGAGTGGCTGCGCACCGGCGACATGTTCTTCCAGGACGGCGACGGGTACTTCTACTTCTGCGGGCGGGCCGACGACATGCTGAAGGTCGGCGGCATGTGGGTATCGCCGGTCGAGATCGAGGCGTGCCTGGGCGAGCACGCGGCGGTGCTCGAGGCCGCGGTGGTCGGGCGCGGAGACGCCGACGGACTCACCAAGGCCCACGCCTTCTGCGTGCTGCGTGACGGCGAGCGCGGCACCGAGGCGCTCGCCGCCGAGCTGCAGGCGCTGGTGCGCAAGCGCCTGGCCGGCTACAAGTCGCCGCGGTGGATCGACTTCGTGGCCGAGCTGCCCAAGACCACCACCGGCAAGATCCAGCGGTTCGCCTTGCGGCCGCGCTAGGATGCGCGTCGTCGTCGAGCGCGTGTCCAAGACCTTCACCGATCGCCGAGGCCGGGACGTGGTGGCGCTGAGCCAGGTGGACCTCGCGGTCGAGCCCGAGGAGTTCGTGGCCCTGCTGGGACCGTCGGGCTGCGGCAAGTCCACCCTGCTCAACATCATCGCGGGACTCCTGTCCGCCAGCTCCGGCCGCGTCTACTTCGAGGGCGAGCCGCGTGAGGGCCGGCCGATGGCGGCCACCGTGTTCCAGGAGTTCGCGCTCTTTCCCTGGCGTACCGTGCGCGCCAACGTGGAGTTCGGCCTGGAGGAGCGGGGCGTCTCCGGCTTCGAGCGGGCGGAGCGCACGCGGCACTACCTCGACATGACCGGGCTCGCCGGGTTCGAGGGCAAGTACCCCCACCAGCTCTCGGGCGGCATGCGCCAGCGCGTGGGCATCGCGCGGGCGCTCGCGGTGGAGCCGGCGGTGCTCCTGCTGGACGAGCCGTTCTCGGCGCTGGACGCCCAGACCCGCACGCTGATGATGGAGGAGCTCCTCGGCATCTGGGCCCGCACCCGCCAGTCCATCCTCTACGTGACGCACAACATCCAGGAAGCGGTATTCATGGCCGACCGGGTGATCGTGCTCTCGCGGCGGCCCGGGGAGGTGCTCGACACCGTGCCGATTCGCCTTCCGCGGCCGCGCGGCGAGCACCAGCAGGGGGATCCCGCCTTCATCCAGGCCAGCGACCGGATCTGGGGGCTGATCAAGTCGCAGGCCCAGGCCGCGCTGCTCGAAGGCGACCCGGTGGCGGAGCGCGGCTGATGGCGGTGGAGCGCTTCATCGTGGCCGACCGCACCGCGTTTCTGCGGCGGCCGGACCACCGCACGGTGCGGGTCCTCGCCCTGGCGGGCCTGGTCATCCTCTGGGAGCTCGTCACGCGCACCGGCTTCGTCTCCTCGCTCTTTCTGCCGTCCCCGATCGGGGTGCTGGCGGAGGGCTGGGACATGGCGCGTCTCCGGCCAGCTTCACGTGCACCTCGTGACGAGCCTCGAGCGCCTGGCGTGGGGCTTCGCGATCGGCGCCCTGGCCGGCATCAGCGTGGGCGTGGCGGTGGGCTTCTTCTCCCTGGCCGACGCGGTGGTGCAGCCGCTCATCGCCGCCACGTTCCCGATCCCGAAGATCGCGCTGCTGCCGCTGCTGATCCTCTGGCTCGGCATCGGGGAGGCCTCGAAGGTCGCGGTGGTGGCGCTCGGCGTGTTCTTCCCGATGGCGATCAACACCTACTCGGGCGTGCGCCAGGCCGATCCGCTGCTGATCCGCGCCGCCGTCTCCTTCGGCGCGGGGCGGTGGAGCGTGATCCGCAAGGTCATCCTGCCCTCGGCCCTGCCGATGGTCTTCGCGGGCCTGCGGCTGGGCGCGGGCATCGCGCTGCTCCTGCTGGTGGCCGCCGAGCAGATCGCGGCCGACGCGGGCATCGGCTTCCTGATTCTCCAGTCCGGCAACCTGATGGAAACCACCAAGCTCATGGTCGGCATCGTCGTGCTCTCGCTGCTCGGCGTCCTGTCGCACTGGGGACTCTCCGGGCTCGAGCGCGCGGTGATCCGCTGGCGGCACACCTGATCGGAGGCTCCGGCATGCGACGACTCTCCCGGCTGGTCCTGGCCACGCGCCGCGCTCGCGGGCGGCATCATGCTCTCGGCCCACGCGGAGGCGCAATCGCCCGCGCCGCCCCCCACACCGCTGAAGGTCGGCGTGCTCAAGCTCACGTCCTCGGCGCCGATCTTCATCGGGGTCGAGAAGGGCTACTTCAAGGAGTTCGGCGTCGAGCCGGAGCTGGTCTACTTCCAGGCCGCCGCGCCCATCGCCACCGCGCTGGCCGCGGGCCAGCTCGACGTGGGAGCGACCGGCCTCACCGCCGCGCTCTACAACATCGTGCTGGGTGGCGAGAAGCTCTGGATCGTGGCCGACAAGGGTCGCGAGTGGCCGGGGTACCCGCTCGTGGCCATCGTGGTGCAGAAGGAGCTGTGGGACGGCGGCCTGCGGTCCATCAAGGACCTCAAGGGCAAGCGGATCGGCGTGACCCAGATCGGCTCCACGTTCCACTACCACATCGGCAACATCCTCGAGAAGGATGGGCTGACGCTGGCCGACGTGAAGATCGTGCCGCTCCAGGCCATGCCGGCCACGATGGAGGCGCTGAAGGGCAAGCAGGTCGACGCGATCCTGGTGCCGCAGCCCTTCCCGGGTGCCGCGGAGGCGCAGGGCTTCGGCAAGATCATGGCCTGGGCGGGCGATCTCTATCCCTGGCAGATCGCGACCATCTTCTACTCGGGGAAGCTTCGCCACCGATCGCGCCCGTGCGGTGGCCTTCATGAAGGGTTACGTGAAGGCCTCGCGCCACTACTACGACGCCGCGCTGGTCCAGAAGGACGGCCGCCCGGCGCCCGGCGCCGGCTATGAAGAAGTCGTGCAGATCACCGCGAAGTACACCGGCGCCCGGCCGGAGGTCATCCGGCTCGGGTTCCCCTTCCAGGATCGAAACGGCCGCCTGCTCGTGCCGGACATCGAGCGGCAGATGGCCTGGTGGACCGCCAACGGCTTCATGAAGAAGACGCTGCCGCTCCGGTCCGTCGTGGACACCTCCTTCGTGGAGGAGGCCGTGAAGGCGCTCGACAAGTAAAATAAGTCAGCCGGGGCGCGGGTTTAGCTGCTATCATGCTCTGGACGTGAGCGCCCCGTTCAGCAAGGTCCTCATCGCGAATCGCGGCGAGATCGCCGTCCGGGTCATCCGGGCGTGCCGCGAGCTCGGCATCAAGACCGTCGCCGTCTTCTCCGAGGCCGACCGCGAGTCCCTCCACGTGCTGCTCGCGAATGAGGCGGTGCCGATCGGCCCGCCGCCGGCCAGCGAGAGCTACCTCGTCATCGACAAGCTCATCGCCGCCGCCCGTGCCACGGGGGCCGACGCGGTGCATCCGGGCTATGGCTTCCTGGCCGAGAACGCGAGCTTCGCCCAGGCTTGCCTGGACGCCAAGCTGGCCTTCATCGGCCCGCCGCCCGCCGCCATCCGTGCGATGGGGGACAAGATGGCCGCCCGGCGGGTCGCCATCAAGATGGGCGTGCCGGTCGTGCCCGGCACCGAGCAGCCGGTCTCGGACGACGCGGAGGCCGCGCGGGTGGCCGAGGGCGTGGGCTATCCGGTGATGCTGAAGGCCGCGATGGGCGGCGGCGGCAAGGGCATGCGCCTGGTGCGCGACGCCCGGCGAGCTCACGGGGGCGTTGCGGGCCGCGCGCGCGGAGGCGAGCGCCGCGTTCGGCGATGCCTCCGTCTACATCGAGCACTACGTCGAGGAGCCGCGCCACATCGAGATCCAGGTGCTGGCGGACGCGCACGGCGGGGTCGTGTACCTGGGCGAGCGCGAGTGCTCGATCCAGCGCCGCCACCAGAAGCTGGTCGAGGAGAGCCCGTCGCCGTTCGTGACCCCGGAGATGCGGTGCCGCATGGGCGAGGCGGCCTGCCGGGTGGCCGCCTCGGTCGGCTACGTCAACGCGGGGACCGTCGAGTTCCTGGTGGACCGCGAGCGCAACTTCTACTTTCTCGAGATGAACACGCGCCTGCAGGTGGAGCACCCGGTGACCGAGCTGGTGACCGGGCGCGATCTCGTGAAGGACCAGCTCCGCATCGCGGCGGGGGAGAAGCTCGGCTTCGGGCAGGACGACGTCGCGCTGCGCGGGTGGGCAATCGAGTGCCGGGTCAACGCGGAGGATCCGTTCGCCTCGTTCATCCCGTCGCCGGGCAAGGTCGTGGGGCTGCGGGCACCGGGCGGGCCCTGGGTGCGCGACGACACCGGCGTGTACGCGGGCTGCACGATCCCGCGCTTCTACGACACGCTGATGGCCAAGCTCATCGTGTGGGGCCCCGACCGCGACGCGGCGATCGCGCGCATGACCCGCGCGCTGGGCGAGTACACGGTGGCCGGCGTGCAGACCACGATCCCGATCCTCCAGCGCATCGTCGCGCATCCGGACTTCGTGGCGGGCCGCCTCTCCACCGGCTTCATGGAGCGCCTGCTGTCGGCCGACAAGCCGGAGGCGGCCGGCCGGCACCGCACGATCGCGCTGATCGCGGCGGCGCTGACCGCCTACGAGCGCGCGGGGCGGCCGGCCGCCGCCGGGGCGTCGCCTGCCGCGCCCGCGCCGACGCCGGGCGCCTGGCGGCAGGCGCTGCGGCCGGGGTGGAGGAGCCGGTGAAGTTCGAGGCGCAGGCGGGCGGGGAGACGGTCCCGGTCGAGGTCGCCGGCGCCGACGGCCGCTTCACCGTCACCATCGGCGGCGAGCGTCTCGCGGTGGACGCGCGCCAGACCGGCGAGGGCATCTGGTCCATCCTGCTGAGCGGCGCCTCCCACGTGGCCGACGTCACCGAGCAGGACGGCGTCTACCTGGTGGACGTGGCGGGCGAGCGCTACGCGATTCGCGTCGAGGAGGAGTCGCGCTACATCATCCGCACCCGCGGGGCCCACGGCCAGGTGGCGGGCCAGGTGCTGAAGGCGCCGATGCCGGGCAAGGTGACCCTGATCGAGGTCGCGGTGGGCCAGGCCGTCGCGCCCGGCGACGGGCTGATCGTGCTCGAGGCCATGAAGATGGAGAACGAGTTCAAGGCTCAGGTCGCGGGGACGGTGAAGGAGATTCGCGTCGCGCCCGGCCAGGCGGTGAACCCGGGTGACGTCCTGCTGGTTATCGAATAGCCATGGCGCTCGCGATCGAGTTCAAGGGCGTCAACAAGTGGTTCGGCCAGCACCACGTCCTGGTGGACGTGGACCTGAGCGTGGACGCGGGCGAGGTCATCGTGGTCTGCGGCCCCTCCGGCTCCGGCAAGAGCACGCTGATCCGCTGCGTCAACCGCCTGGAGCCGATCCAGAAGGGCGACATCCTCGTGCACGGCCAGTCCATCAGCGCGCCGGGGGGCGTGAACCTGGTCAAGCTGCGCACCGAGGTCGGGATGGTGTTCCAGTCCTTCAACCTCTTTCCCCACATGACGGTGCTGCAGAACATCACGCTGGCGCCGCGCAAGGTGAAGGGGCTGGGCGCCGCCGAGGCGGAGAAGATCGCGCGCGCCCTGCTCGAGCGGGTGCGCATCCCCGATCGGGCCGACTACTACCCGGCCAATCTCTCGGGCGGCCAGCAGCAGCGCGTGGCCATCGCCCGCGCCCTCGCCATGCAGCCGCGCATCATGCTGTTCGACGAGCCCACCTCGGCGCTCGACCCCGAGATGATCAACGAGGTGCTGGACGTCATGACCGATCTGGCCCGGGAGGGCATGACCATGATGGTGGTGACCCACGAGATGGGCTTCGCCCGTCGCGTGGCGAGCCGCGTCGTGTTCATGGACTACGGCCGGATCGTGGAGGTGCAGAAGCCGGAAGCGTTCTTCGCCGCGCCGCAGTCGGAGCGCGCCAAGGACTTCCTGTCCAAGATCCTGTCGCACTGAGACTTCATCAAGGAGGATGTGCATGCGGAGAGTGATCGGAGTGGTGATGGTGCTGGCGCTGCTTGCGGTGTCGGTGATGCCGGCGGCGGCGCAACAGAAGGTGACCCTCGACAAGATCGGCGAGACGGGCACGCTCACGATCGGCACCCGGACCGGGTCGCCGCCGTTCGCCTACGTCAACGCCCGCAACGAGTGGGTCGGCTTCTCGGTCGACCTCGTCGAGGAGCTGGTCAAGCCCGCGCTCGAGAAGAAGCTCGGCAAGCCGATCAAGGTGGAGAAGAAGGAGAGCACGCCGCCGACCCGCATCCCGCTGCTCTCGTCGGGGGCGGTGGACCTGATCGCGGGCACGATGACCGACACGCGCACGCGGCGCGACAGCGTGGACTTCTCCATCACCTTCTTCGTCACCGGCGCCCAGTTCCTGGTGAAGAAGGGGAGCCCGATCAAGGGCATCAAGAACATCGACGGGCGGCGCATCGCGGCCCAGCAGGGCTCGACCAACGCCCGCATCATCCGGGAGAAGGCGCCCAAGGCGATGCTGCGCGAGTTCCCGGACCAGCCCGCGGCCTTCCAGGCGCTGGTGCAGGGGCAGGTGGACGCCTATACCAACGACGGCATCCAGCTCGCCGGCCTCAAGACCAAGGCCCCGGATCCGGCCCAGTGGGAGATCGTCGGCGACTTCTTCTCCTACGAGCCCTACGGTATGGCCATGCGAAAGGGCGACGCGGACTTCCGCAACGTCGTCAACGGCGGGCTGATGGACGGCATCGAGTCCGGCAAGTTCTTCGAGATCTACGAGAAGTGGTTCGGGGCCAAGGGAGAGCTGCCGTACCCGATGGCGCCCCAGGTCCGGAGCTTCATGCTCCTCCAGGTCGTCCCCAAGTAAAGGGAGCTCAACCACCCCTCACCCTACCCTCTCCCCTGAGGGGAGAGGGTTTGAACGTCTTCCTCTCCCCCGTCGAGGGGGAGAGGGCAGGGTGAGGGGGAAGCTCGACGATGAACTACCAGTTCAAGTGGTCGGTGCTCTGGACCGGCGAGTCCGGCCAGTGGCTGCTGAGCGGCCTCATCACCACGCTCGAGCTGTCGGCGGTCGCGTGGCTGATCGCGGTGGTTCTCGGGATCGTCTCCGGCTCGCTCCGCACCGTGCGCTTCTGGCCTCTGCGCGCGGCCGCCACGTTCTACGTGGAGTTCTTCCGCAACGTCCCGCTGCTGGTGTGGATGTTCTTCTGGTACTTCGCGGTCCCGCCGCTGCTGCCCGACGCGGCCCAGCAATGGCTCTTCGCCAACGGGCTCGAGTTCTGGGCCGCGGTGTTCGCGCTCGGCGTCTACAGCGGGGCGCGCTTCTCCGAGGTCCTCCGCTCCGGCATCCAGTCCATCCCGCGCACGCAGCTCGAGGCGTCGGTGGCCTCGGGGCTCACCACCTTCCAGGCCTACCGCTTCGTCATCCTGCCGGTGGCGCTGCGGATCATCATCCCGCCCGGGACCAACGAGTCCCTGAACCTGCTCAAGAACTCGTCGGTCGCGCTCACGATCAGCGTGGCCGAGCTCACGTTCCAGACGCGGCAGATCGAGACTTACACCGCCAAGGCGATCGAGGCGCTCACCGCGGGCACGCTCATCTACCTGGTGCTCTGTGTCTCGCTCGCCTCGATCATGTCCTGGGTCGAGCGCCGCACCGCGATTCCGGGCCTGATCGTCGGCGGGCGGCAGCGTCGCTGATGAGCCAGATCGCCATCTCGATCAATGTGATGGGGGGGTCTGGGGGAGGAGCGGCGCCGCTCCCCCCCAGTCGAGAATAATTCTCGATCTCGACGTCATCTGGCGGAATCTCCCGTTTCTGATGCTCCAGGGCTTCCTGGGCATCGGCAACTTCGTGGGCGGCACGCTGCGGCTCGCCATCCCGTCCATCATCCTGGGATTCGCGCTGGGGATCTTCATCGGCATCGCGCGCCTGGCTCCCCAGTGGTGGATCCGGATGCCGGCGACGGTCTACGTGGAGTTCTTCCGGGGTGTCCCGCTGGTGATGGTGATCTTCTGGATGTGGTTCATCATGCCGATCGTGCTCAAGACGTCCATCCCGGAGTTCGGGGTGGCGCTGACCGCGTTCGTGGTCTTCGAGGCCGCCTACCTGGGCGAGATCGTGCGCGCGGGCATCCAGTCGGTGCCCCGCGGCCAGGTGGAGGCGGCTACCGCGCTCGGGCTCAGCGGGGCGCAGGGCATGCGCTACGTGATCCTGCCCCAGGCGCTCAAGAACATGATCCCGTCGCTGGTGACCCAGTTCATCGTGCTCTTCAAGGACACCTCGCTCGCCTCGATCATCGGCTTCATGGATCTGACCAAGGCCGCGCAGGTGGTGAACAACCGCGAGATCCGGCCGTTCCCGATCTACCTCTTCATCGCGGTGGTCTACTGGGTCTGCACCTACTCCATGTCCCGGTACGCGCGGTACCTGGAGAAGAGGATCGGCCCTGCCTGAAGTCGACCTGCCCACCGGCGTCCGCCTCCACTGGCGGGAGGCCGGCCTCGCCGCGGGGTCGCCCGCTTCTGCTCCGGTGGTCGTCTGGATCCACGGGGGGTCGGTGGAGGACTCCTCGGTGATGGTGGCGGATCTCGAGCCCTTCTTCGGGCGCGTGCGCGCGCTGTTCCCCGACACGCGGGGCCACGGGCTCTCGTCGCGCTTCGAGCGGGTGGAGGACTACACCTACCCGCGCAAGGCCCTGGACCTGCTGGCGTGGCTCGACGGGCTCGGGATCCGCGAGGCGGTGTGGGGCGGGGCGTCCATGGGCGGCGCGCTCTCGCTGTGGATCGCCGCGCACGCGCCGGAGCGCGCGCGGGCGGTGATCTCGATCAGCGGGCCGCCCTTCGTGCCGACCGACGAGGACAAGGCGTGGTGGACCCGCCAGCGGCCGCTGGTGGAGGCGGGCCGCTTCGAGGAGTACTTCGACGCCAACGTGCGCCTGCGCATGGGCGAGGCCGCGCTGGCCCGGCTCAAAGCGCGTCCCGATCGGTACGCGGAGCTGACCGGCGCGCTGCGCCGCCACTCGGTGGCCTCGCTGCTCGCGCTGCTCGACGAGACCTACAGCCGCGGGGAGTGGCTCGACGAGTGCCGCCGCATTCGCTGCCCGGTCCAGGTCATCGCGGGCTCGGAGGACAGCTTCCCCACCGTGGCCATGTCCCGCCGCGTGGCCGAAGCCATCCCCGGCGCCCGTCTTCACGTGGTGGAGGGCGGCCCCCACTTCCCCAACCGCACCCACCGCGCCGAAGTCCAGGCCGTCATCGCCGCCTTCCTCGACGACCTAGACGGGGTCAGGTCTTGAATTGCGACATTGTGTCGGCTCGAGGCGAGGTCGACCGAGCGGAAATGTCGTAATTCAAGACCTGACCCCAGAGTTGCGGGGCGGGCGGGGGCGGGATAGAGTCCGAGGCGCGATGAACGAGGAGCAGGCGCGCATTCGAGGGTATCTGGTGGCGCAGGGGACCAAGCTGGCGCCCGCGGCCATCGTGGAGAAGGTGCAGCAGGCGATGGCGGACCTGACCGCGGCCGCCACCGCGGTGCCCGCGGCGCGCTTCGGCGAGCGGCCCGCGCCCGAGGAGTGGAGCGGCAACGAGGTGATGGCCCACGTGCTGGCCGCCGACGGCTACTTCGCCGGCAGCATCGTGAGCGTGCTCGAGGGCGGGCCGCCGCTCCCGCGCTCGGGCGGCCGCGGGATCGAGGACGCGCCCGCGCGACCGGCCGTGGTATGGTGCCGCCTCCTCGCCGAGCAGCGCGGCCTCCTGTTCGCGAAGGTGCTCGCCGCCGATCCGGCCGCCAACCCCGACATGCGCATCGAGCACCCGATGTTCGGCCCGCTCACCTGGCGGGAGACGCTGCTCTTCACGCGGCTGCACGATCTCGATCACGCCGGCCAGCTCCAGAAGATCGCGACGGCCCTCGCGGCGTCGCGCCCCGCCTGATGCGCGTCTCGATCTCGCTGCGCCTGGCCCAGACCGACTGGGCGGAGGCGAGCGCCTACGTGACCGAGGCCGAGCGCCTCGGCGTGGACGACGTCTGGTCGGCGGAGGCCTGGGGCCACGACGGCGTCACCCCGCTCGCGTTCATGGCCGCGCGGACCTCCCGCATCCGCCTCGGCACCGGAATCTTGCAGGCGGGTACCCGCACGCCCGCCCTCCTGGCCATGACCGCGATGAGCATGCAGGGCATGTCCAACGGCCGCTTCCTGCTGGGCCTGGGCGTCAGCGGGCCCCAGGTGATCGAGGGCTGGCACGGCATCCGCTTCGACCGCCCGGTCCAGCGCATGCGGGAGACGGTGGAGATCGTCCGCCGCGCCATCCGGGGCGAGCGCCTCGAGTACAAGGGGAAGGTCTACGAGCTGCCCCTCCCGGGAGGCGAGGGCAAGGCCCTCCGCTCCGCCGCCCCGCCCCAGCCGAGCCTACCGATCTACCTGGCCACGCTCTCGCCGAAGAGCCTCGAGATGACGGGCGAGATCGCCGACGGCTGGCTCGGCACCTCGTTCATGCCCGAGCACGCGCACGTCTTCACCGACTCCCTGGCCGCCGGAGCGGCCCGCGCGGGCCGCTCGCTCGCCCAGCTCGACCTGCAGGCGGGCGGCTACGTGGCCTTCGGCGACGACGTGGAGCGGCTGATCCCGCCGCGCAAGCCCGGCCTGGCCTTCAGCCTGGGCGCGATGGGCTCGCGCCAGCACAACTTCTACAACGACGCCTATCGCCGGGCGGGTTACGTGGACGCGGCCACCGAGGTGCAGCGCCTCTGGCTCGACGGCCGCCGCGAGGAGGCGACCGCGCGCGTGCCCGACGAGCTGGTGCTCCAGACCAACCTGCTCGGCACCGACGCGATGGTGCGCGCGCGTCTCGAGGCCTACCGGCGCGCCGGCGTGACCACGCTGCGGGTCGAGCCCGGCGGCGAGGGGCTCGTGGCCCGGCTCGCCACCCTGGGCCGGTTGCTGGACCTCGTTCGCGCCCTGCGATAGCATGGCGGTCGGCCGAGCCGCACGATCAACGACGATGCCACAGGAGCCCTGACATGGATCTCAACTATTCGCCCGACGAGCTGGCCTTCCGTGACGAGGTACGCGGGTGGCTCAAGAGCAACCTGCCGGACGAGCTGCGCGCCAAGATGGAAGGCTACCAGGAGCTCTCCAAGGACGACCTCCTGCGCTGGCACAAGATCCTGGCCAAGAAGGGCTGGGTCGCGCCGGACTGGCCGAAGGAGTGGGGCGGCACCGACTGGAATCTCGTGCAGCGCTACATCTGGGAGGAAGAGTGCGGCTTCGCGGCCACGCCGCCGCTCATCCCGTTCGGGCTCCGCATGTGCGCGCCGGTGCTCCTGCAGTTCGGCACCGACGCCCAGAAGAAGAAGTTCCTGCCCCGCATCTTCCAGGGCGAGGACTTCTGGTGCCAGGGCTACTCGGAGCCGGGCTCGGGCTCGGACCTGGCGTCGCTCAAGACGCGCGCGGTGCGCGAGGGCGATCACTACGTCGTGACCGGCCAGAAGATCTGGACGACCCTGGCCCAGCACGCCGACTGGATCTTCTGCCTGGTGCGCACCGACGGCACCGGCAAGCGCCAGGACGGCATCTCGTTCCTGCTGATCGACATGAAGACCCCCGGCATCAGCGTCAGGCCGATCGTCTTGATGGACGGCAGCAAGGAGGTCAACGAGGTCTTCTTCGACGAGGTCAAGGTCCCCGCCGAGAACCTCGTGCACGAGGAAGGCAAGGGCTGGACGGTGGCCAAGTACCTGCTGGGCTACGAGCGGATGGGGACCGGCCGGATCGGTGCCTCCAAGCGCGAGCTGACCAAGCTGAAGGAGCTGGCCGGCGAGCAGATGAAGGACGGCCGCCCGCTGATGGAGGATCCGCGCTTCCGCGACCGGCTCACCCGCGTGGAGGTCGAGCTGATGGCGCTCGAGATCACCAACCTGCGCTTCCTCGACCAGATGCGGCGCAGCGGGAAGCCTCCGGGCGCCGACGTCTCCATGCTCAAGATCAAGGGCACCGAGATCCAGCAGGCGATCACCGAGCTGATGATGCAGGCGGCCGGCCCGCTGGCGCAGGCCTTCCGGCCGGTGGACGCGATGGACTTCGACCACTTCACCGCCCGCCTCGCGCCTCGGTACTGCAACCTCCGGAAAGCCACGATCTACGCGGGCTCCAACGAGATCCAGCGCAACATCATCGCGAAGGCGACGCTGGGGCTATGAACTTCGACCTCACCGAGGAGCAGCAGCTCCTGGCCGACAGCCTCAAGCGGTACCTGGTCAACGAGTACTCGATCGACACGCGGGCCAAGATCGTGGATTCGCCGACCGGCTGGAGCGAGAAGGTGTGGGCGGCCTTCGCCGAGATGGGACTGCTCGGCGTGCCCTTCGCGGAGGAGCACGGCGGCTTCGGCGGCACCGCGGTGGACGTGATGCTGGTCATGGAGGCGCTCGGCGAGGGCCTCGTGGTCGAGCCCTACTGGGTCAACGTGGGGCTGGGCGGCCGCCTGATCGCCCGCGGCGGCTCGGATGCCCAGCAGAAGCGCATCCTGCCCGAGCTCATCCAGGGCAAGCACCGCCTGGCCTTCGCCCACACCGAGCGCTCCGCGCGCTACGATCTCGCCCACGTCGGCACGCGGGCCAAGCGCAGCGGGGGCGGCTACACGCTGAACGGCGAGAAGCGCGCGGTGCTCCACGGCGGCTCCGCCGACACCCTGATCGTCTCCGCGCGCACGGCGGGAGGCGACACCGACGCCTCCGGGATCGGCCTGTTCCTGGTGGACCGCGGGCGCGAAGGGCGTGACCCTCAAGGAGTACCGCACGATCGACGAGCTGCGCGCCGCCGACGTCTGGCTCGCCGACGTGACCGTCCCCGCCGACGCGCTCCTGGGCGAGGAGGGTCGCGGGCTGCCGCTGATCGAGGACGCGGCCGACTACGCCACCGCGCTGCTCTGCGCGGAGGCGGTGGGCGCCATCCGCTACGCCAACGAGGCCACGCTCGAGTACCTGAAGACGCGCCGGCAGTTCGGGGTGCCGATCGGCAGCTTCCAGGCGCTCCAGCATCGCATGGTGGACATGGTGATCAGCTACGAGCAGGCGCGGTCCATGGCGTGCCTGGCGTGCGTGAAGGTCGACAGCGCGCCGCCCGAGGAGCGGGCCCACACGGTCTCGGCGGCCAAGATCAAGGTGGCGGACGCCTGCCGGCACGTCAGCCAGGAGGCGGTCCAGCTCCACGGCGGCATGGGTATGACCGAGGAGCTCAAGATCAGCCACACCTTCCGGCGGCTGACCATGATCGGCCAGCTCTTCGGCGACGCCGAGCACCACCTGGAGCGCTTCGCGGCCAGCGAGAGTCGTTGAGCAAAAGTTGACTCGCCGCGCGAGTTCCGCCCATAGTCAGGGCGTATGGACGGGCAGGAATCCGCGGAGAGGCCTTCGTTCTTCCGCAAGCCCTCGGCCGCCGGGAGTCCCGCCCCCCGCGCGCCCCTAGCGCCGCCGCCCCCACCGCCGACCGGACCGCCGCCGTCGGCGGCCCCGCCACCCCCGGCGCCGCTCACCCCGGGCGCCCCCGAGAGCACGCTGCGCCGGCCGACCTTCCACGGCACGGGGGGCACGCTCTTCGGGATCCACGTGGTCAACACGCTGCTGACGATCGTCACGCTCGGGATCTACTACTTCTGGGCCAAGACACGCCTGCGGGGGTACCTCTTCAGCCAGACCGAGATCGAGGGCGATCGCTTCGCGTACCACGGCACGGCCCGGGAGCTGCTCCTGGGCACGCTGAAGGCGGTGCTCGTGTTCGGGGTGCCGATCTATCTGCTCAACCTCGTCCGCGACGTGCTGGACGTGCCGGTCCTCGTCAAGGCCGCGGCGGGGATACTGTCGGCCGTCCTGTTCTTCGTGCTCTTCCCGGTCGCGATGGTGGGAGCCCGGCGCTACCGGCTCGGCCGGACCTCGTGGCGTGGCATCCGCTTCTCGTTTCGCGGGCGCGCGTGGGACATGGTGAAGATCTTCATCGTGGGCAGCTTCTTCACCGGGCTCACCTTCGGCCTCTACTACCCCTTCTTCCTGGTCGCCCGGCAGGGGTTCATGGTCTCGCACTCCTACTTCGGGAGCGAGCGGTTCGACTTCTCGGGCCGCGGGTGGGACCTGTTCTGGCCCTACGTGAAGGCGATCCTGCTCACGCTGCCGACCCTCGGGCTGTGCTGGGTGTGGTACGTCGCGCGCAAGCGCCGCTACTTCTGGGACCGCACCACCCTCGGCCTCGCGCGCTTCGCCTGCTCCGTGACCGGCGGCCGCCTTCTCGGCCTCTGGGTGGTGAACGTGCTCCTGCTCGTGGCCACGCTCGGCCTCGCGTGGCCCTGGGTGCGCGTGCGGAACATCCACTTCGCCTTCCGCAACCTGGCGCTGATGGGCCCCGTCGATCTCGGGCGCATCCAGCAGGAGGCGCAGCACGTCTCCACCATGGGCGAGGGACTCTCCGGCTTCTTCGACTCCGGTTTCGATCTGGCCTGAGCCGCGTGCCGCACTCGTCCTGATGCGCACCGACTGGCAGGGCAGCTACCTGGACGGACGTACCGCGGCGCGCCAGGCGGCGACCGTCCGGCTCATGCGCGAGGGCCTCGAGATCACGACCGCGGCGGGCGGGACGCGTCTCTGGCCCTACCGCGAGCTGCGCCAGACGCAGGGCGCCTACGCGGGGGAGGAGGTCCGGCTCGAGCGGGGCGGGGAGCTTCCCGAGACGCTGCTGGTGTCCGACGCCGCGTTCCTCCAGAGCCTGCACGAGGCCGCCCCCCACGTCGGGGCGCGCTTCCACGACCCCCGCCGGCGCGCCGCGCGCCGGCGCTGGACCATCGTGGCGGCGGGCGGCGTGGTCGTGGCCACCGCCGCGATCTATCTCTGGGGCATTCCCTTGCTGGCCGGGCTCGTCACCCCGTACGTCCCGGTGGCCTGGGAGGAGGCCCTGGGTCGGTCCGCGATGACGTATCTGGCCCCGCCCCCGCAGCGCTGCGGCGACCCGGCGCTGGGCGCGGCGATGGACGCGGTCGTGGCGCGGCTCCTGTCCGCGGGGCCGCCGTCACCCTACACGATGCGGGTCTACGTGGTGAACCGGCCGGTGGTGAACGCCCTCGCCGCGCCCGGCGGCCACGTGGTGATCTTCCACGGCCTGCTCGAGCGGACGGGCACGCCGGAGGAGCTGGCGGGCGTGATGGCCCACGAGCTCCAGCACGTCCTGCGCCGCCACACCACGCGTGCGGTGATCCAGGACGTGGGTACCGGGCTCCTGCTGATGGCGCTGACCGGCGACGTGACCGGGCCGCTCGCGTATGGGCTGCAGACCGCCCGCGCGCTCGGCGAGCTGCGCTACTCGCGGCGCAACGAGGAGGACGCCGACGTCGAGGGGATGAGGATGCTGCTGGCCGCGCGCGTCGACCCCGCGGGCCTGATCACCTTCTTCGAGAAGATGGAGAAGGAGGAGGACGCCCAGCCCAAGGCCCTCACGTATCTCTCCTCGCACCCGATGCCGGCCGAGCGCATCGCCCGCCTCACGGTCCCTGGCCGCTACCGGGAAGCGGCCCGTCCGAGCCCGTCCTGCCGGGCGAAGACTGGCCGGCCCTGACCAAACGCTGCTAGGCCGGGGTCTGCTAGGCCGGGGTCAGGTCTTGAATTACGACATTTCCACCCTGTCCGTCCGTCCCGTCCGCGTGCGAATGTCGTAATTCAAGACCTGACCCCTATTTCGGCGTCCAGGTCTTGAAGCGCTCGCGGAGGACCTTCTTGTCGAACTTCCCGACGCTGGTCTTGGGGACCGCCTCGATGAAGACGACCTCGTCAGGGAGCCACCACTTGGCCACGCGGGGCCTCAGGTACTCCATGATCTCGGCCGCGGTCAGCGCGTTCTTCCACTCGGGCTTGGGCACGATGCAGGCCAGCGGCCGCTCGACCCAGCGCTCGTGCGGCACCGCGATGACCGCGGCCTCGAGCACCTTGGGGTGGCCCATGATGGTGGTCTCCATGTCCACGCTCGAGATCCACTCTCCGCCCGACTTGATCAGGTCCTTGGTGCGATCGGTGATCTGGATGTAGCCGTCGGGGTCGAGCGAGGCCACGTCGCCGGTGCGGAACCAGCCGTCCTCGGTGAACTGGGCCGCGCCCTCGGCGTTGTCGTAGTAGCCGCTGGTCACCCACGGCCCGCGCACCTGGATCTCCCCGGCGCTCTTGCCGTCCCACGGCAGGACCGTGCCCGCGTCGTCCACGATCCTCATGTCCACGCCCGCCACCGGGGCGCCCTGCTTGGCCCGGATCGCGTAGCGCTCGTCCTCGGGCAGCGCGTCCATGTAGGAGCGCGGCCGGCACACGCTGCCGAGCGGGGTCATCTCGGTCATGCCCCAGGCGTGGAGCATGTAGGCGCCGTACTTCTTGTCGAACAGCTCGATCAGGCTCCGGGGCGCCGCCGATCCCCCGATGGGGATGCAGCGGATCGAGGAGATGTCCCACTGCGGCTCCTTCTCGAGGATGGCCTGGATCGCGATCCACACCGTGGGCACCGCCCCCACCAGGGTGACCTTCTCGTGGTGGACGATCTCGATGATGTCGCGCGGCTGCGGGTTGGGCCCGCCGAAGATCTGGGTGGACCCGTTCATGACGCCCGCGAACGGGACGCACCACGCGTTCGCGTGGAACATGGGCACGATGTGAAGGATCACGTCGCGCTCGCAGATTCCGAGCACGTCCACCGTGGACGAGGCGAAGCAGTGCAGGTAGATGGCGCGGTGGGTGTAGAGCACGCCCTTGGGATGCCCGGTGGTCCCGGAGGTGTAGCAGATGCCGGCCGCGTCGGTCTCCTCGATGCGCGGCCATTCGGTGACCGGGGCGGTGCCCATCACGAGCTGCTCGTAGTCCAGCGCGCCCGGCGGCAGGGTGGCGTCCGGGGTGTCCTTCATGACGATCACGTGCTTGACGGTGGTGAGGTCCTTCCGGATCGGCTCGAGGATGTGCCAGAGGCTCGCGTCGACGATCAGCACCTCGTCGCCCGCGTGATTGACGATGTAGGTGATGTCCTGGGCGGAGAGCCGGATGTTCACGGTGTGGAGCACCATGCCCATCAGCGGGGCCGCGAGGTACACCTCCATGTGCCGGTGCGAGTTCCACGCGAAGGTCCCGACGCGGGCGCCCTTGGCCAGGCCGAGCCCCCGCAGCGCGCCGGCCAGCCGGCAGACGCGGTCCGCGTAGTCGCCGTAGGTGTAGCGCACGAGCCCCACCCCGGGCACCCGCGTGGCCATGGTCTTCCGGTGGAAGAGCCGCCGCGTGCGCTCGAAGAACTGGGTGAGCGTCAGCGGATAATCCATCATCAGGCCTCTCATCGCGTCAATATCCTCCCAGGTCCTCCGAGGTCGCGCAGCGGAAGCCGACGTGGTGATGGCCACGGGCCAGGCCGCGGTGGGGTCCATCATACGAGTAGAAGCGCCGGATCGTCACCCGCAACGTCTCCGGGGGATCGTCGTGGCTGGCACCCCGGACCACGCGCGCGGCGCGAGGTCCGGCGGTCTCGCGGCCGTCGTCCGGACGGTAGGGGTAGGGGCGGTACTCGGAGGCCGTCCACTCCCGGAGGTTGCCCAGGAGGTCCTGGACCCCGGTTGGCCCGGCGCCCGCGGGCCGGCCATCCGTCGGCCCGGTCGCGTTGTAGGGCCGCGCGAACACCGCGTGCTCGGGCCCGGGCGGAGTGTCGCCCCAGGGATACCGGCGCCGGTCGGGCCCGCGGGCCGCCTTCTCCCACTCGGCCTCGGTGGGCAGCCGCTTGCCCCGCCAGAGGCAGTAGTCGCGGGCGCCGTACCAGGAGACCTCCACCGCCGGGTGGTCCTCGAAGCCGGGATCGGCGGTGAAGCGGCCGTCGCGCCGATGGATGCGGGCGTCCGGGTCGCCCGCGTCGAAGTAGTCCGCGCCCTCGGCGCTCCGGAGGCCGCGCGCCTCGAGGAAGAGCGCGACCTCCCGGTTCGTGACCTTGTGGCGGTCGAGCCAGAAGGCCCGGAGGAAGACGCGGTGGAGGGGGCCCTCGTCGGAGGCGCCGTCGTCGCTCCCCATCCAGAACGCACCGGCCTGGATGAGCATGATCCCGTCCCCGCGGGCGGCGCGCGGCCCCGGCCCAAGCCAATGCTCGTGCTCCACGCATGTGAGGATCAGCGCCGCGCCCAGCACGAGACCTCGCCGCGTCCACGCGGTCACGCGCTCACGATAGGAGGCGGGCGCGGGCGGTGTCAACGTGGCCAGGTGATTTGGCAGGAAGATTCGGGTATGGTGAGGGCGCCATGAACTCCCGCTGGAGCGATTCCGACGCGCAGGGCAAGAACGATCTCGATCTCCTCGTCTACGCCTCCCGCCTGATCGGCGCCGAGACCACCCTGGTGGTGTGGGGCGGCGGCAACACGTCGGTGAAGCGGGACGAGCGCGATCACCGCAACCGGCCGACGCGCGTGCTGCGCGTGAAGGGCAGCGGCTCCGATCTCAAGAGCATCGCGACGAAGGACTTTCCCGGCGTGCGCATGGACGACGTGCTGGCCCTGCTCGAGCGGCAGGACATGGGCGACCAGGAGATGGTCGACTACCTCGCCCACGCCCTGCAGGAGGCCGCGAGCCCGCGCCCGTCCATCGAGACCCTGCTGCACGGCTTCCTGCCCGCGACCGCGGTGATCCACACGCACGCCGACGCGGTGGTCTCGCTCACCAACAACGACCGCAGCCACGACGTCCTGCGCGAGGTCTACGGCGACGAGGTGATCCCGCTCTCCTACCGGCGCCCCGGGTTTCTCATCTCCCGGGAAGTCGCGCAGACCTTCGAGGCGCATCCGACGGCGCGCGCGCTGCTGCTCGAGAAGCACGGGACGATCTGCTGGGGGGCTACCGTGAAGGAAGCCTACCTGGCCACGATCGAGCTGATCAGTCGCGCGGAGGAGGCGATCGCCCATCGCGCCCGCGGCCGGGCGCGCTTCGGCGGGGTCGCGCTCGCGAGCCCGCCCGCGGAGGAGCGGCGGCGCGTGGCCCTCGCGGTGGCGCCCCATCTGCGCGGGCTGGTCGGGCGCGACCGGCGCCAGGTCCTCTTCTTCGACGACGCGCCGGACGTGCTGGAGTTCGCGGCCTCGCGCGAGGCGGAGGCGCTCTGTCAGATTGGCCCCGCGACGCCGGACCACACGATCTTCACCAAGCGCCTGCCGTGCTTCGCGCCGGTCGAGAACCCGGCGGATCCCGAGTCGGTCCGCGCCGGGGTGACGAGGGCGGTGGAGCGTTTCGTGGCCGACTACACCGCCTACTTCGAGGCGCACAACACCGGGGGCGCCCGACTAACGGATCCCTTTCCTCGAGTGATCGTGGTGGGCGGGCTCGGACTGTTCGCCACCGGCAAGGACCGGCGCACCGCCGGGATCGTCGACGACATCTACCACCACACGATCTCGGTCCTGGGCGCGGCGACCGCCTTCGGCGGCTACGTGTCTCTCAGCGCGAGGGACGCGTTCGACGTCGAGTACTGGCCGCTCGAGCTCTACAAGCTCGCGCTGGCCCCGCCCGAGAAGGAGCTGGCCCGTCGCATCGCCCTGGTCACCGGCGGCGCCAGCGGCATCGGCCGCGCCGCGGCGCAGCGGCTGGCCGCCGAGGGCGCGCACGTGGTGGTGGCGGATCTGGACGCGGCGGGCGCGCGCAAGGCGGCCGAGGAGATCGTGGGCGCGGTGGGCGCGGGCCGTGCGGTGGGGCTCGGGATGGACGTGACCGGCGAGGCCTCGGTGCGGGCCGCCTTCGAGGCCGCGGTGCTGACCTACGGGGGCGTGGACATCGTGGTCTCCAACGCGGGCACCGCGCACTCCTCGCCGGTGGATCGGATGGATCTCGCGGACTGGGAGCGCTCCTTCGCGGTGAACTCCACCGGCCACTTCCTGGTTGCGCGCGAAGGGATGCGGGTGCTCAAGGCCCAGGGGCTGGGCGGCGCCTTCGTCTTCGTGGCCACCAAGAACGTCATGTCGCCCGGCAAGGACTTCTCGGCCTACTCCGCGTCCAAGGCCGCCGAGGCCCAGCTCGCCAAGGTCCTGGCGCTGGAAGGCGGGCCCCACGGCATCCGGTCGAACATCGTCAACCCGGACGCCGTCTTCCGCGATTCCAAGCTCTGGTCGGAGGACGTGCGGCGGGAGCGCGCGCGGGCGCAGGGCATCTCGGTGGACGACCTCGAGGACTTCTATCGCAAGCGCAACATCCTCGCCCGGCCGATCCTGCCCGAGGACGTCGCGGAGGCGGTGCTCTTCCTGGCTTCCGACCGCTCGGCCAAGACCACGGGCTGCACGATCACGGTGGACGGCGGCGTCAAGGATGCCTTCCCCCGCTAGGGTCATGAATCCGCTCGCCTCGCCTTCGGCTACAGCTCGCAAAGCCACATTCGGGGCGTTCCTGTCCCTCCATCCGCCCGAGGAGCAGCTCGCGCTGGCCCGGCGCTGCGAGGAGCTGGGGCTCGACTCGCTGTGGACGGGCGATCACGTCTCCTTCCACGGCCCGATCTACGAGTCGCTGACCCTGCTGGCCGCGTACGCCGGGATCACGACGCGGATCAAGCTGGGCAGCGGCGTGTACCTGCTCGCCCTGCGCCAGCCGTCGGTCGTGGCCAAGATCACCTCCACGCTCGACGTGCTCTGCGGGGGTCGCCTGATCTTCGGGGTCGGGGTGGGCGGCGAGAACCCGAAGGAGTTCGAGGCCTGCGGGATTCCCCACCGCGAGCGCGGGGCGCGCGTCACCGAGGGCATCGACGTGGTGCGGACGCTGTGGCGGGACACGCCCGCCTCGTTCAAGGGGCGCTTCACGGAGTTCGAGGGGGTGAGCATCGACCCGAAGCCGGTGCAGCGACCGGGGCCGCCGATCTGGGTGGGCGGGCGCTCCGACGCGGCGCTCAAGCGGGCCGGACGGCAGGGCGACGGCTGGGTGTCCTATGTCGTCCAGCCCGAGCGCTATGCCCAGAGCCTGGCCAAGATCCGGGAGGCCGCCGAGCAGGCGGGCCGCCACCTGGACCGCTTCGTGGCCGCGCACCTGACGTTCGTCACGGTGGGCCGCGACTACGAGAGCGCCGAGCGGACCTGGGTGCGGATCCTGTCGCGGCGCTACGCGCAGGACTTCGGCCCGCTCGCCCGCAAGTACGGGGTGATCGGCACGCCCGAGCAGTGCGCCGAGCAGATGGAGCGCTTCGCGCGCGCCGGCTGCCACTACTTCGTGATGAATCCGATCTGCGATCCCCCGGACGAGCGGGAGCAGCTCGAGACCATCGCGAGCGAGGTGATCCCGCGCGCGCAGACGGTGGCATGAAGCCGCGGGAGTGCAAGGCGGAAGTCGCCGCGGTGCGCGCGGTGACGCCCGAGATCATGGAGGTGGACCTGCGGGTGCTCGAGCCCGCCGAGTTCACCTTCGAGGCCGGGCAGTGGATCTCGGTGCCCTTCGGCCCCAAGCTCGTGCGCGCGTGGAGCATGGTCTCGCCGCCCACCCGCAAGGGCCTCACGCTCTCGATCGACGTCGCCCCCGGCGGCATCGGCTCGCAGTGGGCGCGCGGGCTCAAGCCGGGCGACCCGGTGCAGTTCAAGGGGCCGACCGGCGGCTTCGTGTTCAACCGCGCCGATTCGCGGCGCGCCGTCTTCGTGGCCGAGGAGATCGGGATCGTGCCGATCCGCTCGATCCTGGCTCACCTCTACGAGACCGGCTACGGCCGGCCCACCGCGCTGATCTACTGGGCGCGCAACCCGGGCTGGCTGGTGTACGACGCCGACTTCCGCTCGCTCGCGCGCCGCTACCCGGGCTTCTCCTACCTGCCGGTGCTGCGCGAGCCGCCCGCGACCTGGCGCGGGGAGAAGGGAGAGCCCGCGGAGGCGGTGGACCGCCTCGTCTACGGCGTGGACAAGTTGGTCGTCTACGTGTGCGGGGGCGGGGAGACGATCAACAAGGTCCGCGACGCGCTCGTGGCGAAGGGCATGGATCGCAAGAGCGTCAAGTGGGAGAAGTTCTGGTGAAGGCCCAGCTCTACCACCTCCAGATCAACGTGGCCGACGCCTCGCGGTCGCTGCCGTTCTACAAGGCGCTGCTGGGCTATCTCGAGTACCGGACCGTGTACGACACCGACGCGATGGCCGGCTTCTCCGGCCGCGGCACGGACGTCTGGGTGGGCGCCGCGGCTCCCGCGCACACCGGGGCGGGCTTTCACCGCAAGCGGGCCGGGGTCAACCATCTGGCCTTCCGCGTGGACCGCCGCGAGGACGTCGATCGCTTCACGGCCGAGTTCCTGGCCCCCCGCAAGCTGGGCACACTCTACGGCACCCCGCGCGAGTTCCCCGAGTACCGCCCGGGCTATTACGCGGTCTTCTTCGAGGACCCCGACCGCCTGAAGCTCGAGATCGTGCACCTGCCGACCGCGCCGCCGGCCTGAGCATGGCCGATCTCAACGGGGGCCATCTCGTCGCGCGCACGCTCCGGCAGGCGGGCGTCGACCACCTCTTCACGCTGTGCGGCGGGCACATCCTGCCGATCTACGACGGCTGCATCACCGAGCGGGTCCAGGTCGTGGATATGCGCCACGAGCAGGCCTGCGCGCACGCCGCCGACGCCTACGCGCGGCTCACCCGCAACATCGGCGTGGCGGTGGTGACCGCAGGGCCGGGCGTGACCGACGCGGTCACCGGGATCGCCAACGCGCACGCTGCCCGCAGCCCGGTCCTCCTGATCGGCGGGGCCGCGCCGCTCGGGCTCCGCGGGCTCGGGTCGCTCCAGGAGGTGGAGCAGGTGGACCTGCTGCGCCCCATCACCAAGGGCTCGTGGACGGTGAGCGAGACGCGCCAGATCCCGGAGGTGCTGACCACCGCGATCCGCCACGCCCTCACCGGGCGGCCGGGGCCGGTCTTCGTGGAGATCCCGGTGGATCTGCTGATGACCGTGGTGGAGGATCGCCTGGCCCCGATCCCGACCGGCTACGCGCACCGCCGGCCCACCGCGCCGGACGCCGCGTCCGTCGAGGAGCTGGCCGCGCTGCTGGCCCGCGCGGAGCGGCCGGTGATCATGGCGGGCAGCGGGGTGTACTGGGACGACGCGGCGAAGGAGCTCGCCGCGCTGGCCGAGCGGGCGGGCGTGCCCGTCTTCATGAACGGCGCGGGGCGCGGCTGTCTCCCGCACGATCATCCGCAGGCCTTCGCCCAGGCGCGGGGCTTCGCGCTCGGCCGGGCCGATGTGGTGCTGGTCCTCGGCACGCCGCTCGACTTTCGCCTGGGCTACGGCCGCCCGCCGTCCTTCGCCGAGGACGTCCAGGTCGCCATGGTGGACTGCGACCCGGTCGAGCTGGGCCGCAACCGGCCGCTCGCGGTGGGCCTCGCCAGCCACATCGGGCTCACCCTGCGGGCGCTCGCCGACGCGCTGCCGCGCGACCGGTCGGCGCGGGGTGCGCCCTGGCTGGCCGCGGTGCGGCAGAAGGAGGACGACGCGCAGGCCCGCCTCATGAGCGAGCGGCGCTCGGACGACGTGCCGATCAGCCACTACCGCCTGGGCCACGAGATCGCCGCGGTGGTGGACGCCGACACCACGGTGGTGGGCGACGGCGGCGACGTGGTGGGGTGCGCCTCCAAGATCGTGGCCCTCTCGCGCCCGGGCCAGTGGCTCGATCCCGGGCCCTTCGGCTGCCTCGGCGTCGGCCCGTCGTTCGCGATCGCGGCCAAGCTGCTCCGGCCGTCCCAGCGCGTGCTGCTGATCGCGGGGGACGGGGCCTTCGGCCTCAACGGGATGGAGATGGAGACCGCGGTGCGCTTCGGGCTGCCGATGACGGTGGTGATCGGCAACGACGGCGGGTGGGGCCAGATCCGCAACCCGCAGCTCTCGTTCTTCGGCGCGGAGCGGGCGGTGGGCACCTCGCTGCCCTTCACCCGGTTCGAGCGCGTGGTGGAGGCGCTCGGGGGCAAGGGCATCCACGTGACCGAGCCGGGCCAGCTCCGTCCGGCGCTCGAGCGGGCGCTGGGCTCGGGCGAGGTCTACTGCGTCAACGTGGTCCTGGACCCGGGCGCGTACCGTCGCACCGGCCAGGTGAGCATGGCCATATGAAGATCACGTTCCTCTGCCCGCATCTGCGGATCGCGGGCGGGGTGCGGGCGATCCTCATCCACGCCGATCGGCTGGCCGGGCGCGGCCACGAGGTGACCGTGGTCGTTCCGGCCCGGCGGACGCTGACCGCGTGGTGGCGCAATCGCTTCCAGCGCGCGCCGGAGTGGATGCCCACGCTGGGGGCCCGGGTGCAGTGGGTGCCGGAGTGGAGCGCGGCCGCGCTGCCCGATGCCGACGCGGTGATCGCCACGTCGTGGCAGTCGGTGGAGCCGGTGGCGGCGGCCCCGACCCGCTGCGGCCGGAAGTTCTACTTCATCCAGCACTACGAGAGCCTCTACCACGGCGAGGCGGCGCGGGTGGACGCCACCTACCGCGTCCCGCTGCGAAAGATCGTGATCTCGACGTGGCTCGCCGACATCATGGCCGAGCGCTTCGACACGCCGGCCGCGGTGGTGGTCACTCCGGTGGACGGCGCGCTCTTCCGCCCGGTGCCGGTCGAGCGCGACGGGCGCCTTCGGGTGCTCATGCTCTTCCATGACTATCCCTGGAAGGGCGTGGCCGACGGTCTCGAGGCCTGGACCCGCGTGCGGGCGCGCCACCCGGAGCTCAGCCTGGTGGGCTTCGGCGTGAAGTCCCCGCCGCGCAAGCTGCCGTTCGACGAGTTCCACGAGAACCTGCCGCAGGAGCGTCTCGCGTGGCTCTACAGCCGCTGCCCGATCTATCTCTGTCCCTCGTGGGACGAGGGACTCGGCATGCCCGCGATGGAGGCGATGGCCTGCGGGGCCGCGCTGTGCACCTACGACAACGGAGGCTGTCGCGACTACGCCATCGACGGCCGCACCGCGGTGGTGTCGCCCCGGCGCGATCTGGACGCGCTGGCCTGGGGGCTCACGCGGCTGGTGGAGGATGAGGAGCTACGAGGGCGAATCGCGCGGCAGGGGCAGGACTTCGTGGGAACTCAGTTCGACTGGGAACGCGCTACCGCGCGGCTGGAGTCGATCCTCGCCGCGCGGTAGCGGTCGATGCGGGAAGCTAGGCGGAGATGTTCTCGACCGACGCCAGCGCAGGCCGCCGGGTGCGGATCGTCCGATTCGTCCAGCGGGCCACCACGTGCCCCAGCGTCTGCTCCTCGATCAGGCCTTCCGTCTTGAGCTGCTTGAAGACCTGCGTCCAGCCGGAGCTCCGCTGAGCCATGGCCAGGATCTCGTCGAGGCTTCTCTGATCTTGCGCGCTCTGCGCGTCGTGCAGGGCGTGCGCGATCTGCGAGTCCGAAGGCATCGCGCTCGGCTCGCGCCGGTAACCCGATCCCGTCAGCAGTCTCAGTGTGGTGGTTGTCATGGGTTCCTCCCCTAGGGCGTTCCCGGCTTCCGCCTGAGTACTCATCGGTCCACGCCACGCTGGTGATGCGGGAGCCGGTGAGCCCGCGCGATCTGGCCGATGTGACGCTCCCTGAAGGCTCCGCGGGGGCCGTGCGCGGTCGAGAGACGATGCCCGCGGCTGCCCGCGCCCGACTTGATCTCGCCGGGCCGGCTTCCGCCGGGTCTCACGCCCTTCACGCTGCTGCCGTCCGTGTAGTCCGCCATGGTTGCGCCGACCTACCCTACGGCAAACTCGGTGCCATTCTTCGGGGCGAGGAAAGGGACGCTGCGAAAGTGGTTTACGAGACACTCCTCGCCGGGATGGCCGGAGGCGGGTGACGACTAGCGGAATACAGTGTACCCATTTCGGACGGTCCGACCGACCCCCGCAGGATCTGCGTCGGGAGAAGCTACCGCGCGAGCCACTCCCGGAGCGGCTTGACGATCGCGCCGGCCTTGACCAGGCCCTCGCGCACCGCGGCGACGATCTTGTCCGAACCCGGACTGTCGCCGTGGATGCAGATGGTCTCGACCCGAGCGTCGATCACCTTCCCGGTGATCGTGCGCACCTTGCCCTCCATGGCCATCCGGACGGCCTGATCGGCGGCCCGGGCCGGATCCGTGATCAGCGCATCCTTGCCGAGCTTGCGGGTCACGAGCTGGCCGTCGTCGGCGTAGACCCGGTCCGCAAAGCCCTCGGCCGCGATCCGGACGCCCTTCACCTTGCGGGCCTCCGCGTCGTACCGCGTCATGGCCATGGTCATCAGGATGAGCTCGGGGTCGAGCTCCAGCAGCTGCTCGGCGGTGGCCCGCCCGAGCGGGAGGTTCTCCTCGAACATGTGGTACTGGATGCCGTGCGGCTTGACGTGCTGGACCCGGGTGCCCGCGGCCTGGGCGAAGGCGGCCAGGGCGCCGATCTGGTAGCGGTGGATGTCCTTCAGCTCGGCGGGAGAGATGTCCATGCGGCGGCGCCCGAAGCCCATGAGATCCGGCAGCCCCGGGTGCGCTCCCACCGCCACGCCGTGCTGGATGGCCAGCTCCACGGTGCGGCGCATCACGTGCGGGTCGCCGCCGTGGAAGCCGCACGCGATGTTGGCGGAGGTGATGTTGGGCATCACCTCCTCGTCGTGCCCGAGGGTCCAGCGGCCGTAGCTCTCTCCCATGTCGCAGTTGATGTCGATGTGGACGGGCTGGCTCATAGCTTGGGCAAGACCTCCTTGGCGATACGCTCGACCTGCTCGGGCTGATAGCGGTACGGGATCAGGATAATCCGGTCCACGCCGGTTTTCACGTGGGCGCGGAGCTGCTCGACGCACTCGGCCACCGAGCCGTGGATCGCGTGATCGATGGTGGACTCGCTCCAGGCCGCGGTGTCCCACTCGGTGGAGAGCCACTGGCGCATGTCCGCGGTGGTCTCGGCCCGGGAGCGCCCCACGTAGACCGCGAGCTGGTTGGTGGCGGTGAGCGGGGCGGGATCGCGGCCGGCCTCGCGCGCGTAGGCCTTCACCTTCTCCCACGACTTGGTGAAGCTCTCCGGGGTGTAGAAGTAGGTCAGCCAGCCGTCGCCGACCGTCCCGGCCCGCTTGAGCACCGCGTCCACGTAGCCGCCGATCAGCACGGGGGGCCGGGGCCGCTGCACGGTGCGCGGCACCATGACCGCTTCGCGCAGGTTGAATTCGTCCACCTTCAGGGTCACGCGGTCCTGGGTCCAGAGGCGCATCAGGATGTCGAGGTTGCGCTCGAACTGCCGGCCGCGCTGCTTGAAGGGCACGCCGACCGCGTCGAACTCGCGCGCGTACCAGCCCGCGGCCACGCCCAGGACCAGGCGCCCGCCCGAGATCACGTCGAGGCTGCCGAGGGCCTTGGCCGCAACGACCGGGTTGCGCAGCGGCAGCACCAGCACGCCGGTGCCGAGCTTGATCGTGCGCGTTCGCGCCGCGACCGCGCCCAGCATCGTGATGGAGTCCACGATCGGGAACGAGGGCTCCACGCCCAGCAGCACGTGATCCCACGCCCACAGCGACTCGAAGCCGAGCTGCTCCGCCCGCTCGGCGTAGGCGTACACGCCCTGGATGTCCGGCACCTCGCCGGGCCCCACGAAGTTGCGGATAGCGAGACCGAAGTCGGTCATGGGGCCTCTAGCCGATGAACTGGCGCTTGGGGTCGAGCATGCGCAGGATCGACAGCTCCTCGTCGGTCGGCGGCTTTGTCGTCGTGAGCGTCGGGCTGACGAGGACGTCGAAGCCGGTGTTCTCGCGGACCTGCTCCACGGTTGCGCCCGGGTGCAGGGCCAGGAGCTGCATGCGGCGGCTGTCCGGGTGGAACCCGAAGATGCCGAGGGTGGTGACGACCCGCGAGACGCCCCCGAAGAGGAGCCCGGCGCCGCGCCGCGTCTCGCCGCCCGCGAGATAGCCGGGGCTCGTGACGAAGTCCACGCGCTCGGTGAAGCGCCGCTTCTCGTGGACGGTGAGGATCATCACCTCGCGGCAGAGCGAGATGATGTCGTTGGCCCCGCCGCTGCCCGGCAGCCGCACCTTCGGGCGGGCGTAGCCGCCGATCGCGCTGGTGTTGAGGTTGCCGTGCCGGTCGATCTGGGCGCCGCCGATGAAGCCCACGTCGAAGAAGCCGCGCTGGGCGAGCAGGAACGCGTCGGTGATGCCGGGCAGCATCTGGGCCCGGTAGGCGGCGCGCATCTCGTTGGTGGAGATCGGCAGCTCGCCCGGCTTCCAGGTGGGCCCGATCACGCCGCCCTCGACCATCATGGTGAGTCGCGGGGCGTGGGTGCGCTGGGCCAGCACCGAGGCCATCATCGGCGCGCCGACGCCGGTGAACACGGTGGTGTCGTTGCGGAGCTCGCGGGCGCCCATCACCGCGAGCAGCTCGTTCGCGGAGACGGTCATGTCGTCAGCATCCGGGCCGCGCGCGGCGGCGTCCGCCCGGCGCGCCTCGCCGAAGAGACCCAGGTAGTCCGCGTGGCTCGCGGGGGCGTAGACGTAGCGCTCCAGGTAGTCGGCCACCCCGGCGGCGCCGCCCGCGAGGATGCCGTCCACGTAGGTCGTGAAGTGGTCGGGCTCGGCGTCGTAGACGCCGTAGCACTCGTGCGGGTAGGAGCCGTACGGGACGTGGGCGAGCGCGTCCACCAGGAAGCCGGGCAGCACCGTGCGGTCCGGGTGAAGACGGATCTCGTCCTCGGAGACGATCTCCTCCGCGGTCACCAGCACGGTGGCGGCGGCGCGGGCGATGTCGGCGTCCATGTGCGGATAGCCGTCGATCTGGCAGTTGCCGAGGCGATCGGCCTTCTGCACGTGGATCAGCGCGACGTCGGGGAAGAGGGCGGGCACCGCGTGGAGGGTCCGGCCGGTGTAGGGGCACTCCACCGTCTTCGATCCGCCCACCCCCATCAGGTCCGAGCCCAGCATGGTGAGCGAGGGCAGAAAGGGCACGCCCATGGCCGCGGCGCGATAGCGCAGCCCCAGCCCGAGATGGCTCCACTCCTCGAACTCCACGCGCCCGGCCTCGACGAATTCGCGCTGGATGCGCGAGAGGCCCCACGGCAGGCCGATGCCCATCCAGGACGTCACGACCTTGTCGACCGCGCCCGAGACCATACCCCACTCGCCCTCGTAGCACATGAGGTTGCGCGAGAAGGTGAGGTGCTTCGGCCGGCGGCGGAGGAGCGCCCACACCAGGGCCAGCGGCGTGCGCGAGTAGAGGCAGCCGCCGATGGCCAGGTGATCGCCGTCCTTCACGCGGGCGACCGCGTCTTCCAGGGCGCCGAGCTTGGGCCCGGCGGACTTGGGCTTGGCCTCGAGACGCTCGCGCGCGGCCACGAAATCGTACTCGCGCGGGGCGATGGTCACGCGAGCACTTCCCAGGTCTTCTGGTAGCGGTCGAGCTGCTCGACGGTGTAGGGATCCAGCGGGTGCTCCCGCTCCGGGATGTCCACGTGCTTGGCCTCCCCGCAGAGCGGGGTCGTGAAGTAGCGCTGCCCGGTGTCGTTGAGGATCGTCACCACCGACGGCAGCTCGGGGTGCCGGCGGGCGAGCTTGAGCGCGGCGGCCACGTTGCAGCCGCTCGAGATGCCGCAGAAGAGACCTTCCTCGCGCGCCAGCCGCCGGGCGATGTCCACGCTCTCCTCGGTGGTGGTGGTGATCACCCCGGTGAGCAGCGAGACGTCCAGGTTGCGGGGCACGAAGCCGTCGCCGATCCCCTCGATGCCGTGGTGGCCCCACGCCCGCCGCGAGAGCAGCGCGCACTCGGCGGGCTCGACCGCGTAGAGCTTCACCTGCGGGTCGCGGCTCCGGAGATAGCGCCCGACTCCGGTGAGCAGCCCGCCCGAGCCCTGCGAGTCCACGAAGGCCCCGATGCGGCCGCCCGACTGCTCCCAGAGCTCGGGGCCGGTGGTGAGGATGTGGGCCTCGACGTTGTCCGGGTTGTCGAACTGCCCCGGCACCCAGTAGCGCCCGGGCGCCGCGTCGCGGATCTGCCGGAGCCGATCCAGCGAGAGATCCACGTCGCTCTCGCCGCCCGGGGTGAAGACCAGCTCGGCGCCGTAGGCGCGCATGATCTTCTTGCGCTCGTCGCTCATGCCCTCCGGCATGACGATGGTGCAGGGGTAGCCCTTGACCGCCGAGACCCAGGCGCAGGCGATGCCGGCGTTGCCGGTCGAGCACTCGAGCACCTGCATGCCCGGCTTGAGATCGCCACGCGCCTCCGCCCGCTCGAACATGTGCAGGTAGATCCGATCCTTGAGGCTGCCGGTCGCCCCGTACCACTCGACCTTCACGTAGATCGCGGGCTTCACGTCGCGGGTGATGCGGTTCAGGCGCACCAGCGGGGTGCGTCCCACCGCGGCGGCGATGGTCGGCAGCGCCGCCGCATAGCGGTCCCACGGGGTCCCGGCCGGGGCGCTCATGAGGGGAGCCGCGCTTCCGCGGGCCGCCGGCGCGTGAACTCGAGGGCGTCCTGCCGCACGTGCTCGGCGTGAGCCCGGGCCAGGCGCTCGCCGCGCTCGGCGTCGCCGGCCAGGATCGCCTCGAAGATCTCGCGGTGCTCGGCCACGCTCGACTCGACCCGCTCGGGCAGGTAGAGCGACCGCAGGCGCAGCACCAGGATCTGGGCGTAGACGTTCTCGAGGAGCCGGCTCAGCACCGGGTTCCTGGCCGCGATCAGCACCCGGTCGTGGAAGTCGATGGCCGCGCGCGAGTAGTGCTCGATCTCGCCCGCGCCCGCCGCCCGCTCCATCTCCTTCGCCGCCGCCTCGAGCGGACCGCGCGTGTCGTCGTCGAGGTTCTGCGCGGCCTGGCGGACCGCGAGGGCCTCGAGCGCGCCGCGTACCGCGAAGAGGTCGCGGATCTGGTCGGCGCCGTAGTTCAGCACGAAGACCCCGTGGCGGGGCACCGTGTTGACCAGACCCTCGCTCTCGAGCCGTCGCATCGTGTCCCAGACCGGGGTGCGGCTCACGCCCAGATCGCGGCAGATCTGCTCGACGTTCAGCTTGGAGCCGGGCGGGAAGACCTGGCTCAGGATCAGGTCGCGAACCGTCCGGTACACGCGCTCGCCGAGGCTCTCGTGCAGCAAGGGCGCGATGGGCGCGCGGGGTGCGGTGGATCTCGCGGGTGGCATGGTGCCGTATTCTTGGGGCGGCTCCGCGCGTTGTCAATCAGGTCTTTCATTTGACACGAGACATGAAACGTAGGATAAGTACGCGATTCCAGGATTTCCGCAGCGTGGCGGACGAACCTAACCAGGCAAGGGTCACAGGAGGTCGGTCCATGAAGCAGGCAATCCGAGCCCTTTTCGTCGCGCTGACCGTCGTCGTCGCGCTCGCGCCGCCGGCGCCCGCCCAGGAAGCCGTGAAGGTCGGCGTCATCCAGCCCCTGTCGGGCTCGGTGGCCGCGTCCGGGAACTACGTCCGGATGGGCGCCGAGATCGGGCGGGACTGGATCAATGGAAAAGGCGGCGTCCTCGGACGCAAAATCGAGCTGCTGATCGAGGACAACAAGTCCGATCCCAAGGAGGCCGCCACCGCGGCCGAGAAGCTGATCGTCCGGGACAAGGTGCCGGTGATCGTGGGGGCGTGGGGCAGCTCGATGACGCTCGCGGCGATGCCGAAGCTCGAGGAGTACGGCGTGCCGATGATCGTGGAGACCTCGAGCGCCGCCACCATCACCAAGCGCGGCAACCCGTGGATCTTCCGCATCAGCCCTCCCAGCGAGATGGAAGCCCTCGGCCTCGAGAAGTACATGAAGGATCTGGGCATCAAGCAGGCCGACTTCCTCGCGGTGAACACGGACTGGGGACGGGGCGCGGTCGGGGCCTTCGGCGACCTGCTCAAGCGCTCGGGCGCGCAGGTGGGGACCGCCGAGTTCATGGAGCAGGCCGCGACGGACATGAACGCGCAGATCACCAAGGTGAAGGCGGGCGGCGCCGACACGCTCTTCCTCACCACGAGCGTCGAGCAGATCACGCTGGTCCTGAAGCAGGCGCAGGAGCAGCGGCTGGTCCGAAAAGTCATCACCACCGGCGGAAGCTCGTCGCCGTCGCAGCTCATCAAGCAGGCGGGGCCGGCCGCGGAGGGGACGTACCACATCCTGTTCTTCCTGCCATGGTTCCCGGAGGCCATGCCCGACGGCAAGCTGGCCAAGGCCTTCGTGGACGAGTGGGCCAAGCGGGGTCATCCCTTCGAGGGGCTGACCGAGGGCTTCCGTGGCCACGACGGCGTGCTCACCGCGGTGGAGGGCATCCGGCTGGCCGGCAAGGCGGACCCGAAGGCGGTGCAGGCCGCGCTCTGGCAGGTCAACACGATGGGCCTCAACGGCCCCATCAAGTTCGAGAAGGACGGCCCGGCGGGCAAGGAGAGCGGGCAGAGCAAGCCCAGCATCTTCATCGTCCAGGTGAAGGACGGCAAGATCGCCCTGCCCGCGTTCTCGGCCAAGAAGTAGCGCGACCGGCGATCGCGGGCGCTTGGACCAGCTTCTCCAGCACCTGCTGAACGGGCTGCTGCTGGGCGCCACCTACAGCCTGCTCGGGATCGGCCTCACGCTGGTCTTCGGGCTGATGAACGTGGTGAACTTCGCCCACGGCGAGTTCTACACGCTCGGGGCCTACGCCGCGTTCGCCGCGCTCGCGCTCGCCTCGGTGAACTTCTTCCTCGCGATCCCGCTCGCCATCGTGGCGGGCGCGGTGGCCGGCGCGGTCTGCGAGCGAGTGTTGCTACGGCCGCTGCGCGGGCAGTCCATCGACACGGTCATGCTCGTCATGATCGGCCTCTGGATCGCGATGCAGAACGCGGAGCTGCTCGGCTGGGGCGGGGTGGCGAAGAGCGTGCCCACGCCCTTTCCGAGCCATCCGGTGGTGCTGGGCGCGGTGTCGGTCGCGCCGCTCCGCATCTTCGTGTTCGTGGTCTCGGGCCTCCTGATCCTGGGCGCCCATCTCCTGCTGAGCCGCACCAAGCTCGGGCGCGCCATGCGGGCCACCTTCCAGGACCGGGAGACCGCCGCCCTCATGGGGGTGAGCATCGAGCGCATCCACACCGTGACCTTCGCGTTCGGGGCCGGCCTGGCCGCGGCGGCGGGCGCGCTGCTGGGGCCGGTGTTCCTGCTCTACCCGTCCATGGGCGACCTGGCCTCGCTCAAGGCGTTCTCGGTGGTGATCCTGGGCGGCCTGGGGAACTTCGGCGGGGCCGCGCTGGGCGGGCTCGTGCTCGGCATCGCCGAGGAGCTGGGGGCGGGCTACATCTCCTCCGGCTACCGCGACGCGGTCGGCTTCCTGATGATCGTCGCGGTCCTGCTGCTGCGACCCTCGGGTCTGTTCGCCCGCGCCGAGCGCGTGGGATGAGACGTCCCGCGCTCGGCATCGGTCTGGTCGTCGTCCTGACCGCGCCCGCCTGGGTGTGGAACCCGTATCACCTCCACACGCTGATCATGGCCGGCATCTTCGCGGTGCTCGCGCTGAGCCTGAACCTCCTGCTGGGATACACCGGGCAGCTCTCGCTCGGCCACGCCGCCTTCTTCGGGATCGGCGCCTACGCCTCGGCCCTGCTGACCGTGAAGCTCGAGTGGTCGCCCTGGCTCGGCCTCCTGGCCGCCATCGCGCTGCCCGGCGTGGCGGGCTACGTCATCGGCCGGCTCGCGCTCAAGCTGCGCGGCGCCTACTTCGTGCTGCTGACCATCTCCTTCGCGGGCTGCGTCTCGCTGGTGAGCGTGAACTGGATGGACCTGACCAACGGGCCGCTCGGCATCCCGGGCGTGCCGCCGGTGGAGATCGCGCTGCCCGGGCTCCCCGCGTGGTCCCTGCGCACCAAGAGCGCGTACTACTACCTGGTGCTGGCCGCGGTCGTGGCGGCCTATCTGCTCTGCCTGGCCCTCATCCGGTCGCGGGTGGGCCGCGCGCTGGTGGCGCTGCGGGAGAACGAAACGCTCGCGGCTTCGGTGGGGATCGACGCGACCCACTATCTGGTCCTGGCCGCGGTGGCGAGCGCCGCGATGGCCGGCTTCGCGGGCGGCCTCTACGCGCACTACACGCGCTTCGTCAGCCCGGAGGTCTTCCTGTTCACCTACACGGTCACGATGGTGATCATGGTGGTGGCCGGCGGCAAGGGCACGCTGGCCGGGCCGGTGGTCGGCGCGGTGCTGTTCACGGTGCTGCCGGAGGCGCTGCGGGAGCTGACCTCCTATCAGTGGCAGATGCTGCTCTACGGCGTCCTGCTCGTCGCGGTGCTGTTCTTCATGCCGGAGGGAATTGTTCCCGCCCTGCGGCGCGCGATGGACGGCGTCGTGACGCTCGAGGCCCGGGATCTCACCGTGCGGTTCGGCGGCGTGACCGCGCTCGGCGGCGTGAGCTTCGCGGTGGCCCCCGGGACGGTGACGAGCCTCATCGGCCCCAACGGCGCGGGCAAGACCACCGCGTTCAACGTGATCACCGGGTTTCAGCGCCCGACCCAGGGCACGGTGCATCACGACGGCCAGGCCATCACCGGCTGGCGGCCCCATCGCATCGCGGCGCGGGGCCTCGTGCGGACCTTCCAGAAGACGAGCCTCTTCCCCGGGCTGACCGTGCGGGAGAACGTGCTCACCGGGCTGCACCTGCGCGGACGCGTGGGGGTGACGGCGGCGCTGCTGGCTCGCGGGCGCGTGCGGGCCGAGGAGCGGCAGCTCGGCGCGGAGGCCGACCAGGTGATGGACTTCGTCGGGCTGGGGGCGCGCCGTGAGGAGTCGGCCGGCGCGCTCTCCTACGGCGAGCAGCGCCTGCTGGAGCTGGCGGTGGGTCTGGCCGCGCGCCCCCGCCTGCTGCTCCTCGACGAGCCGGCATCCGGCATGACCGCCTCCGAGAAGCGGGCGGTGGCCGCGCTGATCGGCCGCATCCGCGACGAGGGCATCACGGTGTTCCTGGTCGAGCACGACATGCGCCTGGTCATGGGCATCTCGGATCGAGTGCTCGTGCTCAACTACGGCCGGCTCATCGCCGACGGTGACCCGGCCGCCGTGCAGCGCGATCCCGAGGTGATCCGCGCGTACCTGGGGGCGGGAGCCCATGCTGACGCTTGAGGGCCTCTCCGCGCGCTACGGACGCATCGCCGCGCTCGAATCGGTGTCGCTCACGGTGGGCGCCGCCGAGTTCGTCTGCCTCATCGGCGCCAACGGCGCGGGCAAGACCACCACGCTCAAGACCATCTCGGGCCTCGTGCGGGCGGCGGCGGGTCGCATCGTGTTCGACGGGCAGGAGATCCAGCACCTCGCCCCCCAGGAGATCCTGCGGCGGGGGATCGCGCACTGCCCGGAGGGCCGCCGGGTGTTCCCGCACATGACCGTGGAGGAGAATCTTCAGATGGGGGCCTACGTCCGCACCGACGGCGCGGCGGTGACGGCGGACCGGGACCGGGTCTTCGGCCACTTCCCGATCCTGGCCGAGCGGCGCCGCCAGCCTGCGGGCACCCTCTCGGGCGGCGAGCAGCAGATGCTCGCGATCGGCCGCTGCCTCATGGCGCGCCCGCGGCTCATCCTGTTCGACGAGCCCTCGCTGGGCCTGGCCCCCACCGTCACCGAGACCGTGTTCCAGATCATCGCGGGCATCCAGCGCGAGGGCACCACGGTGCTGATGGTCGAGCAGAACGCCTACATGGCGCTGCGGCTCGCCAGCCGCGCCTACGTCATGGAAACCGGCCGCATCACCCTGGAGGGACCCGCCAAAGACCTGATGCAGAACGACCACGTCAAAAAGGCATACTTGGGCGGCTAGCCGAGCCCAAGCGCCGAAACGAGTGTCCGCCAACTGGGGGAGTGCGGGGGCCATGTCTGGGCCCCCGCATATGGAGAGCTTCAGGAAGTGAAAGGTTGTCCGCGAATTGGGGGAGTGCGGGGGCCATTTCGGGGCCCCCGCATATGAAGAGCTTGAAGAAGTAAACAGCACTCCGCAGGAGACAGGAGCCGCCAAGAGAACACATGGGAGCCAAGTACTTCGGCGCATCCGTACGACGCAAAGAAGACCCCCGCTACCTCCGCGGGGAGGGCCGCTTCGTGGACGACATCAAGCTGCCCGGGATGCTGCACGTCGCCTTCGTGCGCAGCCCGCACGCCCACGCGCGGATCGCGGCCATCCGCACCGAGGCGGCCCGGCGCCTCCCCGGCGTGACCCACGTGCTCACCTTCGCCGATCTCGAGCGCTGGATGAAGCCGCTGCCGCTCTTCGGCGCGATCCCGCCCGGGCTGGCCGCGCGCGTGGCCGTCGCCATGAAGCAGCCCCACCAGCTCGCGATGTGCCGGGACGAGGCGCGGCACGTGGGCGAGATCGTGGCCATGGTGCTGGCCGCGAGCCGCGCGGTGGCCGAGGACGGGTGCGAGCTGGTCGAGGTGGACTACGAGCCGCTTCCCGCGCTGGCGGACGTGGAGGCGGCCGCGCGCCCCGACGCCCCCGTCCTCTATCCGGCGTGGGGCGACAACATCGCGCTCTCCTTCAAGACCGGCTTCGGCGACGTCGAGGCGGCCTTCCGCCAGGCCGACGCGCGGGTGCGCGAGCGCTTCGTGATCCCGCGCTACGTGGGCATGCCGATCGAGACCCGCGGCGTGGTCGCCCAGTGGGATTCGCGTGACGGCGCGCTCACCACCTGGAACGGCACCCAGGTCGTCCACTTCGTCCAGCAGGGGCTGGTGGCCGCGCTCGGGCTGCCGCCGCACAAGATCCGCGTCGTCGCGCCCGACGTGGGTGGCGGCTTCGGGACCAAGGCCAACGGCTACGCGGAGGATCTGCTGATCCCCGCCGCGGCCATCCTGGCGCGCCGGCCGGTGAAGTGGACCGAGGACCGCCGCGAGCACATGATGGGCTCGGCGCACGCGCGCGCCCAGGTGCACGACATCGAGATCGCGGCCCGGCGGGACGGCACCATGCTCGCGGTGCGCGATCGGATCTGGGTGGACCTGGGCGCCTACAACTCCTGGGGCATCGTGCTGCCCTACAACACGGTGGCGCACCTGCTCGGCCCGCATCGCGTGGCGAACCTCGACGTCGAGTGCCTCGGGGTGGTGACCACCAAGACGCCGAACGCGCCCTATCGCGGCGCGGGCCGCCCCGAGACCGTGTTCGCGATGGACCGCATCGTGGACTGCCTGGCGCGCGAGCTCGCCATGGACCCGGCCGAGCTGCGCCGGCGCAACTTCCTCTCCGCGGCCGACCTGCCGTACGAGCTGCACATCCCGTATCGCGACGGCAACCCGCTCGTCTACGACAGCGGCGACTTCAAGGCCGGCCTCGAGGCGGCGCTCCGGGCGGTCGGCTACGACGCCCTGCGCGCGGAGCAGGCGCGACTGCGCGAGCAGGGGATCCATCGCGGGATCGGGATCTCGAGCTACGTGGAGGGCACCGCGATCGGGCCGTACGAGGGCGCGACGGTGCGTCTCGACGCCTCGGGCCACGCGGTGGTCGCCACGGGCGCCTGCTGCCAGGGCCAGGGGCACGAGACCTCGTTCGCCCAGATCGCGGCCGACGCGCTCGGCATCCCGCTCGAGGCGGTGACCATCGTGGGCGGCGACACCGCCGCGATCCCGTTCGGCGTCGGCACCTTCGCCTCTCGCAGCGCGGTCAACGCGGGCAGCTCCATCCACGAGGCCTCGGGCCGCGTGAAGGACAAGCTGGTCGCGGCGGCGGCCGCGCTGCTCGAGGCCGCCCCGGCGGACATCGAGGTGGCGGACGGGGTCGTGACCGTGCGCGGGGTACCGGGCTCGGCGACGGCGCTGGCCAGCGTGATCCGTGCCGCGATCCCAACGTTCGCGAAGCCCGGCGTGGCCTCCCCCGACTTCGAGGCCACGGTCTACCATCACCAGCCGACCGTGACCTACACGAGCGCCACCCACGTCGCGGTGGTGGACGTGGATACCGGCACCGGCGCGGTGAAGCTTCTCCGCTACCTGGTGGCCCACGACTGCGGGACCCTCATCAACCCGGTGATCGTGGAGGGCCAGATCCACGGCGGCGTCGCGCAGGGCGTCGGCGGCGGCCTCCTGGAGGAGATGGTCTACGACGAGCAGGCGCAGCTCCTGACCGGAACCTTCATGGATTACCTGGTGCCGACCGCGATGGAGCTGCCGCCGATCGAGACCGTGCACCTCGAGTACCCGTCGCCGCGGAATCCGCTCGGCCTGAAGGGCATCGGAGAAGGGGGGGCGATCTCGCCGCCCGCCGCCATCGCCAACGCGGTGGAGGATGCGCTCGCTCCCTTCGGGGTGCGCGTGACCCGTACCCCGCTCGGGCCGTCGGTGGTGCTCGGGCTGCTCGAGCAGGCGGCGGTCCGGACGGCGAGGCCGGCATGAAGCCCGCCCCGTTCGACTACGTGGCGCCGGCGACGCTCGACGACGCCATCGGCACCCTGGCCACCGCGGGCGACGACGCCAAGATCCTGGCCGGGGGCCAGAGCCTCATCCCGATGCTCGCGCTGCGGCTGGCCCGCCCGGCGGTGCTGGTGGACATCAACCGGCTGCGGGGGCTCGACGGTATCCGCGAGGCCGCGGGCATTCTCGAGGTCGGCGCCCTCGTGCGCCAGCGCGCGCTGGAGCGCTGGGCGGCCGGCCGCTCGCCGCTCTTCGCCAGCGTGCTGCAGGCGGTCGCGCACCCGCCCATCCGCAATCGCGGGACGGTGGTGGGCAACATCGTCCACGCGGATCCGGCCTCGGAGCTGCCCGCGGTGCTCCTCTGCCTCGACGGGGTCGTGGTCGCCCGCGGGCCTCGGGGCGAGCGCATGATAGCCGGCGACCGGTTCTACCGCGCCCCGCTGACCACCGCGCTCGATGGCCGGGAGCTGGCCACCGCGGTCCGCTTCACGCTGCCGCCGGCGGGCTCCGGGTGGGGGTTCGCGGAGGTCTCGCGCCGCCACGGGGATTTCGCCCTGGTGGGCGCGGTAGCCGTGCTCGCGCGCGCGGCCGACGGCACGGTGGCGCGGGCCCGGCTGGCCTTCTTCGGCGCCGGCGGAACGCCCGTGCGAGCCATGGTCGCGGAGCAAGCGCTGGACGGCCGCGTCCCGACGTCGGCCCTCTTCGCCGAGGCCGCGCGCGCGGCGGCGGCCGCGCTCTCGCCCGACGGCGACATCCACGCCACCGCGTCGTACCGCCGGCAGGTGGCGGCCACCCTGGCCGAGCGGACCCTGAGCGCGGCGCTCGCGCGGTGCGGAGGAGGCGCGTCGTGAGCCAGCGAACGATCCGGGTGACCGTGAACGGTCAGGAGCTCGAGCGCGCGGTCCTGGTGCGCGCCACGCTGGCCGACTTCCTCCGGGAAGACCTCGACCTGACCGGCACCCACGTGGGGTGCGAGCACGGGGTGTGCGGGGCGTGCACGGTGTTGCTCGACGGCGAGCCGGTACGCGCCTGCCTGATGCTGGCGGTGCAGGCTGATGGCCACGGGGTCTCGACCATCGAGGGCGTCGCTCCCGCCGACGGGCTCCACCCGATCCAGGAGGCCTTCTGGGCCAAGCACGGGCTGCAGTGCGGCTACTGCACCCCTGGTATCATCATGAGCGCCTGCGCGTTTCTCCGCGATCGGCCCGCGCCGTCGCGCGAGGAGATCCGCGAGATGCTGGCCGGGCACCTCTGCCGCTGCACCGGCTACCACTTCATCGTCGAGGCCATCGAGGCGGCCGCTCAGGCGCTTGAGCCGCCCAAACCCCGCACGCCATAGGAGAGATGCATATGCTCGCGCGCCTCGCCGTGTTGACCCTGCTCGCGCTGTGCCTCGGGGCGGTCGCCCCCGCCCACGCCCAGAACTCGCTCGTGGTGAGCGTCTGGGGCGGGAACTGGAAGGACACCGTGGATCGCGTCATCGGGAAGGCCTTCACCGCCAAGACCGGCATGCCGGTCGAGTTCGAGGTGGGCGGCACCATCGACCGCCTCGCCAAGGCGCGGGTGGCGAAGGGCAGCCCGCTGGTGGACGTCACGTTCACCACGAGCCACGTAGGGCGGCTCTACGTCTCCGACGGGCTCTTCGCCCCGCTCGACATGGCCAAGCTCCCGAACGCGAAGGCGGCCGCCCGCGAGGCCCAGCGGAGCGAGTTCCAGATGGGCGGCTGGAGCTACGTGTACACGATCGTGTACCGGCCGGACCTTGTGAAGGAGGAGATCACCGCGTGGTCGGATCTCTGGAAGCCCTCGCTCAAGGGCAAGATCGCGATGCCCGACTTCGACCCCTCGCACATCATCACGATCGCGGCGCTCATGGAGGGCGGCAACGAGACGACGTGGCAGAAGGGCCAGGAGCGGCTCAAGGCGCTCAAGCCCAGCATCGTGGCCTTCTTCTCGACCGACGCCCAGAGCCAGGACCTGATGAAGACCGGCCAGGCCCCGGTCCAGGTGATGCTCTCGGTGAACGCCTATCACCTCCAGGAGCAGGGCATCGCGGTCAAGCTGGTGCAGCCGAAGGATTATCCGGGCATCGTGGGGATCGACTGCATGTCGGTGATGGCGGGCACCAAGAAGGGGGACGCGGCGCAGGCGTTCATCAACCTGGCCCTGTCCACCGAGATCCAGACCGAGCTCGCGAAGGCGCTCAAGGCGGGGCCGGTGAACGGCGGGGCCACCGTGCCCGCGGCCTTCCGGGGGCAGCCGGGCATCTTCCTGACCCCGGCGGAGTGGAAGGAGAAGGGCTACATCCTGAACGATGACGTGCGGGCCAAGAACCTGCCGGGCTGGCGGGAGTGGTTCACCGCCAACATCGTCAAGTAGGGCCGGTCTCTCGATGCGTTTGCTGCTGACCCCGGCCGTCCTCGTCGTCGCGGTGTTCGCGGCCGCGCTCTCCGCGCTGCTGCGCTACAGCGTGCTCGAGTTCGTGCCGGGGTCGCTGCAGACCGGCGGCCTGACCGCGGCCAACTTCACCGGCATCATGAGCCGGCAGTACCTCGGCGCGGTGTGGGACACCCTGGTGCTGAGCGCGGCCACCACCGGGCTGACCCTCGTCGCCTCCTACCCGGTGGCCTACGCGCTCGCGCGCACCCAGTCGGGCCGCGTGCGCTCGGCGCTGCTCGTGCTGGTGCTGGCCCCGTTCTTCACCGGGGCGATCGTGCGCACCTACGCCTGGGTGCTGGTCCTGGGCAACACGGTGGTCACCTGGCCGGTGCCGATGCTGTTCACCCCGCGTGGGGTGCTGGTGGGGCTCGTGCACTTCTCGATGCCGACCATGATCCTGCTGCTGGCCGCCGCGATCAGCCACATCGATCCGGTGTACGAGCGCGCGGCGGCCAGCCTGGGCGCGAGCCCGGCCCGCGTCTTCCGGCGCGTGACCCTGCCGCTGTCCCTGCCGGGCATCGTCTCGGGCTCGGTGATCGTCTTCGCCTGGACGCTGAGCGCGTTCGCCACCCCGGAGCTGCTGGGCGGCGGGCGGGTCAAGATGATCGCCAACGTGGTCCGCGACCTGGCGCTGGACTCGTTCAACTGGCCGGGGGGCGCGGCCTTCGCCCTGCTGGCCCTGGTGATCACGCTCACGCTGCTGGCGGGCGCGGGGAAGCTCACCGCGGTGGGCGGCCGGGGCGCCTGATGTTCCGGCTGGCGGTGCTGGCCCTCCTCGCATTCATGACGCTGCCGACGGTGGTGGTGATCGCGGTCTCGTTCAACCCGACCGCGATCCTGTCGTTCCCGCCGAATGGGCTCTCGCTGCGCTGGTACGTGAACGTGGTGACGTATCCGCAGTTCCAGCGCGCGATGTGGAACAGCCTCCTGGTCACCGCGGGGGCGGTCGCGCTGGCCATGCCCATCGGCACCGCGGCCGCGCTGGCGCTGGCGCGCGGCCGGGTGCGCGGCGCCTCGATCTGGGCCACCCTGCTCCTCTCGCCGCTCGTGGTGCCCGGCGTGGCGGCCGGACTGGGTTTCCTGATCCTGGGCGCGGCCCTCGGCCTGCTGCGCAGCCGGAGCGTGCTGATCGCGGCGCACGTGGCGCTCGTCCTGCCGTTCGTGGTGCGCTCGGTATGGGTGAGCGTGCAGAACCTCGATCCCACGCTCGAGCGGGCGGCGGCCAGCCTGGGCGCCACCCCCTGGCGCGCCTTCCGGCGGGTGACACTGCCGCTGCTGCGCCCGGGCCTCCTCGCGGCGGGGCTCTTCGCGGTGATCGTGTCCCTGAACGAGTTCGTGGTCTCGCTCTTCATCTCGACGCGGCTGACCGAGATCCTCCCGGTGGCGATGTTCAGCTACGTGGTCAACTACACCGATCCGACGATCGCGGCGCTCTCCACGCTCTTCATCGTGGGCACCTTCGTGGTGGTCTGGCTCGCCGACCGGTTCCTGGATCTGGGCGGCGTGTTCCTGCATCACCGATGAGGCGAGGCTGATGGCGCGCCCGGTGGTGGAGCTGGTCGGCTGCACCCGCGACTACGGCGGCGTCCGCGCGGTCGCCGGGCTCGACCTCGTCGTCCACGAGGGCGAGCTGCTGTCGCTGCTCGGTCCGTCGGGCTGCGGCAAGACCACGACGCTCAACCTGATCGCGGGCTTCGTGCCGCCGACCGCCGGCCGCATCCGCATCGACGGCCAGGACGTCACCGAGCAGCCGGCCCACCAGCGCAAGCTCGGGGTGATGTTCCAGTCCTACGCCCTCTTCCCGCACCTCTCGGTGTTCGAGAACGTGGCCTTCGGACTGCGCGAGCGACGGACGCCCCGGGCCGAGATCGAGCGGCGCGTGCGGGCCGCGCTGGCGCTGGTGCGCCTGGACACGCGCGCGGAGGCGCGCCCAGCCCAGCTGTCGGGGGGCATGCAGCAGCGGGTGGCCCTGGCCCGGGCGCTCGTCTACGAGCCGCGCGTGCTGCTGCTGGACGAGCCGCTCGCCGCGCTCGACAAGAAGCTGCGCGAGGAGATGCGGGGCGAGCTGCGCGAGATCCAGCGCTCGGTCGGCATCACCACGATCTTCGTCACCCACGATCAGGGCGAGGCCCTCGGGCTCTCGGACCGCATCGCGGTGATGCTCGGCGGGCGCATCGAGCAGCTCGGCGCTCCGCGCGAGATCTACGAGCGGCCGGCGACCCGGTTCGTGGCCGAGTTCATCGGCGCGACGAGCGTGCTGCGCGGCCGGGTGACCGCCGCGGACCAGGTGACGCTCGCGGGCGGCGAGGTGGTGCGGGTGCTGGGCGTGCCGGGGCTCCTTTCGGGTGAGTCGGCCGAGCTGGCCATCCGGCCCGAGCGCATCCGCCTCGCGGGCGGAGCGGGGGAGAACGTGATGGACGGACGCGTCACCGCGGTGGTCTACCAGGGCGTGCAGACCGACCTCACCGTCGAGATCGGCGGCGGCCAGCGCCTCGTGGTGTTCGTGCCCGAGCCCGCCCCGGTCGCGCTCGCCCCGGGCCAGACGCTGCGCCTGCACCTGCCGCCAGACGCGTTCATCCGTCTCGGGGCGCCGCGCGGGGAGACGGGGCGGTGACCGGGCTCGAGCAGATCGTCGCGGGGCTCGAGGCGGCCCAGGTCTCCCTCGTGGCCTCGGTGCCGGACACCTGGATCGGCCGCCTGATGGCGGGGGTGCGCCGCTCGCCGCGTCTGCGCGCGGTGGACGTGGCCCGGGAGGAGGAGGCGGTGGCGGTGGCCTGCGGCGCCAACCTGGCCGGCGGCCGCGGCGCGGTGGCCATCCAGAACGCGGGGCTGCTCAACTGCGGCGGCATCCTGGCCGGGCTCGTCGAGCTCTACCACCTTCCGTGCTTCTTCATCGTGTCCCTGCGGGGCGATCACCGCGATCCGGTCTACTACCACGCCCCCAAGGGGCGCGTGACCGAGGAGACGCTGCGCGCGTGGCGACTGCCCTACGCGCGGGCGGATCGCCGGGGTGACCTGGCCGCCCAGGTGAAGCAGGGCGTGGAGTTCTCGGTGGAGTCGCGCGGACCCTTCGTGCTGCTGATCAGCGGGGAGGATCTCGCGTGACCGCCCGGAAGCCGCTGCTGGACGCCCTGGTCGCGATGCTGACGCCGCGCGACGTGCTCGTGTCGTGTCTGGGCGCCAATGCCCGCTACCTGCCGCACATGACGGTGCCGTGTCCGGTGTTCGCCCTCTGCGACTCGATGAGCGCGGCCATCCCGCTCGCGCTCGGCATGGCGCTCGAGCGGCCCGACCGCCACGTGGTCGCGCTCGAGGGCGACGGCTCGCTGCTGATGAGCCCCAACGTGCTGGCCACCGTGGCGGCGGCCGCGCCGCCGAATCTGACGATGGTGCTCTGGGTGAACGGCCGTTACGAGTCCTCCGGCGGGCAGGCGCTCCCCGCGGTGACGGTGGACTGGGCCGCGCTGGGCCGCGCCGCCGGCATCGGCCACGTGGCCTCCGCCGGCGACGTCGCGGGGTTGCGCGAGGCCTTCACGCGCGCGCGGGCGGCGGGCAAGCCCGCGCTGGTCGTGGTGGAGATCGCCTTCGATCCGGCCGAGGCGATCCCGCCGTACTCCGAGCGGCCCGACGAGATCCGCGCCCGCTTCCGCCTCTAGCTACCTCACCTGGACGCCGCCGAAGGATCCGTAACCGTCGGTCCCGTAGCCGGACGAGAATCCCGACGCGCCGGTGGGACAGCTGCCGACGACCCTCCAGATGCCCGGCGACGTCATGTTCCGGAGCTCTCCCGCGACGCACATGGTGGCGAGAGGCCGGCCCGCGCCCTGATCCGTGGGCGGCGGCGCCGGGGCCGCCACCGGCTTGTACTGCAGGAGCCCGGCCTCGGCGGCCGCGAGCCGCTGGATGGCGTTCCAGCGCTGCGCGTTGCGGATCTGGTCCGCGCTCAGCTCGGGCTTGCCGGTCCCGACCGGCCCGATCCACTCGGCCGCGTCGCGGTGCGCGGTGGGGATGTCGAGCTTGTACTGCGTGACCCGGCTCGCGCCCTTGTCGTCCGTGTACCGCCACTGCGCGTCCGCCTGCCCGGCCAGGAGCAGAAGCCCCGCACCGAGTCCAACCGCCATTGCAAATCGGTTCATAGGTGTCTCCTGTTGGAGTCGCATGCCTGCACACACCAAGGCAAGAGGCACGCCACCGTTCCCGCGTCGGCGAATCGCGAGGTTAGACGGGCTCCGCAAACGTTGCGTCCGGAAGGTTTCCTCCAGGCCGAGAAGGGAATTTCCCAGGTTGGCCCTCAGGCGACCAGCGCCCGCAGTCGCGCGAGCGCGTCGGCGCCGTCGAACTGCAGCGTGCGCAGCCCGACCCGGGCGGCGCCCTCGATGTTGTCGGCGCGATCGTCCACGAAGAGGGTGGCCGGGGCGGGGAGCCCGAGCCGGTCGAGGCAGAGCCGATAGATTTGCGGGTCCGGCTTCGCCAGTCCCACCTCGCACGAGATGACCACCGTGTCGAACCACGCCTCGAGCGGCCAGCGCGCGCGCACCCGCGCCATCACCTCGGGGCCGCTGTTCGACAGGAAGCCGGTGCGGCCGCCGGTGCGGCGGAACGTCGCCGCGAGTGCCCAGACCTCGTCGTGGTAGACGCTCCACGACGCGACGTCGGCCTCGATCAGCCCCGCGAGCTCCGTTGCGTCCGGCGCGCCGGCGCCCGGGCGCGCCGCGGCCAGGACGCGTCCCCAGTACGCCGCGGCGGTGAGATCGGCATCGTAGGCGTGCCGATGCTGCCAGTAGGCGGCCCGGAAGGCGGCGGGATCGGCGCCGATCCGGCGCGCGGCGGTGTCCATCCACGCCTGGTCCTGCGCGTGGGTGAGCACGTTGCCGTAGTCGAGGATGAGGCCAGCGGGACGGGCCATGCGCTCGATGCTACGCGACCCGGCCCGCTCCGACAAAGCGGAGCCGGCGTGTTACGATGCGGCGATTCATCACGAGCAGAGAGAGGGAGGCGCGCGCGTGCCGACACCGGACGAGACGCTGGTGACCCGCGAGGGGCCGGTGATGACCCTGACCTTCAACCGCCCCGAGGCGCGCAACGCCATGACCTGGGGCATGTACGACCGCCTCTACCAGGTGTGCGAGGAGGTGGACGCCGACGACTCGGTGCGGGTGCTGGTCCTCCGCGGCGCGGGCGGCAAGGCCTTCGTGGCCGGAACCGACATCAGCCAGTTCAAGGTCTTCGACCGGGCCGAGGACGGCATCGCCTACGAGCGCGACGGGGACAAGCGGATGGGGCGCCTCGAGTCCGTGCGCAAGCCGGTCATCGCCCAGATCGAGGGCTTCGCGGTGGGGGGCGGCTTCCGCATCGCCACCGCGTGCGACCTGCGCATCGCGACGCCGGACGCGCGCTTCGGCGCGCCGATCGCGCGCACGCTGGGCAACTGCCTCTCGATGGCCGCCTACGCGAGCTTCGTGGACGTGTTCGGGCCCTCGCGGCTCAAGGAGCTGATCTTCACCGCGCGCCTGCTCACGGCCGAGGAGGCCCACGGGGCGGGCTACGTGCACGAGATCGTGGCCCCGGATCAGATCGGGGCGCGGGTCACCGCGCTGGCCCACCAGATCGCCGACCACGCGCCGATCACGCTCTGGGTGACCAAGGAGTCGATCCGGCGTCTCGCGGCGAGCCGGCCCCTGCCGGACGACGAGGACCTGATCGCGACCACCTACATGAGCGACGACTTCCGTGAGGGGGTGCGCGCCTTCCTCGACAAGCGCAAGCCGCGGTGGAGCGGCAAGTGATCCGGGCGGTGCCGGGCCGCACGCCGCGGGTACACCCGGAGGCCTACGTGGACCCGGCGGCCCAGGTGATCGGCGACGTGACCATCGAGGCGGGCGCCAGCGTGTGGCCCGGCACGGTGCTGCGCGGCGACCAGGACAACTACGTCAAGCTCGGCCGCAACTCCAACGTGCAGGACAACTCGGTGCTCCACGTGACGCCGCAGTTCCCGTGCATCGTGGGCGACAACGTGACGATTGGCCACCGCGCGGTGGTCCACGCCTGCGTCGTGATGAACAACTCGCGCATCGGCATCGGCGCGGTGGTGCTGGACGGCGCGGTGGTGGAGGAGGGCGCGCAGGTGGGCGCGGGGGCGCTCGTGCCGCCCGGCAAGGTGGTGCCGGCGGGCTGGCTCGTCATGGGGGTGCCGGCCAAGCCGGTGCGCCGGATGAGCCCGGAGGAGCTGGACGACATCCTGCGCAACGCGACGGACTACGTCGACCTCTGGCACCGCGACTACCGATCTGGGGTCAGGTCTTGAAATACGACATTCCAGCCCGCGCCGATTGTCTGCCGACTGCGCGGTGGAAAAATGTCGTAGTTCAAGACCTGACCCCTTCTTAGGACGGCGCCGTGGGATATGTGGAGCGGCATCTGCTGCCGGGCGAGCGCGTGCTGTACAAGACGCGGCTGCACTGGGGTGTCTTCGTCAAGCCGGTCCTGATCGTGCTGGCTGGGGTCGCCCTCATGGTGCTGCTCCGCCGGGTGCAGGACCCGCCCTGGCTGTGGATGGTCGGCGCGGCGGTCGCGCTGATCGGGCTCGTCTGGAGCTTCGTGTGCTACGTGGAGGTGATGACCTCCGAGTTCGCGGTCACCACCTCTCGCCTGATCTTCAAGGTCGGCCTCATCTCCCGCTACACCACCGAGCTCCTGCTCGCCAAGGTGGAGTCCATCGGCGTGCAGCAGGGGCTCCTCGGCCGCCTCCTCAATTACGGCGACCTCACCGTCACCGGGACCGGCGGCGCGCGCGAGGTCTTCCGTCGGGTGGGCGACCCGATCGGCTTCCGCAACCACGTGCAGCAGGCGTCGCTCGGATCGGGCGGGGGCCCGATCGAAGGCTGAGCCGCCGGTCCGATCCGGGATCCGCTATCTCGCCCCCGGCGTGGCCCCCAGGTCCCGCGCGGTCCGGATGTCGGCGCTCTGGTCGCGCAGGATCGTCGGGCTGATCACCATCTCCTCGATCACGGTGCGCGCGGGCAGCGTCACGCAGAGCATGATCGCCTGCGCCACGTCGTCGGCCTGCATCATGCTGGCGCGGGCCTTGGCGTCGGGAACGAGCGGGCGGTTGTCGAGGATCGGGGTGTCCACCTCGGCGGGCATGATGGTCGTCGCGCGGATGCCCTTCTCGCGCAGCACCGTGTGGACGTGGCCCATCAGGTTGCGCACCCCCGCCTTGGCCGCTCCGTAGGGCGCGCCCCCGATGAGGCCGGGCTTGAGCGCGGCGAGCGAGCTCACGGTCACGATGGTGCCCCCGCCGCGCTCGATCATGTTCGGCAGCACCGCCTGGGTCAGGGCGTAGACGCCGGTCAGGTTCACCGCGACCACCGCGTCCCAGTCGTCCTGCTCGACCCAGCGGACGTTGCGGCGCTTGCTCGAGTGCCCCGCGTTGTTGACGAGCACGTCCACGCGGCCGTACTGGGCCACCGTCCACTCGGCGAGCGCGCGCGCCTCGGCCGGCTTCGCCACGTCGCAGGCCCGCGCCACCGCGCGGCCGCCCGCCTTGGCGATCTCGGCGGCCACCGCCTCGATCGGCGCCTTGCGCCGGCTCGCCACCACCACCTGCGCGCCCTCGGCGGCCAGCATCAGCGCCGCCGCGCGGCCGATGCCGGTGCCGCCTCCCGTCATGATCGCGACCTGTCCGTCGAGCACTCCCATGGCGTGTCCTCCGGTCCGCGGGCCGGCTCAGCGCCAGGCCCAGACGGGCTGTTCGAAATGGTTCACGCGCGTCGGCCGTCCGTGGACGACCACCTCGCGCATCTGGTAGAGCACGGCCGCGGTCGGCGCGTGGATCAAGGTGCCGAGCAGGGGTAGCTGGATCACCGGGCGGTCGCTCTCCGGGATGCGGATGAAGCGCGGCACGTCCGGCCCCTCGAGATCGTCGAGCGGCACGTGGTAGATCTTGGCCACCTCCGTCGGGTTCGGTACGAGCTCGTGATCGGGCTCGGCCCACACGACCACCGGGGTGATGATGAAGCCCGACCGGGTGCCGTAGTCGTCGAGCACGCCCAGCACCGTGCTCTCGTCGAGGGTCAGGCCCACCTCCTCCTGCAGCTCGCGCAGCGCGGCCCGCTCCGCGGTCTCGCCCGCGTCGACCCGGCCGCCCGGCAGCGCCCATTGGCCACCGTGTTTGCGCAGAGTCGCGGCCCGCCGCGTGATGAGAAAGCATGGGCGACCGTCCGCGTCCGGGAGCAGCACCTCGGCCACCGCGGCCCGCCGCCGGCCGTCGTCGGGCAGGGACTGCCGCTCGAAGGACGCCAGGTTGGCGCGCGCCCGGTCGAGCAGCGCGCCGTCCAGCCGCGCCGCCACGCTAGTAGGCCGGAAGCTTCCCGACCTTGGTGCCGGTCTTCCGCACGATGCCGACTTCCTCGGCGGCCTTGGCGGCCATGTGCCGGCTGTCGCTGGCCAGGGTCACGAACTGGTAGCCCTCCGCGATCATCTTGAGCGAGTAGGCCGCGGTGGCGTTGTGGATGCCCGCGACCACGTTGTGCCGCTTGCAGGCCGCCACGATCTTCTTCTGGGCGTCCACCACCGGCGGGTCGGTCTGATCGAGGCGGGGCTTGAGGCCCATGGCCAGGCTCAGGTCGGAGGGGCCCACGTAGATGGCGTCCACCCCGTCCACGCTCAGGATCTCGTCGAGGTTCTTGAGCGCCTCCGCGGTCTCGATCATCGGCATCACGATGGTCTCGACGTTGGCGTGGTCGCCGTAGTCGGTCCCGGCGTAGAGGGACGCGCGCACCGGCCCCCAGCTCCGGAAGCCGCGCGGCGGGTACTTGCACGCGCGCACCATCGCCTCCGCCTCCTGCGCGGTGTTGATCATCGGGCAGATGACGCCGTAGGCGCCCGCGTCGAGGATCTTCATGAGCCGGGCCGGGTCGTTCCACGGCACGCGGGCCAGGGGCACCACGCCCAGGGTGGAGATGCCCTGCAGCATGCTCACCGCGACCTGGTAGTCGACGACGCCGTGCTGCATGTCGATGGTCAGCGAGTCGAACCCCTGGTGGGCCATCACCTCGGCCGAGAAGCCGCTCGGGATCGACAGCCACCCGTTCACGACCGCCTCGCCGCGGGCCCAGATCTTCTTCAGCGTGTTCTCTCTCACGTCGATCTCCTGTCAGATGACCTTGTCGTTGCGGAGGGAGGTGATGTCGGCCGGGGAATAGCCCAGCTCGGCCAGGATCTCGTCGTTGTGCTCCCCGGTGTCGGGCGCGGGCATGCGGACGCCGCCCGGGGTGCGGGAGAGCGTGACCGGCGGGGCCTGCACGAAGAGCTCGCCGAGGGCGGGGTGCTTCACCGGCACCGCCATCTTCAGATGCCGGATCTGCTCGTTCTCGTAGACCTGCTTCACGTCCAGGATGGGGCCGGAGGGCACGCCCTTGGTGTTGAGCAGCTCGACCCACTCCTGGGTACTGCGCTTGGCGAACGCCTTCTCGAGCTCCACCGCGAGCGCCTTGCGGTTCTTGGAGCGGTCCGGGGCGGTGCGGAAGCGCGGATCCTCCAGCAGCGGCTCGGTGCCGAGCGTCTCGCAAAGCCGCCGGAACATGTGCTGGCCCGAGGCCGCGATGTTGAGATGGCCGTCCGCGGTCTTGAAGACCCCGGTGGGGATCGCGGTGGGATGGTCGTTGCCGGCCTGCGGGGGGATCTCCTTGCCGATGAGCCAGCGCGAGGCCTGGAAATCCAGCATGGTCACCATCGCCTGCAGCAGCGAGGTGTGCACCCACTGGCCCTTCCCGGAGCGCTCGCGCTCGAGCAGCGCGACCAGGATGCCCTGGGCCAGGAAGATGCCCGCGGTGAGATCCGCGACCGGGATGCCGACGCGCACCGGGCCCTGGCCGGGCAGGCCGGTGATCGACATGAGCCCGCCCATGCCCTGGGCGATCTGGTCGTAGCCCGGCCGGTCGCGGTAGGGCCCGTCCTGGCCGAAGCCGGAGATGCTGCCGTACACCAGGCGCGGGTTGATCTTGGAAAGCGTCTCGTAGTCGATGCCGAGGCGCGTCTTCACGTCGGGCCGGAAGTTCTCCACGACGACATCCGCGTTCTTGACGAGCTTGTGGATGATCTCGATGCCGCGCGGCGACTTGAGATCCAGTGTCAGCGAGCGCTTGTTGCGGTGGAGGTTCTGCGAGTCGAAGCCGCGGCGGGGGAAGTCGCCCTCCACGTCCTCGCGCGCCGAGATCTGGACCACGCGCGCGCCCATGTCCGCGAGCTGGCGAACGCAGGTCGGGCCCGAGCGGGCCCGCGTGAGATCGATCACCGTGTACGGCGACAGCGGCAGCGTCATCGCGCTCCTCCTGGCTTGGGCTGGGCGGGCATGATCGCCGAGCCGGTCTGCGATTGCGGGTTCCGGAGCGGCCAGCGGCCGGCGTCCACCGCGGTGAGGAAGTCGAGCAGCGTCCGGTTGAAGGTCTCCGGGTCCTCGAGATTGATCGTGTGCCCGGCCTTCGGCATGACCACGAGGCCCGACGAGCGGATCTTGCGCTTCATGAAGATGCCGGGCTCGAGGCAGGGATCGTCCTCGTCGCCGGTCACGATCAGGGTCGGCACCTCGAGCTTCTCCATCGCGGCCTCCAGCTCGAAGATGGAGGGCCGCGACATCTGCACCCCGCGCATGGTGAGCGCGTGGCCCTTGGCGGACTGGCGCGACGAACTGGTCGTAGAACTCCTGCCAGCCCTTCGGGTCCTTGTCCATGAACTGCACGCGGGTGGGACCCTTGGTGTAGAAGGACGCGACGCCCACCATGCCCTCGGTGTCGAAGCGCCGCGCGGTCTCGTCCACGTCCTTCCGGAAGCGCTCGCGCTCGCCGGGGACGCTGCCGTAGCCCGCGCCCGCGACCGTGAGCGAGAGCGCCCGCCCGGGATGACGGAGGCCGAAGTGGAGCACCGCGTAGCCGCCCATGGACAGCCCGCAGATGTGGGCCTTGGGGATCTTGAGGTGATCCAGAATTCCCAGAATGTCGTCGGCGGCCTGGACCTGCGAGTACGCCTCCGGCTTGTCGGGGACGTCGGAGGGCGGGTAGCCGCGCGCGTTGTACGCGATGGTGCGGTAGCGCCGGGCGAAGAAGCGCACCTGGAGGTGCCAGCTCTGGTAGTCGCCCGCGAACTCGTGGACGAAGATCAGGGGCGCGCCCTGTCCCGTCTCCTCGTAGAACAGCTTGATTCCGCTGACGTCGGCGAACGGCATGGCTCGGCTCCGATCCGGGTAACGGCCCGTGCGGATTGTACAACAAGGAGCCTCTTGACGGGGACGCGGGTTCGGGCTGATGCTCGCGCCCATGAAAAGACTCCTGGTGACGCTCGTGCTGGGCGGAGTGATGGCGACGGCCGGGTGCGCGTCGACGGGGCCGGGCGCCCCGCCGACGGGGACGCTCGAGCGCATCAAGGCGACGAAGACGATCGCCCTGGGTTACCGCGACTCGTCGCTGCCCTTCTCGTACGCGGGGCCCGCCAAGGAGCCGATGGGCTACTCGGTGGATCTCTGCACCCGCGTGCTCGAGGATCTGCGGACCGAGCTCAAGCTGCCCGACCTCCAGCCCCGCTGGGTGCCGGTGACCGTCGAGACGCGGGTGCGCGCGATCGTGGACGGGACGATCGACCTCGAGTGCGGCTCGACGACCAATACTCTCTCGCGCCAGGAGCGGGTGGACTTCAGCCTGACCACCTTCATCACCGGGGCGAGCCTGCTCTCCCTCGCCGGCTCGAACGTGGGCGAGCAGCTCGGGGCGATCCGGATCGCGGTCATTCCGGGAACCACCACCGAGCAGCTGGTCAAGAACGCGATCACGAGCACGGGCGCCACCGCGGCCGAGGCGAAGCTGGTCGCGGTGAACGACCACGCCGACGGGCTGACCGCGGTGCTCGAGCGACGCGCCGAGGTCTATGCCACCGATCGCGCCATTTTGATGGGCCTCGTGACGAGCATGGGCGATCCGCGGCAGTTCGTGCTGCTCGACCGCTATCTCTCCTACGAGCCCTACGCGCTCATGCTCCGCCGCGATCCCGAGTTCCGGCTCGCGGTCAACCGGACGCTGGCCCGGCTCTACCGCTCCGGCCAGGTGCTCGAGATCTACCGCCGGTGGTTCGGCCAGTGGGGCGCCCCGAGCCCGCTCATGCTCGGGATGTACGCCATCGAGGGCTTGCCGGAGTAGCCGCCGCGGTCAGAAGCTGAACCCCGCGCCCAGGATGTAGCGCTGGTCCGTGCTCCCACGGCCGGAGGACGGTGTCGCGTCGTAGCGATATTCGTAGCGCAGCTCGGCAAAGAGCCCCTTCCACACCGCCAGGCGGGCCCCCGCGTCGATGTTGAGCAGGTAGTCGCCGGAGAAGTCCTTGAAGCTCGGGATGTACTCGAGCTTGTGGTACAGCAGGAGCGGGTCGATGGGAGTCCAGTCGACCGAATAGGCCAGACGTAGTCCGAAGAACTCCTTCGTCCTGCCGCGCGTGTAGTTCTCGTACACCCATACCACGCCGAGCTCGTTGGAGAGATTGAAGGTCCGGCTCTCGAACCACTGGTAGCCGACGCCGGTGCCGGGGGCCACCCGTACCTCCAGATCCGCCACCCCGTCCCGCTCCACCTTCGTGCTGAGGTAGCCATAGAAATGCCCGGTGAAGAAGTGATCGTACTTCGCCAGTCCCATGGCGTAGTCGACCGTGGTGGACTTGTCGCCGGTGTCCGGGTCCTCCTGACGGCCGAAGGTGTACTCGGCCCCGAAGGTGAGGCGATCGCGCGGCCAGCGCTTGGAGAGGGCGCCCCGGAAGCCGACCTGCTCCGTCTCGGAGTTGCCGCTCGTGACCAGGCCGTTCAGGGAGAACGAGCCGGTCCAGCTCGGCGGGGCGGGGTTGATCGCGTTGATGTCGGCGATGGCCAGCGGCTGTGGCGATTGCCCGGGAGCGGGCGCGGTCTGCACGAAGCGATCGGGTCCCGCGGCCACGTCCGAGCTCACGACCGGCTGCTCCTTGACCTCGACCGCGACCGGCGCGTCGGTCGAGAAGGTCTTCACCTTCGACATGTCGACGACGACGTCGCCCGCGCCCTCCGTCTTGATCGTGAGCTTGCCGCCGGTGGCCTTGAGGATCTTCCCGGTCAGCCGGTCGCCGTTGAGGAAGAGCACCTCATCGCCCCGGGCCCGGCCGACCGGGCAGATGACGAGGAGCAGGATCGGAAGGAACAGCAAGATCGACCGTCGCATGGACCGGACCCTCCTGTTGGATCGTGGTGACCGCGCATGGACCATTGTTGCTCCGGTGGCACGGAAGACGGGCCGCATTTGACAAGCGCGAGCCCCCTGGCGACAATCGGCTTCGCCGCCGAGCCTCAGATCGCCACGCTGTCCCCGTCGGGCCGAACGCCCGGGAAAGGTTTTCCGTATGCGAGCCACGACGCGCCTTCGCCAGATGCTCAATGCCCCCGGGATCATCGTCGCGCCCGGAGCCTACGACGGCTTCTCCGCGCGCCTGATCGAGGCGGCCGGCTTCCAGGCGGTGTACATGACCGGCGCGGGCACCGCCGCCTCCCATCTCGGCCAGCCCGACCTCGGTCTGGCCACCCTCACCGAGATGGCCAACCACGCCGGCCATCTCGCCTCGTGCGTCTCGCTGCCGGTGGTCGCCGACGCCGACACCGGATACGGCAACGTGCTCAACGTGGTGCGGACGGTGCGCGAGTACGAGAAGGCGGGAGTGGCCGGCCTCCATATCGAGGACCAGGTGGCGCCCAAGAAGTGCGGGCACATCGCGGGCAAGCAGGTGATCCCGACCGAGGAGTTCTGCGACAAGATCCGCGCCGCGTCCGAGTACCGGACCGATCCCGACTTCGTCATCATCGCCCGCACCGACGCCCGCGCGGTCACCTCGCTGGAGGACGCGATCGACCGCGGCAATCGCTACGCGCAGGCGGGCGCCGACCTGATCTTCTTCGAGGCGCCGCAGACCGAGGACGAGATCCGGCGGGTCGCGAAGGAGATCAAGGCGCCGCTGCTCGCCAACATGGTGATCGGCGGCAAGACGCCCGCGATCAAGGTCTCCGAGCTCGAGCGCCTGGGCTTCAAGATGGTGATCTTCCCCGCGGTGTGCATGGCCGCCGCGGTGCCCGCGATGGAGAAGTCGCTCGCGTTCCTGAAGGAGAACGGCACCGACTGGCAGCCCGGCCCGGTGCTGGGCCCGATGGACATCTTTCGCCGGGTGGGCTTCGACTGGTGGCACGGTATCGAGGAGAAGTTCGCGGGGCGGTGATGGCGTCGCAGCGCAAGCACGCGATCGAGATGCCCGGCTTGGCTGAGCGCTCCCGTGTGCGCCTCGCGTTCTTCGCGACGGCCTGGCTCACCGGGCTGTCGCTCGCGACCGCCTTCGCGGCCGCGGCCTACGGCTTCGGGCGCAGCGTGGAGCCCGAGCGTACCGACCTGATCAGCCTGGCGATCTTCGGTGTGATGGGGCTGGCCTCGCAGGCGGGGCTGCTGCTGGCGCCGTGGGCGACGACACGCGGGCTCACCTCGCGCATCATCGCGGCGCTGCTGATGGGTCCCGCCGGCGTATCGCTGAGCATCTTCGCCTACGAAGGGTTCACGCGATACGCGGCGGGCTCGCCGATCTGGGTGGTGACCTGGGCGGTGTACCTCTGGGGTGTGCTCGTGTACGCGGCGGCGTACGTGGCGCTGGTCCGGGGAGGGGTCGGTCAGGTGCAGGAGGCGTAGCCTTTTTTTGTGGTTGCATATACTAAACAGGTGATGTGTAATACGCGCCTGGTCATCTTATAAGACACGCATGGCTACCCCGATCGAGTCCTCACCTCCGCCAGGGTGGGAGCGCGAAGGGATCGACGGCCTGCTCGGTCTGTTCCCGCCGGGTCGGCTCAGCGAGATCGTCGGCCCCCGATCCTCCGGAGGCAGCAGCCTGCTCCTGGCCCTCATCGCCCGGATCACGCGGGGCGGGCAGGTGGCCTTCGTGGACGGGATGGACGCGCTCGATCCGGCTTCCGCCGCGGCGGCGGGCGCCGATCTCTCCGCCCTGCTGTGGGTGAAGTGTGGCGGCCGGCTCCGGGTGGCGCTCAGCGCGGCCGATCTCCTGGTCCGTTGCCCCGGGTTCGCCCTGGTCGTGGTGGACCTGGACGAGCTCGGGCCGATGCCCGCCTCGGCTCATCTGCGGCTGCAGCGCGCGGTGGAGGGCGGCGACGCCATCCTGATCATCCGGAGCGCTCGCCATCGCGAGGGGAGCCCCGCCTCCCTGGTCCTAGCCACGCGGCGGCTGGCGCCGCGCTGGATGGGGCTGCGCCCCCTCACCCGCCTGGCCGGCCTCCGCTCCGAGGTCTCCATTTCCCGCGCGCGCCCTTCCCACACCCTCTCCCCTCTGGGGAGAGGGCAGGGTGAGGAAGGGCGCTGGACGCTCGACTGGACGCTATGACCCGCATCGCCTGCCTGCTCACCGTTACCGAACCGGCACGCCCCGCGCTGCTGCGGGTGGCGCTCGCGCATTCCCCTCGCGTGGAGGACGCGGGCGCCGGCCGGGTCTATCTCGACGCGTCCGGGCTCGAAGGGCTCTTCGGAGACGAGCCGCGGCTGGCCGCGCGCCTCCGCGACGCCGCCGCGTCGGCGGGCGTGCAGATCGCGGTGGGCATCGCGGAGAGCCGCATCGCCGCGCTCGCCGCCGCCCGTCTGGGATCCGGCGTGATGGTCGTCGAGCCGGGCGGCGACGCCGACTATCTCGCCGGGGCGCCGCTGGCGCTGCTCGACCTGCCGGAGGAGACGGCCACGCGCCTGTCGCGATGGGGGGTCCGCACGCTTGGCGAGCTGGCCGCGCTGCCCACCGCGGGATTGTTCGAGCGGCTCGGCGGCGACGGGGTCCGGCTCCAGCGCCTGGCCCGCGGAGAAGATCCGCGCCCCCTCGTCTCGTGGCGGCCCGGGCCCCTCTTCGAGGAGTCCGTGGCATGCGAGTGGGGTCTCGAGACGCTCGAGCCGGTGGTGGAGCGCCTGTGCGAGCTGTCCGCCCGCGTCTGCGCACGCCTCGGCTCCGCCGGGCTCGCGGCGGACAGCTTCGAGTGGACGTGCCGGCTCGGCGACGGCCGGGCTCATGACGGCGCGCTCACGCCCGCAGTGCCCATCACCGATGCCGGGTCGGTCGGCGGCCTGCTGCGCCTGGCGCTCGAAGCACGCCCGCCGCGCGGGGCGGTGGAGGCGCTCACGTTTCGCGCCCGCCCGGTGCGACTCGCCCCGGCGCAGGAGTCGCTCACCGACCGCTCGCGCCCCGCTCCCCGTCAGCTCACCGCCACATTGAATCGCCTGGTGGCGCTGGTGGGCGCCGACGCCATCGGCGCCCCCGCGCTGCTCGACACCCACCGTCCCGATGCCGTCGCGCTCGCCGGGTACTCCCCCTCCGAGCCCTCCGTTCCCCGCAGAGACTCCCGCCCCCCCACTCCCCTCAAGGGAGTCTCTCAACATCCTCCCTCTCCCCTCGGGGGAGAGGGCAGGGTAAGAGGGGACGAAGCTCCCGCTCTCGCCCTTCGTCGCCTCCGCCCCGCCGCGCCTGCGTCGGTGACGATGGCATCCGGCCGGCCGGTGGCGGTGCGCTCGGCACGCCTGGCGGGCCGCATCGTCGCGGGTGTCGGTCCGTGGCGCGTCTCGGGCGAGTGGTGGAGCCCGCGCCCGTGGCTGCAGGACGAGTGGGACGTGGAGCTGGCCGACGGCACGCTGTGCCGGCTGGCGCACGACGGCTCCGCCTGGCGCCTCGAAGGCATCTACGACTAGCCCTCTCCCCAGAGGGGAGAGGAAGAGCCACCATGTACGTCGAGCTGCATGCCCGGAGTGCCTTCAGCTTTCTCGAGGCGGCGGCGCTGCCCGAAGCGCTGGCCGAGCGCGCCGCGCGGCTCGAGCAGCCCGCCATCGCGCTGCTGGACGCCGACGGCGTCTACGGGGCGCCCCGGCTCTATCGCGCCTGTACCCGGCTCGGTCTCTCGGCGCGGGTGGGGGCGGAGGTCACGCTGGACGACGGCAGCCGGCTGCCGCTGCTGGTGGAAGATCGCGAGGGGTATCAGAACCTCTGCCGCCTGCTGACCCGCATGAAGATGCGCGCGGCGAAGGGAGAGGGCGCCGCCACCTTCGAGGAGCTGACCGAGTTCTCGGCCGGCCTCGTCTGCCTGACCGGCGGCGGCCCCGGCCCGGTGGCGGCCGCGCTCGCGCGCGCGGGCGCTCCCGCCGGGCGCGAGTGTCTCGAGCGGCTCGTCGGCATCTACGGCCGCTCCAGCGTGTTCGCGGAGCTGCAGCGCCACCTGAGCCGCCCCGAGGAGGCGCGCAATGATTGGCTCCGGGCGGAGGCCGCGCGACTGCGCCTGGCCCCGCTCGCCACCAACGAGCCGCTGCTCGTCGCCCGCCAGGACCGCCCGCTGCTCGACGTGCTCACGTGCATCCGCGAGCACACCACGCTCGAGGCCGCGGGCCGGCTGCTCGCGCGCAACAGTGAGCACTTCATGAAGACCGGCCGGGTGATGGAGCGGCTCTTCGCGGACTGCCCCGAGGCGGTGGCCAATACCGGCGAACTGGCGCTGCGGCTCGGCTTCACCTTGAAGGACCTGGGCTACCGCTTCCCCGACTACCCGCTGCCCCGGGGCGAGACGCCGCTCGGCTTCCTGCGTCAGCTCGCCCACGCGGGAGCCCGCGACCGGTACGGCTCGGGGCCGCTCGCCGAGAAGGCGCGGCGGCAGATCGAGCACGAGCTGGCCCTCATCGGGCGCCTCGACCTGGCGGGCTATTTCCTCATCGTGTGGGACCTCGTGCAGTACTGCCGCGCCCACGACGTGCTGGTGCAGGGGCGCGGCTCCGCGGCCAACAGCGCGGTGTGCTACGCGCTCGGCCTCACCGCGGTGGACCCGGTCGGCATGGAGCTGCTCTTCGAGCGCTTCCTCTCCGAGGAGCGCGGCGAGTGGCCCGACATCGACCTCGACCTGCCGAGCGGCGACCGGCGCGAGACCGTGATCCAGTACGTCTACGAGCGCTACGGGCGCCTCGGCGCGGCCATGACCGCCAACGTGATCACCTATCGCGGTCGCAGCGCGGCCCGCGAGGTCGGCAAGACCCTGGGCCTGCCCGCCGACACGATCGAGCGGCTGTCGCAGCTGGTGAGCAACTGGGAGTACACCGATCCAGGCGACAGCCTGCTCGCGCACCTGGGCGAGGCCGGCTGCGATCCCGCCGAGCCGCGCATGCAGCACTTCGCGCGGCTCTGGAGCGGTATCCAGGATCTGCCGCGGCACCTGGGCCAGCACTCGGGCGGCATGGTGATCGCGCAGGGGCGCCTCGACGGGGTGGTGCCGCTCGAGCCCGCCACCATGCCCGGCCGCAGCGTGGTGCAGTGGGACAAGGACGACTGCGCCGCGCTCGGCATCGTCAAGGTGGATCTGCTGGGGCTCGGCATGATGTCGCTGCTCCAGGACGCGCTCGAGATGATCCGGCGCCGTGGCGGCGCGGTGGACCTGGCCCATCTGCCCCAGAACGATCCCAAGGTCTACGCCATGCTCCAGCAGGCCGACACCATCGGCGTCTTCCAGGTGGAGAGCCGCGCCCAGATGGCGACGCTGCCGCGCCTGCGCCCCGAGCGCTTCTACGACCTGGTCGTGCAGGTGGCGATCATCCGCCCCGGGCCCATCGTGGGCGACATGGTGCATCCCTACCTGCGCCGCCGCGCGGGCCGCGAGGCGATCACGGTGCCGCATCCCGCGCTCGAGCCGATCCTGGAGCGCACGCTCGGGGTGCCGCTCTTCCAGGAGCAATTGCTCCGCATGGCGATGGCCACCGCCGGCTTCACCGGCGGCGAGGCGGAGGAGCTGCGCCGCGCCTTCGGGTTCAAGCGCTCGGAGCGGGCGATGCGGGAGGTGGAGGTGAAGCTCCGCGCGGGCATGGCGCGCCAGGGCATTTCGGGCGCCGCCGCGGAGGCCATCATCCACTCCATCACCGCCTTCGCGCTCTACGGCTTCCCGGAGTGCGTGGTGGGAGAGACGCTCGTCATCGATGCCGACACCGGCCGCCGGGTGAAGATCGAGGACGTGGTGAACGGGAGCGTTCCGCTTGCCTACACGTTCGCCTGCGATGCAGACCTCAAGCTCCGGAAGCGTCGGGTGCTCGCGGCCACTGCGAGCGGGCTCCGGATGGTGCATCGCCTTCGGACCGCTCTCGGCCGGGAGCTGCTGGCCACACCCGAGCATCCCTTGCTCACCGCGGATGGCTGGCGGCCGCTCGGGAGCCTCAATCCCGGTGATCACATCGCAGCCCCCCGTGTCCTGCTGACTCCGGGGTTGAAGTCATGGCCCTCGCACGAACTCATCGTGCTCGGCGATCTCATTGCCGAGGGGAATCTATGTCACCCTGGAACGTTGTACTTCTACACAGCAGATCCAGAACATCGCGACGAGTTCGCCGAAGCGGTGGAGAAATTCGACAATACTCAGGCAACCGTGGCCTTCCATCGCAGCTGTTTCAGCGTGCATGTACGCCGTCGGGACAGGACGAGGACGATCGGGGTGGTGGACTGGGCGAAACGTCTACGGTTGTGGGGGGTGGGTGCCCGTGCCAAGAAGCTCCCGGATGAGGTGTTCGAGCTGTGCGATCCGGATCTCTCCCTATTACTGGCACGGTTGTGGGAAGGAGATGGATGCTTCTCCCGGGCCGGGCATGCGTCCTATGACACCGCGTCCCTCGAGCTCGCTCAGGATGTGCAACATCTACTGCTTCGGCTGGGAATCGTGTCCCGACTCTATCGTCGAACTCATCCCTACCGTGGTCGAAGAGTGAGTAGTTTCGTTGTCACCATCACCGGCCGGGATACTCTCCAGCAGTTCAACGAGGTGGTAGCGAGTCGATTCCTTGGTTCACGGAAGCGTTCGATGGCCGAACAAATCGCCCGAGCCGGTGGAGATGGACGTGCGTCCCGCGACATCATTCCGGTGTCGGTTCAAGCGACGATCACGGCTGCCCGCGCCGGTCGGGGAGTGACGTGGGTGGAGGTCGAGCGGGCTACCGGTCTCTCGTCACGGGCTCTCTGCTCCCCGGCCAGATCGAAGCGCGGCTACCGTCGGTGGGTGATCGAACGTCTGGGGGATCACTTCGACTCCCCCGAGCTGAAGAATCTGGCTCGGTCCGAGGTCTACTGGGACCGGGTCGTGAGCGTGGAGCCGGTGGGGACGCGCGAGACCTTTGACCTCACGGTGGAAGGCGACCACAACTTCGTGGCCAACGACCTGATCGTCCACAACTCGCACGCGGCGAGCTTCGCGCTGCTGGCGTACGCGAGCGCGTACCTGAAGGCGCATCATCCGGCCGCGTTCTACGCCGCGCTGCTCAACAATCAGCCGATGGGCTTCTACGATCCGGCCACCATCGTCGGCGACGCGGGTCGGCACGGGCAGGGGATCCGGCCCGCCGACGTGAATTTCTCGGGCTGGCTCTGCGCGATCGAGCCGGACGGCGTGGTGCGGCTCGGGCTGCGCTACGTGCGGGGGCTGCGGGAGGAAGCGGGGCGGCGTCTCGAGGCGGCGCGCCGCGGCCGGCCCTTCGCCTCCGTGGAGGACGTGGTGAAGCGGGGCGCGCTCCGTCGCGACGAGCTGGCGCAGCTCGCACGGGTCGGCGCGCTCGCGAGCCTCGAGCCGGAGCGGCGGGCCGCGCTCTGGGAGGCCGAGCGCGCGGGCCGCCCCGCGGGGGCGCTCTACGAGGAGCTGCCCACGTCGCGGGAGCCCTCGCCGCTACGGCCGATGAGCGCCGAGGAGCGGCTGGTGGCCGACTACGAGGGCACCGGCCTCACCCTCGGGCCGCATCCCATGGCCTTCTGCCGCGGCGAGCTCCTGCGGATGCGCGTCTCGCGCGCGGCGGACCTGGCCGCGTTCCGTCACGGGGCGTGGGTGAAGGTGGCCGGGGCGGTGGTGGTGCGCCAGCGGCCCGGCACCGCCAAGGGGTTCGTCTTCCTGAACCTCGAGGACGAGACGGGGCTGGTCAACGTGATCGTGCGGCCGGCCCTCTTCCATCGCCACCGGCTGGCCCTGGTCAACGAGCCCTTTCTCCTGATCGAGGGCAGTCTCCAGCGCCAAGACAATGTCACCTCGGTGCGCGCCGAGCGGCTCGCCCCGCTGCGCCACCGGCTGGCGAGCGTCCCTTCCCACGATTTTCATTGAGGCCACTACCTCGGGGCAGCCCTTCGAGCGCTGCCAGGAACATGCGGAGCGCCGGCGTCTCGGGCTTGTCGCGCCGACGTACGAGCCCCAGGCGTCGCGCCAGGGTGGGCGAGAGCGGCCGCATGGAGAGCGCGCCCGCTCGCACCTCGTCCCGCACCGCCATGGCCGGGCTCACCGAGACGCCGAGGCCCGCCCCCACCAGCTTCTTGATGGCCTCCTCGTTGCCCAGCTCCATCACGATCCGCGGGCGCGCCCCGCCGCGGCGGAACCAGCCCTCGATCACGCGCCGGATGGTGCCGCCGCGCTCGTAGACGATGAGCGGATAGCGCGCCAGCTCGGCCGCGGTGAGCGCGCCGCGCCGCGGCCACGCCTGGGACGGCGGGCCCACTGCCACCAGCGGGTCGAGCAGCACCGGCGTCACCACGAGCTGTCGTCCGGTGACCGGCAGGGTCACCAGCGCCACGTCGAGCTCGTTGGCCGCGACGGCGGCCGCGATCTCGGGCGCGTTCCCGGTCACCACGATGAGCTCGAGCTCGGGGTACCGCGCCCGCATCCGGCGCAGGAGCGGCGGCAGCAGGTGGATGCTCGCGGTCGCGCCGGTGCCGAGGCGCAGCCGGCCCGCCACCACCCCGCGGAGCTGGCGGAGCGCCTCCTGCGCCGCCTCGAGCTCGGCGAAGGCGCGTCCGGCGTGCTCCAGCAGCACCGCGCCGGCCGGGGTGGGGAAGGCGCGCTTGCCCACCCGCTCGAGCAGCGCGGTGCCGCAGCGGGCCTCGAGCTGGCGCATGTGCAGGCTCACCGCGGGCTGGCTCAGGCGCAGGCTCTCCGCCGCGCGCGAGAAGCTTCCGTGGCGCGCGATCTCCCGGAGCGTCCGTACGTGGGCGGGATTGAGGTTCATCCGGCCCGAAGTATTTCTCATCGTATGTATGAGAACAATCTATTTTCCTTATCGAGGCGCGCGGGGCAGACTGCGGACATGAGAGGCCCGCTCATGGGGGAGGTCTCGGTACGCCCCGCGACACCGGACGACGCCGCGGCGATCTGCACGATCTACAACCAGGGCATCGAGGACCGCATCGCCACGCTCGAGACCGAGCTGCGCACCCCGGAGGAGCGCCGGCAGTGGATGGCGGCGCGCGGCCCGCGTCATCCGGTGGTCGTCGCCACCGACGACGGCCCCGTCGTCGGGTGGGGGAGCCTCAACGCGTTCAACCCGCGGCCCGCCTACGACAACGTGGTGGATCTCTCCGTCTACGTCGAGCGGGCCTGGCGCGGGCGTGGGGTGGGGAAGGCGCTGCTGCAGCACCTGCTGGGTCTGGCCCGCCAGCTCGGGTATCACAAGATGGTGCTGGCCACCTTTCCCTACAACGACGCCGGCCTCGCGCTCTACCGGCGCATGGGCTTCAGCCCGGTCGGCGTGTACCACGAGCAGGGAACGCTCGACGGCCGCTGGGTGGACGTCCTGATCATGGAGCAGCTCCTCTGACCGCCCGCGAGGTCAGAGATCCCGCCGCCGTTCCCGCCGTGTAAACCGCCGGGCTGATTGTCGGTTCGCGGTACGATAGGGCCCTATGCTCGCGGGATGGGGCCGTCTCGTTCATCGCTTCCGGCTGGCGATCATCGCCCTGTCCCTGCTGAGTCTGATCCCGTCGCTCTGGCTGATCTTCCACGGCGGCCGTCTCGCCACCACCGACATCCCGACGACCACGGAGTCCGGCCGCGCGCTCGATCTGATCGGGCGCGAGCTGCCGGGCCGGCCGCCCTCGTTCAGCCTCATCTTCAGCAGCCCGACCCGCTCCGCGCGCGACGAGGCTTTCCGGCAGGAGGTCGAGCGGGCGGTGGCGCCGCTCCGCCGCGACGCGCGCGTCGCGCGGGTGCTGACCGCGTACGACCCGCCGGTCTACGACGCCTCGATGCCCGCCGCCCAGCTCGTGTCGCGCGACGGCCGTCGGGCGCTGGTGGTGGTCGAGCTCAAGGGCGAGGCGGCCGCGTTCTCCCTGCTCGAGTTCTCGGTGCTGCCCCCCGACGTGTATCCCTCGCTGTGGGCCCTGGTGAAGACCGAGACGCTCGAGGTGCTGCCGGTCGGGAACGTCCCGCTCAACCACGACTTCACCGAGGTGACGCGCACCGATCTCCGCCGGGCCGAGCTGGTGATCCTGCCGGTGGTGGTGGTGCTGCTCCTGCTCGTGTTCGGCTCGGTGGTGGCCGCGCTCCTGCCCCTCGCGGTGGGCGCGCTCTCGATGGCGGGGGCCATCGCGGCCACGCTGCTCATGGCCCGCTACACCTCGGTCTCGGTCTACGCGCCGAACATCGTGACCATGATCGGCCTCGGGGTGGCGATCGACTACTCGCTGTTCATCGTGAGCCGGTTCCGCCAGGAGATCCGCACGCGCCCCGCATCCGAGGCGCTCGAGCGCACGATGGCCACCGCCGGGCGGGCCATTCTTTTCTCCGGGCTCACCGTCGCCATCGGGCTGCTCGGGATGGTCTTCCTCGGGCTCGGCAACGTGGGCTCGATCGGCTGGGCCGGAACCGTGGTCGTCTCGCTGGCGGTGCTCTACGCGCTCACGCTCCTGCCCGCGCTGCTGGCGGTGCTCGGGCCGCGGGTCAACGCGCTCCGGCTGCCGTTCATTCACCCCGAGCGGCGCCTCACCGGACGCGGGATCTGGCACCGGATCGCGGTCACCGTGATGGCCTACCCGTGGACCGTGTTCATCTCGGTCTCGGCCCTCCTGTTGTTCCTCGGGCTGCCGTTCCTGCACCTGAAGGTGGGCTCCGGCGACGTCACCGCGCTACCGCCCGAGGCGGTCTCGCGGCGCGGCGACGAGGCGCTGCGCGAGCACTTCCCGGGCGCCGACAGCAACCGGATCCTGGTGGTGGTGCGCTACCCGGACGGCACGCCGCTCACCGCAGAGCGCGTGGGCGGACTCTACGATCTCAGCCGCTGGCTCGCCGCGCGGCCCAACGTGGCGCGCGTGGAGAGCCTGGTGGATCTCGATCCAAGCGTGACGCGCGAGCAGTACCAGCAGCTCGCCACCGCGCCCGCCGAGATGCGTCCGCCCGGCGTGGCCCAGGTACTGCGGCAGACCGTGGGCGGCCGCCTGGCCCTGCTGGTGGTCTCGACCGCGCTCAAGCCCTCGAGCTCGGAGGCGCGCGCCCTGGTCGGGGAGATCCGCGCGTCCCATCCGCGGATCGAGGGCGAGGTGCTCGTGACCGGCCAGACCGCCTTCGATCTCGACATCATCGACCTGGTCACGCGCCACGCCCCGGTGACGGTCGGCCTCGTCATGGTCGCGACCTATGTCGTGCTCTTCCTGCTGCTGGGCTCGGTGCTGCTGCCGCTCAAGGCGGTGATCATGAACCTTCTGTCCATCAGCGCCTCCTACGGCGCGCTGGTGTGGATCTTCCAGGACGGCCATCTCGCCCGCTGGCTGCACTTCACCCCCGGCCCGATCCAGACCGCCACCCCGCTCATCATGTTCTGCTTCGTGTTCGGGCTCTCGATGGACTACGAGGTCCTCCTGCTGAGCCGGGTGAAGGAGGAGTACGAGCGCACCGGCGACACCACGCACGCGGTGGCCGAGGCGCTCGAATCCACCGGTCGGCTCATCACCGGCGCGGCCGCCATCATGGCCGCGGTGTTCTTCGGCTTCGCGACCGCGCGCTCGGTGATCATCCAGGCGGTGGGCATCGGCATCGGGGTCGCGGTCGTGATCGATGCCACCATCGTGCGGGCTCTGCTGGTGCCCGCGACCATGCGGCTCATGGGGCGGTGGAACTGGTGGGCGCCCGCCCCGCTGGTCTCGTTGCACCGCCGTCTGGGCCTGGCCGAGCGCAGCGCCGATGCGGAAGCCGTCCCAAGATAGTCCGCCGCCCCCGCTGATCCGCTACCACCCCGACCGGCCCGTCACCACGGAGTACCGCGTCGGGCTCTGCGCGTGGCAGGACAAGAGCATGGTGGCGGAGGGCTCGTTCTACCCGATCAAGAGCATGCGGGCGGAGGAGCGGCTCTGGTGGTACAGCCGCTTCTTCGACGCCGTCGAGGTCAACTCCACGTTCTACGCGCCGCTGTCCGCCCAGAACGCGGTGCTCTGGGCGAAGCGCACGCCGCCCGGCTTCCTCTTCAGCGTGAAGGCCTATGCCCTGCTCACCGGGCATCACCTGGACGCGGCCCGGCTGCCGCCGGAGCTCGCCGCCCTGCTGCCCGCTTCCGCCCGGCCCAACGAGCGGGGCCAGTTCGAGAACGACGTCTTCGGCGAGGACGCGCTCGCGTGGACCTTCGCCGCGTTCCGCGAGGGCCTGCAGCCGCTGGCCGACGCGGGCAAGCTCGGCTACGTGCTCTTCCAGATGGCCCCGTGGGTGAAGTACGGGGATCGCGCGCTCGCGTATCTCGCCGAGCTCCCCGCCCGCCTGCCCGGGACCACGATCGCGGTGGAGTTCCGGGACGCCTCCTGGCTGCCGCGGCACACCGAGGACACGCTCGCGATGCTGCACGCGCACGGGCTGGCCTACGTCTCGGTGGACGCGCCGCGGACGCCCGCCTCGGTGGACACCACGGTCGGGCTCACCGCGCCCACCGCAGTCATCCGGCTGCACGGGCGCAACCGGGAGGGCTTCATGAAGCAGCTCCAGGGTCAGGCCCCCAGCGTGGCCGAGAAGTACGGGTACCTGTACGATCGCGCGGAGCTGGCCGGGATCGTGGCCCGCGGGCGCGCCCTGGAGGGGCAGGCCCGGCGCGTCTTCTTCAAGCTCAACAACAATGTCGGGGACGCGCCCGCCATCAACGGGGAGGACATCAAGGAGCTGCTGGGCCTCGAGACCGCGGACCGCGCGGCCGTCGAGCGGGAGTGGCGGAGCCGCCGCCGCGGCGCCCCGAGCCGCCCCTGAAGGCCCGGAATCCACGTGATAGAATGACGCATCCAAACGGGGCGGGAGGGCAGGCGCGTGCCGATTTACGAGTACGAGTGCCAGGGATGTCAGCGGCGGGTCAGCCTACTGATCCGCACCCTGTCCGCGGCCGAGGCGCCGCGATGTCCCCGTTGCGGCAGCGTCGCGCTGTCCCGCCTGATGTCCCGCTTCGCCACCGTCAAGTCTGAAGACGCCCGTCTCGACTCCCTCTCCGACCCTTCCAGCTTCGGCGACCTCGACGAGAACGATCCCCAGAGCGTGGCCCGATTCGTCAAGAAGATGGGTCACGAGATGGGGGAGGATCTCGGCGAGGATCTCGACGCGGCGATGGACGAGGCGATGGGCGAGGGCGGCGGGCCCGGGGATGACGATGGCGCGCTCATGGACCCGGGCGGCGGCGGGGACGACGCGGGGGAGCTGCCGGCGTGAAGGTCGACGCGCTGCCGGGCTTCGCGGCCCTGGACGAGGGCCGCTGGAATGCCCTGCTCGACCGCTCGCGCCTGCCCGCGCTGTTTCTCACCTGGCAGTGGCAGACCGAGTGGAGCCGCGCCTTCGCGGCGGACCATCCCCAGCAGATCCTGACCGCGACGGATCCCGACGGCAGCCTGGTCGGAGTGCTGCCGCTCTACGAGGACGGGCCGGGACGGCAGCGGATCATCGGCGGGGTGGACGTCTCCGACTACCTCGACCTGATCGCGGTGGCGGGACGGGAAGAGGAGGTGTGGCAGGCGCTGCTGCAGCACCGCGCCGGCCAGCCCGGGGAGTGGGACCTGCACGGCATCCGCGCCGCGTCGGCCACCGCCACCGTCCTGCCCGCGCTGGCGCCGGCCCTCGGGCTGCAGGCCACGGTGGAGCGGCAGGACCGCTGTCCGGTGCTGGCGCTGCCCAAGACCTGGGACGAGTACCTGGGCAAGCTCTCCGGCAAGGACCGGCACGAGCTCCGCCGGAAGATGCGCCGCCTCGAGCGGGAGCTGCCCGGGGCGACGGTGCGCTCGCACGGGGACGCGGCGGGCTGGGACGAGGCCATGACGCGCTTCCTCACGCTCCACCGCCTCTCCAAGGTCGGCAAGGCGCGCTTCATGGACGAGCGCATGGAGCGCTTCTTCCGCGCCGCCACCGCGGTCCTGGCCGCCGAGGGATGGGCGCGGCTCTGGTTCCTCGAGTACGAGGGCGCGGCGGTGGCCGCGTTCATCTGCCTCGAGTACGCGGGGAGCGTCGGCCTCTACAACTCGGGCTTCGATCCGGCGCGCGCCCAGCTCGCTCCCGGCATCGTCCTCCTCGCCCACCTCATCCAGGACGCCATCGACCGCGGCATTCCCACCTTCGACTTCCTGCGCGGCGAGGAACCGTACAAGTACGGCTTCGGCCCCGCGCCGCAGGACGTCTTCAATGTTCGGATCGCGGGGCGGGTCGGCGCGTGAACCTCTCGGTCGCGATCCTCTCGGTCCACACGTGCCCGCTCGCGGCCCTGGGCGGCAAGCAGACCGGCGGCATGAACGTCTACGTGCGGCAGACCGCGCGCGAGCTGGGTCTCATGGGCGTGCGGGTGGACGTGTTCACGCGCTCGCAGAACGCCACGATTCCCCGGATCGTCGAGCTCGGGCCGGGCGCCCGCGTGATCCATCTGCCCGCGGGGCCGGAGGCGCCGATGCCGCGCGAGGCGCTCCACGCCCATCTCGACGAGTTCGCGGCGGGGGCGGAGGCCTTCGCGCGGGAGCAGGGGCTCCGCTACGATCTCATCCACTCGCACTACTGGCTGTCCGGCGTGGCGGGCCTGCGGCTGCGCGACCGCTGGGGCGCGCCCCTCGTGCACATGTTCCACACCCTGGGCCGCCTCAAGAACGAGGTCGCGGAGACGCCGGGCGAGCTCGAGCCCGCGCTCCGGATCGACGAGGAGACCCGGATCGTCGCGCAGGCCGATCGCATCGTGGCCGCCAACGTGGTGGAGCGGGCGCACCTGGTCTGGTACTACGGCGCGCGCAGCGAGCGGGTCGCGGTGATCCCGTGCGGGGTGGACACCGAGCTCTTCCAGCCGATGGATCCCGCCAAGGCCCGCGATCTTCTCGAGCTGCCCCCGGATCCGCTGCTGCTCTACGTGGGACGCCTCACGCCCATCAAGGGCCTCGACACGCTGCTGGAGGCCATGGTCGCGATTCCCGAGCCCGCCGACCTGCTGGTCGTCGGCGGCGAGCACGACGAGCCCGACGGGGGACACGGCGCCGCGCTGCGGGCGCAGGTGAAGGCCCTCGGGCTGGAGCGGCGCGTCCGCTTCCTGCGCGCGCAGCCCCAGCGGCGGCTCCGCCTGTTCTACGCCGCCGCCGACGTCACCGTGATGCCGTCGCACTACGAGTCCTTCGGCATGGTGGCGCTCGAGGCCATGGCCTGCGGCAGCCCGGTGGTGGCCTCGCGCGTCGGCGGCCTGACCACCACGGTGCAGGACGGGGTGACCGGCCGTCTCGTTCCGGAGGGCGATCCGGCCGCGCTGGCCGCCGCCATCACGCCCTTGCTCGGGAGCGCGGAGGGCCGCCGGCTCGGCCAGCAGGCCACGCGCTGGGCCGCCGAGCACCGCTGGCCATGCGTGGCGGAGTCGGTCTGCCGCCTCTACTCCGAGCTGCGTCCCGCCGCGCGCGCGCATCTCCCTCACGCCCCCTGCAGGAGCTGGCTATGACGACTCGAGCCCCCATCGACGGTGAACGGACGGCGTTACGCGTGGCCGGACCGCCCCCTGGTCGTGGTGTGCATGGACGGCAGCGAGCCGGACTACATCCGACCGCGCCATCGCGGCGGGCGCGATGCCGTACCTCGCCGCGGCGCCTCGCCGGGCGGGACCGATCGCCTCGCCGACTGCGTGGTGCCGAGCTTCACGAACCCGAACAACCTGTCCATCGTCACCGGCGTGCCGCCCTCGGCGCACGGGATCTGCGGCAACTACTTCTTCGACCGCGAGTCCGACGCCGAGGTGATGATGAACGACCCGAAGCTACCTGCGCTGCGGGACGATCCTGGCCGCGTTTCGCGCGCGGGAGGCGCGCGGCTGGCGGTGGTGACCGCGAAGGACAAGCTGCGGCGGCTGCTCGGCCACGAGATGCGCGGCGTCTGCTTCTCGGCCGAGAAGGCCAACGAGACCACGGAGGCCGAGCACGGCATCGCGGACGGGCTCGGGCTGGTCGGCCTGCCGCTGCCCTCGGTGTACAGCGCCGATCTCTCCGAGTTCGTGTTCGCGGCGGGCGTGAAGCTGATGGAGTCGGTGCGCGCCCGACATCATGTACCTCTCCACCACCGACTACGTGCAGCACAAGCACGCGCCCGGCTCGGCCGACGCCAACGAGTTCTACGGATGATGGACGGCTACTTCGGCGAAGCTGGCCGCGCCTGGGCGCCACGCTCGCCATCACCGCCGACCACGGCATGAACGCGAAGACCGACGGCGCGGGCCGTCCGCGGGTCATCTACCTCCAGGACATGCTGGACGAGCTGGCTGGGCGCCGGCCGGGCGCGCGTGATCCTGCCGATCACCGATCCCTACGTCGTCCATCACGGCGCGCTCGGGCTCGTTCGCCACCGTCTACCTGCCCGGAGGGCGCGGACGCCCGGGCGACTTCGGCGGCGCCTGGCCGGCGCTGCCGGCATGGAGGTCGGTGCTGGACCGGCGCCGAGGCCTGCCGGCGCTTCGAGCTGCCGCCCGACCGCGTGGGCGACCTGGTCGCGGTGTCCGAGCGCGACGTGGTGCATCGGCACCGCCTGGCCCGCCACGACTCTCGGGCTCGACGCGCCGCTCCGCTCGCACGGCGGCATCACCGAGCAGGGGTGCCGCTGATCCTGAACCGCCCGGTCGCGCGGCGTCCCGCCGGAGCGGCGCCTCCGCAACTTCGACATCTTCGACCTCGCCCTGAACTTCGCCGCGTGAGCCGGTCATGAGCCGCACGCGGGCGACGCGCGCGGCGGCTCTCGTCGCGATGCGTGACCCACGCGCGCGCGGTCATCATCGGCGGCGGCATCATCGGCTGCAGCGTCGCCTATCACCTGACCCAGCTCGGCTGGCGCGACGTGGTCCTGCTGGAGCAGGGAAGCCTCTACGGCGGGACCACGTGGCACGCCGCGGGACTGTCGGCCAGCTCCGCTCCTCCGCCAACCTCACGCGGCTGATCCGCTACAGCGCGGAGCTCTACAGCCGCCTGGAGGCGGAGACCGGCCAGGCCACGGGCTGGAAGCGCTGCGGCAGCGTGAGCGTGGCCCGCACCGCCGAGCGCATGATCCAGCTCAAGCGCAACGCCGCGCATGGCCAACGCCTACGGCGTGGAGGCCGCACGTGATCGGGCTGCGACGAGGCGGCGGCCCGCTACCCGCCGATGCGCATCGACGATCTCGTCGGCGCGGTGTGGATCCCGGGCGACGGCAAGGCCAACCCGGCCGACATGACCCAGGCCCTGGCGCGCGGGGCCCGCGCGGGCGGGGCCCGGCTGCCGGAGGGCGTCAAGGTCACCGGGGTCAACGTCGCGAACGGGCGCGGTCACCGGGGTCGAGACCTCGGCGGGCCCCATCGCGACCGAGATCCTGGTCAACTGCGCGGGCATGTGGGCGCGCGAGCTCGGGCGGCATGAGCGGCGTGCACGATCCCGCTGCACGCCTGCGAGCACATGTACATCGTGACCCAGCCCATCGCCGGGCGTCGGCGCCGGACCTGCCGGTGATGCGCGACCCGGACGGCCACATCTACTTCAAGGAGGAGGTGGGCGGCCTCCTCATGGGCGGGTTCGATCCGTGGGCCAAGCCGTGGGGCGCCGAGGGGATCCCGGACGGCTTCAGCTTCGCGACGCTGCAGGAAGACTGGGAGAAGTTCGACATCCTGATGCGCAACGCGCTGGTGCGGCTGCCCGCGCTCGAGACCGCGGAGGTGCGCACTCCTCATGAACGGGCCCGAGTGCTTCACCCCCGACAACTACTTCATCCTCGGCGAGGCGCCCGAGGTGCGGCGCTACTACGTGGGCGCGGGCTTCTGCTCGGGCGGCATCGCCGCCGCGGGCGGGGCGGGGAAGGCGCTCGCGGAGTGGATCGTCGAGGACCGCGCGCCGATGGATCTCTGGCCGGCCGACATCCGCCGCTTCGCGCCGTTCCACGGCGACCCGCGCTTCCTGCGCGAGCGGGTCAGCGAGATCGTCGGCGTGCACTACTTCATCGCGTTCCCGAACCGCGAGCTCACCAGCGGGCGCGGGCTGCGCCGCTCGCCGCTGCACGAGCGGCTGCGGGCGCGCCGCGCCTGCTTCGGGGCCAAGATGGGCTGGGAGCGCGCCAACTGGTTCGCGCCGCCGAGGGCGTCGAGCCGGAGGCGGAGTACTCCTTCGGCCGCCAGAACTGGTTCCCGTACGCGGCGCGCCGAGCACCGGGCGGCCCGCGAGGCGGTGGCGGTGTTCGACCAGACCTCGTTCGCCAAGCTCCTGCTCGAGGGCGCCGGACGCGGAGGCGGTCCTGCAGCGCCTCTGCGCCAACGACGTGGCGGTGCCGCCGGGCCGGCGTGGTCTACACCGCGATGCTCAACGAGCGCGGCGGCTTCGAGAGCGACCTGACCGTGACGCGGCTCGCCGCCGAGCGCCTACCTGCATCGTGACCGGCTCCGCGCAGGGCACGCGCGATCTCGACTGGATCCGGCGCCACCTGCCCGCGGGCGCGCGCGCCACGCTCACCGACGTGACCGGCGCCTCCGCGGTGCTCGGCCTCATGGGCCCCCGCTCGCGCGAGCTGCTCGCGCGCGCTGACCGACGCCGATCTCGGCGCGGACGCGTTCCCGTTCCTGACCTCTCGCGAGATCGCGGTCGGCCAGGCGCCCGTGCGCGCCTCCCGGGTCACCTACGTCGGCGAGCTCGGCTGGGAGCTCTACGTGCCGGTGGAGTTCAGGCCGGCCTCGTGTACGATGCGCTGCGCGGAGGCGGGCCGGGACCTGGGGCTGCCGACGCCGGCTACTACGCGATCGACTCCCTCCGCATGGAGAAGGCGTACCGCGCGTGGGGCCGGGAAGCTCACCATCGAGGACACGCCGTGGGAAGCGGGCCTCGGCTTCGCGGTGCGGCTCGACAAGCCCGTGCCGTTCCTCGGGCGGGAGGCGCTGCTCGAGCAGCGGGGACGGCCGCTGACCAAGCGACTGCTGACCTTCGTGCTGGAGGACGCGGGCGCGCTGCCGTGGGGCGACGAGCCGATCCTGCGCGACGGGCGCGTGGTCGGGACGGTGACCTCGGCGGCCTTCGGCCACACGCTGGGCCGCGCGGTGGCCATGGGGTACGTCCGCGACCAGGACGGCGTCGATGACGCCTACCTGGCGGCGGCCGCTTCGAGCTGGACATCGGGGGCGACCGGATCCCGGCGCGGGCGGGCTGGCCGCGCCCTACGATCCCCGCGCCCTGCGCGTGAAGAGCTGAGACGAGAGGACGAGACCATGGACGCGATCCCACGACGAGCCGTTCCTCCTGACCCCGGGTCCGCTCACCACCACGCGGGCCACCAAGGAGGCGATGCTGCGCGACTGGGGCTCGCGCGACGGGGAGTTCATCGCGATGAACGCGCGGGTGCGCCGACGGCTCACCGAGCTGGTCCATGGGGATGGCAGCCATGTGTGTGTCCCGCTGCAGGGCAGCGGGACATTCATCGTCGAGGCGATGATCGGCACGCTGGTGCCGCCGGGGGGCAAGCTGCTGGTGCTGGTCAACGGCGCCTACGGGCGACGCATGGTCCGCATGTGCGAGTACTACCGCCGGGCCTGCGTGGTCCAGGAGACGGGGGAGGATCAGCCCGCCGATCCGACTGCCCTCGACGCGGCGCTGGCGCGCGATCCGGCCGTGACCCACGTGGTGGTGGTGCACTGCGAGACCACCTCGGGCGTGCTGAACCCGGTCGAGGAGATCGCGGCGGTGACCGCGCGACACGATCGGCGCCTGCTGATCGACGCGATGAGCGCCTTCGGCGCCATTCCGCTCGACGCCCGGCGCGTACCCTTCGACGCTGTGGTGGCCTCCTCCAACAAGTGTCTCGAAGGTGTCCCGGGGGTGGGCTTCGCGATCGTCCGGCGCGAGGCGCTCGAGGAAGCCCGCGGCCAGGCGCCCTCGCTGAGCCTCGACCTGCACGATCAGTGGGCGGCCATGGAGAAGAACGGGCAGTGGCGCTTCACCCCGCCCACCCACGTCCTCGCGGCGCTCGACCGCGCGCTGGACCAGCACGCGGCCGAGGGCGGAGTGGCCGGGCGGGGCGCCCGCTATCGCCGCAACTGCACGCAGCTGGTGGATGGCCTGCGCGGCATGGGCTTCGAGACGCTCCTGCCCGACCGGCTGCAGGCGCCCATCATCGTCACGGTGCGCATGCCCGCCGACCCGAAGTTCCACTTCGAGACCTTCTATGACCGGCTGGCCCGGCGCGGCTTCGTGATCTACCCGGGCAAGCTCACGGTGGCCGACAGCTTCCGCGTCGGCTGCATCGGCGCGCTCGGGGAGCCCGAGATGCGCGGGGCGCTGCAGGCCATTCGCGAGGTCGTCGCCGAGCTCGGTGTCACCTCCTGCGCGCCGGCAGCCGGGTGAGGCGCAGCCGACCCTCCGGAAGAACCTTCCTATTGACTCGCCACAGCGGCGAGCACTAAGTAGACCCATGCGCTGGACGCGCGGGAACCGCAGCGAGGACCTCGAGGACCGGAGAGGGCAGTCGGCCGGCGGCGGGGGGCTGCGCATGGGCGGCGGCATCGGCCTGGGCGGCGCCGTCGTCCTGCTCGTGCTGAGCCTGGTCTTCGGCCAGAACTTCTTCGCGCTGCTCGATGGCGGGGGTGACCTCGCGCCGGGGCCGGGCGGCGGGGCTCCGACGGGGCCGCCGCGCAAGGGCTCGCCCGCCGAGGAGCAGGCCGCCGACTTCATGTCCTTCGTGCTCGACGACGTGCAGAACACGTGGGCCCAGGAGTTCACCCGCCTCGGCCGGGACTACGAGCGGGCGAAGCTCGTGCTCTTCACCGACGCGGTCCGCTCCGGCTGCGGCGCGGCGGACGCCGCGGCCGGGCCCTTCTACTGCCCCGAGGACCGGAAGGTCTACATCGACCTGGGCTTCTACAACGACCTGAAGAACCGGTTCGGGGCCCCGGGCGACTTCGCCCAGGCCTACGTGCTGGCCCACGAGATCGGCCACCACGTCCAGCACCTTCTGGGCCTGACCGAGCAGGTCCGCGCGCAGCAGAACCGGCCCGATCGCGCCAACGCGCTGTCGGTGCGCCTCGAGCTGCAGGCCGACTGCCTGGCGGGCATCTGGGCGCACTCCACCAACGAGCGCCGGCTGCTCGAGGAAGGCGACGTCGAGGAGGCCCTGGGCGCCGCCTCCGCGGTGGGCGACGACCGCATCCAGAAGCAGGCCGGCGGCCGCGTCTCGCCCGAGACCTGGACCCACGGATCGGCCCGCCAGCGCGCGGGCTGGTTCCGGCGCGGGCTCGAGTCGGGCCGGGTGCAGGACTGCGACACGTTCCGCACCGCCCTGCCGGGTGTCGAGGAGCGGGCCCCGCTGCGCTCCCGCTGACCGCCTCTGGCGGTGTGGTAGACTCGCCGCCTGATATGGAGGTCCTCCTCGACGTCCGGGGTCTCCGCACCCAGTTCCACACCAAGGCGGGAGTGGTCCGCGCGGTGGACGGCGTGTCGTGGAACGTCCACAAGGGCGAGACGGTGGCCCTCGTGGGCGAGTCGGGCTGTGGCAAGTCGGTCAGCGCGCTCTCCGTGATGCGGCTCGTGTCGGCGCCCGCCGGGCGCATCGTCGAAGGCGAGATCCACTTCAAGGGGCGGAACCTCCTCGCGCTGCCGGAAGAGGAGATGCGCAAGGTGCGCGGGCGGGAGATCGGCATGATCTTCCAGGAGCCCATGACCTCGCTGAACCCGGTGCTCACCGTCGGGCGCCAGCTCACCGAGCCGCTCGAGATCCACCTCGGGATGACACGGGAGCGGGCGCAGGCGCGGGCGGTGGAGATGCTCTCGCTGGTGGGCATCACGGACGGGCCCCGCCGCCTCCGCCAGTTCCCGCACCAGTTCAGTGGGGGCATGCGCCAGCGCATCATGATCGCGATGGCCCTGGCGTGCGATCCGGCCCTGATCCTGGCCGACGAGCCGACCACCGCGCTCGACGTGACGATCCAGGCCCAGATTCTCGAGCTCATGAAGAGCCTCTCGCGGCGGCTGGGCGTCGCGATCCTGATGATCACGCACAACCTGGGCGTGGTGGCGCGCTACGCGGACCGGGTGAACGTGATGTACGCGGGCAAGATCGTGGAGCGCGCGAGCGCGCGCGAGATCTACGCCAACCCGCGGCATCCCTACACGCTCGGGCTGCTGCGCTCGGTGCCGCGCCTGGACGAGCCGCGCCGGGCCAAGCTGCAGCCGATCCCCGGCCAGCCCCCCGACCTCTCGCGCCTGCCCGCCGGGTGCTCCTTCGCGCCCCGCTGCGCCTACGTGGTGGACCGCTGCCGCGCGGAGGTGCCGCCGCTCGACGAGATCAGCGCCGACCACGTCTCCGCCTGCTGGCTCGCCAAGGAGCTGCCAACTCTAACTCCCGCCGAAGTCGATGCCCGATAACCAAGACCCGATTCTGGAAGTCCGGAATCTGGTGAAGCACTTCCAGATTGGCGGCGGCCTCTTCGGCGCCCGCGCCGCGACCGTGAAAGCGGTGGACGGCGTGAGCTTCTCGATCCGCCGGGGCGAGACGCTGGGCCTGGTCGGTGAGTCGGGCTGCGGCAAGACCACCACCGGCCGCGCCATTCTCCGGCTGGAGCCGCCCACCAGCGGCGAGGTGATCTTCGAGGGCCGGGACATGGCGAAGCTCTCGGACGCCGAGCTGCGCGGGATGCGCCGGCGGATGCAGGTCATCTTCCAGGATCCGTACAGCTCGCTCAACCCGCGGATGACGGTGGGCCAGATCATCTCGGAGCCGCTCGCGGTCCACCGCATCGTCCCGGACCGGACCGCCCGCGCCGCGCGGGTCCACGAGCTGCTCCGCCACGCGGGCCTGCTGCCCACCATGGCCCGCCGGTACCCGCACGAGCTGTCGGGGGGCCAGCGCCAGCGCGTCGGCATCGCCCGGGCGCTCGCCATGGAGCCGAGCCTGATCATCTGCGACGAGCCGGTCTCGGCGCTGGACGTGTCCATCCAGGCCCAGATCATCAACCTGCTGGAGGAGCTCCAGACCGAATTCGGGCTGACCTACCTGTTCGTGGCCCACGACCTCTCGGTGGTGCGCCACATCTCCGACCGGGTGGCCGTGATGTATCTGGGCAAGATCGTGGAGATTACCGACCGGAAGGCGCTCTACGAGGACCCCCAGCACCCCTACACGAAGGCTCTGCTCTCGGCGGTGCCCATCCCGGACCCGGCGGTGGAGGCCCTGCGGGAGCACGTGGTCCTGGGCGGGGAGGTGCCGAGCCCGTTGAACCCGCCGTCGGGGTGCGTCTTCCACCCCCGCTGCCCGATCGCGGTGGCCGATTGCCGCCAGATCGTGCCGGAGCTGCGGGAGATCAAGCCCGGGCATCAGGCGGCCTGCATCCGGCTGTAGGGCGCGCTTGACAGGGCAGGGCGCTGCCCGCTAAAGTAGCGAAACTTAGACGGAACCAAGATCCACCCTCAAGGATTGATACCTCAACAGGCTCGGTTTGCACATCTCATCGGGGAGGTGGCTCATGCGCCATCGACACAATTGGCTGCGCGGCTCGCTCGTCGCACTCGCTCTGGTGCTGTCCAGTGGTTGGACCGGGGCGGTCGCCCAGGACAAGCCACGCTCCGGCGGAGAGCTCCTCTTCGTGGTGCCCTCGGAGCCGCCGTCCTACGACGCGCATGCCGAGGAGACCTTCGGTGTCATCCACCCGATGGCTCCGCACTACAGCACGCTCCTCAAGGTGGACCCGTTCGACAAGACGGGCACCAAGCCGGTCGGGGACCTTGCGGAATCCTGGACGATCTCCAAGGAAGGGCTGGTCTACACGTTCAAGCTGCGTCACGGGGTGAAGTTCCACGACGGCAGCGACATGACGTCGAAGGACGTGAAGGCCTCCTACGACAAGATCATCTTCCCGGCCGCGGGCGTGAAGTCGCTGCGCAAGGACGCCTACCGCTCGGTCGAGGTGGTGGAGGCGCCGGACGCCCACACGGTCCGTTTCCGGCTGAAGTACCCCGAGTCGTCCTTCCTGCTGAACCTGGCGTCCCCCTGGAACTGGATCTACAAGGCCGACATCTTGGCCAAGGACATCAACTGGTACGCGAAGAACGTGATGGGGACCGGCCCCTTCACCTTCGTCGAGCACGTCAAGGGCTCGCACTGGGTCGGCAAGAAGAACCCGAACTACTGGGACAAGGGCAAGCCCTACCTCGACGGGTACCGGGCGATGTTCATGAGCTCGTCCTCCTCGCAGGTGGCTGCGATCCGGGGCGAGCGGGCGCACATCCAGTTCCGCGGCTTCAGCCCGGCCGAGCGCGAGCAGCTCGTCCAGGCGATGGGCAACAAGATCACGGTGCAGGAGAGCCCCTGGGACTGCCTGAACTTCGTCTCGATGCACCACGAGAAGAAGCCCTTCGATGACAAGCGGGTGCGGCGTGCCCTCTCGCTCGCGCTCGACCGGTACGAGGCCTCCCAGAAGCTCTCCAAGATCACGATCGTGCGGGACGTGAGCGGGGTGCAGGTGCCCGGCACCCCGTACGCGACCCCGCCCGCGGAGCTGGAGAAGCTGGCCGGCTACGGGCGGGACATCAACGCGGCGCGCGCCGAGGCCAAGCGCCTGCTGCGCGAGGCGGGCGTGCCCGACGGGTTCTCGTTCACGTTCAAGAACCGCGGGATCCCGCATCCCTACGAGCCGGTGGGCATCTGGCTCGTGGACCAGTGGCGGCAGATCGGACTGAACGTCAAGATGGAGATGATCGAGGCGTCCGCGTACCACCCGATGCTCAAGCGCGGGGACTTCGAGGTCGCGATGGACTTCCAGTGCGGCTTCATCGTCGAGCCCGACCTGGACCTTCCGCGCTTCATCAGCGCCTCCGACGCGAACTACGGCAAGCACAAGGACAAGATGATCGACGAGCTGTTCGAGAAGCAGGCCCGGGCCGCCGACGTGGAGGAGCGCAAGAAGCTACATCCGCGCCTTCGAGAAGCGCCTGCTCGACGAGGAGGTGCACGTGCTCTGGACGATCCAGTGGCACCGCATCATCCCGCACAACTCGAAAGTGAAGGGCTGGACGATCACCCCCAGCCACTACCTCAACAACCAGCTCGACACCGTCTGGCTGTCGGAATAGACGAGGCCCCGGCGGGCCCGCGCCGGGACTCTGGCCGGCGCGGGCTCGCTCCCAGATCATGTGGAAGTACCTGCTGAAGCGATTCCTCCTCATGTTCCCCACCCTCATCGGGGTGGCGATCGTCACGTTCTTCCTCATCCGCGTGATCCCGGGCGACGTGGTGGAGCTGCGGCTCGCGGGCGACCGCGGCGCCGCGTCCGACGCCGCCATCAAGATGGAGCGTGAGCGGTTCGGGCTCGACCAGCCGCTCTGGAAGCAGTTCGCGACCTGGATGCTGGGGGTGGCCCGCCTCGACTTCGGCACCTCGATGTGGACGGGCTCGCCGATCTGGGAGGAGATCAAGCTCCGCTTCGCGCTGTCGCTGCAGGTGGCGATCATGGCCACCCTCGTGGCGGTGATCCTGGCGGTGCCGTTAGGTGTGCTCGCCGCCCTCAAGCAGGACACCTGGATAGACTACGCGGTCCGCATCTTCTCCATCGCGGGCCTGGCGGTGCCGTCGTTCTGGCTCGGCATCCTGTTCATCCTCACGCTCCTGATCGTCTTCAAGTGGCTGCCGCCCATGGTCTACACGCCGTTCTGGGTGAACCCGTGGCAGAACATGCTGCAGCTCATCTGGCCCGCGCTCGCGGTCGGCTACCGCTACTCGGCGGTGGCCACCCGCATGACCCGCTCCGCGATGCTCGAGGTGCTCCGCGAGGACTACATCCGCACCGCGCGGGCCAAGGGGCTCGTGCAGACGCCTGATCCTGGTCCGCCACGCGCTCAAGAACGCGATGCTGCCGGTGATGACCGTGATCGGCGCTGGAGTTCGCGTTCCTGATCGGCGGCCTCGTGGTGACCGAGCAGGTCTTCAACCTGAACGGCTCGGGCTGCTCTTCGTGCAGGCGGTGGCCCACCGCGACTACACGCTGGTCCAGGCCCTCGTGATGCTGGTGGCGGGCATCTTCATCTTCGTGAACTTCGCCATGGACGTGATGTACGCGTGGATCGACCCGCGCATCCGGTTCCGGTAAGATCATGGCCATAGACCTCGCCGGAGTCGACCATGGCGATACCGCGCGAGGACGCGGCCGAGCCCGGACCGGCGAGCGCGCTGGCTCGCCGCGTTCCGCGACTTCGCGCGCCAGCCGCACCCTGGGCGCGGTCGGCGCGGCGCGTGGTGCTGCTGATGCTCGTGCTCGCGGTGTTCGCGGAGCGTGCTCGCGCCCTACGACCCGGTGGCGGTGGACTTCGGCGCCATGCTCGCCGCGGCCGAACGGCGCGCACTGGCTCGGCACCGACGCCTTCGGCCGCGACGTGCTCTCGCGGCTCATCTACGGCTCGCGCACCGCGCTCCTGGTGGGCTTCGGCGCCGCGCTGATGGGCGCCACCATCGGGGCCATCCTGGGCGTGGGCAGCGCCTACTTCGGCGGGCTGGTGGACCTCTACCTGCAGCGCCTGATGGACATCTTCCTCTCGTTCCCGCTGATCATCCTGGCGCTGGCCCTGGTGGCGATCCTCGGCAACTAGCATCCCGAACGTGATCGTGGCCATCACGATCCCCATGATCCCGCGGGCCGCCCTCGTCATCCGATCCTCGCGCTGACGATCCGCGAGATGCCGTACGTGGACGCGGCGCGGGCCGCCGGCTTCGGCCACGCGCGGATCATCCTGCGCCACATGCTGCCGAACGTGGTGGCGTCCGTACCTGATCATGCTGACCGCGTTCCTGAGCCAGGCCATCCTGCTCGAGTCCTCGCTGTCGTTCCTGGGCCTGGGCGTGCAGGAGCCGACGCCCGCGTGGGGGCTGATGCTGCGGGGGGCCGCGGTGGAGTTCGCGGAGGCGGCGCCGTGGATGGCGCTCTTCCCGGGCCTGGCCATCAGCGTGGCCGTGTTCGCCTTCAACCTGTTCGGCGACTCGCTGCGCGACGCGCTCGACCCGAAGCTCCGCACGCTCTGAGGTGGGGTCGAACGGCTTGACACCTGCGGCGCAAGTTGGTAGAAATATGTGGGTTTCCAGGCAGGTATCCAGGGTCACCGGTTAACAGGAGGCCGGAATGGCGTATATCATCGCGGAGCCGTGCGTCAACGTGAAGGACAAGGCCTGCGTCGAGGTCTGCCCGGTGGATTGCATCTACGAGGGCGAGACCATGCTCTACATCCACCCGGATGAGTGCATCGACTGCGGGGCTTGTGAGCCCGTCTGCCCGGTGAAGGCGATCTTCGCCGAAGACGAGACGCCGGCCAACTGGAAGAACTACATCGAGATGAACAAGCAGTTCTTCAAGGACAACCCGGGCGTCAAGCCGGCCACCAAGGCGTAGCCGGCTCGGGCGTCCGATCGCCTGACGAGGGACCCGTTCGCGGGTCCCTCTTTTTTGCCCTGACGCGACGGCACGGCCGGGCGTGGGCTGCACACCGCGCGGTGCACGGCGCGCCCGGATCGCGCGGAATTCGCCGCGAAGGGCCCGTCGACGCGCGTGGCACAGGCCTTGCGATAGCGTTCGCGCATGACAGCCTTGATGCCCGCTCCCGAGACCGCTCCCCGGCCTTCGTCGCCTCGCGTGCCCAAGGGTCTCTCCGGGTCGACCGCGGCGCCGACCGCGCCCGCGCGACCGCTCCCCGGCTTTCACGGCGCGGTCTCCGACTTCAAGCGCCGCCTGCTCGAGGCCACGCTCACCCAGGCGGGCGGCAATCGCACGCGCGCCGCTCGCGCGCTCGGACTGCAGCGCACGTACCTGCTGCGCCTGATCCGCGAGTTCGAGATCCGCGTGCCGCCCGGGCCGCTGCCCGCGCGGCGTGCGGCGGCGGACGGGCCGCCCGCCGCGCCAGCGCAAACACGTTGACACCCGGTCACGCCCCGGTTTGAAATGGACGGGTGAGCGACGTGTGGATCGCCGGCGCGGGGATGACCCGCTTCGGCCGGCGCGACGAGAACCTCCAGGACCTCATGGCGGAGGCGGGCCTGGCCGCCATGCTCGACGCGGGCATCGAGCGGCCCGACGCTCTCGTGGTCGCGGCGATGAACCCCGAGGAGTTCACCGGCGACGGCAACTACGCCTCGCTGATCGCCACGCGCCTCGGCCTCTCGCAGGTGCCCGCATTGCGAGTGGAGACCGCGACATCCTCCGGCGTCGCCGCCATCTACTCGGCCTACGCGGCGATCGCGGCCGGCTTTCACCGCTCCGTCCTGGTGGTGGGCGGCGAGAAGATGACCCACCTGCCGACGCCGCGCGTGTCCGAGATCATCGGGCGCTCCATCGATCCGCACGAGAAGAGCTACGGCACGACGATGCCCGCCCTCGCCGGGCTCATCACGCGCGCGGTCATGCACCGGCGCGGGCTCTCGCTGCGCGAGATCTCGCAGGTGGCGGTGAAGAACCACGCCCACGGCGCGCGCAATCCCTTCGCCCACTTCCAGGAAGCGGTGACGATCGAGGCGGTGATGGAGAGCCGGCTCGTGGCGGATCCGCTCCGCCTCTTCCACTGCTGCCCCATCTCCGACGGCGGCGCCGCCATATTGTTGACGCCGGACCGTCGCCCGGTGCGGGTGGCCGGGATCGGGCAGGGGGCGGACACGATCGCGGTGCGCTACCGGACGGACCTGACCTCGTTCCGCGCCACGCAGGCCGCGGCGGAGGCGGCCTATCGCATGGCCGGCTTCGGGCCCGCGCGCGTGGAGGTGGCGGAGATCCACGACGCGTTCGCCCCGTTCGAGCTGATCTCGCTCGAGGATACCGGGCTCGTGCCGGTGGGCAAGGCGGGGCGGGCCACGCTCGACGGGGAGACCGCCATCGGCGGGCGGCTGCCCGTGAACACCTCGGGCGGGCTCAAGGCGCGCGGCCACCCGCTCGCCGCCACCGGCATCTCGCAGATCGTGGAGCTCTTCTGGCAGCTCACCGGACGGGCCGACGGCCGCCAGGTGGAGGCGCGCGTGGCGCTCGCCCAGTCCATCGGGGGGCTCGCCACCAACAACTGGGTGACCCTGCTGGAGGCGCGCCGCTGATGCCCGAGCGGATCCGCGCCTCGCGCTGTCCGCGCTGCCGGCGCCTCGTGGTGCCGCCCGCGCAGCATCTGCCCCGACCATCCGGTGCGGATGGTGGACGCGTCGCTGCCGCCGTCGGGGAGGTCGTCTCGTTCACGACCCTGCACTCGCCGCCCGAGGGGTTCCGGGCTCCCGCTCCACATGGCGCTCGTCGAGCTCGAGGGGGGGCCCGGCTGTTCTGCCATGGCAGGCCACCGAGGGCGTGAAGATCGGCTCCCGGGTGTCGGTGGAAGCGGTAGACTCCGTGTTCTACTTCTCTCACATCGGATTCGCGGACCGGGCGCGCCTCTTCTGGCGCCGCGCCGGCGCCGGGGGTGAGAAGGTCGCCGCGATCGGCAAGAGCGTCGTCAAGGCATGTGGAACAGGAGGCCCCGTGGCGAAGACTAAGCCCCGCGCCCGCAAGACCGCCGCCGCCGCCCGCTCGAAGCCCGCGGCCCGCCGGACGCCCGCCCGTCCGCCGCTGGCCGGCATGCGGGTCATCGACCTCACCCGCGTGCTCGCCGGGCCCTTCTGCGCCATGTCGCTGGGCGACATGGGCGCCGAGGTGATCAAGATCGAGGAGCCCGGCAAGGGCGACGACACGCGCGGCTGGCCGCCGTTCGTGGGCGGCGAGGCGACGTACTTCCTCTCCGTCAACCGCAACAAGAAGAGCCTCACCCTGAACCTGAAGGCGCCCGAAGGGCAGGAAATCCTGCGAGCGGCTGATCGCCTCGGCCGACGTGGTGCTGGAGAACTTCCGCCCCGGCACCATGGAGCGCCTCGGCTTCGGCTACGAGGCGCTCGCGCCGAGCAATCCGCGGCTCGTCTACTGCTCGATCTCGGGCTTCGGCGAGAGCGGGCCGGAGGCGCGCCGCCCGGGCTACGACCTGATCGTGCAGGGCGAGTCCGGGGTCATGGACATCACCGGCTTCCCCGACGGCCCGCCGGTGAAGGTGGGCAACTCGGTCGGCGACCTCGTGTCGGGCATGGCCGCGGCGCAGGGCATCACGCTCGCGCTGCTCGCGCCGCGAGCGCACCGGGCGCGGGCAGAAGGTCGAGATCGGCATGCTCGACGTGATGGCCTCGCTGCTCACCTACCAGGCCGGGCTCTACTGAACGCGGGCGGCCGGCCCGCCCGCCGCGGCAACCAGCACCCGTCGATCGTGCCCTACGAGGTCTTCCAGGCGCAGGACGCGTACATCACCGCTCGGCGTGGCCAACAACTCGCTCTGGGAGCGCACGTGCCGGGCCCTGGACCGCGCCGACCTCATCGAAGGACCCGCGCTTCGACACCGAGGCCAACCGCGTGACGAACCGCGACGTGCTGGTGCCCGCTCCTCGACGAGATCCTCGGCGCGCGGCCCGCCGACGAGTGGCTCGCGCGCCTGGAGCAAGGCGCGGCGTGCCCGCCGGGCCGCATCAAGACCGTGGCCGAGGTGTGCGAGAGCCCCCACCTCAAGGCGCGCGGGCATGGTGGTCTCGCTGCCGCATCCGAAGGCGGGAGCCGATCACGGTGATGGGCGTGCCGGTGCGGCTGCACGACACGCCGGGCGCGGCCAGGCTGGCGCCGCCGCTGCTCGGCCAGCACACCGACGAGATCCTGACCGGGCTCCTCCGCCTGCCGAAAGCGCGGGTGGAGAAGCTGCGGGCCGCCGGCGTGGTGTAGGGTGGCGCCCGATGACGCCGCGGTCGTGAAGACGGGCCCGCTCGGGCTCGAGGTCGGGCAGCGCGCGCGCCGCACCCAGACCGTGACCGCGCATGAGGTCGAGCTCTACGCCCAGATCACGGGCGACCGGAACCCGCTCCACTTCGACGCGGACTTCGCCGCCCGCACCCGGTTCGGGCGCCTGGTCGCGCAGGGGGGCATCGCGGCGGGCATGCTCAACGCGCTGGTCGCCATGGACCTGCCGGGTCCGGGCACCGTGTTCATGAGCCAGTCGCTCAAGTACCTGGCGCCGACGTACCTGGGCGACACCGTGACCGCGGAGATCGAGGTGCTGTCGCTCAAGCCGGACAAGCCGGTCTGCCAGCTCCGCGCGGTCATCACCAACCAGGACGGCGTCACCCTTCTGGAAGGCGAGTGCTGGACGTACACCATGCGCCCCGCCTGATCCGCGCGCGGCTCACCAGAGGCTGCGGAGCAGGAGCCAGGCGCCGAGCAGGCCGAGGAAGCCCAGCACCGCGCGGTTGAATCCTCGCTGATCCAGACGGTCCTGCACGCGCAGGCCCACCGCGAAGCCGGCCAGACCCACCGCGGTCAGGGCGAGCGAGAGCCAGAGCAGCGACCAGGGCAGGAGCCCGTACCAGCTCACCGCGCCGAGCTGGACCAGCTTGTAGAAGAAGAACGTGAAGGCCACCGAGGACACGAAGTCGTGCTTCGGGAGGCCGATGGCCTGGAAGTACAGCACGAGCGGGGTGGCGGGCGCATTGGTGATCCCGCCGATGACGCCCGCGATGAAGCCGGCGGGCGCCGAGAGCCAGCGCTCCCAGTGCGGCGGCACGCGCGGGGTCAGGCCGGTCGCGTTGAGCGCGACGAAGCAGAGCACGACGATGCCCAGGATCACCGTCGTCGCCCGGGGCGACAGGGCGGCGAGCGCTCGCGTGCCGAGGATCGTGCCGAGGGCGCCCGCGGCGAGCAGCACCCAGAAGCGGCGCGCGGTGGCGAGCGGGGCGCCGCGCCGCGCGAACTGGATGCCGTCCATCACGATGTTCGGCAGGATCAGGACGACCACCGCGGTCTTGACGTCGACCAGCAGGCTGAGCAAGGGAGTGCCGAGGGCGGGGAATCCGAAGCCGATGGCCCCCTTCACGAAGGCCGCGCCCAGCACCACCGCCGCCATGAGGGCCGCGAGCACGTCCCGAGCATAACTTGACACTCGCCGGCCGGCGGCGGGATGATACGGCCCACCTATGTCGCGCCAGATCAAGATCTACGACACCACCCTCCGCGACGGCACCCAGGGCGAGGGCGTGGCCTTCTCGATGGAGGACAAGGTGCGCATCGCGCACCGCCTCGACCAGCTCGGCGTCCACTACATCGAGGGCGGCTGGCCCGGGTCCAATCCCAAGGACCTGCGCTTCTTCAAGCGCGTGCAGGACGCGGTGTTCAAGAGCGCGAAGATCAGCGCGTTCGGCGCCACCCGGCGGCCCGGCGTGCGGCCGCAGGAGGACGCGCAACCTCCAGGCGCTCGTCGAGGCGGGCCCGCCCGTCGTCACCATCTTCGGCAAGGCGTGGGACTTCCACGTGACCTCCGCGCTGGGCACCACGCTCGAAGAGAACCTGGCGATGATCGCGCGACTCGGTCGCGTATCTCCTCAAGCACTTCGAGGAGGTCATCTACGACGCCGAGCACTTCTTCGACGGCTACAAGCGCAACCCGGACTACGCGATGCGGACGCTGCTGGCCGCGGAGGCCGCGGGCGCCCACTGCCTCGTGCTCTGCGACACCAACGGCGGGTGCCTGCCGCAGGAAGCGACCGCCATCCTCAAGCGAGGTCAAGCGCGCGGTGAAGGGCGGAGACGCCGCTCGGCATCCACGTGCACAACGACACCGAGTGCGCGGTGGCGACGTCGCTGGCCGCGGTCGGCGAGCGGCGATCGGGCACGTGCAGGGGACGATCAACGGCTACGGCGAGCGCTGCGGCAACGCCAACCTCGTCTCGATCATCCCCAACCTCATGCTCAAGATGGGGCTCGGAGTGCATCCCGCCGCAGAACCTGCGCGAGCTGCGCGACGTCTCCCGCCTCGTCTCCGAGCTGGCCAACCGCAAGCCGTGGTCGGCCCAGCCCTACGTGGGCGACTCCGCGTTCGCCCACAAGGGCGGCATCCACGTCTCCGCGGTGCTCAAGCATCCCGAGACCTACGAGCACGTCGGACCCGGAGGCGGTCGGCAACCAGCGCCGCGTGCTCGTCTCCGAGCTGGCCGGGCAGTCCAACGTGCTCTGGAAGGCGCAAGGAGTACGGGATCGACCTCGACAAGAACACCCCGGAGGCCCGGCGCATCCTCGAGATGCTCAAGCGGCTCGAGGACGAGGGGTTCCTGTTCGAGGGGGCGGAGGCCTCGTTCGAGCTCCTCATGGAGCGGGCCCTCGGCAACCACCGCCCGTACTTCGAGCTCGCAGGGCTATCGCGTGATCGTGGAGGAGGACGCGGGCGACGGCGAGCCGGTGGCGGAGGCCACCGTGCGCCTGCGCGTGAAGGGCATCGAGGAGCACACCGCCGCGTCCGGCAACGGACCGGTGCACGCGCTCGACCACGCGCTCCGCAAGGCCCTCGAGGACTTCTACCCGAACCTGCGGCGAGATGGCGCTGCTCGACTACAAGGTGCGCATCCTCGACGAGTCGCAAGGCCACCGCGGCCAAGACCCGCGTGCTGATCACCTCCGGCGACGGCGACGAGACGTGGGGCACGGTGGGGGTGGCCGACAACATCATCGAGGCCTCGTGGCAGGCGCTGGTCGACTCGGTCGAGTACAAGCTGCGCCGCGACGAGCAAGCAGGGCAAGCGCTGAGCCATCCCGGCCATCCCGCCAAGCTGATCGAGGACACCGCGCGGGAGCTGACCGCGCGCGCCGCGATCGACATCCCGTTCGACTACCGCGAGGGCGTGCGCCTCGCGCGAGACCGCGAGCAGAACCGCCTCGCCCGCTTCGTGCTCGACCAGATGCTCGGGAACTGGGACATCGCGAGCGCCGATCGCCGCCCGATGTGCGCGGACACCGGGCTGCCGCGCTACTACGTGCGAGCTCGGCAACGAGGCGGTGGTCGAGGGCGGGCTGGTGGCGCTCGAGCGCGCGCTCCGGCGGGCGACCGCGGAGGCCACCCAGGCGATTCCCCTCCGCCCCAACCGCGTCCACCCGCTCACCCGGGCGGACCGCAACGACAACGTGGGCCTCCACGCCCCCGAGGTCACCTTCGCGGTGGAGCCGCGCGCGGACTGGATCGACGTGACCACCGTGCACAAGGGCGGGCTCTTCGGCAGCGACTGCCGGATGCTGTTCCCCGGCGACGGCGTGGCCGGCATCAAGCGCTTCTTCGTGGATACGCTGATCGAGTCGGGCAAGCGGGGCCTGGCCTGCCAGCCCGCGATCGTCGGCGTGGGCATCGGCGGGGCCAAGGACACCTGCGTGCGGCTCGGCAAGGAAGCGGCGTGCCTGCGCATGGTCGGCAGCCGCAATCCGGATCCGGCCGCGGCGCGCGCTGGAGGACGAGCTGACCGCGCTCGGCAACCACATCGGCATCGGGGCCATGGGCTTCGCGGGCACGTCCATGGTGGTGGCGACCCACGTGGAGCTGGCCTACACGCACACCGGCGGCATGCCGATCGGCATCCACCAGTTCTGCCTGTCCTCGCGGCGGGCCACCGCGCGCATCCATCCGGACGGGCGGGTGGAGTTCCGCGAGCGACCCGGGGTGGTTCACCGACTACTACCGGCGGGAGGCGTGAGTGAGGATCCGGAGGGTGGAGTGGGGCGTGCGCGATCGCGCCGGCTCGACGACGTCGCGATGGACGAGGTGCATCTCACCACCCCGGTGTCGGCCGAGGCCATCCGCTCGCTCAAGCTGGGCGACGTGGTGTACGTGAGCGGCGCGCTCTACACCGCGCGCGAGGGCGTCTACCGTCAGGTGGTGGACAAGGGCGATGGCGTTCCCGGACGCGGTGCGGGCGCTGACCAACGTGAACTTCCACTGCTCGCCCGCCGCGGCCACGCGGCCGGACGGCACCCACGTGGTCGAGGCCGTCACCGCCACCGCGAGCTTCCGCTTCGGCAAGTCGATGGGCCCGTGGTTCGAGCGCTCGGGCGCGCGGGTCATCGTGGGCAAGGCCGGGCTCACCGAGCTGGCCTATCGCGAGTGGTTCGTGCCCCACGGCGCGGTCTACCTCACCACGGTGGGCTACGGCATGGGCGCGGCCTACGGGCGCGGGATCACCCGCGTGCGCGAGGTCCACTGGCTCCGCGAGCTGGGCATCGCCCAGGCGCTCTGGGTCCTCGAGGTCAACCGCCTCGGGCCCTTCCTGGTGGAGGGCGACGCGGAGGGCCGCAGCCTCTTCGCCCTCGCCAACCGCGAGATCAACCTCCGGATCGCCGAGGTCTACAAGACCCTCCCGCCCCCCGCCCTCGCCCGCTTCGGCGAAGTCCTCGCCCGCACCGACGAGGTCGTCTAGCGCGGGGTCAGGTCTTGAAATACGACATTTTCTCGGCCGTCTTCTCGCCGAATGTCGTAATTCAAGACCTGACCCCGCTCTTGTCGGCGGAGTCGCGGGCGGCGGCGGAGAAGATGCCGCGGGTCATGAGGGCGCGGGCGTCCGCGGCGCGGCGCTCGTAGATCTCGGCGCGGGCGGCGTGGGCGTCGCGGTGGTCGGGCCCGGCCGCGACGGCCCAGTCGATCAGGTGGGCGGCCAGCGCCAGCCGGCCCTCGGCGGCGAGCGCGCGGGCCCGCGCGATGAGGCCGTCCATGCCGCCGGCCAGCGTCACGATCTCGCGGCCCAGCTCGGCCTCCGGGGCGGGCTTGAGATGGGACGGCACGCCGTCGTACCAGCCGCCGTAGAGCCGCCAGAGATTTCGCACCACGTAGTCCGGCTCGTCGTACACCGCCTGGAGATAGCGCCGCTCGGCCAGGTGGGCCGGCGGCGCCACCGATCCCAGCACCTCCTCGAGCGTGGCGCCCGCGTTCATCAGCGCCAGCGTCTGGGTCACCAGCGCCTCGAGCCACTCCGCGGTGTCGGTGAGCGCCTGCCGCACGCGCTCGGCCCCCACGATCGGCATGCCGTGGCCGGGGATGAGCAGCTCGGCGCTGCGCGACGCCATCTCGCGCAGCGCGGCCGCCCACTCCGCGGCGTAGCGCTGAACCTTCTGGGGATTGCCCGCGTTGGGCGCGACCCAGATGAAGAGGTCCCCCGTCCAGAGGATGCGGCGCTCCGGCCACCACACCCACGTGGCATCGTCGGTCTCGCCCCGCGCGTGCTGCAGCTCGAGCGTCACGCCGTCGGTCTCGAGGCGGAGGACCTGATCGTAGACGGTGTCCGGGTAGTCATACTCGGTGGGCCACGAGGCCTGGATGGAGAACTGCCGCGCGTTGATGAGCCCGTTGTAGCCGAGGGTCGTCCGGTAGCGGTCGAAGCGCGCGGCCACGCTCCGGTGGCCGACGATCCGGGGCCGGGCCCAGCCCTTCCCGGCCGCCTCGGCCAGGAACGGCGGCAGCCCGAAGGCGTGATCGGCGTGGCCGTGGGTGTAGATCGCCGCGTGCAGCGGCCCCGGGTCGATCGCCCGCACCGCCGCGAAGGTCCGGTCGCGGCCCACGTAGTTGGCGGTGTCCACCAGCACGAGCCCGGACCCGGCGCGCACCACCGTCACGTTCGCGAAGGCGTGCACGAAGAAGACGCCGGGAGCGATCTCCTCGGTCGCGCCGGTGGCCTTCCAGAACTCGCGCGGCTCGACGCCGCCCGACCAGCACTGCTCGGCCCGCTCCAGGATGGCGCCCATCAGGCCGCGCTCCAGATGTTGCGACCGCGGGTCTCGGGCGCGAGGCAGGCCGAGACGAAGGCGCCCGCGGCCAGCAGCAGGCAGAGGGCGAAGGCGGCGCGATAGGCGTCGTGGCCGTACACGCGCGCGCCCTCGACGAGCGCGCCGTCCCAGTGGCGATCGAGCACGATCCCGGTCGCCCACTGGGTCAGCCCGAAGGCGACGAACGCGGGCACGTTGTGGAAGCCGAGCGCCACGCCCACGTACCGCGGGTCGTTGACCTCGCGGATGGCCGCGAAGACCAGCACCACCACGCTCGAGCCCAGGCCGATCAGGAAGCAGGCGGCCGGCAGAAAGGTCGGCGCGGTCGGCGCGGCCGGCACGACGAGGGCGAGCCAGGTGACGACGTTCACGGCGCTGACCATGATCAGGGGAAGTCGACGACGTTTCAGCCGGTCGGAGAGCCAGCCGATCAGCGGGGCGCCCACCAGGAGGCCGAGCGCGGCCAGCCCGACCAGGTTGGCGGCCTGCACGCGCGGCAGCTCGTAGACCTGCGTGAGGTACGGCACGCCCCAGAGGCCCACGAAGGCGGCGAAGCCCCCGTAGATGCCGGCCGAGACGAGACCCAGCGTCCAGGAGTGCGGATTGACGAGCACGCCCGGTATCCCCGCGATGATCTCCCGGAGCCCCGGCTGCGGTCCGCGCGGTCGGCCGCCGGCCGGGCGCTCCGGCCGGTCGCGCACGGTGAGGAAGCACGCGACGGCCAGCAGCGCGGTGGCCACGCCGATGGTGACGAAGCCGTGGCGCCAGCCGATCTGCTCGACCAGCAGGGCGAGCGGCGTGGTGCCCGCCAGCGCGCCGATCGAGCCCACGCTCTGCGCCGCGCCCGAGACGGTCCCGAACTCCCCGGTGGCGAACCACTCCGAGGCCAGGCGCAGCCCGGCGATGAGGATCACGGAGGCGCCCAGGCCCACGAGCAGGCGGCCGGCGAGGGCCACCCCGAACCCGGGTGCGAGCCCGAAGAGCACCGAGCCCGCGCTCATGCTGAGCCCGCCCAGGCTCAGCGTGCGGCGCGCGCCGAGGAAATCGGCGAGGCTGCCGCCCGGGAGCCCCATGGCCGCGAAGCAGTACGGGTAGATCGCGGAGAGCGCGCCCAGGGTGGCCGCGGAGACCGCGAAGGCCGCCATCAGGTCGCCCGCCACGACCACCGGCGCGACGCGGTGGAAGTAGGAGAGGAAGTAGAGGAGGGCGGGGACGACCAGGACGCTCCAGCGCGTCGGGGTCACTGGCCGGCCTTGCGCCAGTCCTCGATCTGCGCGCGATGCTCCTGATAGTGATGCCGGCTGTTGAGGTCCACGATCTTGTGGGCGGTCTTGCCGGGCACGTAGCGCTCCTCCGGCACCGCGGCGGCCGCCCGCATGAAGGCGGCGTGCGAGGCATCGAGCTCGGCCAGGATGTCGGCGGTGTACGCGCCCTTCTTGGCGTCCGCGAACCGGCCGTTCCAGGCGTCCACGTCCTCGTAGGACACCCCCTCGGGGACCGGGCGCTCGCCCCGGGCGATGCGCTCGAGCGCCGGCCCCATCTCGCGATGCCAGCCCGAGATGTGGGCCACGATGTCGCGCGCGCTCCAGGTCCCGAGCCAGATCTGGCGCATCCGCGCCTCGTCGAGTTCCGCGATCGCGCGCTTGAACCGGGTGAACTCGGTCTCGGCCTCGCTCAGCAGCGTCGTCTTCTCCGACATGGCCGCGCCTCCGTCTAGCTGGGTGCTCCGAGCGTTCGCGGCGGGATGCGCTTGTAGAAGAGCAGCTCGCGGACGCCCTGGGGCAGGTTGTCGATGTGCCCGCTCGGCTGAAAGCCGAGCGCGCGGTGCATCTGGATGGACACCGCGTTGGTCTCCTCGGTGGAGGAGTACAGGCGCGGGGTGGGGGACACCGCCTCCACCGACTTGAAGAACTCGCGCGCGATGCCCTTGCGGCGGAAGTCGTCCCGCACCACCACCAGGCTCACGAACGTGCACTGGAACCAGTCGCTCCGGTAGGCGAGGAAGCCCACCACCTCGCCCTCCGCCTCGGCCACGATCAGGTGATGGCGCTCGAGGTGGGAGCGGATGAACGCACCGGCGCGCTCCTCCCCGATGACGGCCGCGGCGAGGGTGCGGCAGCCGACCTCGTCGGCCACCCGGGGCAGTCGGATCTCGATCATGATCGGCCGGGGCGCATGGGCCGCGACGGCCGGCGCCTCAGTACGTGCCGGGGCGGATCCGCTTGAACAGCTCCTTGAGCTTGTCGGCGGTGAAGCCGGGGCTCTGGCACACCGAGATGATCTCGCGCTCGTCCGCCTCGACCTTGGCGATCGCCTCGGGGATCTTGGTGGCGATGTCCTGCGGGATCGTGCAGACCCCGTGCTGGTCCCCGTGGACCAGGTCGCCCGGCTTGATCAGCACGCCGCCGACCTTGATCGGGACGCCGAAGTCCACCATGTGGACGTTGGCGTGGGAGACCGAGACATGGGCCGCGCAGAACTGGAATCCGAGCGCGCGCACCTCGTCGAGGTCGCGCACCGAGCCGTCGGTGACCACGCCCACGCACCCGAGGGCGCGATGGATATTGGCCTGGACCTCGCCCCACTGGGCGCCCTGACCGCGCGGATCGTCCAGGTCGTGCACCACGATCACGCGGGGCGCCGGGATGCTGAGGACGAAATCCCACCAGCCGTAGGTGCTGGCCCGGTGGCCCTCGATCGGTCCCTGCTCGGCCCGGATGACGCACGGCACCGCGTAGCCCACCATCGGCCCCATCTCGGGGAAGAGCGCGCGGATGTCCGAGGACAGGTTACCCTGCTCCCGCGGGCGAACCTTGAAGGTCTCGATGGCATTGGCGACGCTGGGACTGGTGATCTTCTTGAGCGCTTCGACCTCTTGCGTGGTGAGCGGCACGGGTGTCCTCCGTATGCGACTGGCGTGAGGGGTTGGTGACCGGGTCGGGTCAGATAGTGCGCTTTCGGCGCTCCGTGAGCAACTGCTCGAGCTGCGGGACGATCTGCTGCACGCCCCGCATGTTCGGGTTGACCTGGAGAGCCCGGCGGAAGTACGTGAGGGCCCGGTCGGGCTGATCGAGCTGCAGGTAGATCTGTCCGTAACCGGCCAGAGCCCCGAAGTGAGCCGGATTGCGCTTCATGACCTCGTCGCAGTCCTTGAGCGACTGCTCGTGCTCGCCCATGAGGAAGTAGACGGTGGCCCGCTTGTTCCAGGCCTCCGCGAAGTCGGGCTTCCGCTGGATCACCTTCGTGAACGTCTCGACCGCGGCCGGGCCGTCGCCGCGGCTCATCTGCTCGATGCCGACCTGCAACAGCGCGTCCGCCTCCGCGTCGCCGGAGCGGCCCCAGACCTGCCACACCGAGTGCTCAGCGAGCGTCCGCACCACCTCGTCCGCGTCCGAGAGCGCTCCGATCAGGACCGGCGCGTCCGCGATGACGCCGACCTCGCCGAGCCAGGCGGCGGCGCTCCGGCGCGTCTCCAGATCGGGCTTTTTGATGTCGGCCAGCGCCTGCTCGCGGGTGAGCGGGGACTTGTCCTGGGCGGCCGCGCCGGAAGCGAGCAGGCCGAGGCCGAGCCCCAGCGCGATGGCCACCGCGACCACTGGGCGGCTCATCACGCACGCCCGACCAGCTTGAGGAATGCCGCCTCGTCGAGCGTGGTTACCCCCAGACGCTTGGCGTCGTCAGCCTTGGAGCCGGCGTCTTCCCCCACGACGACGTAGTCCGTCTTCTTCGACACCGAGCCGGTGACGCGCCCGCCCAGGCGGATGACGAGGTCCTTGGCCTGGTCGCGACTCAGGCTCGCCAGACCGCCGGTCAGCACCAGGGATTTCCCGTCGAGCGGCCGCGGACCCTCGGTATGGCCTTCCTCGGTCATGACGACGCCCGCCGCGGCCAGCCGCTCGACGGTCGCACGGTTGCGCGGCTCGGCGAGGAAGGCCGTCACCGCCTGGGCGATCTGGGGGCCGATCCCGTAGATCTCGTTGATCTCGCCTTCCGTCGCCGCGAGCAGCCGCTCCATGGTGCCGAAGCGCGCGGCCAGGAGCTGGGCGGCCCGCTCGCCCACCATGCGGATGCCGAGCGCGTTGAGCAGGCGGGTGAGCCCGCGCTGCTTCGAGGCCTCGATGGCCCGATGGAGGTTCTGGGCCGACTTCTTGGCCAGGCGCTCGAGCCCGGCCAGGGTGTCCACGTCGAGCCCGTAGAGATCGGCGAAGTCGCGCACCAGTCCGCGGTCCACGAGCTGGCCGATGATCACCTCGCCCAGGCCCTCGATGTCCATGGCCCGGCGCGAGCCCCAGTGAAAGAGCCGCTCCTTGAGCTGCGCCGGACAGGCGGTGTTGGTGCAGCGCCACACCGCCTCGCCCTCCACGCGCGCGGCGAGAGCGCCGCAGGCCGGGCAATGGGTGGGCATTGCAAAGGGGACCGCGTCCGAGGGGCGCTTGTCGGTGACCACCTGCACCAGATAGGGGATGACGTCGCCCGCGCGCTCGATCAGCACGGTGTCGCCGATCCGCACGTCCTTGCGCCGGACCTCGTCCTCGTTGTGCAGGCTCACGTTGGACACGCGGACCCCGGCCAGCTCCACCGGCTCGAGCTGGGCGGTGGGCGTCAGCGCGCCCGACTTGCCGACGTTGATCGTGATGCCGAGCACGCGGGTGGTGGCCTGGCGGGCGGTGAACTTGTAGGCGATGGCCCAGCGCGGGTGATGCGCGGTGGCGCCGAGCCGCCGCTGCTGCTCGAGGTCGTCCACCTTGACCACGATCCCGTCGGCCTCGTAGCCGAGCGCGTCCCGGTCGGCCTCGAGCACGCGGCAGTACGCCACCACCTCGTCCAGGGTGGCCGCCCGCTGGGACCGCGGGTTCACCTGGAAGCCGCTCTGCCGGAGCGCCTCGAGCCGCTCCCACTGCGAGTGGAAGCCCGGCGGCTCGAGCACGCTCACGTGATAGAGGAAGATCGCGAGCGGGCGCGACGCGGTCACCGCCGGATCCTTCTGGCGCACCGCCCCCGCCGCCGCGTTCCTCGGGTTGGCGAAGACGGGCTGGCCGGCTTCCTCCAGGCCCGCGTTGAAGCGGGCGAAGGCCTCGCGCGGCATGTAGACCTCGCCGCGGACCTCGAGCTTGGCCGCTCCCTCGAGGGGCCCCGACAGCGTGGCCGGGATGGACTTGATCGTGCGCAGGTTCTGGGTGATGTCCTCGCCGATCCGTCCGTCGCCCCGCGTGGCGCCCCGGACGAAGCGCCCGCGCTCGTAGAGCAGGGCCACCCCGAGCCCGTCGATCTTGGGCTCGCAGACGTAGGCGGGGGAGATCCCGGGCTGGGCCCGCCGGATTCGCGCCTCGAACTCCTGCAGCTCCTCCACGCTCATCGCGTTGTCCAGCGAGAGCATCGCGACCAGGTGCTCGACGGGGGCGAAGGTCTCGGCCCGCCGGCCGCCCGGCCGCTGGGTGGGACTATCCGGCGTCACCAGCTCGGGATGGGCCTCCTCGAGGGCCACCAGCTCGCGCCACAGGCGGTCGTACTCGGCGTCGGAGATCTCGGGCCGGCTCTCGACGTAGTACAGATCGTTGTGACGGATGATCTGCGCGCGCAGCTCGGCGAGCCGTCCCGCGATGGTTTCGGGGTTCTTTGCGCCGGCGCTCATCGGGTCCTCAGGATAGCACCGGGAGCCACCCCACCCCAGAGGGAGAGCGCTACTGAGGCGTCGGGGTCGGCGGAGGCATCCGGGGCGCCCGCCGCAGGGAGTCTTCGAGCTCCGGTGTCGCCTTCCGCATGTGGTCGGTGATCCGCGCCGCATCGAGGGCGGTCCCGATCACCCGGGGGGTGATCAGGAGGATCAGCTCGGTCTTCTCGATCTTCTCCTCGACTGAGCCGAAAAGATACCCCAGGATCGGGATCCGGTTCAGGAGCGGCACCCCGATCCGGATGCTGGTGCGCCGGTTCTGGATCAGCCCGCCGAGGATCAAGGTCTGGTCGTTGGCCAGCACCACCGAGGTCTCGGCTTCGCGCTTCCGGAAGCGCGGGGAGTTGATCGGCGGCGGCTCGTTCTCGCCGACCTCGTTGAACTCCTGCTTGACGTCCAGGGCGACGGTGCCGTCCTCGCCGATGCGGGGTGTCACGGTGAGGATGATGCCGGCGTCCTTGTACTCGACGGTCTGGGTGATCGCGTTGCCGGTGATGCCGCCGGTGGCCACCGGCACCTGCTGCGACGTCACGATGGGCACCGAGGTCGAGACGTTGATCACCGCCTTCCGGTTCTCGGCGGTCATGATCGACGGGTTGGACAGGATGTTGACCCGGTTGTCGGTGGCCAGCGCGTTGAGCGCGGCGAGGAACTTGTCCGCTGCGAACGCGAAGACGTTGAACCCGATGGGCACGGCTCCGCCCAGCGGGATCAGCGACTGGGCCGGACGCGAGGGCACCAGCCCGGTGGGCGATGAGGTGATCGTGGCGTTCCCCGTCCGCACGGCCCACTCGACGCCGAGCTTGGTGTCGTCGGTCAGCGTGACCTCCGCGGCGAGCACCTCGATCAGCACCTGGCGCGGCATCTTGTCGAGCTTCTTGATCGTCTCCTCGATCTCCCTCCAGAGACGCGGGTAGGTCGTCACGATGATGGCGTTGGTCACCTCGTCCGCGACGAAGCGGATGTCCGTCAAGGGCGGTGCGCCCTCGCCCGAGACCCCGGGGAAGCCGAACACGGCCGGGCGGGCCTGCGGGCTCAGGACGGGGGCGGGCGCCAGCAACGGCGGGGGCGGGGGCGGCGGCAGCAGGCCGGAGCCGGAGGGGCCCGAGATGCTGCTGTACGAGCGCTGGGTCTGCTGCGTCCCGGTGATCGCGGGGCCCCGGTCGCCCCGGCCGTAGATCGCGTCGAGCGTGCTTGCCAGGTCTCGCGCCTTGGTGTTCTCGGCGAAGTAGATGAAGACCCGCTGCCCGCCGTAGATGTCCACGTCGAGCTTCGCGACCAGCCGCCGGATCGCCTCCATGTCCTGCTTGCGCGCCTGGACCACCAGCGAGTTGGAGCGGCGCTCCGGCACGATCAGGGGCCGCTCGCCGCCGCCGAGTGGAGCCGGCGCGAGCGGGGCCGGCGTGACCCCGGGCGCGGGCGGTGGTGGCGGAGCCGGCGCGCCGGGCGCCGCGGCGGGCAGGCGGTTGCCGAAGAGCTGTCCGAGCAGCAGGGCCACCTCCTGAGCGTCGGCGTGCCTGAGCGCGATGATCTGGAGCTCGTTGAGGGAGACCTCCACGTCCACCAGGTGGAGCATGTCGAGCAGCCGGCGGATGTTACCGGCGGTGTCGGTCAGGATCAGCAGGTTCGTCTCGCGGTGGGCGGAGACGGCGCCCTGCGCGGGGACGAAGGGCCGGAGCAGCGTCGCCGCGTCCTGCGCGTTGATGAACTGCAGCGGCACGATCTGGGTCACGACCTCGTCGAGCGGCATCGCGGCGCTGACCTCGCGCCCTACCACCGTCTTCACCTGGGTCTGGGGTGCGCCCTCGCGCGGGATGATGCGGTAGAGGTTGCCGGAGCGCACCGCGGCCAGCCCGTTCACGTCGAGGATGGTGAGCAGCACCCCGAAGACCTCGTCGCTCGAGATCCTTCCGCTCGTCTGGACGGTAACCTTGCGGCCGCGGGCGCCCGGTGCCAGCACGTAGTTGAAGCCCACGATCTCGGCCGCGGCCTGGATGACCACCTCGACGTCGGCATTGTCGAAGTTGAGCACGAGCGAGCGGGCGGGTCGCTCGGCCGGCGGCGGCGGCGCCGGGGTCGTCGCGGGGGCGGGCATGCTCGCTTCCGGCGGCGCGGGCGGCGGAGACGGGGCGGCCTCGGGCTTCTCCGCGGGACGAGATTCGGCGGCGGCCGGTGGGGGGACGGGGGCCGGGGGTGGAGTCGGGACGCTCGGCACGGGCGCGGGCTCGGTGTGGACCTCCACGCGGGGCGGGCTCGGCGCGGCGGCGCGCTTCGGCGGCGCGGAGGCGCATCCCGTCACGAGGGCGGCGACGAGCAGCCAGCATGCGGGCTTCGTCGGCGTCATCGCCGATCGCCGTCCGGCGCCGCGCCCGGGGTCCGCCGGGCTGGCGGCGTTGACGCGGCCGGTGCGCCGTCGCCGGGCGCCGCGGGGGCCGTGGGCGCTGGCCGCGGCTTGGCGGGGTCCTGGAGCAGCACCTCGAGCAGCCCGTCGGGCCGGGCGATGATCGCGCGATCGTCGGTGATGGACTGCACGCGGCCGCCGGCGACCACGTCGCCGACCGAGTAGCCGAACGTACGCTTGGCCACCGGATCTTCCAGGAACGCCCGGCTCTTCGAGCCGTTCATGACCACGCCGTGGAGGAAGGGCTTCGGCCCCGCGGCGACCGCGGGGCCGGCGACGGTCTCCGAACGCGTCGGGCTGAAGAGGTTGCGGGACGCGACGACCGCGTAGGAAGCCGCGGCGGGCGGCGCCGCCGCCGGGGCCGGAGACAGCACCGGAACCGGTCGAGACGCGCGTGACGCCGAGGGAGGCGGGAGGCGGAGCGGCGTGACGAGCTCGCGGGTCATCCCGGCGGCGAAGAGGCAGCCGAGGAGCCCCACCAGCACGTTGACGGCGAGCAGGTGTCTCGACACGGGCTAGTCGCTCTTGGCGGTGGCGGACCTGGCGCTTGGGGCCGGGCCGGGCAGGAGGTAACCCGCGATCACGACGGTGGTGAGCAGCTCGCGCGGCTGCCCGACCGCCACCACCCGGATCTTGACGTCCTTGAGCGTGAGGAGCTGGGGGGTGCGCTCCAGGCGTGAGAGGGCGGACGCGGTGTCGCGGATGCTGCCCATGACGGCGAGCTCGATGGAAACCTCCTGGAGCCCCTGCAGATCCGATGCGGGTAGCACCCGCTCGCTCCGGACCTCGACGCTCGCGTCGCCCAGCAGCTCCTTGACGAGCTGCTGGAGCTCGGACGCGGCGAGCGGCGCGGTGGGACCCCGTAGCAGGCGCTTGGATTCGGCCGCCAGCCGCGCGTTGACAGCAGCCAGCTCCTCGGCCAGCCGCGCCTGCTGCTGGGCCTGACCGCGCCGCCGCTCGAGGATTTCCTCACGCGCGGGCACGGTAGCCTCCGCGGTGCGGGCGCGAGTCATGAGCGGCTCGACGATCGCGAGGTAGCCGCCGACCAACAAGGCGATGGCCGCTCCGGCTCCGACTACGAGGCGCTCCCGGGGCTTCAAGGTCGGCATGCTAGCGCTCCCGAGTCTCCCAGGCCGCCCGGAGGCGGAACTGCTCCTTGTTCTGGGTCTTGGTCACGGGCGAGGTGAACTCCACTCGCTCCAGGCGGTCCGAGGCCTCGAGCAAGGGGATCAGGGCGCTCGCCCCATCGGACTGACCGACCAGCTCGATCCCCTGGCGGTCGAGGGTCAACCCCTGGAGCCAGGCGCCCTGCGGCAGGGTCTCGGTCAGCTCACGCAGGATGGGGAGGGCCGGGATGCGGCCGTCCTGGGCGGCCTCGAGCGCGGCTAGGACTCGCCGCTTCTGGCCGAGCTCGCCGGCCAAGCGCTCGACCGCCTTCACCTCCGGATCCAGCCGGCGGATCTCCTGCGAAAGATGATCGAGATATCGCTCGGTTTTGATCACGTGAGTGAGAGCCAGGGCGAGGCCCAGAAGCGCCGTCACCCCGATGATCCCCACGGTCACGAGCTGCTCGCGTGAAGGCGTCCAGAGCCGCGCCTCCGCGGGGAGCAGGTTGAGCGCGGGGGTTCGCGGCCCGACCGCGACCGCAAGCGCCAGGAGGCCGGCGCCCTGCTCCTCCGCGGCCAGAGCATCGACGAGCGACGCCCGGTCCGCGGCATACGGGGGAGCCGAGACCGGGACGCCCATGACCTCGGCCAGGTCGGCGATCTCGACGTCCGCCCCGCTCCCGGAGAGCCAGACTGCCCCGCAGTCCCTCCATCGGACGATGGACAGGCTCCGACGGATCTCCCGGGCCAGGTCCGTGGCGGTCCCGACCGTTACGCGGCGGCTCAGCAGGAGCCGGTGCTCGTCGAGGAAGAGCAGGTCGGTGGCCTCACCGTTCTGGTGGGCCCAGACCGCCCGCGGGGCCGGTGCCTCGCGGCCCAGCAGGGCGGGCAGCTCGTGACAGGCCACGACGACCGCTGCCGCCCGTCGATGGGCCGCGGCGAGCAACCCGAGGGGTCGCTCCACCGTGCGGCGTTCGGCCGCCACGATCAGCACGTGGTGCGGCTCGTCGAGGCCGGTCGGCAGCTCCAGCCAGTCGAACCGGACCCCCTCGGCCGGGAACGGCACGTGCCGCTCCAGATCGAAGCCGATCATCGCGCCGATGTCCCTACTGGCCGCGCGCGGCAGCTCGATCGTCTTGACCACCGCCAGCCGGCGATCGAGACCCACGCGGGCGTGGCGTCCGGTGAGTCCGCGCGCCTGCAGCTCCGCGGCGAGCCTGGCCGCGGGGTCCTCCGCGCCCTCGATGACGAAGTGCTCGACCTCGCCCCGGCCGGCCATGCCGACCACGGTGATTCGGCCGTTGTCCAGGTAGAGGCCGATACGCGAGGGCATCATGACGCGACCCCCGGGCGCCAGGAGACGATCGTCAGATCCAGCCCGCGGCCCGGCCGGCCGCGCCGCACCACCGCGACGACCCGGCCGCGCGGGACGCCCCCCACCAGACCCTCGGCCTCGATCCGAAACGTGCTGCTTCCCACCGTGAATCCGCGTCCCGCGAACCGTCCCGGCACCGTCGGGTAGGGGGCGCGCACGCGGGTCTGCACCACGTCGGCGATCTCGGCGTCCGAGAGGCCACAGGCCTTGAGGACGAGCGGCGAGGCGGTGTTGAGGTTCACGGTGTTGGCGGTGACCGCGGTGACGAGATCGCCCAGCCCCGGGCGGCCGCTCCCTCCGAAGTAGAGCTCGGGCGTGACGCCGCGAATCTGCAGCAGCTCCGTCGCGTCCTGGAGGTTGGCGTTACGCGCGCGGTAGGGCACCGGCAGCTTCAGGTAGACTTCGCTCTCGGCGCCGTGAGCGCGGTGCAGCTCGTTGGCGTCCCGCCAGTCCTGGAGCGAATCGGCGATGACGTCGCGCTGCTGGCGGTCCACGTCGAGCACCTGCAGCAGCCGGTCGAAGCGGGAGATGTCGTTCGAGTTGAGACCGAGCCGCGCCGCCTCGTCGCTGATCCGGTAGGAGAACTGCCCGAGCCCAGCGGGACGCGCGTGCGCGGCAGCGCGGGCACCCGCGCCGGGGTGGTCTGGCCGGGCAGGGAGCGGTAGAAGACGAGCGCGCCGTCGCCGTCCACCGCGGTGACCTGAGCCTGGCTCAGGATCTCGCGAATCGCCTGGTGCACGCCGGCCTCGGCCAGGTGCTGGCCCACGACGCCGTCCCGGTATGCGCGCACCATGGAGGCCTCGAGGCGCGTGGAGTACGCCGACTCGGTGACCACCACCGCGAGCAGTGCCAGCACCAGCAGCACCACGATCAGGGCGACGCCGCGCTCGTCCCTCATGGCTGGTTGGCCTGGATGGCGACGGTGAGCGTCTGCTGGGTGGCGCGTGCCCCGGCGCCGCCGATCAGGGTGATCTCCACGGCCCGCGGCAGGGTCTCCTCCCTGCGTGATGTCCCACACCTCCTGCCAGGCCTCCGGCTCCTGGCCGAGGTAGCGGAACCGGATGGCGGTGGTGTGGCCGTCCACCAGCATGGGGTCCAGCCGGTCCAGCGCCACGCGGTTGGGCAGGACCTGCTGGCGCAGCGCGAGCCCGCCGTCGTCGGCGCTGAGGCGGACCGCGCTGAACGCGATCGCCGGCCCCATCGGCAACGGGGGCGAGAGCGTGGCGAAGGTCAGGCGATCGGGCCGGCCGTCGAAGAGGATGCGGGGCTCCGGCTCGGTCTCCGTGGTGACCCGGTACGGGAAGGCTCCGGCCAGGCCGTGCTCGAGCAGGACCGCCAGGCTCCGCGCGCGGTCGAGCTGCGCGATGCGCTCCTCGCCTCGCTGCCACGCGGCCAGCCCGACCCGCAGGCCGCCCGACGCGACGACGAGCAGAAGGGCCACGATGCCCAGCGCGAGGAGCAGCTCGAGGAGGGTGAAGCCCTGCGGGCGCGCGCGCGTCGTCACGGCTCCGGGTTCCCGGCGACCGCGCGCAGGCTTGCGATCTCGAGCGCGCGCGTGCCGCCCCATCTCACCGCGACCGAGAGCGAATAGAAGAGGGGCTTCGGGCCGGCGGCCGGCGTGAGCTCCTCGGGCACCGGCACGAGCGCGACGTGGCGCTCCCACTGGAACGCTCCCTCCCGGCCCGTGTCGACGCCTTCCCGCGGCACTTCCACCGCGCGTACGAGCCGATCCGCCACGAGCACCGCGTGCTGGTAATCGTCCGAGAGGCGGAGGAGGCGCAGCCCCTGGGAGGAGAGCTGCATGAGGGTGACGATGGCGAGCCCGAGGATGGTCATCGCCACCAGCACCTCGAGGAGCGTGAAGCCGCTCTTCACCGCGCCGCCCGCTGCGTGGTCACGCGCCCGGTGAGCGCGTCCACCGTGATCACGTACGCGCGCGGCCCCGCCGTCTCGATCCCGAAGCGCGCGCCGCTCGACATGCCGTGGGGCAGGAACGTGACGCCCGGGGAGTGTGCGCCGCCCTCGACGCGCAGGAGCGCGGAGAAGGTCTGGCGCGTCGGCGCCGCCGGCTGGCCGTCGCGGGCGGCGCGCTGGAGCCGGAGCCCGCGCGCGTCGCGATCCACGACCACCTCCAGCGCCTGCCCGCGCGTGACGGCCTGCTCGCGCGCCGAGCGCAGGAAGGCCGCCACCGAGGCGACCTCGGCGCGGGCCCGCACCTCGTCGGTGGCGCGGCCGACCGCGGGGATCGCGAGCGCGGTGGCCACGGCCAGGATGGCGACGACCACCATGAGCTCCATGAGGGAGTAGCCCGCCATCCGTGGCCGATTCACTTGGTGTCCCACGAGGTGACGTCGTGGTTCTCGCCGTCGCCCCCGGGCGCCCCGTCGGCGCCGGGCGTCCAGATGTCGTAGTCGCTGTGGTCGCCGGGGCAGCACTTGTACTGGTACGGGCGTCCCCACGGGTCGAGCGGGACCGCGGGCTTCTTGAGATACGGCCCGTTCCAGTTGGGCGCGTTCGGGTTCTGGACCAACGCTTGGAGGCCGGCCCCGGCGGGCGGGTAGGCGCCGACGTCCAGGCGGTACTGGTCGAGGGCGGCGCCGAACAGCTCGATCTGCGCTCGCGCGGCGGCCTGCTTGCTCTGCCCGACCCGGCCGAAGAGGCGGGGACCAACGAGGCCCGCGATCAGGCCCAGGATGATGATCACGACCAGGAGCTCGATGAGGGAGAAGCCCCGCTGGTTCCGGAGGAGTCTCGCGGCGGTGTTCATAGCGGGAGATCGGTGACGGAGAGGATGGCCATGAGCATGGCCACGACGATGAAGCCCACCACCACACCCATCACCAGGATGATGCAGGGCTCGGCCAGCGCGATGAGTCGCTTGACCAGCTTGCGGGTGTCGGCCTCGAAGTCGGCCGCCACGCGGAGCAGCATCTCCTCGAGGCGGCCGGACTCCTCGCCGACCCGCACCATGTGGATCGCGAGCGGGGGGAAGACGCCCGAGTCGGCCATCGGCTGGGCGAGGCCGGCGCCACGCCGCGCGCCATTGACCAGGCCATCCACCTCGCGCGCGAGGACCTGGTTGGCCAGCATCTCCTTGACCACGATGAGCGCGCCGATCATGGGGAGGCCGCTCCGGAGCAGGGTGCCCAGGATGCGCGTGAAGCGGGCCACCTCGGTCTTCACGATGACCGGCCCGACGACCGGCAGCCGCAGGAGCGCGCGATCGCTCGCGAGGCGTCCGCGCGGCGTGGCCAGGGACACCCGGCTCGCGAGCCCGCCCGCCACCCCGACGAGCGCGATCAGCCACCAGTAGCGCTGGAGCGCGCCGCTGATCTCGAGCAGGATCAGCGTGGGCAGGGGGATCGTAGCCCCCAGGTCCCTGAAGATGGTGGCGAAGCGCGGGATGACGAAGGTCATCAGGAAGACGACCGCGGCGGCCCCCACGCCGGTCAGCATCACGGGGTAGATCAGCGCGGAGACCAGCGCATCGCGAAACTCCTGCGACTCGGCCAGGAACTCGGCCAGGCGCCGCAGCGTGGTCTCGAGGACGCCGCCCTTCTCGCCCGCGCGCACCATGTTGACGTAGAGGCGCGAGAAGGGGCGCGGGTGGTGCCTGGTGAGCGCGTCGGCGAGCGAGCTGCCCCCGCGCACGGTGCGCAGCACGTCGGCCATGATCGCCCGCAGCCGCGCGGTCGGGGCGAGCTCGGCCTGGATGGCGAGCGCGCGGTCCAGGGGCAGGCCCGCCTCCAGCAGGGTGGCGAGCTGCTGCGTCAGCGAGACCAGATCCCGCCCGGCCACGCGGCGGCCGCCCGTCTCCGGCCAGGCCAGGCCCAGGAACCGGCGCCGCTGGTGCTGCAGCGCGATCTTGATCGGGAAGTAGGTGTCCCGCTGCAGGCGCTCGGCCACCGCCCGCACGTCGGGCGCCTCCATGACCCCGTCCACCGTCTGCCCCCGCTGATCGGCCGCCCGGTACGCGAAGACGGCCACGCTAGTTCTCCACTCCCTCTCCCCTCAGGGGAGAGGGCAGGGTGAGGGACTCGGTGGAGAGGGGCGGTCTACGTGTCTTCTTGTGTGACACGCAAGATCTCCTCGACAGTTGTGAGACCCGCGCAGGCCTTGGCCCACGCATCTTCCCGGAGCGTGGCCATGCCCTGCAGGACGGCGTGATGGCGGATCTCGCCGGCCGGCACTCGCCGCACGATGAGGCTCCGCGATTCGTCGGTGATGCGAAATAGCTCGTAGATGCCGACGCGCCCGCGATAGCCGGTGCCGCGGCACTCGTCGCAGCCCTTGCCGCGGAACAGCTCGACGGCCCCGGCGTCGGCGACGCCGATCGCGAGCAGCTCGGCGCGATCCGGATGCGCGGGCGCGCGACACACCGGGCAGATGCGGCGCACCAGCCGCTGGGCGAGCACGCCGGAGAGCACCGAGGAGACCAGGTAGGGCTCGCAGCCGATGTCCTGCAGCCGCGTCACCGCGCCCGGCGCGTCGTTGGTGTGCAGGGTCGAGAAGACGAGGTGCCCGGTGAGCGCCGCCTGGATCGCGATCTCCGCGGTCTCCAGGTCGCGGATCTCGCCGACCATGATGACGTCCGGGTCCTGGCGCACGATGTGGCGGAGGCCGGCGGCGAACGTCAGGCCGATCTTGGGCCGCACCGGAATCTGGTTGACGCCCTTCAGCTGGTACTCGACGGGGTCCTCGACGGTGAGGATCTTGAGATCCGGGCGGTTGATCTTGTCGAGCGCGGCGTAGAGCGTGGTGGTCTTGCCGGAGCCGGTCGGCCCGGTGACGAGCAGGATGCCGTGCGGCCGGCGGATCAGCGCGTCGAAGGCGGCGGCGGTCTGCGCGGAGAACCCGAGCCTGTCGAAAGGCAGGAAGACCGACGAGCGATCGAGCAGGCGCATCACGATGGACTCGCCGTGGATGGTGGGCACGGTGGAGACGCGGATGTCCACGCGCCGGCCGCCTTGACCCGTCACGCGGATGCGCCCGTCCTGCGGCAGCCGGCGCTCGGCGATGTTCATCTCCGCCATGATCTTGATGCGGGAGGTCAGCGCCGCCTGCAGGCGGCGCGGCGGAGCTTCCTGGTCGTAGAGGAGCCCGTCGATGCGGTAGCGTACGCGGAGGCTGTCCTCGAAGGGCTCGATGTGGATGTCGGAGGCGTCGGCGGCCAGCGCCCCGTCGATCAGCAGGTTGACGAGGCGCACGACCGGGGCCTCGAAGGCCATGTCGCGGAGGTGGTTGACGTCCTCCTCGGGCTCGCCGTGGGCGTCACTGCCGACGCCGCCCATGCCCTCGACGATCTTCTGCAGCGCGGTGTTGGCGCCGTAGGCGCGCTCGATGGCTTCCAGGATGGCCGGCGCCGGCGCCACGCAGAGCTTTACGGACAGGCCCAGGGTCTGGTGAAGGTCGTCGAGGAGCTGCGGATTCGTGGGCTCGGCCGTCGCGATGACGACGGTGCCGCCCTCGACCGCGACCGGGCAGGCGACGTACTGCCGCAGGTACTTGGGAGACAGCTCCTTGAGCGCGGGTGGTGTCGAGGGCAGCTCGTCGGCGGGGAGGAAGGCGAGCTGCTGCTGGGCGGCCAGGGCGCGGAGCACGTCGGTAGGGGTGGCGGCGCCCATGCCTACCAGGGCCTCGCCCAGGCGCACCCGCTCTCGGGTCGCCCGGATCAGCGCTTCCTGGAGGACCTCCGCCGAGATGGCGAGGTCACGCGCCAGGATCTTGCCAAGCCGCTGCTGATGAGGAGGAGTGGTCTCCAAGGTGGCCGGATTTTCCACTCCACCAAGACGCACCGTCAATCGTCACATCTTTCAAACGCGTATCATTTGTGTGACGGGTGGCGACTGCGAGGACGTCAGGTGTGCTAGCGGCGGTGGTCCTTGCCGCGGCCGGGAGCCGGCGGCAGATTGCTGTAGATGAGCGTGTCGTCGGCGACCCGATAGCGATAGAGCGTCTGCGATGTCTCTCCGGCGCTCTCGCCCAGGCCCGCGTCCCGGAGCACGCGCCGGACGTACTCCTGCGTCTCCGGGTAGGGAGGAATCCCACGGTAGGCGTCCACGACGCCCTCGCCCGCGTTGTAAGCGGCGAGGGCCAGCGCCACGCGGCCCTGGTAGCGATCGAGCAGGTAGCGCAGATGTCGCACGCCCCCGCTGATGTTCTCCCGAGGGTCGAACCGGTTCACCACGCCCAGGGTGGCCGCCGTCCCCGGCATGAGCTGCATCAGCCCGCCCGCGCCCCTGGGCGACACCGCCGCCGGATCGGACCCCGACTCGGCTCGGATCACCGCGGTGACCAGCTCCGGGCTCACCCCGTGCTCGCGGGTGATCTCCTGGATCTCGGTCGCGTAGCGCGGCAATGAGCGCGCCCGGAGCCGCAGCCAGCCGGTGGAGGTGCCCGTCGCGCCGGGGAAACCACGATAGCGCGGGTCCGTCGGCACGTTGGTGAGGTGCACCACGCCGTCGCCGTCGACGAGGTGGCGTGCGGCTTCGGCGGTGGCACGCGGAACTCCGAGCAAGAGCGTGGTGAGGGCCATCGTCACCGTAAGGCTCACCACGCGGAGGCAGCGCATGTTGCTCGGGACGATACCTGAGGAACGTGAGGGCCTGCAAGGAGCGCGCGGGCGCGGCGAGCGAGGTGTCCGTTCGCAGAGACAGTTGCTTGGTGGAGAGCGTTGAGGTAGATAAGCAACATGAGCCCGAGCGAAGATCAGGAGCTGGTCGAGTTTCTGACCGGACAGTTCGCCAGAATCGACCAGCGGTTCCATGACTTGACGCTCGGAATTGATCGGCGCTTCACCCTCCTGGATAGCCGGCTTGACGCATTCCAGGCGTCGGTGGACGAGCGCTTTCGCGAGGTATTTGGCCACTTCGATGCCATCCACCTCCGGCTCGAGCGCCTGGATCAGGGGTTCCAGGTCATCACCCACCAGTTGCGACGGATCGAGGCGATACTTCACCGACGAGGTCGGCCGCCGCGAGATCTCGTCGAGCGTCGGCTGAACGGCTAGCCGCGCCGGGTTGGCCCTACCGCGCCGGCTGCTTCTTCTTCGCCTGCGCCACCAGCTCCGCCACGCGGTCGCGGTCCTCGCCCTTGGGCACCAGCGCCATGAAGCGCTCCCACGCGGCCACCGCGCCCGCGTAGTCGTGCTTCTGCTCGTAGAGCACCTGGCCGCGGTAGAGATAGGCGGGGGCGTACTTCGGGTCGATCTTGAGCGCCTTGTCGAAGGTCTCGAGCGCGGAGTCGGCGTGGCCGCCGACCGCCACGATGAGCCCCAGGTGGGTCATCGCGTCCACGTTGCGCTCGTCGCGCTTCAGCACGGCCTGGTAGGCGGCGATCGCCTCCGAGTAGCGGCCCTCGAAGAGGCTCTGGCGCGCGGCCTGGAGCATGCCGGCCAGCATCTCGGGAGGGATCGGCTTGCCCGGCTCGAGGCGGGCCATGGGCGGCCCCACCGGCGAAGGGGGCGGGCCGGGGACCGGGATGCGGGCGCCGGGCGGCGTGAAGGTCTCGTCGCGCTCGGTGAAGCGGCCGGCGTTGACGCCGATGATCACGCCGAAGATGACGAGCACCACCGCGCCCGCCGCGAACAGGGCCGGGTGCCGCGTCCAGGACGCACGCGGCGTGTGCGGCACGGATGTCCGCGGCTGGGGGAGCGCGGGGGCCATTTCGGGGCCCCCGCGTACGACAGGTCCCAGCGCGTCCAGCGCGGTGATCAGCACGCCGGCGCGGGATTCGTAGCGCTCGCGGAGGCTCTGGAAGTCGGGATCGGACAGATGCCCCGCGTCGTGGTCGAACTCGAGCTCGCGCAGCGCGCGGTAGAGGGCGCTCTTCTCCTCTTCCAGCTCGAGCCGCCGGTCGTCGGAGGCCCGCGCGGCCGATGGCGTGACTCCGGCGGAGCGGCCGCCGAGCAGGGGCCACAGCACGATCGCGAGGGCGGGGACCACGATCGCCGCGATCAGCGCGATCTGCAGCGCGTTCACGGCTCGCGCTCGGCCATCTCGCGGTGGATGCGCGCGCGCATCGCGGCGTCCGGCGCGGGGACCGGGGTCGCGCCGGCGGGGCGGCGGCTCCAGCGCCGCACCAGCAGGAGCACCAGCACCAGGCCGGCGCCGAGGGCCACGAACGGCACGACCCAGACGAGCAGGTTGAAGCCCTGCCGGGGCGGGGCGAGCAGGATCCAGAGGCCGTACTTCTCCACGAAGTAGGCCTTCACCTGCTCGGGCGAGTCGCCCGCCGCCAGCCGCTCGCGGATGATGCCGCGCATCTGGTTCGCGGTCTCGGACGGCGAGTCGGCCACCGAGAGGCTCTGGCAGACCACGCAGCGGAGCTGGCCGCCGATCTCGTGGACGGTCTCCTCGCTGACCGGCGCGGCGCCGAGCGGAGCCGCCGTCGCGAGCGCCGCGATCAGGAGCAGGGCGGCCACGAGCGCGCGGGTCATGCCGGCTCCGCGAGCAGCTTCTCCACGTGCTGCCGCATGATCTCGTCGGTGACGGCGCCGACCTGCTTGAAGCGCACCCGGCCCTGGCGATCGATGAAGAACGTCTCCGGGACGCCGTAGACGCCGTAGTCCACCGAGACGCGGCCGGACGGATCGGGCGCGTTCGGGAACGTGTGGCGGAACTGGGCGAGGAAGCGGCGGGCCGGCTCCTCCTTGTCCTGGATGTTCACGCCGATCAGGACCACGCCGCGGTCGCGGTAGGCCTGCCAGGCGCGCTCGAGGCTCGGCGCCTCGTCGTAGCAGGCGGGCACGCACCACGAGGCCCAGAAGTTGACGATCACGATCTGGCCGCGCAGGGCCTCGAGGCTCACCGGCTTGCCGTCGAAGGCGGTCAGCGCGAAGGGCGAGGCGGGCTTGCCGACCAGCGGCGAGGGGATGTCGCGCGGGTCGGTGCGGAAGCCATAGGCCAGCAGCGCGAGCACCGGCACGACCGCGAGCGGGATCGCCCAGCGCAGCGCCCGTGAGCGCCGGCTCATGCGGCCACCGCGTGATCCGGCCGCGGCCGCGTCGCGGTCCGGCGGGGCTCGGGCACGATGGCGAGCGCCGCGCCCAGGGTCAGGATCAGGCCGCCGATCCAGAGCCAGGAGACCATGCGGTTGATCTGCACCTTGACGGTGGCGTGCGAGCCGTCGCGGGCGAAGTCGCCCAGGACCAGGTAGAGGTCCTCCAGGAAGCCCAGGCGGTAGTCCACCGCCGCGATCGGCGTCTGCTCCTGCGGGTAGAACTTCTTGGCCGGCGTGAGCACGGTGTAGGGGCCGCGGCGGTCGGAGACCGTGAAGGTGCCCACGACCTTGAAATGGTTCGACTCCTCGACCGGCTGCAGATCGTCGAAGCGGATGGTGTAGCCGCCGAGCTCCACGCTGGCGCCGCGGTTGATGGTGGCCTCGGTCTGGGTGGACCAGGCCTGCGAGCCCGCCACCCCGAGGGCGATGACCAGGATGCCCAGGTGGACGACGAAGCCGCCGTAACGGCGGTTCTGCCGGAGCGCCAGCCCCCACGTGGCGTCGAGCCAGCCGTCGCCGCTCCGCCGGCGGGCGCGGGCGGCCCGCCCGAAGTCGAGCGCGATGGTGGCGGCCACGAACACCACGAGGCCCATGCAGAGCAGCACCAGGAGATTGGCCACCCCGAGGGCGCGGCAGAGAGCGGCGCCCACCACCCCGATCACCACCGGCATCAGGAAGTTGCGGCGCAGGTTCTCCGCGGAGGCGCGGCGCCACGCGATCAGCGGGCCCACGCCCATCAGGAAGATGAGGGCCAGGAAGATCGGGATGTTCACCAGATTGAAGAACGGCGCGCCCACGCTGACCTTCTGGCCCTTCACCGCTTCCGAGAGCAGCGGGAACACGGTGCCGAAGAACACCGTGAAGGCGGCCGCGATCAGGAAGAGGTTGTTCAGGAGGAAGGCGGACTCGCGGGAGAAGATCGAGTCGAGCTCGCTCTGACCGCGGAGCCGCTCGAGCCGCCAGGCCAGCAGCGTGAAGGCGCCGAGCATGATCAGGGCCAGGAACACGAGGAAGAAGATGCCGATCGAGCCCTGGGTGAAGGCGTGCACGGAGCCGATGATGCCGGAGCGGGTGAGGAACGTGCCGAACAGGGTGAGGCTGAAGGTCAGGATGATGAGGGTGAGGTTCCAGAGCTTCAGCATGCGCCGCCGCTCCTGGATCATCACCGAGTGCAGGAACGCGGTGGCGGTGAGCCACGGCATGAAGGCCGCGTTCTCGACCGGATCCCACGCCCAGTAGCCGCCCCAGCCCAGCACGTGGTAGCTCCACCAGCCGCCGATCAGCAGGCCGAGCGAGAGGAAGTACCACGCGATGATCGTCCAGCGCCGGGTGATGGTGATCCACTCGTCGCCGGTGCGCCCCACGATGAGCGCGGCCATCGCGAAGGCGAACGGCACCGTGAAGCCGGTGAAGCCCAGGTAGAGCGCCACCGGGTGCGTGATCATCCCGGAGTCTTCCAGGAGCGGGTTGAGGCCGCGGCCGTCGTCGGGAATCGGCGAGAGGCGCTCGAAGGGCGGCGCCGGGACCGCCATCACGAGCAGGAAGAAGGCGGAGATGCCGAGCATCACCGCGAGCGACCAGGGGTAGAGCTGGGGCTGGGTGCGGCGGTAGCGGCCCACCATGATCAGGGTGTAGAGCGAGAGCATCCACGCCCACAGGATGATGGAGCCCTCGAGCGCGCCCCAGAGGGCGGTGATGCGGTAGTAGAACGGCGTGCCGCGGTTGGTGTTGCTGGCCACGTAGCGGACCGAGAAGTCGAAGGTGAGGAACGCGTAGACGAGCAAGAGCATGCACGCGGTGATCAGCAGCCACACCCCGATCGCCGCGCGCTCCGACGAGGCCTGGAGCTCCGGCCGGCCCTTCAGGGCGCCCAGCGCGGCCGCCCCGGCCCCGTACAGGGCCAGCACGAGCGCGCCGACGGTGAGCGCGTAGCCCAGCTCGGGGGTCACGGCTTGGCCTCGCCGCCCCGCAGCGTCTTGAGCAGCTCCTTGTAGCCCGCCTGGCTGGCGTCGTGCGGCGCCTTGTACTCTTCCGAGTGCTTGGCCATGATCGTCGCGGCCTGGAAGTAGCCGTCGCGGCTCCACGTGCCCTCGACCACCGCGCCACGCGACTCCGCGAAGAGATCGGGCGGGGTGCCGCGGTGGCGGACCGGAACCGTGGCCTGGCCGTCCGAGAGGATGAAGCGCAGGTCGAGGCTCCTGGGATCCCACTGGAGCGTGCCGGGCTGCACCATGCCGCCCAGGCGATAGGCCTTGCCCGCGACGGGCGCCGCGCCCAGCTCGCTCGGCGTGACGAAGTAGACCACCGACTGGGTCACGCCCGCGTAGACGAGATAGGCGAGCGCGGCCACGATGACGAGGCCCCCCGCCAGGAACTTCACCTTGCGGTTCATGCCGTCCGCGGCTTCGCGGCCCGGCGCGTGGCGAGCGCGCGGGTCCGGCGCGCCAGGTGGCGCCAGTAGGACAGCAGCGCGACGGCGGCGATGCCGTACGCGGCGAAGACGTAGCCCCAGTTGGACGGCATCAGGTCTGCTCCTCGAGCCGGGCGATCTCCATCCGGCGCGACAGGAAATAGGCGAACAGGAGGGTGAAGGCCACCCAGTTGACGAACAGCGCGAGGCCGATCGCGGGATCGATCGGGGACCGCTCGGGCCCCAGGATCGTGGAGGGCTGATGCAGCGCCCGCCACCACTTCACCGAGAAGTGCACGATCGGGATGTTGACCGCGCCCACGATGCCGACCACCGCGGCGTAGCGCGCTCGCGCCTCCGGGTCCTCGATCAGGCTGCGCAGCAGCAGGTAGCCCACGTAGACGCAGAAGAGCACCGCGGTCGAGGTGAGGCGCGCGTCCCACGTCCACCAGGTGCCCCAGGTCGGCTTGCCCCAGATGGAGCCGGAGACGATGGTGAGCCCGGTGAAGAGCACGCCGATCTCCCCGGCCGCGGCGGCCAGACGGTCCCAGCCGGCGCGCCGGGTGGCCAGGTAGGCGATGCTGCCCAGCAGCACGAGCACGAACGCCAGGTAGGCGGTCAGCACGGCCGGCACGTGGAGGTACATGATGCGCTGCACGTTGCCCTGCACGGCCTCCCGGGGCGCGTAGCCGAAGCCGGCGGCGAGGCCCGCCACCAGACCCAGCACGGTCAGCCACCCGAGCGCGCGGGTCATGCGATCAGCCTTCCAGCACGAACTCGAACGTGAGGATGCCGATCGTGACATAGACCAGATCGGCGCCCGCCAGCAGCTTGAGCCAGTGGGCCACGTCGGCGAGGGGCTGGCCGAGCAGGAGCGCCTGCGTCGCGCTCACGGTGGCCAGCAGCACCGGCACCTGCACGGGCAGCAGCAGCACCGGGAAGAGCAGCTCGCGCGCCCGCACCTGCGTGGTCAGGGCCGCAAAGAGCGTGCCCACCGCGGCGAGCCCGATCGTGCCGAGGGCGAGCACCAGGGCCAGCGGGGCCGCCGGCGTCCACAGATCCACGTCGTAGAACACGCCGAAGAGGACGACCAGGATGATCTCCACCGCGGTCATCAGCACGCAGTTGCCCGCGAGCTTGCCGAGGTAGATCGCCGACTTGTCGCCGGGCGTGAGGCGCAGGCCCTCCCAGCAGTCGTTCTCGCGCTCGCCGAGGAAGCTCCGGCCGAGGCCGAGGAGACCGGCCAGGATGAAGCCCAGCCAGAGCAGGCCCGGCACCGCGGCGGCCAGGCGATCGCGATCCGGGCCCAGCGCGAACTGGAAGAGGAAGAGCAGCAGCACGCAGAAGAAGAGGAGCGCGTTGGCGTGCTCCTTCGCCCGCCGCTCGATGAGCAGGTCTTTCCAGAGGATGATCCACGCGCGCCGGGCGTAGGTCACGGACCGCCCTCGGCGCCGTCGGTGAGGCTCTCGTACAGACGGTGGAGCTCCTCGGGCGCGAGGTCCGCGGCCGGGCGGTCCATCAGGAGACGGCCGCTTCCCAGGATGGCGACGCGGTCGGCCACCCCGAGGCCGCCGCCGAAGCTATGGGTGGCGACCACCGCCGCGCCGCCGGCGGCCTTGAAGCCAAGCAGGAACTCGTTCACCCACTTGCGCCCGCGCCGATCGAGGCCGGTGAAGGGCTCGTCCAGCAGGAGCAGCCGCGCCTGGCCCAGGAGCACGCGGGCCAGCCCGAGCCGCCGCTTCATGCCCGCCGAGAACGTGCGCACGCGCTCGCCGGCCACGCCGTCGAGCTCCACCTGGGCGAGTGCGGCGTCGAGCCGCGCGGCCGTCGTCTCGCCGCCTCGCATGGTCTCCCAGAAGCGCAGGTTCTCCCGCGCGGTGAGGTCCTCGTACACGTACGAGCCGTGCGCCACCATGCCGATGAGCGCGCGCGCCCGCTCCGGCTCGCGCAGGGCGTCGGCGCCGGCGATCGTGAGTGCGCCGCCGGTGGGTCGGAGCAGGGTGGCCAGGATCCGGAGCAGCGTGGTCTTGCCGGCGCCGTTGGGGCCGAGCAGGGCCAGGCACTGGCCTGCGCCCAGCTCGAAGGACACGCCGTCGATCACGCTGTTCGACCCGTAGGTCTTCCGGAGCTCCCGCGCCGCGATCATGTCCGAGAAAAAGGGGAGACGGTGTCCCGTCTCCCCCGGTCCGCTACGAGGACTGCGTTGGATCCGACGGTTGCCCTACCTGGTCCGGGATGAGGCCATGGCGCGTAGCCGCGCCACCCGCTCCGCGATCGGCGGATGCGTCGAGAAGAGCGTGGTCCAGCCCCCGCCGGTGAGCGGGTTGACGATGAACAGATGCGCCGTGGCCGGGGTGGCTTGCATCGGCGCCACCTTGGACGCCACCTCGAGCTTCTCGAGCGCCTTGGCCAGACCGTACGGCTGGCCGGCCATCTGGGCCCCGGTGGCGTCGGCCTGGTACTCCCGGGAGCGCGAGACCGCCATCTGGATCAGCATGGCCGCGATGGGCGCCAGCACGATCATGAGCAGGCCGCCGATGACGCCGCCGCCCGACTCGTGCTCGTCGCTGCTGTCGCGCCGCCCACCGCCGAAGATCATCGCCCACTGGGCCATGTGGGCCATGTAGGTGATCGCCCCGGCCAGGGTGGCCGCGATGGCCATGATCAGGGTGTCGCGATTCTGGACGTGGGAGAGCTCGTGGGCCAGGACCCCTTCCAGCTCTTCCTCACTCATGATGCGCAAGATGCCTTCGGTGACGGCGATCGCGGCGTGGCTCGGGTTGCGGCCGGTCGCGAAGGCGTTCGGGGCCTCGCCGGGGATGATGTAGACCCGCGGCATCGGCATGCCGGCGCGGGTGGCCAGGGTCCGCACGATCCGGTAGAGCCCGGGGGCGGTGGCCTCGTCTACCGGCTGCGCCCGGTACATGGCCAGCACGATCTTGTCCGAGAACCAGTAGCTGCCGAGGTTCATCACCATGGCCAGCACGAAGGCCATGACCATGCCATTCTGACCGCCGAGCGCCCCGCCGATGAGCACGACCAGCACCGTGAGTGCGGCCAGCAGGACACCGGTTTTCATGAGATTTGCCATGCGCTCGTCCTCCCGTCCGAATGCTAGCAGCCGAGTCCCAGACCGTCAAGCAAGTGGCGACTTTACGGGCTTTTGGGTTGACAAGGGGAAACCCGGTGCATATACTGACGCGTCTATAACCAAAACCCCTTACTTGACAGAAGCTTAGGCGAGGTTCTTCACGTGCTGATCCAGGTAGCCAACATTCCACCCGAAGGTCTGCACATCGAGGGGACCGCGGACTTCCCGCGGCCGTTCCAGGACCCCGCCTGGGTGCTCGATGAGCTCGATCTGACCGTGGAGAAGGACGGGGACACGGTCTTCGTCCGGGGCGATCTCACCGCGCGGATCCCGCTCTCATGCGGGCGGTGCGTGGAGGGTTACACGGTGACCGTCCATCCGGCGGTGGACGCCCGCTTCGTGCCCATGCCGGAGACGCGCGGCGAGGAGCAGGAGCTGGGGGCGGGCGAGCTCGAGACCGACGTCTACCGGAACGGCACGCTCGATCTCACGGCCCTGCTCGAGACCGAGACCACTCTGGCCTTGCCCATGAAGCCGCTCTGCCAGGAGGGCTGCCGGGGTCTCTGCCCCGTCTGCGGCGGCAACCGCAACGCCACCGACTGCGCGTGCGAGACGCCCGCGCCCGACTCACGCTGGGCGGCCCTCAAGGACTGGGCCGGCCGGTCGAAATAGCCCGAACAGGAGCCATCCGATGCCTCTGCCCAAGCGACGACACTCCAAGACCCGCGGCCGCAAGCGGCGCACGCACTACAAGATGGTCGCGCCCGACGCGCTCCCTCTGCCCGCAGTGTCGCGAGGTCAAGCCGCCCCACCGGATCTGTCCGCACTGCGGCTTCTACAAGGGCCGCGAAGTCATCTCGGTCGAGGGCGAATAGTCTTTCCGGCTGAGCCGGGCCGTGCCATAAGATCGGCGCCATGAAGATCGCGGTCGACGCCATGGGAGGCGACTTCGGTCCGGCCGTCGTGGTCGAGGGCGCGGTGACCGCGTGCCGCGAGTTCGGGCTGGCGTCGATCCTCGTGGGCGACAAGGCGGCCATCGAGCGCGAGCTCGTGCGGCTCCGGGCCCAGGACCTGCCGGTCACGGTGCGCCACGCCTCGCAGGTGGTGGGCATGGCCGAGGCGCCGTCGCAGGCCCTCCGTCGCAAGCGCGACTCCTCGCTGCGGGTGGCCGCCGAGCTCGTCAAGGACGGTGAGTGCGGCGCCATCGTCTCCGCCGGCAACACCGGCGCGGCGATGGCGATCAGCATGTTCGTCATGGGCGTGCTACCCGGCGTGGACCGGCCCGCGATCGCGGCGCCGCTGCCGAGCCTGGCCGGCTACACCGTGCTCATCGACGCGGGCGCCAACGTGGACCCGAAGCCGCGCCAGCTCTTCCAGTTCGCGGTCATGGGTCACGTGTACTCGCGCCACATCGTGGGCAAGGACAACCCGCGGGTCGGGCTGCTCTCGGTGGGCGAGGAAGAGGGCAAGGGAACCGACCTGACCAAGGAAGCGTTCGAGGACCTGCGCGGCTCGTCGCTCAACTTCATCGGCAACATCGAGGGGCGCGACATCTACAACGGCCGCTGCGACGTGGTGGTGACCGACGGCTTCACCGGCAACGTCTGCCTCAAGGTCTCCGAGAGCCTGGCCGAGATGCTCACCGCGATGATCCGCGAGGAGCTCGGCCGCGACATGCTCTCGATGGCCGGCGCCGCGCTCGCCAAGCGGGCCTTCGCGCGCCTGAAGCGCCGCGTGGACTACACCGAGATGGGCGGCGCGCCCCTGCTGGGCATGAACGGGGCCGCCATCATCTGCCACGGAGCCTCGCCGGTGAAGGCGATCAAGAATGCGGTACGCGTGGCCGCCGACTGGGTTCGCAACGACGTGAACCACCACATCAAGACCGCGCTCGAGGCGGAGGCAGTCCTCGCCGAGGGACGGGAGGGAGGCCGCGAATGAACCGGGCTCAGATCATCGGCGTCGGCGCATATGCCCCGAAGCGGATCCTGACCAACGCGGAGCTCGAGCGGATGGTCGATACCTCCGACGAGTGGATCGTCCAGCGCACCGGCATCCGGGAGCGCCACATCGTGGACGAGGGCGAGGGGCCCGCGGACCTGGCCGTCCGCGCCGCCCAGCAGGCGATGGAGCGGGCCCAGGTCACCGCGGAGGAGATCGACTTCATCGTGGTGGGCACCACCGCGGGGGACATGCACTTCCCCACCAGCGCGAACCTGGTCCAGCACCGCCTGGGCTGCCGCAACGCGGGCTCGGTGGACGTGTACGCGGCCTGCGCGGGCTCGGTCTACAGCCTGTCCATCGGCGCCCAGTACGTGCAGACCGGCAAGTACCGGACGGTGCTGTGCATCGGCGCCGAGTGCCTCTCGCGCATCACCGACTTCACCGACCGCGGCACCTGCATCCTGCTCGCGGACGCGGCGGGGGCGGCGGTGCTCCGGCCCTCCGCCGACGCGGCGGGCATCATCGACACCGATCTCTACTCGGACGGCCGCTACGGCGACCTGCTCATCCAGCCCGCGGGCGGCTCGCTCCATCCCGCGACCCACGAGACGGTGGACCAGCGCCAGCACTTCGCCAAGATGAAGGGCAACGAGGTCTTCAAGGTGGCGGTCCGGATGTTCGGGGAATGCGCCGAGCGCATCCTGAAGAACAACGGCTTCACCGCCAACGACCTCGACCTCTTCGTGCCCCACCAGGCGAACCTCCGCATCATCGAGGCCGCGGTCAAGCGCCTCAAGGTGCCGATGGAGAAGGTGATGGTCAACGTGGAGCGCTACGGCAATACCGGCGCCGCCTCGGTCTACGTGGCGCTGGAGGAGGCGTGGACCGGCGGGCGGGTCAAGTCCGGGCGATCTCGTGCTGATGGCCGCCTTCGGCGGCGGCTTCACCTGGGGCGCAGTGCTCCTGCGATGGTAGCCGGCGCGCTCGCCTTTCTCTTCCCCGGCCAGGGCTCGCAGGAGGTCGGGATGGGCCGTGCGCTCGCGGAGCGTTCGCCCGGCGCGGCCGCGGTCTGGGCCGAGGCGGACGACTGCCCTCGGCTTCTCCCTCTCCACGCTCTGCTTCGAGGGGCCTGCGGCCGACCTGGCCCTCACCGCGAACACCCAGCCCGCGGTGCTGACCACGAGCGTGGCCGCCGCCGCCGCCCTCGCCGAGCGGGGGGTGATGCCCGGCTCTCGCCGCCGGCCACAGCCTCGGCGAGTACTCGGCGCTCGTCGTCGCGGGCGCGCTCCGCTTCGCGGACGCGGTACGCCTGGTGCGCCGGCGCGGCGAGTTCATGCAGGAGGCGGTGCCGGTGGGCACCGGGGCGATGGCCGCCCTCATGGGCGTGGAGCTGGCCGCCGTCGAGCAGATCTGCGCGGAGGCGGCGCAGGGCGAGGTGGTGGGGGTGGCCAACATCAACTCGCCTGGCCAGATCGTCATTGCGGGACACCGCGCGGCGGTGGAGCGGGCCGTCGAGGGGGCCGCGGCGCGCGGCGGCCGGAAGAGCGTGCTGCTCCCGGTGAGCGCGCCCTTCCACTGCGCCCTGATGAAGCCGGCGGCCGATCGCCTGATCGCGGAGCTGGAGCGGGTCGCGGTGAGCAACCCGCGCATTCCGGTCGTCCGGAACGTGGACGGGGGCGTCACCCGGACCGCCGACGAGATCAAGCCGTTCCTGGTCCAGCAGGTGGCCAGCCCGGTGCGCTGGACCGACTGCGTGGAGCGGCTGGCGCGCGAGGGCGCGACCGGATTTCTCGAGGTCGGGCCCGGCCGGGTGCTGACCGGGCTGCTCAAGCGCACGCTCGACGGCGCGCGCGGCCACGCGGTGGAGGATCCCGCGTCGCTCGACAAGGCGGTGCAGGCGATCGGGGGCCGGGCGGCGTGACCGAAGGTAAAGCCCTGGCGGGAAAGGTCGCGATCGTGACCGGGGGCGGCCGGGGCATCGGCCTTGCCATCGCCCGGTTGCTGGCAGAGGACGGCGCCTCCGTGGTAGTCTCTGGCCGCGACGCAGCGCGTCTCGAGACGGCGGTGAAGGAGCTGGAGGGCCTGGGCGCGCCGGCCCTGGCGGTCCCGGGTGATGCGGGAAAGCGGGAGGATGTCGACCGCCTGATCGAGGCGACCCGGGAGCGCTTCGGGCGCATCGACGTGGTCGTCAACAACGCCGGGATCACGCGCGATCAGCTCCTGGTCCGGATGAAGGACGACGACTGGGACCAGGTGCTCGAGACGAACCTGCGCGGGGTCTTCCTCATGACCCGCGCGGCGGGCAAGGTGATGATGAGGCAGAAGAGCGGGCGTATCATCAGCATCGCCTCGACCGCGGGGGCGATGGGCAACCCCGGCCAGGTGAACTACTCGGCGGCCAAGGCGGGCGTGATCGGGCTCACGAAGGCGGCGGCGCGGGAGCTGGCGCACTGGAACATCCTGGTGAACGCGGTGGCGCCCGGGCTGATCGAGACGGACATGACGGCCGCGATTCCGGGGGAGGCCCGCGAGGCGATGCTCCAGCAGGTGCCGCTCAAGCGGATCGGCCAGAGCCGTGAGGTGGCGGAGGTGGTGCGGTTCCTCGCCGGCGACGGCGCGAGCTACATCACCGGCCAGACGATTCACGTCAACGGCGGACTGTACATTTAATCAATCGCAGCCAGGAGGGGAGGGCATGGCGAAGCCGGTCGAGGAGCGGGTCAAGGAGATCATCGTCGAGCAGCTCGGAGTGGAAGAGGACGAGGTGTTGCCGGCCGCGAAGTTCATCGAGGACCTCGGGGCCGATTCTCTCGACACCGTCGAGCTCGTGATGGCCTTCGAGGAGGAGTTCGATCTCGAGATCCCGGACGAGGACGCGGAGAAGATCGCCACCGTCGGGGACGCGATCAGCTACATCAAGGAGAACTCCTAGGAACGGCCGCAGGGAGGGGCGCGTGGACGCGCGTCGAGTCGTCATCACCGGGGCGGGGGCGGTCACGCCGGTGGGCAACACCGCCGAGGAGTTCTGGACCGCGCTGACGGAGGGGAAGTCGGGAATCGGGCCCATCACCCGGTTCGACGCGAGTCTTCTGCCCACCCGCATCGCGGGCGAGGTGAAGGGCTTCGACTCGCTCCGCTACATCGACAAGAAGGACGATCGCAAGTTCGACCCGTTCCTCAAGTACGCGGTGGCCTGCGGGGTCATGGCGGTGGAGGACTCGGGCCTGAACCTGGAGCGGGTGGACAAGGCCCGGTTCGGCGTGCTGGTGGGCTCCGGCATCGGCGGGATCACCACGCTGCTCGAGAACCACAAGGTGCTGCTCGAGAAGGGGCCGGACCGCGTGTCGCCCTTCTTCATCCCGATGCTGATCGTGAACATGGCGTCGGGGCTCCTCTCCATGCGCTTCGGCGCCAAGGGGCCGAACTCCTCGGTGGTGACCGCCTGCGCGACCGGCAATCACGCGATCGGCGACGCGATGCGGATCATCCAGCGGGGCGACGCCGACGTCATGATCGCGGGCGGCGCCGAGGCCATCATCATCCCCCTGACCTTCGCGGGCTTCTGCCAGATGAAGGCGATGAGCACCCGGAACGATGATCCGGGCCGCGCCTCGCGCCCGTTCGACGCGACCCGCGACGGCTTCGTGTGCGGGGAGGGCGGCGGCCTCCTGGTGCTGGAGTCGCTGGATCACGCCCTCGCGCGCGGCGCGCGGATCTACGCGGAGGTGGTGGGCTACGGGATGACCGGCGACGCCTATCACATGACCGCGCCGGATCCGGAAGCGGACGGCGCCGCGCGGGCCATGGCCCTCGCGCTGCGCGACGCGGGCATCGAGCCGTCGGCGGTCGGCTACATCAACGCCCACGGGACGTCCACGCCCTACAACGACAAGTCGGAGACGATGGCGATCAAGCGGGTCTTCGGCGACCACGCGCGCAAGCTCGCGGTCTCCTCCACCAAGTCGATGACCGGCCACCTGCTCGGCGCGGCGGGCGGGATCGAGGCGATCGCCACCGCGCTCGCGATTCACCACGGGATCCTGCCCCCGACCATCAACTACGAGACGCCGGATCCGGAGTGCGATCTCGACTACGTCCCGAACCAGGCCCGCAAGCAGGACGTGGAGATCGCGCTCAGCAACGCATTCGGCTTCGGCGGCACGAACGCCACCATCGTCCTCCGCAAGTATCGCCCCTAGAGCACTCGGAGGGGGCCACGCCCCCTTCCGAACCTCCCCCAACGGCAGAGAGCGGCGTTGAGCGCTGAGCTGGATCCGGCCGGCGTGCTGGGCCCCCGGCTGGGCCACCCTTTCCGCGATGCCGATCTGCTGCGTCAGGCGCTGACCCACCGCTCTTTCGCGAACGAGAATCCCGGCTCGCCCGACAACGAGCGGCTCGCGCTCCTGGGCGACGCGGTGCTGGCCGCTCGTGGTCGCCGAGCGCCTGCTGGCCGCCGCGCCCGACGAGCCGGTCGGGCGTGCTGACCCCGCGGCGCGCCGCGCTGGTCTCGGGGGAGAACCTCGCGCGCTGGGCCGCCGCGCTCGACCTCGGCGCCCACCTCCGCCTCGGGCGCGGCGAGGAGCAGACGGGCGGGCGCGACGAAGGAGTCGGTGCTCGCCACCGCGCTGGAGGCGGTGGTGGCTGTCGTCTATCTGGAAGGAGGCCTCGCGGCGGCCCGCGCGGCGGTGGCCGCGTCTGGCCGTGTGGTAGCCTGCGTCCATGCGCCTCTGGCCCTTTCCGCTCGTGACCGGGCACGGCATCGACGGTGCGCCCGCGGAGGGCTACGCGGTCGTCGAGGACCTGCTGCGCCGCAACATCGAGGACATCTTCCGCGTCGAGCGCCAGGAGGTGCGGCGGGGCCACCTTCGTCTGGGGCGGGCGCCTCCTCGTGGAGCCCGCGCGCGCGCTCGCCCTGATCGAGCCGCGCCTGAAGCGCTTCGGCTACACGCCGTTCCTCGGCCGCCAGGGCGGCCTGGTGTGGATCCGGGCGGTGCCGCTCGCCGACGTGAAGGAGACCTCGCGCTCCGGACGTCAACGTGCTCCTCTTCGTGCTCACCGTGCTCTCCACCCTCGCGGCGGGCTGCCTGATCAGCGGGCTCCTTTCCGTTCGTGACCTTCAACCCGTTCCTGCGGCCGCTCCGCCTGCTCGACGGCGTGCCCTTCTCGTTCACGCTGCTCGCCATCCTGGGCACCCACGAGTTCGGCCACTACTTCGTGGCCCGCCACTACGGGGCGTCGGTGAGCCTGCCGTTCTTCATCCCGGCGCCGCCGCCGCTCTTCCTGTTCGGCACCATGGGCGCGGTCATCCGCATGCGATCCCCGGCCCGGGACCGGAACTCGCTCTTCGACATCGCGGTGGCCGGGCCGCTCGCCGGGCTGGTGGTCGCGATTCCCGCCCTGCTGCTGGGCCTGCAGTGGTCGCGGGTCGGGATGGTGCTGCCCGACCAGGGCACCATGACCTTCGGCGACTCGCTGCTGCATGCAACTGCTCACCTGGATCGGTGTTCGGGCCGATCCCGCCCGGGATGGACATCTCGTGCCATCCGGTCGCCGCTCGCGGGCTGGGTGGGCCTCTTCGTCACCGCGCTCAACCTGGTCCCGGTCGGGCAGCTCGACGGCGGCCGCATCGCCTACGCGCTCGTCGGGCGCGCGGCACCGCCAGGTGTCGATCGCGGCGCTGGTGGGTCTCGTCGCGCTCGGCGCGCTGTTCCGGCTCGGCCAACTGGATCGTGTTCGGCGGGCTGGTCCTGCTGCTCATCGGCTTCCACCACGCGCCGCCGCTCGACGACGCTCACCCCGCTGTCGCCCCGGCCGCTGCGTGCTCGGCGGTCTCTGCCTGATCCTGCTGATCGTCCTGGTCCCGCCCGTCCCCATCAGCTGCTCGGGGTCCAGCGTCTTGCATCGCGGAGCGACCTTGCCGACGCGGGAGTGCTTTGTCTGGCGTATCGAAATGTCGCAATGCGAGACCTGACCCCGCATCAGGTAGGATTGCCGCGCTTATGCGCGCAGACCTGAAAGCAGCTCGAGGCGCTGATCAAGAAGGGCGACGTGGACACCGTGCTCACGGTGTTCGCCGACGGTCTCGGCCGCCTGATGGGCAAGCGCGTCGTCGGCCGCTACTTCCTCGACCACGTCGCTGCACGAGGGCGTCCACGCCTGCATCTACCTGTTCACCGTGGACATGGAGATGGAGCCGCTGCCCGGCTTCAAGCTCGCCTCGTGGGAGCGCGGCTACGGCGACATGAAGCTGGTGCCCGGACCTCGCGACGTGGCGCCTCCTGCCGTGGCTGCCGAAGACCGCGCTCGTCTTCTGCGACGTCTACACCGAGGAAGGCGAGCCGATCGAGGAGGCGCCGCGCTGGGTCCTGCGGCGGCAGGTGGAGCGCGCGGCGCAAGGTGGCTACCGCGTCAAGACCGCCTCGGAGCTCGAGCTGCTACCTGTTCCGCGAGTCGTTCGACGAGGCGCGGGCCAAGCGCTATCACGGCCTGACGCCCGTCTCCGAACTACCTCGAGGACTACCACATCCTCCAGACCTCCCGGGAGGAGCCGCTGGTCCGCGCGATCCGCAACCACATGGAGGCGGCGCGGGTCCCGGTGGAGTTCTCCAAGGGCGAGTGGGGGAAGGGGCAGGAGGAGATCAACCTCCGCTACGCCGACGCGCTCGAGATGGCCGATCGCCACGTCCTCTACAAGCACGGGGTGAAGGAGATCGCCTGGCAGCAGGGCTCGTCGGTGACGTTCATGGCCAAGTACGACGTGGGCGCGGCGGGCTCGTCCTGCCACCTGCACTCCTCGGTGTGGGACCAGCGCCGGGCGGCGCAGCCTGTTCGCGGCAAGGAAGGGGCCGGCAGGGCACGCCGCTCTTCCAGCAGTGGCTGGCCGGCCAGATGGCGATGGCGCGCGAGCTCGCGCTACTTCTACGCGCCCACCGTGAACTCGTACAAGCGCTACCAGGCCGGCTCGTTCGCGCCCGACGCGCATCGCGTGCGGGCTGGGACAACCGCACCTGCGGCTTCCGGCTCTGCGGCGAGGGCGCGCGGCTTCCGCGTGGAGAATCGCATCCCCGGCGCCGACGCCAACCCCTACCTGGCGTTCGCGGCCACCATCGCGGCGGGCCTGCACGGCGATCGGCGCAGAAGCTGCGTGCCGCCCGCGCTCTACGAGGGCAACGCCTACGAGGACACGAAGCTGGCCCAGGTGCCGAAGACGCTGCGCGAGGCGCTCGCCGAGCTCGAGCGACTCGCGCGTGGCCGCCGCGAGGCGTTCGGACCCAAGGTCGTGGACCACTACCTCCGGCACGGGCGGCTCGAGCAGCAGGCCTTCGACCAGGCCGTCACCGACTGGGAGCTGATCCGGCTCTTCGAAAGAATCTGAGGTCCGCGCTCACCCCGGCCCTGCTCCGAACCTGGACGGAGAGGGGGAAGGACGAAGCATGATGCCAGGACGACTCGCGGGCAAGGTCGCGCTGATCACCGGCGCGGCAATGGGCATGGGACGCGAGGCGTCGGTCCTCTTCGCCCAGGAGGGCGCGCGCGTCGTGGTGTGCGAATCTGAACGGCGCGGCCGCCGCCGAGACGGTGCGAGCTGGTGCGGAAGGCGGGCGGGGAGGCGCTGGCGGTGGTCGGCGACGTGGCCGTCGAGGCCGACGTGCGGCGCATGGTCGAGGACGGGCGTGCGCCGCTTCGGGGCGCTCCACATGCTCTACAACAACGCGGGCGTGCTCTGGAAGGACCGCGACCGCGTCGGTGCTCGAGACCGACGGCGAGCAGTGGGACCGGGTCATGGCGCATCAACCTGAAGTCGGTCTTCTGGGTGACGAAGTTCGGCATCCCGCACCTGCGCAGGCCGCGGGCGGGGGATCGATCATCCTGGTCGGGCTCGGTCTCGGCGCTGGCCGGCTTCACGCGGGCCCAGGACGCCTACACCGCGGCCAAGGGCGCGCTGATCTCGCTCAACAAGTCGCTGGCGATCCAGTTCGCGAAGGACAACATCCGCTCGAACATCATCCATCCGGGGATCGTCGAGACGCCGCTGCAGGCGCCGTATCTCACCGACGCGCTGCGGGCGGAGTTCAAGACCGGAATCCCGCTGGGCCGCATCGGCCAGCCTCGCGACATCGCCTACGCCGCGCTGTTCCTCGCCTCCGACGAGTCGTCGTTCATGACCGGGGCGGAGATGATCGTCGACGGCGGATTCATGGCCCAGTGAGGCTTCGATCAGAATGAAGATGGCCCACCTGATGCGCATGCCCAAGGAGGCGTCCACCATGCTCAACAGCGCGCGCAGCGTCCTTGCCCTGATCGTGACGGCCCTGCTGGCCCTCGCCGCGGTCTCCCCGGCGACGGCCCAGAAGCAGACCGTCGTCATCTACACCGCGATCGAGAACGAGCAGATCGCGGAGTACAAGAAGGCCTACGAGAAGTCACTGCCCAGCATCGACGTGAAGATGCTGCGGCTGTCCACCGGGGACATCGCGGCCCGCTTCATGGCCGAGAAGGACAACATGCAGGCGGACGTGATCTGGGGCGTCGGGGCCACCAACATGCTCGTGTTCAAGAATGCGGGCCTGCTCGAGCCGTACGCCCCGAAGGGGCTCGACCGCATCCAGCCGCTCTTCCGCGACAAGGCGAACCCCCCGAGCTGGGTCGGGCTCGACATCTACATGTCCGCCTTCTGCTTCAACACCGAGGTCGCGAAGAAGCACAATCTGCCCGCGCCGGCACCCGATG
>CAVXJS010000008.1:0-136190 GCA_963762145.1 uncultured Candidatus Rokubacteria bacterium
GGTCAAACTGTAGCCTCGCCCGAGCACCGCGAGCGGGGACAGGCTCTGGGAGCTGTCCGACCGCGGCGGCGAAGCGATGCCGGCGAACTTCGCGCGATGCGACGCCGCGGCGGTGAGCCGCCCGCAGCTGGCCGAGCACGTCGACCGTGTGAAATCCTAGCCACCGGGTTGAGTGAACTCAAGGCGTTTGTGGCCAGAGCCACCCGATGGGCGGCTCCTGCCGCCGCCCCCGCGCCGCGCCGGCGAGCCGGGCGCTCAGCTCGTCCAGGCGCCGGTGGAGATCGCGAAGCGCGCGCGAGGCGTCGGTGAGCACGCGGCGCCGCGCGAGCGCGTCGACCCGCTCGCGGTGTCGCTCGATATGCTCGGCCATCGCCTGGCTGAGCGCGCGTTGATGTCGCACAGCGCGCGGAGCACCGCGAGCTTCTCCCGCACCACCAGCTCGGCGGCCGCCGACGGCGTGGGCGCGCGCAGGTCGGCCACGAAGTCCGCGATGGTGAAGTCGGTCTCGTGGCCCACCGCCGAGATCACCGGCACCCGGCAGGCGGCGATCGCCCGCGCGACGCGCTCGTCGTTGAAGGCCCAGAGATCCTCGATGGAGCCGCCGCCGCGGCCGACGATCACCACGTCGAGCCGCGACCTCCTGGGCGCGGCGATCGCCCGCACGATCTCGGCGGGGGCCTCCTCGCCCTGCACCCGCACCGGGCAGACGACGATGCGGAGGTCCGCGAAGCGGCGCGCGATGACGTGCAGGATGTCCCGGATGGCCGCGCCGGTGGGCGAGGTGACGATGCCGATGGTGCGCGGGAACGGGGGCAGCGGCCGCTTGCGCGCCGCGTCGAACAGGCCCTCGGCCTCGAGCCGCCGCTTGAGCTGCTCGAAGGCGAGCTGGAGCGCGCCGACGCCCTTGGGCTCCAGCAGCTCGACGACCAACTGGTACTCACCGCGCGCGAGATAGACGTCGAGGCCGCCGAAGGCGAGCACCTGCATGCCGTCCTCGGGCTGGAAGGCCACGCGCCGGCCGCGCCCGCGGAAGAGCACGCAGCGGAGCTGGGCGCTGTCGTCCTTCAGCGTGAAGTAGGCGTGGCCCGAGGAGGGCGTGCGCAGGTTCGAGATCTCGCCCTCCACCCACACCGTCGGAAACTGATCCTCGAGCGACGACTTGATCCGCCTCGTCAGCTCGCTCACGGTGCAGACACCCGCTCGCTCATGACCCCCTCACCCTACCTTCTCCCCCTTCGGGGGCGAGGGACGATCCTCCCCCTCTCCCCTCTGGGGAGAGGGCCGGGGTGAGGGGCGCGCAGAGCTCAGCGCTTCGGCAATCCAGCAGAACCATACCGTCGGTATTCGCGAGCGCTTCGTTGTCCCAGAATCGCAGGACACGAAAGCCCAGCGCCTGGAGAAGCGCAGTCCGCTCCGCGTCGTAGTCGGCGCGCGCCGCATGCTGACCCCCATCGAGCTCGACAATCAGCTTTCGCTCACGGCAGCAGAAGTCCACCACGTACGGGCCGATCGGCACCTGACGCGCGAACTTCACGCCGAGGAGACGGCGATCACGGAAGCCCGCCCAGATCCGGCGCTCGGCGTCGGTCTGGCGGCGTCGCAACCCCGCGCGAAGCCGCGCGGGGATTCGCAGACAACGCGCAACTCGACTTTGCCCTCACCCTGCCCTCTCCCCAGAGGGGAGAGGGTATGTAGGCCGCCAGTGTCTCGCTCATGGGGCGAGCTGGTGCTGCGCGGCCCGGTGCGTGTTGCGCATGAGCATCGCGATCGTCGTCGGGCCCACCCCGCCGGGGACCGGCGTGATCGCCCGGGCCTTCGGGCTCACGGAGGCGAAGTCCACGTCGCCCACGACCTTGCCGGTGTCCAGCCGGTTGACGCCGACGTCGATCACCACCACGCCCTCGCGGACCATGTCGCCGGTGACCACGCCCGGGCGCCCGGCGGCCACGCACAGCATCTCGGCGCGCCGGCAGTGCGCGGCGAGGTCGCGCGTGCGCGTGTGGCACATCGTCACGGTGGCGTGGCGAGCGAGCAGGAGCTGCGCCAGCGGCTTGCCCACCAGGCGCGAGCGGCCGATCACCACCGCCTCGGCGCCCTCGATCTGGATCCCGTAGTGATCGAGGATCTCCAGGCAGCCCGCGGGCGTGCACGGGACGGCGTGCGGCGCGCCGGCGAGCAGGTCGCCCGAGGTTCATCGGGTGCAGGCCGTCGACATCCTTGGCCGGGGCGATCGCGGCGACCGCCTCGTCCTCGTCGAGCCCTTGGGCAGCGGGAGCTGGAGGAGGATGCCGTGGACGGCCCGGTCCGCGTTGATCCCCGGATGGTCGCCAGCAGCTCCTCGTGCGTGCAGCCCTGCGGGAAGAGGAAGTCGCGCGACGCGATGCCGGCCTCGTCGGCTGCGCGCTTCTTGCTGCGCACGTAGATCTGGAGGGCGCGTAGTCGCCGACGAGCACGACGGCGAGCGTGGGGGCGGCCGGTCGCCCGGAGAGGGCGCGACGCCGGCCTTGACCTCGGCCAGCACCTTCGCCGCGACCGCCCGGCCGTCGAGGATCTGCAAGCCGGTCAGGCGGGAAGAGGGACGCGGAGGCGCTCGATCGACAGCCCGCGGCCGGTTTCGGGATCGATCCGGATCACCGCGCCGTGGAGCGCGGCCGGGCCCTTGGCGGGCTCGAACCGGTTCGGCATCTGCGAGACGAAGCGGCCGATGGCCAGCTCCGGGTCCACGCCGATCACGGAGTTCATCGGCCCGGTCATGCCGAGGTCGGTGATGTACGCGGTGCCCTTCGGCAGCAAGCGCTCGTCGGCGGTTTGCACGTGGCGATGCGTCCCGACCACCGCGCTCACCTTGCCGTCCAGGTACCAGCCCATCGCCTGGGACTCGGACGTGGCCTCGCAGTGCATGTCGACGACGATGATCGGTGTCTCCTCTCGAAGGCGCGGGATCTCCTCGTCCGCCTTGCGGAACGGGCAGTCGAGCGCGTGCATGAACACGCGGCCCATCAGGTTCAGCACCGCCACCTTGTGCGGCCCGGCCTTGACCACGGCGGAGCCCACGCCCGGCGTGCCCGACGGGAAGTTGGCCGGCCGCAGGAGCAGGTTCTCCTTGACGATGTACTCGATGATCTCCTTCTTGTCCCAGATGTGGTTGCCGGACGTCATGACGTCCACGCCCTGGTCCAGGAAGGTCTTCGCGATCACCGGCGTCACCCCGAAGCCGGCGGCCGAGTTCTCGACGTTGACGATGGCGACGTCGGCGTCGTGCTGCTTGCTGAGCTTGGGCAGCAGCACCTGAACGGCGCGGCGGCCGGGCTCGCCGAACACGTCGCCCACACAGATGACGGTGATGGGTTTGGTCACTTCGCCACCTCGACTGCGCGCGTCTCGCGGATCACCACGACCTTGATGTGGCCGGGGTACTGCATCTCGGCCTCGATGCGCTTGGTGATGTCCTTGGCGAGCTGGTGGGCGTCGAGGTCGGAGATCTGCTCGGCCTTGGTCATGATCCGCAGCTCGCGACCGGCCTGGATCGCGTAGCACATCTCCACGCCCTTGTAGGACATGGCGATCTCTTCCAGCTTGGCCAGCCGCTTGATGTAGCTCTCGAGCACATCGCGCCGGGCGCCCGGGCGCGCCGCGGAGATGCCGTCGGCGGCCTCGGTCAGCACCGCCTCGATCGTCTCCGGCTCGACGTTCTCGTGCCCGCAGAGCGCGGCGTTGATCACCTGCGGCGACTCGTTGTACTTGGTCAGCACCTGCAGCGAGAGCTCGGGGTGGCTGCCCTCCTGCTCGTGGGTGAGCGCCTTGCCGATGTCGTGGAGCAGTCCCATCCGCTTGGCGAGCTTGACGTCGGCCTTGATCTCGGCCGCCATCATGCCGGCGAGCCAGGCGACCTCCTTGGAGTGCTGCAGGCAGTTCTGGCCGTAGGAGGTCCGGAACTTCATTCGGCCCACCAGCTTGACCAGCTCGGGGTGCAGCCCGTGGACCCCGACCTCGAAGCAGGCCTTCTCGCCCTCCTCCCTCAGGTGCTGCTCCATCTCCTTCTTGACCTTCTCGACGACTTCCTCGATGCGGGCCGGGTGGATGCGCCCGTCGGCGATCAGCTTCTGGAGCGCCAGGCGCGCGATCTCCCGGCGGTACGGGTCGTACGCCGAGATCAGCACGGCCTCCGGGCGTGTCGTCGACGATCAGGTCGACGCCGGTGTGCCGCTCGAGCGCGCGGATGTTGCGGCCCTCGCGACCGATGATCCGGCCCTTCATGTCGTCCGAGGGCAGGTCGACGATCGAGACCGCGGTCTCCACGGTGTAGTCCGGGGCCAGGCGCTGGATCGTGGTGGCCAGGACCTCCTTGGCCTTGACGTGCGCCGTCTCGCGGGCCTCCTCCTCCAGGCGCATGCCGAGGAGCTGGGCCTCGCGGCGGGCTTCGACCTCGATCTGCGCCATGAGCTGGCGCTTGGCCTCCTCGGCGGTGAGTCCGGCGATCGACTCGAGCTTGCGCCGATGCTCCTCGAGCGCGTGGCCAGGCGCCCTTCCTTCTCGGCCGATGTTGCGCTCGCGCTCGGAGAAGGTCCGCTCGCGCCGCTGGATCGTGATCGCGCCGGTCGAGCTGGTCGAGGCGGCGGCTGAGCTGCTCCTCGTGCTGGGAGACGCGGCGCTCGATCTCCTGGATCTCCTTCTGGCGGGACGGGACTCCTGCTCCAGCTCGGCCCGGGCCCGGAGCGAGATCTCCTTGGCCTCGAGGTCGGCGGCCCGGATCTTGGCCTCGGCCTCGCGGGCCCGGGCCTCGGCCTCGCGCATGTTGCCCTCGGCGTCGCCGCGCGCCTGCTCGGCCAGCCGCTTCGCGTCGTCCAGGATGCGGTTGGCGGCCTGCGCATCGGCGAGCGTGGTCCGGACGGTCGGGATCAAGTGTCCCCCGAGATACCCGACGGCGCGAGAAGGGCGACGAGCGGCAACACCAAATCGGCCAGATCATGGCGTCATCGGTCACTCCATTCCGGGTCGTGACCCGGTCCGGATCATGTGCACTTGGGTATCGGGCGGCAAATAGCCGCGAAATTTGCCGAATTATAGGCCCGGGGAGGAGGAAAGTCAACGAACGCGGGAGAGAGCTACGGAGACGGAGAGCGCCCCACCTCTGCCGTGTGCCGACGGTGTTTCGAACCTGGTATTAACCAGGTGGGCGCCAAATGGAGGGCTTCAGGCTTCCCCTACTAGAGGGGCATGCGCACCACCCTCGTGCACGGCTCCCAATCTGTTAACGAGGTTGAAACTTCCCCCCGGCATCACGTACAGCGTAGGGCCTCTACTGTGTACCCCCGGCCCCGCCGACGGGTCAAGCTACTTTTCCGGCGCGACCACGTCCAGGAGTTGCCGCGGCGCCGAGGCGGGCGGTGACGTCTTGTGGTCGGCGTCCTGATCCTTGCGCTCCTCGCGGAGGCGGAACAGCTCGTCGGCCACGTCCAGGGCGGTGAGGGCCAGGACCCGGGCGGGATCCCCTCCCGCGGCGTCCCCGCGGATCTCCCGGGCGCGGCCGTCCACGAAGGTCGCGAGCTTGCGGACGTACTCGGGTGTCGCCTCGCTGCGGATGGCGTACTCTGGCCCAGGATCTCGATGTCGACCCGCTGCTTCTCCGCCATGTAAAACCCCTCTTTTCTGTTCGTACATCTCGCGGCGCCACTGCGCCCCCTCACCCTACCCTCTCCCCCTCCGGGGGCGAGGGCTTCAAAAACCCTCTCCCCTCGGGGGAGAGGGCAGGGTGAGAGGGCGACCCGCTACTGGATGTCGAGCCGGTCCAGCTCCTTGATGATGCCGTCCACCTGGGCCAGCACTTCCTTGCGCTCCTGCCGCAGGCTCGTCGAGCTCGGCGCGCTCCCCTTCGGCGTGCTGCAGCTTGGCCTCGAGACCGGCCACCTTGCCCTGCAGGTTGTCGCGCTCCTTGCGCAGGCGGGTGATCGTCTCCGCGGCGCGGCGCACCGACTTCTCGAGCTGCTCGAGCCGTTCCGTCAGCCCCTCGGCCATCCGGTCCTCCGTCACGCGCCGCGAACTTCGGCGCGGAAGCGCTTGGCGATCTCCGCGACGACGCGCTCGTACAGCCGGTTCACCTCGGCGTCGGTGAGGGTGCGGTCGGGCGCCTGGAAGGTGAGGCTCCAGGCGAGACTGCGCCGGCCCGCGCCCACCTGGCCGCCAGTGTACACGTCGAACAGGGTGACGCGCGTGAGCAGGTCGATGGCCAGCGCGCGGATGGCCGCCTCCACCTCGCCCGCGGTCACCTCGCTGCCCACCACGATCGCCAGGTCGCGCTGGACGGCGGGGAAGCGGGCAGCGGCTCGTACTTCGCGACCGGGATCGGCAGGCCGGCGAGCGCGGTCACCGAGAGCTCGGCCACGAAGACCGGTCCGGGCAGGTCGAACACCTCGCGGGCCGCCAACGCCACCTCGCCGAACCAGCCGAGCTCGAGCGAGCCGCGTACCAGGCGGGCCGCGCGCCCGGGCTCGAGGTACGCGGGGGCCTGCTCCGCGGGCCAGACGCTCGTCTCGGCGTCGGTCACGCCCGCGGCCTGGAGCGCCAGCTCGGCCAGTCCCTTGGCGTCGTAGACGTCGACGCGATCGCGGGCGCCGGTGAACCAGGCGCGGGGCGCGCGCAAACCGGTCAGCGCGATGCCGAGGCGGAGGTCCTCGTGCGCGGGCCGATCGCCGTCCTCGGGCCGATGCGGCGCGAAGACATTGCCCACCTCGAAGACCCGGGCGTCCGGCATCTGCCGGTTCGCGTTGATCGCGAGCACGTCCAGCAGCCCCGGGATCAGCGAGGGGCGCAGCACCGATCGCTCGATCGAGGAGGGGTTCTGCAGCGTGATCAGGCCGGCGGGATCGTCCCAGCCCATGCGCTTGAGCCGGTCCGGATCGAGGAAGCTCCAGCTCACGCACTCGAAGAGGCCGGCCGCGTTCGAGCCCGGCTCATCACGCGCGCCACCCGCAGGCCGGCCGGGCGCTTGACCGGCACGATCTCGCCGCCGCCCGCCCGCGTCAGCGGGATCTGGTCGTAGCCCCAGATGCGGACGACCTCCTCGACCAGGTCGTCCTCCTGGTACACGTCGCGCCGGAAGCTCGGCACCACCACCTGCAGGTCGTCGCTCGAGTCGTCCACCGCGAAGCCCAGCGTTTGTAAGATCCGGACGGCGTCCGCGCGCGGCGGGCACGCGCCCACGACCCGCGTCACCCGGTCGAGACGGAGGGTGATACGCCGGTGCGGGCGCGGATCCGGGTAGACGTCGAGCACGCCGCGGGCCACCGTGCCGCCGCCCAGGTCGGCCATGAGCTGCGCGGCGCGGGCCAGCACGTCGGGCGGCGCCTCGATATCCCCGCCGCGCTCGAATCGGTAGGCCGCGTCGGTCGACAGCCCGAGCGCCCTTGATGTCCGCCGGATCGAGCCCGGATCCCAGTAGGCGGCCTCGAGCAGCACGCTGGTGGTGGACGCGGTCACCTCGCTGTCCGCGCCGCCCATGACGCCGCCGATGCCGACCGCGTGCTCGGGATCGCAGACCAGCGCGGTGTCGGGGCCGATCGCGCGCTCCTGGCCGTCCAGCGTCTTCATGCGCTCACCGGGCCGGGCGCGCCGCACCACCACCGTGTGCTGGGCCAGCGTGTCCCGGTCGAAGGCGTGGAGCGGCTGGCCCATCTCCCACATGATGTAGTTCGTCACGTCCACCAGGTTGTTGATGGGCCGCAGCCCTACCGCGCGCAGGCGCTGGGCCAGCCACGGCGGCGACGGCTTCACGGTCAGCCCGGTGATCACGCGCGCGCAGAAGCGCGGGCACAGGTCGGGCGCCTGGATGTCGAGCGCGGCGAGCGCGGAGGCCTCCGGCTCGCCCTCGGTGACCAGCACCTTGGGGAAGCGGAACGGGGCGCCGGTGAGCGCGGCGACCTCGCGGGCCACCCCGACCACCGAGAGCGCGTCGGGCCGGTTCGGGGTGATCTCGACGTCGAGGATCCAGTCGTCCAGCCCCAGGTAGCGCACGACATCGGCGCCGAGCGGCGCTTCCGCGGGCAGCAGCAGGAGACCACTGTGATCGTCGCTGATCCCCAGCTCCTTCTCCGAGCACAGGATCCCTTCCGAGACGACTCCGCGGATCTTGGCCGCCTTCACCTCGCCGAGCCCGGGCAGCCGGGCGCCCGGCGGCGCGAAGGCCGCGCGCGCCCCCGCCGCCGCGTTGGGCGCGCCGCAGACCACCGAGTAGCGGCGGTCGGGCAGCGCCACGCGCACGAGCTGGTTGTGGTGGCCGGCCGCGCTCACGCCCAGATCCCGCTCGATCGCCTCGATCTCGCCCACCACCACGCCGGCGAGCCCTTCCACCACCGGGGCGATCTGCTCGACGCCGATCCCGGCATTGGTCAGGCGATCGGCGACCTCGCGCGCGCCGAGCTCGGTCTCCACGAACTCCTTCAGCCACGAGAACGAGATCTTCATCGTCCGGGCAGGCCGGCGAACTGCTGCAGGAAGCGCAGATCATTGTCGAAGAAGAGCCGGATGTCGTCGATCTCGTACTTGAGCATGCGCGATGCGGTCGATGCCCATGCCGAAGGCCCAGCCCGGTGACTTCCTCGGGGTCGTAGCCCACGTTGCGGAGCACGTTGGGGTGCACCATGCCCGAGCCCAGGATCTCGAGCCAGCCCGACGTCCCGGCAGAAGCGGCAGCCCGCCCCGCCGCACTTGAAGCAGCGCACGTCCACCTCGGCGGAGGGCTCGGTGAACGGGAAGAACGAGGGGCGGAAGCGCACGGTGCGACCTGGGCCCGAACATCTCGCGCGCGAAGAGCTGGAGCGTGGCCTTGAGATCCGCCATCGTGATGTGCTTGTCCACCGCGAGGCCTTCCACCTGGTGGAACATCGGCGAGTGGGTCGCGTCGAGGATGTCGCGCCGGTAGACCTTGCCCAGGCAGATGATCCGCACCGGCGGCGGCTGCGCCTTCATGGTGCGGATCTGCACCGGCGAGGTGTGCGTGCGCAGGAGCGTGTCGCGGCCGATGTGGAAGGTGTCCTGCATGTCCCGCGCGGGGTGATCGTCGGGGAAGTTGAGCGCCGCGAAGTTGTAGTAGTCCGACTCCACCTCGGGCCCTTCCGCCACCGAGAAGCCCAGTCCCTCGAAGACCTCGATGATCTCCTCGGTGACGCGGGTGATCGGATGCACCGGGCCCGGCGCGGGGCGACGGCCGGGCAGCGTCAGATCGGGGCGATCGCCCTGGCGCGTGAGGCGGCGCTCGTCCGCCTTGAGCGCCTCGAGGCGCTCCGCGATGGCGGCCTCGACGCTGGCCTTGGCGCGATTGGTCTGCTCGCCGATCCTCGGGCGCTCCGCGGCCGGGACGGCGCCCAGCGAGCGCAGCAGCGTGGTGAGCTGGCCCGAGCGGCCGAGCACGCGCACCCGCACCTGCTCGAGGTCGGACGTGGAGCGGGCCCCGGCGACCTCCGCCAGGGCCCGGTCGAGGACTTCCTGGACCCGCGGGTCCCCCGCCACGCTCAGGCGCGCTGGGCGCGAGCCGTCTCGGCCAGCTTGGCGAAGGCCGTGGGATCGGATACGGCCAGCTCGGCGAGGATCTTGCGGTCCAGCGCGATGCCGGCCTTCTTGAGCCCCGCCATGAACACGGAGTACGAGAGCCCGACCTGCCGGCACGCCGCGTTCACCCGGATGATCCAGAGCGCGCGCGCCCGCCGCTTCTTCTGCTTGCGTCCCTTGTAGGCGAAGGCACCGGCCCGCAGCACCGTCTCCGAGGCCGGGCGGAAGAGCTTGCGCCGTCCGCCGAAATATCCCTTCGCCTGCTTGAGGACCTTCTTCCTGCGCTGGCGGGTCTTGGCCCCGCCCTTTGCCCGTGGCATGAGTTCTTCTCCTTAGAGGTACGGAACCAGACGCTTGAGGCGCGGCTCGTCCACCTTCGCGACCAGGACCTGCTTCCCCAGACGCCGCCTGCGCTTGGGCGGCTTGGCCTCCAGCTTGTGCCGCTTCCAGCCGCGATTGCGCTTGAGCCGGCCGGTGCCGGTGATCTTGAACCGCTTGGCGGCGGCCCGCTTCGTCTTCATCTTCGGCATATGGTCTGCTGTTCCTTCCTCATTCCCCTCTCCCCTCAGGGGAGAGGGCGAGGGTGAGGGGTGGTCACGGTTGTCCGCCGCTAGTGCGGCTTCGGCGACAGGATCATGCTGAGCATGCGGCCTTCCATCCGGGGATGGTTCTCGATGACCGCGATGTCCTGCATGCCTTCCACCATCTTGTTGAGCATCTTCCAGCCGAGCTCGGTGTGCGCCATCTCGCGGCCCTTGAAGCGCACCGTGACCTTGGCCTTGTTGCCTTCCTCCAGGAACCGCCGCACGTGCTTGGCCTTGAAGTCGAAGTCGTGCGTGTCGGTCTTGGGGCCGAGCTTCACTTCCTTCACCTGGATGATCGTCTGCTTCTTCCGCGCGTCCTTCTGCCGCCGCGCCTGCATGTACTTGTACTTGCCGAAATCCATGATCCGGCAGACCGGCGGCTGCGCCTCCGCGGCCACTTCCACCAGGTCCATTTCCCGCTGACGGGCCAGCTCCAGGGCCTGCGCGATCGGCAGGATCCCGAGCTGCTCGCCGTCGGCCGACACCACCCGCACTTCCCTCACCCGAATGCCTTCATTGATCCGGATGTCCTTTGACTGGATGGCGCGCTCCTTGGGGTGCGGGGCCGGCTCAGCCGGCGTGACCCACGGTGAGGGTGGCGGAACGACTTCCGATCTCGGCGGTGAGCTCGGCCACGATGCGCTCTACCGGCACCGCGCCGACGTCTTCGCCGGTGCGCCGGCGCAGGCTCGCCGCGCCGCTCTGGGCCTCGCGCTCGCCCACGACCAGCATGTACGGCACCTTGCGCACCTGGGCGTCGCGGATGCGGTAGCCCAGCTTCTCGTTGCGATCGTCGAGCTCGGCGCGGATGCGCGCAGCGCGCAGGGCCGCGAAGACCTTCCGCCCGTACTCGGCGTGCTTCTCGCTGATCGGCAGGACCCGCGCCTGCACCGGGGCCAGCCACGTCGGAAAGGCGCCCGCAAAGTGCTCGGTGAGGATCGCCACGAAGCGCTCGTAGGAGCCGAAGATCGCGCGGTGGATCACCACCGGCCGCTTCGCCTGGCCGTCCGTGTCGATGTACTCGCACTGCATGCGCTCGGGCAGCATCGTGAGGTCCACCTGGATGGTGGCGAGCTGCCACTGCCGCCCCAGGGCGTCCTCCACGTCGATGTCGATCTTGGGCCCGTAGAAGGCTCCGCCGCCCTTGTCCAGATCGGAGACGAGGTCGTTCGCGCGCAGGGCCTGGTGGAGCGCGTCCTCCGCCTGGTCCCACTGCTGCTCGGTGCCGAGCTTGTCGGGCGGCCGCGTGGCGAGCCGGTACGAGGGCTGCAGGTTGAAGGTGGCGTACCACTCTCGCACCAGCTGGAGGAGATCCGTGATCTCGGACTGGACCTGTTCCGGCCGGCAGTAGAGGTGCGCGTCGTCCTGGGTGAACTGGCGCACCCGCACCAGCCCGGACAGCGCGCCCGAGCGCTCGTTGCGGTGGCAGCGCCCCATCTCCGAGTAGCGGATGGGGAGGTCCCGGTAGGAGCGCAGCGCGCGCTTGTAGACGTAGGCCGACTCCGGGCAGTTCATGGGCTTGAGGCTGAAGACCTCGTCCTCGACCTCGAACTTGAACATGTTGTCCTGGTAGAGATCCCAGTGACCCGACTGCATCCAGAGCTTCTTGTTCACGAGCAGCGGGGTGGCGATCTCCTGGTAGCCGCGCGCGTCGAGCGACTCCCGGGCGAACTTCTCCAGCTCGCGGACCAGGGTCATCCCTCCGGGCAGCCAGAACGGCGCCCCCGGCGCGATGTCGAAGAAGTCGAACAGGTCGAGCTCGCGCCCGAGCTTGCGGTGATCGCGCTTCTTGGCCTCCTCGAGCCGCCAGACGTGCTTGTCCAGCTCCTCCTGCGTGAGCCAGGCCGTCCCGTAGATCCGCTGCAGCATCGGGTTCTTCTCGTCCCCGCGCCAGTAGGCGCCGGAGCTCGAGAGCAGCTTGAAGGCCTTGAGCTGACCGGTCGACGTGACGTGGGGCCCGCGGCAGAGGTCGAGGAAATCGCCCTGCCGGTAGATCGAGACCGTCGGCACGTCGAGCCCGCGCAGGATCTCGACCTTGAACGGCTCGCCCCGCTCCTCGAAGAAGGTGATCGCCTTCTCCCGCGGCATCTCCTCACGCATGAACGGATAGTCCGCCTTCACGATCTCCCGCATCACCTGCTCGATGCGCTCGAGATCCTCCGGCGTGAACGGGGTCGACTTCAGGAAGTCGTAGTAGAACCCGTCCTCGATGGCGGGACCGATCGCCACCTTCACCTCGGGGAACAGCCGCTTCACCGCCTGGGCCATCACGTGGGACGTGGAGTGGCGCAGGGTGGGCAGAGGCTCGGGGAGGCAGTCGAACTCCCCCGCGAACTCCAGGTGCCGCGCTTCTTCGGACGACTCGGCCATGGTTCCCCTGTTTCAGAGACAACAAAGCATCACTGGGCTGCGCCCGGTGATGCTCGCAACTCCCTCACTCGCTCACGCGCGACCAGCTAGCGATGCGCACCCCCAAAGGGCTGCCGTGAAACGAAATGGTAGGCTCGGGCGGTTTCGAACCGCCGACCTCTACCGTGTCAAGGTAGCGCTCTCCCACTGAGCTACGAGCCTACGCCCCGAAAGCATTGAATACACTACCGGCCGCGGCCTCCCCCGTCAAGGGAAACGGCCCGCCGCCAGCCCGTCCAGAACCGTCTCGATGAGGCCGGGGCCATCTTCCGGCGCCAGGAGCACCCGGGAGGCCGCCAGCATCGGGTAGCCGTCCTGCCCCCGGGCCAGGTAGTCGGGCACCGCGACCCGATAAAGCCCCGCCGGGTCGAGCGGCCGCCCCTCGATCACGATCGCCCCGACCCGCTGGCCGGGTGGCCGGGCCGGATCCACGGTCATCTGGATTCCGGCGGTCTGAAGAAAATGCCCGGTGGGACGCGGGAGCTCGTCCACCGAGCGCTCGAGCGCAGCCCGGAGGGCCGCCCCCGTCACCTCGAGCAGCGTCACGGTGTTGCTGAAGGGTAGCAGCTCGCGGACGTCCTTCTTCGTGATGGCGCCCGGCGGGATCACCCGGTTGCCGCGCATGGCGCCGCTGTTGAGCAGCCCCACCTGGGCGCCCACGCGATCGCGCAGGAGCCCCGCGACGAACCGGCCGAGCGGCGTCTCCTCGCGGCGCGTCTGGCTCTCGCGCGCATCGAGAGCCACCGCGGTGCGACCCACCTCCACGTCGAGCTCGCGCGCCAGCAGCGCGGCCTGCCCCCGCACGAACGCGACGATGTCGGCGGCCTCGGCCAGGCGCTCGTCCACCGGGATGAGGCGCTGACGGCGGGCGATGACGGCGCCGCAGCGGATCTCGTACTCGACCTGCCCCACGTTGAGCGCATCTGAGCCGGCCTTGACGATCACCGTCCGCCCTTCCTCGTGGAGCATGGCATCGTGGTCGTGCCCGCCCAGGATCGCGTCCACCGCCGTCGCGGCGGCCAGCTCCCGATCCTGGCGGAGCGGGAGATGGGTCACCGCCACGCGCAGATCCACCGGCTCCAGCGCGGCGAAGGCGGCGCGGCCCGCCGTGAGCGGGTCCTCGAACCGCAGGCCCGGGCCGGGATTGGACGTGCGCGCCGCCTCGGGCGTGGTGAGCCCGACCACGCCGACGCGTACGCCGCCGAGCTCCCACACGCGCCCGCGCCCGGCGCCGGCGGCCGGCTGGCCGGTGGCGCGGTCGAGCACGTTGGCCGACAGCCACGCGAAGCGCGACTCCCGCACGCGCTCGGCCAGCACCGCGGCGCCGAAATCGAACTCGTGGTTCCCGAAGGTGGCGACGTCGAGGCCCACCGCATTCCAGCCCTCGATCATCTGCGCCCCCTGCCGCAGCGTCGAGAGCAGCGACGGCGAGAGCGTGTCCCCGGCGAGGACGAAGAGCGTGTGAGGAGTCCGGCCGCGCAGCTCGCGCACCAGCGTCGCCACGCGCGCGAGCCCGCCGCGGCCGGCCACCGGCTCGAGCACGTAGACGTCGTTGACGAGGAGGAGCTGGACGCGGACCGGCGGGCGATCCGCGCAGCGGGTCTCCGCGCAGCCCGTACACGCGATCGCGGCCAGCAGGGCCAGCCGGAGGAAGCGGGCGGCGGGCTTCAGGGAGCTAGCGGAGGAACTGGTTCACGAGACCGCTCACGATCTGGTACTTGAACTGCCCGTTGATCGCGAGGGTTTGCTTGGCGATGTCGTCGGGCACCGGCGGGAACGGCTGCGCCAGCTTGACGGCGGTGAGGGCGGCATCGTCGAGGATGGTGGTGCCCGAGGAATGGCGCAGCTCGATGTGCGAGAGGCGGCCGTCCTTGGCGATGTGGAACTCGATCAGCAGCTCCCCCTCGATACCGCGGTCGCCCGCCTGGCGCGGATAGATCCAGTTGGCCTTGATCCGCTCCCGGATCTTGTTGAAGTAGTCCTGATACTTCGGCTCCGGCGTATCGAGCGGGATCGGGTCGCCCTCGACGCCGCCCCGGCCGCCGCCGGTGAGTCCCCCGCCGCCGCCGGGCTGCCGCCGCATGCTGTCCAGCGGACGGGCCACGGCCACCTGGGGCGGCGCCGGAGGCGCGGACACGCTGGGCTGGCTCGGGCTCGGCGCGGCCTGCGAGGGCGACGGGTCGGGCGCGGTCGGCCGCGGCTCCGGCGTCTTGACCATGGGATCGGGCGCGGGCTCCGCCTTGGCGACGGCCTGGGGCGGCGCGGGCGCCGTCGGCCGGGGCGGAGGCGGTGTCGGCCTGGGCGCGGGCGCCCGGGGCGCCTCGACCGCGCGGGCCGGCGGGCTGGGCGGACGTTCACGCGCCGCTGGAGGATCCACCGGGCGTGCCGGGTTGCCGAGCGGGGCCTTCTCCTCCGGCCGATCGGGGGCGATGTCCACCATCAACGGCTCGCCACGCTTGGCGAGCTGCGCGGGCCGCAAGAAGCCGGGGATCACGATGAAGGGCACGACGAGGAAGAGATGGAATAGCACCGATGTCACGATGGCCAGAGCCAGCGTGCGGCGGGCCGGGTCCTTGGGGAGCCGAATCCTCCACTTCACATGCGTGATTATGATCTGCTTCTCGCGGCCGTGCAACGTAACTGTGCGGGTTAGCGCGCTAAAATACGCAGACACTGCGCGGGCCGGATTTCACGAAACAAGTGCGCGATCTGCATCCTGCTGCTCACCCGGAATCACTACGGCGTGATGCTCAGCGACCTGCCGAGTCCGGCGAATACGCGACGTGTCTGCGCCGGACCACCGAGTCGATGCCGAGGTCGTTGAACGAGCAGAGGCGTAGCTATTGCCCCCAGGTAGGCCACCCCGTTGTGGCGAATTTCATGACGAATTCTGTCCGTCTGGTGACATGGGGCGGCGGCTTTTCCGGCCCTCTCTACGCAATCGTCACGGCTTTACGCAAGAATTTCACGCCTTTGCGAAGTCCATGAGTTGGCACGACCTTGGAAAGCAAGAGGACCCCCAACGCCATGAGACTCCTGACCAAACTACTCGTCGCGGTGCCTGTCCTGCTCCTGATCGCCACCTCTCCCTCCGCGCAGCAGCAGCCACCGCCGCTCGCGTTCGGGGTGCTGAATCAGCAGAGCCCCGCGCTGACCGCGGAGCGCTGGAACCCGATCCTGTCCTACGTGAGCACCGCGAGCAGTGTGCCGCTGCAGCTCAAGATGGGCCGGACGGTGCAGGACACCAACGCGATGATGGCGCGCGGGGAGCTGGACTTCGTCTTCACGAATCACAATTTCCAGACCGAGTTCGACACCATCGGCTTCAAGGTGATCGCCCGCTGGGCGGGCGAGCCGATCCGCGCGGTCATCGCGGTGCCGGCGGACAGCCCGATCAAGCATCTCCACGAGCTGAACGGCAAGCGCGTGTCGTTTCCGTCGACGGACGCCTTCGCCGGCTACGCGGTCCCGCTGATGGCGCTCAAGCGGGCGGGCGTGCAGGTCGAGGAGATGTTCGGCGGCAACCAGGAAGGCACGCTCGCGCAGGTCAAGGCGAAGCGGGTCGAGGCCGGGGCGGTCAACTCACGGTTCCTCAGCCAGTACGCGGAGCGCGAGCACGTGCAGTTCCGCGAGATCTACGTGTCCGAAGGCTTTCCCGATCTGGCGGTGATCGCGCATCCGCGCGTGCCCGCGGCCACGGTGGAGCGTGTCCGCCGCGCGCTGCTCGCGATGACCAGCGACCCCGCCGCCGCGCCGGTGCTGGCCGCGGCCAAGTCCAAGGGCTTCGAGCCCGCGGGCGAGCGCGACTACGACGGCGTCCGCCGCGTGTATCGGCTCATCGGCCAGTGAAGTCCAGCCTCCGCACCCTTCTGCTCGGCTTCTCCAGCGTGGCGATCGTCATCGTCACGCTGAGCGGCCTCGCGGTCAACCTCCGCGATCGGAGCAACGCGGCCCGGGTGCGGCTGAGCGAACAGACGGAGCGACTCGCCGCCGCGGCGGGGCCATTGCTGCTCGACTCGCTGGTGGTCGGCGACCTCGCGCGCGCCGAGCAGACGCTGCGGAACCTGAACGCGGATTCGGTGTGGAGCCTCGTGACCCTCTACGAGGCCGACGGCCGGCTCATCTTCGACGCCTCCCCGGACAATCTCCGCCGCTCCGAGGCGCCCCGCTGGGTCAGACACCTGGTGCCGCTGACGCTCGAGGAGCATCGCGTGCCGATCGCGGCGGCGCCGGTCGTCTACGGGGTCCTCGCGGTCACTCCCTCGGTGCAGAGTCTCGAGAGCGAGCTCTGGGCCGAGATCCGCACCATGATCGCGGTCACCGGCGTGCTCCTGGTGACCCTGCTCGGTCTCACCCACGTGATCCTGCTCGTCGGCCTTCGCCCGGTGCGCGCCCTCGCGGAGAGCGCAGCGCGGCTCGGGAGCGGCGATCTCACCACCCGGATGCCCGAGACCCGGCTGAGCGAGATGGCACCCACCGTGCGCGCGTTCAACTCGATGGCGGCCAGCCTCGAGCAGGCCCTGCACGACGCGCGCACCCGTGAGACGCGGCTGGAGAGCCTCGTCGAGATCAGCGGCGACCTCTCCCGGATGCAGGAGCTCGACTCCCTCCTCGGGCGCATCGCCGACGCGTGCGGGCGCCTCGTCAACACCGACTGGGTGGGCTTCCGACTCGTGGACGGCGACGAGCTGGTCGTCGCGGGCACGCTCGGCGCCGGCAAGAACATGGCCGTGAAGCCGCGGATCAAGATCGGCGAGAGCCTCGACGGCCAGGTCGCGAGTACCGGCCGCGCCCTGATGCTCCGGGATCCGGCCAACCATCCCGACCTGGACCCCGAGCACGGGGCCTCGATGCGGCGCTTCGGCTATCGCGGGCTCCTGACGGTGCCGGCCAAGATCGGCGACCGCGTGGTCGGGGTGCTGAGCTTCCTCACCACCCGCGAGGAGGGCTTCACCGCGGAGGACATGGCGATCGCCACCGCCTTCGCCTCCCACGCCGCGATCGCGCTCGAGAACAGCCGCCTGCTGATCGAGTCCCGGCGCGCCTACGACGAGCTGGCCGAGACCCAGGGCCAGCTCGAGCAGGCCCAGAAGATGGAGGCGATCGGCCGCCTCGCGGGCGGCGTCGCGCACGACTTCAACAACCTGCTCACCGTCATCCTCGGATGCACCGACATCCTGCTGCACCCCTTGAAGCCCGAGGACCCGCATGCGCCGCGGCATCGAGCTGATCCAGCGCAGCCGCCGGCCGCGCGGCCGACCTCACCCGGCAGCTCCTGGCCTTCAGCCGCAAGCAGGTCCTCGAGCCCGTCGTGCTCGACCTGAACGCGGTGGTCACCGACATGAAGGACCTGCTCGCGGCGGCTGATCGGCGAGGACATCGCGCTCCTGACCAACCCGACGCCCGGGCTCGGCCGCGTGAAGGCCGACCGCGGCCAGATCGAGCAGGTGATCATGAACCTGGCGGTCAACGCGCGCGACGCCATGCCCCAGGGCGGCCGCCTCACCATCGAGACCGCGAACGTGGATCTCGACGACGAGTACGTGCGCCGGCACGTGGGCGCGCGGCCGGGCCCGCACGTCATGCTCGCGGTCACCGACACCGGCGTCGGCATGGACCGCGCGAGATCCAGGCCCAGATCTTCGAGCCGTTCTTCACGACCAAGGAGCAGGGCAAGGGCACCGGGCTCGGCCTGGCCACCGTGTACGGGATCGTCAAGCAGAGCGGCGGCTACATCGAGGTGGACAGCGAGCCGGGTCAGGGCACCACCTTCCGCATCTACCTGCCGCGTCTCGACGCGGCGGCGACGACGGTGGACCGCACCGCGCGGCCGACCGCGGCCGCGGGCGGCACCGAGACGATCCTCCTGGTCGAGGACGAGGAAGGCGTGCGCGAGCTCGCGCGCGACATCCTCCGGGCCAGCGGCTACACCGTGCTCGAGGCGCGCAACGGCCCCGAGGCCCTCCTGCTCTGCGAGCGGCACCAGGGCCCGCTCGACCTGCTGCTCACCGACGTGGTCATGCCCCGCATGAGCGGCCGCGAGCTGGCCGAGCGCCTGGCCCCGCTGCGGCCCGAGCTGAGCGTGCTGTACATGTCCGGCTACACCGACGACGCGGTCATCCGCCACGGGGTGCTGGCCGCGGGCACCGCCTTCCTGCAGAAGCCGTTCACCCCCGCCGCCCTGGTCCAGCGCGTCCGCGAGACGCTCGACCTCACCGCGGCGGCGAACGCCGCCTGATCGTCCCCTAGAGGCTCCGGCCCACCGCTTCCGCCACCGGCCGCAGCTCGCGCATCAGCTGGGCGAACTTCGACGGCTTGAGCGACTGCGGCCCGTCCGACAGCGCCTCCTCCGGGCGCGGGTGCACCTCGATGATCAGCCCGTCCGCGCCGCACGCTACCGAGGCCTTGGCCATCGGGGCCACCAGGTCCCAGTGCCCGGTGCCGTGCGAGGGATCCACCACGACCGGCAGGTGGCAGAGCTTCTTGAGCACCGGCACCGCGTTCAGATCCAGCGTGAACCGGGTGGCGGGCTCGAAGGTGCGGATGCCGCGCTCGCAGAGAATCACGTTGGGATTGCCGGCCGCGAGGATGTATTCGGCCGAAAGCAGGAACTCCTGGATCGTGGTCGCCATGCCCCGCTTGAGCAGGACCGGCTTGCCGATCTCCCCTACCCGGCGCAGCAGGGAGAAGTTCTGGATGTTCCGCGCCCCGATCTGGAGGATGTCGCTGTACTCCGCCACCACCTCCACGCTCTCGGTCTCGAGCACCTCGGTGACCACCGGAAGACCGGTGCGCTTGCGCGCCTCCGCCAGGTACCGGAGCCCCTGCTCCTTCAGCCCCTGGAAGGCGTAGGGCGAGGTGCGCGGCTTGTAGGCCCCGCCCCGCAGGATCCGCGCCCCCGATGCCTTGACCGCCTCCGCCACCTCGAGCACCTGCGCCTCCGACTCGACCGAGCAGGGCCCCGCCATCACCACCACGTCGCGGCCGCCCACCGTGACCCCATTGATGCGCACCTCGCTCGACTCGCGGCGCACCTCGCGGCTGGCCAGCTTGAACGGCTGCTGCACCGGCATGACCGACTCGACGGTCTCCAGCGCCTCGAGCAGGCGCAGGTCGGGGCGGCCGCGCTCCTCGCCGACCGCGGCCACGATGGTCTTGAACTCGCCCCGGATGACGTGGGGCCCGTAGCCCATCTCGGTGATGCGGCGGCACACGTCGCTCACGTCGGCGTCGCTGATACCGGACTTCAGCACGATGATCATCGTTCTCTCCTGTTGGGCGTCTTGCTGTGGAAACAGAAACGCCGCGGGCCGGTTGGCCCGCGGCGTCTATCGTTTGTCTGGCGCCACGGGCTGTTCGTCCGCCCGCGGCTCCCTTTCGCTCAGCTCATGGGAGCCAGTAGGCGGACGGTGGGAAAGTAAAAATACGCCCGCCACGCGTGGTGTCCGCGCGTCGTCATCCCGGGGCCCGTCGTGCGCACTGGCTCGAAGTCCTCCAAAGTGGGGCGAGTCTACGAGTCTCGCTTCTCTCTGTCAAGCTCCTGGTTGGGTCCCCCGCCGCGGGCCACGCTTCGTCCGTGGAACCAGGCCATGATCCGGTGGCGGTAGTAGTAGAGCGGCAGGGCCACCGCCACCGCGACCGCGGTGACCAGGATGGCGTGCATGTAGTCCCCCGCCGCGGTATGCGCCCCCTGGGCCGAGAGAACCCAGGTTCCGGGGATCCGGCCGAGCCCCGAGACCAGCGCGAACACCCAGAGCGGCATCGGGCTGATCCCGAAGAGATAGCACACGATGTCCTTCGGCAATCCCGGGATCAGGTAGACGATGAAGCACAGCACCGCCCCCTCGGCCTCGACGATGAAGCCGAGGCGGTTCCAGGTCTCTGCGCTCACCAGGTTCTTCACGTAGTGGGCACCGAGCCAGCGGCCGATGGCGAAGGCTCCGATGGAGCCCAGGGTGAGGCCGATACTGGAGTAGAGCAGCCCCAGCCACTGCCCGAAGAGATAGCCGCCCAGGATGCCGGTCGCCTCGCCCGGGATCGGCGACAGGATCACCTGCAGCGCCTGGAGCACGATGAAGATGACCGGCGCGAGAACGCCCCACTCGCGCAGCGTCTTCTTCAGGAAGATCTTGTCCGCGTACAGCCGGACGACGAACTGGTAGATGGGCGCGTTCGTCATCACGAGCCAGGCGCAGCCGCCGATGAGCAGCCCGACGACGCCGATGATGATGCCCCAGCGTAAGCGCCGGCTCATCCGAGCGTCCCCGTTGACACCCCCGCCACCCCCTCGGGCTCCCGGTCAGGTGACCGCGGGCACGCCGGACGAGCCGGACCGTCCGAACCGGCCGTAGCGCGGCCACCAGCGCGGGAGGAGCGGCTGCATCGCCGCGAGCTGGGTCAGCATCGCGAACCAGCGCGTGGGCGTATGGGCGGCCATCCACTGGGCGAGCTGGAGCACGCGGTAGGGACGGCGGTAGCGCGCGACGAGCCGCTGGTATGCCTCGAGACCGGCCTCGAGGGACAGGGCCCCGTCGAGCACCCGCTGGACGATGCGGCCGCACTCGCCGCCGAAGTAGAGCGCGGGGCGGATGCCTTCCGCGGTGAGCGGCAGGCACTGCCCGGCCGCGTCGCCGACCGCGAACACCCGGCCCACCGTGGAGCGGAGCGGGCGGTTCGGGAAGAAGGTCCCGTGATAGGAGCCGGCCGCCGTGCCGTGATCCTTCAGCAGCCGGTCGAGCGCGGGCTTGAGCTTCGACCGGCCCGCGTAGGATCCGAGGCCGATCAGGCTGCCGTGGCCGACGGGAAAGATCCAGCCCAGGCCCTGCGGGATCAGGCGGCGATCGAGCAGGAAGGTCAGGCCTTCGTCCTGCAGCGCGGTGTGGGTCTCGAGCCCGAAGGAGTGCCGCGCGGGCTCGGCGTCGGCGCCGCCGACCAGCGCGCGCCGCCAGCCCGAGCAGTCCACGATCACGGGCGCGGTGAACCGTCCCGCGGTGGTGACGACCGTCCCGTCCTCGATGCCGGTCACCGAGGTGCGCAGAAAGCGCGCCCGGCACTGCGCCAGCAGCCCCTCGCAGAAGGCCCGGTAGTCGAACGTGCAGAATGGGACCGCGGAGAGGTCGTAGCGAACGGTGCGGGTGGGCGTGCGGATCTCGAGCCGGTCGTGCACCTGCAGGACGCTGCCGGATACGCCCAGGGCCTCGGGCACCCAGAGCGGGGTGCCGCACGCGGAGGTCTGAACGCTACCGACCTCGTTGCGATCCAGGAGCAGAACCTCTCCCTTGAGCTGTCGGGCAACGGCGAGGCCGCCGAAGCTGGCCCCGACGACGATGGCATCGTAATCTCGGGCGGGCATTCTCGCTCACAGCATACCCTAAAACCCCGTCGAGAAAGGCGGTCACGCCTCCGGGGCTGCGGGTCCGGCGCGGGCGCTAGGTCCTCTTGAGGAAGGCGCGGAGGGCGTTCTTCACCTTCGGGTGCTGCCCGAGTAGCACCGTGTAGTGGTTGGTGCCGGGCACCACGACCAGCTTGGCGCGCGAGATGGCGCGGGCCATCGCCTCCGCCTCGTCCTGTGTCATCAGGCAATCGGTGGGCGTGAGCAGGCCGTCGGGCGCACGGAAGATCAGGGTGGGCGCCTTGATCCGGTGGTGGTGGACCCAGAGTCGCTCCCGCTCGAGGTTGCCGATCTCCTCCTCGATCGCGTGGCGGGCCGCCTTCCCGCGTACGGTGCCCGCGGGCAGTACCTCGACGTCGTAGCGGAAGTAGCGCTCGAGGTAGTCGTTCCAGCGCCCCTCGAACATCGGCAACATGCGCACGAAGCCCAGGAACATGTCGAGCGACGGGAACTCGACCCCGAGACGATCGATGGCGGGCCGCAGCGACTCGAGCACCTCGTACCGCACGTCGATGCCCCCGTCCACCAGCACGAGCTTCGCGACCTGCTCCGGATGCGTGGCCGCGAAGCGGACCGCGATGTGGGCGCCCAGGGAGTGGCCGATCAGCACCACCTTCTTGAGGCCAAAGTGATCGAGGAGCCCGAGCAGGTCCTCGTTGTGGTGCGTGAGGCTGTAGCCGTGCTCGGGCTTGTCGCTCTCCCCGCGTCCCCGGAGATCGTAGGCGATCAACCGGTGGGCGGGCGAGAGCACGTCGGCCACGCTCGCCCAGCAGGTGTGGTTGGCGGTCAGCCCATGGATGCAGACGACGGCCGGACCCTTGGCGGGCCCGGGCCACTCGCCGACCGCGATCGAGACGCCGTGCTTGAGCGCAACGCGCGTGACATCCGTCATCGCGTGCTCCCGCTCATCGCTCGGTCGGCGGTGTGGTCGGCATGCGGCGGGGCTACGCTAGCAAGCGGCCGGGTGAGGGTCAAGCGTCCGACCTACTCGCCGAGATACCAGCGCCGGCGCGCCCGGGGCCCGCAGGTGAGGCCGAAGCGACGCATCGCCACTCCCGCCACCAGATCCGCCGCTTCCTCGGGAGAATCGGTCACCTGCAGCCGCTGCTCGTCGCCAGGATCGATCGTGCCCTCCACCAGGAGCGAATCCTCGCCGCGTGACGCAGGGCCCGACGAAGTGGAGCGCGCGGAAGCCGCGGAGGAACTCGCAGAAGATCCGGATGGCGCGGGCCAGCTCGAAGGTGCGCGGCTGGGGGCCCTGCAGGAAGCGGATCTCTTCGGGGGCCGCAGTCTCCTTGCCCCACCGGGATCGGTCGGAGGCGGGCGGAGCTCCCGAGACCGGCTGCTCCGCGCTCAGGCGCGCTACTCGGGGCCGTGCGCCGACTGCACCGCGACGACGGAGATGCTGTCGGGCGCCGCGTCGTCCCGCGGCCGGTAGCTGCCCGTGTAGCCGAGCGTCAGCGAGAACTGCCCGGTGCGCGACTCGTCGGCCCCGGCGGCCCCGGATGCGCGGGCCGCCACCCCGGACTCCGCCAGCGCGTTGAGCTGGGCCAGCAGCGGGCCGGGATCCATGCCGTTCTGGCGCGCGAAATCGCCGACGCTCAGGCCCGGAAAGCGTGCGTAGAGGTCGTTCCGCTGATCCACGTAGAGCCGACGGCCTTGCGTGAACACCGGCGCGGTGTCGGGATGCTTCGCCAGCACGTCGTTGATCTTCGAGTCGGCGGTGATGTCCACCGCAGTCACCGGCCGCGCACGGTCAGCACCGGGCACGGCGCGCTGGCGACCAGCCGCGTCGCCACGCTGCCCAGGAAGAACTTTGCGAGCCCGGTACGGCCGTGGGTGCCGATCACGAGCAGGCCGGCCCGCTTGGCCCGGGCCGCCCGCGCGATGCGCTCGTGCGGCACGCCCTCCAGGAGGAGCCCGGTGGCGCGCGCCCCCGCCTTCTTCGCCCGCGCCACGATCGCGCCGAGGCGCTTCTGCGCCTGGGTGCGCGCCGACGCCTCGATGTCCTCGTAGAGGCTCGGCGAGATGTAGCCCTCGCCCGGCAGCGCCAGCGAGGGGGGCGTCATGACGTGCGCGATGATGAGCTGGGCCCGATCGGCCTTGGCCATCTCGACTGCGTGCTTGAGGGCCACGGTGGACGCGCGCGAGAAGTCCGTGGCATGCAGGATCCGTCGCCAGCGTGGCATGCCGGTATCTTACAATGCGCCATGCCCACCGTCGAGGCGCTGCGCCGAATCCTCGGCCTGGTCCCGCACCCGGTGGAGGGCGGCTACTTCGCCGAGACCTACCGGAGCGCCGACCACATCCCCGCGAGCGCCCTGCCCTCGCGCTACGGCGCCCCTCGCGCGGCCAGCACCGCGATCTACTACCTGCTCACCCCCGATACCTTCTCCGCCATGCATCGCCTCGCCTCCGACGAGATCTTTCACTTCTACCTGGGCGATCCGGTCGAGATGCTGCACCTCCATCCCGGCGGCACTCATCGGATCATGGTGATGGGCCCCGACCTCGAGGCCGGCCAGCGACCCCAGGTGCTCGTCCCCCGTGACACGTGGCAAGGCGCCCGCCTCATCCCCGGCGGCCGGTACGCCCTCCTCGGCACCACCGTCGCCCCCGGCTTCGACTACACCGACTACGAGACCGCCTCCCGCGCCACCCTCCTCGCCACTCACCCCACCGCCAAACCCCTAATCCTCGCCCTCACCCGCTAACAACCAGACAAAGCAAGGAGACCGGCGGACATAAGGGAAGGACGAAGGAGACTGTGCCGGGGCGTGAACCAGTCAGCGCGAGTCGCCAAGCGATTCCGCCGGGCGGGCGGGGCTCGCGGGGGGCGGGGGTGGTCGGGTGCCCCGTTCCCCACCAAGGGAAAGCCCGGAACCTCCCCGTCCCGGATTGGGAACTCCCCGAGCAGGAAAACGAAACAGCCGGTCGTGGGCAGAGACCCACCCCCACCCCCCGCCCGCCCGGCGTCACCCGCCCGTACAGTTAGAAATGGAAGTGGGCGCCGATACCGAGGTACTCGACGCGCCGCTTGTAGAACTGCCCATCCGGCGAGTTCCCATTGAAGTACTCGAGGAGCACCTGCAAGTTCCGCTCGAGCACCCGCACGTTCTCGAACTGGAGGCCCCCGCGCACCGAGACGTCGACGTTCCAGTTGTTCTCCTCGCGGCTCTGCAGGTCCACCGCCATCACCGGTCGGACGTAGCCGCGCGCGAACGTCCGCGGGCTGCGGAACTCCACCCCACCCTGCACGCTCCACGGCTTGAGGTTCTCCGGCTCCTGGTCGAACAGGAACCCGCCCCCGCCGTAGACCCGGAATCCCCACGGCAGATCATAGGAGAGCTTCAGATCCACGGCCTCGTAGGAGAGGTTGATGCGCTCGAGCCGCGTGCGGAGCAGCAGCTCGTCTCCCAGATGCGAGCTCTGGTGGTACAGGCGGCCGAGCGCGGCGAACTCGCCGCGCCGCCAGGTGCCGAACAGCGCGCCGAAATAGTCGGCGTTGAGCAGGTCCTTCGACGCCGCGTCCATGTCGAAGAGCGCGAATACCCCGGCCTGGATGCCCACCTCCCACTGGCTGTCCGCAAACGCATTGCCCCGGAAGAGCGGGATCGTCTCGCCGAAGGACACCGCGCCCACGTTCCCCAGGTCCGCGTTGTTCAGGTAGTACCGATAGGCGGCCGAGAAATGCGGCCAGCGCGGATCGGCCAGCAGCGGCTGGAACAGGTGCCCGGTCGGCAGGAACCCGGTGGGCAGAGCCGACACCGCGGCCGGGGCCACCTCGGGCACGACCGCGGGCGGCCGGGCCGCGGGGTCGCGCACCACGACCCGGACCACGCCCGGCAGGTTCGACAGCGTCTTCACCACCGCGTCGCGATCGGCGCCCCCGAGCTCGGCGGCGTCGAGCGTGAGCACGCCCTTGTCGACCGTCACCGCACGGGAGGGCACCTTGAACTCGCGCTCGAGCACCGCGCCCGCATAGCCCGCCAGGTACGGATCCTCCGGCGTGGGCGCCGCGCCGGCCACCGCCGGCGCTCCCCACAGCATGAACCACACAGTCAGTGGGAGCAGTCGAAAGCTCGTCATGGATCCTCTAGCCTCCCCCGGCGCCGTACGCCCGCCATGTGAATGACGCGATCGTGACCCGATAACTCGCCGCCTTCGCGGGAGCCTTGATCTCGAAGTAGGAGCGACTCGATGGCGGCACGTCGCCGAGCACGTACCCGGTGGTCGAGCCCGCCACCTGGCCCGTGCCGTCGAGCGCTTCCACCAGGAGCCGGACGCTCACCGCGTAGGTGCCCGCCCGCTGGTTGTAGACGTACCCGCTCACCACCGGACGGCCGCGACGGTCCTCCGAGCCGGTGCCCTCCACGCGCAGATCGCCGTCCACCGACCGCGGGTTTACCTGCGCGATCGCGGGGGCCGCGCAGATCAGCAGCGCGGCCAGGACCGCGGTGCTCGTGCCTCGCGCGGGTCGTCGCATCGTCCCGTCATTGTCCCCCAGGCGCGAGCGCGCCACACGCGAATTCACGACCGGGAGGCGCTTGCCGGGAGGCGTTTGCTATGATGCCGGTCATGACGCGTGAGTCGGTCCGCGCCCGCCGGGTCTTCCAGGCCCTGATCCTCGTCGTCGCGATGGCGGTGGCGTTCCTGGGCGGGATGCTCGCGGAGCGGCTGCAATTCCACGCCGAACGGGATGCGATGCTGCAGCGGTACGATCAGGCGCTCCGCGAGCACCGCGCCCGCGTGATGGACGCGGAGAAGCGGGGGGAAGAAATTACCCGGAAGCCCTAGCCCGCCACCAGCCGGGCCGCCCCGATGCCCAGCAAGCAGGCCGCGAAGCACAGCGCGGTGGTGAGCCCGACGTAGAGCATCGCCGCGCTCCACGAGCCGGCCGCCGCCAGCCGCAGCGATTCGTGCGCGAACGCCGAGTAGGTGGTGAAGCCGCCCAGCACACCGACCGCCAGCACCACGCGCACGTTCTCGGGCACCACCGCCGCGCCGACCGCCAGCTCCTGGACGAGGCCGATGAGGAACGATCCGATCACGTTGACGAGCAGGGTGCCGTAGGGGAATTCGCCGCCGAGCCAGCGGACGGCCAGGCCACCCAGGAGATAACGGGCCCCCGTCCCCACCGCGCCGCCCAGGCAGACGAGGGCGAAGTGCACGGCGCGATCAGTCGATGGGCGGCCGGCGATCCGCCCAGGGCTGCGCGGCCTCGAAGGCGGCGGACGCGGCCAGGACGGTGTGATCGGCGTGGCGGCGCCCGACGATCTGCAGCCCCACCGGCAGCCCCGCGCTCGTGAAGCCGACCGGGACGGTGGCCGCGGGCTGGCCGGTGAGGTTGAACGGGAAGCAGAAGGGCGTCCAGCCGAGCGGCGAGGAGGGCTCGCCGTTGACCTCGTTGAGCCCGGGCTTGCCGACCTCGAAGGCGGGCACCGCAACGGTGGGCGTGATCAGGAGGTCGAAGCGCGCCAGGAACCGCTGCACCTCCGTCCAGAACTCCCCGCGGCGTCGCACCGCACGGAGATACTGCGCGGCGGTGACCTCGGAGCCGAAGCGCAGCAGGGCGCGGAGCGAGCGGTCCATCTGCGCGCCGTCGGCTTCGACCCGGTCGCCCCACGCGCTCCATATCTCGGCGCCGACCGTGGTGCGGAAGGTCTCCTCCGGATCATCCCAGTAGGGCGACACCACTTCCACGTGCCCGCCGAAGCTCTCGAAGCGCTCGGCCGCCGCCGCGCACAGGTCGGCCACCTCCGGGTCCACGCGCGCGTAGCCCAGATCGGGCGACCAGGCGACGCTGAGTCCCGCGATGCCGCCCTCGCAGGCGGCCAGGAACGAGGGCGCGCCGCCGGGCAGCGAATGCCGATCGCGGTCGTCCGGCCCCGCGATCGCATCCAGCATCAGGGCCGCATCGCGCACGGTCCGGGTCATCGGCCCGGTGTGCGAGAGCGTCTCCCAGCCCGGGAACCCGGGATTCTGCGGCACGCGGCCGAAGGACGGCTTGAGCCCGTAGATCCCGCAGAACGACGCGGGAATCCGGATGGAGCCGCCGGCGTCGGTGCCGACCGCGAGGGGCCCGAGCCCGGCGGCCACCGCCGCGCCCGCGCCGCCGCTCGAGCCGCCCGGCGTGAGCGCCGGGTTCCAGGGATTGCGCGTGATCCCGAAGAGCGGGCTCTCGGTCACCGCCTTGTGGCCGAACTCCGGCGTCGTGGTCTTGCCGATGAGGATGGCGCCCACGCCCTTCAGGCGCTCCACGCTGACCGCGTCCTCCTCGGGCACGTGATCGGTGAACAGCCGCGAGCCCCCGGTGGTCGGCACTCGCCGCATGAAGAGCAGGTCCTTGATCGACACCGGCACGCCGTGCAGCGGGCCGAGCTCCTCGCCGGTCATCACCGCGACCTCGGCCGACAGCGCGGCGTCGCGCGCTTCCTCCGCGGTCACCGCCGCGAAGCAGTTGAGCGTCGGATTGAGGCGCTCGACGCGGGCCAGCACCGCGTCCACCACCTCGACCGGCGAGACCTTCTTGGACCGGATCAGCGCGGCCAGCTCGGTGGCCGGGATCCAGACGAGGTCGGGCGTGGCCATCAGGAGCCCGGGTTCACGCGGGCGAGGGTGTAGTCCACGTGGGTCGCGCCCGTGCCCTCGATGACGGTCAGCCGGCAGAGATCGTCCCCCTTGAAGAACTCGACCCAGACCCCGGGGAACTTCTCCGCGTTGACGAAGCGGTCGCTGCGCGCCTCCTGCCAGCCCGCGTTGGCGAGCAGGCGGCGCGCGGTGGCCAGCGTCGTCTCCACGCTGTTCGGCGTGAAGTAGATGAGGCGGGCCGCGGTGACCTTCTGGGTCCGGATGATCGCCCAGTCGTCGGAGTAGGGCGTCCACTCGGCGGGCACCGGCACGTCCGGAAACGGCTGGAGCTGGATGGGCACCGCGATCGGCGAGCACGCGCCGAGCGACAGCGCGAGCCCCATCACCGTCGGCAAGAGCTTCACGCGCCGCATTGTATCCGTCCGTCCGCGGTCCGGCAACCGCGGCCCGCGGCGGTGATAGAGTATCGAGCCATATTGGACCGCGCCGTGCTGCCCCGCCTGCGCGCCTCGCTCGCGCGCCCCGACGTCGTCGCCCTCGACCCCGACGGCGTGGCGCAGCTCGCGGCCGCGCTCGACGACGCGGATCCGCCGGTAGCGGCGGGACGCGCGGGCTCGCTCGTCGCCTACGCGCCGGGTCGCGCGCGGCGCCGGCTGCTCCAGTTCGACCGCCGCGGGCATCTCGTCGCCGCGTGTCGCTGGCGCGAGGACGGCGGCCTCGCGTGGGCCAAGTGCCTGCTGCCCGACGGGCGCTGGCTCGGGATCGAGCCGCGCGCGGACACGCATCCCGCGTGGGGCGCCTCGGATCGCGTCTGGCTGATGGAGCCCGACGCGCCGTGGGCTCCCCGCGAGGCGCTGACCCTCTTCCAGTCGCTCGACTACGCGCGGCCCGACTTCATCCCTCCGCTCTTCGAGCCGCGACGGCTCCCGCCCGGCGGCGGCACCACCCTGCTCAACCTGATCGCGGGGCTCATGAAGGACCACGGGGTCGCCACCGTGCGCTACCGCGGGCCCTACCCGACCGAGCAGCTCTTCACCGCCCTGCTCGAGTGCTTTCGCTACGCGGCGGGCGAGGGGCTGCCGCTCGAGCGCTTCCTCGCCGACGGGGCCCTCGACTGGCATCCCGCGCCGTTCGAGGCGCAGCACGTGCGGCCCGGCGTCGTCGTGCAGCTCCGCCACGAGATCGAGAAGGTCACGCTCAACGGCGAAGCCTTCTACCGCAGAGACTGGCAGGACGTCCGGCGGCGCGAGCCGCGCGTGGTCCGGAGCGACGGCGACCGCGTGATCTGCTCGCTCTGGGCCCTGGGCGGACCGCTGGAGGACCGCCTGGTGCTGGACCGCACCGGCGAGATCCTCGAATCGCCCGCGCCGGCGCCGGACGCGTCGGCGCCCGCGCCGTTGCCCCCGATCTGGCGCGGCGCGCTCGCCGAGCTGATCTCGCGCGAGAGCGCGCCCGCGCTGGCCCCCGCCATCGCGGCGGTGACGGACGATCTGGGGCTCGAGTGGGGCCCGGTGCCCGGCGACCTCCTCCACGTGCACGGCCAGCGCGTGCGTCTGAGCCGGCGGCTCCGCGAGGCCGGCGCGGCGGCGCGGGCCGGCGCCGCCTCCCCGCAGGAGCGCGCCGAGCAGGCGCTCCGCTTCGTGCTCGAGATCGCGCGCCTGCTCGGCCCCGAGGTGCGCCAGCGCGCCCAGGCGCGCCTCGAAGCGCTCAGCGAGGAGGAGCAGCGCCGGGTGCTCGAGGCGGCGCCCGACGAGCTGCCGGAGGCGCTCGGCGAGGCGGTGGGGCGGCTGATCGCGCTGGTGATTCGCGGCGGGGGCTAGCGCGCTACGATTTGCCCGCGCTCGAGAGCAGCCAGACGTTCAGGAACACGAACCCGGCGATCGACACCACCGACAGCACGAAATACGCGAGGCAGATCGTCTCCTGGCGGGTCAGGAGCGTCGCGGTGCGGATGCGGCGCCAGAGCGACTCGCGCACGAAGCGCACCGAGTCGTGGTTCAGGGTGGGCACCCCGACCATCTCGACCAGGATGTGGTAGCCGTCCATCTCCAGGAAGCAGAACGGGTAGAGGCTGATGAAGAACGACTGGATCTGGAGGATGGCGGAGGCCGCGATGAAGCCCTGCATCAGGCCGGGCTCGAGCAGGGTGGCGATCCAGAAGCAGAAGCCGCCCAGGAAGAGATGGAACAGCGGCCCCGCCACCGCGTTGACGACCCGGGCCCGGCGGCTCGCCATGAAGATGTCGGTGACGTCGGCGTAGAAGGTCGGAATGAAGCCGTGCAGGATCGTGAACCCGAACTCGCGCACCCGCCGCTTGTAGTGGATGCAGGCGAGCGCGTGGATGATCTGGTGGTTGATCACGGTGAGCCAGAACACGACCTTCACGAGCAGGATCGCGACGAGGGGGTGGCTGGCCAGCCCGTGCGTCACCTCGCTCAGGTTGTTCCAGATCTTGATCCCGCTGTGGATGCCCAGCCCCATCATGAGCACGAGCGCGGCGATGGCCCACGGCGAGAAGAGCAGGAAGCCCCCGTAGCGGTACATGCGCTCGAAGAACTGGTGCGAGCGCCGGCTCGTCACGGTCAGGCGCTCGAGCGCGTGGAGCGTGCCCTCCATCGCCCGGGCCGCCGGGTTGCGCCGGTTGCGGGCGAGCACCGCGCGCAGGCGCGAGACCGGCCGCATCGTCAGCAGGTCGGCCCGCAGCAGCTTGACGATCAGGGTCGGGATGATCTCGAAATCGAAGGAGCCGTAGCGGAGCAGGTACGAGGTCGCGATCTCCTGGAGCGAGGCCCGCCCGTCCATCTGCCCCCACAGGAACTTCTCGGCCTCGGTGATCTGGATGATCTGCTCGGTGCGGCGGTTCTTGAGCGCGTAGGTGACGACGCCCTGGGGCGCGTAGGGCAGCCGCGCCATCTCCCAGTCCGCGTCGGGGATGCGCTGGGGGCGGCTGTGGAGATAGGCGACCGCGCTCGAGATCTCCTGCGTGGCGAAGCCGCCGCCGTCCTGGTCGCGGACCAGCAGCTCGATGCGCGTCCGCTTGGGCCTGCTCTCCGCGGTCTTGTCGCCGGCCTCACTCACTACTTGTGCTCGATGTCGAGGCCCGTCGCCTCCAGCCCCCAGCGCGTGACCTCGGCGACCAGATCGGACGAGTCGCGCAACCGCTGGAAGGCGACCTGCGCCATCTGCTGGAAGAACTTGGCCGCCGCGAGCGGGCTGCCCGTCACGAAGCGGTTGAGGCTGTCGCGGTCGAGGCTGTAGAGCATGGTGTCGAGCTCGGCCTGGCAGGTGGCGGAGCGGCGCCGCTCGTCGCCGAAGACGCTCATCTCGCCGAAGACCTCGCCGGAGGCGAGCCGCGAGAGCACCTGCTCCACCCGGCCGGTGACCGGCTTGGAGACCACGATGCTGCCGTCCCGGATCAGGTAGAGCTCCTCGCCGGGATCGCCCGCGCGGAACAGGACGTCACCCTTCTTGAGGCGACGCTCGCGGAAGCTGGGCCAGAGCGCGAGGAGGACCGGCTCCTCGACGTCCTTGAAATACAGGACCCGGCGGAGGAAGCCGATCTCGGGAAGGCTGGCCACTCAGATCCGTCCGGCGGGCACCCGCAATCAGGTCGCCCAGCGCTTGAGCATGACGTTCTGCAGCGCGCGCGCCCGATCCCGGTCCGAGACATTGCTGGTGCTGCCCAGGGCGTGCTCGATCGCGGCCCGCTCGTCCGGGGTGAGCTCGAAGCCGGCCAGCACCCGCGCGGGCTCCCGCACGAGCTCGGCGAGGAACTCCTTGTCGATCATCACCTGTCCGACCAGGTCCTGGATGCCCTTGCTCGCCACGACCGACCTCGACTTTTCCAGCCCCTCAGAAGATGGCTAGAAGCCCAATTTAGCATGCACGGCGCGGTTTTAATACCGCCGATCCTCCCTCGGCGCGGCGATCGACGCCCCGGCGGTGTCAACGCCTTGCCGATTTCGTTCGTCAGGTCTGATGAGAGGGGACGGAACGCCCGTCAGAGGGACGTGGAGCCCGCACCCCGGCCGGATCTGCTGGTCGCCGCCCACTACGGGCGGCTCCAACGCCTGTGTCGCCTGCTCCTGGGCGACGCGCAGGAGGCCGACGACGTGGTGCAGGAGGTGTTCCTGAAGGCGCACGAGGCCGAGCGGCTCGGCCAGGTCCCGGCGAGCTGGGGCGCCTGGCTCACCCGGGTCGCGGTCAACGCCTGCCGCGACCGCCGGCGGGCCGGCGGCTGGATGCGCTTCCACCTGCGCGGCGTCCGGCTCGACGAGGTCCCGCTGGTGGCGCTGACGCCCGCGCCCAGCGACGTCGCGATCGGCGAGGAGACCCGCCGACGGATCTGGTTGGCCTTCCGCGCGCTGCCGCGGCGTCAGCAGGAGGTGTTCGCGCTCCGCCACATCGACGAGCAGCCCACGGTGGCGGTCGCGGCGGCCCTCGGGCTGAGCCCCGGGAGCGTGAAGCGGCATCTGTTCCGCGCGGTGCGCGCGCTGCGCCGGAGCCTGGAGGACACGCGATGAGCCCGTGCCTGTCCGACGAGGCGCTCGAGCGCGTCGAAGCGGAGCTCGCCTCGGTGGCCGAGCGGGCCCATCTGGCCGGCTGTGCGGCGTGCGCGGCGCGCCACCGGCGCATCCGCGGCGAGCTGGCCCTGATCACCGGTGTCCTGCGCGACACGGCCGAGCCCCGGACGCGGCCGCTCGCCACCCGGCGACGGCGCTGGATGCCCGCCACCGCTGGGCTCGCCGCCGTCGCGGCCGCGCTGCTGATCTGGGTCGAGGTCGCGGTGTGGCGCGCGGTGACCCCGGTGCCGCCCACCATGCAGCCGCACGAGGTGGCCGCGATCCTGGCCGACGTCTCCGCCGCGCTGTTCTCGGTGAGCGGCGATCCCGCCACCGCGACGACGGGTGCGACGGCGGACGATCCGGCCGCGAGCCTGGAGCTGATGGCGCAGGAGCTCGACCATGCGCTCACCGGAGGAGAACCATGACGAGCCCGTTGACGATCCGAACGATCCTGGCCGCCGCGCTCCTGATCGCCTGGCCCGCCACGGCGACCTTCGCCCAGGCGCCGCCGACCGACCCCGGCGCTGCGCTCGGCGGCATGCACGGGTCCACGGGCCGGATGGACGGCGAGCTGTGGCTGATGATCCGCGGCGCGGCCCTGACGCCGGAGCAGCAGGCGAAGGTGCGCGGGATCCTGTCCACGCACCGCGCCACCACGCGGCCGCTCGTCGAGCAGCTCCGCCAGGCGCAGCAGGAGCTGGGCGCCAAGCTGCTCGCGCCCGGGCCGCTGCAGCCCGCCGACCTGCAGCCGCAGCTCGGGCGCATCGGCCAGCTCCGCGACCAGCTCGCGCAGGACGGCGCGCAGGCCGCGCTCGAGGTCCGCGCGGTCCTCACGCCCGAGCAGCTCGCGCGGGCCGCCCAGACCAAGGAGCGGCTGACCCAGCTCCGCGAGGAGATGCGCCAGCTCGTGCAGCCACCGCGCCCCTAGCATGAAGCGCCTGCTCGTCATCCTGCTGCTGCTCGCCATCGCGCTGCCCGGGCTCGCCCACGCGAGCCCGCCGGATCCTGCCTGGATCCCGGGCATCTACGACGATGACGACGGCGACGCGATCGGCGCGCTGATCGGCTCCGGGGCCGGAGCCGCGCCGCCGGCCGCGCCCGGCGCCGGCCCGCTCTTCCTCCCGCTGATCGCCCGCCTGGCCCCGACCCGGGAGCGGCCACCGCTCCAGGTGTGGGCCTCCGCGGCCCCGTCCCGCGCTCCACCCGCTCGCTAACCCCGCCTCGATCCCGTCGTCTCCGATCACCTCACACCCAACGGAGGAGGACTGTTCATGCTCAGGATCGTCAAGCTGCTCGTGGCGAGCTTTGCGGTGGCCGCGCTCGGCGTGGCCGGACTCGACGCGCACGTGGCGCGCGCCGACTGGCGCGCGATCGCGGTGGACTGGGACGAGTCGGCGCCCGTGGTCAAGACCCTCGACCCGGACGACGAGGGCGCCCTCGCCGACCACTTCTTCCACGTCGAGTGGACGGCCGGGCCGGGCGCAACCGGCCGCACCCGGATCACCGGCTACGTCTACAACGACTATGGCGATTCCGCGATCCACGTCGCGCTGCGCATCCACGAGATCGACGCGAGCGGCAACGACGTCGCCAGCGTGGTCGCGCCGATCGGCGAAGCCGTCCCGGGTCACGGTCGGACCTACTTCGACGTCGCGGTCCCAAGTAGCCGCTTCTACCGGGTGGACGTGGCGTCCTTCGACTTCGTCGAGCTCCCCGGCTAAGGAGGCAGACACCATGCTCGATCGGGAGCCCGGGGCCGTGGTCGCGGTGTTCCCCACCAACCACTTCATCATCGAGGAATCGCACTTCACGAGCCACGTCGCCGAGGCCGCCGCCTACGTGCGGACGCATCCCGGGTGGCTGCTGCTGCTGGGCGTGCCCCCGACGGAGGCGGCGCCCGCGCACGGGTGGATCGAGCCCGGCGAGCCGGTGGGCTCGACGGGCCGCCGCGCGGTCCATCGCGTTCGTGCGTTCCACGACGAGCCGCCCGCGGGGCGTGCCCTGTGCAACACCCTCGTCTTCACCGCCACCGTCACCGCCCTCGTGGAGGCCGGCCGGGCATGCCTGCCCCTGCTCCACGACCGGCTCACCCGCTTCGATCTGTTCACCGGCACGCGCTACGAGGCCATCGCGCTCCAGCAGGCCTATCTCTTCGCGCCCACCGCGGATTTCTCCCGCGCGGTCCTCGCGTCGGCCGACGTCCCGCTGGCGGTCGTGGAGATCCCGGCGCTGACCTGGTGGGACCTGGGCACGCCGGAGCGCGTGTCCCGCAGCGTCGGGATGGGGAGTCCCCGCGAATGATGCGTCCGGGCTCCCCGTCGAAATATGCTACAAGCGAAGCCACACAGAGGGGAGGCGACCGACATGGCGGGGCGGGCCCGGAGGTTCTGGGTGATCTGCGTCATCCTGTCGGTGGTCATCGCGGCCGGCGCGTACTACGCGGTGGCCCGGCCCAAGCGTCCTCAGCCGGTGGCGCCCGCGGCCCGATCCTCATGACGACGATGGCCGCCCTGCTGGGCGCCCTGCCCCTGGCGCTCGGTACCGGCACCGGCTCCGAGCTGCGCCGCCCGCTGGGCGTCAGCATCGTGGGGGCCTGCTGCTGAGCCAGCTCCTCACCCTCTACACGACGCCCGTCGTGTACCTGTTCCTCGAGCGCTGGCGCTTGCGCACGGTGAGCGGCTGGCGCAAGCTCTCCGGGCGGCTCGGCGGGCGACGGCCCATCGAGCAGATCAGCGGCGGCAAGTAACCCCTCATCCCAGGAGACGACGATCGTCATGGAGCTCGATCCCAAGACCCTCAAGGCCGAGTCCACCTACAAGCTGCTGATCGGATGCGTGGTGCCGCGGCCGATCGCGTGGGTCTCCACGGTGGGCTCCGACGGCGTGAACAACCTCGCCCCCTTCAGCTTCTTCATGGGGGTCTGCGGGGACCCGCCGACCATCGCGTTCTCCTCGGGCCCGCGCTCGAAGGATCACAAGGACACGGTGCGCAACGCCGAGCACACCGGTGACTTCGTGGTGAACATCGTGGACGACGACCGCGCCGAGCAGATGAACCTGAGCTCGGGCGAGTACCCGCCCGAGGTGGACGAGTTCACGCTCACCGGCCTCACCGCCGCCCCCGGGGTGCGGGTGCGCTCGCCCCGCGTGGTCCAGGCGCCGGTCAGCCTCGAGTGCCGCGTGGCCCAGGTCATCCCGGTCGGGCGCGGGCCCCACAGCCTGGTGCTGGGCGAGATCGTGTACTTCCACGTGCGCGACGACGTCTACGACGCGGCCACCGGGCGCATCGACGTGGGCCGCCTCAAGCCGATCGGCCGCCTCGCCGGCCACCAGTACTCCTACATCCACGACATCTTCGAGATGAAGCGCCCGAACGAGAACTACAAGGGGTAGCCGCGGCCCCCGGCCAGCGGGGCCGGTGACGGATCAGGCCAGCGCGCGGGCAACCTTCTCCAGCAGGCCGTCGGGCGAGAACTTCCGGTGGACGAGCCACTCCTCGGGCGCGTGCAGGACGAGGCGCGGATCGGGCTCGCCGACGTCGCCGACCACGAACAGGGTCCGGAGCGAGGGCCGCGTCTGGCGCAGGCGCGCGGCCAGCTCGGCGCCGTTCAGCCGCTCGAGCATCACGTCGGCGATCAGCAGGTCGATGGCGCCCGGGTGCAGGGAGGCGACGGCCAGCGCCTCCTCCGCGCCCGGGGCGGCGAGGACCGTGTACCCACAGCCGCCCAGCGCCTCGACGAGACGATTCGCGGTCGCGCGGTCTTCCTCGACCACGAGCACGGTGGCGTCCGACGCGGGCCGGACCGGAGCGGCCGGTGCCACGGGCAGGTGGATGCGCACCGTGGTTCCCACCCCGATCACGCTGTCCATCTCGACGTGGCCGCCGTGCTGCTGCACGGAACCGTAGACCATCGCGAGCCCGAGCCCGGTGCCCGAGCCGACGTCCTTCGTGGTGAAGAACGGCTCGAAGGCGCGCGCCCGCACCTCCTCGCTCATCCCGTGGCCGGTGTCGGCGACCGAGAGCGTGACCGACGCCGCGGCGCCGCGCCCGCCGGTGACCGCGGTCGCGACGATGATCCGCCCGCCCTCCGGCATCGCGTCGGCGGCGTTCCCCAGGAGCTGCTGGACCACGTGCTCGAGCTGGGTGCGGTCCGCGTCGAGCGGCGGCAGCCCGTCGCGGAGCCGGGTGACGAGGTCGACGCCGGGCGGCAGCCCGCGTTGCAGCGCGGGCAGCGCACCGCGCAGGACGTCGTTGAGCTCGAGCCGCCGCGGCGCGAAGGCCTGCCGCCGGCAGAAGGCCACGAGCTGCGCGGTGAGGTGGGTCGCGCGCTGGCCCGCGCGCTCCACGATCTCGAGCTGGCCGCGCAGGGTCGCGTCGTCGCGGTACTGGGTGAGCAGCCACTGCGCGCGCCCCAGGATCACGGTCATGAGGTTGTTGAACTCGTGGGCCACCCCGCCCGCGAGCCGCCCCACCGCCTCGAGCTTCTGCGCCTCGCGGAGCCGGGTCTGGCTCTCCCCGAGCGCCGCCTCCGCGCGCTTGCGCGCGGTGATGTCGCGGGTCACGCTGAGGATGCCGGTGGGCCGCCCGCTCTCGTCCCGCACCCAGGTGAAGGTCGATTCCACCCACACCGTCGATCCGTCCTTGCACGGCTGCTCGAGCTCGAGGCGCCGGAAGGAGTTCGGCGGGGTCTGGCCCGCCTGCTCGACCGCCATCACCTCCACGAAGGCCTGGTTCACCACCTCCTGCGAGTGCGGGGTGAGCCGCTCCGCCGGCCCCTGGAGGAGACACTCCTCGGGCGTGTAGCCGCGCAGCTGGTACACGGAGGGACTCACGTAGATCGCGCGCCCCTCGAGGTCGAAGACCGCGAAGACGTCGGCGGAGTGAGTGGCCAGCAGCCGGTAGAGGCGCTCGCCCTCCTCGGCCAGACGGGCCGGGGTCTGCGGGGCGGGATCGGTCATGATCGATTCACGATATCACGGGGCCCAAAGGGCCCGGCCATCCTCACGCCCTCTCGCGCCGGATCTCCTGGACGAGCTCGCGGAGGATCCCCTGCTCGGCGGCAGTGGCCGCGGGGATGCTGAACTCCACGTCGGTGACGAGACCGCGATAGCGCTCCACGAGCTTCCGCCCGATCTCGGCGTAGGTGCCCACCACCGCGTAGGTGTGGAGGACCTCGTCGTCGATGCGGGCGGGCATCTCCTCCCAGCGCTGGGCGCGCGAGAGCACCGCCAGCTCGGCGGCCAGGTCGCCGAGACCGTGCAGCTCGAAGGCGGCGCGATAGCCCGGGGTGGATGCGTAGAAGGCCACGCGCGCCCGCACGTCCCGCACCCGCGCCACGAGCGTGGCCTCGTCGGGCGCGGCGCAGACCAGCGGCTTCATCGCGACCGCGAGCGCGGGGCTCCGTCCCGCCGCGGCCGCGCCCGCCCGCATCGCGGGCAGCATCACGTCGCGGATGTAGCGCGGCGTGCACACCGGATGCGGGCGCAGCCCGTCGGCCACCTCGCCCACGAAGCGGCACATGGTGGGATTCACCGCGGCCACGTGGATCGGGATGTCGGGGTGCTCGATCGGTCCCGGATCGAAGAGCGGGACCATCAGGCTCAGGTTGTAGTGCGGGCTCTCGAAGGCGAGCGGCGCGCCCTGCTGCCACGCCGCCCACACCGCGCGCACCGCCCGCACATAGTCGCGCATCCACGGCCCGGGCGGCCGGTACGTCAGGCCGAAGCGCCGCGTGATGTGGCCTCGCACCTGGCTGCCGAGCCCGAGCACGAAGCGCCCGCGCGAGAGCTTCTGGATGCTCCACGCCGACATCGCGGTCACGGTCGGGCTGCGCGGGAACGCCATCGCCACCGCGGTGGTGAGGCGGAGGCGCGTGGTGCCCGCCGCGGCGAGCGCCATGACCACGTACGGGTCCACCTTGGTCTCCTCCACCGCGAGGCCGTCGTAGCCGAGCGATTCCACGAGCCGCGCGTCGTCGACGACGCGGCCGAGGTCGAGCGGCGTCTCGGCGGCCCGGAGGCCGGGATCGAGCTTGCCGAGCGGCAGGAGCGTCTCGACGCGCATGGGGCGTCATGCTAGCGGATGCATTTGCACCTGACAACGGGCGCGAGACGGGCTATCGTTACCGCCGTGATCCAACTCTTCGCGCTCTGCGGCGGGTACATCGAGCTGGACCGGGCCAGCATGCTGGACGACCTCCCGGCGGGACAGCCCTGGACGGTGCCGGTGATGACCTTCCTGGTCGCCCACCCGCGCGGGCGGCTTCTCTTCGACACCGGCATTCACGCCCAGGCCCGCCTGGATCCGATCGGGCGCATGGGCGCCGAGCGGGCCAAGCGGCTCGCGGTGAAGTCGAAGGAGGGAGAGGACGTGGTGCCCCAGCTCGCGCTCCTCGGGCTCCGGCCCGACGACGTCACCTACGTGGCCAACTCGCACCTGCACTTCGACCACTGCGGCGGCAACGAGTTCTTCCCGCGCGCGACCTTCCTGGTGCAGAAGGCGGAGATGGACGCGGCGCGGCGGCCCGGCTTCGCCCCCGGCTACAACCCGAGCCCGATCGATTTCGACCATCCCCTCGACTACCGGCTCATCGACGGCGAGCACGACGTCTTCGGTGACGGCAGCGTGATCCTCTTCCCCACCTTCGGCCACACGCCCGGGCACCAGTCCCTCCGCGTGCGCCTGGGCAAGGGGGCGGACATGGTCTGCGCCGCCGACGCGTGCTACACGCGGGAGAACATGGATCGGGACGTGCTGCCGCGCATCCTCTGGAACGGCCCGATCATGCGGGAGTCGCTCGCCGCCCTCCGGCGCCTGCGGGACCAGGCGGGCGCCACCGTGTTCTTCGGTCACGATCCCGCGCAGTGGCAGGCGACGCCGCAGGCGCCTGCCGCCATCGCCTAGCCCGACGCCGCCGGTGCTCGCCACCCTGCTCGACGGGCTCACGTTCCCCGAGGGGCCCCGCTGGCACGACGGCCGCCTCTGGTTCTCGGACTTCTACACCCACCGAGTGCTGGCTGTCTCGCCTGACGGGACCGTAGAAACCATTCTGGAAATCCCGCAGCGCCCGTCGGGCCTCGGCTGGACGCCGGACGGGGCCCTGCTCGTGGTGTCCATGCTCGACCGCCGCGTGCTGCGCGTGGAGAACGGCGCGACGCGCGTGCTCGCCGATCTCTCCGCGGTCGCGACCGGGCCGTGCAACGACATGGTGGTGGACGGCCGGGGCCGGGCCTACGTCGGCAACTTCGGCTACGACCGGCACAAGGGTGAGCCGCCGCGGACCACGTGCCTGGCGCGGGTGGATCCGGACGGCCGCGTCACCCGCGCGGCCGAGGACCTCTTCTTCCCCAACGGCACCGTCATCACCCCCGACGGCCGCACCATGATCGTCGGCGAGACGCAGGGGCACCGCCTCACCGCCTTCGACGTGGCGCCCGACGGCACGCTGAGCAACCGGCGCGTGTGGGCGCAATTCGAGGACGCGGTCTTCCCCGACGGCATCTGCCTCGACGCCGAGGGGGCGATCTGGGTCTCCGACGCGCGCGGATCGGCGCTGCTGCGGGTGCGCGAGGGCGGGAAGATCGACGGCACCGTCTCCACCGGAAGCCGGTACGCCTTCGCCTGCATGCTCGGCGGCGCCGACCGGCGCACCCTGTTCGTCTGTACCAGCACCGGCAGCGGGCCGGGGATGGCCGACAAGCGCGACGGCGCGATCGAGACCGTCCGCGTGGACGTGCCCGGCGCGGGGCGCCCCTGACCTCCTCACGAAAGGCTGGCCTGCCATGACCACGACAACCGCAGCGACGCGGCCCGACGACGATCCGGGACTGACGGGACGGGTGGCCATCGTCACCGGCGGCGGGGCCGCCGGCGACGGCATCGGCAATGGCCGCGCGGCCTGCATCCTGCTGGCCCGTAGTGGGACCAACGTTTTGGTCGTCGACCGCGACGAGGGCCTCGCCAAGCGCACCGTCGAGATGATCGGCGCCGAGGGCGGGAAGGCCTCCGCGCTCTCGGTGGACGTCACCGACGAGGCGCAGTGCGCGGCGATGGCGCGCGAGGCGGTCGCCCGCTACGGCCGGCTCGACTTCCTGATCAACAACGTGGGCATCGGCAGCAAGGGGAGCGTGGTGGAGGAGAAGCCCGACACCTGGCGGCGGGTGATGCAGGTCAACGTCGAGACCATGTTCCTCGCCTCCAAGGCCGCGATCCCCGAGATGATCCGCACCGCCCAGGGCGGCGCCATCGTGAACATCTCGTCGATCTCGGCGCTCCGTCCGCGCGGTCTCACCACCTACTCGGCCTCGAAGGGCGCGGTGATCGCGTTGAGCCGAGCCATGGCGGTGGACCACGGCCCCGACGGCATCCGGGTCAACTGCATCGCCCCCGGCCCGGTCTACACCCCGATGGTCTACGCGCGCGGCATGAGCCCGGAGGCGCGCGATCAGCGGCGCCGCGCCTCCGTCCTCGCCCGCGAGGGCACCGGCTGGGACATCGGCCAGGCCGCGCGCTTCCTGCTGTCGGGCCACGCCCGCTACATCACCGGCCATGTGCTGGTGGTGGACGGCGGCGCCACCCTGGTCGGGCCCGCCCGCGAGTCCCAGACCGAGCACTGAGCAAGGAGATCACGATGCGCTTCGGCATGTTCACGAGCATGGGCAACCAGACGTGGCCGGCGGTGCTGGAGATGTGGAAGCACGCGGAGGCCACGAAGTGGGACGTGGCCTGCGTGACCGACCACTTCATGCCGAACACGAAAGAGCGCGAGGGCGCGATGCTGGAGGGCTGGAGCACGCTCACCGCGCTCTCCACGCTGGTCCCGCGCATCCAGGTCGGCACGATCGTGCTCGGCAACACCTATCGTCACCCCGCGGTGGTGGCCAAGATGGCCGCGCAGGTGGATATCATCTCGGGCGGGCGGCTCCTGCTCGGGCTCGGCGCGGGCTGGCAGGAGAACGAGCACGAGGCCTACGGCATCCCGTTCTACACGATGCGCGAGCGCCTGGAGCGTCTCGACGAGGCCTGCCAGGTGATGAAGTCGCTGTGGACGCAGGACCGCAGCAACTTCAAGGGCCGCTACTACACGCTCTCCGACGCCCCGCTCCAGCCCAAGGCGGTGCAGAAGCCGCACCCCGAGCTGATGATCGGCGGCGGCGGCGAGAAGGTGACGCTCCTCACGGTGGCCCGCCACGCGGATCACTGGAACGTCTGGGGCGGGCCCAAGGTGCTGGCCCACAAGGGCCGCATCCTGGACGAGCACTGCGGCCGCGTGGGCCGCGACCCGAAGACCATCCGCCGCTCGGCCAACATGGCGCTGCTGATCACCGACAAGAAGGCGGAGGTGGACGCGCTCGCCGAGACGATCGGCACCCGCATGGGCCGCCACGCCGCGGACGCGCGCGACACCTGCCTGGCCGGCACCCCCGAGCAGATCCGGGCCACGCTGGCCGAGCTGCGGGCCGCCAAGGTGGACACCCTGTTCGTCCCGACCCTGTTCCGGCCCCTGCCCGAGCTGCGCCGGGACCTGGACCGCTTCATCGCGGAGATCGCGCCCGCGTTTCGCTGAGCCTCCAGGTAGGCTGCCCTGCAGGTAGGCTGAGGGCCGGGGCCGAGGCATACTGAGCTCGTGACCCGACGCCGTCTGCTCGTCTCCGTCGCGGTCGTCCTGCTCGCCACGCTCGTGGTGACGGCGACCGCGCTCTGGCTCGCGCTGCCGAGCCTGGCCCGCTGGGCGCTGGTCCGGCAGGTCGCGGCCCAGGCCGGCCGCACGCTCACGATGCGGGAGTTCACCCTCGACCTGCGCGGCGGCCACCTGCGCATCACCGGTCTCCGGCTCGACGACCGCGAGCCCGGCCCGCCGCTCGCCGAGCTCGACCGGCTCGAGGTCCGCTTCCGCCCGAGCACGCTGCTGCGCGGCCACCTCTGGATCGAGGAGCTCGCGCTCGACAATCCCCGCGTGCGTATCGTTCGGACCGCGCGCGGAGTCCTGAACATCTCCGATCTCCTGGAGCCGTCCGGGCCCCGGAAGAGGACGGCCGCCGTCACCCTCGATCGCTTGGCGTTGACCGGTGGCGCGATCGTGTTCGAGGACCGCACGCTGACTCCGCCCCGCACCTGGCGGGCCGAGGCGCTGGCCGTCGAGGCGGCTCTGCTCTCCACCGTGAACCCCGAGCCGCGCGGCCACGGCCGGCTCACCACGAAGGTGGCGGGCGCCCCGCTGTTGGTCGAGATGTCCGAGGTGCGCCTCGCCCCGATGCACGGGCGCGTGCGGGTCAACTTGAGCAACATGGACGCGACCCTCGCCAACCTGTACCTGTCGGCCGACACCGCGGTCGTGCTCGAGCGCGCCCTCGTCTCGGCCGGGCTCACCATCACTGCGGACGCGCAGGACGGGCTTCGGCTCGACGGCCAGGCCCGGCTCGACAACGTGACGGTGCGCCGCCGCGGCGCGGACACCTCGCTGGTAACCGTGCCGTCGCTGACCTTCGTGCTGACCACCGTGAACGGCGCGGACGGGCGGCCGCGCGGCCACGTCGAGGTCGTCGGCCGTGCCACCGTGCACGATCCGCGGCCCGGCCAGACCAATCGCTTCGAGCTGGACCGCATCAAGCTGGTGATGGACGGCCTGGACGCTTCGGGGCGGGCGCCCGCCCAGGTCGCGCTCACCGCGACGCTGCCGGGCGGCGGCGCGCTCGACGTGCAGGGCACCGCGCGCTCCACCCCCCTCGGGTCGACCCTGCGCGCGCGGATCAGCCGCGTGGACCTGGCCTTCTGGGCGCCCTATCTCGACCTGCCGCTTCAGTTCAACGGCATGATCGAGACCGACCTCACGGTGGACGTCACCGGCCCGGCCGCCGGAGCGGCAGGCGGCGTCACGACACGCGTCCGCGGGCGCGCCACCCTCAACGACGCCACCGTCTTCGGGCCCCGGGGCATCGACGCACCGACTCCCGACGCCGCCCCCGCCGGCGTCGCGCCGGCGGACCGGACGCGCGAGGGCCGACGCCGGCTCCTCGCCGCCGAGCGGATGGAGCTGACCGGGCTCGACGCGCAGTGGCCCAAGGTGCGCATCGAGCGCCTCCGTCTGGCCCGGCCGCGGGTGACCATCGAGCGGGACCGCACGGGGCACTTCCCGATCGTGGACGTGGTGCAAGCGCTCCGGCCCAGGCCGGCGGCCACGCCGTCGGCCGCCCCCGCCGCCAGGCCGCCGGGAGCGACCACCGGCGCGCTCGCGCTCGAGATCGGCGAGGTCGCGGTCGAGCAGGGCCGGGTCCGCTTCGACGATGCCACGGTCGCGCCCATCGCGCGCCTGCGGATCGAGCCGATCGCGCTCACCGCGAACGCCGTCACCTGGCCGGAGGGCCGGCCCGGCCGGGTCAAGCTCACCGCCGGCACGCCCGAGGCCGGCACGGTCGATGCCGAGGGCACCGTCGCGCTCGACCCCGTCCGCTTCGAGCTCCGCGCGCGCGCCACCGGCGTCGCGCTCGCGCCGTACCGCGCCTACGTGCCGCTGAGCGCGCGCCTGCAGGGCCGGCTCGAGGCGGACCTGACGCTCAAGGGCCAGCTCGGCGAGCCGATGCAGCTCAACGCCCGCGGCACCACCGCGCTCGTCGACGTCTCCTTCTCCGACGGTGATCGGCCCGTGCTCACCGTCGGCCGGATCGAGACGAGCGGCGTCGACTACACCTGGCCCGCCACCGCCGTCATCGAGCGCGTGCACATGAAGAAGTCGTGGGTGCACATCGAGCGGCGGCCCGACGGTACCCTGCCGATCACGACCCTGTTCGCCCCGCCGCGCCCGGCGGCGGGCGCGGGCCCGGCCGCCCCCGCGCCCGCCGCGGCCCCGCCGCCCGGAGCGGCGCCCACCCCGCCGGCGACCGCCGACGCGATCAAGCCGGCCGTGACCGTACGGGAGACCATCTTCGAGGACGGCAGCGCGACGATCACGGACGCGGCGGTGAGCCCGGTCGCGCGCCTCGAGGTGACCGGCGCGCGCCTGTCCTCGCGCGATTTCCAGTGGCCTGCCCGCGGGCCGATCCCGGTGCAGCTCGACATGTCCGCGCCGGGGTCCGGAACGATCAGCTCGAAGGGGCAGCTCGACCTCACGACCCGGACGATCGAGGCCCAGGTCACGCCGCGCGGCGTGGATCTCTCGCCGGCGCGGCCCTACCTGCCGCTGCGTGGGCGGATCGCGGGCAAGGCGAGCGGGGACCTACTCGTGAAGGCGACGCTCGAGCCGCTCGCGATCACCGCGCGCGGCACGGCCACGCTGGCCGACCTGGCCGTGGCCGACGGCGACCGGCCGGTGGCCACCGCGGCCCGGCTCGAGACCACCGGGATCGACTACACGTGGCCGGCGACCGTGGTGGTGGAGGCCGTGCGGCTGCAGAAGCCGTGGGCCCAGATCGAGCGCGCGGCCGACGGAAGCTTCCCCATCGCCGCGCTGCTCACCCCGCCGCCCGCCCCGTCGGCGCCGAAGACGCCCCAGCCCAAGCCGGAGCCGAAGGTCGACGTCCGCGTGCGCCGCGCCGCGATCGAGGACGGCGTGATCGCGATCGTGGATGGCGCGGTGAGCCCGCCGGGCCGCATCCAGCTCCAGGGCGCGAGCCTTCAGATCGAGAACATCGGCTGGCCGGCGCGCGAGGCCTCCCAGGTGAAGCTGCGCACGCAGACCGCCACCGGCGGACATCTCGAGGCCCAGGGGCAGCTTCGCGTGGACACCCAGACGGTGGACATGCAGATCGCGGCCAAGCAGCTCGACCTGGCGACGATGCAGGCCTTCCTGCCCTCGCGCGGCACCATCGAGGGCAAGATGGACGCCGACCTGCGCGTGCGGGGCACGCTGGCGCCCCTGTCCGTCGCGGCCACCGGCCGGCTCGCCTTCGACGACCCCACCTTCGGTGACGGGCAGCGCATGCTCGCCTACATCAAGCGGGTGGACGTGGCCCGTCTCGACGCGGACTGGCCGCGCCGCGTGACGGTCGAGCGCGTCGCCGTCGACAAGCCGTGGCTCCTCCTCGAGCGCGAGACCGACGGCACGGTGCCGCTGCTCGGCCTCCTGGTGGCGAGCCCGTCCACCCCGAAGACCGCGCCAGCGCCGCCCGGTCCGGCGGCGCCCGCGCCACGCGACCGGGTCGCGGCCGCGCCGGGCGCCCCGACGGGCGCCGCCACGCCGCCACCCGTGGTCAGGGTCGGCGCGCTCGCGGTGGAGGAGGGCTTCGTGCGGTTCGTGGATCGCTCCACCACGCCGGCCTTCGTCGAGGAGGCCTCCCGCATTGCGCTGACCGGCCGTGGGCTCGGGACCGCGCCCGACAGCCGCGGCCAGGTGGCCATGAACGGGCGGCTCACCGGCGGCGCGCCCTTCGAGATCAAGGGCACGCTGGGCGCGATCGGCGGCCCGCTCAACCTCGAGCTCGACGGCAAGCTGAGCGACTTCCCGCTCACGCGCGTGAATCCCTACAGCAACAAGCTCATCGGCTGGGTCGCGCGGCGCGGCGCGTTCGGCGCCACCGTGCACTATCGGGTGGTGAACGACCGGATCGAGGCCACCAACGACCTGCTCATCGGCCAGCCCGAGTACGCCCCGTCGCGCAGCGGTGACGAGGTTCGCGACCGGGTCGGGGTGCCCTTCGGCATGCTCGTCTCCCTGCTCAAGAACGTGCGCGGGGAGATCAAGCTCGAGGTGCCGCTCTCGGGCGACCTCGCGTCGGGCCAGTTCGATCTGAGCGACGCGTTCTGGGCCGCGATGCGCAAGACCGCGGTCAGCGTGATGGCCCTGCCGCTCAGCTGGGTGGGCAAGATCTTCTACACCGAGGACGCGCGGATCGAGACGGTGCAGATCTGGCCGGTCTACTTCGAGGCGGGCACCACCCGCATCACGCGCGACTTCGAGCAGCACGCCGAGCGGCTCGCCGGCTTCCTGCGGGAGGCGCCAGGGGTGACGCTGGCCATGAAGCCCGTCCACACCGTGGAGGACATCGTGGCGCTCAAGCGCGCGGCGGTGCGCCAGCGCATCGACGCGGGCGCCCGCGAGCCGGGGCAGACCGCGGAGGCGGTCACGGCGCGGCTCTTCGCGGAGCGCTATCCCGGTCAGCCCGCGCCGTCGGGGCTGGAGGCGCTCGTGACCGAGCTGGTGAAGGCCGAGCCGAATCCGGACGCGGCGGCCCGCACCCTCGCGACCCAGCGCATGGAGATCACCCGCACCCGCCTGCAGGCCGCCAAGGGAAGCGCCAACGCCGAGCGCCTGCGCGCCACCGAGGGCGTGGTCCCGGTCGAAGCCTCCGGCCAGGGCCGAGTCGAATTCGAGATCGTCCCCTGATCGGGGTCAGGTCTTGAATTACGACATTTCAACCCGGCCCGGCCCCACGTCTCCTCAGGGAATGTCGTAATTCAAGACCTGACCCCAAACTGCGGGTTGTCGGTGCGGTCGATGAGGGACTCGGGGCCCTCGGTGGGCAGGGCCTCGGCGTAGTTCTGGGCCGCGTCGATGTCCTGCTCCCAGACGTCGCGCGGCAGCTCGTAGAGGACCTCGATCCCGTGGCCGTCCGGGTCCGAGATGTACACGCTGTGGGTCATGCCGTGGTTGATACGCCGGTGAAACGTGACGCCCTTGGCCTGCAGGAACTCGAGCTGCTTGAGCCACGACTCGCGATCGGGCCAGGCGATGGCCACGTGGTTGAGGCCGACCTTGGGCCCCATCAGGCTCCACGTCTCGGGCGCGCCCTCCGCCACCGCCCCGTCCTTGCGCGGCACCTCGGCGAGGGCCAGGTCGTGGTGCGAGACATCGCCGTTGTCGGCGACGCCGCTGTAGAAGCGCATCTTCGGCCGGACCTTCCCGGGCTGGGGCTTGAGCTCCGCCACGCACCGGAAGCCCACGATCTCGGTCCAGAAGCGGTGCGAGACCTCGATATCCCGCACGTTGAGCACGATGTGGTTCACGCCGCGCGGCGTCTGGGCGCTCCCGGCGGCACGAACGTCCGATTCGGTCTTGGCCATGGCTCTCTCCTCGGCGGCGACTATCGCCTGCCCGCCGATGATACCGTGCCGGGGCGCCCCTGCGCTAGGCGCGCAGCCGGGGGTCGAGCGCGTCGCGGATGGCGTCGCCCACGAAGTTGAGGCCGACCACGGTGATGAACAGCGCGGCGCCCGGCCCGAAGACGATCCAGGGCGCCTGCTGGAGATACCCCCGCCCCGCGTTGATCATGCTGCCCCAGGAGGCGGCCGGCGGCTGGATGCCCAGGCCCAGGAAGGACAGCGAGGCCTCGGCGAGGATCGCGAAGGCCACGCTCAGCGAGGCCTGGACCACGATGGGCGCGGTCGCGTTCGGCAGCACGTGCGACCAGGCGATGCGCCAGCCGGGCGCCCCGAGCGCGCGGGCCGCGTCCACGTAATCGCGCGCCATGATCGACAGCACCTGCCCGCGCATGAGCCGGGCGAACGTGGGCGTGTAGACCACGCCGAGCGCGATGACCACGCCGGTGAGCCCGGCCCCGAGCACCGCGCCCAGGGCCAGCGCCAGCACCAGCGGCGGGAACGAGAGCACCGCGTCCATCACCCGCATGACCAGGTTGTCCACCCGGCCGCCCGCGTAGCCGGCGAGCAGGCCGAGCAGCGCGCCGGCCAGCACCGCGATGGCCACCGAGCCGAAGCCGGCGACCAGCGAGACGCGCGTGCCCCAGATCACCCGCGAGAGCACGTCGCGGCCGACGTTGTCGGTGCCGAGGAAGTGCGTCCGGTCGGGGCGGGCGAGCGTGTTGTTGAGGTTCTGCTTGAGCGGATCGTAGGGCGCCACCAGCGGCGCGAGCAGCGCCGCCATGATCGCCAGCAGCATCACCGCGGCGCCGAACGGGGCCAGGCGCGCCCGGGCCGCGCGGCGCAGGGTCTCCCAGCGCCGGTCACGGACCGAGCGGGACGGCGCGGACGCCACGAGGATGGTGGCCACGGCGTCAGCGATGCCGGATCCGCGGGTCGATCCAGCCGTAGAGCAGGTCGACCATCAGGTTGCTCAGGATGAAGCCCACCGCGATCAGCAGCACCACGCCCTGCACCAGCGGGTAGTCGCGCGCGAACACCGCGTCCACCACCAGGCGTCCCACGCCGGGCAGCGCGAACACGTACTCGGTGATGACCGCGCCGCCGATCAGGGTGCCGAGCTGCAGGCCGAGCACGGTGACCACCGGGATCAGCGCGTTCTTGAGCGCGTGCCGCCGGATCACCGCGCCGTCCGAGAGGCCCTTGGCGCGCGCGGTGCGGACGTAGTCCTCGGAGAGCGCCTCGAGCATGCTCGAGCGCAGCGTGCGCGTGATCACCGCGGCCAGGGCCAGGCCGAGCGTGATCGCGGGCAGCGCGAGCGAGCGAATCCCGTCCCAGGGCTCCTCCATCGGATCCACGTAGCCCGAGATCGGCAGCCAGCGGAGGGTGACGCCGAAGAGGAAGATCAGCAGCAGCGCGATCAGGAAGTTCGGCATGCAGATGCCGAAGAGGGCGAACGAGGTGCCGAAGCGGTCGAGCGGCGAGTTGCGGCGCGCCGCCGAGAGGATGCCGATCGGGATGGCCACCAGCAGCGAGATGGCCATCGCGAAGCCCGGCGAGCTGAAGGCTCGGCTTGATGCGCCGGCCCACGTTCTCGATCACCGGCTCCTGATTGCGGATGGACCGGCCGAGGTCGCCCTGGAGCAGGCGCCCCATCCACGTCGCGTACTGCAGGTAGAGCGGCCGGTCGAGGCCCAGGTCGCTCCGGAGCTGCCGCTTGACGCTGTCGTCTACCGACTCCGCCATCATCGCGTCGATCGGGTCGCCGGGCGTGAGGTGGATGAGCGCGAAGACCCCCGCGGTGACCAGCAGCAGCACCGGGATCGTCGCGAGCAGCCGGCGGAGGATCAGCAGGCCCACCGCCGGGCTACTTCAGCCAGACGTCCTTGAAGCGCATCATGCCGTCCGGGATCGGGTCGTAGCCCTGCACCCGCGGGCTGAAGGCCTTGGGCTCGATCGGGTGGACGATGAAGATCATCGGCAGCTCGTCCTGCAGGATGCGCACGAGCTGGCTGAAGAGCTTCTTGCGCTCGGCCTGGCTCGAGAGCTCGCGCGACTTGTCGAGCAGGGCGTCGATCTGCGGGTTCGAGATGCCCGACCAGTTGAGCGAGGTGCCCGGCGTGGTCTTGATAGAACTGGTAGGTGTTGCCGTCGGGATCCGGCCGGCCGCTCCACTGGTAGCTGACCATCTCGAAGTTCTTGCCGTTGCCGTCCGAGAGCAGCGTGGCCGAGTCCACCAGCTTGATCTTCATGGTGATCCCGGCCTCCGCGAGCTGGGCCTGGATCACCTCGGCCTCCTGGACGTTGATCGGGATGTTGTTGGTGGTGACCGTGAAGGTGAAGCCGCCGGGCTTGCCGCCCTCCGCGAGCTTGGCCTTGGCCTTCGCGAGGTCGCGCTTGATGAACGGAATCGAGCGGTCGTAGGCCCAGCTCGTCGGCGGGATCGGCCCGTTGGCGGGCACGCCCACGTTGAGCCACACGCCCTTGACGATCTGCTCGAGGTCGAGCGAGTAGGCCACCGCCTGACGGAGCGGCCTTGTTGTCGAACGGCGGCTTGGTGTGGTTGAGCTGGTAGGCGAAGTCGGCGAGCGACGGCACGTCGAGTACCACCACGTTCCGGTCGGCCTTCACGGCGGCCACGTCGCGCGGCTGCGACGTAGTCCATCACGTGGATCTCGCCCGCCTGGAGGCTCTGCAGCTTGACGGTGTCGTCCGGGATGGGCCGGTAGCGGATCTGCTCGAGGTAGGGCCCGCCCTGCTTGTTCCAGTAGTTGTCGTTCGCGTCGGATGATGAGCCGGTCGTCCTTCACCCACTCCACGAACACGAAGGGCCCGGTGCCCGCGCCCCGGGCGTTGCGCTCGAGCTCGGCCCCCCGCTCCTGCGCCGTCTTGGGCGAGACCATCATGCCCGCGCGGTCGGTCAGAGTGGCGAGCAGCGCCGCGTCGGGCCGCTTCAGGTTCAGCCGCACCGTGTAGTCGTCCACCACGTCCACCGTGTCGATGCTCGCCGTCTCACCCTTGCGCACCGACTTGGGCTCGGTCTTCATGCGGTTGAAGTTCCACTTCACCACCTCGGCGTTGAAGTCGGTCCCGTCGTGGAACTTCACCCCGCGGCGCAGCTTGAAGATGAGGGTCTTGGGGTCGGGCTGCTGCCAGGACTCGGCGAGCCCCGGCTTGATGCCGAGGTTGGCGTCGAGCACCACGAGCGGCTCGTAGATGTTGTGGTAGACCTGCCGGTCGATCTTGCTCCCCGACAGATGCGGGTCCATGGTGGCCGCCTCGACGTAGAAGCCGACGCGCAGGGTGCCGCCCTTCTTGGGGGTCTCCTGGGCCCACGCCCGCCCGGCGGCGCCGGGCGCGAGCGCGCTCGTCGCCCCCGCGAGCGCGGCGAGCCGGAGAAAGTCACGGCGAGATTCCGAGTGGGTCGCGTCGGGCTGCCTGGCCGCCATACCGTGTCCTCCTGAAGAGTGGGCCGAAGAGTGGGCTGAAGAGTGGGCCGAAGAGTGGGCCGAAGAGTCGGTTGTCGGGTCGCCTACAGCCGGCTCTCGTCGATCTTGAGGCCGAGCCAGTGGCGGCCGACGAGCTCGTAGTGGGCCAGCCGGGCCTGCAGGTGCTGGCTCATCACGTGGACGTCCTGGAAATGGCGCTGGATCGGGCTCGACTCGTAGGCCGCGGTGGCGCCCGCCATGTTGTAGACCATGTCCACCACCGAGACCGCGGTGCGGATGCCGTCGGTGGTGGCCAGGCGCAGCACCGCGCGCTGCTCGAGCGTGACCGCCCCGTGGGTGACCACCGCGTCCCAGATCCCGCCCACCGCCTCCCGGAGAAAGGCGAGGCCCGACCGCACCCGTGCCTCGGCGCGGCCCACCTCGTTCTGGATCATCGGCTGGTCGCGCAGCAGCGCGTCCATGGCCCGCGGGGTCTTGGTGGTGGCCAGCTCCATGAACGCGTCCAGGCAGCTCCGGGCGGTGCCGAGCGCCACCGCCGCGTCCCCGGAGGCGAAGACCAGCGTGCGCGGCAGCCGGTAGAGCGGGCCCGGCTCGACCAGCGGCGCGGTCACCGACTTCACCGTCCGGTCCTCGGGCACGAACACGTCGTCCACCTGGAAGTGGTTCGTGCCGGTGCCGCGCATGCCGCGGACCTGCCAGGTGTCGAGGATCTGGGCCTCCGCGCGCGGCACGAAGCAGTAGCGCATCTCGGGCTGGCCGTCGTCGAGCCGGGGGCGGCCCTGCTCGGTGACGGTGGTGTGGGCGGCCAGCCACGAGGCGTGCCGGCTGCCGGTGCTGAAGCCCTGGCGGCCGGTGACCCGGTAGCCGCCCGGCACCACGATGGCCTGCGCGCTGGCCTGCGGCGTGTTGGCCACCACGCTGCGCGGGGTGTCGATCCAGATGGCCCGCGCGGCCGAGGGCTCCATTCGCGCCGCGTAGGTCGCGAAGACCGAGACCTGGTTGGTCACCCATGCGGTGCTCGCGTCGGCCCGCCCGAGCTCCTCGATCACCTGGATGTAGCTCGGCAGGTCCATCTCGAAGCCGCCGAGCGTCCGCGGCAACACGAGCCGGAAGAGGCCCGCGTCGGCCATCGCCTCGAAGAGCGGACGCGGCAGCTCGCGCAGCGCGTCCGTCTCCGGGGCCGACGACCGGATCAGCGGCGCGAGCTTCCGCGCCGTCTCGAGCGGCGACGGGGTCACTGGATCGGCGAGTGCGGCGTCGCGGTCAGGCGGGTCACCTTGATCTGCTCGCGGTCGATCATGGTGCCGACCCGCGCGGAGATCTCGTTCTTCCAGTAGTCGCTCTGGTAGACCGCGTCGTAGAGCCGCTTCCGCTCCGCCTCGCTGTCGAAGCGGCGGATCCAGACGTAGACCGACTGGTCCTCCTCGCCGACGAAGCTGCCGAGGATGACCATGCCCATCTTGACCTGGAACGGGATGATCTCCTCCTCCATGCACTTGACCCACTTCTCCTGCTGCCCGGGACGGATGTGGTACTGCCTGAGCTCGAAGAACATCACGGCCTCCTCGGTTCGAGTGCACTCCCCGCCAGCCAGTCCGCCACCGCCCCGCACCCGGCGTGATCCGGGCGCTCCCGGGCCAGATCCAGCGCCGTCTTGCCGTCCCCGTTCCGCCGGGCCGGATCCGCGCCCGCGTCCAGCAGCAGCTTCACCGTCTCCAGGGCCCCCGCGCGCGCCGCCTCGTGCAGCGGGCCGCCGCGCGCGCTCGTCGCCTGGGCCAGGCGTCGGTCCTCGACCAGCCGCTGCCGCACCTTCGACACCCACCCCCAGCTCGCGGCCACGCAGATCCCGAACGCCTCAGGCGTGCAGCCTAGCACGGGATCGCGAAGCGTGGGATCCGCGCCCGCGGCGCGCAGGAGGGCCACCACCGGGGCCGCTCCCGCGAAGTACGCCCAGTGGAGCGCCGTGCCGCCCGCGAAGGCACGGAAGGCCAGGTCGGGGCCGTGCGCGAGGAGCTCCCGCACCGCCCCCTCGTGGCCGGCACGACAGGCGATGTAGAGGGCGTCGGCCACGATCTCGGGGACGGAGTCGGGCGGGCACGGCAGCCGGGTGCCGTCCGGAGCGAAGCGCGTGCTCCCGGTCTTCGAGGCGCCGGTCTTCGGACGGCCGTCGGGGCCGAAGAAGGCGCGGATCCGCTCGACGTCGCCCAGGCCGGCGGCGCAGAAGAGGTCGGGCTCCACGCCGGCCCGCACCAGCGCCCGCGCCGCGTCGAAGGACTCTGCGGTCACCGCCCAGGACAGCGGGGTGTGCGCGGAGTGTGCGTAGGCCCGGCCCGGGTCCGCGCCGCGGCTCAGCAGCACCGGGACCAGGCCGGCGCGGTTCGCATCGACGGCGGCCAGCAGCGGCGTCTGGCCATCGGCGTCGCGCGCGTTGGCCAGGCCGGGATCGGCGTCGAGCAGCCGGCCCACGGTGCCCTCGTCGCCGACGCTTGATCGCGTCGAAGAGCTCGCTCGACCGGTCGGGCGGCGCGATCCGGCGGCAGCGCCGATCGAGCCGGGCGCGCAGCGCGCGCCAGCTCGTGAAGCCGTGCTCCCGCGCGTACCGCGAGCTGGGCGGTCGGCCAGACGCGCGTGCCGGGTTGCACGCGAAGCAGCGTCGGGTGAGTCGACCCTTCACGCGGACCGTCAGCCGCCTGGTCGGCTGGGACAAGTCTACGACGGGTCGCCGCCAGGTCAAGGCCTCGTGTAGAATCCCGAGGGTCATGACCCACCTCGTCTGCGGCTGCTGCCATGTGCGCGCGGCCGCCCCGGTCGCGCTCGCGGCGCCGCGCGGACCGCGCCGTCCGGCCCCGGCCTCCCACGGCCGCCCCGCCGCGGCCGCCCCGCGCGCCGCCGCCAACCCCGGCGTCCAGGGCTATTCCCCGCCGCCGCCCCCGGTCAGCCCGATCAAGGGGCTGATCGACTTCCACACCCACGCGGCGCCCGACATCTTCGGCCGGGCCCTCGACGACGACGAGCTCGCCACGCTGGCCGCCACGCGCCAGATGGAGGCGGTGGTCTTCAAGAACCACGTGACCCACACCGCCGACCGGGCCTTCCTCGTCCGCAAGCACGTACCGGGCATCAAGGTGTTCGGCGGCATCACCCTCAACCACGCGGTCGGCGGGCTCAATCCGCAAGCGGTCGAGTGGATGTGGCGGATGCAGGGCGGCTTCGGCCGCGTGGTCTGGTTCCCGACGTTCGACGCCGATAACCACGTGAAGCGCGCAGGCACCGCGCCGGCCGGGATCCGCGTGCTGGACGAGCGCGGCCAGGTCCTGCCCGCGGCGCGCGCGGTGCTGAAGGTCTGCGCGGCCCAGCGCCTCGTGGTGCAGACCGGGCACGCCTCGCCCGACGAGGCGCTGGCCCTCATCGCGGCCGCGCGCGAGGAAGGCTGCGAGCGGATCGTGGTCACCCACGCCCAGTTCGACGTGGTGGGCATGAGCCTGGCGCACATGAAGAAGGCGGCGGCCCTCGGGGCCAAGCTCGAGCTCTGCGCCCTGCTCATGCTGTCCGGGCCGACCTCCCCGCTCGAGTTCATGCACCACACCGCGCGGGTGGAAGTCTCGGACACCGCGGCCCGCATCAAGGCGGTGGGCGCCCAGCACTTCGTGCTCGGCACCGACCTGGGCCAGGCCGGCAACCCCACCCCCGCCGACGGCCTCCAGATGCTGGTGGGCGGCCTCATGAAGGAAGGCATCACCCGCGACCAGATCCAGACCATGGGGCGCGAGATTCCGGGCGCGCTCTTGATGGGCTGACGGAGACCCGCGCCATGGCACTGCACATCGAAGTCATCTGCACGGGGGACGAGGTGCTGACCGGCAAGATCGTCAACACCAACTTCAGCTACATCACCCAGAAGCTGGAGGACGTCGGGCTCTCCGTGCAGTGGGAGACCACGGTCGGCGACGACCGGGAGAACCTGCTGCGGGCCTTCCAGCTCGCGGGCGAGCGCGCGGACGCGGTCATCGTCAACGGCGGCCTCGGGCCCACCGTGGACGATCTCTCGCAGGAGATCGCGGCCAAGGCGGCCGGGGTCGAGCTCGCGCTGAACGAGGACTGGCTCAAGCGCATGGAGGACTTCTTCCAGCGCCGCAGCCGGGTGATGCCGCCCAACAACCGCAAGCAGGCCATGCTACCGACCACCTCAGAGGTCATCGACAACCCGATCGGCACCGCGTGCGGCTTCGCGGTGGACATCGGCCGGGCGCGCTTCTACTTCACGCCCGGCGTCCCGCGGGAGCTGCGGCGCATGCTGGAGGAGCAGATCGTGCCGCGCCTGCTCGCCAAGGCCGGCCTGCCCGGGGCCATCTTCCTCAAGCGCTTCCACTCCTACGGGCTCGGCGAGTCGCACGTGGACTCCCTCCTGGCCGGCGTGGAGGACCTCGTGCCGGACGGCAGCGTGAAGCTCGGCTTCCGCGCCCACTACCCGCAGCTCGAGACCAAGCTGACCGCGCGCGGCCGCGACATGGACGACATCCGCCGCAAGCTCGAGCCGGTGGAGCGCGAGGTGCGCAAGCGCGTCGGCAACTTCATCCTGGGCGAGGACGACCAGACCCTCGAGGGCGTCATCCTGAAAGAGCTCCAGGGCCAGGCGGGCACGCTCTCGCTGGTCGAGACGTTCACGAGCGGACAGATGGCCGCGCGGCTCGCCCACCTGCCCGGCGCCGACGCGGTGTTCCGGCGCGGCGTCATCGCGCGCGCCCTGCCCGAGGTGTGGGCCGCGGTCGGGCTCACCGGCCCCGCGCCGGACGGCCCGCTGACCCCGACAGGTCGCGGAGACGGTGGCACGCGCGGCGCGGAGCCAGACCGGCGCCACCCACGCCCTCGCGGTGCTGATCGATCTCGACGACGGCCCCGACCGGATCGAGTTCGGCGGCACCATCTGCCTCGCGATCGCCACCGCGGGCGACGTGGCCTCGCGCAAGGCCCGCATCCTGGGCGGGCGCGACTGGGTGCGCCTCGGCGCGGTCGAGATGGGGCTCGACTGCCTGCGCCGCTACCTGCAGAAGCTGCCCGTGTACGAGCGGATCGACTTCGAGAAGACGTAGGAGGCTCCCTCATGAAGACCCCGGTGGAGAAGGCGGCCGCCTTCCGCGCGCTGCACGAGCGGCCCGGCGCCTTCGTGATCCCGAACCCCTGGGACGCGGGTACCGCGCGGCTCCTCGCCTCGCTCGGCTTCGAGGCCCTCGCCACCACCAGCCTCGGGCTCGCCAACTCGCTCGGGCGGCGTGGACGGCACCAACGGGGTGAGCCGCGCCCAGGTGATCGAGAACTGCCGGGTGATCGCGGCGGCGACCGACCTGCCGGTGAACGCGGACCTGGAGAACGGCTACGCCCACGAGCCGCGCGCCGCGGCCGAGATCATCCGGCTCGCCGCGGCGGCCGGCATCTCGGGCGGCTCGATCGAGGACGCCACCGGCGAGCCCGAGAAGCCGATCTACGACTTCCATCTCGCGGTCGAGCGCGTGCAGGCCGCGGTCGAGGTGGCGCGCGCCCTGCCCGTGCCCTTCATGCTGACCGCGCGCGCCGAGAACCTCCTGCACGGGCGCCTCGATCTCGACGACACCATCCGGCGCCTGCAGGCCTTCGAGAAGGCGGGCGCCGACGTGCTCTATGCGCCCGGCGTGCCGGGACCTCGCCACCATCCGCACCGTGGTGTCGGCGGTGAGCAAGCCGGTCAACGTGGTGATGAGCGCGGCGGATCCCGATCTCACGGTGGCCCAGCTCGCCGGCGTCGGCGTGAAGCGCATCAGCGTGGGCGGCGCGCTCTCCCGCCTGGCCCTGGCCGCCTTCATGAAGGGCGCCCGCGAGATGGCGGAGCGCGGCGGCTTCACCTGGATGCGCGACACCGTGCCGACCAAGGAGCTGAAGGACGTGTTCCGGAGGTGGCCGTAGGCCCATGATGCCGATCACGGTCACCTGCCTCACGCCCGCCTTCGCCGCGCGGATCGACGGCGTCGACATCAGCCGCCCGCTCGACGAGCCCAGTGGGCCGGCCATCCGCGCCGCCTTCGACGAGCACTCCGTGCTCCTCTTCCGCGGCGCCGCGCTGGACGACGAGACGCAGGTCGCCTTCAGCCTGCGCTTCGGCGCGCTCGAGGTGACCCGGAGCATGAACCCGGCCGCGGGCACGCCCTTCGCGCGCCAGTCGAACCTCGACATCAAGACCGGCGAGGTCATCCCCGCCGAGGACCGGCGGATGGTCTACCAGCTCGCCAACATGCTCTGGCACAGCGATAGCTCCTTCAAGCCGGTGCCCTCGCTCTGCTCGCTCCTCACCGGGCGGATCGTGCCGCCCGAGGGCGGCGCCACCGAGTTCGCGAGCGCGCGCGCCGCCTACCCTCGCTGCCGGAGGACCTGGAAGCGACGCGCGGAGGCACGCCGTCGCCGTCCACGACTTCGCGTGGTCGCGCGACCAGGTCCGGCCGGGCTTCTTCACCGCCGAGGAGCGCGCCTGTACTCCCCGGTGCGCCACCGGCTCGTGCGCGCCAATCCGGTGAACGGCCGCCGCGCGCCCTCTTCCTGGGCGCGCACGCCTCCCACCTCGAGGGTCTGCCGATCGACGAGGGCCGCGCGCTCCTCCGGGGCCCGCTCGATTACGTCACCCAGCCCGAGTTCTGTACCGGCACGAGTGGGAGGCGGGCGACCTCGTGGATCTGGGACAACCGCTGCGTGCTCCACCGCGCCACTCCGTACGACACCGAGCGCCACCAGCGCCTCATGCAGCGGACCACCATCGTCGGGCGACCCCGCGGAGCCCGTGGCGCGATGAAGCAGGTCGTGCTCGATCGCTACGGCGCGCCGGAAGACGTGCCGCGTGCGCCGAGGTTCCCGACGTCGGCGCGCCCGCGGCGGGCGAAGTCGTGTTCGACGTGCTCCTCTTCCCGATCAATCCCGGCGGATGTCTCGTTCTGCCAAGGGACTCTATCGCCTGCAGGCCGGCCCTGCCCGCGGCACCGGGCGCCGAGTGCGTCGGGCGCGTCACCGCGGTCGGCGCCGGCGTCTCGCACGTGAAGCCGGGCGATCTCGTCATCAACCTGCAGCGCGAGAACTGGACCCAGCGGCGCCGTGTCGACGCCGACGACGTGATCGCGGTGCCGGCCGCGCTCGACCTCCGCCAGGCCGCCATGCTGCGCATCAACCCGCCGACGGCGCTCCTGCTCCTGACCGACATCGTCGAGTTGAAGCCGGGCGACTGGGTGATCCAGAACGTCGCCAACTCGGCCGTCGGCCGGCTTCTCATCCGCCTGCGCAGGCGCGCGGGCTGCGCACGCTGAACGTGGTGCGGCGCCCCTCGCTGTTCGCCGAGCTCGAGGCACTCGGCGCCGACGCCTGCGCCGTCGACGGGCCCGACCTCGCCGAAACCGTGAGGGCCGGACCGGCGGCGCCTCGATTCGCCTCGGCATCGACGCGGTCTCCGGCCGCGCGACGACCCGCCTCTCCTCGTGCCTCGGCGAGGGCGGCGTCGTGTGCAACTACGGGTCGATGTCCGGCGAGGATCCGGTGATGTCGCGCGGCGCGCTGACCTCCGGGGGCCAGAAGCTGGTGGGCTTCGTCCTCGGGCGAGGGCTCGCCACGCGCTCGCTCACGCAGATCCGCGCCCTCTACGCCGACCTCGCCCAGCAGCTTCTCGACGGACGCCTCTCCGCGCCCGTCGAGAAGATCTACCCGATCGAGGAGATCAAGACGGCCCTGGCCCACGCCCAGCAGGGCGAGCGCACGGGCAAGATCCTGGTCGCCCCAACGGGCCGATCCAGGGAGGCCCGGCATGATCAGGCCCAATCTGCTCGCGTGGCAATGGAACGACTACGCGGCCAAGCATCGCGACCGCGTGAACCTGCTGGTCCACCTGGTGGCGGTGCCTCTGTTCCAGGTCGGCACGCTGCTCCTTCTGGCCGGCATGGGCGCCCGGTCCGTCCCCGGAATCGGCATCGGCCTGGCCTGCCTCGCGGCCGGAGTCCTGATCGAAGGCCGAGGGCACGCGCGGAGCGGCGAAGCGCCCGTACCGTTCGATGGACCGATCGACTTCGCGAGCCGCTTCGTCGTCGAGCAGTGGATCACGTTTCCGCGCTTCGTCCTGAGCGGAGCGTGGCGGCGCAACTTCCGGGCGGCGGCGGCGCCGCGGGTAGGGGCCCGGGCTCGCCGGGGTCAGGCCCGCAGCACCTTCGCGTAGCGCGTCGAGCCGCGGCAGCACGGTCGCGCGGCTCCGACGGCAGCCCGAAGATCGCGCGCTGGACACCCGCCGCCGCGAGCGCGTCGAGCGCCTCCCTCTTGGGCGGCGCGAAGAAGATCGAGACCGGCGCCGACTTCGGATCGCGGCCCGCCTGCTTCAGGCGCTCCCGCAGCTCGGGGATCTGCTCCACCGGGTTCTGGTGCGGGCGCATGATCGGCATCCAGCCGTCGCCGTACTCGACCACGCGGTCGAACGTCGTCGCGCCGTCGCCGCCGATGATGACCGGCGGGTGCGGCTTCTGCGCCGGCTTGGGATCGGACCAGATCTTGTCGAAGTTCACGAACTCGCCGTGGAACTCGCCTCGCGCTTGGTCCAGATCTCCTTCATGGCGAGCACGCGCTCGCGGAGCAGCGCCAGCGCGTCTTGAACGCGGTGCCGTGGTTCTCCATCTCCTCGGCGTTCCAGCCGCCGCCGATGCCGAAGAGGACGCGGCCGCCCGAGAGCCGGTCGAGCGTGGCGACCTCCTTGGCGGTGATGATCGGGTCGCGCTCGATGACGAGGCAGATGCCGGTGCCGAGCTTGAGCCGCTTCGTCGCGCCCGCCGCCGCCATCAGCGCGACGAACGGATCGTAGGCGGACCAGTACTCCTTGGGCAGCTCGCCGCCGCCCGGCCACGGGCTCCGCCGGCTCGCCGGGATGTGCGTGTGCTCCGGGAACCACAGCGACTCGAAGCCGCGCTCCTCGAGCGCGCGCGCCAGCTCGTCCGGGCGCGATCGCGTAGTCGGTGGGGAACATGACGACGCCGTAGTCCATGAGACGCCCTCCTTCTATCGGGTCGGCGATTGGGCTGGGGGTTCGCGGGCGATTGTACTACCCTGTGCGGCGGACCGGCCATGACCCTCGCCTCGTCACGTCGTGGTGTGCGGCGCCGGCGTCATGGGCGCCGCGGTGGCCTACTTCCTCGCCCGCCGCGGCGTCGCGCGTCACGCTGGTCGAGCGCTCGGGGGTCGCCTGCGCGGCGTCGGGCAAGTCGGGCGGCTTCCTCGCGCTCGACTGGTGCGACGGCTCGCCGGTCGGCCCGCTGGCGCGGCTGAGCTTCGCGCTCCACGCCGAGCTGGCGCACCGAGCTCGGCGGCGACTACGGCTACCGCCGCATGGACACGTTCATGATGCGGGCGCGCGAGCGGGGCAGCGGTGGCGGGCGGCCCCCGCGTCCCGCGGCGCCCGCCTGGATCGACGGGCCGGCCGTCGTGGCCGAGCTGCTCGGCTCCACCGAGACCACGGCCCAGATCCATCCCGCGCGCTTCACCGCCGCGCTGTGGACGCGGCGCGCGCGCGCGGAGCCGCGCTGCGCATCGGCGTCGTCGAGGGCTGACAGCGGGACGGCGCCGCGACGCGGGGTGAGGGTGGACGGCGAGGCCTCGCGGCCGACGCCGTCGTGCTCGCCGTGGGCCCGTGGACGGGCCGCGTCGCGCGGCGCTCGCCTGCCGCGGTCCACGGCCTCAAGGGCTACAGCGTGACGCTCGACGCGGCGGGCGTGCCGGCCCACGCGCTGTTCATGGACTACCGCACTGGCCGACGGCCGCGCGCTCGAGCCCGAGATCTTCCCGCGGCCCGACGGCGAGGTCTACATCTGCGGGATGGCCGATCCGCCGCCGCTGCCCGACTCGCCGGAGGGCGTGGAGGTGAGCGACGCGGCGTGCGCCGTCCTCGCCCGCGCCGCCGGGCGCGTCTCCGCCGGCGCTGGCCGCCGCGCCGATCGCGCGCCGCCAGGCCTGCTACCGTCCCGTGACCGACGACGGCCTCCCGCTGATCGGCCGCGTGCCCGGCGCGCCGGGCGCCTACGTGGCGACCGGCCACGGGCCGTGGGGCATGCTGAACGCGCCCGGCACCGGCCTGGCCCTGGCCGAGCTGATCGCCGACGGGCCGCCGCCCTCGTCGACCTCGGCCGTTCGACCCCGCGCGCCTGCCCCCCGGCCATCTGGACTACCATAGCGGGCCAAACACCGAAACGGAGGCGCCATGATCGCGTTCGCCCGTCGCTCCGGCCTCGCTACCCTGCTCGCCCTCCTGCTGGTTCTGCCCTCACCGCCCCGGCGGCGGCCGCGCCGGAGGGCACGATGACGTGGGGCATCCACGTCACGCTGGCTCCCCGGTGGCTCGACCCGAGCGACACCGAGGCGTTCATCACGCCGTACATGGTGCTGTACGCCATCCACGACGCGCTGGTGAAGCCGATGCCCGGCGGGCGACAACACGCCGAGCCTGGCCGAGTCGTGGACGGTCGTCGAAGGATGGCCTCACCTACGAGTTCGTGCTCCGCAAGGGCGTGAAGTTCCAGAACGGCGACCCGGTCACCGCCGAGGACGTCAAGTTCTCCTTCGACCGCTACAAGGGCACCGCGGCCAAGCTGCTCAAGGACCGCGTGCGCGAGGTGCAGATCGTCGACGCCAGCCGCGTCCGCATTCACTTGAAGGAGCCGTGGCCGGACTTCATGACCTTCTACGGCACCTCGGCCACCGGCGCGGCGTGGATCGTGCCGAAGAAGTACGTGGAGCAGGTCGGCGAGGACGGCTTCAAGAAGGCGCCGATCGGCGCGGGGCCGTACAAGTTCGTGAGCACCAACCCCGGCGTGGACCTGGTCATGGAGGCGTGGGAGGGCTACTGGCGCAAGGTGCCGTCGGTGAAACGGCTGGTGTTCAAGAGCATGCCCGACGAGACGACGCGCGCCGCCGCGCTCAAGGCGGGCGAGGTCGACATCGTGTACCTCTTGAGCGGGCCCACCGCGGCGGAGGTCAAGCGGACGCCGGGGCTGCGCCTCGCCGCGGCGGTGCCGCCGGGCGTGCCGTTCCTCGACCTGCCCGAGCAGTGGGACGCGAAGTCGCCGTGGCCGACCGGCGCGTGCGTCTGGCCGCGAGCTACGCCCTCGACCGCAAGGCGCTCAACGAGGCCGAGACGCTCGGCATGTCGCGGCCGACCGGTGGGCTCATCCCGCGCTCGCTCGAGTTCGCGAGGGTGTTCGAGCCGCCGGCCCACGATCCCGCGCGGGCCAAGAAGCTCCTCGCCGAGGCGGGCTACCCGAACGGGTTCGACGCCGGCGCGCTGACGCCGTTTCCTCCGTTCTTCTCGCTCGCCGAGGGCCTGGGCAACTACCTGCAGGCCGTCGGGCATCAAGACCCGGATGCGCACGATGGAGCGCGCGGCATTCCTCACCGAGTGGCGGGACAAGAAGCTCAAGAACGTGATCATGGGACTGGGCGCGCCCGCCGGCAACGCCGCGACGCGCATCGAGGCCTACGTGCTCAAGAACGGGATCTACGCCAACGGCGTGGTGCCGGAGATCGAGGATCTCTACGCGCGGCAGGCGCGCGAGATCGACCGGAAGAAGCGCGAGGCGCTGGTGCACCAGATGCAGGACATCATGCACGAGCGCGTGCTCCACGTGCCGATCTACGAGCTGGCCTTCCTGTGGGGCGTCGGCCCGCGGGTGGAGGAGGCGTGCGTGGACCACATCAAGGGCTTCTCGTACTCCGCGCCCTACGAGGACCTGAAGCTCAAGGCCCCGCGGTAAACCCGCTTCACAGGAGAGGTCCCCATGGACATCGTCGACTCGCAGGTCCACATCTGGGCCGCGGATACGCCGGAGCGGCCGTGGCCGGCGGGCCGCGCGGCCGAAGCGCAGAAGCCGTACCCGATCCGCAAGGAGACGCTGCTGTTCCAGATGGACCTGGCCGGGGTGCGCCGCATGGTGCTGGTGCCGCCGTCCTGGGAGGGCGACCGCAACGACCTGGCGCTGGAGGCGGCGCGCACGTACCCCGACCGGTTCGCCGTCATGGGCCGCCTGGCGCTGCAGGACCCGGAGAGCCGCGCGCTGCGTGGCCGACTGGCGGAAGCAGCCGGGCATGCTCGGCATGCGCTTCACCTTCCACAACGAGCACAATCGCCACTTCCTCACCGACGGCACCGCCGACTGGCTGTGGCCGGCCGCGGAGAAGGCGGGCATCCCGCTGATGGTGCTGGTGCCGGGCGCGCTCGACCACCTCGACCGGATCGCCGAGCAGCATCCCGGCCTCAAGCTCGTGATCGATCACGTGGGCTCAGCCGTGCGCGGCAAGGCGCCAAGGTCTGGGACGAGCTGCCGAGGTCTGCGCGCTGGCCAAGCACCCGAACGTGGCGGTGAAGGCCTCGGGCATGCCGTCGCTGTCGAGCGAGCCCTACCCGTTCCCCGACCTGCACGACGACATCCGGCGGCTGTTGACGCCTTCGGGCCGCAGCGGACGTTCTGGGGGACCGACCTCACGCGCATGCCGTGCACCTACTACGAGTGCATCACGCTCTTCACCCAGCACCTGCCGTGGCTCAAGGGCGAGGACCTGGAGTAGGTGATGGGGCGCGGCGTCTGCGAGTGGCTCGGCTGGCCGCTCGCGCGCGCCTGAGGCCGGGCGCGATGCGATTCGGCCTCTTCTTCCAGGCGCCGGAGCCGGCCGGCGAGACGCACGCCCAGCGCTTCACCGAGATGCTCGACCTGTCGCGCTCGCCGACTCGCTCGGCTTCGACGTGGCCTGGCTCGCCGAGATCCACTTCGGCGGCGCGTTCTCGCTCCTCTCCACCCCGCTCATGGCGGTGCCCGTGATCGCCCAGCGCACCCGGCGCATCCGGGTCGGCACCGCGGTGACGCTGCTGCCGCTGCACCACCCGCTGACTGCGCGGAGCAGGCGGCGACCGCCGACATCCTCTCGGGCGGGCGCCTCGAGTTCGGGGTGGGCCGCGGCTCCATCCCCACCCAGTTCCACGGCTTCCGGATCCCGTCTCGAGAACCGCGCGCGCTTCGACGAGGCCTCGACATCATCCGCCTGGCGTGGACGAAGGACCGCTTCAGCTACCGCGGGGCGTTCTGGGAGATCGACAACCTCTCGGTCGTGCCCAGGCCGCTCCAGCAGCCGCACCCGCCCATCCGGGTCGCCGTGCACACGAGGAGAGCTTCGCCCACATCGCGGACCGGGGCTGCCGATCTACTCGGGCACGACGACCACGCCGCTGCCGCAGCTCCGGGAATGCATGGCGGTCTACCGGAGGCGGCTCGCCGCCGCCGGGCACACCTGGCGCGACGACCAGATGGCGCTGATGTTCCCGATGCACGTGGGGGCCACCGGCGGCGCCGCGCGCGACGCCATGCGGCCGGCGTGCTCCAGTACTACCGGAACATCCAGGCGATCTTCTCGGCTCCCGACTCCTCGCCGATCACCTGCCCCGCCTAAGACGTCCGAGGAGACCATCGCCAACCTGCCCTACGAGAAGTTCTGCCGCGACCAGGCGTCTTCGGCGAGCCGCGGAGGTGGTCGACCGCCTGCAGGCGGCGCGGGACGAGTTCGGGCTCTCCCAGATCATCGGCTGGTTCGACCAGGGGTCGCGCTCCCGCGCGGGGAGGTCGAGCGCACCATGCGCCGCTTCGCCGAGCAGGTGATGCCGAAGCTCGGCTGATCCCTCTCCCCTTCGGGAGAGGGCAGGGAGAGGGGGCTACCGGCTGCCGGGGGTGACGCGGAGGAGGCGTCCGTTGCTGTCGTCGGTCAGCAGGTAGAGCGAGCCGTCCGGGCCCTGCGCGCACGTCGCGGATCCGCGCGCCGACGCTCCGCCAGGTAGCGCTCCTCGCCGCGCCACGCGGCCGTTCGTCGATCCGCAGCCGCACGAGCGCGCCCGGGCTGAGCGAGCCGACGAAGAGGTCGCCCTTCCAGTCGGCGAACGCGTCGCCCGTGTAGAACGTGGCGCCGGACGGGGCGATCACCGGATCCCAGTAGTACACGGGCTGCTCCATGCCCGCCTTCGCGGTGCCATCGCCGATACGCGCGCCCGAGTAGTCCACGCCGTAGGTGATGACCGGCCAGCCGTAGTTCTTCCCCGGCTGCGGGTTGTTGAGCTCGTCGCCGCCGCGCGCGCCGTGCTCGACCGTCCACAACTCGCCGCGTCGCGGTCGAGCGCCGCCGCCTGGACAGTTGCGGTGGCCGAGCGACCAGATCTCGGGCAGCGCGCCGGCGCGGCCCACGAACGGATTGTCGCGGGGCGCCGAGCCGTCCGGCGTTGATGCGCACGATCTTGCCGAGCGTGGTCGAGAGATCCTGCGCGCGCTCGCGCTGGGCGTAGCGGTCGCCGAGCGTGACGAAGAGCGTGCCGTCGCGCGCGGAAGACCAGGCGCGAGCCCCAGTGATTGGGCCCCTCCACCTTGGGCTGCTGGCGCCAGATCACCTGGGTGCCCTCGAGCCCGCGCTCGCCGAGCCGCCCGCGCGCCACCGCGGTGCCCGCGCCGCCCTGGCCCGGCTCCGAGAACGAGAGGTAGACGAGCTGGTCCTGCGCGAAGCCGGGGCTGAGCGCCACGTCGAGCAGCCCGCCCTGCCCGCGCGCGTAGACCTCGGGCACGCCGGTGAGCGGCTCGGAGAGCTGCCCGCCCGCGCTCACGATGCGCAGGCGCCCCGGCCGCTCGGTCACGAGGAAGCGCCCGTCGGGCAGGAGCTCCACGCCCCAGGGATGGTCGAGCCCGCGCGCGACGTCGGTGACCGTCGCGGCCAGCTTGACCGCGGCCGGCGTCGGCGAGCGCAGCGCCTCCTGCGCCAGCGCGGGCAGGACGAGGAGCGCGAGCGCCGTCAGGACGACCGCGAGCCGGGAGCGCACTAGAAGCTGACCGGCAGCGCCTGCAATCCGCGCAGCGTGAGGCTCTGGCGGAACTCGGGCTGGTCGGTGGCGAGCGCCAGCTTCGGCAGCCGCTGCAGCAGCGTGTTGATGGCGATCTGGCCTTCCATGCGCGCCAGCGGCGCGCCCAGGCAGAAGTGGATGCCCCATGCCGAAGGCGAGGTGGCGGTTGTCGGCGCGGGCGATGTCGAGGCGGTCCGGCTCGGGGAACTGGGCGGGGTCGCGGTTGGCCGCGCCCAGGAACGGCATCACCATCTCGCCCTTGGCGATGGTCCGGCCGCCGATCGTGACGTCCTCGCTCGGGATGCGCGCGGTGCGCTGCACGGGCCCGTCGTAGCGCAGCAGCTCCTCGACCGCGGTGACGATCAGCGCCGGGGTTCTCGCGCAGGCTGCTGGAGCTGATCGGGATGGCGCAGCAGCGCCAGCGTGCCGTTGCCGATCAGGTTGACCGTGGTCTCGTGGCCGGCGACCAGCAGCAGGATGCAGGTGGCGAGCAGCTCCTCCTCGCTCAGCTTGTCGCCCGCCTCCTCGGCCGCGATGAGGGCGGAGAGCAGGTCGTCGCGCGGGGCGGCCCGCCGCTCGGCGATGAGCTCGCGGAAGTAGTCGGCCAGGGCGCGCCGGGCCGTCGATGCTGCGCTGGCCCACCTCGGAGTCGGGCGGCAGCATGATCGCGTCGAGGCCCGCGGGCGATGTCGAGGCCCCAGGCCTTGAAGCGCTCGTGGTCCTCCACGGGCACGCCGAGCATCTCGCAGATGACGCGGACCGGCAGCGGGTAGGCGAACTCCTCGATCAGGTCCATCTGGCCCTTGGGCGGCCGCGTCGGCGACCAGAGCTCGTCCACGATCTGCTGGATGCGCGGGCGCAGGCTCTCGACCGCGCGCGGCGTGAAGGCCTTGCTGACCAGCCCGCGCAGGCGGGTGTGGTCCGGCGGGTCGCGGTCGAGCATCGAGAGCCCGAGGCCGGGCGGCGGCGCGGCCATGCCGAAGCGCGCCGCCACGAAGGCGGCGATGCGGCTCCTTGGCGAGGCGCGGGTCGCGCAGCATGGCCATCACGTCCGCGTAGCGGGTCAGCACCCAGAAGCCCGAGCGGGCTGTGGTGGACGGGGTCCTCGGCCCGCAGGCGGTGGTAGGTCGGGTACGGGTCCGCCACGAACGCGGGATCCATCGGGTTGAACTGGACGTCGGCCATTGAGTGCTTCCCTCCCGCGCCCATCATACATCTGCTATCTTCTCGGCAACCCCTCACCGACAGCAGGAAAGGACAGGCCATGGCCACGATCACGGGATCGGAAGTGCTGGCGCAGGCGCTCAAGTCGCAGGGCGTGGACACGATGTTCTATCTGATGGGCGGCCCGATGCTCGAGACCGAGGCGGCCTGCATCAAGCTCGGCATCCGCGCGATCGACACGCGCCACGAGCAGGCGGCGGCGATGGCGGCGCACGCCTGGACGCGCGTGACGCGGCGGCCCGGCGTGGCCATGGGCTGCTCGGGTCCCGGCGCCATCAACCTGGTCACCGGCGTGGCGAACGCCTTGACCGACTGCGCGCCGCTGGTCGCCATCGGCGGCTCGAGCCCGCGCGTGTTCCTCGGCATGGAGGCCTTCCAGGAGATCGACCAGGTCGCCCTGATGAAGCCCATCACCAAGTGGGCGGAGCGCATCTACGACGCCAGGCGCATTCCCGAGGTGGTCGACACCGCGTTCCGCCAGGCGACCAGCGGCCGGCCCGGCCCCGTGTACCTCGACCTGCCCGGCGACGTCCTGGGCGAGAAGATCGAGGAGGAGCAGCTCCACTACCCCGGCCCCTGGCGCCCGGCGCCGCGCAGCCTCGGCGACCCGAACGCGGTGCGCGAGGCCATCGCGCTGCTGGCCAAGGCGGAGCGCCCGCTGGTCATCGCCGGCAGCGGCGTGTGGTGGTCGGACGGCGCGGCCGCGTTCCAGGCCTTCGTCGAGGCCACCGGCATCCCGTTCTACACGACGCCGATCTCGCGCGGCATCGTGCCGGAGGATCACGCGCTCGCGTTCCTGAACGCGCGCAGCAAGGCCTTCACCGAGGCCGACGTGGTGCTGGCGGTCGGCACGCGGTTCAACTAGGTGATCCAGTTCGGCCGGCCGCCGCGCTTCGCGGCCGACCTCAAGGTGATCCAGGTCGACATCAACCCGACCGAGCTCGGCCACAACCGCCCGGTCGACGTGCCCATCGCGGGCGACGCGCGCGCGGTGCTCGAGCAGCTCCGCGCGGAGGCCAAGGGCAAGATCGACGCCCAAGCGCTACGCGGCCTGGACCGGCAAGCTCCGCACGCTCGACGCGGAGAAAGGCGCCGAGCTGGACAAGGCGATGTGCCGCGACGAGACGCCGATCCACCCGCTGCGGCTCTGCAAGGAGGTGCGCGACTTCATGCGGCGCGACGCCATCCTGGTCGTCGACGGCCAGGAGATCCTGAACTTCGGCCGCCAGTCCATCCCGACCTTCGTGCCGGGCCACCGGCTGAACTCGGGCGCGTTCGGCACCATGGGCGTGGGCCTGCCCTTCGGCATCGGCGCGAAGGTGGCCAAGCCCGACGCGCAGGTGGTGGTGCTGCACGGCGACGGCTCGTACGGCATCAATGCCATGGAGATCGACACGGCGGTGCGGCACAAGATCCCGGTGCTGGTGGTGATCAGCAACAACGGCGGCTGGACCGCGGACGCCCCGTGGACCAGGCCCCTGCCCAAGCCCGGACGCAACCTCGGCTACACCCGCTACGACCGCGTCGCCATGGAGCTGGGCGCGCACGGCGAGTTCGTGGAGAAGCCGCACGACATCCGCCCGGCGCTCGAGCGCGCGTTCGCCTCGGGCAAGCCGGCGGTGGTCAACGTCATCACCGATTCCAAGGCGCGCGCGACGACCGTGCGGTTCTCGGCGTACACGACATAGCGGAGGCCCTCGACCATGGCCAAGGCCCTCGACGGGATTCGCGTCCTCGACCTGACCCAGTACGAAGCGGGACCGAGCTGCACCCAGATGCTGGCGTGGCTCGGGGCGGAGGTCATCAAGATCGAGCCGCCCACCGGCGAGCCCGGCCGCACCGCGCTGTCCGACAAGCGGGGCGAGGACGCGTGGTTCTTCCTGCTGCTCAACTCGTGCAAGAAGGGCGTCACCCTCAACCTGAAGTCCGAGCGCGGCCGCGCGATGTTCCTCGACCTGGTCAAGACCGCCGACGTGGTGGTCGAGAACATGGGCCCGGGCGCGATGGATCGCCTCGGCCTCGGCTGGGAGGCGCTCCACGCGCTCAACCCGCGGCTGATCGCGGCCTCGGTGAAGGGCTTCGGCGGCGGCGGGCCTTACGCCGACTACAAGAGCTTCGAGTGGATCGCGCAGGCCATGGCCGGCGCCATGAGCATGACCGGCTCGCCCGACGGCCCGCCCACCAAGGCCATCGGGGGTCTGGCCGACACCGGCGCGGGCCTGCACTACCGCGATCGGCATCCTGGCCGCCATCATCCAGCGCCAGGCCACCGGGGTGGGCCAGCAGGTCGAGGTTGCCCAGCAGGAGTCGGTGGTGAACCTCCTCCGCATCCACCTGCGCGAGAGCTACGCCACCGGCAAGCCGGCGCCGCGCCAGGGCAACCGCTCGGCGGCCGCCGCGCCGTCGAACATCTACCGCTGCCAGCCCGGCGGGCCCAACGACTACGTGTTCATCCACTGCGCCACCGTGGACATGTGGAGGGCGCTGACCCGGATCGTCGGGCGGCCCGAGATGGGCGACGACCCGCGCTACCACGACCGGCGCGACCGCGTGCAGATCGTCGACGAGATCGACGCGATGATCGAGGCGTGGACCGAGAAGCGTACCAAGCTCGAGGTGATGGAGATCATGGCCGGCGCCGGCGTGCCGTGCGGCGCGGTGCTCGACTCCACCGAGATCCTGGCCGACCCGCACATGCGCAAGCGCCGCTTCATCGTCGATCTCGAGCACCCGCGCCGCGGCCCCTACCCGATGCCGGGCAACCCGGTGCGCCTCTCCGACTCCCCCACCGAGGTCGGCCGCTCGCCGCTCCTGGGCGAGCACAACGCCGACGTCTACGGCCGCCTGCTCGGCTACAAGCCCGAAGACGTCGACCAGCTGAAGCGCGACGGCATCATCTAACATATCTCCCTCTCCCCTCTGGGGAGAGGGCAGGGTGAGGGGCCAGAAGGTGAGGGCCTGCAGGATGAGGCGGCCCGTCAGGAGAGCAAGATGAGCGACAACCACGCCGTAGTCGTCGATCCCGCAACCTCCGGCCGCCTGGTTCTCCGCCCGGTCCCCGACCCGACGCCCGACCGTGACGAAGCGATCGTCCGGGTGCGCGCGATCTCCCTGAACCGCGGGGAGGTGCGCCGCTCGACCATGGCCGCCGCCGGCTGGCGCCCCGGCTGGGACCTGGCCGGCCACGTGGAGCGCGCGGCGGCCGACGGCAGCGGGCCCCAGGTCGGCGCGCGCGTGGTCGGGCTGCTGGCGGAAGGCGCCTGGGCCGAGCGCGTGGCCGTGCCCACCCACGCGCTCGCCGAGCTGCCCGAGAAGGTCACGTTCTCGCAGGCCGCCACCTTCCCGGTGGCCGGCCTCACCGCGCTGCACGCGCTCGGCAAGAACGGGCCGCTCCTCGCCCGTCGCGTGCTGGTGACCGGCGCAACCGGTGGCGTCGGCGACTTCGCGGTGCAGCTCGCGCGCCTGGGCGGCGCGCACGTGACGGCCAGCGCCCGCCGCGCCGATCAGGTCCCCGCGCTGCGCCAGCTCGGCGCGCACGAGGTGACGGTGGGCGACGAGATCCCATCCTCGCCCAAGTACGATCTGATCGTCGAGTCGGTGGGCGGCCGCACCCTCGGCACCGCCCTCGCGGCGCTCCAGCGCGGCGGGGTCTGCGTCACCCTCGGCGTCTCCGCCTCCGCCGACGTCACCTTCGATGCCCGCACGTTCTTCGCCACCGGCCGCACCACGCTCTACGGGCTCTATCTCTTCAGCGAGCTCGGCGCCGAGCCCGCGTCGGTCGGCCTGCGCCGCCTCGCCGACCTGGTGGCCGCGGGCCAGCTCGCGCCGCACATCAGCGTGGAGCGGCCCTGGACCGAGATCGCTCAGGTGGCGGCGGACCTGATCGCGCGCAAGTACCCGGGCAAGGCCGTCCTCACGCTCGGCTGAGCCCGTGCCCAGACTCGACCGGCTGCCTCAGCTCAACCGGAACAACCTGCTGATGCTGCCGGTCCAGGTGAACGACACCGTCCCGTTCACGACGCTCTCGAAGCCGCTGGCGGCCTGCCGGGTCGCGATCGTCACGACCGCGGGGCTCCACCGGCGCGACGACCGGCCATTCGGGCCCGGCGAGCAGACCTACCGCGTGATCCCGGCCGATACGCCGCTCGCGGAGATCGTCCAGAGCCACACGAGCCTGGGCTTCGACCGCGTCCCGCAGATGCTCGACCCGAACATCTCGTTCCCGGTGGACCGCCTGCGCGAGCTGATCGCGCGGGGCGAGCTGGGCGGGACGGCCCCGCATCACTACTCGTTCATGGGCGCGCAGCGGGATCTCAAGCGCATCCAGGAGGAGACCGGGCCCGAGGTGGGCCGCAAGCTCCGCGATGCGGGCGTGGAGGTGGCCCTCGTCACTCCCACCTGACCCTTCTGCACGCACACCGGAGGTGTGCTGGCCCGCGCGCTCGAGAGCGAAGGCATCGCCACGACGTCCATCAGCATGGTGCGCGAGCACACCCAGAAGCTGAAGCCGCCGCGCGCGCTGTTCGTGCCGTTCCCCTTCGGTCACGCCCTGGGCCGGCCGAACGATCCGGATCTCCAGCACCGTGTGCTGCGCGCCGCGCTGGACCTGCTCGCCGAGCCGGCCGGCCCGGTGCTCTGCGACTTCTCCGACGACGCCGAGCCCGGCGATCAGCCGCCCGCGCCCGCCCAGGCCTCCGGCATCGCGGCCGCGGCCGACGTGCCGGACGATCCCGCGCTCGAGACCGCGCAGATGCGCCAGTACCACGAGCAGTGGCTGGCCCGGAGCGGCGGGCGCACCGCCTTCGGGCTCTCCGGCGTCCCGGCCACCCGTTTCCGCGGTGTGGTGCGCTTCCTCCAGGCCTTCGCGGAGGGCGAGGACACCGACATGGAGGAGCGCCCGGCCACGGTCCCGCTGCCGGGCTTCATCCGCTACTGCGCGGACGACTGGAAGGCGCTCTACTTCGAGGCGCGCCTCGCGATGAAGCCGGGCGTCACCGGCGACGAGGTCGCGCGATGGTTCTGGAGCGAGACGGCGGCGGGCCAGGTGCTGCGGCGCGTGGGCAAGCGGCTGGAGGCCTCGGAAGACGCGCGCTGGAAGGCGGCCGCGTTCGGGGTGGCGCGGTAGGCTCCCCTCACCCTGCCCTCTCCCCGGAGGGGAGAGGGAGAGGGCGGGAAGGGTGCTACTCGGCCAGCCACACCGTGTCGAGCTGGCAGTTCAGGAAGTGGCTCGGGGTGATCGTCCAGCCGCGCACCTTGGACAGATGCGGCACGATGCGGTTCCACTGGAACGTCATGATGAAGTGCACTTCCTCGTCGTAGAGCCGCTTCTCGAAGGCGCGCAGAACCTTCTTCCGCTCCTCCGGGTCGGTGGCGCGCGACTGCCGCACGTAGAGATCGTCCATCACCGTGTCCTTGTGGCGACTGAAGTTGACCGGTGACGTGCTCATGAACCAGTGCAGATCCATGTCGGGCTCGACGATGGAGTTGCACGGGGCGTTGGTCGACACCTCGAAGTCGCCGCTCTTCTGCACCGACAGCCACGCCGCCGACTCCAGGCTCACCTGCTTGACGTTGAGGCCGACCTGGCGCCACTGGTCGATCAGCCAGATGCCGACCGGCTCGTAGGGCATCGGCACCGCGCGGTTGGTCAGCGTGAAGGACAGGCCCTCCTGGCCGGCCTCCTTCAGCAGCCGCCGCGCCTCCGCGCGCGCGGCGTTGATGTCGGTGCCGTAGCCGGCCAGCTTCTTGAGCTCCTCGGGCGGCGTCGCCCACGGGGTGCCGGGCACCTGGATCCCCGCCACGTCCTTCACCACCGCGATCTTGGAGAGCGCGGCCGAGCCCGCGTAGCGATCCAGCGCCAGGCTGAGCGCGCGGCGCACGCGCTTGTCCTGGAACGGCTTCTTCTCCTGGTTCATCGCCACCTGGATCGAGCAGTTCCACGGGCTCTCCTGCACCGTGATCTTGTTACCGAGGGCCTGCACGAGCGAGTCCCGCTGCGAGGGGCTGAAGCCGCGGAACTGGACCATGGCCCGCTCGCCGCGGATGGCCGCCACCTGGGCCCCCGCGTCCTGGATGAAGATCGCGCGGTAGCCGTCCAGATACGGCTTGCCCTTGTCCCAGTAGTCGGGGTTCTTCTTGCCCACCCAGTGCGAGCCGCGCACGTACTCGACGAACTTGAAGGGGCCGGTACCGTTGATGTTCTTCTCGTGCCAGCGCGGGTCCTTGGCGAGGAGCTCGGCCCGGTAGATGTAGTTCCACGGCGACGAGACGTTGGCGATGAACGACGCCTCCGGCGCCTTCAGCCGGAACACCACCGTGTCCGGGTTCGGCGCCTCGACCGACTCCACGCCCCGGTAGGCGGCCTGCCGGCTCGAGACCACGCCCTGGGGCGGGAAGATGATGTGGTCGTAGGAGGCCTTCACGTCGGCCGAGGTCATCAGCGCGCCGTCGTGGAACTTCACGCCCCGGCGCAGCTTGAAGGTGTAGACGCGCTTGTCCGGCGACACGGTCCACGACTCCGCGAGGTCGCCGATGAACTTGGTGCCGGTCCGGTCGGTGGGATCGACCCGCATCAAGGTGTTGTAGTGCGGCCCGGTGGGGTGGAGCATCGCGAAGGTCTCTTCGCGGTGGCCGTCGAAGCTCGGCGGCTCGGCCGCGACCACGAAGACCAGCTCACCACCCGAGCGCGGCTGCTCCTGGGCGACGGCCGGCGCGGGGGCGCCGAGCGAGAGGGCGAGAACGAGACAGCCGAGGATCGCCAGTGATCGCGAGAACGGGATCATGTCCACCTCCGGTGGTGGGTCGGATAAGGGTCGAGGGCGAGTCTACCAGATGCGGCCCGTGGTAGTCTCTTGGCCGTCCCACTCTCGGTGAGATGGCAGGAGGCGCCCTATGACCCGTGCGCTCCGACCGCTCGTCCTTGATGCGCTGGCGCTGTGCGGGGCCCTGCTGGCCCTGTGCGCCGCCGCCCCCGCCGGGGCGCAGCCGAGCAGCACCGTCACCGTCGCGGCGCACATCACGCTGGCGACCCGCTGGCTGGATCCGGCGGAGACCGATTCCGAGATCACGCCGTTCATGATCTTCTACGCGCTCCACGACGCCCTCGTGAAGCCCATGCCCGGCGCGCTCAACTCCCCGAGCCTCGCGGAGTCGTGGAGCATGTCGAAGGACGGGCGCACGTGGGAGTTCGTGCTGCGGAAGGGCGCGCGCTTCCACAACGGCGATCCGGTCACCGCCGAGGACGTGAAGTTCTCCTTCGAGCGCTATCGGGGCGCGGCCGCGCCGATCCTGAAGGACCGGGTCCGCGACGTGCAGGTGGTGGACCCGGGCCGGGTGCGCTTCCACCTGAAGGACCCGTGGCCGGACTTCATGACCTTCTACGGCACGAGCGCCTCGGGGGCCGCCTGGATCGTGCCCAAGAAGTACTTCGAGCGGGTCGGCGAGGAGGGCTTCCGCAAGGCGCCGGTCGGGGCCGGGCCGTACAAGTTCGTGAGCTTCCAGCCCGGGATCGAGCTGACCCTCGAGGCCTTCGACGGCTACTGGCGCAAGCCCCCGAGCGTCAAGCGCCTGGTGATGCGCAGCGTCCCCGAGGAGTCCACGCGCGCCGCCGCGCTCAAGCGCGGCGAGGTGGACATCGCCTACTTCCTCAACGGCCCCATCGCGGAGGACGTCCGGCGCACCCCCGGGCTGACGCTGACCGCGATGCGCACCAACGGCGTGCTGTTCCTGATGTTCCCGGAGCAGTGGACGGCCGGCTCGCCGTGGGCGGACCGGCGCGTGCGGCTGGCCGCGAGCCTCTCGGTGGACCGCCAGGCGATCAACGAGGCCGAGTCGCTCGGCTTCTCCGGCCCCACCGGCAACATCGTGCCCCGGCACCAGGAGTTCGCCCTGCCGATCCCGGCCGATCCCTACGACCCGAAGCGCGCCAAGGCGCTGCTGGCCGAGGCCGGGTTCCCCAACGGCTTCGACGCGGGCGAGTTCACGCCGTTCCCGCCCTACAACTCGATGGGCGAGGCCATCGCCAACTACTTCGGGGCGGTCGGCATCCGCACGCGCGTGCGCACGATGGAGCGCGCCGCCCTGCTCTCCGCCTGGCGCGACAAGAAGCTCCGCAATCTCTTCGTGGGCGCCACCGGCTCCGCGGGCAACGCCTCCACCCGCATCGAGGCGTTCGCCACCGCCAGGGGCGTGCTGTCCTACGGCAGCATCCCGGAGCTCGAGACGCTCTTCACCGCGCAGCTCCAGGAGATGGACCGCAAGAAGCGCGAGGAGATGCTCCACCAGGTCCAGCGCATGATCCAGGAGCGGGTGATCTTCGCCCCGATCTGGGAGAACGGGTTCATCCGCGCCTACGGGCCGCGCATGGAGGAAGCCGCGCTGAACCTGATCCCCTCGTTCCCCTACGCGGGCCCCCTCGAGGACCTGAAGCTCAAGCCCAAGTAATCCCTCTCCCCCCTGGGGAGAGGACAGGGTGAGGGGGTGGTCCTATTTCCCCTTCAGCTTGGGCAGGAGCTTCGCCGCCGCCTCGTCCACCTGCGCGAGCTGATCGCCCCCCGCGAAGCGCAGCGCGAGATGCCGCGCGCCCGCGTCGATCCAGCGCCCGAGCCATTCCACGCAGCCCTCGATCGGCCCCGCGTAGGTGGCCTGGCGGGCCATCATCGCGGCGGCGGGCGCCGCGTAGTAGGTCTCGAGGAACTGGTGCAGGCGCTGCTCCGCCTTCGCCTTGTCGGGATCCAGGGCGAGCGTCACGTAGGCCGCGCCCGACACCGCGTCGGCGGGCCGACCCGCCGCGCGCGCCGCGGCCTGGATGCGCGGGAAGTGCTCGGCGAAGAACGTCGCGCTCGGCCCGGTCGGGAACCACGCGTCGAAGCGCGCGGCCTCGCGGAAGGCGGTCGGGCCCCCGCCCCCGATCCAGATCGGCGGCCCCCCCGGCCGGTGCGGCCTGGGTCCGACGGTGGCGCCGTCGAGCGTGAAGTGCTTGCCGTTGAACGTGACGCCGTCGCGCGTCCAGAGCGCGCGGCAGATCTCGATCGTCTCGAGGAAGCGCCCCACCCGGCGCTCCCAGGGCACCCCGCACGCCGCGAACTCCTGGCGGATCGCCGGCGTGTCGGCCGCGATGCCGACGCCCAGGATCACGCGCCCCTCCGAGATCCGATCCACCGTGGCGATGAGATGCGCGAGCACCACCGGGTTGCGCAGCGCGGGCAGCAGCACCCCGGTGCCGAGGCGTACCCGCTTCGTGCGGGCGGCGATGGCGGCCATCAACGTGAGCGGCTCGTGGCGCGGCCGCGCGGTGATCGAGTCGCCGATCCAGACCGAGTCGAAGCCGGCCGCCTCCGCGCGCTCCGCCATCGTGAGCAGCGGCCCCGTCTCGGGGCGCCCGGACATGATCGCCTCGCGGGTGGGAATCAGCACGCCGAACTCGACGGGCATGGCTACCTCCTGACCAGATCCTCGACTTCGCGAATGAGGGGCGACGATTCGAGCCCCGCCCGCAGGGCGGGATCCCGGGTCGCCGCGCGCAATGCGGTGATGATATCCCAGGCTCCGCGATAGCGCCCGAGCGCGTCCTCCCGCCGCCCCCGTGCCGCGTCGAGCCGCCCGAGGGCCACGTGGCAGAGCCAGGTCTGGCGCGGCTGGCCGATCGCCGTCGCGAGCGCGAGCGACCGCCGCAGCGCCTCCTCCGCTTCCCCCCACACCCGCCGCGCGGTGGCGCTCTCGCCCTTGAGGCGCCAGGCCCAGGTCTCGAACTTGCGCGACGCCGTCGGCACGATGAACTCGAGGCTCTCGTCGGCGTGCCGGCGGGCCCCGTCGGCGTCGCCGCGCATCAGGGCGAGCTGGCCCTGGCTCACGTGGCAGTGCATCGCATAGCGCCAGGTCATCCAGCGGGACGGCGGCGGATTCCGCACGATCGCGCTCGACTCCGCCAGCGAATCGGCCGCGCTGGCGAGATCGCCCCGGGCCATCCAGGCGTCGGCCTCGTTGTTCCGGATGAAGGCCCGGCGCTCGGCGCCGGTACTGTGGCCGGCGCGGGACGAGCGCCCGGTCGCCTCGTAGGAGCGCTCGGACAGCTCCATGCCCCGGTCGAGGTCGCCGCACTCCAGGTAGAGCCACCCGAGCGTGTTCTGGTAGCGCGGGATGAAGGAATCGTCGCCGATCCGCTCGGCCATGGTCAGGCCTTCCGTCAGGGCGGCGAGCCCGGCGTCGTACTCGCCCAGGTCGTTCCACGCCGCGCCCTGGTTCCAGAGGCAGCGCAGCAGCGGCATGACCAGGCGATGCTCGCGGGCGAGGCGAACCCCCTCGCTGGCCGCCTCGAGGCTCTCCCGGTACTCGCCCCGCCAGGCCGAGCGCAGCGCGAGCGTGTGCAGCGCGAGCACCTGCCGGCCCAGATCGCCCACCGCCCGGCCGATGGCGAGGGCACGCTCGGTGTCCTCCTTCGCGGCGTCCAGCTCTCCGCTGACCGCGTGCACGAACCCGCGGACGATGAGGCCCCCGGCCAGCGGCCGCTGGGCTCCCGCGGCCTCCGCCAGCTCGATCGCCTCGCGCGCCCGCTCCAGAGCTCCCGGGAAGTCCTCCGCCCACTGGAGCGCCGAGGCGCCCTGGATCAGCGCATTGGCCTCCGCGGGACGATCCTGTACCCTCCGGGCCAGATCCACGAGGATCTCGGCCGCCTCCCGCGAGCGCGGGAAGTCGCCCACGCCGAAGAAGAGGTCCGCCCGGGCGGAGTGGATGGCCATGAGCGTCGTCGCGGGCACGCGATCTCCGAGGCTGTCCGCGGCGCGCAGCGCCTCCTCGTAGAGATCGAGGGCCTGCCGAAACCCGAAGGCCTGGGTCGCTTTCTCGGCCGCGCGGATCAGGTAGGTGAGGGCGCGCTCGGGATCGTCGGTGCGCGAGAAGTGATGCGCGAGGACCTCGAAGTGCTCGGGGAGGCGATCAGGGTAGAGCTCCTCGATGGCCGTGCCGACGAGGCGGTGGAGCTCGCGGCGCCGCTGGACGAGCAGGGAGGCGTAGGCCACGTCCTGGGTCAGCGCGTGCTTGAAGCCATAGGCCAGCTCGGGAAACCGGCGCCGCTCGTGGATCAGCTCGAGCGCGCTCAGCTCTCGCAGGGCGCCGTCGGTGCCCTCGCCGACCTGGGACACACGATCGACCAGGCGCCGGCTGAACTCGCGCCCGATCACCGACGCGAGCTGGAGCGTGATCTTGGGCGCCTCGGCGAGCCGGTCGACCCGCGCGGCGATCACGTCCTGGATGCGGTCCGGCACCGTGATCTGCGAGAGGGGCCGGGTCAGCGTCAGCCGGCCGTCCACCGTCTGGAGGGCCCCGGTCTCCTCGAGGGCACGGACCAGCTCCTCGATGTAGAACGGGTTGCCCTCGGCCTTGTCCGCGACGAGGCTCCGGAGCTCCCCGGGTAGCGCGCCGACCGCCAGCACCGCCTGGGCGATGCGCGCGCTCTCCTCCGAGGACAGCGCGGCCGGCACCACGCGCGTGAAGTAGCTCCGCTCGCCGAACGGGCTCGCGTAGCCCGGGCGGTAGGTGAACACGAGCAGCGCGCGCAGCGCGGGCACGCTCTCGGTCAGGGTCGTGAGGAACTGCTCGCTCACCCCGTCGATCCAGTGCAGGTCCTCGATCACCACCACCTGCGGCCGCGCCTCCGCGCTGCGCACGAGCATGCCCCGCAGCGCCTCGACGGTCTCGGCGCGCCGCTGCGCGGGCGGCATCGCCTCCACGTCGGCGCTCCCCGGGTCGATGGACAGGAGCGCGCGGAGATAGGGCGCCGCCGGCGCAAGCTCCGGATCGATCGCGGCGAGGCCCCGCTCGACCTTTGCGGCGATCGCCGCCTCCGTGTCCCCATCCTCGATGCCGAGCAGCCGCCGGAGCAGGTCGATCAGCGGGTGGAACGGCATGGCCCGGCCGAAGGACAGGCAGTGCCCCTCGTGCCACGCGGCCTCGCCGCCGATCCGCCGGCGCAGCTCTGCGAGCAGGCGCGACTTGCCCATGCCCGCGTCCGCCACGAGGAACGCCACCTGCCCCTGCCCGCCGCGGGCGCGCTCGAAGGCCTCGAGCAGGAGTCCCAGCTCCCGCTCCCGTCCCACGAACGGCGTGAGCCCGCCCTCGGCCGAGACCTCGAGCCGCGTGCGGGTCTCGCGGGCGGTCAGCACTTCCCACGCGGTCACCGGCTCGGCCTTCCCCTTGACCGCCAGCTCCCCGAGCGACCGCGTCTCGAAGAAGCCGCGCACGAGGCGGTGGGTCGCGTCCGAGATCGTCACGTGCCCGGGCTCCCCCGCCTGCTGCATGCGCGCGGCCACGTTGGTGGCGTCGCCGACCGCGGTGTAGTCCATGCGGAGGTCGCTGCCGATGCTGCCCACCACCACGAGCCCGGTGTTGAGCCCCTGACGGGCGCGAAAGCGAATGCCGCGCGGGAGCAGCTCCGCCTGGTACGCCTGAAGGGCCCGCGCGATGCCCAGCGCGGCGTGCACCGCGCGCACCGCGTGGTCCTCGTGCGCGATCGGCGCCCCGAAGATCGCCATGATGCCGTCGCCCAGGAACTGGTTGACCGTGCCCTCGTAGCGGTGCACCTCGGCCAGCATCAGGTCGAAGGCGCGGCTCATCAGCCGGTGGACCTCCTCCGGATCGAGCCCTTCGGAGAGCGACGTGAAGCCGGCCACGTCGACGAACAGCACCGTCACCTGCTTGCGCTCGCCCTGGAGCGCGCCCGCGCTGGTGAGGATCTTCTCGGCGAGGTGCCGCGGGGTGTAGGCCCGCGGCGGTGCGGACGTGACGGCAGGCGGTGGGACGGCGGGCGATGGGACGGCGGGCGGGCGGATCGCCGGCGGTACGACGGGGGCCGGCGCGCCGAGGGCCGCCCCGCACTGATGACAGAAGCGGTTGCCTGGCGGGTTGGGCGCCTGGCACGCGGGACAGGCCGCGACCAGACGGCTCCCGCATCCGCCGCAGAACTGCGCGCCGGCCGGGTTCGCCTGGCCGCAGCCGGCGCAGGTCACGCGCTAGGCGGCTTCCCGCCAGGCCCCGGCCTGGTCCAGCGCGGCGGTCTGCTCGGCGTCGAGGGTGAGTTCGATCGCGCCCACCAGCTCCTTGAGCTGCGCCACCGAGGTGGCGCTCGCGATCGGCGCGGTGATGCCGGGCCGGTGGGCGAGCCACGAGAGCGAGACCTGCGCGGGCGTGGCGCTCGTCGCCGCCGCGACCTTCTCGACCGCGGCGAGCACGCGGAAGCCCCGCTCGTTCATGTAGGTCCTCTCCACGCCGCCGGCGCGCGCGGTCTTGGGCAGCGGCTCGCCCGAGCGGTACTTGCCGGAGAGGAACCCGCTGGCCAGCGAGGAGTACGGGATCACGCCGACCTCCTGCTCGCGGCAGAGGGGCTCGAGCTCGCGCTCGTACTCATCGCGGATCACCAGGTTGTACTTGGGCTGCAGGCACTCGTAGCGCACGGTGGAGGCCCGGTCGGCCTCCCAGAGCGCGCGCGTGAGACGCCACGCCGGATAGTTCGACGCGCCGATGTAACGCACCTTGCCCTGGCGCACGAGGTCGTCGAAGGCGCGGAGCGACTCCGCGAGCGGGGTCTCCTGGTCGTCCCAGTGGGCCTGATAGAGGTCGATGTAGTCGGTCTGCAGCCGCCGCAGCGAGGCCTCCACGCCCTCCACGATGTGCGCGCGCGAGAGCCCCTTGTCGTTCGGCCCGGGGCCCATCGGCCCGCACACCTTGGTGGCGATCAGCACGGAGGCCCGGTTCTTGCGGGCGGTCATCCACTGGCCGAGCGCGGCCTCCGACTCGCCGCCCTTGTTGCCGGGCGCCCAGCGCGAGTAGACGTCGGCGGTGTCGATGAAGTTCCCGCCGGCCTCGCAGTAGGCGTCGAGCACCGCCTCGGAGGTCTTCTGGTCGGTGGTCCACCCGAACGTGTTGCCGCCCAGGCACAGCGCGGACACCTTGAGCCCGGTGCGACCCAGCTTGCGCATCAGCATGACGAGTCTCCTATCTCCAGAGTTGCCGGGACGCCAGCCGCGCGCCCTCGGTCATCGACTTGAGCTTCTCCCAGACGATCTCGGGCTCGACGAGGGCCTGCGACCGCGCGAAGGTGGCGAAGCCGCAATCGCTGCCCGCCATCACCCGCTCGCGCCCCACCACGTCCGCGTAGCGGACGAGGCGCTGAGCGACCAGCTCGGGGTGCTCGATGAAGTTGGTGGTGGTGTCGAGCACGCCCGGGATGATCACCTTGTCGTCGGGCAGATTCACCTGCCGGAACACGATCCACTCGTGCGCGTGACGCGGGTTGGCGCCCTCGAACGACAGCGCCTGCGGCCGGGCCCGGAGCACCACGGGCAGGATCTCGCGGAGCGGGATGTCCCGGTGGTGCGGGCCCTCGTAGTTCCCCCAGCACAGGTGCAGGCGCATCCGATCCGGCGGGATGTCGCGGAGCGCGTGGTTGAGCGCGTCCACGTTGCCCTCCGCGAGCTTCACGAACTCCGCGTTGCTGAGGTCGGGAAACGCCAGGTGCCGGCTCATGGCCAGGTCCGGGCAGTCCACCTGGAGGAGGAAGCCGGCCCGGTGGATGGCGTCGTACTCCTCCTTCATCACGTCGACCAGCTGCGCCAGGTAGGCCTCGCGGCTCGGATAGTGCGTGTTCTGGAGGAAGTGCGCGATCACGCCGGGCGAGGCGGCGGACATGAAGGCCTCGGTGGGCACGGCGGCGTCCACGGCCGCGCGCAGGTTGGCCACGTCCTTGCCCACCGCGGCGCGGTCCTTCCAGTCGATGGGGCCGTTGCAGGCCGGGCGCATGATCGCGGCGCGGCGCTCCGCGCGGGCCGCCGCTTCGGGGAAGTCCGCCCAGTCGGCCCGCTTGGCCGCCCCGCTCTGGCCGTCGAAGCCGGTGAGCCGGTGCCGCACGTAGGTCGAGTAGCCCACCTTGCCCTGCTCGCCGTCGCTGACCACGTCCACGCCCGCGTCCACCTGCAGGCGCACGATGTCGGCCACCGCGCGGCGGACGCGCGCCTCGAGCGCGGCCGGCTCGGTGGCCCCGCCGGTGTCCAGCGCGTCGAGCATCACGGCCAGATCGGGCGGCCGCGGGAGGCTGCCGGTGTGCGTGGTCAGGATGCGGTCCGTGCTTCGCTTCATGGGGGCGAGCGAATCTCACTCCACTCGCGAGCGATTGTCAAGAATGTGCAACCCGAGGGCTACTCGATCACCTGGTCCGCCCGGTGCAGGAGCGACGGGGGGATCGTCAGGCCGAGCGCCTTCGCGGTCTTGAGGTTGATCACCAGCTCGAATTTCGTGGATTGCTCGATGGGCAGGTCTCCGGGCTTGGCGCCCTTGAGGATCTTGTCCACGTGTCGGTGGCCGTGGGGAGACCGGACGCGCGACGGCGACGCGGGCGCGCGCGTCGAGCATCGTGGTGTATACTTACGCTCCGCCCTCTGAGGAGAAGCAGTAGGGCCTCGATGGAGGCCATCTTTGTGTACTCCTCGCTCGTGTCAAGCATCGGGGTCCTACGCGCTGTGGCCGGTGCTCTGAATCATGGATGGCTGGGATCTTGTCAGACGAAGCATGGTCGTGGCGCTGGAATTCTGGGATCGTGTCAAGCAGGCGACGGTGATGTGGCTGACGCTCTGGAACGGCGTCAGAAGGACGTGGTTCGGAATCTTAGCCAGCTTGTTCATGGTGGTCGTCATCATCGCTGCGTGTTACGGGGCGTGGGGTGCATGGACTTCTTGGCGCCTTGCAAAGCTGGCATCGGTTTCGACGACTTGGCCGAATATCAGAATCTTGAATGACGTGACGGTCGAGACTAGAACGAGGTGTAGAGAATCGGTGCTGTCCTACATCGTAGTACTAGTCCCTCCGAAGAATGATGACGCGGTGACTTTGGCGGACAAGACCGACGCCGCCAAAGTCATGACCGACAGACTCAGAGAACGTCTCAAAGCGATCCACCTGAGATTTGTCGATAAGGACGGCTTCCCTACTGCGGCCTATGACGTGGCCATCGATGAGTTCGTCAGGTTGTACTTCAGCGACCATGCACGCCCCACGACTCTTGAGGCTCGGGGCCGGGTCCCTTGTAGTCCTGCCAGTTACCTTCAAACCAAGTCACTCCTCCTGAGCTGGACAGAACGGCCTGAGTGAGCAGCCGCGAGTGCCAGCCGCAAGAGAGCGCCTACCCCTACTCGATCAGGTGATCCGCCCGCTGCAGGAGCGACGGCGGCATCGTGAGACCGAGGGCTTTGGCGGTCCTCAGGTTGATGACCAGCTCATACTTCGCGGGCTGCTGGATGGGAAGATCGGCAGGCTTCGCGCCCTTGAGGATCTTGTCCACATAGGCCGCGGCGTGGCGGGAGAGTTCGACGATACCGCTGCCGTATGACATCAGGCCGCCCACTTCCACGTGCTCGCGCACTCGTAGATCGCGGGCAAGCGGTACTTGGCGGCTCGCTCGACGATCTGCTTCCGGTCGCGAGTGAGGATGGGGCTCGGGAGGACAAAGAGCGCCTCGCTTCTCTCCGAAACCATCCTCGCGAAGGCGCGGTCGTAGTCACTACCCTGAATCTCGACGACGACCAGCTTGACCCGCAGGGCTGACGCCGCCTTCTGCGCCTCCTGCAGCGAATCCCCGCCGTGTCCACCGACAGCGAGGACCGCGAGCCGCGCGACCCCCGGGACCGCTTCCATGATCAACTCCAACCGTTTGCCGGCGAGCGCGGTCTCGCCAGCGGTTGTCACCCCGGTGATGTTCCCGCCTGGCCTTGAAAGGCTTGCCACCCATCCCCTCGCGACAGGATCGCCGCCAAAGATCATGACGATTGGGACTGTTGCTGTCGTGTCTTTTGCGGCCTGAACGGCCGGCTCGCTCAAGGCGACGATGACGTCCACCTGGAGCCCCACCAGCTCGCGGGTGAGCTGGGGAAGCCGGTCGATTCGGCCATCCGCGAATCGTCGCTCGACGACGAGGTTTCGGCCGTCGACGTAGCCCAGCTCGCGCAGGGCCACGGGGACAAGGTTCGGTGCCGTGGCAACCGAGGGGTCTGGGACCCCGCCGGGCGAGAGGATGCCCACACGGGACACCTTCCCCGTCTGCTGCGCCTCGGCGGCGAGCGGCGAGTGGAGGAGCGCGCCCGCCGCCGCCGCGATGAAGGCCCGGCGGCCGATCACTCGATCACCTGGTCCGCCCGCTGCAAGAGCGACGGCGGGATCGTCAGGCCGAGGGCCTTAGCGGTCTTGAGGTTCAGCACCAGCTCGAACTTCGTGGGCTGCTCGAGCGGAAGCTCGGCGGGTTTTGCGCCGCGCAGGATGCGGTCGACGTACACCGCGGCGCGCTGAAATCGATCCAGGCGGCCGGGACCGTAAGAGAGCAGCCCCCCTTCGTCCGGAAACTGCCGTTGCTCATAGAACGCAGGCAGGCGGTGGCGCTCCGCGAGCTCGACGACCCGTCGCGAGTCGCCGTGGAGCATCGGGTCCGACACCACGATCAACGCGTCGGTACCCAGCCGGGCCATCTTGTCGAATGCCCCCGCAAGGTCTCCCCCCTTGCGGACATCTACCACATGAGCCCGTACCGACAAGGGTCTTGAGGCCGCTTCGATGGCACGAACGACCGGCGGGGTCGTGGGGTTCGCCAAGTTCGCGAGCACACCGATGATGTCCGCCTTGGGGAGGATCTCTCGAATGAGCTGAAGGCGTTTCCCACTCAGCTCCGGCGCGAAGCCCGATACCCCGGTTGACGTTGCCGCTCGGGCGCGCCAGGTCCGGCACCACGCCTGCACTCAGCGCATCCCCGAGCGTCTCGATGACGATAGGGATCGTACTTGTCGCCTGCATCGCTGCCTTGATGGCGGGCGCCGCGACCGCGAAGATCGCATCCGGCTTCCGGACAACCAGCTCGGTCGCCAGGGCCGGAAGCCGATCGTACCGGTTGTCGGCATACCGAAAGTCCAGAGCCAGATTCTTGCCTTCGATCCACCCGAGCTCCGATAGACGCGCACGGAATGCCTTGAACGTTTCGGCGTCTGGAACGGCGGATCCAGCGACGAGGACACCCACCCGCGCGACTCTCCCGGACGGCTGAGGCTGAGCAGCGACCGGCGCGGCGAGGAAGCTTCCGGCCACCGTTCCAAGGAAGGTACGTCGGTCCACACAACCCCCCGCCGGGCCGCCCGTCTAGAGGGTCCGGGGCGGAGAGAACCCAAGCTTGGCGAAGTTACACCCGCGCCGAGTGAGTCCGCTACATCTTCTTGTCGGCCATGCCTTCCGGCGGCACGGTGGGCTTCCCTAGATGCGACCCGGTGCCCCCTGCCGATCGGTAAGCAGACTCCGGCCACTCTGAACGAACGCCCCGGTACTTCTTCCGCACTTCGCACCGTCCAAGTTCCTTTAACCTCGGTTTGGTGTAGTCCGCCCGCCCGGCACGCTGCTTGCTCCTGCGCCGAAGCCCAGAGGCCTGAAAGCCATGCCCAAGTGCGAGAAGTGCGGCGCACAGATGGCGACGATACTCAAGCGGGAAGGTGGGAAGACCCAGACGGTGTACGAGTGCTTGGAGTGTAGACGAGAGGAACCAGGCAGGCCGCCCCTAGCCGGTGACGAGTAGGGGGCTGTCCGGTGCCCGTCCTCAGCGGTGTGGTGAGTGAAGAGGGTGAAGGCTTCCTCGTGCTGGGCGGCGGAACACGGGTCAAGGTCCGGTCGAGTGTACGGCCCGCGGATCTGGTCGTCGGCGCCCGTGTGGTGGTGACCGCCCAGCTCCGAGGAGCCGAGTGGGTTGCCGAGGACGTCCGGGTTGAGGGTAGTCGGTGTCCGTGAAGCGCCTCTTGATAGTGGATGACGACGAGAACCTCCGAGAAGTGCTCTCCGACGTTCTGAGCGAACGTGGGCGTGTGATCGATACCGCCGGCGACGGTATCGAAGCGGTAGCGATGATCGGTCAAAATCAGTATGACCTGATCCTCAGCGATCTCAGTATGCCGGGCCTCGACGGTCCCGCCCTCTACGACGCCATTCACTCCATTGACCCTGCGAGCGCGCCTCGGGTGATCTTCATGACCGGGCACGCTGATGGTGGGGCCTACGCCGAGTTCCTCAAAGGGACAACGGAGCCGATGCTGGAGAAGCCCTTCAATCTGGACGTTGTTCGAAACCTGGTGAACGTGCTGCTGAGGGATTAGGGGAGGGCGCGAGCGCACGGGCGCCAAGAATGCTACAGTCTCAGCCGACCCGGCCCTGATCTCCCACCACGAGGAGGATCGCCATGGGACGCGCTTACAACGTCATCGACGCCGACGGCCACGTGCTCGAACCGGTGGACATCTGGGACAAGTACATCGATCCCGGCCTGTCGCGAGCGGGCGCCGCGGATCGTCATCGACACCGACGGCAAGGAGCGCCTCCTCGTCGAGGGGCAGGTCCTCGGCAGCCAGAAGGGCTTCGGCGTCATCGGCGCGATCGGGGCCCGGCAGGGCGAGGTAGTCCCGGAGGAGACCATGAAGTACGTGGACGGCCGGCGCGGCGGGTTCGATCCGCACGCCCGCATCCCGGACATGGATCTGGACGGCATCGACGCCGCCTTCCTCTACCCGAGCGTCGGCCTCTTCGCGGGCGCGGTGCGGGAGCCGGGGCTCGCGGCCGGGATGTGCCGCGCCTACAATCGCTGGCTCGCGGACTACTGCCAGCCCTATCCCGACCGGCTGTTCGGGGTGGCGATGCTGCCGATGCAGTCGATCGACCTGGCGATCCAGGAGATGCGCTACGCGCGGAAGGAGCTGGGCATGCGCGCCGGCTTCCTCCGGCCCAACCCCTACAACGGCAAGATGCTGCACCACCCGGACTACGCCCCGTTCTGGGAGGAGGTCCAGGAGCTGGACATGGCGATCGGGATCCACGAGGGCGCGAGCGGCGGCATGCCCCAGGTCGGCGTGGACCGCTTCGAGACGCGCGGGGCCCGGCACATCATCTCGCACACGATGGAGATGATGCTGGCCGCGATGAGCGTGATCTGGAGCGGGGTATGCGACCGCTACCCACGCGTGCGGATCGGCTTCATGGAGTCGGGCGGCGGGTGGATCGCGCCGTGGCTCGATCGGATGGATCGCCACTTCGACGACCAGGGCTTCAACGACTCGGGCCTCTCCATGCGGCCGACCGAGCTGTTCCGGCGCAACTGCTGGATCTCGTTCGAGCCGGTCGAGGGCTGCCTGAGCGCCCTGGCCGACTACATCGGCCCGCACAAGATCCTGTGGGCCACCGACTACCCGCATCCCGACGGCTTCTTCCCCGGCGCCCCGCAGCTCATCGCGAACCGGCCCGAGCTGTCGGACGCGACGAAGCGCGAGATCCTGGGCGGGGGCGCCCGGCGCTTCTACGGTCTGACGTAGCCGCCCGTGACCGACCGGGCGCTGACCGGCCTCCGCATCCTCGACCTCACCCAGTTCGAGGCGGGCACCTCCTGCACCCAGCTCCTGGGCTGGCTGGGCGCCGACGTCATCAAGATCGAGCCGCCCGGCGGCGAGCAGTCGCGCCGGAACCGGCCGGAGGTGCCGGGGCTCGACGCGATGTTCTTCCTGCTCTTCAACTCCAACAAGCGCAGCGTCACCATCGATCTCAAGAAGCCGGAAGGCCACGCGCTGTTCCTCCAGCTGGCCGAGCGGGCGGACGTGGTGGTCGAGAACTTCGCCCCCGGCCTGATGGAGCGGCTCGGGCTCGACTGGGAGCGCCTGCGCGCGGTGAATCCGCGCATCATCCTCGCGCGCCTCAAAGGCTTCGGCCTCTCGGGCCCGTATCACGAGTTCAAGAGCTTCGACATGATCGCCCAGGCGATGGGCGGCGTGATGAGCGTCACCGGCTTCCCGGACCGCGAGCCCGTGCTCTGCGGCGCCAACATCGGCGACAGCGGCGCCGGCGTGCACATGGCGGCCGGCATCATGGCCGCGGTCATCGAGCGGCAGCGGACGGGCCGGGGCCAGACGGTGGAGGTCTCCATGCAGGAGGCGGTGGCGAATCTCATCCGCCAGCGCTACGTGGTCCACTACCGCGACGGCAAGCCCACGCCCCGCCGGGGCAACGGCGCGCCGCCGGGCGCGGTGCCCGACGGGCTCTACGCGTGCGCGCCGGGCGGCCCCAACGACTACGTCTACATCTACGTGCAGCCGATGAACCAGGGCATGTGGCAGGACTTCGCCCGCGCGATCGGGCGCGAGGACCTGCTCGCCGACCCGCGCTGCGTCGACGCGGCTACCAGATGGGCTCATCGGGACGCGCTCAACGGCATCGCGCGGGCCTGGACGGGCGCGCGCTCCAAGCAGGAGGTGCTCGAGACGCTCGGCAAGGCGGGCGTGCCGTGCGGCGCGATCCTGGACACGCAGGAGGTGCTGGACGACCCGCACATGAACGCGCGCGGCGCCGTCCTGACGATCGATCATCCGACGCGCGGCCGGTTCCGGGTGCCCGGCTGCCCGATCCGCCTGTCATCCTCCGAGCCGGTGACGACGCCGCCGCCGCTGGCGGGCCAGCACACCGACGAGGTCCTGGCCGAGGTGCTGGGCCTGTCGCCCCAGGCGGTGGCGGATCTGCGGGCACGCGCCGCGATCTGACGCGTGCTCTTCGGTCACTCCGCCGCCCTCTGGCAGCAGTTCCCCCAGCTCGTCCCCGGCGTGCTCGTCGTGGCGGACGTGCGCCCCGACGTGGACGTGCCGCTCGAGCCGTGGCACGCCCGCGCCCGCGAGCGGCTCGCCCGCGGCCCGGAGTCCGAGCTGGCCGAGGTGTCGGCGTGGCGGCGCGCCTACACGCAGATGGGGCTCAAGCCCACGCAGTACCGGTCCGCGGCCGAGGCGCTGCTGCGCCGCTTCCGCCGCGAGGGCGATCTGCCGCGGCTGCATCCCCTGGTCGATCTCTGCAACGCGGTCTCGCTCGCCTTCGCCCTGCCGGTGGCGGTGTTCGACCTGGCCGGGGTCGACTCGCGGCTGGAGGTCCGGCACGCGGTGGGCGGTGAGGAGCACACCGGCTTCGGCGGCGAGACCGAGCGCGCGGAGCCGGGCGAGGTGATCTTCGTGGACGCGGCCGATCACGCGCACGCGCGGCGGTGGACGTTCCGGCAGAGCCGCCGCTCGACGGTGTCGCCCGGGACGCGCGACGTGCTGATCGTCGCCGAGGGACTCCACCCCGCGGCCTCGACGGACGTGCCCGCCCTGATCGACGCGCTCGCCACCCACGTCGGCGGGCTGTGGGGCGCTCCTCGCCAGCGCGCGGTGCTGACCGCCGCGGCGCCGCGGCTCGAGTTCGCGGCCTGAGCGCCCCGCCGCCGGCCGGGCCCAGCGTCCGCTCCATCGTCGCGCTCTCCCTGCCCGCCGCGGCGGCGGTCCTGGTGTTCGGCAGTCTCTACGGCGCGGCGGCGCGCGGATACCTCGGCGTTCCGCTCACGCTCGCTTCGTCGCTCCTCGTCTACTCGGGCGCGCTCCAGTTCGCGATCGTGGCCCTGCTCGGCGCGGGCGCCACCACGCTGCCGCTCCTGCTGACCGCGGGCGTGCTCAATCTCCGCCACCTGGTGCTCGGCGCCGCGCTGCGATCGCGTTTCGAGAGCGGCCCGCTGCGACGGACGCTGCTGGCCTTCTTCCTGGCGGACGAGACCTTCGGGTTCGCCATCGCGGCCGGCAACGCGGCCGAGCCGCGGGCGGTCGGCGCGGCCACCGAGCGCACGCTGCTCTACTCCGGGCTGACGCTCTATGTCGCGTGGTTCGTCGGCACGGTCGTCGGGGTGCTGTTCGGCGGGCTCGCGGCGGTCGAAGGGCTGGCGGGCGCGCTCTTCCCCGTCCTCTTCATCGGCCTGGCCGCGCTCGCGGCGACCCGGCGCTCTCACGTGGTGCGCGCCCTCGCCGCAGCTCTCCTGACCGCCGCGGTCGCCCTCCTGCTGCCCGACCTGCGCATGCTCGCGCCGGTCGTCGCGGGCGTGGTGGTGGCCCTGCCGGGGGGCGACCGGTGAGCCCGCTGGTCCTCGGCGCGCTCGCGGTGATCACGTACGTCAGCCGCGCCGTCCCGGTGGTGCTGCTCCCGCGCCCCAGCCCCCGCGTCGAGACGATCCTGTCGCGCATCCCCGCCCCGATCTTCGCGAGCCTCGCGACCGCCACGCTCCTCGGCGACGGCGGCACGCTCGTGAGCGGCCCGACGCTGGCCGCCGCGGCGGGCGCGCTCCTGCTCAGCCCCGCCCGGTCGCTGCTGCCGTGCCTGATCGGCGGCGCCGTCGGCTACGCGGCCGCCGTCTGGCTGGGCTGACGCGCGCCCTCAGCGCTTCGCCGGCCACGCCCCCATGACCTGCCGGAGGATCGCCAGCTCGCCGATGTGATAGGTGTTGTGCTCGGAGACGATCAGCAGCTCGCGGATAAGGGTGTGTTTGGGCGCGTACGGCAACGGCGCGCCGAGGGCCACGCGCGGATCGGCCGCGATCTTCTCGAGGGCGGCGCGGTCCTTCCGGAACTCGGCGATCGTCTTCTTCCAGGCCTTCGCGTCCGCCCGGGCGTCCGCCGCGGGCCAGTAGTCGGCGGGCCAGCTCGGGTGGTGGTAGTCCTCGTCCTGGATGTACTCCAGGATGTCGCGCTGGGCGATGCGCATGTGCTCGAGCAGGTGCCACGGGGTGTACGTCACGTTCGGCGGGCGGGTATTGATGTGCTTCATCGGGAAGTCGGCCACCACGTCGTCGAAGGTCATGTACGACGGGCCGTGAACCAGGTTCTGTACCTCGGCGCGCACCGCGTCTTTCTTCATCGGGCTCCTCGTCGGGGGGCTTTTCACGGAGACCAGGTCGGCCAGGTCGGGACGGGCGGGAAAGTCTTCAGCGCCTCCTTGAACGCGGTCCAGAGGAACAGGCTCCGCCCCATGCCGGGACCGATCAGGTGCCCCTCGGAGATCCCGAGCTCTCTCCGGGCCACCCTCGACGCTTCCCGGAGGTCCTCGACCGCGCTGAAGGTGCCATCGGCCTGCCGGCGGCTGAGGATGGGGGTCGGTCCCGGCGGCGCCGTCGAGAAGCCGAGCAGGTACTCGGCCCCATCACTGGCCTCGAAGAGAATGCCCTTCACGGTTCCCTGTCCTTTCATCGCGCCCCTCCTCGAGAAAAGACTACGCGGGTCACGCCGCGGTTGACAAGGTTGGCTCCAGGTCTAGACTCGATCACCAAGGAGGTCACCGCCCCATGACGAACGGGAACCCCCACGCCTTCCACGTCCGCCCCGACATGCGCCAGGGCCTGGCTTCCGAGACGCCCCTGCCGACGCGGCTCGTCTCGAACGAAGAGTTCCCGCCGCTGCCCCAGACCGCCGCCCAGCGCCGGGTCGAGGACCGCATTCTCGCCGACGCGGCACGCCTGGCCCCGCGGCTCGGGCTGAGCCGGCGCCAGTTCCTGCGCACGAGCGGCGGGATGGCCACCTCGCTCCTGGCCATGAACGCGGTGTTCGGGCGCTTCTTCGACGTGCTCCCGGTCGAGGCCGCCGAGCCCTCCGCGTTCAAGGCGCGCGCGGGCGACGCGTTCTTCATCTTCGACGTGCAGCTCCACTACGTCGGCGCGGGCTACGACCCGGCCAACGAGGAGGCCGCGCGCCGCGGCGTGTCCAAGACGGCGCTGCTCGGCCTCCGCCAGAACTCGCGGCGGCTCAATCCGAAGCTGGCCTCGGATCAGGGCACGCTCGCCGATCTCGCGTGGGCCAACATGGTCAAGGAAGTCTTCCTCGACAGCGAGACCGACATCGGGCTGATCTCGACGCCGCCCGGCCCGTACCCGCAGGAGGCGGTCGTGCCGCCCAAGGAGATGACCCACATCCGCGACGAGATCAACCGGGTCACCCAGTCACGCCGGATGCTGGCCCACGGGCTCATCACGCCGCAGCTCGGGCAGGTCGATCTCGACTTCATGGATCAGCAGGCGGCCACCTTGAAGGTGGACGCCTGGAAGGGCTACACCGGCGCCGCGCCGAAGGGCTTCGACCGCGGCTGGTTCGTGGACGACGAGAAGATCGCCTACCCGATGCTCGAGCGGGCGCGCAAGCTGGGGATCAAGCGCATCTGCCTGCACAAGGGGCTGCCGCTGGGGCCGGTCGCCGATTACAACCACCCGCGCGACGTGATCAAGGCCGCGCGCGACTTCCCCGATCTCGGCTTCGTGCTCTACCACGCCGGGCTGCTGACCGTGCCGCGCACCCAGTCGGCCGACGTGCCGTGGACCACCGAGTTCTGTCAGATGAAGAAGAAGGAGCCCGCGCTCACCAACATCTACATGGAGCTGGGCTCCACCTTCGGTCAGCTCGCCACCACGAACCCGACCGCGTGCGCGCATCTCCTTGGCCAGGTCATCGACGCCTTCGGCGCCGACCACGTGCTCTGGGGCACCGACTCGATCTGGTATGGGTCGCCCCAGTGGCAGATCGAAGCCTTCCGCCGCTTCGAGATCCCGTCGGCACTGGTGAGCGCCCACGGGTACAAGCCGCTGACCCGCCAGGTCAAGGAGCAGATCTTCGGCCTCAACGCCGCGCGCCTCTTCAGCGTCGACGCCAACGCCAAGCGCAACGAGATCCCGAAGGACTACCTCGCCCAGATCAAGATGAGCTACCTCGACGAAGGCCCGAGCCCCAGCAACCGCTTCTACGGCTGGGTCGCCTGAAAGGGGTCAGGTCTTACATTCCGACATTTTCGCGACCGATGCTGGACTGGCGAGCTAGAAATGTCGGAATGTAAGACCTGACCCCAAGCTAGACGTAGACCCGCGGGATGCGGGTGTTGAGGTTGGTGAGGACCTCGTAGGGGATGGTGCCGGCCCATTCGGCGAGGTGCTCGCAGGTGATGAGCTCGTCGCCGTCGGCGCCCAGCAGCGTGACCACGTCGCCGTTGTAGGCGGTTTCCCACTCGAGATTGACCATGATCTGGTCCATGCAGACGCGGCCGACCACCGGGTACTTCCGGCCGCGGATCAGCACGTGCGCCACGTTGGAGAGCGCGCGGAAGTATCCGTCGCCGTAGCCCACCGGCACCGTCACCACGCGCACCGGGTGATCGGACTGCCACGTGGAGCCGTAGCTCACCGGGTGGCCGGGCGTGACGACCTTGAAGTAGACCACACGCGAGCGCAGCGCCAGCGCCGGCTTCACCGGGATGGTCTGCCGCACCTCGATGGACGGGTAGACGCCGTAGAGCAGGATGCCCGGCCGCACCAGGTCCAGATGGCTCTCGCGGAGCTGGAGCACCGCGCCCGAGTTGGCCATGTGGCGCACCGGCGGCGGGACGCCCTGCTTGTCGTACCACTCGAGCACCTCGAGGAAGCGCGCGAGCTGCAGCCGCGCCGAGGTGAGGTCCTCGGCGTCCGCGTTGGCGAAGTGCGAGTAGATCCCCTCCACCCGCACCCGCGCGCAGTCGGCCGCCCGCTCGAGCAGCCCGCGCGCACTGTAGTAGTGCACGCCGATGCGCTCCATGCCGGTGTCGATCTTGAGGTGCACGGTCGCGTCGACGCGCATCTCACCCGCGATCGCGTCGATCTGCTTGAGCTTGTCGATGGAGGACGCGGTCAGGGTCAGCCCGTGGCGCAGAAAGATCGGGATCTGGTCGCCGAAGATACCGCCCATGACGAGGATCGGCACGCCGACGCCGGCCTCGCGCAGCGCGACCGCTTCCTCCAGGAAGGCCACCCCGAGCGACCGCACCCCGAGCCCGACCAGATGCCGGGCCACCGGCACGAGCCCGTGGCCGTAGGCATTGCCCTTGACGATCGGCATCACCGCGGCCGGCGCAACCGCCGCCTGGATCGCGCGATAGTTCTCGGCGAGACGGGCGAGGCTGACCTCGACGACCGTCGGCCGCAGTGAGCCGGTGTCCACCGTTTACTTGGGTACCATGCCCTTGAAGCGGGGCATGACCTCCTTCGAGAGCAATTCCATCGAGTGCTGCCACGCCTTGGGGTTCTCGCTGTAGTCGAAGCAGAACACCAGCAGCGTGCCGAAACCGCCGACCTCCTCGTACAGGGCGTTGAGCTTGTCCGACACGGTGGCCGGCGAGCCGATGAGCCAGTTGTGCTTGGCGCAGTACTCCGGCGTCACGTCCGAGTCGGGCACCGAGGGATCGTGCTTGAGGTACTCGGTGAACCCGAAGGCGGCGAGCAGGGGCAGGAAGTACTCGGTCATCATGCGGCCCATCATGCCGCCCGCGGAGAGGCGCATCGCCTCCGCGTCGGTATCGGCCACGAAGACCTCGCGGACCATCCGCCAGTCCGACCGCTTGGGGGTGCGCTTGGTGCGCGCCGCGCCTTCTTCCACCGCGTCCCAGTGGCTACTCACGTAGCCCGGGTTCAGGTTCAGGCTCATCGGCCAGAACCCGCGCTCCCCCGCCAGCTTGAGGGTATCCGAGCCCTTGCTGAGCCCGGCGACCCCGATCGGGGGATGCGGCTTCTGGAACGGGAAGATGTGCGGCCGGAGCGTGTTGAACATCGTCCCGGTCTTGGTCACGTGCCAGTACTTGCCCTTGTAGTCGAACTCGGGCTCGTCGCTCCAGAGCCGCAGGATGATGTCGAGCGACTCGCGCGTCATCTCCCGGTTCTGCCCCGACATGCCGTCCACGTTGAACATGGACCAGTCGCTCGGCAGCCCGCTCGCGGCCACCCCGAAGTTGAGCCGGCCCTGGGCCAGGTGGTCGAGCATCGCGACCCGGTTGGCCAGCTCGGCGGGGTGGTGGTACGGCATCAGGAAGCCGCCCGGGCCGATCCGCATGCGCTTGGTCTGCATGAGCGCCTGGGCCACCAGCAGGTCCGGCGAGGGATGCGGCTCCCAGGGGGCGGTGTGGTGCTCGCCGATCCAGGCCTCGCTGAAGCCCATCTCGTCCGCCCAGCGCAGCTGCTGGAGATCCCACTGGTGGCCGTCGAAGAGCTTCCGCTCCGGCGGGTGCGACGGCATCGTGAACAGGCCGTAGTCCATGGTGTACCTCCTTACAGATCCTGCTCGAAGGGGTAGAGCGGCCGCCGGCGGTTCCGGTAGGTGAAGAGCCGCAGGTCGGAGCTGGTCACGCCGTCGCCGTCGCAGAGGACGATGTGCCGGGCGATCGGCTCGAAGCCGGCCCGGAAGTGCTGGCGTGACTTGATCAGCACGTACTTCTTGCGGCGCGGGTCGATCCCGCAGTGAGTGAAGACCCCCGTGTCGAACGGCTCGCTGCGGCCCTCGGACACGACGATCTGCATGGCCCCGGTGTCGAGCACGGCGGTCTTGCCCATGCGCACGCGCGTGCCGGTGGCCATCGGCCCGGTGACGGTGAACTCCCCGTCGGTGATGCGCGTGACCTTGCCGGTCACGCTCAATGGCTTGCCGGTGAGGTTGATCTGCGGCATGTCGATGCGCCCGCCCAGCGGGAGCGTGACGCCGGCGGCGGTGCCCGCCTCCACGAGGCGGCGCACGCCCGCCGGATCGCAGATGGGCCCGGCCACCACGTCGGTCAGCCCCTGGCGCATGACCTCCTCGATCACGCTCATGACGTCCTGGGTGCCGCCGGAAGCGGTGTTGTCGCCGTGATCGACCAGGACGACCGGTCCATCGCCGAGCGTGCGCGCGTGGGCGATCTGCCCCGCCAGCGGGGCGCCGTTGTAGAGGTAGTCCGCCCGCCGGTCCCAGGCCATCGCGAGTAGCCGGTCCCGGAGCGCGCGGCCCGCGTCCGGGCGACGGTCGCACACGATCACCGCGGAGAGCGAGATGTGAGGGATGTCCGAATGCGGGAAGCCGCCGAACACGGAGGCGTTGAGCACCGCGCCGGACGCCTCCGCCGCCATCGCCATGTCCATCACGTCCTTCATGGGCTGGCGCGACGGGGTGTGGACCAGCGTGCTCGTCATCATGGGGAGCGACCCCCACACCATCACCGGCTCGATCTCTCCGCGCAGCGCCCGCATCATGGTGCGCCCGGCGCGCTGCCCGGTCTCGCCCATGTCCACGTGCGGATAGGTGCAGTAGCCCGCGATGACGTTCGCGTTGTCCACCATGGCCGCGGTCATGTGCGAGTGGAAATCGAGCCCCACCGCGATCGGCACCGTGGGCGCCACCGCGCGGATGCGGCGCAGCAGCTCGCCCTCGCCGTCGTCCACGTGCTCGGCCACCATCGCGCCGTGCAGCGCCAGGAACACCGCGTCGCAGCCGCCCCGCACCGCGCCCACGATGGCCTCGACCATGTCCTCGTAGGCCGCCCGCTCCACGTAGCCGGAGGGGTGCGCCCCGCCCGCCACCGGCAGCACGATCTCGGCGCCGGCCTGCTGGGCCACGTGGAGAAAGCCGCCGAGCTGGGTGTTGGTGTCCTTGAACTCCGCGATCGCGGCCTCGCCCTGGAGCGGCCGGAACGACGCGAGCGGGGTGGGAACCGGGGAGAAGGTGTTGGTCTCGTGCATCATCATCGCGAGGACGAGCTTGAGGCGGGCCATGCCGGGAGCATACTATCGCCCGGGAGATGACGCACCTGTACTTCACCGGCTTCGACTGTCTCGGGTGCCGCGCCGCGTTCGCGCCGGACCAGGATCTCCTGCTCTGCCCGCGCTGCCACCAGCTCCTCGAGGCCCGTTACGATCTGGCCCGCTTCGGCCGCGAGGTGGACCGCGACGCGATCGCCCGGCGGCCCGCCGGCGTCTGGCGCTGGCGGGAGCTGTTGCCCGTGCTCGACCCCGCGCGCATCGTGACCCTGGGCGAGGGCGGCACCCCGTTCCTGCGCTCGGAGCGCATCGCGCGGGCCTGCGGGGTCCGCGAGCTCTGGCTCAAGTCCGACGCGGCCAATCCCAGCGGCTCGCTCAAGGACCGCTCGATCACGGTGTCGGCGACCAAGGCCATGGAGTTCGGCTACGACGTGCTGGCCTGCGATTCTACCGGCAACAAGGCCTCGTCCACCGCCGCCTACGCCGCGCGCGCCGGGCTCCGCAGCGTGGTGTTCTGCCCCCGGGACACGCCTCAGCCGAAGATGGCGCAGGCCGTCTTCTTCGGCGCCCGGCTCATCCGCGTGGACGGCCACTACTCGCAGATCAACGCGATGTACCGGAAGCTGATCGGGAGCGGGCGCGTGAAGTGGTACGACTGCGGCACCGACAACCCGTTCCGCTACGAGGGCAAGAAGACCTACGCCTACGAGATCGCCCAGGACCTGGGCTGGCAGGCGCCCGACCGGGTGCTACACCCGTGCGCCGGGGGCATGTCGCTCGTGAAGACGTGGAAAGGCTTCAACGAGCTGCGCACGCTCGGCTGGACCGACCGGGTCCCCAAGATGACCGCGGTGCAGGCCGCCCGCTGCGCGCCCATCGTGGAGTCGTGGAAGAAGGGTCTTCCGCGCGTGGAGCCGGTGGAGAGGCAGCCCACCATCGCCAGCGCGGTGGCCGCGGCGGATCCCGGGCTGCTGGGCGACCAGACCCTCGCGGCGGTCCGCGCCTCCGACGGCGACGCGGTCGCGGTGGAGGAGGCCGAGATCGTCGAGGCGGTGCGGTGGCTCGCCGGGGAGGGCCTCATGATCGAGCCGAGCGGGGCGGTCACCGTCGCGGCGGTGCGCCGCGGCGTGCGCGACGGCCTCATCGACCACGGCGAGTCGGTGGTCTGCGTGCTCACCGGCTCCGGCTTCAAGGACTTCGATCGCATCCTGGACCTGGTCGAGATCCCGCGCAACGTCGTGTCGGGCTACGACGCCATGCTGGCCGAGGCGGAGAGGATCTGACGGTGCCCGACGCGATGCGGATCGAGAAGAAGCTCGCCGCGCTGGGGCTCGAGCTGCCCCGCCAGCCGGTGCCGGTCGGCAATTATGTCCCCGCGGTGCGGGCGGGACATCTCGTCTTCACCTCCGGCCAGACCGCCCGCATCGACGGGGTGCGCCGCTACGTCGGCGTGGTCGGCCAGGAAGTGAGCCAGGCGGACGCCTACCTCTCGGCGCGCGACGCGACACTCAACTGCCTGGCGTGCGTGAAGCAGGCGGTCGGCTCGCTCGACCGGGTCACGCGCGTGGTCAAGGTGATGGGCTTCGTGAACGCGGGACGCGACTTCGAGCACCCGCCCGCGGTCATCAATGGCGCGTCCGATCTCCTCGAGCGGCTCTTCGGCGAGGCGGGGCGCCACGCCCGCAGCGCGGTCGGCCTCTCCTCCCTGCCGTCCAACGTCTCGGTCGAGATCGAGCTGATCGTGGAGGTGCGATAGATGCGCGCAGCCGTGATGCGGGACAAGCGACTCGTGGTGGCCGACCTGCCCCGGCCCGAGCCGGGGCCCGGAGAGGTGCTGGTCAAGACCCTCGCCTGCGGGATCTGCGGCTCCGACCTGCACGCGCTCCGGCACGCCGAGCAGTTCGTGGCGGCCTCGCGGCGCGCCGGCAACATCTTCGCCATGGATCTCGCGCGCGACGTGGTGATGGGCCACGAGTTCTGCGCCGAGATCGTCGAGCACGGGCCGCAGACGACCCGGGCGCTCCGCGCCGGCACGCGCGTCTGCTCCCGCCCGAGCCTGATCCGCGCCGAGGGTCCGCGCACGGTGGGCTACTCCAACGACACGCCCGGCGGGTACGCCGAGTACATGCGGCTGACCGAGGCGCTGCTGCTGCCGGTGCCGGACGGGCTCGTCACGGAGCACGCCGCGCTCACCGAGCCGATGGCGGTGGGCCTCCACGCGGTGGCCAAGGCGCGGCTCGACCCCGACGACGCGCCGCTCGTGATCGGCTGCGGCCCGGTGGGCCTGGCCGTGATCGCGGCGCTCCGCCTGCACGGGGCGCGGCCCATCGTGGCCGCGGACTTCTCGGCCCGCCGGCGCGAGCTGGCCGCCGCGCTGGGCGCCGATCTCGTGGTGGATCCGGCGCAGACCACGCCGTGGCAGAGCTGGCGCGAGGCCGCGGTGTGGCGCGACGCGAGCCGCGCGCCGGCCCTGCCGCCGTGGATCAAGGGGCCGGCGGTGCGGCCGGCGGTCGTCTTCGAGTGCGTGGGCGTGCCCGGCGTGCTCGACCAGATCATGGCCGCCTCCCCGCGCGGCACGCGCATCGTGGTGGTCGGCGTGTGCATGGAGGCCGACACGATCTACCCGATGCTCGGCATCAGCAAGGAGCTGAACCTCCAGTTCGTGCTGGGCTACACCCCGGACGAGTTCGCCGCGACCCTCACCCACATCGCGGAGGGCCGCATCCCGGTCGCGCCCCTGATCACCGGGAAGGTCGGCGTCGAGGGCGTGGCCGGCGCGTTCGAGGCCCTCGCGTCGCCCGAGCGCCACGCCAAGATCCTCGTCGAGCCCTGGCGGGCTTGACGACCTTCGCGGCGCTCCGGGAGCGCAACTACCGCTTCTACTGGGTCGGGCTCGTGTTCTACGTGCTCGGGCACCGCGCCGAGTACGTGACCTTCGCGTGGCTGGTCTGGGAAGCGACCCACGACGCGCTCCACCTGGGCTATCTCGGGCTCGCCCAGGGCGTCCCGCTCGTGGTCTTCCAGCTCTGGGGCGGCGTGCTCGCCGATCGGGTGAACCGGCTGCGCCTGCTGCTCGCCACGCAGGTGCTCACCACCCTGATCCTGCTGGCCACCTTCGCCCTCGCCGCGTTCTCGCTGATCCGCGTCGAGCATCTCCTGGCCCTCGCCGCGCTCAGCAACACCTTTCGCGCGTTCGACGAGCCGACCCGGATGTCCATGGTGCCGCAGATGGTCGGGCGCGAGCGGCTGGCCAACGCGGTCGCGCTCGGCTCCATTCCCTGGCAGGCCGGCCGCATGATCGGCCCCTCCATCACCGGCATCCTGATCGCGGCCTTCGGCGGCACGGCCGGCCTCGCCATCGCCGCGGTCGCCTCCGGGATGGCGCTCGCGATGTACTCGCGGCTGCGCGTGGACGCGCGGGCGGCCGCGGCGCCCGCCGGGCACATGGGCACCCAGCTCGTCGAGGGGCTGAGCTTCGTCCGCCACAACTTCGTGTTCGCGGCGCTGATCTGCCTGGCCCTCTTCAACGCGGTCTTCGGCCTCTCCTACGTCACGCTGCTGCCGATCTACGCCGACGTGTACTTCCAGGCCGGCTCCGCCGGCTTCGGCCTGCTCAACGCCGCGCACGGCACCGGTGCGCTCGTGGGCACCCTGATCGTGGCCTATCTCGCCGCGCGCTTCCGGCACCGCGGCCTCGTCATCCTGGTGGGCGCGGCGGGCATGGGCCTGGGGCTCGCGATCTTCTCGCAGTCGCCCGGGCTCGGGCTGGCCCTGCCGATGCTGGCCCTCGTCGGGTTCAGCAACACGTTCTATCTCACGCAGGTGAGCACGCATCTCCAGCAGGCGGTGCCCGATCACCTGCGCGGCCGCGTGATGAGCCTCTACGCGCTCTGCTGGAACCTGCTGCCGCTCGGCGGGCTGCTGGGCGGCGCCCTCGCCGCGGCGGTGGACGCCCGCTTCGCGGTGCTGGTGGGCGGCGCGATGGTGGCGGCCAACGCGCTCGTGCTGCTCGCGTCGCGACGTCTCCGGCTGCTATAATCGCGGGCACGCTCATGTCCTCGTCCCGGGTGTTCTACGGCTGGTGGGTCACCGTCGCCTTCTCCGTCATGGTCTTCGTCTCGGCCGGCGTGCGTCACGCGGTCGGGCCCTTCCTCAAGCCGATGGCGACGGACCTGGGCGTGGACCGCGGCTCCTTCTCGCTGGTCATCGCCCTCGGCCTCTTCCTCTACGGCGCCTTCATGCCGTGGATCGGCGGCCTCACCGATCGCTTCGGGGCGCGGCGGATCACCGCGGCGGGCTCGGTGCTGCTGGCCCTCTCCCTCGTGCTCACCGCCTACTGCCAGAACCTCTGGCAGCTCGCGCTGGTCTACGGCGTGCTCGCCGCGCTGGGCCTCGCCTGCACCGGCCCGGTGGTGGCCAACGCGGTGGTCACGCGCTGGTTCGTGCGCCGGCGCGGCACCGCGGTGTCCCTGCTCGGCAGCGCGGCGATGACCGGGATGAGCCTGCTGGTGCCGGTGGTGGCGTGGCTCATCGTGATGTTCGACTGGCGGACCGCCTACATGGTCCTGGGCGCCGCGGTGCTGGTGGGCATGCTCCCGCTCTGCCTCTTCGTGGTGCGCGACTCGCCCGAGGAGATGGGGATGCGCCCCGACGGCGACGCGCTGGTGCCGGGCGCACCCGCGCCGATCATCACCCGGACCTCCGCCGGCACCGCGCTGCGCACGGTGGCCTTCTGGCAGCTCGGCGGCTCGTTCTTCACCTGCGGGTTCTCGATGGCCCTGGTGGCCGCGCACGGGGTGCCGATGCTCACCGACCACGGCTACACGCCGATCTTCGCGTCGTGGGTGATCGGCGTGCTCGGCGCCTCCAGCATCGTGTTCACCCTGACCCTGGGCCGGCTGTCGGACGCGTACGGGGCGCGGCCGGTGCTGGCCGCGATCTACGCGGGGCGCGCGGTCATCTTCGCCGGGCTCTTCCTAATCCGGGACAATCCGGCCGCGATGATCGGCGTCGCCATCGTGGGCGGCATCACCCTGGCCGGGTCGATGTCCATGACCTCGGTGCTCACCGCCGACATCTACGGCCGCTACTCGGTCGGCTCCATCCTGGGCGTGATCTTCCTCGTGCACCAGACCGGCGCCGCGCTCGGCTCCTGGCTCGCGGGCGCCCTCTTCGAGGCGACGGGCGGCTATGGCGCCATGTTCGCCATCGCCTGCGTTCTGCTGGCCGCCGCCGGCCTCGTCAGCCTGCACGTGGACCGGGAGCCGCGCGTGCTTCGCTGGGCCCCTCTCACCCGCTAACCAAGGAGATCAGTCATGGCCGAAGTGCTCACGGTGATCGCGAAGATCCGGGCGGTGAAGGGCAAGGGCGACGCGCTGGCCGCGCTGCTCAAGGAGCAGGTGGCCGTCGTCACGAAGGCGGAGCCGGGCCTCCTGATCTACCGTCCGCATCGCTCCAGCAAGGATCCCGACCTCTTCATCTTCTACGAGCAGTACAAGGACGACGCCGCCTTCGAGGTGCACCGCAAGGCGCCGTACCTGGCCGCCTACCGGGAGCGCCGCGAGAAGGAAGGCCTGACCGAGGGCCCCGCCGAGGTCGAGATCTACCGCTCGCTGACGGACTAGCCCTCGCCCCTCACCCTCTCGCCCCTCACCCTACCCTCTCCCCAGTGGGGAGAGGGTTCTACCGGCGCTCGGCCGCGAGCTCCTTGCGGAGCGCGTCGGCGAGCCGCGCGAACTGCTCGGCGCGGTTGTAAAGCTGGGCGGAGACGCGGACGTGCCGCCGCGGCGGCGCGGGCCAGCGGAAGATCGGCACCTCGATGCCGTGGCCGGCGAAGAGCCGCGCCTGGAGGGGGTCGGGCACCCGCCACCCGGTGTCGGTCGTCACGCTGTCCGGCAGGAGCACGCTCGCGAGCGTGCCGATCATCTCATCCGGGCAGGCCGGCTCCGTTCCGACCGCGGCGCAGAGCGTCCGCCGCGCCTCCAGCGCGAGCGCGCGGTTGCGCGCCATCAGGGCGGGCCAGCCGCCCGGCACCAGCCCGCCCAGGTACTCGATCGCCTTCGGGACCGTCAGCCACGCGGTCGGGTCCTGGGTGCCGGTCCAGTCGAACTCGAGCCGGAAGCGCGTCCGGCCGGGCCGCTCGCCCGTCGCGCCGTGGCTGATCGTCAGCGGGTGGATGCGGGGCTGGCAATCGCGGCGCACCCAGAGGAAGGCGGAGCCCTTCGGCGTGCAGAGCCACTTGTGACAGTTGGCGCTGTAGTAGGCGGCGCCGAGCGCCCGCAGATCGAGCGGGACCATGCCGGGCGCGTGCGCGCCGTCCACCAGCGTCTCCACGCCCCGCGCCCGCAGCTCGGCGACCAGGCGCTCGATGGGCAGGATCAGCCCGGTGGCGCTCGTGATGTGGTCCAGCAGCGCCAGGCGCGTTCGCGACGTCACCCGGGCCAGCACCGCGCTCACGACCGCCTGCGGGGATGCCACCGGGAACGGGACGGTGGCGACCACGACGCGGGCGCCGGTGCGGCGCGCGACGTAGTCGAGCGTGTTCTTGCAGGCCGCGTAGGCATGATCGGTGGTGAGCAGCTCGTCGCCGCCCGCGAGCTCGAGCGAGCGCAGCACCGCGTTGACGCCGCTGGTGGCGTTGCCGACGAAGGCGAGATCGTCGGGATCGGCGCCGACGAAGGCGCCGAGGGCCGCCCGCGCGGTGTCGAGGCGCCCGTCCAGCTCGCGCCCGAGGAAGCGCACCGGCTCGGCTTCGAGCTCCGCGCGGAGCGCGCTCTGGTAGGCCAGGATCTCGGCCGGGCAGGCGCCGTAGGAGCCGTGGTTGAGGAACGTCACGGCGGGATCGAGCGGCCACTGGGCCGCCCACTGGGCCTCGCTCATCGGCATGCTCAGAACCCCGGAGGCGGCCGGAAGCCGCCGATCACGTCGGCGAGCCGGCCCGCCAGGTCGATGGGTGTCGCGTCCTCGAGATACGGGCCCACGATCTGGATCCCCACCGGCAGCCCGCCCGGCGTGAAGCCGACCGGCGCCGTCGTCGCGGGCAGGCCGGCCAGCAACGCGAACGAGGTCCAGAAGGACAGATCCAGGTAGGGCCGCTCGCCCCGCGGCGTGGCGAGCACGCGCATGACCGGCGCGCCCGCCTGATCGTGCGGAAACGCGGCGACGAGGGCAGTCGGCAGCAGGAAGGCGTCGTACGAGCGGAAGTAGGCCTGCCAGACGCCGCGCGCGACCCGGCGCCGCGCCTCCACGGTCTGCATGTGGGCGTCGGACGCGGTGACCGCGCGGGCGTAGCGCGCGAGGTAGGAAGTGTCCTGGCTGGCCGCGAGCTGCCGGAAGCCGGCGAGCTGCTCCTCGCGCACCGGCGGCGTGAAGCGCGCGATGAGCAGCGTGTAGTAGGCGTCGAACTGCTCCCCGGGATTCACCCCGGGCGGCCAGCCCTCGGCGAGCTGGGCGCCGGCGCGGCGCAGCGCCTCGACCGCGGCGGCGAGCGCGTCGCCCACCTCCGGCGCCACCGGGGCGCGCGGATCGTCGAGCACGTAGCCGATGCGGTAATCCGCGAGCCGCGTGCCGCGCGCGGGCGGCAGCGACCATCGCCAGGCCCGCGCCTCGTCGCCGTCGGGCCCGCCCAGCACCTCGAGGGCGGCGCGCAGATCCCCGGCGGAGCGCGCGAGGGGGCCGGCCACCGGCAGCGTCGAGGGCGGAGACGCCGGGATGCCCGGCGGCGGCGGGATGTGGCCCCGCATCGGCACTACGTCGAGTGAGGGCTTGTGGCCGTAGACCCCGCAGAAGTGCGCGGGAATGCGGATCGAGCCTGCGAGATCGCTCCCCGGCTCGAGATAGGTGAGCCCCGCCGCGAGCGCGGCCGCGCCTCCGCCGGTCGAGCCGCCGGGCGTGCGCGCGACGTCCCAGGGATTGCTGGTCTGTCCGTACACCGCGTTGTAGCTCTGCCAGTCGGTGGCGAAGATCGGGACGTTCGTCTTCCCCAGGATGACCATGCCCGCCGCGCGGAGCCGCGCCGCCACCGCCGCGTCCCGGGTGGGCACGTGGTTCCGCAGCGAGGGCGAGCCCGCGGTGGTCGTGACGCCGGCCACCTCGAAGGTGTCCTTGATGGTGCACGGCACGCCGTGGAACGGCCCGGCCAGGTCCCGGCGGGCTCGCGCCTCGTCGGCCGCGCGCGCGCGATCCACCGCGTCGGGGGCGAAAGCGACGATGGCGTTGAGCCGGCCGTTGTACTGCTGGATCCGGTCCAGGATCCGGGTCGTGAGCTCGACCGAGGAGATCTGCCCGCTGCGAATCGCGCGGCCCGCGTCCAGGGCCGAGGCGAAGTCGAGGTCGCCGGCCCCGGCGCGCGCCGCGCGCACCGGGGCCAGCGCACTGGTCGTGACGGCGGCGAGCCCTCCCGCGAGAAATCCTCGCCGCGTGAGCTCCCGCGCGCTCACGGGGCCTCGTCGCCCGGCGTGGGCATCGTCCGACCGGTGGACGCCCGCGCCGGGAACCGGGCGAGCGCTGCCTCGTCGAGGTCGATGCCGAGCCCGGGGGACGCGGGGACCGCGATATACCCCGCCTTCACCTCGAACCCGGGGCGTGGCGATCTCGCGGCCGCGGGCCTCGAAGTTCACGAAGTACTCGGTGATGAGGAAGTTGGGGATCGCGGCGGAGACGTGCAGCGTGGCGGCCAGGCCGACGGTGGTGCTGTTGTAGTTGTGGGGCGAGACCGTGACCAGCGACGGCTCGGCCATCTGGGCGATGGCGCGCAGCTCCAGGATGCCGCCGCAGTTGCACACGTCGGGGTTGACGATGTCGGCCGCGCGCAGCTCGAAGGCGCGCCGGAACTCGGCGCGGGTGTAGAGCTCCTCGCCGGTGACGATCGGGATCGCGATCTGCCGCCGGCACTCCGCGAGCGCCTCCAGGTTCGTGGACGACACCGGCTCCTCGTACCAGAAGGGCCGGAAGCGCTCCATCTCGCGCGCGATCCGCACCGCGTGCATGGGAGCCAGCCGCCGGTGCACCTCGATCAGCAGATCCACCTCGGCGCCGACCGCCTCGCGCACCGCGGCCACGTTGGCCACCGCCTGCTCCTCGGCCGCGCGCGTGATGTGGGTGCGCCAGGGGCCGGGGAACGGATCGAACTTCAGCGCGTCGAAGCCGCGGCCCACCGTGTCGCGCGCCCGCGCCGCGTACTCTCCCGGGGTCTTGGCGCCGCCGTACCATCCGTTGGCGTAGACGCGCACGCGCTCGCGACACGGCCCGCCCAGCAGCGCGTGCACCGGAACCCGGTGGCGCTTGCCCGCGATGTCCCAGAGCGCCTGCTCGAGCCCGCTCACCGCGCTCCAGAAGTCCATCGCGCCACGCTTGGCCGCGAAGTCGTGGTAGGCCCAGTGCACGAAGTGGGTGATGTGGCCCGCGTCGCGCCCCACGAGGTAGCGGCCGATCGCCTCCACGAGCGCCACGATGCTCGTGTCGCGGTCGGCCTGGGTGTAGCACTCACCCCAGCCGTGCGGGCCGCCGTCGGTCTCCACCTTGACGAAGCACAGATTCTTGCCGCTGCCGAGATCGGCCAGGAACGGGGTGACGCGGCTCACGCGCATGACGATGATCGCTCCGGCCGCGATCGTATCAGAATCGAGCGGACCGGAGCGAGCGTGATACGATTCCTCCGCCTCATGCACGCTCTGACAGAGACGTCACGGCGCGGCTCGGTCCGCGTCAAGCTGATGGCCACGCTGTTCGTGGCCCAGGTCTGCGGCAGCACCGGCCACGCGATCGGCATGGCGGTCGGCAGCATCATGGCGGCGAGCATCACCGGCACCAATACCTGGTCGGGTCTGCCGATCGCGGTGGGCGCGCTCGGCACCGCGCTGGCGAGCTGGCCGCTGGCCCGCCTGATGGCGCGCTCGGGCCGGCGCCCGGGCCTGGCGCTCGGCTACGCGCTCGCGATGATCGGCGCGGGGCTCGTCCTCTGGGGCGTGGCCGGCCGCAGCTTCACGCTGATGCTGATCGGCATGGCGCTGTTCGGCATCGCGAGCACCTCCAACCTGCTCGCCCGCTACGCGGCCGCCGACGTGAGCTCGCCCACCCGGCGCGGCCGCGCGATGGGCCTGATCGTCTGGGGCTCCACGGTGGGCTCGATGATCGGCCCCAACCTGATGGCCCCCGCGCTCTCCATCGGCGCGCTGCTCGGGGTCCCGGGGACCGCGAGCGCGTTCCTGATCAGCGTGGCCAGCTACGCCATCGCCGCGCTCCTGACCTTCTGCTGCCTGCGCCCGGATCCGCTCGCCCTCGCCCGGCAGGAGCAGGCGGCCGCGGATGCGGGCCGGCCCGCCGGCGCCGCGCGCGCGCTCGGCGTGATCCTCGCGGACGTGCGCGTGCAGATCGCGCTCGCTACGCTGTCGGTCAGCCAGTTCGTGATGATCAGCACCACCGCCATCTCGCCGCTCTACCTCCACGATCAGGGCCACGCGGTCGGGACCATCGGCGTCGCGGTCTCGCTCCACCTGGCCGGCATGTACGTGGCCTCGCCGCTCTCGGGCTGGCTCGCGGATCGCTTCGGGCGGCTGCCGGTGATCGCGGCGGGCGCGCTCCTGCTGATCTTCTCGGTGGGTCTGGCCGGGATCGCCCCGGGCACCGAGGCGGTGCCGGTCATCCTCGCGCTCTTCCTGAACGGCGTCGGCTGGAATCTCGCGTTCGTGGCCGGCAGCGCCCTGCTCACCGACGCGCTCGCTCCGGCGGAGCGGGCGTCGGTGCAGGGCTTCGCGGATCTGCTCATGGGCTTGATGGGCGCGATCGGCGCGGTGGCGGGCGGGATGATCCTGGGGCTCTGGGGCTTCGCCATCCTGAACGCGGTCGGCGGGGTGCTGGTGCTGGGCCCGCTCGCGGTCACGTGGCTGCGACGGCCCGCGCTCGCCTCCCTGTCGAGCCGGAGCTGATGCTTCGGCTGCTCCCCGATCTGCGCTACCTGGGCGCCGGCACGCTGCTCAACTCGATCGGCATGATGGGTGAGCTCGTCGTGCTCGGCTGGCTCGCTCTCGAGCTGACCGACTCGCCCTTCCTGGTCGGCGCCGCGATGGGCGCGCGCGCCCTGCCGCTCTTCTTCGTGGGTGTGCCCGCCGGGGTGATCGCGGACCGGCTGCCGCGCCGGCGCCTGCTCATCGCGACCGGCGCCGGCCAGGCGCTCACCGCCGCCCTCATGGGCGTGCTCGCGCTGACCGGCGCGGTGAGCCTCGCCCAGCTCGTCCTGCTCACGTTCGTGGGCGGCATCCTGCGCGGCCTCGAGCACGCGGCGCGCCAGAGCTACGCGCACGACGTCGTCGGCGCCGCCGGCCTCGTGAGCGGCCTCGCCATCCTGGGCGTGGCGATGCGCGCGGGCTGGCTGGTGGGCTCGCTCGGCGCGGGCGCCGTCATCGCGCGCTACGGCTCGGGCCACGCCTATCTCTTCGTCGCCGCGGCGTACCTGGCCGGGGGCCTCGCCATGCTCCCGGCCCGCGCGATGACCCCGGCGGTGGCGGCCGCGCCCGATTCCATGTGGCGGGGCATCACCAGCTTCGTCGACGCGGTGAACCGCGACCGCATGCTGCTGGTCCTGATGATGCTCACCGCGGGGGCCGAGGTGCTGGGCTTCGCGCACCAGGCGCTCCTGCCGAGCCTCGCCCGCGACGTGCTCCACACCGGCCCCGAGGGGCTCGGCGTCCTCAATGCGGCGCGCTCGATCGGCGGCATCCTGGCGCTCCTCGCCTCCCTGCGCGGCTTCACCGCAGGCGGCGGCGCGCTCTTCGTGGCGGTGCTGGTGTCCTTCGGAGGCAGCCTGATCGCCCTCGGGGTGGCGCCGTACCTGGTCGGGTTCGCCGGCGTCGCGCTGCTGGTCCTCCTCGCCAACGCGGCGGGGGCCCTGGCGGATCTGCTCGCGCAGAGCCTGCTCCAGCTGCGCGTCCCCGCCCACCTGCGCGGGCGCGCGGGAGGGGCCTGGGTGGTGGCCATCGGCCTGGCCCCGCTCGGCCAGATCCAGATCGGCGCGCTCGCCTCGCTGTTCGGGGTCAGCGCGGCGCTGGGCGCGAGCGGCCTCGGCCTCGTCGCCCTCGCGGGCGCCACCGCCCTGCTCTACCCGCGCCTGCGCGCGCTCTGACCGGCTCCGCCCGCGGCTGGGTTGCCGGTCCGGGGAGCCGCTGGTAAGCTCTGCGGGCATGACGCGCATGCGAGACGGCAGCGACGGGCCGGGGCCGAGCACGTCCGAGATGGCGCGGGACATCGTGGTCGCCCTGGTGCAGTCCGGCAAGATCCACCTCGATCCCGATCCGAAGAAGCAGGGCGAATGGCTCGGCGATCTCTTCAAGGCCGTCCACCAGAAGATCGTCGTGGAGGGCGCCCTCGAGATGCTCGTCGAGGATCAGCTCAAGAACTTCAACCTCGACGACCTCCGCCAGCTCCGCGGACTCCTCGACGCGGAGATCGCGGCGCGGAGCTGAGGCGTCACCGCAGGCCGCGCACGCTCCAGACCGGCACCGGGCGGGCCAGGCCCTTGAGGGTGATCGGGCCCACGCTCTCCGCGTCGATCAGAGCCTCCACCGCGACCGCGACCCGCGCCGAGATCAGGATCTGCCCGCCGTCGGCCTCGCCGCAGAGGCGCGCGGCGAGGTTCGTGACCGCCCCGATCGCGCCGTAGTCGACGCGTCCCTCGAAGCCGATCGCGCCGATGGTGGCGTAGCCCTGGGCGAGGCCGATCTTGAGCGCCAGGTCCCAGCCCCGCTTGCGCCACTGGACGCCGAGGGTGTCGATGAGGTCGCGCATGGCGATCGCCATGCGCATCGCCCGCTCGGCCGGATTCGGCACCTCGACCGGGTCGTTGAAGAAGATCATCATCCCGTCGCCGGTGAAACGCTCGAGCGTGCCCTCGTGCTCCAGGATGAGCCGGCCCATCTCCGCGTGGTACTCGCGGAGCATGCCCATGATCTCCTCGGGCTCGGCGGTCTCGGCGAAGGAGGTGAAGCCGCGGAGGTCGATGAACACGACGGTGACCTCCCGGCGATGAGTCTTGAGTGGGTCGTCCGCCCCGCCGGCCACGATGAGCTCGGCGAGCTGCGGGGAGAAGAACCGCTTGAGGCGGCCGAGCCGCTCGAGCTGGGCCACCTGCTCGGCGACACGGCGCTCCAGCGTCTCGTTCAGCTCCGCGAGCTCGCGGCGCTGCCGGGCCTCCCGATCGTGGAGGCGCTTCTTCTCCAGGCACGCGCCGACCCGAGCCTGGAGCAACACGGGCTCGAACGGCTTGCCGAGGTAGTCCTCCGCCCCGAGCTGGATGCAGCGCACCACGCTGTCGAGCTCGTCCAGCGCCGAGATCATGAGCACCGGGATGTCGCGGAGGGCGGGATCGGCCTTGAGCCGCTCGAGCACCGCGTAGCCGTCGAGGTCCGGCATCATCACGTCGAGCAGCACCAGGTCCACCGGCGTCGCGGTGAGCGTGGCCAGGGCGGCCCGCCCTCCGGCCGCGGTCAAGACTTCGTAGTTCTGACGCCTCAGGCGACGCGCGAGCATGTCGCGATTGTCCTCGTTGTCGTCCACGACCAGGATCAGCCCTCGGTGCGCCGCCGGCTGACCGGCGGCGGGCTCCGCGCCAGCGCCCTGCTGCGCGCCCTCCCGGGCCGAAGGAGCGCCACCCGGACCCAGCAGCTCGTCGAGCCGCCCGGTGGCCGAGCGGATGCGGTCCAGATCGGCGAGCAGCGCGCCGGCGCCGGCTTCCGCCGCCCGTCGGCGCAAGGCCTCGCCGGCCGCACGGACGCGCTCCAGTGGCGGGCCCAGCGTGCCGCGCGCGGCCGCGAGATCCGGCGGCCCCGCGTGGCCCCGCGCCAGGACCTCGTTCAGCCGGGTCAGAAGCTGGCGCGCGTCCGCGCGCAGGGCGGAGAGGCCGGCGGCCAGCTCGAGGTGGTCGCCGCTCTCGAGCTCCTCGAGCAGCATCTCGGCGTAGCCGATGATGTGGTTCAGCGGCGTGCGCAGCTCGTGGCGAAGCTGCGCGGCGGGATCGATGCTCACGCGCCGCCCGTGCGCCCGAGCAGGGCCTCGATCTTCTCGAGCAGGCGGGCCAGATCGACCGGCTTGGTGTCGAAGTCGTCGCAGCCCGCCGCGACCGCCTTCTCGCGATCGCCGGACATGGCGTGCGCGGTGAGCGCGATCACGGGAATGCCGCGGGTCTCCGGCGCCGCCTTGATCCGGCGAGTCGCCTCCCAGCCGTCCAGCCCCGGCAGGCTCATGTCCATCAGGATCAGCGCCGGCGCCTCCGAGCGGGCCATCGCGACGCCCTGCTCGCCGTCCACCGCGATGGCGACCTCGTAGCCGCGCCGGACGAGGCGGCGGGACAGCATGTCGCGGTTCATCTCGTTGTCCTCGACCAGCAGGATCTTGGCCATCAGGCGCCGGGCCTCCGGCGGGCGACGCTGGTCGCCACCAGGTCGCGCACCTCGGCCAGCAGCTGCTCCCGGCCGTGGGTACCCTTCTGGAGGATCTTCTCGACGTGGCCGTTGAGGCGCTCGCGATCGTCGTGGGACAGGTCCTTGGCGGTGACGACCACGATGGGGATCGCGCGCCACGGCTCGTGGCGGCGGAACTCGGCGACGAACTCGAAGCCGTCCATCTCCGGCATCATCAGGTCGAGCAGGATGACGCTCGGCGAGGTGTCGCGCAGGCGTTCCAGCGCGACCCGCCCGTTCGGCGCCTCCACGACCGTATAGCCCTCGGGCTCCAGCATGCGCCGGAAGAGCTGACGGACCTCGACGTCGTCGTCCACCACGAGCACCGGCAGGTCGCGTCGGTGCTGCCTCAGCACCGTTACCAGGCGCTCGCGGTCGATCGGCTTGGTCAGGTAGTCGGAGGCTCCCAGAGCGTAGCCGAGGTTCCGGTCGTCGACGATCGTCAGCATGATCACCGGGATGTCGGCCAGGTCCGGGTCGGCCTTGAGGGCGGAGAGGACGGCCCAGCCGTCCATGCCCGGCATCATGACGTCGAGCGTGATCGCGTCCGGCCGCAGCTCCCGGGCTCGCCGGAGGCCCTCCTCGCCGCCCGCCGCGGTGACGATCCGGAAGCCCTCCTTGGTGAGGAACCGCTGCATCAGGTCTCGCACCGCCGCCTCGTCGTCGATCACGAGCACCGTGCCGACACCGGGGGCCGCGCGCTCGGCCGGGCCGGCGAGGACCGGCGGCTCGACGGCTTCGGCCACCTCGGCCGGCAGCCGGATCGTGAACGTGCTGCCCCTGCCCGCCTCGCTCTCGACGGTGACGTCGCCGCCCATCATGCGGCAGAGACGCCGGCTGATCGCCAGGCCGAGCCCGGTCCCGCCGTACTTGCGGGTGGTGGCCGCGTCGGCCTGGGAGAACGCCTCGAACAGCCGCCCGAGCTGCTCCTCGGTCATGCCGATGCCGGTGTCGCTGACCGCGAAGACCATCGAGTCCTGCCCACTCCCGGTCTCCCGGGTCACCGCCAGCGTGATCGTGCCGTGGTCGGTGAACTTGCAGGCGTTGGACAGCAGGTTGAACAGGGCCTGGCGGACCTTGGTCAGGTCCGCCTGCATCGGCCCGATGTCGTCGGGGCAGCGCACCACCAGCCTGTTCGCGTTCTTCTCGACCAGCGGCTGGATCATCGCCGCGACGTCGCGCACCAGGCCGGCCACCTCGAAGCTCTCGAGATACAGCTCCATCTTGCCCGCCTCGATCTTGGAGAGGTCGAGGATGTCGTTGATCAGCCCCAGCAGGTGCTTGCCCGCCGCGTTGATCTTCTGGAGATCGCGGTGAACTGCTCGGCCCCGAGGTCGTCCGCCTCCTCCTGGAGCATCTCGCTGTAGCCGATGATGGCGTTCAGCGGCGTGCGCAGCTCGTGGGACATGTTGGCCAGGAACTCCGACTTGTGGCGGTCGGCCTCCTCGAGCTGGCGGCTCTTGTCCTCGATCTCCTGGAAGAGGCGCGCGTTCTGGATCGCCAGCGCCGACTGGGTGGCGAAGGTCTGCAGCAGGTCGACCACCTCCGGGGAGAACTCCCGGGCGTCTTCTTGTTGACGGTGAGCGCGCCGATGAGATGCTCCTCCCGCGGAGCGGCACCGCCGAGCAGGGCGCGGTTTCCCGTCCGGAGCAGGACATCACGGAGTGGGCCACGGTACGCGCCTTCCAGGCCGATGTCGGGGATCTGGACCGGCTCCCGGGTCACGGCCATGCGCCCGCATGCGCCTTCGCCCGCGTCGGATCGGCGTGCGCCGGGACACCTCGATCACCTCCTCGGTCGAGGTTGTCGGTCGCCCGGAAGTGAACTCCTCGGTCCCCTCGTCGTACTCGCAGACCGAGCACGCCGTCGGCACCGGCGAGCTGGCTGGCGCGGGACACGATCGTGCTGAGCACCGTCTCGAGGTCGAGCGTCGAGCTGAGGGCCTGGCTGACCTCGCCCAGCGCCTGCAGCTCCTCGACCGAGCGGGTGAGCTCGGCGGTCCGCTCCTGCAGCTCGCTGAGCAGCCGGGCGTTCTCGATGGCGATGACCGCCTGGTCGGCGAAGGTCTCCAGCAGCGCGATCTGGCCGTCGGTGAACGGCCGGACCTCGTGCCGGTAGATCGATGATCACGCCCGAGCAGCTCGCCCGCTCGGACGCATCGGGATCGCCATGACGGTCCGGTCAGCGTCGATCTGCTGCGCTCCGTAGCCGTACTCGGGATCGGCCGACGTCGTCGGCACGTGGACGGTCCGCCGCTCGAGCACCGCGCGCCCGGTGGCGCTGCCGCGGCCCGAGCGACGATGGGATCTGCTCGACGAACGCTCGAAGCTCCGGCGAGGCTGTGTGGGCGACCCGACGCGCAGATAGCTGCACCGTCGAACCGGAAGATCAACCCGCTCGGCCTCGCACAGCCGCACAGCATTCTCGGCGAGCGTCTCGAAGACCGGCTGGAGATCGAACGTGGAGCGCCCGATCACCTTGAGCATCTCGCTGGTCGCGGTCTGCTGCTCGAGCGCGACCCGCAGCTCGCTGTTGCGCTCCTCGAGCTCCTCGAACAGGCGCACGTTCTCGATGGCGATCACCGCCTGGTCGGCGAAGGTCTTGAGGAGCTCGACTGGCCGGCCGCGAACGCCCCCGGCTCTGACCGCTGGATGACGATGACCCCGATCGGCGTCGCCGTCGGCCCGGAGCATCGGGACCCCGAGCAGGCTCCGCCAGTCGCGTCTGGGCCGCGCATCTCTTGCGGATACTCCGCGTCGGCCGCGCACGTCCTGGATCTGCGCCGACGGCCCGGTCCAGGATCGCCCGCCCCGACGACCTGCGCCCGTGCGTCGGCGCATCGGGATAGACGCGCTGCAGCGCCGCGAGCGCCTCGGCGGCTGATCGTGATGCGCCGACCAGATGGAGACAGTCGCCGTCGAACTGAACACGGCGCCGGTCGCGGGCCCCGCGACAGCTGCACGCGCGCTCCGACGATCGTCGTCGAACACCGGCTGGACGTCGGTCGGCGAGCTGCTGATGACGCGCAGGATCTCGCTGGTCGCGGTCTGCTGCTCCAGCGCCTCGGTGAGGTCGGCGTTCTTGGCCTGCAGCTCGCTGAGCAGCCGCGCGTTCTCGATCGCGATCGCCGCCTGGTCGGCGAAGGTCTCCATCAGGGCGATCTGGCCGTCCGTGAACGGCCGGACCTCGAGCCGGTAGATGGTGATCACCCCGAGCAGCTCGCCCGCCCTGAGCATCGGAACCGCCAGCGCGGTCCGGATCGGGTCATGTGCCGGAGCCCGAACGCGTACTCGGGGTCGGCCTGACGGCGTCGTGGATGTGGACGGTACGCCGCTCGAGGGCGGCCCGCGCCGGACCGCTGCCGCGGCCGGGCGTAATGGGATTCCGCTCGACGAACTCCCTGAGCTCGGGGGGGGCGTTGTGGGTGACCACCGACTCGCAGGACCTGCCGTCGGGCCGCCAGACGAACGCGCGCTCGGCCTCGCACAGGCGGACCGCGTTCTCGGCCAGCGTCTCGAAGACCGGCTGCAGGTCGAAGGTGGACCGGCCGATCACCTTGAGCAGCTCGCTGGTCGCGGTCTGCTGCTCGAGCGCGACCCGCAGCTCGCTGTTGCGCGCCTCCAGCTCGGTGAAGAGGCGGACGTTCTCGATCGCGATCACCGCCTGCTCGGCGAAGGTCTGGAGCAGCGCGATCTGATTCGGTCGGGAACGGCCGCGGCTCGACCGCGCCGGATGACGATTGCCCCGATCGCGGCGCCCTCCCGCAGCATGGGAACCGCGAGCATGGCTGCGCGCAGCCTCCCAGCGTGGCCACTCTCTGCTGATACTCGGGGTCGGTCAGGGTGTCCTCGATGTCGCACCGACCGCCGCGCTCAGGACGGCCCGGCCCGCCGCGTGCTGCCGGTTCGGCCGATCGGGTACAGAGCCTTCGCAGCAGCTCGAGGAGCTCACCGGTCACGTTGTGGTGCAGCGCGACCAGGTGCATGCGCTCGCCATCGAATCGGTAGAGCACGACAGAAGCGGCGCCGCACAGACGCAGGCGCGCTGTCCGACGATCGCGTCGAAGACCGGCTGCACGTCGGTCGGCGAGCCGGAGATCACGCGCAAGATCTCGGCTGGTGGCCGTCTGCTGCTCCAGGGCATCGGTGAGGTCGGCGTTGCGCGCCTCGCAGCTCCGTGAACAGCCGCACGTTCTCGATCGCGATGACCGCCTGGTCGGCGAAGGTCTGGAGCAGCTCGATCTGCTGCTCGGTGAAGGGTCTGACGATCCGGCGCGCCAGCGTGATGGCGCCCAGCGCGCGACCGTCGCGGATCAGCGGAACGGAGAGGACGGTCCGATAGATCCGGCGGAGCGGCCTCCTCGAGCTCGGGGTCCTCCCGGACATCGGCGATGTGCACCGCGGCCGCGCTCAGGATGGCCCGGGCGGTCGGGCTCTGGCGCGCCGGCGCCTGGGGGAACGACCCCCGGGCCGACTCGATCTCCGTCGAGGTACGGCCGTGGTGAGCCACGAAGTGGATCAGCTCGCCGTCGAAGCGGAAGAGGCTGGCGGTATCCGCCTCGCACAGCCCGGTCGCCGAGGTGGCGATGGCCTCGAAGGTCGGCTGGATCTCGGTCGGCGAGCCCGAGATCACCCGCAGGATCTCGGCGGTCGCGGTCTGCTGCTCCAGCGCGACCCGCAGCTCGGCGTTGCGCGCCTCCAGCTCCGTGAACAGGCGGACGTTCTCGATCGCGATGACCGCCTGGTCGGCGAAGGTCTCGAGGAGCCTCACCTGCTTGTCGGAGAAGGGCAGAGCTCTCCATGCGCCGGATCAAGATCGCGCCGAGGGCGACGCCCTCGCGCAGCAATGGCACGGCCAGCGTCGTCGTGGTGGCCGGTCTGCCGCTGGTCGAGTTTCCCTTCCGGATACTCGGAGTCCGACTCCGCCGCGAGGTCGTGTACGTGAATGGTCCGCCGATCGACCACGGCGCGCCCGGTCACCGCACCCGCGACCGATCGGCTCGACTCTCATAGGTGCGCAGCGACCGGCCCATGATGCCGCCACTCGCACGAGGGATCCGTCCTCCACGCGGAAAATCGCCCGCGTCGATGGCGCCGCACAACCTGCGCCGCGTTCTCGGCCGATCGCGTCGAGGACCGGCTGGAGATCGGTCGGCGAGCTCGAGATGACGCGCAGGATCTCGCTGGTCGCCGTCTGCTGCTCCAGGGCCTCGGTGAGGTCGGCGTTCCTGCTCTGCAGCTCGGTGAGCAGCCGCGCGTTCTCAATGGCGATCACCGCCTGGTCGGCGAAGGTGGCGACGAGGTCGATCTGCTTGTCGGTGAACGCGCGGACCTCGGTCCGCCACATGAAGAACAGTCCGATCAGCTCGTCCTGCCTCAGCATGGGGACGGCCAGCACGGTCCGGTAGCCGCCGAGCCGCTGCGCCTCGTGCTGCTCCCACTCGAGATCGGCGACCGTGTCGAGGATGTGGACGGTCCGGCGCTCGATGGCGGCCCGCCCGATCGCGGAGCCGCGTCCGGGCCGAATCACGTTCCGTCGCCAGAACTCGCTGAACGCGGGGCTGGCCCCATGCTCCGCGAGGAACCGAAACACCTCGCCGTCGAACCGCGCGATGAGCGCTCCCTCGGCCCCGGCCAGCCGAGCCGCGTTCTCGACCAGGGTCTCGAGCACCGGCTGGAGATCGAACGTCGAGCGGCTGATCACCTTGAGCACTTCGCTGGTGGCCGTCTGCTGCTCGAGGGCCAGTCTCAGCTCATTGTTCCGCACCTCCAGCTCGCTGAACAGCCGCACGTTCTCGATGGCGATCACCGCCTGGTCAGCGAAGGTCTGGAGCAGGGCGACCTGACGCTCGGTGAAGGGTCGCGCCTCGGTGCGGCGAACGCCGATCATGCCGATGGCAACTCCCTCTCGGAGCAAGGGGACGCCCAGTATCGTCCGATGGCCCAGGCGCCTCGCGGTCTCGCTACCCTCCGGGAACTCGGCCTCGGCAGCCTGGATATCGGCCACGTGAACGGTCCGGCCATCGAGAATGGTTCGGCCGTTGACCGTTCCCCGGATGACCGGGATGGTGGCCGGGGGAGGAATCGGGCCATGATGGGCGGCGAGGTGTGTGAGGTCTCCGTCCCGGCGGAACACCGCGGCGTCCAGCGAGTCGCAGAGACGCGCGGCACTCTCCGCGACCACGTCGAAGACCGGCTGGACGTCGGTCGGCGAGCGCGAGATGACACGCAGGATCTCGCTCGTCGCGGTCTGCTGTTCCAGGGACTCGGTGAGGTCGGCATTTCTCGCCTGCAGCTCGCCGAGCAGGCGCGCGTTCTCCACCGCGATCACCGCCTGGTCGGCAAACGTCCGGAGCAGCGCGATCTCGGCGGACGCGAACCCCCCCGCCGGCGCCCGGGTGACCGCGACCACTCCGACCACGTCCTCGCCGCGCAACATCGGCACCGCGACGGCCGAGCGAAAGCCGTGTGCCCGGGCCTCCTCCTGGAACCTCACGCTCCAGGAGCGGTCCGCGTCCGTGTCGACGATGTGCTGCACGGTCCGCGTCAGCACCGTGCGGCCCGAGAGCGAGCCCTCCATCGGAGGGTGCGGGACGCCGCGCGCCTCGATGAAGGGCGCGACACTCCCGGGCGAGCCGCCCCGTGCCGCGGCCAGGCGGATGAGATTGTCCTCCCCGTCGAAGGCCCACACCGAGACCGCCCAGGCTTGGAGCAGCCGCATGCTGCTGTCCGCGATGGCCTCGAAGACCGGCTGGACGTCGGCCCGGGCGTGGCTGATCGCGCGAAGGATCTCGGCGGTGGCGGTCTGACGGTCGAGGGCGTCCGTCAGGTCGCGGTTGCGGCCCTCCAGCTCCCTGAACAGGCGGACGTTCTCGATGGCGATGACGGCCTGGTCGGCGAAGGTCTTCACCAGCGCGATCTGGCTCTCGGAGAACGCCCGTGGCTCAGCCCGCGAGATCCGGATCACTCCGATCGGCGTGCCTTCGCGCAGCATCGGGACCGCCAGGGCAGACCGATAGCCGATAGCGCGGGCGGTCTCCCCCGCCTGTCGGTACTCCGGATTGTCCATCACATCGGCCACGTGGATGATGGTCCGATCCAGGATCGCCAGGCCCACCCAGGTCTCGCGGGTCGCGCGACTGGGGAACATGCGCCGAAGGGCCTCGAGCCCGTCGCCCCGGAGGTTGTGATGAGCAACAAGGCTGATCATCTCTCCATCGAAGCGATAGAGCGCACCGAAGAGCCCTTCGCAGAGTCTGACCGCGCTCTGGACGATCGCCTCGTAGACCGGCTGGACGTCGGTCGGCGAGCTCGCGATGACGCGCAGGATTCCGGAAGTGGAGGTCTGCTGCTCCAGCGCCTCGGCGAGGTCCGCGTTTCGGGTCTGGAGCTCGCTCAGCAGGCGCGCGTTCTCGATCGCGATCGTCGCCTGGTCGGCGAACGTCTGCGCCAGCGAAAGCTCGGCGGGCGTGAAGCCACCCACCTGCGTCCGGGCGATCCCGATCAGACCAGCGACCGCACCCGCACCGAGCATCGGCACCACCACGAGGGCGCGGAAGCCACGCAATCTGGCCTGTTCACGGATCCGCGGACCCCAGGATGGATCGGTGTCCACGTCGACGATATGCTGCACGGTTCGGGTGAGCACCGCCCGGCCTTGAGGCGTGTCCTCGCTCGGGGGACGCGGCGCCCCAAGCTCCGCCAGGAACACCTCGCTGCTGCCAGGCAGCCCTCCCCGCGCCGTCACCATCCGGATGAGCCCGCCCTCGTACCGGAAGACCGTGACCGACCAAGCGCCGAAGAGCCGCATCGCGCTGTCGGCGATGCCCTCGAAGACCGGCTGGACGTCCGCCGGCGCACCCGCGATCACCTTCAATATCTCGCCGGTGGCGGCCTGGCGCTCCAGCGCCTCGGTCAGCGCGTGCTCGAACCGGGCGCTCTTCGCCCGCTCCTCCACGAGCGAGGCCTGGAGAGCGTCGACCAGCGCCGCGAGCTCAGTCCGATCGTGTGAGGCCATCGCCTGACTCCGAGAAGGGCAGATTGGAGCCGGGACACTCTAGCACAGCTATCCGCGCGCCTTCTTCTCGCGCACTCTCGCCTCACGCGCGTAGAGGCGCAGCACCGCGACCGCGAGGGCCATGATCACCGGACCCGCGATCAGGCCCATCAGGCCCATCACCTCGAGCCCGCCGAACAGGGCGAGGAAGGTCAGGATCACGGGCATCTCCTCGTCGCCCACGAGGCGCGGTCGGATCACGTAGTCGCTGAAGCCCACCACGACCAGCGCGCCCCACAGCAGCTCCACCACGCCCATGGCCGGGCTTCCGACCGCGAAGAGGTAGATGCCCGCGGGAATCCAGATCAGCAGCGTGCCCACCGCGGGGACCAGCGAGGCGATCGCGGTCGCCACCGCCAGGAAGAGTGGGGTTGGCACGCCGGTGATCCAGTAGCCGAGGCCGGCGAGGGCGCCCTGGGCGAGACCGGTGACGATCGTGCCGGAGAGCGTCAGGCGCCCGACCCGTCGGAACTCCTCCAGCAGCGCGCGGGTGTACTCGTGGCGCAGCGGGGAGACACCCTCGGCCGTCGCGACCATGCGCGGCCAGTGGCGGAGGATCACGTGCATGGTCAACAGGGCGAAGAAGAGCCCGAGCAGGGTCCGGACGGTGACCGAGGCGGCCGTGCCCGCGACCGCCGCCGACCCCGAGGCGATCTCGGTGGCGGCACCCTCGAGGCGCTGCCGCAGGTTCTCGGTGGAGATGCCGAACCGGCCGAGCCAGCCCGTCACCGCGTCGAGCCAGCCGATGAGAGCCCCTCCCGGCTTGAGTCCCTCGCGCGCCGCGGCGATCAGCGCGACCGCCTGGGTCACGAAGGACGACACGAAGGCCACCACCGCGCCGACGATGACGAGCCCCGTCGCGAGCACGGTGGCGACCGAGGCGAGCAGCGGACGGCGGCTCCAGCGCGCCAGGCGGTCGTACACCGGCTCGAGCGTGAAGCCCATCAGCGCGCCCAGCAGGAGGCCCGTGGCAAAGAGATGCGAGAGCCAGGCGATGATCAGCAGCGCGGCGGCCGCCAGCCAGGCGAGGGCCCGCCCCGGCGTTCCGCGGCCCGGCTCCGGAGGGATGGCGGCCACCGTCACCGCATCAGGCTCGGAAGCCAGAGGGAGATGATGGGAAAGGCCACCAGGATGGCGAGGCGGAGCACGTCGGCCCACATGAAGGGCATCACGCCGCGGAAGACGGTGCCGGTGGAGATGTGGGGCAGCAGGCTCTTCAGCACGAACATGTTCATGCCCACCGGCGGGCTGATGAGCCCGATCTCGACCACGCAGACGATGATGATGCCGAACCACACCGGGTCGAGGCCCAGGTGCACGATCACCGGGAAGAAGACCGGCATGGTCAGCAGGACCATGGACAGCTCCTCCATCGCGCTGCCCAGCACCACGTAGATCACGCAGATGGCCGCCACCACCATCAACGGGCTCAGCCCCAGCGTCGAGACGAGCGTCTTGAGGTCGGCGGGCATGGTGGTGATGTTGACGAACTCCGCGAACATCAGCGCCCCGATCAGGATCATGAACAGCATGGCGGTGGTGCGCGCGGACTCGAGCAGGGCCGCGTAGAGCGTCTGCCAGGTGAGCGCCCGGCGCGCCCCCGCAAAGACGAGCGCGCCCATCGCCCCCATCCCCGCCCCCTCGGTGGCGGTGAAGAGGCCGCCGTAGATGCCGCCCATGACGAACACGAAGAGCGCCGCGACCGCCCAGACGTCCTTCAATGCGCTCAATCGCTCGCCCCAGCTCGACCGCGGGCCGCGCGGGCCCCAGTCCGGATGCCGCCAGGTGGTGCAGACGATGGCCCCGCAGAGCAGCACCGCGCCGAGAATGCCCGGCAGCACGCCCGCGGCGAAGAGCTTGCCGATATTGGTCTCGGTGAAGACACCGTAGATGATCATGATCGTGGACGGCGGGATCATGATCCCCAGCGTACCGGCCCCCGCCACCGTACCGGCCGCGAGCTGATCGTGGTAGCCGAAGCGCTTCATGGACGGGTAGGCCACCTTGGCCATGGTGGCCGCGGTCGCGATGGATGACCCGCAGATGCCCCCGAACCCCGCCGAGGCCCACACGGTGGCCATGGCGAGGCCGCCGCGCAGGTGGCCGATGAAGGCATAGGCGGCGCGAAAGAGCTCCTGCGACATCCCGGCGCGGGTCACGAGGTTGCCCATGAGGATGAAGAGCGGCACCACCGAGAGCGTGTAGTTCCGGCCCGTCTCGTAGATCTTGGTCTGGGCGGTGGCGAAAGCGACCCACCAGTTCCAGTCGCGCATGTAGGCGTAGCCGAGGATGCCCACGATCCCCATCGCGTACGCGATGGGGATGCGCAGGAAGGCCAGCGCCATCATGAGGCCCAGGCCCACCAGCCCCTCGATCACCGGCGGGCCGCCATCTTGTAGAGGTGGATCACCCCGGTGAGCGCGATGGCAATGGCCATGAAGTAGACGAACGGGCCGTAGACGATGCGCAACACGTCGGTCGCGTCCCGGTAGGCCCAGATGCGGTCGGCCTTCAGCCACACCAGCCAGGCGAGCAGGAACATGGTCGCCGCGCACACGCCCTGCACCAGGCGCTCGAGCCGGACGGTGCCGCGCGGGCCCAGCAGTCGGTCGATGAAGTCCATGAGAGCGTGCTCGTCGGAGTAGGTGACGAGCGGCAGACCCGCGAAGATCAGCACCAGCAGCAACAGCTCGGTCACCTCGAAGGCGCCCGCGATCGGCCGGTTGAACAGGTAGCGAGCGACCACGTCCACGAAGGTGAGGCACATCATGACCAGCAAGATGAGGGCGGCGGCGATGCCGAGGAGGCCCTCGACGCGCCGCCCCCACTCGGCGCGAATCACTTCTCGGCGGCGACCTTCTTCAGCTCGGCCCGGAACTCGGCCAGGATCTTGGCCGCGTCGACGCCCTTGGCGGAGGCCTTCTTGATCCAGTCCTCCACGATGGGCGCGGAGCGCTTCTGCACTTCCGCCGTGAAGGCGGCGTCCGCGTTCACGATCTTCACGCCCGACTTCTTGAGCGCCTCGAGTCCCTTCGCGTCCGCCTCGTCCCAGGAGCGGCCGGCCAGGCGGGCGATGTGCTCGCCCGAGAGCTTGGTGATCGCGTCCTGGTCCTGCTTGGGCAGCTTGTTCCACTTGTCCTCGTTCATGAAGAAGCCGAAGGCGGAGCTGTACATGCCGCCCGGGAAGAGCGTGGCCTGCTCGAGGACGGTCTCGAGCTTGAACGACACGATCGACTCGAGCGGGAAGAACACGCCGTCGGCCACGCCGCCCTTGAGCAGCTCGTAGGATTCGGGCGCCGGCTTCACGAACGCGGACATCCCCAGCGCCTTGGCCACCGCCTCCGCGATCCCACCGCCGGTGCGGACCTTGAGGCCCTGCACGTCGCCGATGCCGGTCACCGCCTTCTTGGTGAACATCTGGCCGGGGCCGTGGGTGAACACGCCGAGCAGCTTGACGCCCTTGTACTCGCCGACCTCCTGGAAGTACTTCCAGTAGACGCGGGAGTAGGCTATCGAGTTGACCAGCGCGGTATCGCCCGCCCCGGGCAGCTCCGGCATCAGCGGCAGGATGTGCCGCGCCGGCGTGTAGCTCGCGGTGACGTAGGAGAGATCCACGAGGCCGTCCCGCACCGCGTCGAAGGTGCCGGGCGGCGCCGACGGGTGCTTCGGCAGCATGGTGAACTTGACGCGGCCGTTGGTGGCCTTCTCCACCTCGGTCGCCCAGCCCTGCAGCACGACGCTGGTCAGGTGGTGCTGGGGCGACACCCACGAGGACATCGTGAGCGTGGTGGTCTGCGCGAGCGCGGGCGCGGCCGTGACGGCCAGGGCCAGCGCGGCCAGCCCCAGCTCGGCCAGAACGACTTTCAGCACATTCGCCATGTGGTCTCCCCTCCAGGTGGGCGTGACGGCTCTCGGCGGACGGTAGTGTATCGCAGGTCCGGCGGCCCCGGGGATACCCTTGCGCACGCGCCGGGGGCGCGGTAGAAGGAAGGTCCATGAAACAGACCGGCGCCTCCAGCTTCCGTCCGCAGTAGCTCGCTCCCCGATGCCCAAGCGCGTCGAGGGGAAGGCGGCCATCGTCGTCGGAGGCGGCCAGACCCCGGGTCAGACGGTCGGCAACGGGCGAGCCACCGCCATCGTGCTGGGCCGGGAAGGCGCGCAGGTCTGCGTGGTGGACCGCGAGCTGCCCTCGGCCCAGGAGACGGTGGACCTCATCAAGAAGGAAGGCGGCCAGGCCTGGGCCTTCGCGGCCGACGTCACCCGCGAGGAGGACGTCAAGCGCCTGATCGCAGCCGTCTTCGCGAAGACCACACGGATCGACATCCTGCACAACAACGTGGGCGCGAGCCTGGCCCTGGGCGACGCGGTGGCCACCGATCTCACCGAGGAAGCCTTCGACCGGAGCCTCGCGGTCAACCTGAAGGCCACCTGGCTCACGTGCAAGCACGCCCTGCCCGCGCTGCGGGACGCGCACGGCTCCATCGTGAACATCGCGTCCATGGCCGCGCTGAACGCCTACCCGCTGGTGGGCTACAAGACCACCAAGGCCGCGGTTGTCGCGTTCACCGAGAACCTGGCCGCCCACAACGCGAAGTACGGCGTGCGCGCCAACTCGATCCTCCCCGGTCTGATGAACACCCCGATGGCGATCGAGTCGCGCGTGGCCGCCGGCACGCCGCGCGAAGAGGTGATCGCCGCGCGCGACCGGCGGGTCCCGCTCGGCCACCGCATGGGCACCGGCTGGGACGTGGCGAACGCGGCGCTGTTCCTGCACTCCGAGGAGGCCGGCTTCATCACCGGGGTCTCGCTCATCGTGGACGGCGGCGAGAGCGTGAGCTGGGGCTCCTGATGGCCGCGCCTCCCCTGCCCGAGAACGCCTACCGCGCGCGCGCCGAGCGCGGGGAAATTCAGTTGGGCACCTGGATCACCCTGATCCGCACGCCCAGCGTGCTTACGTTGCTCCAGACCGCCGGCCTCGACTACGCCCGGCTCGATCTCGAGCACTCCGCGTTCTCGATCGAGACGGTGGCCGACATGGCCGCCCTCGCGCGCGCGCTCAACTTTCCTCTGGTGGTCCGGCCGCCCGACGGCAATCGCGAGTGGATCACGCGGCTGCTCGACGCGGGGGTGTGGAACCTCCACATCCCCCAGGTCGAGTCGGCGGAGCAGGCGGCGGCGGTGGTGGCGGCCACCCGCTACGCGCCCCTCGGCTCGCGCGGCATGTACGGCTCGGGCCCCCACACCGGCTTCCACGCGCGCCCGGCCGCCGAGCACCTGGCGACCGCCAACGCCCGCGTGCACGTCACCGCGATGCTCGAGAGCAAGCACGCCTTCGACCGGCTCGACGAGATCGCGGCGGTGCCCGGCATCGACGCGCTCACCATCGGTCCCACCGACCTGTCGCAGGACCTGGGCGTGCTGGGCACCCCGGCCCAGGCCCAGGTTCTCCGTGAGCACCGCGTCCGCCTGGGCGAGGCCGCGCGCAAGCACGGCAAGACGGTGGCGATGGCGGTGGACACGATCGAGGCGGTGCGCGAGGTGATCGCGCTGGGCGCCACCATCATCAACTACTCGTCCGACACGAACGTGCTCCGCTCCACCTACGCGGCCGCGGTCGCGCAGATCCGTACCCCAAAGGAGACGTCATGAAGATCAAGGCCGTCAACGGCTTCGCGCGCATCCTCAAGTCCGAAGGCACCCCGTGGGTGAGCTGCTACCCGACGAGCCCGGTCAACAACGCGCTCGGCGAGGAAGGCATGCCGATCCTGATGATGGGCGAGGAGCGCTTCGCGGTCGCGGTGGCCGACAGCTTCTCGCGCGTGACCAACGGCAAGCAGATCGGGGTGTGCACGGTCATGGCCGGCCTCAACGCGGCGGGCATCCAGATGGCCTTCGGCGCCATCGCGCAGGCGTGGGAGGACTCCTCCCCGCTGCTGGTGATCGCGGAGGGCCTGGGCGTGGGGGCCAGCCGCCACACCCACTTCGACATGGCGGAGGCCTTCAAGCCGGTCACCAAGTGGGTCGGCAAGGTGGACCGGGCCGATCTCATCCCGGAGTACACGCGCCGCGCCTACACCCACCTCCGCTCCGGCCGGCCGGGCCCGGTGCTGCTGCTGATCCCGCGCGATCTGGGCGAGTACGACGCGGACGAGCATCCCTACTCGCCGGTGAAGGGCTGGCGCACCGGTCCCGATCCGGACGACGTCAAGTCGGCCATCCGCGCGCTGCTCTCGGCCAAGGATCCCCTGCTCCACATCGGCGAGGGCGTCTGCTACGCGGACGCGGCGGCCGAGCTGCTCCAGTTCGCGGAGGCGGCCCAGATCCCGGTGATGACCACGCTCAAGGCCAAGGGCGTTTTCCCGGAGAACCACCCGCTGTCCATCGGCGTGCGCGGCTCGATGGTCGATCACTTCCTGCGCAAGTGCGACCTGCTCTTCTCGGTCGGCTCGAGCCTCTTCCCCGGCCGCTTCAGCCACACGGTGCCGGACGCCCACAAGAAGACCATCGTGCAGTGCACGGTGGACACGCTCGACATCAACCGCAGCTACGAGACCCGGCACGCGGTGATCGGCGACGCCAAGCTCACGCTCCAGGCCCTGGCGGACGAGCTCCAGGCCAAGGGCGCGCGCAAGAAGCCGGAGGTGCTGGAGGAGATCCGGGGGCAGCGGCAGATCTTCAAGGACAAGTTCCGCCCGTGGCTCGAGTCCAACGAGACGCCGATCAATCCCTATCGCGTCTTCGGCGACCTGGCGAAGGTCCTCGATCCCAAGCACTCGTTCCTGACCGCGGACTCCGGCAACACGCGCGACCAGACCAGCACCGTCTACGAAGCCCAGATCCCGCGCGGCTATCTCGGGTGGGGCAACGTCTCCACGCTCGGCTTCAGCCTGGCCGGCGCGGTGGCGGCCAAGCTCGCCTACCCGCAGCGGCAGTGCGTGCTGGTGACCGGTGACGCGGGCGTCTGCTACATGATGGGCAACTTCGAGGCGGTCGCGCGTTACAAGATCGGCATCACCACCATCCACATCAACAACGGGGGCTACTCGGGCTACGGCCCCGGCTTCTGGGGCGAGGGCCACGATCCCTACACCTGGAAGGTGTCCGACCACGGCAACGCGTGCATGGCGAGCATGGCCCGCGCGGTCGGCTTCCACGGCGAGGACGTGACCGAGCCCGCCGAGATCATCCCCGCGCTCAAGCGCGCCTTCGACGAGAACGCCAAGGGCCGCCCCGCGTTCGTGGAGTTCATCTCCTCGCATCACCCGGTGCACGGCGGCTGGGTGCGGTGATGGCCCCCGGCCGGGCCGCCGAGATCGATCCGTTCGCGAGCGCGACCACGCTCCTGTCCGCGCTGCGCCGGGGCTCGATCGGCGCGGCGGAGCTGACCGAGCTCTACATCCGCCGCATCGAGCGGCACGACGGCCGGCTCAACGCGGTGGTGGTTCGCGACTTCGACCGCGCCCGCCAGCAGGCGAAGGCGGCCGACCAGGCGCGGGGCCGCAACGAGACGAAGCCGCTCCTCGGGCTGCCGATGACGCTCAAGGAGTCCATCAATGTCACCGGGCTCGGGACCACCTGCGGCGTCCCGGACTGGAAGGGCTACGTCTCCCCGCACGACGGCGCCGCCGCCGCCCGCACCCGCGGGGCCGGCGCGGTGCTGCTCGGCAAGACCAATGTGCCGCCCATGCTCGCCGACTGGCAGTCGGCGAACCCGGTCTTCGGGCGCACCAGCAACCCGTGGGACCTGGGCCGGACGCCCGGCGGGAGCAGCGGCGGCAGCGCGGCGGCTCTCGCGTCGGGATTGACCGCCTTGGAAGTCGGCTCGGACATCGGCGGCTCCATCCGCGTGCCCGCCGTCTTCTGCGGCGTCTACGGCCATCGCCCGAGCGAGACCCTGCTGCCGCGCAGCGGCCAGTTCCCGATGCCGCCGATGCCCAACCCGGCCGTGGTGATGGGCGTGCAGGGCCCGCTCGCCCGCAGCGCGGAGGATCTCGAGCTGGCCCTCTCGGTCCTGGCCGGCCCCGACGTGGGCGAGGACGTGGCGTGGACGGTCGCGCTGCCCCCCGCCCGCCGGGAGAAGCTGGCCGACTTCCGCGTGGCGGTGCTGCCGCCGGTCCCGTGGCATCCGGTGGACGAGCAGATCTGGGCCGCCCAGGAGGATCTCGTGGCGCGCCTCGGCAAGCTGGGCTGCGTGGTCAAGGAGGCGCAGCCCGAGGGCCTCGGCGACCACCGCGAGTACCACGGCTTCTACCGCACCCTGCTCGCCGCGATCACGGGCGCGCGCATGGACGCGGAGACCCGGCGGCAGCGCGCGGCCATGTTTCGCGCCGTCGGCGACGATCTGTCCATCGCCCACGCGCGCGGCTTCGAGGGATCGGCGGGAGATTTTCTCCTCTGGCACGGCCGGCGAGAGCAGCATCGCGCGGCCTGGCGCGCCTTCTTCCGCGACTGGGACGTGCTGCTGGCCCCGGCCATCAACGTCCTGGCCTACCCGCACATCGAGCGGGCGTGGCCGATGGACAACAGCGACACCACGATCACCCTCCCGGTCAACGGCCGGCCCCAGCCCTATCTGCAGAGCCTGTGCTATCCCGCCCTGTCCAATGTCCCGGGCCAGCCCGCCACCGCGTTCCCGGTCGGCGTCTCGCGCGAGGGGCTGCCGATCGGGCTCCAGGCCATCGGTCCCTATCTGGAGGACCTCACGCCGATCCGCTTCACCGCGCTGCTCGCGCGCGAGATCGGCGGCTTCCGCAAGCCCGCCGGCTACGACGAGTCCTAGGCCCGATGCTGACCATCGACGGGCACTGCGATCCGCGCTTCACCGCCGTCCGCGAGCAGTTCTTCGCCAACTTCACGGAGCGCGGGGACGTCGGCGCCGCGGTGTGCGTGTACCTGGACGGGGTCCGCGTGGTCGACTGCTGGGGCGGCCACGCCAACGCCGCCCGGACGCGACCGTTCGGCCCGGACACCATCGTGAGCGTGGCCTCCACCACCAAGGGCATGGTCGCGCTCTGCGCCCACATGCTGGCCGAGCGCGGCAAGCTCGACCTCGACGCGCCGGTCGCGCGCTACTGGCCGGAGTTCGCGGCGGCGGGCAAGCAGGATATCCCGGTGCGATGGCTGCTGAGCCACCGCGCGGGGCTGCCCGCGATCCGGCGCCTGCTGCCCGCCGAGGCCCTGTTCGACTGGAGCGCCATGACCGACGCGCTCGCGGAGACGGCGCCCTGGTGGACGCCGGGAACGGCGCACGGCTACCACGCGATCACCTACGGCCACCTGGTCGGCGAGGTCATCCGCCGCGTGGACGGCCGAACCGTCGGCGCGTTTCTCCGTGATGAGGTCACCGGCCCGCTGCGCGCCGACTTCTTCATCGGCGTGCCGGAGCAGGCCGACGCACGTGCCGCCGAGGTCCTGCCGCCCCCGCCGCCCGGCGAGGCGACGATCTGGGACACACTCCTGGCGGATCCCGAGGGCGTGTCCGGGCGCGCGTTCCTGAACCCGCCGCGTGTGCCCGACCTGGTCAATGCCCGCGCCTGGCGCGCCGCCGAGATCCCCGCCGCCAACGGTCACACCAGCGCCCGCGGGGTGGCCCGCGTCTACGCCGCGCTGGCCCGCGGCGGCGAGCTCGACGGCGTGCGTCTGCTCGCTCCCGCCACCATCGAGCGCGCGATCGAGGAGCAGTCCCGCGGCCGCGACGCGGTGCTGACCCTGCCCACGCGCTTCGCCACCGGCTTCATGCTCGGGATGCCCGGCGGCATCTTCGACTGCGGGCCCGGCCGGCGGAGCTTCGGCCACCCGGGCCGCGGCGGCTCGATCGGCTTCGCGGACCCGGACGCGCGCCTCGGCTTCGGGTACGTGGCCAACCAGTACGTGACCGGCACCGCGAGGCATCCCGACCGCCGCGTGCTCCGGCTCGTGGACGCGGTGTACGCGGGGCTCCGATGAGCCCGGCGCCCGGACTCTCCGTGCGCGACTGCCTGCCCCGCGACGCGGCCGGCGCGCTCCTGGTGGGCCGCGCGTGGGTCCCCGCCGAGGACGGCCCCTGCGTCGTCGCGGTGCGCGGCGACGAGGTGGTGGACTTGACGCGGACCTATCCGACCACCAGCCACCTCTTGAACGTGGCGAAGCCCGCCGACGTGCGCGCCGCGATCAAGACCGCGTCGCGCCTCGCGGCGCTCGACGCGCTGGCCGCCAACAGCGTGGAGGGCGCGCGCGACGCGGGCAAGCCGTGGCTGCTCGCCCCCGCGGACCTGCACGCGGTGAAGGCCAGCGGCGTGACGTTCGTGGCGAGCATGCTCGAGCGGGTGATCGAGGAGCGCGCCAAGGGTAACCCGGCGCTGGCCGACGGGGCGCGGCGCGAGATCCAGGCCATCGTGGGCCCCGACCTGCGCGGCATCAAGCCCGGCTCGCCCGACGCCGCACGCATCAAGGAGGTCCTGGTCGCGAAGGGCATGTGGTCGCAGTACCTCGAGGTCGGCATCGGCCCCGATGCGGAGCTCTTCAGCAAGTGCCCGCCGATGGCCGCGGTGGGGCTGGGCGCGCGCGTGGGCGTGCATCCGGCGTCGGTGTGGAGCAATCCCGAGCCGGAGCTGGTGCTGGTGATCGACCGCGAGGGCGCCATCGTGGCGATCACGCTCGGCAACGACGTGAACCTGCGCGACGTGGAAGGCCGGAGCGCGCTGCTGCTGGGCCGCGCCAAGGACAACAACGCCTCGTGCGCGATGGGGCCGTTCTTCCGGCTGCTGGACGAGCGCTTCACCCTGGACCACGCGCGCCGGGTCACCTTCGAGACGGTCGTGCAGGGCGCGGACGGCTTCCGCATCTCGCACATGACGCAGGTCGCCGAGATCAGCCGCGACCTGACCGAGCTGGCCGGCCAGGCCATCAGCAAGTACCACCGCTACCCGGACGGCCTCGTGCTCTTCATTGGCACCATGTTCGCGCCGGTGGCCGACCGGGGCGCGCCGGGCAGCGGCTTCACCCACAAGACGGGTGATGTGGTGTCCATCGCCGCGCCCGAGATCGGCCGCCTGGTCAACGAGGTCGTGGCGTGCGACGCGGCCGAGCCGTGGTCCTTCGGGACGGGCGCCTTGATGGCGAGCCTCGCCCGGCGCGGGCTGCTGCGCGCTTGACCGGCTTCGCGGCGGCGCCCTTGCCGCCGAGCGGGGCCGCGCTCACCAGGACGAAGACGACCAGGCAGGGCTCCACGCTCCGGTTGCTCCAGGCGTGATTGGTGCCGCGCTGCACGAGCGTGTCGCCGGCCCGCATCAGCGTCTCGCCCTCGTCCATCAGGGCCCAGATCTCCCCCGACAGCACGATGGCGTAGTCCACCGTGTCCGTGCGGTGCATGGCCGGATGCCGCGAGGCGTCCGGGTCCATGGTGTGGCTCGCGCCCATCGCGCGGAAGGACGCCGCGCGATCGAAGCCGCCTCCCGCCGCGTCGGGCGGAAACTCGACGATTCTGAAGATGCTGCCGTTGCGGGGCGGCTCGAGCGACATGCGGCGTTGGGCCGCGTCCGCGCTCCCCGCGTTCGACGCGGGCGCCCGGTCGCTCACCCACAGGTCGGTGAGCGCGAAGTCGGCGCGCCCCGGCAGCGTGAGCACGTGGGGCGACGGCGCATCGCTCACGAAGATGGAGCGGCCCCGGGCATCGTGGCCGGTGATGATGCGTCGGATCGGCTTGATCATGGCGTCCTCTCTCAGGCCTGGCCCTTCTCGGCGCAGGTGCGATCCAGCTCCTCGCCGGCCGGGATCTTGGCCACGATGTCCATGCTGCCCCACTCGCCCTTGACCTGCCCGGGACCCCGCCCGCGGACGATCCACAGGTCCTGGAAGGCCTTGTTGTCGCAGCGCCGCCACCACTGCTTGCCCTTGTAGTGGTCGTAGACCGGGCTCTGGTGCAGCGCTTCGGCCACCTTGTCGGCCGCGGTCGACTTCGCGAGCTCGGCTCCGCGCGCCGCTTCCAGGACGCCGCTGTAGGAGTAGGTGCCGTAATCGCCCGGCGGGATCCCGAAGCGCTTCTGGAAGTCGGTGACGAACCGCTTCGCCTGCGGGATCGTATCTTGTAGCTCCCAGTACCAGTGGATGGCGCCGTGCACGTCGGCGAACACCTCGGGCCCGCCCTCCTTGAGATACGCCAGGTTGAGGATGGGCTGGGCCATCTTCATGTCTCGCCGCATGCCGAAGCTCGCCACCTGCTTGAGCAGGGCGATGTTGTCCGCGCCGGGCGCCACGTTGACCAGGACGTCGGGCCTCGCGGCCTGGATCTTCGGCAGGTGCGCGGAGAACTCCGCCGAGCCCAGCGGGTACGGGGTGGTGCCGAGCAGCGTACCGCCCTGCCGCTTGAGCGACTCCTGGAAGACCAGGTTGCACTGCTTGCCCCACGCGTAGTCCGCGTAGATGATCCACCACTTCTTGCCCAGGTTCTGGCCGACCCAGTTGCCCACCACCCGGCACGTGATGGTCGGGTTCAGCGCCTCGTGGAAGGTGATCGGGCTGGCGTCCGGCTTCGCGGTGATCTCGTCGGACTGGCTCGTCGAGATGTAGAGGACCTTGGACTTCTTGGTCTGCTCGTTGATGGCCATCTGCACGTGCGCGGCGAGACCGCCCACGATGAACGCGCAGCCGTCCTTCTCGATCAGCTCGTGGGTGCGCTGCGCCCCGACCGCCGGCTTGAGCTGGTCGTCGCGGAAGAGGACCTCGACCTTCCGGCCGAGGATGCCGCCCTTGGCGTTCAGCTCGGCCTCCGCGAGCTGCGCGCCCTGCTGCATGTCCTTGGCGAGGGCCGCGAAGGGCCCGCTCAGCGGAAGCGGACAGCCGATGCGCACCGGGTCCTTGGACTGGGCCCGGAGCACCGAGGGGAACGTGAGGGTCGCTACGCCGATACCCGCGGAGCCGAGGAACTCGCGACGATCCATGTGGGCCTCCTTTGCCGACACGGTCCGGGACGGGAGCGGCAGCCGGGGCCGCCGCGATTGAGCGGGACTATACACCCCGGTCCGAGTTGACGGATTCGGCATTTGGTGAAAGGGTGAGCGGGTACGCTCATCCCAGGGAGGCGACATGATCGATCTCGTGATTCGCGGCGGCACCGTGGTGGACGGCAGCGGCAAGTCGGGGCGGCGGGCCGACGTGGCCATCCTGGATGGGCGCGTCAGCGCGGTCGGCGAGATCCGCGAGCGCGGTACGCGCGAGATCGACGCGGGCGGCCTCGTGGTCGCGCCCGGCTTCATCGACGTCCACACCCACTACGACGCCCAGTACACCTGGGATCCGTACGCGACCAGCAGCATCTGGCACGGTGTCACCACCACCGTGATCGGCAACTGCGGCTTCGCCATCGCGCCGTGCCGCCCGGCCGACCGCGACCTGATCATGCGCACGCTGGTGAAGGTCGAGGGCATGTCGCTCGCCGCGATGCGCACCGGCATCACGTGGGGCTTCGAGACGTTCCCCGAGTACCTCGATCACCTCGAGCGCTGCAACCCGAGCCTCAACGTGGCCGCGCTGTTGGGCCACTCGACGATCCGCCAGTGGGTGATGGGCGGCGATAGCCAGCACCGGGTGGCCACCTCCGAGGAGGTCGCGGCGATGTGCGGCCTCGTGCGCGAGGCGATGGCCGCGGGCGCGATCGGCCTCGGGTCGTCCACCGCCGAGGCCCACGTGGGCGACGGCGGGTTGCCGGTGGCGAGCCGGCTCGCCGACAAGGCCGAGTTCCTCGCGCTCACGAAGGCGATGGGCGAGTCCGGGCGCGGCCTCTTCCAGGCCACCGTCGGACCCAAGACCACGATGGAGGACCTGCGCGAGATCTGGAAGACGAGCGGCCGCCCGGTGATCTGGGCCGCGTTCTTCCAGCGCGACGACCGGCCCGAGTACGTGCCAGAGCGCCTCGCCATCACCGAGGCCTTCCATCGCGAGGGGGTGGAGGTGCTGCCGCAGATCTCCTGCCGGCCGCTGACCATGGACTTCACGATGAAGAACCCCTATCCGTTCGAGGGCATGCCCGCCTGGCAGCAGGTCATGAAGCAGCCCGAGTCGAAGTGGCTCAGCGTCTACGGCGACCCGTCCTTCCGCGCCGCGCTCAAGGCCGACCTCGACGCGCGCCGCCTCGCCGTCTTCCGCGGACGCTGGGACCTGGTCCAGGTGCTGCGCACAACCGCCCGGAGCACAAGGCGCTCGAGGGCCGGAGCCTCGCGGATCTCGCGCGGGAGACCGGCAAGCACCCGGTGGACGCCTGGCTCGACCTCGTCACCGCCGACGGCCTCGACGTGGAGTTCCTGGCCGGCCTGCTCAACACCGACGAGAAGGTGGTGGGCGACCTGATCGTGCATCCCCTCACCTTGATCACGCTCTCCGACGCGGGCGCGCACCTCTCCCTGATGTGCGACGCGGGCTACTCGAGCACGCTGCTGGGCAAGTGGGTGCGCAGCCTGAAGCGCCTGCCGCTCGTGACCGCGGTCAAGCGCCTCACCGACGATCCCGCCCGCGCCTACCGCATCCCGCAGCGCGGCCGCCTCGAGCCCGGCTACTGGGCCGACGTGGCGATCTTCGACGCGGGCACCGTGGACGCCCTGCCCGCCGAGTGGGTGACCGACCTGCCCGCCAACGAGCCCCGCTTCGTCTCGCGCGCCAAGGGCGTCGAGTGGAGCCTGGTCAACGGGCAGCCGGTGCTGGAGCGCGGGCGCGTGGTGGAGCAGGCGGCCGGCAAGCGTCCGGGACAGGTGCTGCGCCGCTTCGACGCCTGACGCTACTCCTCGAAACGGCCCAGCCCGCGCAGCTCGGGGAAAGAGGAGCATCCACAGCCCCGCCACCGCGATCGTGCCGACGCCACCCAGCAGCACCGCGGGCACGGTGCCCAGCAGGGCCGCGGCCACGCCGGACTCGAAGGCCCCGAGCTGGTTCGAGGTGCCGGTGAAGAGCGAGTGCACCGCGCTCACCCGGCCCCGCATCGCGTCCGGCGTGCGGATCTGGGCGAGCGACATGCGGATGACCATGCTGACCACGTCGGCCGCGCCCAGCACGGTGAGCGCGATCAGCGAGAGCGTGAAGTTGGTGGAGAGCCCGAACACCACCGTGGCCGCCCCGAAGACGAGGACCGAGCGGAACAGGGTGGGGCCGAGGCGATGCTCGAGCGGGTGGCGCGCCAGGAACACGGACGTCGCGAGGGCGCCCACCGCCGGCGCGGAGCGGAGCACCCCGAGCCCGACCGGGCCCACCCCCAGGATGTCCTTTGCGAAACGGGGAGCAGGGCGGTGGCGCCGCCCAGCAGGACCGCGAAGAGGTCGAGCGACATGGAGCCCAGCAGGACCCGCCGGCCATAGATGAACGCGACGCCCGAGAACACCGTCTCGAGCGTGAGCGGCTCGCGCGGCCGCGCGACCGGGCTCGACCCGGATCGCGCGGCGAGCGCGCCGGCCAGGATGAAGAGGCCGCCGCGCCGTGAAGTAGGCGGCGCCCGGGCCGAAGCACGTAGAGCAGCCCGCCCAGCGCGGGCCCGACGATCTGGGCGGTCTGTCCGGCCGAGATCACCCACGCCATCGCGGGGGCGATCAGCGCGCGGCCACCGCCTCGGGCACCAGCGCGCTCATCGCCGGGTTCTCGAAGGCCTGCGCCGCGCCCAGCAGCGCGACCAGCGCGAAGATGCTGGTCCGGCTCGTGCCAGCCTCCGAGGGCGCCCAGGGCCAGCGCGACCGCGGCGACCGCCTTCACCATCTCGCACACCACGACGATGAGACGCCGGTCGCAGCGATCGGCCACCTGGCCGACGACGAGCGTGAGCAGGATCATGGGCAGGAACTGCACGAGCCCGACCAGCCCCAGGTCGAGCGCGCTCCCGGTCAGCTCGTAGAGCTGCCAGCCCACCGCGACCCCCAGCATCTGGAAGCCGACGGTGGCGAGGACCCGGGACGACGACAGCAGCGCGAACGGCGGGTGGAGCAGCAGCCGCTGCGGATCGGGAATCGCGCGCGCCTCTACCGGTTGGCCCGCGCGAGCACGGCGTCCAGCAGGACGTTCACTCCGGGCGAGGTGTAGTCGAGCTCGGCGTGCTCGGCCTCGTTGTGGGAGATGCCGTCGCGGCACGGGGTGAAGATCATCGCGGTCGGGGCGATCCGCGAGATGTAGTACGCGTCGTGCCCGGCCTGGCTCAGGATGTCCCGGTGGGCGACGGCGCTGCTCCCGGGCCGCGTCCCGGATCAGCCGGATGCAGCCCGGATCGAAGCGCTCGCTGCCGAAGTGCCACTCCCCCGCGATCGGCCATCGCCACAGTTCGGCGCGCCGGGCGGCACTCGGGCATCGCCGCCTCACCTCCTCCGCGACGATCTGATCGGCCACCGCGCGGTCGGCGTGGCGCACGTCGCAGGTGACCTCCGCATACTCGGCCAGGATGCCCGCCTTGTTCGGCCACGCCACGAGGCGGGCCACCGTGGCCTTGCCCTGGAGGCGTGGTACTTCAGCCGATCTCGTTGACCGCCACCGCCAGCATCTCCTGCTGCGCCACCAGGGCGTTGCGCCGGGCGGTCCATCGGGGTCGGCCCCGAATGCGCGGTCTCGCCGTGCACGTCCACGTGCATCCCGTGCTGAGCAATACGTAACTTGGGTCAGGCC
>CAVXJS010000009.1:0-767500 GCA_963762145.1 uncultured Candidatus Rokubacteria bacterium
CTACGTGCGCGGCCGTGCCGGGGTCTCCGCCGAGGAGCGCATCGCGCTCTTCAAGCTCGCGTGGGACGCGACCGGCGAAGCCTTCGCCCAGCGCATGGCCCAGTACGTGCGCTTCTACTCCGGCGACCCGATCCGCCTCACCGCCGGCTTCTACACCCAGTACGAGAAGGGACCGCTCCTCGAGCTGGTCGAGCGCGCGCTCGGCCAACGCGACGGCGTCCCGCTGCCGATCACGCCCGACGATCCCGGCGCGCCCATCCCCTACCAGCCGGGCACGCGCGGCATGGCCGGCACGTACGCGGCGACGTCGCTCCCGAATCAGCCCTCGTCGTAGCCCGCTCGCGCGGCGGTTCGCCAGGCGCTGGCGGCCTTCTGAGCGGCTAGTCGGCGAACTGGGCCGCGCGCCACTTGAGCGCCGCCCCCAGGCCCTCTTTCTCCCTGATCTCGTCGAACTTCATCCCGACCTCGGTCCGCGCCGCGTAGAGCGGAGCGAGCACGTCGAGCCCGGCGAGGATCGCGTTGCGGAGGCCCGCCGCCTCGGCGCCGCGTCGGGTCGCGAGCTTGGTGGCCACGAGCGACTCCGGGGAGATCAGCGCCATCCGCCGGGCGAACTAAAGCGTCGCGGCCTGGAGCTGGGCGCGGGGCACGACGCGGTTGACCATCCCGTACGCGAGCGCGGTCTGCGCATCGATGGGGTCGCCGAGGTAGAGGAGCTCGCGCGCGCGCCGCAGGCCGATCACGAAGGGCATGATGAGACCCGGGCCGACGTTGGAGAAGCGGATCTCGGGCTCGCCAAAGACCGCGTCGTCGGAGGCGATGGCGAGATCGCACAGCATCATGAGCTCGCAGCCGCCGCCCAGGCAGTGGCCCTGGACCGACGCGATCACCGGCTTGTTCATGTCCCACGGCGTCATCTCGAGCCGGATGTCGTCGGTGAGCGACTCGTGCCAGGCCAGCGCATTGCCCCGCCGCGCGGCGCGGGCCGGATTGGGAGAGATGTCGTAGCCCGCGCTGAAGCTCCGGCCCTCGGCGCGCAGCACCACCACGCTCGTGGCCGGGTCGGCGTCCGCCGCGCGGAGGCGATCCACCAGCGCGTGCTTGAGCTCGTGGCTGATCGCGTTGAGCTTGTCGGGACGGTTGATCGTCACGATGCCGATGCGGCCGTCGACGGCGTAGGTCACGATCTCCTCGGGCATGGGGGCTCCTCGGCGCGGGGCGCGGGGACGATGAGCGCGTCGACGACCGGCCGGCTACCGGGCTACAGGTAGCGCGTCGGCCAGTTGATGGTGCGCCACATGTGCGCCGACGGGCTCTGATCGAAGCCGAGCCCTTCTTTCGGCTGGCGGAAGTGACGCCCCACCACGTCGGTGAACTCTTCCAGCTGCACCTGCACCGTCGGATCGAAGGCGTACAGATCGTTCACCGTGATGAGCCGCGAGGTCATGTACCACTTGTGGTTCCGCGCGATCCGGTAGGCTTCCTGGATGTGCGGCTCGGGTACGTAGTCGTCGCCGAACAGTTTCCGGTAGAGCTCGGGGTACTTGTAGCCGACCGACTCGTCGGGGAAGAAGCGCAGGGCCTGGTGGTAGCGAATGCCCCAGGCCACCTCCTCGTCCACGTACGGCTCGAGGAGCTGGGCGCTCCAGTAGCCGTGGTCGCACCGGATGAAGCCGGCGATCGCGATGTCGTGCAGCAGACAGGCCAGTACGATCTTCTCGTTGACCCCATTCTTCATGGCCAGCCGCGCGCTCTGCAGGAGATGGGCGGAGGGCCCGAAGCGCAGCCGGAAGAAGTCGAACAGGGTCGGCTTGTCGGGCATCTTCGGGAGGCGGACGTCGTGCCCCATCATGTAGAGCCGGCCGTCGTCGGGCGGCCGCGACACCGGCTGGCGGGGATCCCGCTCGCCCGAGGTGTAGACTACCGACTTCACCACGACCCGGTCGAGCTCCTGGCTCAGCGCGTGCTCGGCCTCTTCGGCCCGCTGTAGCGTCGTCATCCTGGCGTCCCTCCCTGGGGGCAGACTTGTCATGATGATCGGTCCCGGCAGCACCTACTGTCAAGTTCGCCGCGAATATCCTAGACTCGGTCGCCAGGGAGACTGCCATGCGCCCACGCTTCATTCCGGCGATCGCCGTGATCGGCATGATCGGTCTGCTCGCTGCCACCGCCCCTCTCGCGCGAGCGCAGACCACGTCCATCCGGGACTACACGGTGGAGAAGAAGGACGAGGCGGTGGCGTACGCCAAGAAGGCCACCGCCGACCTAGATGCCAAGATCAAGGACCTCAAGGCCAAGCGGGCGAAGGCCTCCGAGAAGGCCGCGGAGCTGAGCCGCGCCACGGCCGCGTCCTGGGACAAGGCCAAGGAGGGCTTCGCGAACGCCTACCGCGACCTGGCGGTGGCCTATGACAAGGCCGTGGCCGAGTTCAAGAAGTGAAACCCGCCTCGTCATGAAGCTCCGCGCCCTCCGCGCCCGCCCCGTGCTGCCGCCCTTCCGCCGTCCTCCGGTGAGCGCCAGCGGCGCGCTCCCGAAGGCGGCGCTGGTGCTCTTCGATCTCGAGACCGACGGCGGCGTCGTCGGGCGCTCCTACGTGTTCGCCTTCGCCCCGTGGACGATGCCCGCCATCGTCCAGTGCGCGCAGGGCCTCTTCGAGATGGTCAAGGGCGACGAGCTGGCCCCGCTCGATCTGGAGGCCAAGCTGCGGCGGCAGCTCACGCTGCTCGACCCGAACGGCCTGGTCGGCCTCGCCCTCGCCGGCCTCGACATGGCGGCCTGGGACGCGCTCGGCCAGGCGCGCGGGGTGCCGCTGGTCACGCTGCTGGGCGGGACCCCGCGGGCCATTCGCGCGTACAACAGCACCGGGCTCTGGATCCAGCCGGTGGAGACGCTCGCCGACGAGGCGGAGGCGCTCCTGGCCGAGGGCTTCAGCGCGATCAAGCTGCGGGTGGGCCGCGACGACTTCGCCCAGGACCTGGCCGCGGTGCGGGCGGTGAAGAAGCGGATCGGCGACGGGCCGACCCTGATGTGCGACTTCAACCAGCGCCTGACCGTGAACGAGGGCCTCCGGCGCGCCCGCGCGCTCGACGGCGAGGGTCTCTACTGGATCGAGGAGCCGCTCCGCCACGACGACTACGAGGGCTACGCCCGCATCGCGGCGGAGGTGGCCACCCCGATCCAGACCGGGGAGAACCTGGTGGACACCTTCGAGATGGCGCGCGCCATCGCGCTGCGCTCGCTCGACTTCGTGATGCCCGACGTGCAGCGCATCGGCGGGGTCAGCGGCTGGCTGCGCGCGGCCGCCCTCGCACACGCCCACGGCATCGACATGTCGAGCCACCTCTTCCCCGAGTTCAGCGTGCACCTGCTCGGGGTGACGCCCACCTGTCACTGGCTCGAGTACATGGACTGGGCCGCGCCCCTGCTGCAGGAGCCGCTTCGGGTGAAGAACGGGGTCGCCCAGATCCCGGACCGGCCCGGCGCCGGCATCGTCTGGGACGAGGACGCGGTCAAGCGCTACGCGGTCTGACGATCTTCAGTCGGCTCCCAGGACCAGCACGCGGGTCCGCCGCACGCTCAGGCCCTCGTCGGCGCCGCGCCCCGGCACCGCGACGGTCAGGCGCAGGCCGCGGCGGGCGGTGACGATCACCAGCTCGGGGCCGTCGGGCCGTACGTACCAGGCGCGGTCCCCGGGCACGAGCGCGCGGCTCACCCAGAGCCCGGCCAGCCCGCTGATGGGACGCCATCGAGCCCGGATCGGCGTGACCGCGCCCAGCAGGCCGACGACCACGGCCGCCGCGGCGACCTGCATCCCCAGGCCGATGCCGGGCTGCGTCGCGGCCAGCAGTCCACAGACGAGACCTCCGGCAGCCAGCGCGTCGAGCCGGCGGAGCCAGCGCGCTCGCGCGCTCCACCGCGCGATGCCCTCGGGAAGCGGCCGGATCGGGGTCCCCACCGCTCCATTGTCCCTCTGAGGTATGCTGGGGGCCATGGCCCAGACTCCGGTCGAGACCGTCCCCTCGGTGTGCCCCCACGACTGCACCAGCACCTGCGCGCTGGAGGTCGAGCGCCTCGATCTCCACACGATCGGGCGCGTGCGCGGCTCGCACCGCAACACCTACACGCGCGGTGTGATCTGCGAGAAGGTCGGCCGCTACGCCGAGCGCGTGCACCATCCGGACCGCCTGCGGCATCCGCTCCGACGCGTGGGCCCGAAGGGCTCGGGCCGCTTCGAGCGCATCGGGTGGGAGGATGCGCTCGACCTTGTCGCGGAGAACTTCACGCGCCAGGCCGCGCGCCTCGGCCTCGAGACGGTGTGGCCGTACTACTACGCGGGCACGATGGGACTGGTGCAGCGCGACGGCATCAACCGCCTGACCCACACGATGGGCTACTCGCGCTACTTCTCGACGATCTGCGTGACCCTCGCCGACACCGGCTGGTCCGCGGGCGTGGGAGCCAAGCGCGGGGTGGACCTGCGCGAGATCGGCGAGCACTCGGACCTGGTCGTCATCTGGGGCGGCAACCCGGTGAACACCCAGGTCAACGTGATGAACCACGCCATGCAGGCCAAGCGGCGCGGCGCGACGTTCGTGGTGGTGGATCCCTACCGCACCGACACCGCGGCGAAGGCGGACCTGCACCTGGCCCCGCGGCCCGGGACCGACGGCGCGCTCGCGTGCGCGATCATGCACGTGCTCTTCGCCGAGGGCATGGCCGACTGGGACTACCTGCGCGCCTACACCGACTGCCCCGACGAGATGGCCGCCCACGTGGCCACGCGGACGCCCGAGTGGGCCGCGGCCATCACCGGCCTCCCGGTGGACCAGATCGTGGACTTCGCCCGCCTCTACGGGCGGACCCGGAGGAGCTTCATCCGCTGCCACCACGGCTTCAGCCGCTCCCGCAACGGCGCGGTCAACATGCACGCGGTGAGCTGCCTGCCCGCGATCACCGGGGCCTGGCGGCACAAGGGCGGCGGCGCGGTCTACGGCCAGACCGCGATCTATCCCCTCGACCGCACCCTGATCGAGGGGCGCGACGTGGTGGACAAGTCGATCCGCGCCCTCGACCAGTCGCGCCTCGGCCAGATCCTCACCGGCGACCGCGAGGCGCTCCTGGGCGGCCCGCCGGTCACCGCGATGCTCATGCAGAACACGAATCCCGCGATGGTGTGCCCGGAGCTCAACCTCGTGCACCAGGGCCTCGCCCGCGAGGACCTCTTCCTCTGCGTCCACGAGCAGTTCCTGACCGAGACCGCGGCCTTCGCGGACGTGGTCCTGCCCGCCACGATGTTCGTCGAGCACGACGACTTCTACACCGCGAGCGGACACACCTACTTCCAGGTCACGAAGAAGGTGATCGAGCAGCCGGGCGAGTGCCGCGAGAACCACTGGGTGATCTGCGAGCTGGCCAAGCGCCTCGGGGCGACGCACCGGGGGTTCCAGATGACGCCGTGGGAGATCATGGACGAGACCCTCCGGAAGTCCGGCATGTGGGACGCGGAGACCAACTGGCGGCAGGGCGGCCAGGACTTCGCCCCCCCTTTCGAGACCGCGCACTTCCTCGACGGGTTCCCGACCTCGGACCGGCGCTTCCACTTCAAGCCCGACTGGGCGCGCTTCGGCGGGCGCGGGGCCGAGATGCCCGCGCTGCCGGACCACTTCGCGGTGACCGACGAGGCCACCGCGGAGAAGCCCTTCCGGCTGGTGGCCGCGCCCGCGCGCACGTTCCTCAACTCCACGTTCACCGAGACGCCCTCGTCGCTGGCGCGTGAGAAGCGGCCGACCGCGCTGCTCCATCCCGACGACTGCGCCGCTCTGGGCGCGGAGGCGGGGACGCCGCTCCAGCTCGGCAACGAGCGCGGCCAGGTCATCGCCCACGCGGAGCCCCGCGACGGCCAGCCGCGCGGCGTGGTGATCGTCGAGGGGGTGTGGCCGAACAAGCACTTCGTCAACCGGCTCGGTATCAACGCCCTGACCAGCGCCGAGCCCGGCTACCCCAACGGCGGTGCCGTCTTCCACGACACCGCGGTGTGGATCCGGCGCGCGCCGTCGGCTTAAGAGCAGACCGCTACTAGCCCAGTTCGTTCCGCGGCGGCGATGAGCCGGTGTTCCCCCTCGCCCGCGGATGCAGCACGTCGATCGCCCAGCGCACGTCCAGGCGCTCCCCGGACCACTGCGAGAGACCCGTGCGCGCATGAAGCTCGAGCCCCTGCGCCGCGTTCTGCGCCCGGATCGCCCCGGCCGCATCGGTGGGCACCGCCGCCGGCGCCGGAACATCCGGCAACGGCCGGCCATCCGGCCGGCGGAACAGGAGTCTCCCCTCAGCTCCGTGGTCGACCCGATAGCCCTCTTCGTGCACCGCCCGGTGGTGCCGACGGCAGAGTAGCGTGAGGTTCGACAGCTTGGTCGGGCCCCCGTGCGCCCAGTGGCGCACGTGATGCCCCTCCCCGATCCGGACATTGCAGCCCGGGAAGCGGCAGCTCTTGTCCCGGTGCTGTAGCGCCCGCCGGAGAGCCGGCGGAATCGTGCGCGTGCGCGCCCCCACCTCCACCACCCGCCCGTCCGCGTCGTGCCGCATCACCACCCGGCTCGCGTCGCACGCCAAACGCTGGGACGTTCCCGCGGGAACGTGCGGGCCGTCCTCGAGCACCGACTGCCCGGGGTGTTCGGTCTCGGCCAGGACCGCCGCGTCCACGTGGAGCACCACCTGATAGCGCTCCCCTGGCTGGCCGGGATCGAGCTCCTGATGCAGCGCGGTCTCCGCCAGCAGCACCAATGCGTCGGCTTGCTGTTGCGGCCGGGTCGGGACCTCGGTGGCGGGGTCGCTGGCCGGCAGGGCGGCCTCGGCGGCGCGCCGCCGCTGGTACAGCGTCTCGCGGGCCGCGTCGAGAGCCCGGAGGAGTACCGCACCCGCCTCCGCGGTCAACCGCCCGCGCACCGTCACGGTGCCATCCTCGTCCTGGTAGACGTGAAGCGCCCGCGCCGCGTGCTGGCGGGCGGCCTGATGCGCGTCGGCCTGTCGGTCCAATCGCCGCCAGCCCCGGACAATGCTCTCGACATGGACGGCGGTGCCCGCGCGTCCCACCGCCAGCAGGCGGGCCTCGGTCTCCGGGGTGGCGATGCGGGTCAGAGCGCGGACCTTGGCGTAGGAGAGCTCGCCCCGCGCCAGGGCCTCGGCCAGGGCCGGCAGCGTGCCGAGGGCGCGGGCGACCCGAACATGTTCGCGGGCCGCGCCCGGGGCGAGTCCGACGCGCCAGGCGAGCCACTCCGCGCAGGAGCGGAAGCCGTTGTCCCAGCCCCCGCGCGCATCGAACTCCCGGATGAGCGCGAGGAGCCGGGCCGTCGCCGCCTCGAGGTGAGCGGAGAGCTCGGCGATCTGGTCGCCCAGGCGATCGAGCTCCGCGAGGTGCGGCGGGTTGGGCTGTGATGGTTGCAATGGGGCGGGACCATCCGGTGAGCGTGTGTCCATGGCAGTCTCCCTTCCGCTGGGACGACTCTAACCCCTGATTTCAAAGAGGCCGGAGGGCGCCCAGGTCGCGCGAACACGGGCCGAGCCACGATCGATCGCCCCCCGCGAGGCGATCTCGCGGCACCCCGCGGATGCGGCTCGCTGAGCGGGTATCGTGCCGGCGTCCCGCGCGCACGGCGCGGCCTTCCCGGAGGACCTGTCAAGCCGAAAGTGCAAAGGACATATTGACTTGAGCCGCACCGCCCGGCTATAACCGCCCCCACTACCATCACGCCGCAACAGGGTCGACGCGGCGGGCGGGGCTCCAGCAAGGGCGTCTGGGGGGTCAGGGTGGACACCATTCTGCAGCTGGCCCTGAACGGGCTGGCGGTGGGCTGTATCTACGGGCTGGTCGCGCTCGGCTTTGTCCTCATCTACAAGGCCACCGAGCTGGTCAACTTCGCCCAGGGCGATCTCCTCATGCTGGGCGCCTTCACCTGCTACATGCTGGTGGTCTGGTACGGGATGGCCTTCTGGCCCGCCTTCGTGCTGGCGGTGTTCGCGATCGCCCTCTTCGGCGCGGCCCTGGACGCCACGATTCTGCGGCGGGTCATCGGCCAGCCCCAGTTCGCGGTGGTCATGCTGACGATCGGGCTCGGCGCGATATTCCGGAGCTTCGCCTCGATCACCTGGGGCTCGGAGATCTACACGCTGCCGACGCCGTTCAGTGCCCAGACCTCGCGGGTGGGGGGCGTCACGGTGAGCCACGAGTACGTGGCGATCATCGTGGGCACGGTGGTGCTCTGCGCCGTGCTCTACGCCTTCTTCACCTACTCCCGCGTCGGGGTGGCCATGCAGGCCGCCTCCCAGAACCAGCTCGCCGCGTACTACATGGGCATCCCGGTGAAGCGGATGTTCTCGCTGATCTGGGCCATCTCGGCCGGGGTGGCCGCCATCGCCGGCGTGCTGCTGGCCCCGGTGTCGCTGATCGACATCAACCTGGGGTTCATCGGCCTCAAGGCCTTCGCGGCGGCGGTGCTGGGCGGCTTCGGCTCGATCCCGGGAGCCCTGGTGGGCGGCATCACGATCGGGCTCATCGAGCTGTTCTCCGGGGCCTACCTGCCGCTCGGGGTGAAGGACGTGGCCGCGTACGTGGTGCTGCTGCTCGTGCTGGCCATCCGGCCCCAGGGCATGTTCGGCACCGTCGGGCGGAAGAAGGTCTAGGCCGCGCATGCGCTTCGCGTTCAAGACGGCCTACGAGCACGACCTGGGCCTGTTCCGCGATCCGGTGCAGCGCCGCTGGTACGCGGCCCTGCTCGCGGGCGTGATCCTGCTGCCGCTGGCGATCCCCGCCTACCTGTCGGACATGAGCATGGTCTTCATCTACGGGCTCTGCGGCCTCTCGCTGATGGTGCTGGCCGGCTATACCGGCCTGGTCAGCCTGGGCCACGCCGCCTTCCTCGGCATCGGCGCGTACGCGCACGTGTACTTCACGCAGGACCTCGGGCTGCCCTGGATCGTCGGGGTGGCGCTGGCCGTGGTGGCCGCCGCCGCCTCCGGCGTGCTCGTGGGCCTGCCCGCGCTGCGGATGACCGGCGTGTATCTCACGATCGCCACGCTGGCCTTCGCGCTGATCATTCAAGAAGTGTTCACGCGGTGGGAAAGCGTCACGCACGGCCTGAAGGGCCGCCCGGTGGACAAGCCGGTGATCTTCGGCGTGTCCTTCGCCACGGACTGGGCGTTCTACTTCCTGTGCCTGGCCACGCTGATCGGCGGGCTCTGGCTGACCGCCAATCTCCTGCGCTCGCCCACCGGCCGGGCCTGGGTGGCCATCCGCGACAGCGAGATCGCCGCCCAGTCCATGGGGGTGAACCTGGCGCGCTACAAGACGCTGGCCTTCGCCTACTCCGCCGGGCTCATGGGTGCGGCGGGCGCTCTCTTCTCGCACAAGATCGGCTTCCTGGCCCCCGACATCTTCACGGTGCTCCTGTCCATCCAATTCTTGTTGATGGTCGTGGTGGGCGGCCTCGGCAGCCTGCACGGCGCGCTCTACGGCGCGGTCTTCGTGGCGCTGCTGCCGGTGCTCATCTCGGAGGCGCGCGATCACGTGCCCGCCTGGGCCGGCCACGCCGCGGGCGTGCTCGGCAAGGGCCTGGGCGACGCGGTCTATCTCTCGCTCGATCGCTTCGTGAAGCAGCCCGGGCTCGAGCCCGGGATCTTCGGGCTCATCCTGGTGCTCTTCATCCTGTTCGAGCCGCTCGGCATCTACGGGCGCTGGCGGAAGATCTGGCTCTACTTCTCCACGTTCCCCCTCTACAAGGCGGCCACCTTCCGGCGCCAGAAGACGTACATGCGGTCGGAGCGGCTGCGGTGACCGCCCTCTTCGCGGCCGACGAGCTGGTCGTGAACTTCGGAGGCATCCGCGCGGTGGACGGGGTGAGCTTCGAGGTGGAGGCGGGCGAGGTCTTCACCATCATCGGGCCCAACGGGGCGGGCAAGACCACCATCTTCAACCTGATCTCGCGGATCTACGATCCGACCCAGGGCCGGCTGCGGTTCCGCGGCGAGGACATCACCCGCGTGCCGCCCCACGAGATCGCCCGGCGCGGCATCGCGCGCACCTTCCAGAACATCGAGCTGTTCGAGCACGCCACCGTGCTGCAGAACCTGCTGCTGGGCCGCCACGCGCACGCCGAGCGGCGGTTCGCGCAGGAGCTGCTGTTCCTGCCCCGGGTGCGAGCCCGGGAGCGGGCCCACCGCGAGGCCGCCGAGAAGGTGATCGACTTCCTCGATCTGCAGGCCTACCGCGACAGCTTCGTGGTCAACCTCCCCTACGGCGTCCGCAAGGTGGTCGAGATGGGCCGGGCCCTCTGTACCGAGCCCGCCCTGCTCCTGCTCGACGAGCCCTCGTCCGGGCTGAGCGTCGAGGAGACCGCGGACATGGCGTTCTGGATCCAGGACATCCGCACCCTGCTCGGCATCACCGTGCTCATGGTCGAGCACGACATGAGCCTGGTCAGCGCGGTCTCGGACCGGGTGCTCGCGCTCAACTACGGCCGGGTGCTGGCGTGCGGGACGGCCCGGGAAGTCCAGGAGCACCCCGACGTGATCAAGGCGTATCTCGGAGGCTGATCGGTGGCCGACGCGCTCCTCGCGGTCAGCAACGTCGAGACCTACTACGGGCCGATCATGGCCCTGCGCGGGGTGAGCTTCAGCGTGCCCGCGGGCGCCATCGTGACGATCCTGGGGGCCAACGGCGCGGGCAAGACCACCATCCTCAAGACCGTCTCCGGGGTCATGGACCCGCAGAAGGGCAGCGTGACGCTCGAGGGCCGCGCCATCCACGGCCTCGACCCGGACCGGGTCGCCCGGCTCGGGCTCTCGCACGTGCCGGAGGGCCGCGAGGTCTTCCCGTTCCTCTCGGTGCGCGAGAATTTGCGCATGGGCGCGTACGCCCGCCGCGACGCCGCCGCGGTGGCGCAGGATCTGGAGATGGTCGCCGAGTACTTCCCGGTCCTCGCCTCGCGCGCCGAGCAGCGGGCGGGCTCGCTCTCGGGCGGCGAGCAGCAGATGCTGGCGATCGGGCGTGCGCTCATGGCGCGCCCCAAGGTCATGCTGCTGGACGAGCCCTCGCTCGGCCTCTCCCCCAAGCTGGTCAAGGACATCTTCGACATCATCCGGCGCATCAACCGCGAGCGCGGGGTGACCGTGCTCCTGGTCGAGCAGAACGCGAACCTCGCGCTCCAGACCGCCGACTACGGCTATGTCTTGGAGCTGGGCCGGATCGTGATGGAAGATACCTGCGAGCGGCTGCTCCAGAAGGACGACATCCGGGAGTTCTACCTGGGCCTCAAGGAGTCGAGCGTCCGCGGCACGCGGCGCTGGAAGAGGAAGAAGACATGGCGTTGACGACCCGCCCGTCTCCCGCCTCCACCGGGGCCGGCCGCCCCATCACGGTGCACGGCCAGGACACCCTGCCCAAGCTCTTCCGCCACGTGGTGCGGGAGCGCGGCGACCGTGTGGCGATGCGGGAGAAGCACCTCGGCATCTGGCGCGCCATCTCGTGGCGCGAGTACGGCCAGCAGGCCCGCCGGGTGGGGCTCGGGCTGGTGGCGCTGGGCCTCCGGCCCGGCGACGTGGTCTCGATCATGGCCGACAACTGTCCGGAGTGGCTCTACACCGATCTCGGCATCATGTCGGCGGCGGCCGTGCCCAACGGCATCTACACCACCGACTCCGCGCGGCAGGTGGAGTACATCGTCAACGACAGCGGCACGCGATTCCTCTTCGTGGAGAACGAGGAGCAGCTCGACAAGGCGCTCGAGGTGCGCGGGCGCTGCCCCGACCTGGTGAAGATCTTCGTCTTCGACATGGACGGGCTGCACGCCTTCCAGGACGACCAGGTGATGACGTTCGACGCCCTGCTCGAGCTGGGCGCGGCCCACGATCGCGCGCATCCCGAGGCCTACGACCGGCTCGTCGAGATCCCCCGCCCCGAGGACCTGGCCATCCTGGTCTACACCTCGGGCACCACCGGCCCCCCCAAGGGCGCGATGCTGAGCCACCGCAACATCCTGTTCCAGCTCGAGTACGCCGACTTCATCACCCCGCTGCGGGAGGGCGACCAGCAGCTCTCCTTCCTGCCCCTCTGCCACGTGGCCGAGCGGACCTTCACGGTGTTCAACCCGCTCTACACCGGCGCGACCGTGAACTTCGCCGAGTCCATCGACACGGTGCCCGAGAACATCCGCGAAGTCGCGCCCGCCCTGTTCTTCGCGGTGCCGCGCATCTGGGAGAAGTTCTACTCGGGCGTGGCGCTGCGCATGCGGGACGCCACCTGGCTCGGGCGCTTCGCCTACGACTGCGCGATCCGGATCGGGCGGCGCCTGGCCTCGTGCCGGATCGAGGGCCGCCGGCCGTCCGGGGCCCTGCGGGCCGCGTTCCGGGTGGCCGACTTCCTCGTGCTCGACAACGTCAAGCGCTCGATCGGGCTGCACCGGGCCCGCGGGGTCGCCACCGGCGCGGCGCCGATCGCCCCGGACCTGATCCGCTGGTACCTGGCGCTCGGGCTCGACATGTACGAGGTGTACGGCCAGACCGAGAACACCGGCCTCGCCACCGCGATGCCGCCCGGCCGCATCAAGCTCGGGACGGTGGGCGTGGCCCGCCCCGAGACCGAGGTGCGCGTGTCGCCCCAGGGCGAAATACTATTGAAGGGCCCGCACGTGTTCATGGGCTACTACGGCAAGCCCGACAAGACCGCGGAGACCGTCGTGGACGGGTGGCTCCGCACCGGCGACGTGGGCACCATCGACGCGGACGGCTTCGTGCGCATCACCGACCGCATGAAGGACATCATCATCACCGCGGGGGGCAAGAACGTCACCCCGTCCGAAATCGAGAACCAGCTCAAGTTCTCGCCCTACATCTCCGACGCGGTGGTGATCGGCGACCAGCGCCGGTTCCTCTCCTGCCTGGTCATGATCGATCACGAGACGGTGGCCCAGTTCGCCCAGGAGAGAAACGTGCCGTTCAGCAACTTCACCTCGCTGTGCCGGGCCCGCGAGGTGCAGGACCTCATCTGGAGCGAGATCGAGCGCGTGAACCGGGAGCTCGCCCGGGTGGAGACCATCAAGGCGTTCCGGTTGATCGAGCAGCTCCTCACCGCCGAGGACGAGGAGCTGACCCCCACCATGAAGCTGAAGCGCACCTTCGTCAACGTGAAGTACAAGAGCCTGATCGACGGCATGTACGAAAGGAGCAACGGATGAAGAAGCTACTGGCAGTCAGCGTGCTGGCGGCCGCGGTGGCCTTCGCGGGCGTCGCGACGGCCCAGAAGGAGACCCGCGGGGTCACCAAGACCGAGATCGTGCTCGGCATGCACACCGACCTCTCCGGCCCGGCCGCAACCTACGGCGTCTCCTCCTCCAACGCGGTCAAGATGCGCTTCGACGAGGTCAACGAGACGGGCGGCATCCACGGCCGCAAGATCCGGCTCGTGATCGAGGACACCCAGTACCAGGTGCCGCGCGCGGTCCAGGCGGGGGCCAAGCTCATCCAGCGCGACCGCATCTTCGCGATGGTGGCCGGCCTCGGCACCCCGATGAACAACGCGCTGTTCAAGGACCAGTTCGACGCGGGGGTCCCCAACCTCTTCCCGCTCTCGGCCGCGCGCTCGATGTACGAGCCGTTCAACAAGCTGAAGTTCTACGGAGCGGCCAGCTACGTGGACCAGGTGCGGGCCGGCATCAACTACTTCGTGACCCAGAAGGGCAAGAAGACTCTCTGCGCGATGTACCAGGACACCGACTTCGGCAAGGAAGTGCTGGACGGCGTGCAGATGCAGGCCGAGAAAATGAAGCTCAAGATCGCGGAGACGGTGACCCACAAGCCCACCGACCAGGACTTCAGCGCCCAGGTCACCAAGCTGAAGGCCGCCAACTGCGATCTCGTGGTGCTCGGCACCATCGTGCGGGACTCGATCGTGCCGTACGCCACCGCGCGCAAGATGGGGTGGAACGACGTGGACTTCCTCGGCTCCGCTGCGTCCTACGACCTCTTCGTGGCCGCCGCCCAGGGCGGCGTGACCGAGGGCTTCTACGCCATGGGCCTCACCGCCATGCCCTACCGCGATACGCTCGGCGCGGATGCCCAGAAGTGGTTCGACCGCTACAAGGACCGCTACAAGGTGGATCCGAACATCGGCGCGATCTACGGGCACGTCGCGGCGGATCTGACCGTGACCGCGCTCACGAAGACGGGTCCCGAGCTGACCACCGACAGCTTCGTCAAGGGGCTCGAGTCCATCAAGGGCTACCACGACATCTTCAACGGCCCCGAGGTCAACTTCGGCCCCGACAAGCACCAGGGCGCCGACTCCTCGTTCTTGGCCGTGGTGAAGGGCGGGCGCTGGACGCGGCTGACCGATCCGCTGCGCTTCTAGGCGAGCGGTAGAATCGGAAGGGCGGCGGGGGTACGCCCGCCGCCCTTTTCTTGTGCGGGGTGGCGCTAGACGTTCAGGCTGGAGGTCCCGACCCAGCCGGTCTCCGAGACGTCGACGGTGACGCCGTCGGGGCCGATGTACTTCACCTCGACGTTGCCGTGCTGCTCGCGGCCGTAGCCGACCCCGAGGGCCTCGTTGATGTCGTGGCGCGGCTCGGACCCCGCCGCGGCCAGCCGCTCCGCGATGACCTCCAGGCTCTCGACCTGGAACCCGATGTGGTGGATGCCGCTCCACTCCTTGCCGCGCTCGACCCCGGCCACCGCGTCGTTCTTGAAGTTGAGAATGGCCAGGTTGAGGTCGCCGTCGCTCAGGTAGTAGCCCCGGGCGCCGGGACTGTCGATCCGGGCGATCTCCTTCATGCCGAACACGTCGATGTAGAACTTCGCGGTCTTGTCGACGTCCTGGGTAGAGAGCGCGATGTGCTTGATCTTTGCCATGACGAGTCGCCTCCAGTGTGAGCGGGTTAGAGCCCGAGTGTAGCGCGTTCAGCGCGCGTCGCGCCAGTCCTGGAAACGCTTCCAGTGCACCACGAGCGCCATCGCGGGCAGGCGCCAGCGGTGGAGCGGGATCGGCGCGATCGGGGTCACCGGCCAGCCGATCTCGGCGTGGGTGGCGCCGAGGGCGCGGTCGGCGAGCAGCTTGCCCATGACGGTGGCCATGGCGATACCCCGGCCGTTGTAGCCGAGCCCGATCAGCATGCCGGGCTGCGGCTCGTGCAGATGCGGCAGGTGATCGGCGGTGAGCGCGACCCGCCCGCTCCAGCGGTGCTCCCACGGGCTGGCGCCGATCTGGGGAAAGAGCCGTCGCGCGACCGCCTCCAGCCGCGCGAACAGGGCGGGATCGCCGCGGTCGTCGAGGGGGCCCCGCCCGCCCATGAGGAGGCGGCCCTCCGGATCGAGGCGGAAATAGAACAGGATCCGGCGAAGGTCCGAGACCACCTGGCCACCGGGAAGCACCCGGCGCCGCAGGTCCTCGGGCAGCGGGTGCGTGGCGACCTGGTAGCTCTGCACCGGCAGCACCGTGCGCCTGAGCCCCGGCCAGAGATCGTCGGAGTAGGCGTTGGTGGCGAGGATGACGGAGCGGGCGGTGAGGCTCGCGCCTCGCGTGTCCACCCGCCAGCCGCCGGGCACCATCTCGAGCCCGCGCACGAGGGAGCCCCCGTGGACGGCGGCGCCGGCCCGCCGGGCCGCCCGGGCCAGCCCGCGCACGAAGGCCAGCGGCTGGAGCGCCCCGGCGCGACGGTCGAGCATCCCGCCGACGTACGCAGTCGTGCCGGTCAGCTCCGCGATGCGCGTGGCGTCCAGCAGCTCGACCGGCGCGCCACGCCGCTGCCATTGCTCGGTCCGCGACCGCAAGCTCTCGAGCGCGGCCGCGTGAGGGGCCGCCGCGATCCAGCCGCACCGCTCGGCGTGGCACGAGATCTTGAGCCGGCCGATGAGATCGAAGACGACATCGGCGGCCCCACCCGCGATCTCCCACATCCGGCGGCCCGTCTCCCGGCCGAACTGATGCTCGAGCTCGTCCGGCTCGTGCTTGAGCCCGGGGATGACCTGACCGCCGTTTCGTCCCGAGGCGCCCCAGCCGGGCTCGGCCGCATCGAGCACCACGACGTCGGCGCCGCGCTCGGCCAGGTGCAGTGCCGCCGACAGGCCGGTGTAGCCGGCGCCGACGATCGCGACGTCGGCACGGCGGTCCGCTTCGAGAGGTCGCGTCTGCGGAAGCGGCTCGGCCGTGCCGGTCCAGGCCGAGACGGGCGGCGCGGAGGACGCGCTCATGCCGGTCGCCCGAGCTTCTCCACCCGCACCCCGATGAGGCGGATCTTCTTGCCTTTCGGGTTCTCCCGGGCGTCGAAGAACGGCTCCAGGAGCCCACGGACCTCGGCGTGCAGCTGCTCCGCGCTCGTGAACGGAGTCTTGCCGGTCCTCGAGCGGCTCACGGTCAGGAATCCGGAGAAGCGCACCGTGATGGTCACGGTGCGAAAGATCGTGAAGCCGTCGGAGACGAAGCGGCGGAACACCGTCTCGGCCAGCTCCCGCGCGCGCGCGAGGACGAAGACGGGATCGAGGCTGTCCGCCTCGAACGTCTCCTGCTCTCCCACCGACTTGCGCTCCCACTCGCTCGAGACGGGATCGTCCGAGAGTCCGTGCGCCTTCCGATGGAGATCCTCGCCCCCTTTGCCGAGCCACTCCCGGGCCTGCGAGAGCTCGAGGCCCCGGAGATCGGCGACGACCTTGATGCCCCGCTCGTGGAGAAAGCCTTCCGTCTTGGGCCCGACGCCCGGGATCACCCGGATCGGCAGGCCATCCAGGAAGCCCTGGACCTCGTCTGGACGCACGACGGTCAGCCCGTCGGGCTTCCGGAAGTCGGAGGCGATCTTCGCCACGAGCTTGTTCGGCCCGATCCCGATCGAGCAGGTCAGGCCTTCCTGCTCGAGGATCGCCCGCTTGAGAGTCCGCACATGCTCCTGGGCCCGCTCGAGATCGCCCAGCGAGGAGAGATCCACGTACGCCTCGTCGATGCTCGCCCCCTCGAACGCGTCCACGCCCTGGCCGATGATGGCCATGATGCGACTCGACACCTCGAGGTAGAGCGCGCGGTCACCCCGGACGAACACGACCTCCGGCTCCCCCTGCCTCCGCGCGGTCTCCGCCAGACGCCAGGCCCGCGAGATCGGCAAGGCCGAGCGGATCCCGTACTTTCGCGCCGCGTAGCTCGCGGCCGTCACGACCCCGCGCCCGGCTCCCCCCTTCGGGTCCGCCCCGACCACGACGGGGCGCCCGCGCAGCTCGGGATGATGGCGCTCCTCGACGGAGGCGTAGAAGGCGTCCATGTCGACGTGCGCGATGATTCTCATGGCCGGCGGGTCCACGCGCAAACCCCCTGGGATTCTGTGTGACTTCCAGGGCCCTGTCAATGACGGGCGGCCGGCCGCGGCTCGATCAACGCTTGACTCCCACGCCCGGTCCGTCGGAGGATCTCCCCCAATTCCCCACCCTCATGGAGGTGCGACCGATGCGCCTGACCGCTCGGATCCTGACCCTCTTCCTGCTGCTCGCGATGTCCGGGTGGGCGGCCCCCGCCCCGGCGGTCCCGCCCGACGGGACCCTCGCGATCGGCGTGCACGTGACGCTCGTCTCGCGCTGGCTCGACCCGGGTGAGACCGAGGCCCTCATCACCCCGTTCATGGTGCTCTACACGCTGCACGACGCGCTCCTCAAGCCCATGCCGGGCAACATCAACGCCCCGAGCCTGGCCGAGTCGTGGACCCTGGCCAAGGACGGGGTCACCTACGAGTTCGTGCTCCGCAAGAACGCCAAGTTCCATAACGGCGACCCGGTCACCTCGGAGGACGTGAAGTTCTCCTTCGACCGCTACAAGGGCAGCGGCGCCAAGCTCCTCAAGGACAAGGTGAAGGAGATCCAGACCCCGGCGCCCAACCGGGTGCGCATCGTGCTGAAGGAGCCCTGGCCCGACTTCATCGCCTTCTACGGCACCTCCGCGACCGGCGCGGGCTGGATCGTGCCCAAGAAGTACATCGAGCGGGTGGGCGAGGAAGCCTACAAGAAGGCGCCGGTGGGGGCGGGCCCCTTCAAGTTCGCTGCGTTCACGCCCGGCATCGAGCTGACCCTGGACGCTTTCCCCGACTACTGGCGGAAGGCGCCGCAGGTGAAGCGGCTCGTGATGCGCTCCATCCCCGACGAGACCACCCGGGCCGCCGCGGTGAAGACCGGTGAGGTGGACCTGGCCTATCTCTTCGGCGGGACCATCGCCGCCGATCTCCAGCGCACGCCCGGCATCCGCGTCGTCGCCCCGCTGCTCTACGGGGTCTACTGGCTCGACTTCCTGGACCAGTGGGACCCGAAGTCCCCCTGGCACGACCGCCGGGTGCGGCAGGCCGCGAGCCTCGCGATCGACCGCAACGCGATCAACAAGGCAGAGATGCTCGGCCTCGGCAAGGCCGGCGGCGCGTTCGTGCCGCCCGAGTTCGACTTCGCGCTCAAGATGGAGCCGCTGCCGTACGACCCCAAGCGCGCCAAGCAGCTCCTGGTCGAGGCCGGTTTCCCGAACGGCTTCGACGCGGGCGATCTCACCCCGCTGCCGCCCTACACCTCGGTGGGCGAAGCGGTGGGCGGCTTCCTCCAGGCGGTCGGCATCCGCACGTCGGTGCGCACGATGGAGCGGGCCACCTTCATGACCACCTGGCGGGAGAAGAAGGTCCGCGGGCTGCTCATCGGCGCCACCGGCGCCGCGGGCAACGCGGCCGCGCGCCTCGAGCCCTTTTTCACCAAGAACGGCATCTATGCCTACGGCACCCGGCCGGAGATCGACGATCTCTTCCAGCGGCAGGCCAACGAGATGGATCGCGGCAAGCGCGAGGCGCTGCTGCACCAGATCCAGAAGATCGTCGCCGATCAGGTGCTGGCCGCCCCGATCTTCCAGCAGGCCTTCCCCTGGGGCGTGGGCTCGCGGGTCGCGGAGCCGGCCGCGGGGCTGATCCAGGGTTACCCGTACGTCGGGCCCGCGGAGGACCTGAAGCTCAAGTAGCCTCTTCCTTGATGAACTGCCCGCTGCGGAGATCGCGCAGCGCCTGCTCGATCTCCGCGCGGGTGTTCATCACGAAGGGGCCGTGGCGGGCGATGGGCTCGCCCAGCGGCCGCGCGGCCGCGAGCAGGAAGCGGCCGCCGCCGGGCGCGCCCGCGGCCTCCACGAGATCGCCGTCGCCGAAGATGACGAGCGCCGGCGCACGCGCGGCGGTGCGCTGCGGGCCGAAGCGCACCTCGCCCTGATCCACGTAGGCGAACGCGGTGTGCCCGCGCGGCACCGCCTCGCGGAACGTGGCGTCCTCCGGCAGCGTCACGTCGAGGAACTTCGGGGCCACCGCCAGGCCTTCCACCGGCCCGGCGAGTCGGCCGCCCGCCGCGTCGCCCGCGATCACGCGCGCCCGCGCACCGCCATCGAGGGCAGTCTCGGGCAGATGGCTCGCGGTCAGGTCGCGGTACTTCGGCCGCGTCATCTTCTCCCGCGCGGGCAGGTTGAGCCAGAGCTGGAGGCCGCCGATGCCCTCGGGCCGCACCTGCGGCATCTCCTCGTGGAGGATACCGCTGCCCGAGGTCATCCACTGGATGTCGCCGGCCCCGATGCTTCCCTGGTGGCCGAGCGAATCACGGTGCTGGATCTCCCCGGCCCGCACGAAGGTGACCGTCTCGATCCCGCGGTGCGGATGGTACGGGAAGCCGGGCTCGTAGTCCTCCGGGCGGCTCGACTCGAAGTGGTCGAGCAGCAGGAACGGGTCGAGATGGTCGAGGCCCCGGGTGCCGATGCTGCGCCGGAGATGCACGCCCGCGCCTTCGACGACCGGCTCCGGCTTCACGATTCGCGCCACCGCGCGCGAGGCGTCGCTCATGACGCTCTCCCTCAGGCCCGCTCGATGATCACGACCGGGATCTCGCGCGGCGTCCGCTGCTGGTACTCCTCGTACGGCGGCCAGATCGCGACCATCTTCTTCCACAGGGCCGGCTTCTCGGCCGCCGAGGCGGTGCGGGCGCGGGCCTTGAAGCGGTCGGCCATGACCTGCACCTCGATCTCGGGCTTGGCGGTCAGGTTCTCGTACCAGGCCGGGTGCGCGGGCGCGCCGCCGCGCGAGGCCACGATCACGTAGCGATCGCCGTCGCGTCCGTAGATCAGCGGGGTCGTGCGCGTCTGGCCGGAGCGCCGGCCGGTCGTGGTGAGCAGGAGGGTCGGCACGCCCTCCCAGATATGGCCGTCCTTGCCGCCGGTGGCGATGTAGCGCTTCGCGTGCTCTTGCTGCCAGCCGGGCGGCCGGCTTCCCGCGGCGGGTTGCGGAGTCGTCATGGTCGGTCCCTCCCGGCGTCAGTCTGCCACGCGGGAGGGGCCGCCGCTACTTCGGGGCGGTGCGCCGAGCGCGCCTCACCACATGACCACGCCGCCGTCGATGTTGACGGACTGGCCGGTCATGAACGCGGCGGCGGGCGAGCACAGGAACGCGATGAGGCCCGCGACCTCCTCGTCGGAGGCGGCGCGGCCCATCGGGATGCGGTCGAGCTGCCGCTGCCAGCCCTCTCCGCGCCCCAGCACGTCCATTCGCGCCGTCTCGATGGTGCCCGGGCACACCGCGTTGACCGTGACCCCGTGGCGCGCCACCTCCATGGCCAGCGACTGGGTCAGCCCCTGGATGCCGAAGTTGGCCGCGTTGTAGGCCGCGGTATTGGGAGCGCCGCGCTTGCCCGCGATCGAGGAGAGGTTGATGATGCGTCCCCACTTCTGCCCCACCATGATCGGGACGACCCGCTTGCAGAGCAGGAACGCGCCGGTCAGCTTGATGTCGAGGACCTTTCTCCAGATGCTCTCGTCCAGGTCGGGGAGCGGCACCCGGTCGTTGCCGCGCGGGTAGGCCGCGTTGTTCACGAGCACGTCGAGCCGCCCGAAGGTCTTGGTCACCTGTTCCACCAGCCGGTCCACCGCCGCGGCCTGGCTCACGTCACCCGTCCAGGTCAGCGCCTTGCGGTCGAGCGCGCGGATCTGCTCCGCGGTGCTCTCCACGTCGCGCCAGCCCGCCTTCTTCTCGTCCTCGGGATAGGTCGCGGGGTCGCGGCCGGTGCCGGTGACCACCACGTCCGCTCCGAGCCCGGCCAGAGCCAGCGCGGTGGCCCGGCCGATGCCGCGCAGCCGCCCCGCACCCGTCACCACCGCCACCCGCCCGTCCAGCGCGCCCGCGGCCATGCCTAGCGCCCCCCGTGAGCGGCGTGATCGGCGAGCACCTGCGCCACGCAGGCCGTCACCTTGACGCCGGTGGGGAGGTCGATGAACTCGTTCGGCCCGTGCGCGTTGGAGCCGGGGCCCATCACCCCGGTGACGAGGAACTGGGCCTCGGGAAACCGCTCCCCGAGCATGCTCATGAACGGGATCGAGCCGCCGAGCCCGTCGAACATCGCGGGCGCGCCGAACTGCGCGGTGGAGGCGCGCTCCACCGACTCCCGCAGCCACCCGGCCATCGCGGGCGCGTCCCAGCCGGTGCCGGGCCGCTCACCGGTCGCGTAGGTCACCCGCGCGCCGTAGGGCGGATCGGCCTCCAGCACTTCCTTGATCCGCCGGCTCGCGAGCACGGCGTCCGCGGTGGGCGGCAGCCGCATCGAGAGCTTCAGCGATGTCTTCGGACGCAGCACGTTGCCCGCATCGGCGAGCGCCGGCATGCCGTCCATCCCGGTGACCGACAGGGCGGGCCGCCACGTGTTGTTCAGCAGCGCCTCGACCGGGTCCTGCGTCATCGCGCGCATGCCGGGCAGGAACGGGAAGCGGCGCCAGACGTCGTCGCCCAGCACGCCCGCGACCGCGCGCACCTCGGCGAGCCGGGCGGGCGGGATCTCCACGTGGCAGGCCTCCACGAGGATCTTGCCGGTGCGATGGTCCTCGAGCCGGTCGAGCACCTGGCGCAGGATGCGAAAGCTCGACGGCACGATGCCGCTGGCCGCGCCCGAGTGCACCCCCTCGCCGAGCACCTCCACGGTGAGCGTGCCGCTCAGGACACCGCGCAGCGAGGTGGTGGCCCACAGGTGGTCGTAGTCGCCGCAGCCGGAATCGAGACAGACGACCAGATCGGGGCGAATCCGATCGGCCAGCTTCTCCACATAGGCCGGCAGGTCCGGGCTACCGCTCTCCTCGGAGGCCTCGATCAGCACCACGCAGCGCGCGTGGGGAATCCCCTGCGCCTGGAGCGTCTCGATCGCGGTGAGAGCCGCGAACGAGGCGTAGCCGTCGTCCCCGGCCCCGCGGCCGAAGAGCCGGTCGCCGCGGCGCACCGGCGTCCACGGCCCGCCGTCCGGCGCCCACCCCACCATCTCGGGCTGCTTGTCGCAGTGGCCGTAGAGCAGGACGGTCTGACCGCCCGCCCCCGGGACCTCCATGAGGATGACCGGCGTCCGACCCGGCAGCCGGACGACCTCGATGGCCAGGCCCTCGATCTTCCGCTTCCGGGCCCAGTCGGTCATCAGGGTCACGGCCTGATCGATGTGGCCGTGCTCCGCCCACTTCGTGTCGTACATGGGCGACTTGGCCGGGATGCGGATGTACTCGGTGAGCGCCGGGACGATGTCGGCGTCCCAGGCCTGCTGGACGAGCGCGCGGGTGCGGGCGGAGTCAGTAGTCATGGCCCCGTATACTATTCGGAATCGGGCGAGTCCGCCAACCCGTCAATGGGATATGCTGCCCGTCGGTGTGAGCCGGACAAGTCGGCAGTGGATCCGAGATCCGTACATCACGGGCCTCGCCGCGCTCTTTGCGGTCTTCTGGCTCGCCCTCGCGATCCGTCCGCGGAATCGCGCGGACTGGGCGCTCGAGAACGCCCTGGTCGTGCTCGTCGTGCTGGGCCTCGCGCTGACGCACCGGCGCCTCGCGCTGTCCCGGCTCTCCTACACGCTCGTCTTCATGTTCCTTTCCCTCCACGTGGTCGGCGCGCACTACACCTACTCCGATGTCCCGTACGATGCCTGGGTCACCGCATTGACCGGCCGGAGCCTCCAGGACTGGCTCGGCTGGCAGCGAAACAACTTCGACCGCATCGTCCATTTCGCCTACGGGCTACTCCTGACCTATCCGGTGCGTCAAGTCGTGGTCCGGGTGACGGGGCTCCGCGGGTTCTGGGGCTATTTCCTGCCGATGGACCTCACGATGTCGACCTCGGCCAGCTACGAGCTGATCGAGTGGGGAGCCGCCGTCGTCTTCGGGGGCGACCTCGGCATCGCCTACGTGGGAGCGCAGGGCGATCCCTGGGACGCGCAGAAGGACATGTCGCTGGCGGCGCTGGGCGCGATGCTGGCCACCGCGGCGATCGTCCTGACCCACCGTTGGCGCGGCCGCCGACACGATCGGTTGCGAGGGTCGCGTCCGCGCGGATAGAATCCAGCATGATCCAGTCAGCGTTGCTCGCCGGGTATCTCGTGTTCTGGGGCGCTCTGGGCCTGGCGCCCCTCGATCCGCAGAACTGGGCGCTCTCGAGCATCCTCCCGCTGACCTTCGTCGGAACCCTCGTCTTCGGGCGTCGGAGCATGCCGCTCTCCGTCGCCTCCTACACGCTCATCGCGGGCTTTCTGGCCCTGCACACCGTCGGGGCTCACTACACCTACGCCCAGGTGCCGGTCGGTCAGTGGCTCCAGGCGCTGCTCGGGCTCGAGCGGAACCACTTCGACCGCGTGACGCACTTCGCCTTCGGCCTCCTCCTGACCTATCCGCTCTTCGAGCTCTTCCGCCGCCTCACCGGCACTCGGCGTCCGCTCCTCCTCTACCTCACCTTCATGACCCAGCTCGGGCTGGCCGGGGCCTGGGAGATCATCGAAGCGGTGGTGGCCCAGGTCACACGACCGGATCTGGGGACAGCCTTCCTCGGCGCCCAGGGCGACCCCTGGGATGCGCAGCACGACATGCTGGCGGCGACCTGTGGCACGGCGATCGCCTTGCTCCTGACCGTGACCTGGCCGGCAGTGGCTCGGCGTGGGCGCGTCTCCAAACCCTCGGCGCCCCTGGCGCCGGCTGGAGCGGAGGAATAGCGGGTCGACGTCGCGGGACGCGGTCTTACGTTTGCATGAGTGATCGCCCCCCCTCCCGGCGCGCCTTCCTCGGCGCGACCTGGGCCGCTCTCCTGAGCTCCGCCGCGCCGAGCTGGGGCAATGTTCCGGTGCCCGTCGAGGACTGGACTGCTGCGCCATCGGGCACGATGGGCGTGCCGCCGGGCTGGCAGAAGTACGAGACGCCCGGCGGCCGTCCCGCCTACGAGTTCACGATCGTGAATGATGCAGGACGCCGCGCGCTCCACATGAAGAGCACGAGCGAGCACTCCACGATCGCGAAGGAGGTCCAGGCCGACCTGGCGGCCACGCCGATCCTGGCGTGGCAATGGCGCGTGCTGAGCCTCCCGCTGCGCGCGGACCTGCGCAACCGTGCGACCTCCGACGCCGCCGGCCACATCTTCGCGGTGTGGCCCCGCTTCCCCGCGTTCGTCCGATCCCGGCTCATCGGCTACGTCTGGGATCCGGCGCTGCCGATCGGCACGGTGATCCCGAGCCGGAAGACGGGAACGGTCACCTTCATCGTGGTGCGACGCGGCGAGGCGGGCCTGGGCCAGTGGCAGGACGACCGCCGCAACGTCGCGGAGGACTACCGGACCGTCTTCGGCGAGGCGGCGCCCCCACTCCCGGCACTGGCCCTCTCCATCGACACGAACGACACGCAGTCTCAGGCCGAGGCCATGTTCGGGCGCATCGAGCTGCGCGCGCGCTGAGGCCGGGCCAGGGTAAATCGGGCCGGAACTCTTTACGCGCTTCCGGGCGCGCGGCGGCACCGCTCCACGCATTCCCCCGGTTAGTACCGAAGATAGCTGACGCCTGCCGTGGCACGTCGCTTGCCTCGACCGATGTACATGTCGAACGTGTTCACCCTGCAAGAGGTGGTGGAGAAGCAAGGGCTCGGCCCCGACGCCCGGGCCTTCTGCGAGGCGTTGCTGAAGGACGGCGAGGTCCTGGCCGTCGCGCTCAACTACCTGCCGGAGACCGTGCTGTGGCTCGTGACGACACCCTTGCAGGCACGGCTCATGCGCGAGACGCAGCCCGGCGCGGCCGTCCTCACGCTCGGTGAAGCGTCGGACCTGGCGAGCTGCCTGGGCGAGCCGCCGCCGAAGTCCCTCTGGCAGGTTGCCGTCCGGCTGTCGGCTCCGGCGCCCGACGCTCCCGAGTATCCCCTCGAGCAGCCAGACGACGAAGACGACCCCTGGGACTAGGGGCCCTACCCTCTCCCCGGAGGGGAGAGGGTTGAGGGTCGAGCTTACCTCGCCGCGGCGCCCTCAGGCGCGCTCAGGTTGTTGACCACCCGCTTCACGCCGTCCACCGACTGGCTCACCCGCTCGGCCAGCAGCTTCTCCGCGCGTGACGTGACCGGACCGGTAAGGGTGACGGTGCCGTCCTGCGACCGCACCTGCACGCTCTGGAGCGGGAGCGCCCGCGTCGAGTAGAGCTCGAACTCCACCCGTCGGGCCAGCTTGTCGTCGGCGCTCTCCGGAGCCGTTGCCGCATTGGCGACCGTGATCTGGCCGGTCAGACCCTGCACGCCGGGCACCTGGAGCGCGATCTGCTCGGCGGCTCGCTTCTGCGCGGGCGTATCCACCGCACCGTCCAGGCTGACCACCCGCTTGCTGACCTGCACCTTCAAGGTCTTGTCCTTGAGCTCCGGGCTCCGGGCCAGCTGATCGATGACCAGGGTCTTGATCTCGAGATCCGCGACGCGGTCGCCGAGCTGCGCCACGTCCTGATTCCCGCGGGCTGCCGGGTTGACCGTGAGGTTGTTGTGGACCGCGGACACGCCCGAGGTGTCCTGGGTGATGGCGGCCGCGAGCCGGCGCGTCTCCTCGCTCGGCACCTCGCCGGTCAAGGTCACCTCGCCACGATTCGTGGTGGCGTTGACGTCGAACGCGGAGACGTGCTTGGAGAGCAGCAGCGCGGTCTTCACCTTGGACGTGGTCGCGGCGTCCTGCGAGCTCTCCTTGACCGACCGGAGCGTGTCGCCGATGGATGTCGCGCCGTCCCGCTGGTAGATCAGCACTCCGCCCACGACCAGGATGATCAGGATGAGAGCAATCACGATCGCGCGCATATGTTCTCCTTTGCCGGGTGGCCTGAAACCCGTTGCCTTGGGAGCATCCGCCGTGCCAGGCGACTGCCACCGAACAATCCCCGGGTTTAGCGTCGTTTCTCCCCTCGCCGTCGACCGGACGCCCGGAGGCGCCCCAGTCAGGGCTTCCGATGTCGGTAGGGTTTACCGGGAACCTCGTCCGAAATTCGCCTGGACGTCAGGCGGCTCTCGCGGCATTCTTGGGCCGCGAGAGCAGTGAGCCGCCGAAAAGGGGGAGACGCCATGCTCGACCTTCTGATCAGGAACGCGCGGATCTGCGACGGAACGGGCGCGCCGAGCTTCATGGGCGACTGCGGGGTCAAGGACGGGCTCATCCGGTCCGTCGCTCCGACGAATGGTCAAACTGCGGCGCGGGTGATCGACGCCGACGGCCTCGTCCTGGCGCCGGGCTTCGTGGACCCCCACACGCACTACGACGCCCAGCTCGCCTGGGACCCGCTCGTCACCTGCTCGCCGTGGCACGGGGTGACCACCGTCGTCATGGGCAACTGCGGGGTGGGCGTGGCGCCGGTGAAGCCCGAGACGCGCGAGATCCTGATGCAGGACCTGGTCAACGTCGAGGCCATTCCCTACGACGTCATGAAGGCGGGCATCGACTGGCAGTGGGAGAGCTACGGCCAGTACCTCGACGCGGTGGATCGTCGCGGGCTCGGCATCAACGTCGCGGGCCTCGTGGCGTTCACCCCCCTGCGGCACTACGTGATGGGCGAGGCCTCGTTCGAGCGGGCGGCCACCGGGGACGAGATCGCGACCATGCGGCGGCTCCTCCGGGAGGCGATGGAGGCGGGCGCGTTCGGCTTCACCACCACCACGTCGCGCAACCACGTGGGCTATCAGGGGCGGCCGCTGGCCTGCCGTAACGCGAGCCGGGAGGAGCTGGTCGGCGTGGTGCGCGGGCTCCACGACGTCGGCCGCGGAGCGATCGAGATCATCCTGAACTCCGGCGGCATGTACGCGGTGAGCGACGAGGACGTGGAGCTCCTGCGGCAGATCACGCAGGCGAGCGGGCGGCCGGTCACGTGGCTCGCGCTCTTCGCGCATCCGGGCCAGCCCGACTTCCACGACCAGACGTTCGCCAAGCTCGGCGATCTGATCAAGCAGGCCATCCCCCAGGTGACGCCACGGCCGATCATGAGCCGGGCGATCTGCGGAACCCGACTATGTTCGGCTCCTTCGTCTCCTGGCAGAGGGCGTTCAACCGGCCGGAGGCCGAGAAGATCGCGCTCTACCGGGATCCCGCGTTCCGTGACGCCTTCCAGCAGGAGCTGGAGAGCCGGCGGCGCGCGCACATGTGGGGACAGATGCGCGTGCTCGAGGTGGGCCGGCCGGAGCTGGCCGTCCACGTGGGACGCACGCTCGAGGAGATCGCCGCCGGGCAGGGCAAGCGCCCGGTGGACGCCTACTTCGATCTGGGCCTGTCCGACGACCTGGCGACCTGCTTCCAGTCCTCGACGTTCAACTTCGATCCGGCGGGCGTGGAGCGGCTGATCGCCGACGACCGCTGCCTGGTCGGCCTCTCCGACGGCGGGGCGCACGTGGACGTCATCTGCGACGTGGGCTACGCCACCGCCCTGCTCGACCTCTGGGTGCGGCGGACCGGCGTGCTGAGCCTCGAGAAGGCGGTGCACAAGCTCACGCAGGTGCCGGCCACCGTGTTCGGCATCCCCAACCGCGGCGTCCTGGAGGAGGGCAAGGTCGCCGACCTGGTGCTGTTCGACCCGGCCACGGTCACCGCGAAGGCACCGCGCTACGTGAACGACCTGCCGTGCAACGGCCGGCGCCTGATCTCGGAGTCCGAGGGCATCAAGGCCGTGTTCGTGGCGGGCACCCAGCTCTACGACGAGGGCAAGCACAGCGGCGCGATGCCCGGCCGCATCCTGCGCAGCTACGAATAGCCGGCGATGAGCGAGTTCCTCGGGCTGGACGGCAAGGTCGCCGTGGTGACCGGGGGCGCGAGCGGACTCGGCCAGGCGGTGGCCCGCGGCCTGGCGCGCGAGGGCGCGCGCGTCATGCTCGGCGATATCGACAAGGCGGGGCTCGAGCGCACCGCGGCCGAGCTCGGCGAGCCGGTCCGCTGGCAGCGCACCGACGTCACCCGGCGCGACGAGATCGCCGCGCTCTTCACCCGCTGTGACGAGGAGTTCGGACCCGTCGAGATCCTGGTCACCTGCGCCGGCATCATCAGCTCGGCTCCCCTCGCCGCGATGACCGAGGCCGAGTGGGACCGCGTGCTGGCGATCAACACGAAGGGGACCTTCTTCTGCATCCAGGAGGCGGTCGCGCGCATGGTCCCGCTGAAGCGCGGCCGCATCATCACGATCGGCTCCGACAGCGTGACGCGCGGGGGCGGGCGGGTCGCCACCGCGGCCTACACCGCATCGAAAGGCGCGGTCGTGGCGCTGACCCGCAACATCGCCCGCGATCTGCTCGGCACCGGCGTCAGCGTGAACTGCCTCAACCCGGGCCCGATCGACTCGCCGATGCACGCCCCGCTCACCGCCGAGCAGCGGGCCCGCGTCGTGGGCAGCATCCCGCTGGGGTGGATGGCCCGGCCCGAGGAGATCGCCAACGGCGTGCTGTTCCTGGCCTCGAGCCGCGCCGCCAGCTTCATGTACGGGACCAACCTGAACATCGACGGCGGCACCCAGATGGGTACGAGCTGATCATGCGCGGGCGGCAGGTCTTCATGGAAGGCCTGATCGCGCACGGGGTGGAGTACATCTTCGGCAACCCCGGCACCACCGAGAGCCCCATCCTCGACGCCCTGCTCGACTACCCGCAGCTCCGCTACATCGTGGCGCTGCACGAGGGCGTGGCCCTCGGGGCCGCGAGCTACTACGCGCAGACGAGCGGCAAGCCCGCGGTCGTCAACGTGCACGTGGCTCCGGGCCTGGGCAACGCCCTCGGCATGCTCTACAACGCCTACAAGGCGCGCGCGCCGCTGCTCGTGACCGCCGGCCAGCAGGACACTCGCCTGCGGCTGCGCGGGCCGGTGCTCGGCCACGACCTGGTGGCGATGGCCGCGCCGCTCACCAAGTGGAGCGTCCAGGTCGAGCGCGCGGACGAGCTCGCGCTGATCATCCACCGCGCGCTCAAGATCGCCACCGACCCGCCCGCGGGACCGGTCTTCGTCGCGCTGCCGATCGACGTGCTCGAGCAGGAGACCGACCTCGCCCCGTTCGCGCCGGGCCGGCTCTTCCGCGCGCCCGAGCCCGATCCCGCGGGCGTGCAGGCGGCCGCGGAGCTGCTGCGCGGCGCCCGGCGGCCGGTGCTCGTGGTCGGGGACGACGCGGCGAGCGCGGCGGCCGAGGTGGCGGCGCTCGCCGAGCAGCTCGGCGCCGCGGTCTGGTGCGAGGGGCTTCGGGCCCGGCAGGTGCTGCCGACCGCCCACCCGAACTTCCGGCTCGGCCTGCCCTTCGACGCGGCCGCCATCCGCGGGGCGCTGGACGGGGCGGACGTCGTGCTCCTGGTCGGCGGGCCGTTCTTCGAGGAGGTCTGGTACGCGCCCGGCTCACCGCTCCCGCCGGGCGCGGTCGCCATCCAGGTGGAGTGGGCGCCCGAGCGCCTGGCCCACAACCTGCCGGTGAGCGTCGGGCTCGTGAGCCACCCGCGGGCCGCGCTGGCCGCCCTGAGCGCGGCGATCGAGCGTGAAGAGCGCGGCCAGGGCCGCGCATTCCACGATGCGGCGGCGCACCGCAACGATGCCCTCCGCGCGCTCAAGACGCAGGACGCGCAGGCCCAGCGCGCCCGCGCGGCCAAGCGCTGGGATCACGCGCCGATCTCGGTGCCGCGCCTGATGGCCGAGATCGAAGCGGCCCTGCCGCCCGACGCCATCGTGGTGGACGAATCCATCACCGCCAGCATCGAGCTCGCCCGCACCCTGCAGTTCGAGGGCCCGGGCGACTACGTCGGGGCGCGCGGCGGCGGCATCGGCCAGGCCCTGCCCGGCGCGCTCGGCGTGAAGCTGGCCCGGCCCGAGCGTCCCGTGGTCGCGCTGTCGGGCGACGGCTCGGCGATGTACAGCATCCAGGCGCTGTGGACCGCCGCCCATCACGACCTCGCGGTGGTCTTCGTGATCCTGAACAATCGCGAGTACCGCATCCTGAAGCACAACATGGACACCTACCGGCAGCGGTTCGGCGCGAAGCCCGACCGCGCGTACTCGAACATGGATCTGGTGGTGCCCGATCTCGGCTTCGTGGATCTCGCCCGCGGCCTGGGCGTGGAGGCCATGCGGGTCGCGACGCCGGGCGAGCTGCGCCCCGCGCTGGCGAAGGCGCTCAGCGCGGGGCGGCCCTTCCTGCTGGACGTCGCGATCGAAGGGAAGAGCTAGCCCGCTACTTCTTCTGCCAGTAGTGCCGCACCGCGATGTCCATCGGCGGGGTCATCTTCTGCGCGTGGGCCACCGTCTTCTTCGCGTACTCGCGCTGGGCGGCGAGAACCTTCGCAAAGAAGGGGTTCTTCTGCGCCTCGGCGTCGAAGGCCTTGTCGATGCCCTCGAGCTCCGCGCGAAGGACCTCGTCCGGTGTCCGCAGGATGTTGACGCCGTGCTTGGTGGCGAGCTCCTCGGCGGCCTTGCTGTCCTGGTCCACCGTGTAGGCGGCGAGCCGCGTGATCTCGGCCATCGTCGCGTACTTCACGATCGCCTGGAGATCGGGCGGCAGCTCCGCCCACTTCTTCTTGTTGATGATCAGCTCGTGAAAGGTGGGGGGCTGGCGGAAGCTGGGCATGTAGTAGTACTTCGCGGCTTGCTGGAAGCCCATGACGATGTCGCGGCTCGGGATCGCCCACTCGGCCCCGTCGATGACACCGCGCTCCAGGGACGGAACGATGTCGCCCCCGGCCATCCCCACCGTGCTGATCCCCATCCGCTTGAACATCTCCAGCCCGATCCCCGACGAGCGGAACTTGAGCTTCTGCAGGTCCCCCAGGTTGTTCATCGGCTTCTTGAGCCACCCGAAGGCCTCCCAGAAGGGCTGAATGGTCGTGAAGTGCGCGACCACGTCCATCTTCAGCTCCTTCTGCAGGAGGTCGTTGTAGAGCTCCTGGCCGCCGCCGGAAAACAGCCACGCGGTGAACTCGTTCTGGCCCATGCCGAACGGTCCGCCGAGGGGAGAGCCGAAGAGCCCGGCCGCGGAGTTCTTGCCGGCCCAGAGCCCCGGCCACGTGAGCCCGCCATCGAGCGCGCCCCGGTTCACCGCGTCCAGCACCTCGAAGAAGCCCACCACCGCGCCGACCGGAAGCGGTTCGATCTTGAGTCGGCCGCCCGACATCTGGTCGATCGACTTGGCGATCTCCAGGAGAGAGCGATGCGGGTAGTCCGTAACCGGGAAGGAGCTTTGCACCTTCCAGGTGAACGTCCGCGGCTGGGCGGGCGTCGGGGACGCGGTCAACGACGCGAGGACGGCCACGAGGGCGACGATCACCGCGGCCACCACGAGCCACTTACGTTGGTTCATGATCTCCTCCTTCGGCACGGGACAGGGTGAGCTCCAGGTCCTCGACGCGGGTCGCGCCGATCCTGCCACAACCGGCGAGGGAGATCAAAGCTAGCGGGAGGCGGGCGGGCCCGGCGGATCGTCGGGCAGGGCGGCGCCCTCCTCGGGCGGAGGAGCGGTCGACGCCGCGGCCGTGAGGCTGTCGGCCAGCAGGCGCGCGATGCAGCCGTAGCTCACGTCGTTCAGGTGCAGGCCGTCGTTCGAGACGACCTCGTCCATCTTGTACTGGCCGCTCGAGACCCAGTGCTGCATCACCGCGAACCGCCGGAACACCGCCACCTTCATGTCATTGGCCGCCGCGCCGATCGAGTCCACGACGCGCGAGTGCAGGGGGCGCGCGAGGACCCGGGGGGCGAACTGCGGATCCATCAGCACCACGTCCATCCGTCCCGCCTTGAGCCGGCCGATCCCGTCCCGAACCGCCGCGGCGTAGGCGTCGACGTCCCCCGCCCCGAGCGCGGCGTGGCTCCCGGTCTGCCAGATGACGAGCTGGGGCCGGTGGACCAGGACGTCGCGCTCGAAGCGCCCGATCGCCTCGGAGATCATCTCTCCGCTGACGCCCTTGTTGATCACGGTGACCGTGAGGCGGGGCCAGCGCCGCCGCAGCTCCTCGGCGAGCACGGCCGGATAGGCGTGCGCCGCATCGGAGGCGCCGATCCCCTCCGTCGAGGATGAGCCGATGGCGACGATGACCAGCGCCCGCCCCTGGCGGATGGCGCGGGCGGTGTTGGGCAGCGCCACGCGGAATCGCGTCAGGCTCTCCGGCGCGGTGCACGGCCGGGTCGCGTCCGCGGCCCGGGCGGACGGCGCCACGGCCAAGACGAGCGCCGTCGCCGACCAGAGCGCCAGTGAGCGCCCGCTCATGGCCGGCGCCCGGTCCCCTCGGGCGGCTTCAGGGTGCTGCCGCCGCCCCGGGCCACGAACTCGGCCACCGCGTGGCCGATGCAATCGTAGAGCCGGGCCGCGAGCTGGCGGCGCTTCTCGCTCTCCTTCGTGCTCAGGTCCAGCGTCCCGCTCTCGACCCAGTGGCGCATGAGGCCGTAGCGGTGGAAGACCGGCACATCGTTGGCGTCCGCGAGCTCGCGCATCGCGGCGAGATACGGCGCGAAGTGGATCATCGGGTCGGCGTTGCGCGAGAACTGCGCGTTCATCAGCACGACCTCGATGCCGGCCGCGCGCAGCTCGTCGATCCCCCCCTGCACCGTCTCGCGGAAGTCGTCCACCCCGGTTCCGCGAACCGCCTCCATCGTGCCGGTCTCCCAGATCACCAGGGTCGGCTTCAGGGGGAGAACCTCACGGAGGAACCGGTCGGCGGCATCCCGCGCGGTCTGCCGCGGCATCGCGAGGTTGACGACCTTGATCCGCGCGGCCGGAAACGCGGTCGCGAGGGCGCTGGCCAGGCGCGACGGCCAGGCGAGGCTGGGCCCACCCGCCGCGCTACCAAGGCTCGACGAGCCGCCGAGGGTGACGATGACGACCTCCGAGCCCGTGGCGAGCGCCTTCGCGGTCTTCGGGAGCGGCGCCTCGAACCCCGCGAAGCCCTCGGGGATCGGGCACGCCGGCGCCGGACCGGCGCCTACCGGAGGCGCGAGTGACAGCGAGAGGGCCGCGGCCACGACCAGGGCGATCGCGTAGCGGAGCGCGGAGGGGGCCATCCTCATCACTCTCCCCCGGACATCGGCGCGCGCTCCGCGACCCGGGCGCCGGCGCCGACCTTCGCGTCGGCGAACCAGTCCATGAGCGCCGCGACCCCGGTCATGATCCCGATGCCGACCGCGGAGACCGCGAGCTGCATGAAGACGCGGCCGAACGACTCGTTGAGCACCAGGTGCCCCATCACCGCGAGCAGGATCCCGAGACAGAAGATGTGCAGCGAGTGGCGGCCGCAGATGACGAACGGCCACGCGACCCGGCCGGCCAGGAACCGCGCTCGAGGCGCGACCAGCTTCGCGACCAGCACGGCCAGCGCGAGCACGCTGACGAAGCGAAACAGGCCGAGATCCTCCTTGCTCAGGAACGGCCACAGGAGCTTGCTGCTGGCCAGCGCGGGGATCGCGTAGTACAGCCCGTGCAGCGTCCAGCTGAAGCGGATCACGAATGCGACCAGCGCGAAGCCCGCGGCCAGCCGGAACAGCCACCGGCGGTCGAGCCAGGGCAGCCCATCGCGGGTTCCTCGCCACCCGAGCCACGCTCCCGAGGAAGAACAGCGCCTGCCAGCCGAACGGATTGAAGGCCCAGACCCGGTCCGGACCGGGATAGGCCGAGAGCGCGATCCGCGAGTCGATCTGGACCGCCAGCCACAACCCGAGCGAGGCGGTGAGCACGACCCACGGCCAGAACCGGAACCCGGCCAGCGCGAAGGGGAGGGCGGCCAGCAGCACGATGTAGAGCGGGAGGATGTCCATGTAGGCCGGCTGGAACTGCAGGGTCAGCGCCTTGACCACCGCCACGCCCGGATCCTTCAGGAAGTCGGCGGCCTGGGACTCCTCGGCGTAGAGCGAGATGTTCAGGGCTTCGACCGTGTACGCCATCATCGCCATGAACACCATGAACAGGAACACGTGCGCGACGTAGAGCTGCCACAACCGCTGGCCGACGCGCAGCGCCGCGATCAGGAAGCCCTGCCGCTCCATGGCGCGCCCGTACACCATGCCCGCGGTGTACCCGGAGATGAGGATGAACACCTCCGCCGCGTCGCCGAACATCACGGACTGGAGCGTGAACTGGGAAACCAAGTTGTCCGGGAGATGATCGACGAAGATGCAGAAGAGAGCGAGGCCGCGGAAGAAGTCGAGCCGCAGGTCGCGTCCCGCTTCCGTCAAGGAGCCCCTCCCACCCGGCGGATCGCCAACCTGCAGTCCACGATGTGCATTCCGATCGTACAGACCTCCGCGTCGCTGCGTCAAGCGCCGGCCGCCGGGGCCTTCCCAGGCGTGCCATACTGCAGAGCACACCGATGCCCATCCCGACCGAGCCCATCGGCAGCATTCCGAGAACGCCCGAGCTCCTCCAGGCCCTCACCGCGAAGGACTGCGACGACCCCGGCCTGGCCGCCCTGTACGATCAGGCGGTTCGCGACACCGTCGCCCGGTTCGAAGCGGTCGGCTCCCCGGTCGTCACGGACGGCGAGCAGCGCAAGTATCACAACTTCTGGACCTACCCGGTGCACGGGCTTGCCAACACCGCGCCCGACGGCTTCGTGATCCCGTTCGCGGCTGGCCACACCCGCCGCATGCTGCGCCTGACCGCCGGTCCGTTCCGGTACAAACGCTACGCGGACGGGTTCCTGGAGCACGCGCAGCGGTTCGCGACGGTGCCGGTGAAGCAGGCGATCATCTCTCCGTCCGCGCTCAGCCTGATGTATCCCGCCGAGGGAATCCCGGGCTACTCTCGCGAGCGATTCATCGAGGACCTGCTGAACGAGCACGAGACCGAGATTCGCCGCTGCCTCGACAAGGGCGCGGCCAAGGTCCAGATCGACTTCACCGAGGGGCGGCTCGCGATGAAGCTCGATCCGAGCGGCAACCTGCTCAACAGCTTCATCGACCTGAACAACCTGGGGCTGGCGCGATTCTCCGCGCCGGAGCGCGCGCGCATCGGGGTGCATACCTGCCCGGGAGGCGATCGCGATTCGACCCACAGCGCCGAGGTGGACTACGGAGAGATGCTCCCGAGCCTGTTCGAGCTGAAGGCGGGGAACTTCTACGTCGCGCTCGCGGGCGAGCCGGACCGCCGGCGCGTCCTGAAGATCATCCGGCAGTACCGGAAGCCGGAGCAGCGGGTCTTCGTCGGAGTGACCGCGCCGATCGACCCGCGGGTGGAGACGCCGGAGGAGGTGCGGGACTCGATCCTCGAAGCGGCCAGCTACATTCCGCTCGATCGGCTCGGGACCACCGACGACTGTGGGTTCTCGCCGTTCAGCGACGACACCTCGACGAGCCGCGACACCGCCTTCGAGAAGATCCGCGCGCGCGTGCTCGGGACCGCGCAGGCCGCCGAGTTCCTGGGAGCCGCCTGATGGCGGAGCCGGACGAGACCCTCAGCGAAGAGCAGCTCCTCCGGTCGGTCGCCATGCAGAATGCCCAGAGCATCCTGCTGGCGCGCCGGCGGGCCGAGCAGGAGCTGCTGAGCGCCAAGGAAGCGCTCGAGCTCAGCACGCAGGAGCTCGCCCGCTCGCTGGCCCTGATGGGCGCGACCCTGCAGGCGACCTGGGACGGGATCCTGGTGACGGACGAGGCCGGCCGCCCCACCGCCTTCAACGAGCCGTTCGCCGAGATGTGGCGCCTGCCCCAGGACATCGCCGGCGCGATGGATCGGCTCCAGGCCCACGTGGCGGATCAGATCGCGGACCGGCAGGCCTATCTCGATCGTATCGCCCACATCCAGGCCACCGCACCGTCGGACAGCCACGACACGCTGGAGCTCGCGGACGGGCGGGTGTTCGAGGGGTTCTCCCGGACCCAGACCGTGGGCGGCCGCCCCGTCGGACGGGTGTGGACGTTCCGGGACATCACCGAGCACCGGCGGGCCGCCGAGGAGCGCCGCCATCTCCTGGAAGGCGAGCAGTTCGCCCGCGGCGAGGCGGAGCGCGCCAACTCGATGAAGGACGCGTTCCTGGCCACCGTGTCGCACGAGCTCCGGACCCCGCTCAACGCGATTCTCGGCTGGGCGCACCTGCTCCGGACCGGCTCGATGAGCGAGGCGCAGATCCACCGCGGGATCGAGGTCATCGAGCGAAACGCGCGGGCTCAAAGCCAGCTCATCGAGGACCTCCTCGACATGAGCCGCATCGTCTCCGGCAAGATGCGGCTCGACATCCAATCGGTCGATCCGGGCGCGTTCATCGAGGCGGCGATCGAGACGGTGCGGCCGGCCGCGGAGGCCAAGGGCGTCCGGCTCAGCACCCTGCTGGATCCGGGGGCCGGCCCGGTCAACGGCGATCCGAGCCGGCTGCAGCAGGTGGTCTCGAATCTGCTCTCCAACGCCATCAAGTTCACCGCGCGGGACGGCCGGATCCAGGTGGTGCTGGAGCGCGTGAACTCGCACATCGAGATCGCGGTGGCCGACACCGGGGTCGGGATCAAGCCCGAGTTCCTCCCCCACGTGTTCGACCGCTTCCGGCAAGACACGGCCGCCCCGGCGCGCTCCGCCACCGGTCTGGGGCTGGGGCTCTCGATCGTGAAGCACCTGGTCGAGCTGCACGGCGGCTCGGTGCGCGCGATCAGCGCCGGCGAGGGGCACGGCGCGACCTTCACGGTGTGCCTCCCGCTGACGGCGGTGCAACGGGACGGCGAGCCCGGCCGCCGACTGCACCCCCGGGGCATGCCGGGGAGCGCGCCGCTCTTCCGGCCGCCCGACCTGTCCGGCATCAAGGTTCTCGTGGTCGACGATCAGCCGGATGCCCGAGACATGATCAGGCGCGTGCTGGAGGACTGCGAGGCCGACGTGACGACCGCCGCCTCGGCCGCGGAGGCCGTCCACGCGGTGGAGGCGGGACGGCCCGACGTGCTCGTGAGCGACATCGGCATGCCGGACGTGGACGGCTACGAGCTGCTGCGACGCATCCGGGCCCTCGGCTCGCCCTCCGGAGGCCACCTGCCCGCCATCGCGCTCACCGCCTTCGCGCGCTCCGAGGACCGGACCCGCGCGCTGCGGGCCGGCTTCCTGGCCCACGTGGCGAAGCCGGTGGAGCCCTCCGAGCTGCTGGCCACGGTCGCCAGCATGGTGGGCCGCGCCGGCGAGCGGCTCGCCGACTAGGCCTGGGCGTGTCGGCGCACGACCCCGCACAGCATCATCGGGTCGAGCGGCTTCTCCAGTAGCTCCACGAATCCTTCGGCCAGCAGCTCCTCCCGCCGGCCCTGGAACGCGGTGATCGCGATGGCCGGAATGTGGAGGCCCTTCGTTGCCGCGACCGTCCTCACTTCCCGGATCAACTCGAGGCCGTCGTCGGGCATCGCGATGTCGGTGACCAGCACGTGCGGGCGAAGGGTCTCGAGGATGCGCTTGGCCTTCTCGGCGGATTCGGCGGCGGTGACCAGCGCGCCGCAGTATTCGAGGACCATCCGGAGGACCTCGCGCGAGTCGTCGGTGTCCTCGACGATGAGTACGTGCACGCCGGTCAGATCCCCGTCCATCGCGTTGCCCCCCTGGGTCCTCCGCGATACCAGCCTACACCGCGACCGGAGCGGGCTCAACCCGAGTCGCCGCTTCCCGACCTGGAAAAGATTACCGGACCGACACGAAGGGCGTCGGCCCAAGAGCGCGTGGCATGGGAGCGCCCCGGTGGCACTCGCCGTGCACGACAGCCATCCGAGGAGAACACCCATGAGGCTCGTGATGGTCTGTGCGGTAGCGGCCATGCTCCTGGCCGGATGCGCGAAGAGAGATATGGACGAGTGCCGGAAGGGCGACCGGAGCCGCTGTCCGGGCGAGGCATCTCGCTCCATCGAGGTGTCACGGCGGTCGTAGCCGGAACGCTCCTTGCGGAAGGGCTCCGTCGGAGGGAGGATGCTGGGCGTGCTGGCGACCGGCTGCGCGAACCCTCAACGAGGGAGGAGATCGCCATGACCACCCGCAGGGACGCGCACTGCGCGGTCCCCGAGGCGCTGGCCCTGATGAACCTGAAGCTCGGCCCGCCGGGGACGGCTCTGCCTCCACTGCTCCACATGGCCACGCAGGCCTCCGATCGCCTGCGCGCAATGGACGAGCAGGGCATCGACGGGCTTCGGGGCGCCGGCATCGGCGGCAGCGTCAACGGGGAGGAGATCAGCGATCCGAAGTTCCACCCGTTCTGGGCCAAGGCCGAGCAGCTCGGCGTGCTGGTCTTCATCCATCCGCAGGGCGGGGGCGCTCCGGCGGAGCTGGCCAAGCGGTTCAAGGGCAATGGCTATCTCGACAACGTGATCGGCAATCCGCTCGAGACCACCATCGCGCTCTCCCACCTCATCTTCGAGGGCACGCTCGACCGGTTCCCCGGTCTCAAGATCTGCGCCGCGCACGCCGGCGGGTACCTGCCCTCGTACCTCGGGCGCTCCGATCGCGGATGCCCGACTCGCCCCTCCGCCTGCCCGGGCGGCACCTACGGGCCGATCAAGCGGAAGCCGTCCGAGTACCTGAAGGGCGAGGGGGTGCGGCACCTCGCCGCCGAGGTGGGCGCAGGCCAGTTGATGGTCGGCACCGACTTTCCGTATCCGTGGACGACGACGGCGGTGGACGACATCCTGGCCGCGCCGGGCGTGAGCGACGCCGACAAGGTGGCCATGCTGGGCGGCAACGCGATGAAGCTGCTCGGGATCGGGGCCTAGCCGTGGCCGACGCGGCGTTCGTCTCCTGCGGCGGGGCCGCGCGCGCCGCAAGGCGCGGCGGCGAGAGGTGGTGGTGAGCGGCAAGCGCGTGAAGACGGTGGACGTGCACGCGCACTGCGCGGTGCCCGCGGCGATGGCGCTGGTGGGGCGAGCGCTCGAGACGGAGGCCCTCCTCATGTCCGAGCACGGCGGACCGCATCCGCGCGATGGACGAGCAGGGCATCGACGTCGAGGCGCTCAGCATCAACCCCTACTGGTACGCGGCGGACCGGGACGTCGCGGCGAAGCTGATCCAGCTCCAGAACGAGACGCTCGCCGAGATCTGCGCGGCCCAGCCCGACCGGTTCGTCGCGTTCGCGACGCGTGGCGCTGCAGCATCCGGATCTCGCCGCCGAGCAGCTCGAGCAGGGCGTCAAGAGATACGGCCTGCGCGGCGCCGGCCTCGGCGGCAGCGTCGACGGCCTCGAGCTGAGCGACCCGAAGTTTCATCCGTTCTGGGCCAAGGCCGAGCAGCTCGGCGTCCTCGTGTTCATCCACCCGCAGGGCACGGCCGAGCTGGAGCGGACGGGCCGGCTCGGGGGCAACGGGCTGCTCACCAACACCATCGGCAATCCGCTCGAGACGACGATCGCGCTGTCGCACCTCATCTTCGAGGGCACCCTCGACCGCTTCCCCGGCCTCAAGATCTGCGCCGCCCACGGCGGCGGCTACCTGCCCTCGTACGCCGCGCGCTCCAACGCGGTGCAGACGACCTTCCCCCACCGCATGACCGGGACGCTCAAGAAGAAGCCGACGGAGTACCTGCGCCAGCTCTACTTCGACTCGATCGTCTTCACGCCCGAGGCGCTGCGCCACCTCGCCGCGGAGACGGGCCCGGGCCAGATCGTCATGGGCACCGACTATCCGTTCCCGTGGACGAGCACGTCGGTGGACCACATCCTGAGCACGCCGGGCCTGAGCGACGCCGACAAGGTCGCGATGCTGGGCGGCACCGCGCAGGCGCTGCTGGGGATCAAGAGCTAGCAGTCGAGCCGTCAGGTCCCCCGGAGCTTGTTCTTCTGCCGCGCCGTGGTCCGCCGGCTCACGAGACCCCGGGGTGTCTCCTGCGCTCGCTTCGTCGCGGCCACGCTGCGCTGGGCGGTCCGCTTCCGTTTCGTCGCCTTCTGGGTGGGATCCGGCTTCCTCATCACGTCCTCCTGGTCAGGCGTGGGCCGGCGGAGGCTGGATCCGCCTCGTCTCCTCACGCCACATCTGGAAGCAATCCACGTGAACCAGCACGTACGCTCCCCTGTCGCTCTGGACCTGGTACTCGTTGCTCTCGTTCCGGATCGGTGTCCCGCACACGTCACACGGCCGTCCGGTCCCGCGGCGGACCGTCGAGCCGCCGTACGCCCGGAACAAGCGGCCGTCCGCCAGGCGCTCGCGGATGCTCTGCCGCAGCTCCTCGTGGGTAGCGTCCGGACTCATGGGATGATCAAAGGCAAACTCCGTGCCGTGGCCTTCGTGCGCTCGTCGCTCACGGACGGCCCGGGAATCGAGCGACGCGTGGCCCCGGCAACCAATTGGCCACCTCCCGGTAAGAAGCTGTTACCGGGTAACTACCGCTCATTCAATAGCACGCTCACCACGCGCCGGACGACGTCCAGGCTGAACGGCTTCTCCAGCATCGGCTCGGTGGTTCCGCGGAGGAAGTCCGCATAGTCCCCCCCTCCGACGTTGCCGGTCATGAAGATCACCCGCGGTATCGGAGAGGTGGGGCGCATGGCGCGGAGCGCGTCGTACAGGGCGGGGCCGTCGAGGCCCGGCATCCGGAGGTCGCTGAGGATGAGGTCGTAGTGGTTCTGGCTGAGCAGCTCCACGGCTTCGATCCCGTTCCGGGCCGTATCCACCGCGCGCCCGGGCTGGCTCAGGACGGTCGAGAGCAGCTCCCGAAGATTGTCGTCGTCATCAACGACCAAGATGCGCTTCATGTCATTCGGTCAGGCCTTGTTGCGCTCGAACTCCCACGCCGCGAAGCAGCGGAGATGAACGTGGAACTTGTCGAGCCCGGGCGCGCCGCCATCGTGCGCAAACTGAATCTCGAACTCGAGCTCGTCCTTGGTCACGGGACGGCCCCAGACGCTGCACTCAGCCCCGACACCGGGACCGCCCCACGTGCGGTCGGGGGCGCGGGCCGGCATCTTGCCGCTCTTGATGGCGGCGCGGGCCTGCTCCCGCAGACGAGTTTCATCCGGCATGGCTGGCTTCCTTTGGGGGCTTTGCCTTCGGAACAGGAGCGGAGCCAGATGCCAAGGGGATGGACGCCCGCTGCGTCAACCATTGAGCCCGCTGGAAGGCGACCTCAGCCTACCACGGACTCTTGCCCAGGAGGGCATGGGTCGGGACCCGGCCGAGAAGGGGAATGGCTCCCTCCGCCAACCCGGCGCATCACGTCGTGGATGGCGGGCAGCAGGGCGCTGCTGATGACGTGCTTGTGGACGAACGCGTCGGCCCCGCTCTCCGAGGCCCTGACCCGGTAGGCGTCCTCGGTAAACGAGCTCATGAGGATGATTCGCGTTCGCGGCAGCTCTCGGCGGAGGCATTTCGTGAGCTCGATCCCGTTGAGCCCTGGCATCACCAGGTCCGTGATCACGATGTCAGGCCGCTCTCGGCGGATCACCGCCAGCGCCTCCTCGCCATCGGTCCCCTCCCCGACGACCCGCACGGTGTCGGCCAGTGGCTCGAGCAACGTGCGGACGACCAATCGGTAGTCTGCCGAATCGTCGGCCACGACAATGGTCCAGGCCACGAGTGCCCCCCTGGATAGCGATCCTGCGCGGACGGTGCATGCAATGTGCCGCATAGGATTGGTCGCGGCTGCCGCGCGTTTCCCAGGAGTCCGGGGACCAAGTACGAAGATGCTACCTCCTCCGATCGCCGGGAGGGAAGGAAGTACCGAGAGTCAGGGCCGTCCGCAAGAGGGCCACATCTCGGCCCAGACGTCGTAGCATCGGCGATGGAAGGGCAGGGTCCCGCCCCCCGGCAGGTCGCATTCGACCTCGACATCGTGGGCCTCGATGGGTTCGTCACATGCGGAGCAGGTGGCGCCGCGCCCCGGCCCGAACCACGTCATCCGGCAGTGTTCCTTCGGCAGTTGGCCGGCCAGGATCTTTCCCCGGATCTGCTCCGTCAGCCTTTGTGCCTCTGTCATGGTGCGCTCCTCAGAGGTAAGCCGAACCGGAAGGGCATTCGCGCGAGGGCTCTGGGGCGGGCCAGCTGCCTCCAGAGAGGCGCCGTCGGATCACGTCGCGGACTGCCGGCAGCAGGCCATCGAACAGCACGCGCTTGCTCACGAATGTATCCGCCCCGCTATCGGAAGCCATGAACTGATACGCCTCCTCGGTGGTCGAGCTGATGAGGACCACCTGGGTCGCCGGCAGCTCCTGGCGGATGCGCCGCGTCAGCTCGACGCCGTCGAGATCGGGCATGATCAGATCCGTGATCACGATATCCGGCCGCTCTCGGCGGGCGAGGGCGAGGCCCTCGATACCGTTGGAAGCATAGCCGACGATGGTGATGTCGGACGCGGGCTGCAGGATGTGGGCAATGAACCCGTGGTATTGAACGTCGTCATCGATGACCACGATGGTGAAGGACATGGATCCTCCGTCCGATTTGACACGGGAAGTCAGCGAGTCTCGGTTCCACTCGACGCATCGTCGGCGCACGTTGTCAGTTCCATCACCCAGAGCTCATAGCATGAACGATGGAACCGGAGGGTTCCACCCCCTGAAAGGTCGCACTCGACTTCCAGGTCGGCAGGTGACACGGACCGCTCGCACGCCACGCAGGTATTGCCCGACCCTGGGCCAAACCAGGTCATGCGGCAGGTCGCCTTCGGCAGAGCGCCTGAGCGAATCTTCTGCCGGATGGCCTCCCGCAGCTGCTCCTCGTCGTCGACCATCGACGGCCTCCAGCTTCAGGGAGATCGTGCTCGGACGCGCGAGTGTAGCACGCCCGACCTGGCCGCGGACCCGGTGACGTGCGCACGCCTGTGGTAGCCTCCGGAGTAAATGGACCGCCGTACGTTCCTCTCCGGCGTCACCCTCGGCCTGCTCGCCGCACCGCTCGCCGCCGAGGCACAGCCGGCCGAGAAAGTGTGGCGGATCGGCGTGATTGGTTTCGCTCCCCCGACCGGCGATATGGCCGGACCTGAACCGCGGTATGCATACATCAAAGCCCTGCTGGATGGATTGCGCGAGCGCGGCTATGTGTATGGCCGGAATTTCGTGACCGAGCCCCGAGGAGCCGCAGGCAGGCCCGAGCGCCTACCCGGCCTTGTCGACGAGCTGGTCCGCCTGCAGGTGGACGTGATTGTCCCCGTCGGCGCCGCGCTACCCGCGCTCAAGCAGGCCACGTCGACGATTCCCATCGTCGTTCCTGGCTCTGGCGATCCCGTGGGGTCTGGGTACGCAAGGAGTCTGGCTCACCCGGGGGGTAACTTCACGGGGTTGAGCTTCCAGTTCCTGGATCTGGTGGTGAAACGGCTCGATCTGCTCAAGGAGTCGCTGCCGATGGCCGGGACCGTAGCGGTGATATGGGATCGGACTTCCCCGGAGGTTTGGGAAGTGCTCGAGAGAGCCGCCCGTGAGCGACGCTGGAAGCTGCTGTCACTCCCGATTCGGGATGTCGGCGAGGCCGAGGATGTGGTCAGGTCGGCGGCGAAGGCTCGGGCGAGCGGGCTGCTCGTGACTGCCGGTGTAGCGTTCGATCCGCATCCTCGACGAATCGTGGAGCCGGTCGCCAAGTACCGGCTGCCCGCCATGTACCATCAGCGCTCCTACGTTCAAGCGGGCGGACTCATGTCGTACGGCCCGGATCTCCTCGCGATCTGGCGCGCGGCGGCGGTCTTCGTCGACAAGATCCTCAAGGGCGCGAACCCCGGCGATCTCCCCTTCGAGCAGCCCACCAAGATCGACCTGGTGATCAACCTCAAGACCGCCAGAGCCCTCGAGCTGACGATCCCCCAAATGCTGCTGCGGCGCGCCGATCAGGTGATCGAATGAGCCCGGCCCGGAAGCCGCCGCCTCCGAAGCGCCGCGCGGCTCCCAAGACCGGCGCCCGGAAGCCGCTGGCCGAGGAGCTCGCGCACGATGCGGTAGCCCATGAACGGCCCGTACCAGGCGACCGGGTCGAGATGGTCTTTCGCGTCCGGCTCTCCAAGTCCATTGCCGAGGCGCTCACGGCCCGGGCGGTCCGCGAGGAGAAGAATCTCACGGCGCTGGTCGCGGAGATCCTCGAGGCGGAAACCCGGAAGCGGTGACGAGGAGAGGTTCTACTGCCCGTCTTTGACCGGGGAGAGGCTCTCGGCCTGCCGCTGCCCGCCCTGTTCTACGAAGACGACCTGTAGGCGCGTCCCAGGTGGGTAGCTGTACTGGACTCCGTCGCGCAGAGAGAACAGGTAGCTTCCTACAACGATGCGGTCCGGGTGAACTTCCTTGAGAGGCCCCACCATCACCCCGTGCGCAACGGTAGCGTTCCCGTTCTCGCCGCGTGCTGGCTGACTACCGCTGGCCGCGTCCATGATCTTCGCCCCGGGAGGCTACCAGAACAGGTTCGACTGGGCAAGCGGCGTACGCTACGCTTCCACGCCGCACCGAAATGTCGCAGGCTGTCGGCGGTAGTCGCAGGGCTCGAGGCCGGCTCCCCGCGCTCAAACCCGCGACAACGCAGCGCGACCGAGATGCGCCCCTGCCGGCACAGCGCGTGCTGCGACTGGATGCCATGGCGATTCCGCATCGCCGGCCCGGGACCATGACCGGCCCCGCGTTGCGTATCCCCGGGAGGGTGCCCATGACCAGTACTACGATCGATTGGCTGGAACGAGCGCGCACGCTCGAGCCCATGATCCAGAAGTACAGAGACGAGGCGGAGCAATCGCGACGGATGCCGCGTCCTCTGTTCGAATCCCTGCGAGATGCCGGTTTTTTCCGGCTGTGGTTACCCCGCCGCCTCGGCGGGCCCGAGGTCGACATGACGACCTTGATCCTTGTCGTCGAGGAATTGTCGCGACTCGAGGGCGCTACCGGCTGGAACGTCATGATCGGAGCCGAAGGAAGCGCGATCGCCGCGTACCTGCCGGAGGAGACGGCTCGCCAGCTGATCGCTCCCCGTCAGGCCGTGGTTGCCGGATCCTTTCAGCCAAAAGGAGACGCGATCCCCGTCGAGGGTGGATATCGGATCAGCGGAGTATGGCCGCTGGCCAGCGGGTGCGCCCACGCGACGGTCGTTGCTGCCGTGTGCCGAATCATCGAGGGGGGCCGGCCAAGGCCGGGGCCCGAGGGTACGCCGGACCTGCAGGTCGTGCTGATACCGGCCACGCAATGCGAGGTGCTCGACACCTGGTACTCGACCGGCCTACGCGGCACGGGCAGCAACGACGTCCGGGTCAAGGACGTCTTCATCCCGGAGAATCACTGCTTCTCGCTGGCGCATGGGGTGGCTTCGGAGCCGGGCTCCCTGTACGGCGCCACGATCCAGCTCCTCTTCGCGCTTCCCGTAGCCGCCGTTGGGCTGGGTATCGCGAAAGCCACGATCGACGCCTTCATCGAGATCGCAGCCGGAAAGGTGCGCCTCGGCGCCTCCAGCGCGCTGGCCGAGGATGGGCTCGTGCAGACCTCTGTGGGCCGGGCAGAGGCACAACTCCGCTCGGCCCGGGCGTTCCTCCTGGCCGTAGCCGGCCAGATGACGCGCTCCACGGGCAGCGAGGGCCGGATCTCACATGAGATGACGCCTCTCGTTCTGCTGGCGGCTGCGCAGGCAGCCGAGACCGCGACCGAGGTCGTCACGATGCTCTTCAAGCTGGCGGGATCCAGTGCAATCTACGCCAGTAGCCGCCTCGAGCGAGGCTTTCGCGATGTCCACATGGTCACGCAACACCGCTCCGCCAATGTCTTCAATTTCGAGACCGCCGGCCGTCACCTCTTGGCCGCCGCCGGTCACGGCGTGACGCGCACGGCGGGCTCGCTCCCTTGATTCCCGGAGGTTGACGCACAGGCCCATCTCTCCGGTATCATCCTCATCGTGACGCCCTCGGAGAGCCGTCGATGACCCGTTCCGCGCGAGTCGCTCTGACCGCCGTCCTTGCGCTCGGGCTGTGCGCCGTCTGCGCCGACGAGGTGCGGGCGGACCTCGATGCCAACGTCAAGCGCTGCCGCGCCGACATCGTGCGGATCGGCGAGGATCCGCGGTCGCCCTACGAGCAGTACTGCCTCGGCCTTTCGTACCAGTTCGCGTTGAACCGCAACCGAGATTCGGCCAAGGCCCTCACCTGGCTGCGGCGCGCCGCCACGCAGAACTTCGCGCCCGCGCAGGCCGTGCTCGGCTACATGCTCGAGCAAGGCCTCGGCACGGCGAAGAACCCGGCCGAAGCGGTGCAGTGGTACCGGCGCTCGGCCGAGCAGAACGATCCGGATGGCCTGATGAATCTCGGCCGCGCCCACGAGCATGGCATCGGCGTGGCGCGCGACCTCGGGCAAGCCCGGACGTACTACGAGCGGGCTTCGTCGCTGGGAAGCGCCCCTGCGCGGGAAGCGCTCAAGGGACTTGGCAGCGCTCCGCCCGCCCGCACGGCGGCCCAGGAAGAGTTCGCGCGGGGCGCGACGCTCTACAAGTCGAAGGACTATGCGGGAGCGGCGCGCATCTTCCGTGCCCTCGCCGACCGCGGGTACGCGCCCGCTCAGCTCCAGATCGGCTCCCAGCATGCGCGCGGCGAAGGGCTGCCTCGCGACGATCGACTCGCCTCGCAGTGGTACCTCAAGGCCGCGGAGCAGGGCTACGCGATCGCGCAGAACAACCTGGCCGAGAACTACGAGCAAGGCCGCGGCGTCCCGGAGGACTGGGCGGAGTCGCTACGCTGGGCGAAACGCCGTGCCGACCAGGGTGACGCGTACGGGATGCTGCTCGTCGGGCGGGCCTATCAGTTTGGCATCGGTGTCGCGCAGAGCCGGGAGGAAGCGGTCCGCTGGTTCGAGCGCGCGGCCGAGAAAGGCGACAACCAGGCGGACTACTGGGCCAGGTGGCTCCGCGGTCGCGGCAACTTCATCGGCTTCCGCAACGACGAGGAGCAGGTGTTCGTGATCGGCGGAAGACTCCGCACCGACACGCAACTGGTCTTCGCGGAACCGCGCGGCATCCTGTTCCGCACCTCCGCCGAACGGCAGCGCTACCTGCGGGATCTGCGGGGCACGACGGACCGCAACGAAGCGGTGGCCGCGTGGAATCGGCGTGCGGACCGCTACGCGGCCTGCAAGCGAGGCGAGACCGGCGACTCGCACTGCTCCGAGCCCGGGCCCCCGCCTTGAGCCCACAGCCCTCGATACCACGCCGGCTCGCCGCCATTCTCGCCGCCGATATCGCGGGCTACAGCCGGCTCATGCACGCGGACGAGCCCGCCACCGTGCGTGACCTCAAGGCCCATCAGAGCGTGATCCTGCCGCTGATCGGCCGGCACGGTGGGCGGATCATCGACACCGCCGGCGACGGCATACTGGCTGAGTTCCCCAGTGTCATCGGCGCCACCGAGTGTGCGGTCGAGATTCAGACCCTGATGGCCGAGCGCAACGAGGGGGTAGCTGAGAGTCGCCGCATGCGGTATCGCATCGGGATCAATCTGGGAGATGTGATTCACGACGAGACCCGGATCTACGGTGACGGCATCAACATCGCGGCGCGCCTGGAGGCGCTGGCTCAGCCGGGCAGCGTGCTCGTTTCCAATACCGTCCACGATCAGGTCCGCGGAAAGCTGCCATTCACCTTCGAGGATCTGGGCGAGCGGCAAGTCAAGAACATCGAGCAGCCCGTGCGAATGTATCAACTTCACATCCCGGGCGTATCCTCCAATGCGGTGGCCGCGCTCGGCCGACGCCCCGTCCTGAGGGAGCGCAGGCTCTGGATCATGTGGGGCTTGGCGGCGCTTCTCCTCGGGGCGGCAGGAATCTGGTGGATCGCCTCCCCATTCCTGGCCAGTCAACGAGCGAACAGCACCGAGGCGCCTCGCCTCTCAATTGTCGTGCTGCCCTTCAGCAACCTGAGTGGCGATCCGAGCCAGGACTACTTCGCCGACGGCATAACGGAAGACCTGACAAGCGATCTGTCGCGACTTGCGGGAAGCTTTGTCATCTCCAGGAACACCGCGTTCACATTCAAGGGCAAGGCTGCCGATGCCCGGCAAATTGGCCGCGAGCTGGGCGTCCGGTATGTGCTCGAGGGGAGCGTACGCCGGATGGGAGGCACCGTCCGCGTCAACGCGCAGCTCATCGACGCGGGTACCGGCGCGCACCTGTGGGTGGAGCAGATGGACGTCGATCAACACACGCTGGCGACCCTTCAGGACAACTTCGGCATCGCGAACCGACTGGCCAGGATGCTCAGTGTTGAGCTCGTCAATGTCGAAGGGCGCCGGGCGCCGCGCGCCGACCCGGATGCGGTGGACCTCACCATGCGCGGCTGGTCGGTCTTGAACGGAGGGCCGAACAAGGACGACACGCAGAGGTCCGTCGCGTTGTTCGAGGATGCTCTTCGAATCGACCCGGACAATACTCAAGCCAGAGTCGGACTCGCCCTGGCGCTCACTCTCATCTACCGCAACCGCTGGGATCCCGACCCGGCCAAGGTGCTGGCCCGGGCCGACGAAGCAGCCACCCGGGCCATCGCCGCCGCGCCCAACTATGCCCAGGCACACTACGTGAAAGCCGAGGTTCTCGGGTTAGCCAACCGCTTCGACGCAGCGCTTGCGACGTATGACCGGGCCATCGCCCTCGATCGTAACCTCGCCGCGGCATACGTTGGCCGGGCGCGGAACTTGAATATCATTGGTCGGTCAGCGGATGCACTGGCGCCGGTCGAGAGGGCGATACGGCTGAGTCCGCGCGATCCCGAGCTGTATGTCTGGTATTTCGTCCTCTGCCACGCGAACACGCACCTGGCGCGCGACGCTCAGGCCATCGAATGGTGCCTCAAGTCGCTTGCGACCGGCAAGGCGTACTACTTCGCCTACGTCGATCTCGCCTCCGCGTACGCGTGGCGGGGGCAGAACGCAGAGGCGGCGGCCGCGGTCGCGGAGCTCCTGAAGCTGAGGCCAGGGCTCACGGTGCAGACCCTGGTGAAGGAAGGAGCAGGAACTTCCGACAATCCAGCCTTCCGTAGGGAATTCCAGCGGATCATCGAGGGCGCACGCAAAGCTGGATTGCCAGAAAGCTAGCGCCGGGCGGTCATGGCGCGTTCACCCGAAGCGAGTCGAGCAGTCGCCGCCGCGTCTCCACTTCCGTGGGCGTCGCGCCGGCGGCACGGGCGACCACGATCAGGGTGATGGCATACGGCTCGCCGAACGGGAAGACGTGCTTCCCGGCGACGGTGGTCGGGCCCTCGGGGGTCGTGAGGCTAGTATGGATGGAGAACCCGATCCCCGCGTCGGAGGCTCGCCGCTGCGTCTCGTCGACCACCTGGCGGCTGGCCGAGAGATCGCGCGACATCTTCGCGTAGACCTGACCGAGGGTCCGCCGGATCAGCTCCTCGACCAGCGCGTCGCGATCCGGGCGTCGCTCGAATTCCGCCCGCGTGATCGTCGGCTCGATGGGTGTCACGATGGCGAGAACGAAGATCGCCCTCGCCGCGCTCTTGGCCGCGAGGCGGACCTCCCCTCCCTCCCCAGGGGTGGGTAGCTCTTGTCTCTGCCAGTCGGTGGGGAACCGAAACGTGAACCGGTACTGCGGGTCGGCATACTCGGTCGTCGAGGCGTCCGCCCGGGCGAGCGCGGGCCACGCCGCGAGGGTCGCCAGGAGCACGGCGCAGCCGAGACTTCGCGCGAGCCTTTGCCGCATGAGGCTCTACGCCGGCTCCGGTGGGCGCCTGATGCCGAGCTCCTTCATCCGGAAGTAGAGCGTGCTCGGGTTGAGGCCCAGACGCTCGGCTGCGGCGCCGGGCCCTTTGATGCGCCAGCCGCAGGCCTCGCAGGTGCGGAGGAGGTGCGCGCGCTGCCGTTCTGGCCATCGGACAAGCCGATCCTTCTTCCGGAGAACGTGGTGCCCCAGCCGATGAAGAAGAAGACGAAGCCATGAGTCCGATGCCTCGCCGATGGTTCGCGCTTCTCGGCGGCCTCTGCCTGGCCCTGACTGCCTGCGCGGGGCCGGTGGACACGGCCCGGGTCGATCCCAAGACCGTCCTTGGTAACCTCGGCCGGAGTGCCGTCGCCACGGGCGAGCCGAGCCTGCCGACACGCAATGTGCTCTTCGAGCATGGTCTCTTCGAGGCTGTCGACGAGCGTACCACGGCCGCCATTGCCGAGCTGCACCGGGCGATGGTGGTGTCCCACGGGAATCAGGACCTGCTCTTCGCGCTTGCCGAGCTGTCCTGCAGGCCAGGTGACCACGGATCCGGTCTACTCCCTGGCGGCCGCGGTCTATGCCTACGCTCCTTCCTCTTCCCCGAACAGACCGGGAACGCTACCCCGGGACGGTTCGACCCGCGCGTCCGGATCGCAGTGGAAGTGGCTCGAGTCGCGGGTCCCCGCCAACCTCACCCGGCAGCATCATCGCGGTCGAGGGGGACGGACCGGTCGAGCAGGGAGACGATGGCGTGGTCAAGTACTCGGCGGCGATCGCAGCCGTCGAGTCCGAACTGATCGTGCGCTCGAGCCATTCCGCCCAGGGGAATCCCCACACCATCGAGGAGGTGCGGCGCATTCTCCGGCTGCACGCGGGCCTGAAGACGGGACCGTCAGCCTGGGCAACCGTGAATTGTCGGAGAGAGAGTAACAACAGAGTGCGGCGATATACCCTGCGGCCCGTGACGATCGCGCCTCTCGCAGGCTTTCTCCGGATCTTCCTCGTTGTCCTCCTCCTGCTGACGGCCGCCGTGATGACAGGACACCCCGCGAACGCGCAGTCGCTCGAGCCCAGATCCTACGCAAACACCCCGTCGGGATCAATTTCCTGCTTCTGGGATATGGCTACCTGGAGGGCGACGTCGCCTTCGACGCGTCCTCTCCGCTCAAGGATGCCGAGATCCGATGGCGGAATACCCGGCGTACCAGCAGGACGTCATCGCCGGGGCGAGCCTGCAGGTGACCGCTCCACTGGGCCAGTACGACGCGGACAAGCTCCTGAACGTCGGGAACCGCTGGTCCTTCAAGCCGGAGCTGGGGGTGTCCAAGGCCTGGGGCTGATCACGTTCTTCACGAACAACGACGACTTCCTAGATGGAAAGACCTCAAGCAGGACCCGATCTATTCCCTGCAGGGACACCTCATCTACGAGGTCTCTCGTGCCTTCTGGGCTGCCTTCAACGCCACCTACTACGCCGGCGGGCGGACGACCATCGACGGCGACAAGGGAGAGCAGCTGGAGAACGTACGCCTGGGTATGACCGCGGCGCTCTCACTGAGCCGCCGTCAGTCGATCAAGCTCTCCGGCAGCACCGGTGTCTACAGAGGCACCGACAGCAATTTCTGGACGGTTGCGATCGCCTGGCAGTACCGCTGGGGTGGCGGGCTGTAGCGAGGAGATTCTTCATCGGTTTCCGGTGAACGCCGGTGATACGGGTTAGTCGCTTCGAGGTGTCGCTGGTAGGCAGCGATGAGCGGTGACTCCAGACGAACGAATCGGCCCCGGGGGGTGTTGCCCCGGGGCCGGTAGTTACCTCGTCAGCATCAGTTACTGCTAATTCTTCAGCAGCTCCATTGCCGCCTTGGCCTTGTCGGCCGCCTCGGACGACTTCCCGGCCTTGCACGCCGCCTCGGCCTCACTCACGAGCGTCGAGGCCTTCTGGAAGTCGGCCGAGCGGGGCGACTGGATGTCCTGGCTGCGCGGCGACTGGATGTCCTGGCCGCGCGGGGACTGGATGTCCTGGCTCCGCGGGGACTGGATGTCCTGACTCCGGGGCGACTGGATGTCCTGGCTGCGCGGCGACTGGATGTCCTGGCCCCGCGGCGACTGGATGTCCTGGCCCCGCGGCGACTGGATGTCCTGGCCCCGCGGCGACTGAATGTCCTGGCCCCGCGGCGACTGGATGTCCTGGCCCCGCGGCGACTGGATGTCCTGGCCCCGCGGCGACTGGATGTCCTGGCCCCGCGGCGACTGGATGTCCTGGCCCCGCGGCGACTGGATGTCCTGGCCCCGCGGCGACTGGATGTCCTGGCCCCGCGGGGACTGGATGTCCTGACTCCGGGGCGACTGGATGTCCTGGCTGCGCGGCGACTGGATGTCCTGGGAACGCGCACCAGCCAGCGAGCGAGGTGCCTGAGCATCCTGACCCTTGGTGCTCTGCGTCAACATGGCCTTCGCTGACGCCACCTCGGCCGGGCAGGACGTCTGCGCCATCCCCATCGTGGCCGACAGCGAAATCATCGCGACGATACTCAACGTCGTTGTAAGTGCCTTCTTCATGGCGCCGTCCTTTCTAAGTGCCTTTTTGACTGGGTTCTGTTCCAACCCGATCCTCGCCATTTAGATGCAGATAAGATGTCGAGGATGCAGATGAAATGCCACAAAGTCCACAGCTCCCGGCTATTGGCGCGCTTCGGATGTCCAGCCGCTCGCTTCCATGCACCGTTGATACAGCTCGGCTTGTCGCTTGGTATCGGTGTGGGCGTCGACGGTCATGGGGCTTCCATTGACGCCCCACGACATGCCCCACGCCATCCGAGGCTCCTGCACACAGGCAGAGCTGTCCCGCCTGAACTCGGTCACGTCCGAGCCAGCCTTGCTGTAGCTACGGATGGGTCCTGTGCAGCCAACGAGCAGCACCCACACCGAGAAGACCAGGGCCGCGAGTCGTGTCATGGCTCAATTCCTCCTCGGGATGATCCTCTAGCAGCACGTGATAGGGACGATATAGGACCTTGGCTCTATCCACGTTCGGCTTTGGGTTCGCCCGTCGCCAGAACCACGGACCGGTAGCCGCCCTACTCCGCCTCGACCGGCACGGTCTTTGCGCTTTGGCGGGAGCAAGGAGGGTCGGCTCGTGACGTCCGAGGGGAATCGTTACCGGGTCGCGGTTACCGCGAGGAAAGCATGCGGCCCGCGTCGGAAGTGACGCAGGATCCTGGGCCAGCGTCTGGTCGGCGACGGTTTATCCCGGATTGCCCGGCGCCTATCCGCCTGCCGGTGATGCTCCAGAACTGGTACCGCTTATCGTTTCTGCACTGGTCTTGCGACCCCGCGCTGCTTCAGGCGCGCCTCCCGGTCGGCCTGGAGATAGATACCTTCGACGAGACGGGCTGGGTTGGCCTCACGCCGTTCCATCTCATGGGCCTGCGTCCGCCATTTCTCCCGTCAATTTCGTGTGTCTCCGACTTCCCTGAGATGAACCTACGCACCTACGTGCGGGGACCATCGGGCCCCGGTATCTGGTTCTTTTCGCTCGATGCCGCGGCCGCCACGGCGGTGCTGGGAGCGCGCCTCACCTATGGCTTGCCGTATCACTGGTCGAGAATGACGGTCCGTGCAACAGCGAGAAGCCGGATACATTACACGAGCGCCAGGGCCGGAGCCGCGGCGGACATCACGGTTGAGGTCGGTGAAGCCCTCGCACGGCCGGACGACCTCACGCTGTTCCTGACCGAGCGCTACCGGCTCTATACCCGCTTCCGGCGCCGTCTCGCCATGGCACAGGTCGAACATGAGCCGTGGCCCTTGCATCGCGCCGCCCTCGTCGGCTTCCAGGAGACGGTACGCCAGGCGGCGAACCTCCCGGACGGCGCCGCGCCCGCGCTCGTTCACTATTCCCCAGGCGTTCACGTGCGCATTGGTGCGCTGCGTTTCGTGAAGTGAGCTGACAACAGGCAGATCGGATGAGTGGCAACCGTCAGGACCGCAGGCGCGACATTCTGGCCGGTAAAACCGTGTGGGTCGGGCGTTTCCCGCCGCCCGTGTTGAGGGAAACGTCCAATTTCTATTCACCCGGCGGAGGCATTCCTTTTGCTAACGAAGCCGTGCGCCCACCACAGGGCTGACCGTTCACCCATAGCCGGCACGCAGCCGAAAAAAGAGGAGGCCATGATGGCCACGCAGAAGACCGGGAGCCGCGACCAGGACGCCATCGCCCTGCTCAAGCAGGATCACAAAACGATGCGGGAATTGCTCTCAAAGCTCGAGGAGGCCGAGGGCTCGGAGCGGCAGAGCACGCTCACCGCGATCGAGCACGAGCTGAAGGTCCATACCAAAATAGAGGAGGATATCTTCTACCCGGCGTTCCATGAGGCCGCCGAAAAGGAAGAGGACAAGGATCTGTACTTCGAGGCGCTGGAGGAGCATCACGTGGTCGACCTGGTGCTCCCAGAGATCAAGGAGACGGAGCCGGACGCCGATGAGTTCAAGGCCAAGGCCAAGGTGCTCAAGGATCTGGTCGAGCATCATGCGGAAGAAGAAGAGACGGAGATGTTCCCGCGGGCGAGGAAGCTGATGGATCGCGCCCAGCTCATGGAGCTCGGCCAGCAGCTCGCGGACGCCAAAGCATCCCTCAACGAAGGAGCGAAGGCACGCCGGTAGATCGAAAGGAAAGCCGTCGGCCACGGGTCGACGGCTTTCCCTGGCGTGATTCGCCGGAGCCCAGAATGATCGATCGTCCGCCGGCTGGCCGGCAAGGCCTTCCGGGACTGAGAGGCGACTCCCAGGTTCTGGTTAACGTGATGGCAGATCGCCAACCTGGAGGAGCAGCAGCTTCATGCGTGGTCGGCGAGCGAGCGAATCGCGGGTGCCGTCACAGACGCGGGAGGCTGACCGCCGCGCGCATCTCGATCTCCAGGTGAATCTGCTCGCCGAGCAGGGGACGGCCGCCGTCACTCCCCCTCGCCCCGGGGGGATCACCCCGTCGTAGCCGATCGGCGCCTCAGTTTGACCCTGCGCTTGTCTGTTTCGGCCCGCCACGCATGATGGCAGCCTGCGTGGGCGGACACTGATCTATCAGGAGCACGGACGTCGTATTGGATCTGATTGGCGTGAATTTTGACCTGGCAGACGATGCAGGGCTTGCCAACCCCGCCGCCGACCCATACGGGACCGCCTTCTAGAATCCACAGCCGACCGTTCGCCAAGCCAGTAAGCACCATCTCTAGAATGGATCGCCCTTCACCCGGTAGATCCATGGATCAGGATGACAACCGACAGACGGGTACCGTCCGCGTGCGTGAGGCGGGAATGGACACAGAGTCTCCCTCCGAGGAAGCCCTTCTGCCTTCTCCTCAGAGGGCGAGCAGGAGTGTAAGACGTTCAGACGGCAGGAGCAAGTGCGAACGAACTGCCTATCGCAGGATGTCAGCGGTGGAAGTGAGCAAGACGCAGGTGCAGCCGGTCTCGCTCCAGACGCGCCGATCCGTGCTCCCCGCGTCGGCCCGATGGTAGTCGCCCGGATGCACCTTCTTGTCGTCGATCCAGAGCTCCCCATCCAGCAGGTGAAGCTCTTCGAGGCCGGCGTGGGTGTGCGGCGGGTAGACGGCGCCCGGCGCCAGCCGGACCAACATGCTGACGCGCTCCCGCTCATGGTCCCGCGCCAGCAGCATGTACGAGATTCCCGGCCCCGCCTCCTGCCAGTCGGGTGAGGCAGCCGGTTCAGGCATGAACGTGGCCGAGCCTCGCTCGCCGACGATCCGCTGAACCAGGCGCCCCCACCGCGCTGGCGTCGGAGGCGGCAGTTGATCCATGGGTCCGTTGACCCATGCTTCAATCGGCCGTCGGCTCGGCCGCTCGGTCCGCATCAGATCGATTGCCCGCGCCCGAGCCTGATTCAGGACCCAGCCGATGACCGATGCCTTCTCGGGATCGTACGTCCACGCCCGCCGCCAGACGTCATAGAAGACCTCTACCGTCAGCTCGTCGGCCATTTCCCGCTCATGGGTAATCCGCAACATGAGCGTGAAGACGATCCGATGCATCCTCTCGTAGAGGGTGGTCAAGGCCTCCACGTTCCCTGCCGCCATCGCCCGCACGAGAGCGCCCCATTCGCGCTCCGGAGCAGGCGGCGGGATGGGCTTGCCAAAGAGCAAGTCGCTGAGGGTCGTGTTGCGCGGGAACTCTACGTCGAATAGCTTCCGGCAGGACTCGCACCAGCGGGTTACCCGTCGTCCAGCGTAGATCGTCGCAAACGATTCCGGGAGCGAGTTCTGGGCGCCGCAGTGGGTGCAGGAGACGTATCGCCCGTCCATCATCGAATTGTGGACCCAGCCCCCCGGGTTTGTCTAGGTTCGCCTCCCATGGTGTAGGTCCATTGCGGCTCAGCGCACGGGCAGCGTGAAGGTGAAGGTGGACCCCTGGCCTAACTCGCTCTCGACCCACATCCGGCCGTCGTGCAGCTCCACGAACTTCTTCGCCAGGGTTAACCCAAGCCCGGTGCCTTCCAACTTCCGCGCATCATCGGTCCCCACCTGGCGGAACTCCTCGAAGATGGCCGCCTGGTCCTCAGGAGCGATCCCGATGCCGGTGTCGGAGACGGCGATCTCGACCGCGCCGTCCGTGAGCCCGGCCTTGAGGCTGATCCGGCCTCCCTCGGGGGTGAACTTGACCGCATTCGAGAGGAGGTTGAGCAGGACCTGCTTGACCTTGCGCTCGTCCCCCACGAGCTCCCCCAGTCGCGGGTCCAGATCGAGCGCCAGGGTGATGCCGTGGCGGGCGGCACGCTCCTTGACCAGGGTGACGGCATTCTCCAGCGCGGTTGGCAGGTGGAATGGGACCGGGGCCAGCTCCATGCGCCCGGCCTCGATCTTGGAGAGATCGAGGATGTCATTGATGAGGGACAGGAGATGCTGTCCCGAGGCGTAGACGTCCTTGAGGTACTCGTCCTGCTTGGCGTTGAGCTCGCCGAACATGCGCTGGAGCAGCACCTCGGAGAACCCGATGATCGCGTTCAGCGGCGTGCGCAGCTCGTGGGACATGTTGGCGAGGAACTCCGACTTGTGACGGCTGGCCGCTTCCAGCTGCCGGCTCTTGTCCGCAATCTCGTGGAACAGTCGGGCGTTCTGGATGGCCAGAACCGACTGCGTCGCGAAGGTGCGCAGCAGCTCGATGGTCTCGGGGGGGAAGTCGCCGGGGCGATTGCGCGTGACGCCGAGACAGCCGATCAGCCGGCCCTCCCGCACCATCGGCACCGCGAGGATGGCCCGGATGCCGGACTCGATGAGGTTGTCCCGCAAGCGACTCTCGTAGGCGCCCGGCACCGCAATGTCGGAGACCTGCACCGGCTCGAGGGTGAGGGCGGTCCGCCCGAGCACGCCCTCTCCCTTACGGAACCGCGTGCCGCGGCGAGCCCGGGCGAGCGCACCGCCGGTCTCGGCGGCCGCCCGCTGGGTGAACTCCTCGGCGACCTCGTCGTACTCGAACACCACGCCCCCGTCCATCCCCGAGATCTGCACCGCGCGCGCCACGATCGTCGTCAGCACCGTCTCGAGATCGAGCGTGGAGCTGACCGCGCGGCCGACCTCGCCCAGGGCGGTCAGCTGCTCCACCGAGCGCGTGAGCGCGCCGGTCCGCGCCTCGAGCTCGGTGAAGAGGCGCACGTTCTCGATCGCGATCACCGCCTGGTCGGCAAAGGTCTGAAGCAGCTCGATCTGCCTCTGCGAGAACACTCCAGCCTCGGCCCCCGTGACCACGACCGCCCCGATCGGCGTGCTGTCCAGCAACATCGGCACTGCGAGGACGCTCAAGTAGTCGGCAGCCTTCGCAAGGGCCTCGAGCCTGTACTCGGGATCCTCGCGGATATCCGGGATGTAGACGATGCTCCGGCTCAGAATCGCGCGGGCGGTACCTCCACCCTGGCTCGGAGGCATCGGGTAGCTCTGCCGAACGACCTCGACGGCTCCGGGCCTTAGACTGTGGGCCGCCGCGATATGGATGAGCTGACCGTCGAACCTGTAGACCCAACCGGTCGTTGCCCGGCACAGGTCCATCGCCTTGACCGCGATGGCATCGAAGACCGGCTGGACATCGGTCTGGAAGCGGCTGATGACCCGAAGGACTTCGCTGGTCGCCGTCTGCTGCTCCAGGGCTTCCACCTCGCGCTTCTGCGCCTCCGCCTCACGCTTCTGTGCTTCCGCGAGGCGCTTCTCAAGGTCGTGAACCCTGGAGCGGCTGCGTGTCCGTGCCCCGCGGACGACCGGGCGCTTGCCTTCGCCCTTCGCCTTTCCAGGCTTTGCACCCCGACCCATCGGCCTCTCCTTGCCCCCTATTCCTGCAGCTTCCTCAGCGCCTTCTCGAGGAGCATGCGGAGCCTACCACGGGGATTGACGACGGCGTGCGCACGCTTTCCAACTAACCGGCCTTCGCCACACCGTCGAAGAACTCCACGATCCCGGTCTCCAGTGAATACTCGGCGCCCACGACGAGGAGCCCATCTCTCTCGATCAACTGATCGAGAACCTCCGACCCGTATCGCAGCTGGCTTGCAGAGATGCGGACGTTCGCCCGAACGGCATGCCGAACCAGAGCTTCCGGGTCGTGCCTGAGCTCTGTCGACAGCAGCCCTTCCACGGAAGGTCTAACACGGTCGACGATCGAACGCAGATTCCGCGATTGGTTGTTCGTCGGCCGCTGAAGGTCTTCCAGCGTTGCCAGAACAGCTCCGCACTGGGAATGCCCCAGAACCACCACCAGCCGTGTGCCGAATCGCTCTGCGGCGAACTCGACACTCCCGATCTGAGAAGAAGCGACGATGTTTCCGGCAACGCGGATGACAAACAGGTCGCCCAGGCCTTGGTCAAAGACGATCTCTGCCGGCACTCGTGAGTCGGAACATCCGAGAATAATGGCGAACGGCTCCTGACCTGCCGCCAACTTGCTGAGGCTCGTCCCACTCGTGAGGGTCTCGCCGCTCCGAGCGCCAGACACGAAGCGACGGTTCCCCTCTCGAAGTCGTTCGAGTGCTTCTCGCGCGGAGATCATCGACCCTTAGTCTCGTCCAGCCAGCTAGAAATATCCAGGTCCGGATGATCCGTCCCAACGCGGACCTGGTGCGGATGATCCGGCTGGGTCGGCCGGGACGCTAGGGCTGGAGCGGCCTTCAGGGATGCGGGGCCAAGGAGAGGGCAGCCCTCTCAAGTCCAATCAGCGAAGGACCATGCCAATTTACGTATCGCCGAGATGCAGAGAAGACCCGCTACTCCCCGGGACCGCTCTTTGGGAGTCTTGCGGTGGCGGCATCTCGACCGGGTGCACAGCGCTCCGCGTCCCACAGGTGCAGGCACCCCACATGAAACTGAATGCCCTTACCGCCCGTCGTGCTGACACCTTCCATGACGAACTGCGTCTTGGTGATGATTTCCTCGCAGGCGTCACACGTCTCGCCGTTGCCAGCACCACCCCAGAGGCGCGGGATACTGTTCTGCGGCAAACGACCGTCAGCGAGCTTGTCGCGAATGAGGCGACGAAGGGTTTCCTGCTCCATGGGCGGGTCCTCCTTTGATGTGGCGTGTCGGAGGGTGCCAGACTCACCAGGGTCTCAGCGCCCTCTAGAGGCGCCAACCCGAAAGGCCACGGTGCAGGCAGGTGGATCGTACGGTATGACCCGCGCGACGCCAATTGGACTTTAGGCCCATGGGCGTACGGCGGCCGAGGGTCGGACGGTTAGGCCGCTAAGAGGCCCACTTCGCGGTCTCCCGTCGGCCCTGCTCGCGCACTACGAACGCGCTATCTATCTGGTGATCAACGGGCGCCACACTGGAACGTCGCAGTCCTGGTCCCGTCCGAGTTGGCCGCCATGCTAGAGGCCATCGGCTGCGAGCCGTACCTCTGGCAATACGCGCTGGCAGTCTGTGACGCTTGCACCAGCTCCTGGTCCGTCCGGTACGTATAGCTCAGGTTGGGATTGACCGGCGCTGGCGCAGGGGCCGAGGTCCGCACGCACTCGAAGACCGCGGTCTTGCTGCCGTCCGCGTTAGTCGTGAGGGTCGCAGTTCGCGGGGCACTTTGATACTGACCGCAATGCGTCGCCGCATTCTGGCTCGCTCGCAGCAGTTCCTGATCGGTTCGATAGTTATAGGTGACGCTTGGGTTGCTCGCTTGTACCGGCTGCTGCGACGAGGGCATGTGGGTGCAGGCGGCAACTGTCCCCGCCGCCAGCAAGGCAATGCTCAATCTCCATAAGGTCGTAGTCATTTGGTTGGCCTCCCTGGGCTGCTTGATATGACTCCGATGCTAGCGCGTCACGTAGGGCTCGCGTATTGGACCTAGGTCCAGTGGCCGCTAAAGGGTGACCGCAGCAGGCCCCCAGGGACCAACGGTCGCGCGACGAGGCTGGTAGAATCCCGGAATGCTCGCCTGGTCGTCATGAATGCGCTGACCCCGACGGTCCTCGATACCGATCCCGGCATCGACGATGCCCTGGCGTTGCTGCTCGCCTGGGGCTCGCCCGAGCTCGACGTCCTGGCGCTGACGGTGGTCGCGGGCAACGTGGCGCTCGCCGACACGGCGCGCAACGCCGCCCGCCTGGTCGCGATGCGCCGGCCGGCTCGCCTGCCCCAGATCGCTCTGGGCGCCGCGGCCCCGCTGCGCAGGGCGTTGGTGACCGGCACCGAGCATGGCGCCGACGGCCTCGGCGATGCGGCGGACTGGCCGCCCGTGGCCAGCCTGCCTGCCTCGCCGTCGGCGGCCGAGACGCTCGTAGCCCTGGCCAGGGCCCACACCGAGCGCTTGACGATCATCGCGCTGGGCCCGCTGACAAACCTGGCGCTCGCTCTCCGCCTCGATGCCGATGCTCTGCGGAGGACCGGCCGGGTGGTCTGGATGGGCGGCGCGGTGGACGTGCGTGGCAATGCCACCCCGGACGCCGAATTCAATGCCTTTGCCGATCCGGACGCCACGCGGGAGGTCTTCGACGCCGGCCTGCGGGTCGACCTCGTGCCGCTGGACGCCACGCGCCAGACCATGATCAACCGGGACCAGCTCCACGCCGCGCTGGCCGGCCGCCCCGGCCCGCTCGCCGCCCGCATCGCGGCGTTCACGGAGCAAACGTTCCGTATCTGGGGTTACATGCACCTGCACGACCCGTTGGCGGTGGGTCTTGCCGTCGACGCGAGCCTGGCGCGATGGCAGCCGGCGCGGATCACCGTGGGCGAGGACGGCGAGACCCGGCGCGCGGACGGCGCTCCGAACTGCCGCGTGGCACAGGTCGTTGACGCGGAACGCTTCCTCCAGCTGTTTCTCGACCGGCTCTGCCCCGCATCCTCCTAGTCGGCTCCGCCTACGTCGACTTGCTCTCCATGTGGCGCGCCCCCTCCTTGGCCGCTTCCTCGGGGGTCTTCCCCTGCTGGCGCGCAACCATGTAGGCGGCGTACCAATCCGCCCAGTGGTGCTTCGGGGCGGTGGCTTCGTACTGTCCGTGGCCCTGCTCGGTTTCGCGCAGGAGATCGGTCAGCGTCGCGACGTCGAAGCTGCTCAGCCCGCGCCCAGGAAGCCGGGTGGTGACCTCCTGCACCATCCAGCCGTTGCCGTCGGGATCGCTGAACGAGATCCACGAGCTGTAGGAGCGCCGCTCCGGGTCCGGGCCCGGCAAGCGTCCCTCAGTCCCGGTGACACGGAGAGTGCCGTCAAAATGGAAGACCTCGCTCGGGTCGGCGCCGTGCGCCGCGAGCTCGGCGCGCGCGGCCTGGATGTCGTCGACGATGAGGAGCGTTCCTTGAACCGAGCCCGGCGCGGCGGTCGTGAGGCCCTTCCCGATGAAGATGGAGCACGGTGAGCCTGGGGGCGTCAGCTGCACGACACGCCAATCGCCCTTGGCAAAATCCGCGTCGACCCGCCACCCCAGGCCCTCGTAGAAGCGTTTGGCGCGATCGACATCGGACACCGGGATCGTGACGACCTCGAGCTTCGTTTCGACCCTGCTCATCGTGACCTCTCCTTATTTTGGCGTTCATGCGACCTTCGCGTCGCACCGCACGCAGCCTAAACTTTCGCGTGCGTCCCCGCAAGACCGCTCACGATCCTGATCGTGGGCGTCGCGCTGACCACCTAGCGCGCATCTTGGGCTGACCAAACGTGACGGCCGGTGCTGCAGCGGCCGATCAGGTGATCGAGTAAGCTAGCGCCATGGCCATGAAGGTGCTGGTGGTCGAGGACAACGACGATGTCCGGGCGATAGTGGGCGCGGTCCTACGCATGGACCCAGGGATCACCCTGTTTGAAGCCGCTAATGGCAGCGACGCTGTCGACATCGCAGGCCGCGAGCGGCCTCAAGTCGTGGTCACGGACATCATGATGCCGGAGATGGACGGCCTCGAAGCGACGAAACGCATCAAGCTCGCTTGGCCAGAAACAAAGGTGATCGTGGTGACCGCGTTCACCCAGGGCGCGTACCGGGCAGCGGCATCGGAGAGGGGAGCAGATGCGTTTGTTGACAAGGTGGACGTGGGTAGAGTGCTGCTCCCGCTAATCCACGCACTTACCGGGACTGCCTCCCCGCCTCCGCATACCGGACATAGTCAATGAACGTCAGGAAGCTAATTTGCCCGCTCGTGGATGCACGCGAGATACGTCTGCCGATAGACTGGCTCCTCACCAATGGGTGCAATCCCAAGCTGGGAAGGGGACGTACCCGACTGGGTACTGTCGGTCACCCGCCCACCGGTCGGGCTGCTCCCCGGCTGAGGAGGCGACGGAGGCGTGGTTCCGGCGCCTGGCTTTACCGGGCCGCCTTGCTAACTTGTGCCGACTTCTGGTCGCAGAAGTCCATATCCGCCCTGGTAGGCTGGGCTGCCAGAGCAGCACCTGTTATGGTTCCAACTGCGAGAGTCCCGGTCCCAACGAATCGCCAAAGCCTCATGGCTTGCACTCCTCTCGACTCGAACGTTCAAAGATGAGCGCATATTCCGTTCCAATCGAGAAGCTCGCCCTGACGGGCTCTTTTCGGGCTTCTGACCGACTGAGAGGTAAGCCTTACGTAGAAAGAATGGGGCGGGAGATATCAATTCCCCGGAGCCCCCTTCGGGCTCTAGGCTGACGCTACCAGGCGCGGGGTGGCCCCGTCGTGCTCCTTCTTCGCGGTGGCGGTTGCCTCAGAGCCGCAGATTCCTCGCGCCAGAGCGTGTAGCAATCAGGATGCGCCAGACCGAAGACGCCCGGGCCTTCGACTTCCCGCTCTAACGTGGGCGAGTCTATCGGTTGGTTGCAGACGTGGCATGGTCGGCCAGTCCCGCGACGTATCGAGGAGATGCCAGTCGCGAGGAACAGGGCGTGGGTAGACAGCTGGGCACGGACCAGACTCCTCAGCTCTTCGCGGAGCGCTAGAGCTATCATGACTGTCCCGCCTTACCCCTCTCGAACTCCCACGCCGCGAAGCACCGAATGTGGACGTGGAACTTGTCGAGGCCGGGATTGCTGCCGTCGTGGCTACCAGGGAGCTTACCGTTCTGGATGGCATCTTTGGCTTGCTCGCGTAGACGTGCTTCGTCCGGCACGGCTGGCTCCCTCTCGGCGCTGAACAGGTCGTAGCGGAGCCAGATCCACGCGGGTGGGACGTCACGGTGCGTCTACCAGCAACCCTATGGAAGGCATCTGAAGCGTACCACCAACCGAAGAGGACTGTTCAGGGCGAGCGAGAGCGCGTCAACGAGCGTGAAGTCACGGCCGCCCGGTCGCGCGTGGGACGTCAGCGCCCGAGCCCCGTCCGCGACGGACGGCGCGCTCGATGTTCATGCGGGTCAGACCGAGATCCGCGATCATGCCAAGGCTACCTGGCTTGAGCGTCAACTCGGCGAGAACGCCGCTCTCATTGATCGGCGCGTTAGTGATTGACCCTCGTGATCTTCGAGCCCTGGATTCCGACCCCCGCCATGAGTCCCTTCTGGTCGAAGACAAAAGCGTAGACGTCGCTTTGGACCGTAGTCGTCGTGAGATTCCTGGCGACACCGACGTCGACGACGACGATGCTCGGGCCGACGCCAAGCTCCCAGCCGCCGCTCGTGTCCAGATACTGGACGGCCGGTTCGGCATTAGGAACATCGCATAGCCGAACGTCTGCACGCCCGCCTGGAAACCGTACGAGCCGGCGACGCTCCGGTAGTTGGCGACCCTTCGGTCGCCCCGGAACAGCGTGCCCTCTCCAAACTGCGCGCCGAAGAGGAATCCGGCCTTCACGATGTTCGGGAACACGAGGATGCCCGCGGCCTTCGCACCCAGCGCTCGTGCCGCCGGCGAGCCCTCATATAATGAGCGCAACGCCGCCGCGGCGTCGTCGTCGAGTTCGTCCGCCCAGGCCGGTCGGGTCGAGGCCAAGCACATGAGCGCGGTAATGGCCGGCACCAAGACAAACACAAGACCAATGAACCGAGCGTGCTTCCACATATCCTTTTCTCCCTGTCAGTTTTCTTTGGATCAACGATCGCTCGGGCGGCATCCAACCATGGACTGCGTCTAGGTTGAGGGGTGTTCAGCCGGGTCGACCAGCGCGAAGCTCGAGCGCTACACCGCGGGAATCTCGACCCACCGGGGAAGAGTCGGGTAAAGATCTCTGCCAAAGCTGTCGAGGGCTCATAGACGTGATCATGTAGCGGCCATCTTACGGAGGTGTCTATGGGACTTCGGTCGTAGACTAGGAGGTATATCGGGTCGACGGAATGCGCAGGATGAAGCATGGAGTTAGAACATTGGCGCTTAAGCTGGTCGGTCGTCCGGCGATACTCAACTGGAAACCTCTAGACCAATAGGTGACCACAACATGCTCAACTTCGTTCCTGACGCACAGCGGTTATCTGAAATATTCTCGAACGCGATAGCCCCCACGTTTTTCCTCGGTGCAGTTGCGGCGTTTGTTTCGCTCATGACTTTGGGGCTGTCAACCGTCATTGAGCGTATTCGGACGCTAAACGGGATAGCCGATGAGGACCACACACGAGCCCGCCTCAAGGTCGATCTTGAGCGCTTGAGGCGCCGCGCTCGCTTCTTGAACAGTGGCATCCTCGCAGCTTTGCGCGGTGGCGTTTGTGCCACTCTTCTTCTCGCTATCATGTTTATCACCGGATTTCTGGGGATAACACACGCCTATGGCGCCGGATTGCTTTTCATCATTGCTACAGCCTTTCTCGGCTTCGCGTTGCGGACGGCCGGTCGGCTCTTGGGGCGGCCAGCGTCCGAGTCGCGGGGCGACCGCCGCAGGAGGGTGCTAATGTTTCCTACGCTCCGTGGTGGTGACCCGGGGGGTCTGCAGCATGGTGTGGGTTCCAGCTGGCGGGCAAGGCGGTCGCTTGAACGCGCCGCTTGGCGAAGCAGATATGTCAGCCGGCTGACCGGCAACTCGGTCACTGACTTAGCGTCGAGCGCCCCAGGTGTTCCAATGAGTACGCTCCCGAGCCGGAACCCGTTTCGCCGGCTTGAAGTCGTCACCCGTGAAATAGGCAACGGGCAGGCAAACGCTCGGTGTCAGGTTCTCGGGAAGCTGAAGGATTTCGGCGACCTCCTTTTCATAGGTGAAGACAATCGTGGTCCACGCGGCCCCCACCCCGCGCGCTCGAAGCGCCAGCATCAGTGACCAGGCGATCGGAAGAATGTTTCCGTACAGGCCAGCCAGGCGCTCGGGCGACCGGTTCTCGGGGCGACCCTCCGTGCACGCGATGATCAGGGCAGGCGCGTCCTCAAAATGATCGTGTAGAGCGATCCATGAGGCGGTGTCACGGGGCTGGGTCTGCATGCCTTCGGCAATGGCCTCCGGCGGGTAGAACTGGACGAACGCCCTTCTGTAGAGGTCCGCGAGTGCTCGCCGCTTGGCTGCATCGGTGACGACGATGAACTGATAGCGGCAGTTCCCGCTGCCTTGGGGTGCCTGAACAGCTATCTCCAGGCACTCCTCGATGAGCTCGGGAGGCACAAGACGTGTCAGGTCGAGGCGGGCCCGGACCGATCGTGTCGTCGTGAGCAGCTTGTCCACCGTTGCGAGATCCATCGTCCCCTCCCCCCAGAGACTCTCTCAGTTTCAAGCACCGGCCGCGCCGTCTGGACCTAGCGCTGCTGTCCCCAGCCGTCCCAGTACGTCCGGGCACGAGCCGGGATCCTCGGCCCCGGCTTGAAGGTCGTGCCGGTGTAGTACGCCACGCCAAGGTGGACCACCTGAGTCACGTCATCGGGGATCCCGAGCAGGGCCGCCACCTCCTTCTCGTGATAGAGGTGAAGCGTCGTCCACGCCGTGCCGAGGCCGCGGGAGCGCAGCGCCAGCATCAGGGACCACGCCGCGGGCAAGATGCTGCCATATCGGGTAGCTTGCCGAAAGGTGCCCGCTGTCTCGAAGCGACTCTCGACACAGGGGATGATGTGGACTGGCACTTCGCCCAGGTGGTCGGCGAGGTAGCTGGCAGAGTTCTGTTGAGTCGCCGAGCGCTGCTGGTACACGGGCAGGCCTGGGTCCCCTGCGCCGGAGAGGGGCGCGTGCTCCTGGTGGAAGACCTTCCTGTAGATGGCGCCGATGGCCGCGCGCTTCACCGGATCGGTGACCACGACGAAGTGATACCGGTTCTGGTTTCCGCCGTTCGGCGCTTGGATAGCAAGCTCGAGGCACTCTTGAATCACCGCAGGCTCCACCGGCCGCCTCAGGTCCAGGCGCTTCCGGACCGTCCTCGTCGTGGTCAACAGCTGATCGACGGTCGCGCGGTCCATATGCACTCTCCTCCGAGTGTGTGTTGCTCGGTGAGCCTCGGGCGCCAGCAGGCGGGATTGTAGCCGATCAGAAACACGGCGGGTGGGTCGAGGAGCCGGTCACGGCTCCCCAGTCATCCACCAGCCCGGCAGATGATCTCCGTCGGCGAGATGAGGCCGGCCTCGATAACGCTCACCATGTTGGCGATCTTCTGGGGGGTCGTCGCACCCATGAGGAGATGCAGCCCGAGGGGCGGCGCGCCGCTCTGCGTGATGCGCGCGCGCAGTTCCCGGAAGAACGTGATCGCGAACTCGCGGCGGCTGCGCTGGGCGAGCACCTCGAAGCCCGCGGCGGCCAGTAGCCGGGCGTAGGTAGCGCTCGATTCGACGAAGCTCGTCTCCGAGCTCCCGGCCCACGGCACCGGGTAGGTGAGGGCGCCCTCACCCTCCCGCATCACATCGTAGACGCCGAACACCCCCCGCGGCTTGAGCACCTGTCGCACCTGTGCGAACAGAGCGGCTTTGTCGGCGATGTTCATCCCGACGTGGAGCATGTAAGCGCCGTCGAAGGTACCAGCGGGGAAGGGCAGGGCGAGCGCGCTGCCGTGCCGGTACGAGACCCGGCCAGCGAGGCCGGTCCGCTCCGACAGCGCCTGCGCGACCCGGACGTATTCCTCGGTGAGGTCGATGCCGGTGACCGTGCAGCCAAGCACGTGCGCGAAGTAGCGAGAGGCCCCGCCAAGCCCCGAGCCGATGTCGAGCAGGTGCATGCCCCGGGTGACGCGAAGCTCGGCGGCGAAGTCGACCGTCGCCTGGCGGCCGCCAATGTGGAACTCGTCCACCGGGGCGAGATCGCCTGGCTCGAGCCGGTCTGGGTCCTTGCCCGCCCCTCGGAGCGCGTCGAGCACCGTACGCTCGAGCGCCCCGTGCGTGTAATGCTGCGCCACTGTCTCTTCGGTTCCCATGAACTCCCCCGTTAGCTGATACGTCGCGATCCTGAGGAGCGAGGTATTCACACCCTTAAGGGCGTCCCGGGTGAGTGGCGCCTCTACGCGCTCGGCGCTGCCCGGGTCGGTGCGGCCTGATTCACACGCGCCTCTCGGTGCACTGACCCCCGCCCCGATTTGCCGCTCCGGGGCGCGGCTCTTGGGAGCCGCTCCTGCCCGGGAAGGTCGTACCAACTGTGTTGGTGACCCCGGCGGGATTCGAACCCGCGATCTCGACCTTGAAAGGGTCGCGTCCTTGGCCAGGCTAGACGACGGGGTCCCTGGGCCTATCGTGGAAGGAACAGCGGCATGATAGCAGGCGGCCCGGGGCGCGACAACCGGCGGCGGGGGATCGAAGCTGGCGCGGGTCGGGAAACGCGATGAAGAAGGTGCTCCCCTGGCCGGGCGCGGACTCGGCCCAGGCACGACCACCGTGGCGCTCCGCGACCTTGCGGACGATGGCGAGGCCGACCCCGGTGCCCGGATAGTCTTCCTGGCGGTGCAGCCGCTCGAAGATCCCGAAGATGCGGTCGTGATACTGCATGTCGAAGCCGACGCCGCGGTCGGCGACCGAGACCAGCACCGCGCCGGCCTCGCGGTACGAGCGCACCGTGATGGTGCCGCCCTGCGCCGGACTGAACTTGACCGCGTTCGAGAGCAGATTGGCCACCGCCTCCTGCAACCCCTGCCGCTCGCTCATGATCTCCGGCACGGCCAGGTCCAGGGTCACGATCAGGCCGCGGGCCGCGATCTCGCCCGCCAGGTCTTCCAGCATCGGATCCAGGAGTGGCTTGAGAGCGACGGGCCGGCGCTCGATCGCGCGCTGCTGGATGCGCGAGTACTGCAGGAGGTCGTCGATGAGATCGGCCATCCGCTCGGACGCGGCGCGGATCCGCGAGAGGAACTGCCGCCCCGGCTCGTCGAGCCGGTCCGCGTAGTCTTCCTCGAGCGCCTGGGCGAAGCCGGCCATGCCGCGCAGCGGGGCCTTCAGATCGTGCGACACGGTGTGCGTGAATGCCTCGAGCTCGCGGTTGGCCCCTTCGAGCTCGCGGGTGCGCTCCTCGACACGCGCTTCGAGCTCCACCGTGTGCCGCTTCACCTGCTCGAGCAGCCGCGCCTGCACGATCGCGATCGCGAGCTGGGTCGCCACCTCCCGGGCGATGTCAACCTGCTCGTCCGGGAAATGCGACTGCTCGCCGCCGAAGCTGACCGAGCCGATCAGCTGATCGCCAACGACCATCGGCACCACCATGTACACGAGGACCCCGGAGGCGCGGAGGGCGTCGGTCTCCGGGCCGGGCGGCAGGGTGTCGACGGCGATCACCTGGGACTCGCCGCGCCGGAGGGCCTCGAGGTCCCCCGCGAAGCGCAGCGGATAGCGTACGCCGGGGCCCACGTGCATCCGGTGGCGGCCGACGGCGGCCAGCCACTCGACCTCTCCCGCTTCCCAGTCGAACAGGTTCACGATCGCGCGCGGGACCCCGAGGAGGTCCCGGAGGCGCCAGAGGACCGCCTCCGCGATGGCCACCGGGGCGGTCTCGGTGATGATGGCGCGGTCGATCTCGTGCAGGAGCCGCAGGCGCTCTGCCTGCTTGGCCACCGCCTCCTGCGTCTGGGCCGTGCTGAGCGCGATGGCGGCCTGGTCGGCGAAGGCCTGCAGGAGGGCGATCTCGCGCTCGGCGAAGACGCGGGGAGCCGGGCTGCCCACGGAGAGCACACCGATGACCTTGCCGGCCACGCGCAGGGGCACCGCGATGCCGGCCACGATCCCGACGGCGATGTTGCGCTCGCGAATCGCCGTGTCGACGGTAAACCGCTCGTCGCTGCGGATGTCGCCCGTCCACATGGGGCGCCCTTCCACGAAGGCCCGCCCGACGAGGCCGATCCCGGCGGGCACGAAGTCGCCGGTGGCTCCGTACTCCCGGGCCCGGCCCCCAAGCGCGATGGCGCTGAGCCGACCGTCCGCACGAAGGAGGCGGATCGCCGAGCTGTGGACGCCCAGCAGGCCGAGCACGCCATCGGCGATGCGCTGGCCCGCCGCGGCGACGTCGAGCCGCTCGCTGACCAGGCGGGCAACCCGGGCCAGCTCCTCGCTCTCCTGACGCTGCCGCGCGAGCCCCGCCCCGAGGCGCGCGTTCTCGAGCACGAGCGCCATCTGCTCCGCGAGGCTCGACAGCAGGACCATGTCCGATTCGGTGAAGCGCTGGCCGGTCAAGGTGGCCAGGACCAGGCTCCCGGCGGCCGCGCCGGCGGTCGGGACCGGGACCGCGGCCAGGGCGCCCAGACCCCCGCGCGCGATCGCGGTACGCGCGGTCGGATCGAGCGTGAGATCGCGCTCGGCGAGCACGTCGGGGGTACAGAGGGCTCGGCCCGCGCGGCACGCGCGCTCGCCGAAGGCGAGCTCCGCAGCCGCTCCGCCGGATGCCTCCGACAGGGTATCCTCGGCGGGGACCGTCACCCCGGTCAGCGGGGCCGGATCGGGCTCGAGCCGCCAGACGAGGCGCGCGCGACGGGCGCCGAGGAGCCGCATCGCGGACGTCGCGATGCGCTCGGCGGCCCGGACGACGTCGACCGCGTCATCCGGCAACGGCCCCATGCATCAAGGGTACACCGACCGATGTTTTCTCTGCGCCGGCGGCGCGAAGGAGGACTGCGTGACGAACATGGCCCGGCGCGTGGCGGAGAGCCACCGCTTCCAGCACTTCATCCTCATGATCATCCTGATCACCGCGGTCATCGTCGGACTGGAGACGTCCGAGACGCTGGTGGCCGACTACGGCTGGCTTTTCGAGGTGGCGGACACGGTCGTCCAGACGATCTTCCTGATCGAGATCGCGGTCCGGCTCGTGGCCCACTGGCCCCGCCTCGGCCGGTTCTTCCAGGACGGCTGGAACGTCTTCGACCTGGTGGTGGTGGTCGCCGCGCTCATGCCCCAGGCCGGCGGGTTCGCGATGGTGGCTCGGCTCGCGCGGCTCATGCGGGTGACGCGGATCATCTCCGCCTTCCCGGAGCTCCGCCTCATCGTGAGCACGATGCTCCGGTCCATCCCGTCCATGGGCCACATCCTGATCATGCTGGGCCTGCTGCTCTACGTGTACGGCGTGATTGGATTCTACCTCTTCCGCGAGTACGATCCCGAGCACTGGGGCACGCTCGGGGCGGCGTTCCTGACCCTGTTCCAGATGGTCACCCTGGAAGGCTGGGTGGAAATCCAGGCCGCGGTGCTGGGAGAGATGCCATTCGCGTGGGTGTACTTCACCAGCTTCGTGCTCGTCGCGGTGTTCGTCGTCGTGAACCTCTTCATCGCGGTGGTGCTGAACAATCTCGAGTCGGCCAAGATCGAGTTCCAGGCCGGAGAGGATCAGCGGAACCCGCAGCGGGCGCTGCTCGAGTCCATCGAGGTCGTGAAGGCGCGGCTCGAGGAGCTGGAGCGGGAGCTCCGGGCCGACCGCCCTGAAACCCCTCGCCCGGCCCTCTCCCCGAAAGGGAGAGGGTGAGAGCAGATCAGGGCTTCGAGTAGGAGACGAAGAAGGAGCCGAACTCGATCGGCTCGAAGCAGTCGGGGAGCTTCCCGTGCCCCCACGTGCCCGGGATCTTCTGCACGTGGAAGTTCAGCTCGTGGCCGAAGCGCTGGTAGAGCTCGCCTTCGCTGAAGACGCGGCAGTGGTCGGCGTAGCCGTGGATGGGCGCGTAGTCCGGGATGGGGCCGATCGCCCGGAACTCGTGCATGGGCACCACGAAGCAGAAGCGGCCGCGAGGCCGCAGCACGGTCATGATCGAGCCGATGGTCTCGTCCACGTCGCGCACGTGCTCCAGCACCGCGAAGGAGTAGACCAGGTCGAACGAGGCCGGCGCGAAGGCCTGGTGGACCTCCTCGGCCAGCCCCTGCCGGAAGCGCGCGTTGCGGAAACGATTGAGCCGCGCCGCGATCTTCACGTTGGTGACGGCCACCTCGACGCCGTCCACCTCCATCTCCGGGTGGCGCGAGGCGAGCGCCATGGCCACGCCCCCCTCTCCGCTGCCCGCGTCCAGCACGCGGCGCGGCCGCACCGCCGCCACCTCCCGCTCGAGCGCCTGGAACTCGGGGTCCCGGCCGCGGCGCTCGATCATCTTGCGGGTCTTGCGCCCCAGCATCATGCGCAGGCGCTTCTCGATGAGCTTGAGCCCGCCGCGCCAGCGAAGGCGGCGGTACTGCTGGTCCTGGGCGGAGATGTAGGCCTCGCGGCTCGCGAGATGCGTCAGCCACGAGCGGATGCGCGCGGCCTGCTCGGCGTAGCGCGGGTGCGGATGGGCCGCGTGGGCCGCTTCCAGCATCTCGAGCGCCCCGTAGATGTTCTCGCGATAGAGCTCGAAGCGGACGGCCTGGAGCGCTGCGTCCGGATCGCGAGGGTCGGCGCCGAGCCGCGCGAGGGGCCCCTCGGCGCCAGCGGACGCGGCCATCAGTCGGCCGGCCGCGGGGTGAGGTCGGACACCACCGTACGTTTTCGGGCCGACCGCTCCCGGAGGCGCTCCAGGTAGAGGTAGATGACCGGCGTGATGTAGAGCGTCAGGAGCTGGGAGAGGATGAGCCCGCCGACCACCGCCAGGCCGAGGGACCGGCGGGCGTCGGCGCCGGCCCCGATCCCCACCGCGATCGGCAGCGTGCCCATGAGGGCCGCCATCGTCGTCATCATGATCGGACGGAAGCGCAGCAGGCAGCCCTGGTAGATCGCGTCGGCGGCGGGGCGGCCCTTGCGCTGCGCGTCGATGGCGAAGTCGATCATCATGATGGCGTTCTTCTTCACGATGCCGACCAGCATGATGATCCCGACGAAGCCGTAGAGGTTCAGCTCCTGATTGAAGAGGATGCAGGGTGAGCGAGCGCGCCCACCCCCGCCGACGGCAGCCCGGAGAGGATCGTGAGCGGGTGGATGAAGCTCTCGTAGAGGATGCCCAGGATCAGGTAGATGACGAGGACGGCGGCCAGGAGCAGCAGCCCCAGACCCTGCAGCGAGCGCTGGAAGGCCTGCACGGTGCCCTGGAAGCTCGTGCTGAGCGTGGCGGGCAGGCGTCAGATCGCGCTCCACCTTCTGGATCTCGGCCGACCGCGTCGCCCAGGGGCACGCTCGGCGGCAGGTTGAAGGACACGGTCACCGCCGGGAGCTGGCCCAGGTGGTTCACGGTGAGCGGGCCCACCGTGCGGGTCAGCTTGGCCACCGTGCCGAGCGGCACGAGCTTGCCGCCGGCGGACCGGATGTAGAGCAGCGAGAGCGCGGCGGGATCGCGCTGGTACTGCGGCAGCAGCTCCATCATCACCCAGTACTGGTTGGTCGGGGTGTAGATGGTCGAGACCTGCGGCGAGCCGTAGGCGTTGTTGAGCGCGGCCTCGATCTGCATCGCGGTCACCCCGAGCGCGGCGGCCTTCTCGCGGTCGATCTCGACCAGCACCTGCGGGCTCGTGATCTGCAGGTCCGAGTTGACGTCGAGGAAGCCGGGCAGGCCCTTGCATCCGCTCGAACAGGATCGGGGCCCAGTGGTAGAGGGTCTGCAGATCGGCGTCCTGGAGCGTGTACTGGTACTGGCCCTTGGTGAGCTGGCCGCCGATCCGGATCGTCGGCAGCACCTGCGGATAGACGTTGATGCCCGGGATGCCGCGCGAGCTTCTGCCGCAGGTCCTTCACGATCTCGTCCGCGGTGGGCCGCTCGGAGGTGGGCTTGAGCCGCATGAAGATGCGGCCGGTGTTCATGACCACGCTCGAGCCGCTCGCCCCGATCGCCGGAGAAGAACGACGCCGACGTACGGCTGCTGGCCGCACGATGCCCGCCGCCTTGAGCTGGTGCTCCATCATGCCCTCGAAGGAGATGTCCTGCGCGGCCTCGGTGAACGCGAAGATCTGCCCGGTGTCCTCGTTGGGGATGAAGCCCTTGGGGATGATCACGAAGAGGTAGCCGGTCAGCACCAGCGGTGGCGAAGAAGATCGCCGAGGGTGAAGCGCGGGTGCCGCAGCGCGAGGCTGCAGCGAGCGCTCGTAGGCGGCGAGCATGCCCGTGAAGACGCGCTCGGAGGCCGCGTAGACGCGCCCGTGCGCCTCCCGCGGCGGCCGCAGGAAGCGGCTGCACAGCATCGGGGTGAGGGTCAGCGAGACGAAGCCGGAGACGATGACCGCGGCGCCGATCACCACCGCGAACTCGTGGAGCAGCCGGCCCACGATGCCGCCCATGAAGAGCACGGGCAGGAACACCGCGGCGAGCGACGCGGTCATCGAGACGATGGTGAAGCCGATCTCGCGCGCGCCCTCGAGGGCCGCCTCCATCCGGCCCCTTCCCGTCCTCCATGTGGCGCACGATGTTCTCGAGCATCACGATCGCGTCGTCCACGACGAAGCCCACCGCCAGGGTCAGCGCCATCAGCGAGAGGTTGTCGATGGTGTAGCCGAGCACGTACATGACCATGAACGTGCCGACGATCGACATCGGCAGCGCGAGGCTCGGGATGACGGTGGCCGAGACGTTGCGCAGGAACAGGAAGATCACCAGCACCACCAGCGCGATGGCGAGGAGCAGGGTGAACTGCACGTCGTGGACCGAGTCCCGGATCGAGACCGACCGGTCGTAGAGGATGTTCAGGTTCACCGCGGCCGGGAGCTGGGCCCGGAACGGCGGGCATGATCCGGTTGATCGCGTCCACCACCTCGATGGTGTTGGTGCCGGGCTGCTTCTGGATCGCCAGCACCACCGCGCGCTCGTCCTTGTACCAGGAGGCGACCTTGTCGGTCTGCACGCCGTCGATCACGCGCCCGAGCTGCTCGAGCCGCACCGGCGAGCCGTTGCGGTAGGCCACGATCAGCGGCCGGTACGCGGCGGCGGTGGTGAGCTGCCCGGTGGCCTGCACGCTGAAGGCCTGGTTCGGCCCCCAGAGCGTGCCGGTGGGCAGGTTCACGTTGCTGTCGGCGAGGGCCTTCTGCACCTCGTCGATGCCGATGCCGAGCGTGGCCATCGCGCTCGGATCGAGCTGGACCCGCACCGCGTACTTCTGCGAGCCGAAGATCCCGCACCTGGGCCACCCCGCTGATCGTCGAGATGCGCTGCGCGAGGATGGTCTGCGCGTACTCGTCCACCACGTAGAGCGGCAGGGTCGGCGAGCTGAGCGCGAGATACAGGATCGGCTGGTCGGCCGGGTTGACCTTCTTGTACGACGGCGGCGTGGGCATGCCCGGCGGCATCTGGGGCTGCGCGGCGGCGATCGCCGCCTGCACGTCCTGGGCCGCGGCGTCGATGTTCCGCTCGAGCGTGAACTGGATCGTGATCTGCGTCGATGCCGAGCGCGCTCGTCGAGGTCATCGAGTCGATGCCCGCGATGGTCGAGAACTGCTTCTCGAGCGGCGTCGCCACCGCGGAGGCCATGGTGTCGGGGCTCGCGCCGGGCAGGCTCGCGGTGACCTGGATCGTCGGGAAATCGACGTTGGGCAGATCGCTGACCGGCAGGAGCCGGTACGCCATGAGGCCGAAGACCAGGATGCGCGCGCCATCAGCAGCGTGGTCATGACCGGCCGCCGGATGAAGAGGTCGGTGCTCACCCGCCGCTTCCCTTCCCGGGCGCCGCCGGGCTTGACCTCCACCCGCGTGCCCGGCGCCGAGCCGGAGCTGCCCGTCGGTCACCACCCGCTCCCCCGCGGCGAGTCCGCTCGTGATGACCACGTCACGGCCGTCGGCCGCGCCGGGCACCACCGGCCGCGCCTCCACCGTCTGGTCCGGCTTGACCACGAACACGTACTGCCCCTTCTGGCCGCTCTGCACCGCCTGCGACGGCACGACCACCGCGCCCACCTGCTTCGTCAGGTGAGGGCCACGTTGACGAACTGGCCCGGCCAGAGGGCGTTCTCGCTGTTCTCGAACGTGGCCTTGAGCTGGATCGTCCCGGTGCTCGGGTCCACCGTGTTGTTCATGAACGTGAGCTTGCCGCGCACGACGCCACCCGGCTGGCCGGCCACCTGCGCCTCCACCGGCAGGTCGCCCGCCGCCCGGTAGCGCTTGATCGCCTCGAGCTGCGCTTCCGGCACCGAGAAGGCCACGTAGATCGGGTGCACCCGGTTGATCACCACCATCGGGTTGCCGACGTCGTTGGCCTTGACCACGTTGCCCTGGTTCAGCAGCAGGTTGCCGGTGCGGCCGCCGATGGGCGCGCGGATCTCGGTGTAGCTGAGCTGCACCCGCACGTTCTCCACCGCCGCCTCACCGGCGCGCGCCAGGGCCCGGGCGGTCTCCACCGCCGCGCGATCGGCGTCGATGGTGGCCTCGAGGGTGAGCGCCTTGGTGCGGATCTGGTCGTACTGCTCGCGCGCCACGAAGCCGCCCTCTACCAGCTTGCGGTAGCGCTGCTCGTCCACGCGGGCGTTCTCGAGCTGCGCGGTGTCTCGGGCCAGGTTGGCCTGGGCCGACATGACCGCGGCCTGGTGCTGGGCGAGCGTGGCCTGCGCCTGCAGGAGCGCGGACTGGAGCTGGCGCGGGTCGATGGTGAAGAGCAGGGCGCCCGCCGCCACCTCGTGCCCTTCCGCGAAGTGCACCTTCGTCACCTCGCCGTTGATCATGGACTGCACGCCGACCGTGTCGAGCGCCTGCACGTTGCCGATGGCCCGGATCTGGACCGGCACGTCGCGCTGCACTGCCTCGGTGGCCGTCACCGGCACCGCGGGCGGTGCGGCCTTCGCGGTGGCCGGATCCGTGCCCTTGTCGCAGCCCGCGAGGATGGGCGCGGTCAGCAGCAGCGCAGCCAGCAGGGCCCTCATGCCCGCCCGCCCGCCGGCCGCTTCGGGCTCAGCGCGTCGGAGAACTGCTGGAGAAACGCCGCCCGCTCCTTGTGGAAGACGGGGTCGGACGAGGAGCGACCCGTCACCATCCGCGTCACCTGCGGGAAGGCGAGCGGGTACGCGATCAGGCCGAGGATCGCCAGCAGCAAGTGGCCCGCGTCCAGGTCGGGCAGCAGGCCGCGGCGCTGACGATCACGCAGGTCGTCGAGCGCGCGCGAGAGCGACTCCTGCCGCTCGGCCTCCTGGATGACCGGACCCTCCCCGAGACCGAGCGCCTCCCACTGGGTGAGACGGATCCAGTCGCTGTCCTCGCAGGCCATCGCGAACCAGTAGCGAAGGCTCGCCCCCAGGTCAGAGGGCGCCTCGGTGATCCAGCCCGCGCGCTCGCGCAGCTTGCGGTCGAAGATCTCCCGGAAGAGATCTTCCTTGTTGCCGAAGTAGTGGTAGAGCATCCGCTTGTTGACCCGGGCCCGTCGGGCGATGCGCGCCACCCGCGCGCCCGCGAAGCCGTGCGCGGAGAACTCGGCGAGGGCCGCGGCCAGGATGCGATCACGCGTCCGCTGGGGATCGCGGACGGGTGGGCTGGGGGGGCGTTTGGAGGCGGCGACCGTCGGCATGGATCGAGTAGGCCAATAGTAACCGTCTGGATACTTTCGGGTCAAGCCCTCGCCTCCGGGGGAGGCCCTGGAGGGACCGCCGGGCGGAGGGCGCTAGCGGTGCCGGAAGCGCTGGCCGCGGCGCCGCGTCAGGGCGACGCCGCCGGCGGCGAGCGCGGTGATCAGAGCCAGCACCAGGGTGGCGGGCTCGGTCACCGAGGTGGGCCCCTCGCCCACGCCGACATCGTCGATAGCGAACGCCCCGGGCGCGGCCGCGGACAGGAGCCCGGTGAAGGTCACCGCCTGGAGGCTGGACCAGGTGCTCGGCACCGAGAAGTGGGCGAACCCGGGGAGGCTGCCGATGGCGTACGTGGCGCTCAGCATCCCGCCACCGACCCGGAACCCGGCGAGGCTCACCTGCTGGGCATTGGGCGAGCCGGGGGAGGGCGCGACGTAGAGTCCCGCGGCGTCGAAATCGTAGAGGAGGAAGGCGCCCCCGTCGGTGCGCGCCACCGTGATACCGGGCCCGGACGCCTCCTGCCCCAGATAGACGGCGGAAGCATTGCTCACCAGCGCCCCGCCGGGCGCGTCGATGGTGCGGAACGCGCCCGTGAAGCGATAGCCGTGCGTGTCGAGCATCGTCAGGGGCGGATTGCCGACGCTCATCACGTCGTCGAAGGTGACGTCGAGCGCGACGGCCGCCGATCCCCATGCCGTCACAACCACCGCAACCAGCGTGCACGCGAGCGTTTTCATGTCGGCCCCCTCGGAAAAGGCGCTTCCCTCCGAGGCAAATCCCTTGCCACCACACGAACGCCGCAAGACGCCGCCACGACAGCGCGGGCGCGCCGCGCGGCGCGACGTCGAGCGTCGGCTGGACACGCGCGTGCGTGACAGTGTCAGCGCGCGCGCGGTGAGCCATCGCGCCGATTCTTGTCACCGCCCCCACGCGCGAGCGCGCGCGCGCCAGGCCGGTCGGGCAAATTAACTCTGACTCGTCTACACTTATCCGTGAACGCACGTGCCCACTCAACCACGCCGCGACTCGACGTCCCGCCCGCCCCGCCGGCCCACGCCGCCGGCCCTGAATCTCTCCGGCATCGAGGCGGCGAGCCTGGTCAAGTTCGCCTACTTCACCGACGCGCCGCCTGCACCCGGCACGCTGCTCTTCACCGCGTTCCGCCGGAACATGCCGCCCGGCGTGAAGGAGGTCACCATCCGGAACCCGGTGACGTTTTTCTACGGCATCCAGCAGACGGGGGGCCTCCTGAACATCCAGGTACGGTGGATCAATCCGGACAGCGTGGTCACGCGGACCAGCGATCTGCCGATGGATCAATCACAGGAAGGCGCGCTCTGGACCTGGCAGGTGGACCGTCTCGAGAAGCGGGACCTCGGCCAGGCCGGGGTCTGGGTGGTGGAGCTTCTGATCTCGGGCCATCGGGTCGGCCGCTACCCGCTCCTGGTCCGCGCGTGAGCTTTGCGTCTCCCCAGCCCTTTGCTAGACTCGCGGAGGAATCGGACCAGAGCCATGCGAGCCTACAGCAGCCGGACCACCGGGGAGCCGCGATGACGAAGACGGCGCTCGTCCTGATCGTCGAGGATGAGCCGGACGTGCGCGATCTCATCGCCGACGTGCTGGCCGAGAACGGCTATGAGATCGAGGTGGCTCCGGACGGCGCCGCGGCGCTTCAGCTCTCGGATCAGCGCCAGTACGATCTCATTCTCAGCGACCTCCGGATGCCCAAGATGGACGGCGCCGCGCTGTACTGGGCCCTCCAGCTTCGTCACGGCAGCGCGATGCCCCCGATGATCTATGTGACCGGTCAAGCCCATTCCCTCGACTACGCGGGCTTCCTCGCCGCCTCGCGGGTGCCCGTGCTCTCCAAGCCGTTCAGCCCCGAAGACCTCCGCCAGGCGGTCCGCCAAGCTCTCGCCGGCAACAGCTAGTCGCTCCGTTTCGAATCGTACGTGGCTATACGTATAGCAACATACTGATATATAACGACATTTATCCCGTGATCGGGAAAAATTACAGACTCCTATACTGGAATTGTCCTAACTCTCCATAGCAGCCCGGAGGAGTCACTCAATGCTTAGCGCCCTTCACCCTCGCAAGAAGTCGCAGCGCGGCTTCACGCTCATCGAGTTGATGATCGTCGTCGCCATCATCGGTATCCTCGCCGCCATCGCCATCCCGCTGTACGCCAACGTCCAGGCGCGCGCGCGGCTGGCCAAGGCCCAGGCTGATGCCCGGGCCCTCGCGTCTGCCGTCAGCATCTACTCCGCTCACATGGGCACGCTCCCCGCGGCCCTGACCGATCTGTCCTCGGTGGTCACGAACTCGCTGGGTCAGTCGGGCGGTCCCTTCATGTCCTCGGTGCCCTCGGGTCCGTCTGGCTGGGGCACGTATGCCTACACCGCCAGCGCCTCCGGGACCTTCACCATCAGCAACAGCGGCGACAGCACCTCCGTCAGCGTGCCGTAGCCGCAGCACCCTACGCTCCTAAGGTCAAAAAAGGGCCCGTCCCGAAAGGGGCGGGCCCTGCTGCGTTCAAGGGGCGTGATAGCATGCCGCGGTGACCGGCCCTGTTCCCGCGGGTCCTCGGCGCGACCGCTGGTGGATGCGCATCGGCGACCTGGCGGTGCGCCTCGCCTGGAAGCTGCTGTGGAGCTGGAGGCGGTAGTGGTGAGCCGTCTCGGGATCGAACCGAGGACCCCCTGATTAAAAGGCGTGCCGCGAGACGCACTCAGCAGCACCAGCAGGCCCCAGCACCGCATTCTGACGAGCTAGGCTCGTGAGCATCCTGCGCCTTGGTCCGGCTCCGTGCGGCCACCTTTGGCACCAACTCGGCACCAACTCCGGCCGGCTCAGTCCGACTCGTCCCCTGATTGTCTACAGACGCGACTCTCGTACCCATTGTCCGACGCGGACTTACACAGCAGGTGCCAATCCCGGTGCCGGTCTCAGAACAACCGGAGAGGACACCCATTCGTGAGCTTGTCGGTCCAAGCAAGGGGTTGTAGGTGGAACGCTGATGGCCGCAGACTGAAACCGGCCGATAGCGGTCGCCGGGGCCCCCCTCCCGGGTCCCATCGGGAGCTTGGCCCTGCCCGTGAGTGCGTGCGCGGCTCGTGTGGCCAAATCGACAAATCGGACTGCACGCAGTTCCGAGCCTGCGAATTGAGAGCTGCAAATCTAACAACCCCTCGGGGGTCATCCCGGGAGGCGGTGCGGTTCGCTGTCGTCAGCCTGACCTGCCCACGGCTGACTTCTAGGCTCGGCCTAGGAGGTGTGCGATGAAGGAGAGCCGGATTCTTGTGATAGGTATGGCGCTGCTTTTCGCTGGCTGTGCATCTTCGTCACCGGACGCCGCCAAAGTCCGCGTCGTGGATGACGCGAAGCTCGTTAGCACCTGTCAGGTGCTCGGCACGGTGGCCGACAACGAGTTCGAGGACCTGCAAAAGAAGGCGGCTCGCCTGGGCGGGGATGTTGCCCTCATGACACCAGAGCGCAAGGCGAAGGGCGGCTACTTCGGGCTCCAAGACTACATGACCGCTGATGTGTACAGGTGCCGTCGGTGATCTTCTCCCGATAGTCTGACACCAACAGGTCTAGGAGCCCTGAATCGGCAAATCCGCCGTGTAAGGGCACGCTGTCTCCTAAGGTGCTCACTTGACGAGCCGCCCGGCTCGCCCTACGCTGCCGCCGATGCCGGGCACGCCGCCCGTGCCCGCTCTCGCCCCGCTGAGGAGACTGACATGCCCGAGTTGCTTGCAGCCCTCGAAGCTTTCGTGCAGGAACACCGCCGCTGCGGCGAGCTCGAGGCGGCGTGGATGATAGCCGAGTATGGAGGGCCTGCGATTGCGGAGCCGGGATCGTGCATTCGATCAAGCCCAGGCCGAACTAGACCGACGAGGAGCGTGGGTTCTCCAGGCCGTAGTGGAGAGGCGAGAGCTTCTTAGGATTCGCAAGGGAATGAAAGTTGACCCAGGCCCAAATGGCGAGCCTGCTCCGTCTCCCCGTGGGGACAATCAGGAAGTTGGAGGCAAGATTGTCCGAGCGTTGATCGCCCGATAGGGTTCTGGCTCGTCAGAGAAACCGACAAGGCTCAGGGCGTCGGCTGATCCTCGCGCGGCTCCATCGATGAGGATTCAGGAGCCTGCTCGTCCTCCCCCAGCAGAGCCGTCAACCGCTCTCGTAGTTCGGCCAGTCGCTTCTCTGCACGCCCTAGCTGCGACTGCTGCTGCTCGCGGCGGTCTTGGTTGTCTCCTGGCGTGGCGTCAAGGTCAAGCCGAAGGGCCTCGGTCAGGCCGAGTAGTTCGTCTCGCTCACGTTCCAGAGCTTCCCGTTCATTCCTTGGGGCGGGCATGGGTAGCTACGAGTCGTGGAGAGTCGGAACGACCGAGGAGCGGTTTACCAGCCGGTAGCTCCTTCTACCTGGCATCCCGGGTCGCCTATCGACCACGCCCGGCTGCCTCCGGCTTCAATGACCTGTTGCTTGAGCGCCCGCGTACCCTCGCGCCCTTCTTTGGTGTTGCTGACAAGTCCAGAGCCACAAGCTCTTCCCGCTTGCTTTGACGCCGTTTGGCCGTCGTGCTGCGACGATCACCTGCCGCCGCAGCCGCAGCCGACCGCGTGGCCGGTCGCCGCTGAGCTTTCCGCTTCCGCGCCTTCGAGCGTGTACCTTCCTCTTTCGGGGTCGTGCCCATGTGCGTCACCCTCCTGGCGGCTCGGACTTGCACAGGCTGTGCCGCCGAAGTCTGCGTAGCGGGTCTTTCTCCTGGCACGCTCAGGCATCCGGTGGCGACGCCAGCCTAGCGCGGAGATTGGCTGCTCGCCTCTCAACCAGCTTGATCTTCACCGCCAACATATTTTGGAGTTCGCGGTTCGCGTCAGGCGTAGCTGCGAGTTCATAGCGGAGGTGCGCGAGGACGGCACGGAGTTCCCGGAGTTCGTCGTCCCAGGCTTGCCGGTCGGACCGTTGGGGCCACATAGAGGAAATGTTAACGCTAGGCTCAAGGGGACTTGCCTCTGTGGACACTTCCTGCCATGCGGTCACCGACTGCTGACGACGCTCCTAGCATCGCCCTCAGTAACAGAAGGCCCTTAGTTCGCTTTCCGCTTGCGCGCTATCGATTCCTCCCGCCAGATCGTGTAGCAAGCGGGATGAGCGAGCGCGACGACACCTAGCTCGATGCGCGTGATGCCCAAGACAACGTAGGTCGGCCCCACGTCTGTGACGCGCCCAGACAGGAATGTCGGCTGATCGTCCATTCGATGTCCACCCGAGGCGCGGACGATAGCAGACAGCTCTAAACCGGGCAAGTGCCAGTTGGCTACGATTCCACTACTCGGTGCTACGGCCGAGCCCGGCATCGCCCGGTGGGGATGAGCCGCGCGAACCGGGCCTGCCCTTCTTGAGGCTGACCCTTACTCGGGTGTGCCCTCAAGTGGCTCCAAGATGAAGCAACCGAAGTACCTCGAGGAACTTCTGGCTCACCCCAGATTCTCTGGAGCGCGAGTGAACAGTTTGCCATCGTCGAACCGGACTATCCGCTCGGCGACCATGCCGCCGCCTTTCTGGCGAGCGACCACCAGTGTCAAGCTCATGCCGACTTCGATGCCCTTCACGAGGCGCTGGTCGGGAAGAAGAATTAGAGTGCCCGCGCCCAGAGTAATGTGGCGTTTCCCAATGGTGGTCACTTTGCCGACGATCACATGTTGGCCGGAAGGGGGTCTCCAGTTCTTCCCGGTCGTGTTCATAGGTCCCTCAAAGAGCCGGGCGGGACGGATTTGCTCCGCCCCGCCGGGCTCCCCGATGAATTACAAGAGGTCGATCTTGATCTCCTTCGGCTTGATCTCATCGGCCTTCGGGAGGGTGACCGTCAGCACGCCGTCTCGATACGCTGCCTTCACCTGTCCAGCTTGCACCGGGATAGGGAGTGGTAGCGTGCGCTCGAACTTCCCCCACCACCGCTCGCCACGGTAGTAGTTCTGCTGGGCGACTTCCTGATTCGGCTGCCGGTCGCCTCGGATGGTGAGCATGTCGCCCGTGATGGAGAGATGGATGTCCTTTTGGTTGAGGCCAGGCAACTCGGCGGCGATGACCAGTTCGTCCTTGGTCTCGTACATGTCCAAGGGTGGAGCCCAAATCTGCTCCATCCCACCCATGTGAGCTGGCCGCCCGAGGAGATTGTCGAACAGCCGATTCATCTGCCCTTGGATGTCGGTGACATCGCGAAAGGGGTCCATTGCCTGGGTTAGTGGGCGAAACCGCACGATTGCCATACCTGCCTCCTGTCTGGGCCGCAGGCCCACGGTTAAATATGCTTCTACTAGACTCATATTTCATGATTCGAGCTTTGTCAAGTACGGCCCATAAAAGTCAACAACGAGAAACTTATCCGCCAGTTATGTAACGGCAGTCAGTCGTGGATTCGAGCCCTACGAAGCGTCGATGGAGGTCAGATCAGGAGGCTTTACGTGACTTAGCAACCGCGCGCGCTGAGGCGGAACGGGCGGCGTCCCGTGTCTTCGCGAGCGCTTTAGCCTCCTTGTCTTGCTGGGCGCTCTTGCGGAGGCGGGCGAAATGCTCGGCGTCGGCGGCTTCGATCTTCTGGATGACGGCCCGCATTCGGGCGCTTATTGCCATTCGATGCTTCCTCCTCGGCGCGACAGATGAGGCTTGAACAAGCATAGATTACACCTGGATAGGCCAGGCTGCGAGGCGAGCATTGAGGCGTTAGGGGGTTAGTTAGTTCGACCAGGAGCAGATGCCCGGCGGCCGTCAGCATCAGGCATGGGATGGGTTGCTCGTCGCCAACGCCGCCCAAGGCGTGACCCGCCGTGGCCGCCGTGGTGCCGACACCCTAACGAGTGCTGACCGCCAGCGCAGTATCCGTCCGCTCTCCGTAGGGAATTGAGCGTGTTCCTGGTGACGGCCCGCGCTCACGCCGCGAAGGAGCTAGGGAGCTATGCGAGCCGACGCGACGCCCTGCTTTATCTCACGCTCGCGGATACGGGCTTGCGCCCTGGAGAGGCACTGGCGCTCCGGTGGGAGGACTTCGACGACGCCACAGGCACCGTCAACGTCGAGCGGGCGGTGTCCCTGGGTGCCGTCAAGCCCACCAAGACCGAGGAGCGCCGCACCGTTGACTTGACTCCCCGGCTCCTCGCGGCCCTCTGCGACTGGCAGATCGCTATCGAGGCCGATGCCTTGGCGCGTGGCCTCGAGCCGAACCCGTGGGTGTTGCCAGCCGAAAGCGGCGAGCTGCTCGACGTGAAACCCGTGTCGCGGCGCTTCCAGGGGCTGCTACGCCGGGCCAGACTCCCCAGGCATCGCCTCTACGATCTTCGTCACACCTGTGCGACGCACCTACTCGCTGAGGGCGCCCCGATCACTTATGTTGCCGCGCAGCTCGGCCACACCAAGCCAACAACGACGCTCGCGCACTACGCGCATTGGCTCCCCCGAGGGGACAGGCAGTGGGTTGAGCGGCTCGACCGTGCTCGTGGCGGTGCGGGGGTTGGCACCGCGAGTTGGCACCAGAAGGGCCGCGAGGGATTCGCTGCTGCGGAAGTCCGTGAAAGAAATGGTGAGCCGTCTCGGGATCGAACCGAGGACCCCCTGATTAAAAGTCAGGTGCTCTACCAACTGAGCTAACGGCTCGGGTCAGGAATTCTGGGGAGTTACAGGGGCCGAGTCTACCACGCTGCGACGCCGCGCGGCCGCTAGCTCCTGGGCCGCGGATGCGTCAGGGGCTCGACCAGGTCGGCCATCGCGGGCGGCGTCGTCACGTCCTTGAAGTCGGCGAGCCGGCGATAGATCTCGCCGCACGCCTGATGGAAGCCGCCCGGCAGGCCGGCCGCCTCGAAGGTCGCCGCGATCTCCTCCATCTCGCCCACGAAGCGCCACGCCTTGCGCGCATTGTCGCGCGCGGCGGCCTCGGACTTCTTCGGCAGGTCGGGCTGCGAGCGATGCCACTCGGCGAGCAGCGCGTCGTCCACCCCTTCGCTCGCGGCGAGCGCGCGAACGCCCATCAGCAGCGCGGAGGTGCCCTTGGTGAAGGCGGCGTAGACCATCTTGAGCGCGGAGGCCGCACCCGGCACGTCGTTGACCGCGATCGCCTCGAGCGCGCTCCCTTCGAAGAGCGCGACCACGCGCTTGGCCTCGCGTCCCGACAGGTAGAGACGCGTGGAGCCGGCGGTCCGGGGAGGCGGGCCGATGAGGCCGCCGTCCACGAAGGTGGCGCCGACCTGCTCGACGACGGCGCCGACCTCCCGCGCGGTGGCCGGCGCGACCGCGTTACCGTCCACGTAGAGCCCGGCGAAGCGATGGGCTGCGACCTCGCGGGCCAGGTCGAGCGCGGCGTGGGGCGGGCAGATCGACAGCACGACGTCGCTGGCCGCGAGAACCTTGGCCACGGTGCCCGCGTCCTCGAGCCCCGCCGCGGCCGCGCGGGCCCGCGTATCGGCGCTGCGCCCCGTGGCGGCCCAGAGCACGCGCTGTCCCGCGGCGCGCGCGCACGCGCCCACGACCGCGCCCATGTCCCCCGGATGCAGCAGTCCGATCGTCATCATCCATTCCTCCGTAGATGGCGGGTCACTCTTCCCCCGCGAGGTGCGCGAAGCGGCCCGACGTCGAGCGCGTGGGCAGCTCGGCCGAGCCGTGAATGGGCTTGATCTCGATCTCCCGCACTAGGTCGCCCAGCAGGACCGCGATGAGCCCGAGCATGGCGAGGGGCGGCGAGAACATCAGCGCGGCGAGGAGCCAGACGAAGAAGCCCTGCACGCCCCGGGTCGCGCCGCCCACCATGCCCACGAAGAGCGCGCCGATCACCCAGCCCGCCAGCAGCACGAGGAGCCAGAGACTCGGTTCAGCCACGGGGGCCATGGTACCGCAGCCCGAGCCCCCTGCCCAGCGCGCGCGGGGTGCGGCTCGAATCGAGCGCGGGGTCGACCCGCGCAACCTGCGTCGGGGGGAGTTTCGGAAGGGGCGTAGCCCCTTCGAGCTGCTCAGCGGGCGGGGGCGCTCGTCGAGACCAGCGCCGGGTCGTCCACCGGCGTGACTTCCGCGTCGGCCATCAGGAACATTGCGAGGATGAAGAAGGTGACGAGGATACCGAATCCGATCGACGCGCGCTTCATACGGGGCTGATCTCCGGACGCAGGGTGCAGACGATGGTCCGCAGCTCCCGCGGGCTGATGGGTTTCTCGAGCAGGTGGGCGGCGCCGTAGCGCAGCGCCTCCGCCTGCGTGTCGGGCTGGCATTCGGCCGCGATCAGGACCATCGGGAGCGCCGGATCCGCGGCGCGCAGGATGCGCACCAGATCCCAGCCGTCCTCCGCGATCCCGTGAGCCGGCGGCAGGTCGAGATCGATGATGGCCAGATCGAACTCGCTGTCGACGATCCTGCGGATGGCCTCCGAGCTGCCCGCCGCCGTCTCGACGGCGAACCCGCTGCCACGCAGCGCGGCGCCCAGGCCCTCGCGACTCGTGCCGTAGGGATCGACCAGCAAGAGCCGGCCTCGTCCCTCCGTCTCCGCGTCGCCGTTCAGCCCGAAGGTGGCCATGTCGTCGAATCTCCGATTTCATAGGCAACCGAGGTGCCAACCGGCGGCGAGCTGCTGGCATGCGTGGATTCCCGGCATTCCGGTCATTTAGGGAAATTCGGGCGCCACCCGCGTGGACAGCGGGCGTCAATCACCTGACACTTGTTGTGTAACCGTTACATCGAAACCGGTAATTTTTTCATCATCGGCGCGGACTTGCAAAGCGACGCACTGCGACGAGTAGAGGCGCCCCGCGCCGGGTTGCCGTATGCTGCGTGGAAATCCCCGCGGGAGGGTGCAACATGCGAGTGCTCCTGGTGCATCCGAGTCCGTTGATGTATTCGGAGCTGTACCTCCGACTCGAGCCGCTCGGCCTCGAGCGCGTGGCCGCCGCCCTCGAGGCCGCTGGACACGAGGTGCGGCTGCTGGACCTGCAGATCTTCAAGCACGCCGACTACTGGCGCGAGCTGGAGACGTTCGCGCCCCAGGCGGTGGGCTTCTCGGTGAACTATCTGGCCAACGTCCCCGAGGTGGTGGACCTCGCCAAGGAGACCAAGGCCCGGCCCGGCGCTCCCTTCATACTCGTCGGCGGCCACAGCGCGTCCTTCATCGCGTCCGAGTTCCTCGACCACGCGGCCGGCGCCATCGACTGCATCGTACGCGGCGAGGGTGAGGTCATCGCGCCGCTCGTGCTCGAGGCCATCGGCGATCCGAAGCTCGAGAGCCTGCCCGGCGTCGTCACCCGGCACGGCGCGGGTCCGAGCCCGACCCTCCTCAAGGACCTCGACCTGCACCTCGCCCGCGCGCCACCTCGGCCGGCGCCGCCACAAGTACTTCATCGGCGTGCTCGATCCCTGCGCGTCCATCGAGTTCACGCGCGGCTGTCCCTGGGACTGCTCGTTCTGCAGCGCGTGGACCTTCTACGGGCGCAGCTACCGCAAGGGCTCGCCGGAGGCGGGGGTCGAGGACCTCGCGCGCATCCGCGAGCCCAACGTCTTCATCGTGGACGACGTCGCCTTCATCCAGGCCGAGCACGGCTTCGCGATCGCCCGCGAGATCGAGCGCCGGCGCATCCGCAAGCAGTACTACCTCGAGACGCGCTGCGACGTGCTGATCAAGAACCAGGAGCTCTTCGCGTACTGGAAGCGGCTCGGCCTCTACTACATGTTCCTCGGCATCGAAGCCCTCGACGACGATGCGCTGCGGCTGCACCGCAAGCGGGTGACCCTCAACGAGAACCTCCGGGCGCTCGAGATCGCCCGGTCGCTCGGGCTCACCGTGGCCATCAACATCATCGCGGACCCGAGCTGGGACGAGGCCCGCTTCGCCCAGGTACGCGACTGGGCACTCACCGTCCCCGAGGTCGTGCACTTCACGGTGGCCACCCCCTATCCGGGCACGGAGCTCTGGCTGACCGAGGCCCGCCAGCTCACGTCCCGGGACTACCGCCTCTTCGACGTGCAGCACGCGGTGCTCCCCACCAAGCTCCCGCTCAAGCGGTTCTACGAGGAGCTGGTCCGGACCCAGGCCGTGCTCAACCGGAAGCACCTGGGCTGGGGCGCGGTCCGCAAGTACGGGGGGGCCGCGCTCCATGCGGCCGCCCGAGGGCAGACGAACTACCTTCGCATGCTCTGGAAGTTCAGCACCGTCTACAACCCCGAGCGGCAGTACGGCGATCACCAGCAGCCGGTCCGTTACGAGATGCGGCCCCCGCGCCCGCTGGCCGGGGCCAAGCCCAGCAAGCAGGAGCTCTACGTCCACATGCCGGCCGCGGTCCACTAGTCGTGTAACCCTTACACCACTATGTAAAGTTGAGGGCCGCGCCGGCCCCTTTCCCGCCCTCAGGCGCGATGGGTCCGTCGCGGTAATGGCCTGTAAGTAAAGGCCAGATCACGGAAATTGACGCACCGACCCTCGGTGCGTTTCCCCCGCCCCTCCTGGCTTATTTGTTGCTCCCCACAGGCAGGTTCGCGATACGTTGCATACGTCGTATATGTCGTCAACGCCCAACATGAGGAGGCGGTACATGCGGAAAGTCATGAAGATCGGCGTCCTGCTACCAGTGGCAGTCCTGCTGGTGTCCGGGTGCGCCACGAAGGGCTTCGTCAGGGACATGTTCGCCAAGAAGGATGTCGAGGTCGACCAGCGTTTCGTGAAGGTCGAGGGCCAGGTCGAGGGTGTCAACACCGAGGTCAAGGGCGTGACCACCCAGGTGAAGAGCCTGGAGGGCGCCGTGGCCGATGCCCGGAGCCGTGCCGACGCGGCGATGACCAAGGCTGAGGGCGTGGATACCCGCCTCACCCGCCTGTGGTCGAACCGCTACAACCAGAAGACGGCCGACACCCTGGAGGTCTATTTCGGCTTCGACAAGGCCGAGCTCACCGACGGGGCCCAGACGGCTCTGCTGGGCGTGATCAAGGAGCTACAGGGCAACCCCACCCTGGTGGTTGAGCTGGGTGGCTACACCGACCCCAAGGGCCCCGTGGACTACAACTACGGCCTGAGCCAGCGTCGGGTCGAGTCGGTGCGCCGCTTCCTCGTCGAGAAGGGCGTTCCGCTGTCCCGCGTGCAGGCGGTCGGCCTCGGGCCCATCGCGGCCAAGGAGACCCCGGACGAGAAGAAGCGCCGGGTCACCGTCAAGATGATGGTGGATCAGGACTAGGCAGAACCAGCCGCACGCTCAAAAAAGGGGGAGGGACTCGCGTCCCTTCCCCCTTTTTCTATTTCTTCTCCCAGGCCGCCGGCTCGGGCATGTTGGCCGGGTGCTCGGGGATCCGCTCGAGCTCGCTCAGCAGGAGCCCCGCCCACCGGTAGATATTGTGCTCGCGCACCCCCTCGCGCATGCGCCCCATGCGCGCCCGCCGCTCATCGCTCGGCATCGAGACCGCGGTGCGGATGGCGTCGGCCATCCCGTCCACGTCGTAGGGATTCACCAGGATCGCGTCCCGCAGCTCCGACGACGCGCCGGTGAACTGGCTCAGGATGAGCGCCCCCTCCTCGTCGTCGCGGACGGAGATGAACTCCTTGGCGACCAGGTTCATGCCGTCGTGCAGGGAGGTCACCATGCAGAAGTCGGCGTGGCGGTAGAAGGGCCAGATGTCGCGGTGCTCGTGGTGGCGCTTCAGGTAGAGAATGGGCTTCCACCGCTTGGTCTGGTACGTCCCGTTCACCTCCTGCACCGCCGCGTCCACCTCGGCCTCCAGCGCCTGGTAGCGCGGGATGGTGCTGCGGCTCGGCGCGGCGAGCTGCACGAAGACCACGCGCTCGCGGTACTCCGGGAAGCGCTCGAAGAAGCGGCCCAGCGCCCGGAAGCGCTCGGGCAGGCCCTTGGTGTAGTCGAGCCGCTCGACCCCGACCCCGAGGAACTCGGCGGTCGTGTCCAGGCTCTCGAGGAGCGCTTGCCGAGACGTCGTGGGCGGGTTGTCCACGAACCCGGGCGCCACGCTGATCGGGAACGGCTTGACCGACGTCACGTGCTGCCCCCGGGTGACCGAGAAGCGCTCCCAGTCGATCCGGGCCTCGATGGCCCGCTCCACCGTGTCCAGGAAGTTGTTGCAGTAGTACTGGGTGTGGAAGCCGATCAGGTCGGCGCCCAGCATGCCCAGGAGCAGCTCGTCCTGCCACGGGCAGATCGAGAAGGCCTCGAAGTTCGGCCACGGGATGTGCCAGAAGATCGCGGTGCGCGCGTCCGGGCGCTCGCGCTTGATGAGCCCGGGCAACAGCGCGAAGTGATAGTCCTGGATCAGCACCATCGGCGATTCGGTGCCCGCGATCTCCTCGAGCACCGCGGCCGCGAACTTCTCGTTGACCGCCCGGTAGTGCGCCCAGTCTTCCGGGCGGAACAGGGGCCGGTTGTGCACGATGTGGCAGAGCGGCCACAGCCCCTCGTTGGAGAAGCCGTAGTAGTATCCGGCCTCCTCCTCCGGGGTGAGCCAGACGCGCTTGAGCGTGAACCGCGGGTCGTCGGGGGGCACGCGGAGGCGGCCCCGCGCGTCCGCGGTCTCGCGGTCCGCGTCGCCGCTGGCCTGGGCGACCCAGATGCCGCCGCAGGCGCGCATCACCGGATCCATCGCGGTGACGAGCCCGCTGGCCGGGGTGACCACCTGGATGCGGCCGTCCTTCCAGACGTGGCTGATCGGCTCCCGGTTGGAGACCACCACCAGGGGCCGCTCGCCGAGCCGCATCTTGGCGAACTGCTTGAGCCGCTCTTCCGTCCAGAGGGTCTGGCCGATCAGGCGCAGCGCGGCCTCTTCCTCGGCGGCCGCCTTGGCCCGCTGGAGGTTCTTGGCCAGCACCGTGACCTCGCGCGCGATGGGGCCGAAGAGGCTCTCGTCCGGCATCTCGGGCGGGTCGATCGCGTGGCCCCGCCGGACCGCCTTGGTCCAGCGCGCCATCTTGGCGAGCGGCTGGGTCAGGCTCATCCGGACGACCAGCAGCGCGATCAGGGCGAGCACCGCGGCCAGCACCACGAAGCGGATGGCGTTGAAGCGCCAGCGCTCCCATTCGGCCACCTTGAGATCGGAGGCGTTGAGGAACACCACGAGGGCGCCGGTGGCCTTGTCGTCGCGCAGGATCGGGTCGGCGTAGACGTAGAGGGTCTTGCCGTCGAGCTTGCGGAAGCCGGTCTGCACCGCCCCCGACGTGAGCGCCCACGTCACCTCGGGGGGCGGCGTCTCGATCATCTGCTTGCCCACGCTCGGCGTCACCGAGATCATCGAGGCGACGCGATCGTAGACCGCGAGCTCCAGGTCCGGCTTGCTGAACTTCTTGATCAGCCGGTCGATCTGGACCTTGTTGCCGCCGCGGGCCAGCGCCGGCTCCAGCACCTCCTTGAGGCTCTCGCTCACCAGGGCGGCCCGGCGGTCGAGCTCGGAGATCAGCCGCTGCCGCTCCTCGGCGACCTGGAGATAGGCGAAGACCCCGATGACCACCAGGGACGCAACCCAGAGCGCGGCGACCAGCCGGAGCTGGAACCTCACGCGCGACTCTCCACCGCGACCCCGTCGGCGAGCAGGGCCAGGAGCTGATGGACCTCGGAGACGTCCTCCAGGCGGTACGCCGCCTTCGACGCGGGCACCGCGTCGCCGACGCGGACCGTGAGGGCCTGGCCGCTCAGCACCTCGAAGGCGTGCTCGTCGGTCCAGTCGTCGCCCAGGTAGAGCCAGAGCGCGGGCTCGGGGAGGCTCCGCCGCAGGCGCTCCTCGATCCACTGCGCGCACTCGCCCTTGGTCCAGGCCACCTGCGGCAGCACCTCGATCACCTTGCTGCCGTGGAAGATCTTCAGCAGGCCGCCCGGCTGCTCCTGGATCGCGCGGGCCAGCTCGATCTCCACCCGGCGGATCTCGTCCGCGGCCACGTGCCGGTAGTGCACGGCCACCGCGAGGCCCTTCGTCTCGACACGCATCCCGCTCACCGCGGGGGCGCGACGGAGCAGGACGTCGCCCACCGCCCCCAGCATGGCCCGCTGGGCCAGCGCGTCCGGATGGCGGAAGGCCAGGTTCGGGCCCTCGATCTCGAGCCCGTGGCAGCCCGCGTAGATGACGTCGTCGAGCGCGACGCGGGCCCGAAGATCCTCCAGACCGCGCCCGGAGATCACCGCCACGCGGGCCCGCGGGGAGCGGGCGAGACGCCCGAGGTCCTCACGCGTCTGGGCGGCGAGGATCGCATCGGCCGGATCGTCCACGATGGGCGTGAGAGTGCCGTCGTAGTCGGTCATCAGGAGAACGCTGCCGGGGCCGGCCAGGGACTCCTCCGCCCAGCTCAGGAGACGGGCGAGATCGCTCACGCGCGGCGCTCCGAACCGCGGGGCGTCACCGGCTGCATCGAAACCACTCGCGCGCTCAGTATCGACATGGCACACGCAACTTGCGAGGACGACCGGACCAACTAGGCAAACCTCAGCATATCGGGCGGGCACGGGCGGGTCAAGAGTCGGGGCGCCCTCAGGTCCGCGGATACGGGTCCCCGCTGCGGGCGAGGGCTCGCATCGCGCCGTCCAGGATCTGCGCCGTGGAGCCGGCGAGTCCCCAGTTGCCGCCGTACGCGTAGTAGTGCGAGTACCCGCCCTCGTCCAGCCGAGCCAGGAGGCCCTCCCCGCTTTCCTGGATCAGCAGCAGCACACGCTCGCTGCGGCAGGTCGCCGGCACGCAGCCAGTCACCGCGACGTAGTTCGCGTCGCCGACTCGCACGCCGCGCGGGGGCTCCGTGCGACCGAAGTAGGCGGCGGCACCCTTCGTGATCTTGCCACGGCCTTCCGCGGTGGGCGTCCAGTCGGCGCCGAAGAGGTTGCGGATCTTGTCTCGGAGCTGCGGATTGGTGACGACCTCTTCCCCGGTACGACCGAAGGTGGCCTCGCGAGGCCCCGGCTCGAGCACGCCGGCCATCGGCGGTGGCGGCGTCCCCGCCGGCGGATCGATCGTGCAGGCCGCGATGAGCGCGCCCAGAGCCAGCGTGAATCCCAGGAGCCCGCTGCGCATGATGGTTCTCCCTCCGGCGAATTGGTGACCGTCCCGGGAAAAGCGGCAACCCCCATGCCACGAGGCATCGGGCCGCGAAGCCTTTCGGCGCAGGGGTTTGGAGTGAATCTTCCTGATCACATCGGAACACAGCCGGTAAGACTTACCGGCATCGGAAGCTTTTACGTCCATGACTTCAGCGGGGCGCCTTTGACATCTCATCGGCCAGGAGAAAGGCCTTGTCGGCCAGCGTGAACGCTCTCTGCACGTCGCGGGTCGAGAGCGCCTCGCGGGCCTTGACGAGGAAGCTCTGGATGGTCCGGTAGCTCTCTTGCTGCTCGCGAGGCAGGCGAGCCGGGTCGATCCGCTGTACCAGCTTCTCGGTGCCTTCGATCCGGCGCTCGGCCTGCGTCTTCAGCCGCTGCTCCTCTTCCGCGCTGGCCTGCGGAGCCAGCACCGGCGGCTCGCGGGGAATCGCCGCGCTGCGCGGCGGCGCCGGTGCGGGCGCCGCGGGCGGCACAGGCGTGGGCGCGGGGGGCGTGGCGAGCGGCGCCGGCGTCGTGGGTCGGGGGGAGCCGGCGGGGGCACCGGCTCCCGGACCGCGGGGATCGACCTGGCCGCGAGCTCCTCCTCGGCCGGGTTCGAGGCGCGTGGCCGCGCCATGGTCGGTGCGGGCACCAGGAAGTCGCTGGCGCCCGCGCAGCCACCGAGGGTGGCGGCGACGAGCAGGAGGCCGAGCGGGCCGCGCAATCGCGTCATCGGAGCGGCAGGCGGACGACCATGGCCGTCCCCCGTCCCAGCTCGGACTTCGCCTCGATCGTGCCGTCGTGAAGCTGCACGATACGGTACACCACCGAGAGACCGATGCCGCTGCCTCCCACCTTGCTGGTGTAGTAGAGCTTGAAGATCTTGGTCAGGTCCTCCGGCGCGATGCCCACGCCCTGGTCCGTCACCGTCACCCGCACCCAGTCGAGCTCGTCGGGTCGCGTGCGGACCCGGACCGCGCCACCGCTGGGCATGGCCTGCACCGCGTTCTGCAGGATGTTGATGAACGCCTGGCGCAGCAGCTCCTCGTCGGCGCTCACCACGGGCAGGTCCGCGTCCAGCTCGAGGACGAAGCGCACCCCGTGGCTCTGGCTCTCCGCCTCCAGCAGCGCGCACACGCTCTGGAGCATCGCGTTGAGATCCACCGGCTTGAGCGTCAGCTCCTGCGGGCGCATGAACTTGAGGAACCCCTGCACGACCCGGTCCAGCCGCCGGATCTCGCCGCCGATGACCTCCAGGCTCTGCCGGACGTCGGCCCCGGAATCCTCGAGCCGCTCCTTGAGCAGCTCGACGTGGATCATCATCGCATTGAGGGGGTTCTTGACCTCGTGGGCCACACCCGAGGTGAGCCGGCCGAGCGCGGCGAGCTTGGCCGAGTAGCTCACGAGCGACTGCACCGTCTTGACCGACTCCAGGTCCTTCAGCAGGATCGCCACGCCCATGACCCGGTGCGCGTCCTCCATGTGGAAGGCCGAGACCAGGAACTCCTTGTCCCGGCCGTCGTACGGCAGGACCACCGTGGCGTTGCGGATCCCCGCGGAGCCGACCAGCACCTGATCCACGAAGGGCAGCAACGGATGGGCGGGATCCAGCACCTCGTGGATGGGCAGGCCGACCGCCCGCTCGAGCGGGATACCCACCACCGTCTCCGCGGCCCGGTTGAAGAACAGGATGTGCCGCTCCGGGTTCAGGAAGATCACGCCGTCTTCCAGCTGGTCCACCACCCCTTGCAGGTTGGCCTTCTCGCTGAGCGTCAACAGCCGGTCCGCCTGCAGCTCGCGTCCCAGGCGCGTGAGCTGGGAGGAGAGCTCCTGGAACTCGTCACCGCCCTGGGCCAGCGGCGTGGCCTCGAGCGGCTCACCGCGCCGGATCCGGTCGACCTGCCCCACGATGGCGCGGATCGGCCGCACCGTGAGCTGCGCCAGCACCATCGCGGCCAGCCAGGCCAGGGGCAGCGCGACCGCGGCCACCGCCAGGCTCTGCTGGAGCGACCCGGTGACCTCGCGCCGCAGGAGCGTCGTGGAGACGCCCAGACGAATGGACCCGAAGAGCCGGTCGTTGAGCGTCATCGGCAGCACCGTCTCGTAGGTGCGACCCGCGGTGTAGAGCGCGGAGAAGCGGCTCAGCGTGTCGAGCTTCAGGAGCCCGTCGAGGTTCGGGCGGTCCGGCTCCGGCTTGCCTTCCTTCTGCCGCTCGGTGTGGAGCAGTACGGTACCGGTGTGGTCGGTCACGAGCGCGTAGACCAGGTGCGGCGAGTACCCGACGCTGGCGTCGAGGAAGCTGCGCAGCTCCGGATCCTCCCGGAGCGCGACGAGCGGATCCGCGCCGGGCGTGCGCTGCAGCGCGCGGCCGGTCTGGGCGTAGATCTGCTTGGCGATGAGCTCGGCCTGCTTCACCGCCTCCTGCACCACCACGCGGCTGAGCTGGGAGAGATGGATGGCGGTGGCGGTGGTGACCACGAGCAGCGTGAGCAGGCTGACGACCAGCGCCTCCCGCCCCCGCACCCCGAGTCGCAGCCGCATGCTAGCTGCCGTAGGTCTTGAGCTTGTTGTGCAGCGTCTTGAGGCTGATCCCGAGCACATCCGCGGCCCGGGTCTTGTTGTTGCCGTTGGCCGCGAGCGTCTTGAGGATGATGGCCTTCTCGGCCTCCTCCAGGCTCGTCCCGACCCGGAAGCTCACCGAGTCGGGTCCGTCGCCGCCGTCGGCCACCCGCAGGGTCGGCGACGGCGGAATGTGCTTGGGCAGGATGGTGTCGGTCTCGCAGACGATGATCGCGCGCTCGAGAGTGTTGCGCAGCTCCCGGACATTGCCGGGCCAGGGCTGGGCCACGAGCCCGCTCAGCACCGCCTCGTCCAGCGAGCGGATGTGCTTGTCGTAGCGCGTGTTGAACTCCTCGATGAACGCCTGCACGAGGGCCGGGATGTCGTCGCGCCGCTCACGCAGCGGGGGCAGCACGAGGCTCACGACGTTCAAGCGGTAGTAGAGATCTTCCCGGAACGTCCCCTCCTGGATGGCCTTGACCGGATCCTTGTTGGTCGCGGCGAGCACCCGGACGTCCACCCGGATCTCGGTCCGGCCTCCGAGCCGCCGCACCGCACCGTCCTGCAGAATGCGGAGGAACTTGGCCTGGGTGCCCGGATTCATCTCCGCGATCTCGTCGAGGAAGATGGTGCCTTCGTGCGCGAGCTCGAAGCAACCGGGCCGCCGCTCGAGCGCGCCGGTGAAGGCCCCCTTCTCGTGGCCGAAGATCTCGCTCTCCAGCAGGGTCTCCGGGATGGCCGCGCAGTTCACGGCCACGAACGGCCCCTTGGACCGCGGGGAGAGATCGTGCAGGGTGCGCGCCACCAGCTCCTTCCCGGTGCCGCTCTCCCCGCTGATCAGCACCGGAGCCGTCGTGGGGGCCGCCACCTCGATGAGGCGGTACACCTCCTGCATGCCCACGCTGGTGCCCACCAGGCGTCCCATCCCCCACACCTGGCTGAGCTTGCGGCGCAGCAGCGCGACCTCGCGGACCGCCTCGCCCCGCTCCGCGGCCTTGGGAATGAGCAGCCGCAGGCGCGCCACGTCCACCGGCTTGGTCAGGTAGTCGTACGCGCCTTCCCTCATCGCGGTCACCGCGGTGTCGATGGAGCCCTGCCCGGTCAGGAGGATCACCGAGGCGAAGGGCACGTCGGTCTTGAGCGCGCGGAGCAGCTCGAGGCCGTCCATCTTGGGCATCACCAGGTCCGAAACCACGACCGAGGGCAGGCCCGCGGCGGCCTTGGCGAGCGCCTCCTGGCCGTCGCCCGCCTCGTCCACGTCATAGCCCCAGCGGGCGAGGAGCGCGGTGAGGCCCTGGCGGGCCGGCTCTTCGTCGTCAACGACCAGGATCTTGAGCGCCATGCTCCGGCTGGCCTCAGTGCGCGGGGAGCGCGCTCCGGAGCGCGGGAAACCAGCGCGTGAGCGCGGAGTCGCCCACCAGGATGGTCTCGTCGCGGACCGGGCCGGTGGAGACGAGCGAGACCGGGACCCCGATCAGGTCGGCCAGGCGCTCGACGTATTCGCGCGCCTTCGAGGGCAGCGCCGCGTAGTCGCGCAGGCCGTGGGTGGAGCTCTGCCAGCCCGACAGCTCCTCGTAGACCGGCTCCGCGGTGCTCCAGATCCGCTCCTCTTCCGGGAAGTCGGTGAGCACCTCGCCCCGGTACCGGTAGCCCACGCAGATGCGGACCGTCTCGCAGCCATCGAGCACGTCGAGCTTGGTCAGCGCGATGGTGTCGAGCCCGTTGATGCGCGCGGCGTAGCGCAGCGCCACCGCGTCCGCCCAGCCGCAGCGCCGCGGCCGTCCCGTCACCGCGCCGTACTCGTTGCCGCGCGCGCGGAGCAGCTCGGCCACCTCCCCCGAGACCTCGGTGGGGAACGGGCCGCCGCCCACGCGGGTGCAGTAGGCCTTGGAGATGCCGAGCACCCCGTTGATCTTGGTGGGCGGGATCCCGGTGCCGGTGGAGGCGCCGCCCGAGGTCGTGCTGGAGGACGTGATGAAGGGATAGGTCCCGTGGTCGATGTCGAGCATCGTCCCCTGCGCGCCCTCGAACAGGATCGAGTGCCCGGCCTCGATCCACCGGTGCAGGAGCAGCGCGGTGTCGGTCACGTAGGGCGCGAGCCAGCCCGCGTAGCGGAGATAGGTGCCGAGGATGCTGTCCACCGTGAACGTCTGCTCGTCGTAGATCTCGCGGAGCAGCCGGTTCTTCTGCTGGATGTTGAACTCGAGCTTCTCCCGGAAGAGCTCGCTCGTCGAGCAGGTCGGCCATGCGGATGCCGATCCGCGCCGCCTTGTCGGCGTAGGCGGGCCCCACTCCCTTGCCGGTGGTGCCGATCCGCCGCTTGCCCGCCTGCGACTCGGAGGCCCGGTCGAGCGCGGGGTGATAGGGCATGATCAGGTGCGCGTTCTTGGAGATATAGAGGTTGCCGTCGAGCGACACGCCCCGCTGCACCAGCGACTCCATCTCCTCGATCAGGGACGCGGGGTCGATGACCACGCCGCAGCCGATCACGCAGCGGACGCCCGGATGCAGGATGCCCGGAGGGGATGGACTGGAGCACGAACTTCTCGCGGCCCACCACCACGGTGTGGCCGGCATTGTTGCCGCCCTGGTAGCGGACGACCACGCCCACGTGCGGGCGCGAGCACGTCCACGATCTTGCCCTTGCCCTCGTCGCCCCACTGCGCGCCGACCACCACGATGTTAGGCATCTCCGTCTCCAAGTCCCGGGAAGTGCGGCCGCGGGTCCGCGAGCAGCTCGCCACACGTCACCATCCGCTCCACCGCCGCCTCCGCCGCGCAGATCCAGGATCCGCACCGGTCCGGATCGGCCCCGTCGGTCCCGATGATCAGCGCCCAGGCGCGCGTGCTGCCCCCGCGCGTAGGCCAGCGACTCGGCCAGCGGGCGGCTGATGATGTCGCGCGCCACCGCGGCTCCCGCGTCCCGCAGCCGCCGCGAGAGCGCGAGCGCCCGGGTCTTGTCCGCCGTGAAGTCGATCACGAAGAAATCGGGCCCGGGCAGCCGCGGCTCCGCGCCCTGCGACGCCATCGCCAGCAGCGCCCGGCCCGGTCTCGAAGCGCGAAGCCGGTCGCCGGACAGTCGTAGCCGAAGCGGCCCAGCATCTGGTCGTAGCGCCCGCCCCCCACCAGCGGGGCGCCGAGACCCGACACGTAAGCCTCGAAGTGTACGCCCGAGTAGTAGTCGAAGCCACGTACTTCGCCCAGGTCGAGCAGGACCGAGTCGGCGAGGCCGTAGGCGCGCAGCAGCCGGTAGACCTCGGCCAGGTTGGCGAGCGCGGCCTCCGAGCGGGGGTTCTTGACCAGGCGCTCGGCGCGGTCGAGCACGTCGCCGCGCCCGTAGAGCGTGGGCAGGGCCAGCAGCAGCTCGGTCACCGCCGCGGGCGCGGCCAGCTCGCCGACCAGGCGCTCGAGGGCCGAGAGGTCCTTGCGGCCCAGCGCCGACCGCAGCTCCCGCCCGGTGGCGGGGTCGGCGGCCACGTCCTCCAGGATGCCGCGGAAGAACTCGGTCTGGCCCACGTCGATCTGGAAGCGCTCGAGGCCGAGGGCGCGAAGGCCTTCGACGGTCATCGCGATCATCTCGGCGTCGCCCTCGGGGTTGGGCAGCCCGATCAGCTCCACCCCGGCCTGGTAGAACTCGCGGTAGCGGCCCACCTGCGGCTCGTCGTAGCGGAACACGTCGGTGACGTAGGCCAGGCGCAGCGGCTTGGGCTCGTCGCGCATGCGGGTGGCGACGATGCGCGCGATCTGGGGTGTGACGTCGGCGCGCAGCGCGAGGAGGCGGCCGCTCTCGCGGTCCACCATCTTGAACATGCGCTCCTGCAGCTCCTGGTCGGTGCCGTGGGAGAGCACGTCGAAGTACTCGTACGCGCTCGTCACCACCTCGCGATAGCCCCAGCGCCGGAAGACCTCGAAGAGGCGCTCCTCGACCGCGCGCTTGCGGGCCGCCTCGTCGGGCAGGTAGATCTTGGCGCCCTTGGGAGCTGTCTGGGGGCAGTTGAGTCGGCTGGCTCTTGCGCGAGCACGCTCATCGGCGCGCCTCAGGCGATCGCGACGTCGGTCAGGTGGATGAGCGAGTTCATCCGGTGCAGCGTCGTCCAGTCGTCGCGGAACTCGAGCTCCGAGATCCCCGTGGAGGCGAGCTGGAGCGACCAGAGCCGGTCCAGGCCGAGCCCGAGGGCCTCCAGGATCAGGACCCGGCAGGTGATCCCGTGGGAGACGAGGCAGACGGTCTGCTCCGGGTGGGCCTGCCGCATCGCCTCGAGGCCCGGCCAGGGCGCGGGCCCGCACCGCGGCCAGCGGCTCCGCCCCGGGCCACGCGGCCTCGTGCGGGGTGCTCGGCCCAGGCGCGGAGCGGGCCGGGGAAGCGCGCCGCCACCTCGTCCCGCGTGAGTCCCTCCCACTCGCCGAAGCCCATCTCCTTGAAGGCCTCGGCCTCGCGCACCGCGAGCCTGTGGGGGGCCGCGATGATCGCGGCGGTCTCCCGCGCGCGCCCGAGCGGGCTCGACCAGACCGCGGCCAGCCGGCGAGCCGGCGAGCAGCCGCGCCGCCGGCTCGGCCTGGCCCCGGCCGGTGGCGGAGAGCGGGCTGTCGCGCCAGCCCTGGAAGCGGCGCTCCCGGTTCCAGTCGGTCTCCGCGTGACGGAGCAGCAGCACGCGCATCGGCGCTCAGCGCTCGGCCAGGACCTTCTGGGCCGCGCGGACCGCGGCGCCGAAGTCGACGGGGTGCCCGAGCTCGTGCAGGACCTGCTCGAGCGCGGCGAGCGCGGTGATCACGTCGAAGTCGCCGACGTAGCCCATGTGGCCGAGCCGGAACACGCTGGCCCTTCATCTCGCCCTGCCCGCCCGCGATCGTGATGTTGTGCGAGGTCGAGTAGGTGGACAGCACCGCCTCGCTGTCGATCCCGCGCGGCGCGACCACCGCGGTCAGGGCCGGGCTCGGCCCGGACTTGGCGAAGAGCTCGAGGCCCAGGGCCTCCACGCCGGAGCGGGTGGCGCGCGCCAGCCGCTCGTGGCGCCGGAACACGTTCGTCAGGCCCTCCGTCTCGATCATCTTCAGCACCTCGCGCAGTCCCACGAAGATGGAGACGGCCGGGGTGAAGCGGCATTCGTTCCGGGCCACGAACTTCCGCTCGGTCGCGATGTCGAAGTAGTACTTCGGCAGCCGCGAGGCCTTCACGTGGCCCCACGCCTTCTCCGAGAGCGCGCAGAAGGACAGGCCGGGCGGGAGCATCAGGCCCTTCTGGGAGCCCGCGACCACCGACGTCCACGCCCCACTCGTCCATGCGCAGGTCGGCGATGCCGAGGCTCGATACCGCGTCCACGATCAGGATCGCGCCGGTCGCGCGCGTGACCGCCGCGATGCCTCGGACGTCGTGGAGCACGCCGGTGGACGACTCGCTGTGCTGCATCAGCACCGCCTTGGCCTCCGGATGCTGGCGCAGGGCGTCCGCGAAGGCTCGACGCCGGGCACGGTGTGGCCGAAGGGCGCGTCCATCGGGATCACGGTGACGCCGTAGGTGCGGCAGATCTCCTCCCAGCGCTCGCCGAACTTGCCCGCGCGGAGCACCAGCACCGCGTCGCCCGCGGACAGGGTGTTGCACACCGCGGCCTCCAGGGCCCCGGTGCCCGACGAGGTGAAGGGGATCACGTCCTGGCTGGTCTGGAAGAGGCGCTTGAGCCCGGCCCGGACCTCGAGGAAGAGCGCCTCGTACTCCGGCGTCCGGTGGTGGAGGATCGGCGCGGCCATCGCCAGCAGCACGTTCGACGGCACGGGCGTCGGCCCGGGCGCCATCAGGTAGTACTTCTTCATTACAAGCTCCTTGGGGGTCAGGTTGACCCGACCACGGTATCAGAACCCCGCGATACGTTGCAACGAGCGCCCGGCTTGTGAAGCCGTGTACCATGGGCGCCGTGCCTCAACTGGTGCTTGCGCTGCTTCTGCTCGGCGCGCCGGCCCTCGTCGGCCCCGCGGATGCCGACGAAGGCCTCTGGCGACGGCTCGCGGCGGGCGGCCAGGTCGTGCTCCTGCGCCACGGCACGACCACCCCCGGGGTCGGTGACCCAACCGGCTTTCGGCTGGACGACTGTGCGACGCAGCGCAACCTGACCGAGACCGGCCGCGAGGAGTCGCGACGGATCGGAGCCGCCTTCAAGGCCCGCGCGATCCCGGTCGAGCGGGTGCTCTCGAGCCCGTGGTGCCGCTGCCTCGAGACCGCGCGGCTGGCCTTCGGATCGGCCGAGCCGTGGGAGCCCCTGACCTCGCTCTTCGCCGACCGGACGCGCCAGGCGGAGCAGACGCGGGCGTTCCGGACCCTCGCCGCCGAGAAGCGCGCGGGCGGCAACATGATCCTCGTGACCCACGGCGCCAACGTCACGGCCTTCGTCGGCGTGAGCCCGGCCATGGGCGAGATGGTGATCGTCACGCCGCAGGGCAACGGGACCTTCACCGTCACGGGCCGCCTCCCGGCCCCGTGAAAGACAGGAGCACGCGATGATTCGACCCGTGCTGATCACGGCAACGCTTCTCGCCCTGACCACTCCCGCCCTGGCCCATCACGGCTGGAGCGGCTACGACAGCACCAAGGAGATGACCCTCACCGGCACCATCCGCGAGGCCGGCTACGAGCACCCGCACGGATACATCCGGCTCGAGGCGGGCGGCAAGGTCTGGGTCGTGGTGCTGGCTCCGCCGACGCGGATGGAGAACCGCGGCCTGCCGCGGGCCGAGCTCCGGGCGGGCGCGGCCGCCACCGTGGTCGGCTACCCCCATCGCACGGATCCCGACGAGCTGCGCGCCGAGCGCATCACGGTCGGCGGGAAGACGACGGAACTCCGCTAGGCCGTGCATCCGCCCGAGGGTGCCGCCTGGCTCGTCTGGCTGGAGACGTCCGCGCTCGCGGTGGCGATGCGCCAGTGGCAGTGGCTCTACCCCATCGTCGAGATCCTGCACATCCTGGGCTTCGTGCTCGTGGTGGGCGGCGCCTTCTTCTTCGACCTGCGTCTGCTCGGACGCGCCCGCTCACTGCCGGTGAGCGGCCTGGCCGCGCATCTGCTGACGTGGTCTCGCCGGGGCTTCGCGGTGGTGGTGCCGACCGGCTTCATGATGTTCACGGCCCACGCCACCGAGTTCGCGGTGAACCCCGCCTTCCGGCTCAAGCTGATCCTGATCGCGCTGGCGCTGCTCAACGCCGCCGCGTTCCATCGGTGGCCCTTCCGGTCCGTCGCCGGCTGGGACGTCGGGCGCGGCACGCCCGTCTGGGCCAGGACGGCGGCGACGGTGTCGCTCGCCTGCTGGATCGGCGCGATCGCCTGCGGACGCCTGCTGGCGTACTTCTAGCGCGCCGGCGCCTTGACGGAGCGGCCCAGGGCGGTGACGAAGATCGCGTCCTTGCCCGCGGCGTGAGGCGAGAAGAACTCCACCACCGCGCGATCGTAGAAGGTGAGGCCGCTCGCCCCGAAGCGCTGGCCGTAGGCGCCCAGGTAGAGCCGCCCGCCGATCAGCCCCGCCTCCAGGTTCACGAGCCGGTAGCCGCGATTGCCCCACCGCTCGAGGACGGGCGCGAGGTCGGCGAGGAAGAAGACGGTCGCGCTCGACGTTCCGCCGAGCGCCTGCTCGAGACAGAGGAACGCGGACGCGTCGCGCACGTCGCCGTCCCGCAGGGGGACGAGCGCGTGCCCCGCGCGGTCATACGCATAGGCTCCCGGCTCGATCCCGGTCACCGCGTGCACGTTGACGTAGAGGTCCACCAGCCCCGACGGCACGTCGGCGGGGAACCCGCGCGTGGCGTGATAGAGCGCGCTCGACAGGGCCTCGGCGGTGATCGCCTCTCCCGAGAACGCCCGCGTCGATCCCCGCTTCGCGATCGTCTCGCCCAGTGAGCGGCCCGCCACGCTCAGGGGTACCGGCAGCGCGACACGCGGCGCGGCGGGCGAAATGTCGGAATGCAAGACCTGACCCCCGTCTTGCTCGCGCCAGTCGGGCGACCTCGGCTTCGGAGTCGAGACTCGAGTTGTCGTAGGCGTCGCGCAGGACTGGGTAGTCGACCTCGCGGGCGGAGAGCGGGATGATCTCGGGCGCGAGCGTGGTGATGACCGGGGGCGCGGCGCCGACCCCGACCGGCGGCGCCCAGCGGGACCAGTCACGAGGGCGCCCTCCTTCTCGGCATCGAGGCCGAGCAGGCCGTTGAGCTGTGCGTCCACGAAGCCGGTGACAGCCGCGCCGGCACGTCGAGCGCGCGCGCCACCGCGAGGAGCTGGCCCAGCAGCGTGCCGGAGTCCCAGAAGAGGTGGCGGTAGCCCCGCGCCTCGGTACTTCCAGGTATTGCGCCAGTAGATCGCGGAGAGGATCAGCGAGGCCGGCTGCGCGGCGACCGCCTCGTCGGCGGTGGCCAGCGCCGACCGCGCCCCGGAAGTCGCCCCGCGCGCAGCCGCCGGAGGCGAAGTCGCCCGGACTGAAGTGGTAGACGCCCGGCGCGAGCCCCTCGACGCGCGCCGGCCACCACGTACACCTCGGTCTGGTAGAGCGCGCCGGTGGAGGCCGCCGCGCGGAAGTGGATCTGCGCGCCGCCCGGGTAGGTCTTGACCCGCGTGACGCCCGCGGAGAAGAAGAGCAGCGCGGCCAGGCGCTCGAGGTCGAGCGCGGCCGGTGGCGCGGACGGATCGCCGGGCGCGAGCGACGCGAACGTGTCGACGGCCAGCGCGGCGAGATCGGTCGAGCAGCCGGATCTGCTCGAGCGCGGGATAGACCTTGAAGGGCGAGCGGCTTGGTCTCCCAGTCGAGCGCGTGGCCGCTCTGTCGCACCGACTCGGGGGAGTGCGCGGTCGCGGTCGTGGTACCGGCGGGCGCTGCTGGTGTCGCGGTTGGCGGAGATGGCCCCTCATCCTCCTGTCGCTCGCCTCGCCTCGGCTCAGCTCGCCCGCGGCCTCTCCCCGGAGGGGAAGGGCTAGCTGAAGTGGTAGGGCGGCCGGAACACGCCGCGCTCGGTGATGATCGCGCTGATCAGCGCGGCGGGCGTGACGTCGAAGGCGGGGTTGAACACCGGCGAGGCCGCGGGAGCGGTCTCGGCGCCCGGCCACGCCGCGCACCTCGGCCGCGTCGCGCTCCTCGATCACGATCGTGTCGCCGCTCGGGATCGACGGGTCGATGGTCGAGGACGGCGCGGCCACGTAGAACGGGATGCCGTGGTGGCGGGCGAGCACCGCCACGACGTACGTGCCGATCTTGTTGGCGGTGTCGCCGTTGGCGGCGATGCGGTCCGCGCCGGTCACGACCAGGTCCACCTCGCCCCGCTTCATCACGAAGCCGGCGGCCACGTCGGAGATCAGCCGGTGCGGGATGCCCTCCTTGACCAGCTCCCACGCGGTGAGCCGCGAGCCCTGCATGACCGGGCGCGTCTCGTCCACCCAGACCATCGCGAGCTTGCCCCGCTCGTGCGCGGCGCGGATCACCCCGAGCGCGGTGCCGTAGCCCGCGGTGGCGAGCGCGCCCGCGTTGCAGTGGGTGAGGAGACGCGCGCCGTCGGGCACCAGGGCGGCCCCGTGCGCGCCCATCGCGCGGTTCGCGGCCAGGTCCTCGGACAGGATCGCCTGCGCTTCTTCCAGGAGCCGTCGCGCGTAGGCCCGCCAGGGGCATGTCCGCGCCGCCGCGACCACCAGCCGCCGCATGCGGTCGAGCGCCCAGAACAGGTTGACCGCGGTGGGCCGCGTGGCGGCGAGCCCCTTGATGGCCTCCTCCAGATCGGCGAGCAGCGCGGCGTGGCTCGTGGCGCCGCTCGCCCGCGCGGCCAGGACCACCCCGAACGCGGCGGCGACTCCGATGGCGGGCGCCCCGCGGACGACGAGCGTGCGGATGGCCTCGGCCACGTCCGGCCAGGCGGTGTAGGTGCGCTCCACCTCCTCGGTGGGCAGCCTGCGTCTGGTCGAGCAGCACCAGCCCACCGTCTTCCCAGCGAACCGGCGTGATCACCTCCGGACCCCCTCGCCGCTCTGCGGAGAGGGCCGGGGGAGGGGCCGTCGCTGGATCGCGGAACAGCTTGTCGCGCGACGTCGCCCCGCGCACCAGCGCGACCCGAGACGGCGCGACCCCGAATGCCTCGGCCAGGAGCCCGATCACCGCCCGGTTCGCCTCTCCGCCCTCGGGCGCCGCGGTCACCCGAACGCGGAACCTCCCATCCGGCTGTTCCACGATTTCATTGCGCCGCGCCTTCGGCTGGACCCGCACCTGCAGCAGCTGCTCGCCGCCCGATAATTCGGTCCCATTCGAGCGCGGGCTCCGCCCGCGCAATCCATCTTGGGGGAGGCAGGAAGGAGCGCGCCGAAAGGCGCGCGACGACCGCCGGAAGGGGGCGCAGCCCCCTCCGGGCCTACTCGTTCTGGTTCGCATCGGCCTCGAGATCCTGGTCCAGCAGGCGCTGGTACATGTCCACGGTGGCTCGCAGGGATTCGGCGAGCTGCCGCCGCGTGCGCTTGAGCTGGCTGATCTGCGGCCTGGATGGCGGCCTCGGCGGTGCGCGCGGCCTCGATGGTCTTCTCGCCCTGCATCTCGGCTTCCTTGATCACGAGCTGGGCCTCGCGCCGGGCGTTGTCCTTCATCTCCTCGACCATCCGCTGGGTGGTGACGAGGGTCTCCTGGAGCATGCGCTCGCGCTGCTCGAGGCCGCGGGTACGCTCCTCCGCCGCCTGGAGATGCTCCTTGAGCAGCGTGTTCTCCTTCAGCATGGCCTCGTAGTCGCCGGCCAGGTCCTCGAGGAAGGTGTCCACTTCCTGGACGTCGAAGCCACGGAACATTCGAACCGTGAACTGCTGCTGCCGGATATCCATGGGGGTGATGCGCACGGCGGCCTCCTCAGTGCTGAGCCTGGAAGAGCAGGCGTGGCAGGCCCCACTCCACCAGCTGGATGGCGAAGATGACGATCAGCGGAGAGAAGTCGAGCCCGCCGGTCTTCCATGGTGGCAACAGCCGCCGGGCCGGGCCCGAACACCGGCTCGGTGACCTGACGCAGGATCGTCACGATCGGATTACGGGGATCCGGGCTCACCCAGGTGATGAGGGCGGCCGCGATGATCACCCACTTGTAGATGTCGAGCAGCGATGAAGATCAGGTCGAGCACGCTATGGTCTCTTCCCCAGCTCGCGCGAGCGCTGCGTCGCGCGCTCCACGGCGCCGATGAATGTCCGCCGCACGCCCCCCTCTTCCAGCGCCGCGATGCCGGCGATGGTGGTACCTCCGGGGGAAGACACCATGTCCTTGAGCTGCCCCGGATGCATCCCGGTCTCGAGAATGAGCTTGGCCGAGCCGAGGACGGTCTGGGTGGCCAGGATCATCGCGGTGGCGCGGTCCAGCCCCATCTTCACGCCGCCGTCGGCGAGCGACTCGATCACGATGGCCACGTAGGCAGGCCCGGAGCCCGAGAGCCCGGTGACCGCGTCGAGGTGATCCTCCTCGAGCACCACCACGCGCCCCACCGCGCCGAAGAGCTCCTGCGCCATCTCCAGATCGCCGGACTCGAGTCCCTCGGCCCGCGCGATCGCGGTGACGCCTTCGAGCACGAGCGCGGGGGTGTTCGGCATCACCCGGATCAGGCGCGCGGGCTTGCCGAGCGCCTCGCGCAGGGCGGCCACCGGCACGCCCGCGGCCACCGAGATCAGCAGCCGGCCGCGATCGACCGCGCCCGCCACGTCCTTCAGCACCGCGCTCATGATCTGCGGCTTGACCGCCAGGATCACCACGTCCGCTTCCGCCACCAGCGCCCGGTTGGACGTGGCCGCGCGGATGCCGTACTGCTTGGCGATCTGCTCGAGCCGGTCGGCGCGCGCGTCGGTGGCCGCGATGGACGAGGCGGGCACGAGCCCGGTCTGGAGCAGGCCCTTGATGATGGCCTCGCCCATGTTCCCCCCGCCCAGGAAGCCGACCTTCTTGTCCTTGATGCTCACCGTCTAGCCCCTCACAGGGGGAGTCTGCCGCGGGCCGAAGATGGCGGTGCCGACCCGCACCATGGTCGCGCCCTCCTCGATGGCCACCTCGTAGTCGGCGCTCATGCCCATGGACAGGTGCTCGAGCCCCAGGCCGTCGCGCAGCTCCCGGAGCGCGCGGAAGTGGGGCCGCGTGTCCTCCGGGGTCGGCGCGGCGGGGGGGATCGCCATCAGGCCGCGTACGCGCAGGCCCGGCAGGCCGGTGACGGCCTCGCACAGACGCTTCGTCTCCGAGGGGGTCACGCCCCCCTTCTGCGGCTCGTCGCCCAGATTGACCTGCACCAGGACGTTCACGGTGCGCTCGGCGGCATGGGCGCGTCGGCTCAGCTCCTGGGCCAGCTCGAGCCGATCCACCGAGTGGATCCAGTCGAAGAGCCGCGCCGCGTCCCGGGCCTTGTTGGTCTGGAGCCCCCCGATCAGGTGCCACGGCACTGGGTGCCCCAGCGCCTCGATCTTGTCACGCGCTTCCTGGACGCGGTTCTCCCCCAGGGCCGCGACGCCTGCCGCAACCGCCATCCGGACGCGCTCGGCGTCCATCGTCTTGGAGACCGCGATGAGGAGCACGTGGTCGGGGGAACGACCGGATCGCGCGCACGCTCGCGCCACAGCCTCCTGGACTCGCCCGAGATTGGCGCGTATGTCCAGCATGAGTGGGGGGGATTCTAGCACGCCCGCTCGGGGAGCGCCGCCACCGTGACCAGGCGGCCGGCGCCGCGCTCGCGGCGATAGGAGAAGAGCAGATCCGGGCGGCACCCGGTGCAGAGGCGCAGGCTGTCGACACGGTCGGGCCGGACCCCCGCCCCGGAGAGCTGGTCCAGGTTGGCCCCCCAGAGGTCGAGCATCCACTTGCCCGGCCCCTTGGGCGTCATCCACCCCTCCCACGCGCCCGGGAACGCGGCCTGGAACCGCTCGATCACGGGGGCATCCACCTCGTAGCAGCACGGGCCGATGGACGGCCCGATGGCGACCACCAGATCGGCCGCCGCGCTCCCTGCCGCGACCAGGTCGGCGACGGCGGCGCGGGTCACCCCCTGGACGGTGCCTCGCCAGCCCGCGTGCACCGCGGCCAGCCGCCCGGCGTGCGCGTCGTAGAGCACGATGGGCAGGCAATCAGCGGTGGAGATGGCCAGCGGCAGGCCGCGACGGGCCGTCGCCAGGGCATCACCGTGGCCCGCGAGCCCGCCCTTCTCCGCGCGCAGGACGGCCGCGCCGTGCACCTGCCTGGCGAAGGCGGCCTGGCCCCCGAGTCCACGCGGCGCGAGGAGCGGCGCGGCCTCGGGCCCGAAAGGGGGTCGCGGCTCGGTCGGCTTGACCACGCCTGGGAAGTGACGCGTGGTGAACAGATGCGGCAGCCCGTGGTCCTCGAGCAGCCGGGATGTCACGAAGCGCGGCGGATCATCGTGCAAACGTGGAGCGAATGTCGTCACCGGGTCATTCTCTCACGACTGCGCTTCGCGCCTGTATGCGCGGGTGGCCGGGAGAACGACTGGCCGGACTACGTCGCCACCGCCCCTCGCCCTCTCCCCCGTGAGGGAGAGGATGAGGGACGGCCTGGATACGGGGGGCGGCGCGCCTCCCTAGTCTGCCTGCCGCCGCAGGAACGCGGGCACGTCCAGATCTTCGTCGACCGGCTCCTCGCCTTCAGCCCGGAGGTCGGCGATGCGCTTGCGCCAGTCCTTGGCCGGCGCGGGGCCGCGCGGCCCCGGGGCGATCGGCACCACCTTGGAGCTCGGCAGCGTCGCTTCCTTGCGCTCCGTGAATCCGGTCGCGATCACGGTGATGCGCACCTCGTCGTGGAGGCTCTCGTCGATCACCGCGCCGAAGATGATGTTGGCCTCCTCGTGGGCGGCCTCCTGGACGATGCGGGCCGCCTCTTCGACCTCATGGATGGACAGGTCGGCCCCGCCCGTGAAGTTGATCAGGATGCCGCGCGCCCCCTCGATCGAGGTCTCGTCGAGCAGCGGGCTCGCCACCGCCTTCTGGGCCGCGTCGAGCGCGCGGTTCTCGCCCTTGCCGAGGCCGGTGCCCATGAGGGCCATGCCCATGCCGGACATGATCGTGCGCACGTCGGCGAAGTCCAGGTTGATCAGCCCGGGCACCAGGATCAGGTCCGAGATGCCCTGCACCGCCTGCAGCAGCACGGCGTCGGCGACCTTGAACGCCTCGAGCAGCGGGGTGCCGCGATCCACCACCGCGAGCAGCCGCTGGTTGGGGATCGCGATCAGGGTGTCCACCACCGCGCGCAGCTCGGCCATCCCCGCCTCGGCCTGGAGCGCGCGCTTGCGGCCCTCGAACGCGAAGGGCTTGGTCACCACCGCGACGGTGAGGATGCCGAGCTCCTTGGCCACCGAGGCCACGATCGGGGCGGAGCCGGTGCCGGTACCGCCGCCCAGGCCCGCGGTGACGAAGACCATGTCGGCGCCTTCCAGCTCCTTCTTGATCGCCTCGCGATCTTCGAGCGCCGCGTTCTTTCCGACCTCGGGATCCGAGCCCGCCCCGAGACCCGAGGTGAGCCGGGCGCCGAGCTGCAGCTTCACGGGTGCCGGGGAGGACTTGAGCGCCTGCAGATCGGTATTGGCGACTATGAAATCCACCCCGGTGAAGGAGGCCGCCATCATGCGGTTGACCGCGTTGGAGCCGCCCCCGCCGAGGCCGATCACCTTGATCTTCGCCGCCTCGCGCTCGTCCTCCAGCTCGAACACCGGTCGCCGCCCCTGAGTGTGCTCCATCGAGTCCTCCTTCAATCGAGCTCGTGGTTGCCGCGCCCGGACGGGCGGCACGTTCGTGAAGAGCTCCGCCTGTCCGGCGGCGCGCGAAGGCTTCCCTTCGCCGCCTCCCCTAGAAGAGTTCCGCAAACCAGTCCCTCAGGCGCCGGCCGGTGCGACCGACCAGCGTACCGTCGTCCACTTCGGTGGGCCCGCCGCCCGCGCCGTGGCCGCGCGCCCCGTAGAGCGCGAGCCCCACCGCGGTCGCGTGGATCGGGCTCTGCACCACGTCGGCGAGCCCGGAGAGTCCCGCGGGCACCCCGCGCCGCACCGGCATGTCGAAGACCTGCTCGGCCAGCTCGGGCACGCCGTGCATGATCGAGCTGCCCCCGGTGACCACCACCCCGCCCGCGGCCACGTCGTTGAGCCCGCCGCGCACGAGGTCGCGCGCGACCAGCGTGAAGATCTCCTCGACGCGGGGCTGGATGATCTCGGACAGGATCTGGCGCGAGAGCTGCCGCGCCTTGCGGCCGCCCACGCTCGGCACGTCGACCACCTCGTCCTCGCGCACCAGGGCGGTCAGCGCGCAGCCGTGACGCTTCTTCAGCTCCTCCGCGTCCGCGGTCGGGGTGCGCAGGCCCACCGCGATGTCGTTCGAGATGTGGTCGCCGCCCAGCGGCAGGCTGCCGGTGTGCCAGACCGCGCCGTCCCGGAAGAGGGCCACGTCGGTGGTGCCGCCGCCCAGGTCGATCAAGAGGATCCCGAGCTCCTTCTCCTCGGCCGAGATCACCGCCTCCGCGGAGGCGAGCGGCTCCAGCACGAGATCCTGCACCTGCAGCCCCGCGCGATTGACACTGCGCACCACGTTGCGCACCGAGGTGGTGGCCCCGGTGACGAGGTGCACCTCCACCTCGAGCCGCACCCCGGACATGCCGAGCGGCTCCTTCACTCCGTCCTGGTCGTCGACCAGGAAGGTCTGGGGGAGGACGTGGATGATCTCGCGATCCTGCGGCAGGTTGACCGCGCGGGCCGCGTCGAGCGCGCGCTCGACGTCGGCCTGACTCACCTCGCGGTGCTTGCCGGAGACGGCCACCACCCCGCGGCTGTTGATGCCGCGGATGTGCCCGCCGGCCACCCCCGCGATCACCGACTGGATCTCCACGCCCGCCATCTCCTCGGCCTCGGCGACGGCGTGCTTGATGGATTCGACGGTGGAGTCGATGTTGACCACCACCCCCTTGCGCAGTCCCCGCGACGGGCTCATCCCGACGCCGATGATGTCGAGATTGCCGACCGGCGACCAGTCGGCGATGACACAGCAGATCTTGGTCGTCCCCACGTCCAGTCCGGCGATGACCTGACGCACTCGGGATCTGGCCATTTCCCTCCTCACCTCGCCACGGCCTTGAGGACCACCTGATCGCGGAAGCGCAGATCGATCGTGCTGACCGGCTCGCCTCCCGCCCGCAGCTGGGCCAGCACGCCCTGCAGCCGGCCGAGCCGAGCCTCCCAGTCCTCCGCGCCCAGCCGCACCTCGACGCCCTCCACGGTGTAGAGCACGGGCCCGTCGGGCCGGCTCACGTCGATCTCCGAGATCTGCCGCAGCAGCGCGGTCTCGGAGCGCAGCAGCATCCGCAGCAGCGAGATCCCGGCCGCAACCCGCGGGCTCGGCGTGCCGTCGCCCGCCGCGAGATCCGCGGGGACCAGTCCGGTGATGACCGGGGCCTCCGGCGCCACCGCGCGCGGCTCCGCGCCCAGGCTCACCCCCTGCTCGTCGATCCAGTGCAGCCGCCCCGCGTGGGCGAGCGTGAAGGGCCGCCGTTCTTCCACCGCCACCGTGACCCGGTTCGGGAAGCGGCGCACCACGTCGGCGCGCCGCACGAGCGGCAGGCTCTCGAGGCGGGCCACCACCGAGCTCCGGTCGAGCCGGAAGAGATTGACCCCCGGGCCGATGCCGGACGCGGCCACGATCTCCGCCGGCGTGAGCCGGCTCGCGCCCACCACCGCGACCTCGGTGATCGCAAAGCGCGGCGACGTGAGCAGCCAGCCGACCGCGCCGGCGCCCGCCCCGAGCACCGCGAGCGACACCGCGATCGGCACGATGCGCGTGGCGATCCACCGCGCGCGCCGACTCAACCGGCGCGCGAGCCGCACGCGCGACACCCGCTGCCGGGCCATCGCGCTGCCCTGCTCCGCGAGATCCTCGACGCGGGCCTGCCGGCCTCGCGGTGAAATTACCGAGCTATGTGCGCGCATGAGCACCGGAACGGATGTGAGCGCCGGAACGGACATCCGCGCGCGGCGGCAAGGTCCGGTAGTCCGGCTTGTCCGCGGTTGGGGAAGTGCGGGGGCCATGTCTGGGCCTCCGCATCAGATAAAAGAGCGGGTACACACTACCTCCCAAATGGTGATGCGGACGCAAACCGAGCGTTCCAGCCGGCATGTCCGCTAGATCTCCCCCATGGTCTTCATCTCGGGCTCGAGCGTGATGCCGAAGTGGTTGCGCACCCGATCGAGGGTGAGCTGCATGAGGGCCTTGATGTCGGCGGCGGCGGCGCCGCCCCGGTTCACGATGAAGTTGGCGTGCTTGGCCGAGATCTCCGCGCCGTTCAGCCGCTTGCCCTTGAGGCCCACCTTCTCGATCAGCCGGGTGGCGGTCTCGCCCGGGGGGTTCTTCCACACGCAGCCCACCGAGGCCAGGGCCAGCGGCTGGGTGGACTTCTTCTGCTTGAGGCGCTGCTTGATGTCCTTCTGGATCTCCGCGAAGGGCCGCCGGTGCAGCTGCAGGCGCGCGCCGATCAGCACCGACTTGGCCGGCGGCGTGAACACGTTGTAGCTGAACGAGCCGCCCGCCCCCGGCTTGAACTCGCCGAGGGTTCCGTCGGGATACAGGAAGTACACCGCGGAGATGAAGTCCGCGATGCCGCCGTCCTGGGTGCCCGCGTTCATGGCCACCGCGCCGCCCACCGTGGCGGGCACGCCGACCAGGCACTCGATGCCGCCCAGGTTCAGCGCGGCCGCCTCGCGGATCAGGGCGGAGAGGCTCACCCCCGCGCCGGCCACCGCCTCCTCGCCGTTGAACTCGGCGCGGCCGAGACAGCCCTCCAGCTTGAGCACCACTCCGCGCACCCCGCGGTCGCTCACCAGCAGGTTGTTGCCGCCGCCGATGACGTCGAGCGACAGCTGCTCCCGCTCCGCGAACGACAGGGCGAGCCGGATGTCCTCCACGTCCTGCGGCACGATGAAGATGTCCGCGGGACCTCCGATGCGCAAGGAGGTGTGAAAGCTGAGGGGTTCCTTGAACCGGACCTCGCCTCGAATCTCTCCCAGCATGTCTATCTCCTCTTGGATGTCGTCCCGGAGTCCGGGCCGAGCCGCGTGAGCAGTTCCCCGCCCAGCAGCCCCACGTCGCCCGCCCCGAGAGTGAGCACGAGATCACCCGCCCTGGTGGATTCGCACAGGTAGTCGACGATGGCCGCGCGGTCGCCGCCCAGAAAGAGCACCTCTCGGTGCCCGTGGGCCGCGATGCCGTCGGCAAGATCGCGCGCGTGGACGCCCGGGATCGGCGCCTCGCCCGCCGCATAGATGTCCATGACGATGAGGACGTCCGACTGGTAGAACGCGGTCAGGAAGTCGTTCCACAGATGCTGCGTCCGGGAGTAGCGATGCGGCTGGAACACCGTGATCACACGACGGTCGAACCCCGCCTTGGCGGCGGCGAGGGTCGCCCGGATCTCGGCCGGGTGATGGCCGTAGTCGTCCACCACGAGCACGCCCTGGGCCTCACCCCGGATCTGGAACCGGCGCTGGACGCCCGCGAAGGACGCGAGCGCGGCCTGGATCTTGTCGAACGGCATCTCGAGATCGAGCCCCACCGCGGCGGCGGCGAGCGCGTTCAGCACGTTGTGCCGTCCGGGCACCTGCAGCGCGACCGGCCCCAGCGACTTGCCGCGATGCACCACTTCGAACTCCGACCGCATCTCGGCGAACGAGAGCCGCCGGGCCATCAGGTCGGCGCCCGCCTCGAGCCCGTAGGTCACCACGCGCTTCTCGATCCTCGGGATCATCCGCTGGATGTTGGGGTCATCGAGGCAGACCACCGCCGAGCCGTAGAACGGGACCTTGTTCACGAAGGTGAGGAACGCGGCCACGATCGAGTCGAGATCGGCGTAGTGATCCAGGTGCTCCGCGTCCACCGTGGTCACCACCGCGATGGTCGGCGAGAGCTTGAGGAACGTCCCGTCCGACTCGTCGGCCTCCGCAACCAGGAACTCGCCCTGGCCGAGCCGCGCGTTGGCGCCGAGGCCGTGCACGCGCCCGCCCACCACCACGGTGGGGTCGAAGCCGCCCGCGCCCAGCACCGCCGCCACCATCGAGGTGGTCGTGGTCTTGCCGTGGGTGCCCGCGATCGCGATGCCGTACTTGAGGCGCATGAGCTCGGCGAGCATCTCGGCTCGCCCGATCACCGGCACTCCGCGCTGGCGCGCCGCCTGCACCTCCACGTTGTCGCGCGCGACCGCCGAGGAGTAGACGACGACCTGCGCGCCCTCGACGTGGGCCGCCTCGTGGCCCAGGTACACCTTCGCCCCCAGCCGCTCGAGCCGCTCCACCGTGTCGCTCCGCCGCGCGTCGGAGCCGGTCACGCGGTAGCCCAGGGTGAGCAGGACCTCCGCGATGCCGCTCATGCCGACGCCGCCGATGCCCACGAAGTGGATGTGCTGGTACTTCTTGAACATCAGGCGGACTTCCCCATGAACGTCTCTCGGTAGCCGGTTCCGTGCTGGGAGATGTTGAGGAGCACGCCCGCCGAGAAGAGCGTCATCAGGAGCGCCGAGCCCCCGAAGGAGATGAACGGCAGCGGCAGCCCCTTGGTCGGCAGCGCGCCCGTCACCACGCCCAGGTTCACGAGGGTCTGGGTCGCGAGCATGATGGTGAGCCCGAGCCCCAGGTAGGCGCCGAAGGCGTCCGGGGCGCGCAGGCCGACCCGCAGGCCGCGCCAGATCAGGAGCGCGAACAGCGCGACGATCGCGGTGGCGCCCACCAGCCCCAGCTCCTCGCCGATGATCGCGAAGATGAAGTCGGTGTAGGGCTCCGGCAGGTAGAAGAGCTTCTGCTTCGAATCGCCGAGCCCCACCCCGAGCCAGCCCCCCGAGCCCAGGGCCAGGAACGACTGGATGATCTGGAAGCCGCTCCCCTGCGGATCGTCCCACGGGTTGACGAACGCGACCATGCGGCGCCACCGGTAGGGCTTCATGGCGATGGCCGCGATCACCACCGGGAGGGCGCAGCCCGCGATCGCGGCCATGTGCTGCACGCGGGCGCCCGCCATGTAGGCGAGCGCGAGCGTCAGGATGATGAGGGCCAGGCTGTTGCCCAGGTCCGGCTGCAGCAGGGTGAGGGCGGCCATGCCGCCCGCCACCAGGAGAATCGGGAGCAGACCCTCGGTGAAGCGCGCGATGACCTCCTGCCGCCGGCTGAGGAACGAGGCCAGGTAGAGCACGAGGGAGAACTTGGCCAGCTCCACCGGCTGGAAGGAGACCGGCCCCACGTGGAACCAGCGCCGCGTGCCGTTGATGGACTGCCCGAACGGCGGCACCAGCACGAGCACGAGCAGGGCGAAGGAGAGCACGAGCAGGGGGATCACCAGCCGCTCGAGCCAGCGGTAGTCGAGCAGCATGCCGACCCACAGGCCGCCGAGCCCGAGCAGGGCCCAGAAGAGCTGCTTCTTCAGGAAGAAGAACGGATCGTGGAAGCGATCCGCGGCCACGATCGCGCTCGCCGAGTAGACCATGACCACGCCCACGCACACGAGGGTCACCACCACCCCGAAGAGCGGCAGGTCGGGCGTGAGCTTGCGGGGCATCAGGCGAGCAGCGCCCGCACCACGGACTTGAAGACGTCGCCGCGGTGCTCGAAGTTGCGGAACATGTCGAACGACGCGCACGCGGGCGAGAGCAGCACCACGTCGCCCACCTGGGCCGCGTCGCGGGCGCGGCGGACCGCGTCGTCCATGGACTCCGCGTCCTCCGCGGGGACCCCGGCCGGCTCCAGCGCGGCGCGGATCCGCACGCGGTCCTGGCCGATGAGGATCGCGCGGCGCACCCGGCCGCGGGCCGCCTCCGCGAGCGGGCCGAAGTCCTGGCCCTTGCCCTTGCCCCCCGCGATCAGGACCACCGGCTCGGTGAAGCTCTCGAGCGCCTTGATCGTCGAGTCCACGTTGGTGCCCTTGGAGTCGTTGTAGTAGACGACCCCGCGATCGTCGTGCACCCGCTCGATGCGGTGGGCCACCCCGCGGAAGGCCGCGATCCCGCGCCGGATCGCGGAGGGCGACATGCCGGTCCAGAGCGCGCACGCGGTGGCCGCGAGCACGTTCTCCACGTTGTGCTGGCCGCGCAGCGTGATCTCGGTGACCGGGCAGATGCGCTCGGTGCTGCCGTTGAGCTTGGCCACGATCCAGCCGTCGTAGATGAAGACCCCGTGGGTATGGGTCAGGGTCGTGAGCCGGCTGAACCAGATCACCCGCCCGCGCGCCCGGCCCCCCAGCCCGGCGGTGACCGGGTCGTCCGCGTTCAGCACCACGCAGTCGGTGGGAGTCTGGTTGGCGAAGATCCGCGCCTTGGCGTCCACGTAGCGCTCGAAGGTGCCGTGCCGGTCGAGGTGGTCGGGCGTGATGTTGAGGATCGCGCCGACGCGCGGGCGGAACCGGTCGGTGGTGTCGAGCTGGAAGCTGGACGTCTCGGCCACCACGAGCCCGTCGCCCGGGAACTCGAGCGCGTGCTCGGCCAGGGGCGTCCCGATGTTGCCGCCCACCAGCACCGGGCGCACCTGGGTGCGCAGCAGCTCCCCGGTCAGCGCGGTGGTCGTGGTCTTGCCGTTGGTGCCGGTGATCGCGATGACGTCGGCTTCCATCACCCGCCACGCGAGCTCGAGCTCGCCGATGATGGGCACCCCGCGGGCGCGCATCGCGACGAGCGCGGGCAGCTCGAGCGGCACGCCCGGGCTCACGACGACCAATTCCGCGCTCGCGAACGCGGCGTCGGGATGGCCGCCCGTCCAGAGCACGCAGCCGAGCTGCTCGAGGGCGCGGGCGTCCGCGGGCAGCGCCTCGAGCGGGCTCGAGTCGGAGGCGAGCACGCGGCCGCCGAGGCGGCGAATGAGCCGCCCGGCCGCCACCCCGCTCTTGGCCAGCCCGACCACGGAGACGGTCTTCCCCGCGATGGACTGGCGATAGGTCGCGCCTCGCTCGCCGTTACCGCTCACGAAGATCCCCGTGGGATACGGGACGTCCCGTCGCAGCGAGATCGTGATGGCCATTTCATATCACCTCAGCGGAGCTTCAGGGTGGTGAGCGCCAGCAACGCGAGCATGAACGACAGGATCCAGAAACGGACGATGATCTTGGGCTCCGCCCAGCCCTTGATCTCGTAGTGATGGTGCAGCGGGGCCATCTTGAAGACCCGCTTCCCGGTCAGCTTGAACGAGGTCACCTGGATGATGACCGAGGCCGCCTCCACCACGTAGATGCCGCCGATGAGGGGCAGCAGGAGCTCCGACTTGGTGAGCACCGCGAGCGTCCCGATGGCCCCGCCGAGGGCCAGCGAGCCCACGTCGCCCATGAACACCTGCGCGGGATAGCTGTTGAACCAGAGGAAGCCGAGCGCCGCGCCCACGAGGGCGCCGCAGAAGATGGTCAGCTCGCCGGTGCCCTTGACGTTGAGGATGCGCAGGTACTCCGCGGCCCGGAAGTTGCCGGTGAGGTACGCGATCACCGCGAAGGCCCCGCCCGCGGTCACGATCGGCCCGATGGCGAGCCCGTCGAGCCCGTCGGTCAGGTTCACCGCGTTGGACGCGCCCACGATCACCAGGATCGCGAACGGGATCCAGAGCCAGCCGAAGGTGATGAGCCAGCCCTTGAAGAACGGGATCACGACGCTGGTGGTGAAGCCGTCCGCCGGCCACCAGTAGAGAAATCCCATCAGGAGGCCCACCAGCACGATCTGGGCCCCGAACTTCTCCTTGGCCGAGATGCCGCGGCGGGTCTTGAGCTTCTTCCAGTCGTCTTTCAGGCCGATCAGCCCCATGCCCGCGGTGGCCAGCATCAGCACCCACATGTAGCGGTTGCGCAGGTTGGCCCACAGGAGGGTCGACACCAGGATCGCCACCAGGATCCCGATGCCGCCCATGGTGGGCGTGCCGGTCTTGGTCTTCTGGTGCCGCTCCGGCGTATCCTCGCGAACCGTGCTCTCCCCGTGCTGCATCTGGCGCAGCCGATTGATGAGCCACGGCCCCAGCAGGAAGGAGATCACCAGGGCGGTGACCGTCGCCATCGCGGTCCGGAAGGTGATGTACCGGAACACGTTGAACGCGGTGTTGTACTTCGCGAGCGGCACGAGGAGCTCGTAGAGCACTAGCCAGCCACTCCTCCGAAGCGAGCCACGAGCGCGTCCACCACACGCTCCATGCGCATGCCCCGGGAACCCTTGACGAGCACCGCGTCGCCGGGCGCGAGCCGCTTGAGCAGCAGCGCCACCGCATCCTCGAAGGTGGTCACGTGATGGCTCTCCGCCAGGCCCGCCTGACGCGCCGCTTCCACCGCGGTCTGAGCCCAGCGGCCCATGCCGACGAACTCGCCCGCGCCCGACGCGGCGACCGCGCGGCCCATGTCGCGATGCGCGGCCTCGCTGATCTCGCCCAGCTCCAGCATATCGCCCAGCACCACCACGCGCCGCGGCGCGTCGGCGGCCGCGGCGAGCGTGGCCAGCGCGGCGCTCACCGAGGTCGGGTTGGCGTTGTAGGTGTCGTCGAGGATGCGCAGGGCCCCCGCGCGCCGCCAGACGCAGCGGCCCTTGGCCGGGTGCGCGGCCTCGAGCCCGCGGGCGACCTGCTCGAGGGTGAGCCCGAGGGCGAGCCCGATCCCGGCCGCGGCCAGCGCGTTGATCACGTTGTGCCGTCCCGCGAAGTGCAGGCGCACCGGCCGCCGGGCGGTGCCGGCGGCCAGCGTGAAGCGCAGCCCGTCCCCGTCGTCTTCCGCCGGCCCCGCCGCGAACACGTCCGCCCCGGGACGCGTGCCGAAGTAGAGCACCCGCGCCCGGCTCTGCGTGTGCATCGCGAGCACGCGCGGGTCGTCGGCGTTGAGCACCACCGTCCCGTCGGGCGGGATCGCGCGCACCAGCGCGCTCTTCTCCTCGGCCACGCCGTCGAGCGAGCCGAAGAACTCGGTGTGGGCGCTCGACACCACCGTGACCGCGCCGACGGTGGGCCGGCAGATCGCGGCGAGCGAGGCGATCTCGCCCGGCGTGTTCGCCCCCAGCTCGAGCGCGAGCGCCTTGTGCTCGGGCCCCAGGCGCAGCAGGGTCAGCGGCAATCCCCACTGATTGTTGAAGCTGCCCTCCGGCTTGAGCACCGGACCGAGCGCGCCCAGGACCGCGGCCATCATCTCCTTGGTCGTGGTCTTGCCGTTGCTGCCCGTCACCGCCGCCACCGGCACCGTGAAGCGCGCCCGGTGATAGGCGGCCAGCCGCCCGAGCGCGCGCGTGGTGTCGTCCACCAGGACCGTCGGCACCGAGGGCGGCAGGTCGTCCGTCAGGTTGGAGACGACCAGGCACGCCGCGCCGCGGGCCGCCGCGTCGCGCAGGAAGCCGTGGCCGTCGCGGTTCGGCCCGCGGATCGCGAAGAAGGCCTCGCCGATCCCCAGGTGACGGCTGTCGATGCTGACGCCGGTGACGGGCACGCCGAGGTCGCCCGCCACGAGGGCGCCCTGGGTCCCGCGGACCACGTCCTCGACGCTCAGCCCCGCCACGCCTGCCCTCCCGCTCCCCCGCGCGCCCGCAGCGCCGTCCGGGCGATCTCGCGATCGTCGAAGTCGTGCGACTCGGTGCCGATGATCTGGTAGGTCTCGTGCCCCTTCCCCGCGATCACCACCACGTCGCCCGCGCGTCCCCAGCTCACCGCGGCCTCGATGGCGCGGCGGCGATCGGCGAGGGACTCGTGCCGGCCCGCGGCCTCGGCCGGGATGCCGGTCTCGATCTCGGCCAGGATCGCCTCGGGACGCTCGGTGCGGGGATTGTCGGAGGTCACCCAGGCGAAGTCGCCGAGACGCGCCGCGATGCCGCCCATGATCGGCCGCTTGCCCCGGTCGCGGTCGCCGCCGCAGCCGAAGACCACGCCGAGGCGTCCGCCCGGGCGCAGCAGCTTGCGGGCGGTGGTCAGCACGCGCTCCAGCGCGTCGGGCGTGTGGGCGTAGTCCACCACCACCAGGAAGGGCTGGCCGGCCTCCACCCGCTCGAATCGGCCGGGCACGGTCGCCACCCGGGACAGCGTCTCGCCGATCCGTCGGGGCTCCATGTCCAGAGCGAGTCCGACGCCGATGGCCCCCAGCAGATTCATCACGTTGTGCTCGCCCACGAGGGGCGACACGATCTCGATGAGGCCCTTCGACGACACGACCTCGAGGCGGATGCCGTCCATGCCGGAGTCCCACCGGCGCGGCCGCAGGTCGGCCTGGCCGTGCAGGCCGAAGGTGATCGCCCGCACCCGCGCGTCCGCGGCCGCCGCGGCCACCATGGCCGCGCCCGCCGGATCGTCCGTGTTCACCACCGCGGCGCGATAGGGCTTGCGGCTGCCCGCCAGCAGGGTGAACAGCCGGGCCTTGGCGTCGCGATAGGCCTCGAGGGTCCGGTGGAAGTCGAGATGATCCTGGGTCAGGTTGGTGAAGACGGCCACGTCGAACTCGATCCCGTCCACGCGGGAGAGCGCGAGGGCGTGCGAGGAGACCTCCATCGCGGCGCCCCCGACGCCGACGCTTACCATTCGCGCCAGCAGCGACTGCAGCTCGAGGGCCTCGGGCGTGGTCTGGCTGGCCGTCTCCACCTGATCGCCGACGCGATACTCGATCGTGCCGATGACGCCGGTGGGCCGCCCGCCCGCGCCCAGCAGGGCCTCCACGAGCAGCGATGTCGTGGTCTTGCCGTTCGTGCCGGTGATGGCGACGACGGTGAGTCGCCGCGAGGGATGGTCGTGGTAGGCATCCGCCAGCCGCGCCAGCGCCTCACGCGACGACGGCACGATGATGCGCGGCGTCGCGCTGCCCGGCAGGGGATCGGCGCCTTCCGCGACGACCACCGCCGCGCCCCGCCCGACCGCGTCGGCGGCGAAGCGCCGGCCGTCCTGCTTGAAGCCGGAGATGGCCACGAAGAGTCCGCCGGGCGCGACCTTGCGGGAATCGTAGGCGACCCCGGTCACGCGCCCGGGCAGGGTGCCCAGCACCGTCTTGTCCGGCAAAGCCTCGAGCAGCGTGGGGGTGGGCACGGCGGTCTCGCTCATGTCCTCACGGCCGGAGGCTCGCCGCCAGCGTGGCGTGGCCGGCGCGGCCGGCCGGCGGCGCGAGCTGGAGCCGGCACATCGCGCCCGAGGCGAGCGGGGCGCCGGGCAGCGGCGTCTGGCCGGTCACGATGCCGCGGCCCGTGATCTCGAGGCGCACGTCGAAGGGCGCGAGGGCTTCCAGGGCCTGCCGGAGCGAGAGACCGGCGAGGCGCGGCATCACGGCCTGGGCGTCGCCCACCGGGGCGGGCGGCGCCGGGGCCAGGCCGGCGGCCACCGCGGACGCGGCGGGCTCCACCGCGCCGCCGGCGCGCGGGCTGGCCGAGGCCCCGGCCACGATCTCGCCGCGCTCGATCGGCACCGGGCTGCTATCTCGCGGGGGCACGTTGAGGTAGCGCAGGGCCTCACGGCCGATCGTGGCGAACATGGGCGCGGCCGCCTCGCTCCCCCACTTCTCGTTCTTGGGCTCGTCGAGCAGCACGATCATGGTGAGCCGCGGGTCGTCGGCGGGCACGAATCCCACGAACGAGAGCACGCCGGGCGCGCGCGAGTAGCGCTTGGTCGCGGGGTCCATCTTCTGGGCGGTGCCGGTCTTGCCCGCCACGTCGTAGCCGGGGATCGCGGCGTGACGCCCGGTCCCGTTGGCCACCACGTTCACCATCATCTCGGTCAGCGTGCGCGCGGTCTCGGGGCTGATGACCTGGCGCACCGTCTTGGGCTCGAAGGAGCGGATCTCACGGCCCTGCGCGTCCACCACCGCGCGGATGATCTGCGGCTGCATGAGCCGGCCGCCGTTGGCCACCGCGGAGAACGCGGCGATCATCTGCACCGCGGTCACCGAGATCTCCTGGCCGATGGACATGGTGGCGAGCGAGAGGCCGGACCACTGCGCGGGCGGACGGAGCTGGCCGCGGCTCTCCCCGGGCAGCCCCAGGTTGGTGGGGGCCCCGAACCCGAACGCGGTCATGTACTTGTAGTAGCGCTCCCGCCCGATCTGCATCCCGACCTTGATCGAGCCCACGTTGGAGGAGTTCTGGAGCACCTCGGTGAAGGTGAGCCAGCCGTACTTCTTCCAGTCGTGGATGGTCGCGTTGGCGATCGTGATCGCCCCGTTCTCGCCGAAGATGCGGTCGGTGGGACGGACCACGCCCTCTTCGAGCGCGGTGGCGGCCATGATCACCTTGAAGGTCGAGCCGGGCTCGAACGGATCGGTGACCGCGCGGGCGCGCCGGTCGTCGTCGGTGGCGGTGGTGAAGGCGTTCGGGTTGTAGGTGGGCCGGATCGCCATCGCGAGGATCTCGCCGGTGCGCGGGTCCATCGCCACCGCCATCGCCGACTTGGCCCGGGTGCGCCGCCACGCCGCGTCCACTTCCTTCTCGGCCAGGTACTGGATGGTGGCGTCGATCGTGAGCATGATCCCCTGCCCCGCCACCGACGGCTTGAGCACGATGGGCGCGCCGGTCACCTCGCGGCCGAGGGCGTCGCGCTCCACCACCGCGCGGCCCTCGACGCCGGCCAGGTGGCCGTCCCACATCTGCTCCATGCCCGCGAGTCCCTTGCCCTCCGCGCCCTCGAAGCCGACGAGCTGGGCCGCGAGCTCGCGGTTCGGGTACAGGCGCAGGCTATCCTCCACCAGCGTGAGCGACGGATCCTTCAGGTCCCGCACCGCGCGCGCCATGTCCGGGGTGAGCCGCCGCCGCACCGGCGCGAACTTCTTCGACACGGTGAGCTTGCGGGCGATGTCGCGCGCGGGCTCGCCCAGGATCGGGGCCAGGCGCGCCGCGAGACGGGCCGCGTCCTCCACCTTTCCCGGCGTGACGTAGAGCGCGTCGGCGCGGGAGGAGACCGCGAGCGCCTGGCCGCCACGGTCGAGGATCGGCCCGCGCTTGGGCCTGAGCGGCACGGTCTTGGCGTGCTGATTCTCGGCGAGCCGGGAATACTCGTCGTGCTTCCAGACCTGCAGGTAGGCGAGACGGCCGAGGAGTCCGAGGAAGGCGAGGGCCAGGCACGCCGCGAACACCAGCGTCCGGGTTCTCAGGCCCTCGATGCGGATCTCGGTCATGCGGTCCCGCTAGCGCACTCCGACGTCACGGGGTACCGGGTGCTCGGCCACCACCGACGGCCGATCGAGCGCGGTCGCCCCCCGGCCGTCCGGGACGAACTCGCGGGCGAGGCGGACCTGGTCGCGCGCGGGGGCCACCATGCCGAGCTCGGTGCGGGCCTTGCCCTCGATGCGCGAGAGCGACTTGAGCGTGGCCATCTCCACCCGCAGCCGGCGATTGAGCTCCTCCGCCTCGGCCCGGCTGCCGCGGAGCGCGTCCAGGCGATACGACAGACGCACCTGCTGCACGCGGAGCCCCACCACGCCCAGGATCAGCACCACCGCCAGGCCCGCGCCCACCACCGCGGTGGCCATCGAGCGGAGCCGGCGCCGGTCCTTCTGGTGATGCCGCCGCACCGCCTCCGGCTGCCGGGCACGGTGCTCGCGTCCCCACGCGGACTGGGGCACGGCGCGGACCACCCGGGCGCTCATGCCGCCTCCCGGCGCGCGAGCACGCGGAGCTTCGCGCTGCGGGCGCGCGGGTTGAGCGCGGTCTCCTCGCGGCCCGCGGTGACCGGCGAGGGCTCGAGCTCCACGAAGCCCGAATCCTCGAGCGAGCGGAACGCGCGCTTCACCACCCGGTCCTCGCCCGAGTGGAACGAGATGACCCCGAGACGGCCCCCGTGCTCCAGGAGCGCGGCGGCCTGCGGCAGCGCCTCGGCCAGCGCGCCGGGCTCGTCGTTGACCGCCATGCGCACCGCCTGGAAGGTGCGGGTGGCCACGTGGGTGCGCTTGGACCACGCGGCGCGCGGCACCGCGCGCTTCACCACCGAGACCAGATCGGCGGCGGTTCGCAGCGGGCTGCGGCGGCGCTGCTCCACGAGCACGCGCGCGATGCGCCGGGCGTGCCGCTCCTCGCCATACTCGGCGAGAAGGACCTCGATCTCCTCGGCGGCCAGGCGGCCGAGCAGCGCCGCGGCGGTGTCGCCCTCTCTCGGATCGAAACGCATGTCGAGCGGCTCCTCCCCCTGGAATGAGAACCCGCGCCCGGACTCGTCCAGCTGATACGACGAGAGTCCGAGGTCCAGCAGCACCGCGGCGGCACGCTCCACGCCCGCGTCCGTCGCGATCGCGCGAAGGTGACGGAAGCTCCCGCGCACCAGCACCACGCGGGCGCCGAAGCGCTCCAGGCGGCGCGCCGCGCGCGCGAGGGCTTCGGGATCGCGATCGATGCCGAGCAGGCGGCTCGTGCCACCCGTCGTGTCCAGCAGCTGCTCCGCGTGTCCACCCATGCCGATTGTCCCGTCCACCACCCAGCCCCCGCGACGGGGGCGCAAGAGGAACGTCACTTCGTCGAGCAGGACCGGGATGTGAACCGTTGGCTCGTCCGATGCGTGCTCGGGCTCTATCGCGTTGCCACCGGAAGCTTCTCTTTTGAGTGCGCTCGGCTCGCCTTCGGCTGCGCCTCGCCCTGCTACTGCGCTCGAGTCAGGCCGTTTTGCGTGGAGGTGCTGTTTGCCGCTCTCGTGCCGTTGGCGTTGCTTCTTGCGCATTTTTCTAGACGCCCTTCTGGGCGAGGCGCTCGCGCAGGTCGTCGAGCGGGCCCGCGTTCTCGCGCTGATAGTGCGACCAGCGGTCTTCGTCCCAGATCTCGAAGTGATCCATCATGCCGATGATCACCACGTTCTTGGCAAGGGCGCCGCGCTCACGATAGTCCTGCAGGATCTGGATGCGGCCGTGCGGATCGAGCACGACGTCGAGACCCGCGGAGAGGTACACGTGCTGGAAGCGACGACGATCCGGATCGAGCTTGGCCAGCGTGCTCACCTTGTCCTCGAGCTCGCGCCATTTGTCCTCCGGGTACACGTCGAGCGACGTGCCGTTGGGCGCCATCACCAGGCGGTCGCTGCCGCCCTCCCGCAGCACGTCCCGGAACTTCGCCGGGATGCTGAGGCGTCCCTTCGGGTCGATCGTGTGCCTGAAATGGCCCCGAAACACTGTCTCCCCCACCGGGGCCTAGCCGCCCCCGGAACCCCTCGGAAATGACTTCTTAATGACACTTCATGGGATTTCATCCCACTGCCGGGGACCATCCTAGAAGGGGTCGCTAGGGGTGTCAAGGGAAAACTCCAAGATTTTCAATGCCATTGAGACCCACCCCCTGGCCCATGGGTTGGGGGTGGCCGAGCCGGGTCTACTTCAGGTAGATGGCCCGGGGGGAGGACGCCGGGCCCTAGCGGGCCGGGCGGTAGTACGTGAGGGCCTCGGGCAGCCACCCCTCGATCTGCTGGATCCGGGTGGCCTCCGAGGGGTGGGTCGAGAGGAACTCGGGGGGGCGCTGGCCCTTGGCGGCCTCCGCCATGCGCTTCCACAGCTCGAGCGAGGCGCGCGGATCGTAGCCGGCCTTGGCCATCAGGATGAGGCCCACGTGGTCCGCCTCCGACTCCTGCGCGCGGCCAAAGGGCATCAGCACGCCGACCGAGGCGCCGGCGCCCAGGGCCGCGGTCACGAGCTGCACGGTCGCCGGATTGCTGCTCGCCATCCCCGCCAGCACCTGCGTCATCGTCTGCACGCCCATCTGCTGGCTGACCCGCTCGCCGCCGTGACGCGCGAGCACGTGAGCGATCTCGTGGCCCAGCACCGCGGCCAGACCCGCCTCGTCGCGCGTGATCGTCAGCATGCCGGTGTAGACCGCCACCTTGCCGCCGGGCAGCGCAAAGGCGTTGGCCTGCTTGTCGTCCTGGATGACGCGGAACTCCCACTGGTAGTTCAGATCGGTCACCGCGGCGATCCGGCTGCCCACCCGCTGCACCAGGGCATTCGCCTGCGCATCGGTGGACAGGGTCGCCTTGCCGACGATCTCCTTGAAGGACTGCGCGCCCATCTGCGCTTCCTCGCTCGGCGAGACGAGCTGGAGCTGGTGCCGGCCCGTGTAGGGCACGGTATCGCAGCCGATGGAGACCGCGAGGACGACGCAGGACGAGACGGGCGACGGTGAGTCGGCGACGCACGACGGTCATTCTACCAGAGACGATTGCGGAGGGTGGCCTGGGTCTCCATCAGCACGCCTGTTCCCGCGCTGCCGACCTCGAGCCGCGCCCGCACCGCGATCACCGCCGCGGGATCAGTGGTCTCCACGCCCTCGCGATCGAGATAGACCAGCTGGAACGCGCGCACGCCGTTGATGACCGGCTGCGCCCCGCCTCCGGCATCGCGGCGCAGGATGGACTCCCCCGCCCGCAGCAGGTAGGTCACGCGCTCCCGGGTCGGATCGATGACCCCGTTGCCGTTCAGGTCCCGCTGGAATTCGACGCGGGCCGGCTCGGCCACCACGACGGGGGCGATGCCGGCCGCGGTGGGATCGTACCCCGCCTCGCGCAGCTCGCTCGCCATGCGCTCGAGCGCGTAGCGGGTCGACTGCTGCGCCTCGACGCGCGCAGCGCCCCACACCCACGCGTGGAGCCCGAGGTGCAGTAGCGTGGCGCTGGCGGCCAGCATGCCGCCGCCGATCGCCATGGCCACCAGCATGTCGACCAGTGAGTACCCGCGACTGCGCCGTGCCCGCACGCCCGCCAGCCTCGCGCCCAGGCCCGGATCCGCACAATGCCGACCTTTCTGGACGCCTCGGCGTGGATACGCTCGCTTCGAGCGCGGGCTCCGCCCGCGCAATCCTGCCTTTCGGGGGAGGCAGGGAGGAGTGCGCCGTCAGGCGCGCGACGACCGTCGGAAGGGGGCGAAGCCCCCTCCGAGCTACATCGGCCGCAGATGCGCCCAGGGCGCGATCTTCTCGAACGCGGCCGAGGCCCGCAGCACGGTGGCGTCCTCGAAGCGCCGGCCCAGGATCTGCAGCCCGATGGGCAGCTTGTCGCTCGTGAACCCGCAGGGCACCGACGCGCCCGGGATGGCCGGTCATGTTGAACGGGTACGTGAACGGGATCCAGTCGTAGATCCCGGTGGCGGTGCCCGCGATCTCGCCGGGGCCGTCGAGGCCGACCTTGAAGGCCGCGCACGCGATGGTCGGCGTCAGCAGCAGGTCGTAGCGCTCGAAGAGCCGGCGCGGGTGCTCCTCCCAGGCGAGGCGGTCGAACCAGGCCTGGACGAACTGGGTGGGGCTCCAGCTCTGGGTCTCGTCGGCGATCGCGACCAGGCCCGCGATCGATGTCGTCGCGTCGATCGCGCAGCGCGGGACCGAGGCGGGCGGCGATGCCGCCCAGGAACATGGTCCGCCACGCCGCCTGCGGGCTCGGCCACCGGGGCGAGACCTCCTCCACGCGGCAGCCCAGCTCGCGGAACCGCCGCGCCGCGCGCTCGCAGGCCGCCTTCACCTCGGGATCTACGACCTTGGCGAAGCCGAGATCGGCGGTCCACGCCACGCGCAGCCCCTTCACGCCGCCCTTGAGCGCCTTGACGTAGTCCACGCGCGGGCCCGGCAGCGAGAAGGGATCGCGCGCGTCGGGCCCCGCGCACGCGTTCAGCATCAGCGCGGCGTCCGCCACCGTGCGGGTCATGGGCCCGATGTGCGAGAGCCCCCACGCGGCGCTGAACGGATAGATCGGCACGAGGCCGAACGTGGGCTTGATGCCGTAGATGCCGGCCAGCGAGGCCGGGATGCGGATCGAGCCGCCGCCGTCGGTGCCGATGGCGAGCGGGCCCATGCCCGGCGGCCACCGCCGCGCTGGCGCCGCCGCTCGAGCCGCCCGGCGTGCGATCGAGGTTCCACGGATTGCGCGTGGCGCCGAAGAGCAGGTTGTGCGTCGCCCCGATCCAGCCCAACATCGGCGTGTTGGTCTTGCCGAGCTGGATCGCGCCCGCGGCCTGCATGCGCTCCACCATCGGCGCGTCCTCGGCGGGCACGTTGTCGGCGAAGAGCCGCGTGCCGAACGTGGTGCGGATGCCCCGGGTGATCACGAGGTCCTTGGTGGAGAACGGCACGCCGTGGAGCGGCCCGAGCTTGGCGCCCTTCTTCATCACCGCGCGCTCCGCCGCGCGCGCGTCCTTGAGCGCCTGGTCCGCGGTCAGCGTGACGAAGGCGTTGAGCGCGCGGGTTCAGCCGCTCGATGCGGGCGAGCACCGCCTTCATCACCTCGACCGGGGAGAGCTTCGCGGCGCTTGATGGCGGGGCCATCTCGGACGCGGGCATCCAGCAGAGGTCGTCGGCACGTCGCTCATCGCGAGTGTTCCCTCGACGCTGCCTTCCGGATCTAGCCGCCGCGGAGGCGCGGATCGAGCGTGTCGCGGAGCGCGTCGCCGAGCAGGTTGGAGCCGAAGACGGCGAGGCTGATGGCCAGCCCCGGGAACAGCACGAGCCACGGCGCCTTCTGCGCGTACTCCGCCGCGGAGACCGAGAGCATCCGGCCCCACGAGGGATACGGCTCGGGCACGCCGAGGCCCAGGAACGACAGCGCGGCCTCCACCAGGATCGCGCTGCCGAGCTGCGCGGTGCACAGCACGATGAACGGGCCCATGGTGTTGGGCAGGACGTGGCGGAACGCGATGCGCAGGTGCCGGAGGCCGACCGCGCGGGCCGCCTCCACGTACTGCATCTCGCGGATCGACAGCACGCTCGCGCGGATGACCCGCGCCGCCCGCGGGATGATCGGGATCGAGATGGCGATGATCACGTTCGGGATCGACGGTCCGAGCGCCGCCGACATCACCAGGGCCAGCACGAGCAGCGGCAGCCCCTGCAGGATGTCCATCACCCGCTGGGTGATGAGATCGGTCTTGCCGCCGATGTAGCCGGACAGGAGCCCGATGATCCCGCCGAGCACCGAGCCGAGGAGCGTGGAGGCCAGAGCCCGACGATGAGCGAGACCCGCGCGCCGTGGACGATGCGCGAGTAGATGTCGCGCCCGAGGTGATCGGAGCCCAGCCAGTGGTCGGCCCCCGGCCGGGCCAGGGTCTGCGCCGCGTCGGTCGCGATCGGGTCGTGGGTCGCGAGCTGGTTGGCGAAGACCGCGGTCAGCGAACATCACCACCATGAGCACGCCGCCGACCGCGCCCAGCGGCTTCTTGCGGCAGAAGCGGCCGAGCACGGTCCACGCCCCCGGCCGGCGCAGGCCGATGCTGACCTGCGGCACCTCGACCCCGAGCGGCCTAGTGGCCATAGCGGACGCGCGGGTCGAGGACGCCGTAGAGCATGTCCACGACCAGGTTGGAGACGATGACCACGATGGCGATGAACATGACGAGGTTCTGCACGATCGGGTAGTCCCGCCAGAGGATCGCCTCCACCAGGAAGCGCGCGAGCCCGGGCAGGTTGAAGACAGTCTCGGTCACCACGAGCCCGCCGATGAGGAACGCGAACTCGATGCCGATGACGGTGACCACGGGCAGGATCGCGTTCTTCAGCGCGTGGCGCCAGATCACGACGCTGCCGGACTGGCCCTTGGCCCGCGCGGTGCGGATGTAGTCCTCGCGCATCACCTCGAGCAGCGACGAGCGCGTGATGCGCATGATCAGCGCCGACGAGCGGTAGCCGACCGCGAGCGACGGGCAGCGCGAACTGCACCGCGTGGAGCCAGAAGTTCTCGGACGGCGACACGTAGGTCACCGGCGGGATCCAGCCGATCCACGCGACCAGCCCCAGGATGATGACCATGCCGAGCCAGAACGACGGCATGCTGAGGCCGGCGAGGCTGAACACGCGCAGCGCGTAGTCGAGCGGGGTGTCCTGGCGGACCGCGCTGATCACGCCGAGCGGGACGCCGAGCACCACCGACACGATCAGCGACAGCATCGCCAGCTCGAGGGTGACCGGGATGAGCGGGCGGATGATCTCCCACGCGGGCAGATCGTAGCGGTACGACTTGCCGAGATCGCCGGTCATGATCTGGCGCATCCACTCGACGTACTGCACCCACACCGGCCGGTCGAGTCCCGAGCTCCTTCACGATCGCCAGCCGCTCCACCGGGTTCACGTAGCCCGCCGGTGGAGAAGAGAATGTCGACGATGTCGCCCGGGGCCAGGCGCAGCATGCCGAAGATCACGATCGACATGCCGAGCAGGGTCAGGAGGCCGATGCCCAGCCGCTGGGCGATGTACGTCTTCACCGTCGAGCCCGGGGCGCGCGGGTCGCTTACTTGTCCCGCCACACGTCGGCCATGCGGCCGAAGTTGTAGATGTTGTCGTGCGGGATCAGGTTCTTCACGTGCGGCCAGAACGTGAAGTAGTCGAGCCTCCAGTCGAGGATGGGCCGCGCCGCGTCCTCCTCGACCTTGCTTCTGGAGCCCCGCGAGCAGCAGCAGGCGCTTCTGCGCGTTGAGCTCCTGGGACTGCTGGTCGACCATCTTCATCACTTCCTCGCTGCAGTACTGGCTGTAGTTCCGCGGCGAGCCGCAGGCGTAGTTCTCGTAGTAGTTGGCGTCCGGCTCGTCGACGCCGAGGCCGGTGAGGTTGGCCCCGATCTGGTAGTCGCCGCGGGTGGCCATCGCGTGCCACTGCGCGGTCTCCACCTGCTTGAGGCTGGCCTCGATGCCGACCTGCTTCAGCTCGTTGATGACGAAGGAGGCCATGTCCACGTAGATCGCGATGGCCCGGGTCGCCATCTCCACGCTGAGCGGGTTCTGCGGGGTGATGCCCGCCTCGCCGAGCAGCTTCCGGGCGCTGCGCCTTCATGTCCTCGGGCTTGCCGTACCCGGGGAGGCGCGGCGAGGTCCTTCTCGAGCAGCCCCCAGACGCCGTACGGCTTTGGCTGCATCGAGGCGCCCAGCACCGCGCCGCCCTGGTGCACGGCCTGGATGAGCGCGCGCCGGTCGATCGCGTAGCTGACGGCCTGCCGCACCTTGGGATTGTCGAACGGCGCCTTCTTCGTGTTCATGATGATGTTGTCGCTCACCGCCTGGGCGACCGGCGTGATCACGAGCTGCGGGACGGCCTTCTTGAGCTGCTCGGCCGCGGTCTTGGTGGTCTCGCCCGGGAACGAGACGTCGAGCTGCCCCGACTGCAGCGCGGCGACGCGGGTGCCGCGCTCCTTGATGATCACGTAGCGGAGGCTGTCGAGGTAGGGACGGCCCTTCATGAAGTAGTCCGGGTTCTTCACGTAGTCCACGAACTCGCCCTTCCGCCACTCCTTCACCTTGAAGGGACCGGTGCCGATGCAGCCGGTGCGATACGTGGCGGGATTGACGTGGGCCGCGTAGATCGGCGTGTAGCCGGAGGCGAGCATGTTGAGCAGGCCCGGCTGCGGCCGCTTGAGCCGGAAGACCACGGTATGGGAATCCGCCGCCTCGACCGCCTCGAGGTTCGCGTACCAGTCCTTGCGGGGATTGATCCGGAGCTTCCCGGTGGCGTCTGGGGCCTCGCGCAGCATGTCGAAGGTGAACTTCACGTCCTTCGACGTGAACGGCTGGCCGTCGTGCCACTTGACGTTCTTGCGCAGGAAGAAGACCAGGTTGCGGTAGTTGTCCTGCCAGGACCATTTCTCGGCGAGCTCGCCCACGATGTTCTCGGGGGTCTCGGGCCGCTTCAACTGGTCGAAGACCACCAGGTTGTTGAAGCACGGCATCGACGGGAACGAGGTGGAGATCGTCGAGGACTCGTGAACCGCGAAGCCCGGCGACAGGTCCTCCCTGAGCATGATGTTCAGATGCCCGCCGGACTTCGGCGTTTGGGCAGTGGCGGCGCCCGCCCCGAGGACCAGCAGGGACAGAACCAGCACCAAGGGCATGCAGCGGGAACGCGTCATTGTGTCCCTCCATTCGCGAGAACGCCGGGGCGGTCGCGGGTGAAGCCGGAGTCGGAAAGTGCTGAAGAATATACGACAATGCGCCGACTCCGACAACTGCTACCGCCCCGGCGCCGCGGCGGGCCCGCGGGCCCAACGGCCCGGAGGGCGCGTGGAGGCCGGCGCCTAGACCGTGGCGTGCGGCTCCCGGATGCCCCGGCGCACGTCGCGGCGGGTGAGCAGCTCCTCGAGCGCGATCGTGCGGGCTCCGCCCCGGCGCCGCAGCTCGGGCCGCGTCAGGATCGGGCGCTGGCGGATCTGCGAGGCCAGCCCGTTCCGCACCGCTCGGTCGGCGTAGAGGCTCCGCAGCGCGCGGCACATCAGCGGCCGGCCCCGGTTGTACCCGAAGCGGTGCTTGTACTCGTCGGCCGTCAATCCGTGGCTTCGCAGGTGCGTATTCGTGAGCTGGCGAAAGACGCCGCCGCAGACGAGGCAATGGATCGCGTCCTCCTGCACGGCCTGCCGCGGATCGGCCCGCAGCCCGGACAGCGTGCGACGACTTCCGGCCGGGCTCGCGAAAAGACCCGCGCGACCGACGGCCGAGGCGGCACGGACCCGGTCGCGTTGGATCGCCGGAGCACCGTTCCGGGGCGTGAGGAGCCCGAGCGAAGCGTTGAGCGGCGTGCCGACCTCGGACATGTCAGCCTCCTTGAGAGATGAGCAGCAGATGAGGGAAAGAAAACATGCCCCTACACATCGCAAACCAAATGCCACGGAAAAAGGCAGTGAGATCAATAGCTTGTCAAATTAGGTATTAACGGTCGGTGTTCGACTGGTAAGAATCTGACCAGCAACTTGACCAGTAAGGGCTTCTGCGTTAATCCTTACCGCGCGATGGATCCTTGGAGCGATCTCCTGGGACGGAGCGCCGCAATGGAGACCGTGCGGGAGACGGTCCGGCGGCTTCCGGGACGCCAGCACGCGGGCCGCCGGCTCCCGGCGATCCTCCTGCAAGGCGAGACCGGGACCGGCAAGGGTCTCGTCGCCCGGCTCATCCACCGCCTCGGTCCGCGCGCCACCGGGGAGTTCGTGGACATCAACTGCGCGGCGATCCCGGAGACGCTGCTCGAGGCGGAGCTGTTCGGCTTCGAGCGCGGGGCATTCACCGACGCCCGCAAGGCCAAGCCCGGCCTCTTCCAGACCGCGCATCACGGCACCATCTTCCTGGACGAGATCGGATCGACGCCCGAGGCGCTGCAGGCGAAGCTCCTGACCGTCATCGAGGAGCGTGTGGTGCGGCGGCTCGGCGGCACGCGGCCCGAGCCCGCGGACGCCTGGATCATCAGCGCCACGAACACGGATCTCCTCGCGGGCGTCCGCGAGCGCCGCTTCCGGGAGGACCTGTATCATCGGCTCGCGGTGCTGACCCTGCGCCTGCCTCCGCTCCGGGAGCGCGGCCAGGACGTCCTGCTCCTCGCCGAGCGGTTCCTCGCGCGCGTCTGCGCCGACTACGGCCTGCCGGTGAAGATCCTGGCCGCCGACGCGCGCGAGCGCCTGATCGCCTATCCGTGGCCCGGCAACGTGCGCGAGCTGTCGAACGTGATCGAGCGGGTCGCGCTCCTCACCGAGGAGCCCGTCATCACGGGCGAGCACCTGGGCCTGAGCGACGGAAGCCCGGCCCCCGGGCCCGCGCCGGCCGACGCGGGCGACGCCCCGCCCCTGATCTCGTTCGGCGACGCCATACGCGCACACCTGCGCGCCACGCTCGATCAGACCGGCTGGAACATCTCCCGCACCGCCGCCATCCTCAACATCTCCCGCAACACCGTGCGCGCGCGCATGGAGAAGCTGGGACTACGCGAAGGTCCTCCCGTCCCGGCGAAGCGTCACGCGCGCGCGCCGGGTGTCGCCCGCCCGGCCCCGAGGCCCCCCTCGCTCGCGTCCGTACCCGGACCCGCGGCGCGCACCGCGCCGCCCACCGTCCGCTGGGAGCGCCGGCCCATCGCCCTGATGCGCGTGGCGCTCATGGTGCCGGAGGCCGGCGATGTCCTCTCGGACGCCTCGCGCGCGCTCGAGACGCTCATCGAGAAGGTCGAGAGCTTCGGAGGGCGGGTCGAGGCGCTCGGGCAGCGCGCCCTGGACGCCGCGTTCGGCGTGGAGCCCGTCGAGGACGCGCCGCGGCGCGCCGCCCACGCCGCGATGGCGATGCAGCGGGCCGTCGAGCGGATCCGCGGGGATTCCCTCGCCCCGCTCGCGACCCGGATCGCCATCCACGCGGCCCAGGCCCTGGTGGCCCAGGCGGGACGCATGATCCAGATCGACCGGGAAGCGAAGGAGCAGAGCGCGTTCGTGCTGGACGACCTGATCGCGGCCGCCGAGCCCGGCGGGATCCTGGCCAGTCCCGCCGCCGGCGTGCTGCTCGAGCGGCGCTTCGATCTCGTCCCCCTCGATGGGACGGAGGAATCCCCGACCGCGTTCCGCCTCGTCGGGCGCGAAGGACCGGGGCTCAGCGCGGCCGGGCGCATGGCGAGCTTCGTGGGCCGCCATCAGGAGATGGCGGTGCTGCACAGCCGGCTGCTCTCGGCCCTCCGGGGCCGGGGCCAGCTCGTCAGCATCGTCGGGGACGCCGGGATCGGGAAGTCCCGCCTGCTCTACGAGTTCAGCCAGAGCGTGAGCGCGGAGCAGGCCGCCTACATCGAGGGGCGCTGCCTGTCGTACGGGAGCACGATCCCGTACCTCCCGGTGCTCGACCTGATTCGCGGCGTCTGCCGCGTCACCGAGACCGAGGGCGCGGCGGACGCGGGCGAGAAGATCAGGCAGGCGCTCGGGCGGGCGGGCATGGATCCGTCCAAGCTCACCCCCCACCTGCTCGATCTCCTGGGATACAAGGACGTCACCGAAGGGCTCGATCTCGCGCCGCCCGACGCGATCAAGGTCGGTATCTCGGAGGCCCTCCGCCAGATCACGCTGGGCGCCAGCCACCGCCAGCCGTTGCTCGTCGTGATCGAGGATCTCCACTGGATCGACCAGGCGTCGGAGGAGCTGCTCGCGTCCATGGTGGACGGCCTGCCCGGCGCGGCGGTGCTCCTGGTCGTGACCTACCGGCCGGGATACGAGCCGCCGTGGACGAATCGATCCTTCGCCACCCAGCTCTCGCTGCCGCCGCTGTCGAACGAGGACAGCCTGACCGTCACGCGCTCGGTGCTTCCCGCGGTGGCGCTGCCCGACGCGGTCGCGGAGGTGATCCTGAGCCGCGCCGAGGGCAATCCGTTCTTCCTCGAGGAGCTCGCCCTGTCGCTCCAGGATCGCGGCGGCCTGGCCGCCGACCTGGCGGTTCCCGACACGGTGCAGGGCGTCCTGCTGAGCCGGATCGGCCGCCTCGCCGAGACCGAGCAGGCGCTCCTCCAGTCCGCCGCGGTGATCGGCAAGGACGTCCCGCTTCCGGTCCTGGCCGCGGTGACCGAGCTCGCCGAGGACCCGCTCGTGCAGGCGCTTCGCCAGCTGAGCGCGGCGGAGTTCCTCTACGAGGTCAGCAGCTTCCCGGAGGTCAAGTACCGGTTCCGGCACGCCCTCACCCACGAGGTCGCCTACGAGAGCCTCCGACCGGAGCGCCGCCGGTTGCTCCACGCCCGCATCGTCCTCGCCATCGAGGCGAGCCGCTCCGACCGTCTGCTCGAGGACGTCGGCCGCCTCGCGCATCACGCGACGCGAGGAGAGCTCTGGGAGAAGGCGGTGGAGTACGCGCGGCAGGCCGGCGCCAAGGCCGCCACGCGCTCCGCCCACCTGCAGGCGGTCGCGTACTTCGAGCAGGCGCTGGAGGCTCTCACGCGTCTGCCCGAGGATCGGGCGCGGCTCGAGCAGGCCATCGATCTACGCCTCGAGCTGCGCAACTCCCTGCACCCGCTCGGGGACCCGGAGCGGATCCTCGCCCGGCTCCGGGAGGCCGAAGGGCTCGCCCGGACCCTCGACGATCCGCGGCGGCTCGCGCGGATCTTCTCGTTCATGACCCAGTACTACCGGCTGATGGGACACCTCGATCTCGCGGTGGAGTCGGCCGAGCGCGCCCTCGCGCTCGCCGACCGGCAGCGGGACGGCGCGCTCTGGGTCGTCGCGAGCACGTATCTGGGCTCGGCCTACGATGCCCAGGGCGAGTACCGCAAGGCGGCCGACGTGCTCCGCAAGAGCGTGGAGGCCCTGCCCGGCATCTCGATCGGCCAGGACGCGCGCGTTGCCGGCCTCGTGCCGGTCTTCGCGCGGATCTACCTGGCGTACTGCCTGGCCGACATGGGCGAGTTCCGCGAGGGCCTGGCGTACGGGGACGAGGGCACGCGGCTCGCCGAGGCCGCGGATGACGCGTACAGCCTGATCTTCGCCTCCTGCGGCGTGGGCACGCTCCACCTCCTGCGGGGCGACGTGGAGCCGGCAATCGCCACCCTGGAGCGCGGGCTCGCGCTCTGCCGGACGCTGACGGTGCCGGTGGCGCTCCCGCTGATCGCGTGCGCGCTCGGGGCCGCGTACTCGCTCGCCGGCCGGTCGGGCGACGCGATCGCCCTGCTGGAGGAAGGGGCGCGGGAAGGCCTCGCGATCGGGAGGATGGGTGGGCACTCCCTCCTGATCTTCCGCCTGGGCGAGGCCTATCTCCGCGCCGGGCGCCTCGACGACGCCGACGACGCGGCCCGCCGGGCCCTGCTGATGGCCCGCGAGAAGCGGGAGCGCGGGCACGAAGCCTACGCCCTGCACCTCCTGGGCGAGGTGGCGGCCCGGCGGACGCCCAAGGATGCGGGCGCCGCCGAGGCCGCGCTCCGGCAGGCCTCGGCCCTCGCCGAGGAGCTCTCGATGCGGCCGCTCCTGGCGCACTGCCACGTGAGCCGCGCCCGGCTCGAGGGGCGGGCGGGGCGCGCCGCGACCGCTGGGCAGCTTCGCGACGCGGCCACCGCGGCCTTCCGTGAGCTGGACATGCCCTACTGGCTCGGGCGGGTGGAGGCCGAGGTCCGGCCGCTAGCCTGACGTCCCCTTCCCGCGCGTCTCTACCCGCACCTCCACGAGGTCCAGGCCGCACGCCCGGGCCAGCCGCCTGATCTCCAGGCCGACCGCCTCGAGCGTGTGAGAGCCGATCAGGCCGTCCAGCTCGATGCTACCGACGACGACGGCGGCGGCCGGCCTTGCCGGCCTTGGCGGCCCGCTTCTTGGCCGCGGCGGCGTGCGCCTTCCACTTCTTCTCAATGGCCTTCACTCCCTTCTTGAACTGGGCGAGGAGCGCCCGCGTCTGGGGGCTCTTGGGCGTCCCCGCGATCCGGATCGTGGTACGGCCCTTCCGCGTGGTCTGGCTCACTTGAAGCATCATTGGCGTTGTCTCCTCCGGGCGCCGGTTGGCGTTGTCTCCTCCGGGCGCCGGTTGGCGTTGTCTCCTCCGGGTGCCGGTTGCCATGTTGCGCTCGCCTCTAGCCGCGAGCGTCCTCCACTCCCTCGAAGAACTCATCGGCGTGAAACACGCGCGGGACCGAGTCGATGTCCCGCAGCATGTAGTGGTGCGCGGTCCCCTCGTACTCCTCGTGGAGACTCACGCGCTCGCCCCGGGCGAGGTCGAGGTACACCGCGGTCATGTTGTGCTTGCCGGTCAGGTCCAGGAGGTTGGTGCTGGACGTGAAGCGGCCCGCGTTGATCTCGGTGACACGCGGAACCTGGCGCGCGTCCTCCTTGAGGTCCACCGCGAACACGCCCGAGGCCTTGCGATCGACCGCGCGGATGGCCCGGACCGCGACCTCGAGCACCCGCGGCTCGTGGACGGTCTTGGTGAGCGCGCCCACCGCCGACACCTCGCTGGGCTGACTGGCGCTGCCGAGGTACGACAGGCGCTCGTACGTCTTCGCGAGGGCCAGGCGGCCGTCCTTCCACACGCTCTGGCAGCCGAAATCACGGCCCGGCAAGTACTCGGACAGGGTGAACGCGGAGACCGGGATCCCCCGCATCGTGCGCCAATATCCGATCCAGCTTCGAGCCTGGTCCGGCCCCGCGACCGGCGCCGCGCCCCGCGAGCCCGCACCCGTGCGGATGCGACACCACGCGCGGGCCGGATTTCCCAGCCGCTCGAAGATGCGCTCGAGCCGCCGCAGGTCGGTCACCCGATGGGTCGCGGGCGCGGGCACGCCGCGCGCCCGCAGCCACTCGATGAGGACGTACTTGTCGCCGCAGCGCTCCACCGTGGCGGCCCGGGGAAGGAAGAGCCGCCCGTCGAGCGCGCTCCGCGCGCGCGAGAGCGCGGCGACGTCTCCGTCGCCGGCGGGGATGACGAGGTCGATCCGCTCCGCTTCCACGATCCGGCGCAGCGAGCGACGCCACCCCGGATGCGCGATCGGAGGGACGAGATAGTTGCGATCCGCGGTGGAGTTCTTGAGGATGAACTGGTCGTCGTGGCAGCCGACGATGGTGAGCCCCGCGGTCCCCGCCCGGAGACTCCGCATGAGGTTGACACTCGCTCCGCTGCCCGCGCTCGTAACGAGCAACCGCGCGTCCATCGGCGCGGAGCCTAGACGATATCCAGCGCGACCGCAAGCGTCCCGCGCGCCCGACGATGGCGCTGTGCTTACTGGGTCCGGGCCCAAGCGCGAATCACTTCACGCGCTTCCCGTCATGCGAAAAAAGAAACGGGCCGGGTCCTGGAGACCCGGCCCGCGCGATCGTCTCGCCGGCCCGCGACTACTTCGCGATGACCCCGCAGGCGATGCGCCCGCCGCTGTTGCCGGTGGGATCGGTCTTGTCGTCGTCGGGATTGGCGTGCACGACGAGCGAGGTCGGCTTGTCGCCGAGCACCGAGTTGGGACCGGGGCTCAGGGTGAAGGCCTTCGTGGTGATGTCGATGCCGCCCTCACCCGACGCCGCCACCACCAGGTTGGGCAGGTCGCCCGCGTGCGGGCCGGCCGGGTTCTGGCGGCCGTGCTGCTTGCCGGTGGGGTTGAAGTGCGCGCCCGCCGACGTGAACTCCGGCGGCTCGCACAGCCCGACCGCGTGGATGTGCAGCCCGTGCCCGCCCGGGGGCAACCGGTAGCCGGTCACCGCCAGGCGCACGCCTTCCGGGGTCTCGATGAACGTCGCCACGCCCACCGGCTTGCCGTCCTTGTCCTTGAGAGCCGCCTCGGCCGACAGCGGTCCCCGGTCGCCGGGCGTGCTCGCGCATCCGGCCAGCATTGCGGCCACCCCGAGCAGCAGTAGTGGTCTCACCGTTGAGTGCCCTCCTCGTTCAGTTGAGCTGCGCGATGAGCTGCTTGGCCTTCTCCCGGAACCGCGCCACGCCCTCGAGCTTGATGTGCTCGTAGCCGCGGATCTCGTCCGGCAGCTCGGCGAGGGTCACCGCCGCGCGGTGCGTGACGGGGCTGAGCCGCACGAGCGCGGTCTCGATGAGCTGGCGGTACTCGGCGATGAGTGCCCGCTCCACCTTCCGCACCTCCGCGTAGCCGAAGGGATCGAGCGAGGTGCCCCGGAGGCCCTTCATGGCGCGGAGCATCCGGAAGGCGGGCGCGAACCAGGCGCCGAGCCGGATCTTCTTCTTGAGGCCGAGCGCGCGCAGGAGCGGCGGGTGGAGGTGCCAGTACGTACGGACCTTCTGGCCGAACTTCGCCTGGAGCTGCGCGTCCACCGCCGCGTCGAGATGCAGGCGTGCCACCTCGTACTCGTCCTTGTAGGCCATGAGCTTGTAGAGGTGCCGCGCGACGGACTCCGCGAGCCCCGCGCTGCCGGGCGCGCGCTCCACCTCCACCTGGACCACGCGGCGGACGAAGTCCACGTACTCGCCCGCGTAGGCCGCGTTCTGGTACGCGATCAGCTCGGGCACGCGGATCTCGAGCAGGCGCCGGAGCTCTCCCGACGCTTCCACGCGATCCACCAGCGCCCGCGCCTCCGCGCTCAGCACGCGCGGGGCCTCGACCGCCTGCGCGGTGGCCTGGGCCACCGCGGCCTCCACCTGCGGTGCGGTCGACCACCGCCATCCGGCCCCACCGGAAGGCGAGCACGTTCATGTCCACCGAGACGCCGTTGATCCGGATGGCCCGCTCGATGGCCGCGGCCGAGATCGGCAGCGCGCCCGCCTGGAAGGCGGCCCCGAGCATGATCGGGTTCACCGCCATGTGGTCGCCGAAGAGCCCCTCCGCGATGGCCTGGGCGTCGAGGTAGACGTTGTCGGATCCTTCCGGGTCACCCGGTCGATGCTCATCAGCATGCTGCTGAGCTCGGGGAAGTGCACCGCGGTGTCCACCACCATCTGGCCGGTGGGGATCTGGCTCGTGGAGACCACCGCGATGGTGCGGCCCGATTCGGCCTTGTCCAGGTTGACCGGATCGGTGGACACCAGGAGGTCGAAGCCCAGGTAAAGGTCGGCGGCCTCCCGCCGAGATCTTGTTCGCGCGCTCGATCGGCTCGGAGCCGATCTTGAGGTCGGAGACCACCGGCCCGCCCTTCTGGCTGAGCCCGGTCTGGTCGAGCCCGCGCACGTGCCGGCCGTCGAGCATGGCCGCGGTGCCGAGGATCTGGTTCATGGTGACGACCCCGGTGCCGCCGATGCCCATCATGTGGAGCGCGAAGCCCTCGCCGGGCACCTTCAGCACCGGCTCGGGCAGCTCGACGTCGAGCGGGCGTGAGCCGCCGCTCCTTCTTCGCCGCGGGCGCGGCGCCCTCGATGGTCAGGAACGACGGACAGTCGCCGAGCAGGCACGAGTAGTCCTTGTTGCACGACGACTGGTGGATCGCGGTCTTCCGTCCGAACTCGGTGTCGATCGGCTGCACGGACAGGCAGTTCGACTTCTTGCCGCAGTCCCCGCATCCCTCGCACACCCGCTCGTTGATGAAGACGCGGGTCGTCGGGTCGACCATCTTGCCGCGCTTGCGCAGCCGCCGCTTCTCCGCCGCGCAGTGCTGGTCGTGGATCAGCACCGTGACGCCCGCTGATGGCCGCGAGCAGGGACTGGGCCTCCAGCAGCCGGTCGCGATGCCAGACCTCCGCGTTGCCCGCGATCGAGATCCCCGAGTACTTGGCCGGATCGTCGGTCGTGATGATGATCCGCTTGACCCCTTCGGCCTCGAGGCGCCGGCTGAGCGCGGGAATGGGGAGAGCTCCCGCCGCGTTCTGGCCGCCGGTCATCGCGACCGCGCCGTTGTAGAGGATCTTGTAGGTGATGTTCACCCCGGAGGCCACCGCGTAGTTCAGCGCGAGCCCGCCCGAGTGGAAGAACGTCCCATCGCCGATGTTCTGGAAGAGGTGCGGCGTCTCGGTGAACGGCGCGATCCCGACCCACTGCGCGCCTTCCGCGCCCATGTGGGTCACCCCGATGATGCCGCGGTCCATCCCCATCGCCATGCCGTGACAGCCGATGCCCGCGGCGGCCACGCTGCCCATCCGGGATCACGGTGGAGCGGTTGTGGGGGCAGCCCGAGCAGAAGAACGCGGAGCGGGCCAGGGTCAGCGTCTTCGGGCGGCGCTTGAGCTCGTCGAGGTGCTGGATGCGCGCCTCGACCGAGTCGATCCTGACGCGGCGGGCGAGGCGCCGGGCGATGGCGCGCGCGATGAGGTCGGAGTCGAGCTCGCCGACCGGGGACAGCAGGGGCCGGTCCTCCTCGTCGAGCTTGCCCACCACCTGCGGCCGGTCCGCCTGTCCGTAGAGCACGTCCTTGCAGAACATCTCGAGGAACGAGCGCTTCTCCTCCACGACGAGGATCTCCTGCAGCCCGCGCCCGAACTCGCGCACGATGCGCGGCTCCATCGGGAACAGCATGCCGATCTTGAGGATGCGGATGCCGTAGCGGCGCAGTGCCCCGTCGTCGAGCCCGAGCTCGACGAGGGCCTGGCGCACGTCGTAGTAGGTCTTGCCGCTCGTGACGATGCCGAGCCACGCGTTCGGCGACGCGATCGTGATCCGGTTGAGCTTGTTCTCGTACGCGTAGCGGCGGGCCAGCTCGAGGCGCGCCCCGTGAATCGTGCGCTCCATGTCGAGGCCGTAGGGCGGGATCAGGTTCACGTTGATCTGGTGCTGGAAGGGCTTCCCGTCCAGCTCCACCACCGGGATGATCGGGCTCACGCGCTCCGGATCCACCTCGGCGGTGCCCGCCTCGTCCGCCACGTTCGTGACGATCTTGACGCCCACCCAGAGACCGGACGTGCGCGAGAGCATGAAGCCGTGCAGGCCGAGATCCAGGATCTCCTGCACGTTGCCCGGGTAGAGCGTGGGCATCAGGGCGTCGTAGAGCGCGACCTCGGAGTGACTCGGCAGGGTCGACGACTTGGACAGGGGATCGTCCCCGGCGAGCGCGAGCACGCCGCCGTTCTTGCCCACGCCCGCGTAGTTGGCGTGCTTGAAGACGTCGCCGGAGCGATCCACGCCGGGCGCCTTGCCGTACCACATGCCGAGCACGCCGTCGAACCGGGGATTCGGGAAGAGTCCCGCCATCTGGCTGCCGTACACCGCGGTGGCGCCCAGATCCTCGTTGAGCCCGGAAGAGAACACGACGTCGTGGGCGCGGAGCAGCGTGGTCATCCGCTCGAGCGTCTGGTCGAGCCCGCCGAGGGGGGAGCCTCGGTAGCCCGAGATGAACGTCGCCGTCTTGAGGCCCCGCCGGATGTCGGCGCGATGCTGATCGAGGGGGAGCCGGACCAGCGCCTGGATGCCGGACAGATACACGCGTCCGCGGTCCTGGGTGTACTTGTCCTCGAGCGAAAACTCTCCGGTCGGTGTGGTCATGAGCTCCCCTTGTGGGGTGGCGACGTTAGACAACGAACGACGGCCATATAGTAGTCGGGAAAGGCGTTTCGAGCAATAGGCGCGCACCGGTCGCCCGCAGATTCAGAACGGTTGTTGGCAGATCCACGAATGGTTGACCGCCATCTGGGGGAGTGCGGGGGCCATTTCTGGGCCCCCGCATTTAATAGAGCTTAAAGAACTAGACGGTTGTCCGCGCGCTACTTCCGCAGCAGCGGCACGAGAAACGGCCACAAGTTGTCCACCACGATCGCGTACCCCTCCGCGGTGGGGTGAATGCCGTCGGGCTGGTTGAGGCGGGGAATGGCCCCGACGCCTTCGAGAAAGAACGGCAGGTAGGGCGCGTTGCGGGCTCGCGCCACCTCGCTGAAGAGCCGGCGAAAATCATCGGCGTAGGGAGCGCCGTAGTTCGGGGGCAGGCGCATGCCCGCCACGAGCACACGGGCGCCGGCCGCCTGGAAGCGCGTCACGAGCTGATCCAGGTTCGCCCGTACCGAGGCCAGGTTCTGGCCGCGGAGGGCGTCGTTCACGCCCAGCTCCAGGATCACGATCTCGGGCTTGAGGCGCAGCGCCCAGTCCACGCGGCGGAGCCCGCCCGCGGTGGTGTCGCCCGACACGCCGGCGTTGACGACCTTGTACGGGTAGCCCTCGCGCCGGAGCCGCGCGTCGAGCAGCGCGGGATAGGTCTGATCGACCGGCACGCCGAGCCCCGAGGTGAGGCTGTCGCCGAAGGCGACGATGACGCGTTCCGAGGCCGCCGCCTCGCCGGTCGCGAGCTGCAGCACCAGCAGGAGCAGCCAGACGAAGCCGCGCATGCCGCTAGTGTAGTATGGGCGGCGAGCGCCCGAAGCGGGGAGCGGACGGTACGTGCGCACGATCCGGACATCGACGATCCACCTGCTCGTCCTCGGGGCCCTCCTCGCCCCCGCCCCCGCGGTGGCCCTCGGTCCCGAGCAGACCGCCGTGATCGTCAACACCGCGGATCCGTATAGCGTGGAGATCGGCGCCTACTATGCCCGCCGGCGGGGCATCCCGCCCGGCAACGTGGTGTTCGTCAGGCTGCCGGTGGGCGAGAACGAGATCAGCCGCCAGGACTTCGAGAGCGCCCGGGCGGAGGTGGACGCTCGCCTCCCCGCGACCATCCAGGCGCTGGCCCTCGCCTGGACCACGCCGTTTCGAGTCGACTGCCTGTCGATCACCACCGCGTTCGCGTTCGGCTTCGATTCGGCCTTCTGCGCCCAGGGCTGCCGGCCCACGCGGCGGAGCCCGTACTACAACGCTCCGAGCCGCGCCCCGTTCTCCGACCTGAAGCTCCGACCCGCCATGCTCCTGGCCGGCCAGAGCGTGGACGAGGGCAAGGCGGTGATCGACCGCGGCGTCGCCGCCGACGGCACATTCCCGGACGGGACCGCGTACCTGCTCTCCACGTCCGACCGGGCCCGCAACACGCGGGCGGCGGGCTACGCGCAGATCGACGCGCTGAAGCCCTCCGTGCGGGTGGAGCGGCTCGAGGCGGACGCGCTCCGGGATCGCCGCGACGTGCTCTTCTACTTCACCGGCCTCCCGGTCGTCGCGGGGCTCGAGAGCCTTCGCTTCCGCCCCGGCGCCATCGCCGACCACCTCACCTCGAGCGGCGGCGTGCTGACCGGGCAGTCCCAGATGAGCGCGCTCCGGTGGCTTCAAGCCGGCGCGACCGCCAGCTACGGCACGGTGGCGGAGCCGTGCAACTTCCCCGCGAAGTTCCCGCATCCCGCCCTGGCGATCACGCGATACACGCGCGGCGAGACCCTGCTCGAGGCCTACTGGAAGAGCGTGGCCATGCCCGGACAGGGCGTGTTCGTGGGCGAGCCCCTCGCCGCGCCGTTCCGCGCCCGCTAGGACCGGGTGCGGCCCGCCGGGCCGTGTAGTATGGACGGGACCATGATCAGCGTGCGCGCGCTCTCGATGCGCCTCGCGAGCGGCGGCCGCGAGGTGAACGTGCTCACCGACGTCTCCCTCGAGGTGCCCGCCGGCCAGTTCCTCGCCATCGCAGGGCCCTCGGGCAGCGGCAAGTCCACCCTGCTCGGGCTCATCGCGGGGCTCGACCAGCCGACCGCGGGCCGGATCGAGGTGGCGGGCGTGGACATCACCGGGCTCGACGAGGACGGCCTCGCGCGCTTCCGCCGCGACCACGTGGGCTACGTGTTCCAGTCCTTCCATCTCCTCCCCACCCTCACCGCGCAGGAGAACGTGGCGGTGCCGCTCGAGCTGGCCGACGAGGCCGGCCCGGCCGCGCGCGCCGCCGCGCTGCTCGCGGAGGTGGGTCTCGCCGAGCGCGCGCACCACTACCCGGTGCAGCTCTCGGGCGGCGAGCAGCAGCGCGTGGCGGTGGCGCGGGCGATGGCGCGCCGGCCCGCGCTGCTCCTGGCCGACGAGCCCACCGGCAATCTCGACTCGGCCACCGGCAAGCAGATCATCGACCTGCTGGTGGGCATGAACCGCCGCCTCGGCAGCACGCTCGTGCTCGTGACCCACGACGCGGCGCTGGCCGCCCACGCCGACCGCGTGGTGACGCTGCGCGACGGGCGCATCGTGAGCGACGAGTGAGCCGCTTCGTCTTCCGGCTCGCGTGGCGGGAGACGCGCGGGGCGTGGCGGCACTTCGGCTACTTCTTCGCCTGCATCACCCTGGGCGTCAGCGCGCTGGTCGGGGTGGGCAGCTTCGCGGACAGCCTCGAGCGCACCGTCGCCCGCTCCGCCCGGGCGCTGATGGGCGGCGACGTCGAGATCCGCGGCACGCAGCCCCCGCCCCCGGACGCGGCGCCCCTGCTCGCGGAGTCGGACACCACGCGCGTGCGCGAGATGGTGGCCATGGCGCAGGCGGGCCCGGGGCAGAGCCACATCGTCGAGCTCAAGGCGGTGGAGCCTGGCTATCCCTTCTACGGCGCGCTCGTGACCGAGCCGGCGCGCCCGCTCGAGACCCTGATCGGCGAGGGCCGTGCGCTCGTGCACGACTCGCTCCTCGCCCGCTTCGACCTCCGGGTCGGCGACCGCCTCCGCGTGGGCGACCTCGAGCTGATCATCAGCGGGGTGATCCAGAAGGAGCCGGACCGTGCGATCGGCGTGTTCTCGCTGGGCCCGCGGGTGCTGATCGCGGGCGCGGACCTCGACCGCACCGGGCTGCTCCGTCCCGGCAGCCGGGTGCGCTACCGCACGCTGGTGCGCCTCCCCGAGGGCGGCGACGCCCAGGCCTTCCGCGACCGGCTCGCGGCCGCGCTCCCCGCGGGTCAGCGCGTGTCGACCTACGGCCAGGCCCAGCCCGGCCTGCGACGATTCTGGGATCAGCTCACGATGTACCTGGGGCTCACCGGGCTGGTGGCGCTGATGGTGGGCGGCATCGGGGTCGCGGTGAGCGTGAACGCCTTCGTGCGGCAGAAGCTGGCGTCGATCGCCATCCTGAAGGCGCTCGGGGCGGGCTGGCGGCCGCTGCTCGCCGCGTACCTGCTGCAGACCGCGCTGCTCGGGCTGGGCGGCAGCGTGCTCGGCGCGATCCTGGGCAGCGCGGTCCAGCCCCTGCTCGCGCCCACGCTCACGCGCCTCCTGCCGATCGAGCTGACGCTGTCGTTCTCTCTTCGCGCGGTCCTGCGCGGCCTCGCGATGGGGGTGGGCGTGACCCTGCTCTACGCCCTCTGGCCGCTACTGCAGATCCGGTACGTCCCGCCGGCCCTGATCCTGCGCCGCGAGGTGGAGCCGCGCCTGCGCGGCCGCCGTCCGTGGGCCGCCGCGCTCCCGCTCGCGGCCGGCCTCGCCGCGCTCGCGCTCTGGCAGGCCGGCTCCTGGAAGATCGGCGCGCTCTTCGCGGGCGGCCTCGCCGCCGCGCTGATCCTCCTGGCCCTCGGCGCCCGCCTCGTCATCGCGCTGGCGCGCCGCGTGCGCTGGCGCTCGCCCGCCTGGCGGCAGGGCGCGGCCAATCTCCACCGCCCCGGCAGCCACGCGGGTCCGGTGCTGGTCTCGCTCGGCCTGGCGGTGATGCTCGTCGTCTCCATCGCCCTGCTCGACCGGAGCCTGCGCGCGCAGCTCGTGGACCGCGCCCCCGGCAGCGCCCCCGCGTTCTTCTTCATCGACATCCAGACGGACCAGGCCGAGCCCTTCGCGCGGCTCGTGGCGGCCAGCGGCGCGACCTCGCCCGCGGAGCTGACGCCGGTGGTGCGCTCGCGCCTGGCCGCGGTCAACGGGGTCTCGATCGCGCAGGACGAGCGCGCGCGACGGGAGGACGCGTGGTACCTCACGCGCGAGTACGTGCTGACCTGGGCCGAGAGGCCGCCCGGGCACAACACGGTCGTGGCCGGCCGCTGGTGGACGCCCGAGGAAGCGGCCCGCGAGCCACTGATCTCGGTCGAGGAGGAGATCGCGCGCCAGCTCGGGGTGGGGCTCGGCGACACCCTCACCTTCGACGTGCAGGGGGTGCCGGTGAGCGCGCGCGTGACGAGCCTGCGCCACGTGGACTGGCGCTCGCTCACGTCCAACTTCTTCGTGATCTTCTCCCCGGGCGCGCTGGAGGGCGGCGCCGAGCACCTTCATCGCCACGGTGGGCGCGCGGCCCGAGCAGGAGAACCGGCTGCAGGCCGCGGTGGTGGCCGCGTTCCCGAACATCACCGCGATCCCGATCCGAGAGGTGCTCGAGCGCGTCAACGCGATGCTCGACCAGATCGCCCTCGCGGTCCGGCTGGTGGCCGCCTTCAGCATCGGGGCCGGGCTCATCGTGATGGCGGGCGCGCTCGCGATCACCCGGCAGCAGCGGCTCTACCAGTCCGTGATCCTGAAGGCGCTCGGCGCGACCCGCGGCTTCGTCTCCCGCGTGTTCGCGGTGGAGTACGCGCTCCTCGGCGCCGCCGCCGGGCTGGCGGGCAGCGCGCTGGCCGCGCTCCTGGCCTGGGCGGTGCTCCGCTGGGCGCTCGAGGTGCCCTGGCGCTGGGCCCCCGGCACGCTGCTCGCCGGGGTGGCCACCGCCACCGCGCTCGCGCTGCTGGTGGGCTTCCTGGGCACCCGGCGCCTGCTCGGCCGCCGGCCGCTCGGCGTGCTCCGAAGCGAGTGACGCTGCTCGAGCGGCTGCGCGCGCTCTACCCGGAGGCGTCGGGTCGGAGCCTCAAGCAGTGGCTCGAGGCGGGGCGCGTGGAGGTCAACGGCCGGCCCGCCAAGGACGGGCGGCTCGCGCTGACCGCGGACGACGCGGTCGCGCTCGCCGCGCGCCGGGCCGCGCCCTTCCCGCGCGGCCTCTCGCTCGTGCACGAGGACGAGACGATCCTCGTCGTGGCCAAGCCGTCCGGCCTGCTCTCGATCGCCACCGATCGCGAGCGGGAACGCACCGCCTACCGTCTGCTCTGGGACTACCTGGCCGCCAAGCGCCAGCGGCCCTTCATCGTCCACCGCCTCGATCGCGAGACGTCGGGGCTGCTCGTCTTCGCCAAGTCCGAGGAGACGAAGCGGGCGCTCCAGGCGCAGTTCGAGGCCCGCAGCGTGGAGCGCGTGTACCTGGCGCTGGTCGAGGGCGGCCCGCCCGACGAGCGCGGCACCCTCGAGAGCACGCTCGCGGAGGATCGCATGCTGCGGGTGCGGTCGGCCGAGAAGGGCCGCCAGGCCATCACCCACTACCGCGTGCTGCGGCGGCGGCGCGAGGGCTGCCTGCTCGAGCTCCGCCTCGGCACCGGGCGGCGGCACCAGATCCGCGTGCAGCTCGCGGAGGCGGGGTGGCCGATCGTCGGCGACGTCACCCACGGCGGCGCCCGGGGCAGCGCCGGGCGGCTGTGCCTGCACGCCACGCGGCTCGGCTTCGTGCATCCGGCGACCGAGCGGCAGGTCGTCTTCGAGAGCGCGCCGCCCGCCGACTGGGTATAATCCGCGCGGTCGCGGGGATCTCCCCCGATCACCACCCCTCACCCTGCCCTCTCCCCTGAGGGGAGAGGGGGAAAAGGACCGGAGGCACTATGGCTGGGTCGCCGTTTTCCATCGAGGACAAGGTCGCCATCGTCACCGGCGGCGGGGTCGGCATCGGCAAGTCCATCGCGCTCGAGTTCGCCCGCGCGGGCGCCGACGTGGTGATCGCGAGCCGCAAGATCGAGAATCTCGAGCCGGTCACCGCCGAGATCCAGAAGCTGGGCCGCCGCTCCTTCTGCGTGGCGCTCGACGTCCGCCAGGAAGACCAGGTCAAGGACCTGGTCGGAGCGCACCGTGAAGGAGATGGGGCGGCTCGACGTCATGATCAACAACGCGGGCGCCTCGTTCCGCGCCAAGGTCGAGGACATCTCGGCCAACGGCTGGAACACGGTGGTCGGGATCAACCTGAACGGCACCTTCTTCGGCTGCAAGTGGGCCGCCAAGCAGATGATGGACCAGCCGGGCGGCGGGTCGATCATCAACATCTCGTCGATCGCGGGCGTCTACGGCTCGACCATGATGTCGCACTACGGCGCCTCCAAGGCCGCGGTGATCAACTTCACCCGCGCGCTCGGCATGGCGTGGGGCCGCAAGGGCGTGCGGGTCAACTGCATCGCGCCCGGCCCGGTGGAGACCGAGGGCTATCTCGGCGTCCTCACCAAGCAGGACCCGGCCGCGGCCAAGAAGGCCTACGACACGGTGGCCAGCCGCGTGGGCATGGGCCGCTGGGGCAAGGTGGAGGAGATCGCGTATCCGTGCATCTTCCTCGCCTCCGCCGCGTCCTCGTTCATGACCGGCGAGACCATCGTCATCGACGGCGGAGCCGCGCCCCAGCTCGGCGACGGCTGAGGCGGCCATGCCCGAGCTGCCCGAGGTCGAGGCGGCGCGGCGCGCGGCCCAGAAAGTTGCGGCGGGACGCCGCATCTCCGAGGTCTGGGTCGCCGACGATCCGATCGTCTTCGAAGGCGTCGCGCCCGCCCGATTCCGCCGGGCCCTCGTCGGCCGCCGGGTGACGGCGGTGCGGCGCCACGGCAAGCACCTCTGGCTCGAGCTCGACCGGCGGCCGTGGCCGTGTCTCCACTTCGGCATGACCGGCGGCATTCACGTTCCGGCGGGGCGCGCGGTGCGGCTCGTGTCGGATGGGACGCCCAATACATCTGAAACGATCCGGCCGGACTGGCCGCCGCGCTTCACCAAGCTCCACCTGCGCTTCGCGGGCGGCACCGAGCTGGCGCTGGCCGACGGGCGCCGTCTCGGCCGCATCCGGCTGCGCCGGGATCCGCCCAGCGAGCCGCCGATCAGCGCGCTCGGCTTCGATGCCCTGCGGGCCATGCCCACGCCGGCGCGGTTCCACGCGATGCTCCGCGAGCGGAAGTCGCCGATCAAGGCGGTGCTGCTCGACCAGTCGTTCGCGGCCGGCATCGGCAACTGGATCGCCGACGAGGTGCTCTACCAGGCCGGCATCGCGCCCAAGCGCCGCGCCAGCACGCTCTCCCCGGCCGAGGCGGGCCGGCTGCGGACCCGGATCCGCTCGGTGATCGGCGGCGCGGTGCGGGCGGGGTCCGACAGCGATCGCTTCCCGCGCTGGTGGCTCTTCCACCGGCGCTGGGGCCATCGCCGCGGGGGCCCGTCCGCCACCACCGTGCGGGGCGAGCACATCCGCCACGAGACGGTGGGAGGCCGCACCACGGCCTGGGTGCCCTCGGCGCAGCGCTGAAGGAGGGCGCGCACGCCGGAACGATCGCGTCGCTCAGTCGACCCGAACGCGGTCGCCCGCGCTGACGCCGGCGACGATCTCGGTGGTGATCCCGTCCGAGAGACCCAGCTCGATGGCCCGGCTCTGAAAGACCCCCGGCGCGGTCTCGACGTTCACGTACGGGCGGCCCTCGCGGAACCGCACGCACCGCTCCGGGAGGGCCCAGACCCCCTCGCGCCGCGCGACGACCACTTCGGCGGTGGCGCTGTAGCCGGCCCGCACCACGCGGCCGGGTCGGAGTATCAGGGCGGCACGCACCTCGAAGGTGGTCACGCCGTCCTTGTCGGTGGCCTTCGGCGCGATGAAGTCGAGACGCCCGTCGAAGCGCTCGCCGGGGAGGGCCCCGATCGACACCGACGCCGGCATGCCAACCTGCACGCTCCCCGCGTCCGGCTCGTCCAGCTTGCCCCGGAAGATGAGATCGGACATGTCGGCGATCGAGACGATCGTCGTTCCCTCGTTAAAGGTGTTGCTCTCGATCACGAAGGCCCCGATCTCGACCGGCCGTTCCAGGATCGTGCCGTGCACGGTCGCCCGGACCTCTGACGCGCTACGCCCCAGCGCGGTCGAAGCGCCGGTCTGCACGATCTCCAGGCGCCGTCGGGCCGCGGTCAGGCGCTGCTCGGCCAGACGGAGCTCCGTCTCCAGCTTCTCGAACTCGGCGCGCGCCACCAGGTGCCGGCTGAACAGCCCCTCCACTCGCCTGAACTCCTGCTGCGCCTGGGCGTGGCTGATGCGCGCGCCGTCCACCTCGGCCTCGGCCGCGTTCACGTTGGCCGGATTGGGCAGCGGACGGATGACCGCGAGCAGGTCGCCGGTCCGCACGGTGTCCCCGCGCGCCACCAGCACCTGTTCGATCACGCCGGAGATCTGGGGCTTGACGTTGACCTCCTTGCGCGGCGAGATCGTGCCGTTGGCGACGACGGTTCGACGGATCGTGGCCTGGAACGGCTGGATCGTCCGGTACTCCGTCGCCGACCGAGTCGTTCTCGGGTAGAGGAGATAGCCGGCCGCGGCCAGGAGCCCGAGGAGGAGCGACGTCGCGAGCACCGTCGCCCCGAGCCGTCGCGCCCGCCGCCCCCTCCCGTCGCCGCCGGAGGGCGTCTCTTCACTCATGCCGCAGGGCCTCGACGGGGTCGACGCGCGCCGCCTGTCGCGCCGGGATGAGCCCGGCGATGACGCCGCCCGCGACCAGGACCAGCAAGGCGGTCCCGGCCCCCAGCAGATCGACCTCCGGATCGCGGAAGTACTCGGCCCGAAGTCCCGATCGCCGGACTATCTCGATCACGCCGATTCCGCTCACGAGGCCCGCGAATCCCGAGGCGATGGTGATCACCAGGGACTCGTGGAGGATCATCACCAGGATCGCTCGAGACGTGGCCCCCACCGCCTTGCGCAGACCGATCTCCCGCGTCCGCTCGCGAACGGTGATGATCATGATGTTGCCCACGCCGACGAGCCCCGCGAACAAGGTTCCCACTCCCACGATCGCGCCGAAGACCGAGATGCCGTTGAACACGGCCCGGAACTTCTTGTACTCCTCCAGGTTGTTGAAGATCGAGAGCGCAGCGCGGTCGGACGCTTCGAAGCGGTGCCGGGCCGCCAGCGTGGCGCGGATCTGCGACTCGAGGGCGACCCCGTCGGTGTCTCCGGGAACCGTGAAGGTGATGATGTCGAGGAGACGGTCCTGGCCGAACGACCGCTGATACGCCGGATAGGGAACGTAGATCCGGCGGAGCTCCCTTTCCCCGCCCGTATCGGTGAACGTGCCGACGACCAGGTACCCGGCGCCCGCCACGTCGATGCGCTCGCCCAGGGGATCTCGCGCCCCGAAGAGCAGCTCGACGACCCGCGTGCCGATGACCGCGACCCGTCGGGCCTCCTGCACGTCACGCCAGTTGATGAGACGCCCCTCGATCAGGATGGTGCGCTCGATGACGTGGTAGCCGGGATGAATGCCCAGGATCTCGAACGCATGACTCTTGCGCCCGACCGTGACCGGCCGGTCGGAATTCCGCCGCGGGGTCACGTTGTCGATGGTGGGGAGCGCTCTCCCGACCGCGTGCAGGTCGTCGATCGTGAGCTTGATCGGCCGTCCGGGGACGAGCCCCTGATAGGGGACCGAGGCATGACCACCGTAGATCCAGATGCTGTTGAAGGCGTCGTCGCGGAAGATCTCGAACACGCCCCGCTCCATGCCCTTCCCGACGCCGAGGAGGAGCACCATCATGAAGACCCCCCAGAACACGCCGAGCGCGGTGAGGCCGGTGCGCAGCTTGTGCCGCGAGAGGCTGACTGCGACCAGGCGCCAGTGATCGGCGAGTCGCATCACTCAGTGGGTGGCCATGACCGCGGTAGGATTCTACACCGCCCCGGCCTTGTCAAAGGTCCCGGGGGGGGGGCGCCCCGGGCTTTTCCAGGGGATCCCCCTGAGCCGTCCCTTCGGGTATACTCCCCGGGTATCCTCCCCCAAGAGAAAGGAGCCCCCCAATGAGAGAGGCTGTCGTCGTCGCCAGCTCCCGCACCCCGCTCGCCAAGTCCCATCGCGGGTCGTTCAACATCACCCGCCCGGATGATCTGGCCGCCCACTGCATCAAGGACGTGCTCGGCAAGGCCCCGCAGCTCGACATCGCCGAGATCGAGGACGTCATCATGGGCTGCGCCCAGCCCAACGGTCCGCAGGGCAGCAACGTCGCCCGCGTGGCCCTGATCCGCGCGGGGCTGCCGGTCTCGGTCGCGGGCACGACGGTGAACCGCTTCTGCTCGTCGGGGCTGCAGGCCATCGCGATGGCCGCCCACCAGATCATCCTGGGCGGCGCGGACGCGGCGATCGGCGGCGGTCTCGAGTCGATCAGCATGATGAAGCGCGACGGGGATCCGAACCCGTGGGTGAAGGAGAAGAAGCCCGGCATCTACATGGTGATGGGCGACACCGCGGAGGTGGTGGCCAAGCGCTACAACGTCACCCGCCAGATGCAGGACGAGTACTCCCTGGTGAGCCAGCAGCGCACCGCGCGGGCCCAGCAGGAGGGCTTCTTCAAGGAAGAGATCGCGCCGATGCAGGTCGTGCGCGGCATCGTCGACAAGAAGACCGGCGAGATCACCGGCAAGGAAGACGGCTACGTGGAGAAGGACGAGTGCAACCGTCCCGACACCACGCTCGAAGGCCTGCTGTCGCTCCAGCCGCACTTCGACAAGACGAGCGGCAAGGGCAGCGTCACCGCGGGCAACTCCTCGCAGCTCTCGGACGGGGCCTCCGCCACGCTCCTGATGTCGGCGGACCGCGCCAAGGCGCTCGGCATCAAGCCCAAGCTCATCTTCCGCGGCTTCGCGGTCGCGGGCTGCGAGCCGGACGAGATGGGGATCGGGCCGGTCTACGCGATCCCGAAGCTGCTCAAGCGCAACGGCCTCAAGATGGACGACATCGACATGTGGGAGCTGAACGAAGCCTTCGCCTCGCAGGTTGTCTACTGCCGCGACAAGCTGGGCATCCCGATGGAGAAGCTCAACCTGAACGGCGGCTCGATCTCGATCGGCCACCCGTTCGGGATGACCGGCTCGCGCATGGTCGGCACCATCGCCAACGAGATGCTGCGCCGCAAGGCGAAGTACGGCGTGGTGACGATGTGCATCGGCGGCGGTCAGGGCGCCGCGGGCCTCTTCGAGTCCTGTCTCTAGTCTCCCCGCCGTGAATCCGCCCCTCACCCTGCCCTCTCCCCTCCGGGGCGAGGGTGGAGGACAACCCTCTCCCCCCTGGGGAGAGGGCAGGGTGAGGGGGATGTCTCCCCTCAGGTGACCGACATGCCCTACGACTTCGACCGCGTCATCGAGCGCCGCGCCACCGCCAGCAACAAGTGGCGGAAGTATCCCGCCGACGTGCTCCCGCTCTGGGTCGCGGACATGGACTTCGCCTCGCCGGAGCCGGTGATCCGCGCGCTGCGCGAGCGGGTCGAGCACGGCGTGTACGGCTACGGCTTCGAGGAGCCGGAGTTCGCTCAGGTCTTCGTGGACCGCCTGCAGAAGCGCTACGGCTGGACGGTGTCACCCGAGGCGGTCGTCATGATCGCGGGCGTGATCCCCGGCTTCAACGTGGCCTGCCGCGCGCTCACCCGGCCGGGCGACGGGCTCCTCATGCAGGTGCCGGTCTATCCCCCGATCCTCCGCTCGCCGGGCAATCACGAGCTGACGCGCGACGACGTCCCGCTCGCCCGCGATCGCGACGGCCGCTACGCCCCGGATCTGGACGCGTTCCGCGCCGCCATCCACGCCCGCACGCGCGCGTTCCTGCTCTGCAACCCGCACAACCCGGTGGGTCGCGTCTTCACGAGAGAAGAGCTCGCGGGCATGGCTCGGATCTGCGTCGAGCGCGACCTGGCGATCATCGCGGACGAGATCCACTGCGACCTGCTCTACCAGGGTCAGCGCCACGTCCCGATGGCCTCTCTCGGCCCCGAGATCGAGCAGCGCACGATCACGCTGATGGCGCCCAGCAAGACGTTCAACCTCGCCGGGCTCAAGGTCTCGGTGGCGGTCATCCCGAACGCTCCGCTGCGCGAGCGCTTCATGGCCGCGCGCGGCGACTACGTGCAGACCCAGGTCAACGTGCTCGGCTACGCGGCGGCCTTCGCGGCGTACCGGGACGGCGACGCGTGGCTCGGCGAGCTGATGCGCTACCTCGAGGCCAACCGGGACTACCTGACCGACTACGTGAGCCGCCACCTGCCCGGCGTCACCATGCCGTCGCCGGAAGGCACGTACCTCGCCTGGCTCGATTGCCGGGGCACGCGCGCCGCGGCGGACCCCTTCACGTTCTTTCTCGAGCGCGCGAAGGTGGCGTTCAACGACGGAGCGCTCTTCGGCCCGGGGGGCCAGGGCTTCGTCCGCCTCAACTTCGGCTCGCCCCGGTCCATCCTGACCGAGGGGCTGGAGCGGATGCGCCGGGCCCTCGCCGGCTGAGCCTCGACGGGCCTTAGACGGGGCCCGCCCCGCAGTCGTTTACACGCCTCCTCGCCCGGATCTGACCGTCGTTCCTACCCGAATGTCCTCCGGATGGCCCTCGTCTGACTGCATGTAACCAGACCTCACCGGCCCGGCGGCCAGGAGAACGCGATGCGTGGCAGGCGAAGCGTGACGGCAGTGGCGGCGACCGTGCTGGGCGTGGGGCTGTGCGCGGGTTGCGCCACCGCGCCCGCGGGCCCGAGCGTGATGGTCCTGCCGGGCGCCGGCCGGCCCTTCGATCAGTTCCAGGCCGACGTGAGCGTCTGCCGCGACTGGGCCGCGCAGCAGGTGAAGGGCGCCTTCATGGACGCGCCGTCGTTCGAGGTGCAGCGCCGCTACGACAACGCCTACATCCAGTGCATGTACGCCAAGGGGCATCAGGTCCCGGGATTCGACCTCCCCGCCCGGACGCCCCCCAGGTAACGCCCGAGTGACGGAGGCCACCATGAGCCACACCTTCAAGCGACTGATCGCCAGCCTCCTGGCGTTGATGCTCTTCGTGGGGGCCGCGCCGCTGGCGCGTGCCGCCTCGCCCGCTCCTCCCGCACCGCCCGCGCCGCCGGCCGCCTCCGGGCCAGCAGATGGCGAGGCCGACGACAGCCAGAACCCGGCGCCGACGCCGCCCCGGCTCAGCTACACCAACGGTGACGTCTCGTTCTGGCGCCCCGGCGGCGAGGACTGGGCGCCGGCGCAGGTGAACACCCCGCTGGCCCCCGGCGACCAGCTCTATACCGGCAATCGCGGCAACCTCGAGGTGCAGATCGACTCCCGGAGCTTCGTGCGGGCCTGGGGCGACAGCCAGCTCGGCCTCGAGAACCACGAGCCCGATTTCCTCCAGATCAAGGTGGCGGCCGGCCACGTCTCGCTCGACCTACGCGCGCTGGAGGGCGGGCGCACGGTGGAGCTCGACACGCCGGCCGCCGCGTTCACCATCGACCGGCCGGGCTACTACCGGGTGGACGTGGCCCCCGATCGCACGTCGTTCGTCACCCGGCGCGGCGGCACCGCGAGCATGACGCCGGGCGGCGGCGAAGCGGTCCGCATCGCGGCGAGCGAGCAGGTGGTGTTGACCGGCACCGGCCCCTCCGCCGTCCAGACCTTCGTCGCGCCCGAGCAGGACGTGTGGGACCGCTGGAACTACGCGCGCACCGAGGCCCTCGTGGACACCGTGAGCGCGCGCTACGTGCCGCCGACGGTCTCCGGCGTGGACGATCTCGACCAGCACGGCAACTGGCGCGTGGTGCCGGAGTACGGCTCGGTGTGGGTGCCGGAAGGCGTCGGGACCGACTGGTCCCCCTACACCACCGGCCGCTGGGTCTGGGACCCGCGCTTCGGGTGGAGCTGGGTGGACACGGCCCCCTGGGGCTGGGCGCCCTATCACTACGGCCGCTGGGTCCACCTCGACCGCGTCTGGGCCTGGGCACCCGGGCCCGTGGTGGTGCGCCCGGTCTACGCGCCGGCGCTCGTGGCCTTCTTCGGGGCGCCCGGCGTGCGGGTCGCCATCGGCGCGCCCTTCGTGAGCTGGGTCGCGCTCGGCTGGGGCGAGCCGTGCGTGCCGTGGTGGGGCCGCCCGGGCTTCGTCGGCCGTCCCTGGTGGGGCGGCTGGGGCGGGCCGCGTGTGGTCAACAACGTGGTCGTCAACCGCACCACGGTGGTGAACGTGACCAACATCAACGTGTACCGGAACGTCAACGTGCGCAACGCGGTGGTCGCGGTGCGGCCGGATCGCTTCGGACGCGGGCCGGTCGGTGAGGCACGCATCCGTCAGGTGGACACCCGGCAGCTCGAGCCGGTACGCGGCGCGGTGGACGTCCGGCCGGATCGCGCGAGCTTCGCCGCGGCGAGCGGCCGCGGCATCCGTCCCCCGGAGAACGTGCTGGATCGGGGCGTCGTCGCGACACGGCCGCCGATAACCCGGGCCCTGCCGCGCGAGCCGGAAGGCCGCGGACCGGCGCCTCGCATCGTGGCGGCGCCCAGGCCCAGCGAGGTGGGTGACGCGCGGCCGCCGCTCGGCCAGAGCCGGCTCGAGCGCGCCCGCCCGCCGCGGGCGCCACGCTTCGAGAGCGACCAGCGTCCGGGCGCCACGCCGCCCGCGGCCCGTCGAGAGGATGCGGCGGGGCCGGAGCGGGGACGCCGGCCCGACGCCCAGCGGGTTCCGGAACCGCAGCGGACGCCCGACTCACCGCGAGGCCCAGAGCCGCCGCGCGGGCCGGAGGTGCCGCGTGCGCCGGAGCTCCAGCGCGTGCCGCAGCGGCAGTCGACGCCACCGGTGCAGCCGACTCCGCAGGCCCAGCCGACACCGCAGGTCCAGCGCCCGCCGGACACACCGCGCGAGCGCCGCGCGCCGGCGGACGTCCCGGGGCGCTCGCGACGCGAGACGCCGGATCAGCCTCGCTCCGCCGAGCGGCCCGCGGCGCCCGCGCCATCGCCGCGTCAGGCGGAGCGGCCTGCGGCTCCGGCCCCGCAGCCGCGCCAGGTGGAGCGGCCCACCGCGCCGCAGCCGCGCACCGAGGCGCCGCGCCCGCAGCAACGGGGACTGCCCGGTGAGCCGGCGAACCGGCTCTATCCCGGTGGCCGTGTGGAAGCCCCCGCGCGCCGCGGGCCCGAGTCGCACCCGATGGCCCGTCCGCGCCCGACCCAGGAGCGCGGGGGCGGCCGGGAGCGGGGGCCGGCGCGCGAGCACCGCTAGACCCGCCGGGTTCCTCAGGGATAGACGGGCCGCAGGTCCACCGTCCGCAGGGCGGGCGACGGCGCATGGTCGATCGCGCCCGCCGGCAGGATGTGAACGACCCGCCAGCCCCGGACGAGGAGCGCGTCCGAGAGCAGCCCGCGGTGGCACCGGGACGGCTCCGCCTCCGCGCACATGATCGCGGTCGCGCCCGCCGCCGCCAGCGCCTCCAACCCCTCGAGCCCGCGCCGGAACTCGTCGGTCTGCATGTGATCGGCGTAGCCGCGGAACCCCGCGCTCCGCAGCCCCAGGTTCACCGAGTCCGGCCGCGGCCGGCGGAGGCCACCGAGCGCCGGGAGATGCGCATACCCGATCCCGATCGCCTCGAGACACGCCGCGAGCGCCTCGCGGGCGAACTGAGGGTTGTGCCGCGAGTGGGGCAGGCTGCGGACGTCGGCGAGGGTCACGATCTGGTGCGAGCGCAAGAGGGTGGTGAAAGCATCTGCGGAGTGCGTCGAGTGCCCGATGGTGTGGAGCGTACGGATCATGACTGTGAAGAGTAGCGCAGCGTCGGGTCCACGTGAAACCGGCCGGGCACGGGAGCTGGTCCCCGTGCCCGGCCGTGGAACGGTGTGGCCCGGGCTACGACGCCATGGCCACGTAGAGGCTGGAGCCGTCGCGCGTGATCATGACGACCAGCGGGGCGCCCTTGGGGTGCTTCTCCATCGCCTGCTTCATCTCGGCCGCGTCGGCCACCGCCTTGTGGTTCACCTCGGTGATGACGTCACCCGGCCGGACGCCCGCGTTCTCCGCCGGGCTGCCGCTGCGCACCCCGCGCACCAGCACGCCGCGAGGCTCGGACAGCTTGAGGTTCCTGGCCATGCTCGGGGTCACCGTCTCGACCGTGAGGCCGAGCCGGCCCTTCTCCTCCTCGGCCTGCGCCACCACCGGCTGGCCGGGCTCGTCCATCTGCGCGATCGTGACGTTGAGCCCGACCGTCTTGCCCTCGCGGACCACGGTGACGGGAACCTGACGGCCTACCTTGGTGGCGGCCACCAGCTTGGGAAGATCCGCCGACGTCCCGACCTTCTGGCCGTCGTACTGCGTGATGACGTCGCCGGCCTTGATGCCCGCCTGCGCGGCGGGCGACTTGTCCTGCACGCCGGACACCAGGGCGCCGGTGCCCTCCGCCACGTTGAAGCCCTTCGCGAGCTCGGCCGTCATCGGCTGGATGCTCACGCCGAGCCAGCCCCGCGTCACCTTGCCCGACGCGACGAGCTGGGTCACGACGGTCTTGGCCTGGTTGGCCGGAATGGCGAAGCCGATGCCCACCGAGCCGCCGGACTGGCTGAAGATGGCGGCGTTGATGCCGACCGCCTGGCCGCGCGCGTTGATGAGCGGGCCGCCGCTATTGCCGGGATTGATCGACGCGTCGGTCTGGATGAAGTCGTCGTACGGGCCCTGGCCGATGACGCGACCGGTGGCGCTGACGATGCCGGTGGTCACGGTCCGCTCGAGACCGAACGGGTTGCCGATGGCCATCACCTGCTCGCCGACCTGGAGCTGGGCCGAATCGCCCAGCGGGATCACGGGCAGCCCGGTCGCCTCGACCTTGAGCAGCGCGAGGTCGGTCTTGGGGTCGCGTCCGACCATCGTCGCCGACAGCTCGCGGCCGTCGTCGATCTTGACCCGGATGTCGGTGGCGCCCTCCACCACGTGGTTGTTGGTCACGATGTAGCCGTCCGGATTCACGATGAAGCCCGAGCCCATGCTGCGCACGGTGCGGGGCGACGGCGTCTCGCCGAACCGCTTGAAGAACTGCCGGAGCTGCTCGTTGTCCCCGAACGGATTCTGGCCACCGAACGGATTCTGCATCTGCGCGCGGTCCTCCACGCGCTTGGTGCTGATGTTGACGACCGCCGGCTTCAGCGCCCGGGTCAGCTCGACCCAGTTCGGCTGAGGCACCGCCGCCGCGGCGGCGACCGGCACCGGGCGCTCGCTCCAGAGCGGGGCGGACGTGGTGGTGTAGCCCAGGTGCGGCGCGAGCGCCACGAGCCCCACGATGGCGATCGTGGCGACGCCCATCCAGGCGGCGCGACTTCTGGTGACGAATCTGTTCATGGACATCGTTCCCCTCCTCGGAGGTGTGCAGGTTTGGCTGATCCCAACGGCCTGCGACAACCATAGCCGGGCCGGATGAGAGCCCGGTGAGGCGGAGATGAGAATTCGCTTATCCGGCCTGGGCCAGGGGAAGGCGAATGATGAAGCGGCTGCCCGAGCCGGGCCGGCTCTCCACCGACAGCGTGCCGCCGTGGGCGACCGCGATGGATCGGGCGATCGCCAGCCCGAGTCCGGCCCCGCCCGTGTCGCGGGCGCGGGCCGCGTCGAGCCGCACGAACGCCTCGAAGATGCGATCCGTGTCGGCCGCGGGGATCCCGATGCCGGTGTCGGACACCGTGAGCACCGCGGCCCCATCCGCGGTGGCCAGGCCCAGCTCGACCTTGCCGCCCGACGGCGTGTACTTGACCGCGTTCTCGACCAGGTTGCGCAGGGCCCGGTTCAACGCGACCGCGTCGCCCCATACGATTGCGGGCGAGGCGGTGTCGATGCGCACGCTCACGCCGGCGGGCCGGCCGAGCCGCGCGCCCACGTCGAAGACGTCGAGCAGGAGCGGCTCCAGGTCGACCCGCGCGCGGGGTCCGTCCGGCCCGGCCGTCGAGCGCGACAGGAGGAGCAGGTCCTCGGCGAGCCGGATCAGGCGCTCCACCTCCTCGAGGCTCGAGGCGAGCACCCGCCGGTACTCCTCGGGCGAGCGCTCGGCCCGCAGGGTCACCTCGATTCCGCCGCGGAGCGCGGCGAGCGGCGTTCGCAGCTCGTGGGCGGCGTCGGCCGCGAACCGGCGCGTCTGGGCGAAGGACTCCTCGAGGCGCGCGAGCATCCCGTTCAGGGTCTCGGCCAGCCGCGCCATCTCGTCGCCCGTTGCCGGCCGCTCCACCCGCCGGCTCAGATCCTCGGCGGTGATGCGACGGGCGGTCAGGGTCATCCGGTCCACCGGACGGAGCGCGGCGCGGGCGATGATCGCCCCTCCGAGAGCGGCGAGCGCCACGCCCAGCGGGATCAGCACGAGGAGGGTGTGGAGATAGCGGTCGAGGAGCCCCTCGACCCCCCGCAGCGACATCCCGACCTGGACGATGTCCGCCACGCGGCCGTTCCGCACGATCGGCATCGTGAAGACTCGGAGGGGCTCCGCGCCGGGGCCGGTGACGGTCTCGAGCGTGCTCTCCCCGCGCGCGGCACGGGCGCGGGCGGTGGCGGACAGGGGCAAGGCGTCGCCGCGCCGCTGGCCGGTGGGGCCATGCGGCCGGCCCTCCGGATCCAGGAGCCGGAAGAGCTTGTCGTAGAGCTCGGGGCCGAGCAGGTTGCGGAGCAGCGCCTCGACCTCGCCCTCGGTCTGTCCCGGAGCGCCGGAGTCCTTGATGGCCCGGGCCACCGCGAGGAGCGAGGCATCGAGGTCCTGATGGGCGGTGCGGCGCAGCCAGGAATAGGACAGCGCGCCGATCGCGACCAGGATCACGAGCAGGAGCGCGCTGTACCAGAGCGTGAGCCGGGTGCGGATGGACAGCGCCTTCATCGCTCGACCCGCAGCGAGTAGCCCGCGCCGCGCACCGTCTGCACCAGGCGGGTCTCTCCGTCCGCGTCGATCTTGCGGCGCAAATAGCCCACGTAGACGTCGACGATGTTGCTCTCGGGGTCGAAATCCATCCCCCAGACGTGCTGGGTGATCATGGGCCGGGTGAGCACGCGGCCCGTGTTGCGCAGCAGATACTCGAGCAGCGCGTACTCGCGGGCGGTCAGCGAGATGCGGCGCCGGCCCCGGGTGACGATTCGCGTGGCGGGATCCAGCGAGAGGTCGCCCAGGCGGAGCACCGGCGCGGCGCCGCCGGACCCGCGCCGCAGGAGCGCCCGCACCCGCGCGAGGAGCTCCTCGAAGGCGAAGGGCTTGACCAGGTAGTCGTCGGCGCCCGCGTCGAGCCCGGCGACCTTGTCGGCCACCCCGTCCCGCGCGGTCAGGAGGAGCACGGGGGCCTGCATCCGGCTCGCCCGGAGAGCGCGGAGCACCTGGAGGCCGTCGCGCTTCGGCAGCATCACGTCGAGGACGACGAGATCGAAGGGCGGGCCGTCCGCCACTGCGTCGAGCGCGGCCTCGCCGTCCGCCGCCACCTCCACCGCGTGCCCTTCCTCCGCGAGTCCCTGGCGGATGAAGGCCGCGACCTTCCGCTCGTCTTCGACCACGAGGATCCGCATGGCGGATGTAGAATCGCACACATGCTCGTGACAAGACCAACGGAGGCGCCGTCATGATCGATCTCTACAGCGACACCCTGACGAAACCCACCCCCGACATGCGCCGGTTCATGTGCGAGGCCGAGGTCGGCGACGAGCAGAAGGGCGAGGACCCGACCGTGAACCTGCTGCAGGAGACGGTGGCCGATCTCCTCGGCAAGGAGGCGGCGGTCTTCCTCCCGTCCGGCACCATGTGCAACGAGATCGCGGTCAAGGTGCACACGCGGCCCGGCGACGAGGTGCTGGCCGACCGCACCTCGCACCTGATCCACTTCGAGGGCGGCGGCCCCGGCCTGCTCTCGGGCGTGCTGATGGGCTCGCTCGACGGCGAGCGCGGTGTCTTCACCTCCGCCCAGCTACGCGCCGCCACGCACCCGCGCTCGCGCTACGCGCCCCCGACGCGCCTGGTCTCGGTGGAGAACACCAGCAATCTCGGCGGCGGCCGGGTGTGGTCCCTCGCCCAGGTGGAGGACGTGAGCCGCGCCGCGCGCGGGCTCGGGCTCGCCACCCACATGGACGGGGCGCGGCTGCTCAACGCGGTGGTGGCCTCGGGGACGCCCGCGCGCGCCTACGCCGCGCACGTGGACTCGCTCTGGATCGACTTCAGCAAGGGGCTCGGCGCGCCGGTGGGCGCCTGCCTGGCCGGCTCCCGCGCCTTCATCGAGGAGGCCTGGCGCTACAAGCAGGCGCTGGGCGGCGCCATGCGGCAGGCCGGCATCATCGCGGCGGGCGGCGTCTACGCGCTCCGCCACCACGTGAGCCGGCTCGCGGAGGACCACGACAACGCGAAGGCGTTCGCGCGCGGGATCGCGGGCCTGCGCGGGATCGGCCTCGATCCCGCGCACGTCGAGACCAACATCGTGATCTTCGACGTGGCGGGCACCGGGGTCACCGCCCAGGCCCTCGCCGACCGGCTCCTCGCCACCCCCGCGAACGTGCGGCTCAGCGTCATGGGCGAGAGCCGCCTGCGCGCGGTCACCCACCTCGACGTCTCGCGCAAGCAGATCGACGCCGCGGTCGAGGCCATGGCGGCCGTCACCGCTTGACAGAGGGAGGCGGCCCGTTTAGCGTCCGGGAGATGACTGCCGCCGCGATCTCCCCCGAGCAGCTCGCCACGCTCCTCGAGCAGCCCTCCCCGCACGCCCTCCTGGACGTGCGCGAGCGGGCCGCCTTCGAGCGCGGACACATCTATCGCGCGACCCCCCTGCCCCGGCGGCTCATCGAGCTGCGCCTGCCCGGGCTGGTGACCGCGCCGGGCACGCTGATCGTGCTCTACGACGACGATGGCAGCCTCGCCGCGCTCGCCGCGCTCACCCTCGCCGAGATGGGCTACACCGAGGTCTTCGTGCTGACCGGCGGCCTCGAGGCCTGGCGGCGCGCCGGGCACCCGGTGGTCCAGGGCCTCAACGTGCCGAGCAAGGTCTTCGGCGAGCGCGTGCTGCACGACTTCAAGACGCCCGAGATCACCTGCCTCGAGCTCTCCGCGCAGATGACGGAGGGGCGCGACATGGTGATCGTGGACACCCGCACCCCGGAGGAGTACTCGCGCGGCTGTCTGCCCGGCGCGTGGAGCATGCCGGGCGGCGAGCTCGTGCTCCGGATCGGCGAGCTGGTGGCGAGCCCGGAGCAGACCATCGTCGTGCACTGCGGCGGGCGGACCCGCTCCTACCTGGGCGCCGAGTCGCTCCGCCGCATGGGGCTGCCCAACCCGATCGTGGCGGTGAAGAACGGCACGATGGGCTGGCAGCTCGACGGGCTCGAGCTCGAGCGCGGGGCGACCCGCTGGCCGCCCGCGCCCTCCGAGAGGAGCCGCGCGCGGGCCGTCGAGATCGCCACGCGCGTGGCCGCGGAGGACGGCACCCCGCTCGTCTCCGCGGACGCGGTCGCCGAGCGCTGGAACCGGCGCGAGCGCGAGAACGTGACGATGTTCGACGTGCGGACCCGGGAGGAGTACGACGCCGGGCACGTGCCGGGGTCGACCTGGGTGCCCGGCGGCCAGGCGGTGCAGGCCACCGACGACAACATGGCGGTGCGCGCCGGCTGGCTGGTCCTGATCTGTGACGGCTTCGGCCGCTCGGTCATGACCGCGGGCTGGCTCAAGCGCATGGGCTTCCCCCACGTGGCGGTGCTGGACGGGGGCGTGCCGGCGTGGCAGCGCTCCGGTCGCCCGCTCGAGACCGGCGAGCCGGTCGCCACCCCGTTCGGCTTCGACGCGGCCCGCCGCGTGGTCGAGCACGTGCCGCCCGGGCCGGTCGGCGACGCGGTGGTGCTGAGCGTGGACCCGAGCGACGTCTACCAGCGGGGGCACGTGCCCGGCGCGCGGTGGATCGGTCGCGGGCGGCTCGAGCTGCTCATCGGCCGCGCCGCGCCCGACACCGGCGCCGCCGTGCTCTTCACCTGCGCCGACGGCGTGCAGTCCACCCTGGCCGCGGCCACGCTGAGACGTCTGGGCTATGCGGCCGCGCGCGTGCTGGACGGCGGCCTCGCGGCCTGGAGGGCGGCCGGTCTCCCGGTGGAGACCGGAGCCGGCACCATGCTCGGCGAGACGGACGACGTCGTCCAGAAGCCGTACGAGCGCGGGCGAGCCGCCATGGAGGCGTACCTGCGCTGGGAAGAGGCGCTCGACCAGCGCGGCGTGAGCCCGCACGCGCTGCTGCCGCCGCGATGATCCCGTTCGGCCAGGATCCGCTCGTGAGCACCGAGTGGCTGGCCGCCCACCTGGGCGAGCCCGATCTCCGGGTGGTGGACGCCACCTTCTATCTCCCGCACCTCAAGCGCGACGCGCGCGCCGAGTTCGAGCAGGCCCACCTGCCGGGGGCGGTCTTCTTCGACATCGAGACCATCTCGGACCACGCCAACCCGCTGCCGCACATGCTGCCGGACGCTCGCGAGTTCGCTCACGCGGTGGGCGCGCTGGGCATCGGGACGGGCGACCGGGTGGTGGCCTACGGAGGGCGCGGGCTGATCGCCTCCGCGCGGGTGTGGTGGACCTTCCGCGCCTTCGGCCACGAGCGGGTGGCGGTGCTCGACGGCGGCTCGGCCAAGTGGAAGAAGGAAGGCCGTCCGGTCGAGTCGGGCACGCCCTCCCCGGCCCCGCGGCAGTTCGCGGCCACGCTCCACAAGGAGCTGGTGGCCGACCTCGACCGCGTGCTTGCCACGCTCGAGCGGCGCGACGCCCAGATCATCGACGCGCGCTCGCGCGGGCGCTTCGCGGCCACCGAGCCCGAGATCCGTCCCGGTCTCCGGGGTGGCCACATCCCCGGGAGCCTCAACCTGCCCTACAACGAGCTGTTCTCGCCCGACGACGACGTGCTCCGTCCGGAGACGGACGTGCGCGGCGCCTTCCAGGGCGCGGGCCTCGACCTGACGCGCCCGGTGGTGGCCACCTGCGGCTCCGGCGTGAGCGCGGCGGTGCTGGCGCTCGCGATGTACCGGCTGGGCCGTCGCGACGCGGCGGTATACGACGGCTCGTGGACCGAATGGGGTGGCCGCCGCGACACCCCCGTCGCTCCCTGAGCGGCCGCCGACTGGAGAATCGACGATGTCGTCCGAGACCTATACCCTCGAGCAGTTCGTGGCGGACCTCGACCGGATCACCGCGCGTGAGACCGCGCCCGAAGCCATCACCGCCCAGATCGAGCCGCTCCTCGCGCGCCTGATCAGGAATCCCGACGCGATCCCCGCCCGGTTCCGCGGGCGCGCCCCGGACGGCGGGCGCGGGCGCTTCATGCTCCACAGAGCGAAGCGCTTCAACGTCACCTCGGTGGTGTGGCGGCCCGGCGACCGCGCGGGCGCCCACAACCACGAGACGTGGGGCGTGATCGGCGTCATCGACAACGAGATCGAGGAGACCCGCTATCGGGTGACCGAGCGCGCGGGCGGCAACGCCACCGTCGCGGTCACCAGCGTCACCCGCCACGCGGCGGGCGCGATATCGCGCCTGGTGCCGCCGGCCGACGAGGTGCACGCCATGCACAACCCGACCGCGCGCGACACGGTCGAGATCCACGTGTACGGCAAGGATCTCTACGGGCTGTCACGCAAGACGTGGGCCGCCGACGGCCGCGTCTCGTCGCTCGTCAGCTCGAAATACGTCAACTGCTGAGCCACCCCGGTCAGGAGGACCACCACATGTCACTGAGACTCGGAGACACCGCGCCCGACTTCACCGCCGAGACCACCCAGGGACCGGTCAAGTTCCACGACTGGATCGGGGACGGCTGGGCCATTCTCTTCTCGCACCCGCGCGACTACACGCCGGTGTGCACCACCGAGCTGGGCTACGTGGCGCGGCTCAAGGGCGAGTTCGACAAGCGGGACGTCAAGTGCATCGGGCTGTCGATCGATCCGCTCGACTCCCACAAGGGCTGGATGGCCGACATCAAGGAGACGCAGGGGCACGAGCCGAAATTCCCGGTGATCGCGGACCCCGAGCGTAAGGTCGCCAACCTCTACGGCATGATGCACCCCGCGCACGACGAGGTGTACACCGTGCGCACCGTGTTCGTGATCGACCCCAAGAAGAAGATCCGCCTGATGATCACGTATCCCCAGACCACCGGCCGCAACTTCGACGAGATCCTGCGCGTGATCGATTCCCTCCAGCTCACCGACGGCTACCGGGTGGCCACTCCCGTGAACTGGAAGCCGGGCGAGGACGTCATCATCGTGCCCGCGGTCACCGACGAGGAAGCGAAGAGCAAGTTCCCCAAGGGCTGGAAGGCGCTCAAGCCCTACCTGCGCCTCACCCCGCAGCCGAACAAGTAGCGACCACCCGGGCCTCTTCCCATGAAAGGCGCCGACGTGCTCGTGGTCGGAGCGGGGTGCGTCGGCGCCAACGTGGCCTATCGACTCGCCGAGCGCGGGGCCACCGTGACCGTGCTCGACGCGGGCTCCCCCGGCGCCGGGGCGTCGGGGGCGAGCTTCGCGTGGACGAACTCGTTCAACAAGACGCCGCGCGACTACCACGACCTCAACGTCGCGAGCATGGAGGAGCACGCCGCCCTCGCCAAGGAGCTGGGCGGCGGCGGCTGGCTCCACCAGGACGGCGCGCTCGCGTGGGAGGAGGGGCCGGCCGGGCTCGCCCGCCTCGGGCAGGCGGTGGAGCGCCTCACCGGCTGGGCCTACGCGGTCGAGCGGATCACTCCGAGGCAGGCTCTCGAGATCGAGCCCGATCTCCGCATCGGCCCCGACGTCGAGCAGGTCGTGTGGACCCCGGGCGAGGGCTACGTGGAAGCGGTCCCGTTCATCGGCGCGCTGCTCGCCGAGGCCACGCGGCGCGGCGCCCGCGTGCTCCCCGGCCGGCGCGTGGCCGCGGTGATCCGCTCGGGCGCCCGCGTGCGCGGCGTGAGCACCGCGAGCGGTGAGCGTTTCGAGGCCGACGTGCTCGTGGACTGCGCCGGCGTGGCCATGGACGAGATCGCCCTCCTGGCCGGCGTCGCCCTCCCGATCGACCGCGTGCCCGGCCGCCTGATCTACACCGCGCCGGTCGCCACGACTCTCCGTCGGCCGATCCACGCCCCGGGCTGCCACTTCCGTCCGGACGGCGGCGGGCGCATCGTGCTGGCCGAGGGCGCACACGACCAGGTCTGGGCCGAGGCCGCCCCAGCCTGGCCGCCGGAGCGCTCGCTCGCGACGGTGGCCGCGCATCTGCCGGCGCTGGCGGGCGCACGGGTCGAGGCGACGCGCATCGGGGTACGCCCGATGCCGCGGGACGAGCAGCCGATGGTCGGCGGCATCCCCGGCCTCGACGGCTTCTACGTCGTCGCCTCGCACAGCGGCGTCACGCTCGGCCCGCTCTGGGGCCGCATCGCCGCCGCCGAGCTCCTCGACGGTGCCCTCGACCCGCGCCTCGTCCCCTATCGCCCCGCCCGCTTCCTGTAGGGGACATGACGCGTCAGGCCCTCGCGGCCGCGGTCCTGGCGCTGCTCATCGCCGCCGCGCCCGCGGGAGCTCACGCCGCCGAGATCAAGTCTCTGACCGAGATCATCCTGAGAGAGATCGGCCTCGTGGGCCCCTGCCGCCGGAGATACAGTCGACGGTGTACTTCGCGGGTGGAGTCAGCGCGGCCGGCAACCGGAGCGGCCCGGCAGCTCATCGCGTTCCTGAAGTGCCCGCGGGCCGCCCAGGTAATCAGGGCCCGAGGCATGAGCCCGGAGTGAGCGAGCCGAGCCCGGCCCCGCTGCCGCGACCCGTTTGACCTGCCCCGGGGGATCTGGCAGGATCACGCGATGGCGTTGCCCCTCCCAAAGGAGAGATGAATGAGAGTGCTGCTCGCGGTCGTGCTCGTCGTGGCGGTCGGCGTGTCGGGGGCGGCCGCCCAGGCGCCCGCGCCGGTCAATCTCGCCTTCTCCACCCTGGATACCGGCAGCGCCTGGTACGTCTACGGCGCCACCATCGCCGAGCTGCTGCGGAAGACCTGCCGGCGGGCTCGAACATCGACGTCAAGCCGCGCGCCGGCGGCGTCGGCAACCCGCGGCTGGTGGCCAAGAACGAGACGCCGCTCGGCCTGTCGTTCACGGTGACCAACCGCTGGGCCCTCGAGGGCAAGGAGGCCTACGACCGAGAAGCTCGAGAACATCCGCGCCCTCGTCGGCGGCTTCGACACCTACTATCTCGTCGCCATGGCCACCAAGAAGCTCGGGATCACCTCGGTGCGCGAGCATCCGCGACAAGAAGCTGCCGGTCCGCGTCTACACCCAGCCGGTCGGCTCGCTCGGCGAGTTCGCCGGGCGCCAGGTAGCTGCGCGCGGCCGGCCTCAGCTACGCCGATATCAAGGGCTTCGGCGGCTCCACCCAGCACGTGGGCTACAACGTCATCATCGACGCCTTCAAGGACGGCCGCGCCGACATCCTGTTCGCGGTCGTGACCCCCAAGCACCCGTCGGTGAGCGAGATCGTGTCCTCGGTGGACGTGGAGTTCCTGGGTCTCGACGCGGATACCGCGAAGGCGCTGCTGCCGCTCGGCTACGTCGCGGCCACGATGCCGCCCGAGACCTTCAAGAACCAGTCGAAGCCGGTCAGCACCGTCGGATTCCCCACGGTGCTCATCACCAACTCGGACCTGCCCGAGCCGATCGCCTACACGGTGACGAAGACCGTGGTGGAGAACAAGGACGCGCTCGTGCGCGGCCACGGCGGGCTGGCCGATTTCGATCCGCGGACGGCGTGGCAGCCCGATAAGGTCGGCATCCCCCTGCATCCGGGCGCCGAGCGGGCGTACCGCGAGAAGGGGTGGATGAAATAGCCGCCGACCTCGTTCTCGTCAACGGCCGCATCCTGACCCTCGACCCCCGGCGCCCCGTCGTCGCCGCGCTCGCGGTCGCCGACGGGCGGATCGCGGCCACCGGGGGGCGCGCGGAGGTCGAGCGGCGGCGCGACCGGCACGCGCGGGTGATCGACCTGCGCGGGGCGCACCGTCATCCCCGGGCTCGTGGACGCCCACGCCCATCTCGATCGCGAGGGGCTGAAGCTCATCTATCCCTCGCTCGCGCGGTGCCGCTCGATCGCCGATATCCAGCGGCTGATCCGCGGGCAGGCGGCCCGCCGGAAGCCGGGCGAGTGGATCGTCACCATGCCGATCGGCGCGCCGCCGTTCTACCAGGGCATGCCCGACGGCCTGGCCGAGCGGCGATGGCCGACGCGGGCGGACCTCGACGCCGCCGCGCCCGACCATCCCGTCTACATTCGCGGGATCTGGGGCTACTGGAACCGGCCGCCCGTCTACTCGGTCGCGAACAGCCGCGCGCTCGCGCTGGCCGGCATCACGCGCGACACGGTGCCGCCGCCGGGCGTGGAGATCCTGAAGGACGCCGCCGGCGAGCCCACCGGCGTGCTTCGTCGAGCACAATCTCATCCAGGTCGTCGAGTTCACCCTGATGCGTGCGGCGCCGCGCTTCACGCCCGCGGACCGCCTGCGCGCGCTCCGCGTCTCGCAGCGCCGCTACGCGGCGCGCGGGGTGACCGCGGTGTACGAGGGCCATGGGATCGCGCCCGAGGTGCTGGCCGCCTACCGGGAGAGCCACGCGCGGGGCGAGCTCCGGCTGCGCTGCGCGCTCGCGGTCAGCCCGACGTGGGACGCGGCCGGGGCCGCACGCGCGATTCCCGAGCTGGCCGCGTGGGCCGGTGGGCGCGGGCTCGGCGACGACCGCCTGCGCGTGGGCGGCATCTGCCTGCACTACGGCGGCGACCCCGGCGTCGCGCGCATCCTGCACGCGTCCCAGCCCTATACCGGATGGGCGGGGTTCGTCGAGAGCGCCAACGACCCCGCCGCCTATCGCGAGCAGGCCGAGCTGGCCGCACGCCACCGGCTGCGCGTCAACACACTGGTGACGCGGTGCTTGCCGGAAGTGCTCGACGCGTGGGAGGACGTGGCGCCGACGCCATCCCATCCACGATCTGCGCTGGGTCCTCGTGCATCTCAACGCGGCCAGCGCCCGAGCAGCTCGCGCGCATCCGCCGGCTCGGCGCGGTGGCCACGACCAACCCCATCTCCTACCTCTACCGCTCGGCCGGCGACGAGGTGGCGAAGCTCGGCGGCGCCGCCGACCAGCTTCTGCCTCACCGGAGCCTGGCCCGCCACCGCATCCCGTTCGGGATGGCCACCGACAACAAGCCGGCCGATCCGTGGGTCGCTTTCGCCGCGGTGGTAGCCCGCCGCGACATGCGCACGGGCATCGTCGTGGGCGAGCGCGAGCGGCTCACCCGGACCCAGGCGCTCGTCGCCCTCACGCAGGGCGGCGCCTGGGTGACGTTCGCCGAGCGGGAGCGCGGCCGGCTGGCCCCGGGCTGGGCCGCCGACCTCGCGGTGCTCGAGCACGACCCGCTGACCGCGCCGCTCGAGGCACTGGTCGGACAGACGGCGCGCCTCACCATGGTCGGCGGCGAGATCGTCCACGATGCCTGAGCTGCGCTCGCCGCGGGTGTGGCTGGCCATCGCCTGGTCGAGCTTCCAGCTCTACACGGCCTACGCCGGGCTCTACGACCTGCTGATCCAGCTCCCGGTGCACGTGGCCTTCGCCATCGCGCTCGGGTTCCTGACCGAGCCGACGCCCGACTCGTCCGAGGCCGCAGCCCGGCTGGCCTCACAGCGCCCTCGGCGCTGGCTCGACGGCGGCCTGGCGCTGCTGGCCTTGCTCTGCGCCGCACACTACGTGTGGCACAACGAGCGGCTGGCGAGCCGCATGGCCATGGTGGACGATCCCGGAGCGCGTGGATGTCGTCGTCGGCGTGCTCTTCACCGTGCTGCTGCTGGAGGCGTCTCGCCGCCACATCGGCCCGGCCCTCGTCATCCTGGCGCTCGTCTTCGTGGCGTACGCGTTCGCTGGCCCCTGGCTGCCCGGCTTCGTCGGCCACGGCGGAGAGACGTTCCTCAAGCTGATCGACCAGCAGACGCTGACGACCCAGGGGATCTTCGGCATCCCCACGCTGGTCTCGGCCACGTTCATCTTCCTGTTCGTGGTCTTCGGCAGCGTGATGTCCCACGGAGGCCTGCTCGCGCTTCTTCACCGACGGCGCCCTCGCGGTCGCCGGCGGCACCCGCGGCGGCGCGGGGAAGGTCGCGGTGATCTCGAGCGGGCTGTTCGGCACGGTCAACGGCAGCGCGATCGCCAACGCGGTCACCACGGGCGCGTTCACGATCCCGCTGATGAAGCGCGCCGGCTACCGGCCGGAGTTCGCCGCCGGGGTCGAGGCGTGCGCGTCGATGGGCGGCCAGCTCATCCCGCCGGTCATGGGCGCGGCCGCCTTCATCATGGCGGAGACGCTGCAGGTGTCGTATGCCTCGATCGCGGTGGCGGCCGCGATCCCCGGCGTGCTCTACTTCGTCGCGGTCGGCGTGATGGTCCACTTCGAGGCCGCGCCGCCGGGGCCTGCCCGTGCTGGACCGCAGCGCGCTGCCGCGCCTGGGCGCCGTCCTGCGACGCGACCTGCACCTGCTGGGGGGCCCGGCCGTGCTCGTGTACTTCCTCGTGGACGGGCGCTCGCCGCTCTTCGCCGGGTTCTGGGCGCTGGTCGCGGCGTTCGCCCTGTCGTGGGTGCGTCGGGACACCCGGATCGGGCTGGCCCGCAGCCTCTCGATCCTCGTCGACAGCGCCCAGGCCGCGATGCCGGTGGCGCTGGCGTGCGCGACGGTCGGGCATCGTGGTCGGCGTCGTGACGCACCACCGGGCTCGGGCTCAAGCTCGCCACCGGCATCGTCGGCCTGGCCGGAGGCAGCCTGCTCCTCACGTTGATCCTCACGATGGTCGCCGCGCTCGTGCTGGGCACCGGGCTGCCGACCTCCGCGACCTACATCATCACGTCGATCATGGCCGCCCCGGCGCTGGTCGAGCTGGGCGTGCCCAAGCTGGTCGCGCACATGTTCGTGTTCTACTTCGGAATCCTGGCCGACCTCACCCCGCCGACCGCGATCTCGACCTACGCGACCTCGTCGATCGCGGGCGCCGACGTGTGGCGCACGCAGTGGCTGGGCATGATGCTGGCCCTGTCGGGCTTCATCATCCCGTTCTCGTTCGTCTACGACCCGGCGCTGCTGCTGATCAACGCCTCGGTGCCCCACATCGTCTTGCGGACACTGGCGGCCACGCTGGGGATCGTCATGCTGGGGGCCGGCCTCATCGGGTACTTCCGCGACGCCGACCCGTCTCTGGGAGCGCGTGCTGCTCCTGGCCGGCGCGCTGCTGCTGATCTTTCCCGGCGCCTGGACCGATGCGGCCGGGATTCTCTGCTTCGCCGCGGTAGTCGTCTCGCAGCGCGCCGCTCGACCGGCCGGCGCCACGGAGGTAGCGTGATGGCACAGGGCATCCGGGACTTCGTGGCCGGCTACGAGCGCGCCTTCCCGGGCGAGGTCGTGCACGTGACCGAGCCGGTGACGACCGATCACGACATCATGGCGCTCGTGCTCGAGTACGAGCGGCGGCGGCGCTGGCCCATCCTCCTGTTCGAGAAGGTCACCGGCGCCGACATGCCGATCATCGCCAACGTGGTGGCCAGCCGCACCGCGCTCGCGTGGGCGCTCGGGGTGCCCGAGGCGCGCCTGGCGCGGGAGTACGCGCGGCGCATCAAGGACACGATCAAGCCCACGGTGGTCGCGCGCGCGCCGTTCCACGAGCGCGTGCTGACCGGCGCCGACCTCGATCTCGGCCGCGCTGCCGATCCCGACCTATTTCCCGGGTGACGCGGGCCGCTACCTGACCGCCGGCATGCTCGTCGCGCGCGATCCCGAGACCGGGGTGGAGACCGAGGGCTATCACCGCTTCCAGGTGAAGGGCCGCGACCGCATGGGCGTGAGCCTCCATTCGCGCCGCCGCATGTTCGAGTACCAGCGCCGCGCGGAGGCGCGCGGCCAGGCGCTGCCGTGCGCGGTCGCGCTCGGCCTGCACCCGCTCGTGTCGATGGGCTCCCTCGCCTACCCGCCCGCCGAGGTCGGCAAATTCGAGGTGGTGGGCGGCCTCTTCGGCGAGCCGCTCGAGGTCGCGCCCTGCACCACCATCGACCTCACGGTCCCCGCGGCGGCCGAGATCGTGATCGAGGGCGAGATCCTGCCCGGCGTGCGCGAGCCCGAGGGGCCGTTCGGCGAGTTCACCGGCTACTTCTCGCGCCGCTCGACCGAGCACGTCTTCCAGGCCAAGGCGATCTCGATGCGGACGAGCCCCTGGTTCCAGTCCATCGGCTCCGGCCGCGCGGGCGACCACATCACGACGCTGGCGCTCGTGCGTGAGGCGGAGATCTGGAACGCGCTCCAGCGCGTGATCCCCAACGTGACCGGCGTCCACGTGCCGCTGTCCGGCACGTCGTCCTTCACCGCCTACGTCGCGATCAAGCAGGGCCGCCCGGGCGAGGCCAAGCACGTGATCCCGATCGTGCTCGGGGTGGACCACTACCTCAAGCTCGTGATCGTGGTGGACGACGACATCGACGTGTTCGACGAGTCCGACGTGATGTGGGCGGTGGCCACCCGCATGCAGGCCGACCGCGACCTCGTCACCATCGGCGGCAGCCTCGGGGCCCTGCTGGATCCGAGCGCCGACGAGCGCGGGGTGACCGCCAAGCTCGGCATCGACGCCACCCGGCCGTTCGGAGAGCCTTTCGCGGACAAGCTCGTGATGGATCCCGCGAAGATGGCCTGGGCGCGCACGCTGGTGGATCGCCTCGGGGGCTGAAGCACACACCTCAAGGAGGTTTCTCATGACCACGCCTCGTCGCATCAATGTCTCCTCCGGCCGGACCCTCGAAGAGACGGCGCACTACTCGCGCGCGGTCCGTGTCGGCGACACGGTGCTGCAAGCCGGCACGACCGCGATCGACCGGAAAGGCGACGTGCGCGGCGTCGGCGACGCCACGAAGCAGGTCGAGACGATCATGGCCATCGCGGAGTGGAGCATGGGCAAGGCGGGCGGTCGCCTCGACGACGTGGTGCGTTCCCGGATCTACGTCACCGACATGAAGGTCGCGGACGAGGCGGCGCGCGCCCTAGCCAGGCGCTTCCGTGACGTGCGGCCGGCCTCGACGCTGGTCGAAGTCCGTGGGCTCGCGCGCCCGGAACAGCTCGTCGAGATCGAGCTCGAGGCCGTCGACGGTGCCGGCAAGAGCGCCCGCCGCATCGGCTCGGGACGGTCCATCGAGGACCAGTACGCATACTCCCGGGCGCTCCGGGTGGGCGACCGCGTGTTCATCTCCGGCAGCACCGCCCTCAACGCGCAGGGTGGGATCGACGGGCCCGGTGACATGTACCGCCAGACCCGGAGCACCCTGGACACGATCTTCGCGGCACTGGCCGAGGCCGGCGGCAAGCCCGCCGATCTCGTCTACACGAAGAGCTTCTTCTCCGATCTCTCGCACATGGCCGACTACACGCGCGCATGGCTGGAGGCGTTCGGCGACGTCCGGCCGACGTCCACCACGCTCGGCATCCCCGCGCTGCTGCGGCCGGAGATGCTGATCGAGATCGAGGCGGAAGCGATCATCGGCGCCGCGAGGACACGGCGCGACGTCTACACGCAGCAGCAGCGCGAGAAGTCTCGGGGCTATGCGCGGCTCGTGGAAATCGGGGAGCGGATCTACATGAGCGGGTGCACCGACCTCGATGCGGCCGGCCAGCTCCAGGCGCCGAACGACTGGGCGGCCCAGTACGACCACGCGCTCGAAACCGTGCGCTGGTCGCTGGATCAGGTGGGCGCATCCCTCGACGACGTCGTCCGGCGCCAGACGTTCACCGTCGATCGCGCGCAGGTGAATCGTGCGCCCGGTCAGGGCCCGGCGTACTTTGCCGGGAGCCGGCCCGCGTCGATGGGCTGCCGCATCATGGGCCTCGGGCGGCCGGAGCTGCTCGTCGAGATCGAGGTGATGGCCGTGAAGGGCGCCGGCACCGGGATCGAAGCGATCGGTCCGGATTCCGTGGATCCGGTCGATCGCTGAAGCATCGATGGGCCGCCTACTCGCCGCGGAGCCGGGGATCGAGCAGGTCGCGGAGCGCGTCGCCCACCAGGTTGAAGGCGAGCACCGCCAGCATGATCGCGAGCCCGGAGAACGTGGTGATCCACGGGCAGCACTTGATGTACTGGCGGCCCTCGCTGAGGATGTTGCCCCAGCTCGGCGTGGGCGGCGGGATCCCGAGGCCCGAGGAACGACAGGCTCGCCTCGGTCCGGATGGCGGTCGCGATGTAGAGCGTGCCCACGACCACCAGCGCGTAGAGCGCGTTGGGGAAGACGTGGCGGGCCATCACGCGGAGCTGCCCGCTGCCGAGGGCGCGCGCGGCCATGATGTAGTCCTGCTCGCGGATGGTCAGGGCGAGGCTGCGCGCCAGGCGCACGAAGTTCGGGGTCAGCGCGATGCCGATGGCCAGGATCTCGTTGATGAGCGAGCCGCCCAGCGCGGTGACGATGATCAGCGCCAGCAGGAGCGTGGGAAACGCCATCAGCATGTCCGCGCACCGCATGATCAGCGGTCTCGACCTCGCCGCCGCGCACGCCGGCGAGGATGCCCAGCGGCACGCCGAGCACGAAGCCCCAGAGCACCGAGGCGAGGCCGACCTGCAGCGAGACGCGCGCGCCCCAGATGATGCGGCTCAGGATGTCGCGCCCGAACTCGTCCGTCCCCAGCAGGTGGCGCTCGACGCGCCCGGCCCCTTGAGCACGGCGTCGGAGAACTGCGCCGACGGGCTCAGCGGCGCGATGAGGGGCGCGGCGGCCGCCATCACGACCATGGCCACCGCCATCAGGAGCCCGATCCCGATGGGCAGCCAGCGGCGCAGGTAGCGGCGGCGCGCGGGCGCGCCTGCGCCTCTCGCCTCGGCGGCGGCGACGCTGAGGTCGAGCGATCCGCGCTGCGAACGATGGCCATGGCGGCTCCGGTCCGGCCTACCGGTAGGTGATCGCGGGGGTCGACGACCGCGTAGAGCATGTCGACGACCAGGTTGACGACGATGATGATCATGGTGAACACGGTGATGGCGCCCTGGGCCAGCGGGTAGTCGCGGGCGCCGATGGCGTCCACCAGCATCTTGCCGAGCCCGGGCCGCGTGAAGACCGTCTCGGTGAGCACGGTGCCGGTCAGCGCGATGGCCACGAAGATCCCGATGATGGTGAGCAGCGGGACCATCATGTTGCGGAGCGCGTGCTTGTAGACGACCAGCGCGCTCGCCCTGGCCCTTGGCGCGCGCGGTGCGGATGTAGTCCTGGCTGATCACCTCCAGCATGGCCGAGCGCGAGAGCCGGCTGACCGTGGCGGCCAGCGTGAAGCCGAGCGCGAGCGCGGGCAGGGCCAGGTGGTGGAGGACGTCGCCCACCGCGGCGAGGAAGTCGCGCGGGCTCGGTGAAGACCTCGCCGGAGCGGATCATGGCGAGGACGCCGTCGAGGTCGCCGCCGCCGATGAGCGGGAAGATGTCGAGGTGCAGCGAGAACACGATCAGGAGCAGGATCCCGAGCCAGAACACCGGCATCGACAGGCCGAGCAGCGCGAAGATCCGCAGCGGGTAGTCGATCAGCGGGTTGCGGCGCTTGAGCGCGGAGATGATGCCGATCGGGATGCCGATCAGGGCCGCCACGACGGCGCTCGCCACGACCAGCACCAGGGTGTGCGGGAACATGCGGGCGATGTACTCGCTGACCGGGTAGCCCTGGCGGAAGCGAGTTGCCGAAGTCGAACTGCACCGACCGCCAGATGTAGTCGGCGTACTGGACCGCCAGCGGCCGGCTGCAGCCCGAGGTTCTTGGTGCAGTCCGCGAGCGCCTCGGTGGTCGCCTGGTCGCCCATCATGGCCACGCACGGGTCGCCCGGGCAGGATGCGCATCGCGAAGAACACGATGCTCATGGCCCCGAGCAGCATCGGCACCGCGACCAGGAGCCGCCGCACGCACGTACTTGAACATGGCTCGCGAGCTCAGCTCAGTTGAGGACCTTGAGCATCTCCGGGTAGTTGTAGCTGTAGTGCAGCGAGAACTCCCCGTACTCCGGGTCGAACGGGCGTGCTCACCCGCTTGGGGTTGCGCGCCCACTGCCCCGGCACGTCGCTGATGGGCAGGCAGATCAGATCCCGCTCCATGCGCTTCTGGGCCTCCGCGTAGATCGCGGCCCGCTTCTTCACGTCGCGCTCCAGCCGGCCCGCGGCGAGCAGGTCGTCGATCGCCCTGGTAGTGGGCGAAGTTGGTGCCCTTGTTGCCGGTGGCCGGGTCGGGAATCTCCTTGCGAGTCGAAGAACAGCGAGAGCCAGGGGTCGGCGTCGGTGATGCGCGTGCCGCCGTAGAGCACGAAGGGGTTCAGGTTCTTCCGGATGTTCTCGTGGTAGGTCGCGTGCTCGACGACCTGCAGCTCCACGTTGATGCCCACCTTCTTGAGCTGCTCCTGGGCCAGCGTGAGCACCTTGGGATAGAAGAACGACTTGCTGATGAAGTAGTTCTTGATCGTGAAGCCGTTCGGATGGCCGGCCTCGGCCAGGAGCTTCTTGGCCTTCTCGGGGTCGTACTCGGGGAACGTCCATCGGGATGTGGCCGAAGTAGCCGGGGGGCACGCAGCTCGATGGCCAGCCGCGCCAGACCGCCGGGGTACATGGTCTCCTTGATGGCCTTGCGGTCGATGGCGTGCATGAAGGCCCGGCGCACGCGGATGTCGTCGAAGGGCGGCTTGGTCATGTTGATGTAGAAGCGCTCCTGCCCGCCCGGGCCCCGCCGGTCGATGACCGCGCCCATCTTCTTGACCTGGTCGGCGAAGTCGGCGGTGACCGCCTCCGGGATAGAGCAGGTCGAACGTCCCCTTCTCGAGCCCGATCAGCTTGGTGGCGTCCTCGGGCACGTCGAACCAGTGGACCTCGTCGATCTGGGGCTGCCCGCCGTGGTACTTGTCGAAGGCCTTGAGGACGATCTTCTCCCGCGGCGAGTGCCGCTCGAAGTAGAAGGGGCCGGTGCCGACCGGGTTCCACTTGAACTGCTCGCCGTGCTTCTCGGCCGCCTTCTTCGAGACGATGTAGCCCTGCTGGTAGCCGACCATGCGCAGGAGGAAGATCGGGTCGAAGGCCTTCAGCGCGATCTGGACGGTGTGGGGATCGACGACCTCGATGGACTTGATCACCTCGAGGTTGACGCCGAAGCGCGTGCCCGGCGCCCGGTTGATCTGCCGCTCGAAGCTGAACTTGACGTCCTCGGCGGTCAGCTCGCCGAAGCCCTTGTGGAACTGCACGCCCTTCTTGAGCTTGAACGTCCACACCGTGCCGTCGGGCGAGAGCGTCCAGCTCTCGGCGAGGTCGGGCTCGACCTCGGCGGTGGTGACCTTGCCGTCCTTGATGGCGAACCGGGTGAGCCCCCGGTACATGAAGCGCTTGATGGCCTGGGTCTGCCCGAGGATGCTCGTGTGCGGATCGAGGGTGTCGGGCTCCTTGGCCGCGATGTTCAGGACCTTCTTCTGGGCCTGGGCCGCGGGCGGCGCCGCGAGGGCGCCCAGGCCCATGATCAGCAGGACCGCGAGGACGGTGACGGACCGGAACGCGAACCATGAGCGGAGCGGGCTCGGCATGGGTATCCCCCTTGCGTGGAGTCGATGGGAAGCGGGCACAGGAATCGTAGCGCGGCCGGGAGGCGCCGCGATCGTGGACCTCGAGCGGGCCGGGACCGGGTCGGTCATCAGCGACCTCCGGCGGACCGTTGGGGGGCCAGCCCTCGACCCGCGGGCACCGCGCGCGGGGAGCGCCGCGGCTCACCCGACGGGGTCAGGGTGCCGCCCAGGATAGTCGAGGTCGTCGCCCGCGACAAGCGGCAAGTAGCCGGGAACGGCCTACTTGAGCCGCGGGTCGAGGGCGTCGCGGAGGCCGTCTCCGAAGAGGTTGAACCCCAGCACGGTGACGAAGATGGCAGGCCCGGGAACAGGGACAGCCACGGGTTGGCCTGGATGAAGGCCACGTTCGCCTTGAGGTCCCATCCCCAGCTCGGCGTCGGGGGCTGGGTCCCCAGGCCCAGGAAGCTCAGCGTGGCCTCCACGATGATCGAGGTGGCGATGCCCAGGGTCGTGGTCACGATGATGGGAGCCAGGCAATTGGGCAGGATGTGGCGCGCCAGGATCATCGGATCGCGTACCCCGAGGGCCCGGCAGGATTCGATGTACTCCTTCTCCTTGATCGAAAGCACACTGCCCCGGACGAGCCGGGCGTAGATGGGAATGCGCACGATCGCGATGGCGCCCGTCACCTTGATGGTGCCGATCAGCCCCGCGGTGGGCGTGAAGATGACCATCAGGATGATCGCCAGCAGGTAGATCGGGAAGGCGAGGATGAGGTCCATCGCGCGCATCACGACGCTGTCGACCCGACCGCCGTAGTAGCCGGCGATCAACCCGAACGGCACCCCGACGAAGAGGGCGAGCAGCACCGAGGACACGCCGACCAGGAGCGAGATCCGGGTGCCGTGGATCACGCGGCTCAGCATGTCGCGTCCGAGCTGGTCGGTCCCGAGCGGATGGTCCCAGCTCGGGCGCGCGAAGGTCTGCGTCTGGTCGTTGGCGATCGGGCTCTGCGGCGCGAGGACGTCCGCGAAGAGGGCCACCAGCAGCAACCCGGCCACGATGACCACCCCGATGACGGCGGTCGTGCTCTTGCGCAGCCGACGGATTGCCTGCCGGAGCGGCGACTCCGAGCGATCGCCGGCCGACACCGCGATGCCGACGGGCAGCGCGGCCTCGAGAGCTCCCCTGAACGACTCCCCGCCGTTGGCCATCGCGCCCTCCTCAGGCGTACCGGATCCGCGGATCCAGGAACGTGTAGGTCAGGTCCACGAGCAGGTTGATGACCACGAACGCGAGCGCGGTGATGAGGGCGAAGCCCTGCACCTGCTGATAATCACGGGCGACGATGGCGTCGATGCCGAAGGTGCCGAGCCCGGGCATCGCGAAGAGGGTCTCCACCACGATCGCGCCGCCGATGAGGAAGCCGACCTGGAGGCCCATCACGGTCACGGTCGGGATCAGGGCGTTCTTGAGCGCGTGCTTGAACACCACCGGCCGCTCTCCCAGGCCCTTGGCCCGCGCGGTGGTGACGTACTCGGTCCGGATCACCTCCAGCATGCTCGCGCGGAGCAGTCGGGTGAGGATGGCGGCACGCCCCACCCCGAGCGCGAAGGCGGGCATCAGCACATGCATCGTGTTACCCCACAGGCTCGCGCTGCAGACGATCGAGGGGCAGGTGCCCGGCAGGTAGACCCACCCGGAGCTCGGGAGCAGGCCGCCGAGGCCGATGGAGAACGCGAGCAGGAGCAGCACCCCGATGAAGAACTCCGGGATCGAGACCCCGATCATGGCCGCGGTCGTCGCGGTGTAGTCGGCCCAGGTGTTCTGCCGCAGCGCCCCGATGATCGCGGCGGGCACCGCGATCACCAGGGCCACGAACATCGACAGCACGATCAGCTCGAGGGTCACCGGCAGGCGGATCAGGACGTCCTGGAGCACCGGGCGCCCGGTGAGGATCGAGGCGCCCCAGTCGCCCTGCACGAGCTTGCCGAGCCAGATGAGATACTGGACGACGATTGGCTTGTCCAGGCCGTAGGCCTCGCGGGCCTTGATCGCGTCCTCCTCGGTATAGGCGTCGCCCAGGACCGAGACCACCGGATCACCGGGCACCGACCGCATCATCACGAAGACCACGAAGGTGATCATGAGGACCGTCGGCACGATCTGGACCAGGCGCTTCAAAATGTACGTGCGCATCGCGCGGCCGGCTCCCGCCTACCGGTCCAGCCAGACCTTGTCGTAGTGCACTTCGAACTCGGCGTTGTACGTGTAGCCCTTCATCCACGGCTGCGCGACCATGTAGAAGGGCGAGCCGGAGATGGTGTTCCAGTACATGTTCTCGGTCATGTACTCCAGGAACTCCTTCCCGAGCGCCTTGCGCTTCGCCACGTCCAGCTCCCTGGCGTAGCGCGCGTAGTAGTCGTCCACCTTGGTGTCGGTGTGCCGCGGATGGCTCCACGCCGAGGACTTGGTGGAGACGTACGCGCTCGAGAGGTAGCCGTTGCTGTCGATGGTGAGCAGGGACAGGAGATCCTCCACGTACATGTCCCACGGCCCGTCCCCGAGGGTCGTGTTCATCCAGGAAACCTTGTCCACGAGCCGGATGTTGGCGGTCACGCCGATGCGCGCGAGTTGCTCCTTGACCACGGTGGCGATGACGTTGAACACGCTCTTCTCGGTATTGGTCATCAGCTCGAGGGTCAGCGGCTTCGAGGGGCCGTAGCCCGCCTCGGCGAGGAGGGCCTTCGCCTTCGCCTGATCGTAGGGGCACAGGTGGTTGACGTTCACGGATTCGAGCGTACCCGGCGGAGCCATGCCCACCCAGGGCGTCGCCTGGCCCTTGAACGCGATCTTCACCACCTCCTGGCGGTCGATGCCGTGGCAGCCGATGGCCTTGCGGACCCGGACATCGCCGAAGATCGGGTGGGGCGCGCGGTCCGGCGACATTGGCTTGCCGTCCTTCGGGACGGTCACCTTCATCGCGGCCAGCATCGGCGTCGTTTCCTTGCCGGTCATGATCTGCGCCTTCGGGTTCTGGGTCCGCATCGTGTCCACGTGATCCGGGGAGAACGAGGCGACGAAGTCGATCTCGCCGGCCTTGAAGGCAGCCATCTCGGTGACCGGGTCCTTGATCACTCGGATGATGACCTTGTCGAGGTAGGGAAGCCCCGGCTGGAAGTACTTGTCGAAGCGCTCCATTAGGAGGTGGCTGCCCTTCACCCACTCGACGAACTTGAACGGCCCGCAGCCGATGATCGCCCCCGGCTTGCCCTGCTTGCGGTCGTCCACCCCGAACTTCTGGATGGAGGCCGGCGAGAGGAGGACCAGCCCGGTGCGGTAGGCCGCGAGCATGTGCAGGAAGAACACGTAGGGCTGCTTGAGCCGGACCTGCACGGTCTGCGGGTCCAGGATCTCGATGCTGTGGACCGGCTCGTAGAAGGGGCGCATCCCGGACTTGGTGGCCGGGTCCATCATCCGCTCGATGTTGAACTTGACGGCGGCGGCGTCCACCGGGGTGCCGTCATGGAAGAGCACGTTCTTCCGGAGCTTGAACGTGTAGCTGAGCCCGTCGGGCGTGCTCTGCCAGGACTCGGCCGCGTCGCCCACGAACTTGCCGTCGGGGGTGATGTTGACGAGGCCGCAGCCGACGTTCATGGCGACCCACATCATTTCGTAGCCGGGGGCAGTGTGGAAATCGAGGTGGGCGATCTCGTTGCCGTAGCTGACGCGGAGCGTGCCTCCACGCTTCGGCGTCTGGGCCAGCGCCGTGCTGGAGACGAGGGCGAGCGAAAGCACCAGAGCGGTCGGGACGAGCAGGAAGGGTCGGAAGTTCATCGGCTTGACTCCTTCCGGCGACCGGTTGTCGCCGAGAAACCACGAGTGGGTCGTTACATGGGGTCAGGGCTCCTCTTGTCGAAAACGAGACGGATCACGCCAGCCATGCTCCCGGGGTCCGCCAGGAGGCGGACGAGGAATCGGGACGTTGCGGGAGTGTGCCCCCGGTTCCTACCGCTTTGCAACTGAATTCGTCAGATGACGCGGGGGTCCAGGGCATCCCGGAGCCGGTCGCCCACCAGGTTGATGGCGAGCACGGTGAGGAGGATGGCCAGGCCGGGGAAGGTGGGGAACCACCAGGCCACGCTCACGAAATCCCGCCCGAGTGCGATCATATGGCCCCAGGTCGGATAGGCGCTTCCCGTCCCCACCCCCAGGAAGGACAGGGCCGCCTCCTGCAGGATGGCCTGGGCCACCTGCAGCGTGGACAGCACGATGATGGACGAGAAGGTATTGGGCAGCAGGTGGCGCAGGAGCGTGCGCAGGGGGCTCGCCCCGATGGCGCGGGCGGCCTCGATGAAGTCCTTCTCCCGCAGGGCGAGCACCTCCGCCCGCACCACCCGGGTATAGCGCTCCCACCCGGTGAGGCCGAGGACGATGATGATGGTGATCAGGCTGGGGCCGAGCGCGGCCACGAAGGCGAGCGCGAGCAGGAGCTGGGGGAAGGACAGCATCACGTCCACCACCGTCATGATCGCGGTGTCCACCCGTCCCTGCAGGAAGCCGCTCATGAGCCCCAGGGTGACTCCCACGGTCAGGCTGACCAGAACCGCCGAGATCCCGACGATCAGCGAGACGCGGGCCGCGTGGATGATACGGCTCAGGATGTCACGGCCCACCTGGTCGGTGCCGAGCAGGTAGGTCGCCTTACCCCCCTCGGCCCACACCGGCGGGGTGAGTCGGCGGATCAAGCTCTGGCGCGTGTGCTCGTGCGGAGCCACGTAGGGCGCGAAGATGGCGGCGCCGATGACGACCAGGAGGATCAGCGCGCCCGCGATCGCGGCCGGGTTGCGCACGAACTTGCGCCAGACCCGAGAGCGCTCCGTGGTGTGGCCGAGGCCGGCCGCAGCGTTCATGGGCGGCGCGAGGGTGCCGATGGCCATGACGCTCAGCGCACCCGGATCTGCGGATTCAGGTAGATGTACAGCAGGTCCACCGCGAAGTTCACCAGCACCACCATCAGGGCGATCATGAACACGCCGGCCTGGACGATGGGGAAGTCGAGCTGACGGATCGCGCCGATGATGAGGCGGCCCAGTCCGGGGACCGCGAAGACGGTCTCGGTGATCACCGCGCCACCCAGGTTCAAGCTGAACTGCAACCCGGCCACCGTGACCAGCGGCAGCGCCGCATTGGTCAGGGCGTGGCGGCAGATGACGAACCACTCCGAGACGCCCTTGGCCCGCGCGGTGCGCACGTAGTCGAGGTTGATGACCTCCAGCATGCTCGAGCGGACGATTCGCAAGAGGAGAGGGGTCGAGAAGGTGGCCAGGGTGGCCGCGGGCAGCAGCAGCGCGGCCCAGCTCTCCCAGCCCGAGACCGGCAGCACGCGGAGCTGGACCGCGAAGAGCAGGATGAGCATGATCCCCGTCCAGAAGACGGGCATGGAGGTGCCGAGGAAGACGACGAGCGTGGCGGTGTGATCGAAGACGGAGTTGCGGCGGATCGCGCTCACGATGCCGATGGGCAGCGCGATGGCCAGGGACACCGTCATCGCGAGGAGGGTCAGGAGAACGGTGGTCGGCAGGCGGGCCAGCACCAGCGGCAGCGCCGGCTCGCGGTGGAAGAAGGACTGGCCGAAATCGCCGCGGACGATGTTGCTGACGAAGCGGGCGAACTGCACGGGCAGCGGGTCGTTGAAGCCCATGGACTGGCGCAGCACCGCCCGGTCGGACTCGGGCGCTTCCGGCATCATGAGCGCGACCGGGTCTCCGCTCGCCTGGAGGATCGCGAACGTGACCAGCGACACGCCTACGAGCACCACCAGGAGGCGGGCGACCCGGCGCACGAGCACGGTGAACACGTCGACCGCCTTACCTCAGCCCGAGCGCGGCGCCTCCGGGCCTACCTGGCCGCGGGCTTGGCGTCATAGAGCCAGAGCCACTCGTCCGGTCGGGCCGCGTACTGCACCTTCTTCGAGATGCCCAGGGTGTCGTACTGCGTGTACAGGAAGATGGTCGGTGCCTCCTCCCGGATCATCTGCTGGATCTGCGTGTAGAGCCGCTTGCGCTTGGGCTGGTCCACGCTCGAGCGGGCTTCGTCGATGAGCTTGTCGAGCCCCTCCACGCGCGCGTACCACTTGCCGACCCAGCCGCCCGGCTCGGTGTGGTAGAGCGGATGCAGCACCGCGTCGGCGTCGAAGACCGAGTAGTTGCCCCAGGTCCCGTACCAGCCGTGGGTCGACTTGCCCTCCGACTGGAAGAACTTGTTCCACGCCGGGCCCGGATCCCACATCCGCGGGGTCGTGCGAATGCCGACCTCGGTGAGCATCTGGGAGACGGCCTCGAACGAGGGGCGATCCGCGACGGAGGCGCTGTGCAGCGTGATGTCCACCCCGTTCGGGAAGCCGGCCTGGGCGAGCAGCTCCTTGGCCTTCTTCTGGTCGAAGGGATAGGGCTTCACCTCGGCGTCGAAGCCGAAGGCGGGCGGCTGTACGGTGGTCGAGACCTGGGTGCCCAGTCCCGCCATCAGCTTCTGGATGATGGTCGGCTTGTCCACCGCGTAGTTCGCGGCCTGCCGGGCCGCCTTCTTGTCGAACGGGGCCGTGCGCATGTCCAGCCCGACGTAGTGCACGCGCAGGATCGGCGTCGAGGAGATGTAGGCCACCGGATGCGTCTTGAGCTCGGGAAGGATGTCCGCGGCGACGTTGCGGATGATGTCGACCCCGCCGGTCTTGATCTCGGCCACCTGGGTCGCCACCTCGGGGATGTTGCGGAAGTTCAGGTTCTTGAAGGCGGGCTTCCCGCGCCAGTGCTGGTCGAAGGCCTCGAGGCGGATGACCTGGTCCCGCTTCCACTCTACGAACTTCCAGGGGCCGGTGCCCACCGGAGACGTCGTCCCGAAAGCCTGGTCCCCCACCGTCTCGACGTGCTTCTTGTTCACGATCGGGAAGAACACGAGCCGCTCGAGCAGCAGCGGGAAGGGCTTGTCGGTGATGATGTGGACGGTCTCCGCGTCGACCACCTTCACTTCCTTGATCGCGCGGATATTGCCGTACTGGGGCGACTTCTTCGTCTGGTCGATGACCCGGTCGAAGGAGTACTTCACGTCCGCCGGGGTCAGCACGTCCCCGTTGTGGAAGCGGACGCCCTTGCGGATCTTGAACTCCCACTGGGTGTCCGAGAGCGCCTTCCACGAGGTCGCCAGCGACGGCTCGAACTCGAGCTTGGTGCTCCGGTGCAGGAGCGAGTCGAACATGTTGATGTTCACGAGGATCCCGACCCGCTCGAAGTGCATGTGGGGATCGAGGGTCGGGGCGTGGGACACCAGGGCGACGGTCAGCGTGTCCTTGGCCTGGGCGGAGACGGCCGGGGGCACGGCGGCCAGCGCCAGGAGCGCCAGGACCAGGGCGGCAGCTAGTGGGGCGCATCGCTTCATGCGGGTGTCCTCCTCAGTGTCACGGGAGCCGTGGGAGATGGGAGAGGGCGGCGGTGGCCTCAACGCTTTCGGTGCGTATACCACAAAGGCCCCACCCAGGACAATGCCCCGGGGGAACGTCAGGCGGAGGCGAAGGCCCGGTCGAGGGCCTGGGCCAGGTCGGCGATGAGGTCGTCGGCGTCCTCGATCCCGACCGCGAAGCGGATCAGGTTGTCCTTGATCCCGATCTCGAGGCGCTCCTCGCTGGTGAGCTCGTAGAAGCTCATGACCGCGGGCTGCTCGATGAGGCTCTCGACCCCGCCCAGCGAGGCCGCGATGTACGGGATCGTGCACGCGTCCACCACGCGGCTGGCCGCGTCCAGGTCCCCCGCCACCTCGAAGGAGACGACCCCGCCGAACCCCCGCATCTGCTTGCGGGCGATCGCGTGCTCGGGATGGGTGGACAGCCCCGCGTAGTGCACGGTGGCGATCCGCGGGTGCCCGGCCAGGAACTCGGCCACCGCCTGGGCATTGGCGTTCTGCCGCTCCATGCGCAGCGCGAAGGTCTTGAGCCCGCGCACCAGCAGGTACGCCGCGAACGGGTCCAGGACCGCGCCGGTGATCCCCTGCAGGCCCCGGATCGCGCCGACCAGATCGGCCGAGCCCAGCACCGCGCCGGCCAGGAGATCGTTGTGGCCCCCCAGGTACTTGGTGGCGGAGTGCACCACCACGTCAACGCCCCACTCGAGCGGCCGCTGGTTGTACGGGGTCGCGAACGTGGCGTCGATGACGGTCTTCACCCGGTGCCGCCGGCCGATGGCCGCGAACCGCTCCAGGTCGAGGATGCGATTGTACGGATTGGTGGGCGACTCGCTGACCAGGACCCGGGTGGTGGGCCGGATCGCGTCCTCGAGGGCGTCGTAGTCGCCCGCGGGCACGGTGGACACCTCGATGCCGTAGCGCGAGAGCGTCTGGTTCAGGAACTGCCGCGTGCGCCGGTAGCTGTCGTCGGTGACCACCACGTGGGTGCCGCGCGAGAGCATGGCGAAGAGCGCGGTGGTCATCGCCCCCATGCCGCTCGCGAAGAGCAGGCACTCCCCCGCCCCTTCGAGCGCGGCCAGCTTGAGCTCCGCGATGCGCTGGGTCGGGTTGCCGTAGCGCCCGTACTCGACACGCTCGATCTTGCCGTCGAAGTGGTCCTTCAGCTCCTGGGTGCTGGCGAAGGTGTACGTCGCGGTCTGCACGATCGGGGTGGTCAGCGAGTGGGCCGGCTTGGGCCGCGTCTCGCCCCCGTGCACCGCCAGCGTGCTCGGACCTACCGGCTTGCGGGCCGGGTCGACCGGCTGCGGCTCCGGACGCTCGGCCATCAGGGCACCAGCGCCCGCGCCTTCTCGACGTGGCGCGCGATGGTCCGGGCGACCCGCTTGGCGTCCGCGGGCAGCTCGACCGGCTTGTTCCGGTAGGTCGGCTTGATGCCCTCGAGGGCTCCCATGTGGTACGCCGCCTTCTGGTCGGCGAACTTCAGCCCGTTCGCGGTCGAGAGCACGACGATGCGCTCGCCGGAGCGGATGACCTTGCGGTCCACCAGCTTGCGGAGCGCGGCGAGGGCCACGCCGGTGTGCGGGCAGTTGAACATGCCCGGTACGGTCCGCCCGCGCCGCCTCGTCGGCCAGCTCCTGCTCGCTCGCCTGCTCGACCACCCCGTTGAAGCGCTGGAGCGTGCGGATGGCGCGCTTGACGCTCACCGGGTTGCCGATCTGGATCGCGGTGGCCAGCGTCGGCTGGGCGACGATCGGCTCGAACCGCTTGAAGTCATCCTGGAAGGCGCGGTAGAGCGGGTTGGCCCGCTCCGCCTGGGCCAGGCAGATGCGCGGGAGGCGGTTCACCAGCCCCAGCTCCTGCATCATCAGGAAGCCCTGGCCGAGCGCGTGCACGTTGCCGAGGTTGCCGCCCGGGATCACGATCCAGTCCGGCACCTCCCAGTCGAACTGCTGCACGATCTCGATCGCCACCGTCTTCTGGCCCTCGATGCGCAGGCTGTTCATCGAGTTGGCCAGGTAGATCCGCTTCTCCTTGGTGATCTCCTGGACGATCGCCATGCAGCCGTCGAAGTCGGTGTCGAGCGAGAGCACGAGCGCCCCGTTGGCGAGCGGCTGCACGAGCTGGGCGATCGAGACCCTGTCCTTGGGCAGGAGCACCACCGAGGGGATGCCCGCCGCCGCGCAGTAGGCGCCGAGCGCCGCCGAGGTGTCGCCGGTGGAGGCGCACGCCACCGCGTCGATGGGGGTGCCGCCCGCCATCATCTCCTTGACCAGCGAGACCAGCACCGTCATCCCGAGGTCCTTGAAGGACCCGGTGTGCGAGTTGCCGCACTGCTTGATCCAGAGGTCCTCGACGTGGAGCTGCTTGCCGTACCGATCGGCCCACAGGAGATTGGAGTTGCCCTCGTACATCGACACGATGTTCTCGTTGTCGATGAAGGGCACCACCCACTCCTTCTTGCCCCAGACCCCCGAGCCGTAGGGGTAGATGTTGCGGCGGTAGCGGTCGTCGAAGAGCTGGATCCAGGCGGCCGCCGAGCGCGACCGCAGCGCGTCCATGTCGTGCTGGACCTCGAGCAGGTCCCCGCAGGTGGGGCAGCGGTAGATGACCTCGCGGAGGTCGAACTCGCCCGGACACCCGTTGATGCACTGGAACCACGCGTTGTACGCCATGTCCGGACAGTATAAACCCGCGGGTGGTCAGCCGGACAGGCTGTAGGCGGCCACCGGCGCCTCCTTGCCGCGCAGGTCGAGCTCGCCGCACCGCCGGGCCAGGACGCCCGGCGGCAGCTCGAGCCGGCGCAGCAGCGCGTCCGACACGACGAGGTCCAGCCCCGCCCGCTTGGCGTACTCCTCGAGCCGCGCCGCGGTGTTGAGGATGTCGCCGACGAAGACGATCTGCCGGCGCAGGTCCCCCAGCTCGCCCGCGGTGACCGTGCCGCCGTGGAGCCCGCCGCGGAAGCGCGGCACCGTGCCGAAGTCGCGCGTGTACCGCGCCGCCTCCCGGGCCACCGCGGCGCGGCCCCAGAAGAAGCAGCGGACGCAGTTGGCCGCGCGCACGCCCTCGGCGAGGGGCCACGTCACCACCACCTCGTCGCCCGCGTACTGGTAGATCTCCCCGCGCGAGGCCACGATCGGGTCGGTGAGGTCGTCCACGAAGCGCCGGAGCAGCTCGAAGTAGCGGGCGCTCCCCAGGCGCTCGGCCAGGGTCGTCGAGCCCTCGAGGTCGAGGAAGAGAAAGATGCGCTCCTCGGCGGTCGGACGATGGTAGCGCCCGGCCACGAAGTAGCGCAGCACGTTGGCGCCGATCATGCGGTTCATCTGCAGGGCGAACAGCATCGCCACCGCGAGGACCACGAAGTACGGCAGGGCGTAGTAGAGCAGATGCGGCTCGCCGAGGCTCGTCACGAAGCGCGAGGGGTCGCCGCTCGTCAGCACCTGCCCCAGGCCCCGCCCGATCAGGAACAGCGCCACCACCGTCACGCTGCTGATGGCCAGGTCCGCCACGAAGCGCCGCCGCCGGAACCAGGCGCGCAGATAGCCGTCCCGGACGAGCTGCAGGTAGCCGCCCACGAGCCCGGTCACCAGCACGCCGTCGACCACCCCCTGGACCGCGGAGCGGAGCGTGGGCGCGCTCGTCAGCACGTTGAAGATCGGCGTGACCGCGCAGACCGCCAGCATCATGACCCCGATCTGGCGGAGCTGGATGCGTGCGCGGCTGTCCCCGCGGCCGATCACTCGACCCTCGTCGCGGCGACCCGCTACGCGTCGCGGAAGTGCGGCATGACCTCCCGGGCGAAGAGCTCCATGGAGCGGCGGATCTTGTCCTGGGGCAGGCCGCCGAAGTTCATCCAGCAGAGCACGTGGCCGATGCCCATGGCGCGCATGGCCTCGATGTGGCGGGCCACCGTGTCCGGCGAGCCGAAGGCGACGGTCTCCGCCACCAGGCCCTCCCACGTGACCTTCTTGAACCGCTCGGCGGCGGCCCGGAACCCGGGCTGCAGGCTCGGATGCGCGTCCTCGATGCGCTCGGGCACCTGGAAGCGCCGCAGCGAGTCCTGGTACCACATCTCGGCGTCCTTGGCCTCGGCGAGGGCCTGCGCGTCGGTGGCGGCCACGTAGATCTGGCGGGACACGCCCCAGTCCTTCATCAGCCCGGCGATCTCGGCCTCGGTGCGCCCGTGCTTGCGCAGCGCGGTGAGGTAGCTGTCGCGCCGCTTGACGAGCTGGTCCATCGGCCCGGTGAGGAGCGAGTTCAGCATGGGCCAGCCGCGCGCGGCCGAGCTCTCGATGCCGTCGTCGCTGCCGCAGACCTGGTAGATCGGCGGGATGGGGCCGCTGCCAGGGCTTCGGGATCACCCGGGTCTCGCCGATCGTGAAGAAGCGCCCCTCGTGGGCGAAGCGATCCTCGGTCCAGGCCTTGAGCATGATGTCCACGGCCTCGTCGAAGCGCTCGCGGTTCTCCTGCTGGGGCACGTGGTAGCCCTGGAACTCGGCCGGGCGGTTGCCGCGCCCCACGCCCACGTCGAGCCGGCCCTTCGACATGATGTCGATCAGCGCCATCTGCTCGGCCAGCCGCAAGGGATGGTGGAACGGCAGGATGGCCGCGGCCAGGCCGATGCGCACCCGGCTGGTGCGGGCGGCCGCGGTGGCGGCCAGGCTGGCCGGATCCACCGACAGGCCGTAGTCGATGAAGTGGTGCTCGGTGAGCCAGATCTGATCGAACCCGAGCTCCTCCGTCCACACCATCTGCTCGATCTCGCGATGGATGACCTCGGCGTGGGTGAGGCCGGGGGCGGCCTGGAAGAAGTAGAAGGTCCCGAAGCGCATGCTACCGAGGATTATAATCACGCCGGAGGCACTCCATGGAGACCAAAGTCGACGAGATCGCCGAGCGGATCTATCGCCTGTCCACGTTCTTGCCCGCCGTCGGGCCGCGCGGCCTCACGTTCAACCAGTTCCTGGTGGACGCCGAGCAGCCCCTGCTCTTCCACTGCGGCCAGCGGTCCCTGTTCCCGGCCGTCTCCCAGGCCGCCGCCCGCGTCATGGACCTGCGCCGGCTGCGCTGGATCGCCTTCAGCCACATCGAGGCCGACGAGTGCGGCGCCCTCGGCGAGTGGCTCGCCGCCGCCCCGGACGCCACCGTGACCCACGGCGCCATCGGCTGCGCGATCTGGCTCAACGACCAGGCGCCGCGCCCGCCTCGCGCGATGGCCGACAACGAGGTGCTCGACCTGGGCGGCCGCCGGGTGCGGCGCCTCGACACCCCGCACGTGCCCCACTGCTGGGACGCGGGGCTGCTCTACGAGGAGACCACCGGCACGCTGTTCACCAGCGATCTGTTCACGCACGCCGGCAACCCGGCCGCGCGGACCGACGGCGACATCACGGGGCCCGCGATGGAGGCGGAGAAGCAGTTCGGCTACACCGCGCTCACGCCCTCCGCGGGGGCCACCATCCGGCGGCTGGCCAAGCTCGAGCCGCGGACGCTCGCGGTGATGCACGGCTCGTCCTACTCGGGCGCGGGGGCGCCGGTGCTGGAGACGCTCGCGGGCTTCTACGACGGGCTGCTGGAGAAGGCGCGCTAGCCCCACTCACCTCTGGCCCCTCACCTCTGGCCCCTCACCCTGCCCTCTCCCCAGGGGGGAGAGGGAGAGTCACGGTCTTCCCCCCTCTCCCCCCTGGGGAGAGGGCCGGGGTGAGGGGGCGTCGACGCGCACGCGCCGGCCGACCGGGAAGAAGCGCAAGCTCCCATCGGTCGGCGACCATTCCCCACAAGCCCCTGCGGATACGCGAGCATCACGCCCACCGCGAGCGTGCCCAGCAGGATCATGTACCAGGCCCCGTAGTCGGAGAGGTACTCGCGCACGAGGAAGAAGAGCGCGGTGCCGATCAGCGGGCCCTCGAGCGAGCCGAGCCCGCCGATCACCACGATGAAGATGGTGTAGGCCGTCCAGTTGATGCTGAAGCCGGCGTCCGGCGAGATGCGGAGCAGGTTCAGATAGATCAGCGCGCCGGTGACGCCGGTGCCGAACGCGACGCCGACGTAGACCACGAGCTTGACGCGGAAGACGTCGACCCCGAGCGTCTCGGAGCCGTGCTCGCTGTCCCGGATGGCCATCAGCCCGAGCCCGTAGCGGGAGCGCAGGAACGCGTAGACCGCGACGAGCGGCGCCCACGCCGATGGCCAGCGCCAGGAGATAGGTCGTCACCTCGCGGCTCTCGCGGGCCAGCGGGAAGACCGCCTTCAGCGTGCGGCCCGATCCGCGGCCGAGCGCGGCCGTGTTGGCGATGAGCAGGCGGTAGACTTCGGCGATGGCCCACGTGCCCACCGCGAAGTAGCCTCCGCGGAAGCGGAAGACGAGGGCGGCGGTGGGCAGCGCGAACGCGGCCGCCACCAGCCCCGCCAGCGGGACCGACGAGGAACGGGTTCACGCCGAGATCGTCGGCCAGCACGATCAGCGCATAGCCGCCGAGGCCGACGTAGGCCTGCTGCCCGATGGAGACGAGCCCGGCATACCCGGCGAGCAGGTTCCACATCTGGGCCAGCACGAGCAGGGCGATGAACTCCACCAGGATCCGCATCGTGCTCGGAGTCGCCCCAGGCGGGCAGGCTGACGAGCGCGATCAGGACGAGCGCGGCGCCGACCGCGCCGACGCGGCTCGGCGGACGTGGTGCGCTCGATCCGGACGACCGCGGGCTCCATCGGCGCGGCTCACGCGATCCTCCGCCGCCTTGGTGAAGAGCCCCTGCGGGCGGAAGGAGCAGGACGGCCAGGAACACCAGGTGCCCGGTGAGGATCCCCCAGCCCGGCGACAGCTTGGCGCCCACCGTCTGGGCGATCGCCCAGCACCGCGCCGCCCACGAGCGTGCCCCAGAGCGAGCCCAGCCCGCCGATGATGACGGCCTCGAAGGCGAAGAGCAGCCGGTCGGGCCCGCTGCTGAACGTGAACGTGGTCCGGATGCCGAGGAACACGCCGGCGACCGCGACGATGCCGAGCGAGAGCGCCATGGCCAGGCGCGTAGAGCCGCCGGTTGTCGATGCCCATCAGCTCGGCCGTCTCCTGATCGTCGGAGGTGGCGCGGAAGGCGCGCCCCACCGACAGGCGGCTGATGACGAGCTGGAGCCCGACCAGGATCAGCACCGCCACCGCCAGCGTGATGAACGGGAACCAGCCGATGGCGAGACCGCGCCCCGAGCGACAGGCTCGCGGTCTCGATGCCGCCGGGATTGAGCCGGCGCGAATCGGCGGAGAAGGTCTCGAGCAACGCGTTCTGGATGATGATGGAGAGCCCGAACGTCACCAGGATCGGCGGCAGGATGCCGCGGCCGAGCAGGCGGTTGAGGACCAGCGTCTGGAGCGCGTAGCCGAGCGCGGCCATGAGCGGCACGACCAGGGCCAGGGCCACGAACGGGTTGAGCCCGAGCGTCTCCACGACGACGACCGCGAGGAATGCGGCCAGGATGCTGAGGTCGCCGTGGGCGAGGTTGACGATGCGCATGACGCCGAAGATGAGCGAGAGGCCGGTGGCGAAGAGCGCGTAGAGCCCGCCGAGCAGCAGTCCCTGGAGGATGGTGTCGACCCAGCCCACGGTCAGACCCCGTCCCCGAAGTAGGCCGCGGCGATCCGCGCGCGCGTCAGGTCCGCGGGCCGGCCCTCGAGCGAGACCGCGCCCTTGCGAAGGCAGTACACGCGCTGGGCCAGCGGCAGGATCTGGCTCACGTTCTGGTCGACCACGAGCGTCGTGGTGCCCTCCGTCGGCGATCGTCGCGCAGGACGCGGTAGAGGCCCTGGACCACGAGCGGCGCCAGGCCCAGCGAGATCTCGTCCACGAGCAGGAGGCGCGGGTTGGCCATGAGCCCGCGGCCGATGGCCAGCATCTGCTGCTCGCCGCCCGAGAGGTTCGTGCCCGGCTGGCGGCGCCGCTCGGCCAGCACCGGGAACAGCGTCGTAGACGCGCGCGAGCGTCCAGCGGCCCGGCCGGCCGCGGTAGGCGCCGATCAGGAGGTTCTCCTCGACGGTGAGGCTGGGGAAGATCCGCCGTCCCTCGGGCACCAGCACGACGCCGCGGTCGACCAGCTCGTGCGCGGGCCGCCCGCCCACCGGCGTCGCCGTCGAAGTGGACGGTCGGCGGCGGGCACCGGCAGCACGCCCGCGATCGCGCGGAGCACCGTGGTCTTGCCCGCGCCGTTGGCGCCGATGACCGCCACCGTCTCGCCGTCGCGGCCTCGAGCGAGACGTCGAAGAGGGCCTGGAAGCTTCCGTAGAAGGCGCTCAGGCCGCGCACGCTCAGCAGGGTCACTGCACGTCGATCCCCAGGTAGACGCGCTGCACCTCCGCGCTCGCCATCACCTCGTCGGGCGCGCCGTCCATCAGCAGCCGCCCGGCGCTGATGACCGCGAGCCGGCTCACCACCGAGCGCAGCGCGTGCACGATGTGCTCGATCCAGATGATGGCCACGCCCGCGCCGTGCACGCGCCGGATCACCTCGACGAGCTCGTGCACCTCGTGCTCGCTGAGGCCGCCCGCGATCTCGTCGAGCAGCAGCACGCGCGGTCCGGTGGCCAGCGCGCGCGCCAGCTCCAGGCGCTTGCGCTCGAGCAGGGTCAGCGCGCCCGCCCGGGTGTTGGCCTTGGCCGCGAGTCCGGCCAGCTCGAGCGCGGCCATGGACGGGCCGTAGGCCGCGCGCTCGGACGTGCCCGCCCCGAACACGCCGCCCACCAGCACGTTCTCGAACACGGTGAGCGCGTCGAACGGATGCGGGATCTGATGCGTGAGCGCGATGCCGGCGCGGCACCGCGCGTGCGGCGGGGCGCTCGTGACGTCGCGCCCCGCGAAGACGACCGCGCCCGCGCTCGGGGCGCAGGCGCCCGATCATCAGGTTGAGCGCCGTGGTCTTGCCGGCGCCGTTCGGCCCGATGACGCCGAGCGCCTCGCGCTCGCCCACCGCGAGCGTCAGCTCGTCGATGACCCGGAGCGACCCGAACCCCTTGGAGACGTTCTGCAGCGCGAGCAGCGCGGCCATCAGGGCCGGCCGGGACGGCGCCCGTCAGCCGCCCGCGGGCGCTCACGCCTGGCCGATGGGCCGGAGCTTCCCGGAGGCCGGGATGTTCGGCGCCGTCTTGTTGCTGACGACCACCATGTCGAATCGGAACTCCTTGCCGCGCACCCACTGCCCGCCGACCAGCGGCGTCTTGGTGACGTTGGGCACCGGCCCCTTGCCCCAGCTGATCGGGCCCACCACCGTGTTGAGGTTGGTGGCCTTGATGGCGGCGACCACCGCGTTCTTGTCGTCCGCGGACGGGGCCCGCTTGAGCACGTCCACCGCGACCTCGAAGAGCGCGTGGGTGAAGCCGAGCGGCTGCGTCCACTGCTTCTTCGTGTCCTTGGTGTAGGCGGCGGCCAGCTCGGCGGCGCTCGCCCCGGTGAGCGAGGACTTGAACGGATGCCGCGGCGTCCACCACACCTCGGTGGACATGCCGTCGCCCAGGTCGCCGAGCGCCTCGACCGAGCGCGGGAAGAGCAGCGCCTTGCCGACCGAGGCGATCTTCGGCTTGAACCCCTGCTGGGCCGCCTGCTTCCAGAACGTCGTCCAGTCCGGCGGGATGGGCACGCCGGTCACGATCTCGACCTTCTCCTTCTTGAAGGCGGAGATCTGGGCGGAGAAGTCGTCGGAGAGATTCGGATACCGTCCGGGATCGACGAGCTTGTAGCCGGCCTTGCGCCAGCGCGGGCGGGAAGCCCCGCTGCGGGTCGCCCCACGCGTTGCCGTCGCCGTCGTTCGGCCAGAGCGCGCCGACGACCTTGTTGGTCGGCAGCGTGTTCCACATGTCCACGAAGACGCCGATGATGTCCTCGAGGCCCCAGAAGAAGTGGTACGTGGACTTGAAGCCGGTCTCGGGCTTGCCGCCGCGGCCGAAGAACCACGGCTGCCACGGGCAGACGCTCGAGATGCAGGGCGTGCCGTTGGCCTCGCACTGGTCGGACACGGGATTCGTCGTCTCCGGCGTGCTCGACACCAGCATGAGGTCGACCTTGTCCGACAGGATGAGGCGCGAGGCGACCTCGGCGGCGCGATTCGGGTCGGACTGGCTGTCGCGCACGAGCACGTCGACCGGAACGCTCTGCCCCCGGATGGTCAGCCCGCTCCCGACCACCTGGCGGATGCCGCCGACCACGAAGTTGTCGGTCTCGCCGAAGCCGGCCAGCGGGCCGGTCTGCGGGCTCACGTAGCCGATCTTGAGCGTCCGCGTGCCGCGCTGGGCCGCCGCCCGACCCGGCCGGATGCCGTGGAGCGCGAGGGCCGCGGCGGAGCCGCCGGCCACCCGCAGGAACTCACGCCGACCGCTCCGCCTGATCTCGGACATCGTCGTCCTCCTGCCGTCGGGCCTAGAACTGCACGGGGGCCGGCGGCATCTTGCCGCTGGCGTAGAGCGCCGGGAGCTCCGGCGAGGCGTTCTCCCACACGAGCAGCATCGAGCGCTTGGGCGAGAAGCCGCGGTGCCGGATGTCGGCGGGCATGGCGGCCACGTCGCCGGCCTTCATGGTGACGCGGGCCCGGACCGCGCCGGTGTCCCGGTCCTCCACTTCCCACTGGATCTCGTCACAGAGCTGCACGAACCACTCCACGCGGTCGTTGCCGTGGATGATCGGCAGGATGTACTCCTCGGTGGTCGGGCAATAGAGGCTGTTCTTGCACACCGAGACCACCGAGGGGTTCCACGTCACGTCGGAGCGCGAGAGATAGGCGAAGAGGTTCACCGAGACGACCTCGTGCTCGAAGCCCGGCTCCGCGTGCACCTCGGGCGCGTCCTGCGGCACGTCGGTGAACTGGCGGTTGATCGGGAAGCCGTTGTCGTCGGTGCGGATCGGCTCGTCGCCGGGCGCGCCGATCATGCGCTTGGCGGTCACCCGGTGCCGCGTGATCGCCCGCTTGTTGCTCCCGTTCTTGGGCCCGAAGGCGCTGCCCGTCTCCGCCGGGGACGCGAAGGGATCGAACGTGGCGTTCGTCCAGTCGGCCAGGATCGCCTCGAAGAGGCGGCTGATCGCGTCGGTCTTGAAGTTCTCCGAGTAGTCGAGCCCGGCCTGCCGGTACTGGGCGTTGAAGCGGCCCGCGAAGAGATCCACGGTGCCGTAGTGGTTCACGGTCCCGATCACGGTGTCGAAGTTGACGATGCCGTAGAAGAAGCCCCACGCCACGTCGCGCTGGATCGCGCGGAGGAAGGCGTCGGCCGCGAGCATGTGGGTGCCGTTGGGCCAGCGGACGTGCACGAAGTACTCGTCGCGGCTGAACGAGAACTTGCCCAGCGTGAAGTCCTGGTAGCCGATACTGATTGGGCTCGATGCTGCCCGAGCTCGGGAAGCGTGTCGGTCGTCATGGCGTCATCCTCCTCCGCTCAGGCCTGGGGCCGCGGCGTGGTCTGGCAGATCTCGGCCCAGCGCTCCACCGTGTCGCGGCCGGCCAGGGTCTGCAGCAGGATCACGCTCGGGCTGCGCCGCGTGGAACTGGTAGGCCGCGCCGGCGGGCAGCAGCGTCATGTGCCCGCGCCGGGCGCGCACGCGGCCCATCTTCCTGCCGGCCGGGTCGCCGGCCAGCGGAATCGAGCCCTGGCTGCCCGGCGGCACCAGCGACGGATCGTCGGGCTTGACCAGGCGGACCTCGACCTCGCCGTCCATCACGAGCGCGAACTCGTCCTGCGCGGCCACCCGCCATCCGGACGTGCCCTCGGCTCGGATGGCCTCGATCACGTATTCGATGTTCTTGCCGACCGCGACCTTCTCGTAGGGCTTGGCCTTCGAGGCGACCTCGAACACGTTGGAGAAGACGTAGTTCCGGGGGTCGTCCTTGATGACCTCGACGCCGCCCTTCTCAAAGTGCTGCGAGCGAGCCGAAGCGGGTGCGGCTGTGGCGCCATTGCCGTTCTCCTTTTCGCGACGCTCCCGGAGTCCGCGGCCGAGCCGCCGGCAGAGCCGGCCCAGCTCCGCCTGCTCCGCCAGGGAGAGCGCGCGCATCTCGCGCACGACGTGTTGCGCGTGGCGTGGGAAGATCTCGCCGATCAGCCGGCGGCCCTTGTCGGTGAGCGTGACGGTGACGAACCGGCGGTCGTCGGGCCGCCGCGTCCGGCGCACGAGCCCCCGCCGGGCGAGATTGCCGACCACGACGGTGGTGTTGCCGCCGCTGCGCAGGAGCTTCCGCCCGAGATCGCGCTGGCAGAGGGGACCCAGGTGCAGGAGGGCCTCCAGGGCGCCGAACTGGCCGACGGTCAGGTCGGCCGCCCGCATCAGCGGGCTCGAGGCGGGCCGTCACCGACTCGGCGGCGCGCATGAGCTTGATGTAGGCGTCGAGCGCCGCCTTCTCCTCCGCGCTGCCGCGGTAGTGGGTCGCCATAGTTTCAACTTGAACCGTTGTCTTACTAACGCCGCGCGCCCGGCCTTGTCAAGGGCCCCCGCGCTCCCTCACCCTGCCCTCTCCCCAGAGGGGAGAGGGAGAATCGCGCTCGTCACCCTCTCCCCGCTGGGGAGAGGGCCGGGGTGAGGGGCTACGCCTCCACCGCGAAGCGCCACGCGTCGCGGTGGCTCACGATGCGGCCCGCGGTCGGGTGGTGGAAATGCGTGCCCAGCACGGTCACGGGCCGATCGCCGTAGCGGGCGCAGAAGGCGCGCCGGGTCTGCTGCGCGGCGGCGGGGTCGGTGTCGAAGGTGGTCTGCCAGGTGGGCTCCGCGATCTGGACCGGGTGGTGCATGAGGTCGCCGGTGATGACCGCGTCCGCGCCGCCCGAGGCGAGGCGCACGCTGACGTGCCCGGGCGTGTGGCCGGGGGTCGGCTCGAGCCGGATCTCGTCGGTGACCTGGTGGTCCATGTCCACGAGCTCGGCGAGGCCCGCGTCGAGCACCGGGGCGACGCTGTCGCCCATGATGCGCTGCGTGCCCTCCTCGTTCTCGCCGGTCCAGTGCTCCCACTCGCGCCGCGCGAAGAGGTAGCGCGCGCGGGGGAAGGTCGGAACCCACCGCCCGTTGTCGAGGCGCGTGTTCCAGCCGACGTGATCCACGTGCAGGTGCGTGCAGATCACCACGTCGACCGCCTCGGGCGCGACGCCGGCCGCCTTCAGCGTGTCGAGGAAGCCGGTGCGCAGCATGTGGAAGGGCCGGCGGCCGCCCCGGTCCTTGTCGTTGCCGATACAGGTGTCCACCAGCAGCGTGAGATCGGGCGTCTTCACCACGAAGGTGTGCACGCTCTGGAGCAGCCGGCCCTCCGCGTCGAGGAAGTGCGGGGCGAGCCAGTCGCGGTGACGATCCAGCGCCTCCGGGGTCGCGCCGGGGAAGAGCCACGTGGCCCGTGTGGGGCCCGCGGTCTCGACGACCGCGCCGACGCGGAGACGGCCGACCGTGATGTCGCGCATCGCGCGCGGATTGTATCACCGGGGACAGCCCTGCCGGGGGGAGAGCCTGCCGGGGACCCGCCCGATCGTGTATACTCCGGCCCGCATCGCCTCTCACACCCGGAGCGAGCCACGATGGCCACGACGAGCCTCGACCGCGCGACGCTGCGCGAGCTGACGATCCGCTTCACCGACGCGTTCAACCGCGACGACCTCCCCGGCGTGCTGGCGATGATGGCCGAGGACGCGGTGTACGAGGAGTTCAGCGGCACCGTGAGCCGCGGCCGGGCGGCGATCCGGACCGCCTTCGAGCCCCAGTTCCGGGGCGACTTCGGCAAGATCCGCTTCGAGACCGAGGACCTCTTCGTGGACGAGAGCGCCGGACGCGCGCTCATTCGATGGGTCTGCCGGCTCGAGACCCGGCGCGGGCCGGCGGCCTGGCGGGGCCTCGACATCCTCCACTTCGACCACGGCCTGGTGACGCGGAAGCTGACCTACGCGAAGGCGAAGGTGCCGCTCCTGGGCGAGACGCCGCACCACGGCGGGAAGGCCTGACGCGATGGGACAGCTCGACGGCAAGGTGGCGATCGTCACGGGATCGGGGCGCGGCATCGGCCAGCAGGTCGCCCTGCGGCTGGCGCGCGACGGCGCGGCGGTGGTGGTCAACGATCTCGACGACGCGCCCGCCAAGGAGACGATCGGCCTCATCGAGAAGATGGGCGGGCGCGCGGTCGCCTGCAACGGCGACGTGACCGCGAAGGACTTCGGCGACCGGATCGTGGACGTCGCGGTCAAGCAGCTCGGCGGTCTCCACGTCGTCGTGAACAACGCGGGCTACACGTGGGACAACGTCATCCAGAAGATGACCGACGAGCAGTGGTACGCGATCATGGACGTCCACGTGACCGCGCCCTTCCGCATCCTGCGCGCCTTCGCGCCGTACCTCCGCTCCCAGTACGAAGCCGAGGCCAAGCGGGGCGAGCGGATCGTGAGGAAGGTCGTCCAGGTCTCCTCCACCTCCGGCGTGCGCGGCAACGCGGGCCAGGTCAACTACTCCTCCGCGAAGGCGGCGGTGACCGGCATGACCCGCACCCTCGCCAAGGAGTGGGGCCGTTACGCGGTCACCGTGAACTGCGTGGCCTTCGGCTACGTGCAGACGCGGCTGACCAAGCCGCTCGCCGAGGGCGAGGCCGGGACGATCGAGGTCGCCGGCCGCCAGGTGAAGGTCGGCGTGCAGGGCGCGCGCATCGCGGCCATGAACCAGATGATCCCGCTCGGCCGCGGCGGCCTGCCCGAGGAAGCGGCGGGCGCGATCTATCTCTTCTGCAGCCCGGACAGCGACTTCGTCAGCGGCCAGACGCTCGTCGTCACCGGCGGCGCCTAGCCCGGAGGTCGCCCGTGTCCGGTCCGCTCAGCGGCGTGCGTGTCGTGGACTGCACGACGGTGGTGCTCGGCCCCTGGGCGGCCCAGCAGCTCGGCGACCTGGGCGCCGACGTGATCAAGGTCGAGCCGCCCGAGGGCGACACCACGCGCCAGCTCGGCCCCATGAAGAACCCGGGCATGGGCGCCTTCTACCTGGCGGTCAACCGCAACAAGCGCTCGATCGTGCTCGACCTCAAGCAGGAGGCCGCCCGCCGCGTGCTGCTCCGCCTGGCCGGCAACGCCGACGTGCTGCTGCACAACTACCGCCCGCAGGCCGCGCGGCGGCTCGGCATGTCCTACGAGGTCTTCCGAGCGGCCAACCCGGGCCTGGTCTACGTCGGCACCTACGGCTTCCGCGCCTCGGGTCCCTACGGCGACAAGCCCGCCTACGACGACATCATCCAGGCCGCGTCCGGGGTCGCGTCGCTCCAGGCCTCGATCATGGGCGAGCCGCGCTACGTGCCGACGATCGTGGCGGACAAGTCGAGCTCGATGACGGTGCTGGCCGCGGTGCTCGCCGCGCTCTACCACAAGGCGCGCACCGGCGAGGGCCAGGAGGTCGAGGTGCCGATGTTCGAGTCGATGGCCGCGTGGGTGATGGTGGAGCACCTCTACGGGGAGACGTTCGTGCCGCCCGCCGACACCATCGGCTACAAGCGGATCCTGAATCCGAACCGGCGCCCGTTCAAGACCAAGGACGGCTACCTCGCGATCCTCCCCTACACCGACCAGAACTGGCGGGACTTCTTCACGCTCACCGGCCGCCAGGACCTGCTCGACGATCCGCGCTACAAGACGCTCGGCACGCGGCTGCGCCACATCGAGGGCCTCTACGCCGAGGTCGGCAAGCTCGCGCTGACCCGCACCAACGCCGAGTGGCTCACCGAGCTCGACCGGCGGAATATCCCGGCGATGAGCGTCAACACGCTGGAGTCGCTGCTGCACGACCCGCACCTCGAGGCGGTCGGCTTCTGGCAGATGGTGGACCACCCGACCGAGGGCCCGCTGCGTCTGCCCGGCCTGCCCGCCACCTACGGCAAGACGCCGGGCGCGATCCGCCGGCTGCCCCCGCGCCTGGGCGAGCACAGCGAGGAGATCCTGCGCGAGGCGGGCCTGCCAGCCGACGAGATCACCGCGCTCCTGTCCTGCGGCGCCACGCGCACCCCCAAGTAACCCTCTCCCCTTTGGGGAGAGGGCAGGGTGAGGGGAAGCAGGTCACCGCGTCAGCCGAAGCAGCAGCAGGTTCCCGAACGCCCCCTGCTTGAGGCCCACTCGTTCGAACCCGAGCTTCTCCAGCACCCGCACCGAAGCGACATTGATCTCGTCCACGTCGGCCACGATCTCCTCGAATCCCGGTTGCGTGCGCGCATGCGCGATCGCCGCGCGTGCCATCTCCGTCGCGACTCCGCGGCCCGTCCAGCGCTCGAGCAGCGCGTAGAGGAGCTGCGGCTCCGGGAAGCTCGGCGCGATCCAGAAGCCGCAGAAGCCCACCAGCTCGCCGGTCTCCCGGTCGTGGGCCAGCCAGATCGTGACGCCGCGCTGCTCCAGCAGCACCTCGCTCTCCCGCACCCGCGCCTCGCTCCACTCCCGCGGGAACACCTGACCGTCCATCATGTAGCGCCGGACGTGCTCGTCCTGCACGAGCCGGTGGAACGCGTCGAGGCCGGCGGGGTCGAGAGGCCGGTACGAGAGCCGGTCGGACTGCATGGCTCCGCGCCGGTCGCTCAGGCGAGGGATCCGAGCCGCAGCGCCCAGGGCGTGACGCGGACGACGCGCAGGAGATCGGTGACCGCCCACGGATCCGCCGCGAGCCGGGCGCGGATCTCCTCCTCGCTCGCGGCGCGGATGATCAGCAGCACGTCGGGCGTCCCGTCCAGCGGGCCGCCGAGCGCCACGAACCCTTCCCTCGCGAGGCCGTTCATGAAGGCCGCGTGCGCGCCCCAGTCGGGCTGGCCCTCCAGGGGCTGACCGTCCCGCCACGCGGGGCCACGCGTGCGGATCACCGCGAAGAGCGTCGACATGCTTCTGCCGCGCGGGGCTACACCGCCATCACGATGCCGTCGCGGCCGGGGTCCGCGCCGCCGTCGAGGCCGTCGGGGTGCACGCGGATGGCGTGGACCGCCGCGAACCCGTAGGTCTCGGGGCTGCGGACGACCTCGTAGCCCATGCCCGTGAGCTCGCGCTCGACCCCGCGCGGGATGCGGTTGCACACGTCGATGGCGTTGCTGGTGGCCGAGAAGCGGGGCGCGCTCACCGCCTCCACCATCGTCATCTCGAAGTCGAGCGCGTTGAGCAGGACCTGGAGCACGCCCATCGCGATCTGCGTCGCGCCGGGCGCGCCGATGATGAGGTGCGGGCGATCCGCCTCCCACGCGATCGAGGGCACCACCGAGCTGAAGCGCGCCTTGCCGGGGGCCAGGCTGCCCGCGCGTCCGGGCCGCGGGTCGAACACGCCCATGCAGCCGTTGTACATGAACCCGAGCCCCGGGGTGACCACGCCCGAGGGCATGCCGAGCGAGTGGGTCATCGTCACGCACCCGCCATCGGCGTCGATGACCGAGACGTGGGTGGTGTCCTTGACCGGCGCGCCCTGGTTGAGGCGCACGACCTCGGCCTTCTTGCCGGCCCGGATCTCCGCGGCCAGCTCGGCCGCGTACGCCTTGCCCGCGAGGCGCTCCACCGGCACCTCGACGAAGCGCGGATCGCCCACGTACCGGTCCTTGTCCACGGTGGCCCGCTTCATCGCCTCCGCGACCACGCGGATGTACTCCGCCGAGTTGTGCTCGAGCTGGGCCAGCGGGAAGTGCTCGAGGACGTTCAGCATCTCGAGCAGCATCACGCCGCCGCCGGGCGGCTGGTTGCTCGAGACACGATAGCGCCGGTACGCGCTCCAGAGCGGCGCGTTGCGCGTGGTGTGCCAGGCGCGCAGGTCCGCCTCGGTCAGGAGACCGCCGTGCGCCTTCAGGTCCTCCACGATCGCGTGCGCGATCTCGCCCTCGTAGAACACGGTGTCGCCGTGCTTGGCGATCAGCCGGAGCGTCTGGCCGAGGTCGCGGTTCACGACCTGGTCGCCCACGCGCTTCGGGGTGCCGTCGGGCCGGCAGTAGAGCGCACGCGAGGCCGGCGTGAACGTGAGCCGCTCGTGGTTGGCCGCGCGCCCCATCTGCCCCTCCTCGGCCCACCAGGACCCCACATCGGGGCGCACCGTCCAGCCGCCCTCCGCCCAGCCGATCGCGGGCTCCAGGATCTGCTCCCACGGCAGCCGCCCGTGCTCGCGGTGGGCGTCGCGGTAGGCGCGCAGGCTGGCCGGCGCGCAGATGGCCTGGTAGCCGATGTCGTTCACGCGCCCGCGCAGGATGAAGCCGTAGCCGTCGCGCGCCTCGGACTCGATGCGGTCGGCCCACATGTCGGGGCGCGTGGCGAGCGGAGCCGGTGCGTGGAAGTCGATGTAGCCGTGGAACCCCTTGGCGGGCATCGCGATGCCGCAGCTGCCGAAGCCGGCGATGCCGCACATCAGCGGGTCCACCACGCCCTGCACGAAGGCGCAGGCGAGCGCGGCGTCCACCGCGTTCCCGCCCGCCTTCAGGATCTCCGCCCCGGCCTCCACCGCCTCCGGCTGGGCGGCCACGATCATCGCGCGCTTGTGGTATCGCATGCGGTTCTCCTGGTCCTAGGGCATCACCGCGCGGGTGGCGGCCAGCGCCTCGCGGGCCACGTCCTCGGCGGGGCGCTTCCACGCGGCGGGGTTCGGCGCCTCGTAGCTCGCGTAGCCGGCGTAGCCCCGGCGGGCGAACGCGGCGAAGAATTCCTTGAACGGCACGCTGCCCTGCCCCGGCGGCAGGCGATCGAGCGCCTTGCCCGGCTCGAGCCCGGTGCGCGGCACGTCGCTGTACTGCACGTAGGCGATCTCCTCGGGCCGCACGTCCTCGATGTCGCGCGGCGAGGCGCCGGTGCGGCCGAGGTGGTAGGTGTCGAGCAGGAGGCCGGTCTGGGGATGCGCGGCCCGCGCCATCACCTCCCGCATCGGTCCTAGCGCGTTGAGCTGCTCGCACTGGGAGTTGAACTCGACGGCCAGCCGCACGCCGTGCTCGCGCGCGATGTCGCCGACTTCCCGGATGCTGCGGGCGGCTTCTCCCACGTCCCCGCGGCCGCGATCCACCGGGCTCATGATGGTGGTGCAGCCGAGCGCCTTCGCGCGCGCGGCCTGCTCGGCGAACACGCGCAGCAGCCGGGCCCGCTCCTCCCCGGTGGCCCAGACCCAGCCGAGCTCCACACCCACGCAGGCGACGGGCAGACCCGAAGCCCTCACCAGCGCCAGCACCTGCTCGGCCGACTGGCCGGCCTGGGCGGCGCGCTCGAAGTCGAGGCGGCGCAGCTCGACGGCGTCCCAGCCCGTCTTCTTGATGACGGCGAGCGCGTCCGCGAGCGGAGTCGTATCCAGCGTCCACGTGTGCAAGGACAAGCGCATGGTCATGTCGGGCTCCCTGGTAGGTCGAACGCCTCGGCGAGTAGCTCGTAGGAGCGCATTCGCGCCTTGAAGTCGTGCGTGATCGTGACGACGATCAGCTCGTCGGCCTGGTAGTCGGCGACCATCTGGAGCAGCCGCTCGTGCACCTGCTCGGGCGTGCCCACCACGCTGCGCCGCGCCGCGTGCTGGGCGATGGCCACCTCCTGCGCATTGTAGGGGTAGCTCTCTGCCTCCTCCACCGACGGATACGGGGCGGGACGGCCGGTGTACAGCCGCACGATGAAGAGGTCGCGGCTCCGCGCCAGCCGCCGCGCCTGGGCCTCCGTCTCCGCGCAGACCGCGAAGACGGCCACGCTGCTGCGCGGCGCGGCCAGGTCCGGCGAGGCGCAGAACCGATCGCGGTAGGCGCGCGTGGCCTCCGCGCCGCCCTGCTCGTTGATGAAGTGGGCGAAGCAGAAGGACTGGCCGAGCTGGGCGGCCAGGAGCGCGCTCTCGTCGCTCGAGCCCAGCAGCCACACCTCGGGCACGCTCGGCCCGGCGGGCATGGCGTGCACGCCGCGCCACGGATGCTCGGCGGGCAGATCGTCGTGGAGGAAGGCGACCAGATCCTGGATCTGCCGCGGGTAGTGCTCGATCCCGAGGGCGCCCGGCCCGTGACGCAGGATCCGGGCCGTCCGCTGATCGCTGCCCGGCGCGCGCCCGATCCCGAGATCGATGCGGCCGGGATGGAGCGTCTCCAGCATCCGGAACTGCTCGGCCACCTTGAGCGCGCTGTAGTGCGGCAGCATGACGCCGCCCGAGCCGACCCGGATGCGGCTGGTGACCGCGGCCACCTGGGCGATCAGCACCTCGGGGCTCGCGCCGGCCAGGCCGGGGGTCGAGTGGTGCTCGGCCAGCCAGTAGCGGTGGAAGCCCCAGCCGTCGGCCGCGCGCGCCAGCTCGATCGTCTCGTGCACCGCGTCGGCGGGCGTGCCTCCGCTCCGCACCGGCGACTGGTCGAGGACGCCGACCAGCATGAACTAGTTGATCCGTTTCGTGCGGCCCTGCCACTCCCGGTCGCGCAGCACGAACTTCTGGATCTTGCCCGTCGAGGTCTTGGGCAGCTCGCCGAACTCCACCGCGGCCGGCGCCTTGAAGCCCGCGATGTGCTGCTTGCAGAACTCGATGATCTCGGGCTCGGTCGCGCGCTGGCCCGGCTTGAGCGTGACGAAGGCCTTGGGCCGCTCGCCCCACTTCTCATCCGGGATGGCCACCACCGCGCACTCCATCACCGCCGGGTGCCGGGCCACGCACTGCTCGACCTCGATCGTCGAGATGTTCTCGCCGCCCGAGATGATGATGTCCTTCTTGCGGTCGCGCAGCTCCACGTAGCCGTCGGGATGCCACACCCCGATGTCGCCCGAGTGGAACCACCCGCCCCGGAAGGCCTCGGCGGTGGCGTCGGGCTGCTCGTAGTAGCCCTTGGCCACGTTGTTGCCGACCATGATCACCTCGCCCAGCGTCTCCCCGTCGCGCGGCACGTCGTTCATCTCGCCGTCCACCACGCGCACGAGATCGAAGAGCGCGTAGCCCTGGCCCTGGCGGGCGGCCAGCCGCGCCTGCTCGTCGGCGGGCAGCGCGTCCCAGTCCGCGTTCCAGCCGCAGACGGTGTGCGGCCCGTAGGTCTCGGTGAGGCCGTAGACGTGCACCGGCTTGAAGCCGAGCTCCTTGAGCTTGCCGAGGAGAGTCGGCGAGGGCGGCGCGCCGGCCACCGTCACCGTCACCGGCCGCGTCAGCTTGTGGGCCTTCGGGTCGTTGACCACGCCGATCTGCACGGTGGGCGCGCCGTTGTAGTGGGTGATGCCCTCCGCGTCGATGAGCTCCCAGATGCGCGCGGGCTCGACCTTCCGGAGGCACACGTGGGTGCCCGCGACCGAGGTGACCGCCCAGGTGAAGCACCAGCCGTTGCAGTGGAACATCGGCAGCGTCCAGAGGTACTTCGTGTCGAAGGTCATGCCGGTCTCGACGACCTCGCCGACCGCGTTCACCCACGCCCCGCGGTGCGAGTACATGACGCCCTTGGGCCGCCCGGTGGTCCCCGAGGTGTAGTTGATCGAGATCGTCTCCTCCTCGTCCTCGAGCCAGCTCTCGACCGGCTCGGGCGAGCCCCCGGCCAGGAAGTCCTCGTAGGGATCGCCGGCCGCGCCGGTGTCGTCGATGCGCACCACGCGCAGGCCGCTTGAGCTCGAGCGGCTTGATCAGGTGCTCGAGCTCCGCGTCCACGAAGAGGAAGCTCGAGCCGGAGTGCTGGAGGATGTAGCCGATCTCGTCGGAGGAGAGCCGCGTGTTGATCGCCACCAGGACGCCGCCCGCCGCGGGCACGCCGTAGTGCGCTTCGAGCATCGGCGGGATGTTCGGGCAGAGGAAGGCCACCCGATCGTGCTTCCGCATGCCGGCCGCCCGCAGCGCGGAGGCGAGGCGGTTCACCCGCTCCCCGAGCTGCCGGTAGGTGTAGCGCCGCTTGCCGTGCACCACCGCGGTCTTGTCCGGGAAGACGTAGGCGCTGCGGACGAGGAAGCTCACGGGCGTGAGCTCGGTGCGGTAGACCCGGTGGTGCTTCATCGCGTTGCGGCCTCCGGTGGCGTGGGGGTGATCGTGCCCCCGCAGTGTACCCAAGCGCTTCCGGAATGGCGAGGGGCTGCTACAATGCCCCGCCATGGCCTGGGACGAGCGGATGAAGGACTTTCACGCCCGGCGCGCGAAGGCGCGCGCCATGGGTGGGCCCGAGCGGCTCGCGCGCCGTCGGGACGCGGGCACGCTGAACGCGCGCGAGCGCGTGGAGCGGCTCCTCGACGCGGGCTCCTTCCTGGAAGTCGGCACGTTCAACACCTCCGACGTGCCGGGGATGGAAGCCGAGACGCCGGCCGACTCCAAGGTGAGCGGTCTCGGCCACATCGACGGCCGCCCGGTGGTGGTCTGCTCGAACGACTTCACGGTGCTGGCCGCCACGTCGTCCCGTGTGGCCTCCCACAAGGAGGCGGAGCTCAAGCGCCTCGCCGCGCGCCGGGGCATGCCGATCGTCTATCTGGCCGAGGCGGGCGGGGCGCGCATGCCCGACATCATGGGCTCCGCGGGCATCGCCTCCTTCGGCAACTCCACCTACTACGGCACGCGCCGGCGCCGCGTGCCCATGGTGACCGCGGTGCTCGGGCAGGCCTACGGTCTGCCCACGTGGAACGCCTGCCTCTCCGACTTCGTGGTGATGCTCGAGGGCGCCTCGATGGCGGTCTCGGGCCCGCGCGTGCTCGAGCTGGCCACCGGCGAGAAGATCTCGGCCGAGGAGCTGGGCGGCGCCAAGGCGCACGCGGAGGAGACCGGCTTCGCCGACGTCGTCGGCAAGACCGAGGACGAGTGCTTCGCCCTCGTGAAGCGCTTTCTCTCCTACCTGCCCTCGCACAACCGGCAGGCGCCGCCGGTGGCCGAGGTGCCCGCGGGCTCGGGCGCGGAGATGGGCACGATCGCGGATCTGGTGCCGGAGGCGCGCAACCGCGCCTACGACATGACGCGGGTGCTGCGGCGGCTGGCCGACGGCGGCGAGATCTTCCCGGTCAAGGAGCGCTTCGGCCGCAGCCTGATCACCGCGCTCGGCCGCCTGGGCGGCCACGTGGTGGGCTTCGTGGCCAACCAGCCCATCCAGAAGGGCGGCGCCTGCGACGCCGACGGCTGCGACAAGGCGGTCTCGTTCCTCGCCCTCTGCGACTCGTTCAACATCCCGCTCGTCTTCCTCCACGACATCCCCGGCTTCTTCATCGGGCGCGACGCCGAGCGCAAGCGCGTGGCGGGCAAGATCATCACCTGGATGGAGGCGCTCGGCATGGTCACGGTGCCGCGCGTGTCCATCATCGTGCGCAAGACGTACGGCCAGGCCTACTTCAACATGGGCGGCGGCGGCTACGCGGACCTGATGGTCGCGTGGCCCACCGCGGAGATGTCGTTCATGGACCCGGCCACCGGCGTCAACGTGGTCCACGGCGCGGAGCTGGCCAGGCTGCCCGCGGAGGAGCGCGCAGCGCGGCGGCAGGCGCTGCTCGCGCAGTGGGAGCTCGACACGCTGCCCTACGGCGCCGCCGCCCGGCACCTCATCGACGAGGTGATCGACCCCGCCGACACGCGGGACGTCGTCATCCGCTTCCTCGCCCAGGCGCGCACGCGCTCCGCCATCGGCCGGCATCGCCTGGCCGGCTGGCCGACCAAGTTCTAGGCGCCCGCTCGTTGTCGCTCACGTGGCTGGTCGGCGCGGTCGTCATCGCGGCCGCCTGCTTCGTGCAGGGCCTGGCCGGCTTCGGCATCGGCCTCGTCTCGCTCGCCTTCCTGCCCTTCCTGATGTCGCCGCAGCACGCCATCGTCCTGATCACGCTCTACGCGGCGGTCTTCATCGCGGTCATCTTCATCCCGCTGCGCCGAGACTTCACGCTGCACGGCATGATCGAGCTGGTGGTCGGCACCATCGTCGCGACACCCGCCGGCATCTGGCTCCTGGCCGAGCTGCCGTCCGACCTGCTGAAGCGCCTGATCGGTCTGGTGCTGCTGCTGATCGTGGCGCTCGAGTGGCTCGGCCTCTATCCGCAGCGGCTCCGCGGCCGCGGCTGGGGATTCGGCGCGGGCCTCGCCGCGGGCCTGCTGGGCGGGGCGATCGGCACGCCCGGTCCGCCGGTGATCCTCTACGCAGCGGCTCAGGACTGGAGCCCGCGCACCGTGAAGGCCAACATCCAGGCCTTCCTGATCGTCAACCAGGCCGTGATCTTGATCGGCTACTGGTGGGCGGGCCTGCTCGACCGTGAGATCTGGCGTCTCACCTGGCTCTTCGCGGTCCCGGCGGTGGTCGGGCTCGTCGCGGGGATGCTGCTGTTCAACCGGCTCGACCGCGAGCGGTTCCGTCGGGTGGTCTTTGCGGTGCTTCTCCTCTCGGGCCTGGTCCTGTTGATCCGCGGGTAGGAATTACCGGCCGCCATCGTTGCGACTCGAGCAAATCGTGCACTGTTTGCATGCGAACCAGAAAACTCTACGCGCGACTACGTAGTCAGCGCGCGTGGGCGAGGATGTACGCCCGGCGGCTGGCGTGCTCGATCTCCGCGTAGGGCTCCCGCTCGATGCGCTCCAGCACGACAAGGCCCACCTCGACGAGCGACGCGACCATGACCTCCGGCATCAAGAACCGAAAGTCGAGCGATACGGGATGGCCCCAGAGCTCGTCGCGATGCACGGTCTCCTCGCCGACGTGAAACGCGACGAGCAGGAGCCCGCCCGGCGCCAGCACGCGCCGCAGCTCGCGCAGGGTGGGCAGCATCTCGCGCTCGTCGATGTGGATCAGCGAGTAGAACGCGACGATCCCGGCGAGCGCGCCGTCGGGCAGCTCGAGGGCCCGCATGTCGCCGACGCGGAACTCGATCTCCGGCGAGCGCGTTCGCGCCCACTCGATCATCCGGGGCGCGAGATCGATGCCGAGCATCCGGACGCCCTGCTCGTGGAGATAGCGCGCCACGTGGCCAGGCCCGCAGCCGACATCGGCGACGAGCCCGCGGCCGCGCACGTCTTCCGCGAACCGGTTCAGCAGGTGCCGGTCGAGCGGCTTGCCGGCCAGCTCCTCGAAGATTCGCTCGGCGTACGTCGCGGCCAGCTCGTCGTAGCTCTCCCGGGTGCGGGACGCATCCTCGCTCATTGCGCGGCGGCCATGTCCATGAAGTGGTGCAGGCGCTCGGTGCGCATGCGGGCGCGTCGGCTAGTCCGCGCTTCGGCGGCGATGAACTGCGTGCCCAGGAGCAGCGCGCGGCCCCGGTCGCCTAGTCCGGGGCCGCCCACGTGTCGGGCCCGTCCGCGCTGCACCGAAGGGCGAGCACTTGCCGGTCGGCTCGTGGACGACGGCCCGGATCCGGCCGGCCGCGGTCGAGGGCGTCCTGAACTCGAGCCAGACCGCGCCCTCCACCGTCTCCGAGATCCACCGGGCAAAGGGCTGTCCCAGCACGGCCTCGATCTCCGGGAGGCTGGACCCCGGCGGGATGGCCCGGCACCGGGTGAGCTTGTCGTCGCCCGGGAGATGCTGCCGCACGTACTCCCCCACCGCGGTGATCATCGCCAGGGCGATCAGCAAGGCCGCGCCGACGATCAGCGCGGGTCTGTTCACGCCGCGAGAGCGCGGCCGCGCCAGGCCAGCACGCGACGCCCCGCGTGGGTCAGCAACACGTAGCCATAGCCGAACAGCAAGACCAGGATGGAATAGAAGATGAGCACACCGACCCACGGCTCCGTGCTCGCCGTCCACCATCGAACCAGGAGGAGATAGGCCAGGAACGGGGGAAGGAAGAGGACGGGCGTGATCCAGGAGACCTGCCGGTACCGCGGCACGGGCTGCCCCGCCAGCCACCAGAAGAGTGCGGTCGCGAACGGGATGTACGCCGGCCAGGCGATCCCCGACACGTAGAGCAGGATCGTGACCCGATCGATCAGGCCGATCGTCGGGTCGTCGCGATAGAAGAGGTGGGCGATGAAGGGAATCACGACCGGCAGGGTCGCGGCCAGACGGTAGTAGGTGACTTCCCTCATCCCATCTCGATGGTATCCTCCGCCCGTTCGGCCACCGGCAACAAATCCGTCAGGTCCGCTTCCACAGCCCCTGGGACGGGATGCGCAGCGCGCGGTTGAACTTGCTGGACGCATTCTCCCAGGCAATGATCGCGGTCAGCTCCACCAGTGCCTCGTCGTCGTAGAAGCGCCGAAGGCGCGCGAAGAAGGCGTCGTCGACGTCACGCCCGCTGATGGTCATGCGGTCCGCGTATTCCAGGGCCACCCGCTCCGCCTCGTCGTACAGCGGGCTGGTGGCATAGTCGGCCAAGGCGAGGATCTTGGCCTCGGACAGGCCCAGCTTGCTGCCGACGGCAGCGTTGATGTCCTGTCAGAACTCGCAGCCGTTCAGCGCCGCGACCCGGCGGTTGAGCAGGGCCCCCAGCTTGCCGTCGATCAGGCCCGAGCCGTCGATCCCGGTCCACATCCCCCGGGCCCCGCGGAAGATCGACGGCCGCCGGGCGTAGACCAGGTGGTTGAGCAGCGGCGCTCCCCACGTCTTGGCCTGAGCCGCCAGGATCCTGGCGATGTAGTCGTCCGACACTTGCCCGGGATCGACCCCTTCAACGCGTGCCATCACTCTGTTGACCTCCGCTTGCGAGTTCGAATCGGAACGGCTATGACGGCGGGAAAAACAAGGGAACGAACCAGACGGCTCCTCCGCACGCGGTCACGGCGACCTCCATCACGGTGGCCGCGAGAAGCGCGAGCCGCGGGGAGCGGTGCGGCGAGAAGATCGCGCACACCAGAAAGGTGAGCGCGAGGACTGGCGCGACGAGGATCCTGAGCACGGCGAACGCGGCCCACGTCGCCAGGGGCGACGGCGCCGCGTGCCGACCGACGGCGAAGAGGATCACAGCCGCGATGCCCGTGACCGCCACCACGACACCCAATGCCGAGAGCCCGGTCCAGAAGGGGCGGTAGGGTCTCAGGAAGAAGAGCGCGGCGGCCGTGGGCACGAGCGCGGCCACCCCGAAGACGGCAACGAAGAGCACCGCGTCCCCGAACGCGTACATGCCGCTCGACGCCTGCGCGTCGGGGCCGCTCGTGCTCGCCACGCGGATGGCAACGACGGCGGAGGCGATGAGGAAGGCCGCCGCGTACCCGCCGGCGACCAGAGCGACCTTGAGAAGCGGTCTCACCGCGTCGCTCTCTCCTCCGGGTCACACCCGCCGTGGTCAGGCACGCTCATGACGGACGACGTTGAATCTCTCATCTTCGGAGGGAGGCTCGAAGTACGCCGTGATGGCTTCGAACTCCGCATCCGTGGTCCACGGACTGCGCGGAGGCAGGTCCTTGCTTCGATCCTTGAGCTGACGCTTGCACAGGGCGTCGGGAGCGTCGACAAAGTGTAGTTCGTGCTCGACATTCGCCCGCTCGAACATTCCACGGAACCACGCGCGCTGCGACCTTGTATTGCCCGGAAAGTCGAGCACGACGGGCACGCCCTTCGCCAGCAGGGCGCACACGTGTGGCTCGAGCGCATTCTTCAATCGGGAAGAGCACCGGACGAATCCCGGTATATCCGTGATCTCGTCCGGATACAGGCTGTCCAGGAGCTGGTCCTGCACGAGGAGAATGGCATCCCCTCGCTCGGCCAGCTCTCTCGCGAGAGTGGATTTCCCCGACGCCATCTTGCCGCACAGGAACATCAGCTTCGCGGCGGCCCTCATGGCGCGCTACGGCCGGCCGAACTCGACCTCACGGATCTTGGCGGCTCCATTCTCCGACGAGACGACCACGATGACGGCCTCGCTGTACAGGTCGCCTCCGATGCTTACATAGGCCCAGCCAACATCGGAGGGCTGCTTCCCCGGCCAGCTCGTCATGGTCTCGCCTACCTCGATCGGTCCAATGGGGCCCCAGTTCATCGGGACGATGGCTTCGAATGCGCTCTGAAGCTCATCGATCGTGCTGTTCTGGCGGTATCCCTGAGACATCATGGCATAGGCCTTCGGATACTCACGCGCGCCCAGCAACGTGGCGAACTCCAGCGCAATCTGTCGGTAGTCGGCGGTGCTCCCGGACGGCGTCGTCGCCGGCTCCTCCCGGGAACAGCCGACCATGACCGTGGCCGCCACCATGAGGGCGACCGAGAAGGACACGAGAGTGGAAGCCGGCCGGCCGCTAGATGACACTGCCATTGAGCTCCGTCAGCGCCCATCCGTGGAACCGAGCACCCACGGTGTGCTCCGTGTCCCACGCCGTCCGATAGGCGATCTCCACCGTCTCGATACCACCCAACCGCTCGATCAGCACGCGCACCGGCGAGACATGCCCCCACACCTGGTCCGGGCGGCTGAGGCGCAGGATCTCTCCTGGGTCCGCCCCCTCTCCCGATTCGGCGTCCGAATACGGCTCATAGTGCTCGAACAGCGCGCCCTCGATGGCCGGACGAAGCGCCGCGTATCGCTGGCCGAGCTCGCGAGCGAGCCCGAGACGTGTCTCGTCCGGGGCGGCCCGAGGCCCCGCGAGGAGCAACGGAACACCAGTCTCGGATCCGAGGCTGATCGCGCCCCGCCAGTAGCCTTTGCTGCGGACCAGGGTGCCGAGGACCGGATCCCGGTACTCGGACGGCTTCAAGAAATCTAGAATGCCCATGGACGCTCGCTGGAAGGGTCAGGCCGCATGCCGATCCCACTGGGCACGCGTGATCCGATACAGACAGTGCAGCCGCAGTGGATGGCCCTCCGGCACCCCCGGATATTCGAAATCCTGGTCGGCGTTGACCATGCCCAGGCGCTCCATCACCGCGCGTGACCTCAGGTTGCCCACCGAAGTGAACGACACGATCTCCGGCAGGGCCAGGCGCTCGAAGCCGACGCCCAGCGCCGCCCGAGCCCCCTCGGTGGCGAGGCCCTGGCCCCAGTAGCGGCGCGCGAGACGCCACCCCACCTCGACACAGGGGGAAAACGGGAGCGCGCGCTGCGGCACCGACAGACCGACGAAGCCGATGAACTGTCCGGACTCCAGTAGCTCCACGGCCCAGTTGCTCCAGCCGCGGGTCGCGAGCTGTGATTGCCAGCCATCGATGCTCGCGTCACTGATCGCTCGGCTCTGAAGCGAGTGAAAGAACTCCATCACCACCGGATCGGCGTTCATGGCGGCGTACGGCTCGCGGTCGGAGTCGCGCCACTGGCGCAGCCGCAGCCGTGGAGTTTCAAGCTCGATGACGGTCGACACGTGGGTAGTCGGGCCGGGTGACCCGGGCGATGTGACCGGAGCGGCCTTCGGGGACGCGGGACGACGCATGGTCCCTTGGTTCGTTTCAGTGTTACACAGACCTGGATATTTCTGGACAGTCAGTCGAGCCCCCAGGTGCGCACCTGCTCGGGCACCACGCGGAACATCACGCGGTCCGCGGGCATCGCCCGGCCGCTCCAGTAGTTCTCGAGGTGCGGATGATACTTGTCGAGGATCCGGGTCGCGAGGGCGCGGCGCTCGGGCGTGTCGCCGAGGAACTCGGCGCGCCCGCGGATCGCGACGCCCCGGATCTCGGCGCCGCGGGCCCCGCTCTCCGCGACGATGTGCAGCCGCGGGTCGCGCCTGAGGTTCCTGACCTTCTGCAGGTTGTCCACGCTGATCAGCGTCAGCGCGGACGGCTCGTGGAGAAACCACATGGCGGTGACCAGGGGCGAGCCGTCCGGGTTGATGGTGCCGAGGACGACGATGTCCTTGGTCGCCAGGTACTGCTGGATGCGCGGGTCATCGAAGGTCACGGGGCGATCCACACCTTCATGAAGGTGTTGTTGTCGTAGGTGGTGAGGCCGGGCTTGTAGTTGCGGAGCTTCTTGTCCTTGAAGAACCAGCCCTCGACCCAGCCGACCGCGATGGAGGCGTGGTCGCCCTTGGCCAGCAGATACCGCTGCAGCTCCCAGTAGAGCTGCTTGCGCTTGTCGCGGTTGGCTTCCTTCAGGGCGCGCTCGGCGAGGTCGTCCACCTTGGGGTCCGAGTACTGACCGTAGTTGCTGCCCGACTCCGTCGTGTAGGAGATGTGGAACACGCCGGAGGGCTCGTTGATGTCCATGGCCCGGTCCTGCGTCGCGATGATCGTGAAGTCGCCCTTGCCGAAGGCGGCATAGCCGGCCGCGCTCTCGTGGGTCTTCATGGTGCCGCGGATTCCGATCCGGCGGAGCTGGGCCAGCACGAGCTGCCCGCGATCCACGTAGTTGCCGACCTGCCGCACCGCCATCTCGACGTCGAGGCCGTTCGGGTGGTGCTTCTCCACCAGCTTCTTGGCCTCGGCGATGTCCTGCTCCTTGGGCTGGCGGCACCCGGGTGCCTTCTGGACCTCGTCGAGCGGCAGGGCGAAGTCGCCGACCAGCTTCGGGTCGAGGATCGCGCAGGGCACACCCGCGCCCTCCAGCGCCTTGCTGACGAGCTCCTGGCGGTCGATGGCCAGGTTGACGGCGCGGCGCAGATCCGGATTGTCGAACGGCGGCTTCTTCGAGTTGAGATAGATGAAGAAGACGGTGTTGATCGGCGCCTGGTAGATGTCCACGTCCGTGCGGGCGCGCGCCAGCTCGTCGGCCTGCGTCTTGCGCATCGGCGGCCACGCGTCCCACAGCATGATCTTGGAGGCCTTGGCCGCCGCGAGCTGGGTCGGCCCGCCCACCAGGATGAACTGCTTCACCCCGTCGAGGTAGGGCAGCCCGGGGATGAAGTAGTTCGGATTCTTCTCCCACTCGATCACGCTGCCGCGCTCGTACTTCTTGAACTTGAACGGCCCCGTCCCGACCTGGGCCTCGGCCGAGTTCAGGTCGCCGTACTTGGCCAGGATGTGCTTGGCCGCCACCCGGCACCACGCCGACGCGATCGAGGGGATGAACGGCGCCGCCGCGAACTTGAGCTTGAACTCGACGGTGTTGGCGTCCACCGCCTCCACGCTGGCCACCATCGGCTTGAGCGAGGCGCCGCACTTGGGGCTCTTGAAGTCGGGGTTCAGCACGCGATCGAAGGTGGTCTTCACGTCGGCCGAGCTGAACGGCTGACCGTCGTGCCACTTCACGTTCTTCCGGAGATGAAACGTGTAGGTCTTCCCGTCCGGCGAGACCGTCCAGCGCTCGGCGAGGTCGCCGATCACCTTGCTCGGCTCGTCCGGATCGTACTGGAGCAGCCCGCTATAGATGCCCGCGGTGGCCTGCTGGACCACCAGGGGCGACTCGGCGTGCACGTCGAGGCGGCCGGGATCGCCGTAGTCGAACCAGTTGAGAACGCCGCCGGTCCGGGGCTTTTCCTGGGCGGCGGCCGGCGGCGCGATCGGGGACCCGAGCGAGAAGAGCAGCGCGACGGCGAGGGCCACCACGCGAGTGAGGCTCGAGAGGGTCATCGTCATGGCTATCGCTCCTTTGCGATCCGCGGCTACCCGAGGCCGCCGCGGAGGCGTGGATCCGTCAGATCGCGGATCGAATCGCCGAGTAGGTTGAGCCCGAAGACGGCCAGGCTGATGGCCATCCCGGGGAAGAATACCATCCAGGGCGCGGTTTCCAGCGCCTGGATCCCCGCGGTGAGCATGCCCCCCCACGAGGGCTCGTCGGGCGGGGCCCCCGCCCCGATGAAGCTGAGCGAGGCCTCCACCACGATGGCGTACGAGATGTTGGTGGTCACGAGCACGATGTAGCTCGCCATGCAGTTCGGGATGAGGTACCGGAAGATGATGCGGGTCTGCGAGGCGCCCGCCGCCTGCGCCGCCTCGATGAAGGGAGTCGCGGCCACCCCCAGCGCGACGGACCGGACCGTCCGGGCCGCGGTGGGCGTGAGCAGGATCACGAGGGCCAGGATGACGTTGTTGACCGACTGCCCCAGCGCGGCCATGAGCGACAGCGCCAGGATGACGGGCGGCAGGGCCATCAGGCAATCCACCACCCGCTGGCTGCCCGCGTCGCTGGCCCCGCCCAGGTAGCCGGTGACCGCGCCCCAGAGCGAGCCGAGCGTGACGCCGAACAGCACGGAGACCACGCCCACGTAGAGCGAGAGGCGCGCGCCCCAGATCACGCGGCTCAGCAGATCGCGCCCGAGCTGGTCGGTGCCCATCGGGAACTCGCGGCCGGGCGCCACGTAGGGGGCGAACGCCGCGTCCTTGGGCCCGTGGGGGGCCAGCGAGGGCGCGAACACGCCCACCACGATGAGCGCGAGCACCACGAGGGCTCCCGCCGCGCCCAGCGGCTGCCCCACCACGAAGCGGCCGAGCGCGGCGGTCACGCGTACCGGATGCGCGGGTCGAGCCACGCGTAGAGGAGATCCACCGCCAGGTTCACGATCAGGAACACGAGGGCCATCATGAAGACCATGGCCTGGACCGTCGGATAGTCGCGCTGGCTGACCGCCTGGATGAGCGCGCTGCCCATGCCGGGCACCACGAAGATCATCTCCATGATCACGAGCCCGCCGAGGAGGCGCCCACCCCACCAGCCGATGAAGGTGACGACCGGCAGCAGCGAGTTGGCCAGGGCGTGGCGGTAGACCACCGCGCGCTCGGCCAGTCCCTTGGCCCGCGCGGTGCGCACGTAGTCCTGGCGGACCACCTCGAGCATCTGCGAGCGGGTGAGCCGCGTGATGGGCGCGCTGATGTAGTAGGCCTGGGCCAGGGCGGGCCAGATGAGCTGCTTGAGGTTCTCCACCGGGTCCTCGGTGAACGAGACGAACTCGAGCGGCGGCAGCCAGCGGAAGAACCGCACGAGGCCGTACAGGATGAGCGCCCCGGTGAAGAAGAGCGGCAGGCTGAGCCCGCTCAGGCTGACCAGACGCGCCAGGTAGTCGAGCGGGCCGTTCTGCCGCACCGCCGAGACGACCCCGAGCGGGATCGCCCACACCATCGCGATCAGCATGGTGAGCGCGGCCAGCTCCATCGAGCGCGGGACGCGCTCCTTGAGGATCTCGATCACCGGCCGGCGCTGCACGTAGGACTGGCCGAAGTCCCCGCGCACCGCGCCGCGGATCCAGTCGAGGTACTGGACGACCACCGGCCGGTCGAGCCCCAGCTCGTGCCGGATCTGCTGGATCTGCCGCTTCTGCACCGTGCTCGACTCGGATCCCGTCTGGTAGACCAGGATCTCCGCGATGTCACCCGGCACCAGGCGCATCAGGACGAAGATGAGGATGGAGGCGCCGAGAAGGGTGGGGATGAAGAGCAGCAGCCGCTGCAGGATGTAGGTGGACACCGGGGTCAGGTCTTACATTCCGACATGGTCGAGCCGGTGGCGGCGAAGGGTCTTGGCCGTCGCCTCGGGACTGAAGCCGAGCTGGAGCAGCGCCGCGCCCAGGTCGAACGACTCGCGGTAGGCCGCGATGCGCCCGCCGCGCTTCTCGAACACGCTCATGCCGCGAAAGCGCACCGGTCGCCCCGCGCTGCGCGGGATCGCGTCGCTCACCACGTAGGCGAAGGTCCACTCGGCGGCCGCGCACGCCTCCGTCTCCACCACCGTCTCCATGGTCCACGCGTAGTCCCGGCCCTCGCGGAACATCCGCGCGAACATGGCGCGGAGATGATCGGCCCCCGCGTGGCCGCCGAAGAAGGTGTCGTGGTAGCTGCCGTCCGGCGTGAAGCAGGCCACGAGGGCCGCGACGTCCTGCCGGTTGAAGGCCCGCTCGAACTCCCGCACGATGCTCATGGCGTGGCTCTCCCAGTGCTCGTCATCGAGACCGGCCGCCGACGGCCGGGGCTACCGGATCGCGAACCGCAGGTGGCGATGCGCTTCCCGCAGGGCCGCCTCCGCCAGGGCGGGGGTGGCCGCGCGCGAGAAGATGAAGCCGAGGTAGCGCGAGCCCTCCGGCAGGGGCACGATCACCTGCCCCTTGGGGATCGAGATCGTCACGTCCTCGATGTGTCGGACCGCGCGGGCCTCGTCGAGTCCCGTCACCTCCTCGAGCACGCCGCCGCGCGGGATCGGGATCATCATGACCGCGGCCGCCGCGCGCTCCCGCTCGAACGAGGGCACCGCCCGGCCGAGGGCGCGGCGGAGGATCAGCTCCTCGAGTGACATGCCGGTGCCGAAGCGCAGCGTGCGGCCGCAGAGCCCGCCGATCGAGCGCGCCGCGATCTCCAGCACCACCGGCTCGAGCCCGTCCGCGCGCGGGCGCAGCCGCAGCTCGCAATGGACCGCGCCGTCCGAGAGGCCGAGCGCGCGGGCCGCGGCGGCGGTCGTCTCCGTCACCTGGGCCTGGACGGCCTCGGGCAGGCGCGACGGCGTCACGTAGATGGTCTCCTCGAAGAAGGGCCCGTCGAGGGGATCGGGCTTGTCGAAGAGCGCCAGGGTGCGGAGGGCGCCCTCTTCCAGGAGCCCCTCGAGCGCCACCTCGGCGCCCGGCACGAAGCCCTCCACCAGGATCGTGTCGGTTCCCTCGCCCAGCTCGCCCACGTCCGCCGCGCGCAGGATCTCGCGGATCCGCTCGAAGGCGGCGACGAACTGGGTCACGTCGTCGGCCCGGATCACGCCGCGGCTGGCCGAGAGCACCAGGGGCTTGAGCACGCAGGGGTACGTCATGCGGCCCGCCGCCGCGTGCGGGTTCTCGTCCACCGTGACGGTGGTGAACGGAGGCGAGGGCACCCCCGCGCGCGCGAGCCGCCCGCGCATCACGAGCTTGTTGCGGGTGGCCTGGGCCGCCGCGAGCGGGTTCACGCGCAGGCCGAGGGCCTCGCCGATCGCGGAGGCCACCACCGTGGTGGCGTCGTCCACCGGCACCACCGCGTCGAGCGGCCGGCGGGCCGCGTACCCGCTCATCTCGCGCGCCGCCGCGGCCGGATCGCCGAACGGCAGGGTGAGCAGGTGGTCCGGGAACTCGCCCGCCATCACGTTCGGACGGTCGGAGGCAATCACGAGATCCACGTCGAGCGTCTGCGCCGCCTCGACGAAATCCTCGGTGCGGTAGGTGGTGGTGGGGATCAGCAGCAGCAGTCGCTGGAGCGCCATGGCCGCGGCGTCGCTGAGTTTATCACGGGGCACGCGGCCCGCACTTGCGGTATACATGAGGGCCCGGCCCCTCACCGGGATCCCGAGCACACGAGGAGATCTGATCATGCGCGTCGGCATCATGATCGAAGGCCAGGAAGGGCTCACCTGGGAGCGCTGGTGGCGGCTCGTGCAGGCGGCCGAGGACATGGGCTACGAGTCCCTCTGCCGGTCGGATCATCTCACCGGGCTCTGGGGCGAGGCCAAGCGCGCGTCCCTCGAGACGTGGACCTCGCTCACCATGCTGGCGACGCGCACCCGGCGCATCCGGTTCGGCCCCATGGTCTCCCCGATCACCTTCTACCACCCCGCCCTGCTCGCCAAGATGGCGGTGGCGCTGGACACGCTCTCCAACGGCCGCATGGACCTGGGCATCGGCGGCGGCTGGAACGAGCACGAGCACAACATGTTCGGCTTCGCGCTGCCGCCCATGAAGGAGCGGCTCGATCGCCTCGAGGCGGCCGCCCGCTACATCCGCGCCCTGGGCGTCGGCGAGCCGGTCACGCTGGAGCAGCCCTACTATCCGCTCCACAAGGCCGAGAACTATCCCCTGCCCACCCACGGCCGGCTGCGGCTCGTGATCGGCGGGCGCGGGGAGAAGCGCACGCTGCGCATCGCGGCCGAGTTCGCGGACGAGTGGAACTGCACCCGGGTAGACCTCGATACCTTCCGCCACAAGCGAGAAGTCCTGGCCAAGCACTGCGCCGCGGTGCGCCGCGATCCGGACACGATCGAGCGCTCCCTGATGATCCCGCTCGCCATCGGCCGCGACCCGTCCGACGTGGCCCAGCGCATCGCGGCGGCCCGCGCGACCTTCCCCCAGATGCCCGCAGACGAGGACGGCTGGCGCAAGGCGAGCTTCCTGGTGGGCTCGCCCGCCGACGTCGTGGCGAGCCTCCGGGAGTGGGAAGCGGCGGGCGTGCAGCGCGTGCTGCTCCAGATGCTCGACATGGAAGACCTCGCCGCGATCGAGCTCTTCGCGCGGCACGTGCTCCCGCAGGTGAAGTAGCGCCCCGCCGGCCGATCCGATGGGCGCGCTCCTCACCGCCGACGGCCTCCTGGCCCTCGCGACGCTGTCCGCCATGGAGATCGTCCTCGGCATCGACAACGTCGTCTTCATCGCGATCCTGGTGGGCCGCCTGCCCGAGGCGCGCCGCGAGCTCGCGCGCCGCCTCGGGCTGATCCTGGCCCTCGGCATCCGCGTGCTCCTGCTGTTCGCGATCACGTGGATGATGGGCCTCACCGCGCCGCTCTTCGCCGTGCTCGGCCACGGCGTCTCGGGGCGGGACCTGATCCTGCTGGGCGGCGGCCTCTTCCTCATCTTCAAGGCCACCTGGGAGATCTACGACAAGGTCGAGGCCGACCACCATGCGCAGGCCGCGCGCGCCGCCCGCGCCGCCTTCGCGTGGGTGATCTTCCAGATCCTGCTGCTCGACATCGTGTTCTCGCTCGACTCGGTCATCACCGCGGTCGGCATGGCCAACGACCTCGCGATCATGGTCACCGCGATGGTCATCGCGATGCTGGTGATGCTGCTCTCCGCGGGCGCGGTGAGCCGGTTCATCGACAGCCACCCGAGCCTCAAGATCCTGGCCCTGGCCTTCCTGCTCCTGATCGGGGTGATGCTGGTCGCGGAAGGGATGGGCTCGCACATCGAGAAGGGCTACATCTACTTCGCGATGGCCTTCTCGCTCCTGGTGGAGCTGGTCAACATGCGCTACCACCGAAAGCAGGGCGGGGCCGCGGGCCGCGCCAAAAAGGGCTAGGGGTTCGCGCGCGCTTCCTCCGCGAAGCGCAGCAGGGCGAGGGTCAGGGCCACCACCACCGGCCCCACCACCAGCCCGATGGGGCCGAACACGCTGAGACCGCCGATCAAGCCCAGGAACACCGGGAGCGTGGAGATCTGCGCGCGGCCCGAGATGAAGAGCGGGCGCACCACGTTGTCGGCGCTCGACACCACCGCCACGCTCCACGCGGCCAGGAAGAGCGCGGCCACCCAGCGCCCCTGCAGGAACAACACCGCCACCGCGGGCACCCAGATCAGCGTGGTGCCGACGAACGGGATCAGCGAGGCCACCGCGGCCACCGCGCCGAACACTACCGGCGAGGGCAGCCCGACCAGCGCGAAGCCGATGCCCACCAGCACTCCCTGCACGAGCGCGGTCAGCAGCGAGCCGAACACCACCGCTCGGGTGACCGCCGCGACGTGCTCGACGAGCTGCGCGCGGCGCTCCCGCCTCATCGGGATCAGGCGCACCACGCTCGCCATCATCTGGTCGCCGTCGCGCAGGAGGAAGAAGAGCACGAAGAGCGCGATGGAGAGGCCCACCAGCGCGTTCAGCGTCCCGACCACGAACGAACCGCTCACCGCCACCGTCCCCTGCAGGAAGGTCTGGGCGCCGCTCATCAGCCAGCCGTGGATCTGGGCCGCGTCGATCGGCGAGACCGCCTCGACCCACCGGATGGCGCGGCTCACGATCGGGATGTCGAGGAGATCCGCCGGGCCCGAGATCCCGGACTCGGCCACCAGCTTTTGCACCCGCCCGAAGAGATCTTTCGCCTGGCTCGCGAAGGCCACCGCCAGGAGCGGCAGTGGGGCGACCAGGACAACCGTGGTGGCCACCGTGAGGAGAACCGCGGTCAAGGCGTAGCGGCCCCCCAGGCGCCGCCCCAGCGCCTGCCGCGCGGGAAAGAGCAGGAGGGCGAGCAGCATGGACCAGAGGAGAGCTTCCAGGAACGGGCGCAGGATCAGGAACAACGTCCCCGCCAGGAGAGCGCCCGTGGCGAGGGCGAAGACGCGCGGATAGAAGCGGTCGTCCCCTTCGTTCACCGCCGCGATCGAAGCTGCCGCAGCGACAGCGCGTGGAGGACCCAGGCCAGCGGGACCAGGAAGGCGGGCAGCCAGATGTACGGCCAGTCGCCGATGAACGTCGCGGGCGGGTCCGTCTCGAAGATCCGCCACGGGGTCGGCGCGGAGAGCTGCACGAGCACCACGACGTTCAGGAGGATGACGATGCCGGCCCAGTTCCACCACACCGCCACCCGCGCCGGCCACGCGCGCCGGACGAAGCAGGCGTAGGCCACCACCGGCGCGGTGAGACCGACCAGGATGTCCACGTTGCGGCCGTGGAAGCTCAGCAGCTCCGGGATCACCCCCGCCACCGCGAGCCGCCACAGCACGATCTCGACCGGGATGCGAAAGGTCTGCGCGGCCACCAGCCACACGGGGGGCACCGCGGCCAGGAGTGGCATGACGCGCGGGGACACCGTGAGCGCCAGCAGGGTGAGCAGCGGCGGGCCGACGCCGAGCAGCAGGTGCGGCGGCATGGACTGGAAATCCTCGAAGAAGCCGCGCTCCGCGAGCACCACGGTCAGCGCGAGCCAGCCGACAAGGGCCACCCCCGCGATGCGCACCGCTTGCACCGCGCCCGGCCCCACGCGCCGCGCCGCGCGCGTGGCGCCCCAGAGCACGAGCCCGAGCATTGCGAGGACGATGACGATGAAGGCCAGGTCGACCGCGAGCGGGGCAGTGGTGAGCATCACGCATGGATAGCACATTCACCATCGAACGCGCGAGCGACACCACGTCACCCCGCTGACACCCCGGCGGGTGGGGTCGATCTATCCTCCCACCGGATCAGGCCATTCGGGCCGGGCCCGGATGGCACCCCGCTTGCTCCTCTTCCGGGACGCGGAGCCTCTTCCCGACAAACGGCAAACCCGTCGCGAGACGGGGACGCAAAGCCACGGATCAGGGCGACCTGATAGCCGGGCTACCGAAGGAAGGGCGCTCACAGTAGCGCTCGTCGGGATCCGAGTGTGCTCCGCGAACAGGAGGATCCTGATGAGACACGGACTGGTTCGGTTCATCGTGCGCCGCCTCGCGGTGCTCGCCATCATTCTCTTCATCCCGGTTCCCGCGGCCGCCGACGACGCGATCATGAGCGTCGATCAGTACAAGACGGCCAAGGCTCGCAACCTCGCCACCACCCACCAGGGGCTGCTCAAGCAGGTGCGCGAGGAGATCTACCACTGCATGCCGTGGGTCGGTGTGCAGAAGGCGGGGATCGCCTTCCGCCAGCCCAAGGGCGCGGTGGAGGACGATCGCTACCTCTCGATCTGGATCGTCATCGATCAGGACGAGGACGCGCGGTTCTCGGCGCTGCCCGCCGAGCGGCGCGCCTCTGCGATGTTCTCGCGCTACGGCACGGATCTCCTGCGGCGCATGGCTCAGCTCCAGCCGCTGGTCACCGATCCCGACGTGAAGGGTTTCTCGGTCGTGCTCTCGTGGCTGAAGCCCGGTACCGGCAGCGGGTCGGTGCAGCCGGTCAACGAGACGCTCGCCCTCTGGAGTGACAAGCAGACCACGCTCGGCTTCCTCGCCAAGCGCGTCCCCGCGGGCGAGTTCACCCGCCGAGCCAAGTTCAGCGTCTTCGATGGGGTCGAGGACAAGGGACGCCTCGCCCTCGAGGTCTGGGAGGATTCGTTCGTCCGGACCTTCAAGGTCTCCAACGTCGAAGCCTCGAAGGGCCAGAGGTGCTCTGGCTGACCGTCAGGACACCGGCAATCGGTCGCCGGCCCGGTACCACACCGGGTCGGCGACCGGCCGGAACAGCTTGACCCGGGCGGTGCCGTGCACCGTCACGGCGCCCTCGTCCACGATGACCCACGCGCCCTCTTCCAGCCCCAGCACCGGGTTCGCGTTGACCACGTGATACTCCCGGATCCGGTCGTCCCGCGTCTCGCTGAAGGCGGCCATGGCGGGGTCCGCTTCCTTGTAGTGGGGATTGATGTTGAAGCCCACCAGTCCCAGGGCGTCGAAGCGGTCGAGCCCCACCACGTTCCAGTCGTTCGTGGTCAGGATGGTGGGCCCCGCCACGTTGGACCCCGCGCTCGCGCCCGCGTAGGGCATCCCGGCGGCCACCCGCGCGCGGATCGCCTCGAGCAGGCCGGCGCCGCGCAGGCGCTGGAGCAGCGCGTAGGTGTTGCCCCCGCCCATGAAGAGCGCGTCCGCGTCGGCCAGGGTGGCGAGCGGCTCGCGATCCCAGCGCAGGTGCAGGAGCTCGAGGCCCGCGCCCTCGGGCGGGGCGGGCTCCAGCGCGGCGCGGATGCGCTCGAACGAGGCGGTCTCGTCGTGCAGGTTGGCCGCGGTGACGAAGGCCACCCGGCGCCGCGGGCCGAAGAAGTCGGACAGCGCGGCGCGGCCGACCGGGCCGAGCGGCCCGCCCGAATGCAGGAGCGCGCGCATCGCCTACGGGCCGAGCAGGCGCTTGAGCTGGGGCATGGACTTGACCACGTAGTGCGCCACGCCGTCGGGCCCGCCCTTAGGCGCGAAGAGCACCGCGGTCATGCCGACGCGGCGCGCGCCGCGCACGTCGGAGTCGATGCTGTCGCCCACCATCGCCGCGTCGTCCACGCCGAGCCCCATGCGCTGCAGCGCCAGCTCGAAGAGCGGCGGCTCGGGCTTGCCGATCACGATCGGCCGCGCGCCCGCCGCCGAGGCGACCGCCTCCACGATGGCGCCGCAGCCGGGCAGGAACTGGCCGTCCTCCATCGGCAGGCGCGGATCGATGTTCGGGGTGACGAAGGCGGCGCCCGCGTCCACCGCGCGAGCGGCCGCGGTCAGGCGCTCGTAGCTGAAGTCGAAGTCGTTGCCCACGACCACCACGGTGGCGTCGCGGTAGGCGTCCACCGGCACGAGCGTGTGGCCGGCCTCCACCACCACCTCGGCCAGCTCGGGGCCGCCGATGGCCAGGACCCGCGACGGCCCCCAGCGCTGGGCCACGACCTCGCCCAGGATCTCGAGCGGGGTGAGCACCTCGGCTTCTTTCGCCTCCACGCCGAGGCGCTCCAGCTTGGCCTGCATGGTCCGGGCGCGGGCGCGCGAGTTATTGGTGAGGAAACACAGCCCCTTGCCCTGTTTCCGGATCAAGGCGAGCACCTCGGCGGCGCCCGGCGTGAGCACGTCGCCGGTCCACACGCAGCCGTCGAGATCGAAGACCAGGCCGCGCATCTCGCGGAGAGTTCGCCGTGTCGGGCTCATGGGTGGCGGTCGGATACTAACACGCGGGCCACGAGCCCGGGGGACGTCGGCGGCGCCGGCTCTCTCAAAACTTTGGGCGCGAGACCGATCGCGCTAGATTTGAGGCGACATGAGTAACAGCCGGACGTATACGCTGCGGAATGCGGCGTCGATCGTCTTCGCGCTGACCGCGGTCATTCCCCTGCTCCTCTTCACCTACACGCCTCTACCTGCTCGGGCAGCTCGGACAGTTCCAGGCCCAGATGGGGCTCGGCGTCGCGCTCGGCTGCGCCCTGGTGGGGCTCTTCATCTTCTCGAACCTGATGGCGCGCCTCGGCGAGGTGCTGCGGTTCCTCGAGGGGCACCCCGCGCCCGCCGAGGCGCCCGCCGAAGCGGCCGGGACGAGCTCGGAGGCCGCCCGCGCGGCCCGGCCGGTCTCGGTGGCCTCCAACGGACCCGGGAGCCCGCCGTGGTCCGGCCCGGACGGTCTGCTCGTGCCCGGCCTCGGGACGATCACCGCGGCGAGCCGGGCGGCCTCGGCGGCGAGACAGGCCGCGGGTATCTTCGACGACGTGCAGAAGACCATGTGGCACGCGGAAGCCCAGCAGCACCTCGGACGGCGCGTGCTCATCTCCGTGAAGAACGCGCCCGAGCCGATCGCGGGCAGCCTGGCCCAGATCGCCGAGGACGGCGTCCTGCTCGAGCAGGACGACCAGCGGGTGGCGGTCAGCTACCTTCGCATCACCAACATCGAAGCGGACCGCTCCTAGAGCTAGCGCCGCCGCAGGATGGCGCTGAGGGCGACGCGCGCGCGCGCGTCGCCCGGATCCAGCACGACCGCCTCGCGATAGGCGGCCTCCGCCTGGCGCCACCGGCCCTGGCGCGCCAGCAGGTGCCCGAGACGCGCATGGGCCTCGGCCAGGTCCGGGCTCACCTCGATGGCCTCGCGGTAGGCGGCCTCGGCCTCGTCGAGCTGGCCCTGCCGCTCGAGCGCGGTCCACAGCCCGAAGTGGCTCTGCGCGTCGTCGGGCCTGAGGCCCAGCGCGTCGCGGTAGGCGGCCTCGGCCAGCACATGGTCCCCTCGCACCAGCAGGACCGCGCCCAGTCCGCGATGCGAGGCGATCCGCTGCGGCTTCACCCGGATGGCCTCGCGAAAGGCCTCGACCGCCTCGTCGTGACGGCCCGTCTCGGTCAGCAGCTCGCCCAGGTCGCCCCACGCCCGCGCGTAACCCGGCTTGAGGCTCACCGCCCCGCGGAAGGCCGCCTCGGCCGCCGCATGCTTGCCCTGCGAGTAGAGCGCCATGCCGAGGCCGCGGTGGAGCGGCGCGCCGTCGGGCTTCACGTCGAGAGCCTGGCGATAGGCGGCTTCCGACTCCGCGTGGCGCCCCTGGCGGCCGAGGCCGAGCGCCAGGTTGGCGCGGGCCACCGAGTCCCGGGGATTGAGGCGCACCGCCTCGCGCAGCGCCGCCTCCGCCTCCGCGTGGCGCCCCTGACGGCCCATCGCGATGCCGAGCTCGACGTAGAGATCCGCGTTGTCGGGCGCCAGCGCGACGGCTCGACGGAACTCGCCCTCGGCGGCGCCGAGCAGCCCCTGCGCCTCCAGGGCCAGGCCCAGGTCGGCGTGCAGGTGGGCGTCGTCCGGCTTGAGCCGGATCGCGCGCTCGTAGACGCGCGCCTCCTCGGACCACTTGGCCTGGCGGCGGTAGATCGAGGCGAGGCCCACGTAGGCGTCGAGGAGGTCCGGCTCGAGCCGCAGGGCCTCCAGCAGCGCGGCCTCCGCGTCCACGAAGCGCCCCTGCCGCTCGAGCACGCGTCCCAGGCGCGCGCGCCAGCGGCCGCTCGTGGGCTCGAGGCGCGCGGCGCGCGAGTAGGCGGTGACCGCCTCGTGATAGCGTCGCAGGCGCTCGAGCACGAGGCCCAGGCGCCCGTGGAGCACGGGCTCGTCCGGCCGCAGGGCGGCGGCCTGGCGATAGGCCACCACCGCGTCGCCCCACCGCCGCAGGCGGCGCAGGGTCTCCGCGTGCTGCACGTGCGACCGGTGGGCGCGCGGGTCGAGCCGCACCGCCTCGGCGAAGGCCACGACCGCCTCCCCGTCGCGCCCCTGCGCGGCGAGCACCCGGCCGAGGCCGTGGTGGGCGATCGGATTCGACGGGGCCAGCCGGATCGTCTCCTCGAACTCGCGCACCGCCTCGTCCATCCGGCCCAGGCGCGCGAGGGTGACCGCGAGCCCGTGGCGCGCCTCCGCGCCGCGCGGGGCCAGCCGCACCGCCTCGCGCGCGGCGGTCTCCTCCTCGCGCGCCTTGCCCAGGCGCCGGCACGCCGCCGCGAGACGCAGCCACGCGGTGGCGTGATCGCGCTTGCCGCGGAGGGCGGCCCGGAAGGCGGCCTCCGCGCCGGCCCACTTGCGCTGGCGCTCCAGGACCAGGCCCAGCTTGAAGTTCGCCTTCACGCTGCGCGGCTCGAGCGCGAGGGCCGCGGTCAGCGCGTGCTCGGCGTCCGCGTAGCGTCCCTCCCGGAGCGAGCGCTCCGCGCTGTCGAGGCAGAAGGCGAACTGCGTGCTCACGATCGGCCGCGCCGGGCGATCTGCTCCACGACGAGGTCCACGATGTGCTCGGCCGCGTCGGGCCGCCGCAGGCGCCGCAGCGAGCCGTGCAGCCGCTCGACGGTGTCCGGATCGCCCACCGCCCGGTCCAGCAGCCGGCGCAGCGCGCCGCGCGAGCGCGCGACGAGCGCGATGCCCGCGCGCGAGGCGAAGCGCTCGTTGCCGCGCTCCTGCCCCGGGAGCGAGCCGTAGAGCAGCAGGGGCACCTCGGCCGCGGACGCCTCGGCGAGCGTCATCCCGCCCGCCTTGGTGACGAGCAGGTCCGCGGCGGCGAGGAGCGTGGGCACGTCCTCCACGAAGCCCACCACGCGCACCGGGCTCCGCCCGGCCAGCCGCGCCAGGCTCGCCCGCAGGCGCTCGTCGCGGCCGGCCACCACCACCGCCTGCATCGGCCGCTCCATCGTGAGCAGCGCGCGGGTGACGTCGCGGAGGCGGCCGAGCGAGCCCTGCGTGCCCGCCATCGCGACGATGGTGGGCAGGTGGGGCGAGAGGCCCAGCGCGCGACGCGCCGCGGCCGCGTCCACCGCGCGCGCGAAGTCGGCGCGCACCGGCACCCCGGTGACGACCACGCGCTCGGGCGGGATCCCGCGCGCGACGAACTCGTTGCGCATCTCCTCGGCGGCCACGCAGTAGCGGTCCACCGGGCTCGGCATCCACTGACTGTGGGCCACGAAGTCGGTCACCACGGTGGTGTGCGGCGGCAGCCGGCGGCCGTCCGTCGCGAGCGCGGCCATGGCCGCCGCGGGCGTCGCGTGCACCGTGATGACCGCGTCGGGCCGCATCGTGTCGAGCCGCCCGGCCAGCCCCGCGGTCCCCACCCGGGTCATGCCGAAGGAGAGCGGCGACTCCGGTCCCATGCGATCGCCCAGGCCGTAGGCGAGCGCCCACACCCCGGGCGCGCGCCGGAGCAGGACATAGTAGAGCGCGCGGCTCACGCGCGCGAAGACCGGGTGCACCAGCTCGCGGAAGTGATCCACCACCACCGCCTCGCCGCCGCGCGCCTCGACGGCGGCGGCCAGGCTGCGCGCCGCTTCCGCGTGGCCGGATCCGTAGCTGGCGCTCAGGATGAGGATGCGCATGACGCTCAGGGCGCGATCGGCTCGTCCACGTAGACCGTGTAGCGACGCGGCCGGCCCCGCCCGGCGTCGGCCGGGTCCACGTAGAGGATCGAGCTCTGCCCGCGGATCGCGGCGGGCTGGATCGAGAAGCGGATGAAGCTGGTCTCGCGCTCGGCCGCCGACACCGCGAGCACCGGCTCGCGCCCGCTCTCGAACCAGGCCTCGCCCGGCTCCACGGTGCGCGGCGCGCCCTCCGCCACCGTCACCTCCAGGCGGCCGTAAAGCAGGCAGCGGATGCCGCCGCCCCGGTGTCGGTGCGGCGGCGCGATGCCGCCCGGCTCGAAATCCACCCGGTCGCAGCGCATGAGCCAGGCCGCGCCGTCCGCCAGATCGATCGGGTGCTCGAGCAGCACGCGCCCGCCCGCCGCGGGCGGCGGCTGGCGGACCAGCTCGACCCGGTAGAGCACCGCGCCCGCGGGGCCGGCGCGCGCGGTGAGATCGGCGGGGCCGACCGCGGGCACCGGCTCGGCGGCCGCCCCGCCCAGGAGCTCGCCCGAGACCGCGTACAGCACGCGGGGCGCGCGCGGGGCCGGCGCCGCCGCGCCGGCGGCGAGATGATCCTGGATGAGACGGAGCGAGTAGGCCATCGCGGCTCGGACTCCATAGTAATCGCTTGGCGTGGCTGGACGAAACCCCTACCCTGTCCGGGTGACCGCCACCGCGCTTCTCCTCGTCCTGGGCGCGGCCGTGCTGCACGCGGGCTGGAACGCGCTCACCAAGCGCGCGGGCGATCCGGTGGTGTTCCTCTGGTGGGTCGGCCTGCTCGGGAGCGCGCTCTACGCGCCGGTCGCGCTGGTGATCCTGTTCCGCGACGGCTTCACCGTCGACCGCCATCCCGTTCGTGTTCGGCACCATCGTGCTGCACGCCGCTCTACTTCTTCACGCTCGGCCGCGCGTACACCACCGGCGACTTTTCCCTCGTCTATCCCATCGCGCGCGGGCTCGGGGTGGCCCTGGTGCCGATCGCCGCGCTCGCGCTCTGGGACGAGCGCCTGTCCCCGCTCGGCACGCTCGGGATGATCCTGGTGGCGAGCGGGATCTTCTTCCTGCACTGGCGGCCCGGCGCGTGGACCCGCGCGGTCTTCCTCGCCTCGGGCACCGGCTGGGCGCTCGCCACCGGCGTGCTGATCGCGTCGTACTCCCTGCTCGACAAGGCGGGCGTGGCCCGCCTGCACCCGATCGCCTACATCTGGCTCATGGAGGTGGGCTCCTGCTTGCTCCTCACCCCGGTGGCCCTCGCCAAGGGCGAGCTGATGCGTCGGGAGTGGCGCGACCGGCGCGGCACCATCGCGGCCGCCGCGCTGATGAGCCCGACCGGCTACCTGCTCGTGCTGTTCGCCTTCCAGTTCTCGAAGACCGGCTACGTGGTGGCGGCCCGCGAGATGTCCATCGTGCTCTCCGCGATCATCGGGAGCGTGTGGCTCAAGGAGGGCGGGCTCGGGCGGCGGCTGGCTGGGGCGGCGGTGGTGCTGGGCGGCGTCGCGTGCGTGGCGATGGCCCGATGAGGAGCGAGGCGGCGCGCGGCGGGCGCCTCCTGGTCGGGGCCGCCGCGATGTGCTGGAGCACGGGCGGCCTGATCGCGCGCCTCGTGGATACCGACCCGTGGACCACCGTGTTCTGGCGCGGGATCTTCTGCGCCGCCTTCCTGGTCGCGGTGACCGCGCTGCGGGAGGGCCGCCGGACGCCCGGCGTCTTCCTGGGCATGGGGCGGCCCGGCCTGGCGATGGCGGCCTGCTTCGCCATCGCGTCCACCTGCTTCATCATGGCGCTCCATCGCACCGCGGTGGCGAACGTGCTGATCATCCAGAGCCTGAGCCCGTTCATGGCCGGGCTGCTCGGCTGGCTCTGGATGGGCGAGCGCGTGGCCGGCCGCACGTGGGCCGCGATGGGCATGGCGGTGCTGGGCAGCGCCATCATGATCTCGCGCTACTTCTACACCGAGGCGGCCGCGGGCTCGCTCGGCGGCGATGCCCTCGCCTTCACGGTGGCCCTGGCCTTCGCCATCGCCACCGTGATCCTGCGCCGCAACCGCCACATCCAGATGCTGCCCGCGGCCGCGCTCTCCGCCGCGCTCGCGAGCCTGGCCACCGCGTCCTCCGCGCGCCCCGGGACGGCCGACGGCGGCGATCTCCTGCTGCTGGCCCTTTTCGGCAGCGTCCAGCTCGGCCTCGGCATGATCCTGTTCACCGCGGGCGCGCGCCGCATCCCGGTGGCCGAGGCGGCGCTCATCGGCGTGCTCGAGAGCGTGCTCGGGCCGGTCTGGGTCTGGCTCGCGCTCGGCGAGAACCCGGGCGTGCCCTCGGTGGTGGGCGGCGTCATCGTGCTCGCCGCGCTCGCCGGCCACACCCTGGCCGACCTCCGGCTCGAGTCGCGCGCCGAGGCGGCTCAGTCCGTCTCGGGATCGGGGTCGCGGAACCGCCCGTCCACCGGCACCTGATAGGCGTTGGCCAGCGAGTTGGTCTCGCAGGCCATGCCGACCACCGCGAGCAGCTCGCCGCGCATGGCCTCGGACATCCCGGCCCGGCGCGCCCCCGCGGTGTGGGAGGCGATGCAGTAGTCGCAGCCGTTGGCCGCGCTCACCGCGAGATAGATCATCTCCTTGGTCAACGGATCGAGCGCGCCCGGCGCCATGATCTGCTTGATGCTCTGCCAGGTGCGGCGCAGGGTCGGCGGGTGGTTGGCGAGCGCCTTCCAGAAGTTGTTGATCCAGTCCGTCTTGCGCGTGGCCATGATGTCGTCGTAGACCTCGCGCACCTCGGGCGTGGCGAACTCGTACTCGATCAGCTCGGTGATGGGCATCGGAAGGCTCCTTTCGCCCTACTCCCCGCGGAGGGTCGGATCCAGCACGTCGCGGAGCCAGTCGCCGGTGCGGCTGACCACGATGGAGGTGATCATGAGCACGAGCCCGGGGAAGGTGGAGATCCACCAGGCCGAGTCGAGGTACTCGCGGCCCTCGTGCACCATGCCGCCCCAGGACGGCGTGGGCGGCTGGATCCCCAGGCCCAGGAAGGACAGGGTGGCCTCGAGCACGATGGCGCGCGCGAGCTCGAGGGTGGCGATGACCACGATGGACGAGAGCACGTTGGGCAGCACGTGCCGCAGCACGACGCGGGCCAGCGAGCCGCCGAGCGCGTGGATGGACTCCACGAACTCGCGCGAGCGCAGCACCAGCACCTGCGAGCGCAGGATGCGGGCGTAGGAGACCCAGCCGGAGAGCCCGATCACCACCACCAGCGTCGGGAAGCTCGGGCCGAGCACCGCGATGATGCCGATGGCGAGCAGGATGAACGGGAAGGCGAGCTGGGCGTCCGCGAGCGTCATGATCGCGGCGTCCACGCGTCCGCCGCTGAAGCCGGCCACCATGCCCGGCGGCCGCCCCGAGCAGGCCGCCCACGAGGACCGCCGAGAAGCCGATCGTCAGCGAGACGCGCGAGCCGTAGATCACCCGCGAGAGCACGTCGCGGCCCAGGTGATCGGTGCCGAGCAGGTGGGCGCGCCCGTCGGAGCCCTGCCACGTCGGCGCGGCGAGGCGGCCGCGCAGGCTCTGGCGCACCGGATCCTGCGGCGCGATCCACGGGGCGGCGGCCGCCACCAGCAGCAGCAGCGCGACGAAGCCGACGCCCGCCACCACGAGCGACGGGAACCGTCGCCGGCGCCGCGGCACGCGGACCGCGGGCGCGGCGAGGGCCGCGTCAGCCGGCGCGGATGCGGGGATCGAGGACGCCATAGATCAGGTCGACGAAGAAGTTGATCACGACGAACATCAGCGCGGCGAGGAACACCGTGCACTGCACCACCGGGTAGTCGCGGTTGTAGATGGACTGGATCGCGAGCCGGCCGATGCCGGGCCACGCGAAGACGGTCTCGGTGACGACCGCGCCGCCCAGCAGCGTGCCGAACTGCAGCCCGGTGATGGTCACGATCGGGATCGCCGCGTTCTTCAGCGTGTGCTTGGCCACCACCCACATCTCCGCCACGCCCTTGGCGCGCGCGGTGCGGATGTAGTCCGCGCCCAGCACCTCCAGCACCGCCGAGCGGGTCAGCCGGGCGATCGAGGCCATGGTGAACGCGCCGAGGGTGAGGGCGGGCAGCACGAGGTGACGCCAGTCGCCGCGGCCCGAGGTCGGGAACAGATCGGCCTTCAGCGATAGCAGCAGGATGAAGAGGATGCCGAGGAAGAAGGTCGGCGCCGACTGCCCGATCAGGGCCACGCCCATCGCCGACGTGATCCACCAGGGTGTTGCGCCGCATGGCGGAGAAGAGCCCGACCGGCACCGCGACGAGCGCGGCGAGCACGAAGGCGGTGAGCCCGAGCTCGAGGGTGGCCGTCAGGTAGCCGCGCACCACGTTGAAGGCGGGCTCGCGGAAGTGGATCGAGCGGCCGAAGTCGCCGCGCGCGAGGTTCGACAGGAAGATCACGTACTGCACGGGCATCGGCTGGTCGAGCCCGAGCTCGCGCGCGCACGCGGAAGATCTCGCTGCGCGGCGCGTCGGGGGGCAGCAGCAGCGGCACCGGGATCGCCGGACAGGCGCATGACCACGAAGACCACGGTGGACACGAGCCAGAGCGCGATGAGGGCGCGGAAGAGGCGGTGGCCGAGGAAGGGAACGAATCCGCGCATGACTGAACTCCCCTCGCCCTCGCACCCTCTCCCCGTGGGGAGAGGGCAGGGTGAGGGCCGGCGACGGCTACGCGCGGCGAAGCTTGAGGTTGAAGCGGCGGACCTCGAACTGCTGGTTGGGGTTCGGCGTCAAGTCCACGTACTTCTGCAGCCCGTAGTCCTCGTACGGCTGGATGACGGGCAGCCACGGGAGGTGCTCGAGGAAGATCTTGGTCATCTCCTTGTACGCCTGCCCGCGGAACTTCTCGTCGACGCGAGAACCGGGCCGCGTTGCCCAGCTCGTCGAACTTCGGCGTCGCGCCAGTAATCCTGAGGTCCGCCGGGACCGAGCAGCCGCCACATCATCCCGTCGGGATCGCCGAGGGTGGACGTCGGATCCGACCACCAGACGCCCTTGAAGCTCTTCTCGCGGTTCTTCTGGGCGCGCACCGAGTACTCGATGACCTCGACCTTGGCGTTGACGCCCACGTCCTTCCACATGGCCGCGATGGCTTCCGCCATCGGCTTGTCGCTGCGCCATGTAGGCCGACCGTGGTCTCGATGAAGATCTCCTCGTTCTTGTAGCCCGCCTTCTTGAGCCGCTCCTTCGCCTCGCGCCGGGTTGTAGGCCAGCGCGGGCAGCGCTCGCGTCGAAGTGGTTGTCGCCCTTCGCGATCGGGCCGCTCGGCACGATGCCGCGGCCGCGCCACAGCTCCTTCACGATGGCCTCGCGATCGATGGCCAGGGACAGCGCCTGCTTCACGAGCGGGATTGTCGAGCGGCGGCCGCTTGCTGTTCACCGCGAGCACGTAGAGGCCCGCGTAGAGCGCGCCCGACACGCGGGTGGAGGCGTTGCCGGTGACCCGCTCGCCCTGGTCGGGCGGGAGCTGGGTGATGACGTCGACCTCGCCCTTGAGCAGCGCCGCGATGCGGGGCGCCGTCTCCGGGATCGGCCGCATGGTCCAGCGGTCCACCTCGATCTTGCCGCCCCAGTAGTCCGGGTTGGCCTCGAGGACCGCCTTGTCGTCCTTCATCCACGAGCCGAAGCGCACCGGCCCCGTGCCGACGGGCTTGGCGTTGAAGGTGTCGTTGCCCACCGACTCGAGGTACTTCTTCGGCACGATCTGGCCGCCGTAGAAGGCCAGGCGCGCGGGCAGCAGCGGATCCGGCTTCTTGGTGTGGATGACGAGCGTGATCGGATCCGGCGCCTCGATCCGCTCGATCGTGGCGAGCGCGGTGGCCACCATGGTCTTGGCGGCCGGGTCGTAGGTGCGCTCGATGCTGAACTTGGCGTCGGCGGAGCGTGAACGGCGTCGCCGTTGTGGAACTTGACCCCCTGGCGCAGCTTGAAGCGCCACGTGGTCTGGCCCTCGAGCTTCCACTCGGTCGCGAGCGCCGGATGGAGCTTGCCGTCCGGATGCCGGCTCGTCAGGTTGTCGAAGATGTTGAAGGACACGCGGATGTCGTTCGACGAGGTGCTGAAGTGCGGGTCGAACTTCGAGATGTCGCCCGCCCTGGGCAGTCACCAGCTCCTTCTTCTGGGTGGTCTGGGCCAGGGCCGCCCCGGTCGCGGTCAGGGGCACCGTGGCGGCGGCGCCAAGGGCGGCCGCGCCCTTGAGCAGGTCACGTCGGGTCAATTCCATAGTGGTGGTTCCTCCTCGGGTTCGAGCTGCATCTGGGGTCCGTCTGGATACCGCGGCGGGCGACGGAGACCACTCGCGGTGCGTCATTTATAGGGGTTTTGGGCCCACGCTGTCAAGTTGGCCCTTGGTGGCGAACCTGTGCCAAACATGACAAAATCCTGCGGCATGAGCCCCACTGCGGACATCGTCATCATCGGCGGCGGCGCCAACGGCACGAGCACCGCGTTTCACCTGGCCAGCATGGGCGCGAAGAACGTCCGCCTGCTGGAGCGCCGCCACCTGGCGGCCGGCGCGACCGGCAAGTCCGGGGCCCTCGTGCGCATGCACTACACCAACGAGCACGAGTCGCGCCTCGCCATCGAGAGCCTCAAGATCTTCCGCGAGTTCTCGACGATCGTGGGCGGCGACTGCGGCTTCGAGCGCGCCGGGCTTCCTCCAGATCGTGGCCCCCGGCTACGAGGCGGCGCTGCGCCGCAACCTGGCCCGCCAGCAGCGCCTCGGCGTGGACACCAGAGAAGTCTCGCGCCGACGACATCCGCCAGCTCTTTCCCGAGTGCCGCATCGACGACATCGGCGCCGCGGCGTGGGAGCCCGGCTCCGGCTACGCCGATCCGAGCGCCACCGCGTTCGCCTTCGCGGCCGCCGCGCAGCGCCTGGGCGTCACCATCGAGACCGGCTGCCACGTCACCCGCATCCTGACCGAGCGCGGCCGCGTCACCGGCGTGGAGACCGCGGGCGGGCGCGGTCGAGGCGCCGGTGGTCGTGCTGGTGCCCGGCGCCTGGGCCAGCCGCTCCTCGATCCGCTCGGCCTCGACTACGGGCTCCAGCCCTTCCGCATCCAGGTCTCGCTCTTCCGCTGGCCGCCGGCGCTGACCCGCAAGCACCCGGTGATCATCGACGCGGGCCAGAAGGCGTGGATCCGCCCGGTGGCCGGCAGCCTGACGCTGATCGGCGTGGAGCTGGGCGCCGCCTTCGGCGGCGGACCCGGACAAGCTGCACGAGGGCGTGGACGAGGGCTTCGTGGCGCTCTGCCGCGAGCGGCTCGACCCACGCGCCTGCCCGCCTTCGCCGAGTCGACGATGCGCGGCGGCTGGGCCGGCATGATCATGATGAGCCCCGACGGCCGCCCGATCATCGACCAGATCCCGTCGATCCCGGGCCTCTACGTGATGCTGGGCGACTCGGGCACGTCGTTCAAGACCTCGCCCGCGATCGGCAAGTGCCTCGCCGAGTGGATCCTCGAGGGCAAGCCGCGCACGGTCGACCTCACGCCCGTTCCGCGCCGCCCGCTTCGCGGAGGGCCGCCCCTGGGTCGACGAGGACAACTACGGCCGCGAGCGCCTGACCATCTCCCGCTAAGCTCCCTCTCCCCTCCGGGGAGAGGGCAGGGTGAAGGGGTGTGCCCCTTCACCCCCTCAGCCCGATTACGTTGAACGTGGGAACGGGCCGGAGCAGTCCCTTGAGCGTGAGCCGAGCCGACCTCCTCGAGGTCGGCCAGATCCTCGACGGCAGAGGCGACCCGTTGGGCGACCAGGATCTGGCCGGCCTTCGCCTCGCCGCACAGGCGCGCGGCGAGGTTCGGTGACCGTCCCGATGGCGCCGTAGTCCAAGCGCCCCTCGAAGCCGATGGCGCCGATCGTGGCGTACCCTGCGCGATGCCGATCCCGAAGTCGAGCTCGTGGCCGCGCTTCCGCCACCGGCGCCAGATCCCGACCCGGTCCCGCATCGCGACCGCCATCCTGACGGCCGCTCCGGCGCGTCGGGAACCGGCACGGGGTCGTTGAAGAAGACCATCATCCCGTCCCCGGTGAAGCGCTCGAGCGTGCCCTCGTGGGCGAGGATCAGGCGCGCCCATCGCGGCGTGGTATTCGCGGAGGACCCCCATGACCTCCTCCGGCTCGGCCGTCTCGGCGAAGGCGGTGAACCCGCGGAGGTCGAGGAAGACGACGGTGACCTCGCGCGGTGCGCCTCAGCGGGATCCTCGGCGCCCCCGTCGACGATCAGCTCGGCGAGCTGGGGCGAGAAGAAGCGCTTCAGCCGGCGAGAGCCGCTCGAGCTGGCCGACCTGTCCTCGACGCGCTGCTCGAGGGTCTGGTTCCAGTCGGCCAGCTCAGCGGCCAGCGCCTCGCACGGTGTCGTGGAGCTCCTTGATCCGCAGCATCGATTTCACGCGGGCGACCAGCGCGCCCTGGTCCACGGGTTTGGTCAGGTACTCGTCGCCGCCCGCCTCGAGGCCCGCGACGACGTCCTCGGGTCCGCCTTCGCGGTGACCATGATGATCGGGGTGAACGGGAAGGACGGGTCGGCCCGGAGCTGCGGCAGACCTCGATCCCGTCGATCTTGGCATCATGACGTCGAGGAGGATCAGGTCCGGCAGGGCCTCCCTGACCGCGGTCAGCGCCGCCTCGCCGTCGGTCGCGGTCAGGACGTCGTAGCCGTGGGCATCCAGGCGGAGCTGGAGGATGTCGACGTTGGCCGGCTTGTCGTCGACGACCAGGATCAGCGGCGGCGTTCTCACGAGCGCTCCTGCCGCGTCGTATCCCAGGTACTCGCGGACCTTGGCCAGGAGCTCGCGGGGCACGAAGGGCTTGGTGACGTAGGCGTCGCAGCCGGCCTCGAAGGCCTTCACGTCGTCGCCGCTGAGCGCGTAGGAGGTGACCACGATGATCGGGACGGCCGGAGCGCCGGAATCCCCTTGATCCGCCGGGTGGCCTCGTAGCCGTCGAGCCCCGGGAGCTGGATGTCCATGAGGATCAGGTCCGGGCGCTCCTTCTCGGCCGCCGCCACTCCCTCTTCGCCGGTGACGGCCTCGATCAGCTCGATGCCGGCGCTGGTCAGGAGGAGGCGCAGGATGCGCCGGTTCTCCTCGTGGTCCTCGATGACCAGAACCCGCTTGCTCATGCCCCTCCGTCTGCCGCTCCACGCGCAGCGGCACCGTGAAGGGAAGGTCGACCCTCGGCCGGGAACCGACTCCACCCAGAGCCGCCCGCCGTGCAGCTCCACGATCCGCTTGGCGATCGAGAGCCCGAGACCGCTACCGCCCTTCGCCCGGGTGCTGGAGCTGTCGGCCTGCTGGAACTCCTCGAAGATCCTCGCCTGGTCGGCCTCGGAGATCCCGGGACCGGTGTCCGCACACCGAGACGAGGAAGGCGCCGTCGGTGCCCGTGCCTCGATCGAGACCTCGCCCGCGTCGGTGAACTTGATCGCGTTGCCGACCAGGTTCAGGAGCACCTGGGTGAGCCGCCGCTCGTCGCCGCGGCCGGTCGGCAGATCGGGCGGCACGATCGACCTTGAAGCGCGAGCTTCTTCCCGGCGGCGAGCGACTCCACGCTCGTCACGACGACGTGCATGACCTCCTCCATGGCGTAGTCGTCGAGGGAGAGGGTGAGCTGGCCGGCCTCGATCTTGGAGAGGTCGAGCACGTCGTTGATGAGGCCGAGGAGGTGCTGGCCGTTGTTCCTGACCCGCTCGAGGATGTCCCGGATCGGCTCGGGCACCTCGCCGAAGATCTCGTCGAGGATCAGATCGGTATAACCCAGCACGGCGTTCAACGGGCGTGCGCAGCTCGTGGCTGATGTTGGCGAGGAACTGCGACTTGTGCTTGCTCGCGAGCGCGAGCTGCTGGCTCTTCTCCTGGATCTCCTGGAACAGCCTTGCGTTCTCGACGGCGACCGCCGCCTGGGCGGCAAAGGTCTGCAGGAACTCGACGGTGTGAGGCGGGATCGGAGCCCGGCTCAGGCGGTTGTCCGCGCCGAGAACGCCCACGGTGCGCCCGCGCGCGATCATGGGGCTGACGAGAAATGCCTTGAGCGCGGAGGGCGGCAATCGGTCGAGTACGGGAGGACGGAGTCGATACTTCTCCGGTACCGGGTAGGTCTCGCCGAAGAGCAGCGGGTCTCCGTCGCGGTAGACGGCCGCCAACGCTCCCGCCTCGCCGAGGGGGTAATGTCACACCAACCAGATCCGCCAGTCGCCTCTCGCCGCGAGCCCGGCGCCGGCGCTGGACCATGATCGACACCGGCGTCACCGGCGGGCGCTGGGCGTCCAGATGTAGAGGTGGTCGAGGCCGACCACCTGCCGCGCGACATCGAGGACGCGGGTGAGCTGCTCGCTGAGAGAGAGCGGCTCCTGGAGGGCCGTCGAGAGGCCGGAGAGCTGCTCCTGGTTGCGCGAGAGCTCCTCGAGGGCCCGGCTCTTCTCGTCGATTTCCCGGAAGAGCCGCGCGTTCTGGATGGCGATGACCGACTGGGTCGCGAAGGTCTGGAGCGAGGTCCACGATCGGCTTGGGCGAAACGCCCCCGCCACCTTCCGCCGGACCACCAGCCCGCCGATCACGCGGCCCTCGCGCAGGAGCGGGACAGCGAGGAGCGCACGGTACCCTGCCTCGATCAAGAAAGCGCAGCGCGTAGTCCGGCTCCCTCTCGAGGATCCGCGATCTGGAACGCGGCGCGCGTCATCGCCGCCTGTCCGACGGCGCCCTCGCCGACCCGGATATGAGACTGCGCGAAGCGCCGCGATCAGTTCCTCGGCCATGCCGAAGTTCGCACGTGGTGCGAACACCTGCGCGCCCTCGTCGAACTCGTAGATGGTGCCGGCGTCGGTGCGCGAAAGGTCGCACCGCGTGCGGACGACGATGCTGGTCGAGGACGGACTGCGAAGTCCAGGCTCCCGCTGACCGCCTGCCCCACCTCGCCGAGGGCCCGGAGCTCGTCGACCGAGCGGGTCAGCTCCTGCGTCCGCTCTTCCAGTTCCTTGAAGAGTCGCACATTCTCGATCGCGATGACGGCCTGGTCGGCGAAGGTCTGGAGAAGGGCCACCTGCTTGTCGGAGAATGGGTTTACTTCGGTGCGGCGGAGCTGGATCACGCCGATCGCAGCGCTCTCCCGCACCAGCGGAACGCTCAGCGTCGTCCGGTGCCCCAGTTCCCTGGCACGCGCGTAACCTTCTGGAAAGTCTGCCGCCTCGGCCTGAAGGTCGGCCACGTGAATGGCCCGCCGCTCGAGTAGCGCGCGGCCTGCAACCGTTCCGCGCACCAGCGGCAACGAGACGCCCTACGGGTTGGAGAATAGGCCCGTGGTGGGCACCCATCCGCAGGCTGTCCCCTTCGGGGAGAAAAATGACCGCGTCATAGGCCCCGCAAAATCGTGTAGCGCTCCTGACCAGCGCGTCCAGCACGGGCTCGATGTCCGTCGGGCGAGCCACTGATCACCCGCAGGATCTCGGCGGTCGCCGTCTGCTGCTCGAGCGCCTCGGTCAGGTCGCGGTTGGCGTCGCGCCAGCTCTCGCGTGCGTGCCTCCACCTTCTGCTCCGAGGCCCTCGTAGGACTCCTTGAGGCTAGCCGTCATGCGGATTGAACGACCCCGCGAGGGCCTCGATCTCGTCGCCGGTCGGAAGCTCGATCGGCTGGTCGAGCGTGCCGGCGCCGATTCGCTCCGCGCCTTCCTGGAGCACCCGGATCGGTGCGACCATTCGCCGGGCGAGGAGAAGGCTCGCCAGGATCGAAAGCCCGAGGCCCAGCACGAAGATGACGGTGCTCCGGACGATCGGGGCCCGGAGGGGAGCATAGGCGTCGGCGGCCGGGCGTTCGACGAAGACGAGCCAACCGAGGGGAGCGATCGCCGCATGCGCCGCGAGGACCCGCCCGCCACCGATGCCGTCGGCGACCACCGCGACCGGGGCGTCTGGCGTCGGGCCTGAGCGTCCGGCCCGGGCCAGCTTCACCTGGACGAGTCCGGAGACGTCCCGCTTCTCTCGCAGGAGCCGGCCGTCCGGATGGGCGACCAGCTGGTCCCGGGAATCCACCACGTAGGCATAGCCGCCCGGGCCGACCTCGATCTGGGAGACGGCCTGCAGGACGGCGCCGAGGCTGACCTCCGCCGTGGTCACCTCGACGGCGTACTTGCCGACCGGCACCGCCAGCGTCACGTACGGCTCCGAATCGTTCTTGAAGTAGACCGGACTCCAGTACGTCTTGCCCGCCTCGGGCTTCGAGGAACTTGGGCGCCTGGGAGAAGTCCTCCTGGCTGCCGACGACATCCGGGTCCAGACGAGAGACGCGAAGCTGCTCCTTGCCGGCGAGGTCGAGATGGCTCAGCTCGCTGACCGCGGGCACATTGCGAAGGACCCGGAGGAAGTCGAGCTCGCGCTGCTCCGCCAGCGCGGCGCCCAGGCCCTCGCCGAAAGCCGAGCCTCCCCTGTCCCACCTGGCTGGCGTCGGGATCGTCGGACGCGGTCCGGGTCGTCTCGCGCACCTGCTGCTCGACCTCCTTCATGAACTGCTCGATCCCGGCGGCCGCCGCCACCGCCTTCGCGCGCTCGACCCGGACGATCGCGACCTGCGTCTCCCGGTAGGAGAAGTACAGCTCGACCAGGCTCGACGCCATCAGCACGCCGCCGACCAGAACGAGCAGGACGACGACGTACTTGCGGAAGAGCCGCCCGCCCGAGCGCGGCATCGTCATCGCCGGAAGGCGTCGGCGCGGAGCAGGATCTTTCGCGGCACGGTGAGCCCGAGCAGGTCCGCCGTCTTGAGGTTCACCGCGAGATCGATCTTCTCGGCGCCTTCGACGGGCAGGTCTTGGGGCCGGGCGCCCCGCAGGATCTTGGCGACCAGCGCGGCGGCCTGGACGCCCTGCGCGTAGTAGTCCGGCCCGTATGAGAGGAGACCGCCATAGCCGACCCAGAGCGCCGTCCCGAACGACGGCGGGGACGCGCGAGGCGAGCGACTGCTCGATGATCGCGATGGAGAGATCCGGGCTCGAGCCTTCGGGCGTGAGCAGTGCGTCGTCGCGCCGCACCTCGCGGAGCACCCGCCTCAGCTCGCTCGGCGTCGAGCACGCCCTTCGGCACGACCTCGAGCCTCATGCGCTGCGCCGCCTCGAGCGCCTTGCGCGATCATCGGGTGTCGTGCTCAGGTCGACGCCGTAATAGATGAGCCAGACCCGCCGAACGGCCGGGGCCAGGGTCTTGAGGACTTCGAGACGCTTGGCGACCAGCTCGGTCTGCAGGCTCGAGATACCCGTCACGTTACCGCCGGGGTGGGCGAGCTTGCCGACGATGCCGGCGCCCACCGGGTCGCCCACCAGGGTAAACACGATCGGCAGGCTCTTCGTCGCGCTCCTTGGCGGCCTGAGTGGCGGCTTCCTGGCTCGTGAAGATCAGGTCGACGCCGGCCGTGACGAGGGCATCGGCGGCGGCGGGCATCGTGTCCAGCTTTCCCTCGGTGAAGCGAATGTCGAACGTCACGTCGCGGTCCGTCTTCGAGGCCGAGTTCCCGGAGTCCGGCCTTGAGCCCCTCGACGGTCGGATGGCTCGCCGCCCACGCCGCATTCAGGACGCCGACCCGGAACGGTCGAGGAGCCGGCTGCGCCTCGGCCGCGTGGACGGGAAGACCAGAGAGAGCGACCGCCAGCGGCGATCCAGAAGCAGCGACGGCGAATCGACAGTCGCTCACCCCGATATGAACTGATGGTAGGCGCCTTCCGCGACGTGGTCCCAGGGGCCGACCAGCGCCTGGAACTTCGTGAACGACGCGTGCACCTTCCGGGCCATGGGGCGTCTTCTCGGATTCTTCCCTCACGACCTCGGCCGCGAGCTTCTTGAGATCGCGCAGCACCGGCACCGGGAGCTGAAGCACCTCGACCTTTCCCTTGAACTCCGTCTTGAGTCGCGCGAGCGCGATCGCATTCTTCGCGTGGTACTCCGTGAGGCCGTGGACCTGGACCGCCGCCGCGGCATGGTCGAGCGTCCGCTGCAGGTCGACCGGCAGGGCCTCGTACGCCTTCTTGTTGAAGCCAAAATCGAGCGTGGTGCCCGGCTCGTGCCAGCCCGGGTAGTAGTAGTACCGCGCGGTGTTGTGGAGGCCCAGCTTCATGTCGTCGTGCGGCCCGACCCACTCGGCAGCGTCGATGACGCCCCTCTCGAGCGCGGCGTAGATCTCGCTCTCCCGGCAAGAGAACGACCGTGCCGCCGGCCTTGGCGAGGACCTTGCTGCCGAGCGGCCGCGCATGCGCATCTTCAGCCCCTTGTAGTCGCCGACCGAGTTGATCTTCTTCCGGAACCATCCGGCCATCTGCGGGGCCACCGCCAGAGCTCGGGCGCGGCACGAGATTGAAGGCGGCGTATGCCTCCTCCATGAGCTTGAGCCCGTCCCCCTGGTAGCACCAGGCCGCCATGCCCCCCGGATTCATGCCGAACGGGATGGTCGCGAACCACTCGAGCGCGGGCTCTCTGCCGGTCCAGTATTGCCCCGCTCCCATGAACGCCTCGATCTTGCCCTGGGAAGCGGCGTCGAAGCACTCGAACGGCTGCATGATCTGGCCGCCCGGGAAGACCTCGATCCGGAAGCGCCCGCCGCTTATCTCCTCGACGACCTTCGCCAGGCGCTGGGCCGCACCCTGGATGTATGTCAAACCCGGTGGTGAAGGCCGTGGACATCCGCCACTGGACCTTCGGCTGCGCGATGACGTTGGGGGCGTCGACGATGGCGCCGGCGGCGGCCGCCATCACCCCGCCTGCCGTTGCGATGAACCTCGTCGTTCGGTCATCACGCTGGCCTCCTCATCCCGCGACCAACTGGTGGTAGGCGCCTTCCGCGACGTGATCCCAGGGCCCACCAGCGCCTGGAACTTCGTGAAGGACGCGTGCACCTTCCGCGCCATGGGGGTCTTCTCGGATTCGTCCTTGACGACCTCGGCCCCCAGCTTCTTGAGATCGCGTAGTACCGGCACCGGGAGCTGGCAGGACCTCGACCTTGCCCTTGAATTCCGTCCTGAGCCGCTCGAGCGCGATTGCGTTCTTCGGCGTGAAAGTCCGCGAGGCCATAGGTCCGGGTCGCCGCCGCGGCATGGTCGAGCGTCCGCTTCATGTCGACTGGAAGCGCCTCGTACGCCTTCTTGTTGAACCCGAACTCGTGCACGGTGCCGGGCTCGTGCCAGCCCGGGTAGTAGTAGTAACGAGCGGTATTGTGCAGGCCCAGCTTCACGTCGTCATGCGGCCCGACCCATTCGCTGGCGTCAATCACGCCCCGCTCGAGTGCGGAATAGATCTCGGCCCCCGGAATGAGGACCGCCGTACCGCCCGCCTTGGCGATAACCTTGCCGCCAAGGCGCGGACCCATGCGCATCTTGAGACCCTTGAAGTCGCCGATCGTGCTGATCCTCTTCCTGAACCATCCGGCCATCTGCGGAGCGTCGGCTAGACCTGGGCGCGGCACGAGGTTGAAGGCGGCATACACCTCCTCACAGAGCTTGAGTCCGTCGCCCTGGTAGTACCAGGAGGCCATGCCCTCGGGGTTCATGCCGAACGGGACCGACGCGAACCACTCAAACGCGGACTCCTTCGCGGCCCAGTAGTACGGGGTGGCCATGTACGCTTCGATGGTGCCCTGCGCCGCGGCGTCGAAACAGCCGAGCGGCGGCATGATCTGGCCGCCCGGGAACACCTCGATCCGGAAGCGTCCCCCGCTCATCTCCTCCACGACCTTCGCCAAACGCTGGGCAGCGCCCTGGAGCACGTCGAGCGCCGGCGTCCAAGCGGTCGACATCCGCCACTGGATCTTCGGCTGCGCGATGACGTTGGGAGCATCGACGATGGCGGCGGCCGCGGCGGCCGCCATGCACCCCGCCGGCCGTCGCGATGAACCTGCGTCGTTCGGTCATCACGCCACCTCCTCACACCGCCACGAACTGATGGTAGGCGCCTTCGGCGAGGCGGTCCCAGGGCCCAACAGGGCCTGGAACTTCGTGAACGAAGCGTGCACCTTCCGGGCCATGGGGGTCTTCTCGGATTCTTCCTTGACGACCTCGGCCGCCAGCTTCTTGAGCTCGCGCAGCACCGGCACCGGGAACTGGACGACCTCGACCTTGCCCTTGAACTCCGTCTTGAGTCGCTCCAGCGCGATGCGCGTTCTTCACGTGGAAGTCCGTGAGGCCGTAGATCTGAACGGCCTCGGCGGCGTGGTCGAGCGTCCGGCGCAGATCGACCGGCAGCGCGTCGTACGCCTTCTTGTTGAAGCCGAACTCGGTCATGGTGCCGGGCTCGTGCCAGCCCGGGTAGTAGTAGTAGCGCGCGGTCTTGTGGAGACCCAGCTTCATGTCGTCGTGCGGCCCGACCCACTCGCCGGCGTCGATCACGCCCCGCTCGAGGGCGGCGTAGATCTCGGCGGCCGGGATGAGGACCACCGTGGCGCCCGCCTTGGCGAAGACCTTGCCGCCGAGGCCCGCAATGCGCATCTTGAGGCCCTTGTAGTCGCCGATCGTGTTGATCTTCTTCCGGAACCATCCGGCCATCTGCGGGGCGATCGCCGGACCCGGGCGCGGAATGAGGTTGAAGGCGGCGTACGTTTCCTCCCAGAGCCGGAGCCCATCGCCCTGATAGTACCAGGCGGTCATGCCCGCGGGGTCCATGCCGAACGGGACGGTCGCGAACCACTCGACGCCGGCTCCTTCTCGGTCCAGTAGTACGGCGCGCCCATGAAGGCCTCGATGGTGCCCTTGCGAAGCCGCGTCGAAGCACTCGAACGGCGGCATGATCTGGCCGCCCGCGAAGACCTCGATCCGGAATCGCCCGCCGCTCATATCCTCGACGACCTTGGCCAGGCGTTGGGCCGCGCCCTGGAGCGACGTCGAGCGCGGGAGTCCAGGTCGTGGACATCCGCCACTGGACCTTCGGCTGGGCGATGACGTTCGGTGCGTCGACGATGGCGGCAGCCGCGACGGCTGCCACGGCCCCCCCGCCTTCACGATGAACCTGCGGCGCTCGGTCGTCACGCTATCCTCCTCACTCGGGGGGTGCGAGGTGCGATGCGATCCCTTCGGGAGTAACAGCCTGATGTGCCGGAGTCGGGCAAGAGGCGACTGGCGCGACCGGGCGCCGAGCTCGATGCCTCACATGCGGGGAGCGGTCCGCTGATGCATCGCCTTCAGGGCACCTCGTCGGCGCGGTCGGAGTCGTGACCAGATCAGGGACGTCTCGGTGTGGCGCGGCGAGTATATGCGGGTATGGCCGGACGCGTCAATCTACCGCAGCCGGAACACCCGCATCGGCGTGTCGACGTTCTTGAGCTCCCGCACGCCGAGGTCCTCGACGGGCAGGTCGTCGCCCAGCCGCGTCCGCGTCGCCTCGCTGATCACGATCTCCCCGTCGCCGGCCTGCGCGGCCAGGCGCGCCGCGATGTTGGTGGTCATGCCGGAGGCGGTGTAGGTCCAGCGCGTGCCCGCGCTGCCCTCGATCTTGGTCGCGCCGAGCAGCGCGGGGCCGGTGTTGACGCCCACGTGCATCGCCAGGGGCTCGAAGCGCGCGGCCAGCTCGGCGTCCGATCTCGGCGGCGCGCCGGTGGATGGCGCGCGCCGCGTCGACCGCCGCGCGCGCGTGCTCGCCCTCGTGGAAGATCACCATGAGCCCGTCGCCCGCGGTCTCGTTCACGTCGCCGCCGTGCTTGACGATCTCGTCGAGGAAGGCGCCGAAGTAGCGCTCGACCAGCGCCGGCCAGGTCGTCGGGCGGCAGCCGCGAGGACAGCCGCGTGTAGCCGCTGATGTCGGCGAAGAGCACGCTGACGTCGGTCTCCGCTTGTCGAGCGACGGCGCCTCCGGCGACTCCTCGATGAGCTGGCGCACGCGGCGCGGGACGAACTTGGCCAGGCTGCCGCGGATGAGCAGGCTGCGCTCGAGCTGCTGCGGCGTAGTCCAGCACCTGGCGGTGCGCCTCCGCGTTGGCCACCGCGACCGCGGCCTGGTCGGCCAGCGCCTCGAGCATCTCGAGATCCTCGCCGGTATAGGGCGCCTCGGAGCGCTTGCCGCCCAGCACCAGCAGCGCGCGCAGGCCCGCCTGGAAGCGGAGCGGCACCACCACCTCGGCGGCCAGCGCCTGGTAGGCGGCCAGGGCGGCCCCGCGGTCGCTGCCGAAGCTCGGATCGGCGGCGAGCTGGTAGCGCGAGAGCGCGCCCGGCGCGACTTCCAGCGCGGCCAGGATGTCGTGGCGGGAACCCGTCCACGAGCAGGCGCGTGGATCGCACGTGCATGGCCGACTCGATGGTGGTGGTGAGGCGGCGCGTGATCTCGTCCAGATCGAGCAGGCTCGACATGGAGCGGGCCAGCGTGCGCATCGCCAGCGCGTAGTCGTGGCGCTCGCGGAAGAACGTGCGGTCCACCGCCCGCCGCACCCGCTCGCGCAGCGGATTGAAGAGCGAGCACGACCACGAACATGAAGCCGGCCGAGAACCACGGCGAGCGCGTGAGGTCCGGTCTGGGCCAGCAGCGCGTTGGTCCCGGCCAGGAGCAGCGCGTAGGCGCCGGTGATGAGGCCGGCCAGCGCCGGTGTAGATCACCGAGCGGCGGATCACCACGGTGGCGTCGAAGAGGCGGTAGCGCACGGTGGCGTAGCCGATGGCCGCCGGGTAGAGCAGCATGAGGGCCGAGCCCACCTGCGGATCGAACGGGCTCTGGTAGAGCTGCTGCAGCGGCCAGAGCATGAAGCAGAGCCAGGCGCCGAGCCCCATCCCGATGCCCAGCAGCAGCACGGTGGTCTGCTGGTTGACGAGCGGCGAGGCGGCCCGCCGCCGCGTGTCGAGCAGCGCGCCGATCTTGATCGGGAAGGACAGCGTGCTGAGCAGCCGAGAGCACGGCCGCGGAGGCGCGGTAGACGCCGCCGTTCACCAGCGAGCGCGGGCGCGAAGCGCTAGATCAGGACGAAGAGAGCGCGCCAGCGCAGCGCCGAGCCCGACCGCCACGCGGTAGAGGCGCGGGATCACGCGGTGGCGCTCGAGCCACGCGCTCGCGGTCGGCATTGGCCGGATACGTGAGGAAGAATACCCAGCCGTGGATGGACAGGAGCGGGGCCAGGAGCCCGACCAGGGCCGCCGCGTACGGGCGCGCGCCCAGCACCGCCTCGGGTACCGCGACATTGGAGACGGCCCAGAGGCACATGTAGAGGAGGAAGCGGCGGTTGGGCGCCGCCGCCGGGTTCTGCACGAAGACCGCCGCGCCCACGATCAGCATGATGGCCGAGACCAGCGAAGTAGACCGCCGAAGTGGTCGACCAGCCGGCTCCAGGTCAAGGGCCGCGGCGCGAGCTCGACGGAGAGCCGGCGCCCGGCGCGCTCGACCTCGTAGCGGATGGGCCCGGCGGCGGCCCGCACGCCGCGCGGCCAGGGTGAGCGGCGAGTCGCCCTCCACCGCGACCAGCCGGTCGCCCGCGCGCAGGCCCGCCGCGCGCGCGGCGGACTCGACGGGGACCACGTAGTAGTCGGGCGTGACGAAGAAGCCCGGATAGGGACGGCCGGCCTCCAGGGCGAGGCCGCCCAGCAGGCCCAGCAACACCGCGAGGCTCACCAGGACGAGGAGCGTGGATCGCAGATCCCACCGCGCCATGCGAGTACTCTATACTGCGAATCCGTGACCGACCTCAGCGCTGTGTTCCGGCCTCGCGCCATCGCGGTCGTGGGCGCCTCCGATGATCCCGTCAAGATCGGCGGCCGGCCGCTGGCCTTCCTGCTGCGTCACGGCTATGCGGGGCGCGTGTTTCCGGTCAATCCGGCGCGCGCCACCGTGCAGGGCCTGCCCGCCTTCCCCTCGATCGGCGCGATCCCGGACGAGGTGGACCTGGCCATCGTGGTCGTACCCGCGGAGCGCGTGCTCGAGTCGCTCGAGGAGGCCGCGGCCAAGGGCGTGCGCGCGGCCATCGTGTTCAGCAGCGGCTTCGCGGAGGTCGGCGAGGCGGGGCGGGTCGCGCAGGCGCGGCTGCGCGAGCTGGCCGAGCGCACCGGCCTGCGCATCATCGGGCCCAACTGCCAGGGCTTCGCCCACCTGCCCTCACGGCTGGTCGCCACGTTCGCCTCGCCGTTTCTCGAGCCGGGCCTCGCCACCGGGCCCATCGCGATGGTGAGCCAGAGCGGCGCCATGGCCGGGATGATCTACGAGATGGCGCGCGCGGCCGGGCTCGGCCTCAACTACTGGGTCAGCACCGGCAACGAGGCCGACGTGCAGGCGGCCGAGATCCTGGCCGAGGTGGTCGAGGATGACGAGACGCGCGTGGCCTGCTGCTACATGGAGGACGTCAAGGACGCGGGGCGCTTCCGCCGGGCGCTGGCGCGCGCCCACCGTCGCGGCGTGCCGGTCTTCGTGCTGAAGTCGGGCCGCAGCGCGGTGGGCCGCCGCGCGGCGTCCTCACACACCGGCGCGCTCGCGGGAGAGGACGCGGTGTACGACGCGGTCTTCGCCGACTGGGGCGCGATCCGCTGTGCCGATCCGGCCGAGCTGCTGGCCCTGCCGCAAGCGTTCCTGCGCTACCGGGAGGCCGGGCGCCGCGTGGCCATCCTCTCCAACTCGGGCGGCCTCGGCGTGCTCTCGGTCGACCTCTGCATGGATCTGGGGCTCGTGCCGGCGGAGTTCACGCCGGAGACGACCGCGGTGCTGCGCGGGGCGCTGCCCGACTTCGCCGCCGCGGCCAACCCGGTGGACCTCACCGCGCAGATGCTGACCGACCCCGGCATGCTGATGCGCGTGCTCCCCGCGCTCGAGGCCGATCCCGGCGTGGACGCCATCGTGTTCCAGATCGCCCTGCTCGGCGCCGCGACCGACCTGGGCCGGCTGGTCGGCGACGTGGCCCGAGTCGCCGCATCTACCGAGAAGATCGTCGCGGTGAGCTGCCCCCAGCGGCCTGTAGTGGAGGCCTTCCGGGCGGGCGGCGTGCTCGCCTTCGACGACGCCAGCGTGGCCCTCCGCTCGCTCGCCTGCCTGGCCCAGGCCACGGGGCGCCGCGCGCGCTGGCTCGATCGCGCGACCCTCGAGCTGCCGGCGGCGCCGGTGGCGCCGGCGGTGCCGCCCGGCCGCCCCGGCGAGCCGTTCCTCAACGAGTGGGAGAGCCAGCGGCTGCTCGCGCCCTTCGGCCTGCCCCTGGTGGACACCGTCTTCGTCACCGCGGCCAGCGCCGCGCCCGACGCGGCCGATCAGCTCGGCTACCCGGTGGTGGTGAAGGCCTGCGCGGCCGCCCTGCCCCACAAGTCGGACATGGGCGGCGTGGCCCTCGGGCTGTCGGACCGGGCCGCGGTCGCCGAGGCGTGCCGACGCATCGAGGCGAACGTGCGCGCCGCCGCGCCGGGCCTGGCCCTCGACGGCTTCCTGATCCAGCGCCAGGCGCGGGGCGCGCTCGAGCTGGCGCTCGGCGTGAAGGTGGATCCCGTCTTCGGCCCGGTGGTGCTGGTGGGGTCGGGCGGGGTCCTCATCGAGGTGCTGCGCGACTTCCGGCTGCTGCTGCCCCCCATCGATGCGACCGCCGCCGAGGAGGCGCTGCGTGGCCTGCGCGTCGGCCCCCTGTGGGACGGGGTGCGCGGCGGCGCTCCGCTCGATCTGCCGGCCGCCGTCGAGCTGCTGCAGCGGCTGGGCGACGCCGCCCGCAGCCTCGGCGCCGCGGTCAGCGAGATCGACCTGAACCCGGTGCTGGTGGGGCGACGCGGCGAGGGCGTCACCATCCTCGACACCCTCGTCCGCCGCTAGCAGGGCGCTGGAAAAGGCCCATCTGCTTCGTTGGCGCATCTGGGCCTTTTTGAGCGCCCTGCCAGGCTGAAGTCATGCGAGGACGGCGGCACCCGCGGCTGCGCATTCTTGATCCTGCTCGCCGGTGCCGCCGCCACAGCCGATGGCCCCGATCACGCGGCCCTTCACCACGATCGGCACCGCGCCGTGGCTGGCCAGGAGCTGGCCCGGGACCGCGCTGCCCACCTGGGCCCAGAACGGTGAGCCCTTCTGGACCCGGTCGGCCAGATCGGCGGTGGACATGCGGAAGTTCGCGGCGGCCATCGCCTTGGCCCGCGAGGTCTCGGGCGTGAAGAACCCGGTGCCGTCGCCTCGCGAGCACAGCACCAGCCGGCCCGCCTCGTCCACCACCGTGATCGTCATCGGCGTGCCCAGGGCCTTCGCCTTCTCCCGCGCCGCGTGCGACGCGCGCTCGGCCATCTCCAGCGTGAGCTCGATCATTGCCGCCACCTTTCTCGATGCACTTTTTGGGGATCCTGCGAACGCGCCCGCATTGAAGCCCGGCCGCCCCGCGCTGTCAACGGCCCGGCAGTGACAAATCCGGGGAGGGCACTACCCACTCCTGCCGGGACAGACTATAGGTGGGGGCCCCGTCGGGGCCGTGTCGCAGGGAAAGTGCTTGAAACAATGACGCTCGGTATCCTATGCTCGCGGAGGCGCGCCGTGGCACTGGCCTTGCTCCCTTGGTGCCGGGTGCACCGGCCCCAGCCAGGGAGCCCATGAGCAACACCAGCCAGCACTCGAGGGGGATGCGGAACGTGCGCTTCGGAATGCGACAGATGGCGCTGCTGTTGGCGGTATCGGCCCTTGCCATGGGCGGGTGTGGCACGCTGTCTGGCGGCCGGCATAGCGAGTCCATGCTGGCCGCGACCGCGACGGCGTCCACTACCGATCCGGACAATCCGATCGCGGCGGCGCTCGCCCCCGAGCAGCAGCCGACCGGCGCGATGGTCGAGCCCCGCGCGGGCGAGCAGGCGATGGCCGCAACGGTGGCATTCCGGCCGGCCTCCTTCGAGCTGATCCAGCCCGGGGCGCAGCCCTCCTACATGGTCGCCTCCGTCGGACGGCTCGTGGTCGCCCAGGGTCCCGCGCTGATGGCCCAGGCGCGCGCGGCCGATCCGGTCGTGCCCGCCGACGGCGTCCTCGAGGAGTACGACCCGTGGGAGTCGTTCAACGAGAAGATGTTCACGTTCAACTACAACATGGACCGCTACGTGCTCAAGCCGGTGGCGAAGGGCTACAACTTCGTGATGCCGGATCGCCTGCAGCAGATGATCGACAGCGGCTTCGACAACCTGCTGGTCGTGCCGCGCGTCGTCAATAACCTGCTCCAGGGGCGCCCGCTGGGCGCGACGGCCGAGCTGGGCCGCTTCCTGATCAACAGCACCCTGGGCATCGGCGGGCTCTTCGACATCGCCAAGCAGGAGTTCAACCTGCAGAAGACCCGCGCCGACTTCGGCCAGACCCTTGGCATCTGGGGCCTGGGGCCCGGCCCCTTCCTGGTCCTGCCGTTCATGCCGCCGCTCACCGTGCGTGACGGGATCGGCACCGCGGTGGACGGGGCCATGGATCCTCTGAGCTACGTGCTGCCGTTCATCTGGACGCGGCTGGGCATGAAGGTCGGCAACATGATCAACGACCGGTCGCTCAACCTGGATCTCTACCAGGGCTTCGAGGAGACCACCGTCGATCTCTACAGCGCGGTGCGGAACGGCTACCTGCAGCGCCGCGAGAACATGATCAAGAGCCCATCACCGTATTGAAGTAACCGGGCGCTAGTCGCTCCGGCACTCGCTCCCGCCGCACCATCCCCGCAGTCCCCCCGCCCCTGACGCGATGCAGTGCAACTCGTGCAGTGTTTTTTTGTTGACAGGGTTCGACGGTGCGCAATATGTTGGGGTCCGCCTAACCGAGATACACCACCTATATGCATACGAGTTCACAGCGAGCAGTTCAAAGTCCTGACGCCCTCGCGGCGCCCCAACCCGCTTTTCCCGTCTGAAGTAGGCCGTGTCAATGGATCGAGCAAGGCCGTGCTTTGGCCCGCGTTCCTCTAGGAGGATTTCATGAAAGTCGCCCGGCGATTCACCCGAGAAGGCCAGAGTCCGTACGCGGGCATCCAGTTCGACCAGCGAGTGTCGGAGATCAAGAACCCGGACGGCTCCACGGTCTTCCGCCAGGACGGGATCTCGGTGCCGGCCGGGTGGTCGGCGGTGGCCACCGACATCCTGGCCCAGAAATACTTCCGGAAGTCCGGGGTGCCGCAGTATGCCGCGGACGGCAAGCCCCTGCTGGACCGTGACGGTCGGCCGGTGCTGGGCGGCGAGCGGGATGCCCGGCAGGTGTTCCACCGCCTGGCCGGCTGCTGGATGCACTGGGGCGAGAAGTACGGCTACTTCGACACCCCCTCTGACGCGCGGGCCTTCTACGACGAGCTCTGCTACATGCTCGCGGCCCAGGTCGCGGCCCCGAACTCGCCGCAGTGGTTCAACACCGGGCTCCACTACGCCTACGGGCTCTCCGGCCCGGCCCAGGGCCACCACTACGTCGACCCGGACACGCGGCGTCCTGACGCGGGCCACCTCCGCCTACGAGCGGCCGCAGCCGCACGCCTGCCAGCCCTACCACGCCCTGATCTCCACGCCCGAGGGCCCGATCCCGATCGGGCAGATCGTGACCAAGAACCAGGTCGGCCTGGAAGTCTACGACGGCCGGGACGAGGGCATCGGCACGACGCGGGTGGTGGCGGTCAAGGAGAACGGCGAGAAGGCGGTCTTCCGCATCGAGCTCCGCAACGGCGTGGCGGTCGAGGCCACCGGCGATCACCTGGTCTACGCGATCGCCAACGGCGTGGGCGCCTGGCGCCGGGTGGACGAGGTGGAGCCGGGCGCGGCCCTGCGCCTGTCCACGCGGACCGACGTGCGCCTGGACTCCTACCACACCGAGGTGGACGAGGCGGCCCTGGTCGGGTGGCTGCAGGCCGACGGCTTCGCGGGCCAGGACGGGCTCAGCACCGAGCACAGCCTGGCCGTCGAGTTCACCACCATCGACAAGGACGAGCTCGACTTCATCGTCGAGCGGGTCCACCGCGTGTTCGATGGCGCGCACTACCACGTCCGCTCGATGGAGACGCGCACCCCGGGGCTCGACATCCACCGGATCCGCCTGTACGGCGAGCCGCTACGGCCCTTCGTGGACAAGTACGGCCTGCTCCGCTCGAGCGCCGACCACGTGGTGCCGGCGAACATCTTGCGAAGCGGCCGCGACGCCCAGGCCGCGTACCTGCGCGCCCTCTTCCAGGCCCAGGGCACGGTCAGCCTGCGGTCGTACTGGGCCCGCCAGGCCGACGTCACGCTCACCACGATCTCGGCCGCGCTCGCCCACGGGGTGCAGGCCCTCCTGCTCAACATGGGCATCTACGCGAAGCTGGGGCGGGGCGCCGAGACCCGGGAGAGCCGCCGCACCCCCTTCATCGTCTCGATCGTCCACGCGGAGTCGCGGGCCCGGTTCCGGGACCTGATCGGCTTCGTCTCCGACGACAAGCGCGAGAAGCTCGACACCGCCTGCTCCGACCAGTTCGCGGGCAAGAAGCTCCCCGCGCTGCGCGACGAGACGGTGGTACGGGTGGAGTGCGTGGGCGTGCAGCCGGTCTTCGACATCCAGACCGAGAGCGGGCAGTACCTCTCCAACAACGTCATCGTCCACAACTGCTTCATCCAGTCCGTCTCCGACGATCTGGTCAACGACGGCGGCATCATGGACCTCTGGACCCGCGAGGCCCGCATCTTCAAGTACGGCTCGGGCAGCGGGACCAACTTCTCCAACCTGCGCGGCGAGAACGAGCCGCTCTCGGGCGGGGGCAAGTCCTCCGGGCTGATGTCGTTCCTCCGCATCGGCGACCGCGCGGCGGGGGCCATCAAGTCGGGCGGCACGACCCGGCGGGCGGCCAAGATGGTGATCCTCAACCTCGACCATCCGGACATCCTGACCTTCATCCGGTGGAAGGTGGTGGAGGAGCAGAAGGTCGCGGCGCTGGTCAGCGGCTCGCGCATGACCAAGCGGCGGCTGCAGGCGGTGCTGGCCGCGGTGCGCACCCCGGCGGGCATCGAGGCCGACCCGCGCCAGAACCCGGCGCTGCGCTCGGCGGTCCGCGAGGCGCGCGCGGCCCTCGTGCCCGAGGGCTACATCCAGCGCGTGCTGCTCCTGGCCGCCCAGGGCGTGCGCGAGATCCACTTCCCGGAGTACGACACCGACTGGGACAGCGAGGCCTACTACACGGTCTCCGGCCAGAACTCCAACAACAGCGTGCGCGTGCCCAACGCCTTCTTCGACGTGCTCGCGCGCCGGGGCCAGTGGGAGCTCAAGCGCCGCACCGACGGCAAGTCGCGCGGGCTCGGTACCCGCCGAGCAGCTCTGGGACGAGATCGCGCACGCGGCCTGGGCCTGCGCCGATCCCGGCGTCCAGTACGACACCACGATCAACGAGTGGCACACCTGCCCCGAGGACGGGCGCATCAACGCCAGCAACCCGTGCGTGACCGGCGACACCCTGGTGGCCACCGCGGACGGCTGGCAGCGCATCGACGCCCTCGTGGGCAAGACCGCGCGCATCATCGGCTCGGACGGCGCGCCGCATCTCGTGACCCGCATCTTCCCGACCGGCCGCAAGCCGGTGTTCGATCTCCGGACGCGCCTCGGGTACCGGGTGCGCATCACCGCCGACCACAAGGTCCTGACGGTGGGCCGCGGCGACGTGCCGGTGGCCGACCTCACGGCCGGCAATCGCCTCATGCTGCGCGGGCCCGGGCTTCGGCCGGCGCGCCCTCGCCACCGAGCTGGCCCTGGGCGTCGGGGTGGCGGCGGCGGAAGGGCTACCTCACCCAGTCGGTCGTCCTCGGGCGCGCGCAGGAGTCGCTCGTGCTCAGCACCGACGCGGGGGAGTCTCCGATCCTGGCCGCGGTCGCGGAGGCGGTCCACGCCAGCCGCGACCGCGCTCCAGGCGGTGGGCGGCGCTCGGCCGCCAGGCCGGCTCCGGCGTCATCACCCGGACCGCGGCCACCGCGCGTCTCATGCTCGAGCAACCGCCTCTGCGGTGGCGGTCTTCCGCGAGTTCGCGATCCTCGACGAGGGCGCGGCGGCGATCCGCTTCACTCCCGCCGTCTTCGACCTGGACCGGCCGGCCCTGGCCGCGGTGCTCCGCGGTCTCTTCACCGCGGACGCCACCGTGGCCAACTACGGCGAGCAGTCGCGCTACGTCTCGCTGGACTCGACGTCGCTCGAGCTGCTGCGCCAGACCCAGCTCCTCCTGCTCGCCTTCGGCATCAAGGCGCGGCTCTACGAGGACACGCGGCTCGCCGAGGCCACGGCGGCGCGGCCCCATCCGACCCACTCGCTGCGCATCAGCCGCGCGTCCTGCCCGCTCTTCGAGCAGGCGATCGGCTTCCACGCGGCGAGCCCGAAGGCGCAGGCCCTGGCTCAGCTCAACGGCGACGAGCCGGTGGCGGGCGAGGAGCTGACCGACGAGGTGCTCGCCATCGAGCCGGCGGGCGAGGCGGACGTGTTCGACCTCACCGAGGAGGTCACCCACCACTTCGTGGCGGGCGGGCTCGTCGTGCACAACTGCTCGGAGTACCTCTTCCTCGACGACACCGCGTGCAACCTGGCGTCCATCAACGTGGTGAAGTTCCTGCAGCGAGGACGGCAGCTTCGACGTGGACGGCTTCCGCCACGCCTGCCGCCTGTGGACCTCGGTGCTCGAGATCAGCGTCCTGATGGCGGCCTACCCGAGCCCCTCGATCGCCCAGCGGAGCTGGGACTTCCGCACCCTGGGCCTGGGCTACGCCAACATGGGCACGGTGCTCATGCGCCGGGGCATCCCCTACGATTCTCCGGAGGCGACCGCCATCTGCGGCGCGATGACCGCGATCATGTGCGGCGAGGCCTACGCGACCTCGGCCGAGATGGCGCGGGACCTCGGGCCCTTCCCCGGCTACCAGAAGAACCACGAGCACATGCTGCGCGTGATGCGCAACCACCGGCGGGCCGCCTACGGCGTCGCCGCGGTGGAGTACGAGGGGCTCAGCATCACCCCGCTCGGCATCGATCCCGCGCACTGCCCGGCCCCGCTGCTCCAGGCCGCGCGCGAGACCTGGGACCGGGCGGTCGGGCTCGGCGAGCAACACGGCTACCGCAACGCCCAGGTCACGGTGCTGGCTCCGACCGGCACCATCGGCCTCGTGATGGATTGCGACACCACCGGCATCGAGCCCGACTTCTCGCTCGTGAAGTTCAAGAAGCTCGCGGGCGGCGGCTACTTCAAGATCATCAACCAGAGCCTGCCCCTGGCGCTGGAGACGCTCGGCTACACCCCCGTCGAGATCGACGACATCGTGGCCTACTGCGTCGGCCACAAGACCCTCCGGGGCGCGCCGTTCATCAACCACGACACGCTCCGGGCCAAGGGCTTCGACGACGCGGGGCTGCAGCGGCTGGAAGCTTCGATCGAGACCGCGTTCGACATCACCTTCGCCTTCAACGCCTGGACCCTCGGCGAGGGCTACGTGGCGTCGCGGCTCGGCATCAACGACGCGCAGCTCGCCGAGTGGAACGGCAACCTGCTCCGCGCGCTGGGCTTCACCCCCGCCGAGATCGAGGCGGCCAACGACTACTGCTGCGGCACCATGACCGTCGAGGGCGCGCCGCTGCTGAAGGCCGCGCATCTGCCCGTCTTCGACTGCGCCAACCGCTGCGGCAAGCGGGGCACGCGCTTCATCGCCACCGAGGCGCACATCCGGATGATGGCGGCGGCCCAGCCATTCATCTCGGGCGCCATCAGCAAGACCATCAACATGCCGATGGACGCCACCATCGAGGACGTGAAGTGGGCCTACGACCTCTCCTGGCGCGGCATGCTCAAGGCGGTGGCCCTCTACCGCGACGGGTCCAAGCTCTCGCAGCCGCTCAACTCCACGACGGACGAGGAGGAAGAGCAGGCGGCGGCCGCGGACGTGGAGGCGGTGGCCGAGAAGATGACCGAGCGGGTGGTCACCCAGTACCTCCGCGAGCGGCATCGCCTGCCCGACCGGCGCTCCGGCTACACCCAGAAGGCGGTGGTGGGCGGCCACAAGGTCTACCTGCGCACCGGCGAGTACCAGGACGGGACGGTCGGCGAGATCTTCCTCGACATGCACAAGGAAGGGGCGGCCTTCCGCTCCCTGATGAACTGCTTCGCGATCGCGATCTCCCTCGGCCTGCAGCACGGCGTGCCGCTCGACGAGTTCGTGGACGCGTTCGTGTTCACCCGGTTCGAGCCGAACGGGATGGTGAAGGGCAACGATCGCATCAAGATGTCCACCTCGGTCATCGACTACGTCTTCCGCGAGCTCGCCATCACCTATCTCGGGCGCACCGATCTCTCGCACGTGCCCGAGGAGGATCTGCGCGCGGACGCCATCGGCAGCCGGCCCGGCGAGGGCCCGGTGTCCAGCGCCCCGTCCATTCCGCTGGCGATGGAGGTGACCGCGCCGGAGCCCGCACCCCGTCCGGCTCCCGCGCCGGTGACCGCCCGCGCCGCCGCCCCGGTGAGCGGGGGCAGCGGTCCCCTGGCCGAGATGAAGCTGCTCTCTGCGTCCGAGATGGCCCGACTCAAGGGCTACGAAGGCGACCCGTGCGGCGACTGCGGGCAGTTCACCATGGTGCGCAACGGCACCTGCCTCAAGTGCATCACCTGCGGCACCACCACCGGCTGCTCATAGCCCTGGCGACCGGCCCCTCACCCTGCCCTCTCCCCCTCCCGGGGGAGAGGGTTCTTGATTCTTCCCCCTCTCCTCTCCGGGGAGAGGGTAAGGGTGAGGGGCTCCGAACACAGGGGCGCTGGGCGTGACCACCCGCTGGCCCGAGGCCCGCGCCCCGCGCGGCATGGTGGCCACCCCGCACCTGCTGGCGACCCAGTCCGGCCTGGCCGCGCTGCGCGCGGGCGGCAATGCGCTCGACGCGGCGATCGCGGCGGCGGCCACCATCGCGGTGGTCTACCCGCACATGAACGGCCTCGGCGGCGACAACGTGTGGCTCATCTACGACGCCCGCCAGCAGCGGCTTCGCGCGCTCTGCGCGGTGGGTCGCGCCGCCCGCGCGGCCAGCATCGACTGGTACGCGGCGCGGGGGATCAGCGGCGCCCTCCCCTCACGCGGCGGGCCCGCCGCGCTGACCGTGCCGGCGGCGGTGGACGGCTGGTGGCAAGCGCACGAGTACAGCCGGGGCGCGATGGGCTCGCCGGTGGGCTGGAAGGCGCTGCTGGCCGACGCGATCCTCTACGCGCGCGAGGGATTCCAGGCTTCCGACGGCCAGCGCGTCCCGCCGCCCCGCGAGCCCGATCTCTTCACCGAGCGCGCGCCCACGGAGATTCGCCGCGCGCTCTGGCCGCTCTACCACCCGGACGCCCTGCGCCGTGGGCCGCTGGTGCAGCGCGATCTGGCCCGCACGCTCGAGGCAGTGCGCGACGGGGGCGCGGAGGGCTTCTACCACGGCGACGTCGCCCGGCGGCTCGTGGCCGCTGCCGCCGCCGTGGGCAGCCCGCTCGCGGCCGAGGATCTGGCCGAGCATCGCTCGGACTGGATGGAGCCCCTCCGCATCGCGTACGCGGAGGGGCACGTCGCGAGCTTCCCGCCCCCCACCCAGGGCATCTCGGCCCTCGCGGTGCTCGGCATGACCGAGCGCTTCGACATGAGCGCCCTGCCCGAGGCCGACTACATCCACGTGCTCGTGGAGGCGACCAAGCTCGCGTTCGACGATCGCGACCGGTACCTCACCGACCCGGCCCACATGCGCGTGAATCCCGTCGATCTGCTCGCCCCCGAGCGCCTCCAGGCCCGCGCGCGCCTGATCTCGCGCGAGCGCGCGCGCCCGCCCCAGCCCGCCGCGGCCGCGGGCGGCGACACCATCGCGCTCGTCACCGCCGACCGGGAAGGCAACGCGGTCTCCGTGATCCAGTCGCTCTACTTCACCTTCGGCGCGGCGGTGCTCGCCGGCGACACCGGCGTGGTGCTGCAGAACCGCGGCGCGTTCTTCTCCCTCGATCCCGGCCACGTCAACGCGCTCGCTCCCGGCAAGCGGACGATGCACACGCTGATCCCGTCCATGTACCTCGAGGGCGGGCGGCCGCGCTTCGTCTACGGGACCATGGGCGGCGAGGGCCAGCCCCAGACCCAGGCCGCCATCCTCACCCGCCGCCTGTTCCGGCGCCTCGGCACGCAGGCCGCGATCGAGGCGCCGCGGTGGCTCTACGGGCGCACCTGGGGAACCGCGTCACGGGCGCTCAGCCTGGAAGGGCGCTACCCGGCGGAGCTCGCATCGGAGCTGGCCGGCCGCGGGCACGAGGTGACCATCGGGGGGGAGTGGGACGATCTTTTCGGGCACGCGCACGGCATCTGGGTGGCCCCGGAGAACGGCGGCCTGGTCGGCGCCTCGGACCCGCGGGCCGACGGCGGCGCCCTGGGCTATTGAGGGCCTCTCCTCCCTATTTCCCTCTCCCCTCAGGGGAGAGGGCAGGGTGAGGGGTGGTCGACGGTGAGGGGCGGCTACGCGTTGCCGCCGGCCAGGGCCTTGTAGAGCTCGAGCCCCACCTGCGACAGATCCGACCGGGTCTCGATCGGCAGTCCGGCAACGGTCCACGCACCGAGGCCGCCCTTCAAGATCCTCACGTCCTTGAAGCCCATCTTTCTGAGGTCGCGCGCCACCCGGGCGCTGGTCTCTTCGTCGGGTCAGGTACAGTAGGCCACCACGGGCCGCGTCATGTCGAGGTCGAGGCCGGCCAGGCTGCCGGGCAGGTCCTCGGGCGTCACGCGCACCGAGCCGGGAATCTTGAGCGGGAGCTTCTCGTAGGCGTCGACGTTGCGGGCATCGAGGATGGTCGGCACCTTGCCGCTCTCCATCATCCGAACCACCTCGAACGGCTGCACCCGGTAGCGGTTCTTGTTCCAGCGATGCAGCCACTGGCCGCCGAATCCACCCGCGCTCAGGAACGTGACCCCGATCGCCACCCAGAACCACGGGAACGGCTTGGGCGGCGGATTCTTCACGTACTCGCGCGTCTCGACCAGCTTGCGCCGGACATCGGGCAGGTTCGGGTGGAGCTTGTCGGCCTCCTCGAAGCGCCGCAGGGCGCCGGGGTAGTCCTCGGCGTAGAAGGCGGTCAGGCCCGCATACCAGACGTCGTTGAACTTGCTGCTTCCGTTGATCTTCACCGGGGTGCCGCGCACGAAGTCGGTCACCGCCGCCGACGGGATCACGAAGTTGAAGCCCTGGACGATGGCGCCCTCCGCGCCCGGCGCCAGCGAGACGAAGGTGAGGACGCCCACCACCTTGCCCCGGTCGTCCACCGTCGGACCACCCGAGTTCCCCCACGCGGCCGAGGCATCGGTCTGGATGAGGGGATTGTTGCTCGCGTCGGCCTGGATCGCGGAGACCGCCCCATTGGTCACCACGGAGTCGACCATGGCGGACTTGCTGAGCAGCTCGTGGGAGAGCACCACGCCCGGGAACCCCAGGATGTGCACGGGATCGCCGACCTGGACACCGCGAGAGTCGGCCAGGGGCAGCATCGGGAAGGAGTCCCCGTCGACCTTCAGGAGGGCGAGGTCCTTGGCGGACATCTCGCTCACCGGCGGGCTGTACTTCTTCACGGCGGCGCTGAGCCGGCCCTTGGCGGTGACCACGAAGATCTGGGGCTGGAGGTTGACCTTGACGGTCGGCAGCACCGCGTCGAGCAGCCTTCGCTTGGCCGCCTCCTCGCGATCCGGCGCATCCCCCGGCTGCAGCCCCATCTTCTTGAGCATCTGCGGCAGGCACGCCGAGGTAACCGCCCGCTGGGCCTGCTGGTTCGCCAGCCAGCGGGGCGGCTCGTGGGCCGGCTGGACGACGTGGCCGTTGGTGATCAGCCAGCCGTCGGCGTCCAGGAACCAGCCGGTGCCGGTCTCCCGGAAGACGGGCGGGGTGATCTTCTGGGGCCCGGCGCCGGCCCCGCAGTCGAGGGTGACCTCGGAGGCCACCTCGGCCACCACCAGCACCACCGCCGGCTTGGCGCGCTGAATGGCCTCCTGGACGGTGATGGGCTTCTGGGCCGAGGCCGCGGAGGGGAACGACGCGGCCGCCAGCACGACGGCCGTCCCGAACAGCGCTGAACGCAGTATCATAGGCCCACTGCGGACCATTCTACACTGAGTCAGGAGCCATGAGCCGGCCGATCGGGGAAGTGCCGACGAGAACGTTCCAGCCCGGCGACGTCATCTTTCGCGAGGGTGACGACGCCAAGGGCGAAGCGTTCATGGTCCACGTGGGCCGCGTGGACATCCGCAAGCAGATCGGCGGCGAGGAGCGTCTGCTGCGCACGCTCGCCAAGGGCGAGCTGCTCGGGCACATCGCGCTCTTCCGCAACGCGCCCCGCTCCGCGAGCGCGATCGCGGCCGACGCGGTCACCCTGATGGTCATCCCCGCCAACCGGCTCGATCACCTGGTCCGGGCGAACCCCGCGCTCGCGCTCGCGCTGATCCGCGATCTGGCCGTCAACCTGCTCGCAGCGGAAGATCGGCTGCGCGAAGCCGAGCAGAAGAGGAAACCGGAGTAGGAGCAGCCGTGCCGCTCAGGCGGTGGCGACGAGACCGAAGGTCTCGGCCGCGACGCCCGCGACGTGTCGCCCGATGGCCAGCGACGCGGTGGCGCCCGGGGAGGGCGCGTTGACCACGTGCACGGCGCCCGCCGTCACGCTGATCTTGAAATCGTCGATGAGCGCGCCGTCCGGGGCGACCGCCTGCGCGCGCACTCCCGCCCCACCCCGCTCGAGATCGGACGCCGCGATGTCGGGGACCAGCTTCTGCAGCGAGCGCACGAAGGCGGTCTTGCTCGCCGAGCGGTACATCTCGAAGGCGCCCACCCGCCAGTACTTGCGCGCCATGTGCCAGAAGCCCGCGTAGCCGAGCGTGCCGAGGAGCTCGCCGGGCCGCACCGTGCCGAGCGTGTAGCCCTCGCGCGCGAAGGCCAGCACCGCGTTCGGGCCCGCCTCCACGTCGCCGTGGATGGTGCGGGTGAAGTGGACGCCCAGGAACGGGAACTCGGGATCCGGAACCGGGTAGATGAGCCCGCGCACGATCGAGCGGCGCTCCGGGCGCAGCATGTAGTACTCGCCGCGGAACGGGATGATCCGCACCTCCGGGGTCACTCCCATCAGGGCGGCGACCCGATCGGAGTGCAGCCCGGCGCAGTTCACGAGGTGCTTCGCCTCCACCGCGCCCTGCGCGGTCTCGAGCACCAGCGCGCTCCCCTGCCGCCGGATCGCGCTCACGCCGGCCCCCGTGAGGATGCGGACGCCGCGCTGCTGGAGGAGCTCGGCCATCTTGGCCACCACCTCCATGTAGTCGACGATCCCGGTCTCGGGCACGTGGATCGCGCGCACCGCGCGGCAGTTCGGCTCGTAGGCGCGCACCTCCTCGGCGGTGAGCATCTTGAGGCCGGCGAGCCCGTTGGCCTGGCCGCGCTCGTAGATCGTCTGCAAGCCGCGGCAGCTCGTTGGCGTCGGTGGCCACGATGATCTTGCCGCAGCCCTCCCACTTGATGCCGTGGGTGTCGCAGAACTGCTTCATGCGGCGCGCCCCGTCCACGCAGAGCTTCGCCTTGAGCGAGCCGGGCTTGTAGTAGACCCCGGAGTGGATGACCCCGCTGTTGTGGCCGGTCTGGTGCGAGCCGAGCTGCGGCTCCTTGTCGAGCAGCACGAGCCGCAGGCGCGGGTGGGCCTCGGTCAGGGCCAGGGCGGTGCCGAGGCCCACGATGCCGCCGCCGACGACCGCCAGGTCCGTGGTCTGCGTCACGGGCGCCAGAATACCATCACCCTGGCGACCTACTCCAGCGTCAGGGTGATCGGACAGTGGTCCGAACCCAGCACGTGGGGCAGGATCGTGGCCGCGCGCACGCGGCCCCGCAGCTCGTCGGAGACGAAGAAGTAGTCGATGCGCCAGCCGGTGTTGCGCGCCCGCGAGCCCGTCTTGAGGTCCCACCACGTGTAGTGGCCGGGCTCGGGGGTGAAGAGCCGGAACGTGTCGTGATAGCCGGCCGCGATGAACCGCGTCACCCACTCGCGCTCGGCGGGCAGGAAGCCCGACGTCCGCTCGTGCTCCTTCGGGCGGGCCAGGTCCACCTCGGTGTGCGCGGTGTTGACGTCGCCGCACACCACGATGCCCTTGCCCTGCTTGCGCCGCGATTCGGCGAACGCGAGGAAGGCCTCGTAGAAGGCGAGCTTGTGCTGGACCCGCTCGGGACCCATTCCGCCGTTCGGGAAGTAGACGTTGAAGAGATGGAAGTCGGGCAGCTCGGTGTGCACCAGCCGCCCCTCGCAATCGAGCACCGGCGAGTCGCAGAGCGTGCCGGCCGCGATCGGCTCGGGCCTCAGATAGGTCGCCACCCCGCTGTAGCCCTTGCGCTCGGCGAAGCTCCAGTAGCTCCGGTAGCCGAGCGGCGTCCGCATCTCGTCGGTGACCTGCTCGGCCTGCAGCTTGGTCTCCTGCAGGCAGACCACGTCGGCCGCCTCCGCGCCGAGGATCTCGAGCAGCCCCTTCTTCCACGCGGAGCGGAGCCCGTTGACGTTCCAGGAGAGGAGCTTCAAGGCATTCCCGTATCCGCTCGCCTCGTCTTCGGCTGCGGCTCGCCGTGCCGGTAATCCTCGGCGCGGTCCTCGGGGACGTAGCCCAGCACCGCCCGCGCATGCTCGATGTCGCGGTAGCCCCACTTGTTCGACGAGGTGATGAAGAACACGTCGAAGCGCACCCGGTCCGGCGCGGCCAGCGCGCGCTCGATCGCCTGGGCGATGTCGCGCCGGCTGCACCAGACCGAGAACTCGCGCGGCTTCACCGGCCGGTCCGCTTCGCTCACGTGGCCGATCCGCAGGCAGATCATCGACATGGGGGTGGTGTCGGCGAAGTGACGCGCGAGCGCCTCGCCCCAGACCTTGCTGCAGCCGTAGAGGCCGCTCGGGCGCATCGGCGACTCGTGGGTGAGCATGGGCCACTCCGCGACTTCATCGTAGCGGCCGGCCGCGAGCGCCGCGTAGGGCTCGTCGGTCTCGATGCGGCTCACGGTGGCGCCGCTGCTCGCGTAGATCACCCGCTTCACCGAGGCCCGGCGCGCTGCCTCGAAGACGTTGTAGGTGCCGACCACGTTGTCGCGCAGCACCGCGTCCCACCCCGGCGTGCCCCCGGCGTCGGACACGTTGGCGGCCAGGTGCACGACCGCGTCCACGTCGCGGAAGGCGGGCGCGATGGCGTCGAGGTCGCCGATATCGGCCCGATGCGTCTCGACGCCCGCGACCGGGCGCCGGTTGAGCGCTCGCAGCGCCCAGCGCCCCTCGAGGCGCGCGCGCACCGCGCTGCCGATGAGGCCGCTCATGCCCGTGACCAGGACCCGGCGCATGGCGAGCACCATACCATGCCGCCGCGGCCGGAGCCGGGGCGCGCGCTTGACCGCGCCACCGGCCGCGGCTACAGTCCCGACCGGGAGGACACCGCCATGCTCGATCTGGGTCTCACCGGGAAGGTCGCCATCGTCACCGGAGGCAGCGAGGGCCTCGGCCGCGCCACCGCCATGCGGCTCGCCGCCGAGGGCGCGCACGTCGTGATCTGCGCGCGCCGCAAGGACGTGCTGGAGCGCGCCGCCGAGGACGTCCGCCGCCAGACCGGCGTGCAGGTGCTGGCCCTGCCCGCCGACGTCACCCGCGCCGCCGACGTGGACGCGGTGGTCAGCGCGGCGCTCGGCACCTACGGAGGCGTGGACATCCTGGTCAACAACGCGGGCACCTCCTCCGCGGCGAGCTTCGAGAAGGTGGACGACGCGACGTGGGAGGCCGACATCCAGGTCAAGCTCATGGCCGCGGTCCGGTTCTGCCGGCTCGTGATCCCGCAGATGAAGACGCGCGGCGGCGGCCGCATCATCAACGTGACCACCGTGGGCGGCAAGGCCCCCGCGGCCCGCGCTCTGCCCACCAGCGTGACGCGCGCGGCCGGCATCAACCTGACCAAGTCACTGGCCAACGAGTACGCGCCCGACCGCATCCTGGTGAACACGATCTGCCTGGGCCTCGTGAAGAGCGCGCAGTGGGAGCGCCGGGCCAAGGGCGCCGATCTGGAAGGTTACTACCGCGAGGCCGCGAAACGCATCCCGATCGGCCGCATGGGGGAAGCCGAGGAGTTCGCCGACCTGGTGGCGTTTCTCGTCTCCGACCGCGCCGCCTACATCACCGGCACGGCGATCAACTTCGACGGCGGGATGTCGGCCGCGTTCTAGAAGGCCGAGAAGGGCCCATCTGCTTCGTTGGGGCCCTCGGTCAGGCGCTCAACGTACAGGGAGTACGCCTCGCGCCTGACCTTCGGGCCCCGCCTCGCAGCTGGACCCTTCTCGCCCTTCTAGGCCTGCTGGATGGCGGAGAGCTTGAAGGGGCCGGGGCCGACGGGGCGGACGAACGTCCAGTACTCCTCGAACTTCACCGGCTCCGTGCGGCTGCCCTCGAGCACGCGGGCTCCGCTCTCGTCGGTGGTGTAGTCGAGCAGGCTCGCCAGGAAGTGCACGGTCACGTAGTCCTGGCCGGTCTCCTGCCAGGCCTCGGTGACCTCGGCGGTGCGCACCGCGATGTTCTCGAGCCGGTTGATCTTCTGCTCCGCCCGCAGCCGGTCGCAGTCCCGCTGGAGCTGCGCCTGCATCTCCGGCGTGAGGTGGGCCGAGACGGTCCGGAGGTCGCGCGCCGTCCACGCGCCCTGGATCTTGAAGAAGACGTCGGAGGCGGCCTCCGCGACCACGCGTGGATCGAAGCTCCCGTCCATCTGGCGAAGATGACCGATCCCGCGCTCGAGATCGGTCGGGCCGGTCGCGGGCTCCACCGTGGCGGTGCCGCCACCCGAGGCCGCGGCCCCGTAGCGGGCCGCCATCCCGGCGTCATCGCGGGTACCGGGCCCGCCGTAGCCCCCGCCCGCCATCGCATACCCTGAGGGCGCGGCCGCGGCCTGGCGGCGCCGCATGTAGGAGATCGCGAACCACGCCAGCGCGGCGACGATCAGGATCTCCATCAGCCCGATGCCGCTGCCGAAGCCGCCGCCGAAGAGCAGCCCACCCAGCAGGCCGCCCAGCAGCAGACCACCCAGCATCCCCCCCATCATGCCGCCCCAGCCCGACCGCGGCTGCGACGGGGCCATCGCCGGCGAGGAGGGCTGGCTCGGTGAGACCGGGCTCGCGCCCGGCCTGGCCGGAGAGGAGTAGCTGCGGGAGCCGCGGCTTCCGCTCGAGCTGCCGCCGCCCGCACGAGCCCATGCTTCGGTCACGGAGAGCACGGGCATGATCGCCAGCGCTATCAGAACGGCCAGAGCCAGGGTCCGCTTCATCGCGTGCCTCCTCGGGATAGGGTGTCGGGCTTGGGGATCGCTACGGGCACAGTATACGCGGAACTTTCCTCCCGTGCTCCGGTCTAAGCGGGCAATCCATTGCCCCGCCCCGAGCGGGCCCGGAGGAGATCATGAACCCAGCTCGACGCTCGTTCCTCACGCTGCTCGCCACCGGCGGCGCGGTCGCCGCCACCCCTGCCCTCGCCCGGGCCGACCGGCCGCGCGTCCTGCACGGCGCGAGCGGCGACCCCTCCGCCTCGCTCGGCGGGGGCCGCAGCCCCGAGCTCGAACGGGCGCTGGGTGGGCTGATCCTGGGCCCGGCGGCGGTCCAGGGCGGCCTCGCGGTGCTGTGGCTACTGGCCAGGGATCTCGCGGGCCGGCCGCCGCTCGAGATCCTGACGCTCGACGAGAGCCGCGCCCGCGGCGTCCTCACCGTGCTCGAGCGCCCGCAGGCCAGCGTGCCGGACCTGATCGCGGAGAACCGCGGCAAGACCCACGTGCTGCTCCTGGCCGGCGAGATCCTGATCGGAGGGAAGCAGAACCGCGTGCTGCGCGAGGACCTGCTCCTGCCGCCGCACAGCGGGCCGCGGAACATCGCGGTGTACTGCGTGGAGCAGGGCCGCTGGAACGAGGGCCGCAAGGACTTCGAGAGCCGGGGCAGCGTGGTACAGCCGAGCGTCCGCTCCCAGGTTCTCCAGAAAGCCGAGCAATCGCGGATCTGGTCGGGCGTCGCGGCGGCCTCGCGCAGCGTGGCGGCGCCCTCGGCGACGGGCAGCTACCAGGCCATCTACGACAAGCCCGAGGTCAAGGCGCATCTCGAGCACACGACCCGGAGCTTCGAGCCCGCGGTGGCCCCCACCGCGGTCGGCGCCGCCGTCTTCGTGGGGCCGAACCTGGCCGGCGTGGACTGCTTCCACGCGCCCGGCCTCTTCGCGCGCGAGTGGCCCAAGCTGCTGCGCGCCTATGCGCTCGACGCCTACGGGACCGCCGCGGGCGCGTGGGACGAGGCGGCCGGGCGGGCGCGCGCCGACGGCCTCCTGCGCGCCGCCGCGCGCGTCGACGGCGGTACGCGCGGGAGCGTGGGGGTCGGGCGGCTCTTCGAGTTCGCCCTGGACGGCCGGCGCGGGGCCGCCCTGCTCTTCGAGGGCCAGGCGATCCATGTCGCGATCCTGTGAGCGGCGGGCGACGGCTTGGGCCGTCGCGGCCCGCCCGCGTATGATGCGGCCACGCACCGAGCCGCGCGCGGGGCCGGGCCCGCCGCGATTCGGGCGGCCAAGGAGGCCACACACGATGGCGGCGAGATTGCCCTACCTCGATCGGGCGCAGGTCGGGCCCGAGCTGCAGCCGGTCTTCGACACGCTCCAGAAGGCGAGCGGGCGCGTGCTCAACTTCTACCGGCTCATGGCGCACCACGCGCGGTCGGTGGCGCCGTTCCTCGCCTGGTACCCGCAGCTCCGCGAGGGCGCGCTCGACCTCAAGCTCCGCTATCTGGCCTACGTCCGCGCGTCGCAGCTCAACCGGTGCCGCTACTGCGTCACCCACAACGGGGCCGCCGCGCGGCGCGTCGGCGTCTCCCGGGAGCAGCTCGACGCGCTCGCCGAATGGCCGACGAGCCCGCTCTTCTCCGAGCTCGAGCGCCTCGTGCTGGGCTACGCGGAGGAGATGACCCTCCGCGTCCAGGTGAGCCCGACGCTGGTGGAGACGCTCCGGAAGCACCTCGACCCCGAGGCGCTGGTCCAGCTCACCCTCTCGATCGCCGCGGCGAACTTCACCAACCGCTTCAACGAGGCGCTCGGCACCGAGCTCGAGGTCGAGGAGGGCCGCTCGGCGCCTTCCGCGGCGCCCCGCCCCGCCGGGTGAGCGCGCCTCGTCACTGCCAGCGGTGTGGCGGCCGACTGCGGTCCACGCGCCAGGACGGCTTCCGACGGTGGCGATGCCCGCGCTGCGGCTGGATGTTCTACAACAACCCGGTGCCCGCCACGGTGGCCATCGTGGTCGGGCCGCGAGGCATCCTCCTGTGCCGACGGGCGGCCGAGCCCTACGCGGGCTACTGGGACCTGGCCGGCGGCTTCCTCGAGGCGGACGAGACGCCGGAGCGCGGGCTGCGCCGCGAGCTGCGCGAGGAGCTCGGCGCGCGCGTTCAGCGCGCGCGCTTCCGCGGCTTCGTGCCGGATCGGTACGGCCGCGGCGGCTTCCCGGTGCTGGGCATCGTCTACGAGGTGCGCGTGGCGGGACGGATCACCCCGGGGAGCGACGTGATCGAGGTGCGCTGGGTGAAGCGCGACGCGATCCCGTGGCGGCGGCTCGGCTTCGCCTCGATCCGCCGGGCGCTCCGCGACTACTTGCGGGGCGGAGACCAGAAGAGCACGTTGCGGTGAGCCGGCTCGTGCGGTAGCACGAGCACCAGGTTGCGCGTGAGATGGCCGAACGCGGCCACCGCGGCCAGCGCGAGCACGAGACCGCCCACCGGCAGCGGCACGGCGGCGCCGCCCGCGCCCCAGAACCGCCACGCGAGCCCGGCCAGGACGGCGCCCAGCCCCAGGGTGGACTCGAGACACGCGCGCAGCTCGCCGGGATGCGGATCGGCCGTCGGCTCGCGCGACGCCTCCAGGGCCAGTCGCGCCAGGTCGCGCGCGAGGCCCGCGCCGAGCAGCACCACGCCCGCGCACACGAGCATCATCGGCCGGGTCAGCGCGATCTGCCGCTCCGGCCACGCCACGAGCAGGACCACACCCGTCGCGAGCGCGGCCAGATCCAGGACGCGCTCGACCCGTGCGATGCGTGCCTCCATGAGATCCATGAGATCCATGCTGGCACAGAGCAACCCTTGCGCTGTCCGAAGTCTGACGGCGCTGCCGTCGCGCTGACGTACCCCGGGACGACGGGGTCGCGTCTATTCCCTGTAATTCCAAGTCCTTGCGACGTATCGGGGGTGGCATGCCCCATGCGATGAAGGCGGCACCGGAGCACGACGGCGCGAGCCGATCCGAGACGGGCAAAGGAGCAACCCATGGCGCAGACCGAGGATGTCCTGGCCGAGTACGTCGAGCGGCTGTTCGAGAAGGCGAGCTTGCTGAGCCTCGCGGTGCTGGGTCACGGCCAGCTGCTGGAGAATGGCTGCCTGCGTCCAGACGGCAACCGCCTGGATCAGCTCCAGTCGCTGGCCACCGAGCTGGAGTTCGGCCTCGGCATGATCCACGATCGGCTCACCGAGCGCGGGGAGCTCGCCTGAGCGCCCAGCTCGTCATGCGCTCGCGCGTCGCGCGCGTCCTCGCGCTGACTCTCGCGCTGCTCCCCCTCGGCTGCGCGCGCCCCATCGAGCCGGCCCGCGTGGCCGCGGTCCCGGTGGCCGCTCCCGCGCCCGTGGCCACCCCACCGCCCGCGCCCACCTGGCCGGACGCGGCGCCCGCGCCCGACCTCCCCACCTCCGAGGCCGCCAGCGAGACCTTCGCCGCGCGCGCGGAGCTGCCCGACGTGCACTTCGCCTCGGGCGAGATCCACGCGGACCGCCGCGACCTCCCGGCGCTCGACGCGGCGGCGGCCTGGCTCAGGGCCAACCCGTCCCAGCTCGTGATCGTGGAGGGCTACACCGACGCGGTCGGGCCGCGCGCCGCCAACCTGGCGCTGGCCCAGCGTCGCGCGCGGTGGGTGATGGAGTACCTCGTGGCCAAGGGCGTGGCCGCCGGGCGGATCACCGCGGTGGCGCGCGGGGAGAGCGGCACCGTGTGCGCCGATCGGTCCGCGGGCTGCCAGCACCGCAACCGACGCGTGCACTTCCTGGCCCGCGAGAGCGGACCGCTCCAGCTCAGCGCGTCGCCCAGCCCCTGAGGCAGGCGAGCGCGTCCTCGCGGCCGCGCTCGAGCGCCCGCGCGATGCCCGCCTGATCGAAGTCGAGCGGCCGCAGCGCGAGCGGCGCCGACGGTTGCAGCAGGTGGATCTCCACCCCCGGAAACTTGAGACGCGCCAGCTCCACGTCCCGCCGGATCTGGTGGATCATCCCCATCTCGAACGCTTCCTCCAGCGCGCGGCGCATGGTGGTGGGCGGCGCGCCGTGCTCATCCGGCGCGTAGCTCATCACCACCACCGCCCGCGCCACCCCCGGCTCCGCCGCGAGCGCCTCCAGCACCGGCGCGCGGCCGGTCAGGCCGCCGTCCACGAGCAGCGCGCCGCCCACGTCCACCGCGGGGAACGCGCCCGGCACCGCCGCCGCCGCCATCAGGGCCTCGCGGGTGATGGTCCGGTTGTCGAAGAGGCGCGCCTCGCGGCGGGCCAGGTCGCTCGTGATCACGAGAAGCCGCATGGACGAGGCGCGGACCCGCTCCAGGTCGAGGGAAGCGTCGATCAGCTCCCGCAGAGGCTGCGGGTCGAAGAGCGAGCCGGCGCCATTCAGCGCGAGCAGGGTGAGCCAGCCCGGCAGCAGGCCCGCGAAGAGCACCCGGGTGCGGAGCGAGTAGACGCGATCGCGCGAGAGGCCGCGCCACAGCGTCTCCAGACGCTCCATGCGGCCGTCGGCGATCATGGCCGCATTCAGCGCGCCCGCGGAAGAGCCGGCCACCAGCCGGATCGGCAGGCCACGCTCCACGAAGACGGCCGCGACCCCCGCCTCGTAGGCGCCCTTGGCGCCCCCGCCCGAGAGCACCAGCACGGTGGGCACGTCGAGCGGCCGCGTGGATGGCGCGCAGGCGGAGGCCGCCCCCGCGCCCAGCAGGAAGCCGAGGAGCGCGAGGGCGACGCCCCGCGCGGTCGTGGCGCGTGGAAGCATGGCCCGGCTCTTACAACGAGCCGGGCCTGCGCGTCAATGACGCGTCCGACCGCGGGCTAGCGGGCGGTCGCGAGCTCGGGCCGGCGATCCAGCGTCATCCGCACGCGCCGGCAGAGATACTCGGGGGTGAACGGCTTGGTGAGGACCGGCCCCGCCAGGCTGAGCCCACTCGCGACGAGGTAGTCGCGGTCGTAGGCGGACATGTACACGACTTTCAAGCCGGGCAGGAGCGCGACGAGCCCGGCCGCGAGATCGCACCCGTTCATCCCGGGCATCACCACGTCGGACAGCAGCAAGTGGATCGGGCCCGGGTGCTCGGCCGCGACGCGGATCGCGTCCTGACCGTCGGCGGCCTCGAGCACGCGATATCCATCGCTGGCCAGCACGTCGCGGACCAGCACCCGCACCCACGGATCGTCGTCGACCACCAGGATGGTACGCATCAGCTCGCCCTCCGGCGCCGGACACGGGCCGGCATCTTGGCGGGACCCGCCGCGAGGCGCGCGTCGCTCTCCGCGCGCTTCGCGCGCAGCCGCTCCAGCCAGAGCGGGCGGGGCATGGCGGCCACGCGCATTGCGCGGTCCACGTTGACGTTGCCGATCACGACGGGAGCCTTGTCCGCGCGCTCGCGGTTGAGCCAGGACTCGAGTGGATAGAACTCGACGCTGCCGCAGGTCGGGCAGTGCCTGAACATGGCCGAGTCGAACACGGTGTTGCAATCGAGCTCCATGCAAAGCTTCGCGTAGCGCAGATCCATGCGTGGCAGGTCTCGCTGGGAACTCATCCGATCCTCCCGTGGTGGCAGTTGGCCCCACTATCTCTGTGACCAGGCAGGCCGGAAAGCTCGGCGCCGGTACAACCGGCCGGTGGAGAAGGGACCGACAAATTATCCCGGCCACCGCGCTTCCGACCTGCCTGATCCGTACGCGCTCCTAGGGGCAAGTCCTGTACCAGAAGGGATGCGTCGTAGAATCAGCGGCTTGCCGACGGCCCACCGGAGCGAGTTCCCCCTCTCTTCCGTGGGTGGGCAAGGAACTACCCTATTGGTGGGTCGAGGCTTTCTCCGCACATTCTGCGGAGCGAAGAAAGCGCGCGCGGGCCGTCTTGACAGCGCGCGCACGCGCCCCGCATGATCTTCATGCATGGCTTCGGACGACCTCGCTTCCCTCCCTGCCGGCCGCGCGGCCACGCTCATCGCGGACCGCTCGCTCTCCGCAGTGGATCTCCTCGAGTCGTGCCTCGCGCGCATCGCGGCGCGCGAGGCGGACGTCCACGCGTGGGTGCGCGTGGACGACGCGGGGGCACGCGCGGTCGCGCGCGAGCGGCACGCGGAGGCGCGCGCGGGCCGGCTGCGCGGCCCGCTGCACGGCGTGCCGGTGGCCATCAAGGACATCATTCACGTGGCGGGCTTGACCACCACGTGCGGCGCCGCGCCCGCCTTTCACGTCGCCGCGACCGAGGACGCCACCGCGGTGGCGCGACTCCGCGCGGCGGGCGCGATCATCCTCGGCAAGGTGCACACCACCGAGTTCGCGTACTTCGAGCCCGGCCCCACGCGCAACCCGTGGAATACCGCGCACACCCCGGGCGGATCGTCCTCGGGCTCGGCGGCGGCGGTCGCCGCGCAGATGACGCCGCTCGCCCTCGGCACGCAGACGGTCGGCTCGGTGCTGCGGCCCGCCGCCTACTGCGGCGTGGTGGGCTTCAAGGGCACGCACGGCCTGATCCCCACCGAGGGGGTGGTGCCGCTCGCGTGGAGCCTCGACCACGTCGGCGTCTTCGCGCGCGCGGTCGCGGACGTGGCCTTGACCGCGGCAGTGCTCGCGGGCCGCGCGCTCGCCGGCGCCGCATCGCGCCCGCCGCGGCTCGCGCTCGCGGCCGAGCTGGTGGACCGCGCGACCCCGGAGACCGCGGCCGAGGTCCGCGCCGCCGCGGACCGCTTCGCGCGCGCGGGCGCGACCATCGAGGAGGTGAAGCTGCCCGCGTCGTTCGCGGGCGTGCACGCGGCGGGACGCGAGGTGCTCGAGGTGGAGGCGGCCGCCTATCACGAGGATCTCTACCGGGCCCACGCCGCCGCGTACCGGCCGCGCACGCGCGAGCTGATCGCGGGCGGGCTCGCGCGCCCCGCGGTGGCCTACGCCCGGGCGCAGCGCGCGCGCCTCGCCTTCCGCGAGGAGGTCATGCCGCTGCTCGCGGCCCACGACGCGCTGCTGGCCCCGACCGCGCCGGCCCCCGCGCCGGAAGGGCTCGCGACCGGCGATCCGTGGTTCTGCGCGCCGTGGAGCTTCGCGGGCGCGCCCGCGTGCTCGCTGCCGAGCGGCGTGTCCGCGGCGGGGCTGCCGCACGCGGTGCAGCTCGTCGCGGCGGCGGAGCGCGACGCGGAATTGCTCGTGGTGGCCGCGTGGTGCGAGCACGTGCTAAACTTCAAGCGCTCACCGTAGGAATCGATCGTCGAATGGAACTGGCACGGTAGAAGGGCGGTTGATCAGTCAGTGGCAGACTCCGGTCCCCGGTTCGCGCTGAAGCGCATCTTCTCCTTCTCGCGCTCTGCCTCCCCGCGCGCGCTGACCCCCAGCCAGCCCGCCCTCGCCACCGGCGTGATGAGCGATGACGTGCTCGGGAACGCGTCGCGGCGGTCCTGGATCGCGCGGATGCGCGAGCTGCTGCATCGGCGCTACGTCCTCTTCCCGCTGCTCGCGGTGGTGGTCGCCCTCGCCGCGCTCGTGGAGATGCGCACCTCGACGGTGCAGGCGCTCGTGCTCTCGCGCGCGGCCGCCTGGCTGACCTACCGGGTGGACCCGGGCCCGAGCAAGGCCGTCCGCTTTCCCAAGACCGGCCCCTACGACGAGCGGCTCGGCTACACCCGGCTCGGCAGCTTCGTCGAGCGGCTCGAGGGCGCGGGCTATCGCGTCGAGCGCCAGGCGCGGCTCTCGCCGGGCCTCGACCGGCTCGCCGCGTGGGGCGTCGCGCTCCCCTACCGGGAGAAGACGCGGGCGGGTCTCGCGGTGCTCGACCGCGACGAGAAGCCCCTCTACGCCACCCGCTATCCCGAAGAGGTCTACGAGCGCTTCGAGGCGGTGCCGACCCTCCTCGTCAACACCGTGCTCTTCATCGAGAACCGCGAGCTCCTCGACGCGGGCCACCCCTTCCGCAATCCGGTGGTGGACTGGCGGCGGCTCGCCAAGGCGGTCGGGGTCGAGGCGCTCGGGCGCCTGGGCGCCGAGCGCCACTCGATCGGGGCGAGCACGCTGCCCACCCAGCTCGAGAAGCTCCGGCACTCGCCGGACGGGCGGACGCGCTCCCCCGCCGACAAGCTGCACCAGATGATCTCGGCGAGCCTGCGCGCCTACCAGGGTGGCGTGCAGACGCGGGCCGCGCGCCGGCAGATCCTGGTGGACTATCTCGACTCGCTCCCCCTCGCGGCCGCCCCCGGGCACGGCGAGGTGCACGGCATGGGCGACGGCCTGCGCGTCTGGTACGGCCTCGACTTCGCGGAGGCCAACGCCCTCCTCGAGGCCAAGCCCGGGATCTCCGAGGCCGCGCGGGCCCACGCCTTCAAGCGCGCGCTCAGCCTGATCCTGGCGGTGCGGAGGCCGTACCACTACCTGGTCGAGAATCCGCGCGGGCTCGAGGAGTTCACCGACAGCTACCTGCGCGTGATGGCCCGCGCGGGCGTGATCGACGCGAGCCTGCGCGACGCCGCGCTGGCGCAGCGGCTCGAGCCGCGCGCGGGCAACGGGCCTGCCACGACCGCCTTCGTGGAGCGCAAGGGCGCGAACCTGGTGCGCAGCCGGCTCACCACCCTGCTGAACGTGCCCGGCCTCTACGACCTCGACCGGCTGGACCTCACCGCCTACAGCACGCTGGACGCGCCCGGCCAGGGGGCCGCGACGCGGCTCCTGCGGTCTCTGCGCGAGCCCGCGACCATCGAGCGCCTGGGGCTCGTCGGCGAGAAGCTCCTGGGCGGGGGCGATCCCGCGCGCGTGATCTACAGCGTCACGATCTACGAGCGCGGGCCCCACGCCAACCGGATCCGCATCCAGACCGACAACCTCGACCAGCCGCTCGACATCGCGGGGGGTGCGCGGATCGATCTCGGCTCCACCGCCAAGCTCCGCACCCTGATCTCGTATCTCGAGGCGATCGCGGTGCTCCACGACCGGTACGCTCGGCTCACGCCGGCGGAGCTGGCCGCGGCCCGGCCGCATCCGAAGGACCGCATGGGCGCGTGGGCGATCGAGTACCTCACCGCCGCGCGCGGCACCGACAAGACGCTCCGGGCAACGCTGGAGGCCTCGCTCGAGCGCAAGTACTCGGCGAGCCCGGGCGAGGCCTTCTTCACCGGCGGAGGGCTCCACACCTTCGGCAACTTCGACCGCGAGGACGACCGCAAGGTGATGACGATCCGCGAGGCTTTCCAGAACTCGGTCAACCTGGTCTTCATCCGCCTGATGCGCGACGTGGTCACCAACCACCTCTACGGCTCCGAGACCTCGCTCGCGGTGCGCCTGGCCGATCCCCTCGACCCGCGCCGCGATCGCTACCTGACCCGGTTCGCGGATCGAGAGGGCAGCGAGTTCGTCCGGCGCTTCTACCGCAAGTACCAGGGCCTGGCCCTCGACGCGCAGCTCGAGCTGGTGCTGAGCGGCGCGCGCGCCACCCCCAACGGCCTGTCCACCGCGCTGCGCTCGGTCTACCCGGAGGTGAGCCTCGAGATCTTCCGCGAGCTGCTCACCGCGCGGCTGCCCGGCCGCGGACTGTCCGACAAGATGGTCGCGGAGCTCTACGAGCGGGCGGACCCGCAGACGATGCCGCTCGCCGACCGCGGCTACGTGGCCGGCGTGCATCCCCTCGAGCTCTGGCTGGCGGGCTACCTCCGCCGGCATCCGGGCGCGGGCATCACGCAGGTGGTGCGGGCCAGCAGCGCCGAGCGGCAGGCCGTCTACGGCTGGCTCTTCTTCACGCGCCACCGCAACGCGCAGGACAACCGCATCGCCAGCCTGCTCGAGATCGAGGCGTTCCTCGACCTGCATCGGAACTGGGAGCGGATGGGTTATCCGTTCGCGTCCCTCACCCCGTCGCTGGCCACCGCCATCGGCAGCTCCGGCGATCGTCCGGCCGCGCTCGCCGAGCTGATGGGGATCATCCTGAACGACGGCGTCCGCCTCCCGACCGTGCTGGTGGACGGCGTGGACTTCGGAGTGGGCACGCCCTACGAGACGCACATGGGGCGCGCGGAGGTCCCGGCGACGCAGGTCCTCGCGCCCGAGGTGGCCGCGGTGGTGCGGGGGATGCTCACCCAGGTCGTCGACCAGGGCACCGCGCGCGGCCTCCGGCCCGCGCTGGCGCAGCCCGGCGCCACCCCGCACGTCGCGGGAGGCAAGACCGGCACCGGCGATCACCGCTACTTCATCTACGCCAAGAACGGCGCGGTGGTGGAGTCGCGCGTGGTGAGCCGGGCGGCCACCTTCGTCTTCATGCTCGACAACCGCTACTTCGGTACCGTCACCGCCTACGTGCCGGGACCCGAGGCCGCGCGCTTCCACTTCACGAGCGCGCTACCCGTGCGGGTCACCGGGCTGCTCGTGCCCGCGCTCAACCGCCTCTCCGCGGCGCCGCCGCCGGCTCCCGTCGCCGCGTCCGCTTCCCCCTAGCCTCGCGGTCGCGTTTCGTCATACCGTCGGGCGGGACGCCGGGGGGCGGGGGCCCTCCCGGGAACACGCTGAGTCGCATTGCCGCGGGGCCACTCTCACGAGCCACGAGACAGGACGCGTCTCGCTTCGCTTGCGCGCAGAAGACACGGTTCCCGGGAGGGCCCCCGCCCCCCGACGCCCCGCCCTATGCGCCATCTACCGACAGCGATCTGTGGTGCGCGCTCCGAGCGCGGGCTTCGCCCGCGCATCCTGTTCCTTGATTCTGCTGTGCTAGGGGGGAGGCAGGGAGGAGCGCGCCGTCCGGCGCGCGACGACCGTCGGAAGCGACTGTCTTGCCGGTCAAGCGGGTTGCCATGGGCGGCGGTCCCGGAGCATGGCGTTGAGGATCGTGAGCAGCTTGCGCATGGCCGCGATGACGGCGACCTTCTTGGGGCGGCCCGCGGCCGTGAGCCGCCGGTAGACCTCCCGGATCACCGGGTTGTGGTGAATCGCCACGATGGTGGGCATGTACAGCGCGCGGCGGACGGCGGCCCGGCCCCCGCCGATCATGCGCCGCCCCCGCCAGCGGCCGCTGTCGCGATTCCACGGCGCCAGGCCGACGAGCGCGGCAATCCGACGCCGATCCAGCTGACCCAGTTCCGGGAGGTCGGCGATCAGCGCGTGCGCGGTGAGGTCGCCAATCCCGGGCGCCGAGGTCAGCAGATCCTCCGTCTCCCGCCACACGGAGCTCGTGCGAATGAGCCGGGCGATCGCCGCGTCGACCTCCGCGATCGCCCGCGTGAGCCACGTGACGTGCGCCCGGATGCGCTGTTGCAGCCCGCGGACCCGCGCTTGGCGATGCCGGTTCTGCTCGGCCCCCAGCATATCGACGAGCTGGCGCCGCCGGGCCACGAGTTCCCCCAGCCCCTGCGCCTGCTCCGTGGCCAGCGGCCGCGCCGCCGGCTGCACCAACTCCGCAAAGCGCGCATTGGCCCGCGCATCGAGCCGATCCGTCTTCGCCAGCTGCCCCGTGGCCAGCGCAAACTGCCGGACCTGCCGGGGATTGACCACCGCCACCGGTAACCCGGCGTGTGCCAGCGCGGCGGCGACGGCGCTCTCATACCCGCCGGTCGCTTCCAGCACAATCAGCATCGGCCGCAGGTCGACCAGCCGGTGCACCAGCGTGGCCACCCCCGCCTCTTCGTACGCCACCGCGAACTCCTCATCCGTGGGGCGTACATGCACGTCCAGCCGATCCTTCGAGACATCCAGCCCCACGAAGATCCGTTCCATGTCCCGTCCTTGTCGATGCGGGCTCGCCGAGCGGCCCAAGCGACTGTTCGGGTTCACGGCACGTGAAGCGGCAGGCAGGGCCCCAGGCTTCCGAACGGTCTTGGTAGACCCAGGGGGGCGCGGGCTCCCGCCCGCCTTCACTCCGGCTACGCTATCCGCCGGAGTTCCTAAGATACAAGGGGGGCGCAGCCCCCCTCCGAGTCAATACACTTCGTCGCGCTCGCCGAATTCGAACTGGTAGGTCGTCTCGTCGAGCTCGGTGTTGGTGACGAGCTGCTTGCGGGCGAGGAGGGCTTCGAAGGTCTGGAGCCAGATCTCGTAGTAGACGAAGGGGGCGGGGCGCGTCTCGGCGGCGGCGATCTGGGCGATGAGCGCCTGGCGGAACTCTTCCCAGTCGTACACGCCGCGCTCGTGCAGGGCGACGGCCATACCGAAGACGCGACCCTGCCAGGGCTCCTCGAAGACCAGCTCGCCGTTCTTGCGCGGCAGCGCGGCCTGGCCTCCCATGACCGCGACCACGCGGTCCACCGTGAGGTCCTGGCCCTGCGCGGTCACCCCCGACGGCAGCGACTCGCAGGCGTGGGCCTGGCGCCCGCGCCAGAGGCGGGCGTCGTCCACCGGCTGGCCGTCGGGACGCGGCTGCCAGGCGGAGGCGGTGAACTGGTACGGGGCGAGGGCCGACGGCGAAGGCAGGCAGGCGTCGGCGTCCAGCATGGCCTCGACGTGATCGTAGAGGGCGACCGCAAGCGCGTCCGAGTCGATCGAGTGGAACCACTGAGCCTGGCCGTCGAAGAGCAGGAGCGCCACGTTGGCGAGGGCGCACGGTCCGAGGCAGCCGCCGATCGTCAGGTGGATGATGTTACGGAGCCGCCGCCGCTCCCACTCGCGGTGGAAGGTCTCGGTCGGGACCGGCGCGAAGCCGTCCTCGGTGCGGCCGCAGCAGCAACCGGTGGCGCAGATGAAGAGCTGACCCCGGAAGCGCGCCACGTTGACCCGCCGCCCGTCGCGGCGCACCACGATGTTACGCCGGCGCTCGTACACGGGGCCGGCGCCGCTCAGGAGGCGGTCACGCGCGGCTCGGCCACGCCGATGAGCGCGTCGCGGGTGATCAGCGGCACCAGCTCCGCTTCGCTCATGGCCTCGGTGCCGGCCGGCCTGATCGGCAGGACCATGTAACGCATCTCGGCGCTCGAGTCCCACACGCGGATCTCGCGCTCCGCCGGCACCTCGAGCCCCATCTCCCGCAGGATCGTCCGCGGCTCGCTGACCGCGCGCGAGCGGTAGGCCGGCATCTTGTACCAGGTGGGGGGCAGCCCCAGCACCGGCCACGGGTAGCAGGAGCAGAGCGTGCACACCACCAGGTTGTGCACCGCCTCCGTGTTCTCGACCACCATCAGCATCTCGTAATCGAGATCGAGCTGCCCGAGCGCGGCCCTCGGGTCCTCCAGGAGCAGGCGCCGGTAGTCGGGATCGGTCCACGCCTTCGCCACCGCGCGAGCGCCCGTCATCGGGCCGGTGTCCGCCTCGTAGCGCTGGATCACCCGATCCACCGCGTCGGGGGCCAGGATGCCCTTCTCGAGCAGCAGCGACTCGAGCGCCCGCACGCGGGACACGATGTAGGGATCGACGTTGGGGTGGTTCTTGCCCATCCGCGTTACCTCCCGGGTAGGAGATAGCTCTCCCAGAGATCGATGTGCACGGCCTGGTTCGCCTCCGCCGACTCGCCCCACAGCTCGCGCGCGTCGAAGCGCACGCTGTAGAGCGGCTGCGGCTGCTCGCCCTGCCCGTGGGCGTTGGTGTCGGGAAACACGTGGATACCGTGGCAGCAGTGGATGACGCCGCGCTTGCCGCGCGCGTAGCGCGGCAGCCGCGTGTGGCCGTGCGGGTGCATGTCCCGCGTGAGGACGGCCTCGCCCGGCGCGAACCGCGGCGTGGCTCCGGTCTCGCGGATGAAATCCGTCATCGAGGCCCGCCGGGAGGCGCCCCGCGACGGCGGCGGCCCGGGCAGCGCCGCGGTAGCCGGCGCGTCGGGCTTCTGCTCGAAGAACGTCCGCCGCGCGATCAGCTCCTGGGGATCCAGCACGCCCTTCTCGAGGAGGACCCGGGTGATCCCCTCGAGCCACTTCTCGTAGTAGGTCGCGCGCAGGTAGTGGGCCGGAGCCATGCGCTCGATGCCGTGGCGGAACTCGTCGATGTTGTAGAGCAGGCCCTGGCGGCCTGCGTGCTGGATGGCCAACACCACCGCCTCCCAGTCGGCGTGGAACGTCGGCTCGTTCTCCTCGCGCTCGACCGGCCCGAAGCCCTGCATGCCCCCCAGATCGTGCACCCCGTTCATACGCCGTGATTCTATCGACTGGGGTCAGGTCTTACAATCCAACATTCCGGGCTCGGCGATGGCGCCACTTCGGCGGCCAAATGTCGGAATGTAAGACCTGACCCCGTCAGTGGGTGCGAGGGGGGTCGGCGTGGGCCGGCGGGGGCTCACCGGGGACGCCCGCGTGACGGGCGCGCAGATCCATCCAGAGATCGAGCCGCGACCAGTCGGGCGTGTCCACGTAGCGGCCACGCGCGGGGTCGATCCACGGGTTCGGCAGGAACACGGTCAGCATCTGCTCGTCGCGGCCGTTCCAGAGCCGCAGGCCCCAGGCGCTGGGCCGCCCGGACCGGTCGCGGTTCTGGAAGAACGCGGCGCGGGCGCAGCGGCGCCACTCGGCCAGCGCGGGGGGCGTCGGCAGCGCGGCCGAGCCCTGGTGCGGGCCGATGCACAGGTGGAAGTGCCAGGACTCGCTGCCCTCGACCTGCACCGTGACGTAGCCGTCGAGCAGGGAGATCCGGGGCCGGCGGCCGAACCGGCCCTCGAACACCGCGCCCTCGATGCACGGGCCGAAGATCACGTGCTCCCAGTGCTCCTCGAAGATCTCCCGGAGCAGGGCGAGCAATGCCGCCTCGGTGCACTCGACCCCGAAGTACTCGGTGCGGGTGCCGTCCAGATTCTCCTGCACCGTCACGTCAGTGCGCACGCTGGCCCACTCGCGCCGCGGTCAGCGCGCGCCGGTCCACCCGCGAGAGGGCGCGCGCCATGGCCGGCCGCAGCAGCCGCGTGTGCGGGATGTCGAGCAGGTGCTCGGCGATCCACCAGAGATCCTCCTCCGTCGTCATCCAGCCGGGCCGCCGGCGATCGAAGCGCGCGAGATCGACCGGCCGCGAGTAGGCGCGCAGGGTGCGGTCACCCCGCAGGTTGATATAGCCGTCGAAGTAGCTCATGACCAGCTCCCGCACGCTCCGGTGCACCGGCTCCCGATAGCGCAGCCCCGAGAAGTTGGACTTGGCGATGGCGCCCCAGTGCCCGCGGCTCCGGAACACCGCCACCACGTGATCGGTATCCTGCACCGCCTCCAGATCGAGCAGGAGCGGCGGAAAGCCGAGCACGCGCAGCGCGGCCGCCGCGAACACCGCGCCCTCCAGGCAATGCGCGGTGCGCTCCCGCAGCACCCGGCGCGGCGACCAGGCGGTTCCGGCCAGGTGATACGGCATGGCGTCGAGCGCCCGCTGGATGCCGATCGGGCTCCGGAGCGCCCGCAGCGCGCGGAGCTCCCGCGGCGTGAAGCCCGGGGCCGGGGTGGAGCGGGCCGCGCTCAGAGCCGGTAGAGCTCCCGGGCATTGTCGCAGAGGATGCGCCGCCGCGTCGCCTCCGGCACCCCGCGGAAGTTCTCCGCGATGGCCTGCTGCGAGTCCGGCCACGTCGAGTCGGCGTGGGGGTAGTCGGAGGCCCACATCACCCGCCCCGCCCCGAGCACGTCCACCAGGCGCAGGCCGACCAGATCGAGCTGGAACGTCGCCCACACCTGGCGCTTCCAGTACTCGCTGGGCGGCATGGTGAGCCGCAGACCCCCGTGGGCGCGCCAGTACTCGGCCGCGTCCACGAAGCGCTGGTAGGTGTCGTCCATCCGCTCGAGCATGTAGGGCAGCCAGCCGATACCGGTCTCGGCCAGCACGATGCGGAGATTCGGGTGCCGCTCGAGCGCGCCCGAGAAGATCACCGCGGCGAGCGGCTCGTCCATCTGGAGCGTCGAGCACGCCACCCGCACGCCCATGTTGCCGGGATCCGCGGCCTTGGGCCCGCTGAAGGTCACGGTGCGCAGCCCGCCGCCCAGGTGGAAGCCGATCGGCAGCCCGGTCTCCGCGGCGGCCTCCCACAGCGGCTCCCACTCCTCGTCCCAGAGCGGCAGCTCGGCACGGGCCGCGAGGAACATCCCGGTGCGCAAGCCCAGCTGGGCCAGCGAGCGCACCTCGTCGGCGGCGACCTTCGGGTCGTCGATCGGGATCAGCCCGGCCCCGATGAGCCGCTCGGGCGCAGTGGCGCAGAACTCGGCGAGCCATTCGTTGTAGGCGTGGTAGCAGACCTGCCGCAGCGCGGGATCCTTGATCAGCAGCGGCACGATGGGCCCGTACATCACGGTGGCGTCCACCCCGTCGCGGTCCATGTCGGCCAGGCGCAGCGCGGTGGTGGTCGGGCGCAGCACCCCGGGCTCGAGCACGCCGCCCTTCTCCAGCGCGAGCCGGCGCCCGCCCATCGAGCCGGCCACGCCCCGGCGCCCGCCCCACGGATCCCAGCGCTCGTCGCCGCAGACCCAGTAGGGCCCGGCGTCCGTCTCCACCACCCGGGGCGCACGCTCGCGCCACGCCGGCGGGACCCGCGTCTGCCAGAGATCGCGCGGCAGCCACTGCATGTCGATGTGGTCGTCGGCCGAGATGATCCGGTAGTGCATGCGGGCTCTCTCCATGTGCGGGCTCGGGGGGTGGCTCGGGCTACCAGTCGAGGCGGGATTCGAGGACCACGCCGCGGCGCAGGTTCAGCCAGCGGGTGAAGCGCACCACCTGGAAGAATCCCCACAGCGAGAAACGCAGGTGCTTCGGGAGAGACCCGAACGAGCCGCCCGCGAGCACCCCGGTGACCGCGGGGACCATGCCCAGCACGTTGCGCGGACGCAGGAAGACCTCGAGGAAGGCGCGGTCGTAGAAGGACTCGATGAAGCGCTCGAAGGGCCGCGTCCCCCGGCGAACCGCGCGCTCGTAGGCGCGGAAGCGCCGGGCCTCGAACCGGTCGGAGCGGAAGGCGCGCAGGATCGCGCCCGCGGCCAGCTCGCCCGACTGCATCGCGATGAACACCCCGGGCGAGAAGATCGGGTCCACGAAGGCCACCGCGTCGCCCACGCACAGGAATCGGTCGCCCACGACCGGCTCCACCGAGTAGGCGAAGTTCGAGGTGGTGTACAGCTCGGTCACCCGCGAAGCGCCCTGAAGATTGTCGTGAACCGCGTGGCAGCGCTCGACCATGTCGTCGAACAGCTCCTGGAGCGAGCCGCGCCGAGCCTTCACGACCTTCTGGTGGAGCACGCAGCCCACGCTGGTCTCGTCGCGCGCGAGCGGGATGTACCAGAACCAGCCCTCGGGGAAGATGTAGATGCGGACGTGGCCTTCCTCGCGGCCCGGGAAGCGGCGGGCGCCCTTGAAGTAGGCGAAGATCGCGACCTTCCCCAGGCCCGGCCGCGGCTTCCGCTGCCCCTGACGCGCGGCCAGGAAGGCGTCGCGTCCGCTCGCGTCCACCAGGAAGCGTGCGCGCACCTCGCGCTCCGTCTCGCCCAGGCTGACGCGCGCGGTGACGCCGTCGAGGTCGAAGGCTACCTTCTCGACGGTCGCGGGCTGCAGACGCGTGACCCCTTGCGCCACCGCGTGATCGAGGAGGATCTGGTCGAACTCGGCGCGGTGCACGTCGAGCGTGAAGGCGGGCCACGGGCGACCGGGCTTGAAGTCGAAGGTGGACGAGATCCCCAGCTCCTGATCGTGGAAGGTGGCGCCGTACTTCATCTGGAAGCCGTGCGCGAGCACCCGGTCGAGCACGCCCAGACGCCGGCAGATGTCCATGCACGTGGGGATCAGCGACTCGCCGACCTTGAAGCGCGGGAAGGCTTCCCGCTCCACCAGGGTGACCCGGAGCCCGCCGCGGGCGAGAAAGGTCGCGGCGGTGCTGCCGCCCGGGCCGCCTCCCACCACCAGCACGTCGATCTCGCGCGAAGAGCCGGTCACGCGGGCATCTTACCCGATCCTCCCGGCGACCCGCGAGCCCCGCGCCGGTTTGCCGCTCCCCACCCGGCGTGCTAGCCTCGGCCCTCGTCGGCCCGCGCCACCAGGCCCACGTCATGAGGGAGGTCTCATGGGCGAGATCCGCATCGTGTCCGACCCGCACGCGTCGGAGAGCCTCAAGCAGTTCGTGACGGACCAGCTGGATCTGTACAACGTCGCGGTCACCGGCTTCTCCGCGTACTCCCCGGTCAACTTCTTCCTCCGCGACGAGGGCGACGAGGTGATGGGCGGACTCCTCGCCGCGATCTGGGGCGGGAGCCTCTTCATCCGCATCCTCTGGGTCAGCGAGGTCCTGCGCGGGCGCGGCCTAGGCCGGCGCCTGCTGGAAGCGGCCGAGCGGCGGGCGGTGGAGCGCGGCTGCCGTCACGTCTTCCTCGATACGTTCAGCTTCCAGGCCCCGGGCTTCTACGAGCGGCTCGGCTACTGGACCTATGCCCGCGCGGAGGACTGGCCGGTCGGCCATACCCATCACTTTCTCAGGAAGGATCTGCTGCCCGCCCCGTGATCAAGCTCGTCTTCTGCCTCCGCCGCCTGCCCCACCTCTCCCGCGAAGAATTTCAGCGCTACTGGCTCGATTCCCACGGCCCGCTGGTCCGAGAGCTGGCCCCCGCGCTGGGCATCAAGCGCTACACCCAGGTGCACACCGTGACGTCCGCCTTCAGCGAGGCGATGCGCCGCCACCGCGGCGCTCCCGACGACTTCGACGGCGTGGCCGAGCTCTGGTGGGACACGGTGGAGGAATTCGCCCGCATGGGCGCGACGCCCGAGGGCCGCGCGGCGGGGCGGCGGCTGCTCGAGGATGAAAAACGTTTCATCGACCTCGCGCGCTCGCCGATCTGGTTCGGCGAGGAGCACTCGCTGCTCGATGGCACCAGGTAAATCCGTGAGGACCGCGTATCGCTTACACGGTAAGTTGTACCCGATGGCTCACCCGCCACGACAGCTAGTAGCCCCGCGTTTCACTGAAAACGCGTCCGACGTGCATTTGATCGTCGCTATCCCTCCTGCCTCGGCGCGTCGCCGCGTGGCACGCAACTTGTGTCCTACGAGCAACTCGATCGGGGGCAAGATCTTCGAAACCTGAACAACTATGAAGCGTGACGTACGTAGTGTGCAGGGGAGTTCACATTTGATTCAAGTAGGTGGCAGCCGAACGGGTGGGTTGGGAAACGAGTCATTGGGTTCCTCTTAGCGTGAAGGGATAAGGAGAATGGAAATGCGCTCATATACTCGGTTCGGGGTTTTCCTCGCCGTGTTCGCCGCCGCCGTGCTCACCGGCGCCACCGTGATGGCCGCCCCGATCACATTGCCAACGAGCCCGCTGTTCATCCAGTACACCAACAATGAACAGTTCAGTATCAGCAATTCGATCCAAAGCACCAATGCCACAACGGGAGCCGTCACGAGTGAGGGCAACTGGGGCATTCTCCAGATCTCGAGCATCGTGAGAGGCACGGCCCTGAACCCGCTCGGCAGCGATATTCAGGGTGGCGGAGCTAACGTATTCAGCGACGGAGGAGTCGGCGGCCCGCAGATTACCGGTATCTTTTACGGGACACAGGTCAATCCAGGTGGCCTTAGCGCAACCGGTGGCGCTATTGACCTCTATTGGCGGGATGTCGGAACGGCGAACACCGGCGCTGACCTCGCCGCCGGCTTCGATCCCACGCGGCGTCTGAACCAGAGGACTTACACGGGCTATGCTGAGCCACTCAACGCGAATTTCATTTTTCTCGCGCAGCTCACGTATGGTCCCGGTTGCGATAGCAACCCCGCTAACCACGTCTGCACCGGCGTCGCCCCGGGAACTGGAGACGGAACCGCGAAGAGCTACCAGAGTGTCAACTTGGCGGCGGGCGGGCTTTGGGCGAGCCAGCTCGACAGCAACTTCTTCACTCTCGATGCCAACGGGAACCCGCAGACGACCCCGCAAGATGTCCGGTCAGACAGCAACTTCACCCGCAACGGAGCTTCAGCGTGGGATGGTGCCGGCGACATCATCGGCCTTCGCAGCAATGACCCGGTTCGTGTGGACAATCTCGAACCCGTTCCCGAACCCGGAACCCTGGGTCTTTTCGGATTGGCGATGGTCGGAGTGGGCTACATGCGCCGGCGCATGAACATGAAGAAGAAATAATCCGCGGCTCACAGTCTACGTGTTTCGGCGCAAAGGGGGCAACTGCCCCCTTTGTCGTTTACGGAGCCCGGTGGCCGTCTGAAGGATGCGGCGTCTGAACCGTCTCTACGGCTCGCGTCCGCATATTTCGCGGAGGCTGAGCTCGACCGCTGAGCCAAGTGATGGGAGAAGATCCGGGATCGCGCTCCCCACCGCCAGCCCGGGCGGTACGGCGGACGAGGCACTGTGCGAGCACATCGTTCGCAGGCCGTGGTACGGTGGCGCCCCTGATGACCGCTCCAGCCGGCTTGGCGGTTCTTGAGCGTAGCATTGCTATCCTCATACTGGTGTTCGACTCGTGACAGCCCAACGAATCCGCCTGGGACTGCAATTGCTCGGGACGATCGCGATTCTGGCGTGGGTACCCGGGAATGCGGCGAAACTCGTGGCAATGCTGGTGATCTGGGCACTTGGCTTCGGAAGATTATCCCGCTCCGATGTGGTGTTCATGATCGGTGTCAACCTGTTGTTCATCTGTATGAACCTTGGCGCCCTGCGCAAGGGAGCCTTCCGGTTCACCAGCCCCGACGCCCTGGGCATGCCCATGTATGAGTTCGCCATGTGGGGGTTCTATACCCTCCATACCATCCGCTTCCTTGACGGGATGGCCCCTGGGGGGAGCCGATGGACGGCCTTGATCATGGCAGCTGCGCTTGCAGTTCCCTTCTCTATGGTTAGCGACCCGGGCGTCTTGACCCTGCTGTCGGGAATAGTCCTAGGCACCAGCCTCGCGTTGTACAGGGAGCCCATGGATTTTGCGTATGCCGCGTACATGGTCATGATGGGTACCTTGATCGAGTACGTCGGTGTGTGGACAGGGCAATGGAGCTACCCGGGCAATCCGCCGGGTGGGGTGCCGTCGTGGTTCATCCCCATGTGGGGAGGAGTCGGGTTATTCACCCGCAGATTGCTTCTGCCCTTACTGCGCCAAGGCGCCGGATCACCGGTACCCGGCTGATGCGCGCCCGCCGTCGGGCTCGTGTCAGGAGGAATTCCGGTGGAGCTCCCTAGGGCCCTGCTGGATTGGAGCGCGCTTCTCGGCCAATCGCGTGTTCTCGATGCCGGGGCGGCACAAGCCGACTATGGGCGCTGTACCACCGGGATACGGCGCCGGCTTGCGGGGGCCCTGAGGCCGTGTGAACGCTCGCAGATCCCGCCGATCGTCGAGATCGCCGCCCGCTTCAAGGTCCCGCTCTATCCCATCAGCACCGGCCACAATTGGGGGTATGGAACGGCCTTGCCGCCTACGGACGACTGCATGATTCTGGATCTTTCCGGACTCGACCGGATTCTGGAATTCGACGCGGAAACCGGCCTGGTAACTGTCGAGCCGGGGGTCACGCAGCGGCAACTCGCCGAGTTCCTTGACCGTGGGGACCATCAATACCTGGTGCCGGTTACCGGGGCGGGACCGACGTGCAGCATTGTCGGCAATGCCCTCGAGCGCGGCTATGGGATTACGCCCCAGGCTGACCACTTCGGCGCCGTGATGGCGCTCGAAGCGGTGTTACCGGATGGTCGTGTGTACCGCTCCGCCCTGTCCGAGCTCGATGGACAGCAGCTTGATCGTGCCTTCAAGTGGGGAATCGGCCCCTATCTGGACGGGATCTTTTCGCAGAGTGGCTTTGGCGTCGTGACGCAGATGACTATCGCTCTCTCCCGTCGTCCCGCTGCCATCAAGATCTTTCTCTTCGGTTTGAAGAGGTCAGAACAGCTCGGGAGCTTGGTGGAACGGGTGCGCGAGGTGATTGCCCGATTCCCCGGGATCGTCGGCGGCATCAACCTGATGAATGCGCATCGGGTGCTGGCCATGGCGGTGCCCTATCCCCGCGAGCGATTGGGTTCTGATGGTCTCATCTCTCCGGAACTGCTGGCCGAGCTCAGCCGCGAGAATCAGGTGATGCCCTGGACGGGCTTCGGCACTCTCTATGGCTCCAAGGGAGTGGTGAGAGCCGCGCAGCGTGAGGTACGCGATCTTTTGGGACCCCTGGTGTCTCGGCTGGTATTCATCAGCCCGGAGGGCGGACGGACATTGGCTCGAGCTGGAAGTATGTTGCCGAGCTATTTTCGTTCGAAGTTCGCCCGGAACCTGGAGATGCTCGAACGGTCCCTGCAGCTCGTAGCGGGGCGGCCGAATGAAACCGCTCTGCCCCTGTGCTACTGGAACACTCGCAAGCAACCTCGCGCGGGTGCCGCCATGGATCCGGCCCGTGACGGCTGCGGCGTGGCATGGTATTCACCGCTCGTGCCCATGAAGCCGGACGGCGTTGCCGCCTACGTGCGAATGGTCACCGCCATCATGCAAGAACATCGGCTGGAGCCGCTGATCACTTTGACCAGCCTGTCCGACAGGTGCTTTGACAGCACCGTGCCATTGCTGTTCGACCTGGATTCAGAGGAGAGCCGGAGGAATGCCGAGACCTGCTACTGGGCGCTCCTGGAGGCTGGGCGAGGTCAGGGCTTCCTTCCGTACCGGGTGGGCATTCAGACGATGAACTGGCTGTCCCAGAATGACGCGACGTTCTGGCAGGTTGTCCGGGAGATCAAGAAGACGCTGGATCCCCACGCGATCATCTCTCCGGGAAGGTACGTTTGATCTCAGCCGTCCCCGCGAGTCTCGCCAAGGGTGCGCCGGGCGCCCGCGGGCCAGGCGCCGACGACCCTGGAGGCCGTCGACGCCGAGGCCGGGCTGCCACGTCAGCTACGCCATGGCGAGACGCAGGGGGTTCCCTCGGTCGACAACGCGAGTGGGTGCGGAGCCTCCGACCCGCCTAGGGGTGGCAGCCGGCCAGAATGTATGCCCGGTGGGCCTCGGAAGCCTCCGTCAATGCTTCGTGGCGCGAGAAGAAATACTCGACGCGCTCCTGCAGAGGAATGACCCGCCTCAAATCCTGGGCCAGCCGAGTCATCACCGCCTCGACGTTGGCAGGATGGAAGAGAAACTCATGGACTTCGCTGATCATGCGGCGACCATCGCGCAACTGGCTCATCAAAGACCGCGCGAGCGCAAGGTCGATCCTGAGGGCAATCGCGGGTGCACCATTGACCTTGCCGTACTGCTTCAGGCCGCCGATGTCCTGAAAGTGAAACGCCTTCCGATAGAAGGGGGCGTGATGCGGATTGACGGCGATACAGAGATCGCTTTTCGTCTGGGCCGCATAGATGACCAGCATCCGGATCAATCGCAGGAGGATTGGGACTCCTGATGACTGGTACTCAGGATCCATGGCCAGCGCCGAAACCTCCGCCAGATTACACCTCGCGTCCCGAAGCCTCCGGAGCTCATCCGTGTAGATCTCGTCCATCGGGAGACCGAGCGGAGAATCGGCGATGAGTGTCATCGTCCCTATGACGCGACCGCGGGACCGGGCTACAAACACGCGTGTTGCCGAGAGGGCATTGTGAAGGCTCAGGCGCCAGCCGGACGGATGTGCATCCATGTAGCCGTGAGCCACGTATTGGTCGTGTTGTAGACGGAAGGCCTGCTCGAGGGTGCGACGATCGGTGGCAAGACCGAAGTCGAGCTCATCTGCGAGCGGGTCGTTCTGGAACCAGACAGCTTTGAGCCGTGAGCGGCTCGTGGTCGGCGATGAAACAGTCTCCGCGTGCAGGGTCTGAACCGGCGATGCCGACATCACGTGTCCCTCCCTCGCTGGATGGCCTGCTCTCCGTGGGCGGGACACGCCCTCTTCGGCAGCCGCGCTCAGGTCCTTTTGGTTCCTGACCTCTGGCTTTACATGCCGGCCTCGCGACCGGTTTGCCTTTATCGGAAGAAGGCTTTTACGGTTCTAGCAGCGAAACCTGTGCCACTCGATCTGTCGCAGACGACATTGCTTATGTTCCTAAAACCTAAGGGAATAGGCGTCCCTTGCATCGACGGACCAAATTCCAGGCGTCAGATTCCTGACAGGCAACCTTCATTTGGTGACACTCGTGTGACATCACTCGACAAATGGCGTTAGGATTTGCGCGACGAACGTTTCAGGCTTTCGAACTCTTCTGCACGGGCCGCACAAACTCTGCGCGGGGACATCTCCAAGCTGCGTAGATGTCGTAAGACTCTTCGACGTGGCAGAAAGGGCTACGAGAGATTGATTCCGGTCGAATATTTGCTGTCATTTCTCGGAGACATTTACGGCATCAGCGTGGTCTGAGCAAGTCCTTTCTGGAGGAGGCAGGGCGGACCGCAAGGCCTAGCGCCTCAACGCGCGACGATGTCGCAGCTAGCCATAGCGGATTCTACCCATGAAGCGGCCGATTGCTGGTTGGCCGCTTGCCCTTCGGCGGGCTCGGGTCACTGGCTCCGGAGCCGGCCACCCTGCTGCTGCTCGGTAGCTCCTTTGCCACCCTCGGCGTGGCTCTGCGCCGCCACCTGGCCGCGCGGAAGGCCGAGGCGGGCTACCGCGGGTAGCCCAGCGCCTTCAGCGAATCGCTGATCTCACCGAGGATCGCGGGGTCGTCGATGGTGGCGGGCACGGTGTGCTCGACGCCATCGGCGATCTTCTTCATCGTCCCGCGCAGGATCTTGCCCGAGCGAGTCTTCGGCAGCCGCTTGACCACCGCCACCGTCTTGAACGCGGCGACCGGCCCGATCTTCTCGCGTACCAGCTCGACGAGCTCGCGGCAGAGGTCGGCCTCGGCGCGCTCCACGCCGGCCTTGGTGACGACCAGGCCCACCGGCACCTCGCCCTTGATCTCGTCGGCCACGCCCATGACCGCGCACTCGGCCACGTCCGGGTGCGCGGCGAGCACCTCCTCCATCGCGCCGGTGGAGAGCCGGTGTCCGGCCACGTTGATGATGTCGTCCACGCGGCTCATGATGTAGATGTACTCGTCCTCGTCCTTGTAGCCCGCGTCGCCGGTGAGGTAGTAGCCCGGATGCCGCGTGAGGTACGAGCGCTCGAAGCCCTCGTCGTTGTGCCAGAGAGTGGGCAGACTGCTGGGCGGCATCGGCAGCTTCACCGCGATGGAGCCGATCTGGCCCGCCGGCACCTCGCGGTTGTCCTCCCCCAGCACGCGGATGTCGTAGCCCGGCACGACCTTGGTCGGGGAGCCCGGCTTGACCGGCAGCATGCCGAGCCCCACGCAGTTGGCCGCCATCGGCCAGCCGGTCTCGGTCTGCCACCAGTGGTCCACCACCGGCACCTGGAGCTTCTCGCGCGCCCAGAGCAGGGTGTCGGGATCGCAGCGCTCGCCGGCCAGGAACAGCGTGCGGAAGCGCGAGAGATCGTACTTGCCGATGTGGGCGCCCTGCGGGTCCTCTTTCTTGATCGCGCGGAACGCGGTGGGCGCGGTGAACAGCGCGCTCACTCCGTGCTGGGCGGAGACCCGCCAGAATGCGCCCGGATCGGGCGTGCCCACCGGCTTGCCCTCGTAGAGAATCGTGGTGCAGCCCTTGAGGAGCGGCGCGTAGACGATGTAGGAGTGGCCGACCACCCAGCCGATGTCCGAGGCCGCCCAGAAGGTCTCGCCCGCGCCCATGCCGTAGACCGCGTCCATGCTCCACTTGAGCGCGACCGCGTGGCCGCCGTTGTCGCGTACCACGCCCTTGGGAATGCCGGTGGTCCCGGAGGTGTACAGGATGTAGAGCGGATCCGTGGCGGCCACCGGCACGCACTCGACCGGGGAGGCCGCCGCGACCGCCTCGCCCCAGTCCACGTCGCGGCCCGGCACGAGCGAGGCCGGCTCCATCGGGCGCTGCAGGATCACGCAGCGCGAGGGCTTGTGCGAGGCCATCGCGATGGCCTGGTCTAGCAGCGGCTTGTAGGGAATGACCCGGGTGCCCTCGATGCCGCACGAGGCCGAGAGCATCACCTTGGGCTTGGCGTCGTCGATGCGGGTGGCCAGCTCCTTGGGGGCGAAGCCGCCGAACACCACCGAGTGGATCGCCCCGATGCGCGCGCACGCGAGCATCGCCATCACCGCTTCGGGCACCGCCGGCATGTAGATGATGACCCGGTCGCCCTTCTCCACGCCCAGCCGTCGCAGGGCCCCCGCGAAGCGCGCGACCGCGTCGCGGAGCTCGAAGTAGGTGTAGGCGCGGACGATCCCGGTCACCGGGGAGTCGTAGATGAGCGCGGTCTGCTTGCCGCGGCCGCGGTCCACGTGGAGATCGAGCGCGTTGTAGCAGGTGTTCAGGACGCCGCCCGGGAACCAGCGGTAGTACGGCGGCCGCGAGGCGTCGAGCACCCGGTCCCAGCGCTTCTCCCAGTGGATGTCCTCGGCGCGCGCGGCCCAGAAGCCCTCCGGGTCATCGTGCGCGCGCCGGTACACCTCGTCGTAGATGGTCGCCATGGATCGCCGCCTCCCTGGCCCCGGACTGTACAACGCGTCGCCCCGCCTTGCCAGGCCCCGGGCCGGCCGCCTATCATGCGGGCAGCTCATGCGCCCGCGCCTCCGCGTCCTCGGCGTCCTGCTCCTGGCGGCCATCCACTCCGCGACCGCCGCGCGGGCCGCCGACGAGGAGGTCCGAACGATCCCGACGCGGCCGGGCGTCACCGAGTCGTTCCTCCTCCTGCGCCCGGCCGGCGCCCCGGTGGCCAGCGTGATCATCTTCGCGGGGGGCGACGGCAACCTCGCGATGACCGCCACCGGCATCGCCCAGCTGCAGGGCAACTTCCTCGTGCGGACCCGGATGCGCTGGGTCCGCGAGGGTTCCTGGTCGCGGTGCTGGACCGGCCCTCGGACCGGAAGAACGGGCTCTGGAACTTCCGCACCACGGCCGAGCACGCGGGGGACGTCAAGCAGGCCATCGCGGCGATGCGCGAGATCGCGCCGGTGCCGGTATGGCTCGTGGGCACCAGCATGGGCTCGCTCTCCGCGGCCAACGCGGCGGCGCGCCTCCCCGAGGGCGGGCCCGACGGGATCGTGCTCACCTCCTCGGTCACCGAGACCTCGAAGATGAGCTACGAGACGACCCGGCACGCCGGGCTCGGCGAGATTCGCGTCCCCACCCTGGTGGTGCACCACAAGGACGACACGTGCCGGGCCTCGTCCTACTCGGGCGCGGAGGACATCGTCAAGGCGCTCAAGCAGGCGCCGGTCAAGGAGCTGATCGCCTTCGAGGGCGGGAGCCCGGCCATCTCGGCGCCGTGCGAGGCGAAGGCGGCCCACGGCTACCTCGGCATCGAGGCGACGGTGGTCTCCGCCATCGGCGCCTGGATTCGCGCCCACTGACGGGAGCCGCACCCCGGGCCGCGGCCGCCTGGCGCGGGCTAGACGGTCGCGGAGGCCGACGGGGTCTGGCGCGTGCGGCGGATGCGCGCCTGGACGTCGCGCACCCGGTCCTGCTCGAAGTCGATCTGCACCTCGTGGTGCTCGATCTCCCAGTGCTTCACGGTGGCGAACCAGCCGAAGCGCCGGCCGCGGTGGGGCACCAGGAGCTCACCGCGATAGATCACCGCCCGGATCTCGCCGGTGGGCAGGCGCTGCTCCTCCTCGGGGGCGCTGCCCACCAGCCGGAGCACGTCCTCGTAGGTGCTCTCTCCGGGCCGGATGCGCGCGAGCACCTCCTGCGACGGCACCTCTCCGCGGGTGCGCCCGACGGCCTCCCCGCGCCCGAAATGGACCCGCTGGCGCACGGTCCGGACGAGCTTGCGGAGCAGATTGCCCACGATCGGGCCGGTGAGATTGCCCAGCCCCAGCAGCAGGGCGGAGAGCAGGATGGGCCGCCAGGGCAGCCGTCCCCGGAAGTACACGAACTGCACCCTCAGCACCTGCGGCACGATGCCGTCCGCCGCGACGAGGGGAATCGAGAACGTGTCCGTGTTCTCCCGGGTCTCGCTCAGCCGGCGGAGCGCGGTGGACGGGACCACCTCGTCGATCTTCAGGTGGTTCGCCTCCGCGAAGTTGATCATGAGGCGGGAGAAGTCGGCCGCGAGCGGGATGACCCGGTCGCGGTTGCCGTAGTAGAGCGGGTACAGCGATGAATAGCCGACGTCGCCGAAGCTCAGCGTGATGATGTTGCGCCGGCCCCAGAACGCCTCCTCCAGCCAGCTGACCTTTCGCGGGGTGATGGCGCCCTTGGCCGCGAGATCGAGCCGTGGGACCCAGTCGAGGCTCGCCAGCTCGGGCTTCCACGGGATCCGGATGTAGGTCACGGGCTTCGCGCCGCGCGCGAGCCCCTCCGGCCGCGCGAAGGTGACGAAGAAGGCGCTCCCGAGGTCGAGCCGGCCGGCGGCGCCCGCGCCGGTGCCCATCTGGAGCCGGTTCCGGGCCGAGAACGGGACCCGGCCGTGCACCAGCACCTTGAACCCGGCGGTCTCCACCTGCTGTCTCAGCGCGGGATCGGCGCCGTCGACGCCGTCGGTCCCGACCAGCTCGCCCGGCCAGAGGAGGAAGATGTCCTGGGCGAACTCGGCCGGGTCGCGCGCCGGCGGCGGCGCCACGCTGAACGACACCTGGATCGTGACCGGGCCGGGACGATCCTCGACGTGCTTGCGCTCGACGTTCGCGGTGATGAGGACCGGCGCGATCCAGAACTCGGGATGGGGCTTGGACGCGATGAAGACCTGCGCGGACGCGATGGGGGGGCCCAGGCCCAGGACGAGGAGAGCGACCGGGACCGCGCGCGCCAGGCGCCCGCGCCGCTTCACCGGGTGGGATCCTCCCCCACCCGCACCAGCAGCTTGCCGAAGTTCTTGCCCTGGAGCAGGCCGATGAAGGCCTCGGGCGCCTTCTCGAGGCCGACCACGACGTCCTCGCGATGCTTGAGGCGGCCCTCGCGCAGCCAGCCGCCGCAGTCCTTCAGGAAATCGGGCAGCCGGGCCAGGTGGTCCGACACGATGAAGCCTTTCACGAGCACGCGGTTGAAGAGCAGCGGCCGCAGGTTGGGGCCCGGCGTCGATTCGGTCGCGTTGTACTCGGAGATGAGCCCGCAGAGCGGGATGCGCGCGTTCAGGTTCAGCAGCTGCATCACCGCCCGCAGCACGTCGCCGCCCACGTTCTCGAAGTACACGTCGATTCCGCCCGGGCAGGCGGCCTTGAGCGACGCGGCCAGATCGCCCGTCTTGTAGTTCACGCACGCGTCGAAGCCCAGCTCGCGCACCACGTAGTCGCACTTGTCCTGGGATCCCGCGATGCCCACCGCGCGCGCGCCCTTGATCTTCGCGATCTGCCCCACCGCGGAGCCGACCGCCCCCGAGGCCGCCGAGACCACCACCGTCTCGCCGGGCCGGGGCTGGCCGATGTCGAGCAGGCCCACGTAGGCGGTCATGCCGGGCATGCCGAGCACGCCCAGCGCGGTGGAGACCGGCGCCTGCCCGGGATCGAGCTTGCGGACCGCCGCGCCCTTGGCCACCGCGTGGGACTGCCAGCCGTCGTAGGCCAGCACGATGTCGCCCTTCGCGAGCCCCGGGTGCTTCGACTCGAGCACCTCGCCGACGGTCGCGCCCACGATCACCTGCCCGAGCTCCACCGACTGGGCGTACGACTTGACGCCGCTGATGCGGCCGCGCATGTACGGATCGAGCGAGAGATAGATGGTCCGGCTCAGGATCTCGCCGTCCTTCGGCGCCGGGAGCGGCGACTCGACGAGCCCGAAGTCGCCGGGCTTGGGCATGCCGACGGGCCGGGTGCGCAGCACGATCTGGCGATTGACGGATGGGGGCATAACGGGCTCCTCGGATCAGCGTGGATCATCGCCCCAGCGGTACTCCCGGGTCATCTCGTCGAGGCGCGCCTTGAGCGCGGCGTCGAGCGGCTTCTCGGTGGCGGGCAGCACGTCGTCGAGCTGGTCGGGGCGGCTCGCCCCCACGATCGGCGACGTGATCACCGGCTCGGCCAGCATCCACGCCACCGCGAGCCGCGCGAGCGGCATGCCGGCCTCGGCGGCCAGCGGTCGGAGCGCCTCCACCGTCTCGAACTCGCGCTCGTGCCAGTAGCGGTCCTGGTAGCGCTCCGCCGCGTTGCCGAGCGTGAAGCGGGTGCCCGCGGTGGGTCCGGCGTCGCGGCGGTGCTTGCCGGAGAGGAAGCCGCCGGCCAGCGGGTTGTACGGGATCACCCCGAGCCCCTCCTCGCGGCAGAGCGGCAGGAGCTCGCGCTCGGGCTGACGGAAGAGCAGGTTGTAGCGCGGCTGGACCGAATCGAAGCGCGTGAGGCTGAGCGCCTCGCTCTTGCCGAGCGCGCGGGCCACCTGGTAGGCGTGGAAGTTCGAGCAGCCGACGTAGCGCGCCTTGCCCGCCCGTACCACGTCGTCGAGCGCGCGCAGGGTCTCGTCGATCGGCGTGTGGGGATCCCAGTGGTGGAGCTGGTAGAGATCCACGTAATCGGTGCGCAGCCGGCGCAGCGAGCCGTCGATGGCGTCCAGCACGTGCTTGCGCGAGGCGCCGCGGTCCCACGGCCGCGGGCTCATCGCGCCGACGCACTTGGTGGCCACCACGAAGTCCTGGCGGCGGCCCTCGAGCCAGCGCCCGACGATCTCCTCGGTGCGGCCCACCGTCTCGAGACCGCCGCCCACCGGGTAGACGTCGGCGGTGTCGAGGAAGGTGATCCCGCCCGCCGCCGCGCGATCGAGGATGGCGCGAGAGGCCGCCTCGTCGCACTGCAGGCCGAAGGTCATGGTGCCCAGGCACAAGCGCGAGACGGAGAGACCGGTGCGGCCGAGACGCGTGTGGCGCATAGAGCTCAGAGAGTAAACGACCCTCCGACGGCGGGCAAGCGAGCGGCGCACGGACCGTGGTATAACCAGCGGCCATGGAATACCGAACGCTGGGACGAGCCGGGTTGAAGATCTCCGCGCTGGGCTTCGGCTGCGGGGACGTGGGCGGGCTGATGGTGAGGGGCACGCCGGCCGAGCGGGAGCGCGGCGTGGCGCGCGCGCTGGAGCACGGGATCAACTACCTCGACACCGCGCCGTCGTACGGGTCGGGCGAGTCGGAGAAGAACCTGGGCCAGGTGCTGCGCGCGCTCAAGCCCACCGTGATCGTCGGGACCAAGTGGCGGCTCGGGGCCGCCGATCTGGCCGACGTGCCGGGCGCGGTCACGCGCTCCGTGGAGACGAGCCTCGCGCGGCTCGGACTCCCGCGGGTGGACCTGCTGCACCTGCACAACCTGATCGGGCGCGTGGGCGAGGAGCGGCCGCTCGGCGTCGCGCGCGTGCTGGAGGCGGTGGTGCCGGCGGTGCGACGGCTGCAGGAGCAGGGCAAGGTTCGGTTCTTCGGGGTCACCGCCTCGGGGGAGACCGGCGCGCTCCATCGTGCGCTCGCCAGCGGGGCAATCGACACCGCGCAGGTGGTCTTCAACCTGCTGAACCCGACCGGAGCCTACGCGCTGCCGGTGGGCTACCCCGCGCAGGACTACGATCGGCTGCTGGTTCTCGCGCGCGAGCAGGGCGTGGGGACGATCGGCATCCGCGTGCTGGCGGGGGGCGCGCTGAGCGGCCAGGTCGCGCGCCATCCGACCGCGATCCCGAGCGTGGCCCCGATCGCGTCGGGTCCGGACTACGCCACCGACGTGGCCCGCGCCCGGGCCCTCGAGCCGCTGGTGGCCCAGGGCCACGCGGCCAGCGTGGTCGAGGCCGCGCTGCGCTTCGCCATCACCGGCGACGCGCTCTCGACCGTGCTCATCGGCTGCTCCGACCTCGCCCAGCTCGACTTCGCCGCCGCCGCGGTCGCCAAGGGCCCCCTCTCCCCCGCCGCCCTCGCCAGTCTCAACGCTATCTGGAAGGGCCTGCAGTAAGGGGTCAGGTCTTACATTCCAACATTTCCTGGCGAGGTGCCCTCGGCAACCGTGAAGGAAATGTTGGAATGCAAGACCTGACCCCAGGCCTAGCGGTTTGGCCCTCTCCCCATCGGGTAGGGCTGCCAGCGGATCAGGGATGTCTTGGGAAGGACGCCGGGGTTGACCGCGGAACGCGGCCACTTGCCCTGCAGCACCGTCGCCAGCTCGCGGCCCAGCCTCCGGCGCGTTTCCGGCGCCATGCGAGCCGTGGCGGAGGCGATGTGCGGGCTCACCAGCACGTTGTCCATGTGCAGCAGCGCGTTGCTCGGATCCACCGGCTCGACCTCGAACACGTCGAGCGCGGCGCCCGCGATCAGGCCCTGGCGGAGCGCGTCGGCCAGCGCGGCCTCGTTCACCGTCGGCCCCCGCCCGTTGTTGATGAAGATCGCGCTCTTCTTCATCGCGCGGAACTCGCGCTCGCCCATCATGTGGCGCGTCTCGGAGTTCAGCGGGGCGTGCATGGACAGGAAGTCGGAGCGCTGGCACAGCTCGGTCAGGCTCGTGACCGGCTCGACGCCGACCGCGGTCATCTCGAGCTCGGCGAGGAACGGATCGTAGGCGATGACCCGCAGGCCGAAGGCGTGGCAGCGGCGCGCGACCGCCTTGGCCACGTTCCCGAACGAGATCAGGCCGATGGTCTGGCCGTACAGGCGCGGGATGCCCGCGAAGTAGGGCCGGCCCTCGGTCCACTTGTTGTCGACGGTGAGCTGGTGCATCAGGCGCAGGCGCCGGTGGGCGGCCAGGAACATGGCCATGGTGTGATCGGCCACCTCGTCGATGAAGACGTCGGGCACGTTGGTGACCACGATCCCGGCCTCGGTGGCCGCGTCCACGTCCACCGTGTCCGCCCCCACGCTGCCGAGCCCGATGACTTTGCAGTTTCGCAGACCCTTGATGATGGCCGCGGTAATTCGCCGGTTGCGCGCGATGACCGCGTCGGCGTCCTGGGCCGCCGCGATGAACTCCTCCTCGGTCTTGGCCGGCACCTCGACGATCTCGGCGCCGATGGGATCGAGGGCCTCGCGCTCGATCGAGTAGGCCGAATCGGCCAGGTCATAGGTGATGCCGCCCGACGGCTTCTGCACGACGATCTTGAACTTCTTGGCTCCGGCTGCCATGCCGACGACCTCCTGGATGGTCTGGGGGTAGGTACCGCGGTCCGCGGCCACCAAGCATACGCTCTCCCCGGCCCTGCCGTCGAGGCCCTCCTGTGCTAGGGTGGGCGCTGTCATGCTCGTCGGCGCGTTCGCGGTCGCGCACACTCCGCAGCTCCTGATCCGCCCGGAGACCGAGGATCGCGACCTCGTGCTGCGCGTGCACGCGGCGATGGGGCGGGTCAAGCGGCGGCTGCAGGAGCTCCGGCCCGACGCGATCGCGATCGTCGCGGGCGACCACGTCGAGGCGTTCTTCCTGGACGCGGTCCCCGCGCTCGCGGTCTACGTGGGGCGCGAGTGCGCGGGCACCTTCGGCCCGTACCGCTACCGCCTCGACATCCACGAGCCGCTCGCCCGCGCGGTGGTCGAGCAGGGCATCGAGCGCGGCTTCGATCTCCTCTACACCCAGGACGCCAAGCTCGACTACGCGTTCTACGTGCCGCTGCACTTCGTGATGCCGGAGCCCGCGCGGCCGATCGTCCCGCTGCACGTCAACGTGTACCTGCCGCCCCAGCCGACGCCCGCGCCGCTGCCACGCCTGGGGCGCCGCGCTCGGCGACATCCTCCGCGCGCGCCCCGAGCGCGTGGCCCTCATCGCCTCGGGCGGCATGTCGCACTTCCCGGGCACCGACCGCTACGCGTCGCCCGAGTTCGACTACGACCGCGGCCTCCTCGACCTGCTCCGCGAGGGGCGCGGTCGCGAGCTCGCGCGGGTCACCGGGGAAGAGCTCGACAAGCGGGGCAACATCGAGCTGCGCACCTGGATCACCCTGCTGGGCGCGGTGGGCGACGTCCGCGCGGACGTGTACTGCTACGAGCCCTCGTGGCACCACGGCAACGCGGTGGTGGAATGGCCGCTCCCGCCCGCATGACGGCCCACTACCGCTTCCCGCCGTCCGAGGCCTACCCGCTCAATCGCGTCCTCTACGCGCTCAAGTCCGATCCTGCCTTCATCGAGCGCTTCCTCGCCGATCCGGTCGCGGCGACCGGCGGGCTGGGCCTGACCGAGGGCGAGCGGGCCGACCTGCGCCGCATGGATCGCGACGCGCTGGTGGCCCGCGGCGCCCATCCCTACCTGGTCTTCATGGCCGGGCTGCGGCTCAGGATGGCGGCCGAGCCCGGCACGCTCGAGTACTTCTAGCCGGGGCGATTCCTTCTAGCCGGTCGACACCTCGAGTCGCGTGGCGACCAGCTTCGCGCCGCGCTCCTCGTAGAAGGCCTTCACTTTCGCCCCCTCCTGGAGATCGGCGAACCTCGCCTCGCGGCCGTTCACCTGGATCAGGGTGCTCGGGACCGACCTCGAGGGTCTTGCCGAGCAGGCCCAGAAAGATCGAGACGTCCACGCTCTCGTTCCGCCCGTCCACCCGCGTGAGGGTTCCCTCGATCATGCCGGGCGCCCGTACGAGGCGGTCGAGGCGGGGCCCCGGCGGCGGCTGCAGCGGGGGCTGCAACGGCTCGGATTTGACCTGCGCGAAGCCGGGCGGCGACGAGAGCAGCGCCAGCCCCATGGCGAGCATCACGGCGAATCGTGTCATGACGTGTCCCCCCTCCGCGGGGTGTTGGCCCCGCTTCCGCATAAGGACAGAGCAAGGGCGATACCAGATCCGCCATTCGAGGGGTCGAACGCCCGATTGGGGAGCCCCGGCCCATCTCAGGATGTAAGGCTTACACGTGCCGGGAACGTAAGATGTTCCAGTGAGCTTCCTGAGAGGAGGCGCGATGCGACGACGCTATCGGCGACTGGCCCGGCGCTTCCGGTCCATCGCCTTCATCACGACCGTGTTCCGCACCTACCGGGAGGGCCGCCGACGCGGCCAGACTCACCTCGCCGCGCTGCGCTTCGGCCGCGCGGTGGCCCGGTGGCGGCGCCACAACGGGGCCGCGCATTCGTAGACGCGCGCTGCTCCGCCTGGCGCTGGCCGGCCTCGCGGTGGCGATGCCGGCCCAGGTCCGCGCCCAGGCGGCCCCGCCCGGCACCGCCGCGCCGGCCCCGGTGACCCGCGAGCTGCAGCAGGCGCTCGCCACCGCCACCGAACGCTTCCAGGCCCTGGACTCGCCCGGCGTCCTCGCGTTCGTGTCGGAGCAGTACCGCAACGGGCCGTTCACCAAGACGTCCCTGCGCGAGCACCTGCAGGCCATGTTCGCCCTCTACGACACCGTACGCGCCCGTGTGCGCGTGGACGACGTGCGCCTGGTGGACGGCGCGGCGTGGGTCTACTCGACCGGCGAGATCTCGGGACGCCTCCGCGGCGTCGGGCTCTGGACCTCCGCGCTGACCTGGGAGCGCGAGCCCGACGTCGCCCGCAAGGAGAACGGCACCTGGCGCCTAGTAGGCCCCGGCCCCTAGGCGTCCGATAAGGGGCCATCTGCTTCGTTGGCGCCCTCGACCGCCCGCTCGACGTACAGAGAGTACGCCTCGCGGGCGGTCTTCGGGCGCCGCCTCGCAGCTGACCCCTTCTCGACGCCTAGTCCGTCAGCGCTGACTAGAAGAACGGGGAGTAGTACTGGCGGAAGGCGCGGAAGTACGGGACCGACACGCCGCAGAGCGGCGCGGCGTGAAAGCGCTCGTCGCGCGGATCGAAGCGGACGATGCCCGGCGCGGTGGGATCGTTGGGATCGTAGACGATGAAGTCCACCGCGTCGTCGGCGGCGCGGTAGTCGAAAGCCATCACCGAGTGGTTGAACTTGATCCGCGGGAAGTCGGTCACGAACAGCTGCACCGGCCGCCCCCCCTGTAGCTCGGCAACCGTCTCGCGGGCCACCCGCTCCTGCTGCCCGCGCAGCGACGGGAACGTCATCCGCCAGTTCGTCCAGTGCACGAGCGTCCAGAAGCGCCCGCGCAGCCCGTCCTTGACCGCGGCGACCTCGGCGGCGGAGAAGGCGTGGAGCGACGGGTAGCCGGGAATGACGATGCGCTGGGCCGGCGGCAGCGGCGCCCGCCACGCCCCGCGGCGCGTGACGCGATGGACGAGCTCCGCGTAGGCGGCGGACGGCAGGCGCGGCTCCTCCGGCGCGAAGCAGGCGAAGCGCTGAAACTGGCCGACCGCCCGCGCCATCAGGAAGCAGCGGTTGCAGTAGATGTCGGGCAGGTCGCGGTGGTAGATGCGGCTGTCGTTCCGGAAGGCGAAGGTGTCGACGCCGAAATTCAGCACCGGACCCGACGTCGGACGGGGAAGGGCGAGCATCGCGCCGTCGATTATACGGTATGCTACGGCCGCCGTCCGCGCGCGGCCACGGGAGGAATCGGATCTGACCGCCGTCCTGCTGCTCTACGCGCTCACGCTCTTCGCGGGCGCCACGCTCCTGTTCATGATGCAGCCGATGGTGGGCAAGATGATCCTGCCGCTGCTCGGCGGCACGCCCGCGGTGTGGAGCACCTGCATGGTGTTCTTCCAGGCCGCCCTCCTCGGCGGCTACGCCTACGCGCACGCGAGCAGCGCGCGCCTGCGGCCTTCGCGCCAGGCGCTCCTGCATCTGATCGTCCTCGCGCTGCCCCTGGCCGTGCTGCCCCTCGGCGTGAACCCGCGCCTGCTGCGCGGCGGCGAGGCCAATCCGGTGCTCGACGTGCTCACGCTCCTGTCGGTCTCGGTGGGCCTGCCGTTCCTGGTGGTGAGCGCGACCGCGCCGCTGCTCCAGCAGTGGTTCTCCCGGACCGGGCACCCGGCCGCGCGCGATCCCTACTTCCTCTACGCGGCCAGCAATCTCGGCAGCATGCTCGCGCTGCTCGGCTACCCCACCCTCGTCGAGCCGCGCCTGCCGCTGCAGGGCCCGAGCTGGCTCACCCAGACCGCCCTGTGGAGCGTGGGCTACGGGATCCTCGCGGTGCTCATCGCGCTCTGCGCGCTGGCCCTCTGGTGGAAGCCGGCCGCCGCGGGGGCCGGGGCCTCCGTGGCCCTCGACGAGGCGGCCGCCGAGCCGGGGCCTGGGGCGCGGCGCCGGCTGCACTGGATCGCGCTGGCCTTCGTGCCCTCGAGCCTCCTGCTCGGCGCGACCACCTACATCACCACCGACCTGGCCGCGGTGCCGCTCCTGTGGGTCCTGCCGCTCGCGATCTACCTGCTCACCTTCATCCTCGCCTTCGGCCGCTGGCCCCGGGTGCTCCAGCGCATCGTCGTCGCGATCACCCTGCCCCTCGTCCTCGTGGTGATCTTCCTGATGGTCGCGGCGACGCCGGAGCGCATCTGGGTCACGGTGCTCTGGCATTTCGGCGTGCTCTTCGTGATCGCGCTCGGCTGCCACGGCGCGCTCGCCCTCGACCGACCCGCCCCGCGCCACCTGACCGAGTTCTACCTGCTGATCTCGGTCGGCGGCGTGCTGGGCGGCCTCTTCAACGCCCTGCTCGCCCCGCTGATCTTCTCCTCGCTGATCGAGTACCCGCTCGTGATGGTGCTGGCCTGCGTGCTCCTCCGCGCCGATCGCGGTGACGCGGGGCTCGGTCTGGGGACGGGTGCGTGGCGGGCCGCGGTCGCGGTGCTGGTGATCGCGGCCTTCGCCCTCGTGCTCTACTCGGAGACGGCCACGCTCCGGGTGGACTTCTCGTTCCTCGCCCGAATTTTGAAGTGGAGCGGGGGCCGGGTCGGCGCGTGGCTCGATCCGGTCGAGCGGTCGCTGAACCAAGGCCTGATCTACGCGCCGCCGCTGCTGCTCGTGTGGCTCCTGCGCCGCCGGCCGCTCCACCTCGGAGTGACGCTGGCCGCGGTGCTCCTGGTGGCCGGCTTCGTGGACGCGCGCAAGAACGACCAGATCCGCGAGAGCCGCTCCTTCTTCGGCGTGCTCCGCATCTCGCGCGACCGCGACCCCAAGGGCTACACCGAGCTGCGCCACGGCACCACGCTGCACGGGCGGCAGAGCCTCGAGCCCTCGCGGCGCGCGGAGCCGCTCTCCTACTACCAGCGGACCGGCCCCATCGGCCAGCTCTTCACCGAGCTCGACGGCCGGCCCGGAGCGATCCGGATGGCGGTGATCGGCCTCGGCACCGGCACGCTCGCCGCCTACGCGCGGCCCGGCGATCGGGTGACCTTCTACGAGATCGATCGCCTCGTGCGCGACGTGGCCTTCGATCCCCGCTACTTCACGTACGCGACGGACGCGCGCGACCGGGCCGCGAGCCTGCGCATGGAGCTGGGCGACGCGCGCATCCGCATGGAGGCGGTGCGCCGGGAGCGGCCCGAGGAGCGCTACGACGTGATCCTGGTGGACGCCTTCACCTCGGACGCGATCCCGGTGCATCTCCTCACCCGGGAAGCCCTGCGGCTCTACTTCGAGATGCTGGGGCCGCGCGGCATCATCGCGCTGCACATCTCTAACCGCTACCTGCGGCTCGAGCCGGTGGTCGCCAACCTGGCGGAGGACCGCGGCTACGCGCGGCTCCTCCAGCACGGCGACTCCGGCAAGGTGCGCGGCGGGGTGGAGGCGAGCTGGGTAATCCTGGCCCGGCGGCCGGAAGACTTCGGCGAGCTCGCGTCGGACTCGCGGTGGACGACGGCGTCCCTCGATCCGGAGCCCGCGGTCGGCACCTGGACCGACGACTTCCACAACGTGCTGTCGGTCTTCAAGTGGTGAGGATGCGCCGCCGCCGGCGCAGGATCTCGCGCGCCGCGTTCCACCCGGGCGAGCCCATCACCCCGCCGCCCGGGTGCGCGGCCGCCCCGCACAGGTAGAGACCCGCCACCGGCGTGCGGTAGCCCGCGTGCCCCGGCACCGGGCGCAGCGAGAAGAGCTGGCCCGGCGTCATCGCGCCCTGGAAGATGTTGCCGCCGGTGAGGCCGAATACCCGCTCGATGTCGAGCGGGGTCAGCACCTGGCGCGCCAGCACCGAGCGGCTGAAGTTGGGCGCGTACTCGTCGAGCAGCGCGAAGCACCGGTCGGCGAAGGCCTCGCCGATCTGGTCCCAGCTCGTCCCCCGGAGCGCATAGGGCGCGTACTGCACGAAGATGGACATGAGGTGGCGGCCGGCCGGCGCCACGGTCTCATCCACCACCGAGGGGATCGTGCACTCGAGCACCGGCCGCTCCGAGGGGCGGCCGTACTTCGCGTCGTCGTACGCGCGCTCGATGTAGTCGAGATCGGGGCAGATGTGGATCGTGCCGCGGTGCTGGGGCCCGGGCGCGGTGCCGGGACACGCGGTGAAGCTCGGCAGCTCGCCGAGCGCCACGTTGATCTTGAGCGAGGCGCTCTCGTAGGAGATGCGCGACACCGCGTCGAGGAAGTCGGACGGCAGCGTGTCGGGGGCGAGCAGGCGCCGGAAGGTCACGTTGGCGTCGGCATTGCTCGCCACGATCCGGGCGTGGCACTCCTCGCCGCTCTCGAGGACCACGCCGGTCACCCGCGCGTCGCGCACCGCGATGCGGGCCACCGGCGCCTCGCAGCGGATCTCGACGCCCAGGTCGCGCGCGGCGCGCGCGAGGGCCTGGGTGAGCCCGCCCATGCCGCCGCGGACGTACCCCCACACGCCGCGGCGGCCGTCGGTCTCGCCCATGACGTGGTGGAAGAGCACGTAGCCGGTGCCCGGCATGGACGGGCTCGCCATCGCGCCGATGATCGCGTCGGTGGCCAGCGTGGACTTGAGCTCGGTGGACTCGAACCAGCGGTCGAGGATCGTTCGCGCGGGCCCGGTGAGCAGCTCGACCGCCTCCGAGGCGCCGTCGCCGAGCCGGGCGAACGAGCGGCCGAGCCCCAGGAGCTGCAGGAGCCCGCGCGGGCCGGGCCGCAGCAGATCGGGCGGCGTCACGTCGAGCGTGGGCTCGACGAGCGCGGCCACCCGCTCGAGCATCGCCTCGTACTCCGGATACCGCGCCGCGTCGCGCGCGCTGAACTTGGCGATCTCCGCGCGGTTCAGCCCCGCGTCCGGGCCCAGAGTGAGCGAGCGGCCGTCGGGTAGCGGCGTGAACGACGAGGGGCTGCGCGGGAGCACCTCGAAGCCGTAGTCGCGTAGCCGGAGGTCGCGGACGATCTCCTTGCGGAAGAGGCTGTTGACGTAGGCGGCGGTCGAGACCTTGAAGCCGGGGAAGGTCTCCTCGGTGACGCACGCGCCGCCCACCAGGTACCGCCGCTCCAGCACCAGCACGCGCAGCCCGGCGCGCGCCAGGTAGCACGCGGCGACGAGGCCATTGTGCCCCGCCCCGATCACGATCGCGTCGTGGGCGCGGCCTCCGGCCCCGGTCACTCGACCACCTGATCCGCGCGGAGCACCAGCGTCGGCGGCATCGTCAGACCCAGGGTCTTCGCGGTCTTGAGGTTGACGACCAGCTCGTACTTGGTCGGCTGCTCGATCGGCAGGTCGCCGGGCTTCGCGCCCTTCAGGATGCGATCCACGTAGACCGGCACCCGCTGCCCCCAGAGCTCGACGATGTTCGGTCCGTACGCCATGAGGCCCCCCGACTCCGCCACCTCCCGGAAGGGCGCCACCAGGGGAAGCCGGTGCTTGATCGCCAGATCCGCGATGCGGCGACGCTCCGAGAAGAAGGTCGAGCTCGAGAGCACGAGGAGCGCGTCGGCGCCGTCTCGCTTCAGGGTCTCGACCGCGCCGTCGTACTGCGCGGTCTCCTGCACCTCGACCACGTGCGACTGGAGGCCCAGGGAGCGCGCGGCCGCCTCGGCCGCCCGGACCTGGCCCACGCCGCCGGGCCGAGGCCAGGCGAGCACCCCCACGCGGCGCATCCCGGGGAGCACCTCCCGGAGGAGCTGGAGGCGCTTGCCGGCCAGCTCGGGCGCGTGGAGCGTCATCCCGGTGAGGTTGCCGCCGGGCCGCGCGAGGCTCGCCACCCAGCCCTCCTCGACCGGATCGTCCACCGCGAACGTCATGATCGTCGGGATCGTGCGCGTGGCCGCCCGGGCCGCCGGGATCGCGAGGCTGCTCACCAGGATGACGTCGACCTTGAGGCCGACGAGCTCGGCGGCCAGCTCGGGCAGGCGGGAGAGATCACCGTGCGCGTAGCGCTGCTCGATGATCAGGTTCTGCCCCGGCACCCAGCCCAGGCTGCGGATCGCGGGGACGAACACCGCGGCCCCGGTGCTCGGGCTCCCCGGGAAGAGCAACCCCGCGCGGTACACCCGCCCCTTGGGCTGGGCCGCGACGATGCGCGCCCGGGCCAGGGCGGTCCCCACGATCGCGCCGATGAAGGCCCGCCGGTTCATTGCCCGCTTCATTGCGTGATCCGCCGCGATCCGCTACTGTCACGGGCGCCATGATCTTCGAGCCGGTGACGCCGCGCCTCGAGCGCCTGTGCCGCGCAACGGTGGAGATCGCCGCGCCCCTCGTGATCGGCGACACGCCGCCCGGCGTGCGGCGCATCATCCCGATCACCGGCGGGCGGGTCGAGGGCCCGCGCCTCTCCGGCGAGGTATTGCCCGGGGGCGCGGACTGGCAGATCGTGCGGGCCGACGGCGGCGCGGAGCTCGAGGCGCGCTACACCGTGCGCACGCCCGACGGCGCGCTCGTGTACGTGCGGAACGTCGGGCTCCGTTGCGGGCCGCCCGACGTGCTCGCGCGGCTCGGACGCGGGGAGACGGTGGATCCGGCGTCCTACTACTTCCGCACCACGCCCCGCTTCGAGACCGGGGCTCCGGCCCACGCCTGGCTCAACGACGTGATCGCGGTGGGCTCGGCGGTGCGGCGGGCCGACGCGGTGATCCTGGACTTCTACGTGGTCGCCTAGCCGGCCGGACACCGCAGCGGCGGCCGCGGCTAGCGGATCACGCGCCCCGCGCGGCCCACCATCGCCGACGGGATGGTGATCCCCAGCGCGGCCGCGGTCTTCAGGTTGACCGCCAGCTCGAATCGGGTGGGCCGCTCGACGGGAAGCTCGGCGGGCTGAGCGCCCTTGAGGATCTTGTCCACGTACGCGGCGACGCGGGTGTTGACGTCGGCCAGGCTCGGGCCGTAGGAGAGCAGGCCGCCCGCCTCCACGATCTCCGGCCACTCGTACATGGCGGGCAGCCGGTGGGTGGCGGCGAGCTGCAGGATCCGCTCCCGGTTGCTCGAGAGGATCGGATCGGCGGTCACGAAGAGTGCCCGAGCCCCGGCCCGCGTGACGGTCGCGAAGGCGTCCGGATACTGCTCGGGGAGGCGCGCGTCGGCCACGTGGATCTCCAGGGCCATGGTCCGCGCGGCCATCTCGGTCTCGCGGGCCTCCGCCGCGCTGCTCGGATTGCGGAGGTTGGCGAGCACCGCGACCCGGCGGAGGCCGGGCAGGCACTCGCGAAGCACCTCGAGCCGCTTCCCGGCGAGCTCGGGGAGGAAGGTGGTCACGCCGGTCACGTTGCTGCCCGGCCGGGCGAGGCTGGTCACGAACAGGCCCGCGACCGGGTCGGTGCCGCTCACCATCACGATGGGAATGGTGGACGTCGCGTTCTCCGCCGCCCGGATCGCGGGCGAGGACACCGCGACGATCAGGTCCACGCCGGTTCGCACCAGGTCGGCGGCGAGATCGGGCAGCCGCTCAAAATCCTCGTTGGCCCCGCGAATCTCGAACCGGACGTCACGCCCTTCCACGTAGCCCAGGTCGCGCAGACGCTGCCGCAGCTCGGTCATGCCTCCGCGGGCCGACACCGACGAGGGGGTGAGATAGCCCACCCGGGCGACGCGCTTGGCCGGGGCCTGAGCGGGCACCGCCCGCGGGAGGAGCAGGGCCCCGGCGGCGCCCATCGTCACGGTGACGAACGCGCGCCGGTCCGTCGCCCTCGTGGCCATGGTCATTGGAGTCTCTCGCTCTCCCGTCGTAGAATAGCTCGATCCGGGACCACGTCAACAGCCGCGGGGGCACCATGGGACGAGCGCGTATCCTGGTCATCGACGACGAGCGCGCGGTGCGAGATCTGATCTCGGACGCGCTGAAGATCGAAGGTCACGACGTCCTGACCGCCAGCGACGGGAAGGAAGGTCTCGACCTCATCGGCCAGCACCGCTTCGACCTCGTCTTCTGCGATCTGCGCATGCCCGAGATGGACGGCCAGGCGCTCTACGAGGAGGTCCAGCGGGATCACCCGCAGGTGCTCAAGCGGATCGTCTTCGTGACCGCCCAGGCCAACTCGTCGGACTACGGGCCCTTCCTGCGCACGACCGGGATCCCGGTCATCGAGAAGCCCTTCACCCTGAGCCAGCTCCGGCAGGCGGTCACCAAGATGGTGGGGCCGACGCGGTAGCGGCACCCGCGCGGTCAGTCCTGGCCGAGCGACTTCAGGAAGTCGGCGTTGGTCGCGGTGAGCTTGAGACGGCCCAGCAGCGCTTCCATCGCCTCCTGCGGCTTGGTGCCGGACAGCGCGCGCCGCAGCATGTGGATCTTCTTCATGTCTTCCTCGGAGAACAGCAGCTCCTCGCGCCGCGTCCCCGACCGCATCAGATCGAACGAGGGGAAGATCCGCCGGTCGGCCAGCTCGCGCGAGAGGTAGAGCTCCATGTTGCCGGTGCCCTTGAACTCCTCGAAGATGATCTGGTCCATCCGGGAGCCGGTATCCACCAGCACGGTCCCGATGATCGTGAGCGAGCCGCCCTCCTCGATCTTGCGCGCCGCCCCGAAGAACGCGCGCGGCATCTGGAACGCGCGGCTGTCGATGCCGCCCGACATCGTGCGCCCGCGCGAGGAGAGCTCGTTGTTGTAGGCGCGGGTCATCCGGGTCAGCGAGTCGAAGAGGATCAGCACGTCCCGCTTCTCCTCGACGATCCGCTTCGCCTTGTCGATGCACTGCTCGGTGACCTCGATGTGCCGCCGGTAGGGATTGTCGTTGCTCGAGGCGACGATCTCGGCCTGCTTGCCGATCTGCATCTTGAAGTCGGTGACTTCCTCGGGCCGCTCGTCCACCAGGAGCACCATCACCACCACCTCGGGATGGTTGGCGAGCACCGACTTGGCGATCTTCTGGAGCAGCATGGTCTTGCCGGTGCGGGGCGGGGCCACGATCAGGCCGCGCTGCCCTCGGCCGATCGGCGCGATCATGTCCAGCGCGCGCATCGAGAGCTCGTCCCGGGTGAGCTCCAGCTTCATCTTCTCGTACGGCTGGACCGCGGTGAGGCCTTCGAAGATCGACGGGGTGGGCGGCCGTGGAGCGGAGCGTGGCGGCATCGGGCCACGCGGCCCCTGACCTTGTCCTCCGCCCTGGCCCTGCCCTTGTCCCTGGCCCTGACCCTGCGGCGGTCGGTTCCCGGAGTGGCGGCGGTGGCGGGATCGCCTACTCAAGTGGGATGCTCATTGGCGCAAACCCTTTCCGTCACCAACATTAGAGGTGAACCGTCACGCAAGGTCGCTCGGCGCCGCGGTGCGGGGGCACGCGCGGGGGGCCCCGCTCCCGCGGGCCCATGACTGGCTCCAAGTGTACCGGAACGCGTTCTCCGCCACCAGAGAATCGGGGCCCCCGCGTTCCGGGGTGTTCTTACCGGGTCGTTCGTTCCAGAACCCGGGGCGGCCAGGCCTCGGGTCCGTCCGCCACTGCCTGGAGAAGAGGTTGCGGCGCGAGACTCGCGGCACGTGGCTTGCTCCGTCTCGTGACATGCCCTCGCGCTGGCGGTCGGTCTGCATCGTCATGACACCCGGCTCCGGCGAGGGCCGGGCGCGCGGCGTCGCGCGGCGGCTCGGCCGCCTTCTCCGCCGCCGGGGTGCAACGGTCAGCGTCCAGGCGTTCGACGACTTGCCCTCGCTCACGCGCTGGGCCCAGACCTGCGGGCCGGAGTTCGAGGCGATCTGCTGCGTCGGCGGCGACGCCACCCAGAGCGCCGCCGCGGTGCTGGCCCGGCGTCACCGGATCCCGTTCGTGCCGATCCCGACCGGCTTCGGCAATCTCTTCGCCGGCGTCTTCGGCTACCCGTCCTCGGCCCGCGGGGCGGCGCGGCTCCTGGACGAGGGCGAGGTCCGGCTGGTGGACGTGGGGCTCGTGGGCGACGAGCTCTTCCTGTCCCACAAGAGCTACGGGTTCCTCGACCAGGTCCAGGAGGCGGTGGAAGATGGCCGCCGCCAGCCGCGCGATCGCATCTGGCGCCTGCTCGCCTACTACGGCACCGCGGTCCGAGCGGTCTGGAGCACGCCGCTCCCCCCGCTCGGCGTCGAGGTGGATGGGGCGCTGGTGGCGGACCAGGCCGTGCTCGTCACGGTGGCCAACGTGGAGACCTACCGCGACTTCCTGAGCCTCACCCCCACCGCCTCGCCCATCGACGGGCGCCTCGACGTGTTCGTGATCCCGCGGACCTCGAAGTGGGGCCTCGCGTGGCGCCTGATCCGCCTCAAGCTGCGCCTGCCCGGCCGCTGGACCGGCGTGTCGATCTACCGCGGGCGCGAGGTGGTGGTCGTGAGCGCGGCCGGCCGCGAGACGCTACGGGTGGTGCGAGGGGTGCTTCCCCTGCTGCTGCCCCGGGGCGCGGTCGAGCAGCTCAAGCAGCGTCAGCGCGAGGGTGAGGAAGAGGTGCCGCTCGACACGGTGGCCTGAGCGCCGGGGCGCTTGGTCCACCAGCCCATGGCCGCCAGCACGAGCATGCCGATCGCGATCCACACGAGCTGACGCGCCCGGCGCACGAAGCTGAAGGCGAGACCGGCGCCCGCTCCGAGCCCCATGGCCTCGAACGCAGCCGCGTTGGCGCTCTCGAAGGCGCCGAGGCTCGCGGGCACCAGGAAAGTGGCGAAGCGTACCCCCGCGCCGAGGGCCTCGATCACGGTGGCGGTCACGAGATCGGCGGGGATGCCCAGGAAGAAGAGGATCACGAAGGCCTCGACGGCTCCGAGCAGCCAGCCGGCCAGGTGAAAGGTGGTGGACCACGCGAGCCGCCGCCAGTCGCGCCGGTAATAGTCGCGCAGGGCGACGTCGAGCCGCTGGGCGTAGTCGCCGGGCGTCACCACCCCGAACCACTCGAGCAGCCGGCCCGCGCGTCCCACGATCCCCGCGACCTGGACCCCGACGAAGCCGGCCACCGCCGCCACCTCGACGACGAGCAGCCAGAGCATCGCCCCGATCAGGCGCGAGTCGGTGGCGAGCATGGTCCAGGCGAGCGCGATCCCGATCAGGAGGAAGAGGGCCTGCGCGATGGTGCTGGTGGTCTTGGCGATCACCACCGAGGGCACGCTCTGCTCGTACGTGACGTCGCGGCGGATGAGCCATGCCTTCACGGCCTCGCCGCCCATCGAGCCGAGCGCGGTCACCAGGTTGAGGGCCTCGCCGGCCAGGCGCGCGCCGTAGAGACGGTGAAACGGCGCCGGGGCGCTCGGGAAGGCGAAGCGCCAGCCCAGGGTGTCCACCGCCATGATCGCCGCATAGGGCAGGCAGACCAGCACGAGCTGCCACCACGTGAGGCGGGCCAGTGCCTCGAGAATCGGGGCCGGGCCGATGTGGTACACCGACGCCGCGATCGCCACGATCCCGAGCACCAGCAGGACGGCCTTCAGTCGGCGCATGCAGAAGAATGGTACAACTTCCATGCCACCCCGAGCCCCCACCGGAGACTGGACCTCTGTGGCATGATCGAGATGTGAAACGCGTCATCCGCTACCGGCTCACCGCGGGCGCGTGTGGGCTCCTGGCCGCCTATCTGGTCCTGGCGCTCGCGGCCGCCCAGCAGCAGTTCCTGCCCCTCGACCGCACCGTGCGGGAGTGGGTGCAGCCGATGCGGAACGGCTGGCTCGACATTTCGATGCAGGCGGTCTCGTTCCTGGGCGAGCCGGCCGGAATGATCCCGCTGATCCTCATCACCTCGGCCCTCCTGTGGCGTGCGAACCGGCGCTGGGCGCTGCTCCTGCCCGTGCTCATGGCCGGCACCGGGGTGCTCCAGCTCGTGGGCAAGTGGGCCGCCGATCGGCCGCGGCCGAACGCGGCCCCGTGGGGCTTCCCGAGCGGCCACGTGCTGAGCCTGGCCGTCTTCTTCGGCATCATGGCGTTCCTGCTCGTGACGCTCTCCGAGCGCCGCCGGCGCTGGCGGGTCTCGGCCTGTCTCGCGTGCGGCGCCGCGATCGGTCTGGTCGCGGCGAGCCGCATCTACCTCGACATGCACTGGCTCTCCGACGTGATCGGCGGCTTCACCCTGGGCACCGCCTACCTCCTGATCGCCATCGGCGCGGCCCAGGCCCTCGCCCGCCGCGCCGAGCGCCCGCCGGCCGTCCCGGTACCCGAGTCGCTGGACGCCGCCCCGCCCGCGTGACGACCCCGCGGGCCGACGTGGTGGGCAGTCTCCTCCGCCCGGCCTATCTGCGCGAGGCGCGCCAGGGTGCGCGCGAGGGGCGCGTGACGGCCGAAGCGCTGCGGGCGGCCGAGGACCGCGCGGTCCACGCCGCCATCGCGCTCCAGGAAGCGGCCGGCCTCGACGTGATCACCGACGGCGAGCTGCGCCGCTCCTCCTGGGTCATCACGATCCCGCTCCGCGAGGAGGGCGCAGCCCGCGCGCCGCTCGCCGGCTTCGAGTTCCTGCCCGCGGATCCGGGCTGGTGGTCGCTCTGGAAGGAGCCGGACGGCCGGCGCGCCCAGGTCTGGACCAATCCCACGCGGCCCTTCGTCACCCGCCCGATCGAGGTCGTGCGCGACGTGGTCTCCGACGAGTACGCGTTCCTCAAGGCCCACGCGCGCGCGCGCACCAAGTTCACGATCCCCTCCCCGAGCTGGCACCGCATCTTCTGGCATCGCGAGTACTCGGGCGCCGCCTACCCGACCCCGGAGGATTTCCTGCGCGCGATCGCGCGCTACCTGCGGGAGCGGGTGGTGCCGCGGATCATCGCCCTGGGCGGCGACTACATCCAGATGGACGCGCCCAACTACGCCCAGTGGCACGTGGATCGCGACAACCGCGCCGCCTTCGAGGGGTGGGGCCACGACATGGCGGCCGAGCTCGTGGCCGACGCGGAGATCGACGACAGCGTCTTCGAGGGCGTCCGCGGCGTGACCCGGGCGATTCACATCTGCCGCGGCAATGCCCCGGGCGGCCGATGGCTCGCCAACGGCGGCTACGAATCCATCGCGGCGCAGGTCTTCCCGCGCCTCACGCGGTACGACCGGCTGCTGCTCGAGTACGACACCCCCCGCGCGGGCGACTTCGGCCCGCTCCGCCACGCGCGCCCGGAGGCCACCGTCGTGCTCGGGCTGCTGACCACCAAGGAGGGCGCACTCGAGGACGCGGCCGCGGTGGAGGCGCGCCTGCGCGAGGCGGCGCGCCACGTGCCGCTCGAGCGCCTGGCCCTGAGCCCGCAGTGCGGGTTCGCCTCCGGCGAGGCGGGCAATCCCCTCACGCCGGAGCAGCAGGAAGCGAAGCTCCGGCGCGTGGCGACCATCGCCCGGCGGGTCTGGCCGGGCTAGCGCGGGCGAGTCAGCGCGCCGCGGCGGCGGGCTGGGCGATGCCGCCGCGCACCGCGCCACCCTTGATGCTGCCCCAGAGCGTCTCGAAGCCGTCGGGGAGCGGGCGACTGTTGGGCGGGGCCAGCCAGAGGCGCATGAGCAGCCGGTCGTGACCGGGCTCGGGAGCGTCCTCGTAGGCGGTGCGGCCGTGGTAGATCACGTGGTTGTTCAGGAGCTGGATGTCGCCCGGCTCGAGCTCCATCTCGTAGCCCAGCTCGTCGCAGACGGTGGCCAGCAGGTCGAGCGCCTCGTCCTGGGCGGGGGTCATCCGCGGGACGGTCGCGATCTTCTGCGCCGCCTCCACGAACGTGCGCGAGTACTGGGTCGTGAACTTGCCGTCGCGCATCGCGAAGATCGGCATCGCGTAGATCGAGGCTTCCCCGCCCGCTTCCTCGCCCTGGCGGGTGCGGTGGTAGTCGGAGCACAGCAGCGCGTGCAGATCGGGCCGCCGCTCGAGGATGGCGTTGCTCACCGCGGGCACGCTGACCACCCGGCTGGTGCCGCCGCGGCGGGCCGAGCGCACGCAGAGCAGCCCGACCACGTCGCAGCGGTCGGTGTGCCAGCGCAGCGGCCCGCTCGAGCGCGCCTTGGCGCGCGAGGTGACGCCCTCGCCCTTCGGGACCGCGGGCTGCACCACCTCACCGTAGAGCCGGACCTCGTCGCGCACCTCCCCGATGAGCTCGCCGTGCGCGTTCTGATGCACCGCCGTGCCCAGGTGGCAGCCGAGTCCCCACCAGATCGCGCGCAGCTCATCGTCGCGGTAGCGCTCGACCGGCAGGCCGCGCAGGAGGACGAGACCGCGTCCCCACTCGAGGTCGCGGTTGACCTGGGCCAGCTCCGCGGAGACGCCGGGCAGCGGGAAGTCCTTCTTCCGGATGTCCCGCCACTCGAGCCCGCGCGCCTGGACCGCCCGCAGGGCCGCGTCGATCTCCGCCGCCGCGGCGGCGGAGAAGCGGTGAATCCACTCCGTCGAGCGGGCCAGGTCCCGGCCGTGCCAGACCATCGGCCCCGCGATCGGCCGCTCCATCAGCGTGCGTGCCATCGGGATCAAGGCTAGCCGACACGGCCTCGCGTCCGCAAGCCCGGGTAGCTTAGAATCGCGCCATCATGGCCGGGCCGCGCGGCAGGTTGGTGGTCGGCGTGCTGGCAACACTGCTCGCCGCCTGCGCCGGACCCGTTTCGGACGGGGTCATGACCACCAGCGCGCCCAACGGCGCCCGGGAGCAGATTCCGGTCGCGATCGAGAAGCCCGACGGCCCGGGGCCCTTCCCCGCGGTGGTCATCCTGCACGACTGCAGCGGTCTGGGACCCCGTTCCAGCGGCGCCCCGGCGCGCTGGGCCCGGGAGCTGAGCGCCCAGGGCTACGTCATCCTGATCCCCGACAGCTTCACCACCCGGGGCCATCCGGACGGCGTCTGCACCGCCGCCTCCCCGAGCCGGGGCGAGGTGGCGCCGAGCCGCCGCGTGCGCGACGCGTACGCGGCGCTCGCCCACGCCCGCGCGCTCCCGTACGTGGACGGCCGACGCGTGGGCCTGATGGGCGGCTCGCACGGCGGGTCGACCACCCTCGCCTCGATGGCCGCGCCCGAGCGCGCGGGCTTCGCGGCGGCGGTGGCGCTCTACCCGGGCTGCGGGACCACGCTCGGGGCCTGGCGCGCGGACGGGACCGGGATCTACCGCGCGGCGGCGCCGGTGCTGATCCTGATCGGCGAGAAAGATGACTGGACGCCGGCCGCGCCATGCGTGAAGCTTGCGGCGTCCTCGCAAGGGACGGAGCATCCGGTCACGATCACGGTCTACCCGGGCGCGCATCACTCCTTCGACAGCGACCGCCCGGTGCGCTTCGTGGCCGCCCGGGTGAACAGCAATGCGCGCGGCGGGCGAGGCGCCACCACCGGCGGTGACGGCACCGCCTGGGCCGACAGCATTCGCCGGGTGACCGCATTTTTCGGAGCGCACCTCAAGCCCTGACAGGAGGTGTCGGTGGCCGCTTCCGGGTCCGCGCGCTGGGCATGGCTCGCCGCCGTGACCGCCGCCTATGTCCTCGCCGGCAAGCTCGGGCTGCTCTTCGCCTCCGTCCACGCCAGCGCGACCGCGGTCTGGCCCCCCACCGGTATCGCCCTCGCGGCGCTGCTCATCCTCGGCGTCCGGATGTGGCCGGCGATCGCAGCGGGAGCCTTTCTCGTCAACGTGACCACCGCGGGCACGGTCGCGACCTCGCTCGGCATCGCGCTGGGCAACACGCTCGAGGCGGTGGTCGGCGCCTGGCTCGTCGGGTGGCTCGCCCACGGCCGGAGCGCGTTCGAGCGGCCGCGTCGCATCTTCGCCTTCGCGGCCGCGGTCGTGCCCGGCGCGGCCATCGCCGCCACCATCGGCGTGGCGAGCCTCGTGCTCGGCGACGTCGCGCCGCCCGCCGACGTACCGGTGATCTGGATCACGTGGGCGCTCGGCGACATCACCGGCGCGCTCATCATCGCGCCGCTCCTGATCCTGTGGACCGCGGACCCTCGCTCCGTGGCCCTGCGCGGCCGGCCGCTCGAGGCCCTCGTCCTGCTCCTGAGCGTGGTCGGCATCACCCTGGTCGTCTTCGGCGGGCTGGCGGGGGCCGCGTGGCGCCAGTACCCGCTGGCGTTCCTGGCGATCCCGCCGCTGCTGTGGGCCGCCGTCCGGTTCGGCCGGCGCGAGGCCGCGATCGTGGTGGTCGTGCTCATGGCGATCGCGGTTCGCGGCACGATGCGGGGGTTCGGGGCATTCGCGGCCCTGCCGCCGGCCCACTCGCTGCTCGTGCTGCAGTCGTTCGTGGCCACGATGGCCCTGATGACCCTGATCGTGGCCGCGCTGGCCCGGAGCCGCGAGCGGGAGCGGATCCTCCTCCAGGCCATCATCGACCGGATCCCGGTGATGATCACGATGTACGACGCCGGTGCGCGCGTCCTTCGTCTGAACCGGGAGTTCGAGCGCATCACCGGCTGGTCCACCGCCGCCGCGCGGGACGTGGACCTGATGGAGCGCTGCTACCCGGACCCGGCCGACCGCGCCGAGGCCCGCGCGTACATGGACTCGATGCGGGAGGGCTGGCGCGATTTCACCTTGACGGCGCGGGACGGTCGAGTCCTGAAAACCTCGTGGTCGAACATCCGGCTTCCGGACGACACCCGCATCGGCATCGGGCTCGACGTGACGGAGCGCCGGCGGAGCGAGGAGGACCGCGAGCGGGCCCGGGCGGAGGCGGAGGAGGCGAGCCGCATCAAGGACGAGTTCTTCGCCATGCTCGGCCACGAGCTCCGCAACCCCCTGGGCGCGATCACGACCGCGCTCTTCGTGATCGACACCGGCGAGCCGGGCGACGAGCGGAGCGCGCAGGCGCGGGAGATCATCGCGCGTCAGGTGCGCCACCTCGTCCGGCTCGTGGACGACCTGCTCGACGTGACCCGGCTCACCACCGGCAAGGTCACGCTCGGCCGGCGCGCGGTGGACCTGGCCGCGGTCGCGCGGCGCCTGGTGGCCGCGCAGGTCGCCACCACGCCGACGCGGCACCTGCAGTGCGAGGCGGACGGATCGGTGTGGATCGAGGCCGACGAGACCCGCCTCGAGCAGATCCTCACCAACCTCCTCGGCAATGCCGTGAAGTTCACGCCGGCGGATGGCCGGGTGACCGTCGCCATCGCGGCCCGCGACGGCGAGGCGGTGCTCTCCGTGACGGACACGGGCGCCGGCATCCCCGCCGATCTCCTGCCCCGGATCTTCGACCTGTTCGTGCAGGGCCACACCGGGCTTCATCGGCCGGCGGCCGGGCTCGGCATCGGCCTCACCCTGGTGAGGCGGCTCGTGGACCTGCACGGCGGTCGCATCGAGGTGGCGAGCGAGGGACCCGGCCGGGGCAGCGTGTTCACGGTCCGCTTTCCGCTCCAGACGGCTCCGCGGGCAGCCGCGACGGCGGCGCCGACTCCCGCCGGCACCTCGGTCCGGCGGCGGGTGCTGATCGTCGAGGACAATGACGACGCCCGGACCATGCTGCGCCACCTGCTCGAGCGGAGCGGACACGAGGTGCACGAGGCCGCCGATGGCCTCACCGGACTCGACCGGGCCCTCTGGCTGGAGATCGACGCGGCGGTCGTCGACATCGGCCTGCCCGAGATGGACGGGTACGAGGTCGCCCGGCGTGTCCGGGCCGCCGGCCGCGCCGGCGTGCTCCTGGTCGCGATCACCGGCTATGGGCAGGCCAGCGACCGCCAGCGCTCGAGCGAGGCCGGCTTCGATGCTCACCTCACGAAACCGGTGGATCCCCTCGCGCTCGAGACGCTGCTGGCGAACCTGCCGCTTGACCCCCGGAGGACGGGCCGCTAGGCTCACCTGACCATGATCTCGACCAGCCCGCCCGTCACCATTCCGGATGTGACCATCACCGACTACGTGCTGCGCCACGCCGCTCGGCTCGGCGACAAGCCGGCCCTCATCGACGGCCCGACCGGCCGGACCCTCAGCTATCGTCAGCTCGCCGACGGCGCCCGACGCGCGGCGGCGGGGCTGGCCCGGCGGGGCTTCGGCAAGGGCGACGTGCTCGCGATCTACTGCCCGAACCTCCCCGAGTACGCCATCGTCTTCCTCGGCGTGGCGATGGCGGGCGGCGTCAACACCACCGTGAACCCGCTGTATACCGCCGACGAGCTGGCCAAGCAGCTCCAGGACTCCGGCGCGCGCTTCCTCGTCACGGTGCCGCCCTTCCTCGAGAAGGCCAGGGAGGGCGCGGCCAAGAGCCGGGTCGAGGAGATCTTCGTCCTGGGCGCGGCCGACGGCGCCCGGCCCTTCACCGATCTGATGCAGGCGGGCGATCAGCCGCCCGCGATCACGATGAACCCGGCGGACGACCTCGTGGCGCTGCCGTACTCGAGCGGCACCACCGGCCTGCCCAAGGGCGTGATGCTGACCCACCGCAACCTGGTGGCCAATCTCTGCCAGGCCGAGGGCATGCGGAACTTCGAGTGCTTCAGCGAGCGGGACATCACGATCGCGGTGCTGCCGTTCTTCCACATCTACGGCATGGTCGTGATCATGATGCTCGGCCTCGCCGGCGGCGGCACCATCCTGGTCATGCCCCGCTTCGACATGATGGAGTTCCTCACCCTCGTGCAGAAGTACCGCGCGACGGTCCTGCCCCTGGTGCCGCCCATCGTGCTCGGCCTGGTGAAGCATCCCGCGGTGGCCCAGTTCGACCTCTCGAGCGTGCGCCTGACCTTCTCGGGCGCGGCACCGCTCGGCGAGGAGATGGCTCGGGCGCTCAGCGCCAAGCTCGGCTGCCCGGTCGTGCAGGGCTACGGCATGACCGAGGCGAGCCCGGTCACCCACCTGAGCCCCACCCACGACGAGCCGTTCAAGCCGGGCTCGGCGGGCAAGATCGTGCCCAACACCGAGGTGAAGATCGTCGAGGTGGGCTCGGGCGGAGACGCCGAGCTGCCGGTCGGCAAGGAAGGCGAGCTGTGGATCCGCGGACCGCAGATCATGAAGGGCTATCTCAACCGGCCCGAGGAGACGGCGGACTGCCTCGACCGCGACGGCTGGTACCACACCGGCGACGTGGGCTACGTGGACGACGAGGGCTACTTCTTCATCGTGGATCGCACCAAGGAGCTGATCAAGTACAAGGGCCTGCAGGTGGCCCCCGCCGAGCTGGAGGCGCTGCTGCTCACGCATCCCGCCATCCTCGACGCGGCGGTGGTGCGGAAGGCCGACGAGGAAGCCGGCGAGGTGCCGAAGGCCTACGTGGTGCTCAAGCCCGACGACGTCTCGAAGGCGACGGCGGCGGACGCCATCATGGGCTGGGTCGCCCAGCGGGTCGCCCCGCACAAGCGCATCCGCCACCTCGAGTACATCGACCAGATCCCGAAGTCGGCCTCCGGCAAGATCCTGCGCCGGGTGCTGATCGACCGCGAGAAGGCGCGCGGAGCGCGCGCATGACCATCCGCGCCGCCCGGGAGGAATCGTCGAAGCAGGTTGGGTGAATCCCGGGGCTACAAGGGGTAAATCTCTACCTCTTGCGAGGCGTGCACACTCGAAAACTCGTGGAAAACATGGTGATTCCTGATGGAATGACGCTTGCTCTCACCCGGGGGCAGGAGGAGGGCCCGATGACCCCGAAGCTCATGACACTGGCCGCCGTCGTCGTCCTGACCGTCGTGTTCCTGAGCCCTGTCGCGTACATGGCGGGGCAGCGCGCCACCGTGTGGCTGACCGCGCCCGCGGCGGAGGCCAACGGCCCCTGGCCGAGCGTGGACGAGGCCGAGCGCGAGCACGGCCCGACCGAGCGCGCCAAGCCGCCCGTACGGCCCGGCTTCGGCGACATCTAGGCCGCACCCGGTCGATACTCGAGGCATGGCCACGCTGACGGCCGGCCTCGACGCCCTGCTCCACGACGCGAGCCTGGTCTATCTCGGGACTCTTCCTGGCCGCACTGATCGACGCGACCGGATTCCCGTTTCCCGGGCGCGCGCTGCTCGTGGCCGCGGGCGCCGCCATGGCGAGAGACTGGGGGCAGGTCGCCCTGATGACCGCGGCGGGCGCGCTCGGCGCCGTCGTCGGTGATCACCTCTGGTACGCCGCCGGACGGCTGGGCGCGGCCGACCGGCTGACCCGGCTCTACTGCAAGCTCTCGCTCGCCTCCGGACGCTGCGAGGCCCGGGCCCGCTCCCGTTTCGACCGCTTCGGGCCGTTGGCCATCGTGATCGGGCGGTTCGTGGCCGGGGTGCGCCTCTTCGCGGCGCCGATGGCCGGCGGCGGGGCCATCTCCTACCCGCGCTTCCTCCTCTTCGAGCTGATCGGCGGCGTCGCCTGGGCCGGCCTCTTCGTCGCGGTCGGCTACGCGCTGGGTGCGCCGGCGCGCGCGCTGATCGAGCGCCACGGCTGGGGCGTGCCACTCGCCATCTTCGCGGGGCTGACGGTGCTCGGCCCCGCCGCGATCATCCTGGTGCGCCTGGCCCGCCGCCGGCGCCACGGGCCGGCGGGCGCGCCTACAGGGTGACCACCAGGCCGTCGTGGGCGCACTGCTCCGGCACGTCGGCCGCGGCGCGAGCATCTCGCGGCTCATGTGGGTGAGGATCAGGCGCCGGGCCCCGACCCGGCCCGCGTGGGCCACGATGTCGGGGTAGTTCAGGTGCCACTTCACGGGCTTGTCGTAGAAGTAGGACTCCGCGATCAGAGATCGTATCCGGCGCGGCGCGGGCGATGTCGTCGGTCCATTCCGTGTCGCCGGTGTAGCAGATGGTCTTGTCGCCCACCTGGATGCGGAGCGCGGTCGGATTGGTCTCCTGCGGTGTGGCGGGCGCGCTCCGGGGTCACGAGCAGATCGAGCACCGCGTGGGGCCGGCCCGGCTCCATCTCGACCCAGTCGAGCGGGAATCGGGGCGTCATCACGTGCGAGCCGGGGAAGAGCGCCTCGCGGATGGCGTCCATGCGCGGCGGAGCTCCCGCGGGCCCGCGATGACGAGGGGGCGGGTGCGCCGGGCCGCCAGCATCGCGTCCATGAGGAGGAACGGCACCCCGGCGGCGTGATCGCCGTGCAGATGCGTGAGCAGGATGGCGTCGATCGAGTTGGGCTCGATGCCCTGCTGGGCCAGCGCGATGAGCGACGAGGCGCCGAAGTCGACCGCGAAGCGGCAGCGCGGCCCGTCCACCAGGAGGCAGGTCTGGAAGCGTCCTCCGCTCCCGAAGGAATCGCCGGAGCCGACGAAGCGCACGGTGACGGGCACGGCCCGATCTTATGCGTCCAGGATCCGGCGCGAAAGGCGTGACGCGAAAAAGCTCCCGGGCCACGGCGCGGCCTGCGAGGATAGGCGCGTGCGGCTCTTCGACCGGAAGTTCGGCGCCGCATTCCTGGACGAGGTGCCCGCCGCGCCCGGCGTCTACCGCTTCCACGATGCGGCCGGCGCGCTCTTCTACGTCGGGATGGCCACGAACCTGCGCCGGCGCCTCGGGCAGTATCGCCTCACGGGCCGCCGCAAGAAGGAGCGCAAGCGCCGCGCGCTCGTGAAGGCGGCCGCGCGCATCACCTGGGAGGTCTGCGAGTCGCCGCTGGCCGCCGCGCTCGCCGAGATCCGCCTCATCCAGACGCTCCGGCCGCCGCAGAACGTGGCGAGCGCCTTCCCGTTCCTCTACCCCTACGTCGGCGTCGCGACCGAAGGCGGGAGACCTACTTCTGCCTCACCACCGCGCCCGAGGCCTTCCCGGCCTTCACGTTCCACGGCGCCTTCCGCTCCCGCGAGGTGACCGGCGAGGCGTTCTTCCGCCTCATGGACCTGCTGCGCTACGTCGGCCACCCGGTGCCGCGCCATCGCTGCCGCCGCCTCGGCGCGGCCCGGCACTCCCACGTGCGCGGGTTCCGGCGCCTGCCCGCCGACAGCGCGGAGGCGTGGAGCGCGCTGCTGCGCGGGATCTCGCGGGAGGCGCTCGAAGGCGCTCGCCCTGCGCCTGCTGGATCACGCCGGGGCCCGGGCCCGGCGCGAGGAGACGCACAGGGCCCTCCGCGCGGTCGGACGGTTCTTCCGGCACGAGGCCCGGGTGCTGGCCCGGGTGCGGACGGCCACCGGCTACGCCCCCTACCCCGTGCCCCAGCGGGAGCGGGACCTGCTCTTCGCCCGCTACCGGGTCGAGGCCCTGACGTGACAGCGCTTGTCAAGCGAGGCGCACGTTTCGTAACTCGGTAAGAATGCTAGCGTTGTAAGGTGCCGTGCCTACACGCTCTCCCGGGTGGCACTTTCGGTGCACATCTCCCGGGCATGCCCGCCGAACCCGCTGTCCAGGCGCATCCTCGTCGTCGACGACGACGCGGAGATCCGTGATCTCCTGGCGACCGCTCTGGGCGCCGACGGGCACACGGTGGACGGGGCCCGGGACGGCGGCGAGGCCCTGGCGCTGCTCGAGCAGCACCCCTACGACCTGGTGCTGAGCGACCTGCGCATGCCCCACGTGGACGGCGCCCTCCCTCTACGAGACGCTCCAGACCCGCCACCACTTTCCGGTTCGCTTCGCCACCAAGCTGCCTCGCGTGATCTTCATGACCGGCAATCCCGCCGAGCACGCCGACTTCCTCCGCGGCACCACCGACCCGATCCTGGAAAAGCCCTTCGCGATCCGGATCGTCCGGAAGATGGTCCGCGTGCTCCTCTCCGCCACGTCCTAGGCCGGCTCGATGCGCCTCGCCACCAAGATCTTCCTCGTCTCGGCCCTCGTCATCCTCGTCCTCTGCGGCACCGCGCTGTGGAGCCTGCTCACGGTCAAGCGCCTCGTCACCGCGAACCAGGAGATCGCCACGCGCGCGGTGCCCGCGCTGCGCCTGCAGGGCGCGCTGCGCGAGGCGGTGCACGGGCTGGTGCGCCTCGAGGCCCGGGCCCTCGTGCTCCAGGACCGGGACTACGCGGCGATGTGGAACGACCGCGCCACGCGCGTGACCCGCGACATGGACAAGCTCGGCTCGTACCTGGAGCAGGCCGAGGAGCGGACCGCGCACGCGCGCGCCCGCGAGGCCTTCGCGACGTACCGTGGCCACGTCGAGGCAGGAGCGCCGGCTCGTCGCGCTCGGCCAGACCCGGGCCGCGCTGCAGATCGCGGAGGGCACCGCGCGCGAGGCGGCGGAGCGCGTGGAGGCCGCCCTCACCGACGCCACCGCCGCGACCGAGGCGGGGCTGGCCGCGGGCCAGGCGCGCGCCCGCGCGCTCGAGGCCCGCACCTGGCGCGCGGTCAGCGCCGCGCTGGCCGCGAGCCTGCTCCTGGCCCTGGTGGCCAGCGCGCTGCTCGCCTACCGGATGGCGCGGTCGCTCGGCCGCCTGTCCGCGGCCACCACGTCGCTCGCGGCCGGCACCTGGACCGGGCCCCTCGCGGTCACGGGCCGCGACGAGATCAGCGAGCTCGGCCGCGCCTTCAACCAGATGGCGGATCGGCTCAGCGAGGTCGACCGCCTCAAGGAAGAGTTCTTCTCGCACATCACGCACGACCTGCGGAACCCGCTGTCCTCCATCCGTCTCGCCGCCGAGGGCCTCGAGGAGCGGGCCAAGCTCGCGGGCGACGCGAAGCAGGCGCGGTTCGCCTACCTCATCGAGATCAGCGCGGCCCGCATGATGGCCATGATCAACCAGATTCTCGATTTCTCGCGCCTGCGCGCGCGCGCGGTGCCGCTGGAGCGCAAGCCGACCGACATCCTGAAGGTGGCCGGGCAGGCGATGGACGAGCTCCGGCCGCTGTCCGAGGAGAAGCGGATCCGCGTCGACCTCGCGGCGGAGGGCCAGGACTTCACGATGCTGGGGGACGAGGGCAGCCTGGTGCGCGTGGTCGTGAACCTGCTCGGCAATGCCCTGCACTTCACCGCGGTCGGGGGGAACGGTGCACGCGCGACTGGTGGAGCGGGCGGATCGGCTCGATCTCGCCATCGAGGACACCGGGGTCGGGATTCCCGGCCGACGCGCTGCCCTGGATCTTCGAGCCCTATCGTCAGGCCCACGGGCCGCGCAAGGGAACGGGCCTCGGCCTCGCGGTGGTGAAGGGTCTGGTGGAGGCGCACGGCGGCACGGTGGAGCGTGCGGTCGGAGGTGGGGAAGGGAGCCTGCTTCACGGTCACGATCCCGAAGGCGCCGATGGACCGTGGCGGTCGGCGACATGAGCGCCCGGACGCGACGGCTCTCGTGGATCGCGCCGCTGCTGCTGCTCGCCGCATCGGGATGCAGCACGGGACGGCCGTCCCTGTGGGGCAGCGCGGCGCGGCCCGATCCATCTCTCGTGCGGCCCGCGGTCCGGCTGGTCGTCGAGGCGGACGACCTCGCGCGGCAGGGCGAGGCGCGGGCCGCCCTCGTCGCCTACGAGCGGGTGCTGCGCGAGCATCCCGGCGATCCGGCGGGCGCCGCCGCCCTGCACGGCCAGGGCCGCCTGCAGGCCGATCCGGCCAGCGGCGTCCGCAACTACCGGGCCGCGCAGCGCGCCTACGCGCAGCTCCTGGCCGAGTACCCGGACAGCCGCTGGGAGGCCGACGCGCGCGCGTGGCAGGTCGTGCTCGCCGACCTGATCGCTCGCGAGGCCGAGGCCGCGCGGCTCCGGGAGGAAACCGCGCGCCTCAAGGAAGAAGCGGTGCGGCTCCGGACGCAGATCGAGCGGCTGCGGCGCACCGACCTGGATCTCGAGCGGCGCCGCTAGACGGACCTCACCAGAGATTGCGGCCGTAGCGATCCTGCTGGATCGGATCGAACGTGCGGCCGCCGTCGCCCCGGCAGCCGCCGCCGCCCCACGACCCACCCGCCGCCCCGCACGCGCCCTTGCCGAAGCCGTCCTCGATCGGCTGGAGCGTGCGCTCGAACTTGTTGCGCTCCTCCGAGAGCCACATGTTGCGCTGGTGCAAGGACCCGAAGGCGCGGCCCGTCGGCTCCGCGCAGATGAAGAGGAACCGCTCGCGCTCCCACTCGTTGCGGTAGCCAACGCAGTTCTCCTCCTTCACCCGGAGCCATCGCGCGAAGAACTTCGACTGCCCGTCGCCCTGATCCTCCGCGCGCTCGAACAGGCGGACGGCCTGCCGGCGGTCGTACACGACGCCGATGGCAAACTGGTGGTGGCGGGCCAGACAGTACAGCCCCAGCCGGTCGAACTGCCGCGCGCTCTTGAGGCAACAGGCATGGGAGTCCGTCCAGCTCTCGGCCACTCCCTCCCCCGCCTCGTAGGCCAGGCCGAGCTGGGCCTGGGCGCGGCCGTAGCCGCGGTCGGCCGCCTGCCGGTAGAGGCGCACCGCCGCCGCGGGATCGCGCGCGGTCCCCTGCCCGGTGCGCAGCAGCGTGCCGAGCGTCTCCTGCGCCACCGCATTACCCGCCTCGGCGGCGGCGCGGTAGAGCGACACGGCACGGGGGAGATCGCCGGCTCGATAGGCCTGGTAGGCGGCACCGGCCTGCTCGGCCGCCGGCTTCTTGAGCTCCTGCTCGCGCGCGTCGCGGAGCGCGATCGCGGCGTCCACGCTCCCCGCCCGGAGCGCCTTCTCGAGCACTGGCGCGACTCGGACTCGCTCTTCGGCACGCCCTGCCCGCGGGCGTGAAGGCGGCCCAGGTTGAACGTCGCGTCGCCATAGCCCTGCGCGATCGCGGCGCGCAGCAGGCGAACCGCCTCCGCATCGCTCTGCGCCACCCCGAGGCCCCGTCCGTACTGGTAGGCCAGCATGGTCTGGGCGCCCGGGTGTCCCTGGCGCGCCGCGTGTCCCCACCACCGCGCCGACTGCGCGGGATCCTTCGGGACGGGCCCGGTGCCGCTCCAGTAGGCGAAGCCCAGACAGAACTGGTCGGCCGCAGTCACCGCGGTGGCCGCGCCCGCCTTCTTCAGGCGCGGGTAGTACTAGTACTCGTCCATGCAGGCTCGGAACTCGTCATGCACGTCCGCCCGGGCGGGGACCGGCGCGAGCAGGATCAGCAGGAGCGGGGTGACGCGCGGGAACCGGAACACGCGCGCCAGGATACCCCATCACGCGGCCCGCTTCCGCGCCCTGCTTCGCGCCGTCCCGGTCAACTCGCCCGCACTTGCAGGTTGTTCACGACCTGGCGGACGCCCTTGACCCCGCGCGCGACCTCCGAGGCCCGGGCCCGCATCTCCGCCGACGTCACGGTCCCGTTGAGCGCCACGATGCCCTGGTTGGTATCCACGTCGATCCGGGTCACGGTGGAGATCTTCTCGCCGGCCAGCTTCGCCTTGACCTGCGACGTGATGCCCGCGTCGTCGATGTTCTCGCCGAGGGTCTTGCCGGTCATGCTGGTGCACGCCGCCAGCACCATCATGATCGCTACCGCGACTCCCACCATCCCGTTCACGCTGCGCACCCGCGCCATCCACCTCATCGTCACGTCTCCCCCCACCCTATCTACCTGCTGGTGAGCGGCAAGATAGCAAGGAGCATGCCCTGAGGCGCGGGTGCGGGCGGGGCGCCGCCGCGGCCGATGCGACGCGAGTTTGCGCGACGCGCGGCCGCGCTCTACCGGGAAGCGTGACGAGGTTACCGAGTCGATCCTGACCGCGAGCTCAGCGGGACCAGGGCAGCGGAGTCGTCTCGTTCCAGGCGTCGGGCCGGATGCCGAACGCCTCGATCAGGCGCTGCCAGCCGGACGCGACGGTCAGCGCGGCGCCCAGCTCGAGGATCTGCCCGTCGTCGAAGTGCTGCCGCAGCGTGGCGAAGAGCGCGTCGTCGACCCGCGGGCGCTCCCCGCTCAGGCAGTCGGCAAGCCGCAGCGCCGCCACCGTCGCGGTGGGGAGATCAGCGTGGTCGAGATCGCCGAGCGCCTGCTGTACCTCGCTCTCGGTCAAGCCCTTGCGCACCAACGATGCGCTGCGCGCGAGGCTTCAGTGCACGCACTGGTTGCCCTGGGCGAGGCGAATGCGGCAGAGCTCCACCACCGCGGGATCGAGGCTCGCGCCGCCCGCGTAGATGAAGGTGACCCAGGAGAGGAACAGGTCGAGCACCGCGGGCCGGCGGGCGAGGGTGAGAAAGAGGTTGTCGTCCTGATACGCCTTGGCGCGCCAGACGTCGAGGCGGCGGCGCAGCTCCGGATCGAGCCCCTCCGGATCGGCCTTGGGCAGGCGGCCGTGCTCGTTGGCCATGTGGACACCTCCGCGGGAAATGTCGGCGGGCCAGTCTAGCATGCGCTGGCACGCATGCCGGAGCGGCAGTAGGCTGCATGGTATGTCGGCTCTGGCGACGGCCGCGCTCCTGGCGACGCTGCTCCTGCTGGTCCCGGCCCAGGGCCACGCCGACGACCGGCCTCCTCCCTCGGGGGACCGATTCAAGCTGGTGGAGCACGTCCGGGTCGTCGGCTCGTGCGTCGAGGACCACGGCGGCGAGGCCGCGCAGTACACCGGGTTCATCGATCGGTGGCGCGACGTGAGGAAGAACCGAGATCTGCTGCACGGCTCGGTGACCAACTTCGATCGTCTCGGGCCGACCCGGCCGAAGACGCTCCCACCCGCCGTCATCGAGTTCGGTGAGGTCGCGGGGAATCAACTGGCGGACACCCGGGTGGTGCTGAAGGGGTTCACGAGCGGAGACCGGCCGAGCGCCGCGACGTGCACCCTCGACGTCCGGAAGCGGGAGCGGCCCGGCGGCGCGAGCGCGATCCGGGTGACCACACGGCACGCGCTGAGCGGGCTGGCGCTCGTCATCGGGGTGGTCGCGGGAATCCGGCTGAGCCGCCACCAGGTGCGCCACACCGCCGCGCCGCTGCTCCTCGCGCTGGCCTTCCTGCTCCAGCTCGTCTCCCTGCTGCTGCCGTAGCCGGACGGGCCCTCAGGCCTTGCGGAACCGGTGCACGCCCGCGCGGTCCACGAGGCGGGCGACCTGACCCCGCGCCTCCAGGAAGTGCAGGTGCGCGACGGTCTCGCCGATGGCGAAGCCGAGCTGGTGCGTGTCGAGCTGCCGGCGGAAGAGCACCGGCACCAGCTCGTGAGCGGTCCGCGGCTCCGCGACGGCGTCGATCGCCTCGCTGAGGCGCTCGTCGTGGTGGTGCTGCAGGTAGTCCAGGCGCTTGTGCAGGCCGACGAACGGCAGCCCGTGCGACGGCAGCACCAGCGTCTCCTCGGGCAGCGGCCGGAAGCGCCCGAGCGAATCGAGATAGAGCTTCAGCGGGTTGCCGTTGGGCTGGTCCGGCCACACGCTCACGTTGGTGGTGATCTTGGGCAGCACCTGATCGCCCGAGATCAGCACGTTCGCCTCGGGGGAGAAGAGGCAGGCGTGCTCGGGCGCGTGCCCCATCACCGTGAAGGCGTGCCACCGGCGCCCGCCGATCGTGACCACGTCGCCCTCGCGCACCGCCCGGAAGCTCGGCGCGACCGACGGTACCAGCTTCCGGTAGTTGTTGCCGAGCCCGCGAAAGGCCTCGGCCTGCTCGGCGGGGACGCCGTGACGGCGATAGTGGTTGAGCCGCTTCTCCGAGTCGTTGCCGCCCATCCCCTGCCAGGCCAGGTGGGCCATGAGCCACTCGGCCTGCGGGCACCAGAGCTCGACTCCGAAGCGCTGGGCCAGCCAGTCCGCGTTGCCGATGTGATCCGGATGGAAATGCGTCACGAGCACGCGCACGAGGGGCCGGCCGGCCAGCTCTCCCGCGAAGAGCTTCTCCCACAGCTCGCGGGTCGGCGGCAGGCCGATGCCAGTGTCCACCACCGTCACGCCGGCCTCGTCGTCGAGCAGCCACAGGTTGATGTGGTTGAGCTGGAAGGGCAGCGGCATCCGGATCCAGCGGATGCCCGGCGCCACCAGGATGCTCGTGCCCCCTTCGGGCGGCTCGGGCCAGGGGTGCGTGAGACCAGGGGCGGGCGCGGCCAGCGGATGCTCGGGCTCGGGTTTCATGGCCCCTACTGTACTCCGGTCGGCCGGGCCGTGGCGGTTGTCGCGATCAACTACCGGCCCTGAAGGTATTACCGGGCGGAAAACCTGACCGGGAAGATTGTTCCTGAATAATCTTCCCTGACATCGTCTGGCGCCTCGCAACTAGTTAATTTACAGACTCTCTGTTCTGGCATGCGCTGTGCCTCCCGTAGCGACCTTCCCATCCGCCAGACGCCTGCTCGTGATCAATGGAGGATCAGCATGGCAACAGTCCTGACCACGCCCGCCGTGGAGGAGATCGACCTCACGGCGCTGCTCACCGCCTTGCGTGCCCTGCACAAGGGGGACTTCTCGGCCCGGCTACCCGTCAAGTGGCTGGGCCTGGCCGGCAAGGTCGCCGACACGTTCAACGACATCGTGGAGATGAACGAGCGGCTCGCTTCGGAGCTGGAGCGGCTGAACCGAGTGGTCGGCAAGCAGGGCAAGATCACGCAACGGGGCACGACCTCCGGAATGACCGGCGGATGGGTCGAGTGCGTCGCCGCGGTCAACTCGCTGATCGACGACCTGGTCTCTCCGACCCAGGAGATGGCGCGAGTGATCGGCGCGGTGGCCAAGGGCGACCTGTCGCAGTCGATGGCCCTCGAGACCGACGGCGGGCGGGTGGAAGGCGAGTTCCGGCGTACCGCGATGGTCGTCAACAGCATGGTCGACCAGCTCAGCTCGTTCGCCTCCGAGGTCACCCGGGTGGTCCGCGAGGTGGGCACCGAGGGCAAGCTCGGCGGCCAGGCCAAGGTCAAGCGGGTCGCGGGCACCTGGAAGGACCTCACCGATAGCGTCAACTCGATGGCGGGCAACCTCACCGGCCAGGTCCGCAACATCGCCGACGTCACCACCGCGGTGGCCAACGGCGACCTGTCCAAGAAGATCACGGTGGACGTGAAGGGCGAGTTCTTCGAGCTGAAGAACACCATCAACACCATGGTCGATCAGCTGCGCTCCTTCGGCTCCGAGGTCACCCGGGTGGCCCGGGAGGTCGGCACCGAGGGCCGCCTCGGCGGCCAGGCGAAGGTCGAGGGCGTGTCCGGCACCTGGAAGGACCTCACCGACAGCGTCAACTTCATGGCGAGCAACCTCACCAGCCAGGTCCGCAACATCGCCGAGGTCACCAAGGCGGTCGCGGCCGGCGACCTGTCCAAGAAGATCACCGTCGAGGTCAAGGGCGAGATCCTCGAGCTCAAGAACATCGTCAACACCATGGTCGATCAGCTCAGCTCCTTCGCCGCCGAGGTCACCCGCGTCGCCCGCGAGGTCGGCACCGAGGGCAAGCTCGGCGGCCAGGCCGACGTCCGCGACGTGGCCGGCACCTGGAAGGACCTCACCGACAGCGTCAACTTCATGGCGAGCAACCTCACCAGCCAGGTCCGCAACATCGCCGACGTCACCAAGGCGGTCGCGGCCGGCGACCTGTCCAAGAAGATCACCGTCGACGTCAAGGGCGAGATCCTGGAGCTGAAGAACACCATCAACACGATGGTCGATCAGCTGCGCTCCTTCGCCGCCGAGGTCACCCGCGTCGCCCGCGAGGTCGGCACCGACGGCAAGCTCGGCGGCCAGGCCGACGTCCGCGACGTGGCCGGCACCTGGAAGGACCTCACCGACAGCGTCAACTTCATGGCGAGCAACCTCACCAGCCAGGTCCGCAACATCGCCGAGGTCACCACCGCGGTCGCGCGGGGCGACCTGTCCAAGCAGATCACCGTCGACGTCAAGGGCGAGATCCTGGAAGTGAAGAACACGGTCAACACGATGGTCGACCAGCTGCGCTCCTTCGCCGCCGAGGTCACCCGCGTCGCCCGCGAGGTCGGCACCGACGGCAAGCTCGGCGGGCAGGCCGACGTCAAGGGCGTGGCCGGCACCTGGAAGGACCTCACCGACAGCGTCAACTTCATGGCGAGCAACCTCACCAACCAGGTCCGCAACATCGCCGAGGTCACCACCGCGGTCGCGCGGGGCGACCTGTCCAAGCAGATCACCGTCGACGTCAAGGGCGAGATCCTGGAGCTCAAGAACACCGTCAACACCATGGTGGATCAGCTCAGCTCCTTCGCCTCCGAGGTCACCCGCGTCGCCCGCGAGGTCGGCACCGAGGGGCGGCTCGGCGGGCAGGCCGACGTCAAGGGCGTGGCGGGCACCTGGAAGGACCTCACCGACAGCGTCAACTCGATGGCGGGCAACCTCACCGGCCAGGTCCGCAACATCGCCGACGTCACCACCGCGGTGGCCAACGGCGACCTGTCGCGCAAGATCACGGTGGACGTCCGCGGCGAGATCCTCGAGCTCAAGAACACCATCAACACCATGGTCGATCAGCTGCGCTCCTTCGCCGCCGAGGTCACCCGCGTCGCCCGCGAGGTCGGCACCGAGGGTCGCCTCGGCGGCCAGGCCCAGGTGCGCGGGGTCGCCGGCACCTGGAAGGACCTCACCGACAGCGTCAACTTCATGGCGAGCAACCTCACCAGCCAGGTCCGCAACATCGCCGACGTCACCAAGGCGGTCGCGGCCGGCGACCTGTCCAAGAAGATCACCGTCGAGGTCAAGGGCGAGATTTTGGAATTGAAGAATACGGTTAATACCATGGTGGATCAGCTCAGCTCCTTTGCCGCCGAGGTCACCCGCGTCGCCCGCGAGGTCGGCACCGAGGGCAAGCTCGGCGGCCAGGCCCAGGTCCAGGGCGTCTCCGGGACCTGGCGCGGCCTCACCGAGAACGTGAACTTCATGGCCGCGAATCTCACCAGCCAGGTCCGGGGCATCGCCAAGGTCGTCACCGCGGTCGCCAACGGAGATCTCCGGCTCAAGCTGACCGTGGAGGCGAAGGGGGAGATCGCCGAGCTCGCGGACACCATCAACAGCATGATCGAGACCCTCGCGACCTTCGCGGACCAGGTCACCACCGTGGCGCGGGAGGTCGGCGTCGACGGCAAGCTGGGCGGCCAGGCCCGGGTGCCCGGCGCGGCCGGCACCTGGAAGGACCTGACCGACAACGTCAACCAGCTCGCGGCAAACCTCACCACCCAGGTGCGGGCGATCGCGGAGGTCGCGACCGCGGTCACCAAGGGCGATCTGACCCAGTCGATCACCGTCGAGACCCAGGGGGAAGTCGCGGTCCTGAAGGACAACATCAACACGATGATCCGCAACCTCAAGGACACCACGCTCAAGAACAGCGGGCAGGACTGGCTCAAGACGAACCTGGCCAAGTTCAGCCGCATGCTTCAGGGCCAGAAAGACCTGCTCACCGTCGCCCGGCTCATCCTGTCCGAGCTGGCGCCGGTCGTGAAGGCCCAGCACGGCGTGTTCTACATTCTCAAGGCCGCCGAGGGGCCGGGCCGGCTCGCCCTCCTCGCGAGCTACGCGCACGAGCGGCCGGGCACGGTCGCCGACGAGTTCGGGCTGGGCGAAGGTCTCATCGGCCAGTGCGCGGTCGAGCGCGAGAAGATCATGCTGACCGTGCCCCCCGACTACATCCGCATCTCGTCCGGGCTCGGTCACTCCGCTCCGGTGAACATCATCGTGCTCCCCATCCTGTTCGAAGGGCAGGTCAAGGCCGTCCTCGAGCTCGCGTCCTTCGAGCAATTCAACGCGAGCGACCACGCGCTCCTCGACCAGCTCACCGAAAGCATCGGGATCGTGATCAATACCATCGAGGCCAACATGCGGACGGAGGGGCTCCTGGCCCAGTCCCAGTCCCTCGCGGGGGAATTGCAGAGCCGCCAGGAGGAGCTCCAGAACACCAACCAGGAGCTCCAGGAGAAGGCCCGGCTCCTGGCCCACCAGAACGTCGAGGTCGAGCGCAAGAACCAGGAGGTCGAGCAAGCGCGCAAGGCCCTCGAGGAAAAGGCCGAGCAGCTCGCGCTCACCTCCAAGTACAAGTCCGAGTTCCTCGCCAACATGTCGCACGAGCTCCGGACTCCATTGAACAGCCTGCTCATCCTCTCCGACCAGCTCTCGAAGAACTCGGATGGAAACCTCACCGGGAAGCAGACCGAGTTCGCCAAGACCATCCACTCCTCCGGCACCGATCTCCTCATGCTGATCAACGACATCCTCGATCTCTCCAAGATCGAGTCCGGCACCGTCGCGGTGGACATCCGCGAGCTGCGCCTCGCCGATCTGCACGCCTACGTCGAGCGGACCTTCCGGCACGTGGCCGAGTCGAAGAATCTCGAGTTCTCGGTCCGCGTGGACCCGGACGTCCCGCCGAGCATGCTGACCGACGCCAAGCGGCTGCAGCAGGTGCTCAAGAACCTCCTCGCGAACGCGTTCAAGTTCACGAGACACGGGCAGGTGTCCCTCACGATCTCGAAGGCGGGCCGCGACGCCTACGGCGACAACGAGCTCCTGCGCAGCGCGAGCGGCGTGCTCTCCTTCGCGGTCTCCGACACCGGGATCGGCATCTCCCCCGACAAGCAGCACATCATCTTCGAAGCGTTCCAGCAGGCGGACGGCAGCACGAGCCGCAAGTACGGAGGCACCGGACTCGGTCTCGCCATCAGCCGGGAGATCGCTCGCCTGCTCGCGGGCGAGATCCAGCTGGTGAGCGCCCCCGGGCGCGGCAGCACCTTCACCCTCCTCCTGCCGCACGCGTTCGCCCTGCCGAGCTCGCCTCGTCTGGCGCGCCCGCTGGCTCCGTCGACCTGGCCGGCGGTCCAGGCCTCGGAGGAACGAGACAGCGCGCCGGCCACGATCCAGAATGAGATCGACGACGACCGTGACATCGTCCAGCCCGGGGACCGCACGCTCCTGATCGTCGAGAACGACCTGGGGTTCGCCCGGCTCCTGGTCGACGCGGCCCGGGACGCGGGCTTCAAGACCCTGGTCACCGCATTCGGGGCCACCGCGCTGGCCCTCACCCGCCAGTACCGGCCCGCCGCGGTCACGCTCGACATCTCCCTGCCCGACATCGACGGCTGGCGCGTCCTCGATCGCCTCAAGAACGACCTCGATAGCCGTCACATCCCGGTGGAGGTCATCACCACCGGTGACGATCTGTCGCGCGGCCGCCTGCTGGGGGCGGTCTCGGCCCTGCGCAAGCCGGTCCGGACTCGCGAAGAGCTGCTCGCCGCGCTCGAGCGCCTGCGGGACTTCGTCGAGCGGCCCGAGAAGGATCTCGTCATCATCCATCCGCACGCGCCGGTGCGGGACGCACTGGCGATGCTCCTCGCCTCGGCGGACGTCAACGTGCTCGCGCTGCCGAGCCTGTCGGAGGCCGCGGAGCGGCTCCGCGCCGACCGCGTCGACTGCCTCGTCCTGGCCTCCGGGCCCGACGAGGCGATCCCGGACGTCGACACTCCGTTCGAGACCGTGCGCGACATCCCGGTGATCGCGTACGGGCCGGCGGAGTGGAGCGAGCGGGTGGAGCGCCGGCTGAGAGCGGGGGGCGGCGATGTCACCGTGGTCCCGGTGGCCTCGCCGGAGCGGCTCCTGGACCAGTGCACCCTCCGGCTGCACCAGGCGTTCACCCGCCTGTCCGAGCGGCAGCGGCAGGTCCTGCGGGGACTCCACCAGGGCACCACCGCCCTGGCCGGGCGCAAGGTCCTCATCGTCGACGACGACATCCGGAACATCTTCGCCCTGACCAGCGTTCTCGAGCGCCAGGACATGGTCGTCGTCTCGGCCGAGACCGGCCGCGACGCCATCTCGATGCTGGAGAAGTACCAGGACATCGACGTGGTGCTCATGGACGTGATGATGCCGGAGATGGACGGGTTCGAGACGATGCGCGCGATCCGCGAGAACGAGAACCCCCGGGACCGGAGCCTGCCCATCATCGCGGTGACCGCGAAAGCCATGAAGGGCGACCGGGAGAAGTGCATCGAGGCGGGTGCCTCGGACTACATCGCGAAGCCGGTCGATCCGGAGGAGCTGGTCGCCCGGCTGCGCGACTGGCTCGTCCGCTAGAGGCGCGCGTGATTCCGGGAACCGCGCGGGGTCCGGACCGAGCCAATATCCTCGTGGTCGACGATCGGCGGTCCAAGCTGGTCGCGATGAACGCGGTGCTCGCCGAGCTCGGCGAGAACGTGATCTGCGTGGAATCGGGCGCCGACGCCCTTCGTCAGCTCCTCGCGCGCGAGTTCGCGGTGATCCTGCTCGACGTCAACATGCCGGACATGGACGGGTTCGAGGCCGCGGCCCTGATCCGGCAGCGGCCGCGCCTGCAGCACGTTCCCATCATCTTCATGACCGCGGCCAGCGACGACACTCACGCGCTGCGCGGCTACTCACTCGGGGCGGTCGACTACATCCTGACCCCGGTGGTGCCCGAGGTGCTCCGCTCGAAGGTGAAGGTCTTCGTCGACCTCTTCCGGATGACCGAACAGCTGAAGCGCCGGGCCGAGGAGCGGGTGGCCCTCGCCGAGGAGCAGGCCGGCCGGGCGGCCGCCGAGGCGGCGAGCCGCCGGGCCGCCTTCCTGGCCGACGCGGGCAAGAACATGGCCCGATCCCTCGATCTCGAGACCACCGTCCAGGCGATCCTCGGGCTCGCGGTGCCGGCCCTCGGCGATCTCGCCGTCCTGCAGCTCCGTGGCACCGGCGACGCGGTGACCCACGTGCGTCACCGCCGAGCGGAGGCGTCCGCCGATCCTCTGGACGGGGTGCTGGTGGAGGGAATCGGCCGGGTGAGCCGCACCCTCACCCGCCAGACCATCGCCCGTGAGGGTGACGGCGGGGACGCGGCGCGCGGCGTGGTATGCCCGCTGCTGGCGCGCGGAGCCATGGTCGGGGTCCTCGCGGTGGTAGCCGAGGAGCCGCGACGCCCATTCGACCCCGCCACCGTGGTGATGATCGAGGAATTCGCGGGGCGCGCCGGGATCGCGCTCGACAACTGTCTGCTCTATGGAGAGATCCAGGAGCGCGATCTCCGCAAGGAGCAGTTCGTGGCCATGCTCGCGCACGAGCTGCGGAACCCCCTCGGGGCGATCAGCTCGGCGGTCGGCGTCCTCGAGATGGTCGGGGGTGACCCGGCCGACCGGGCCCGCGGCATCATCAAGCGCCAGATCCAGCACCTCACGCAGCTCGTCGACGATCTCCTGGACACGGCCCGGATCACGACCGGCAAGATCGCGCTGACCCACACCGCCGTCAACCTGGCCGAGAGCGCGGCGCGCTGTCTCAAGACGCTCGAGGTGGCCGGCCGCACCGACGGCCACGTCATCGAGGTGGACATCGAGGATGCCTGGGTCTCGGCGGACACGGCCCGCATCGATCAGATCATGGCCAACCTGATCGGCAATGCGGTGAAGTACACGCCGGCCGGCGGGCACATCACGATCCGCATCCATCCCCGGGGCGACCATGCGGTCCTGGAGATCGCGGATACCGGCGTCGGCATATCCCCGGAGGCCCTGGAGCACGTCTTCGATCTGTTCTTCCAGGAGGACCGCTCTCAGGATCGGCTTCGAGGTGGCCTGGGGATCGGCCTGACCCTGGTCCGCCAGCTGGTCCTGCTGCACGGCGGACAGGTCGAGGCCGCCAGCGACGGGCCGGGACGGGGCAGCCGGTTCACGGTCCGGATGCCCCTGTCTACTCCTGCGGTCTCGGGAGAGCCGGAGCCCGCCGCCGCCGGGGCCGCGCCGGGCCGGAGCCGCATCCTCATCATCGAGGACAACGAGGACGCCCGCCAGATGCTGCAGATGCTGCTCGTCCTGGCCGGCCACGAGGTCGATGCCGCCGCCGATGGTCCGACCGGTGTCGAGATGGCGCGGCAGAAGCGGCCTGACATTGCGGTGATCGATCTCGGGTTGCCCGGCATGGACGGATACGAGGTCGCCCGCCGGCTCCGGAGGGAGCCGCGACCGGACCTGCGGCTCATCGCCCTGACCGGCTATGGGCAGGCCGAGGACCGTCGCAAGACGCTCGAAGCCGGCTTCGACATGCACCTCGTGAAGCCGGTGGATCCGGCCCGCCTCTCGGTCGCGATCGCCTCGCTGGAAGCGCGGCGAGACGAGAAGAAAGACCTCGACTGCCCCGGCCGTTGAGCGGTCAGTCGACCGGCGCGGGCAGCGGGCGCACCTGACCGGGGGCGTCCTCCTCGCGGGGCGCGGGAGGCTCGGCGTGCACGCGCCGCATGAGCGGCAGGAAGAGCGGCACGATCGAGAACAGGATGGCGAGGAGCCAGAAGTCGTCCGCATAGGCCAGCACCTGGGCCTGGCCGACCACGTCGTGGTAGAGCATGGCGAGCGCGCGCCGCTGCGCGGTGAACGAATCGGCGCCCTGGGCCAGGAAGTGGCTCGTCCACTGGGCCAGGCGCTCCTGGGTCGCGGGATCCCAGATCGTGACGTGGCTCACCAGGTTGTTCTGGTGGAACTGGCTGCGCTGGGCCAGGTAGGTGGTGGCGAGCGCGATGCCCACGCTGCCCCCGAGGTTGCGCAGGACGTTGTAGGCCGACGTCGCGTTGACGAGCTTGTCGCGCCGGATGGTGGCCAGGGTCAGCGTGGAGAGCGGCACGAAGATGAAGCCGAGCGCGAAGCCCTGGATGATGCGCGGCAGGGTCAGGCTCCAGTAGTCCATCCCCAGCGTCAGGTTCGACATCATGTAGAGGCTGATCGCGTTGACCAGGCAGCCGAAGGTGAGGAGCAGGCGCTGGTCCACGCGGGTCACGAGGCGCCCGCACAGGATGAGCGAGAACATGTTGCCGAGGCCGCCGGGGGCGAGCACGAGGCCCGAGGTCAGGGCGTCGTAGCCGAGGAGCTTCTGGGAATAGAGGGCGAGCAGGACCATGCTCGAGAACATCCCGAGGCCGATCAGGGCGATGAAGGTGGCCCCGAAGGCGAAGTTGCGGTCGGTGAATACCCGCAGGTCCAGCACCGGATCCTTCGCCATCAGCTCGCGCGCGAGGAAGCCCACCAGGGAGACGCTCGCGATGATCGCGAGCGCGACGATCAGGGAGGAGTCGAACCAGTCCTCGCGCTCCCCGCGATCCAGCATGAGCTGGAGGCAGCCGAAGCCCAGCACCATCAGCACGAGGCCGGGCCAGTCCACCCGGCTCGGCTTGCGGAGATACGGCGGATCGAAGAGGAAAGCGCTGGCCATGAAGAAACCGAGCAGCCCGACCGGGAGGTTGATGTAGAAGATCCACCGCCACGACCAGTTGTCCGCGATGTAGCCGCCGAGGGTCGGGCCGATGATCGGCCCCATCATGAAGCCGACACCCCACACCGCCATCGCGAGGCCGCGCTGCCCGAGCGGGAAGATCTCCCACAGAATGGCCTGGGAGAGGGGGATGATCGGGCCGCCCCCGATCCCCTGCGCGATCCGCGCCAGGACCAGGAACGTGAGATTCGGCGCCATGCCCGACAGGACCGAGCTCACCGTGAACAGCACGCAGCAGATCAGGAAGAAGCGCTTGCGGCCCAGGACCCCCGCGAGCCAGCCGGTGGCGGGAATGATGATCGCGTTGGCGGCCAGGTAGGAGGTGATGACCCACGACACCTCCTCGAGCCCGGCGGAGAGCGAGCCCTGCAGGTGCGGGAGCACCACGTTGGTCACGCTGGTGTCGAGCACCTGCATGAAGGCCACCACCATCACCGACAGGGTGATGGCCCACTTGCGGGCCGCCGAGATCGGCCCGAGGTCCGTGGCGGGGGACGCGCTCACGGGCAGCTCGCGCCGGCTACTTCACGCGGATGACGACGTACGCCGACATGCCGGCGCGGAGCGTGTGCGGGTTGCCGAACTCCTTGGCGTTCAGCCGGATCTTCACCGGCACCCGCTGCACGACCTTGACCCAGTTGCCGGTGGCATTCTCGGGCGGCAGGAGCGAGAAGCGCGCCCCGGTGCCCGCGCTGAGCGAGTCCACCGTGCCGTGGAACACCTGGCCGGGGAAGGTGTCGATCTCGACCTCGGCGGGCATGCCCGGCTTCACGCGCGCGAGCTGGGTCTCCTTGAAGTTGGCGAGCACCCAGACTTCGTGCAGCGGCACGATGGCGAGCAGGGGCTGGCCCATCTGCACCACCTGCCCCGCTTCCACGCTCTTCTTGGCGATGACCCCGTCGGCGGGCGCGCGGACCTCGGTGTGCTGGAGCTGCAGCTCCGCGAAGGCCAGATCGGCCTGGGCCTGGCTCAGCGTCGCCGACGCGCGCGCGATCTCGGCCTCCTTCACCGCGACCTGCCGCCGCTGGCTCTCGACGCGCCCGAGCGCGGCGCGCGCCTCGTTGATGCGCTGCCGGGCCTGGCTCACCGCGAGCACCCGGCTCGCGAGGGCGGCCTCCGCCTGCTGCACTTCCTTCTCGGTCTGGTTGAGGCGCCGCTGGGTCGACTCGAAGGCGGCGGCGGAGGTCCCCGCGCTCATCTCCGCCTGGTCGAAATCGCGCTGGGACACGAAGCCGCCCTTGAGCAGGGTCCGCATCCGCTCCATCTCGCGCGCGTTCTGGCGCTGGGTGCTCTGGGCGCCCGCCACGTCCGCGGTCATCGCGGCCACCGCGGCGCGCTTGGCCTCCACGGTGGCGCGCGCCTCCGCCACCGCGGACTCGGCGGCCTGCTCCGCGACCCGGGCCGACTCCAGTGCGGCGCGCGCCTCCTCGGCCAGGGCGCTCGTGGTCTCGCGGGTGAGCTGGGTCTCGGAGCTCGTGGCCTGGTGGCTCGCCTGGGCCACGGCCACCGAGGCCCGGGCCTGGTCGCGCCGGGCCTGGTAGTCGCGCGGATCGATGCGGAGCAGGAGATCGCCCGCCTTCACCGCGCGGTTGTCCTCCAGGTGGAGCTCGGCGACGTGGCCCGACACCTTGGCGCTGATGACCACGATGCTGCCCTCGACGTAGGCGTCGTCCGTGGTGATGCGCTTCGTGCTCTGCCACCAGGCGTACCCGCCCCAGCCGACGGCGGCGAGAGCCGCCACGACGGCCAGGATGATCAGACGCCGGTGTCTCATCGGGGGTATGCTATCACCCCCCGGACGCGACTACACGAGGCCGTCAGCCGCCGCGGCGGCCCGGATCTACGTAGATCTACGTGAGCTGAACGGGCGACCCCGGAGCGTCAGATTCTGGTATTCGCCGTCCCGCGACTCTTCGGCGCGGCCCGCCCCTTCCGGACCTCGGCCACGACTTCGTGCCAGCCCGGATCGGTCGGCCCATCCGCCATCTCGTCGAGCCGCCGGCGCATCTCGGTGAACTCGGGAGCGTGGTGCCACTTCTCCCAGTCCTCCTGACTCTGCCACGTGCCGACGATCACCCGGCCGTTCGGCGACCGCAGCAGCTGGCCACCGACCCAGCCGGGGTGTTTCTTGGCCGCCTGCATGCGCTCGAGCATGAGGCTATCCCACTCCTCCTCCGATCCCGGCTTCAGCGGAACATGGGTCACCACGGTCATCATCGCTCTCCTCCTTCGAGGCCGTTCTCGGTGTGGAACGGGCCGGAGCGGGTGATGACCAGATCGTCCCCCGGCTCCGCGTCGATGGTGGCGTCCGACAATGCGTCCGCCAGGCCTTCCTCCACGAGCAGAACCTTGGTCCCGCCGTACTCGACGACCTGATCGCCAAGGCTCTCGCGGTCCACGCGCAGCCCGAACTGGCCCTGCCCGGGCTCGAGGCTCGCCGCCAGCGAGAGGCGGAGGGCCACGTCGTCGTCCTCGATCTCACACTGTCGCTTCAGCCGGGCGAGAGTCGCCTTCGCGTGCTCGGTCACGGTGAGCATGTGGGTCTCCTTTCGGCGGCGAGGTCTGCAGAGGCTGTGCCAGCGATGCTCCCCGGGGCGGAAGCGCGATCCGCGGCCGGGAAAGCCCGGGCGCCCCGGCCCGGCGGGTACGACTTACCGTGCAGAAATTCCCGGGCGTGCAGTTCTGACGAGTGGCGGCTTGACGACGCTGCGGCGACGGGCCAGTATCTCGGCGTGCACGTCGGGATCTTCGTCGAGGAGCTGCGGCACGGGGCCACCCAGGCCGGGGCGTTCCGGGACATCTTCGAGACGGCGGACCACGCGGAGGCGTGGGGCATCGACTGCGTCTGGCTCGGCGAGATCCACTTCACGCCCTCGCGATCGATCATCTCCGCGTCGCTCCAGGTCGCGAGCGCGATCGCGGCGCGCACGACGCCGCCTCCGGGTCGGCACCGCGGTCCAGGTGCTGCCGCTCAACCATCCGCTGCGGATCGCCGAGGAGGTCGCCACCGTCGACCACATCAGCGAGGGGCGCTTCGAGTTCGGCATCGGCCGCAGCGGCGTCGTGCGCACCTACGATACCTACGGGATGCGCTACGACGAGAGCCAGGCCCGCTTCCGCGAGGCCCTCGACATCGTACGGCGGGCGTGGACGGGGGAGCCGTTCAGCTACGAGGGCGAGTTCTATCGCATCCGGGACGCGACGGTCGCGCCCCGCCCCTACCAGGTGCCGCATCCCCCGATCCGGATGGCGGCCACGAGCGACGAGACGTTCCCGGCCGCCGGCCGCCTGGGCCTGCCCATCTTCGTGGGGCTGCGGGCCACCGAGATCTCCGATCTGCAGGCCCAGCTCGCGCCGTACCGCGAGGCCTGGCGGCAAGCGGGCCATCCGGGCGAGCCGAGCGTCTACCTGCGCATCCCGGTCTACTGCTCGCCCACCGCCCGCGGCGCGGTGGAGGAGCCGCGCGAGAGCCTGACGTCGTTCTTCGCCCGCCAGACCGAGCTGGCCCGCAGCGCGGTGGGACGCGCCGGCGCGGGGCCGGCCGACCGGCGCCTCATGCAGGCCGAGCGGATGGCCGCGCTCTCGTACGACGACATGCTCGCCCGCAAGGTGGTCTTCGGCACCGCCCCCGCGGTCGTCGAGCGCCTCACCGAGCTGCGCGAGCAGCTCCAGCTCGACGGCATCGTGGCCGAGCTGAATCCGGGCGGCCGCATTCCCCACGAGCTCGAGACCCGCAGCCTCCAGATCCTCGCGCGCGACGTCCTGCCCGCCTTCAAGGCCTGACCCGATCCCATGAGCGAGGAAGCCCTCCGCGCGATCGCCCTGCAGGTGCGGAACTGGGGCCGGTGGGGTCCGGACGACGAGATCGGCACGCTCAACTACATCACGCCCGAGCGCATCGCGGCCGCGTGCCGGCTCGCCACCACCGGCAAGGTCTTCGCCCTCGGGATTCCCCTCGACCGCAACGGCCCCCAGAGCGGCACGCGCGCGCGCTTCAACCCGATCCACACCATGTTCCGCGACGGGGGCGACGCGCCCAAGACGCCCGCCGAGGTCCGGGCGATGGAAGGCTACGGCGGCTCCGACGACTGGATCGTGATGCCGCTGCAGTGCGTGACCCAGTGGGACAGCCTGGCCCACATCTTCTACGAGGGGAAGATGTACAACGGCTACGACGCCGCGCTGGTCACCAGCAGCGGCGCGGCCAAGAACAGCATCGACAAGACCACGAGCCGGCTGGCCGGCCGCGGCGTGCTCCTCGACGTGGCCCGGCACAAGGGCGTGAAGGCGCTCGAGCCCGGCTACGCGATCACGGTGGCCGACCTGGAGGCCACCGCCGCGGCCCAGCGGGTCGAGGTGCTGCCGGGAGACATCCTCCTCGTCCGCACCGGGCACATGTCCCGCTATCTCGACCGGAACGACTGGCGGCACTACGATCTCGATCCGTTCCCGGGCGTCTCGGTGCACACCGCGCCGTGGCTGCACGCCCGGCAGATCGCCGCCATCGCGAGCGACAACTACGCGGTGGAGGTCCGGCCGTCGGAGATCGCGGGCTTTCGCAACCCCTTCCACGTGGTCGCGATCCCCAACATGGGCCTCACCCTGGGCGAGATCTTCTTCCTGGAAGACCTCGCGTCCGACTGCGCGGCCGACGGCCACTACGCGTTCCTGCTCGTCGCGCCGCCGCTGCCGGTGGCGCGCGCGGTGGGCACGCCGATCAATCCCTACGCCCTGAAGTAGTCCGTCCCAGACCGACCCGAGGAGGTCGCCGATGACCGATCGCGAAGAGGCGGGACAGAAGGCGCTGGAGTTCTCGGAGAACCTGTGGAAGCGCGGCGACTTCTGGGAGTTCGAGACCTCGGACTACGAGCGCGCCCGTTTCGCGCGGACGGTCCAGATCCTCCAGGACGCGCGCTTCGCCCGGGGCGTCGAGCTGGGCTGCGGGGCGGGCTACTTCACCCGGCTGCTCGCCCCCTACGTGGATCGCCTCGTCGCCTACGACATCTCCCCGACCGCGATCGAGCGCGCCCGGGCCGCGATCGGACCGTCCAGCGCGATCGACTTCCGCGCGGGCAACGCCATGGACTACGCGTGGCGCGCCGACGGGCCGTGGGATCTGATAGTGATGAACGACACCATCTGCTATCTCGGGTGGCTGTACTCGTTCTTCGACATCGCGTGGTTCGCGTCCGAGGTCCACGAGGCGATCCGGCCGGGCGGCCGGTTCCTGATGGCCAACACCATGGACAAGCACGGGTACGACAAGCTCCTCCTGCCCCACATCACCCGGAGCTACCGCGATCTCGTCCTCAACGTCGGCTTCACGCTGGATCGGGAGGAGACGATCCAGGGCACGAAGAATGGGGTGGAGTTCGCGACGCTGATCTCGCTCTTCGCCCGGCGCTGAGGCCTCCCCGGCGTCCTTCGCTCAGGCCGCGCCGCCGCTGTCGAGGCACGCGACCGCGCGCCTGAGCTCGTGGTAGCTGATGAGCTCGACCGCCTGGTCGCGCAGCAGGCCGGGCAGGCGGGGATCGGCGAGGGTCTCACGCTCCCACTCCCGGTCGCGATGGTAGACGTAGTCCGCGGCCGCGTCGAGGTAGCCGGGATGCACGGCCAGCTCGTAGATGCCGCGCCGGAGCTCGGTGGACAGGATGCGCGTCGAGCGCCTCGAAGCTCACCTTCTCCGGCTCCGAGACCCCGTACTCCCACTGCCCGTAGAAGCCGCCCTTGAAGGTGACCGGCGGCCGATCGCGCAGCGGCAGGCCGTGCTCCTCGGCCAGCTCCTGGAAGCTCGCCTTGCATGCGGCCGCCGGTGCACGTGCTGGTGCGAATCGAGATGGGTGGGCGGCCGGCCGGTCAGGTCCACGAACCGGTCGAACTGCCGGCGCAGCTCGCGCCGGCAGACCGCCGGATCGTCGAACTCCACCAGGCGCTGGGCCTCGTTGGTGAAGTTCACGTGCAGGCCGAGCGAGAGCCGGGGGCGCGTCGCCGCCAGCGCCACCGCCTCGTCCGTGCCCGGCGTGTTGACCATCAGCGCGGCCGAGGTCACCACGCCCTGGTCGTGGAGCCTCGGCGATGCCGCGGTTGACCCCGCGGCCGTAGCCGAAGTCGTCCGCGTTGATGATCAGGAATTTCATCCGGCTCTGGCTCCCGGGCTACAGCCCGATGTCCTCGAGGAGCTTGCCGCAGACGCGTGTGGCCTCCAGGTACTCCTCGGCCACCGCGCGCGCCGCGCGGCACGCGGCGCGCGTAGTCGGACTCGATGGTGTCGATGGCCGCCAGCCGATCTCGTCCATGTCGCGAAACGCGAACAGCCCCTTGCCGGTGGGCAGCACGTTCTCGAAGCCGGTGCTCTGGGCGATCACCGGCTTGCCGGTGGCCAGGTAGCAGGCGTCGCGCTCGCTGAACCAGCCGCTGCGCAGCCGGACGTTCTGGTCCTTGGCCACCGTCCACTCCGCCCGCGAGGTCCGGAAGAACTCCTGGTAGGTCCGACGGGTCGAGCGAGGCGGCCAGCGGGCTCGTCACCGTCCAGCCGTGGGCTCGCAGCCGGTCGCAGGTCGGCGGCGTCGTCGATGTTCAGCGCAGAGCTCGAAGCGTTGCCGGGGCCGGCGCCGGGGCAGGTCGAGGAACTTCAGGAACTCGTGGTGCTTGCTCCAGCGGTAGGTCTCGCCGCGCCAGATCGACGTCGTGGCCGGGCTGCTTCCAGTTGCCGATGGTCGTGTAGCGGGCGGCCGCCGGGTCGAAGGCCATCGGCCAGAGCTCGAGGTCGATCGGCTGGCGCGTCTTGAGATAGCGGATGCCGGGCGGCAGCGGCACGCCGCAGTCGGGCGCGCCGTAGTTCTCGCCGTAGGTCACGATCGTGTCGTGGGCGGCCAGCACCGCGCGCGTCTTCGCCCGCCGGTCGCGAGCTCCAGCTGGTTGGTGACCGGGTCGGTCTCGACGTAGACCCGCCGGCGCGGCCAGCGCGTGGTCGTCGTTCAGGACGGTGGCGCCGCAGAGGTTGAGCAGCGCGTCGCAGTCGCCGGTAGAGATCGCGCAGGCCGCCGACCGGCAGCCCGTAGCACTCCTCCCCGCCCCGGTAGAGCGGCCGGTAGGCCCAGCGGTCGCCCAGCCCGATGGCGCGACAGCGGTGCGGTGCAGGTACCGGGCGGCGTACGCGGGGTCGTCGGCTGATCGTGTCGGTGACGCGGGTCGTACGGCCACGTGGCGTCGTCCTCGACGTACCAGACGTCGTGCCCGAGCCGCTGGAAGCCGCGCAGCCAGTTGAGATAGAGCCAGGTCTGCCCGCCGAACGGGCAGCGGCCCATCATGCCGAGGACGACGAGCACCCGGCGGCGGGCCACCTACCGCTCCTCCGGCGACGGCGGCGGCCGCGGACTCGGCTCCGTGCCGCTGCCAGAGATCGGCGTACGCGCCGCGCCGGGCCATCAGCTCGTCGTGGGGCCCTGCTCGACGATGGCGCCGTCCTCGATCACCACGATGCGGTCGCAGCGGCGGGCGGTGCTCAGCCGGTGCGCGATCACGAGCGCGGTCCGCCCGCGCAGCAGCTCCTCGAGGTTCTCGCCAGACCTTGGCCTCGGTGGCCACGTCGAGCGCGCTGGTCGGCTCGTCCAGGATCGACGATCGGCGCGTCGCGCACGAGCGCCCGCGCCAGGGCCAGGCGCTGGCGCTGGCCGCCGGAGAGCGTCGAGCCGTCCTGGCCCAGGATCGTGTCGTAGCCCTGCGGCAGCTCCTGGATGAAGGACTCGGCCTCGGTGCGGCGGGCCGCCTCCCGCACCTTCGCGGGATCCGCGTTCCGCGAGCCCCACGCGATGTTCTCGAACGCGGTGGCCCGGAAGATGATCGGCTCCTGCAGCATCAGGGTGACCTGACGCCGGAGCGACGCCAGGCGTGACCCGGCGCAGATCGTGGCCGTCGATGGTGACGCGTCCGCGCTGGGGATCGAAGAAGCGCAGCACGAGCCCGGCCAGGGTGCTCTTGCCCGCCCCGGTGCGCCCCACGATGGCCACGTGCTCGCCGGGCTCGATGCGCAGGTCGATGTCGCGAAGCACCGGCCGGCCGTCGTCGTAGGCGAAGCTCACGTTCTCGAACCGGATCTCGCCGGTGATCGGCGGGAGCGGTCTGCGCGTCGGGGGCGTCCTTGACGTCGAGCTCGGTGTCGAGCACCGAGAAGACGCGCTCCAGGCCCACCCGGGCCGAGCTGATCTCGGCGAAGTTCTGGCTGAGGCTCAGGATGGGCTGGTAGAGATCGCGCAGGTAGGACAGGAACACGGTCAGCTCGCCGATGGTCAGGGCGCCGCTCATCACCCGCAGCGCGCCGAGCCACACGATCGCGGCGGTGCCCGCGGCCAGGAGGGACTCCACCACCAGCACGAACAGGGTCTCCGTCCCGTAGAGGCGGAGCGACAGGGCCAGGCTCTTCTCGCTGCCGGCCCGGAAGTCCTGCACCACCCGGTCCTCGCGCCCGTAGGCCTGCACCAGCTTCACCGCCCCGATGGCGGTCTCCGCGCGGCTGTAGAGGTCGCTCTCGGCCTCCTTGGCCGCGGTCGCGTGGCCGTGGATCCGGATCGTCAGCCAGCGGATCGCGAGGTACAGCGGCGGGCTCACCACCAGGGCCACGCAGGCCAGCACCCAGTCGTAGCGCAGCATGACCACGAACATCCCGGTCAGCATCAGCGCCGCGCTGATCAGCGGCAGGGCTCCATTCATCACGATGCCCTGGATCGCGTAGGTATCGGCCATCACCCGGAAGAGCAAATCGCCGGTCTGCTGCTTGTTGTGAAACCGGAGCGAGAGCTTCTGCAGGTGGGTCCAGATCGCGAGGCGCAGGTCGTTGACCATGCGCTGGCCCACGTCGATCGAGATGTGGTTCGCCAGCATCGTGGTCATGCCGCGGCAGACCGCGATCAGCACGATCGCCGCGGCGGCGAGCCCGAGCTGGGCCATCGGGGCGAGCTGCGCGAACCACGGCCCGAGGAGCGCGGGGGGCGGCTTGTTGCCGAGGATGCTGTCGAGCACGATGGCCAGCGGCAGCGGCTTGGCCAGATCCAGGGCGATGCCGAGCGCCGAGAGCCCGAACCCCATCGTCATGGGGGCGCGGTGGGGGCGCGCGTACCGGGCGATACGCGGAAGCAGGGCCAGGAGGCCGCGCGATCCGGCGACGCCGGTCATGGGAGTGCCCTCGGCTGACGGTGTCTCATCGGTGGTGTAACTCCACGGCGGTGGACGGCGTTCCCCCGTCCATTACACGGATTTTCGCACATCCGGATAGCTCACGGATAGATCTGCCGGTACGCCAGGCGGGCCCGCTCCCCCGCCCCGCCGAAGCGGGCGTTGTAGTCCCGGGTCATCGCCCGCAGCGTGTCGGACCGGACGAAGGCCTGCAGCGACGCCTCGGAATCGAACTCGTAGCAGACCATGTACTGCCACGGCTCCGCGCCGGCGTGGTCGCTCTCGAGCGACAGCGCAGCGTAGCGTCGCATCCCGAGACAGCCGGGGACCTGGGCCGCCTCCCGCGACCGGACCGTGTCGTACCAGTGGTTGAAGGCCGCCTCGAGCTCGGGGGTGATGGTGGCCTTGACGACGAAGAGGGCGGGACGAGTCATGCCGTGAGCCTCCTCAATGGGGTGCGCCTCCTGCCGCGCCACGGTAGCAGGTCGCGGGGACGTTGCCGAGCTTCGGATGCCGGGGTATAACCTCGCCCATGTCCGCCTTGCCCCGCGACGGTCGGAGCTGGCCCGAGCTCGCCCAGACGCTCCGCGAGCTCAAGCGCGACGACCTCGACTGGCGTCGCGGCCGGCACGCGGCCTTCGTCTGGCACGCCGACGACGCGGTGGAGGAAGTCGCCCGCGAGGCCCACGCGCTCTTCATGACCGAGAACGGCCTCGGCCTGCGCGTCTTCCCCAGCCTGCGGCGCATGGAGGCCGACCTCGTCGCGATCGTGCGCGACCTCTTGGGCGGTGACGCGGCCACCGCCGGCCACCTCACGTCCGGCGGCACCGAGAGCATCTTCCTCGCCACCCACGCGGCCCGGGAGTGGGCGCGGCGACGGCGCCCGGAGATCGCCGAGCCCGAGATCGTGGCCGCGTGGTCGGCGCATCCCGCCGTGAACAAGGCGGCCCACTACCTCGGCATGACGGTGCGCCGCGTGCCGGTCGGAGCCGGATTCCGCGCCGACGTGGCCGCGATGGCCGCCGCGATCACCCCGCTCACCGTCATGCTCTACGGCTCGGCGCCCACCTATTCGCTCGGGGTCATCGATCCCATCGCGGAGCTGGCCGATCTCGCGCGGGCGCGCGGGCTGTGGCTGCACGTGGACGCCTGCGTGGGCGGCATCCTCGGACCGTTCGTCCGGGCGCTCGGTCACCCGGTGCCCGAGTTCGGTCTGGCGCTGCCCGGCGTGACGTCGGTGTCCGCCGATCTCCACAAGTCGGGCTATGCGGCCAAGGGCGCCTCGGTGGTCCTCTTCCGGACCGCGGAGCACCAGGCGGCGGGGCGCTACGACTTCGACGACTGGCCCACCGGGCTCTACAGCGTCAACACCTTCACCGGCACCCGCCCCGGCGGCGCCGTCGCCGCCGCGTGGGCGGTGATGCATTTCCTGGGCGAGACGGGATACCGCCGCATCGCGGCCACCGTCATGGCGGCGAAGGCGCGCCTCGTCGACGGCCTCGCCCGTGTCGGCGGGGGGCTGCACGTCTGGGGCGAGCCCGAGCTCTGGGCGGTGGGCTTCGGCAGTGAGGCCCACGACATCCTCACCGTCGCCGATCGGATGACCGCCCGGGGCTGGTCGGTGGGGCGCATCCGCGAGCCGCGCGGGATCCACCTCATGGTGACGCCGGTGCACGCGCCGATCATCGAGGAGTACCTGGCGGATCTCGCCCGCTCCGTGACCGAGGCCGCGACGGCCACGAGCCCGTCGCCGACGCGCGCCGTCTACTGAGTGCGGGCCGGGGTCGCGCTCGCGGTTGCCGCGCTCCTCCTGCTGATCGCCTGCGTCGTGTGGCTCGACCGCTTCATCTTCTTTCCCGACCGGCGGGTCGGGCCGCCGCCCGCCGGCGTGGAGGAGCGCGGGATCACGACCCCGGACGGCGTCCGCCTGCACGCGTGGTACGTCCCGCCCCGCGACGGCGGCCCCGTGCTCCTGTGGTCGCACGGCAACGCGGGGAACATCGACTCGCGCCGGGCGCTGCTGGCCGCCCTGGCCGCCCGAGGACTCGGGGTCCTCGCCTACGACTACCGCGGCTACGGGCGCAGCGAGGGCTCGCCCGACGAGCCCGGCGTCTACCTCGACGCGGCCGCCGCCTTCGACGACCTGGTCACGCGCGGGACGGACCCGGCCACCATCGTGTGCTTCGGGGAATCGCTGGGCGGGGCGGTCTCCATCGAGGTCGCCACCCGGCGCGCGTGCGGGGCGGTGATCGCCGTGTCGGCGTTCACGCGGCTGGCCGATGTCGCACGCCGGCACTACGGCCCGCTCGGCTCGCTCGCGGGCGACCGTTTCGACTCGCTGGCGCGCCTGCCGCACGTGGCGGCGCCGATCCTCGTCGCCCACGGCGACCAGGACGAGATCGTCCCCTTCGCGCTGGGAGAGCGGCTGTTCGCGGCGGCCCAGGAGCCGAAGCGCTTCGTCCGCGTCGCCGGCGCCGACCACAACGACGCCCTGGGCCACGCCGCCTTGCTCGACGCCATCGCCGCGTTCGCCCGGGAGGCGGTGGGCGCCGATTGACATGACCGGGCGGCCGGGCATAATCGGGCCACCAGACCGTCTCTCCAAGGAGGATCCCATGCGATTTCCGACCTGGGTCCGTCCGCTCGGTCCCGCGCTGATCATCGCGCTCCTTCTCGCCGCCTCCCCTCCCCTCGCGCGCGCCACCCCCGAGGGCCAGATGACGTGGGCGGTGCACGTGTCGATCGCGCCCACGTGGTTCGATCCCGGCGAGCACCCGGGCATCGTCACCAGCATGATGATCTTCTACGCGCTCCACGACGCGCTGGTGAAGCCGATGCCGGGCAAGCCGGCCGCGCCGTCGCTCGCCGAGTCGTGGACGGTGTCGCCGGACGGGCTCGTCCACGAGTTCGTCCTGCGCCGCGGGGTCGTCTTCCACAACGGCGACCCCCTGACCGCGGAGGACGTCAAGTTCTCGTTCGAGCGCTACCGCGGAGCGGCGGCCAAGCTGTTCAAGGAAAAGGTCGCGGCGGTCGAGGTGGTGGATCCCCTGCGGGTTCGCTTCCGCCTGAGCGAGCCCTGGCCCGACTTCATGGCCTTCTACGCCACCCCCGCGACCGGAGCCGGCTGGATCGTGCCGAAGGCCTACCTGCAGAAGGTGGGCGACGAGGGATTCAAGAAGGCCCCGATCGGCGCCGGCCCCTACAAGCTCGTCTCGTTCAATCCCGGGGTCGAGATGGTCCTGGAGGCGCACGAGCGCTACTGGCGCAAGACGCCGCACGTGAAGCGGCTGGTCTTCCGGGTCATCCCCGACGAGGCGACCCGGCTCGCCGTCCTCAAGCGCGGGGAGGCCGACGTGGCGTACTCGATCCGCGGCGCGCTCGCCGAGGAGGTGAAGCGCACCGCCGGGCTCAGGCTCGCTCCCACGCTGCTGCCCGCGACGTTCTGGATCGACTTCACCACCGAGCAGTGGAACGCGAAGTCGCCGTGGCACGATCGGCGGGTGCGCCTGGCCGCGAGCCTGGCCATCGACCGGCAGGCGATCAACCAGGCCGAGACGCTGGGCTTCTCGAAGGTCGCGTCGAGCATCATCCCCTCCTCGTACGAGTACTACTGGGGCCCGCCGCCCATCGCGTACGATCCGGCTCAGGCCCGGCGGCTCCTCGCCGAGGCCGGGCACCCCAACGGCTTCGACGCGGGCGACCTCGCCTGCGACGCCTCCTACACCAACGTGGCCGAGGCGGCGGCCAACTATCTCAAGGCGGTGGGGATCCAGACGCGGGTGCGCCCGATCGAGCGGGTGGCCTTCCTGGGCCAGTGGCGCGAGAAGAAGATCCGCGGCGGGCTCATGCAGGGCGGGGCGGGCGCGTTCGGCAACGCGGCCACCCGGATCGAGAACTACATGACCTCGCGCGGCACCTACGTGTACGGCACGTACCCGGAGATCGACGATCTCTTCGCGCAGCAGGCCCGGGAGACCGACCGCAAGAAGCGCGAGGCCCTGCTCCAGCAGATCCAGCGCATCGCCCACGACCGCGTCATGTTCGCGCCGATCTGGGAGCTGGCGTTCCTGAACGGGGTCGGCCCGCGCGTCGACGAGGCCGGCCTCGGCCTCATCGAGCACCATCCCTACTCCTCGCCCTACGAGGATCTGAAGCTCAAGGCCCGCTGACGATCAGAAATCGGTATCGGGAGCATCGGCGGCCCCCGCTCCAGTGCGGTGCTGCCGCCGGTGCTGCCAGAGGGCGAGGACGACGGAGACGACCGACAGGAGCAGCATGCCGCCCGAGATCGGCCGGGTGAGGAAGAGGAGCGGATCGCCGTCCGTCATGAGGGCGCGCACCAGGTTGACCTCGATCTGGTCGCCGAGGATCACCCCCAGGATCAGCGGGGCGAGCGGGAACCCGAACTTCACGAGCAGGTACCCCATTACGCCGAAGAGCAGCAGGGCGTAGACGTTCGCCATGACGTTGTTCAGCGCGTAGGCCCCGATCACGCAGAGCACCAGGATCTGCGGGATCAGGACCGCCTTCGGCACCCGGACGATGCGGAGATACACGCCGGCCAAGAGCCACTGCAGCACGATCATCACCGGGTGGGCCAGGATGTAGGCCGCGAAGATCCCGTAGGCCACGTGCGGCTGCTGGCTCATGAACAGCGGGCCCGGCTGGATGCCGTGGATGGTCATGGCCCCGAGCATCACCGCGGTGACCGCGTCGCCCGGGATCCCGAAGGCCATGATCGTGACCAGCGAGCCGGCCACGTTGGAATTGTTGGAGGCTTCCGAGGCGATGATCCCTTCCGGGATCCCGGTGCCGAACTTCTCCGGGTGCTTGGAGAACTTCTTGGCCTGATCGTAGGCCATGACGTTGGCCGCGCTGCCGCCGATGGCGGGCAGCACGCCGATGAGCAGGCCGATGATCGTGGACCAGAGCAGCAGGAACGGCCGGCTCAGGATCTCCCAGATCACCGCGAGGTGGGACACCTTCAAGTCCGGCGCGTCCACCGAATCGGGCCGCGTCCCCGCCGCGATCCGCTCCAGGTCGGTCATGATCTGGGCGAACGCGAAGATGCCGATCAGCACCGGCAGGAACTGGAAGCCGGATTGCAAGAAGTCGCTGCCGAACGTGAAGCGCGGCACCGCCATGATGGGATCGGTGCCGATGACGGTGATGACGAGGCCGATCGCCCCGCTGAGCAGGCCCTTGAGCAGCGAGGCCTCGGTCAGGCCCGCCACCATGGACAGCGCGAAGACGAAGAGCGAGAAGTACTCCCACGGCCCGAACTGCAGCGCGAAGGCCGCGAGGGGCCCGGTCGCGCCCACCAGGAAGAACGCCCCGAGCAGGCCGCCGATGAACGACGCCCACGTGCCGAGCCAGATCGCGCGGCCGGGCTCGCCCCGGCGCGCCATCGGAAAGCCGTCGAACGTCGTGGCCACCGCCGACGGCTTGCCGGGAATGCCGAGCAGGCTCGACGTGACGAGCCCGCCCGACTCGCCGCCCACGTAGACCCCGATCATCGCGGCGAGGCCCGCGAGCGGCTCCAGGCCGAAGGTGAAGGGCAGCACGATGATGATCGTCATGGTGATGGTCACGCCGGGCAGCACGCCGCCGATCAGCCCGACCGTGGTGCCGATGACGAGCGGCACGAGGTACTGGAGCTGGAGGACCTCGCCGAAGCTCGTGAAGAGGGGGCCGAACACGGCTCAGAACCCGGTGAGGCGCCCGCGAGGCAGGAGCACGTTCAGGTACGCCTCGAAGAGGTGATAGGTGACCAGCATGCAGCCGAGCGCGCAGGCCACCACGACCGCCGCGGCGCGGACGGTACGCGGCGGATCGAGCGTGGCCTGGAGCGCACCCACGAACAGGACGGTGGCGACGCGGTAGCCGACCAGCGGCAGGAGAAACACGTAGACCGTGAAGATGCCGAAGGCGAGGAGCACGAGCCGGTAGCGGCCCGCCGGCCGCGCGGGGTGGCGCCCGCGGCGCCAGAGGTCGGCCACCAGCAGGGCGGCGCTCAGCACCGCGGTCACCCCGAAGAGGATGCGCGGATAGAACCCGGGCCCGATCGGGACGAGCGCCGGCTGCGGCAGCCCCCGGCTCACCCACAGAAGCAGCAGCGAGCCGGCGAGGCAGACGAGGCCGGCGACCCCGTCCCGGCTCAACGCTTCAGGAGCCCGAGATCGCGCGCCAGCGCCTTGTTCAGATCGTCGTTCTGCTTGAGGAACTCGCCGTAGCCCTTGCGATCCAGGAAGCGCACGAAGGTGCCCTGCTTGGCCATGTCCTCGGCGAACTTCGCCTCCGCGGTCGCCTTCCGGCACGCGTCCTCGATCTTCGCGATCACGTCGGCGGGCGTGCCCTTGGGCACCATGATCCCGCGGGTCACCGCGTAGACCACGTTCACGCCCAGCTCCTTGAGGGTGGGCACGTTGGGCGCGTCGGGCAGGCGCTGCTCGGTGGCGACCGCGAGGAACTTGAGCTGCCCCGCGTCCACCTTGCCCTTCTGGGTGAGGTTGGAGTCGGTCAGGTCGATGTGGCTGCCCAGGATCGCGTTCATGCGCGGCGCGAGGCCCTCGTAGGAGACGTACTTGAACTTGATGTCGGCCGACTTCTCGATCAGGGCCGGGAAGAAGTGGCTGGTGGAGCCGAGCGTGGCCCCCACCGTGATCTGGCCGGGCCGCGCCTTGGCGTCGCCCAGGAGCTCCTGCCAGGAGGACCACTTCGTCTTCGGGCTCGCGGTGAGGACCGAGGGCGTGTTCGACACCGAGCAGATGGCCTCGAAGTCGGTGTAGGCCACGTCGGCCACGCCGGTGTAGTAGGTCGAGTGGATGTAGTCGTGCACCGCGTAGAGCGTGTAGCCGTCCGCCGGGGAGCCCTTGGCCTCCCGCGCCCCCGCGGTCCCGGAGGCGCCGGTCACGTTGGCGATGACCACGGTCTGCCCGAGGTGCTTCTGGAGCTGCTGGCCGAAGGGCCGGAAGATCGCGTCGGTGTCGCCCCCCGCGGCCCACGGCACGATCAGCTTCACGGGACGCTCGGGATAGGCGGCGAAGCCGGCCGACGCCGCGAGGGCGAAGGCGAGCAGACAGGCGAGAACCGTCAGTCGTCGCATGGGAGTAGTCTCCTTTGGCCGGCGATCGCACGCCCGGCGGGCCGATGATAGCAGACCGCGGCGGGCGCGCTATAGGCACACATTGTCTTTGACAGCGCCGCCTCTCCTCTCGCACGATGCCATGGGCTCGAGGAGGTGACGCCATGGCCGCGAAGCGCACGCGCAAGCCGAAGCCGCGAACCCGCCGCCGCCCGGCGCGCCCCCGGATCCGCGCGCAGCGTATCGACGCACGCGCGAAGACCCTCGCCATCGGGGCCGAGCCGCCCATCGATCGCGACCCGGATCATCTGGTCCCGGAATTCTGGACCCGTCTCCGCCGCGCGCTCGAGCAGCTCGCGGCGGCGGGCACCCCGTTCCGGTTCCACGAGGGATTCCGCACCGTCGAGCGCCAGCAGTGGCTCTACGGATCGGGCCGGCCCCGGGCCGCACTCGGGCGGCCGGGCGCCATCGTCACCAATGCCGACGGCGTCACCGTGCGGTCCAACCACCAGGGCAGCGGCACGGCGGGCTCGGGGCGCGCCGCGGATTGCTACCCGCTGCGCGACGGGCGCGTGATCATCCCGGCGGCCTCGGATCCCCTCTGGCGGGCCTACGCCGAGGCCGTCCGCGCGCAGGGCCTGACCGCCGGTCTCTACTGGCCGCGGCTCAAGGACGCGCCCCACTGCGAGCTTCCCACCGGATAACGACACGGAGGCCTCACCATGGCAAAGACCCGGAAACGGCGCGCGACTCCTTCCCGGACCGCCCAGGCCGGCGCGGCGCACGCCGCGGCCGTCACGGACGGCGCGCGGACCATCATCTTCGTCCACGGGATCGGCAACAAGCCGATCCAGTCCGTCCTCAAGTGCCAGTGGGACAACGCTCTCTTCGACTTCGACCTGGGCGAGCGGAGCCGGCTCGCGTACTGGGTCAACCGCGAGTTCTACCCAGACCCGACCACCGACACGTGCCAGAGCGGCGACACCGTGAAGCTCGAGGACGAGCCGACCGGGCGGGGCCTCAGCATCCGGAGCCATCTCGAGGCCGTCACCCTGAACGACGAGGTCGCCGCGGTGACCGACAACGAGCGGCAGCAGCGCCTCCTCCTGTCCATCGCGCGCAAGATGCAGACGAGCGCCGCCGTGCCGAAGGTTCGCGGGGTCGGGGCCCGCGGCGTCGGTGCCAAGGTCCTCCCGTTCGCCGGGCTGCGCGACTTCGTCACCCGGTCCTTGACGCGCGCGTTTCTCCGCGACGTCAACGACTACTTCTTCGTCCCGGCGCGCCGCGAGGCGATGCGCCGCAGCGTGCTCGAGCGGATCGAAGCGGGCGGCGGCCCCTTCGTGGTGATCGGGCACAGCCAGGGCTCGATGGTCGCGTACGACGTCCTGCAGAGCCTCCCGGCCGACGTGGACGTGCCCCTGTTCGTGACGATCGGCTCCCCGCTCGGCATCACCGAGGTGCAGGACCAGGTCAAGCGCCTGACCAACCAGCGGAGCCTCGCGGTGCCGGCCTGCGTCCGGGAATGGGTGAACGTCGCCGATCCGCTGGACCCGGTCGCGCTCGACAAGGACCTCAGCAACGACTTCGCGCCGTCGTCGCGCATCCGCAACGTCCGGCACGGGAACCCGGACAGCCCGCGCAATCCCCACTCGGGCACCGGGTATCTCCGGACCCCGCCGGTCCAGGACGCGGTCCACGACGCGGTCTCGATCGGCCTGTTCCAGCCGGTCGCCGACTTCGTCGTCACGCGCGATCTGGTCCGGAACCTCGAGAACTGCCCCCCGGAGGAGCGGCACCCGGTCCTGATCGAGCTCTCCCAGGAGCCGGCCCAGGCCGCCGGGCCCGGCCAGGACCTGGAGGCGGTCCGGCAGACCGTGACCGCCCACGTCCGCCGCCTCACGCGGGCGTCCGACGAGGTCCTGAACCTGGAGGAGCTGCGGCACTTCGTCGCGGCAAAGCTGAGCCGCACCGAGGTCGAGACGCTCGCCTCCAACCCGGAGCTGCGCAGCCTCAAGGTCCGGCGCGTCTGGCGGAACGCGGTGAAGCGTGCGCTGCTCGACGTGTCGGTCCACACCGTGCAGGCGTTCCCGGCGCACGCGGGTTATCGGGCGAGCGGCCGGGCGATCGACTGGGCCATCCTGGACACCGGCGTCAACGCGGGGCACCCGCACTTCAAGACCTTCGGAAACATCGGACCGCAGTACGACTGCACGGCGCGGGGCCCGCTCAAGGTCGGGGTCGCGCCGGACGAGAACGGACACGGCACCCACGTGGCCGGCATCATCGCGGGAACCTACACCGTTCCCGGGCCGGTCCCTCGCGTGCTCTCCGGCATGGCGCCGGAGGCGCGGCTGCACATCTACAAGGTCCTGGATCGCCGGGGCAACGGCGACGACGCCTGGATCATCAAGGCGCTCGATCACATCGCGGAGACGAACCGCAAGGCGGGACGGCCCGTGATCCAGGGCGTGAACCTGAGCCTGGGCGGTCCGTTCGACCAGAGCGTCTTCGGCTGCGGGCACTCCCCGCTGTGCCAGGAGCTGCGCCGCCTCTGGCAGCAGGGCGTCGTGGTCGTGCTCGCGGCGGGCAACGAAGGGTTCGCGGTGCTGCAGACCCTGGACGGCACGGTGGACGCGAACATGGATCTCTCGATCGGCGACCCCGCGAACCTCGAGGAGGCGATCGCGGTGGGCTCCATCCACAAGCAGAATCCCCACACCTACGGCATCTCGTACTTTTCATCCCGTGGCCCGACTGCCGACGGGCGACAGAAGCCCGACCTGGTCGCGCCCGGCGAGCGCATTCTCTCGTGCCGCCACCGCTTCGCGGCCGGCGCGCGCACCGCCCAGGATCTCTACGTGGAGATGAGCGGCACGAGCATGGCCGCCCCGCACGTCTCCGGCGTCCTGGCCGCCTTCCTGTCCATGCGCCGGGAGTTCATCGGCGATCCGGACGCGGCCAAGAAGATCCTCCTGGGCAACTGCACCGATCTGGCCCGCGACCGCCCCCAGCAGGGCGCGGGGATGCCCAACCTGGTGCGCATGATGCTGAGCACCTAGGCCAGCCATGACGACCGCGAGCGGCAAGAACATCGTGATCTGCTCGGACGGGACCGGCAACACCGCGATCAAGGGCCGCGGCACGAACGTGTTCAAGCTCTTCGAGGCGGTGGACCTGAACGGGCACCGCACCGACCCGCGCCTGCCGCCCCAGGTCGCGATCTACGACGACGGGGTGGGGACCGAGGACTTCAAGCCGGTCCGCGTGGTCGCCGGGGCCACCGGATACGGGCTCAGCCGGAACGTCCGGCAGCTCTACAAGGAGCTGGTGCGGATCTACGATCCCGGCGACCGCATCTTCCTCTTCGGCTTCAGCCGCGGGGCGTTCACGGTGCGCACGCTGGCGGGCCTGATCGGCTTCTGCGGGATCGTGGACGTGCGGCGGCTCCCCACCGTCGACGCATTGACCGCCGCGGTGAAGCGCGCATACCGGGCCTACCGGGCGCGCTACCGCACCCCCCTCGGCAAGCTGCTCCGCGGCGAGGTCGATCCGCAGGCGATCGAGCGCTTCCGGGCCGAGTGCTGCCACGAGCTCCCGGCCCCGGTGCACTTCCTCGGCGTGTGGGACACGGTGGACGCGGTCGGCCTGCCGTTCCATCTCGGAGAGGTCATCAACCTGACGATCTACCGGTTCAAGTTCCCCGACCAGCACCTCGGGCCCATCGTGCAGACGGCCTGTCACGCGCTCTCGGTGGATGACGAGCGGCACGCCTTCCACCCGCTCCTGTGGCATCACCGCGACGCGGGTGACGACCGGCGCATCGACCAGACCTGGTTCGCGGGCGCCCATTCCAACGTGGGCGGCGGCTATCCCAAGCAGGGCGTGTCGCTCGTCGCGCTGGAGTGGATGCTCCAGAAAGCCGAGACCGCCGGGCTCCGGCTGGTCCCGGGCGATCGCGGCTACTACCGCGACCACGCGAACGTGGACGACAAGGTCTACGACCCGCGGGCGGGGATCGGCATGTTCTACCGGTGGAAGCCGCGCGACGTGGCCGCGCTGTGCGACGCCAATCGGGTGGCGCCGACCGTGCATCTCAGCGTGCTGGAGCGCATCGCGCACGGCACGGAGGACTACGCTCCGGGCAACCTGGCCCCGAACGCCCGGGTCGTCATCACGCCGTCGGGGGAGGCCACCGCCGACGAGGCGGCCCGGGCCCGCGCCCGGGGCGTCGAGGCCGTCCTCCACGAGGCGCACCGAGCCGACCCGCGCCCGCTCCTCGCGCGGGTGCGCGGCCCGATCGTGATCGGACTCCTCTCGTACTACGTCTACATCGCCGCGTGCGTGGCCGTGGTCGCCGCAGCGTCGGCCCCCGCGGATATTGGCACCACCGGATGGGCCTGGCGGTGGCTCACCGGCGCGGCCACCCTGATCGGGAACGTCGTGACGCTCCAGGTGGGCGAGCTCTGGAAGACGGTCAAGACGATGGCGACGTCGCCCTGGCTCTTCGGCCCGCTCGTCGCCGGGTTCTTGCTCTCCTACGCGCTCGCCTTCGTGGCCGACCGCCGCATGAGCCGTGTCTTCTCGGGCTTCTGGTACGAGCAGCAGCCCCGGCTACGCGCCGCCTTGAAAGCCGCGCGCAAGGAGTCCGGAGGGCCGGCCGGAGGATGAGCGTCCGTTGCGCCCGGCCGCGGGGCCGGGTAGCATCGGCCGCATGACGACGGCGCGCACCGCGGAGGTGGTGATCATCGGGGGCGGCGTGACCGGCGCCAGCACCGCGTTTCACCTGACCCGGCGCGGGATCACCGACGTGATCGTGGTGGACAAGGGCGCGATCGCCTCGGGCGGCACCGGGAAGAGCTCGGCGTGCGTACGCCAGCACTACTCGACGGCCGAGACCTGCCGGATGATCCGGTACTCGCTCGACTTCTTCCAGCGCTTCGCTGAGCACACCGACGGCGGCTCGTGCGGGTTCCGCCACACCGGCTACCTCCTCGGGGTGGACGCGAAGATGCGCACGCCGATGGAGGCCTCGGTCGCGCTCCAGCGCTCGGTCGGCATCGACACGCGGCTCGTGTCGCCCACCGACATGCGCGAGATCGAGCCGCGCCTTCGCGCGGACGACCTGGTGGCCGGCTGCTACGAGCCGGCGTCGGGCTACTGCAACCCCGTCGAGACCGCGCAGGGCTTCGCGCGGGCCGCGCGCGCGGCGGGCGCGCGCATCCTGGAGGACACCGCGGTGATCGGCCTGCTCGTGGACGGCGACCGCGTGCGCGGCGTCCGCACCGTCGCGGGGGACATCCACTCTCCCGTGGTCGTCAACGCGGCGGGCCTGTGGAGCGCCCGGGTAGGCGCGATGGCGGGCGTCGAGCTGCCGATCCACGTATGCCGTCACCGGATCAGCATCGTGGCCTGGCCGGAGGCCGATCGGCGCCCGCACCCGATGGTGTACGACTTCGTGACGAACATCTACACCCGGCCCGAGATGGGCGAGCACATCCTGGTCGGCGGGCTCGACGCCGAGGAATCGCAGGCCACCGCCGACCCCGACGCCTACCGGGAAGGCGTGAGCCTCGACGAGTCCACCGAGGCGCTCGCGCGCGTGAGCCATCGCTTCCCCGCCCTGGCCGACGGACACATCGCCCGCGGCTACGCGGGCTGCTTCGACGTCTCTCCCGACTGGCACCCCATCCTCGACCGGGTGGGCCCGGAGGGCTATCACGTGGCCGCGGGCTTCTCCGGCCACGGCTTCAAGCTCTCGCCGGCGGTGGGCCACATGATGGCCACCCTCATCGTCGAGGGGCCGGGCGGGCATCCGGATCTGCCCACCTTCCGCCTGGCCCGGTTCGCGGAGGGCAAGCCGATCCGAGGAACCTATGGCGACTGGCTGATGTGCTAGCGCCGTCCCGTCCCTGGCTCGTCGTCGGCGCGGTCTGGATCACGCTCGCGATCGCCTCCGGCCTCTACTTCTCGTTCCCCATCTTCTTCGTCGCGCTCCTGGACGAGTTCGGCTGGTCGCGCGGCGCGACCGCGGCCGCGTTCTCCATCTCGTCGGTCGTGCAGGGCGTGCTGGCCCCGGTGGTCGGAATCCTCGTCGACCGCCTCGGGCCGCGGCGGGTGATGCTGGGAGGCGCAGGCGTGCTGGGGCTCGGGTGCGCGCTGTCGAGCCGCGTGGACTCGCTGTGGTCGCTCTACCTGATCGTCGGCGGGCTGACCGCGGCCGGGGCGTGCGCGGTGAGCTGGGTGCCCGCGGGCGCGCTGATCGCGCGCTGGTTCGCCGAGGGCCGGGGCACCGCGATGGGTGTGGCGTTCTCGGGCATGGGCGCGGGCGTGCTGACGGTGGGGCCGCTCGCCCAGTGGCTGATCGCGGGATCCGGCTGGCGCACCGCCTACCTCGCCCTGGGGCTCGGCACCCTCGCCGTGCTCCTGCCCCTCATCTGGCTGGGCGTGCACGACGGGCCGGGCGCGGCCGCGCCCGCGCGCGGCGCGAGCGCGGTCCCCCTCTCCTGGGGCGCGGAGATCGGCGACGCGCTGCGGACGCGCGCGTTCTGGGCCCTCTTCTTCGCGTACCTGTGCACCCCGCTGGCCGTCTTCTCGGTCGTCACGCACCAGGTGGCCTTCGCGGTCGACCACGGCTTCCCGCGGCTGTTCGTCGCCTCGATCTTCGGGCTCACCGGGCTGCTCTCGGTGGTGGGCCGCATCGGGTTCGGCGTCGCGGCGGACCGGATCGGGCGCGCTACCTCGGCCACGATCTCCTACGGCTGCACCGCGGTGGGGACGCTCTGCCTGCTCGGGCTCGAGGTGTGGCCGCACGTGGCCGCGCTCTACGCCTACGCGATCTTCTTCGGCCTGGGCTTCGGAGCCCGCGGGCCGATCATCACCGCGATGGCCTCCCAGCTCTTTCCGGGACGCTTCGGGGCGATCTACGGGCTGCTCAGCGTCGGCAACGGCATCGGCGGGGGCGTCGCGCCGTGGTTCGGCGGCTACGTCCACGACCTCACGGGGAGCTACCGGATCGCCTTCCTCACCGCGGTCGCCTTCTGCGCGGTCGGCGCGACGTGCTTCTGGCTCGCGCGCCCTCCGCGCGATGCGCTATGATCCGCCCGATGCGCCTGGCGGGTCGCGTGGCGGCCATCACCGGAGGAGCGCTCGGGATCGGGCGCGCGACCGCGCGCACCTTCGCCGAGGAGGGCGCCATCGTCGCGCTCGGCGACGTGCAGGTCGAGGCCGCGGAGGCGGTGGCGCAGGAGATCCGCGGGCGCGGCGGCCGGGCGATCGCGATCGGCGTCGACGTGGGCGACGCGGCGGCGGTGCAGGCCTTCGTCGACCGCGTGGTCGCCGAGTTCGGGCGCCTCGACGTCATGTTCGCCAACGCGGGGATCGCGCACTCCGCGCCGTTCCTGGAGCACCCCGAGGCGCAGTGGCACCGGGTCCTGCGCGTCAACCTGACCGGCGTGTTCCTCTGCTGCCAGGCCGCCGCGCGCCAGATGGTGAAGCAGGGCGGCGGCCGGATCATCACCACCGCGTCGATCAACGCCTTCCGGGGCGTGGAGAACCTCGTCGGCTACAACGCGGCCAAGGCCGGCGTCATCGAGCTCACCCGCACCATGGCGGTCGAGCTCGCGCACCATCGCATCGCGGTGAATGCGATCGCGCCTGCCCAGATCGACACCCGGCTGAGCCGGAGCCTCCCCGCGGACGCCCGGCGCCGGCGGGTGGAGCGCATCCCGATGGGCCGCTTCGGCGAGCCGGAGGAGGTGGCCCGGGTCGCGCTCTTCCTCGCCGGGGACGACGCCAGCTACGTCACCGGCCACACGCTCGCGGTGGACGGCGGTTACCTGGCCGGGGGCCTCTGGTCGGGCGCGCCGGATGTCGGCGCCCCCGGCGGCACGCCGGGCTAGCGTCCGGGCGGCCGTCCCGCGGCCGCTGCCACCGAGCCCGATGGAACAGGCCCTGAGCGACGTCACGGTGATCGACCTCGGCCAGGTCATCGCGATGCCGTTCTGCACGATGCTCCTCGCCGACCTCGGCGCGCGGGTGATCAAGGTCGAGTCGCGGGAGCGCGGGCGCGAGCGCGTGTCGCTCGGGGTCAAGACGTCGCCGCGACGGCGTCGAGGAGCGGGTGCCCGCCGCGCAGTACCGCGATCGCAACAAGCTCGGCGATCACGCTCGATCTGAAGACGCCGAGCCGGCGTCGAGCTCTTCCGCGAGCTGGTGCGACGCGCCGACGTGGTCACCGAGAACTTCAGCGTCGGCACGATGGCGCGCCTCGGCCTCGGCTACGAGGCGCTGCGCCGTCGTCAACCCCCGGCTCGTCTATGCCTCGATCACCGCGTTCGGCCAGCACCGGACCCTACGCGCCCCAGCGCGGCTACGACATGCTCGCGCAGGCGATCAGCGGCTACATGAGCATCACCGGCGATCCCGACGGGCCGCCCACCCGATCCGGCCAGTCCATCTCCGACTACTACGCGGGCATGCTGTGCGCCTTCAGCATCGTCTCCGCGCTGCACTACCGGCAGCGCACCGGCCGAGGGCAGCACATCGACCTGGCCCTGCTCGACAGCCTCCTGGTGGCGCTGGACAACCTCGGCGAGCGCTACACGGTGGGCGGCGAGATCCTCACCCGCGCCGGCAACGTCTCGTTCGCCGGGTCGGCCACCGGGATCTACGCGACCACCGACGGCCACGTCGCCATCGCGGCCGCCGCGAGCAACGCGGTGTGGGCCCGCTTCTGCGCGGCCATCGGCCGCGGACGAGCTCGACGCGCGCCCCCGCGTTCGCCACCGCGGCGGCCCGGCGCGACCGGCGCGACGAGATCGCCGCCATCATCCAGCGGTGGACCGGCGAACGGAGCAAGGCCGAGGCCGTGCGCGCCCTGACCATGGCCGGCGTGCCCGCCGCGCCGGTCAACAACGTGGCCGAGATGGTCGCCGATCCCCAGGTGCAGGCCCGCGAGATGTTCGTCGAGCTCGACCATCCGGTCTACGGGCCCTTGAAGACGACCGGGACGCCGCTGAAGCTCTCGGAGACGCCCGGCCGGGTCCGCTGGCTGGCTCCCATGCCGGGGCAGGACAACCATGAGGTCTTCGTCGATCTCCTGGGCCACACGCCCGATGATCTCGAGCGCTGGCGCGCCGAGGGCGTGATCTGACGGCCACCCGCGCGCCCCCGCTCTCTTAGCATTGTTCCGGTCGGCGCCTTGACCCCACCTGGGGGCCATGGCCTCCGAGTCTTGGCCGGTTATGTCACGGGCACGGGACCCAAGCCGGGGCGCGCCCGCCGCCGGCGGGCGTTTCTGTTGGCTATTCTCTCCCGCTATAGGACGAAGGTCCCATGGTGCCGCCGGAGCACATGGATACACACTCCCCTGGAAGGCGCGACCTTCGAACCGGCGGACCGCGATGTCAGCTATTCGCGGAGATCGGGAGGGAACGTGCACAGCCCAATTGGGTTTCGGATGGGCTTGATGACGCAAGGCCAATGAGCCAGCCGTGGCCGCCTGACGACGAGCGCGAAAAGCGAGCGTCGTCGCGCCTTCTCGATGTACTGATCCGTGCCGGCCTGATCGGTGTATTGGCGGTGCTGTGCTACATCATCTTTGCACCGTTCCTGGCACTGATGGCCTGGGCGATCATCCTGGCCGTCACGCTCTATCCGTTGCACCGATCGCTCGCCCAGAGGATTGGTGGCAAACAGGGCCTCGCCGCGACCCTGGTGGTTCTTGCCGGCCTCCTCCTGATCGTCACGCCGTCTGCACTACTGATGAATTCGTTTGGAAGCTCAATCTATGACCTTGCCAGGGCCGTGCAACACAACACCCTCGACATACCTGCACCGCGCGAGGCCATCAAAGAATGGCCGATCGCGGGCAACAAGATCTACGACACGTGGTCACGGGCCCATACGGACCTACCTGGCCTCGTCGAGCGCCTGCAGCCGAAAATCGGCGAGCTGGCCAGAAAAGCGCTCTTGGCCGTCGCAAGCATTGGTATCGGCATGCTGCAGTTTCTGGCGTCATTCATCGTCGCCGGCGTATTGATGGCGTACGGTGAGGCGGGCTCGCGCGGGAGTCGAGCGATCTTCGAGCGCATCATCGACAGAGAACGAGGCGAACCGTTTGCCAGACTGTGCACGGCAACGATCCGCGCCGTGGCTCAGGGAGTCATCGGCATCGCTTTCGTTCAGGCGATCCTCGTCGGCCTTGCGCTCCTCCTGGCCGGCGTACCGTGGGCCGGTGTCCTGGCGATGATCACTCTCGTGTTGAGCATCGCCCAGGTGCCGGCGCTCATCGTCATCCTGCCAGCAGTCGCGTTCATCTGGTCGAGCGGCAACTACGGCCACGGTGCAGCCATCGCCTATACGGTCATCTTGCTGCTCTCCGGGATGGCCGACAATGTCTTGAAGCCGTTGATGTTGGGTCGCGGAGTCGATGCACCGATGCCGGTCATCCTGCTCGGGGCATTGGGTGGCATGGCGACCGGCGGAATCCTGGGAATGTTCGTGGGGGCCACGCTCCTGGCCCTCGGCTATCAGATCTTCATGAACTGGGTCGCAACCAATCCAGAAGCGACCTGAAGTCCCTCAGATCGGCCGCGGCAATGGCTCGACACGAGCGTGTCACGGATTAGCGAGTTGGTGGTCGGCCGGCACGGGTGGCCCGGCGCGCCCGGTCACCCCATCGGATCCACGTCGGGGAAGCCCAGCAGGATCTGTCCGAGACGCTCGTAGGCCGAATCGCTCACCATGAGGTGCTGCGCGCCCGCGTTGATGTCGCGCAGGCAGCGCTGCAGCACGCCGGTGCGGTAGAGCGCGCCGCCGCCGGCCGCGCGGAAGAGCCCGGTCACGATCTCAACGGCGGTCTCGGTCGCATACGTGGCCACGCTGCGCAACTCGCTCTGCTGGCGGCGCGTCAGGATGCCGCCCGCGCCGACGGTGGCCCAGGCCGCCTCGAACAGCTCGATCGCGCCGGACCGGACCGCACGTAGCCGGATCTCGCCCTCGCCGAGCCGGGCCTGGAAGGCGGCACGCGCGGCCAGCGGCGAGGCGGTGACGAGGCCGCGCGACTTCGATTGCGCGAGCTCGGCGGCGGCGCCGAGGGCGCGGCGCATGATGCCCAGCGCGAAGGCCACGTGCTCGTAGGCCACGAAGGCCGGCATGCCCAGGCGGAACAGCGCGCCGCCCCGGCGCGGCTTCGCGGTGGCGGGATTCCAGACGAACGCGGCGGGCACGAAGCAATCAGTCACGGAGAAGTCGCTGCTGCCGGTGCCCTCGAGGCCGGCGACCTGCCAGTTGTCGTGGATCTGCGCGGCCGCCGCCGGGATGACCACGATGTGGCGCTCGCCCGGGTCCTGCGCGTCGCGCCGGACGATCGCGCCGGCGGTGAGCCACTCCGCGTGCCGCACGCCGCTGGCGAAGGGCCAGCGCCCGGTCAGCCGGTAGCCGCCGTCCACCGGCGTCGCGGTGCCGGTCGGCAGGATGGCGACCGCGGCGGGCGGGACGCGGCCGCCCGCCAGGATCGTCCCGATCGCCTCGTCGGGCAGGAAGCCGGCGGGCAGGCCCACCGCGGTGGTCGCGACCATGAGACACCAGCCGGCCGAGGCGTCGATGTAAGTGAGCGCCTCGATCACCTCGAGCTGGGTCACCGGATCGGCCTCGGCGCCGCCGAGTGACTCGGGCACCTTCAAGGCCAGGAGCCCCGAGTGGGCGAGCGCGCGCACCGTCGCGGGTGGCAACGTGCGCAGGCGCTCTCCTTCCTCCGCGCCCGCCGCGACCACGTCGCGCATCGCGTCCACCGCGGCGAGGAGACGAGCGCGCTTGGCGTCTCGATCGGCCGGCCGCGCTGCGCTCATCTGCCCAGGAACGCGGCGCGGTACCCGCGCCCCGCGCGTCCCTTCATGCGGAGTCGGTAGGCCTTACCGGAAAGGTCTTCCTGACGAGGCGGCGCGGGACGCCGCACGGGTCGAGAAAGGCCGAACTTTGTGGCGAGGCTCCCGCTGGCAATCCGCTTGCACCCGAGTTTGCCATGCGAGTCGCTCACATCGCTCCGCTTTACGAGCGCGTGCCGCCCACGCTCTACGGGGGCACCGAGCGCATTGTCTCTTATCTGGTCGAGGAACAGGTCCGCCGGGGCCACGAGGTCACCCTCTTCGCGAGCGGGGACTCGCGCACCGCGGCGACCATCGTGGCCGCGGTCCCGCGCGCCCTGCGGCTGGACGCCGGGCACGGCGATCCGATCGCCCCGCACGTGGTAGAGCTCGCGCAGGTGTTCGAGCAGGCGGACGAGTTCGATCTGATCCACAGTCACGTGGACTACCTAGCGTTCCCTTTCTCGCAGCTGGTATCGACGCCCACCGTGCACACGCTCCACGGCCGCCTCGATCTCCCGCATTTTCGGCCGATGATGGCCCACTTCGCCGACATTCCGCTCGTCTCGATCAGCAACGCGCAGCGCCGGCCGCTCGAGCCGCTCCCGCTCAACTGGACGGCTACGGTGTACCACGGGTTGCCGCTCGATTCCTACAGTCCGGGGCGCGGGGACGGGGGCTACGTCGCGTTCCTGGGACGGATCTCACCGGAGAAGGGCCCCGCGGTCGCCATCGCCGCGGCCAAGGCGGCCGGGGTACGGCTCAAGATCGCGGCCAAGGTCGACCCGGTGGATCGCCCGTTCTTCGAGTCCGAGATCGAGCCGCTGCTCGACGACCCGCTGATCGAGTACGTCGGCGAGATCGGCGAGGCCGACAAGCCGAGGTTCCTGGGCGAGGCGATAGCGCTGCTCTTCCCGATCGACTGGCCGGAGCCGTTCGGGCTCGTGATGATCGAGGCCCTCGCCTGCGGCACTCCGGTGGTCGCGCGGCCGTGCGGCTCGGTGCCCGAGATCATCACGCCGGGCCGCACCGGCTTCCTCGCGGATACCCTCGACGAGATCGTGGAAGCGCTGCGACGCGTGGAAAGTCTGGATCGGGCGCACTGCCGGCGCGAAGCGGAGGGGCGCTTCAGCGTCGAGCGGATGGTCAACGACTACGACGCGGTCTACGAGAGCCTCGCCACCGGCGCCCAGCTCACCTGACCCGACGAGAACGATGACATGATCGAGCCAATCGACGAGGCCGGAGACCGCGATCCGTACTACATCCGCTCCTCCGCGACCAGCGCGGACATTCCCCACCTGGTCGTGAAGTGCGACGACGCCTTCGTGGTGGCCGACGATCACGGCGACTTCCCGGAGCTGCCCGAGAGCGAGTTCGGCTTCTACGTGGGCGGGACGCGCTACCTGCGGCGACTGGACCTGGCCGTGCACGGTCAGCGGCCGCTGCTCCTGAGCGCGGCGGTGTCCGACGACGGCCGTCAGCTCGCCGCGGACCTCACGAATCCCGATCTCACCCACGGCGAGGTCGTGGTGCTGAAGGGCCGGACGCTGCGCCTGGCCCGCCGTCTCGCGCTCGGGCAGTCCGAGCTGACCCAGGTGCTCAGCGTGGAGAACTTCGGCTCCGCCCCGCACGAGCTGCGGCTCGGCTGGCGCTACTTCGCCGATTTCGCCGACGTCTTCGAGGTGCGCGGCATGGTGCGCGAGCGGCGCGGCGAGCTCCTCCCGCCGATCATCTCCGCCGACTCGGCGCGCCTGTCGTACCGGGGGCTCGACAGTATCCTCCGGAGCACGACGCTGCGATTCGACCCGCCCCCCGAGAAGGTGAGCGCCGGCGTCGCCCAGCACCGGCTCGTGATCCCGCCCGGAGGCGCGGTCCAGATCCGCCTGACCATCACCGCCGTCGAGGGCGACGCGGTGGCCGCCTGGACGCACGGCGCGACCCCGCGGGAAGACCGCGAGCCCGACACACCGGCCCGGGTGGTCAGCGCGAGCACCTCGCTGGACGCGTGGATCGCGCGCGCGTGGGCCGACCTGCACATGCTCACCACCGAGACCCCGCACGGGCGCATCGCCTACGCGGGCATCCCCTGGTTCGTCGCCCCGTTCGGGCGGGACAGCATCATCACCGCGCTCCAGCATCTGCCGTTCGATCCGGGCCTGGCCCGCGGCACCCTCCGGTTCCTGGCCGCCTACCAGGGCCGGGAGGACGACGCGTTCACCGACCAGAGCCCGGGGAAGATCCTGCACGAGTACCGCCGGGGCGAGATGGCGAACTGCCGCGAGATCGCGTTCGTGCCGTATTACGGATCGGTGGACGCCACCCCGCTCTTCCTGATGCTCGCGGCCGAGTACCTGCGCTGGACCGACGATCGCGAGCTGCTCGCCGAGCTCCGGCCGGCCATCGACGCGGCCCTCGGCTGGCTCGAGCGCTCGGACTACGTGTCGTACGTCTCCCGCTCCGCCCGTGGTCTCGTCAACCAGGGCTGGAAGGACTCCCACGACGCGATCATGCACGCGGACGGCGAGGACGCGCCGGGCCCGATCGCGCTCGCCGAGGTGCAGGGGTACAAGTACGCGGCCCTGCGCGCGGTGGCCGACATCGCCGACGCGGAAGAGCGCCCGTATCCGGCCCGGGCGCTCCGGGCGGAGGCCGGACGGCTGCGCGAGCAATTCATGCGCGACTACTGGATGGAGCCCGAAGGCTTCTCCGCCCTCGCCCTCGACGGCGACGGGGCGCCGTGTCGCGTCCTCTCCTCGAACCCCGCGCACTGCCTGTGGACCGGGCTGATCCCGGCCGAGCCGGCGGCGCAGATCGCCCGGCGCCTGATGGACGAGGAGCTGTTCACGGGCTGGGGCATCCGCACCCTGGGCGTTCACGAGCGACGCTACAACCCGATGAGCTACCACAACGGCTCGGTGTGGCCGCACGACACCGCGATCGCCGCCGCCGGCCTCCGTCGCTACGGGTTCACCGAGGGGTTTCTCGCCCTGACCACCGGGCTCTTCGACGCCGCCCGGCATTGCGACGGGTTTCGACTGCCCGAGCTCTTCTGCGGCTTTTCGCGCAGCCCCGGCTACGGGCCCACCCGGTATCCGAGCGCCTGCTCGCCCCAGGCCTGGGCGGCCGGGGTCGTCTCCCACCTCCTGGGCGAGATGCTCGGCCTCGCGCCGGAGGCACGGGAGAACCGGCTGACCTTCGTGCGTCCGGTGCTGCCGGAGTGGCTGCCGTCGATCGAGGTCCGGGGGCTGCGTCTCGGTCGCTCGCGGCTCGACGTCATGGTGACCGGAGGCCGCGCGGGAGCCGTGGTCGAGGTGCTCGAGTGTCAGGGCGACGCCGAGGTCGTGGTGAGGCGCTGAACGATGGGTGCGACCCGGAACCGCCCTGGAGCGCGACGCCCGACGCGGCCGAAGACCCGCCGCGCGGCGAAGCCGGCTCGCCCGAAGTCCCGGCGCCTCCGCGCGCCGGAAACCCCATCCCGCGAGGCCCGACCGGAGAGCGTGTCCCTGTGGATGGCGACCGAGACGATTCCGCCGCGGCCCCGTCTGACCCGGGGCCGGACCGTCGACGTGTGCGTGATCGGCGCCGGAATCGCCGGACTCAGCGCCGCCTATCAGCTCGCCCGCGCCGGCCAGTCGGTCGTCGTGCTCGACGACGGGCCCATCGGCGGGGGCCAGACCGGTCGCACCACCGCGCATCTCTCCCACGCGATGGACGTCGGGTACCAGACCATCCGGCGGCTGCACGGCGAGGAGGGCGCACGGCTGGCCGCGGCCAGCCATTCCGCGGCGATCGACGAGATCGAGACGATCGCGAGCCAGGAGGGCATCGCGTGCGACTTCGAGCGGGTGCCCGGTCACCTGTTCGTCCCTCGGGGGGAATCCCCCGCGGTGCTCGAGCGGGAGCTAGAGGCGGCCCACGCCGCAGGCCTCGACCGCGTGGAGCTCCTCACGACGACTCCGACGCTCGGCGCCGGCGCCGGGCCCTGCCTGCGCTTCCCCGATCAGGCGCAATTTCACCCGCTGCGCTATCTGGCCGGGCTCGCGGCCGCGATCGAGCGCCGCGGCGGCGCGATCTTCACCAACGTCCACGCCGAGACCGTCGAGCCCAAGGGCGCCACCCAGCGCGTGAAGACCGCTGCCGGCCGCGCCGGCGTGACCGCGGGCGCGGTGATCGCCGCCACGAATGCCCCGATCCTCGGGCCGCAGACGCTCCACGCCAAGCAGGCCGCGTACCTGACCTACGTGATCGGCGCGAGCATCCCGGCCGGCGCGGTGCCCCATGGGCTGTACTGGGACACCGAGGATCCGTACCACTACGTGCGCGTTCAAGCGCGGGAGCCCGCCGCGGCGGGCGAGGTCCTGATCGTGGGGGGTGAGGATCACAAGACCGGCCAGGCCCCCGGGGGTGCTGACGACAGCGCCAACCGCTACCGGGCGCTCGAGGCGTGGGCGCGCGCGCGCTTCCTGATGATCGAGGAGGTGGAGTTCCGCTGGTCCGGGCAGGTCATGAACTCGCTCGACGGGCTCGCCTTCATCGGCCGGGCGTCCGAGCAGGACCCCGGCGTGTACCTGGCCACCGGGGACACGGGCATGGGGATGACCCACGGCACGATCGCCGGCATGCTGCTTCGCGATCTCATCCTCGGCCGCGAGAATCCCTGGCGGGCCCTGTACGACCCGTCGCGGCTGATGCTCCGGGCCGCGCCGACCCTGGTACGCGAGAACGTGAACGTCGCGGCTCAGTACGCGGACTGGATCACCCCGGGGGCGGTCTCATCCGTCGACGAGATCCCGCCCGGGCAGGGCGCGCTCCTGCGGCGCGGCCTCGCCAAGATCGCGGCCTACCGGGATGACACGGGACGCGTGCACGAGCGCTCCGCGGTGTGTCCCCACATGGCCTGCATCGTGGCCTGGAACTCGGCGGAGAAGACCTGGGACTGTCCGTGCCACGGCTCGCGCTTCGACGCGGTCGGGCACGTCATCAATGGACCGGCCAATGCCAACCTGGCGCCGGCGGAGGGCGAGTGATGAATCGAGCATGGGGCATCGGCCTGGCGGTGGTGGGGATCGGGGCGTCGATCGCGATGGCGTGGACGCTCAGCGTGCAGGCACAAGGCGGCGCGACGACGGGCGCTCCGCCGCGCATGCCTCCGGCGCCCGCCAAGTCGAGCTACACGCCGGTCGTGGAGGAGCCGTTCGAGACCGTGTTCAAGCGGATGACCGCCGCGAAGGACGACGTGATGAACCGCCAGATGGGCCTGCTCGCCGAGCGCTACGACCTGGCCGATCGTCCGGCCTCCGGCGTGACGATGAGCGGGGGCAAGGCGGTCCAGGCCGGCGTGCGCGTCAAGCTGCCTCCCGGAGCGACCTGGGACAGCCTGGCCCGCATGAGTCCGGACGAGATCCGCGACAAGAAGTTCTTCCCGTCCGGGTTCCTCCCCCTGCCCCATCCGAACCATCCGGAGGGCGGGATGGTCTTCCCGAAGTTCCAGATCGACGAGGTCCGCAAGCAGACCGGGCGGGACCTGACCCGGTTCGATCTCGACTTCGACCTGCCGGACCGATTCTTGCCCGAGTTCCCCGCGCCGATCTTCCTCATCACCCGGCCGGATCTGGGCGACGTCTCGAAGGGCCAGCTCGTCACGACCGATAACTTCTACGAGCTGTTCAACGGCATCCTGAATCCCAAGCAGATCGAGGGCCTCCGGCTCCTGCTGACCCCGTTCCCGCAGCAGCAGTTCAACCTGACCGCGGACCGCCGCAGCCCGCATCCGAGCCTCGGCGTGGCGTGCCTCGATTGCCACCAGAACGGCAGCAGCAACGGGGCGACGCACCTGGTCGGCGACATCCGGCCTCAGGAGTTCCGGCGGCGCATCGACACCCCCGCGCTGCGCGGCCTCAACATCCAGCGCCTCTTCGGCTCCCAGCGGGCGCTCAAGACGGTGGAGGACTTCACCGAGTTCGAGCAGCGCGCGGCCTACTTCGACGGGGATCCGGTCATCGCCACCAAGAAGGGCGTCAACCCACTCGAGCGCGGCAGCCAGGTGCACTTCATGGCCGAGTTCCAGGAGCTGCTCGACTTCCCGCCGGCGCCGAAGCTCGACGTCTTCGGGCGCCTGGACCCGAAGAAGGCGACCCCGGCCGAGCTGCGCGGCCAGGCCCTGTTCTTCGGCCGGGCCCAGTGCGGCACTTGCCACCCGGCTCCCTACTACACCGACAACTCGATGCACAACCTCCGCGCCGAGCGCTTCTACCGGCCGGTCGTGGTCAATGGCCGGATGGCATCCGCCGATGGCCCGATCAAGACGTTTCCCCTGCGCGGCATCAAGGACACGCCGCCCTATCTGCACGACGGCCGGCTGCTCACGCTGGACGACACGGTCGAGTTCTTCAGCCTCGTGCTGGGCATCCCGCTGACCGCGGCGGAGAAACAGGACCTGGTCGTCTTCCTCCGCGCCCTGTAGCCGGCCGGGGTCCGGCACGCTCGGCTTGACGCTGCGCCCGCGGCGGCGTCACTATCCCCCGAGTCCCCATGACCTCCGTGTCCCCCTTCGTCCCCGGCTCGGCGGTACGGATCGCCGGCGCCCCCGGCGGCCCGCTCGCCGGCCTGACATTCGCGGCCAAGGACCTCTTCGACGTCGCGGGATATCCGACCGGCGGCGGCAACCCGGACTGGGCGCGGCAGCACGCGGTTCCGACGCGGCACGCCTGGGCGGTGCAGCGATTGCTCGACGCCGGCGCGACGCTGATCGGCAAGACCATCACCGACGAGATCTCGCTCGGCATCCTGGGCGAGAACGCCTTCGACGGCACCCCGCTCAATCCCCACGCGCCCGATCGCGTGCCCGGCGGATCGTCCTCGGGCTCGGCCTCGGCGGTGGCCCAGGGTCTCTGCGACACCGCGCTCGGCACCGACACCGGCGGCTCGGTGCGGGTGCCGGCGAGCTTCTGCGGCCTGCACGGCATCCGCCCCACCCACGGCCGCCTCGACCTCACCGGCATGATGCCGCAGGCGCCCAGCTCGGACACCACCGGCTGGTTCGCCCGCGACGCGCAGACCTTCGCGCGGGTCAGCGAGGTGATGCTCGGCGAGCCGGTCCCGCCCGCGCTGCCCACGCGCCTCGTCGTCGCACAGGACGCCTTCGGCCTGGCCGACGAGGAGACGGCCGGCGCGCTCCAGCCGATGGTGAGTCGCCTCGCCGCGCTCATGAAACACGTCCAGGAGGACGTCATGGCGCCGCCCGGCCTCACCGCCTGGGCGCGGGCCCAGCGCACCCTGCAGCCGTGGGAGGCGTGGCTCACCTTCAAGGAATGGATCGACCGGGACAACCCGCGCATGGCGTTCGGCGTGGCCCGCAACCTCGCGCTCGGCAGCGCGATCCCCGAGAGCGAGCGGCAGTGGGCCGCGCTGGTGCGCGCCGAGGCCCGCGCCCGGCTCACCACGCTCCTCCCCGCGGGGACGATCCTCTGCCTGCCGACCACGCCGTTCCCCGCGCCGCTCCGGGGCCTGCCCCTCGCGACCCTCGAGCCGCTGCGCGCCCGCATCACGTGCCTGGCCGCGCACGGTGGCCTCGCCGGCTTCCCGCAGGTGAGCCTGCCCGGCGCGCACGTCGGCGGGCTGCCGGTGGGCCTGTCCGTCCTGGGCCGGCGCGGCAGCGACGCCACGCTGGTGGCGGTGGCGCAGGCCATGGAGGCTGCTCGATGACCGATCTGACGCCCAATCGCCCCGAGGTGGTCGCCGAGGTCCGCGCGCTGTTCGAGCGCTACGAGCAGGCGCTGATCGACAAGTCGGTCGACGTGCTCGACGCCACGTTCTGGAACAGCCCCCACACGATCCGCTACGCGCTGCACGAGAACGGCTACGGGTTCGACGCGATCCACGCCCACCGGGTCGCGCGCCCGCCCGGCCCCGGCATCAAGGAGCAGCGCCTGCGCCTCGAGATCCTCACGCTCGGGCGCGACCTGGCCACCGTGAACCTCGAGTTCAAGGTGCGCGGCCGCGACCTGGTCGGCCGCCAGAGCCAGACGTGGGTGCGCTTTCCCGATCTCGGCTGGAAGGTCGTCGCCGCCCACGTCTCCACGATGAACGCAGCGCCGCTCTGGTGAGCCCGGCGCCACCCTCCGCCGACCGACCGCTCGGGCCTTCTCTACGTCAGCGCGCGCCGCGCGATCGCCCCACGGGAAGCGCCTCGAGGGCGGCCTTGATCAGGAACGCGGCCGCCGCCGAGCCCGCCGCCGCGAGGATCCGCTGGGTGACCGTAGGCTCCGTCGCCACACGCTCGGGCCGATCGATCATGCGACCGACGGCCTCGCGCAGGCGGCCGCCGCGGGCGAGCAGGGTGTTCCGACGGCGGGCCCGCCAGACCCCGAGCGCAATCGCGCCCGCCGTCACGGCCCCCATGGCCAGCACGGTCGTGGTGACGCCCAGGGCGTGGCGCCGAACCTGGAGCCCGACGTCGGTGAGCTCGTGGCCCCGCTGGCTCAATTCCGCGACCCGCGCGGTGAGCTCCTGCCGCTGGCGCATGATCCCGGCCTCGATCTGCCGGGGATCGCGCGGCGGCTCCTCCCGGATGTCGGTCACGCCACCTGGTCCTTGAGCCATTTCCAATCCGCCTTCAGTGACTTCCGCGTGAGCGCGAGGGCCGAGCGAGGACGCTGCGCCCAGCCGATGAAGCCGGCGGTCGCCCCCCCGACGAGCACGACTCCGCCCACGAGCAGCGCGGCCAGCCAGCCCGGCATGAACGGGACGAGTGCCAGGACCACCGCCACCAGCAGGAGGGTGACGCCGATGATGGCCGCCACCACGGCCAGCACAAGCCCGACCGCGGTCCGGCGCGCGGCCTTCAGGTCGCTCGCCAGCTCCGCGCTCGCCAGCTCCACCTCGCTCTGGGCGAGCTGCAGGAGCCGGCCACCGACCTCGCCGACCAGCTTCCAGCTACTCGGGCCGCCCTCCGTCCGCTTCGTCCCGTTCGTGCGCGCCCGGTCCTCGTATCGCTCCATCGTTTCCTCCTGGTGAATCAACCCGGCGAGCAGCTGTGGCTTGCCCTCGAGGGCACGGCTCACCTGCAGCGCCTTGCGATAGATGATCTGCCATTCGTCGTACGCGATGGGGAGGGCCTCGATCTCGCGCACGATCTCCCGGAGGCGCGCCGCGGGCACCGATTCCGGCGGCCCGGTCGTGGTTCCCCGCGCCGCCTGCCACAGGCGCGCGATCCGCCGCTCGATCGCCTGCGCCCGCGGGTCGGATGTCTGCCAGACGTCGAGATCGCTCACCCCTTCCACGACGAGACCCTGAGCCGGCGCCAGCACATCCGGCCGGCCCCGGATCAGGAGCCCACTCGGGTAGAGCGCCAGGGTCAGATCCCGGCCCGCGAAATACGCGAGGTCGGCCGGAACACGGCTCTGGAAGGCGTCGTGATCCATGGCGCTGAGCACCCGCAGTGGGGCGGTCAGCCACCAGGGAGGCCGGGCACGTCCCACCACCCGGCCATGCTCTTCCAGGATGGTCGGTATCCGCTGCGCGACCTGCGCATACGAGGCCGCGTCGGTCAGCAGCGGCACCTGCACGTCCTTCCGCCGCCTCGCCGCGGAAATCAATCGCAGGACGGGCACGGTCACCAGGGTGATCGAGAGCGCGGCGGAGAGGCCGACGGTGATCGGGAACCCGCGGAGGAGCCGGATCGGCCATGACCGCTTCGGCCGATCCTCGGGCTGCCGGGCCGCCATGGCCGCTCCGACCGCCAGGGGCACCGCCAGAGCCAGGCCGATCCAGAACCAGCGGACGACCGAGGACGGAACCCACTCTGGAATCGGCACGAACGCCAGCACGTACGCCGCGACCTTCGGCGCCGCCACCCCCAGGAGCAGCAGCGGCCAGGCGCCGGCCGCCGCCAGCAACGCGGACAGGAAGACCTTCTCGGTCCCACTCGCGTACCCGAAGATCGCGACGACGGCCCAGTCGAACAGCGCGCTCAGGATCTTCCCGAACGAGCGACTGACGAAGGCGACGAGGGCCTGGATGATCGCCATGCCGGATCACATAGCAAACGCCGTGCCCGGACAGAACACGAGCGCCGAGAAGCCTCTCGACGCTCGCGTGTCCCTGGAGTCGTGCGCTACGGCTTCAGCTGACCGCGAATCTCGCCCGCCGGGTTGGCCGCGCTGTGCACGTTGACGTAGAGGTTCCCCGACCGGTAGGAATCGAACTGGGAGCTCGACAGGACCGTGTTGCCGGGAACCGACCAGACGTTCGCGCCCGTCTTGACCAGCGGGATGATGACCGGGCCGTTCTGCCCGCTCGCACCCTCGTGGATATGCGCGGCGGTGGCGTTGATGTTGCTGGTCTCCACCTGCCCGGTGATGACCTTGTCGCCGACGACCGTGATCGAGCTGCGGCCCGACGCCTGGGTGTTCACGGGCGGAACTTCCTGAGCGCCACTCAGGACCATCAGGGTCTTGGCGCCGGACGCCTCCATCTTCTTCTCGACCCCTTCCATCTTCGCGCACCCGCTGAGGGCAAGGACCGCCGCGAGGACCGTTCCCGCCGTCCACATCGTCCGATTCCGTGAAACGCGCATTGTCGCCTCCAAGAGTGCTGGGGTTAATAACGGATGGATCGCCGATTTCGCACGCACCGCCACTTAGCAATCGATGTGCCGCGCGTGCCGAGGCTGCAAGGTCTCGGAGAGATTCGGGTCGGGCCCCCTCGAGTCCGAGCGTCGACATCGGACCCCGGTCAGGACAACCCGGAAATATCTTCCGGGGGACTCCGTTGACAGCCCGGCCGGCCGCCCGTATGGTGCGGGCACGAGGAGGCCCAACCCATGCTGCAGCGCCAGGTCGGTGAGGTCGTCATCAATCGCGTCATCGAGTCCGAGCGGCCGGACTTCGACGCCGCCGGGTTCTTCCCGAAGGTCACGCCCGAGCAGTGGGCGCCCTACCGGGAGCGGCTCGCGGGCTGGGCCATGGACGTAGGCCTGAACGGCCTGGTCTTCCCGATGCAGTCGTTCCTGCTCCGCACGCGGCATCACACCATCGTGGTGGACACCTGCGTGGGCGACCACAAGGAGCGCGCGCGGCCCAACTGGAACATGACGTCGAGCGGCGACTACCTCAAGCGCTTCGCCGAGACCGGCGTCCGGCCGGAGCAGGTGGACTTCGTCATGACCACCCACTTCCACACCGACCACGTGGGCTGGAACACGCGGTGGGAGAACGGGCGCTGGGTGCCGACCTTCCCCAATGCGAAGTACGTCATGTCCGAGAAGGAGTGGACGTACTGGTCGGCCATGCACAAGGAGACGCCCCAGAACCAGATCGCGGACAGCGTGATCCCGATCGTCGAGGCGGGCCGCGCCCAGCTCGTGCGCAACGACTTCGCGATCGACGACGAGGTCCGCTTCGAGTCGACCGCCGGGCACACCCCCGACCACATGAGCGTGCACGTGGAGTCCAATGGCCAGCACGCGGTGATCACGGGCGACCTGATCCACTCCCCGGTGCAGCTCCAGGAAACCGCGTGGGTCACGCGCCCCGACTTCGACCCCCAGCAGGCCGCCGCGACCCGGCGCTCCTTCCTCGAGCGCTACTGCGAGCAGGACGTGCTCGTGTGCGCCTCGCACTTCCCCTCGCCCTCCTTCGGGCGCGTGGTGCGCGAGGGCAACGGGTTCTGGTTCGAGTACGCGAAGGCCTGATGGCCGCCCGGAAGAAGAACCACGACTGGCTCGCCCTGACCGTCGAGGAGCCCATCGAGCCTGACCTGCCGATCTGCGACCCGCACCACCACCTGTGGGACGGCGAGACCGCCCGCGTCGTCCCGCGCTATCTCCTCGACGAGATCCTGGAGGACACCGGGGCCGGTCACAACGTCGTCTCCACCGTGTTCATCGAGTGCGGCGCGATGTTCAAGCCCGACGGGCCGGAAGCGCTCCGCTCCGTCGGGGAGACCGAGTTCGTGAACGGCATCGCGGCGATGAGCGCCTCCGGCCTCTACGGCAAGACGCGCGTCGCCGCCGGGATCGTGGGCACCGCCCAGCTGCGCCTGGGCGCGGCCGCCGCGCCGGTGCTCGACGCGCAGATCGCGGCCGGCGGGGGCCGCTTCCGCGGCATCCGCCTGGGCGCGGCCTGGGACGCCGATCCGGCGGTACCCAATCATCGCACCCGCCCCCCGCAGGGGATGCTCGGGCACGACGACTTCCGCGCCGGCTTCGCCTTGCTGGCGCCGCGACGACTCACCTTCGAGGCCTGGTGCTATCACCGCCAGATCCCCGACGTGACCGCGCTGGCCCGCGCCTACCCCGACACCACGATCATCCTCGACCACTTCGGCGGGCCGCCGGGCGTCGGCGCGTATGCGGGCCGGGCCAAGGAGGTCTACGCGGAGTGGCGCGGCTTCGTCACCGAGCTCGCCACGTGTCCCAACGTGGTGGCCAAGCTCGGCGGCATCAACATGGAGGTCAACGGCTTCGCCTGGCACGAGCGGCCCCGGCCGCCGTCCAGCCAGGAGCTGGCCGACGCCACGCGGCCCTACTACGAGTACACCATCGAGAGGTTCGGCGTGGACCGCTGCATGTTCGAGTCGAACTTCCCGGTGGACGCGGTGAGCTGCAGCTACACGGTCTTGTGGAACTCGTTCAAGCGCCTCACCGCGAAGTACTCGGCGGCCGAGAAAGCCAAGCTCTACCACGACACCGCGGCGCGAGTGTACCGGCTCGCGTCCTAGTCGGCCAGGTCGGCGAAGAGCGGCGTGCTCAGGTAGCGCTCGCCGAACGAGGGGATGATCACGACGATCAGCTTCCCCGCGCTCTCCGGCCGGCGCGCGACCTCCACCGCGGCCCACAGCGCGGCGCCCGACGAGATCCCGACCAGGAGCCCTTCCTCGCGCGCGGCCCGGCGGGCGGTCGCGAAGGCGTCGTCGTTCTTCACCCGCATGATCTCGTCGTAGATCTTGGTGTTGAGCACCTCGGGCACGAACCCCGCGCCGATGCCCTGGATCGGATGCGGGCCCTTCGCCCCGCCCGACAGGACCGGCGAGGCGTCGGGCTCCACCGCCACGCAGCGGAAGCTGGGCTTGCGCGCCTTCAGCACCTCGCCGACCCCGGTGATCGTGCCGCCGGTGCCGATGCCGGCCACCAGCACGTCGGCCCGACCGTCGGTGTCCCGCCAGATCTCCTCCGCGGTGGTCCGGCGGTGGATCTCCGGGTTCGCCGGGTTCTGGAACTGCTGGGGGATGAAGTAGCGTGAGTCGCCGGCCGCCAGCTCCTCCGCCCGCTTGATCGCGCCCGCCATGCCCTCGGCGGCCGGAGTGAGGATGAGCTCGGCCCCGTAGGCGCGCAAGAGCAGCCGCCGCTCCTTGCTCATGCTCTCCGGCATCGTGAGCGCGAGCTTGTAACCCCGGGCCGCGCAGACGAACGCCAGCCCGATGCCGGTATTGCCGCTGGTCGGCTCGAGGATGATCGTGTCGGGCTTGATCCGACCGGCCTTCTCGGCCGCGTCGATCATGGCCACCCCGATGCGGTCCTTCACGCTGTGGGCCGGGCTGTAGAACTCGAGCTTGGCCACCACCTGGCCCGCGGCGCCCTCGGTCAGCCGCCGGATGCGCACCAGCGGCGTGTTGCCGACGAGCGCGGTCACGTCCTCCGCGATGCGCACGGTCAGCGCAGGCCGCCGGCGACGAGCAGCGTCTCGCCGCTCACCCAGCCCGCGTCCTCCGAGGCCAGGAAGACCACCGCCGGGGCGATGTCCCCGGGCTGGCCGATCCGGCCGAGCGGCGTCTTGTTCTCGATCTCCTTGCGGAAGTCGCTCTCCATGATGCCGGCGGCGTGGACGCCCTCGGTCTCCACCATGCCGGGATTGACCGCGTTCACGCGGATGCCGCGCGGACCGAGCTCCTTGGCCAGCACCCCGGTGATGGCGTCCACCGCGGCCTTGGTGGCGGTGTAGACCGCGGTGTTGGGCGGCATGAGCCGGCTGGCGGTCGAGCTGACGTTGACGATGCTGCCGCCCGTGGCGCCGAAGTGCTTGACCGCTTCCTTCGAGGCCAGGAGCAGCCCCAGGACGTTCACGTCGAACTGCCGGTGGAAGTGCTCCTCGGTGATGTCCTCGATCGGCTGGAACTCGTAGACCCCCGCATTGTTGACGAGGATGTCGAGGCGCCCGAAGGCGCTCCGCGCCTCCGAGAAGAGCCGCGTGATGTCGGCCGGCCGCGCCAGGTCCGCCTGCACCGCGATGGCCCGGCCACCGTCGCGGGTGATCTCGGAGACCACGCGGTCCGCTCCGGCCCGGCTCGACGCGTAGTTGACCACGACCGCGGCGCCTTCCGCGGCCAGGTGCTTGGCGATCGAGGCGCCGATCCCCTTGGATGCTCCGGTCACGACCGCCACCTTGTCCTTGAGCTTGCCCATGTCCCAGGTCCTCCGTGTCTCTTTGGATGTCCGGGAGGCGGCCGGGGTTCCCGCGCGAGGCCGGGGGGAAGTAGAATCCCTCGGGCACGAGGATCCATCTCAACCCACGACGAGTGTTTGGAGGCCGCATGGACCCCGCTGGCAGCTTGCAGTTCCTCGAGCAGTACGGCGTCCTGATCCTCCCGGCCCTGGTGATCGCCGAGCAGATCGGCATTCCGCTGCCCGCGGTGCCGGCCCTCCTCGGGGCCGGGGCCCTCGCCGCGCACGGCCGCATCGACGTCCCGCTGCTGGTCGTCGCCATCTCGATCGCGGCCCTGACCACCGATCTCGTCTGGTACGAGCTCGGCCGGCGGCGCGGCGCGGTGGTCCTGTCGACGCTCTGCCGCCTCTCCCTCGAGCCGGACTCGTGCCTGCGCCGGGCCGAGGACACGTTCGTCCGTCACGGAGTGCGGGGCATGCTCATCGCGAAGTTCGTCCCCGGGCTGACCACGGTGATGCCGCCCCTCGCAGGGGTCTTCGCGGTCGGCCGCGTGCGCTTCGTCCTCTACGACCTCGCGGGGGTGCTCCTCTGGGCGGGCACGTGGCTGACGCTGGGATACGTCTTCGCCGACGCCATCACCCTGGTGACCGCCCGGGCCACCGCCCTCGGGCAGATGCTCGGACTGGTCGTGGTGGGCGCGCTCGCGGCCTACGTCCTGCTCAAGCTGGTGCGCCGCCGTCTCTTTCTCCGGAAGCTCCGCATGGCGCGCATCTCGCCCGCGGCGCTGAAGCTGCGCCTCGACGGCGGAGAGGACGTCGCGATCATCGATCTGCGGACGCCGCTCGACGTCGCGGCCACCCCGTACGCGATTCCCGGGAGCCGCTGGCTGGCCGTCGAAGCCATCGACGCGGCGGAGGCGGCGCGGCTCCGCACCCGCGAGGTGGTGCTCTACTGCGCGTGCCCCAACGAGGCGACGAGCGCCCGGGTGGCGCTGCTCCTCCAGCGGCAGGGCATCACGCGGGTCCGTCCGCTCGAGGGCGGCCTCGCCGCCTGGATGGAGCTGGGCTTTCCGGTGCTCGCGGTCGACCCGCCCGCGGTCGCGGTCGACGAGCGCGCGGGCCGCGTCCCGTCGCGAGCCGCGTAGCGGTCCGGTTCAGCGCACCCGCAGACCGATCCGGCCCCACCGCGTGTTGCCTCCCGCGTCCGAGGACCAGTAGATCCGGTCCGCCCGTCCGATGATCTGGGTCTGCGCGACGGGCCCCCAGTGGCGGCTGTCCTCCCCGGCATTCCGATTGTCGGCCATCAGGAAGACGGCACCGGGTGGAATCTGCAGTGGTCCGACGTCCTTGGCCGCGCGCACCTCGTCGGAGAAATCCGCGTAGGGCTCGGCGAGCGGCCGGCATCCCTCCATCCGGGGCTCGCAGTTGATGTACACGTCGCGTCCCTGGACCACGATCTCCTCCCCGGCCAGGCCCACGATCCGCTTCACCAGGGTCTCGCTCGCGTCGGCCGGATCGGTGAAGACGACGAGGTCGCCCCGCTTCCGCCAGTGTGCCGCCTTGTCCATCATGACGTAGTCCCCCACCAGGAGCGTCGGGGCCATCGACGTCGACGGGATCCAGACACCCTCGAAGCGGTGACGGACGGCGAGCGGCAGCGCGACGACGAGCGCGAGGACCGCGAGGAGTGCCAGCGTCCAGAAGACGCGGCTGATGGCCATGCGTTCACTCATGCGTTCACTATAGATGATGGCGGGTGGCGGCTATATCATGTCTCGCGGAGGGAGCCGGCCATGAGGATATCCGCGACGTGCTGAGGACAGGATTTGTCGGCCTGATTCTGCTAGCATCTGGCGCCATGACCGACATCACGCCCGCCGTCCGCGCCGACCTCGCTCCGACCGGGAAGCTCCGGGCCGCCATCAACTACGGCAACTTCATCCTCGCCACCAAGGACAAGGCGACCGGCGAGTCGAGGGGCGCGGCGATCGACCTGACGCAGGAGATCGCGAAGCGCCTTGGCGTCCCGGTCGAGATCGTCGCGTACGACAGCGTGGCGGTCATGGGCGACGCCGCGCCGAGCGGGGTGTGGGACATCGCGTTCCTCGGGTCCGACCCGGCGCGCGAGAAGATCATGAGCTTCACCGCCGCGTATCTCGAGATCGAGGCCACCTATCTCGTGCCCGGCGCCTCCCCGCTGCGCACCGCCGCGGAGGTCGACCGGGAGGGTGTGCGGGTGGCCGCGCCGGCGCGGGCGAACTACGAGCTCTACCTGAGCCGCAACCTCAAGCGCGCGCAGCTCGTGTCCGCGCCGAGCGCGGACGCGGCGTTCGAGCTGCTCGCGACCGGCAAGGTGGAGGCCCTGGCCGGCCTGACCCAGGGCCTGCTCGGCCTCGCGCCGAAGCTGCCCGGATCGCGCGTGATCGACGGGCGGTTCATGGGCGTGCAGCAGTCCATCGCGGTGCCGAAGGGCAAGGACGCCGGCCTGCTCTACCTGCGCGGCGTCGTCGAGGACGCCAAGACGTCCGGGCTCGTGGCCCGCGCCATCGAGCGGACCGGCGCGAAGGGCGTCTCGGTGGCGCCGGCCGCGAGGTAGCGCGGTGGCCACCCCTAACGACCGACAAGGAGAGAGAGCATGGAGATCCCCCGCACGATGAAGGCGACCGTGCTCGTCGCCCCGCACCGCTTCGAGCTGCTCGAGCAGCCGGTGCCGGTGCCGGGCGACGAGGACGTCCTCGTCCGCGTGCGCGCCTGCGGCGTCTGAGGGACGGACCTGAAGATCATCCACACCGGCATGCCGAAGATGCCGCCCTACGGCGAGTTCATCTTCGGTCACGAGTACGCGGGCGACGTGGTCGCCATCGGCCGGACGGTGGACGAGTTTCGGGTGGGCGACCGGGTGGTCGTCGAGGCGCACATGGGCTGCCGCCGCTGCGAGAACTGCATCCGTGGGCTCTACACCGCCTGTCTGAACTACGGCAACACGAAGCGTGGGCATCGCGCCAACGGGTTCACGACCAACGGGGGGCTCGCCGAGTACGCGGTGAACCACGTCAACACGCTGTATCGCATCCCCGACGGGGTGGACTACGACGAGGCGACCGTGGTGATGACCTCGGGCAGCCCGCTCTTCGGCCTCGAGAACGCGGGCGGCTACTTCGCCGGCGAGACGGTGGCGGTCCTCGGCCCGGGCCCGATCGGCCTCATGGCCATCCAGCTCGTCAAGGCGCTCGGGGCCACGCGCGTGATCCTCACCGGCACTCGCCCCTCCCGCCTGGCCATGGGCCGGCAGCTCGGCGCCGACGTCCTCGTCAACAGCCGGGAGACCGATCCGGTGGCCGCGGTGATGGAAGCGACCGCCGACAAGGGCGCCGACCTCGTGATCGACTGCGCGGGCGGCGACGATACGTTCGACCAGTCCATCAAGATGGCCAAGTCCGGCGGCAAGGTGCTGCTGGTGGCCTTCTACCACGGTCCCGTGACCGCCGACGTGAGCCACGCGGTCCGGCGCAACATCACGATCTACACGGAGCGCGGCGAAGGCGGCACCAGCGTGGGCCGCGCGCTGGCGCTGCTGGCCGCCGGGCGGCTCACCGCCAAGCCGCTCATCACGCACCACTTCCCGCTCAGCCGCGTCCACGAGGCGATGGAAGTCCTCGAGAAGCGCATCGGCGACCCGCTCAAGGTGGTCTTGCTGCCGTGAGGCGCCCGGCGTGCCGCCGCCTGATTGCGGCCGTGCTCGCGGCGGTCTGCCTGGTGGCGGGACCGGCGGCCGCGTTTCCCGACCGGCCGCTGGAGCTGACCGTGCTGTTCGGCGCGGGCAGCGCCGCCGACCTCCTCGCCCGCAAGCTGGCCGAGCTGGCCGGCAAGGGCTTGGGGCAGCCGGTCGCGGTCGTCAATCGCACCGGCGCGGGCGGGGCGCTCGGCTACACGCACGTGAAAGGTCAGAATGCGGACGGCTACGCGCTCGTCTGGAACTCCAACAGCGTCAGCACCGCGTATCACGCCGGCAACATGAAGCTCGACTACACCGCGTTCGCCGGGGTGGCGGCGCTGACCAGCGAGCCGGTCTCCCTCGCGGTCAAGGCCGACGCGCCGTGGAAGGACATCCGGGATCTGCTCGCTCACGCGAAGGCGAATCCGGGCCAGGTGCGCGTCGGCAACTCCGGCCGGGGCAGCTTCACCCATCTCATGGCGGTCGCGCTCGAGAACCGGGCCGGCGTCAAGCTCACCCACGTGCCGTTCGGCCGTGAGCTGGCGGTGACCACGGTGCTCGGCGACAAGATCGAGGCGAGCGTGCAGCTTCCGGCCGAGATCATGACTCAGGTGACCGGCCGCCAGGTGCGGGTGCTCGCGATCACCGGGGACCGGCGGCTGGCCAGCCTCCCGGAGGTCCCCACCCTGAAGGAGAGCGGGGTGGATCTCACCATGTCGCTCTGGCGCGGCATCGCGGTGCCGAAGGGCACGCCGGAGGCGGTGATCGCGCGGCTCGAGCGCGCATTCACGCAGGCCGCCCAGGACGCCGAGTTTCGCGACTTCGCGGCCCGCATGGGAACGGTGATCGACGTCCGGGGCGCCCGGGACTTCGACGCGTTCATGGCGCGCGACGACCGGGACATCGCGGCGCTGATGGAGCAGATCGGGCTCAAGAAACAGTAGCGTGAGCCCGCGCTCCGCCGCGCGCCGCGATCAGTGGAGCGCCGTCGGCCTGGCGGTCCTCGCGCTGGGCTACCTGCTCGCCGGCCGCCGCTACCCGCTCGACACGCTCGCCACGCCCGGGCCGGGCGTCTTCCCCCTCGCGGCCGGACTCGCGCTGCTGGCACTGGCCGTCTGGCAGCTCCTCGCGGCCCGGCGCGCGGCGCCGGACCCCGCCGACGGCGGCGCCGTGCCGCGGGCCCCGCTGCTCATGGCCGCGGTGCTCGCGCTCTACGCGGCCACCCTGCCCGTGCTCGGCTTCATGCTCACGTCGCTCGGGCTCGTGTTCGTCGCCGCCCGGCTCATGGGACTCGGCGGCTGGTGGCGACCGGCCGCGCTCGCGCTCGGCGTCACCGCGGCCAGCCGTCTGCTCTTCGGCACCTGGCTGGGTGTGCCCCTGCCATGAGCGAGCTGTTCGTCGCGCTGACGCCCGGCAACCTCCTGGCCTGCTTCGCGGGCGTCGTCCTCGGCACCATCGTGGGCGTGCTGCCCGGGCTGGGGCCGGCCGGCGCCATGGCGCTCGTCCTGCCGCTGACGATCAAGCTCGGGCCGACGGCCGGGCTCATCATGCTGGCCGGGATCTACTACGGCTCGATGTACGGAGGCTCGACGACGTCGATCCTCGTCAACGTCCCCGGGGAGGCGGCCAGCGTCGTCACCACCATCGACGGCTATCGTCTCGCGCGGAAGGGACGGGCCGGGGCCGCCCTGGCCATCGCCGCGATCGCGTCCTTCGTGGCCGGCACCTTCAGCGTGGTCGCGCTTCAGGTCGCGGCGCCGCTCGTCTCCCGCCTCGCGCTGGCCTTCGGCCCCGCCGAGTACTTCGCGTTCGCGCTGCTGGGCGTCACCGTGCTGGCCAACCTGACCGGCGGCGCGCGCGCGAAGTCGCTGGCCATGGTCGTGACCGGCGTCATGCTGTCCACCGTCGGCATGGATCCCCTCGGCGGCACCGTGCGCTTCACCTTCGACGTGGCGGGCGCCCAGGCCGGGCTCAGCTTCATCGCGGTGACGGCCGGCCTGTTCGGGGTCGCCGAGGTGCTGGCCACGATGGCCGCGCCGGGGGCCGCCGCGCCGGTGGCGCGCGTGCGCTTCCGCGCGCTGTACCCGAGCCGCGAGGAGCTGCGGCGCTCGGTGCCGCCGATGCTGCGCGGCACCGTGCTGGGCTTCCTGGTCGGCCTCATCCCCGGCCCGGCGGCGACGATCGCGTCCTTCGTGTCGTACGGCGTGGAGAAGCGCGTGTCGCGCTACCGGCACGAGATCGGGACCGGCGCCATCGAGGGGGTGGCCGGGCCCGAGGCGGCCAACAACGCGGCGGCCGGCGGCGGCATGGTCCCGCTGCTTGCGCTCGGCCTGCCGTTCACGCCATCCACCGCCGTCCTGCTCAGCGGCATGCTCCTCATGAGCGTCACGCCGGGTCCGTTCCTGCTCCGCGATCACCCCCAGGTGTTCTGGGGGGTCATCGGCAGCTTCTACATCGGCAACGTGATGCTGCTGCTCCTCAACCTGCCGCTGGTCGGCATCTTCGCCCGGGTGGCCACCGTCCCGCCGCGCTACCTGATGCCGGGCGTCCTGGTGCTGTGCGCGGTCGCGGCCTACTCCGACAACAACAACGCGTTCGACGTCTGGGTGATGGTGGGCGCCGGCGTCCTCGGCTACGCGATGCGCGGGCTCGGTTATGATCCGGCGCCCCTGGTGCTCGGCCTCGTGCTGGGCCCGGTCCTGGAGCGCTCGCTGCTCCAGGCGCTCACGATCGGGCGCGGCGACCTGCGTGAGCTGTGGTCATCGGCGCCCGCCACGATCATGCTGGCCGCCACCGCGGTGGTGCTCCTGGCGCCCGCCGCTCGGGCGGGCCTGCGACTCTGGACCCGCGCGCGCGTGTCGTGAGGAGCCGGTCACGTCCTCGAGGATTCGGCTCCGGGTAGGGTCACTTCACGTTTCGCAGGTCAGAACTCGAGCCGGTACAGCCGCACCCAGAAGTCCGGCTCGGTGCTACCTTCCTTCTTCACGTTGAAACGAGGCCCGCCGTCTGGCGACGCTATCATCGTAGTGCGCCAGAGCGACGGCTTCTGCAAGAGCTCGTGCCGGAACTCCTCGGTCGCCCAGATCTGTCCCGGCTCGACGTGAGGTTCGACGCGCGCCGTACAGAGAATGGCGTCGCCGCCCGCGATCTCGGGCGAGAGGTCGCCGTCACGCTGGCGCGTCTGCACGTCACCGTGGTGGAGCGCGATCCGGAGCCGGGGCTGGCTCGGTGCCTGATAGACTTCGTCCATGATGTGTCGCGCAACCTCCGCGAGCGCGGCGGGGTCCTCGTGCGCGATCCACAACGCATCCCCGCCCCGGGCCTCCACGATGGCCGCTCCCCGGGCCCACCGGTTGGCCGCATCCTCCAGCGCCTTGCGGACCGGGGCATCCTGGCCCGCGCGCATCAGGTTGCCGAAGCCGTAGACGTCCGCCTTCAGGACACAGTACGGGCGGACGCTGGTGGGCACATCCGCGCCCTCGATCTCACGCCACAGCCGGCCGTAGCCCACGATATTGAAGCGGTCGATTCGCGTGAGAAATTCGGGATTTACCCGCCCGATCACGTCCGACAGAACGGGGTGGACGAGGTAGTGGGTCGCCCGTGGCAGCACGCCGTCCGGCTCCAGGGTCGCCTCGCCGGGGCGGAGGAAGCGCTGGGCCCATTGCCCGCGCACCCGGTCGAGGTGCACATGGCCGAGGAGGCCTACGCGGTAGAGCGCGCAGAAGACGTGCTTGTCCTCGTGGCCGGAACCCATCCGGCTATGATCGCGGAAGAGGTCCTCGACCTCCCCGCGCGTCAGGACCTCGCCGGGCAGCCGAGGGAGGAGCCGCTCCAGATCGAGATCACCGACGTGCGGCGCGATCTCGGTCAGGTATTCGTGGGCGATCTCGGTGGCCGCCTGGTTCACCAGCTCCTTGAACCGATGCTCGTTGCGACGCTCCTCCGGCCGGAGCGCGGCCAGCCGGTCGCCCGTGGTCATGAGATCGCGCGGGCGAAGCAGCGTGTGTCGACACAGATAGTCGAAGGCATCCTCCTGCTCGCGCGTGTACGTGTGCGTCACGTGGGTGCGGCCGAGGAAAGCCTCGAGCGGGTCGGCGCGCAGCCGACCGGGAAGCACCATGCGGTCAGCCTTCATGAGCCGGATGTTGTTGACGAAGATCTCACGGAGGCTCTCGGTCGAGTACACGATGTCGACCGCGCTACCCCGGTACTGCTGGGACATGGCGGTGCGTTCGGGCAGGCGCGCGTAGGCTTCCTTGCGCACCGCCGCGAACACCTTGAGGTGGTGGTTGATGCGGCGGAGCTGGTAGGCGACCTCGACCAGGCCGAGCTGGGCGAAGTGCCAGATGTTGGGTGAAAGCTGGCCGGTGACGCTCGGCGGCGTCCCCACGCTCTCCACGTGCTTGTTGAAGTACTCATCCACGCCGTCGATGAAGATGGCGAGTGGAGCTTTGATGGCCCGGAGCCGCGGCACGAGGTGGCCGTCGGTGTCGGTGGCCACGCGCTGCAGCTCGCTCGGGGTAAAGTCCAGGAGCCGCACGAAGTGGTCGATAACACCGTGGAGCTGCGCGTCGGTCATCAGAGTGGTGAGCTTCGATCCCACCTGCAGGCCGGCGGCCGCGCCGGTGTGCTTGAGCACGGCGGCGGAGATCGCGGTGAGCCAGAGCTTCGACCACGGCAACGTGGACGCCGCGAAGAACGTCAGCGCTTCACTGCCGAAGATCTTGTCGCCGATCGGCTTGTCGAGCAGATTGCCGGAGGGCAGACACGCCGCGCGCGCCTCGCGCTGGTAGAGGATGCGCTTGGCCTTGAGCAAGAGCGTCTTACCGAACCCCTTGGTCCCGATGACGATGAACTTGTCATCCCGGTCCGGGGTCAGGAAGCCATCGATCTCGGGCGTCCGGTGGAGCAGGGACTCGTCGAAGTCCTCCGCCACGCGGATGTCGTCGGCGTCCACCGTCCACGCTCGCATGAACCTTCGACCTCCACGTTGAGGGGCCCAAATCGGCGACCCAAACGATAGCGCTCTTTGAACCTATTTTCCAGCCAGATCCCTGCTCGTCGTCGGTTCCACATCACGGCGCGAACCCAGCGGGCAGTATTCCCGGGCGGCCCGGGCAGAAGAGCGGAGCCTTCGCCGCCGGCGGCGACCAACTACGCGAATTCCATGCGAACACCGAACCGGTGGTCGCTTGGCACTGGTTGCGCATCGCGAGGCAGGCCCGATCGCAAGGGAGGTGATGCTCGAAGACCGCACCGCTTCCACTGCGCCCGTGCGCGCTCCATGTCGCTCTTCCTCGACAACCGCACAGGAGGATCGAGTCATGATGCACGCCCTCAGAGCCATCGGTAGCCTGGTCCCGACCGCCAGCCTGGTCGCCTGTCTATGGGCTCTCATCCTTGCCCCGCCCGCCTTCGCCAACGAGGTCGTCCAGTGGAACGAGACGACCATGAAGGCCATCGTGGCGAACGGGCAGAACAACATCGTGTCGACGCGCACCATCGCCATGGTGCAGGTGGCGGTGCACGATGCGCTGAACGCCATCGATCGCCGCTACGACGCCTACTATTTCGAGGGGCCCGGAGACGGCGGCGCGTCGCCCGATGCCGCGGTCGCGGCCGCCGCCCACACGGTGCTCGTCGGGGTGATCGGAGGCTACGGGACACCCGCCCAGAAGGGTGCGACGTTCGCCCTGGTCGATCAGGCTTACGCGGCCTCGATGGCCCGCGTCACCGACGGCCCCGCCCGGAACAAGGGCGTGGCGGTCGGGCGCGCGGCCGGGGCCGCGATCCTTGCGCTTCGCAAGGACGACGGCGCCTTCCGCGACGCGCCCTACACGCCGGGCATGGGTCCCGGCAAGTGGCAGCCGCACCCGAACCCGGTTCCGGCCAACCCGCCCATCGGTAACCCGGACCTGGTGCGCGGCTACGCGCCCGCGGCCGTCCCGGGCTGGGGGAACGTCACGCCGTTCACGCTCCTTTCTGCCTCGCAATTCTGGCTTCCGGGGCCCCCGGCCTTGGCGAGCGCGACCTACGCGCGCGACTACAACGAGGTGAAGAACATCGGCGGCAAGGTCAGCACGACCCGTACGGAGGACCAGACCCAGATCGCGCGCTTCTGGTTCGAGGGGCCGGGCAACTGGAACACGATCGCGCGCACGGTGGCCACCACGCGCCGCCTCGATGCTCGGGACAGCGCCCGGGTTCTCGCCCTCATGAACATCGCGATGGCCGACGCCTACATCGCGGGCTTCAAGATCCGCTACGTGTACGACCTGTGGCGCCCGGTGACCGCCATCCGGGAGGGCGACAACGACGGCAACGACGCCACCGTCGGCGATCCGACCTGGGACAGCCATCAGAATACGCCGTCGGTCTCGGACTATCCGTCCACCCAGAGCACCTTCAGCGCGGCCGCCGCGGTGGTCCTCGCCAGTGCCCTCGGCGGCGACCAGGCCAGCTTCACCGTCACGAGTGGGAAGCCCTTTGACGGCATCACCCGATCGTTCACGAGCTTCTCCCAGGCGGCTCGGGAGAGCGCCGACTCCCGAGTCTATGCCGGCATCCACTTCCGGAGCGCCTGTGAGGACGGGCTCGGCCTGGGCCGAAAGGTCGGACAGCGAACCGCCACGCTCTATCTCCAGCCTGTGAAGAAGTGAAGCCGGGGTGAGAGGCCGCCGGACGTCTGCCAAACGCAAGGCGTCCGGCGGTATCCATCTCCCGGTCCAGCACTTCGGGAGGGCCGCGCCATGTCTTATCTCGCAACGAGGCGCAAGAGCAGACCGCTCGACCGGCCGTCGCCTGGCCCAGCTAGCGAGCCGGCGGTGGCGCCGGACGTCACCGCGATCCACTGGATCCTGCGTGTGGCGGTGGCGGCCTGCTTCATCGGCCACGGAGCCTTCGGCATCATCACCAAGGCCGCGTGGCTGCCGTACTTCGCGATCTTCGGCATTCCGGAAGCGTGGGCGTGGAGGCTCATGCCCCATCGTCGGGACCGTCGACATCACGGTGGGCGTGCTCACACTGTTCCACCCGGTTCGCGCGATTGTCCTCTACATGGCGTTCTGGGGGTTCCAGACTGCCTGCCTCCGCCCCCTCGCTGGACAGGGTGGGTGGGAGCTCCTCGAGCGCGCCGGCAACTACGGTGTCCCTCTGGCCTTCCTCGTCTTGCTCGGTGCGGGTCGGTCGCTGCCTGACTGGTTCTCGACGCGGCCGATGCCCGCGCTCACCCACGAGCGGGCCGTGGCGATCGGCTGGATTCTTCGGGTGACGACCGCGCTGTTGCTGATCGGGCACGCCGGCTTCGATTTCGCCATGCACAAGGACTGGACCGGCTATGCCGCGGCGATCGGAATCAGCCCGACCACGCTCGCGGATCATCCGCTCCGACTCTGGGCGGGATGGCTCGAGTGTGCCCTCGGTCTCCTCGTCCTCGCCTGGCCGGGGCGCGGCCTGCTGGTCTTCGTCTTCGTCTGGAAGGTCGGGACCGAGGCCCTCCGGCCGCTGGCCGGGGAGCCGATCTGGGAGTTCATCGAGCGGGGTGGCAGCTACGGAGCGCCGCTGGCCCTCGCGTGGCTGCAGAACTTCCAGGTGAAGCACTCCGGAGGATGGAGTAACATGCCGCCGAGCGATCGACCGCCCGACCCTCTTGCTCTGGAGGCCCCGACATGAGCCACAACGGCCACCTGGACGCCCGGACCCTTCACGGTCGCCTCTCCCACCCGGTCATCGACGCCGACGGCCACTGGCTGGAGTACGGGCCCGTGATGCGCGAGGAGTTCCGCCGCATCGGGGGGGAGGCCGCCGTCGAGGGCCTGGCCCTGGCCAGCCAGCGGGTGCCCAACGCGCTCAAGATGACGGTGGCCGAGCGGGCGCGGCGCCGGGTCGGCCAGGAGGCGTTCTGGTCCTCGCCGTGCGAGAACACGCTCGACCGCGCGACGGCCATGATGCCGCGGCTCATGTACGAGCGTCTCGACGACCTCGGCATCGATTTCTCGCGTGGTCTATCCGACCGCGGGGCTCAGCTACCACCGCATGCAGGACACGCGGCTGCGGCGGGCCATCTGCCGCGCCTACAACGTCTTCGCCGCCGACCAGTTCCGCGGCCTCCAGGACCGGGTCATCCCGGCCGCGATCATCCCGATGTACACGCCCGAGGAGGCCATCGAGGAGATCGAGTTCGCGGCCACCCAGCTCGGCTACAAGGTCATCATGGTCGGCGGGATGATGCGGCGGCCGGTGCCGGCGCTGGCGGAGGAGCGGCCGGACGCGGCGAGTCTGGTCGAGTGGTACGACGTCGTCGGCCTCGACAGCCCGTACGACTACGACCCGGTGTGGCGCAAGTGCCAGCGAGCTCAAGCTGGCGCCCACCTTCCACAACGGCGCCCGCTCCATCCTGCTGCGGAACTCGCCGTCGAACTTCTGCTACAACCACATCGGCCACTTCGCCTCCGCCGGCCACGCGGTGGCCAAGGCCCTCTTCTTCGGCGGCGTCACCCGCCGGTTCCCCGACCTCAACTTCGCGTTCCTCGAGGGCGGCGTCGGGCTGGGCCTGCATGCTCTACGCGGACCTGATCGGCCACTGGGAGAAGCGCAACGGGCAGGCCATCCAGTCCACGCATCCGAGCAAGCTCGACCGCGGCGAAGCTCCTGGAGCTGCGCCGCAGAAGTACGGCCGGCCCGAGGTCATCGAGGCGGTGCGCCGGGGCGAGGGCCTCGAGGGCGACTCGAACTCGACGCTCACCGGCGGGGTGGAGGACGTGGACGACTACTTCCGCTGCCGCATCGAGCGGAAGCAGGACATCCGCGATCTCTTCGTGCCGCGCTTCTACTTCGGCTGCGAGGCCGACGATCCCGCGAACGCGTGGGCCTTCAACACCAAGGCGAATCCCATGCGCGCGCGCCTGAACGCGATCTTCAGCTCCGACATCGGCCACTTCGACGTGCCGGACATGACCGAGGTGGTGCCCGAGGCGTACGAGCTGGTCGAGCACGGGCTGCTCGACGACGCCGACTTCCGCGACTTCATGTTCGCGTAACGCGGTGCGCTTCTGGGGCGAGGTCAACCCGGACTTCTTCAAGGGCACCGTCGTCGAGAAGGCCGCCGCCGCGGCCCTCGCGCAGCCGGCCGCGCGCTAGCGACCCGCCGGGGCGTGAGTGAACGGGATCTTGGCGAACTTCGCCCGGTCCACCTCGATGACGAGGGTCACCGCGTCGGGATTCCGCCACGGGAAGTCCTTGCCCGTGTACTTGCGCGCGGTGCCGTCCTTCACCACGAAGGATGGGTCCGGCCGCCGCTCCACCACCCGGCCCCGGAGCTGGGCCTCGGTGTAGGGATCGGCGAAGTCCACGATCGAGAGCGCCACCCGGGGATCCCGTCGGGTGTTCCTCGCCTTGAGGGAGCCCTCGCCGGTCCCGACGAGGACGTGGTCACCTTCCCGGGTCACCCAGACCGGCGCTGATTGCGGCGAGCCGTCCGACATGATGGTCGCGAGGTGGGCAAAGTTGGGTCCGTCGATCAGCTTCTTGACGCCGTCGGGTAGCTCCATGGCCATGCGCTCCTCTTCGCGACGATTTGGGCGACGCTCTGATTTCCGGCGCCCATTCTGCTCCCGAAGCGCCCGCGTTGCCACCCCCCGCGTTGCCAGTCGATGACGCGCCCCACCCGCACCAGGCGCCTCGCGCCCCGGATCGGGCCCCGCCCGCGCATCCTCTTCGTCGGCATCAATCCGTCACTGCGCTCGGCCGAGGTCGGCCACCACTTCGCCGGCCCCGGCAATCCCTTCTGGCGGCTCCTCCACGCGGCCCGGTCGATCCCCGGTCCCCTCACCTACGAGGACGATGCGCGCCTGCCCTCGTTCGGACTGGCCCTGACCAACATCGTGCCCCGCGCAACCCGCGCCGCCTCCGAGCTCACCCGCGCCGAGTTCGCGGCGGGACGCACGCAGCTCGCCCGCCTGATCAGGCGGGTGAAGCCGCGGACGGTGGCCTTCGTCGGCGTCACGGTGTACCGGGCCTTCTTCGGCCCGGCCGCGAGCCCGGGGCCGGGGGCCAAGCCGGAGCGGATCGGCGAGGCGCGGGTCTTCGTCCTGCCGAATCCAAGCGGCCTGAACGCGGCCTACCCCGGCTTCCGCGACAAGCTGGTCTGGTTCGCGCGGCTCCGGCGGTTCGCGAAGTGATAGACTCTGGCCCATTTCACGCCGGCCCATCTCACTCAGGAGGATTCGCGATGCGACTAGCCGGGAAGATCGGCATCGTGACCGCCGCCGCGTCGGGCATGGGACGGGCCGGGGCGCTGCGCTTCGCCGCGGAGGGCGCGCAGGTCGCGGTGGTGGACGTGGACGCGGCCGGCGTCCAGCGCGTGGCGAGCGAGATCGCGCGAGGCGGGGGGCGCCGCCTACGGGATCGTCGCCGACCTCACCCGGGACGAGGACTCGCGCCGGATCGTGTGGGACACCGTGAGCCGCTTCAAGGGGCTCGACTTCGTGTGGAACCACGTCGGCCATCCCGGTCCCGCCGCGGTCGAGGGCATCGACATGAGCGCCTTCGACCTCGCGGTCGACCTGAATCTGCGCACCGTGCTGCTGACAACCGAGGCGGCGATCCCGGAGATGCGCGCGCGCGGAGGCGGCAGCCTGCTCTTCACCGCCTCGACGTCGGGGCTCCAGGGCTCGGCGTATAGCCCCGTCTACTCGATGTGCAAGTTCGGCGTCGTCGGCTTCGTCAAGAGCCTGTCGGTGCGGCTCGCCCCCGAGAAGATCCGCGTCAACGCGGTGTGCCCGGGCCCGATCGACACGCCGATGCTGCGCGTCTTCGTCGCGCGGCCCGACCAGAAGTCGACCGCCGGCCTGGATCCGGAGGACCTGGTGCGCCGCCGGGCCGCGGGTCGGTTCCGCTCGGCCGCACCGGTCGGCCCGAGGAGATCGCCAACGCCGCGCTCTTCCTGCTGTCCGACGAAGCCTCGTTCATCACCGGCGCCGCGCTGCCCGTCGACGGCGGCGTGACCGCGGCCTGACCTTCACCAAGGAGACCCCGATGCCGACGCACGCGCCGCTGGCGCCCCAGATCGAGCAGTTCATCCACGACAACCCGCAGGGCGTGCTGACCTCGTTCCGGCGGAACGGCATGCCTCAGCTCAGCATCGTCACCGTCTACCCGCGCGATGGAGGCGTGGGGATCTCGATCACCGAGAACCGGATGAAGTTCAAGAACCTGCTGCGCGACCCGCGCTGCTCGCTGCTGGTCTCCCACGCCGACTGGTGGTCCGGGTTCCTGGTCTTCGAGGGCAAGGCCGAGCTCACCCACTCGGGCAACACCGATCCCGACGCGCTGCGCCTGGCGCGCCGGCACATCTTCAGCGCCACCACGCGGCGCCGCAGCCGGGACTGGGCCGAGTACGACCGGATCACCGAGGCCGACAAGCGGGTGGCGATGGTCGCTGCGGCCCGAGCACGTCTACGGCTCGGCGCTCGGCCAAGATGCGCGAGGCGCTGGCGAAGTAGGCGCCGGGATGCTTGCGTTCGCCGGGAAGCTCGGGCATGAAGATCCTGACCGCCATCGCCCGGACGGGCTCGGCTCTGCGAGGCCCACGACGCCCAGATCTACCTCGTCGAGGGCGTCACGATGCGTCTGGTCGCCCAGCACGGGTCCGTCCGCACGACGCGGCGTCTCGGCGAGCCGTTCCCGGTGAGCCGGGAGGCCGTTCACGGGCGCGCGGTGCTGGCCCGGCGCGCGATCCACGTCCACGACCTGAAGGCCGCGGTCCGGACGCAGTATTCGGAGCTCGCGTCACGTCAGCGCGCGACCGGAACCAGGACGATCCTGGCCACGCCCCTCCTCTCGCGGGCGGAGCCGTCGTCGGCGTGATCATAGATCCGGAAACGTGATGTGCGGGTTCACCCGTTCACGGCCAAGGACAGATCGCGCTGCTCAAGACCTTCGCCGACCAGGCCGTCATCGCCATCGAGAACGTCCGCCTGTTCACGGAGCTCGAGGCGCGGAACCGGTGAGCTGACCGAGGCGCTCGCAGCAGCAGACGGCCACCGGCCGAGATCCTGCAGGGTCATCAGCCGGCTCCGCCGACCGATCTCCAGCCGGTGCTGGACACCGTCGCCCGAGAGGCCACGCGGCTGTGCGACGGCGCGCCGACTGTCGATCGATCCGTCCGCTGGAGCGGCGGCATCCTGCGGCCGGTCGCCATCCATGGCGGTCCCTCGACCCGGTCATCCGCAGCCGATATCCGGGCCGCCTCACGTCGCGGCTCGGTCGCGGCTCGGGCGGTGCTCGAGCCGGACGCCATTCATGTCGACGATCTCCTCGCCGATGCCCGACGACCGAGTTCCCGGGTACGGTCGCAGCGTTTGCGCGCGCTGCGGCCATCCGCACTGTGCTGGCGGTGCCGCTGCTCCGCGAAGGCGAGTCCTGATCGGCGCCATCTGCTGTCGTTCGGCGCTCGAGGTGCGACCGTTCTCACGAGCAGCAGATCGCGCTGCTCGAGACCTTCGCCGACCAGGCGGTGATCGCCATCGAGAACGTGCGGCTGTTCACGGGAGCTCGAGGCCCGGAACCGCGAGCTGACCGAGGCGCTCGAGCAGCAGACCGCCACCGCGGAGATCCTGCGGGTCATCTCCAGCTCGCCGACCGACCTCCAGCCGGTCATCGACGCTCGTGGCCGAGAGCGCCGCGCAGCTTCTGCGATGCGTACTGATGCCGCGATCTTCCGCCTCGACGGCGAGCTGGCTCAGCCGTCGTGCGCACCATGGCACGGTCTGCCCGCCCGATGCGGCCGGCTGCCCGGTCGCCGCAGCCCGCGACCGTGGCGGGCCGGGCGGTGCATCGAGCGACGAGACGATCCACATCGAGGACGTCGTCCAGGCCGAGGCGGACGTCCCCCGAGGTGCGCCGCGACGACGGCGCGTCGCTGCTCGGCGTCCGGACGGTCCTGGCCGTGCCGCTCCTGCGCGAAGGCGTCCCGATCGGCGTCATCATGATCGCGCCGGCCGGAGGTCGCGGCCCTTCACGCGACAAGCAGATCGAGCTGCTCGAAGACCTTCGCCGACCAGGCGGTGATCGCGATCGAGAACGTGCGGCTGTTCACGGAGCTCGAGGCGCGGAACCGCGACGCTCGACCGAGGCGCTCGAGCAGCAGACCGCCACCGGCGAGATCCTGCGGGTCATCGCCAGCTCGCCGACCGACGTCCAGCCGGTGTTCGACGACGATCGTGGCAGAGCGCCGCGCGGCTTCTGCGGCGCTGCCAGTGCCTCGATCTTCCGCCTCGACGGGCGAGCTGATTCAGCTCGCCGCGCCCATGGACGCGCGCCGGAACGATCGGCGGCCGCATCAGCGCGCTTCCCAGGCCGTCCGGTCGCGGTACCGCGGCGGCCGGGCGGTCGCTCGAGCGCGAAGCCGATGTCACGATCGCGGACGTCCAGGCCGACACCGAGTGACCGCGTTCGCCGAGACGCCGACCGCATGCGCAGCGGCTTCCGCGAGCGTCACTGACCGTGCCGCTGCTGCGGGAAGGACGACGCCATCGGCGTCATCATGCGTCGCGGCGGCGCGAGTCCGGCGCTTTCACCGACAAGCAGATCGCGCTGCTCCAGACCTTCGCCGACCAGGCGGTCATCGCCATCGAGAACGTGCGGCTGTTCACCGAGCTCGCAGGCGACGCAACCGCGAGCTGACCGAGGCCCTGGAGCAGCAGACGGCGACCGGCGAGATCCTGCGCGTCATCAGCCGCTCGCCGACCGACCTCCAGCCGGTGTTCGACACGATCGTCGCAGAGCGCCGCTGCGGCTGTGCGAGGCGCGCACGGTCGCGTGGTCTTCCGCTTCGACGGCGCAGCTGATCCAGCTGGCCGCGCATCTACAGCATCACGCCGGAGGCGCTCGAGGCGCTCCGCACGCGGTTTCCCGCATGCCGCTGACCGCGAGACCGCCGCCGGCGCGCGCGATCCTGACGCGCGCGCGTCGTCCACATCCCCGACGTCGACCGAGGACTCCCGATACGGTCGAGCCGGACGCGCGCGCAGACGCGTCGGGCTTCCGGAGCGTCGCTCGGCGGTGCCGATGCTGCGCGAGGGCAAGCCGATCGGCGCGATCACCGTCGCCCGGCGCGGAGCCGGGACGCTTCACCGACACGCAGATCGCGCTCCTCCAGACCTTCGCCGACCAGGCGGTCATCGCGATCGAGAACGTGCGGCTGTTCAACGAGCTGCAGGCCCGGACGGCCGAGCTGACCCGCTCGGTCGAGCGAGCTCACGGCGCTCGGCGAGGTCGGCCAGGCGGTCAGCTCCACGCTCGACCTCGAGACGGTGCTGAGCACCATCGTCTCCCGCGCCGTCCAGCTCGCCGGGACCGACGGCGGCATGATCTACGAGTACGACGAGGCGCCCGAGGAGTTCGTGCCTGCGGGCGCACGCACGACCTCGACGACGAGCTCGTCGAGGCCCTCCGGGCCACGCCGATCCGGAAGGGCGAAGGGGCGCTCGGGCGGGCCGCCGTCACGCGGAGCCGGTCCAGATCCCCGACATCGCCGGCGACGGCGCCTACGAGAGCCGACTCGCGAGGCACCTGATCGCGGCCGGGCTACCGCGCCCTCCTGGCCGTGCCGCTGCTCCGCGAGGACCAGCTCATCGGCGGCCTCGGTCGTGGCCGGCAAACGCCCGGCGAGTTCCCGCCCGAGGTCGTCGAGCTGCTGCGAGACCTTCGCCACCCAGTCGGCGCTCGCCATCCAGAACGCGCGGCTGTTCCGCGAGATCGAGGACAAGAGCCGCCAGCTCGAGGCGGCCAGCCGGCACAAGTCCGAGTTCCTCGCCAACATGTCGCCACGAGCTGCGCACGCCGCTCAACGCCATCATCGGCTTCTCCGAGGTGCTGCTGAGCGGATGTTCGGCGAGCTCAACGACAAGCAGGACGAGTACCTCCAGGACATTCTACGCCTCCGGCCAGCACCTGCTGTCGCTGATCAACGACATCCTCGATCTCTCGAAGATCGAGGCCGGGCGCATGGAGCTGGAGCTGACGCGACTTCGACCTGCCGAGCGCGCTCGACAACGCGCTGATCCTCGTGCGGGAGCGCGCCGGCCGCCACGGCATCACGCTGGAGCGTCGATCGACGAGCGCGTGGGCGACGATCCGGGCCGACGAGCGCAAGGTCAAGCAGGTGCTGCTGAACCTGCTCTCCAACGCGGTCAAGTTCACGCCCGAGGGCGGCCGGATCGACGTGCGGGCAGCGTCCGGCGGACGGCGACGGTGGAGATCGTCGGTCACCGACACCGGCGTCGGCATCGCCCCCGAGGACCAGGAGGCGGTGTTCGAGGAGTTCCGGCAGGTCGGGGCGGCGGACGAAGAAGGTCGAGGGCACCGGGCTCGGCCTGGCCCTGTCGCGGAAGTTCGTCGAGCTGCACGGCGGGCGCATCTGGGTCGAGAGCCAGCTCGGGCAGGGCTCGACGTTCACGTTCACGCTGCCGGTGACGTGATCCGGCAGATCGCTCCCGGCTAGCCCCTTGACCGTCACGGAGCGTGGACTCGAAGCTCTCGAACGCCCATGACCGAGACGCCATTCGGGGTCCTGATCGGCCAGCTCGCGCAGGCGGAGCCGACGCGTCCCGGCCGTCACGTGCGACGAGGTGACGATCTCGCGGGCGGAGCTCGAAGCGCGCACGAATCGGCTGGCCCGGGCCTACCGGGCGCTCGGCGTGAGCCGGACTCGCTCGTCACCATCGGACTCCCGAACGGGATCGAGCTTCTTCGAGGCGACGATCGCGGCCTGGAAGCTCGGCGCGACGCCGCAGCCGATCTCCTCGCGGCTGCCCGCGGCGGAGCGCCGCGCCATCATCGATCTGGCGAACCCGGCGCTCGTCGTCGGCGTGGATCCCGCCGAGGCATCGGGCCGGCCGACCGTCCCCGCCGGCTTCGAGCCGGACGCGTCGCTGTCCGCGGAGCCGCTGCCCCCCGTGGTGGCCGCGTCGTTCAAGGCGCCGACCTCCGGCGGCAGCACCGGCCGGCCGAAGCTCATCGTCGCGACGCAGGCGGGCGATGTGGGAGGCCCTCGGTCGACTACACGACGCTGCTGCGGATGCCGGCGGACGGCGTGCACCTCGTCACCGGGCCGCTGTACCACAACGGGCCGTTCACGAGCTCGGCCGCTCGCCCTGCTCAAGGGCAACCACCTCGTGGTGATGCCGCGCTTCGACGCGGCCCGCGCCCTCGATGCTCATCGAGCGCCATCGCGTCGACTGGATGTACGCGGTGCCCGACGATGATGCACCGCATCTGGCGGCTGCCCGAGGCCGAGCGCACCCGCTTCGACCTCTCGAGCCTGCGCGTGGTGTTCCACATGGCCGCGCCGTGCCCGCCGTGGCTCAAGGAGGCGTGGATCGAGCTGGCTCGGCGGCGAGCGCATCCTCGAGCTCTACGGCGGCACCGAGGCGCAGGCCATCACGTTCATCACCGGCGACGAGTGGCTCGCGCATCGCGGCTCGGTCGGGCGGCCCTCCTCGGCGAGATGCGCGTGCTCGACCCGGACGGCCAGCGAGCTGCCCGCCGGCCAGGTCGGGCGAGATCTGGATGCGCCGCGGCGCCGGACGCGCCGCCGACCTACCGGTACGTCGGCGCCAGGCCAAAGTCGCGGCCGGGCAACTGGGAGTCGCTCGGCGACATGGGCTGGATGGACGAGGAGGGCTACGTCTACCTGAGCGACCGCGAGACCGACATGATCCTGGTCGGCGGCAGCCAACGTGTACCCCGCCGAGGTGGAGGCCGCGCTCGACGAGCATCCGGCCGTGGCGTCGTCGTGCGTGATCGGCCTGCCCGACGAGGAGTACGGCAACGCGGTCCACGCCATCGTGCAGGCGCTCGCGCCGCTGACCGCCGCCGAGCTGGAGCGTTCCTGGCGCTCGCGGCTCGCGAAGTACAAGCGGCCGCGCACGTACGAGTTCGTGGCCGAGCCGCTGCGCGGCGACGACGGCAAGGTCCGCCGATCGGCGCTGCGCGCGGAGCGCGTCGCCGGGCGGTAGGAAGCCCTATAGGAAGAACGTGAGGTTCTTCGCGAGCAGGACGTTCTGGTCGAGGATGATCTTGCGGCGGGCGATGCGCCAGCCGCCGTCGACCCGGCGCAGGAGATCCTCGCGCTTGCCGACGAGCAGGTCGGTCTCGGTCTCGACGCGGTTGCGGTAGACCAGGAAGCGGCTCTTCACCGCGACCTCGGTCGGCGCGGCCCGGCCGGCGTCGCCGAGCGATCTGGACGTTCGACACCATGTGGCAGATGCGCGACGGCGGCTCCTCCGCCCAGTGCACGCCGGTCCGGATCTGCCGCACCCGCCGGGTCAGGGTGTCCTTGCCCTCGTCGAACCAGTTCACGTCGAGCCCCGCGCGCGTGAACTCGCGCGCGCGGCTCGTCGCGCGGGCACGTTGCGCCGCATGCGGCATCCAGTAGTGCACGTCCTCGGTGAAGAGATCGAGCCACTCCTCGTAGCGGCGCTCGTCGAGCAGCTCGGCCTCCCGGTAGAGGAAGTCCTCGATCTCCTTCCTTGAACGAGCAGCGCGCGTCGATGTCGGCCGAGTCGCGCCGCGCTCACCGCGGCACGAGCTCCGCCCAGCTCTTGGCCTCCATGAGCTGGCGCCAGCGCGTGTAGAAGCCGCGCTGGTTGTTCTCGCTCGCGGTGCCCGGTGCACCTCGCTGATCCGGCCCGGCAGCGCGAGCCCGTGGTCCTCGAAGCGCGTCGGTGGCGCGGCCCGAGCCCCATCTCGTAGTTGTAGGGTGCTGCCGCGCGATGGTCCCCGGCTCGCCGTCGTGCGCGTAGTTCCAGTTCTCCATGTCGTCCTGCTCGGTGAGCCCCGACGGCCCCGAGTAGCGCATGTAGTAGTGGCGCAGGAAGTCCTTGACCTCGCCGGCGCGTCGGCGTCGACGAGGTACCAGCGCCACACCTCGGTCTGATGCGGGCCCGCGCGGGTGCCAGACCGCGATGCGTGCGCGGCTGGCGCGCGAGCGGCGAGACGTTGGGGAACACGGTGCCGGGCCCGCCGAACAGGCGCCACGCCGTCGCCGCGGCGGCGCTTGCGCTCCTCCTCGCACCGCCGGAAGTAGTCGGCGACCACGGGCGCGTCCTGGTACGCGGGCGCGATCGGCGCGTCGGGCGGCCGGAGAAACGCGATCATCGAGTGCCCGAGGTCGGGAAAGCGTCACGTCGAGCCAGCGCGCCTCGTTGCGCTCCCGGTTGTCGCGGCGGCCCTTGCCGCTCGGGCCGATGCCGACCATGTCGACCGAGCGGTGGCTCACGCCGTGGTAGCGGTCGCCGGAGAAGTTCTCGGCGGGGAACTTCCAGTTGCAGGGGATCGCGCCACTTGTGGACGCCGCCGATCACCTCCGTGCCGCCCTCGCGGCCGTCCCAGGCGTCGAGCAGCAGGTCGAGGTAGATCTTGTAGCCGCCGAGGTAGTCCTCGAAGGACGGCGCCGTCGGGGTCCCAGGTCGCCCAGATCGAGCCCTTGTAGTTCTCCATCTGCGGCACCTCGACCAGGCCCCACTGGGTCTTGTCGAGCTCGCCGCCGTAGGCGTCCTTGGCGTGGGGCACGCCGACGAGCGCGCCGTCGGTGGCGTAGCTCCAGCCGTGGTAGGGGCACAGGAACACGACGGTGTTGCCCTCGTCGTAGCGGCAGACCTTCATGCCGCGATGCCGGCAGGTGTTGAGGAAGACGTGGATCTGGCCCGCGCGCGTCCCGGCACAGGATGACCGACTCCTCGCCCATGCGAGAGGCGACGAAGTCGCCCGGGTTCGGGATCTGGCTCTCGTGGCCGACGAAGAGCCAGGCGCGCGCGAAGATGCTGCTCCTGCTCCTGCTGGTAGATCTCCTCGTTGACGAAGATCTCGCGGCTGATGATGCCGCGCTCCACGTCGACCAAGCCACCCACGCTCCCGAGCCTTCCGTCGAGCATCGCGTGTCCTCCGTCGGGCTACCCCGGCTGCGCCCGGCGTACGGGCACGTCGACCGGGACCTTCATCGCGCGGCTGATCCGGCAGCCCTCGGCCGCCTCCTGGAGTCGGGCGAGCTGGGCGTCGTCGAACGTGCCCTCCACGACCAGCTCTCCCTCGACGCCGGTGATCTGCCCCTGGGCCTCCGTCGCGGTGAGGCGGGCCCGGAGGCCGCGCACCACCCACTGCTGGCGCTCGGCGAACCGCCGAACGTTGTTGATGCGTCAGGCGCCGATGGCGCCCAGGAGGAGCTCCGCGGGCGAGGGCGCCGCGTCCCCGCCCCCGGCCTCCGCCGGGGCGTCCATCTCCAGGCGGTGCGGGCCCGCCGCTCCCTCGACCTTCATGCCCGCCACCCACTGCACCGTCACCGCTCTGCCCATAGGTCCGCGCCTCCTGCGCGTCACGCCTGCGCGGCCAGCACCTTGCGCCCCACGGCGTGTCCTCGAGGCGGAAGAAGTCCAGCATGTTGCCGCGCGCGATCTTGAACGCCTCGTCGGCCGGCACGCCCGCGAACAGCCGCTCGGCGAACGGCCGCGTGTTCGGCCAGTCGCACTCGATGTGCGGGAAGTCGGTGGCGAACATGATGCGCTCGACGCCCATGTGGTGACGCAGCTCGACCGCCACCCGCTCCACGTGCTGCACGCTGAAGAAGATGTGCTGGCGCACATAGTCGCTCGGCCGCTGCTTGAGCGGCTTGAAGTTCGAGCAGCCGCTCCGCCCAGTGGCGATGGCGCTCGTACCAGTAGTCGGCCTCCTCCATCCAGAACGGCACCCAGCCCAGCCGGGTCTCGGCGAAGAAGATCTGGAGGTCGGGAAGGCGATCGAAGACGCCGGACAGGATGAGCTGGGCGAGGCTCATCGACGGCGCCGTGCCGAGGAACGGCAGAGCCACCCACTCGACGAGCTTGCGCGGGCCGAGCTTCTTCGAGCACCTCCGGGTCGGCGCCCGGGTACTCGAACGTCGGCTGCGATGCGCGCGGCCCGAGGCGGTCGAAGCCGACGTGCACGGTCAGCGGCATCTGCATGTCGATCGCGGCCGCCCAGAAGCGGTCGTCCTCGGGCGTCGGATACGACTTGCCGCTCGGGAACACGCCGAGGTTGACGCCCTTGAGTCCGAGCTTCGTGCAGTGCTCGAGCTCGGCGATGGCGTCGTCGACGTTGGTCCACGGGATGACGCCGAGGCCGATCAGGCGATCGCGCGACACCGCGCAGTATTCCTCGCCGAGCCAGTCGTTGTAGGCGCGCACCGTCGCGCGATAGAGATCGTCGTCGGTGATCCCGCGCCAGAGCCGCGGCCCGACCTGCATGTTGGGAAAGAGCACCTCGGCGTGCAGGCCGTCCATGTCCTGCTCGCGCAGCCGCTGCTCCGGCGGCCCGACGCCGGCGGTGTCGTCGACGGTGACGCCGAAGGGCTCCCAAGTCTCGTTGGTCCGGCCGGCCCTGAGGTCGAGGAACGGCGCCGGATACGGCGGCTGTCCCTCGACGACGAGCGCGTCGCCGCCGTCCGGCAGCTTGACCGTCTGCGGCGCGCGATCCCGGAAACTTCGCCGGCATGCGCGGCGACCAGCGCTCGGGGCGGACTTCGAGATGACCGTCGCTCGAGATCAGCGGCGGAAGTTCTCGGCGCGGTCATCAGCGGAACCGCGCGATCACATCCTTGCCGTAGCGCAGCACATCGTCGGGCGTCTTGACCTGCGCGGGCAGGCCCGCCGCGGCGCTGACCGGCACCGCGACGCGCGCCACGCCCTGGCGCGCCAGGGCTTCGATCTCGGCGAGGTCGGTGGGCGCCGCGACCGTGATCTCGATCGCCTTCGGGTCGCGCCCCGCGGCCAGGGCCGCGCGCCGCATCTCGTCGAGCAGGCCGGGCGACGGCGTGCGAGCCGGGAAGTAGCCGTCGCCGAGCCGGCCCGCGCGCCGCGCGGCCGCCACCGTGTCCCCGCCCACGATGATCGGGATGCGCCGCTCGGGCGGCAGCGGCCGGCAGAACACCCGATCGAACGAGATGAACTGCCCCTTGAACGACGCGCACTCCTGGCTCCACAGCGCGCGCATCGCCTCCACGTACTCGTCGGTGCGCGGCCCGCGGTCGGCGAACGGCAGGCCGAGCGCCGCGAACTCCTCGGCGAGCCATCCCACCCCGATGCCGAGCAGGACGCGGCCGCCGCCGGCCATATGGTCGAGCGTCGCCACCGCCTTCGCGGTGACCACCGGGTTGCGCTGCGGCAGGATCAGGATCGCGGTGCCAAGCTTGATCGTGCGCGTGGCTCCCGCCACGTAGGCGAGCCAGATCAGCGGATCCGGGATCGGGAAGTCTTCGAGCCCGGAGCCCATGCGTCCCGAGGCCGAGTACGGATAGCGCGACTGGTAGCCGTGCGGCACCACCACGTGCTCCACCGTCCACATCGACTCGAAGCCCGCCGCCTCGGCGGCCTGCGCCAGCTCCACCGCCGCCGGGCCGTTGCCGTAGCGCCCGAGGCTCGCGTAGCGGAGTCCGAACTTCATGGCTGTCCTCCTTTGAACGTCAGGGCCAGGAGCCCGTCGACATCGGGAAGCGCGGGCAGACGCCCGAGGGTCTCGAGGAGCCGCCCGACCTGCGGGGCGGGCAGCACGACGCCGGCGAGCCGGCGGAACTTCTCCTCGACTTCTTGCCGAGAGACCGGGCGGCCCGGGGTGCCCCGGGCGGCGCGCACCGTCTCGTCGAGCACGCGCCCGTCGCGGAGCCGGACCCGTATCCGCGCCTCGGGGATACGGAGCGCCGGGTCCGCGACCGGCCGGACCCGGCCGGCCAGCGCGACCAGGCCCGGATCGGGCGCCGCGAAGTCCGACTCCGTGGCCACGCCGCCGGTCAGCGCCAGCGCCGCACAGTACGCGGCGCTGAACTTGGCCTCGAGCCCGGTGCGGGGCTCGGGGATCGCCGCGACCTTCACCGCGAGCGGATGCACGTGGCACTCGACCTCCTCGATCGCCTCGACGGCGGGGGCCGCGCGCTCCCGGATCGCGCGGCCGGCGTCGATCGCGGCGTGGAGCAGGTGGCACGCGGCGTAGAGCTTCGTGCTGTTGTCGAGGATCTCGAATCGGGTACCGAGGTCCGCGAGCGCGGGGCTCAGATCGGTGACTCCGACGAACGTGCCGGGCAGCCCCGCGTGGCCGTCCAGGATGCCGGTCGGGCCGGTGAACCCCTCGCGCGCGAGCAGCGCGGCCAGGATGCCGTTCATCGCGGCCTTGCCGGGATGGAGCGGCTTGCTCATGGTGCCGAGCGATTGCTCGAGCCCCGCCGCCTGGGTGCCCGCGATCCCGAGCGCCCGCCCGAGCTGCTCGGCGGTGAGGCCCAGCAGCTTGCCGGCCGCCGTGACCGCGCCGAAGTGGCCCAGCATCGCGGTGACGTGCCAGCCCCGGTCGGCGAGCTTGGGGCCGATCACCCGCCCGATCCGCGTCTCCACCTCGAAGCCGGCCACGAACGCCTCGATGACCGCCGCGCCCGGCCGGTGACGCCACTCGGCGATCGCGAGCGCCGCGGGAGCCACCGGCGCCGAGCCGTGGACGATCGAGGCCAGGTGCGTGTCGTCGAAGTCCAGCGCATGGCCCTGGGCGCCGTTGGCCAGCGCGGCCAGCAGCGCGCTCGTGCGCCGGCCCCGCCCGATGACCGTCGCCTGCGGGTCGCCGCCGGTCGCGCCCACCACCGCGTCGAGCGCGGCGGCGAGCGGCTCGGTCGAGCCGCGGACGGCGGCGCCGAGCCAATCGGTGAGGCAGAGCCCCGCGGCCTCGGTGACGGCGGCAGGGAGCGACCGGAGGTCGAGCGCCAGCACGAACTCGACCAGCGCGTCCGCCACCGGCGTGCCCCGGTCGCTCATGGGACGATCACGTGCTCGGTGGTGATGATGATCGGCAGGTCGCCGGGCGCGATGAAGTTCGGCTCGTCGGCCCGGACGCGCGCGTACTGGGCGGTCGCGGCCGACGCGCGCATCGCCTGCGTGTCGTCGAACCACGTGATGGCCAGGCCGTCGTACGCGGGGGTGCGCCCGCGCTCGTAGGCCGACTGGCGCGTGGGGCTCTGCACGTACCGCCGGATCATCGGGATCCGCGCCGCGAGCGGACCATGCACGTCCTTCCAGTAGCGCCGGAACTCGTCCGGCCCGAGGCCGGGCTTCCGGGTGACGAACTCGACGTTCTTCGCGGCCCCGGGCGGCACCGGATCGTCCTTGATCACGTGCTCGTCGGTGACGATCACACGCTTCGTCGAGGAGTCCATGAAGCGGGGCTCGTCGGCCTCGACCGCGGCCAGCGCGTCGGTGCCCCGGAGGGCGTGCATCGCGCCGCTGTCGTCGAACCAGACCTCGGCGATGCCGTCGTAGATCGGCTCGCCCTTCCGGTAGCCGCCCGGCCGTGTGTGCGACTGCACGTATCGCCGCAGGCCCGGCAGCCGTACGACCACCGCGGGATGACGGTCGCGCCAGTAGGCCTGGAACTCCTCCACCGGCATCCCCGCCTTCCGCTTCAAGCACGTCACGACCTTGATCACGCGGGGACTATAGCAGCCGGCCGCGCCTTGACGCCACCGCGGGCGCCGTGCAGTATCGGCCCATGCCCGAGGCCGCCACGGGACGAGTCGTCGATGCCGACGGTCACGTGCTGGAGCCCGCCGACACCTGGGTCCGGTACCTCGACCCGTCGTACCGGGATCGCGCCATCCGCATCGCCACCGACGCGGACGGCTACGAGGTGCTGCTGATCGACGGCCGGCCCCTCAAGACGCTGCGAGGCCAGCTCGGCTCGCTCGGCGGCATCGAGATGGACATGGAGCGCCTGCTGACCCGGGGGCAGGTGACCTACGCCGAGGGCAGCCCGCCCGGCGGCTACGATCCGCACGCACGGCTTGCCGTCATGGACGCGGAGGGCATCGACAGCGTCCTGCTGTACCCGACCATCGGCATCTGCTGGGAAGGACACGTCAGCGATCCGGGCCTGGCCACCGCATACACCCGGGCCTACAATCGCTGGCTCGCCGAGTTCTGCCGCGCCGACCCGAAGCGCCTGCACCCGGTCGCCCACATCTCGCTGCTGGACGCCGAGGGCGCCGTCGAGGAGACGCTGCGCGCCCGCGCGGAGGGGTGCGTGGGCGTCTTCCTCTCGCCGGACGTCGCGGCCCGGGGCGGCCGTCACTTCGACGACCCCGCCTTCGCCCGGTTCTGGGAGACGGTGCAGGATCTCGAGATGCCGGTCGCGTTCCACGTGGTGGTGCGCGACCATCAGTGGTTCCGCCCGTGGCAGCGGTACGATCCCTCGGACGGGCTGTTCGGCTTCGCGTTCCTGGCCATCGACGTCATGGCGGCCTTCACGCAGATGCTGACTTCCGGCATGTTCGAGCGATACCCGCGCCTGCGGTGCGCGGTGCTGGAGGCGGGATCGAACTGGATCGCCTCCTGGCTCGACCGGCTCGACCACAAGCATCGCGTGATGGCCCACCGCACGCCGATCCGCATGGCCCCGAGCGCCTACTTCTATCGCCAGTGTCTGATCTCGGCCGACCCGGACGAGTCGCTGACCGCCCAGATGGTCGAGCACCTGGGGGCGGACTACTTCATCTGGGCCTCGGACTATCCCCACATCGACGCGTCGATGGGCGTCGTCCGGGAGCTACGCGAGCGGCTCGCGCCTCTCCCCGCCGAGGCGCGCCGGAAGGTGCTGGGCGACAACGCGCTCCGCTTCTACAAGCTGGCCGGCTGATCCCCCGCCCCGCCCACCCGACGAGCGGGCCCTGGCTGAGGCGCCTGGATGATCTCGCCGGGCCGTCTCGCCAGGAGGCGCGCCGCGACCACCGAGACGACCAGGAGGACGGACAGCGCCGGCCAGCGGAGCGCCAGGCGCAGCGCGCTCGCGGCGGCGAGACGACTCAGGAGGGCCCCGCCCGGCCTCCGGGGCCGGACCACGCCGAGCGTCGCGTCGATGCGATCCATCATCCGGCTCCGGATCGCGCTGGTGAGGATGCTCATCCCACGTTCCTGGACCCTTCTGCGGTACCGCCCGTGCGAACCCGCTCCCGGGCCGATTCGAGTCGCGAGGACAGCTGCGCCTTGGCCTGATCGAGCAGCACCTCGGACTTCTCCTGCATCGTCCGGAGCAGCCCGTCGATCGTGTCCCGCGTCGGCCCCGAGTTTCCGTTCACGTATTCGCGGAGCGTGTCCCGGTACTTCCACAAGACCATCCCACCTGCGACTGCCACGAGGACTCTGCCCAGCATGTGTAGCCTCCTTGAGTTGAGCGGTTGAGTTAGAACTTCCAGCGCGTCTGGCTGAACTCCTTGCCCTTCCGGAAGCCGAACGCGGTCATCGGGGCGAGCCCGTAGACCACCACGGGGCTCGCGCCGCCGGGTGCGCTCGCGTGAAAGAAGAATCCGTCGCGGACCTCGAAGCGCCAGTCGCTGCCATACTTGGACTCGTACGATTCCGCGATCCGTCGAAGCTCCACGTCATTGCTCACGCGCACCGCGTCACCTTCGACCACGAGGTCGAGACCGTGATCGAAGTCACTACAGCCGGTGGTCAGGATGCAGTGCGGGTTGCGCTCGAGGTTCTTGGCCTTCCGCTCGTTCTGCCCGGTACAGAAGTACAGGGCGTCGTCCAGCCATACCGAGATGAGGGGCGTCACGTGAGGCCGGCCGTCGGGACGGACCGTGGACACCCAGAAGACGGCCGCCTCCTGTAAGTGCTTCCGGGCCTCGGGCCACGGGGTCGCGGGCGCGCCCGGGCTGCTGTATCGCGGATCCAGCTTGGTCGTCGGTTCCATGGTCGCGGCCTCCCTCCCGGAGGGAGCAAGGCCCGTGCCGCCACGAGAACCGCCTTCTTCTACAGATTCGGCTCGATTCTGAACCCACGAGGAGGCCGCCGGCGCCCCCGTCGGTAGGAAGGAGCCAGACCTTTCTACACGGTGCGATCCACCACGCTCAGACCTTCCAGGGCGAGGCCGTAGCCCAGATAGTCGACGAGCTGCTTCTTGAGCGGCTGGGTGAACAGCACGCGCGTGTAGCGGAGGAGAAGCGCGGGCTGCCGCGCGATCTGCTCGGCGAGCGCCCAGGCGCGGGGCAGCAGATCGGGCCGCGGGAGCAGCTCGCTGACCAGTCCCAGCTCGAGGGCCTTCGCCGCGTCGAGGATCTGCCCGGTCAGCAGAAAGTACCGGCCTCGGTTCCAGCCCAGCAGCAGAGGGTAGATGATGTGCATGCCGTCGCCCGGCACCATGCCGTTCGGGAAATGCGCCGAGTCCTGGAACCGGACGTCATCGGCGGCCAGCACGATGTCGCACAGCAGCGGGATCTCGGAGTGCCGCCACGCCGGCCCGTTGATCGCGCTGATCATCGGGACCTCGATGTCGAGCAGGCTCATCAGCAGGTGCTTGCCCTCCCAGTAGACGCGATCCCACTGGGCCGGTGTGCTGCGCATGCCGGTGCCCCCCGCGGCCTGGGGCCCGGAGAACACGTCGCCGGTACCCGTGAGGATGACGACCTTGTTCTCGGGATCGGCGCCCACATCGCGGAAGGCCTGGGGAAACTCGCCGTGGGGCAGCAGCCCCCACTGGAGCGGCCCGCCGTCGGTGTGGAAGGTCATCTGGAGGATGCCGTCGCGGCGCTCCATGCGAATGGTCCGGTACTTCGTCGCGTAGTCGGTGAGACGCGTCATGATAATCTCTCCAGGATCTGTCCATTTGCGGCGGTCCAGGTGGAGCCGACGCGGTTTGCGTCCGCCGAGTACTATACGCGACCATATGACACGAGGAAGATCTCGATGAGCCTGGCGCAGACGGTGAAGCGCGAGCTGAAGGAAGTGGGACTGGTGACGGTCTACTTCCTCGTCTGCTTCGGCATCATGCTCTTGCTGAAGAAGCTGGTTCTCGCGGAATACGACGTGGAGTTCTACGCCCTGTGGGCGGTGGTCGTCGGTGCACTCGTGGCCGCGAAGGTCGTCGTGATTCTCGACAAGACGCGGGTCGGGACCCGGTTCGACGAGAGCCACTCGGTCGGCGTCGCGGCCATCTACAAGACGGCCTGGTACGCGGTCGCGACGTTCATCGTTCTCTTCGCGGAGAAGCTCTTCCACGCCTATCCCGAGACGGGAGCGCTCGGCCCGGCGGTCGTGGACGTGTGGGAGAATCGAGACCGCAACGTCATGCTCGCCAAGGTGATCGTCATCGGGATCGCCTACGTCGGGTATCACCTCTACGCCGGGGTCGATCGCCGGCTGGGCCAGGGCAAGCTCTGGCGGACGATCTGGAGCTAGCCGAGACGTCGAGCGCGAGGCTATTGGCTCTGTCGGTCGCCCGGTGAGAGGGCCCGCGGACCCGACCGCGCGCCCCGGCTGGCGGGCGCGGCTCGCCGATCCGATGACGGGCGCGGTGCTCGCGCTCGGCATCACCCAGATCACCGCCTGGGGGACGAGCTACTACTGTCTCGGCGTGCTGGCGGGGCCGATCAGCCGGGACACCGGCTGGAGCCGGGGCTTCGTCTTCCTCGGCTTCACGGTGGCCCTGCTCGCCATGGGGATCGTCTCGAACGCGGTGGGCCGGGCCATCGACCGGCACGGCGGGCGCGCGGTCATGACGCTCGGCACCGTCCTCGTGTCCGCGGGCCTGTTCGGCCTCGCGCATGTCCGGAGCGAGGCGACGTACCTGGCGGTGTGGGTGTTCCTCGGCCTCGGCATGCGGCTCTGCCTCTACGACGCCGCGTTCGCCGCCCTGGTGCAGGTCGTCCCCTCGAGGGGGCGGAAGGCGATCTCCTACCTCACACTGTTCGGCGCGTTCGCCTCGTCGGTGTTCTGGGTGGTCGGCCACGCCCTGGAAGAGCAGGTGGGCTGGCGACAGACCCTCGTCCTGTTCGCCCTCATCAATTTGGTGGTGTGCCTGCCCCTGCACTGGCTGGGCCTCGCCCGGCGCGAGGACGCCGAGGGCGTCGCCAGGCCGACCGGCGCCCCCTCGGCGTCCCCCGACGGCCCCCCGCTCGAGGGCCGCGCGCGCTCGGTCGCCATCGCGCTCTTCGCCCTCATCATGTCGCTCAACGGGTTCGTGTTCGGCGTCATCTCGGTGCAGCTCGTCCCGCTGCTGGAAGCGGCGGGCCTGGCGACGGCGGCCGCGGTCTGGATCGCCTCGCTGAAGGGCGTCGCCCAGTTCGGCGGGCGGGTGGTCGAGATCGTGTTCGCGCGCAACCTGCGGGCGATCACGGTGGGCCGCATCGCGATCGGCGTGCTGCCTCCGTCCCTGCTCCTGCTGCTGCTCGGCACCGGAAGCCTGCCGATGGTCCTGGCGTTCACGCTGGTCATGGGCGCGTCCCAGGGCGTCATCACCATCATCCGGGGCGCGGTGCCGCTGGCGCTGTTCGGCGCGAAGGGCTACGGCGCGGTGCTCGGCGCCATCGCCACGCCGGTGCTCGTCGTCAGCGCGGCCTCGCCCACCGCCTTCGCCTGGATCGTGGACCGCTGGGGCTGGGGGACGGCGCGCGTGGTGCTCCTGGTGAGCTGCTCCGCCGCGTGGCTCGCGATGGAGCTGATGTCGCGCTGGTACGAGCGCCAGCGCGGGGCCGACTCACCGCGGGCGGAACCGCCGCCTGAGCCGCCGCCCCGCCGAGGCCAGCGCTGAAGGAAGCTTCCCCCGCCGCCACTGATCGGAAGGCTCTTCGAGGGCGGCCGCGTCCGCGCCGTCGGGATCGGCAGGATCGAACGGCAGGCTCTGTGGATCGAGCCACTCCATCGCCGCGCGCTGGCCGGGGCTCGGTGGGCCGTGGCGGCGCAGGCGCGACTGGTCAGCCAAGGCATCCAGCCGGCCCACCAGCCCCGGCATCGGGCCGAACGCCTCCAGGGCGCCCCGGTGCTGGCCACTATGCTCGGCGAGGAGGCTGACTCGGATATCTCGGATGCTGGCACCCAACTCCGACGAGGCATCGTCGGCACCCGTCTCCCAGCTCGCATGCAGCTCGCTGTCGACACCCATGCTCCGATTCGTCAGGTTGGCGGACCCGACGCTCAAGAAGCGATCGTCGACGATCAGGAGCTTGGAGTGGATGTAGGTCGCCGGGAAGGCTTCCGCCTTGCCCTCGGGACGGGACCAGTAGAGCCCCAAGGGATGCCCGGTCGCGCCGGCCACCTCGCGGAGCTTCTCGAGGATCTCCGCCTGTCGAAGCCCTACCGCGAGCTCCTCCTTCATGGCTTCGGCCCGCTCGTTCACGATCACCACGATCTCCAGCTTCGGACGACCGGCGGCCTGCATGCGGGCCACGAGGGCGCGGAATATCCGCCGGCTGCTGAAGTACTGGGTCTCCGCGTACACGCACTGCTCCGCGGCATCGATCGCATCGACGAGAAGCTCCTCGACCTCCCGCACACCCTTGGGCCGCCGGGGGTCGGTGCGGCTCAGGGCGACCGCCCCGCCCGGCAACGGCAGCAATCCCTCCGGCCGCTCGAAGCACGGCGACTCCGGAGCCGGCGACAGGACGAGTCGGTCGCCGCCGGCGCGAGCCCAGCGCTCGCCGAACAGCTCTACGAGGGCGGTGGGCGCGTCGCCTCCGGCCAGGAATGCCTGCACCTCATGATAGGGTTTCTGCGGTCGCCCACGGCTGTACCGGAGTGGGTGCTCGGCGAGGTGCCGCCGATCGTCCCAGCGCGCCTCGCACACGTCCATGCCGCCGAGAAAGGCCACCGCGCCGTCGATGACAATGAACTTCTGGTGGTGCGACCCTCCGTCGACCTCGCACGTGTCGAAACGAAAATGCAGGCGCGCGTTGGTCATCCAGTGAAAGTAGACCCGCTGCCACCATTCGCGCTCGAGGGCCAGCACCGGGTGGAAGTCCCAGGCCAGGAGGTAAATGCGAAGCGTCGGCCTCCGTTCGCACAGGCCGTTGAGGAACTTGAGGAAACGCACTTCCTCGCCGGCGGCCACTTCATCCCCGCGCAGGAGGGGCACCCCGCTGTCGAACTGCCAGCCCGACATGACGATGTAGTGCTCGGCGCGGCGCGCCGACCGGTAAAAGGCGCGGTAGTAGTCAGCGCCGTCCACCAGGACCCCGGCGGAAGTCGCGCCGGCGATCCGCCATGCGTTTCGCGGCGGCTGGATGATCCGCGCTGCTTCCGTCCTCCGTGTCCTCACCGTGAGCCGGCCCCTTCGTGGCTCACGCGAGCCCGATCCCTAATCCTTGCACGCAACGACCCACCGTCTCGTCAGTAAGTAGCCGCCCGAGATGGCCACCAGGGCAGGACGCTCGCACGCGCGGCCGTCGGGACTCGGGCGAGGGCTGCGACCAGGTCCGGATCGGTCGCCAGGTCGTGCACGGCCCGGGCAAGCGCGGTCTCCAGGACCTCCCGCCATTGGCTCTCGTCGGGCTTGTCGACCTCTCGCCTCTTGATCCCGACGTAGCGTCGGGTCAGGAGGGTCTCCCCCGTACGCCCGTCGGCCACGGTCAAGACGATGACAACCTTCCCGACATACTGCAAGCTCGAATATCCATCGAGGGCATCGAGCCAGAACGCCTCCACGACCGTCGTGAGCACCACGTCTGGCCGGTCGGACACGACGGCGTGACCGTTCTTGCTCACCTCGATGCCGAGCGCGTCCTGCACGATCTCGGCGACGGGCCGGCTCGTGACGAGGTCCCCGCCGCCCCTCGGCCTGCTCCCGACGCGCGCGGTCTCGATCCGGCGATCGACGACAGGGCCGATCTGCACCCGCCGCGGGGCTGCCGACGCAAGCAGGGCTCTGTTCGCTCCCTGCTCGGGATAGCGAACATCGAGCGCGGTGCTGGTCGCGCACCCGTTGAACGCCAGCCCGGCGAGGACGATCGAGATCCGTGCGAGCTGTCGTGGTGTCACCGGCCGGCACTCCGTGCATACATCAGCTCGCTGGCCAGGCGCTGGCCTGCCCTCTCCAGCACGTCGACCATCTCCTGCCGGGCGAAGTTCGGATCCTTCATGAACGCGCCGGCCGGAAATGGTTCTGGAGAGGTGACGTCCTGGCTCTCCTCCCACACGATGACCCCCGTTCCCGACTGCGCCATGTGGCCGCGCACGTCCGCGAAACCCGCGAGAAGATCGGGATCGCCGTCGCGGACCCTCACGAGTCCCCAGGTAGGCACCATCACGCGCACGACCGCGTCGTCCCGGCGCCGATCCTCGGCGGATTGCTCCCGCTCGAGAGTGCGGATCTCCTCGAACCAGCCACTCGCTCCGAGCCTTCGGGCCATGGCCGCGGCGACGACCGTCTGCGGCGAGATGCCATCGACGCTGCGAGCAATCGTGGCCCTCTGGTCGAGGGCGAGCGCCCAGTTTATGCCTTGATGAACCAGCTTGGCGAGGGGCCGCATCCAGGCCTTGGTCGGGTACCAGGCCATGATCTCGTCGAACGTGCGGCCGGGTTCGGCGTTGTGCTCCAAGACGGAAAGAGAGCTCTCACCTGTGACGACGATGGTGAGCCGCCGGACGTCGTCGAACGGACGCGCCGTGGGTCGCGCAGGAGGGGCGGAGGCACACCCCGAGAGAGACAGCACCACGATGGCGAGCAGGCCGGAGAGGGCGCGCCACCGCCGGCTTTCTCGGTTTCCCGGTCGAGTCTCGATGATTGAATTTCTCCCCGGAGTGGCTCTCTTCCGCCCGATCGGGCGGAAGAGAGCCGGTCCCTGGCGCTATCGCCCCTTTACCTTGACGTTTTGCGCGACCATCTTGCCGTCGCGAGCCACGTAGCTGACGGTGACCGCGTCGCCCTCCCGAAGCTCGGTCACTGGCCGCGTCTTGCCGTCCGCGTCGATGCGAGTGTTTCCATCGAACGCGAATGCCCACTCCCGGTCTTTCTGACCTTCCTCGTGCCCGACAAGGACAAACCCCTTGTCAGTGGCGGTCTTCACCGACCCCGTGACACTTCGCGTGCCCATCTTCGACGGGTCCTCGCGCGTCGCGGCCGGGCCGGGCTTTGGCTGCTGCCCGATGGCCGGCGATCCAGACCACACGAGCGCGAAAGCCAGCGCCGCCACCACTACACCACGCATGGCGCTCAGCGGCCTCGGTGAGTCGTCGCGGTGCGATCGCTGCCCCACTCCCGATCGAAGTACTCGCGGTCTTCGGGTGTGCGGGGCTTCACTCCCATGAGAATGCCGCCCTCCTTCAGCCCGCTCTCATACTCCTTGACGCGCTCTTCTGGAATGCCCGCGCCGACCAGGGCACCGATCCCGCCCCCCACGACGGCCCCGGCTCCGGCCCCTGCCAGTGCGGCCGCGATCGGCCCGGCGACAAGCAGGCCCAACCCCGGCACGGCGACCGTTGCCGCCACCGCGATGGCCGCAAGAGCGCCTCCCGCGACCGCGCCGACGCCGCCCCCGACTCCCGCGCCTTCCAGAGCCTTGTTCCCGAGCTCGGTGGTCACGCCAGCGCCAAAGTGCCGCTTCCGACCTTCTTCGGTCATCATCACGTTGATATCCTTCGCGTCGTAACCGCGTGCGAGAGTCGCCTCGTACTCACGCTCGGCGCTGTCACGGTCTGTGAAGAGTCGCGTTGCGAGATAGTCCCTGTCCTGGTCAGCCATGTCTTCTCCTTCGGGTGTTGGTGGATGATTGAGTCGTTACGAGATTGGCGGCACTTGCACTTCGGTATACGCATACGACGTGCCGTTGCTCGACACGGTGGGACCCAGATCCCAAGGGGCGACAGCGTCGTTGCGCGGAGACCTCGGGTCGCCGAAGGCTCCGGGTCGGTCCTTACGACTCGGTAAGTTCGCGGAACTCTAAGGCGGGCACATCAGGCGCGGGGGTGGAACACCTTCAACTGCGAAGCAGAATCAGCGAAGGACGTCTCGGGTGGAGGTGAGGAGAACGCACGTGCAGCCGGTCTCGCTCCAGACATGCTGATCGCCGGTGCCGGGCTCTGCCCGATTGTAATCCCCAGGAGAGAGTGTCTTGTCGTCTATCATCAGCTCGCCGTCCAGCAGATACAATTCCTCGACTCCGGCATGGCGATGTGGCGGATACGCAGCCCCCGGGGCGAGTCGCACGAGCATGCCGACGCGGTCTTTCTCTGCGTCCGTCGCGAGTAGTTTGCAGGAGATGCCGATCGCCACTTCTTCCCATTCTGATTCAGGCGGTCCGGATGGCGCCGCCGGCACCGACTCCTGGCTCTGCTCCGTGGCGATTCGCTGCGCAAGCCGTTCCCAGAGCACTCCAGAGGGATGCGCCACACTGTCGTCGATGCGTTCATGCCGCGGTTCGAACCCCAGCCGGTCAATCGCTCTGGCGCGCGCCTGCTTCATGATCCATCCGACAACGGACCCGCCCGCAGGATCGTACGCCCACGCGCGTCGCCGTATATCGTGGAACACATCGCCCATGAGATCTTCGGCGGTTTCTCGATTATTGGTGATCCGCGCGATCAAGGTAAAGACGATTCGATGCATTCGCGTGTACAGCACCTGCAGCGCCGACTGGTCGCCACCGGCGATGGACCGGACGAGTCCGGCCCATTCCTTCTCAGACACGAGCGCCTTTGCTGATCCATTGGCATAGAGCAGATCGCCCAGTGTGAGCGTCTCGCGGTCTGGCGGGAACGTCATCATCGTCTGCGGCAGCGCTGACATGAGCGCGGCGCGACGAGCCATCAGGTCGCGGATCGCGGGCACCAGCATGTCTTTGATCACAACCTTGTTCACGAAGACATCCGCGCCGCTGTCGGGCGCCACGAGCCGGTAGTCGGGGTGGGAGCTCATGAGGATGACCCCGGTGTGGGGCAGCTCTCGCCGGATGCGCTTCGTCAGCTCGACTCCATTGAGGTTGGGCATCACGAGATCCGTGACCACGATGTCCGGCCGCTCGCGGCGCACGATGGCGAGCCCTTCCTCCCCATCAGCCGCCTCACCGACGATCTTCATCTCGGACGCTGGTGCGAGGAGGTAGCGGACAAGCTCGCGATACTCCGCGGAGTCGTCGACGACGACGATGGTCAAAGAAATAATCCGCTCCTGGCGCGACGAGATGGCCGTGGGGTCAAGTTACATCAGAGCCGAGGGGACTTCTACGTTCCTTTGGAGGCCCGGGGACCATGGTCGTACCCGGTGGGAATAATCTTCCCACCGATGAGCTCCCCCATCGCCGGCGACCTTTGATCACGGCATCTTCCCGGTCAGCTTCAGCTGCCGCCCTGCCCGCAATACCGTCACGGAGATCGGCGCGCCTTTCTCGAGACGACTCGTGCGTTCGCGAATCTTGGTCAGGTCATCGATCGTCTTCACCACGACGCCCTCGACGCTGAGGATGATATCGCCTCCCACGACCAAGGGCTGATCGTCGACAGTGGCTTTCCGGCGCCCTCCTTTGATCCCCATCGCCTCGCCGGGCGATCCCTTGGCCACGGTCTTGACCAGGAACCCGCCCGTCTTTGGAGGAAGATTGAATAGATCCGACAACTCATCGGAGAGCAGCTGGCCCTCCAGACCTGACCATATCGAAGGACGTTCCAGGAGTAGCTGCTTCGCCGTATTTATCGTCACGACGAACCCGAGCCCCTCACTGCCGCCACTCTTGGAAATGACGTGGCTGACGATCCCGATGACCTCGCCTCCCATGTTGAACATCGGGCCGCCCGAGTTCCCGGTGTTGATGCTGGCATCAGTCTGGAAGAATTCCGCCAGGGGGATCGCTTTGTAGACCGTGCTCGGTGCCCAACGACCTCCGATCCAACCCACGCTGAGCGTATGCCGGAGCCCATAAGGTGCCCCGACGACCATCACCTGCTCACCGACTCGGACCGTATCGGAATTGGCGAGCTTTGCGGCGCCTACATTTGGCGGGACCGGATTCAGCTGGAGAAGACACAAATCCGCGGCAAGCTCCAAGGCCACCACCCGGGCGGCGACCGTTCGGCCCCCGAGGAACTGCACTTCGATTCCCTCGGCCCCGTGCGCCAAGTGAGCCGCCGTCAGAACCTTCCCGTCGTCCGAGATCACAACGCCGGACCCGACGTCACTGGACCTCGCGTCTGCTGCCGGCGTTCCCTTTGCCCGGACCACCACCACGCTTGGAGCGACCTTGCCGAACAGGTCCGCAACGTTTTGTGCTTCCGCGACCCCCAACGCCAGCGTCAATATCGCGACGCTTACCGCTGAGGTGCCAAGAGCTCCCATTCTCGCGAACTCCTTTTGGTCCTGCGTTCCGTGCCCTAGCCGACTATGGGCCGACCTGCAGGGAAACGATTACTCGGTAGCAACGATGCGCCAGGACTGGATTCAAAGCGCCCCGTTCATGGCGAGACTGCTTTCTCTAGTATTTGCTTGCGGCCTGCGTACTAGAGCAAGGCCGGTGCCATGCAGGGGAGGGGCTTGGCAGTCCTGGGTCGCGAACGAGGCGCTTACGTCTTGGCGCACGAGGACGCCATGGAGTCTGGCGTGAGTGAACATACATCCCCGGTGGATAGCGGCACTTGATTCCGTCGCGGAGAAACAGGGTTCGCCTGCTCACAACGATCCGGTCCGGGTGGACTTCGTTGAGAGGACCGACCTCGACGGACTGCTCCGAGGGGCGGCACTCCAGGCAAGATGGACTTCCTACAACCGACGCAGATAGGATTCGGTTTCGGAGTTGTCATCGGGCAACGTAGGACAAACGCTGTGCCGCGCCGACCGGTACTTCTCTCCGCCGTGCGAGGTTGAAGCGGCCGAACCTCCCGCAGTACGCGGTAAACCCGTTACGACGGTTGACTCCTTCGGCCTAGACGGACGCCTTCCCGCTCATCCAATCCGACGCCCTGAGCCTAGACGGGTCGCGGATGCCAGGTTGACTCTGGTGAACCCTTCCCCGGCACAACGGCACAGCCCTTGCTGCTTGACCTAGATACACGAAGCGACACAAAAGGAGAACAGCATGGGAATCATCGCCTGGATCGTCTTCGGTCTGATCGTCGGTATCGTTGCGAAGTTTCTCATGCCGGGAAGAGATCCGGGAGGCTTCGTCGTCACGATCCTTCTCGGTATCGTGGGGGCCATCGTCGGCGGCTTCCTTGGCCGCCTCGTCGGCTGGTATGGCCCAGGGGATCCAGTCGGATTCGTCATGGCCGTCCTGGGAGCGATTGCACTGCTGATCGCGTACCGGCTGATCGCGCGTAGAACTCGACAGGCCTGAGCGGATGCTCCGACGCTCGTCCTTTGAAGCCGGCCGTTGACGCGACGTCCGTTCCTATTGTTGCTGATGGGCCTTGCGCTATCCTCGTGCGCCTCCGCCGACCGGCCGTCGGTCACGCTGGCCAGCGTGACGCTCGCGGGGCTGAGCCTGTTCGAGCAACGGTTCGTGACCACTCTCCGCGTTCAGAATCCTTCGAATGCCGAGCTTGCGTTCGAGGGGATCAGCGTGGAGGTCGAGCTCAATGGAAAGACCTTCGCCCGCGGCGTCAGCCCGACTCCTATGGTCGTCCGAGCTTATGGACAAGACCTTATCCGGGTCGAGACAATCAGCACTACACCTGACATCGTGCGCCAGTTCCGGAGTCTGGCCGGACTCGGAGATCTGAAGATTCACTACCGCCTCAAGGGCCAACTACAGCCGCGGGGGCGGCTCGATGTCCTCCCGTTTCACGACAAGGGCGTCATTTCCCTGAAGGACCTCGGCCCGTGATCGACCCCCGCGGGTAAGGGCGACGACCGCAGTCGTCGCCCCTGACTTCGCGATGGTGTCCAGGCGCCGTCAGCGCTGCTCGACCATCACGGTTCGTCGCGTCTCGCCCCGAGGCTTTCGAGGGCCCGTCGCTCCAGCGCCCCCGCGCCCTGATCCCGCGCGATGGCCAGCGCGGCGTCGAGGCACCCGATGGCGACGCCCCGGTCGTGCCGCGTGGCGAGCAGCAGTACACCCCTCAGCCGATGCAGCTCGGCGGCGTAGAAGCACTCCCCGCTCGCGTCGACCGCGGCCAGGGCTTCCGTGACGACCTCGAGCGCGGCCTCCGGCCGCCCGGCGGCACCGAGCGCCTCGGCCAGCAGGCCGAGGAAGTACGTCTTGAACTCCTCCGAGCCCAGGGCGCGGATGGCCGCGAGCCCGTCGCGCATCATGGCGAGCCCGGCGTCGACCTCGCCCGACGCGGCGAGGGCCCATCCCCCCGTCATGTCCGCCCAGGCCTGCAGCTGGACGAAGCCCCGCTCGCGAGCGAGCTCGGCGGCCGCCGCGGCCCGGTCGCGGGTCGTCCGCCAGTCGCCGCCGAGCTGATGCACGCGGGCTCCGTAGAGCAGGGCGTGGGCCTCGCTGAAGGGGTGGTCGAGCCGGAGCGCCAGCGCCAGCGCCTCCTCGCTCTGCCGGGCGGCCGCCGCGGGATGGCCGGAGAGCGCGAGGGCCCAGGCGCCGTGGCCGAGCGCGCAGACCGCCGGGTCGTGATGGCCGTAGACGGCGGCCAGCGACGCGTGGCGCTCGGGATCGTAGAGGCGGACCGCGCGGGCCGCGTGATCTCGGGCCTCCCCCAGCTCGCCGCGAGCGAAGCCCGTCGCCCACAACGCGTGATGAGCCTGGATCGAGAACCCCGGGTCGTCGAGTCGCCGCGCCAGCGCGAGGAGGCGCCCGCCGAGGTCGCGCGCCACGTCGATCTCGCCGCGGCTGCGTCGGAAGAGGAAGAGGCCCCAGAGGACCGGGAACAACCGGGCCGGATCGTCGATCCGCCGGCCGAGCTCCTGCGCCCGCAGGTAGACCTGCTCGACCTCGGGCGCGCCCCGCCCCTTCAGGGCCATGAGGGGCCCTCCCAGCCCGATCTGGAGCGCGATCTCCTCCTCGGCCCGCCGCGGAGTGTCCGGCTCGGTCCGGAGCAGGTCGAGCGCGCGCGTCAGGTACCCCACCGCCTCGCGCGTGGCACTCCGCTGCGTGGCGATCTCGCCGGCGAGGCGCAGATACCGGACCGCACCCGGCACGTCGCGTCCGCGCTCGAAGTGCGCGGCCAGCTCCGTCGCGATCTCGGGGCCCCGTGGGCCGAGGCCGATCTCGAGCCGCCGGCCGATCCGGCGGTGCAGCTCCACGCGGCGTCCGGTCGGGGTGCGCTCGTAGACGACCTCCTGATGGAGGGCGTGACGGAACCCGTAGCGCCCGGCCACCGTCCCGTCCGGCCACGTCTCGGCGCCGTGCGACGTCAGGAAGGAGCCGGGCCGAGCCAGCTCGGCGCAGCCGCGCTCGACGTCATCGAGGCCGAGCTCCTCCGCGGCCGCGACGGTGGCGGCGGAGAACTCGACGCCGGCCGCGCCCGCCGCCTCGAGGAGCCGGCGCTGCGGAGCGGGCAGGCGGTCGAGCTCGTGACCGATCAGCCGCCGCACGTCGTCGGGAATGGCGATGTGGACGGCCTCGGGGCCGCCCGTGAAGGCCCAGCCGCCGGCGCGCTCGACCAGGACCGCGCGCCGCTCGAGGTCGTCCGCGACGCTGGTGACGAACAGCGGGTTACCGCCGGTGCGCTGATGGATCAGCGCGGCCAGCCCGCCAGGCGGGCCGGCGCCGGGAAAACGGCGCTCCAGGTACGCGCCCACCGCCGTCTCGTCCAGGCGGGCCAGCGCCACCTCGCGGCACTGCCCGCGCACCTTCAGCTCGTCCTTGGTCGCCTCGATCGGATGCCCCCGGGCCAGAGCTTCTCCCGGTCGGTACGAGGCAAGCACCAGCACCCGTGCCGGCCCGGGGCGCCGCGCCAGGTACGCGAGCCAGTCCACCGTCGAGGGACCGGCCCAGTGCAGATCCTCGAGCCACAGGATCAGGGGCGCGTCGGCCCCCAGCATCTCCACGGCCTCGGCCAGCTCGCGCAGCATCCGATCGCGCGTGACGCCGGCCACGTGCCGCTCGAGCGCTCGGTGCTCCGCGACGCCCAGCACCGAGGGCATCTGGGCGAGCCACGTCGGGGCGTGCTGGCGGAGCAGGCGGACGACGGCCTGCCCGCCCGGCTCGCGGCAGAGGCGGGTCATGGCTTCCAGGAGGGGCAGGTACGCCTCGCCCGCCCCGTGGGTCTCGACGCATCGACCCTGCCCGACGCGAAGCCCGTCGCCGTGGGCGGCCTCCGTCAGGAACGCCGCGACGGCCGTCGTCTTGCCGATCCCGGGCTCGCCGGTGACGAAGACGATCTGCCGGCTCCCGCCCCTGGACCGGGCCAGGCACGCGCGCAGCTCGGCCAGCTCGCAGTCACGACCCACGACCAGCGCAGGCGGCGTCGGCGCCGCGAACGAGTCACCTCCCGGCCTCTCGAGGGCCGACCCCGTGCGAGCGACGAAACGGTAGCCGCGGCGGTGGCGCGTCTCGATGAAGCGGGGGCGCCGGGCGTCGTCCTCGAGCGCGCGGCGGAGCTCCTGGATGCACGCGGTGAGCGCCCCGTCACCGACGACGGTATCCTGCCAGACCGACCGGAACAGCTCGTCGCGCGTCACCGGCTCACCGGCGTGCTCGATCAGCGCGGCCAGCACCGCCGCCGATCGCGGCGTGAGCTTGACCTCGCGCCGGCCGGCCCACAGCCGCCCGGAGCGAGGGTCGAAGCGGTGACGACCGAAGCTAACCTCCTGTCCGATCAGCATTGCCGGTCCTCTCCCCTTCCCCGCGCGGTCTCAGAACTATCTCACCGGTCTCTCAGGACTTCTGCGCTCCGGTCCCCTACTCTCCGATACGTCCGGTGTGATGGCAACAGGACGCGCGCGGCCCCCGCACAAGGAGGAACGTGCCAATGAAATGGTTCACCGTGCCGATCGCAGCTCTTGCCCTGGTATCGCTGTCGATGGCGTCGGCGGTTGCGCAGCAGGGCCAGGTGGGAGTGGCCGGCTCCGGCAGCCTCGTCGTCAAACCGCTGGTCGAGAAGAAGGTCACGGAGCTGCCGACGGGACCCCTCGTCTGGCGCGTGGAGAGCTTCCCGAGCCTCGCTCAGGCGCAGGCTGCCGCCGGGCCGACAAGCCTCGCAGCCGAGGCCGGGGGCAAGGCGTGGCTCTTCACGCTCGGTCCGGCCGGGGGATCGTCGAGCGGTGCCACGAAGATGGCGGAGATCGGCCCGCTTCCCTCGGTGACGGCCCCGGCCTATCTGCTGCGGATTAACGAGGCCAGTGGGCCTCCGGGCAGTGTCACGCCCATTCATAGCCACCCGGGCTCCGAGGCGGTCTACGTGCTCGCGGGGGAGCAAAGCTTCCGAACGCCCCACGGCGTCAAGCGTGTCGGGGCCGGCCAAGCCGAGGCGGGCCACGGCCCCGACACTCCGATGCAGGTCTCGAGCAGCGGCGCAACGAACCTGCATTCGTTCGTCATGTTCGTGGTCGACGCCACCAAGCCGTTCTCGAGCCCGGCCAAGCTCCCCTGATCGAGGTGCCCGGCTCCCGGCCCCGTGCTGGGCCTCGCCTGCTACCACGGGTTCAGGACTCGGAGCGGGTAGGTGGGGACGAAGCGAAGGGGCGGCAAGGCGCCGCCCCTTCCAACCCCTCAGTTGATTGGCGGGCTCGACGGGACTTGAACCCGCGACCTCTGGATTGACAGTCCAGTGTGCTAACCAGGCTGCACCACGAGCCCGCAACGAGAACGCATCTTTATACCACGCGGCCTCCCGGCCTGTCTATCCGCCCACCGCCGACGGCCGCGGGGCACACTCGAGGCCGGCCGTCCAGACGAGCTGCCGGGGATAGCGGCGCAGCAGGTCGGCGATCTCGTCGCACGGGGGCCGGTGGCCGAGCAGATCCTCACCGGGAGACCGGAGCAGCCGGCGGTGGACGTTGAGCAGGTAGCTATAGACCATGCGCAGGGCCTGATCCTCCGGCACCTGACGCACCCAGACCAGGATCTCCACTGCCGTGGCGTTGGCGTCGAGCTCCCGCTGCTCGCGCTCGCGCCGGCGGGCGTCGTTGGTGGCGCCGGCCAGAGGCGCGTCGTGGCCCAGGACGTAGTGGGCCAGCTCGTGGGCGACGATGGCGTCGCGGAACTCCGAGCTCAGCACCAGGCGGTTCACCGCGAAGAAGCCGCGTCGGTAGGACCCGACCGGGCTGTCCGGGTCATGGCTCACCAGCACGTGGATGGGCTGCAGCCCGTAGCGACGGGCGGTCTCGTCCGCGAAGGCGCGCACCTCGTCGAGGCTCCGGTCCTGCCCCGGGGTCATCGTCGAGCAGGCGGCCAGCGCGACCGTCCCGACGAGCCCCGCCAGCCGTGACGCCCTCATGGCGGAAGTCTAGCAAACAGGGCAGAATGTGGCTCGCCATGACGACGCCCACGACGACCCCGACGATTCCATCAACCCTCCGCAGCCGCAACTGGTTCGCCCCGAAGAACCTCGACGGCTTCATGCACCGCGCGTATCTCAAGGCCGAGGGCTTCAGCGACGCGGTCTTCGACGGCCGCCCGGTGATCGGGATCTGCAACTCCTGGTCGGAGCTGAACAACTGCAACGCCCACCTGCGGCAGGTGGCGGAGGCGGTCAAGCGCGGGGTATGGAGCGCGGGCGGCTTCCCGCTCGAGTTCCCGGTGATCTCGCTCGGCGAGATCCTGATGAAGCCGACCACGATGCTCTTCCGCAACCTCATGGCGATGGACGTCGAGGAGTGCATCCGCGCCTATCCCCTGGACTCGGTCGTGCTGCTCGCCGCGTGCGACAAGACCACGCCCGCGATGCTGATGGGCGCGGCCTCCGCGGACGTGCCCGCGATCATGGTCACGGGCGGGCCGATGCTGCGGGGCATGTGGTGCAACCAGGAGCTCGGCTCGGGCACGGACGCGCGCAAGATGTGGGCGCAGCGCCGGGCCGGCGAGATCACCGACGAGGTGATGGCCGAGGTCGAGGCGTGCCTCTCGCGCTCGAGCGGCCACTGCATGGTGATGGGCACCGCCTCCACGATGGCCGCGATGGCCGAGACGCTCGGCCTGGCGCTGCCGGGCAACGCGGCCATCCCCGCGGCGGACTCGCGACGCCTGGCGCTGGCCGAGATGTCCGGCCGCCGCGCGGTGGAGATGGCGCTGGCGCGCGGGCCCAAGCCGTCGGAGATCCTCACCGCGGCGGCCTTCGACAACGCGATCCGCGCGGACATGGCGCTGGGCGGCTCCACGAACGCGATCGTGCACCTGGTGGCGCTCGCCGGCCGCGCGGGCGTGCCGCTGCCGCTGCGCCGCTTCGACGAGCTCTCGCGCACCACGCCGCTGCTGGCCAACGTGCGGCCCTCGGGCAAGCACCTGATGGAGGACTTCTACTACGCGGGCGGCGTGCCCGCGGTGCTGCGCGAGCTGCTGCCGATGCTGGACGGCAGCGCCCTCGCGGTGAACGGCAAGACCCTGCGGGAGAACGTGGCGGACGCGCCCTGCCACGACCCGGACATCATCCGGCCGCTCTCGCTGCCGCTCCAGCCCGAGGGCGGCACCGTGATCCTCACCGGCAATCTCTGCCCCGGCGGCGCCGTCCTCAAGCAGTCGGCCGCCTCCCCGCACCTGATGGTCCATCGAGGCCGCGCGGTGGTCTTCGAGGATCATCTCGATCTCGAGCGGCGCATCGACGACCCCTCGCTGCCCATCGACGAGAATTCGGTGCTGGTGCTCAAGCACGCCGGCCCGAAGGGCGGCCCCGGCATGCCCGAGTGGGGCGCCGCGCCGGTGCCGGCGCGCCTGCTGAAGGCGGGCGTGAAGGACATGGTGCGCATCTCGGACGCGCGCATGAGCGGCACCTCCTACGGCACCGTGGTGCTCCACGTCACGCCGGAGTCCGCGGTGGGCGGCCCGCTCGCGCTCGTGAAGCAGGGCGACGAGATCGAGCTGAACGTGCCGGAGCGCCGGCTGACGCTCCGAGTGATCCGACGAGGAGATCGCGCGCCGGCGCGCGGCGTGGACGCCGCGGCCGGACGGCGTCACCAGCGGCTATCTCCGCATGTTCCTCGACCACGTGCTGCAGGCCGACGAGGGCGTGGACTTCGACTTCCTGCGCGGCCGGCGGCCGGTGGTGGACGAGGACACCGCGCACGGCTCGAGGCTCGCCTGAGATGGCGGCCGGATCGCCAACCGCCGCCTCCACCGCCGACGCGGTCGTCATCGGCTCGGGCGCCTTCGGCGCCTCCACCGCCTATCACCTGGCGAAGCGCGGCTTCAAGGTCGCGCTGGTGGACCAGCACGCGCTGGGCTCGCAGACCTCGCCGCGCGCGGCCGGGCTCACGAGCAAGGCCGACACGATGCCCACTATGGCGCGGCCTGCGTCACGAGGCCTGCGAGGCCTTCGAGCGCTTCGAGACCGAGATGGGGCGCACGGTGGACTTCCACCGCTCGGGCAGCCTGCGCGCGGCGTACACCGACGCGGCGGTGGAGCGGGTGCGCATCGCGCGGCTCGAGACCGCGACGAAGCTCGGCATCGAGGCGCGAGCTCGTCGACGCCGCGGAGGCCGAGCGGCTCGCGCCCCACTTCAAGCCGGGCGCGGCGCGCGCGATCCTGCACGTGCCGAGCGACGGCTGGGTGGATCCCGGCCAAGGTCGCGATCGGCTTCGTCACCCGCGCCGGCGAGCTGGGCGCGCGGCTGCTCCCCTTCACGCCCGCGCTGCGAGCTCCTGCAGAGCGAGGGCGGCCGCGCCACCGGCGTCGTGACCCCGCGCGGGCGAGATCAGCGCGCCGGTGGTGGTGGACGCGGCCGGCGCGCTGGACCGCGCGCGTGGCCGCGGGCGCGGGCATCGCGCTGCCGCTGGTTCCCGTGCGCCATCAGCTCTTCATCACCGAGCCGATCGCCGGGCGTGGAGCCGCTGCAGCCCATCGTGCGGCTGGTCGAGGCGAGCGTGTACGTGCGCTACGAGCAGGGCGGGCTGCTCTTCGGCGGCTACGAGGACGCGCCCGCGCGTGCTCGGGCGCGAGGGCCTGCCGCCGGGCTTCCAGATCGCCGCGCTCGAGCTGGACCTGGGCGTCCTGCGCGCGCTGGTGACGAGGTGGCGGACGCACTTCCCGGCCCTGCGCGACGCGAAGATCGCGGTGCACCGGGGCGGCGCGCCCACCATGACGCCCGACGGCCGGCCCATCGTGGGCCGCGTGCCCGGCCTCGACGGCCTCTACGTGGCCTCGGGCTGCTGCGTGGGCGGGCTCAGCCTCTCCCCCGCCGCGGGCCGCGCGCTCGCCGACCTGATCGTGGACGGCAAGAGCGATCCGGATCTGGCCCCGATCTCGGTCGAGCGCTTCGCCGACGCCTCCCGCGACCCGGCCGCCCTCGAGGCGGCCTGCGTGGCGCAGTACGCGCGCCGCTACACCCACTGACCTGCAAGGAGAACGATCCATGGCCACGAGTCGACTGGAGCTATCACCGCAACGGCTGAATGACCTGTGCCAAGACGCAAGGGTTCCTTGCCAAGCACAAGGTGGCGGTGACCGAGCAGGCCGACGCGAAGAAGGCCACCATCAAGGGCGCGGCCGCGCTCGGCGTGCTCGACGGCGTGGACGAGCTGTACGTGGCGAAGGGCAAGAAGATCGAGCACGTCGATCTGCAGGCGGCGAAGCCGGACCGCGCCACGCTGCTGGCGCTCCTGCTGGGCCCGACCGGCAACCTGCGCGCGCCCACGCTGCGAAAGGGCCGCACCCTCATCGTCGGCTTCGAGGAAGCGACCTACAAGAAGGTGCTCACCTAGCTAGGTGGGGTCAGGTCTTGAATTACGACATTTGCCGCGGCGCGATGTCGTATTTCAAGACCTGACCCCGTCGCTACTTGGCCGCGGCGCTCCGGGGGTCGAGGTTCTCTGCCAGGCACTGGCCCCGCATCGTCCGGTCGGCATCGGCGGCCTCGAACGAGGCCCCAGCAGAACTCGCGACCACCCGCAAACCCATCTTCTCGAGGGCCTGGCCCTGCTGGCGCATGGCGGTGGCGCACTCCTCGCGTGTCGGGAAGGTGCTCACGGAATCCCAGGGCGAATCCCCGCCCATCATCCACAGCACCCAGCCGCCGTCGGCTGAGGCTGAAGTGGTCAGGCTGAGCAGCACAAGCGTTATGAGAGTCAGGCGGCGCATGGAAGAGGTCCTCCTCATCCAATCCTAGCCGGGGGTGGAATTTTGGCCGATCCCGACGCGCGGTTGCTGCTAACCACCAGGAAAGTCTGAATTGCCACCGCCCACCGGGGAGGGTGAGGGTCTACGGCAGCAGCACCAGAGGCCCGGTGGTGCGGCGTCCCTCCAGGTCGCGGTGGGCCTCGGCGGCGGCGGCGAGCGGATAGCGGTGGCGGATGTCCAGGCGGATCACGCCAGTCGCGGAACGCATCGAAGGTCTGCCGCGCGATCTCGTCGAGCGCGGCACGCTCGGCCGTGTAGTGGAAGAGCACGGGCCGCGTCACCGTGGCCGACTTGGCCGACAGTGTCTCGGGGCCGATCGGCGGGAGCGGGCCGCTCGCCTGGCCGTAGCTCACCCAGTGGCCGCAGAGCGCGAGGGCCTCCAGGTTCTCCTCCATCGCCGCGCGGCCGAGCCCGTCGTAGATCACGTCGGCGCCGCGGCCGCCGGTAGCTCCCTTGACCGCGGCCGCGAAGCGGTAGTCGCGGCCGACCAGCGGCAGCTCGCAGCCGTTCGCGCGCGCGAGCCGCGCCTTGTCCTCGCTCGAGACGGTGCCGATCACGCGCGCGCCGAGGGCCTTCGCCCACTGGCACAGGAAGCAGACCGACGCCGCCCGCGGCCGCGTGCACCAGCACCGTCTCGCCCGCGCGCACGCGATGCGTGCGGTGGAGCAGGTACGCGGCGGTCATGCCCTTCAGCATCAGCGCGGCGGCGCGTCTCGTCGTCCACGTCGTCCGGCAGCACCACGACCTGGTCGGCCGGCATCGTGCGCGCGCTCGCGTAGGCGCCGGGCGGCGCGCACGCGTAGGCGACGCGGTCGCCGGGCAGGAGGTGCGCGACGCCGTCACCCACGTCCACCACCACCCCCGCCGCCTCCATGCCGAGCGGCGCGGGAGGCTCGATCATGCGATAGAGGCCGGCGCGCACGTAGACGTCGATGTAGTTGACGCCGACCGCGGTCTGCCGGATGCGCACCTCGCCCGGGCCGGGCGGGCGCGCGGGCAGCGGCTGATAGCGCAGCACCTCGGGGCCGCCGAAGGCGGTGGCCACCACGCCCTGCCCCGGCATCGACGCCCCCGACGCGAGCGTGGGCGAGGCCGTCCGCGGGCGATCCGGCGCACGGGCGCGACGCGCCGCAGATAGGCGCGCAGGCCCTCGAAGCCGCCTTCGTAGACCCCGGTGCCGACCATGTCGGCCAGCTCGCGCTCGCGGCCCGGCGGCGCGTCGAAGGTGGACTGCCAGTGCCAGAAGGTGCGCTCCCCGTCGGTCACCCGCTTGAGCTGGAGCGTGGCCACGTACCGGCGGAGGGGCACGCTCGCGTCGAGGATGCAGTAGGTGGAGACGTGGTCCCGGTCGGAGAGTGCCAGGAGCTGCTCGCGGATGCGGTTGCCGTCGCGCAGCGTGAACCGGCGCACGCAGCCGATCTGGTCGGACGGCTCCCCGCCCTCGATCTCCGACTCCGCCACCACCGGGTGCCACGCAGTGTGGCTGTTGAAGTCGCGGAGCACCGCCCACACGCGCTCGATCGGCGCGTCGATCACCGCCGACCGCGTGACCCGAATCATGGGGTCAGGTCTTACATTCCGACATTGTCGCGTCGCGTTGTCACAATGTAAGACCTGACCCCGGGCTAGCGGCGGAACATGGTCTTGAGGGAGTCGAAGGCGGTCTGGAAGACGCCCTGGCCGATCTGCTGGGCCAGCTCGCCCTCGCGCTCGGGCGCGCAGTCGAACTCGGCCGACCACTCCGCGAAGGTGCGGGCCGCCGTCCGTCACGGGCGTCAGCTTGAGGGTGGCGACGTAGTTCTCCACCCCCATCGGGGACTCCAGGATCGAGTACGTGCACTGGAAGTCGTAGTCGGACAGGGTCAGGAGCTGCTCGCGGATGACGCCCCCGTCCCGGAGCCGGAAGTTCCGGACGCAGCCCACGGTGTCGGGGGCCATCCCGCCCTCGATCCGCGAATCGGCCACGAACGGGGTCCACTTGGGCAGACCGTTGAAGTCGCGGATCTGCGCCCACACCGCGTCCGCGGGCGCCTCGATCACGCTCGAGACGTAGACCTTGATCATGCGCTACTCGCTGGGCTCGGAGCCGCCCTCGCCGGATCGCGGCAGCGCCGCGCTCTGGCCGCGATCCAGCAGGCCGCGGGCCGCCTTGCCGACGTCGCCCGAGTCCACGCCGATCTCGCGCAGGAGCTGATCCACCAGCGGGGCCTGCGCCCGGAAGCGCAGCGCCGAGTTCACCACGCTGTCGGCGAACCCGCCGTTGCCTTCGCGCCCGTCGCCGCCGCGGCCTCCGCCTCCACCGAGCCCGTCCACCTGCAGGATCTTGATCCCCTCGATGCGCTCCATCGGCTTCACGGACTCGCGGATGATGCCCTCCAGCTTGTCGATCAGCCGGATGCGCATCGCGGAGATGCGCGCCTCCGGGGACAGCAGGTTCTGCGCCTCGTTCATCAGCCGGGTTCCTTCCGCCTCCACCTCGTTGCGGATGCGCGCCGCCATCGCGCGCACGCGCTCCGAGTCGGCGTACGCCTCCGCCTCCGCCCGCACCGCCGCGCCCCGGTCGCCCGCCGCCGCCTTCTCGGCCTCCGCGCCGATGCGGATCCGCAGCGCGTCCCGCTCCGCCTCCTGCTGCGCCCCGATCAGGTCGATGCGCTTGCGCCGCTCGGCCATCTCGGTCTCGCGCGCGGTGAACACGCGCTCTTCCTCGGACACCGCCTTGGCCCGCGCCAGGTCGGCCGCGCCCTGCGCCTCGGACTGCGCCTTCGACTGCTCGGCCACCGCGATCGCGCGATGCTGCTCGGCCAGCTCGACCGCCTGCCGCCGCCCGATCTCGAGCTGCTGCACCTCGCTCTCCTTGAGGATCCGCTCCTCCTCCACCGCCCGCTCCGAGGAGATGCGGGCCCGGTCCACCGCCTCCCGCGCCCCGATCTGGGCGCGCTCGGCCTCCTGCTCCTTCTCCGCGCGCTGGCGGGCCACGTCGGCCCGCTGGGACGCCCGCTGCATCTCGAGCTCGCGCTCCTGGGCCAGCCGCGCGTATTCGAGCTCGCGGTCGATGTCGAGCGCCTGGCGCTCGGTCTCCAGGTTCTTGTTGCGCACCTGGATCATGGTGTCCTGCTCGATGTCGTTGCGGATCTTCTTGCGCCGCTCGATCTGCTCGGTGAGCCGGGTGAGGCCCTCCGCGTCGAAGGCGTTGGACGGGTTGAAGAACTCCATCGCGGTCTGGTCGAGCTGGGTGAGCGACACCGCCTCCAGCTCGAGGCCGTTCTGCAGCAGGTCGGCGGCCACCACGCCCTTCACCCGCTTCACGTACTCCCCGCGCTTCTCGTGCAGCTCCTCCATGGTCATCTCGGCGGCGACGGTGCGCAGCGCGTCCACGAACTTGCCCTCCACCAGCTCCTTCAGCGTCTCCGGCTCCAGCGTGCGCTGGCCCAGGGTCTGGGCCGCCGACGCGATGGCCTCCGGGCCCGCCTGCACGCGCACGTAGAACTCGGACACGACGTCCACCCGCATGCGGTCCTTGGTGATGAGGGCCTTGTCCCGCCCCCGCGACACCTCGAGCCGCAGCGTGTTCATGTTCACCGGCACCACCTCGTGCACGATCGGCAGCACGAAGGCCCCGCCGTTCATCACCACCTTCTGGCCCCCGAGGCCGGTGCGCACGAAGGCGCGCTCCTTCGACGAGCGCAGGTACAGCCAGTTCATCAGCCACACGATGATCGCGACGATGATCGCCACGACCACGATTCCGAGTATTGCCGCCCCGAACTGTGCTCCAGTCATGACAGTCTCCTAGGTTGCTGCATGTCTCTCACCGCCGGATCTTCTTGAACTTGCGGGTCGTCTCGGTCAGGGCCACTTCCGTGGGCAACCGCTCCATGCTGGAGGCGCCGTAGAATCCGTGGCACTGCCGGCAATTCTTCAGTATGTAGCGCGCGTCGGCCGGCCGGGCGATCGGCCCGCCGTGGCACAGCACGATGACGTCCCGGTTGACCGACCGGGCCGCGGCCGACCAGGCATCGACGAGCGGCACGCAATCCTTGAGCCTGGGCGCGGTCTCGGCGCCGATGGCCCCGCCGGTGGTGAGGCCCAGGTGGCAGACCACGATGTCGGCGCCCGCCTTGGCCATGTCCACCGCGTTCTGCTCGGAGAACACGTAGGGCGTGGTCAGCAGGTCGCGCTCGTGAGCGGCGCGGATCATCTCGACCTCGAGGCCGTAGCCCATGCCGGTCTCCTCGAGCTGGGCGCGGATCGTCCCGTCGAAGAGGCCCACCGTCGGGAAGTTCTGCACCCCCGAGAAGCCGAGCTCGATCAGCCGGCGCAGGAAGTCGTCGGTGATCATGAACGGGTCGGTGCCGTTCACCCCGGCCAGCACCGGCGTCCGCTTCACCACCGGCAGCACCTCGCGGGCCATGTCGAGCACGATGTCGTTGGCGTTGCCGTAGGCCATGAGCCCAGCGAGCGAGCCACGGCCCGCCATCCGGTAGCGGCCCGAGTTGTAGATCACGATGAGGTCGATCCCGCCCGCCTCCTCGCACTTGGCCGAGAGCCCGGTGCCCGCGCCCCCGCCGATGATCGGCTCGCCGCGCCGGATCATGCTCCGGAACTTCTTGAGGCAGTCCTGACGGGAGATGCGGGGCATGGGCGCGCTCACCTCACCTGAGGCCGGGCCAGGGCGGGCTCGCCGACGATCTCGTCGAACGCGGCCACCAGGGCGTCGCAGAAGGCCTGGTCGTTGATGTTGTGCGGCAGCCGGATCAGCTTCCGGCGGGAGCCGGCCCGGAATCCCGTCGCGATCGCGTCGAACAGCGCCCGGTCCGCGGCGGGATCCCAGAATGCCTTGCCCGCCGCGTCGATCAGGGAGACGCCGCCCTCGGGGATCAGGAACCGCACGGGGCCTTCCATCCGGTTGAGCTTCTCGACGATGAAGCGGCCGATCCGGGCGCATTCCTCGGCGGTGGTGCGCATGAGCGTGACGTTGGGATTGTGCCGGTACAGGTTGCGCTCGCGGAACTGGGCCGGCACCGTCTCCATGGCCCAGAAGTTCACCATGTCGAGCGCGCCGCACGAGCCCACGTAGGGCAGCCGCGTGCGGATGATCGAGTCCAGTCGCGCGGGCCCCGCGGAGAGGACGCCGCCCACGATCTCGTCCGCGATCTCGGTGGTGGTGACGTCGATCACCCCGGTCAGCAGGCCCGAGTCCACCAGCTTCTCCATGGATTGCCCGCCGGTGCCGGTGGCGTGGAAGACGAGGCAGTCGTACCGCTCCTCGAGGGCCTTGGTGACCGCCTGCACGCACGGCGTGGTGACCCCGAACTGGGTCAGCCCGATCGCGGGCTTGGCGCTCGACTCGCTGGCGAGCGCCCGCCCGTATCCGATCATGCCCGCGAGCGCGTGGGCCGCGTTGGCCAGCACGCGCTCCGAGATGCGGTTGATGCCGGCCACGTCGGTGACCGAGTACATCATGCAGATGTCGGAGGGGCCGACGTACGGCTTCACGTCGCCGGAGGCCACCGTCGAGACCATGACCTTGGGCAGGCCGATCGGGAGACCACGCATGGCGAGGGTGGCCAGCGCGGTGCCGCCGGAGCCGCCCGCGGAGATGAGGCCGCCCAGATCGCGCCGGCCGGCCACGAATCGCTCGAAGGCCACCGCCATCTCGCTGACCGCGGAGCCACGGTCGCCGGTGAAGACCGCGCGCTCGCCCTTCGGGTGATGCCGCGCGACCTCTCGAGGATGAATCATCGCGGGCGACGGCTTGCCGGAGGTCGCCAGATCCACCGTGACCGTCCGCAGGCCGAGCTTGTCCAGGCAGTTCCGCAGGAAGAACAGCTCGCGGCTCTTGGTGTCGAAGGTGCCCGCGATGTAGGCGGCCCGTCCGACGGTGGCGGCCACCGGGAACTCGACGACCCGCCCGGCCGGGCGACTGTCGGCCAGGGCCGCGGCCGCCCCGTCGAGCGACGGCACCGGCTCGCCCGGATCCGCGCGGCCGTCGATCAGGCGGTCGCGCGGGGCGCTCCGAGGGTCCGCGGCGTTCCACCGGGTGAACCCGCGCACCGCGCGCTCCGCGGGCGGCTCCGCCTCGGGGCCGGGCGCCGTCTCCACGTCGTCGCTCGACCGGCGCACCGTGTAGACGGTGACGGTGTCCGGCGCGTCTCCGGCCGCGGGCGCCGCGTCGGCCTCCGGCTCCTCGTCCACGCCCACCTTGACGCCGAGCAGGCGCTGCTGCAGATCGCGGTCGGCGGCCAGCTCGGCCGACGGCATCGAGCGCGCGATGCGGCCGTTGACCATCACGTCCACCGTGTCGGCCACGTCGATCGCCACCCCGAGGTTCTGCTCGATCAGCAGCACCGAGATCGAGCCGTCGGCGGCCAGCCGCTTCAGCATCTCGGCCACCTGCTGCACGATCACCGGCGCCAGGCCCTCGGTCGGCTCGTCCATCACGAGGAGGATCGGGTTGAACAGGAGCGCCCGCGCGATGGCGAGCATCTGCTGCTCGCCGCCGGACAGCTCGGCGCCCCCGTTGCCCTTCCGCTCCGCCAGCCGTGGGAAAGTCTGGTACACGCGGGCCGCCGTCCAGGGGCCGCTCGACCGGTCGCGGGACGCCAGGCGCAGGTGCTCGTCCACCGTCAGCGACGGCCACACGCGCCGGCCCTGCGGGACGTATCCGACGCCCCGGTCGGTGATCGCGTTGGGCGGCAGACCGAGGATCTCCTCGCCGTCCAGCCGCACGCTGCCCGCGGCCGGAACGAGCCCCGTGATCGCGTTGCACAGCGTGGTCTTGCCCATGCCGTTCTTGCCCACCACCGCGGTCACCCCGTGGTCCAGGCGGAGGGAAACCTCCTGGAGCGCGTGCGCGCGGCCGTAGTACACGTCGAGCTTCTCGACGACCAGGATCGGCCCCGACGAGCGGGCCCGGCGCGCGCGGGAGAACCAGCGCATCAGTGGCGCGCGCCTCCGATGTAGATGGCCTGCACGTCGGCGTCGCCCTCGATCTGCGCGGGGGTGCCGTGCTTCAGCACGTGGCCGTCGTGCATCACGGTGACCTGCTCCACCACCCGCAACGCGACGTCCAGATCGTGCTCGATGATGATGAAGCTCATGTGGGCGGGGAGCGCGGTGAGCAGCGCGACCAGATCGCGCCGCTCGGCCGGGGAAAGCCCGGCGGCCGGCTCGTCGAACAGGATGAAGCGGGGCGCGCCTGCCAGCGCCATGCCGATCTCGAGCTGGCGCTGCTGGCCGTGCGAGAGCGATGACACCGGCTGGTCGGCCACCGCCTCGAGCCGGACGCGGTGGAGCAGCTCCTCGGTGGCCAGGCGCGAGGGGTGCGCGGGGCGGGGCCGCAGGAAGCCGTAGCGCCCGCGCGCCACGCCGCGCACGGCCAGGAACAGATTGTCCCGCACCGTGAGATCGCGGAACAGGAGCGAGGACTGGTACGTGCGGCGCAGGCCCATGCGGATCCGCTCGTGGGGCGGCATCGCGGTCACGTCCTCGCCGAAGAAGCGAACCCGCCCCGCGGTGGGCGGAAAGTCACCCGTGATGGTGTTGAACAGGGTGGTCTTGCCGGCGCCGTTGGCGCCGATCAGGGCCCGGCGCTCCCCCGCCGCGACCGAGAACGAGACGTCCTCGATCGCGCGGAGGGCGCCGAAAGTTCGGGTGACGCCCTCGAGCACGAGGGCGTCACCCGTGTTGGTGGGCTGTCGCTGTGCCGTTCCCGGCTGAACCGGTGGCATCCTGCTTAGAATTGGGGGGAGCGGCGGCGCTCCTCCCCCAATCCCCCCCACCGCATTTTTCAGCTGCGTTCATGTGTCGATTGTTCCGCGTGTTCTTCCTGGTTCTCCTGCCGTTGTCTTCCCTACGGGCAGTTGGGGACGTCGCGGGAGCCGAGGCCGACCTTGTCGAACTCGGCCTTGGACATGCCGAGACGCTGGTTGACGCCGGGCACCACCTTGACGACCTTGTTGTAGAACTCGCCGTCGGAGGCCTTGGCGACCTCGGTGACGAACGTGGTGCCGATGGCCTGGCGATTCTCGTCCAGGGTCACCTCGCCGGTCGGGGTCTTGAGCTTCAGATTCTTGAGCGCCTCGCGGTACTTCGCCTGGCCGCCCGAGAGATCGCCCTTCACCGCGTCCAGCCCGTCGAGCGCCGCCTTCATGTTGATGTAGTACACGTAGGCGAAGAGCGAGGGGCTCGGGAAGCCGTCCTTGTAGCTCTCCTTGTAGTCGGCGACGAACTTCTTCCACTCGGCCCCCTCGTACCGGTCGGCGATGGGGCCGGCCGACGGCGTGCCGAGCAGGGACTCGCGCCGCTTGCCCTTGAAGTTCAGCACCGTCTGATCCACCGTGATCGAGCCGCCCACCATCGGCTTGCTGCCGCCCGCCTGCTCGTACTGGGTGAGGAAGTTCACCGCGTCCGCGCCGCCCAGGACCACCAGCAGCGCGTCCACGTCACCGGGGAGCTTCGCGATGACGGAGGAGTAGTCCTTGCCGCCGAGCGGAACCCACGCCTTGTGGGTGACCTTCCCCCCCGCCTTGCAGTACTCGGTCATGAAACCCTGCACCTGGGAGTACGGGAACGCGTAATCCTCCGCGATGAGCGCCATCTTCTTGTAGTTCTTGGTCTTGTAGGCGTAGTCGCCGAGGCCCACCATCCACTGGGCGCCCTCGGTGTTGAAGCGGAAGAAGTTGGGCGACGGGTCCTGCAGCGTGGTGGCCTGGGCGCCCGAGGAGCCGTTGATGAACGTGATGCCGGGCTGCGTCTTGGAGTAGTTCTTGACCGCGATGCCCTCGGAGCCGGAGAGCGGGCCGACCATGATGTCGACCTTGTCCTGCTCCACCAGCTTCCGGGTGGCGTTGACCGCCACGTCCGGCTTGGCGTCCGACGAGGCCTTGATGATCTCGATCTTCCGGCCCGCCACCGTGCCGGCGCGCTCCTTCACCGCGAGCTCGGCCCCGCGCATGCCGTCCTGCCCACCCGCCGCGAACGGGCCTTCGAGCGTGGCGAGCAGGCCGATCTTGACTGCCGGCGCCTGGGCGGTCGCGCCCCCGGCGACGACGCCGGCCAGCATCGCCGCGCCCGCCGCCGTCCACAGTAGCCGCCTCGTGAGTGACTTCATTGTCCCCTCCTCCTCTGGGTTAGTGCGGCCCCGGGGCCGCGGTGGAACTGCGCCTGCAGCGATCGCCGACCCTGCGCCCACCAGCCGAGCAGGCCGTCGGTCGAGAACAGCACGATGACGAGGAACACAGCACCGATCAGCAGGTTGAAGCGCTCCCGGCCGACCAGATCGACCGCGAAGTTCTGCAGCAGCACGAACACGATGGCGCCGATGAACGGGCCGATCGGATGGCGCATCCCGCCCAGCACCGCGATGATCAATATGTTGATCAGCCAGCTCGTGCCCACCGAGCCGGGCGAGACCAGGCCGTTGTACCAGACCATCAGGATGCCGCCCACCGCCGCGATGAGTCCGGCCACCGCGTAGGCGGCCACCCGGTGCGCGGTGACGTTGAAGCCCAGCGCGCTCATCCGCCGCGGGTTGTCGCGGATGCCCTGCAGCGCGACGCCGAATGGCGCGCGCAGCAGGTAGGACACGAAGAAGTAGCCCGCCAGCGACCAGAAGAGCGCCAGGTAGTAGAAGGTGGTCGGGGCGCGCAGCTCCACGCCTCCCACCGCGGGCGTCATCACGCTCTGGAAGCCCTGGAAGCCGTTGAACAGCGAGTAGTTCTGCTGGGCGAGGTAGTAGAAGGCCACCCCGATCGCCAGCGTGATCATGATCGTGTAGATGCCCTCGGTGCGCACCGAGAACCAGCCGATGAGCGTCCCGCACACCGTCGCGATCACGAGCGCGAGGGCGACCGCGAGCCCCCAGGGCCAGCGCAGGCTGATGTCGGTGCCGCTCGTGGCGAAGATCGCGTACATGTATCCCGCGATGCCCGCGACCGTCATCTGAGCCAGCGAGACCATGCCGCCGTAGCCGGCCAGGAACGTCAGCGAGAGCGCGATGAGCCCCAGAGCGAGCGCCTGCGCACCGATCTGATAGGTGAAGAACGGCGTGGCCACCCACGGATAGATCAGCACCGCCAGCAGCACCAGCACGTGCCGCGCCCCCACCCGCCGTCCCACCCACCGCGCCCATCCCGCCGCGGACACTTCCCCCTCTCCCCTCAGGGGAGAGGGCCGGGGTGAGGGGCGGGTCGAATCGCGCACGGCCCCGCGGCGGCCCGCGACTCCGGCGTTCCACGCGTACCGCCCCGCCCCCGCGTTCATCGCCTTCCGCCAGTCGGCCGCGCTCACGTCCGCCTCCCGAGAATGCCCTGCGGCCGGAACGCGAGGACGAGCGCCATGATGACGAAGGTGAACACCACGCTGTAGGTGGGCGCGTAGGCGAGCCCGAACTGCTCCGCGACCCCGATGAGGATCGCCCCGATCGCCGCGCCGACGACGCTCCCCATGCCGCCCACGATGACCACCACGAGCGAGGCGAGCTGGTAGCGCGTGTCCTCACCCGGCGCGATCGACAGCGCGGTGCCGCCGACCACCCCCGCGAAGCCGGCCAGGCCCGCGCCGATCGCGAAGGTGACCGCGAACACGAACTGCACGTTGACGCCGGCGGCGGCCAGCATCGCGCGGTCGTCCACCCCGGCCCGGATCATCATGCCCACCCGGGTCCGATTGAGGAACCACCAGAGGAGGATGCCGATCGCGGCCGACATCGCGAGCAGCACCAGCCGGTAGGTCGGGTAGACCTGCACGATCGGCAGCACGGTGCGGCCGAAGATCGCGGGAGGCGGATCGAACTGGTAGATCTCGCCCCCGAACATCCAGAGCAGGACGTCCGCCATCATGATGGCGATGCCGATGGTCACCAGGGTCTGGCGCAGGTCCTCGCCGTGCATGAAGCGGAACACCGCCACCTGGAGGATCAGGCCGAGCAGGGCCGCGCTCGCGAAGCCGGCCGCCACCGCCAACAGCCAGGAGCCGGTCCGGTCGCCCACCACGTAGCCCACGTAGGCGCCCAGCAGGTAGAGCGAGCCGTGGGCGAGGTTGACGTTGCGCATGAGGCCGAAGACGAGCGTGAAGCCGCTCGCAACGAGGAAGTAGAGCGCGGCGAGCGTCAGCCCGTTCATGCCGGTGGTCAGGAAGAGCTTGGGATTGTCCGCGAGCCCCCACACCACGAACGCGGCGGTGGGCACGCCGATCACCAGACTCCAGAACCACCGCCAGAAGGGGGACAGGGGCCGCTTTCCTTAGATGCGCTGCGCGTAGAAGCGCCGCAGCAGGTCGTCACACTCGTCGGGCTTCTCGACCATGGTCCAGTGCCCGCAGCGGGGCAGCACCATCACCCGCGCGCCGCGGATCCGCTCGCCGATCTGGCGCACCGCCTGCGCGGGCGCGATCGCGTCCTCGTCGCCGGTGACCAGCAGCGTGGGGCACTCGATCCCGCCCACCTCCACCGCCTGGGCTCCCGCGAGCGCCTCGCAGGAGCGGGCGTAGCCGTCCGGGCACTGGCGCATCACCAGCTCCCGCACCGCCGCCACCGCTACCGGGCGGCGTGTCCGCGTCTCGGTCGAGATCGCCCCCTGCACCAGCCCGTCGGCGATGGCCTGCATGCCCGCCTCCCCTTCCACGCGCGCCTTCTCTCCCCGCGCCCGGATACCCGGCCGCGCGGTGTCGGGCGGGCACACCAGCGGGCCGAAGAGGGCCAAGCTCCGCACCAGCCGCGGCGCCGCGATCGCCATGTGAAAAGCGATGATCGTCCCGAGGGAATGGGCGGCCACGTGCACGCGCTCCAGGCCCAGCGCCGCGCACACGCGCTGCATCGCCTGGACGAACCGCTCGATCGAGAGCGGCCCCTCCACCCGGTGCGAGCGGCCCGAGCCTGGCAGGTCCGGCCGGATCGTCCGATGGCGGCTCATCGCGGGCAGGACCGGGGTCCACACGTTGGAGGTGCCGCCGAGGCCGTGGATCATGAGCACCGCCTCGCCGCTCCCGTCGGTCTCGACGGCCATGCGCTCGACGAACTGCGTGCTCACTTGGCGACGGGGGCGCACCCGAGGATGTGCTCCTCGGTGGGCATGCGCTGGCGGGCCCCGCGCGCGATCCGCGAGATGCGGTTGCCGGTCCCGTCGAAGATCCGGACGTTCGTGAACAGCACGCTGGTCATGCCGCCCTCCTGGCCGGGAGCGGCGCCGCCGCGGATCGAGGGCTGCGCGGCGGTGGGCAGCTCCGGTTTCCATGAGACACCTGTCTCACGCGAGTGGGCCATACTAGAAAATGCCGTGCCCTCTTGTCAACCGGCATTCCCGCGCTCACAGTAGCGCACCGTGAAGACGCCTCCCCCGCCCGAGACCGGCCCTTCCGGCCCGCAGGCGCGTACCTACCGGCTGCTCCTCGGCCACGCGATGACCCTGGTGCGGCGCGGGCGCATCCCCTCGGTGCCCGAGCTCGCGGTGAAGGCACGCGTCTCCCGCGCCACCGCGTACCGCTACTTCCCCAGCCGCAGCAAGCTCGTGAGCGCGGTGGTCGCGGAGAGCCTGGCCCCGGTGCGGCGCTTCGAGCCCAGCGCGGCCGACGGGCTGGGCCGCGTGCGCGAGCTGTTCGACAAGACGTTCCCGCTGTTCAAGCGGTTCGAGCCGCACATGCGCGCGGCGCTCCAGCTCTCCCTGGAGCACGAGTCGCTCGAGCGGATGGGGCTGCTGGAGGAGGAGCCCTATCGGCGCGGGCACCGGCAGTACATGCTGCACCGGGCCGCCGCGCCGCTCGCAGCCACGCTGGGGCCCGAGGCGTACGACCGCCTGATCAAGGCCCTGTCGCTGGTCTACGGGATCGAGTCGTACGTGGTGCTGCGGGATATCTGGGGCGCGAGCTACCGCGAGGTGGAAGCGGTGGCGCGCTTCATGCTGGAGGCCCTGATCGAGTCGGCGCTGCGCCAGGCGCCGGCACCGCTCGCCGCGCGAGGCGGCAACCCTGCCAGAGCCAGACCCCCAGCGCGACCACGATCGCGGGGATGAAACTCCAGTACGGCGCGGGCCGGCGGGGGTTGGGCAGCTTGATCTCCTCGATCGTGTAGCCCGCGCTCACCCCGAGCTTGCGGGCGGGGCTGCCGAACCGCACGTTCGTGATCCGGATCTTCTCGCCCACCGCCAGGGTCACCCCGGAGCTGCGGATCCGCTCGCGCCCGTCCGAGCCCGGACCCATCGGCAGCGCGACCACCTTGCGCACCTCGTCCCCCTCGATGGACTCGCCCTTCACGCTCACGATGAGCAGCTCGTCCGGCGGCAGCCGGTCCGCGATCCGGTAGATGTCCTGGGCGGGCGCGCCCACGTACTTCGGATGGAGCTGGTCGATCAGCCAGTCCGGCCGGAAGAACAGGAAGCTGGCGATCAGGAGCAGCGCGATCTCGATCACGTGGCAGCGGGTGCGGAACCACGCCATCGTCGCGGCCGCGAAGAGCAGCGAGGCCACCATCCCGGTCACCGCGACCAGGATCACCTCCCACCACGTGGACACACCGATGAACAGGATCTGTGGGTTGAAGATGAACACGAAGGGCAGGACCGCGGTGCGGAAGCTGTACCAGGTGGCCTGCCAGCCGGTGGCGTTCGGGTCCTCGCCCGAGATGGCGGCCGCCGCGTAGGAGGCGAGGCCCACCGGCGGCGTCACGTCCGCCATGATGCCGAAGTAGAAGACGAAGAGGTGCACCGCGATGAGCGGGATGACCAGCTCGGCCTGTGCTCCGAGCTCGACGATGACCGGGGCCATGATGGTGGCCACCAGGATGTAGTTGGCGGTCGTGGGGACGCCGGCTCCGATCAGCAGGCAGATCAGGCCGGTGAAGATCAGCATGACCAGCACGTTGCCGCCCGAGACGTACTCCACGAACTCGGTCATCATGAGGCCCATGCCGGTCAGGGTCATGACGCCCACGATCAGCCCGGCGCTGGCGGTCGCGACCCCGATGCCGATCATGTTGCGCGCGCCCAGCACGAGCCCGCGCCAGAGATCGCCCACGCCGCGCCAGGCCGCGCCGGCGAGCGCGCCCTGACGCCGGAACAGGGCGAGCAGCGGAGGCTGCACCACCACCATCGCCATCACGGTCACGGTGGCCCAGAAGGCGGAGAGACCCGGGGAGAGCTCCTCGACCATCAGGCACCAGAGCAGCACGATCAGCGGGATCGTGAAGTGAAGCCCGGACCGCACGGTGGGCCACGGCTCGGGCAGCCGGATGATCGGCGCGGTGGGATCGTCGGGCGGGAGATCGGGGTAGCGCGAGGAGTAGGCGAGGAGACCGAGATAGGCGCCCCCGGCCAGCACGGTCAGGACCCAGCCCGCCGCCGCGCCGAACGCGTACTGCACCCCGGTGACGACGTAGTAGAGGATGGCGCACACCGCCAGGGTGCCCAGGCCGCCCAGCGCGGCCTCGATCAGCTGGACCCGCCGGCCGCGGTGGGCAGAGCGCGGGATCGGCTGGAGATCGTACTTGAGCGCCTCCAGGTGCACGATGTAGAAGAGCGCCACGTACGAGATGATGGCGGGCAGCGCGGCGTGCTTGACGATGTCGCTGTACGGGATGCCCACGTACTCGACCATGAGGAACGCGGCCGCCCCCATCACCGGCGGCATGATCTGGCCGTTGATCGAGGAGGTCGCCTCGATGGCCCCGGCCTTCACGCCGGAATAGCCGGTGCGCTTCATCATCGGGATCGTGAAGATCCCGCCCGAGACCACGTTGGACACCGAGGAGCCGGACACCAGCCCGTTGAGCGCGGAGGACACCACCGCCACCTTGGCCGGGCCGCCCCGCAGGTGGCCGAGGAAGGCCACCGAGATCTGCATCATGTAGTTGCCCGCCCCCGCGATGTCGAGCAGGGTGCCGAAGAGCACGAACAGGAAGATGAACTGCACCGACACGCCGAGCGCGACTCCGTACACGCCCTCGGTGGTCAGCCACATGTGCGAGACCAGGCGCTGCACGCTGGCGCCCTTGTGCTGGATCACCTCCGGCATGTAGGGACCGGAGAAGACGTAGAGGAGGAAGACGCCGGTGGTGATCAGCATCCCCATGCCCATGGCCCGGCGGGTCGCCTCGAGCATGATCGCGATCCCGGCGATGCCCACCGCGAGGTCGAGCTGCGTCGGCGTGCCCGGCCGCTGGGCCAGCTCGGCGTAGAACAGATACAGATACGAGCCGCAGAAGGCCCCGACCACCGCCAGCGCCCAGTCGGCCGCCGGCACCCGCCGGCGCGACGACGAGCGGAAGGCGGGAAACACCAGGAAGGCGAGGAAGATCGCGATCGCCAGGTGGATGGCGCGCGCCTCGGTGTCGTTGAACAGGCCGACGCGCAGGATGAACGGCAGCGGCGAGGCGTACCAGACCTGGAACAGTGACCAGCCGCCCGCGATCAGGGAAAGGAAGAGGCCGACCCGGCCGCCGGGCTCCCGGCCACCGAGGTCGGCCTCCTTGACGAGCTGCTCGAGTTGCTCGCTGCTGAACGGCTTCTGCTGCTCCACCGAGCCGCCGTCCGCTACTTGATCCAGCCCTTCTCCTTGTAGTAGCGGGCCGCGCCGTCGTGCAGCGGCGCGGAGAGGCCGTCCTTCACCATCGCCTCGGGCTTGAGCACCGCCAGGGCGGGATGGAGCTTCTTGAACTCGTCGAAGTTGTCGAAGACCGCCTTCACCACCGCGTAGATGGTGTCGGCCGGCACCTTGGACGACGAGACGAAGGTGGCGAGGACGCCGTAGGTCTTCGTCTCCTGGGGGTTGGCCGGGTAGAGGCCGCCCGGGATGGTCGCGTAGGCGTAGTACGGCTTCTCCTTGACCAGCTTGTCGACCGCGGGTCCCGTGAGCGACACCAGCTTGGCCCCGCAGGTCGTGGTCGGGTCCTGGATGTTGGCGGAGGGGTGACCCACCGCGTAGAAGAACCCGTCGATCTTGCCGTCGCAGAGGGCGGGACCGTGCTCGTCGGCCTTGAGCTCGGAGGCGAGCCCGAAGAAGCTCATGCTGGCGCTCATCGCGCCCAGCAGCTCCTCCATCGAGGCGCGCGTGCCCGAGCCCGGGTTCCCCACGTTGAAGCGCTTGCCCTTGAAATCGGCGAAGCCCCGGGCGTCCGCTTCCTTGCGGGCCAGCACCGTGAACGGCTCGGGGTGCAGCGAGAAGACCGCCCGCATCTCGCTGAAGGCGCCGTCCTTGAACTGGTTGAGGCCGTTGGCCGCGTTGAAGTGCACGTCGGACTGGGCGACGCCCATGTCCAGCTCGCCCGCCTTGATGGTGTTGATGTTGAAAACGGACCCGCCGGTCGACTCGACCGAGCAACGGATGCCGTGGGTCTTGCGGTCCTTGTTGACCAGCCGGCAGATCGCGCCGCCCGCCGCGTAGTAGACGCCGGTGACGCCGCCGGTGCCGATCGTGATGAAGCGCTGCTGGGCCGCGACCGGATCCGGGGCGCTCAGGACGCCGCTCAGGGCAAACGCCAGCAAGGTGATGAGGAAACGTGCCGCCATCGATGGTCCTCCTCTAGCGGATGTGTGGGACAGTGCGAGTCTAGCAGAGGCGGGGCGCGGCCACAGCGCGCAACAAATGCGTGGAGCGAGCTAGCCCTTCACGCTCCCGGCGGTGAGACCTTCCACCATGTACTTCTGCAGATAGATGTAGGCCGCGATGACCGGCAGGGTCGTCAGCACCGCGCCCGCCATGAGGTAGCCCCAGCCGTAGACGTCGCCGGTGATGAACGTGGAGAGGCCCACCGGCAGCGTGCGCAGCTTCACGTTGGTGATGAAGACCAGGGCGTAGAGGAACTCGTTCCAGGCCTGGGTGAAGGCGTAGAGCCCGCTCGCGAGCAGGCCGGGCGCGGCCAGGGGCAGGATCACCCGGCGGAAGGCGCCGAAGCGGGTGGCCCCGTCGATCATCGCGGACTCTTCCAGCTCCACCGGGATGGACTCGAAGTACCCCATCAGCAGCCAGGTCACGAACGGCACCGTGAAGGACGGGTACGCCGCGATCAGTCCGGTGAGGCTGTCGGACAGCCCGAGGTTCCGGATCTGCGCGTAGAGCGGGATGAACAGGATCGACGGCGGCACCAGATAGGTGATCAGCACCGTGCTGGCCATGAACGCGCGGCCCAGGAACTTGAGGCGGGCCAGCGCGTAGGCGCCGAGGGTCCCGATCGCAGTGGCCAGGAACGTGCTCGCCACCGACACGATGATGCTGTTCTTGTACCAGCTCACGAACTCGGTCTTGCTGAACAGGTGCTCGTAGTTCTCGGTCGCGAACGGGCTCGGCCAGAACATCGAGACCAGGCTACGCATCTGGGTCTCGCCCTTGAAGGACGTGACGATCATCCAGTAGAACGGGAAGATCACGAACAGGAGGAACGTGATCAGGATCGCGTATGACAGTGCGGACTGCGTCCGCTCGATCTGGACCGTACTGCGGCCCTTCCGGACGATCACCGCGTGCGGCCCTTTCTCATGTAATTGGACAGCACGATGATCACGAAGGCGAGCGGGGGCAGCATGTAGAGCGCGACCGCGATGGCCTCGCCCAGCCGCTGGGCCCCGAAGGCGATCTCGTAGGTGAGCACCGGCAGGACCATGGTGGCCCCGCCCGGGCCGCCCTTGGTCAGGATGTAGATGATCGCGAAGTCGTTGAACGTCCAGATAGTCGACAGCAGCACCACGATCATCAGGATGTTCCGGATGCCGGGGATCGTGACGTGGCGGAAGCGCTGCAGCGGGGTTGCGCCGTCCACCGCCGCCGCCTCGTAGAGCTCGCCCGGGATCGCCTTCATGCCGGCCAGGAAGCTGATGCCGAAGAACGGGAACCCGCGCCATACGTTGACGCCGATGACCGAGACTCATCGCGGTGCCGGGCTCGCTGAGCCAGCCCACACCCCGGCTCAGGACCCCGAACACGTTGACCAGCAGATAGTTCAGCACGCCCAGGCTGTAGTCGTAGATCCACAGGAAGTTGAGCGCGGAGACCACGGTGGGAGCGACCCACGGGATCAGCAGCACGCCGGTCCAGAAGCTGCGGAACCGGATCTTGGAGGTGAGCACGAGCGCCATGCCCATGCCCAGCACGAGCTTGATGCCCACCGAGGCGAACGTGAAGATGAAGCTGTTGACGACCGCGCGCTGGAAGAAGCCGTCGTAGGTGAGGCGGACGTAGTTCTCGAGCCCGACGAACACCGGCGGCATGCCCACGTACTTGCGGGTCATGCTGAGGTACACCGCGTAGCAGAAGGGGTACGCGACCAGCGCCAGCACCAGCACCACGATGGGCGCCACGAACAGGAAGCCCATCCGGTAGTCCGGCCCGAGGACACGCCGGAGCGTGACCTCGAGCCGGACGCGCGGCTGGATCAGCGCCGCCTTCTCGCGAAGCTGCGCGGCGGGAGTTGCCATGTGACGCTCGACGCTAGGCCTTGCCGCGGATCTTGTAGATCTCCTCGATCCGCGCGTGCGCCTCCTTCAGCGCCGCCTCGGGCGAGAGCCCGCCCACCACCACGCGCCCCGCCATGTCGGTGAGGATCTTCTGACCCTGCACCTCTGCCGCGGCCGTGGTCATTGGACCGGGATGTCCGAGGTTCACGCTCCGCAGGATGTTCTGCAACATCGCGTCGAAGTTCGGGTCGGATTTCCAGTACGGGTTGTCCACGCGTCCCTTGTAGACCGGGCCCGCCTGTCCCACCGACACCTGCGAGATACTCGTTGAAGCGCTTCTCGTCCTCGAGGTAGCGGATCAGATCCTCGGCCAGCTCGGCCCGCTGGCTCTTCTGGAAGACCGCCCAGTTGTAGCAGGAGGAGCCGACGAACGATCCCGCGGGGCCGCCGGGCGTCAGCACGCAGAGCGTCTTCGGCGCCAGGTCGTGCTTCTTCGAGACCATCGCGTAGTAGAGGCTGGCCCCGTTGTTGGTGGTCACGAGCTTGCCTGCCATGTAAGACTCGTTGTTCGACACATCGGTCCAACCCATGACGCCTGGCGGTTGGATGCCGTGCTTCTTGATGGTGTCCACCGCGAACTGGAGCGCGGCCGTGTTCTGTTTCAGGTTGGACGTGCCCAGCGCGGGCTTGCCATCCTTGTCCCATACACCCCCGCCGTAGTCCCATAGGATGGTGTCCATGAACCCGTCACCGTCGTCCGATCGATTCAGGGTCTGGCCGAAGCCATACAGATCCTTCGAGGGATCCTGCGCTTTCTTGGCGAACTCGACCACGTCGGGGTCATAGACCTTGGGCACCTTGAGGCCCTTGGCCTCCATGATGTCCTTGCGAATGAAAAACACGGTGGTCATCGAGTACCGCGCTACACCTAGGAACTTGCCGTCCGACTTCATGGCCCGTTCGGCATAGGGCAGCAGGCCACCCTTGCCCGTCGCAATCTCGGTTGCGACCTTGCTCATGTCGCGCAGTGCCGCCTTGTACCGCAGCGGCCCCCAGATATTCATCTCGCGCGAGGTCGGGTGGGTTCCCCGCTTCGATCGAGGCCACGAACTTCTGCTCGCGATCGCCGAAGGTCGCCCAGTCCATCTCGACCTCGACGTTCTTCTCCTTCGCCCACGCCTCGATCTGCTTGGCCACCACGTCGTTGCCCGCGGTGACGAAGCTCTTGAACAGCCAGACCCGTAGCTTGGTCTTCGCCTGCGCCGGGGCCATGCCGCGCAGCGCGTGCAGCCCCGCCGCGGTGCCACCGGTGATGACGGCCGCCTTGCGAAGGAACTCGCGGCGGGCGATGAGACCTGCGTCGAGCTGCTCGGCCAGATTCTTGAGGCGAGTGTCCATGAGGGGGGCTCCTCCTTTGGAGCGCGTGGGGCAGGTCCGGGAATGGCCCGAATGTTAACCCGGCGCCGATCCGCGGGCAAGCAAACCGTTCGCGGCGCGCGCGATGGCGGCCGCGTCCACGCCGTAGTGGCGATAGAGATCGCCGCGCGAGCCGGACTGGCCGAAGTGATCCACGCCGAGCGGGATCTGCGGCACGCCGAGCGCGCCGCCGAGGAATGCCAAGCGCGTGGGAGTGGCCGTCGAGCACCGACACCACCGGCACCCCTTCCTCCTCCGCCGACACGAGATCGAGTACGTATGGGCCCGTAGTCCGGAGCCCTCGGTGCAGCAGATCGGGGCTGGTGACCACGAACACGTTCGCGTGCACCCCGTCCGCGGCGAGCGCCCGGCTCGCCGCGACCGCTTCGGGCACCATCACGCCGGCCGCGAAGATGTGCACGGCGTCGCCTTCCGGGTCGTAGCCCGGCCGCTCCCGCGCGTCGATCAGGCGGTAGCCGCCCCGGAGCACCGCGTCACGGTACGCGGCGAGGGCGCGGGGGCGAGGGCCTGGTCGATGGGCTTGGTAGACAGCCGCAGGTAGAGGCTCTCGGCGTCTCCCCGCCGCACGAGACCGCGCAGTCCCTCGAGCAGGATCCACTCGACCTCCGGCGCGAACGCGGGCTCGTAGTAGGTGATGGCGGGCAGCGCGATGCCGATACCCGGGGTGATCACCGACTGGTGCGCGCCACCCTCGGGCGAGAGGCTCACCCCCGACGGCGTCGCGGCCACGATGAAGCGCCCGCCCGCGTAGAGGGCGTGGTAGAGCGCGTCGAGCCCGCGCGTGACGAACGGATCGTAGAGCGTGCCGATCGGCAGCAGCGTCGTCCCGGACAGCTCGTGCGTGAGGCCGAAAGCACCCAGCGCGAGGAAGAGGTTGTGCTCGGCGATGCCGAGCTCGATGTGCTGGCCCGCGGGCGACTCCTTCCACTGCACCGCCTGCGGCCCCTCCGCGGTGAAGCCGGGCTTGGCGCGCGGGAAGTACACGCCCTTGCGATTGATCCATCCCGCCAGATGCGTGGTCACCGACACGTCGGCGGAAAAGGTGACGACGCGGTCGCCGACGGGCAGGCGGCTCAGCCGGCCGAGGATGCGCCCGAACGCCTCCTGCGTCGAGCTCTGGGCGGGATACGATTCCTCCAGCGCGTCCGGCACGTCGAGCGCCGCGTCGGGCTCTGGCGCCGGCGGCGCGTACGGCGCGGGCGCCCGGCGGATCAGGGCGGCCTCGGCGCTGGCCGGCGCGAACCCGGCCCATTCCTCGCCGGGCGCGAGGCCCAGCGTGGCGCGCATCTCGTCGAGCTGGCCCTGAGTGGCCAGGGCGCTGTGGTTCATGGGATCGCCGCCGAAAGGATAGCCCCAGCCCTTGATCGTGTCGGCCAGGATCACGCAGGGCCCGCTCCGCTTCCGGCCCGCTTCCTCGTAGGCTTCGAGGATCGACGCGAGATCGTGCCCGCCCACGTCGGCCACGAGCGCGCCGACCGCCTCGTCCGTGAGATCGCCGAGCAGCCGGTCCATCGCCGGGTCCGTCTCCCCCGTCGCGGTCGCGATCACCGCCTTGCGCGCGCCCGCGGGCGGCAGCCGCAGGAGCGACTGGTACTCCGCGTTGCCCATGCCCTCGAGGCGCGCGCGCAGCCGCTCGCCCCCCGGCCGTCCGAAGAGCGCGCGGAGACGTGATCCCCAGCGCAGCTCGATGACGTGCCAGCCCGCGCCGCGGAACCACTCGCGCAGCTGGCCCCGGCGCGCGTCGGGCACGATGCGATCGAGGCTCTGGCGGTTGAAGTCCACGACCCACATCAGATTATCGAGCTCGCGCACCGCCTCTTCCAGGAGCGCCTCCCACACGTTGCCCTCGTCGAGCTCGGCGTCTCCCATCATGGCGATGAAGCGGCCGGGCATCGGCCGGGCACCGCGGTGCTGGCTCACATAGCGCGCCGCGAGGGCCCCGAAGGCCGCGCTCACCGCGCCCAGGCCCATGGAGCCGGTGGAGAGATCCACGATCTCGGGATTCTTGCGCCGGCTCGGATAGGCCTGCAGCCCTCCGAGCGTGCGCAGGCCACGGAGCTGATCGGCGGTGAGGCGCCCGCGCAGATACTCGATGGCGTACAAGACGGGAGAGGCGTGCGCCTTGGTGGCCACGATGTCGCCGGGCCGCAGCGCGTGGAAGTAGAGCGCGGTCATGAGCGAGACCACCGAGGACGCCGAGGCCTGATGGCCCCCGACCTTGGTCCCGTCCGGGTTCGGCCGGGTATTGGCGTGATGCACCAGCTGGGCGCTCAACCAGAGGACGCGCTTCTGGACGGACTCGAGCTGGGCCAGGGGGACGGCGGCGGCGCGTGGGGCCATCGGCGCCCACCACCTTACCCCACGGAAGCCGCCCGAGGCCAGAGGGGCCGACCTGGTGTCAGCCGGTCGACGGCGGGGCGGTCTTACCTGGTAGTTTCTTCGGCAGGCACCGGCGGGCGGCGCCGCCCGTCCGCGAATCGCCTACTTACACCCCATGGCCCATGGCACAGCGCTTGCCTTTTCTCTCCTCGAGCGATGTCGCATCGGGGAGGCATGATCATGAACACAGGGATCAGGCGGCCCGTTCTGGTAGTGGCCATTCTCCTGGCTGCCTCGGGATACGCGGCGACCAAGGAGTGGGAGTGGCAGGCAGACGCGGATACCCTGCCCCTCCTGCACGTCTCGCAGATCGACCGGGGCGCCGCCGGCGGCCCGCGCGATGCGGGCTGGCGGACCGACGCGCTGACGGTGCAGCCCGAGCAGATCTTCCAGGACTGATCGTCCAGGACTGCCCGGGCAAGCCTACCGGGTCTCGGCGCGGAAGCGAAACGTCGCGCTCACCGGCAGCGACGGCGCCGGGATCTGCGCCGGCAGCGCCGCGAACGGCTGAGCCAGCCGCACCGCGCTCATCACGTAGCGGTCGAGCAGCTCCGACCCGGAGGAGCGCCGCAGCGTCGCGCATTCGAGACGGCCCTCGCGACCGATCCGGAACTCCACCTGGATATCGCCTCCGACTCCGCCCTCTCCGGCCCCGCGCGGGTACACCATGTGAGCGCGCACGCGCTCGCGGACCCGGGTGACGTAGCCGCGATGCGGCGGGTCGGGATTGTCCAGATCCACCGTCCCGCCGGCCACCTCCGCGCAGGCCGGCGGCAGCGGAGGCGCCGAGGGCAGCTTCAGGGTGAGCTGCTGCCAGAGGGCGGGCGCCACGTCCTCGCCGCGGTCGTGCGCCTGCTCGGCCGCGCCCCAGGCCTCGACGGGCCGGCCGAGCCGCTCGAGCAGCTCGGCGAGCCGCAGGTACGCGGGCCCATACGAGGGATCCACCTGGATCGCGTTCTGGAACGCGGTGATCGCCTCCCCGGTCCGCTCGCGCTTCGCCAGGATCATGCCGATTCCGACGTACGCGCGGGGAGCGCGACGGTCGATCCGCAAGACGTCGCGGAGCTCGACGAGGGCTTCCTCCTCGCGCCCGAGGCGGAGCAGGACGAACCCGAGCTCGGTCCGGGCCTCGGTCTCGCGGAAGTTGATCTTCTTGGCCGCGTCCAGCTCGCGGGCCGCATCCTCCAGCCGGCCCTGGCGCAGGAGCAGGAGGCCCAGCAGCGTGCGGGGGCGCGCCGCGGTCGGGTCGATCGCGATCGCCTCGCGCACCAGGGCCACGCCCTCGTCCACGCGGCCGATCCGCCCCAGCTCGACGCCCGCGCCCGACAGCGCGCTGGCCAGCGGGTTCGGATCCCCTCGCCGATGTCCCTCCGCGTGGATGGCGCTCCAGGCGCGGCGCGCGTCCGGATCGAGGCCGAGAACGCCGCGCGTGAAGTCGTAGCCGCGCATGAGCCGGATCACCCGCGCGGACTGGTCGTCGAAGCGATTGGCGGGCCCGCCGGTCATCACGGTATCGGAGCGCCCCACCGACGGATGGAACGCGCCGAAGAGGTGCGCGATCTCGTGCGAGAGCACCGCCTCCGGCGCGGTGTTGGCGAGCACGGCGGTGTCGAGGCAGCCGGTCTGCACCATCGCGTACCGGCCGAAGGTCAGCGCGAAGCCGTACTCGAGCTTCTCGCATCGCTCCGCCGCGAACAGCACGAGCACGTCGGCGGCGCCCGGCCCCACCTCCCCGCGCACGCGGGCCAGGATGCGGGGAACCGGCGCCGCCGGGCCGATGGTCCACGGCACCACGTCGCGGATCGTCAGACGGATCTGGAACTGGCGCTCGTAGATGTCGGAGACCGTCTGGACGGTCCGCCGGAGCGCGGCCTCCCAGCCCGGCTGGGCGCGGTACATCTCGTCGGCGACCGCGCGCAGCGTGACGATCCGGATCTCGGACAGCGAAGCGGGCTGGGCGCGGGCCGGGGGAGCGAGGCACCCGACCAGCGCGGTAAAGGCCACCAGGAACCCGAGCACCGGGACCTGTTTGGCCATGCGTGTCAGGCGAAAGGATCGTCTCCGGGATCTTCGCGCCAGACGTACTCCATGAACCGCGCGGACTGCCGGGCCATGTCGGTGCCCTGCAGCCGCGCCACCACCGACAAGGCCATGTCGATGCCCGCGGAGACCCCGGACGAGGTGACGAGATCGCCGTCGTCCACCCAGCGCGCCTGACGCTGCCACTTCACGCGCGGGCCCTGCTGCACCACCCAGTCCCACGCCACCTTGTTGGAGGTCGCCGGCCGTCCGTCCATGAGGCCGGTGCGCGCCAGCAGCGCCGAGCCGGTGCACACGGTGGTGGTCACGGCGGCGCGGCGGCTGGCCGCGGTGAGGGCCAGGAGCAGCGGGGCGTTGTTGACCGCCTGGCGGGTGCCGAAGCCGCCCGGCACGAGCAGCACGTCGTAGGCGGGCGCGTCCGCGAAGGCGTGGTCCGCGTGCGTTGTCGGCCCCTCGCCGCTCTTGATCGGGCCGGCCTTCTCGGCCACCGTCACGATCTCGAAAAGCCGCTGGACCGAGCCGTCGGGACGGGTCGAGCGGGCGGAGGCGAAGGCCTGCACCGGGCCGTAGACGTCGAGGACCGTGAAGCCCTCGAAGAGGACCACCGCGACCCGGCGGACCGAGGGCGTGTCGGCCATGGTGAGGGAGACTATAGCACCCCTCACGGTCACCACCCCTCACCCTGCCCTCTCCCCTGAGGGGAGAGGGGAATGAGGAGGAGAAGCCCTTTGAGGCTCATTGAGTTCGTTGACAAGGTGGCCGGGCGCGGGACACCATGAACGCCATGCGCGTGGTGGACCTGAGCTTCCCGATCGGCCCGCACTTCCGCTGGACGGTGGCGAGCGAGCGGCGGTCGACCCACGAGGCGGGGGCGAACTTCCAGTCCACCGTCCTCACCGTGAGCTGCCACGCCTATACCCACGTGGACGCGCCGGTGCACTTCCTGCCCGGCGATCGCGACATCGCCTCGATGCCGGTGGACCAGTGGATGGGCCCCGCCGCGGTGGTGGACCTCACCCACCTGGGCGAGAACGCGGAGGTGACCGGGGCCGATCTCGAGCGGCGCGCAGGCCACGTCCAGGCGGGCGACATCGTGCTGCTGCGCACCGACTGGCCGCGCAAGTGCCCGGTGGCGAGCGAGCGCTTCTGGAAGGACGCGCCCTACACCGGGTCCAGCGCCTGCGAGTGGCTCGTGGCGCGCGGGGCGAAGGCGGTGGGTTACGACTATCCGCCCGACTACTGCATCCGCACCTCGATCTTCTCGCCGGGCACGAAGATCACGCGTGAGGAGTGCACCACGCACCACATCTTCTTCCCCAAGGGCATCACGGTGATCGAGTACCTGACCAACCTCGACCAGATCGGCGCGGCGCGCTGCCGGGTCATCGCGCTGCCGCTCCGGGTGACGGGCGCCGACGGCTCGCCGGTGCGCGCGATCGCCCTGGTGGACTGAAAGGCTCGCCATGGACGTGACGAAGGCCCTGGTCAAGCGGGTCGCGGTGTGGACGGTGCTGGGCGTCGTGGGGGGCGGCGTGGCCGCCGATCTACTCTGGCGCCAGAAGGGCGGCCAGGAGCAGGCCAACCTGCGCGCGCAGCAGACCGAGGAGCTCCAGCGGCTGGAGGGTCAGCTCAAGACGCTGACCGACCAGCTCGCCGCCGAGCGCCTTCGCCGGGAAGCCCTGGAGCGCTCGCTGAGCGAAGGCCGCAAGTAGTGGCGCGCGCGCTCCGGCGCCTCGTCCTTCCCGGCACGCTCCTGCTCCTCCTGGTCGCGCCCACGTGGAGCCAGGAGCCCGGGCGTCCGCGCAGCCTGCCGGCCGCGGTCGTGAAGATCGTGAGCGGCGACACCATCCACGTCTTCGTCAACGGCGACGTGGAGCCCGTCCGGTACATCGGGGTGACCGCGCCGGACGCGGGCGACGGCCGTCCCGATTCCGGCGACCCACAGGGCCGGGAGGCCCTGCAATTCAACCGCGGCCTGACGAACGCCAAGAACGTACGGCTCGAGCTCGACGTTCTGGAGCGGGACCCCGAGGGCCGGCTCCTGGCCTACGTCTGGGTCGGCGACGTGATGGTCAACGCGGAGCTGATCGCACACGGACTGGGGCAGGTCGTCACCGGCGGCCCCAACGTCCGGCACCAGGAAACGCTGCTGCGTCGCCAGGAGCAGGCGCGGGCCGCGAAGCTCGGCATCTGGAAGACGGCGGGGCCGGCGCCTCCCGCGAAAGGCACGTCCCCCGCCGCCCCCCCGACGGCACCGAACGTCGCGCAGGCCCGGCCCGGCGTGGCGCCGAAGACAGGCTGGAGCTGCCCCCTGACGCATCCGATCAAGGCGGACTTCACGACCTATTCGTCGGAGCGCTGCATCTACTACGTGCCCGGCAGCAGCGCCTATGCGGAGAGCCGTACCGAGCGCTGCTACGCCACCGAGGACGAGGCCCGCCAGGACGGCTGCCGCCGCTCGCGCCGCTAGGGTGTCGCCCTCCGAACCTTGCTCCTGCGCGGTGAACCCGCTATCGTGCATGAATGGCCGGACATCTGATCCTGGTCGTGGACGAGGAAGCCGCCGCGCGGCAGGCTCTCGTCGACGTGCTGAGCCTCGACGGTCACGAGGTGGACGGGGCGGGCGACGCCGACGGAGCGCTCCTGCTCCTCGACCAGCGGCGCTACGAGCTCGTGATGGCCGACGTCCGCATGCCGAAGCTCGACGGCCCCGCGCTGCTCGACGCGCTCGCCGAGCGCTTCGCCGACGCCCTGCCCCAGGTCGTGTTCCTCACCCACGTCGCCTTCGATCCGCACTACGGGAGCTTCCTCGCCAACCTCCGGGCGCCCGTGCTCGCGAAGCCGATCAAGCCCGGCCGCGTGCTCGAGCTGGTGACCCGGATCTTCGCCGCATGAGCCGGCGGGAATCGTGACCACGCGCCCGAGGCTGATCCTGGTGGTGGAGGACGAGAGCAGCCTCCGCGAGCTGATCGCCAACATCCTGCTGCTCGACCACCACGAGGTGGACACCGTCCGCGACGGGGCCGAGGCCCTCTACCGCATCGAGCAGCGCGCCTACGACCTGATCATCAGCGACCTGCAGATGCCGAACCTCGACGGCCCGGGACTGTATACCGCCCTGCGCAAGCGCTTCGGCGAGGCCCTGCCCCGCGTGATCTTCGTCACCGGCCACGCGGAGGCCGACAAGTTCGTCCCCTTCCTGGCCGAGACCGGCGACCCGGTGCTGACCAAGCCCTTCACGGTGGAGGACCTCCGCACCCTGGTGCAGTGGGTGCTCGAGACCTGATCAGAAGCTGACGCCGCCCGGGCGGCCGCCGGGCCCCGGCGCGGTGCTCGAGTCGAGATGCAGCCGCTCGAGCCAGAACGCCATCCCCATCTCCTCGAAGAGCGCGCGCGCCTCACCCAGGTGCTTGTCCGCGCCCGCCGCGTCGCCGGTCCGGCGGGCGAGCCGGCCGAGCCCCAGGTGGCAGCGCGCGGCCAGGGTCCGCATCCCGAGCTCGCTCGCCAGGGCCAGCGCGTGCGCGTGGTGGCTGCGCGCCCGGTCGAGATCGGGCGGCTGCTTCTCGGCCGCGGCCAGGCCCAGCAGCCGGAGGGCGTAGACCATGTTGCCGCGCTCCTTGTGCGCTTCGGCGAGCGCGAGGGCGCGCCGCCCGTCCGCCTCCGCCGCCGCGGCGTGGCCGGTGAGCAGGCGCACCTCGCCCAGATGGGTGGCGATCAGGGAGAGTCGGCCGAGGCGCTGCATGCTCTGCGCCTGGCGCACCGCCCGCTCGGCCAGATCGAGCGCGTCCGCGCCCCGTCCCGTGAGCGCGTAGACGATGGCGAGGTCCCCCGCGATGGGCGGGAAGAAAGCGGGCATCTCGGCCGCGAGCTCGATGCCGCGCTCGAGCACGCCCCTGGCTTCCCACATCTGGCCGCGCCGGACCAGGGTGCCGCCCAGCCCGAGCAGCGCGTACGGGACGCTGTAGGCGTCGCGGCGCGCCTCGGCCAGGCGCACCCCGTCCTGCGCGACCGCCATCGCCTCGTCGAACTGGCCCAGCTCGGCCAGGGCCCACGCGAGGTGCGCGCGCGTGAGCACCGCCGCGATGCCGGGCAGCCCGAAGGTCTCGCCGCTCTCGTGAGGCGGCAAGAGCTCCAGGTTGCGTCGCAGGACGGTGACCGCCTCGCGGTAGTCGCCCAGGGCCCGTCGGCCCGCGCCCACGTTGAAGGTGCCCACGACCCGCAGGCCCAGGTCCCCCGTCTCCTCGGCGATGGCGAGCGCCCGGGCGCCCACCCGCGCCGCCTCGTCGGTCTCGCCGAGCTCCCAGTGCACGTTGCTCTCGAACGAGAGCGCGCGGGCCAGCCGCGGTCGGTCGTCGAGGGCCTCCGCGTGCGCGGCCGCCTCGCGCAGGACCTCGAGGCTGCGCGCGTGCTGGCCGAGCGGGACCAGCGCGTTGTGCAGGTCGCAGCGGAGGTCGACCCCGGTGGCGCGCGTCACCGCGTCCACCGGCCGGTGGGCGAGCGCGGCGAGGGCCCGCTCGAAGAAGGAGACGCTCTCCCAGCTCGCCAATCGCGCCAGCATCCGGCCGCCGGCCTGGCGGCAGTAGCCCACCGCGCGCTCCCACGCCTCGCCCAGGAAGGCGTGGTGGGCGAGCCGCTCGGTCTGCTCGGCCAGACGGTCGCCCTCGTAGAACTGCTCGATGGCCTCCAGGATGCGCGCGTGCAGCGTCCGCCGACGCTCGTGCAGCAGGCTCTCGTATGCGACGTCGTGCACCAGCGCGTGGCGGAAGCCGTACTCGAGATCGGGGAAGAGCGCGCGCTGATCGAGCAGGCCCGCGACGTTGAGCTGGTCGAGGCCGCGGCGCACCTCGTCGGTGGGCACGTCGGCGACGGTCTCGAGCAGGCGCACCGGGACCGTGTCGCCGATGACCGAGGCGGCCTGCAGCAACCGCTTGTCCTCGTACCGCAGCCGGTCGATGCGCGAGGCGATCGTGGCCCGCACGGTGGCCGGGACCTCGAGCGCGAGGACGGGACGCGTGAGGCGGTAGGCCCCGCGCTCCCCCGCGAGCGCGCCGGTCTCGACGAGGGTCGTCACGCACTCCTCGAGGAAGAGCGGATTGCCGTTCGCGCGGTCGGCCACCAGGCGCTTGAGCGGCGTGAGCCCGGGCTCGTCGCCCAGCAGCGCGTCGAGCATGTCGCCGGTGGCCGGCGGCTCGAGCGCGTCCACGCGCACCTGCGAGTAGCCCGGGTGGCGGCTCCAGCGGTCCACGTGCTCGGGACGGTAGGTCGAGACCACGAGCGTGTAGGGCGGCAGCGCCTCCACCAGTGCGTCCATCGCGGCGTGGGTCTCGGAGTCCACCCACTGCATGTCCTCCAGGATCATCACGAAAGGCTGCTGGCGTCCCTGGCGCGTGACGAGCCGGTGCACGGTGCGCATCACCTGGCGGCGGCGGCGATCGGGATCCATGTCGCTGACCGCGCCGTCCTGCGGCACGCCGAGCACCCAGAGGATCGCGGACACGCCCTCCTCGAGGTCGGGATCGAGCGCGCGCAGGCGCGCGGCGACCTTGTCGCGGACCGTCGCCGGGTCGTCGCCGCTCTCGACCTGGAAGTACCGGCGGTGCAGCTCCACCCCCGGCCGGTAGCCGGCGGCGCGGCCGTAGGAGACCGCGGGCGCCTCGATGACGAGACAGCCCCGGGCCCGGCAGCGCCGGGCGAACTCGAGGCAGAGACGCGACTTGCCCACTCCCACGTCGCCCACCAGGGACACGACCTGGCCGGTGCCGGCCAGCATCGCGTCGAGCGCCTCGTCGAGGCGGGCCAGCTCCGTCTCGCGCCCCACGAGCGGCGAGCGCGCGCGCGGCGAGGCCGCGTCGAGTCGCGAGCGGATCGGCACCGCCCCGCTGATCTCGTGCACGTCGACCGGCGCCTGGAGGCCGCGCACCGGCACCGGTCCGAGGGCGCGCGTGGCCACGCGGCCCCGCACCAGCGCGACGGTGGGCTCGGTGGCCAGGATCGAGGCGGGCTTGGCCATCTGCTCCATGCGGGCGGCCAGGTGCACGGTCTGGCCCACCGCGGTGTAGGTGAACGAGAGATCGCTGCCGATGGAGCGCGCCACCACCTCGCCCGAGTTGAGGCCCACCCGGATCTGCAGCGGCAACCCGAGCGAGCGCTGCAGCGCGTCGCCGAAGGCGAGCATCCGCGTCTGCATGCGCAGGGCCGCGTAGCAGGCGCGCACCGCGTGGTCCTCGTTGGCGAGCGGCGCGCCGAAGAGGGCCATGATCCCGTCGCCCATCACCTGGTTGACGGTGCCCTCGTAGCGGTGCACCGCCTCCATCATCAGGTCGCGCACCTGGTCGATGACCGGCCCGATCTCCTCGGGGTCGCGCTCGCCGACCGCCTCGATCATGCCGTGGATGCCGGCGAACAGCACGGTCACCTGCTTGCGCTCGCCCTCGAGCGCCTCGCGCGAGTCGAGGATGCGCTGGGCGAGGTGCGGCGGGGTGTAGACGCCCGGCGAGGTGAAGCGCGCGGAGTCGCCTCCGCCGATCCGGCTGCCGCACGCGGGACAGAATCGCGCGCCGTCGGGCGCGGAGTTGGCGCAGCGGGGGCATGGCTGGCTCATCGAGGTAGAGGCAGTCTACCATCGCGGCGGAAGGCGGCTTGACACTCCCGGACCGCGCATCTAAAGTGCGCGCCATGTCGCGACGGGTTTTCGCCCTCCTGGCCCTCGTGCTCGTGTCCGCCGGCTGCGCCGGGCGCGACTTCAAGCGGCCCGCGCCCGAGAGCCTGGCCGTCGGGCAGGCGACGGAGGCGGAGATTCGCCAGCGGTTCGGCACGCCCTACCGCGAAGGCACCGTCCTCAAGAACAACGAGACGATGAAGATCCTCAGCTACGCCTACGCGACGACGGCCTCGTCGGCTCCGGGCGGCCTGGTTCCGGCCCGCGCTCAGGAGTTCTACCTCTGGCGGGACGTGCTCGTCGGCCACCACTTCACCAGCTCCTTCCCGGACGACAAGACGGACTTCGACGGCACGAGGGCGTCCGAGATCAAGAAGGGCGAGACGACGGAGGCGGCCGTGGTGAGCCTGCTCGGACCGCCCCACGGCGCCTACCGCTACCCGCTCATCGCCGACAAGGACGCGCGCGCGGGCGTCTACCTGTTCGAGCAGGTGAAGGGCACCTCGTTCAACCTGAAGCTCTACCGCCAGATCCTGGTCGTCCAGTACGACGGCGCGGGCGTGGTCAAGGACCTCGAGTACACCGCCACCGGCGAGCGCTGACCCGCCTAGACGGCCGGGGAGCGGATGTGCTCGGCGCGGATGCCGACGCCGACCACGCGGGCGGGCAGGCGCTGGAGAGCCGGGTAGCGCGCGAGCAGCCGGATCGCGAGGGGCGGCGCGAGGCCGGTCTGGCCGCCCTGCAGTGCCCGGGTGATGACTCGCCGCTGCACGAGAACCTGCAGCCGCTGCGTGACGCGAGTCGGCCACTGACGGCGCGCCTGTACGCGGCGGAGCTGGGCGAGGGTCGGCCGGCCCGCGCGCAGCGGCTCCCACAGAAGGTTGGCGGTCGCGACCGCGTCCTGGATGGCCAGGTTGATGCCGACGCCGCCGACCGGCGACATGGCGTGCGCGGCGTCGCCGATGCAGAGCAGGCCCGCCCGCTGCCACTCCCGCAGGCGATCCACCTTGACGGTGAGGAGCTTGACGTCGTCCCAGTCGCGGATCTCACCCGTCCGGTCGGGGGCCCACGGAGCGAGACGCGCCACCTCGGCGCGGAAGGCCTCGAGGCCACGCCGGCGGACGTCCTCCGCCGAGCCCTTCGGGATCACGTAGCCGCACTGCCAGTGCTCGCCGCGGTTGATGAGGACGAAGATCCGGCCGATGTCGAAGCGGCCCATGGTGGCCGCCGGGTCGGACCGGTGGCGCGAGAGCCGGAACCAGAACACGTCCATGGGCGCGCCCAGGTCCTCCACCGAGAGCCCGGCCCGCTCCCGGAGCACCGAGGACCGCCCGTCGGCGGCGACCACCAGGTCGGCCCGCACCTCGAGCGGGCCCGCCGGCGTGACGGCGCGGACCCCGATCACCCGGCCCGCGTCCTCGATCAGCCCGGTGGCCTCGGCCCGCATCTCGAGCTGGAAGGTCGGAAAAATCTTCGCCTGGCGGACCAGGAAGTCGAGGAAGTCCCACTGCGGCATCATCGCGATGAACTTGCAGCGAGTCGCCAGGTGCGTGAAATCGGCGATGGTGACCGGAAAATCCCCGAACTGCGCGACCAGCCGGGGGACTTCCTGATGCGGGAGCCGCAAGAACTCCTCCAGGATTCCGAGCTCGTGCATCAGCTCGAGCGTGGAGGGGTGGATGGTATCGCCCCGGAAATCGCGCAGGAAGTCCGCGTGCTTCTCCAGCACCTGCACGGACACCCCAGCCCGGGCCAGGAGCAGGCCCAGCATCATCCCGGCGGGCCCGCCGCCCACGATGCAGCAGCGGACCGCCCTCGACGCGGAGGCCATCTATGTCACGATCCCCCGGCCCGGGAGCCCGGAACACGGGGCGAATGACGGCAATCTGGGTTAGGATTCTGGCATGAGCACTCCGAACGCATCGCAGGTCAGAGTATATCGTGCCGCCGACGCGCCGCCCGGCGCGCTCGCGGGCGAATCCGTCGCGGTGCTCGGCTACGGCCATCTCGGCCGCACCGCCGCGCTCAACCTGCGCGACTCCGGCGCAAAGGTGCGCATCGGCAATCGCGAGGACGAGTACGCCGAGCAGGCGCGGGCCGAGGGCTTCGAGGTGGTGTCGATCGCCACCGCGGCCGCCGACGACGTGGTGTACGTGCTGCTGCCCGACGAGGTCATCCCGACCGTCTTCGACGCGGAGATCGCGCCCACGCTGCGGGCGGGCAGCGCCATCGCCTTCGGCTCGGGCTACAGCCTGGCCTTCGGCCTCATCCACCCGCCGGAGACGATCGACGTGCTGCTGGTGGCCCCGCGCATGGCCGGGACCACCGCGCGCAATCGCTACCTCGAGGGCCACGGGTTCTGGGCCTGCGTGGGCGTGGAGGCCGACCGCAGCGGGCGGGCCGAGCAGCGCATGCTGGGCTTGGCCGATGGCATGGGCGTGCTGCGCAAGGGCGCGGTCCAGATGTCCGCGAAGGTCGAGGCCACGCTCGATCTCTTCATCGAGCAGACGGTGGGCTCGATGCTCGGCATGGCGATCATGATGGCCTTCGAGGTCGCGCGCGACGCCGGCATGCCCGCCGAGGCGCTGGTGCTCGAGATGTACATGTCGGGCGAGATGGAAGCGGTCTTCCAGGCCTTCCGGGAGACCGGCTTCTTCCGCGCCTCCGAGGACCACGGGCCCACCGCGGTGTTCGGCGGCATCACCCGCTCGCTCGAGATGGACCGCGAAGCCATGGCGGAGAGCTTCCGCAAGACCCTCGAGGACATCAAGAGCGGAGGCTTCGCGCAGCGCTTCCAGGAAGAGGCCCGGAACGGGTACCCGATGCTGGAGTTCGCGCGGGCCATGATGCACGGCGGCTCGCCGATCACCGAGGCGGAGAACCGCATCCGGCGCCTGACGTCTCCCGACTCGTCCGGCGCCAGCCCAGGAGGGTCGACATGACCCTCGCCCTCCGGTGCGCCTCCACCCTGCCCGTGGCGGGCGGCGACCGCCTCGGCTGAGTTGCCCGCCAGCGCCCCCGCGCGGCCGCGTCAGGGCTGAAGCCGCGTCCCCCGCCACGCCCCGCCGGTGAAGCCCGCCGCGGTCGGCTCGAGCGTCCGCGCCCACACCGCGCGATCGTGGGCGCGCCCCGGCTGCCCCGCCCACAGCTCCACCCGCTCCGCCCACACGCGATAGCCGCCCCAGCGCTTGGGCCGCGGCACGTCCGTGCCGTGCGTCTGCTTCGTCGCCTCGATCTTCTCGAGGAACGCCCGGCGCGAGGCGATGGGCCGGCTCTGGTCGCTCGCCGCCGCGGCCACCCGCGCGTCCAGCGGCCGCGTATTCCAGTAGCGATCGGAGTCGGCCTCGGGCGCGTGCGTGACCGGCCCTTCCACGCGGATCTGGCGCTCGAACACGTCCCAGTGGAAGACGAGCGCGGCGCGCGGGTTCGCGGCGAGGGCCAGGCCCTTCGTGCTCTCGCGATCGGAATAGAAGACGAGCCAGCCCAGGCCCACGTCGAAGCCCCGGCAGATGACCATGCGCACCGTCGGGCGCCCGTCGGCCCCCACGGTGGCCAGCGCCATCGCGGTCGGGCTCTTCATCGCGGGCCGCGCCTCCTCGAGCCACTGCGCGAGCAGCGGGAGGGGATCGGCGGGCAGGATCTCGGGAAGCGGCTCACTCATGGCCGGCGCAGGATAGCACGGCGGTTCACGAGGTCGACCCGTCACGCCGGCGCCGGCGCTTGACGCTCTCCCGGTGCAGGGCCCGCGCGCGGACCAGCAGGGTCACCGCGAGCCAGAGCGCGATCACGCCGAGTGGCACCGCGACGACCCACGGCCAGACCAGCGCGACGAGGCCCAGCAGGAGAAGCACGAGCCCCGCCGCGCCCATGATCCTGGCCTCGGCCGGCCCGAGCGCGCGATGCCCGGTCATCGCCGCCCCGACCGCGCTCCCGATGCTGACCGCCCCCGCGGCGGCGCGACCGGCGCTCCCCGGCTGGCGGGCCGGGCGCCGGGGTGCCTCTGCGCGCTTCACGACCCGGGCCCTGGCGGTCAGGGTGATCTCGGTCGCCCGTCCGAGATCGTCCAGGTACATGTCCTCCATCTCGGCCGCGAATCCCTCGTCCTCCACCGCCACGTCGAGCTCCCAGTTGCCGATCCACGACTGGAGATTCAGATTCGTGGAGCCGACGCGGGCCCAGCGCCCGTCCGCCACCGCGGTCTTGGCGTGGAGCATCGTGCCATTCCACTCGTAGACTCGCACCCCAGCCTCGAGCAGCGGACGGTAGCCCGCACGCGACAGCCCGCGCAGGATCCAGATGTCGGTCGCCCCGGGCACGAGCAGCCGCACGTCCACGCCGTCGCGCGCCGCGGCGCGCAGCGACTGCACGTAGGCGCTCGTTCCGACGAAATAGGCGTCGGTGAGCCAGAGCGTCCGTCGCGCGGCGGCCGCGATCAGCTGATCGAGGCGATAGAGCTCGGCGGTGCCGGGCATGCTGGCGATCACCCGCACCGCGACATCGCCCGCGGCGGACCGCGAGTCCCTCGCCGACACCTCCGCCGCGGGGATCGGCGGACCGGTGAGGGCCCACATCCGGGCGAACGCCCGCTCGAGGTCCGCGATCGCGGGACCGCGCAGGCCGATCCCGGTATCGCGCCAGGGCTCGATGCCCCGCGCGACGTCGCCGACCCAGTAGCGCCCGACACAGAGGCCGGTCACGAAGGCGACCTGGCCGTCCACCGCCAGCATCTTGCGATGGTCGCGCGAGAGCCAGCTGACCGCGCTCGAGAAGCTCGGTGGATTGAAGCAGCGGACCTCCACGCCCGCGGCCCGCAGCTCGCGCCAGAACCGGCGCGAGGTCTTGCCCACCGCCCCCAGCCAGTCGTAGATGACCCGGACCCGCACTCCCGCCCGGGCGCGGGCCGCGAGGGCCTGCGAGAACTGCCGGCCCGTCTCGTCATCGTGGATGATGTAGCTCTCGAAGTGGATCGAGCGCCGGGCCGCGCCGATCGCCTCGAGCCAGGCCGGGTAGTTCTGGGCCGCGTCCTTGAGCAGGCTGACATCGTTGCCGGCCACGAGCGGCGCCCCCGAAGCGCGCGCGAACGCATGTTCGATCGAGTCGAACGCGGAGCGCACCTCGTCAGCGCCGCCGCCGCACTCGCCCGTCAGTGGCGATGGCCGGGAAGCAGCTCCCCCTTCGCCATGGCCAGGTGATGGGGGCCGTGGTGGCCGCCCTGCACCAGGAGCCCGGCGAAGCCGAGAGCGCGGATCCGCGTGACGGTCGCGGCGTCCGCGGGCTGCCGCGCGGTCACGGTGAGACGGAGGCCGCCGGGAATCGGCTCGGTCCTGGCGGTCCAGTCGGGCATGTGGTCCAGCTCGCGCGCGTGCGGCGCGAGCATGGCGCGGATGGCCCGCTCGGTCCGCGCCGCGCCGGTGACGTCCATGGCCAGGCCGCCGGGTACCGCGTTCGTCTTCACGCTCGACCGCAGCACGATCTCGTTCATGTCGATCAGATGCTGCCGCAACCGCTCGAGATCGACGCGGCTCCAGTCGGTGCCGGGGTCGGCCTCCAGCCGGCGCACCACCTCGGCGATCGCGCCGAACGCGTCCTGCCCCGGCATCGTCGGCGCGCCCTCCGGCCCGGCCACGCGATGGCCGTGCGTCTGGTGTGGCGCGGCCGGCGGCGCGGGCGGGCCCTGGGCCAGCAGCGGCGGCGTGATCAGCAGAGCGCCGAGGCCGAGGCTCAGCGCGATCGTGATGGGTCTGGACATCGTCCCCTCCTGGTTGCGCCCATCTTACCCCAGGGAGTCGGCGGCGAACGCCCGGACCCATCGGGCCATGGCCTCCACGTCGCCTCGCGTGACCGCGTCCGATCTGCCCTGGTCCGCGTGGTCGCGGAGGAGGGCCAGCCCGGTGATGCGCTCCTTCGAGCGCGTGCTGTAGGCCCCGGTCTTGGCCAGCTCCGCATTGAGGCTCTCGATCGTGGCCGTGGGCGGCGGGACGAACCCGCGCGCCTCGCACAGCTTCCGCAGGGCCCGCTCGAGCACCGCGCCGACCAGCGATGCGGCGGGAAGATGGTGCCCCGCCGCGAGCAGGCCCTCCGCCTGGCCGATGAAGCTGCCGAGCACGTCGGCCTCGATGACGTGCCGGAATTCGAAAAAGTGGCCCTCTCCGAAGTCTTTCGCGGCCGCCAGGAGCACCCCTTGCAGACGTGGCACGTACGCGGCGGGCTGGTCGATCCGGGCGAGCTCCAGCAGCGCCCGGTAGTGCTCGGAGCCTTCGCCGCAGGCCCGGCGGATGAGGTTTCTCGTCCGCAGCATCAACTCCGCCGACCGCACGCGATTGGGGAACTTCTCCTTCGCGTCGGACAGGAGCGACTCGCAGAACGCGATGAGCGCCTCGAAGTCCCGCAGGATAACCTCGCGGACGGGCAGTGAATCGCTCATTCCGGGCCCCATCTTAAGGGAACGCCTCGAAAAACCGCGTACTTTGCGTCCCCCCGCGTCGGGCGCGGTTGACATCGGTCCGCGCGGCGGCTACAGTCCCCGCGACCGCCAGATCGATGCTTCACGCGAGGCGGATCCCGTGCTGATCGACCTCCGCAACGCTCTCCGCCGGTTCTACGATGCCCAGGGATTCCTGCTGGGATCCGCGCTCTCGTTCTCGTTCCTGCTGTGCCTCGCGCCCCTGGCCCTGCTGTTCTTCTCGGGCACCGGCTTCCTGCTGGCCTCCGACCGGGCGGCCGGATCCGTGGTGAAGGTCGCGACCTCGCTGCTGCCCGGCTACAGCGCCGAGATCCTCGGGGTCCTGGATCTCCTCAACGAGGAGCGACGGGTGACGGGCACGCTCGGCGTGGTCGGCCTCGTCGTCTTCGCCACGCCGCTCTTCGCCCTGACGCGCACCGCCATGAACGCCGCCTTCCGGGTCGAGCGAGCCCGGAGCATCGTCCACGGCTTCGCGTTCGACCTCGCCGCGCTCGGGGCGGTCGGCCTGCTCGCCATCGCGCTGGCCTCGGCGCTCCTGCTGCTCGCCACCTTGTCCGACATGGCGGCGACCGTGGGGGTCCCGACGTCGATCCTCTCGAGCGTCTGGGTGCGGTCGATGGCGCCCGCGCTCCTGTACGTGACCGTGCTGGGGCTGCTGTTCCTCGTTTACCGCACTTTCCCGAACACGCCCGTCTCGACTCGCGCCGCGATCATCACGACCCTGATCGTCGCGGTGCTCTGGGAGATCGCGCGCCTGGCGTTCGCCGCCTACCTGACCCGCTTCGGCACCTACAACAAGCTCTACGGCTCCTTCGGTGTGATCGCGGCCACGCTCGCGTGGATCTACTACGCGACCGCGATCTTCGTGTTCGGCGGTGTGCTGACCGCCGTCCTGAGCGAGCGCTACCGTGGCGCGGTGCTCGATCCGCCTCCCGCGGCGAGCCCGCCGGCCGCCCAGACGACGGGGCCGCCCTCGCGCGTGCCGGCCTATCTGTCCATCGCACTCGGATCCGTCGTGGTCCTGTTCGCGGTTCAGAACGGGGCACCGGTGACCCTCCACTTTCTCGCCTGGGCCTTCGTCGACATCCCGCTCGCCGGAGTGGTCCTCGGCACGCTTGGCGCGGGCGCCTTGGTCGCGGCCGTGCCGCTCGGGATGGCCTACACCCGGCTGCGTTCCAGGCTGCACGCGGCGGAGGCCCGGCGGCGGGCTTCCGAGTCCAGCGACTACGAGCGGTAGGCTGCCAGGCGCCTCCTCATCGAAGGTGGCCGCTCGGATCGATCTGATCAGGAGGGCCACGCGCGCCCACGGGAGCAGGTACGGGAGCTGGTTCACTCGATCACCGGGCTGACGCTACAAGGTGAAGCCGAAAAATCGCGCCTCCGGTCGGGCTGTTGTCGACGAGCAGACGACCGCCGTGAGCGTGGACGATGGCGCGGCTGATCGCCAGCCCCATACCGAGCCCGTCGTGCTTGGTGGTGAAGAACGGCTCGAAGATCCGATCGCGGTCAGCTTCCGCGATGCCCTTGCCCGAATCGTGCACGCCGAGCTCGAGGTACGGCGCCGACGCGGCCGATGTCCACACGGTCACCTTCCGCGTCGGGGCTCCTTCGTTCGCCGCGGCACTGATCGCATTGGTGAGCAGGTTCAAGATCACTTGCTGGATCTGCACCCTGTCGCCGTACGTGACCGGGAGGGCGGCCGCAGAGGAGAATTCGATGCTGACGGCATGCAGCAGTGCATCGTTCGCGACCAGGCGGATCGTGTCTGCCGCGAGGTCGTTAAGCGCGAGAGGCGTCCTGACAAACTCGGCCTTCTTGAGCAGTTGCCGCACGCGTTGGATCACTGCGTCCGCTCGCCGGTCATCGCTGACGATGTCGTCGAGACACGATCGCAACTCGTCGAGTGTCGGCCCTGCACTCGCCAGCAGGCGCTTCGCCGCTTGCGCATTGGTGAGGATGCCCGTCAGCGGTTGGCGCAGCTCGTGCGCGAGCGATGCGACAAGCTGGCCCATGGCGCCAAGGCGGTCGAGATGAACAATCTGACTCAGGTGGAGCTGCGCGGCCCTCTCGGCCTGCCGTAGCGCTGCCTGGGCCTCGCGGCGGCGTCGGCGCTGAACGAGCAGCGTGACGATGAGTGCCGCCTGCGTCGCGATGAGTCCTGCCGCGCTCACGATATGCCAGCGGTATTCCTGCCAGAGCGTCGGCTGGCGGAAGAGGATCACGCTGCCTGGCGGCAGGCGATTCTCGCTGATATTCCACCGTCGCAGCTCCCGCCAGTCGTACCGCGGGCTCAGAGCCGGGATGACCTGGGGAGGGAGCCTGGAGATCGGTTCCCCGCGCAGGACCCGAATGGCGATACGGGCCGACGCCTCGCCCTGGGCTTCGGCCTGGTAGAGACGGCCACCAACCAGCCCCAGCCCCAGCTGGTTCTGGTAGAGGCCATTGATGGGCGCGTTGGCCACCGCGTGGAGCTGCTGGAGCGCTTCGTCCTGGTTGTGGGTCACGCCCGACGCATCGCGGATGAGCAGGGCGAGGAGGATGAACGAGCGCGGAGGCAACGTGGCCACCCGCTGCAGCAGCTCGTCGAACGACAGGTCGTTGAGCCAGCTGAAGCGTACGCGGTCCTGGAAGGGCTCGAACGCCTTCTGAAAGATCGTCGTCCAGAACCGCTCGAGCGGGGAGGCCCCGATCACGACGGCGATGTGGTTCGTGTCGGGCGCCAGCTGCAGAATGTCCTCGACCAGGCCCGCGAGGTCGAACGACTCGCCGACGAAGGTGGCGTTGCTCTTGAACGCGTCATCAGGCAGCGTGCGCCGGTCCATGCCGGTGTAGATGATGGGCGCCCCTGGAAAGAGACGGTCCCGATATTTCACCACGAAGCGACCAGCCGGCGATCCGATCGGCACCACCAGATCGGGATGCCACTTCGCGAGACGCGCGAGCAGGAACTCGACGAACGGGCCCTCCATGTCCGGCTGCGCGTAGCGGGCCATGTCCAGGGAGACCTCGTCCATGTCGACGCCGCTCCCCCAGCTCCTTGGTCAGCGTGGTCTGGAAGGCGGTCGAGTGCGTCGTGAACGGGGGCGCCGTGCTCCCGAAGGAGTGGACGATGAGGACGCGCTTGGGCTGAGGCTCCGCCCCGTTGGAGGCACTGGCAGTGAGCGCCAACAGGAGGAGGCCGAGCGATAGCCTGCCCCAGGTCGTCATTTGGCGGCGACAGAATCGCATAGAGCGAATGGCCCTACAAGGCTCGTGGGACCGCTCCCAATCCCTTGCACAGGCTTCACCGCGTTCCAACCATTAGGTCCGCAGCATGAAGACTGCGACCGGGTCTGCTTGTGAGCTTACAAATCGAGTTGCTCGAACAGACCTATCCCGGATTTGAGGAACGGCTCATGAGGTTCCAGGGTGGCACAGAGCGAGCATCAGACTAGACGAGGCGCTCGGGGGCCGGCTAACTCCGTATGGTAAATGGTAGGCGGGGGAGGATCGAACTCCCGACCCCGGCCTTGTAAGCGCGTCTCGCCCCTACCGGCTACTGTTGGTGATGCTGCTATTCCGGTGACTTAGCGCTGACCATTGTTGGTACTGTTGGCCGGTTTTGGCACTTCAACTGGCACTGGTTTTCTGCGCCGCTTCGAGCATGCGCATGGCATCGCGCAGGTGACTGGGCGAGAGGTGCTGGTAGCGCATCGTCATATGCGGGTCGCGGTGCCCGAGGATCTCCATGATCGCCCGCTGCGGCATCGTGTCGGCGGTGATGGCGGCCGGCACCGCGCTCGTGGGGTGGTTCCAGCGCGGCACCGCGCTCTACCGCAAGCGCGGCTACCGCATCGAGCTGGGGCAGCCGAACGACTATTTCCTCAAGAACATGACCGCGATTAGGGCGGAAGTACGCGAGACGCTGGCGATCTACAAGCCCTCTGCTTTCGCGAAGGTGGCCGGGCTCACCCCGGCCCGACGGGCGCCCGACCGAGAATCCGCTCGTGGTGGTATTCTCGTGCCGGCATGGCGACTTCTTGGCGCATCGAGTGCTCACCGTGCCGGAGGCTGGGTTACGCCGATCGGCGCGCGGATGCGGATCGCATGGCCAAGGACCATGTTCAAGGCGACAGTACGAAAGCCCATTCCGTGACCGTCGAGCGCGGGTCAGCGGACCCTCCACCGGTCAGCGGGCGACGCTAACGATGAGTCGCGCTCGATGACGTCCTAATGGCGTGGGCGCAGTGCCGCTGAGCTGACGCGCGTGTACCCAGCCACTTTCTTCGGTCTATTCCCCGCCTTTCCAAGGAACCTTCGTGTATTCGTCGCGATGAGCTTTGATCGGGCCTATGAGGCGCGTTGGCTCAATGTCATTTCGCGGGCAGTCAACCTCATCGAGATAAACGGGCAGCCGCTGGAGCCTCATCGTGTCGACTTTCGGAGCGCCGGCGATTCGATCCTGACGGAGATCCTTGACGGAATCGCTCAATGTCGTACCTTCGTGGCCGATATCACATCGATTGGTGACATTGGAGGGCGACCAGTCCGAAACGCGAATGTCATGTATGAGGTTGGGCTCGCTCATGCGATGCGGCAGCCTGAGGAAGTGCTGTTGTTTAGATCGGACGAACACCCGCTAATGTTTGACATTTCCAATGTTCGTGTCCACCGGTACGATCCCGATGGCTCGCCAGATTCGGCCACGGAGCTTGTCAGGGACAAGATAGCGCAATCGCTCCGCGAGATAGACTTGAGGAAGAATCTAGCGGTCAGACGGATTGCGACGGCGCTTGACTATCGCAGTTGGATGACACTTGGGAAACGATGGGCAAGCCTATCCAGCACCCACAACTGGTAACCATGGGGCAGGCTGTCGCAGGAATAGCCCGGTCACAAGCGATTTCGCGGCTGCTTGATGTTGGAGCCTTAGAGGTTGAATTCGCCAAGATCTCCCCGGCGCTCGTCAGGGACACCACGCGAAAGGGAGAAGACCTCGTCAGCTACAAGGTCACTCCACTCGGAGTAGCCCTTGTAGAGTACGCGGCCCGAGAACTGAACCTGCACTCACCCGACGTCCGCGAGATGGTTGAGGATGAGATCAGAAATCCTCCGAATCCGAATCCGGGCACGCCAAGGCAACAAGGATAGCAGGGTGCGGTGGGCGGATAGCAGGGCGGGACGGCAAGGTGACCAGACTCGGCTTCAGCAGCGTGCCCCACGGGCTTTCTGCACTGGCACTATTTCGGCACCGGGGGGAACCGACAGATCAGCGGTGTACTCCAGGGACCTGATAGTTGGTAGGCGGGGGGAGGATCGAACTCCCGACCCCGGCCTTGTAAGGGCCGTGCTCTCCCAGCTGAGCTACCCGCCTATCGTTGGAATATCCGAGGCTTCCACGAAGAAGTCTATCGTCTCCGAATTGATCGTGCGCGGAATTGTGCTCACGGACTCTCGGTGCGTCGCCGAGCGCTGCCTTTGAGGAGCCAGTCGATCGCCGCGGCAGGGTCCGAGGGCTCCGCCTGCGCCTCCACGGCCACTGGCTCGGACCGGCGCACCGGAGCCGGGATCGCGGCGTGCGTCTCGGGTGCCGCGACGCGGCGCGCCGGAATCGGTTGAGGCATGCGAGCAGGCCGCGGAGGCGCGTCCTGGACGACGACAGGCGTCGCAACGACCGGCTCGGCGGGCTTGCGGTCAACGGACAGGACCGGATCCCGCCGCATGCCTTCGTCGGGCGAGAGCAGAGCGTCGGGTCGCGGGCGCGGGCCCAGGAACAGGAGCGATGAGACGATCACGACTCCGCTCACGATCCCGGCGCAGACCCTGGGATGGGCGCGGGCGCCGGCGGGAATGGTCCCGACGAGGTGGCCGACGGCCCGGGCGGACGAGGCAGCGACCGCGGACATCCGTCCCCCGAACCGGACGAGGACGTCGCGGAGTCGCAGGGCCCCAAGCCAGCAGATCGCAATCACCCGGCCCGCCGCTCGCACCGATTCTCCGATGAAGCGCGACATCAGCCCGAGGAGCGCGCCGGCCGCCACGGCCGCGGCGCGCGCAGCCCCGTGACAGGCCATCATCAGCGCCGCGCCGAGCCGGGTCAGCCCGCGCGCCGAGCGCGCGCCGGCGCGTCCGGCGTGCGCGACCAGACGGGGAATGGTCCCGACGAGGCGGGCGACGGCCCAGCCCGCCGTCCGCACGGCCTTCGCGAGGGAGCGCCACACCAGACCGAGGATCGCGCCAGCCGCCCCGCCCACGGCGCGTCCGGCACCGTGACACGCGATCATCGCCGCCGAGCCAAGCCGGGTCAGTCCGCGCGCCGAGCGCGCACCGGCGAGTCCGGCGTGCGCGACCAGGCCGGGAATGGTCCCGACGAGGCGGGCGACGGCCCAGCCCGCCGTCCGCACGGCTTCCGCGAGGGAGCGCCACACCAGGCCGAGGATCGCGCCGGCCGCCCCGCCCACGGCGCGCCCGGCCCCGTGGCACGCCATCATCGCCGCCGCCCCGAGCCGGGTCAGCCCGCGCGCCGAGCGCGCGCCGGCAAACCGGGCGCGATCGACCAGGCCGGGAATGGTCCCGACGAGGTGGCCGCCGGCCCGCGCGAATGGCCCAGCGAGTGACGGCACCCACCCCCCGACACGGACGAGGACGTCGCGGGTTCGCACGACACCGAGCCAGCAGGTCACCGCCACCCGGCCCGCCGCGCGCACGGTTGCGCCGAGGGATCGCGACACCAGCCCGAGAATCGCGCCGCCCGTCTCACCCGCGGCGCGTACCGCCCCATGGCAGGCGATCATCGCCGCCGAGCCAAGCCGCCCCGCCAGGCGCGCCGCGCGCACGCAGACGAACCGGACGCCGTCGACCAGGCCGGCGACGGCTCGAGCGGGTAGCATGACGAGCATCCGCAACCGCGACGCGAGCCAGGAGAGCCCGGCCCACGTGCCCTCGATCCCCCTCACACCCGCTCGCGTGGACACGACCAGCGAGCTCGATGTGAGCAGGCGGAGCCGGGTCGGCACGCCGAGGACCTGCGTCAGCTCGGTCCGGATGGTCTCACGCGCGGCACGCGCGACGATCGCCAGGTTGACGGGAGGCGGCTCAACGCTCGGAGGGGCGAGCGTGAACGACGCGCGCTCCGCCCGGCAGTCCGCGCATTGCGCGATGTGGACGTGCGCGAGCGCCCGTTCGGTCAGACTCGTTCCGTCGCGCGAAGAGACCGAGTGCTGCTCTCGAACCTCGTGGCAGTTCATGGCCTGCAATCAGCCTTCGACCTACGGTCAGTCTTGGGAAGGTTCAACCGAGGGCATCGATGCCCTCTCCCTGTTCGCCGCTCAGCCCTCTCCGTCAGTCGGCGTAAGGTCCGTACCTTACCACGCCTCCGATCGGGCCGCCCAGATGTCTGGCGGGAATACCCGGGGGAAGAGCTTACCGGGCAGCATCTGCCCCGCGGGGCCCGGACCTGGCCAGGGGGGACGCCCATTGGCCCCTCTTGAACGCCTGATAAGACACGCATAGGCCTTGCTCGGGGGTCGGGCTATGGCCAGCCCTGACACCGACGACTACGCCGGCGATCAGCCGCAGGGGCCCGGACCGGACGACGAGCCGCGGATCAAGCCGCCGGCCCGGCGGCGCCCCCGGCGGCCCGCACGTCAGTAACCGCTCCGGCTACTTTCGCTGCTGGTTGCTCGACAGCGCGGCGGCCACGCCCAGGCCGATGTAGAGGCTTCCCGAGATCCAGCGCTCGCTGGCCAGGAAGCGCGGGCTGCCGCGGAGCCACTGCGCGGCCGCGCCGGCACCGATCGCGTAGAGCGAGTCCGTGATCGCGCCCAGGAGCACGAAGACCACACCCAGCGCCACGATCTGTTCGCCCACGTGCCCGCGGGAGACCGTCACGAACTGAGGGAGGAAGGCGAGGAAGAACAGGCCGGTCTTCGGGTTCAGGACATTGACGATCACGCCGTCGAGGAAGGCGCGCCGCAGCCGCTTGGGCTCGCCGGGCGTGACCGCGCCGAGCGGGGTGCGGTCGAGGAGCCGCCGTACCCCGATGAAGATGAGGTAGGCCGCGCCCAGATACTTGACCACGCTGAACGCGGTGGCGGAGGCGGCGAGCACCGCCGAGATGCCGGCGGCCGCCGCGAAGATGTGGGCCAGCGTGCCCACGTGCACGCCCAGCACCGAGACTAGGCCCGCGCGCCGGCCCTGATCGATGCTGCGGGTGACGATGTAGAGGACCGCGGGACCGGGCGTCAGCAGCAGCACCAGCGCCGCGATCACGAAGAACCCGAGGCTCGACCACTCCGGCAGGACCAGCATCAGCAGCACCCTCCCCGGATGGGGCCGCCCGCGGGCAATGCCCGATCCGGCTCCCAGCCCCACGAGCGGGGACCCCAGTCGGGCGTGAACACGCGCCCCTTCTTGACGGTGACGAAGGGGACCACCGCGCGGTCCACCCGCAGCCCGGCGCCCAGAACATCGTAGACCATCCAGTCGCCGGGACGGATGTCGAGGACCGAGATGTCGGCCTGCCGGCCCACCGCGAGGCTGCCGAGACGGTCATCCACGCCCGCCGCCTTCGCGGGATTGGCGGTGCACATCGTCACCACCTGCGGCAGCGTGAAGCCCAGGCCGAGGAAGCGCGTCATCATCTCGGCCATGCTGTGCACGGTCATCACGCGACCGGGCACCGTGAGATCGGTGCTGATGCAGTGGGGGAGCACGCCCTGCTCGATCACGCGCCGGCCCACGTCGAAGCTGAAGTTCATGCGCCCGTGCGCGGTGTCGAACCACACGCCGCGGTCGGCCGCCTCTCGGACCTCGGGCACCAGCTTGCCGTTGCCGTCGAGGACCCCGCCCGGATTGGCGGTGAAGTAGTGGGTGAGGATGTCGCCCTTCTCGAGAATCGGCAGCAGCGAGCGAATCACCTTGGGGTCGTAGCGCTTCTCGGTGTCGCCGATGTGCACCATGAGCTTGACGCCGCTCTCCTTGGCCGCCCGCTTGGCCAGCTTCGGCATCTCCATGCCCATGATCTCGAGCGCGGGCGAGACCATGCGCGCCTTGATCCCGCGGATCAGGGACTTGTGCTGATCCACCACCTTCAAGGTGTCGTCGAGGTTGATGCTGCTCTCCGCGATGATGTCGGGCATCGTGGCCAGACCGGTCTGGCAGATGTGGAGGAACGGAATCACCTCGGTGTGGCAGTGGGGCAGGATGTGGCGGGGAAACCCCGCGAAGGTGGCCGCCCCCGCGCTGCCCGCGTCCACGATCGTGGTCACGCCCGAGTAGACGCCGCCCAGGTCCGGGTTCACCCCGGTGCGGCTGATCCCCTCGAAGACGTGGGCGTGCAGGTCGATCAGGCCCGGCACCACGGTGCGCCCCCGGACGTCGATGGTGCGCGCGGCCTCGGTCTCCGCGATGTCGGGGGCGATGCGCGCGATGGCGCCCCCCTGCACCGCCACGTCCTGCTTGCCGTCGAGCTTCGTGGAAGGATCGAGCACGGTGCCGCCCTTGAGCAGGAGGTCGTACATGAGGTCTCCGATCGTCAGCGAGTGAAGTGGTCCCAGAAGCGCGCGCCCGCGGCGACCGAGAGCGGCACGTCGTCCGCCAGCATGTAGCCCTCGCGCGCCAGCGCCTCCGCGGCCTGCCGCACGCGGTCGAGATACTGCTCGCGGGACGCATAGCGCTCCGCCACGGACAGGCGAGGGTCGCCGGTCGCCTCCCGCTCGGCGCGATCTCGCGCCAGGGGCAGCACGGCTCCCGCGAAGACCAGGAGCTGCTCGGCGCCGCCGATGTCGGGATGCCGCAGGTTCCAGCCGGTGTGCGCGGCCAGTGGCACCGCGATCTCCGGCAGGATGATGCCACCGAGCTCGTTCCCGTCACCGTCCACCGCGGAGACGAGCGAGCCGAAGGGCTTGCCGGGGGTGGGCGGCAGCGCGCTCCAGTCGAGGCGGCGCGGCCGCGGGTTGTGGCGCGGGTAGCGGGCGGCCGGGATCCGCGAGAAGGCGGCCGCGAGGCGGTCGGGCGGCACCGCGGTGCCGTCCGCCAGGCGCGGGTGACGGCTCGGCGGCGGCTCGATCCCGTCCACCACCCAGCGGTCGAGGCTCACCAGGCAGGCGCGCAGCAGCACCGAGTAGTCGGCCACGCCGCGGAGGTTCTGCGAGCGCTCGACCGGCGCGGTCGGGTCGGCGGGCGCCGGCTGCGAGTCCGTGGGCGGCCAGATGCCGAGACCGTGCTCCGTCCCCGCGAAGTGATAGACGCGGGTGTGGGGCCCGGACGGGACGTCGCGCGTCCCGTCGGGATCGGTGTGGATCAGCGAGGCGTCGCCCCGGTGATACTCGGCCGAGCTGTTCGTGTAGTAGGCGCGCAGCCGGCTGCCGCGCGCGTCGAGGCGGGCGTGCAGCGCGTCCTTCGCGCCCGTCTCGGGCTCCGCCTGGGGCTGATCCGTGAACGGGAAGAGATGCGCCATCATGTTGTTGCGGTCCTTGGAGTGCTGGCCGAACCGCTGGTTGAACTCGCCGCGCATGCCGCCCGCCACGTTGGCGATGACGCCGTCGAGCGCCTCCCGCCCCTGCTCGTCCAGGTTGAGGTCCTCGTGGATCAGCGTGCGGAGCAGGCGTCCGGTCTGCGAGCGCCCGTAGCCGTAGGCCCAGCGGAGGCGCCCCGGCGCGGGATTGCCCGCCTCGGCGCCGCCGTGCTTGAGCCAGGCGACGCTGTCGCGCAGCGCAGCCATGGCGAGCCCCTGCACCGGCGCGCCCTCCGCGGTGTAGGTGATCTGGTAGAGCCGCCCCTTCTCGAAGCCGCCGTCGAGATGGATGTGGCCGGCGTCGGGCACCGCGCGGCCGCCCTCCGCCCGCGCGAAGCGCCAGCGCTCGCGCGGGATCACCGCGGGCGGCCCGTCGGGCTGGTCGCGCACGGTGAGGAGCGCGTCCCGCTCCTCGAGGTCCGCGGCGGGATAGGGCACGTGGCCGCGGTCGGACAGCAGGAAGTCGGCCACCGGCCCGGTGGACTGCACCTGGGTGTAGATGCGGCCGCGCAGCGGCCGGCCCTGCGCGTCGCGCGCCTCCGGCGTGCGCATGCCGATGAGCCCCGGCACGCGCGGCAGGTCGCCCTGCCAGCCGCAGGAGATCACCACCCAGCCGCGCTTCATCAGGAAGCCGTCGCCCACGTCCACGGGCGGATTCGGATCCGATCCCGGGCCGAAGACGGGCCGGGTGGCGCGGTTGAAGTTCGGCACCGCCACCGTGTTGCCGCGGTTGACCACGTCGAGGAGCACGCGCCCGCTGCACTGCCCCCGATCCACCGGCAGCAGGATGGACACGTCCGAGTCCCACGTCACGCGTCCCTGCGCGTCGCGAGGGGCCAGCTCCACGTCGGTGATGCGGCGATTGGCCGCGTGGAGCGGATCGATCGCGAAGTGCAGGCGTCCCTTCAGCTCTTCGTAGCCGGGGAAGCCGTTGAGCGGACGCCGCAGCGTGATCTCGAATCGCGTGACGGGCATGGGATGACCTCGCGGAGCGGGCTAGAGGCCGAGCGCGCCGAGGCGCTCCGCGCGTCGGCACCCCGTCGCGGTCCCAGCCGCGCAGGGCGTAGTAACGATCGAGCATGCGGCCCAGCTCCTCGGGCGGGCAGTAGGCGCCCGCGGAGGGACCCTCGGGAATGGGCTCGTGCATCACGCGCCACGGCAGCGCGTCGTCCTTCCGGCGCACGCCCTCACGCACGTTGAAGAGCCGCTCCAGGTTGATCACGCGCTCCCCCACCCGCTCGAGCTCGTCCACCGTGACGTCGAAGCCGGTGACCGCGCTGACCATCCGGGCGTACGGCTCCTCGATGTAGACGCCGAAGCCGCGCTCCGAGGTGAATCGGCAGAGGACGAGGGAGTCGTCCAGCGCGGTGAAGTGCTGGCTGCGCACCGCGAACTCCGGCTTGCCCTCCGGGCTGCGCCGATCGTAGTTCTGCGCGTACTGGGGCGTGGGGCGCGTGTCGTGGTGGCTGCCCCCGCGGGTGGCGGTGGCGTAGCCGATGGACATCCCCTTGAGCGCCCGCGCCGAGTGGGCGGGCAGCTCGAGGCGCTTGACCGCGTAGACGAGGCGGGTGCCCTCGGCGTGCACGGACTCGGCGAGGCGCCAGCCGCCCTCGGCGAGCCGGTCGCCGAAGCCCTCCCGCGCCGCGGTCATCTCGATGAGCTTCAGCATGCCGCGCCAGTCGCCCCAGCCGAAGGGCAGGCCCACCTCCGACTCGCGGAGCCAGCCCCGCTCGAGCGCCTCGCACACGAAGGCCAGCGTGACGCCCATGCTGATCGTGTCGAGCCCGAGCAGATCGCAGAGATCGTTGGCCCGCGCGAGCGAGGCCGCGTGGCTGTTGCCGAGCATGGAGCCGAACGCGAAGATCGTCTCGTACTCCGGCATCTTCGCCTTGAGGCCGGCCAGCTCGCCCTCGCGGATCTCATACTGCTTCCCGCAGGCCACCGGGCACTTGAGACACGTGGTGTCCTTGTCGTGGAAGTGCGCGTGCATCTCCTCGCCCGAGATCGCCACCGCGTCCGCGAAGACTTCCCCGCGCAGGTTGTAGGAGCCGAGCGCGCCGAGGGTGTTGATCGGCTTCACCAGGAACGGCGTCCCGTAGGTCGAGAGCGCCTTGGTGCCGGTCTTGAGCGGCTCGCGCTGCTGCTCGAGCAGCGCCTTCAGCGCGGGGGGGTCGGCCACCTCGGTCTTGCGCGAGCCCGCGACGACCACCGCCTTGACCCGCTTGCTGCCGAGCACCGCGGCGAGCCCGCCGCGGCCCGCGAAGGCCTCGCGATTCTTCCAGTAGGTCCCCATCGCCGCGAAGCGCACGAGGTTCTCGCCGCCGGGCCCGATGGCCATCGCGTCCACGTCGCCGCCCTCGGCCGCGTGGATGGCGGCCACCGTGTCGCGCGTGGTCCGGCCCCAGAGCCCCCGCGCCGGCCTGAGCTCGGCGCCCGCCTCGGTGATCTTGACGTACACCGGCTCCGCGGCGCGGCCGGTGATCACGATGGCGTCGAAGCCGGTGCGCTTCATGGTGGCGGGCCAGCGGCCCCCGAACGTCGAGTCGAAGAAGAGACCGGTGAGCGGCGACTTCCCGGCCACGCAGGCGCGGCTGTTGCCGGGCACCGTGGTGTCGGTGATCGGGCCCACCGCGAAGACCACCGCGCTGGCGGGATCGTAGGCGTCCACGCCCGCCGGCACGTGATCGAGCATGATGCGGGCCGCGAAGCCGTTGCCGCCCAGCAGGCTCCGCGCCATCTCCGGGGAGACGGACTCGACGCGGCTCCGGCCGTCGGTGACGTCCACGAACAGGATCCGGCCGCCGTAGCCTCGCATGGGCGCCCATTTTAGAGAGATTGAGAGGCGGTTACAATGACCGGGTGGACGATCTGCTCGCCGCCGCGCTGGGCCAGATGACCGTGCTCGACGAGGCCGGCACCGGGACCTCGCTGGGCTCCTTCTGGGTCAAGCGGCCGATCGTACTCGCCTTCGTCCGTCATCTGGGCTGCATCTTCTGCCGCCAGCAGGTCGCCGGGCTCTCGAAGCGGGTGCCGGAGATCGAGCGGCGCGGCGGCCTGCTCGTGGTGGTGGCGCCCTCCAGGACCGAGCACATCGCGGGCTTCCGCCAGAGCACCGGCTACAAGGGCGCGCTCTTCGTGGATCCCACCCTGCGCGCATTCAGGGCCGCGGGCCTCGTGCGCGGGCGGGCCAGCACCTATCACCCGCTCGCGATGCTCCGCGGCATCGGCGCGATGGTGCGGGGCTTCCGCCAGGTCGGCCGGCACGGCGATATCGTGCAGCAGGGCGGCACCTTCGTGCTGGGACCGGGAAACCGGGTGCGATACGAATGGCGCGACCGCTACGCGGGGCACCACCCGGACCTCGACGAGGTCGTGAAGGCGCTCCCCTCACCCTAGCCCTCTCCCCAGAGGGGAGAGGGGACCACGAGAACCCTCTCCCTTGAGGGAGAGGGCAGGGTGAGGGTGGTCTAGCTGGCGCCCAGGCCGCGCAGCCCGCGGCGCGCCGCTTCCGCCAGGTCGGGCTCGACCCCGTTGATCGCGAGCAGCTTGCGGTACACGATCACCGCCGCGGCGTTCTGCTTGAGCGTGGCGAAGGCCTGACCGGCGCCGACCAGCGCGCGGCGGGCCCACGCCGAATCGGCGTTGAGATAGGCCGCGGTCATGTACATGTCGGCGGCCTCCTGGGCCTTGCCCGCGGTGCGATATCCCTCGCCGAGCCGGTAGGCGGCCTCCGCGGCCACCGCGCCGTCGCCGGCGTCGAGGGCCTCCTCGAGCCGGCCGCGACCCTCGTCCCACTTGCCGTCGGCCACCAGCAGCCGCCCCTGCCCCAGCAGGCCGAACGCCTTCTCCTTCGGGCTCCCCGCCGCGGCGGCCGCGCGCGTGTAGGTGTCGAGGGCCGCGGCGCGATCACCGGTGGCCTCCTGGGCCTCCGCCATCAGCATGGTGCCGCGCGGGGTCGGGGCCGGCGCGGCCGCGCCTCCCGCGGCGGGCTCGAGCGCGCGGCGCGCCTCCGCGGCGGCGCCGGTGCGCAGCAGGGCCTCCGCGTAGCCGAGCCGGTTGGCGCCGGTGGTGGCGCTGCCCGGGAAGCGCTCGCCGAGCTTGGCGTACATCTCGCGCGAGAGCGTCCACTGCTCCCCCTGGCTCGCCGCCGTCGCGAGCGTGGTCAGCGCGACCTGGGTGCCCTCGTAGCGCGGGAACTGGTCGGCGAGCCGCAGGGTGAGCGTCTTCGCTTCGGGCCAGCGCTTCTCCTCCGCCGCCACCGCGGCCAGCCCGTGGAGGAGGCGCGGCGTGGTGATCGGGTCCACCGCGCCCGCGACGATCGGCGTCGCGGCTTGCTTGAACTCGTCGAGCCGGCGCTGGTTGAACAGCACCGCGGCGAGGCCGTAGCTCGCGGCGGCCGACACCGGCCCGGTGGTCGCGTCGCGCGCCTGCACGTAGTCCCGCACCGCCGCGTCCCACTGCTGGCGCGCGAAGTCCGCGTTCCCCATCCCGAGGTAGGCGACCCCGGTCTCGCCGAGGCCCTGCGCGGCCTGGAAGTCGCGCTCCGCCTCCGCGGGCTTGCCGGTGGCCAGGAGCGCCGCGCCGCGCGTGACGCGCGCCCGCCCCACGTAGGGCGAGACCGGCCCGCGGGCCACGATGCGGCCCAGCTCGGGCAGCGCGTCGGCGGCGCGACCGCCGCGCACCGCGAGGATCGCGCGGTTCAGCACCGCCACCTCCGTGTACGGGCTATTCGGGTAGCGATCCACCACCTGATCGAGCAGGGTCTGCGCCCCCGCGAAATCTCCCGCGCGCCCGGCCAGCTCCGCCGCGAGCACGAGGGCCTCGGGCGCGCGCGGGTCGCTCTGCGCCTCCTGCGCGTAGCGCGTCCAGCGCTGGCGCGCCGCGTCGGGCTTGCCGCTCTGCACCTCGGCCCAGCCCAGCGCGAGGCTCGCCGCCGGCGCCTGCGGATAGCTGGGATACCCCGACAGGAACCCGCTGTAGGACGTGACGGCCTGGCCGTAGTCCCGCGCCCAGTAGGCGGCCTCGCCGCCCAGCACGAGGGCGGCGGCCCGGATCTCGGCGGGCGCCGCGGTGTCGGCGACGAGCTTGCGTGCCCCGTCGCGCGCCTTGGCGAACTCGCGCGTGTCGAAATCGATCTGGGCGAGCCGCAGCGCGGTGTAGGCGGCCAGCGCGGGCGAGCCGGGCGTGGCGCGGACGAGCTCGAACCGATCCCGCGCCTCGGCGACCTGTCCGCTCGCCCGGCTCGCCTCCGCGCTCAGCATCAGCACGTAGGAGCGCGTGGCGGGATCGAGCGTGCGCGCGAGCAGCTCGTCGTTGATCTCGCGCGCCTCGTCGAAGCGCCCCTTCTCGGTGGCCCAGCGGCTGATCAGGAGGCGCACCGGCACCACGAGCGGGCTGTTCCGGTCCATCGCCTCGAGCTTCTTGGCCTCCTCGCGGGCGGCCGGATAGTCATCGAGGTCGAGCAGGGCCTGCACGAGCCCGGCCCGGGCCCAGACCGCCTCGCGCGATTTCGGATAGGCCGAGAGCAGGCCGCGATAGGCCTTCGCGGCCTCGAGCGGCTGGCCGGCGGCCCGGCTCCACCAGCCCAGACGCAGGAGCCCGTTGTCGATCAGCACCTGCGGTCCGCCGGAGACGAACGTCTGCAGGCGCTGGACCGCGCCCGCGTGATCCCCGAGGCGGCCGAGCGTGTCCCCGAGCCAGAACGTGCCTTCCCACGCCACCGCGCGCGGGGCGCTCTGATTGAGCAGGCCGACCCAGGTGTCGCGCGCCTCCGGGTAGCGCTTGAGCCCGTACAGCGCGAGCCCGCGGCCGTGGCGCGCGTAAGGGATGATGGCGGGCGGCGCGCCGGATTTGAGCAGGGCATCGAAGGAGTTGAGCGCGCGGTCCGGCTTGCTCAGCTCGAGCGAGATCCAGCCGAGCTGGTGCGCGGCGTAGAGACCGAGCTCGCCGCGCGGATCGTCCTGCTGCACCTGCAGCATCAGACGCTCCGCCTCGGCCGGCTTGTTGAGCCGGACCAGCGTCTCGCCGAGCCAGTAGCGCGCCTCGCGGATCTGCGCGCGCTCTCTGGTCGACTGCACGGCCTTCTCGAGCGCGACGCGGGCTTCCTCCAGCTCGTTGCGCTGATAGCGGGCGCGCCCGCACTCGATCAGCTCGGAGGCCACGCCGAGCAGGCTGCCCACCGGGTTGCAGGCCAGGAAGCGTGGCGGGGCCAGCGGGGCCACCGGGCGCTCGCCGAGGTGACCCACCATCGGGGCGGGCGGCAGCTCGGGCATCCCCTGCGGCGCGGGCGGCAGCGGCACTGCGGGCAGCGGGACCGGCGGCTTGTCGAGCGCGGGAACCGCCAGCGGCACCAGCGCCGCGACGTCGGGTGCCGGCAGCGTCAGGGTGATCTCGGCGTGCGCGGGGGCGCCGCCCAGCCCGGCCAGTAGCGCAGCCACCAGGAGTACGCGCGACCTGATCACTTGGTGCCTCCGGGCGCCTTCTTGGGGGTCGCCGGCTCGGGGGCCGCCTTCTTGGGCGCGGCCTTCTCCGCCGGCGCGGGCTCGGCCCGGGCCGCCGCGTTGACCGCGGCGAGCCGCTCCTTCGCCCAGGACGCGAGCGTCTTGTCCGGGCTCTTGGCCGCCACCTCCTCGTAGAGCTTCGCGGCCGCCCCGTACTGCTTCTGCTCCTCGTGCGCCAGGCCGGTGCCGGCCAGCGCGCGGAAGCGCATGGCGGGGTCGAGGGCGGGCGCCTCCGCGGCCGACTTGAAGGCGGTGATCGCGGCGGCGTGGCGGCGCTGCTTGAGCTCGCTCTCGCCCAGCAGCACGAAGGCCTCGCCGCGCACCGCGTCCTCCGGGCTGCGGGAGGCCGCGCGCGCCAGGGTGGAGGCGTCCTTGTAGCTGTTCTTGGCGAAGGCGGACTGGGCCATCTCGAGCGAGACGCGGCCGCTCAGCGGGTGATCGGGGAAGTCCTTGCGCAGCTTGGCCCACGCGGCGTCGGCGTCGCGCGGCCGCCCGATCTTGCTCGCCACGACGCCCGCGTCGTAGAGGCTCTCGGCGCTGGCGGGCTGCGACGCGAGGACCTTGTACTCCTCGGCCAGCTCGTCCTTCTTGCCCTGGCGCACGAGCGTGTCCACGATGTTCCGGCGCGCGCCGGCCGTCAGGTCGTTATTCGGATAGGCCTTGGCGAACGCACGCAGCTCGGCCACCCCCTCGTCGGTCTGCCCGCTCGCGATCAGGGCCTGGCCCAGCGTGTAGCGCGCGTCGGGCAGCAGCCGGTGATCGGTGTACTTGGCCACGAAGCCGCGGAGGAGCCCCACCGCCTCCTCCGCCCGCTTGAGCTCGAGGAGGGTGCGGGCCAGATAGAAGGTCGCGGACGAGACGTTGGCGTGCTCGGGATAGCTCGAGAGGATGCGCCGGAACTCGGTGACGGCCTGCTCGCGCCGCTTGAGCTCGAGATTCACCCAGGCGAGCCCGTAGACGGCGTCGGGGGCGCTGGGCGAGCTCGGGCTGTCGGCGAGGATCTTGTCGTAGATGGCCCGCGCCTCCGGGAAGCGCTTCATGCGGAACAGCGTCTCCCCCTCCCAGAAGCGGGCCTCTTCGGGCCGGCCGGGCGGAGGCGAGAAGGTCTGGGCCTTCCGGAATGCCTGCAGTGCCGCCTCGTGCTGCCCCTGGGAGAGGCGCACCTTGCCGAGCAGAAGTGTGGCGTCGGGGATGCGCCCGTCAGTCGGGTAGCGCTCGACCAGACGCTCGAGCATGCGGCTCGACACCCCGTAGAGGCCGTCCTGGAAGGCCCGGTCGCCGACGGTCCACAGCCGCTCCGGCTCTCCGACCGCAAGCGCGAGCGACGGCCAGGCCACCAGCACGCCGAGCGCCGAGATAAAGACGCGTAGCGCCGTGGGTTTCATGGCAATGAACCCACGCTACCACGAAACCCAAGCCCCTACCGCATCCGGAGACAGGGGGGCGAGGGCCCGGACTTCGTCTTGTCCAACCGTCCGGCTCGTTGCAGCTTCCTGGTATCCTCTGCCATGGCCGGTTGCCGTAAGCGTCCCGCCCGAGGATGATGGTCTACCTTCCCAGTCACTCCCGAGAGACAAAGCGTCGGCTCCCGGACGGGCCCGAACCGTCCTCCCGAGCGCCTGAATGGCACGTATGAGTCTCGAGCCCAACCTTCGCGAGATGGAGCGCGGCCGTGAGGCGTACTGGCTCGCTACGCCTCGACCTCGCCCGTCAAGCTCCGCTGGCGGGCCGTGACCGTGCGCCACTGCTTCCACGTGCTTCCCGGCGAGTCGATCCTCGAGCTCGGCGCGGGTAGCGGGCTCTGGACCGAACACCTGACCTCCGTGCTTCGGGGCGAGAACCCGATCACAGCCGCTGTGTTCAACTCGGACTTAGCTGACCAAGCGTCAGCGCGGCGGCTCGAGAACACCGACGTGGCGCTGGTCAGCGACCTCGGGGCGCTACCTGCCCGCCGAGACTTCGACTACGTGGTCGGAACGGCCATCCTGTGTCACGAACGCTATACGGGAATCTCAAACATATTCACCGTCTCTTGAAGCCCGGAGGGCAGATGCTGTTCTTCGAGGCCAACTACTGGAACCCGCAGGTACTCCCAAGAGCCGGTCCGGCCTTGAGACGGCGTGCCGGAAACGCGCAGTGCCAGGTGGGCATGCGAAAGTACAAGTTGATGAAGGCCGCGTCGCACCAGGGGCTGACCCACGTCGAGATCGATCCCTTACGACATCGTCCACCATGTGCCACGCTCCCTCGTCCGATCCCGATCCAGCAGATCAGCCTTCATTCTCGAGCACGTCCTCCTGGTCCGCGAGGCGTGCGGGACTCTCTACATCTGGGCCGAGAAAACCGGCGAACGGCAAGCCCCGGCGCCACCGGTCAGCCTCGCCCACCACGAGGAGCCTGCGGGGATCGACGTCCGTGGTCGTGCCCTCGTCGCAACGAGGAGATGAACGTGCCCGGCGCTGGTCGAGACCCTCCTGGACGCCTATGGCGACTAATCCACGAGATCATCATCGTCAACGACAACGGCACAGACCACACAGCCTAGGTGACGCGAGAGGTCGCGCAGGACGAGCCGAGAGTCCGGCTCGTCGACCGGCCGCCGCCCAACGGCGTCGGGCTGGCGCTCAGGGACGGCTATGCCGCCGCTACCGGGCGGTACATCCTCACCATGGACTGTGATTTCGTACAGATCATTCCCGAGCTTCGAGATCTCTTCGATGTCATCGCCGCCGGACATGACGGCGCCATCGGCAGCCGCTTCTCCCACGAGTCCGTGCTGATCAACTATCCTTTCTTCAAGATCGATCTGCAACCGCGCCTTCCACCTGCTCGTCAGGCTTGTTCTGTCCGGCGGGTCCATGATATTTCGAACAACCTGAAGCTCTACCGGGCGGAGATCTTGAAGAGCATCCACATCAAGCAGCGTCACTTCGCGGCGAACGCGGAGACGGGGCTCAAGCCACTGCGGCCGGATACGACATCGAGGAGGTGCCGATCTCCTGGATCAACCGGACGCTCGAGATGGGCAGCTCCTCGTTCCGGATCGTGACGGTAGCGCCGAACTATCTGGGCACACTGGTGCGGGCGCTCTCCATCGTCTGGAGAGGCAAACCTCGCTCTCGGCCAAGATGAATGGCCGCATCGAGCGTTGTCAGGACCTCATCCGCAAGTCACTGACCGTGGAATACGTGAATACGATTCGCCTCGGCGATCACGTCACATACATCAGCGACCTCGGAGAGCTGACGGGCACTCGCGGTGCTTGAGAGGCTGAATCGCCTCGAGGGTCGGGTGGCCGCGGCGCTCGACGCCAGGCGATGGTGGATCGTCGGCGCGGTTTCTCTCCTGTATCTCTCCGTCACGTGCGTCCTGGCCCACTACAAGCTCTTCTGGAACGACGAGCTCTTCACCGTGTATATCGCCCGGCAGCCCACGCTCGCCGACATCTCGGCCATCCTGGCCACCGGCGTGGAGCAACTGCCTCCCACCTTCCACGTCCTCACGCGCCTGCTGATGCACCTGTTCGGCGAGTATCACCTCACGGTCCGCCTGCCCGCGATCATCGGGGTCGGCGCGATGGGGATTTGCCTGTTCATAGTCGTGTCCCGGCGCACGTCGACGGTGTACGGGTTGATCGCGATGCTCCTTCCGCTCGCCACCCTGCCGCCCGTCGCCCAGGCCTACTCCTATGCGTACGAGGCCAGGCCCTATGGTCTGGTCCTGGCTTTTTCGGCCGCATCTTTGCTGTGCTGGCAGTCGGCGACGGACGGACATCGGCGAACCCTCTCGCTCGTGGGGCTGACCGCCACGCTGGCGGCGGCGCTCGCCAGCCACTACTACGCGGTCCTGGTGTTCGTTCCTCTCGCGGTGGGAGAGCTCGCCCGATCTCTAGGGCGCCGGCGCCTCGATCTCGCGATCTGGGTCGCCTTCTGCGTGGCGACGATCCCGCTCTGGGCCTTCCTGCCGTTGATTCAGGCCGGTCGGAAGCTCGCCAGCACGTTCTGGACGAAACCGCGATGGGCCGACCTGGTCGGCTTCTACCAGAACATCCTCTCCCCGGCGGCGGTCCCATTCGTTGTCATCATCCTCATCCTGGCGCTCTATGCGATCGTTCGCTCCTCGGCTGCTGCGGAGCGGAAGGCTACCACCGATGCTTCGCCACCCCTGCACGAGGTGGTCGCCGCCCTCGGCTACCTGGCGATCCCCGGCATCGCCATCGTTCTCGCCAAGTTCGTGACCGGAGCGTTCACCGATCGATATGCGCTTCCGGCCGTGATTGGCTTGGCGCTGATCGTTCCGTGGGGTGCGTATCACCTCCTCGATCGCCGCGCGACGATGGGCGTGGTCCTGGCCGCTCTACTGTGCAGCTGGTTCGTGGTGATGGTTGGCATCGAGCCGGCGAGGCAGCTACGCCAGGACCGCGCCTATCTCGAAGCGGCCTACCACCTCTTTCGGCGGCTGGCGCCCGGCGACGAACCGATCGTGATTGCCAGCCCGCATACATTCCTCCAGCTCAGCTACTACGCTCCTCCAGATCTCGTCTCGCGCTTCGTGTACTTGGTCGATCCGGCCACCGCGCTGCGCTATCTCGACACGGACACGCCCGAGCTGGGGATTCGCGAGTTCCGACGCTGGACACCGCTAAGGATCGAGGACTACGATGCATATCTGTCGGCACATCCCCGCTTCCTGCTCTATAATCGCGGCCGTTGGGCCTGGCTGTTACCGGCGCTGGAGGCCAAGAGCGTCCGCATCCAGGTGGTCGCATTCGATGCCAACCTTCCGCTCCTTCTGGTGGAGGCCGTGCCCAAACCAGCCACGGGCAGAGACCCTGCATCCCCGAGATAACGCCCTGCTGCCAGCTGGCAACTGAGGAGCACTGCCTTCACGAACCGCCGCGCCCATCCATCCACACTCTTTTGGGACGACGCGCCTCGACACATCGCCGGTATTGCGCCGACACGACCAGGAAGCCGTCGTCTAGAAGCTTCTCGACACCTTCGAACCGTCGAGCCGTCGCCTGCTTCAAGCTAAGATTCCGGTTCTCCTTCAATCGAGCCCAATACGTCTGATACTCCTCAGCGGCCGAGACCCGATAACGATCGGTCCGCACCGCTTCCTGAACCTTATCGGGGAAGTTGCTCACGAACGGGTAATGCCGCAGGACACAAGTCAAGTCGGCGATGGCCGCATTTGCAGTGTGATGCCATCTCACGAACGGGAGGAGGGGCGGCGACAGAAAGATCAGGGGAGCTTTCGTGAGACCGTTCTCGGTTCCGAAGATCGACTTGCGAATGCCCCCGACATGCGCCTTGATGTCGGGGTTGGCAGGGGCGCCGTGGCCGTAAGGCCGCCGCTCGACGTTCGACGTATCGTAGTACGGATAGCACTCCTTGAGAGAATCGTCCGGTGCACTCTTCAATTCGTTCAGTGGTATATCGGAAAAGAAGTCGAGCATCTGCGCCAGCACGGCGGTGTAAGCGTTGGCGTTCAAATATGTCAGGAGTGCGCCCACATCGAGCACCTCGGAGAATGGATAGTCGAACAGCTCGTCTATATCCGCCATGAGATTCCATCGACCCTCGGAAAATCGCCGCACGAGATACCGCTTCATCACCGTCTCGTACTTTCGATACGGCCGCATGGTCTGGAGGATGGTGATCCGCTCGAACGTCCGCGCGAGCTCGACGGTCTGATCGGTGGAACCATTGTCCAACAGGACGATGTGCTTCACGCCCAGCGCCTGGTGATGTTCAATAAATGACTTGACGTGGAGTTCACCATTTCTGACCACGCAGAGCACGATCAGCTCGTCGATTGCATACGAGATCTTCCTTGGGCCGTGGAGGTGGCGCACGGTTGCCCGGAGGATAAGTGGACGAAGGCGAAATTCGACGACCTGCGACAGTCGCTCGCGCAGGCGCTGCACCTTGTGGGAAGTCCGTACCTGACTCTTGAGCCACGATACCCAGGATGGACGCATCTAGAGCTGTGATGGGCGAAATAAGGAGTTGACGTGCAGCGCGCCGTTTCTGACCACGGAGAGGACGATCAACTCGTCCGCGCTATATGGGATCTTTCTCGGACCATGGTGGTGGTGCACGCTCGCCCGGAAAATGAACGGAAGGATGCGATGCTCGATGTCCTGGGGGACGAGGTCGCCCAGGCGCTGGGCCCGGGGGGATCTCGATATCCGGCTCTTCAGCCGGGATCGCCAGTCTGGAGCCATTTTTTACCTCTTTGCCCCCTCGCCCGAGCTCGGATGAGTCGCGCCCGACCCGGTACATCCGAGGATCGGGCCGAAGTCACAGCATGTCAAATCGGCCCCGCGCTCCGGGGAATGGCGGGACGACCGTCGGCGGCTTGGGTCGAGGCGCCTGGGAGCCGATAGGCCTTGTACCGCAGCGAGTTGAAGGCGTTCGCCCTCGTGATGGGCCTGACCGTGGCCTGGTGGATACCCCAGCGTCATGGCCCCATCGATGCCCGGTCCGATGGCGCGACTTACTACATCCTGGGAACCTCTCTGGCTCAGGGACAAGGATATCGTCTCCTCAACGAACCGGGGGAGATCCGGGCAGTGCAGTACCCACCTTTGCTCCCGCTGGTGGTCGCCGCACACCAGAAGGCTCTCGCCACCGGCGACTTCGTCGTCGTCGGAACGTGGCTGCGCGCGTTCTACTTCCTTCTCTCGCTGGCATTGGCGGCCGGGGCCTATCGGCTCGCCCGGGACTACCTGCCGCCGCGGCGGGCACTTCTGGCGGCGGCGGTCTCGGCCATGGCACTGCACACCTGGTACCTCGCCGGCGTGCTCTACACCGAGATCCCGCTCGCCCTGGTGGCGGTCTGGTTCGCGATCTGTGCGTGCCGGGCCCACCGTCCAGGATATTGGCTCGCCACTGCCGCGCTGGGTGTGGCCGCATATTCTCTGCGCACGGCCGGCATCGCGTTGCTCGCCGCGTGGTGCATTTCCGCGCTCGTCGACCGACCCGGGGGAAGGACCGAGGGCGGGCCGCCCGCCTATTCGCGGTTCATGCGAGCGGGCGCCCGCGCCGCCGTCGCCCTCCTCCCCCTCATCGTCTGGCAGACCTACATCGGATCAGTCACGGCGAGCGACGAATACCACCGTCCGGTCTACCCGTACCAGCGATCCGCCTATCAGTACCCCAACGTGACCTATTCGGAGAATATGAGTCTGGTGAGTCCCTTCACGCCGGAGCGGGGACGGATCACGCTCTGGGGGCAGATCTCGCGGTTCGCGATCAACGCGGCCTACATCACTCCCTCTCTGGGCGGGGCGGTCACCGCCCAGCGGGGATTCTGGGAACTGACGATCCAGGACATCAACCGCCTGGTGAGGCGCGACCTCCTCCCCCGCTGGGCCGCGCTCCTTCCCATGACCGGGTTGGGCCTCGTCATCCTCGCCGGAGCCGCCATCATGCTGAGCCGTCGACAATGGCTCCTTCCGCTCTGCGGCGCTACTGCCGCCGCTCTGATGTGCTTGACTCCATGGCCCGAGCAGTTCGTCCGCTATTTCACGCCGATGATTCCGTTCCTCGCGATCATGCTCGTGACGGCCCTGGGCGCCGCCGTCGACGTGACGGTACCCGCCGACCCCGGTGCAGGTCGACGGCTTCCCCGGTTCGGCCGGGCGCTCATGGTCGCGGCGCTAGCGATCGTGCTGGCCGAGGACGGCTATGTCACGTGGTGGTCGTTCCACGCACGTCCGGCCATCCCGGTGACCTTCCATGACACGGCCGGTCGCGCGACGACCACCGCGCGGCTACTCTTCTACGACCCCCAGGCGGCTGCGCTGGATGCGGCGCTGGAGCAGGTGCGCCAGCGGGCGAGGCCCGGTGACGTGATGGCCACGACCATGCCGCACTGGGCGTATCTGCGAACCGGAGTCAAGGCCATCCTTCCCCCGATGGAGGCCGACCACGAGGAAGCGCGGCGACTGCTGGACACGGTGCCGGTGAGATTCGTCGTCCTGGACGAGCTACGGTACCCGCAGATCAGCCAGCGCTACGCCTCCCCGGCCGTCGAGGGGCACCCGGCCCTCTGGCATCGTATCTACGAAACCTCCGATGGCCAGGCCCGCCTCTACGAGAGGGTACGCTGAGCGATCGACGTCATCGACCCGGCTTCGCGCGGTCGGTCGCAGTTCCCTCGGTCGGCTCGGCCGAGCGCTCGTACACCGCGACCTGGCCAGACGAGCCCTTGTAGATCTCGGTCCAGCGGGCGGGCGCCGCGCGCAGCACCTCCACGGTTGACCGCCGCATGAGATGCGCGATATCGACGTCGGTGCCGTCCAGCACGATGTACTTGACCGGCACGCCATCGAGGAGCGCTCCGGCTTCTTTCGGATCGGCCTCGAACGGAGGCATGACGGTCTTCGCGCCCGTGACCAGGTATGCCCAGTGCGGCATGGCGGCGGCGACGACGTCGGCGGGCCGGACACGAGGCCTCAACCATTCCAGCGCCTCGTCGAGCTCCCGATCCGGCCGCGTGTAAAAGAACAGCCGGAATTGCACCGGCGAGCCCCGCCGATCGTGCAGCACGACCTCGCCGCGGATGGTGCGATATGCATCCAGCACGGTGAACGTCTCCACCATGAGGACGACGCAGACCACTGCGGCGGGAAGCACGCGAGCAATCGCCCGGATCGGGACTGGCCCCCCGGGCCACGCCCGGCTTCCCAGGGATCGGAGACACTGGAGCAGGAACAGGACCAGGAAGGGAGCCAGCGGCGACCAGTAACGCTTCAGCTGCAGGGGCCACGGCGTGAGGCAGACTGCTCCGACGTAGAGCAGGACGTACAAGGCGATGACGCGTTCCGGCCGCGCCAGATGCAGGGCGAGACCGACAAGGACCAGCAGCCCCAGGAACGCCACCGCCGCCGTCGCCAACCCAAGGCCACTCGGCTCCCAGGCGAGCGCCCGCAGGCCCGGCACCCGAGCCAAAAGCGCCTGCCACTGCCCCCGATCCGCGCTCACCGCTTCCCCGAGTGATCGGGGCAGCCGGGTCAGGTTGCCCACCACGCGCCATCCGAGATCTGCCGGGGACGCCTTGCCCAGCTCCGGCCGATACGGGTCCCGGAGGGTCAGATTGGTCCCATAGGTGACGTTGTAGAAGAGGTAGTCGGCACGCTGATACGAATACGCGGGCATCGCATACGACCCGCCCGCCTGCACCCCCGCAACATAGGCCTGCCAGCCCACGATCGGCAGCATCGCGAACGCACACCGGAGAGCCGCCCGCTTGAACTCCCGGCGCACCAGACTCTCGCCGATCCATGCCATGAACAGGGCGATTCCGGCCGTTCGTAGCAGGTACGCGCATGTGGCGCACACCGCGGCCGCGACCGGACGCCGGCGGGGGCCGGACCCGCCGCTCCAGAGCACGAACAGGACAGAAGCCAGCGCGAAGGGCAGCTCGGCGGAAAGGAGATCCGACAGGAACATCGTGAACAGGTGGAGCACGCACACCGCCGCGCCGGCCAATGCGTGCCCGCTCGGCAGGAATCGCTGGAGCAGCACGTAGCTGCTCAGCGCGTGAACGGTGAACATGAGGAAGAACGTCAGCCGCAGCCAGCGGCCGACGACCATCGGATCACTGCTTCCCAGGACCAGCTGGTGAAGCGCCACGAGGGCGGGGAGGAGCGGCGGGTACTGCACCGCCTCGATCTCTCCCGGTTCATTCAGGAGCCGGTATCCCTGACCCTGTGCGAGCGCGGTGCCGAGAACGTAGTAGACACCCCCATCCCAGCGAAGATCGATAGGCCCCCGGAGACGTGGAAGCCAGACCGCGACGATCAAGGCCAGCAGAGCGAGGAAGGCCAGCGAGCGGGTCGAGCGACGCACGCGGGCGGGGTTCCGAGCCTAGTCGGCTCGCCTCGTGTTGTGGGCCAGCTGGGTGTCCAGGAGACCGAGGACGTAGTCGATGACGCCGGTCACCACAACGATGGCCGCGATGACCCAGCAAAACGACATGGCGATGAACCGCGACCAGTGCTCGTACGTGGAGCCGGTCCGGACCAGCTCGAAAAAGCTCGGCAGCACCAGGAGTCCGCCGCCGATCAGCAGGATCCCGGGAATCCACCACACGAGGCGGCTCGCGAAGAACCGATCGAGCAAGCTCGCGCTCCGCACGTTCAGCGCGATCGCGACCATCCGGGCGGTCAGATAGCTGGCGCACAGCAGCAACCCGGCGAGCGTTCCCGCCAGGTGGCTCACTACGAACCGGTAGATCATCCACTCCTGCACTTCGCGATACCGCGCGTAGTGCGCGGTCGGGGTGAGCATGAGGGCGATCGCCAGCGCGAGCCAGAGCAATCCGAGGATCGCGAGCGGACGCGCGGGTCGATAGAGCAGGGCCGCGTCGAGAATGGCCTTCAGGAATCGCAGACCATCCTTCCCGGGGCGGAGCTTCGATTCACCCTCCCGTTCGTGGTACGGCATGTCGGTCTCCACGATCCGAAGGGTGTCGTTCAGCACCGCGCGGGCGCTCATGGCGGGCGTGAAATGCAGGCCATCCGGCAGCGGGAGCAGCTTCGCGAGACATGTGCGGCGCACGACCCGCATGCCGCTGGCGGTGTCGCGCACCGGCGAGGAGGACAGCAGGATCAGCAGCCCGGCGAACATGCGATTGCCGACCCGACGGAGCCAGGGCATCTTGCTCTTCTCGTTGAGGCGACAGCCGAGAGCCACGTCCGCGTCGTGCTCGGTCAGGGTGTTGACCAAGCGAGAAAAGAATCGGGGCTCGCACGTGCCGTCCGCGTCGAGGAAGCCGAGCAGATCCGCGTCGGACTGCGTCCACGCTTCCTTGATGGCGGCGCCGTAACCGCGGTTCTCGGGGAAGACGATGAGCTTGATCCGATCGCTCCATCGGCTCGCCAGCTCGACGGTGCGATCCGTCGAGCCATCGCTCACCACCGTGATCTCCACGCGCGTCACCGGCGATGTGCCGATGATGTATTCGCGGGCCTCGAGACATCGCTCGATGGTCTGCTGGATACTGGCTTCCTCGTTGAGCGCGGGGATCGCGATCAGCAGCTTCATCGGTGATCGTGCCCCCGCCATGACCGCATGGCATATCTTACCCTCTTTCTTGACGTCATCTTCGGGGCCCACTATCGTACACAGTGGATGAAGTCCTCGGCACGCGCGCCGCACCCTCGGGTCGACCGCACGGTCGCCGTCTTCCTCGCCGCCTTCATCCCGGTCGCGGCCTACGTGGTGTTCCGGCTCCCCTTCCGCTTCCCCCCGGAAGGAATGATCGTCTCGCCCTCGCTCGTCTTTGGCTTCAACAACGCGGTGGCCATCGCGGGGGTGGTCATTCTCCTGGCCCTCGTCACCGTTTTTCAGCTCTGGCGGCGATCCGACGCTGCAAGGCGTCGGACTTTTGCTCCGTGGTTCTACGAGAACGAAGAGGTCGCGCCGCGGGATCGAATCCGGTGGAGAATCTTCGCGTTCATGACCGCCGCGCACATCGTGCTGACGGTCGTGATGTGGGTGATCGCCCGCACCTCGAACACCTGGCGAATCGACTTCGAGGCGTCGCACTTTCTCTGGCGCCTGCAGCTCATGGAGCTCTTCGGCGCCCGTCCCTACCTCGACTTCCAGCACGAATACGGCCCCGCCCTGCTCTACGTGCCCATCCTCGTGCATCGCGTCCTCGCGCCGGCGGGGCTCACGCTGGAGGCGGCCTACTATCTCTCGCACCTCGGCGCCAGCGTGCTCGGGATGGCAGCGATCGTCGTGCTGCTCGACCACACGCGCGTCCCGAGGGTGCGGAAGGAAGTGGTGTTCTGTCTCCTGGCCGCCGCCGGCCTCATGCCGTACATGGGGCTCAACGGCAATCTCGTGCGCTACCTTCCGCCGTATCTGAGCGTCCTCCTAGCGGCTCGGGTGCTCGGCGGGGCTCACGGCCGGGCCTGGACGGTGGCCGTCGTGTCGGCGCTCGGAGTGGTCAACATCCTGATCTCGCCAGAGATCGCCCTCGCCTTCGGCCTCGGCTGGGGCGCCTACTGCGTGTTCATCGGCTGGACCGATCGCGGGCGGGCAATCCTGGGCCTCGCCGGGCTCGTGGTGGCGGGCGTCCTCGGGGCGGTGACCCTGCCGCCTCAGTATGCCGGAACCGTGTTCAGCTTCTCGGGCGGCGCCAACAACTTCCCGCTCGTGCCGGCTGCCCACATCGTGTTCTACCTGACGACCCTCTTCGTGGTCGTGCCCACCCTGTTCGCGGACGCGCTGACGGGTCGAGGCCGCCCGCCCGCGCTCCTGTTCGCGATGGCCACCATCTGCGTGGTGATGATCCCCGGCGCCCTCAGCCGCGCCGATCCCCCTCACGTTCTCTTCTACGGCCTGGGTCTGTCGCTGCTGCTCCTCGTGCAGGCCGGGATGCGCTCCCGGTCGGCGTTCGCGCTCTGGGCGGTGGGCTACGCGGCCGTGGTCATCGGCGGCTCCCACGTGAGCAACGCGCGCGCATTCTACGGAGCGTCGCTGCAATCCCTCCTCCATCCCCGAAGCTTCGTCGTCGAATTCGTCCGCAGCCAGGAGCCGCCGATCACCGACGCGCAGCTGGATCGCCTCAAACAGTACCCGCCCCTGGGAGTGCCATTCTGCTCGTACGGCACCGACCGGCGGACCATGGAGCAGCTGTGGGCGCGGCGCCAGATCGATCCGGAATACTACTGCGGGATCATCGGGGTCTATTCAGAGGATCAGCTCGCCCGCAAGATCGCCGACACCACCCGGCACGAATATCTCCTCGTGCGCAAGGCCTTGCTGGGCCAGGTCGACACATGTTCCCGGCACGTTGCGACCATCCAGGAATCATTCATCTATCCGGGTCCGCTCTCGTGCAAGCGGGAAGCGATCGAGAGCGACCTCGCGGTGAACCGGGCCATCACCACCCACTATCGGGTCGCGGAAGAGCTCGGACCGTACGCGATCATGAGGCGCGCCGGCGGGTCCTGAGGCCCCGGCCTCGCTACCGCATCCGGAGACCAAGGATCGAGGCCGCGACCGCGAGCGTCCGGCTCTCGTCGAGGCCAAAGCCCCGGTCATTGCCCTCCCACAGGTCGAGCGACATCGGGCCGCGCGGGGTCTGGAGCATCAACCGCCCGCCGTCCTCGGGGAGCCGCAGCCCCACGGCCCCCATCCGCGGGCTCGCGTCATTCACCGCGAAGAGCGTGGTGCCGTCGAGCGCCATCCGCGGTGCCGGGTGCGCCCCCGCCTCGGCGGGCACCGCGGCCAGCACGCGCCCGGACTCGTCGCGCAGCACGAGGCCGCCCAGCTTGAACCCGGCCCGCAGGTCCTGCAGCAGGCCGTCGAGGGGCCGGCCGCTCCGAGCGCGCTCCGCGAACCGGGCGAGCGTCGTCATCTCCCGGTCGGCACGGTCCGCGACGTCGGAGAGCCGCTCCCGCCGCCGGCCGAAGGCCGCCGCGATGAGCCCGCAGGCGGCCAGCGCGACGAACGCGATCACGTCGTCGGTCTTGCTGATCGAGAGCGTCAGGTAGGGCTCGGTCAGGAAGAAGTTCAGGCTCATCGCGGCGATCAGCGCGGTGACGAGCGCCGCACCGCGGCCGCCGAGCTCAGCCACGACGATCGTGAAGGCGATGAACACGAAAGCGAGATTGGACGCGGCCACCTGAGTGCGCAGCGGGATGAGGACGATAGCCAGCAACATGGAGCCCAGCGTCCCCGTCACCATCCAGATTCTGGCGTCGTCGGTCCGGCTCATCATCGATCACGCCTCCTCATCGGCGATCGACAAACAGGTTGAGGGCAAGACCGCGAGTCCTAGAAGAACGAGTACAGGTCATTTTCAATCATTGCCCCCTCCGGTTGGCTGCGTTACCGGCCGTCGAGCGCGAGGTTCAAGGCAAGCACGTTGACGCGAGGCTCCCCGAGGAGGCCGAGGAAGCGTCCCTCCGTATGCTGGTCAACGAGGGCGCGCACCGCATCCGGCGCGAGCTTGCGTTCCCGCGCGACGCGAGGCACCTGATAGAGCGCCGCGGCCGGGCTGATGTGGGGATCGAGGCCGCTGCCGGACGCGGTCACGAGATCCACCGGCACCGCCGCCTTGTTGCTCGGGTCCGCGGTTCGCAATGCCTCCACCCGTCCCTCGACCGCGGTGATCAGCGCCGGATTCGTCGGGCTCAGGTTCGAGCCGGACGAGGCCGCGGCATTGTTGGGGAACGGACTCGTGCGCCGAGGGACGGCTCCAGAAGTACTTGGGATCGTCGAAGGGCTGCCCGATGAGCGCCGAGCCCACCACCTTGCCGTCCTTCACGATCAGGCTGCCGTTTGCCTGGAAGGGAAACACCATCTGGGCGATGCCGGTCACCACCAGCGGATAGACGACGCCGGTGATCACGGTGAGGATCAACAGGGACATCAGAGCCGGTCTCAGGTGCGTCGCCATGGTGATCCCTCCACTCACACGAGCTTCAGGGCAACCAGGATCATGTCGATGATCTTGATACCGGGGAACGGGATGATGAGCCCCCCGACGCCGTAGATCCACAGGTGACGGCGCAGCAGGGCGGCCGCGCCGACCGAGCGATACTGCACGCCCTTCAGCGCCAGGGGGATCAGGGCGATGATGATGAGCGCGTTGAAGATGACCGCGGAGAGGATCGCGCTCTCCGGGGTGGCCAGCCCCATGATGTTGAGCGTTGCCAGCGCCGGGATAGGTGGTGGCGAAGGCGGCCGGGATGATCGCGAAGTACTTGGCCACGTCGTTGGCGATGCTGAAGGTGGTGAGCGCGCCCCGGGTCATCAGCATCTGCTTGCCGGTCTCGACCACCTCGAGCAGCTTGGTCGGGTTGGAGTCGAGATCGATCATGTTGCCCGCTTCCTTGGCGGCCTGGGTGCCGGTGTTCATGGCCACCGCCACGTCGGCCTGGGCGAGCGCGGGCGCGTCGTTGGTGCCGTCGCCGGTCATCGCGACCAGCCGGCCCTGCGCCCTGGAGGTCGCGGATCAGCTTGAGCTTGGCCTCCGGGGTGGCCTGGGCGAGGAAGTCGTCCACCCCCGCCTCCGCGCTGATCGCGGCCGCGGTGAGCGGGTTGTCACCCGTGATCATGATGGTCTTGATGCCCATGCGGCGGAGCTGGGCGAACCGCTCCCGGATGCCGCCCTTGACGATGTCCTTGAGCTGGATCGCCCCGAGCACGGTGGCTCCGTCGCAGACCACGAGCGGCGTCGCGCCCGCCTTGGCGATCGTGTCCACCGCCAGCCGCACCTCCGCGGGATAGCGGCCGCCGAGCTTGCCGACATGCGCCTCGATGGCATCGGCCGCGCCCTTGCGGACCTGCCGGCCGTTGAGGTTCACCCCGCTCATGCGGGTCTGGGCCGTGAAGGCCACGAAGGTCGCGCCCAGCTTCTCGATCTCGCGCTCGCGGATCTGGTACTTCTCCTTGGCCAGGATGACGATGCTGCGGCCCTCCGGGGTCTCGTCGGCGAGCGAGGCGAGCTGGGCCGCGTCGGCCAGGGTCGCTTCCGTCACGCCCGCGGCCGGGAAGAAGGCGGTGGCCTGCCGGTTGCCGAGCGTGATCGTGCCGGTCTTGTCGAGCAGCAGGACGTCCACGTCGCCCGCCGCCTCGACCGCCCGGCCCGACATGGCGATGACGTTCTTCTGGATCATGCGGTCCATGCCGGCGATGCCGATGGCGGACAGCAAGTGCGCCGATCGTGGTCGGGATCAGGCACACGAGCAGCGCCACCAGGACCGTCACCGTGACCGGGGTGCCCTGGCCGGCCGCCGCGACACTGTAGAGGGAGAACGGTAGCAGGGTGGCGGTGGCCAGCAGGAAGACGATGGTGAGCGCGGCGAGCAGGATATCCAGCGCGATCTCGTTGGGGGTCTTCTGCCGCTTCGCGCCCTCGACCAGCGCGATCATGCGGTCCAGGAACGCCTCGCCGGGGTTGGCGGTGACCTCGACGATGATCCAGTCGGACAGCACCTGCGTGCCGCCGGTGACCGAGCTGCGGTCGCCACCGGCTCTCACGGATCACGGGCGCGCTCTCACCGGTGATCGCGGCCTCGTTCACCGAGGCGATACCCTCGACGACCGTCCCGTCGGCCGGGATGAAGTCGTCCGGCCTCGACCAGCACCAGATCGCCCTTGCGCAGGGCCGAGGCCGAGACCGCCTCGTACCCCTCCGTCCGGTCCGGACGCGACAGCCGCTTGGCCTGTAGGTCGCGGCGCGCCTTGCGCAGCGACGCGGCCTGGGCCTTGCCTCGGCCTTCGGCCATGGCCTCGGCGAAGTTGGCGAAGAGCACGGTGAACCAGAGCCAGACCGAGACCCAGAAGATGAACCAGCCCGGCGCCTCGCCCTTTCCGACCAGCGCCTGGAACCAGAGGAGGGTCGTGAGGATGGAGCCGACGTAGACGACGAACATCACCGGGTTCCGCACCTGGCGCTTGAACGTCGAGCTTCCGGAACGAATCGACGATCGCCTGCTTGACGATGCCGGCGTCGAAGAGCGAGCGCGAGCGGGCCACCGTGCTAGCCATGTGTCAGCTCCTACTTCGCCTGCGATCAAGGTGAGGTGCTCGACGATCGGGCCCAGGGCCAGGGCCGGCACGAACGTCAGGGCGCCGACGAGCACCACCACGCTGATCAGCAGGACGACGAACAGCGGCGTGTGGGTCGCGAGCGTCCCCGGCCCCGAGGGGACGATCTTCTTCCGGGCCAGCGAGCCCGCGATCGCCAGGACCGGAACCGCCAGCCAGTACCGGCCGAACAGCATGGCCAGCCCGAGTGCGGTGTTGTAGAACGGCGTGTTGGCGGAGAGCCCGGCGAAGGCGCTGCCATTGTTGTTGGACGCCGAGGAGAAGGCGTAGAGGATCTCGCTGAACCCGTGGATACCCGGGTTGAGAATGCCCGCCTTCCCGGACGCGGTGACCACCGCGATCGATGTGCCGATCAGCACGAGGGCCGGCGTGATCAGGATGACCAGCGACGACATCTTCATCTCGTAGGCCTCGATCTTCTTGCCGAGGTACTCGGGGGTGCGGCCCACCATCAGACCCGCCACGAAGACCGCGACGATGGCGAACATGAGCATGCCGTAGAGGCCCGAGCCCACCCCGCCGTAGACGACCTCGCCGAGCTGCATGAGCCACATGGGCACGAGCCCGCCGAGCGGCGTGTACGAGTCATGCATGGAGTTGACCGAGCCGTTGGAGGCCGACGTGGTGGCGGTGGCCCAGAGGGCCGAGTTGGCGATGCCGAAACGAATCTCCTTTCCCTCCATGTTGCCGCCCGACTGCAGCACGCCCGCCGTGTGATCCGCCCCCTGCTTGACGAGGACCGCCCCGTTCTGCTCGGCCACGTAACAGACCGCCAGCAGCGCCACGAACATGACGGTCATGGCCGCGATCAGCGTCCAGCCCTGGCGGGTGTCCCCGACCATGACGCCAAACGTGTGGCAGAGCGCCGCGGCGATGAGGAGGATCGACAAAACCTCGAGGAAGTTCGCGAGCGGCGTGGGGTTCTCCAGAGGATGGGCGGAGTTGGCGTTGAAGAAGCCGCCGCCGTTGGTCCCGAGCTGCTTGATCGCGATCTGCGAGGCGGCCGGGCCCACCGCGATGACCTGCTCGGTCAGCGTGGACTTCTTCATCTTGGGCTGGCCCTTCTCGTCGAGCACGGGTTTGCCGTCCTTGTCCGTCTCGGGCTCCTCGTACTGGGTCGGCTGGACCACGGTGGCCTTGGCGTAGGGGCCGAATGTCTGGACGACTCCCTGGGATACCAGGGCCAGGGCGAGCACGAACGAGAGCGGGAGCAGGATGTAGAGCGTCCCCCGGGTCAGGTCGACCCAGAAGTTGCCGATGGTCTCCGATGAGCGCCGCGCGAAGCCGCGGATCAGCGCGACCAGAGTGGCCATGCCCGAGGCCGCCGACACGAAATTCTGCACCGTGAGGGCGAGCATCTGGGTCAGGTAGCTCATGGTGCTCTCGCCGCCATAGCCCTGCCAGTTCGTGTTCGAGGCGAAGCTCACCGCGGTGTTGAAGGCGGAATCTGCGGAGACCGCGCCCATGCCCTGCGGATTGAAGGGCAGAACCCCCTGGACGCGCTGAAGCAGGTACACCGCGAGCAAGCCGAGCAGATTGAAGGACAGCATGGCCGACGCGTACGACTTCCAGCCCATCTCCGCATTCGGCCACACTCCGCCCGCGCGATAGATGAGGCGCTCGAGCCAGCCGAGGACGCGGTCGAGGGCGATGCGGCGGCCCTCGTAGACGCGAGCCATGTATGCCCCGAGCGGCTTCGCCAGGGCGAGCAGCACCACCACGTAGAGGACGAGCTGGAAGATCCCGTTCGCAGTCATTGAAAGAGCTCCGGCTTCAGCAAGGCCATTGCCAGGTAGACCAGAAGTCCCAGGGAGACCACCGCGCCGACGACATAGAGCAAGGGCATGGAAACCTCCTACAGCCGCTCACAGAGCCCGACCAGGAGCCACGACAGCCAAAAGAACACGAGGGTCACGCCGAGGAACAGGATGTCCGCCATCACACGCTCTCCTTCTTGCAATCTCGGTCATCGCGCCGAACCTTCCGAACTCGAATCCTAGCCGGGCTGCCCTCAGAGGGGTCTCAAGAACGGGCCCTGCCGTGTCAAGAAGACGTCAAGAGCCGGCGAAGCGAGGCGGTTTGCGCAAGAAATCGAAAAACAGCCTGCCCGCCCGGCGGATTTTGACGTCTTCTTGATGTGCCGCCGGTATCTACTGGGCGTGGTGGTTGAATCGCGTGGTTCTTCCGGCGTAGGCTGGCGCCGGGCCGATTGATGAGCACCGAGCGTCGCCCGGATCCCGACGAGCTGCTGGCCCGTGTCAAGGAGGCGGAAACTCGCCAGGCACGCGGCAAGCTCAAGATCTTCTTCGGGGCGGCCGCCGGCGTCGGCAAGACCTACGCGATGCTCGAAGCGGCCCGCGAGCAGCGGGCGCAGGGCGTGGACGTGGTCGTGGGCTGGGTCGACACCCACGGCCGCGCGGAGACGGAGGCCCTCCTGGGCGGCCTGGAGATCCTGGTTCGCCGCCCGCTCGAGTACCACGGCACCACGATCCGAGGAGTTCGATCTCGACGCCGCCCTGGCACGCCGGCCCGCCCTGATGCTGGTCGACGAGCTGGCCCATACCAACGCGCCCGGCTCGCGTCACGCCAAGCGCTGGCAGGACGTGCTCGAGCTGCTCGACGCGGGCATCAACGTCTACACCGCGATGAACGTGCAGCACGTCGAGAGCCTCAACGACGTGGTGGCCGAGATCACCGGCGTGATCGTGCGCGAGACCGTGCCGGACTCCATCTTCGAGCACACCGACGAGGTCGAGCTGATCGACCTGCCCCCCGACGATCTGCTCCATCGCCTGCGGGATGGCAAGATCTACGTCCCCGATCAGGCGCGCGAGGCGGCCGAGAACTTCTTCCGCAAGGGCAACCTGATCGCCCTGCGCGAGCTGGCCCTGCGGGTGACCGCGCAGCACGTGGACGCCGAGATGCGCCACTACATGCGCGACCACGCGATCCAGCGGACCTGGCCGGTGCGCGAGCGGCTGCTGGTCTGCATCGGGCCAAGCCCGTCCTCGATCCGCCTGGTGCGCGCGGCGAAGCGCATGGCGGAAGGGCTCGGGGCGGAGTGGATCGTCGCCTACGTCGAGACGCCGGCCCAGACCCGTCTGTCGCAGGACGCCCGCGATCGGGTCGCCCAGACCATGCGGCTGGCCGAGCAGCTCGGGGCGGAGACGCACACCCTGACCGGGGCGCGGATGAGCGACGAGATCCTGGCCTTCGCGCGCGCGCGCAACGTGAGCAAGATCGTGGTGGGCAAGCCCGAGCGGCCGCTGTGGAGGCGGATCGCGGCGGGCTCGATCGTGGACGCGCTCGTGCAGGGCAGCGGCGAGATCGACGTGTACGTGATCAGCGGCGATCGCGACGAGCCGCGACCGCTGCCGCCTCGCGCGTGGCAACCGCAGACGGAGTGGGCGCCCTACGGCGCCGCCCTGGTCGCGGTCGCGATCGCGACCGCGATCGCGTGGGCGATGTTCCCGTACTTCGCGGTCTCCAACCTGATCATGGTCTACCTGCTCGGGGTGATCATCGTGGCCACCCGCTACGGCCGGGGCGCGCTCCCTGCTCGCCTCGATCCTGAGCGTGGCCGCCTTCGACTTCTTCTTCGTGCCGCCCTACTTCACCTTCGCGGTCTCGGACACCCAGTACCTCGTCACCTTCGCGGTCATGCTGGTGGTGGCCCTCGTGATCAGCAGCCTCGCCGTGCGCATCCGCGCCCAGGCCGAGTCGGCGCGGGAGCGCGAGCGGCGCATGGCCTCGCTCTACGCGATGAGCCGCGAGCTGGCCAGCGCGCGCAGCGTCGGCGCGCTCCGCGAGGCGGCGGTGCGGCACATCGCGGAGGTGTTCGGCAGCCGGGTGGTCGTGCTGCTCCCGCAGCCGGACGGCCGTCTCGCCCCGGACGAGGGGGACGCCGCGCACTTCCCGCTGGACGCGAGCGAGCTGGCGGTCGGCCAGTGGGTCTACGAGCACGGGCAGGTCGCCGGGCAGGGCACCGACACGCTCCCCGGCGCCTCCGGGCTCTACCTGCCGCTCACTCGGCTCGCGCGGCGGCGTGGGCGTGCTCGGGGTCCGGCCCGTGGACCCGCGCGCCGCTGCAGGCGCCGGAGCAGCTTCACCAGCTCGAGGCCTTCGCCAGCCAGACCGCGCTGGCCATCGAGCGCGCCCAGCTCGCCGAGGAAGCGGAGCGGGCGCAGGTGCGCGCCGAGACCGAGCGGCTGCGCAACTCGCTGCTGAGCTCGGTCTCGCACGACCTCCGCACGCCGCTGGCCTCGATCACGGGCGCCGCCAGCACCCTGCTCGAGAACGAGACGCACCTCGACGCCGGCACCCGCCGCGACCTGCTCGAGTCCCTGCACGAGGAGGCCGACCGGCTGAACCGCCTCGTGCAGAACCTCCTGGAGATGACGCGCCTCGAATCGGGCACGCTGCAGCTCCACACCGAGTGGCATCCGGTCGAGGAGGTGGTGGGGGCCGCGCTCGGCCGCTTCGGCAAGGCGCTCGCGCGGCGTGCGGTCACCACCCGCGTCCCCGCCGACCTGCCGCTCGTGCCGATGGACGACGTGCTGATCGAGCAGGTGCTGATCAATCTCCTCGACAACGCGCTCAAGTACACGCCGGCGGAAAGCCCGATCGAGGTGAGCGCGGAGGACGGCGGCGGCGCGGTGCTGATCGAGGTGGCCGATCGCGGGCCGGGGCTCCCGGCGGGCGAGGAGCGGCGCATCTTCGAGAAATTCCACCGCGCCGAGACCGCCCCGAGCCAGCGCGGCGCCGGGCTCGGCCTCGCGATCTGCCGGGGCATCGTCCACGCGCACGGCGGGCGGATCTGGGCCGAGAACCGTCCCGGCGGCGGCGTCAGCGTCCGCTTCACGCTGCCGGTCAAGGAGGCCCCGCCGATCCTGAACGAGGCCGATGGCTGAGCCCGGCGCGGGCACGCCCCCCCCGGCCCCCCCACCGGTGATCGTCCTCATCGAGGACGAGCCCCAGATCCGGCGATTCCTGCGCGCCACCCTCGGAGCTCAGGGCTACCGCCTGCACGAGGCCGCCACGGGCGAGGACGGGCTGATCGAGGCCGCCGCGCGCCAGCCCGACGTGGTCATCCTCGACCTGGGGCTGCCGGATCTCGACGGGCTGCAGGTGATCCGCCGGCTGCGCGACTGGAGCCGCGTACCGATCATCGTGCTCTCGGCCCGCGGCCAGGAGCGGGACAAGGTCGCAGCGCTCGACGCCGGCGCCGACGACTACGTCAGCAAGCCATTCGCGGTGGGCGAGCTGCTGGCGCGCCTGCGGGTGGCGCTGCGCCACGCGGCCGGCGGCGAGTCGGGGGAGCCCACCTTCACGGTGGGCGGCCTCCGGGTGGACCAGGTCAAGCGCCAGGTCCAGCTCGACGGCAACGACGTCCACCTGACCCCGATCGAGTACCGGCTGCTGACCTGCCTGGTCAAGCACGCCGGCCGGGTCCTGAGCCAGCGCCACCTATTAAAGGAGGTGTGGGGCCCCGCGCATACCGACCAGGCCCACTATCTCCGCGTCTACATGGGGGCCCTGCGCCGCAAGCTCGAGCGGGACCCCGCCCGCCCCCGCTACCTGCTGACCGAGCCCGGTGTCGGGTACCGCCTGGCCGCCGAGTAGTCCCGGAACCCTCCGAAAACTTGACAGCATCTATATAGTGTCTTAGTGTTCTAGGACACTATATCTTTAACGGCGAGTTCGGCTTCGAATTGTCCTAGGGACAGTTGGCCGGGACCCACCATCGAGCCCACCATCGAGCCCACCATCGAGGAGGATGGAGATGAATACGCACCTGCACGAGCAGCTGGTCAGAGAGCGGTTGGACGAGGCCCGGGCGACGGCGGCCCACCTGGCCCTCCTCCGAAAGCTCCGGCCCGCGCGCCGGCCGGTGCGGGTCGCGGTGGGGTTCGCGCTCATCAAAGCCGGGCACTGGGTAGCCGGGCGGGCGCCGAAGCTGGCGGCCGGCACGCGACGAGCTACCGCCTGAGGGAGCGGCGGACGTGGCGCGCGAAGCCTCGCAGATCACCCCGCCCTCGGGGCTCCGGGTCAACCCGAAGAGCGCGGTGCCGGTCCACGTCCAGCTCCAGACGCAGATCCGCCACCTCATCAACATCGGCTCGCTGAAGCCGGGGATGCAGCTGCCGACCGTGCGCCAGCTCGCGGGGTTTCTCCGGATCAACCGCAACACGGTGGCACGCGCGCTGGCCGACCTGGACCAGGACGGGTACCTCGAGAGCCACCAGGGCCGCGGCACGTTCGTGGCCGACCGACCGCCCGCACACGAGGGGCGGGCCGCGCGCAGCCTCGAGCGGCTCGTGCAGGAGACGCTCGAGCGGGCTCGGCGACTGGGCTTCACGCACGAGGAGCTGGCCGCGACCATCGCCGGGCAGGCCCCGGCCGCGGGCTCGACGCACCGGACCAAGGTGCGGGCGCTGCTGGTCGAGTGCAATCATCCCGAGCTCACGCGCTATCGCGAGCAGCTCGAGGAAGAGCTCCCGATCGTCGTGGATCGGCTCCTCGTGGAGGAGCTCGGCGCGCGCTTCCGGGAGCCGGGCTTCCTCGCGGGCTACCGCGTGGTGATCACCACGTTCTTCCACATCCACGAGGTCAAGCAGGCCCTGCCGCCCGATGGGCCGCCCGCCCTCGCGCTTCTGTCCGAGTCCAACATCTCCTCCCTGCTGCGGCTCACCGAGCTGCCGCCGGGCACCCCGGTCGGCCTGATCTGCAGCATCCCGAGCGGCAGCCAGAACCTGCTCAGCTCGGTCCAGTCCGCTGGCCTGTCGCATCTCGTGCCGGTCCTGGCTTCCGCCGACGATCCCTGGTCCATCGACCGGCTGCTCGAGAAGACGCGCATCCTCGTGTGCTCCGAGCAGGCGCTGGCCGTGCTCGACGGGCGGATCCCGGAAGACGCGGAGGTGATCCGCTCCCACCGGCGCCTGGACGAGGGAGGAATCGGGCTTCTCCGGGACCTCCTCGCGCAGCTCGACGGGGAGCGGGCATGACCGCGCGCGAGGCGATGACGCCGGCGCCGCTGACCGTGACCCCGCGCACGAGCGTGGCGGCCGCGCTCCGCCTGGCCCGCGACAACGGGATCGGTCACCTGCCGGTGGTGGAGCGGGGCCGGATCCTCGGCGTGCTACGGCGCGAGCGGCTGCTCGCCCTGACGCCGTCCGAGGCTACCACGCTCTCGCGCCACGAGATGCACGACGCGCTCGCGCGCCTGACCGTCGAGCGCGCGGTGGAGCCGGCGCTGACCCTGTCGGCGGCCACGTCGCTCACGGAAGCGGCCCGCCTTCTCCTGGAGCGCGGCGCGCACGAGGCCCTCGTGACGGAGGACGGGCGGCTCGTCGGCATCCTCACCCACTCCGATCTCCTGCGCGCGCTGGTGATCGACGAGCCGGAGGCGGTGGCATAGGTACCGGGCCGGCGGTCTGCGTCTTCGATCTGGATCACACGCTGGTCAACTCCCCGCTCGATCTCAAGGCGATCGGCCGCGACATGGAAGCCTTCGTACGCGACCGCGGCGTCCCGGTGCCCGCGCGGGCGCTCCGCTGGTCGGGCGCGGAGCTGTTCGACCTGGTGCGGCGCGAGGCCGCGCACCTCGAGGCCGAGCTGCTCGCGATCCCGGTGGCCTACGAGCGGCGGGCCATGGCCGAGGCGACCCTCGTGCCCTTCGCGCGCGAGGCGGTCGCCGCGATGAAGGGCCTCGGCTTCGCCACCGCCATCTGGACCAACAACGACCGGGTCGTCGCCGACTTCGTCCTCGCGCGCTTCGAGCTGCTCCCGCACCTCGACCTGATCGTCACCCGCGACGAGATGCGCCGGCTCAAGCCCGATCCGGACGGGCTGCGGGTGGTGCGGGAGCGGTGGCCGGACGCCGAGCGGATCGTGGTGGTGGGCGACTCGTGGGTGGACGGCGCCGCGGCCCTGGCCGGCGGGGTCCCCTTCATCGCCTACCGCCCCGACCGGGCCGAGATGGAGCAGCGCGGCGTCGTCATCGCGGCGGAGATCCACTCGCTGCTCGATCTGCCCGCGGCGCTGGCGTAGGCCGCCCCGCTCACCCTGCCCGCTCCCCTGAGGAGAGAGGGTGCGTATAATTCGCGGCGTGGACCTGTTCGACACGCCGCCGTCCTCCGCCGCGAAGGCGCCCGCGCCCCTCGCCGACCGCATGCGCCCGGCGAGCCTCGACGAGGTGGTCGGCCAGCCGCAGCTCACCGAGCCCGGCAAGCCGTTGCGTCGCGCGCTCGAGGAGGGCCAGCTCCACTCGATGATCCTCTGGGGCCCGCCCGGCACCGGCAAGACCACGCTCGCGCGGCTCCTGGCCGACGTGGCGGGTGCCCGCTTCGTGCCGTTCTCGGCGGTGGTGTCGGGGGTCAAGGAGATCCGCCAGGTGATGACCGAGGCGGAGGCCGAGGGCGGCCGCCGGGGGCAGCGCACGATCCTCTTCGTGGACGAGATCCACCGCTTCAACCGCGCGCAGCAGGACGCCTTTCTGCCCTACGTCGAGAAGGGCACCATCGTGCTGATCGGCGCCACCACCGAGAACCCGTCGTTCGAGGTCAACGGGGCGCTGCTGTCTCGCTGCCGCGTGTACGTGCTCCGTCCGCTCGCCGAGGCCGACCTGGTCGCGATCCTGGAGCGCGCGCTCGCCGATGCCGAGCGCGGCCTCGGCGGGCGCGCGACCGCGGAGCCCGACGCGCTGGCCCTGATCGCGCGGCTCTCCGACGGCGACGCGCGCACCGCGCTCAACGTGCTCGAGATCGCGGCCGCCGATCCGGGCGCCCGCGTGACCGAGGCCGCGGTGCGCGACGCGGTCCAGAAGAAGACCCTGCTCTACGACAAGTCGGGCGAGCAGCACTACAACCTGATCTCCGCGCTCCACAAGTCGCTGCGCGACTCCGATCCCGACGGCGCGCTGTACTGGCTCGGCCGCATGCTCGAGGCGGGCGAGGACCCGCTCTACGTGGCGCGACGGCTGGTGCGCTTCGCCTCGGAGGACGTGGGCAACGCGGATCCGGCCGCGCTGCGCCTGACGCTCGACGCCAAGGAGGCCTACCACTTCCTCGGCACCCCGGAAGGCGAGCTGGCCCTGGCCCAGGCCACCTGCTATCTGGCGCTGGCGCCCAAGTCGAACGCGGTCTACACGGCCTGGAACGCGGTCCGCCACGACATCCAGGAGAAGCCGGCCGAGCCGGTGCCGCTGCACCTCCGGAACGCGCCGACCGGCCTCATGAGCAATCTGGGCTACGGCCGCGGCTACCAGTACGCCCACGACGCCGCCGACGCGCAGGTGAGCCAGGAGCACCTGCCCGATGCCCTGCGCGGGCGCGTCTACTACCGGCCCACCGAGCGCGGCGCGGAGAAGGAGATCGGCGAGCGGCTCACGAAGTGGCGGGCCTGGCGCGACAAGCAGAAGCGCGCGTGACCGGAAACCCGGGGTCTGATACAACTAAATTCATGGACGAAAAGCCCCGCAAGCTCCGGGTAGGGGTCGTCTTCGGCGGCCGCTCGGGCGAGCACGAGGTCTCCCTGGCCGGCGCCGCCTCGGTGATGGCTGCGATGGACCAGACCCGCTTCGAGCTGGTGCCCATCGGCATCGCCAAGGACGGCCGCTGGCTCATGGGCGGCGACCCGCTGCGCGCCCTGGCCGGCGAGGCCGCGCAGCTCGCCTTGGCCTCGGGTGATCCCGACGCCCACACCAAGCACGAGCTGCTCGAGCGCGCCGCCGCTCAGGCCACCGGCGCCTCGCTCATGCGCATGGAGACGTCCGAGGGCCTGCCGCCCGGCCTCCGCGACCGGCTGGACGTGGTGCTGGTCCTGCTCCACGGCCCGCAGGGGGAGGACGGCACCGTACAGGGGCTGCTGCAGCTCGCCGGCGTGCCGTACACCGGCGCGGGCGTGCTCGCCTCCGCGGTGGGCATGGACAAGGTCGCGATGAAGGATCTCTTCCGCGCCCACGGGCTGCCGATCGTGGAGTACGCGGTGGTGCGACGGCACGACTGGGAGCGCGAGCCCGCGGCCATCGCGCGCGGGCTCGCCACCGAGATCGGCTTCCCGTGCTTCGTCAAGCCGGCGAACCTGGGCTCGAGCGTCGGCATCAGCAAGGTGAAGGCCGCCGATGATCTACCCGCCGCCATCGACCTGGCCGCGACCCACGACCGCCGCATCATCGTCGAGCGCGCGATCCAGGCGCGCGAGGTGGAGGTTGCGGTGCTCGGCAACGACGAGCCGCGCGTCTCCGTCCCCGGCGAGGTCTGCTTCGCCGGCGAGTGGTACGACTACGACACCAAGTACGGCGCGGGGCAGACCACGTTCAAGGTGCCGGCGCCGCTCGCCCCCGAGGTCACGGAGGAGATCCGCTCGCTGGCCCTGCGCGCCTTCCGCGCCACCGACTGCGCGGGCATGGCGCGCGTGGACTTCTTCGTCGAGGGCGATCGGCGCGTGCTCGTGAACGAGATCAACACGATCCCCGGCTTCACCGCCTCCAGCGCCTACCCGCGCCTCTGGGAAGCCTCGGGCGTCCCGTACCCCGAGCTGATCGCCCGCCTCATCGACCTCGCGCTCGAGCGCCGGTGACGGGGCGCGGGGTGGGCGGGCGCTCGGGCCTGCTTTCCACCGTTTGCTTCTTTAAGCTCTTCATATGCGGGGGCCCAGAAATGGCCCCCGCACTCCCCCAGTCCGCAGTCAACCGTCCCGGAGCCGCGGACAACCGTCCCGGAGCCGCGGACAACCCGCTCGGAGCCGCCGACAAGCCTCCCGGAGCCGCGGACAACCGTCCCGGGGCCGCGGACAACCCGCTCGGCGCCGCCGACAACCCGCGCGCATGCGCGTAGTCATCGCGGGCGGCGGCACCGGCGGCCACACGAGCCCCGGCCTTGCGGTGGCGGCGCGCCTCCGCGAGTCGGGCGTGGACGTGCACTGGATTGGCAGCCGGTCCGGCATCGAGGCCCGGCGCGTACCCGAGGCCGGGATCGCCTTCCACACGATCCCGGTGGGCAAGCTCCGCCGCTACTGGGACTGGCAGAACGTACCCGACCTCGCGGTGCGGGCGCCGGCCGGACTGGCGCAATCCTGGCGGCTGCTCCGCCGGCTGCGGCCGGCGCTGCTCCTCGCCACCGGCGGCTTCGTCGCGCTGCCGCCGGCGCTCGCCGCGCGGACCCTGGGCATCCCCCTGGTCGTCCACGAGCAGACCAGCGTGCCCGGGCTCGCCAACCGCGTGGCCGGCCGCTTCGCCCGGCGCATCGCGCTCACGTTTCCGCTCACCGGCCCCGAGTTCCCGAAGGAGCGCACCGTGCTCACCGGCAACCCGCTCCGGCAAGAGCTCCGGGGCGGAGCCGCCGCGGAGGCCCACCGCCGCTTCAGCCTGGACGCCTCGCGTCCGATCGTGTACGTGACGGGCGGCGCGCTGGGCGCGCACCGGATCAACCGGGACGTCGGCGCGGCGCTGCCTCGCCTGCTCGAGGTCTGCCAGGTGATCCACCAGTGCGGCGACAACGCCAAGAGCGGCGATCGGGCCTGGCTCGCCGAGCGCGCCCAGGCGCTGCCGGAGTCGCTCCGCCGCCGCTACGCCCTGACCGCCTACGTCGGCGCCGAGCTGCGTGACGTCTACGCGGCGGCCGCGCTCGTCGTGGGGCGGAGCGGCGCGGGAACGGTCAACGAGTGCTGCCAGCTCGGCCTGGGCGCCCTCTACGTCCCGCTGCCCGGCACCAGCGGAGACGAGCAGACGGCCAACGCACGCCTCGTGGAGGCCGCGGGAGGTGCCGTGGTATTCCCGCAGGTCTCGCTCACGCCTGACGGGCTCGTAGAGGCCGTGACGCGCCTCCTGGCGGACCGCACGGCCCTCGCGGCGATGGGCGAGCGGGCCCGGAGCCTCGCCGTGCCCGACGCGGCCGATCGCATCGCGCGGGTGCTGTTCGAGGTGGCGGGCGCGGCCGGGTGATCGGGGCATGATCGCCTGGCTGGTGCTGCTGCAGGCCTCGCTCACCATCGCGGTGGCCGGGCCGCCCACCTCACCGGAGTACCTGCCGCTGCACGTGGCCCAGGCCGAAGGCCTCTTCGCCGCCCGGCAGATCTCGGTGACGCTCCGGTCCACGCGCTCGGACGTCGCCGCGGCCGAGCTGCTGGCCGGCGGGCAGGCGCAGCTGGCGGCCACCTCGCTCGACACCGCGCTGCGGATCGGCGGGGCCGCGGGCGTGCCGCCGCGGCTCGTCTGGGCCCTCACCGCCGCGCCGCCGGTCGCGCTGCTCGCCGCGCCCGGCCGCGCCGACACCATCCGATCGGTGGCCGATCTGGCCGGCCAGACCGTCGCGGTCCCGGCACCCGGCAGCGCGGAGGACATGGCGCTCGGGCTGCTGCTCGCCCGGGCGGGCGTGCCGCTGCACCTTCTCAAGATCCTGAGCCAGGGAGAGCGCGGCGTCGTGCGGGCGCTCGAGGGCGGCGAGGTGGCGGCCGGCGTGCTCGGAGAGCCGTACGTGAGCCGGCTGGTCGAGAGCGGCAAGGCGGTGATCGTGGTGGACCTGCGCACCGCCAAGGGTGCGGCGGACGCGCTCGGGGGCCCCACCGTGGGCGCGGGACTCTTCGCGAAGGCCGGCGCCGAGCCGCCCGCGGCGACGATCCATGCCTTGCGGGCCGCGCTGCAGGCCGCGGTGGCCCGAACGATCTCGGCCGAGCCGGCCGCGCTCGCGGCTCGGCTTCCGTCGTCGGTCGTCGGGTCGCCGGCCGATTTCGCGCTGCGCCTTCAGGGCGCCCGTGACCTCTTCCTGGCCGACGGCCGGGTCACGGTGGAGACGCTCGAGCACAGCCTCGAGCTGATCCGGACTCGCGCGCCGCTTCCCGTGAAGGTGAAGCTGCCCCGGCGGACCGAGCAGCTCCTCGTCGAGTAGGCTAGAGCAGGCCGCGACGCGACAGCAGCCCGCGAGTCGTGGTGAGCGGCAGCCCGATCACGTTGGTGAGGCAGCCGTCCACCGCCGCCACCAGCCGGCCGCCCAGCCCCTGCACCGCGTAGCCCCCCGCCTTGTCGAGCGGCTCGCCGGTGGCGACGTAGGCCTCGATATCGCCCTCGCCGTACTCGGCCATGCGCACCCGGCTCGTCACCGCCGCCGTCTCCTGACAAGGCGTTGTCCCAGCCGGTCCCACATCCACTATTGCCAGGCCTGTTATTACCTCATGCTCGCGGCCGCGAAGCTCGCGGAGCATCCGGGCCGCGTCGGCCGGATCCCGTGGCTTGCCGAGCAGCCGGCCGTCCAGGACGACCTCGGTGTCGGCCCCGAGCACCACCGCCGGCCCCCGCGCGAGGTCGAGGTCGCCGGCCACGGCCAGGGCCTTGGCGAGCGCGACGGCGGCGATGGCCTGGGCGGGCGGCCCGGACGGGTGCTCTTCGGGGATGTGGCTGGCCAGCACCTCGAACGGGACGCCCAGACGGCCCAGCAGCTCCCGGCGGCGCGGGGAGGCCGAGGCGAGGATGAGGCGGGGAGTGCTCAGGTAACGATCAGGGGATTCTTGTCGGTGATGACGCGGTCGTTCTTCTCGATCGACTCGCGGAGGAACTTGGGCAGGCTGAAGCAGTGCAGGTGCGCGTTGCCGTCCCAGTAGCCGAGGTCCTTGGGGTTCAGGCGCTCGGCGATGAGGCGATCGATCTCGGCCGGAGACTGCTTCCGGGGATCGGTGCCCTTCGAGGCCAGGATGAAGCCCCACGGCGTCCCGAAGCAGGAGATGAAGCTCTGGTACGGGGCGACCACCGGGAAGACTTCCTGGAGCGTGCGGTTCACCGCCCCGTGGAAGAAGATCTCGTTCACCTTGGTCATGCCCGCCTGCATGGTCATGACCCCCTGGTCGGTCAGCCGGTCGCGGATCAGGGTGTAGAACTCCTTGGTGAAGAGCAGACAGGCCGGCCCTTCCTCCAGGGGCTCCACGAGATCGACGACGATCAGGTCGAAGCGGTCGGTGGTCTTCTCCAGATAGGCCCGGGCGTCCTCGTGGAGGACCCGGGTCCGGGGGTCGTCGAAGGCGCCCCGGTGCATCTCGGGCAGGTGCTTCTTGCACTCCTCGACCACCTCGCCGTCGATGTCCACCATGAGGCAGTCGGTGATCGTCTTGTACCGCAGGATCTCCCGGACCGTGGCGCCTTCACCCCCGCCGATGACCATGGCTTTCTGGGGCCGGGGGTGGGCCAGCATGCCGGGCTGCACCAGCGTCTCGTGGTAGATGAACTCGTCGGCCTGGCTCGACTGGATCCGCCCATCCAGCACGAGACACTTGCCGTACGAGTGGGTGTCCATGATCTCCATGAACTGGAACTTGGTCTGGCGGGTGACGATGGTCCGGGCGATGGCGTGCATGTGGCCTTCGACCGGAGTGGTGGTCTCGAAGAACCACTTGTACTGAAGCGTGGCCATGCCGACCCGATCAGCTCGGGGTGGAGGCGACGGGCGCCTCGGCCGGCTTGTGCAGAAGCTTCCGGGGATGGTTCAGGAAGATGCCGCGCTGGAGCTCCACCACGGAAGCCCGGGCGGCCCCGAGCTGCTCCACGAGGTAGTCCGCGGCCACCTGGGGCTGGAGGACGTCGCCGCAGGAGAAGACGTCGACGGCGGCGTAGCGATACTCCGGCCACGTGTGAATCGCCAGGTGCGACTCGGCGATGACGACGACTCCGCTGATGCCGAACGGGTTGAACTCGTGAAAAACGACGTCGACGATGGTGGCCTGAGCCCGCTTGGCCGCTTCCACCATGGACGCCTTCACGGTGTCCAGACTGTTGATGGCCTCTGCGTCGCAGTCGAACAGCTCGAGCAGCAGGTGACGCCCCAGTGCTTGCACTCTTTCCCTCCTCCCCAAGTTCTGGTCTGAATACTCCGGCGAAATTTTCTACTTGCCGGATTTTTCTGCACTGTGGGGCTATTTTTTTTCCATTGCAAGAAAAAAATGGCCGTTGAAACCGCTCCGGCGGCGTCGCGAGCGCTCGCCACACCCGCTCGACGAGCCCACCGAGCGGCGCCGAAGTCAACTTTTTGCTTGCGTTCGTCGGCCCAGCCGCTACGATGAGCGTGAAATTCACGACGGGCGGCGGTGGGGCGCCGCTCGTGAGACGGCGCGGCGTTTCCGCGTAACAACGCCACGAGGAGGGAGCGAATGCGCTTCGCACCGGTGACCAAGGCGGCGGGCACGGCGGGCAACGCCGAGGGCTCGACCCCGCTGAACGCCTTCGACAACGCCCTGCTGGCGGCCGGCATCGGAAACATCAACCTCATCAAGGTCTCCAGCATCCTGCCCCCGGGCGTCGAGCTCGTCGAGCTGCCACGGATCAAGCCGGGCGCGCTCGTGCCGACCGCCTACGCGGCCATGACCAGCGAGGTGCCCGGCGAGGTCGTCGCGGCCGCCGTCGGCTGGGCCCGGCCGGTGGATCCCGCCAAGAACGGGGTCATCATGGAGTTCCACGACAAGGCCACGCGCGAGGAAGCCGAGCGGATGATCGTCCAGATGCTCGAGGAGGCCTTCCGGGTCCGGGACGAGAAGATCCGGGACATGAAGGTCTTCGCGGTCGAGCATCGGGTCGAGCGGACGGGCTGCGCGCTGGCGGCCGTCACGCTCCTCGCCGACGAAGATCTCGGCTAGCGCCGGCTGTTGATCCCGGCCGAGCCTCGCTTCATCGCCTGCCGGGCTTCCCTCCCGGACGCCCGGGTCGTTCTCTTCGGCATCCCCTTCGAGGGGCGCATCAACCTCCGCCGGGGCGCCGACCACGGCCCCCGCGAGCTCCGGCTGGCCTCCGACTCCATCGAGACCTACTCCCCGTTCCTGGGCCGTGACCTGGAAGATCTCGCCATCGCCGATCTGGGCGACTGCGAGCTGGGCGACGGCTCGCCGCGGGAGCAGCTCGCCCGGGCCCGGGAGGAGATCCTGGGCTTCTGGCGGCCGGGGCTCTTGCCCGTCATGCTGGGCGGCGACCACACCGCCACGCTGCCGGTGATCGAGGTCCTGGCGCCCGCCATCCCGGAGCTGCGCATCCTCCAGCTCGACGCCCACCCGGACCTCCGCGAGGAGTTCCTCGGCGAGCGTTACAACTACGCCTCGGCCATGGCCCGGGTGATGGACGTGGTGGCGCCCGAGCGCGTCTTCCAGGTGGGCATGCGCACCGGCGCCCGAGAGGAGTACCAGCGGAAAGCGCCGCACCTCTTTCCGGCCCACCGGATCCATCCGGTGGAGGCGGTGAAGAGCCTGCTTCCCGAGCTGCGGGCCCACCCGCTCTACGTGACCATCGACGTGGACGTGCTCGATCCCTCCGAGGCGCCGGGAACCGGCGCGCCCGAGCCCTGCGGCATCACCGCCTCGGAGCTGGTGGAGATCGTCCGCCTGCTCGAGCCCTGCCGGATCGTGGGCACCGACCTGATGGAGGTCGCCCACGCGTGGGATCCGTCGGGCCGCACCGGCATCACCGCCTCGTGGATTCTCCGGGAAGCCATCCTGACGTGGTGGGGCAAGTGAAGCTGCAGACGGTAGGCCCGCCTGGCCAGGCCAAGGTCTCGCCTTCGGCCGCGGCCGATAGCCCCGACCGGTTACACCACGGTCAACATGGCTCAGCCATGTTGAAGATGAAGGGAAGTCACGGATGACCGCTCCCAGCGGATCGCAGTATTCCGCGCCAAGGTACTACGAGATCGCGTTCGACATGAACCGGCGGCAGGAGGTGAATTTCCTCGTGCACTGCTTCCGCCGCTACGCGCGGCGGCCGATCAAGACGGTGCTCGACATCGCCTGCGGCACCGGCCCGCATCTCATCCGCCTGGCCGAGCGCGGCTACGCCATGTCGGGGCTCGATCTCTCGCCCGAGAACATCGCCTTCCTCAAGGAGCGGACCGCGGCCAAGGGCTTCGACGCCAACCTGATCGTGGCGGACATGACCCGCTTCAAGCTGCGGCGCTCGGTGGACGCGGCGATCTGCATGCAGGACTCGCAGGGCCACCTGCTGACCAACGAGGCCCTGCTCGCCCATCTCCGCTGCGTCGCCCGCGGGCTCAAGAAGGGCGGGCTCTACGTCTTCGACCGCTACATGTGCTCCTCCTGGACCGATCCGGCGCGGCGCTGGTCCTGGACGCGACGGCGCGGCAGCGCCACCGTGCGCGCCACCTTCGAGGCGCTCAAGGACCTGAATCCGGTGACGCAGACCTTCTTCGAGGACATGGAGCTCGAGGCGCACGAGAACGGCATCCGACGCGTCTACCGCCAGCGCCACGCCTCTCGAATGGTCTTCCCCCAGGAGCTGCGGAGCCTGGTGCAGCTCGCCGGCGGGTTCGAGATGGTCGAGTGGTTCTACGGGTTCAAGCCCCACCTCCGTCTCGATGAGGCCCACCATCCGCTGCTGATGGTCGTCGTGCTGCGAAAGCGCTAGAGCCTCCTCCTGGCCACTCTGATCCTGAAACGAGGAGCCGAGCGGCGGATCCGGGCGGGGCACCCGTGGATCTACCGGGGCGAAGTGGCCGATCTCAAAGGCTCGTGGTCCGCTGGCGCCGCCGTCGAGGTCACCGACGCCACCGGACGCTACCTCGGGCGCGGCTTTTACAGCCCGCGGTCTTCCCTGGTCTGCCGTCTGCTCACGCGGGCCGACGAGGCCGTCAACGCGGCCCTGATCCGGCGACGGCTGGAGGCGGCGCTCGAGTACCGCCGGGCCGCCTCGCTCGTCGCGCCCGCCTACCGCCTCTGCTGGAGCGAGGCCGACGGCCTGCCCGGTCTGGTGGTGGACCGCTACGGACCCGTGAGCGTGATCCAGTGCCTCACGCTCGGCATGGCGCGCAACGCGGACTGGATCCGCGAGGCGCTCGCCGCGATCTTCCCCGACGGCCGGATCGTCCGGCTCGACGACCCGACGGCGGCGCGCATCGAGGGCTTCGAGGCTGTTCGCGAGACCCCGCCCGAGGATGAGCGGCCCGGCGGCGATCTGATCATCGAGGAAGGCCAGGGCCGCTTCGCGGTGACCCTGGGCGCGGGCCAGAAGACCGGCCTCTACCTCGACCAGCGCGACAACCGGCTCCTGACCGCCGGCCTGGCCTCGGGGCGCCGGGTGCTCGATGCCTTCTGCTACGGCGGCGGCTTCGCCTGCCACGCGCTGCTGGCCGGTGCCGAGCGCGCCCTGCTGCTGGACTCCTCCGAGGACGCGCTGGCCCTGGCCCGACGCAACCTGGCGCTCAACGGGATCGAGGCCCGCGCCGAGCTGCGGAGCGGCAACGCCTTCGACGGGCTCCGGGATCTGGATGCGCGGGGCGAGCGCTTCGGGCTGGTCGTCCTCGATCCCCCGCCCTTCACGCGCCGCAAGGACGCCGTCGAGGCGGCCGCGCGCGGCTACAAGGAGATCAACATCCGGGGCCTGCGCCTGCTCGAGCGGGGCGGCCGGCTGGCCACGTTCTCCTGCTCCCACCACGTCACGCCCGCGATGTTCGAGGAGATCTGCCGCGACGCCGCCGGCGACGCCGGCGTCCGCACCCGCGTCGTCGCCACCCTCACCCAGAGCCGCGACCACCCGATCATCCTCACGATCCCCGAATCCCGCTACCTCACCGGCCTCCTCCTCGAATCCACCTAACTCGGGGTCAGGTCTTACATTCCGACAAACTGCGCTGAGCCGGAGTGTATCTACCGGCACGGCGCTGCGGGTGGGCGGTGGTGCGGGGGGCGGGGCCCTCCCGGGAACCGTGTCTTCTGCGGATTGTCGAAGGCTCGACGGCTCTGTCTCGTGGCTCGATTGCGACGGCGTGACGTGCAAGCGACTCAGCGTGTTCCCGGGAGGGCCCCGCCCCCCGCGCCGCTGCCCACCCGCGGCGTGAGCGCCTCGCGCGAGACTAACTCTCCCGGTAGATGATGAGGAGAGCGCCGACGAGCACGAGGCCGACGGCCCAGAGCGCCCCGGGCACGCGCCGGCGCCCCTCGGGGAGCCGGAGCTCGAGCCAGCGCCCCCAGCCGATCACCAGGGCCAGCAGGCCGAGCGGCGCGTGGGTCACCTCGAGCAGGAACTCGTCCTTGAGATTCTGCGCGGCGTGCGAGTGGCTCAGGAGCATGCCACCGCCGACCACGCAGAGCAGCGGGAAGATCAGGGCCGCGCGCCGCGATGCGAGGCGCCCGCTGCGGACCATCCACTCGAAGATGCCGAAGACGATGACGAGCAGCACGAAGAACCGGTGCTGGGCCACCGTCGCGACGAGCCAGCCCTCCCAGAAGCCCTCGGGGCCGAGCGGCCACGACCCGGGATCGTTGCGCACGATCATGAAGGCGGCCAGGCCCAGGAAGACCAGCGGCCAGTGCCGCGCCCAGCGCGCCCGCCCGGTCGTGTGCAGCAGGGCCAGCAGACCCATGATGAGCACGAGGATCCCGGAGACGTGATGGTTGAACTCCGACCAGGCGCGATCGGCGTCGTTGCGGGGGGCCAGCGGATCGTCGACCGGCATCTCCGAGATCGAGGGCGAGCGGAGCGACGGCATCCGCGGCGTGAAGCGCGTCGCGACCTCCGCGAGCGTGGCCCGATCGTGGGTGAGATCCACCGCGGGGGGCAGCGAGGTGAGCGAGGCCGCCGCGAAGAGCACGGTGAGGCCCAGGCCGACCTCGACCTCCACGAAGCGGCGCAGCGTGAGCTGGTCGGCCTCGGGCGCGCCGTCCATGCGGCGGATCGCGCGGGAGTTCAGCGCCCCCAGCACGAGCAGGCCGCCGAAGATCGCCACCTTGGTCAGCACCATGAGGCCGTAGGCGGTGCCGACGATCGCGGTCTGATCCGGGGCGTAGTTCCAGGTGAGGCCCACGCCCGCGGCCACCAGGACCGCGACCGAGGCCAGCGCCAGGTTCGAGAACCGCCGCAGCAGGGCCACCGGCCAGGGCCGGTCGCCGCGCCCGAACGCGGCCGCGGTCAGGTGCACGAGCCCGCCGATCCACACCGCGGCGCCCAGCTGATGGAGGCCGTCGAGCACCAGCAGCAGGGCGCGGGAGTCGAGCCGCGCCGCGGCGTGGCTGGTCCACGGGGCGGCCACCACCAGCACCGCGCCCAGCGCGACCACTGCGGGCCAGAGCCGCGACGGCCCGCCCGCGCGCCGCAGCCCGACGGCGCACGCGGCGAGGGCGAGCCCGGCCACGATCCGGACGACGCTCACCTGCACGTACAGCGTGTCGAGCGCCGCGCGCAGCGGCCAGGCCGCCTCGTGGAGGAGCACGAATAGCTCGTTGGCCAGCGACAGGGCCTGGCCCAGCGCGAGCGTGGTCGCGGCGACCGCGATGAGCAGCAGCGAGCGCGGCGCCTCGGGCCCGCGGGCCACGAGCAACAGGAAGCACACGCCGCCCACCGCGGTGGCCTGCGCGGCGAGGATCAGGCCGCGCAGCAGGACGTCGAGAACGGCAGAGCATGTCAGGCCGCCCGGCGTCGCCCCGTGCCCCACCGGACCAGCACATGAAGATCGGCGTGCCGAGCGCGACCGGGATCAGGAACCAGTGGGCCCGCCCGAAACAGGCCAGCACGAGCACGAGGTAGATGAAGTCGCGGTTGGCCACCGCGTCGGCCAGGCGGCCGGGCGGCGCCCGCGGCGGCGCCGCCGCGACGAGCGACGAGATAGGCGGACGCGGCGGTGCCGGTGATCGCCAGCGCGCCCAGGAGCAGCGGCCAGCGCGAGGCCTCGGCCAGGCTCCAGCCCGACCGCCATGCACCCGAACACCGCCACGTGGACGACGTTGTCGCCCCAGAAGTCGAGGCGCGCCCCGGTGGGCGACTCCTGGAACTTCAGCCGCGCCAGCTCGCCGTCGCAGCCGTCGAGGATCGAGTGGGTCAGGAAGAGCAGCGCCCCGGCGACTGCTGCCAGCGGCTCCGCGGACAGGAAGAACGGCGCGCCCGAGCAGGCCGATGGCGAGGCTCACCAGGGTCATCGCGTTGGGGGTGATGCGCGTGCCCACGCAGCCGCCGGGTCAGCGCGAGCGAGATGCGCCGCTCGACGTGGCGCGACATGAAGCCCTCGCTGTCCTTGATGAGGCTCCGCAGGAGCCAGGCCTCGGCGGCCCGCGCGCCGGCGGCGCCCCCGAGCGCGAAGCGGCCGGCCGGATCGCCCGCCTCGGTGGTGCGCGGCCAGGCGCCCGGACAGCGCGGTGATCAGGTCCTCGCGCGCCGACGGCCTGGCCGCGCCGGCGCAGCACCTCGTCGATCCCCGCGCTCTCCACCACCGCGGTCAGCGACGAATCGACCGCGAGCGTCTCGGGACTCCAGCGGCATCTCGCGCAGGGCGCGCAGCCAGCGCGCCTGGGGGAGGACGTTGGCGGGCACCAGGACGAGCCGGGCCCGCGGCGCCAGCGGCGTGTCGGCATCGAGCGCGAACCGCCGCGGTGCCCGCGAGCAGGTGCGGCTCCTGACAGGCCTCGGGATGCACCAGGATCCGCTCGAAGCCGGCCGCGCTTCGCGGCCAGCGCGATGCGCCGCACGCAGCGGCAGGCCCGCGACACGGTTCCGGGCGGCGGGGAGCCGCGCGTCCGCCGGGGCCGGCAGGATCACGAGGAAGCTCCGCACGGAGACGGCCGCGGAGGAGAGCGTGGTCACCGGGCCGATCCGACCCGCGTGGCCAGGGGGAGCAGCACGCCGCCGCGGCGGCTCGACTCGCGCGCGCCGCACTCGACCGCGACGCAGACCGCCGCCTCGGCGAGATTGCGGCTCCGTCGGCGCCCGGCCGAGCACGCGGGCGAGAACGCGTCGGCGACCGGGCCGAACCAGTCGGGATGCTGGGAGCCGTCGGACAGCGCGGGCGGGCGCCGGCCACGCTCGCTCGCGCGCCGTCCGCGCGGAGGACCACGGTGTCGTCCTCGAAGCTCGATGCGTCCCGGCGGCGCCGATCAGTGGGCCCGGTTGCGCCGCTCTCCGCGGCCCACGTCAGGACGATGTCCGCCACGGCGTCCGGGAAGGTGCAGGCGCACCGTCGCGGTGTCCTCGACCGCGAAGCGATGGTGGCGCCGCGTCTCGAGACGGGCGCTGCACGGCGCGCGGCGCAGGCGCCGAGCCAGCGCTGGACCACGTAGAAGACGTGCCAGCCGTGATCGGTCAGCACGCCGCCGCCCGCGACCGCCGGGTCGAGCCGCCAGTTGCTCGCCCTGCCGTCGCCGCGGCGGCCGGCTGGGTGCGCAGCGTCTGCCAGGCGACGCGCGCGCACCGGCCCGATCGCGCCCTCGCGGAGGAGCTCGGCGGCGCGCGGACGATGGGCGCGTGGTGCCAGTTGTGCACGGTGTGGAGCACGCGCGCGCGCGGCGCGCGCGAGCCCGGCCACGGCGCTCGAGCTCGGCGAGCGAGCCCACCAGCGGCTTCTCGCAGAGCACGTGCAGGCCGCGCGCGAGCGCGGCCTCGATCAGGGCCGCGTGGCTCGACGGCGGCGTGCAGACGTCGACGAAGTCGAGTCGTCCGCGGCCAGCAGGGACTCGACGCGAGTCGTACCAGCGCGCGCCGGGCAGGCGCGGCCCGGCACTCGGCCTGCCGCGCGGGGTGGAGTCGGTGGCGGCGACGATCATCGACGTCGGGCCGCTCGCGCCAGCCGGGCAGGTGGCCGTGCACGGCCACGTTGCCGAGGCCGATGATCGCGCCCCGGAGTCATCCTAGTCTCGAGCCCATGCGCGCTTGAGCGTCACTCCGAGCGCTTCGTCCAGGATCGCGAGGCCGGCCCAGCGCCTGTGTCCTCGCGTGATCACGAGGGGCGGATTGATGCCGGATCGTCGGCGCATAGGTCATGGCACGAGCCCGCGCCGCAGGCACTCCTGGTAGAGGTCCCGGGTGACGCTCCTTGTCGAGCGGCTCCTTGCGCTCTGCCGGTCCTCGACCAGCTCCATGCCGAGCAGCAGCCCGCTGCCGCGCACCTCGCCGACCGCGCGGTACTTCTCCTTCATCGCCTGGAGCTCGGCGAGCATGACCGCGCCGACGCGCTCGGACGTGCTCGACGAGGTCCTCCTTCAGGATGATCTCGAGCGCGGCGAGCCCGGCCGCCGAGGCGAGCGGATTGCCGCCGTAGCTCGACGAGCTCGAGCTCGGATTGGACCAGGGCTTGGCCGCGGTGAGCGTCTCGGTGGAGACGACGGCGGCCAGCGGGAAGCCGCCGCCCATGCCCTTGCCCACCGTCATGATGTCGGGCACGACGCCGTCGTGCTCGGCGCCCCACATCGAGCCCGGTGCGCCCGAAGCCGGTGATCATCTCGTCGGCGAAGAAGCAGCGCGCCGTGATCCTTGGCGATCGACTGCGATCGCGCGCAGGAAGCCGTCGGGCGGGATGATGTTGCCCGCGGTGCCCTGGATCGGCTCCACGATGATCGCGGCGATCTCGCCCGCGGTCTGGTAGCGGATGACGTCGCGAACGTAGTCCGCGCAGGCGATGCCGCAGTCGGGATAGCGTGAGCTTGCAGCGGGCAGCGGTAGCAGTCCGCATAGGGCGTCGAGGTGCTGGCCGGGCAGGAACGGGCCCCAGGTGATGCTTGAAGTCGCTGCCGAGGAGGCCCGAGCACGCCGCCGGTCTTGCCGTGGAAGCCGCCCCAGAAGCCGATGACCTCGTGCTTCCCGGTCGCCGCCTTGGCGAGCCGCAGCGCCGGCCTCCACCGCCTCCGCGCCGCCCGAGAAGAGCTGGATGCGCGTCGAGGCCCGCGGGGGTGACGGACGCCGAGCAGCTCGAGGAAGCGGGCGCGCGTCTCGGTGGTGAAGCTGCCGAAGGTGAGCCGCTCGACCTGGCGCTTGAGCGCCTCGACGTAGTGCGGATGGCAGTGCCCGACGCTGCCGACGCGCGATGCCCGCGATGAAGTCGATGTACTCGTTGCCGTCCTCGTCGATGAGCGTCGCAGCCCTGGCCGCGCGCCATGGCCAGCCCGGAGTAGAGCGCGAAGGACTGGAAGCCCGGCGCGATGTGGCGCTGCCTCGCGCGCCACGATCTCCCGCGAGCGCGGCCCCGGCTCGCGCCGCTCGCTCATCGCCCGCCTCCCGCAGTCCGCCGGGCGCCGAAGCGCAGCGCCAGGTAGGCGGCGATGACCGGCGCGGCCTCGTCTCGGTAGAGCGCGAAGCTCGGCCACGCGTTGAGGTCGAGGAGCAGGAGGCCGCCGTCCGCGGTGGCGATGGCGTCGCCGCCGTAGATCTCGAGCCCGAGCGCGGCCGCCGCGTCGCCGCGCGAGGCGCGCGAGCCGGCCGCGGGTCGAAGGGATGCCCGGCCAGGCGTCTGATCCTTGTGGTAGAACCAGCGGAACCAGGGCGGCCCGCCGTCGGGACCGCCGCCGCCGGGCCGACGCCGTAGAACTTGATGAGATCGCCGGCCACGTGCGGCTGCAGCACCGCGCCGCGCGATCCCGCGGGCGCGCGAGGCCGGCCGAGCGCGGCCGCGACCGCGCGCGTCCGTCTCCGCGAAGACGACGTCGCCCTCCTGCGTGTTGTGCACGTCGCCCCGCTTGACCCAGACCGGCAGGCGCGCGGGCGCCGGCGATGTCGGCCCGGAGTCGCCACGAGCCGGCTCGTGCACGAACGGCACGCCGGCCTCATCGAAGCTGGGCGATCATCCGCTCGCGGTAGGTGTCGAGGACGGCGGCGGCGACGTTGACGATGCGGACGCCGTCCCGCTCCCACGCGGCGAGCTGCGCCAGCACCTCCTCGCGCTCGCACATGAAGAAGATCGCGCGCGGGCGGCGCCTCGGTGGGCCACGCGACGCTCCTCCGGGTCCTCGGAGCTCGACCTGGACGCCGCGCGCCTCGAGGTGCTTGCCGGTCAGGCGCAGGATCTCCGCGTCGTCGTTCTCGCGCCCCGGCGAATGCGCCCGCTCGCGGAAGATTCCCCAGCAGGTCAGATCGGCCACCCCCGTCCTCCTCGCGCTCATGTCCGTCGCGCTCCTCGCGCCAGCGCCTCGGCGCTGGCCACATCCTCCGCCCGGTCGACGTCGACGACCGTCTCGATGATCTCCCCGTAGAGCGGCTGGCCGCTGTCGTGCAGCCACCCCAGGTAGCTCGCGCAGCCGCCCGAGGTCCCGCGGCGGCGTCGAGGCGCCGCGCCCGCTCTGGGCACGAGGTACATCCCCGCGGTGACCAGACGCGCCGCCGCCGTCGCCGAGCGCCTTCCACGCGGCCGCCGCGCCTCGAGCGACGACCCACAGCGGCTTCTCGTCCGCGACGAACGGGGTGACCGCGAGCACGGTGGCGTCGTCGGGCCGGGACGCGGCAGCCGCTCGACGAAGCGCGCGAAGTCCGCCGGCCGCGCACCACGCGTCGACCGTGGACACGAGCAGCGGCCCCGCGTGCCCGCGGCCGGTCACCTCGCGGAAGCTCTCGAGCGACGACGCGGTGGTCTTGACGATGAAGTCGATCGTCGAGCGCGGGGAACCGCGTCGCGGACCCACTCCACGCAGTCCCGCTCCTGCTCGTTGACGATGATGGCGAGCGCGCGTGATCCCCGCCGTCGTCGAAGTTGCGCAGCACGCGCCTCGATCAGGGGCACGCCCGGCCACCTCCACCAGCGGCTTCGGCACCCGGTAGCCGTCCGCGCGCAGGCGGCTGCCCTCGCCGGCCGCGATGATGCCGCCTCGAATCGCACTCGCGCTCACGAGCAGCAAGGCCTCCACGCTCCGTCAACGAATGGACCACGCGGTCGCCCGGGCAGCACGGCCCGCCGGGCGGCGGCGGGGCCGCGACCAGCCAGATGTGCCGCATGCCGAGGGCCCGCGCGCCCTCCATGTCCCGGGCCGCCGAATCGCCCACGAACACGGCGTCGATCGGGCGCCACCCCCAGCCCGTCCAGCGCCTGCATGAAGATGCGCGGATCGGGCTTGGAGAATCCGACCCGGACCGAGTCGACGATGACGCCGAAGAGAGACCGGATCGCCGTAGTTATGACACACGGTCGTCGAGGTTGCCATAGAAGTTGGACACGATGCCGAGCCGATAGCGCGCGCCGAGCCGCGCGAGCAGCGGCCGGTTCCGTCGCAGATGGCGGTGGGCGTCGTCGAGGAACCGGTCGGCGACGCGCGCGATCACCCGCTCGTCGCGCACCGCGAGCCCGGCGGCGATGTTCGCGGTGAGGCGCCGCACCGTCTCGTCGAACGACAGCGTGACCGGGATCGCGTCCACGAGCGCGTCGTCGGCGCGGTAGAAGACGGGATCGAAGGCCTCCGGGCGGTCCGCCGCGCCCTCGGCGCGCCAGAGGCCGAAGAAGCGCTCCTTCCACGTCACCCCGTCGGCGTCGAGCGTGCCCCCGAAGTCGAAGAGCAGCGCACGCGGATGCTCAGACAGGCGCGACCTCCACCGCCGCGTCGAACGCGGCCTGGCCGGCCGAGAACCCGAACACGTCCACCGCCGCGTCCGGGATGCACGCCGCGCCGGAGGTGAGCCGGTTGAGGCCGTCCCACCCGTCTCGCATCCAGACGGTGCGCGCGGGCACGCGATCGGTCACGCGGGCGCGGGCGCGCATCTCGCCGCGCTCGTTGAACACGCGCACCGCGGCGCCGTCCGCCACCGCGCGCGCGACCGCGTCGGCGGGCGACAGCCACAGCACCGGCTCGGGCTCGAGCGCGGCCAGCGACGGCAGGGCCCGCCCGTGATCGTAGAAGCCGTGGAAGTGCCCGAGGGTGCGCCCCTGGCGGAGCACGAGGGGGAAGCGCCCGGCCGGGAGATCCTCGTGCACCGGCAAGGGGGCCAGGCCGAGGCTCTCCGCGCGCGCCGAGTAGAGCTCCACCTTTCCGGACGGCGTGGGGAACACCAGATCCGGATGGCCCACCGACGACACGCGGAGCGCGCGCATCCCGCCCTCCGCGCGCAGGGCCGCCACCGTGGCGTGCCCGGTGGCCGGGTGATCGAGGATCGCGTCGATGGGCCCCGCCGCGTCCGCCCACGGATAGAAGTCGGCGATCTCGAGGCGGCGCGCGAGCTCCTGCAGGACCCACGCGCCGGGGCGCGTCTCGCCCCGCGGGCGGCAGGGCCGGCTCCATCAGGTAGAGATGCGTGTTGGTCGCCTTGCAGCCGAGCTCCTCGAGCCACGACGTGCCGGGCAGGACGACGTCCGCGAAGCGGCGCGCGGTGTCGTTCCAGAAGAGCTCGTGGCTGACGATCAGGTCCTGGCGCGCGAGCGCGGCCTCGACGCGGGCGCTGTCCGCGAACGACGAGAGCATGTCGGTGCCGAAGAGCAGCAGCGCGCGGACCCGGCCGGTCTCGAGCGCCTCGGTGATGCGCGGCATCTGGTTCGGCACGTAGTCGCCGGGCGGCCGCCGCTCGGCGAGCGCGATGTCGGTGAGGCCAAAGCCGTGCCCCTTGCTGCCGTGGCGCGGGCCCAGGCCGCCCCCCGCGATCCCCAGGTTGCCGGTGAGCGCGGGCAGGCACGCCACCGCGCGCGCGCCCTGCCAGCCGTTGGCGCCCTTGTGCATGCTGCTGCCGCCCAGCACGATCATGGCCGGCCGCGTGCCCGCGTAGCGGCGGGCCAGGCCCACGATCACCGCCTCGTCGAGGCCGGTGACCGCGGCGGCCCACGCGGGCGGGTGCCGACGCACGTGCTCGGCGAGGGCCTCGAAGCCGGTGGTGTGCCGCGCGACGAACTCCCGGTCGCAGAGATCCTCCGCGACGAGCACGTGCATGATGCCGAGGGCGAGCGCCGCGTCGGTGCCGGGTCGGATGATCAGCACCTCGTCCGACTGCGCGGCGGCCTCGGTCCGGCGCACGTCGATCGTGACCACGTGGGCGCCGCGGCGACGCGCGGCCACCAGATGCGGGGCGGTGTTCGGCTGGCTCGCGAGATTTGCGCCCCACAGCACGATCAGCTGCGCGTGCGCCCCCATGTCCTCCTTGGTATTGGTCTCGAGCGGACCGGTGAGGCCGATGCCGAACCCGCCGAGCCCCCAGCAGATCATGGTGGGCGCCCACCACTGGCAGCCCCAGAGATTGGCGAAGCGTCGAAGGAGCTCCGAGTTGACGCGCGTGCCGTAGTTGTTGGCGAAGAAGCCGTGGCCCGACCAGAGCCCGACCGCCTCGCGCCCGACCGACCGGAGCGCTTCCGCGATGCGATCGAGCGCCGCGTCCCACGTCACCTCCCGGAACGGCGCGTCCCGGCGGTCGCGCGCGAGAGGGGTCAGCAAGCGCTGCGGGTTTCCGATGATCTCGCGCGAGGCGTGGCCGCGCACGCAGAGGAAGCCGCGGCTGTCGGGATTGTCCGGGTCGCCCGCGACCTCGACGAGCCGCCCGTCCTCGACGGTGACCAGCATCCCGCAGAGGGTCGGATGGCAGTTCATGGGGCACATGGTGCGGATGGTGGCCATGTGCGGGTGCCCCGGGCTACGCCTGCGCCGTCCGCTCCACCCAGCCCGCCGCCGCGCCGAGGGCCTCGTCGAGCTTCGACGCGTCCTTGCCGCCGGCCTGGGCGAGGTCCGGACGGCCGCCGCCGCCGCCCCCGACCATCTTGGCGATCTCTTGCACGAGACGGCCCGCGGGGAAGCGCTTCATCAGGTCCTTGGAGACGGCGGCGACCAGGCTCACCTTGCCGTCCACCGCGCTGCCGAGGAGGATGATCCCCGACGGCAGCCGGTCCCGGAGCGTGTCCACGACCGCGCGCAGGCCGTCCGGGTCGAGCCCGTCGAGACGTGCGGCGAGGAGGGACACACCCGCCACCTGCTTCGCGGCCGCCACCAGATCCGACGCCTGGCCGCGCGCGACCTTGGTCTCGAGCTGGGCGAGCTGCTTCTCGAGCCGCTTCTGATCCTCGAGCAGCGCGGCGAGCCGGCGGGGCAGCTCCAGCGGCGGGATCTTGAGCAGGCTCGCGGACTCCCGCAGCGCGGCCTCCTCGCGGCCCACGTGGGCGAGCGCGTGCTCGCCGGCGACCGCCTCGATGCGGCGCACGCCGGACGCCACCGCGCCCTCGTCGGTCACCTTGAAGAGGCCGATCTGGCCGGTCGCGTCGAGATGGGTGCCGCCGCACAGCTCGGTGGAGAAGTCGCCGATCCGGATGACGCGCACGCGGTCACCGTACTTCTCGCCGAAGAGCGCCATCGCTCCGGTGCGGAGCGCCTCCTGCAGGTCCATCTCGGCCGGGCTCACCACGACGTTGGCCTGCACCTGCTCGTTCACCAGGCCCTCGACCTCCTCCACCTCGCTGTCCTTCACGGAGGCGCCGTGCGAGAAGTCGAAGCGCAGGTGGTCGGGCGCGACCAGGGAGCCCGCCTGCCCCACGTGGGTGCCGAGCACCTTCCGCAGCGCGGCGTGGAGCAGGTGCGTGCCGGTGTGGTGCTGGCGCAGCCCCTGCCGCCGGCGCGACTCCACGCTGACCGCGACCTCCTCGCCCTCGCGCAGCTGCCCCTGGGTCACCAGGACCCGGTGCACGATGAGCTGGCTGCCGCGGTAGTAGGTGTCCTGGATCTGTCCTTGACCCTCGCGGCCGATCACCGCGCCGGTATCGCCCTGCTGGCCGCCGGACTCCGCGTAGGCGGGCGTGCGATCGAGGATGATCTCCACCGTCTCGCCCTGGCGCGCCTCGCGCCGCCGCTGGCCGTCCGCCACCAGGGCCAGGATCCGGGCGGGCGCGGCGAGCGAGGCATAGCCCAGAAACTGGGGCTTGGCCAGCTCGGTGGAGAGCCGCTGGTAGATGGCCACGCTCGGCTCGCCGGTGTCCGCCGTCCCGAACGGTGGCCCCGGCGCGGGCCCGCTCGCGCTGCGCCTCCATCTCGGACTCGAAGACTCGATCGGTCTCGGCGGTGATCTGCCAGCCGGCGTCCTCGAAGACTTCCTTCGCCAGGTCGGGCGGGAACCCGTAGGTGTCGTAGAGCGTGAACAGGAAGCGGCCGTCGACGATCGGCGAGGTCGCCCGACGCGCGCCGCCATGTACTTCGCTTGATCCGGGCCATGCCGAGATCGAGCGTCTCCGCGAAGCGCTCCTCTTCCTGGCGCACCGTCTCGGCCACCCGCGCCTGCGCTTCGCGGATCTCCGGGTAGGCGTCGCCCATGAGGGCGACCACGCCCCGGGTCACGTCCCAGAGGAAGGGCTCGTTCAGCCCGAGCATGCGGCCGTGCCGCATGGCCCGGCGCATGATCCGGCGAAGCACGTAGCCGCGCCACTCGTTGGACGGCGTCACGCCATCCGTGATCAGGAAGGTGGCGGCGCGGGCATGGTCCGCGATCACCTGCATCGAGACGTCGTCCTCCTCGCGCGCGTGGTAGGTCTTCCCCGCGAGGCGCGGCGATTTGCGCGATGAGCGGGCGCGAACAGATCGGTGTCGTAGTCCGACATCTTGCCCTGGAGCACCGCGGCGACCCGCTCGAGCCCCATGCCGGTGTCGATCGAGGGCTTGGGCAGCGGCGTCATCGCGCCGCTGGCGTCGCGGTTGAACTGCATGAAGACCAGGTTCCAGATCTCGAGCCACCGGTCGCAGTCGCAGGCCGGCCCCAGGCAGACCCGCCCCGCCTTCTCCTCGGCGCACGGCAGGTGCTCGCCCTGGTGGAAATGGACCTCCGAGCAGGGCCCGCACGGGCCGGTGTCCCCCATCGCCCAGAAGTTGTCCTTCTCGCCCAGGCGGAGGATGCGGTCCTCGGCGAGGCCGGCCAACTGCTTCCAGAGCTCGAACGCCTCGTCGTCGTCGGTGAAGACGGTGGCCTTGAGCCGGTCCTTGGGCAGGCCGAGGTCCTCGGTCAGCAGCTCCCAGCAGGACTGGATCGCCTCCTTCTTGAAGTAGTCGCCGAAGGAGAAGTTGCCCAGCATCTCGAAGAAGGTATGGTGCCGGGCGGTGCGGCCGACGTTCTCCAGGTCATTGTGCTTGCCGCCGGCCCGCACGCACTTCTGGGCGGTGGCCGCCCGGACGTAGTCGCGGCGCTCCTCCCCCAGGAACACGGCCTTGAACTGCACCATGCCCGCGTTGGTGAAGAGCAGGGTCGGGATCCTGGGCGGGCACCAGCGGAGAGGAGCGCACCACCGTATGCCCGTCGCCGGCGAAGTACTCGAGGAACCGCGCGCGGAGCTCGCTGCCGGTCATAGGACGGGTATTATACGCCCGGCGTCAGACCCCCGGAATCGGGCGCCGGAATTAGGCCCCGCCGTCTTCCTCGATGCCGGAGAGGTCCGCCCCGCGCTCGGCCAGCAGCACCCGCACCGCGTGTCGCACCGTCGCGGCCGGATAGCCGCGGCGCAGGAGATAGTCGGCCAGCCGGGCCGGCGCCCGGGCGGCCTGGCCGCGCAGCAGGGCGGGCAGCCGCCGCCGGCCCGCCTCGAGCGCGCGCTCGAGCTCCGCCACCTCCTCGAAGGCGGCGGCGATCGCGGCTTCGGCCATGGCCCGCGGAATCCCCTTGGCGCAGGAGCTCCTGTCGCAGCCGGTGACTGCCGACCCGGCGCCCGCTGGCGCGCGCCTCAGCCCACCAGCGGGCGAAGGCCTGGTCGTCCAGATAGCCGCGGTCGACGAGATCGGCGACCACGGCCTGCGCGACGTCGGCGGGGGCGCCGCGGCGCTGGAGGCGGCGGGTCAGCTCGCGGCCGGCTCCAGGACTTGCGGGCCAAAAGATCGAAGGCCGCCAGCCTGGCGGCCTTCGCGTCGAGCGTCGGGGCGGGCGGCGGCAGTGCTACCCCGCTTTCTTCCCGAAGGGGCTGCGCACCGCCGCGGCCGGCGCGGCGGCGGCTACGCCCGGCTGCGTGGGCGCGGCGGTCGACGCGGTGTTGCTGCCGCCGGGATGCTCCCAGGTCATCTCGCCGGTGGAGAGGATGCCCTTGACCTTGAGATCGAAGTCGTCCGGGTTGGTGGCGGCGTCGCGCGCGGTCTCGTAGGTGATCAGCTCCTCGCGATAGAGCTGCAGCAGCGACTGGTCGAAGGTCTGCATGCCGTACTGGGCCTTGCCCGCCGCGATGACGCTCGGGATCTGCGGGGTCTTCTCGGCCTCGCGGATGCAGTCGCGGATGAGGCCGGTGGCGATCATGACCTCGACCGCGGGCACGCGGCCGCTTGCCGTCGGCGCGCACCACGAGGCGCTGGGAGACGATGCCCTGGATGACCGCGGCGAGCTGGTCGCGGATCTGGTCCTCCTGGTGCGGCGGGAACATGGAGATGATCCGGTTGATGGTCTCCGCCGCGTTCAGGGTGTGCAGCGTGGAGAGGACGAGGTGGCCGGTCTCCGCCGCGTGGAGCGCCACCTCCATGGTCTCCGCGTCGCGCATCTCACCGACGAGGATGATGTCGGGGTCCTCGCGGAGCGCGGCGCGGAGCGCGTTGGCGAAGTTCACCGAGTCGTGGCCGATCTCGCGCTGGCTGATCACGCACTTGTTGTCCTGGTGCACGAACTCGATCGGGTCCTCGATCGTGATGATGTGGTCGTTCCGGTTCCGGTTCACGAAGTCGATCATGGCCGCGAGCGTGGTGGACTTGCCGGAGCCGGTGATGCCGGTGACCAGGATCATCCCGCGGCGCTCCATGCAGAGCCGATCGAGGACCTTGGGCAGGTGCAGCTCGTGGAAGGCGGGGATGCGCTCGGGCACGTGCCGGAAGACGCCGCGCACCTCGCCCATGGGCGAGGAAGATGTTGCACGCGGAAGCGGCCGACGCCCGGGCAGCAGTGTAGCCGACGTCCATCTCCTTGCCTTCCATCAGCATGTTGAGACGGCTGCTCTCCGAGGAGGGTCATCGCCATCCCGTCGCACGAACTCGTGGGTGATCAGCGGGAGGTCGTCCTGCACCTCGAGGTGACCATGGATCCGCAGGATCGGCTTCGAGGCCGGCTTCAAATGCAGGTCGGAAGCCTTGCGCTGCGCGGTCTCCGTCAGCAGCTGCTGCAGTTCCATGGGGTTACCGCTCCTACTTGGCCACCTTCTCCGGCGCCGGCTGCGACGCGCCCCCGACGGCTTCAGGCCAAGGGCATCGCGGACTTTGACTTCGAGGTCGGCCAAGAGCTTGGGATTGTCCTTCAGATACCGCTTGGCGTTCTCCCGTCCCTGCCCGATTCGCTCACTCTTATAGCGTGTACCAGGTGCCGGATTTTTCGACAACGTTGTGCTCGGCGGCCAGGTCCAGAACGCGAGCCCTCCTTGGAGATCCCCTCCCCGTAGATCACGTCGAATTCGGCCTCGCGGAACGGCGGAGCAAGCTTGTTCTTCACGACTTTGACCTTGGTGCGGACGCCGACGGCCTCGGTCCCGTTCTTGATGGTGTCCTGCCGGCGGATGTCGAGCCGTATAGAGGAGTAGAACTTCAGCGCCCGCCCACCGGTGGTCGTCTCCGGGGACCCGAACATGACGCCAATCTTTTCGCGTATTTGGTTGATGAAGATCACCGCCCCCCCGGACCGGGAGATGGCAGCGGTGAGCTTGCGGAGGGCCTGAGACATCAGCCGCGCCTGCAGGCCCGGGAGCGAGTCGCCCATGTCGCCATCCAGCTCCGCGCGCGGCACCAGCGCGGCCACCGAGTCGATCACGATCACGTCCACGGCATTGGACCGTACGAGGGCCTCGGCGATCTCGAGCGCCTGCTCGCCGGTGTCGGGCTGGGAGATCAGCAGCTCGTCGGTGTTGACGCCGAGGTTCTTGGCGTACTTGGGATCGAGCGCGTGCTCGGCGTCGATGAAGGCGGCGGTGCCGCCCATGTGCTGAGCCTCCGCGATGATGTGGAGCGCCAGCGTGGTCTTGCCGGACGACTCCGGTCCGTAGATCTCGGTCACCCGGCCGCGCGGAATGCCGCCGATGCCCAGCGCGACGTCGAGCTGGAGCGCGCCGGTCGGGATGACGGAGATCTCATCGAAGATGCCGCCCTGACCCAGACGCATGATGGCGCCCTTGCCGAACTGGCGGTCGATCGCGGTGATGGCCAGCTCCAGGGCCTGGCGGCGGTCGCTCTTGACGTCAGCCATGCTGATTCTCCTCGACTACGCGTGGAAGGGACCCGTGACCGGGTCCGAGAGGTAGACGAAAAAGGGTGGATAGCTCAACAAGTTTCCCCATGATACGGGCGCGTCTCGATCAAAGTCAACGAAGCGAGTGTGAGAGCGCGCGGAACGTCTGTCAATGTCCCGCGTTGGATACGTGCGGACGATCCATAGTCGAGCGAGGTGCGCGGCGCCACTCCCGGCGCTCCCTGTGCGAGGACGGCATCGAGCGCGACGAGCGCGAGCAGAGCGCCCAGCCTCACGGCGCGCCTCAGCGTGTACCGCGCGCCCGTCGGCGAGAGATCGCTGCGCATCAGCGCCACCTCAGCCACCCGCTGCGTGCCAAAGGTCGTGGTGGCCGCCTGCGCGAGCGCGCCACGCAGCGGCGGCCCGGCCTGGCGCCGCCAGCGGCGCTCGTCGGGGACGCGCCCGATGGTGAGATGCGGATGCCACGGCCGCTCCTCCCGGGCGAACCCGCGCGTGGCGAGCGCATCCGTCACCCGCGCCTGCAGCCGGCGCGCCTCGAGCGCGCCGTGGGCCAGGCCCACCCAGAGAATGCGCGGCCGCTCGAGTCCGGGGTACGCGCCGATGCCGTGGAAGGTGACGTCCACCGGCGCGCTCCCGGCCGCGGCGTCGGCCAGCGCGGCCTCGGCTTCCTCGAGCCGCTCCTCGCTCTGGTCGCCGAGGAAGTGCAGCGTGACGTGGAGGTTCTGCGGCGGCACCCACGCGACCGCGGGGCCCAGCGGTCGGAGCCGCTCGACGGTGGCCGCGACCGCCGCACGCACCCCGTCCTCGAGAAGCAGCGCGACGAACGCGCGGATCACCGCCCTGACAGGAGGGCGCGGCGGAGCATGTCGAGGGCGGCCTGCGACGACTGCCACTTCACCGCCTCGCGCCCGCCCGCGAAGCGAAAGCGCCGCACCTCGATGCGCGGGCCGTCGCCGCCGGGCGCGGCCGCCGCGACGAACACGGTGCCGACCGGCTTGCCGGGCGTGCCGCCGTCGGGCCCCGCGATGCCGGTCACCGCGATCCCGCAGGCCGAGCCGGAGATGCGGCAGATGCCCGCCGCCATCGCCTCCGCCACCGGCGCGCTCACCGCGCCGTGCGCGCGCAGCAGATCCGCCGAGACGCCCAGGAGCTGCTCCTTGGCCTGGTTGGAGTACACGACCACACCGCGCTCGACGTAGCGCGAAGAGCCTGCGATGTTGGTCAGCCGGTGACCGACCAGGCCGCCGGTGCAGGACTCCGCCATGGACACGGTGAGGCGTCGCTCCAGGAGGAGCCGGCCCACCGCGACTTCGAGCGTGTCCTCATCCTTGCCCCAGCAGTCGGCTCCGAGCGTAGCGCGGATCTCCTGCTCCACCGGGGCGAGCGCCGCCTCGGCCGCGCTGCGCGAGGCCGCGCGCGAGCGGAGCTGCACCCACACGTCGCCGTCCACCGGCACGCAGGAGACGGTCACCGGCCCCTCTGCGCCGAGCCACCGGGCGACCCGCTCCTCCGCGTCCGCGGGCGTGAGACCGGTGGTGTGCAGGGTGCGGAGCACCGTGCTCTCGCCCGCGCCGAGCCGCTGGCGCGCGAGCGGGCGCAGGTGCGATTCCACCAGCGAGGCGAGCATCGCGGAGCCGGACGGCAGCACCGCCACCGCGGCGCGCCGGACCTCGAGCACCCACGCGGGCTCCCCCGCCGCGGGCCAGAGCACGGCGCCCTGCGGCAGGAGCGCCAGGCGGTCGAGCCGGCGCGGCATCGCCTGCCCGCGCCGCGCGAAATCCTCCTCGATCGAAGCCAGCAGCTTGTCGTTGAGCACGAGGCGCGCGCCGCCGAGCCGGGAGAGCGCGCGCCGGACCACCTCGCCGCTCGAGCCGCCCGGCTGCGCCAGCACGACGACCAGCGCGGCGGCCTCGACGGCGCCGCGGAGGGCTTCCTCGACCGCGGTCTCGTCCTCGTCCACGACCTGCCGGGAGGCCACCGGCACGCCCTCGGCCAGGAGCGCGCGCGCCACCATCATTCCCGCCGGGTCGTCCGCCGCCCCGAGCCGCGCGGCGCCCACCGTGACGATCCAGGCCCCGCTCACGGCCGGCTCACCGCGGGAAGCCGAAGAGGGCCCGCGCGCCCAGCACGAGCACCAGCGCGTAGAAGCCCGCGATGAGATCATCCACCATCACGCCCAGGCCGCCGGTGAGGACCTGGCTCTCGCGGGCCGGGAACGGCTTCCAGATGTCGAAGAGCCGGAAGAGCAGGAACGCGGTGACGAGCACCGGGATGGTCGGCGGCAGGAGGATCACCGAGAGCAGCATGCCCGCGACCTCGTCGATCACGATGACCCCGGGGTCCTTCCGGCCGAGCGCGCGCTCCACCCGCGAGCCGGCCCAGATCCCGACGACGGTGACGACGATCAGCGCGACCAGGATGCGCAGCGGGGTGACCGGCAGGAGCCAGATCGCGACCACGGTGACGAAGCTGCCCACGGTGCCCGACGCCACCGGGGCGTAGCCCGCGCCGAGCACGACTGGCCAGCACGGAAGGCCAGCCGGTCGAGCCGGCCCGAGCGGCTTAGTCGCCGACGAGCTCGTAGCCCTCGACCTCGACGATGGCGACCTCGGCGAAGCGCCCCGGGGTGAGCGCGCGGTCGCGCAGCAGCACCACGCCGTCGATCTCGGGCGCCTGGCCGGCGGTCCGGCCCTCGAAGGGGAACGCGGGGTCCGCGCTCGGCCCGTCCACCAGCACCGTCTGGCGGGTGCCCGAAGAGCGCCTTCTGGCGGGGCCACGCCAGGCGGTCCTGGAGGTCCTGCACCTGCTGGGCGCGCTCGGCCATGACCTCGGCCGGCACCTGATCCGGCATGTCGGCGGCCGGCGTCCCCTCCTCCACCGAGTAGGTGAAGACCCCGAGCCGGTCGAAGGCCACGTCCTCCACGAAGCCGAGCAGATTGTGAAAGGCGGCCTCGGTCTCGCCCGGGAACCCCACGAGCACGGTGGTGCGAAGCGTGACGCCGGGGATCGCGTCCCGCAGCCGGGCGATGACGTCCAGCATGCGCCGCGCGGTGACGCCGCGGCGCATGGCGCGCAGGATCCCGTCGTCGCCGTGCTGCACCGGCATGTCGAGGTACGGCACCACGCGCGCGCGCTGCCACTTGGCGACGAGGCGGTCGGTGACGTGCGCGGGGTGCAGGTACATCGGCCGGATCCACGGCATCGTGGTGTCGGAGAGCGCCAGCAGCAGGTCGCCGATGTCGCCGTTGCCTGGGAGCTCGCGGCCGTAGGCCAGCGTGTCCTGCGAGACCAGGATCGCTTCCTGGACCCCGCGGCGCGCGAGCCCGTTGACCTCGGCCACGATGTCGGCGAGCGGGCGGCTCCGGTGGCGCCCGCGGAACTGCGGGATCGCGCAGAACGTGCAACCCATGTCGCAGCCCTCGGCGATCTTCACGTAGGCGTAGGGCACGCGCCCGGTGAGCAGCCGCGGGGTCTGCGCGTCGTACAGGTAACCGGGCGGCGCCGCGCTCACCCACGCCTGCCGCCCGTCGGCCTGGTTCACGAGCTCCACGATGCGGTGCAGCTCCGAGGTCCCGAGGATCGCGTTGATCTCCGGGATCTCCGAGCGGATCTCGCCGCCGTACCGCTGGGTGAGGCAGCCCGTCACGATGAGCGACCGGGCCCGGCGCCGCGCTCCTTGAGCTGCGCCAGCTCGAGGATCGTGTTGACCGACTCCTCGCGCGCCCGGTCGATGAACGCGCAGGTGTTCACCACGAGGCACTCGGCGGTCTCCGCCGTCTCCACGATCTGATGCCCGGCCTCGGTCAGCATGCCCAGCATCAGCTCGGAGTCGACCTGGTTCTTGGGGCAGCCGAGGGTCGTGAAATGGACTTTCATGACGGGGTGTTAATGATCCCACACCCTCTCCGGCGGCGTCAAACGTAGCCCTCGGAACCTTCCTTGACGTCACCCGGTTGAGTGGTTACCGTGTCGCGTATGCTGCGGATCGATCGCATCTCCTTGGCGCTGCTGCTGTCGCTGGCCCTCCTGGCCATCGCCGGCCCGGCGGCGGCCCACGTGGCCTCGCCGGCAGCTTCCGCCCCGATCGTCCCGACGCCGGAGGCCCCCGCGCTGATCCCGACCCTGACCGCGGCCCCCGCCGCGCCCACGCTGTCCTGGTATCTGCCCGCGGCGCTGGTCCTCGTAGCCCTGATCGCCTGGCGCGGTCCGCGGCGGGTCATGATCGTGACGCTCGCCCTGCTCCTCTGTGTCTTCGCCTTCGAGGACGCGCTGCACTCGGTGCATCACGGCTTCGATCCGAAGCAGCAGGAGGCGTGCGCGGTGGCCGCGGCCACCGCCAATCTGACCGCCGTGCAGGCGGACGATCCCGGCCTGTCTTCCGTCGTGCTCCCCGTCGTCGGTCGGCCCACGACCGATCCGGCCGCGTCCGGCCCGACCCGCTTCCTCAGCCCCGACCAGGGGCGCGCTCCTCCCTCCGCGATCCTGTAGTCCCGCCGCGGTCTCCCGACGCCCCGCGCGCCTCGTGCGCCGTGGCCAGCGGGTGTCCCGGCTGTCGCGGCTCCAATCCTGGCCTTGCGGAGGGAAGCGTTCGTGCTCAACGAGCTGTCGTGGCGGCGTGCGATGCCGATCGGCCTGTCCTGCGTGCTGCACGTGGCGCTGGTCACCGGTCTCATCGTGGGTCAGCACTGGGTGACCAGCGTGGTGGCCGTTCAGCCGCCGGTCCTTCCCGTGCAGCTGGTCACGCTCGATGCCGACGAGCCACCGCGCGAAGTCGCGCCTCCGCCTCCGCCACGACGGGAGCGGACGGCCTCGGTCCGGCGATCGGAGCGGCCCCGGCCATCGGAGGTCGCCCCCGCGAGGGTCGAGGAGCCCGCGCCGCAGCCCGTCGCGCCGACGCCGGAGCCGGTGCGGGAGCCGACGGAGATCGCGCCCGCGACGGTGGCTACCCTGCCGGCCATCAGCGAGCCCGCGCCGGCGCCGGCCTCGTCGGCCCCCGCGTCCAGCAGTCCGACGGTCGCGCTGCCGGCATCGGCCCCCGTGGTGGCCGCGAAGCCCCCGACCGCGGCGCCCGAGGGCATCACCCGCACCGCGCGGCCGCAGGGCGGATATCAGGTGCGGCCCACCTACCCGACCGCGCCGAGGCGGCTCGGCATCCAGGGCACGACGCTCCTGCGCGTGCACGTGCTGGCGGACGGACGCATCGGCGACGTGCTCGTCGAGAGCTCGGCCGGCCACCCGGATCTCGACGAGGCCGCCATCGGGGCCGTCCGGGGCTGGCGCTTCGATCCGGCACGCCGGGGCAACGAGCCGGTGGCCATGTGGGTGCTGCTCCCCGTCGAATTCCGACTCAGGTGAGGAGCCCTGGCTCATGACCCGACCCTCGCGTCTGCCGTTCCTCGCCGTCCGTCGCCGTCCTCCTCACCGCGGGCGCCGTCGGCGCGCAGGCCCCGCCCGCGCCGCCCATCCTCGAGCCGGTGGTCGTCGAGTCGAGCACCCTGCCGCCCGAGCGCACCCGCACCGAGGAGCAGGCGCGCGAGGAGATCGACCGCACCCCCGGCGGCGTCGCGATCGTCCCGCAGAAGGCCATCGAGGAGTCGCGCGGCGCCAACCTCAAGGACGTGCTCGACTTCGTGCCCGGCGTGCTGATCCGACCGCGCTTCGGCGCCGCCGACGAGAGCCAGTTCTCGATCCGCGGCTCGGGCCTGCGCAACAACTTCCACCTGCGCGGCATCAACGTGCTGATCGACGGCTTCCCCTACGGCAACGCCGACGGCTTCAGCGACTTCGAGTCGCTCGAGCTCCTGACCACCAAGTACATCGAGGTCTTCAAGGGCGCCAACGCGCTCCGCTTCGGCGGCAACACCCTGGGCGGCGCCATCAACCTCGTCACCAAGACCGGCTACGACGCCGGCCTCATCGAGAGCCGCGTCGAGGGCGGCTCCTACGGCTTCTTCAAGGGCTACGTCGCCACCGGCCAGGTGTACGGCCCGCTCGACCTCTACGCGAGCTTCAGCGACACGGAGCTGCAGGGCTACCGGGAGCTACAGCCAGCAGACGCGCTACCGGGCCTTCGGCACCGCCGGCTACCAGCTCTCCGGCGGGAGCCACGCTCCGCTTCGACCTCGGCTACGTGCACAACAAGGAGCAGCTCCCCGGCGCGCTCACCCCGGAGCAGTTCCGGCAGAACCCCCAGCAGCAGAACCCGGCGACCAAGCTTCGCCAAGGAGGCGCGCAACTACGACTACACCCGCGGCGCGCTCACGCTTCCGCACGCCGCTCGGCGAGAACCAGGCCTTCGAGTGGGCGACCCAGCTCAACTACCAGGACCTGGACCACCCGCTCTCCTTCGCGGTCATCGACGAGACGACCTACAGCTACAGCACCGAGCTGCGCTACCTGCGGTCGGCGCCGCTCTTCGGCCGCGGCAACCGCTTCACCGCGGGCTTCCAGTTCTTCGGCACCAGCCAGACCGACGCCCAGTTCCAGAACGTCAACGGCAACCGCGGCTCCATGGTCAAGAACCAGGTACAACGACGCGCAACACCTACGGGATGTACGCCGAGAACCAGCACGACGTCGTGCCCACCGTGGCGCTCGTGACCGGCGGGCGGCTGCAGGTCACCGACGATCGCGGTGCGCGACCAGCTACCTGGTCAACGGCAACCAGTCGGACTCGACCGGCTTCTTCGGGGCCTCGCCCAAGGTCGGCTTCGTCTGGCGCGCCGCGCCCACCGTGCAGGTCTTCGGCAACGCCAGCCGCGCCTACGAGCCGCCCCTGCTGCTCGAGCTGACCGCGCCCGGGCAGATCGGGGGCGATCTCTCGCAGCTCGACGCCCAGACGTCCTGGCAGTTCGAGGTCGGCACGCGCGGCCAGTGGGGGGAGCGGCTCAGCTGGGACTCTCGGTCTACGACATCGAGCTGTGGGACGAGATCCAGAACGTCAACGTCCAGCCCTTCCCCGGCGCCCCGTTCACCATCCCCCGCTTCCAGAACATCGACCGCTCGCGCCACACCGGCATCGAGGTGGGCGCCGATCTGCTGCTCGTGAAGGACATCGCGGCCGCGCCTCGGGCTCGGCCGCCTGGGCGACACCCTCCGGGCGCGCGTGGCCTACACGTGGTCGCGCTTCGTCTTCGTCGACGATCCGGTGTTCAACGACAACGACCTGCCCGGAGCGCCCGAGCACTTCATCAACACCGAGCTGCGCTACAGCCACAACTCGGGCTTCTGGATCGCGCCGGGCGTCGAGATCGTCCCGCGCGGCTACTTCGTCGACAGCGCCAACACCACGCGCACGCCGTCCTATACACTGGTCAACGTCAAGATGGGCTTCGACTACAAGCCGTGGAACCTCGGCGTCTTCTTCGAGGGACGGAACCTCACCGACAAGAGCTTCGTCTCGGCGGTGGCGGTGGACGACGCCAACCGGAACTACTTCTATCCCGGGCGACGGGCGAGGCTTCTACGGCTCGGTCGCATGGAGGTGGTAGCGATGCGCGGACGATTGCTCCCCATCCTGGCGCTGCTGGCGGTGGCCGCCCCCGCCCCCGCGGCCGAGCTCGACCTCGGCCCGCGGCTCGAGTACAAGCACGTCAGCCGCGGACACGAGTTCCATCTCTCCGGCGCGGCGGTGGCGGCGGGGACGGACGGCAAGCCGCTCGTGACCTGGGCCGCCCAGGAGGGCCACGCCAACCAGCTCTATCTCCTCCGGATGGGCGACGGGGCCACACCGGTCCGGGTGAACCCGGAGGCGCTCACCGTCGAGGCCCTCCATCATCCGCCCCGGCTGGCGGTCGGGGGCGGGCAGGTCTACGTCTCCTGGTCGTCCGGAAAGCCCAAGCCCGAGGGCACGCTCTTCGCCTCCGACCTGCAGCTCTCCCGATCGGGCGACGGCGGGCGGACCTTCGGAAACCCGCTGCGCGTGAACGAGGACCGGCCGATCTCCCACTCGTTCGACGGTCTCGCCCTCGCGGCCGACGGCACCGTCGTGCTGACCTGGATCGACGGGCACGAGGGGCGCAAGGATCCCGCCACCTGGGTCGCGCGCGTCGTCGAGCAGGGCACGCGCGTGGAGGGCATCCGCAAGGTCGGCGACGATACCTGCGTGTGCTGCCGCGTGGACGCGGCCACCGGCGCCGGCGACACGGTGGCGCTCACCTGGCGGCGGGTCTTCCCGGGCGACATCCGCGACATGGTCCTGTCCGTCTCGCGCGATGGCGGGCGCACCTTCGGCGACGCCAAGCTGGTGAGCGCCGATCACTGGAAGATCAACGCCTGCCCCCACCGCGGCGGCGCGGTGGGCCTGGACGCGAAGGGCCGCGTGTACATGAGCTGGTACACGGAGGGCAGCGACATCCGGCCCGACCTGAAGTTCGCCATCTCGATGGACGGGCAGCGCTTCGGGCCGCGCCAAGCGCCTGCACACGTCGGCCACCTCCATTCCCGATCAGGCGCGCATGGCGGTGGACCCGGCGGGCCGCGCGGTGATCGTGTGGGAGGAGTCCACCGCGGTGCGCCGCCGCATCCTGCTGCGCTACACCCTCGACGCGGGACGGACCTTGAGCCCGATCCGCGTGCTGTCCACCGCCATCAAGGCCTATGCCCCCGACATCGCCTTCGCGCCCGACGGCGGGTTCCTGGTCGCGTGGCACGAGGAGCAGTTTCCCTTCCTCAAGACGGTCGTGCAGCCGGTCCGCCTCCCGAGCGCCCGATGAAGCTCGCGGTCCTGGCCGTCCTGGGTATGATCGGGGCATGCCTGGCGGGGCTTCCCGACGCGCACGCGCACGCCATCATCCTGGAGTCCGCCCCGCGCCACACCGAATCGCTGGCGAGCCCGAAGCGCCTCGTGCTGCGCTTCAACAGCCGCCTCGAGAAGCCGCTCTGCTCGGTGCAGCTCATCGGACCGCGCCAGAAGACCATCGCCCTGCTGCGCCAGGAGCCGGATTCCCCGGCCGACACCCTCGCGTACACCCTGCCCCCGCTCGATCCGGGCGCCTACCAGGCGCGCTGGAAGGTCATGGCCGCCGACGGCCACGTGACGGAGGGCATCGTGCTCTTCACGGTTGCCGGGCCGGAGCCGACCGGGCCCCGGTGAGGTGGCGCGCCCCATGACCCGCGCGAGCCGGTGGCGGGGTGGGGCGCTGGCGGTCGCGTGGCTCGCCGCGCTCGCCTGCCCCGCGCCTCCCGCGGCCGCCCACGCCTCGCTCGTGCGGTCGACGCCCGCGCACCGCGCGGTGCTGGGCCAGATGCCGGAGCGCGTGCAGCTCTGGTTCAACGAGCGCCTCGAGCCCGCCTACAGCACGGTGTCGGTGTGGAACGAGGCGGGCGCGCAGGTGGACGCGCGCGACGTGGCGGTGGGCCCGGACGATCCGCGGCGGCTCTCGGTCACGGTGGAGGCGCGCCAGTCCGGCCTCTACACCGTCAAGTACCGCGTCCTCTCGGTGGACGGCCATATCGTCGACAGCCGCTTCTCGTTCACGGTGAAAGCGTCACAGTGAAAGGACCCGCTCATGACTCGACTCGATAGCCGGATGCGCTCGTTTCTTGTGATCGCGGTCGCCGCCGCCGCGGTGGGCCTGGGCGCCGCCGCGGGCTGGGAGGCGGTGCGCGCCCAGGGCCACTCCCACGGCCACACCCACGGCGCGGCGGACCCGGGCGGCTGGTACAAGCGCCTGTCGGCGGACGCCCGCGCCGCCGCCATCGAGCGGCAGTTCGGCGGGTTCGAGACCGCGATGGCCGAGGTGTCCTACCGCTACATCGAGATGTACTTCGGCGCGCTCGACGGCAACTGGGACTACGCCGGCCACATGGGAGCCACGCTGGCGACCGCGCTCGCCAGCGGACTCGAGCGGCGGCCGGCCCTCCGGAAGAACGCGGACGCGCTGTTCCTCAAGGGGCCGTATCCGCAGGTGATGGACGCGATCAAGGCGAAGGACCTCGCCCTGTTCAAGCAGCGGTTCGAGACGATGCGCGCGGCGTGCACCGCCTGCCACGCGGCGGAGCAGCACGCGTTCATCAAGATCGGCGTGCCCACCGTGCGGCGGAACCCGGTGGTGGCCAACTAGCGTCGCCCCTCCCGGTTGGACCACCCCTCACCCTGCCCTCTCCCCTGAGGGGAGAGGGAGGGGAGGAGGCGCAGGGCGCGCCTTAATACCGGTCGGGGAACTGGGTGACGATGGCCTCGGCCAGCGGGTCCGCGATCATCTGCATGTGACCCGCGCCGGCGCGCACGGCCGTGTAGGCGCGGCCCTGGTCCTTGGCCGCCTGGGCGTCGATCACGTTCTTGAGCGTCACCACGTGGTGCTTGACCAGCTCGGCCACGACCGTCTTCGGCAGGCCCGGATTGGCCGCCGACAGGAAGGCGCCGAAGTCCTGCGTGTAGCCGATCAGCTCGGTCACCGCCCGGTCCTGCTTGGCGCGGTCACCGGCGGCCGCGCCGACCGTGTAATCCACCACCATGCCGATGTGACGGCGCCAGAGCGGCAGGAATGCCTGCTCGGCCTCCACGCCGTAGACGGAGCCGATGGCCTTCGAGATCGCGACGGAGTTGGCGTCCAGCGCGCCGGCCGCCGCCTTGAACTCCGCGTCCCGGCCGCCCAGCGCCGCGTTCGTGGCGGCGGACGCCAGGTAGACGTGCTCGCGCAGCGCCAGGTTGAGCGCGGTCCGCAGCGACGCGGCCGACGCGTCGGGCGCGCCCGCGATCTTGTCCGGGAACTGCTTGACGATGGCGCCCGCCAGCGGATCCGCGATCATCTGCATGTGTCCGGCGCCGGTCCGCAGCGCGGTGAACGCGCGGTCCTGGTCCCGCGCGCTCTGCGCGTCGATCACCGCCTTGAGCGTGAGCACGTGGTGCTTCACGAGATCCGCCACGACGGCCTTGGGCAGGTTCGGATTCGCTCCGGCGAGGAAGGCCCCGAAGTCCTGCGTGTAGCCCACCAGATCGCTCACCGCCCGATCCTGCTTCGCGCGGTCGCTCGTCGCCGCGCCCGCCGTGTAGTCCACCACCATGCCGATGTGCTTGCGCCAGAGGGGCAGGAACGCCTTCTCCGCGTCGGGCCCGTACACGGAGCCGATCGCCCGCGCCACGTCCACCGAGTTGGCGTCGAGCGCCGCGGCGGCGGCCTCGAACTCGGCCTGACGGCCCGCGAGGGCCGCGTTGGTGGCCGCGGCGGCCAGGTAGACGTGCTCGCCCAGGAGCGCGTTCAGCCCCACGCGGAGGGCCGCGGCGGGCGTGGCGGACGTGGGCGGGTTGAGCCGCGCCGCCCAGACGTCGCCGCCGCCCATCGCGGTGACCGCGAGCACTGCGAAGCCTCCGATCAGTCGAATCATCGTGCGTTTCATGGCTGTCTCCTTTTCGTGGCTGGGAACGTTCACTTCACGCGGATCTCGCCGCGCATCGACTGGTGGCGACGGCAGAAGTACGGGTACGCCCCGGGCTCTCCGAGCTGCACGGTGGCGGCGGCGCCCTTGCCGTCGAGGCGCGCGTCGAAGCGTCCGTCGGGCTGCTCCGGCGTGCCGGAGGTGACGGTGTGGGCGATGTCGTCCTGGTTGGTGAAGCCAACCCGGGCGCCCGCCTTGACCTCGATCTGGCCCGGCTTGAACTGGAAGAGCTGGACGCTCACTCCCGATTGCGAGCTGCCCGGCGCGGCCAGGCCGAGGATCACCCCGCCGATCACCAGGGCCGTCACCATCTTCCGGATTCGCTGCGTCCGCATCGTGGCCTCCTGCTCACGTCTACGCCGGCGCCGGACGTTTGGATTGCGCGGGCGAGCGGGATGAAAAACGAACGGCGGCACGGGCGCTTGGGCCCGTGCCGCCGGGGGACGTGACGGCGCGCGGGGGCTAGTTGGGCAGCACCACGCGGTCGATCACGTGGATCACGCCGTTGGACTGGTAGACGTCGTAGGTCGAGATGCTGGCCACCGCGCCCTTCTCATCCTTGAGCACGATGTTCCGGTCGCCGTTCATCATGGCCCAGAGCATGCCGCCGCTCGCGGTCCGGAGCGTGGCGGTGCCGTTGCCGGCCTTGATGGCCTTCTGCAGCGCGGCGGCGTCCATCTTGCCGGGCACCACGTGATAGGTCAGCACCTTCGCGAGGCCCGCCTTGTTCTCGGGCTTGAGCAGGGTGTCGACCGTGCCCGCGGGCAGCGCCGAGAACGCGGCGTTGGTGGGGGCGAAGACCGTGAACGGCCCCTGGCTCTTGAGGGTGTCCACCAGGCCGGCCGCCTTGACCGCGGCCACGAGCGTGGTGTGGTCCGCCGAGTTGACGGCGTTGTCCACGATGTCCTTGCTCGGGTACATCGCCTGGCCCCCCACCATCGGCTCGCTCTTGGCGAGCGCGGCGGCGGGCAGGACGGCCAGCGCGCTGAGCAGCACGAACGCGATTGTCCGCTTCATATCGTCCCATCCTTTCCGGCTAGGGTTGCCCGGGATGGAGGGGGCGACGGGCGCCCCGCTCTCCGGGTTCACCCTGAAGTACGGCCGGGAGACCCCGGCGGATCTACGGGGAGGGATCTAGGTGGAGCGGTAGTTCGTGAACTGGAGCGCGATGCCGAGGTCCTTGCCCTTGAGCAGCGCGATGACCGCCTGCAGGTCGTCGCGGTTCTTGCCCGCGACGCGCACCTGCTTCTCCTGGATGGAGGCCTGGACTCGGATCTTGGAGTCCTTGATCAGGCGCACGATCTCCTTGGCCTTCTCCATCGGCACCCCGTCCTGCAGCGTGATCTTCTGGCGCACCAGCCCGCCGCCCGCCGGCTCCGGGTCGTTGATGGTGAGGGCCTTGAGGTCGATGCCGCGGCGGTGGAGCTTGGACTGCAGGATGTCCAGCACCGCCTTGACCTTCATGTCGTCGGTGGAAGAGATCGTGATGTCCATCTTCTCGATCTCGATCTCGTTCTTCGCGCCCTTGAGATCGTAGCGGGTCGCGATGTCGCGGCGGGCCTGATCGATCGCGTTGGTGACCTCCTGCATGTCGATCTTGCAGGCGACGTCGAAGCTGTTCTCGGCGGCCATGGCGAGGTCCTCGGCTAGCGCGGGTCGAGCGGCACCACCGCCGCGTCCTTCGGCGGCGTGAAGACGAAGAGCGTGTCGCTGAGCCCCGGATTGATGGTGACCCGGTTGAAGGTCATGGTGACCGTGTTCTGGAACTGGTCGTAGAGCACCGCCTGGCGGACCACGTAGTCCTTCGGATCCACCGTGATCACCAGGCGCGTGAGGAGCGGGGTCGGCTGCTTGGGCGTGAGATCGAGCACCGGCCGGCCGGTGCCGTCGCGCGGGCTCGCCGGATTGAGGAAGCGCACCGCGAACTCCTCGCGCAGCTTGCCCAGGCCCGGAGAGGAAGCTGCCCGCGGGGCCCGCGAGGGCCTTGGGCGCATTGCCCTTGTTCACCTGGTTCAGCTCGGGCGTGTACACCCAGAGCGAGGTGCCGTCGGAGACGATCTGCTGCGGCGCCGGCGCCTTGTAGTCCCAGCGCATCTTGCCGCCCTTCTTGAGCAGCACGGTGCCCTCGGCCTTGATGTCCTGGCCGAGGCTCTGGTTGCGCGCGGTCTGGGTGAACTCGGCGCGAAGGTCCACGATCTTGCCGTAGGTGGCCTCGACGCCGTTCACCACCTCGTCGAGGGTCTGGGCCGTCGCGGAGAGCGGCACGAGGAGGAGGAAAACGAGAGCGAGGATGAACACCGCCCCCTCACCCTGCCCTCTCCCCCTTCGGGGGCGAGGGTAGATGGCTCCCTCTCCCCTCTGGGGAGAGGGCCGGGCTGAGGGGCGGGGTCGCGCGCATCTACTTTCCCCTCTTTTGCAGGTACTCGGGGCCGACGAGGATCTCGCGCGGCTTGGCGCCGTGGCCGGGGCCGATGACGCGGTCCTGCTCCATCATGTCGATGAAGCGCGCGGCCTTCGGATAGCCGAGCCCGAGCCGCCGCTGCAGGAACGAGATGGACGCGGCCCGCTGCGCGATCACCAGGTTCACCGCGTCCCAGTAGATGTCGTCGCGGTCCTCCCCGTTGCCGCCCGGCCCGGCCTCGTCGGACGGCAGCTCCACCGTCTCGTAGACCGCCGAGCCCTGCGTGCGCAGGAACTCGCACATCGCCTTCACTTCCTTGTCCGAGACCCAGGAGCCGTGCACGCGCATCTGCCGGCTCGCGCCCGGCGGCACGAAGATCATGTCGCCGCGGCCCAGGAGCTGCTCGGCCCCGTTGCCGTCGAGCACGGTGCGCGAGTCGACCTTCGACGCCACCTGGAAGGCGATGCGCGTCGGGAAGTTGGCCTTGATCAGGCCGGTCACCACGTCCACCGACGGCCGCTGGGTCGCGACTGATCAAATGGATTCCTACCGCCCTCGCGATCTGGGCCAGGCGGATCAGCGAGTTCTGGACCTCGCCGGCCGAGACCATCATGAGGTCGGCCAGCTCGTCCACCACCACCACCCAGTAGGGCAGGCGCTCTTCCGGCGGCACTTCCTTGTTGTAGCCCTCGATGTTGCGCACCGCCTTCGCCTGGAGCTGCTTGTAGCGGGCGTCCATCTTGCCCACGATCCACTTGAGCCGCGCGGAGGCCTCCTTCGCGTCGGTGACGACCGGCGCGAGCAGGTGCGGGATCTTCTCGTAGATGCCGAGCTCGAGGCGCTTCGGGTCGATCAGGAGGAACCGGACGTCCGCCGGCGTGGCCTTGTAGAGCAGCGAGCAGATCATGGTGTTGAGGCCGACCGACTTGCCGCTGCCGGTGGAGCCCGCGATGAGCAGGTGCGGCATGGCAGCCAGATCCGCGACCACCGGGTTGCCGGTGGTGTCCTTGCCGAGCGCCAGCGGGAGCTTCCCCTTGGTCGAGACGAACTCCGGGCTCACCAGGATCTCGCGCAGGTACACCGTCGCGGTCTCCGGGTTCGGCACCTCGACCGCCACCGTGCCGCGCCCGGGAATCGGCCCGATGATGCGCACCGCCGCCACCTTCATGGCCAGGGCCAGGTCGTCGGCCAGGTTCACCACCTGGCTCACCTTGACGCCCGCCGCCGGCTCGAACTCGTACGACGTGATGACCGGGCCCGGGCTCGCCTGCACGATGTGGCCGTCCACCCCGAAGTCGTGGAGCTTCTTCTTGAGCGTCTGCGCGTTGCCTTCCAGCTCCTCGCGCGTGCGCTGGAGCGACGAGGCCGGCGGGGCCGCGAGCAGGCCGACCGCGGGCAGCTTGAACGCCTCCGCGCCGCCCTTGCCGAAGTCGAACGTCTCCTGCCAGGCGAGGCCCTTGTCCGAGAGCCCCGACTTCACCTTCGGCTGCTCCTTCACCACGAACGGCGGCGGCGCGGCCGGCTGATCCGCCGGCCAGCCGCCCGGCGGCACCGCGGCGACCAGCGGCAGGTCGGCCGTCGCCGGGCTGCCGCGCTGGCTCTTCTTGCCCTCCGGCCGCCGCCCGCGGCCGAAGCGCGCCCGCAGCGTGCGCGAGAGCACGCTGTACGGGATGCGCGTGACGAAGAGCACGCCGAGCGGGATGAGCGCGAGCAGGATGATCCAGGTGCCCACCGTGCCGATCGAGACCATGAGCCCCTCGGACACCGCCCAGCCCACCACGCCGCCCTTGTGCAGCCGGTACTCGGCCAGGGTGTCGGAGGCGCGCGCCAGGATGCCGGTGGCGCTCACCAGCAGGATGAGGAGCCCGACTCCAGCCTGCCAGCCGTGGGCCACGCGCGGCCGCACGAAGGCGGAGACGCCGTAGAGCGCGAGGAGCACCGGGAAGAGATAGCCCGGCGTAGCCGAAGGCCTGGAAGGAGCCCCAGCCGAGCCACGCTCCGACCGGGCCCACCGGGCTCGACTGATCGAGGGGATGCACCATGGGGTCGTAGGCGTAGAGGGCCACGAAGCCGAAGCCGGACAGGGCGAGGGCCAGGATGCCCTTGGCCTCGCGCACCCAGCGGCCGGGCTCGGTCTTGCCCGGCCGCGGCCGGCGGCGGGCTCCGTCGCGCGGCGCCTCGCGCGGACCGTGACCGTTCGCGCCGGACGCCTTCTCGGGCAGGATCTTCTCGATCGTCGACTTCTCCGCCATCAGACCTCCAGGATCACGGGCAGGACCACCGGCTTGCGCTGGAACCGCTGGTTGATGAACCGTCGCGCCGCGCTGCGTACCATGGCGCCGACCAGCTCGCGGTCGAATGCCTCCGGCTCCCGCCGGCCGGCCAGGGCGTCTCGCACCGCGGTCTTGACCTCGTCCATCAGGGCGTCGGCCTCCTTCATGTAGACGAACCCGCGGGAGACGATCTCGGGTCCCGCCACGATCAGGCCCGTGGTGCGATCGATCGTCAGCGCGATCACCAGCATGCCCGCCTCGGCCAGGAGCTGCCGGTCGCGGAGCACCACGCTGCCCACGTCGCCCACTCCCTTGCCGTCCACCAGCACCGGCCCGGCCGGGTAGCCGCCGAGCACCCGGGTGCCGGACGCGGTGACCTCGAGCCCGAGGCCGTCCTCGATGAGGAAGATGCGGTCCTTGGGGATGCCCACACCCTCGGCCAGCCGCGCGTGCTGGAGCAGGTGCCGGAACTCGCCGTGCACCGGCACGAAGTAGCGCGGGCGCGTCAGTCGCGAGCATCTGCTTGAGATCCTCCTGGCTCGCGTGCCCCGAGACGTGCACGAAGGCCACGTCCTCCCAGAGCACCTCCGCGCCGCGGCGCAGGAGCGCGTTGATCACGCGGCCGATCACGCGCTCGTTCCCCGGGATCACGCGCGAGGAGAAGATCACGAGGTCGCCCGGCCCCGCGTGCACGTACTTGTGGTCGCCCGCCGCGATCAGCGAGAGCGCGGAGTGGGGCTCGCCCTGGCTCCCGGTGGAGACGATCACCTGGCGCTGGGCGGGCAGCTCGGCGAGCTCCTCGAGCGGGCAGGATCAGGCCCTCCGGCACCGTGAGGTAGCCCAGCTCCTGCGCCACCGCCACGTTCGTCATCATGCTCTTGCCGAGCAGCGCGACTTGTCGATGGCAGTGCGCCGCCAGATCGAGCACCTGCTGGATGCGGTGGATGTGGGAGGCGAAGGTGGCGAGGATGATGCGCCCGGGCGCCTCCGCGAAGCGGCCCGCGAGCGCCTGGCCGACGAGCGTCTCGGAGCCGGTGTGCCCCGGCCGGCCGACGTTGGTCGAGTCCGAGCAGAGCACGAGCACGCCGCGCTCGCCCAGCGCCGCGAAGCGCGAGTAGTCCGGCTGCTGGCGGTCCACCGGCTGCGCGTCGAGCTTGAAGTCGCCGGTGTGGACCACCGTGCCGAGCGGCGTCTCGATCGCGAGGCCGATGCCGTCGGCGATCGAGTGGGTCACGCGGATCGGCTCCACCGTGAAGCCGCCCACGACGATGCGATCGCCCGGGCGCGTACGTGCGCAGGTCGGCCTGGTCGAGGACGCCGTGCTCGGCGAGACGATGCTTGGCCACCGCCAGGGTGAGCGGCGTGCCGTACACCGGCACCGGGAACTCCCGCAGCAGGTACGACAGCGCGCCGATGTGGTCCTCGTGGCCGTGCGTGAGCACGACGCCGCGGAACGCGTCGCGCCGCTCGCGCAGATAGGCGAAGTCCGGGATGGCGAAATCGACGCCCGGCATCTCGTCGTCCGGGAAGAGCAGGCCGCAGTCGACGGCCAGGATGTCGGGGCCGCACTCGATCAGCATCATGTTGAGCCCGATCTCGCCGAGGCCGCCCAGGGGAATGAGTCTCACCGCGGGCTCGCCGGGCGCATCGATCGGAACGGGATCTGGTCTGTAAGTGGTGTTCATTGCGGCCTTTTCATCCTACCATCGGCCCCTAGCCGGGCCCAAGGAACGGGGCTAGGTCCGCCGTGGCGGCCAGCCGGGCGAATTCGGCCAGGCGAGAGGGTCTCGGCCCGGCGGCCCGGGTCGATCGCGGCGGCCTCGCAGAGCCGGCGGGCCCGCTCGGCGCCCAGGCCCAGACCGGCGGCCAGGGCATTCGCCAGGCTCTTGCGACGCTGGCCGAACGCGGCGCGCACGACGGTGGCGAAGCGGGCCGGATCGGCCACCGGCACGGGCGGCGCGCGGTGCGTCACGAGGTGCAGGACCGCGGAGTCCACCTGGGGCGGCGGGCTGAAGGCGCCGGGCGGCACGCGAGAAGGCCAGGCGCGACGCGACCGCCACCTGGGTCAGCACCGACAGCGCGCCGTAGGTCTTCCCCCCGGGCGCGGCGGCCACGCGCTCGGCCACCTCCTTCTGGAGCATCAGCGCCATCTCGTCGATCGCCGGCGCCGCCTCGACCAGCGCGGCCAGGATGGGCTTGCCCACGCTGTACGGGAGGTTGCCGACCACCAGGACGCGGCCGCCGGGATCGGGCGCGAGCGCGCGCAGCGCCCGGTAGTCGAACCCGCGCGCGTCCGCCTGGCGCACCTCCACGTGCGACGACGCGGCGAACCGGGCCTGGAGCGTCGCGGCGAGCTCCGCGTCGATCTCGAGCGTCAGGAGCCGGCCCGCGCGGGCGGCCAGCGTCTCGGTGAGCGCGCCGCGCCCGGGCCGATCTCGACGACCAGGTCGCGCGCGGTGGGCGTCACCAGGTCCACGATGCGGTCCACCACCGACCGGTCCCGCAGGAAGTGCTGGCCGAGCGCGCGGGTGCGACCGCGCGTGGCCGACCGGTACACCGGCGCGCGCGGGACCGCCGCGCGCGCGTTGCGACGCGGGCTCACCGCCGCGCCTGGAGCTGGCGCAGGTCCTCGAGGAGGGCGCGGTAGACCTCGCGCACGCGCGCGGCCGTCGCCTCGGCGCGAGCCCGAGTTGTCGATGACGTAGTCGCCCGCGCGCGCCTTCTCCGCCAGCGGCATCTGGCTCGCGGTGCGGCGCGCGCGCGGCCTCCTCGGTCGAGCCGTCGCGCGCCATCAGCCGCGCGGAGCTGGGTGGCGGGATCGGTGGTCACCACCACGACCTTGTCCATCTTCTTGTGGCCGCCCGATTCGACCAGCAGGGCCGCGTCCCAGATCAGGAGGCCGTCGAAGCCCTGGCGCTCGAGATCCGCCATGATCTTCTCGAACCGCACCCGGATCGCGGGATGGGTGATCGCCTCCAGCCGCTTCCGCTTGCCGGATCGGGGAAGACGATCTCGCCCAGCTCGCTGCGGTCGAGCCGACCGTCGGGCTGGAGCACGTCCTTGCCGAACTCGACCACGATCTGGGCGTGCGCGGGCGTGCCCGGCTCCACCACCTCGCGGGCGAGGGCGTCGGCGTCCATCACCCGCACGCTCGGGCTCGCCAGCAGCGCGGTGACCGTGCTCTTGCCGGTGGCGATGCCGCCGGTGAGGCCGACCAGGAGGAAGCGCTTCATACCGCGGCCCAGTCGGCGCCGATCTTCACGTCCACCCGGAGCGGCACGTCGAGCGACATCGCGGACTCCATCACCTCGCGTGGCCAGCGCCTCGGAGCCGGTCCAGCTCCGCGGGCGGCGCCTCGAACAGCAGCTCGTCGTGCACCTGCAGGAGCATGCGGCTCTCGAGCCGGTGCGCCTCCAGCTCCGCGGCCATCCGGACCATCGCGATCTTGATCGAGGTCCGCGGCGGTGCCCTGGATGGGCGCGTTGGTGGCCATGCGCTCGGCGAAGCCGCGGAGGTTCGGGTTGCCGCTGCGCAGCTCCGGCAGGTAGCGCCGGCGCCCGAGCAGCGTGCTGACGAAGCCGCGCTCGCGCCCGTCCGCGACGGTGCGCGTCGAGGTAGGCCTTGACCTTGGGATGCCGGCGCGAAGAAGCGGTCGAGGAACTCCTGCGCCTGCTTGGTGCTCATATCGAGCCCGCGCGAGAGGCCGAAGGCGGTGACCCCGTAGATCACCGCGAAGTTGGTGGTCTTGGCGATGTCGCGCTGCTCCGGGGTCACCGCCTCGAGCGCGGACGCCGAACACCTCGGACGCGGTGCGGCGGTGGATGTCCTCGCCGCGACGGAAGGCCTCGATCAGGCTCTCCTCGCCGCGAGACGTGGGCGAGGATGCGCAGCTCGATCTGCGAGTAGTCCGCGGCGAGGAACTGCCAGCCCGGACTCGGGGACGAACGCGGCCCGGATGCGCCGGCCCAGCTCGGTGCGCACCGGGATGTTCTGGACGTTCGGATTGCTCGACGACGAGCCGTCCGGTCGCGGCCACGAGCTGGTTGAACGAGGTGTGGATGCGGCCGGTCCGCGGGTTGATCAGGGTCGGCAGCGAGTCGGCGTAGGTGGACTTGAGCTTGGCGAGCGTGCGGTGCTCGACGATCCGCGCGGGCAGCTCGTGGCCGAGGGCCAGCTGCTCGAGCACGTCGGCGTCGGTCGAGTAGCCGGTCTTGGTGCGCCGCACCGGCGGCAGCTTGAGCTTCTCGAACAGGATCGTGGGCGAGCTGCTTGGGCGAGCCGATGTTGAACTCCTCGCCCGCGAGCGTGAAGATCTCGCGCGTCGTCCGCTCGAGATGCACCTCGAGCTCGCGCGAGAACTCGCCGAGGCGGTCCGGATCGACGCGGATGCCGTGCCGCTCCATGCGCGCGAGCACCGCCGATCAGCGGCCGCTCGATGTCCTGGTAGACGGCCGTGGAGACCTACCTCCTGCAGCGCGCGCGGCTGCATCGCCCAGAGATCCCAGATCCACCGGGCCCGCGTGCCGGGCCGCGCGATCCCGGGCCCCTGGCCGAGCAGCTCGGCGCAGACCTCCTCGAGCTTGTAGTTGGTGCGCGCCGGGTTGAGCAGGTAGGCGGCCACCGCGGTGTCCTCGCCCGGGGGCAGCGTGCCACCCCGGGCCAGCCACCACTCGGATAGCGGCTTGATGTCGTGACCGACCAGCGTGCGCCCGCCGAGGTCGGGCACCGCGGCCTTCCAGGCCTCGAGCTCGAGGATCGCGGGACCCGCGCCCGGGTGAAACAGGCCGATCGCGGTCAGTGCCGGATCCGGCGGGCCGCCGTCGCCGATCGCTTCGACGGCGAGCGGCTCGCCCGCGGGCGCCTCGGCCAGGTAGGCCGCGAGCGCGGCGGCGTCGGCCAGGGTCGGGACGTCGGCGCCGGTGGCCTCGGGCGCGGGCTCGGCGGGGAGCTGGCGCAGGAGGCTGTGGAACTCGAGCTCGGTCCAGAGCGCGCGCAGGCGATCCCAGTCGGGCTCGCGGCGGCGGAATGCGTCCAGGTCCACCGCGATCGGCACCCGCGTGCTGACCGTCGCCAGCTCGCGCGAGAGCAGCGCCTGCTTGCGATTGGCGGCCAGCGTCTCGCGCAGCTTGCCCGGCACCAGGGAGAGGTTCTCGTACAGCCGCGCCACGCCGCCGAACTGGCCGATCAGCTTGGCCGCGGTCTTCTCGCCCACGCCCGGCACGCCCGGGATGTTGTCGATGGAGTCGCCCATCAGGGCCAGGATGTCGGGGATCTGCGCGGGCTCCACGCCCCACTTGGCCTTCACCGCCGCCTCGTCGAAGACCACGCGGTCCCCGCCCCGGCCGGTGGTCGAGAACACGCGCACCCGCGGGCTCACGAGCTGGAGCATGTCCTTGTCGCGAGGTGACCAGCGACCAGGTCGATGGCGAGCTCGCGCGTGCGGTCCACCACCGTGCCCAGCACGTCGTCGGCCTCGAAGCCCGGCACCTCCAGGAGCGGCAGGCGCAGGGCCTCGAACAGCGTCTTCACCAGCGGGATCTGGGTGCGCGAGATCGTCGGGCATGGGCGACCGCGTCTCCTTGTAGGCCGCGAACTTCTCCTCCCGGAACGTGGGGCCGGGCGGGTCCCACGCCACCGCGAAGTAGTCGGGATTGTCCTCGCGCAGCAGCTTCCACAGCATCGTGGACATGCCGAAGACCGCGTGGCTCGGCACGCCCTTCGACGGTGGAGAGAAAGGGGATCGCGTGGTAGGCGCGGAAGAGGAAGCCGGGGCCATCGAGGATGAACAGGCGCTCGGTCATGCGGGCTCGCCCGGATCATACACCGGCCTCCCGGCGACCGCCTCTCCCGTGCCTTTAATGTCCGCACGCTCGGTTAGTATTGACGAGGAGGCTCACGTGACCGGAGATCGCTTCCTGGTGGAGGGCGGCCATCCCCTGCGGGGGACGGTGACGCCGGCCGGCAACAAGAACGAGGCCCTGCCCGTCCTCGCGGCGTGCCTGCTCGTCGCCGGCGAGGTCGTCGTGGAGAACGTGCCCCGCATCCGGGACGTGACCGCGCTGCTCGAAGGCCTCCGCCACCTGGGGGTCCGAGTGGACGTGGACGACCACGGCACGGTGCGCCTGGACGCGAGCACGCTCAAGGGCCGCGACCCCGACCCCGCGGTGATGTCGCAGCTCCGCGGCTCGGTGCTCCTGGCGCCGGGCCTGCTCGCGCGGACGGGCCAGGCCGTGCTGCCCCCACCCGGCGGCGATCGGATCGGCCGGCGGCGGCTCGACACCCACCTGCTCGCGCTGAGCGAGCTGGGCGCAAAGGTCGCCTCCGGCCCGTCGCTCCACCTGACGCTCGAGGGCCGCTTCCGCGGCACCGAGGTGTTCCTCGACGAGATGAGCGTGACCGGCACCGAGAACACGGTGATGGCCGCCGCGGTGGCCGAGGGCGAGACCGTGATCCTGAACGCGGCCAGCGAGCCGCACGTCCAGGGCCTGTGCCGCTTTCTCAACGTCCTGGGCGCCCGGATCAGCGGAATCGGGACGAACCAGCTCCGCATCCAGGGGGTCCGGGAGCTCGGGCCCGGCCGCCACCGCCTGGGCCCCGATCACATCGAGATCGGCTCCTTCGTCGCGCTCGCGGCCATGACCGGCGGTGATCTGCGGATCCGCGACGTGATCCCGGAGGATCTGCGCATGATCCGCCTGGCCTTCCGGCAGGCTGGGGGTGGAGACGTCGCTCGACGGCACCACGCTGGTGGTCCCCGGCCCGCAGAAGCTGGAGGTGGCGACCGACGCGGACGGGGCGATCTCCAAGGTGGACGACGCGCCGTGGCCGGGCTTCCCCGCCGACCTGACCTCGCTCGCGCTGGTGCTGGCGACCCAGAGCCGTGGGACCGTGCTCATCCACGAGAAGCTGTTCGAGAGCCGCCTCTTCTTCGTGGACAGCCTCATCGCGATGGGGGCCCGGATCGTCCTGTGCGATCCGCACCGCGCGGTGGTGGTCGGCCCCACCGAGCTGCGGGGCGCCCCGATGGTCTCTCCCGACATCCGCGCGGGCATGGCCCTCATCGGCGCGGCGCTCTGCGCGCGCGGAACCTCCTCGATCATGAACGCGCACCAGGTGGACCGTGGTTACGAGCGGATCGACGAGCGCCTGCGCTCCCTCGGCGCGCGGATCACCCGCGAGCCGGGCGCCTGACCACGGCGGGTCGCTTCGGCGCAACGCGCTCGTGGAGCGCCCGCACCCACGTGGTGCTGATCCTCGAACTGGCCGTATCGCTCACCCTTCTCGGCGTCGCCACCGTAGCGACCGCCCACCCCTCGAGCTTGCAAGCCGAGCTCGATCGCGTCGCCGCCTCGGTCGGCGGCAGCGCTGGCATTGGCGTGCGCCATCTTGAATCCGGGCTCGAGCTCTACGTCAATCGGGGCGTGCGCTACCCGATGGCCAGCGTATTCAAGGTGCCGGTCGCGATTCAACTGCTCGCGATGGTCGAGGAAGATCGCGCCGATCTGGACAGGATGGTCGAGCTGCGCGCGAGCGACCTTCGCCCTGGCAGCGGCGGGCTCGTGAAGGGCTTCGTCGAGCCGAGGCGCATCACGATTCGAGAGCTGCTCGAGAGGATGCTGGTCGACAGCGATGCCACCGCCACCGACTACCTGCTGCGCGAGATCGGCGGCGTCCCGGCTGTCCAGGCGCGGTTGAAGAAACTCGGGTTGGACGGCATCTCGGTGGACCGCACGACCGGTCACCTCCAGGCTGCCGCGCTCGGCTTCGACGACCTGCCCGCCGACGTGGGACCCACGGCGTCCGAAATGGATCGGATGATCCACACGCTCCCGCGCTCGCGGCGCACTGGACGCATCGCCGCCTTCATGAATAATGAGCGGGACACGGCGACGCCCGAGGCGCTCGTCGCGATGCTGACAAAGGTCTGGAACGGCGAGACGCTCGGTCCGAAGTACACCAAAGTCCTTATCGACACCATGCATCGCTGCCGGACCGGCAAAGGGCGGCTTCCGGCCGGGCTACCGGCAGGAACAAAGGTCGCTCACAAGACGGGGACATTCAGGGGCTTGATCACGAACGACGCCGGAATCATCACCCTTCCCGGCAAGTCCGGGCATGTCGTCGTCACGGTTCAGATCAAGGAGTCCAGCCAGCCTCTCGAGGCGCAGGAGCGCGCGGTCGCGGAGGTCGCGCGCGCAGTCTACAGCCACTTCACCGCCAGAACTCAGACGAGCTTGCGTCCGCCCGCTTCCTCTTCCCGCCACTAGCGGTCACCTGATAGAGTCCGTTCCATGCCAACCATGAAACGCATCGGGGTGCTCGGTGGGATCAGCCCGCAGGCCACGATCGACTTCGAGGCGCGCGTGCACCGCGTCTGCCAGCAGCTGGTCCCGCAGAGCTGGAATCGCGGCTACCCGCCGATGGTGGTCTGGTACCACCGCCGCATGCCCCTGCGCGTCGACGCCGATGACCGGCCGCTCGTGCCCCGCGAGATCGACCCGGAGCTGGTGGATGCTGCGACCTGGTTGGGCCGGACCGTGGACTTCCTCGTCATGCCCTGCAACGCCGCCCACGTCGGGCTGGCCGCGCTCAGGAAGGCCGCCGGGTGCCCGGTCCTCAGCATGATCGACGTCGCGGTGGACGAGGTCGCGCGGCGGGGCTGGCGGCACGTCGGCGTCCTCGGCTTCGCCGGCGCGCCGGCGCCCTACGTCCAGGCGCTGGGCGCGCGAGGGGTCCGCCACGCGACGATCGACGGCGCGCTGCAGGCGCGCGTGGACGCCGGGATCCGGGCCGTGGCGGAGGGGCGCGAGGGCCCGGCCGATACGGAGGCCGCCCGCGCCGCGGTCGCGGCCATGCGGGCGGTGCCGGTCGAGGGTGTGCTGCTCGGCTGCACGGAGATCCCGCTGATGCTGGGCGAGGAGGTCGAGGCCAAAGATCTCCTCAGCCCGGCGGCGCTTCTGGCCGAGGCCGCGGTCCGCGCGGCCATCGGTGACATCCCGCTGCCTCGCTAGGTCGATCCTGATTTCGCGCGTTCCCGCGACTACCGACTCTCCGGCCGTCCTCCTTGGCCGGGATGCAGATGTTGGTGAGCTGGCAGCTCCCGATCTGCTCGTGATCGAGATCCGCGCACGCCTCGCCCACGCACGCGATGACCGGCGCCGAGGTTGATGCAGGCGTCGCCCGAGCACGAGCCCGGTCCGGCGGCATCGCCCTTGGGAGCAGCGGCCTACGCCTGAGTGTCGCCCAGCCGGCCAGATCGAGCACCCGCCCGGGCGCCTAGGAAGTCGTCTCGGAAACGCGCTCACCCGAGCAGGCGCGAACGTTGAACGGTCCGGGGCGAGATCCGGGCACGCGGCGCGCACCGCTCGGTATCGTGCTGGCCTGGGCGACGCCGGAGCGGCAGGGGCCGAGATCCGCGAGGAATTCCGGCGCGTCACCGAGATGGTGAAGAAGGCAGACCTGACGAAGTAAGGCCCGCTGCCTTCGCCGCAGCCTCGGCGTGCGGCACGACGTCGTACGAATAGAGCTGCTTGCGGAATTCGGCATGCGCGAGAAGATCGGCGTCGCGCTTGCGCAGGTCATCGACCATCGAATCGACGCGCAGCCCATGCCGGCGAGCGCCCAGCTGGACCTCGGCGACGCGCTCGCGGCGCAGCCGCTCGTACGCGAGCAGGCAGGCGGGCGCGCTGGCGGTGTCGGCGCGAGTGAGGATGGTGGCGAGCGCGATGCCGTCCTCGATCGCCTGGTTGGCGCCCTGGCCGAGGTGCGGCAGCATCGGATGCGCCGCATCCCCGAGCAAGGTGAGACGGCCCCTGGTCCAGGTCGGCAGCGGCTCGCGGTCGTAGAGCGCCCAGCGGAGCGTCCGCTCGACCTGTTTCAGCACCTGCCCGATGCGCGGATCCCACCCGTAAAACTCGCGGCGCAGCACCTCCGGGTCGCCTGGTGCGGACCAGGACTCCTTCATCGTCTCGTCGGTCGGCACGAAGCCGACGTAGTTGACCATCTCACCGTGGCGCACCGGGAAGACGAGGAAGTGCTTCGAGGGCCCCGCCCACATCTGCCAGCGATCCATTGGCCAGTCCGGCAGGTGCTCGCGCGGCACCAGGCCGCGGTACGAGATCGTGCCGTGGAAGAGCGGCTTCGAGGGCGGGAAGACGTGAGGCCGCAGCTCGGAGTGGATGCCGTCGGCGCCGATCACCACGTCGGCCTCGGCGACGGTGCCGTTGGCGAACTTCACGCGGGCGATCTCCGCGGTCTGCTCGAAGCCGACCGCGCGGTGACCGGTGCGGATGATGCCGGCGGGCAGATGCGCCGCGAGAAACTCGATGTAGTCGGCGCGGTGCATGCCAAAACAGGCATTCCACCCCGCGGCGTCGGTCACCTGAACCGGCGCGATCGGAGCGCCGTCGTGGCGGAAATACGCGGATCCCGGGCCGACACGGGCGCCCCAGCGCTCGACCGCGCCGCCGAGCCCGATGCTCTCGAGGTGTCGGACCGCGTTCGGCGTCACGAAGACACCGGCGCCGATCTCGCCGATCGCCGTGGCCTGCTCGTAGACGGCAACGCGCAGCCCGCGCGCGAGCAGCGCGTTGGCCGCGAACAGGCCGCCGATGCCGCCGCCGACGATCGCGACGCTGGGTCGGGTAACCATGCCCGTATTGTGCGGCTACTAGGGAGTCTCGCCACGCTGTTTCTCGACGTCGGCGTTGATCGAGGTGAGCACGACCGCGTAGTAGGGCCGTTCGCATACCCTCCTTGGAAAGCCGCCCGCGCCCTGGCACAATCATGGCCTGCCGCGATAGCCCGGGCCGCGGCGCCAAGGAGGAGCCCATGAAATTCGGCCTGTTCTACGAGCTCTCGGTGCCGCGGCCATGGACGCGCGAGTCGGAGCGGACGGTCTACCAGAACGCGCTCGAGCAGGTGCAGCTCGCCGACGAGCTCGGCTTCGATCAGGTGTGGGCGGTCGAGCACCACTTCCTCGAGGAGTATTCCCACTGCCCGGCCCCCGAGCTGTTCCTGACCGCCTGCGCGATGATCACGAAGAAGATTCGCGTCGGCCACGGCATCGTCATCTGCGTCCCGGAGTTCAACCATCCGATCAAGATCGCGGAGCGCACCGCGGTGCTCGACATCCTCTCGGGCGGCCGCCTCGAGGTCGGCACCGGCCGATCCGCCACCTGGACCGAGCTCGGCGGCTTCCGCGCCAATCCGGACACGACGAAGAAATCGTGGGACGAGTTCGTGCGCTGCCTGCCGAAGATGTGGACGCAGGACACGTTCAGCTACGACGGCGAGTTCTGGTCCATGCCGGAGCGGACGATCGTGCCCAAGGTGTACCAGCGGCCGCACCCGCCGCTCTGGGTGGCGGTGACCTCGCCCGGCACCGAGCTCGACGCCGCCGACCGCGGCCTCGGCAGCCTCGGGCTCACGTTCGGGCAGTTCGCGGAGCAGGAAAAGCGCATCGCCGAGTACCGGCGGCGGATCCGCTCCTGCGAGCCGGTCGGCGCATTCGTCAACGACCAGGTCAGCACCGTGAACTTCCTGTACTGTCACGAGGACGACGCGACGGGACGCGCCACCGGGCGTCGCATGGCAGACACCTTCAACTACCTCGCCGCGCAGCTGATCTCGGCGCGGGAGGCGTTCCCCAGCCGCTCGTACCAGTCGCTCGGTCTCCTGCCCCAGCTGAGGCGCCAGGCGACCGGGCCCGACGCCACCGAGCAGGCGGGCGAAGGGCTCGCGTTCGGCGGACCCGCAGCGGGTGGTGCACGCGCTCAAGCGCTGGGAAGCGGTCGGCGTCGATCGGGTCAACTTCCTGATGAACGCCATGGAGGTCATCCCGCAGGCGGACGTGCTCGCCAGCCTGCGGCTCTTCGCCAAGGAGGTCATGCCCGCGTTCGCGGACGACAAGCCGGCCGGCAGTGCGCCGGCCGTGAGCGCCTGATGCCCACCTTCGGCACGCTGGAGCTGACCTCGCGTCGTCGACCGCCTCCCGACGATGCGCGATCTCGATACCGAGGCGTGGCTGCTGCCCGGCGCGGAGATCCTCCAGCTTGCGTTCGAGGTGCCGCGCACCACCGAGTCGCTGCTCCCGCGGGCGATGCACCCGGCGATTCCGCCGTACGCGACGATCTGGGTCACCCGCTACGCCGAGAGTCCGGTCGGCCCGTTCACTCTCGCGCAGCTGCGGCTCATGGGACGCGCGGGAGCGCATCCCCGGGGCTTCGTGCTGGGCGCGGTCGCGAGCACGGACGGCGCGGCGACCGCCCTGCGGGAACGGTGGGGCCTGCCGGTGGTGCCGGGTCAGGTCGCCTTCCGGCGCCGGCACGACCGCATCACCGCCACGGTGATGCGCGACGGGGTGACGGTGCTCGACTGCGGGCTGATCGATCCCGAGCCGATCTCCGGCGGCGACGTGCAGTACATCCATTCGGTGACGCTCGCCCACGCCCCGCTCGACGGGAAGACCGACCCCCGGCTGATCCAGGTCGACTCGCGCTACACGATCAAGAAGGCGGAGCGCGGGCGCCCCCATGTCGGCGTGCTGGTCCCGTCCGCATGGAACGCCGAGCCGGTACGGCCGCTCAACCCGATCGCCGCGACGGTGACCTCGAGCGACACCGACCTGCCGCGCATCCGCTTCGTGATGGATGTCGAGGTCCCGGTGGTGCGGGGCACCCGCCGCATCCGCGAGTCGCGCGAGGAGTGACCGGGCAGGGCCGTCGATGGCCATGACGCCACGGCGCAGCGTGCTGTTCATGCCCGGCTCCAACGCGCGGGCCCTCGACAAGGCGCGCACGCTCCCGGCCGACGCGCTCATCCTGGACCTGGAAGACGCCGTCGCGCCGGACATGAAGGGGCCGGCTCGGGCCCAGGTCCTGGCCGCGGTACGAGCCGGCGGCTACGGGCGCCGCGAGCTCGTCATCCGGGTCAACGCCCCCGGCACGCCCTGGGCGCGCGACGACCTGACCGCGATGGCGAACGCCGGCGTCGGTGCGGTGCTCCTGCCCAAGGTCGAGTCCGCCGAGACCGTGACCGCGGCGATCGGCCGCCCTGGGCCCGACCCAGGCGGTGTGGTGCATGCTGGAGACACCCCGTGGAATCCTGAACGCGCCCTCGATCGCTGCCGCGAGCCCGCGCGTCGCCGCACTGGTCATGGGCACCTCGGACCTGACGAAGGATCTCCACGCACGCGCCACGCCCGAGCGCGGCCCGCTCCTGACCAGCCTCCAGCTGTGCGTGCTCGCGGCGCGCGCCGCCGGGATCACCGCGCTCGACGGCGTCCACCTGGATCTCGACGATGACGCCGGCTTCGCCGCGGCCTGCCGTCAGGCCGCCGACTTCGGCTTCGACGGCAAGACGCTCATCCACCCCCGGCAGGTCGCCGTCGCCAACGAGGTCTTTGCTCCGACCGCGAGCGACGTGGACTGGGCGCGCCGGGTGATCGCGGCCCACGCCGACGCCACCGCTCGGGGCCACGCCGTCGTCGTGCTCGACGGCCGCCTGATCGAGAACCTGCACGTCGACGACGCCCGTCGCGTGCTGACCCTGGCCGACGCGATCGCGGCGCGCGCAACGGGGTGAGCGGAGGCGAGCGGGCAAGCCGCTCCGTGTGGCACGTCACGCCGGGAACGCGGGAAGCACGTAGCGGGAGAACATGCGCATCTGGTCGCGCACCTCGTTCACCGTGTTGCCCACGAACAGGGTGGCGCAGAAATGGTCGAGACCCGCTCGCTCGAACGCGGCCACCTTCTCACAGACCTCGTCCGGATTGCCGATCAGGTTCGCGGTGAGGTAGGCGTCGCGGCTGACGCCTCTCGTTCGTGCGAGCGAGCCCCTGAAGGACGCCTTGCAGTAGTGCAGGGGCCGGCAGTATACTGCCTCCCCAATTGCGGGTCGCTCTCGTCCCGAGGGACCCGTGTCGACACGCAACATCCGCTCGGGCTCGGCAGGATCGGCCGGAGGACCATGGTCCGATTCGTCCTTTCTCGTCTCGGGCAGACCTTGGCCGTGCTCTTCACGGTCTCGGTGATCATCTTTGCCCTGATGCGGATGATCCCGGGCGACCCGGTCCTGATGCGTCTCGGCGACGATTTCACCCAGGCGGCGTACGACCGCCTCCGCGGCGAGCTCGGCTTCGACCGCTCCATCGTCACCCAGTACCTCATCTGGATCCGGAACGTCCTCTCCGGCGATCTCGGCGATTCCTTTCTCAATCACGAGCGCGTCTCCAAGCTGGTGCTCGACGCGTTCGTTCCCACGCTGATCCTGGTGGTGGCCAGCGTGATCGTGGGCACCCTCATCGCGGTGCCCTCGGGTCTCATCGCCGCGATGCGGAAGGACTCGGCCTGGGACTACGGGTCGATGGGCTTCGCCATCTTCGTCTACTCGATGCCGTCTTTCTGGAAGGGCATCATCCTGATCTGGATCTTCAGCGTGTACCTTGGGTGGTTCCCCGCGATGGGTTACGTGGCCCCGTGGACGGACCTCTCGCAGGGCCTCTGGCGTCTCGTCCTGCCCGCGGTGACCCTCGGCACCTTCTTCTCCGGACTGGTCGCCCGGATCATCCGCTCGAGCGTGCTCGAAGTCCTCGACCAGGACTACGTCAAGGCCGCGCGAGCCCGCGGCGTCCGCCGGGCCGCGCTCGTCTACAAGCACGCGCTGGCCAACGCCCTCATCCCGGTGGTGACCGTGATCGGGCTGCAGTTCGGGACCCTGCTGGGCGGCGCGGTGCTGACCGAGACCGTGTTCGCGATCCCGGGGATGGGCCGGCTCTCCGTGAGCGCCATCCTGAACCGGGACTACTCGGTGGTGCAGGGCGCGATCCTGGTCGGGGTCCTCGCGGTGGTGGTGGTGAATCTCCTGGTGGACATCCTGTACGCGTTCCTCAACCCCCGTATCCGGGTGGCGTAATGGCGTCACCCCTCGGCGCCGGCGACCGCCCGTTCGATGCCGAGGGCCTGGGCGTTCCCGGCCCGGTGGCCCCCGCCGCGACGACGGGCGGGCATGCGAGCGTCCGCCGCTGGTGGCGGCGGTTCGCGCGAAACCCCGGCGCCGTGTTCGGGCTCGCGGTGTTCCTCCTGATCGTCGCGATGGCGGCTTTCGCCCCCGTCCTCGCCCCCTACGATCCGATCGCCCAAGGCGTGGGCACTGCCCTCGAGCGCCCGTCCGCGGCCCACTGGGCGGGCACCGACAGCTTCGGCCGAGACATCCTGAGCCGGATCATCTACGGGGCGCGCGTGGCCCTCGTGGTCGGCATCGTCGCGGTCCTGCTGGCCATGGTCATCGGGGTGACCCTCGGGCTGATCTCGGGGTACTACGGCGGGATCGTGGACACCGTGATCATGCGGATCATGGACGGCCTTTTCGCGTTTCCCATCATCATCCTGGCGATCGCGATGATGGCGGTGATGGGCTTCGGGGTGCGTAACGTGATCATCGCCGTCGGGGTCGGCTTCATCGCCCCCTTCGCGCGGGTGACCCGCGGCGACGTCCTCGCGGTGAAGGAGGAGCCCTACATCGAAGCGGCCCGCCTCGCCGGCGTGGGCAGCTTCGCGATCATCTTCCAGCACGTGCTGCCCAACGTGCTGGCCCCGATCATCGTCCAGGGCGCGCTCCGGGTCTCGGGCGCCATCATCACCGAGTCCGGCCTGTCGTTCCTTGGGCTCGGCCCGCCGCCGCCCACTCCGGCGTGGGGCTCGCATGATCGCCGAGGGCCAGGCGTTCATCGTGATGGCGCCCCACGTCTCGACGATTCCCGGCATCGCGCTCATGCTGGCGATCGTCGCGCTCAACCTGCTGGGCGACGGGCTGCGCGATACCCTCGACCCGCGGATCGCCGGTGACCGGCCGATCCGGTGCTGGACGTCAAGAACCTCACGGTCGAGTTCAGCTCGGAGGACGGCGTCGCTGCGCGCGGTGGACGCGGTGAGCTTCCAGATCCGGCGCGGGGAGATCGTCGGGCTGGTGGGCGAGTCGGGAGCGGGCAAGTCGCTGACCTCGGAAGCGATCCTCGGCCTGATCCGCCGGCCCCCTGGCCGGATGGCGGGCGAGGTCTGGTTCGGCGGCCGCGACCTGCTGACCCTCGACGAGACCGCGCTCGCCCGCATCCGCGGCAAGGACATCGCGATGATCTTCCAGAACCCGGGCGCCTCGCTGAACCCGGTGTTTCGCGTGGGCGAGCAGATGCTGGAGGCGATGATGCTGCACCTTCCCGAGGGACGGGCCACGCTGGCCGAGCGCGTGGTCGAAACGTTGGGGCGAGTGGGCATCTCGTCGCCGCGGACGCGCGCCCGCGACTATCCCCACCAGTTCAGCGGGGGCATGGCACAGCGGGTGATGATCGGGATGGGGATTTCCTGCACGCCGAGCCTGCTCATCGCGGACGAGCCGACCACCGCGCTCGACGTGACGATCCAGGCGCAGGTCCTGGCCCTGATCCGGCGGCTCGCCCGCGAGCTCGGGATGGCGGTGCTCCTCGTCTCGCACGACCTCGGGATCATCTCGCAGATGTGCCATCGCGTGCTCGTCATGTACGCCGGGCGCGTCGTCGAGGAGGCGTCGGTCTCGACGCTCTTCCGCGCGCCCGCCCACCCCTACACCCGCGGGCTGATCGAGTGCCTGCCCCGACTCGACGGCAATGGCCGGCTCGGCGCCATCGGCGGCGCGATGCCGGGGCTCCGGGCGCTGCCGTCCGGCTGCCGGTTCCATCCCCGCTGTCCCATCGCCGAGCCGCGCTGTCGCGACGAGTCCCCGGCGCTCCGGTCCCTCACGGCCGGCCATGCGGCTGCCTGTCACCTCGCGGGAGTGTCGTGACCCGCTCCGCGCCGTCTGCTCCAAGTTGCCGACCTCGTCAAGCACTTCCCGATTCGCGGCAACCCCCTGGCCGCGCTGTGGCCGGCCGCACGCCTCGCGTGGTGCACGCCGTCGACGGGGTGAGCTTCGCGATCGAGCCCGGCGAGACGCTCGGGCTGGTCGGAGAGTCGGGCTGCGGCAAGACCACGACCGGCCGACTGGTCCTGCGCGCCATCGATCCGACGCGCGGCCGCATCATCTTCGAAGGGCAGGACATCACGGCGCTGCCCGCGCGCCGGCTCATGCCGTTCCGTCGAAAGGTCCAGATCGTCTTCCAGGACCCCTACAGCTCGCTCAACCCGCGGATGACGGTGGGCCGCATGGTGGGTGAGCCCATCCGCGTGCACCGGATCGCGGAGGGCGCGGAGGTCGAAGCGCGGGTGCGAGCGCTCCTCGATATGGTGGGGCTCTCAGCCCGAGTACTTCCACCGTTACCCGCACGAGCTCTCCGGCGGCCAGCGGCAGCGGGTGGGCATCGCCCGCGCCCTCGCGGCGGGACCGCGGCTCGTGGTGGCCGACGAGGCGGTCTCGGCGCTCGACGTCTCGGTGCGCGCCCAGATCCTGAATCTGCTCGTGGACCTGCGCGAGCGTCTGGGCCTGGCCTTCCTCTTTGTCTCCCACGATCTGGGGGTGATCCGCTTCGTGAGCCACCGGGTCGCGGTGATGTACCTGGGCAAGCTCGTGGAAGTGGCGCCGACCGCCCGGCTGTTCAAGCAGCCGCTGCATCCCTACACCCAGGCGCTGCTGGCCGCCATCCCGGCGGTGGGCGACGGCTCCGCGTCGATCTTCGACGACCCGACCCGCCTGCTGGAAGGCGAGCTCCCCAACCCGATCGACCTGCCGCGGGGCTGTCGTTTCGCGAGTCGCTGTCCCCACCGGATGGCCCGGTGCGATGAGGCGGAGCCCGATCTCCGCGAGGCGGCACCGGGCCACGCCGTCGCGTGCTACCTCTACACCGAAGGAGGAGGATCCTCATGAAGAGTCGCGATGGGTTCGAGGAAGTCAACCGCGAGCTGCGCGAAGGCGCCTGGAGGGACGATCCGGTCTCCCGCCGCGCGATGCTGCAGGCGCTCGGTCTCACCGCGGCCGGGCTCGCCGCCGGGTTGCCGCTCGAGCGTGCCCGGGGCCGCGCACGGGCAGACGCCGAAGCGGGGCGGCACGATCAAGATCGGCAGCTTCCAGAACATCGACACGCTGGACGCCCACAACACGACCTTCATCACGGCCTGCGCCATCCACAACAACATCTACAATGGCCTGCTCCGCATCACCTCCCCCGACGGCAAGAGCGTGGACTTCAAGCCGGACCTGGCCCGCGAGTGGGAGATGCAGGGCGACCGGGTCCACGTGTTCCGGCTTCACAAGGGCGTCACCTTCCACAACGGCGATCCGTGCACGTCGGCCGACATCAAATGGAACCTCGAGCGCGTCAAGGACAAGGCGCAGGCGCCCATTCATGCCTGGAAGCTCGCCCTGCTCGAGTCGATCGAGACGCCCCGACCCGCTCACCATCAAGCTCTCCTTCGCCAAGCCCTATCCGTTCCTCCGCGTCGCCTTCACCGGCTCCACCGGCCGGGCCGCCACCATCCTGTCGCCTCGCGCGGTCAAGGAGAAGGGCAAGGTCTACGGCCGGAGCCCGGTGGGGACCGGCCCGTTCAAGTTCGTCGAGTGGAAGGAGGGCGACTTCATCTCCCTCGAGCGCTTCGCGGACTACTGGGAGAAGGACGCCGGCGGCGGCAAGCTGCCGTACGCCGACAAGCTGCTCATCAAGTTCATCATCGAGCCCTCGACGCTGGTCGCCGCGCTCAAGACCGGTGAAGTGGACGGTATCAACAACGTGTCACCTCAGTTCGTCGCCGAACTCCGCAAGGACCCCAAGCTCACCGTGTCCACCGCGGTGGGTGGCAACTGGCGATGCCTGCACATGAACCTGGCCAAGGAGCCCTTCTCGGACAAGAACCTCCGCAAGGCGGTGGCCTTTGCCATCGACCGAAAGGAGATCCTGGATCGGGTCGAGTTCGGCGAGGGCATCATTGCCCACGGCCCCATCTCCCCGCCCATGGGCGGTTTCTACGACCCCGCCTTCGAGACCGGCAAGAATGGGCAGTACTTCGACCTCGAGCAGGCCAAGCAGCTCATGAAGCAGTCCAAGTACCCGAACGGCACCGAGGTGATGCTCCTCTCCGGCAATGCGGGCACCGGCCCGCGCCAGGCCGAGGTGCTCCAGGCCCAGCTCGCCAAGATCGGTATCAAGGTCAATATCGAGCTCGCGGATGCCCCCACGTTCCGGCGCCGCTGGCTGCAGGAGAAGCAGTGGGATCTGGTGCAGGTCCAGTGGGACGCCGATCTCGACCCCGATGAGACGCTGTACCCCGAGCTGCACTCCTCCGAGGCGTGGAACGCCGGCCGGTGGGTCAACGCGGACTTCGACAAGATGGTCGAGGGCGCCCGGTCCGAGGCCGACTTCAAGAAGCGCAAGAAGTTCTACGACGAGGCAGTGCGACTCATCGTCGAGGACGCGCCGGTGGCCATCCTGCTCCACCTGAACGAGCAGAAGGTCTTCCACAAGTACGTCAAGGGCTTCCAGATGGTTCCCGCGGGGCTGATCGACATGCACCGGGTGTGGCTGGATAAAGCGTAGGCGGCGGCACCCCTCACCCTACCCTCTCCCCCTCACGGGGGAGAGGGCGGCGGTGTGCGAGCGCGCCCTTGCATCACACCCGCATGGCGGCGGCGAGCCCGCCGCTACGGAAGCAGGTGCCTGGAGAAATAAGCCGCGATCTTGCGGTCGACCTCGGGCAGTGCGGTCCGGTTGAAGCCCGGCGGGTCCTTCAACAGCTCGCCGACCAGCCCGGTGAGACCGGGCGGCAGAGGTGACAGCAGCGCCCCATGACCGCCCTCGCGGATGTCGGCAACTGTCTCGCAAGCCGCGCATGCCTTGAGGACCGCGTCTCCATGAAAGCGAGGCACGAGCCACGCATCGTGACGGGCCGTCACCAGCCCCAACGGCACGGGCGGTGCCGCAAGCGAGTTCATGTCGAAGTCGGCGGCGTATGGCACCGCCGCGACGATCGCGGCGACGCGGGGGTCGGAGTGGGTCTGCCACGTCGCATCCCGGAACTTGAAGCGAATCACCCACAGCGCAAGCGTCTGGGTGGCCCCGTCAAGGAAGTTGCGCTGGCGCCGGACCGCGAGACCGACGCAGGAGTAGAAGTCGTCGGCGATGTGAGCCTCACAGTGCTCCTTGAAGCGCGCCGGGGACCACCGGCCGCCCGCCAGGCTCAACGCGGTGTGGCCGCCCGCCGACATGCCGTACACGCCGACCTTGTCCAGCGCCAGCAGCGGCTTGAAGCGTGAGTCTTGCGCGACCGCGTCGATCGCGCGCGACACCTCGGCCGGCCGCCGGCGCCAGCTCTCGGGCCCGGGCGTGCTGTGGTCCTTGACATTGTCGCCCCGGTGCTCGGGCATCGCCACGACGAAGCCGACATCCACCAGAGCGCGCGCCAGGTTCGAGTGCACCCACGGCGAGCCACCCGAGCCGTGCGACATGACGACGAGCCGTCCGTTGCCGCGCGCGGGAGCCCCCTGCCAGGCCATCTGGAAGGTGAACGGCCCGCGCTTGAGCGTCTGCGCCTCGCTGCTGGACGGGTAGTAGATGGTGACGGGGCCGTCGCCGTCCTTGCCGGCGATCTCGGTTAGCCCGACCGCAGCCTCTGCGGTCGCGAGCCGGAGAAGAGCAGTGAGCAGGAACCCGGCCGCGATGTGACTTGGCAAGATCATGCGCTATCCAGAGATGGTACCCCTCGTGCCACGCAAGCAGGTGGGACGCGTGCCCGGGCGGCGCCTCAGAACCGCTCGGTGGCGCCTCCGCCCCCGAATCTCCCGCCCTCGCCCGCGAAGCCGGGTCGGTCCACGACCGCCGCGGGCGTGAGCGTGGCGACCACCGGCACGACCTCGAGCGCGCGCTGCCGCCGCTCGTCCGAGAACAGAGGCTCCGCGGTGAAGCCGCCGATCTCCCGCCCGGGGGCCCGCCGCAGCATCCGCTCGACCGCAGGCGCCAGCATCACCACCGCAGCCCCGGCCAGGACCAGTACCACCCAGAGCGGCGCCCCCCGCACGTAGTGACGCAGGGTGAGGAGCGAGCAGGCGGCGAGGACGATGCCGGTGTCGAGCAGGAGCGTGCGCCGCGAGCCCACGCCCCAGGCCAGCACCACCACCGGGACGATCGCGGTGGCGGCCGCCGCCAGCACGCCCGTCCCCGGCCACCGGAGGCCGGGCTCCGGCGAGAAGCGCGCGACGCTCTCGAGGAGACGCGCGTCCAGCGAGTAGGCGTTGACCGCCGCGTACACCGCGACGATCCCGCCCACGAGCAGGACGGCCGCCGAGCGGCGGTGCGAGGGAGCCCAGGCCGCGGCGTCCAGTCGACGCGCGCCCGCGCCGGCGAGCGCCACCCCGCCCAGCAGCCAGAGGAGACGACCGTTGGGCAGCCGCGCCAGGAACAGGAACAGAGAGGCGGCGGCCAGGGCGGCGAAGAGCGGGCTCCCCCACCGTCGGCAACCGGCGGCCCACACGAGCGTGCTCGCGATCAGGAGCAGGTCGATCCCGTTGTCGAGCCGAAGCCGGAGCGTCTCGCCGAGGAAGAGCGCGAGGCCGACCAGGAGGAATCCGACGCCGAGCACGGCGGTCGCGCCCGCCGCGCCCCGCCGGGCGAGCCGCGGCGACGCCTCCAGCCGGTCGGTCACCACGAGACACGCCCCGGCGAACAGGAGCAGCGCAGCCTGGACGGCGCCGGAGCTCCCGCGAACCGCGACCGCGAACGCGCCGAAGGTGAAGAGGATCACGGCCGCGACCGCTCCGGCGGTCAGCACCCGCCACACCGCGGACGGGGTCACGCACGGATCGGGAAAGGTCGCCTGGACCGCCCGCTCCGTCGGCTCGTCGATGAAGCCGGCCCGCCGCCAGCCGTCCGCGGCACCGTGCACCTGCGCGGCCCGCTCCCAGGCGACCGAGTCCGGTCTCATCGCTTCCGCATCCTCCGGTGGGCCGCCGTGACGACGACGAGCCCGGCCGCGCCCAGGAGCGCGGCGAGGAGGAAGGCGAGGCTTCGGTGACCGGGCCGCTCGAAGAGGAGGCGGAGGAGCCCGACGTACGCGGCCACGACCGCCTGGGCGAAGTAGAGGGAGCGGCCGAGACGGAGGGCGAGCCACGCGACGAGGCCCGCGACGGCGAGGAGCGCGACGAGCCAGGCGGTTCGCATCGCTCGGTCCTCGAGGGCGCCCGAGACGAGCGCGCCGAGGAGCAGGAGCAGGCCCGCGTTGGCGAAGACGTCCTCGAAGTGCGCCTTGCGCCCGAGGCGCACCGAGAGCGCCGCGGCGGCCAGGTAGACTCCCCCCAGCACGAGGGCATCGGCGCGCAGCCGCGCCTCGTCGAGCCCGGAGCCGCCGTGCGCCAGGCCGAGCGAGATGCCCCGCCACGCGGCGAGCGTGGCGAGCGCCAGGCCGAGGACGGTCCGCGAGTCCCAGCGGTAGGCCGCGGCCAGGTAGAACGCGCCCACGACGAGGAGGTGGTACGGCCAGCTCGGACCGAGCGCGCCGAACTGGACCTCGACGTAGGCGAGGTCCGCGGAGAGGAGCAGGAGGCCCAGGAGCAGGACGTAGTCGAAGGCGACGTGCGGCGACTCGACCACGCGCCACGAGAACGGCTCCGCCGTGCGGATCACCCACGCGAGGCAGGCGAGGGCGGCGAGCCCGATGCCGCCCGCGATGGTCAGGCGGCCGATCTCGTGGTGATGGGCGGCGACGAGCACGCCCACGCCCGACGTCAGCAGCAGGACCCCGACGTAGAGCAGGGCCCGGAGCTCGAAGCGGAGCGAGACGAGCCGCCGCCGGGCGACCCGTTCGAAGAGCGCGGCCTGCCCGTCGGAGAGGACACCGGCGGATCGCAGGCGGCCGATCGCGCTGACGACGTCCGGATTCATCGGGCACCTCCCGACGACCGCGTCCGACCACCGCGGGTCACTTCGCCACCACGCGGTCGTAGAGCGCCCGCACCCACGCGGTGCGACGGCGATAGTCCTCGATGAACTCCTTCCGCGACGGGTAGTCCAGGGTCTTGGCGAGCCGGGCCGGGTTCGGGCCGGCCAGCTCCAGGGTGTCGCCGGGCCGTGTGCCGAAAAGGCGGAGCCCGAGCGACACCCGCCGCAGGAAGCGGTACTGCTCGGCGAGCGTGGCGCAGTCCTCCGCGGGCAGGAGCCCGGCCACCGCGATCTCGCGGATGGCGTGCAGGGTGTTGGCGCGGCGCAGGCCCGGATGCCGGGCCCCGTGGCGCATCTGCACCGCCTGGGTGATGAACTCGACGTCCACGAGCCCGCCGCGCCCGAACTTCACGTGGAAGCGGCCCGGCGTCTCCTTCCCCAGCTCGCGCTCCATGCGCTCCCGCAGGGCGCGCATCTCCTTGAGGTCGGGCGGCGGCGCCTCGGGCCCGTAGAGCAGCCCGCGGATGCGCCGGCGCACCGCGCGGCCGAGACGCGGATCACCGCCCACGAGCCGGGCGCGCGTGAGGGTCTGTCGCTCCCACGGATCCGCCCACTCGCGGTAGTAGCGCTCGAGCGCGTCGTCGCTGCTGGCGAAGCCGCTGCCCTTGGAGCCGGGGCGCAGGCGCAGGTCGACCGCGAAGGCCACGCCGGCCGCGGTGATGTCGCCGAGGAGACCGCTCAGCGCCTCCACCGCGTGGTCGTAGAACACGTGCGCCTCCACCGGCGGCTCGCCGTCGGTGAACCCGGCGCCCCCGTACACCACGAAGAGGTCGAGATCCGAGCCGGTGGTGAGCTCGCGTCCACCGAACTTGCCGAGACCGATGATGGCCGCGGGCACGAGCCGGCCGCGCACGTCGCGCGGGACACCGCCGTGCTGGGCCACCGTCTCCTCGAGCGCCAGCATCCACGCCACCGCGAGGGTGGCCTCGGCGAGCGCGGTCATCTCCAGCGAGAAGCGCTCCGCGTCGGTCACTCCCAGGAGCATGCGCCAGATGATGCCGAGCTCCTGCGCCTGCTTGAGCCGCCGCAGGACATCCGCCCGCTCGGCGCGCGCGAGGCGCGGCGCGAGCACGGGGGCCAGCTCGCGACGGAAGTCAGGGGCGCGCTTGTGTGCCGCGAAGGTCTCCGGGCTCGCCAGGCCATTGAGCAGCTCCGGCTGGGCGATCAGGAGCTCGGTCAGCAGCTCGCCGCGGGAACAGAGCCGGACCAGGTTCGTGAGCAGCTCCGGACGGTCGGCCAGGAGCTCGAGGTAGGCGGTCCTCGGTCCCGCCGCGGAGACGAACCGCTCGAACTGGCCGAGCGCCTCGTCGGGATCCGGGCTCTGCCAGAGCGCGTCGAGCAGCACCGGGAAGAGGCGGGCCACCGCGTGGCCGGCCGCGGCCGGGTACGGGATCAGCGGCCGGCCCTCGAGGACCAGCCGGAGATTCTGGCGGGCGCGATCCGGATCGGTGAACCCGGTCGCCTTGAGCGAGGTATAGCTCGGGATGCGCAGCGGGCGCGCCGCGGCGGCCGGCGGCGCGGCGAAGAACTCGCGGAAGGCCCGGTGCACGAGCGCGGTCACGCGCCGGTGCTCGACCATGAAGCGCCGCGCCGCGGTGGCCGGAGGCTGCGCCGCGCCCATGCGGCGCGCGAGGAGCCCGAGCGCGCGCGGCTCCTCCGGCAGCGTGTGGGTCTGGAACTCGTGGACGAGCTGCAGGCGGTGCTCGACGGTGCGGAGATAGACGAGCGCGTCGCCCAGCTCGCGCCCGAGCGCGTGCGACAGGTAGCCCCGCTCGGTGAGGCGGAAGATCGCGCGCAGGCTGTTCCGCTCCCGCAGCCACGGGTCGTCGCCGCCGTAGAGGAGCTGCATCGCCTGGATGAGGAACTCCACCTCGCGGATGCCCCCGCGGCCGAGCTTGACGTTGCGATGCGAGGCGTCCTTGCCCCGGAGCGAGCGGTCGATCTGGGTCTTCATCTCGCGCACCGCGCGCACGATGGCCGGGTCGAGGCCGGGCCGGTAGACGAACGGGCGCACCGCCTCGAAGAAGTGCCCGGCCACCGCCTCGTCGCCGGCGCAGAGGCGCGCCTTGATGAGGGCCTGCCGCTCCCAGAGCTCGGCGCGGTCGGCGAAGTAGGTGCGATAGCCGGCCACCGACCGGATCAACGCCCCCGAGCGCCCCTCGGGGCGCAGGCGCAGATCCACCCGGAAGACGTGGCCCTCCTCGGTGACCGACTCGAGCGTGTCCACGATGGACCGGACCGCCTGGGTGAAGAACTCGCCGTTGGCGATGCGGCCCGACTCGCCCCCCGCGGTCTCCCCGTCCTCGCCGTAGACGAAGATCGGATCGATGTCCGAGGAGTAGTTGAGCTCCTCGCCGCCGAGCTTGCCCATGCCGATGACCGCGAGCCCGGTGGGCGCGCCGTCGACCCCGATCGGCGCGCCGTAGAGCCGCTCGAGGCGCTCGCGCGCCCAGTCCCAGGCCGCGGCCAGGCACACGTCGGCCATGTGCGACAGCTCCTCGGTGGTCACGGTGAGATCGGCGTCGCCCAGGATATCGCGGCACCCGATGCGCAGGAGCTGGCGGTACTTGAAGCGGCGGAGCGCGTTGAGCCGCGCCTCGGGCCGCTCGAAGGCCTTGAGGCTCGTGGCCAGATCCTCCGCCAGCTCGTCGGCCAGCCACTGCCGCATCGTCCGCGGCTCCAGCAGCCAGGGCAGCAGCGTGGGATAGCGCCGGAGGGTGTCGGCCAGGAACTGGCTGGTGCCGCCCAGACGCGCGAGGAGCGGGATGGCGCCCGGATGCGCGCCGAGCAGGCGGAGGAAGGAGACGTGCTCGCGCTGGGCGGCGAGGCGCTCGAGATTGTTGAGCGCCATGTCCGGATCCGGGGCCGCGGCAAGCTCGGAGAGCAGGCGCGCCAGCGCGGGCGCGAGCAGCTCGGCCTCGCGCGGCGTGGGCGTCAGCGCGTGCAGGTTGCGCAACGCCGCCGCGGGATCCGCGAAGCCCAGGCGCTTGAGCTCACGCAGCGCGGTCCGACTATCCGGCGCGGCCGCGAGCAAGTCCTTCAAGGGCTACCCGCTACCTGCGGAAGGGCCGGGGGGCGGCCATCACGGGTTGTCCGCCGACTGGGGGAGTGCGGGGGCCATGTCTGGGCCCCCGCATATGGAGGGCCTGAAGAAGTAAACGGTAATCCGCGCCGGAACGGTTGACAGCACAGAAACCCGAAGCCCCTCACCCTGCCCTCTCCCCACCAGGGGAGAGGGTGATGGAGAGCTCAGATGGCGTCTTCGCCCTTCTCGCCGGTGCGGATGCGGATGGCTTCGCCCATCGAGAGGACGAAGACCTTGCCGTCGCCGATCGAGCCGGTCTTGGCTGACTGGCAGATGACCGACACCACCTTGTCCACCAGACTGTCGGGCACCACGACCTCGACCTTCACCTTGGGAAGGAAGTCGATCGTGTACTCCGAGCCGCGATAGAGCTCGGTGTGGCCCTTCTGCCGCCCGAAGCCACGCACCTCGGTGACGGTCATGCCGACGACCCCGAGCTCGTTGAGCGCTTCCTTGACGTCATCGAGCTTGAACGGCTTGATCACCGCTTCGACCTTCTTCATGCCGGCCTCCGTGGCTAGCGCGCGCTGCGCGCCTTCATGGCTTTGCGGTAGAGAGTAACGTATTCTCGCGCCGAGGCGTCCCAGGAGAAGTCCTCGGCCATCGCATTGCGCACCAGTGCCTTCCACAGGGGGGGCTGGCGGAACGTCGAGGCGGCCCGGCGCGCCGCGGTGAGCAGAGCGTCCGCGGTGAATGCGTCGAACACGAAGCCGGTGCCGGTCCGCCGGGCCGGATCGAACTCGGTGACGGTGTCGGCGAGCCCCCCGGTGCGCCGCACGATGGGCGCGCCGCCATAGCGGAGGGCGATGAGCTGGCCGAGCCCGCAGGGCTCGTAACGCGAGGGCATCAGGAACGCGTCGCTGCCCGCGTAGATGCGGCGGGCGAGCTCGTCGTCGTAGCCGATACGCACCGCCACCTGGCCCGGGTGGGCCGCCGCGGCGGCGCGAAAGGCCTCCTCGAGCCGCGCCTCGCCCGAGCCCAGCACCACGAGCTGGGCGCCCTCCGCCAGGAGGCCGGGCAGCGCTTCGAGCACGAGGTCCATGCCCTTCTGCTCCGCGAGCCGGGTGATGATCCCGATGACCGGCCCCGCGCCGTCCTCGAGGCCGAGCTCGCGGCGCAGCGTCTCGCGGCAGACCGCCTTCGGCTCCGGGTCCTCGGCCGAGTAGGGATGCGCGATGGCGGGATCCTTCTGCGGGTTCCAGACCTCGTAATCGATGCCGTTGACCACCCCGTGGAGATCCGCGCTGCGATCCTCCAGCACGCCCTCCAGGCCGCTCCCGAAGGCGGGCGTGCGGATCTCATGCGCATAGGTCCGGCTCACCGTGGTCAGGAGGTCGGAGAAGATCAGGCCGCCCTTCATGAAGTTGAGCTTGCCGTAGAACTCGAGGCCGGCCGGCGTGAAGAGGTCCCACCCGAGCCCGGTCATCGGCATGTCGTAGTGCCAGAACACGCCCTGGTAGGCCAGGTTGTGGATCGTGAACACGCTGGCCAGGCTGCCCAGCATCGGGCGATCGCGGTAGAGCGTGCGGAGGTAGACCGGGAGCAGCCCGGCCTGCCAGTCGTTGGCGTGCACGACCTGCGGCTGCCAGCGGATACCCGGCCGCCCCGCGTCGAGCCGGGCCATGCCCTCGAGCGCGGCCCGGCAGAAGAAGACGAAGCGCTCGCAGTTGTCCCAGTAGTCGCCGTCGCTGGTGCCGTAGAGACTGTCGCGGTTGTAGTAGTGCTCGTGCTCGACCAGGTACACCGGAACGCCAGACGCGGCGCGGCCCTCGATCAGGGCGCCCTCCGCCTCGCGATCACCGAGGGGCACGCGGATGTTCGGCACCACGACCCGCGTCTCGCCGGCCTGACCCTCGGCGCCCCGGTACTTGGGCAGCAGGATGCGCACGTCGTGCCCGAGGGCGGCGAGCGCGCGCGGCAGGGCCCCCGCCACGTCGGCGAGCCCGCCCGTCTTGGCGAACGGCGCGGCCTCGGAAGCGACGAGCAGGATGCGAAGCCGGGCGGCCATCTAGGCCTCCTCTTCCAGGATCGGGTACACCAGCGCGGTGATGTGGGACGAGATGCGCTTGAGATTGGTCAACACGTCGAGATGGATCTCGGACGTCTCGAGCGACTCGGCCAGCCCGCGCCGCAGCCGGGCCAGGTGCGAGTCGCGGAGCTCGCGCTCGCGCTGCCGCATCAGCGGCCGCATGTCGAGCACCTCCCGGGCGAGGCTGCGGTCGTTGGCCGCGAAGCTCGCGATGGCCCGCTCGAGGTTCTTCGAGACGAGTGAGTGGAACTCGATCAGCTCGGCCTCGCCCGCCTCCGAGAAGCGGCGGCCCTGGTAGAGCTTCTTCCGCGCGAGCTCCATCAGGTTCTTGTCGATGATGTCACCGATGTTCTCGAGGTTCCCGATGAAGGAGATCAGGGCGATCTCCTTCTGGGCCATGTCCGCGCTCATGGTCTCCCGCCCGAGCCGCGCGATGAAGAGCTTGATCTCGCGGTCGAGGTAGTCGAGCTGGTCGTCGCGCCGCTCCACGTCCTCCAGCAGCTCCTGGTTGGCGGTCCGGAGCACCACCATAGCATCGCGCAGCATGCTCTGGGCGACGTCGCCCATGCGCAGCGCTTCGCGCGTCGCCTGCCCGATCGCGAGGGCCGGCTGGTCCAGGTAACGGTCGTCGAGGTAGCGCGTGCGGTAGGGATTGTCGCCGCGCTCCTCCTCCGGCACCAGCGCGGTGATCACCCGGGCCGCCCAGGGCGCGAAGGGCAGGAAGAGCGCGCTGATCGCCACGTTGAAGAAGGTGTGGGCATTGGCGATCTGGCGGGCCACGTCGCCCGCGGTCTGGGAGACCAGACTCGTGAGCGGCCCGATGAACGGGAAGACGAGCGCGACCCCGAGGACCTTGAACGCGATGTGGGCCACCGCGACCCGGCGCGCGTCGGAGGAGGAGCGCAGGCTCGCGGCCAGCGCGGTGGCGCACGTGCCGATGTTGGCGCCCAGCACCACCGGGATCGCGGCGCCGAGGGGCAGCAGCCCCTGGTGGCCGAGCGAGAGGGTGAGGCCGATGGTGGCCGCGGAGGAGGCCATGCTCGCGCTCAGCACCGCGCCGACCAGCAGGGAGAGGAACTGGTTGTCGGCCAGCGCCACCAGCACCTGCCGCGTCAGCTCGTTCTCGGTGAGGGGAGCGAGGCCGTCGTTCATCACCTTCATGCCGAGGAAGATGAAGCCGAAGCCCAGGATCACCTGCCCCAGGCTCTTCACCAGGCCGCGGCGCGCGAAGAAGCTCATCGCGAAGCCGGCGCCGACCAGGAGCAGCGAGAGCTCCTGGACCTTGAAGGCGAGGAGCTGGACGGTCACGGTGGTGCCGATGTCGGCGCCCAGGATCACGCCGAGCGACTGGGGGAACGTGACGAGTCCCGCCGAGACGAAGCCGATGAGCATCAGGGTGGTCGCCGACGAGGACTGGATGATCGACGTCACCAGCGCGCCCGAGGCCACCGCGGCGAGGCGGGTGCGCGTCATGCTGGTCAGCAGGTGGCGCAGGTGGCCGCCCGCGGCACGCTGCAGGCCCTCGCCGATGAGCTGCATGCCGTAGAGCAGCAGGGCGAGGCCGCCGAAGAGGGCGAGGAGCGTCATCTCAGGGGCTCAGCGGGGCGGTGACCGCGACGTCGATGTCGCGCAGGTGGCCGGTCTCGTTCACCGAGACCACCCGCGGCGGGGCGATCTCGGAGAGCGAGCAGTTGGCGACCGCGATCCGCCAGATCGAGGACAGCGGCAGGCCGAGCCAGTGGGCGAGGAGGGCGCTGATCACGCCGCCGTGGGAGACGATCAACACGTCGTCGCCGTTCGGATGCGCGGCCGCGATCCGGCCGACCGCCTGGACCACGCGCGCCTGCACGTCGGCGAGCGGCTCGCCGCCCGGCGGCAGGCACTGCACCGGATCGCGCACCCACCGGGCATAGGGATCGCCGGGCTGGGTGCGGATCTCCTCGACCGTGCAGCCCTCCCACTCGCCCAGCGACAGCTCGCGGAGGTCGTCCACCATCGTGAGCGGCACGCCGAGACCGCCCAGCGCGATCTCGGCGGTGCGCCGGGCGCGCTCGAGCGGGCTCGCGTAGACGTGGGCGATCGGCCGCCGGCCCATCGCCAGGCCGAGCGCCTCCGCCTGGCGGATGCCGAGCGGCGACAGCGCCACGTCCTGCGCCCCCTGGAAGCGCCTCACCGCGTTGGAGACGGACTGGCCGTGGCGCGCGAGCAGGAGGCGCCTCACCGCCTGGCCTCCACCGCGGCCGCGGCGGCCTTGAGCCGGGCCACCGCCTCCGGCTTGCCGAGGATGCTCACCACCTCGAAGATCGAGGGGCTCGCGGTCTTGCCGGTCAGCGCGATGCGCGTGAGCTGGGCCAGGTCCACGAGCTTGAGTCCGAGGTCGGCGGCGAGGAAGCGGTAGAGCTCCTCCAGCGCCTGCGGATCCATCGCTTCCTGAGCCTCGAGGCGCTTGATCAGGATCGCGTAGCGCTCGGGAGCCTGCTCCTTCCAGAACTTGGCGGTGGACTGCGGGTCGTAGGCATCCGGCGGGCGCAGGTAGAACGCGGCCTGCTCGGCCATCTCGAACAGCGTGCGCGCCCGCTCCTTGAGCGTGTCCACCACCCGCGCGAGCCAGCCGAGATCGCGCGGAGGGGGCAGACCGGCCCGCTCGAGGAAAGGGACCAGCTCCTCGGCGAGGCGGGCGGCGGGCAGCCGCTTGATCCACTGGTGGTTCACCCACGTGAACTTCTCCAGGTCGAAGACCGCGTCGGCCGCGCCCACGTGGGCCAGGTCGAAGTGCCGGATCAGCTCCTCTCGCGAGAAGATCTCTTGATCCCCGTGGGACCAGCCGAGGCGCGCCAGGTAGTTCAGCATGGCCTCGGGCAGGATCCCCATGTCCCGGAAGGCCAGCACCGAGGTGGCGCCGTGCCGCTTGGAGAGCCGCGTCTTGTCCGCGGCCAGGATCATCGGGATGTGCGCGAAGACCGGCAGCGGATAGCCGAGGGCCTGGTAGCAGAGCACCTGCTTCGGCGTGTTCGAGAGGTGATCGCTGCCGCGAATGACGTGGGTGATCTTCATGGTCACGTCGTCCACGACCACGCAGAAGTTGTAGGTCGGCGTGCCGTCGGTCCGGACGAGGATCCAGTCGTCCAGCTCGGCGTGGCTGAACACCACGCGGCCCCGGTTCACGTCGTCCACCACCGTCTCGCCCTCGCGCGGAATCGCCAGACGCAGGGCGTGCGGCTCGGAGGCGGGCACGTTGGCCGCGCGGCAGGTCCCCGGGTAACGGAACGTCTCCTTGCGGGCCTCCGCGCTCTTCCGCAGCGCGTCCAGCGTCTCCGGCGTGCACCGGCAGCGATAGGCACGGCCCTCCGCGAGCAGCCGCTCGGCGTGCGCGCGGTAGATGTCGAGGCGCTCGGTCTGGCGATAGCCGGGGGTGGGCGGACCCTCGTCCCAGTCGAGGCCGAGCCAGCGCAGCGCCTCGAGGAGCGACTGGGTGAACTCCTCGGTGGAGCGCGAGCGATCGGTGTCCTCGATCCGGAGCACGTACGCGCCCTGGTGGTGGCGCGCGTAGAGCCAGTTGAAGAGCGCGGTGCGGGCTCCGCCCACGTGGAGATGTCCCGTGGGACTGGGAGGAAAGCGCACGCGAACGGAATCGGACATGGAGCTTCATTGTACTCCGGGCGACCGCCCCGCCCGCGGACGCCCGGGAGGTTTCCCGGGGAGGTCTCCCGGGAAGTCCCGGAGGGCCTCCCCCAGGGACCGCCCCAAGGGTCTGCCCCAAGGGTCTGCCCCAAGGGTCTGCAATGTTACGATCAGGCCCATGACCCAGCCGGCCAAGCCCTCCCACTTCATCCGGGATGCCGTCCTGGAGGACCTCCAGACCGGCCGCTTCTCCCGTCCGGTGGTCACCCGGTTTCCTCCGGAGCCCAACGGCTACCTGCACATCGGCCACGCCAAGGCGATCTGCCTCGACTTCGGCCTGGCCCAGGAGCTGGGCGGGCGCTGCCACCTGCGCTTCGACGACACCAACCCCACCAAGGAGAGCCAGGAGTACGTGGACGCGATCACGCGCGACGTCCACTGGCTCGGCTACGACTGGGGTCAGCACCTCTACTTCGCGAGCGACTACTTCGGCCGGCTCTACGAGTGGGCGGTGCAGCTCATCCGCGCCGGGAAGGCCTACGTGGACGACCTCTCGGCCGACGAGATCCGCGAGCACCGCGGCACGCTGACCGAGCCCGGGCGGGAGAGCCGCGTGGCGCAACCGGTCGGTGGAGGAGAACCTGGATCTCTTCGCGCGCATGCGCGCGGGCGAGTTCGAGGACGGGAGCAAGGTCCTGCGCGCGAAGATCGACATGGCCCATCCGAACCTCAACCTGCGCGACCCGGTGATGTACCGCATCCGCAAGACCGCACATCACCGCACCGGCGACGCCTGGTGCGTGTACCCCATGTACGACTGGGCGCACGGCCAGTCCGACTCGATCGAGGGCGTCACCCACTCGCTGTGCACGCTCGAGTACGAGGACCATCGCCCGCTCTACGACTGGTACCTCGACGCGCTGCGGCGTCTATCACCCGCGGCAGATCGAGTTCGCGCGCCTGAGCCTGAGCCACACCGTGATGTCCAAGCGCAAGCTGCTCACCCTGGTGCAGGACGGCCTGGTGAGCGGCTGGGACGACCCGCGCATGCCGACCCTGGCCGGCCTGCGGCGCCGCGGCTACACGCCCGAGGCCCTGCGCGACTTCAGCGAGCGTATCGGCGTGACCAAGGCCGCGAACCTGGTCGAGGTGGCGCTGCTCGAGCACTGCCTGCGCGAGGACCTCAACCGGCGCGCGCTCCGACGCATGGCGGTGCTGCGTCCGCTGCGCCTGGTCATCGAGAACTACCCCGAGGGCCAGACCGAGGAGATGGAGGCGACCAACAATCCCGAGGACCCGGCCGCGGGCACGCGCAAGGTCCCCTTCTCGCGCGAGCTGTGGATCGAGCGCGACGACTTCCGCGAGACGCCGCCGCCCAAGTACTTCCGCCTCTCGCCCGGCGTCGAGGTGCGGCTGCGCGCGGCCTACGTGATCAAGTGCACCGGGCTCACCAAGGACCCGGCCACCGGCGAGGTCACCGAGGTGCGCGCCACCTACGACCCCGACACCCGCGGCGGCGAGGCCAAGGGCCGCAAGATCAAGGCCACGATCCACTGGGTCTCGGCGCCGCACGCGGTGGACGCGGAGGTGCGGCTCTACGACACGCTCTTCACGGTGCCCCGGCCCGACGAGGCCGACGACTTCCAGAGCGTGATCAACCCGCAGTCGCTGGAGATCGTGCGCGGCGCCAAGGTGGAGCCCGCCGTCGCGGCCGCCGCCCCCGAGGACCACGTGCAGTTCGAGCGGGTGGGCTACTTCGTGGCGGACTGGAAGGATCATCGGCCCGACCGGCCGGTCTTCAACCGTAGCGTGGGCCTGCGCGACACGTGGGCCCGGCTCGAGAAGGCGGCCGGGGCCTAGGCCCCGCGGCCAGGTCAGAACTCCGCGTATATCTCCAGAAGGTTGCCGTCGGGATCGAAGAAGAAGAGCGTGCGGTGTCGAAAGGGCTGGTCGGTCGGCGGCGACAGGAGGGGGATTCCCGCCGCGGACAGCTCGGCGGCACAGACGTCTACCGCCTCGTAGGGAACCCGGAACGCAAGCTGCACCGAGGCGATGCCGGCCGGGGGCGTCGGGCTCTCGCCGAATCTGAAGCGGCCCGCCAGGGCCAGGATGTTCGGGCCGATGCGATACTCGACCCAGTTCGGGGATAGCTCACGCACGAACTGAAATCGCAAGGTGCGCTCGTAAAACGCGCGCATCGCTTCCATGTCGCGCACGCGAACGACCGTGTAGTCCAGCGCCTGAATGGCCGACAGTCCGGCAGGGCCCATCCGGTCTAGTGGAAGAAGACCCCGCCGTCGATGTTGAGGACCTGCCCGGTCACGCTGTCCGTCCGGCAGAACGCGGCCACCTGATCCGCGACGTCCTCCACACTCGCCGCGCGCTTGAGCACGGCGCGCTGGCGCGCCCCGTCGGCCAGCTCGGGTCGAAGCCGTGAGGTCATCCGCGTCCCCTCCATCAGCCCCGGCGCCACGCAGTTCACGCTGACCTGGGGCGCGAGCGCCACCGCGAGGCAGCGCGTGAGATGGATGAGCCCGGCCTTGCTCGTCGCGTAGGCGATGCTGCTGCCCCCCGGATTGAGCCCGGCGACCGAGGCGATGTTGACGATGCGGCCGGAGCCGCTCGCCTTCAAGTGCGGAGCGGCCGCCCGGCACAGCAGGTAGGGGCCGCGCAGGTTCGTCGAGAAGAGCCGGTCCCAGGTCGGCGCGTCGAGCGCTTCCAGATCCGGGAACGGGATGCTGATGTTCCACGCCGCGTTGTTGACCAGCGCATCGAGGCGGCCGAACTGGCGCACCACCGCCTCGATGGCGGGCGCGATCGCGGCGGCGTCGGTCTGGTCCAGCGCGATGCTCCACGCCTTGCGTCCGAGCCCTTCGACCGCGGCGCAGGTCTCCCTGGCGGCGTCCTTGCGCTCGAGGTAGGTGATGGCGACGTGAGCGCCCTCCTTCGCGAGGGCCCGCGCGATGGCGATGCCGAGCGTTCCGGTGCCGCCCGCCACCAGGGCGACGCGATCCTTGAGGTCCATGGCGCCATAGCCTACCAGAATCGGCCTGCGGGGAACGGCCGACGTCCCGGGCTTGAAGCGGTCGGGGCGCGGCCGTACACTCGCCCGGTCATGGCCGAGCTGCTCCTCCGCAACGTGCGCCCGCTGGGCGGCCCCGCCGCCGACGTGCTGGTCCGCGACGGAGCCATCACGCGCATCGCCCCCGGCATCGAGCCCGCGCCGGACGCCACCGTGATCGACGGCGCCAACGGCATCCTGTTGCCCGGTCTGGTCGACGCACACATGCACCTCGACAAGACCTTCTGGGGGCTGCCGTGGCGTGCCCACGAGGCCGGGCCCACCACGATCGAGCGCATCGAGAACGAGCGGCGCCTCCGGCGGGAGCTGCGGCTGCCCGCCGACGTACAGGCGGAGCGGCTGGTACGGCAGGCGGTGAGCCGCGGCACGGTGCACATCCGGACCCACGTGGACGTGGACACCGAGATCGGCCTGCGCAACTTCGAGGGCGTCATGACCGCACGGAGCCGCCTCCGGGACTCGGTCTCGATCCAGGTCGTGGCGTTCCCGCAGAGCGGCGTGGTCAGCCGGCCGGGCACCGCGGAGCTGCTCGAGCGCGCGGTGAAGGACGGCGCCGAGCTGATCGGCGGCGTGGATCCCACCGGGATCGATCAGGACGCCAAGGGCCAGCTCGACGTGGTCTTCGGCATCGCGGGACGCTACGGGGCGGGCGTGGACATCCACCTGCACGATCCCGGCGAGCCGGGCGCGGCGCAGATCCGCATGATCGCCGAGCGGACACGGGCGCTCGGGCTGGGTGGCAAGGTCGCGGTGAGCCACGCGTTCTGCCTCGGCATGGTGGACGAGCCCGAGGTCGCGCGGCTCGTCGACCTCCTTCGCGAGGACCGGATCGCGATCATGACGACCGCGCCGGGCGACCGGCCGACGCCGCCGGTGAGGCGGCTGCGGGAAGCGGGCGTCGCGGTGGGTGCGGGATCCGACGGCGTGCGTGACGCGTGGACGCCCTTCGGCAATGCGGACATGCTCGAGCGCGCGATGCTGATCGCCTACCGCAACGGCTTCCGCACCGACGCGCTGGTCCACGGCGCGCTCGACGTCGTCACGCGGGGCAACGCGGCGGTCCTCGGCCTCGCGCGCTACGGCCTCTCGGTCGGCGACCGCGCCGACTTCGTGGTGCTCCCGGGCGAGACGCTCGGCGAGCTGGTGGCGATGCGCCCGCCCCGCGCCTGGGTGATCGGCGGCGGCCGGATCATCGCCCGGGATGGACGATGCGTTCTCTGAGGGCCCTCCCCGGGGCTCTCGTCACTCTCTACCTGCTAGGAGCTTGCCCCACCATGGCATCGATCTCTCCGGCTGTCCGCTCCGACCTCGCGCCGACCGGCACGATGCGCGTCGGCATCAACCACGGCAACCTGGTGCTCGCCCAGAAGAACGCCACCACCGGCGAGGTGAAGGGCGTCGCGGTGGACCTGGCCCACGAGCTGGGCCGCCGGCTCGGCGTGCCGGTCGGGCTGGTCCAGTACGGCTCGGCCGGCCAGATGACGGACGCGCTCGCCACCGGGGCGTGGGACGTCGCGTTCCTGGCGCGCGAGGCGGGCCGCGCGGGCGAGATCGGCTTCACCGCGCCGCACCTGCTGATCGAGGGCACCTACCTGATCCCGGCCGGCGCGCCCTACACCCGCGTCCCCGACGTCGATCGCGCCGGCGTGCGCATCGCGGTCTCCGAGAAGAGCGCCTACGACCACTACCTCACCCGCAACATCAAGCAGGCCACGCTGGTGCGTGCACCCGGCAACAGCGCCGGGGTCGGCCTCGTGCAGGGCGGCAAGGCCGACGTCATCGCCGGGGTGCGCCAGCTCCTCCTGATGGATCAGGCCAAGCTGCCCGGCTCGAAGGTGCTCGACGACCGCTTCATGGTGATCGAGCAGGCGATGGGCCTGCCCAAGGGCCGCGACGCGGGCCTCGCCTACGCCAGGGCCTTCATCGAGGAGATGAAGGCCTCCGGCTTCGTCGCGCAGGCCCTGGAGAAGTCCGGCGTGCGCGGCGTCCCGGTCGCCCCGCCCGAACCCGCGGGCTGACCGCACGTCGCCGAGCGCCCAGTCCCGGCGGGTCCCGGCAGGTGGTTCGAGCGCGGGCTACGCCCGCGCACCCGATCTTGGGGGGAGGTCCGGAAGGGGGGCAAAGCCCCCCTCCGGATTTAGACCAGGGGGACGATCGCGTAGAAACGCGGGGTCGCTCCGACCGCGCGGGTGACGTGGCCCCGGCCGGTGAGATCCTCGGCCAGCAGCACGTCGCCCGGCCCGACGCGGACGACGGTGCCGTCGCCCACCTCGATCTCCGCCTGCCCGGACAGCGTGATCGAGTACTGCCGCCGCGGCGCGCAGTGCCAGTCGAGCACGTAACCCGGCGGAGCCACCCGGAACGCGAGGCCCGCGACGGCCTGCATCGGCGTGCCTTCTCCGTGCGCGCCCTCGGTATCGGTGAAGGGCTTCATGGCGAGCGGCATCTCCTCGACATGCGACTGCCCGTCCGCGCCGCTGTAGACCCGCCAGATTTTCGGCATGCGATCCCTCCGTGGGAAGCTCGGTGAGCGCTAGAACTGCACGCGGCGCAGGACGGCGCGCGGCAGGGCGCGGATGACCAGCATGATCCACCGCCAGATACCCGGCGCATAGACCTGGTGGCGGCCCCGGTCGATGGCCCGCACCACCGCGGCGGCCACCGCCTCCGGCTCGCCCGCGAAGGGTGGGACGGGCAGCCCCGCCGTCATCGCGGTCCGGACGAACCCGGGCTTCACGCACAGCACGCGCACGCCGCGCTCGCGATACGCCAGGTCGAGGCCGTCGAGGAACACCGAGAGCCCGGCCTTCGACGCCCCGTAGAGATAGTTGCTTCGCCGGGCCCGGTCGCCCGCCACGCTGCTGAACGCGCAGACGAGTCCCCCGCCCTGCGCGGCCAGCCGTACCGCGGCCTGCTGGCAGAGCAGCACCGTGCCCGTGAAGTTGATCTCGAGCAGCGCGGCCAGGCGCGCGGGATCGGCGGCCAGATCCTCCTGCCGGCCGAAGGCGCCTCCGGTGACCACGAGGGCGTCGAGGCCGCCCAGTGCGCGATGGGCCGCGTCGAGCGCCTCGGGGAATCCGACCGGCCGGCCCAGGTCGAGCGGGGCGTGACCCACCGGCGCGCGCAGCCCGCGCGCCTCCAGGTCGCGCGCGGACAGCGCCATCTCGGCCGCGTCGCGGCCCAGCAGGAAGAGCGCGTCGCCCCGCTCGGCGAGCCGCCGCGCCAGCGCGCGGCCCATGCCCCGGGTCGCGCCGACGAAGGCCACCTTCACGCGCGGTCCCCGAGGAGCCGGACGGACTGCGCGGAGCGGAAGCGGTGGTCCGGATCCCAGCGGTCGCGCACCGCGCGCCACTCGGCGAGGCGCGGCATCATCCGCGCGAAATCCTCGGCCCGGGTCACCGCGTCCTTGGCGAGATAGACCCGCCCGCCGTGGGCGATCACCATCGCGTTCAGCTCGTGGATCAGCGCCTCGGAAGCGGCGCCGCGATACGGCAGGTCGAGGGCCAGCGTGGTGCCTTCGATCGGAAAGGACAGATAGGCGTCCGAGGCGGGACCGCAGTCCTTGATCACGGCCAGGAACGACGCCGCGCCGGCCGCGGCCAGCCGGTCGAGGATCGCGACGAGCGGGGCGGCGCCCGCCGCGCGCGGCAGCACGCACTGGTACTGGAGGAATCCCCGGCGTCCGTAGAGCCGGTTCCATTGCCCCACCGCGTCGAGCGGGTAGAAGAACCGGTCGCAGGAGACCACCCGCCGCTTGAGCGTCCCGCCGTGCAGCCGGTAGTAGCCGTAGTTGAACCAGCGCATGAAGAGCGGGTTCAGCAGCCACTCCGGAGCGTCCACCGGGACGGCGAGCGGCAGGCCGCGGGGCAGCCGGCGCCCGGCCGCCTCCACCGCGGTCGCGTGGCGGCCGCGCATGAGGACGCCGCGGCCCACCGCGCGCCCCTGCGCCAGGCAATCGATCCAGCCGACGGTGTAGGGCCAGTCGTCCGCACTTCGCTTGAGCCCGGCCAGCATGGCCTCGAGTGAGTCCACGCCCACCGTCTCCAGCACGATCCACGGCGACTCCACCCGGCGGAGCCTCAGCGTGACCTCCACGATCAGGCCGGTGAGCCCCATGCCCCCCACGGTGGCGAGGAAGAGCTCCCGCTCGAGCGTCGGCCCGCACGGGACGCGCCGGCCGTCGGCGGTGATCAGCACGAGGCGGTCCACGAACTGGCCGAAGGAGCCGTCGCGGTGGTGATTCTTGCCGTGGACGTCGCAGGCCACGCACGCCCCGACCGTGACGAACTTGGTGCCGGGGGTGACCGGCGGAAACCAGCCGCGCGGCGCGAACACGCGCAGGATCTCGGCGAGGCTCAGCCCCGCCTCGCAGGTGAGGCGCCCGCTGTCGCCCTCGAACCCCAGGATGCGATCGGCCCGCGTGCACTCGACCACGATCCCGCCCGGCGCCGCCGGCATCGCCGCGTCGCCGTAGGCGCGGCCCAGGCCTCGCGCGATCACCGGCTCCCCGTCCGCCGGCAGGGCCGGCGTCGCCCGAGCGGTCCACCCGCGCGCGCCCCACCGGATGGCGGCCCCAGCCCGCGAGCGCCTCCAGCGGCAGCTCGCTCACGGCGTCCAGCGCGCGAGCCACGCGGACCCCCAGACCGGGCCGTAGATGATCACGAGAAGCGCCAGCATCCAGAGGCCGGTATTGACGAGGAGCGCGCGGTCGTTGAGCAGGAGGTCGGACGGGTTGCCGCCCATGTCTCGACGGTAGAGCAGGTAGAGATACCGGAAGACGCCGTAGAGCACGAAGGGCAGCGTCACCGGCAGGAGCCGCGTGTTGAACTTGGCCACCGTCTCCGGGGACATGGTGTAGAGCGCGTAGGCGGTCACGGTGGACGCGGTGACCACCGCCACCATCTGGTCGAGGAAGCTCTCGCTGTACTCGGCGAGGATGGGCCGATGCGCCGCCGCGTCCCCCTTGAGCGTCCGGTACTCGTGCCGGCGCTTGCCCAGGGCCAGGAAGAGCGCGACCAGGATCGTGCAGATCACGAGCCAGCCCGAGATCTCGACCGCGATGGCCTCGGCGCCCGCCACCGCGCGGAGCACGAAGCCCGCGGCCACCGTGAGCACGTCGAGGATCACCAGGTGCTTGAGCCACACCGAGTACGCGGTCAGGAGCGCCGCGTAGGCGGCGGCCGCGAGCCCGAAGCCCCACGCGAGGGAGAAGGCCGCGATGAGGCTGCCGACCAGCAGCGCGATGCCGAGCGCGAGGGCCACGGGCACCGGCAGGGCGCCCCGCGCGATGGGCCGGAAGCGCTTCCCGGGATGCAGCCGGTCCTTCTCCACGTCGGCCACGTCGTTGAACACGTAGATGGCGCCGGAGAGGGCGCAGAAGATCAGGAACGCGCCCAGCGCCGGCCACACGAGCGGGGTGAACAGGTTCTGCGAGAAGATCAGGCCGGCGAAGACGAAGAGATTCTTCACCCACTGCCGCGGGCGAAGGGAGAGGAGCGCGGCGGTCAGGAGCCTCACGCGGTCTCAGATCGTGATGACGTGACGGAAGGCCCCCTGCGCTCCGGTGGCGTTGCGGGTGTCCAGCACGAGCCGTGCGTCCCGGACCAGCCGCGCCGGCTCGAACTCGGGATGCGCGGTGAGCACCACCACGAGGTCGTAGGCGGAGAGATCGGCCTGCGCCCACGCCACGCTCTTGAGGAGCTGGCCGCCCACCTCGATCTGCGGCACCCGGGGATCGGCATAGTCGAGCCGCGCGCCGCGCGCCAGGAGATCCGCGATGATCTCGAGCGCGGGCGAATCACGGATGTCTCCGACGCCCGCCTTGTACGCCACCCCGAGCGCCAGGATGCGCGAGCCCCTCACCGCCTTCGACCGGTCGTTGAGCGCTTCGGTGGCGAGCTCCACCACGTAGCGGGGCATGCCGCCGTTGATCTCGTCCGCGAAAGCGATGAACTTGGCCTCGTAGCCGGCGAGCCGCGTCCGCCAGGAGAGATAGTGCGGGTCGCTCGGCAGGCAGTGGCCGCCGATCCCGGCCCCGGGGAGAAGGGCATGAACCCGAAGGGCTTGGTGGCGGCCGCGCCGATCACCTCCCAGACCGACATGCCGAGCCGGCGGCACATGATGGCCAGCTCGTTGACGAGGGCGATGTTGACGCTGCGGAAGGTGTTCTCGAAGAGCTTCACCATCTCCGCGACCTGCGTGGAGGACACCGGGACGACGCGGTCGATGATCTGAGCGTAGAGGGTCTCGACCAGATGACGGCACACCGGAGTCACACCGCCCACCACCTTGGGGATGCGCGAGAGCCCCCACGTCTGGTTCCCGGGATCGATGCGCTCCGGCGAGAACCCGAGGAAGAACTCCTCGCCGACCCGGAGCCCGCGGGCGCTCATGCGCGGCAGCAGCACCTCGTCGGTGGTACCGGGATAGGTGGTGGACTCGAGCACCACGAGCGTGCCGGGCCGCAGCACGCGGGCCACGCCGTCGGCCGCCGCCACGATGAAGGAGATGTCGGGCTCCTTGGACTTTCCGAGCGGCGTGGGCACGCAGATGACGATGGCGTCGGCCTCGCCCAGCGGGTCGGGAGCGGAGTGGATGACGAGGCGCCCGCTCTGCACCAGCGGCGCCAGCTCCGCGGTGGGCACGTCCTCGACCGGGCTCAGGCCGCCGGCCAGGAGCGTGGTGCGGGCGGGATCGGCGTCCACGCCGACGACCTGAAAGCCGGCGCGCGCGAAGGCCACCGCGAGCGGCAGCCCGACGTACCCCAGGCCCACCACGCCCACCGTGGCGGAGCGGCTCTTCAGGCGCTCCTCGAGCCGCGACCCGAGCGCGCCGAGCGCGGTCATCACATCACCTGGGCGAGCGCCCGCTTGATCGCGTCCACCACCTGGTCCACCTCCGGATCCAGGAGCTCGGGGAAGCACGGCAGGCACAGCACCTCGGCGGCGGCCTGGGTGGCCACCGGGAAATCGCGGTCCGCGTTCGGCTGCGAGAAGAGCGGCTGGGCGGGGATCGTGCTCGGGTAGTGGACGGCCGTGCCGACCCCCAGTCCGGCGAGGGCCGCCACGAGCGCCTCGCGCTTGGCCGATCGCACCGTGTACTGGTGGTAGATGTGCCGCGCGGGCGCCCGCTCCACCGGGAGCGCGAGAGGCAGGCCGGCGAGCGCGGTGTCGTAGTGGCGGGCGATCGCGCGGCGCCGCTCGTTCCAGCCGGCCAGGCGCGGGAGCTTCACGCGCAGCAGCGCGGCCTGCAGCTCGTCGAGCCGGCTGCACCCGCCGAGCTCGACGTGCGTGTACCGGCGGGGCGCGCCGTGGTCGCGGAGCAGGCGGACGCGCTCGGCCACATCGTCGCGCGTGGTCAGCACCATGCCGCCGTCGCCGCAGGCGCCCAGGTTCTTGGTCGGGTAGAACGACAGCGTGGTGGCGTCGGCCCACGCGGCCACCGGGCGGCCCGCGTAGGAGGCGCCCACCGACTGCGCCGCATCGGCCACGATCGCGAGGCCGCGCATCCGGGCCAGATCGCCGAGCGCGTCCATCGCGGCCACCTGCCCGTAGAGGTAGACCGGCACGATGGCGCGGGTGCGCGACGTGATCGCGCGCTCCACCCGGGCCGGATCCAGGTTGAACGTGTCCGGCTCGATGTCCACGTAGACCGGGGTGGCGCCCGCCATCACGATGGTGGTGGCGGAGGCCACGAAGGAGAACGCGGAGGTGATGACCTCGTCGCCCGGCTTGACCCCGACCGCCTTGAGCGCGAGCAGCAGGGCGTCGGTGCCGGACCCGGTTCCGACCCCGTGGCGCGCCCCGCACGAGCTCGGCCAGCTCGCGCTCGAGGCCCTGCCCCTCGGGCCCCAGGACGAATCGGCAGGAGTCGAGCACGCGCGCGGCCGCGGCCATCAGCTCGGCGCGCAGGGACTCGTGCTGCCGCTTGAGGTCGATCTGGGGAATCATCAGAAGCCCGGACGCGCCGAGGTCCCCAGCTGGCCGATGCCGAGCAGGTTGATCGAGACGCGGAACTCGTTCTCGTCCCCGTGCCGGTTCACGTACTCGGCCAGGATGGACCAGCAGCTGAAGCGCCAATCGATACCCACCCGGTTCTCGATGGCCCGCCCTTTCAGCACGTCCCACGCGCTCAGGGTGCGGACGTCGAAGTTGTTCAGCACCTTCACCCACGCTTCCGCTTTCAGGTACTCGCTGCTGCCCTGCTCGTTGAAGCGGGGGCCCACCGCGACCACGAAGCGCGGATACGTGAGGCGGATATCGGCGTTGGCTTCCCGCAGCCCCAGACCGTAGACATTGTACCGGGCATCGGCGTGGAAGCCGATCCTTTGGTTCGGGTTGAACGTGAGATCGGCGTAGGTGTCCTTGAACGGCTCGGAGACGGGATTCATGTTGTAGGTCTGGCTGAGGGTGAAGCGAACCATCTCCCAGCGCACCGGCTGCGTGTCCGGTCCGGACACCGTCTTGGCGTTCAGGAGTTGGTGAGGTAGTAGGTGACTTCGTTGGCCTTGCCGAGATCATCGATGCCGGTTCGCCGCTCGTAGCCGGGATCGATCCCGGAGGAGGTGCTGAAGCCCGGGTCGTACTTGGGATAGTCCTTCTGGTCCCACCCGCGGATCTCGATGAGCTTCACCCGGGGCTCGATGACGTGCTGGTAGGCCGCGACACTGCCGCTGCCGTCCGTCGTGTAGACGCGTGAGACGCGGCTCTCCACCTCCACCCCGAACTCCCCCTGTCGTCGGACGCGCGGATCGTACACGGTGTCCTCGACGTTCTGACCGCTGGCCAGCGAGATGTGCTGGTTGACGAGGCGCTGGTCGTAGTAGGTCAGGCGGCCGCCGATGAACGGAGTGACCGTGAACAGACCGGCCACCGGGATCGGCCGGAGGAGCCGCGGATGAAAGTCGGCCCGGATGCCTCCGGGCCCGAGGTAGCGGAAGAAGTTGACGAAGCTCGCGTTGGTCTCGTAGAGCAGGCCGGGAACTCCGGGCACCTGCTGCCGGAGGCCGAGGACCCGGATCTCGGGAATCCGCTGCAGCTCGACGGGGGCCCCGGTGCTGAGGTCCTGGTACCACAACACCCGGCCGACCGCGCTCCAGCTGTCCCAGGTCTGGGTGACGAACACGTTCGTCTCGGCCCGCTGGCTGGCGCGCTCCGGGAGCCGGTTGCCGTAGTCGCGAAAGATGAGGTCGTCGGTGACGACGTTCGCGTTGACCTTGAACGACAACCGGGAGTTGATCTGCCAGTCGTGGCGAAACGACAGCCAGCCGCGGTTCTCGTTCAGCTTTGGCTCGTCGCGAAGGAACTCGTCCACGCCAAAGGCCCTCAGCTCACCGCGCTGATCCCGGGACATCACGTAGCGGTAGTCGCCTTCGATCCCGATACCGCGCTTGGTGTAGCCGTCGAGGCTCACCGTGAGGTCCTGGCTGTCGTTGATCGCCCAGAAGTACGGGACCTTGGTGAAGAATCCCTTGCGCGACGACGTGCCGAACTCCGGGAAGAGGAAGCCCGACTGACGCTCGCGCCGCAGGGCCGCGGCGAAGAACGGCACCCACGGCAGCACCGGAATGCCCTTCACCCAGAACGAGGCGTCGCGGCCGTAGACGATGTCATCGAGGTCGGCGGTGCCCTCGCCGAACCGGAACGACCAGGGCGGGTCGTCGCCCTCGCAGGTGGTGAACACCCCGCGCCGCATCTCGTAGACGCTGTCCCCGACGCGGTCCATCCGGTCTGCCGAGAGGTGGTAGTAGGGCGCCGAGACCGCGGATCCTTTGTGGACTACCCCGGTGCCGGTCTTGAGGTTGTAGTCGATACGCTCGCCCACCAGGCGGTCCGGCCCGTCGTAGAAGACCACCTTGCCCTGCGCCACCGCCTGGCCGGTATCGCGGTTGAGCTCCACGCGGTCGGCGAGCAGGCGGGTCTGGCCGCGGATGATCTCCACGTTGCCGATCGCGATGAGCAGGTCGCTCGAGCCGCCCACCTGCTGGAGCTGGTCGGCGATCACGGTGGCTTCCTCGCCGCCCGCGCGGATGGTCGCGACGCCCGGCTGGGCCCACGCCGAGCCGGCGCCGGCACCCATGACGGCCTCGACCGAGAACAGGACCGCGAGCAGGAGCCCCTTAGGGCCGGACATCGAGCGGGCGGGGAGCCGGGGAGCCGACATGCTCGCCCATGCTAGCAGCGGGCTCCGGCCGTGAAAAGAACATCCTGCCCGTCGTCCGCGGCGGCCAGGACGTCGCCGATCAGCGAGAGCGAGCCGGCCACGCACACGATCCCGTGCGGATCCTCGGCGGTGGCCATGGCGAGCGCGGCCGGCGCCGACGGGGCAACCGCCGCGGGCGTGCCCGCGGGCAGCAGGGCCCGCAGCGCATCCGGCGAGGCCGCGCGGGGATTCGCGGACGCGGTGAGGATGACGCGAGCGGCCAGCGGCCGGAGGGCGGCCAGGATGCCGCCCGCGTCCTTGTCGGCGAGCACGCCGATGACGAAGGTCACGGGCCGGCCGGGAAAATACGCGCGCAGCGATGCCGCGAGGGCCCGGGCCCCCGCCGGGTTGTGGGCCCCGTCCAGGATGACGAGCGGCTCCCGGCGGAAGATCTGGAACCGTCCGGGCCAGCGGGCGCCCCGCAGGCCCGCGCGGACCGCGCCCTCGTCCGCCCCCAGCTCCCGCGCCGCCGCGGCCGCGAGCAGGGCGTTGCCCGGCTGGTAGACGCCGAGCAGCCCGCAGGCCACGTCGGGCATCCGCCAGCCCCGTCCTTCCAGGTCGAGCCGCTGGGCCTCGAGGGTGAATCCGAGCGGAGTGACGCGCAGGTCGCGGCCTTCGAGCGACAGCGGCACCCCGGCCTCCGCGGCGCGGCGAGTGATGACCGCCGCGGCTTCCGGGTCCTGTCGCGCCGAGAAGGCCACCCCGCTCCGGATGATCGCCGCCTTCTCGGCCGCGATCAGGGTCAGGGTATCGCCCAGCTCGTGCTGGTGATCGTAGTCGATCGGGCCGAGGACGACCACGCGCGGCCGGCCCACGGTGGTGGCGTCGAGCCGGCCCCCGAGGCCGACCTCCAGGACCGCCACGTCCACCCGCTCGCGGCAGAAGTGGTCCAGGGCGAGCGCGGTCCCCGCTTCGAAGACGCTGAGGTCGAGCCGGGTGATGAGCGTGCCGAGGGCGTCCACGCCGTCCACGAAATCGGATTCGGAGATCGGCCGGCCGTTCACGCGGATGCGCTCGCGATAGTGGGCGAGGTGCGGCGAGGTGTAGAGACCGACTCGGCGGCCCGCAGCCTGGAGGATCGCGGCGAGCATGGCCGAGATCGAGCCCTTGCCGTTGGTGCCGCCCACCTGGGCGATGGTGAAGGCCTGCTCGGGCCGCCCGATCGCGTCGAGCATCGCCTCGATGCGCTCGAGGCCGGGGCGCATGCCCGCCCGCTCCCCGCCGCGCAGCGCGAGGATGCGGGCCACGGCCTCCGCGTACGTCATGGAGCGGGCGTGGGGGCTCGGCCGCTGAAGAAGGCGAGGATGCGTCGGAGGGTGGCCCGCAGCTCCCGCCGCTCCACGACCAGGTCGAGCTGGCCGTGCTCGAGCAGGAACTCCGAGCGCTGGAACCCATCGGGGAGCGGCTGGCGGATGGTCTCCGCGATCACCCGCGGCCCGGCGAAGCCGATGAGCGCGCGCGGCTCGGCCAGGATGAGGTCGCCCAGCATCGCGAAGCTGGCCGTCACCCCGCCGGTGGTGGGATCGGTGAGGAGCGAGATGTAGGGAATGCGCTCGGCGTCGAGGCGCTGGAGCGCGGCCGACGTCTTGGCCATCTGCATCAGCGAGAGGATCCCCTCCTGCATGCGGGCTCCGCCCGAGGCGGAGATGATGAGGAGCGGGATGCGCTTCAGCAGGGCCAGCTCGATCGTGCGCGTGAGCTTCTCGCCCACCACCGACGCCATGCTGCCGCCGAGGAACGCGAACTCGAAGACCGCGATCGCGACCGGGTAGCCCCCGATGCGGGCGGTGCCGGTGACCACCGCCTCGCCCGCGTCGGTCTTGCTGCGCGCGGCCTTCAGGCGGTCGGTGTACTTCTTGGTGTCCTTGAAGTTGAGCGGGTCCTTCGAGCGCAGGCCCGCCTCGCGCTCCTCGAAGGAGCCGTCGTCGGCGACCAGCGCGATGCGTTCACGCGCGGAGATGCGAAACGGGTATCCGCACTTGGGGCAGACCCGGCCGGCGCGCTCCACCTCGGCCCGGTAGACGATCTCCTTGCACGAGTCGCACTTGACCCACAGGCCCTCGGCGATGACGACCTTCTTCGGGCGCTCGTCCTCTCCATCTTTCTTTTTCCAGAACCAGGCCATGGTCAGCCGGTCACAGACGGTTGTCCGCCGAACGCGGAATGTCCGCGGACTGGGGGAGTGCGGGGGCCATTTCTGGGCCCCCGCATTTCAAAAGAGAAGCGGATCCGATCGACAGCCGGCCCCCGGGCTGATCCGACCTTACTCACGAAACCCTCCGAAGGGGCGCCTTCAGCGACGCGATGAAGTCTCCCACGCGCTCGAGAAGCTCCGCCGAGCTGCCGTACCGCTCGACCAGGCGCACGATGGCGGAGCCCACGATGACGCCGTCGGCGGCGCGGCCCACCTCGGCCGCCTGCTCGGGGGTGCTGATGCCGAAGCCCACGCAGATGGGTTTGGTCGTGATGTTGCGGAGGGCGCGGAGCTGCTGGGCGAGCTCGGGGGCGAGCGTGTTGCGCTCGCCGGTGACCCCGGTGAGGGACACCATGTAGATGAAGCCCTGGCTGGCGCGGGCGATCTTGCGCATCCGGTCCGGGGTGGAGGTGGGGGCGACCAGCTGCACGACGTCGAGGCCGGCCGGCTCCGCCTCCGCGCGCAGGGGGGCCGCTTCCTCCGCTGGCACGTCGGCCACGATCACCCCGTCGATGCCCGCCTCCACCGCGGTGCGGCAGAAGGCCTTGAGCCCGAAGGCGAGGACCGGGTTGTAGTAGGTCAGGAAGACCAGCGGCACCGACACCTCGCCCCGCATCTCGCGCACCAGCTCGAGCACGCGCGGCAGGGTCACCCCCGCGGCGAACGCGCGCTGGGTGGCCCGCTGGATGACCGGGCCGTCCGCGAGCGGATCCGAGAACGGGATGCCCAGCTCGATGACGTCGGCGCCGCGCCGGGCCGCCTCGACGACCAGCCGCCGCGTCATCGCGAGCGACGGATCGCCCGCGGTGAAGTAGGGGACGAGCGCGCGCTCCCCGCGCGCCCGGAGCGCCGCGAAGGTGGCGGCGAGCCGCGAGGCCGGACGCGGCGTGGCGCCCGCGCGCGTCATCGGTGGCCGCCGTGCCCGTTGCCGACCGCGCCGTCGAGCGCTTGGGCCACCGTGTGCACGTCCTTGTCGCCCCGGCCCGAGAGCCCGATCAGCACGCTCTGGCTCTTCTTCATCCGTGCGGCCGCCCGCATCGCGTGGGCCACCGCGTGGGAGGACTCGAGCGCGGGCATGATGCCCTCGAGCTTCGTGAGGGCCTTGAACCCCTCGAGCGCTTCCTGGTCGGTCACCGACACGTACTCGAACCGGCCCAGGTCCTTGTAGTACGAGTGCTCGGGCCCCACTCCCGGGTAGTCGAGACCGGCCGAGATCGAGTGGGCCTCCGCGACCTGGCCGTCGTCGTTCTGGAGCACGTAGCTCATGCTCCCGTGGAGCACGCCGACCGCGCCCGAGGTCAGCGACGCCCCGTGCTTGCCGCTCTTGATCCCGTGGCCGCCGGGCTCCACCCCGACGATGCGCACGCGCCGGTCCTGGATGAACGGCCAGAAGAGGCCCATCGCGTTGGACCCGCCGCCCACGCAGGCCACGAGGAGATCGGGCAGGCGGCCGATGATCCGGCGCGACTGCGCGCGCGCCTCGTCGCCGATCACGCGCTGGAAGTCGCGCACCAGCATCGGATACGGATGGGGACCCATCACCGAGCCGAGCAGGTAGTAGGTCGTCCGCACGTTGGTGACCCAGTCGCGCAGCGCCTCGTTGACCGCGTCCTTGAGCGTCTTCGAGCCGCTCTCCACCGGGATCACCCGCGCCCCCAGCAGCTTCATGCGGAAGACGTTGAGGGCCTGGCGCTCCACGTCCACGCTGCCCATGTAGACCTCGCAGTCGAGGCCCAGCAGTGCGGCCGCGGTGGCGGACGCCACCCCGTGCTGCCCCGCGCCAGTCTCCGCGATGATCCGCTGCTTGCCCATTCGCTGGGCGAGCAGGGCCTGGCCGAGCACGTTATTGATCTTGTGGGCGCCGGTGTGGCAGAGATCCTCGCGCTTGAGGTAGATCCGCGCGCCGCCCACGTGGCGGGTCAGCCGTTCCGCGAAGTAGAGCGGGGTCGGCCGGCCGGCGTAGCTCGCCAGCAGCCCGCGCAGCCGCCGGCGGAAGCGGGTGTCCGCGCGCGCGGCACGGTACGCGCGATCGAGGTCCACCAGCGGCTGCATCAGCGTCTCCGGCACGAAGCGCCCGCCGAAGCGGCCGAAGTGACCGTTGGCGTCCGGGAGCGAGGCGGGCCGCAGGCGGGTTCGACTCATCGGGCAGCCGCCGCCGCGCGGACCTCGGTCACGAAGCGAAGCACCCGCGCCTCGTCCTTGCGCCCCGGGCGGGCCTCCACCCCGGAGTTGACGTCCACGCCGTACGGACGGACACGGCGTACTGCCTCACCCACGTTGTCGGGGGTGAGGCCGGCCGAGAGCAGCACCGGATGCCGGCGGGCCATCTCCGCGGCCACGTCCCACGGAATCATCGGGCGGGCTTCCCCTTCGCTCCAGCGCGCGGGCGAGTCGAGGAGGAACGCGGTCACGCGGTAGGCGGCCATCCGGTCGAGATCGGCGGGACCCGCCACCTTCAGCACCTTGATCACGGGCAGGCGGAAATCGAGCAGGTCCTCGGGGGTCTCGTCGCCGTGGAACTGGAGCGCGGCCAGCCCGCACTGCTCGGCCACCGCCTTCACGTGGCCCGCGGCGTGGTTCCAGAACACGCCCACCGGCGTCACGAACGGCGGCAGCACCGCTACGATCCGGGCCGCCGTCTCGGGGGTGACGCAGCGCGGGGTGCCCTCCACGAAGATGAACCCGAGCGCGTCGGCCCCCGCCGCGACGCAGAGCCGGGCGTCGTCGAGATTGGTGATGCCGCAGATCTTGATCCTCATCGCAGCGACAGCTCGCGGACCTTCGCGGCCACGTCGGCGGCCCGCAGGAGGGTCTCCCCCACCAGCACCGCGCGGGCGCCCGCCGCGACGACCCGGGCCACGTCGGCGCCGCTCGCGAGCCCGCTCTCGCTCACCGCCAGCGGGCCGGGCGGGATCTGGGGCAGGAGGCGGAGCGAGGGCTCGAGGCTCGTGGTGAGCGTCTGGAGGTCGCGGTTGTTGACGCCGATCACCGGCGCGCCGAGCCGCAGGGCGCGATCGAGCTCGCCCGCGGTATGCACCTCGACGAGGGTGGCGAGCCCCGCGCCTTTGGCCGCGTCGAGCAGGTCGCGCAGGAGCGCGTCCTCGAGCGCGGCCACGATCAGCAGCACCGCGTCGGCGCCGGCGGCGCGCGCCTCCCAGAGCTGGTACTCGTCCACGATGAACTCCTTGCGGAGCACGGGGACGGAGACGGCCGCCCGCACGTTGACCAGATCGTCGAGGCTGCCGTGGAAGTACCGCGCGTCCGTGAGCACCGACACCGCCGCCGCCCCGGCTCCCGCGTAGATCCCCGCCTGGGCCACCGGATCGAGATCGGCGCGGAAGAGCCCCTGGGACGGCGAGCCCCGCTTGACCTCGGCGATGAGGCGCACCCGCTCGCCCGTCGCGGGGCGCAGGGCCGCTTCGAAGTCGCGGGTGGGGGCGAGCCCGCGGCAGGCCGCGATCAGCTCCGGAAGGGGGCGGCGAGGCTTGAGCTCGGCCAGCTCCGAGCGCTTGTGGGCGACGATCTCATCGAGGACGCCCATTCGGCTAGTAGTCGCCGCGCAGCCCGTGATCCCGCCCCGTGATGTCGATGCGCGCCATCTGCTCCATCACGTATTCGCGCAGCGTGCGCGGCGGCGGCAGGTCGCGCACGAGGCGGCCCCCCGCGATCAGCGGCTTCAGCAGCGCCTCCGCGGGCCGCCCGTCGGGACCCACCGGCGCAGGCGCACCGGCGGGGAGCACCATGTTCTGCACCGCGCCCGGGAATCGCCACACCTGCTTGGCCCCGGAGCGCTTGCCGCGCTTGGCCATCGGCTGGCCCTCGATCTCCATGATGTCGAGCGCGAAGGAGAGCACCGGCGCGTTCGCGATCGAGGTGCCGACCCCGTAGCCGTCCACCAGCGGGTTCAGCCGGAGGATCTCGTACTCGTCGATGCCGCCCGAGGCCAGGATCTTGACGTGGTTGAAGCCGCGCAGGTCGAGCTCCCAGCGCACCTCCTCGAGGATCTTGAAGAAGTCGCCGCGCCGCGAGGACGGCGTGTCCAGGCGCACCGCGTAGAGATCGCGGCCGAGAGCCTTGGCCACCCGGAGCGCCTCGAACTTCTCGTCCTGGAGCGTGTCGATCAGCGCGACCCGCCGCACCTTGGGGTCGATGACGTCGTGGAAGGCCTGGAGCGCCTCCACCGTGTCGCCGAAGAGCAGCACCAGCGCGTGCGGGATGGTGCCGGTGGGATCGGCGTCGATCAGCTCGGCGGACTTGGTGACCGCGACCCCGTCGCAGCCGCCCACGAAGGCGTTACGCTCGATCATCGGGGCCAGCGCCGGGTGCATGCGCCGGGCCCCGAAGGAGATCACCTGACGCTCGCCCGCGGCGCGCTTGCAGCGCGCGGCCTTGGTGGCGATGCCGGAGGCCTGGCAGAGGAACCCGAGGAGCGCGGTCTCGTACTTGGCCCACTCGGGGTAGATGCCCTCGATGAGGAGCACGGTGTCCTCGGGACCGAACAGGGTGCCCTCGTCCATGGCCCACACGTCGACGGGCAGGCCTTCCAGCAGCGCGGCCGCTTCCTCGATGCCCGCGAGGACGCCGAAGGTCCAGTCGGTCTGCGGGAAGCTCTTGAGCCGGATCTCTGCCTTGACCCGCTTGTTGACACCCTTCGCGCGCAGGATCTCGATCGTGCGCTCGAAGTAGACGTCCGAGACCTCGCCCGCCTTGATCTCGGGTTCGGAGGCCGTGTGGAAGGCGCGCTTGGGCTGGCTCTTCATGGGGACGCAGACACCTCCCGGCCCGGCAATAAAGTGCCCGGATTGTCCCAGAAAGCCCCCGGGAAGTCAAAGAACTGCCCCCCAAGGTCTTCCCCCACCGGGGGTTACAGCTTGAGGGTCTTGAGGTAGGCGCGGAAGGCGTCGGCCAGGTCCGGCCGGGCCAGGGCGAACTCCACCGTGGCCTTGAGGAAGCCGAGCTTCTCGCCGGTGTCGTGACGCTTGCCCTCGAACTCGACGGCGTAGATGGGCCGCCGGCCCCGCAGCGCACGGAGCCCGTTCGTGAGCTGGATCTCGCCGCGGGAGTCGGGCACGGTCTCCGCCAGGATCGGGAAGAGATCGGGGGTGAGCACGTAGCGCCCGATGATGGCCAGGTCGGAGGGCGCGTCCCGCGGGTCCGGCTTCTCCACCAGATCCTGGACCTCGTAGACGTTCGCCCCGAGGCCGCGCGCCGCGATCACGCCATAGCGGCCGATCTCTTCCCGCGGGATGCGCATGACCGCGAGCACCGGGCCGTCGTGGCGCTCGTAGACGTCGAGGAGCTGGCGCATGCAGGGCACGCGCGCGGTGATGATGTCGTCGCCCAGGAAGACGCCGAAGGGCTCGTCGCCCACGAGGGGCCGGGCGCAGAGGATCGCGTGGCCGAGCCCGAGCGGCTCCTTCTGCCGCACGTAGGAGACCGACGCGAGCTCGGAGATCGTCTTGATCTGCGCGAGCTCCTCGGTCTTACCGCGGTCGTTCAGGTAGTACTCGAGCTCGAACGCGGCGTCGAAGTGATCCTCGATCGCGCGCTTGTTCCGGCCGGTGACGAGGATGATCTCCTCGAGCCCGGAGGCCACCGCCTCCTCCACCACGTACTGGATGGTGGGCTTGTCCACCAGCGGCAGCATCTCCTTCGGCTGGGCCTTGGTGGCGGGCAGGAAGCGGGTGCCGAGACCGGCGGCGGGGAAGACGGCCTTCCTGACTTTCATCGAGTCCGACGATACACGAGGCGCGCCGGAAAGGGAACTCAGCCCGCAGGCGGGGCATCCTCCGGCGTGCGCACCTGGATGCCCAGCTTCTTGATGCGGTACCAGAGGCTGCGCTCCGAGACGCCCAGGACCTTGGCCGCGCGGGCCTGCACGCCCTGGGTCCGCGTGAGCGCGTCCAGGATCATGCGGCGCTCCCAGTCCTCGAGCGCCTCGTCGAGCGAGCCGGTCAGCACCGGGGCGCTCTCCGCCGCGGCGGGTCGGGCCTGGGCCGCGCGCTGGATCGCGGGCGGCAGGTGCTCGGGGCTGATCACCCCGTCGCTCATCACCATCGCGCCCTCGAGCACGTGCTGCATCTCGCGCACGTTGCCCGGCCACGCGTAGGTCCAGAGGCAGCGCAGGGCCTCGGGCGCCAGGATGGCGGGCGCGCGATTCAGCCGCTTGGCCGCGCGCTCCAGCAGGTGGGTGGCCAGGAGCGGCAGGTCGTCCAGGCGCTCGCGCAGCGGGGGCAGGTGCATGCCCACCCCCTGGAGGCGGTAGAACAGATCCTGGCGGAACGTCCCCTGCGCCACCGCGGTCTCGAGGTTCCGGTGGGTGGCCGCGATCACCCGCACGTCGGCCGGGATGGTGCGCGTGCCGCCGACCCGCTCGAACTCGCGCTCCTGCAGCACGCGCAGGATCTTGGCCTGCATGGCCAGCGGCATGTCGCCGATCTCGTCCAGGAAGATCGTGCCCTCCTTCGCGAGCTCGAAGCGGCCGGGGCGCGACCGCACCGCGCCGGTGAAGGCCCCCCGCTCGTGGCCGAACAGCTCGGACTCGAGGAGGCCCTCGGGAATGGCCGCGCAGTTGACGGGCACGAACGGCCCGTCCTTCCGGGAGCTGAGGCGGTGGATCCCCCGCGCCAGCACTTCCTTTCCGGTGCCGCTCTCGCCCAGGATCAGCACGGTGAGGTCGGTGGGGGCGGCGCGATGGGCCATCTCCACCACGCGGCGGAGCGCCTCGCTCTGCCCGATCAGCCCCTCGACCCCGCTCGGCTGGCTCTCGCGCAGGACCTTGATCTGCTTCTGCAGCCGCCGCCGGTCGAGGGCGCGCGCGACGACGACCTGGAACTCGTCCATCTTGAGGGGCTTGGTGAAGAAGTCGTAGGCCCCGCGCGTGATCGCGTCCATCGCGGTCTGACGCGTGCCGTGCGCGGTCATGACGATGATGGGCGTGTCCGGCGCAAGCTCCCGGCACTTCGGGATCGCGTCGAGCCCGTCCATGTCGGGCAGCCGGACATCCAGGAGAATGAGGTCGTAGGGGGTTGCCTTGAGCTTGTCGAGCAGGGCGCCCGCGGTGGGGGCGACCTCGGGCTCGTAGCGCTGGCGGCGCAGGGCCTCACGCAGAACGAACGCGAGATCCTCGTCGTCCTCCGCGATGACGATGCGCTCGCTCATGGCGCGAGGAACACCGGGAAGCTCAGAACATCCGCCGGGGGCCGAGCTGCGGGTCGAAGCTGCGCCCGAGCCAGAGCGGCAGCGGTAACCCGGTGTCGAAGCCCCACGTGCTCCTCGGCTCGGTCCGGTAGGTCCAGCTCAGCCCGACGCGCACGAGCCCGCCCTCCGCCGAGACCTTGATGCTGGCCGGATCCACCTGGATGCCCGCCCGGCGGGCGCTCATCAGCAGGCTGCTCCGCAGGTCGGTCAGGAACTCGGCCGAGTACAGGTCGGTGGCGCTGCGCTGCCGCTGCCGCTCCCAGGCGCCCGTGAACGCCTGCTCGGTCAGGTCGTTCGTCTGGAAGTAGGAGTAGATGGCCTGCATGCCGTTGTAGCCGACCCACAGGAACAAGGCCACCCAGAAGGAGGCCAGGAGGATCGTGCGGACCCGCATGTGACGAGTGTAGACGTTTCCCCACGGCGGCGGCAACTTCCCTTGTGCTAGGCTGGGCTCGGTGCGATCCCTCGCCGCCTCCTGGCGCGTCCTCCTCGCAGGGAGCCTGGCCGGCCTGGCCATCGTGGCGCTGGCCGCCGCCAATCCGCTGAGCTTCTTCGAGATCGCCGAGCTCAAGGCGCTCGACGCGCAGTTCACTCTGCGCGGGCCCCGCGAGCCGGAGTCGCCCATCGTGGTGGTCACCATCGACGAGGACTCCTTCGACGGCCTCAACCTGGCCTGGCCGTGGCCGCGGGCGGTCCACGCCAAGTTCCTCGACATCGTGGGCCGCGGCGAGCCGGTGGCGATCGGCATGGATATCCTGTTCACCGAGCCGTCGTCCCGAGGCCCCGCGGACGACGCCGCGCTGGGCGCCGCAGTGGATCGGGTGCGCGATCGGATCGTGCTCGCGGCGGCCCTGACCACGGTGGGCGACGCCTCGTTCGTCAAGCAGGCGCTGAACCCGCCGATCCCCGAGATACGGGGCCGGGCCGCCTTCGGCTCCGCCGACTACGACTCCGACGCCGACGCCTTCGTCCGGCGCGCGACGCTCAAGCGGGACTTCCAGGACCGCGAGTGGGCGGGCTTCGATCTCCTGATCTACCGTCTCGGGGAGCGCGCGGGGCTGGCGCGCGGGGCCGCGCCGGTGGGCAGCGAGCTGCTGATCAACTACCGCGGGGGCCCCAACACTTTCCCGATGATCGCCTATCACCGTGTGGTGACCGGGGAGATTCCGTCGGAGGTCTTCGCGGGAAAGGTGGTGCTGGTGGGCGCCACGACCCCGACCCTGCACGACATCTTCCCCACCCCGTTCGCCTCGCAGGCGGGCATGTCGGGGGTCGAGATCCACGCCCAGACGCTCGAGACCCTGTTCCAGGGCATTCCGCTGCGCCGGGTGCCTCGCTTCCTGGTGCCGGTGCTGGCGGTTCTGGCCGCCGCCGCGGCGGCGTGGACGGCCACCGCGCTCCGGCCCCTGCCCGCCTTCGGCGTGGTCGGCCTGAGCGTCGGGAGCTATCTGGCGGCCAGCCACGGCGCGTTCGTGTGGGGCCGCTACTGGATGGAGGTGGTGCCGGTGCCGCTGGCGCTCCTGATCACCTACGCGGGCACGGTGGCCAAGAACTTCACGCAGGAGCAGCGGGAGAAGCGGCGACTCTCACGCTTCTTCTCGCCCGACGTGGTGGCCGAGATCGTGCGGCACAAGGACGACGCCAAGCTCGCGGCCAACCGGCGGCGCATGACCGTGCTCTTCTCCGACATCCGCGGGTTCACCTCGATGTCGGAGAAGATGCAGCCGGAAGAGGTCGTCGCGTTCCTGCGCGAGTACCTCACCGTGATGACCGAGGCGGTGTTCAAGCACGGGGGCACCGTGGACAAGTACATCGGCGACGCCATCATGGCGCTCTACAACGTGCCGTTCGAGGCGCCGGACCACGCGCTCCGCGCGGTGCGGACCGCGCTCGAGTTTCAGGAGCGCCTGCAACCGCTGGCCGAGCGCTTCGCGGCCAAGCACGGCGGCACGCTGGCCTGCGGGGTGGGCATCCATACCGGCGACGCCGTCGTGGGCACCATCGGCTCCGAGCAGCGTCTCGAGTACACCGCGATCGGCGACACCATCAACCTGGGCTCGCGACTCGAGGGACTGACCAAGGAGTTCAGCGTGCCCATCATCATCAGCGAGGCCACCCACGCGGAGGTGCGCGAGCAGTTCGGGGTCCGCGACCTCGGCGAGGTCACGGTCAAGGGCAGGCTCATCCCGGTGAAGATCTACGCGGTGCTCGGCCCCCGGCTCCCGCAGGCGAGCGCGGTCGGGGCCGGCTCGGGCGCGGCCACGTTCAATTCCCGCTCCGCCCCCCGCCGCACGATGGAGGGCCAGGTGTCCATCTCCGACGGCGAGCTGACCGTGGTAGCCGAGGCGAGCGATCTGTCCCGCACCGGCATCGCGGTCCACGCGGTGCCCCGCCGGCTCGAGCCCGGAGAGATGGTGTCCCTGCAGATCACCTTCCGGGCTCACCCCGACGCGCTGCGCGTCGAGCGCGCCGAGGTGATGTGGGCCCGCAAGGACACGGCTGGCCTTCGCTTCCTGGACCTGTCCCCCGCCGCCCGCGCCACCCTGGAGACGCTCACCACCCACGCCTAGGCGCGCCGCGGAGCGGCGGCGCCCCGCGCCCCGCGACCGAGGGGAGCTACTCGCGGACCGCGGAGAGCTGGATGTTGATCGCCTGCTCGAGGTAGTCGAGGTTGAACGGCTTGGGGACGTAGTCTGCGGCGCCGAGCTGAAGCAGGTTCGTCGTCGTCTCGATGTCGTCGTTGACCGTGACCATGATCACCGGCAGCGAGGGCGATCGAGCGGCCAGGCGCTTGAGGGTCTCGAGGCCGTCCATCACCGGCATATGCATGTCCAGCAGCACCACGTCGGGCAGGAAGGTGTCCACCGCCGCCAGGGCCAGCTTGCCGTTCTCGACGATGTGGACGTCGTAGCCACGGTGGGTCAGAAATTGCTCCATTAGCTGGCGCACTTCCGGCTCGTCGTCCACCACGAGGATCCGCTTCCCAGCCATGATCCGATACTACTCTCCAGCCGGATTTATCTCCAAGGCCTAGCGGATCTGGATGACCTCGTTGGGGACCCCCAGGCGGGCGACCTCACGGCTGGCTGCCTCGGCTTCGGGGCGCGAGGCGAAGTTGCCGTGCCGGAGAGTCACCTGCCCCGCCTGCGTGGACTCCGTGGCCACCCGCGCGTCGTAGCCGCCGGCCCGCAGCTTCTCGGCGAGCTGCACCGCGGTCCGCAGCGGCATGGGCGAGCCCACCCGCACCGTCACGCCGGTGCGCCCGACCACGAGTACGGCCGGCGGATGGCCTTCCTCCTGCAAACGCTCGACCGTGGCCTGGCCCTCCTCAGGGTCCTTCAAGGAGGACACCTGCACCGCGAAGAGCTTGGCCGGCGTCTGGAGCCGGAAGCGCACGGTGGAGAAGCCAGCCTGGTTCAGCTTGACCTCCACGCGCTCGGCGTCCTCGGACAGGGGGAACGTGCCGAGCGCGAGCGCGTAACGAACCGGCGGCGGAGTGGTAGAGGCCGCGACCGTCTCGCGGGGCTCCTCGGCAGGCGCCGGGGCTGGCGCCTTGACGACCGGAGTGGGGACCGGCGCGACCGGCGTGGACGCGACCGGCGGAGGCGCGGGTGTCGGCGGAGGCGCGGCGGCCGGGGCCGGGGCCTCGGGCACAACCGGAACGATCACGGGCGGCGCCCCGGCCACGGGGGCGCTGCTGGCCGTCGCATCTGTGACCGGCGAGTGGGGCGCCGCGGACGCGGGGGGCGCGATGACCTCCTCCGCGGGGCGCGAAGCGGCCCAGAGCTGCAGCAGACGGTGGATGCCCCCGGTGGGCCCGGGCGACAGGAAATGATCACCCCATCGCAGCAGGCCGACGAGTAGCAGCGCCAGCGCCGCGAGCAGCAGAACCCCCGGCCAGACGTGACGGTATCTCACGGGCTTCCTTGACAGTCCAAGACGGCAGTCGCTATCATCCGGTCGCCCCGCAGGTTCGCTGCCCCGGGGCCCACTGGTAGAGTACATACATGAGCCGCCGCCCGATACTGATCGCCGTGGTCGCCATCCTCCTGGTTGCCGCGGGGGGTGGCGGGTACCTGCTGCGCGATCGCTTCGGCCGCAGCGTGGCCGCGCCGGTGCCCAGCAGCCCCCAGGCCGCCAGCGGCCTGGCGCTCGCCGAGTCGCTGCAGCTCGGATTCGTGGACGTGGCCCAGCACGTGCGACCCGCGGTCGTGCACCTGGGAACGATCCAGCGGGCGAAGAACCGGCGTGGCCCCAACCTGCCGCAGGGCAACGACGATCCCTTCTTTCGGGACTTCTTCAATCAGTTCTTCGGCTCCGAAGGGCCCGACTCGCGCTCCGAGTTCCGTCGGCCCGGCCTGGGCTCGGGCGTCATCATCGACAAGCGGGGTCTCGTCCTCACCAACTTTCACGTCGTCAAGGGCGCCGACGAGATCCTGATCCGCATGTCCGACAAGCGAGAATACCGCGGACAGATCCTCGGCACCGACCCGAAAACGGACCTCGCGGTCGTCAAGTTCCAGCCGGACCACGAGATCACGGTGGCCAGCATGGGCAACTCGGACGCGCTCCGGGTCGGCGAGTGGGCCATCGCGATCGGCAACCCCTTCGGCCTGGATCAGACCGTCACGGTCGGGGTCATCAGCGCGACCGGGCGCTCGGACGTGGGCATCGCGACCTACGAGAACTTCATCCAGACCGACGCGTCCATCAATCCCGGCAACTCCGGCGGTCCCCTCGTCAATCTCAAGGGGCAAGTCATCGGGGTCAACACCGCCATCGTGGCCGCGGGCCAGGGCATCGGCTTCGCCATCCCCATCAACATGGTGAAGCGCGTGGTCGACCAGCTCGTGGACAAGGGCAAGGTGGTGCGCGGCTGGCTCGGCGTGGCGCTCCAGCCGCTCTCGCCCGATCTCGCCCAGAGCCTGGGCCTGGGCGGCACCAACGGCGCGGTGGTGGGCTCCACGATCACCGGCAGCCCGGCGGCGCAGGCCGGCCTCCAGCAGGGCGACGTCATCGTCGCCTACGACAGCACGCCGGTGGACGACTACCGGCATGTGCAGCGCCTGGTGGCGGAGACGCGCGTGGGCAAGAGCGTGACGCTGCAGATCGTGCGGAAGAAGCAGAAGATGGACGTGGCGGTCACCATCGCCGAGGTGCCGGACGAGACCGCCCGGCGTCCCGGCCCTCCTCCCAAGCCCTGACGCGCTACGCGACGAAGGGCGGGATCGGAGGCAGCTCCATCTGCCGCGCCTTCACCTCGGCCACCCCCTCGACCCCTCGGGCCACGTCCATCGCCTCGTCCATGACCGCGGTGCCCTCGAGGGTCACCACGCCGGCACGCGCCTCGACCGAGATGCGGTACTTGCGCGTCTCCGGATGCGTGGCCAGGGCCACCTGGACCCGTGAGGCGAGCGAACGGTCGGCCACGAGCTGCGAGCTCGCCGGTGTCGCGGCCAGCTCGGGCTGACCGACCACGCCCGCGAGCAGGCCGACCACCGCAGCGGTCAGCAGCTTCTCGGTGTTGACGACGAGATCGTAGAGCCCCGGATCGGTGATGCCGACCTCGTAGAGGTAGCGCATGCGTCCGGCCTTCTCGGCGTCGTCGCGGCGCACGAGCTCCGAGACGGTGCGCGGGTTGGTCTGCTCGCCCATCGGCCCGGCCAGCTTCTTGGCGAGCCGCTTGACCCGCACGTCGAACGGGGCCATCACCCGCACGCGCAGCACGTGGGGGATCCCGCGCAGGAGCCACTGCCCGCCGCGCCCCATCAGCACCACGTTGTCCTTCTCCGCGAAGTCGTAGAGCGCGGTCTGGATCACCGTGATGTAGCGGCGCGTCTCCGCGTCGAAGCGCTCGAAGAGCGAGGGCTTCGACTCATCGAGATGGGTGAGCTTCTCCTCGAGCAGCCCGTACTTCTGGGCCGCGTTGGAGACGAGGTCCTGGTCCACGTAGCGGTACCCGAGCCGGTCCGCCAGCTGCTGGCCGATCTCCGGTCCGCCCGCGCCGATCTCGTGAGAGATGGTGATGATCGCCATGGCGTGTCACTCCTTCCGGTACTTCGCCTTCAGCGCGGCGGGGGCGATCGCGATGCGCTTGCCCCCGACGTCGTCGAGCACGTAGACCTCGTCGGCGAGGCTACCGCTGGCGAAGACCTCGAACACCTCGAGCGCTTCCTCGAGCGAGCTGCCGGCCGGCCGCTCGTCCATCATGCGCTCCACGTCCTCGCGCTTGAGCCGCACGATTCAGACCTGCCGGACGGTTCTCGCCATTGAAAGCTGGGCTACTTGAGTACCAGGAAACCCCGATCAAGACAAGGCCCCACCCGACCGGGCCCCCTGGTCCCCGCGGGCTCCCGATGGCAGGATGGGGGCTGCCATGGCACGCGTCCAGGGGCGGCTCTCGCTGGTGGCGGTATCGACGGCGTTGGCGGCGGTGGCCTGGCTGGCGGGCTGCTCCCGCGCGGTCATGACTACCCCGCCCGTCCCCCCGGTCACGCAGAAGGAGGAGGTGGGAATGGCCTCCTGGTACGGTGAGGCCCACCACGGCCGCCGCACGGCCAGCGGCGAGGTGTTCGACATGCACCAGCTCACCGCCGCGCACCGCACGCTGCCCTTCGGCACGCGCCTCCAGGTCACCAACCGGGACACGAACCAGACCGCCGAGGTGCGGGTGAACGACCGCGGTCCCTTCGTGGAGGGCCGCATCCTCGACGTCTCCTACGCGGCCGGACGCCTCCTGGGGGCGGTGGGCCCGGGAGTCATCCCGGTCCGCGTGCGCGTGCTCTCGCTTCCCCCGCGCTCGTCCTCCGGAGACGGCGCGTTCACGGTGCAGATCGGCTCCTTCACGACGCGCGCGCGCGCCGAAGCGCTCCGGGACGCGGTGGCGGGGGCGACCATCGTCGAGAGCGGAGTGGGAAGCGAGACCGTCTATCGCGTGCGCGTCGGTGCCTACCCTGATCGCGCGCGGGCGGGCGCGGCCGCCCGCGATCTCGCCACGCGCGGCTACCAGGCCCTCGTCGTCGGGCCGTAGGAGCGGGTCAGCGCAGCACGGACTTCGAGGGCGGCGAGATGATGCGGTGGACCTCGATGGCCTCGGTGATGTTCTTCAGGCGCTCCTGCCCGACCCGCTCGAGGCGGTAGCGCCCTCCGAGGCGGCGCACCGTCTCCGGGCCGGCCAGGATCTCGCCGTCGCTCGCCGCCCCCGCGAGCCGCGCGGCCAGCGTGGTGACCATGCCGCTCGCGGTGAAGGTCCACCGCGTGCCCCGGCGGCCCTCGAAGCGCGTGGACCCGACGAGGGCCGGCCCCGAGTTGATCCCGATGTGGATCGCGAGCGGATTGTCGACCTCCTTCTGGTTCAGCGCCTCGGTGAGCGCGAGCAGCATCAGCGCCGCGTTCACGGCCCGCACGCCGTGGGCGGTCGGATCGCCGTCCTGGAAGATGGCCATGAAGCCGTCGCCCGAGGTCTCGTTGATGTCGCCGCCCGCGTCGGTGATCCGATCCAGGAAGCTGCCGAAGTAGCGCTCGACGAGGGCGTTGAGATCCACGGGGGAGACTCGCTCGGCCAGGCGGCTGTAGCCGCTGATGTCCACGAAGAGCACGGTGACGTCGAGCTCTTGCTTGGCCAGCCCGGGCGCGTCGGGATTGGCCGCGACCAGACGCTTGACCGCGTCGGGCACGAACTTGGCGAAGTGATCGCGGACGCGGGTGATCTCGCTCAGGCGCTGGTCCACGTCGCGCTTGCGGGCCACGACGGCCTGAACCCGGGCGATCAGCTCGCGCTCGTCCACCGGCTTGGTGAGCACGTCGTCGGCGCCGTGCTCGAGCAGCTTCACGCGATTCTCCACCCCCTGGAGCGCGGTCATGACGATCACCGGCACGAGCCGCGTGGCCTCGCGCTCCCGCAGCGCCCGGCAGACCGCGAAGCCGTCCATGATCGGCATCATCACGTCGAGGATGATCAGATCCGGCGGATCGTTGAGGGCCTTCTGGAGGGCTTCCTCTCCGTCGCCGGCGCCCGGCACCTCGTGGCCGAGCCGACGGAGGACGTACTGGACGTACTGGACGATTTCGGGCTCGTCGTCGACGACGAGCACCTTGAACGGGTGCGCCATCGGTCTAGCCGCGAGTCTAGCAGACAAACCACGGGGCCGGCCCCACCCTGGTCGCGGGTGGGCACCGGCCCCGTGATGAATGCGACGGAGCGCAGCGTTACGAGCGGGGTGCGGCCGGCGGGGGCTGGCGGAACGGAGTGTGGCAGCTTCCGCACGCCTGACGGCCGAAGTCCTTCACGAGATCCTGCGTGAGCTGCTCGTTCTTGGCCCGGGCCGCGTCGCGGAGCTTCTCGGACTGCACGCCGAGGTTCTTGGCCGCGGCCTCGAACTCGGGGAACTTCTGCCAGATCTCGGGCTTGGCCTTGGACTTGTCGGTGCCCGACCCCGCCGGGAACAGGGACGGGATCTGCTGCGAGTAGAGGGCGAGCGCCTCCGCGTTGACCGCGACGCCCTCGATGTTGCCGGCCTTGGCCTTGGCCTGGATATCCCCCCAGTTGGCGCCGACCGACTTCATGAGGCGCTGACGATCTGCGACCACGTCACCGCTCCCCATCTTCGACGCGGACTGGCTGGCGCATCCGGCCGAGACTGCGATGACCAAGCTGGCGGTGACGATCACGCTGGCGGTGAGTCTCAGTCGTCCGTTCATCGTGCCTCCTCTGGCGGATCGGGGCTCGCTTCCGCGGCTTGCCGTCCGGCTGGTGAAGGTTGAGCTACTCGATCCTGTTCTTGATGGCCGGGATCGATTTCAGGTACTTCGCGATGGCCTGCCGATCGGCCTTGGTCAGGTCCTTGTACCCAGCCGAGGAGCCCTGGATGACCTCCATCATCAGGCCGCCCGACACGTCTCCATCGGGCTTGTTTCCTGTCTCGAGGTAGTCGGTGATCTGCTCTTCGGTCCAGCTCCCGAGGCCGGTCTCGCGATCCGGCGTGATATTCGGCACCGCGGAGCCCTCCGGCCCCTTGCCCTTCTGGTTCCCGGCCAGGAAGCGGGTATTGTCCACCGCCATGGTCATGGTCCGGGGCGTGTGGCACTCGCCGCAATGGGAAACCGCGCGCGTCAGGTACTCTCCGCGCGCCACGCCCGAGGTCGGCGCCGACTTGGGAGGCGTCTCGACCGCCGCGAAGGTGGCCAGCCACGCCGGGAGGAACACGCTCTCGAACATCGGGACCGAGATCTTCTTGGCCGGCGTCTGGCGGTTGACCGGGGGGACCGAGCGCAGGTAGGCAACCACATCCTGCAGGTCCTGCTCGGTCATGCCGTTGAAGACGGTATAGGGATGGACCGGGATGAGCCGCTCGCCGTTCGGTCGGCGCCCCAACCGCGTGGCGGTGATGATCTGCTCATCCGTCCACTTGCCGATCCCGGTGGTGGGGTCGGGCGTGATGTTCGAGGCGTACACGGTCCCGAACGGCCCGTCGTACTTGCGCCCACCCGCGTTGAGGGGCTGCTTCGGCGCCGTGTGACACCCGCAGCCCGCCGCGGCGCCGAACACGTACTTGCCCCGGGCGATCTGCTCCCGGGTGGGCTGAGCCGCCGCGTCCGAGGCGACGACCATCAGGAACAGGACCGAAAGATAGACTATGGGCGTCATCTCACGTTATGCCTCTGAACCATCGATTGGACTCCCAGGTTCCCGCCCGCCGAAGATATCACGGCAGAGCGGGCAGATTCCGGGGCTCCCGGACCCGGCCCAGCAGCAGTGCGAGGCCGGCCAGGCTCCCGAGCCCCCCCACCACGAACACCGCCGGGAACCCGAGGGCGTCGGCCGTCAGACCGGCCAGGAGCGGGGCACCGAAGGCCACCGGGGTCAGGAGGGTGGTCCCGAGCCCCACGTAGGTCGGGCGCGCGGCCGGGCTCGGCGCGAACTCGAGCAGCACGCTCAGTCCCGATACGTTCACCGCGGCCAGGTGGACCCCGTGCAGGACGAACACGACGAAGAACAGATCGAGCGACGGCACGAGCAGCGCGGCGACGTTGGCCAGGAGGAGCGCCCCCGCCCCGATCGCGAGCGACACCAGATGCCCGGCGCGATCCGCGAGGGCGCCCAGCGCCAGGTTGCCGGTCATCTGTCCGGCGAGGAGCGCGGTGGTGAACAGTCCCACCGCCCAGTCCGGCGCCGCGTAGTGGCGAAGCGCGTACACGGTGTAGAACCCGGACGCCATCATCCCGACGTAGACGAGCGCCCGGGACAGGAGGAACCAGCGCAGGTTCCGATCCTCTCGCAGCAGCCGGCCGGCGCGCCGCAGGTAGGCGCCGAGCGGGGGCGCGACCGCGACCGCGGTCGCCAGCGGCTCGCGCACCCGCGTGAGCGCCACGTAGGACAGGCCCATGCAGAGGGCCGCCATCAGGAAGCACACCGCGTAGCCGTCGGGGGCCGGCATCCGCGCGAGCACCCACGCGACGAGCACGCTGCCGAGCAGCCCGCCCGCCCCGCCCAGCAGGTTCGAGACCGCGAAGAAGCGCCCGCGGAGTCCCACCGGAACCGCGCGGGCCACGATGTCCATCCACGCCGGCATGAGGACACCGCCCACGCCGGTGATCAGGAGCAGCATGCCGAGCATGAGCGCGAGCGAGAGCCCGGGCGCGGGGCGGGCGAGGAAGAACGCGACCGCGGCCAGGCCGAGGAAGGGCAGCCGCTCCCACGTCGTGTAGCGCAGCACGAAGGGCAGCTTCCGGAGGAGCGATTCGGTGTAGCCGGCCGCGAACAGGGACGGGAGATTCCATCCGAGCGTCATCAGCGCCGGGATCGCGCCGATCACGACGTTCGAGGCGCCCAGGTGGGCGGCGAAGGCGGGCAGGATCGTGCTCTGCGACGCGAACGACAGCCCGACCAGGAAGAGGCCGAGGTCGACGCTCAGGGCGACGGCGTTGTGACGGACGTGACGACGCGCGAAGGATTCGCCGTCGTCGGACTCGTGGGGTGGAGCGGCAGGGACTCCGGTCACCGCCCGCCGAGGATACCCCGGGGCGGGCGGGGCGACAAGCCGAGGGCGGCCCCGAAGGGCCGCCGATCAGGACATCATCATGCGCCGGCGATCACCGAGGGAGAGCACGTCGTTGAGCGAGGACACGGCGCGCCGCGAGGAGCCCGGCGGCGTGATGCGCGACCCCTCGGCCGCGCTCCCCTGCGCTTCCGCGTGCCGATACGCCTTCAGCTTGTACTGCAGGCAGCGAAGGCTGATCCCGAGCTGCCGTGCGGCCTGCGTACGATTGCCGCCCACTCCGTCGAGCGTCTGGAGGATGTACTGCTGCTCCAGGTCCCGCAGCGTCAGCCCCGCCGGCAGCCCCGGCTTGCCGGAGTCGGCGCGCTTGCCGGCCGCTTCCGCGAGCGGGAGCACGTCGACGTCCACGGTGTCGTTCTCGCTCAGGACCACCGCCTGCTCGATGCAGTTCTCGAGCTGCCGCACGTTGCCCGGCCACTCCGCCCCCAGCAGCAGCTCCGTCGCCCGCCCCGTCAGCCGCGGCACCCGCTTGTGATGCGCCGCCGCAAACTTCCGCAGAAAATGCTCCACCAGCAGCCCGATGTCCCCCCGCCGCGCCCGCAGCGGCGGGACCTCGATCATCACCACCGCGATCCGGTAGTACAGATCCTCCCGAAACTGTCCCTCCCGCACTGCCTTCCGCAGATCCTTGTTCGACGCCGTGATCAGCCGGATGTCCGTCCGCGTCGGCTTGCTCCCCCCTACCTTCACGAACTCCCGCGTCTGGATCACCCGCAGCAGCTTCGCCTGCAACGGCATCGACAGCTCGCTGATCTCGTCGATGAACAGCGTCCCCGTGTGCGCCAGCGCGAAGAACCCCGTCCGGTGCTCTACCGCCCCCGTGAAGCTGCCCCGCACGTGCCCGAACAGATGGCTCTCCATCAGCCCCTCCGGGATCGCCGTGCAGTCCAGCGTCACCAGCGGCCGGTCCGCCCGCGCGCTCTGCTCGTGGATCGCCCGGGCGATCAGCTCCTTGCCCGTCCCCGATTCCCCCGAGATGCACACGTTCGCATCCCCCACCGCCACCTTCTCGATCTTCGCCAGCACCTCCCCCAGCTGCGGCGACTGCCCGATCAGCCCGTGGGCCGCCGCGCCACCTCCGGAGCCCATCCTGCGATCGCCGAGGCCCAGACGATTCACCACGCGTCCGAGGGCCGCGGTGAGCTCGGCTTCCTCCGTCGGCCGCTCCAGCCACTGCACGCCGGGAAGAGAGGGTGGGGCGTCCGTGGTCTCGCGCGGCCCCAGCACGACCACCGGGCTGTCGCCTTCGAGGCTACGCAGCCGCTGACCCAGCTCCCACGCCGTCATGGGCGCCTGCAGGTTCACGATCACCAGCGCCGGGCGGCCGTGCGCTCGGCTGGCCATCTCCAGCTCATGTAGGGAACCGATGAAGTGCGGCTCCCATCCGTATAGTGTCGCGAGCCCGCGCACCGGCGCCGAGAGCTCCAGGGTCTCGTCAAGAATCAGGACATTCACAGTTTTGCGCTCCTCGAAGGATTTGCGCTACGCAGACGGTTCCACGCAACGCGTGTGCCATCGAAGGAATGCAAATCGGGCGGGCACTTACACGCTTCGGAGCGGGGGTCGACGCCAAAAGGTGGTTGGGGTGGCTCCAAATCTTGTCACCCAAAATCGAACTAACCGCTCGGAGGAATCCCCAACCGGCGGCGGCGACGCCTCCAGGCTGCCGCACCCAGTAGTGCCAGGTTGGAGCCGGCGAGCAGGAGGGTGGCGGGCTCGGGTGTGGGCGCCAGGTCTTCCGGGAGGCTCGGATCGAGCCGCGGCCCCTGTCCGGCCACGCCCGGCCCCCCACCGGACCACGGGCCGAGATTGCCGAACCCGGGATATCCACCAGAGCCGACCCCGCCGGCACCGCCTCCGGTCCCCGTCCCGGCCCACGGCGTGCTCTCGAGCTCGGTGGGGGTGGACACCGTGTCGCCCCCCGACGCGTCCGGTGACCCGACCTGCGCGAGCAGACCACGCACGAGGACGGCCGGGCTGTCGGAGGGCGTCTCGCCCGCGCCTTCGTCGAGACCGTTACCCGGGATCCCCTCGACCGAGGTGATCATGGTCAGGTTTGGCGACGGCTTTGGCGGCAGCGCCGGCAACGAGGGCGGCGAGGCGGGAGTCTGCCCCATCAGCGCGTTCCATACGTCGCCCGGGATCTGCGCCACGGCGGCCGCGCTTCTCGGATCGCGCACCGACCCCGACGGCGCCGAGGGGCTCGATAGGCCGCCCACGTCGCCACGGAGCGGCCAGAGATAGAGCGGCAGCAGGATCAGCAGGAGGATTAGGACGGCGATCAGACCTCGCCGGCCGCGACGCGAGGGCAAAGGTTCGCCGTCCTGCATACCCGGAGGGAATAGCGAAGGCCATGCCACCGGCCGAGGCGAAAAAATGTCTGATCAGTCACGCGTTTGAGAAGGCCGAGCCCTGTCGGGCAGGATTTGCGCGGGACACGCCGCCTCCGGTGAGAGCCCAGGCGTGCTCACTCAGGGCAAGGACGTACCCATCGCGAATCGGCCAACCAGTGCGTTGACCGACCCGCTCGGCCTGGCCTAGGATGCGGCCATGAAAATCACCGCCATCGATAGCGCCGTGCTCCGCATGCCGAACCGCAAGCCGATCGCGCTCGACTTCCCGCACCACAGCCTGGTCGTCGCGCACATCCGCACCGACGAGGGTGTCAGCGGGCTGGGCTACACGCTCGCCTTCGGCGGCGGCGGCGTGGAGTCCATCCAGGCCTACCTGGACACGCGGCTCGCCCCGTTGCTCGTGGGCCAGGACCCGCTGCTGGTGGAGCGGCTCTGGGAGCGGATGTATCGCGCCGATCGCGGCATCAAGCGCCAGGGGGTCGCGGCCTACGCGCTCAGCGCGCTCGACATCGCGCTGTGGGACATCGTCGGCAAGACCGCGGGCCTGCCGCTCTACAAGCTCTGGGGTGCGGTCACCGACCGGGTCGCGGCCTACGGCAGCGGCGGGTGGCCGAGCTACTCACTGGACGACCTGATCGGCGAGGCGGAGATGTACGCGGCGCGCGGATGCCGCTACTACAAGCTGAAGATCCACGACCCCGATCCGCGGGCCAACCGCGAGCGCGTGCTGGCGGTCAAGAAAGCGGTCGGCGACGGCGTCCGGCTCATGGTGGACGTCAACCAGAAGCTCGACGTCCTCGGCAACATCCGCCAGGCCCGGCTGCTCGAGGACCTGGACCTCGTCTGGTACGAGGAGCCGGTGCTCGCCGACGACCTCGCCGCCTGCGCGGAGGTCGCGCGCGCGATCAACATCCCGGTGGCCACCGGCGAGAACAACTACACGCGCTTCGAGTTCCGCGATCTCATCGAGCGGCGCGCCGCCCGCTACCTGATGCCCGATCTCTGCCGCGCCAACGGCTTCAGCGAGACGCTCAAGATCGGCCGCCTCGCCGCCGCCCACCAGCTCGCGGTCTCACCCCACGTCGTGCACGAGCTCTCGTTGCAGGTGGCGGGCGCGCTGAGCAACGGCTTCCTCGTGGAATGGATCGACTGGGTGCCCGAGGATCTCTTCGCCGAGATGCCGGTCATGCAGGGCGGCGATTTCCTCATCCCCGATCGGCCGGGGCACGGCGTGGCCCTGGCTCCGGGGGCGGAGAAGAAGTACCGCGTCGGCTGAGGCGCCGCGGGCCTCAGAACACCGCGAGCGGGTTGGCGGGCGAGCCGGTGCCCCCGACCACCACGAGCGGGGCGACGATGAGCATGAACTCGTCCCGCTTCTCGTCCACGCAGGCACGGCTCAGCGGCTCGAGGAGGGCGTTGTCCACGAGCGCGACCCCGTAGGCGAAGAGGGCGGCGTGCACCGCCCAGGGGATGTCGTACCCGATCGGCAGGTGGTCCAGCATGTCCCACACGAGCACGCTCACGTCGTGGTCGCGCAGGAACTCGAGGCAGGAGACGTGCAGTCCGGGCCGCTCCGTGGGGCCGGGGCCGAAGGGCCGGCCGTAGGGCTTCTCGCCGTTCGCCTCCTGCCAGGCCTCCCGACCCGAATACACGCACACCGCGTCGCCGGGCTCGAGCGTGAGCCCGCGTGCGCGCGCGATGTCCTCGAGCTCCCAGCCGTGCACGGGCCGGTCCCAGGTCACCGACGGCACCCCGCGATGGCGCGGCACGTCGAGGAAGACCCCGCGCGTGATGATGCCCTCGGCCCAGTGCTCCACCGAGCCGAACGTCGCGCCGTCGAACGTGATCTCCTTCTTCGGGTCACGCCCGTTCCACATCGCGTGCTCGTCCCACGTGTGGCAGAGCGCGTCGATGTGGGTCGAGGCGATACCGTGATAGAAGATGCCGTAGTAGTCGGCCGCGAACCCGCCTTTGCCGCGCGCCAGCGTCCGCATGTAGTGCTGCGCGGGCAGCGCGTTGTTGGGACCGGGCTCCTTGGGAAACGGCCGGCTCATGGAGACGCTCCGCCCGGAGCGCACGAGCCGCGCGGCCGTGGCGCGCTTGGCCGGAGTGATCAGGTTGATCGCGCCAAGCTGGTCATCCTTTCCCCAGCGACCCCAGTTGCGGCGATCGTGAATGAGGGCGCGTACTTGCTGCTCGGTCGGTAGCGGACGCTCGGGCATAAGATCCTCCGGCGCGGGACTCTACGCCGACTGACGCGGTCCACGCAAGCGCAACCCAACCCCTGAATGACGCATCGCGTGGTTCCGGTTGACTGGCCCCGCACCTTGTGGCATCTTCGCCATCCCGGAGCCGGCTCTCGGGCCCGGGGAACGGAAGAGGCAGGGGTGCCAGATCGGGTAGCGCACTATCCAGTGATCGAGAAAATTTCCCTATGCAATGCTGGCACTATCGGCGCTAACCCCTAGACTCCGTTCGGCTACTGCGACTGGTACAGGGCTTGCCCTATCCAGATTCGCGAGGCGACATTTCGCCTAGAGGAGAACACCTGTGACGAAATCGAAACTGATCATTCAGAGCTCGCTGGCGATCCTCATGCTCCTGGCGGCGGCCAGCCTCTGCCCGGCCGCCGAGGACATGGGCATCATCACCGGCGGTGACAAGGGCACCTACTACCAGTTCGGCCTCGATCTGCAGAAGCTGACGAAGCCCGCGGGCGTGAACCTGTCGGTGCACACCTCGAAGGGTTCCATCGAGAACATCTTCGCGGTCTATCAGCGTCCCGGCGTGCAGATGGGCATCGTGCAGTCCGACGTGCTCGCATTCGTGGCCCGGGTGCAGTCGGACCCGGTCCTGAGCCGCATCGCCAAGAAGACCCGCATGGTGTTCCCCCTCTACAACGAGGAAGTCCACCTGCTCGGCAAGAAGGGCATCCGCGACTTCGACGACCTGGCCGGCAGGCGGGTGGCCATCGGCCGTGACGGGAGCGGCACCTATCTCACCTCCCGCCTGCTGTTCAAGCTCTCCGAGGTCGCTCCCGCCGAGATGGTGCCGATCGATACCGGCGAAGCGCTCGCCGAGCTCAAGGCCGGCCGCATCGACGCCATGTTCTACGTGGCCGGATACCCGGTGAAGCTGCTCAAGGACGACATCACCGAGAAGGACGGCCTCGAGCTGATCCCGATCACGAACAAGAGCATCACCGAGTTCTATCCGCGCGCGGATATCCCGGCCAATGTCTACGAGTGGCAGAAGACTCCGGTGAACAGCGTGGCGGTCAAGGCGGTGCTGGTCTCGTTCGATTTCCGCAGGAAGGACTGCGACAACGTCGGACGCTTCGCCCAGACGATACAGAAGCAGATGCCCACGCTGCTCCAGAACGGGCACCCGAAGTGGAAGGTGGTCGACCTCAACTACCCGCTGAAGGGCTGGGAGCAGTACGACTGCGTGCGGAAGTTCATCGGCACCGCCGCCGCGGCCCCCGCGGCTGCGCCCAAGCCCGCTGCGAACGAGAATCCGGTCTTCAACGCGATCAAGGGACTGCTTGACGACTAGACGCGTGATACCGGGCGGCAACCGCTTTATCTCGATCGGCGCTGCGGCCGGGAGCCTCGCGCTCCTGGCCGCGGTCGTACTGATGCTCTGGCCGCCCGATCCGGGCGACTACGCGTTCACGCCGGGGGACCGGCCCGACGGCGAGACCGTGGGCTGGGTCGCGAAGGTCGAATCCAACACCATCCACGTCAACTCCGGCCCGTTCGGGGGCGGCGTGGTGCCGCTGGTGGTGACCAAGACCACGCGGATCACGGTCGGCGCCAAGGATGGCTGGTTCGAGGACATCCGACCCGGCGGCCAGGTCAAGGTGGCCTACGAGCTCTATCATGGGCGACGCTTCGCGCGAAGCGTCGAGCTCCTGGTCGACGAGGGCTCCCGCCGGCCGGGGCGCAGCAGCCCGCAGGCCAAGGGGCCGGCAGAAACGCAGGCACCCGCAGAGCGGCCGACGACTGCCCCCGCGGCGCCCTCGGCGGCGGCGACCACCGCGCCTCCGGTCGCGGCGCCCCCCGCGACCGCACCGCCCGCCGCGGCGCCCGCGGCGGCTCCGCCCGCCCCCGCGACGGCTCCGCCCGCCCCGCGACGGCTCCGAAGGTCGCGGCGCCACCTCCCGCCGTGTCCGTGGCGCCCCCGCCCCCGGTCGCGGTGGCCCCGGCTCCGGCGCCACGGCCCGCTCCCACCACCGCCGCGAAGCCCGCGCCCGCTCCGGAGGTCCGGCCCACGCCGAGACCCGACGCCCGCTCCGGCAAGACCTCAGCCGGTCGAGATCGTGCCAGCGCCCCAGCGCGCGTCGACGGCGACCCCTCCCGCGCAGAGCGTGTCGGCCCCGGCGAACGGCCCACGGGCGCCCGAGCCGGCGCGCGCGGTCGAGACGGTCCGGCCCGCGGCCCCCGCGGCGCCCCGCCCCGCGGAGCCGGCCCGCGGGAGCGACAGCGACGCCACCGACGGCTCCGCCGCGGTGGACTGGCTTCTCAAGCGCCGCTAGGTCCCCGCAGCTCATTCGCTCACCCGGGCCCGCATCCGGGGATCGAGCGCGTCCCGCAGCCCATCGCCCAGGCAGTTGAAGCCCATCACGGTCAGGAAGATCGCGATCCCCGGGAACAGCGACACGTGCGGGGCGTCCAGCAGGTAGGCCCGCCCGTCGCTGACCATCTTTCCCCATTCGGGCGTGGGCGGTTGCACCCCCAGGCCGAGGAACGAAAGGATCGCGGCGAGCAGGATCGAGGTGGCCACCTGCATCGACGAGAAGACCAGCAGCGGGGAGACGCTGTTGGGGAAGATGTGGCGGAAGAGCACGCGCCCGTGCCCGGCGCCCAGCGCGTGCACGCCCTGGACGAACTCGAGCTCCTTCAGCGAGAGCACCATCGCGCGGGTGAGGCGGGCGAAGCTCGGGATGGACCGCAGCCCCACCGCGATCATCACGTTGATCAGGCTGGGACCGAGCGCGGCCACGATCGCGATGGCGAGCAGGATGCTCGGGAACGCCAGCAGCACCTCCATGGCGCGCATCACCGGCGCGTCGAGCCGCGGGAAGTAGCCCGCGAGCAGGCCGAGCAGGATGCCGGCGACCGCGCCGATCGCGGTGGCGAGCACGCCGACCACCAGCGAGAGCCGCGCCCCGAAGAGGATGCGGCTCAGGATGCACCGCCCGAACTCGTCCGCGCCGAGCGGGAACTCGCGCGACGGCGGGGCGAGCGCGCTCGGGAGGTCCTGCCGGATCGGATCGCGCGGCGCCACCTGGGCCGCGAACGCGGCCAGGAGGACCAGCAGCGCGATCAGCGCCAGTCCCACCACCGCCAGGCGATGGGACACGAACCGCCGCCACCCCGCGCTCATCCGCCCGCGCCCCGTCGCTCAGTCATAGCGGATACGCGGATCGAGCAGACCGTAGAGCAGGTCCACCAGCAGGTTCACCATGACGAAGAGCACCGCCACCAGGAGCACGCAGCCCTGCACCACCGGGTAATCGCGCTGGAGGATCGCGGTCATGGCCAGCCGGCCGACGCCGGGCCAGGCGAAGATGGTCTCGGTGACGACCGCGCCCCCGAGCAGGAAGCCGTACTGCAGGCCGACCACCGTCACCACCGGGATGAGCGCGTTCTTGAGCGCGTGCTTGGTCACCACCGAGACCGGCGGCAGTCCCTTGGCCCGCGCGGTGGTCACGTACTCGCGGCCCAGCACGTCGAGCATGCCCGAGCGCGTGAGCCGGCTCGTGATCGCGATGGAGGTGGTGGCCAGGGTGGCGGCGGGCAAGCGCGATGTGGCGCAGGCCGTCCCACTGCCAGAGCGGCCCGCCACGGCCCGAGACGGGCAGCCAGCCGAGCTGCAGGCTGAAGAGCCAGATCGCCACGATCGCCAGCCAGAACACGGGCATGGAGAGGCTCGACAGCGAGGTGGTCATGGCGAGGTAGTCCACCCAGGTGGCCCGGCGCACCGCCGCGATCAGCCCCAGCGGCACGCCGACGAGCACCGAGATGATCATGCTGACCGTGGTCAGCTCGAGCGTGGCGGGAAAGCGCGCGAGGATCTCGTCGGCCACCGGCGCGCGCGAGCGGAGCGAGCGGCCCAGATCGCCGCGCAGGGCGCGATGGAGGAACGACCAGTACTGCTCGTGGAGCGGCCGGTCCAGCCCGAGCTCGACGCGGATGCGCTCGACCACCGACTCGGGCGCGTCGGGCCCTGCGATGAGGCGCACCGGGTCTCCCGGCACCACGTGCATGACCGCGAAGGCCAGCAGCGAGACGCCGAAGAGGACCGGGATGGTTTGCCAGAGGCGGCGGAGAACGTATCCGCCCACCGTCCCGGCCTAGCCGCTCCAGTCCGGGTAGGTCTGCGGGGAGAGCTGGTCGGCGCTCCGCCCGGCCCAGTCCGCCTTGGCCATGCGGGGCCACATCCGGTCGCCCGCCGCCTGCAGCGCCCCGAGGATCGCCTTCTCGTCGGCGGCGAGCACCTGGCCGCCGTCGACCACCAGGCGCCCGTTGACGTAGACGCGGTCCACGTCCTCGTCGGCCGCGTTGTAGACCAGGTTCTTGATCGGGTCGCGTAGCGGCGTCATCTTCCACGAGGTCGCCTTCCACAGCACCAGGTCGGCCTTGGCCCCGGGGGCGATGCGCCCGAGGTCGTCGCGCCCGAGGGCCCGCGCGCCCCCCGAGGGTCGCCGCGTCGAAGGCGTGCGCCGCGGTGGTGGCCTCGGTGTTGCGCTCCATCATCTTCGAGCACACCGCGGCCCAGCGCATGGCCTCGATCACGCTCTGGGGGTTGGTGTCGGTGCCGAGCGACATGTTGACGCCCGCCGCCCGGTAAGCCGCGAACGACTCCATGGCCACGCCCCGCCGGGCGAAGACCCACACCGCGTGGGCCACCGAGCAGCCCGCGTCGGCCATCATCGCCACGTCGCCCGCCGGGTAGTTGGTCCACGACGAGCCGCCGATGATGATGGCGTGGCCCAGGATCGTGTTCTGGCCGAGCACGCCGAGCTCCCGCATCCACGCGATCGGGGTCTTGCCGTACCGCGCGACCATCTCGTTGAACTCGACCACCGACTGCGAGGTGTGGACCTGGTAGGGCACGCGGGCCTCGTCCGCGAAGCGCTTGGCCTCCTGGAGCAGCCCGGGCGTGCAGGTGTCGATCTGGGCCGGCGATAAGAAGCAGCGCACGAGACCTCCGTGGGCGCCGTCGTGCTTCTTGTGGAACTCCACCGCCCGCCGCAGGCCCTGCTTGCCCTGCTCCTCGTTCCACTCCCACTCCACGCGCTTGCCGTCGCGCGTGAGCCAGCGCCCCGAGCGGAACGCCTGGCCCATGTAGACGCGGATGCCATAGTGAGCCGCCCGCTCGACCACGTACTCGCCGAGGCCGCCGATCTCCATGACGGTGGTGACCCCGCCCCGGAGCAGCTCGGCCATCGAGAAGTCCACGCAGGCGCGGCCGCCTTCCTCGTCCTGGCCCTCGCTGCGCACCGGCAGCATCTCGAAGAGGCCCGAGTACCAGAACTGGGGGTTGCCGCGGTCCTCGATGAAGGACCGGTCGAGCGGCGAGCCCCCGATGTGGGCGTGGGTCGAGATGAGACCCGGGGTCACGATCCGGTCGTGGGCGTCGATGGTCTCGTCCACCGTGCCGTCGAAGCGGGGACCCACGTACAGGATGTGATCGCCTTCCATCACCACGACCCCGTCCCGGAGGAGACGGTGGCCGCGGCCGTCGAACGCCACGATGTAGCCGGCCCGGATCGCGGTCCGCCTGATCGCGCTCATGGCTCAGGCCACCCACACGTCCATCAGCTTGTAGACGCCGTGGATCGGATGGTACTTGAGGCCGCGCGCCCGCGGCCGGCTGCCGAAGATCCAGCGCACGTGCTGGATCGGCACCACCACCGCCTCGTCGACCAGGCGCTGCTCGAGCCCCTGGAACGCGCGCACCCGCTCCGCCTCCTTCAGCGAGGTCTGCGAGACCTGGAAGAACGCGTCGGTCTTCTCGTCCTTCCAGCGCACCGTGTTGGGACTGGGGACCGCCTGGGAGACGAAGAAGTAGAGGAAGTCGGCGGAGCTGTAGATCATGGGCAGGAAGCGCATGTCGTGCTCCCCGGCCCGCGTCGCGGTGTTGAACGCGGCCGACTCCAGCCGCTTGATCTGCATGTCGAACCCGGCCTCGCGGAGCGTGGCCTGCACCGGCGTGACGATGCGCTCGTGCAGCTCGGTGAACACGAAGCAGGTCGCGGTGAGCGGCTTGCCGTCCTTCTGCCGGATGCCGCCCGGCCCCGGGGTCCACCCGGCCTCGGTGAAGAGCCGCTTCGACTTCTCGAGGCTCCACTCGTGCATGTGCGGCCGCATCTGCTCCTTGGGCGTCGCCCCCGGCACGAGCGGGTGGAGGAAGCCGTGGGAGACGTCGGCCTGGCCCTTCATCACGAACTGCACGATCTGCTCCCGGTTGACCGCGTGGGCCACCGCCTTCCGCACCCGCGGATCCTTGAACACGTCCTTCTCCACGTTGAAGCCGAGGTGGTTGGAGGACAGCCGCGGGATCGAGGTGACCTTGACCCCGCGCCCCTCGAGCCGCGGGATGTGCTGGGGCGCGACGTCGATGTCGAGGTCGATGCCGCCGGTCTCGAGCTCCGCCGCCCGCGAGGCGTCCTCCGGCAGGGTGCGGAAGATGATTCGGTCCACCCAGGGGGCGCCGGTGTTGTCGTAGACGGGCGAGCCCCACGCGTAGTCGTCGTTGCGCGTGAGCTCCATGCGATCGTCCTTGAGCCACTCCTTGAGCCGGAAGGGCCCGGTGCCGCACACGCTCGCCGAGACCACGCCGTAGTCCTTGCCGTGCTGGGCCACGTGCTTGGCGTGGGGAATCGAGGCGTAGGCCCACTCGGTCTGGCTCACGTTGTTGAGGAACACCAGCGTCGGGTTCTTGAGCTTGAACACGACGGTGTGATCGTCCACCACCCGCGTCTCCTGCAGGCTCGCCATCTTCGCCCGCGTGGGCACCGACTCCTTCGGGTCGATCCACCGGTCGAAGTGGTCCTTGACGTCCTGGGCGGTGAGCGTCGCCCCGCAGTGGAACTTGACGTTCTTGCGCAGGTGGAACGTCCAGGTGAGTCCGTCCGAGGAGGTCTCCCACTTCTCGGCCAGGGCCGGGCGGATCTTCATCTGGAAGTCGTGGAGCACGAGGCCGTCGTAGAGCAGGAAGTTGGTCGCGATCGCGGAGAGGCCGGTGGAGCGCCCGGGATAGAGCGTGTCCGCGTCGTGGTTGCGGCCGACGGTGAGCGTGCCGCCCTTCTTCGGCTTCTCCTGGGCGGCCGCGAGCGGAGCCCCGGCTCCGAGCATGACCGCGCCGGCGGTCCCGAGCTTGAGAAGAGTCCGGCGATCGATGCGATGCGTGGTAGACATGACGGCGCCTCCTCCGAGGAGAAACGTCCCGCACCCGGTCCCGACACTAGCCGCGCTCCCGGAACAAAGTCAAGGCGCGGTAAGATGCCCTCATGCCACTCCTTCGCCCGCGCCGCCTCGCTCCGGGTCAGACCATCGGAATGGTGGCGCCGTCGGCGGCGCCGAACGAGCCCGAGCGGATCCGCTTCGCGATCGACACGGTGGAGTCGCTCGGGTTCAAGGTGAAACCCGGCGGCCACCTCTTCGACCGCGAGGGCTACCTGGCCGGCTCCGACTCGGCCCGCGCCGACGACCTCAACCGCATGTTCGCCGACGACGGGGTGGACGCGATCTGGTGCGTGCGGGGCGGTTACGGGGCCTCGCGGATCCTGCCCGATCTCGACTACGCCCTCATGCAGCGCAACCCGAAGGCGCTGATCGGCTACAGCGATATCACCGCGCTCCACATGGCGATCCATCGCCACGCGGGCCTCGTCACCTTTCACGGGCCGGTGGCGTTCCGCGAATTCACGCCCTACTCGCTGGGCGAGCTCAAGCGCGTGCTGTGGTCCGCGCAGACGCCGGTACAGCTCGGCGGCCCCCCGGCCTTCGACCGGGCCGAGGGCCGGCTGGACTGGGAGAACCGGGTGGCCACGCTGGTGCCGGGCAAGGCCCGCGGCCGGCTGCTGGGCGGTAACCTCTGCCTGATGTCGCATCTCTGCGGCACGCCCTATTTCCCCGACCTTCGCGGGGCGATCCTGTTCCTGGAGGACGTCGAGGAGGCCTACTACCGCATCGACCGGATGCTGACCCAGCTCTGGCTGTCGGGCGCCCTGGCCGGCGTTGCGGGGGTAGCGTTCGGGAAGTTCACCAACTGCAATTCCTCGCAGTTCTTCCTGCAGAACCGCCCGCTGGAGGACATCCTGGCCGAGCGCTGCCGGGCCCTTCGCGTACCCGCCGTCTCCGGCATCATGGTCGGCCACATCGAGGACCAGACCACCCTCCCGGTGGGCTGCCTCGCCGAGCTCGACGCCGACGCAGGAACCCTGACCCTGCTCGAGCCCGGAGTCAGCTAGCCCTGCCCCCACCCTCTCCCCTGAGGGGAGAGGGCAGGGTGAGGGGTCCGGTGGTGGGGGTGATCCCCGTCCGGCTCAGTTGCCGCGGCCGATCATCCGGTGCAGCTCCGTCAGCGGGACGATGCGCCCGTGTAGCGGCAGGATCCGGTCCACCGACAGGTTGAGTCGGGCGATGTTGTCGGCCAGGTTCACGCTGAGCGGATTGATGATCGCGGGCACCGGCGCGTTCGGCGGGCCGGGCGTGAAGGCGTCGGCCTCGATCAGGAGCCGCTCCTTCGGCAGGTAGACCATCAGCATCCCGTCGGCGTGCGTGTTGCCCGCGATGTGATAGATCTCCACGCTGCGCGTGCCGTCGGTGAGCACGCGCTTGTCCCGCACCCCCTCCACCGTGACCTTCAGGCGCGCGGCCTGCTGGCGATCCGGCGTCATGGTCGCGGGAGCCGCGAGCGCGCCCTCGAAAAAGGCGCGGGTGGTCTCGTGCGTGATCACGGTGATGCCCTCCGCCGCGACGGCGCGGAGGCCGCCCGAGTGATCGAAGTGGTGGTGGCTGTTGATCGCGTAGCGGATGGGCTTGCCGGGCACGAGCCGGCGCGCCTCCGCGATGACCGCGACCGCCCGCTCGTCGTTCAGCGGGGATTCGACGACCATCGTGTGATCGGACATCTCGATGACCACGCTGTGGTGGCTGCCGCCGGTCACGTACCACACGCCCTCCGCGACCGATTCGCTGGTGACCCGCGCGTAGGGCGTGGTGGCGCTGCGAATGTTGTCCGGCGCCGCGATCTCCACCGGCGCGTTGGGCTTGACGTCGGTCACCGTCAGGTCCGCGGCCGGGAAGCCCCCCGCGGCCTGGCGGATGCGCATCGGAAACTTCACCCCGCCGAAGTCCCGGTAGTCGGCGTAGGTCACCTCGAGCGGCATGTCGCCCACCACCGGGTTGGAGAGCACCGCCTCGACCCGCTCGACCATGCCGCGATCGTCGAGGGTGGCCTTGATCGAGTAGCGACCGGGCACCGCGAAGGCCACCGTGCGGCCCTGCACGGTGGCGTTGTTCGCCATCGCCGCCTTGATGACGCCGTGGGGCGTGATCCAGAGCTGGAGCTGCCGCTCGATCAGCGCCACCGGGGCGGGCGCCGCCGTCTCGCCGGTCACGTTCCACGCCAGATCACCGCTCACGATCTGGATCTGGCGCACCTCGCCGATCGCGGGCACCCCACCACCCCGCGGCGGCATCTCGGCCCGCGAGCGAAGCTGCTCGTCGCGCAGCGAGGCCGTCTCGTAGTTCACCGCGCGGGTGAACGTCGGGATGTTGAAGCGTGGCCACGGTGCGCCCGGCACCGCGCTCTGCCCGATCGCGAAGTTGACGCCGCTGGCGGTGTAGGTGAACGACTTCAGGCTGTCGGCGCCGAGCGACTTGGCGGCGCCCTGCAGCGTGGCCCGCGCGTCCTGGGCCTGCGCAGCACCCGGCAGGCACAGCAGAATCGCGGTCAGCAGCGCGAGGACTTTCCGCATCTCGGGCCTCCTTGGCGTGTGAAGGACCAGCTAGTGGCGGAATACTACCAGAAACGCCGGAGCTCGTCGGCCATGCCGTCCGGCCGCTCGAGCTGCCACCAGTGCGAGCAATCCGGAAACGAGACGAACCGCGCGCCGGTGCGCTCGGCCAGGCGGGCGCCGAAGCGGGGGCGCCGCGTAGGGATCCCGCTCGCCCCACAGCACGAGGCCCGGCGCGGTCACGCGCCGCAGATCGTCGGTCCACTCGGTGCCCACGTGCACCGCCGAGCGGTAGAGGGCGAGAATGCAGCGCTTCGGTCATGCCCTCCATCACCCGCTCACCCATGCCCGGCGTCTGACAGGCGCGCGCGGCCGGGTGTCACTCGTAGTCGGGATCGAGCGGCGCCCCACCGACCGTCCAGCTCCGTACCGCCCCGGGACGCAGCGACACCGCGCGCACCGCGAGCAGCGCGCCCCAGTCGTGGCCGACGAGGTCGACGGGGCCCGGCTGGCGCGCCAGCTCGCCCAGCAGCCAGGCCACATAGGCTTCCTTGGTAGCGTCGAAGCCGTCGGGCGCGGGGCAGCCGAAGCCCGGCAGGGACAGCGTGACGACGTCCTTTCGTGCGAGGCGTGAGACGACCGCGGCCCAGACGCGGTGGGTATCGGGAACTCCGTGGACGAAGACGGCGGGCATCGTGGGCGGCATCCTAGGGATGCTCACCCGGGGAGTCAAGCGAGGGGGCTACGAGCTGGCGGAGTCTTCGGGCTCGTCGAGGTCGACGGAGTCGTGCTGCGCGGGGATCGAGAAATCCTCGGGCGCGGGGGCCAGCAGCCACGCCGCCACCTCGTAGAGACCGCTCGGCATCGGGTCGCCCATCGTGGTGAACAGCTCCTGCGCCTCGGTCAGGCTCATCACGCACACATCCGAGGTGTGCCGACCCTCGCGGGCCTTGCGCATCAGCCGCGCCTGGTCGGACGTGGTCACGAGCCACATCATCGCGCCCGGCAGATAATCGAGGCGAACCGCGAGGACGTCGCCGTGAGCGAGCAGGCTCTCGTAGAACTCGCGCCCGCGCCGGGAGAGCGTCCGGTGGTGCCTCAGAACCTCCTGCAACGTGACCACGCTCGGTGTCATGATGTGCGTACCTGCTCGAGCAAAAGAGCAAACCTCGCGCCATGCAGTGGACATATTTAGTCTCAGCTACTTAGCGGGCAGCAGGAACGACAGGAGCAGGCGGGTATTGTCAGCCGGGGTGCCGAAGAATGCCAGGATCCCGTCCGAAGAGATGGCGATTCACCTTCGCCGTGGCCGCCACGTAGCCTGGCTCGAGGTGCTCGATCCGGCCGCGGACCTGTTCGTGCAACCGGGGCAAGGCGTGAAAGGGTACCGCCGGGTAGGCGTGGTGCTCGGAGTGATACGGCATGTTCCAGGCGAAGAGCCGCACGAGCGCCAGCGTGAGCGTGGTGCGCGTGTTCTCGAGGCAGTCCCGCGTGACCCCGCAGCCGGTGTGCTCGGCCAGCAGGTACGGCCGCAGGAACGCCTGCCCGACCATCCACGGCACGATCCAGACGAGCAGCGCGATGGGCGTGCCGCCGAGTACCGAGGCGGCCGCCACCCCCGCATAGCCCACGAGATAGGCACGCGCCTCCAGGATGAGAGGTCCGCGCTCCGCGGGCGCCATCCACGGCCGGTCCGCCCGGCCGGCGGCGAGCCGCAGCAGGTCCCCGACGCGACGGATCGCGTTCGGGATCCCGGTCAGCACGAAGAGGTAGACCGGCCACGACGCGGGCTTGGGGAAGAAGAGCTCGGGATCGCGTTCCGGGTCCTGCGTGTGGCGATGGTGCTCCCAGTGGTACACGCGATAGTTCCGATACGGCCAGAAGGTGAGGAACCCGGCCAGGGTGCCGACCACCGCGTTCAGCCAGCGGGTGCGGAAGGCGGTGCGATGGGCGGTCTCGTGAAAGGCGCAGAAGATGAACGCGAGCACGTAGCCGTGCGCGACCAGCAGCGGGAGGACCCAGACGGTGGCTCGGAGCCGCCAGAGGAGCGTGCCGGTGAGCGCGAGCACGCCGAGGTGCCAGACCGCGCGCCGCAGCGCCGACCCGTCGGAGCGCGCCATCAGCGCGTGAAGCGCCTCGCGCGGGAGCTGGTGCTCGGTGAAGCGGACGAGGGCGTCGTCTCTCACGTCAGACGCGGTCGATCGCCCTCGACGATGATCCGCCACAGCACGCGGCTCTGACTCCGGTCGTAGTCGCCGTGCGCGCGGTGCATCGTCGCGCGGTCGTCGATCACGAGCACGTCACCCCGGCGCCAGACGTGGTGATAGACGATCTCCGGCCGGATCATCCGGTCCAGCAGGTCCCCCATGTAGGCGCGGCTCGCCTCGGGGGTCATGCCCGCGATGTGGGTGGCCTTGGAGATGTGGAAGTACACCGCGCGCGACCCATGCACCGGATGGGTGCGCACCATCGGGTGCTCGATCGGCCGGCCGTACTTGCCCCGGTCCTCCGGGCGCGTGTCGGCGTGTCCGTCCAGCCCGTTGAACGACGTGAGCGACTCGAGGCGCCGGCGCTCGTCCTCCGACAGGGCGAGATAGGCCGCGCGCATGCTGGCCACGCTGGTGCCGCCGCCCGCCGAGGGTATCTCCCGCCCGTACAGGATCGTGGCGGCCGGCGGGCGCTCGCGATTGGTGTGGTCGGTGTGCCATTGCTCGGCCGGCTGCTGGCCGTTCCGGTGCCAGATCAGCCCGATCAGGGGAAAGTCCGGCATGTTGTGCTGCGAGTAGTGCTGCTCCATCGGCGGGCCGAACACGGACGCCGCGGCGAGATACTGGGCCGGCGTCAGCGTCTGATCGTGGAACACGAGCGCCAGGTGATCGGCCAGCGCCTGGTTCAGCGCACGCCGGGTCGGCTCGTCGAGCGGCGCGCTCAGGTCCACCTCGGCCACCTCGGCGCCGAGCGAAGGATGGATGGGCGAGATCTTCACGGACGCCATGGCGCCTCGGCTCAGCGGGCCAGCCCGGGGGTTCCGGCCGGCACCGCGTAGAAGTTCATCGTCAGCGAGACCGCGGTGTAGTACCCCATCAGGACGATCACGTCGGTGACGCTCTCGTGCCCGAGCACGGCGACCGCGCGATCGTAGAGACTCTGCGGGACGAGCCGACCCCCGGCCAGCGCCATCGCGACCTCGTAGACCACCTGCTCGCGCGCGTCGGCGAACGCGGTCGGGAGGCCGGCGACGATCGCCTCCACCGCGGCGGCCGGGAGGCCCACCTCCACCCCGCGCTTCTCGTGGGCGCTGGTCGGGTAGGCCGAATGCCAGCGGCTGGTGATGACGAGGACCGCGATCTCCCGCTCGCGCTCGGACAGGGCCGACTCGCCCGGCCTGAAGTGCTGGCCGAGCGGCGCCGCCGCGCGCACCAGCCGGGGATTGTGCACCCACACCTTGTATGGCCCGATCAGCCGGTTGCGCGGACCGTCGACGAGAAAGCGGTACCCTTCCCGCTGCTCCGCCGTCATCCGGTCCACCGGGATCTCCGCGTAGCGTCCGAACGTGGGCGCGTCGCTCATTGCGCGTCCCTCCTGTCGCAGGTCGCCGTAATCTTACCGCGGATCATACTCCAGCGTGGCGCGCCTCCGGTTATCATCGCGTCATGGGGCTATCCAGATCGCCGAGCCACGTCGCGGTGCTCGGCGGAGGGCTACAGGGTTGTTGCGTCGCCCTCGCCCTCGCCGAGCGTGGCGCGCGAGTCACCCTCTACGATCGCAACGATACGCTTCTGACCCAGGCCGCCGTCGCCAACGAGGGACGCATGCACCTCGGCTACATCTACGCCGCGGACCAGAGCCTCGCCACCGCGCGCACGATGATCCGAGGCGCCCTCGCGTTCGCGCCGTTCATCGAACGCCACGTCGGGCTGCCGGCGAGCCGGCTCGCGCCGTCGCCGACCACGACCTACGTCGTCCATCGTGACAGTCAGCGGCCGGTGGAGGAGCTTGCGGATTATCTCGGGGCGGTCCACACGCTGCTGCGGGACGCCGCGGGCGGCCGTCGGGACGCCTACTTCGGAGTCGAGCTCCGCCCCGCGCCCCGCCGATGGTCGTCGGCCGAGCGCGAGGGCGTGTTCGACGGATCGCTGGCGCTCGCCGCCTTCGACATCCCGGAGGTCTGCATCGATCCGGTCCTGCTCGCCGCGGCGGTGCGCGAACGCGTTGCCGCGACCCCGGCCATCGAGACGCGTCTGCTCCGCACCGTGGCCGCCGTGGAGGACACCGGTGCCGCGCTGCGCGTCGTCAGCGATGGCCCCGAGGGGCCCGCGCGCGACGCCTACGACCACGTGGTCAATGCGCTGTGGGACGGCCGGCTCGCCGTCGACGGTACGCTCGGCCTCCGCCCGGCGCGGCCGTGGATACACCGCTTCAAGTACGGCATCCGCTTCCGTCCACCCCCCGGCGCGCCCCCGTTGCCGACGGTCGCGATCACACTGGGGCCGTTCGGCGACCTGGTCGTGTACGGCCAGGGTATGGCCTATCTGAACTGGTATCCGACCTGCCTCGACACGATCTCGCACGAGATCAAGCCGCCCGATCGGTCCCCGATCCCGGCGCCGCGTCGCGCCCAGGTCGTGGCCGAAACGCTGCGGGCGATGGCGGAGATCGTCGTTCCACTGCGCAACCTCGACGCCGGAAGCCTACCGGACTGCTCGGTGCTGGGCGGCACGATCGTGGCCTGGGGCCGCACCGACATCGACGATCCGGCGAGCGAGCTCCACCGGCGGTACGAGATCGGCGTCACCTCGACCGGCCGCTATCATTCGGTCGACCCGGGCAAGCTGACGATGACCCCCTACTTCGCCGGCGTCTGCGCCGACCGGATCGTGCCGCCATGACACCGCGCACGCCCAGGGTAGCCGTCGCGGTTCCGGTCTGGCGTGGTGCCGACTACGTGGCCGAGACGCTCGAGTCGGTGCTGCGGCAACGCGGTCCGGGGCTCACCGTCATCGTGTCCATCGACGGCCGCGACGAGACGTCGGAGGCGGCCTGCCGACCCTTCCTTGCCGACCCGCGCGTGCGAATGCTCGTGCAGCCGCGGCGCCTGGGGTGGGTCGGGAATTCGTCGGCGGCCCTGGCCTCGGCGGCGGCCGAGCCCGTCGACTACGCTTGCCTGCAGCCGCACGACGACGTGCTGGACGACGACTACCTCGCCGCCCTCCTGGGCGCCGCGGAGGCCAATCCCGGTGCGGCGGTCGTCTACTCGGACATCCAGGCGTTCGGTACGCTGGACCGGGTGATCCGGCAGCCGACGATCGCCGGATCGCCATTCGAGCGGCAGATGGGACTGCTGCGCGACCACTTCGACGCCGTCGCCTTTCGCGGGCTCACGCGCGTCTCGGCACTGCGCTCCATCCTCCCGATGACGGGCAATCCGTGCGAGAACTTCGCCGCCGACACGGTCTGGATGGCGCGGCAGGCACTCGTCGGGGACCTCGTGCGCGTACCGTACGCGCTCTATCGCAAACGCTTTCACCCCAACAATACGCACACGAAATGGTTCGCCTGGCCCCATGAACGCAAGATGACCGCCTGGATCCGGCATTGCCTCGACATGCTCGCCGAGGCATTGAAGGCGAGCCGCACCCAGTCGGAACGCCGGATGCTCCACCGAGCCGCGCGCACGCGGCTCCTCCAGGCGGCGACCTCGACGGGCCCCTACCTCGGGGACCTGGCCGGCCTGAATCGGTTGGCGCGGGCACGCCTGCGCTCGCGATTCGAGGCCGCGGCCGCCCGCCGGACGGACGTGGGACCGCCCGGCCCGGGAGGCCGGTTTCGCGTCGGGTCCCGGGCGGTGAGCGCGCTCACACACATCCTGGCCGGGAGAACCCTGCAAGATCTCGTCGATAGCTGAGGACTCCCCGGGCGGGCGGCCTGCCGTCATGGTATTCTTCCCTTGCCTACCATCGGGTTGCCTGGCTGACGCGAGGCGAAGCGCCCCACCCCCTGGAGACAGATTTGATCCCACGTGGAGGCTCCTCTATGGCACTCAGCCCGAGAATGCTGGCCGTCATCCAGAAGATCGAAGCAGCCGACGTGGAGCATTTCGCCCGTCTCCGCAAGAGCGCGGAGCTAGACAAGCAGGCCAAGGCAAAAGCGAAGACGCGAGCCGCCATCCGTTCGGCCGAGGCCCGCACGGTCGCCAAGACCCGGAAGGCGTCGTAGGGGGGCAACCCGACCTACTGGCACGCAGCGAGGCGAGCAGGGTGCGGCCATTGTCGGACCCGACCCCTGACGGCTGACCATGGAGGAAAGCTGATGGACAAGGACATCTTCAAGGAACGCGAGCGCTCGCTCGAGGAAGAGTACTTCCGCACGCACGACGCCAAGCTCATCGAGAAGCTGCGCGAGCGCGGCAAGGTCGAGGAGATCGCCGAGGCGCTGGCGGTGAAGCTGCAGATTGACGACCCGGCGCTTCTGAGCCGGATCATGGCGCTCGGGGTGACCCTCGACACGGGCCCCGCCTTCTTGCTGGCGCCGCTCGTGCAGGTTGCCTGGGCCGAGGGCGACGTGACCGATCGGGAGCGCGAGAAGGTCCTGCGCATCGCGACCGAACGGGGCATCGACCCGTCGTCGCCCGCCCACGCCCAGCTCCAGGCGTGGCTGCGAAAGCGCCCGGCGGACGCGATCTTCGCCACGGCCGTCGAGGCCATCAAGACCGGGCTCTCCGTCCTCACGCCCGCGGAACGCGCTGACCGCATCAAGCGGATCGTCGACGCCTGCCGCGAGGTGGCGTCGGCATCGGGTGGCCTCGGGCGCCTGCTCGGCCTGGGCACGGGCGTCTCGAGCGAGGAGGAGTCGATCCTCGACGCCATGGCGGCCACGCTCCGAAGCCGCTGACCGCGCCCCGGTCGTCCGGGCGTGCGGGCATGGCGTTACCTCCTCGGTGCGCAGGATCGGGGACGCGGAGGCCGAGCCGTACTCTCTGCGAGTAGGTCGCGGGCGTCCCGGAGGTCGGGCATGTCGAAGCCTTCCGTGAACCACGAGAAGACCGACGAGACGATCTCGTGCGCGTGCGCCCGCCGACCGTGTGCCTGCCACAGGCGACCGAGACTCGTCGCGGCCCGGAGCTCCCACCACCGCGCCTCCTGCTGGCGGGCGATCGTGAGCGCGCGCTGAAAGCAGACCTCGGCCTCCGTCTGCCGGTCGGGCGAGCACCGGAGCAGTAGCTCCCCGCGCAACCGGTGCAGCTCGGCCTCGTACATCCGCTCGCCGTTCGTCTCGACGAGCGCGAAGGCCTCGTCCAGGATGCCGAGCCCTTCGTCGGCTCTCTCCCGGCTCCCGCAGGTGGTCGCCAGGAGGCCGAGCTGCCACGTACGCGTCAGCTTGGCCCCCATGGCGAGGAAGCCATCCAGCCCCTCGCGGATCCGGAGAATGGCCTCGTCCGGCCGCCCCTCCCGTGACTTCAGCCAGCCCTGGAGGATCGGCCCGTGGGTCAGCCAGTAGGAGAAGCCCTTCTCGGTGGCCAGCGCCATCGCCGCCTCGATCCGCTCCCGCACCGCGTCTGGTTCGCGTCGGAAGTAGTGGAAGATCGCGCACATGACCAGCGCCCTGGCCCGCGTGAGCGGGTGGGAGACGGCCTCGGAGAGGACGAGCATGTCGTCGCTCTTCCGCAGTGACTGCTCGGGGTAACCGAGCAGCAGCAGGGACCAGGCCGCGTACGACAAGCAGTTCGTGCCGGGGTCCTGCCCGTACACCAGCGCGTGCGAGCCATGCTCGCGCACGTCGTAGATGCCGATGCCCTGCGCCGCACTGTCGCGCGCCGTGGCGAGTTCGCCGAGATAGAACGAGACCATCGCTTCCGACGTGCGCGCCTCGAGCAGCAGCGCCGGGTCACCGGCGTCCCTGGCCATCCGCAGCAGCTCCGCGGTCAACTCGCGCGTCGTCGTCAGCGCGCCCTGGGTGAAGTAGAAGCGCCACAGCCCCACCAGTACCGAGAACAGCAGCGACGTTTCCCCGGCTTGCTGGCACAGCTCGCGCGCCCGACCGTAGGCGGCGACGACCTCGGGCGCGGCATAGCCCTTGGTCGCCATCAGCGTCACGCCGAGCGTGTGCTGGAGCGCGAGCTCCAGACGGACTCGCTCGAGGCCGTCGGGCAGCGAGGCGAGCTGCGCGAGTCCTTGCTCCAGGTGAGCGACGGCCTCGCGGTGCGCACCCCGTCGGAGCGCGTTTTCGCCCGCGTGGTGGTGATACTGCGCGGCGCGCCGGGCATCGTGGCCGCGCGCGAAGTGCATGGCGAGCTCGGCGGCGCTCTCTCGCGCCCGCGGCCCCAGGCCGGTCTCCAGGCGGTCGCCGATCCGCTGGTGTATCCGGGCGCGGCGTCCCGGCGGCACGCGCTCGTAGAGCACCTGCTGGTGGAGCGCGTGCCGAAAACCGTAGCGGGTGGCCAGCGTGCCATCGGGCCACTCCACCGTGCCGCGCGGCTGCAAGAACAGGTGCTCACGGACGAGGGCGCCCCATCGCTCCTCGACGGCGTCGACGTCACGGCCGCAGGCGGCCGCGACGGTGGCCGCCGACCATTCGACGCCGGCCACGCTCGCGGCTTCGAGAAGCGCGTAGTCCTCGGGCGCGAGACGGGTGAGCTGGGTCTCGATCAGCTGGCGCAGGCTTTCCGGAACCCTCGCGGTCCACGCCTCGATTCCCTCTCCCAATCCCTCTCGCGCGATGTCGTCCGCCAGGCTGACCATGAAGAGCGGGTGGCCGTTGGTGCGCCGGTAGATGAGCGGCGCCAGCTCCCCGGGGAGGGATGTGCCGGCGAACCGTCGAGCCAGATAGAGGGCCACCGCGTCCGGCGGCAGATCGGGCAGCCCCAGGACGTGACAGCGATCGTGCTGCTGAAGCTCCTGGGTGATCGCGGGCAACGGATGCCGACGGGCGAGCGTTCCCACCGGTCGATGCGTCGCCAGCACGAGCAGGCGTGCCCGATCTCGCTGGCGCGCGACATACGCGAGCCACTCGAGGGTCGAGGCATCGCTCCAGTGGAGATCCTCCAGCACCAGGACCAGCGGCCGCTCGGCAGTCAGACGCTCCATCGCTTCCGCGAGCTCGCGCAGCATCCGCGCCCGCGTCACCCCGCTGGCCTGGCGCTGGAGCGCCTCGCGCTCGGCCTGAGGCAGCAGCGCCGGCATCTGCGCCAGCCAGCTCGGCGCGTGTTGCCGCAGCAGCGCGATCAGCCCGGCACCCTCCGGATCGCGGCAGAGGCGCCCCAGAGCTTCCAGGAGCGGGAGGAAGGCCTCTCCCATCCCATACTGCTCGACACACTGCCCGTGGCCGATCCAGACGGCCCCGTCCCGGGCGAGGCCGTCTACAAAGGCCTCCACCACCGCCGTCTTGCCGATGCCGATCTCGCCGGCGACGAAGACCACCTGGCGCACGCCCTGCCGTGCCTCCGTCCACCACTCCTGGAGCTGAGCCAGCTCGCCTTCGCGCGCCACCACCAGGTGACGCGAGTGTCGATCTGACGCCGGAGGGGATGAGTCCGGTCCGGCGGCCGGGATCGGAGAGAGCGCGGTCACGGGCGCCACGAAGCGATAGCCGTGTCCGCGTCGGGTCTGGATGCACCACTGCCTGCGACCGGTGTCACCCACCGCCTGGCGCACCGCCTTCACCACGGCCTCGACCGCCGCATCGCTGATGAATTGCCCCGCCCACACCCGCTCGCACAGCTCCTGCTTCGACACGACGCGGTCGCGATGGGTCAAGAGGTAGTGCAGAACCTGGAACACTTTGGCGCGCAGAAGGGTGGGCCGGTCGACCCGCTGGAGCGCATAGAGGTCGGTGTCGAGCGTGCAGTCAGCGAAGACGTATCGCATGGCGCCCCCTCGCATCTTAGCGGGGACAGCCAGGGCTCCGCCAGCGGCCGTCGGAAACATATCAGCCAGATGTCAGCCTTCCGTCAGGTTGGGGGGCGGTGGCGCGCGTAGCCTCGACGGGGAGGATGCCGAAGGAGGACACGACCATGCGCACCGTCGCCTCCGCTCGAAGGCCGCTCCCATGAACGACCTCGTGGAGTTGGCTGGGTACGCCGCGTCGCTGCTCGTCTTCTCCGCCTTCTACATGACGGCCATGACCCCGTTGAGGGCCATCGCGATCGCGAGCAACGTCGCTTTCATCGCCTACGGGCTCGGGCGCGAGCTCTACCCCGTGCTGCTGCTCCACGCCGTCCTTCTGCCTCTGAACGTCGTCCGCCTGCTCCAGATGCGCGGGGTCATCGGCCGGGCGCGCGACGGGTGCGGTGGCGATGTCTCCATCGACTGGTTGATCCCGCTGACGACGCGCTACACGTTCAAGCCGGGTGACGTCCTGTTCCGGATGGGCGAGCCGGCGCGCGCGATGTTCGTGATCCTGTCGGGATCGGTTCGGGTGACCGAGATCGGGGTTCTCCTCGGGCCGGGCGCCCTCATCGGAGAGATCGGGGTGTTCGCCCCCGGGCATCGTCGCACGGGCACCGCGGTCTGCGAGACCGACGCGGAGATCGGGTCCATCAGCGACGACCGGGTGCTCCAGCTCTATGCCAAGGACCCCACGTTCGGCCTCTACCTCATGCGGCTCGTCGTCCAGCGCATGCTGGTTGGCGAGCGCCGCCGGTCAGCGAGCGACCGCGTGAGCGAGCCGTAGGGCAGCGGTGAGTCCGGCCGGCGAACCTGCCCGCGATCACACCGGGCCTCTGATATCTTCGCCGAGCACGCGGATGTAGCCCGGGATACCCCAGCAACCGACGAGGAGACTCGCGTCGAGAGGAGCGGTGGAAGTGCTGAAGAAGACTGGAGCCGGGGGCGGGAGTTGAACCCGCGACCTACTGATTACGAATCAGTTGCTCTGCCACTGAGCTACCCCGGCGTTCGTCCGTAGACTTTACCACTTCCGACGCATTCTGTCCCGACTGCCCCACCCTGGTTCCAGCATTTGCTTCCACGCCAACCGACCGCTCGGTCTTCGCCATCTCCCCGCGGAGGTGCTCCGGGCTCATGTGCGCGTACCGCATCGTCATCGCCAGCGAGGCATGGCCCAAGATCTTCTGCAGGGCGGGCACGGATCCACCGCGGATCATGAACCAGCTGGCGAAGTGGTGGCGGCAGTCATGGAACCGGAACGGGGCGGCCAGCCTCGCGGCCTCCACGGCGGCCTCGAAGCCAGCGCGGGTACTCCCCTCCGGCCAGAGGCGGCCCTCGCACGCGCCCGGGCGGCTGACCAGCAGATCGTAGACGCGCTGGCGCATCGGGACCTCTCGGCGCCGGCCGGACTTCGTGATCTCGAGCCGGAGCACCCCCCGCGAGAGGTCCACCCGATCCCAGGTCAGCCCCTCAGCCTCGCTGCGCCGCATGCCGGTCTCGAGCGCCACCGACACAAGGTCGGCTAGATGCGGTAACACCGATGCCCTGCCGTCGGAGCCCTGGCCGCTATGTCGGCGGCCAGCAATTGCCTGCCTTGCGCCTCCTTGCGGAAGTTTCTAGGCCATCTGCCGACGCCTTCGTGAGCCGCCTCAAAAGAGCATAGGCGATGTTGCACAAGGGAGACCTGGGATGAGTCGAGGGGACATTGGACTAGGTGATGAACAGCCGCTCTTCACTGTTGCCGGACGCCATCTGCGCCGAGCAGCTCAGCACGTGACGCGGAACGAGGTAGTGAACCTGCTGCCTCCGTGTCTCGAGGACACCTTCCGTCATCCGAGTACACTCTTCGAGCGCCCGCGCGCCGCTAATGTCCTCGCCGGCCAGTCGCCGCGCCGCAGTAGAGTTTACGGATGACCGGGCCTTCGACGTCCTGCTATTCGGGCTTACGCCGGCGGCGGAAGCACTCTTCCTTCCTACCCGGGCCCTCCGTCTCGCTCGTCTGCCATTTCGCGTTGGGCGCATCCCCGTCGCTGGGGAAGCCCAGCCTCTCGAAGAGAACCACCTCCAGCTCTCGGATACTAAGCCCTTCCACGTTTCGCGGAACCATTTCGCCATCGAGCGCGGGCCCGACGGCATTCAAGTACGCGACCGTGGCAGTTACGTCGGCACCATCGTGAACAGCCTAAAAGTCGGCGGTGATCGGCTCGTCGGCACCGTCCCACTTGCTGTCGGAGAGAATGAGGTCGTCGTCGGCAGCCCGAAGTCGCCCTTCCGGTTTCGCGTGGTCGTGGCGCTGCGGCGGCCCGACTCCTATCCCGATCATGAACACGATTCCGCCGCGCGCGCCACACTATGCCCCAGCCGCTTCTGATTAGCCGAACTCAGGTCGCTGAGCTGTTTTTCTCGGTAAACGCCGCCCGTGTAAATCGGCTTTCTTCCTGGCTCTAAAGAGACCCCTCGGGTGTCGCTGACAAGGGAGGACGAATCATGACCGACGGAACCGGATGCAGGGCCTCACGACGAGCGGTGCTGTGGACGGGCGTGGCCGCGCTGGCGGCCACCCTCATCCCGGCGCGAGCCGGCGCGCAGCCGAAGATCGCCCCGAAGCTGGTGCAGTATCAGGAGAAGCCGAAAGGGCCGCAGGAATGCGACAACTGTCTGCACTTCGTGGCCCCGAGCAGCTGCAAGATGGTGGAGGGCAAGATCAACCCCAAGGGCTGGTGCCAGCTCTACGCTCTGAAGCCGAAGGCCTAGAGAACGGTCGCCTTCACTCGCCGTACCCGACCAGCTCGACGTAGCCGCGCCCGGTGACGGCCCGGCCGGCGGCGGCGCCGTCGACGCGCACCGCGCCCTCCCAGTAGCGCGTGCCCACGATCAGCTCCTGGTCGGCCAGCCGCGGGGTGATCTCGACGTGGAGGCCCGCCCCGGGGATGACCAGGCGCCAGCGGCCCGGGTAGCGCACGCCGCTCCGCGGGCTGGTCCAGTGATCGAGCGCGTCGAGCGCGAAGTCGCCCGGAGCGAGCGGCCGCGTGGCGCCGTCGGCCGCGATGAGCGCGCCGGCGCTGTGCGCGTCGGCCGTCCCGTCGCGCCGCCTCAGGCGGTAGACCATGACCTCGCGGCCGTCGTCGAGCTGGAGCGCGACCCAGTCCCATCCGGCCAGGTCCGGGCCGAGCGCGCTGGTGCTCCACTCGCGGTCCATCCACGCCAGACCGGACACCGAGAGCGGCTCGCCCCCCGCGCGCACGGTGCCGCGGGCGCTCATCCGCGTCAGCGAGTAGTAGTAGGAGGCGTTGCCGGGCTCGGGACCCTTCCGGCTGAGGCCGCGGTCGCCCTGGAGGACCACCGGCTTGTCGCTCGCGAGGACCAGGTCGATGGCGACGTCCCCCTCGGCGGCCCGCAGCCGCATCGGCAGGCCGTCGGCGCCCTGGCCCTCCGCGGACCAGTCCTCGAGCCAGACCCGGAAAGGGGTCGCCCGCGCCCCGGCCAGGCCGAGCGCCGCGCGCGCGAGCCGGCTCCACGCGTGGAAGCGCCGGCCGGCCGTGTCAGTGAGCGCGAAGTGCGCGAGGTACAGCTGGCGCGCCGACCATGAGGACACCCGCGAGGTGGACACCGCGGGGGGCGCCAGCGCGGTGCGGAAGAACGTGAGCTGGAATCCGAAGTGACGCCCGGTCGCGGTCTCCAGGTTCCCGGTGTAATACCACCATTCGGTGCGGAACTCGGGGTGCGGCCCGAGGTCGGCGGGGAACGAGAACGGCCGTGGCGCCGCCACGCGCGCGAACCCGGTCAGGTCGCCCGCGCCCAGCGCCGCGCTCACCGCCAGGCTCGCCTGGACGCCGCCCCGCCCCGCGCCGGCGGGCCACCGGGCGAAGGCGATCAGCGCGCCGACCAGGAGCACGCCCACCGCCAGGCCGGCCGCCGCGCGGGCGCGCCTACTCATCGCGGAGCGCGTCGGCGGGCAGCGCGCGCGCCATCCTCCACGCGGGATAGAGCCCGGCGAGCACCGCGGCCAGCACGGACAGGCCCACACCCTGCAGCAGGATCGCCGGCGACGGGTCGATGGGCATGGTCCAGCCGAACGAGCGGCGGTTGATGACGAACACCAGGATCCCCGCCAGCATGAGGCCCCCGGGCACCGCGAGCACCCCGGCCAGCAGGCCCATCAGCCCGGTCTCGGCGGTGACGAGCCCCCACACCTGGCGCGGCGTCAGGCCGAGCGTCCGGAGCACCGCGATCTCGCGGGCGCGCTCGAGCTGCAGCGCCATCAGCGCGGCGAGCATGCCGATGAAGGCGACCGCGACGGTGAGCGTGCGCAGCACGCCGGTGATGGCGAAGGTGCGGTCGAAGATCTCGAGCGACGCCTCGCGGAGCGCGCGGTTCGAGCGGACGACGATCTCTTGGTCGCCGGCCGCGCGCGCGCGCAGGTCCGCCATCAGCGTCACGAGATCCGCCCCGGGCACGGCCTCGATGGCGACGCCCGAGACCTTGCGATCGTCCCAGAGCCGGTCGTAGGTCCGCCGGCTCATCACCACCACGCCGGCGCTCGAGCCGTAGTCGTAGAACACGCCGACGACCCGGAAGTCGCGGTCGCCCCGGTCGGTGCGAAGACGGACCGCGCCGCCCACGCGAGCGCCGTGACGATTGGCGTAGGGCTCGGACACGATCACCGCATCGTCGGCCACGACCCCGCCGGGCGGGCTCCAGATGGCCTCCGAGCTCCCTTCGCGGAAGCGCCAGCGCGGCGGCCGCGCGGGATCGACGTCGAGCGCCACCACCTGCACCGCGCCGCGGGGCCCGGACACGAGGACGCCGCGGGACGTGCCCGCGCGCGCCACCCCGGGCGTGGCGGCGAGGCGCGCGACCAGCGCGGGCTCGAGCGCCGCGTCCGGCCGATTCCCTACCAGGCTCGGGGCCGAGACGTAAACGTCGGCGCGCAGGGTACCCTCGAGCCAGCTCACCACCGCCTCGCGAAAGCTCGCGATCATGATCCCGACGCCGATGGCGGCCGACACCGCGATCATCAGCGCGGCGATGGCAACCGAGGTCCGGGAGAACGCGGCGACGATGCCGCGAGTGGCGAGCCGGCCGAGCGTGCCGAATGCCGCGATGGCGACGGGATGGAGCAGCCGCAGCAGCCCGAGCGCGGCGGCGGGTGCGACGAGCGCCGAGCCGATCATCAGCACGAACAGGCCGGCGAATCCTCCCGCGATGCCACCGGGCAGGGCCAGGATCAGGGCGCCGGCCGCGAGCAATCCGAAGCCCAGCCACGTCACGCGCGGCACCAGCCGGCGCGCGCCGGTCTCGAGCGCGCCCCGGCTCATGACGACGCGAGGCGGCGCGCCGGTCGCCTCGAACGCGGGCGCCAGCGCGGCGGCGAGCGTCGCCCCCAGGCCCAGGAGCACGCCCTTGGCGAGGACGAGCGGCTCCAGCGCCACGTCGCGCACCGAGAGCACGAAGTAAAGGTCGTTGATCGTCCGGGTCACCAGCCCGAGCAGCCCGCGCGCGAGGACCCAGCCCAGCGCCAGCCCCGCCGTCGTCCCCACCACGCCGATCAGCGCGGCCTCGCTCATCACGAGCGCGAAGATCTCGGCGCGGGTCACGCCGAGGGCGCGGAGCGAGCCGATGAGGGGGCGCCGCTGGACGACCGAGAAGGTCATCGTCTGGTAGATGAGGAACATCCCCACGACCAGGGCGAGCAGCGACAGCGCGGTGAGGTTCCACTGAAACGCGCGGATCATCTGCGCCGTGGTGCCGGCCCGCGCGCCCGAGGTGACCAGCTCCGCCCCGGGCGGCAGGGCCCGCGCGATCCGCTCGAGCAGCGCCCGCCCGGCCGCGTCGTCGGGCGCGATGAGGTCGATGCGGCCGAGCCGGCCGATGGCGCCGAAGATCTCCTGCGCGCTCGAGATGTCCGTGACGAGCAAGCCGTCCAGGGCGCGGGCGCTCGCCGGGTCGCCCGGGTCGAGCACCCCCGCGACCGTCAGCTCGCGGCGGACTCCCGCCGCGCGGACCGCGAGCCGATCGCCCACCGCCAGGCCGAGCTCGCGCGCGGGGGCGCGCGACATCAGGACCGCGCCGGGACGCGTGACGAGGGCGGCCACCGTCGACAGGCGATCGCGCGGCGGGGGCTCGCGGCGCTCGCCGGCGGCGGCGCCGGGAGCGCTCGACTCGTCCGCGCCGCCCAGGTACGGGCGGAACGGCGCCTCCGCGAAAGGATCGACGCCGAGCACGGTGAAGGTCCGCCCAGGGCGATCGGCGGCCGCGACGTCGCCGGACAGGACCGGCGCAGCGAGGCGCGCGCCCAGCTCCAGCTTCAATACCCGGTAGAAGTCGTCGGGCAGGCCGGACGGCCCGCCGAAAATCTGGTGCGTGGCGCGACCGGTGACGGCCTCCGTCGCCAATCCGAAGGCCCGGCGCGCGCTCTCGTTGGCCAGGTCGATGGAGACCGCGACCGCCACGCCGAGGGCGATGCCGAGCACCGCGAGAACGAGCTGCCACGGATGCCGCCCGAGATGCCGGAGGGCGATCCGGGCGAGCTGTCGCCTCACCCGCCGCTCCGCGCGATGGCCCCGGGCGACGGCTGCTCGACGAGCCGGCCCCGCTGGACGGCGAAGATCCGGTCGGCCACGCCGACGACCTCCTGGCTGTGCGTCACCATGACCACCGTCTTGCCCGACTCCCGCGCGAGGCCGTCGAGCAGCGCCAGCACCGCGGCCGCCGTCTCGGCGTCCAGCGTGCCGGTCGGCTCGTCGGCCAGGATCAGCGCCGGATCGTGGACGAGCGCCCGCGCGATGGCCACCCGCTGCTGCTCGCCGCCCGACAGGCGGTCCGGCAGGGTCGCGCCCCGACCGCCGAGGCCCACCCGCTCGAGCAGGCCGCGCGCCCTCGCGACCCCCGCCGCGTCGGCCATCCCGTTCAGCTCGAGCGGCAGGAGCAGGTTCTCCTCGACGGTAAGCAGCGGGATCAGGTTGAAGAACTGGAAGACGAAGCCGATGCGACGGCGCCGAAAGCGCGTGCGCGTGTCCTCGTCGAGCGCGGTGAGATCGGTGCTGTCGACCACCACGCGGCCCGCGGTCGGGCGGTCGATGCCGGCGACCAGGTTGAGCAGCGTCGACTTGCCGGAGCCGCTCCGCCCCACCAGGACGACGATCTCCCCGCGCTCGATCGCGACCGAGACGTCGTCGAGCACGACGCGCTCGGAATCCCCTTCGCGGTAGGTCTTGCTGACGTGGAGGAGCTCGACGGCGGGCCCGGGCATGCCCCGCCATTGTACAGGGCCTCAGGTGTCAGGGATCTCGCGACGCCTCCACCATGTCAAGGCGAGCGATCGACCACCGGCCGTACTGCAGCCCCATCCAGACGAGGCCACACGGCCCAGATCATCAGAACCTCGGGTCAGCGACCCCCGCGCGAAGCCACCAGCGTCACCTCAGATCCTCATCGTCGCAAGGATGGGCAGCTTCTTGTTGCGGTCCCCTAGGCTGCCCCACCCTGGTTCCAGCATTTGGACCAACTGTCACCCCCCGGAGTCTCATTGATTCGCGTCGGGTAGTTTGGCAATTGACAACTTCAGATGCCGCATGTACGACTCTCTCAACGGGTGGCCGGTCGACTCAGATGGCACTGCCCATGATCTGCAGTGGAGACGTAGAGGTAACACCGGAGTAACAAGAAGGAGTGATCACTATGATCATGCGTATCACCTGGGGCAAAGTGCACGCAGGAAAATGGGATGCCTATGAGCAGACGTATCGCAACACGGTGGTGACCAAGAGCAAGAATATCCAGGGCCTTCGCAACCGCTGGCTTGCTCGGGACACCGCGGACACGGATGCGGGCTTCGCGGTCAGTTTGTGGGACAGTCTTGACGACATGCGAGCTTATGAGCAGAGCGACTTCTACCAGAAAGACATTCTCGCGCCGCTGCAGCCGTTCTTTGTCGGCGAATTCAAGACTTATCACTGTGAGGTGCGATACGGGCAAGAGGGCAAGTAGCCTGCTCTGACTCTCGACTCTGAACTCTGTAGCTACGTTCGGAGAGCGGGGTGATCTCCGCTCACCCACGCTCCGCCTTCGCGCCCTTTCTCAAAACCCGGTGGTGAAGAACACCACCGCGCGCTCACCGATCCAATAGCCAACGAGAACGCACAAGGTGGTGTAGACGACGGTGCCGATGGTGTCGAACGCTATGTAGCGTAAGTATGTGATGCGGCCGCATCCCGCGCAGGCCGAGGCAACCAGGGACCGGCACGGGGGGCCCGAACCTCGAGCGCGTTCACGACGCGCCGGACGCCTCGCACGGTGCTCGCCACGCTCTCCGCCCGCGCCTTTTGCTCCGCCGAGACGACGTCGCCGGTCAGGTACACCACCGACTGCCGGCTCACCACGCCCAGCCGGGTGAGGTTGGCGTCCTTCTCGGCCACGAGGCGAGCCTTCACCTCGCTCTCGATCCGAGCATCCTGCCAGGGATCCACGGTGGCGCAACCGCTGACGGCGACGACCAGACCGACGAGGACGAGCGACCAGAAGGGCCGGCCCATCTCAGTTCAGCACGGGACGGCCGTCCGATCCGGTCTGGCCCAGGAGTCGACGAAGGAATCCGGGGCGGCCCGGCGGGCCCGGATCCTCCGGCTCGACCAGGTCCACCTCGATCCGGCCTTCCGCGCTTTCCGCCGGAGAAAGGGCAGCCACTTTCAGCCGCCCGCTGTCGACGCCGGCCTTCTTGATCCCTTCGCGCACCGCTTCGAGGCGCCGGGCCGCGAGGTCAGCGAGGTCCGTCTTAGATGGCCCTTTGTCCGACGTCTTCTTCTCGAGAGCCGGGCCGTCCGCCGGTGGTCGCGTCTTCTCCTCGAGTGCCGCGCGGTCCTGCGAGGACACCGCCGGCATGAGGGACAGCCGCACCACGGGCACCTGCTCGAGAAAAGCCGCCAACCTGGCCACTTGCTCCTGGGCTTCCGCCGCCAGCGTGGCCGAGCCCGGCGCGAATGGGATGGGGTCGATCTCCACCCGCTGGATCCGCGAATCCGACCCGACCTGGACGCGGCCGATCCAGCTCACCGGCGCCGTGATCGCCTTGACGGCCACGTTCCGCACCGTGCTCCAGAGAGCCTCGCTCATATCGAAGCGTGGATCGCTCAGCCGTCCCCCCACCGGCAGCGACAGCCGGATATCGCCGCGGCGATCCTTCATCAGCGCGACGATCATGCCGAGGGGCAGTCCGATGCGCGCCTGCGCCCCGTCGCCGCCGCCGGCCCGCGCCACCTCGAGCTGACTGAGCAGGATGTCCGTCTTCGCGTCGAGGACATCGCCGTCGATCCGGCAGCTCACGCTCGTGGTCAGCCGTCCCCCCCGCGCCTCCCAGGCCACCTGCTGCACGAGGTACGGATTCGTGCGCGGCACCGCGAAACCCCGGAGCTCCGCGTTCATGTCTAGACGGAGGGGGCCGCCCAGCGAGCCCACGGTGCCGCGGAGGGCGAGATCGGAGTCGGCGCCGACGCGCCCCGTCATGTCCAGGCGGGCGGGTTTGGCCCTGGGGTCCGTCGAGAGCCCGTCGATGCGCCCCGTCAGCCGCTGCGTGTCGAGCGCGATCGGCGGCGCGACGCGATGGTCGACGGTCCGGGCGCCCCCGTCCGCGACGACGAGATGGTCGACCGTGATGGGGATGGTCGAGCCGCCGCTCGATGCCGGCAGCGGACGGATGGGCGCCGACGCGCTCGGGGTGGAGCCGCGGGGCCCGGCCCCATCCGGCGCGCGCGGAGAGAGCAGCACGCGCAGGGTCAGGGCTCCGCCCTGGTCCCGCTCGAGCAGGACCCAGGGCCGCTGCAAGGTCACGTCGCGGACGGCTACGCGCCGGGGCCAGTCGATGTCGACCCCGGTCGCCTGTGCCCGCTCGACTCTCATTACCGTGCGCTCGCCGTCACGGACGTCGATCAACGATCCCGCAGCGCGGCCCCGTACGATGGCCCGCCCCTCCGCCACGGGCGGCAGCGCCACGGCGAGGTCGAAGTGGACGTGGCCGCGGATCCTCGCCGGCAAGGGAAGATAGGCCTGATAAGGCGCGAGATCCGCATCGTTGCCGGTCACCCGCCCTTCGGCGGTGATCGGATCGACGCCCACCTGGCCGTCGAACTCGACCCGGCCGCCGCCCGGCGGGCGCATCCCGACCCGGATGCCCAGGGGGCCATGGAGGGGCCAGGCCGCCCCGGTGACCTTGGCCTCAAGGCCCGCGAATTCGAGGGCGACGTCGGGCTTGACGGCGCGATCGCGCCACACGAGGCCGCCGTCCTTCACGACGATCTCGCCGACGGCCAGCCCGAGCGGCGCCGCGGGCGCTGCGGGCGGCGCGCCCACGGCTCCGGGCGCAGCCTGACCTGGCAGGCCCGACGGCATGGCGACGCCCCCGGTGCTGTCCCGCTCGATCGTGCCCCGGGGCCCGGTGATGACGAGCTGCCGTGCGGCGAGCCTCGCTGGCCAGTCCACCTCGATCCCCTTCGCTTCCACCCGTCGGGCCCGCAGCAGCTCCCCGCGCGCATCCTTGACCCCGAGCTGATTGACCGCGATCGCGCCTTGCACATGGCTTGGCACCGTGGGAACGAGGGGCTCGTCGATCTGCAGATTGGCTTCCACGAGGCCATCGACGCGGAGGGGGCTCGGCACGAGGCTCGCCCACTTGCCGAGATCGACGCGCTCGAGCTGCAGGCGAAGCTGGCTGGCGGCGGGGGGCGGGCTCAGCTGGCCGGTGAGATTCAGCAGGCCCCCGCCCGGGACGCTGCTCCGTACGTCCACACGGCCGGGCCGGACAACCGGCCACGTGACGTCGGCGATACTGGCCCGCAGCGTTGACACCTGGAAGCGGCCGCCGCCGCGCGCGCTCGGGTCCTTGACGCTCGTCGAGCCCGCGAGCTCGAAGCGGCCGACCTGGAGCTTCTCGTCCTGGTACTGGAAATCGGCGAGCTCCACGGTGAGCTTGGGCACGAGCACGATGGGGTCGCGCTCGCCCCGCCTCACCAGCGCGACGTCCTCGAGCGCACCGGTGACGTTCGCCCGCAAGCCCGCCCGCGCGTCGAGCGCGACCTCGAGGGTCGAGCTCGCCCGTCCCCGCTCCAGGACCACTGCCGCGTCGCGCGGGAAGTAGAGGCGGGCGAGGGAGAGGTCGAGCTTCGAGGTCGTCACCGCGGCCTCGAGGTGGATCGGATAGAGCCGCACGTGCCGCATCTCGAGCAAGACCGGTGCGCCCACCGTCAGGGATCGCGCCACCGCGCGCCCATCACCGCGGCGGGTCGAGAGGTTGTGGGCGTCGATCTCGATGTTCTCCGAATACCAGGTGCGGGGCTCGGCCAGGGCACGGTCCTCGAGCGCGACGGTGCCCTTCGTGACGACGAGGCGATCCACGGTGACGTCGAACGTCCGGCCGGTCCCGCCCGCAGGCCGGATCAGATCCGAGATGTTGAAGCCCTCGGCGAACCGGATGATGCGCACGGTCGAACCCTGGAGTGTCGCCTCGCGGATCCAGAGGTGCCCGCGCAAGAGGGAGAGGGGACGGATGCGGACGTCGAGGAGGTCGAAGTCGGTGAACGGGGTCTGGCCGTCCGGCTCCCGGAGGCGGAACCCGCGGACGACCAGCCGTCCGGTGAATGGGTTGAGCGCGACCGCCTCGACGCTCACGGGACGGCCGGTCATCGCCTCGACCTGCTCGATCAAGAGGTCCCGGACCAGCGCCGGGAACGCGTGGTAGAAAGTCAAGCCAGCGGCGAGGGTCACGATCGCGCAGGCGATGACGAGCCACCGGCCGGAGCCACGCGTTCTCACTCGCAGCCAATGCATGTGGAGTTCCCTCCCCGATGATTGGAACGCATCACTTGTGCCACAGTGTGGTCCCTGCCGAGCGGCAGCTTCGAGCGCCATTTTCGCGCCCAGTCCGTCGTCGCAGCGCAACGGAGCAGGTAACGAATTGCCGGCCGTGTGTAGAAGCTACCGGTCGTGCCCGGTGACGGGACTCGATGCGATGGTGCTGTAGGTGAACCCTTTGGTCTGGCTAGACGCCCAGGGTCGACGCCGTCGATCAGATGCCCGATCAACGCGAGCGACGGCATCAGCGACCGATACTTTGCAAATGGCGAGGGTGGCAGGTCAAGAGCTCGTAAGAACCATGGTCGCGACTCGGTGGATGGCCAAACAACTCAACAGGAGGCGAGCTACAGCCGGTTGGGTGGAAGGGCTCTCCGCCGATTGCGAGGGGACGGCGGGTATACGACAAAACTGACAGAACCTCGGTCGAGCGTTCGCGACCCAGACAACGTCAGGAACCTCGGGAAGCCTGCGGACGGACCTGGCGAGACCGGCCACCCCGGCCCGCCAGGAGCCGCGGGTTGATGCGGAACCGCACTGTGGGCCGCCCGCCCTCACGCACCCTGACCGCTTCCGGCCGCAGCCACCCGAGCTCGGCCAGGCCTTCGAAGGCGCCCTGCACAACCCGGGGCTCCGTCAGGCCCGTCCACTCGTTCCGGTACACGTCCCGGGCCGCGAAATCCTCCATCGAGATCCGGCTCTTACCGTGTCGCGGCCAGAAGCTGATCGCCGCCGAGCCGGAACTCTGGGATTCAGATGGACGGAGACCCCCCTGCGGAGCGATCGTGATTGACGAAAGAGGGGGATCGGCGATGGCCTTCAAGCTTGACCGGTTGATGGGTTACTCACTACCGTGGGGCCAGGCTCAGCGGGCTCAATCCGCGAGCCCGTCGGAGCGAGTTGGTCGTTCGGGGCGCAGCGCCCCACAGCCGCAGGCGAACCGGGAAGAGGGACAGTCGGTCCTGCGCGCGGCAGGAGGGTTGCAGCGATGGTCGTGAGACTCTTCGTAGGGAATCTCTCGTTCCAAGCAACGGAGGAAGACGTGCGCGGGCTCTTCCAGCACGGCGAGCTCATCGACTACTTCACGCCCGGAGAGCTGGCCGCCCTCTACGCCGACTGGCTCATCGTGGCGGGCGAGAAGCGGCTCATCGACTGCCGCCAGGACGGCACGATTCATCGCTACAGTGTCGAGCAAATCGTCGCGCGCGCCCACCCGCGAGATGCTTGAATCCGGTCAGCGGGTCACAGTGGATCTCTCCGGCCTGGTGATCAAGGGCGTCTCGTTCAGCGGCAACGTGAAGAAGGCGCTGGGCACCATCGTGCAGCAAGTCTCTCCCGAGCCGCCCGTCTATCTCGTCGAGCTCCTGTTCAGCTTCAAAGGGATCAGGCGGGTGGAGGTGCCCGAGGAGCGGATCCACCTGGCCTAGGGGTGCCCTCGACAAGGTCAGAGGCCGCCACAGTGAATCCGGTCAGCCGTCGGGGCACCCTTGTCACAAGAGGCTGTCACAAGCTAGTTCTCCGGGCCAACAAGTAAGCCGTGGCAAGTAGTTGGAACACGTAAGGCCCAGGACTATAGATCGCCGGCGGTGTACATTTCCCTCCGCAGCGCCCAACTATACCATGTCGGACCTTCCGCGGCCGGCCGGCACCCGCTCCCGTTGCACGAGGTTACGCCCAGACGGCGATAACCCAACAGGAGCAGTCCTCCCGCTTCGACCTCTCCGGTTTCTGTCTAACCTCGAGAAGGTTGTGACAGGGCGTCGTCACAAGCCGGTCCCCCCACTCTGGAACAGCCGGCATGACTGACACTTAGAAGAGAGGCCGAGGATTCCTTATCCTGGTGTCCTTTGGAACTCCGGGCCTGACAGTCGTGGTTCCATTTAGGTTCCAACGTAGGCCGACGGACCACACCACAGGCTGACGTGGGTCAAGGCTGTTGCGTCTGATTGCCGGGATTTACGTCGTGTTGCGTTCTGGCGGGGGCGTCTGGGGTTGCTTACGAATCAGTTGCTCTGCCACTGAGCTACCCCGGCGTTTCAGGAACTTACGAGTCGCGCCTCAGAGTCTACCATTTCATCTGCCCGACTTCTGCCCTGGCGCTCAGTCTTGGCGACCTCGGCCTTGAGGTGGCCGGGGCTCAGGTGGGCGTAGCGCTGGGTCATGATCAAGCTCGCGTGCCCCAGAATCTTCTTGAGCGCGAGGAGGGGCCCACCCTGCATCATGAACCAGGAGGCGAAGTGGTGGCACACCGCCCTCCTCCGTCGGGTGGACTCTGAGCCCCGCAGGTGAACCCAGTTCTCCGCAGCGGCGGTGTTCCTCCAGGAAGGCGTCGAGGGCAGCGAGCAGCGCGGGCATGACCTACTCGATCACCTGATCCGCCCGCTGCAGGAGCGAGTGGGAGATCGTCAGGCCGAGCGCCTTGGCGGTCTTGAGGTTGATGATCAGCTCGAACTTGGTGGGCTGCTCGATGGGCAGCTCGGCGGGCTTGGCGCCTTTCAGTATCTTGTCCACGTAGGTGGCGGCGCGCGCCTGGAGATCAGACGTGTATGCGTCATAGGCCATCAGGCCACCAGCGTCGACCACGAGCCTGTAAGGGTACATCCCCGGCATTCTGTGTTGGGCTGCGAGCTCAACCACTCGTTTGCGGTGAGCAACGAATATGCTCGCGGACGTCGTGAGGAGCGCTTCGGCGCGTTCCTTGGCTCCAGCGTCGAACGCGGCGGGAAGATCATCTACGGTCCTGATGTCGCGAATCTGCAGCTGCATGCCCAGCGAGGGGGCCGCCTTCTTCAGTTCTTCGATCTGGGGCGGAGCAATTCGGGTCGACGAGGTATGCGAGCACGAGCACTCGCGAGATTCGGGGCGCGGCCTCCGGCATGGCGCCCGACCGGCTCTCCGAGATCTTCGGCGAGTGGAACCAGGGCGAGCTGGGCTCGTATCTGATCGAGATCACCGCCGACATCCTCAAGCAGCGCGATCCCGCCAAGTCGACCCGCTTCCTGGTGGACATGGTGCTCGATGCCGCAGGCCAGAAGGGTACCGGCAAGTGGACGAGTGTTACGCGCTCGACCTGGGTATCCCCGCCAACGCCATCGCCGAGGCCGTGTTCGCGCGCTGTGTCTCCGCCTTGAAGGAAGAGCGGGTCGCGGCCGCCAAGAAGCTCAAGGGGCCATCGACGGCGTACCGTGGCTCGAAACCCCGACTGGTCGAGGCGGTGCGCCGCGCGACCCGCAGCAAGCGCATGTCCATGTCGGCGAAAAGCTTCTCCTGGTCCCCGGGGCGAGGGCGCCCCAGCAGGCGGCGTCGATGAGCCGCTCCTTCTCGAGGAACAGCAGGTGTCGTCGACCTCGCTCAGCGTAACGTGCTCGCACTCCTTCGTCGAGGCAGCCCCGCCCCCTCGGCAAGCCGCGAGAGCCAGGGGCCTTCGGCCCCGTCCCGTCAGCCGCCAGAGCTCTTGGTCAGCATTGCGCATTCGCCCGGCGCACAGTGCGCCGTTGGCAGCTGACCTAGCCGCCCCTTGCCGTGGTGGCCCATCAGCCGTATAAGGGATATGGGTATGGTGGCGTGGTGCCGCCATAGGTTGGTTTTTCGAGTGGTCGGGCCGCCACTCGTGAGGCTGGAGACGGCTGAGCCGTCTCAACCCTTCACCGGGGCTTCACCCGGGAGCGGGGTTCCTATGGGGGAGTCGCCATGCCGGAGGCCGATCTCCTAGACCTGCCGAAGCACGCCGATTCCAAGCTCTTCCTCCATCGGCGCCCCGCTCAAGCACCCCGACACGCAGCGTGGCCACGAGCGGACGCCGATGCGGCCTACTGGGCGGCCGGCACCAGCCTCGTCCTCGTCCGCAACGCGGACATCGCGCAGCTAGGGGGCGCGACCGCGACCAGGGGAAGGCATCATGGTCGCCTGGACCATGTTGTTGATCGCCCTAGTGCTCATCGGCATTGCCAAGCTGCTGTTCTAGATCGAGGGAACCGCGCAGGATCACAGGAGGGGACCATGCCAAGGATCGGGCGCTTCGTCACCGATCCCCGAGTCGGCTCATACTGCCACGTCACGCTCGACACCGGCGAGAAGATCACCGTCAATCACGACAAGGGAGGCTTCAAGGGGGGCCTCCTGACGATTGAGGTCTCGAAGTTCATGGGCTTCAGCTCTGACCGCATCTTCGCGTGCAACCTGGATAGCCCGATGGGCCAGCGTGTCCTCGCCTGGCTGACCCAGGGCGCCCAGCCCGGTACTGTCGCCGCCACGCCGCTGGGCGCCGCTGTCGAGTTCGTCAAGGATGCCGGGTCGCTCGGCGAGCTGAAGACGAGATGCGCCGCGCTGATGGCGACACGGACATGATCGACCATCAGACCGGATTTGTCGCCTCCACCGTGGGGGACCGGGCGCTCTTGGCCCTCGGAGCGCACGCTGACCTCAGCATCAGCCGTGTTAGCATCAGCCGTGTCAGCATCAGCCGTGCCAACATTCAGGTCGTTACTCAGTCCTCGGTTCTCGCCGATCCTCTTCGCATGGCTGATCCCCGCCGTCGTCTCCTTGCCGGGCTGACGCGCCCGCCGAGGCGCCCGCGCCTCAGTGCGGACCGCGGCTATTCGTTTCCTCCTGCTCGCCGTAGTGCATACTCGGTCGGCAAGGACGGGGGCGAGCCGGGTCGACTTCCCGAGGGCGGACACGACGCGGCGGGCGGCCCGCGGGCGACGTGAGTGCTCCGGTAGCTGGCGCACACCGTCCGAGCTTGACCTGATCCAATCCGAGACCGTCCCATCGCAACCATGCGAATACGAGCGATCGTCCTGCTGGCCTTCGCCGCGACGGTGGGTCCCACCGTCGCGCAGGAGGCGCGGCCGGTCGTCTACCGCGTCCCGATCGAGGGCATGATCGACCTGGGCCTGGCGCCCTTCGTCCAGCGGGTGCTCGACGAGGCCACCGAGCGCCGGGGCCGGCGCGGTCATCCTGGAGATCAATACCTTCGGCGGACGCGTGGACGCCGCCGTGCTGATCCGCGACGCGCTGCTGCGCACGCGGGTCCGCACCGTGGCCTTCGTGAACAAGCGCGCCATCTCGGCCGGCGCCCTGATCAGCCTGGCCGCCACGACCATCGTGATGGCGGACGGCGGCACGATCGGAGCCGCCACGCCGGTCAGATGGGCCAGCCCGGCGCGCCGGCTCAGCCCGTGGCCGAGAAGACGGTGTCCTACGTGCGCAAGGAGTTCCGCGCGACCGCCGAGAGTCGCGGGCGCCCGCCGCTGCTGGCCGAGGCCATGGTGGACGCGGACGTGGAGATCCCCGGGCGTCATCGCCAAGGGCAAGCTCCTCACGCTCACCACCGAGGAGGCGCTCAAGCACAAGCTCGCCGACTTCCGCGCCGACACCATCGAGGCCGTGCTCGAGCGGCTGGGCCTGGCCGGGGCGGAGGTCCGCCGGGCCTCGCCGACCTGGGCCGAGGACGGTCCTGCGCTTCCTGACGCATCCGGTGGTCAGCTCGCTGCTGATGACGATCGGGCGTCCTCGGGATCATCGTGGAGCTCCGGACCCCCGGCTTCGGCGTGCCGGGGGCGGTGGGCATCGGCAGCCTCGCGCTGTTCTTCTGGGGCCACTGGCTGGTGCGGCTGGTCGGCTGGGAGGAGCTGCTCCTGGTCGGCGCCGGCGTGATTCTCCTCGCCATCGAGATCTTCGTCACGCCCGGGCTTCGGGGTCACCGGGGTCCTCGGGATCGTCGCCCTCCTCGGGGGTCTGGGGCTGAGCCTCGTCGGCGCCGGGGCCACGTGGGCGGTCATCCTCAGCGCCATCGGGCGCGTCGCGGTGTCGCTGCTGCTGGCGATCGGCGGCGGCGCTGGTCCTGCTCCGCTTTCTGCCGCGCCTGCCGTTCGGGCGGCGCCTCGTCCTCGAGACCGAGCTGACCGCGCGGGCAGGGATTTGCCTCCGCGCCGGAGACGGACCGCGCGTGGCTCGGCAAGCGCGGCACGGCGGCGTCGCCGCTGCGGCCGGCCGGGATCGCCGACATCGAAGGCGAGCGGGTGGATGTGGTCTCCGACGGAGAATTCATCGATGCGGGAGACCCGATCACGGTCGTCCGGGTGGACGGCAACCGAATCGTCGTGCGGCGACTTCCAAGAAAGGACTGAGCCATGATGCGGAATCGACACTGGAGCCTTCGGAGCGGCTCGCGCTGCTCATCCTGGTCGTCGCGGTGCTGGTGATCGTCCTGTACCTGATCCCCGTCCGGCTCTGGATCGCCGCCTTCGCCTCGGGCGCGTACGTCGGGCTGTTCACCCTGGTCGGGATGCGCCTGCGGCGCGTGCCGCCGAGCACGATCGTCACCGCCCGCATCAGCGCGGTGAAGGCGGGCCTCGACATCTCCGTCAACGACCTGGAGGCCCACTTCCTGGCCGGCGGCAACGTCGTCAATGTCGTCAACGCGCTGATCTCGGCGGACAAGGCCAACATCGCGATGCCGTTCAAGCGGGCGGCGGCCATCGACCTGGCCGGCCGCGACGTGCTGGACGCGGTGAAGATGTCCGTGATCCCAAGGTGATCGAGACCCCGCGCATCGCCGCGGTCGCCAAGGACGGCATCCAGCTCATCGCGGTGTCGCGCGTGACCGTGCGCACCAACATCGACCGGCTGGTGGGCGGCGCCGGCGAGGAGACCATCATCGCGCGCGTCGGCGAGGGCATGGTCAGCACCATCGGCTCGGCCACGAGCCACAAGGACGTGCTGGAGAACCCGGACCACATCTCCAAGCACGTCCTGGCCACGGGCCTGGATGCGGGAACCGCGTTCGAGATCCTGTCGATCGACATCGCGGACGTCGACGTCGGCGAGAACATCGGCGCCAAGCTCCAGATCGACCAGGCCAACGCCGACAAGCAGATCGCCCAGGCCAAGGCCGAGGAGCGGCGGGCCATGGCCGTCGCGCTCGAGCAGGAGATGCGCGCCCGGGTGGTCGAGGCCGAGGCGGAGGTGCCGCGGGCCATGGCCGAGGCCTTCCGCCAGGGCAACCTCGGCATCATGGACTACTACCGGATGAAGAACGTGCAGGCCGACACCACCATGCGGGAAGCGATCGCCGAGGGAGAGGCAGAGCCCCCGCCGAGCCCGAGGCGATAACCCGGTCGGTGCCATGCGATCGCTCCGGCTCGAGCAGATCCTCCTGCTGCTGGCATTCGTGCTGGTGCCGCTGCTCAATCTGCTCGTGGGGTGGCTCCGGCGCCGGGCGCGGGAGCAGCAACGCCCCGAGCCGGCGGAGCCCCCGAGGGCGGAGCCCGTGGCGCGCGAGGGGTGGCCATCTGCCGCGATGCCGCCCAGGGTCCGAGCGATCGCGCCCGCCCCCAATGAGGGTCCGCGCAAGGAGGCCCGTCGTGAGACGCCACCGGCGCCCCAGCCACGGCCGGGCCGTCGCCAAGCGGCACCGCTGGGCGGGCGGGCGGCGGTCAGGCGGGCGATCGTCGCCATGGTCATCCTCGGCCCCTGCCGGGGGCTGGAGGAGCCGCCGCCAAGCCGGCCCGTGGGCTCGCTTCAGCAGGGGACCCGCCGGCGCTGAACCGTGACGGCCGCTACCCCGGTGCGAAGACGGGACGGCTACTTTCGGATCGAGGATCACGGCCCATCGGCGACGGCTCGACCGCTGCACTCGTCGGCCGTGACGGGACCATCACGTGGCTCTGCGTCCCGCGCTTCGACTCGCCGCCGATCTTCTGCGCGCTCCTCGATACCGCGCGCGGCGGCGCGTTCAAGGTCACCCTCGAGGGGCTCGAGGCCTCCCGGCAATTCTACGAGGGCGACTCGGGCGTCCTCGTCACCGAGCTCCGGGCGGGTCCCGCGCTCGTGCGGCTGACCGATGCCCTGACGCTCCGGTCGGGCGCCGATCTCGACGAGGACGCCCCGGCAGCGCGCGGGGAGCTCCTGCGCCTCGTCGAGGTCGTGGAGGGGCATGCTCGGCTCCGCATCGCGATCGACCCACGGGGTGGGGGCGAGGCCGAGCCGAAGAGCAAAGGCCTGCGCCTGCGCTGCCCGACCCGGCCCGACCTGGATCTGCACCTGCTCTCGACGGTCGCGCTCCGCGGTCCGCGCACGACCCTCGACCTGCGCGCCGGCGCCCGGATCAGCCTCGTGCTGCGCTGGGACGGAAGGCCGGCGCGGGAAGTGCGCGACCCGGATGCCCTCCTGCGGGCAACCGTCGACGCCTGGACCCGGTGGGCGAAGCACATCCGATACGAGGGACCGCAGAGGGCGCTCGTCAGGCGGTCGGTCATCACCCTGAAGCTCCTCGACTACTTCGAGAACGGCGCGCTCGTGGCGGCACCCACCTCGTCGCTACCGGAGGCCATCGGCGGCCCCCGTAACTGGGACTACCGCTTCGTCTGGGTGCGCGACGCCGCCTTCTCCGTCTACGCGTTCCACCGGATCGGGCTCGCGCGCGAGGCGCGCGGGTTCCTCGAGTGGGTCCTCGATGCCGTCGAGGAAGGTGGGCGCCCGCGGGTCCTCTATGATCTGGGCGGGCGGGTCCCGTTCCCCGAGCGCGTCGATGAAGAGCTCGAGGGCTACCGGCGGTCGGGGCCGGTGCGGTGGGGGAACGCCGCGGGCGCCCAGCGTCAGCACGACGTCTACGGGGAGATCCTCGACTGCGCGTACCAGTGGGCCCGCCACCACGGGAGCGTCGACCCGACGCTGTGGGCCCGGCTGCGCGAGTTCGTGGACGCCGCCGGACGAGAGTGGCGCGAGCCCGACCACGGAATCTGGGAAGTGCGGACGCCCGGGCGCCCGTTCACCTACTCCGCGGCGCTCTGTCAGGTCGCGCTCGACCGCGGCGCGCGGCTGGCCGAGCGCTACGGTCTTCCCGGCGACGTGGCGCGCTGGCGGGCCGAGGCGGAGCGAATCCGGACGGCCATCCTCGAGGAGGCGTGGGACGCGCGCCTCAACTCCTTGACCGAGCATCTGGGCGGTGGCGGGCTCGACGCGAGCCTCCTGACCCTGCCGCTGCGCCGCGTGATCCCGGCGGATCACCCGCGCATGATCGCCACGACCGAGGCGGTCCGGCGCCGGCTCGGCGCCGGGAACGGCCTGCTCTACCGGTACCTGCCGCACGAGTCGCCCGACGGCCTGCCCGGCGACGAGGGCGCATTCGTCCTGTGCAGCTTCTGGCTCGTGGACACCCTCGCCGCGCAAGGCCGGGTCGACGAGGCGCTCGAGCTCTTCGAATCGGCCTGCGCGCGGGCCAACCCGCCAGGGCTCCTGTCCGAGCAGATCGATCCTTCGACCGGCGCCTTCCTGGGAAACTTCCCGCAGGCGTTCAGCCACGTGGGGCTGGTCTCGAGCGCGGTGAATCTGGCGGCCGCCCTCGCCGCGCGGCGGCCATGACCCCGCGGCGCGAGGCCCTTGACCTGCGGCAATATACTGCGGGTGTGGCCACGGGCAGGCCGGGAAGAATGCGGACATGAAGCTGGCGATGATCGGCCTCGGGCGCATGGGTGGCAGCATGACGGAGCGGCTCCTCGGCGACGGGCACGAGGTCGTGGCGTATGCGCGGGACGCTGCGGCCGTGGCGACCGTGGAGAAGCGGGGCGCGATCGGCGCGCATTCTCTGGAGGACCTCGTCCGGAAGCTCGTTCCTCCGCGCGTCATCTGGCTCATGATCCTGGTGGGCCCGCCCGTCGAGGAGACGATCACCGCGCTCCGACCTTTGCTCGCTCGAGGGGACATCGTCGTGGATGGGGGGAACTCCCGCTTCACCGACTCCGTGCGGCGCGCGGGCGAGCTTGCAGCGGGCGGGATCGGATTTCTCGACGCAGGGACCTCGGGCGGCGTCTGGGGATTGAAGGAAGGCTACTGCCTGATGATCGGCGGCGAGGCCGAGCACTTCCGGAAGGTCGAGCCGGTCTTCAGGACCCTCGCCCCCCCGGAGGCCTACGCGCACGTAGGGCGCGCGGGGGCCGGGCACTACACGAAGATGATCCACAACGCCATCGAGTACGCGATGCTCCAGGCGTATGGCGAAGGATTCGCGATGCTCGAGGCCAGCGACTTCGATCTCGACCTGCGGCGCGTCGCGGCGCTGTGGACGCACGGCGCGGTGGTGCGGTCCTGGCTCCTCGATCTCCTGGCTCGGGCCCTGAAGGACGACCCGGAGCTTGCCGCCATCGAGGGGTACGTCGAGGATTCCGGGATGGGACGGTGGACCGTGCACGAAGCCGTCGAGATGGCGGTCCCGGTCCCGGCGCTCGCGGACACCCTCTTTGCCCGCTTCGCCTCGCGGCAGCCGGACTCGTTCTCCGCCAAGGTCATCGCCGCCCTGCGGAAGCAGTTCGGCGGCCACGCGGTGAGACCGGCGCAAGAGAAGTAGGCCAGGGCGGCCCATGCCCAGGTCGAAGATCGTGTGCACCATCGGGCCGGCGTCTCGGTCTGCGGAGATGCTGGAGCAGCTGATCCGGGCCGGGATGGACGTCGCGCGGTTGAACTTCTCGCATGGCACCCAGGCCGAGCACCTCGAGGTCATCACGGCCGTCCGGCGCATCGCCGCCCGGCTGGCCCGGCCGGTGCCTGAGGGGAGAACATGGGGCGAGACGACCCCACTGTAGCGGGCCGACCCTATGCCCCGCCGAGCCACGACGGGCCGGCGAGCCAACATGAGCTAGAATCTTCTCCACGTCGAGGCGCGGCGGCGCGACGTAGGTCGAGGCAGCCCCGGCTGCATCCTTGAGCAACCTCGAGAGGACATTCGCTGCCACCGAGCCGCCCGCCACTTCGTCCTGGACGCCGCGCGTGCTGCCGTTTGGAGAAGGTGACGACGATGCTGATGGTGCCGCTCATCGCCTTCCTCGCCGTGACGGCACTCGTCGAAGCGGTCACAGGGGTCTGGTAACAGCCAGCGCAGAGCGCGTTCGTCGCGCGCTCGTGGATCCGGCCGGCCCGGTCGATGACGGCGCGCGACCGCGACTAACTCGCCGTAGTGCTGGTCAGTCCAAGTGCTGAACTCTCCCCGTGTCATCGTTCTCTCCCCCTGGAGACACGAAGGCCTCAGGCACTGGGTTTGCCCGGGGCCTTGTGGCCCCCTGGGCGATCACCTCCTCTCGCCCGACGCGCATGTTCCGAATGCCGCCGCATCGGATGCTGAGCCGGATCACGACCTCGGCGTCTTCACGCCGCTGAAGGAAGCCGGTAAGCCAGGTCACGAGCCACTCGACCTTCGAGGGCTTCACTGGCCGTCTCCGAGCTTGCAGTGGGGCGCGACCTCGATCGCGCCATCGGGCGTGTAGAGGATGCCCGTGGCCTGGAAGGGCGGCCGTGCGATGAGCCCGACCGCGACGATTCGGAGGAGTCCTGACGACGGGGCAGTCCATGCGATGTGCACCTTCGTCCGAGTGACCTTCACGAGGTGGCCCTGGCGGTCCTTGCTCCCGAAGTGGTCGAAGAGACATTCGTCGCCGACCTTGAACTCTGTTGCCATCGCCCCCTCCTTCGTTCGAATTGGGAGCCCTCGCTGCCGGTCCTGTAATTGACTGTCAACCACACTCATGAATGTTGCGGGGCGGTAGCGGGCACCTAGACTTCCGGCCGATGAGCCGACGGATGAATCCCGTGGAACTCCTCGACCGCGTGGATCGCCCGCGTCCGCGGGGTCGCGCCAGACACCGTGCGCGACCTTTTCCGACGGCCTGAAACGTACACGACGAGACAAGACCGAGGGTGGCCTAGGCCCTCCCGGTCGACGGACGGGCACGACCTGCGGAGCCCTGCGGCGGGTAGTCCAGGGTGTCCTTGAGTGCGGTCACCGCCTCCGGAGGGAAGTCAGGCAGGTGGAGAGCGCCCTCCCGCCGCCACGCTGCCACCCGGGCCTCGGCGGCCTCGCGCTTGGCGCCATCGAGCCCTTGGTCGCGGGCGAGATAGGTGGTCTGGGACGGGAATGCGAAGCCGGTACCACTCTGCTCGACGATGTCCATGATGCGGAGGTAGATGTCTTCCCGGATCGCGAGAAACTCGTCGTAGTCCGCCGTCGACACGTACGCGAAGATCTCCAGATCGAGCGAGTAGGCGCCGAAGTTAACGAAGCGGATGCGGGCGGGCCGGGGATCGACCCGCGGGTGGGCGTAGAGCATCCGGCGAATCTCCAGCAACACGTGGCGCAGCTGGTCGGGGGTGGTCTCGTACCGGACGCCGATCGTCGTGAGCAGCCAGATCTGGTCGCGCACCGTGAAGTTCTCGAGCTCGAGCGACGCGAAATGCCCGTTAGGGATCGAGACCACCGTCCGGTCGAGCGTCCGGATCCGGGTGGAGCGGAGGCCCACCTCCTCGACGGTGCCGACCCGCTCCCCGAAGCGGCAAAAGTCGCCGACCCGGACCGGCTGATCCAGGATCAGCGTGACGCCGCCAAAGAGGTTCTCCACCGTCTTCTGGGCGGCGAGGGCCACCGCGAGGCCGCCGATGCCGAGGCCGGCGAGGATGCCGGTCACGTTCAGCCCGATGTTCTGGAGGACCGCGAGGACCGCCAGCACGATGATCACCACCTTGGTCGCCTTGCGCCCCAGGGGGACCACCGCGATCGCGGTGGATCGGCCCGCGCTCCGCAGCCGCTCCGTTGCGAGGTCGGCGAGACGGTCGGCCACGCGTACGACCACCCAGGCCAGGACCACGATGACGAGGGCCTTCTCCGTCTCACGGAAAAACTGGTGGGCGGAGATCGAGAGGTTGAGCAGACCGCTGCCGAGGACGAAAGCGGCGACGCTGAGCGCCAAGCGCAGCGGGCCGACCAACACGGCCAAGAGCTGCTCGCCCAGGACGGGTGCGGCCCGGCGGACGATCGGGCCGAGGATGCGGAGCACGAAAGCGGTGCCGATCCAGCCGATCGCGGAGGCCAGCGCCACGAGCAGAAGGAGCGCGAGCCACTGCCACAGAGCAAGCTCGAGGAACCGAATCTCGAAGAAGACCGGCGGCAGGTAGGCCGCGAGTGGTCCATAACCCAGCTCGCGGTAGAGCCGCGGGATCTGAGCCACCGTGGACGCCGCGACTTTCCACGTCCGTCCGTCCTCGGGTCCCGGCATCCGCTGCAACAGGAGCCGGGCCGCCCCGGCCTTCGTGGGAACCGTCCCGACGAGCGCTCGGTCCGGCGGCAAGCCTTCCTGCGGACTTCCTGCCGGCTGATCGCTCAGGTCATCGAGATCGATCGGGACCGCCTGGTCGATGACGATCCGCAGCTCATGCGCGAGAGCCGGCCCCTGCTCGCCACGGTGGGCCCGCGCGATTCGGCTCAGATCGAGGTACTCCGCCGCCCGGGCGTAGTCCCGCCGACCGGTGGCCTCGAGAAAGCCGGCCATCGTGTCGCGCGGGGTCCGCCGCTCGGGGGCCTCGGGGGACGCACTGGGCCCAGTAACCGAGGCGGCGCCTTTCTCGGGGGCACCGGACTGCGCGGCTGCGGTAGCCAGGGCGGCCGGCAGGCCGATGGCGAGAGCGGGGACGACGGCAAACATCCCGGCGAAGGAGCGGAACTTGCGCAGCGAGCCCATGGCGCCTCCCCTGACGTGGCTGAGCGGTTTCGGTGGCGGCGTCGGCGACCCACGGGCGACGCCGTGGTGTGGTGCCTACGCGACTCGACCCGGCTCGGACCGGTGTCCTGCCTGATCGAGCAGCAGCAAGCGCATGTCCATGTCGGCGAAAAAGCTCTCCTGGTCTCGGAGGCGAGGGCGTCCCAGCGGCCGGCGTCAACGTCGCCCAGCTCCTGCCCACGGTCCACGTCCTGCTCGCGCTCGCCGTCATAGCGAGCATCAGCGTGGTCGGTATCGTCCTCGTGAACACGTTGCTGGTGATTCCGGCCGCCCCTCTTGACCTCGGGGCCCAGGACGACCTCGTTCATGTTGATGAGGTGCTGGCGCAGCCGCTCTCGAGATTTACCTTACTCCGGCCGGACTCGGCGTCCGCTCCCAGCAGGCGCACGACCTTGCAATGGCGCCGAAAGCATCTAGGAACGTCCAGAGATCAAGGAGACCATCAGATGGTTCGCACCGAGCGACCCCTGTAGATAAGCGCAACGACGGGCGAAGAACCCTCTGCCCCAGAGTAGGAAGGCAGTTGGCGGCGATTACGTCAACGTGAGTCCCGGTCGCCTCCGCTCTATTCCTACTTCCCTTTCAGCGTGATGTCTTCGTAGGGCGCCGAGTAGGCGTGGCCGGCGATCAGCCCGAGGCCCGATTCACGCACCCGAGGCCCGACGCCGTTAAGGAACGCAAGCTGCCAGATGGGCGCATAGATGGCCCTCTCGTGCACAAGCTGCTGGATCTTATGCAGGATGGCCTCGCGCCGCTTGTTGTCCGCCTCAGATGCCTGCTCCCGAAAAAGACCGTCGAGATCGGGATAGCTTCCGTAGGCGTACGTGCCGCCGGCGACCACGAACGCCTCGAGGCGGCTGGCGGCGTTGCCAAAAGCCCCGCTGGCGCCCTGGATAATGTTCTTGAACCTCTTCCCAGCGTAACCCGTGAAGAATGCCGCCCGCTCGAGTGGCCGGAGCTGGACCTGGATCCCGACGGTCTGCAGGTTGTTGAGCACGGCTTCGGCAAGGTTCGAGTAGGACGCATCACAGTAGTACTCACCAGCGTCGAAGCCGTTCGGGTAGCCCGCTTCCGCCAGGAGCTTCTTGGCCCTGGCCGCGTCGAAGATGGGGGCTGGGGGCTGCCAAAAGAACTCGAAGTTGGCGGGGATCATGCTGCCGGTGAGCTGGGAAAAGCCAAGCGTCAGAGCCTGGTTGATCGTCGGGCGATCGAGGGAGAGGCTCGCGGCGAGCCGGACTCGCTGGTCGTGCCACGGTGATTTCGCATTCCACTGGTCAGGGAAATAGAGCCAGAACGGCGCCTGGATTACCGCCGGCTTGAGCGCGAGCCCCGGCACCCTCTGGAGCTCTTCAGCGAGCTCGCCGCGCACCGAATACACGATGTCCACCTCGCCCCGCTTGAGCGCAGCCAGGCGGGTCGACTCGTCTGGAATCACCCTGAAGACCAGCCGCTTGACGCTCGGGGTCTTCCGCCAGTACTGGTCATTGGCCTCCATGACCAGCTCGACCCCGGGCGTGAACGACACGAACTTGTAGGGACCAGCGCCCACGGGCGCCTTCTTGAACCCCTCGTCACCTACCTTCTCTACGTACTTCTTGGGCACGATCCACCCTGCGCCACTTGCACCAGTGTAGAAGGTCAGGAAGTCGGGCCATGGTTGCTTGAGGCGAAATCGCACGTGGCCCGCATCGGGCGTCTCGATGGAGGCTACGCGCTCCTTCAAGGTCTTGGAGGCGCTGCCGCGATAGCGCTCAAAGGAGAACTTCACGTCCTCGGCCGTGAGAGGCTCACCGTCATGGAACTTCACATGCTTCCGGAGGACGAACTCGTAGACCAACCCATCCTTAGATACCGACCATGATTCCGCGAGGCTCGGTGCGTTTGGCTGCCCGGGCATGGGCTTCACCAGGGCGTCATGCAGCGCGTAGTAGATCATGTAGGGGGTAATGATGCCGGACGCCTCGGCCGGGTCGAGCCACGTCGGGGCTAGGGACACGTGTACACCCCATGTCACCTGGCCTTCCGCAGCCGATCCCACGGCAGGCGACATCATCACGCTGAGGAGCAGGACAAGGACGCTCGGGATCAACGCGAATCGGTGTCTCATGATCACACCTCGTTGTGAGGTTGAACGTTCGTCACCCGGGTCTATCGATGCCACCCGGTCGTCGGCGAACCATGATCGATGGTCCGCCGCGTCCTGCCCTGTCCTCCGAGCGACTGGGCTCAACAGCCGCTAACGCGGACGGGCGAACCGTGCCGGCGGGTGTAGTCGGCATACGCACGTCGGACCATGACGTGGAAATGCGGTTCGCCGAACTCCTCCACTGCATAAATGAGACCCCGTCGCGACAGGCGATGTAGAATCGTTCTCAGCCACGCGGTCTCGACATGGCCGAGATCGCGCTTGGACACGTCGACTGCGGCCCCCGCTAGGTGAGTCGACTGCACCGCCCCATCGGCCGGGGCCGCGCTGGGATTGGTCCGCTGCAGCGCCAGCTGGGTGATTCTGGTGCGGGTCAGGCTGGTGATCCGCAGCCGGTGCGCGAACGACCGGTGAAACGCGGCCGCAAGATGCTCCACGAAGATCCGGACCCACGGTCGCGCCACCCGCAGGTGGGGCCGCACGCCAGCCACGTAGTAGGTGCGGGTCTCCGCCGGAATCGCCACCAGGAGTCCGGACGTCCGGAAGCGCGCCGTCATACGATCGCTCCTCATCCGGGAGAGGCCGTCACCCTGGGCGGCCGCGCTCTCGCGGCCAAGGCGTCCCGGCGTTGCGAAGAGCGGCTGGTGGGTCAGCTTAGGCGGGAGCACGAGGATACTTCCGACCCGCATGATCGCCTTCCGGCCCGTCCGGTTGAGTCGGAGGAGTTCCTCCACGCTCGTGCGGTAGCGAGGAGCGATGGCGGCAAGCGTCTCTCCTGGGCGGACTTGGTGACACCGGGCAGGCCCGGCTCCAGCGTTGGTTGACCCCAGTACGCAGATCCCCAGCGACACCACGAGTACACCCCGCACGCTCATCGCGCGTCGTGCTTAGACGACACAGTCTGATCTTCCACTTTGCCGGTGCACTGGGCGCAGATTGGCGCCAAGTGCGTCACGACCGCTTTCCCCTACAGTCAACACTCGCTTTCCGTTTTCCATGTTCCATGGAAACTCCAGGCAAACGCGATCTGTGCCAAGAGATCGATGGCCGCCGAGCGATCGATGACCCAGTAAGATCCCGCACTCATGCCGGTTCGCTGCCCCACGTGTACCGCATAGCCCTGCTTGCGAAGCGCCCGGTGGGCGTCCTCCTCGGCGTCGTCATCGCCGAGGTATACGACGGTCGGCTGAGCTTGCCCGTCGCACGCCGATTGTTCCAGAATCCAACGTGCCATAAAGCTTAGCGGGCAACCCACGTCCGGAAATAGGTCTACGGCAACCTCGGACCGCCACACTCGGAACTCCGCCGCGCACGTGCGCCTCAGCTGCTCGGCCTGGGCGACGATCGCGGCCAATGGCAAAGGATCCGCTCGGCGAACATGGACCGTGACGCCCAATTCCCTGATCTCTACTTCTACATCGGAGAGCGGGGCGAAGCAGTCGGACAGCTTTTGAGCCAAGAGCGGCAGCATTTCCCTCATTCCCACAGCGACAGGATGACAAAAGGTGATTCCTGCCCCTCGAATCTGAAGTCCCCGGCATCCGGCATAGATGACGCCCGGCACATTGAGTTGAGCTTCCAGGTCGCACGCATCATGTCCTGAGACTATGGCGACGCGGGTATGCGGCGTTGCCGCGAGCGCCACCGAAGCGCAACACGTCGATCCGGTACGCTAGAGGAGAGCGTGCTGTCATGATCCGCGAAAAGAAGCAGTCCCCCTCGTGCGCGAGCTTCTTGCACAATCCGCTGCGCCAGCCGCCTGGGGTCCGCTGGCTCCCTCACCTCATTGGCCACGTGACCACCTCCGGTCACCACCAACTTGCAGGACCTGGCTCTCGGCGCCCAACCGTCGGGGTCGCCTGGCTGAGCGATGCTCGCAACACCTCAAGCAATCGGGCGACCCTGAACGGCTTGTCCATGTAGCAAGTTGCACCGAGCTTCAGCGCCTCGGCTTCGACCTCCGAACCTCCGAAGGCCGTAACGAACACCACGGGCGTACTCGGGAGGCGCCGTCTGATGTACGACAGAAGATCGAGCCCGTTCGCCCCCGCCACTTCCTTGTCCAAGACGATGGCATCAGGGGTCCAGCCCTCGAGCAACGGCACTAGCCCATCCCCCGAAGCATGCTCGCGCACGTGGAAGCCATCGCGTCCCAAGACGTCTCGCAAGAGCGCCCGCATTTCGGCGTCATCATCCACGATCATTACGCTCGGCCGTCGACCCACGTTCAAACCCATAGCCTCATGGCTCGCCATTTCGTCCACCATTCACGCCCTTGCAACCGCTGGACCACTCGCCCCTCATTGGCGTTAGGTACCGTAGGCTAGGCACTTGCTCCGCTTTTTTCTGGCCGGGCGAGGCATCAACGACCGTTGCGACAAACAGGTGGGACAACTTGTCGCCTTCAGTGACAGTTTGACGGGACCTGACTCAGGCTGGCTCAGGCGATACCGACCGGCTGGGTCGGGGTCAATCTAGACTCTTCCTGATTCGGGCTAGCGCACCGACATCCCGGTTAGTCTTCCTTGAACCTCCGCTGGAGTGTCCGTACTGACACTCCCAGAACCTTCGCCGCGGCCACCAGGTCTCCCCGCACCTCTTCGAGTATGCGTCGTACATACTGCCCTTGAAGTTCTGCCAACGTGGGTCGAAGCGCAGGGTTGGCATGGCCCATCGTGAACTCCGTGCCGAGATCCAGCCGCGTAATTCTGGCCTCATGCGCCAGCACGACCGCTCGTTCGACTACGTTCTCAAGCTCCCTGACATTTCCCGGCCAGGTGTGACGTTCCATCCACTGTACTGCCGTATCGTCGAATCCCTCGATGTCCTTCCCGAGGCGCGCCGCAGTCTCCCGTAAGTAATGCTCGGCGACTAGCATGATGTCCTCCGGCCGCTCGCGAAGGGCTGGCAGTCGGATTGGAATCACCGCCAGACGATAGTAGAGATCCTCGCGAAACCTGCCATCCTTGACCATGGCGGGGAGATCCTTGTTTGTGGCGGTCAGGATCCGAAGATCTAGCTGCACCGGCACCGTCCCTCCGAGTGGACGGACAACCCGATCCTGGAGTACGCGGAGGAGCTTGGCCTGAGTGGCCAGGGGCATATCACCGACTTCATCCAGGAACAACGTTCCCCCGCTGGCGGCGGCAAACAGGCCCTCTCGCCGGCGATCAGCTCCGGTGAACGCACCCTTCTCGTGGCCGAACAGCTCGGACTCCAGCAGAGTCTCTGGCACCGCCGCGCAATTCACCGCCACGAACGGCCCACTGCGCCGCGCGCTCGCCCAGTGTATCGCCCGAGCCACGAGCTCCTTCCCGGTTCCACTCTCTCCCAACAGCAGAATCGAGGAGTCGCTCTCGGCTACCGCACGGATCTGGCCCACGGTCTGCTGCATGATCCTCGAACGTCCCAGGATCCGGTCTAGGCCCTGGTCCCGCTCGACCACCGCGCGCAACCGTTCATTCTCCCGGCGCAGACGGTAATCGTCGAGCGCTCGCCGCACGGCCGCCGTGACTGCGGCCAGCTTGAACGGTTTCGTCAGATAGTCATGGGCGCCCTGGCGCATGGCTTCAATCGCGGTTTCCAGGGTTCCAAACGCCGTCATCAGAATGACGCGAGGAGCGGGACGGCACCGACCGGCACGGGAAAGGACCTCGAGACCCCCGACCTCGCCCATGACGAGGTCCGTGACCACCACGTCAAACCGCTGGGATTCAAGCGCCTTCAATGCAGCCCGACCGCCGGTCGCGGTCACGACGGCTACGGCCTCGGTCTCGAGGTGGCGCGCGAGCATGGATGTCATGTCCTCATCGTCGTCGACGACAAGGACCCGGTGCACCGTCATGCCACAACCTCGTAAGTGGGAAGCCAGACCGTGAATGTCGTCCCGTGCCCAGGGCGGCTTTGCGCGACAATGGTCCCCTCGTGATCTCGCACGATGTCCCGGGCGATGGCGAGACCCAGTCCAGTACCCTGACCCGCTGGCTTGGTTGTATAGAACGCCTCGAAGACCTGCCCTAACGCGTCAGGTGGAATGCCCATGCCGGTGTCGGTCACCTCCACCGAAACACCGGCACGCCCATCGTTTGCGCACGGCCGAGCACTGATCCCGATTTGCCCATTGGGTGAAGTGGCCTCAACCGCGTTCATGAGGAGGTTGATGAACACCTGCTGGAGCCGAGCAGAATCGCCGGCGACGTCACTCACGTCCTCACGGATACTCGTGGTTATGGAGATCCCGCGCTTACGCGTCACGTGCTCCAGCAACAGCAGCAAACGACTCATCAGTAGCTCGATCGGCACACGTTGAATTTCCAGCTTGCCGAGTCGAACCGAATCGAGAAGTGAGCGCACAATGTTCGACACTCGGTCGATCTGGTGAATTATTCGTTCGAGATCCTGCCGCCCAGGATGCGCGGGTGGGAGCGATCGCAACACAATCTCGGCCCGACCGGAAATGATATTCAGCGGCGTGCCGACCTCGTGCGCAATGCCCGAAGCGAGTTTTCCGGCCACCGCCAGCGTCTCTGAGCGGCGCAACTGCTGCTCGAGGTCCAGTGCGTATTCGCCCTCAGCCACCACACGCTGACGTGCCTCTTCGAGCCGCTCTGTCATGCGGTTGAATGCGTCCGCCAGTTCCCCAAGCTCATCCTGCCGCTTCACCGGTAGGGGCGGTCCACGGCGGCCTTCGCCCAGGTCACGGATGGACCGGGCCAGGTCAGCCAAAGGGCGAAGAACTTGGCGCTGCAGCACCACGGCGATCAATGCGGCCAGCACGACCGTCAGTATGCCGACCCTCACCAGTACGTCGCGAACGGCTTGGCGCGCCATCGCTCTACCGTCTGGTGCGACAAAAGCAATCTCTAGAGCCGCCCAGCGAGTGCCCGAGCGACTCCGACCCACGGGTGCCAAGTATCGGACGGGTAAGATGAATACCACCCAGCTTCGACCATCACCATGGGTCTCCACCAGGCCGGGTGTGCCCGTCTCTATCGCCCGGGCAATGGCGTCCGATTGCGGAGCAAGAGTCACGGTTCGGACACTCGACGCGGCGAGGACTTGACCCTTCCTGTCGAGGAGGCGAATTCGATCGATCTCGCGTTGCCCGATGGTCAGGCTCTCAAGCAGGTCCGCAAGGTCGGTGAATTGTCGGACACGCAGGACGAGTGCGTTCTCCACGGCGATCTGTACTGTTCTTGCCATTCTCGCCGCTCGTTCTTGTTCGTCCTCAACCCGTGTGAGCACTTCCTGCTGCACTCGGACGACACTGTAAACACCGCTGACGAGCAGGAGCGGCAGCATGAGAAGCACAACCAGACGAAGTCGAAGCCCCATCGATTTCGCGCCAATGATAGCGCCCGCTTGCACGGCGAGCAATTGTGGGTCAAAAGAGAGCGGGACTCGCCCCATGCGTTGCCAAAGAGAATCGTCCCAAGAGGTGGCGATCCTAGCACGACGTATCGGCCGGCCTCCAGTGCGCGCACTTACCGTGACAAGTTGTCGCCGCCACGACAACTTGTCCGGAGCAGTTCCTCCGTATTTTCGGCTGACCCCTTCACATCGCCCTCCAACTTCTAAGGATCTCGGCATCTATCTCGTCAAGGGCGGTCCGGGCCACTTGGCTTCTGGGTTGCACCGACCACGGCGCCTTACGCTTTCGATGCCGGCACACTAGCATCCTGACGAGGAAGGATGGAGAGAAGGCTATGGCGAGGCCACCCGCCTTGCGGCAGCTGCTTCGATGCATCAGCTCCTGATTTCGGTGGTGCTGGCGTTCTGTTTCTGGTTGGTTTTGGCCCCTAGACTCCTCTGGCTCGCCCTAGGAGTCCTGCCTCTCCTCACCTTGGGCGCTGCGCCCGTGTTGGCAGGAAACCTAGTTCGCGTTTCCGGGCAAACCCATAGCCTTGCACCTTCTGACGATGTCCTCGTCCTCACGGTGCTTGGGGCCAACGGGTTGGAGGAGATGGTGTCGGTCAGCGTCCGCAACGCCACGGTCGTCCGGCTCTGGCGGGATAAGGACCGCCACTGGGAATGGCGCGAGAGGCCCACGAGTCTCTACTGGTTGCCGAGCAAGACGTTCGTGACGGTAATCGGTCGAGAGGACCCCTCGGGAACTATCCGAGCCGGCCGAATCGAAGTGCCCGACCTGGACTACTTACACTAGCGAGCAGAGCCATGAGAGATACGACGACTGCACGGAATGGGTGGTTTGCTACGGGCCTCGTTCTAATTGGAATCGGAGCGGACAGACTCTTGAACGCCTATCTACTCGATCGCTGGACCAATTCGTCTATGCCACTTCTCAGTGGAGTTCTTAGCGCCGCGGTGGGAGGAGTGATCGTTGGGCTGGCTATCCATATGCGTACTCGTTAGGGGACCGATGGTCGGCCCTGAAGTACCTGTATTTCTCGACGCATACTCTGCCTCGCTCCGAACCGTTCCTCCACCCATCCGCGCGGTCGATCAGAGCGTACGGATAGAACACTCGCGTACAGCTGGGTCCCGGCGATGAGGGCTCACGCTGTTCGGACTCATCGACGAGGTGGTGGTTGCGGCCGCACGCAATGCACAGCAGATCGACACGACTTCACCACGGAGAGCCATGGCTGACACTGACGATGAGGCGTCTGTTTGCCGAGTTTGTAGAGCCCTGATCAGCCTCGGTACACTCCGCTATCGAGGTCCAGGTGGAGACGTCCATGCACGATGCCATGAGGAGCGACGGCTAAGCGGCAGCGCGAGTATCCCCAAAGGACTCGTCCTCGTGCTCGACGACGACCCGCTGCTTCGCGAGCTGATCACGCGCGAGAACTACGCCATCCACACAGCCTTGAATGGGCAAGAGGCACTTCAGCTAGTTGGCGAACACCACTACGATCTTATCCTGTGCAACGTCGATATCCTTGGCATGGACGGCGGCCGCGCCTTCTATAACGGACTACAGCATCAGCATCCGAGCGTCGTAACACGCGTCGCCTTCTTGACCGCGCATGGGCAACTCACTGAGTCCGCGGCGTTCGGTCCGCGGATCCTAAAGAAGCCGACCGATAGTCACGAGTTCCGCGCGACGTTGTCACTCATCATCGACCCCTTACGCTCGCCGAGTTAGGGCGCATCCCTGTCCAAGTCTTTCATAGGCCACAGACCATCGTCGAGGCCTCACGTAGACCGTTGGTCATCCTCATTCTTGATCGCTGCCTGGTCGCGTGTGGACGCTAGCGCAAGAGAAGTAGCCCAGAAGCAGACCGGGTCACCTACGAAGAGCACGCTCCACGGCAACGGCCGTCAGCAGCATCGCGACGCCGAACTGTGCGCCCTCGGCGAACGGGTTCAGCGCCGCGGGCCTTCATCCCGACGGTGACGAAGAACACCGGAACGAGGAGGTCGGCGATCGGCTTGATGCGCTCCTCGATGTGCGCCCGCCGCTCCGTCGTGGCGAGGACCAGCCCCGCCGCGAACCCCCCGATGATCGTCGCCAGGCCGATCAGGTCCGCGACGGCGGCCAGCGCGACCGCGAAGACCACCGAGTACACGATGAGCGTGCCCCGCGCCCGCAGCCGCCCGACCCAGCGGACCAGCGTCGGGGCCAGCCGGACTCCGACCAAGATCGCCGCGACCAGGAAGATGACGGCCTTCGCCGCGAGCAGGCCGACCGCGCCGAGGGACACGCTCCCCGTCTGCGCGACCCCAGTCACGACCGCCAGGATGATCAGCCCGAGGATGTCATCCACGACGGCCGCGCCGAGCACCACTTTCGCGGCGCTGTCACCGAGACGGCACAGGTCCGCGAGCACGCGCGCCGTGATGCCCACGCTGGTCGCGGTGAACGTCGCGCCGACAAAGACAGCCAGGAGCGCGGGGTGGCCGAGTCACGACATGACACCGTAGCCGACCGCGAACGGCACCGCCACGCCGACCAGGGCGACGAGTGTCGCCTGAGGGCCGGCCCGCAGCAGCTCGCCGAGGTCGGACTCCGAGGCCGACCTCGAACAGGAGGATCAGGACGCCGAGCTCGGCCAAGGCGTGGAGCGCCCCTGCGACTCGTGGACGAGACCCAGCACGCCGGGACCGATGAGCACCCCGCCAGCAGCTCGCCCAGGACGGCGGTCTGGCCGACCCGCTCCATGGCCTCGCCGGCCACCTTGGCGGCAAGCCAGACCAGCACCAGGCCCAGCAGCAGGTCACGGAACTCCACTGTGGCTTCGCGCGGCGATCAGCTCGACGCCAACGCCGCGCACCGCGTCTTCAGCTCGGCGAGCGTGCCGGCGTCCCTCACGAACTCGACGGCGGCGCCCAGCGGCGTCGCGGCGAGACTGCCGGGCTCGGCGCCGCGCGTCAGCCAGGCGAGCACGCGCTGGCCCTCCGGACCGTCCAGGTCGCATGCGAAGATGCGGTCGGAGCGGAAGCCCATCAGCCTTGGGGCCTCGATCGTCAGCATGCCCCCCTTGAAACCGCCCTTCTCGTGGTTAACGACGACCTTCTCGCCGCCGCCGAGGATGATCTGGCAGTACGCGCCGGCCCTGGGATCGGTGACAAAGCGTCCAACTTTCGGCATGGTCGCCTCCCTCAGAAGAGCCATTTGACGATGGTGATGGGCGTGAGCGCGATCACGAGCATGGTCCACTAACCACCATTCCCTCGTATCCCTGCTCCATTCCCTGGACCAGCCACGCCAACCCGGAGTGATGGACATGGGCAGACCCCCGCCACGGGAGCCGCCGAACACGGAGCGGGACTAGTGGGGGTCTTCGGAAGGGGGCGCGGGATCGTACTGCGCCCGATACTGCCAACTGACGACGGGCCGCGCGCGCCGCTCAGGCGAACTGACGTGCGCCAGCCGTTTATCGCCTTCGCGCGGTGGTTGGAAGAGGAGGGGCCCTGGATCGGGCGCCAAGGCGGGCAGCCCGACGATCTCGGCCACGGCACGAGCGCGGACCTGCGTGCTTTCGGCTGAGTCTGCGGGCTCGAACACGAAGGCTCCCGGCATCGCGGGGAGCGACAGGTCGAGCGTCACGTAGATGAGGATCGCGAGGACGAGGGACCGCCGATGCCTCATGCGCCTATTCTAACTCACGCGCTGCCTCTAGCGGCAAACCCGCAACCGAGGGGGCGCGTTGGGTCGCCGGACCATCTCTAGGATCAAGCCTAACGCATCCGCTCGAGTCGACCCTCTACGGCTTCTGGTTCCATTCTGGTTCCAACGCAGAGAGACGGAGGGCGACGCAGGCTGACGCTCGTCATGGCTGTTGCGTCTGGGTTCCGAGGTTTAGATCGTGGTTCCAGCATTTGCTTCCACGCCGCTCGGTCTTCGCCATCTCCCCGCGGAGGTGCTCCGGGCTCATGTGCGCGTACCGCATCGTCATCGCCAGCGAAGCGTGGTCCAAGATCTTTTGCAGGGCGGGCACAGATCCACCGCGCACCATGAACCAGCTGGCGAAGTGGTAGCGGCATGCATGGAACCGGAACGGGCCCAGGCTCGCGGCCTCCACGGCGGCCTCGAAGCCGGCGCGGGTACTCCCCTCCGGCCGGAGGCGGCCCTCGCGCGCGCCCGGGCGCCTAACCAGCACATCGTAGACGCGCTGGCGCATCGGGATCTCCCGGCGCCGGCCGCCCTTCGTGATCTCGAGCCGGAGCACACCACGCGAGAGGCCACCCGATCCCACGTCAGCCCCTCGGCCTCGCTGCGCCGCATGCCGGTCTCGAGCGCCACCGTCACGAGGTCGGCTGGGTGCGGCAATGCCGACGCTTGCACGCCGCGATCAGGCGGCGCTCCTCGTCGCCTCGAGCCACCGGAGGTGGCCCTGCGGCTCCTTCTCAAGCCGGCTTCAGGAATGCTTCGACGTCCTCAAAGTGAACCGCCCACGGAAGCTGGCCCGGCGTTCAGCGCGATCGATATGGACTGGGATGTGGACCCCGACTGGGGGGAGGGCGGGCTGTCGATCTTGGCCCTTGCCGATGCTTGCGAAAATCACCATTCCACCGGGCCGGGAGCGACCCGCAGGCTCTCTCATCAGCACGAGGCCGAGGAAACACTCACAGTGGTCAGCAAAGGGGCCAGCATGAAAGCCGTTCGACTCCGTAGAGAAGGCGGCCCGGAGCAGCTTGTGTACGAGGATGCACCCGAGCCTGAGTTAAGCGCAGGAGACGCCCTCATCCGCGTTCACGCCACGGGCATTACGCCTGCCGAGTTGACCTGGGCGGACACGTACAGGAATTGCGACGGGTCTGAGCGCCTGCCCGCGATTCCGGGACACGAGGTGTCGGGCGTCGTCGAGAGCGTGGCGCACGGCGTCAGCGACGTGTCGATCGGCGAGGAGGTCTATGCGCTCACCTCTTTCTGCCGAGATGGCGCCGCCGCCGCGGAGTGTGTCGCGGTCCACGCCGCCGACCTGGCGCCGAAGCCACAGACACTTGATCATGTGCAGGCGGCCGCCGTCCCGCTCTCAGCGCTCACGGTCTGGCAGGCGTTCTTCGATCACGCGCGACTTGCGTCGGGTCAGCGTGTGTTGATCCACGGCGCCGCCGGCGGGGTCGGCAGCTTTGCGGTTCAAATCGCGCACTGGCACGGAGCTTATACGGTCGGCACCGCATCTGCGGACAACCGCGACTTCCTGCTCGGCCTTGGGGCGAGTGAGGTCATTGATTATCAGCACGTTCAATTTGAACAGGCGGTGCGTGACATCGATGTCATTCTGGACACCATCGGCGGCGACACGCGCGAACGCTCCTGGCAGGTGCTAAAGCCGGGAGGAGTACTCGTCAGCTTGCCGGAGCCAATCCCTGAGGACGAAGCGGCGGCGCACGGCAAGCGCGGCAGGCGTGGAGTGTTTTTCATCGTCAAGCCCGATCGAGAACAGCTGGGCAACATCGCGACATTGATAGATTCCGGCCCAGTCCGCCCGGTGATCGCAGAGACAATCCCGCTGGCGAACGCCCGACAGGCATTTGAACGCGGGGTGGCCGGCCATACCCGAGGAAAGTTGGTGTTGGAGGTCGAGAAGCTATGAGCGTGTCATTCACAAGAAGTCAACAACTCGCTGGCGGAATAGCGGTGCTGGCGGTCGGCGCACTGTTGGCCGGAGCGACGTCCGGGGGAACGCCCGTACGGCAACGGACGATGTCAAGCTGATCCGCACCGAGAAGCTCGCGAACGTGCCCGGCCAGACGTTGATGAGCTCAGTTCACTCTCAAGATCTCGGGCCGCTATTGGACATTGGTCTGATCCGAAGCGTGACTCTCGAGCGTGGACGCCGCTCGTTGCGTGTTGTCAGGGCGCTGCTACAATACGAGCGAACCCGCAGGCCATGGACACCTTCGACTCCATCGCGCGCGCCAATCCGGAATACGTCGAGGCGCTGTACCGCCGGTACCGGGCGGACCCGCGTTCCGTGGACGAGAGCTGGGCGCTCGTCTTCGCAGGTTACGACTTCGCCCTCGCGGGCGGCCCCGGCGCGAGCGCGACCGGGAGGACGTCACCGCCGGTGGCCGATCTCGTCCACTCCTACCGCGAGCTGGGCCATCTGATCGCCGACGTGAATCCGCTCGATCGCTCGCCCCGCCGTCATCCGCTCCTCGAGCTCGGCGAGTTTGGCTTCGAGGAAGCGAACCTGGATCGTGTTGTCGACTGCTCACCCTTCCGAAGCCTCGGGTCGGCGCCGCTGCGCGACCTCGCGACCGCGCTCCGTGAGACCTACGGTGGGACGCTCGGCGTCGAGTACTTGATGATCAGCGACAAGGCCCAGCGGGAGTGGCTCCAGGAGCGAATGGAGCCGGCTCGCAACCGCCCCGCGCTCGGATCGGAGGATCGGGTCGGCTTGCTCGAACGGCTCATCGCGGCGGAGACCTTCGAGCAGTTCCTCCACACGAGCTACGTGGGCCAGAAGCGCTTCTCCCTGGAAGGCGGCGAGGCGCTGATCCCGCTCCTCGACACCATCGTCGAGGAGGCGGCGGCGCAGGCGACCGAGGAGCTCGTGATGGGCATGCCTCACCGCGGGCGGCTGAACGTCCTCGCGCACGTCCTCCGGAAGCCCTACGAGCTGATCCTAGCCGAGTTCGAGGGTAGCTTCCTGCCGTGGGAGACCCAGGGCGACGGAGACGTCAAGTACCACCTGGGCTACTCGCACGATCACGTGAGCCGTGCCGGCCGGCCCATCCACCTCTCGATGAGCTCCAATCCGAGCCACCTCGAGGCGGTCAACGCGGTGGTGGAGGGCATCGTCCGGGCCAAGCAGAGCCATCGCGGAGCCGACCAGGCGCGTCACGTCATGCCGGTGCTAATGCACGGCGACGCCGCGTTCCTGGGGCAGGGCTCGGTCTACGAGACCCTGATGATGTCGCGCCTGCCGGGCTTCGCCACCGGCGGCACGATCCACGTCATCGTCAACAACCAGATCGGCTTCACAACGTCCCCCGAGGACTACCGGCCCACCCGTTACCCGTCCGATCCCGCCGCCGTCGTGCAGGCTCCGGTGTTCCACGTCAATGGCGACGACCCCGAGGCGGCCGTGCAGGCGGCGCGGCTCGCGGTCGGCTTCCGCCAGACCTTCCAGACGGATGTCTTCATCGACTTCGTCTGCTACCGCCGGCACGGCCACAACGAGCTCGACGATCCGACCTTCACTCAGCCCGTGATGTATCGCGCCATCGATGGCCACCCGTCGGTGGCGAAGCTCTATCGCGAGCGGCTCACCGCGGAGGGCATCGTCGAGCCCGGGCACGCCGAGCAGGCCCGGGAGGCGGTCAAGAGCAAGCTCCAGGCGGCCCTCGCCGCGGCGCGCGAGCGCATGCCTCAGCAGAAGGTGCTCGCCTTCGGCGGCCTCTGGAAGGGACTTTCGTGGGCGGGCGAGGACTGGAGCGCGGCCACCGCGGTGCCGGCCGAGCGCCTGCGCGCGATCGCCGACGCGACCCGGCGGCTGCCGCCCGGGTTCACGCCGCACAAGCGAATCCCGGCACTCCTCGAGGCGCGCCACGCGATGGTCGAGCGGGGCGACGGCATCGACTGGGGCTGCGCTGAGGCGCTGGCCTACGGCAGCCTCCTCCTCGAAGGCGCTCCGGTACGGCTCAGCGGGCAGGACACCATCCGCGGCACGTTCAGTCATCGCCACGCCATGCTCTTCGACGCCGAGACCGGCGCGTCGTACGTGCCGCTCAACCATCTGGGCGGCGATCAGGCGCGGATCGAAGTCGTCAACAGCCCGCTGAGCGAGTTCGGGGTGGTCGGGTTCGAGTACGGCATGGCCAGCGCCGATCCGCGGCGGCTGGTCATCTGGGAAGCGCAGTTCGGCGACTTCTTCAACGGGGCCCAGGTGATCATCGACCAGTTCCTCGCCAGCGCCGAGTCCAAGTGGCAGCGTCAGAGCGGCCTCGTCCTGCTCCTTCCCCACGGCTACGAGGGCCAGGGACCGGAGCACTCCAGCGCGCGCCCCGAGCGGTTCCTTCAGCTCTGCGCGGAGGGCAACATGCAGGTCGTCAACTGCTCGACGCCGGCGCCAGCTCTTCCACGCGCTCCGGCGCCAGATGCACCGGCCCTTCCGTAAGCCGCTGATCGTGATGAGCCCGAAGAGCCTGCTCCGCCACCGACGGGCCGTCTCGCGCCTGGACGACTTCGCGACCGGAGCGTTCCAGCCCGTGCTGGGCGATCCGCGCCCGCAGGAGCCTGAGGCGGTCCGACGCGTGCTCCTCTGCTCCGGCAAGATCTTCTACGGCCTCGACCAGGGCCGAGAGGAGCGCGACTGGGACGGGATCGCGATCATCCGGCTCGAGCAGCTCTACCCGTTCCCGGCCGCGGAGCTCACTGAGGCGCTCCGCCACTATCCGCGCGCCACCGACTTCGCCTGGGTGCAGGAGGAGCCGGCCAACCAGGGCGCGTGGAGCTTCGTGCGAGGGCGGATCGAGCCGCTGCTCGACGGGCGCCGACTCCGATACATCGGCCGCGCCGAGGCCGCGAGTCCCGCTACCGGCAGCCACAAGATCCACGAGTCGGAAGAGCAGGCGCTCGTCGAGCAGGCCCTCAAGCGGCCACGGGCCGGCCGCGCGTCACGCGCCGCTGAGCCGCCGCCGGTGCCGTCCGACATGACGCGCGGATCGCGGCCATGACCGTCGAGGTGCGAATCCCGCAGCTCGGTGAGTCGGTGACGGAGGGCACGATCGCCCGCTGGCTCAAACAGGAAGGGGACGTGGTGAACGCCGAGGAGCCGGTGCTCGAGCTCGAGACCGACAAGGCGACGATGGAGATCCCCGCCGGAGCCTCGGGACAGCTCTCGATCGTCGAGCCGCAGGGCGCGGTGGTACACGTGGGCACGGTGGTCGCGCGCATCACCGAAGGAAAGCCAACGGCGGCCGGCGCGGTCAGGACGGCACCTCCGACCGCCCCGGCCTCACCGAGTCGGCCGAGCACGCAGACCGCCACGAACGCGGCGGCCGACCCGGCGTTGAGCCCGGCGGTGCGCAAGCTTGTGGCCGAGCATGCCCTCGACCCGGCCCAGCTTAGCGGAAGTGGGAAGGGCGGCCGACTGACCAAGGACGATGTGCTCCGTCATCTCGAGCAGCCGGCTCCCGCTCCGGCCGCGCCCGTCCCGCGTCCGACCGAGCCGCAGGCCGCGGACGAAGCCCGGCCGCCAATGGAACCGCCTGCGCCGGCGCCTGCCACGCCACCCGCAGCACCGCGCCCGCCCGAGGCCGAGACGCCGGAGCGCGTGCCGATGAGCCGGCTGCGGCGGCGGATCGCCGAGCGGCTCGTGGAGGCGCAACGGACCGCGGCGATCCTCACCACGTTCAACGAGGTGGATCTGTCGGCCCTCCTGGCCGCCCGCCGGCGCCACCGCGAGGCGTTCCGCGAGCGGCATGGCGTGGATCTGGGGCTGATGTCCCTCTTCGGCCGCGCCTGCATCGGGGCGCTCCGCGACGTGCCTGTTGTCAACGCCCAGATCGACGGGACCGACATCGTCTACCATCGCCAGGTGCATCTCGGCATCGCGGTGAGCACCGAGCGGGGGCTCGTAGTGCCGGTGATCCGGGGCGCGGACTCGCTCGGCCTGCCCGACCTGGAGCGCCGGATCGAGGAGTTGGCCCGGCGGGCCCGCGAGGGCAAGATCACGCCGGACGAGCTCTCGGGCGGCACCTTCACCATCACCAACGGCGGTGTCTTCGGCTCGCTGCTCTCAACCCCGATCCTCAATCCGCCGCAGTCCGGGATCCTCGGGATGCACAAGATCGAGGATCGGCCGGTGGCGGTGGACGGGCAGGTCGTGATCCGCCCCATGATGTACCTCGCGCTGTCCTATGATCACCGTCTGGTGGACGGCGCCCAGGCCGTGACCTTCCTGGTCCGGGTCAAGGAACGCCTCGAGGACCCGGTGCGCATGCTCCTCGAGGTATGAGCGCGGTGGCCGAGGCGGAGCGCTACGACCTCGCGGTCATCGGGGCGGGCCCGGGCGGCTACGTGGCCGCCATCCGGGCGGCCCAGCTCGGCATGCGCGTGGTCTGCGTGGACCGCGAGGCGGCGCTCGGCGGCACCTGCCTGCGCATCGGCTGCATCCCGTCCAAGGCCCTGCTCGACTCCAGCGAGCTCCTCTGGCAGGCGCGCACCCGTCTGGCCACCCACGGTGTCTCTGTGGGTGAGGTCTCGCTCGATCTCCCCACGATGATGCGCCGAAAAGAGCAGGTGGTGCAGGGGCTCACCACCGGGGTCGCCGGCCTCTTCAAGAAGAACCGGATCACGCGGCGTCACGGCAGCGCGCGGATCGCCACGCCGGACCGCGTCGCGATCGAGGGCCCGGATGCGGGCACCGTGCTCGCCGCGCGCATCCTCATCGCCACCGGCTCGGGTCCGGCCACGCTGCCCGGCTTCGAGCCCGACGGGACCCGGATCGTCAGCTCCGAGGAGGCCCTGTCGTTCGACGCGGTGCCCGCACGCCTCCTGGTGATCGGCGCCGGGGCGGTCGGACTCGAGCTGGGCTCGGTCTGGGCGCGCCTGGGCTCCGAGGTCCGGGTCGTCGAGATCGCCGACCGCATCGTCCCGGGCATGGACGGCGAGCTGACGCGCGCGCTGCAGCGCGCGCTCGAGAGACAGGGGCTCTCGTTCCGGCTCTCGACGGCGGCCCGCAAGGCGGTGGTCAAGGAGACCGCGGTGGACGTGACGATCGAGACGGACGGAACCGCGGTCACCGAAACCTTCGATCGCGTGCTCGTGGCGGTCGGCCGGCGCCCCGTCACGGCCGGCCTGGGGCTAGACAAGCTCGGCGTGGCGCTCGACCCGAAGGGCCACATCCGGGTCGACGAGCGCTTCGAGACCTCCGTCCCGGGCATCCACGCCATCGGTGACGTGATCGGCGGGCCCATGCTGGCGCACAAAGCCGAAGAAGAAGGGATCGCCTGCGTGGAGCGCATCGCCGGCCAGGCCGGTCACGTGAACTACGAGGCGATCCCCAACGTGGTCTACACGTGGCCGGAGCTGGCCAGCGTGGGGAAGACCGAGCAGGAGTGCCGGGCGCAGGGCCTCGAGATCACGACTGGCACTTCCCTCTTCGCGGCCAACGGCCGGGCTCGCGCAATGGGCGAGCGGGACGGCCTCGTCAAGATAGTCGCCGACGGCCGGAGCGACCGGATCCTCGGGCTCCACATCCTGGGGCCCCACGCCTCCGAGCTGATCGCGGAGGCCGTCCTCGCGATCGAGTTCGGCGCCAGCGCCGAGGACATCGCCCGCACCTCCCACGCTCACCCGACGCTGGCCGAGGCGGTCCGCGAAGCCGCGCTCGCGGTGGCGAAGCGGAGCATCCATTCCTAGCGGCCATCCGCTCCTGCTGACCCTCGATCTCGTCGGGACCTTCGTGTTCGCGCTCAGCGGCGGCGCGGCGGCGGTCAAGGGCCGGCTCGATCTGTTCGGCGTGCTCGTCCTGTCCTTCGCCGCCGCCAACGCGGGTGGTCTCACCCGCGACCTGCTGATCGGCGCCGTCCCGCCGGCCGCGATCAGCGACTGGCGCTATCTCGGAGTCTCCCTCCTCGCCGGCCTGGTGACCTTCTTCTGGTATCCCCTGCTCGACCGCCTGCGCAACCCCGTGCTGGTGTTCGACGGCGCGGGTCTGGCGCTCTTCGCCGTCTCCGGCACGCAGAAGGCGCTCGCCTATGGGCTCGAGCCAGTCATGGCGGCGCTGCTCGGCATGCTCACCGGGATCGGCGGCGGGATGGTGCGCGACCTGCTCGTCACCCAGATCCCCACCGTCTTGCACGCCGAGCTGTACGCGGTGGCCGCGCTCGCCGGCGCGGCCGTGGTGGTGGCCGGCCACGTGCTACACCTGCCGCCGACCGCAGTGACCATCGCGGGCGCGTTGCTCTGCTTCGGGCTCCGCCTCCTCGCCATATCGCGCGGCTGGCGCCTGCCGATCGCTCGGCTGCCGCAATGACTCGATGCCGGCCGACCCGCGTTCCGGACGGCGCCGGGATGCGGGGCCTCGGTACCCGACCGTGAACCGGCGTCGGCTGTGGGTCGGGCACTCCAGCTTGTCGACCCTCGCGATGGCGAAGTCCTGAGGCGCGGGCGCGACGCTCGCCCGGAGGCGCGAGGGGTGGAGTAGAGTGTGGGCCATGAAAAGGGCGCCGGATCGTCTTCGCGCGATGAAACGCTCGGACGTTGCTCGACCAGTCGTGACCAGGAGACAATCGTGAGCCCGACGGGACAGCAGACAGGACCCAAGAGCAATCCCGTGCCCCCCCCCACCCGGCCTGGAGCCACGAAGGGCCCCCCGCCCGCAAAGATGCCGCCGCGCAAGATGTGGCTGTGGTTCCTGCTGGTCCTGGTTGCGAACTTCTTGCTGGTGAGGCTGATGGCACCCGGCGCGGAAGCACCGGTCACCGTGCCCTATACCTTGTTCAAGGAGGAGGTCAGGAAGGGCAACGTCCAGTCGATCTACAGCCGGAGCGACACCATCACGGGCCGGTTCAAGGCGCCCGTCACCTACCCGCCGGCGGGCGACAAGAGTGCGGCACCGAAGGCCGAGCCCCAGTCGACGGCCGACCGCGCAGCGGCGCCCGCCAGCCCGCCCAAACCGGCGAGCTCCTTCGCGACCACGCTGCCCTCCTTCGTGGACCCCGGTCTGGAAGCCTTCCTGATCGATCACGGGGTCGAGATCAGCGCCAAGCCAATCGAGGAAGGCGGCAGCTCCTGGTCGACGCTCCTGTTCGGATTCGGTCCGGCCCTGCTCTTCATCGGCTTCTACTTCTGGATGTTCCGGCGGGCCCAGCAGGGCGGCGGCATGGGCGGCGGGCTCATGGGTATCGGCAAGAGCAAGGCGCGTCGCTACGACCAGGAGCAGGACACGAAGGTCACCTTCGACGACGTCGCCGGCATCGACGAGGCCGAGAACGAGCTGATCGAGATCGTGGACTTCCTCAAGGACCCTCCGAAGTACACCCGCCTGGGCGGGACCGCTCCGAAAGGCGTGCTGCTGGTCGGCGCGCCCGGAACCGGGAAGACCTTGCTGGCGAAGGCGGTCGCGGGCGAGGCGGGAGTGCCGTTCTTCTCGATGAGCGGCTCGGAGTTCGTGGAGATGATCGTGGGAGTGGGAGCCGCCCGGGTCCGCGATCTCTTCAAGCAGGCGCGCGAGCACGCGCCGGCGATCATCTTCATCGACGAGCTCGATGCCATCGGGCGCGCGCGCGGCCAGGTCGTGATCGGCGGCTCGAGCGAGCAGGAGCAGACGCTCAACCAGATCCTCACCGAGATGGACGGCTTCTCCAGCCGCGAGGGTATCATCGTGCTGGCCGCGACCAATCAGCCCGACGTGCTCGACAAGGCGCTCCTGCGGCCCGGACGCTTCGACCGACGCGTGGTGGTGAACCTGCCGGACAAGACCGGGCGCGAGGCGATCCTCAAGGTTCATACGCGCCAGGTACCCCTCGCGAGCGACGTGAGCCTGGGAGACCTCGCCGCCACGACGCCGGGATTCTCGGGGGCCGACCTGCGGAACCTCGTCAACGAGGCGGCGCTGCTGGCGGCGCGGCGCGGGCAGAACGAGGTCCATCACAAGGACTTCCTGGACTCGCTGGAGAAGATCGTGCTCGGGCCGGAGCGGCCGCTCCTGCTGAGCCGCGCCGACAAGGAGCGCATCGCCTACCACGAGGGCGGACACACCATCCTGGGCCTGGTGGTGCCGGGCGCGGATCCGGTGAACCGGGTGACGATCGTGCCGCGCGGGCAGGCCCTCGGGGTGACGTATCAGCGCCCCGACAGCGACCGCTACAACTATCCGGAGGCCTACCTGCGGGGGCGGATCGTCGGAGCACTGGGCGGCCGGGCGGCCGAGGAGATCGTCTACGGTACCAAGACGACCGGGGCCGAGAGCGACATCGAGCAGGCCACCTCCCTGGCCCGGCGGATGGTCACGCGCTGGGGCATGAGCGAGCGAGTCGGGCTGGTGCAGCTCGCGCCGCGGGAGAATCCCTATCTGGGTGGCTCGGGGGGGTACACCGGCGAGAAGCCGTTCAGCGAGGCGACGGCCGAGGCCATCGATGCCGAGGTGCTCAAGATAATCAACGAGAGCCACGAGGAGGCCAGGCGCCTCCTGACCGCGCACCGCAAGCAGCTCGACGCGCTCGCGGAAGCCCTGGTGGCGCGGGAGACCCTCAACGAGCAGGAGATACTCGAGGTCACGGGGCTTCCGCCTGCCCCGCCGCTGGACACCGCGATGCGGCCCGTCGCCGGCGGCGGAAGTCACAACTCGGGGGGCGCGTGAAGGGGCGCTGAACGGGACGTCGTGAGCCCCCTGCCGCTAGTCCCTGGTCCTCCGCTAGTTCGGCTGCTCGCGTCCGAAGGCTGCGCTAGCTCGGCGGCAGGGTGCTGGGCGCTCGGCCTTACCACGGTTCGGTGAATTGTCACTGAGTCCTCGCTTTCTGATACCGCTGTGCGTACTCAGCGCGCCGGGCGGCCTCTTGCAATTCCTGGTATGCGCGGCTTTCGGCTCTCTCCCGCTCTTTCTTGTAGGACTTATGGTCCGCGCCCAGTGAGGTGTGGACGGGCGTGGGCCTCGCGACCACGAGGATGACTGCAACCACCACCACTACCCCGAGGCCCATCATCAGTGAGCGAATCTCTCCCGGATTAGGAATTTTCAACTGGAGGATCATGCGGAGACCTTCACGATCGATCGTCGTCGTCCATGTCTTCGACGAATGAGAACGTTACGCTGAAGAGGTCAATCGACGGTCCGCGTTGGGACTGTTGCTCCGGCGTGAGTATCTTCACGCCGTCTTCCGGCGAGCAAGAGATTCCTCCCGCCAGGGCTTGTAACACGTCTCGTGCGCGTGAAAGAACACCCCGGCGCCTTCCACTTCGCGCTCGACGTCGGCCGGCTCGATCGGGCTCCGGCAGACGACGCACGGTCGGCCCGTCCCCCGATGGGACTTGGAGATCCCCTGAACGGGAGGTAACCGGCCGTCCGACAACTGGGCCTCTATGCGCTGCCTCAACGCATCGTCGGAAACGCAGGCCGCTCGCCACTGAGCGGCCGCCAGGTTTTGCTCGCGGACAATGTATCCGTCAAGCATCCGGGCTTGGCCGCTCATGTTCGCCCCGGGGCGCAGCGCTCCTCGTCCCATAGGTGGAAGCACGCCACGTGAAACTGAATCCCTTTGCCACCCGTCGTGCTGACCCCTTCCATGACAAACTGCGCCTTGCTGATGAGGTCCTCACAGGCGTCACACGTTTCACCGGCACCAGCACCGCCCCAAACGCGGGGGATACTGTTTTGCGGCAGGCGACCGTCGGCGAGCTTGCTTTGGATCAGGAGACGAAGGGCGGTCTGCTCCATGAAGGACTCCTTGGGTGCGGCTCCGGCGCCGGACTAGGCGAGCCAGATTCACCAGGGTCTTGGCGCAACCGCCGCCAACCCAAGAAGGCCGAGGTGCAGGCCTATTGATTCTGTCGCGTTCGGCCCGCAGCCGCCTATTGGACGTTGGTCCAATGGCCGCTTCGCGACAGGTTGGCCACCGCTTAGGGCAAAGCTACTAACTCGCCCCCCAGAACGTGCCCCCGCTGGCTCGCATCATGACTCCTGCGCTTGAAGTCTTGCGGCGTCCTCTCGCCAGAGAGTGAAGCACGCCTGATGGAAGACCCCGCGCCGGGACTCGACCTCCACCTCGACCTCGGTGTCCGGGGGGCGGATGACCACGTGGCATACAGCACAATGTCCGCCTCGTCCCCGCCCGACCCGGCCTCCCGTAATGGACTTCGGCGACGCGCTTTGAATCCTTGCCGTAACGGATTGATCGAGAGTGCTCATCGGCTCCCTCCCACTGGCGTGATGGCCGGCGCCCGAAACCCGCTTCGGGTCATGCTTCTCTGGGGACTGCCGCCGGGCGAATCGCTTCCTCTCCAGCCTGGAGAGCCTCGGTGACATGCTGCTTCGTGTCCTGCAAGAAATCGTCGGCCCGACGCAGGGCATCCCCGCTGCGGTCCAGCACTCTTGCCGCTGTCTCCTCGACCGCCCGGACGCTTTCCGCGGCCTTCGTGCGCACCCCTCGCGTCCTCTCCTGCACGTACTCCTCCAGCTCCTGCCCCCACAGCCAGACGACGGCCGCCCCCATGATCGCTCCCAGAACAAAGACCTCACTGCTTCGCATCGTGGTCCTCCTCGTTTGCGAATAACAATCCCGTGACGGACTTCATGCTCGACGCCCCGGCTGCAACTTTGGGGCCGTCAGATGGATCGGCGGCCCGCAATGAACTGGAACACGACGACAATGACAGCGATCACCAACAGGAGATGAACCATCCCGCCGCCCGTGTAGGAGCTGCCCATGCCGAGCGCCCACAGTACTAACAGAATCACTGCAACCGTCCACAGCATGATCCCCTCCTTACTGCGTCCCTGACACCGGCCCCCTCGCCCGAAGCGATTCGAGGGGCCGGTCAGGAAGCCGAAACCGCGCGAGCCGTTAACGGCGCCAGCGAGAGTATCCCCACCCCCCACCACCGAGGAGGAACAACACGACGAGAACGATCAGTATCGTCTCCGTGGACATGATTCATCACCTCCCACTACTGCGTTGCGACTGCTACGACGGGCGTCATCGCCCATTAGTCTAGTCGCGACCATTTGCGGCGCCTATTGGACCTAGGTCCACTACGGAATCGAGATGCAGCCCACTAGAGTACAAGCAACCAGTGATCGGCTCGGATGAGGGGTGTCCATTTCATGACGGGCCTCCCTGGCGTTCGTGCACCGCTCGCTCCACATCCTCGCGGACGAGCAGACCGATCAGCTCGCCCGCCGAGGTCGTCACGAGAACGTTCGGGAGATCGCGCGTGGCCATGACCTTCGCCAACTCCTCGATGGCCACGTGCGGCCGGTAGGTGCTCGGTCCGGGGCGCATGGCGGAACCGGCAGTAACCTCTCCGTCCCTGCCGAGTTGGTCGGCGCGGAGGAGTCCCATGACGATTCGCTTCTCATTGACCACGACGCAGGCGTCCCATCCAGCGGCGCGAACGCGTGCCCGAACATCCCGGAGGGGTTCCTCGAGAAGGCAGGTCGGTACCTCCCGGCGCGCGACCATCGCGGCAGTCGGTCGGCCGGCAGCCGCGCCTTCGGTCGGGAGCCCGGCCGCCATCCAGTCTGACTTGCCCGCCGCGTAGTCGTACACCTGGCCGAACCCGAGGCTTTCGAGCCGCCACGCGGCTCGTGCACTCAGGTCTCAGGCAGAGTCCCAGCAGTAGACGACTACGGGTCGCTCGGGAGCCAAGCTCGCCCGGACCTCGGAATCGATCTTCCGAAGTGGGATGTGCATCGCGCCCGGCAGATGCTGCTCGTCGAACTCCTCTTTGGGCAGTACCTCGACGAGCTGCGCACCCTGTGCTACCAGTTGCTGTGCGGCCTCGCGTCCGATTTCAGTCGGCATCTTCCTTCTTCCTTTCGGATCTGGGATTGGAGCGAGGGCACCACGTGGCCACGCGCGGTGGATTGAGGGGCAGGAATCGCGCTCCTCGTCCCGGCGCGACGGGTCCCCCACGTGCGAACGCCCGGAGCGAGGCTGGGGACGACCGTCATCTGATAGCGATGCTAACCGCCTCCAGAGGAGCTGCCTAGTGGACCAAGGTCCACTAGGTGAACCTGAGCGCGGCGACTAAGGACGAGGAGCGGCGTGGCTGCCGTCAACGCGCTCTCTCCAGGGCCACCGGCAAGGTGAAACGGAAGCTCGCCCCTCCCTGCGGATTGTTCTCGGCTTCCACCGCGCCGCCGTGCGCGTTGACGATGGTTCGCACGATGGCCAGCCCCATCCCCAGCCCCGCGCTCTTGGTCGTGTAGAGCGGCTCGAAGATGTGGTCGAGATCCTTCAGGGCGATGCCTGGCCCTGAGTCCTGAACCGTGACGTGGAGCTCGCCGGCGCCGTCTCGGGCCGTCCGGATGACGAGAGTGCGCGCCCCCGTGTGGGGTTCGCGCATCGCTTCGAGCCCGTTGAGCACCAGGTTGAGCACCACCTGCTGGAGCTGGACCCTGTCGCCGCGGGCGTTCGGAATGTCCGAGGAGAGCTCGAGGCTCATCGACACCTTGCGCATGATCGTATCGCTTCTCATGAGCCACGCGACCTCGGTGACGATCTCGTTGAGGTCGAGCGGCACGAACTCCGGCTCACCCTTCTTGAGGAGGGCGCGCAGTCCGCTGATCACGGCGGTGGCTCGTTCGTCGTCCGCCACGATGTCGCTCAGGATCACACGAATCTCGCGCACCTTCTCGAGATCCACCACGTCGCCCTCGACAAGGAGTTGGGCCGCGTGCGCGTTGTTGAGGATCGCGGTCAGCGGCTGGCTCAGCTCGTGGGCCAGCGACGCGGTCAGCTCGCCCAAGGCGGAGACCCGGCCGATGTGAGCCAGGTCCTGCCGGAGCCGCACCGCCTCGAGCTCCCCCTGCTTGCGTGACAACGCATTGGCGAAGACCTCGCCGAGGAGGTGAAGCTGCTGGATCAGCTCGTCCGACTTCGCGCGCTCGGCCCCGACCGTGCTGAATATCAGCCCTCCCACCACGATTCCACTCACCAGGAGAGGCACCGCGACTTGGGGCTTGACCCGGTGCACGAGATAGCTCTGCCGATCCACCGCCGCCTCGTCCGGCAGCTCCTCGAGGTGCGATACGTTGATGACCTCACCCCGCTGCAGCCGTGCCGTCATCCACGGAAACTCACCCATCTCCACCCATTCCTCGACCGCCCAGGAACGGGTGGCCGTGCCGTCCCGGGTGAACTCGATGAGGCTGCCGCGATCGACCCCCAGGAAATCGACAACCTGGCGAAGCCCTCGCTGGACCGCTTGGTCGAAATCGGCAGCTGACAGATGGCTGAATGCGGTCGCCAGGGAGGACAGGAGCTTCTCGAAGCGCAGCCGCTCGGCGAGCGATAGCTCCATCCGCCGGCGATCCAGGATCCCGGCGAAGGCCTCGCTGAGGAGGCGGAGCCGCCCCACCAGGTCGTCCGGCCAAGCGTGGCCGTCACGAACGGAGGCGAAGGAGAGCACCCCGAGGATGGGTCCCCCGGTGCGCAGGGGGATCAACACTTGCGAGCGCGTGCCCACGCGCTCCCAACTGGCCCGATCGATCGCGGCCGCCTTTGGCAGCTCGGCGAGTCGAGAGAATCGGACAACCTCCCCTTCCCGTAGTCTCCCCGATACCCAGGGGAACAGGTCGGCGGCCGTGACCTGCTCCTCGAGGCCCGGCCGTGCCCACGAGAGGCGGAGCCTCGGCCTGCCTTCGGCGTGCTCGTCGAGCCCGCCTCGATCCACGCCCAGGAACGTGACCACCTGCTGTAGTGCGCGCTCGATCGCCACGCCAGTGTCGGGCGCGCTCACGTGAATCAACCCGGCGGACAGCTCCGAGAGGAGCGTCTCGAAGCGCAGGCGGTTCGCCAGCAGGAGCTTCGTCGACCGGCCCGTCCGCCGGCGAGCCAAATCGCGGCGTTTCACCTCAGCTATCTCTCGGCGCGCAAGCGCCAGGCTTCGGATTCTGGCGCCACACGAGATAACACGTCAGGTGGGCCACTGCCGCCCCTTGCGCTCCTTCGATGCAGTCGCGCTGCCAGTTCGGGATCAACCCCTGGCTGGCCGGTCAGGCCTCGTGACGTTCTTCGACGTCCGCCCCGCCAGGCCTTCAGCCACCGAATTCCAGCAACCGGGCCACGGCACACTAGGCCGATTATACCCCTCACCCATGATTTACGAGAGGTTGCACGCGATAGACAGTCGCACAATGGCGTCAGGATCGACGGTCGCGGCCGGGGATGCTGGGTGATGCTGCAGTGAACTCGAAAGCAGGTCAGTCCACCAAACCGGGGGCAACTCTAGAGTTCACGGCCTGGTCGGGCTTGCCGCGCGGGAGCGCGGGGCTCCTGGCTTCGCCGAGACGTGAACGGTGTACCCTTTGAACCGGATGGGCGCGCTGATCTTCCTTCGGATGATCCCGCTCACACGCCCTGCCCCGGGGGTTCAGCTCACATGGTCACCGATCTTGAACGCGCCCGGCCTGGCCATCTCTTCCCTGTCCTAGGAGGCACCGCCAAGGGTGAGCAGACAGGCGCTCTCATCGAGGGCCTCCACCTCATGCGCGACGGCTGCCTCCAGCACGACGAGCTCGCCGGATCCAAGCCGCTCCGCGCGGCCGCCAGCCCGAAAGGTCACGGAGCCGCTCAGGACATGGAAGGTCAGCGGCCCGGCGGTCTGATGCTCGGAGAGCGTGGTCCCCTTGCCGAGCAGCATCAGCACCACGCGAAGTGCGGGCTCCTTGACCAAGGTGATCGCGTTGCGTCCACTCGTACGCCATGTGGTCTCTTGCCTGAGCCGCTCCAGCTGCTCGCCGAGCCGCAGGCACTGGAGGGGAACCTCGACGGGGCGGGCCGGTCTCGCCTTCCACTCGTCCACCATGACTGTCTCCAATCTGCCGTTCTGTGAGAGTGCGAAGACACGCTGATAGCCCAAGTGTCGGCATCGCGTACTACTTCTGCTGCCCGCGCGCCGATGTTGTTGCGCCGAGAAGAAGTCCCTCGAAACGCCGAGGAGCCTCAGGCTCGTTGGCCCTGACACTCCCGCCCCCGGCACGGGCCGACTGCCTCAGCCGTTCCGTCCGCATCCGTTCCATGAGCTGGGGGAACGAGGACGTCCGCATGCTCGACGCGAACTGGCTCCGATATGTGGACACGAGACTCGTACCGTCCAACACGATGTCGTAGACAGCCCACCGCGAGCCGCGTTCGAGCAACTGATACTCGATCGAGATCCCGGAACCGGTGGCTGGGGTGACGAGGGAACGCACTCGAGCAAGAGATCCGGTGACCTCCTCGCTCAGGAATGCCACGCGCTCACCGGAGTACCGTTCCACGGCCGTCGCGTAAGCCTGGGTGAAGACGTCGGCGAACAGCCGAACGAACTCGTCCTGCTCCTGCGGCAGACAGTCTTTCGAATGCTGCCCCATTACCCGGCGGGCCATTTCGTTGAAGGCGAAGAGGTCGAGAGCGACGCGGCGGATCTGTGTGCGGCGGTCCTCGCTGCCGGCCATACTTACCGTCGGCGACTGGGTAATCGCGAGCACGCGCGAGACCGAGGACTTCACGAGGTCGAGGGGCCTGAGTGAGCCAGCGGCCGCTCCCGTGTCGTCCCCCGGCTGGGCGCCACCTACGATGCCCGCACTGCCGAGGTTGAGAGCAAGCACGAGAACCACGAGCGCGGACAGGCAACGCCCAGTGAGTCGCCAGCTTGCCAAGGGCGCTCGCGCCGGGAGAGGCCTCATCGCAGTATGACTCTAGCGTTCGTCAGCCGGCCCGGCCTATTGGACCTTGGCCTATTGGACCTTGGGGCACCCCCCTGCTCGTCGAGGCGCGCTCCAGCGCTTCGGCTCAGGAGGTGCCAGGGCCCTTGAGTCGTCGAACCAGCTCCCCGTACGAGGTCGTCCGGATGACTCGGTCGAACTGAGACCGATAGCTCGCGATGAGGCTGACGTTCTCGACCAGAACGTCGTAGATAAGCCAACGATCCGCCTTCCGTAGCAGGCGCGACTCGACTGGTATCTGCGTCCCCTTCTTGGTCACGATCACCGCCCGCACGATCGCATAGTCACCGTCGATCTTCTCACTCACATACTTGATCTGCTCGCCACCGTACTCGCCGATCCGGGACAGGTACCCGCGCTCGAGAAGATCCTGGAACAACTGCACAAACTCCCCCTGCTCCGCCGCGGTGCGTTGCTGCCAGTGGAGCCCGAGGGCGCGCTTGGCGGCTTCTGTCACGTCGAACGCTTCGCCGGCGACCGTCCGCACCGCTTCCAGACGAGCCGAGGCCGTCAGCGTCGGGTTCTCCAAGGCCTTCATCACTTGATCGGTGTACGCGCGTAGCTGCTCGGTCGGCGAACTCGCCCATGCGTACCCCTCGAGACTCAGCGTGATGACCACCGTCAGCGCCAACTGCCGCATGATTTTCATGGTCCCTCCTGTTCGATCAGCTCGGTCTACTCTGGCGCAAACCTCTGCGCCTGATCGCGACTCTAGCCGACGTGATCCCGCGCGCCTATTGGACCTTGGTCGCTGGTGACTCTCCACACTGGCGTGGCAGGTCGTTGGACCAAGGTCCGATAGCCTGGCCCTCGGCCGTCACCTAGACTCGGAGTACGTGAACCATGAACAACAGAGGTGCACTGCCACCGAACGGGAGAGACTTATGGCAACCAAGGTGAGAGTCAACCTAGCCAACGAGCAAGAATTGCTGGAGCTTCCAGGCGTCGGCCCTGCGGAAGCGGCCGCGATCGTCAGGTTCCGCTCGGCACACGGTCCCGTCAAGGACGCTGACCAGCTTGCCACAATCTTGATCGGGTTCCCGCTTGACGAAACGCTCCGAGAGCGTGCCGACTTCGCTCCCTCCGACAGCACAGCGCCCGAGGCACCAGGAGCCTAGCCCCCGAGTTTCCTCGCCGGTCGGCGCCACACCGGCGACACACCAGCTCACGCCGCTTCCCCTCTAACAGGAGCTCACAGATGGATGCGATTCAATCACCCGCGACACGGCTCGGCGCCTCTCCTCGCGCGCCCTCGGCGGGGGAACGGACGTGAACAAGGGATGGGGGATCGTCGCGCTCGTCATCGTGGGCTTGTACTGGCTGCAGGCCGTGTTGATTCCGCTGGCGCTGGCCGTCCTGCTCACGTTTCTCTTGAGTCCCGTGGTGGGCACCCTCCAACGGCGAGGCCTGGGCCGGGTACCGTCGGTCCTCGTGACGGTCCTCCTCGCCCTCTCCATCCTGGGCGGGATTGGCTGGACGCTCACTCGCCAGATGGTGACGCTCGCCGACGAGCTGCCGCGGTACAGCCTGAACATCCACCAGAGAATCGCGGACCTTCGCGGGGCGAGCCAGGGTGGCTCCATGGAGAAGGTTCAGCAAGCGGTGGAGGACGTCGTCGGCGAGCTTCAGAAGACGGGCAAGGGGGGTGGGCCGGGTCCAAAGCCCCTCGCCGTGGTCCTGGAGCCCCCGTCCATCCTTTCCCACCTGCCAACCCTTCTCCAAGCGTTGGCAAGCGCGGGGGTCGTGACCGTGCTCATGATCTTCATGCTGCTCGAGCGCCGGGAGCTCCGGGATCGGGTCATCTTGCTGGTCGGGTATCGACGGATGACGGCGACGACGAGAGCGCTAGACGAAGCCGGGACGCGCATCAGCCGGTACCTGCTCATGCAATCCCTCATCAACGGCGGCTTCGGCGTGGCCGTGGGGATCGGCCTGTTCCTGATCGGGGTTCCCTACGCCGTCATCTGGGGGTGCCTGGCGGCCGCCCTCCGGTTCATCCCGTACTTGGGGGCATTCGTCGCGCTGCTCCTGCCCCTGGTCCTCAGCCTGGCAGTGTTCCCGGGGTGGCTCCAGCCGGCGCTGGTCGTCAGTCTGTTCCTCGTGCTGGAGCTGATCACCGGCTGGGTGATGGAGCCGTGGTTGTACGGTCAAAGTGCCGGGGTCTCGCCGGTTGCGCTCCTGATCGCGTTGACCTTCTGGACCTGGCTGTGGGGACCGGTGGGACTACTGATCGCGACGCCCCTGACGGTCTGTCTCATCGTGCTCGGCAAGCATCTGCCCGCGCTGAGGGGCATCGTCGTACTCATGAGTGACCGCCCGGTCATCGAGGCCAAGGCGCGCTACTACCAGCGACTGCTCGCACGAGACCAGGACGAGGCGATCGACATCGTCGAGACCTCCGTGAACGCAGATGGACGGGAGTCGGTCTATGATGCGGTGCTCCTCCCCGCGCTCTACTACGCCAAGCAGGACCGTGATCGCGGGCTGTTGAGCGAGGATGACGCTCAGTTCGTGGGACAGGCGACCCGAGAGATCCTCGACGTTCTCGCCCACGACCCGCCGGCGCCCTCCGAGAGGTACGGTGGGGACCTCTCGGTCAGCGATCCCGGCGTTACGCCGGTCCGGATCCTCGGGTGTCCCGCTCGAGACGAGACGGATGCCGTGGGGCTCGAGATGGTGCGACACCTGCTCGACCCGGCGCGGTACCAGATCGAGATCAGCGGAGCCGGGATGCTCACCGCCGAAGTTGTCGCTCAGGTCGGCGCGGACCGCCCCACTCTCGTTTGCATCGGGGCGGTGGCCCCAGGAGGCTTGAGCCAGGCGCGGCATCTCTGCAAGCGCCTGCGTTCGCAGCATCCGGAGCTCAAGATCGTGGTCGGTCGCTGGGGCCTCCACGACGAGAAGGATACCGATCGCGAGCACCTGCTCGCGGCCGGGGCCGACTACGTCGAGACGACGGTGCTCGATACGCAACGAGCACTCGCGCAGGTGGGGCTCACGCTCGGGCGGCCCGCTCCGGAATCGCCACCCGCGCCGGTGCCCGAGATCGTGCCCTGGACTGCCCCGACGACGGTCACGGCGCTCGGGCGTGCCCAAGGCGCGTGAAGGCCTCGAAAGGCGTGGAAGCCGCGGTGCGACTGAGCTATGCTCCGCCCACCACGATATTCATTCCTGACGACGTTGATTTGACGCGCTGAAGACTGCCTCCACCAAGGGAAGCTGCGGCAGCTCTGGTTGATCAGCCTTTCATACGGCTGCGCTCTGCAGGTTCTGATGAGCGCAACACGACCGACGATATCAGGGAAAGGGAGCCGGCAATGAGAAAGGCGTTATCGGACAAGGAACTGAAATTGATCCATGCCTACTGGAGGGCGGCGAACTATCTCTCGGTGGGGCAGATCTATCTCTACGATAACCCGCTTCTGAAAAAGCCACTGACCAAGGAACATGTGAAGCCGAGGCTGCTGGGTCACTGGGGCACCACCCCGGGCCTGAATTTCATCTATGCCCATATGAATCGCGCGATCAAGGCACGGGACCTCAGCCTGATCTACATCATCGGCCCGGGTCACGGCGGTCCCGGCATCGTCGCCAATGCCTACATGGAAGGCACCTACTCGGAGGTGTATCCGAACATTGCACAGGACGAAGAGGGAATGAACCGGCTGTTCAAGCAGTTCTCCTTCCCTGGAGGCATTCCCAGTCACGTGGCACCCGAGACCCCCGGCTCGATCCACGAAGGCGGCGAACTGGGGTATGCGCTCTCTCACGCGTACGGGGCTGCGTATGACAATCCCGACCTGATCGTTGCCTGCGTCGTCGGCGACGGCGAAGCCGAGACCGGGCCCCTGGCAACCTCCTGGCATTCCAACAAGTTCCTCAACCCGGCGACCGACGGAGCAGTGCTGCCGATCCTCCACCTGAACGGGTACAAGATCGCCAATCCTTGCGTGCTGGCTCGTATCAGCCACGAAGAACTGGATCAGCTCTTTCGCGGTTATGGTTACACACCCCATTTTGTCGAGGGCAGCGATCCGGCCAAGATGCACCAGCTCATGGCCGGCGCGGTGGACACCTGCATGGAGGACATCCGCCGCATCCAGACCCAGGCGCGGACGCGGGGTGTGAAGGCGCGGCCGCGCTGGCCGATGATCATCCTCCGTTCGCCGAAGGGGTGGACCTGCCCGAAGGAGATCGACGGTAAACGGACCGAGGACTACTGGCGCAGCCACCAGGTCCCAATGGGTGAAATGCACGACAAGCCCGGGCACGTGAAGCTCCTCGAGAAATGGATGAAGAGCTACAAGCCGGAGGAGCTGTTCGACAAGACTGGTCGGCTGAAGCCCGAGCTCGCTGATCTGCCGCCGAAGGGCAAGCGCCGCATGAGCGACAATCCGCACGCCAACGGCGGCCTTCTGCTCAAGGACCTGCTTCTACCGGACTTCCGCGACTATGCCGTCGAGGTCACGACACCGGGCGCCATCTCGATCGAGTCCACCCGCCTCATGGGGAAGTTCCTGCGCGACACGATGAAGCTGAACATGGAGAGCCGGAATTTCCGTCTGTTCAGTCCGGACGAGAACAATTCAAACCGCTGGCAAGATGTGCTGGAGGTCACGAACCGCACGTGGATGGCGGATCGCTATCCATACGATGATCATCTGGCTCCGGACGGCCGCGTGATGGAGATGCTCAGTGAGCACCAATGCCAGGGGTGGCTGGAAGGGTATCTCTTGACCGGGCGGCACGGATTCTTTTCCTGCTACGAGGCCTTCATTCATATCATCGACTCGATGTTCAACCAGCACGCCAAGTGGCTGAAGGTGTGCCACGACATTCCTTGGCGTCGACCGATTGCCTCGCTCAACTATCTCTTGTCTTCCCACGTCTGGCGGCAGGATCACAACGGGTTCAGTCACCAAGACCCCGGATTCATCGATCACGTGGTGAACAAAAAATCGGAGATCGTGCGTGTCTATCTGCCGCCGGATGCGAACACTCTGCTGTCGGTCACCGATCACTGTCTGCGGAGCCGTAACTATGTGAACGTCGTCGTAGCGGGCAAGCAGCCTGCTCCGCAATGGTTGACGATGGACCAGGCGATCAAGCACTGCACGGCGGGCATCGGAATCTGGGAATGGGCCAGCAACGACAAGGGAGGAGATCCAGATGTCGTTCTGGCCTGTTGCGGGGACGTGCCTACGCTGGAGACTCTGGCCGCGGTGGATCTGTTTCGTCAGCATCTCCCGGCGCTGAAGATCCGCGTCATCAACGTCGTCAACTTGATGACCCTGCAACCGCAGAAGGAGCACCCGCATGGCCTGTCCGACCAGGACTTCGATGCACTGTTCACCAAGGACAAGCCGATCGTGTTTGCCTTCCACGGCTACCCGTGGTTGATCCATCGGCTCACGTACCGGCGGACCAACCACGGAAACTTGCACGTGCGCGGCTACAAGGAGGAAGGCACAACGAGCACGCCGTTCGACATGGTGGTGATGAACGATCTCGACCGGTTTCACCTCTTCGGCGACGTGATCGATCGACTCCCGGAGCTCGGGTCCCGCGCCGCCTATGCCAAGCAAGCGGTCCGCGACAAGCTCCTCGAGCACAAGGAGTACATCGCCAAGCACGGTGAGGACATGCCCGAGATCACCGACTGGCAGTGGGGTCGGGTCAAGGCGCAAACGAGGCGGAGAACCACGACGGAGGGAGACAACGTCTAGGCTGGAGGGCACGCGATGCAAGTCTTGCTGATCCGGCACGCCGCCGCGGTGCCCGCCGGAACACCCGGCATCGCGGACGACGAGCGCCGGCTGACCCCGAAGGGCGAGGCCAAGTTCCGCGTGGCCGCGAAGGGGCTGGCGCGCATCGCCTCCCGACCCGATGTGCTCCTGACGAGCCCGCTACCGCGCGCGCGGCAGACCGCTGAGATTGCCGCGCGCGCGTTCAAGCGGATCGAGCCCACCGTCGAGCCGGCCCTGGCCGGCGGGCCCGTATCCGGCATTCTGAGTGCTCTCGGAACGCACGAGGCCGACGCCCTGGTCGGCCTCGTCGGCCACGAGCCCACGCTCTCCGACCTCCTGGCGCACCTGCTCGGGGCCCGCGCGGGCGACCCGTTCGCGTTCAAGAAAGGAGGCGCCGCGCTCGTGGACCTGCCCGACGGGCCCTCGGAGCCGGGTCGTCTCCTCTGGTTCCTGAAGCCCCGCGTGTTGAGAGCGCTCGCGGACGACTAGACGAACGGACGTCTACTCCGCGCCCTCTCCGCGCAGCGTCGGGTCCAGGAGATCGCGCAGCCCGTCGCCCAGAAGGTTCAGCCCGAGGACGGTGACCATGATCGCGGCGCCGGAGAGGCCCGAGATCCACGGCGCGTTCTGCAGGAACGAGCGGCCGTCGCTGATCACCGCGCCCCACGTCGCGGCCGGGGGCTGCACCCCCAGGCCCAGGAAGCTCAGCGACGACTCGACCAGGATCGCGTCCGCCGCGCTCACCGTGACCATGACGAGCACGGGAGCCAGGCAATTCGGCACCACGTGGCGGGTCAGGACGTGCCAGTGGGTGCTCCCGAGCGCGATCGCGGCGAGGACGAACTCGCGCTCCCGCACCGTCAGGGTGACCGCGCGCTGCAGGCGGGCAAACCGCGGCAGGAACGCCACCGCCACCGCGATGATGACGTTCAGCAGGCTCGAGCCGAGCCCGGCCATGACCGCGAGGGCGAGCAGCAGCGCCGGGAATGCCAGCATCATGTCCACCACCCGCATCGTGACCAGGTCGAGGCGCCCGCCGAAGTACCCGGAGACGAGCCCCACGCCCGCGCCGCCGATCGCGGCCACGCCGACGACGATCAGGGCCACCAGGAGCGAGACGCGCGCGCCCCACACCACGCGACTCCAGACGTCGCGGCCGAAGTCGTCGGTGCCGAAGAGGTGGGCGCGGCTTGGCGGTCGGATGCGCTCGAGCAGGCTGTTGGCGATCGGGTCGTGGGTGGCGAGGATCGGCGCCAGCAGCGCGACGAACAACACCGTCGCGAGCACCACGATGCCCACCCAGACCGCGACGCTCCGGCGGAGCCGGGTGTACACGCGGCCGATCACGCCCGCACCCGGGGATCGAAGGCGGCGTAGAGCACGTCCACCACGACGTTGACCAGCACGATGCTGGTCGCGAACACCACGACCACGGCCTGCACCTGCGGGTAGTCGCGCTGATAGATCGACGAGATCAGCAGGCTGCCCATGCCCGGGCGGGCGAAGACCGTCTCCACCAGGATGGTGCCGCCGAGCTGGATCCCGAAGTTGGTCCCGACGATGGTCAGGATCGGCAGGGCCGCGTTGCGAAGCGCGTGCTTGGCGATGATGAGGACCTCCCGCAGGCCCTTGGCACGCGCGGTGCGGATGTAGTCCTGACGGATCACCTCGAGCATCGCGGAGCGCGTCATGCGCGTGACCATCGCGCCGAGCGACAATCCCAGGGCGAGCGCGGGCAGGACCAGGTGGTGCAGCGTGCTGAGCCATCCCCCGTCCCCGCCCGCGCCGATCGTCGGCGTCCAGCCGAGCGTGAAGGAGAAGAGCAGCAGGAGCAGCAACCCGAGCCAGAAGACGGGCATGGACATCCCGCCCAGGGCCAGCGTCATGGTGACGTAGTCGAGGGGGCGGTTGCGGCGCGTGGCCGCCAGGATGCCCGCCGGGATGCCGAGGAGCATGGACACGACGGCGCCCGCCACCGCGAGCTGCATGGTCGGGGCGAAGACCGCGAAGACCTCGAAGAAGGCGGGCCGCTGGGTGACGAGCGACTGACCGAAGTCGCCCCGCAACGCCCGCCCCACGAACGTCACGTACTGCATCGCCACGGAGCGGTCGAGCCCGAGGGCCTCGCGGAGGCGGGCGATCGACTCCTTGGTGGCGTAGTCCCCGAGCATCACCTGGGCCGGATCGCCCGGGATCAGCCGCATGACGAGGAAGGCGATCGTGAAGGCGCCACCCACGCTCAGCCCCAGGAACGAGAGGCGCTGCAGCAGGAAGCGCTTCACGATCGCCCCGCCTACTTGTCGATCGTCACCCCGTAGGCGTTCATCGTGAACTGCGGGTCGGGGGCGAAGTTCTTGACGCCGGCCCGTGAGGCCGCGAAGAGGACGTCGTTGTAGAGCGGTACCACCGGCACGTCCTCGCGCAGCTTCACCTGGATCTGCCGGTAGATGGCGAGCCGCTTGCCGCGGTCCAGCTCGACCTGCGCGGTCTCCAGGAGCTCGTCGATGCCCGCGTAGCGGGCGGTGTTGAGGCCGGGAGGGAAGCTCGAGGAGTGCAGCAGGTTCCAGAGCGGCTGGTCCGGGTCGGCCGGGCCCGTCACCCCGGTGAGCACCACGTGCGGCGTACCGGCGCCGCGGGCCGCGAGGTAGGCGGCCCGCTCCAGGATCTGAACGCTGGCGTCGATGCCGACCTTCCGGAGGTCGTCGGCCAGGAGGACCGCGATCTTGTCGTAGGGCTGCAGGGTGAAGGACGTCACCGTGATCTTGAAGCCGCCCGGATAGCCCGCCTCGCGCAGGAGGGCCTTGGCCTTCTCCGGGTCGTACGGCCACTCGGTCAGCTCCTTGGCCGACTCCGGGAAGCTCGCGGTCAGCACCCAGTTGGGCTGGCCCTTCAGGCCGCTGAAGAACACCTCGCGCATCGCCTTCAGGTCCAGCGCGTGGGCAATCGCGCGGCGGACGAGCGGCTTGCCGAGCGGCTCGTAGGTCGCGTTGAGGATCATGTTGATGGTGTGGTTCGCGGTGCGTCGGTGGACGGTGATGCCCGGCACCTTGGAGAGCCGGCCGATCACCTCCGCGTTCTGCAGGGCGTAGAAGACGTCGATCTCCCCGCGCTGCAGCGCGATCTCGGCGGTGGTCTCCTCCTGGATCACCCGGAAGACGATCCGGTCCAGCTGGGGCGCGCCCAGGAAGTACTCCTTGTTCGCGACGAGGACGACCTGGTTCTTGGGCGACCAGCTCTCGAAGACGAACGGTCCGGTGCCGATCGGCTCGGTGGCGTACTTGTCCCCGAGCTTCTCCATCGCCTTGCGGCTCACCACGAAGCCCTGGTTGTAGGCCGCGACCTTGTTGAGGAAGCCGGGGTACTTCGCCTTGAGCCGGATGCGCACGGTGAGCGGATCGACGACCTCGATGGCCTCGACCAGCTTGAACTCGCCCTTGTAGCGCGACGCGGTCTGCGGGTCCAGGACGCGGTCGTAGGAGAACTTCACGTCGTCCGCGGTCAGCTCCCCGTAGCCCTTGTGCCACTTCACGCCCTTGCGGAGGCGGAAGGTATACGTCTTGCCGTCGGCCGACAGCTCCCACTTCTCCGCGAGGTCCGGCACGATGCCGCCGCTCTTCTCGTACTCGTAGCGGACGAGGCCGTTGAAGATGTGATTGCTGACCGTCTGGTTCTCGATGTTGAACAGCTTGGCGGGATCGAGCGCGGTCATGTCCGAGCCGATCCGGACGCGGAGCACCTTCTCCTGCGCGAGCGCGGGCGCCGCCACCGCGATCGCACCCGCGAGCCCAACGAGGGCGAGCGCGAGAAGCCAGATGGCCGGCCGGCGGCGCCTCATCGGGCGATCCCCGACGCGGGGATGCGCTCGAGCGCGGCGAGGACCTCGTCCACGTCCATCACGTCGCCGTACTTGGAATCCATGTCGAAGAGATTGACCACGTGGGTGAGCGGCACGCGGTCCGCCACGCACTGGCGCGGAATGACCACCCGGAAGCCCGACGAGACCGCGTCCACCACCGTCGCCCGCACGCAGCCGCTGGTGGAGTCGCCGGTGACGATCACGGTGTCCACCCCGCAGGTGGTGAGATACGAGTGCAGGCTCGTGCCGTAGAACCCGGACGGGAACCGCTTCTCGAGCACCAGCTCCCCGGAACGCGGGGCGAGCTCGGGCACGATCTGCACTTCCTTCGACCCCGGACGCAGCGCCTCGAGGCTGGGGATCTTCTTGACGAACCACCCGCCGTCCCGGAAGTGCTCCTCGGTGTACACCACCGTGGTGTGGACGACCGGGAACTGCTTGGCGCGCGCGAGGTCGAGCAGGCGGCGGATGTTGCGGATCTCCTCGTCCATCGCGATGGCCATCGAGGACACCGCCGGGTCCGAGCAGCCGTGGTTGCAGTCGATCACGAGGAGCGCGGGGCGCTCGCCGAAACCGGTCCGCCGGCTGAAGCCGATACTCGCGTAGTAGCGCTCCGCTTCCTTGAGATCCATGGGGTGGTCCTCCTGTGCCGGCGGGTGCGTCGGGACGGGTCGGAGAGCGGCTACCGCCGCTTGCCGCTCTGGGCCTTCTCCTGCGCCTGCTGCACCACCTGCTCGAGCGCCTCGCGCCGCTGTTTCTCGCTGTTGAGCTCGTCGGTCAGCTGCTTGATCCTGGCCTGCACCTGGCCGCGCTCGTCGGCCTGGCGCACCTTCAACGTCTCGATCTCGGTGCTCTGGCGGCCGCCTTCCCACCAGCTCAGGGCGGCCGCGCCGACGATCAGACCGATCAGGAGCGCCAGCAGGGATCCGAACACGCTCGACCCGCTCATGGCCGTCCTCCTCTCTCGCCGGTTAGTGCCTGGCCGCCGCGGGGGAGACCGCGCTGTCCGACTTGATCCGCATGCCGTAGAACGAGCGCGCCACGAAGATCACCGAGACGACGAAGAAGATGGCGGCCAGCACCGAGGTGAAGGCGGTGCCGCGCTCCGCGCTCAGGGAGACGGCCAGCTCGACCGCGAGCAGGCCGAACAGCGTGGTGAACTTGATGATCGGGTTCATGGCCACCGAGGAGGTGTCCTTGAACGGATCGCCGACGGTGTCGCCCACCACGGTGGCCGCGTGCAGCGGGGTGCCCTTCTCCTTCAGGTCCACCTCGACCACCTTCTTGGCGTTGTCCCAGGCCCCGCCCGCGTTGGCCATGAAGATGGCCTGGTAGAGGCCGAACAGCGCGATCGAGATGAGGTAGCCCACGAAGAAGTACGGCTCCACGAAAGCAAAGGCCAGCGTGACGAAGAACACCGCGAGGAAGATGTTGAACATGCCCTTCTGGGCGTACTGGGTGCAGATCTCGACCACCCGCTTGCTGTCGGCGACCGAGGCCTTGGTGACGCCCTCGAGGCGGATGTTGGCCTTGATGAACTCCACCGCCCGGTAGGCGCCGGTGGTCACCGCCTGGGTGGAGGCGCCGGTGAACCAGTAGATGATGGCGCCGCCGCTGATGAGGCCGAGCAGGAACGGGGCGTGCAGCAGCGAGAGCTTGTCCAGGTTCTGGGTGAGCCCGTGGGTGAGCAGCACGATGATCGAGAAGATCATGGTGGTCGCGCCCACTACCGCGGTGCCGATCAGCACCGGCTTGGCGGTCGCCTTGAAGGTGTTGCCCGCCCCGTCGTTCTCTTCGAGCAGGTGCTTGGCCGCCTCGAAGTTGACGTCGAAGCCGTAGTCCTTCTTGAGCTGCGGCTTGATGCCGGGCATCGTCTCGATCACGGACAGCTCGAACACGGACTGGGCGTTGTCGGTGACCGGACCGTAGGAGTCCACCGCGATGGTCACCGGGCCCATGCCCAGGAAGCCGAAGGCCACGAGGCCGAACGCGAAGACCGCGGGCGCGGCCATCAGGGCGCCGAGCCCCAGCGTGCTGACCCCGTAGGCGATGCTCATCAGCAGCACCATGGTCAGGCCCAGCCAGTACGCACTGAAGTTGCCCGCGACGAGGCCGGAGAGGATACCGAGCGACGCCCCGCCCTCGCGGGCCGAGGTGACGACCTCGCGCACGTGGGCCGAGCTGGTGGAGGTGAAGACCTTGACGAACTCCGGAATGATGGCTCCGGCCAGCGTGCCGCAGGTGATGACCGTCGAGAGCTTCCACCAGAGGCTACCGTCGCCGAGATCGGGGATCATGATCCAGGAGGCCGCGTAGGTCAGCACCACCGACACGATCGAGGTGAGCCACACCAGGCTCGTCAGGGGGGCCTCGAAGTTCATCTTGAGCGCCGAGCCGTAGCGGGCCTTCGCGAAGGCCTCGTTGACCAGGTAGGAGCCGCCGCTCGCCAGGATCATGATGATGCGCATCACGAAGATCCACACCAGGAGCTGGACCTGCACCAGCTCCTTGGGCACCGCGAGCAGGATGAAGGTGATCAGGGCGACCCCGGTGACGCCGTAGGTCTCGAACCCGTCCGCGGTGGGACCGACCGAGTCGCCCGCGTTGTCTCCCGTGCAGTCCGCGATGACGCCGGGGTTCCGCGCGTCGTCCTCCTTGATGTTGAACACGATCTTCATCAGGTCGGAGCCGATGTCCGCGATCTTGGTGAAGATGCCGCCCGCGATGCGCAAGGCGGCCGCCCCGAGCGACTCGCCGATGGCGAACCCGATGAAGCAGGCCCCCGCGTAGTCCCCCGGAATGTAGAGAAGGATGCACAGCATGATGAACAGCTCGACGCTCACCAGCAGCATGCCGATGCTCATCCCCGCCTTGAGCGGAATCGCGTAGACCGGAAAGGGCAGCCCCTTGAGGCTCGCGAAGGCGGTGCGGGAGTTCGCGAAGGTGTTGATGCGGATCCCGAACCACGCCACCCCGTAGCTGCCGAGGATGCCGACCACGCTGAAGAGCAGGATGATGATGACCTTGGTGGCCTCGAAGTGCTGCAGGATGCCGAAGTAGAAGACGATGATCACCGCGATGAACAGTTCCAGGATCATGAGGAACTTGCCCTGGGTGATCAGGTACGTCTTGCAGGTCTCGTAGATCAGCTCGGAGATCTCCCGCATGGACTGGTGCACGGGCAGGTTCTTGAGCTGGGAGTAGATGACCAGGCCGAAGGCCAGCCCCAGCAGGCAGATCAGGAGACCCCACTGCAGCATGGTCCGTCCCGTCATGCCCACGAAGCTGGCCTGGGAGAGGTCGGGCAGCTTCAGGGAGGCTTCTCCCCCGCTGTGCGCCGGCGCGGCCACCTGGGCCGCGGGGGCGGGAGTCTGGGCCTGCGCGGCCGGGGCGAGCCCCGGCGCGAGCACGCTCAGGACGAGCAGCACCCAGACGAGCGGGGTGAGCGCGCGCCGGGACAGGTGCCGAATCGCTTCCATAGTCCGAATCTCCTCGTTGAGCGAGTTTCGTTGAGCCAGTTCGATGAGTAGGTCAGGACGGCACGGACGCCCGAAGCCCAGCTGGGACCGAGAACCCAACTTGGGTTTATACCCCACGCGGCCCGCGCCCGTCAATTCGCCGGAGCCGACCACGCGCCCCGCGTCACTCCCGCAGGAGGCTCTCGATCTCCTCGCGATTCACCCCGAAGCCGTCGAAGACGCGGTCGCCGATGACGACGGTGGGCACGCCGAGGCGACCCGCGCGCGCGAAGAGATCGAGGCTCGCGTCGGGATCTCGGCCCACGTCGCGCACGTCCACCGCCACCCCGCGGGTCTGGAAGAAAGCGAGCGCGGCTTCGCCGTCGGCGTTGCCTTCCATGGTAAAGAGCAGGGCCTTTTTCACCGGGGCGTCCACCATACCATCTCGTCCTTGACGCTCCAACGTCCGGTTTGCTAGCATCCGCCCCCGCCACATGAACCGGGTGGATCTCGTGACCGCGATGGCCGCGTCGAGCGGCTGGACGAAGGCGGGCGCCGATCGCGCGCTACGCGCCTTCCTCGAGTCGGTGCGCACTTCGCTCAAGCGTGGCCAGCCGGTGACGCTCGTGGGCTTCGGCACCTTCTCGGTGACCCGGCGCAAGCCGCGGAAGGGCAAGAATCCGCGCACCGGGCAGCCCATGCACGTGGCGGGCGGGCGGACGCCGCGCTTCAAGCCCTCCAAGGAGCTCAAGCGCGCGGTCCGTTAGGGTTTTTCTCTGCTCCCAAATTGGGGGCGCACGTAAGATAGGGGCAGTGCGCGCCACCTCCGTCCTCGCCCTCAGCGTGGTCTGTTGGCTCGTCGCAGCGCCGGCTCCCGCTCAGACCACCAGCCCGAATAGCCGGCCGCTCGCGCTGAGTGCGGAGTCCGTTCTCCTGCTCGACACCCAAGGCCGGGTGCTGTACGCCAAGAGGCCCGCCGAGGACCACGCCCCCGCGAGCCTCGTCAAGCTCATGACGCTCTACCTCGCCTGCGAGGCGCTCGACGCCGGGCGCGCGCAGTGGGAGGACCCGGTGCTGGTGAGCCATCGCGCGGCCCTCACCCCTCGCTATCGCATGGGCCTGCGTACCGGCGAGTCCGCGCCGCTGCGCACGCTGCTCGAGGGCGTGGCCATCGCCTCCGCCAACGACGCGGCCACCGCGGTAGCCGAGCATCTGGGCGGCACCGAGGACGCCTTCGTGGCCGCGATGAACGCCAAGGCCGAGGAGCTCGGGCTCACCCACACGCGCTTCGCCAATGCCCACGGCCTGCCCGATCCCTCCCAGCGCAGCACCGCGGAGGATCTGGCCCGGCTGACCCAGCGCCTGCTCGAGGACTATCCCTCGTCGCGTCCCCTGCTGGGTGGCGCCACGTTCGTCTACCGCGGCCGCGTCTACAGCCGGCGCATCCCGCTCTTCCAGGACCCGGGTGGCGTGCAGGCGCTCAAGACCGGGTTCACGCGCGAGGCGGGCTACAATCTGGCCATCTCCGCGTGGAAGTCCGGGCAGCACTTCGTGCTGATCGTGCTCGGCTCGCAGACGCGGAGCCTCTCGTTCCGCGACGCGAAGACCGTGCTCCGCTACGGCTTCTACGAGACGGGCCTCGAGATCGCGCCGCCCGCGCCGGCCCCGCCGGTCAAGCGCAAGCCTCCGGTGTCCCCGCGGCGTCCGGGCGAGCGCCGGCCGCGCGCGGCGCTGCCCCCCGCGCGCTGATGGCGCCGCCGCGCGCGTTCGTCTTCGACGCCTACGGCACGCTCTTCGACGTCCACTCCATCGTGGACGTCGCGCGGGCCATCGCCCCCGACCCGCAGGCCCTCTCGCTCCTCTGGCGCCAGAAGCAGCTCGAGTACACGTGGCTCCGCTCGCTCATGGAGCGCTACGAGGACTTCTGGGTCGTGACCGGCCTGGCCCTGCGCTACGCGATGAGGCGCCTCGGCATCACCGCCACCGAAGCCCAGGTCGCCGCGCTGATGGACGCCTATCTCGCCCTGCTCCCGTTCCCGGAGGTGCCGTCGGCCCTCCGAGGGCTGGCGGGCACCCCGCTCGCCATCCTCTCCAATGGCTCGCCGCGCATGCTGGAGGGCGCGGTGCGCTCGAGCGGGCTCGACGGCGTCTTCGCCCACGTCCTCTCGGTGGACGCGGTGCGGGTCTACAAGCCGTCGCCGCGGGTCTACGAGCTGGCGCCGCTGGCGCTCGGGGTGACGCCGGGCGAGATTCTCTTCGTGTCGTCCAACGGGTGGGACGTGGCGGGCGCCGCCGCCTTCGGCTTCCGGACCTGCTGGTGCAACCGCGCCAACGCGCCCGCGGAGGAGCTGGACGTGACGCCCGACTACGAGGTGGACCGGCTGGACGCGATCGCGGACAAGCTGGGCATCTGACGATCGCGGGCTGTCATGCGGCGGAGCGTCCTGGGGCGCCGGGCGGGGTCAGGACGATCCGCTCGCAGCGAACGGGGACTTACTTCTTGGCCAGCCGCTTCCGCTTCACGTAGGCCCAGATCTTCTTGGTCATCTCCGAGGGGCCGATGGGCGTCTTGCCCATGACCGACTCGAGCGTGTCGCTGCAGCCCTTGAAGTTGATGGAATATCCGCCAAACGCCAGCTTCTTCTTGGCCATTCGTCATTCCTCCCTCGTTAGGTTATTAGGGGTCCTGCCCGGCGCCCCCCGAAACGGCCGAGGGTATTATGGCCGGACTCCGAGGGAGAGAAAAGCGAAAAATACAATCCCTAGGGGGTCCCCACGAGGGAGAGACTACCCCGTGGGGGTATACCCCCGGGGGGTCCCCCTACCCCTCAGCGCTGCCCCGCGAACGCGGGCATCACGTCCCGCGCGAACCAGCGGAGCTGCTCCTTGAACTCGGCGGGCGGGATGCCTTCCGCCCAGTGGATCATGCACTGGTCGAGCCCGGGATAGCGGGCCTCGATCCCGCGGATCGTCTCGATCACCTCGGCCGGCCGGCCCACCAGCCACGCCTTCTGCTCGACGCCCTCGCGCAGCGTCGGCACGCGGGCGGGCGCCCCCGGCGTGCCCCACGACCGCCCCTGCTCGTCGGCGTAGCGCACGAAGCCGAAGGGCGCGAACCACTTGTAGCGCTCGTCGTGGGCGGGCTCGAGGCGGCGGATCGCTTCCTCGCGCGAGTCGGCCAGGTAGAGACCCACGCCCCAGCAGAGATCCTCGCCGAGCTCCTTGGGCCGCCCGTGCCGGACGCAGGCGTCGCGGTAGGCCCGCGCGACCTGGTCGAGCACCTTCTCCCCGTTGAGCGTCACCATCGCCTTGAGGCCCATGCGGCCCATGTAGTCGATCGTCTTGCCGCTCGCGATCGGCATCCAGATCTCGACCGGCCGGTGGATCGGGCGCGGCACGCAGGTGACCTCGCGCAGCCGGTAGCCACGGTAGTCCACGTCGGGCGGGATCACGTAGTGCTTGCCCCGGTGGCTCCACGATTCCTCGTTGAAGCACTTGAGCAGCACCTCCATCTGCTCCTCGAACAGCTCCCGGTTGGCCGCCGCGTCGAGCAGCGGCGCCCCGAGCGACTCGACTTCACGAGTGTGATAACCACGCCCTACGCCCATGATCACGCGGCCATTGGTCACGATGTCGGCCATCGCGTAGTCCTCGGCCAGCCGCACCGGATGCCACATGGGCAGGATGTTGAAGGCGCAGCCGAGCTTGAGGCGCCGCGTCTGGGTGGCGAGCCACAGGGAGAGCTGCACGAGGTTGGGCAACACCTCGTAGCCTTCCTTCTGGAAGTGGTGCTCGGCCGTCCACAGGCAGTAGTAGCCGAGCTCGTCCATGAGCTGGGCCACCTCCTTGGAGGTCTGGAACGCCTCGATCAGCCGCTCGTTCGGATAGGCGCGCTGCTCGGTCGGCGTCCCGTTGATGCCGACGTTCTCCAGCTCGATCTGCCCCACGTAGAGGACCGAGAATTTCGTGATCACTTGGCTCTCCAGCCTCCGTCGACCACCATCGAGTGTCCCGTGATGTAGCCCGCCTCGTCCGAGGCCAGGTAGCAGACCGCGGACGCGATCTCCTCGACCGTTCCGCGCCGGCCCGCCGGGGTGATCTTCTGCACCGCCGCGTCGTCCACCGCGATGCCGCGCCCGCTCATATCGGGCACGCCGGGGCCGAGGATCTGCTGGGAGTGCGCCCGGAGACCGGTCAGGATCGGCCCGGGGCAGACCGCGTTGATCGTGATGCCGCGGCCCGAGTAGGTCACCGCCATCTGGCGCGTGAGGCCGATCACCCCGTGCTTCGACGCGACGTAGGCCGCGCCGCCGCCGGTGCCGTTGAGGCCGGCCACCGAGGCCATGTTGACGATACGGCCGCGGCCCCGGGGCAGCATCTCCTTGAGGGCGCGCTTGCAGCCGTGGAAGACCCCGGTCAGGTTGATCCCGATCACCCGGGTCCAGACCGCGTCGTCGGTCTCGTCCACGTTGAAGTAGCCGTCGAGGATGCCCGCGTTGTTCACCATGATGTCGAGCGCGCCGAGCTGGCTCACCGCGGTCGTCACCGCGCGGTCCACATCGGAGGCCGCGCTCGTGTCCGCCTGGACGGCGATGCCCTTGCCGCGCGCGCCCATCAGCAGGCGCGCCGTCTCCGCCGCGCTGCCGCCGTCGATGTCCACCGCGGCCACGCGCGCCCCGCGGGCCGCCAGCGCCTGGGCGATCCCTCGCCCGATCCCCGACCCGGCCCCCGTCACCACCGCCACCCTGTCCTGTAGATCCACCGTCTCCCCCGAAATGGGGTCAGGTCTTACATTCCGACAATGTGTGAATGTAAGACCTGACCCCGGGCTAGATTGCCAGGGCGTAGCCGTCGCGGCGGGGGTCGGCGCCCGCCATCAGCGCGCCCGACTCCGGGTCCCGCGCGACGCCCTGCCCGCCGCCCACTACCCACGACCAGTCGTCGATGACATTGATCTGGTGCCCGCGCCGGCCGAGCTCGGCGCGCGTGGCCTCGGTGACGCGCGACTCCGCGTCGACCAGGCGATCGCGATAGACGCGGATGCGCGGCGCCTCGATGGCCTCCTGCAGGTTGAGCCCGAACTCCAGGACGTTGAGCAACATCTGGGGCTGGGTCTGGAGGATGCCGTAGGAGCCGGGCGTGCCGATGCTGAGCGCGAAGGCACCATCCTGGAACACCTGGGTCGGCGACATCATCGTGCCCGCCTTACGGCCCGGCTTGACCACGTTGGGCGAGGCCGGATCGCGGTCGCTCCACTTGAGGATGTTGTTCAGCACGAGCCCGGTGCCCGGCACCGCGAAGCCCGAGCCGAAGGGCGCGCCGAGCGTCTGGGTCACCGAGACGACCATGCCCTCGGCGTCCGCGCACGCGAAGTGCGTGGTCTGCTCGTTCTCGAACCTCGCCGGGTGGCCCTCGCTGATCTGCCCGGCGAGCTTCTTCGGGCTGTGCCGCTCGCCCTCGCTCACCGCGGCCCGCGCCGGGTCGATGCGCGCGCGCTGCGAGGCCGCGTAGGCCTTCGACACGAGCCCCTTGATCGGCGCGTTCCCGGAGTAGGCGTAGGCGAGCCGGTCCGCCGAGCCGATCTTGATCGCCTCGATCAGGTGGTGCAGGTAGTCGGGCGAGTTGTGCCCCCAGCCCGCCAGGTCGTAGCCCTCGAGGATGTTCAGCGTCTCGAGCATCTGGAAGGCGGAGAAGGGCGGCGGCACCGAGCAGACCTCGCGCCCCCGATAGGTGATGGACAGCGGCTGGCGCCACTCGGGCGTGAACGCGGCCAGATCCGCCTCGGAGAGCCAGCCGCCCGCCTCGGTCACCGCGCGGGCGATCGCCTTGGCAATGGGGCCCCGGTAGAAGGCCTCCGCGCCCCCCTCCACGACCTGGCGCAGCGTCGCGGCCAGCTCCTTGTACGTGACGATCTTCCCCGGGCGCGGCCCGCCGTTGCCGAGATAGAGCCGGCCCGCCTCCGCGGAGCGGCCGAGGGTGGCCCGCGCCTGCTCGAAGAACTTCACGCTGGCGAAGGTCAGCGGCACCCCGTTCTCGGCCAGGTCGATGGCGGGCGCCAGCACCCGGGCGCGCGGCATGCTACCGAAGCGGTCGAGCGCGGCCATCCACCCGCCCAGGTTGCCGGGCGTCGCGCAGGCCTTCGGGCCGCCCGCCAGCTCGTCCTCGGTGCACTTCCGGGCGTCGGCCGCGAGCGGGGCGGGGCCGATGAAGTCCAGCACGTGGCGCTCACGCGTCCGCGCCTTCGAGATGAACATGAGGCCGATGCCGCCCGCGCTCGACATGAACGGCTCGACGACGTTCAAGGTCGAGCCGACCGCGACGGCGGCGTCCACCGCGTTGCCGCCCTCGAGCAGCACGCGGATGCCGGCCATGGAGGCGAGCGGGTGGGCCGAGGCGACGGCGCCGCGAGTACCCATGACGGTCGGGCGGTAAGCGTGACGGTGCGGGGGCATGTGGTCTCCTCCGGAGCTGGAGTCGTTGCCCGCATGGTAGGCTCTAGCCCGGATGGACGCAAGAAGCCCCGAGCTCGCTCGCGCCAAGTACATCTACGTCACGACCTACAGCCAGGCGGGCAAGCCCGGCACCGTCCCCACGTGGCTCTGGCCCCACGAGGACGCGATCTACTTCACGACGAAGCGCGACAGCGTCAAGGCGCGGCGCATCCGCAACAACGGGCGCGTGACCATCCACGTGGGGAGCAAGGACGGCCCTTCGTTCGAGGGGCGCGCGGAATGGGTGGACGGGCGGCCGGACCTGGAGACGGCGCTGCTCGCCACGTACCGCCGCAAGTACTGGGCGCTGGTGCCGCTCTTCATGGGGCGCTACATCCGTCGGGGCCTCGCGGCCAAGACCAGCGTGCTCATCCGGGTCACGCCCGTGACTCGGTGACCGACCGCTCCCGGCTCCGAAGGCGCGTCCCGGCGCCCCTTCCCGACCGGCGCCCGCCGAGCGAGGCCATGGGGTAGGATGGCGACGATGGCCGCGTTCGAGACGGCTCCGCCCGACCTCAAGCCGCTGCTGGGAGAGCGGATCAGCCGGCTCGGGCTCAAGCTCGAAGGCTCTCCCATGGAGCGGTACGTGAGCGACCTCTACCGGGAGCTCGAGGCCAAGGGACTCAAGCGCTTCCGCCCGCCCACCTACTTCACCGACGAGTGGGGGTGCCCGTCCGAGGAGCCCATCATCGGCATCCCCTTCTACCTGGCCGACGCACAGCTGTCTCGACTCGAGAAGCAGTTCGACGACCTCGAGGACGTCCGCGAGATCCGCATGTACCTGCGCCACGAAGCGGGCCACGCCTTCAACTACGCGTACAAGCTCTTCGAGACGCCGGAGTGGCGCGAGCGGTTCGGGCCGTTCAACCGGCCCTACCGCGATCGGTATCGACCGGTCCCCTTCCATCGCGGCTTCGTGCGTCACATGGAGGGCTGGTACGCCCAGAAGCATCCGGACGAGGACTTCGCGGAGACGTTCGCGGTCTGGCTCACCCCCCGGTCGCGATGGCGTCAACGCTACAAGGGTTGGCCCGCCATGGACAAGCTGCGCTACGTCGACCGCCTGGCTCACAAGCTGGGCGACGTCGAGCCGGTGGTGCGGCTGGCCTCCACCGACATCACGGTCGAAGAGATGAACATGACGGTGGAGGAGTTCTTTCGCGCTCAGGAGCCCGAGAGCCCGCCGGTCGACGTCGCCCTCGAGCACGACCTCGCCGATCTCTTCGTCCGCCGCCGCAAGGGCCTGCGGCCGGCCGCCGACTTCGTCCGGGAGCACCGCGCCGGGCTCATCAACAAGATCGAATACTGGACCGGGGTGCGCCGCAGCGTCGTGCGCGCGCTCGTAGACCGTATGGTCGAGACCACCGACCGTCTCCGGCTCGCGGTGCCCGCCGACGGGGAGGCGACCACGCTCGTCGAGCTGACCACGTATGCGACCACCCTCACCATGAACTTCCTCACCTTCGGCAGCTTCGTGCCCCGGGCCCGCCGGCCTCCTCGCCGCACCAGCCGGGCCTCGGGCAGCCGATGAAGATCGTCGTCGCGCACGCCGCCGACGAGACGGTCGATCCGCCCCGGGGCCGGCGGGCGGCGCGCAAGACCGACGTCCAGGAGGTCGCCCACGTCCTGCGCGCCGCCGGCCACGACGTGGGAGGCATCGCGGTCGACGGCACCCCGGAGTGCCTGCGCGCGCTCATGCAGCTCAAGGCCGACCTGATCTTCAACCTGGTCGAGTCGTTCGGCGACGACAACTCCAAGGAGCCGCACGTCGCCGCGTACTACGAGATGCTCGGGCTACCCTACACCGGCTCGAGCCCCCGCGGGCTCACGCTCGCCATGGACAAGGCGGTGGCCAAGAAGATCCTGGGTTTTCACAACGTCGTCAGTCCGAAGTTCGCCGTCTTCTGGCGGGGCCGCCTCGACTGGGACGCGGACCACGTGGAATTCCCGGTCATCGTGAAGCCCCTCCGGGAGGACGGGTCCATCGGCATCGGCTTCGACGCGCTCGCGGGCAACATCAAGGAGCTCATGGAGCGAATCGACGGCCTCACCGCCGAGTTCAACGGCCCCGTCCTCATCGAGCAGTACGTGGAGGGCCGCGAGATCTACATGGGGGTCCTCGGGAATTCGCCCCCGGCGGCCCTGCCGCCCGTCGAGCTGGACCTCTCCCACCTGCCGAAGGGCACGCCGCGGATTGCCGGCACGGAGGTGAAGTGGAGCGAGGGCACCCGGGCCTACCGGGGCAGCAAGGTCCGCATCCCGAAGCTGCCCAAGGCCGTGCTCGAAACCATGGAGCGCTACGCGCTCACCGCCTTCCAGGCCCTGGGCCTGCGCGACTATGCCCGCATCGATTTCCGCCTCGCCCAGGACACCGTCTACATGATCGAGGCCAATCCCAACCCGTACCTGCACTCGGGCGCCGAGTTCATCCGGGCGGCGCGCGCCGCCGGACGCACGCACCCCGGCACCATCACCGAGATCGTGGAGCTCGCGCGGGCGCGGTACCGGCGCCCCGCGCCGCCGAGGTGATCACGACCTCGGTGGGCCGGCCTCGGTGTCTTGACCGTCCGGGGCTTTGGACGTAGCATCCAGACAGCCATTCCCACGCGGGAGCTCGGGGATCCGGGCTGAGAGGGCAGCCGAAACGCTGCCGACCGCTACAAACCTGAACTGGGTAATGCCAGCGAAGGGAGGCCTGACATGTCAGCGTCGTCCATGAAGATCTATCTCTCCGCCTCCGATCCGTCGGTCCGCGTTCCGTTCCGCGAGGTCGCGCTCTCCACCGGCGAGCGCATCCGCCTCTACGACACGAGCGGGCCCTACACCGACCCGGGCTTCACCGCGGACGTCAAGCAGGGCCTGCCGCCCCTGCGGCGCCACTGGATCCTCTCGCGCAACGACGTCGAGCCCGGCGCGGGCGGCCGCTGGGGCCTGCGCGCGAAGCCCGGGAGCCGCGTGACCCAGATGCACTACGCGCGGCGGGGCGAGATCACGCCGGAGATGGAGTTCGTGGCCCTGCGCGAGGGCATGAGCCCGGAGATCGTGCGCGACGAGGTGGCCCGCGGCCGCGCCATCATCCCGTCGAACATCAACCACCCGGAGTCGGAGCCGATGATCATCGGCCGCCGGTTCCTGGTGAAGATCAACGCCAACATCGGCAACTCCGCGGTCTCCTCCTCGATCGAGGAGGAGGTGGAGAAGATGACGTGGGCTACCCGCTGGGGCGGCGACACGATCATGGATCTCTCCACCGGCAAGAACATCCACGAGACGCGCGAGTGGATCCTGCGCAACTCGCCGGTGCCGGTGGGCACCGTGCCGATCTACCAGGCCCTCGAGAAGGTGAACGGCAAGGCCGAGGAGCTGACCTGGGAGGTCTACCGCGACACGCTGATCGAGCAGGCCGAGCAGGGCGTGGACTACTTCACGATCCACGCCGGCGTGCTGCTGCGCTACATCCCGCTCACCGCCAAGCGCGTCACCGGCATCGTCTCGCGCGGCGGCTCGATCATGGCCAAGTGGTGCCTGGCCCATCACCAGGAGAGCTTCCTCTACACCCACTTCCGCGAGATCTGCGAGATCATGGCCGCCTACGACGTGGCGTTCTCGCTGGGCGACGGGCTCCGGCCCGGCTGCCACGCCGACGCCAACGACGACGCCCAGTTCGCCGAGCTCGAGACGCTCGGCGAGCTCACCACCGTGGCGTGGGAGCAGGACTGCCAGGTCATGATCGAGGGGCCGGGCCACGTGCCCATGCACCTGATCAAGGAGAACATGGACCGGCAGCTCGCGGTCTGCCACGAGGCGCCCTTCTACACGCTCGGCCCGCTCACCACCGACATCGCGCCGGGCTACGACCACATCACCTCCGCGATCGGCGCGGCCATGATCGGCTGGTACGGCACCGCCATGCTCTGCTACGTCACGCCCAAGGAGCACCTGGGGCTGCCCGACCGGCAGGACGTCAAGGACGGCGTCATCGCCTACAAGATCGCGGCCCACGCCGCCGACCTCGCCAAGGGCCACCCGAAGGCGCGCGACTGGGACGACGCGCTCTCGCGGGCGCGCTTCGAGTTCCGCTGGGAGGACCAGTTCAACCTCTCGCTCGATCCCGAGACCGCGCGCGCCTTCCACGACGAGACCCTGCCCGCCGAGGGCGCCAAGGTCGCGCACTTCTGCTCGATGTGCGGGCCGCACTTCTGCTCGATGAAGATCACCCAGGACGTGCGCGACTACGCGGCCAAGCACGGGATCACGAGCGAGACCGCGGCGGTGGTCCAGGGGCTGCGGGACAAGGCGGCGGAGTTCAAGAAGACGGGCGGGCAGCTCTACGTGAAGCAGTAGACGCCCCGCCCCCTCACCCTGCTCTCTCCCCCTCACGGGGGAGAGAGTGAACGTGGAGCGACCGACCATGGCGGCATTCTCGGACTACGAGCAGTACGACGCCCTCGGTCTGGCTGACCTGGTCCGCCGCGGCAAGGTGACGCCCGCCGAGCTGCTCGAGGCGGCCATCCAGCGGGTCGAGGCGCGCAACCCGACGGTGAACGCGGTGATCATGCCGCTCCACGACCACGGGCGGAAGGCGATCGCCGACGGGCTGCCGGACGGACCGTTCCGCGGCGTGCCGTTCCTGCTGAAGGACCTCGGGGCGCCGCTCACCGGAGAGCGGATGACCCGGGGCAGCCGATTCTTTGCCGACACGCCACCCTCCACCTTCGACAGCGAGAACGTGGCCCGCCTCAAGCGCGCCGGCCTCGTGATCTTCGGGCGCACCAACAGCTGCGAGGTCGGGCTCTCGCTGACGTGCGAGCCCCAGCTCTACGGCCCGACCTGCAACCCGTGGGACCCCACCCGCATCTCCTCCGGCTCGAGCGGCGGGGCCGCCGCCGCGGTGGGCGCGCGCATGCTGCCGATGGCGCATGCCAGCGACGGCTTCGGCTCGATCCGGGCCCCCGCCGCGAGCTGCGGGCTGGTCGGGCTCAAGCCCACGCGCGGGCGCAACACCTTCGCGCCGGTGACCGGCGAGGGCCTGGGCGGCGCCTCGACCGAGCACGCGGTCTCGCTCACGGTGCGCGACAGCGCGGCGCTACTCGACGCCACGTGCGGCCCGGGTCCGGGCGACCCGTACTCCGCGCCTCCGCCGGCCCGCCCGTTCCTGGACGAGGTCTCGGCCACGCCGCGGCCGTTGCGCATCGCCTACACGACCGTCACCCCCAACGGCGCGGGCGTGGCCCCCGAGAGCCTCGCGACGCTGCAGGACACCGTGCGGCTCTGCGCCGAGCTCGGCCATCACGTGGAGGAGGCCAATCCCGAGATCGAGCGGGGTGCGGTGATCCCGACCTTCATCACGCTGGCCGCGGTCAACACGGTCGTGAATCTCTCGACGCACCCCACCGCGGGGCGGCCCGCCCGGGAGGGCGAGGTGGAGACGGTCACCTGGAACACCGCGAAGCTCGGGGAGCGCACCAGCTCGGCCGACTACGTGCGCGCCACGCAGACCGCGCACCGGCTGGGCCGGCAGATGGCCGCATTCCACTCGCGCTACGACGTGCTGCTGACCCCCGGCCTGGGCCAGCTCCCGGTCAAGCTCGGCTGGATCGACATGATGATGGCCGACGTCGAGGAGTACTGGCGGCGTGTGTTCACGTTCTCGCCGTTCACGGTGTGGTTCAACCTCACCGGTCAGCCCGCCATGATGCTGCCGCTGGGCCACTCCGCGAGCGGCCTGCCGGTGGCGGTCCAGCTCGTCGCCCGCTACGGCGACGAGGCCACGCTCTTCCGCCTGGGCGCCCAGCTCGAAGCCGCCCGCCCCTGGTTCTCCCGCAAGCCCAAGCTGGCGTCGTAGGGCGAACGAGCCCCTCACCCTGCCCTCTCCCCAGGGGGAGAGGGTGAGTTTGTGCTCTCGTGTCCGGTCCTCCCTCTCCCCCGCCCAGGGGGAGAGGGCAGGGTGAGGGGGATGTCTAGCGGGGGAGAGACGCGACCAACGGCTCGAGGTTCTTCGGATCCGGCTTGAGCGTGCCCACGCCGTGCCGGCGCACCGCCGCGACCACCGCGTCGTTGACCGGCGTCGGGACGCCGAGGCGCTTGCCCTGCTGGCTGACGTAGCCGTTCAGGTAGTCGATCTCGGTGCGTCGCCCCTTCATGACGTCCTGGAGCATGGACGGCCGCCCGCCGGTGAGGAACTTCACGCTCGCGGCCATGTCGGCCTCGACCGCGTCCCAGCCCTTGCCCTGGGCCGCGTCCACGAAGCGCTTCGCGTCGATGCCGTAGATGGGCTCGACCTCGTGCCCGGCCGCGCGTCCCACCTGGATCACCTCCGCGGCCACGTGGATCGCGATGCGGCGCGGGATCGGCGCGGTGCGCACCTCGGCCGAGCCCAGCCCGCTCAGCCCGGCCAGCGGGTTGGCCATGCAGTTGACCGCGAGCTTGGACCAGCGCTCGCCCCACAGGTTGGTCGTCACCTTGGTGCCGGCCACGTCGTTCATCACCTTGGCCAGCGCCTGGGCACGCGGGGTGTCCCGGCCGTCGTGCTCGCCGATCTTGAAGCCGACCGAGCCGGAGTCGGTGCGCATGGCGTGGCCGGGCTCGTACATGCCGGCCCCGATCGTGATCACGCAGCCGAGGCAGCGCGACTTGCCCACCACCGAGGCCACCCGCTCGTCGTTGACCCCGTTCTGGAAGTCCACCACCACGCCGTCGGGCTGCGCGAGGTAGGCCAGCGCCATCTGGGCCGCCCACTCGGTGTCGTAGGACTTCACCGAGACGAAGACCGCCTCGAACGGCGTGGCCACTCCCTGCAGCTCGTGGATGTGGAGCGCCTTGACCGGGATGAGGTGCTCTCCGCAGGTTCCGCTCAGCTTGAGCCCGCGGGTCTTCATGGTCTCGATGTGCTCGGGCCACTGGTCCACGAGCGTGACGTCGTGCCCCGCCTTGGTGAGGAGTCCCCCGACCACGCAACCGATGGCGCCTGCCCCGATGATCCCGATCCTCATGACCGTTGGCTCCTTCGCCTGGGATAGCGGAAACACGTCGTGATGTGGTCGTTCACCATGCCGGTGGCCTGCATGAACGCGTAACAGATCGTGGGCCCGACGAAGCGGAACCCGCGCTTGACGAGCGTCTTGCTCATCGCGCGCGACTCCGCGGTCTCGGCCGGCACCTGCCCGCCGGCCGTCCACGCGTTCAGGATCGGCTTGCCGCCCACGAACTGCCACAGGTACTCCGCGAGACTGCCGAACTCCTGCTGCACCCCCAGCACCTGCCGGGCATTGCCCACCGTGGCCTCGATCTTCTGCCGGTTGCGCACGATACCCGCGTCGCGCATGAGCGCGGCCTGCCGGCGCGCATCGAACCGGGCGACCTTGACCGGATCGAAGCCCGCGAAGGCCCGCCGGTAGTTCTCCCGCTTCCGCAAGATGGTGGACCAGGAGAGACCGGCCTGGGCCCCCTCGAGCACGAGCATCTCGAAGAGGTGCTGATCGTCGTGGGACGGAACGCCCCACTCGGCGTCGTGATACGCGATCTCGAGCGGACCCCCGCTGGCCCAGCCGCACCGGGTCGGCATCGCGTCCTACACCGCGTCCGGGTCGATGCCGTGTTCCTTGAGCTTCTTGCGCAAGGTATTCCGGTTGATGCCGAGGAGCTGGGCCGCGCGCACCTGATTGCCCTTGGTCTCCCGCATCACCGCCCGCAGCAGGGGCTTCTCCACCAGCCCGACCATCAGGCCGTGCAGGTTGGCGGAGGCGTGGCCGCGCAGGCCGCGCACGCACTCGTGCATCTTGCGCTCGATGACGTCCTCGAGCGAGGCGTCGGTACCCACCGCGGCCGCCGCGGACACCGGGCCGATCGGCAGGTGCTCGGGCAGGATCACGCCCGACGAGGCCATCACCATCGCCCGCTGGATGACGTTCTCCAGCTCCCGCACGTTGCCCGGCCAGTCGTGGCCGACGAGCCGATCCATGGCGTCCCCGGCCACCACCCGCTCTCCCAGGGAGTCGGCGTACTTGGCCAGGAAGTGCTCGGCGAGCAGCGGGATGTCGCCTCGCCGGTCGCGGAGGGCGGGGAGCGAGAGCGTGACGACGTTCAGTCGGTAGAACAGGTCCTCGCGGAACTGCCCCGCCTTCATCATGGCCTCGAGGTCTCGGTGGGTCGCGGCGAGCACCCGCACGTCCATGCGGATCAACTCGTGGCCCCCGACCCGCTCGAAGCTGCGCTCCTGCAGGGCGCGCAGCAGCTTCACCTGCAGCTCGGCCGGCATGTCGCCGATCTCGTCGAAGAACACCGAGCCGCCGTGGGCCAGCTCGAGCTTGCCGAGGCGGCGCTCCTTGGCGTCGGTGAACGAGCCCTTCTCGTGACCGAACAGCTCGGACTCGAGCAGGGTGATGGGAATCGCGGCGGCCGAGATGCCCATGAACGGGCGCCCCGCACGGCGGCTGTAGTGGTGCAGCGCGCGCGCCACCACCTCCTTGCCGGTGCCGGACTCGCCGCGCAGCAGCACGCTGACGTCGCTGGCCGCCACGCGGCCGATGGCCTTGTAGACCTCCTGCATGGTCGGGTGCCGCCCCACCAGCGCGCCGAACTCCCACACCTCCCGGAGGCCGGAGCGGAGCGCGGTCACCTCCTGGGTGAGTCGGCGCGCGGTGAGGGCCCGCTCCGCGAGCAGGAGCGCTTCGTCCAGATCGAAGGGCTTGGCCAGGTAGTCGTAGGCGCCGTCCTGCATCGCGGACACCGCGGTCTGCATCGTGCCGTGCGCGGTCATGATCACGACCTGCGCGTCCGGCCGGCCGGCGCGCACCTGCTTGAGCAGCGACAGGCCGTCGATGCCGGGCATGCGGATGTCGAGGAGGATCAGATCGAACGGCCCGCCTTCCACCTCCCGGAGGGCCGCGGTGCCGTCCTTGACCGCGGTGACCTGGTAGCCCGCCCCGCGGAAGCCTTTCTCGAGGACCCAGCGCAGGCTGTCCTCGTCGTCGGCGATCAGGATCCGTCCGTCGGGCATGGCAAATTCTCTATCGGGCGATGGGGAGGAAGCAGGAAACCGCGGTGCCGCGGCCGGGCTCGCTGACGATCTGGATCGCGCCGCGATGCTCCTCGATGATCCGGTGGCAGAGGGCCAGGCCGAGACCCAGGCCCTTGTCCTTGGTGGTGAAGAACGGGGTGAAGAGTCGGGCGCGGCTGGCCTCCGCGATGCCCTGGCCCTCGTCGAGCACCTGGATCTCGGCCATGCTGCGCTGGCCCTGCCCCACGTCCACCTTGGCGAAGAGCGGGTTCATGCTGAGCCGCGTGACCAGGGTCAGGCGCCCGCCCGCGGTCATCGCCTCCACCGCGTTGCGGACCAGGTTGTGGAAGACCTGCAGGATGCGGTCCTCGTCGGCCAGGATCGCGGGCAGGCTCGGGTCGTAGCGCCGTAGGATCTGCACCCCGTGCTGGGCCGCCATCTCCTCGGACAGGAGCGCCACGCGCTCGAGGAGCTGGTGCAGGTTGAGCGGGACCAGACGCAGGGTGACCGGACGGCTGATGTCGAGCAGCATCTCGATGATCCGGTTGACCCGATCCACCTCCTTGAGGAGCACGGCGGTGTACTCGCCGAGGCGGGTGTCCTCACCCATCTCGCGGGCCATGAGCTGCACCGCTCCGCGGATGGCGCCGAGCGGATTGCGGATCTCGTGGGCCAGCCCGATCGCCATCTGGCCCACCGCGGCGAGCGTCTCGCCGCGCCGCACCTCCGACTCGAGCTGGTGGAGGCGGCTCACGTCGCGGAGCACCGCCACCGCCGCCTCCACCCCTCCGCTCCGCACCGCCAGCGGCGCGGTGACCACGCTCACGTGCACGGGGCGGCCGTCGCCGCCCTCGATCACCGCCTCCGACTCCGACCGGCTCTCGCCGGTGGCCAGCGTGTCGGTCAGGTGCCGCACCAGCGAGGTGTCCGGCGGGAAGATCTCCTTCAGCGCGCGCCCGATGGTCCGCCGGGCCGAGCGGCCGAGCAGCGATTCCGCCGCCGGGTTCCAGAGCATCACCCGCAGGGCCTCGTCCACGCCCACCACCGCGTCGGGCAGCCCGGCGATGAGGGCTTCGTAGTCGAGGCGGGGGCTCACGCCAGCACCAGATCGGGGACCGCGTTGAGCGAGAGCGGGGCGCGCTCGCCCGCCTCCAGCCGGTCGTGGCCGGCGGCCGCGATCATGGCCGCATTGTCGGTGCAGAGCCGGCGCGAGGGCACGTGGAGCGCCCAGCCGCGCTCGCGGCACTCGGCCTCGAGCGCCTCCCGCAGCGCGGTGTTCGCGGCCACCCCGCCGGTGAGCACCAGCCGCCGGACCCCGGCGCGGACCGCGGCCTTCACGGTCTTGCGCACCAGCATCTTGACCGCGGTCGCCTGGAAGGACGCGGCCACGTCGGCCACCCGCGCGGGATCGAGCGGGCCCGCGCGGCGCACGTGGAGCGAGACCGCGGTCTTGAGGCCGCTGAACGAGAAGTCGGGCGCCCCGTCGCTCATGTTGGCGGTGGGGAACACGATCGCGCGCGGGTCGCCGTCCCGCGCGACCCGCTCGATGGCGGGGCCGCCGGGGAATCCCAGGCCGAGCAGCTTGGCCACCTTGTCGAACGCCTCGCCCGCCGCGTCGTCGCGCGTCTGGCCGATGCGCTCGTAGCGCCGCGCCTCGCGCGCGAGGTAGAGCGCGGTGTGGCCGCCCGAGACGACCAGGGCGAGGAACGGGAAGGCTGGGCGGGTCGCCCTCGAGGAACGCGGCGTAGATGTGGCCCTCGAGATGGTTCACCCCGACCAGGGGCCGGCGGCGGGCATACGCGATGGCCTTGGCCGCCGAGCAGCCGATCAGGAGCGAGCCCACGAGCCCGGGGCCGTAGGTCACCGCGAGGCCGTCCACGTCGTCGAGCCGGATCGCGGCGGTCTCGAGCGCCCGGCGCACCACCGGCATCAGCACCTCGAGGTGCCGGCGCGAGGCCAGCTCCGGCACCACGCCGCCGTAGGGAGCGTGCACGTCGTCCTGAGAGGCGACGACGCTCGAGAGGATCTTGCGGCCGCCGTCCACCACGGCGGCGGCCGTCTCGTCGCAGGAGGTCTCGATGGCGAGGACGATCATGTCGGCTCGATTATCGCGCGAGTTGGGAGACCGGCACCAGCCGGAGCCCGCGCGCTTCCCATCGGGGCACGTACTCCTTCAAGAGCCGTACGGTCAGCGGATGGCCGTGGGCCACCACGATCACCTCGCCCCGGCGCTCTGCCCAGCCCGCCACCTCGTCCCAGCGGGCCCGATCGCCCGCCTCCCCCCGCGCGTGGTCGACCAGGATCTGGCGGCGCGCGGCGCGGACGCCGGCGTCCCGTGCCTCGTCGAAGGCCACCGACTGGCTCGACGTGTAGGCGTCGACCAGGAACAGGCGCCGGGCCGCCAGCACCTCGAGCACCGCGCGCATCCGTGGCCGATCCTCGGTGAGCCGTGAGCCCATGCGGTTCACCACCCCGACCGCGGGGGCGACCGTCTCCAGGTGACTGCCCACGAGCTGCTGGATCTCACCCGGGGGCATGGACATCAGCAAGGCACCCGGGCCGGGATCCATCTCCGGGAACCGGTACGGCTCCATCGGCAGCCCCAGCAGCACCTCCATGCCCGCGCGCGACGCGTCCCGCGCGATGGCCGCCGACAGGGGCAGGGCGGGCAGCACCGCCACCGTGAGCGGGCGCCGGATCTCGCGCAGGACATCGAACACGTCACGCCGGCTGCCGAGGTCGTCCACGATGACGGCGACCCGGGGAGCGCCCGGAGGCAGCGGCGCCGCCTCGGGGAGCGGGCGCGAGGGCGTCGGCGGGCGAGGCGGCCGGCGCGGCGGGCTTCCGGGCCGCGCGCCCGAAGAGATCGGAGCCGAACAGGCTGGCCTCGCCGCTGCGGGCCTGCCACTGATCGAGGCCGACCACCGCGATCAGCAGCAGAATGATGATGCCGGCGAGAGCCTGCCACACTCTCGCCGGCATCGTTCCTTCGACCGCCTAGCGGGTCTGGGCCTGGGGTCCAGCCGGTCCCGGCCGGCCCTTGTCCAGGATCTTCATGGCCTTCAGCAGGTCGAGCGCCCGCTGGAGCTGGGGATCCCGCTTGAGCTGCTCCTGCGGCGTCTCCGACACCGGCGGGGTCGGCACCGGCGTCTCGGCGCCGGGCGCTGGCGCCGCGACCTTCGGGGCATCCACGATGATGTCAGGCGTGATGCCCTTGCCGTGGATCGAGCGGCCCTTCGGCGTGAAGTACTTCGCGGTGGTCAGCCGCAGGCCGGAGCCATCCGAGAGCGGGATGATGGTCTGCACCGAGCCCTTGCCGAAGCTCTGGTTGCCGATCACCACCGCGCGGCCCCAGTCCTGGAGCGCACCCGCGACGATCTCGGAAGCGGAGGCGCTGCCCTGGTTGACCAGCACCACGATGGGGAAGTCGGTGAACACCCGCTTGGCGTTCGAGGAGAAGCGCATGTTCTGGTTGCGCACGCGGCCCTCGGTGTAGACCACGAGCTTGCCCGCCTCGAGGAACTTCTCGGTGACCTCCACCGCGGAGGTGAGCAGGCCCCCCGGGTTGTTGCGCAGGTCCAGCACCAGCCCCTGGATCTTGCCTTCCTTCACGTACTTGTCGATCGAGGTCTCCAGGTCGTTGGCGGTCTGCTCCTGGAACTGGCGCAGCTTGATGTACTCGATGCCGGGCTCGAGCTGGTTGGCCCGGACCGACTGCACCCGGATCTGCTCGCGGGTGATCAAGAAGTCCTTCGGCTCCGTCCAGCCCTCACGCACGATCGAGATCGTGATCTTGCTGCCCGGCTTGCCGCGCATGCGCTTGACCGCGTCGGAGAGCTGCATGTCCTTGGTGGTGAGGCCTTCGATCTTCAGGATGCGATCGCCGGGCTGGATCCCCGCGCGATAGGCCGGAGTGCCCTCGATGGGGGCCACCACGGTGAGCACGTCGTCCCGCAGGGTGATCTCGATGCCGAGCCCGCCGAAGCTCCCGCTCGTCTCGACCTGCATCTCCCGGTACATCTCCGGATCCAGGAACGAGGAGTGCGGATCCAGCCCGCGGAGCGTCCCCTTGATCGCGTTGTAGATGATGTCCTTGGGCGGGACCTCGTCCACGTACTGGCTCTGCACGATCGAGAGCACCTCGGTGAAGAGACGCAGGTTCTCGTAGGTGGCCGCGGTGTCGTTGCCCTTGCTCGCCACCCCGCCTCCGAGAGACAGGGTGATGATGAGCAGCAGGGCGGAGATCATGACCACCTTCTTCATGTGCCGGATGGGCCGCATCGTGTGCTCCTCCGTAGGTACCATCGAGTTGCTACCGTCGCTTCTCTACTGTATTCGCTCGGCTCGCCTTCGGCTGCGCCTCGCCTAGCCACGTGGCCTGAGCCACTGCGTGGGATCTTGCGGCTTCCCTTCGTGCCGCACTTCGAAATACAGGCGCGGCCCCTGGAGCGAGCCGGTATCGCCGACCGTGCCGATGATCTGCCCCTGCTTCACCTCATCCCCCTCGGTGACCCGGATGTCGGCCGCGTGCGCGTACACCGTGTAGTACTCGCCGCCGTGATCCACGATGATCAGGTTGCCGTAACCCCGGAACCAGCCCGTGTAGACGACCTGGCCCGGGAACACCGCCGCGATGTTCGAGCCCTCGATGGCCTCGATGTCGATCCCGTTGCGGAACGTCTTCGTTCCGAAGCGCGGATTGACCTGGAGGCCGTACTCCGCGACGACCCGCCCGTCCGCGGGCCAGGACAGCCGCCCGCGCAGGCCCGCGAACCCCGGCCCCCCCGGGCTCGCGTCGCCCGGCGCCGGCCGCGTGGGCCGGCTCGGCGGCGGCACCTTCGCCACCGCCCGCCGCTGCTTCTCCTGCAGGTCGCGGATGAAGGCCTCGAGCCGGCGGGTGGCCTCGGACAGCTCCCCCACCATCCGGTCGTGGTAGGCGCGCTCGCCCTGCACCTTCGCGAGCAGCGCCCGCCGCTTCGCCGCTTCCTGATCCGCCTCGGCGCGCTCGTGATCCGCCTCGGTGCGGAGTGACGCCATCTCCCGTCCGCGTGCCTCGACCCGGCTCTTCCGATCCGCCAGCACCTCGGAGGTCACACGATACTCTCGAATCAGGCGGGCGTCCACCGAGGCCAGCGTGGTCAGGTGCCGGAGCTGCACCGCCTGCTCTACCGGGTCGGCACCCGAGAGCACGATCGGCAGCACCCCGCCCTGCGCTTGCAGCTTGTAGAGCGCGCGCAGGCGTCGGCCCAGCACGTCCTCCTGCCCGGAGCGCCGGGACTGCAACCGTCCGATCTCACTCTGCATTTCGTTGATGTCGGCCTGGGCCTTCTTGAGCCGCCCGTCCAGGACCGCGACCTGATGGCGCTTGTCGCTGAGCCGCCGATCGATGCCTTCGAGCTCGCTCAGCACGCCCGCCTCTCGCTTGCGCGCGTCGGCCGCCTTCTGGCGCTCCTCGTGGAGGCGCTTCTGCGTCTGCTGGAGGTCGTGCTGCTTGTCGCCGATCTCGGCGCTCTCGCGCTTCGGAGCCTGGGCCAGGGCCGGTGGAACGAGCAGTGCCGTCACCACCGCCAGCAGCAGACCGAGGCACCGGAGGCGTCTCATACCTCGGCCCGCCCGCGGGCGAGCAGCCCGCCCAGCGCTCCCAGCATGGTCCCGGCGCCGATCAGCGCGAGCGCCTGCCACGGCGAGAGGAACGTCACCCGCTCGAGACCGAGCGTCATCGGCAGCAAGGGCTCGAGGCGCGGCACCGCGAGCGCGTACGCGATCTCGAGCGCGGCGAGCGCCATGATGGCCGCGACCAGGCCCTGGGCCATGCCCTGGAGCAGGCGCGGCGCGCGGATCACGTTCTCGGTGGCACCCACCAGCCGCATGATCTCCATCTCGTCACGGCGGAGATGCAGGACCAGGGTCGTCGCGGTGGTCACGGTGAGGATCGCGGCCACGGCCAGCACCGCGCCGATCACGAGGCCGACGCCCTGGAACAGGCGGCGGAACTGCGCGAGCCCATCCACCCACTGGCTGCCGCCCTGCACTTCCTCCACCTCCGGCAGCGCGACGAGGCGGCCCACCAGGGCGCGGGTGCCCTCCGGGGTCGCGATGGCCGCGTCGGGCGTGACCTCGACGGAGGCGGGCAGCGGATTGCGCGGGAGCTGCTCCGCGACGTCGGCCTGGCTGCCCAGCGAGCGCTTCAGCACGCGCAGGGCCTCGGCCTTGGAGACGTAGCGCAGCCGCTGGATGCCCCCCACCGCCTCGATGCGCTCGAGGAGATCGTCGAGCTTGGCGGCCGCCGGCTCGTCCTTCAGGTACACGATGACGCGCACCCGGTCGCCCCACAGATCGATGGCCCGGCCCAGGTTGAGCGAGAGCAGCCAGAAGCCCCCGAGGGCGGTGAGCGAGAGCGCGATGAGCAGGATCGCGGCGAGGCCGATACGACCGGCGCGCCGCAGGTCGCGCATCGCCTCGTTCATGACGAAGCTGAACAAGACCCTAACTCCCTCTTCAGCCTCAACATGGCCAAGCGATGCAGGGCGAGCTTCCGCCAAAGGTGAGGCGAGCGAATCAAAAATCGACCGTGGGCCATCTCGCTCGCGGCGACCCGAAGCGCCCGGCTCATCCTTCGTCCTTCACCAGGCGCCCGCCCTCCAGTTTCAGGGTCCGGCGCCTGAGCTGCGGCACGAGGCGGGCCTGGTGGGTCGCGAAGAGCACCGTGGTCCCGCGACTCCAGATGTCCTTGACCAGCGCCATGATCTCGTTGGCCATCTCGTCGTCCAGGTTGCCGGTGGGCTCGTCGGCCAGGAGCAGCCCCGGCGACTTGACGATGGCCCGCGCGAGCGAAGCCCGCTGCGCCTCTCCCTGGGACAGCTGGTTGGGGAAGGCCTGAGCCCGCGCGGAGAGTCCCACCGCCTTGAGCGCGGCGAAGGCCTTGGGCGTGATGTCGCGGCGGGGCGTCCCCAGGACGCGAAGCACGAAGGCCACGTTCTCGAAGACGGTGCGCCCGGCCAGCAGCTTCGAGTCCTGGAACACGATGCCGATCGACCGCCGCAGGCGCGGGATCTCGGACCGTCTGAGGGCCCCGACGTCGAAGCCGGCCACGTCGACGTCCCCTTCCGAGGGCACCTCGGCCGCGTAGAGGAGCCGGAGCAACGTGGTCTTGCCGGCGCCGCTGGCGCCGCTCAGGACGACGAACTCACCCTTGGCGATGTGGAAGGACACGTCATTGAGGGCGGCCACGCGGGAGGGGCCGCCACCGAAGACCATCGACACGTGCTGCAGCCGAATCATGGGCTGCACATCATTCTATCTAACTATTGGACCTTTCGTATTTTTTCCTCCAACAACCGGTTCACCACGGCCGGATTGGCCTTCCCCTGGGTGGATTTCATCACCTGGCCCACCAGAAAGCCCAGCGCGGCCTTCTTTCCGGCCCGAAAATCGTCCACCACCTTGGCGTGCTCCCCCAGCACCCGGTCCACCGCGGCGCCCAGGGCGCCCTCGTCGGCCACCTGGGTGAGCCCCTCCCGGCTCACGATCGCCTGGGCGGTATCGCCCGAGCGGTACATCTTCTCGAACACGTCCTTGGCGATCTTGCCGCTGATGGTGCCGTCGTCCATCAGGGCCAGCAGCCCGACCAGATGGGCGGGCGGGATCGGGCACGCCGCCACCGCGCGGTCGTCGTCTCCGGGCAGCTCGCGCAGCAGCTCGTTCAGCACCCAGTTGGCCACCACCTTCGGCTTGCCGCCGCCACGCACGGCCTCCTCGAAGTAGTCCGCGAGCCCCCGACCCTGGGTCAGCAGGTCGGCCTCGTAGGGGGAGAGCGCGTAGGCGCTCTGGAACCGGAGCCGGCGGGCCGCCGGCAGCTCGGGGAGCTGCGCGCGCACCTCGTCCACCCAGCCCGCCCGGAGATCCAGCGGGGGCAGGTCGGGCTCGGGGAAATAGCGGTAGTCGTGCGCGAACTCCTTGGAGCGCATCGACACCGTGACGGCCCGGTCCGGATCCCAGAGCCGCGTCTCCTGGACGATGCGCTCCCCGGTCTCGAGCGCGCGCGCCTGCCGCCGGATCTCGTACTCGAGCGCGTCGCGCACGTTGCGGAACGAGTTCATGTTCTTGATCTCGACCTTGGTGCCGTACTCGACCTGGCCGCGCGGGCGGAGCGAGATGTTGGCGTCGCAGCGGAGCGAGCCCTCCTCCATGTTGCCGTCGCACACCCGCAGGTAGATCAGGATCGCCCGCAGCGTCTTCAGGTAGGCGGCGGCCTCCTCCGGGCTCTGGAGGTCGGGCTTGGAGACGATCTCCATCAGCGGCACGCCGGCGCGGTTGAAGTCGACGCTGCTCGAGGGCGCGGTCTCGAGCGCGCCCTCGTGGACGAGCTTGCCCACGTCCTCCTCGAGGTGCAGGCGCTGGATGCCGATCTCGCGCGGTCCACTGCCCGCGTCGACCACGAGGCGCCCGTGCTCGGCGAGCGGCTCCTCGTACTGGCTGATCTGGTAGTTCTTCGGCATGTCCGGGTAGTAGTAGTGCTTGCGCGCGAAGCGGTTCAGGCCGTTGACCGCGCAGCCGAGCGCCAGCGCGGTCATGGTGCCGAGCTCGATGGCGCGCCGGTTGATCACCGGCAGCGAGCCGGGCAATCCCAGGCAGACCGGACAGGTCTGGGTGTTCGGCGCTTCCCCGAAGGTGGCCCGGCAGCCGCAGAACATCTTGGTGACGGTGCGCGAGCTGCGCGTGCACTTCCAGGCCGATGACAGTCTCGTAGCGGTCTGTCATGTTCGGTAGGCGGTCAGGCCTCTTCGCGCAAGCGGATGTTCATCGAAGCGCTCTTCGCGCAAGCGGATGTTCTAAGCCTCTTCGCGCAAGCGCTCATCGGGCCGTCGAGTCTAGCGCGGGCTTGCGGGTGTGCCAGGTCGGTGACCTGCTGGTAGGCGTGGGCGGCGCGCAGCAGGGTCGCCTCGTCGAAGGCGCGGCCGATGAGCTGCAGTCCGATCGGGCAGGCCGGTCTGCGGTGAAGCCGCCCGGGACCGAGATGCCGGGCAGCCCGGCCAGGTTCACCGGGATCGTGAAGATGTCGTTCAGGTACATCTGGCATCGGGTCTTCCTTCTCGCCCATCTTGAACGCCACCCCGGGCGTGGTGGGCGCCACGATCACGTCCACGCGCGCGAAGGCCTGCTCGAAGTCGCGCCGCACCAGCGTGCGCACCTTCTGGGCCTTGCCGTAGTAGGCGTCGTAGTAGCCCGGCGGAGAGCGCGTAGGTCCCCAGCATGATGCGGCGCTTGACCTCGTCGCCGAAGCCGGCCGCGCGCGTCTTGCTGTACATGTCGATCAGGTCGCGCGCGCCCGGCGCCCGCAGGCCGTACTTCACGCCGTCGTAGCGCGCGAGGTTCGACGAGGCCTCCGCGGGCGCGATGAGGTAGTACGCGGCGAGGCCGTACTCGGTGTGCGGCAGCGAGACCGGCTCGGTGCGGGCGCCGAGCTTCTCGAGCGCCGCGATGGCCTCGCGCACCGCGCGCGTCGACCTCGGGATCCATCCCGTCGATGAAGTACTCCGCCGGCACGCCGATCCGCATGCCCTCGATCGCCCTGCCCGAGCGCGGCCCGGTAGTCGGGGACCGGCACGTCCACCGCGGTCGAGTCCATGCGGGTCGGCGCCCGCGATGACCCCCAGCAGCACCGCCGCGTCCTCCACGTCCTTGCGCGAACGGGCCGACCTGGTCGAGCGAGGACGCGAAGGCGATGACGCCGTAGCGCGAGACGCGGCCGTAGGTGGGCTTCAGGCCGAGCACGCCGCAGAAGGCGGCGGGCTGGCGGATCGAGCCGCCGGTGTCGGTGCCGAGGCTGAGCGCGGCGCAGATCGGCCGCCACCACCGCGGACGCGCCGCCCGAGGAGCCGCCGGGCACGCGGGCGAGGTCCCACGGGTTGCGCGTGGTGCCGAAGGCGGAGTGCTCGGTGGACGAGCCCATCGCGAACTCGTCCATGTTGAGCTTGCCGAGCAGGATCGCCCCCGCCGCGTCGAGCCGCGCGACCACCGTGGCGTCGTAGGGCGGCACGAAGCGGTCGAGGATCCTGCGAGTCCGCACGTGGTGCGGATGCCGCGCGTGCAGAAGAGGTCCTTGAGCGCGACCGGCACGCCGTCCAGCGGCCCCCGCGGCGCGCCCGCCTTGAAGCGGGCGTCGGCCTCGGCGGCCCGGCGCAGCGCGTCCTCCCGGGTGACGGTGAGGAAGGCCCGCACCTGCGGATCGAGGCGGTCGATCCGGGCCAGGTACTCGCTGGTGGCCTGCGTGGGCGTGGCCGGCGCCGCTCCGGTACCGGGCCGCCAGCTCGTGCGCGGTCAGCGACGGCAGCATGCGGCGGCTACTCCTCGATGATCTTGGGGACGCGGAAGAGGTCGCCCTGCCGATCCGGCGCGTTGGCGAGCGCGTCGGACTGGGGCAGCGACGGGCACGGCACGTCGTCCCGCATCACGTTGGTGACGGGCACCGCGTGCGAGGTCGGCTCGACGCCCGTGGTGTCCAGCGCCCGGAGCTTGTCGATGTAGGTGAGGATGCCGTCGAGCTCGCGGGCCATCCGCTCCTTCTCGGCCGCCGACAGGTCGAGCCGGGCCAGCCGCGCCACGTGCTCGACGTCCTCGGGCCGAGATCTTCGTGCCGGAGGCCGCCATCCTAGATCTCCTCCAGGTGCGCGTACTGGAGCGACAGGCGCTTGCGCCCCACGCTGGCGAAGTGCACGGTGGCGATCACGTCGGCGCCCTCGCGCTGGATGCCCACCAGCAGCCCCTCGCCCCAGCGCGCGTGGCGCAGCTTGGCGCCCAGGCGGAACGGGAAGTCGTCGTCGGGGGCGGGCTCGGAGAAGGCGGAGGGCGGCACGTGGACCGGCTCGGGCCGGCGCGCGTTGATCAGGTGGAGCTGGTCCTCCGGGATCTCGAGCAGGAAGCGCGACGGCTCCGCGACCCCGTAGCCCTGGATGCGGCGGTGCAGCGCGTAGGACAGCATCAGCCGCTCGCGGGCGCGCGTGATGCCGACGTAGCAGAGCCGGCGCTCCTCCTCGAGCTCCTCCGGCTCCTGCATGGACCGCGAATGGGGGAACACGCCTTCCTCGAGGCCGGTGAGGAAGACCACCGGGAACTCGAGGCCCTTGGCCGAGTGGAGCGTCATCAGGGTCACGCCGCCCGCCTCCGCGTCGATCTCGTCGGTGTCGGCCACCAGGGCGATCGAATCGAGGAACGCCTCGAGGGTCACCGACTCCACGCCCGCCGCGAGCTGGCCCGCGATGAGCTCCTCCGAGGCGGCGACCAGCTCCTCCAGGTTCTCGAGGCGCGCCTCGGCCTCCGCGGTGCGCTCCGCCTTCAGCGCGTCGCGGTAGCCGGACGCCGCGCACACCTCGTCGATCAGCGCCGGCACCGTGAAGCCGGACCGCCGCTCCCCGAGCCGGGCGATCAGGCGCGCGAACTCCTCGAGCGCGCGACGCGGCTTGCCGATGATGTCGGCGGGCAGACTCGCGCAGGCCATCAGGAGCGGGACGCCCGCCGCGCGCGCCGCGTCGGACAGGCGGTCCAGCGTGGCCTTGCCGATCCCGCGCGCGGGCGCGGCGACCGCGCGGCGGAACGCCACGTCGTCGAGCGGATTCGAGACCAGGCGGAGGTAGGCGACGATGTCGCGGATCTCGCGCCGCTCGTAGAAGCGCACGCCGCCCACGATCAGGTACGGGATGCCCGCGCGGCGCAGCGCGTCCTCGAGAACGCGGGACTGCGCGTTGGTGCGGTAGAACACCGCGACGTCCCGGTACTCCCGCCCCTCGCCGCGCAGGCCCCGGACCTTCTGGGCCACGAACGCGGACTCCTCGTTCTCGTCCCAGGCCCGGTAGACCTCCGGCCGCTCGCCCTCTCCGTTCTCGGTCCACAGGCGCTTGTCCTTGCGCGCGGTGTTGTTCACGATCACCGCGGAGGCGATGTCGAGGATGCGCTTGGTGGAGCGGTAGTTCTGCTCGAGCGCCACCACCCGGCAGTCCGGGTAGTCCTGCTCGAAGTCGAGGATGTTGCGCAGATCCGCGCCCCGCCAGCGGTAGACCGACTGGTCGGGATCGCCCACCACGCAGAGGTTCCGATGCTCCTCGGTGAGGAGCCGTACGATGCGGTACTGCGCGCGGTTGGTGTCCTGGTATTCGTCCACCAGCACGTGCGACCACACCGTGCGATACCAGCGGAGGGCCTCCGGCACCGTCTCGAGCAGCCGCACCACGCGCAGCAGCAGGTCGTCGAAGTCGAGCGCGCCCGCGGCCCGGAGCTTCTCCTCGTAGAGGCGGTAGAGGGAGGCGAGGCGCTCCTCGCGCGGGGTGCGGGCGGCCTGCTCCACGTCCTCGGGCGACAGCATCTGGTTCTTGCAGTGGCTGATGCGGTGCACCACCGTGCTGGGCGTCAGGGTGCGCTCGTCGAAGTCGAGCTCCCGCAGCGCCTCCTTCACGCAGGCTCTGCCGGTCGTCCTCGTCGTAGATCACGAAGGAGGGCGGCAGCCCGGCCTGCGCCGCGCGCTGGCGCAGGATCCGCACGCACGCGGAGTGGAAGGTGGCGATGAGCGGCGGGCGGATGCCCGCGGGCAGCAGCAGGGCCTCGACGCGATGCCGCATCTCGGCGGCGGCCTTGTTGGTGAAGGTGACCGCGAGCACGTGCCGCGGGTCGATGCCTTCCACCGCCAGGAGGTAGGCGATGCGGTGGGCGATGACGCGGGTCTTGCCGCTCCCCGCCCCGGCCAGGACGAGCACGGGCCCCTTCGTGGTCGTGACCGCGTCGCGCTGCGGGGGATTCAGGGGCGCGAGAAGACTGTCCGCGGTGACTACTGGGTCCGACATGGGAACAAACGATAACACAAGCAGGAGGGGTCGTGCCGCTCACCCTGCACTTTCCCCGGTGGGCAGCGCCCGTCCAGCGGGAGCTTCCCTATCTATATCCGCTCGGCTCGCCTTCTGCTGCGCCTCGCCCTACTCGACCGTCACCGACTTGGCGAGGTTGCGGGGCTGGTCCACGTCGCGGCCGAGGCGGACCGCCATGTGGTAGGCCAGCAGCTGCATCGGGATCGACATCAGGATCGGGGTGATCAGATCACCCGCCGGCGGCACCGAGAGCATCATGGCGGCCTTGGCGGCCAGCTCGCGATCGCCCTCGTTCCCGAAGGCGAACACCCGCCCGTCGCGAGCCCGCACTTCCTCCAGGTTGCTCATCATGCGGTCATAGGAGCTGTCGCGCGGGGCCAGCGCGATCACCGGGAAGCCGTCCTCCAGCAGCGCGATGGGGCCGTGCTTCATCTCGCCGGCCGGGTATCCCTCCGCGTGCACGTAGGAGAGCTCCTTGAGCTTGAGCGCGCCTTCGAGCGCGAGAGGATAGTTGATCCCGCGCGCCAGGAAGAGGAAGTTCTTGTGCCGGGAGACCTCGCGGGCCAGCTCGGCCACCGCGGGCTCGAGCTCGAGCGTCTGCTCCATCAAGCGCGGCAGCTCCAGGAGGCCCTGGATGTGCTTGCGCCCGTCCTCCGCTCCCAGCATGCCGCGCCGCCGCCCGAGCCAGAGGCCCAGCAGGTAGAGGGCGATGAGCGTGGAGGTGAACGTCTTGGACGAGGCCACCCCGATCTCGGGTCCCGCGTGCGTGTAGAGCGTGCCGGTCGCCTCGCGCGAGAGGGCCGAGCCCACCACGTTGGTGATGCCGACAATGGGCGCGCCCTTGGCGCGGGCCGTCTTGACCGCGCCGAGGGTATCCGCGGTCTCGCCCGACTGCGAGAGCGCGATCACGAGCGTCTCGGGCCCGAGCACCGCGTCGCGGTACCGGTACTCCGAGCCCAGGTCCACCTCGGAGGTGATGCCCGTGAGGCGCTCCAGCATGAAGCGGCCGACGATGGCCGCGTGATACGACGTGCCGCAAGCCACCAGGACGATTCGTTGAATCCCGGCCATCACCTCGGGGTCGAGCTGGACGTCGGGGAGCACCACGGTGCCGCCCTCCAGCTGCACGCGCCCCCGCATCGTATCGGCGGCCGCGCGCGGCTGCTCGTAGATCTCCTTCAGCATGAAGTGGCGGTAGCCGCCCTTCTCGGCGAGGATCGGATCCCACAGGATGCGCGACGGGGTCCGCTGCACCGGGGCGCCGTCGAGCTGGGTGATCTCGACCCCGCGCCGCGTCACCACCGCCACGTCCTCGTCCTCGAGCACCACCACGTCGCGGGTGTGGGACAGGATGGCCGGGATATCGGAGGCCAGGAAGATCTCGTTCTCGCCCAGGCCCACCACCACGCTGCCCGCGCCGAGCTTGGCCGCCACCAGACGGTCGGGCATCTGGCGGTGCAGCACGACCACCGCGTAGGAGCCGCGCAGCTCCCGGAGGGCGCGGCGCACCGCCTCGTCGAGCTTGGGCGTGTCCTTGAGATGGCGCTCGACCAGGTGCGCGATGACCTCGGTGTCCGTCTCGGACTTGAAGACGTGCCCCTCGGCTTGCAGGCGCTCCTTGATCGGCAGGTAGTTCTCGATGATGCCGTTGTGCACCACCACGAGGTCGCCGGAGCCGTCGGTGTGCGGATGCGCGTTCTCGTCGGTGGGACGGCCGTGGGTGGCCCAGCGCGTGTGGCCGATGCCGATGCGGCCCTCGATCGGCTTCTCGCGCAGGAGCGCCTCCAGGTTCTTGATGCGCCCGGCCGCGCGCCGGATCTGCAGGCCGGCCGTGCCGGTCACCGCGATGCCCGCGGAGTCGTAGCCGCGGTACTCCAGCCGCCTCAAGCCCTCGAGAACGATGTCGACCGCGGGCTTGTCCCCGATGTATCCGACGATTCCACACATGGGCCGGCTCCTAGTGCTTGGGCTTCTTGTCCTTTTGCTTCCGGGCGACCCACCCCTCGCGCGTCTCCTGCCGGCCGCGGGCCACCGCCAGCGATCCCGGCGGCACGTTCTTGGTGATCACCGATCCCGCCGCCACGTAGGCGCCCTCGCCGATGGTGAGCGGAGCCACCAGGCTCGAGTTGGTGCCCACGAACACGCCGTCGCCGATCACCGTCTCGTGCTTGGCCACCCCGTCGTAGTTGCAGGTGATGGTGCCGGCCCCGATGTTCACGCCTTCGCCCATCTGGGTATCGCCCACGTAGGAGAGATGCGGCACCTTGGAGCCGCGCCCGATCCGCGACTTCTTCAGCTCCACGAAGTTGCCGACCTTGGCCTTCGCGCCCACGTGGCTCTGCGGGCGCAGGTGGCAGAAGGGGCCGAGCTGGACGTCGTCCTCGACGGTCGAGGCGGCGAGCACGCAGTACGGCTTGAGCAGAACCCGATCCCCGAGCGTCGTGTCGGCCACGTGGCAGCCGGTGTTCACCACGCACTCCGCCCCCACCACCGTCCGGCCTTCCAGGATCACGCCCGGGTGCAGCACGGTGTCGGCGCCGATCGTCACGGTGTCGTCCACGTACGTGGTGGCGGGATCGATCACGGTGACCCCGCCCGCCATGAGGCGGTCGAGGATGCGCCGCCGCATGATGGCGGAGAGCTCCGCGAGCTGCTTGCGGTCGTTGACTCCCAGGCACTCGCTCGGATCGTCGGTGATCACCGCCTCCAGCCGCTGTCCCTGACGATGCAGGATCCCGATCACGTCGGTGAGGTAGTACTCGCTCTGCTCGTTCTCGGGGGTGACCTGGGCCAGCGCGGGCCAGAAGCGCGCGGCGTCGAAGCAGTACACGCTGGTGCCGATCTCCCGGATCTGCCGCTGGGCCGGGGTCGCGTCGCGATGCTCCACGATTCCGACCGGCCGGTCCTGTTCCCGCACCACGCGGCCGTAGCCGCTGGGGTCCGCCACCTCGGCGGTCAGCAGGGTGGCCGCCGCGCCGGTCCGCACATGATGGTCCACCAGCCGCTTGAGCGTCGCGTCCGACAGCAGCGGCACGTCGCCCGGCAGGACCAGCAGCGTGCCGGGGCCGTCCCCACAGGCCACGCGGGCCTGCAGCACGGCGTGCCCGGTCCCCAGGCGCTCCTTCTGCTCCACGAAGCCGGCCCCGGTCTCCGGGGAGACCGCCGCCCGCACCTCGTCGGCCGCCCGGCCCACCACCACGACGACCCGGCTGCCGAGGGTCCGGGCCGCGTTGACGGGATAACCGATCAGGGGGCGTCCGCAGAGGCTGTGGAGGACCTTCGGCCGGTTCGAACGCATGCGCTTGGCCTCGCCGGCCGCGAGGATCACGGTGGTCAGCTGAGTCATTGTGGCATCCATCGTAGCACGCGGCATGCCACGGTTCAGGGCGCGGATTGATCCCTCAAACGCGCGCGAAGCCGCGCGAATACGGCGCTCGGCTAGCGCGACCTGTTGCGCAGATGAGACAGGATCTGGCCGATCCTGTCGGGCAGAGGACACGAAAAGTCCATCGGCGCCCCCGTGGTGGGATGCGTGAACGCGAGACCCGCCGCGTGGAGCGCCACGCCGCCCAGCCCGGAGATCAGCTCGGTCAACCGCTCGTCCCCGGCCGGCGCCGCTCGGCGGCCCCGATAGGTATCGTCCCCCAGGAGGGGATGCCCCAGCGAGGCCAGGTGCACGCGAATCTGGTGGGTGCGCCCGGTCTCGAGCCGACATTCGACCAGGGAGACCGCCCCCGCGGCGGCGCCGAAGCGCTCGAGCACGCGGAAGTGGGTCACCGCGCGCTTGCCCCTGTCCTCCCTCAGCACCGCCATGCGCAGACGCGAGCGCGGATCGCGCCCGATCGTGGTGTCGATCACGCCCTGGGCCCGCCGCACCGAGCCCTGGGCCAGGCAGAGATAGCGCCGTCTGACCGTCCGCCGAGCGAGCTGGGCCGTGAGGGCGTCGTAGGCCACCTGGGTCTTGGCCAGCACGATCAGCCCGGAGGTGCCCTTGTCGAGGCGGTGCACGATCCCCGGCCGGCGAGGGCTGCCCACCCCGGCCATCCCGGGCGCGTGCGCGAGCGCGGCGGCGGCCAGCGTGCCGGTCGGCCGACCGGCCCCCGGATGCGTCACCATGCCCACCGGCTTGTCCACCACGAGCACGTGCTCGTCCTCGAACACGATGCTGAGCGCGACCGGCTCCGGGGCCAGCCCCTCCCGGGGCGGCGGGGGAATCGACACCTCCACCCCGTCCCCCGCCTGCACCCGGTAGGCGGCCTTCACCACCCGTCCTCCGACCAGCACGCGGCCCGCTTCGATCAGCCCCTTGACCCGCATCCGCGACAGGTCGTCCAGCCGTACCGCCAGCCACGCATCCAGCCGCGCGCCCCCGTCCGTCGCGGCCACCACGCCGCGCCAGTCCCGGGGGAGATCGGCCCCGGATTGGCTCAATGGGACCCGGCCCGTGCCCGGTCAACCACGCCGCGCCCGGAGATCAGCGAGAGGGGGAGGGCGGCGCCGTGAGCATGCGGAGCGCCAGCAGCACGACGCCGACGGAGATGGACGCGTCCGCCACGTTGAACGCCGGCCAGTGATACCCGCGCCAGTAGAAATCGAGGAAGTCCACGACCGCGCCGAAGCGCGCGCGATCGATCAGGTTGCCAACCGCGCCCCCGAAGATGAGCCCCAGGGCGAACGGGGTGAGTCGCCCCCCCGTCGGCAGCATGCGCAGGCCCACGACGGCCAGCACGCCGAGCGCGCCGATCGACAGCAGGGCCACGAGCCAGCGCCAGCCGGCGGGCGTGCCGGCGAGCATCCCGAACGCGAGACCGGGATTCATGACGAGCGTGAGGGAGAAGGACCCGTCGATCACCGAGACCGGTCGGCCGGGGGCCAGGCGCTCGAGCGCCAGGTGCTTGGTGATCAGATCCAGGACGAGGACGGCGACCGCGGTGAGGGCGGCCGACCTCACCGCTGGAGCGCCGTCACGACCGGAGCGCAGCGCTCGCAGAGGCTCGGGTGCGTGGGGTCCTCGCCCACCCGTTGGCTCCAGGTCCAGCACCGCTCGCACTTCTTCCAGCCGAGGGCCTGGGCGGGCACGACCTCGAGGAGAAGGCCGGGGATGTCCTGGCTCTCGTACCGCACCGCCTCCCCGGGGGCGCGCTGCTTGAGCCGCGTGCCCGACACGTTGAAGAGGGTGGTGAGCAGGGCTTCTCCCTTGGCCTCGAGCAACGGGAGCCACTGCTCCTCGGGAGCGCTCGGGATGTAGAGCACCGCGTCGATGCCCTTGCCGATCTTCCCCTGCTGGCGGGCCGCCTCGAGCGCGCGCGAGACCTCGCCGCGCACCTCGAGCAGCCGCTCCCAGTCCGCGCTGAGGCGCTCGTTCAACCACTCCCCGCGCTCCTCCGGGAAGACCACGAGGTGCACGCTCTCCGGCTTGCCCCGCCCCGGGATGTGCGACCAGACCTCATCGGCGGTGAAGGTCAGGATCGGCGCCATCAGGCGCGTCAGCGCGGTGAGCACCTCGAAGCAGACCGTCTGCGAGGCGCGCCGCCGCGAGTCGTCCGGGGCCGACACGTAGAGCCGGTCCTTGATGGTGTCGAGGTAGAGCGCCGAGAGGTCCACCGCGCAGAAGTTGTGGAGCGCGTGGAACGCGACGTGGAACTGGTACTCCTCGTAGGCCCGGCGCACGCGCGCGATCAGCCCGCCCAGGCGCAGCAGCGCCCAGTGGTCGAGCTCGTCCATGTCGCCGTACGGACGCCGGTCGCGCTCCGGGTCGAAGTCGGCCAGGGTGCCGAGGAGGAAGCGCGAGGTGTTGCGGATGCGCCGGTACGCGTCGGCGAGCCGGTTCAGGATCTCGTGGGAGAGCCGGATGTCCTCGGACGAGTCCTCCGCCGCGACCCACAGGCGCAGGACCTCGGCCCCGTACTTCGGGATCAGCTCGTCGGGGGAGATGTTGTTGCCCCCCGACTTGGACATCTTCCGGCCCTCGCCGTCCACGACGAACCCGTGGGTGAGGACGGAGCGGTAGGGCGGGTGGTCACGCGTGCCGACCGCCTCCAGCAGCGAGGAGTGGAACCAGCCGCGATGCTGGTCCGAGCCCTCGAGGTACATCTCGGCGGGCCACCGCAGCTCCGGACGCGTCTCGAGCACCGCGGCGTGGCTGCAGCCCGAGTCGAACCACACGTCGAGGATGTCGGTCTCCTTGCGGAACTCCCCGCCCCCGCACTTCGGGCAGCGCGTGCCCGCGGGCAGCAGCGCGGCGGCCTCCCGCGTGTACCACTCGTCCGCCCCGGCGCCGTCGCGCATGATCCCGGCCACGTGCGTGACCAGCGCCTCGTCGAGGAGCAGCCCGTCGCAGCTCGTGCAGTAGAACGCGACGATCGGCACGCCCCACACGCGCTGGCGGGAGATGACCCACTCCGGCCGGTGCGCCACCATGTTGTAGATGCGCTCCTCGCCCCACCCGGGGATCCACGTCACCTCGCTCCGGATCGCGTCGAGGGCCCGCTGGCGGAGCCCGTGGCGGTCCAGCGCGATGAACCACTGCTCGGTCGCGCGGAACAGCGTCGGATTCTTGCAGCGCCAGCAGTGCGGGTAGGTGTGCTGGAGCGGGACCTGGGCCACGAGCGCGCCCGCCGCGCGGAGGTGCTCGATGATGCGCGGGTTCGCCTCCCAGACGGTCTGGCCCGCGAAGTGGGCGACCTCGGCGACGAAGCGGCCGTCGTCGTCCACCGGGTTGTAGATCTTGAGCCCGGCCTGGCGGCCGAGCTCGTAGTCTTCCTCCCCGTGTCCGGGCGCGATGTGAACCAGTCCGGTGCCGGCGTCCATCGCCACGAAATCCGCGTTGAGCACGGGCACGTCGCGATCGATCCACGGGTGCCGGGCGACGATCTCCTTGAGCGCCTGCCCCGGCACCGCGAGCGGCAGGGGAGCGGCGAGCCCCTTCACCCCGGGCAGGCGCAGGAACGCCTCGAGCAGCGGCTGGGCGACGACGAGCGCCTGGCCGCCGAGCTCCACCGCGGTGTAGGTCTCGGTGGGGTGCACCGCGATCGCGAGGTTGGCCGGCAAGGTCCACGGCGTGGTCGTCCAGATCACGAGCGAGACCGGCCGGCCGCCGGCCGCGCGGGCGATCTCCGCGGGCACCGTCTTGACCGGGAACTTCACGTAGACCGACGGCGCGGTCTGGTCCTCGTACTCCACCTCGGCCTGGGCGAGGGCGGTCTTGCAGTGCATGCACCAGTGCACGGGCTTGAGGCCCTTGTGCACCAGGTCGCGGCCCACGAACCGCCCGAACTCGCGCGCGATCACCGCCTGGTAGGCGGGTGCCATCGTCCGGTAGGGATCGCTCCAGTCGCCGAACACGCCCAGGCGCCGGAACTCCTCCCGCTGGATGTCGATGAACTTGGACGCGTACTCGCGGCAGCGACGGCGCTTCTCCATGGGGTCCATGGCCTGACGCACGTCCACGCTCGCCTGGTCGAGGCCGAGCTCCTTGTCCACCTGGTGCTCGATCGGCAGCCCGTGACAATCCCAGCCCGGCACGTAGACCGCGTTGTGGCCCAGCATGGAGCGCGACTTCACGACGAGATCCTTGAGGATCTTGTTCAGCGCGGTGCCCATGTGGATGTGGCCGTTCGCGTACGGCGGTCCGTCGTGGAGGATCCACCGCGGACGATTCGCCGAGGCCTGCCGGATCCGCCCATAGATGTCCATCGCCGCCCAGCGCTCGAGCCACTCCGGCTCCATCTTGGGCAGGTTGGCCTTCATGGGAAACGCAGTCTTGGGCAGGTTTAGCGTGTCCTTGTAATCCATAGAGGGCCAAAGCTAGCACTCATCCCGGGTCCCGGCAAGAACGCGGCCCCGGAGCGGGCCGACGGCGAGTTACTTCTTGGGGGTCAGCGTGACGACGCGGGCGGCGCTGTCGATCGTGACGATGAAGTGGTCGAGGAAGTCACGGCCGAGCAGGCCGTCGCGCCCCGACCCGAGGCCGGAATCGTGGGAAACGACCATCAGCGGGCCGACCCGGGCACCCTCCACCTCGATGCTCTCGATCCGCACCGCGAGGACATTGGCGTCACCGGTCACACCCTTGATGGAGCCGCGAACGGCGTCGCGGTAGCTGATGCCCAGCGCGGCCAGGGCGGTGGGGCTGATCAGCGTCCCCTGGGCGCCCGTATCGAGGATGAGCTGCGTGGTACCGCCGCCGTTGATCTTGGCCGAGACCATGATCGGCTGCCCGGGCGTGAACGGGATGCGGGCCACCCCCGCGGGCTGGGCGGTCGGCGCGGCAGGCTGGGGCGCGGGCGAGGCGAGAGCGGGCGGCGGAGCCTGACTCGGCGAGCCGACGATCACCGCCCCGCCGCGAAACTGCGGCGGCACGCTGTTGATGCCCTGAGAGAAACGCACCTCGCCGCGCTCGTCGGTCCAGCGGTAGATCTGCGCGGACGCGGGCGTGAACGCGCCCGACAGCAGGCTGCCGAGCGCCAGGATCACCGCGAGAAGGGGGAAGCGGCTCTTCATTGATACCTGGTGACAAGTATACGATCCCCGGGAATTTCCCCGGCCGGCTCCCACGGAGCCCCCGGGCCCCTAGCCAGAGCTCCCGGACAGGGCTGCCGATCCTTGCGCCAGCGGCTCCAGGCGGTCTCGTAGACCACCAGCTCGTCGGCTCCCGCCACCTCGTTGTGGGCGAGCCGCACGCGGTACACGGGATGGAAGCGCTCGGCCATCGCCGAGATGGTCGGGAACCACGCCGGAAAGACGATCAGATAGTCGGGGCAGACATGCTCGAGGTATCGCAGCACGCCCGGCTCGCCAGCCCGGCGGAACGGAATGATGGCGGGCGTGATCAGGCCCATCACGTCGACGACCTCGCGCCGCGAGACGTAGGCGATCGCCCCGACGTCGTTCAGGGCGATCCGCGCCGTCGGGGGCGTGTGGCGCGCCACCCAGTGGCCGAGATGCACCTGCATCGCCTCGATGTTCTGGACCGCCCATCCGTAGCGCGTCGCCGCGGACGGCAGCGCCGCGACGGCGGCCACGAGGAGCGCCGCGGCGGCGATCCATCCCGCGCGCGCGCTTACCCATTTGGCCCCCCTCACCCATTTGGCCCGCCTCACCCTGCCCTCTTCCCCGGAGGGGGAGAGGGTGGAGTAGGAAAAGAGGGGGGTCAGAGACACGCTGGCGACGACGAGTGCGAGCGGAAGCAGGTGGATGGAGTAGCGGCCCTCCTGGAAGGACGGGGCGCGATAGGGTGCGAGCAGGGCCATCGCGAGCGGGTGGAGCACGAGCACGGAGGCGGGAGCGAGCGCCGCGCGGCCGACGTGGCGCCCGAGCCACCAGAGCCCGGGCAGCAGCAGGAGCGGCAGGAGCGCATCCACCCGCCACAGCCAGCGCACCCATTCCGTCTCGAACTGCCACGGCCGCTGGAGGAGCGTCGTGTGGAGCGGCTCGCGCACCCCCGCGAGGAACCCGACCAGGCCGCCCTCGATCTTCGCCGCCGCCGTGGCCGGCAGCGGCGTTCCGGTCGTGACGAGGTTGAAGCCGACCCAGGGGACCAGGAATCCCGCGACCGGAAGCCCCCACGCCAGCGCGCGCCGCCCCGTGAGCGGACCTGCCAGCCAGAAGAGGGGGAGCAGCAGAACGGCCTCCGGGCGAGCGAGCGCGGCAAGCCCGAGCGCACCGCTCGCCAGCCAGACACGGGCGCGCGCGTGCAGCAGGAACGCCGCCATCACCAGCAGCGCGGCCAGCGCGACCTCCATGCCCGAGAGTGCGCCCCACACCATCGGCCCGGCGAGCACCACCAGCAGGGAGGCGAGGACGGCGACTTCGGGGCGGCCGGCCCAGATCAGGGCAAGGCGGCCGGCCAGCCACGCCGTCCCGAGGGTGCCGGCGATACCCAGCGCCTTCGCCAGCACGGGGTGGCTCCCGAAGGCCGCGAACGTGGCGCCGAGCGTGAGCGTCCAGAGGGGAGCGGTCGAGCCCGACACCGGCACGCCCGGGTTGTAGGAGAAGCCGCGCCCCTCGGCCAGGTTCCGCGCGAACTGCAGGTGGATCCACGAGTCGTCGAGCGGGAAGGCCTCCACGCCGAGCACCCCCGCGAGCTGGCGCGTCCTCAGCAGGAAGAGACCGACCGCCAGGGCGAGCGCGGCGGCCGGGGCGGCGACGGCGAGTGTCCGTCCCGTCACCGGGCGGCGCGCTCGAAGGTGTAGCCGGCGTACTCGGCGGGTCTGCGGGTGAGCGGCAGGACGTACAGATAGCGGCCGTACGGGAGCTGGACCTCTCGCAGGCCCTCGGGCCGCGGTGTTGCCGGATCCCAGTGATCCACGAACCAGACGAGCCGTCGAATCTCCGCGGGCAACCGGATGTACGAGCCGGGGGTGAGGATCATGGTCGCGGCGGATTGCGGGGCGTAGAAGCCGGCCGGCATCGGGCCGACCTGCACCTGGTAGATGGGATACTCCGGCATGTAGAACATCGCGTGGCGCAGCCACGGGTAGGAGCGGGGATTGCCGAGCTCGGTCACGAGCGCGGTATCGGAGGGCTCGTAGACCGTGCGGATGGCCTCGACGTAGGTGCGGATCACCGCCTCGTGCTCGCGCAGCGCGGCCGCGGTGCGGCTCATGATCCAGTCGTGAAACTCGTCGCGCGCGCGCCAGAACCACTTGTCGCCCGCCGTCCGATGCTCGAACTCGCGCGGCAACGGACGCGCGCTCACGAAGAAGCCGGTGTTGATCAGCACCAGGGGCAGGACCGCGGCGGTGGTGAGCGCCCAGCGCCAGTTGGGCCGGCGCAGCCGCGCGGAGCCCGCCGCGACGGCCCACACGAGCACGCGGCTCAGCAGGATCACGAGCGCGGGCAGGAACGTCAGCACGTAGCCCGCCTGCCCGAAGTGCACGAGCGTGTAGAAGATCCCCGCCGGGAGTATCCACGCGAGCAGGAAGAGCTCGGGCGCGCGCCAGCCCACGCGGCGCGCGTACACCGGCAGGGCCAGCGCCACCAGGCCGAGCGGGCCGAGCCCGACCAGGATGGACTCGAGCAGGTAGCGTATCTGGGCGAGCGTGACCTCGAGCGAGCCGCCGAGCACCGAGGTCGGGACGAGCATCGAGCCGTAGAGCTGGGTGGAGGCGGCCAGGTACGCGGCGGGACCGCCGCTCAGCCAGAGCATCGGCAGGAGCCACGAGAGCACGGACGCCACCAGGATTCCGCCCGCCAGCGCCAGGCGGCGCCGCGAGCGGACTCCGAGCATCGCGCACCCGAGCCAGAGCGGCAGGAGCAGGAGCAGGACCGACTGCCGCACGCCGCCGGTGAGACCGAGGGCCAGCGCGCCCCAGTAGAGATGCCGCGCGCTGCCGCCGAGCGTCGCGTAGGCGAACCAGGCCACCACCGTCGCGGCGAACGCTTCCCCGGCATAGGTGAGACCCACCGAGCCGTAGAACCAGAAGAGCGGGCTGACCGCCAGCAGCGACGCGGCCACCAGCGCGGTGGCGCGATCGTAGAGCCGGCGCGCCAGCGCGTAGAGGACGAAGGTCGTACCCGCGCTGAAGAGCATCGCGAGCGCCACGTAGGCCAGCGTGGGATCGCCGAGCGAAGCGTTGAGCAGGCGGCCCAGTCCGACGTACAGCAAGTAGCCCGGCGGGTGCGGCTGATGCTTGGCGATGTCGAACTCGCGCAATGCGAGGGCGAACTGCACCGCGTCCCAGTTGTAGAGCATGCGGGCGCGGTACGGCCAGCGCGAGAGCAGCGTGACGATCGCGAGTCCCAGCGCCACGCACAGGTCGCCGTGACGCGCCACACTGGCGAGGCGGGAAGAGTCGAGGAGGCGGGGGACGAAGTGGTTCAGAGGAGCGGAGCTATGCCTTCTTCTCGTCGTCCTTCTTCACGGCCGCCGCGGGCTCGTCCTTCACCTCGGCCACACCCTTCTTGAACTCCTTGATGCTGCCACCGAGCGAACGGGCCAGATCGGGGAGACGCTGGGCCCCGAAGAGGATCAGCACGATGACCAGGATCAACAGCAGCTCTTGATATCCCAGACCGAACATGGCGGGACTCCTTTCCTTTTCCTGACGCCCCCTTACCCTACGCGCCCGGTCCGGGGTTGTCAACGCGGCCATGGCCCTCTCGGAGCACCCGGCGCTCGCCGACCCGCACGGTCACGCGCTGGGCATCGAAGTACTCCATCAGCGGGATGGCGTACTTCCGGCTGACCCCGAAGAGGTCCTTGAAGTCGGCCGGCCCGATCTCCTTCTTCTCCCGCAGGAAGCCGACGAGCTGCGCCTGGACGGTGCGGAGCGCCTCGGCGTGGAAGAAGAGCGACTCCTTCACCCGCAGCAGGGTCCGATCTGCGACCAGGACCTGGAAGAGCTCGTGCTTCTCCGTGCCCTTGACGCCCAGCCGGCCCAGGGCCTCCTCGGGACTCGGGGGCGCGGCGCCCGCGGCGCGGAAGTCGGCCTCGAGTCCCTTGACCACCCGCTCCTGGTCCGGAGTGAGCCGGATGGCGTGGGAGCCGAGCCGGACCTGGTCGCGCTCGCTCTTGACGACTCCTTCCGCCTCGAGCGCGGTCAGGAGCTGGGTGAAGACCCGCTCCTGCGCATTGCCGACCCGGCTGCGCAGCTCCTCCCGGGAGATCCCGCCCCGCAAGGGGTTCTCGGTGTGGAAGGCCTCGAGGAGACCCAGCGTCTGGGCGCGCAGCCGATCGCTCGCGTCGCGGTGCAGGTACCACTCACGATCGACCGCGAGGACGCGGCCGTCCTGCTGGAGTCGCTCGAGCAGCTCCCGGAGCTGGTCGGGACCGAAGGGCGTCCGGGCACGAAGATCCGCCACCCGCGCGCCCGCCGCCCCGGCCTGCTTCAGGTGCTCCTCCAGGATCTCCGGAGGCCCGCCGGTGGCGAGCAGTGCCAGGTGCGCGGCGAGCGCGGGCCCCTTGCGCTTGAAGCGCGGCGGCGCGATGTCGAGCACGGTACCGCCCCCGATGGTCACGATGGGCGAGTACGACCGCACGACGAAGCGGTCCCCCGGCAGGGCCACCACCGGTGCCTCAAGCCGGAAGCGGGCATGACAGGATCCGCCGGGGGCGAGCTCGGGCCGATCCACCGGCAGGACGCGCGCCATCACTTCCTGGGTGCCGACGTGGAAGCGCACGCGGTCGCGCGTCTTGACCGGCCGCGGCGCGTCCTCGAGAAGCTCGAGCGTGCCGTCGAGCAGGAGCGTCGGCACGAGGGCGCCGGCGGGCGCGAGGACGTCGCCGCGCTCGATCGCCGCCCGCTCCACGCCCTGGAGATTCACCGCGGTGCGCTGGCCGGCGGTCGCACGCGGGACGGTGTGGCCGTGCACCTGCAGGCCCCGCACCTTGGATTGAACGCCTCGCGGATACACCTCGACCTTGTCGTCGAGCGCGAAGCGGCCCGCGACCAGCGTGCCCGTCACCACGGTGCCGAACCCCTTCACGGTGAACACGCGGTCGATCGGCAGGCGGGCCGTGCGGTCGGGATCCTTGGCGGGCACCCCCCGGGCCAGCTCCGCGAGCGCCGCGCGCAGCTCGGGCAGTCCCGCGCCCGTCTTCACCGAGGCGGGGAGGATCGGGCAGCCCGCGAGGAAGGTGGGGGCGAGGGCGCGCCGCACGTCGTCGCGGACCAGCTCGATCCACTCGGGTTCGGCCAGATCCGCCTTGCTCAGCACCACGAGCCCCGACCTGATGCGCAGGAGCTGACAGATCGCCAGGTGCTCGCGGGTCTGCGGCATCACGCCCTCGTCGGCGGCGACCACCAGAAGGGCCAGGTCGATGCCGCCCGCGCCGGCCAGCATGTTCCGCACGAAGCGCTCGTGGCCCGGCACGTCCACGATCTCGATCACGAGCCCGTCCGGCTCCTCCAGGAACGCGAAGCCCAGGTCGATCGTGATACCGCGCGCCTTCTCTTCCGGCAGCCGATCGGTGTCGGTGCCGGTCAGGGCCTTCACGAGCGACGTCTTCCCGTGGTCGATATGACCGGCGGTGCCGACGACGACGTGTCTCATGCGTGTGTCGCGGATACGGGATCCGCCCTGCGGACTACCGGCTGGGAGCGGACAGTCGGATCCGCCCCTCTATTTAATGCGGGGGCCCAGAAATGGCCCCCGCACTCCCCCAGGCCGCGGACACTTGTCTCGGCACTTCTCATCCCGCGGCTCTCGGCGCCGTTCATGCCTGGTGCTAGAGGGCGGCGAGGCGCGTCGCCAAGGGGCCGATGTCGGCGGCGAGGATCGTGCGGCAGTCCAGGAGCAGACGGTCGTCGAGGACGCGGCCCAGGACCGGCGGGCGGCCCGAGCGGAGCGCTTCGTCCAGGCGCTCGGCGGGACGATCGGCGGTGCCGAGGGCGATCGCCGCAGTGGGCAGCTCCACCGTGGGCAGGGCGCCGCCGCCCACCTGCGAGGTGGCCTCGACCAGCTGTGCGCCGAGGGCCCGCTGCGTCTCCGAGGAGAGGCGGGCGAGGACCCGGCGCGCGCGCCGGCGCACCGACGCCGCGGCCTCGGTCAGCATGGTCAGCGTCGGGATGGTCTCGAGGGCCGTTCCCGCCTCGTAGGCGTAGAGCGTGGCCTCGAGCGCCGCCACCGTGAACTTGTCGATGCGCAGCGCGCGATTGACCGGGTTGCGGGCGAGACGCTCGACCAGCGCCGAGCGACCCACCAGGATGCCGGCCTGCGGGCCGCCCAGGAGCTTGTCGCCCGAGAATGAGACGAGGTCCACCCCGGAGGCGACCACCTCGGGCACCGTCGGCTCGTAGGGGAAGCCGTAGCGCGTGAGATCCACGAAGCAGCCGGAGCCCAGATCCTCCATCACCGGGATGGAGCGGGCGTGTCCCAGCTCGGCGAGGTCGCGGGAGGACACCGCGGCGGTGAAGCCCACGACGCGGTAGTTGGACGTGTGGACCTTGAGGATCAGCCCGGTCTCGGGCCCGATCGCGTTGACGTAGTCCTTGAGGTGCGTGCGGTTGGTGGTCCCGACCTCGCGGAGGATGGCGCCCGACCTCCGCATGATGTCGGGGATGCGGAACTCGCCGCCGATCTCGATGAGCTCGCCACGGGAGACGATCACTTCCTTGCCCCGCGCGAGGGATTCGAGCGCGAGCAGCACCGCGGACGCGCAGTTGTTGACGACGAGCGCCGCCTCCGCGCCGGAGAGCCGGCGCAGGAGGCCATCCACGTGCGCGTACCGCGAGCCCCGCTCCTTGCGGGAGAGATCCATCTCGAGGTTCGAGTACGCGGAGGCGACCTCGCGCAGCCGCTCCCGGGCCAGCGGGGAGAGCAGCGCGCGGCCCAGGTTCGTGTGGAGGACCACCCCGGTGGCATTGATGACGGGGGCCAGCGAGAAGAGACCGTCCCGCGTGAGCGCGGCGACGACCCGGCGGCCGAGCGTGTCGGCGTCCGCGGCGGGTCCGCCCGCCTCCAGCAGCCGTCGCCGCTCGGCGGCCAGGACCTCCCGCACGCCCGCGGCCAGGCGGGGACGCGGCATCCCCTGGAGCGCGCGCTCCCCGCCGAGCGCGCCGATGAGCGCGTCCACCGAGGGCAGCCCGCGAAGCAGGGCCTGCGTGTCCGCCCGCCCGCTCTTACCCGCCCGCGGCAAGCTCGGTCTCCACGCGCTCCTTGACCCGCGCGATGACCTCGTGGGCCTCGCGCCGGATGGCCTCGACGCTGGCGCCCTCCCCGCGCACGCGCAGGAGGCGGCGCACCGCGTCCTCGGTGAGGCCGGCCCACAGCTCGTCCAGGTCGCGCGGCGAGAATCCCTGGCCGCGGAGCGCGGCGCTCCACTCGCGCGCCAGCTCCTGCACGAGGCGGTCGCGCTCGAGCGCCAGACGGCGGGCACGCTTGATCAATTCGGGAAGGCGCGGGGCCATGGCCGACCTACTCCTTCACGAGCCGGCGGACCGAATCGAGCAGGTTCGCCTCCCACCGTCCGGTGGAGACGCACTGGAACACGCGATCGGTCTTGAGCCGGCCGGAGCTTCCACGCCGGTAGGCGTGGGTGTTGATCTTGGTGTTGACCTGGATCAGGGTAGACCCGTTCTGCCCCGGCTGCACGAAGAGCGTGAACGAGCCCATCGCCTCGCCCTCGAGCTGCACCTCGCCCATCCGGCCGCAGTCGGCGTAGACCCCGATCGGGGAGATGAAATCGTCGGTCGAGATCACCCCCGAGTCCTTGGCCACCACCCGGAGGGGCACGTTCTCTCCGGCGAGCGCCCGCACGAGCGCGTGCCACGTCGTGTCGTAGCCCGCGGCCGCCGCGTCACGGTAGGGAGGCGGTGCGATGGCCGAGACGACGGGCCCCGCGCATCCGGCCAGCGCCATCATCGAGACGGCCGTGCAGAACGCCGCGAGGCCACGGCGAGAGGGCCGCGTCATGCGCATCATTCTACCCTTTGTGATGGTCGATCCCGCGATACGTGCGGATGAACCGTACGATGCGGGCCTCGTCGAAGGCGTCGAAGGCGTCGAGCCGTGTCCACGCGGTGAGCGCGATGCGCGTGCGCATCCCCGGATAAGGCGCCAGGATGACCTGCGTCTCGTACCGTCGCACGATCTCGGTCAGCTTGGCTACCAGGTCCGGGCACGGCGCGGCGCAGTGATACTGCACCATCACGCCGCCATCCTCCAGGTTGTGGACCTGCAGCTCTCGCACGATCGGCTCGGTGTGGATGCCCCACGGCGCGATGTACGGCAGGTGTGGCCCGGAGGTGGGCGGATCCGAGTTGTACGGCACGTGCGGCTCCGTCGCGAGCTGGATGTGCGCGTTGCCCTGGTCCGCCAGCTTGACGCCGGGCAGGTCGGCCGCCGCGCGATACGCCCAGTAGCCGACGAGGGCCGCCACCACGACTGCGACGGTCACGCCGGTCGCGAGCAGACGCCAGCGACCTTGGCGCGTCGGTCGAATCGTCTCCGCCCGTCCTGCCTTCTTCCTGTCCAATCAGCGACTCCTTCGAGCCCGGACGACGAAGCGGGATGGCGGAAGCGTGTGGGAGTCGAACCCACCTCCGACTTGTCTAGAGCCGGACGCCGGATTTGAAGTCCGGGAGGCCCACCGGGATCCTAGACGCCTCCGAGCCAACTTCGCCTGAAATCAGGGCGTTTCAGTGTACCACCGAGCGGCGATCCGGGAGGCGGGCCGGGGGGTCGGCGGGGGGCCCGTGCTACCCTCGGCTGGTGAGCCGGATCTGGCGCTGCCTGGCACTGGCCGGCCTCGTCCTGGCGCTCTTGCCCGGCGGCCGAGCGGCCCAGGGCAACGGCGCGGGGCCGCGGCCGATCTCTCCCGCCGAGGAGCAGTTCCTGGAGCGCCACTGGCGTATGCCGATCCCGCCCCAGGGCCCCGCCCCGGCTTCGTTTGCTCCGCTGGAACGCTCGCTCGCTCCGCGGGACTGTGGGGCCTGCCACCCGGTCCAGTACGAGGACTGGCGGGAGAGCATCCACGCCCGCAGCATGGGACCCGGCGTCGCGGGGCAGCTCGTGGAGCTCGCGCGACGCGATCCGGCGGGCGCCCGCGCCTGCCTCGTCTGTCACGCCCCGCTCACGGAGCAGTCCCCGGTCACCCGGGGCGCGGCCGGGCTCGAGGCGAACCCGGCCTTCGATCCGGCACTGCAGCAAGAAGGCATCGTGTGCGCCACGTGCCACGTGCGCGGGCATCAGCGCTTCGGGCCACCGCCCCGGGCCGACGCCCAGGGTCTTCGCGTCCCGCGCGCGCAGCTTCCCCACAACGGGGCCACCTACACGGGCGCATACGAGCGCGCCGAGTTCTGCGCCGCCTGTCATCAGTTCGGGCCGCGCGGCCCCACCCTCAACGGCAAGCCGCTCGAGAACACCTACGAGGAGTGGCGGACCAGCCCGGCCGCGCGCCGCGGGCTCGCTTGCCAGCACTGCCACATGCCGGACCGGCGGCATCGGTGGCGCGGGATCCACGATCCGGAGATGGTGAAGTCGGGAGTGCGGGTGACGCTGGCGCTCGACCGCGCCCGCTACCGGCCCGGCCAGCGGGTTCGGGCGACCGTGACCGTCGCGAGCGTGAACGTGGGGCACTACTTCCCGACCTACGTGACCCCGAAGGTACTCGTTCGCGCCGTGCTCCTCGGAGCCGACGGCCAGCCGATCGCGTCGACCGCCGAGGAGGGGGTCATCGGACGGCAGGTCCCCCTCGACCTCTCGCGCGAGATCGCGGACACGCGCATTCCGCCCGGAGGGCGATTCGTGCTGCGCTACGATCGCGGGCTCGAGGGGCCGGGGCTTGCGCTCCGGGTCACGGTCACCGTGTACCCGGATCACTTCTACACCGGCTTCTTCGCGGCCCTCCTCGAGACGGGACCGGGCGCGGGGGAGGCGGAGATCCGCCTGGCCCTGGAGGCGACGCGCCGGTCGCCCTTCGAGATCTTCGCGCGCGAGGTGCCGCTGACCTGACGGTCAGGTGACACCCGCCGGGTGGGGGCGGCCTGCCCGCCCGGCGCGGGCGACGGGTCCGCCGGCGCGATGTCGCCCATGTCCGGCTCGAGCTGCAGCGTGTCCGCGATCTTGGTATAGCTCGAGAACATCTGCGCCACCCCGAAGACCTCCACCACCCCGCGTGGGCTCACGCCGAGCCGGCGCATCTCGGCCAGGTGGAAACCGGTGCCGAACGGAGAGCGCGAGGTCAGGGACACCGCGAAGGCCAGGGTCTCCTTCAGGCGCCGCGAGAGGTGGTGGTCGGCGAAGGCACGCTGGACCGCCCCCCACACCTCCGCCGCATAGGCCGGATCGTGGGCCATCAGGCGGAACGGTAGCGGCACGTCCGTGGCCTGGTAGAAGGACCGGACGTCGTCGAACAGCGCGCGTACCTCGTCGGTGGCCGCGGCCGGATCGACCGCGGGCAGGCTGGGCGTGCTCATCCCGAGGGCATCGGCCGCCACGTTGAGCGCGTTGGTGACGCCCACCACGTGCGCCGCCTCGTACCACAGCGCGTCGTCCTTCATCCCCTGCAGCTTCCCGGCTGCAGTATGAGCGCGTACTCAGTAATTGCAGGCGTTGACGCCGCTCACCACCGCGGCGACCATCTCCTTCTCGGCCCGCGAGAACTCGCCCGGGCTCATCGCCCGCTTCATGGCGCGCCCGTGGGGGCCGCCGAACTCGGCGTCCCACGCCATCACCCGGCTCATGGCGGGGGGCTGGGGAAAGTCGTAGGCGAACCAGAGCTTGGACAACTCGAACAGCCGCTGGGCGGCCTCCGGGTACTCGGATGCGTCGCGCAATCGGACGGTGGGCATCGCGTGCCTCCTGCCGGAGGTCAGCGACCGCCGGCCAGCGGGGGGAACACCGACAGCACGTCACCTTCGGCCAGCCGCTGGTCCGGGGTGGCGTCGAGGCCGTTGACGACGGTCAGACGCTCCATCGAGGGTGGAATCCTGAGGGAGTGTACCACCTGATCCACGGTGGTGCCGTCGGGGAGGTCGAGAACCACACTGTCCCCTCGCGTGCCCGGCGGCAGGTAGGCTCGCAGGGTCGCCGTGAGGTGAACCGCCACCCTCACGGTCTAGCGGAAGCCGCCCTGTCCCGAATCCGCTTGGCGCGCGCCGGAGGCGACGCGGAGCCGGTCGCCCGGAAAGATGCGCGCGCCGCGCTCGAGGTCGTTCCAGCTCGAGAGCTGCTGGACGGAGACCCCGTACCGCTTGGCGATGCCGCCGATCGTGTCGTGCGGCTGCACCACGTGGACCCCCGCCGCGACGCGCTCGGCAACCTGGACTTTCCGCTTGCCGCGATCGCCGGTCCGGGACGTCAGCGCCACCTTGCGCACCTCCGCCTCGCGATCGAGGCCGGCCTGGAGCGCGGCCGCGCTGCCCCGCGGGACCTTCAGGTGATACGGCGAGTCGGGCGGCGTCTGCTTCAGGCGGAGCGCGGAGTTGAGCCGGGTCAGCTCCTCGAGAGGAATCCCGGAGAGCGCGGCCACGTGCTTGAGGCTGGTGGCGCGCGGCACCGTGATCTGCTCGTAGCTCAGCGGCTCGTCGGGCCTGACCGAGAAGCCGTACTGCTCGGGCTCCTGGCCGATGATGGTCACCGCGTGGATGGCCGGGACGAAGTTCTTCGTCTCGTCGCGCAGGAACCTGGTGTCGGCCAGCGACCAGAAGTCGCGGGTGCCCGTGCCCTGGATCGCCCGCAGGACCTTCGTCTCGCCCGCGTTGTACGCGGCCTGCACGAGCTCCCAGGACCCGAAGGTCTTGTAGAGATCGGTCAGGTAGTTGGCGGCCGCGATCGTGGCCTTCTCCGGGTCGAGGCGCTCATCGAGCCAGTGGTCCACGCGAAGACCGTACTGCCTGGCGGTGGGAGCCATGAACTGCCAGAGCCCCTTGGCTCCCGCATGGGAGACCGCTACCGGGTCGAACCCGCTCTCGATCATCGCGGTGAACACCAGCTCCTCGGGCAGCCCCTTCTCCCGGAAGATGTCCAGCGCCATCGGCAGGAATCGGCCCGATCGGGTCAGCCAGCGCTCGACGACCGCGCGGCGGTATCCGGTCTGGAACTGCTCCAGGAAGCGGAGGACCTGGTCGTTCTGCTGGATCCGGTAGGTCGAGACGCGCTGCGGTGACATGGGCGTCGAGACGAGCGGGGTTGCCGCGGGGCGCTGGATGGGCTCGACCTTGACCGCGACCGGGGCTCCGGGAGTCGGCAAGAACGAATCGGCCCAGGGATCGAAGTCCACTTGCGGGACCGCAAGGTCGGCGACCACGGGCGGCTGCGTGTTCGCGGGAACGCCCAGCTCGATCTCGAATCCGACCGCCCCCGACACCGCCAGATGACTGGCGGCGAAGGATGCAACCCCTAGCAGGAGAAGCCGACGTATGAGCGTCATCAGGTCAGTTGCAAGCATGAACTTTCTATCACGGGGGATTTTGGGGGTCAACAGCGCCCGGCTCGAATTCCTTGACTCCCGAGAGAGCGGGCACCTATCTTAACTTGCCTAGAAAATGGAGATTTTTCGATATTGACCCGATTCGAAAGGAGGTGACGCAACCCATGAAGAAGGTCGTGGCGCTGGTGGTGGGTTTGGCCTTCGCGCTCGGTGTGGGCCTGACAGTGCCGGAGGCCTTCGCCCAGGCTCCCGTCCCGAAGGACGATAAGAAGAGCGAGACGATGGACAAGAAGGCGGAGAAGAAGTCGGCCAAGAAGGCTGAGAAGAAGAAAACGGCAGCCAAGAAGAACGGCAAGCAACCCGACAAGAAGGAAGACAAGAAGTAGCGCGCTGACGCGTGGGGCGCCACCGGGCGGTGGCGCCCTAGCGCTTCTTCTCCGATTCTTTTCCGCCGCCGGGCTGACGCGGTGGCACGGGAGATCCGGCTTCCTGTCGGGCTCCGGTCATCCAGCTATTGCGGTCGCTCATCGCGATCTCGACCGTCTCCGCCGGCTTCACGGCCACCCGCATCCGCCAGTAGGTGACCAGGGAATAGGTCACGTTGGAGGGCACGTGCGGATAGCGCTTGGCGTCCTGGTCTCGCAGCTTGAAGCGCTTCGAGGTATGCCCATCTTCCCGCCAGGCCAGGACCAGCCACTCGCCCGCGGGCACGTCACCGACCCGCGCGGCGCCCCGGGCGTCGGTAATCTCGCTCCGTACGAGGGTGCCCCCGCCCGCGGCGACCAGCGCACGCGCGTAGTCCACCCGTGCGGCCTCGATGCGACCCACCGCCCGGACGTAGGCGTCGGCCGAGTCGCGCAGCCCGGCCTTCACCGCGTCGAGCTCGGCCTCGAGAGCCGCTGAATACGGCAGGAGCACGACCGAGACATCGGGCTGGGGGGCCTCGGCCGCGTTCGGGCGGGCGGGCTCGAGATACGCGCGCGCGGCCACCGCCCCCGGCGCCCGCTCGCTGCCGCTCTTCAGATAGGCCTCCACGAGGCTCGTGAGATCTCCATCCGCCGCCGGACCCGATCCGGGACTCAGCAGCAGCCCGACGAAAACCAGCGCGGCCATGCGGGCGCGAGACCTCACGATGGCACCGTCTGAGGCGGGCGGGTACGCCAGCGATCGTGCATCCAGAACCACTGCTCGGGCGCGCGCCGGATGGCCGCCTCGATCGCGCGATTGAACGTGGCCGTGTAGGTGGCGATCTGGCCGTCTTCCGGGGGCGGCAGGGCCGCGCTCACGTCCAAGCAGTGTCGCCCGTCCGGCTCCCGGCGGAGGAAGATCGGCACCACCGGGGCGCCGGTCCGCAGGGCCAGCAGCGCGAGCCCCTTAGAGGTGGACGCCGGGGAGCCGAAGAACGGCACGAACACGCCCTCGGTCCGCGTGGCGTTCTGGTCGAGGAGAATCCCCACCATGCGCTGGCGCTTCAGTGCGGTCAGGACTTCCCGCACCGCCTGCTTCTTGACGATCAGCTCGGCTCCGCTGCGGCGCCGAAAGCGGGCCGCAAAGTCCTCGAACATCGGGTGATCCAGGGGGCGGGTCACGATGGACAGCGGCAGCCCGGACAGCCCGTGGGCGCCGGCAAGGAGCTCCCAGTTGCCGAAGTGGGCGCTGAGGACGAGCACACCCCGACCGTGGGCGGCCGCCGCCTGGAGGTTCTCCCGTCCCTCCATCCGAACCCGGGAAAGCATGACGTGGGTAGGACGGAGGAAGTAGCAGCAGCCTTCGACCAGATTCATGCCGACATTCTGGAACGACCGGCGCCCGAGACGCCGGATCTCGGCCGGGGAGCGCTCCCCCCGAAGGCACGCCGCAGATTGTCGAGCGCCACCGCCCGCCGGCGGGGCAGCACCCACCAGAGCAGGTCCCCCAGGCGCCGGCCGACCGTCAGACCGATCGCGGTGGGAAGGTGCGCCAGAAGCCACGCGGGCGGGAACAGCAGCCAGAGCCCCAAGGACGCCGCCAGCAGGCCGGCGCGGGAGCGCGACGCGCTCATCCCAGTCGGGCGACGATGAGGGCGATGGCCCCCCAGACCGCGGCGGCGATGATGGCCGAGAGGGGAATCGTGAGGATCCACGCCCAGACGATCTCGCCGGCCACGCCCCAGCGTACGGCAGAGAGCCGCTGGGTGGCGCCGACCCCCATGATCGAGCCGGTGATCGTGTGGGTCGTGCTGACCGGGATGCCCCCCACCGCGGTGCCGATCAGCATCACCGCTCCCGCCGTCTCGGCGCAGAACCCGCCGATCGGGCGCAGCTTGGTGAGCCGCATCCCCATGGTCTTGACGATCCGCCAGCCCCCCGCGAGGGTGCCGAGCCCGATCGCGGCGTGCGCGGCGATGATCACCCAGAAGGGAACGTAGAACTCGGAGCCCAGATAACCGGCCGAGAAGAGGAGGATCGAGATGATGCCCATCGTCTTCTGCGCGTCGTTGGTCCCATGCCCCAGGCTGTAGCAGGCCGCCGAGACGAGCTGGAGCCGGCGGAAGAGGCCGTCCACCCGGCTCGGGCGGATCCTCCGCACCGTCCAGAGCGTGCCGACCATCAGGGAGAAGCCCAGACAGAGGCCGAGCACGGGAGCCAGCACGATGAACGCGAGGATCTTGAGGAGCCCGCTGGGCAGGAGGGCGCCGAACCCGGCCTTCGCCACCGCGGCGCCCGTGAAGCCGCCGATCAGCGCGTGGGACGAGCTCGAGGGAATACCGTAGTACCACGTGATCAGGTTCCAGGTGATGGCGCCGCAGAGCGCGCCGAGGATCACCCACTGGTCCACCACCCCGGAGTCCACCACGCCCTTGCCGACGGTGCGCGCGACCTGCACCCCGAAGCCGAACGCGGCTGCGAAATTGAAGAAAGCGGCCCAGGCCACCGCCTGCATGGGGGTGAGCACCCGGGTGGAGACGACGGTGGCGATCGAGTTGGCCGCGTCGTGGAAGCCGTTGATGTAGTCGAAGACGAGCGCGACCAGAATGATGAAGATGACGATCAGCAGGGACCAGCTCATGCGGGGCGGGCGGTCCGCCTCACGCCATCTTGAGGGTGATGCCCTCGATGACGTTGACCACGTCCTCGCAGCGGTCCGTGATCGACTCCATCGTCTCGTACAGCTCCTTCCACTTGATGACCTCGATGGCGTCGGTCCCACCCTCGAAGAGGGCCGCGAGCTGGTCTCGGAGCAGGCGGTCCGCCTCGTTCTCGAGGCGGTTCACCTCCACCGCGTGCTTGTGGTAGAAGGGCGACAGCGTACGCAGGCAGTGCACCGCGCGGTCGGTCTCCTCGGACGTCTTCACGATGATCTTGGCCATCGCGATGCAGCCCTCGGTGGGAGCCTTGATCTTGTAGATCAACAGCCGGTCGGCCACCGCGTCGATCAGGTCGAGCACGTCGTCGAGCCGGCTCGCGAGGGCGTAGATGTCCTCGCGATCGATCGGGGTGATGAACGTGGTGTTGAGCCGGCGCACGATCTCGTGGGTGAGCGTGTCGCCCGCGTGCTCGAGGTCCTTGATCTGCTGGGCCTTCGCCTTGGCGTCCTGGTAGTCGAGCGTGAGCTCCTCCAGCACCCGGGAGGCCGAAACGATGTGAGAGGCCTGCTGCTCGAACAGATCGAAGAACTTCTCTTCGCGCGGAAGCAGGCGAAACACAGGGGTATCCTCTCCCGGCCCCCGGCCGATGTCAACGCCGCGCGCCGGGGCGGGTTGACAGCCTTGGACGCCGGTGGCTAGGATGACCGCCGTGGCACGCGAGGCTCGCTCCGCCCGGCAGATGCGCTGCCCGCGCTGCGGCCTCCGCCGCGCCTGGGTCGGCAATCCGCACCGGCCGTTCTGCTCCCTCGCATGTCGCCTCATCGACCTGGGCGACTGGCTCGATGAGCGCTACCGCGTCGCGGGGCCAGAGCTATCCAACGAGTCGGAGCCACCGGAGTCCGGGGCTCCGCGCGGCGGATGAGCGGGCTCTTCGACGATCCGCTCGGCTACCTTTCGGGACTGATCCTCAAGCTGCCGGCTCTGCTGATCGCGGTGACGGTGCACGAGCTCGCCCACGCGCTCGTCGCGGATCGCCTCGGAGATCCGACCGCACGCCGGCTCGGGCGCATCACCCTGAATCCGCTGCCGCACATCGATCCCCTCGGCGCGCTGGCCTTCATCCTGGCCGGCTTCGGGTGGGCCAAGCCGGTGCCGGTCGAGGCACGGAATCTCCGGCATCCGGTTCGCGACATGGCGCTCGTCGCCGTGGCGGGGCCGCTGTCGAACTTCGCGGCCGCCTTCGTGGCGCTCGTCGCGCTCCGTCTGGTCCTGCGCGGCGGGGCCGGGCTTCCCTTCGTGGCGGAGCCCCTGGGTGGGGTCCTGTTCTGGGTCTACCTGTTCAATCTGGCTCTCGGGATCTTCAACCTGATCCCACTTCCGCCGCTTGACGGCGGGCACTTCCTTCCTTACCTGTTCCCCCAGCGCTCCTGGCCTCTCATCCATCAGCTCGAGCAGGCGGGCCCCTTCCTGTTGATCCTGCTCGTGCTCTCGGGCGTCACCCGTTACGTGGTGGAGCCCGTCTTGAATCTGATCAGCGGTTTCTACCTTTCGATTGTGCGCCTGCTGATCTAGCTCGGGTCGCTCGGGGCCGCGCGCCCTCGTGGCCCAGGAGCCAGCGCTTTCGCCAGAGCCCGCCGCCGTAGCCGGTCAGCTCGGCGTCGCCGCCGACCAGCCGATGACAGGGCACCACGAGAGAGATCGGATTGCGCCCATTGGCGGCTCCCACCGCCCGAGCCGCCGCTCCAACGCCGAGTGCGCGGGCCAGCGCGCCATAGCTCATGGTGTGACCGGCGGGGATCCGCCGAAGCGCGCGCCAGACGCGCTGCTGGAACGGGGTGCCGCCCGTATCGACCGGGATACGGTCCACCGCCGCCAGATCGCCGGCCAGGTACGCGCGGAGCTTCACGCTCACCCCGAATGGATTACGCGCCCGCCGGCGCGGGACGTCCGGGTAGCGCGCCGCGAGCTGCCGGGCGAGGCGGGCCCGGCCAAACTCGAGCGCGCAGAGACGGCCATCGCGTGCCGCCAGCGCGATGCGGCCGATGGGGCTCCGGATCTCGTCGATGAAGAGCATGGGGATCCTCCGCGCAAAAGACTAAGGCGCCCGAGCCTTTCGGCTCGAGCGCCTGAATTAACCCGGCAGCGACCTACTCTCCCACGCCGTTACCAGCGCAGTACCATCGGCCCTGGAGGGCTTAACTTCCGTGTTCGGGATGGGAACGGGTGTGGCCCCTCCGGCAACGCCACCGGGAATCGGATGGCAATCGAATACGTTGATTCTCGAGTGCAGCCAAGCACGTGTTCACCTCAGCAGACTTGTATGTATGAGTGCAACGTGGTCAAGCCGCACGGCCGATTAGTACCGCTCGGCTGAACGCCTTACGGCGCTTACACCCGCGGCCTATCAACCTGGTAATCTTCCAGGGGCCTTCAGAGGGCTTACGCCCTGGGAGGTCTCATCTTGAGGCGGGTTTCGCGCTTAGATGCCTTCAGCGCTTATCCCTGCCGGACATAGCTACCCAGCGGTGCTCCTGGCGGAACAGCTGGCACACTAGCGGTCCGTCCACCCCGGTCCTCTCGTACTAGGGGCAGCTCCCCTCAAACCTCCTACGCCCGCGTCAGATAGGGACCGAACTGTCTCACGACGTTCTAAACCCAGCTCACGTACCGCTTTAATGGGCGAACAGCCCAACCCTTGGGACCTGCTCCAGCCCCAGGATGCGATGAGCCGACATCGAGGTGCCAAACCTTGCCGTCGATGTGAACTCTTGGGCAAGATCAGCCTGTTATCCCCGGAGTACCTTTTATCCGTTGAGCGATGGCCCTTCCACTCGGAACCACCGGATCACTAGGTCCTGCTTTCGCACCTGCTCGACTTGTGGGTCTCGCAGTTAAGCCGGCTTCTGCCCTTACACTCGACGCACGATTTCCAACCGTGCTGAGCCGACCATTGAGCGCCTCCGTTACTGTTTAGGAGGCGACCGCCCCAGTCAAACTACCCACCTGGCACTGTCCCCGGCCCGGATTACGGGCCCAGGTTAGAACTACAGCACGATCAGGGTGGTATCTCAACGACGGCTCCACCGAAGCTAGCGCCCCGGCTTCAAAGCCTCCCACCTATCCTGCACAGACCCTGCCAGAATTCCATACCAAGGTATAGTAAAGGTTCACGGGGTCTTTCCGTCTTGACGCGGGTAGCCAGCATCTTCACTGGCGCTACAGTTTCACCGGGTCCCTCGTGGAGACAGCGGTCAAGTCGTTACGCCATTCGTGCAGGTCGGAACTTACCCGACAAGGAATTTCGCTACCTTAGGACCGTTATAGTTACGGCCGCCGTTTACCGGGGCTTCGGTTCAAAGCTTCGCACCTTGCGGCACTAACCTCTCTCCTTAACCTTCCGGCACCGGGCAGGCGTCAGACCCTATACCTCCTCTTACGAGTTGGCAGAGTCCTGTGTTTTTAGTAAACAGTCGCTTGACCCAATTCTCTGCGACCCCTTCAGGCTTTTACACCCTAGTGGGGCACCCCTTCTCCCGAAGTTACGGGGTTATTTTGCCTAGTTCCTTCACGAGAGTTCTCCCGAGCGCCTGTGGATATTCTCCTCGCCCACCTGTGTCGGTTTACGGTACGGGCGCCTTGGCAACTGGCTTAGAGGATTTTCTTGGCAGCGGGGTATCAGCCCGTTTATGGCCCGAAGGCCTCCCCATCGTGTTTCAGGGTAGCGTCCCGACGGATTTGCCTATCGGAACCCCCTACGCACTTGGACCCGCACTTCCAATCGCGGGCGGTGCTTAACCTTCTGCGTCACCCCATAGCTCATAACGTCACCACGGCGGTACAGGAATATTAACCTGTTGTCCTTCGCTTACGCCTGTCGGCCTCAGCTTAGGCCCCGACTAACCCTGGGCGGATTAACCTTCCCCAGGAACCCTTGGGCTTTCGGC
>CAVXJS010000009.1:770000-886409 GCA_963762145.1 uncultured Candidatus Rokubacteria bacterium
TTTACAGCGTGGACTACCGGGGTATCTAATCCCGTTTGCTCCCCACGCTTTCGCGCCTCAGCGTCAGGAATTGCCCAGAGACCCGCCTTCGCCACCGGTGTTCCTCCCGATCTCTACACATTTCACCGCTACACCGGGAATTCCAGTCTCCTCTGCAACCCTCAAGAACGGTAGTATCGATCGACGTTCCTCGGTTGAGCCGAGGGATTTCACGACCGACTTACCATCCCGCCTACGCGCCCTTTACGCCCAGTAATTCCGAGCAACGCTTGCCCCCTCTGTCTTACCGCGGCTGCTGGCACAGAGTTGGCCGGGGCTTCCTCTGCAGGTACCGTCAGATGCCGATGGTATTAACACCGACACCCATCTTTCCCACTGACAGTGGTTTACGACCCGAAGGCCTTCGTCCCACACGCGGCGTCACTCCGTCAGGCTTTCGCCCATTGCGGAAAATTCCCCACTGCTGCCTCCCGTAGGAGTCGGGGCCGTGTCTCAGTCCCCGTGTGGCTGGTCGTCCTCTCAGACCAGCTACCCGTCATAGCCTTGGTGGGCCGTTACCCCGCCAACTAGCTGATAGGCCGCGAGCCCCTCCAAGAGCGGCAGCTTGCGCCACCTTTCCTCCCCGGCCTTTCGACCAAGGAACGTATCCGGTATTAGCCCCCCTTTCGAGGGGGTATCCCGAGCTCAAGGGCAGGTCACCCACGTGTTACTCACCCGTGCGCCACTAGGACCTCCGATGTATTGCTACACTGAAGATCCTCGTTCGACTTGCATGTGTTAAGTACGCCGCCAGCGTTCGCTCTGAGCCAGGATCAAACTCGCCATGATTAAATCGACAAACTTGAACCCTGGTCCCTAAAAGCCCAACCAAGATGTTGCTTCGGTCGAGCGCAAGGTACTCAGTAGTTACGGATGGTGCTCACACTTCTCGGTGAGCCAGTAACATATGCGATTTTCAAAGAGCGGCGGGGTTGAGAACCCCTTCAGGTTGAATCGAGGCCAGCGGGAATGCTTACGACCGGCTGACTCCTCTCAACACCCACTCTTCCAATTCAGCCCGGAAGGATGGGCAAGGAGTGATGATACGGACGGGTCTTCCGCCTGTCAAGTCATTCCTTTTGGAGCACGAAACGCTTGAATTTCCGCTTGCCCACCTGCAGCAGCCGGCCCTCGCTCGATGGCTCGACCGTCTGGTTCGGGTCGGTCACGCGGCTTCCGTTCACCTCGACCGCGCCCTGGTGGATCAGTCGCCGTGCCTCGGAGTTCGACGGGGCCATGCCGGCCAGCATGACGACCTTCCACATCGGCTCGCCCCCGGACGACGTGACCAGGTTAACTAGCTCAATATTATCAGGCACTTCCTTGGCCTGAACCACCCGGGAGAACACGGCCTCCGCAGCGGCGGCTGCGGCCTCGCCGTGGTACATCGCGGTGACGGTCCGGGCGAGGCGCTTTTTGGCCTCCATCGGGTGCAGGCGTCGCAGCTCGCCGATCTCGGCCTCCGGCACCCGCGTCACCAGCTCGAAGTAGCGGAACATCAGGGCGTCAGACACCGACATCAGCTTGCCGTACATGTCGCCGGGCGGCTCGGTGACGCCCACGTAGTTGCCGAGGCTCTTCGACATCTTCTGCACGCCGTCGAGGCCCTCGAGGATCGGCACGGTCAGGGCGACCTGGGCCTCCTGACCGTGTGCGCGCTGGAGATCGCGGCCGACGAGCAGATTGAACGTCTGGTCGGTGCCGCCCAGCTCGACGTCCGCGCCGAGCGCGACGGAATCGTAGCCCTGCGCGAGCGGATAGAGGAACTCGTGCAGGCTGATCGGCCGGCCCGCCGCGTAGCGGGTTGCGAAATCCTCCCGCTGCAGGATGCGGGCGACGGTCAGGTGCGCGGTCTCGCGGATGACGTGCTCGAAGGTGAGCGGCCCGAGCCACTCCGAGTTGAATCGGACCTCGGTCTGGCTCATGTCCAGCACTCGGCCGAGCTGGGCCTTGTACGTCTCCGCGTTGTGGCGGATCTCGTCCCAGGTGAGCGGGCGACGGGTCTCGGACCGGCCGGTCGGATCGCCGATCATCCCGGTGAAGTCGCCGATGATGATGACGATCTGGTGGCCGAGCTCCTGGAAGTCGCGAAGCTTCTGGAGCACCACGGTGTGTCCCAGGTGCAGGTCGGGCGCGGTCGGATCGAGGCCCAGCTTGACCTTGAGCGGGGTGGCGGTGCGCCGGGAGCGCTCGAGCTTGGCCCGCAGCTCGACGTCCACGATGATCTCGGCGGCGCCCCGGCGGATGCGGGCGAGCTGCTCATCCACGGCAAGCTGGTGCATATTCACGCCTGTATAATAGCAATCCATGGCGGCAGACCGACGCTCCAAACGCGCCACGCTCGTCCGTCGGCGCTGGCTCCGCTGGGCGATGATGGCCGCGCTCGTGCTCGTGCTCGTGACGGGCCTTGGCGTCGCGGCCTCCGCTTTCTGGGTCCTCACCATCCTGCCCGGCTCGCTGCCCTCGGTCTCCCAGCTCGAGCGGTTCGACGCGAGCGAGGGCACCAAGGTCTACGACGACAACGACGAGCTCATCACCGAGTTCCACGTCGAGCGCCGCATCTTCGTGCCCCTCGCCCAGATCCCCAAGGCGCTCCGCGAGGCGATCATCGCCACCGAGGACGCTCGGTTCTATTCCCACTACGGGGTGGATCCGATGGGGATCGCGCGCGCGGTCTACCAGAACTTCCGGCGCGGGCGCATCGTGGAGGGCGGCAGCACCATCACCCAGCAGCTCGCCAAGGTGCTCTTCCTCACTCCCGACAAGAGCCTCGAGCGCAAGCTCAAGGAGGCGGTGCTCGCCCTGGAGCTGGAGCGGCGCTACTCGAAGGACCGCATCATCGAGATGTACCTCAATCAGATCTATTTCGGGCACGGGGCCTTCGGGGTCGAGGCGGCGGCCCGCACGTTCTTCGGCAAGTCGGTGACCGAGCTCAGCCTGTCCGAGTCCACGCTGCTGGCCGGCCTGCCCAAGGCCCCGTCCACCTACTCGCCCTTCGAGCACCCGGAAGCCGCCAAGCGCCGCCGCGCCACCGTGCTCGCGCGCATGGTGGACGTCGGCTGGCTGCCCGCGCCGCAGGCCAAGAAGGCGTCCGACAGCTCGCTCGGCCTCATCCCGCCCGAGCGCCGCCGCACCACCGGTCAGCACTATCTCGAGTACGTCCAGCAGCAGCTCGAGGCCCAGTACGGCGCCGACCTCGTGTTCAAGGGCGGCATGCAGGTCTACACTACCCTGTCGCCGCTGATGCAGGTCAAGGCCGAGCGCTCGCTGCGCGAGGGGCTCAAGGCACTCGAGTCGCGTCGGGTCGCCGCGGTCAAGGACAAGACCGTTCCCGCGCCCGAGCGCCCGGAGGGCGCGCTGCTCACCATCGATCCGCAGACCGGCTACATCAAGGCGATGGTGGGCGGCTACGACTTCTTCAAGAGCGAGTTCAACCGCGCGGTGCAGGCGCGCCGGCAGCCCGGGTCGGCGTTCAAGGCCTTCGTCTACCTGGCCGCGCTCGAGTCGGGTCAGACCCCCGCGAGCGTGGTGGACGACTCGCCCGTCGAGTTCCCTCCGGCCGCGCGGAACGGCAAGTCGTGGAAGCCCGAGAACTACGACCGCAAGTTCCGCGGGCTCATCACCTACCAGCAGGCACTGGAGGAGTCGGTGAACGTGGCGGCGGTCCGAGTGCTCGAGAAGAACGGCATCCGCCGCACGGTGGACATCGCCCGGCGGCTCGGGGTCGAGAGCCCGATGGGGGAGAACCTCTCGGTCGCGCTGGGGACGTCCGATCTCACGCTGCTCGAGATCACCTCCGCGTACGGTGCGCTCGCCAACCAGGGCAACTGGATACGGCCCACCGCCATCCGCTACGTGCTCGACTCGCAGCGGAAGCTGCTCGAGGAGAACACCCCGCAGGGCAAGCAGGTGGTCTCGCCCGAGCTCGCCTACGTCATGACCCACATGCTGCGGGGCACGATCGAGCGTGGCACCGGCGCGGCGGCGCGGGCGCTGGCGCGGCCCGCGGCGGCCAAGACCGGCACCACCAACGACTACTCCAACGCGTGGTTCATCGGCTATACCCCGCAGCTCGTCACCGGGGTGTGGGTCGGCTACGATCGTCCGCGCAGCCTGGGCAAGGACGAGACGGGCTCACGCGTCGCGGTCCCGATCTGGACCACCTTCATGCACGAGGCGCTGGCCGGGACCGCGGTGGAAGACTTCCCGATTCCGGAGCGGGTGGTGCTGGTCCCGATCGATCTCAGCACCGCCGGGGGCTGCGTCCGGCCGGTGACCATGGCCTTCATCGCGGGCACCGAGCCGAAGGAAGCGTGCGGGCCCGCGCGGTACGCACCCGGGGTGTCCCCGCCGCGCGTCGAGCCGCCGCGGCTGGATCCGGCCCCGCTCCCCGCGCCCGGGGCCGCGCCGCCGGCGCCCGCCCTGCCGCCCCCGAACCCGACAACGCCGCCCCAGTCCTAGCCGGCGGCGACTCCGGCCGAGACGTCGGCCCAGCGCTTGCCCGCGAGCAGGTCCCCGAAGACGTTCGTGAGCTGGGACGCGGCGACGCGAATCTGCTCCATCGAATCGCGGTCGCGGATCGTCACCTTGTCGTCGGCCCGCTCACCCTTGTCGGTGTCACCGACCGTCTGCACGTCCACCGTCACGCAGTAGGGCGTGCCCACCTCGTCCTGCCGGCGGTAGAGGCGTCCGATCGCGGCGGTGTCGTCGTAGACCGCGGTGAGCCGGCGAGAGAGCTCGTCTCGGATGGCGTGCGCCTTGCGCACGATGTCGTCGCGCTTCTTGAGCAGGGGCAGGACCGCCACCGAGACCGGGGCCAGCTCGGGATGCAGCCGCAGCACCACGCGCTTCTCGCCCCGGACCTCCTCCTCGCGGTACGCGTCGGACAGGAAGGCGAGGAGGGCCCGGTCCACTCCCGCGGAGGGCTCGATGACGAAAGGCACGAGGTGCTCCTTGCGCTCCTCGTCGAAGTAGGTCAGCGTCTTTCCGCTGAACTTGGCGTGCTGCTTGAGATCGAAGTCGGTGCGGTTGGCGATGCCCATCAGCTCGCTCCAGCCGATCGGGAACCGGTACTGCACGTCCGCGGTGCGCTTGGAGTAGTGGGCCAGCTCGTCCCGCTCGTGCTCGTGCAGGCGCAGGTTCTCCGCCTGCAATCCGTAACGCTGGAACCAGGCGAGGCAGTCCGCGATCCAGCGATCGTGCCAGTGCTCGTCGGCGGGGCGTCCGTCCACCGTCTCGTGGGGATTGACGAAGTACTCGATCTCCATCTGCTCGAACTCGCGGCTCCGGAAGATGAAGTTCCCGGGCGTGATCTCGTTGCGGAAGGCCTTGCCGATCTGGCCGATGCCGAACGGGAGCTTGCGCCGCATGGACTGGAGGACGTTGTCGAAGTTGACGAAGATGCCCTGCGCGGTTTCCGGGCGCAGGTAGGTGACGGAGGCGTCCTCTTCGACCGGCCCCATGAACGTCTTGAACATGAGATTGAAGTGGCGGGGCGGCGTCAGCTCGCCCTTGCCGCAATCGGGACAAAGGCTCCGCCGCGCCTCGCAATGCGAGCACGCTTCCCCCGCGGGGATCGTGAACTTGTTCCCCTTGGTGGCCGGGCAGTAGTGGATCCACGGGATCTCGTCGATCTGGTCGGCCCGGAAGCGATGGCGGCACTCGCGGCAGTCCACCATGGGATCGGTGAAGTGATCAACGTGTCCGCTCGCCTTCCACACGGTGGGATGCATCAGGATGGACGCGTCGAGACCCACCATGTCGGGGCGCTGCTGGACGAAGTCGCGCCACCACACCTGCTTGATCTTGTTCTTCAGCTCGACCCCGAGCGGGCCGTAGTCCCAGCACGAGCCGGTGCCGCCGTAGATCTCGCTCGACTGGAAGATGAACCCGCGGCGCTTGCAGAGCGAGACGAGCGTCTCCATCGTGACCATGGCGGTCAGGATAGCACAGCGACGCGAGGGCTCCCCTCACCGGCCCTCACGGGCGCGGCGGAGTGGGCTCGGACACCAGGGACAGCGAGCGGCGCGTCTGGGCGAGGAAGCGCGAGGAAAGCGGATAGCGGCCCATGAGCCGCGCGACCAGGCCCTCCAGTACCGCGACCAGCTCCGCGTCGAGCTCGGGGACCAGGTTGAGCCGGAGCGCTTCGTCCCAGGAGAGCGCGCGAAGCCGCGTCAGGGTGCCCAGGAGCGCACCGGAGAGCGGCATCGCGTCGGCCCCCGGCCGGCAGCCCGCGCAGACGAGCCCTCCCGCGGTCACGTCGAGGGCCGCGTCCGGGAACGGGGCGGGCCGCCCGCACGCCACGCAGCGGTCGAGCCGCGGACGATGGCCCAGCAGATCCACCGCCCGCAGCCCGAAGCAGACCGAGACCCGCGCGGGACGACGCGTCAGCTCGAGCGCGGCGAGGGCCCGGACGAGCAGCGCGAAGAGGGCGGGGTGGGGGTCGCGATCGGCCGAGAGGCGCGCGACCATCTCCACCGCCCACGCTCCCTGGCCGAGACGCTCCAGGTGCTCCCGCACCTTGACGAACGGGCGCACGATGTCGAAGTGATCCACCTGGACCAGATCGCTCCGCCCGCCGTCGAAGAAGACCATCTCGCCGAGCGTGAAGAGCTCGAGCGCGCTCCCGAAGCGCGAACGGGGCCGCCGGGCCGCGCGGGCGATGCCCCGCACCTTGCCGTACTCGCGGGTGTAGAAGTCCACCAGGCGGTCGCTCTCCCCGAAGGCGCGTCGCCCGATCACCACCGCACGGGTCTTGTGGAGCGGCATGTCAGGACGTGAGGAGGAAGCCGAACTCCCGGAGCGCCTTGTCGTCCTTGCGCCAGTCGGAGCGCACGCGCACGGTGAGGTCCAGGTAGACCTTGATGCCGAAAAAGCGCTCGAGATCGGCCCGGGCCGCGGCCCCGATGCGCTTGAGCATCGTCGCGCCCTTGCCGATCACGATCCCGCGCTGGGACTCGCGCTCCACGAAGATGATGGCCCGGATGTACAGGCACTCCGGTCGGTGGCGCTCGGTCAGCTCCTCCACCCGCACCGCGCAGGCGTACGGCACCTCCTGGTGGGTGAGCCGGAAAATCTTCTCCCGGATGGCCTCCGCGACCCAGAACGTCTCGGGCTGATCGGTGAGCGCGTCGGGCGGGAAGTAGGCCGGCCGCTCCGGGAGCGCGGCCACGATCAGGTCGAGCAGGCGGTCGCAATGCTCGCCGCGCTCGGCCGAGAGCGGGACGATCTCCGCGAACGGATAGGCCACGCGATAGGCCGCCATGAGCGGGAGCAGGCGTGCCTTCGGGCTGACCAGGTCGGTCTTGTTCAGGCAGCAGTAGACCGGCGCCCGGCAAGCCTTGAGCCGGTCGAGCGCGTCGCGGTCGAGGCGCGCCGGGTCCTCGGTCGCCTCCGCCACGAAGCAGGCGAGGTCGACGTCCTCCACCGCGCGGTCCGCCGTCCTGGACATGAACTGGCCGAGGCGCCCCGCCCCCGCGTGCAGTCCCGGGGTATCCACGAAGACGATCTGCGCGCCCGGCAGATGGCGGATTCCGGTGATGCGGGTGCGCGTCGTCTGGGGCCGCGGCGAGACGATCGCCATCTTCTCGCCGACCAGGCGGTTGAGCAGCGTGGACTTGCCCACGTTGGGCCGTCCGACGAGGGCCACGAAGCCCGCCCGGTGCGGCGATGCCATCAGGCCTCGAGGAGCCCGGCCCAGAGCCGCGCCGGGATCGCGCGCGGGGCCCGGCCGGCCAGGATCTCGCGCGCGCGCTCGTGCATCCGGCGAGCCTGGCGCGGCTCGTGATCGTCGTAGCCGGCCAGGTGCAGAAGTCCGTGCACGACCAGCAGGTCCAGCTCGGTGGCGAGCGGCACCCCGAGCTGTCGCGCCTGGCGCGCCGCGGTCTCCACCGACACGATCACCTCGCCCCAGAGGCGGCCCGGGCCGGGGCCGGCCAGGTCGAACGCGAGCACGTCGGTCGCTCGCCGGATGCCGAGATAGCGCGTGTTGAGCGCCCGGATCCGGCGATCGTCCACCACCGTGACGTGGACCTCACGGTCGGCCCGGCCGAGCGCGGTGAGAGCCCGGCGGGCCACCGTGCGCAGACGCGCCGGCGATACGCGGGCCTTCCGCTGGAGATTGGAGACCGCGACCGGCACGGCCGGGCCGGACCTCAGCCCGCTCCGCGCGACGACGGCTTCTGGACCCGATCGTAGGCGCGCACGATGGATGAGACGAGGTCGTGGCGCACGACGTCGCGGTCGTCGAAGTAGATGAAGCGGATGCCGTCGACCCCCTGCAACACCGACTGCACCTCGATCAGGCCCGACGGGCGGCTCGCGGGCAGGTCCACCTGGGTGATGTCGCCGGTGACCACCATCTTGGAGTTGAAGCCCAGCCGGGTCAGGAACATCTTCATCTGCTCGGAGGTCGTGTTCTGGGCCTCGTCCAGGATGATGAAGGCGTCGTTCAGCGTGCGCCCGCGCATGTAGGCGAGCGGCGCGATCTCGATGGCGCCCTTCTCGGAGAGCGCGCTCACCTTCTCGGGCTCGAGCATGTCGTAGAGCGCGTCGTAGAGCGGACGGAGATAGGGATGCACCTTCTCCACCAGATCGCCGGGAAGGAAGCCCAGGCGCTCCCCCGCTTCCACCGCGGGCCGGGTCAGCACGATACGCGCGACCTCCCGCTTCAGCAGGGCGGAGATCGCCATGGCCACCGCCAGGTACGACTTCCCGGTCCCGGCGGGACCGATGGCGATGACCAGGTCGTGCCCGCGCACCGCCTCGAGGTAGCGCTTCTGGTTCGCGGTCTTCGGGGTGATGAAGCGGCGCCGCGAGGGCACCGAGATCGCGTCGGCGAGCACCGACTTCACGTCCGCGCCCGGCTCGTTCCCCGCGATGCGCAGGGCCGAGCGGATGTCGGCGGCGCCGAGCGAGGGCCGCTCCCGGAGCATGGCCACCAGCTCGCGGATGACCCTCTCGGCCTCGATCACCTGCCGCTCTTCTCCACGAAGAGTCACGTCGTGGCCGCGCGCGGTGATGCGCACGTCGTACTGGACCTCGAGCTGGCGCAGATGCTCGTCGTGACGGCCGAGAAGGGCGAGGTGATTGAGGTCCGGAGGCAGGACGATCCGCCGGGTGACGCCGGTGGCTTCAGTCAACGAAGGCTCATTCCTCTGCCCGCGAGCATATCACGGGGATCCGAGCCCTTCCACGAGGCGGATCCCGAGGTCGCGAAGCTGCTTGGAGTCCACCGGAGCGGGCGCGTCGGTGAGCGGACAGGTGCCCTTCTGGGTCTTGGGGAACGCGATGACCTCCCGGATCGATTCCTGCCCCGCCATGTTGGCCGCGAGGCGGTCCAGGCCGAAGGCGATCCCGCCCATGGGCGGCGCCCCGAACTCGAGGGCATCCAGGAGGAAGCCGAAGCGTGCCCGCGCATCGTCCTTGGAGATGCCGATGAGGCCGAAGACCCGCTCCTGGACCGTGGGCTGGTGGATGCGGATCGAGCCGCCCGCCGCTTCCTGCCCGTTCAGCACGAGGTCGTAGGCCTTGGCGCGCGCGCGGCCCGGATCGGACTCCAGCAGTGGGATGTCCTCGTCGCGCGGCGCGGTGAAGGGATGGTGGACCGCGTCCCACCGCTTCTCGTCGGCGTTCCACTCGACGAGCGGGAAGTCGACGACCCAGGCGAAGACGTCACGATCGGTCGGGATCAGATTGAACCGACGCGCCAGGTCCACGCGCAGGCGCCCCAGCACGGTGGCCGCGACCGCGGGCGTATCGGCCACCAGCAGCAGCAGGTCGCCGGCCCCCCCGCCCAGCGCCTCCTGGAGCCGCGCCTGGACGCCCTGGATGAACTTGGCCACCGGGGACTGGAGCCCATCCGGGTTCACCTTGATCCAGACCAGCCCCTTGGCCCCGGCCTGCTTCGCCTCCGCGGTCAGATCGTCGAGCTCCTTGCGGCTCATGCCCCCCGCGCCGGGGACCCGGAGCCCCTTCACCGCGCCGCCGGCGGCCACCGTCTGGGCGAAGGCCTGGAACTCGCCTCCCGCGAAGAGGGCCGAGCAGTCCTGGAGCTCCAACCCGAAGCGCAGATCGGGCTTGTCCGATCCGTAGCGGGCCATCGCCTCGTCGTACGGGATGCGCGGGAACGGCCGCTCGAGCTCGACGCCCTTCACGCGCCGCCACATCTCGGCGACCAGCCCTTCGATGATGGGAAGGAAGTCGTCGCGGTCGAGGAACGACGTCTCGATGTCGATCTGGGTGAACTCGGGCTGGCGGTCCTTCCGGAGATCCTCGTCGCGGAAGCAGCGCACGATCTGGAAGTAGCGCTCGAAGCCCGCCACCATCAGGAGCTGCTTGAAGAGCTGCGGCGACTGGGGGAGGGCGTAGAAGCTGCCCGGCTGCAGGCGGCTCGGCACGAGGAAGTCGCGCGCGCCCTCCGGGGTCGAGCGCGTCAGGAACGGCGTCTCCACCTCGAGGAACGCCTCGCCGTGGAGGTAGTCCCGCGCGGCCCGGCAGATCTGGTCCCGGATCTGGAAGGCGCGCAGCACGTGCGGCCGCCGCATGTCGAGGTAGCGATACTTGAGCCGCAGCGTCTCGTCGATCTCCGCGTCGTCGTCGAGCTGGAAGGGCAGCGGCCGCGATTCGTTGAGGATGCGCACCTCGGAGACCTGCACCTCGACGCCCCCGGTAGCCAGCTTCGGGTTCTCGGTGCCGGGCGGCCGCGCGGACACCGTCCCGCGCACCGCCAGCACGAACTCGGTCCGCACCGCCTCCGCCTTGGCGTGCGTCCCGCCGCCGGCGGCGGGGTTGAACACGCACTGGGTGAGGCCCTCCCGGTCGCGCAAGTCGATGAAGAGGAGGCCCCCATGGTCCCGACGGCGATACGCCCAGCCCATCAGGGTGACCGCCTGCCCCACGTGCTCGCTCCGCAGCGCGCCGCAGCTATGCGTCCGCCGCCAGCCGCCCAGGCTCTCCATCACGCGCTCGTCTCCCCCGCCCCGCCCGCGCGCGGCTCGCGCCACTGCACCACGCCATCGGCCCCGAGCACGCCGATCTTCCGGTACCCGCGGATCTCGAGATCCTGGAGCTGCTTGCCGAGCCGCTTGGCCCGCGCCTCCAGGAGCACGTGCTTGCCTTGCTCTCGCAGGTCGCGGGCGAGGGCCAGCACGGGCCCGAGGGTCGCCTCGGCCTCGTCGAAAACCAGCGCCACGCGCTCCCCTTCCACTTCGGCCGCCGGCCCGCGCTCGAGCAGGATCGAGATCACGCGCTCGAAGCCGATCGAGAAGCCGGTGGCGGGCACGTCCCGCCCGATGAACTTGCCGATCATCCGGTCGTAGCGCCCACCGCCCGCGATCGACGAGGCGCCTCCGCCGTGCTGGACCTCGAAGATGGGGCCGGTGTAGTAGCCCATCCCGCGCACCAGCGTCGCGTCGAACGCGAGCCGGAAGCGGCCCGCCGCCTGGGTTTCGACGGTGTCGAGAACGCGCTGCAGGCCGCGCCACACGCCCTCGTCCACCTGCGCGCCCAGCAGCGCGCGCAGCACGGCCGGCGTGGAGCTCGAGGCGAGCAGGTCCAGCAGGCGGTCGACCGCGCCGGCGGCGTGCCCGGCCTCGCGCAGCTCGGCCGCCACCCCCTCCCGCCCGATCTTGTCGAGCTTGTCGAGCCCGATGAACACCGAGCCGGCCCGCGACGGGTCGAACCCGCAGTGGGCGACCGTGGCCCCGAGGAGACGGCGGTCGTTGATGCGGACGGTCAGGTCCTTGAGCCCCAGCGCGGCGAGCGCCTCGGTGGTGGCCAGGATCAGCTCGATCTCCGCGACCTCGGACGCGACCCCCAGGATGTCGATGTCGCACTGGGTGAACTGCCGGTAGCGGCCCTGCTGCGGCCGCTCGGCCCGCCACACCGGCCCGATCTGGATCGCCTTGAGCGGCTGGGGCAGCTTCGCGAGATTGTGGGCGTAGTAGCGGACGAGCGGCACCGTGAGATCGAACCGCAGGCCCAGATCCGCCAGGTCCTCCGCGCCCCCCGCCGCCGCGAGCTTCTCCCCGCGCTTCAAGATCTTGTAGATCAGCTTCTCGTTCTCCCCGCCGTCGCTCCGGAGCAGCAGGCGGAGGCTCTCCACCGCGGGCGTCTCGATGCGGACGAAGCCGTGGCGCCGATAGACGGTCAAGATCTGGGCCATGGCCCAGTCGCGAAGCGCGGCTTCCTCGGGGAGCACGTCCCGCATGCCGCGGGGCGGCGAGGCGTCGAGGCGGGGCGGGTTCGTCAGGGCAGACCTAATCTTGAGGAACGGTCATGATGATCTGCGTCTCACCGCCCACCTTCAGGAGGGCGTTGCTGTACCGGACCACCGACGCCATGATCGTCGGCTGGGTGGCGTCCTCGGTCTTGTAGGACCCGAGACAGGTGATGCCGCCCTCGAAGCCCGAGGCGATCGACTGCAGCCGGAAGCCGGCCGGCCCCTTGAAGACCACCGCGAGCAGGCCCTCTCGCACGAGATTCTGGGGCACGATCAGCTCGTCCACCCCGTCGCCGTCGAGATCGACCGCGAGCGGGGTCGGCTCGATCTTGAAGAACTTGCTGCGGTCGACCCGGGAGCTCTGAATCGCGCCGAACAGCTCGATCGTCATGTAGCCGCCGCCGACCGAGGTGGAGGAGCGCCACAGCTCCTCGCCCTCGTTCGCGATCTGCAGCCGATTCCACTCGTCGATGTAGGCGAGCGCGCGCGTGTCCTTGCCCATCACGTTGGAGAAGGCGGCGCCCATGGGCCGGAAGGAGCCGGGCACGCGCACCGCCTTCTCGACGCTGAGCTTGCCGTTCTTCAGGATCATCTGGTCGGCCTGTCCCGGCGTGAAGAAGTTCTCACCGCTGTAGCGCTGGCTCCACAGCGTCTGCTTGACGCCCTCGCCCTTGAGGTCCACCGCGAACAGGAAGTCGGACACGTACTCGATCATCGTGAACGGCTTGCCGTCCTTGGAGGAGATGACGAAGCCGTTGAGCCCGACCTTGGGCGCGTACCGGTTACCGATCACCTCCAGGGTGCCGTCGCCGTCCAGGTCCGCGAGCTGCAGCGAGAACACCTTACCCAGGCTGCGCATCGACTTGCTCCACTCCGGCTCGACCTTCTGGTTCACGATCCGGTACATGTAGATCTGCTCGCCGTCGCTCACCACCATGCGGGGAATCTTGTCCTTCGGAGCGACCGCGAGATCCATGGCCAGCACCGCGAAGTTGAACTTGGCCACTTCCCGGAGAGGCAGCGAGCCCTCGCCGGACGAGTAGCTCCCGGCCTCGAGGTCGCCACCCAGGAGCCGCTGCAGCAGCGTGCGCTGCTTGGCCTGGGGCGGGTTCGCGGGGCCCCCCTGGGAGAACCGCGGGCCCGGATTTGCGGCCCGCAAGGTCGACGGGGGAACGAAGAACGACGTCGTGACCGCGGCATCCGCACTGGGAGCCGCGAAGAACCGCACGTCCATGAACGGCCTGCCCTGGACCCGGGTGAAGTACACGGCCAGGATGTTGTCCGCCTTGAACCGCTCGGCAGCTTCGCGGACCCCCTTGCCGGCCAGGAAGTCGGCGGCGGTCAGTCGCTGCTGGGCGATGAACACGTTGATCGTGTCGCCCATGGTCACCTTGAACCGGCCGGTGGCGGCCAGGCGCTCCACCACCTCCTGGGTCGCGGTCTCGACGAGCGTATCCTTCACGCTTCCCAGGAGGGGCAACAGCACGATGTTGACCTTGGCGGAGGAGACCCGGAAACGGTCGCCCGGCTTGATCTCGGCTCCCGACGGCGGGGTCGCGACCGCGAGGCTCTCCTGCGCCTGCGTGATCCGGGCGAGGCCGAGCGCATCCTCCGCCCGGCCAAGCATCTCACCGGTCCGCGGATGCTTGATCTCCCGTCCCTCGCGAAAGAGCTCCACCTCGAGGCCGACGCGGGCTCCTGCCTTGCTCCCCGTTCCGAGGGTGAGCGCCCCGGGACGGACCTCGAGCACTTCACCCTCGAACCTGGGGAAGAGGTCGAGGAGCTGCTCCACCAGCGCGGTCATCGGAGCCGAGGTGACAGGCCCCGGGGGCGGCGCCGGCGCGGCCGGCGACTGAGCCGCCGCGCTTCCCGCCGCGAACACGGCCAGGAGCAGTAGCGGAGCGACCTCGCGAAGACGTCTGCGCATCACTCCCTCGGCGAGACCCCCTCGATGTTGGAGCGGTCGGACCCGCGCCGGCGCTCCCAGCCCACCACGGCCTTGAAGGTCGTGGGCTGCGGCGGATGCTGGATGACGACGTAGACCCAGTCCGCGAACGAGGGGTTCGAGTTCTCCCCCACAATGGCCGCGATACCCTGTCCGAGCCCCGTCGACCGGGACAGATAACGATCCCACAGAGTCGGGCCGCGATCCTCATAGAAACGCAGCAGCGGCAGCGGATAGGTGACGACGGTCTGCGGGATGGGTGACCCGGTCACGCGATACGGCACGTAGTACCGGAGCGCCGGGGACTCCCCGCTGCCGACCGGTACCCCCTGGAGGGCGACGTGCACGGCTTCCTGGGTCCGGATGGTCGTCGGAGCGATCACCCAGACGCTCCGCTCACCCGGATTCCCCTGCCAGACCACCTCGTCCCACCGCCGGGAGCCTTCGGCCGGCTTGACCTCGGCGATGACCTTGACGGCCCGGAACGACCCGGCCAGAGCTTCCCAGCCGTAGCGGAGGCTGCGGTCGAACAGCAGGGCTCCCTCCGGGACCTTGGCCGTGTCGAGCGCCCGGCCCAGGCGCTCCATCACCAGCTCGCCCGAGCCGGTACCGATCGGCCCCTCGAGATAGTGGACGAAGCTCTCGCGGTACATGCTGGTCACCTGCAGCCGGTACTCGGCCGCCCCGGCCGGGCCCACCAGGCCCAGGGCCACGGCCACTCCCAGCAGAGCCTTCCACATGAGCGTGACTATACGTCGCCCGTCGGATGGCGGCAAGAAACCGTGAAAAAACAACGGGCCCGGGGGTTGCCCCCCGGGCCCGAAGCGCTGCGCTCTCGCGAGCTAGAACGTGAAGCGGATGCGAGAGGTGATCATCCACGGGTCGTTGGTGTTGCGCCCCGTGTAGTTCGGATCGGTCACCGCGTCCAGCGCGGGTCCCATGAACATGTAGCCGAACTGGTTGTCCCAGGCCAACCCGGGGGCGAACCGCCAGGAGATCTGGGCCATGAGCTCGGTACCGACGAAGCTCTTGTTCTCACGCGGCGCGGCGCCGGTGAACACCGGCGTGATGCCGGAGCCGGCCGTTGCCACGCTACCATTGCGATCCACGTTCTCGGCCGTCCAGTGCGCGTTGGCACCACCCATGACGCTCAGCTCGGGGGTGATCGCGTAGGTGGCCTTGGCGCCGAACTGCATACGTCCGTACTTGTCCCAGCCGATGCTCACGCCAGGGTATGCGATCCGGCCGCCAGCCTCGTTCCAGGCGTTGAGGTAGTCAATACCCAGCGACGTGAGCGAGGTGCCCCAGTCGGCCAGGTAACCCGTGTCCGTCGTCAGCGGCTGGAAGGACCGGGTCGTCCCGAGCGTCGTGTTGCGAGCGGTGTTACCCGTCGTGTACATCGCGAGACCCTCGAGGAGCAGCGGTCCGAGCTGGAACCCGCCGCGCACGTCGATGAGCCAGGCATCGAGCTCCGAGTAGTACTTCCTACCCGGCACCGCGACCGCGCCGAAGGTCGCCGGCGCGATGATCGCCTTGTTACCGAACTGATACATGATGGTCGGATCGAGGGAGAACGGCCCCATCCGCAGGCGGGTGTCCAGACCGACCGTGTGACGGTACTCGTTGACGCCACCCCGGACGTCGCCGGTCGGGCTGTATGCGGTGGTGGTGTTGATACCGCCGCGGCCCTGACGGGCGCTACCGCTCGTGGTGCCCTGCGCGTAGAACGTGGAGATGATCGGCTTGAGGTCCAAGCCCTTGAACGGGGTGATCTCAGGCGCGAAGATGGCGGCGAAGTCATCACCACGGTTCTGCGAGCTGAGCACGCCGGCTGGAGCGGCCGTCGTGCTGGTCCTCGTGTCCGTCCCGACGAGGGCTTCCTCGACCTGGACGAACGTAAGCACCGCCTTCACGTTCGGGGTGATCTGGCTGACGACGTTCACACCGGCGAAGTCACCGGTGGCGTACGCCGCCAGCTTGTAGCTGGCCGCCGCGCCGAACGGCTGGGCGCCGAGGCGGACCGTGGTCGGCACCGGGATCCAGGGCATCGGGAACTCGACGTACAGCCACTTGACCTCGATGATGCCGCGGGAGTCCGTGTTGATGTCGAAGCTACCGTCGGTGCCGAAGCCGGTCTGCACCGGAGTGGTGGCGGCGGCGCCGGCAGCGACGAAGGTCGAGTCACTCGACCCGGCCTGACCATAGATATGGTCGAGCTCGATGCCGAGGACACCCTTGGCCTTGCCGACTTCACCGATGAAGTCGAACCGGCCGCGGGTACGGGCGTACCACATGCTGTCTTTGCGGTTGAAGACACCGCCGTTGTAGTTCGAGATGTTCTCGGAGTACGACGTGACGTTGTCGATGAGGCCGTTGATGGTCACCTTCGGGGCGGGCGCCTGGGCGAAAGCCATGGGCGCCGCCAGGGCCACGAGGGCCAAGGCGAGCATCAGGACGGCAAGACTCGTCCTTTTCATTGAGACTTCTCCTCAATCAGGTGGATGACGTGCATTCCTGCAACGTGTGTGCTTCCTGACTTCCCGCGATACGCGCGACGACGGTACGGCTGGAGAGACGGGTGTTCTTCCTTGTCACCTCCCAGGAGAAAGAATAGGAAAAGGCTTGACCTTTTTACCGCGAAGCTCGTTTATGGGTCAAGGAAAAAGCCGGCGGGGGTACTTGAAATAAACGAAAAATAAAACAGCTACTTAGGGTCTGGCCCCATCGCTTTCAGCACCTCATCCGCCCGCTTGCCGAGCATGGAGGCCGGATCGAGGTCCCGCGCAGCCCGGAGGTGGACCTTCGCCTCCGGCTGCCGCCCTTCCCTCTGAAGCAATACCCCGAGCCAGAAATGGGACGGTACCAGGTTGGGGTCCAGCTGGAGCGCAGCCCGGAACGCGTCCTCGGCGTCCCGGCGCCGGTCGAGCGCCCAGTACGCGTACCCCAGATTGTTGTAGGTGGTCTCCGGGCGGTTATAGATGGTCTGGGAGAGTGCCTTGCGGTACGCGGTGATCGCGTCCTCCCACTTGGCCTGCTCGGCGTAGGCGGAGCCCAGGTTGTGAAACGCGTCGGCATAGGTCGGATCCAGCTCGACCGCCTTCTGGAATTCGAGCTGGGCGTCCGCGAAGCGGCCGATGTTGAGCATCACCGCCCCGACCGCGTTGTGATAGATCGGATTGCGCGGCTCGATCTCCACGGCCTGCCGCAGCGAGGACAGGCCGAGCGAGATGCGGCCCTCCGAGATGCTCTTGACCCCCGCCTCGTAGGACGCGCGGGCCTCGAGCTTGCGAATCTCGTCCTCGGCCGACGTCGTCGCGCACGCCGGAAGCCACGCGGCCGCGCACAGGGCTAAGACCGATGCGCTCCTTGACACCCTCATGATCGCCATGTATTCCTTTGTTTCATGCCAACCTACGAATACGAGTGCCCGCGCTGCCCGCGTGTCTTCGAGGTGAAGCAGCGCATCACCGAGCCGGCGCTCGTGACCTGCGAGGTCTGCGGCGGGCCGATCCACCGGCTGCTGTCGGCGGCCCCCTTCATCCTGAAAGGTGGAGGCTGGTACGTCACCGACTACCCGTCCGAGTCACGCAAGAAAGGCCAGGAGTCCACCTCGAAGGACTCGACACCGAAGGAATCCGCGGGAAAGGAATCGGCGTCGAAGACGGACGGTGGCAGCGCCGAATCCAAGCCGGCGGCGTCATCGGAGAGTAAGTCTAGCACGGACGGCAGCAGCGGCTCCCCTTCCTCCGGCACCAAACCAGCCGCGGGAAAGCCGGCCGCCAGCTCCTGAGAGGCGCGTCACCCGACTCGGGTCACGCGCACGATCGTGCCGCGGCGCGCAGTCAGATGGTCCCGTGCGCTGCCGGCCTTCACGAAGATCTCCAGCCGTCCCGTCGAGCCGACGATGAAGGCCGGCTCGCCATCGGCGCCCTCGTGGTAGGCGTCCACGGGCCCAGGCACGCGACGCCCCCCCACCTCCACCACCACCCCGCCGACCCCGGGAACCTCGTCGAGCCGCGCGGCCGGGATGGAGGTCAGGAGGTTGCCGAAGCGATCGGCGTCGAGCACCTCGCCGATCAGCCCGGCGCCTTCCAGGCGGCAGCCGGGACGGCGGAGTCGCTGCGGGTCGGCAACCACCGGGCCGAGGCGCTCCAGCGGAACGCCCGAAGCCAGATAGGCCGCGGCGGGCGCGAAGACGTCGCGGCCGTGAAACGTCCGGCTGACCTCGGGCAGGCGGTACTCCGGCGCGGTGAGCGATACCGCCGTCCAGCCTGAGCCCTCGAGCGCCCAGGTGAACAGGCCGTTGTCCGGCCCGACCAGGAAGGACCCGCCCGCACGGACGGCGATTCCCCGGCGGCCGGTCCCGACGCCCGGGTCCACCACCGCCAGATGAACCGTCCCCGCGGGGAAGAACGGGGCCGACGCCTCCAGCGCGAGCCCGCCGGCGAGAACGTCCTGGGGAGGGACCTCGTGGGTGAGATCCACCAGCCGGGCCGAGGGACAGATGGACAGGATCACCCCCTTCATGATCCCCACGAAGGGGTCGCGCAGCCCGAAGTCGGTGGTGAGGGTGATCAGGCCCGGCAAAGGCCTAGCGGTCGCGATCGGCGACGAAATCCGCGACCAGGAGCAGCGTGTCCTTGTCGTCCGACCTCGGGAAGGACCCGAGCGCGTCCTTCGCGCTCCGGACATACTCGTGGGCCCGCTCGAGCGCGTACTCCACGCCCGCGTGCTTCACCACCAGCCGGCGGATCTCCTCGATCTCGTCGGGAGAGAGGGCGCGCTGCTTGAGCAGGGCGTGGATCCGGTCCCGGTCCGCCGGCCCCGCCCGCTCGATGGTCGCGATCAGGGGCAGCGTGCGCTTGCCTTCCTTCAGGTCGGCGCCGACCGCCTTGCCGAGCCGTGCCTGATCCGCGACGAAGTCGAGTGAGTCGTCGCTGATCTGGAACGCGATGCCGATGTCGAGCCCGTAGCGCGTCAGGCCCTCCACCTGCTCCGGGCTCGCCCGCCCCAGGAGGGCGCCGATGCGGCAGCAGGCCGACATGAACGACGCGGTCTTCTGGGTGATGATCCGGAGGTAGTCGGCCTCGCCGGTGCTGCCGCTGCGCTTGCGCTCGAGCTGGAACACCTCGGCCTCGGTCATGGACACGGTGGCGCGGGCGAGCGTCTCGAGCACGCCGGGGTCGCCGTCCTCCACCATCAGGGCGAAGGACTTCGAGTAGAGATGGTCGCCCACCAGGATCGAGGCGTCATCGCCCCAGCGGGCATTGGCGGACGGCCGGCCCCGACGCAGCGGCGCCTGGTCCACGACGTCGTCGTGGATGAGGGTGGCGGTGTGCAGGAGCTCGACGACGCAGCCCATCCGGATGGCGCGCGGCCCCTGGTAACCGGCCAGGCGGGCCGCGATGAGGAGGAGGATCGGGCGGAGCCGCTTGCCTCCCGCTCCCGCGATGAACTCCCCCATCTCGTGGATGAGCGGGACGGGCGACTCGATCTCGCGCCCGATGGCGGCCTCGATGGCGCCGAGCTCGGCCCCGATCGCGACCGCAACGCGATCCTTCAACAGAGCTTCGAGCGGAGTGGGCGCTTTCACCGAAGAGGGGAGGCGCCGGCTACCGGAGCACCACCCGGTCCTTGACCTGAACCTGCACCCCCGCGGCGGCCTTCTGCACCTCGACCACCGAGAACTTGTCCTGGACCTCCACCACCCGCCCCGACGCCACCTCCTCGTCGAGCTCGCCGAGCAGCTCGCCGGTGATGGGGTGGACGATGGCGACCTTGTCCCGGCGAACGCTCACTCCGGTGCCCAGCTTGACCCCGTCGCTCGCGGCCAGGTCGATGATGACGCGCGAGGTGTCGACGAACACGACGTAGCCGCGCGTCGCCGACTGGGTCGCTATCCGGCTGGGCGCGTCGGTGCGGGTCGTGCTCGACACCGCCGCCGCCGTGCTCCGGTTCGTCGGGACCGTCGGCACCACGTTCTCCACCTTGTAGGCCCCGCCCTGCCGGGGGCTGATGCGCCCGCCCCCGGGCGGAGCCCCGTACTTGGCCACGACGTCGGGTGAGGCGATGAGGGTGGACTCGCCGAAGATGAAGGACTTCACGGTCGTGGGGACCTTGTCCTCCTCGACCCAGACGTACTCCGGCTCGCTGGCGATGTCGCAGCACCGGGGATTCTTGATCAGGAGCCACTTGGGCTCAGCCGGACGGAGGGTGACCGACGGATCAGGGGGCGCGGTGAGCCCGACGTACTCTCGCCAGTTCCGGCCGCCGCACCCCGACACCGCGATCACGATGAAGACAGCCAGGACAAGCAAGTGCCCGCGCCGGAGGATGGTCATGACGTCCCACAGCATACCAGAAGCCCCCCTCATATCGGTCGTGCCTCGGGGGGGTGGCTCAGTCGATCGGAACAGGCTCCCAGGGGAACCGCTGCTCGGCCGTGTTCTCGGTCCGGGTCAGGGCCGCCCGCCGGGAGAACAGGGCCGTACCGGTCACCGCGGAGATCCAGGTGATGTCCAGATAGGTCACCCCCCGCCGCTCGATCAGCATGGGAACCAGCCAGCCCGAGACCTCCAGGGCCCTCCCGGACGCCCTGGCCTTGTCCGGACTGACCAGCAGCTCCTCGCTGCGGGTCTTCTGGCTCAGCAGGTGCTCCTGCACCAGGGTGGGGTCGGCGACCTGGAACCGCTTCGTCTGCTCCAGGGCGTTGGCGAGCATGAAGGGCACCCGCCGCAGGTCCGCGTTGGCGGCCTTGGTGAGGTCGGTGGCCGGCGCCACCGCGACGCGGATCCGACCCTTGGTGATGCGCACCCCGTCCTCGGGCTCGGGCGTCGGCTTGCCGCCGGCCGGCACGAAGAGCGCCTCGGTGTACTGCGGGTGCAGGCGAACGATCTGGGCGTAGCCGAGGACGTCCTCGTAACGCCCCAGCGGCCGGCCGTTGATCGGGTGCCGGAAGGCCTCGCCCTTTCGGAAGACCGAGTACTCCTGCCCGGGCTGCACCCCGCTCTTCTCCGTGAGATCGATGAAGAGCCGGTCACCCTCGGCCGCGACCACGAGGCCTTCCGCGGGCGGAAACGCGCTGACCACGTCCTGGATCAGGAGGCCGAAGGTGGCGCCGACCTGATCCGCGGTCCCCGCCCCCGCCGGCCCCGCCAGCAGGACGACGAGCAAGGGCAGCGCGATCAGTCGCCTCCAGGGCATCGATCCCATCCTAGAACACCACCGAGGGCTGATGGACGCCGAACACGCGCCTCAGGGTGTCGCAGATCTCGCCGAGCGTCACCTGCGCCCGCACCGCGGTCAGGATGTGGGGCAGCAGGTTGTCGCGGCCGCGGGCGGCCCGATCCACCGCCTCGAGCGCGCGATCGGCGGCGGACGCGTCACGCGTCCGGCGAATGACCGCGAGGCGCTCGGCCAGGGCCTGGCCGACGGTGGCGTCCACCTGGAAGAGGTTCGCGGGCGGCGGCTCCTCCATGACGAACTCGTTCACGCCCACCACCACGCGCTGCTTGGCCTCCACGTCCTGCTGGTAGCGGTAGGCCGCCTCCTGGATCTCGCGCTGCATGAACGGGATGGCGTGCACCGACCCGCCCAGGCCGTCGATCTTGGCGATGTAGGTCTCGGCCTCCTCCTCGATCCGCTTCGTGATGCGCTCGATCGAGTACGAGCCGCCGAGCGGATCGACGATGTCGGCCACCCCGGACTCGTGGGCCAGGACCTGCTGGGTGCGGAGCGCGAGGCGGACCGCGGCCTCGCTCGGCAGGGACAGGGCCTCGTCCATCGAGTTGGTGTGGAGCGACTGGCAACCCCCCAGCACCGCGGCCAGCGCCTGCACCGCCACGCGCACGATGTTGTTTTCCGGCTGCTGGGCGGTGAGCATGCTCCCCGCGGTCTGGGCATGGAAGCGCAGCATCCGCGAGCGCGGATCCCGTGCGCCGAAGCGATCCTTCATGATGCGGGCCCACAGCCGCCGGGCCGCCCGGAACTTGGCCACCTCCTCGAGGAGGTTGTTGTGGGCGTTGAAGAAGAACGACAGCTGCGGTGCGAACTCATCCACCTTGAGCCCGGCTTCCTGGGCCGCGGTCACGTAGGCGATGCCGTTGGCGAGCGTGAAGGCGACCTCCTGGGCCGCGGTGGACCCGGCCTCCCGCAGGTGATAGCCCGAGATCGAGATCGTGTTCCAGCGCGGCACCCGCTCGCGGCAGAACGCAAAGGTATCGGTGATCAGTCGCATGGACGGGCCGGGAGGGTACACGTAGGTCCCCCGCGCGATGTACTCCTTCAGGATGTCGTTCTGGACCGTTCCCGAGATCCGGTCCGACGACACGCCCTGCCGCTCTCCCACCGCCATGTACAGGCAGAGCAGGATGGACGCGGTGGAGTTGATGGTCATCGAGGTCGAGACCCGGTCGAGCGGGATGGCCTCGAACAGGGCCGCCATGTCCTCCACGCTCGAGATCGCCACCCCGACCTTGCCGACCTCGCTGCGGGCCACCTCGTGGTCCGCGTCGTACCCCATCTGGGTGGGCAGGTCGAAGGCCACGCTGAGGCCGCTCTGTCCCTGCGCGAGCAGATAGCGGAAGCGCTGGTTGGTCTCGGTCGCCGAGCCGAAGCCCGCGTACTGGCGCATCGTCCAGAACCGCCCGCGGTACATCGTGGGCTGCACGCCGCGCGTGTACGGGAACTCGCCCGGGAACCCCAGGTCCCGCACGTAGTCCACCCCCGCGGTATCCGCGGGCGTGTGCAGGCGCTCGACCGGCGCGCCGGCCGAATCCGCGAAGGGGCCCGGCCGCTCGGGGGACCGGGCCAGCGAGGGCTTGAGCGTCCGCTCCTCCCACTCGCGGCGGGCCTGCTCGAACCGCGCCTGCTCTTCCGGCGTCATCGGAACCACGTCACAGTGGGGGGCCACGTCATAGGGGAATATTCCCGTGCTTCTTGGGCGGGTTGCTGTCGCGCTTGGTGTGCAGGACCTCGAGGGCCTGGATCAGTCGCCGCCTCGTGTCGCGCGGCTCGATCACCTCGTCGATGTAGCCCCGCTCCGCCGCCACGAACGGGTTGGCGAACTTCTCCCGGTACTCGCGCACCTTCTCGTCCTTGAGCGCGGCGGGATCCGGCGCCCCGTCCATCTCGCGCCGGTACAGGATGTTCACCGCCCCGTCGGGGCCCATCACCGCGATCTCGGCGGTGGGGAACGCGAAGTTGGCGTCACCGCGGATGTGCTTCGACGACATCACGCAGTAGGCGCCCCCGTAGGCCTTGCGGGTGATCACGGTGAGCTTCGGCACCGTGGCCTCGCAGAAGGCGAAGAGCAGCTTGGCCCCGTGCTTGATGATGCCACCGAACTCCTGGGCGGTCCCGGGCAGGAACCCGGGCACGTCCTCGAAGGTCACGATGGGGATGTTGAAGCAATCGCAGAACCGCACGAAGCGCGCCCCCTTGACCGAGGCGTTGATGTCGAGGCAGCCGGCCAGGTGCGCGGGCTGGTTGGCGACGATTCCCACCGGGCGGCCCCCGAGCCGTCCGAAGCCGATCACCAGATTCGGCGCGAAGTCGGCCTGCACCTCGAAGAAGTACCGGTCGTCGAGCACCGGCCGCACGATGTCCTTGATGTCGTAGGGCCGGTTCGGCTGCTCCGGCACCACCGTCTGCAGCTCCTCGTCCACCCGGTCCACCGGATCGAGCGAGGGCCGGATCGGCGGGATCCTCGGCATTGTTCTGCGGCAGGAAGGTCAGCAGCTCGCGGATGAGGGCCAGGCACTCCTCCTCGTTCTCCGCCGCGAAGTGGGCCACTCCCGAGGTCGCGCCGTGGGTGGAGGCGCCGCCCAGGTCCTCGAACGAGACCTCCTCGTGGGTCACCGCCCGGATCACGTCGGGCCCGGTCACGAACATGTACGAGCTGTGCTTGACCATGAACACGAAGTCGGTGATGGCCGGAGAGTAGACCGCCCCGCCCGCGCACGGTCCCATGATGGCCGAGATCTGGGGCACCACTCCCGAGGCCAGGGTGTTGCGCAGGAAGATGTCCGCATAGCCGGCCAGCGAGACCACGCCCTCCTGGATCCTCGCCCCACCCGAGTCGTTGAGGCCGATGATGGGGGTGCCCGTCTTCATGGCGAGATCCATGATCTTGCAGATCTTCCGCGCGTAGGCTTCCGAGAGCGACCCGCCGAAGACGGTGAAGTCCTGGGCGAACACGAAGACCGGTCGGCCGTGGATGCGGCCCGCCCCCGTGACGACCCCGTCACCCGGGAAGCGCTGCTCGTCCATGCCGAAGTCCACGCTCTGGTGAACGACCAGGCGGTCCATCTCGTTGAACGATCCCTTGTCGACGAGCAGCTCGACGCGCTCGCGCGCGGTCTTCTTGCCCGCGTTGTGCTGCCGGGCGATCCGTTCCGGGCCGCCCGCGAGCTCGGCCGCCTCGTTGCGTCGTCGGAGCTCATCGAAGCGATCGTGGAGGGGCATGGCGGGACCTCTGCTGATGGAGTATAGGGGTCCCCGTCCCGGAAAGTCAATGAATGCGGGCGCTTCTCGGCCCCTTTCATTGACTTGCACGATGCCGCCTGCCATACTCGGTTCCCGATGACCCCCCTCGCGGTTGGCATCATTCTCGCCTGCGTCGTGGCGCTCACGATCGTGCTGATCTCCACCCTGCTGTCCGTCAAGAAGACGGCCGCGCGCGCGGAGAGCGTGCTCGCCCAGGTGGAGCGTGAAGTCCGTCCGATGGCGAGCGAGCTCGAGAGCTTGACCGGCGAGCTGCAGAAGCTCTCGCGCAATGCCAACGACAACCTCCAGCGGATCGGGGGAATCGTGGATCGCGTCGAGGACATCTCGGTGCAGGCGGCGCGGATCGCGGGCGCGGTGGCGGGGCTCACGCGCGTAGGGCAGTATGCGGGCATGGCGGCCGGCGTCAAGCGGGGCGTCGAAGTCTTCCTTCACCGGCTCAAGGACCGACACCACTGATCGGCGGCAAGGCCAAGGAGAAGACCATGGCGGATGAACGCGGAAACGACGCGGCGGGTTACCTCGGGTGGTTCTTCCTCGGCGCCATCGCGGGCGCGGCGGCGGCCGTCCTCCTCACGCCCAAGACGGGGCGCGAGACGCGCGAGCTGCTGGCCGAGCACAGCGGCGATCTCCTCAAGCGCGCCCAGGACGTGGCGGGCCAGGCGCAGGATCGCGCGGGAGATCTCTTCGACAAGGGCCGCGAGTACTTCGAGGAGCAGGCGCAGCGTTTGACCTCGGCCTTCGAGGCGGGCCGCTCGGCCATGAAGGACGAGATCACGCGGGGGCGCTCCAGCAACTAACGCATGGCGGCGGAAGTCGAGCTACCCAAGCCCGACGACCTGCACGAGCACGCCGCCAGTTCCTTCAGCCGTCGGGTCGCGCTGGTCACGGCCATCTACGCGGTGGCCCTGGCCATCGCGGCCCTCGGCGGCAACCACGCGGTCAAGGAAATGCTGCTGGCCCAGCAGCTGTCCACCGACCAGTGGGCGTTCTACCAGGCCAAGGTCATCCGCGAGCATCTCTACCGCGCCCAGAAGATGGGCCTCGAGGTGGATCTGGCCTAGCGCGCCGCGGCGCCTCAAGCGGCGGCGCGCGAGCGGATGGAGGCGCTTCTCAAGAAGTTCGACGAGGAGGAGAAGCGCTACAACGCCGAGAAGTAGGACATCGAGAAGGACGCCAAGAAGCTCGAGGCGCTCCGCGACACCTACCAGGCCCGCGAGCCCTACTTCCTGGTCGCGGAGGCGTTGCTGCAGATCGCCATCGTGATGTCGTCGGTGTCCATCCTGGCTCGCTCGGGCCTGATCTTCTCGGTCAGCCTCGTCCTCGCCGTGGTGGGCGCCGTCCTGACCCTCAACGGCTACTTCACGATCTTCCACCTCCCGTTCTTTCACGGCGGCCACTAGGCTCGGAGGGGGGCTATGCCCCCCTTGTATCTTAGGAACTCCGGCGGATAGCGTAGCCGGAGTGAAGGCGGGCGGGAGCCCGCGCCCCCCTGGGTCGGCCAAGACCGTTCGGAAGCCTGGGGCCCTGCCTGCCGCTTCACGTGCCGTGAACCCGAACAGTCGCTTGGGCCGCTCGGCGAGCCCGCATCGACAAGGACGGGACATGGAACGGATCTTCGTGGGGCTGGATGTCTCGAAGGATCGGCTGGACGTGCATGTACGCCCCACGGATGAGCAGTTCGCGGTGGCGTACGAAGAGGCGGGGGTGGCCACGCTGGTGCACCGGCTGGTCGACCTGCGGCCGATGCTGATTGTGCTGGAAGCGACCGGCGGGTATGAGAGCGCCGTCGCCGCCGCGCTGGCACACGCCGGGTTACCGGTGGCGGTGGTCAATCCCCGGCAGGTCCGGCAGTTTGCGCTGGCCACGGGGCAGCTGGCGAAGACGGATCGGCTCGATGCGCGGGCCAATGCGCGCTTTGCGGAGTTGGTGCAGCCGGCGGCGCGGCCGCTGGCCACGGAGCAGGCGCAGGGGCTGGGGGAACTCGTGGCCCGGCGGCGCCAGCTCGTCGATATGCTGGGGGCCGAGCAGAACCGGCATCGCCAAGCGCGGGTCCGCGGGCTGCAACAGCGCATCCGGGCGCACGTCACGTGGCTCACGCGGGCGATCGCGGAGGTCGACAAGGCGATCGCCCGGCTCATTCGCACGAGCTCCGTGTGGCGGGAGACGGAGGATCTGCTGACCTCGGCGCCGGGGATTGGCGCCCTCACCGCGCACGCGCTGATCGCCGACCTCCCGGAACTGGGTCGGCTGGATCGGCGTCGGATTGCCGCGCTCGTCGGCCTGGCGCCGTGGAATCGCGACAGCGGCCGCTGGCGGGGGCGGCGCATGATCGGCGGGGGCCGGGCCGCCGTCCGCCGCGCGCTGTACATGCCCACCATCGTGGCGATTCACCACAACCCGGTGATCCGGGAGGTCTACCGGCGGCTCACGGCCGCGGGCCGCCCCAAGAAGGTCGCCGTCATCGCGGCCATGCGCAAGCTACTCACGATCCTCAACGCCATGCTCCGGGACCGCCGCCCATGGCAACCCGCTTGACCGGCAAGACAGTCGCTTCCGACGGTCGTCGCGCGCCGGACGGCGCACTCCTCCCTGCCTCCCCCCAAGCGGATTGCGCGGGCGAAGCCCGCGCTCGAAACGGCCGGGACTAGCGGCGGAAGTCGGCGCGGGTCGGCAGCAGCCGGTCGGCGATGAGGTTGCGCATCATCTCGACGGTGCCCCCGCCGATCGCGAACATGCGGGCGTCGCGCGCCATGCGCTCGAGGGGCAGGCCGCGCCCGTAGCCGGCCGCCCCGTGGATCTGGAGCGCCTGGCCGGTCACCTCCTGCGCCATCTCGGCCGCGAAGGTCTTGGCCTCGGCGGCCTCGAGCGCGTCCGGGAACCCGGCGCCCGCGTTGGCGGCGGCGCGGTGGATGAGCAGTCGGGCCGCGTCGAGCTTGATCGCCATGTCGGCCAGCTTCCAGCGGATACCCTGGAAGTCGCCGATGACCCGGCCGAACTGTCGCCGCGTGCCCGCGTAGGCCAGGGCGAGCTCGTACGCGCCCTGGGCCAGGCCGAGGGCCACCGTGGCGGCGCCAAGGCGCTGGCTGTTGTAGGCCTCCATCAGCTTCTTGAAGCCGTCGGGCGGACCCACCAGCACGTGCTCACGGGGCACGCGACAGCCCTCGAAGTGGAGCCGCCCCTCGGGGATGCCGCGGAGGCCCATGGTGTGGTCGCGCTCGCCGACGCGGAATCCCGGCGTGTCGCGCTCGACGAAGAGGCCGCCGATGCCCGCCGCTCCCGGCTTCCCGCCCATGCGGCAATAGACGAGATGGAGCCGAGACGTCCCGGCGCCGGTGATCCATCGCTTCTCCCCGTGGAGGGCGTAGCCCTCGGGCGCCTCGTCGGCGCGGGTCACGAGGTCGGTCGCCGCCGAGCCCGCCTCGGGCTCGGTGATCGCGATCGCGGGCTTGTCGCCCTCGAGCACCCACGGGAAGTAGCGCCGCTTCTGCGACTCGGTCCCGTACGCGGTGAGCGCCCCGACCACCCCGAGGCTTCCCTCGACCACGATGCGCGCGGTGACCCCGCAGGCGCGCGCGATCTCCTCGACGACCAGCAAGACATCGAGGATGGACGCGCCGGCTCCTCCGAACGCCCGGGGAATGCTGAGCCCCATGAAGCCGGCCTGGACCAGATCCTTCACGTTGTCCCAGGGGTATTCCTCGGCGGCGTCCCAGCGGGCGGCGCGGTCGCGGAAGACGGTGTCGGCCAGGTGGCGCGCGCGAGCCTTGAGTGCTTCCTGCTCCGCAGTGAGCTTGAAGTCCATGTCGGCCCCCTCACCCTGCCTCTCCCCGCTGGGGAGAGGGAGAAGAATCAGATGTGGATCGGGTGGCCGAGCGCGGCCAGGACCGCCTCGAACGCGGCCTCGGACAGGGTGGGATGGGCGTGCATGGTGTGGACGAACTCGTCCAGCGTGGCCTCGAGGGTCCGGCCGACCGCGAACTCGTGGATCAGCTCGGTGGCCTCGGGTCCGACGATGTGGACGCCGAGGATCTCGCCGGTGGCCTTGTCCGCCACCACCTTGACGAAGCCTTCGGTCTCGCCCTGCGCGACCGCCTTGCCGCTCGCGGTGAACGGGAACTTGCCGACCGCGATCTCGCGCCCTCCCGCGCGCGCCGCCGCCTCGGTGAGCCCGATGGACGCAACCTGAGGATGGCAGTACGTGCAGGACGGCACGTTGCCGTAGTCCACCGGCCGCGGGGACTGGCCCGCGATCGCCTCCGCGGCCACGACGCCCTCCGCCATCGCCTTGTGGGCGAGGAGCTGGTGACCCGCCATGTCGCCGATGGCGTAGATGCCCTTGACCGACGTCTCCATGGCCGCCGACACCGTGACGAAGCCGCGCTCGGTCGCGACACCCAGGGCCTCGAGCCCGAGCCCGCGCGTGCGCGCGCCGCGTCCCACCGCCATCAGCACCTGGTCGGCCTTGAGGGTCTCGGTCTTGCCCTCGGCCTCCACCTCCACCGAGACCCCGGCGCCGGTCGGCGTCACGCTCTTGACCTTCACGCCGGTGCGGATCGTGATCTCCCGCCGGGAGAAGAGCCGCGCGATCTGCGCGGACGCCTCCTCGTCCTCGATGGGCAGCACGCGCGGGAGCGCCTCCAGCACCGTCACCGCCGCGCCGTAGGCCGCGTAGACGTCCGCGAACTCGATGCCCACCGCGCCCGCGCCGATGACGATCAGTGAGCCGGGCCGGCCCTCGTTGGTGACCGCGCCGGTGGAGGAGACGATCCGCTTCTCGTCGATGGTGACGCCGGGCAGCGACTTCGGCTCGGACCCGGTGGCGAGGATGACCGCCCGTTTTGCTTCGAGCGTAGTCGCGCCGTCCTTGCCCGCGACCTCCACCACGCGGGCGCTCTTGAGCGTGCCCCGGCCGAGGAAGAGGGTGATCTTGTTCTTGCGGAAGAGGAACTCGACGCCCTTGGCCATGCGGTCGGCGACCTTGCGCGAGCGCTGCACCGCCTGCGCGTAGTCGGCCTTCCACTCGCCGACGGTGATGCCGAACTCCTTCGCCCGATTGAAGAGGCCGACGACCTCCGCGTTGCGGAGGAGCGCCTTGGTCGGGATGCAGCCCCAGTTGAGACAGACCCCACCCGGCCGGTCGTCCTCGACGGTGGCCACCGAGAGCCCGAGCTGCGCGCAGCGGATGGCGGCCACGTACCCGCCGGGGCCGGTACCCACCACCACGACGTCGAACGGCTGGGTGGCCATGGGCTAGACCAGGAGACGCAGGGGCTCTTCGAGCAGCCGCTTCACGTCCTGCAGGAACCGCGCGCCCATCGCGCCGTCCATCACACGGTGATCACACGAGATCGTCAGCTTCATGCGGCGGCCCACGCGCAGCTCGCCGTCCTCCACCACCGGCTTCTGCAGCACCGAGCCCACCGCGAGGATCGCGCCCTCCGGCGGATTGATGATCGCCGAGAACTCCTCGACGTCGTACATGCCCAGGTTCGAGATCGAGAAGGTGGCCCCGGACATTTCCTGCGCTCGAAGCTTGCCTCCACGCGCTCGCTCGGCCAGGTCCCGCGACTCGACCGCGATGCGGGCCAGCGACTTCACGTCGCAGTCGCGGAGGACCGGGGTGATGAGGCCCTGGTCGAGCGCCACCGCGATGCCGATGTGGGCCCGGTGGTACACCCGGATGGCCTGGCCGTTGAGCTGCGCGTTGACGCCCGGGTTCTTGAGCAGGGCCAGCGCCACCGCCTTGATGACCATGTCGGTCACCGAGATCTTCGGCTGGCCGTCGAGCGCGTTCAGCTGCTCCCGCAGCGCCCACGCCTCGTCCATCGCGACCTCGGAGGTGACGTAGAAGTGCGGGACGGGCGCCTTCGACATCGGCATGCGCTTGGCGATGGCCGCGCGCATCGGGGACATCGCCACGTCCTCGTACTCCGCCTCGGGCCGGGGCGGGATCACGAACTGCGGCCGCGCCGGGACGGCGGCCGGGCGCGGGGGGCCCGCCGGCTGGGGCGCGGCCGCGGGCCGCGGCGCCGCCTTCGCGGCCTCGACGTCGCGACGGATGATGCGTCCGCCGGGACCCGTGCCCTCGATCAGCCGCAGGTCCACGCCGGTCTGGCCCGCGATCTTGCGGGCCAGCGGCGAGGCCTTCACCCGGCCGCCCGCCGGGCTCGGCGCCGCGACGGCAGGAGCCGGAGCCGCCGCGGCGGCCGGCGCCATCGGCACCACCGCGGTGGTGGCGGGCACGGACTGGTAGCTCTCCATCGCGGGTAGCGGACCGCTCGCGGCCGCCGGCGCCGCAGCGGGGGCGGGCGCGGACGGCTTGGCCGCGGGCGCCGGGGCGGCGGCCGCCGGCGCAGGAGCCGCGGGCTTCGCGGCCGCCATGCTCGAGATGTCCTCGGTCGGGTCCGCGATCACGCCGATCATCTCGCCCACCGGTACCGTCCCGCCTTCCTCCACCACGATCTTGCGGAGGACGCCGGAGCCGAAGGCCTCGATCTCGACGTTGGCCTTGTCGGTCTCGACCTCCAGGAGGACGTCACCGCCCTTGATCACGTCGCCTTCCTTCTTCAGCCACTTGATGACCTTGCCGGTCTCCATGGCGTCGGACAGCTTCGGCATGAACACCTTCGTGATCATGCGTTGCACACCTGCCGGATCGCGGCCGCGATCTTGGCCTTCGACGGCGTCTTGAGCAGCTCCAGGTTCTTCGCGTAGGGCATCGGCGCGTTCTCGCCCGTGACCCGCAGGACGGGCGCGTCGAGGTCGTCGAAGGCGGTCTCGGTGATCTGGGCCGCGATCTCGGAGCCCATGCCCGCGAACCCCGCACCCGCCTCCAGCACCACCGCGCGATGCGTCTTCCGGACGGACCCGATGATGGTCTCGGTGTCCATCGGACGCAGGGTCCGCGGATCCACGATCTCCACCGAGATCCCGTCCTTGGCCAGCTCCTCCGCGACCTCGAGGGCGCGGTACATCATGCCCATGTAGGCCACCACCGTGACGTCGGTGCCCTCGCGACGGACCACCGCCTTGCCGAGCGGGATCAGGAAGTCCGGATCCTCCGGCACCTCGCCCTTGACCGCGTACAGCGTCTCGGCTTCGATGAAGATGACGGGGTTGTCGTCGCGGATGGCCGACTTCAGCAGCCCCTTCGCGTCGGCGGGCGTCGAGGGCCGCACCACCTTGAGTCCGGGCACGTGGTAGAAGTACGTCTCCATGGACTGGGAGTGCTGCGCGGCGAGCTGGGCCGCCGGGCCGCCGGGACCGCGGATCACGAGCGGAATATTGTATTGCCCGCCCGACATGTAGCACATCTTGGCCGCCGAGTTGACGATCTGGTCGAGGGCCAGGATCGAGAAGTTGAACGTCATCATCTCGACCACCGGGCGGAGCCCCAGCATGGCCGAGCCGACGCCCACCCCGGTGAAGCCGGATTCGCAGATGGGCGTATCGATGATGCGCTTGTCGCCGAACTCCTTGAGCAGCCCCTGGGTCACCTTGTAGGCGCCGTCGTAGAGGCCGACCTCCTCGCCCATCACGAACACCCGCGGGTCCCGCCGCATCTCCTCGCGGAGCGCCAGGTTCAGCGCCTCCCGGTACGTCATGACCGCCATGAGGTCAGTCCTTGTACACGTCGGTGAACAGCTCCGACGGCGGCGGCTCCGGCGAGGCCTCCGCGAAGGCCACCGCCTCGTCCGCGAGGTCGTTCACCGCCTTCTCGATGTTCCGGATGTCGACCTCGGTGAGGAGGCCGTCTTTCAGGCAGCGGTCGCTGAACAGCGCGATGGGATCGCGCAGCTTCTCGCGCTCGACCTCTTCCTTGGTCCGGTAGACCGAGCCGGCCGGATCGCGCATCGAGTGGCCGCGGAACCGGTAGGTACGGGCCTCGATGAGGGCGGGCATCTTGTCCCGCCGCGCCCGCTCGACCGCGCGGGCCACCACGTCGCGCACCGCGAGGACATCCATGCCGTCCACCGCCTCGCCGGGCATCCCGTAGGTCTCGGCGAAGCGCCAGATGTCGGTCTGGGAGAGGGCGCGATGGATCGCGGTGCCCATCGCGTAGCGATTGTTCTCGCAGATGAAGATCACCGGAAGCTTCCACAGGGCGGCCAGGTTCATGGACTCGTGGAACTCACCCTCCGGCACCGCCCCGTCGCCGAAGTAGCACAGCACCACCTGGTCGCCGCCCTGGTACTTGATGCCGAAGCCGGCCCCTGCCGCGAGCGGCAGGTGCGCGCCCACGATGCCGTGGCCGCCCAGGAAGTTGACGCTCTTGTCGAACAGGTGCATCGAGCCGCCCTTCCCCTTGCTGAGCCCGTCCATCCGGCCGAACAGCTCGGCCATGATCCGGCGCGGGTCGGACCCCTTGGCCAGGCAGTGCCCGTGCTCGCGGTAGGACGACACCGCGTAGTCGTCGACGCGCACCGTGGAGGTGGCGCCGACCGCAACCGCCTCCTGCCCGATATAGAGGTGGAGGAAGCCCCCGATCTTGCCCAGGGCGTACATCTCGGCCGCCTTCTCCTCGAAGCGCCGGATGAGCGCCATCTGCGTCAGCAGCCGCCGCGCCAGCTCCGCGTCGAGCCGGGTCTGGGCCACTGCGGTCTTGGTCTGCGCCATTCCGCTCCTCCTGGAAGCCTTCCCGTTCCCGCTGCTACCGTGAGCTTCTCTTCTTGTATTCGCTCGGCTCGATTCTCTATATCTGCTCGGCTCGCCTTCGGCTCACCTCGCCCTGCCACGGCTGCACCACAATCTTGCCGTTGCTTCTTCTCAACCGTCTACCGCCTCGCGCTAGCCGCGAAGGGTGCTCAGCTCGTCCACCGAGAGGCGGCGACGGAGCCGGAAGATCGTCACGATGATCGCGAGGCCCACCGCGACCTCGGCGGCGGCCACGCACAGCACGAAGAACACCAGGGCCTGACCATCGGTGGTGCCGTGCCGCTGGCCGAAGGCCACCAGGGCCACGTTCGCCGCGTTCAGCATGAGCTCGATGGACATGAAGATCACCAGCGGGTTGCGCCGGATCAGGACCCCGAGCACGCCCATGGTGAACAGGACCGCAGACAGCGCGACGTAGTAGGACTCGGGAACCATCCTACGCCCTGCGCTTGGTCAGCGCCATGACTCCCACGATGGCGGCGAGCAGCAACACCGAGGTGACCTCGAACGGGAACAGGTAGTCGGTGAAGAGCACGCGCCCCACCGCGTCCGTCCCCCCCGGCAGGTGCGGCCGGGGCGGGCCCGCGAACACGGTCGAGCGCAGCACCACCGCGACGAGGATCAGGAACACCGCGGCGATCGGCACCGCCAGCCAGCGCTGCCGGCGGAGCGGATCGGGCCCGGTCTCCTCCTTGCCCGGGATCAGCACCATGATCGCGAAGACGAAGAGGACCGCGATGGCCCCCGCGTAGATGATGATCTGCACCGCGGCCAGGAACTCGGCCCGCATCGTCAGGAAGAGCCCGGCCACCGAGATCAGGTTGATCGCGAGGAAGAGCGCGCCGTGGATCGGGTTCCTCCGCAGCAGCATGCCCGCCCCGGAGCCGATCGCGAGCAGGGCCAGCACCGCGAACGTGAAGAGGCTCACCGGGGCCTCCGCGCGGGCGGGATCGGCACCGGCGAGGTTGGGACCCCGTTGGGCCCCGCCGGCTCGAGCGCGAGCAGCGTGTCCTTGGTGTAGACCATGCTCTGGCGGTCGTAGGCCGAGAACTCGAGGATGCCGGTGTCCATGCGGATGGCGTCCTCGGGACAGGCCTCCACGCAGTAGCCGCAGAACACGCACTTGCCCAGGTCGATGTCGAACCGCTCGGGCACCTTCTCGATCTCGGGATTGGGGTGCTCGGTGGCCACGATGTAGATGCAGTGGGCCGGGCACACCGTCTCGCACATCATGCACGCCACGCAGCGGGGCGAGCCGTCCTCCCGGCGCACCAGCCGGTGCAGGCTGCGCAGCCGTGGGGAGTAGGGCCGCCGCTCCTCGGGATACTGGATGGTGACCGACCCCCGCGCGCTCTTGACCCGGAAGACCACGTGCAGGGTGTGGCGCCCCATGTTGGCGAAGAAGTGCTTCGCGGTCAGGGCCAGCCCCACGAGCACCTCGACCAGGTAGAACCGCTGGCGGAGGCCGAGGCGGCTCGAGTGCTTGGGATCGGCGGGCGTGTTGGTCGTCTGGTAGGCCATGGCTCAGGGCTTCCCCACCGCCAGCAGCACGAGGCCGGTGACGAGGATGTTGAGGATCGACAGCGGGAAGAGGGCGAGCCAGCCGAGCCGCATCGCCTGGTCGTAGCGGAAGCGGGGCAGCGTCCACCGGATCAGCATGAGAAGCCAGAGCATCACGACGACCTTGGTGAGAAAGGCCCCGACCTGCATCCCCACCACCACCAGGTGCGGCAGCGCCACCGTCGCGCCCCAGGGGAATACGAAGCCGGAAGCCTGGAGATACGGGACCTGCCAGCCCCCCAGGAACAGCGCGGTGGTCATGCCCGAGATCACCACCGTCTCCAGGAAGTCGGCCATCGCGAACATGCCGAACTTCATGCCGCTGTATTCCACGAAATACCCGATGATCTCCGACTCCCCTTCCGGGGTGTCGAAGGGAATCCGCTTGGTGGAGGCGATGCCCGCAGTCAGGAACAGGAAGAAGGCGAGGGGCTGAGTCAGGATGCCCCAGGCCGGAATCCAGTTTCCGAAGAGCTGCGGCAGCAGCGGCTGGCCCTGGCCGCGCGCGATGTCCTGCATGTTGAGCGAGCCATACACCATGACCACGCCCATGATCGAGGCGCCGATCGCGACCTCTGCCGAGATCATGAGAGCGGCCGCGCGCTGCCCGCCCAGGAGGGCGTAGTTGTTGGCCGAGGCCCAGCCCGCCATCATGAGGCCGTAGACGCCCAACGAGATCATGCCCAGGACATAGAGAATGCCCACGTTGAGCGTGACCGCCTGGAGCTGGATCTCGCGCCCGAGGATCTGCAGGGTGTCGCCGAACGGGATCGTCGCGAAGGCGGCCAGGCCGAAGAACACCGACACGAACGGGGCGAGCTTGAACATCAGCGTGTCCGCGCGCGCGGGGGTGAAGTCCTCCTTGGTCAGCATCTTCAACGCGTCGGCCAGCGGATGGAGCAGTCCCAGGACGCGGATGCGGAGACCGAACACGGAGATGGATGCGCGGTTGGCCCCGATCCGGTCCTGCATGATCGCGGACTGCTTGCGCTCGACCCAGGTCAGGATCCCGCCGAAGTTCAGCACCACGAACATGACGAACCCGACCGGGATCGCCTGGAGCAGGAGATCGAGGGCGAGGCCGCTCATGCCTTCACCACGAGGCCCGCGTCGCCCAACGCCCGGTAGGTCATGCCCGCGAACGCCGGGACCTGACCAGCGAGCGCGGTGAAGACCTGCTCGGCCCGGGTCGCGACCAGGGCCGGATCCGCCGCACCCAGGGCGCGGCCCAGCCGGCCGAGGATGTCCCAGTCCGCCGCCGCGTCGCCCAGGGGCTCCACCACGGTGCGGAAGCGCTGTACCCGCCCCTGGAAATTCGTGAAGGTTCCCTCGCGCTCGACGTAGGCCGCGCTGGGCAGCACGAGGTGCGCCCCCGCGCTGGTGCCGTTCGCGCTCGGGCCCTGGAACACCACCATCTCGGCGGCGGCCAGCGCCGCGGTCACGTCCGCCACCGGCAGGCCGGACTCGAGGAGATCGTGCTGGAAGATCCACAGCAGCTTGATCCGCCGCTGCCGCGCGCCGTCGAGGATCCCGGCGGTCTCGCCCTGGGTGAGCCCGATCAGCTCGGCGCCGCGACGATTGGGGTTCTTGTCGGCCCGGATCAGGAGGTCGTCGTCCTCGCCGGGCACGCGCGGTGGCACCCGATGGTCCACCGCCCGGACGCCGAGCTGATCGGCGATCCGCTGCAGCGCGAACAGGTCCTCGTTGGACATCTGGGGCGAGGCCAGGATCCCGATCTCCTCCGGCCGGTAGCGCCGGAGCGCGCCCGCGAGGTCCGCGACCGCTTCGTCCCAGCCGAGCTGGACGTCGGTGCCGCCCGCGCGCCGTACCGGCGAGAGGAGGCGACTGTCGTCGTCGATCCAGCGGAAGCCGTAGCGGCCCTCGTCGCAGATCCACCACAGGTTCACGTCGGGGTTGTGGCGCGGCTTGATGCGCGCGATCCGGCGGCCCTGGTTGTGGTGGAGCCGCCGCCGGCTGTTGTGCACCTCGATGTTGCAGCCCCGCGCGCACCCGTTGCAGACCGAGCGGGCGGTGTCGAGGTACCACACCCGGACCTGGAAGCGGAACTCCCGGTCGGTGAGCGCGCCCACCGGGCAGATGTCGATGACGTTGCCCGAGTAATTGTTCTCGAGCGTCTTGCCCGGGAAGAGCCCGATCTCCGAGTGGTCCCCCCGGTTGAAGATGCCGAGCTCGCCGGTGCCGGTCACCTCGTCGCAGAACCGCACGCAGCGCGAGCAGAGGATGCAGCGCTCCGCGTCCAGGATGACGTGGGGCCCGAGCGGGACCGCCTTCGGCTTGTGGACCTTCTCGTCCGTCATCCGCGGGTCGTAGAGCCCGTGCCGCATGTAGTAGATCTGCAGCCAGCACTCGCCCGCCTGGTCGCACACCGGGCAGTCGAGCGGGTGATTGACGAGGTGGAACTCCATGATGGACTTGCGGGTCTCGAGCACGCGCTCGGTCCGGGTGTGGACGACCATCCCGTCGGCGGCCTGGGTGTTGCAGCCGATCTGCGGGCGCGGGTTCTTCTCGATGTCCACCATGCAGAGCCGACACTGGCCCGCGATGCTGAGCCCGGGGTGATAGCAGTAGTGCGGCACCTCGGAGCCGGCCTGCCGGGCCGCCTCGATGAGGTTGGTGCCCGGGGCGACCTCGACTTCCTTGCCGTCGATCGTGAGCTTAGGCATCGCGCGGGATCAAGGCCTCGAATTCCTCGCGGAACTTCTCGATGTAGCTGACGTAGGGGCCGACCGCGCCGTCGTAGAAGGCGCAGATCGTGGTGCCGGCGCCGCGCTTGGCCACGTCCAGGATCGTGTCGAGGTCCTCCTTGCGTCCCTTCCCCTCCACGATCCGGTGGCTGATCTTGTAGATCCAGCCGGTGGACTCGCGGCAGGGCGTGCACTGCCCGCACGACTCGTGCGCGTAGAAGCGCGCCACCACCATCAGGGCCTCCGGGATCGAGACCGTCTCGTCCATCACGATCACGCCCGCGGAGCCGATCATGCTGCCGACCGCCTTGAGGCCGTCCGCGTCCATGCTCACGTCGATCTCGTCCGCGGTGAGGATCGGGGCGGAGGAGCCGCCCGGCACCACCGCCTTCAGCCGTCGCCCGTCGCGGATGCCGCCGCAGTGGTCGTAGATGAGGGAGCGCAGGGTCACCGACACCGACGCCTCCACCATCCCGGGCTTCACCACGTGGCCCGACACCGAGTAGAGCCGCGTGCCGCCCTGGGTCTTGGTACCGAGCCCGGCGAACCACTCCGCGCCCCGATTGATGATGTGGGGCACCGCCGCGATGGTCTCCACGTTGTTCACGATGGTGGGCTGGCCGAAGGCGCCCTTGATGGCGGGGAACGGCGGCTTGATCTTGGGCCAGCCCTTCTTGCCTTCGAGCGACGACAGCAGGCCCGTCTCCTCGCCGCAGATGTAGGCCCCGGCGCCCCGGTGCACCACGATGTCGAAGTCGAAGCCCGAGCCCTGGATGTTCCGGCCCAGCAGCCCCGCGTCGTATGCTTCCTTCACCGCCCCGCTGAACACCTGCCACGGGTTCACGTACTCGCCCCGGATGTAGACGAAGCCCACGTGCGAGTCGATCGCCCGCGCCGCGATGATCATGCCCTCGATCAGGGCGTGGGGATCGCGCTCGAGCAGGTAGCGGTCCTTGAACGTGCCCGGCTCACCCTCGTCCGCGTTGATCACGAGGTACTTCGGCGCCGTCGAGCCCTTGGGGATGAAGCTCCACTTCATGCCGGTCGGGAACGCGGCGCCGCCGAGGCCGCGGAGGTTGGACTTCTTCACCTCCTCGGTGATGGCGGCGGGCTCCATCTGCAACGCCTTGGGCAGCGCGGTGTACCCGCCGGTCTCCCGGTAGACGCCCAGGGTGTGCGAGCTCGGCCGGTCGAAGTTGCGGGTGAAGATCAGCTCGGCCATCAGGAGAGCCCGTCCAGGATGCGGTCCACCTTCTCCGGCGTGAGCAGCCCCTCGTAGCGGTCGTCCACCTGCATCATCGGCGCCGCCTCGCACGCGCAGAGGCATTCCACCGTGAGCAGCGTGATGCGGCCGTCCGCGGTGGTCTCGCCCACCTCGACGCCCAGGCGTCGGGTCAGGTGCTCGACGATGGACTTGGAGCCGAGGAGGTGGCAGGAGAGGTTGTGGCAGACCGAGACCACGTGGCGGCCCGTCGGCTGCTGGAAGAAGAGCGTGTAGAAGGTGACGACCTCGTGCACGTGGGCCGGCGACATCTCGAACAGGCCGGCCACGTACTCCTCCACCTCGAGCGACACGTAGCCGAAGACCTCCTGGGCCAGACGCAGCACGGGTAGCAGCGCGCCCTGCTTGTCCGGGTAGAGGGCCTGGAGGCGGCGGACTTCTTGTAGCTGTTCTGCCGTGAACTCAGGCCGCTTTGGGTCAGCCATTCGTCACCTGGGCAGACAGGTTGGGAGCTTGGGCAACCCCCTCTATTTTTCTAAGCCGGGCACGGCGAGCCGTGCCCTCTGTAAGGTGCTTTCGCATCTTTTTTATCGGTCGAGCTCCCCGCCGATCATGTTGACGGAGCCGAAGGTGGGGATGATGTCGGCGACCATCTCGCCCTCGATCATGGCCGGGATGGCGGCGACCGGGTTCATGCACGGCGGGCGGCACCGCACGCGGTACGGCCGGTCGGTGCCGTCGGACACCACGTAGAAGCCCAGCTCTCCGTTGGCCCCCTCCGCCGCGAAGTACGCCTCGCCCGGAGGCGGACGAATGCCGTAGCCCTCCATGACCAGCATGAAGTGGTTCATCAGCCCTTCGATCGAGCCGTAGGCCTCCGCCTTCGTCGGCAGGACCACACGCTTGTCGGCCGCGTTCACGCGATCGTGCGCGCCGCGATCCTGGCCCTGCAGGTTGGGCGAGAGCTTGATGGGCAGGAGCAGCAGGCCCTCGGTCTTGCCCTGCTTGCCCATGTCCACGTAGGCGGCGGGATCGATGGCCTTCCCCTCCCAGTCCACCTGGATGGCGCCGCCCGGGAGGCCGTCGAGGGCCTGCTCCGCGATCCGCATGGACTGCTCCATCTCGGCCATCCGGACCAGGAAGCGGTCGAAGTTGTCGCCGTTCTTGCCGAGCGCGATGTCGAACGGGATCCGGTCGTACGCCCAGTAGGGCTGCGTCTTGCGCAGGTCGAACGGCACACCCACCGCGCGCAGCAGGGGCCCCGTGATCCCCCACGCGATCGTCTCCTCCCGGCTGAGCGCGCCCACCCCGACCATGCGGTCCATGAAGATCCGGTTGCCGGTGACGAGGGTGTGCACCTCCTCGAGCACCTGACGGGTCTCCGCGAACGCCTTCTTGACCTTCAGGTCGAACCCGGCCGGTAGATCGGCCTTCACACCGCCCACGCGCCCGTAGGAGATCGTCAGCCGCGCGCCGGTGACGTCCTCCACCAGCTCCCAGAGGAACTCCCGCGCCTTGATCATGTAGAGGAATACGGTGAAGGCGCCCAGCTCCATCGAGCCTGCGCCCACGCACGTGAGGTGGTCGCAGATCCGCGAGATCTCGCTCATGATCACGCGGATGTACTTGCAGCGGTCGGTGATCTCGATGCCGAGCAGCTTCTCGATCGCCGAGGTGTAGCCGAAGTTGTTGATCAGCGGCGAGACGTAGTTGAGGCGATCCGTGTACGGAATCGCGTTGTTGTACGGGCCCGCCTCGCAGTCCTTCTCGAACGCGCGGTGGAGGTAGCCGATCTCCACGTCGGTCTTGACCACCGTCTCGCCGTCCAGCTCGGCGAAGATGCGGATGATGCCGTGCATGGCCGGGTGCGCCGGCCCCATGTTGACGTAGAGATGCTGGGTGCCGTCGGCGCTCGACCCCTCGCCCAGGAACAGCTCGCGCGTCTTCCGCTCGGCCATCAAGCCTCCGATTCCCTCTTAGTCATTTTCATATTCGCTCGGCTCGCCTTCGGCTTCGTCTCGCCCTACACTTTCGGGCCGATGAGGGGCTGGCGGCGATTGATCGGGTAGTCCTTGCGCAGGGGATGGCCCTCGAACTCCTCGTACATCAGGAGCCGGCGCAGGTCGGGGTGGCCGTCGAAGCGGATGCCGAACATGTCCCACACCTCGCGCTCCTGCCAGTTGGCGATGGGCCAGAGGGCGGTGGCGGTGGGAACGACGGGATCGTCCTGCTCCACCGGGACCTTCAGCCGCACACGATGGTTGTGCGGGACGGAATACAGGTGGTAGACGACCTCGAAGCGGGGCCCGTCCTCGCGGCCCGGGAACCGGCTGTAGTCCACCGCGGTGAGGTCCACGAGCATGTCGAAGGCGAGCGCGGCGTCGTCCCGGCAGAACGCGAGGGCCGGCACGATTCCCTCACGGCTCAACACCGCGGTGTGATCGCCGCGGTAGTCGTGGGTGGCGAGGACAAGGTCCCCGAAGCGCTCGCGCAGCCGGGCGAGAATGGCGTGGCCGTCCATGGCGGCTCCCGGGACCCGGATCAGTAGCGCTGGGTGCCCGCCGCGATCTTGTCCTGGAGCTTCATCAGGCCGTCGATGACGCTCTCCGGACGCGGCGGGCAGCCGGGAATGTAGACGTCCACGGGGATGATGGTGTCGATGCCCTGGACCGTCGCGTAGTTGTCGTAGAAGCCGCCGGTGCAGGTGCAGACGCCGAAGGCGACCACCCACTTGGGCTCGCACATCTGGTCGTAGATGCGCTTGAGCACGGGCGCCATCTTGTGACTGATCGTGCCGACCACGAAGAGCACGTCGGCCTGGCGGGGCGAGAAGCGCGGCAGCCCCGCCCCGAAGCGGTCCACGTCATAGTGCGAGCACGCGGTCGCCATGTACTCCATGCCGCAGCACGCGGTGACGAACGGATACTGGAAGATGGAGTACTTGCGGGCCCAGCCGATGGCCTCGTCGAGCTTCCCGGTGAAGAACGCGCCTACTCCCATTCGAGCCCTCGCTTCTTCCAGATGTAGAGAAAGCCCAGCATCAGGATGCCCAGGAAGACGAGCATCTCCACGAACCCGAACCAGCCGAGCTGGCGATACATCGCGGCCCACGGCCAGACGAACACCAGCTCGATATCGAAGATGATGAAGAAGATGGCGATGGTGGAGAACTTGATCGCGAAGCGGCCCTCCGGCAGCATCACCGGGTCCTTGCCGCACTCGAACGGCTCCTGCTTGATCGGGAGGATGCGCTTGGGCGCGATCAGCAGCGGGATGCCGATCAGCGCCCCCGCCACGCCGGCGGCGGCCGCGAAGACCATCAAGATGGGGATGTAGTCCATGTTTGCGGTTCAGCGCTCCCCTGGTGGGCTCGCCTCCGTGAGCCCCCCTTTTGTATCCGCTCGGCTCGCCTTCGGCTGCACCTCGCCAAACCACTGCCCCGCGTTCTTGACGTTGTCGGTCTGCTTCTTGGCGTGATAGGAAGACCGGACGAGGGGGCCCGATTCCACGTGGGCGAAGCCCATCTCCCGGCCCCGGACCGCCAGCTCCGCGAACTCGTCGGGGTGGTAGAAGCGCGAGACCGGCAGGTGCTGGGCGGACGGGCGCAGGTACTGGCCGAGCGTGAGGATGTTCACGTCCGCCGCCCGGAGGTCCGCCATGGTCGCCAGCAGCTCGTCCCGCTCCTCGCCCAGGCCCAGGATGATGCCCGACTTGGTCACGAGCCGGGGCGCGGCCGCCCGGGCGCGCCGGAACAGCTCGAGCGTGCGCTCGTAGCGGCCGCCGTGACGCGCCACCTTGTAGAGCCGCGGCACCGTCTCGGTATTGTGGTTCAGCACGTCCGGCGCGGCCTCGATGACCGCCGCGAGGGCGGGCGCGCCGCCCTGGAAGTCCGGAATGAGCAGCTCGACGCGGCAGCCGGGGGCGTGGCGACGAATCGCCCGGGTAGTCGCCGCGAAGTGCGCGGCGCCGCCGTCCGCCAGGTCGTCACGGTTCACCGAGGTGATGACCACGTGCTCGAGGCCCAGCTCGCCCACCGCCCGGCCCACGCGCTCCGGCTCCTCGCGATCCTCCCAGACCGGCCGACCGTGGGTGACCGCGCAGTATCCGCAATTGCGCGTGCACACGTCGCCCAGGATCATGAAGGTCGCGGTGAGCTCCTCCCAGCACTCGCCGATGTTCGGGCAGTGCGCCTCCTCACAGACCGAATGGAGGTTCCACTCGCGCATCAGGCCCTTGAGCCGGATGTACCGTGGTCCGCCCGGCGCGCGCACCTTAAGCCACGGTGGCTTGGGTGAGTCGGCGGGACGCTTGCTATCGAGAAGTGGTAGGGAAACTCCCATCACTATTGTCCTTTGCCCCCTCGGGCGGCGTCATTATGGCACATCTTTCACAAGCCGCCAACCGAGGGGCCGCAGGACGCCCTAGCGCCCGGCCGGGATGGCCGCGTGCACGGCGTTGCTGATCACGTCCATCCGCAGGCTGTGCCACGGATCCGCCACCCGACTGTTCGTCAGGTAGGCAAACGACACGCCCGAGTCCGGGTCCGCCCAGCAGTAGGAGGACCCCACACCGCCGTGGCCGAACGTCCGCGGGGAGGCGATGCTGCCGAGCCCCCGGATGGAGTCGGTCGTCCCCCGCACGTGGGGGCCGAGCGCGCGGTGCATCGGCATGCCCATGTAGCCGTCTACCCGGTCACCCGTGACGCTCCGCGTGACGTACTGGACCAGGCGGGGCGAGAGGAGCCGCCGGCCGTCCAGCGTACCGCCGGCGGCCAGCATCTGGTAGAAGGCGGCCATCGCGCGCGCGGTGGCGTACCCGCCCCCGCCCGGCGTCCCGGCGCGGCGGAACTCGGCGTTGTTTTCTTCCTCTCTTCTCACCTGCCCTCGGTTCCCCTGGCCGGTCCCGGTCGTGGCGGGCTCGTGCATGTCCACGGCTCGGTCGTGATGGCCGTCCGGCAGGCCCACGAAGAGCTCGTCGCCGAGCCCGAGCGGCTCGATGACCTGCTCCCGGACGAACGCCCGGTAGTCGGTCTTGCTCAGGGCTTCGATCAGCACCGCGGCCACCCAGTGGGCAGCCCGGCTGTGGTAGTGCACCCGCGAGCCGGGCGTCCACTCGAGCGTGAAGGCCGAGACCGTCCGGCGCAGCAGCTCGTGATCCTCCCAGGCCGCCTTCGGCACGTCGGCGTTGGGAAACCCGCCCTGGTGGCTCAGGAGCTGGGTGATCGTGATGTCCCCCTTGCCGTTGGCCTCGAAGCCCGGCACGTGGTCGGCGACCCGGTCCGTGAAGCGCAGGGCTCCCTGCTCCGCGAGGATCCACACCGCGCAGGCGGTGATGACCTTCGTGTTGGAGTAGAGCAGCCAGAGGGAATCCTCGCGCGCGGGCACCCGCACGGGGTCGAGGCGCGCGTCCCCGAAGCTCCGCACCAGGGCGAGCTTGCCCTCGCGCGCCACCGCGATCTGGGCCGCCGGGTACCGGCCTTCGGCCAGGTGCTGCGTGATCAGCTCCTGCAGGCGCTCGAGCGCACGGGCGTCGAGGCCCAGGGACGACGGGGTGGCTGCGGACAGGGGGAAGGCCATGGGGTCTCCTTACGAGGACTGCCTCAGGGAACTGACCAGATCCACCACGCGCACCAGCTCGCTACCGTCCCGCACCATGTGCCGATCGCCCGCCTGCCCCCAGCGGAGCACGCCGTCGCGATCGATCACGAAGGTGGACCGGTAGGCCACGTTGCGGTCGGCGTCGAGCACGCCGTAGGCGGAGATGACGGTGCGGTGCACGTCGCTCAGGAGCGGAAACGGGAACGGATGGGCCTTGAGAAAGGCGGCGTGACAGAACGGGCTATCGCCGCTGATGCCCAGGAGCACGGCACCACGGCGGGCCAGCTCGGCCGCGGCCTGGCCCAGGCCGGTGAGCTCCGGGGTTCAGATCCCGCCGAAGTCATAGCAGTAGAAGCCGAGGACGACGTCGCGACCCCGATATTCCCGGAGGGACATGGGGCGCCCCTCGGTGCTGGGCAGCTCGAAGTCCGGCGCGACCTGCCCCCACCGGAGCGGCATCATGCCCGGGATTCTCGTGGATGCCGGCCCCCGGGTCAAGACCACCCCGTGGGCGCCCCGCGGGATTACAATTGCCGGAATGAAGACTCGCGACCTCCGGATCGAGCGCATCCAGCCCCTTCTGCCCCCGGCGATCCTGATCGAGGAGCAGCCGCTCTCCGAGAAGGGGTCGCTCATGGTCACGCGGGCGCGCGAGGAAGTGGCCGACATCCTCGCCGGCCGGAGCGACCGCCTCCTCGTGGTGGTCGGCCCGTGCTCGGTCCACGATCCGGCCGCCGCCCAGGAGTACGCGCTCCGCCTCCGCCGGCTGGCCGACGAGCTGGCGCCGGATCTCTGCATCGTGATGCGCGTCTACTTCGAGAAGCCGCGCACCACGGTGGGCTGGAAGGGGCTCATCAACGACCCGCACCTCGACGGCAGCTTCGCCATCAACGTGGGATTGCGACGGGGCCGCCGGTTCCTGCTCGATCTCGTCGACATCGGGCTGCCCGCGGGCTGCGAGTTCCTCGACCCGATCTCCCCCCAGTTCATCACCGACCTCGTGACCTGGGGCGCCATCGGGGCGCGCACGACCGAGAGTCAGGTTCATCGGGAGCTGGCCTCCGGGCTCTCGATGCCGGTCGGGTTCAAGAACGGCACCGACGGCGGGGTGCAGATCGCCATCGACGCGGTGCGGGCCGCGGCCCATCCGCACAGCTTCCTGGGGGTCACCGAGCAGGGTCTCGCCGGCATCGTCTCCACCCGCGGCAATGTGGACTGCCACGTGATCCTGCGCGGCGGGCAGAGCGGTCCGAACTACGACGCGGCGAGCATCGGGGAGGTGCTCGCCGCCCTCCGCGCCGCGGGGGTGCCGCCCCGGCTGATGATCGACACGAGCCACGGGAACAGCGAGAAGGACTACCGACGTCAGCCCCAGGTCGCGCGGGAGATTGCGGCCCAGGTCGCCCGGGGGGAGCGGGGAATCGTCGGTGTACTGATGGAGAGCTTCCTGGTCGACGGGCGTCAGGATCTCGCGGATCCCGCGCAGCTCGTCTATGGCCAGAGCATCACCGACGCCTGCATGGGCTGGGACATGACGGTGCCGGTCCTCCGGGAGCTGGCCGCCGCGGCGCGCGAGCGCCGCGTGGACGGCCGCTCCACCTGAAAGGTCGGTCCGATGGACTACCATCCGTTCAAGGCCCGCCTGAACCGCTTCATGCTCCGCTACGTGGGCGGCGACCGGCGCCCCGCGTTCTTCGAGGTGAACGATGCCTATCCCTCGCTCGGGCACGTCACACGTGCGTACCCGGCGATCCGCGAGGAGTGTGCGCAGCTCCTCGCCCGCCGCGAGAAGCTCCCGCGCTATCACGAGATCGACCCGGGAGAGCGGGCGATCTCGAGCGTCGACTCGGATCGCCACTGGTACGTGTTCATGCTCTATATCCTGGGTCACAAGCCCGAGGCCAATCGCGCGCTCTGCCCGGCCACGTGCGAGGCGCTCGCCCGGGTCCCGAACCTGGTCCAGGCGTTCTTCTCCATACTGGACGCCGGCAAACGGGTCCCCCGCCACGAGGGCCCCTACCTCGGGTACCTGCGCTATCACCTCGGGCTGCATGTCCCGCAGGATGACCCACCCCGGTTAGTCGTGAACTCGCAGGAGTACGTCTGGAAGGCGGGGCAGGCCATCATGTTCGATGACTCGTGGCCGCACGAAGTCATCAACGAGAGCCGCGAGCCGCGCGTCGTGCTGATCGTGGACGTGCTCCGACCGCTGCCCCTCCTGCCGTCTCTGGTCAACCGGCTCGTGATGCACGGCCTCGCGCGCCCGACCTACGGTCGGTCGGTCGCGCGGCGTGTCGCCCGCTCGACCTTCATCAGTACCGGCTGACGAGCGGCGGACGCAGGGCGGTGGTCCCGGAGGCCCGCAACCGACCACAATCTGCCCTCCGCGGGCCGCCGAGTGGGCGCGCGCCGCGGTGTGATGGTAGGATCAACCGCGGTGTGCTGGCTTGACCCCAGGCCGCCTCTGGACTTCCGGAGGTCGCCCGACCACGACCCGCGAGAAGCCGCAGACGCCGCCGGCTCCGCCGGGGCTCCGGAGGAAGAGACAGGATGGCCGACCCTCGGTTCTTCACGGTCGCCGGACCGTTCAGCGTGAGTCGGCTCGCCGAGATCGCCGGCGCCCGCCCGGCCCCGGGAAGCGACCCCGACCGCCTGATCGAGGACGTGGCGCCGCTGGACGCCGCCGGGCCGGCGCATGTGAGCTTCCTCGACAACCGCCGCTACGTAGCCGCCTTCGCGGCCAGCCGCGCCGGGGCCTGCGTGGTGCAGCCGGACCTCGCGGCCAGGGCTCCCGCCGGGATGGCGCTGCTGCTCACCGAGGAGCCCTATCGGGCCTATGCTCGCATCGCGCAGGCGTTCTACCCGGTGATGGCGCCCGAGGCCGGCGTCTCCCCGTCGGCCATCGTCGACCCCACCGCGCGCCTGGCGCCGAGCTGCCGGATCGAGCCCGGAGCGGTGGTCGGCGCGCGGGCGGAAATCGGCGCACGGACGGTGATCGGCGCGACCGCCGCGATCGCTCCCGGTGTCGTGATCGGCGAGGACTGCATCGTCGGCGCGGGAGCGACCATCTCGCACAGCCTGATCGGCAACCGCGTCGCCATCTATCCCGGCGCGCGCATCGGCCAGGACGGCTTCGGCTTCGCCATGGGAGCCGGCGGTCACCTCAAGGTGCCGCAGCTCGGCCGCGTCATCGTCGAGGACGACGTCGAGATCGGCGCCAATACCACGATCGACCGCGGCGCCGGGCCCGACACCGTGATCGGAGCCGGCACCAAGATCGACAACCTCGTGCAGATCGGGCACAACGTTCGGCTCGGGGCGGGCTGCGTCCTCGTCGCCCAGGTGGGCATCTCCGGAAGCACGCACCTGGGCGCGTTCGTCGCGGCGGGCGGTCAGGTCGGCATCACCGGCCACCTGCAGATCGGCGCGGGCGCCCGCCTCGCGGCCCAGAGCGGGGTGATGCGGGACATCGAGCCCGGCGGGACCGTCGCCGGACTCGCCCGCGATGCCGGCCAAGGAGTTCTGGCGGCAATGCGCCGCGCTGGGCCAGACTCGCCCGGCGCCGCGTGAGGAGCCGCGTGACGGCATGAGCCGTGACCGTCCATCCCACCGCGGTGGTCGAGCCGGGCGCGAAGCTGGGTGAAGGCGTCGCGATCGGGCCGTACTGCGTGGTCGGCGGCGACGTCAATCTCGGCGACGGCGTCACCCTCGTCTCCCACGCGGTGGTCGCGGGCCATACCGAGATCGGGGCGGGCACGCGGATCTTCCCCTTCGCGTCCGATCGGGCACCAGCCCCAGGACCTCAAGTACCAGGGCGAGCCGTCCCGGCTGATCATCGGCCGTGACAACACGATCCGCGAGTACGTGACCATGAATCCCGGGACCAAGGGCGGCAACATGGCGACGCGCGTCGGCGACGGCGGCTTGTTCATGGCCGGCACCCACGTCGCGCACGACTGCACGATCGGCGACGGCGTGATCATGGCCAACAACGCGACGCTCGCCGGGCACGTGACGATCGGCGACCACGCGGTGCTGGGCGGCCTGTGCGCGGTGCACCAGTTCGTGCGCATCGGCACGCTGGCGATGGTCGGCGGCCTGTCCGGCGTCGAGTTCGACGTGATCCCCTACGGCTCGGTGATCGGCAACCGCGCGTGGCTGGCTGGGTTGAACCTCGTGGGCCTGCGGCGCCGCGGCGTCGCGCGCGAGGACATCCACGCGCTGCGCCGCGCGTACCAGGAGCTGTTCGCGCCGGAAGGCACGATGGGCGAGCGACTCGAGCGCGTCGCCGAGCAGTACCGCGACTCGCCCCAAGTCGCCGAGGTGGTGGCGTTCATGCGGGCCCGATCGCAGCGGGGCATCTGCCAGGCGAAGCTGGAGGACGGGGCCGACTAATCGGCCGGGAGCCGGCCGGGAGACCGCGGCCCGGCGATGCCTCACCGAAGCACCGATTCCGGGTCGCCCCTCTGATCTACGCCGGCCCCTCTTCGTGGCCGGCGAGCCCTCCGGGGACCTCGTCGGCGCGCACCTGATGCGGGCGCTGCGCAGGAGACGGGGCGGGCCGTGTCCGCTTCGCCGGCGTGGGCGGCGAGCAGATGGGCGAGGAGGGCTTGCGGAGCCTCTTTCCGCTCGCCGACATCGCGGTCATGGGGCTCCTCGAGGTGCTGCCGAAGGCGCCCCTGGGGCTGCGGCGAGTGCGCGAGACGGCGCCGACATCGAGCGGCAGCGGCCCGCGGCGCTGGTGAGCATCGACTCGTGGGGCTTCAGCGGGCGTGTGGCCAAGCGCCTGAAGGCGGCGGGCTCCCGGACGCCGCGCATCCACTACGTCGCGCCGATGGTCTGGGCCTGGCGGCCGGGCCGCGCCCGCGTGCTCGCGCGGCTGCTCGATCACCTCCTGTGCCTGCTGCCGAACGAGCCCGCGTACTTCGAGGCGGTGGGCCTCGGCGCAACCCACGTCGGCCACCCGGTGATCGAGAGCGGTGCCGAGCGCGGCGACGGCGCCGGGTTCCGGCGCCGCCACGGGATCGACGGCCGAGTGCGCCGCTTCTCTGCCTGCTGCCCGGGAGCCGGGCCGGCGAGGTCGCTCGCCTCCTGCCGATCTTCGGGGAGCCCATTCGTCGGCTGCGGCCGAGTACCCCGGCCTGCGCGTGGTGATCCCGACCGTCGACATCGTCGCCGCGCAGGTGGGGCGCGCGGCCGCCGGCTCGACGGCGTCGTCGTGCGCGGGCGGCGGAGAAGTACGACGCGTTCGCCGCCGCGGACGTCGCGCTCGCCGCTTCGGGTACGGTGGCGGTGGAGCTGGCTCTGGCCGGAGTGCCCGCGGTCATCACCTACCGCGTGGCTCCCCTCACCGCCGCGATCGCCCGACGCCTGCTCAAGATCCGGTACGTGAGCCTGGTCAACATCGTGCTCGATCGGCCGGCCGTGCCGGAGCTGCTTCAGGAGCACTGCCGTCCGGAGCGGCTCGTCGAGGCGGTGTCGACGCTCGCTCACGGACCCGGCCGCGCGGGAGACCCAGCGCGCGGCGGGACGCGAGGCGTTGGCCCGCCTGGGCTACGGGGGACCGCCACCGAGCGCGCGCGCGGCGCGGATCATCCTCGACCTGGTAGCGCGGCAGGCGGCCGGTCGGTCAGCGTGATCGTCGCAACGGATCGTTCTGCTGTTCAGTGGTGCCGAAGGGGGGATTCGTTCGGGCCGCCCTTCGGCACATCCAGCCATGCGCCGGATTTTCGTGGATTCTGCTCGATGCGTCAAGCACTTCCGCGGTTCAGGTGGTTTATACCGGGTGACACGGACTGACCCTGTTTGAGACCAGTTCCCGATTTACTCTCGCTCGAACCCCCGGAATCCAGGTTGGGATTGTCAGACCCGCCCACAGGACCCTGCTTGGACACGTGACTCATCGCTATACGTTACGATACGCGCGTTTCGAGGCTCGGCCCGACTCGCGGCTTCCCGATCGGGGCGGATGGCCATGAATGACTCGGTCCGAGTAGAGTTCGAGTCAACCAGGCAGGGCTATGTGTCTGGCGGCAGACCAGTCAAGCAACAGGATGAGGGTGCGTCGCGGTTCGTGCCTGCTCGCTGCCTTGCTTTCGACGGTCTGACGCCGCCTTCGGCCTCCCGGCATCCTATGTGCTCACGGCATTCATTCGGCAGGCGACTGCGCACAGAGCGCTACGAAGACCGGAGGCGTGGAGAAATGGCGATAGCGACGCGTCAGCATCGAGGGCGGGCGAGGGCCGGCAAGCAGGACGCGCGGCGGTTCCCGCGCCAGGCCGTGTCGTGGCTCGTCACCGTTTCGATCGGGTCGCGTCAGCTCCAGGGGCGGACCAAAGACACCAGTGCGGCCGGGCCAAGATCCTCATCGACGAGCCGCCGCCGCTGGGCAGTCAGGTGCGCCTCCAGTTCCGGCCGACGGGCCGATTGCCCGTCGAAGCGCAGGGCCTTGTCTGGCGACTCGATGCCGACGGGTTCGCCTGTGTGTTCGTGGGGACTCTAGCGCCGGGGTTCCTGGCGGCCGTGGCTCCCTCGCGGGTGGAGGCCCCGCTGGTCCGCCCACCCGAAGTCAACGCCCGTCGGACGGTGCTGCGACCCCGCGGTGCGGCAGACTGGCCCTGGCCGCCCTCAGCGCCCGAGGCTACACCGTGCTCGATGCAGGGCCGCAGCCACTGCTGGCCCTACGCTTCGCCCACGAGCATCCGGCGCCCATCGATCTCCTCCTTGTCGACGTAGAGCTCCCGGCTGATGAACGGGGAGCGCCTGGTGCAGCAGTTGCTGTCACACCGGCCGGCCGCCAAGGTGTTGCTCATCCCTCAGGGCTCGGCCCCACGTCCCACGGTTCCGGGAGCCTCCTGGCTACCCGCCCCGTGCGGCCAAGAGGATCTGGCCGTGTGCGTGCGTCAGGTACTCGTGGTGGAGACCCAGGCCGACGCTCCGGCTCAGAGCGCTGGCGAGCCCTCCGACGTGACCCGGTGGCCCTCACCAGCCGCGAGATAAGCACGGACGCCGCGGCGACCACATGTCACCGGGTCGCCTGGGTGCCCGACATCTGGTGGCCGTCCGCGCGGGGCGTCGCTCTCGAATCGCGATGATGCAGGATGGTCACCTCTTGGGCTCGGGAAGCCCCGCGGCCACCGCTGCGGGAGCGACGATCTATGACCGGTGAAGGATCTCGTGTACGCGGCGCGTGAGCTGGTCGAGATCGAACGGCTTGAGTAGCACCGGCACCTTTGTCGCCTCCAGGAAGCCGGCGTACTGCGGGGAGTCGACGAACCCTGACATGAAGAGCACGTGGGGTCGGCAGTCGGGCCAGCGGCGACTCACCTCCAAGTATAGGCTGGGACCGTCCAGCTTCGGCATCTTGAGATCGCTCACGATGAGGTCGTAGGGCGTCGGTCCCTCGAGCAGCCGGAGCGCCGCGGCGCCATCGGGCGCGGTGGTCACGTGATGGCCGTCGGCGGTCAGGGTCGCGGCGACCAATTCCCGGATGGCAGCCTGGTCATCGACGACAAGGATACGGCCCGTGGACATATCGTACGAGGGAGCAAGTCTTGTTCCAGGCTCAAGGGACTCAAGCAACCCGGGTGGTTACAGCAGACGGAGCGGTCACTACGGGGACGATGGCGGCATCCTGTTGACAATCCCTGTCGACGGCGTGAGCCTGCGGGCTCTGCGTGACCAGGAGACGTAGCAGAAGCTGCGCATGCAGCCACCTGAGTTCGCCACTAGCCGGCGCACCGGGACTGGCTGCTGCGGGTGTGGACGTTCAGAAGATGGGCTCCGACGCTCGCGAGGCTTTCGCGCTCAAGGTCGCCTCGCTGAGAACGTCCGTTTGGCCCTGGGGCGGCAGCGGCTCACCTGGATCCGGTCTCTCACGCTGAGTGGACCAAAGGCCGCGATGCAACCCAACGCGCAGGCTTTCGACCTTCACCTTGTCCCTCATGTCCGCAGCCGTGCTACGAGTGACGGCCGGCCGACAGCCTTACTGACGGATTCGAAGCGTATTGGGGACAGCTCGAACAGGGGCCGTACGCTAAGCGACCGTGAAGTCACACTGTAGTCCCCGCGCAACGACTTGGCAGACGGCATGCAACACCAGGACCACTACGCCAGGACTTAATGCGCAGGAGGTCCCTCGATATGATGCTAGTGCTCGCACTCACCGCGATCTTCGCTCTCGCGGTCGTCAGCCCGGTGGCGGCCGATAACGTCAGCATTGGCGTCAAGATTGGCGTGCCGGCGCCGCCGCGGGTTGTCGTCGTGCCTCCACCCCCGCCGGTCGTCCTCGTGGCGCCCCCCAAGCTCGTTGTTGTCCCGGGCTCACCCGTGTTCTATGCGCCGGGCGTCAGCGCCAATTTCTTCGCCTACGGCGGCCGGTACTACAGCTTCCACGAGGGGGCGTGGTTTGTCGCGACGGCACATGGCGCCCCGTGGGCGACGATTGCACCGGGTCGAGTGCCGCAGCCAGTCCTCGCGGTTCCAGTCGCGTACTACAAGATTCCTCCGGGGCACGCGAAGAAGATGGGGGGCCGGAGTGAAGCGCCAGGACGCGGCTGCCCGCCTGGGCTCGCCAAACAGGGGCGCTGCTAGTCATGCGTTTCGTCATCGCGGTAGCACTCACCGCAGGCATCGTACTCGTCGCCGGGCAGGTGGAGCGCTCAGTACCGATACACGGACGACAAAGGGGTCAGTAAGATGACCCAGTACAAGCTGCTAGGTCCCCGCTCCCTATCGCGACAGCGGCCGTCTGGATCGGACCAACCGGTGTTGGCCATCCAGACTTGAGTGAGGAACAGCGGCAGGTGGAAGCGGCGTGAAAACGCATACCGCCGCATCGGGGACGGCGATCGAACCCAGAAGAGATCGGCTGGCGGAACAATCGGTCAGGCTTCAGCGGAAAGCCGTAGAGCTAGAACGCCAGCGCCAGTTGCGAGCTGATTAGCGTTCCTGCCCGGCGCGGGCCCGACGAGCCCAGCCTCGGGATTCGCGATCATCCCGTTTGAGCGCGCCCACGGCGCGCGGGTCGACCGGCGTCATGCGGTGGTCCCGATGGCGGCGATCCCCGAGCAAGAACGAGGACGCGGAGAAGGGAGTCACGGGTACAAGGCAGGTTCGCGCTCCTGCCCACGGTGGATCACGTGACGGCTGCGGCAACGGAGCGAGGAGTGGCCAACCGGACATTGCGCCGAGACCGCTGGCTGACGTTCGCTTGCCGCTGCCGCTTGCCTTGGAGCTTAGAGCGCCGAGGTTTCAGGCCTACCCACCGGCCAAAAGGAGGACTTCCAATCCTGGAGCCGGTTCCCGAGAGCGCGCCTAGGCCCCGAGAGGTTGGGGCACAACCCATAACGCCGGAACCGTGGCGTTATGTACAGGAACCGCGCGATGTACGATCGTTGCGGAGGGCTTGCACCCGCTGTACGCCTTCGACGCTGGTGCCAGTCTGTCGAGCACACCTATCGTGTGCCAACGAGGACGGGCTGGAAGAGGCAGCCGTCGATCCGGCGGCACCCGCGTGAAACCCGCCTCCTCCATCAGGACCGCCATGCGCTCGATGCTGATCGCAAAGTATGTCGTTCGGGCGTCCGAAGGACGACTCCCTTGTCATTCGTCACCAACTCAAAGGCCACATCGTAGAACTGACCTCGCCATCGGCGGGTTTGCCGCAGGCGGTACAGGCGCGCAGACCAGATGCGGTCCCCATAGCCCGGGTCTCGACCGTCCCGGGCGACGGAGGCGCGCCGTAATCCCGCATCGAAATTACGCAGCCGCCCCGAGGCCGAATGCACCGGAAGCATTCCCGGAAGGCACTTTGGATGTCATTCTCGGTAAGCAGGTGCGGGCCTCCCGGAGGCCGGGGCGCAGTGCAAGCTCGTACCAGGTGACGTCGCCGACCTCTTCCTGGAGGAGACGGATGAACGCGTGGCTGCCGGTTCCCGCCCACGAGTGGGCGAACGTCGCCTGGTCGACGCCGTAGTGCGGATAGAAGTCCTCAAAGACATCGCAGAAGTCGAAGAAGGCAACTTTCAGTCGCGCTCGGCTCGCGGGCTCGACGGCGGGGGAATGGGCGCGCTAGTCACGGGGCCTCATCGCCTCCTCCACGAGGCGGGCCAGAACCCGGTCCGAGTCGAAGTATTCGGCGGCGAACGCCCGCGCGGCCCGCGCGTGCCGGCGGTATCTGGCAAGGACATCGCGGATCGCGTCCACCGCCTCGTCCGGCGACGAGAAGGCGACGACCCCCTCGCCAGTCGGGAGCACCGCGCTGAAGCCGGTGTCCTGGACGACGACCGGGCGCCCCGCCGCCAGGTAGCAGGCCGAGCGGCAGCTGAACCACCCCGGCCGGCCGACGACGTAACCATGCTTGGCGACACTCCACTCGGCCTTGGAAGTCGTGATGTAGCGGCGATAGCGCTCCAGACTTCCGGCGACCCGCCGGGCCGAGGTGACCCGCCACCCCGCCCGGCGCAAGACCGCCTCGGGCGGGATCGGGCCGGGCCGCACCGCGCCGGGGGTGGTCTCCCAACCCGCGTGGCCCGTGCCCCCTAGCGCGAGCTCGAGTCGAGCTGGCCGTACCGCGGCGGCGATGCCCAGATAGCGCCGCAACTCGAGATCCTTCTGCCCGTACCAGCGGCCCTGGTGACGCAGCGGCTTGTAGCTCGTCCAGCTCAGGACCGTCGTGAACATCTCGCGCGTGGGTTCTTCCGGCCGCCATTCAGAGAGGAGGACCGGCTGGCGGGTGGGGCGCCAAGGAATGCCGTTCGCGTACTCGGTCTTGCCGATGCGCTCGCCGAAGCTGAAGGCCACGTCGTGGGCGGAGAATCGCTTCTGGAATTTGCGTTCACCTTGCCGCAGCCGGAGCTTGACCTGCGTGAAGACCGGATCGGAGTCGACGTAGGCGAGCCGCGAGATGGCGCGGTAGTCCGAGGGACGGCGGAGTGTGCCCGAGACGTTGATGAGCAGGTCGGCGCCCGAGAGCACCTCGCGCCGCCGCGGCCCGGAGAGGCCATACCAGCGCCCGGTGATGGGGAAGCGGTACATCCAGCGATCCGCAAGGTGGAAGCGGTCCATCACCGTCGCCAGGTGACGCACGTTTGCACTCGGATCGTAGGCGATCCGGCTCTCCTTCGTCTCGCCGCCGTCGAGTCGGTAGGGCCACTGGCCGGAGTCCTCGAGATAGTAGACGTCGTGGCCGAGCCGGGCGAGGCCGGCGGGATACTGGGCATAGTCCCACGCGACCCCTCCGAGCGAGGGATGCTGCGCGATCAATCCGGTCACGACGATACGAAGGGACGAGTTCGAAGCGGTCGTCACGAAAGGACTTCGGGGCTCGCTCGAGTCACGGCCCGGGCGCGCCGGCGCGGAGCGCCGGGATCGCTTTTGCCAATCCGTCGTGGTAAACGCGGAACTGGGACATCGACCGCGGGAGGACCCTGGTCGCGCCATGCCCGGCGAGGCCCTCGCAGGCCCACTTCACCGAGTCGATCAGCCGGAAGATCGTGCCGAGGTTCATCAGAACGGCCAGGTCGGCGCCGCCGCGCGGCCAGGACTGGCCGACCACGGAGCGATACACGCTCATCTCCGGGCTCGCCGAGAGCGCGACCGATTCGTCCGCGGGGCCGACGATGCTCGCGGTAACGAGGTCGACGGTCGGCAGCCCCCACCCGGCCGTTTCCCAGTCCAGAGGCAGCAGGACTGGACCGGTGGGGGCGGCACGGATGGGCACGTTCTTCCTGACGAAGTCGCCATGCACGAGCGTGCGGGCCTCCGACGCGCACGCCCGCTCGATCTTGGTCCAGTGCGCTCCCAGCAGATCGCACTGCGCCACGAGCGATTCCAGGGTGTACCGGTCGTGCGCCTCGAGGGGAAGCTCGGCCAGGACGCGGGCGATCACGGCTCGCGCCGATTGCAACCGGGCTCGGTAGTGGTTCGGGCCACGGTCGGGCAGCCCGTCCGCCACCGTTACTGTGGCCGTGGAGGCGTGCAGACTCCGAGCCACCGCGCCGCGACCAGCCGCTGCTTGTCGCTCGCCGGGAGTATCGCTCGCGGCCGGCATCCTCGACGAAAATCCAGTGACGCTGGTCTTCCGACGGCAGGAACCCATAATAGTGCAGACGGGCCAGAGGTAGCTGCGGAAGGACCCCCTCGTAGACAATCCGCTCCACCACGGCGTTCTCGACCGGTACTGCTTGGCGATTACCGCCGAGCCCCCGATGCCGACCCCGGCGATCCGGTAGACGCCAGACTTGTTCGTCTCCTGCAAGGTCTCGAGTCCCGTGAGCCGGCGCCGCTGTGGGTGGAGAACGCGCCAGGCCTGGATGGCGGGGTGGTCCTCGAGCCTCCCGCTCCGGGGCATCTCCGCCATCGGGGGCTAGACATCGACGCGGCCCGCCGGGTGGGTGGCGCCGGAGCCCATGGGCGTCCAGGCGTTCACTAGTCGGCCGCCTTCGATCCGGAGCGGCACGTCGCAGCCGCCGCGGGCTCGGGCGGTGGGCGATCAGGAAGGTGGTGCGGCCGCGCATCGAGCTCCATCGCCTCCATGATCGCGGCCTCGGTCTCGCAGGTCGACCGAACTGGTCGGCTCGTCGAGGATCAGGATCGGGGCGTCCTTCAGGAACGCGCGGGCCAGCGCGATGCGCTGCCGCTCGCCGCCGGAGAGCCGCATGCCGCGCTCGCCGACCCGCGTCTCGTAGCCCTCGCGGCAGCCGCGACGATGAAGTCGTGGGCGTTGGCCGCCCTCGCCGCGGCGACGATCTCCTCTCGGCTGGCGCCGGGCCGGGCGTAGGCGATGTTCTCGGCGATGCTGGTCGAGAACAGCACCGGCTCCTGCAGGACGATGGCGAACTGGTTGCGCAGGTCGGCCAGCCGGTAGTCGCGCAGGTCGACGCCGTCGAGCAGGATCTGGCCCGCGGTCGGGTCGTAGAAGCGGGTCAGCAGGCTGACCAGGCGTGGTCTTGCCCGCCCCGGTCGCGCCCGCGATGCCGACGCGCGGTCCCGGCCGGGACCTCGAAGGAGACGCCGTGCAGGACCGGCGCGGTCCGTCGCGTAGGCGAAGGAGACGTCGCGGAAGGTGACGGCCCCCGCGGCGCGCGCGAGCGGGCGGGCGTCCGGCCGCTCGGCGACGTCCGGGGCCTCGTCGAGCAGCGCGAAGGCCCGCTCGGCGCTGGCCAGGTGGCGACTGCAGGCTGCCGCCTTCTTGCTCATGGTCTTCAGCGGCGCGTAGAGCTGCGACAGGTAGCCCATGACCAGGAGCAGCTCGCCCAGGGTGAGGGGCCCGCACTGGACGTGGCGGACGCCGATGAAGAGGACGGCGGCCGTCCCCGCCGCGGTGGTCAGGCCGACCAGGAGGCCGAAGCCGCCCTCGGCCAGGGCGAAGCGGAGTGCGGGCCCGCATGCCCTCGCTGGAGCGGTGGACGAAGCGCCTCTCTTCGCGCTCCTCCTGTCCGAACGCCTTGACCACGCGGAGGCCGCCAGCACCTCCTGGACCACCGACAGGGCCGCGCTCTCGAGCTTCTTCACCTCCCGCGAGTGCGTGCGCAGGCGCGCCGATAGGCGTGCGAGACCAGAGAACAGGACCGGGGCGACCGCCAGCGCGACCAGGGCCAGCTGCCAGTCGAACCGGCGGTGACGTAGATCATCGCCACCAGGGTGCGAGGCGGTGACCAAAGGGATGACGCCGTCGATGGCGATGTACTGGATGGCGGGGGCGTCGTACTGGATCCGGTAGGTCGAGTCGACGGTCCCTCGACGTCGTGGTACGCGAGCGAGAGGCGCTGGAGCGTGGCGGAAGAGCTGGCGCGGAAACGCCAGGACCAGCCTCTCGCCGGTGTACGCGCGCAGCACGAGGGCGAGCGCCTGGAGCTGGCTCAGCAGGGCGACGGCCACCAGGAGGCCGGCCGCGAGAGCAGCACGCGCCGTCCGGAGCGGTGACCGCCGCCGGCAGGCAGCACGTCGAAGAAGCCGCGGGAGCGGCTGGGAGCCGAGGACGCTGTCGACGGCGATCTTCAGCGGCAGGGGCGTCAGCAGCGCCAGCGGGCGTCGACAGCAGGCTGAGCAGGAAGATGCCCGCGATGTGGGGCCAGTAGGGCCGCGCCTGTCGTGCCAAGCGATGGGAGAGGGCCGGTCCCGCCGTCACGGGCACGCGGTCACCATTGCCCGATCGAGGAGCGAGCGGAGCACCGGCGTCGAAGTGGGAGGCCGCAATCTCGCGCGCGGACGCGCATGGGCGGGCAACCGCGCCTCGATCTCTTCGAGCGCCGCGGGCGCCTCTCGGGCGAGGTGAAGGCGAGCAGACCTTCACCGGTCGGCAGCCATTGGTTGAAACCGGTGTCCTGGCGAACAACGGGGCGACCACTTGCGAGATAAGCCGCGCTGCGTTCGCTGAACCAGCCGCAGCGGCTCGTCACATAGCCGTGCTTGGCCACGCTGAATTCGCCCTTGAGAACGCCGGATGTAGCTGCTGGTAAGCCCACGGATCGCGGCGTCGTTGAGCGGATCGCGCAGGCGCCAACCGTTTTCGCGAAGCTGGGCGCGGGGGGCCGGTCCGCCGCCCACCGCCAGCTCGAAACGCCGCCTCGCGAGCGCGCCGGAAGTCCAGGTAGATGCGAAAGAGTCCGACTTCATCCCGAAGCGCCGCCCGCATGTATTCCGCGCGGGGTAGCTATCCCACTGCATCACGGTCGTGAACGGGCGTCGGCGGGGCCGGGCGTTACGGCCAGGCGTCGAGGACAATCGGCTGGCGCGTGGCTTGCCACGGCAAGCCATCGTCCGGTAATTCACATCCGGCGGAACCGATGTTCAGCCGAAGGTAAAGAAACGATTGTGTCTTTCGGCAAGTGTCTTCCGGACGGGGTCGGTGAGGTGGCGGATCTGGGTGAACAGCGGATCGGTATCTATCGACGCGCACCGGGACATCGTCGAACCATGGTCTAGCGGCGTGTGAGCCGGAGAGGTTCATCAAAAGATCCGCCCCGGAGATGATCTCCCTGATCTGTGTTGCGGCCGGGCCATGCCAACGATGGCTATGAGCATCGTAGTACGCCCAGCACTCGCCCAGACCGACGCGTTCGAAGCAGTCGGCCGCAAATTTCAGGCCGTAGGTGGGGTTCTGGTCGGTGACACCGCGGGTGGGGTCATAGCAACAGTATTCCGTGTCGCCGCTGTCTTCGAGAAACCATACGTCGTGACCGAGTTCGCGCAGGCCCATTAGATATTGGAGATGGTGCCAGGCCATGCCACCCATCGGGCCGCGAACCAGATAGCCCAGCACCAGAATGCGCAGGGAGCATGATCTCTTAAATCCCGATCTCATTGAGAAATTTTGTAGGATAACCTCGGCATCGAGGTACTCGCAGGCGATTTCCCGGGCTTTCCTTGAGTGGCGGTCGTAGTCGCCCTCGATCTCGTCCAGGGCGGCGGCAGCTTCCTCGACGTACGGACGGCGAAGAGCCCCTCGCCCACCGGCAGATGCCGGCTGAAACCGGTCTCCTGCAACACGACCGGCCGCCCGCCGCCAAGTAGGCGGCGCTGCGGTCGCTGAACCATCCGCTATCCGTCGCCACGAACACGTTCTTGCACACGCTGAACTCGCCCCGGGAGGCTACGGATATAGTCAAGGTAGGCGTCGTAGGAGACGGTGACATCGTGAGCATCGCGCGCGTGCCGGAGCCAGCCAGCCTCGGCCGCAGCCATCGGGACCTTCAGCCCCGGCGACGGCGAGCTCAGCGGACGCGCACGTGCGGCGGCAGGTCCATGAACCGCGCGAACTCGACGTCCTTCTGCCCGTAAGTCCCGACCGTCGAAGCGATCGATCGGGTGGGCGCTGCCAGTTCATGACGGTGGTGAACGGGGCATCGGCGGCGGCGGAGGCGGTCGAACAGATCCGGGACGACCGGGTTGAACACCTGGCGCCAGGATCCTCCCGGCGCTCGGCGCGGTGCTCGCGGCGTGCCGACGTTCTGGCCCGATCGTGTAGTGAAGTCGTACTCGCGGCACCTCGCCCGAGGCGAGATGCTGCTCCACTTCATCTGGGTGAACCCCGGCTCGCCTCCACTAGCACCGCGAGCCTGGCCGTCGCGGCCTCCCGCAGCCAGGACCCGTGCGTCCCAGGTCGACGAACAGATCGGCGGAGCGGAACACCGCCTTGATCTCGCCGCGAGCCAGCCCGTGGTACTGCCCCGCCGCGTCCACGTAGCACCACCGGCTCGCTCGAGCCCGAAGCGCTCGAGCAGATCGTGGACGCACGGCACGCCGAACGTGCAGTCGTCGCCCATGACGTTGCCGACCGGATCGAAGCACGAGTTCGGGTAGCCGCTCTTCTCGACCAAGTAGACGTCGTGCCCGAGCCGGTGGAACCCGACGAGCCACTGCAGCACCCAGGACAGATTACCGCCAAGCGGGTAGCGGACCATGTACGAGCCGAGAACGATCCGCGCCACCCGACTAGACTGCCTTCCCGCTCGTGTCGAGCGACGCCAGGACCTCGTGTTCGAGAGTACGGAGCGTCTCCACCGATCGACGTCGACATTCGGCGCGCGAGCCCTTGCGCCTCGCGGGTCAGGCAGTAGTCGAGGGCCCGTGCGAGCGCGTCATCGGTGAGCGACTCGGCCGCGAGAAGAACGGGCCATCCAATCGCCCCCGCCTGGCGCCGAAGCTTTGCCCCTCCGGCGATCGGATCGACAGCGACGGGCGGTACTCCGTGCTTGATCGCGAGGACAAGGCCGTGGAGGCGCGTGGTGACGACGGCGTCCATCCGGGCGACGAGCGACTCCACCTGGGCAGTGGTCCTCAGCCCGGTCGCGTTGACATCCAACCGGGTGTCAATGCGCACCACCACCACGTCTTGCCCGGCGATCACGCGGTGGATGGCGGCGTCCACCGCGCCGTGAAGTCCGCCGTGGTACTCTTTCTGCGGGTGTACGAGGATCACTCCTACGAGCGGAACCATCGCCGACTTCGCCAGAAAGGTAAGATCCGGCCGCGCCCCTTCCGAGCTGTCCCGCGCGAAGAGCGCGTGAAAAGGGTTCCAGGTATCGAGCGGCGCGAGCATCGAGAGGTTGAGCCCGACGAGGCGGCTTCGCGCGAAGCGGGCGAGAAAGTCGGTGAGAGGCCAACCGTTGCCGAAGGGGCCACACACGAAGATCACGTGCGTGTACCGCTCCGGGTCGGCGGCGCGCCAGTCGACACCTCCCGGGAACGGGGGAGCGTGGGCGACGTCGTAGGGGTGACCCGCCCGCTCGAGCCAGGAGCAGGCGACGTCCCGGGCGAGCAGGTCACCGGCGGTGGCGCCCATGTTTTCGAAGCTGAACCAGCCCGCGACGAGTGTTCTCACCGAGGAGCTCGCGCGAGACGGTCCTCATCCGGCCAACTCCACGACTCGCGTTGTGACGCGGCGCGCATCGAAGTGCTCCTCGGCTAGCACGCGGGCAAGGGTCGACTGGTGCGCGTAGTCGTCGATGGCGCGCTGCAAGAGGACCCCGGCCTCATCACAACCGCGGAAGCGGAGGAGGCCGGCGTCGTCAGGGAGAGTACCGAGCTCGGGCCCGTGTATTCGACCACCGCCGGCTTGCCGCTGGCCAGGTAGCACAGCGTGCGATCGCTGATCCAGGCGTTTCCGAGGCGCGTGTACGCCGGTTTGGCGCAGCTGAACTCGCCCAGGGAATTCTGCACGTAGCGCTGGTAGTCCCACGGGGTGCCGGCCACGACCTGCGCGTCGCGGACCCGCCAGCCGCGGGCCTGCAGGAGCCGCGCCTGCGGGTCGTCGACGGGGAGGTCGAGAGCCAGCTCGAGCGGACGCGCCGCGCTGCGCGGGAGGTCGAGGAGAGGGAGGAAGCCGCTCCGCTTGTCGTCCGAGGTCTCGTCGGTGTCGATCCACCCACCCGCGTACCAGTGCGCCACGGTCGTGAAGGATGCTCCCGCGGGTGCCGGGCGAGGCGACCACCAATCGAGATTCACGCACGGTGGCACGTGGTGCCAGGTTCTGGCTGGATCGCGCACCTGCTCGCCGATCGTGAAATAGACGTCGTGGTCTGCGACGTCGATGAGGCCCTTCGCGATCCAGATCTGGAGCAGGCCGGGGTCGATATCGATGAGCGCGGAGCGTCGGAAGCGACTCACCACCTCGCGCGCGAGGCTGTAGCGGAAGTTGACCAGGAGCCCAGCCTCCGCGGCCGCGGCCAGGTCGAGGCAACTCGCCGCGACCGCCGCCGGCACGTGGTTGCCGGGCGCCGCGTAGAGGGCGAGCGTCTCGGCAAGCCCATACGGTCGCAGGCGATCCTTGAGCGCCTCCGTGAGGCCGTGGATCCTCTCCGCGCCGAGGCCGGCCGGAATCCCCTCGAGCCAGACGATATCGTAACCGGCGGCTCGAAGGCCGAGCGCCCAGTTCAGGAAGATCCAGAGGTAGCCGCCGCCGTTCGGATAGGGCAGACACGAGCGCGGGGCCAGACAGACGGTGAGGCTCATGCGGCCGCCCGGCGCGCGGCCACGACGCGCCGGAGACGCCTCCGGGAGACCCACGAACTCTCTTTGAAGCCGGCGGCGCCAGACCCGCAGCCAGCTCGGGATGAACGCGGCGTAGCAGCGGACCCGCTCTCGGAAGTCGAGAGGGGCACGCTTGATCGCGACGAGGTGGTGGGCGAAGAGCGTCCAATACTCCAGAATGACGCGCGCGCCGCTCCCCGGCTTCTGCCACTCGGCGACCGCCGCGAGCGTGGGATTGGCTCGGCGGGACACCTCCGGGTGGTAGCGCTTGAGAAAGAGGAATTCCTGTACCTCGCGGAACTCGCCGAGCAGCGCGGAGCTCGGCGAGAATCACGTAGTCGGGAGACAGGATCGGGAGGTTCCCGCGCGTGCGCCGGAGCGCGCTCGTCCGGATGAGCCCGAAGAGAGAGGTGCCCATGGTCGGTGGATTCCGGACAAGCCGCCTGAGCCGCTCGTGCGGTGTCGATTCGCACAAATCGAGGCCGTCCCAGTGATCCCAGAGGACGGCCCCGTGCTCGTCGATGACCCGGCTGCGGGGATAGACGAGCACGACCGCGGGCATCACGGAACGAAAGGTCTCGACGCATCGCTCGAGGAAGGTCGGCGCGCAGAGGTCGTCGTGAGAGGCCCACTTGAAGAACTCGCCCCTCGCGAGGTCGAGGACCTGGTTGTGGTTCCGGGCCGCGCCCTGATTGAACGGGTTGCGCCGATATCGGACCCGCGCGTCGAGGCTGGCCCGATCACGGCAGATCTCCTCGGTCATGTCCGTCGACGCGTTGTCCGAGATGATCAGCTCGAAGTCGGCGAAAGTCTGGGCGAGCATCGAGTCGATCGCCTCGACGAGGAACCTCTCGCCGTTGTACACGGGCAGGCCGATGCTTACGAGCGTCGACGGGCTTGTCACGCGCCTTGTCTCGGCCGGACCGATTCGAGGGCCTCGAGGGTGACGGCGGTAGCCACGCCGCAGTCCACCACGGTCCGCACGACAAGGAAACCGGAGGTGGAGGCGAGCGCCGCGGCGCGGCCCACGCTCCGTCGACCCCGGCCAAGGCCGCGAGCGACGCGAATAGGAGCGCGAGCGTCGCGACGCCGCGCGAACAACGGGGCCACGACCGGAATCTCACGTACTGGGTGCCGGCGCCGTGGTCCTCGACCGCCATCAGGAGGCGGACCACCCCGAAAGACCCTCCCGGAATCTGGAGATCCCAGCGGTCGTAATCGCCGCCGCGCCGCCGTGACGCCTTCCGGAGCAGCGCCGACTCGATCGACCGAAGCCGCCGCTCGGGCTCCTCCCAGTTCGGAGTCCAGAGGCCCCGCCCGGGGCCACGGCATCGAGAATCAGCGGCCCGGGCGCGCCGCCACGGCGTGAGGCCCCGGCTCAGGCGGCCATGGAGGCGGGCGAGCGGCTGCAGCAAGTGGAGCACGGTGGTCAGCGCATACGCGGAAGCCGGGCACGGCGGATCGAGGTGCGTCGGCGAACCGCGCCCGCCCGGCGCGCGTCCGCGCCTGGACCACGAGCGTGCCGACTGCGAAAGCGAGGAGGGGCAGGGCGAGCAGCAGCGGCGCCCACAACGAGCCCGAGCAGTGAAACGGCGGCCAGGCCGAGCGATGCAGCAGGTACCACTCCGGCATATGAGGCAGCGAGCGAGCAGGCCTGACTGCCGGCTGGTACAGGGACTGGAACGGCGCGCTGCCCCAGATGCCGTGGTAGATGCGGCGCCGCGTCCGCGCGAGAAGCGGCGCGGGTCCGTTGCCGTACATGCGCCCGGCCCAGGCGCAGGTGGCCGACGCGCGTTGTATTTCTCCGGCCACTTCCGCTCGAGCATCGCCTCGGCCTCGCCGTAGCCGAGCTGCTGCTGCCAGTACGCGCGGACCGTGCTGCGGCGGTGGTGCCAGACGATCGCGCCGGGGCTGAAGCCGAGCGTCCAGCCGCGCTCCTGCAGCCGCCAGCAGACGTCGACGTCGTCGCCGGCGGTGCGGAACTGCGGGTCGAACCCGCCGATCGCCTCGCAGCGCCGTCCTTGCGGAACGCCATGTTGCAGCCGGGGATGTGCTCGGCCTCCGTGTCGGAGAGCAGCACGTGGATCGGGCCGCCGGGCGCGTTGGCGACGCAGTCGGCGATCAGGCCGTCGCCGGGCGGCGGCGATGTTCGGCCCGCCGACGCCGGCGTGCGTCGTGCGTCATGAAGGTGCGCGGCGAGGTAGGTGCAGCCAGTGCGGATCGGGGTAGGCGTCGTCGTCGATGTAGGCGACGATCTCGCCGCGTCGCCGCCTCGCAGCCCGGTGTTGCGGGCGGTGCTCAGGCCCGCGGTTCTCGGTGCTGATCAGGCGGAACGCCGTACTCCCTGCGCGATCGCGGCCGTGTGCGTCGGTCGAGCCGTCGTCGACGACGATCACCTCGAAGTCCGGGTAGTCCAGCTGCTGCAGCCCGTCGAGGCAGTCGCGGATGCGTGCGCGCGCCGTTGTAGCTGCAGACGACGACCGAGATGCGCGGCCAGCGCCGGTCCGGCGGGAACGGCACCTCGGCGAAGGCGCTCGCGCACCGCGGCCAGCGCCGGCTTGGGCGCCGCTCGCGGTCGGTGAGGCCGAAGTCCCAGTCGTCGACGTCGGCGCCGCCGCGGTACCACTCGTCGGTCCAGGAGAACACGAACGCGCCGGCGCAGCCGGCCGCGAACGCGGTGCGCACCTGCCAGTCGAGCGACTCGCCTGCGCGTCCTCGCCGTTGCGGAGGCTGTCGAGCCCGAGCTCGCCCATGAGCAGCGGCCGATCGCCGGCGAGGTTCTGCAGCCGCGCAGGTAGGCCGTCGAGCCGCTCCGGCGCTCGAGGTAGACGTTGAAGCAGACGAAGTCGAGGAACGGCAGGTCGCAGGTACTCGGTGGACGGGTAGTTGACGTAGGTGACCAGTCCCGTCCGGGTCTTCGCTCCTTGACGACCCGATCCAGGCGCTCGAGGAAGCGCTCGACGCGCCGCGCCCGTGCCAGCGCACGACGCGGCGCCGGGATCTCGTTGCCGATCGCGTAGCAGAGCAGGGCCGGATGCCCGCGCACGCGCGCACCTTGCGCGCACCGCGCCTCGATGTCCGGCGCGTCGTGCCGGTCGTCGAGGAACGCGACGTGCTGCTCCCCCGACAGGCCCACCATCACCCGCAGCGCCGTGGCGCTGCGCGATGTCGAGCAGCGAGCGCGGCGGCATGGTGTAGGATGCGCACGGCGTTGATGCCGTTCGTCGGCCATCGCGGCGAAGTCCCGCTCGATCTGCTGGGCGTCGTGGTATTCCGCGCCGTCGGCCGTCGGACGGAACGCGCCGTAGGTGACGCCGCGGATCCAGAGCTTCTCGTCGCCAACGTAGAGAAACTTTCCGCGGACGGAGGGCCGGACGGCATGCTGGGGCGAGGGCGCGGTTGGGCCGCTCCGCGATCCGAGATGTAGAGCCTTTGAACCCATTTCAGATTAAACCCGGAACGAGCACAAGGTCAGGGAAAATGTGGAAATAGTCAAGGGCCTAAAATCAATATGTTACGACGGCATGCGCCGCCACCCCGGGAACTCAAGTTCCTTGATTGGTGAATCTGGTTGCTCAGCTGTGACAGAATCGCCCACCGAGTGAGCACGCCGGGGGGAGCCTATCGATGAGCAACGGTAATGGGATCCTGCCGGGCAGGCGTATCGTACTGACGGGCGTCAGCCGTGGGATCGGGCTGGCGGTCGCGAGGCGATTGCTGGAGGAAGGGGCGGAGCTACTGGGAGTCGGCCGCACTCTCTCCCACCTGGCCCGGGCCCAGGTCGAACTGGCCCGGTTCGGCTCCGCGCTTCAGTTGTTGCGTGCAGACGTGAGCACACCGGAGTCGGCCGAGTCGATTACGCGCGCGGTGGAGCAGCGCTGGGGGGCGCTCGACCTGCTCATCAACAACGCCGCCATCATGATTCGATCGCGATCATTCGAGGCGGAGGGGCCTTCGGATCTCGCGACAACCCTGGCGACGAATCTCCTTGCGCCTCATCGCCTCATCCTCGCGCTCTTGCCGCTCCTGCGACGAGGAAACCTGCCTCGCATCATCAACGTCTCCTCGGCGGCGGGCATGCTGGCGGACCGCGGAAGCGACTTTCCGTCCTACCGCCTCTCCAAGCTGGCCCTCAACCGACTGACCCTGCTGCTGGCCGACCAGCTGAAGGGTGAGGTATCCGTGCTGGCGCTCGATCCGGGCTGGGTGAAGACCGAGATGGGAGGTGACGACGCGCCCGACGAGGTTGAAGCCGCGGCGGAGAGAACGGTCGCCGCGGTCGTCGCATCCCCTTCGCTCAGCGGGAAATTTCTCAAAGGTGCGACCGAGATGCCGTGGTAGTAGAAAGTCCATGCAGCGACCGGCGCTCCGGGCCCCCGATCTCAGCGTCATCATCCCCTGCCGGAACATGGGCACGACCATCGGCGCTCAGCTCGAGGCCCTGGCTCAACAGGCTTGGTCGCAGCCGTGGGAAGTCATCGTCTCCGACAATGGATCGAAGGATGACTCGGTCCAGGTCGTGCAGCGATACGCGGCCCGGTTGCCTCAATTGCGGCTCGTGTACTCATCCGACCGGCTTGGCGCCGCCCACGCGCGCAACGTCGGCGCCCGGGCCGCTACCGCACCCGCTCTGGCCTTCTGCGACGCGGACGACGAGGTGGGGACGGGTTGGCTGGCGGCGATGGGTAACGCACTTGCCCGGCACGATTTCGTTGCGTGCCGCCTCGACACCGGGACACTTAATCGGGAGTGGGTGCGCCATCCACAGGAGTACGGTCTCCAGGAGCTGTGGTATCCACCGTATCTCCCGGTGGCCGGGACGTGCGGCCTGGGTGTGAAACGCTGCCTGCACGAGGCGGTGGGAGGATTCGACACATCACTGCGGCGCCTCATGGACACGGACTACTGCGTGAGGATGCAGCTGAGGGGCACTCCGCTCGTATTCGTGGCTGATGCCGTCGTCCACTACCGTCACCGTGGAGGCACCGGCATGACGTTCCAGCAGGCGCGCCTATGGGCGGAGCACAACGTGCTCATGTACAAACGCTACCGCGGGAGCCTGAGAGTGGCCCAGCCCTGGAAGCGGTACCTGATGGGTTGGCCGCGGTTGCTCCGGAGGTTGGCTGCGATTCGCCGAGAACAGGACCTGTACGAAGCAATCGGGAAACTGGGCTGGCAGCTGGGCCTACTCGTGGGCAGCCTGAAGCACAGAACCGCTCCGGTGCCCTGACCGGTCATCAGAGGACGAGCAAATGGATCGCAGGGTCCAGCCCCTGGTCAGTGTGATCACACCGGTCTACAACAGCGAGCGATACTTGCCGGAATGCATCGACAGTGTGCTGGCACAGACTTATGGTCACTGGGAGTACGTGATCGTCGACAATCGCAGCACCGACCGTTCTCTGGAGATCGCCGAGGGGTACGCACGGCGCGACGCGCGGATCCGCGTCCATCGAAACGCGCAGTTCATCAGCGTCTGGCAGAATCACCACGTCGGGTTCCGACAGATGGCCCGGGAGAGCACGTACTGCAAAGTGGTGCATGCGGACGATTGGTTGTTCGCCGACTGCATCCGACAGATGGTCACGGTCGGGGAAGACCATCCGTCGATCGGGATGGTCGGTGCCTACCGTCTCGACGGTGAATGGGTCGATCTGGGCGGTCTCCCATACCCGAGCACGATCACGCCCGGCCAGGATATTTGCCGCCGGACGCTGCTGCGGTGGGCCTACGCGTTCGGGTCGCCGAGCTCGCTACTCATCCGGGCCGATTGCATTCGGGGGCGGGAGGACTTCTACGATGAAGGACGCTTCCCTCGGCACGCGGACCTGGCAGCGTGCTACGAAACCTTGCAAAGGTGGGACTTCGGCTTGTCCACCAGAGTTCTGACGTACATCCGGAGGCCTGTCGAAGCGCTGACCTCCTTCAATCGGATGGTCAACAGCCACTTGGCCGAGGGCGTGGCGATGCTGAGGCAGTATGGTCCGGTCTTTCTGGATCGGGCGGAGTGTGAGCAGAGTCTGGATCAGTGGATGAAGTCGTATCGACGATTTCTGGGCAGGAGCATGCTGCGGCGACACGGCAAGCCATTCTGGGACTATCACCGAGCGATGCTGGACACCCTGGGCTGCCACCACAGTCGGGCCAGACTCCTGGGGGCTTTGCTTTCTGACGCGCTTGATGCCGTGGTGTCTCCCGCGAGAGCCGTGTGCAGGAGGCTCGTGTCTGGCAAGACTCCGGCTCGCAACCCTTGAAGCCGGCGAACGGAACCGCCGCTCTCAAGACGCTTCTCAAGGTCCTCGGCGTGAGTGTTGTCATCTTAGCTGTCGCCGAATCGGCAGTACGGTTGGCCTATTACGTCAGGAACTCCATGGTGGATACGTCCCCCTTCCGTATATGCTTCCGCGCGCGGAGGGGCCGATCCCTCCGTGGCGCGATCAACTCTCGATCATGGCCCGTGATGACGTCATTCTGCGGAAGTACAAGCCCCATAGCCGGCGAAAGTACCTGAGCATCTTCGGTCCGGCTGACAGCGTCGAGCTGCTCCGCGCCATCTTTCGCGAATTCATTCCGAGCGCCCGCCCGGCCTGGCGACCGGACCCGTATGGGAAACGTCCTTGAACGCTGACGGATTCCGCGATGACGAGTTCGTGCGCGAGAAGCCGCCGACCGCCTTTCGGATCAGCGCGTAGGAAACACTAGCACGCTCCGGCGGCGTCCGCCCCCCCCGTGGCCTCCCTCCCGGCGACATAATCTCCCAGGCTCGGACGCGGAACGCCGCAGGAGCCGATGCCACAGTGCACATCAGCGCCCTTCTCGCGGGTCGAGCGAGCCGGCCCGGGTGAGCGACATGCTAGGCCAGACAGACCGCCGCCGTCAATCGACCGGTGGACCGGCCGAATCAGCACAAATGCCACCTCGCGGCGCCAGCACGACGGCGTCCGCCGCGCCCGTGACCCGATCCGATCAGGACGCGGCGGCGCCGGACTCGGGAGGGGCGGGGCCGGGACTCTGCCCCGAGCGGCGAGGGCGAGGTGCGCGAGGATCTTCCGGATGACCGCGGGATCGTGCAGCGTGGCGATCAGCCGTAGGCGGCCTCCACAATGGGCACACGCCAACACGTCGATGCCGAACGCCCGGTGCATCAGGGCCGCCCAGCTCCAGGCGCGCGGACTGGCGGTCTTCACCCCCGTGCCGTCCGGACCTGCGGCCAGCGGCGCCGTCGAGGCCGTGGGCTCGGGCACCGCGCCGGCCATAGACGACCACTCGCGCGCGCCACCGGGCGCGCGGGGCCAACACGCCATGGCAAATCAGCAAGTTGGTTTCCGGCCGCGGCGTCATCGCCGCCAGACGCTCCAGGAACTCCAGCGGCTCGAAGACCAGCTCTCGCGTCCCGTCGTGCCACGCCCTCTTCAGCTCCAGCGCGACGCGGCCGTCGCCCCGCAGCCGCAGCCGCTCCTGCGCGAAGGGCGGACGCAAGACGTAGCGGCACAGCCGCTCCAGCCCCGCCCGATCGTTCGCCGACACCCACACGTTGGCGTGCAGGTCGAACCCCTCCAGGTGCGCCTGCCGCGGCCCGCGCGACATCATGGCCTCTGCGTCGCGCGCGTCCCGAGCCGCCGCACCCGCGCCCCCGCGCGCGAGCCCAGCGCCACCCGCCCCTGCACCGACGCGCCCACCATCCCCGCCAGCAGCGGCGACTCGTCCGCGAGCCGGATCCGCCGGCCCCGCGCGTCGTCCTCGGGCGCCAGCCCGCGGCGTACCAGCAGCCGCCGCACCCGCGGGCGGATCGTCGCGAGCGCTGCCGCCACCTCGGCGTCGCTCGGGCCCGGCGCCGGATGAAACTCCAGCCCGCCCCCGCCCGCCTCGCAAAACACCCCATCCAGCACGAGGGTATGAAAATGCGGATTCACGTTCCGCCGCTGCCTCCGCGCTGCATCACCGTAACGCTGCCGGTCCGCCCACCCGCATGCCGCGCGCCCGGGCGCCGCGCGCATAGACGTCCAGCAGCACGCGCGTGTACACCCGCAGCACCGCCCGGCTCAACCCGTGGTTCCACGCCATCCGGTAGCGCAGCCGGTACGGAACCGTCAGCACCCACTGCCGCACCGGGACCCACGGCAGCACCGCGTCGACCAGATGCGCGGCCCGCTCCGTCATCCGCCGGCCGCCGCAGCTCGGACACCACCCCCGGCCTTTACACGAAAACGGCACCAGGTGCTCGCGCCCGCAGCCCTCGCACTGAAACCGCGCCACGCCGTGCTTCGAACACCCCGCACCGCAGAAACTCCCGGAACTCCCGCTCGACGAACTGCGGCAGGCCCGCGCCGTCGCCGGCCTCCGCCACCGCGCGCAGGAAGGTCTCCAGATGCTCGGCGATGACCTGGTGCAGCACGGTGTGCTCGGCGTCTCGGGGCGCCGGTAGACCGCCGGCTGGAGGGCCATGGCCCCCCAGGTGGGGTGACGGCGCCTACTGGGACAATGCTGAGAGAGTGATACGCCGATCAGGGTGGGGATGGCGGCGGCCGAACCGCTGCCGGCGGTGCGTCTACGTTCCGGAACGGTGGGGAGGGCGGCCTCGCGCGCGCGGCGATTGCGTGGTATGACCCGGGGAGGGCAGTGGTTTGTGTGTCCTTGGCGTCTGGCCGGAGCGGCATGGTCCTCCCCGCCTCCAGAGCACATCGAGCTTCTGGGGTAGCCCAGGCAGTGCGCAGGGAACGTCAGCGGCGCATGTTTCAGTGGCGTGCTGTTGTCGAGCTGGCGTCGACCGCACAGGTTCTGACACATTTGGTGAACACGTGGTCGTGACTGAAACACGGATTTAGATCGGGATCTCGAAGCAGAAGCTCAGCGACCTGTTTGCCGGCAAGTGGTTGCAGGCCCCTGCAACCACCGACATTGACCGCCAGCGCCCCCTAGACGATCGAGCCCTCACTTCCGGCCGCGGTTGCATGCTTACGATTCGCGGTCCGCGGGATCCTCGGCGTCGCCAGACCGTGATTCCGCAGGGGCGGACTCGCGCTCGTTCTGTAGCACAACGCTGTAGGGCTCGCCGCAGTCCGGACACATGAGCTCCGGCACGGCCAGCGGCCGGTAGAAGGTCGCGCCACATTCGCTGCAGGTTTCCTTCGAGAGCGCGCGACGCAGGATCTGCGACATCATGGCGAGGGTGTAAACCGGGGCGTCCAGCGCCGGTGACGCCTCGCCCGCGAGCACGCGATGCACGGTGGAGCGGGAGACGCGGAGGCGTCGCGCAATCTCCGCTTTCTGCACTCCCTGACGGGCGTGAGCATGGGCCACTCTCCTTACGCTACTCCCTCGGGGTAGGGGTCGTTGTCGCAATGCGACGGATTTTGAGTCGCGTTCGCGCCGATTGTGCGGCGCGTTTGCACCGCTTGTCGGTCAGGTCGACGACGAATGGGACACGGGCTGGGCGAATGTGGAACGGGTTTGGCGCAGAGGTGCCGCGGCTCAACCCGTCGGTCATCGGGTGTCACCCTCCTGCTCCAGATTGGACCGTTCATCACCTGCGCCCGGCCGGGGCGGCCTGGCGCTGGTGGAGGGCGGCCGTGGGGTCGAGGTTCCCCGGGGTGGGTCGATCGACCGCGCGCGGGTCTCGACGCGGTGAGCCTGGAGATACTGTTCGAGATCGTCCCGGTCGAGGACGATCCGGCGCCCGACGCGGTAGTAGGGCAGCCGGCGTTGTCGGATCAAGGAGCGGACCATATAGACGGACACGCCCAGGACGGGCGCGGCCTGTCCCACCGAGAGGCGGCGCGCTTGCCTGCGCGGCGTGATCACCGTCGGCATCCCCCTCTTTGCCGCATGTTGCTGCTTGCATTGAAACAGATTCCTAGATATACAGTGAGTCGCCTTAGCGTATACCCATTAAGGTGCGGGGAGGCGCATGCACGCGAGCATCAAGACACGCCGCGCAGGGCCGGGTCTGTCGGGCGAGGACTGGTGGACGGCCTTCGAGCTGGAGTGGCCCCGACCCGGCTATCGGATCTGGATCCCCCACGGGTCGTCGGGAGGCGCTCTGGCGGCCCTCCCAGCGCGCCACGTGCGGATCGGGCAGCCCACACCTCCTGCGCCTTGGGCGTGGGCGCGACACGAGGCCCCCGTGGGAGATTCCGTCTATGGACGCCCTCTCGGCGTGGTCGAGTCCCTCGGCTGGCGAGACCGTGAGCGTCTTCACCCTGGGCTGGCCGGCGGGCGGCCTCTTCGTCCCAGAGGACGGCAGCGCCTCCCCGCACCTATCGGCCGCTCCCCATCGCGGCCACGATCCTGCTCGATGCCCAAGATGTAGCCCCGGACGATCCGAGGCGCTGCTGCGGTTCGTCAACCGATGGGGACGCCGGCGTCGGCATCCCGGGGGACGAGCCTTTGAGGCCGACGGCGTCGTCCGAACCGGTGAGTGCCTGCGCGAACTGATCGGCTGGGTTGCGACGCTCCATGCCCTCCAACACAAGCAGCCCACCACGGCGACCTGGCCGGCCTTGGCCGCCCTCTTCGAGACAAGCTCGGCGGCGTGCAGTTCGGCGCTCAGCCGGCACGCCAGGGCCTGGTCCCGCTGTTTCCCCTTCGGCGGCTCCTGGATGCCCTCTACCTGGAACTCTGGGGGCTGGCGACGGGGGCGAAGCGGCTGCGGCAATGCCGGCGCTGCGCGCACTTCTTCATCCGGGGGCGGAGGATCGAGATCTTCTGCACGGGCCGGTGTGCCCGGCTCTGGCACGTCAAGCGGTGGAAGCAGCGCGCGCGGCAGCAACGGAGATCACGTCGTCACAGGGAGGGCAGCTAATGGCGGTCAAGCGCACACGGACGGGCTATCAGCTCTGGTGGTATGACAGCGACGGGCGGTTCAGAAAGCGCACCTTCCGGGGGATCGGCCGGGACGAAGCCGTCCGCATCGAGCGGAAATCCTCGCCGCGCGCGATCGGGGCGAGCGCCCGCCGGATGAGCGACACGCGCCGTCCTTTGCCGCCTTCGCCGCGGCGTGGCTCGACGAGTGCCGCTCCGGATGGAAGGCGCCGACGCTGGCCCAGTATCAGCAGATCCTGAAGTCGCAGCTCCTGCCCGTCGTCGGGCGCTCCGGGTGAGCGCGATCACGGAATCGCGAATCCGTCAGCGATCACGGGCTGCGCGATACCGGACTGTCCGCGCGCCGCACCAACCTCACGCTGCTCGTGCTCAAGATGATCCTGCGCACGGCGCTGCGCCGGCGCTACCTCCGCGACGACCCGACCGAGACCATCCGCTCGCTGCGGGAGCCCCGGACGGAGGTCGATCCGCTCGACCCGGACGAGGTGACCGCCTTTCTGGCGGCGTGCCCGGCCTGGTGGCGGCCGTACTTCACGGTCGCCTTCTCAGGGGCCCGGCAGAACGAACTGGCGGCGCTGCGATGGGGCGACGTCGACGGGGGCCGTGGCGTCGTCCGCATCCGGCGCGGGCCGCTATCGCGGGAAGGAGGGCCCCCCCAAAACGGCCACAGCGTGCGGGATATCAACCTGTCGCCGCCCGTGCTCGACGCCCTCAAGGCCCAGAAGGCGCAGCAGGCGGCTGAGCGGCTCAAAGCCGGCCGGGGAGCGCCCGAGCCGGGCCAGGATTACGTGTTCACGGGGCCGGAAAGCGGCCTGCTGAACGTGAACGCCCTCCGAGACCGGACCTGGTACCCGACACTCACCCAGGCGGGCCTGCGCCGCCGCATCATGTACCAGACCCGGCACACCTTCGCGTCGAACGCCCTGGCCGCGGGCAAAGCGCCGTCGTGGGTGGCCGCGATGCTCGGGCATGCGAGCCCCGAGATGCTCTTCCGCGTGTACGCGCGCTACATCCCGAACCGGACCGCCGCGACGGCAGCGCGCTGCTGAGCCGGATGACGGAGCGGAAGGACGCGGGACGCAACCGAGGTCGCGGGCGCTGCCGTACTCCCGAAATACTCCCGGTGAGACCGCGCGCTTCCGGGTAGACTCGGCTGGTCGATGCCTTACAGATCAGTGGTGCCGAAGGGGGGACTCGAACCCCCACGGGTTGCCCCACACGCCCCTCAAACGTGCGCGTCTGCCAATTCCGCCACTTCGGCGCCAGCGAGCAGAAAGTATGCCGTCGGGCCGCGTTCCTGTCAATGAACGCGTGCGGCCCGCTCGCTAGCGGCCGAGGCGCAGGATGCGTCCCACGCGCGACTGGCGCAGACGCGGGTCGAGGGCGTCGCGAATCCCCTCCCCCATGAGGTTGTACGAGAGCACCGTGACGAGGATGGCGAGGCCCGGGTAGAGCGTCATCCACCACGCGATCTCGATGTAGTCGCGCCCGTCGTTGAGGATATTGCCCCACGTGGCGTAGGGCGGCTGGACACCCAGCCCCAGGAACGACAGCCCGGCCTCGGTCAGGATGGCGGCGGGAATCCCGAGGGTCATCGCGACCAGGATGGGCGCGATGGCGTTCGGCAGGATGTGGCGGAAGATGATGCGCATCGCCCCCGCTCCCACCGACTCCGACCAGATCACGAATTCGCGCTCGCGCAGGGTCAGGAACTCCGCCCGCACGAGCCGGGCCACGCCCATCCAGCCGGTCAGGCCGATCACGGTCATGATGGTCCAGATCGACGGCTTGAGGAACGCGAGCACGGCCAGCAGCAGGAAGAAGCGCGGGAACACCAGCATCAGGTCCACCAGGCGCATCACGATGTTGTCCACCGTGCCGCCGTGATAGCCGGCGGCCGCGCCGAGCAGGACTCCGATGAGGGCCGCGATGCCGACCGAGACGAAGCCCACCGCGAGCGAGATCCGCGAGCCGTAGAGCACGCGCGAGAGCACGTCGCGCCCGAGGGGATCGGTGCCGAGCCAGTGGCTGCTCGACGGCGGGGTCAGGATCTTCTTGGTGTCGGGCCGGTTGGGATCCCACGGGGCGAGCAGCGGGGCCAGGATCGCCAGGGTGACCAGCACCAGCACCACCGCGGCGCCGCACACCGCGAGCTGGTTGCGGGAGAACGTGCGCCAGAACTGGCGTATCTCCCCGCGCGAGGACGTCGGGGCCACGTCAGCGATTCCGCCGCCGTCCGCCGAAGCGGATGCGCGGGTCCACGAGACCGTAGGTGATGTCGGCCACGAGGTTCGCCACCAGGGTCAGCGTCGCCACGATGACCAGGTTCCCCATCACCACCGGGTAGTCGCGGGAGAAGACCGACTGCACCATGAGCTGGCCCATCCCCGGGATGGCGAAGATGGACTCGATGATGACGCTGCCGCCGATGAGCCCGGGCAGGGCCAGGGCCAGGATCGTGACCACCGGCAGCAGCGCGTTCCGCAGGGCGTGCTTGCTGATCACCATCCGCTCCGACAGTCCCTTGGCCCGAGCGGTCTGCACGTAGTCCTGGCGCACCACCTCGAGCATGCTCTGCCGCATGTAGCGCGAGAAGCCGGCGAGCCCGCCGAAGGTGGCCACCACGATGGGCAGGACCAGGTGCGAGAAGAAATCCCACTGCTGCTGCCAGAACGACAGGTACTCCCAGTTCAGGGAGCGCAGGCCCGAGATGGGCAGCCAGCCGAGCTGCACCCCGAAGAGAATCATCAGGAGCAGGGCCAGCCAGAAGTCCGGGGTGGCGAAGCCCACGAACACGAAGATCGTGGTGATCTTGTCGTAGAGCGAGTACTGCCGGGTGGCCGAGAGCACCCCGATGGGGACCGCGAGCCCCACGATGATCGCCATCTCGATCAGGTTCAGGAACAGCGTGACCGGCAGTCGCTCGCCGATCTTGGCGAGGACGGGGCGGCCGTCGGGCAGGAAGGAGCGGCCGAAGTCCAGGCGCACCGCGCGCTTCAGCCACTGCCAGTACTGCACGTGGATGGGCTGGTCCAGCCCGAACTCCTTGATCAGCCGCTCCTTGACCTCCACCGAGGCGTTCGGGTCCTCCGGGGTCAGGAAGTCGAGGGGCCCGCCGGGCGCCAGGCTGATGACCACGTAGGAGACGAAGGTGATGCCGAGCAGGAGCGGGATCGCGAGGAGGAGCCGGCGGAGCGCGAAGAGCGCCATCTAGCCGGAGGTATATCGCTGCTGTTGCTTCGGGACGAACCACTCGGTGAAGTTGTGGAGGATGCCCGACGGCGCCGGGCTCACGCCGTGGATCCGCCCGGCGACCACCGGCAGTGCGTCCGCGGTGTAGAGGAAGATCATCGGCAGGTCCTCGGCGAGGATCTGCTGGATGCGGTGATAGTACTGCACCCGCTCCGCCTGGACGCACGACGAGCGCCCGAGCTCCAGGAGGCGATCCACCTCGGCGTTGGCGTAGCCGGTCCGGTTCATCTGGTCCGGACCCCGCTGGGAGGAGTGCCACACCACGAACTGGTCCGGGTCGGTGCCGCTGCCCAGGCCCAGCACCACGACCTCGAATCGCCGCGGCTTGACGAATTCCTTGATGAACGCGGCCCATTCGATGAGCTGGATGTCGACCTTGATGCCGATCTCCTTGAGGCGCTGCTGGATGATCTCGGCGATCTTCTTCCGCTCGTCGTTGCCCTGGTTGGTGCGGATGGTGAGGGTGAACGGCTTGCCGTCCTTGTCCTCGATGAGGCCGTCCCCGTCGCGATCCTTCCACCCCGCCTCCGCCAGCAGGGCCTTCGCCTTCTCCGGATCGAACGGGAAACGCTTCACGTCGTCGGTGTAGGCCCACGTGCCGGGCCGGACGGGGCCGGTGGCCTCCCGGGCCAGGCCCAGCCGGACCCCGTCGATGAGCTCCTGCTTGTTGACCGCGTGGGCGAAGGCCTGGCGAACCCGCAGGTCCGCGAACCGGGGATCCTTGAGGTTGAAGCCGACGAATGTGTAGCCGCTCCCCGGGTAGCGGAACTTGTGGTAGGACTTGCGGAACGCGGGATACTCCGTCTGACGCGCGTACTGGATGCCGGTGAGGCTGCTCGCGTAGTCCACGCCCTGGGCCTTCAGCTCGAGAAAGATGGTGGCCTGGCTCGGGATGACGCGGTAGACGATCCGGCTGAGGTACGGCCGGCCCTCGAAGTAGTCCGGGTTCGCGACCAGGACCACCTTCTCGCCCGGCTTCCACTCCTGGAACCGGTACGGGCCGGTGCCGACGGGATGGCTGTTCTGGGGCGATTCGCGCAAGGTGCCCGCCTCCGCGAAGGACTGCAGGGGGTGCTTGGGCAGCATGTAGGTGTTCCACGTCTCGAGCGCCCGCGCGTAGGGCTTGTCGTAGGTCACCCGCACCGTGTATGGATCGGGCGCCTGCACGTCCTTCACGAGCAGGAACCCTTCCTTGAAGGGCGCCGGGGTCTTCGGATTGATCATCGTCTGGTACGTGAACAGCACATCGTCGGCCGTGAAGGGCCGGCCGTCGTGCCACTTCACGTCCCGGCGCAGCTTGAAGGTCAGCTCGAGACAGTCGGGGCTATAGGTCCACGACTCCGCCATCGACGGAACCATCTTGAGATCCCGGTCGAGCTTGACGAGCCCGTCGTAGATCATCCCGCCAACCTCGTGCGAGGACGCGTCGGAGGTGAGGCTCGGAATCAGGCCGCCGATGTCGCCGATGGATGCCTGGATGAACGTGTCGCCGTAGGCGGGCGCGCCGCCCGTGGTCGGCCCGTCGTCCGACCGGCTCTCGATCGGCCCGTTGCAGGCCGCGGCGAGCAAGCCACAAGCGAGCCCAGCCCAGGAGGGAGCGACCGGGCGCCCGATGTCTCGGCATGAGGGCCGGCGGCTATTTCTGCGGAGCGGGCGGAGCCGGCGCCGGGGTGGCCGCGGGAGCGCCGGGAGTGACCGCGGGCGCGCTGGGCGCGGCCGGGGTCGCGGGCGCCGCGGGGCCCGATGCGGGCATGATCGACTGCGCCCGATGGTGCGACATCATGGAGAGCCCGAACGAGGTGATCATGAACAGGGCCGCGACCACCCCGGTCGCCTTGCCGAGCACGGTGGGCGTGCCCATGGAGCCGAACACCGCCTGGCTACCGCTGCCGCCGAACGCGGAGCCGATGTCGGCGCCCTTCCCGGCCTGGAGCAGCACGAGCCCGATGATCACCAGGCTGACGATGACGTGGATGGTGATGAGGAGAATGAACATGGCGAAGCCTTACTCCTTCGAAGTGCCGCTGCGGGCGGCCGACTTCTTTGCGATGGTGATGAATCCGGGCGCCTGCAGGCTGGCGCCGCCCACGAGGACCCCGTCGATGTCGGGCTGCTCGGTGAGGGCCTGGGCATTGTCGGGCTTGACGCTGCCGCCATAGAGGATGCGCATCGACTGCGCCAGCTCCTTGGACGCGACCTCGGAGACGAGCCCGCGAAGGTACCCGTGCACCTCGGCGGCCTGGCCCGGGGTGGCGTTGACGCCGGTGCCGATGGCCCAGACCGGTTCATAGGCGAGCACGCAGCGCGCGAGATCGTCGGGCGAGAGCCCGGCCCAGCCGGCGCGGAGCTGTCCCTCCACCACCGTGAAGGTGAGTCCCTGGCGCCGCTCCGCTTCCGTCTCGCCGACACAGAGCACCGGGCGCATGCCGTGGCGCAGGGCCGCGCCCACCTTGCGGTTGATCTCCTCGTCGGTCTCCCGGAAGACGTGGCGGCGCTCCGAGTGCCCGATCAGGACCCAGCGGCAGCCCAGCTCCGCGAGCATGGCGGGCGAGATCTCGCCGGTGAAGGCGCCCTGCTCCTCCCAGTGGCAATTCTGTGCCCCGAGCGCCACCGCGGCGCCCTTGAGGATCTCGGCCACCGCGGGGAGCGCGGTGAAGGGCGGGCACACCACCACCTCCACGCCCCGCGGACGCTTGAGTCCGTCGCGGACGGACTGGGCGAGCTCCCGCGCGGCCGCCTGCGTGCCGTGCATCTTCCAGTTGCCGACCACGAGCGGCGTGCGCATCAGGCCGCCTCGTCGAGCGCGGCGACCCCCGGGAGCACCCGACCCTCGAGGAACTCGAGGAACGCGCCGCCCGCGGTGGAGACGTAGCCGATCCGGTCCATGACGCCCGCCTGCTGCACTGCCGCGATCGTGTCGCCGCCCCCGATCACCGAGAACGCGCCGGAGTCCGCGACCGCGCGCCCCACTCCGAGCGTGCCCGCCGCGAACGGCTCCTTCTCGAAGACCCCCATCGGGCCGTTCCAGATGATGGTCCCGGCGCCCTTGAGGGCGGTGGCGAACTGGATGACCGTCGCGGGACCGATGTCGAGCCCCATCAGATCCTCCGGGATCTCTCGGATGGCTACGGTGCGGAGGCCGGTCACCGCGTCCAGCCCCGAGGCCGCCACGACGTCCACCGGCAGCCGGAGCGGGATGCCGCGGGTGCGGGCCCGCTCCAGGATGGCGCGCGCAGCGTCCAGGCGGTCGGGCTCGAGCAGGGAGCGCCCGACGCCGTGGCCCATCGCCTTCAGGAAGGTGAACGCCATGCCGCCGCCGATGGCGAGGCCGTCCACGCGATCGAGCAGGTGCTCGACCAGGCCGAGCTTGTCGGACACCTTGGCCCCGCCGAGCACGGCCCAGAGCGGGCGCTCGGGCCGCTCGAAGATGCGCTCGAGCGCGGCCAGCTCCCGCGCCATGAGCAGTCCCGCCGCCGCGGGCTTGAGATGGCGGGCGATGCCCTCGGTCGAGGCGTGGGCGCGATGGGCCGCCGCGAACGCGTCGTTGACGTAGACGTTCGCCAGCCCGGCGAGCGACCGCGCGAAGGCGTCGTCGTTGGCTTCCTCCTCGGCGTGAAAGCGCAGGTTCTCGAGAAGCACCACGTCACCCGGCCGGAGGGCGCGCGCGCGCTCCTCCACCTCCGGGCCCACGCAGTCCGGGAGCAGGGACACCGGGCGGCCCAGCAGCGCCTCGATCCGCTCGGCCACCGGACGCAGCGAGTACTTCGGATCGGGCTTGCCCTTGGGCCGCCCGAGATGAGAGGCGAGGATCAGCGCGGCGCCGCCCTCGAGGCAGCAGTCGATGGTGGGCCGCACCGCGGTGATCCGCGTGTCGTCAGTCACCCGCGCGCCGTCCAGGGGCACGTTGAAGTCGGCCCGCAGGAAGACGCGCTTCCCGGACAGGTCGAGCTGATCGACGACGAGCTTCGCCACGGAGACGGCGGCGCGGCCGCGGGCCCGGCTACAGCGACCGGGCCATGTAGCGGATCAGGTCGCGCACCCGGGAAGAGTAGCCCCACTCGTTGTCGTACCACGCGAGCACCTTGACCATGTTGCCGTCCACGACCGCGGTCGAGGGCAGGTCCACGATGGAGGAGTGCGGATTGCCGTTGAAGTCCACCGACACGAGCTCCTCGTCGGTGGCGTCCAGGATGCCCTTGAGGGGGCCCGCGGCGGCGGCACGGAACGCGTCGTTGACCGCGGCCGGCGTGACCGACTTGCCGAGCTCGACCGTGAGGTCGACCACCGAGACGTTGGCGGTCGGGACCCGGATCGCGAGGCCGTCGAGCTTGCCCTTCAGCTCCGGCAGCACGAGGCCCACCGCGGTCGCGGCACCGGTGGTGGTGGGAATCATGCTCACCGCGCCCGCGCGCGCGCGACGCAGGTCCTTGTGCGGGAAGTCCTGGATCGGCTGGTCGTTCGTGTAGGAGTGCACGGTCGACGCGAAGCCGCGCTTGATACCGAAGTTGTCGAGCAGCACCTTCGCCACCGTGGCCAGGCAGTTGGTGGTGCAGGAGGCGTTCGAGACCAGCTCGTGCTTGACCGGGTCGTACTTGCCCTCGTTGACGCCGAGCACGACCGTGATGTCCGGATCCTTGGCGGGCGCGGTGATCACGACCTTCTTGGCGCCGGCCTGCAGGTGCTTGGAGGTCATGGCCCGATCCCGGAAGACGCCGGTGGACTCCACCACGATCCCCACGCCCATCTCGCCCCACGGCAACGTGGCCGGATCCTTGGCCGAGCAGACCCGGACCTCCCGGCCGTTGACGAAGATGGCTTCACCCTTGGCCTTCACCTCGGCGTTCAGCGCGCCGTGGACGGAATCGTGCTTCAGCAGGTGGGCCAGCGTCTTGGCATCGGCCAGATCATTGACCGCCACCACCTCGAGATCCGGGGACTCGAGCGCCGCGCGAAAGAAAACCCGGCCGATGCGTCCGAACCCATTCACCCCGACACGCACTGCCATGGGCGCTCCCTTTCCTGTTTGTCTCGGTTTGTCGAATACTTCCGGTTCACGAAGGATTCTGATTATAGCGAGCCCGGGCGGTACGGCGCAAGCGTGGCTCAGTCCGGCGCTAGACCACCCTGGCCACGGTCAGGGCCCCGACCGTGGCGGCGCCGCCCTCCCGGAGGCAGCGCGCGCACTCGGAAAGCGTCGCGCCCGTGGTCAGGATGTCGTCCACCAGGAGGACGTGCCGGCCCGCGATGACCTCCGGACGACGCAGCCGGAAGGCGCCCCGCACGTTCGCCAGGCGGGCCGGCGCGTCGAGCTCCGTCTGCGAGGGCGTCGGCACCGCGCGGACCAGCACGTCGTCACGGACCGGGACCCGCCAGGCCTGGCCGACCCGCCGCGCCAACAACGAGGCCTGGTTGAAGCCGCGCTCCCGCTGGCGCCGCGGATGGAGCGGCACCGGCACCAGCAGCGCCGGCACGCCGGCCGGCAGGCGGCCACCCATCGCCTCCCCCAGCAGATCCCCGAGCGGAGCGGCCAGGGCGCGCCGCCCCCGGAACTTGAACGCGCGCAGCGCCTCCCGTATCACGTCCTCGTACGCCGCCGCGCTCCGCGCGTAGTCGAATCCCGGCGCCCGCCTCCGGCACGGGCCGCATAGAAACTCTCTTGTATGCGGGGGCCCAGAAATGGCCCCCGCACTCCCCCAGTTCCCGGGTGCTCGTTGCGGAGCCGCGCTCGCCACCCCAAAATCCGCGCCCGGCATACCGCATACACGACACCACGGTGGCCCTATCCGCACCACCGCCAACCAACAAGAACCACAAACCGGATCCCGCCTCCCGACACCCAGGCGCACCCCGCACACGGCGCAGAACGGCGGGAAGACAAGGTCCAGCAGAGCCCCCGCCCACCGGCGCCACGGACCGGCGTCGGGACGCGCGGCGTCTAGGGCCGGGAGGTGTTCCAGCGACGGCAGGCGGGACAACGGTCAACCCAGCGCGCGTGGGCGGCGCCGCACACCGTGCACCGGTGCGGCCATTCGATCCGATCGCTCTCGCGGAGCGCACGCCGGTACTCCTCCATCGCGTCCCGGAACTGTCCCCGCCGCTCGAGGATCGCCCCGAGGTAGGCGTGGATGAGGGGCAGCTCGGGGGCGCGTACCTCCATCTTCTGGAATTGCTCCGCCGCCTCGTCGAGCATCGCGAGCTCGAAGTAGACACGGCCCAGCCCGAAGGCGAGCGCCAGGTTGTCGGGCTGGCGCGCGAGCGCGTCCTGGTAGAGCGAGATCATCCGCGTGGGCCGGCCCTCGGCCCGATGCAGCTGCTCGATCCGCGAAAGCACCGGCAGAGCCGGGTGCGCAGCCTCGGCCGCCCGCTCCCAGACCCGCAGCGCCTCGCGCGGCTCGCCCGCCTTGAGATGCACCTCGCCCAGAAGCAGGGCCGCGGGGACGAAGTCGGGCTGGGTCCGGAGGGCGTCCTTCAGATGCGAAGCCGCGCCGGCCCGATCCCCCTTCTCGAGCCGCTCCCGGCCGATCTCGTAGTGCAGGCCCGCCAGCAGCGCACCCTCCGCCGCCCGCTCTTCCCGCGGGGCCGCCTGCACCACGCGCGCCTGGATCTCGAGCGCCTCCGCGAAGCGCCGGCGCTCGATCAACGCGTCGCGCCCCGCCTGCGGGGCCGCGGGACGCGCGGGCTCGCGCGAAGCCTCCGGCTCGCGGACGGGAGCGGCCGGCGCCGGACGCGGGGCGCTCTCGATCGGCTCGGGGCGCCGCGCGTAAGAGCGGGTGACGTCGCGCAGGATGCCGAGCAGCAGGGCCAGAGCCGCGCCCGCCCCGAACACGACCGCGATCAGGGCCATCAGGGGCATGTCGAAGGCCCAGTCGCCGCCGAGGGCGACGTGCACGCGACTGGGATTGATGGAGGTCAGGTAGGTGACGACAATGGCGAAAAGAAGGCCGACGACGAGCCCGAGGCGGATCGACACGACGGAGCGGAGCGGCCGCGCTAGCGGGCCGCGGTGCGCTCTTCCTCTTCGATCGCGCGCTGGCACTCGATGCAGTAGCGCGCGTCCGGCACCGCGTCCAGGCGCTTGTCGGCGATCGGCTCGCCGCAGCGCTCGCAGTCCCCGAACCCGCCCTCGGTGATCTTCTGCAGCGCGAGCGCGACCTCCTTCAGCCTCCGGCGCTCGCCGTTGCCCAGCTCGAACAGGAACTCGCGATTGTAGGCGGAAGAGGCCTGGTCACCCAGGTCCTTGATGGAATCGTCTTCGGGGCCCTTCCCATAGAGGACGTTCCGGCCCACCTCCTCCTCGAGCTGGCGATGCTTCTCCTCCAGCTTCTTCCGGAGCTGAACCAAACGGTCTTTCTTCATCTCTGGCCTCCTATCGCTTCACGCGGCGTCGCCGCTAGTCGCGCAGGCTACCATGGGGTCCTACTCAAATCAATCCCGGGCGCGCGCTCCCTCGACCGAGACGAGCGGCGCGTCCCCCCACAGCCGCTCCAGCGAGTAGAACCCGCGCGTTTCCTCGAGAAAGACGTGGATCACCACGTCGGCGTAGTCGAGGAGAAGCCAGCCGCTCTCCGCGCTGCCCTCGTTGTGCCGCGGCCGCACGCCCTCCGCGCGGAGCGCGCCGCGGACCGCGTCCGCGATGGTGTCGGCCTGCGGAGTCGATCGCGCGCTGCAGACGAGAAAGAAGTCGGCCACGCTCGACAGCCCCTCCAGGTTCAGCACCACCAGATCGATCGCCTTCTTCTCCAGGGCCGCGCGGGCGGCCACCCGGACCACGGCTTCGGCGGACAGGATGGCCATCAGGCCTCCGGACGGTAGAGGTGCTGGTCGCGGATGTAGGACACCACCGCCTCCGGCATGCGGAAGGCGAGGCTCCGGCCCTCGCGAGCGCGCCGGCGCAGGTCCGAGCCCGAGATGGGCAGGGACGCGGCGTGCAACAGCATCGGGGCCGGATCGTCCTGAGGCTCGACCCCGGCGCGCACGAAGCCGGGCAGGCCGAGCTCGCGCATCACCTTGAGCGCGGCGGGGGTCTCCGGGTCGAACGCCATCCCGTTGCGCGGGATCACCACCAGGCGCGCGAGCGCCGCGACCCGCCGCGGCTCGCGCCAGCTCAGCAGATCCAGGAACGTCTCGGATCCGATGACGAGGTGGAGCCGTCCCCGGTCCTGCAGCGCGGCCAGGGTGTCCACCGTGTAGGACGGGCCGCTCCGCTTGATCTCGACGTCGGAGACCTCGAAGCGCGGGTGCTCGCGGACCGCGAGCGCGGTCATCCGGTACCGATGGGCCGCCGGCGCCAGCTCGGCCGCCGGCTTGTGAGGCGGCTGCGCCGCCGGCACCAGGAGCAGGCGATCGAGGGCAAGCGACTCGCAGACTTCGTCGGCCACGAGGAGGTGGCCGAAGTGGATCGGGTTGAACGATCCACCGAAGACGCCGACGCGCGGCTGCAGGCGGCTACTCCCGGATATGCCCGTCGCCCCACACCACGAACTTGGTGGTGGTCAGCTCGCGCACCCCGACCGGTCCCCGGGCGTGAACGCGGGAGGTGGAAATGCCCATCTCGGCGCCCATCCCGAACTGGCTGCCATCCACGAGCCGCGTCGACGCGTTGACCAGCACCGCCGCCGCGTCCACCTCCTGGGTGAACCGCCGGGCGCGCCGCAGGTCACGGGTGACGATGGATTCGGCCAGTCCCGAGCCGTGCCGCCGGATGTGGGCGACCGCGTCCTCGAAGCTCTCCACCACCCGCACCGCCAGGACGTAGTCGAGATACTCGGTGTCCCAGTCCGCGGGCTCGGCCGGGCGGGCGCCGGGCATGAGGGCCCGGGCCGCCGTGTCCGCGCGCGTCTCGACGCCCGCCTCCGCGAGCCGGGCGGCCAGCCGCGGCAGGAACGCGGGCGCGACGGCCGCGTGCACGAGCAGGGTCTCCAGCGCGTTGCAGACGCTGACCCGCTGGGCCTTCGCGTTGACCGCCACCGCCACCGCCATGTCGAGATCCGCGCTCTCGTCCACGTACAGGTGGCAGAGCCCCTTGTCGTGCTTGAGCACCGGGACCGTCGAGCGCTCCGCGACGAGCCGCACGAACTCCTCGCCCCCGCGCGGGATGATGAGGTCGAGGTAGCGGTCGAGCGTCAGCATCGCCAGCACCGCGGCGCGGTCCGCCGTCTCCACCGCCTGGATGATCTCGGGCGGCAGGCCCGCCTTTTCCACCGCCCGGGCCAGGATCTGGGCCAGCATCATGTTAGACTCCAGGGCCTCGCTCCCGCCGCGCAGCAGCACCGCGTTGCCCGACTTGAGACAGAGGCCGGCCGCGTCGGCGGTCACGTTCGGACGCGACTCGTAGATGAAGCCGATGACCCCCAGGGGAACGCGCACGCGCGCGATCTCGAGGCCGGAGGGTCGGCGCGAGGTCTCGACGGTCTCGCCCACCGGATCGGGGAGGCCGGCCACGTGGCGCAGGCCCGCCGCCATCTCCTCGATGCGACTCTCGGTGAGCGTGAGGCGATCCACGAAGGCGCGGGGGTGGCCCGCGGTGCGGGCGCGCTCCAGATCCTGCCGGTTGGCCTCCAGGATCGCCCCCGACTTCTCCTCGAGGCCGCGCGCCATCTGGGCGAGGGCCTCGTTCTTGGTCCGGGTCGGCGCCAGCGCGAGCACCCGCGCCGCGTCCTTGGCCGCCCGGGCCTTCGCTTCCACGTGTGCCGCCGCGTCCATGGTCCCTCTCCCCACGCTCACAGGATCACCAGGTTGTCCCGGTGGATCACCTCGTCGACACCCTTGTAGCCCAGCACCTTCTCGATGTCCTTCGTCTTCGCGCCCCGGATCCGCCGGAGCTCGCCCGCGTCGTAGTTCGCGAGGCCGCGCGCGAACTCCTGGCCGTCCGACAGGGTGAGGGCCACCACCTCGCCCGCACGAAACTCCCCGCCGACGTCCACCAGGCCGGACGGCAGCAGGCTCGTACCCCTCTCAGTTAAGGCCTTCTTCGCGCCCGCGTCAACCGTGAGCCGCCCCTGCGGCGGCACCGCGAAGGCGATCCATCGCTTGCGGGCCGCGAGGCGATCGTCGCGGGGCTGGAAGTACGTCCCCACCGGCTCGCCCTTGAGCAGGCTCTGGAGGATCCCGGCCTTGCGCCCGCTCGCGATCACCATCGGAATGCCGGAGGCGCCCGCCTTCTGCGCCGCCTCCAGCTTGGTGCTCATGCCGCCCACCGATACGGTGGCGGACGCGTCGAAGACCATCTTCTGGATGTCGTCCGTGATGGCCTCGACGGTCTCGAGACGGCGGGCGCCCGGATCGCGGCGCGGGTCGCCGGTGTAGAGCCCGTCCACGTCGGTCAGGAGGACGAGCAGATCGGCGTCGATGAGATGCGCGACCAGGGCGGCCAGGTTGTCGTTGTCGCCCACCTTGATCTCGTCCACCGCCACCGTGTCGTTCTCGTTGATCACCGGCAGCACCCCGTAGTCGAGCAGGGCGAGCAGGGTGTTGCGGGCGTTGAGGTAGCGCGAGCGATCGCTGATGTCCTGGCCGGTGAGGAGCACCTGACCGACCGGGATGCCGTGCTTCTTGAAGGCCTGCTCGTACTCCCACATCAGCGCGGACTGCCCGACCGCGGCGGCCGCCTGCTTCTCCGGGATCGACTGGGGCCGCCCCTTGAGGCCGAGCCGCGCCACCCCGGTGGCGATGGCGCCCGAGGACACGAGCGCGACCTCACGCTTGTCCTGAACGAGGGCGGCCAGGTCACCCGCGAGGCGGGCGATCATCTCGCTCGAGGGACCTTCCCCCGGAGTGGTGACGAGCCCGCTGCCGACCTTCACGACGATCCGACGAGCGTGCCTCAGTGGGCGGGCACCCATGGCTCGCTCGTCAGCCGCCGGGCCATCTCGTGGACCAGCGTGGGCAGGCCCTCCCCGGTCACCGCGGAGATGGCGTGAAAGGTCAGACGGTTGGCCTCGCAGAAGCGCTCGACGGCCGCGCGCGCCGCCGCGGTGCCCGGCAGCTCCACCTTGTTCACGGTCACGATCTGCGGGCGCGCGGCGAGCTCCTCCGAGTAGGCGCGCAGCTCGTCCTGGATGGCCTGGTAGTCGGCCAGCGGATCGCGGCCGGTGGAGGGATCGAGATCGATGAGGTGCACGAGCACCCGCGTGCGCTCGGTGTGGCGCAGGAAGCGGTGCCCGAGCCCCTTCCCCTCCGCCGCGCCGGGAATGAGGCCGGGGAGATCGGCGATGACGAAGCTCCGATCCTCACCCGCCCGCACGATGCCGAGCGAGGGCACCAGCGTCGTGAAGGGATAGTCGGCGATCTTGGGCTTGGCCGCGGAGAGCCGTGACACCAGCGTGGACTTGCCCGCGTTCGGGAAGCCGATCACCCCCACGTCGGCCAGCAGCTTCAGCTCGAGGTGAATCCAGTGCTCCTCGCCGGCCCGGCCCAGATCGGCGCGCCGCGGCGCCCGATTGGTGGAGGTGGCGAAGCGCGCGTTGCCGCGCCCGCCGCGGGCGCCCCGCGCCACCTGCAGCCGCTCGCCGGGCGTGGTGAGGTCGCCCAGCGGGGCGCGGCCGTCGCGCTCGGAGACCATGGTGCCGAGCGGCACGCGGAGAATCGTGTCGGAGCCGCTCGCGCCCTGCTTGTTGGAGCCCTTGCCGTGCTGGCCGCGCTCGGCGGTGTAGTGCCGCTGGTAGTGGAAGTCCAGCAGGGTGGTGATGGCAGGATCCGCCTCGAGGATCACGCTTCCCCCGTCCCCGCCATCGCCGCCATCGGGGCCGCCACGGGGGACGTACTTCTCACGCCGGAAGCTGATGCAGCCCGCGCCACCATCGCCGCCCTTGACGAAAACATCGATCTCGTCGACGAACATGGTGTGCCTGCTGTCCGGCGGGGCCGGATCGGCTCAGGCGGTCTGCTGCTGGGCGATGCTGATGTACTTGTCGTCGCCCTTGCGCTCGAACTTCACGTAGCCGTCGGCCTTGGCGAACAGCGTGTGGTCCACGCCCAGGCCCACGTTGGTGCCCGGCTTGAACCGGGTCCCGCGCTGCCGGACGAGGATGCTGCCGGCGGTGACGAACTGCCCGCCGAAGCGCTTCACCCCCAGCATCTGGGGATTGGAATCGCGACCGTTCCTCGAGCTGCCGACACCCTTCTTGTGCGCCATGGCCTAGACCTCGATCTTGGTGATGCGCACCGCGGTCATGGTCTGCCGATGCCCGCGGTGACGCCGGTAGTTCTTCCGCCGCTTGAACTTCACGACCAGGACCTTGGCGCCTCGACGCTCGGCCACCACCTCGCCGGTGACCTTGGCCGAGGCGAGCGCCTTCGAATCGATCGTCACCTGCCCGTCCTGGTTGACCAGGAGGACCTCGGTGAACTCCACCGCGGCGCCCTTGTCCTTGCCCAGCCGCTCGACCCGGATCACCTGCCCCGGAGCCACGCGATACTGCTTGCCTCCTGTCGCGATCACCGCTTCCATGCCGACGACCTTTCTATCCCCTGCTGCGGTTCGTGGTCCAGTTCGTGTGGCCGGTTCGTGAATGCCGCTCGTGGGATGCCACTGCGTCCGTCGCGTAGACTTGCCGCGAGCGCCTATCTGACCATAGGCGCGGGCCGAAAGTCAAGCCGGACGGGGCTTTAGGCGCCCTCAGGCCGTCTTCATGTAGTCGCCAAGCTTCTGGCGCAGGAACAACCGCGAGCGGTGAACGCGCGACTTCACGGCGGGCAGGCTGATGTGCAGCGTCTCGGCGATCTCCGGGTTCGAGAGCCCTTCCACGTCGTGCAGCAGGAACGCGGTCCGGTAGTCTCCCGGCAGATCGTCGATGGCGGTGGTCAGCAGCTTGCGGAGCTCGGTCTGGAGCGCGGGCTCCTCGGTACGGCCCGACCAGTCGCGCACCGGCTCCGCGTGCTGGCCGAGCTCGTCGAAGCCGGGCGTGAGCGCGTCCCAGGAGATCTCGTTGCGCTGGCCGTGCCGGCTGCGGAGCTTCTGGTAGGCCGCGTTCGCGGTGATGCGGTAGACCCAGCTGCCGAAGGCCGACTCGCCCTTGAAGGTATCGATCTTGCGGGCGGCGGTCCAGAGCGCGTCCTGCACCACTTCCTCCGCGTCCTGCTCGTTGCTCGTGATGCGGATGGCCAGCCGGTAGACCCGGTCGCCGTAGGTGGCGATCAGCTCTTCCGGCGCGCCGGGCTCCTGCGCGCGCAGGCGCGCCACCAGCTCGGCGTCCCGATCCACCTTCTTCGGGCCTCCCGCGGTGTCCTGATGTCCGTTCGGTGCGTGCAGCGTCGTCATGCTCGGTTCCTGTAGAGCGTGAGGTGCGCCTTCAGCTCCTCGACGCATCGTTCGATGACCGTGATGTCCCGGGTGACCTTGCCCAGGAGAATGGCGCCCTCGAGTCCTCCCACGAGGAATTGCGCCACCCGCGCGGCGTCCGCGTCCGCGCGGAGCCGGCCGCTTCGCTGGCCTCGGCGAATCGCCTCCGCGAGATGGTCGCGGTAGACGTCGAAGATGCCGGCGAGCTGCTGGCGGAAGCCCTCGTGCACGTCGGAGAGCTCGGAGGCGAGATTGCCCATCGCGCAGCCGCCCACGCAGTTGCGCTGCCGCTGCGAATCGAGCACCCGATCGAAGAACGCGTGGAGCTGGTCGACGGGATCGGCCTCCGCGTCCTGGAAGGCGGGCCCCAGGCCCCGCTCGATGAAGGCGCGCCGGATTCGATCGATGATCGCGTAGCCGAGGTCTTCCTTGCTCTTGAAGTAGTAGTAGAAGTTGCCCTTGCCGACGCCGCTCTCGCGCAGCACGTCGTCGAGCGAGGTGGACTGGTAGCCCTGCACGTGGATGAGGCGGGACGCCGCGTTGAGGATCTGATCGCGGGTCGCGGCGCCCTTCTGGCTCTTGGTCTCGGGCTGGGGCTTGACCTCGCTGACTACCGCGCTCTCGCTTGCCATCGTCTCGCTCCTGTTTGGGCTATACCGACCAGTCGGTACAGAATAGTAGCGGGCGGTTGACCGCTTGTCAAATACTCCACTTAATTCTTAATTCGATAATCTCGGCAGTCACTTACCGTCCGACAGCGAGAGCAGCTTCAGCAAGTCGGCGGTCAGGTCATAGAGCTGAGCACATCCAGAGCCTCCACCGAGCGAGGTCTGGATCTTCTTGCGGAGCAGCGCGTCAACCGGCTGGTCCAGGAGCGACCGGATCTTGCCCTGGGGCTCGCCGCAGATTCCGGCGTACGGCAGCCGCGAGGTCACCGAGTCGGCGGCCACCACGGTGCCCCGATCCAGGTCCAGCTCGTAGTGCAGGTCGAAGCCGTGCACGTTGTCGTGCATCGAGTGGAAGAGGTGCAGGCGCCGATCGGTGAGCACCAGCCGCGCGACCTTCTTCCTCGCGAACACCTTCCGGGCGCCGGGCGGCGGGGAATACAGCGTGGCCACCATCGGGGTGGTGACCGGCCGGGTTCCGAAGAGGGCGCGGCCGGCCTCACTGTACGTGAAGCAGGAGTCGGGCAGGTCCACCCAGCCCGTCGTGTCGAGCCGCCAGCACGCGAGGGCATCGGTCGGGTCGAGCGCGGAGGTGACCGCCGCGGGCAGCTTGGTGACCTGGCGGGCCAGCCGGGCCACCTCGATACCCGCGTCGACGAACAACCCGGCGCCCCTTCGGCCGCCACACAGCTCGGCGAGGCGCCTGGTGAAGCCGCCCACCATGCGCGTGCCCGCCAGCCCCGGGAAATCCGCGGCGATACTCGCATCGACCCCCGCCAGCGGACGAGCGGTTGCGGCCTGGACCTCGTAACCGGGCGACGGGGTCGCGACCAGGCTGACCTCGACGCCGCCGTCCGGATCGTTGATCCGCACGGTGTGGGTGAAGGCGGTGTCGTGGGTGTTGTCCACCCACCCCTCCATCACCCGCTCGTACCGGTCGCGCCCGGCGAGGAACGGCGACCCGATCACTTACGGAGATATTTCCCGGGATCGGCGTCGAACCGGGTCTTGCAGCCGACCGCGCAGAAGTAATACGTCTGCCCCTGGTGCTGCGACTGCGCCGCCGCGTGCTTCGGGTCCACGTCCATCTGACAGACCGGATCCTTGGCCATCGTGGTCGCTCCTTTCAGCGGGAATGGGTAGCCGGATCGAGCATACCGCTCCTAGCGTCCGGAGAACCGGGAGAAGACGTCGAGGAGCTCGTCCATCTTCCGCTGGCGATCGCGCGTGCTCGGGGCGCGGACCGCCTCCGCGACACACACCTCGAGGTGCTGACCGAGCAGGAGCTTCTGCACCTGCTCCACCGCGCCCTGGACCGCGGCGAGCTGCAGCAAGATGTCCACGCAGGACTTGTCCTCCTCGACCATCCGCTGGATCCCCTGCACCTGGCCTTCGATCCGGCGCAGCCGGCCCAGCGCCTTTGCGGTCGTCTGACTCTCCATCGTTCGTGTCCTCAGGCCGGCCGGCGGTGCCAGAGCATGCGCAGCACCCAGTACCCGGCGAGCGCGGCCAGCAGATGTTTGAGCGTGTGCCCGCTGACCACGCGGGTCGCCGAGAGAATCCACCCGTCCAGGAGCTCCGGCCCCTTGGCCGCCGTGTAGGTCGCCGCCGCGGCCAGGAGCGCGCCCCCGCGCGTGTAGCGCGGCGGAAGCCACCACAGCATCAGCGGGATTGCCACGACGGGATAGAACTGGACCAGCGCGTACGGGCGCAGGTCGCCCGCGCCGCGCTGCTCGGTCCAGTGCCAGTAGACGACGGAGCCCACCGCGATCGCGACGAGCGGACCCAGCAGCCACGAGCCCGCCTTCACCCCGATCCGCTCGGTGATGGTGGCGGCGAGAAGACCCATCAGGGTGATCGCCAGCGGCAGCCGGTCCCACGCCAGCCGCGCGTTGCCGGGCTCCCAGTGATAGTAGGCGGAGCCGACACCGGTCAGGACCAGGCCCCCGAAGAAGACGACGTACGGCCACCGCTCGGCCGGCTCCTGGAAGGCGCGGCCGCCCGCGACGAACGCCACGCCCAGCCCCCCGACCAGGAGAAAGCCCACGTTGGACAGCACGTTCAGGACATTGGGGATGCCGAGCCACGAACGGGTATCCGCCAGGTGGTGGTAGGCGGGATCCTGGGGAATCGGCGGGACCAGCAGGAAGGCCGCGGCGGCCAGCCCCGCGAGCCCTCCGATCAGCCCGATCGCGCTCTGCCGTCGCATCCGCCCTCCCAGCTTATACCCGAGGCGAGTCGGCGCGGGGTCAGAGCTCGGGGAACAGGGAGGCTTGAGCGGCGGCCGCCGCCGGGCGCGGGCGGCGGCCGACCCGGCGTTCGGCGGCCCGCTTTGGCTTCGGCTTGCGCGGCTCTCGCGGGATCTTCACCCACCCCTTCTGGTGCGCGATCTTGTCGCCCTGCTTGATCACGGTCAGGTCCACGAGGCGCGCGAGGGGATGCGTCAGGAGCTGCATGTACTTCTGCCAGTATCGGGGCGAGTACGCCCACGTCTTCATCTGGTCGACCGCGAGCGTCAACGCCGCGCGATCGCCCTTCTTGGCGGCGAGCCGGAGCTGCCCGACGATGACGCTGCGGCTGATGCGAGAGGGTCGCGTCACGGGTCTCGCCGTAGCACTACTTGACGGTCAGCTCGTACTGCTCGCGATGGTAGGAGCCCATCGCCTGGATCGCGATCTTTCGCCCGATCAGGGCCTGCAGCTTCTCGAGACCCTCGCGCTGGCTCGCCTCCAGGTGATGGGCCATCTCGGGGTGGACGCGGATCACCACGTCCCGGCCGGCGCCCTCCCGGTGCTGCGCCTGGATCTTGCGGAAGATCTCGGCGGACAGGGTCGCGTCCGACTTGACCACCCCGCTGCCTTTGCAGGTCGGGCACGGAGCGCAGAAGAGCGACTGCAGGCTCTGCCGGACGCGCTTTCGCGTCATCTCGACCAGGCCGAGCTCCGAGATCTCGAGCACGTTGGTACGGGCCTTGTCGTCGGCGAGCGCGCGGGTGAGCGCCTTGAAGACCTGATCGCGGTGCTCGGCCCGCTCCATATCGATGAAGTCGATGATGATGATGCCGCCCAGGTCCCGCAGGCGGATCTGGCGCACCACCTCGGTGGCCGCCTCCAGGTTGATCTTGAGCACCGTCTCCTCGAAGTCGCGCTTGCCCACGTACTTCCCGGTGTTGACGTCGATGGCCACCAGCGCCTCGGTGTGGTCGATGACGATGTATCCGCCCGACTTGAGCCAGACCCGACGCCGGAGCGCCTTCTCGATCTCGCGCTCGATGCCGGTGGCCTCGAAGATGGGCTGATCCTTGTCCCACTGCTTGACCCGGTCGGCGAGCTGGGGCACGAGCTGGGTGGCGTACTCGAGGCACTTCTCGTAGGCGGCGGGGCTGTCGACCAGGAACTCCTCGATCTCGGGGGAGAAGAGATCGCGCACCACCCGGAAGATGACGTCCATCTCCGCGTGGAGCACGGACGGGGCCTTGGCCGACTCGAAGCGGGTGAGGACCTGGGCCCAGAGCCGGCTCAGGAACTGGATGTCGGCGGCGAGCTCCTCCTCGCCCTTGCCCTCCGCCACGGTCCGGACGATGAATCCTCCGGTCTGCGCGGGCAGCCCCCTGACGATGGCGCGCAGCCGATCCCGCTCGGCGTCATCGTGGATCCGCCGCGATACGCCGACGTGGCGCGACTGGGGCATCAGGACGATGGAGCGGCCCGGGATGGACACGAAGGACGTCACCCGCGCGCCCTTGGTGCCGAGGGACTCCTTCGAGACCTGCACCAGGACCTCCTGGCCCTTGCGCAGCATCTCCTCGATGGGGGCGACCGCCTGCCGGCGGGGCTCGGCCTCCCCGTCACCGTCCGCCTCACCCTCGCCCTCGTCCGCCACGTCGGCGGGCTCCTCCTCGGCGGGGGGCGCGGCCTGGTCCTCCGCGCTGAGCTTGGCGGTGTAGTCGCCCGCGTAGAGAAAGGCGTCCTTGCTGAGCCCGATGTCCACGAACGCGGCCTGCATGCCGGGCAGCACGTTGGTGACCACGCCCTTGTAGATGTTCCCGACGATGGAGCGCCGGTCGGCGCGCTCGATGTACAGCTCGGTGAGGAGGCTTCCATCCTGGACGGCGAGACGGGTCTCCGTCACACCGGCGTTGACGACGATGCGCTTTCCCACGGCCGACCTCGATCCGGGGTCCCGGCGGCGGACCCGGCCAGCAATTATGCGGTTAGTGGAACTGCCGCATTCGGACCGAGATCAGGAGACCCAGCGCTGTCAGCGAGACCACCATGGACGATCCGCCGTAGCTCATCAGCGGCAGCGGAATCCCCACGATGGGGAGCAGGCCCGTCACCATCCCGATGTTGATCAGGATCTGGACCGCGAACACGCTCGTCACGCCGAGGGCCAGGATGCGCCCCCGGGTGTCCCGCGTGCCGGCCGCGATCTCGAACCCCCGCAACACCAGGAGCGCGTAGGCCACGATCAGCACGAGACAACCCAGAAACCCCCACATCTCCGCGAACACGGCAAAAATGAAATCAGTGTGCCGCTCGGGGAGAAAGGCCAGGCGGCTTTGCGTCGCGCCGCCGATGCCCTTCCCCAGGAGCTGGCCCGAACCAATGGCGATCTTCGCCTGAATGACATTGTAGGCCGTTCCGAGCGGATCGCGGAACGGATCGAGATAGACCAGGAGCCGGTCGCGCTGGTAGGGCTTGAGGACGAACCAGGCCAGCGGCATGAGCGCCACCGACCCCAGCGCGAGCCCCCCCAGGACCTTCATTCGCAGGCCGAGGCCCACCAGGGTGGCCCCCAGCACCGGAACCAGCACCAGGGCGGTGCCCAGGTCCGGCTGCTTCACGACCAGGAAGAAGGGCACCCCCAGGAGCACGAAGGTGCCCACCAGGGCTGCCCGGCCCAATCGCTCCCCACGGGCCGAGGTCAGCGCCCAGGCCAGGGTGATGATGAAGATCAGCTTGAAGAGCTCCGAAGGCTGGACCGTCAACGGTCCCACGTGGATCCAGCGCCGCGCCCCCGAGACGGTGCGGCCCAGCACGAACACCGAGAGCAGGAGCCCGAGACCGATCACGTAGAACACGGGAGCGAACCGCACCAGGGTCCGGTAATCCACGCTGATCACCACCAGCAGCCCGATCATGCCGACGCCCACCCAGGAGAGCTGGCGCCACATCAGGGCCGAGATTCCGCGCCCCGGGTTGAGGCTCCAGAGACAGGTGAGGCTGAGCGCGATGATGAACAGCGCGGCGCCCAGCAGCGGCCAATCGACGTTCTGGAGCAGCCGCCGGTCCATCTTCAGCATCAGCCGGACTCGCCGATCGTCACCTGGGCCACCTTCTGGAGGAAGATGGCTTCGTAGATTTGCCTCGCGATCGGGGCCGCGACCTGGCCGCCCTTGCCGCCCCGCTCCACCAGCACCACGACGACGTACTGGGGGTCGTCGACGGGGGCGAACGACGCGAACCACGCGTGGTCCTGGCCCTTGGAGGAGTCGCTCTTCGAGATGGTCTGGGCCGTCCCGGTCTTGCCCGCGATCTCGAAGCCGGGCACGCGGGCCAGGGCCCCGGTTCCGTCTTTGACCACCGAGGCGAGCGAGTGGCGTAGGAAGCCCCAGACGACCGGGGAGAGGTCCACCCGCTCCGTCATCTGGCTCGACGAGCTGTAGGCCAGCGTTCCATCCGCGCGCTCGACCCGCTGGACCAGTCGCGGCTTCCACATCACGCCGCCGTTGGCCACCGCGGCCATCATCCGCGCGATCTGGAGCGGCGTCACCAGGAGCTGCCCCTGCCCGATCGACATGTTCACGGTGTCGCCGGGCAGCCAGCGCTTGGCGCGCGGGCGCTGGCCCGGCGAGAAGGGCACCAGCCCGAAGCGCTCGCCGCCCAGGTCGATGCCGGTGGGCGACCCCAGGCCGAAGGCCTGCGCGTACTTCGCCATCATGTCGCCACCCACCTTGAGCCCGGCCTGGTAGAAGAAGATGTCGCACGACTGCGCCATGGACCCGTGCAGGTTCAGGTGTCCGTGCCCGCCCGGCTTCCAGTCCTTGAACGTCCAGTTGCCCAGGTTGAACTCGCCGTTGCAGTAGACGCTATCCATCGGCGTCAGCGAGCCTTCCTGGAGCCCGGCGGCCGCGACGATGATCTTGAAGACCGACGCGGGCGGGTAGAGACCCTGCAGCGCGCGATTCATGAGCGGGGACATGGGATCTCGGACGAGACGGACCCACTCCTCCCGATCCAGGTTGCCGGTGAGCCGATCGAGCGGGAAGGCGGGGCTCGAGGTCATCGCGAGCACGTCGCCGTTGCGCGGATCCAGCACCACCACCGAGCCGGCCTTGCCGGCCATCACGCGCTCCGCCGCCTCCTGGATGCGACGGTCGATCGTGGTGATGACCTGGGCGCCCGGGTCGGGCTCCTCGCGGCGCATGAGCTGCACCGGCCGGCCAAGCGCGTCCACCTCGATGCGCTCGCCGCCGTCGCGCCCGCGCAGGTGCTCGTCGAGGAGCCGCTCGAGGCCGGACTGCCCGATCATGTCGCCCCGGCGATAGCGGCCTCCCTTCATCTGCTCGTCGCTGACTTCTCGTACATAGCCCAGGAGGTGGGCCGCGAACGTGCTGGTGGGATACGTGCGCTGGGGCTCGACCTCCACGATGACGCCCGGGAGCTCGAGCTTGCGCTCCTCCACCATGGTGACGTCCTCGAGCGAAAGGCCGCGCCGCACGCGCACCGGGCGGATCGAATCCGCGGGTACCTTCTCGAGCGCCTCCATCAGCTCGCCCACCGGCATCTTGAGCAGGACCGCCAGGCGTGCCACCACCTGGTTCCGGTCCTCCATCTCGCGGGGGATCAGCGAGAGGGTGAAGGCCGGGCGATTGTCCACCAGCGCCAGTCCGTTCCGATCGAAGAGAATGCCGCGGGGCGCCGCGACGGGTCGGATGCGGATCCGGTTCCTCTCCGACAGCTCCTGCATCCGGCCGCCCTCCAGCACCTGCAGGTACCAGAGCTGGCCGACCAGGGCGACGAAGCCGATGGAGCTGACCACCGCCAACGCGAGGACGCGCCGGCCCCACGCCTCACGACGATTCGAGAGCGTCGTGCTCACGACGGCCACGAGCGCCTCCGGAGCAGCTCGTAGCCGGCCTCGGCCAGGATGCACAGCGTGCCGATCAGGCCGTTGTAGAGCGCTTGCGGCAGGATCACGTGGAGCATCAGCTCACCGAACGCCGCCGGGTAGTGGAACATCTGCAGGAGCAGGAATCGCGCGAGTCCCTCGGCCACGCTCAACAGCACCAGGCCGGGCACCTGGACGAGCGGATTCGTGACCCAGAAGCGGCCGACCAGGAGACCCATGCCGAAGCCGGCCAGTCCCTTGGTGAGCGCCTGCACGCCCACGAGCCCGCCCCCGGTGATGTCCTGGAGCAACCCGGCCACGAAGCCGGCGAGGCAGCCGGCCTCCGGCCCGTTGCGGAGCGCGATCAGCACCGTGAGGATGAGCGGCACGTCGGGCGTGACACCGCCCACGCCCCGCGCCGCGACCACGGTGGATTGCAGGACGCCGCCGCCCACGGTGACGAGGAGCAGGAGCAGGCGCAGGCCCATGATCAGCCATCCGAGGGGAACAGCGCCGCCACGTCCTGGGTCGTTTGCCCGGTGACGAGCAGCACCTCCTCCACGCGCGAGACGTCCACGGCGGGCGTGAGCACCGCGAAGTGGAAGAGGGCCGAGCCCTTGTCCTCGATCTTGACGACCCGGCCAACCGGCAGGCCCTTGGGGAAGAGCGTGCCCAGGCCCGAGGTGACCACGAGGTCACCGGGCGCCACGCTGGCGCCGTCGCGGGCCATGAACTTGAAGCGCACCGCGCCGCCCGCGTCCCCTTCCACCAGCCCGGCGGTGCGCGTGCGCTGCACGACCGCGCCCACCGTGGAGGCCGGATCGTTCAGGAGCTGGATGACCGCGGCGCTTCGATGCACCTGGACGACACGCCCCACCAGCCCGTCCGGCATGATGACCGGCGTCTGCTGGGTGATGCCGTCCCCGCGGCCGCGATTGACGGTCAAGGAGCGCACCCAGCCGCCCGCCTCGCGGCCGATGACCTCTCCCGCCACGGTGGCGAGAGGCAGACGGTCGCGCAGAAGGAGGAGCTTGCGGAGCCGCACGTTCTCCTCGCGCGTCTCGCCGGCCTGGAGCGCCTGGACGCGGAGCTGCTCGTTCTCACCACGGAGCGTGACGACCTCCCGGCGCACCAGCTTCCAGTCGACGTAGTTGGCCCAGAATCCGAGGGCGCCGCGATGGACACGCACCAGCAGGCTCTGGACCGGGGTGAGCACGACGGCCACCAGCTCGCCGGCCCGCCCGGTGCCGCCCCCGCGCGTCTGCACCGTCAGGAGCAGGAACGACACGAGCAGCACCGCGAGAAGGATCCCGTATCTGCGAACTCTCACCGCTCCGTCACCCTTACGGCCGATCAGTCCTGTAATGCCGGCCCGAGGCCGGCGTTCAGGCGGGGATCGCCACCTTCTTCAGAAGCTCGAGCTCGTCCAGCACCTTGCCGGTGCCGAGCGCCACGCAGGACAGCGGATCGTCGCCGACCGTGATGGGGAGGTCGGTCTCCTGCCGCAGGAGCAGATCGAGGCCGCGCAGCAGCGCGCCGCCGCCGGTGAGCACGATGCCCTTGTCCACGATGTCGGCCGCCAGCTCCGGCGGGGTGCGCTCGAGGCAGGTCCGCACCGTGTCCACGATCGCCATGACCGGCTCCCGCAGCGCTTCGCGGATCTCCTCGTCGGTAACGACGATGGTCTTCGGGATCCCGTCGATCAGGTCGCGGCCCTTCACCTCCATGGTCATGCGCTCCCCACCCATGGGGTAGGCCGAGCCGAGCTTGATCTTGATCTCTTCCGCCCGTCGCTCGCCGACGAGAAGATTGTAGTGCTTCTTGATGTACTGCACGATCGCCTCGTCCATCTCGTCGCCCGCGATGCGAACCGACTTGGAGTAGACGATGCCCGAGAGCGAGATGACCGCCACCTCGGTGGTGCCGCCGCCCATGTCCACGATCATGTTGCCGCCCGGCTCCTGGATGGGCAGACCCGCCCCGATCGCCGCGGCCATCGGCTCCTCGATCAGGTAGACCTCGCGAGCCCCGGCCTGCATCGCCGAATCGCGCACCGCCCGCTTCTCCACCTGGGTGATCCCCGACGGCACGCCGATGACGATGCGCGGGTGCACCAGGGTCCGCCGCCGATGCACCTTGTTGATGAAGTAGTGGAGCATCTTCTCGGTCACGTCGAAGTCGGCGATGACCCCGTCCTTGAGCGGCCGGATCGCGGTGATGTTACCCGGCGTCCGCCCCAGCATGGCTTTGGCCTCGTGTCCGACCGCCAGGACCGAGTGGTCGGCCTGGTGGATGGCGACGATGGAGGGCTCGTTCATGACGATACCCTCCCCGCGAACGTAGACGAGGGTGTTGGCCGTGCCCAGATCGATGGCAAGGTCGTTGGAGAACAGCCCGGCGAGAAGGCTAATCAGCATAGGGCACCCTTATCAACAAATAGGTCGTTTGAGACGGGGTCGAACTCAAGGCTGAGTCTAGCACCCTGATTTTTTCGCAACAAGGAAATCGCAGGCTTTTCGGGAAGATGGAGAGCACGCGGGACGGCCGGTTGGGATCTCCAGGAGGGCCCGCGCGAGCGGTCGGCAAAACGGGCGCGATTTCGGTCAGTTAGGGTGACTCGACCCCGGCCCGGAGCGCGGTGGCGTGATGCGGTCGCGGTAGAGCTGCATCGCGTCGCGGATCACCTCCTCGGCGGCGGAGCGGCCCCGGATGCGGTCGACGTCCACCGCCTTGTTCTCGAGGACCTTGTAGTCGAGGAAGAAACGCTGGATCTCCTTCAAGCGGTGGGGAGGCAGCTCCCCGATCTCCCGATAGTGGGCATACTCGGGGTCGTCCACGTGGACCGCGATGATCTTGTCGTCCTGCCCCTTGTCGTCGCTCATGGTGAGGACCCCGATGGCCCGGGCCCGGAGGACGCAGAGGGGCACGACCGGCTCCTGGCCGAGAACGAGCACGTCGAGCGGGTCGCCGTCGTCACAATAGGTCCGCGGCAGGAACCCATAGTTGGCAGGATAGTGGACGGCCGAGTGAAGCACGCGGTCGAGCCAGAGCAGGCCGGTCTGCTTGTCCAGCTCGTACTTCACCTTGGAGCCCTTCGGGATCTCGATGACGCAGCGAAAGTCGCGCGTGATGTCAGGGCCGAGGTCCACGTCGTGCCAGGCGTTCACGGCCCGAGTATAGCGCCGCGGTCCGGGGATAGGACTTGACAGGCTTTTGGCACTCGGCTAGTCTGCGGGCAGGTTACAGGTCACTCGGTAGTCGGATGCAGAAGCTCGATACCAACGCCGCGAGGACCTCAAGTCCGCGTGGCGTTTTTGTTTGCCCTCCGATCCAGGAGGGCACCCCCGTCATGGTGACGGGGAATCACCGAGGCGTGTAGCGCCTCACGAAAGAGGACAGTAGATGGCTCAGGGCAACGTGAAGTGGTTCAACGACGCGAAGGGGTACGGTTTCATTTCCCAGGAGGATGGCGAGGACGTGTTCGTGCATTTCAGCGCCATTCAGGCCCAAGGCTTCAAGAGCCTGGCTGAGGGCGATCGAGTTGAGTTCGAGGTCACCCGGGGGCCGAAGGGTCTCCAGGCCGCGAACGTCCGCAAGGTCTAGCGCCGCACCCCCGGGCCCCGGATCCCTCCGGGGCCCGGTTCCCCCCTCCAGAACGGCCTTGACAGTGCTTCCGCCCGTTTGCTAACCTGCGCGCGATTTCAGGACCCTGAAGTGTTGTTCTCTCGTACGTGAACGAAACTCGGCTCCAGGGAACGGTGGCGCCATGAGGACCTCAGTCCTCAGTGGCGCTTTTTTTGTTCCCCCGCTTCCGGGGGGAAACCCCAGCCATGGTGGCGCGGGGCCTAGCGGGCGGTCCATCCCCGCCCAAGAGAGAGGGAACAGACGTATGGCACAGGGCACGGTCAAGTGGTTCAACGACGCAAAAGGGTACGGGTTCATCCAGGTCGAGGGCGGAGAGGATGTCTTCGTCCACTACAGCGCCATCCAGGCCCAGGGCTTCAAGAGCTTGGCCGAGGGCGACAAGGTCGAGTTCGAAGTGACGAAGGGGCCCAAGGGCCTTCAGGCTTCCAACGTTCGGAAGTCGGCGTAAGCGTCGACGACCACTTGGCGGCCCGCCGGGGAGGATCCGGCGGGCCGTTTCTTTTTCCCCGCCGTCCGGCCGAAAAAAAATAGCCCCGACGGACGCTGCGGCGGCAGTGCTTCTGCTGCCAGCCGCCCCGCTGGTGAAAAGCGGGTCCGTCGGGGCCGGTGGTTCCTGGGTCCTCCAGGGCCACCTGCAACTGCTACTTCAGGGCCTTAGGAGGTGACCACCTCACAGATCACCGTAGGGGTACACATCGGCTGGATCACCTCCCTTTCTCGGCGCGGCCCATCTTGGGCCCAGGACCCGCTCACCTCGCTCCGGACGCCGACTCCCGGCGGGAGGCTCGGTCACGTTGCTTCCGGCGAAATTGCCGGAGAGGAACGCTCAAAGGAGCCTGTGTTTGCTCCGACCGATTTCGGGGTCATCGTACATGAGGCCGACTCGGCGGGAAAGTATTTTTCACTTCACGACGATCCGCCCCGCGTTCTTCTCGATCACGCCCTTGCCGACACCGTCGACCTTCTCCAGATCCTGCGCCTTCTTGAACGGCCCGTGGGCATCCCGGTAGTCGATGATCTTCTGCGCCCCACCCGGGCCTACGCCCGCGAGCTTCATGAGCTCCGCCTTCGTCGCCTCGTTGATGTTGACCCGGCCGTCCGCGGCCTTGGCCTTGGCGGGCTTGTCGTCCGCCACCACCGCGCCCCGCCGAGGCACCACATCGCCAGCACCAGCGCTCCCAGCCATCGCGTCGTCTTCATCTCCCGGTCTCCTCTGAAGTTGAGATGAGCTGCTGACGCGATTCCACGTCGAGGAGCGCGGGCGGTCAATGCGGACAATCAGGTACAGGTGCAGAAGTATCGGAATGTTGACGATGGGCACATAGCACAATGCGGCAGATCGCAGCACCACATGCAACCCAGGCGCAACCACGACGACGCTGCGTTCCAGACGCCCCCCCGCCCTCGACCGATCGAGGTCACCAGGAGATCCTATCTTCTTGGACTGCCCGGGCGTTGGCCACCTTGCTCCTCGGTCCCCTCGCCCTCCCAAAGGCACCGGGCCAGATCAAACGGAAAATTTCGCGGCGCGGCGGCAAAAGGGCGGGGCGAGTGCGTAGTCCGGGGCTGCCCTGTGTGGATCTGAGGGCGCGCAAAGGATGCCAGCCCATGCGGGATAGGATGGCTGACAGCCCGAGAGCTCCGTAGCGCTGGCCTGCGGGGCCCAACGGGCGCCTTCAACGCTCAACGCTTGAGACCAGGGAACCTCTTTCCGCCGCGACAACGTTCTGGGCCCCTTCTCGCACCAAACAAGGGGACCCAGAAATTCCGCGCGACGCAGGACAAAAGGCCGCCCGTGGTTGGTTCGGGGAGCCTTGACCCCCAGCGGGTCTGCGGCTAAGGTCGGCCCACGGTTCACGAGCGAAGCTGGCCCGGCTCCCCAATTGGAGGCCCCCGCATGCCGTGTCCCCGGTGCCAGCACAAGAATCCCGCACAAGCCAAGTTCTGCCTGGAATGCGGGGCGCGTCTGGCGTTGATCTGCACAAAGTGACCGGTTTGCGGGGCGGTGAACCGGGCACTCGACGCCAGACGCGCCCCGCATTCCAGGCAGAACTTGGCTTGTGCGGGATTCTTGTGCTGGCACCGGGGACACGGCATGCGGGGGCCTCCAATTGGGGAGCCGGGCCGGCTTCCGGCTCATTGAACCGTGGGCCGACCTTAGCCGCAGACCCGCTGGGGGTCAAGGCTCCCCGAACCAACCACGGGCGGAGCTTTTGGCTGCGTACGCGGAAATTCTGGGTCCCCTTGTTTGGTACAGGAAGGGGCCCAGAACATTTCTAGCGGCGGAAAGAGGAGCCCTCATTCAAGCGTTGAGCCTTGAAGGCGCCCATTGGGCCCCGCAGGCCAGCGCTACGGAGCTCTCGGGCTGTCAGCGGGGGGATCCCGCATGGGCTGGCATCCCTTGCGCGCCCTCAGATCCACACAGGGCAGCCCCAGATACGCACTCGCCCCGCCGTTTTCCCGCCCGCGCCGCGAAATTTTGCTTTAGATCGGGCCCGGGGGCCTTGGGGGGAGGGGGAGTGGCCCCGCCCGGGCAGTCCAAGAAGATAGGATTCCTGGTGACCTCGATCGGTCGAGCGGTGGGGGTCGGAACGCAGCGCCTAGTGGTTGCGCCTGGGTTGCATAATGCAGTCTCGGACTTGTGCAATGTGCCCATCGTACGTTCCCCAATACTCTGTACCTGTACCTGATTGTCCGCATTGGACCGCCCGCGCCCCAGGGCGTGGAATCGCGTGAGCAGCTCATCTCAATTCCAGGAGGCGAAGCGGCGATGAAGACGACGCGGTGGCTGGGAGCGCTGGTGTTGGCCGTGTGGTGTCTGAGCGGTGGCGCGGGGCGGACGACAAGCCGACCAAGGTCAAGGCGGAGGGCAAGGAGAGCAAGGTCAACCTCAACGAGGCGTCGAAGGCGGAGCTGATGAAGCTCGAAGGGGTCGGGGCGGGGGGGGCGGAAGATCATCGCTTACCGCGAAGCGCACGGGCCGTTCAAGCGCGTCCAGGACCTGGAGAAGGTCGAGAAGGTCGGCAAGATGGTGATCGAGAAAAACGCCGGCAGGCTCGCGGTCAAGTGAAAAATGCTTTCCCGCCGGTGCCGTCATGTACGATGGCGAACAAATCGGTCGGAGCGCACACAGGCTCTCTTGGCGCCTCTCCGGCAATTCCGCCGGTGAATACGTGACCGAGCCTCAGGCCGGGAGTCGGCGTCCGGTGTGAGGTGATGGGACCTGGGCCCCAGAACCGGGCCTCGCCGAGAAAGGGAGGTGATCCAGCCGATGTGTACCCCTACGGTGATCTGTGAGGTGGTCACCTCCTAAGGCCCCGAAGTTGAAGTTGCAGGTGGCCCTGGAGGACCCAGGAACCACCGGCCCCGACGGTCCCGCTCTTTCACCAGCGGGGCGGCTGAAGTAGGAACGAACAGCCGCAAGTACCGTCGGGGCTTTTTTTTGGAGATGCTCGCGCGAGGGAACGCCGGAAGCGACTTCTCGCCGGCGCGAGTTCCAACAAAATAAAACGGCCCGCCGAGACGCCTCGGCGGGCCGTATCTGGTTCGGGTTCGCTACATCGCTTTCCGGACGTTGGACGCCTGCAGGCCTTTCGGGCCCTTCGTCACCTCGAACTCCACCTTGTCGCCCTCAGCAAGGCTCTTGAAACCCTGAGCCTGGATGGCGCTGTAGTGAACGAACACATCCTCGCCGCCCTCGACCTGGATGAATCCGTAGCCTTCGCGTCGTTGAACCACTTGACCGTGCTTGTGCCATACCTCTGTTTCCTCTCTCCTTGGGCGGAGCTGACCCGCCCGCGTGATCCCCGAGCCACCATGGCCGGGGTGCCCCCCCGGAGCGGGGGGAACAAAAAAAGCGCCGGTGAGGACCGTGGTCCTCTCGGCGCTCCTTCCCTAAGTGCTCGAGTCTCTTTCACGTACGAGGAACGACACTTCAGGGCCCGAAATCGCGCGGAGGTTAGCAAGCGCGCGGAAGCACTGTCAAGGCCGTTCTCGCCGGGAACCGGGCCCCGGGACAGTGAGCAGGCGCCCCGGGGGACGCGCTTAGGCCTTCCGGACGTTCGCAGCCTGGAGACCCTTCGGTCCCCTGGTGACCTCGAACTCAACTTGTCACCCTCGGCCAGGCTCTTGAAGCCCTGGGCCTGGATGGCGCTGAAATGCACGAACACGTCCTCGCCACCCTCCTGGGAGATGAACCCGAATCCCTTCGCGTCGTTGAACCACTTCACGGTGCCTTGAGCCATTGACCGTACCTCTTTCTTCTGAGGCTCATCGCCTCGGTGATCCCCGCCACCATGGCGAGGGCCCTCCGGGATCGGAGGACAAACAAAAACGCCGCGGGACCTGTGGTCCTCGCGGCGTTGGTACCGCGCTTCTCAAGCGGACTACCGCGTACCTACATCCTGCCGAGACGAGCCGGTGCCGAATACTTTTAATTTTGGGGGGTTTTTTTGGGGGGGGGGAAAAAAAAAAAAAAAACCTGGCACGACGTGGCCCTAAGTCCAGACGACCTGGCACGAGTGGTTCCCGGCGTCATCGAGATCCCGATGGGCTCCAAGGTGAAGTACGAGCTCGACAAGCCGACCGGGCTGCTCAAGGTCGACCGCGTGCTTTACAGGGCCGTCCACTACCCGGCCAACTACGGTTCATGCCGCGGACCTATTGCCACGACGACGACCCGCTCGACGTGCTCGTGCTCATGCAGGAGCCGGTGTGCCCTCTGCGTCCTGCGGGCCCGGGCCATCGGCGTCATGCGCATGCTCGACAACAAGGCCGAGGACGACAAGATCATCGCCGTCCACATCGACGACCCGGACTACCACGACTACCGCCACATCGACGAGCTGCCGCCCCACCGCTTGCGCGAGCTGCAGCGTTTCTTCATGGACTACAAGGTGCTGGAAGGCAAGGAGGTGGAATATTTTTTTTTAAAAAAAAAAAAAAAAAAAAAAAAAAAAAAAAAAAAAAAAAAAAAAAAAAAAAAAAAAAAAAAAAATATATGTATTCCGGGCCGAAACACCGAACCCCGCGAAAGATCACCGCAAATTTAGGCGGCCATGCCCGGCGGGCGGTCCCCATGATCCCTACTGGCTTTTCAGGGTGACGTCCATCTTCCTGAAAATTCTGGGGGTTCCTCGATCCGGCCGCCTCCACCATGGGGCTAGACTTCAACGTCAGCGGTCGATCCCAGAAAAAGCGGACCATTCACGACGGGAGTGCAGTGCCGATGCTGTTCAGCGTGCTCGCCGGGTGTTCTCCAACGACCTCGCCATCGACCTGGGCACGGGCAACACGCTGGTGTACGTCAAGGGGAAGGCATCGTCCTCAACGAGCCGTCGGTCGTGGCCGTCAAGAAGGCGACCAATCGGTGCTCGCGGTCGGGCACGTGGCCAAGGCGATGCTCGGCAAGACGCCGGGCAACATCACCGCCATCCGGCCGCTCAAGGACGGGGTCATCGCCGACTTCGAGGTGACCGAGGAGATGCTGCGCTACTTCATCCGCCGGGTGCACGGCGGAAGACCCTGGTCCGGCCGCGGATCGTCATCGGCGTGCCGTCGGGCATCACCGAGGTCGAGAAGCGGGCCGTGCTCGATTCGGCGATGCAGGCGGGGGCGCGCGAGGTGTACCTGGTCGAAGAGCCGATGGCCGCCGCGATCGGCGCGGGGCTGCCGGTCCCGGAGCCGGGCGGCAACATGATCGTGGACATCGGCGGCGGGACCACCGAGGTCGCGGTGATCTCGCTGGCCGGCATCGTCTACTCCAAGTCGGTGCGCATCGCGGGCGACGAGATGGACGAGGCGATCGTCCAGTACATGAAGAAGAACTACAACATGGTCATCGGCGAGCGACCGCCGAGCGGATCAAGATCGAGATCGGCTCGGCCTACCCCATGGGCGGGGAGCGGACCATGGAGGTGAAGGGCCGCGACCTGATCGGCGGGATCCCGAAGACCACGTCGTCACCGCCGAGGAAATCCGCGAGGCGCTGCAGGAGCCGGTCATGGCGATCGTGGACGCGGTGCGCACCTGTCTCGAGCGGACGCCGCCGGAGCTGGCGGCGGACATCGTGGACAAGGGCATCGTGCTCACCGGCGGCGGCGCGCTGCTGCGTGGCCTCGATCTGCTCCTGCGCCAGGAGACGGACCTGCCCGTCACCGTTGGCGACGATCCGCTGTCCTGCGTGGCCCTCGGCACCGGACAGGTGCTGGACGAGATGGATCTTCTCAAGAAGGTCGCGATCCCGGCCTGACTTGCAGGCGGGGAGGAGAGGCCGGTCGGCCGTCAGGGGGCCGGGGCGGTGAGATTTCGGAAGTACGCGCTGCTGGTGCTGGTGCTGGCGGTGTGCCTGCTCATGCTCACTGTGCAGACGCGCGGTGGCGGCCCCGGCCGTCTGACCGACGCGCTGTCCCTGCTGACCACGCCCTTCCAGATCGCGCTCGTGAAGGTCCACCGCGGCGCCACGTCCATCTGGACGGAGTACGTCGACTGGAAGTCCGCCCGTCGGGAGAACTCCTCGCTCCGCGGTCGACAACGAGCACCTGCGCCTGCAGTCGATGCAGGTCCAGGAGACGCGGCAGGAGAACGCGCGGCTGCGCTCGCTCCTCGCGCTGCGCGAGCGGCTGCCGCTGAAGACGCTGCCCGGTGAGGTGATCGGGCGCGAAAGCGGCGGCTGGACGCGGTCGGTCACCGTCAACCGCGGCGTCGGCGACGGCGTGGCGACCCAGACGCCGGTGGTGGTGCCCGACGGCCTCGTCGGCCGCGTCGTCCGGGTGCGGCCGGGCAACTCCGTGGTCCAGCTGCTCAACGACCCCGCGTCCACCGTGGGCGCGATCGCCCAGCGCACGCGCACCGCCGGGCTGGTGGAGGGCGATCCGGGCGGCGCACTCCGCTTCAAGTTCATGGCTCGCGACGGCGCGAACATCGGGCCGGGCGATCTGATCGTGACGTCGGGCCAGGGCAACATCTTTCCCAAGGGCCTGCCGGTGGGCCGCGTGACCGCGATCGAGGACAAGGGCTCGGCGCTGTTCCACTTCGCGGTGCTCGCGCCCGTGGTGGACTTCGCCCGGCTGGAGGAAGTGCTGCTCCTCACCGGCCAGACCGCGCAGGACCTGGCCGCGGCGTTCGCGACCGACGGATAGCTGTCCTCGCCGCGCCCGCTCCTACTCCCGGACACCGCGGTCTCGTACCGGATATGGCTCACGCTGCTCGCGATGGCGCTCGGGGGCAGCGTCGCCCAGGCCAGCGTCGTGTCCGCGTTCACCGTGAGCGGCGCCACGCCGGACCTGCCGATCATCCTCACCCTGTTCTGGGCGCTACGGCGCGGGCCGGAGGCGGGATGCCTCGCCGGCTTCCTCGCCGGGCTGTTCCACGACGTCGCCGGCGGAGGGCTGGTCGGCGTGCAGGCGCTGACAAAAGCGCTCGTCGGCTTCGGTCTCGGCGTCGCCGGCGGGCCGGTGGCGGGGCGAGAACCCGCTGGTCCAGGTGCCGGCGCTCGTCCTCGTGACGATCGGCGAGGGCCTGTGCGCTGGGCCCTGCTCCAGCTCTTCCACTACCCGGCGCCGCTGACGTCGCTGCTCGCAGGTGATCCTGCCCCAGGCGCTCTACAACGGCGTCCTCGGCGCCGCTGGCCTCCTCGGCTGAGGCCGGCTCGAGGTGCTGCGGGCCGTTCGTGGCGGTGACGGGATGCAGCTGACCCACGCCCCGCGCGGCCGGCAGGACCCTGGACGCGGCGCGTCCTCGGCCTCGCCGCGGTCGCCGCGATCGGCTTCGTGTGCCTGCTCGGCCAGCTCTGGTACCTCCAGGTGCTCGAGGGCGGCCGGCTGCGCGAGATGTCCGACAAGAACCGCACGCGGATCCGCCCGGTGGCGGCGCCGCGCGGCATCCTCTACGACCGGAACGGCCTGGCCCTCGTCGACAACCGCCCCGCGTTCACGCTCTCGTTCATCCCGCGCGACATGGAGGACCGGAACACCGTGCTCGCGCGCGTCGCGGTCTTGCTGAAGATCCCGCTCACCGAGCTCCAGGACGCGCTCGCGAGCGTCCCCGCCGACTCGCTCCGCCCGGTGCGCGTGCGCCGCGGGCTGTCCCTCGAGGACGTCGCCAGGATCGAGGAGCGGAAGATCGAGCTGCCCGGCGTGGTCGTCGAGGTCGAGCCCCAGCGGGTGTATCCGACGAACAGCTTCGCCGCGCACCTGCTGGGCTACGTGCGGGAGGTGAGCGAGGAGCAGACGACGCCGGGCCGCTACCGCCGCGGCGACATGGTCGGGCAGACCGGCCTCGAGCGCGTGCTCGACGAGTACCTGCGCGGCCGCGACGGCGGCGAGCGCATCGAGGTGGACGCCCTCGGCCGCCCGGTGCAGGTGATCCAGCGCGAGGAGGCCCGTCCCGGCGGCCAGGTGATCACGACGATCGACCGGCGCATGCAGGAGGCGGCGGAGCGGGCGATGGCCGGCAAGGCCGGCTCGGTGGTGGTGATGGATCCGCGCAACGGCGACGTGCTCGCGCTGACCTCGAGCCCCGCCTTCCCGCTCGATCGGCTCACCGGGAACCTGGACCGGGAGGAGTGGGTCGGCTCATGCGCGATCCCATGTCCCCGCTCATGAACCGCGCGCTCCAGGGCCTGTACCCGCCCGCGTCGGTCTTCAAGATCATCGTCGCGGCCGCCGGGCTCCAGGAAGGCTCGCTGACGCCGATGGATACGTCTACTGCAACGGCGAGTTCACCCTGGGCAACTGGACGTTCAAGGACTGGAAGCCGGGCGGGCACGGACACGTGAACCTGCACCCGTCGATCGCGCAGTCGTGCGACATCTTCTTCTACCAGGCCGGGCTCAAGGTGGGTCGGCGACATGATGGCGAAGTACGCGCAGGCCTTCGGCCTGGGGTCGCCCACCGGCATCGACCTGGGGGGCGAGCGCTTCGGGCTGGTGCCTCTCGCCGGGCCAGCGCCCGCGCGCCAAGCGCTGGCTGCCCGGCGACACCGTGAACATGTCGATCGGGCAGGGGCAGCTCCTGGTGACGCCGCTCCAGATCGCGCGGATGATGGCCGCGGTGGCCAACGGCGGCGTCATGTGGAAGCCGCGGCTGGTCCAGCGGGTCGAGCGCGCGGACGGCACGCTCGCCTACAGCTCGTCGACCAGATGACGGAGCGGGTCGACCTCTCCCCGGTCGTCTGGGGCTTCCTGCGCCACTCGCTGGCCGCGGTGGTCAAGGACGGGACCGGGGCCCTGGCGCGCGTGCCCGGCGTCGAGATCGCGGGCAAGACCGGAACCGCCCAGACCATCTCGAAGAGCGACTCCTCCAAGGGGCAGGACCACGCGTGGTTCGCCTCGTTCGCCCCGGTCGACGACCCCCAGTACGTCGTGGTCGTGCTCGTGGAGCGGGGCGGCAAGGGCGGCCAGGTCGCGGCCCCGATCGCGAGGCAAATCTACGAAGCCATCTTCCTCCAGAAGGTGGCCCAGGTGACGATCGGCGAGTCCGGCTGATGCTGAGGATGGACCGCCGGCTGCTCCAGAACGTCGATTGGCTGTTGCTGGGCGCCGCGCTGTTCATCATCGCGCTCAGCCTCACCTGTCTCTGGAGCCTCAACCCGGGGCGCGGAATCTCGGCCCTGATGTGGCGCCAGCTCTCCTGGGTGGGCGTCGGATGATCGGGCTGCTGGTGGTGGTCAGCGTGGACTACCGGACCCTGGTGCGGTTCGCGCCCGTGTTCTACGTGATCGGTCTCGGGCTCCTGCTCTCGGTGTTCGTGCTGGGCCGCACCGTCTCGGGCGCGCGGCGCTGGATCCACGTGGGACCGTTGACGGTCCAGCCTTCGGAGCTCTTCAAGCTGATCTTCATCATCACCCTGGCCTGGGCGCTGACCTCGGCCCGCGGGGAGCGATTGGGCCGGGCGGCCCTGGTGGGCACCTTCGTGCTCCTGGGCGTGCCGTTCTTCCTGGTGGTGAAGCAGCCGGACCTGGGCACCGCGCTGGTGCTGGTGCCGGTGCTGGGCGCCACCCTGGTGGGCCTCGGCCTGCGAATGAAGGTCCTGGGGGGGCTCGCGCTGGGGTCGGTGGCGCTCATGCCGCTGGCCTGGTTCGTCCTCAAGCCCTACCAGCGCGACCGGCTCCTGGTCTATCTCGATCCGTTCCGCGATCCGCTCGGAACGGCCTACAATGTCATTCAGGCGAAGATCGCCATTGGTTCGGGCCAGCTCCTGGGGAAGGGCATCGGCGGCGCGACGCAAAGCCGGCTGGCCTTTCTCCCCGAGCGGCACACTGATTTCATTTTTGCCGTGTTCGCGGAGATGTGGGGGTTCCTGGGGTGTCTCGTGCTGATCGTGGCCTACGCGCTCCTGGTGTTGCGGGGTTCGAATCGCAGCCTCCGCGCGGGAGACCCGGGGGCGCATCCTGGCCCTCGGGGTGACGAGCGTGTTTGCGGTCCAGATCCTGATCAACATCGGCATGGTGACGGGCCTGCTCCCCATCGTGGGGATTCCGCTGCCGCTCATGAGCTACGGCGGATCGTCCATGGTGGTCTCCCTGACGGCACTGGGTCTCCTGATCTCGATCCGAATGCGGCAGTTCCACTAACCGCATCATTGCTGGCCGGGTCCCCCGCCGGGACCCGGATCGAGGTTGGCCGTGGGAAAGCGCATCGTCGTCAACGCCGGTGTGACCGAAACTCGTCTCGCCGTCCAGGATGGAAATCTCCTCACCGAGCTGTACATCGAGCGCGCCGACCGGCGCTCCATCGTCGGGAACATCTACAAGGGCGTCGTCACCAACGTACTGCCCGGCATGCAGGCCGCGTTCGTGGACATCGGGCTCAGCAAGGACGCGTTCCTGTACGCGGGCGACTGCACCGCCAAGCTCAGGGCGGAGGACGGCCGCGCCGAGGGCGAGCACGAGATCGCCGACGGGGCGGACGAGGCCGAGGGGAAGCCGACGATGGCGGCGCGGCCGGCCGCGCCGGCGGCGATCGCCGCCCATCGAAGAGATGCTGCGCAAGGGCCAGGAGGTGCTCGTGCAGGTCTCGAAGGAGTCGCTCGGCACCAAGGGTGCGCGCGTCACGTCGTTCATCTCGCTCCCGGGCCGCTACCTCGTCTTCATGCCGCAGTCGCGCCACATCGGCGTGTCGCGCCGGATCCGGGACGACGCGGAGCGGGACCGGCTCCGGGCCATCGTCGGGGGCTGCCCGCGCAGTCCGGTGGCTTCATCGTGCGCACGGACGCGAGGGCAAAGGCGAGGACGAGTTCCGCGCCGACGTGCGGTTCCTGAGCCGGCGTGGGACCAGGTCCAGCGCGCCCGAGGCGCCAAGGCGCCGTCCCTGCTCCACGCGGAGATGGACCTCACCTTCCGGGTCGTGCGCGACCTCTTCTCCCCCGAGGTCGAGGAGTTCCTCGTCGGCAGCCGAGCACTACGAGAAGTGCCTGGAGTACGTCAGCTAGCTCGTGCCCGAGCTCCCGACCGGGTAGAGCTGTGGACGAGGAGCCGACGCCGATCTTCGAGGCCCTCGGCATCGAGCGCGAGATCGAGAAGACCTGCGGCGCAACGTGTGGCTCAAGTAGGGCGGCTACATCGTGATCGACCACACGGAGGCGCTCGTCACGATCGACGTCAACACCGGGAAGTACATGGGCAAGCACGACCTCGAGCAAACCATCCTCGCGTCAACCCGGAGGCGGTGAACGAGATCGTGCGCCAGCTCCGCCTCCGCGACATCGGCGGCATCATCGTCATCGACTTCATCGACATGGAGTCCGCCGAGAATCGGGACCAGGTCTACCGCGCCCTCAAGCGTGCCCTTGCCGAGGACAAGGCGCGGACCAACGTCCTCGAGATCTCGGAGCTCGGCCTGGTGGAGATGACGCGCAAGCGGGTGCGGCAGAGCCTGCAGTCGGTCTTGAGCGCGCCGTGCCCGACTTGCAAGGGCAGCGGGGTGACCAAGTCGGACGAGACCCTCGTCCGCGGAGATGTTCCGCAAGATCCGGCGCAGAGCCCGGAGGGCGCCGGCCGGGACATGGTGATCCGCGTGCATCCCGAGATGGCGAAGCACCTCGAGTCGAGCCAGCGCGACGGCCTCGAGAAGCTGCAGGCCCTCATCGGGCGGAAGATCGTGATCCAGGCGATGGCGTCCTATCATCGCGAGCAGTACAGCTGATCGTCAAATAGCGCGGAGGCCGCGGCCCGTGACTCGACCCTCTCAGCATCAGCCGTGGCGTCATCCTCGAACAGCTCCGGCTGGCCGCCCGGAAGGGCGATCGCTCGGCCCTGACTCTCGCGGTCGACCAGATGAAGATTTGGTCGTGCTCGGCCCGGTACTGGCAGAAGTACATGCAGCTCCTGTCGCGCATCCCCTCGCGCGCCTCGTGGATCTGACCGTGATCAAGCGAGGACTCGGGCTGGCGCACCAGAAGGGGTGGGTGAAGCTCCCGCGTGAGCCGCGCAAGGTGAAGCCCAAGCGCGGGACGGGGAGCGCCGCGCCGCCGCCCCGCCGCCCGCACCCCGCGATCGCCCAGCCCTCTCTGTTCCCGGAGCTCTGAAACCGTCTCCGAAACCGCGTGGGTATAACCTGGGAGGGCGGAATGCGACGGCGAAGCGCGATCGGTCTGGTCGGGGGACTCGCGGCGCTGGCCGCCGCGGCCCTCGTGCTGGTGCCGGCGATCCCCCAGGATCCCGCGTACCATCGCCTGGCGGACTCGCGCGCGTGGCTCGGCATCCCCAACGCCCTGAACGTGCTGTCCAACACGGGCTTCCTCCTGGTCGGCGCGCTGGGGCTGGCCTACGTGGCGGCCGGCGCGAGCCCCGCCTTCCGCGAGCCGGGCGAGCGGTGGCCGTACGTGGTCTTCTTCGGCGGCCTGCTCCTGACCGGATTCGGCTCCGCGTACTATCACTGGGAGCCGGGCAATGCCCGGCTGGCCTGGGATCGGCTCCCGCTGGCGATCACCCTGATGGGGCTCCTCGCCGCGACCATCGCGGAGCGGATCGGGGTGAAGAGCGGGCTTGTGGCTGCTGGGCCCCCTCGTCGCGCTGGCGGCCGGCTCCGTCATCTACTGGCACTGGACCGAGCAGCGGGGCGCGGGCGATCTCCGCCTCTACGCCCTGGTCCAGTTCTATCCGCTCGTGGCGATCCCGCTCATGCTGTGGTGGCTGGCGCCCCGCTACACGAGCGGGGCGATCTCCTCGGCGGCCGCGGCGACCTACGCGGCGGCCGAGGGGGCGGGGCTGCCTGGACGGGTGGATTCTCTCGGCGACCCGCGTGGTGAGCGGGCACACGCTCAAACATCTGCTGGCCGCGCTGGCCGGGTACTGGGTGCTGCGCATGCTCGGGCACCACCAGGGCGGTCTAGAGGGCGGGGACACGGACGATGGAGAGCCAGGTGACGACGAAGGCGCTGGGCCGGCTGCGCCGGATCGAAGGCCAGGTGCAGGGTATCCAGCGGATGGTCGAGGAGGACAAGTCCTGCGTGGAGATCCTCCTCCAGCTGGCCGCGGTGCAGGGCGCGGTGGAGCAGGTGCAGAAGCTCTTGCTGGGCCAGCACCTCGAGACGTGCGTCGCGGAAGCGATCCGCGCACCGAGCTCGCGCGATCGCCAGCGGAAGGTGGACGAGCTGCTCGACGTCTTCTCGCGGTTCTCCGGGCGTTAGGAGCGGTATGCTCGATCCGGTCACCCATAGCCTGCCGAAAGGAACGATGACGATGGCCAAGGATCCGGTGTGTCAGATGGACGTGGAGCCGAAGCACGCCGCGGCGCAGTCGCAGTACCAGGGGCAGACGTATTACTTCTGCGCGTCCGGCTGCAAGGCAAAGTTCGACGCCGATCCCGGGAAATATCTCCGCAAGTGATCGGGTCGCCGTTCCTCGCTGGCCGCGACCGGTACGAGCGGGTGACGGAGGGGTGGGTGGACAATACCCACGACACCGCCTTCACCCACACCGTGCGGATGACCGATCCGGACCTGGGCGTCGAGGTCAGCCTGGTCGCGACCCCATCGCCCGGGTACGAGATGCAGTTCCGCGAGCGCCCGGGCGCTGGCGGGGGCCGACCCGGGCATCGCCGCGGATTTTCCGGGACTGGCCGGCACGCGAATGGTCGGTGGCTTCACCAAACGCCTGGCCGAGCTGTGCGGGACGGGCGACGAGGTGCGGGGGACTCTTCGTCGACGCGGGCATCGAGGTGGCCCGGCTGGCTCGCCAGGTCACCAAGCTGCCCGCGGCTGCCATCGCGGGGCTCGATCCGGGAGATGCGCTGGCAAGCTGGCGGCTCGACACGACCGGTTGGGTGGATCTCCCCGACTCCTGCTTCACGTACAGTGAGGCTGGCCACGCCCCTGTTGGGACCCGACCGGTCACCACGCCGATGGTGCCCGCGCTCTACTGCCCGCCTGTCGGCGCCCGGAAGCTCTTCACGAGGAAAAAGGTCGCGCGGCTGGTGCTCACCGATCGGCGCCTGCACCTCTTCCACTCGATGCACGACAACGTGCACGGCTTCGACCTGCACTACGAGCTGGACCTGGATCGGGGCACCGTGGTGGCCGCCGACTCGGTGACCTCGCGGCTGCCGTACGCCGGAATCTGCGGCGAGCCCCAGGGCAAGATCCGGTCGCTCCTGGACCAGCCGGTTGACGCGCTGCTCCGCAAGAAGATCCAGACCTCGCTCGGTGGAGGCTCTGGATGTGCTCAGCTCTATGACCTGACCGCCGACTTGCTGAAGCTGCTCTCGCTGTCGG
>CAVXJS010000010.1:0-330995 GCA_963762145.1 uncultured Candidatus Rokubacteria bacterium
AGGCCATCAAGGACTACGCGCAGACGGCCGAGGGGCTCGGCTACGCCGACATCCTCTCTACGACCACGTGCTCGTGCAGCACACGGACGCGAACCGAAGCTGACGGGCCGTACACGGACGACATCCCTTCCACGAGCCCTTCGTGTTCTTCGGCTACCTCGTCCGCTATGAGCACGACAATCGACTCGCCACGGGGTCCTCGTTTACCGCAGCGCCAGACGGCACTCGTCGCCAAACAGGCGGCCGAGCTCGACGTGTTTAGCGGGGACGCCTCCGCCTCGGGATCGGGACCGGCTGGAACTACGTCGAGTACGACTCCCTCGGGGATGAGTTCCGGACGCGGGGCGCCGCTCGAGGAGCAGGTCGAGGTGCTGCGCAAGCTCTGGACCCAGCCGCTCGTCACGCACAAGGGCGCGCACCACGTCATCGACAATGCCGGCATCAATCCCCTGCCCGTTCGGCGTCCCATCCCGGTCTCGTTCGGCGGCGCCGCCGAGCCCGTGCTCGAGCGCGCCGCGCGGATCGGGGACGGCTGGATGCCGGCGGGCCGGCCCCCGGATGACCGGATGAAGGGCTACGTCGACCAGCTCACTGGGTATCTGGGCGGCGGCCGGCCGCGATCGCAAGCAGTTCGGCATCGATCCCTGGATCAGCATCGCAGGGCTCGACAAGGGCGAATGGCGCCGCCGCGTCGAGGCGTGGCGCGGCCTGTGCGCCACGCACCTGGCCGTGGACACGATGCGCGCGGGCTTCGCGACACCGAAGGCGCACATCGACGCAATCCGGTCCTTCCGGGAGGTGCTGAGCTAGTCATGCGGTTCGGCGTGACTCTATCCCGAACAACTGGGGCATCGCTGCACTGGCTCCCAGGTCCTCGCCATGGGGCCGCTCGCCGAGGCGCTCGGCTACTCGACTCCGTCTGGGTCATGGACGACCGCTCAACAACGGCGATATCCGGGAGCGCCTCGACTACTGGCCGCAAACGATCATCCCCTCGCCACGCTGTCGTACCTGGCGGCCACCGGCAAGCGCGTCGCTCTGGGCACGCTCCGTGCTGGTCCTGCCCTACCACCTTCCCTTCGAGCTCGCGAAGTACGCCGCGAGCCTCGATCAGATGTCAGGCGGGCGGGTGATCCCGGGCGTGGGCGCGGGCGCGATGACGAGGAGTTCGAGGCGCTGGGTAAAACCAACCGGAAGCGCCGCGCCCTCACGCCCGAGTCCACAGCTCCTTCATGATCGCCATGGACTCGTTCGTGAGGGCGCCGCGTTGCCGGAAGGGGACGCCCAGGGCCTCGAACTCCTCCGTCATCGCGCCGGCGCCCACGCCCAGGATCACCCGCCCGCCTGACATCTGATCGAGGCTCGCGGCGTACTTCGCGAGCTCCACGGGATTGTGGTAGGGCAGGACCAGCACGGACGTGCCGAGAGCGACGCGCTTCGTGGTCGCCGCCAGGTACGACAGCGTGGCGAGGGGATGATAGTACGGCCGGTCGTCGAGGCGCTCCCGGATATAGCCGCTGTTCAGCAGATGGTCCATGACCCAGACGGAGTCGTAGCCGAGCGCCTCGGCGAGCGGCCCCATGGCGAGGACCTGGCGCGGATCCGCGATGCCCCAGTTGTTCGGGATGGTCACGCCGAACCGCATGACTAGCTCAGTACCTCCCGGAAGGACCGGATCGCGTCGATGTGCGCCTTCGGCGTCGCGAAGCCGGCGCGCATCGTGTCCACGGCCAGGTGGCGTGGCGCCCAGGCCGCGCCACGCCTCGACGCGGCGGCGCCATTCGTCCTTGTCGAGCCCTGCGATGCTGATCCAGGGATCGATGCCGAACTGCTTGCGATCGCGGCCGGCCGCCGCGAGATAGCCAGTGAGCTGGTCGACGTAGCCCTTCATCCGATCATCCGGCGGCCGGCCCGCCGGCATCCAGCCGTCCCCGATCCGCGCGGCGCGCTCGAGCACGGGCTCGGCGGCGCCGCCGAACCAGACCGGGATGGGACGCCGAACGGGCAGCGGGATTGATGCCGGCATTGTCGATGACGTGGTGCGCGCCCTTGTGCGTGACGAGCGGCTCGGTCCAGAGCTTGCGCAGCACCTCGATCTGCTCCTCGACGCGGCGCCCGCGCGTCCGGAACTCTTCGCCGAGCGCGTCGTACTCGACGTAGTTCCAGCCGATCCCGATGCCGAGGCGCAGGCGGCCTCCGCTCAGCACGTCGACCTCCGCGGTCTGCTTGGCCACGAGCGCGGTCTGACGCTGCGGCAGGATGAGGATGCCGGTGACGAGCTCGAGCTTCGTGGTGATCGCGGACAGGAACCCGAAGAACACCATCGGCTCGTGGAAGGGATGCTCGTACGTGTATGGCCCCGTCAGCTTCGGCTCGCGGCCCGGGTGCGCCCCGAGCACGTGGTCGTAGACGAGCAGGTAGTCGTAGCCGAGCCCCTCGGCCGTCTGCGCGTAGTCCTTGATGGCCTGCACGTCGTTGCCGAACTCCGTCTGTGGAAACACGACCCCGTGCTTCATCGCGCGTTCTCCTTCTCCGTCAGTGGCCCGGTTGACTCTTGGGCGCGAGGGCGGCGAGCAGCCGCTCGTCGGGCAGGCCGGGTGTGGCCTCGTCGGGGTTGAGCGCCTGGATACAGACATGGTCGGCGCCGGCCGCCCAGTGCTCGTCGATGCGCCCGCGAATCGCCGCCGCGTCGCCCCAGGCGATCATCGCGTCGACCAGGCGATCGGACCCGCCGCCGGCGAAGTCCGGCGTCCCGAAGCCGAGGCGGAGCAGGTTGTTGCGGTAGTTCACCATCTCGAGGTAGCGGCCGAGCCACGCGCGGCCGATGCGCCGCGCGCGGGCGGGATCGGTCTCGGCGAGGACGGTCTGCTCCGGGCACAAGAGCTTGTCCGGGCCCAGGATGTTGCGCGCCTCTTTCGTGTGCGCCGGCGAGACGAGGTAGGGATGCGCGCCGTCGGTATGCGATCCGGCCAGCGCCAGCATGCCCGGGCCGAGCGCGGCGATCACCGCCTTCGGCGCCTCGGCCGGCCTCGGCGCGGCATAGCTGGCCCGCCGCATCGCCTCGACATAGTCGCGCATGGTTTCCACCGGCTTGCCGTATATGTGGCCGCGGAGGCCCTCGACGAGCGGGACATGGGACACGCCGAGGCCGAGCAGGAAGCGCCCGCCCGACTGCTCGGCGAGGGCGAGCTGGCCCGACGCCGTGGACTGCGGATCGCGCGCATAGATATTGGCGATGCCGGTGGCGACGGTGAGCGTCTTGGTATTGGCCAGGAGCCAGCTGGAGATCACCAGGACGTTGCGGCCACGCGACTCCGGCACCCAGAGGGCGCCGTAGCCCCACCCTTCGACCCGCCTGGCGAAGTCCGCCGCCGCGGCGGCGGTCATGCCATCCATCGAGGACCAGACACCGAGCCGGCCAAGCTGCATCACGATACCTCCTGGCAAATGTGCGCCGCGCTCGTTGAAGCACGCGGCGCCGGCGACATCGTATCACCGGACCGCGTGCTATCGTGGGGCCCGAGGAGGAGGCCATGGACAGGACGCTGATCGTCAACGCGATGGTGTTCGATGGCAGCGGGGCCGCGCCGTTTTCCGGTGACGTGCTGGTCGAGGGCCAGCGCATCGCCGCGGTGAAGATGGGCGGGGGCCTGCCGCGCGACGGCGCGCGCGTCATCGACGGCGCCGGCGCCACGCTGATGCCGGGACTCGTGGAGCCCCACGGCCACGTCAGCTACGCCGACGCGGTGTCGAACGCGGAGTTCACGCGCCTGCCGCCCGAGGAGCACGTCCTCGCCACCATGCGCAATGCCCGGACCATGCTCGAGTGCGGCTACACGAGCGTGCTGTCGGGCGCCGCGGCCAAGCCCCGGCTCGACGTCGTGATCCGGAACGAGATCAACGCCGGGCGCATCCCCGGGCCGCGCTACCTCGCCAATGGCCCGGAGATCACGGTCACGGGCGGGCTCGGCGACGAGAATGCGCTGCACCTGCCCCATCTCGAGACGCCGACCTTCACCTGGGTCGCCGACGGGCCCGACGAGATCCGGAAGGTCTGCCGCCTCCTCGTGCGCGAGGGCGTCGATCTCCTGAAGCTCAACGTCTCCGGCCAGACGGGGCAGGGCGACAGCCGCGGCCACCGCGCCGTGATGACGGACGCCGAGGTGGCCGCGGTCATGGAAGTCGCCCGCACCGCCGGCGTGCGCGTGTGCGCGCACGCCCGCAGCGCGGACTCCGTCAAGATGTGCGTCCGCCACGGCCTCGGCATCATCTACCACGCCAACTTCGCCGACGAGGAGGCGCTCGACCTGCTCGAGGCCAACCGGGACTGGTGCTTCGTCGTCCCCGCGCTCGGCCTCACCTATCAGGCGTGCTACGCGGCGAGCGAATGGGGATTGACCCCCGAGATGGCCCGCGAGAACGGCCTCCTCGACGAGCTGGAGGTCTCGGTGGAGACCATGGGCCGGATGCGCAAGCGCGGCATCCGGGTGTTGCCGGGCGGCGACTACGGCTTCGCCTGGAACCCGCACGGGACCTACGCGCGCGACCTGCTGCTGTTCGTGGACGTGCTCGGCTTCACGCCGATGGAGACACTGGTCGCCGCCACCCGGCTGGGCGGCGAGATCATGGGGCGCCCGGACGAGCTCGGGCCAGGTCAAGCCCGGCTACCTCGCCGACCTGCTGCTCGTCGACGGCGACCCCCTCGCCGACATCAAGCGCCTGCAGAGCCAGGACGCGCTGCTCGTGATCATGAAGGACGGCCACCTGCACAAGGCCCCGGCGACCGTCTGAGGCGGCGACTGTCTGTTTTTGGGCATCGGTCATCCGCGAGGAAGCGGCGTTGTCAGGGCCCAGGATGCGCGTTGCCGAGGAGAGCCTGCCATGAGCGAGATCGAGCACCGCACCGTAGAGACGAACGGCATTCGCATGCACATCGCCGAGCAGGGGGCCGGTCCACTGGTCGTCCTCTGCCACGGGTTCCCGGAGTCCTGGTATTCGTGGCGCCACCAGCTTCGGGCCCTCGCGGAGGCCGGATTCCATGCGGTCGCACCCGACATGCGCGGGTACGGCCAGACCGATCGGCCCGAGGCCATCGATCAGTACACGCTCCTCCACCTCGTCGGTGACATGGTCGGCCTGCTCGATAGCCTTGGAGAGGACACGGCGGTGATCGCCGGCCACGACTGGGGCGCTCCCGTCGCCTGGCACTCGGCCCTGCTGCGCCCCGATCGCTTCCGTGCGGTCGTCGGGTTGAGCGTGCCGTACCGGCCGCGCGGCACGGTCCGTCCAACCTCCGCCATGCCCCGGACGGACGACGCGCAGTTCTACCAGCTCTACTTCCAGGAGCCCGGCGTGGCCGAGGCCGAGCTCGAGCGCGACGTCCGCCTGTCCCACCGCCGCCTGCTGTACGCGGGCTCCGGGGACGTTTCTCGCGGCGCGCGGACCGTGTTCAATACAGACGCCGTCGGGATGGTGCCGCGGAGTGGCGGCTTCCTGAGCGCCACCGTGGAGCCGAGCACCCTGCCGTCCTGGCTCACCGAGGCGGATCTCGATTTCTACGCCCAGGAGTTCGGCCGCACCGGCTTCCGCGGCGGACTGAACTGGTACCGCAACATCGACCGCAACTGGGAGCTGCTCGCGCCCTTCGCGGGCGCGCGCGTGACCGTCCCCGCGTTGTACGTCGCCGGCGATCGAGATCTGGTGGTCGCGTTCCGCGGGATGGACCAGCTCCTCCCGAACCTGTCGAAGTTCGTTCCCGGGCTCAGAAGGACGCTCATGCTCCCCGGCTGCGGGCACTGGACTCAGCAGGAGCGCCCCCAGGAAGTCAATGCGGCCATGGTCGACTTCCTCAGAAGCCTGTAGGCTTCACCGACGGCGTTTGCGACGCTCCGGGCGAGGTTGGCCTAGCAGCCCGTGGTGAAAGTTGGCGAAAGCAGTACCGCCTGTAGTGGGTGTCCGCGTACACTGCGACCATGGCAATGGGCAAACGCAAGAGCGAGCAGACCCCGATGTGGGTGCCGACCACCGAACTGCCAGTCTCGCCGGGCCATCCGTTCTACGCCAAGCTGAATGCGCTCCTCGACGAGGCGGGCTTCGACCGGTTCGCGGAGGCGGAGTGTCAGCAGTTCTACGCGCAGGTGATGGGGCGGCCGAGTCTGCCGCCCGGGCGGTACTTCCGCTTGCTGCTGGTCGGGTACTTCGAAGGGCTCGACTCGGAGCGCGGGATCGCGTGGCGCGCCGCGGACTCGCTGGCCGTGCGCCAGTTCGTCGGGCTCGGCCTCGACACGGCGGCCCCAGATCACTCGACCCTGTCCCGGACGCGGCGGTTGATCGCGCTGGAGGCGCATCGCGCGGTCTTCACCTGGGTGCAGGAGCGCCTCGCCGCGTCGGGTTTGCTGAAGGGGCGGACGATCGCGGTCGACGCGACGACCCTGGAGGCCAACGCCGCCATGCGCAGTATCGTCCGTCGGGACACGGGCGAGACGTACCAGGAGTTTCTGACCCGGCTCGCGAGGGCGTCCGGGATCACGACGCCGACCCGCGAGGCCTTGGCCCGCCTGGATCGCCGGCGGAAGAAGCGGACGTCGAACACGGACTGGCGCACCCCGTCCGATCCGGACGCGAAGATCACGAAGATGAAGGACGGCCGCACGCATCTCGCGCACAAAGCCGAGCACGCCATTGATCTCGACAGCGGCGCCCTGGTCGCCGTGACCCTGCACGGGGCGGACGTCGGTGACACGACCAGTCTCGGCGAGACGGTCGTCGCTGCGATCGCACAGGCGGCAGCCGCCCAGGCCGGCACGTCTGCGGCCGGGGCGCTCACCGCGCTCGTCGCCGACAAGGGCTATCACAGCAATCAGACCATGATCGATTTGGACGCCATCGGAGTGCGGTCCTACGTCGCGGAGCCGAATCGGGGCCGGCGTCAGTGGACGACGGGCCCGGACGCGCAACGGGCCGTGTACGGCAATCGGCGGCGGGTGCGCGGCGGGCGGGGTCAGCGGTGGCTGCGTCGACGCGGGGAGTACGTGGAGCGGTCGTTCGCGCACGTCTACGACACCGGCGGGATGCGCCGCACGCACCTGCGCGGGCATCGCAACATCCTCAAACGCCTGCTGGTTCACGCGAGCGCCTTCAATCTCGGCCTGCTCATGCGCCAACTGTGCGGCCGCGGTACGCCCCGCGGCCTCCAAGGGCGGCGACTGACCGCGCCCTCGCTTCACGTGACCCTCCTCATGCCCTCCGCGCGGCTCTGGGTGAACATCGGCGCGTTTCTGGAACCCTTACGACATCGACCGCGAGTTTTCCATCTTCATTCGGCGTGGGTGATTGCATGATGACCGGCCCGACTTCTACCACGGGCTGCACCTGTTTCGTTCGGCTCAGCCCTTCACCCCGCCCGCCCCCCAGCCCTGCACGAGGTAGCGCTGCACCGCGACGAAGAAGCCGACGGTGGGCACCGTGATCATCACGCCCGCCGCCATGATCATCCCCCAGTCCACGATCGTCGCGTTGAAGAGGTCGTTGACGCCCACCGGCAGCGTCTTGAGCTCCTCGGAGGTGATCAGCACCAGCGCGAAGAGGAAGTCGTTCCAGGCCAGGATGAAGGTGAAGATGGCCGCCGCGATCAGCCCGGGCAGGGCCAGCGGCAGCACCACGTACCATACCGTCCGGCCCCGGCCCGCGCCGTCCACCAGGGCGGCCTCCTCCAGCTCGAGCGGGATGGACTGGAAGAAGGCGCGGAGCACCCACAGGCAGAAGGGCAGGCAGAACGTGGTGTAGGACAGCACGAGGGCGAGCCGCGTGTTCACGATCCCGAGCTGCCGGACCAGGACGTAGAAGGGGATGATGATCATGATCGGGGCGAACATGTAGGTCAGCAGGATCAGGCCCGCCACGCTCTCGCGGCCGCGAAAGCGATAGCGGGTGAGGCCGTAGGCGCCGAGGGCGGAGACGGTCAGGGTCAGGAGCACGGTGGCGCCCGCCACCAGCACGCTGTTGCGAAAGAAGGCCACGAAGCTCGTGTCGGCGAAGAGGCGCCAGAAGTTCTCCAGCGTGGGATGGAGCGGCACCAGACGCGGGGTGGCGAAGATCTCGCCCGACGGCTTCAGCGCGGTCGAGAGCATCCAGAGGAACGGGAAGGCGGCCCCGATCAGCAGCACCGTGCCGGCGCCGTAGAGGCCGATCGCGCGCCTCACGAGAACACCTCGTCGCGCCGGAACATCCGGAAGTATACCGCGGTCGCGATCACCAGCATGGCGAACATGATCACGGCCAGCGCCGCGCCCATCCCGGCCTGGAGATAGGTGAAGCTGCGCGCGTAGGCGTAGACCGGCAGGGTGCGGATGTAGCGGCTGACCCCGCTGTCGCCCGCCAGCAGCCACACCGTGTCGAACTTGGTGAACATCCAGATGCCGCGCAGCAGCACGATCACGAAGAGCACGCTCGCGGTCTGGGGCAGGGTGACGTGCACGAAGCGGCGCCAGGCCGACGCCCCGTCCACGGTGGCCGCCTCGTAGAGCTCGGGCGGGATCGTCTGCAGCCGCGCCAGGTACGTCACCACCACGAAGGGGAAGAACTGCCACACGCTGGTGACGATGAGCGAGGCCATGATGTAGTCGGGCCCCAGCCAGGCCACCGGCGCCCTCACCAGTCCCGCGCTCATGAGGAGGTGGTTGACGAGGCCGTAGGAGTCGTTGAGCAGCCACTTCCACAGGATCACCGCCACGATCGTAGGGATCATGTAGGGGAACAGCACGACCCCGCGCAGGAGGTTCCGCCCGCGGAAGCCCTCGTTCAGCAGGAGCGCGGCGGGCACCCCGACGCCGAGCTGCAGCACCATGGTCGCGCCCGCGTAGACGCCGCCGTAGTAAAAGCTGGTCCAGAACTCCGGATCGCTCGCGAAGTAGCGGTAGTGCCGCAGGCCGATGAAGGTCTGCACCGGCATGAAGGCGTGCTTGTCGAAGAGGCTGAGCCAGACATTGTAGAGGACCGGGAAGACGACGAGCCCGCCCAGCAGGAGGAGCGACGGAGCGAGGAGGAGCCAGCCGACGAGCGCGCTCTTCCTCACTCGCCCCGCCCGCGATCCGGGCCTACGACCAGCGCTTGTGGCCGAGCTGGGTGAGAAGCTCCTCGGCGCGCTTCTGCGCCCGATCGGCCTCCGCCTTGGGGTTCTTGCCGCCCACCATGACCTCCACGACCATGTCGGCCACGATGCTCGAGCCGTCGAGCTCGGCCAGGAACGGCAGCAGGTTGTCCTCGGGCCGGGTGAAGCCGAGCGGGAGGAAGCGGTTGCCGCGGAGGCCGGTCAGCATCACCTCGTGCCACGCCTTCCACTTCTTGATGCGCTCGTTGGCCAGGTAGGCCGGGTCGTTCAGCATCGACGTGAATATCGGGGTGAGGTGGATCGGCACCGAGTGGCAGTACTGGAGGTAGTACTCCTTCTTGTAGAAGAGCCGCAGGAACTCGAAGGCCTCGTTCGGGTACTTGGACTGGCTGAAGACGGCCCAGTTCTCGCCGTCGAGCGCGGAGACGCCGACCCTGCCGGACGGTCCCTGCGGCCGCAGCATCGGCATGAAGTGCTCGGGATCCCGGGTGCCCTCCGGGGCGTACTTCTCGATGTAGCCGATGGCCCGCGCGCCCGAGAGATAGCTCATCGCGATCTTGCCGGTGGCGAGCGCGGCCTGGGTGTCGAGATACTTCTGTCCCGACCAGCCCTGGGACTGGAACTTGTTCAGCTTCTGTAGATAGTCGAGCGTCTCCAGCATCGATTTGCTGTTGAGCTGCGGCCGCCACGTCTTGGCGTCCACCCACCCGCCGCCGTTGCTGGCCATCCACTCGGCCGGATGCACGAAGCCCATGTAGAGCTTCTCGCCCGGCATCTGGAACGCGTAGCGGCCCTCCTCGGTCAGGGCCGCGCACAGCTTGAGCATGTCGTCGTAGGTGACCGGCGTCTTGAGCCCCTTCTTCTCGCGCAGGTCCCGGCGCTCGCAGAAGTAGGTCGCGCCCATCGCGTGGGTGACCCCGTAGTACTTGCCGTCGAAGTACTGGAGCTTCCGCGTCGCCTCGTGGATGTCGTTCTCGCCGATGGAGCGGATCAGCTCGTCCATCGGCCGCAGCAGGTTCTTGGTGTAGAGCGACGCGGTCATGAACGGATTGAGCTGCGTCAGATCGGGCGGGTTGCCCGCGGCGAGCGAGGCGAGGAGCTTGGTGTTGAGGTCGCCCCAGCCGAGCGCCTGCTGCCGGACCTTGAAGCCGGGAAACTTCTTCTCGAACTCGGCGATGCTCGTGTCCTGGATGACCTTGACGGTCTGGGGCTCGACCTCGGTGTGCCAGACCTGCAGCTCGCGCACCTGCTGGCCGATGACCGCGGGCGCGCGCCCGAACGTGACGGCGCCGACCGCGGCGGCGGTGCCGGCGAGGAAGCGACGACGGGAGACTCGAGACGAGGCTGCGGGTGGCTGAGGCATCGGTGCCGCTCCTTCCGTGGTGCCTTCGTTGGCCTTCCGAGGGTGCCGGTGCGCGTCGCGAACGCTGCCGAGTCTACTCGGCTCGATGGGGGTGTCAAGGGTCGGGGGCTCGGGCGCGCAGGCGACAGCAGCATGGGCGGGGGTTATCATCGTCCACGGCCTGGTGAAGGATTACGACCTGGGGGTGTGACCCATGTGCTTCATCGATACCAACGGGATGTCGAGACGGGGATTCCTCTCCGGAAGCCTGCTGGCGGGGGCAGCGGCGGCCGCGAGCGTGGGGCGATCCGTGTTGTTGCCGGGGACGGCCGAGGGCGCTGAAGCCGCGCCGGCCGGGGGCGGGCCCGGAACGGCCGGAGTGAGCTTCAAGTGGTTCGGCACCAACGGCTGGGAAATCACCTTCGGCAACAAGACGATCCTCGTCGACCCCTGGCTCAACCGCTTCGAGTCGGGCTTTCTCCAGAACAAGCTGGACCACGACCGGCTGCTCCCGACCGACACCGCGCTCATCGATCAGCACGTCAAGAAGGCGGACCAGATCCTGGTCGGGCACGGCCACTGGGACCACATGGCCGACGTCCCCTACATCGCCAAGAAGACCGGGGCGATGGTCATCGGCTCGGAGACCCACGCCAACGTGATGCGGGCGGCCGGCGTGCCCGAGGGCAAGATCGTGCAGGTCAAGGGCGGGGAGTACATGCAGTTCGACGGCTACACCATCGAGGTCTTCCCGAGCGTCCACTCGATGGGCGGCACCAAGAAGTATGCGGTGCCGGGCCACCTGGTGTCGGTGCCGGCGTCGCCGCCCACCAAGGTCGGCGATCTCCCGGAGGGCGATACTCTGATCTACGTGCTCCGGATCGGCGGGAAGTACACGATCTTCCTCATGAGCTCGGGCAACTACATCGAGCGGGCCATCGCGGGGCTCAAGCCGGACGTGGCCCTCATCGCGCCGCTCTTCTCCAACAACACCTTCGACTTCACCCCGCGGCTCGTGCGGGCGCTCAACTACCCGAAGCTGGTGCTGCCCACCCACTGGGACAACTTCGAGGCCCCGCTCTCCGGGACCCCGACCGACCTGCGCGCGATCTACGGCGACCCGGCCAATCTCGACCTGTGGGTGAAGGAGATGAAGAAGGTCACGCCCCGGACGAAGATCGTGACCATGCCGTACTTCGGCTCGTTCGCGCCCTGACGACGGCCGATCCGCCTGGCGTGCCGCCCCGGGGGGTCGCGATGCGTCTGGCCGCCGCGTGCCTGATGGGATGGGCGGCGACCACCAACTACACCAACCACGCGGCGGTCATCCCGCTCCTGATGGCGGAGCTCGGGTTCGGTCCCGTCCAGGCCGGCCTGCTCTCCACCGCGTTCTTCGTCACCCTCGCGGTCGCGTGCGTCCCCGCGGGCATGCTGTGCGACCGCCTCGGGCCCACCGGCGTGGGCACCGCGGGGCTCGCCGCCGTCTTCGCGAGCAATCTCGCGCTGGGGTACGCGCGTGACTTTCCGGACCTCGTGCTCATCAAGGTGGTGGGCGGCCTCGGCTGCGGGCTGGCGTTCATCGCCGGGATGCGCTACGCGATGCTGGTGGTGCCCCCGGCCCGGATCCACCGGGCCCTCGGGCTCTACGGGGGGCTCGTCCAGCTCGGCGGCGGCACGTCGCTCTACCTGATCCCGCTCCTGGCCAGCCGTCTGGGCTGGCGCCCGGCGTTCGTGGTCTCGTCCGGGCTGATCGCGCTGTCGACGGTGGCGTGGCTCGTGCTGGCCACGCGCATCCGGCCGTCACCGGCGGCCGCGCCGCTCACGGAGGCGGTGCGCAGCCTGAAGGTGTGGACCCTGGGGTTCGTGCACATCGCCACCTTCGGGCTGGCAGTGCTGGTCGGGATCTGGATCACCACTTTCCTGGTCCATGAGTTCGAGCTGTCGCTGGTGAGGGCGGGTGCCGCGGGCTCGGCGATTCTCGCGCTCGGGGTGCTCTCGCGTCCACTCGGGGGAATGCTGGTCGATCGAGGTGTCCTGGGAGCTCGCGCGGTCATGAAGCTCACCGTGCTGGCCGGCGCCATCGGTCTCCTGGCGCTCGCCTGGCCTGGCCGGCCGCTGATCGTGGCGGCCGCCGCCATCATCACGCTCGGCGTCGCGTTCAACGCCCCGTATGCCGCCGTCATGCAGACGACCGGGGCCCTCTTGCCGAGGGCGCCGGGGGCCGCGGTCGGCCTCGTCAGCAGCGTCGGCGTGCTGGGCGTCGCGGTCGGCGCCCCCGCGGTGGGTGCTCTCTTCGCCTCTACCGGCGGCTTCGCGCTGCCCTTCGGGGCGCTGGCCGCATTTTCCCTCCTGGCCTTCTGGGCGCTCGCCTCACTCTGATCCGAGCGAGTAGCCGGGAAGGAGGGTCTAGCCGGCCAGGAACGCCCGGGTGTGCTCGAGGAACTGGCCGAAGGCCGGCTCGGTCTCGAGGAATAGGTGGTTGCGCCCCGCCAGGGCCACGAAGCGAGCGCCCGGAATGCCGGCCGCCATGCGACGGCCGGCTTCGAAGGGGACGCGGGCGTCATCGCGCGCGTGCAGCACGAGCGTCGGCACGCTCACCCGCGGGAGCAGGGCGGTGACATCGGTCTCGCCGGCGGCCGTGAAGATCCGGGCCGCCGTGTCTCCCGAGACCGTGATGCGCTGCAGCTCGTTGAACCAGTCGGCCTGCTCCTTGGTCGCGCCGGGCATGAACTGCGAGGTGAACAGCTGACGGAAGGCCGGATTCTCCTTGCCCCAGCCCAGGCGCATCAGCGTCAGCATGGCGGCGTCCTCTTCCTTCTGGGCCGCGCTGCGGGCGCGCTTGCTCCAGCCCACCGCGTAGCCGCCGTAGAGGATGAGATGCGACACCCGCTCGGGATGTCGCACCGCGTAGGCGATCGAGACCGCGCAGCCCTGGGAGATCCCGAGCAGCGCGAACCGCGTGAGGCCCGCGGCGTCGACCACCGCCTCCAGATCGCTCACGAAGGCGTCGAACGAGATCTCGTCGACGGTCCGGTCCGACAGCCCGTTGCCGCGGGCGTCGTAGCGGATCAAGCGTGTGGTCCTTCGCCAGCTCCCGATAGAGATGCCGCCAGATCGGGCTCTCGAGATCGAACTCCAGATGGGTCATCCAGTTGCCCGTCTTCATCAGCGGGCGGACCCTGACCGATCATCGAGTAGGCGAGCTGGACCCCGTCGGGCGCGGTGCAGAAGCGAATCTCCTGCTTCGGAGCTCGACGGCATTGGGGCCGGTCACGCCCGGTCCGGCGCCGCGATCCGCGGGCGCGATGGCGAAGACGTCCACCGGCCGCGCGATGTTCTTCAAGGTGCGCGGGCCGAGCGCCTGGAAATCCGCCTTGAGCGCGCGGCTCACCTGGTCGAACACCTGGCGCGAGATGCAGATGCCGCCGGGCTCCGCGATGCCCTCGAGCCGCGCCGCGACGTTGATGCCGTCACCGTAGATCCGGGTCTCGTCGTGGATGACGTCGCCCAGGTTGATGCCGATGCGGAACCGCATGCGGCGTGACTCCGGCACCGCCTCGTTGCGCGTCGCCATGATGGTCTGGATCTCGACCGCGCACTCGGTCGCGTTGATCACGCTGGGGAACTCGGCCAGGATGCCGTCGCCCGCGGTGTCGATGATACGGCCGCCGTAGCGGCCGACCAGCGGCAGGATCACCGCCTGATGCCCCTTGAGGTCGTGGACCGTCGCGGGCTCGTCCTCGCCCATGAGACGGCTGTAGCCGGCGATGTCGGCGGCCAGAATGGCGGCGAGCCGGCGCTTGATCGAGGGGGAGCGGGGGTCGTTCGTGTCTGTCATCGTGCTTCTCCGGAGCGCGTGCCCGGATTGTGGCATATCGGGCCAATCACCGCGAGTGGGCGCCTGCGAGGGGACGGGCTAGGCGGCCGGGGGCGTCTGCCTCGCGGTCGTGCTGGTCTCGAACGTGTAGAGGAAGTTCGTGAAGCCGACGTCGTAGTCGGAGATGCCGGTCTGCCCGGTCATCCGCATGCGCGTGTCGTAGACGTGGCGCATCCCGCCTTCGACCTGCCGCCCGACCGCGGTCGAGGGCGGGCCGAGCTCGCCCAGCACCCGACCCAGCTCGGGCCGGAGCGCCGCGGCCGCCGCGAGCCGCTCGAACGCTCCTCGCTCCTTCCCCGCGAGCACCCGCAGGTGGCGGTAGAACCGCTCGAGCCGCGCGGCCTGCCGGAGGACCGGCTCCCCGGAGGTCACCAGCGCGAGATAGGCGAGCGCCTGCGCGTGCAGCTCCTTCCAGTAGCCCTTGCGGTGGCTGAATTCGTGGGCCAGGACGTGCGGCTCGAGGGGCCCGGTGTCCTTGAAGATCGCGACGTCGCCCGACAGCGCGTCGCAGGCCCCGAGGGCGAACGGGAACGCGAGCTTCGACAGCGCGAAGCCGCGCACCTCGGTGCTCGTTCTCACGTGCTGTCCGGTGATGCTCGCGATGTAGCGGGTGAGGTGCCGATCGACCGCGACCGCCAGCTCGCGGCGCGGACGCCGCTGAGGCACGAAGTCCTCGTTCAAGCGCTCGGCGAGGATCCGGACTTCCGCTTCGCGCACCTCGCGCGGCATCGGCACCAGGTGGCGCAGATCCGCGCCGAACTCCCGGCGGAAGTCGATTCGCCGGATTCCCCGGCGGTCGTGCCAGTCGCGGAGCGCGTGTCCGAGGTACACGCCGAGCAGCGCGCCCTGCACCACGCGCCCGAGCGGGGTGACCCCGAGCAGGGCGCGGACCACCAGGGGCGCTCCGACCACGAGATCGATCGGCGCCACTGGCCAGTACGTCGCCCGGTTCGAGATCCGGATTTCGTCCGGCGTGCTCATCGCCGGCTAGTGTCGCACGCTCCCCGTCGGAATGACCCGGTAGTAGTTTCCGGCGGGTGTCGTGATGCGCCGCAATCTACTGTTTCGCAAGCCTATCCGGGTGGCACGGGGGATGCTTTTTCGGAAGCAGCAAGACGTGCAATCGACCGCGAGGAGGGCTCCATGAACAACATCTTCTACATCATCGGTGTCGTGGTGGTCGTGCTGTTCATTCTGGGATACCTGGGGTTCCGCTGAGCCGCCTGGACCAAGGTCCAATAGGGGGTCCGCCGGGGCGAGCCCTAGACTGGAAGCATGCCTACGATGAAGTGCGAGACGTGCCGCAAGGACCTGGGTATGGACGTGCAGCGGTTCTGCGGCGATGACTGCCGCGGGCAGTTCGTGGAGGGTCTCAGAAGGGGCACCCCGAGCCATACGGGCCGGACGGTCTCGCGGAGGCGTCGCCGGCGCGGGCGCTGAACATCGCGCCTCACGGTCGGCGGCGGTCCGCGCAGATCGTCCCGCCCTTGTAGACCAGCTCGACGCGTGCCGGATCCAGCAGCACGCTGATGTCGTCGAGCGGGTTGCCGTTGACGACCACCAGGTCGGCCAGCCGGCCCTTCTCGATCGTGCCGACCTCGCGCTCGAGCCCCAGGCACCGGGCCGCCCACTGGGTGGCCGCGCGCAGGGCCTGCATCGGTGACAGGCCCGCCTCCACCAGGTGCCGGAGCTCGAGCGCGTTCTTCGGGTGGCCGTGGCCGCCCGCGTCGGTGCCCGCCGCGATCGGCACGCCCAGCTCGAGCGCCCGGCGCACGCTGGCGACGTGATGCGGGTAGAGCGCGAGGGCGCGCGCCCGCACGTGCGGGGACGGGCTCTCGCGGTGGTACACGTACACCGTGAGCGTGGGTACGAAGAAGGTGCCCTGCACGGCCATCTGCTGGAGCAGCGTCGGATCCTCGTCCAGGTAGCAGCCGTGCTCGATCGTATCGACGCCCGCCTCGAGCGCGGTCCGCAGCCCGGGCCCGCCGAGGGCGTGGCACATCACGCGCCGGCCGAGCGCGTGCGACTCCGCCACTAGCGCCTCCATCTCGCCCAGCGTGAAGGCGGCGTCGAGCGGCCCGTGCCCCGGCCGCGAGCTGGCCCCGCCGGTGGTCGCGGTCTTGATCACGTCGGCGCCGGCGCGGACCATGGTGCGAACCACGTCGCGCACCGCGTCCGGCCCGTTGGCCACGCTCTCGGGCAGCAGGGGATCGTAGGCGGCGCAGCAGTCGTGGCCCGAGGGGCTCACGCGATCGCCGATGCCGCCGGTCGGCGAGATGATCTGCACCGCGAGCACCAGCCGCGGCCCCGGGATCAGCCCCTGCTCGATCGCGAGCTTGAAGCCGGCGTCGAGCCCGCCGCTGTCGCGCACGGTGGTGTAGCCCATCGCGAGGGTCTCCGCGAGCACGCGGGCGGTGCGGAGATGCGCGGTGCTCGCGGGCTCGTCGAGGCCCCAGCGCGTGGCCAGGCCGTAGCCGTGCGAGGCCAGGTGGTCGTGCGCGTCGATCAGGCCGGGGATCACGGTGCGGCCGCGCGCCTCGACGAGCGCGGCGTCCGCGGGCCAGGCGAGCGATGCGCGGGGACCGGCGGCGGAGATGCGCTCGCCGTCCATGACCACCGCCGCATCCGGCACCGGCGGCGCGCCGGTGCCGTCCACCAGGGTGACGCCGGTGAGGACGCGGATCATCGAGCGGGCGCGCGGCTCAGTCCGCGACGGGCGCGGCGATCGCCTCCGCCTGCGCGCGCGTCACGCCCATCACCGCGCCCGCGGCCACCAGCTCCTCCCACGTGGTCGCGTCCAGCGGGATGCCCGCCCGCTGCCGTGACTCGCGCGAGAGCCGCTCGGGATCGCCCGGCACCAGCACCGGGCTGGCCGGATCACTCGGGGGCGAGCCCTTCACGTAGCCGACGAAGCCGTCGACCTCGCGCCGCATCCAGTCCACGCCGGCCAGCCGCGCGGGATCCACGAGCACGCTGAACATGTTGTTGATCGTGCCCCCGTGGCGCGGGTTCTCGGGCTGCAGCGTGCCGCCGCCCGACATCGCCCCGGCCAGCAGCTCGGTCATCACCGCCAGCGCGAATCCCTTGTGCGCGCCGAACGGCAGCAGCGAGCCGCGCGGGTCCCGGAACATCACCTCGGGATCGTTGGTGGGCGCGCCCTGCGCGTCGATCAGGTTGCCGTCGGGCAGCGTCTTGCCCGCCCGCTTCGCGACCGCCACCTTGCCCATCGCCACGCCGCTGGTGGCCATGTCGAGCAGGAGCGGCGGCTGGGTGGCGGTGCCGGGCATGCCGATGCAGACCGGGTTGGTCGAGAAGCGCGCGTCGCTCCCTCGAAAAGGCGCCACCAGCCCCACGTGGTCCACCACGTTGACGAAGTGGAGCGAGACGAGACCCGCCGCGGTGGCCAGCTCGCCGTAGGCGCCGACCCGCCCGACGTGGTGCGAGTTCGCGAGGGTCGCCACCGCCACCCCCGTCTCCCGGACGCGCGCGATCGCCGCGGCCATCGCCTCGCCGGCCACCCGGCGCCCGAACCCGCGCTGGCCGTCGAACATGAGAAAGGCGCCGTCGTCCTTCACGACCTTCGCGGAGGTGTTGGGAACGACGAGGCCCTCCGTGAGGTGCCGCACGTAGTGCGGGATCAGGCCGACGCCGTGGCTGTCGTGGCCGGCGAGATTGGCGTCGACGAGGTGCGCGGCCACCAGGTCGGCCTCGGGGACCTCGCTGCCGCCGCGGGCGAGGATGGTGGCGGTGAGTTGCCGGAGCCGGTCGGGGGCGACGCGCATCGGGATCTCCGGCGAGCGCGCTCCGGGCTATCCGATCGTCCGGACGAGGACGTTCTGCTCCGGGGCCGGGAACCCGGCCTCGCCGAAGGTCTCCCGGATCACGCGGTTCGTGTCGAAGTAGACCTGCCAGTAATGCAGGTTGTCACAGTACGGCCGCACCGCCAGCACCGGCCCCAGGGGCGTGAAGGTGAGAATCTCCACGTCCGGCTTCGGCTCGGCCTTGACGTTGGGAATCCGGGCGAGGCGCTCGCGGAGCAGCCGGGTGGCCGCCGCGGTATCCACGGTGTTGTGGAGCTGCGCGACGAGATCGACCCGCCGGTACGGGTTGCCCGAGAAGTTCTGGATGTTGTCCGAGAAGAGCTTGTTGTTGCCGACGAACGTGCGGACGTTGTCGAGCGTGTTCACGGTGGTCACGAACAGGCCGATCTCCTCGACGGTGCCGGTGACGCCGGCCACGCCGATGAAGTCTCCGACCCTGAACGGCCGGAGGATCAGCAGGAAGATGCCGGCCGCCAGGTTCGCGAGCAGTCCGCTCCACGCCGCGCCGATGGCGAGGCCGACGCCCGCCATCAGGGCCGCGAAGCTGGTGGTCTCGATGCCGAAGAAGCCGAGGATGGCGACGATCAGGACGATGTTGAGCAGCACCTTCACCGTCGTTCCGATGTAGGCCGCCACCGTCTGGTCGAAGGGGTACTTCAGCGTGCGTACCAGCAGGACGACCGCGAACTGGATCAGGCGACGGCCGATGATCCACAGGGCGAGCGCGCCGATCACCCGGAGGACGAAGTACAGCAGGATGGGCAGGGCGTTCTGGATCAGAGCCTGGACGTCCATGGCGGGAACCTTGACCCAGGGCCTCCTCCAAGTCAAGGGCGCGGCCCCGGGGGGCCTCGTTCCGTGCTAGAGTTCGTTCTGCCTCCCGCGGGCTCTCCTGGTTCGACGCGCCCGGCGTTGCGATCCCGTGGTATCTGGTCTTGCACTCCCTCTCACGGTCGGGACAGGGGATTGCCATGGCGGGCGGCGTGATCGTCGGCGTCCTCCGGGAGCGCCACCAGGACCACATCGTCCTCGTGGACGGCACCAAGATCTTTCTCACCAGCAAGCAGACTGCGGGCGGGATCAGCCCCGGGGCCAGCTTGACGGTCGCGTACACCGCGAAGCGGGACGGCCGGAAAGTCGCGGACAACATCTGGAGTGGGAGCTGACTCGAAAGGGGAGACCGCATGTTCAAATCGAACTTCCTGATCGCCTTCGTCGTGCTGCTCGTCCTGTGGGCCCTCGACCTCTTCGTCCTCCACATGGCGGGGGGCCTGATCCACGTGCTCCTGGTCGTGGGCGTCATCATGCTGCTCGTCCACTTCCTGCGCGGCCGACCCTAAGGCGCGCGCGCTCCCCGGCCATGTCTTTTGCCTGCAAGAGCGAGCGGCGCTGCGAGCACGAGCTGAAGGAGTGCTCGACGGTGCGCGGCGAGTACTGCCTCATCTGCCATCACAACTCCTCGCTCGCGACTCCCGCGCGCCGCTCGACGCTGCAGGGCCCGCGGAAGGACAAGGCCGGCCTGTCCTCGATCCTTCGGGAGATCAGGGAGCGGCGCAAGCGGAAGGCGTGAGGCGGGGCCCGGCGGCCGCGTCAGCTTCGCTCGCCACCCCACTCGCGTCGGAGACGCTCCCGGCTGTAGCCGGCCTGCTCGAGCTGCTTCATCACCAGCGACACGCTCGTGGCGCTGAGCGTCTGCGGTCCGTGGCCCAGGACCACGACGTGATGGCCGTGCAGGGTGAAGTGCTTGTGGCCGTCGGCGCGCTTCACCCGGACCGCTCCTTCCCGGAGCAGCCATCGCTCGAGCTCTCGGCGCGTGATCACGTCCGGTTCCCCTCTCCTTCCAAGGATACAGGGGACTGTGATACCACGGCCTCATGAGGCCGGGTCGCGGGACCCCCGCGCTGTTGGTGGGATCATGGCGTCGGTGGGCATCGCCTCGGCGGCCAATCCACGACGGCAGGGCCTGGCCGCAGCGGGCCAGGCCCCGTCGCCGCGCTGGACTCAGTGCTGCTTGATCTCGCGGACGTAGATCGTGTTGGCCACGACCGTGTTGGCCGAGATCTCGTCGGCATGGATCACCGACGCCACGACCTCGGGCGCCTTGACCTTTCCTTCAGCGTTCTTCACCTTCACGTCACGGCTCTGATGGACCGCGCCACGCACCTCGTCGGCCTCGATCTTGTTGGCGTAGATGATGTTCGCGCGCACGACTCCGGCCTCGATCTCCGAGACCTGGAGAGTTTGAGCCGGCGCCGGGGTCGCCGGTGCCACGACGACAGGCGGAGCAGTGACCACCGGTGGCGTCCCGTCCATCCGGACGTGATTCGCGGAGACCGCCGCCACCGGCGCGATGAGCGCGGCGGACCCCAGAACGATCGCGAGCATTCTTCTTCTCTTGTCCATTGGTGTGCACCTCCTCTCGCCTCTCTCCAGCAGCGGACGTGCCAGCCGGGGATCCCTCCGGAAAACGCGCGCTTCGGCAGATCTGGCGGCTCCCGGGTGTTCGCGCGGGGGAGTTCCTGCACGGTAAGGTGTTCGTGTCGCCGGGGGGGCGCCGCCTAAACCATTGAGAAAGCGTTCCTGTGGTCTGGAACGCGCCTTGCTACTTGGAAGGAGCGGGAAGTCAGATTATTGATGGGTCGAGGGAGGTGCATCATGACGCGGAGACTTCGCTGGTTGATCGTGACGCCGGGATTGCTCGTGATGCTCGCGGCGAGCTCTGACCCGGCCGGCGCGGCCGACAAGACCAAGGTGGACCAGGCGACCCAGCGGGTCGAGCAGGGCGCCAAGCAGGTCGGTCAGGGCAAGGTCGGCCCCGGCGTGAAGGAGACGGCCAAGGGCATCGGCAACACGGTCGTCGAGGGCGCCAAGTTCAGCGGCCAGACGATCAAGGACTTCTTCACGGGCAAGTAAGACGCGAGCGGAGGGAGCCGTCCGGGCCCCCTCCGCCCGCTCATCCGGTCAGGCTCGCGCTTCGAAGACCAGGTTGAACGGGGTCTCCGCCGCGCGCCGGAACCGGGTGAAGCCGGCCTTCGTGGCCACGTCCCTCAAGCGCGTCTCGCCCGCCTGGGCGCCGAGGGCCGTCCCGACTTCCTGGGACAGCGAGTTCGGCGTGCACAGCATCGTGGACGCGCCGTAGTAGAGGCGGCCGACGGGGTTCAGGTTGTCCTCGAGGCGGTCGTGCGCGAAGGGCTCGACCAGCAGCCATGCGCCGTCGGGGCCGAGCGAGCCGCGCACGTGACGCCCCGCGCCCACCGGATCGCCCATGTCGTGCAGCGAGTCGAAGAACGCGACGAGGTCGTAGCCCGTGCCCGGGTAGTTGCTGGCGCTCGCGACCTCGAAGGTGACGCGATCGCCGAGCCCTTCCCGCTTCGCGGCCGCGCGCGCCCACTCGACCGAGCCCTCGTGGTAGTCGAAGCCCACGAAGCGCGACGCGGGGAACGCCTTTGCCATGAGAATCGTCGAGGAGCCGTGGCCGCAGCCCACGTCGGCCACCCGGCCGCCTTTCTCGAGCTTGGCCTGGACGCCCTCGAGCGCGGGGATCCACGTCGGCACGAGGTTGACGGCGTACCCCGGCCGGAAGAATCGCTCGGTCCCCTCGAACAGCGCCGAGTCGTGCTCGTGCCAGCCCATCCCCTTGCCGGTCCGGAACGCATCCGTGATCCGCGGCTCCGACTTCACGGTGGCCTGCGCCAGCATGAACGCGCCCGGCAGGTCGGCGTCGAGGAGCGCGACGGCCTGCTCTTCCGAGAGGGAGAACTCCTCGGTGGTGCGCTCGTAGGTGACGTAGCCGCCGGCGGCCATCGCCGAGAGCCACTCGCGGATGTAGCGCTCGTGGGTGCCGGTCCGCTTGGCCAGGTCCGCGGGGGCGGTCGGCCCGAGCTCGCGCATTGCGCGGAAGAGCCCGAGCTTGTCGCCCGTGATCACGAGCGCGGCGTGGAAGTTGGCGCCGATGTCGACCACGGCGCGGCCGAGTAGCGCATTGAGCTTGTCTTGATCGATCGCCATGTCGAGCCTCCTGTGTGGGAAATGGGTGAGCGCTTGGAGATCCTGCCGGGACGCCCAGCAACAGGAATGCCACGTGGCAACCGCATGGAAAGACTGAGCCGCGATGTCGCGGAGCGGGGCGCTCGGATGGCATCGTGCCCTCCGCGCGGGGCAGATTGCCCGAACCGGCCGGTCAGAAGGCGAGCGGGATCTCGCGCCCCTCGCGCAGCGAGCGCTCGGCCTCGACGCACACGATCACGCGCTTCCGCGCCTCCTCGCCCGACACGAGCGGCCGCCGCTCGCGGAACGCCGTCACGACCTGCGCGAGCTGCGCCTCCAGCTCGAAGAGCTCGCCGGACGCGGCCAGGCTGACGGTCTGGGCCTCGCCGCCGCGCCGCTTCACCTTCAGCTCGAACGCGGGCTGGCGCGTGCGGTCGAGCGTGCCCGACCACCAGGCGCGGATGGCCCCCTCGCGGCCGACCACCTCGGTCACGTGGTGGTACTCGAAGCCGGCCAGGGTCTCGGTGACGATCGCGTAGGCCCCGCCCCGGAATCGCAGGAGCGCGGTGAAGTTGTCCTCCATGCCGGGCTCCGGCCGCCGGCCGTTGCCGAGGGCCACGACCGACCGGGGATCGCCGTGTCCCTCGAGGTACCACATCAGGGAATCGAAGGCGTGCACCGGCTCCTCGAGGATCCACGACCCCACCCGCGCCGGGTCGTGACGCCAGCCCTCGGCGCCCGGCCGGTACGGGAACCGAAAGAGCGTGTGGACCGCGTACATGGGCTCGCCGATCTCGCCCGCGTCGATGATCGCCTTCACGGTGCCCCACTGGGTCGAGAGCCGGAGCTCGTGGCCGATGCTGAGGATGCGGCCCGCGCGCCGGGCCGCCGCGAGGAGACGGTCGCACTGCGCGGCGGTGGCGGCCATCGGCTTCTCGAGCAGGACGTCCTTGCCCGCGTCGAGTGCGGCGACGCCGATCTCCTCGTGCAGGTGGTTGGGGACCACGATGTCGGCCACGTCCACGTCGGGGCGCGCGAGGAGCTCCCGGTAGTCGCGGTGCACCGGCACGTCGGGGAAGTCGCGGCGGGCGAGGGCCGCCGTCGCCTCGCTCCGGCAGGCGATCGCGGCGAGCGCCGCGCCGGGCGCCTTGCGAATCGCGGTCGCGTGGTGGCGGCCCCAGAGCCCGTAGCCGATCAGGCCGAAGCGCATGGGCTATCCTTTCACCGCGCCCGAGACCAGCCCGCGCACCACGTACTTCTGCAGGAGCAGGACAAGCACGAGCGTGGGCAGGAGGCCGAGCAGGCAGATCGCCATCATCAAGGTGAAGAACACGAAGTAGTCGGAGACGAGCCCGGCGAGGATCACCGGCACCGTCATGGCCTCCGGGCGGTTGACCACGATGAGCGGGATCAGCAGCTCGTGCCACGAGATGATGAACAGGATGACCGCGCAGGCGGCGAGGCCCGGGGTCGAGAGTGGCAGGATCATGCGGAGGAACGCGGTGAAGCGCGTGCAGCCGTCGATCCGGGCGGCGTCCTCCAGCTCCCCGGGGAAGGACGCGAAGTACGGCACCAGGATCATGATCGCGTAGGGAATCAGGAAGCCGACCTCGGCCAGGATCACGCCGCTGAGCGAGTTCAGGAGTCCGTACGTCCGGAACAGGACGTAGAGCGGGACCATGAGGACGATCAGCGGGACCATGCGGCTCATCGCGCTCATCTGCAGCAGCGTCTGCGTCCAGCGGACCTTGAGCCGGGCGATGGTGTAGGCCGACAGGCTGGCCAGGGCCAGCGCGATCAGGGTGACCGCGACGCCGACGATCAGGCTGTTGGCGAACGCGGCCGGGAAGCGCTCGACCGACTTGGGCAGGTAGGACACCTGCTCGAAGATCGGCCCGCGCTCGGCGCCCGCCGAGAGGATGAGCCGGAAGTTGGCGAGGGTGTACTCCCGCGGCAGGAGCGCCCGCGTGTCGCCCTGGAGCGTCTTCTCCGACTGGACGCTGGAGAGGACGAGGGGCACGAGCGGCGCGATCAGGAACGCGATCGCCACGAGGTTCGCGAGCCAGAGCGCCGCCCGCCGCGGCCACGCCAGACGCCGGCTCACCACTCCACCCGCCGGTAGACGAAGCGCACGTAGAGGAGCGCGAATGCGCCGATGATCAGGGTGAGCCCCCACGCGGAGGCGGCGCCGAGGCCGATGTTGAACGGTGGCTGGAACGACATCTTGTAGGTGTACCAGGCCGCCACCCACGTGTCGTTGCCGGGTCCGCCCTGGGTGATGGCGAGGATCTCGTCGAACACCATGAAGGCGAACGTGGTGCGGAGGATCAGCGTCACCGCGATGATCGGGCGCAGGAGGGGCAGGGTGAGGCTCCAGAACGCGGCCCGGCCGGACGCGCCGTCCACCTCCGCCGCCTCGTAGAGCTCGCGCGGGATGCCCTGGAGCGCGGCGTGGTAGAGGAGGATGTTGAACGGAGTGGTGCGCCAGACGTAGGCCGCGATCACCGCCGCCATCGCGTAGGTGGGGTGGCCGAGCCAGTTCACGTAGCCGTCGATGAGGCCCAGCGCCGACAGCACGCGGTTGAGATAGCCGTACTGGGCGTTGAGGATGAACGACCAGAGCAGCCCGTTCACGATCGGCGGCACCGCCCACGGGACCAGGATCAGGACGCGGGTCACGCGCGAGAGCCACACCCGCTCCTCGTTCACGATGAGCGCGATGACGAGCGCGATCACCACCTCGAGGACCACCGACACCGCGACGAACACGAGGGTGTGCCGGAGCGAGAGCCAGAAGAGATCGTCGCGGACGAGGCGCGCGAAGTTGGCGAGGCCCGCGAACGGGAACTCCCCGGTGCGGAGCTGGCGCAGGCTCACCTCGTGCAGGGCGAGGTAGCCCGCGTAGACGATCGGGTAGGCCAGCACCAGCGCCAGGCACAGGACCGCCGGCGCGTTCATCAGCGCCGCCAGCCGCCCCGCCGACAGCTCGCCGCGCCGGAGCGCGGTTGCCGGGGTCACCGGGAGATCAGGCGCTCTTGGCCTTCGCGATCGCGGCGACCATGTTGTCGCACGCCTGGTCGGGCGTGATCTTGCCCTGCAGGCACGCGGTCAGCTCCACGTTCATCGCGTCGCTCCAGCGCGGGTACCACTTCTGGGAGACCGCCGGCACCACGTCGGAGAAGTTGGACGCCCGCTTCCAGACGTCGAGGACCGTCGGCACGTCGTTCCACTTGGCCCAGCCCTGCTTCAGGAGGTCGCTGTCCATCACCGACTGGTAGCCGCTGCCCAGCATGGCGTCGGTGGCCAGGCGATTGGCCTGCGTGTACTGCCCATCCTTGGTGCGGCCGCCCAGGTACTGGAGCAGCTTCCAGGCCCACTCCTGGTTCTTGGTCGCGCTCGGCAGGATGTAGAGCATCGTGTAGCCGATGGTCTTGCCGTCGCCCGGGTGCCCGACGATGCGGCCCTTGCCCGCGATCGGGGAGTTGGCCGCGTCGTTCACCAGGCTGATGTAGTAGTGGTGGAGCGTGCCCAGGTAGACGTGCTGGCCGGCGTTGAACGCCTTCACCGCGGGGATGAAGCGGAGGTTGAGGGAGTTGGGATCCGCCAGCTCCTCCTTGAAGGTGTTCTGCCACCACGTGAGGGTCTCGCGCGCGATGGAGCCGGGCCCGAGCTGCGGCGCCATCTGCTTGTCGAAGATCACGCCGCCGCGGTTGTGGGTCATGCTGAACCAGGTCGCCGGGAGCTGCTCGAAGCCCGCGCCCGCCACCCAGAGGATCGGATACTTGCTGACCCCGTCCTTCTTGGCCTTGCGGGCCTGCTCGAGCAGCTCGGGATAGCTCTTGAACGGCTTGCCCTTGAAGCCGGCCTTGGCGAGCAGCTCGTCGTTGTACATGAAGACCCACACCGTGGAGAAGTAGGGCAGGCCCCAGGTCTTGCCGTCGCGCTGGGCGATGGCCTTCGTGAACGGGGTGAAGTCCTTCACGTACTGGTCCACGCCGGGCAGCCCGTCGATGGGCGTGGCGATGCCCTGGTCGATGTAGCTCGCCAGGTACTGCATGGGCGACTGCGAGACGTCGACCGTATCGCCGGCCGCGTACATCGCGGTGAGCTTCGCCACCTGGGGCTCGACGTTCGGCTCGATGATCTGGTTGACCTTGACCGACCAGTCCTGCTCGAACTGCCGGGCGATCTGCTCGTAGATCTTGCCGTATTGCCAGACCACGAAGGTGACGCTCGCCGGGTTTCCGCCGGGCCGGGCGGCCCACGGGCCGGGCTGCTGCGCGCCGAGGGTCCCCGGCAGCATCGACAGGCCGGCCGCGGCGGCGGAAGTGCGAAGAAATTTCCGGCGATCGAAGGGGGCGGGCGAGAACGGTGATGTGGCCATGGCTGCCTCCCGAGCAGGAGGTTCACTCCGGCGCTACGTGGGCGCGTGAAGGATAGGCGAAGCGGGTCGGCTCCCGCAAGGCCCGGGCGCCGCGCCTCGGGACGCGGAGTATACTGCCGCCAAGGAGGACACAATCATGGCCCCCAGAGGGTTCTCCCACATCGGCCTCTCGACACTGGACCTGGACCGGACGCGCGACTTCTACGAGCGGGTGCTCGGGTTCAAGGCGGTGCGCTGCGACATTCTCAAGGTCAAGGAAGGCGGGCAGATCCGCCACATCTTCTTCGATACCGGGCACGATCAGCTCATCGCCTTCATGGAAGCCAGCGGCGTGCCGGGCATCCCGACGCAGTACGACGCGGGGATCAACCAGGGGCTCGGGGTGCCGGGCGTGTTCTATCACTTCGCGTTCGAGGCGGGCTCCGAGGCGGCCCTGGACGAGAAGCGGGGCGAGCTGCTCGCCAAGGGCGTCCAGGTCACCGAGGTGGTGGACCACGACTGGGCCAAGTCCATCTACTTCAAGGACCCGAACGGGCTGCAGCTCGAGTTCTGCTGCTACACCCGCAACCTGAACGCGGACGATGCGCGGATGCAGCATCGCGCCGAGATCTCGGTGCGCCGTCTGGGGCTGGAGGATCCGGTCGCGCTGAGCGCCTCGACGCGCTAGCCGAGCCCTGTCGATGACGCACGTTCTCTATGTCGTGTCGCGCGAGCAGCCCTTGCTGAGCGGGTATCTCCGGACCACCATGGGCGCTCGATCCGCCGACGGGGGCTCCGTGGAGATCAAGGTGGACGAGCGGCGAGCCGAGCGCCGGCGGTCACCGGATATCCGCGACCCCGAGCGCCGCCGGGCCGAGCGGCGATCGCAGCCCAACCTGGATGAGGAGCTCCGCGCTCGTGGCTACGCCACCGCCGTCCGATCCGCGGCGGGCTCACCGGGGACGGCGTTCTCCATGCCGACGCCGCGGACCCGGCGCCGGCGGCTCGGCTGGCTGGAGCGCGCATCCCGGGCTGGGTGGCGGAGCCCCCTCTGGTGGGGAGTGGCGGTCATTCTCCTCGCGGTGCTGGGTACCGGCCTCGTCGTGGCCCGGTCCATCGACTGGGCGGCGGGTCGACGAATCGCTGCTCCGTCATCGCCGGCCCGGTCATCGCCAGCCCCGTCATCGCCGGCTCCGTCACGGTCGGCTGCCCCGTCGATCTCTCCATCGACGCCGGCGCCACAGGTCTCTCCGCGGATCGAGAGGCCTTCGCCTCCCCCGCCCGCGTTGAAAGTGGAACCCGTCGCACCGGGTATCCCCGCGCCGCCGCCATCGAGGCGAGCGCGAAGCGTCAGCATGCGGTCCACCGGTGTCGTGCTGTCGGTCGACGCGAAGGCCAGAACGCTCCTCGTCGAGGACAGGGGAGTCGTCGGCGACACCGCACGTCTGCGGATCGAGGTGGCGCCCGACGCTCGCGTCGTGCTGTCCGTCCGGGACGACCAGGCCGAGGACGTCACCCGCCCCTTCAAGGACACCGTGATCGATCTCGCCGAGGTCAGGCGGGGCGACTACGTCGTCGTCGAAAGACGGGGACCGGAGGGCCAGGAGCTGGCGAGCTCGGTGGTGGTGACCCTGCGCCCGACCCAGTAGCGGCGGGTGACCGCGGACCACTACCGATGGTGGCCGGCGGGAGGGTTTTTTGTTGCATGTTCTGGGCGGTCTTGACGTGAAGATATACCGCAAGCCATGCGCTTCCTCTGGGCTTACCTGCTGGTGGGGATCGTGTTTGCCTTCGGATTCCTGTGCGCGTCCGCGTTCCTGGCCGAAGACCAGGCCAAGCCTTCGCGTACTCGACCAGCCGGCAGAGCGCGTTGACCAGCTCCATCTCCTCGATCGACTGACAGCGGGCTTCGGCCGGGGACGACCAGGGCCGATTCCTGTCAGCCCGCTGACAGTCCCCGGACGATCTCGCATCGGCTGATCGGCTCGTTCGCTTTTCTCCACTGGTAGTTAGGCATTGGCTTGGCCCTTGCTGTTTCCTCCATCGACCCACCTCGTCGGATGGAGGACCCGTCATGACGCCCCGTTCCCCATCGGTCGGCTTCCGGGCCGTTCTCGCGCTCGGTCTGATGATCGGCTTCTACGCCCTGGCGCTCGGTCTCGCGGGCGCGCTGCTCTGGGTGCCGTATGCGGTGTTCAACTACGCGCACCGCATTCCCGCCAAGCTGGCCCTCGGCTGTCTCGCCGGCGCGGCCATCATTCTCTGGTCCGTCATGCCGCGGCCGGATCGTTTTGAGCCGCCCGGTCCGCGACTCGAGCCCGGGCAGCATCCGAAGCTCTTCGAGATGATCCGCGGTGTCGCGTCCGCCACGAAGCAGGAGATGCCCGCGGAGGTCTACCTGGTCGGGGACATGAACGCGTGGGTGGCACATCGGGGCGGCCTGATGGGCCTCGGCGCCCACGGGATCATGGGGCTCGGGCTGCCGCTGCTCCAGACCCTCAGCGTGTCCGAGCTGCGCGCGGTGCTCGCCCATGAGTTCGGCCATTACCATGGCGGCGACACGAAGCTTGGCCGGTTCGTGTACGTGACCCGCGCCGCCATCGGCCGCACCCTCGAGAATCTGGGTCATCACGGCTCGATCCTGCAGCTCCCGTTCATCTGGTACGGGAATCTCTTCCTCCGTGTCTCCCACGCGGTCTCGCGCTCCCAGGAGCTGGCCGCCGATCAGCTCGCGGCCCGAGTGGTCGGGGCGCGGCCGCTGGCGGAGGGCCTGAAGAAGATTCACGTCGCGGCTCCCGTCTTCGGCTACTACTGGTCGAACGAGGTGACCCCGGTGCTCCACGCCGGCTTCGTCCCACCGCTCGCCGACGGCTTCCAGCGGTTCGTCACCGGTGAGATCGGCCAGAAGGCAATGGCCGCGGCCCGCGAGCACTCGCTCAAGGAGGACGCGGGCGACGTCTTCGACACGCATCCGCCCCTCGGCGAACGGCTCAAGGCCCTCGAAGGCGCCCGCCCCGGCGCCGTGACCGGCGCGGATCCGCTCTCCATCACGCTGCTGGGGGAGGCGCAGGCCCTCGAGCGCGCGGTGGTCGCGCCCGTGATGCCTCCCACCGACGGCAAGCCTCTCGCCCCGATCCAGTGGAGCGAGGTCGGCGAGCGCGTCTATCAGCCCTTCTGGCGGAAGGAGACACAGGCTGCCGCCGCACACGGGCGTCCGCTCCCCGTGGAATCGCTCGGGCGTCAGGCGAGCACGCTGTCGGCAACGCTCGGCGGCAAGCTACTGCCGGAGCTGGACGCCGAGACGCAGCAGCTTCGCGGGAACTGGGCGCTCGGCGCCGCGCTGGCCGTCGCGCTCTCGCAGGCCGGCTGGGCCACCGATGCGCAACCGGGCGAGGCCGTCATGTTGCGGGGGCCTGCGGGGAGCATCGACCCGTTCGGTGCGGTGCAGGCGCTCGTGAAGGGGGAGATGAGCGCGGAGGCCTGGGGCGCGGAGTGCGGGCGGTTGGAGATGGTGGGAGTAGGGGTGTTCGGCTCGGGACCCAGCGAGCGGCACGTGCCCGCCAGCGCTACGCGGCCGGTAGTGGCTCCACGCGAGGTGATGGCCACGGTGGCTGCCGCGCCGGCGGCAGTCGCGTCCGCCACAGCGCCCGCGTCCGTCCCGGCGCCACGGACACGGCGGTGCTGGCGCTGCAAGGAGCCCGTGGAGCTGCCCGCGGAGAGCGGCGGCGAGCGGCCGCGCTGCGCGAAGTGCGGGACGCTGCAGTGGGTGCCGGTGTAGCGGGATCGGCCCTCAGCTCTCCGCGTACTCGACCAGGCGGCAGAGGGCGTTGACGAGCTGCATCTCCTCGATCGACTGACAGCGCGCTTCCAGTAACCGGGGAGAGCAGACGAGGACCGCCAGGCACTGGGCGCGGGAGATGGCCACGTTCAGGCGGTTCCGGGAGAAGAGGAAGGTGAGGCTGCGCGGCACGTCCTCCCCGCTGGAGGTGGCCATCGAGAAGAAGACGATGGGCGCCTCCTGTCCCTGGAACTTGTCCACCGTGCCGACCCGTACGCCCGCGGGCAGCGCCATGCGTAGTCGCACCACCTGGGCGTTGTAGGGCGCCACGACCATGAAGTCGGCGTCGCGGAGGGGGCGGGTCGTGCCGTCGGCATCCGTGAACGTCCCTCCGCGCATGGCGGCGATTCTCTTCGCGATCTCCGCCACCTCCTCGTCCGACGAGGACCGGTTGCCGTCGTGCTCCACGGGCGCGAACCGGATGCCGGTTCCGAAGGAAGTGGTCCGACGCTCGGCCGATCCGTCGGAGTGCAGGCGCCCCGCGTAGACGATCTCCGAGATGAACCCGGATACCCCCGGGTGCATGCGGAAGCTGCGCTCGAGGAAGATCCCGCGGTCCTCCGGAATGGTCGGCGCATCGCCGAGCAGGTGCTCGAGGACGGAGGCGCCCGCGCCCGGCGGGTGCACGCCCTGCGAGACCTGGGCGAGCTGGAGCGGATCGCCCAGGAGGATGAGATTGCGAGCGCACGCCCCCATCGCGAGCGCATCCGCCAGGGCGATCTGCCCCGCCTCGTCGATGACGAGATCGTCCAGCGCGCCGTCGAGCCTCTCGCGGGAGAAGAGCCAGGCGGTCCCCGCGAAGAGCTGGATGTCGCCGCGGGCGCCTTCGAAGGCCGCGTTGTCGTCGTCGTTCCTGATGAACTCGCCCTCGAACTCGGAATCCGGGTTCCCGGTTGACTTCTTGAGACCCTTGAAGCGCACGCCGGTGGCACGGGCGACCTTCTCGATCTCGGCGAGCAGATTGTGGATGGCCTTGTGGCTCTGCGCGGCGATGCCGACGCGGCGGCGGTTGGCCAGCAGGTGCACGACGATCCGGGCGCCCGTCCACGTCTTGCCGGTACCGGGCGGACCCTGGAGGAAGAGATAGCTCCCGTCGAGCCCGAGCGCCCGCGCCTTCATCTCTTCCAGATCGGTGGTCTGCACCGTGGCATCCGGGGTGAGGCCGCGGATGGTTGGCGGCTCCTTGGCGAGGATGGCGCGGAGCGCCGGGTAGCGGCCATCGCCCGCCCGGATCGATTCCGCCACGCGGAGCACCGCGTCGCGCTGGGTCCGGTTCTCGACGGGCTTGCCCGTGACGATTGCCTCGGGCAGGGGATTCGCGCCGACCTTCGCGCCGCGCACCAGGCGCAGGATGCCGACGGCTCCGCTCGTATCGTCGATCTCGAGGATCTCCCCGGCCGGCCTGCCGGTGGCCGGGTCATGTACCTGAAGACCGGGCCGCAGTTTGTGGTCCTGGGGCGGGAAGGTGAAGGTGTGGACCATCGATCGCTTCAGCGGGCTGGGCGGCGTGCTCCGATCGACCGCGAGGTGGGCGATGGCCTCCGTGTCCTCCAGCAGCTCCTCCGGCGACTTGCCGAGGCGATCGAAGTAGGCCCACCAGGCGGGGCGGGCCTCGCGCCGGTGGTACTCGAGGAGCTCCGCCGCCAGCCAGCGCGCTGAGCCGGGCTCGGCTCCGTCGATCAATTCCTGGCGCAGCCGCTGGCGTGCATCGAGGGCTTCGGTCGCCTCGGGCGCGAGCGGCCTGGCCTCGGGCGGTTCGGGCCACGGCAGGTCGGTCGGACGGAGCTGGTGCAGCCACTCGAGCAGGCCCAGGGTGGCGCGACAGTCCTCGCGGTTGTACGTCGCGATCTCGTCCAGCCGCGTCTGATCCCGCTCGTGAATCCAGTGCTCGTAGTGCAGGATGGCCTGCGTGCCGGACTGGACGGGGCCGCTGCGCGCGAAGCCGAAGAGGGCCTCGACCTCCTTCAGCGAGTAGCTGGGCACGCCCGCGCGCAGGGCCCGGCGCAGGATCGAGTGGAGATCCACGAAGACCTCGCGTCGCAGCAGGTCGTCCACCTGGGCCTCGCGTGAGAGGTGCTCGGCCATCAGCCGCTTGAGCGTGCTCGGCTCGGAGCCACTGAAATGGTAGACGTGCAGGCCGGGATATTGCACGAGCCTCGCGTGGATGAGATCGACCAGGTCCTCGAACGCCCGACGCTCGCCGTCGCGATCGTGCGCCCAGAACGGCTGGTAGCGCGGCTCGGGTCCGTCGAGCAGGAGCACGCCGAAGAGATACTCGAGGCCGCGCGCGGGCTCGAAGAAGGGATGGCCCTCCAGATCGAAGATGACGTCGCCCGGCGACCGCGGCGGGAGCCCCGCGAAGCCACGGCCGACCTCGATGTCGAGCGCCCGCCATTCCAGCGAGCCGGTTTGCTGCCGGATGAGCTGGAGCCCGGCCTGCTCGCGTAACCCGTGGAGGGTGGACCCCGCGATCCTGGGCACGGCGAGGTCGGCCGGGGTCTGGGCCAGCGCGGCGAGCGTGCCGATGCCGCCGGCGGAAAGCCGCTTCACCTGGGTTCGCTGGATGCCGGCCACGCGCACGACGTGGTCCTCCCGCTCGAGCTGGTCCTCGCACGGCTTCCGGTAGTCGCAGAACGAGCAGTGGTGGCAGGGGTAGGGACCCGTCGCGGGCCGGGCGCCCACCGCCTCGCCGAAGCGCTCGCGAACGCGCCGGAAGTAGGCCGTCACGTCGGCCAGGCGGATCGGGACCCGGTCGCGGGTGCCGAGGACGACATAGGCCAGATCCGGCGCGAGCTGCTGGACCTGCTCGAGCGCCTGGCTATAGAAGGAGAGCTGCAGCGCGTGCTCCGGGCGCGGGTGCCGCGCCAGCTTTGTGTCCAGCACCTGATAGCTGAAGCCGCCCAGAGCGGAGGGCCGCTCGACGCGCTCCAGGAAGTCCGCGATCCCGCGCCATCCCTGCAACAGGAAGACGGCCTGGTACACGTAGTCGGCGCCCTCCCGCATGGCCTCCGCGGTGCGCCGCATCCCGGCTTCGAAGTCTCGAGCGGCGTCCAGGCGCACCTCGACCACCGTGCGGCCGGCTTCACGGAGGCTCGCGAGGTACGCCTGCTCGTGCTCCTGCCCCTTGGTCCGCAGGAGCTCGGCGTAGGCGTTCTCGTAGCTGGGGCGCCGACCTTGCCGGAGGGCCACGGCCAGCTCGAGCTGCGTCAGGTGCTCGCAGGCCAGGAAGCCGCCCAGGTCGGAGGGGGAGAAGAGGAAGCGGTCGTCGCGGCGCTGCATGTCGTCCCATGCTCTCCGAGTACGTCGGTTCGAGCAAGTCCGGTTGACTTGCTCGGCGCGGCTGGCGAATAATCGCGCCACCACACGCCCCGGGAGGAGCACCGACCATGATCGTCTCGCGACTGACCCTGCTGCTGTGCCTGCTCACCTTCGCTCCGGCCTTGCCCGCCCACGCCGACGAGCTGATCGTGGCCACCTTCGGGGGCACCTTCGTCGACAACTCGAAGAAGTGCCACGCCACCGCGTTCGAGAAGGCCACCGGCTCCACCGTGAAGTACGTGCTCGGCAGCTCGGTGCAGACCATGGCGAAGCTCCGGGCGGCCGGCGCGCGGGCGGAGTTCGACGTCGCCTACATGGACAGCCAGATCGTCAAGCAGGCCAAGGCGGAAGGGCTGCTCCAGCCGCTCGAGTCCGGGAAGATCGAGCACTGGAACGATCTCTACGAGGCCTCCCGGGACAAGGACGGCTACTGGGTGTCGATGATGTTCGCGGGCACCATCATCACCTACAACACGAATCTCGTGAAGACGCCGCCCACGTCGTGGGGCGACCTCTGGAAGCCGGAGTGGAAGGGCAAGCTGGCCATCCCGGACATCTCGGGCACGTCGGGCCAGCAGTTCCTGATGGCCGCGGCCCGGCTCAACGGCGGCTCGGTGGAGAACATCGATCCGGGCTTCGAGGCGATCAAGAAGCTCAAGCCCAATGTCCAGATGATGTACACCCAGCCGGACCAGATCATCCCGCTCTTCGAGCGCGGCGACATCGCGCTCGCGGTGTGGTACACGGACCGGACCGGCGCGGCCGCGCTGAAGGGCGTGCCGGTGGCCGCCGCCTACCCGTCGGAGGGTGCGATCGGCATCGTGCCCACGGTCTCGGTGCCCAAGGCCAGCCAGAAGCGGGACCTCGCGCAGAAGTACGTCGCGGTCCTCCTGTCGCCGGAGGGCCAGCTCTGCTTCGGTCAGAGCCAGTTCGCCGGCCCGACCAACCGGAAGGTCCAGCTGCCCGCGGATCTGGCGAAGCTCGTGCCCTACGGCCCGCTCGTCCAGCGCATGTTCTTCCCGGATACCGATCTCGTGGCGAAGAAGTTCCCGGAGTGGTCGGAGCGCTGGGGGCGCGAGATCGCGCGTTGACCTGCAGGTGTCCGCGACCGCGTCACCGGCGGTGAGCGGCGCCGCGCCGGCGCTCACGGTGCGCCGGCTTCGCAAGTCGTTCGGCGCGGTGGTCGCCGTCGACGAGGTGTCGCTCGACGTGGCCCCGGGCGAGTTTCTCTCGCTCCTGGGCCCGTCGGGCTGCGGGAAGACCACGCTGCTCCGGATCGTCGCCGGCCTCGTCGAGCCGGACGGCGGCCAGGTCGTCCTCGCGGGCGAGGACATCACGCGGGTGGCCGTCCATCGCCGCAACCTCGGGCTGGTCTTCCAGTCGTACGCCCTCTTCCCCCACATGACCGTCTTCGAGAACGTCGCCTTCGGCCTCCGCCGGCGCTCGATTCCGCCCGCCGAGCTGGGTCCGCGCGTCGAGCGCATGCTGGAGCTGGTGCGCCTCGGGCCGCTCGGCGCCCGGCACCCGCGCGAGCTCTCCGGCGGCCAGCAGCAGCGCGTGGCGCTGGCCCGCGCGCTCGTCACCGAGCCCCGCGTGCTGCTGCTCGACGAGCCGCTGTCCAATCTGGACGCGCTGCTGCGCGACGAGATGCGCGTGGAGCTCAAGCGGCTGCAGGAGCGGCTCGGGACGACGATGATCTTCGTCACCCACGACCAGGCGGAGGCGCTCATCCTGTCCGACCGCGTGGTCGTGATGGAGGCGGGCCGGGTGGAGCAGATCGGCCGGCCGGAGGAGGTCTATCGCCGCCCCGCCACCGCCTTCGTGGCCCGCTTTCTCGGGCGCGCGAACTTTCTCGCGGGCACCGTGGCGGAGACGGACGCGGCCGGCACCGTCGTCGCGCTCGACGGCGGCGGGCTCTCGGTCGTGGCGATGCCGCGGCCGGGCCTCGAGCGCGGCCAGCCGGTGCGCGTGGTGATCCGTCAGGAGGCCATCCGCCTGGGGCCGCCGGACGGTGGGGCCACGCGTCCCAATCAGTTCGCGGCGACCGTGGTGTTCCACGCCTTCGCGGGGCAGACCCACCACTACGTCGCCCAGCTCGCGGACGGGCGCGAGCTCGAGATCGCCGCGCCCGGCACCGCGCCGCCGCTGCCGCGCGGAGCCCGCACGCGGCTCGAGTGGAGCGCGGAGGACGCGATCCTGCTCCCCGGCGGCGCGCCCGGCGAGGGGGGCCCGCGGTGAGCCACCGGCACGGCTGGTGGCTGCTGGCCCCGGCGCTCCTGCTGCTCACGGCCGCCTTCGTGGTGCCGGTGGGGATGCTGGTGCCGACCAGCGTCCGCCCCTACGTCCCGCTGGTGGGGATCACCGCCGGCTTCACGGCCCGCCACTACACGCGGCTCCTGACGGACTCCTACTACCTCGAGATCATCGGGCGGACGCTCGCGCTGGGGCTCACCGTGACGTGCTCGACGCTGGTCGTCGGCTACCCGGTGGCCTTCTTCCTCGCGCGCACCCGCTCGCGCTGGCGGAACTGGCTGACCATCCTGGTCGTCTTTCCCCTCATGCTGAACCTGGTGGTCCGCACCTTCGGCTGGATCGCCCTGCTCGCCCAGAACGGGCTCGTGAACCAGGCGCTCCAGGCGCTGGGGATCACGGATGGACCCGTGAAGCTGCTGTTCAACTTCGCCGGCCTGCTCATCGGGCTCACGCACATCTTCCTGCCGTTCATGGTGCTGGTCCTCATCGGCGCCATCCAGAACATCCCGCGCGACGTCGAGGACGCCGCGCGCGTGCTGGGCGCGTCCTGGGGCAGCGCGTTCCTCCGGGTGACGCTGCCCCTGTCGGCGCCCGGGATCCTGTCGGGCTCGATCCTCGTCTTCGTCCTCACGATCAGCGCGCTGGTGACCCCGCGCCTGCTCGGCGGGCCGACCTATCAGGTGATGTCCACGCTGATCTACGACGAGTTCCTCGGGCGCCTGAACTGGCCGGCGGGGTCCGCCCAGTCCCTGCTGCTCACGGTCATGGTGCTGGCGCTGGTCTACCTCTCGGGCCGCCTGGCCCGGCGGGCGGGGGCGCGCGCGTGACGGCGGCCCGGCTGCGCACGTGGCTCCTGCGGGTGTGGGTCACCCTGGTGTTCGGCTTCCTGATGCTGCCGGCGGTGGTGATCGCGCTCGCTTCCGTGAGCCGCACGTCGTACCTGACGGTGCCGCCCAAGGGGCTCACCCTGCAGTGGTTCACCAAGGTGCTGGGCGACGCCGAGTACGTGCACGCCATCGGCTTCAGCGTGCTGCTCGCGCTCGTCGCGACGGCCGGGTCCCTCGCGGCCGGGCTGGCCGCGTCCTTCGCGCTGCTCCGCCGGCGGGTGACGGGCGGCGCGGGCGTCGCCGCGCTGCTCAACGCGCCGCTCGTCTTCCCCGGCGTGGTGGTGGGGGTGGCCCTGCTGCAGTTCTACGCGCTGGTGCACGTGAACGGCACCTTCGTGGGGCTGGCCCTCGCGCACATGGTGATCACGGTGCCCTACGTGGTCCGGGCGGTGACCGCGAGCCTCCAGGGGATCGATCCGGAGCTCGAGCACGCCGCGCGGGTGCTGGGCGCGAGCGGGCCGGTCGCGTTCTTCACGGTCACGCTGCCGCTCATCCGGCCCGGCGTCGCGGCGGGGGCGCTCTTCTCCTTCATCGTCTCGTTCGACAACGTGCCGGTGTCGATCTTCCTCCTCGGAGCGGGTCAGATGACGCTGCCGGTGAAGATCTTCACCGCGATCGAGTACGGGGTGGACCCGTCCATCGCCGCGATCTCGACCATGCTCATCGTGCTGACCGGCCTCGGCCTCGCCGTCGCCGAGCGCTGGATCGGGTTCCACCGCTTCGTCTGATCTCGCACCGCATCGGAGGGACTGCCATGGCTGCTGTCGTCGAGGGCCGGCTCGCCGGCCGGATCGCCGTCGTCACCGGGGCCGCCAACGGCATCGGCCGCGCCAGCGCGCTGCGCCTCGCCCGGGAGGGCGCGGATCTGGTCGTGGTCGATCGCGAGGGCGATACGCTGCAGGGCGCGGCCCGGGAGATCGAGGCGGCCGGCCGCCAGGTCCTGCCGATCACCGCGGACTGGACCGAGCCGGGCGCGGTGGAGGCGGCGTTCGCGGCGATCCGGACGCGCTTCGGGCGCATCGACATCCTCTTCAACAACGTCGGCCAGAGCGCCCGCGAGCGCGCCACCGAGTTCCACCTCTCGGCCGAGGAGACGTGGCGCTTCGTCATCGAGGTGTCGCTGGTCGCGACCATGCGCGCCACCCGCCTCGCGGTGGAGGAGATGCGGGCCCGCCGCAGCGGCCGCATCGTCAACATGTCGACCGAGTCCGCCTTCTACGGCGACGTGGGGTTCGTGGACTACGCGGCGGCCAAGATGGGGGTGATCGGCTTCACCCGCTCCCTCGCGCGCGAGCTGGCGCCGTTCCACGTCAACGTCAACGCGGTGTGCCCTGGCGCCATCCGCACCCGCGCCCACGATCGCCTGCCGCGCGAGGTGATCGACAAGGTGCGTACCAGCGTGCCGATGGGTTACGTGGCCGAGCCCGAGGACGTGGCCGGCGTGGTGGCGTTCCTGGCCAGCGACGATGCCCGCTACATCACCGGCCAGTCGATCCTGATCGACGGCGGCCGCTGGATGATCTGATTCCCCCTCACCCTTCCCTCTCCGGGACAGTTCCCCCTCTCCCCTCAGGGGAGAGGGCAGGGTGAGGGGGCCCGCGTGAAAGCCCCACCAACACAAGGAGACCGGACATGCCCGGAAGGCTCGACAACAGGATCGCCCTTATCACCGGCGCCGGCAGCGGCATCGGCCGCGCATGCGCGCTCCGCTTCGCGTCGGAAGGCGCGAAGGTGTGCGCCGCCGACCTCGACCAGGGCGCGGCGACCGAGACCGCGCGGCAGGTGGAGGCCGCCGGCGGCAAGGCGCTCGCGCTGCGGACCGACACCACCGACGAGGCGGCGAACGAGGCGATGGTCGCGGCGTGCGTGAAGGCCTTCGGCGCGGTGGACGTGCTGGTGGCCGCCGCCGGGGTAGCGGGCGCACGACCGGATCCCGCGTCCGCCAAGCCCTACGCGATGCTCGACATCCCGACCGACCGCTTTCGCACGGTGATCGACGTGAACCTCTACGGCGTGCTGCACTCCAACCGCGCCGTCGCGCGCTGGATGGTGGCCAACCGGCGGGGCGGCAGCCTGATCAACCTCGGCTCGATCATGTCGAGGATGCCGTCGACGGGCGGCGCCTACAGCGTGAGCAAGGCGGGGGTGTGGATGGCCACCAAGTGTTTGGCTCAGGAGCTGGCCCGGCACAACATCCGGGTCAACGCCATCGGGCCCGGCTTCATCGAGACGCCGATGACCGCCGCCCTGCGCGGCGACGCCGACCGCAGCCGCTGGGCCATGAGCCTCACGCCGATGGGCCGCTACGGCACGGTGGAGGAGATCGCGAGCACCGCGCTCTTCCTCGCCTCGGACGATGCGGCCTTTTTTACCGGCGAGATTCTGCACCCCTCCGGCGGCGTCTTCGTGGGCTAGGCGCCACACCCCGACCCCTCACCCTGCCCTCTCCCCACGGGGGAGAGGGGTGAGAGCAGGCAACCCTGTCCCCAGGGGGAGAGGGTCAGAGAGTGGTAACCCTCTCCCCTCAGGGGAGAGGGCAGGGTGAGGGGTGGGCTAGTGAAACGTGCGCCCGCCATCGACCGCAAGCGCCGCGCCGGTCACGAACGACGACTCGTCGCTGGTCAGGTAGAGCGCGGCCTGCGCGATCTCCTCCGGCTCCCCCGGCCGCCGGATCACGTACCGGTCGAGAATCTTCGCCAGCTCGCCCTCGGGATCGGCCGCGCCCTCCCACGAGGACCGGAACAGCGGCGTGTCGATGATGCCCGGGCAGATCGCGTTGACGCGGATGTGGTAGGCGGCCAGGTCCACCGCGAGGGTCTTGCCGAACATGACCAGCCCCGCCTTCGCCGCGCAGTACGCGGTGCGCTGCTCCAGCGGCCGCAGCGCGGCGCCCGAGGCGATGTTCACGATGGTCCCGCGCCCGGCCTGCTTCATGGCGGGCAGCGCGGCGTGGCACACGAGCATGGGGCCGGTGAGATCCACCGCCATGATCGCCGCCCACTCCGCGGAGGTCATCCGCTCGAAGGGCCGCATGAGATCGATCCCGGCGCTGTTGACGACCCCGTCGAGCCCGCCGAGCGTGGTCGCGGCCTGCGCGACCGCGGCCCGCACCTGGCGCTCGTCGGCCACGTCGCACACCAGCGTGGACGCGCCGTCCACCCGCGCCTTGCCGAGCGCGGCCTCGTCGCGATCGAGCATCGCCACCGCGGCGCCTTCGCTCCGGAAGAGGCGCGCGATGGCGAGGCCGATGCCCGAGGCCGCGCCGGTGACGAGGATGCGGCGGCCGTGGAGCCTCACGCGCGCGCCTCCGCGCGCAGCGCCGGCCGCACCGCGTCCGCCACCTCGTCGCAGCGCGCGAGCCAGACGCCCGAGTGGCCGAGGATGTACTTGATCAGCTCCTCGAGCAGCGTGATGCGCGACGGGCGGCCGATGATCTGGGGGTGCATGGCGAGGCAGAAGTACCGGTCCTCGCGGTAGAGCACGTCGAACTCGCGCCGCCACGCCTCGAACACCGCCGACGGCGCCTGCATGGTGCGTCCGGGCAGCGTGATCGAGTACTGGAAGAACGGCGCGTCGTCCAGCACCCACGCGAACGGGAACTCCACGATGTCGGTGAGCTTGCCGTCGATGCGATGGAGATACGGCGAGTCGTCGTCGAAGTAGTTCGAGGAGTAGCCGAAGCCGTACTCGGCCAGCATCCGGAGCGTGTGCGGGCTGAACTCCGCGGCGGGAGACCGGTAGCCGACCGGCTTGCGGCCCGTCATGCGCTGGATGATCTCGATGCCCTTGTCCATCTCCTCGCGCTCCTGCTCGAGCGAGAGGTTCACGATCCAGGCGTGCGACCAGGAGTGGTGCGCGATCTCGTGGCCCGCCTTCAGGATCGCCTCGACCATGGCGGGCCGCTGCTCCATCACGAGGCCGGGCACGAAGAAGGTCACGCGGAGTCCGTAGCGGCGAGCAGGTCGAGGATGCGCGGCATCCCCACCTTCCAGCCGTAGGCGCCCTGGCTCATCACGATGGGGCGCTCGGCGTTCTTCGGATCGCGGGCGGTCCACATGGTCTCGGCGTCGATGTCGAAAGTCAACAGAATAGGGAAGCCCTTGGGCGAGAGCGGCATGACGTGCCTCCGATTACAGCGGCATCGGGCGCGCGCACGGGCGCTCGCGCTCGAGGTGAGCGGCCAGGGCGAGCACGCGGCGATCCGCGTGCCAGGCTCCGACGATCTGCAGGCCGATGGGCAGACCGTCCGAGGACCAGCCGCACGGCAGGGACACCGCCGGGTGGCCGGAGAGGTTGAAGGGCCAGAGATAGGGATACCAGGCGGCCCGGATCGAGCCGGCGGCCTCGCCCCCGATCGCGATCGGCTCGAACGCGTCGTGGTCGACGGCGAGCGCCGGCCGGGAGAGGGCGGGCGACAGCAGGAAGTCGAAGCGCCGGAGGAGCGCGTTCACTCGACGGAACATGGTCGTCCGCTGGCCGAGCGCGTTCACCCAGTCCACCGCGGTCCACCGCGCGCCCCGCTCGATGGACTCGCGGAGGCTCGGCGCCACCTTGTCGCCGAACTTCGCCATGTGGGGGCCGACGCGCGCGGCCAGCCCGGCCTGCAGGCCGATGAGGAAGGTGCGCTCGAACGCGGCGACGTCCTCGTCCACGACCTCGACGTGGGCGCCCTGGCCCTCCAGGTGCCGCACCGCGCCCTCGCAGGCCGCGAGCACCTCCCCGTCCACGACCCGGTTGCCCACGCGGGGGAGCCAGCCGAGCCGCAGGCCGCGCACGGTGACCTCGCGCGGGTCGTCCGTCGGCTCCGGGCGCGAGTAGGGATCGCCGGGGTCGACGCCGACGATCGCGTCGAAGCAGGCGGCCGTCTCCGCCACGGTCCGCGCCATGGGGCCGATGTAGGAGGTCGAGGAGAAGAGATCGGCCTGGTGCACGTGGGGCACGCGCCCGAGTGTGGGCTTGAGCCCGACGATGCCGCAGCACGCGGCGGGGAGGCGGACCGAGCCGCCGCCGTCGGTGCCGAGCGCCAGCGGCCCCTGGCCGGAGACGACCGCCGCCGCGGCGCCGCCGGACGAGCCGCCCGCGGTGCGCGAGAGATCCCACGGGTTGCGCGTGGCGCCGAAGAGCGGGCTGTCGGTCAGCGGCTTGTGGCCGAACTCGGGCGTGGTGGTCTTCCCGATCAGGATGGCGCCGGCCTCGCGGAGCCGGCGCACCGGCACCGCGTCCTCGCCCGTCACCTGATCGGCGAAGATCCACGAGCCCATCGTGGTCCGGACGCCCTTCGTGAACAGCAGGTCCTTCACCGAGAACGGCACCCCGTGGAGCGGGCCGAGCCGCTCGCCGGCCGTCACCGCGGCCTCGGCCTTCCGGGCCGCCTCGCGCGCCTCGTCCGCCGTCACCGTGATGAAGGCGTTCACGGTGGGCTGGAGCGCCTCGATCCGCGCGAGCGCGGCGTCCACCGCCGCGACCGGCGAGACCTGCTTCTCGCGGATGAGCCGCGCCAGCGTCAGGGCGTCGGCCTCGAAGAGCCGTCTATCCAAGCGCGGCCTCCTGATAGGCGACCTCGCCGCCCACGACGGTCGCGACCACCGGGATCTTGCCGAGCTCGTGCGGAGCTTCCTTCAGGGGATCGGCGCCGAGGATCACGAGATCGCCCAGCTTGCCGACCTCGAGCGTGCCCTTCACGCGCTCCTCGAAGGCGCCCCGCGCCGCGTTCGAGGTCACGGTGGTGAGCGCTTCCCGGACCGCGATGCGCTCCGGGTCGTTGAGCACCTTGCCCGAGCTCGTCACGCGCGCCGCCGCGCTCTGCACGCAGAAGAGCGGGCTCACCGGCGTCACCGGGCAGTCCGAGTGGAGCATCGGGCGGATGCCGGCGCGGAAGGCGGAGCCGACCGGGTCGAGCACCTGCACGCGGCTCGGGCCGAGGAAGCGGTCGCGATGGCGGTCGCCCCAGTAGTAGACGTGGTTGGCGAAGTAGTTCGGGATCACCCCGAGCCGGGCGATCCGCTCGATCTGCTCCGGGTGGCACACCTGGCAGTGCTCGATGCGGTGGCGATGGTCGGCCTTCGGGATCGCCCGGAGCGCCCGCTCGTAGGCGAGGAGCACCGAGTCGATCGCGGCGTCGCCGTTGGCGTGGATGGCGATCTGGTAGCCGCGCCGGTGCAGCGTGAGCACCATGTCGTCGAGCTCGGCCTGCTCGTAGATGAGCCAGCCCTTCTCCGCGTCGTTACAGTAGTAGGGCTCGCGCAGGGCCGCGGTGATCCCCTGGATGGACCCGTCCGAGACGATCTTGCAGCCCGCCACCCGCAGCTTGTCGTCGCCCGAGCCGGGCACGGGCGCGAAGTCGAGCTCCTTGAGATAGTCCCACTGCATGAACATGTTCACGCGCAGCTTGAGCGCGCCCGCGGCGTGCATCTTCTTATACGTGTCCAGGATGTCGATCCCGCGCAGGCGGCTCACGTGGGCGTCGTGGATCGTGGTCACGCCCTGGCGCAGGAACTCGTCCTGGGCTCGGCGGAAGGAGTCGGCCAGCTCCGCCGCGTCGTAGGCCGGGATCAGCTTCGTGACCAGCGTCTGGGCCGGCGCCTCGTAGAGCACGCCGTCGGGCTCCGCGCTGCCCTCGAAGCGGCCGATGCGCCCGCCGGGCGGGTCCGCGGTGGCCGCGCTGATTCCGGCCAGCGCCAGCGCTCGGCTGTTGGCGACCGTGAGGTGGCCCGAGTTGTGCCAGATCACGATGGGGTGCTCGGTCGAGGCCTGGTCGAGATCGCGGCGCGTCGGATGCCGCATGTCCCGCAGCCCGGTGTCGTCGTAGCCGCGCCCGAGGATCCACCGGTCCGGCGGTAGCGCGCCGGCCGCCTGGCGGACGCGCGCCACGATGTCGGCGATGGTCACGTTGGGCGGCGTCCGCGCGTCCACCCCGATGAGCGCGGTACCGTAACCCACCATGTGGTTGTGCGGCTCGATGAAGCCGGGCAGCACGGTGCGCCCGCCCGCGTCGATCACGCGCATGCCGGGCCGCCGGAACGCGGCCACGTCCTGGTCGCGGCCCACCGCCACGATCTTGCCGGCGTGGATCGCAATGGCGGATGGTGTTGGCGAGGCCGTCGTGTCCCGGCCGTCCATCGTCAGCACGTTCGCGTTCGTCACGAGCAGGTCCACGAGATCCTCGCTTTCAGGACAGGCCGCCGCGGGAGAAGCCACCCCGCAGCCGGGGGTCGAGCAGGTCGCGCAATCCGTCGCCCAGCAGGTTCAGCCCCATCACCACGATGGCGATGCAGCATCCCGGGAAGAACATGAGCCAGGGCGCGGCCTCGATGAAGTTGCGGCCCTCCGCCACCATCGTCCCCCAGCTCGGCACCGACGGCGGGGCGCCGGCGCCGAGGAAGCTCAGGATGGCCTCGGTCAGCACCGAGACCGCGAAGGTGAACGAGGCCAGCACGAGCAGGGGCGCGAAGATGTTCGGGAGCACGTGCCGGGCGATGAGGCGGCCGTCCGGAACGCCGAGGGCGCGCGCGGCCTCGACGTAGACCATGGCCTGCACGGCCAGCGTCGACCCGCGCGCCAGGCGCGCCGCGCTCGGCGCGTAGGCGACCGACAGCGCGATGATCACGTTGAGGACGCTCGGGCCGAGCGCCGCCATGAGCGTGATCGCGAACAGCACCGCCGGGAAGGCCATGAGCCCGTCGACGATGCGCATGATCGGGCCGTCGAGGCGGGGGTAGTAGCCGGCGACTATGCCCAGGGGCACGCCCAGCAGCAGGCTGAGCGGCACCACGATGGCCCCGATCGTCAGGGTGAGCCGCGCGCCGAACACGGCGCGGCTCAGGATGTCGCGGCCCAGATCGTCGGTGCCGAAGGGGTGCGCGGCGCTCGGCGGCTGCAGCCGCTCGGTCGGCCGCATGCGGTTCGGCCCGTAGGGCGCGATCTGATCCGCGAAGATGGCCAGGACGAGCAGGGTGCCGAGGATGCCGAGTCCCGCGATCGTGTAGCGGCTCCGCCAGAGCCGGGCGAGGCCCGGCCGCGGCCGCGCGCCCGGGCGGCCGAGCCCGGCGAGCGCGGCGGCGGGCTCAGTAGCGGATCCGGAGACGGGGGTCGAGGTAGGCATAGGCGAGATCCACCAGGATGTTCATGACGATGAAGATCATCGCCACGAACATCAAAATTGCCTGGATCAGCGGGTAGTCGCGGTTGAGCAGCGCGCTCGCGGTGAGCCGGCCGAGCCCGGGGAGCGCGAAGATCGTCTCGACCACGACCGCCCCGCTCACGAGAGCGCCGAAGCCGAGGCCGATCACGGTCACGGTCGGGATCAGCGCGTTGCGGAGCGCGTGGCGCAGCACGATGACACGCCCGCTCATGCCCTTGGCGTGGGCGGTGCGGATGTAGTCCTCGCGCAGGACCTCGAGCATGCTCGAGCGCACCATGCGCGCGGTGAGCGCCATCTGGATGAGGCCGAGGGAGACCGCGGGCAGGATCATGTGGCGCAGGAACGGGCCGATCCCGTCCGCGAGCGGGCGAAACTCGCCCACCGGCAGCCAACCCAGCTTGACCCCGAACGAGAACACCAGCAGCAGGCCGAGCCAGAAGGCCGGGATCGAGAGACCGGCGAGGGCGAAGGCCATCGCGGCCTGATCGAGCCACGTGTTGGCCCGCACCGCGGCGAGCAGGCCCAGCGGGATCGCGAGGACCAATGCGAAGATCTCCGCGGTGATGGCCAGCGAGATCGTGGGCTCGAGCCGCTCGAAGATCGCGGTGGTCACCGGGCGGCCGAGGAAGATCGACTGCCCGAAGTCGGCGCGCGCCAGCCGGCCGAGGTAGCGTACGAACTGGACGTGGATCGGCTGGTCGAGCCCGAGGTACTGCCGGGTGCGCTCGATCTGCTCGCGGCTGGCGTTGTCGCCCGCGAGCAGCGCGGCGGGATCGCCCGGCGTCAGGCGGAACAGCAGGAACCCGACGATCGCCACCACCACGACGACCGGGATCGCGCTGGCCAGCCGCCGGGCGAGGTAGCTCCTCACTTCTTGCCGTCGAACCAGACTCCGAAGTAGATCGGGCTGCCGAGGTGCTGGGAGCCCTTCACGTGCGGGCCCGACCGTGTTGAGGGTGGCGAAGTTGCCGAAGGGGAACAGCGGGATCTCCTCCCAGAACCAGCGGTGGAAGTCGTCCCGGATCTTGACGATCTCCGCCGCGCTCGTGGTCTGCAGCCGCCGCTCGAGGAGCTCGTCGCGCGCCGGGTTGACGAAGAAGCCCGAAGCGGGGTGCTGTGGGTTGTTCCACGTCGGCGCGACCAGGTCGTTCTGGTACCAGACGTTGAACGCGTTGTACATCGCGCTGTGCTTCTTCTCCCAGCGCTTCTGCACCATCACCGTCCAGTCCATGATCTGGAGATCGACCTTGAAGAGCTTGCTCTCCTCGAGCTGCTGCACCGCCACCTGGATCTGGCGCCCGCCCGGGATGCTCACCGGGACCGAGATCACCTGGATCGGCACCGGCGGCGTGAGCCCGGCCGAGAGGATGAGCTCCTTCGCCTTCGCCAGGTCGCGCTTGGCGTAGGTGTCGTACCCGATCTTGCTCACCCACGTGGCCTGGTTCGGGAAGAAGGGGCTCGAGTTGAGCGTGTAGAGGCCCTTCGGGGCGATGGCGGCCAGCATCTCCTCCGGCTCCAGGACCGCGGCCACCGCCTGGCGCATCGCCTTCTTGTCGAACGGCGCGATCGTTGTGTTGAAGGTGATCTCGGTGCGCCCGCCGTACGGGTTCACCTGAGCGATCACCGCGGGGTTGTTCTTGATCTGCGCCATCTGATCGAGCGGCAGGTTCATCGCGAGGTCGTAGCGCCCGGTCAGCGCGCCCGCGAGCCGTCCCGCCGACTCCGGCACGAAGTTGTGGTGGATGCGGTCGAAGTAGGCGGTCTTGTTCCCCGCGAAGCCGGAGAGTGGCTCCTTGCGGGCCGCGTACTTGTCGAAGCGCTCCAGCACGATGCGCCGGTCGCGCTCCCAGCTCACGAACTTGTAGGGGCCGGTGCCGATCACGTCCTTCTCGGCCACGCGGTCCTTCTCGCCCGGGTAGCGGTCCAGCACCGACTTGGGGAAGATCATGGGCTGCACGCCCTCCACCATCGAGAGCGCTTCGAGCATCGCCCCGAACGGCTTGGACAGCTTCATGCGGACCGTCAGGTCGTCGACCCGCTCGAGCGCCGTGAGCCGCGACTTCAGATGCGGCGCCCAGGTCCCGTCCCGGACGAGCCAGCGCTGGAGCGAGGCGACGACGTCGTCCGACTTCAAAATTTCGCCGTTGTGGAAGGGCACGCCCTTGCGGATGACGAACGTCCACGTGAGGCTGTCCGGGCTCACCGTCCACTTCTCGACCAGCATCGGCTTCGGCACGAGCGCGGCGTCCGGCGCGAAGAGGCCCTCCTGCACGTTGTCCACGATGTGCGACTTGGCGCTGATCGTGTCCGCCATGGCGTCAAGGGTGAAGGGGCTCAGGTCGTAGGCGACCTCGTAGGTTCCGCCGGGCTTCTGGGCCGCCGCGGGCCCCGTGAGCGTGAGCGCGATGGCGAGCGCAACGGTGAGCAGCGAAGGGATCCGGAATGGAGCCAGCAGTGAGGGCAACATGGTGCCTCCTGTTTGACCGCGAGGGGCGGGGCGACCGAGCGAGCCGACGTTACTCGCGGGGCCAGGAGGTGTCAAGGGCGCGCGGATGGCGGGAGCTAGCGGTATCGAGCGGGGATGCTATCCCTCCGGTCCGTCAGGTGAAGGACGCCCTCCGCGTCGGTCCAGCGGTACACCGTGGTGGGACGCGCCGGTTCGGACGCCGGCGGGGCGGGTGACCTGGGGGCATCCGCCGGTGGAGGTGCCGTCGGCGGAGCCGATGGGGGATTCGGGATCCACACCCACCGGTACGGCGCGGTGATTCCGTCGCCGCGAAGCTCGTAGCGTCCGGTTGGATACTCGATCACGCTGGGCATCGGCGCGGATGGGGCGAGCGAGACCGTGCTGCCCATCGGCGCACCGTACATCACGGGCGGGGCGTACACGGGCGACGGGTAGTAGTACGAGGGCGCGCGGTAGTACGAGAGCCCCCCGTACGACAGGCCGCCGTAGCCGACGATCGCTATGCCCGGCGCGAAGGGTCGATGAAAGAACGAGCGCGGAGCGAAGGAGCCGGGCGCGCCATGGCGATGAGCGAATGGCCGCGAGCCGGTCGGCTGACCCACCATGACCGCGCCCCCGCCAGATCGGCCACCGGCTCGCTGCGCGAACGCGGCGGTCGGGCCGAGTACGACACCCGTCAGGAGTGTCAGGGCAACGGCCCAGGCGATCGGACGCTTCCTCACCGCCACGCCTCCACCGCTCGAAGATGAGCGGAGTGTGCGCTCCGCTCGGAGGGACGTCAAGACGACGCCTGGCGCCGGCCGGCGCTAGTGGGCGCCCGCCAGGTTGTAGAGCCGCGCGCAGTTGTCCCAGAGGATCTTCGACTTCGACTTGTCGGTGACGCCGTCCAGGTGCACGAACTCGTCGATCGCCGTCGGGAAGAGCCCGTCCGAGTGAGGGTAGTCGGTCGAGACGACGATGTTGTCGTCGCCGATCGCCTCGATGACCTGGCGGAGCGGCTTCTCGTCGGCGTCGGTGGCGATGACGCACTGGCGGAAGAAGTACTGGCTGGGCGTGTGCGCGATCTGGATCTCGGAGCCGGGGCCGAACTTCTCCCACGCCTCGTCGAGCCGCCACAGGTACCAGGGGAGCCAGCCGCACGTGCCCTCGAGGAACGCGCAGCGCAGGGCCGGGTGCCGCTCGAGGACGCCGCCGGCGGCCATGCTGCCGAAGGCCATCATGAGCTCGACGGGGTTGCGGCCGGCCTGGCCGATGACGCGGCCGTTCGGAGTGTCGAGGTAGCGGCGCGCGATGTCGTCGCGCAGCGACGACTGCCCGGTCGGATGGAAGCCGACCGGCACGCCGAGCTCCTCGACGGCGGCCCAGAACGGCTCCATCTCCGGGTCGTGGACGTGCCGCCCGTTGATCGGGTTCGGGTTGCCGACGATCGCCACCGCGCCGAGCCGGCGCACCGCGCGCCGGGCCTCGGTGATCGCGCCGGGCACGTCGTGGAACGCGACCTGGGCGGCGAACTTCAGCCGCGACGGCTCGTGCTGGCAGTAGTCGTACGTCCAGTCGTTGTGCGCGGCGGCGAGCGCGGAGGCGACCGCCGGGTCGAGGTCGTCGTGCATGAGCACCTGGCGCCCGCGCGTGCCGTAGAGCACCGCCACGTCGATGCCCTCGATGTCCATGGCCTGGACGTGCGACGCCGCGTCGTAGCCGCGCGCGTGCGCGACCTCGTAGTGCGGCGACCGCTCGAAGGCGCGCCGCTGGAGATCCTTGCCGACGGCGGCGGTGTGCGCGCGCTTGGACATCTCCCCGATCTCGAGATCGCCGATCTGGATCACCGGCTGATTCGGCGAGTTGGCCGTCCCGCGCCGGAACCGGGGCGCGAGCTGCTTGAACGGCTCGGCGAGATAGCGCTCCCAGAGGCCGTCGGGCTCCATCGTGTGCAGATCCGAGTCCATGACCTTGAAATTGTTCTTCATCGCAGGGCCTCCCCGTTGCGTCAGCGCGGTCTGCGCTCGGCCGCCAGCACCGCGGCGAACGTCTCGACCAGGCTCTCCAGCTCCGCGTCGCCCATCGGCGTCGAGAGGCAGCCGAGGCCGGTGATGGACAGCAGCACCCCGGACTCCATGAGCCGGCGGACGATCCGGCGGAGCCGCTCGGCCTCCTCGGGCGTGGTGCGGGTGCTGCGGTAGTCGGTCAGCTCCCGGTCGGTCGGGTGCAGGCGGAAGAGCGAGCCCATGCCGGTGACCGCGCCCGGCACGCCCGCGCGCTTGAAGCAGGCCTCGAGGCTCGCGCGCAGCTTGGCCCCGAGCTCGTCGAGCCGGGCGAAGGCCTCGGGCGTCAGCAGCCGCATCGCGACGAGCCCGGCCGCCATCGTGACCGGGTTGGCGTTGAAGGTCCCCCCGTGCGGCGCCGCCGGCTGGCCCCCGGTGGGGTCGAAGACCGCCATCACGTCGGCGCGGCCGGCCACCGCGCCCACCGGGAAGCCGCCCCCGATGATCTTGCCGAGCGTGGTCATGTCCGGCGTGACGCCGAACACGCCCTGGGCGCCCTGGTAGCCCACCCGGAACGTGATGACCTCGTCGAAGATGAGCGCGATGCCGTGCGCGCTCGTCACGTCGCGCAGCGCGCGGAGGAGCTCGCGGCGCGCCGGCATCAGCCCCACCCGGTTCGGGATCGGATCGACGAGGACGGCGGCCAGGTCCGTCGCCTCGCGCTCGATGCGCGCGACGGCCAGCTCCGGGTGATTGAACGGCAGCACCACGACGTCCTCCAGCACCGCCGGCGGCGTGCCGCGCGAGTACGCGGTGCTGGCGGGCGATGCCAGGCTGCCCCAGTTCTCGGGGGAGGAGCCGAGGCTCACCTCCGCGTAGTCGTAGGACCCGTGGTAGGCGCCCTCGAACTTGGCGATCTTGGGCCGGCCGGTCCAGGCCCGCGCGCCCTTGATCGCCATCATCACCGCCTCGCTGCCCGAGTTGGTGAAGCGCACGCGCTCGGCGGAGGGGAGGCGCTCGCAGAGCAGCGCGGCGAGCTCGACCTCTTCCGGGGTCGGCAGCGGGAACGACGAGCCCAGCGCGAGCCGCCGCGTGGCCGCCTCGACGATCGCGGCGTGCGCGTGCCCGTGGATCAGCGCGGTGTAGTTGTTGAGGCAGTCGAGGCGGCGGTCGCCCTCGACGTCCGTGACCCAGCAGCCGTCGCCCGAGGCCGCATAGGGCGGATAGGGTGCCATGTACACGGTGGTGCGCGTGTTGCCGCCCGGCATCACGCCCTGCGCCTTCGCGAACAGGGCGGCCGACTTCGAGCCGGGCTCGGCCCAGCGTCGCGTCTCGCCCAGCGCCTGCGGGGTCCTGGCTCCAGTGGTCGAGGTCATGGGAGATCCTCCGGACGAGATCATACCCCGGTCGATCGCCGGCCGTCGTCGCCTTGACAGGGGCCCGCGTGGCCCCGCAGTATCCGGCGATGACGGGCATGCCGTTCATCGCGTCGAACGGACTCACCGAGGCGGGACAGCAGCCGGACCATCGAGGCCGGGGGCATGACGGTCCACTACCACGACGTGGGCACGCGGGGAGCCGGTGCTCTTCCTGCACTCCTACGGGCCCGGCACCACCGCGTGGATCACCTTCTACAAGACGCTCGGCGCGCTCTCGCAGCACTTCCGCTGCATCCTCATGGACCTGCCGAACTTCAGCAAGACCGGGACCGATCGTCTACCGCGAGGGCGTGCACGCGGTCCAGGCCCGCACCGCCGTCGCCCTCATGGACGCGCTGGGCATCGAGCGGGCGCACTTCGTCGGCAACTCGCAGGGCGGGCAATCGTCGATGGTCGCGGCCATCACGTACCCGGACCGGGTCACCAGGTTCGTGATGGGCGGCTCGCACATCGGCACCGGCGGCGACCGCTACCTGATGGCCAATCGGCCCTCGGAGGGCAGCCGGGCCACGCGCGAGGCGCTCGCCGATCCGACGCCGCGAGAACATCCGCCGCTATCTGCGCGTGCACATCGACGACGAGGCGCTGGTCACCGACGAGCTGGTGGACTACATCCACCGGGCGCATACCGTGGTCGCCGGCGTTCGACGAGGCGCGCCGGCAGTCGGTGAGCGTGCCGCACGACTACACGCCGGACGCTCGCCGGCATCCAGGCGCCCGTGCTCCTCATCCACGGGCGCTACGACCGGATGGTCGCCTTCGAGGTGAGCATCGCCATCCTCAACCACATCGCCGACTCGCGGCTGGTGCTCCTCAACAACTGCGGCCACTGGCCGCCGTTCGAGAAGCCGGCGGAGTACGCCGCGCACGTGCTGCGCGTTCCTGCAGGGCTACTGAGGCCTGTCCGCACGCGAGGACGGCGGCTAGAGGAAGATGCTGAGGTTCTTGTCGAGCAGGACGTTGGCGTCGAGCACGATCGTGCGCTTCGCGATCTTCCACGCGCCCTTCGACCCGGCGCAGCACGTCCTCGCGGCTCCCGGCGAGGAGCTGGTGGTCCGTCTCCAGGTGCGAGCGGTAGACGAGGAACGCGGTCCTGGCCTGGACCTCGCCGCTGGCCAGCGGCTCCGACCACCAGGTTGCCGACCAGGTGGCGCGTGCGCGACGGAGGGTCCTCGGCCCAGGCCATCCCCGTGTCGAGCCGCGCCACCCGCATCTCCAGGTAGCGCTTGTCGTCCTCGAACAGCGCCAGGTCGCCGAGCGGCGTCACTCGCGGTGCGACTCGCGGCGCGGGACGTTCTTGCGGCGGGGCATGAAGTAGAGCACGTCGTCCGTGAACAGCTCCAGCCACTCCTCGAACTTGCGCTCGTCCAGCAGCCAGGCCTCGCGGATGTAGAACTGCATCAGCTCGAGCCACAGGGCCTGCTGCGGCGTCAGCGCCGGTGTCCGGGCCTCGGGGCGAGCGGTGCGGCGCGCGCGCTTCCTCATCGACGGACCGCTAGCCCCGCAGGGTGGCCGTGCCCTCGAAGCGGGCCGTGATCGGGTCGAGGGGGATGTCCGCCCAGCTCTCGGCGTTCATGAACTCCTGCCAGCGCAGGTAGAAGTGCCGCTGGTTGTTCTCCGAGATGTAGCGCTCGGACACCAGCCCCGGGTAGTCGGGATGCGGCCCGGCGTGGCCGAGCCCCATCGACAGATCCTGGGGGTACCGGCGGCCGAGGCGGCTCGTGCTCGCCGCCGTCACCTGGCGCCAGTTGTCGACGTCGTCCTGCTCGAACAGCCCCGCGGCGCCGTTGTTCGCCTGGCTCCCGATCCGGATCACGCGCTTGATGGCCTCGGGCGCGTCCTTCTCGAGCAGCACGAAGTGCCAGAACTCGGTCTGGAGCGGGCCGCGCGGAAGCGCCAGCCGGAAGCCGAGGACCCCGTTCGGGAAGAGGCTGTGGTTGCCGAGCTGGACCTGGCGCGCGCGGAACGTGCCGAGCCGCCGCTCGACCTCGGGCAGGGTGGCGTCGTGGTACTCCTGGAAGAGCTGGAAGGTCTCGCGCGACATGCCGTGCACGTACCGGGGCGTGCTGTCGTCGGCGTCCCGGAAGGTGAGCGAGTGCCCGTTGACGAAGACGTGCTTGTTCGGGCTCTCGAACTGGTCCTTGTGCGAGAGGCGCGGGCGGCCGAGGAAGCGGCTCTGCACCAGGGCGCTGGACGAGGTGGCTGGTCGGGACGTGGTAGTTGTCGGAGCAGTTGTCCACCATCGTCTTCCAGTTGACCGGCTCGAGCCATTTCATCGGACCGAGGGCCTGCATGCCGCCGTCCCGCCGGTTGAAGACCGTGTCCAGGTACCAGCGCGCGTCGCCCAGGTAGGCCTCGAGGCTCGGGGCGTCCTGCGGCCCAGGTGGCGAAGACGATCCCGGCATAGGTCTCGACGCGGGCCTCGACGAGGCCGAGCGATCGGCTTGTCCAGCGCGTCGTAGTAGGCCTCGGACTCGCCCGGCACGTGCTCCAGCGCTGCCGTCGTTGCGCGTAGGTCCAGCCGTGGTAGGTGCACATGAAGCGCGTGGCGTTGCCGTCATCGCAGCGCACCACGCGGTTGCCGCGGTGCCGGCACATGTTCAGGAGCGCGTGGAGGCGGCCCTGGCCGTCGCGGGTGAGGATGACCGGGTCCTCGCCCATGTACGTGTGGAAGAAGTCGTTGGCCTGGGGCACCAGGCTCTCGTGCCCGATCATCAGCCAGGCGCGCCCGAAGATCTTCTCCATCTCCGTCGTCGTAGATCGCCTGGTCGCTGAAGATGCGCCGGTCGATCTTGCCGGTGGCGGGGTCGATGACGGCGTACTTCCGCGTGGCGCCCATCGCGGGTCCTCCTTGTCGCGCTCATTATAGGACGAGGCGGGTCGGCGCATCACGGCGGTTTCGGCGTACTATCATCCGCGAGGAGACGACGGTGAGCTTCCGCGTCATCGGCAAGGGCACCCCGAAGCGCGATGGGGCCGAGAAGGTCACCGGCCACACCCAGTTCCTGCACGACGTCACGCTGCCGCGCCTGGCCCACGGCGCGATCCTCCGCACGCCCTACCCGCACGCGCGCGTCCTGCGCATCGACACGAGCGCGGCCGAGGCGCTGCCCGGGGTGGTCGCGGTGATCACCGCCGACCGCGTCGAGCAGCACCCGTTCGGCTTCGCCAAGGACCATCTGGCGCTCAAGGGCGGCGCGGCCGACGGCGGCAAGGTGCGCTGCATCCGGGACGAGGTCGCCGCGGTGGCCGCGCTGACCGAGGAGATCGCCCAGGAGGCGGTGCGGCGCATCCGGGTGGACTACGAGGAGCTGCCGGCGGTGTTCGACCCGGCGGCGGCGCTCGCGCCGGGCGCTCCGCTCGTCCACGACGAGCGCGGCGGCAATCTCGTCAACCTCCGCTACCAGTTCGCGCACGGCGACGTGGAGGCGGCCTTCGCCCGGGCCGACGCGGTCGTGGTCGAGGGCGAGTACCGGCTCAACTACGTCACCACCGCCTGCCTGGGCACCATGGTGGCGATCGCGGCCTGGAGCCAGCCCGAGAGTCCGACGCGTCCCTCACGATGTGGAGCACGACCCAGGTGCCGTTCCTCTACCAGCGCGACCTGGCCGAGGCGCTGGGCATCACCGGCGACCGGGTGCGCGTGATGCAGCCGCCGGTCGGCGGCAACTTCGGGCGCGGGCTCGATCTCTACCCGATCGACATCATCGCCGCGCTGCTGGCCCGCCGCGCGCGGCGGCCGGTGAAGATCGCCTTCGAGCGGATCGAGGAGTTCATCGCGAGCCCGACCCGCGAGCCGTGCGTGATCCACCTCCGGACCGCGGCGGATCGCGACGGCCGGCTGCTCGCCCGCGACGCGCGCGTGGTGATCGACAACGGCGCCTACGTCTCCTGGGGCTCGACCACGCCGTACGTGATGCTGTCCACCACCGCCGGGCTCTATCGCGTGCCCGCGGTGCGCTTCGACACCACGATCGTCTACACCAACAATCCCTACTCCGGCTCCATGCGCGGCTACGGCAATCTCGAGAGCACGTTCGCCATCGAGGCCCAGATGGACGACCTGGCCGAGCGGCTCGCCCTCGATCCGGTCGAGATTCGCCGCCGCAACGCCACGCGGCCGGGCGACGTGAACCCGCAGGGCAACGTCGTCACCTCCTGCGCGATGACCGAGTGCCTGGACGCGGTCGAGCGCGAGATGCGGAAGGCGGCGGGCGAGACCCCGCGGCCCGGCTGGCGCCGGGGCGTCGGCTACGCGGGCGATGTTCCACGTGGGCGGCGGCGCGCGCGTGTACCGCTCCGACGGCTGCGGGGCCATCCTCAGGCTGGACGACTTCGGCAAGGTCTCGCTGCTCACCGGGGCCAGCGAGATCGGGCAGGGATCGGAGACGGTGCTGGCCATGATCGTGGCCGAGGCGCTGGGCGTCCCGCTCGGGCGGGTGGAGGTGATCAACAGCGACACCGCGATCAAGCCCTGGGACGTGGGCGTGCACGCCAGCCGCACCACGTTCATCGCCGGCAACGCCGCGCTCCTGGCCGCGCGCGAAGCTGCGAGGCCAAGCTCCTCGCGCTGGCCGCCACGGTGATGGACGAGCGCGAGGACGATCTCGAGGTCGCCGACGGCCGCGTCCGCGTCAAGGGGCCATCCCGAGCGCAGCATGGAGTACGAGCGGGTGGTCCGCGCCGGCCACTTCCGCGAGGGCGGCCGCACGCTGGTGGCCGAGGCCTTCTACGATCCGCCCAACGAGATGCTGTCGAAGGACCTGCGCGGCAACGTCTCGGCCGCGTACGGCTTCGCCGCGCAGGCCGCGCTGGTGGAGGTGAGCGAGGCGACCGGCCAGGTGCGCGGTGCTGAAGATCGCGTCGGCTCACGACGTGGGCCGCGCCCTCAACCCGCTCGCCGCCGAGGGGCAGATCCACGGCGGCATCCACATGGGGCTCGGCTACGCCCTGTCCGAGGAGCTGCGTGATCGAGCAGGGGCGCGTGCTGAATCCCCAGTTCATGGAGTACGCGCTGCTCACCGCCGCCGACATGCCCGAGATCGTGATCCACCTGATCGAGACCGTCGACGAGGCCGGCCCCTTCGGCGCCAAGGGGCTCGGCGAGTCCGGAGTGATCCCGGTGGCCGCCGCGGTGGCCAACGCGGTGAAGGACGCGGTGGGCGTGCGGCTCACCGCGCTGCCGATGACGCCCGAGCGCGTGTTCCGGGCGCTGGCGTCGCGGCCCTCGCCGTGAGCGCGCCCCCAGCGTGAGCGCTCGCCCTTCATGAGTGCTCGGATGTGGGAGCCGCAGGCCGAGTCGCTCCCGCGGGAGGCGCTGGAGCGGCAGACGCTCGAGGGGCTCCGGCGGACGCTCGGCCACGCCCGGGGCCACGAGGCCTGGCGGCGCCGACTCGGCGACGTGGAGCCCGGCGACATCCGCGCGGCCGCCGACTGGTCCGGGCTGCCCGTTCCTCACCAAGGACGAGCTGCGCGACGCCTATCCGTTCGGCCTCGCCTGCGCCGAGCCCGGGCGCGTCCTGCGCGTGCACATGTCCTCGGGCACCACCGGCAACCCGGTCGTCAACCCGTACACGCGCGCCGACGTGGAGCAGTGGACCACGGTGATGGCGCGCTGCCTCGTGACGGCGGGCGTGGGCCCGCGGGACGTGGTGCAGGTGACGCCGTCGTTCGGCCTCTTCACCGGCGGCTTCGGGTTCCACTACGGGGCCGAGCGGATCGGGGCGATGGTGGTGCCGATCGGCGCCGGCCGCACGTCCTTGCAGCTGCAGCTCATGCGCGACCTCGGGGCCACGGTGCTGGCCGCCATCTCCACCTATCCGCTGCGCCTCCTCGAGGTGGCGCGCGCGCGAGCGGTTCGATCTGGGCTCGCTCCGGCTCCGGGTGGCGCTGCTGGGCTCCGAGATGTGGTCCGACGACCTGCGCGGGCTGATCGAGCGCGAGCTCGGCCTCATCACCTTCGACATCATCGGGATGACCGAGACGGGCGGCCCCGGGCTCGGCATCGACTGCCCGGCGCGGGCCGGCATCCACGTCTGGGAGGACCACTACTTCTGCGAGATCGTGGACCCGGCCACCGGGCGCCCGCGCGCGGACGGCGAGCCGGGTGAGCTGGTGGTGAGCACGCTCACCCGCGAAGGGCTTCCGCTGATCCGCTACCGGACCCACGACCTGACGCGCGTGCTGGGCCGCGAGCCCTGCGCGCTGCGGACGCACCCACCTGCGCCTGGACCGTCTGCACGGGCGCACCGACGACATGGTGATCTTCCGTGGCGTCAACTTCTACCCGCGCCAGGTCGAATCGCTGCTGCTCAAGCAGCCCGGCGCGGGCCCCGAGTACCAGATCGTCCTCGACCGGAGCCCGGGCGGCAGCGACCGGCTCGCGTTGCTGCTCGAGGCCCGCCCGGGGTTCGCCGAGACGGGCCTGCCTCGGCTCCGCGCCGAGCTCCGGCAATTCCTGAACCTGAGCCCGGAGATCACGCTGCTCGAGGAGGGCGCGCTGCCACGCGCCCCTGGGAAGGCGGTGCGGGTGGTGGACCGGCGCTAGTACGCCTTCCGCGCCCGCCGGTTCGACCGCACCATGTAGACGATCACGCCGCCGGCCACCGCGATCAGCGCGGCGAGCGCCACCCAATGCTCCACCCGGTGCACGTCGGCCATGATGGCGGTGACCCGGTTCGTGAACAGGTAGGCCAGCGCGAAGGTGAGGGGCACGGTCACCGCGGCGGCGGCCGCGTCGGCCACGAGGAACTTCCAGAACGGCACGCGCGCGATCCCCGCGGTCAGGAACGCCGCGGCGCGGAGCCCCGCGACGTGGCGCGACATGGCGACTGTCTTCATCGCGTGCGTGCGGTAGGCCTCGGTCAGCAAGGCCGCGCGCTCCGCCGTCAGCACCCAGCGGACCGCGCCCCAGCGAAGGACGCGCTCGCCCCACCGCCGGCCGATCCAGTAGAGCGTCACGTCGCCGGACAGCACGCCGAGCAGGCACACCGGCAACGCGAGCCACCACCGCATCAGGCGCTCGTGGCTCAGGATGCCGGCGGCGACGATCGGCATCTCCTCCGGGATCGGCACGCCGAGGCCGCCGAGGAGCAGGACGAGCAGGATTCCGGCGTAGGTGAACCGGTCGAGGAGCTCCTGGAGGATGGCCATCGGATTCGGAGCTTAGCATCCTGGCGGCGGGAGGAGCGGTGTGGCAGACTCCACGCGGAGGCTCCCCATGCGCGATCCCGACGCCCTGATCTCGACCGACGTCCTGGCCGCCCGACTCGCCGAGCCCGGGCTGCGCATCTACGACTGCACGACGTATCTGGAGCCGCCCGATCCTGGCTCGGAGGATCCCTACAAGGTGGTGTCCGGCCGGAAGACCTTCGTCGCCGGCCACATCCCGGGGGCCGACTTCCTCGACCTGCAGGGGGAGCTCTCCGCGACCGACACGAAGCTCAAGTTCATGATGCCGCCGGCCGAGCACCTGGCGCGCGCCCTCGGTCAGCACGGCCTGGGTGACGGTGCCCGGGTCGTGCTCTACAGTATCGACAGCATGATGTGGTCCACGCGGGTCTGGTGGATGCTCCGGGCGCTCGGCTTCGACGGTGCCGCGGTGCTCGATGGCGGCTTCGACCGCTGGCAGGCGGAGGGCCGCGCGATCGAGACCGGCGAGCCGCAAGGCTACCCGCCCGCCAGGTTCACGCCGCGACTCCGCCCGGGACGGTTCGTCGACAAGGCCGCGGTCAAGGCTGCGATCGGCGACCCCGGCACCGTGACCATGAACGCGCTCCGTCCCCAATCCCACCAGGGCGTGGGGCCCTCGCCCTACGGCCGGCCGGGCCGCGTGCCAGGCTCGGTCAACGTGCCGGCGGCGACGCTCGATCGATCCCGCGAGCAAGCGCTTCGTCTCGCCGGCCGCCGCCCTCGCGCAGTTCGACGCCGCCGGCATCGACGAAGGACAAGCACGTGATCGCCTACTGCGGGGGCGGGATCTCGGCCACGCTCGACCTCTTCGTGCTGCACCAGCTCGGCTTCGACGACATCACGCTCTACGACGGTTCGATGGGCGAGTGGGCGAAGGACCCGAGCCTGCCGATCGAGACCGGCTAGCGCTTCTTCTTGAAGGCCGGCATCACCTGCGCGGAGAAGCGCTCGAGCTGCTCGAGGATCACCGCCTGCGGCGTGCCGACCGGCTGGCCGACGTTGACGACCTCGAGGCCGGGGTACTTGTGCTGGATCTCCATGAGCTGCTCGGTGATGAGCTCGGGCGGCCCGATCAGCCATGAGCCCGCCTTGACCGCGTTGCGCAGCGTCGGCAGGTTGGCCTGACGCACCCGCTTCGGGTCGGCCACCGCGTCGATCTGCTCGGGGGTGAGGCCGGGCACGAAGCCGAGCGGGGCGAACATCTTGATGTTCTCCTCGAAGAACGGCGTCGCCTCCTTGATGCCCTGGTCGACGCTGTCGGCGATGTGGAACGAGAACCCGATGCAGAGCCCCTCGCCCAGCTCGCCCTCCCGTCCGGCGCGGGCGCGGGACTCGCGGAAGGCGTTGACCACCTTCTCGTTGGCGCCGCCGGGTGCCGCGCCGCCGCCGATGATGCCCCGGATGTCGTGCTTCGCCATGAAGTCGAGCGCCCGCGGGCTCGCGCTGACCACCGGCTGCCAGCACTCGACGGGCAGCGTCTTCGGCCGCGGCACCAGCGTGATCTCCTCGAGCTCGTAGCCCCGGTAGGGCACGCGCGGCGGGATCGTGTAGTGCTTGCCCTGGTGCGAGAAGGCGCGCTCGTTGAACGACTTGAAGATGAGGTCGACCTGCTCCTCGAAGAGCTCGCGGTTGGCGTTCTGGTCGAGCAGCGGCGCCCCGAACGCCTCGACCTCGCGGGTGTGGTAGCCGCGCCCGACGCCGAACACGACGCGGCCGCCGGTCAGCCAGTCGACGGTGGCGAAGTCCTCGGCCATCCGGATCGGGTGCCACATCGGCGCGATGTTGAAGCCGCAGCCGACGCGGATGTTCTTCGTGAGGTGGCAGAGGTGCAGGGCCAGCATCAGCACGTTCGGGATGCACTCGTAGCCTTCGCGCTGGAAGTGGTGCTCGGCCAGCCAGAAGACGTCGTAGCCGGTCCGGTCCATCAGCTTGGCGATCGCCTCGCTCTTCGGGAACACCGTCGCCAGGCGCTCGTCGGACAGCCAGCGATCGTTCGCGGGCGTGCCGTCGAATCCCTCGTTGTCCAGATCCACGTGACCCGCGAAGAGGCTGCCGAAGCTCGTGATCATGATGGCTCCCGTCAGGACAGCTTGTAGGCCCGGGCGACGTTATCGCCCAGGATGGCGCGGCGCCCCGAGTCCGGCATCGGCGCCACCATCAGGCTAAGCTCCTCGAGGTAGTTGCCCGGGTGGTCGGGATGCGGGTAGTCGCTCGCCCAGAAGAATTTGTCCTCGCCGACCAGCTGCATCATGGCGGGGATCGTGCGCTCGTCCGGATCGGCCGAGATGAAGCACTGGCGCTTGAAGTAGTGCGACGGCTTCTCCTTGAGCCGCACGGTGGCGCCGAGCGTGGTGCCGCCGAAGATGGCGTCGGCCCGGTCCAGGAAGTAGCCGATCCAGCCCGCCTGCGACTCGAGGACCACCACGCGCAGGCGCGGGAAGCGGTCGAAGACCCCGAGCTGGAAGAACGTGGCGAAGGCCTGCTGCACGCCGTGGCCCGCGAAGAGATCGAAGTACCACACCGCCCAGCCGAACTTGTCGAAGCGGTGGTGCACGTTCCAGGCGGGCGGCTCGAACGTCGGGTGGATCGCGAGCGGCACGTCCAGGTCCTGCGCGGCCGCGAAGACCGCATCGTGCTCGGGTGCCCCGTGGGGGATGCGCGTGATCGTGAACGGGCACACGAAGGCCCCGCGGCAGCCGTCGCGCACCGCGCGCTCGAGCTCCCGCGCCGCCTCGGCCGGATCGCCCAGCGAGAGGTGCGCGATGGGGATCAGCCGGCCCCCGGAGTCGCGACAGAAATCGGCGATCCAGCGGTTGTACGCGCGGCAGTAGGCGCCGGACAGCTCGGCGTCCATCAGCTCGGCCTCCCAGAGGAGCCCGATCGTCGGGTAGAGGACGGCCTTGGCCATGCCCTCGCGATCGAGGAGCTGCACGCGCTCGGCCATGTCCATGGTGCCGAACGCGGCGCCGCGCAGGTAGGTCTGCTCCGGCCCCGGCCGGATGCCTCGCATATCTTCTGGCCGCATCTCGCCGCGCATGGCCCGCTCGCGCAGCAGGCGCGCCTCGTCGACGCGTTTGCCCATCCCGCCCAGCGTGCCGAGCTGGCCGGGGCGGGGCAGGGTGGCGCGCCGCCCGTCGAGCTCGAGGTACTCGTAGCCGTCGTCGCCGACCCGGATCCGGATCGCGCGGCTCCGGTAGCGCGGCTCGAGATACTTCTCCCAGAGATCGGGTGGCTCGAGGATGTGCCCGTCGCAATCGATGATCATGGCGTCGATCCACGGGAACCGTACCACACCCGGGAGAGCAGCTAAATCGCCGCTTCGGGGTAAATTCTCCCTCTCGTACCATCGTGGGTATGAAGAGGGCGCTGGCTGCCCTGCTGGGCGTCCTGGTCGTGCTCGGAGCGGCCCTCTACTTCTTCGTCGCTCGCCCCATCCTCCGGCCCTCCGAGGTGACCGCGGTCGCGGAGAGCGCGCTCGCCACGGAGGACCTGCTCGTGCTCGGCGGGATCAACGTCAGGCAGGCCGTGTTCCTGGAGCGCTGGTTCCTCGGGGCGCCGCGCGCCTCGACGGCGCAAGCGGTGCCGACGACCGCCGCGGTGGCGGACCGATCGCTCCTCGAGCACCTGCGGGCGGCCGGCGTGGATGCGCGCCACGATGTGGACCACGCGCTCTATGCGCTCTACCCCGCCGCCGCCGGGACCGCCCGGCACGCGGTCGTGCTGGTCGGCCGCTTCAACCCCACGGCCCTCAACACCTACCTGACTCGTGAGCTGCGCGCGGCGGCGCGGGCCGGGGCGGCGCCGGCATCCTACGAGGTCGCCCGCACGGATCCCGCCACCTGCCGGCCGGCCGCCACCTGGATCGTGACCGTCACCCCGGAGTGGATCATCCTGGCGGATCCGGCCTCGCACGCCGCCCTGCTTGCGCGCCTCGCGAGCCCGCCGTCGGAGAAGCGGGAGCCGCTCGAGTGGTGGCGCACCCTCGCTCGCGCGGACGTGGCCAGCGTGGCGATCACGAGCCTGGACCGGCTGGAGACCGGGCTCTCCCAGCCGTTCGTGAAGGACCGCGCGAAGGCCCTCGCCTCCGAAGGCAACGCCTTCGCGCGCGTGTACGTGGGTCTCGGGGTGAAGCCGGTGCCGCCGCAGGGCGTGCTCCGCTTCGTGATCGACGCGAAGGACGCCGGCGGTGGCGCGGAGCGGATCCGAGCCTGGGAGCAGACGGTGAACAGCTCCCGGGCCCGGTGGCAGGACAGCATGCCCAGCGTGGCCGCCCTCTACGACAGCCTGAAGGTTCGCGCCGACGGCACGCGGAGCACGATCGAGTTCACCGTCGACCGCAGCCTCGCGGCGAGCTCCCAGCGCGTCGTCGGCGAGCTCCTGGCCGCCGCGCTGGGCGGGCTCGGAGGACGGGTCAGCAGTCCGGCCGCGGCGCCGCCCGCCGAGCAGATCGACACCCAGCCCCTGACGTTCGTGCCCGCGCTCGCACCGGGGTCGCTGCCCGCCTACGACCCGCAGGTGCCGTTCGCGGAAGAGGTGGACCAGATCCAGGGGCCCTTCGGGCTCCGCCTCGGCGAGCTGCGGCTGAGCGCCGACCCCGCGGCCGGCCTGGAGCTGGTCATCGAGGGGTTCGCGAAGGAGATCCCGAATCTCGGCGGCAGCGACGAGCGCGTGCGCCTCGTCATCGACAGCGTCAAGTCCACCGGCGGGCAGGAGCTGCTGCGGCCCGAACCGTGCGGGCGCGAGCGCAATACGAAGCCGGAGTCGTTCAGGAGCTGGGGATCCAAGCAGCTCAAGGCGACCAAGACGGTGCGCCTGATCCCCGGGGCCGATCCCGCCGCGCTGAAGAGCATCTCGGGCCGGGTTCAGCTCCGGCTGCCCACGAGGACCGAGGTCGTCACCCTGGACCACCCGAAGCCCGGCGCGTCCGTCGACAAGCTCGGCGCCGTCTTCAGCGTCACCGCGGTGGAGGGCGGCAGCGTGTCGTACCAGATCTCCGGCGCCCGCGATCGGGTGCTCCTCATCAGGGCGCTGAACAGTAAGGGACAGCCGCTGGCCTCTCCGAGCAGCTTCTCGTCCGACTTCCTGTTCGGAGACGGCCTCTCCGGGCAGAAGAACTACGCGGGGTCGATCGATCGTCTCGAGGTTGTCTTCGCCGCCGAGGAGGAGGCGCTGGAGCTGCCGTTCACGCTGGCCGACTTCGCCCCCTCGGGGAAAGCGGGGAGTGTCGCCCTCGATCGAACGCCGCCGTTTCGCCCGTACAGCCATCAGGCCCTGCAGCGGGACTACCCGCGCCCGGGCCGCGGCGGGACCGGGCTCGAGCCCTTCGAGCTGTCGCTCGACAAGGTCCAGTCCTTCTTCGGATTGAAGCTCGACGTCACCCTGCGAAGCCCGGAGATCCCGGGCTTCGAGAAGGCCTTCGGGGTCGGGCGGCTCCGGCTCACCCGGGTCCAGCTCCAGGACGGCAGCGTGATCGAGCCGCCCGCGAGCGAGGTGGCCGGCTCGGTCGCGGCGATGCGGTCGCGGTGGGACAGCGCGATTCGCTTCGGCGGCTCGCCCCAGGACGGACGGCTCTCGACCGCGATGACCTTCTTCATGGATTCGAAGGCCAAGCCCGAGGACGTCAAGGCGGTGCAAGGCGTCCTGACGCTCCGGTTCCCCAAGGCGCTCGACACGGTGGCGCTCGAGGATCTGACCGTGGGCCGGCAAGCGCAGCTGCGCGATCTGACCGTCACCGTCGTGGCCCGGGGCCGGAAGAGCGTGACGCTCCAGACCAATCGCGACGGCGACCGGGTCTACTATGTCCGGCTGATCGGGGCCGACGGCCAGGCCCTCGCGTTCTTCGGACCGAACGTCACCGAGGCGCCGGACGGCGCGTGGCGCTTCGAGCTGTCGCCGCTCTCCCCGGCCGTGAGAGCGGAGATCACGGTGGCCCGAGAGGTGGACCAGAAGAGCTACTCGGTGAGCCTGACGCCCAGGTAGCTGCTAGGATCGGGCCCATGAAGCTGGGCACGTCCGTTCGGTTCCTGTTCCCGACCTCGCCGGCCACCCACGAGCGGTTCAAGAGCCTGTTCGCGTCGATGCCGAAGGGCGCCTTCATCGAGCGTCCGATGGGCGCGTACGCGCCCGCCGAGCAGGCGCGCAACCTGATGGAGGTCGCGGCCGCGGCGCGCGCCGCCGGGCTCGACGCGCTGCTGACCGGCGACAGCCACGGCGCGAACCCGGGCTACGCCGCCACGTTCTCGCCGCTGCCCACCGTCGCCCGCCTGATGAGCGTGACCGGCGACATGCCGATCGGCGTGGTGCTGCTCGCGCCCTTCTATCACCCCGCGCTGCTGGCCGAGCAGCTCGGCACGCTCGCCGCGTTCGCGGGCGGCCCGCTGATCGTCACGTTCGTGCTCGGGGGCCGCCCGCCGCAGTTCGCCGCGTTCGGCATGGAGGAGAAGAGCCGCGTGGGCCGCCTCGAGGAGGTGGTGGCGATCACGCGCGCGCTGCTCGCGGGCGAGCGGGTCACCCGGCAGGGCCGCTATTACACGCTGGATGCCACGATCAGCCCGCTGCCGCGCGTGCCGGTGGAGATCTGGATCGGCGGTACAGTGGCCGCGTCGGCCGAGCGCGCGGGGCGGCTCGGCGACGCATGGCTCACCGGCCAGAACGCGAGCGACGAGGAGCTGCGTCGTCAGCTCGATCTCTATCGCGCCGCCGCGACGCGCGCCGGGCGCGTGCCGCGGCCGGTCCTGCGGCGCGACATCTACGTCGGCGAGTCGGACGAGGAAGCGCGCGCCGTGGTCGGCGCGATCCTGGCCGAGGGCTATCGCGGCACGGGCTTCGACCAGCTGCTGGTCGGCAGCGCCGCCAGTGTCGTCGAGAGCCTCGGCCGCTACCGCGACATGGGCTTCGACTACGTGATGGTGCGGCACATCGTCGGCGACCATCGGCTCATGCTGCGCTCGTTCGAGCGCATCGGGCGCGACGTGATGCCCCGGATCCGGGATCTCTAGCCGCGCAGGATCAGCGCATCGCCTTTGACGGCGTGATGGCCGCTGGGCGTCCGGCGCCTGTCACTTCCGACCAGGCCCGGTTCTCCAAGTAGCTGATTCCGGGGTCTTCGGACCGTGGCCTGTCTCTTGCTGTTCCCCTCCCGGGGTCCGGGACGGAACCCACGGTCGCCAGGCTGGCGCTCTCCTAGTCCGCTCCAGATCTCGCTTTGACCGTGGCTCCTCCGTCCCGGGCCAACCACGAGTGAGGAGGGCGGTCATGCGCACATCGCTCGTCGTCATCGCCGCGGTAGGCCTCTTCTGTGGATTCACCGCCACCCCCGAGCACGAGCGCAAGACGCGCGAGAACGCAAAGGGCTCGATCACCCAGGCGACGCAGGAGTGCTGGACCAAGCTCAAGGGCAAGGCGCAGGTGGAATGGTACGGTCACCTGCGGAAGATCGACGAGCCCGGCCGGGCGGACGCGATCATGATGTCGACGATGCGGGCGGTCGAGCGGTGTGTCGCCGAGGCCGTCGGCGGCCAGGAGTACGACCCGGCCACGTGGAAGACGGTCGACACCTTCGTGCAGCAGCGCTTCGGGATCCGCCCACGCTCCGGATAGCCGCGTCAGGCCAGGTCCGGACCGTTACCGCCGCCGTTCCAGGTTGAGGTCCACGCGCCGTAGCTGCTGGATCTGGGCCTTGAGGCCGGAGGTCTCCTCCTCGCGAAGCTGCAGCTGCGCCTTGAGCCGCCCCGCTTCCTCCTCGCGCCACCGGACCTGCTGCCTGAGCCGGATGGTCTCCTCCTCGCGTACCTGGACCACCTGCTTGAGTCGCGCGGCTTCCTCCTCGCGGGCGAGCAGGTCGCTGAGCGTGGCCCGCCAGGCGCGCGCCTCGGCCTCCCAGCTGCTCTTCGGGAAGTCGTTCAGCAGCCGGGAGAAGGTCGCGTGTGCGACGCGATAGTTCCGGAGTCCGCTGGTCGGATCGACCTGGAGGCGCCCGAGATGATAGAGCGCCGGGGCCGCGGCGGGATCGCCGGGATATTCTCGCGCCACCCGCTCGTACAGCGCGCGGGCGGCGTGGTCCCATCCCTTGGCGACCAGCGCATCGGCGCGGGTCACCATCTGCTCGGCCTCCGACGGCTCGCGCTCCGCCGAGGGTAGCCAGCCCGTGGTGCAACCGGAAGCCAGCAGCAGCACCGCCAGGGCCGAGAGCCCGTATCCTCTCATCCGTCCACCTCCGCTCCGCGTCTAGCTGACCAGCTCCTCCAGTCTACCCCCCGGGAGTTTTTACCCTGCAAACAGCTCCGGGGTGGCCGGCTTCGAGGTGCCGCAGGGGTGGCCGGGGAACCGGGATCGAGGCGCCGCGGTCCCACATGTGCCGCAGGAGCCGGCGCCGCTCGAGGTCGAGCTGGTCGAGCGCCTCCAGCGCCGAGGGCGCCTCCGCCACGCAGCCGGGCAGCTCCGGGTGCTCGGCCCGACGGAGCCACTGGCCCTCGCGCTCGACCGACTCGAGCACGAGCAGGTACGGCACCGCCTCGTAGTAGGCGAGGGGCCGCCGGTCACCCCCCTCCATCAGACGAACGGCACCCACGCGATCGGCACGCCGGCGTCGGACTGGCGCGCCTTCTCCGTCGCGCTGATCCAGCTCGCGCCGTCCGGCAGGACCGCCGAGGCCGGCCGCACGCGGTAGAGGCTCGGGTCGTCCACGTTGGCGGGCAGCGTGCCCTGGTCCCGCAGCGCCTTTGCGGACTCGAGCAGCCGGCGCCGCACGAAGATCACCATGGCGTCGGTGGTGCCCAGGTGCTCCTGCGTCCGGTCGTAGATCGGGCCCATCGTCTCCGTCATCGCCCGGTCTTGCAGATTGCCGAGGAACGGGATGCCGAGGGTCAGCTCCTTCTGCAGCTCGTAGTCGACGCGGTAGTCGTTGTGGATGTTGGCCGCGGTGTAGAAGCGGCGGTGCGGATCGCCGCCCGACTCGACGTAGCCCCCCCACGAGGCGAAGGGATCGCGCACCTGCCGCGCCTCCTCCTCGGTCACCGGCCGATCGAGCCGCCCGCGCATCACGAACTGGAGATTGTGGTGGTCGTCGAGCGGTACCCAGGCCCGCGCCGAGACGATGTGCGGATCGCTCGCGGCGATCATCGAGTAGAACGGCAGGATGAACTGGGTGATGCGGTGCCAGTACAGCCCCTCGACGTCGGAGCGCCGCCGCGCCGAGTAGCAGGCCCCGTAGTCGGTGGGCAGCACCTCGAGCCGCGGGCGCTTGTCCCGGTGGAACGTGCCGCGCTGCTTGGTGTCGGGCGAGCGCTTGGCGTGCACGAAGTCGATGTGGGAGGAATCGATGTCGCCCTCGAGCGCCTGCACCCAGTTACACTCCTCCAGCATCATGAGCGGCGGGTACACCTGCGCGGCGGGCAGGGTGTTGATCTCGAAGGTCGGGAAGGGCGGCGCGGTCTGCCGCGGCCCCAGGTAGGTCCAGATCACGCCGTTGACGTCCCGGCACGGATAGGCCCGCGCCCGGATCTTGTCCTTGAAGGTGGACTCCTCCGGCTCGTTCGGCATGTCCACGCAGCGCCCGGTGACGTCGTACTTCCAGCCGTGGTACGAGCAGCGGAGCCCGCATTCTTCATTGCGCCCGAAGAACAGCGACGCGCCGCGATGCGGGCAGTTGGCGGCCAGCAGCCCGACCTCGCCCCGGCTGTCGCGGAACGCGACCAGGTTCTCGCCGAGCAGGCGCACCTTCTTCGGCGGGCAGTCCGGCGCCGGCAGCTCGCTCGAGGGCAGGCACGGCATCCAGTAGTGCCGCAGGAGATCGCCCATGGGCGTTCCGCGTGAGACCCGGCACAGCAGCTCGTTGTCCTCGCTGGAGAGCATGGGCCGCCTCCTCTTGCCTCTCTTATTGCCAGACCGCGAAGGCCATGCCGACGCCGGAGCCGGCCTCGGACCGGTAGCTCGGGACGTAGTCCACGAGGCGCATCGCCAGGTGCTCGGCCGCGCCGGCCGTGGCGATCCAGTTGCGGATCTCGGAGTTGCCGGATTCGAGCTGCTGCCGCCGGCAGGCCGCCGAGCGCCTCGCCGTCCTTCTTGGCGAGCAGGTCGAGCACGTGGCGGTCCAGCTCCTCGTCCACGAAGAAGTGGCTGAGCCCGCCCGAGGCCAGGACGGCCACGCGCTTGCGGACCGGCCAGGCCTCGATGGCCTGCCGGATGGCCCGGCCGAGCTGGTAGCAGCGCTTCGGTGTCGGCTGGTTCGGCGGGTAGTACGTGTTGAGCAGCACCGGCACGATGGGCACCACCCGGTCGCCCATGAGCCGCTGGTGCACGAAGCTCCAGGCGTGACCGAAGGGACCGTGGCGCGGCTGCACGCGGATGTGGGCCACGTCGAAGTCGAAGTCTCGCGTGAGCGCCTCGACCAGGTGCCGGCCGAGGGCCGCATCCACCGGGAAGGCCCGGTTCCGGCCGTCCCCGTACAGGCCCCAGTAAGAGAGCCGGCGAAGGGCCGGCACGCTCTCGACCGGCGGCGGGAGGTTCTCGACGGCCTCGCCCCAGTAGATGCAGAGCGCGGGCTGGTTGTCCGGGCTGAACCACTCGTTCTGGTCGTCGCCGATCACGACGACCACGTCCGGGGCCTCCTCGGCCATGACCCCGGCCAGGTGCCGGATGGCCGCCTGGGTCGCGTCGTGGCGGGCCCGGGTCACCTCGGGCTCGAGCTCGCGGCCGATCCAGGTGGCGCTCTTGCGCGCCCGGGCCGCGAACTCGGGCAGGCGCGCCCGGTCCAGATCGCCGAGCCCCGCGAACGCCTCGTAGGGTGTGCTCAGCATCGGGCTGTGCGAGGTGCCGATGCCGAGGGTGACCTGTGCCATGCCGCTCCCCCATCGCCCGCCGCCTCGCGGGCTGCTCGATGCGCCCGAGAATCTGCCCCGGGGGACGCCAAGTCAAGGGGGCCGGGAGCTTCCGAGGGGGTCCCTGCAATGCGCTTGACGGCCTCCGGGGCGGCCGATAGTATCGTGGCCGTGGGGCGATCTGGGCCGACCATTCACGGGAGGTGAGCCGCATGAGCTGGGAGACGCCGGAATTCATCGAAGTGAAGATGGACGCTGAGATCAACTCGTACCAGGACGACTTCGAGCGCGAGCCGGACGACCGCTTCTAGAGCGGAACCAGCCGTTCGGCCAGCACCGCCAGCCCCCCGCTCGGCCATCATCGGCGAGCCGGGGGGCTGTGGTGTCTTTGGGGGTTCATCGTGCGCATCCGAGTGCTCGGCGCGGCGGCCGGGGGCGGCTTTCCCCAGTGGAACTGCGGCTGCCCGAACTGTCGTGGCGTCCGCGCGGGCGACATCCGCGCGACGGCGCGCACCCAGGAATCCGTCGCGATCAGCGCCGACGGTGAGCGCTGGTTCCTGCTGAACGCCTCCCCGGAGATTCGCCAGCAGCTCGAGAGCTTCAGCGCGCTGCACCCGAAGGCGCCCCGCCACTGGCCGGTGGACGCCATCGTCCTCACGAACGGCGATCTCGACCACACGCTCGGCCTCCTGTCGCTCCGCGAGTCGCATCCCCTGGGGGTCTACGCCACCGAGCGCGTCCGCCGCGGCTTCACCGAGGGCAATGCTCTCTACCGCACGCTCGAGCGGTTCCCCGGCCAGGTGACGTGGCGCACGCTCCAGCCCGGTCGGGAGGTGGCCCTGGCCGCCGTCGACGGCCAGGAGAGTGGCCTCCTCATCGAGGCCGTTGCGGTACCGGGCAAGCTCCCGATTCACCTGGAGCGCGGGCTCGATGCGGCCGGCGCCGGCGACGCGCGCGACAACATCGGGCTCAAGATCCGCGAAGCCGCCACCGGGCGACGGCTCGCCTACTTCCCCGCGGCCGGTGGCCTGACCGCGCGAGCTCCGGAAGGCGCTCGCCGACGCCGACTGCGTGTTCTTCGACGGCACGTTCTGGTCGAGCGACGAGCTGCCCGCGCTCGGGCTCGGCACGAAGCGCGCCGAGGACATGGCGCACCTGCCGGTGGGCGGGCGAGGCCGGCAGCCTGGCCGCGCTCTCGCGGGCTGTCCGCGCCGCGCCGGATCTACATCCACATCAACAACACCAACCCCCTGCTGCGCGACGACTCGATGGAGCGCAAGGAGGCGGAAGCAGCGGGGCTGGGAGATCGCCTGGGACGGGATGGAGGTCAGCGCTGTGACCGCGGGCACCGTGAAGCCGCCGCTCGACCCGCGAGGAGTTCGTCGCGTGGGTCCGCGCGCGAAGGCGAGCAGCGCTACCACGATCACCACCCCTACCACGCGCTGATGCACGAGGGAAAGCTCACGCCCGTGCAGCTGCAGCAGTGGGTGCTGAACCGCTACTACTACCAGACGCGCATCCCCATCAAGGACGCCATCATCCTGTCGAAGTCGGAGGATCCCGCCTTCCGCCGCATGTGGATCCGCCGCATCCGCGATCACGACGGCGACGAGGGCGGCGAGGCGGGGCTCGAGCTGTGGCTGCGGCTGGCCGACGGGGTCGGTCTCGACCGCGAGGAGGTGGCGAGCTGCCGCTCCGTGCTGCCCGGCGTCCGCTTCGCCTGCGACGCCTACGTCGAGCTGGTGCGCGAGCGGAGCCTGGTCGAGGCGGTGGCCTCGTCCCTCACCGAGTTCTTCGCGCCCGACCTCATGTCCAAGCGCGTGCTCGCGTGGGAGAAGCACTACCCGTGGGTCAGCGCCGACATGCTCGCGTACTTCCGCTCGCGCGTGCCGCGCGCCCGGCGCGACTCGGAGGAGGCCATCGACTACGTCGTGCGTCACGCGACGACCCGCGCGATGCAGGAGCGCTGCGTCGCCGCGCTCATCCGCAAGACCGAGATCCTCTGGCACCTGCTGGACTGCCGTTCGCCGCGTACATCGAGCCGGGCTGGGGGCCCGCAGGAGCGCGCGCCACCTGATGGACGCCCTGAGCCGGCCGCGCCTGGCCGCCAAGGCGCGTCTCCGCTTCGACCGCAAGCGTCGCGCTACATGCTGCTCTACCCCGAGCGCGGCCTCGTGCTGAACGCGACCGCCGCCGACGTGCTCCAGCGCTGCGACGGCGAGCGCACCGTCGGCGCCATCGTGGAGGAGCTGGCCCAGAAGTACGGGCACGAGCCGCCCGCGGTCGAGCGCGAGGTGATGGACTTCCTCCGGACGCTGGCCGACCGCGGCCTGGTGCAGGCGGCCGTGTGAGCGAGCCGGTCCGTCCCTACACCCTGGTGGCCGAGCTGACGTACCGCTGCCCGCTGCGCTGCGTGTACTGCTCGAATCCGCTCGACTACGGCCGCCACGACCGCGAGCTCGACACCGCGACGTGGTGCCGCGTCTTGCGCGAGGCCGAGGACCTCGGCGTGGTGCAGCTCAACCTGACGGGCGGGGAGCCGCTCGTGCGCGACGACCTCGAAGCGATCATCGCGGAAGCGCGCCGGCTGGATCTCTACACGAACCTGATCACGAGCGGCATCCCGCTCAAGCGGGAACGCCTCGCCCGCTTCCGCAAGCCGGGCTCGACAACGTGCAGATCTCCATCCAGGACACCGGGGCGGCGGCCTCGGACCGGATCGCGGGCCTGCGCTCGTTCGACCGGAAGCTCGCGGTCGCGGGCTGGGTCAAGGAGCTCGGGTTCCCCCTCACGCTCAACATCGTGCTCCACCGGGACAACCTCGATCGCGTGGACGAGGTGATCGCCCTGGCCGAGCGGCTCGGGGCCGACCGCCTGGAGCTGGCCAACACGCAGTACCTGGGCTGGGCGCTCACGAATCGCGCCGCGCTCCTGCCCACCCGGGAGCAGCTCGCGGGCGCGCGGGAGGTGGCTGCCCACGCCCGGCGGCGGCTGCGCGGGCGCATGGAGGTCCTGTTCGTCACCCCCGACTACTACGCGGAGTTCCCGAAGGCCTGCATGGACGGCTGGGGCCGGCGCTTCATCGTGATCACGCCCGACGGCCTCGCCCTGCCGTGTCACGCGGCGCACACGCTCCCCGGGCTCCAGTTCGACTCGGTGACCGAGCGTCCGCTGGAGGAGATCTGGCGCGAATCCGCGGGCTTCAACGCGTTCCGGGGCGAGGACTGGATGCCCGAGCCGTGCCGCAGCTGCGACCGGCGCACGGTCGACTTCGGCGGCTGCCGCTGCCAGGCGTTTCACCTGACCGGGAGCGCGGCGGCCACCGATCCGGTGTGCCGGCTCTCGCCCGATCACGGCCTGATCGAGACGGCGCGTGAGGCCGCCGCGGAGGCGCGCCCGGTGCCGCTGGTCTACCGCGCCCCGCGCGCCGGCGTGACATGAAGCGGCGCCGGCGCATGGACGCGAGCCTCGGCATCCTGCTGGCCCTGACCCTGATCGCCGTCGTCGTGGCGCTCGTGCGGGATCCGCAGCTCGTGCTCCGCGGCTTCCAGTCCACGGGCCGGCTGCTCGGTGGCGTGTGGATCGAGCTGCTCCTGGGCTTCGTGCTGGCCGGGCTGCTCGACGTCCTGATCCCGGCCCCGGTGCTCTCGCGCTGGCTGGGCGGCGAGCGGCTGGGGCAGGGCATCCTCGTGGGCTGGGCCGCCGGCCTGGTGATGCCGGGCGGGCCCTATCTGGTCTTCCCGGTCGTGGCCAACCTGTTCCGGAACGGCGCCGCGCCCGGTCCGCTCATCGCCCTGCTCACCGCCAAGACGCTGGTCAGCCCCGTCCGGATGCTGACCTACGAGGCGCCGCTGCTCGGCTGGCCCCTGACCCTGGCCCGCTTCATCCCTGGCGTGCTGCTGCCGCCGGTGCTGGGCTGGCTCGGCCAGTGGCTCTACACGCTCTTCGCCCGACGCTGAGGCCGACCAGCCGCCCTAGGGAGCCTGCCCGGCCGGCTCGAGTGAGTCCCGGAGTGACGATGCCGGGCGGTCAGCCGCGAAGTCCGGTCTCGCGGGCCGCTTCTCCTCGAAGCCCGGGGTGATGGGTCGGAAGAAGGCATTCTGGAGCAGGCGTCCAGCGGTTTTCCACCGGCTGACGTGCGGGCGATCGACCGGCCCGGAAAGCCGCACCACGGTCGCCACCTCTCCCCTCGAGCGATTCTCGAGCACCCGCGCGGCGGTCTGGACCATGCCGTCGTAGATACGACGGCCGGGTCCCGCGTCCGCGGCGCCGACCTGCACGTCCCGGACGAGCGGTTTGACGTAGCCGTCGATGGTTCCCCCCCGTATCGTGACGTCCGCGAAGACCGAGAGCTGCCCCGCGGTCACGTCGACGCCCGAATACGCTCGCACCAGCTGGCCGAGGCGTCCCAGGTCGGCGCCTTCGATCTGCGCCGTGAGATCGAGGTCGGCGCTACCGGTCTGCGGCTGCAGCGCGGCGGTCAGCCGAGTGGGGCCGCTGCCCATCAGCTGACCGTTCAGGCTGACGGATGCCCGCCCGTCACGTGCCTGGTTGCTGAGGTGCTCGACCCGGATATCCGCGTCGGTCAGCGCGACGCGATACGGTGGCGACGCGGCGCGATTGAGGAACCCGAACGTGCTCTTCACGACGTCCAGCCGATCGATTCGAAGCTGCACCGCCGGGGCATTCGCCATCTGCCTGGCTGTCCGCGCCGTCTGCTCGACCCGCGCCTGCTCCGCCTTTGCGGTCTGCGGCGTATGGGTGTAGTTCAGCGCCACTCGCTCGATGAGCACCCGCCCGAGCATCAGCCGGGCGACGGTTGGTCCATACTCGACCAGACCGCTCAGCGAGAGGCGCCCTTCGCGGATGGACAGGTTGTAACGATTGGCGAGCGGCTTGAAGTAGTCGAGCTGGACGTCGTCCAGACGCAGGGCGACATCCAGGCCTGGATGCGGCTCGGCCAGGAAGTCGGCCCGTCCATCGAGCCGCACCTGTCCGGTGTCGAACACCACCGCCTCCACGTGCAGGTCCGACGGATATACCTGCTCCGTCGACCGGATATTCCGGATGTTCTCGGCGGTCACATTCAGGCGACTGATCTCGAGCGGCTTGTACGGTCCCGCGTCCGCGTAGGTCACCTTGCCGTCCAGGATCCGAAGCTGATTGATCTTCAGGTCCAGGGCGAGAGCTTCCAGGGCTTCTTGCCACCCTCGCTCGTCGAGCGGCACGTCGCTCGTGGCTTCGGCCCGGACCTGCCGCAGGTTGATCACGGCGGTCGGGCGGTCGAAGATCAGCTCGGCCACGACGCGGCGATGGAGCAGAGCGCGCCAGTCGAGGCGCGTGACGAAGCGTTCCATGTGGAGCACGGGTGGATCGGGATTCGCATCCTGGATCAAGCTCGCGCCCTCGACCTCGACCGAGGCGTTCCACAGATGGACGCGGAGCACCGGGATGCGGACCGTGTACCCGGTCAGTCGCCGATTCGCCTCCGTCTCCATGTAGCGCCGGATCGGCTCGTCGAGGGACCGGGCGACGCCATAGACGAGAAGCGCAAGTACGGCACACGTCCCGAACACCAAGAGCCAGCGCCGTCGCCGCGAAGAACCCATGTGGTCTTTGCATACTGCGTGCAGACCCCCAGATCCCCGCCCTGGAAGGCGATTCCGGGGAAGTGTGCAGGGGATTTCTTGCCCTGTGGTAGAAAGTACCCGACTATTCGTCCCGGAACAGGATGGTCAGCATCAGTGCAATCCCACCGCCGGCGGCGAGCAGGAAGAACAGGATGGCCAGGCCGGGATACCCCAGAATCCGGAACGACGTCTCTACCCGCATGAGCATCGCCGCGCCGATGATCAGGGCGGCCAGTAGTAGCCCGAGGGTGATCCGGTTGGCTACTTTCTGAAATCCCTCCATGAGGCGGGCTTCGTCGATCGCGTCGATCTTCACCTCGAGCTGATTGTTCGCCACCGCGTCGAGGATCTTGTTCACCCGCGCGGGTAACCGCTCCATGAGATCCTTCATCTCGAGGACCGTGCTGAAGAGGTTCCCGGGGGACGCGCTCTTCAGCAGGCGGCTCCGCATGATGTCGGCCGCATTCTTCCGGATCGCGGCATTGGGATTGAACTTGGGATCGAGCTCGTGGGCGATCTGGTCGAGGTTCAGCAGGGTCTTCCCCAGCATGGTGAGCTCGGTGGGCAATCCAAGATTGACATCTCCCGCGATGCGCCCGATCTCGAGCACGACCCGTCCGACCTCGACATCCCGGACCTCCGCGTCCTGGTGGCGTCCGACGAGATCCGTCACCCGCCGCGCGAAGACCAACTCGTCGAACGCCGGTCGCTTCTCGGCCAGCTTCAGGACGCTGGCCATGGCCTCATCGCTTCGACCTTCGCTGACCGCCAGGAGAAGCTGGAGTAGCTGCTCCTGGACGCGGGGAGCCATCCGGGCCACCATGCCGAGATCGAGAAGGGCGAGGCGACCGTCGTCGGTCAGAAGCACGTTGCCGGGATGAGGGTCCGCGTGGAAGAAGCCATCCACCAGCACCTGGGTCAGGTAGGCGCGGAACAGGTCATCCGCGAGACCGGCGCCGTCCAGCTCCAGCCGGGCGACCCGGCTCAACGCGGTGATCTTGGTGCCGGGCACGTATTCCATCGTGAGGACGCGCGACGTGGTGTAGTCGTCGACCGGCGCCGGTACGATGATCCGGCGGAACTCACCCAGGTTGTGTCGAAGCAGCGTGAGGTTTTGTGCCTCCTGTCGATAGTCGAGCTCCCGCAGCAGGCTGCGGCGGAACTCCTCGAGCATATGAGTGAATTGGTATCGACCGCCCACGGCGGTGTGCTGATCGAGAAATTCGGCGATCTCCTCCAGGATCTCGAGCTCCTCGGCGACTCGCGGTCGTATTCCCGGGCGCTGGACCTTCACCGCGACCTGGCGCCTGTCACGAAGCGCAGCCCGGTGCACCTGCCCCAGCGACGCGGCCGCCAGGGGGGTGGCCTCGAACTCGGAAAACGCCTTGGACAGGCGAACACCGAGCTCCGCGGTGACGAGAGGCTCGACCTCCGAAAAGGGGAATGGCTCGACCCGATCCTGGAGCCGCGAGAGGGCCCGGATGTATTCGTCCGGCAGAAGGTCGGACCTCGTCGAGAGAAGCTGGCCGAGCTTGATGAAGGTCGGCCCCATGCGCTCGAGGTCGCCGGCCAGGTCGGCGGCGGTCTGATCGGTAGTCTCCGCCACCACGGGATCGTCGGAGAGCATGGGATCGAGACCCGCGGCGGTGACCACATCACTCCGCCCGTACTTCATCAGGAGAAGGGCGATGTCCTTGTACCGCTTGAGGTGCTGCGGCTTCAGCGATAGGCCCATGATCTCCGCACTACTGACGACGGGGGCGGCGCAGCTCCGCGTCGAAGCCGGGCAGGATCGCCTTGAAGAACGCGTTCTGCACCAGATTGACGATGGTCTCGATGATGCTCACGTTCGGATTGTCGAGCCGCCCGGAGATCTCCACACGGGTGGCGACCTCGTCGCGGGGGCGATTCTGGAGAACCTTCGAGACTCCTTCGACCACCTTTTCGTAGGCCTTGCGCACGACGCCCTTCTCCCGGTCCTGCTTCGGATCGTAGGCCTCGATGTCCTGGAAGAGTGGCTTGACGTAGCCGGTGATCAGCCGGTTTCTGGCCTGAAGCTCGGTGTAGAGCGAGAAGCGGCCGCCCACCACGTCGAACTTGCCGTAGGCCTTCAGGAGGTTGTTCATGGTGGTCAGGTCGGTCTCATCGATCTGGAGCGCCACGTCGAAGTCGGGGCCCGGTCGTGTCGGCAGCAGCTTGAACTCGGCCTTGAGGGGGCCGGAGCCCATGAACTTGCCTTGCAGCTTGGCCATCGCGGTCTCGCCGCTCGGGAGGCTGCTGAGGTTGGTCAGCGTGGCCGTGGTATCGGCGACGAACACCCGATAGTTCGGGGTCGTGGTCTTGTTGATGAGCCCGAAATTGCTCTTGACGATGTCGAACCGATCGACCCGGAGCTGCAGACCTGGGTCCTGGGACTGGTCGGCCGCTTTGAGCGTCTCGCGGGTCGCCTCTTTTGCCACGCCCGCCTTCGCGGGAGTCTGGATGTAGTCCACGTGGATGCCGTCCACCGTGGCCGACCAGAGCTTCACCGACTTGAACTGAGGCGAGATCTCCACTTCACCCTCGGCCGAGAGCATGCCCTTGTCCACCGCAAGATTGTAGCGATTGGTGACCGGCTTGAAGTAGTCGAGGCCGATGGCGTCCAGCTTGATCTGCAGCATGAACGCGGCGTGGGGATCGGCCAGGAAGTCGGCCCACCCACTCGCGGATATGGCGCCGGTGTCGAACACCCGCGCCTGCACATGCATCGGCGAAGGATAGACGCCCTGCTTGGACTGGACGTTCCGGATGTTGGAGGCGACGAATTCCAGGTCGTACACGCGGAGCGGCTTGAAGGGCCCATCGTCCTGGTAGGTGATGTCCCCTCGGGCAATCCGCAGCTCGTTGATGTGGAGGGGATAGATCGCCTGCAGCGCCTCTTGCCATCCCTTGTCCTTGACCGGGGTAGGGTCGGAGATCTCGGTCCTCGCCTGGGCCAGGTTCAAGACCACGATGGGGTGGTCGATGAGAATGTCGCCCACCACGCGCCCGGACAGGAGGGCCCGCCAGTGGACGCTGGCGTACAGGCGCTCGACATTCGCCACCGGGGGGTCGGGATACTGGTTCTGGACGATCACGGTGTTGCGCAGGTCCATGGAGAAGTTGATCGGGCTGAAGTGGAGCTTGCCGATCGTGACGGTGTAGCCCTTGAGGCTCGCGTTCATCTTCTTTTCGGTATAGCGGCGCAGCGGCTCGTCGATGAAGAAGAGCGCGGTCACGGAGGCCACGAGCAGGAGCACGACGAGGCCCCCCGCCGCGAGGAGCCAGCGCCGCGCGGTCACCGCTTCTGACCGGAGCGGAGCATCCGGTCCAGGGTGGCCTTGACCAGGACCGCGGCAGCGGCCGAGCCCGCCGATCCGAGGATCCGCTGCGTGACGGTCGGCTCCGCCGCCACCCGCTCCGGCCGGTCGATCGCGCGGCCGACTGCCTCGCGCAGGCGCCGGCTGCGGGCCGTGAGCGTGTTGCGCCGCCGGGCCCGCCGTACTCCGAGGGCGATCGAGCCCGCCGTGATCGCACCGGCGGCGAGGAAGGTGGCGGCGACCGCCAGGGCGTGTCGCCGTACCTGCAGACCCACGTCGGTCAGCTCGTGCCCTCGCCGGTACAGCTCGGTCACGAGCAGGGTTAGCTGGGCGCGCTGCCGGGCGAGGTCGGCTTCGATGGGCCGGGGATCACCCGACTTCTCCGCGTCGGCTTCGGACACTCGACTCGCGACTTCAGCCATCCGGCTCTCCTTTGGTCCCATTGAACCCCAAAGCAAGCGGCATGCCCACGTCTGGGCCACGAACGTACCTCTGCCTTGCGGGCAATACGTAGTTGTCATCAGGAGGGTGGAGCCGCGCGCCAGGAAGACCTACCGGGTAAGTTTTATAGCGCCAGCCTCTTGACTATCACCTGGGGCCGGGGGCGGGCAGGGCGGAGCCGGCCGTGTAAGAAGGTTCCCGTCTTGTAGTTCCTACTTCCCGCACCGTTTGCAGCCAGAGAAACGGACGACCTAGCTTTGGGCAGCCCGTTTCCACAAGCGGGACTCGCTGACCTCTGAGTGACCGTGGAGAGTTCCACAATCTGACCGAACCCCTCGCAACGAGAACCTGGCACATCCCGCGCACTGTCGGCTGTGCATGGGGGGCTCACAATGCGAAAGCGTATCCGTGGATTATCAGCGGCGCTGATCGTGGCGATCACGCTTGCGGGTGTAGTCGACGCTGAGAACGTGTGGGCTAAAGGTGGCGGTTGTGGGGGCGGCGGCGGTGGCGGTGGCGCGGGTGGTGGTGGCGGCGCGGCTGGAAGCGGCGGAGGGACCGGCGGAGCAGGCGGCTCCGGCGGCAGCGGTGGGGGCCTGATCGGCATCGCCGGAGCCGGGCGAGTGCCGGCGGACCCACGGCTCTACGCACGCAGTACCGCGCCCATGACTGACGCCGGCGGTATGGCGAGGGGAGGGGTCGGAAGCCAGGCGCGGCTGAGCGCGTCCCAGGAGCGAACGTGGGAGGCGTTTCGGCGCTGCGCTCCATCCGGCGCGGTCCTGGATCAGCTGCGCGTCGATGGCTCGTTCACATACCGGACAGAATCAATTCACGACACGCAGACGATCAAGCGCTGCATGTCCCAGGTGGGCTATCAATTCGATTACTGAGGAGCGAGAAGACGCTCGCATGGGGCCCGCCGACACGACGTGTGCTGGGGTTCGCAGATGGTTCTCCGGCCACGTCGCCGGTCGGCTGGGTCTGACGGAATGGGCTCTCCTGGAGGTCCACCTCATCCACTGCGTGGCCTGCCGTCTGGAGCTCCAGCAGCACACGCTGGCTGACGTGAGGCGGTCGGCGCAACGGATGGACGTGATGACGACTCTCGTGAGAGTCGGCACCGGATTCGTGGTACTGGTCTTGCTGGGGACACTGGTGAGTTGGTGATCTGGCTGTCTGGCTTGTCGGTGATTGCACTGATGGCAGGCGCTCTTGGTGTGGCTTTCGCAATACGGAAGCGGCCAGGGCGTCGCCACCTCAAGATGGCGGGGAGCGTGACTGATCTGAGTGAAGGCTTTGCCATGGTCCATGCGCTGCGCGTGCAGATCACGCGGCTTCGTGAAGAGAACGAGCGGCTCCTGGAAGAGCGGCAGGCTCTGCTGAGCGTGTTGTCCCGCGTGAGCGAGCTCCTGGAGCAGGAGGCTCGACGGTTCCATGTCAACCGGTGAGCGGCCGGCGCCGGCGGCTCAGCCGCCGAGGCCCTTGGCCTTGTAGACAGGCGCGGCGGCCGACCCGGCCAGGAACTGGATCAGCGCCTTCGCCGCGTCGGTCTCCTTCGCCCCGGTGGCGAGCCCGACGGAGAAGACCGTGACGGTCTGCAGCTCGGCCGGGAGCGGGCCGACCACGTCGACGCCGGGCACCGCCATCAGCTCGGGGATCTGCGCGGCGCCCAGGTCGATGTCGCCCGCGACCAGCGCCTCGCCGGTCTTCGCCTGCGTGTCCTTGTACTTGGCCTGGACCTCCTCGAGGATACCCAGCCGCTCGAGCGCCTTCGCAAACGCGACCCCCGAGGCGCCGACCTTCGCGAAGCCGACCGCCTTCGCGGCCAGCACCGCGCTCTTGAGCTTCTCGGGCGTGCTGATGTCCGGCCTCGGCGCGCCCGCCTTCACGCCGACACCGACCCCGGAGCGCGCGACGTCGACCTTGCTACCCGGCGCGACCTTGCCCTGCTTGCCCAGGTCCTCGACGATCGGGCTCGTCAGGACGAGCACGTCGGCGGGCGCGCCCTCGAGAAACTTCGTCCGGAGCTCGGACGCGATGCCGTAGGTCACCGCGATTTTGTGCCCGGTCGCGCGCTCGAACTGCGCGAACAGCTCCGTGGTGGCCGGCTGCATGCCGACGGTGCTGAGCACCTTGATCTCGGCGGCCTCGCGCGCTCCAGGCCGTCAGGGCCAGGAGCGTGAGGGCCATCGCCATGCCGCGTGTCGCGCGCTTTGTCATACGGTCCTCCCGTGATCGGTTGAACCTCGGTCGACCAGCTCCCGCGCCGCCGGAGTCATGTAGACAGCCTCGCTTCCCAGATCGCCCAGGGCCCGCGCAATGGCGCGGAGGCGATCCACCAGGGGGGCGCGCTGGTCGATCAGCACCAGATGGGCGCCGCGCACGATGCAGAGGCCGCCGCCCAGGGCCGCCGGCGTCTCGAAGGGCTCCGTGCGGACCTCGACGCCCAGGCGCGCCGCGGCCTGGACCAGCTCGTCGAGGAGCTGCTGGGCGTCCACGGGGGCGATGGTACCCGAATTCATGAGGTCACAAACTGTGACCTCAAACGTTAGCTCGGATACGGCCCGGATCAGGACGCGGGCTTGAGTCTGGAGCGCCTGCGCGAGCTCGTCCATGATCCACGACGGGCGCGCGAAGGAGAGGCAGAGCTCGTCCCGCGCGCGCGTCATGCCGATGTAGAGGAGGCGCCGGACCTCGTCCTTCGTCTTCAGGCCGTCCAGCTCGTGGGCGTTCAGGATCAGCACGTGCTTGGCGTCCAGGCCCTTCGAGCTGTGGATGGTCGAGACGCCGACGGTGCCATCGACCCGCTGCTCGGGCAGAAACGACGCCGGGATCTTCTGCTCCTCCAGCCAGCCGGCGAGCTTCTCCATCCCGAGCCGGTCGTGGCCCAGGACCAGGATGTCGCCCGGCGGCACGCCGCGGGCGAGCCGGGCGGCGACCCAGTCCCTGGCGTGCTCCCTGATGCCCGCGGCCGAGTCCAGAGAGACCAGCTCGGGCGCCGGCCCGTCGCGCAGCGCCTGGTCGGGCACGACCAGCGACGAGATCAGCTCGCCCGGGTCGGCCTCGGCCGCATCCAGCTCCTGCACCATGGCATAGGCCGCCGAGAGGATCGCCCTGGTGTTCCGGTAGTTGCGCTTCACGACCTTCGTGCGGCCGGCGATCTGGATGCCGAGCGAGCGCCAGCTGATGCGCCGGCGGTAGATGTTCTGCGACGAGTCGAGCGCGATGAAGAGACGGTTGGCCCCCCGGTCCAGCGCGCGGAGCAGGAGGCGGTACCAGCTGTCCGCGAAGTCCTGGCCCTCGTCGACCAGGATGGCCTGGTAGCCGCCCGTCGGCACGCGCGCGTCGTCGAAGGCCTGCGAGAGCAGCTTGGGGACCGTCTCGACCCAGAACTCGTCCCACTCCGGTCCGCGGCCGGGCGGCTCGGAAACGTCGAGGCCAGCCGTCCTGAGCTGCTGGCGGGCCCACGCGTCGAAGGTCGAGACCTCGACGCGCTTGTCGCCGATGGTCCGGTGGAGGAAGCTGGCCAGCACGCGGTTGTAGCAGACCACGAGAATTTTCCAGTCGGGGTGCTGGTCCAGGAGGTAGCGCACGCGGCAGATCAGCACGATGGTCTTGCCGCTGCCGGCGACGCCGCGCAGGAGCCGGTGCCCATCGCCCAGGGTCCGGGCGAGACGCTCCTGCTCGAGATCCATCACGCGAAAGACGTCATCGTCCGTTGCGCCCCAGCCGATCCGGATCTCCGGGTGGAGCACGCTCCGGATCTGGTCGATCTGCTGGGCGTCCAGCCATCCGCGAGCTCCCCGGGCCGGGAGCAGCCCACGCAGGCGGGGCAGGAGCATGCCGGCCGCCAGGTCCGCGCCCGTGAGGACGAGCCCGGGGCCCAGCGCCTCCTCGAGACTGGGCCTGAAGACCGTGGGCTGGCGCACCTCCTCGGGCGTGACGTAGGGCAGGACGACACCGGCCCCCCAGCCACACCGGAGCTGGTTGTCGGCGCAGAGGCCCGGCCGTCCCTTGAGGACGTCCACCGTGCGGAGCAGATAGTCGCGCACCTGGCGGACGGGATGGCCGACCTCCAGCTCGCCCGTGCCCTGACGCAGCCGGACCCGGTCCGCCGTGATCTCGAGGATGCTCTTGAGCCGCCAGTCCTTGACCTCCAGGACCACCAGCCCCAGGTCGGGCCCGATGACGATGAAGTCCGGGTGCCGTCCGTCGACCGCGATGTCGTAGTAGACGAGGTAGTCCTCGGGCAGGTGGTCGCGGAGGGCGACGAACACCCGGCGCTCGCCGGCCGTGACGCGGCTGTCGAGCGAGCCGAGGGTCTCGGGGACCGTGTACGCCACGAGACAATCGTACCGCGGGAGTGCCGCCAGGCCCCCATCTGGCCCGGGGCCGCGGAACCGCTAGCCGCGCTCGGGCGATCCCGGGAGCGGCGGTGGGAGCAGGTCCAGGAGCCGTGCGGGGCCGAGCGGCATCCGCGTGACGCGCCCGCCCCGTGGCCCGACCGCGTCCTCGATCGCCGCGGCGAGCACGGCGGGGACCGCGAGCGCTCCCGATTCGCCGACGCCCTTGAGGCCGAGCGGGTTCAGGGGCGAGAGCGTCTCGAGGTGGTCGATGACCATGGTCGGCACGTCGGTGGCGGTGGGCAGCAGGTAGTCCATGTAGGTCCCGGCCAGGAGCTGGCCGGTCTCGTCGTAGCGGATCTCCTCGAGCAGCGCGCTGCCAATGCCGAGGGCCACCGCGCCCTGGAGCTGGCCCTCGACCACGAGCGGGTTGATGAGCCGGCCGGAGTCGTGGCCGATCCAGAAGCCCTTGATCCGGACGCATGCGGAGAGGGGATCCAGCTCGACCAGGGCCACCTGGGCGCCGAACGAATAGGTGATGTCGGTGGGCTGGAAGAAGCGCGTGCTCTCGAGTCCCGGCTCGACGCCGAGCGCGGCTGTCGCGGCGCCGGCCAGGCGCGCCAGGTCGGCGAAGGTCACGCGGCGCTCGGGCCGCCGTCGGTCGGCGAAGGCCGCGCCCGCCTGCTCGAGATCGGCCTCGGGGCACCCGAGGGCCCGGCCCGCGAGGAGCCGGGCCTTCGCGCTCACGTCGCGCGCCGCGAGCGCGACCGCGCTTCCGCCCACGACCGCGGCGCGGCTCGCGAACGAGCCGACCCCGTGCTCGACACCCGCGGTGTCGCCGGTGACGACGGTCACGTCCGCGGGCGTGACGCCGAGCTCGTCGGCCGCCACCTGGGCCAGCGTCGTCTCGAGCCCCTGGCCCTGGGTGCTCACGCCGCTGAACGCGGTGATGCGCCCTGCCGGATCGACCCGCACGCGCGCGCTCTCGAACGGACCGACGCCGGTCAGCTCCACGTAGGCCGCGACGCCCACCCCGACGAGCCGGCCCTGGGCGCGCGCGGCGGCGGCCTCGGCGACGAGCGCGTCGTGGCGGGCGCTCTCGAGCGCGCGGCGCACCACCGACGGCGGGTCGCCGCTGTCGAGGATCACGTGGCCGCTCCCGCGGTAGTTGGGCAGGCCCGTGTCGTACGGCATGTCCTCGGCGCGCACCAGGTTGGCCAGCCGCACCTGCGCGCGATCGCGCCCGGTCTCGCGCGCCACCAGGTCCATCGCCCGCTCGATCACGAAGACCGCCTGTGGCTGCCCGGCGCCGCGGTACGGGGTGACCGGCACCCGGTGCGTGTAGCGGCTCTCGAAGCTCGACTCGACGGCGGGGATCCGGTAGGGCCCGGTCACCATGGAGGCGCTGAGCAGCGGCACCACCAGGCCACGGGGCGTGTACGCCCCGGTGTCGTGCACGAAGCGGTCGCGCAGGGCCAGGAGGCGACCGGTGTCGTCGAAGCCGATCGTCACCTCGTGCCGCTGCTCGCGCTCCTGGGTGGCGGCCAGCATGTGCTCGAGGCGGTCTTCCAGCCAGCGAACCGGCCGGGCGAGCCTCCGGGCGAGGAAGGGGATCAGGACGTCCTCGGGATACACGATGAGCTTGGCGCCGAAGCCGCCGCCCACGTCGGGCGCGATCACGCGCACCTGGTGCGGCGCCAGGTCGAGGAGGTCGCCGACGAACTGGCGGATCTGGTGCGGCACCTGAGAGGACGCCCACACCGTGAGCTGCTCGAGGGTGGGGTTCCAGTCCGCGACGAGCCCGCGCGTCTCCATCGGCTGGCCGCCGCCGCGCCCGATGCGCAGCTCGAGCGAGGCCACCCGCGGCGCCGCGCGCAGGGCGGCCTCGACGTCGCCGCGGGCGAGGGTCACGCGGCCGGCCAGGTTGTCGGGGATGTCGTCGTGGACCGCGGGCGTGCCCGGCTCGAGCGTCTGGGCGGACGGGAGCGGCTCGTACTCGACCTCCAGCAGCTCGCGCGCGTCCTCCGCCGCGAAGCGGTTCTCCGCCACGATCGCGGCCACCGGCTCGCCCACGAAGCGTGCGCGGTCGCCGGCGAGCGGGAGGAAGTTGCGGCCCCGCAGCTCGGCGTGCGGGGGCACGATCGGCAGCGCGCGCGCCGCGGCGCCGAGATCGGCGAACGTCACGACGTCCACCACGGCGGGATGCGCTCGGGCGCGGGCGGCATCCACGCGGACGATGCGCGCGTGGGCGTGCGGGCTCCGCAGCAGCACCGCGTGGAGCATGCCGGGCAGCGCAATATCCCCCACATACCGCCCCCGCCCGGTGAGCAGCCGCGGGTCCTCCTTGCGCAGATGCCGATCCCCGACGAACTTCACGCAATCCCCGCTGTACCCTCTCCCCTCTGGGGAGAGGGCAGGGTGAGGGGGCGCCCGGTCGCGGCCACATCCAGCGCAGCCTGCACGATGTGCTGGTACCCGGTGCACCGGCAGAGATTGCCCGACAGCGCCTCGCGGACCTCCGTCTCCGACGGCGCGGGGTGGAGCTCGAGGTACGCGACCAGCGTCATCAGGATGCCCGGCGTGCAGAACCCGCACTGCAGCGCATGGCGGGTCCGGAACGCCTCCTGCAGCGGGTGCAGACGCCCGTCGCCGTTCGCGAGGCCCTCGACGGTCTCCACGCGGCAGCCGTCGGCCTGCACCGCGAACATGAGGCAGGCCCGCGTGGGCTCGCCGTCCACCAGCACGGTGCACGCCCCGCAGGCGCCGTGCTCGCAGCCGAGGTGCGTGCCGGTGAGCCCCCACTCGTCGCGAAGCACGTCCGCCAGGAGCATGCGCGGAATCACGCGCGCCCGGCGCTCGGTGCCGTTCACGGTCACCGCGATGTCGTGCGCGACGGCGCCGGGTGTCGTCACGCCGCCTCCGCCCGCGCGGCCGCCTGGCCGAGCGCCCGCGCGGCCAGGCCCGCCGCGACGTGACGGCGGTACGCCGCGGTGGCGTGCAGATCGTCCCGCGCGTCGATCTCGCCGGCGCCCGCGCGCCCCGCCTCGGCGAGCCGCGCCGGCGCCAGCCGCTCGCCGATCAGCGCCGCCCCGGCGCGCGCCAGGTGCGGCCGGTCGCCCGCGCCGAAGATCACGAGTTGCGCGGCCCGGCACACGCTGCCCGCGTCCAGCGCGAGCACGGCGCACGCGCCGACCAGCGCGAAGTCCCCGTGCCGCCGCGCCACCTCGGCGAAGCCGTGCCCGGTCCGCGGCGCCGCGGGCGCGGGCAGCTCGACCTCCGCGAGGAGCTCATCGGGCTCGAGCGCGGTCGTCAGCAGCCCGCGGAAGAAGTCGTCGGCGCGGCACGTCCGCGCCGCCCGCGCGCTCCGCAGGTGGAAGACCGCGTCCAGGGCGATCATGCAGGCCGGCAGCTCGGCGGCGGGATCGGCGTGCACCAGGCTGCCCCCGACGGTGCCGCGGGCCCGCGTCTGGAGATGCCCGATCAGCGGCGCCGCCTCCGCGAGGAGGGGCGCGGCGCGGGCCACTCGCCCGTCGCGCTCGAGGGCGTGCTGGCGCACCAGCGCGCCGAGGCGCAGCCCGCCCGCGTCCTCGCGGAGCGCCCCGAGCCCGGCCACGCGGTTCAGATCCACCACGACCGCGGGGCGCACCAGGCGCATGTTCATCATCGGCACCAGGCTCTGGCCGCCGGCCAGGAGCTTGGCTTCGTCTCCGTGGCGGGCGAGGAGGTCGAGGGCCTCCTCCACCGTCCGCGGCGCGACGTAGTCGAACGGAGCGGGCCGCACGCGCGCGGGCTAGACCTTCCCGAGCTTCGGGTGGTCGAACATCGGGAGGTTCACGCCCCAGGGCTGCATCCGGGCGCGGATCTTCTTGATGAACTGCGGCACGATGCGCATCTCGTCCTCGGGCGTGGTGCCGCCGAGGCCGGCCTCGCAGGCGACGCGGTCGGCGTCGATCTCGAGCGGTGTCGCGGTGCCGCCCTCGACGGCCAGCCAGAGGTTGCGGTAGCCGTTGAACTCCACGTTCTGGATCATCTGCGTCACCGCGCGCTCGATGTTCTTCACGGTCTCCGGCGTGAAGCTCGGGGCCCACGCGTCCAGGCACTGCCAGCCGAAGGCGATGTGCCGCACCTCGTCGCGCAGGATCAGCTCCATCAGCCGGCGCACCGCCGGGTTCGTGGCCTTGTGGACGGTGGCCTTGAAGGCGTCGATCAGGATCTCCTCGGCGGCGCAGACCAGGCTCGCGAAGATGCCCTCGAGCGAGGTATCCGGGTCGAAGGCCATCCGCCGCACTCCGTGCGTACCAACCGCACTGACGGTGGGCGGGTTCTGGGGCTGGGGGAAGTAGCCGCCGAGGCGCTCGGCCATGAGCCAGGACGCCTCGGCGTGGCGGCCTTCCTCCTGCGTGCGCATGGTGAAGAAGAAGCGCAGGTCCGGGAGACGGTTCTCGAGGCAGAAGCGCAGGAGCAGGGCCGGGCTCTCCGAGATGGCGCCGTACTCGCCCCAGGTCCGGCGGCTCCAGTGCAGGCGCGCGGCCATGATCTGCGCCTCGGGATAGCGCTCCGGATGCAGCTCTTCCCATGGAATATCCGTCTCCGGATCCCACTCGAGCGTCTTGGCCCGCTGCCACAGCTCCCAGACGTCGGGCATGGCGGAGGCGAGCTCGAGCGGATAGCGGGTCTCGGCGAGATAGGCGCTCATGACGGGATCCTCCCCGGGGTGCGTGGACGGCGCGTCATGCGCGCCCGAGCTCCGGATGATCGATGTGAGGCAGCGTGACGTCCCAGCCGGCGAGCCGCTCGCGCACCTGGGCGAGCGTGGCGCGGACCACCGCCTTCTCCTGGGCGACGGTGGAGGCGCCGAGGCCGTGCTCGGCGGTGAGGGCCTCGGCGGCGAGCAGCGGCTCGCGGGCCTCCGCGGGCAGCAGCCACGTGTTCCGGTAGCCGGCGAGGATCACGCGCTCCAGCATATCGCGAACCGCCGCCCCCACGGCGGCACGGCCGGCCGGGTCGAGGCCGGGGAGCCGGTCACCGAGCAACGTCCACGCGAACAGCACGTGGCGCTGCTTGTCGCCGGCCACCAGCCTCAGGATCTGGCGCGCGGTCTCGTCCCGGCTGCGCTGCAGATGGCTCAGGCAGAGATCGAGGTCGAGCTGGTCGTCGAGGGCGCCGAGCGCGGCCACCACCGCCTCCACCGACACGTCGGGATCGAGCGCCATCTGGGCGAACGGCTGGTTGCTCGCCCGCGCGACGGCCGCCCCGGGCGTCGACTCGTAGCCCCCCAGCTGTTGCGCGAAGAGGTAGCACGCCTCGAGCTGCTTGGCCTCCTCGGCGGGACGGAAGGAGAGGAAGAGCTTGGCGTCCATGCCGGCCGCGCCGGACTCCAGGCAGAACCGGATCAGCAGCGCGGTGTTCTCGCCCAGCCCCGGGTACGTGCCCCAGGCCCGGCGGCTCCACACCAGGCGCGCGGCCTCCAGCACCGCCGGCGGGTACGCCCTGGCGTCGAAGCGGCTCCACGCGATGTCGGTCTCCGGGTTCCAGCGGAACCGCTTGGCCTGGCGGTACAGCTCGCGCAGCGTCGGGTTCTCCGACGCAAAGCGCAGCGGGAAGCGCCGCTCCACGAAGCGCTTCTCCTGCGCCTGATACCCCCGCAGCAGCCGATCGCTCGTCTCCGACATGCCGTCGAGCCTTTCTATCCGCCAAGGTAGGCGGCCTTGAGCTGATCGTTCGCGAGCAGGTCCGCGGAGGCGCCCGAGAGCGCCACGCGGCCCACCTCGAGCACGTAGGCGCGGTCCGCGAACCGCAGCGCCAGGCGCGCGTTCTGCTCCACGAGCAGGATCGTGGTGCCCGTCTCCCGGAGCCGCGCGAGCAGCTTCATGATCTCCTGCACGACCAGCGGCGCCAGCCCCAGGGACGGCTCGTCGCACAGGAGCAGGCGAGGCCGGCTCATGAGGGCGCGCCCGATCGCGAGCATCTGCTGCTCGCCGCCCGACAGCGTGCCCGCGAGCTGGCCGCTCCGCTGGCGCAGCACCGGGAAGAGAGTATACGCGGTGTCCAGGCTGGCCTCGAGGGCGCGCCGGAACTCGCGGCCCCGGGGCAGCGCGTAGCCGCCCAGCTCCAGGTTGTCCCGCACCGTGAGATCGCCGAAGATCCGCCGCCGCTCCGGGACCAGCGCGGCTCCGGCCCGGAGGATCGTCTCGGGGGCCCGGCCGGTCACGTCCTGCCCGTCGAGCGTGACCCGGCCCGCCGACGGCTCGAGCAGCCCGGCGACCGCCCGCAGCAGCGTGGACTTGCCCGCGCCGTTGGCGCCGATCAGCGCCACCAGCTCGCCCGCGCGGACCTCGAGGGAGACGTCTCGCAGCGCGTGCACCGGGCCGTAGCGCGCGGAGAGCCCGCTCACCTCAAGCAACGGCGGCCACGTCCTCGCCGAGATAGACGCGGATCACCGCCGGATCGCGCTGCACCTCGGCGGGCGCGCCTTCGGCGATCTTCTCGCCGTGGTCCAGCACCACCACCTGGTCCGAGACGCCCATCACCAGGCGCATGTCGTGCTCGATGAGCAGCACCGAGATCCCGCCGTCCCGCACCCGCGCGATCAGCCGCATCATCTCGACCTTCTCGGGGGTGTTGAGCCCCGCGGCGGGCTCGTCGAGGAGGAGCAGCGTCGGCTCGGCGGCGAGCGCGCGCGCCAGCTCCACGAGCTTCTGCTGACCGAAGGCGAGGCCGGCGGCGGGCACCCGCGCGAGCGCCTCGAGGCCCACGGTGGCCAGCGCCCGCTCGGCGCGCGCGACGTGGGCGCGGGACTGCCGGCGCGGGCCGGGCAGGGCGAGGGCCGCGCCGAGGAAGCCGCCGGGATCGTCGCGCTCGCAGCCGATCATCACGTTCTCGAGCACGGCCAGGCCCGGGAAGAGCTGGATGTTCTGGAACGTGCGCGAGAGCCCGAGCCGAGCCAGGCGATGGGCGGGCAGGCCGGTCAGCGACCGGCCGCGCAGCCGCACCTGGCCGGCCGTCGGCGCGTAGAAGCCGCTGATCACGTTGAAGAGCGTGGTCTTGCCCGCGCCGTTGGGGCCGATGACCGCCTTGATCTCGCCCTCGGCCACGTCGAAGGAGCACTCGCGCACGGCGCGCACGCCGCCGAACTGCTTGGTGACGCCGCGGACTTCGAGGAGCGGTGCCGCACCGGTGCGCGGCGCGGGGAGGGGAGCCGACCGGGCGGGCTCGGATCCGGCGGCGGCGCCGGCGGCCCGCTCGGCGACGGGCACCGTCGCGGCTGTCGCGCCGCGCACGAACAGGCCGGCGATGCCGCGCGGGAGGAACAGCATCACGACGATGAGCACGAGGCCGTAGAGCGGCACCTCCCAGTCGCCGAAGCGGCGCAGCGCCTCCGGCAGGACGGTGAGGAGGACCGCGCCCACCACCGCGCCCCAGTAGAGGCCGATCCCGCCGATGGCCACCATCAGCACCAGCACGACCGAGAAGAGGAAGGAGTAGATCTCGGGGCTGATCACCGTGATGTAGTGCGCGTAGAGGCTCCCGGCCACCGAGGCGTACATCGCGGACAGGACGAAGACTCGCCGCTTCTCCGCCGCGGTGTCGATTCCCATCGCCTCCGCCGCGGCCTCGCTCTCGCCGAGCGCGCGCAGCACCCGCCCCACGCGCGAGTTGACGAGGTTACGGGCCATCCAGAGGGCCAGGCCCGCCACGGCCCACACCAGCCAGTAGTGATGCGTGGCGGTGACGAAGCGCAGCGGCCCGACGTCCCAGGGCAGGATGCCCGCGAGCCCGGACGACCCCCCGGTGATCCCGTGGAGCTGCGTGAAGGCCAGCTGGAGCACGAGGCCGATGCCGAGCGTGGCCATGCCGAGGTAGTAGGACTTGAGCCGCAGCGTCGGGATGCCGACGAGATAAGCGAGCGCGCCGGTGGCCACCGCCGCGATCGGCGCGCCCAGCCAGGGCGACAGCCCGTAGCGCACCGAGAGCACCGCCGAGACGTAGGCGCCGAGGCCGTAGAAGCCGGCGTGGCCGAGGGAGACCTGGCCCGCATAGCCCATCACCAGGTTGAGCCCGACCGCGAGGATGACGTAGAGGCCGGCCAGCACCGCCACGTGGACGAGGTACTGGTTGGGCAGTAGCCACGGCACCACGGCCACCATCGCCAGGAAGGCCAGGAGCGCCCGGCCGGAGACCCGGCCGGGCAGCCGCGCCACCTCGTCCACGGTCGGCTAGAGATCCACCAGACGGAACTTGCCCTGGCGCCACTCGATCATCACGACATCGCTCTTGGCGAGGCCCCAGTGCTTCTGCGGCGTGAAGGTGAAGACGCCGCCCACGCCCTTGTACTCGCGGACGTGCTCCTCCAGCCCGGCGCGGATCTTCCCGCGCTCGCTGCTGCCCGCGCGGGTGATGGCCTGGGCCACCATGCCCACTCCGTCCCACGCCTGGCCGCCGTAGACGTCGGTCTCCTCGTTGTAGCGGGCGCGGTAACGGGTCTTGTAGTCGAGGATGGTGGCCTTGATGGGATCGGTGTCGGGCAGCTGCTCGGCGATCGGGAACTTGAGCGACGTGAGCAGCAGGCCCTCGGCGGCGTCGCCCGCCAGGGTCATGTAGCGGTCGGCCACGAAGCCGAAGCCGTGCACCAGCATCTGCTTGAGCCCGAGCTGCTGGGCGTTCTTGAGGAACACCACGCCCGCCGGCGTCACCGTCCAGCAGATGATGGCCTTGGCGTTGCTGCCCCGGATGCGGGTCAGCTGGGTCGTGAGGTCGTTGTCGCCGGGGCCGAACTCCTCGTAGACCACGTTGAGCCCGGCGGCCGGGGCCTGCGCCCGGAGCTGATCCCGCGCGCTGGCGCCGAACGCCCCGGTGTCGCTCAGCATGGCCACGTCCGTGATGCCGCGCTTCTTGAAGAAGTCGATCAGGCGCGCGATGACCTCCACGTCATTCACGGTGGACTTGAAGACCCACGCGCGGTCCTTCACCGGCTCCACCAGCGCGGTGGCGCCGGAGACGCTCATCAGCGGCACCTCGGCCCGCTGCACGCTCGGCACCAGGGCCAGCCCGATGTCGCTGCGATTGCCGTCGCCGACGATGGCCTCGACCCCGTCCTGCTCGATCAGCCGCTTGGCCGCGAGGACGGCCTTGGTGGACTCGCTGCCCGCGTCGTAGAGCGTGAGGTCGATGCGCCGGCCGCCGAGCCCGCCCTTCTTGTTGGTCTCCTCCACGAAGAGCTCGACGGAGCGCTTCATGCGGTCGCCCAGGAAGGCGGCGGGGCCGGTGTAGGAGAAGATGCTGCCGAGCTTGATCGGGGCGCCCTGCGCCCAGCTCGAGCCGGGGGCAAGAAGGCCGGCGGCCATCGCGCCGCCCAGGGTCGTGGTGAACTGTCGTCGTGTGAGCATGAAATCTCCGTGCCGCGCCCGGGTGCCGGCGCGCCGATCGAGGTGAGCGCTCATACCCGTTCGCTCTCGCCGCGCGCGAACAGCCCCCGCGGGCGGAGGAACAGCAGGAGCAGAAGAAGGACGAAGGCCGCCACGTCCTTGAACTCCGAGCCGATGAGGCCGCCGCCGAACGCCTCGAGCAGCCCGAGGACGAGGCCGCCCGCGATGCCGCCGAAGGTGTTGCCGAGCCCGCCGGTCACCGCCGCCGCGAAGCCCTTGAGGCCCAGCATGGTGCCCGCGTCGTAGATCGTGAGCGTCACCGGCGTCACGATGAGCCCGCCGATCGCGCCGACCGCGGCCGCGAGGGCGAAGGACAGCATCACGATGCGCCCCACGTCGATGCCCATGAGCCGGGCCGCCTCCCGGTCGCTGGCCACCGCGCGCATCGCCCGGCCGAGCAGCGTGCGATCGAAGAACACGTGGAGCGCGACCACGATGGCGGCCGCGACCCCGAGGATCCAGAGGGCCTGCGGCACGAAGGTCGCGCCGAGGATCTGGAAGGGCCGCTCGCCCGTGAAGGCGGGCAGCCCCGCCGCGTTCTTGCCGAGCGAGACCATGACCCCGCCCTTGATCAGGATGGACGCCCCGATGGTCACGATGATGAGGTTGAGCACGTCGGCGCGCACCGGGCGGATGATGAGCCGCTCCATGACGACGCCCACCGCGGTCACCGCGACGACGGTGACCACGAAGACCACCGTCAGCGGCAGGCCCGTCTGGGCGAGGATCGACGCGCCGAGCATTCCGCCCAGCATCGAGAACTCGCCCTGGGCGAAGTTCACCGCGCCGGTGGCGTTGAAGACGATGTTGAGGCCGAGCGCGACCAGGGCGTAGATGGCGCCGACCATGAGGCCGGAGAACAGGAACTGCAACAGGCTCGCGGTGTTCACGGAAGGGGTGCGGCGAGGGTAAGCTTGCGGTGCCGCCTTGTCAACGGCGGGGCTCGTTGACAATCCTCGGCGGGGTCCGATACTAATCGATGAACAAGGAGGCTACGCCATGCCGCTCTATCTCGACGTGCACAACAAGATCAACGGCCTGACCACCGAAGGGATCGAGGACGCCCACCGCAAGGACCTCGAGTGCCAGCACAAGCACGGGGTCAACTACCTGAAGTACTGGTTCGACGAGGGCACCGGCAAGGTCTTCTGCCTGGTGCAGGCCCCCAGCAAGGAGGCCGCGGAGGCCGTCCACCGGGAGGCGCACGGCGCCATCGCCGACGAGATCATCGAGGTGAAGGAAGGCAGCTAGCCAGCGCCGCGGCCAGGGGCTCCATGCCCGAGCGTCTTCGCGAGCGCGAGCCCCTCGGCATAGTACCGGCTCGCCTGCTCGAGATCCGGCGCGGCGCCGCTCGCCGCGATCTGGCCGAGCAGCCGCAGGATGTAGGCCTCGTGGCCTCGCTCGCCCTGCCGCCGGGCCAGCTCCAGCGCGCGGGCTCCGAGGCGCCGCGCCGCGCTCTCGTCGCCCGCCCGCAGGTGCGCCTCGGCGAGCCACATCAGGCGGAGGGCGTGGTTGGCCGCCCACTGCATGTCCTCGGCCCGCTGGACGGCATCCTCCAGGAGCCGGAGCCCCTCCTCGGTCCGCCCGATCTGCGAGTACGCCCGGCCCAGCGGGGCGGCGGCGAGCGGGAACAGGAACGGGATGTCGGCCACGCGGGCGATCACGAGCGCCGCGCTCCAGCGGCACGATCGCGCCCTCGTGGTTCCCGCCGAGATTGCGCAGCATGCCCGGTCCCCGCGTGGGCGACGATCAGGCTGTACGCGTGATCCTCCGCCTCGGCGAGGGCCGTCGCCTCCTCCGCGAGCGCGGCGGCCTCCTGCGCGTTCCCGCATTCCGCGGCGCAGAACGCCAGCCAGACGCGGGACATGACCGCCGGCAGGCCGGCCAGCCTCGAACAGCTGGCGCTTGAGATCGCCTTCGAGCAGCGTCACGGTGCGGGTGAGCGCCTCGGTCGCCTTCGGGTAGTCGCCGAGCGAGTGGTAGATCTGCCCGATGCGCAGGTTGGAGAGGATCGTCCACGCGAAGTTCCCGAAGCTGGCGCTGAACGTGCGCTCGCGCTGGGCCAGCGTCAGGGCGCGATCGTACTCGCCGCGGAACCACAGGTGGCCGGCACTCTCCGCGCCGCCCATCACGCCGGCGGCGTCGATGCTCGGCTTGGACCCGGCGGAGCCCATCTCCCGGAGATAGTGCAGGGCCTTCTCCCACATCTCGCCCCGGAAGGCGTGGTGGGCGAGGCGGTCGGCGTGCTCGCTCAGCCGATCCGCATAGACGCGCTCGATGGCGCCGACGATCCGGGCGTGGAGCGCGCGGCGCCGGTCGTGCAGCAGGCTGCCGTAGGCGACCTCGTGGGTGAGCGCGTGCTTGAAGGTGTACTCGAGGTCGGGGAAGAGCTTGGCCTCGTAGACGAACTCGGCCGCCTGGAGGCGCGCCAGGCCGCTCCGCAGGTCGTCCTCCTTGTGCTCCGCGGTCTCGAGCAGCAGGCTCCACGGCAGATCCTTGCCGATGACCGAGGCGAGCTGGAGCAGGCGCTTGTCGCCGGCGGGCAGGCGGTCGATGCGCGCGGCCAGGATCGCCTGGACGGTCGCCGGGATCTGGATCGCGCCGGGATCCTTGCCGAGCCGGTACGCGCCGCGCTCCCCGACGAGCACCTCCATCTCGACGAGGGCCCGGACGCTCTCCTCGAGGAAGAGCGGGTTGCCCTCCGTGCGCTCGATGAGCAGGCGGCGGATCGGGTGCAGCGCCGCATCGTCGCCCAGCAGCGCCTCCAGGAGCGCGCGGGCGGTGTCGGGCGGCAGGGCATCGATCCGGAGCTGCTGGTAGTAGCTCTTGTTGCCCCACGGCTGCTGATACTCCGGCCGGTAGTTGACCGCGAGCAGGATGGGCGTCGTCGGCAGGCTCTCGACGAGGGCGTCCAGCAGCGCCTGGGTCTCGGCGTCGATCCAGTGGAGGTCCTCGAAGACCAGGACCAGCGGCTGCGTGCGGCTCTCCCGGAGCAGCACGCGCTTGACGGCCTCGAGCGTCCGCGTGCGGCGCGCGGCCGGCTCGAGCCCCATGAGCTCGTGATCCTTCGGGAGCGCGTCGAGCACCCACAGGAGCGGCGGCACGCTGTCCTTCAGGCCCTCGTCGAGCGTGAGGACGTTGCCGGTCACCTTGGCGCGCACCGCGCGCACGTCGTCGTGCTCCGCGATCTTGAAGTAGCTCTTGAGCAGGTCGATCGTGGGCAGCCACGGCGTCGCCTTGCCGTACGACACCGAGCTCGACTCCAGCACGAGCCAGCCCTCGGTCCGGTGCGAGCGGATGAACTCGTAGAAGAGGCGCGACTTGCCGACCCCGGGCTCGCCCACCACCGCCACGATCTGGCCGCGGCCGCGCCCGGCCTGCTCGAGCGCCTGGCGGAGCTGATCGACCTCCGCGTCGCGCCCGACGAAGCGGGTGAGCCCCCGCGCCGCCGAGGCCTGCAGGCGCGTGCGGGCCGTGCCGACGCCCGCGACCTCGTAGACGGGCACCGGCTCGGCCAGGCCCTTGATCGGCGTGGGCCCGAGCGCCTTCACCTGGACGAACCCCTCGGCCCCGCGCAGGGTGCTCTCGGTGATGAGGGTGGTGCCGGGACGGGCGAGCTGCTCCATCCGCGCGGCCAGGTGCGTCGTCTGGCCGACCGCCGTGTAGTCCATGTGGAGATCGCTGCCGATCGAGCGCACCACGACGTCCCCGGAATTGAGGCCGACGCGGATCTGCACGTCGACCCCGTGGCGCTTGCGGAGGTCCTCGGTGTACTGGGCGACCGCGTTCTGCATCCGGAGCGCGGCATAGCAGGCCCGGGTCGCGTGATCCTCGTGCGCGAGCGGCGCGCCGAAGAGCGCCATGATGCCGTCGCCCAGCACCTGGTTGACGGTCCCCTCGTAGCGGTGCACGGCCTCCATCATCAGCTCGAGCACCGGATCGATGATCCGCCGCGCCTCCTCCGGATCCCGGTCCGCGAGCAGCTCCATCGAGCCCTTGAGATCCGCGAAGAGCACCGTCACGTGCTTGCGCTCGCCCTCGAGCGCGGCCTTCGAGGTGAGGATCTTCTCCGCGAGGTGCCGGGGGGTGTACGTCTCGGGCGCGGCCGCTCGCTCCGCGGCCGTGAACGTGGCCACGGCCTGCCCGCACTGCAGACAGAAGCGCGCGGTGCCGGGCAGCTCGGCGCCACAGGACGCGCAAGCCAGCGCCAGGCGGCTGCCGCAGCCGAGGCAGAAGCGGGCGTGCGCCGGATTATCCTGCTGGCACCGGGGGCACTTCATGGCGGGATCTGACCTCTATTTGAGCGTGGCAGCGACCTGGCGAACCTGATCCGGCGTCCGCTCCCCCGCAAGCGGCGTTCCCGGCATCAAATGCTTCCCCATGGCGAGCCCGCCGATCAGAACGGGCTCGTAGCCGATCTCCCGTATCAGGCGCGACGCCAGCTCGACGGCCTTGGCGTCATCTCCGGCGATCGGCATCCCGATGCGCTCGCCCTTCTGCTCGTGCGCGGCGCCCATGCGCGTATAGCCGATCGCATTGAAGGCACGGACGATGCGGGCCCCGGGTAGAAGCTCCGCCGAGGCGAGACCGGCGCCTTTCTCCCGGGCCCATGTCGCGATGTCGCCGTCGCGCGAGGGAATCGGGTTACACGTATCGATCACCACCTTGCCCTTGACCAGGGTCCCAAGGTCCTTGCCGACGTCGGGTAGCGCTCGATACGGCACCGAGATCAGCAGCACCTCGCCGAAGGCGGCGGCCTCCCGCGGCGTTCCGGCTCGCGCATTGGGCCCAAGGCTGGCGGCCAGCTTCTTGTCGTTATCGAGATCGCGCGACGAGAACATGACTTCGTGCCCGGCCTTCACCCACACGCCGCCCAGTGTCCCGCCGACTCTGCCGGAGCCGACGACGCCGATCTTCAGTTTGTCAGTGGCGGCGCGGGCGGCAAACGGCAGACCGCCGAGCGCCAGTGCCGCCGTGGCCGCCCCGGCCCCGGCAAGAAATCCGCGACGATCTTGTTTCATGGCGCCGCTCCTTTCATGACAAGCCTTCAGAAGGATAGTAGCAAACGCTATCGTGCCGCCTCGGCCGGGACGCCATGCGGCTCCCTTGCCGCCCGCTCGCGCTGCGCGCGTCCCAGCCACAGCCCGAGCGCCACCCATACGATCGCCAGCGGTACCGCGACGGCTGCGAGCGCGGCCAATCCCATGCCCAGCCGTCCCAGTAGACCTTCGGTCTGTGCGCCGATGACATCACCACCCCGGAAGACGAACGTGTCGATGAACGCCTTCGACTTGTACCGGTCGGCGCGGGGGACGACGGTGAACAGCGTCTCGCGCGCGGGCCGCATGATGCCGCGCTGCACGGCGCGGAACGTCGCCTCGAAGGCGATGAGCGCCGCAACCGAGCCGACGATCGCGAGACCGATGAAGCCCAGGGCCGCCGTGATCGGCAGCACCGCGAGCGTGAGGGAGACGCCGAGCCGCTTCATGAGGTGCCCGGTCACGATCGCCTGCAGGACGAGCGTGGCCACCTGGGTGATCATATCGATCCGCGCGAACATCGCGGTGCGCATGTCGAGGCTGGTCCCCAGCGCCGCCACCATCTGCAGGCGGGTGAAGTAGACGAACGTGGCCATCACCGCGATGATCACCACGTACGCGGCGATGGCGAGGAGATAGGGCGAGCGGAAGACCGCCGGGAAGCCTTCCCAGGCGCTGCCGCCGATCACGGCGTGCTCCGTCGACGCCGGCGCATCGTCCCGGTCGCTCCGGGTCGCCTCGAGCCGATCCGTCCGGAGACGGGTAAGCCACCAGGCGGCGCCGATCGCGAGCAGGAGGAACCCGACCGCGACCAGCAGCAGCGCTGGTGTGCCGAGCGGCCTGGCGAGCAGGCTCGCGAGCCACGGGCCGAAGATCGCGCCCAGCGTTCCGCCCACGGCGACCGCCCCGAAGAGGCGCTTGCTTTGCTCCAGCGAGAAGCGGTCCGTCATCAGGGCCCAGAAGAGCATCGTGGCGAACAGGTTGAAGACGCTGAACCAGACGTAGAAGACCTGGCCGGTCCACTCCCCGATGCTGGCCGGCGCCAGCACGAGCAAGGCGTAGAACGCCAGCAGGCTGACGGCGAAGAAGAGGTAGGTCGCGTTGATGAAGACCAGGCGGCGGTACCGGCTGACGAGCAGGCCGAAGAGCGGGTTGACGAGGAGAGTGACGACGACGGTGCCGATGAAGAGCCACCGGATCGCCTCGATGCCGCGCTGCATGCCCAGCGCCTCGCGCGCCGGCCGCACGACCATCAGCGCCGTGAGGACGCAGAAAAAGAACAGCCCCGCGACGAGGGTCGGACCGGTCTCATCGCGGCGTATGTTCGCAAAACGTTGAAGCATGGCGGTCATGCCGGCATCTTACAACCTGTTCATGCCGGGGCGCCGGCCGCTTACTTGTGGCAGACTCCACCCCGGACGCGGCGTCCGCGTCCCACTAGCTCACACGACTCGCCCACAGGAGCCACCGTCCGCATGAAGCCCCTCGACCCCGCCGCCCGGCCGTCTGCCGCCGCATTCGACGTCCACCGCACCGAGAACGTCATGCTCCCCATGCGCGACGGCGTCCGCATGGCGACCGACGTCTACCGCCCGGCCCGCGCCGGCCGCCCGCTGGCCGACCGCCGCCCCGTCCTCCTGCATCGCACGCCCTATAACAAGGTGGAGACCGAGGCGACGTCAGGCGAGTGCCAGCTACTTCGCCGCGCGCGGCTACGTGGTGGTGAACCAGGACTGCCGCGGCTGCTTCGGCTCGGAAGGCGACGTCAACTTCCTGATCCCCGAGGCCGAGGACGGCGCCGACACCGTCGCCTGGATCCGCAAGCAGGAGTGGTGCGACGGCACGGTGGGCACCTTCGGCACCTCGTGGTCCGGCTGGACGCAGACCGCCCTGGCCGCGCTGGGCCCCGAGGGCCTCGCCACCATGGTGGCGAACATGAGCGGCGCCGACGCCCACGAGAGCAGCGTCCGTCACGGCGGCGCGCTCGAGCTGCGCTTCCTCGCCTGGGCCTTCTGGCATTCGGCCTACAACACGCAGGCCGCCCTGACCGCGCAGCCCCACGTGCAGGCCGCGCTCAACCAGGGCGCCCCGCGCTTCTCCGACTGGCTCGAGCGCATGCCCATCCGCCCCGGCCAGACCCAGCTCGCCCTGGTGCCGCCCTACGAGAAGTGGGCGCTCGAGATCCTCACCCGCGCCGACTACGACGACTACTGGAAGCACCCGAGCGTGGACTTCCGCCGCCACTGGGACCGCGTCCCCGACATGCCGATCCTGCTGGTGGGCGGCTGGTACGACTCCTACACGCGCGCCACCTTCCAGAACTTCGTCGGCCTGGGCGCCGGCGGGCGGCGGCCGGTGCGCGTCCTGATGGGCCCGTGGACCCACGGCGGCAAGACCATGGAGCTCTCCTACGCGGGCGACGTGGAGTTCGGCCACGACGCCGCGCTGCCGAGCTTCGACGAGCTGCACCTGCGCTGGTACGACCGGTGGCTGCGCGGCGTGGACAACGGCCTGGACGCCGAGGCGCCGCTGCGCATCTTCGTGATGGGCGGCGGCTCGGGCCGGCGCTCGGGCGCGGGCCGGCTCGTGCACGGCGGCCGCTGGCGCGACGAGCACGAGTGGCCGCTGGCCCGCACGCGCTTCACCGACTTCTACCTGCACGGCGACGGGTCGTTGACGACGGACCCGCCGCGCGAGGCCAGCTCCGCCACCACCTACCGGTTCGACCCGGCCCGCCCCGTGCCGTCCATCGGCGGCAACGTGTCATCCCTGCGCGACGTGCTGCCGCTGCCCGCCGGCCTCGCGGACCCGAGCTACGCCGGCCGCGGCGAGCGCACGGTGGACGTCATGCGCCCGGGCGGCTTCGACCAGCGCGAGGCCCCCGGCTTCCACGGCTGCCGCCCGCCCTACCTGCCGCTGGGCTCCCGGCCCGACGTGCTGGTGTTCCAGACGACGCCGCTGCCGCGAGGCGGTGGAGGTGACCGGGCCCATCGAGGTGCACCTGTGGGTGGCCACCTCCGCGGTGGACACCGACTTCACCGCCAAGCTGATCGACGTCTACCCGCCGAGCGCGTGGTACCCGCAGGGCTATGCGCTGAACCTGACCGACAGCATCGCGCGGCTCCGCTACCGCAACGGCCGCGAGCGGGGGGAGCTGGTGAAGCCGGGCGAGCCCGTGCAGGTGACGCTCACGCTCTATCCGACGAGCAACCTGTTCATGCCGGGGCACCGGATCCGGCTGGACGTGTCGAGCTCGAACTTCCCGCGGTTCGACGTGAATCCCAACACGGGGGAGGCGATCGGGCGGGAGCGGCGGCGGGTGGTGGCGGACAACACCGTGTTCCACGAGCGGGGGCGGGAGTCGCGGGTGGTGTTGCCGGTCGTTCCGATCGAGCCCTCGATAGGTAGCGGCTAGCATCGGTTCCAGGGCGGTCCTTCGCCGGACGGCCCCGGAAGCGAAGCAGGAGAGCCCGAAGGCCCAGCCTCGAAGAGCAGAGTGCCTGGACTAAGGTCCAACTAGGCAGCGGACAGGCAGGAGAGAGACAGTATGAGTGCCTACTGCGGGCTCTCTCGGTGGCGCACCTTGGCGCCAGACTCCTGTGGCATCTGGCTTGATCCTCCCGGTTCAGAACGCACGCTGCGCGGCTGCTCCGTGCGTGACGAGGGCGCCAAGATGCTTGATGGATACATCGTACGTGAGCAGGATCGGGCAGCCGTCCAGTGGCGAGCTTCGTGCGCCGCTGACGATGCACTGAGGCGGCAGATAGAAGCCCGCTTGTCCGAGGGTGGCTTGCCCGCCGTCCCCCACGGTGTTTCCAGCGTCGATGGGCGGGCTCAATGATTACCGAGACCCTCAACGATGATCTGAGGAGAGGGGTGCGCGCCCGGCTGTCCGAGCGCACGCTGTTTCCCGCTACGGGGATGTCGTCAATACGTCGGGGAACCGGACGGCCGTGTGACGTGTGCGGGCACTCGATTGACTCACCCACTCTGGAACGCGAAGTCGAAGGCGCCGGCGTGCTCGGTCTCGCCCATCCGCTTTGCTACACGATGTGGCGCGCGGAGTCTGCTCTTCTCAAACGCCCCACCCGCTGGCGAGACTCAAATCGACTATCACGAGTGACTTGGTAGGGAGGGAATCGCCATGAGACGGGACGGAGGCCTCCGACGTGCGGCCGCAGTGCTGCTGCAGACCACATTGGCGATGGGGATTCTGGTCGGTTGCGCTGGGGCGCCGCGCCCAACCGACGGTATCCGGGATCTACCCCATATCGCGAGCCAAGCGCCATCCAAGGAGATGGAACCTCGCCACAAGTGATCTAGTGGACCATGGTCCACTATCCAGGCCGAAGCGTGCCTCGCTACACTGGACGCTGATCGCACATATTCTCCGGAAGGCCAGGAGGCATCTCATGCAAGCGTTACGCGCATCGCTCAAGCCAGGGATCTGGGGTCTGATAATCGGCAGCATTCTCACCATGATCGTGGGTTTCAGCTGGGGAGGCTGGACGACGAGTAGCACGGCAGGCCGACAGGCGATGCTACAGGCCGATACCGCGGTCACCACGGCGCTGGTACCGATCTGTCTCGCCGGGAAGAGAGCGGATGTGGCCTACGCCAAGAAGCTCGGCGAGCTCACGGCCATCACGTCGTCCTACGAACAGACCGAGTTCGTGATGAAGACCGGATGGGCGACGTTCCCAGGGCAACCGGACCCCAATCGAGCTGTGGCAGAAGCCTGCGCATCGGCACTTCTCAAGACCGCGGCTGCGAAGTAGCGCACCGAGATCGCCCAACTCATCCGCGATGGCACAGCATCGCGGCGGAGGTTGTTTCGCTTCCCACCCCGAGCGATTCCTCGCTTGACATATCAAGCTATATCTTATATAAGATGCATGTAGTAATATACACAGCGAACCGGCCAGCTAGATCCTTCGCGGCGATGTTGCGGTAACAAGCACCCCGCTGATCGGGATGCTCCCACGTTTCACCCCTTACCATCGGGAGGCCAGAGAACCATGAAGATTCGTCCGTTACACGACCACATCCTCGTCGAGCGCGAGGAGGAAAAGGCAGTCAAGAAGGGCAGCATCATCATTCCGGATACCGCCAAGGAGAAGCCCCAGGAGGGCAAGGTGATCGCGGTGGGCAACGGGAAGATGAACGAGGACGGTAAGCGGATCCCTCTGGATGTGAAGGCCCACAATCGCATCCTGTTCGGCAAGTATTCGGGCTCCGAGGTGAAGGTCGACGACCAGGAGTATCTGATCATGAAGGAAGACGACGTGCTGGCCGTCATCGAGTAGTCGCGTCGAGCACGCACAGTCAGCCCAACCCGGCCGCGACGGCCGGGCCACCCTATCGAATCGAGGAGAAGCATCAAATGCCAAAGCAGATTCTATTCAGTGACGCGGGGCGGGCCGCCCTGCTCCGCGGCGTCAACGTCATGGCGGCGGCAGTCAAGGCGACCATGGGCCCGAAGGGCCGCAACGTGGTGATCGACAAGAAGTACGGCAGCCCGACCATCACCAAGGACGGCGTGACGGTCGCCAAGGAGATCGAGCTGAAGGACCACTTCGAGGACATGGGGGCCCAGATGCTCAAGGAGGTGGCCTCCAAGACCTCGGACGTCGCCGGTGACGGGACCACGACCGCCACCGTGCTGGCGCAGGCCATCATCCGCGACGGGCTCAAGAACGTCACGGCCGGCGCCAACCCCATGGGCCTCAAGCGCGGGATCGACACGGCGGTGGACGCGGTGGTCAACGAGCTGAAGAAGATGTCCAAATCCACCAAGGATAAGAAGGAGATCGAACAGGTCGCCTCCATCGCCTCCAACAATGACAAGACCATCGGCAGCCTGATCGCCGAGGCCATGGAGAAGGTGGGCAAGGACGGCGTCATCACGGTCGAAGAGTCCAAGTCCGCCGAGACCGCGCTCGACGTGGTGGAGGGCATGCAGTTCGACCGCGGCTATCTCTCGCCGTACTTCGTGACCGACGCGGAGCGCATGGAGGTCGTGCTCGAGGATGCGCTGGTCCTGATCTATGAGAAGAAGCTGAGCGTGATGAAGGACATGCTGCCGCTGCTCGAGCAGGTGGCCCGCGTCGGCAAGCCGTTGCTGATCGTTGCCGAGGATGTGGAGGGGGAGGCCCTGGCCACCCTCGTGGTCAACAAGCTGCGCGGCACGCTGCACACCGCGGCGGTGAAGGCCCCCGGCTTCGGCGACCGCCGCAAGGCCATGCTGGAAGACATCGCGACCCTGACCGGCGGCAAGGCGATCACCGAGGATCTCGGCATCAAGCTCGAGAACATCACGCTGGAAGATCTGGGCAAGGCCAAGAAGGTGGTCGTGGACAAGGACAACACCACGATCATCGATGGCGCCGGCAAGACGTCGACGATCGAGGGGCGCATCAAGCAGCTCCGGGCTCAGATCGAGGAGACCACCTCGGACTATGACCGGGAGAAGCTGCAGGAGCGGCTCGCCAAGCTGGCGGGTGGCGTCGCCATCATCAAGGTGGGGGCCCGCGACCGAGACGGCGATGAAGGAGAAGAAGGCCCGCGTGGAGGACGCGCTCAACGCGACCCGCGCGGCGGTGGAAGAGGGCATCGTGCCCGGCGGTGGGGTCGCCCTGCTGCGGGCCGCGGCGGTCATCGACGGCCTGAAGCTGGAAGGCGACGAGAAGGTCGGTGCCATGATCGTGAAGCGCGCGCTCGAGGAGCCCATCCGCCAGATCGTGGAGAACGCGGGGCTCGAGGGCAGCGTGATCGTGGAGAAGGTCAAGGCCGAGAAGGGAGTAGCCCGCGGCTTCGACGCGGAGTCGCTCGAGTTCGTGGACATGATCCAGGCCGGCATCATCGATCCGACCAAGGTGGAGCGGGTGGCGCTGCAGAACGCGGCGTCGGTGGCCTCGCTGCTGCTGACGACGGAGGCGCTGATCACCGACCTGCCCGAGGACAAGCCGGCGGCGGCCCCGCCCATGCCTCACGGAGACTTCTAAGGTCGGATCCAGGTACGGCGGCCCTTGCCGGCAACGGCAGGGGCCGTGCACGGCCCGGGAAAGGACTCGGCACGTATGGCACTCAGTCCCAAGATGCTGGCCATCATCGAGAAAGTCGACGCCGCAGACGCCGCGCACTCAGCGAGTCTCCACGCGGCTGCCAAGGAAGAGGCAGAGGCACGCGAGAAGGCAACGCGCTTAGAGCGAGAAGTCCGAGCGGGCGCGGCCAAGACAAGGCAAGCTGTAGGGCGTCGTTCTAAATCGTAACCAACTGAGCTTCGACTATCCCTTCCGTCTTGCCCTGTCCCTAGTTTTGTTAGGCCGCGTTTGAGTCTTCTGGCCGGCCCGCTGAGAGGTATCCGCTGCCGCTTTCACCTTGAGCAGATCAGAAACAACATCGTCAAAGGCCAAGCGGTATAGAGGCGGAGCCGTACTGGGTCGGACGGTGTTTGTCTTCATGGGTCCAGTCTAACCGCGATCCTCTCCGATCTCGCATCTCTAGGTCTTAAGTCCAATGGGCCCGCGATGGCGCGATCCGCGGTATGTTCGAGGCCGGGCAACCGTCTATCTGAGCCACCGGCCAAGGGGGAAGACATGAAGTTCGGGATCCACATCGGTCACATGGGTGGTCCGCTGGGCGAGATGCGCAAGCTGTGGAAGTTCGCCGACGCCAAGGGCTTCGACTGGTTCTCGGTGTCCGACCACTTCCAGGAATCGCCTCCACGCGGCGGCGACATGGACTGCTACGAGGCGATCGCGACCCTGACCGCGGCGGCCATGGACACGCAGCGCATCCGGCTGGGCAGCGGGGTCTACTGCGTCGCCTACCGCAATCCCGGGCTGCTCGCCAAGTCGCTCACCACCATCGACCATCTGTCGAACGGCCGCGTCGACTGCGGCCTGGGCGCCGGCTGGCACGACGTCGAGGCGAAGGCGTTCGGCTTCCCGTTTCCGTCCATCGGCCCCCGCCAGGACATGCTCGAGGAGTACGCCCAGATCATGCGCCTCCTCCTGGATCCGGAGCAGCGGCGCGCGACCTTCGAGGGGAAGCACTTCCGCGTCACGGACGCCCCGAACAACCCCAAGCCGCTGCAGCCCCGGATCCCCATCTGGATCGGCGGGCGCGGCGAGAAGCGCACGCTCCGGACGGCCGCGAAGTACGCCGACGGATGGAACGGGGCCTACATCGGCCCCGACGAGTGGAAGCGTTTGGGCCAGGTCCTCGACCAGTGGTGCGAGAAGGAAGGGCGCGACCCGAAGACGATCATGCGCACCGTGAACCTCGGGTTCTATCTCGGGGCCGACGCGAAGGGCGCGGCGCGCGCCGAGGAGGTGTTCCGCGGGCACTGGGGCGGCAGCCCCGAACGCGCCGCCCGCACCGGCCACCTGCGGGGTACGGTGGCGGAGGCGCGGACCATGGTGGACCAGTTCCGGGCGCTCGGCTGCACGCGGCTCTGCATCGCGCTCCGCGAGGGGCCCTACGACTGGGAGGCGCTGGAGGCGTTCGCCGCCGAGATCGTCCGCGCATGAGACCAAAGTCCACTGGGCGAGGGGAATCCGCGTCACTAGACTGAAGGGGTGGAAGAGTCAGAAGACCTGAAACGGGCCACGGCGCTCTGGCGGGCGGGCTACCGCTACCAGATGGACGGGGAGCTCGACCGAGCCATCGAGCACTACCAGCGCTCCGTCGCGGTGCACCCCACGGCGGAGGCCCACACCTTCCTGGGCTGGTCCCTGAGCTTCCAGGGCCGGTTGGAGGAGGCCACGGCCGAGTGCCTCCGCGCGATCGAGATCGACCCCGACTTCGGCAACCCCTACAACGACATCGGGGTCTACCTGATGCAGCAGGGGAAGCTCGACGAGGCCATCCCCTGGCTGGGGAAGGCCAAGCAGGCGAGCCGCTACGAGCCGCGCCAGTTCCCGTTCATGAACCTGGGGCGCGTCTATCTCAAGCAGGGGCGCTGGTGGGACGCGCTGCGGGAGTTCGAGGGCGCCGTGCAGGCGGCGCCGGGCGACGTGCAGGCCGCGAAGACGCTGCATCAGCTGCGGGGTCAGCTGAACTGACGTAGCCCGCTACTGCCTGCCGGGAACGACGACCAGCGCGTTTGGCACCCCCCACCCGCCGGGTAGCGACAGCGCCCGTGCGGGGAGCTTCACCACGAGCTGTGTCGACGGGCCTCCATCGAGATTGAGGGCATCCCAGCACCCGAGCCCACCCTGGTCAGGCGGGTCGGCAAGGAAGCGTGCGAACGCGGTGGCCTCGACCTTCGTCGAAACGACGAGAACGACGATATTTCCCCCGGCGCACACCGCGGTCCGCTCGGCGATCTGGGGTTTCAGCTGCTGGACCTTTCCCCCGACGAGGAGACGGGGGAGACCCTGGACGATGAGGCGATGGTCAAGAGGGTTCTGGATGTCGGCGCCGAGCATGATCCGCCCCTGCTTGCCATCGATCACGAGAGCGCCCCAGCTCCGCCGGTTGCTCAGGGCCATGACTCGTCCTTCGTCGACCGCAAGGCCCATCGCACGGCCCTCCTTGTCGAAGAAGCTGGCATTGACAGCCACGACAACGGGATAGGGCGCAACGATCTGCTCCACGGTGCGCCGCAGCGGAGGGTCTCCAGCGGGGATCAGACGGAGCTCTGCCACGTCGAGATCGATCTTGAAGGCGTGGCCCGAGAACGGCTCCGCGTCTGCCGGCCGCACCTTGAAGGCCGCGTGTGCGACGCCCAGGGCTACTACCGAAAATCTCGGCGGCTCCGCTCTCGCCGGACTCATCACCGCGCCAGCCATCGCCAAGAGCACCGCCAGGACGCCGGGAACGAGAATGAACCGGTACCGTTGGAACACAGTGGTCTAGGGTAGCTTGCGGGTGGGCCGATTGCGAGTCGTGTGCTAGAAAGAGGCATCGTGCGCAAGCGAAAGATGCACCTGGCGCAGTTCCTCTGCCATGGCCCGACCTATCACAGCCTCGCCATGTGGCGGCATCCCCGCACCGCGGAGGCCGGGTTCGACTGGGCAAAGCCGGAGCTCTATCAGCACATCGCGCGGGTCTGCGAGCGCGGCAAGTTCGACATGGTCTTCTTCGCGGACCTGAACTACATCTCCGACACGTATCGCGGGACGATGGACCCGGCGATCCGGCACGCGACCCAGGCGCCCGAGCACGACCCGATCCCGCTGCTGTCGTTCATGGCCGCGGTCACCACGCGCATCGGCCTCGGGGCGACGTTCTCGATCAGCCACTCGCACCCGTTCTACGCCGCGCGCCTGTGGGCGACGCTGGATCACCTGACACGCGGCCGCGCCGCCTGGAACGTGGTGACGTCGCTGAACCACAACCAGTCCGCGAACTACGGAGAGGAGCGCCGGCCGACCGACGAGCGCTACGATCGCGCCCACGAGTTCATCGAGGTCTGCCGCAAGCTCTGGGACAGCTGGGATCCGGACGCGGTCGTGATGGACCGCGCGGCGGGCGTGTTCGCCGATCCGTCCAAGGTGCACCGCATCGAGCACGAGGGTCGGTTCTTCCGGTCTCGGGGGCCGCTCAACGTGGTGCGCTCCCCGCAGGGCGGCCCGGCGATCCTGCAGGCGGGAACGTCGCCCAAGGGGCGGACGTTCGCGGCGCGGTATGCCGACGCGATCTTCGCGATCCAGCCGAACATCGCGGGCGCCAAGGCGTACTACGACGACATCAAGAGCGGCACCGTGAGCGAAGGGCGCACGCCCGAAGCGTGCAAGATCCTGTTCGGCATCCAGCCGATCCTCGGGGCGACGGAAGACGAGGCACGCGAGAAGCAGGCGCTGCACAACCGCCTCGTCCCGCTCGAGGGCGGCATGGCGATTCTCTCCGGCCACCTCGACTTCGATCTGTCGGCGCTGCCGCTCGACGAGGTGATGGCCCGACGCACGGAGCCGCAGCTGCAGCGCATGCAGACGCGGTACCGAACCCTGACGGGCGAGCTCCTCACGCTGCGGGAGGTCGCGCAGCGCCACGGACAGAGCGTGGGGCTGGTCCAGATGGTGGGCACCCCTTCGCAGGTGGCCGACCAGATGGAGGACTACTTCGACCAGGTGGGCGGCGACGGGTTCATGCTGTCGCCGATCTATTCACCGGGGGCCATCGAGGAGTTCGTTGATCTCGTGGTGCCGGAGCTGCAGCGTCGTGGCCGGTACCGGCAGGACTACGCCGGGACCACGCAGCGCGATCATCTGATGCAGGAGGAGTGACCCCGACTCGTTTCGCGCGCCCCGTTATTGTGCGGTGTAACCCCCGTCCACCGGCAGACAGGCGCCCGTGACGAAGGAGGCGTCGTCCGACGCCAGGAACAGCGCCGCCCGTGCGATCTCGTCGGGTTGGCCGAGCCGGCCCATCGGGTGCTTCTCTTCCAGGAACTTCCGGCTCTCAGGCTTGTCGGTCAGTGCCTTCGTGAGGTTGGTGAAGACGAACCCGGGGCACAGGGCGTTCACCCGCACGCCCTCCCGGGCGAAGTGCACGGCCATGTCCCGGGTGAGCTGGACCACCCCGCCCTTGCTGTGCACGTACGGGTCCAGCCCGGTCCCGATCTCCCGCGGCCGGCCCACGAGGCCGTAGATCGAGGACAGGTTCACGATCGAGCCGCCACCCTGCTTCACCATCTGGTCCGCGACGGCCCTCGACATGAGAAACGTGCCCTTCATGTTGACGGCCATCACGTAGTCCCAGACCTTCTCCCAGTCCCAGTCGGCCGGCGCGTTCCGGGGGGCCACGCCGGCGCTGTTCACGAGCACGTCCGCCCGGCCAAAGCGCTTGACCGTCTCATCGACGAGCCGTTGCGAGTCGGGACGGCTCGTCACGTCGCCGACCATCACCAGCGCCTCGCCGCCGGCGCTCTTGACCTGGTCCGCCACCGTCTCCAGGTCTGTCGACGGCAGGTCGTTGAGCGCCACCTTCGCGCCCTCTTGCGCGAACACCACGGCCGTCGCCGCGCCGATGCCCGATGCCGCACCCGTGATCAGCGCCACCTTGTCCCGAAGCCGGCCCGCCATCTGGAGACCTCCGTGGATGTTCACGCTCAAAGGTGCTTCACCGTACCCAAGCCCGCGCCCCCGGTCAATGTCCACACGGCGGGGGGGCTGGTCGTGACGCGCCCGCGTGGGCTATTGTGGGGCGATCGTTTTCAGTGCCAGGAGGGCTCGATGGACTTCCGCACCATCCGCTACGAAAAGCTCGGAGCCGTGCTGCGCATCACCGCGAACCGGCCCGAGGTGCTCAACGCCCAGAGCCGCGTGATGATCCTCGAGCTGGACGAGGCATTCCGCGCGGCGTCGGAGGACGACGCGACGCGCGTCATCATCGTGGCGGGCGCCGGGGCGCACTTCTCGGCGGGCCATGACCTCGGCAGCCCGGAGGAGCTCGAGGACCAGAAGGCCCACCCGGTCGGCCCGGGCATGCCCGAGAACCTCAAGCGGCTGTCCGACCTGTACCTCGAGGCCACTTTGCGCTGGCGCGACGTGCCCAAGCCGACCATCGCCCAGGTGCAGGGCTACTGCATCATGGGCGGGCTCATGCTGGCCTCGTGCTGCGACCTCATCATCGCCGCCGACGACGCGCAGTTCGCCGACCGGATGGTGCGCTGGGGCGGCGCGCACGTGCAGTACTTCAGCATGCCGTGGGATCTCGGGCCGCGGAAGGCCAAGGAGTATCTCTTCACCGGCGACTACATCGACGCGGCCACGGCGCTCGATCTCGGTCTCGTCAACCGGGTCGTGCCACGCGCCGAGCTGGCCGACGCCACGCTCGAGCTGGCGGGCCGCATCGCGCTGCAGGATCCCTTCGCCCTCAAGCTCGCCAAGGCGTCGGTGAACGAGACGATGGACATCCAGGGCCAGCGCCGCGCCCTCGAGGCGGCGTTCAAGAACTACATGCTGACCATTCCCCACCGCCAGGCGCTCGGCACCTACGGCGCGGCGGCGCGGGCCAAGGGCGTGAAGGACCGGATCAAGGTGCGGGACGCGAAGTTCGGGGACGCCGCGGGCGGGTGATGGTGAAACGCCTTCTCGTCACCGAGGCCGGCGGCGGACCGAGCAATAACCTGATCCGGAGCCTGAAAGCGGGCGACCCGTCCCTCTTCGTCGCGGGATGCCAGAGCGACCGCTTCGTCCTCAAGAAATCGGCCGCGGAGCGCAACTTCCTCGTGCATCCGACCACGCATCGCGCCTTCCTCCGGGACGTGGGGCGCGTGGTCACGCGGGTCGGCGTCGACCTGCTGATCCCGACCACGGACGCGGATGTCCGGGCGCTCTCGCGTGCTCGGAGACTTCCCTGCCGCGTGTTCCTGCCACCCCGACCGGTGATCGAGCTCTGTCAGGACAAGTATCGGCTGAGCCGTTTCCTGAGGAGCCGCGCGGTGCCGGTGCCGCTGACGTACGCGGTGGGCAGTCTCGCGGCCGTACCCGGGATCTTTCGCCGCATGGGCCGAACGCCCCTCTGGTGCCGGGTGCGCGCGGGCAGCGGCTCCACTGCCGCGATACCGGTCCGGACCCCACAGCAGGCACAGGCCTGGATCGCCTACTGGTCCACGATGCGCGGCGTCCCCGTGAGGTCCTTCACGCTCTCCGAGTACTTGCCGGGTCGCGACTTCGGCTGCCAGAGCCTCTGGGACCGGGGCCGCCCGGTGTTGACGAAGGCGTTCGAGCGCCTCGCGTACATCGCACCCGGCGGTCATCCGAGCGGTGTGTCGTCGGTCGCCGCCCTGGCCAGGACGACGGCCGATCCGCAGGTGCGAGAGGTGACGACCCGGGCGGTGAGCGCGCTCGGACGGAATATCACCGGCCTGTTCAGCGTGGATCTCAAGGAGGACGGCGAGGGGACCGTGTGCGTCACCGAGATCAACGCGGGGCGCTTCCTGGCCGGGACGAATCTGCTGGACCTCAGTGGAAAGCACAACATGGCGGTGACCTACGTCCAGCTCGCCCTCGGCGAGCCGGTGGGATCCCTCGAGGAACCCGACGAGGCGACCGACCATTTCATGGTTCGCGATGTGGACACGCTGCCCGGAGTGTTCCACACTGAGGAGTTCTTCGCGGGGATCGAGGATGCGCGGAGCTAACCCATCACACGGAGGAGAACCAGCATGCCTATCATGTCAAAGCCGCCGATACCGCCGTACGGGACACGACGTGTGGTCATCGTGCTCAAGGGGCCCAAGGAGACGCCGGTGATCAAGCGGTTCAACAAGGAGCTGAAGAAGGTCGCGAGGAAGTTCGGGGCGACCTTCAAGAAGCGGGCGACGGCCAAGCGGGCGAAGGCCAAGCGCAAGCGCTAGATCAGGCCAGGCGCTCGAGCGCGATCCGCGCCGGCCCGAGCCACGCCTGCATGTCCATCTCGCCGAGGAGCCGGGTGGCGGCGGCAAGGTGCCGTCGCCCGGCGGCCGGGTCGGTGCCCTGCGCCAGGGAGCGGCCGAGCACGAGGTGGCAGTGTGCCATCAGCGGGCGCATCCCCAGCTTCTCGGCCATCGTCAGGGCCGTGCGCCCGTATTCCATCGCCCGGGCCGCGTCCGGGGGGTCCGACCCGAGGGCGATCTCCGCGAGCAGACGAAGCGCCCAGCCCTCGTAGCCGGGCTCCTTGTGAGCGCGGGCGAGGGCCGAGCGCTTGCTCCGCACTCCGGCGCGCATCGTCATGCCGGCCCGCGAGCAGATAGGCTTCGCCCAGATACGCCAGCAGCAGGGAATGGCCCCCCTTCAGGCTCATCGCGGCGCCCTGGGCGACCGCCGCCTCCGTCAGCGAGAGCGCTTCGGTCGACCGCCCGGCCAGCGCATAGGCGCAGCCCAGGGCGGAGGCCAGTCTCGGAAACCACAGCGGGCTGTTCCCGGCGCGGACGGCCTGGAGGCCCTGCTCGAGCGCCGCGATGGCCTTGTCCGCCTGCCCGCGACGGAGGTACGCCCAGCCCACACCGGCCTGCGCGACCGCTCGGCTGAGCGGGTGATCGGCGGATCCAACCATCGCGACGGCCTCCTCCCCGAGCGCGATGGCCTCGGAGAACTCGCCGAGCTCCGAGAGACACCAGGCCAGGCACGTCCGGGAGTGGATGGCGGGCGGCTGGGGCATGCCGAACCGCTCCCCGGCCGGCTCGCCGACGAGCGACCGCAGATTGTGGCGGAAGTGGGCCAGGGCTTCCCCGTATTCGGCTCCGACAAAGTAGATCTGGCCGAGCCAGGTGGTCGCCACGATCTGCAGGCCGAGGTCTCCGATCTCGCCGGCCACCGCGAGCGCACGCTTTCCCCACTGGATCGCGCGGTCCTGGTCGCCGGTCAGGCGGAAGTAGTCGGCCAGATAGGCCGCCACCCGCCCGAGCCTCCTCGGATCGGGGAGGGCCGCCGCGAGCGCCTCGGCTTCATAGAGGCGCTCGAGGATGGACCCGAACTCGCCGAGCGGCTGCAGCGCGTTACGGAGCTCGAACCGGAGATCGATCGCCTGCTCGCGTAGCTCGCGACTGTCGGGCAGGTGCTGGAGAGCGCTCAGCGCCTGGTCGAACCAGACCACGGCTTCCCGGTTGGCCGAGCGCGCGAACGCCTTCGCTGCCGCCTGCCGCAGGTAACGGGCCGCCCGATCCCAGAGCTCGGCGTCGGAGGCGTGACGAGCCAGCCGCTCGACGTGCTCGCTCAGCCGCTCGGGATAGAGGCGCTCGAGGGCCTCCACGATCCGGGCATGGAGCCGGCGCTGCTGTTCCCGCAGCAGCGAGTGGTAGGCCACCCGCTGCGTCAACCCGTGCTTGAAGACGTAGTAGGGCTCCTGGAGCAGGCTGATGTCATAGAGGAACTCGGCGGCCCGGAGGCGCGTCAGGGCATCGCGGAGCTCCTGTTCCGACATCTCGGCGACGGACTGGAGCAGGACGACGGGCACATTGTCTCCGATGACCGCCGCGGCCTGGAGCAGGGCCTTGTCCCCCGGCGCGAGGCGGTCGATCCGCGCCGCCAGGACCGCCTCGACGGAGGCCGGCACCCGGAGCGTCTCGGTGGGCTTCGTCAGTCGATAGTCTCCCCGCTCCCCGACGAGGGCGCCGTCCTCGACCTTCATGCGAACGCACTCCTCGAGGAAGAACGGGTTGCCCCTGGTCTGCTCGATGAGCAGCCGTTTGAGGGGCGCAACCTGGTCGTCGTCGCCGAGCATCACGCGGAGGAGCTCCTCCGCCTTCTGGGGAAGCAGCGGATGAACGCCGAGCTGCGTGTAGTAGCTCTTGGTGCCCCACTCGTGCCGGTATTCCGGGCGGTAGTTGACGAGCAGGAGAACCCGCGCGGCGGGGAGGTGCTGGATCAAGGCGTCGAGGAACGCCTGGGTCTCGGAGTCGATCCAGTGCAGGTCCTCGACGACAACGCACAGCGGCTGGACCTGACTCTCCCGCAGCAGGAGGCGACGGACCGCGTCCATCGTCTGCTCCCTCCGCTGGAGGGGACCCAATGCCTGCCACTGCGGATCCTCGACCGGCACGTCGAGGAGCGACAGGAGAGCCGGCCCGATCACGGCCAGCTCCTTGTCGAGCGCCAGCACATGGCCGACGATCCTGTCGTGCACCTCTTGCCGGTCGCCCCGGTCGTAGACCTCGAAGTACGCGCGGAGCAGGTCGATGACCGGCCGGTAGGCGGTCGCCTTGTCGTAGGAGAAGGCGCCCGTCTTCACGATTCGCCAGCCGGGCATTCGCTCTGCGCGGGTGAATTCGTGGAAGAGCCGCGATTTTCCGACACCCGGCTCTCCCATGACCCCGACGACCCGGCCCCGGCCGCCGGCCGCCGATCGCATCGCCGAGTCGAGCAGGGCCAGCTCTTCTTCGCGGCCCACGAAGCTGGTCAGCCCGCGCGCCGCCGCCACCTCCATCGGCCAGCGGGCCGCGCCGGTCCCCGTGACGGCGTACACGTCGACCAGCGTCTGCAGGCCGCGAACCGACTGCGGGCCGATGGACACCGCCTCGATGTAGCCTTGCACCAGCGCGACGGTATCGGCGGTGGCGAGAATGGCGCCGGGCTTCGCCATCTGCTCCATGCGGGAGGCCAGGTGCGTGGTCTGCCCCACCGCCGAGTAATCCATCTTGAGGTCGCTGCCGATCGCTCGAACCACCACCTCCCCGGAGTTCAGGCCCACCCGGATCTGTGGCTCGATTCCATGCACCCGACGAACGCTTTCCGCGTACCGCTTGACCGACTCCTGCATCCTCAGCGCGGCATAGCAGGCCCGCACCGCGTGATCTTCGTGGGCCAGCGGTGCGCCGAACAGCGCCATGATTCCGTCCCCCATCACCTGGTTGACGGTACCCTCGTAACGGTGAACCGCCTCCATCATCCGTTCGAGCACCGGATCGAGGAGCTTGCGCGATTCTTCGGGATCGCGGTCGGCGAGGAGCTCCAGGGACCCTCGGAGATCGGCGAACAGCACCGTCACCCGTTTGCGCTCGCCCTCCAGCGCGCCCTTCGACATCAGGATCTTCTGGGCGAGATGCCGTGGCGTATAGGCTTCCGGCGAGACGAGGCGTGGCGGTGGGGTCCCGCCTCCTTCTACGGAGTGGCCGCACTGGGTACAGAACTTCGCGGTCTCGACGAGCCGGGTGCCGCAATTGGAGCAGGCCCGCTCCAGCAGCGTGGCGCACTCCTCACAGAACTTGGCCTGTGGGGAGTTCTCGTGCTGGCACCGGGCACACCGCATACAACCTCCCTGCGAGCTAGAGATTCGGTGTGCAGAGCTTAGCGACCCATGAGACCAAAGTCCACTGGGCGAGGGGATTCCTCGTCACTAGACTGAAGGGGTGGAAAAGTCAGACGACCTGAGACGGGCCACCGCGCTCTGGCGGGCGGCCTACCGCTACCAGATCGACGGCGAGCTCACGCTGCCGCGCGGTCAGTCACAGGACAGTCGTGGACAGAGTGCAGGCTCACAAGGAGACAGCCATGGAATTCCACGGTGTTGATGTCGGGACCCAGTTCAAGCGCATGCGGGAACTCGTGCCGGAAGCGTACCGGGCTTTTCTCGAGTTCGATCAGAAGGCGTTCAAGGACGGCGCGCTCCCCGGCAAGACCAAGGAGCTCATGGCGCTCGGCATCGCTCAGATCACGCAGTGCCCATGGTGCATCCAGGCCCATACGAAGAAGGCAGCGCTGGCCGGAGCCTCCGACGCGGAGATCGCGGAGACGACCTTCGTCGCGATGGCGATGGCGGCCGGGGCGGCGTGGAGCCACGGGGGGCTCGCGCTACAGTGCCTCCAGGAACACAAGGGCTAGTTTCGAACTCACCGTCGGGCACGCCTAGGAAGACGCCTCAGCGCGCGGGCTGCGCCGCCGCGCGAAGCCGAGCCGTCTCCTCCGGGACGACCTGCCGCGCTCGCAATCATAGGTTCGGGTCAGCCGTCACACCCTTGATGCGGGAGAGAACCCGCTCCTTGAAATGGGCTTCTTTGGTCGGATCGCCAATCTCCTTCGCAATGGCCTCGACCAAGTGGGTGAGCTGTTGGGGTGAGCTCAGGGCGGTGACATGCGCAAGGTGCTCCTGGCAGATCACCTCCGCCATCGGGCCCAGAAACTCCGTCAGTTCGGGCTCGATCACCGACCGGAGCGACTCCAGCGCTTGTCTCGTGGAGGGTGTCGGCGACGTAGACTGAGGCGGGTTCGCCGGCGTGGAGTCCTCCGGAATCAAGAGGGCCAGCAAGTCGAGTGTCGGCGGCAGGCCACGGTCGGTCCGGTCGACGGGCTCCTCGACGAAGCGGTATCGGCCGGCGGCGAAGGCCCTCATCGCGGGCAGGGCGTCGGGTCCTCGCAGCAGCCGGTGGCTCAAGCCGACGATCTCTCCGCTGCGCAGGATGAACTGGGCGACGTGGTTGTCCGCCGTGATGATGAACATGATCCCGGAGCGCTTGGCACCACATAACGATTGGAGCGCGTCGATGATGGCATCGTGCGGCAGGAGAACGGACCCGTCGCTCGCGACTGCTGACCCTGCCGGCGGCGAGCCCGCCAGGTCCTGTGACATTCAGGGCGCCTGTCTCAACCCGCGGGCCGGCGAGGATCGATCACGTTGGCGCTGGGCTGCCGCCAGACACCACGCGCGGCGCTCGCCGGCTCGTCGCGGACCGGGGTCAGCCGTCCCATGGCCACCTTGATGCTGGCGCGCATGCGGTCGATGGTGCGGGCGAGCGCGCCGATCTCGTCCGAGCGGCTCACCTCGTTGATGGTGGCCTTGAGGTTGCCGCGGCTGATCTCATCGGCGGTCCGCGTCAGGCTCCGGATGGGCCGGGTCAGCTGCTGGGCGAAGAGGAAGGCCACCAGGCCGACGAACAGAAGGGTGAGCGCCAGCAGGACCAGCGCGTTGCGGTTGGCCTCGGCGATGAGCGCGTACGCCTCTGCGGCGTCCTGCTGGACCACCAGCGTCCAGCCGAACTTGCTCTTGCGCGCATAGCCGAGCACGGGCCGGCCTTGCTCGTTGGTGTAGGTGACCTGCTTCTTGGGGAGGTCGGACGCGCCCAGGAATGCGGCATGCTGGCTCATGTCTTTCAGGGTCTCGACGTACTCGCGTTTCGGATGGGCGATGACCTTGCCGGTGCTGTCCAGCAGAAAGGCGTATCCCGTTTGACCGATCTGCACATTGGTGACGCTGCCGGAGACGTCGTTGATGGTCATGCCAATGGCCAGGACGCCAGCCAGCCGCTGCTCTCCCGTGATGGGGACGGACAGGATCAGGGCCGGCTGGCCGTTGGTCCGGCTGATCACGACCTGTTGACCCAGCGGCGCGCCCCGGAGTACCTGCTGGACATAGATCCGGTCCCCGTAGTTCTTCGGGGCCTCCTGATCGCTTCGGCCCACGTTACTGCCGTCGGGGGCGATGGTGAAGGCCAGGTAAATCGCCTTGTACTCGTTCACGATGGAGAGCAGCGTCCGCCGCTGCCGCTTGGGATCCATGACAATGATGTCGTCGACGGCGGCATTCTGTCGCAGCATCTTGACGTTCATGTCTACCCAGGCATCCACGTAACTCACGACCGCATCGGCGCGGTCTCCGAGCTGCTGGTCTACCTGACCCGACAGGCGCGCCGTCGCGGAAGCATAGTTGAGGTACCAGATGGCGCTCAGCGGAATCACCGCGACACCAATCATGGTGAGGAGCACCTTGGGGAAGATCCCGAACCTCGAGCGCGTGGTCATACGAACCTGCTCATCGACTAGTGCCCATTGCCGTGCGCGGCGCCTTGACCCTTCCCGTTACACCCCACGCCGGCCCCGCCCCCTACTCCTCCGCCACAGCCACGTCCGCCGGTCCCGCCCCCGCCGCTCACGCCACTCGCGACAACGCCGGTAATGAGATTCAGCGGGGACGTGCGAAGGATTTGATCCAGCACCGTCCCCCATGGATCGCCTGGCGTATCAGTGCTGGAAGAAAGGAAGGTATCCCTCGCAGTCCGTTCGAGCTCCGCGCGCCAGAGGCTGCCGCTGAAACCATCGGGCAGGCTGAAGGGTTGCGGTCCGCTCGCGAGATCGGCCCAGGTGCTCGCGGCCTCGGCCGGCGAGAGGGCCCGAAGGCGGCCCGCCGCCACGTCGTAGACCTGGCCGGCACGGACGGGTACTTCGGCGGTCCCGATCTGATCTGCCCGGGTGACGCCCACGGTTCCACGCGTCACCGTGATGAGGGTATTCGGCGTCGCACCGGGGATCGCGGGCGGGAGCACCTCGACGATCACGACAGTGCCTCGAATCGCGGCGATCGCGTTCGGTGTTCGGATCTCGATCGTCTCACCGGAACGCATGCGACTGGGTGCGGCGCTGACGGCGAGCTTGCCCCAGGTCAATCGCACGGTCTGCTCGCGGCCGTCCTCGGTGATCGTGAAGACCGACAGCTCCCGGACGGTGACCAGGGCTTTGCCGCGCAGGAGCACTCGCACCAGTGAGCCTTCACGCGTGTTGATACGGTCGTGCTCGAAGAGATCGTCCTTGAAGCGGAGTGGCTGCGGCGTGGCCGGAGCGCGCCGGGTCAGTGTGGCTTGGCCCGACAACATGGTGACGACGCCTTGCGACGGCTGGGCGACGGCAACCGCGGGCAGGAGCACGAGGATGATGGCGAAACCCAGTCTCATCTGGCGAATCCTGTTCTGGCCAGTGCGGGCACTCGATGCCTTCAGTGCAGGAAGACGTGTGGTCCGGCCGCTCATAGAGAGGTGCAAGCGGGCTGCCAAGGGCGTTGGTCGCTCGCGAAACCGGAAAGGGAACCTTTGTCAGGTGATGGTGCGTGGCCGGCGTGTGCGTCGAGCCAATTGCCGTTTCATTCGGAGACATCCTGGACGTCCGACAGGTGACGCGGAGGGGAAGTCCCGCAAGCTCTGCATGGGGCCAGATCTGGAATTCCGACACGCATCTTGAGCTCAGCGGAGAGACCAGCGGTTCAAGGGGCGTCCTGGCTTTCCACTCCATGCGCCCGCGAGGAGCTGGCCACGCGCGTCCAGCAACTACTCGAGGCTGAGACAAAATAACGCGCAGTGACCGCCTGCCGACAGGTCACTGACGGCAAATCATCGTGTTCTCGAGGGGTCGTACATTAAACGACCGTGAAATCACTCGGTAGCCCCGCGCACGGCTTGGCAGACGGTATGCACCACCAGGACCACTACGCCAGGACTCAATGCGCAGGAGGCTCCTCGATATGATGCCAGTGCTCGCACTCACAGCGATCGTAGCTCTCGTAGTCGTAAGCCCGGTGGCGGCGGATAGTGTCAGCATTGGCGTCAAGATTGACGTGCCGACGCCACCGCGGGTTGTCGTTGTGCCTCCACCCCCGCCGGTCGTCCTCGGGGCTCCCCCCAAGCTCGTTGTAGTCTCGGGTTCGCCCGTATTCTATGCGCCGGGCATCGGCATCAATTTCTTCGCTTACGGCGGCCGCTACTACAGCTTCCACGAGGGGGCGTGGTTTGTCGCGACGACACATGGCGGCCCGTGGGCGACGATTGCGCTAGGTCGAGTGCCGCAGCCAGTCCGCGCGGTTCCGGTCGCGTACTACAAGATTCCTCCGGGGCACGCGAAGAAGATGGAGGGCCGGGGTGAAGCGCCAGGACGCGGCTGCCCGCCCGGGCTCGCCAAACAGGGGCGCTGCTAGACATGCGCTTCGTCATTGCGGTAGCACTTAGCGCAGGCATCGTACTCGTCGCCGGGCGGGTGGACGCTCAGTACCGGTACACGGACGACAAGGGTGTCAGCAAGATTACCCAGTACAAGCTGCACGTCCCCGCTCACTATCGCGACGCCGCCGTCTGGATCGGACCAACCGGTGTTGGCCGTCCGGGTTTGAGTGAGGAACAGCGGCAGTGGAAGCGTCGTGAAGACGCATACCGCCGCATCGGGATGGCGATCGATGCCAGAAGAAATCGGCCGGCGGAAAATCCGGCAGGTTTCAGCGGGAAGCAGTAGAGCTAGAACGCCAGCGCCAGTTGCGAGGTGATTAGCGTTACTGGTCAGGCGCGAGCCGTCTCCTCCGGGACGACCTCCACGTGCGCTCGTCGATCGCTACCCCGTACTCCCGCCGCGCGTACGCGAGGCTGATCTTTTCCTCCATAAACCACTGGGCATCGATGAGCTGCTTGCCCGCGTCCACGGCGTTCTCCTGCAGCCTCGCTGAACGGATACTCGGCCCGAGGGGCCCGCGGGCCCGAAGAAACCACTTGGTTGGTGACGCCAGGCCGGATGTCGCGGGTGGGCTCTTCAGGTGTAGGCTCCCAGTGCGAGAGGAATTGGAGGATGGCCATGACAACACCACACCGGATCATCCTGGGGGCGGTGCTGCTTATCCTGGGCGGCACGCACGGCGCGCTGGCCACAATCAGTCCGTCTGGCATCGACGCGCGGCTGCGGTTGGATTGGGAGGTCGGCCAGACGCGCGGTGGACGCCCCGAGGTCCAAGGCTACGTTATCAACGACAACATGCGGCCAGCGATGAGTGTGCGGCTGCTCGTTGAGACGCTCGACAGCAATGGCCAAGTCACTGACCGTGCCCACGGCTTCGTGGTCGGTGCTGTCCCGGCATTGAGTCGCGGTCCCTTCGTTGTTGCCCTGAAGACAGGCGGCGCGAGCTACCGGATCAGCATCACCGAGTTCACCTGGAAGGACGGCGGCTCCGGGTAGGAATCACTTCTTGCGAACGTCCTCCGTGGTGATTGTCGTCACCCGATTCTGATAGTCGGATCCCGTCAGCCAGCGCACCTTGTAGCGGCCATCCCCCAAGACCGTGATGATTTCGCCCTCGACGTGCTCCTGGCTCTGGCGGAGCACGACAACATCGCCGGCTCGCAACTGAGGCCGGGGCGGAGGTGGCGAGGGCTTCGCCATGATCGGCGCTCTCCTCAATGTCTCAACGGGCTGGAGCTAGCCTCGCCCTCGAGCACCGCCGCTGTGGCGAGCTCGAGACGGCGTCCACGATCCACGCTCGCATGTGCCCTCCACGGCAGCGATGAAGGGGCGAATGAGGGACCCGAGACTACCGCCGTTCGAACCTGTTTTCCAGTCCGAGCTGCTCGGCAGCGTGCGCCGAATCGCCCTTATTGCGTCGGCCAACTCCCTGGAGAATACTCCCTGCGGCATCCGTCCGGCCGTGCCCGTGGGCACCGGAGCGTCCCGTCATGGCGCCGAGCCTCCCTGCAGGTCCTGCCGCCCTTCACCGAGGGCCGCGGGGCCATGCCCTCATACATCGCTTGGCGGTGGGCGAGCGCGCCGTCGGGCAGGCCGAGCCACGGCGAGACGTCGGCGTGCACCTCCCTCGCAGTTCCTTACCGGAACGCCGGGATGATGTGCTTGGCGAAGAGCTCGATCTGGCGCTCCTCCTCCTCCCACGACATGAAGCCCTGATCGAAGAACCACCCGAACCACTCGAGGTCCCCGCTTCCGCCGATCTTCTGCAGCGCCTCGATCTCGCGCTTGACCTGATCCACCGTGCCGCTAGCCCGTACTTGACCTTGCGCATCCGGTCGACCGTCCACTCCGCCGGCGGCAGGGGCGTGTACGGGTCGAGCGGGTACTTCGCGTTGTCCTCCGGGGTGCGGAACGCCTCCCAGAAGCCGAAGCCGCCGAAGTAGTGCTGGAACCCCGCGTAGTTGGTGTCGCGGAGCAGGGCGACCGCCTCGGCCTCGGTCTTGCCGAAGTGCACGGCCCGGAACGCGCCCACGCTCTCGCCCAGCCCGAGCGTGCGGCCATTCTCGGCCGCGACCTCCTGATAGATCGTGCAGAGGCGCTGGAAGTCCGGCGGATGCGCCACCAGGATCCACGGCACGATGCTCGACTTGGCGGTGTAGCGGATGGTGTTCTCGCTCACCGAGAACGGCTGGAACATCGGCGGGTGCGGCTGCTGATAGGGCCTCGGGACGACGCAGATCTTCCGGACCACGCCCTCGTCGTCGATCTCCCCGGGGGCGCCGTACTGCCGCGTCCAGTCGGCGACCGGCCAGCGCCGGATCCCTTCCTTGTAGGGGAAGGGGACCTTGTAGTACTCGCCGTCGTGGTCCCACGCCTCCTCGGTCCAGGCCTTCTTGATCACCGTGACCGCTTCCTCGTAGACCTTGCGGTTGTGGTTGTCGATGGAGGAGCCGTCCATGGGCGCCCCCGTGACGTGGTACTGCTGGCCCAGGACGTTGACCCAGCGATCCTGGTAGCCGCGCGCGAACCCGGCGTAGATGCGCCCCTTCGTCAGGTGGTCGAGCACCGCCAGCTCCTCGGCGGCGCGGATGGGATCCCACGACGGCAGCACCAGGCCGAGCGGGGAGAACTTGATCCGCTTGGTGCGCGCGGCCAGATCGGCGTAGATCAGCAGCGGCGCCACCGACGTCTCGTAGCCTTCGGAGTGGAAGTGGTGCTCGGTGGTGGCGAGCACGTCGAAGCCCGCGTCGTCGGCGAACACCGCCAGCTTGCGCAGCTCGTCCAGCATCTGCTGGTAGCGCTCGTTGTTGCGGCCGATGGGCCGCAGGCGCTTGCGATCCTCCAGGGTGCCGGGCACGGTGGGCAGCAGTGCGAGTCTGCGCTCGGACTAAGGGGAGGTCAAGGCCACCAGCCGGGGTGACTGGTGCTACAGACGCATCCGCTGCGCTTTGGACTCCTGGTGCCACACCAGGTAGCACGGGAAGTGCGCGGCCACGGCCCCCTGGGGGCTCGCCACCTCGTACTCGACTTCTCTCGCGCTGACTGCGGCGGAGCAGACGGCACACGCCCGCCCGCTCCCGGTGCCGGCCGCGACGTGGCCATTCACGCTGGCCAGGCGGCCATCGGTCAGGGCGACGTGGACGACGGTCCGGAGGAGGTCGGAGGCGTGGTAGCGGGAGACCCGGTGGCCGGCTCGGTCGCGCATGGCGCCATCTACCGGAGCAAAGCTCGTGCCGGTGATCTTCGCCGGCAATGAGGCCGGATAGGTGGATCCTTCCGACCGCGTCGACCCTTGGCACGCCCATATGTTGGCGACCCGGTGTCACTTCCCGTCATCCGCAGAGAACGACCGCACCGAGAACGTCATGGTCCCCATGCGCGAGGCTTCAGTCCCATCTGACTGGCGTATCCAGGTCAAGAGCTGCAACATAGGTGCGCTGCCCCAGCGGCCGAATTGACCTGGACACTATGCGGCGGAGCACGGAGAACACGTATGAGTGAAGCGTTGGGTGGGCTCTTGCTCGGCGTCGTGATCCTCTTGGCCTTGGTCGTGTGGTCGATCCGCCGCCATAGAGACCCTGACCTGCACGTCGAGTGCGACTTGCCTATCGACGAGCTGATGCCCACGCTCTCGGGCTTGACGCTGGGCACGGCGGTGGCCGGCAACAAGGTGGAGGTGCATGAGAACGGCGCCTTCTTCGATGTATTGATCGGCCGCATCCAGGCCGCGCGAGAATCCGTGCACTTCGAGACGTTCCTGTGGAAGGAGGGCGCGCTCGGCCGGCGGGTGGCCGATGCGCTGATCGAGCGAGCGCGAGCGGGCGTGAAGGTGCGCGTAATGCTGGACGCAGTAGGCTCGAAGCACGCGGGCAAGGCCGTCGTGCGCGAGATGCGCGACGCGGGCTGCCGCGTGGTGTTCTTTCACGACCGGAGGGTGCAAAACATCGGAGTGTTCAACGACCGCGACCATCGCAAGCTGATGGTGATCGACGGGCGCGAGGCCTTCGTGGGCGGTCATTGCGTCGTGGACGAGTGGCTGGGCGATGCGGAAGACGGAAAGCACTACGCCGACATCAGCCTGCACCTCCATGGGCCGATCGTGCACAGCGTGCAAGGCGCCTTCAGTGAGAACTGGGCTGGCGAGACCGGCGAGCTGTTCGTGGGCAAAGACGTGTTCCCGGTGCTGGAACCGGCGGGCGACGTCCTGATGCACGCCGTGTTCGCAAAACCCGAGAACTCGGCGCCCACGGTGAAGATCCTCCACCACACCGCCATCTGCCTGGCACGTACGCGCATCTGGATCCAGAACCCCTATTTCATCCCCGAGCCGGATGCCATCGACGCCTTCGGCGATGCGGTGAAGCGCGGCGTGGACGTGCGGGTGCTGATGCCGTCGACCAGCGGATCGGACAATCCCATGGTGCAGCACGCCGGCCACCGCAACTTCGAGAAGCTGTTGAGGTGTGGCGTTCGCCTGTTCGAATACCCGCACACCCTGCTGCACCAGAAGGTCATGACTGTCGACGGGGTCTGGAGCGCTGTGGGCTCGAGCAACTTCGACGACCGCTCGTTCGAAACAAACGACGAGATCACCCTATCGATCAGGGACGAGGCGCTCGCGCAGCGGCTTGACGCGGTTTTCGAGAAGTACGTCCCGCGCGCGACAGAGGTGCAACTCGAGAGCTGGCGCAAGCGCCCGCTGACGCACAAGCTGAAGGACAACTTCTTCTACATGCTGAACGAGCTGCTCTGACAGACAGATCGGGCCCGCCGCCGCTGCTGCAACGGCTGCTCAGCGGGCGGTCTGAGCCGCCGCGCGAAGCCGCGCCGTCTCCTCCGGGACGACCTTCCACGTGCGCTCGTCGATCGCCACCCCGTACTCCCGCCGCGCGTACGCCGGGCTGATCTTCTCCTCCATCACGTCGCGCAGCACGCGCTCGGGATCGCGCGCGAACGGGTCGCCCCAGCCGCCGGCGCCGGCCAGCTCGTGGCGGTAGACGTCGCCGTGCCGCACGGTCAGCGTGCACTTGGCGGGCAGCTCGCGCTCCTCCGTGCCGGGGTTGATGATGGCCTCGGCATAGTTGGCGGTGGTCGACAGCACCTTGCAGGTGCGCGCGACGCCGTCGGGCGACACCAGGACCAGGTTGGTGAAGGTACCGCCCACATCCACTCCCAGCCGGTAGCTCATGCTGATCTCCCGAAGCCCGCCAGCCCGCGCGGAAAGAAGATGACGAAGACCATGATCACGAAGCCCACCGCGACCAGGTTGTACACGACGCCGACGAAGCGCAAGCCCTCGTAGAGGCCGTAGAGCAGCAGCGCGCCGAGCACGGGACCCCACAGCGTGCCGAGGCCGCCGAAGACCACCATGCCGATGACCAGCGAGGTCGTCGCGGCACACGGGCGGCGGGTGGCTGGATGGACGGCTCGCGAAGCCTTGTGGCAGACTCTCCCCGGAAGGAGACGCGCCCATGTCTGCATCCGCGACACCGGACCTCGTCATCCGTCAGATCGTCGACGCCATGAGGACGCTGGCCGGCCCCCATCCCGGCTTCCGTCCCGTCCACGCCAAGGGCCTCGTCTGCTCGGGAACGTTCCGCGCGTCGGCGGACGCGCCCCGCGTCACCCGGGCGCCCCATTTCGCCGGTCAGCCGGTGCCGACCGTCATCCGGTTCGCCAATTCCAACGGCAACCCCGAGGTGCACGACGGCGCCCCCAACGTGCGCTCGATGGCGGTCAAGTTCCAGCTCGGCGGCGGCAAGAGCGCCGACATCCTCGCCAACTCGGTCGAAGGGTTCGTCGCACGGACACCCGAGGAGCTGCTCGAGTTCCTGCGGGCGCAGCTCCCCGTGCCGGCCACCGGCCGGCCCGACCCCGACGCGCTTCCGCGCTTTCTCGCCAGCCATCCCGCCGGCCGCGGCTTCGTCGAGCGCCTGATGAAGCGGCCGGTGCCGGCCAGCTACGGGCAGGTGACCTACTTTGCCGAGCACGCCTTCCGCTTCACCGCCGCGGATGGCACGAGCCGATTCGGTCGCTATCGCTTCGTGCCGCAGGCCGGCGAGGCCTTCCTCTCGCCTGACGATGCCGGCAAGCGAAGCGCGAGCTTCCTGAGCAACGAGCTGGACGGCCGGCTGCGGACCGGCCCGGTCGCGTTCCGGCTTCTCCTGCAGCTGGCCGAGGCCGGCGACCCGACAGACGACGTCACCGCGCTGTGGCCCGAGGCGCGGCCCCTGGTCGAGCTGGGGCGTCTGGAGATCACGGGCATCTCCCCGACGAGCGCGGCCGACGAGCGGCGCCTGATCTTCGACCCCACCAACCGGACGGACGGCATCGATCTCTCGAGCGATCCGATCCTGCTGGCCCGGTCGGCCGCGTATGCCATCTCCTACGATCAACGAACCAAGGGCGAATGAATAGCTGTGCCCGAAGCCCTAGCCCGCGGGATTGGTGATGACCACGCGGATCGGCGTGGGATTGAATCCGTTGCATGGGTTGTGCAGCTGCGGGCAATTCGAGACCACCGCGAGGACGCGCGTCTCGGCGCGGAGCTCCACGGAATCGCCCGGCTTCGACTTGCCGTCCACGATGCCCATGGTGCCGTCGGCCAGTACGGGGACGTTCATGAAAAAATTGATGTTGGCTACGATGTCCTTCTCGCCCATGCCGTGTCGGGCAAGCGCCCGCAGGAAGTTGGCGTAGCAGCTCGGGGTGTCCGGCACCTTGTAGCGGAACATGTTGCTGGCGGCGCTGCAGCACCCACCGATGGTGTCGTGCCCGCCCCCCATCGTGTCCGCCACGATCGTGAAGAGCTTGGTCGCGCGTACCGTATAGATGCCGTGGCCCGCGCCCAGGTACGCATTCTTGTTGTACTTCATCGTGTCCGCCGCGTTGTAGCGATCGGCGAGATCGTCGGCGTTGTAGCAGAGGAAGTCGACCGCCTGCTTCCCCTCGAGGTCCACGATGCGCAACAGCTGTCCCGGCGTCAGGACCGCTGACCAGTTCTCGTCGGGCGCCACCACCACGTCCTGCATGACCTTGTTCTCCACGATGGCCTCCTTGCAAGCCGGCGCGGCCGACGCATCAAACAACAGACGACCCTGCGACCTGGAAGTGCGCCTCCAGACTCTATGCCGAGAATGCCCCTCGCCGCAACGATCCTTGACTACGTACGCCCGATGGTGTTGACTCGCGGCCTCACTCGTCCCATCGCACCGCCAGGAGGAGACACTCATGAGTCAATCTGAGATCGCGGCCGTGAATCGGATGTTCGAGGAAGCAGCGGGTAAGGGGGACCTCGAGACCCTCGCCTCTCTGTACACGAAGGATGCCGTATGCCTTCCCCCGGACGGCCCGTTCGTGAGGGGCCGGGACAACATCAAGCAGATGTGGGCATCCATTGCCCAGCAAATCGGGTTGAAGAGCGTGAAGCTCGAGACGGTCGATCTCGAGGTGGCCGGCGAGACGGCCCATGAGGTCGGTGAGGCACAGCTGACTCTCGGATCCGGCACTGCCGTTGCGAAGTATGTCGTGGTGTGGAAGAAGGCAGACGGGCAGTGGCGTTTGCATCGGGACATCTGGAACACGAAGGGGACATAGCGACGGAGGAGGGCAGAGGTGCTTTCGTGGCTCGCACACTTCATCGAAAGACACCCCTCTCTTCACCGGACCTCGCTGGCGGTGTGGAAACATTTTCCACCCCGGCTGGCTGGCTTTCTGCGCAAGCTCCTCACCACGCCTGGGCCGTCGGGGCCGTCGCGGTGATCATCGACGAGGCGGTCAACCCTCCGGAAGTGTTGCTGGTTGAGCACAGTTATCGAACGAAGGGTGCGTGGGGGCTTCCCGGCGGTTCGCTCGAATCGGGTCTCCGAAACCCGTTGGAGCCCTCAAAGGAGGAGTCCCGCGATGACATCATCGAGGCCAGCCTCCGGCGGGAGATTTTCGAGGAGCTCGGGATCGAGATCGAGATCATCCGACTGACCAAGATCGATGCAGTCCCTTACGTGCCGGAGGAGCCGGGGCCCTATCGTCTCGACTTCTACTACCGGTGCCTTCCCAAGCAGGGCTTCACCTCGTTGCGCGAGGGGCTCCGTACTGGGATCATCAAGCCGCGTTCTCCGGAGCTTAGCCAGATCTTGCTGGTCCCCGTCAGCCGATTGAAGGAATACGACCTGTACTCTTCCGACGCCCGGATTCTGTTCCCGCTGCTCACGTAAAGATACCGATGGCCCGGTAGCAACTTCGGCCAGGATGGCATACGCGATCACGGCTTCGCCGGCGGGATTGGCGGCGAGGTCAGCGTCGCGCCTCGGAGTGTGTGGACCTGGAAGTGCAGTGGCTCGGTTGCCATCGGGGCGCCGAGCCACATCGTGCACCATCTGGAGTGAGGCTCGGCGGTGCTGTTCGACGAGGGCGCCAGACCCGCCACCGTCACGAAGTTCACGCCGCCGTCGTCTTCCGCGATGCCTTCGAGGAACAGCGGCGCGAATGTCTCGGGAGCGGAGGCCTTGACGATCGTCACCCGCGGCGTCACCCGGGCCTCGGCCGCCATCGCGGGCACCACGTCGTCCCAGCAGAAGGCCGGAGGGTCGGCCAGCCCTCTGCCGTGCGCGGCATCCCGCAGCAGCGATTCGAGTCCGGCAGGGGGCGTGTCCGCCAGCGAACCGGCGGCGGCGAGCGTGAAGACTCGGGCCAGGCCGGGCCGGTGACGGAAGTCGGTCGACGCTCTCGATCGTGGGACCGTAGACAGCGTGGCCGCGAGCTGGGCCAGCCGGCGACCGAGAAGGGGGCCGGCCTGAGGGCCCCACAGCGTGGACGCGCCTTCGTAGTGCTGGAGCGCGTACTCTTCGGGAGTGGCGAAATAGGAGAGATACTCGTTGGCGAGCCCGACCAGCAACACGCGCGCGGGTGGCCAGTCCGCGGAGGCGGCCACCCCGTGTGCCACTCGCCGGCCCATTGCGGTGGTGAACTCGCCGGGGAGGGTGACGAGGAGCAGGCCTCCCACCTGGTGCACCCCGAGGGGCGCCTCCGCGGGAAGGGCGGTGCTCGGCATGAGCAGGCGACCGAAGGGGCCGAGCGCGGCACGCTTGGCGCCATGGCCCGGGATGCCGTTTCCGGTTGCGCCTTCCTGCCAGCCGAGCCACGACAAGAACCAGTGATCGCTCTCCGAGCCGCCCAGAGCGCCCGTCCCGAACAGGGGGAAGTCAGCCGTACAGACAGCGTCGCCCTCGAGGCACTGCCCGGCGAGGGGCTGTTGCGCCACGCGGTGCCGGATGACGCCGTCCACCCGGTCGCGCGCCGGGTTCGCCACGATGGCGTGCCCGAGACGTTCTCCGAGGTGCCGCGCCGCGCTCACATCTCGATGCCGTGAGGTCACGGATACATCGCCTTCCGCACCGTTGAAGAGGGCGACGACTGCGCCGGGAGACTCGAGGTGTAGCCGGCGTTCGGCGTAGTTCGCGGCGACGCCAAAGAGATCGGCCGAGTACACGGGCGTTGCCGACCCGAGGACCGTCGGGTGCATGGCCGCGAAGGCCGCGACGCCAAGAACCCGCTCCGGCGCGGCTGCGTCGCGTATCCACAGCCCGGCGAGACGGCGATCCAACCCGTCCTCGCCGATTTCCTCCCGGTCGCTATTCATGAGAAAGGCGGGCAAGCTGCGGTTGCGCGTCAGGGCGGGAAGCGGCGACGCCACGTAGGACACGGTGGCGGGACGCCGGGCGCGCACCGCCTCGGTGATGGACTGGCCGATCCGCTGCGCCAGAAACTCGAACAGCCGGGCATCGAACCCCACCGACGGGGAGGCGAATGTGTTGTAGAAGGCCGACGTCGAGAAATTGCCCGGGCTGTGGTGCGTGTGGGTGGCCGCAAGGATGAGCTGGTCCCGGTCGATGTGTCGTGTCTCCTCCCTCGTCAGCAGGATCTCGGCCACGCGATCAACGAGCCCGGCCGGAACTGACCAAAGGTCGCAGGAGACGAGGACGAGGGTGTTGCCGGACGCGTCCTCGAGCACGAAGGCGCGGGCGAAGAGGCGCGTCCAGTAGCCAATCGAGGTCTTGCCAACCTTGGAATGCCCACCCATGGGGACGCCGGGCGCCGGCGTGATGTCGACACGGGCCGCGCCAGCCTGGAAGTGACCGCTCGCGGACGCGGGGTGTGGGGGCGGGAGATGCCCGGCCACGTTCACGCACCCGGCGATGGCAAGGCCGACAGACCCGACCAGCCCGAATACCGTCTTGAGTCCCGCTCGGTGCTGCCGCTGAGCGAACCACATGACGTGCCCGGAGCCCATTCTACCCGGGAGCGGCGGCGGGTGGTGGCGGATAGCACCGTGTTCCATGAGCGCGGGCGGGAGTCGCGGGTGGTGGTGCCGATGATCCCGATCGAGCGCTCCCGAGGAGGGTCGACGGGCTGGCGTGTCTATCGGCGCGATGGGGATGGTAGAACCAGGATCGCCGGCATCTGGAAGAGCCCGATGTCTGCGAACATCCCATCTCCGGAGGTGCCCTCCAGATTGAGCGAGCGAAAGCCATTCGCCTCGGCCACCACCTTCTGCCGCTGGTTTCGTGGCACCCCCACCAGGAAGAACCCATCCGTGTCCGGCCCGTCCGAGGTCCGGGTCGCGTAGTAGAAGAACTCCCCCTCTTTCAAGAACTTCGTCGCGTCCGTGGACCACTGGCTTTCCGGAATGCGCTGCGCGACGATCCGCTGCGCCTCGTCGGAAAGTCGCCGGATCTGGTCTAGCGTCCTGTCCGCCCGATAGAACAAGACGCTGGCGCCCGGCACGGGTCGCTGGGTCGAGGCCGATATCACTCGGCCCCCGAGAAAAATGCGCGTGCGCGTCACGTCCGTGTTCCTGGGATGCTCCAGCCACTTCCGGTCGATCTCCGGGATCTGCTGGTGAAATCGTAGCGCGGTCATCGCCAGGGGCCCCACGGCCCACGTGATCGGATGGAAATAGGCGAACCGCGCCCCCCGATCGTCCGTCTGCGAGACGCGGGTCGGGATCCCGATCAGCCGGCCCCCATGGAGTGCGGAGCCCCCGCTGTTGCCTCCGGCCACCGTCGCCACCGCCTTCAGCGAACCGTCCTTGGCGTCGGGCGCCCCCATCGTGTACCCGGAGAACTGGGCCGTCGTGGGCGTCAGCGTCTCCCCCCCGCCGCCCGGATAGCCCAGGATCTGCAGCATCGCGAGGGGCTCGATCCCGTACGGATTGCCCAGCCGGACGAACGAGAAGCGCTGAGGCGGGAGCGGCTTCCCATCCCCCTGAGCACGAATCTTCAATATCGCCACGTCGAGACCCGGATGCGCGGCAACGAGGCCGGCGCGGTATCGGACCACGGGCGGCCCGAGTGGGTCCTCGGGCCGTATCTCGTAGACCAGCATGTCCGGGCCGATGGGCGTGATCTTCACCAATCGCCGAGCATTCTTCGGATCTCGCTGATAGGTCGTATCCGAGAGCGCATTGTAGACGTGAAAATTCGTCAGGATCAGCCCATCGTCCGTCACGACCGTCCCGGATCCGATCGATCGTCGGCCCTGTCGCGTGGTCTGGAGGACCCCGGGGTCTGCGACTTCGGTTCCGCGCATGACCGGATCCCGGTACTCCTGGACCAGGTAGTCGGATCCCAGCTTGACGAACGGCCGCAGATCACCGGGCAGGGTCTGCGCCGTGGCCTGCTCGCCAATGCCGAGGATGAAGAGGCTGCACAGGCCCGCCACCACGCGCGAGGCGACGCTCACGGCGTTCTCCTTCATTTGCTCGTCCACCGGACGGAATCGAGAATGCGCCCGTAGAGCATCTCGTCTTGCGGGAAGGTCGAGGGCCTGCCGTCGAACGTGAAGACGAAGGTATGGCTCTCAGAGGGGATCACATCGGTGTAGGCCCACAGCATCTCGGGCAGCTGGCCCGGCTGCGCGGCGTCCTTCTTCAGGTAGGCGTACTTTGCGCGCAAGCCACTCCGGCCGCCGATCGTGATGCGCTCGATCGCGAGCGACAGCGGCGGTGAATGCTCGAGGTAGGCGAGGGGATCCACCGTCGACAGCTCGACCCGTTCAGGTCGGGCACCCACGGTCAGGCCGAACAGCCCGTCCGTCCCGACTCCACGAAACAGCGTCAGAATGCTCGGTCGCCCGGTGTCCGCGCTGGGGACCAGCGTCGGCTTCAGCCGCCAAGCGGGATAGCCAAAGCTGATCCCGTAGCTCGGGCTGGTGAACGCGACGTCACGGGTCGCGGCATATCCGAGGAGCCCACCGGCGAGCAGGAGGACCCCGGCAACGGCCCAGACGAGGAGATCGGGTCCCGAGAATCGCCTGGCCGGACGTCGCACCGGCTCCCCGGAGACGCGGCGGATGAGCGCTGTCACGATGCCCAGCACGATCGCCGACAGTGCCACCGAGAGCCCGAAGGAAACCCAGAACGCCTGCGTCCACCCGGCCAGCAAGACGATCTCGTTGGCCGCGTGATAGAGACCGGTCAGGACGACCCCGATCACGATGGCGAGGACGTGGGACGCTCGTCCGTGTCTCGTGGAAAACTTCGTCCGGCCAACCAGATGGCCCACGAGGGCGCCCCCGCTGGCATACATCAGGATGTTGGTGGCCGCGGTATAGCCGATGGCGAAGAGCGTGAAGTCCAGATGCCCCGCCAGGTAGGTGAGACTGGTGATCGTGGCAAAGCCGGCGCCGGCGAACGCCCCGTAGATCATGCCATCGGCGGGCTCGTCGAAGTCACGTGAAGGGTAAAAGCCGAGGTGGATGATGAGGTAGACCAGGAAGCTTGCGAGCGTGCCGCGCACCAGCGCCGAGCCAAGGATGAGCAGACCCGGCGATTCGTAGAGCCAGGCGGAGGTCTGGAAGAGGTCACGTTCGATGGGCAGGGCGAACACGCTCGCGGCGGCCATCCCCGCGAGGAATGCGAGGATCACGGCGTGCGATGGCTCCGGCTTCCGTCGGTCCTGGAGGTAGAAGAAGACCGTCCAGAGAGCGCTCGGCAGGCCGACCAGGAGGAGCAAGGCGTACGGTGCCCACGGACCGGCCATCCCGAGCGCGGAGGCGCTCCCGAACGCATAGAGCGCCGCCAGCAGGACAATCTGGCCGAGAATGTTGAGCCAGCCGGTGGTGAGGAACGTACGCCTGCGCATCGATCTCCCTCAGCGCGCGGGCTGCGCCGCCGCGCGAAGCTGGGCCGTCTCCTCCGGGACGACCTTCCACGTGCGCTCGTCGATCGCCACCCCGTACTCCCGTCGCGCGTACGCGGGGCTGATCTTCTCCTCCATCACGTCGCGCAGCACGCGCTCGGGATCGCGCGCGAACGGGTCGCCCCAGCCGCCGGCGCCGGCCAGCTCGTGGCGGTAGACGTCGCCGTGACCGCACGGTCAGCGTGCACTTGGCCGGCAGCTCGCGCTCCTCCGGGCCGGGGTTCAGGACATTGCGCGACGGCGTGCCCGGGCGCCCGCCCGCCAGGCCGTAGGGCACGTGGTTGCGCCGGTCGGTGCGGAGCTGGAGCACACCTTCCGCCTCGAGGAAGCGATACTGCCGCTCGAGGGCGAGGCCGCCTCGGAACTTGCCGGGGCCGCCGGTGTCGGGCAGGTAGCCGTAGCGCTCGATCATGAGCGGGTACTCGGCCTCGATGATCTCCACGGGATTGTTCGAGAAGTTCACGACCGAGCTGCTGCACGCATCCACGCCGTCCTTGGTCGGGCGGCCGCCCCAGGAGCCGAAGAGGAACTCGAGGAAGACGAAGGGCCGCCGCTCGGCGTCGTAGCCGCCGAAGCTCACGCCGGTGTCGCCGCCCACCTCGCACGCGAAGACGCGATCCGGCGCGATCTGGGCGAGGGCGCCGAATACCGCGTTGGCCATGCGGAAGCCGGTGAGGCCGCGGGCGGCGACCGCGGCGGGCATGACCGGGTTGACCACGGTGCCGGGCGGCGCGATCACCTCGATGGGGCGGAAGTAGCCCTCGTTGTTGGGCGGCGTGCCGCCGACCAGGTGGCGCACGCACGCGTACACCGCGGACTTGGTGAAGGGCAGCGGCGAGTTGATGGCGCCCTTCACCTGCGGCGCGGAGCCGGTGAAGTCGGCGATCAGGCGGTCGCCCTTGACCGTGATGGCCACCGTGATCGGGATCGGGTCGGGATCGATGCCGTCGTCGTCCATCCAGTCGGTGAACGTGTAGGTGCCGTCGGGCATGGCGGTGATGGCGTTGCGCGCCAGGCGCTCGGCCTGGTCGAGCAGCGCGGTCGTGCACGCGGCGAAGCGCTCGGGGCCGTACTGCTCGGCCAGCTTCAGGTAGCCGCGCTCGCCGGTGAGGCAGGCGGCCACCTGCGAGCGCACGTCGCCCAGCACCTGGCGCGGCACGCGCACGTTGCGGTCGATCAGCTCGAACAGCGCGTCCACCGGCTTGCCCGCCGCGTAGAGCCGCAGGGGCGGGATCCGCAGCCCCTCCTGGAAGATCTCGGTCGCGTCGCAGCCGTTGCCGCCCGCGGTCTTGCCGCCCACGTCCAGCTGGTGCCCGATGCTCGCGGACCAGCCGACGAGGCGCCGGTCCACGAAGATGGGCTTGAAGATGTAGAAGTCGGGCAGATGCGTGCCGCCCTCGAACGGATCGTTCAGGATGAACACGTCGCCCGGCTCGAGGCTCGGGCCGAACTTGCGACGCACCTGCGCCATGGCGTCGGGGATGGAGCCGAGATGGAGCGGCAGCGTGAGGCCCTGGGCGATCAGGCGGCCGTCGACGTCGCAGAGGGCGCACGACATGTCCATCGCGTTCTTGAGGTTGTTCGAGTAGGCGGTGCGCACGAGGGCGATGGCCATCTCGTCCACGATCGCGTCGAGGCCGTTCTTCACCAGCTCGAGGAGAATCGGATCGCTGAGATCGCGGGCGGTCATGCGGGGCCTCCGGTGGTGATGACGATGTTGCCGTGGGCGTCCAGGCGGGCCGCGCAGCCCGGCGGGACCAGGGTGGTGGCGTCGTACTCGTCGAGGAGCAGCGGCCCGGGCCGCGCCGTGGCGTCGAGCGCCGCGCGCGAGATGACGGGCGTCGCGATCGCCCCGTGGGCGGGGCCGAAGTAGGCGCGGCGGTCGCCGCCCCGCCCGGCGCGGTCCTCCTGGAGCCGGATCGCCGCGCGGTCCGCGGGCCGCAGCACCCGCGCGGTCAGCCGCAGGTTCACGATCTGGATGGGATCGCCCTCCGCCTGGTGGCCGTACGTGCGCTCGTGCTCGCGGCCGAAGTCGGCGGCCAGCGTCCGGAACGCCTCGTCGCTGAACGCCGGCGGCAGCGGCACCGTCAGCTCGAAGGATTGCCCCTGGTACTTGAGGTCCACCGACCGCTCGATCTCCACGCGAGCCCGGCTGCCTTCGGCGCGCAGCAGGGCCTCGGCCTCGCGCTCCATCTCCGCCACCACGGCGCCGATCTCCGAGGGCTTCGTGCCGAAGAGCGGCCGGAGGACCGTCCGGACCAGGTGATGCTCCACCTCGGCCTCGAGCAGGCCGAGCGCGCTGAAGACGCCGGGCGCGGGTGGGACCAGGATCGTGCCGATCTCGAGCGAGCGCGCCATCTCGGCGGCGAAGAGCGGGCCGTTGCCGCCGAAGGCCACCAGCGTGAAGTCGCGCGGGTCGCGGCCGCGCTCGATGGTGACCGCGCGGACCGCGCGCGCCATGCCCGCGCACCCGAGCAGGTAGACGCCGTGGGCGGCGTCGGCCACGTCGATGCCGAGGGGCGCGGCGATCTGCTCGGCGACCGCGCGGCGGGCCTTCTGGGCGTCCAGCCGCAGGCCGCTCGGCAGGCGCTCGGGATGCAGGTAGCCGAGCGTGACGTTGGCGTCGGTCAGCGTGACCTCGGTGCCGCCCTGGTCGTAGCAGACGGGCCCGGGCACCGCGCCCGCGCTCCGCGGGCCCACGTGCAGCGCCCGCGCGCCGTCCACGTGCACGATGCTGCCGCCGCCCGCGCCGACCTCGGCGATGTCGATGGCGGGCACGCGCAGAAGGAAGCCGCCGCCCTTGTTGAGCCGGCTGCCCTGCGACATGCTGCCGCCGATCTCGAACTCGCCGGTGCGCTTGATCTCGTACCCCTCGATGATGGAGGCCTTCGCGGTCGTCCCGCCCATGTCGATGGAGAGCGCGTTGGGCGCGCCGATCGCCCGGGCCAGCGCGGCGGTGGCGATGACCCCGGCGGCGGGCCCCGACTCGATCACGTGCACCGGGCGCTGACGCCCGCCCTCGGCGGTCATGACGCCGCCGTTGGACTGCATGATGAGGAGCGGCGCCCGGGCCTCCAGCGTGCGCAGCTCGCCCTCGAGCGAGGCGAGGTAGCGGCCCATCACCGGCATCACGTAGGCGTTGGTGACCGCGGTGCTCGTGCGCTCGAACTCGCGCATCTCGGGCAGGATCTCGGAGGAGAGGGTCAGCGCCACGTGGGGCGCGCGCTCGCGGATCATCGCGCCCACCTGGGCCTCGTGGGCCGGGTTGGCGTAGGCGTGCAGGAAGCAGACCGCGATCGACTCCACGCCCTCGGCGAGCAGCCGATCGATGGCGGCGGCCGCGCCGTCCCGGTCCAGGGGCGTCACCACCTCGCCGCGGTGGTTCATGCGCTCGCGGATCTCGCGCCGCCACCGGCGGGGCACCAGCGGCGCCGGGCGCTCGAAGTCGAGGTCGTAGAGCCGCGAGAGCCGCAGCCGGCCGATCTCGAGCAGGTCGCGGAAGCCCTCGGTGGTCAGGAGGCCCGCGCGCGCGCCGCGGCGCTCCAGGATCGCGTTGGTGGCCACGGTGGTGCCGTGGATGATCTCGCCGATGTCGCGCGCCGCGATGCCGGCCTGCCCGGTCAGCTCGCGGATGCCCGCGATGATGGCCTCGGCATAGTTGGCGGTGGTCGACAGCACCTTGCAGGTGCGCGCGACGCCGTCGGGCGACACCAGGACCAGGTCGGTGAAGGTGCCCCCCACGTCCACTCCCAGCCGGTAGCTCATGCCGATCTCCCGAAGCCCGCCAGCCCGCGCGGAAAGAAGATGACGAAGACCCTGATCACGAAGCCCACCGACCAGGTTGTACACGACGCCGACGAAGCGCAAGCCCTCAGTAGAGGCCGTAGAGGAGCAGCGCGCCGAGGACTGGGCCCCACAGTGTGCCGAGACCGCCGAAGACTACCATGCCGATGACCATTGAGCGTTGCATCCATCTGATCCGCGGTCAGCGGATCATGCTGGATGCCGATCTTGCTCCCTTCTACGGCGTGTCGACGCGTGTTCTCACCCAGGCTGTGAGACGAAACCGGGAGCGGTTCCCCGGCGACTTCTTGTTCCAATTGGTAGCCGATGAGGTCACCATCTTGAGATCACAAACTGTGATCTCAAGTTTGGGTCATGGTGGTCGTCGATATCGTCCGTAGGCCTTTACCGAGCAGGGCATCGCGATGGTTCCCAGCGTACTTTCGGGGAGTCTGAGCCTCGTAGGACGACGTACCACTCCCCCAGATGCTCCGGCCTGCCTTTCGCGGTGTCATTTGGAAGCTCCTGTTGCGTTCCTCGAAATAGCGAGAGATTGCGGCTTTTGCATCCTCGACGCTTGCATAGTCGCTGTTATGGATGATGGCACGCGCCATTCCACTGAATACTGACTCGATGACGTTGAGGAACTGAGCCCCGCCCGGGAGTGGCAGGACCCGGATTTCTGGAAAGTCTCCGCGAGGACCTGGCGCGTTCAGCCCTTCGATTCGATCGTGGAGCGCCTTCGACCGATGCCAGGGAGCAGCATCCCAGGACAAATAGATCCGTCGAAACCCCCGATACTGGTGTCTGATCATCTCCACCAGCTTAGTAGTCTCAATGGTGTTCTTCTTTTGCGAGTAGAAGTGGCTCATCCGGTTCTTCGAGAGCTCCAAAGCCGCGGTGACGATCAGGCTGCCCTTGGACTTTTGCCACTGTGGCACCACTCGAACTTGATGTGGGCCGGATAGGGATCTGCCGGCTCGCATCTTGACGGCGAATGGACCGAACTCGTCGATCGAGAAGAATGCCTCATCGTGTTCGAGACGGGACAGGGTCGAGCGTATGATCTCCACCTTGCCCCGGTAGTCGGGATCGGTGCTGGTCAAGGTGACGCGGGCCTGCTTCCACCTGTACCCTGCGGCGTGGATCACGGCGCGAATGTTCCTGGCGGTTGATCGCTTGCCCTGTGCGCAAAGGACATTCGCGAGATCCGTAAGGGTCCAGCTGGTTCGATTTAATCCGTGGTCGCTGGGCGGAGTGTGGAGAACTGCAAAGACGGCGTCACGTAATTCCTCGCCAGGTTGAAGATAGCGGCGGGGGATGTGGTTGGGACGGCAGCTCCGCCCTTCCAGCCCGGGAGCTCCTTCAGAACGAAAGCGTTTCAGCCATTTGCGAACCGTGCGCTCGGTTACCCTGAACTCGCGGGCGACGGCTGTGGGCTTCTGCCCGCTGTCAAGGACGCGACTGACGATAAGAGAGCGGCAGTGAGGACACGTGCGAGCGTTGCGGTGGAGTCTCATGCACTATCCTTTCTACTCGGAGCTCATGCGTTCCATCGGCTGACTCATGCCCCGGCCGATCTGGCGGCGGGGGGCCCAGTTTGACCTTCGCGGTGTCCCCAAGGTAGGCTTCTCGCCATGGGATATCAGGACCGAATCACCATCGAGCCGGACAAGCGTGGTGGCAAGCCTTGTATCCGCGGGTTGCGCATCACTGTCTACGACGTACTGGAGTACCTCGCTTCCGGCATGTCGGAGGATCAGATCCTGCGAGATTTTCCCGACCTTGCCCGCGAGGACATCCTGGCTTGCCTGGCCTTCGCCGCTGACCGAGAGCGAAGGTTGGTATCCGTGCCGCCTCAGTGAGGCTGTTGCTCGACCAGAACCTCTCCCCCGGGCTCATCGACCTCCTCGCTGACCTGTACCCCGGCTCGCAGCACGTCCGAAGCGTTGGCCTCGGCGCCGCTAATGACGAACAAGTGTGGTCATACGCCGCCCGGGAAGGCCTGGCGATCGTGTCGAAGGATACCGATTTTCACCAGCGAAGCTTCCTCTTCGGGGGCCCGCCGAAGGTGATCTGGATCCGGCTAGGGAACTGCTCAACCGACGACATCGCACGCCTGTTGCGACAGCATCACGCCGCCCTCCTCGCGTTCGATCAGCACCCGGAAGGGACGTTCATGGCGCTGGGCTGACCTCTCGCCGAAGATTGCCTGCGACTGCGAGGCGATCGGGCGGGAGCGGCGGCGGGTGGTGGCGGACAATACTGGTTTCCATGCACGGGGGCGGGAGTCGCGGGTGGTGTTGCCGATCATCTAGCGGGGGAGCCGCTCAGCTACCGCGAAGTCTCGAAGGCGGCCCGCGGGATGCCGCTCTGGCGAAAGATGGCGAGGAGGGTGCCGATCGCCAGTTCGGGATGATCGGGCACGGGCTGCATGACGACGTGGCTTCCGCGCCGTCTCACTTCGCGGAGGCCGTGTTGCTGCAGTATCTGGCAGGTCTCGCGCCAGGAGAGGACGCGGAGCCTACCCATCCGCGGCCTGGAACTGCGTCACGAAGACGTGTTCCCGCCGCCGATCTTTCATCTCTCCGGGATCGGCCGTCTCCATGAAAAGCGCGACGGCCTCCTTCAGGTTGTCCAGGGCATTCTCGATCGAGGTGCCTTGACTGGCAACGTCCAGCTCCGGGCAGAGAGCCACGTACAGGTTGCCTTCCCGCTCGATGATCGCAGTGAATACCGAACCGGACGTGGGATTCATTGTACAGACAGCCTAACACGCCGCAGCTCCGACCTTTCCTGTCCCCCTAAGGATACAGGCCGTGCCTCACTCATCCGCGGCGCGATGCGCGGTGGCGTCCTTGTCCACCCAATCCGCCTCCTCCCACGTCACGCCCTTGCGCCCCGGCACCTTGCGCGTTGGTCCTGGCCGATACAGCGCGCACGCTTTGGGGCCATAGCAGAACGTCTCGAAGCGGTAGCGTGCCTCCGCGGCGGGCTTCCACGGGTCGATGATCATGTCCACCGGCATCCGGCAGCCCCAGAGGCAGGCGCGGCACATGGATTCGTAGGTCTTCGCGTCGAGCCGTCGATGACCCCGCTCCCGGTAAACCGGCAGCTCGGGTGGAACCCCCAGCCAGGGCGGTGGCGGCGGCGCCCCTGGCCCGCGAGCCATCAGCTCGAGTCGCACCGTCTTGTAGAAGTCCACCGGCTCGGTGCGCGGGTCGGCGACGGGGCTCGACTCGCCCTGGACGACGTCGCCGGCCCGGAAGCGATGCTTGGCCTGGGTCCCCGAGCCGATGCCGACGAGGAATTCGCCGCGTCGGTCGCCGATGGCCCCGTCGAGGCGGAGGGCGTAGCCCAGATACGTGTGGGTCCGCTCGTCGAACGATCGCGTGAGGCGGATCCGGGGCTGGATCCCGAGGAGTGTGCCCTGCCAGGCGAACCCCATGTCTCGCGGATCTCAGCGGATCTCGGTCGGCTTCCCAGTTTCCTCAGGCGCGCGCGAGCCTACGCCGGCGACCTCGCAGCTCCTGCTCGACTCTCTCGGCCAGGAAGATCTTGAGAAGTGATTGATACGGCACATCCCGCTTGTTGGCCAGGAGCTTCAGCTCCTCCAGCAGGAGATCCGGAAGGCGGACCGAGATCGTCGTGAGGGAAGGCTTGAGGTTCGGGAAGACAACCCGCCTCCCCCGCTTCCAGTTGACATACCGTGTGGAGTCGGCCTTCGCCCAGAACTCACGCTCCTGCGTCTCGGACTTGAACCTCGGGATTTTCTTCATGGCTTCTCGTACTCCGTCCGCTCTCGCCGGTTCATATCTCTCGCCGAGATGACCCGGATGAGGTCTCGGCGTATCGTGAACGCGATGAATAACCGCCTCCCGGAATCGGTCTGCCCGAGGGCGTAGAATCGGGGTTCCGCGTCCGAGTGGCCCTCATCGGCTGATGCCGCGAGCGGCCGGTTGAAGAATACCTGCTCACATTCGGCGCCGGCCACCCGGTGGCGAGCCCAGTTCTTGGTGAGGTTGCCCTCATCCCAGTCAAACTACCTGGAGTCAAGGCCGGTGTCGAGGAGCCTGTCGCCCTCTGGGGACGGTTCAATCGCGCGCGACGCCGTCGGGCGACACCAGGACCAGGTCGGTGAAGGTGCCCCCCACGTCCACTCCCAGCCGGTAGCTCATGCCGATCTCCCGAAGCCCGCGAGCCCGCGCGGAAAGAAGATGACGAAGACCATGATCACGGGCAGCACCAGAGGCAGGCGCGGCGGTGGATTGTGCCGGGACGCACAGTGGCGGGATGATAGCACACGGGCGGGTGGGGGGCGTTTCCTGGCGGATACACTTTCGGCTCGCTTGGCCCTTCCGTAGTATGAGTCGGTGACATCCCGCCACTCAACGACAGGGCTCTCGTCGCCTACTGAGCGAATCGATCGCTCGATCCGATTGATCCGCGGCCAGCGGGTCATGTTAGGTGCTGATCTCGCTCCCCTCTACGGCGTGCCGACACGTGCACTCATCCAGGCCGTCCGACGCAACCCTGAACGGTTTCCCACCGACTTCATGTTTCGCCTGGCGACGACGGAGGCCGCCGCTTTGAGATCACAAACTGTGATCTCAAACGTTGGTCGTGGTGGACGTCGCTACCTGCCGTATGCATTCACCGAACAGGGCGTCGCCATGCTCTCGAGCGTGCTTCGAAGCCAGCGAGCGATCCGCGTCAACGTCGAGATCATGCGGGCGTTTGTCAGGCTACGAAGGATGCTGGTCTCGCACGACGAGCTGGCGCAGAAGGTGGCGACCCTCGAGCGGAGGTATGATGGCCATCCGGAAGCTGATGGCGCCGCCCGCGGGACAGCACAGGACGATCGGCTTCCGACCTGCGCATCGAAGCAGCGGGACCCCGACCTCAAGGAGGTCAGGGGCTCATGCCGATCTCCCGAAGCCCGCCAGCCCGCGCGGAAAGAAGATGACGAAGACCATGATCACGAAGCCCACCGCGACCAGGTTGTACACGACGCCGACGAAGCGCAAGCCCTCGTAGAGGCCGTAGAGGAGCAGCGCGCCGAGCACCGGGCCCCACAGCGTGCCGAGGCCGCCGAAGACCACCATGCCGATGACCAGCGAGGTCGTCGCCGCCGAGGCGACCACCGGGCTCACGAGCTGCACGTAGTAGGCGTAGAGGCCGCCCGCCAGCCCCGCGAAGCCCGAGCTGAGCGCGAACGCCAGCAGCTTGTACCGCGTCGTGTCGATGCCGAGGGTCTGCGCGAGCACCTCGTCCTCGCGGATGGCCCGGAAGGCCTGGCCCGCGCTCGTGCGCTCGCAGACCTGGTACATGACGGCGACCGAGCCGACCACGACCGCGACGACGACCAGGTACATCGCCTGGCGGTGGGCCAGCGCGCCGTCGGGCAGCCCCGGGAAGCTCCGGAAGTCGTGGATGCCGAACGGGCCGCCGGTGAGCGCCAGCCAGTTCGTGGCGACGAGCCGGATGATCTCGGCGAGCCCGAGGGTCACGAGCGCGAGATAGTGCCCGCGCAGCCGGAGGGCGGGGAAGCCGGTCAGGAGCCCGACGGCGGCCGCGATCGTCGCGCCCACGAGCAGGCCGAGCCACGGCGAGACGTCGGCGTGCTTGGTGGAGGCGGCGGCCGCGTAGGCCCCGAGCGCGAAGAAGCCGGCGTGGCCGAACGAGATCTGCCCGGTGTAGCCGCTCAGCAGGTCCCAGCTCGCGGCCAGCAGCGCCCAGATCACGGCCTGCGTCGCGATGGTGAGCACGAACGGGTGCGGCAGCAGCACGGGCAGGAGCGCGGCGCCCCCGACGGCGGCGAGCGTGAGCCGCGCGCGGGCGGTCATCGCGAGACGGCCCGGCCGAAGAGGCCGCGGGGCCGGACCAGGAGCATCACGATCATCACCGCGAACGCGATGAGGTTCTGCCACTGCGACGGGATCACCATCACCGAGAGCGACTCCGCGATGGAGACGAGGAAGCTCGCCACCAGCGCGCCCGCGGGGTTGCCCATGCCGCCGAGGATGGTGATGGCGAAGGCCTTGATGGTCAGCGGGAAGCCCACCGCCGGGTAGACGTTGAAGAGCGGGGCCATGAGCGCGCCGCCCACGCCCGCCAGCGCCACGCCCAGGGCCAGCGTGAGGGCGAAGATGCGCGGCAGGTTGATGCCCATCGCCTGGGCCGCGTCGGGATTGAGCGCCACCGCGCGCACCGCGAGCCCCTCGGGATGAAAGCGCAGGAACGCGAAGAGCGCGGTGAGCAGGACGGCCGCCGCCCCGAGCACGAGCAGCCGCTGGTGGCTCACCGCGGTGACGCCCAGATCGAGGATGCCGCTCACCTGGGGCGGCACCCGCAGGTAGTCGCCCCCCGCGATCGCCAGCAGGCTCGACTGGAGGAACGTGGACAGCCCCAGCGTCAGCACGAGGTAGAGCGGCCCCTGCGGCCGCCCCCCGAGCCGCCGCTTGAGCGGCGCGATCAGGAGCGGGTAGACGCAGAGGCCGAGCAGGAACGTCCCGACGGCCGCCCCGAGCACGCCCAGGGCGCCCGGGAGATGCAGGAGCACGACCGCCGCGAAGGCCAGGTAGCCGCCGACCGCGAAGAACTCCCCGTGGGCCACGTTGATGACGTCGAGCACGCCGAAGATCAGGCTGAGCCCGACCGCGAACAGCGCGTAGAGCCCGCCCAGGACCAGGCCCTGGATCAGGAACTCGAGGAGGGATTCGAGCATCAGCCCGCGCCTTCCTCTTCCCCCAGGTAGAGCCGGCGGATCCGATCGGAGCCGCGCAGCTCGGCCGGCGTCCCGTCGAAGGCGTTCCGGCCCAGGTCCAGCACGAACACGCGGTGGGCCACCGCCAGGATCGCCTCGACGTTCTGCTCGACGATCAGCATGGCGAGCCCGTCCCGGTTGAGCGCCACGAGCGTCGCGTAGACCTGGTCGATGAACCGCGGGGCCAGCGCGGCCGACGGCTCGTCGAGCAGCAGCAGGCGCGGGCGGACGATGAGGGCGCGGGCGATGGCGAGCAGGCGCTGCTCGCCCCCGGACAGCGCGCCGGCGAGCTGCCGGCGGCGCTCGTGGAAGAGGGGGAAGCGCGCGTAGACGCTGTCGATGGCGCGGCGCTTGTCCGCGCGCGAGACCGTGTAGCCGCCGAGCACCAGGTTGTCGTGCACGGTCATCTCCGCGAACAGGCCGCCCGCCTGGGCGAGGTAGCCGACCCCGCAGCGCATGATCTCGTCGGGCCGCCGCCCCGCGATCTCGCGCCCGTCGAGCGCGATGCGGCCCGCCCAGGGCGCGAGATAGCCGAAGGCGGTCTTGAGCAGCGTGGACTTGCCGGCGCCGTTGGGCCCGATGATGCCGACGATCGCGCCGTCGGGGACCCGCAGCGAGGCCGACTGGAGGATCTCGAGCTTGCCGTAGCCGGAGCGCACGTCCTCAAGCTCGAGCATCGTCGCTCCCGCGCTCCGCCCGTCCGAGCAGGGCCGCGATCACCCGCGCGTCGGCGCGGACCGCCGCGGGCGGCCCCTCCGCGATCTTCTCGCCGTGGTCCATCACCACGATCTTGTCGCAGAGCCCCATCACGAACGGCATGTGGTGCTCGATGATCAGGAGCGTGCGCCCGCGCGCGCGCAGGTCGCCGAGCGTGTCCGCGATCTGGCGTCGGATCACCGGGTGCACGCCCGCCAGGGGCTCGTCGAGCAGCAGGAAGTCCGGCTCGATCACCAGGTTCATCGTCAGCTCGAGCAGGCGCTGCTGGCCGATGGAGAGGCTGCCCGCGGGCGCGTCGACCAGGTGGGTGAGGCCCATGCGGGCGAGCCACTCCTGGGCGCGCGGCTCCCAGCCGCGGAGCCGGCGGCCCATGGCCGCGATGGCCAGGTTCTCGCGGACGGGCAGGGCGCGGAAGATCTTCACCGACTGGAACGTGCGGCCGACGCCGCGGCGCGCGATCTCGTGGGTGGCGAGCCCGTCGATGCGCTCGCCGTCGTAGAGGATCGCCCCCTCGTCGGGCCGCAGGAGGCCGGTCACCAGGTTGAAGATCGTGCTCTTGCCGGAGCCGTTGGGGCCGATGAGGCCCACCACGGTGCCGGGCGCGATGTCGAACGAGCAGGCGGACACGGCGCGGAGGCCGCCGAACCGCTTGCTGAGGCCGGCGAGGGCGAGCTTCGGGGGCGCTACTTCTTGTCCCACGCGAACGGGGGCACCGGCACGTACTTGCCGCCGGCGGCCGCCGCGACCGACTCGGGATAGATCGGCACCTTCTTGCCGCCCTGGATCTGCACGACCACGGTCTGGATGGGCATGCGGTGCCCCTCGGCGAGCGGCGTGAACTTGCGGGTGCCCCACGCGGTCACGAAGGTGGTGGACTCGAGGGCGGCCTGGATCTTCTGCGGATCGAGGCTGCCCGCCTTCTGGATGGCGTCGAGCAGGACCAGGGTGGCGTCGTGCGCCTGCACCGCGAAGTTGGTGGGATCGGTGCCGGTCTTCTTCTTGTAGGCCGCCATCATCGGCTCGGACACCTCGGAGTACTTCGCGGGCCACCAGCGGTTGTTGATGATGGCGAGATCCGTCTGCTTGACGTGCTGGTCGATGAACGTCTGCGCGCTCACGGTGGCGCCCATGTGGGCGATGAGCGACGGCACCTTCAGCTCGAACCACTGGTTGAAGAGCACCGGCCCGCTCGAGCCGTAGACCTCGCCGATGGTGGCCTGCGCGCCGGTCCGCTTGATCTTCGCCCACTGCGGGGTCAGGTCGGTCACGCCGCGATCGACGAACTCGTCGGCGGCGACCTCGACGTCCTTGGCGTTGGCGGCGAACCACTCGCGGACGATGCGGGAGAAGTCGCGCCCCGCATCCGTGTTCTCGTTGAGCAGCGCGATCTTCTTCGGCTTCACGTGCTGCGCGACCGCGGCCGCCACCGAGCGCGCGATGTCGTTGGCGGTGGGGCTGAGCTGGAAGACGTGCTGCATCTTGTTCTGGGCGATCTTGTCCCCGATCTTGAGCGACGCCGAGCAGCAGGTGACCACCGGGGTCGCGGCCTTCTGGAACTCGTCCATCACCCGGATGAACACGTCGCTGGAGAGAAAGCCCATCCCCACGTGGATCTTGTCGACGGTGAGGGCGCGCGTGACCACGTTGAGCCCGACGTCGCCCTTGCCCTCGTCGTCGTACCAGATGACGCGGACCTTCATCGGCTTGCCGCCCACCTGGAGCGTCGCCATGCGCTCGAGCGCGACCTCGGTGCCCGCCTTCATCTGCGCGCCCACGTCGGCGCTGATCCCGGAGATGGGCAGGAACGCGCCGAGCTTGACTTCATCCTGGGCGCCCGCGCTCAGGGGGGCCGCGAGGAGCGCCGCCAGGCCGAGCAGGAGCGCCACGAGTCCGATCGCCGTGGGTTTGCGCATGGTCACGCCTCCGCGTGGTGGATCGTGCCGGGACGCACAGTGGCGGGATGATAGCACACGGGCGCCGGGGGCTGGGCGAGGCTAACGCGTCACCTCCCGAGCCTGGACGGCTCACGAAGCCTTGAGGCTGACTCCACCCCGGCCCTCGCATGAAGCCGAGAGCCTCACCCGCGCCGACTACGACGAAGCGGCGCGGTCCTGACCGGCGCGGATAACTAGGACGGATGCACCACGACACTGTAGGCTATGCCCGATGGTCTGGCTAGGATGCGTGACGTAACCAACACCAGCCTGGGGTGTGATGCTGGGGGGTGAGGTTTTTCAGGTGCGCATGCTAGTGGACGCCGTGTACCGTGACTTGCAGGTGGCGGGATTTCACTATCGACGTGGTGTCGAGTCAATTGAGTGTTTGCCGCCATAGCTCGGTCCCTCGGTATACCGGCGGGAGATGTTCGGAGCGCAGAACTGCTACGGGAAATAAGGCCACAACCAGCGGAGAGAGCAAAGCCAAACACGCTCTCAAGCCGTTATGGGTTGGGCGCGTTTCCTTTTCACACCGACACAGCGTACTGGTCTACTCCAGCGCGCTTCATCCTCTTCTACTGTGTAAGTCCGGGCGTTGGTGATCGTCCGACCGTGCTCATCGATCCGCGCGAATGGTCACTATCCGCGGCCACGAGGCGCTCACTCTGCAATGAGGTCTGGAGAGTAGGCACAAGGCGGCCATTTCACTGCACGGTCGGAAGAGAACAGAAGGACGGCCTGGCCGTCCGATTTGACGAGGCGTGCATGGTGCCCGTAACTTCGGGCGCACGAAGAGACTTAGAATTCATGCAGGACTCGATCTCGAAGAGTCGGGAGTTCAGCGTGCAATGGCGAGAAGGCGACCTTCTCGTGCTAGACAACCAGCGTGTGCTGCATGCGAGAGGACGTGCATCGCAGCCTGATGAAGATCGAGTGCTAGCCCGAATCCTTATTAGGGAGTAAGTGGCCATGGGGATGTGGGACTGGGAATCGCTATGGCTCAAGTCCAAGAAGTTCATCGACAAGGCAAATGAAGAGAATCGTGAATCCCCAGAGTTTGGCGTTCAGTCGGCGCTCGCACTGGAGCTTCTCGGGCGCGCCGCGTTGAGTCACATCCACCCAGCGCTCAACGCCGATCCAAAGAAGGAGGGGAATCTCTTCCATGCACTCGGGCTTCCGGCTGACCAGCCTCGTTCCATCCCGGCACACTCGGTCTCGGCAAGATTGGAGAAGTTTATCTCTGGATTTGAAGCGAATCCTCACGGTGCCCTCTTCGACTTCATGAGCCTGCAGCGCAACATCGACCTACACACAGGCGACATACCATTTGCGAACACTAACGCAGATAAATGGCTGCCTGACTTCTACGCAACCGCTAAGATTCTCTGTGCGAAGTTGGGTAAGACACTAAAGGAGTTCCTCGGCGATGAAGTGGGAGAGGCCGCCGAGAAGATGGTGGCGGCATTTGCGACTGCTCAAGAGAAAGCGGTTAAGGACCGGATCAGTCAACACAAGAAAGAGTTTGAAGCCAAGCCGGGTGAGAAGCGTGCCGAATTGTTGAAGGAAGCCGAGGTTCGGACAAAGGGGCTACGAACCGGATTGGTAAGGCAGACTTGTCCCGCATGCGGTTCGCCTGGGGCCCTCAAGGGCGAGTTTATTAGGGAACACGCGCCCATCTATGAAGAGGGTGAACTGCTTGTTGACAAGGACTATCTGGCGACGGAGTTCCGGTGCCCGGCTTGCGAGCTGCTGCTCAAATCGATAGGCGAGGTTGGTTTGGCAGGAATTGACTTGCAGTTCACGGAGAGAGAGGCCACAAGCCTCCACGAAAGATTCCAGCCTGAGTGGGAGGACGAGTACGAGAATATGTGAGGGCTCGTGGATGGACTGTCGGGTTCGAGAGCAAGGTAGGATCCACCCGAGGGCGTCCAAGCGCCGCGGAAGCCTCTCCGCAGGCGTGCCGCTCAATAACTCCATGATCATGCGGGGATGTCGGCCAAGGACCTGCCGTCCCGTTTCTGTTCCCAGCGAGGCGCGCAGCGGTGCTGGCGCCGGCGGATCAAGAAGCGAACTTCAGAAGCGCCAGCTCGAATGAAGCTGACCCTCCAGCAGCTCGAAGCCCACCTCTGGGGCGCGGCGAACATCCTGCGCGGCAAGACCGCCGGGCAGGACTACAAGAACTACATCCTGTCGCTGATGTTCTACAAGCGCCTCTGCGACCAGTGGGAGTACGAGGCCGACGACGCCATCGCCGAGCTGGAGCGGCAGCAGGGCCGCGCCTTCACCGAGAAGCAGAAGGCGGTCTTCCGCAAGCGCGGCGAGCACCGCTTCAAGATCCCGGACGGCTCGCGCTGGGGCGACGTCAAGGCCGCGTCCACGAACATCGGCGAGGTGCTGACCAAGGCGATGCGCGCCGTGGCCGACGCCAACGACGAGCTGCGCGGCGTCTTCACGGTGGACTGGAACCAGCCCGCGCCCGACGGCAGCGGGCAAGCCGCTGATCCCGAACGAGGTCGTCCACGCGCTCGTCCAGCACTTCGACGAGCACGACCTGTCGAACAAGAGCGTCCCGCCCGACGTCCTCGGCCGCGCCTACGAGTACCTCATCAAGCAGTTCGCCGACGACGCCGGCGCGAAGGCCGGCGAGTTCTTCACGCCGCCCGAGGTCGTGGACACGCTCGTGCGCATCCTCGAGCCGCGCCCGGGCGACACGGTCTACGACCCGACCTCCGGCTCGCGGCGGCATGCTCGTGCACTCGGCCGACTACCTCCGCGAGCACGGCCACCACGCGACCAGCGCCCGCTACTTCGCGCAGGAGATGAACTGGGGCAACGCCGCCATCGGCAAGATCAACTCCGTGCTGCACGGCCTCGAGGCCGACATCAAGGCCGGCGCGAGCACGATCACCGACCCGCAGTTCCTCGACGGACGGGCGGCGTCAGGAAGTTCTCGCTGGTGCTCGCCAATTTCCCGTTCTCCGACGAGTTCTGGTGGCTGAAGCCGGAGCAGCAGACGGACGACAAGAAGAAGAAGGACAAGCTCAAGAAGGAGATCTTCGGCAAGGAAGGCTTCAAGGATCCGTTCGGCCGCTTCGGCCGCGGCACCGGCTTCCAGGCGCCGCCCGCCGGCTACGGCGACTACGCTTTCATCCTGCACATCCTCGCCTCGCTCACCGACGACGGGCCGCGCCGGCGTCGTCTGCCCGCAGGGCGTGCTGTTCCGCGGCCAGCCCGAGGTCGAGGAGGAGACCGGCGAGTTCGACGACGACGGCAACCCGAAGATGAAGCGCCGCAAGGCCGACGACGAGCACCTGATCCGCAAGGCGCTGCTCGAATCGCGGCTGATCGACGCGGTGATCTCGCTGCCGCTCAACGTCTTCTACGGCGCCGGCGTGCCCGCCTGCCTGCTGATCCTGCGCAAGCAGCGCCCGGCCGAGCGCCGCGACCAGGTGCTGCTGATCTACGCCGCGCGCCACTACCGCGAGCTCTCCGCGCAGAACGAACTGCGCCCGCAGGACGTGATGCGGATGCTCGTCCACTACCACGCCTACGGCGACGCGCGAAGGTGCCGGGCCTCGTGGCGGAGCACGCGGGCGCATCGGGCAAGCAGATCGACGCGCGCAGAGAGAGGAGGAGGCCGGGCGCGGCTCGAAGCGGAGTACCAGCCTCAGGCGGACAAGGCTCGCGGATGCTCTGGACGCCGAGCTGGCCGAGCGCGCCACGGCGAGGAGCGGGCTGCCGGGACGAAGCAGGACGAGAAGCGAAGCTCGCAGGCCGCCGTCGCCAAGGCTGGAGAAGCAGCGCGAGAAGCTCGGCGGCGAAGATCGCCGAACGCGACGAGCGCATCGCCGAGGCCCGGCGCCGCGCCGAGGACGACCGCAAGGACGTGGGCGCGGTGGGCGACGGAGCTGGATCCGCCCTCTACGCCGACCCGGACGAGCTGCTCAAGCACGCCCGCGTCGTCGGCCTCGACGAGATCGAGGAGAACGAGTTCAACCTCAACATCCCGCGCTACGTGGACACTTACGAGCCCGAGCCGCGGGTGGAAGGGTCGAAGGACGCGCTGAAGGCGCTGCGCTGAGACGGAGGAGGAGGCCAGCGGCGGCGGAGGGCGGACTCGGTGGTCGCCTACTCCGGAGCGTCGGCTATGGAGACTGGACTGCTACCCAGCATGCAATCGTCGAGTCGGGGCCCAAGGGTCCGGTGAGCTGAAGCTGACGCCATACGGCGGTCTCGCCGTATCCGAAGGTGCAAGAAGGGCCGCGAGTACCCGTATCGCTGGAGATGGTCATCGCCATCGGCGAGAACGTCGCAGGCGATCCGGCAATTCGACATCGCCTCGCGTCACTTGACAGGCTCGGCGATCCTCGACGACGGTTACGGTGCCCAAGGTGACGGCCCTCTTCGCGCAAGATCAGTCCTGGTCCGCAGAACGGGAACGGTCGCGTCGGCGTCCGTGCGCATCCGCTCGGCGAAGATCGGACACCGGTGCCGACCGAGTTCATCGTGCTGTGGGCGGAGCCTGGCCGCGATTCGCGCGAAGATTGTGCACCACTTGGAACTGTGCTACGCACGCACGTTCGCGGTCGGCGGCTGCGCGGATCGGAAGGGTCCACCGGGCGCCGACGCGTACCACTTTCGACGCGGTAGACAGGCTCGTCACTTGGCGCAGCTTATGCCGTTTGCCGTTCCAGACGATGCCCCCGACCGAGCGAAGCCGCCATCGCCCGCATCCTCGACGCCGTGGACACGGCGCTGGAGCGCACCCGCGCGGCGGTCGAGCGGCGCGCGGGAGCTGCGACGCAAGCATCCCTGCTGCACGAGCTTCTCGAGAAGAGGCCATCGAGCGCCGGCGGAAACGTACGGCGCGATGACACGCGTCCACCGCGTCACTGGTCAATTCGACGAGTCGATGACGTGGCAGACGTCGGGTCCACCTGGGGACTCAGCACGCGTCGGCAAGAGACGTTCGACCGGCTCAAGTGGGTGGAACTTCCACGCGGATCTACGTGGCCGACGTCCAGGACGCGCTCTGCCTGCGAATCTCCGACGACCATCGAGACAACGCTAGACGCATGCAGACGATGCTACAAGAACTCCGGTTGGCAGGTGAGCGACGTGTTGCCGACGCGAAGGTCGGCGACCTGGACGATTTGCTCGGCGTCGGAGGTCACGATCTTCGACCGTCCCGGAGATTGGCCGATGCACTCTCGTGACCGAGCAAGCCGCCGAGATGACGTCCGCCCGAAGCGTCGGCCTGCTGGCTCCAGCGTACTTTGCGCTCGTCGTCGAGTCCGACTTGCAAGAGCTGCCTCTGGCTCAACTCGGCGTATGCACCAAGCGCTTCTGGAACGCAACGCTGCGCGACAGCTCCGGTCGCAACACGAGCCATCAGAGGACGCTCACGCGCTTGACCGGTTCCCGGTTCCGCCCACGCGCAAGAGCAGGAACAGCAGTTACGCACACCGTGATGCGGGACAGACGTCAAAGGCCACCATCGCCGATGCTCGATGAACAAGGCAAGCGGAGCTCGAGGCGATCTTCAAGAAGTCCCTCATGCACGACCTCCTCACCGGCCGGGTCCGCGTGCGCGACGCGAAGGCGGCCGCGTCATGAGCGAGTACGGCTACGTCGAGCAGCCCATCCTCGGCTGGCTCTGCGGCGAGCCGAAGGCGAAGTACGGCGAGCAGGCGGCCTCGGCTGGACGTATCGCGACGAGGCGGCGATGCGCCGCTACGACCGCCCGCTGGAGGACCCGCTGGTCGAGAAGCTGCTGGTCGCAGGCGATCCTGCGCATCAACCCGAGAGTGAAGACCGAGGCGCAGGCGAAGCTCGCCGTCGCGGCGCTGCGCAAGACGATGTCGCACCCGGACAAGCTCACGGCGAACCGCGAGACGCTCGACCTGCTGCGCGACGGCGCGAAGGTCGTGCTCGACGCCGGGCGAAGACGCGACGACGGTGCACTTCATCGCGTTCGATCCCGACCGGCAGGACCTGAACGACTTCACCGCCACCAACCAGTACCGCGTGCAGGGCGTGAAGCAGTGCCGCGAGGACACGGTGCTGCTGGTGAACGGCATCCCGCTCGTGATCGCCGAGTACAAGAGCTACGTCGCGAGCGGCAAGGACTGGACGCGAGGCGGTGCATCAGCTCCACCGCTACCAGCGCCAGGCGCCGCTGATGCTCGACGCCGAACGTCTTCTGCGTCGCGGCGGACGAGGACGAGTTCCGCTACGGCACCGTGCTGTTCCACGACGCGAGCAAGGACGACATCGAGCGGCACCTCGACACCTGGGGCCGCTGGCTGAGCCTCTACCCCGAGCAGCAAAGGCTGGTGGAACGAGCCGGAGGCCGACCGACCCGGACGATCCGCTGGAAGTGCCGGTCAAGGGCCTGCTGCGGCTGAAGCCCGCGCACCTGCTCGACTTCCTGCAGCACTTCGTCGTCTTCGAGACCAAGAAGGGCAAGACCACCAAGAAGATCGCGCGCTACCAGCAGTTCGAGGCGGTGAACGAGCTCGTGGACCGCACGCGTGTCGCTCGTCGGGCAGCCGGTCGACGCCGCAGGATCGCACCGGCCTCATCTGGCACACGCAGGGCTCGGGCAAGTCGCTCACGATGATCTTCGCCGGCCAGAAGCTCCGGCGGCACCCGGCGCTGAACAACCCCACGGTGCTGATCGTCGTGGACCGGCGCGACCTGAAGACGCAGCTCTCGGACGACTTCGACGCCTGCGACTACCCGAACGTGGAGAAGGCGCTGGGCGTCGAGGACCTGAAGACGCAAGCTGCGCAGCCGACTGGCGCGGCACGCTGGTGACGACCATGCAGTCGTTCCAGAAGATGGGCGACCTCGCGCCGCTCGACGCGCGACAACATCATCAGCATGGTGGACGAGTGCCACCGCTCGCAGAAGGGCGACGGCACGGAGAGCTTCGCGATGACCATGCGCGTGAAGCTCGCCGAACGGCTTCCGCTTCGGCTTCACCGGCACGCCGATCGACCGGACGATGCAGAACACGCACCGCGATTTCGGCCCGCTGAAGGACGGCGTGCAGGAGCGCTACCTCAGCTACTACGGCATCCGGCGCGCGATCCAGGACGGCGCGACGCTGGAGGTGCACTACATCCGCGACAAGGTGCCGTTCCAGGTGGACGAGGAGACGCTGAACGTCGGCTACGAGCAGATGTGCGAGGAGATGGAGCTGGAGGACGAGGAGGCCAAGGACTTCGTCCAGCGCCAGCGGTCGCAGTGGAAGGAGCTGGCCCGCCATCCCGACCGCGTGGACATCGTGCTCGAGCAAGATGCTGACGCACTTCCTGGAGCATCCCGACCCGAACGGCTTCAAGGCGCAGCTCGTGGCCGTGGACCGCAAGGCGTGCGCGCGTCTACAAGGACGCGCTCGACGACGAAGCTGAAGGCGCGCGGCCTGCCGCCCGAATGGTCCGACGTCATCATCTCCGCGGCGCAGAACAGCGAGCCCGACGTCGAGCGCTTCGAGTACGCGCAAGGCAGAAGCAGGACGAGCTGATCGACTACTTCAAGCTCACGCCGGCGGAGTGGGAGGACTGGAACCGCGAGCGGCACGGCGAGGACCGCAGCAAGTGGCGGCCGCCGCTCAAGATCCTGATCGTCTGCGACCGGCTGCTGACCGGCTTCGACGCGCCGGTCGAGCAGGTGATGTATCTCGACAAGCCGCTGCGCGACCACAACCTGCTCCAGGCCATCGCCCGCACCAACCGCCCGCTGCCCGCGATGAAGAAGCGCACCGGCGTCGTCGTGGACTACTTCGGCGTGTTCACGAACCTGGAGAAGGCGCTCAACTTCGACGAGAGCATCCGCGAGGAGTCGCTGATCGACTGGGACGCGCTGCGCGCGACGGTGCCGGGCGAGGTGGCGCGCTGCATGGAGCTGTTCGAGGGCATCACGATCGCCGACACGCGCGAATGTCTGCTCGCGGCGCTTGCGGCGCCTGCGGGACCCGGAGGCGGCCAAGAACTTCGAGCACAACTTCAGGAGCCTGGAACGGCTGTGGGAGGCGGTGGCGCCCGACCCGTGCCTCTACCCGCACCGCTACCACGTACAACTGGCTGTGCGGGATCTACGTCGCTCACCGGCGGCGGCAGCGCGGAAGCAAGGACACCTATGGCGAGCTGTCCGCCAAGACGCGCGCAGCTGATCCAAGAGAACACCACGTTCATCGACATCGCCGAGTCGCTGCCGGTCTTCAAGATCGACAAGGATTACGTCACCAAGCTGGACGAGCTGCCCACGCCCGCCGACAAGGCGGCGGCGCTGGAGGCCATCCTGACCGGCGAGCTGTCCGAGGACGATCCGAGCTTCATCTACCGGCAGCTCGGCGAGCGGCTGCAGCGGGTCAAGGAGCGCAAGGATGCCGGCGACGAGGCCGCCGCGAAGCGTCTGCGGGAGCTTGAGGAGATCGCGGACGAGAGCCGCGGCGACGAAGCAGGAGCCGGAGCGCCTCGAATCTGACCCAGCCTGGCGAGTACGGGCTGTTCACGATCCTGCGCGCACACGCGCCAGCACGCGACGAGGCCTATGTCGCGGATTGCGCGCGGCGCATGGTCGCGCACCTGCGTAGCAACCAGCTGCTGGCGCCGGGCTGGAGCAACTCGATCGGCGGGCGGATGCGCGTCGAGCAGTCGTTGCTGGCGGAGTCGTGGAATCCGCCCTACGCGCAGCTCGGCTTCGACCCGGATGCGGAAGATCCGCCGTTCCTGAAGCCGGCGGTGAGCGAACTCGCCAAGTCGGATGGGAGTGAGCTGACGCAATGAAGGCCAGCGACCCAACACCAGATCCGGCTCGGCGGCCGCCGCGTCGACTACCGGGTGGTGCGATCGACGGCCGCGCGCAAGCTGCGCGTCCGAGTCGGTCCGAACGGCGTCGAGGTGGTGCAGCCCGACGCACGCGCAACGGCGAGGATGTGTCGGCGTTTCTGGATCGCAACGAGGCGTGGATTCTCGATCAGCTCCAGCGCGTCGAGCGACTGCGCGGCGTGCGACGGCCCGACGCAGCGTCGGGCCGGCGAGATTCTCTTCCGTGGCGAGCCGACGCGGGTCCGCGATCGAGACGACGAGCGACGCGCAGCGCGTGGCAACATCGGTCGACTTCATCGAACGGCGAGATCGTGGTTCGGCGCGGACACGGATCGCGAACGCCGGTGGCACGCAGCCTGGAGAACTGGCTGCGGAAGCAGGCGCGCGCGGAGATCGAGCGACAGCTTGCCGTCGATCACCGCGCGCCTCGGCAGAAGCCCCAGCCGGCGTCTACGTGATGGGGCAGCGCACCAAGTGGGGCAACTGCTCGGCGCGACGGAACCTATCGTTCAACTGGCGGCTTGATCCTCGCGCCGGAGTTCGTGCTCCGCTACCTCGTCACCCACGAGGCCGTCCATCTTGCGATTCCGGATCATTCGGCGAAGTTCTGGCTGACGGTGCAGAGCCTGTGCCGCGAGACGGAGAGAGCGAAGCAGTGGCTGTGCAGTCATCAAGCGCAGTTGACGGTCGACCTTTCGCGCGTCTTACGGTGAGCGCGTAGCTCAGTGTCAATATCTCCGCTTCCTTCGGGGACGTCGCGGGCGGGTGACGGCGAGATCGACCGGGCCATCGAGCACAGCACCGCTCCGTCGCGGTTCACCCCACGGAGAAGCCCCACACGTTCCTGGGCTGGTCCCTGAGCTTCCGGGGCCGACTGGGGGGTACGGCCGAGTGCCTCCGCGCGATCGAGATCGACCCCGACTTCGGCAACCCCTACAACGACATCGGGGTCTAGCGGCACGCTGCTCGATTGACAAGAAACCAAGGTGGAGTGTCCAATGCTGCACTTTCGCTCTTCCGGTGGAGTTTAGAAAAGTGGGCCGTGAATAGCCGACGCTGTTTCGTTGGTAGGTTCGGTGGGAGGGAGAATGGCCAGCCGCCGGTTGTCTGAGACGGATGCCGCTGTCGCATGGCTCCGCCAATCGAGCTGTCCGACCAGCCTATTGCTTCAACTTTGATCGATTCGATCACGCTTGTGTCGCGGGACGAATTCTCTCACCGGCTGACGGATCTTTCATCCTCGGGAAAAAGGCAGCGAAGGTCGACAATCTAGTGGGACTCTACGCTGAACGGGAGATCCGAAAGCACCTGGGGAAGCCAAACCGTCTGCTTCATCAACAACTGGAAAGAACCGGCGCGCCTACGGTTCCGGCCCAACTCCAGTAAGACCGACGCGAACAGTCCGGCCTGAGGTCGGTAGTGAGGGTCTTGTGGCTCAACTGATCACAGAACTCTGTCGTCTCGACCGCCAGAATTTAGAAGTCATCCGGGTCCTGCTGAGATTCGTAAAGAATCCGTGGGCGCATTCTTTCGTTGCCGATTTCATAGGCTCAGGGACCGGGCCTGCACATATCTGGAGGCAGCCTGGCGCGTACGCTCTGTTAAGAGTTGGCGTTCGCTTGGCCTAATGCGTTTTGAGGTAATCGCGTACGCTGCCCTCGACAAGGGGACGCAACGGTGCAACGACATCGAAGCAGACCTGAAGTGAATATCGTGACCCCTGTCCGACATTTCTGAGCATCTTCAGCGCCCTGATAGAGCCGCGGCAAGGTTGCTCTGCATTCGTTACGACCCGCCGTCACGACTCAGTCGAGTCACTGGGCTATGGTGGAGGCGGCGCGTTAATCGCGTTCGCCCATGGCTGTCCGAACAACGCACCACGGATCCTCCATGTGAAGGGTCGCCGTGGACGCCACTCTTTCCATCGCGTGTAACCAACAGTGCGCGGGGGCTCTTCGGAGACAAGCGTGACACCGCGACTCTGGCGCATCGCTTGGCCCGCCTCGGTGAGACCAGGCTAGCTCGCGGCCCTCGGTTGCAGCGCGCTACCAAGGAGGGTCAACTCATGATGGCTTTCCTGGCCGCGGTTCGACGGGGACCCCGACGGAACGATACCATTGCAAGGCGAAGGGCCTCACTCTATCGGAAGTCAGAACATTGGTGGATCGGATCACGGCGTGGGGTTGGATCGACACACGCCGACACCTGACGGATCAGGACACCGTCAGCTATCGGCATGCTCGTCGCGCAGCACGAGCCGTATCGACTTGCTCCAGAGCCGAGAAAGCCATACTATCCTGTCTTCGTTGAGGGCGCCACGTTCCTTCTAGTTCTCGCCGGCTAAACGGTCGGCGGCGGCAGGTCCTTTGTTGGGCTTGCAGTGGGGCGCGGATTTCTGCGTTCCTTCGGACTAGCGGCTGCTTGAGGCTAAGGCTCGGCACACTCCGCTGGCGGCGGAGTCTTCTGGCTCAGCGCGCCGAGTCTCACCCTGCGGGTGTCAAAGTAGATGGAGCGTTGGCGTCCTCAGCACTACAAGCGGCGCGGAGACGAACTAGGTGTTGCTCCGCGATTCTCGGGAACGCGCTGGCGACAGCCGCGCAGACGGTCGCGATCGATCCGCGGCTACCCCCGGTGTTTACTTTGCGTCACCTCGCCTACCTCGCCGAGGCCGACTACACCCGCCTTCGGGCGGTCGCAGCCAGAGAGGCAGAAGACCCGTACACAGTGTTTCGCATCCGTAAGGCAAGGCAGGACGGTCCCACAGAGGAGTTCCGCATTATCTGTGTACCCAAACCGTCACTGATGCAGGTCCAGCGTTGGATAGCTAAGGAAATCCTGTCCCGAGGGAGGCCGCACGCATCTAGCTTCGCGTATGCGGACGGTAGCCGCATCGTATCGGCGGCAGAGTTACATTGTGGCTCGCGCTGGCTCATCAAGCTCGACGTCCGGCGCTTCTTTGAGTCGATCTCAGAGATCGCTGTGTACCGGGTCTTCCGGAGTCTCGGTTATCAGCCACTCGTGTCATTCGAACTGGCGCGAATCTGCACGAGACTCAAGGTAACGAAATCGCGTGGGAAGCTGAAGCGCTGGCAGAGCGACGACGAGGAGTACGACGCAATACCATCTTATTCAAAGCCTTTCGTCGGGCACCTGCCTCAGGGTGCGCCAACGAGCCCAATGCTCTCTAACCTCGCGATGCGGTCGTTTGACGAGGACGTGTCCGCCCTGGCAGGACGGCGGGCTCAGTGTATACGCGGTACGCGGACGATCTGTGCCTGTCAACCCGCAGTCAGCGTTTCACGCGAGACCAAGCCCGTGGCATTGTCAGGGAGGTCTATCGGGCCATGAGTCGAGTGGGGCTATCGCCGAACATCTCCAAGGCCCACATCGCGCCCCCAGGTGCCCGAAAGGTGGTGCTCGGTCTCGTTGTGAACGACTCTCAGCCGCGCCTCACGCGAGAGTTCCGCAGCCGGCTCCGGCAGCACCTCTACTATCTATTGCGATCCGACATCGGGCCTGCACAGCACGCGGAGAATCGAAGGTTCGCGTCTGTTCAAGGCTTGCGCAACCATGTGACGGGGCTCATCGCTTTCGCTCGGCAAGTGGAGCCTGTGTTTGCGGAAGGATGTGAAGCGAACCTCGCAGCGGTTCGATGGCCGATTTAATGAGCGCGCGCACTGGGTTCTGGGGCGTGCCGGCAGTTGCAGATGCAGGGGCATCGCGAGGGCCCGATAGATGCACCCGGAAGGGACGGGACCTCTGCGCCGGGTTACCAGATCGAGTCCAATCTGGGCGGTGTTGGGAAACCCTAGACCAGATCGAGAGCCCATAAGCCGGGCCTTGGCACCAAGGTTCTCCGGCAGGATTGGAAAGATGCGAGGGTAGCTAGGAAGCCTTGAAAAGAGCCTTTTCCAGAGGTTTCGGGAGGTCGATCGCGATGAAGCGATCCGCGGAGTAACCGTAGTCCTCGCCACTCTCGTCCACGATTCGGACATATCCGTGTCTAGCCGCTTCTGCGTCGGGGATCAGGCGATAGACCTTGCCTCTCTCGAGAGAAGCCTCGTAGCTTTTGTTCTTGATACAGACTGCAAAGCGAACAAGGGAGCTGAGCATCAAGCGAGGCGTCGGTACAACTCCTCGTTCTTCTTCAGGACTCGCTCGGCGGCAGCGGTGAATTCCCGGGCTGCCGAGTATGGGCGCGAGCCCTCGGACACAGAGGGAGGTCGGCCCCATCCCTGCGCCCGTAGCGCGGCTTCGACCTGGTTTCGGAGAGCCGGAAGGTCCCGGTCCACGACTTGCCAGACGATGTCGAGGTTCACGGCGAAGTAATCATGGACGAGGAAGTTCCGCAGCGCGACGATCGCCGGCCAGGGGATCTCGGGATGTTGGGTGCGGACCTCTTCCGAGAGACGTCGAGCCGCCTCGCCGATCAACTGCAGATGACGGAGAACCCAGATCTGGACGAGTTCGTCACGCTCGAAGGCTGCCCGCCCGCCTCCCGTGTGCCGATCGATCCGGTCGATGGCATCGAGAATATCGACCAGCCTCTGGCGATCATCCCTCAAAGGGCTACCGCTTCGCGGAGGATAGGCTCTTTGACATGAGGGCGGAGACCGTTCTCCGTCACGACGTCAACCCGGCGGTGCAGAAGATGCTCGAGGTCGACGAGGAGCTTGGCAAGATCGAGAAGGCTCCGGCCGCTTTCGAGGTCGACGAGGAAGTCCACGTCACTGTCCGGTCCGGCCTCCCCACGTACCACGGATCCGAAGACACGCACATTCGTCGCGCCATGGAGTGTCGCGATCGCGAGGATCTCGTCTCGATGAGCCTTTAGTACCGTGTCGATGCTCATGGCATATATCCTTCCCTAAGGCAGACAGGTGTCCGGGTCTCATGGCAGAAGGTCCGAGACGGGAATGGCGGAGTCAGGCAGCGCCAGGGGAGTTACCGAGTCGCCCCGGCGTAGCGTTGCCACCGAAGCGTAGCGCCACCCATAGGCCCCGTGCGGATCAGCCACCGGCTCTCGGTACACCTCCAGGACATTGTCGACCAGGTTGACGATCCAGTAGTCTGCCACTCCAGCCCGGGCGTAGAGACCGGCTTTCTCCCCGCGGTCCAGCGCGAGGCTCGCCAGGGCCACCTCCACCACGAGCTCGGGGCGGCTCGGGTGAGACGCAATGTAGTCGCGGGGGCCGCCGGGCACGACGGCGATGTCCGGCTCCGGCTCGGACTCCTCGTCCAAGGCGACCGGCAGCTGGGCCTCGATGTTCCAGTCGGGTCCGAACACCGCGCGAAGCGCGCGGGCGACCAGGCGAATGCCGGTCGCATGCGGCCGTCCCTGCGGCTCGCGGACAACCAGCTGTCCGCCGAGCAGCTCCAGGCGCTCGTCGGGTGCGAAGGCGCCCAGGTCGATCAGGCGCTCGTACTCCAGGCGCGTCCAGCGCTTCGTACGGCCGGGCGACGTGGCGATCTCCATCACGGCAGAAGATCGGCGACGGGGACCGCAACGGTCGGGGCGGAGAGCGGGCTCACTGTTTCTCCGGCCCTCAGCGTGATGGTCGCTCCGTAGCGATGGCCGTACCGCGCCTGCGGGGCGGCCACCGGCTCTCGGTAGACCTCCAGCACTTGCCCCCCGAGATTGAGGATCCAGTAGTCGGCGATCCCGGCCCGCGCATAGAGGCTGGCCTTCTCCCTCCGGTCGAACTCCAGGCTCGAGTCGGCCACCTCGACGATGAGGACAGGGTGCGACGGATGGACGCGGCTGTGGTCTCGTCGGCTGCCCGGGCACGACCGCGATGTCGGGCTCCGGCTCGGAATCCTCGTCGAGCGCGATGGGACTGTGTGTCACTGAACCGTCCAGCCGGCGCCAAAGGCCTGGCGCAGCGCGTCCTCGGTGAGGCCGACAGCGGTGAATGGGGACCACCTTGAGGTTCGCGGACGAGCAGGGCGCCACCGACCAGCTCGAGGCGTTCGCCGGGACGGAAGGCGCCCAGGTCAATCAGCCGTTCGTACTCGAGCCGGGTCCAGTGTTTGGTGCGTACCGAGGAAACCGCCATGCCCTCCAAGCTAGCCCTGCGGTGTCCACCCCGTCAACGTCCACCCGGCGATACGCCAGGTCGACGGATGCATGTATTGTCGGCGGCTCAGCTCGGCAGTGAGGCCAATGGCAGCACGTGTTGACGAAGGGGGCCTGACACGAGGGCCTCGAAGCGGCGATCTCCGGTGACGAGCTGGCAGCCCGAGAGAATCGCGAGGCTTAGGTAGCAGCCGTCGTAGACCGTACAGTCGAGCTGGAGTGCCAGCTCCAGAGCTGAGGACGCCAGCTCTCGGGTCGGGTAGGTCGTGAACGGAGCGCTCACGATTCCGTCCAGGGCTGCCCGAGCCTCGCTCATCGTGATCTGACGACGCCGAAGCTTCTGCCACAGTGCGTTGCCGGCTTCCAAGTAGACGAGATCTGGCACGATAAAGCGATGGTCGCTTTCCAGGAGGCGTACCGCCTGAGGGGTGAGGTCCTCCGGAACAAACCACTTGATCGGGACGTTCGCGTCGAGGACGTAGCGGCTCATCGCGAGCGGCGATCGGACGCGATGAGCTCTGCACTGTCCGAGTGCGTACGCCTGGCCAGACTTTTCCGTAGTTTCGCGGCCAAGGTGCGGGTACCCGACCAATCGGTGTTCGCAGCTTCCTCCAGGATGCTCTTGAGCTCGGCCTGTAGGCTACGGTCGTTGCGACGGGCCCGGGCCCTGAGCCTCTCGAGGGTCGCCTGGGATAGATCCCGGATATGGATGGCGGGCATGATTCGACGCGCCTCCTGGTTCGTGTGGTATCGAAATGCTACCACACAAGAGTGTGCCACGTGCACTCATCCTGTCAACGTCCACCCGGCGAGACACCCAGCAGCTCTACCGCCTCTCGCTGCCGCTCCGGGCTCACGTGCGTGTAGATCTCGGTGGTCGCCAGCGACTCGTGCCCCAGCAGCTTCTGGATCACGCGGAGGTCGGCCCGGCGGTTCAGTAGCTCGGTGGCGAACGTGTGACGGAAGAGGTGCGGGTGCAGGCGCCGGCCGATGCGGCGGCTCACGCGCTTGCAGAGCAGCACCATCACCTGCTTGGTGATGCGCCCGCGCCAGCTCACGAAGAGCGGATGCTGGGGGCCGAGGCCGGGCCGGGAGGCCAGGTAGGCGTCGAGGGCGGCCTGGGCGGTGGGGTGCAGCGGCACCACGCGGTCCTTGTTGCCCTTGCCGTGCACCATCAGGCTGGGGGCCTCGCGCGAGTAGTCGCCGACGTCGGCGGCCATCACCTCGCCGCGGCGCAGGCCGCCGTAGGCCAGCAGGGCCAGGATGGCGCGGTCGCGCGGCTTGCGCTCGCCGGCCACGATCTGCTCGACCTGGCTCCAGTCGAGAACGCGGGGCAGGCGGCGCTCGCGGCGAGGCACGGAGACGCCGATCATCGGGCTGCGCTGGAGATGGCGGCGCTCCACCAGCCAGCCGGCGAAGCGGTTCAGCTCGACGAGGCGGCGGCGCACCGTGTTGACGCTCCAGCGGCGGGTGGCCATGTGGGCCTGGTAGTCGCGGATGAGCGTGGTGGTGAAGGTGCGGAGGGTGGGGGCGCGCCGCCCCTCACCCTGCCCTCTCCCCAGAGGGGAGAGGGTTCTGGAGCGGCGGCGACGGGCGAACTCCAGGAAGAGGCCGAAGTCGCTGCGGTAGGACTTGATGGTCATCGGGCGGAGCCGCTTCTCCACCGCGCAGTGCTGAAGGAAGCGCGCGTGCAGGGCGGCCAGCGTCATGACGTGGCCGGAGCCTAGGGTGTCCAGACCCGGAATGGTGTAGACACCTTGGCCACCCCAGAGTGCGACATGCGGTCAGGCCCGAGCGGCGCCCCAGAAGAGCGCGGCGGGGGTGCGGCCACGGACCCGGTAGCCTTGATGGGGCCGCTCGTGATTGTAGGACTGCATGAACCCATCGAGGCTTCGTTGGAGCGCCGTTCGACTCGTGAAGTAGCGCCGACGGAAGGCCACGCGCCAATGCTCCTGCAAGATCGTGCCTTGCAGCCGCTCGACGAACCCGTTCGTCCACGCGTGCCGCGGCTTCGTTCGGGTGTGGCGGAGGCCGAGCGTCCGGCAGGCGTCATCGAACGCCCCCTTGAACTCGGGGCCGCCGTCGGTGAGCAGGCGGCGCAGCCGCCAGCCCGCCCGGCGATACAGGGGCACCAAGATGCGACGCACGAAGTGAGCGGCCGCCTCGGCGTTGTGGGCTGGCAGCAACCACGCGACGCCGTAGGAGCACGCGGCGTCGCAGGCCGTGATCTGCCAGACCTTGCCCACGCCTTTGAGCTGCCCAATGTAGAAGGTGTCCACGCACACCAGCTCGCCGGGCTCGCGGGCGGCGACGTGACGCGGCTGGCCGTGCTGCGCCTGCCACAGGGTGCTGCGCGTCCGCTCGGTCAGCAACCCCGCCGTCTGCAGGGCGCGGTGCTCGAGCACGGTCAGCCGCTGCCGGCGGGTCGCCAGCCCGGCCCGCCGCAGGGCACGCTGCACCGTGCTGGGTGCCACGCGCAGCTGCCAGCGATGGCGCAGGTAAGCGGCGATCCGACTCGCGCCCCACGTCGCCGCGCTGACCGCCACGCTCAGCAGCAGCCGCTCCGTCTCCGGGGCCAGCTGCACCGGTCGGCCGGGGCGGGCCCGATGCCGCCGCGGATGCACCCCGTCCTGGCCGTAGCGCTCCAACCGCTGACGCCAGCGGTAGAACAGGGCGCGGGAGATCCCCGCCTCCCGGCAGGCCCGACTGACATTGCCCAACTCCTCCGCCCGCTGGATGACATGCAGCCGCAGTCCGTGTACTTTCTCCTCGAGGGTCATCGGTCGATCCTCCCAAAGTGGTTCCCCTGGCAGGGGGTGGTTCACTCTGGGAACGATAGGCCAGATGGCCCTCACTGTTTCTGGTCACAAGTGTCAACACTAATCCGGCTCAGGACAGCCTAGGGCGCGGCCGGCGGCCCGTCAATGTCCCGAAACGGAGACGGGGTCCGCCGCGGGTTCGCCCGCGCAACGGGGCGGATCGGGGTATGATCCGCGCCAGACTGAGCTCGGATGATCGCGGTTCTCCAGAGGAGGAGACTCCCATGGCGAAGATCACTCAGATCACCGTCACCGCTCAATCCCGGCCGGGTGTGCTGGCCAAGGTGGCGCGAGCCCTGGCCGACGCGGGCGTGAACATCACCGCCATGTGCGCCTCGGAGTCGACGGGGCGCGCCAAGCTCCGGCTGGTGGTCAGCGATCCGGAGCGGGCCAAGCAGGCCCTGGCGGCCGCCCGGATCCGGTGCGGGGAAGAACCGGCGCTGCTCCTCTCGGTCGAGGACCGCCCCGGCACCCTGGCCACCCTCGCCTCGCGGCTGGCGGCGGCCAAGATCAATATCAAGTGCGCGTACGCGACGACCGTGATTGCCGGCGGGGGGCCATGCCACGTCGTGGTGGCGGTGGCCAACGCCGACAAGGCCGAGAAGGCGCTGAGGTAGCCCCGGGTGAAGACCCTCGTGCTCGGCGGCGGCGTGGTGGGCGTGACCACCGCCTATTTCCTGGCCCGGGCCGGCGACGAGGTGACGATCGTCGAGGCGAACGACGCGCTCGGTCTCGAGGCGAGTGCCGGCAACGCCGGGATCATCGCGCCCGGGCATTCCTTCGCGTGGGCCTCGCCGCGCGCGCCCGCGATGCTGCTGCGCTCGCTGCGGGGCGACGAGACCGCGATCCGGCTGCGGCTCACGCCGGACCCGCATCTCTACACGTGGGGGCTACGGTTCCTCCGCGAGTGCGTCCCCGCGCGGGCCCGGCGCAACACGCTCGTCAAGCTGCGCCTCTGCCAGTACAGCCAGCGCGTGATGAACGAGCTGGTGCAGGCGGAGCGGCTCGAGTACCACGCGGTGGCGAGGGGCGCGCTCTACCTCTATCGCGACCCGGCCGAGCTCGAGGCCGGGATCAAGAAGATGAAGCTGCTCGCCGAGCACGGCCAGAAGCAGGAGATCCTCGAGGCGAGCCGGGTGGCCGGTCTCGATCCGGCCTTCGCGCCGGTCCAGGGGAAGATCGCCGGGGCGATCCGGGATCTCGGCGACTCGAGCGGTGATTCGCGCCTGTTCACCGAGGGCCTGGGCGCGCTCTGCCGCGCCCGGCTCGGGGTGACCGTCAAGCTCGGCTCGCGCGTCACCGCGCTCCGGGCCAGCGCCGACCGGATCGAGGGCGTCGTCACCGGCGACGGCGTCTTGACCGCCGATCGCTACGTGCTGGCGCTCGGCGTCGGGAGCCCGCTGGTGGCGCGCACCGCGGGGGTGAGCCTGCCGATCTATCCCGCCAAGGGCTATTCCTCGACGTTTCCGCTGAAGGCGGGCGGCCTGGCCCCCACCATTCCCGGCGTGGACGAGCAGTGGCTGGTCGGCTGGTCGCGGCTCGGCGATCGGCTGCGGTTGACCTCCACCGCCGAGTTCGCGGGCTACGACTGGGGCTGGACCCCCCGCGACTTCGGCAACATCCTGCGCTTCACCCGCGACATCTTTCCCGACGCGGCGGACTACGGCCGCGGGGAGTACCGTGCGTGCCTGCGGCCGATGACGCCCGACGGTCCGCCCATCCTGGGCCTCGGGCGTCATCGCAACCTGTTCTTCAATTGCGGCCACGGGCATATGGGGTGGACGATGGCGTGCGGCACCGCGCGCATCGTCGCCGATCTGATGAGCGGGCGCATGCCCGAGGTGGATCTGGAGGGGCTCGGCGCGCGACGGTGAGCGAGCGGGCTGGGCCCCTCACCCTGCCCTCTCCCCGGAGGGGAGAGGGTGGTCGGGGGGTCGGGTTCGCCATCGGTGAGCCGCCGGCCCAACCTTGTCCGGATGCCTCTGGCCGAGTACGCTCCACCCATGACGGTGGACCTGGTGATCCGGAACGGCCGGGTGGTCACGCCGGCGGGCGTGATCGGTGGCGGCGTCGCCATCGACGGCGAGCGCATCGTGGCCGTCGGCGCCGACGCCACGCTGCCGCCGGCCCGCCGGACGATCGACGCGCGCGAGCAGTACGTGCTCCCCGGCCTCATCGATGCCCACGTCCACATGGGCAGCGAGGAGGACGCGTCCATCGCGGAGGGGCTGGCCCAGAACATGCCCGGGGAGACGGATGGCGCCCTGCACGGCGGGGTGACCACCTTCGCGCACTTCGTCGGCCAGCGGAACGAGCCGCTGGTGCCGAACATCGAGACGACCATCCGCGAGGGTAATCGGTGGTCGCACACGGACTACTTCTTCCACGCCATCGTGTCGACGGAAGCGCACTACGCCGAGCTGCCGGCCGTGTGGGATCGGGGTGTCACCTCGTTCAAGCACTTCTTCAACGCGTACAAGCCGCGGCCGACCGAGGGGCTGTCCTGGCTCGGGGGGCCATCCGACGCCGGGATGGTGCTGCGCTCGTTGCGGTTCTGCGCGGAGCGTGGGGCGCCGGGCATCTGCATCGTCCACTGCGAGGACATCGACATCATCGACGTGCTCGAGACGGAGCTGACGGGGAGCGGGCGCGCCGACCTGGGAGCCTGGAGCGACGCGCGGCCCAACGTGGCCGAGTACTCGCGCATCGCCCAGGCCATCGACCTCGCCCGATCGGCGGGCGCGCCCATCTACATCGCGCACATGTCGACGCGGGAAGGGGCAGACCGGGTTGCCGCCGCTCGCCGTGAGGGCTGGCCGGTCTGGGCCGAGGTGACCCCGCATCACCTCACGCACACCGGGTCGATGGAGGAGGAAGTGGGCTGCTGGGGCAAGGTGAACCCACCGCTCCGCGCGGCGGCCGATGTCGAACGGCTCTGGCGGGCCTTTCACGACGGCGGTATCACGTGCCTCGGGTCCGATCACGGCACGGGCGGGCGCACGCACGCCACCAAGGCCAAGGGCGGGCCGAAGCACGGCAACATCTGGAGGGCGCGCTCGGGCAACCGGGGCGGGCTCGAGCACTTCCTGCCCGTGCTGACGACGTTCGGGGTCCACGCCGGCCGCATTTCCATCGAGGACGTCGCCCGCGTGGGCGCCCTGAACACGGCCAAGGTATTCGGCTTGTATCCCCGGAAAGGCGCGCTCATCCCCGGCGCCGACGCCGACGTGATCATCGTCGATCTCGATCGCGAGGCCGTCGTCGACGAGCACTTCTACCACTGCCTGGCCGAGACGAGCGTCTACCACGGACACCGGTTCCGCGGCATGGCCCGCACGTCCGTCGTGCGGGGCCGCGTGATGATGGACGAGTGCGAGACCGTCGGGAAGCCGGGGTGGGGCCGTTACCTTCCGCGCGGCGGCGCGGCCGGACGGAGATCGTGATGCGAATCGGATTCGGGGTCAACTTCATGCCCAGCGCGCCCGTGCTCGAGGTGGTGGAATGGGCGAAGGCGGTCGAGCGGCACGGCTACGACCTGCTCGGCATCGCCGACTCGCAATCGATCAGCCGTGACGTGTACGTGACGCTCGGCCACTGCGCGACCGCCACCGAGCGCATCCGGTTCGGCTCGCGGGTGATCACCCCGGTGACGCGCCATCCGGCGGTCGCGGCGTCGGCGGCGGCGACGCTCGAGGAGCTGGCGCCGGGGCGCACGATGATCGGCATCGGCTCGGGGGACAGCGCCGCCTACAACATCGGCGCCAAGGCGGCGTCCCTCGCGGAGCTCCGGGAGTATGCGCTGGCGATCCGCGGCCTGATGACCACGGGGCGGGCGGAGTACCACGGGCGCACCGCGACCCTGACGTGGTCGCGCGCGCGGGTGCCCATCTATCTCGCCGCGTCGGGTCCGAAGACGCTCCGACTGGCCGGCCAGATCGCCGACGGGGCGGTGGTCCGCACCGGGCTCACCCCGGAGATCGTGCGCGACTCGATCGCCCAGGTGAAGGCCGGGGCGGAGGAGGCCGGGCGCGACCCCGCCGAGATCGATCTCTGGTGGTGGCCGGACGTCAACGTGGGGGAGAGCTATACGGAGGCGGTGGAGGAGATCAAGACCTCGCTCGCCATGGCGGGCAACCACCTGACGCGATTCACGGCCGAGGGCAAGCACGTGCCGCCGGACCTCCTGCCGAAGATGAAGATCCTGGCCGAGCGCTACGTGTTCGGCGAGCACGCCCGGCCGGGCAGCGCCAACTGCCGCCTCATCACCGAGCTCGGGCTGGTCGACTACCTCGCCGACCGCTTCGCCATCGTGGGGACCCCGGCCGAGTGCGTGAAGAAGCTGGAGCGCGCGATCGAGGCGGGGGCGCGGCAGTTCTGGATGAGCATTCACTTCGACGACAAGTTCCGGCTGCTCCGGGACTTCGCCGAGCGGGTCATGCCCGCGTTCCGCTGAAAGGGGAGACAACGCCATGGTTCGGATCGCAGGGGTGCAGTTCGTCGGGCACGCCGACAAGGCCGTCAACATCGAGATCGCCGAGCGGATGGTGCGCCAGGCGGCCGCGCGGGGCGCCAGGATCGCGTGTCTGCCCGAGCTCTTCAACACGATGTACTTCTGCGTGGAGACGAAACCGGAGTACTTCGACTGGGCGGAGCCGGTGCCCGGCCCGACCACCGAGCGCATGGGCGCGCTGGCGCGGGAGCTGGGCATCGTCCTGATCGCGCCGGTGTTCGAGCGGGCGCCCGACGGGCGCTACTTCAACACCGCGGCGGTGCTGGGACCCGACGGCCGGATGATCGGCAAGTACCGGAAGTCGAGCATTCCCTTCATGGACGCGGCGCAGAGCTCGGAGCCGCGCGGCAACGAGAAGTTCTACTTCACGCCGGGAGATCTCGGCTTCCCCACCTTCGACACGCCGTTCGCCCGCATCGGCATCCTCATCTGCTACGACCGCCACTTCCCCGAGGCGGCGCGGGTGCTGGGCCTCGGCGGAGCGGAGATCCTGTTCGTGCCCACCGCCACCACGCGCATGACCCGATACCTCTGGGACGTGGAGCTCCGGGCCCACGCCATCGCCAACGTCTTCTACGTCTGCGGGGTCAACAAGGTCGGCGTGGACGTCGGCGGCTCCCGGCGCGATCACCACGGCAACAGCATGATCCTGAGCCCGAAGGGCGAGGTGATGGCCGAGGCCAGCGCCACCGAGGACGACATCGCGCTGGCCGACGTGGACCTGAAGGCGCTGCCGTCGCTGCGCAAGCTCTGGGGCTACTACCGGGATCGCCGCCCCGACAAGTACGCGCCCGTCGTCGAGGAGCCGTCGGGCACCATCGACCCGGCCGCGGCGCACCCGGTCGCAACCCGCTGAGCGATTCTCCCTCTCCCCTCTGGGGAGAGGGCAGGGTGAGGGGCGGGCGCCCGCGACGGGACCTTGAACCTCCCCCTCACCCCGACCCTCTCCCCAGAGGGGAGAGGGAGTGTGGCGAAGCCGCGCGCTCGCCTCAGCGGCGGGTCTGGGGGCTCAGGAGGGGATAGAGGAGGTCGACGGCGATGTTGATGGTGACGTACACCGCCGTCGTGACGAGCGTGAAGGCCAGGAGCGCCGGGTAGTCCTGGTTCTCCACCGCGGTCACCGCGTAGAGGCCGAGCCCCGGCCAGGAGAAGATCGTCTCGGTCACCACCACGCCGCCGATGAGCTGGCCGAGCTGGAGCCCGACGATGGTCAGGATGGGGACGGAGGCGTTGCGCAGCGCGTGCTTGAGCACGACGCGCGCCTCGCCGATCCCCTTGGCCCGCGCGGTGCGCAGGTAGTCCTCGTGGAGCACGTCGAGGAGGGCCGCCCGGGTCACGCGCGTGATCATGGCCAGCGAGATCACGCTGAGGATGACCGAGGGCAGGATCAGGTGGCGCAGAGCGTCGGCGAGGACGCGCCACTGGCCCGCGACGGCCGCGTCGACGACGAGCATGCCCGTCACCACGGGGGGCGGCGTCAGGCCGACGGTGAGGCGTCCGCCCGCGGGCAGGAGGTCGAGCTGCCGGTAGAAGACGAACACCGCCATCAGGCCGAGCCAGAACACCGGCATGGAGCCGAGGAACACCGAGGCGGGCGTGATGAGCCGGTCCGGCCAGCGGCCGGCCCACGCCGCCGAGACCACGCCGAGCGGGATGCCGACGAGGGCGCTGATCGCGATGGCGGCCAGCGCCAGCTCCATCGACGCGGGCCAGTACTTCTTGAGGTCGTCGATGACGGGCCGCCGGTTCACGATGGAGTTGCCGAAGTCACCGCCGGCGACGGCGCGCATGTAGTAGAGGTAGCGGACCCACAGCGGCCGGTCGAGGCCGAGGCGCGCGCGGGCGGCGGCCACCATCTCCGGGGTCGCGTCTCCGCCCCCGGCGGCCACGAACGCCGGGTCGCCGGGCAGGTACTGGGTGAGCGCGAACACCGACGCCGAGATGGCGGCGAGCAGCACCACCAGGAGCGGCAGGCGCCGGAGGACGAGCAGCACGTCAGGGCCTCCCGCCCACGCGGCTCTGCGGATCGAGCACGTCGCGCACGCGCTCGCCCAGCACGTTGAAGGCCAGCACGGTGATGAAGATGGCGAGACCGGGGAACGTCGCGTACCAGGGATAGTCGAGCAGGTACTTGCGGCCGAGCGTCACCATGGCGCCCCACTCGGGCAGCGGCGGCTGCGCGCCCACTCCCAGGAAGGACAGCGCGGCGAGGAGCAGGATGGCGAGGCTCACGTCGATGGTGGCCTTGACGAGCACCGGCGACAGGCAGTTCGGCAGCAGGTGGAAGAGCAGGATGCGCCACTGCCGCTGGCCCAGCGCCCGGGCGGTGAGGATGAACTCCTTCTCGCGCTGCACGAGGACCTGGCCGCGCATGAGCCGCGCGTACTGCGCCCACCAGGTGATGACGAGGGCGATGGCGCAGTTGACCATCCCGCGGCCCATCACGGTGGCGAAGGCCAGCGCCCAGACGATCTGGGGAAACGCCAGGAAGAACTCGGTCACCCGCATCAGCCACTCGTCGGCGCCCCGGCCCGCCGCGCCGATCAGGAGCCCCGCGAGGCTTCCGATCGCGGCGGCGGTCGCGACGAGCAGGACCGCGGCGGCCAGGGTCGGACGCGCGCCGTGGACCACCCGCGCCCAGAGGTCGCGCCCGTTCTCGTCGGTGCCGAAGGGGTGGGCGAGGCTCGGGGGCTTGAGCCGGGCGAGAAAGTCGATCGCGTTGGGATCCCGCCGGGTGAACGCGCTCGGGACGGCCATCATGGCCGCGAGGACGAGCAGGACCACGACCGAGCCGGCGGCGAACGGGCCGCCGCGAAGGACACGGGGCAGGCGCATGGATGTGGGCGGCGCCCCCGGCGGGGAGGCGCCGCCCCGACGCGGCTCAGCGCTCGCGGAACATGTCCCAGTAGCGGTACGAGATGCGGTCGCCCTCGTAGACGAAGCCCTTCACGTCCTTCCGGGTGATGATCTTGTCGACGATGCGGCCGTTGACCACCACCGCGGCGTCCTTCCAGAGGAGCTCCGCGGCCTGGCGGAGCTGCCGCTGCTCGCGGGCCTGATCGAGGGACACCATCGAGTCGTTGACGAGCCGGTCGTACTCGGGGTTCGCGTAGTAGGTGAAGTTCCGGCCGCCCTTCGTGGGAAACGCATCGGAGTGGTACATGGAGAACAGGAAGTCGTAGGGCGTGGGGATGAACATCGGCCGGAAGTAGCCGAACATGTGCACGGCGGTGCCGGGGTCGCGGGCGGCGCCCCAGTCGGTGGCGCGCTTGACCAGAGCCGGCCACGTGTCGTCGAAGAGCTCGAGCCCGATGTTGAGCTTGGACAGCTCCGCCTGGAAGATCTCGAAGATGGCGCGCTTGTCGGCGTCGCCCTTCTGCGACTGGTACCGGAGCTGGAAGCCCCCGTTGGGGAAGCCCGCCTCGGCGAGGAGCTGCTTGGCCCGCGCGGGGTCGTACGGGTAGGGGTTCTCCATCTTCCAGTCCTCCCGAGCAGCGGGGTGTAGAGCGGGCCGGGGTTGGCCGCGTTGCCCGTGATGGCGTTGAACGCCTCCTGGTTCCAGAGGTGATGCAGGGCCTGGCGCACGCGGAGGTCCTTCGTGGGGCCGGCCTGCGTGTTGAGGAACGTCACCATCTGCGTCGTGCCGGCCTTCTCGTGCACGGTGAGGGCGGCGTTGCGCTTGAGCGCGGGCAGCGCGTCCTTGGTCACGTTCTCCGCGATGTCGAGCTCGCCCTTCTCGATCATCAGCCGCTGGGTCTCCGGCTCGTAGATGTGCCGGAGGTTCAGGGTGGCGAACTTGTTCGCCGGCCAGCCCCGCCAGTACTGGGGGTTTCTCTTCGCCACGTGGATGATGTTGGGCTCCCACCGCTCGAGCGTGTACGGGCCCGTGCCCGCGGTGTGGTCGCGCAGCCAGTTCTCGGCGTTGTCCCCGCCCTTGTCGTTGCCGCGCACGGCGGTGGGGCTGACGATCAGCAAGAAGCGCAGGCCCGCGAGGAAGGCGTTGTTGGGCTTGTCCAGGTGGAACACGATCGTCGTCGGCTTCGGCGTCTCCACCTTGACGATCGGCTTGACGTAGAGCGAGGCGGCCTTCTTGAAGGCCTGGGCCCGCTCCACCGAGAACTTGACCGCGGCCGCGTCGAACGGGGTCCCGTCGTTGAACTTCACCCCGCTGCGCAGCGTGAACGTCCAGGTCTTGCCGTCGGGCGACATCTGCCACGCGGTCGCCAGCACCGGGCGGAGCCCGTTGATGTCGTCGTTCAGGTCGACGAGCGACTCGTAGAAGTTGTTGAGGGTCCACCACAGGCTGTCGAGCCCGCCCGCGTGAGGATCGTAGGTGCCGAGCGCGCTGAACTTGCCGACGTTCAGCGTGTTGTCCTGGGCCGGCGCCGGTGCCGGGAGGACGGCGGAGATGACGGCGACGGCGAGCAGCGCGAGCAGCCGGAGAGTCATGACAGCTCCTCCTGGGTGCGGGGTGGCGGTTCGGGCGGCCATCAGGGGGACGCCGGCCATCAGCGGAACGCCGGCCATCAGCGGAACGCCGGAATGATCTCGCGGCCGTACGTCTCGAGGGTCGAGAAGTGCCGGTCGGGCTCCACGATCGACAGGTAGAGGCACACCTGCGTCACGCCCGCCGCCTCGAGCTTCTTGATCTTGTCGCGCACCTCGGCGGCCGTCCCGATCAGGGTGAGCCGCTCGGCCATCGCGTCGGTGACGGTGCGGACGTGGGGCGCATCGGGCTGCCCGTGCTGCTGGTAGTCGTACCCGGCGACTGCCTCCATGCCCTCCACGAGCTCGGCGGGCAGCTCCGAGGGCGCGTGATGGCGCAGCAGGTCCCGGACGTGGTTCGACACCGTGGCGGGGAAGCCGCGCACCCGCGAGAGGGCGTGCTCGCGATCGTCGGAGACGTACGTCGGCGCGCCCGCGAGCACCTCGAAGCCCGCCCAGGGCAGGCCGGCCTGCTCGCGCCCGCGCCTCACGTGGGCCACCGACCACTCGACGACACTAGGCGAGGCGAGCTGGAGGATGACGCCGTCCCCTTCGGCGCCGGCGAGCTCGAGCACCCGGGGGCCGTAGGCGGCCACCCAGACCGGGACCTTGTGGGTGAGCCACGGAAAGTGGATGCGCGGTGCCCCCGTAGTCCACCTCGTCGCCGCGGCAGAGCGCGCGGATCGTCCGCAGGGTCTCGCGGAACTGCTTGACGGGCATCGGCGGCAGGCCGAGGGTGCGCACCGCGCTGTCGCCGCGGCCCACGCCCAGGACGGCGCGGCCCTCGTAGAGCTGCGCGATGGTCGCGATCATGCTGGCCATCACCGTCGGGTGGCGAGTCACTGGATTGGAGACGAGCGGCCCGACGGTCAGGCGGCGGCTGCCCGCCGCGGCGGCGGCCAGGTAGGGGCTGACCTCCTGCCAGATGAGGTGCGAGTCGCCGAACCACATGAACTCGAACCCCGCGTCCTCCGCCACCCGCATGGTGGTGAGCATGTGCGAGAACGGGAAGTGGCCGGGGCGCAGCATGACGCCGAACTTGAGCATGGCCCTAGCTTCGAGCGAGATAGCGGCCGCGGGCGCCGTCGGAGACGACCTCTCCCGCGTCGTAGGCGACGCGGCCACCCGCGATGGTCGTGGCCGCCCAGCCCCGCGCCACGTATCCCTCGTACGGGCTGAAGTCGACCGCGGAGTTGAGCGCGGGGAGATCCACCTTGACCTCGCGATCGGTGTCGACGATGACGAGGTCGGCGTCCGACCCCGCCTCGAGCGCGCCCTTCCTCGGATAGAGCCCGAAGAGCCGCGCCGCGTTGAACGAGGTGAGGCGCACGACGTCCGGCATGGTGAGCCGCCCGCGGTTGACCCCCTCGGTCAGCAGCACCGGGAGGATCATGGCGCTCCCCGCGGTGATCCCGGCGCGCGCCGCCCAGAGCTCGTCGCCCTTCACCGCCTTCGTGTAAGGACAGTGATCCGAGCCCATCACGTCGACGGTCCCGTCGGTGAGGCGCTGCCAGAGCGCGTCGATGTGATCGCGCCCGCGGAGCGGCGGGTTCACCTTGCCCTGCACCCCGCGGTCGGTCTCCTTGTCGAAGGCCAGGTAGTGCGGACAGCTCTCGGTGGCCACGCGGCCGGGCCCCCACGCCTTCTGGCGCAGGAACTCCGAGCCGAGGCCGACGCCCATGTGGGGGATCAGGAGCTGGACGGCGGCGGCCTCGGCGAACTGGCACATGCGCCGGATCGCCTCGAGCTCGCCCCACGCCGGCCGGCCGTCGGACCAGGCCGCGGTGTCCTGCCGCCCGGCGGCCATGAACGGCTTCTGGTGCAGCTCGATGATCTCCATGTTCTCGCAGTGCACGATGGCCACGCCGCCGGGCACGTCCTTCACGCGCTGGAACATCGAGAAGATCTGGTCGTCGCCCATGCCCTGGATCCCGCTCGGCGAGATCTCGCGCCCCTTGTAGGCCATGAACGCCTTGAAGGAGCGCACGCCGAACTCCGAGGCCATGCGCGGGATCTCGTCGATCTGGGACTCGCGGATGATGATGGCGTGGAAGAGCATGTCGACCACGCTCTGCGAAGCCACCGCCCGCCGCATCTCGCCCAGCGCGTCCAGGTAGGAGCCCCGGGTGATCACGAAGGGCATCAGGGTGGTCACGCCGCCCGTGACGGCGTGCCGGCTCTCCGTCGCGCAGTCCGAGGCGAAGGCCTGGGCGGCGTTGCCGAGGTGCAGGTGCGTGTCGAGGAGCCCGGGGACGACGAAGCGCCCGCCCGCGTCGATGGTGCGGCGGGCGGTGACGGTCTCGCCGGGGCGGAGCACGGCCGCGATCGACCCGCCGCGGATGGCGAGCCCGCAGTCGACGACGCCGTCGGGCCTGACGACGCGACAGTCCTTGACGAACAGGTCGGCGTCCATCGGCTCAGCCCTGGACCACGTCCCCGTAGGCGTCCGGGCGCCGGAACTTCATGAACCCCCAGAGATCGCGCACGTCCTCGCACGTCTTGGGGTCGATGTCGGCGTAGAGGATCTCGTCCTCCTTGTCGCCCGCGCGGGCCATCACCCCGCCCTTCGGATCGATGAAGAGCGCCGAGCCGAAGTAGTGGCGATCGGGGGGCCCGCCGACGTCCTTGCCCACCTTGTTGACGCCGCCCACGTAGAACATGTTGGCGATGGCGTGACCGCGCAGCTCGACCTCCCAGACGTCGCGGATCCACTCGCGATAGGTCGCGGTCGGCACCAGGAGCAGGTGCGCGCCCCGCAGGCCGAGCATCCGGGCCGCCTCCGGGAAGTGGCGGTCGTAGCAGATGAGGATGCCGATCTTGAGGCCGAACGGCGTATCGAACACCGGGAAGCCGAGGTTGCCGGGCTGAAAGAAGAAGCGCTCGTCGCCGGGCGTCTCGCCCGCCTTCACGGTGCGGAGGATCTGGGGGATGGACATCTTGCGGTACTTGCCGATGAGCTCGCCGTCGGGACCGATCACCACCGCCGTGTTGAACAGGACGCCGCCGTCGTTCTCGTAGAGGGGGTAGACGATGACGGTCCCGGTCTCCTTGGCGACCCGGCGCAGGCGATCGACGGCGGGGCCGGGGACGGGTTCGGCGGTCTCGAACCACTTCTTGTCGCGGTCGAAGCAGAAGTAGATGGTGGTGCAGAGCTCCGGGAAGCACACCACCTTGGCCCCGTTTCCGGCGGCTTGCCGGGCAAGGCTCTCGGCCTTCTCGATATTGATGTTCTTGTCGATGTGTCCACTGAACTGGGCGAGTGCAACCCGTACGGTCATCGGATCGGATCCTCCTCTGGGATGGCAGGCCCAGCTTTTGTACCGCCGCGGGGCGCATTGCGCAAGAGGCACGTGCTTACGCGGGCGGTCCTTGATCGGCCGAGGCGCGGAGGCCGCATGCGCGCTCGGGTCGATGACGAGGGAGCAGAGCGCGGCGGCCACCGCCAGCGAGAGACCGCCGATCACGACGACGGCGAGCCGGTTGTCGCCGCCCACCAGCTGGACGAGCTGACTCTCGTCGGTCAGGAGCCGCTCCAGGAGCGTGCCGAAGCCGAGCGCGGCCAGGATCTCCGGGATCACGATGAAGAAGTTGAAGATCCCCATGTAGATCCCGGTCTTCCCGGCGGGCAGGGCGTTGGCCAGGATGGAGTACGGCATCGCGAGCGTGCTGGCCCAGGCGATACCCACGCCCACCATCGGCAGGAGCAGCAGGTACTTGTCGTCGATGGCGGCGACCGAGGTCAGGCCGACGGCGCCGATCAGCAGGCAGAGCGCGTGGGTGAGCCGCCGGCCCAGCCGCGCGGCCAGGGCCGGCAGCGCGAACGAGAAGGCGAAGCAGACCGCGGAGTACATGGCGAAGCAGTTGCCGGCCCAGGCGATGCCCTGCGTCGTACTCCGGCGTACCCGGCGCACCGCCGAAGATGTTCCGGGCCACCGCGACCCCGAAGTACAGCCACATGCAGAAGAAGCCGAGCCAGGTGAAGATCTGCACCCACGCCAGGCGGCGCATGGTCTGGGGCATGGCGAGCGCGTCGTGGAAGATCTCGACGACCGCGGCGCGGACGCCGGTCTTCTCGGACTTCATCCGTCGGAACGCCTCCAGATCCTCCGGCGGGTGCTCGCGGGTGGTGAAGATGGTCCAGAGCACCGCGGCCAGGAAGACGACCGCGCCGATGTAGAAGGCCAGCCGAACCGCGGGCGGGATGGCATTCCCGGCGGCCGCGGCGGTCGAAAGGAGGTCGAACAGCAGCCAGGGCAGCACCGAGGCGATGACCGCCCCCAGCCCGATGAACAGCGCCTGCATCGCGTAGCCGCGCGTGCGCTGCTCCGGGGGCAAGAGATCGGCGACGAAGGCGCGGAAGGGCTCCATGCTGATGTTGATGGAGGCGTCCAGCACCCACAGCAGCCCGGCCGCCATCCAGAGCGAGCTGGAGTGGGGCATCGCGATGAGCGCGCATGAGGCCAGCAGCGCGCCGACAAGGAAGTACGGCCGGCGCCGGCCGAGGCGGTTCCACGTGCGGTCGCTCATGTGGCCGATGATGGGCTGGACCAGCAGCCCGGTGAGGGGCGCGGCGAGCCACAGGATGGGGATCTGGTGCGCGTCCGCACCGAGGTACTCGTAGATCGCGCTCATGTTGGCCATCTGGAGCGCCCAGCCGAACTGGATGCCCAGGAAGCCGAAGCACATGTTCCAGATCCGCCAGAAGCTCATTGGCAGAAGCTCATGGATCTCACTTGATCAACAAGACTTGCCCCTCGTGTGGGCCGAGGGTGAGGGACAAGCGCCGCGCCGCGCCCAGCTTGCCGAGCGCCTTCTCCGCGAGAAGGTCGGTGACGGTCCCGCCGGCCGGCGCGGTCTTGATGGTCACGCCCTCCCGCACGGCCGCGCGGCCGAAGTTGACCGCGGTGACCTGCAGGCCCGCGCCGTCGGGAAGACGGTGGACCATGACGACCAGGCCGCGCGCCCGCACCGAAGGCAGCTCGACCTGCTCGCTCTCGTGGATGCGGTATTGTGCGCGCACGCGCAGCATCCGGCCGAGCTCGGAGGCGAACGAGTCCGGTCGCGCGAGCTGCTCGGGCAGCGGCCCGTAGAGGGCCTGGGCGCGCGGCAGCTCGCTGCTCGAGTTGGTCACCCTCGGGTGCCTGCCCAGCAGGTCGTAGGCGCCGCGGTTGATCCAGCGCGTGTCGCCCTCGGCGATGAGGTCCTTCACGGATTCGGCCGGCACGGTCAGGGCGCCCACCAGGTCCCAGCCGGACAGCGCGAAGACGCCCGGCTGCATGGCGTTGAACAGCGCCAGGAGCAGGTGCGCGCGCTGGATGTCGCGCCGCTGCGCCTCGGTGACGTTCCGGAGGTCGGGGATGCCGAGCGCGGCCGCGGCCACGGTGGCGGTGGTGCACGAGATGCCGTTGGCGGCCTTCAGATTGTAGGGCGCGGCGAGGCCCATCAGGCGGTCGTGCATCTCGGCCCGGATGGTGTCGCGCAGCGGGCCGCCCTTCACCGGCTTGCCGCGGAAGGTGAACGTCGTGTCCTTGTGCCGGGTCCAGAAGGGCACCAGCTCGAGCGTGAGCTCGTCGTGGTTCTGGAGCGCGTGGATGAGGCTCGCGGGATCCACCTGGAAGGCCCGCTGCATATCGAGCATGAGTCGCAGGAACGAGGCGTCGCCGGTGACGAGAGCGTGGTGGTAGGCCGGGCGGGTGACGAAGTCGTAGGAGAGATCGGCGCCCCCTTGCGACATCGCGGTCAGGTCCTCGAGGGTCAGGTTCAGCTCCTGGAACGTGAAGCCGCCGAGCTTGCGCACCAGCCCGGCGATGAGCTGGTTGGCGGTGACCGAGAGCGGGTGCCCCTCGGACCAGGCGGCGCCGTTCTTCGGGCCCACCTCGATGCCGAGGAAGCCGTTGGCGTCCAGACGTACCATGCGCTCGCCCAGGGTGGCCAGCGAGTGAATGGCGTCGCCCGCGACCAGCCGCGGCGCCGCGAAGGTGGGGTCGAGCCAGTTGAAGGTGGGCTGCCCTTCCTTGAAGTAGTGCAGGTACACCCAGCGGCGGCTCGTGCCGTCGACGCCCACGACGGCGTCGGTGGCCGACCAGTCGGTCTCCTTGACGCCCGGCTCGTAGAAGATGGTGCGCGGGAGCTGGCCGACGATGTAGCCGCGCGCCCTGAGGGCGTCCACCGCCGCCGGCCCGAGGTTGACCGAGTCCTTGCCGGCGGGGACCGCGGGGAGCAGGCTCCAGTCCGCCGGGCCGATCTCCACCATGTGGTAGAGCCCCGGATAGTCGCCGTGGCGCCGCTCGGCCAGGCGGAAGTCGGCGCCCTTGCCGCTGTGGCCCGGGATGATGTCGCCGATGATCACCGCGCCGTTCTCGCCCGCGTGGCGGACCAGGGCCTGGTACTGCGTCTCGGTGCCGAAGGCCGGGTCGATCTCGTTGCTGATGCGGTCGAAGTTGCCGTCCACGGTGGGCGTGTACTCGCGCCCGCGGATGCCGCCGGCGCGCTTCATCGGCCCGGTGTGCATGCCGCCGATGCCGATCTCGCGGAAGACGCGCCAGAGCCCCGGATCGCCCAGGCTCTCCAGCACCGATTCGCCCGGTCCGGTGATCTGCGATGGCGGGTACGCGGTGAACCACACCGAGGCCAGCGCCGAGGCGGCGCGCGGCTGCGGCACCGCGTAGGGATGCCGCCAGAGCTCGCCCTGGCCCGAGTAGCGGCGCGCGGCCCGCTCGGCCTGGTGGAGCATCGAGCGCTCCACCAGCCAGCGGATGTACGCCTCGCCGGCGATCGGGTCCGGCGCCGCGGCGGGAGCCGGCGCGACGCTCGGAGCCGGGTCGGGCCGGACCGGGGGCGCCGGCTGGCACGCCGGGCCGAGCGCGCCGACGATCGCGGCCAGGGCGAGCAGGACGCCGCGCAGGCGGGTCGTGGGCTCGGATGCCATCAGGGAGCACCACAACAGAAGCGCCCCGGGTTGGTCAAGGGCGCGCTGCGTGCGTCGCCAGCGGCAAGGAGCCCGCCGGTTAATTGTTCCCGGTCAAATTGTTCCCGATCCCCGCGCCGGCGGAGCGGGCCGGCGGAAAACGCTAGATTTCTGCCGTTTCCGCCCGGCATGTCAGTTGCAATTCAGGTCGGCGAAGGGCCCAGTCTTAGCGAGTGGGCCGTGGAGGCGGAAGCCACGCGGCCCGGATACGGAGAGACACCATGCATGCAATGGCCAAGGTAACCGCGACGGCGACGCTGATCGCGCTGGCATTCGCCGGTACGACCGGGGCGAGTGCCGCGGACAAGAAATCCACGACCGAGTCGATGAAGACGACGGTCAGCGACTCGTGGATCACCTCCAAGACCAAGATCGCCCTGTTCGCGGACAGCCGCGCGCCCGGCAACGCGGTCAACGTGGAGACGAAGAACGGGATGGTGTCTCTCCGCGGCAAGGTGGAGAACGCGACCGAGAAGCAGGCGGCCGAGGAGGTCGCGCGAGGTATCGAGGGCGTGCAGGGCGTCCGGAACGAGCTCCAGGTGGTGCCGGGGACCGCGAAGAAGCTGGTCGACGTGAAGGACGACGAGATCACCAAGCAGGTCAAGAGCCGTCTCGAGAAGGACGCGAAGCTGAAGAGCGTCGACGTGCGGACCGACAACGGGGTGGTGACGCTCCAGGGGCGGCTGCCGAACATCACGGACAGCGCGCGGGCCTCGCAGATGGCGCGGGAGGTCCCGGGTGTCCGCGCGGTTCGCAATGACACGACCTATGACAACCCGAAGGTGAGTCTCGAGCGCGATCGCCCGGCACGGGCGCGCCCGGTGAGCATGACGGGGCCGCAGCACACTGCGCCGCTGGTCGCCGCCCGGACGGACGCCGATGTGCGAATGGTGCAGGAGAAGCTGAAGGACAAGGGCTTCGACCCGGGTCCGGTGGACGGGGTCTGGGGCCCGCGCACCGCGTCCGCGCTGGCCGAGTACCAGCGGAAGGAGAACCTGACGGTGACGAAGCGCCTGGACCGCGAGACGCTGGACAAGCTCGCGGTCACTCCGTCGAAGCCGCAGAATCCGTAGCCATGTCATTCGGGCTCTACATCTTCGGGTACGTCGTCCTGATCATCGGCCTGGCGCTGGGCGCCCATCTGGCGCACGTCCCGCAGAAGTGGATCGGGGTCGGCGTCCTTTGCCTGGTCGGGCTGGCGATCATTCACGGCGTGAAGGCGACCCGACAGAAGGATCCATCCTAGCGAAGCTCGCCAAGGCGTCGGGCGGGTGATCGGGAATCCTACCGATCACCCGCTGCGCTGCCAGCGCGTCCTTTTCAGGCTCACCGAGGCGTTGGTCTCCTGGCCTCAGCCGGAGCGAGTCGGCCCGGTTGACCTCTCGGCCCCGTGAGCATAGGCTCGGCGCATGACGATACGGAGTGCGGCGTCGCTGGCCCTGATCGGCGCGGTCCTGGTGATGATCGTGCTGGTGATCGGATTCGTCCTCGACCTGCTGAATGTGGTTCGCGGCCTGATCCCAGCGCTGCGACTGGTCACGTCCTTCATCTACGCGTTCGCGAGCGTGGCGGCGGTCGTGTTCCTGGCTGTCTTTCGCAAAGCCCAGCCGTGAGGGAGCGCCGTGAGGGACACCGGGCTCCTCGGCGTGGGGGTGGTCATCGGCTGGCTGGCGAGCAAGACCTGGAGCGACCCCGGCTGCCAGCTGGGTCTGGTCGTCTTCCTGATCGCCGCGGCCGTCATGACCCTGGGCTTCCTGGTCGCGATAGTCGGTCACCGGCGGGATCCCGTCGCGGACGATCCCGATGATGAGGACGAGCACCATCAGCCCTGACCATGCCTCCTGACGCCCCGACGCAGACCAAGCTCGTCGGGGTCGATGTCGGCGGGACCTTCACCGATCTGGTCCTCGTCGACGAGGCCACCGGCCTGGTCCGGGTGGCCAAGGTCCCGACGACCGTGGCCAACCAGGCCGGCGGCGTGCAAGGCGCGCTGGCGGGCGCCGCGGCAAGCGCGGCCGAGGTGGCGGTGATCGTCCACGGCACGACCACCGCGACCAACGCGCTGCTCGAGCGCAAGGGCGCCCGCACCGGACTCATCACCACGCGTGGCTTCCGCGACGTGCTCGAGCTGGGGCGGCGCACGCGCCCCACGCCCTACGGGCTCAAGGGCACGTTCGAGGCGCTGATCCCGCGCGATCTCCGCCTCGAGGTGGACGAGCGGATGGACGCCGAGGGCCTGGTGGTCACGCCGCTGGCCCCGGACCAGGTGCGCGAGGCGGTCCTGCGCCTCCGCGGGCAGGGTGTCGAGGCCCTGGTGATCCACTTCATGCACTCGTATCTCAACGACACGCACGAGCGCCAGGCGCGCGAGATCGCGGCCACGCTGTGGCCCAACGCCTACATCACGGTCGGATCCGAGCTGCTGCCCGAGTACCGCGAGTTCGAGCGCGGCACGACCGCGGCCATCAACGGGTTCGTGCAGCCGATCATCGACCGCTACCTCCGCACGCTGGCCGGCGACCTGGCGCGCCAGGGTTATCGTCGCGAGCTGCTGATCATGCAGGGCAACGGCGGCACCATGTCGGTGGACCTGGCCGCGCGCCACGCGGTGAGCACGCTCATGTCGGGCCCCGCGGCGGGCGTGAAGGCGGCCGCCTATACCGCGCTGGCGGCCGGGCACCGCAACATCATCACCTGCGACATGGGCGGGACCAGCTTCGACGTCGGCGTCATCCGCGACGGCAGGCCCGCGCTCACCGCGGACAAGGAGATGGGCTACGGCCTGCCGGTCCGCGTACCGATGATCGACATTCACACCATCGGCGCCGGGGGCGGCTCCATCGCCCGCGTGAACTCGGCCGGCATCCTGCAGGTCGGGCCCGAGAGCGCCGGGGCCGATCCCGGGTCCATCTGCTACGGGCGCGGCGGCGAGGAGCCCACCATCACCGACGCCAACCTGCTGCTCGGGCGCCTCAACCCGGCCGGGCTGCTGGGCGTCGATCGGGCCGCGCAGCTCGACCGCATCCGCGAGATCTTCGACAAGAAGATCGGCGCGCATCTGGGGCTGGGGCCCGACGAGGTGGCCAGCGCGATCGTGCGGGTGGCCAACGACAAGATGGCCGGGGCGATCCGCCTGGTGTCGCTCCAGCGCGGCCACGACCCCCGCGACTTCGTGCTCTTCGCCTTCGGCGGCGCCGGCCCGCTCCACGCCGTCGCGCTCGCCCGCGAGCTGGCGATCCCGCGGGTGCTGGTGCCGGCCCGGCCCGGGATCACCTCGGCGCTCGGCTGCCTGGTGGCCGACGTGCGCCACGACTTCGTGAAGACGGTCAACCAGGGCGTGCTGCGCCTGGACCTGGCCGAGGCGCATCGCATCCTGGCATCCCAGGTCGACGAGGGGCGTCGCATGCTGGCCTCCGAAGGGGTGGAGGTCGAGACCGTGAGCGTCCAGCACGAGGCGGACATGCAGTTCGTCGGGCAGACCCACGTGCTGACGGTGCCCATCGCGCGGGCCGCCTTCGAGCGCGAGGACCTGATGCGCGCCTTCGAGACCGCGTACTGGGAGCGCTTCGAGGTGGAGCTGCGCGAGATGCGCGCCCAGGTCGTGAGCCTGCGCACCGCGGTGATCGGCCGGCGCCGCCCGGTGTCGCTCGAGGGGCTCATCACCCTCGAGCGGGCGGCCGCGGGCGGGACGGTGCCGACCGCGCGCCGGCGCGCCTGGTTCGACGGCGAGTGGCGCGACACGCCGGTGTACCGCCGGGAGCAGCTCGGCGTCGGCGCGGAGCTCGTGGGGCCCGCCATCGTCGAGCAGCTCGATTCCACCACCGTGATCGAGCCGGGGGACCGGGTGCGCGTGGATCCGCTCGGCAACCTCGAGATCACCGTCCGCGGCCTCGATGCCGTGACGCCACCGGAGACCCGTTAACCATGGCCCAGACCCCCGTGATCAAGAACGATGAAGCGCAGCTCAGCCCGCAGCTCGTGCTCGACGAGATGAAGAAGAACGGGGTGACCCACGTGGTGTGGCTCCCCGACAGCGAGACCAACTTCCTCTACCAGCTCATGCAGGCCGATCCGTCGCTGCAGCTGGTGCCGGTCAGCCGGGAGGGGTTGGCGTTCTCGATCGCCTCCGGCCTCTCGACGGCGGGGCAGACGCCGATCATCCTGATCCAGAACACGGGCCTCATGGAGTCGGGCGACTCACTCCGGGGCTGGGCGATCGGGATGCAGATCCCGGTGGTGATGATGGTGGGCTACCGTGGGTGGACCCGCCACGGGGTGAACACGGACACCGCGGCCACCTACACCGAGCGCTTCCTCAACGCCTTCGGCATCACGTACTACCTCGTCGAGACCTCGGCCGACGCCCCGCGTATCTCCATCGCGTTCGAGGAGGCACGCCGCACCCAGCGGCCGGTGGCGGTGCTGATGGCCGACGAGTATCACGGGTTCAACCGCTAGGAGGGCGCCCTTGTTCCAGACCGCCGACATGCTCCGGATCTTCAACGCCCACCGCGGCGACGCCATCGTGGTGCCGGGCCGCGGCGCCCGGCACTGGCAGCAGATCAGCACGCGGCCGACCCGCGACGTGCCGGTCGGCGACCCCGCGATGGGCGGGCACGCCGGCTTCGCGCTCGGCCTGGCCCTTGCTCGCCCGGCCGACCGCGTCGTGCTCTTCGACTCCGAGGGCGACTTGCTGATGAGCCTCGGCATCCTGCCCACCGTCGCCGAGCTGGCGCCCGCCAACTTCTACCACTTCATGCTCGACAACGAGTGCTACGCCACCACTGGCGGGCAGCCGGTGCCCAACGCGAAGAACGTGGCGTACGACGTGATTGCGCGCGGGGCGGGCTATCCGCGGGCGTTCGCCTTCGACAAGCTCGAGGACTTCGAGGGGAGCATCGCGTCCATCCTGGCCCAGCCGGGCCCGGTGTTCGTGGCGCTCAAGGTGGTGCCGGAGGTCGAGAACGTCCCGATCGGCCAGCGGGTGCGCTGGCAGACGCGCACGCGCGACCGCGTGCTGGCCGACCTGCGCGCCGAGCTGGGCGTTGCGCGGTAATTCCCCCATGGATGCGACGGACGCGATCGATCCGGTCACGCTGGTCGTCGTGCAGAACGGCCTGCAGCAGGTGGCGAGCGAGATGGACCTCACCTTCGAGCGGGCCGCCTTCTCGCCGGTCATCTCCGAGGGGTTCGACCGCTCGGACGGCATCTACTCGCGCGAGAACGGCGAGGTCATCGCCCAGGGCGAGCTGGGGCTGCCCATCTTCGTGGGCGTCATGCAGTTCACGACCCGCGCGGTGATCGACCACGTGAAGGCGGCGGCGGAGCCGCTCAAGCCCGGCGACATCTTCATCGTCAACGATCCCTACTGCGGCGGCACCCATCTGATGGACGTCAAGATGGTGAAGCCCTACTTCTACCGCGGGGAGCTCTGGGCCTATCTCTCGAACACCGGCCACTGGCCCGACACCGGCGGCTCGGTGCCCGGCGGGTTCTCCACGCGGGCCACCGAGGTCCAGCAGGAGGGCCTGCGGCTGCCCCCGGTGAAGCTCTTCCGCGAAGGCGTGATGCAGCCCGACATCCTGAGCATCATCCTGGCCAACATCCGGGTCCCGGAAGAGCGCATCGGCGACATCAAGGCCCAGGTGGCCGCGCTCACCGTGGGCGAGAAGCGCCTCACCGCGCTGCTCGACCGCTACGGCGAGGCCACCGTGACCGCGTGCATCGCCGAGCTGCGCCGCCGCTCGGACCTGATGATGCGGGCGCACATCGCCAAGATCCCGGACGGCGCCTACGCGGGCGAGGCCTTCGTGGACTCGGACGGCGTGGACCCCGACCCGCTGAGGATCAGCCTCCGGTTACGGAAAGACGGCACGGATCTGCACTTCGACTTCTCGGAGTCGAGCGGGCCGTGCCGCGGGCCGCTGAACAGCGTGATCGCCACCACCAAGGCCGCGGTGTACCTGGCCATCAAGCACGTCTTCCCGGACGTGCCGATCAACGCGGGCTGCTTCGAGCCCCTGCACATCGCCGATCCGCACGGGACCTTCCTCTACGCCCGCTACCCGCGGCCGGTCTCGGGCTGCGCCGCCGAGGTGAGCTCGCGCATCGCGGAGTCGGTGTTCACCACGCTGGCCCAGGCCATCCCCGACGACCTCTTCGCCGCCCCCGCCGGCACGAGCGGCAACCTGACGCTGGGGGGTCACGACCCGCTGAAGGAGCGGCACTACATCATGTACGTCTTCAGCGGCGGCGGGTACGGAGGCAGCGCCGACGGCGACGGGCTCACCAACGGCTGCTCGACCATCGGCATCTCCAAGACGCAGCCCACCGAGGTGCTCGAGCAGCACTACCCGATCCTGTTCGAGCGCTACGCGCTCCGCGAGGGCTCGGGCGGGGCGGGGAAGACGCGCGGCGGCTTCGGCGTCGACTACAAGATCCGGATCCGCCGCGGCGAGGCCCTGCTGTCGTTTCTCATGGACCACGGCCGCTTCGGGCCGCCCGGCCTCTTCGGGGGCCGCGACGGCGCGCCCAACCAGGTAGTCGTGACCCGCCAGGGGGGTGACTACGTCTCCCCGCATCTGTCGAAGGACGAGGACATCCGCGTGGTGGCCGGCGACGCCATCTCGGTGGGCACGCCGGGCGGCGGGGGCTACGGCGATCCCTGGCAGCGGGATCCCGCGCTGGTCGCGCGCGACGTGGCGCGCGGCTACTTCACGGCCGCCGATGCCGCGCGTGACTACGGCGTGGTCGTGACCGCCGCCGATCCGCCCGTCCTCGACGCCCGCGCCACCGAGGAGCTCCGTCGAGGAGGTCGTCCGAAGACGTAAGGTGGACGCCTAGCCTGCTCTATTCAAGAACGCGTGTTCCGCGTCCGATGCGCCCCCTCACCCTGTCCCTCTCCCCCTCCGGGGGCGAGGGGATCGAAGAGGCTAGTGCATGACGAGGCCGCCATCGACGCTGATGGCCTGGCCCGTCATGTAGGCGGCCTTGCTCCCGGCGAGGAAGCCGATCACGTTCGCCACGTCCTCCGCCCGCTCCATCCGGCCCAGGGGCACGGTGGCCAGGCGCCGGCGCGTGAACTCCTCGGCCGGAACGCCGGACAGCGCGCCCAGCTCGGCGGAGACGGTCGTCCACATGTCGGTCTCGACGAAGCCCGGGCAGACGCAGTTCACCCGGATGCCGTCGGCGGCGTGGGCCAGGGCGAGGCTCTTGGTGATGCTGATCACGGCCGCCTTGCTCGCGTTGTAGGGGAGGTTGCTGGCGCTGCCGACCTTGCCCGCCATCGAGGCCAGATTGATGATGGCGCCGCGCTTCTGCGCGATCATGGTCGGCAGCGCGGCCTGGCTGGCGAAGAAGACCGCCCTGGCGTTGATGGTCAGCACCGCGTCCCAGTGATCCTCCGTGATCTGGAGCGTCGAGGCGGCGCGGTAGATCCCGGCGTTGTTCACGAGGATGTCGACGCGACCGAATGCCGCGCGGGTCCGCTCGACCATGGCGGTGAGGTCGGCTCGGCGGGTGACGTCGGTCGGCAGGGCGAGCGCGCGGCGGCCGAGCGCGGTCACCTCGCCGGCGGTGCGCTCGGCGCCCGGCTTGTCGAGCTCGGCGACGACGACGTCGGCGCCCAGCCGGGCCAGCTCGAGGGCGGTGGCGCGGCCGATGCCTCGGCCGGCGCCGGTGACGATCGCGATCTGGCCTTGCAGGTCCATGGGTGACCACCCCTCACCCTGCCCTCTCCCCTGAGGGGAGAGGGTGGGTTGGTGTTTTAGGTTTCGGCTTCGATTAGCTCGCGGGGGTCCTGGGACGGCTTGTAGCCCATGTGGGTCGGGAACTCGTCGCTCAGCGGCCACGGCTTCGGGAACTTGAGCCAGAGGCGCAGCATGTGGCGCTTCTGGTCGGGCGCCGGGCCGTCGATGAAGCCGGTGCGCGAGTGGAGGATCGTGTAGTTGTTGATGAACTGGATGTCGCCCGGCTCCAGGTCCATGTCCAGGCGCAGGTCCGCCCGCCGGGTCTGCTCGTCGAGGAAGTCGAGCGCCGCGCGCTCGAAGGTGGTGAGCGGCACCTCGCGCTTCACGGCCCCCGCGTTGATCTGGTTGCGGATGTAGCGGCAGCTCACGACGCCGTCCTGGTGGCCGAACACCGGGATCGGGCGCTCGGAGACGCCGCGTTCGGTCAGGGCCGCCTCCCGGCGGATGTAGTAGTAGCCGTTGTAGAGGAGGCCGAGGTACTCGGGATGCTGGGCCAGGATCTCGTTGTGCACGGTCGTCGAGCTCACGATGCTGCTGAGGCCGCCTTCGAGGCCCCGGCGCAGGCAGAGCAGCCCCACCATGTCGCCCGCGTCGGTGTGGTACGGCAGGTAGGCGTTGGTCTCGTAGCCGCGCACGTCGATGTTGCCGTAGGTCCGCCCGTGGTCGTAGACGTGGCCGAGCAGCTCGCCCTGGGGGTTCTGGTAGAGCGGCCCTCCCATGTAGCGGCCGAAGCCCCAGAAGATCAGGCCGACGTCGTCGTCGCTGTACCGGCGGACGGGCAGGCCGCGGAGCACGACGAACCCGCGGCCGTCATACATCTCGGTCACCGCCTCCGCGAGCCGGCTCCGCATCACGGTGAGCGGGAAGTGCTCGCGCTGGATCCCCTCGAGCGTCACGCCCGAGGCCTTCGCGGTGGTCAGCGCGCGGTCGATGTCCGCGATCTCGGCCTCGGTGAGCGTGACGATCCAGGAGGCCTCGCGCGCGAGCGTCTCGCCGCGCCAGGCCTTGGGGTTGGTGATCGGGGTCATGCGGATGTCGCTCACGAAGGTCTCCTTCTGGCGATGGCTACGACTGGTGTCGCGGATCGAGCGCGTCGCGCAGGCCGTCGCCCAGCACGTTCAGAGCCATGACGATCCCGAAGATCATCAGGCCCGGATAGAGCGCCATCCAGGGCGCCTGCGAGAGATAGCGCTGGGCCGCGTTGAGCATGCTGCCCCACGACGGCGCGGGCGGCTGCTGGCCCAGCCCCAGGAACGAGAGGCTCGCCTCGGCGATGATGGCCGCGGCCACCGTGAGGCTCACCTGGATGAAGAGCGGCGGCAGCGTGTTGGGCAGGATGTGGCGGAGCGCGACGCGGCGCCGCGAGCAGCCCAGGGCCTGCGCCGCCTCCACGTATTCCTCCGTCTTGATCGCGAGCACGGTGCCGCGCACGAGCCGGACGAAGGTCGGCAGGGCCGCGATCCCGATCGCGATCATGGCGTTGCGGAGGCCCGGACCGAGAAAGGCGGCCAGCGCGATGGCCACGATGAGGAACGGGATCGAGAGCATGGCGTCGTTGATGCGCATTATAAGCCCATCCACCCAGCCCCCGAGGTAGCCGGAGAGGAGGCCGAGCGGCACGCTGAGCGCCACCGCGATGGTGACCGGGATGATGCCGGCGAGCAGCGAGGCGCGCGCGCCCCAGAGCAGGCGCGACAGCACGTCACGGCCGACCTCGTCGGTGCCGAGCGGGTGGACCGCGGACGGGGCCTTGCGTATCGCGCGGTAGTCGATCGCGGTCGGGTCGAACGGCGCCAGCTGCGGCGCCGCGAGCGCCACCACGACGAACCCGAGGACGACAGCGAGCGCGGCGATTGCCGCCGGCCGGCGCGCCAATTGCCGCACGGCCTTGTAGCGCCGGCGGGGGGCCATCGTGGGCGCGACGAGCACGGCCGAGGCGTCACTCACGCGGAGCCCCGGAGGCGCGGGTTGGCGAGGAAGTAGAGCACGTCGGCGCCCAGGTTCAGGAGCACGTACAGGCCCGCCGAGACCAGGACCACCGCCTGCACGACCGCGTAGTCGCGGTTGAACACGCCGTCGACCAGCAGCTTGCCGAAGCCGGGAATGGCGAAGACCTGCTCGGTGAGCACCGCGCCCGACAGGAGTCGCCCGAACTCGATCGCACCCAGGGTGATGATCGGGATCAGCGCGTTGCGGAGCGCGTGCTTCAGCACCACCAGCCGCTCGGGCACGCTCTTGGACCGCGCGGTGCGCACGTAGTCGGCGCCGAGGGTCTGGAGCATGGCGCTGCGGGTGTGGCGCATCATGACGCCGGCCACCCCGGTGCCGAGCACGAACGAGGGGAGCAGGATGGTGGTCAGGTTCCGGCGGAGATCCTCCCACGGCGGCACGTAGCCCGAGGCGGGCAGCCAGCCCAGGTGCACCGCGAAGAGCAGGATCAGCATGATGCCGAGCCAGAAGTGCGGCACCGAGAGCCCCGACAGCGCGAGGAGATTGGCCGCGACATCCACCATGGTGCCTTTCCGGACCGCCGAAATGATGCCGGCCGGGATGCCGATCAGGAGCGCGATGGCCATCGAGCAGAGCGCCAGCTCGATGGTGACCGGCAGCTTCGAGGCGAGCAGCTCGCGCACCGGGATACGGCTGCGCAGCGACTCGCCGAAGTCGCCGCGCAGCACCCGCCCGAGCCAGATGCCGTACTGCACCGGGATCGGCCGGTCGAGGTGGTACCGGGCGCGGATGGCCGCGACCGCCACCGGGTCGTGCTCCTCGCCCGCCAGCGCCACCGCCGCGTCGCCCGGCAGGAGCTGCTGGAGCGAGAAGATCAGGATCGAGACGAAGAAGAGCGTCGGCACCAGGACCGCGAGGCGCCGCGCGATGTAGAGCCAGAGCGCCAATGCGGTCGGCGCCTCAGTTCAGCTTGAGGCCACGGAAGCGGATGATCCCGTCGGGGTACGGCGTGAAGCCCTGGACCCGGGCGCTGAAACCGGTGAACACGCGGCGGTGCCACAGGATGAGCCGCGGCACGTCCTTGGCGATCAGCTCGGTGGCCTGGTCGTAGAGCTTCTTGCGCTCGGCCGGATCCGCGACCTGGCGGGCCTTCGTGAGCAGCGCGTCCACGTCGGCGTTGCAGTAGTGCTGGTCGTTCTGCGCGCCCTTGCACGTCATGAACGAGTAGACGTTGCCGTCGGGGTCGGGCCGGCCGCTCCAGAAGGTGAAGTAGGCCTCGAAGTCGCCCTTGCGCCCCGACTGCAGCATCGTGACGTTCTCCTGGGTCTGGAGATTCGCCGTGATGCCCGCCTCCGCCCACATGGCCTGTAGAATGAGCGCCGCCTCCTGCCGGTCGCGCTCCGGGGGCACCACCAGGGTGAAGGTGAGGTTCGGCTGGCCGGCGTCCTTCAGGAGCTGCCTGGCCTTCGCCACGTCGCGCTTGCCCACCGGGACCTTCTGGTCGTAGTACGGATTCGCCGGGCTGATGAACTGGTTGCCCGCGATGTACTCGCCGTTGAACACCGTCTTGACCAGGGTTTCACGATCGATCGCCAGGTCGAGGGCCTGGCGTAGCCGCACGTCGGCGAGCGCCTTGCTCTTCGGGCCGTTGGCGACGTTCAGCGGGATCATCTGGTAGCCGAGCTCGGGCACCCCGACGACCTTCAGCTTGGCGTCGCCGCGGATCTCGGCCAGGTCGGTGGGCGACACGCGCTCGATCATGTGCAGATCGCCCGAGCGCAGGCTGGCCAGGCGCGAGGTCGAGTCGGTGATGGGCACGAACTCGATGCGGTCGACGGTGAAGGCGCCCTTGTCCCAGTAGTCGGCCACGCGCTCCACCACGATCTTGCCCTGGGCCACGCGGTGGACGAACTTGTAGGGGCCGGCGCACACCGGCTGGGTGCCCAGCTTGTCGCCGAGCGCCTTCGCCGCCTTGGGCGAGACCATCATGCCCGCGCGGTCGGTCAGGGTGGCCAGCAGGGGCACGAGCGGCTGCGAGAGGTTGAATCGCACCGTGAGGTCGTTCACCACGTCCACGCTGACGATCTCGCCGATCTCCGTCTTGCGGAACGAGCCCGGGGTGTTCTGGTGCCGCTCGATGTTGAACTTCACCGCCTCCGCGTTGAACGGCTCGCCGTCCTGGAAGCGGACGCCGGGCCGCAGCTTGATCACGATCGACTTGCGGTCCGCCGCCCACTCGTGGCCGGTGGCCAGCTGGGGCACGATCTTGAGATCGGGCGTGACGTCGAAGAGCTTGTCGCAGAGCGCGGCGAAGACCAGGCGGCCGGTGTAGGCGCGGCTGATGGTCGGGTCGAGCGCGTCCGGGTCGTCGTTGAGCCCGATGCGGAGCACGCTCTGGGCTTGGGCTGCGCACGGCAGGAGCAGCAGGATCGCGGTCAGGGCGGTCAGGATGGGTCGCAAATGGGCCTCCTGCGACCGGATACTGCGATGCGAGCGGGGTACTGTCAAGACGCCCGTGATCGCGGTACTGTATGCAGCGAGTGAGCCAGCAGCCGGCAGCCAACTTCTCCTAACCCACAGGAGGTGCGTCCATGCCCGTCAAGGTGACCATCCGGCCCAACGGCCCGTATCTGGTGGAAGGCGAGATCGAGGTGGTAGACGTCGACGGCAACAAGGTCGACACGAGCGCCCGGGGCGCGCGGATCGCGCTGTGCCGGTGTGGGGCCTCGGTCACCAAGCCCTTCTGCGACGGGACCCACAGCAAGATCGGCTTCCAGGCCGCGGAAGCGGCTGTCGCCCAGGAAAAGAAGTAGGGCCGCCAGCCGTCCGGGAGCACATGAACGAAGCCGCCTGGCCCAGCCTGCCGCTCGCGGAATGGCAGGCGACCCACGACACGCTGCACATGTGGATGCAGGTCGTGGGCAAGACGCGGCTGGCGCTCGCGCCCCGGCAGAACCACTGGTGGCACGTCCCGTTCTACCTGACGTCCCGGGGGCTGACGACGACCCCGATGCCGTACGGGCTGCGAACGCTTACCGTCGAGTTCGACTTCGTCGACCACCGGCTCGTGCTCGAGACGAGCGACGGCGCGAGCCGGGCGGCGCCGCTGCGGCCCCAGGCGGTCGCGGAGTTCTACCGGGAGTACCAGGGCCTGCTGGGCGAGCTCGGGGTCACCGTGAGGCTCTGGCCCGTGCCCGTCGAGGTGGAGCAGCCGATTCCGTTTCTCGAGGACCGGACTCACGCCTCGTACGAGCCCGGGCAGGCCCAGCGGTTCTTCCGGATGCTGTCGCACGCCGATCGGATCCTCAAGCGCTTCGCCGGGCGCTTCCTGGGCAAGTCGAGCCCCGTGCACTTCTTCTGGGGTGCCTTCGATCTCGCGCTCACGCGGTTCTCCGGCCGGCGCGCGCCCGAGCACGATGCGAGCGAGTGGTGGGTGCTCCGGGAGGCGAACTCCCACGAGGAGATCAGCCTCGGGTTCTGGCCCGGAAGCGGCGCGGTGCCGGAGCCGGCGTTCTACGCGTACGCGCGCCCCGAGCCGCCGGGCCTGGCCGATGCCGCCATCTCGCCCGTCGGGGCGTACTACCAGCGCCAGCTCGCCGATTTCATCCTGCCGTACGAAGCCGTGCGCGGAGCCGCGTCGCCGGACGCGGCGGTGCTGGAGTTCTACCAGAGCGCGTACGACCGGGCCGCCACCCTGGCGCGGTGGGATCGCGCGGCGCTGGACCGGCCACCGGCCGAATGGCCCTGATCGGCTGATCGCGGTACTGTATGCGGCGCGCGGCCCCCTGAGCGGGCCCGCGACACGGGCCAGACCACGAGGAGCGATCGCATGCCACGGATCATCGACATGGAGTGCAGCGTGCCGTACGGAGCGAACGCGGCGGCGAAGGCCGCGGCACCGGAGCCGGCCGCGGCGGGGGCCACGGCGCAGCCCGGGTACGGCATGGCCAACTACGGCCGGATCTTCCGCTCCCGCCGCGAAGGCGCCGATCATCGGCCGGAGGGCGATCTGGACGCCTATATGAAGCACATTGCCACGCTCGGCATCGTGCGCTCGGTGCCGTTCGGTCTGCCCAACTCGGAGACGACGGAGCTCATGCGGCGGTTCCCCGGCCGCTTCATCGGGCTGGCCCGCATCAGCGTCATCGAGCACAAGGGCATGAGCGGGGTGCGGGAGCTCGAGCGCCTGGTGCGCGAGGAGGGCTTCAGCGCCCTCGGCATCTCCGCGCTGGTCGACTGCCTCCCGGCGAGCGACCGGCGCTACTACCCGCTCTACACCAAGGCGGCCGAGCTCGACATCCCGGTGCGCATCTACTCCTCGATGAACTACGCCAACGACCGGCCCTACGACCTCGGCCATCCGCGCAATCTCGACCAGGTCGCGATGGACTTCCCCGAGCTCAAGATCATCGGCGGGCTCGGCGGCTGGCCCTGGGTGAACGAGATGGTCGCGCTGGTGCGGCGGCATCCGAACCTGCACCTCGATACCTCCGCGCATCGCGCGCGGTACCTCGGCCAGCCGGGCTCGGGCTGGGAGATGCTGATCCAGTTCGGCAACACCCTGATCCAGGACAAGGTGATGGTCGGTCTGTCGGCCGGGCTGGTCGGGCAGCCGTACGAGACGCTGATCCAGGAATATCTCGGGCTGCCGCTGAAGGACGCGGTCAAGGAGAAGTGGCTCTACGGCAACGCGGCCCGCGTCTTCGGGCTGGCGTGAGGCGGCCATGACGGACGCGGTCACGCTGCCGGACGCCGGGCGCGGCGGCGCGCTCGCCGGGCTCGTCGTCGTCGAGCTGGGGCACACGCCGGCCGGCGAGCTGGCGGGTGGGCTGCTCGCCGATCTCGGGGCCACCGTCATCAAGATCGAGCCGTCCGGCGGCTCGCCCATGCGACAGCGCGGCCCCGGGCTCCCCGGGGAGGACGCGCTCGCCTTCCAGTCGGAGAATCGCGGCAAGTACTCGGTGCGGGCCGAGCTGGGCGTGCTCGCCTCCGAGCCCTGGCTCGCGCGGCTCCTGGCGACCGCCGACGCGCTGATCGAGGACCTGGGGCCGGGGCAGCTCGAGGCGGCCGGGCTCTCGCCGGCGGAGCTCGAGCGCCGCAACCCGCGGCTCGTCACCCTGCGCATCTCGCCCTTCGGCCAGACCGGGCCGCTGGCGGCCGAGCGCGGCGACGACCGCATCGCCCAGGCCTTCTCCGGCGTGCAGTTCGTGACCGGGTTCCCGGATCGCGCGCCGCTGCCGGTCACGGTGCCGCTGGCCGAGAGCTGGACCGCCATCCACGGCGCGAGCGGGCTCCTGATGGCGGTCTTCCACGCCCGACGCAGCGGGCACGGGCAGGTCGTGGATCTCGGCCTCTACCAGACCGCGCTGCGGATGCAGGAGGAGGTCGTCGTCCGCCACGATCGGAGCGGGGCGGTGGCCGAGCGCCTCGGCACCGAGTCGCCCATCGTGGTCCCGGCGAACGTGTACCGGACGCGCGACGGCGGATGGATCGCGGTCTCCGGCGCGGGCGACCAGCCCTTCGCCCGCCTCTGCGAGGCGATCGACGCGCCCGACGCGCCCAAGGATCCGCGCTTTGCCACTCCCGCCGCGCGGCTCTAGAACCGGCCGGCCTCCGACGAGCTGGTGGGTTCCTGGATCGCCCGGCACGACCACGCCGACGTCGAGGCCCGCTTCGCGAAGGTCGGCGTGGCGGGCACCGCGGTCCGCTCTGCCGACGACATCATCGCGGACCCGCACGTGAAGGCGCGCGAGGCCATCCTGCGCCTCACGTCTGCGACCGGCCAGGAGTTCCTCGCTCCCGCGCCCGTGCCGATGCTCACCCGGACGCCGGTCTCGAGCCCGCGACGCGCCCCGAAGCTCGGCGAGCACACCGAGGCCGTGCGGTCGGCGATCGAGCGGATCGAGGCCCGGGCGCGAGTCGAGGCGCCGGAACCGGCGGCATCCGAGGCGGCCTCCGAGTGGGGCCCCCTGCGCGGGCTCCGCGTGCTCGACCTCTCGCAGTGGCTGGCGGGCCCGGCCGCCGCCGCCCTGCTCGGCGACTTCGGCGCCGACGTGATCATGGTCGAGCTGCCGAGCGTCGCCGCGGACGCGCAGGGCCGCAAGAGCCCGGGCTTCGTGGTCACCAACCGCAACAAGCGCAGCATCACGCTCGACGTGCGCGCCCCCGGCGGCCGCGAGGCGTTCCTCGCCCTGGCCGCGGCGAGCGACGTGATCGTGGAGAACTTCCGGCCCGGCACGCTCGAGCGCTGGAACCTCGCGCCCGCCACGCTCCTGGCGGTCAACCCGCGCCTCGTGCTCCTGCGCTCCTCCGGGTTCGGGCAGACCGGGCCGTACACCGCGCGCGCCGCGTTCAACCCGGTCGGTCTGGCCTTCGGCGGGCTCACCTACCTGAACGGCTGGCCGGACCGGCCGCCGCTCCGCGACGGGGTCATGGCCGGCGACTACACGACGGCGCTCTTCAACGTGCTGGGCATGATGGCGGCGCTGCTGCGGCGCGACGTGGACGGTCAGGGGCAGGTGGTGGACACCGCCATGTTCCAGGCCGCGCTCCGGCTGACCGGTGATCTCCTGGCGGTGCGCAGCGCGCTCGGCCTCCGTCGCGAGCGCGCCGGCGGCGCGTCGCCGCTCTATCCCGTCGGGATCACCGTCGAGGCCGCCGACGGCCGCTTCGTGGCGATATCGGCCCCGGCCTGGCCCGACGTCTCGGACGCGCTCGCGCGCCTGGGCCGGCGGCCGCCCCCGGATCGCGACGGTGTCCTGGAGGACGTGGCCAAGCTGGTCGGCACGCTGCCCGGTGCCGAAGCGGTGTCCACGCTGCGCGGAGCCGGCCTCGCCGCGAGCGCGGTCAACTCGGTGGCCGACCTCGTCCGCGAGCCGCATTGCTGGAGCCGCGGCGATCTGCTGCGGCTCGCCCATCCGGAGATGGGCGAGATCGTCACCCAGGGGATCGTGCCGTCGCTCTCGCGCACCCCGGGCCGGGTGGCCGGCTGGTCGCGACAGCCGGGATCCGACAACGACGCCGTCCTCGGAGGGCTCCTGGGTTACACGACGGCGCGGATACTGGAGCTCGGATGACGTCCTGACCGCTGCGGCGGCTCCGCGACCAGGTCAGCGGCCCAGGGGGACGTCGCGCAGCCGGAGCGTGAACGGTGCGGCCACCGCGCAGAGCAGGGCCATCACCAGGAACGCCTCCGCGCCCAGCCTTGCGTAGAGCCCGCCCGACGCCAGCGTGAGCAGCCCCGTGGTCACCGCCGCCCCGAGCGCGTACGTCGCCTGGGCCGTCGCGGCCAGATGTCGGGGCACGATCGCCGCGATGAGGCGCATGCAGGCGAGATGGAGCGCCGCGAACGTGAGCCCGTGGAGAGGCTGCGCGAGCGCGAGGACCACGAGCTCGGTGGTCAGCGCCATGGCCACCCAGCGCAGCACGCCGGCGCCGGCGGCGAGCGCGATGACGCCGGCCGGGCTCAGACGCGCCACGAGCCAGGGCCCGATCGCGAAGAACACGACGACCTCGGCGGCCACCGATTCCGACCACAGCACGCTGGCCATGGACGGAGTGACGCCCGCCGCCCGCCAGCGGATGACCGCGAACGCGTCGTGCATCGCGTGGCTGCCGAGCACGAGTGCTGAGACCAGCATCACGTAGCGGAACGGACGCAGACCGAGGAGCTCGCGCACGCCGCCCGGAGGAGGGTGCGCGGGCGCCGCGGTCGGGCGCTCTGGGCGGGCGAGGTCGGGCAGCCGCATGCCCGCGCCGGCCGCGCCGAGGAGCAGCGCCGCGTGCAAGACGACGATCGAGGGGAGCCCCCAGGCGCCGACCACCTGTCCACTGAGCAGCGTGCCCACGATGAACGCCGCCGAGCCCGTTCCGCGGGCCCACCCGTACTCGAACCGGGCCGCCGAGCCGCGGGGCCGGGCGACGGCCAGCGCGATGGCATCGGCGAGCGTCGTGATGGGCGCCAGCGCAGCCGCGTGGAACGCGTTGATCGTCAACAGCAGCCAGAAGCCCGACGCCGGCAGCAGGCCGAGCGCGACCAGCGCGGCCAGCGCCGTGCAGATCACGAGGACGGCGCGCAGCGCCTGCGTGAGGTCCGCGAGCCGTCCGCACAGGGGTCCGGAGACCAGGCGGACCGCGGTGCCGGCGGCGAACAGGATCCCGAGCTGCTCGGGCCCGAGACCGCGCCCCTCGAGGAACGCCGGCATGAACGGCGACGAGACCCCGAAGGCCGCGTACATCAGCGCGTACAGAGCGATGACCCGAGCGGGTGCGCTCATCTACCGAGATGGTATCGCCGCGAGCTGGCACCGCGGTTGCTTTCCCGAGGGGCGTGGTGTCAATGCGATCCCAGGGAAGGAGACGGACATGATGCCGGAGAAGGCCACGGTGGAGCGAGCCGAGGAGGACAAGCGCGAGGGGAAGGCCCCGTCGACGCAGGCGGGTGAGTTCGTGCGCGAGGAGATGCACCACGTCCGCGAGGGCAAGCACGGGGTGCGGTCCCCCGAGCAGGCGATCGCGATCGGCCTCTCGAAGGCGCGACGGGCCGGAGTGAATCTCCGGGCGCCGAAGAAGGGGAAGGCGTCGGCGAAGACGCGCCGCGATGCGAAACAGGCGCTGAAGCGTGGGCGGAAGGGGAAGAAGCCGTCGCCGGCGCGTTCGCGCGCGGCTCACGCGGCGCTGGAGCGCGAGGGACGCTCGGCCGCCTCGAGCGCGGCGGTGGGCCGCCACGCCCGTGCTGCCGCGCGCCGGCGCGGCCCCCGCGCCCGCGCGGCGGCGGCCGACAAGGCGGTCCGGACCAAGGGCCCGCGTCGCCGCTCCGCGGCGGCACGGAAGGCGGCGCGGACGCGCGCCCGCTCGGGGCGCTGAGGGACGGCGCCGAGTACGTTCTTACCCGGTAGGATCGCGCCGGTGGGTTTTCTTGCCGACCGCCGGCGCGACACCACTTCGTCAAAGAGAACAGGAGGTCCGCATGATCCGCCAGCTCCCTTCCGGTGAGTACCGGCTCTATTCCCGCAAGAAGAATCCGCGCACGGGACGCCGCCGCAACCTGGGCACGTTCAAGACGCGCGCGGCCGCCCTGCGTCACGAGCGGGCGGTGCAGTTCTTCAAGCGCGCGGGCTGAGGGCGCTCAGCCCCGGCCGGACTTCTCCACCGCGCCGCGATCTTGTAGATAGCGGGCGACGAGCCAGCAGATCAGCGCCCAGACCAGGCCGGCGCACCAGCCGGCCAGGACGTCGGTCGGGTAGTGGACGCCCAGATAGACGCGGCTGCTCCCGATCAGGAACGTGGTGAGCAGGGCCACGGTGAGGACGTACACCTTGGTCCGGCGCCGCGCCGCGAAGCGAGCGAGCAGGGCGCCCAGGGTGAGGTACAGGATCGCGCCCAGCATGGAATGCCCGCTCGGGAAGCTCGGGGAGCTCACGGCGACCAGGTGCGGGACGACGTCGGGCCGGCCGCGGGCGAAGAGCTCCTTCATGAGCGTGCTGAGCAATCCGCCGCCCCCCACCGCCACCGTCACGAACACCGCGGCGCCGTGCTTCCGCTCCAGGACGAGGTATCCGAGCGCGAACAGCGTCACGGCCACCAGGATCGAGCGGCCACCGAGGGCCGTGATGTCGTGCGCCGCCTCCGCGACCCACGCCGGGCCGATGGGCACGTGCGGCTGACCGGGGATCCGGAGCAGGCCGAGGAGCCACTCGTCGAGATCGCCCAGCTCGCCCGCGGCGAGCTCCTCCGCGATCTTGAAGAAGGCGAACAGCGCCAGCAGCACGCCCAGCACCGCCACGAGCACGGAGGCTTCCTGACGGAGGAGCCAGCGCACCCCGGTCTCGACGCCGTGACGAACGGCGCGCACGGTCTGCCGCGCGCCGTGGACGTGCCGGCGGCGCCGCTCCTGGTGACCGCTGGTCGGGCTAGCGCTCGATTTCACGTGGTCCCGCCCTTCGCCCCATCGTAAATGATGCCGTCGCGGATGCTAGCCGGAGCGCCGGCTCGAGGGCGCAGGTTACCTGGGTGCGAGTAAGTCTTACCGGTTGCACCCCGACTGCCTCCGCGAGCGCTCGCTGAAAGTGTTCGACTTTGTGAGGCTCGGGCTGCCACGGCATCGTGGCACAGTGATTGCCTGCCAGAGCGGCGAGGAGGCGTCCGTGCACAATTCGCTGCTGCGGGGAGCGCTCGTGGGCCTTCTGCTGATCCCGGTTCTGGCCGGGTGCGTCATCCCTTCCTCGACCACGCCGCCCACGGCTGAAGTGTTTGCCGCCGATGCCCGCGCGCTCGCCTACGGCCGGACGGCCAAGGAAGTCCTGGAGAATCCCCAGCTCCAGGACAAGCTGCGCGCGCTGTTCGCCGCCGACTGGAACCCGCCCACCCCGGGAGGGGTCGGCAAGCTGACGCTGGCCGCCCCGCAGTACTTCGAGACGGGCGGGCCCCTGCGCATGGTCCGCGTCGGGTCTGCCAACTACATCGCCATCACCGGGTGCGCGACGCAGTCCTGCCCGAGCCGCCGCGGGCTCCTGCTGATCCGCGAGGACGGCGAGGAGCTGCTGGCGCGGCTCGACGACGGCGGCTTCTCGCATCACCATGCCTACGGCGTCGGCGCGGTCGGCGGCGCGGCGGCGTCCATGGCGGCGCTGGATAGCGCCCTGGGAGCGCTCACGCGCGCCTCCGACGGGAATCCGTACCCACGCCCTGCGCCGTGAGAGTCCGGCCGGGCGTGTTCACCGCCCGATAGTCACAGGAGGGCCGGCAATGAGGAAGCTACGCGAGATCATGCGGGCCGGGTTTCTCTTCATGGTGCAGCGCGATGCCACCGTGCGGGAGGCGGTGCAGGTGATGACCGACAACAACGTCGGCATCGTGCTGGTGCTCGAGGGCGAGCGCCTGGTCGGCGTCTTCTCCGAGCGCGACGTGGTGCGGCGCGTGGTGGATCGCGGGCTCGATCCCGACCGCACGCCGGTGGGGGACGTCATGACCACCGAGATCGTCGTCGGCGATCCGGACGAGGACTACCAGTCCGCGATGCGCAAGATGGATCAGGCGAGCATCCGGCACCTGCTGGTGGTGAAGGGCGCGGAGATGCTCTCGATGATCTCGATCCGCGACCTGATCCGGGTCGACATGCAGGACAAGGGGGAGGAGATCCGGTTCTTGCGGGAGTATTTGTATCAGGTGCCGCAGGCCCCTGCGCAGATGAGCTAGCCGCCACCCCTGCGCCCCCTCAGCGTGCAACCCCCCTCACCCTGCCCTCTCCCCGGAGGGGAAAAGGGTTTAGGGGGGTCAGGCGTCCATTGCGGCTCGGTTGAGGGTGCGGCGGGGGGCCAGGGTGCTGCCGTGGTAGCGGGCGGTGAGCTGGGCGCGGCCGCGGAGCGCGAGCTTCTGGAAGATGTGGGTGAGGTGGGCCTTCACCGTGGCCTCGGTGATGCCGAGGCGATGGGCGGCCTCCTGATTGCTGAGCCCGCCCACGATGAGGTGGACGATCTCCTGCTCGCGGGGGCTCAGTCGCTCCCGGAACGCCAGCTTGCCCACAGGGGGTTTGACCGACCGGGCGGCCAGCTCCTCGACGGTCAGGGCGAGCACCCGCTTGCTGGCCCACACCTCGCCCTGGTGCACGACGCGGATCGCCTTGATCAGGCTCTCGACCGAGGCGCTCTTGGCGAGGATTCCGCGGGCCCCCGTCTTGAGGGCCTCGACGGCCCACCGCTCATCCCGGTCGGCGGCGGCCAGGATCACCCAGGGTCGCACCCCGTTCAGGCGAAGCTCGCGGCAGATGTCGAGGGCGCCGTCGGTCTGCGCGTCCACGAGCAGGATGTGCGGGAGGCTGCTGCGCAGCGGGTCTCGCATCGGCGGCGCGGTCAGCTCGGCGACGATCACCAGCGTCGGATCGCTCGCCAGGAGCCGATGCAGGCCGGAACGGAACAGGGAGCTATCGCTCAGGAGAGCGACGCGGACCGGTGTCGGCGCGACGATCGTCGGCGCCTTCACGAGCGAGTCACCGGCCCTAGCCACTGAGGGTTGCCCGTTGCGACGGATCATCATTATCGGACCCACGGCTCGCCGGCGCGGCGGTCGATCGCGGTGATCATCGGAGCTCCTTCCTGATGCGTTGGATACCGAGTCGTTCCATCGTCTCCTCGTCCAGCTCCGAGAGGATCCGTCGGTGGATCGCCTCGACCTCCATGTCGGTCATGTCCTGAACCGCCCGGGTCTTTCCCCTGACGCAGGCGAGATGGGCGTAGATGCGGTTGTCCGTCGTCCGCGCCGTATCTCGGTTCGTGACCACATACTCCTGTTGGTCCAGGTCCACGAGTTCGTGGCATTCCGGACAGAGAAGGACTTCGGGAGCCATGGCTGGGTCGGGTCTATCGTCCGGGACGAAAAACCTTGCTCGCCTCCGTCAAGATCTCGGGCTCCGACCCGCTCGACTCCACCAGCCTTCGGAAGACCGCGTCCGCCGCCGTCCGGTCGCCGAGCGCGACGAGCGCTCGCACCGCTCCCATGAGCGCGCGCCCCTGCGAGGCGGGCGCCAGGTACGCGGCGGTCAGATACATGTCGACGGCTTCCTCGTTCCGTCCGGCCGCCCGCGTGATCTCCGCGATGTTGTAGGCGGCCTCGGCCACCAGCTCGGGCTCCTCGACCTGCGCGACGAAGTCGGGCGCCGGGCCGCCGTCTCGAGGCGGGGGCTCGATGGCGGGCGAGGGCAGGACGGTGCGATACACCGCGAGCGCGGCCGGCGTCCGCTTCAGCGCGACCAGCGAATGACCGGCGCCCAGCAAGGCGGGCCGGAACCATCGCGAGCGCTCGGCGCCGCCGTACGCGGCGGCCATGTACTGGTCGACCGCGCGGGCATGCTCGCCCTCGGCGGCCAGGACCTGGGCGAGCCTGAAGGTCGCCTCGGTGCGCTCGTCGCCGTTCGAGAGCTGCACGATCCTCTCCAGCAACACCCGGGCTTCCTTCTGCCGCCCGACGGCGTGCTGGAGCAAGCGCGCGCGGGGCAGGAGGGTCTGCGTGGTCCACGTGGCGCGCGGGAAGTCGCGATGCAGGCGGTCGTAGGTCAGCAGGGCCTCGCGGGGCTCGTCGAGCGCCTCGTTCACCCCGGCCAGGAGATATAGCGCGCGGGGCATGTCGCCCGAGGGACGGGTGGTATCCACGAAGCGGGTCAGCTCGACCCGGGCCTGGGTCACGTCGCCGGTCCGGAAGAGAGCCTCGGCGAAGTCGACCTGAGCCTGCGGGGCCAGGTCGGCGGTCCGAGCGCGCGCGAGCGCGGATCCGTGGACCGTCCGGACGACGGTCCATTGCTCCTGGGAGGCGGCCTCGCCCGCCACGCGGGCCAGCAGCTCGGGCGCCGGCGCGTAGCCGGGATACCGCTCGACGAGCCGGGTCGTCAGCGTCTCGACCGCCGGCCAGGCCTTGTCCTCCACCGCGACGAGCAGCAGCGCGTGGAGCACGCGCGGCGTGGTGTCCGGGTCGCCGGCGCCGTCGAGGAACGGGGCGGCGAACTCCTCGAGCTTCCCGGCGCCGTTGTCGCCCGGCGGGCGGGCGTCCGTTGCCGTCGGCCCGGCCTGTGCGGCCGCGTAGTGCTTCAACAGGAGCATCTGGCGCTCCGGGCTGGCGTCCGCGCTCGTGGCCCTGAGGCCGTCGAGCAGCGCTCGGCGCTCGGCCGGTACCGCCGCGCCGCCGGATCGAGCCAGGATGCGCAGCTCCCGGGCCGCGTCCTGGGTGCGCCCTTCACGGAGCACCATGAGCGAGCGGCTCAGCCGCGCCATCCCCGCTTCCGGAGTGCTCGGATTGCCTTCCAGCACCCGGTCGAGCAGCTTGCGCGCGACGACCGTCTCGCCGGCCTGCTGGGAGAGCTCCGCGGCCAGGATCGCCGCGGTGGGCGCGCTCGGATCCGTCGGGAACTGGCGGGCGACCCGCATCCACGTCAGGCGAGCCTCTTCGCGACGCCCCAGGCGCAGCTCGGCCCAGCCTAGCGCCAGGGTGGCGTGCGGCGCGTCGAGCGGCAGCTCGTCACTCTGCAGGGCCTCCTCGTACCGCTCGGCGGCCAGGCGGTAGGCGCCCATCCCGTACGCGGCGTCGCCCGCGAGGACGAGGGCCGATGCCCGCACCCTCGGCGAGGGGCGCGCGCGCAGCACGGTGTCCACGCGCGACTGCGCCTGGGCGAACGCGCCCGAGGCCATGTCCGCGCGGGCGAGGTCGAGGGCCGCGACCGCAGGGCGCCCCGTCGGCGGCGGCGCCACCGGCGGAGGTGCCGGCAGGGGCAAGGGCGCGGGTGGCGGAGGAGTCCGCTTGACTGCGCCGCTGACGCCATCCCAGCTCCCTCCTGAGGCAGACCCTCCGCCCCCAGCGCCGCCAGTGCCCGCGCCGGCAGCCCCGACCCCGCCGCCCGCGCTACCGGTGCCGCCCGCGGCCGCACCAGGGCCGGCCGCCGCACCGCCATCACCCTCGCCCGCACCCACGCCGGCCCCAGCACCCGCACCGGGACCTGCTCCGACACCAGCACCCGCGCCTGCCCCGGGGCCCGCGCCGGCTCCAGGTCCACCTGCTCCCGCACCTGCTCCGGCTCCTGCACCTGCTCCGGCTCCTGCACCTGCTCCGGCTCCCGCACCTGCTCCGGCTCCCGCACCTGCTCCGGCTCCCGCACCTGCTCCGGCTCCCGCACCTGCTCCAGCTCCCGCACCCGCACCACCACCGCCGCCCGCACCACCGCCGCCGCCCGCACCACCGCCACCACCCGCACCACCGCCACCGCCACCACCACCACCACCGCCACCACCACCGCCACCACCGCCACCACCACCACCACCGCCGCCACCACCACCGCCGCCGCCACCACCGCCACCGCCACCGCCACCCTTCGCGATGATCAGTTCCTTCTGCCCGGTTTCCAGGTCAAGAGTGAACAGGTCGGCAGCCGATGAGGTCTTCCAGGCGAAGTCGGATGCCTGGATGCTGAGGTCCTTCTGCGCGGTTTCGAGCTGGTCGGCACCGGGAGACAACGTGGTCGTCGAGCGGAGCTCGAGCGCGTGGGCGGGCTGGGCGGTGCTCAGGACGGAGGCAAAGCCGAGACCAAGAGCGAGAACCAGAGACCGACCGACGACACCCATCGTCTTCCCTCTGCGACTAGAGCGCTTCAGAGCCGTACGATGGCAACACCGTGCACAGCCAGCCACTCCGACACCTTGTTCCAGCCGGCCGGGTCATCCGTTTTCCATCTCGCGATGGCGGAACCGGGAACGACGACCCAGGGGAGCCTCGTCTGGGTCACGCGCTCAACCAACTGGATCAAGTCGTGATTAGGTCCGAGCTCCGAGCGCAAGCTGTCTACCTGGCTGGCAGCGAGGCTGCGAAGATCTTGTTGTTCAGAGGACTGAGACACTTCAGCCACGATGGAAAGCTCCTTTTTCGAGTAGTGGCAGGCGGAAAAGCAACGCGCGTGCCAGGATACGATCGCACGAACTCCGGCATTGTCACATGCTTGCAGATATGACCCACGACTCCTCCGGTATTAAGTTCCGGACGAAGTCAGAATAAACTTCCGCAGAGCGTAAACTTTACCGTTGCGGTTACGGCGTCACGTCATCAGGAACGCTACGAGTGCCACGAGGCGCGGCGCATTCTTCTCGATCCATTCGCGCGCGCGGCTCACCTCGAAGTTCTCGGCTTCCGCCTCGGTGGCGAAGCGGGTCTCGGAGATGGGCAGATCGATGTTGCGCTCGCCGGTCGGGGTGGCCTGCTGGATGGTGGTCACGGCCGACCACTTGCCGTCCTTCATGCGCTCGGACGCGATGGCGATGCTGTAGTCCCCCGGAGCCTCGAACCGCTTTCTCTGCACCATCAAGTCACCTCGCTGATTGTGAAGTTCGCGGGAACGCTTCCTCGGGCCAGAGCCCGGGGACCACGGTCTGGCACGTGTAACGGCAGTGCGCGCACTCGAGCAATGCCACACTGGGGTGACCGTACTGGGTCACCGTGTGGATGGCTTTGAGGGGCCGGCTACATCGAGGGCACGGTCCGTCGGGGGAGCCTGAGCCCAATCCCAATCCCACTGCGCCGCCGTTTAGTCGTCCCATGAGCGTGGCCTCCATTCCGACCGCCACCATTCTAGCCTCTTGCTGGGCAACGGGCATGCCGGATGCAGAAGTGCGGAGTGGCGCGATGATATGAGGCGGTGTCCGCCGATAGCCGGTAAGAACGCCGTGTAATTTCTACAGCAAGAAGGAGAGAGCGATGCGGAAGCGTGTGACCAGCCCGTCGCCGCCCGAGGCGGCCATGCAGGACCCCGAGTGGCTCGATCTGGAGCAGGTCGCTCAGGTCGAGGTGACGTCGGAGGACCCCGCGTACCCGATCGAAGCCGCGCTGGTGCCCGGCGTCGACTCCGGGTGGCGGGCCGCGCAGCCCGGCGAGCAGACGATCCGGCTGATCTTCGATCGGCCGCAGCGCGTGAGTCGCATGTGGCTGCTCTTCATCGAGTCGGATACGCTCCGCACGCACGAGTTCGTGCTGCGCTGGTCGCCGGACGGCGGGCGGTCGTTCCGCGAGGTCCTCCGCCAGCAGTGGAACTTCGGGCCGCCGGAGACGATCCGCGAGGCGGAGGACTATCGCGTCGAGCTCGCCGGAGTCACGGTGCTGGAGCTGGCGATCACCCCCGACAAGAGCGGGGAGAGGCACGGGCGTCGCTCGCGCAGTGGCGACTGGCCGGCTAGCTGCGCGTCGCCGACGCCCGCCCCGGCTCAGCTGCTACTTGGGAAGGGTCGGCGCGCCCGGGACCGGCGGCCCGCAGGCGGTGCTCCCCGGCTGCCGGACCTGGCCGGGACCGCAGGGGAAGGTCGGCGAGGTACGGCCCGGGTCGCTGATGCTGGGCGGTACCGTGGTGCCTGGGGTGCCGGGCACGCCCGGGGTGCCTGGCGTGGTGCTGCTCGGCGGGCGCGGTGTTGGTGCCGGCGTCGGCGCGGGCGGAGCTCCGGGCGTCGGGAGGCCCGGGCTGCTCGGGGCAGTGCCTGGCGTCTGGGCCGCTGCCGTCCCGGTCAGGATCAGGGTCGTCGCCACGATGGTCAGGGAGGATTTCCAGGTCATGGGTGGCTCCTTTCCTGACGTCAGTTCGCAAGGCGTGTGCCGGGATACCGAAGCTCGCATCGGGGGCGGGAGTCGGGGAAAGGCGTAAGTGCTGGGCGCGGTCGGGAAGAGTGTGCTGGGTGGAGCTTACCGACTGGCCTTGGGTCGCTCGGCCCCCTCACCCTGCCCTCTCCCCGGAGGGGAGAGGGGGAGATCGGTTACTGGAGGAGGCGGCGGATGGCGCGACGGAGCGCTGTGATCTTGAAGGGCTTGGGGAGCAGGGGGGCGTGGATGACCTTCAGGAAGCCTTCGAAGGCGGCGTTGTTGGCCAGCGGCGAGACGAAGACGAAGTGTGGGGGGTTGCTCGGCCAGCGACTCCGCACCGCGGAGTAGAGGCTCGGGCCGTCCACCTCGGGCATCATCAGGTCGGAGACGATCAGGTCGTAGCACTTCCGGCCGAGCAGGCGCAGGGCTTCGAAGCCGTTGCCGCTGGCGTCCACCTCATGGCCGTCTGCCCGGAGGCTCGAGACGATGAGGTCCCGGGCGCCCTGGTCGTCCTCGACCACGAGAATGCGGCCGGTGGTCATCTGAGTGCTCCCCTGGAGTCCCATGACGGCTCCTGTATGGTGCATCGCCAGTGCCACGCGGAAAGCGACATGACAGCGGTACCTTACGAGCCAGGCGCCGCGAGGATGTTCGGCGCCTGACGCTTGTGGTCTGTAGGAACTACCTGGGGCCGCCCGCTGAGCGCATGGCCTGCCACACGCGCTCGGGACTCACGGGCATGTCGAGGTGGCGGACGCCCAGGGGAGCCAGGGCGTCGTTGACCGCGTTCATCAGGGCGGGCAGGGCGCCCACCGTGCCGGCCTCACCCACGCCCTTGGCTCCCAGCGGGTTCACCCGGGTGGGCACCTCGTGGGCGTCCACGTCGAAGAGCGGCACCTCGTCGGCCCGCGGCATCGCGTAGTCCATGAACGACCCCGTGAGCACCTGGCCCGTCTCGTCGTAGGTCAGCTCCTCGGCGAGCGCCTGGCCCAGGCCCTGGACGGCGCCCCCGTGGATCTGCCCCTTCACCAGCAGCGGGTTGATCATGCGGCCGACGTCGTCCACCACGGTGTAGCGCAGCACGCGCACCACGCCGGTCTCGGCGTCCACCTCGACCTCGCAGACGTGGCACCCGTTCGGGAAGGTGACCGCGGGCGGCGTGAACGCGGCGGTATCGCTCCAGCCGGGCTCGAGGCCAGGCGGCAGCGCGCGCGGCTGATACGCGGTGCGGGCCACGCGGCTCCACGCGACGTCGCGGTCGGTGCCGGCGACGACGAACTTCCCGTCGCGGAGCGCCACGTCCTCCGGCGCCGCCTCCAGCAAGTGCGCGGCGATGCGGCGGCCGCGCTCGATCGTCTTCTCGGTGGCGCGCAGCACCGCCGAGCCGCCGACCGAGATGGCGCCGGAGCCGCCGTTGCCGCGGCCCGCGTCGAGCGCGTCGCTGTCGCCCGAGAAGACCTGGATGCGGTCGGGCGTCAGGCCGAGCCGGTCGCTCACGATCTGGGTGAACGCGGTCTCGTTGCCCTGGCCCATGGAGGTCGAGCCCGCGAAGAGCGAGACCGAGCCGTCGGGGTTGACGCGCACCTCCGCGGTGTCGGGGTTGACCGCGGTGTAGGGGCCGCCCGCGACCTCGATCGGGTTGGCGATGCCGAGGCCCAGGAGCTTGCCGTGCGCGCGGGCCTCGGCCCGCCGCCGCTCGAAGCCCGCGCGGTCGGACTGGGTCAGCGCCATCGTCATGCTGCGCTCGAAGTCGCCGCAGTCGTAGGTGAAGACGAGGCCGGTCTTGAACGGCATCGCGGAGGGCGGGATCAGGTTGCGGCGGCGCAGATCGACCGGGTCGATGCCGAGCTCGCGCGCGGCCACGTCGATCACGCGCTCGATCGCGTAGGTCGCCTCGGGGCGGCCGGCGCCGCGGTACGGCCCGGTGGGCGTGGTGTTGGTGAACACGCCGGTGCTCTCGATGTGGATCGCGGGCGTGGTGTAGACGCCGGCGAGGCCGCCCACGTTGTTGGTGGCGGGGCCCGCGCTGCGCGGGGTCAGGTACGCGCCGATGTCCACCTTCAGCGCGACGCGCAGGCCGAGGAAGCGGCCGCCCGCGTCGAGCGCCAGCTCCGCGGTGGTCACGTTGTCGCGGCCGTGCTCGTCGCTCAGGAAGCCCTCGCGGCGGCTCGACGTCCACTTCACCGGCCGGCCGAGGCGCTTGGCGGCCCAGAGGACCAGCACCAGCTCCGGATAGATGCCGCTGCGCATGCCGAAGCTGCCGCCGACCTCGCTCGTGACCACGCGCACCTGGCCGTGGGGCACGCGGAAGATCTGCTCGGCGAGGATGGACCGGAGCCCGTGCGGGCCCTGGATGCCGGTGTGCAGCGTGTAGCGGCCGGTGCGGCGGTCGAACTCGCCGACCGCGGCGCGCGGCTCCATCGGCGCGGCGGCCACGCGCGTCACCACGAAGTCGAGCCGCGTGACGTGCGCGGCGCTCGCGAAGGCGCGCGCCACCGCGTCGCGCGAGCCGGCCTCCCAGACGAAGGCCACGTTGTCGGGCGCCTCGTCCCAGACCGCGGGCGCGGCGCCGCTCGTGGCGCGCGCGGCGCCCGTCACCGGGGGCAGGGGCGCGTAGTCGAGGGCCACCAGCTCCGCGGCGTCGGCGGCCGCTTCCGGGGTCGTGGCCACCACGAGCGCGATGGGATCACCCACGTGGCGGACGCGCTCGCGGATCAGCGCGGGGCGCGGGGTGGGGAACGCGGGCGCGCCGTCGCGGCGCTTGCGCGACCCATCGGTCGGCAGGTGGCCGAGGCCGTCGGCCGCGAGGTCGGCGCCGGTGAGCACCGCGAGCACGCCGGGCGCGCGGAGCGCCGCCGCGGGGTCGATGCCGCGGATGCGGGCGTGCGCGTGGGGCGAGCGCAGCACCACCGCGTAGGCCTGGCGCGGCAGGCTCACGTCGTCGGAGTAGCGGCCGAGCCCCTGGACCAGGCGCGGGTCTTCGAGGCGCGAGACGGACTGGCCCATCGCGAATTTCTGGACGGTGATCGGCTCGCTCATGGGGGCGGGCCGCTACTATGCCACGCGGGCGGGAGACGGGCAAACCACCCCTCAGAACCCTCTCCCCGCTGGGGAGAGGGCAGGGTGAGGGGCGGGGAGGTGAGGGGCGGGAGGTGAGAGGGGCGGGGAGGTGAGGGGCGAGGTCGGCCGACGTATTACCGAGGCGCGCGTCCGCTTCGAAAGGTCGTCCTCAAGGCCCGAACCACGGACCCCTCACCCTACCCTCTCCCCCGAGGGGAGAGGGTGTGTTTGGACGGACCCCTCACCCTGCCCTCTCCCGAGGGTGTGTTTGGGGTGTTGGCTAGCGGCGGGCGAGGCGGGCGAAGGCGGGGAGATAGGGCCGGACGACGCCGAGGCCGGTGCGATCGGCCAGCGCGCGGACCAGCTCGCGGACGTTGCCGCGGGCGCCCGGGTCGTGCAGCCGGAGCGACAGCATCGCGGAGGCCAGACGGCCCACCGCGGAGAGCAGGAAGAGCACGTGCAGGTTGCTCCACGCCTCGCCGGCGAGATCGAAGTGCGTCGGGATGAGCGCGGCGAGCTGGCCGGCGAGGATCGAGGCCAGGCCGAAGCCCAGGCCGCCCGCGGTGGCGAACGTGGCCAGGTAGAACGGCCGCGACGCGCGCGGGGCCAGGCCGATGGTCAGGTCGAAGGCGGCGATGTTGTGCCCCGACCACAGGAAGGCGGCGAAGATCGCGTCCAGCGCGATCGGCCACAGGCGATCCGGCGTGACGAAGAACCACGTCAGCGGCACGGCCGCGATCCCGAAGGAGCAGAAGACCACCACGGGCCCGGCGCCGATGCGGTCCACCGCGTGGCCCCAGAACCGGGCGGAGGCCATGCGCACCACGGCCACCCCGACGCCGTGGGCGGCCACCACCAGGAAGCCGGTGTGGAGGTTCGTCAGCATGTGGTACGCGAAGAAGCTGGCCGAGATGCCCACCGCCGCGTTCCAGGCGAAGAGGTAGCCGAGGAAAGGCCGCACGCGCCGGTCGCGCAGCGTGAGCCGGAGCGCCTGCCAGGCCGAGACGTCCGCCTCCACGGCCAGCGGGGGCTCGTGCTGGCGGAGCATCAGCACCACGCTCACCACGCCGGCCAGGAAGGCGGCGCCGGTGAGGATCGAGAGCGCGGCGCCGGTCCAGCCGATCGGCGCGAGCCGGTCCAGCAGGATCGCGGCCGCGAGCGAGGTCAGGGTGCCCGCGAGGCTCAGGAAGACCGTGCGACGCCCGAAGAAGCGCCCGCGCAGGCGGTCGGGCACGAGGTCGCCCATCCAGGCCACCCAGGCGCTGTTGCCGATCACGCTCGCCACCGTGCTGATCGCGACGATGCCGAGGAAGAGATCGAGCTTCGTCTCCGGCCCCGCGTCGAGCGTCGGAAGCGCGAGGAGCGGGAGAAACGTCAGGCGCGAGATGCCGACGGCCCAGAGGGCCACCGTCTTGCGGCTGCGCGCGTTCGTGAACCAGGCGGCGGGCAGGCTCGCCACCTGGGCGCCGAGCGGGAGCGCGCCGAGGAAGCCGATGATCGCGGCGCTCGCGCCCAGGTAGAGCGCCCAGCCGGTGATGACGGCGCCGGTGGCGCACGCGGCAAAAATTTCCGCGAAGGCGCCCTCCGCCACCGCGGCGTTCAGCGAGCGGCGCAGCCGGCCTCCGGCGGCCGGAGTCTGGCCGGGCGCGCGGTCCGACCCGGGGGCCCCGGTCAGCGCGGGGCTCGAGGCGGGAACAGATTCGGCCTGCGGGATCGAGAAGGCGGAGGCGATGCGGGCGAGCGAGGCCAGCACGGCGGAGGCACGAATCGTCTTCAAGGCAGCATTCGCAATTGCACGTCGCGGGCCATCACGCGTCGCTTGATTTGACGCGGGTTCGCGTAGTTGCGGGATCCGCGCGGGCCGGGGCAGCGACATCCGGCGTCAGCGGACTGACACGCTTCGGCCAGGCTTCGGATGAGGTAGACTCCCGCCAATGCGAATCGGCGTGCTCATTCCCACGCGCGGCGCGGTGATGGAGTCGGCGCGGCGGCCTCCCGTCGAGACCTGCTGGACCATGGCCCGCCGGGCCGACCAGGCCGGTTACGACGCGGTCTGGGTAGGCGACAGCATCGTGGCCAAGCCGCGGCTCGACGCCGTGACGACCCTGGCCTACCTGGCCGGGATCACCACGCGGGTGCGCCTGGGCACCGCGGTCCTGCTCCCGGCGCTCCGTCACCCGGTGGTGCTGGCCCAGCAGCTCGCCAACATCGACCAGATCTCCCAGGGTCGCCTGGTGCTGGGGCTGGGCGTGGGCTGGAGCCTGCCCAGCGCCGAGCGCGAGTGGGCGGCGTGCGGGGCCAATCACAAGGCGCGCGTGCGCCGGCTCGAGGAGCACATCGCGATCTGGCGCAAGCTCTGGACCGGGGACCCGGTGACCCATCAGGGGGAGGACCTCGACCTGGTGGACCACACCATCGGGCCGCTGCCCTGGCGCAGCGAGGGGCCGCCGGTGCTCATCACCGCGGGCAACCGCGGGGAGCTGCTGCCCGCGCAGTTCGAGCGCTTCGGGCGGCTGGGCGACGGCATCATCACGACCTACGTGCACTTCGAGGAGATCCCGGTGATCCGCGAGCGCGCGCTCGAGGCGCTGGCCCGGCACGGCCGGCCGCGCGCGGAGCTTCCCCTCTGCGTGTACACCACCGTGCGGCTCGACGACGACGTGGCGACCGCCCAGCGCGTCACGAGCGAGTTTCTCGCGACCTACTATGGCGGCGGCGTGCACGAGCGGGGCGCGATGGGCCTGGGGCCGGCGTCGGTGGTGATCGAGACGGTCAGGCGCTACGCGGCGGCCGGGGCCACCGATCTGTGCATCCGGTTCGTCGGGAACGATCAGGCGGCGCAGCTCGATCGGTTCACGGCGGAGGTGTTGCCCGCGGTGCGGTAGCCCTTCACCCCTCGAGGCCACCCCTCACCCTGCCCTCTCCCCTGAGGGGAGAGGGTCATGGAGGAGATATGAGCGAGTTTCCGAAGCTGACTTACGAGGCGCTGACGGTCGGGGAGGAGTTCGTGTCGGATACGCACCTGGTGACGCCGGAGGACATCGAGGCGTACGCCTTCGCGGTGGACGATCATCATCCGTGGTTCGAGGGGCCGTCGCCGTTCGGGGGGTCGGTCGCGCATCCGACCCTGATGGCGAATCAGGCCCTGCACCTGCGGCACAGCAAGTACATCGTGCACGCGGGGCTCCACGCCAAGATGGAGTTCAACTTCCTCGAGCCGGTGCGGCCGGGCATGCGCGTGCAGACGCGCGGGCAGGTCATCGACAAGTACGAGCGCCGCGGACGGCAGTACATGGTCACCGAGTACGTCACGCGAGACGAGCAGGGGACGCCGCTCGTCCGCGGGCAGTTCACCCAGATGCTGATCCCGGAGGGCACGCGCCATGTCGGTCGCTGAGGCGGTCGCGGTCGGGGCGGAGCTTCCCGCGCTCACGAAGGAGATGACGCAGCGGCGGATCGACGTCTACTCGGGCGTGAAGCCGCGCTCGATCCACACCGACGAGGCGTGGGCGCACCAGAAGGGGTTCCGCACCACGCTGGCGCAGGGGATGATGTCGACCGCCTACGTCTCGGAGATGATGACGCGGCTCCTCGGCGCGGGCTTCGTCAAGGGTGGCACGCTGTCCATGGCGTTCATCAAGCCGGTCTACGCGGGGGACCGGCTCACCGTGCACGGGGTCGTGAAGGAGACGCGGCCCGAGGGCCGCGGCACCCGCGTGGTCGTCGAGGTGTGGTGCCAGAACCAGCACGGCGAGAAGACCGCGGTGGGGACGGCGAGCGGGCTCCGGACGGAGGCCTGATGAGGGAGCTTCACCCGAGAGCCTGCTGACCCGGGCCGGCTTCAAGCAGATCCCCGCCGACACGCCGAAGCGGGTGGAGCACCTGCAGACGGTGGCCCCGCACCGGGCTAGCTGGCGGGCGTGACGAGGTCGGCCTTCGTGGCCGGCACCGAGTAGGTCGCGTCCGGGTGCTTCGGCAGCGCGTCGTCCCAGGCGCGGTAGCGCGCGCGCATGGCCGCGAGGCGCCCCGGGTCGCGGCGCGCGTGATTGGCGCGCTCGCGCTCATCGCCGGCCAGGTTGAACAGGAACTCGTCGCCCTCGACCGACAGGTACTTCCAGTCGCCGTCGCGCAGCGCCTGCTGGTTGCGGTAGAGCATCTTCCAGTAGAGCTCGCGCGCGAAGGTCTTCGAGGGATTCCGGAGCACCGGGAGCAGGCTCACGCCGTCGAGGGGATAGTCCGGGTGCGGCGCGACCCCGGCGGCCTCCAGGAACGTCGCCACCCAGTCCATGGTGATCGCGGGCTGCGCGGTGACGCGGCCCGGGCGCACCTTCGTGGGCCAGCGCACGATGTAGGGAACGCGGATGCCGCCCTCGAGCAGGTCCATCTTCTTGCCGACCAGCGGCCAGGTGTCGGAGAAGCGCTCGCCGCCGTTGTCGCTGGTGAACACGACCAGCGTGTCGCGCTCCGCGCGCGCCTTCGCGAGGGCCCTGAGGATGCGCCCGATGCCCTCGTCCATCTGGCGGATCATGGTGAGGTAGGTCGCGAGCGAGCCGCCGTCGAAGTGGTAGAGCTTCTCGATCCGCCGGGCCTCGGCCTCGTCCTCGCGCGTGAGCCACGGCCAGTGCGGGGCGTTGTAGTGCACCGACAGGAAGAACGGGGCGTCGCGCTGGCGCCCGACGAACTCGACGGCCCGGTCGGAGATCAGATCGGTGAGGTAGCCCGTCCGGTGCGACTCGGTCTCGCCGTCGTACAGGTCGTGGTGGCCCGCGGAATCGCGGTGCGTGAAGTAGTCCATGCCGCCCGAGAGCGATCCGAAGAACTCCTGGTAGCCGCTGCGGAGCGGCCCGAAGTGCGGCGGGTAGCCGAGGTGCCACTTGCCGACGAGCGCGGTGGCGTAGCCGGCGTCGCGCAGCAGCGACGGGAGCGTCGGGTGCGCCGGGGGCAGGCCGAGGGTCGCGTCGCCGCGGGTGTTGCTGCGGATGGGCTCGTCGGCGCCGCCCCGCAGGCGATGCTGCCAGCGGCCGGTCATCAGCGCGAAGCGGGTGGGCGAGCAGACGCACGAGTTGGCGTAGCCGTGCGTGAACCGCAGCCCCTCGCGGGCCAGGCGGTCGAGCGAGGGCGAGCAGGAGGCGAAGGACGCGCCGCCCGCGGCGGGCCGACCCCCGTAGCACCCCAGGTCGGCGTAGCCGAGATCGTCCGCCATGATGAACAGGAAGTTCGGGCGCCGAGCCATGCCCGGCGAGCCTAACCCACTTCTCGGTGGCGTGCACCCTCTCCCCTCTGGGGAGAGGGCAGGGTGAGGGGTCTTCTAGATCGCGAGCACGTTGCGTCCGAGCGGCCGCCCCTCGCGGAGCGCGGTGAAGGCCTCCTCGATCTCCGCCAGCGGGATCACCCGGTCCACGATCGGCTTGATCCGTCCCTGGGCCACCAGCTCCATCGTCTCCGCGAGCTCCTGCTTGGTGTTGGCGCGCGAGCCCACGATCTCGAGCTCGCTCCGCACCAGCTCGCGCGGCAGGACCGAGAGCGGCACCTCCGGCGTGTAGCCGACGAAGACCAGCCGGCCCGCGCGCCGGAGGCTCTGTACGCTCGACGGCAGCGTCTGCGCGCTCGCCACGAACTCCAGCACCACGTCCACGCCCAGGCCGCCGGTCAGCTTGCGCACGGCCTCGTGGAAGGGCCCGCGGCGGGCGTCCACCACCGCGTCGGCGCCCAGGCTCCGGGCCAGCTCGAGCCGCGCGTCGTTGACGTCCACCGCGATCACCCAGCCGCCGGCCAGCCGCGCCATCTGGAGCGCGTGGAGCCCGACGCCGCCCACGCCGATCAGCGCGAGCGTGGTGCCGGGGCGCACCTGCGCGCGCTTGGTGATCGCGTGATAGGACGTCGCCACCGCGTCGCCCAGGATGCACGCGGCCTCGAGCGACACGTGGTCCGGCACCTTGCAGAGGTTGACGCCCGGGGTCTTCACGTACTCCGCGAAGCCGCCGTCGATGCTGAAGCCGTGCTGGCGCACCTCCGCGCAGAGCGTGTCGCGTCCCACGCGGCAGGCGGGGCAGCGGCCGCAGGTGATGTAGAAGTTCACGATGACGCGGTCGCCCGGGGCGACGCCGCGGACGTCGCGGCCGACCTCGGCCACCTCGCCCGCGATCTCGTGGCCCATGATGAGCGGGATCACGCCCAGGCCCATGCGGTCGGCGCGGATCTTCACGTCGGTGCCGCAGACGCCCACGTTGCGCACGCGCACCAGCGCCTCGTGCGGCGCGATGGCCGGCGTCGGCACGTCCTTGGCGACGAACGGCCCGTTGAACTTCTCGAGGACGAGAGCGCGCATGGATCCGCCGCTACACCTGCTGGAGCACCCGGGGCCGCGGCGCGGCCGGGGTCAGGAGCGTGCGCCAGTCGGTCGCGCGGGGCACCACCGCTTCCGCCGGGTGCAGCGGGTAGTAGGTCGGCGCGACGCCCGGCGGGATGCCGCCGGCCTCGACGGTCCGGGTGGCCTGCAGGAGCAGCCGGCGCGCCTGGATCACCGCCCGGTCGGCGGGCCCCAGGTGCTCGCGGGTGCGATCGACGATCGGCCCCATGCTCTCCTGCACCGCGCGGTCCTGGGCGTTGATGCCGTCGATCCCGGTGAAGGTCTCGGTCTTCTGCACGCGGCGATCGAGCAGGTAGCCGTTCTCCCGGTTGCGCTTCGCGCGGAAGGTGGTCTGGTCGACGTCGAGCGGGCCGTTGCCGAGCCGGCGCTCGAGGCGATCCTCGTCGGTCAGGGGCTCGGTCGTGCTGTGCTCCCAGTTGTAGACCATGGTGGTCTCGTCATCCATCGGGACCCAGATGTGGCCGGCCGCGCCGGAGAAGCCGCGGGCGGAGCCGCCGGTGCGGGCGGGCCGGATCTGGTGGAAGGGCAGGATGAAGTGATACGCGCGCACGTGGAGATCGCCGCTCTCGAGCGGCCGCAGCCCCGGCGTAGCGGTAGCCGTAGTCGGTGACGTCCAGCTCGAGCACCGGCGCCTTGCCGCGCACGAAGGGATCCGTCGGCTTGAAGCCCGGCCGCGAGGAGTCGGGGTCGAGGACCCGGTGCAGGATCGGCGCGTGGGAGGTGTCGATCCCGCCCTCGAGGCCCTGCAGCCAGTTGCTCTCCTGGATGACCTTCGAGACGTGGCGATGGCTGGCCGGCGCCTGGGTCCAGGCGAAGTGCGGCGGCGGCGGGCTGCCGCTCCGCGGGGCCCAGGTAGGCCCAGATGAGGCCGCCCGCTTCCACGGTGGGGTAGGCGGTGGTCCGGATCTTGTGCGCGAAGCTCAGCGCCTCGGGCTCGTTCATCATGTCCACGCACTCGCCGGTCACGTCGAACTTCCAGCCGTGGTAGACGCAGCGCAGGCCGCACTCCTCGTTCCTGCCGAGGAAGAGGGACGCCTGCCGGTGCGGGCAGCGCTCGGCGAGCAGGCCGACGCGGCCCTGCGTGTCGCGGAAGGCCACCAGCTCCTCGCCCAGCAGCCTGACGCGGACCGGCGGGCCATCGGGCTCGGGCAGCTCCCACGCCAGGAGCGCGGGGATCCAGTAGCGGCGCATCGTGGTACCCATGGGGGTGCCGGGGCCGACGCGGGTGACGCGTTCGTTCTCGTCGTGTGCCAGCATTGCGGGCCTCCTTGCTGGAGCGGGCGCGAGATGGGCCGAGGATGGACCCGATGGAGTGCGTGGTCAAGCGCGGGGCACGGACCCCCTCACCACCCGTAGCCCCTCACCCTGTAGCCCCTCACCCTGTAGCCCCTCACCCTGCCCTCTCCCCAGGGGGAGAGGGAGAGGCGCGCGCGGTCTCACCCTCTCACCCTCTCCCCTCTGGGGAGAGGGCAGGGTGAGGGGCGGAGGGAGTAGGGTTGGGGTATGGAGCTGGCGAAGCGGGCGGTGGAGGTGGCGGAGGCGCTCCTGCGCGAGGCGCGGGCGGGGCAGACCGCGGAGGAGCGCGCGCGGGCGGAGCGGCTCGCGCGGCTCATGGAAGACCCGCGGGGCAAGGAGCTCACGATCGCGCTCACCGATCAGTGCTTTCGCAGCCGGCGGCCCGAGCGGATCGCGGATCAGCTCCACTACCTGCTCGAGCGCTACGGCGCGCCGCGCTTCATGGAATGGTGGGAGCGGATCGGCCTCACGCTCGGCGCGGTCCTGGGGCACTACCTGCCGAGCCTGGTGGTGCCGCCGATCGTGGCCCGCCTGCGCCAGGAGACCGAGTCGCTGATCCTGCCCGGCGAGGACGCGGATCTCCGCCGCTACCTGGCCGAGCGGCGCGCGGCCGGCATCCGGCTCAATCTGAACCAGCTCGGGGAGGCGATCCTGGGCGAGGAGGAGGCCGCGCGCCGCCTCGAGGCCTACCTGGCCCTCCTGGCCCGCGAGGACGTCGAGTACATCTCGGTCAAGGTCTCCTCGGTGTCGAGCCAGCTCGAGCTGAGCGCGTTCCGCCACACCGTGGAGGTCGTGAAGGAGCGCCTCCGCGCCCTCTACCGCCAGGCGCTGCGCCACCACTACCGGCATCCGGACGGGCGCGTCACGCCCAAGTTCGTCAACCTGGACATGGAGGAGTACCGCGACCTCGACCTCACCGTCGCCGCCTTCCAGGAGGTGCTGGACGAGGACGAGTTCATGGCGCTGCCCGCCGGCATCGTGCTGCAGGCGTATCTGCCCGAGTCGCATCGCGTGCAGCGCGGGCTCGTGGCCTGGGCCCTCGCGCGGCTCGAGCGCCACGGCGCGTGGATCAAGCTTCGAATCGTCAAGGGCGCCAACCTGGCGATGGAGCGCATCGAGGCCGATCTGCACGGCTGGCCCCAGGCCCCGTTCGCCCGCAAGGTCGAGGTGGACGCCAACTTCAAGCGCATGATCGAGTACGGCTGCCGCCCGGAGCACGCCCGCGCCGTGCGCCTGGGCGTCGCCAGCCACAACCTCTTCGACGTCGCCCACGGCCTGCTGCTGCGCGAGGAGCGGGGCGTGGAGGCCTGGGTCGAGTTCGAGATGCTCGAGGGCATGGCCAACCACCAGGCGCGGGTGGTGCAGGCGCGCGCGGGCGGGCTGCTGCTCTACGCGCCGGTGGTGCGCGCCGAGGACTTCCACAGCGCCATCGCCTACCTCGTCCGCCGGCTCGACGAGAACACCGCGCCGGACAACTTCCTGCGCCACGTGTTCGGCCTCGAGCCCGGCTCGCCCGACTGGGACCTGGAGCGCGACCGCTTCCTCGGGGCTTTCGACCTGATCGATGCGCTCCCGGACCGCCCCCGCCGCGCCCAGGACCGCGCCGCCGAGGCCGCCGCCGCGCGTCCGGCCGCCGACCTCCAAGATGTTCAAGGAGGGGCCGCCCCGTTCGTGAACGAGCCCGACACGGACTGGGCGCTGGGCGCCAACCGGGAGTGGATCGACGGGGTCCGCGCCGCGTGGCGCGAGCGGGCGGTGGAGACGGTGCCGCTGCAGATCGCGGGCGAGCTGACCGCGGGGCGCGGTGACGGTCGAGGGGCGCGACCGCTCGCACCCGGCGCGCGTCGGCCTATCGCCACGCGCTCGCGGACCGCGGCCAGGTGGGCCGCGCCCTGGACGCCGCGCGCGCCGCGCAGCCGGGCTGGGCGGCGCGGCCGGCGGGGAACGGCGGCACCTGCTCGACGCCGCGGCCGGGGAGCTGGCCCGGCGCCGCGGCGACCTGATCGGGGCCATGATCGTGGACGGCGCCAAGACGGTGACCGAGGCCGACCCGGAGGTCTCCGAGGCGGTGGACTTCGCGCGCTACTACGCGCGCGCGCTCGGCGCCGGCGATGTCGTGGACGGCTGCCGGCTCGATCCGCTCGGCGTGGTCGTGGTGGCGCCGCCCTGGAATTTTCCGCTGTCGATCCCGGCGGGCGGCGTGCTGGCCGCGCTGGCCGCGGGCAACGCGGTGCTCCTCAAGCCCGCGCTCGAGGCCGTGCTGGTCGGCTGGCACCTGGTCCAGTCACTCTGGTCGGCGGGGATCCCGCGAGACATCCTCCAGTTCGTCCCGTGCCCGGACGACGAGGTGGGCCGCGGGCTGATCTCCGATCCGCGCGTGGACGCGGTGATCCTGACCGGCTCGGTGGAGACGGCGCGGCGGTTCCTCGAGTGGCGCCCGGATTTGCAGACTCTTCGCCGAGACAAGCGGGAAGAATGCGATCGTTGTGACCTCGCTGGCCGACCGCGACCAGGCGGTGCGCGACCTCGTGCGCTCGGCCTTCGGCCACAACGGGCAGAAGTGCTCGGCGGCGAGCCTGGCGATCTGCGAGGCCGAGGTGTACGACGACCCGGTGTTCCGCCGCCAGCTCCGCGACGCGGCGGCGAGCCTCGCGGTGGGCAGCGCCTGGGAGCCCGCGAGCCGCGTGACGCCGCTGACGCAGCCGCCCGGTGCCGCGCTGCGGCGCGCGCTGACCGCGCTCGACCCGGGCGAGGAGTGGCTGCTCGAGCCGCGGCCGATCGGCCGCGAGGCGCCGCTCTGGTCGCCCGGCATCAAGCTGGGCGTCGCGCCGGGCTCCTTCTTCCACCGAACGGAATGCTTCGGGCCGGTCCTGGGCCTCATGCGGGCGGCGCACCTGGACGAGGCGATCGACCTGGCCAACGATCAGCCGTTCGGGCTCACCAGCGGGATCCAGTCGCTCGACGATCGCGAGATCGCCCGCTGGCTCGACCGGATCGAGGCCGGCAACCTCTACGTCAACCGATCCATCACCGGGGCCATCGTGGGCCGCCAGCCTTTCGGCGGCTGGAAGGCCTCCTCGGTCGGAGGCGGCGCCAAGGCCGGCGGTCCCAACTACGTGCTCCAGCTCTGCCGGGTGCGCGAGGCCGCCGGGCCCGCGGACGCCGCGGCCAGCTACGAGCGGGCCTGGCGCGAGCACTTCTCGCCGGCGCACGTGCCGATCCCGCTGCTGGGCGAGCGCAACGTGTTCCGCTACCGTCCGTGCGCGCGCGTCCTCGTCCGGGCCGAGACCGCGACCGACGCCGGACGGGAGGCGCTCGATCGGGTGCTCCTCGCCGCCCGCCTGTGCGGCGTGCCCGCGGCGGTGAGCCTGGCGGGCGGCGAGTCGCCCCGGGACATCGAGGCCGTGGGCGAGGACGAGGACGCGCTGGCCGCGCGGCTGGCGGGCATCGGCTGCGAGCGGTTGCGCGCGCTCGTCCCGGTGTCGGCGCCGCTGCGACGGGCGGCGCACGCGGCGGGAATCGGGGTGGTGGACGCGCCGGTCTCCGCCGCGGGCCGATTCGAGCTGCGCCACTACCTGCGCGAGCAGGCCGTCTCGCGCGTCGTGCATCGGTACGGATCCGTGATGCAGGCCGAAGGAGGAGCCCCATGACCATTCGACTGGACCACACCATCGTGCCCGCGAAGGACAAGCGGGCCGCCGCCCTGCTCTTCGCCGAGCTCTTCGGCCTGACCGCGGAGCCGCGGCCGGGCTACTTCGCGCAGGTGCGGATCAACGAGAGCCTCACGTTCGACTTCGCCGACGCCGCCGAGTTCGAGGATCCCACCGCGCACCACTACGCCTTCCACGTGAGCGACGAGGAGTTCGACGGGATCTGGAGCCGGGTTAAGGCGAAGGGGATCGGCTGGGGCAATGCGCCGGACAACCCCGCCAACGGCCGGCTCTACCACCGGCGCGGCGGGCGGGGCTTCTACTTCCAGAGCCCCGACGGCCACCTGCTCGAGGTCATGACCGTCCCGGAGACGGGAAGCTAGGAGCCGTCACCGCGCTCACCATGGCTCGGGGGGAGGGAAAGAGGGAAGAGAAGGGGGAGAAAGGGGAGGAACCTTCACGAGCTCGGCGGCGGGCGTGTCGGGGCGCGCCGCGGCCGGACGCGGGAGCTCCTGGCCAACCCGCTCGCGCAGGCGCTCGAGCAGCTCGGGATAGGACGAGACGCGCAGGACGCGGTTGAACTGGGCGCGGTAGTTGTTGACGAGGCTGATCCCGTCGATCGTGACGTCCCGCACCAGCCAGCGCCGGTCGAGGTAGACCATCTCGTGATCGAGGAGGACCTGGCGGCCGCCGCGCCGGCCGATGGCGGTGTGCACCATCGTGTGATCGCGCGCGGGGGCCTCCCCGAGATAGCTGACGGTGATGCCCCCCTTGCTGCCGTCCACCTCGGCGACCGAGGCCAGCCAGTACACGAACCCGCGCTGCACGAAGCTCGCGAAGATGGAGCGGAAGTCCGTCCGCTCGGTCGCGGTCCGAGCGCTCCACTGGACGGCCCCCAGCGCCTGCTCGGCGGCTCCCGAGAAGTCGAAGGCGCGACCGATGAGCTGACGGACCGCGGTGAGGCGGTCGGCCGGCCGCTCGGCTGTCGCCGGATCGGTGATGATCTGGTTGGCCTCTGCGAACGTCGCGCGCAGCGAGTCGGTCGCAGTGGGAGCGTCGGCCTCGGCTCCGCCATGGGCGATGAGGACCAGCCAGGCGAGCGCAACCAGGGACACGAGGGCTGATCGGGTATGCATGGGGGACAGGTCAACGCAGCATCGTCCGTGCCACGCGGGACGTGCGCTATACCGCCCACCGGAGCCCGATCGCCGACCCGGTCGGCGCGCGGCGCCGTCTAACGGAAGCTGTTACCGAGCAGAAATTCCACCCCGTCGTGCCTAGATGACCAGCTCCCGCGCGACGCCGCGCATGTCCATCTCGTAGTCGAGGCCCTGGATCGGCGGGCGGCTCGGGTACCAGTGCACGCCGTGGATGGCGGCCGGACCCGCGGGCCCGAGGACCTCGTCGAGCACGAGGGCGTGGATGGGCTGGGCGGTGTAGATGTCGATCGCGGTGACGCGGCGGAAGTCGCCGCCCAGCGTGCGCAGCCGATCCTGCATGATCGCCATCACGAAGCGCGCCTTCTCGCGCATGCCGTCGGGCGACGTGTCGCCGTGGCGCACGATACCCTCCGGGCCCTGGGCGCGGTCCCGGAGCTCGCCCGCGCCCGCGACAATGAAGGTAGGCCCGGGAAAGGCGGGCGCGGGGGTGGCGCCGGGCTGCGTGTAGGAGAAGGCGTAGAGCGCCGGCTCCGAGGGGGCGGCCGCGACCGGGGCCACGTTGGTCCGCGGGATCGGGTTGTCCTCGCCGACCAGGATGTCCCACTCGGCCAGGAGCTTGCGGTAGCCCTCGTTGAAGCCGGCGAAGCCGTCGAAGGTGAAGGGGGCGGGGCTCCGGAGCTCGATGCCGCAGAGCGCGGTCCTCGGGCGCTTCACCTCGCGCAGGTGCCGCTCGATGCGCGCGAAGCCGTCGCGCCAGGGCTGAGGCGCAGCGAGCGTCACGTGCACGATCTCGTGGCCCGGCCGGGCCACCGTCCCGCAGGAGAAGGCGCTGATGCCGGGCATGTAACGATAGTCGCCGGTCGGATGGTCACGGAGCATGGGGTCGCCTCTCGATCAAGAAGTTGCCGGCCTCGAAGGAAACCGGCGGGGCCGCGGGGTCGAAGCTCACGCCGATCGGATCGCGGCCTTCGGCGAGGGCGTCGAGCTGCTGCCGGAGCTGGCGGCGCACCAGCGCCACCCCGCGGTCGCTCGACACCAGGTTCTCCTCGGAGTGCAGGGTGATCGGCCCCTGGCCGACCTGCGCCTCGTAGTCGCCGGGGAAGTCGCGGTGCTCGGCCGGGGTCAGCTCCTCCCAGAGCTTGCCGTTGAGCCGCGAGCGCACGCTCGTGATCTCGCCGGGCGTGCGCACGCGGCCCGCGGTGTAGATTCGGAAGCTCGTGTCGTCGAGCGGCAGCACCCAGCCGATGGTCTCCACGCGCGCGTACTGCGCCACGCGCGGGTTGGGGATGACGCGCAGGGTCGGCAGGACCGCCTCGCTGATCCGGTGCAGCACGGTGCCGTCGGGCAGGCGCCGGTCGGACGTCGCCTTCACGCCCCGGTCGGTCGGCTCCCAGGTCACCTCCGGCATCAGGCCCATCGGCGCGGTGAACTGCGGGCCGCTGAAGGAGCCGTGCAGGATCGGCACGTGGAGCGTGTCCATCAGGTTCTCGTAGTGCTGGAGCCAGTTGCAGGGGATGATCGCGGGCCCGCCGCCGCCCACGCTGCTGTCGTCGGCCTCGAGGCGCTCGCCCGGATCGAGCGCCTCGAGCACTTCGTAGCGCGGGAGCACCGGCTTGCGCGCGGGCGGGCCCATGTACGCGAAGATCAGGCCGTAGCGCTCCTGCACCGGGTACCAGGGCTGGCGCATGCGCTCGCGCTGCCGGCCGCCGTCGGGCTCGCACGGCTGCTCGAGGCAGTGGCCCTCCACGTCGAAGAGCCAGCCGTGGTAGCAGCAGCGGATGCCCCGCTCCTCCACGCGTCCGTAGTGGAGCGTGGTGCCGCGATGCGCGCAGCGCGCGGTCACGAGGCCCGGGCGGCCGCGCCGGTCGCGGAAGAGCACGAGATCCTCGCCCAGCACCCGCAGGGCCCGCGGCGTGTCGCCCGCGTCGCCGGTCAGGCCCACCGGGTGCCAGTAGCGGCGCAGCAGCTCGCCCATCGGCGTGCCCGCGCCGACCAGGGTCAGCTCGCGCAGGAAGCTCGGCCGGGGCCGTCCGTAGCCGGTGCCGGTATCCGGCTCGCCGGTCGCGCTCACGGAGATCCGCCGCCCCCGTCGGTCCCGTCCGCGGGCGCGCTCGAGCGCCGCAGATCCAGGGTGTCCACCCCGCTGGTGTCGAGGCCCTCGAGCGGGGTGAGCCGGGTGATGCGCGTCATGTGGCTGATCATGTCCGCGATGCGCTGGACCGCGCGCTGCGTGTGCTCGAAGTGGCGGTCGAGCTCCGGGCGGACGCCGAGCTTGTCCGCGAGGAGCTGGACATTGCCGCGGATCACGGTCAGCGGATTGTTGATCTCGTGCGCCGCCGCGTTGGCCACCTTGGTCACCGCCCGGAGGTTCTGGGCGTCGCGCTCGGCCGCCTCGCGGCGCTGGCGCTCGCTGACGTCGATGAACGCGACGAGGGTGGCCGGGCTGCCCTCCCATTCGACCGCGGTGCCGGTGGCCTCCATCCAGAAGCGGCTTCCGTCACTCCGGAGGCCCTCGACCTCGATCGTCGGGGACGTCGGCTCTCCGCGCAGGCGCGCGTCGACCCGGGCCGCACTCATCTCGCGGTACTCCGGCGCGACGCGTTCCATCACCGGCTGGCCCATCGCCTCCGCGGCGCTCGCGAACCCGAAGATGCGCACCGCGGCCGCGTTGACGAAGCGGATGCGTCCCAGCTGATGGATCATGATTCCTTCGGTGGAGTCCTCGATCAGGCGGCGGTACTGCCGCTCCGATGCGGCCAGCTCGATGGTGCGGGCGCGCACCCGCTCTTCCAGCTCGGCGTTTATGCGGCGCAGCTCCATCTCCGCCTGGACCCGCCGGGCGTCCGTCCGGTGCAGGCGGACCGCGAGGACCCACACGAGCGCGGTGAACAGCGAGAGATTGGCGAGCGTCACCAGCGCCAGCGCGAGCTCGAAGCCGTAGTAGCCGGCCCGCTCGCCGGTCACGATCACGCCCCCGACGAGGAACGGCCCCAGGACGGTCGCGGGCAGCAGCCAGCGGGCGACCGTGCCGCCCGCGGTGTCCTGGACGAAGATGCCGGTGGCGCCGCGGCCGGGGCGGGCCGCGGTGACGCCGATCGCGAGGACCACCAGCGCCAGCGCGGCATAGGCCTCGGGGCCCACCGTCGTGGCCCCGTAGGCGGACGCGACCACGGTGAGGAATGCGATGAAGCCCGCGGCCACCGTCAGGCGCTGGCCCATCCGGAAGACCGGGGGGCGATCCAGGCTGAGCAGGCCCGCCGCGATCAGGAGGAAGCAGAGGGCGGGCAGGCCGGCGAAGCTCGGCGTGATCGCGAAGAGCGCGATGAGGGCGGTCAGGGTTGCCGCGACGTCGGCGATCCGGCGCCGGAGCGGAGACGGCGGGGGCCGGAGCGCCCAGAGCGCGCCGCCGCTCAGCACGAAACAGACCGCGACGCGGGGCTCGAGCCGGCCTCCGGCGAGGGCGCCGCCGCCCACCAGCACCGCGAGCGTGGCCGCGACGGCACACCAGGCGCCGAGGACGCGGGCCGCGCGCGCGCTCCAGTCCGCTTCCATCGCCGGAGTCGTCTCACGGCTCGGGCGCGCGGTCAAGGGGCGCGCGGGGTCACCGCGAGAGCAGGGCCACCCCCAGCACGATCAGGGTCACGCCCGCGACGATCCGCCAGCCGAGCTTGCTCCGCTCGCTCGGGATCAGGTAGGCCAGGCCGAGCACGAAGAGCGGCGCGGTGCCCGCGAGGGGGATCACCACGCTCACGTCGCCGAAGCCCAGGGCCAGGAGCAGGAGGAAGACGCCGCTGTTCTCCGCGATGCCGCCTCCGATGAAGTAGAGCAGGCTCCGCCGGCTGCAGCGGAGCGAGCCCAGGTTGCCCGAGGCGGCCACGAACGCGGTGGTCGCGATCAGGGCCGCGGTGACGTTGATCGTGGCGCCGAGGAGCGGGCCGGCCGAGGCCAGGCCGAGCTTGCGCAGGATCTGGACGGTGCCGAAGCACGAGGCCCCGACGAAGGGGTACAGGAGATCGACGGGGCGGAATCCCACCAGCCGCCCGCTCAGGGATAACAGAATCGTGCCCGCGACGATGACCAGCGTGCCCCCGACGATCGGCAGCGTCACGTGCTCGCCCAGCAGCAGGATCGCGAGGCCGCTGGCCACCAGCGGGGTCAGGTTGTTGACTGCGGATGCCACCGGCGCACCGACCTTCTGGATGGCGAGCACGCGGAAGAGCCGGCCTCCGGTGGTGCCGATCAGGCCCGAGAGGGCGAAGTAGGGCACCGCCTGCCACGGGAAGGTGTCGAAGCGGACGAGCAGGAGGGCGGCCGTCCACGCCGCGATCACCCCCACCACCACGTTGATCCAGGCGCCGGCGTAGAAGGTCGAGCCGCGAAGCCCGCGCTGGATGAAGATGGTCGCGGCCGCGGCGCACAGGGCACTCGACAGCGCCAGCACGTGCGGCGTCGGGAGCAACGGGGGCCCGGGGGATCAGCCGACTTCGGCGCGAAGGCGGTCGTGCAGCGTGGCGAGCTGCTCGGTCATCGCGGCCACGGAGCGCGCGCCGGCCTGGAAGATCGCGGTGGCGTTGAGCGCCACCCAGCCGAAGCCCCAGGCCTTGAGCGCGCCGACGCGGGCGACCACCGCGTCGTGGTCGGCGTAGAAGGTCTTGCCCGCCGCGTCGCGAGGCGGGGGCGCGACCATGCTCTGCAGCCCGATGGCCGCGGGGTCGCGGCCGGCGGCTTCCGCGTGGCGGTGGATGGCCTCGATGGCCTCGCGCGCGCTCGCCGCGTCGGTGACCCGGCTGGCCAGCCAGCCGTCGCCGAGCCGGCCCACGCGCCGGAACGCGGCCTCCGAGAGGCCGCCGATCCAGATCGGCAGGCGGCCGGCCTGGGGCGGCTTGGGCTCCATCGCCATGGAGACGGTGGGGTAGTGCGCGCTGTCGAAGCTCACGTCCCCGTCGCCCCAGTAGGCGCGCAGCAGCCGGATGGCCTCGTCCATGCGCGCGCCCCGCGTCCGGAAGGGCTCGCCGAGGGCCTCGTACTCCGACTCCTGCCAGCCGACGCCCACCCCGAGGCGCACCCGGCCGCCCGACAGCGTGTCGAGCGTGCTGACCTGCTTGGCCACCAGGGCGGGCTGGCGCTGCGGGAGCACCAGCACCTCGGTGCCGAGGGTGACGCGGGTGGTGACGGCCGCCATGTAGGACAGCGCCATCAGCGCCTCGAGGATCGGCATCGCCGCGTTGTAGGGGCCGCGGGGGCGGCCCTCGATCGGGTGGCCCATGACCACGTGGTCGAAGATGTCGATGTGGTCGTAGCCGATCCGCTCGATGGCGCGGGCGAGGTCGGCCACCGCGGCCGGACCTTCCCGGTAGGACACGCTCGGAAACTCGACGCTGAGCTTCATGCGGCCGCTAGTCTACACCGGGGGCGCCTTGACCTGCTCGGGGACCGGCTGCTAGGCTGCGGCACTGGCTGCGGCACCCCCAACCATCGAAGGAGATGAGCATGAGGCGAGCGCTCCCCGGGCTGGGCCTGTTCGTTCTGCTGACCGCGATCGCGGCGGGGTCCGCGTGGGCCCAGGAGCCGTATCCCACGCGGCCGGTCACCATCGTGGTCGCGTTCCCGCCGGGCGGCATCGCCGACAACACCGCGCGGCCGGTGGCGGCGGCGCTCGAGCGCATCCTCAAGCAGCCGGTGGTCGTGCTGAACAAGGCGGGCGCGGCGGGCGCGGTGGGCTACCAGACCGCGGCCACCAGCAAGCCCGACGGCTACACGCTGCTGATGGCGCTGGTCAGCGTGTCCGTGCTGCCCGAGGTGGACAAGCTCTTCGGGCGCCCGCCGAACTACACGCGCGAGCAGCTCACCGGCATCGCCCGCATCAACGCGGATCCGACCATGCTGGTGGTCCGGGCCGACACGCCGTGGAAGACGCTGAAGGAGTTCGTGGAGGACGCCCGGAAGAAGCCGGGCGAGATCGTCTTCAGCTCCTCCGGCCTCTACGGCACCGCGCACATCCCGATGGAGATGTTCATGCAGGCGGCCGGCATCAAGCTGCGCCACCTGCCGACCACCGGCGGCGGGCCGATGATGAACGCGGTGCTCGGCGGCCACGCGCAGGCGGTGATGACGCCGGTGAGCCTGGCCGCCCAGCACGTGAAGGCGGGCAAGCTGCGGCTGCTCGCCCACAGCGGGCCGGCGCCGGTGGCCGCGTATCCCGACGTGCCGTCGTTCAAGTCGCACGGCTACGACGTCGAGTACACCGCGTGGGCGGGCCTCGTCGCGCCCGAAGGGCACGCCGCCCGCACGTGATCAAGATCCTGCGCGACGCCACGCGCCAGGCGGTGAAGGAGCCCGAGGTCGATCAGCGCGCACGCCAAGCTCGACACGCCGATCGCCTACATGGACGCCGACGAGTTCAACGCGTGGTGGGCGCAGGACGCGGCGCGCCTCGCCGAGGTCGTGAAGCAGATCGGCAAGGTCGAGAGCGCGCAGTACGCCGCGCCATGACCATCGACCGCGTCGCCGGCGTGGCGCTGTGCTGATCGGGCTCGTCGCCATCTGGGAGAGCCGCGGTCTTCCCGCTCGGCTCGCTGCGCCGGCCCGGGCCCGCCTACATGCCGGTGGTCGCTCGCCGCGCTGCTGATCCTCTTCGGCGTGGCCGTGTGCCGCGATGGGGCGGCGCGCCCGGCGCCTGGCCGAGCTGGGCGTGGGCGGAGTGGCGGCACGCGGCGGCGATCTTCGGCGCGTGCGCCTTCGCGGCGTGGGGCGCTCGAGCGGCTCGGCTACCGGCTCACCATGGCGCTCGTGGTGCTCGCTTCCTGCTCGATGGTCGTCGAGCGCAAGGGCTGGGCGCTCGGGCTCGCGCTCACGGTCGGCGATGGCGTGGGGCTCCTTCTTCGTCTTCGACACGCTGCTGCGCGTTCCGCTGCCCCGCGGCCCCTTCTTCGGGCTCTGACCGTGCTCGAGACGCTCCAGAACCTCGGCCTCGGCTTCCAGGTCGCGCTCGCCCCCGGGCGTGCTCTGGTACGGCTTCATCGGCTGCCTGGTCGGCACGCTGGTCGGCGTGCTGCCGGGCGTGGGGCCGCTCGCCGGGATCAGCCTGCTGCTGCCCGCGACCTACGGCCTCGACGCCACGCGCGCGCTCGTCATGCTCGGCCGGCATCTACTACGGCGCGATGTACGGCGGCTCGACCACGTCGATCCTGATGCGCATTCCCGGCGAGGCGGCGTCGGTGATGACGTGCATCGACGGCTACGCGATGGCGCGCAAGGGCCGCGCGGGGCCGGCGCTCGACGATCGCCGCGGTCGGCTCGTACGTCGCCGGGACGGTGAGCGTGGTCGCGCTCATGTTGCTGGCCCCGCCGCTCGCCTCGTTCGCGCTGCGCTTCGGCCCGCCCGAGTACTTCGCGCTGCTGCTGCTGGGCCTGCTCGTCCTCGCGTACATGAACACCGGCTCGATGCTGAAGGGCCTCGCCATGGCGGCGCTCGGGCTGCTGCTCGGCATGATCGGCATCGACCAGATGAGCGGCTACTTCCGCTTCGCGTACGGCGATCACCGAGCTGGGCGACGGCATCGGCGTGGTGCCGGTGGCGGTCGGGCTCTTCGGGCTCGCCGAGATCCTGCTGACCGCGGGGCAGAAGAATCCGCCCGCGGTGATCCGCCCGCGGCTGCGCGACCTGCTGCCGTCGCGCCAGGAGTGGCGCGAGGCGCACCTGCCGATCTGGCGCGGCACCGGCGATCGGCTTCCTGATCGGCATCATCCCGGGCTCCGCGCACGTCATCTCGACGTTCGTCTCCTACGCGATCGAGCGCAAGATCTCGAAGCGCCCGGAGGAGTTCGGCCACGGCGCGGTCGCCGGCGTGGCGGGGCCGGAGTCGGCCAACAACGCGGCGACGTCCGGCGCGTTCGTGCCGATGCTGGCGCTGGGCGTGCCCGGCGTGCCGATCGCCGCGCTGCTGCTCGCCGCCATGATGGTGCACGGGGTGACGCCGGGCCCGCTGCTGATCCAGCAGGACCCGCAGCTCTTCTGGGGCTTCATCGCCTCGATGTACGTCGGCAACGTCATTCTGCTTGATCCTCAACCTGCCGCTGGTCGGCCTCTTCGTGAACCTGCTGCGCGTGCCGTACCCGGTGCTGTACCCGATCGATCCTCGTGTGCTCGATCCTGGGCGTGTACGCGGTCAACGGCAGCGTGGTCGACGTGTGGATCATGCTGGCGATGGGCGTGCTCGGGCTACGTGCTGCGCAAGCTCGACTTCGAGACCGCGCCGATCGTGCTGGGGCTGGTGCTGGCGCCGATGATGGAGCTGTCGCTCCGCCAGTCGCTCGCCATGTCCGCCGGCAACTACGCGATCTTCGTCACCCGGCCCATCTCGGTCGACATTGCTCGCGGTCGGCGCCGTCCTGGTCGTCCTCGCGCTGCGCCCGCTGATCTCGCGCACCCTCGACTGGCGCGCCCGCCTCCCCGTCGACACCTAGATCGGGGTCAGGTCTTACATTCCGACATTTTTCACGCGGTAGATGAGTCCGGGACAGCAGGAGATGTCGGAATGTAAGACCTGACCCCACCTTTGGAGAGATATGGCTGAGCATGCTGGGGAGGTGAGGCGGCGAGAGGACCCGCGGCTGATCACGGGGGCGGGGGAGTTCGTCGACGATCTGCGCGTGCCGGGGTGCCTGCACGCGGCGATGCTGCGCTCGCCGCACGCGCACGCGCGCATCCGCGCGATCGACGTGGCGGCGGCGCGCCGGCGCCCGGGCGTGGTCGGGGTCTTCGTGGCGGCGGACCTCGGGGCCGGCGGGCGCGCCGATCCCGATCTACGCGCCGCACCCGGCGCTGCCGGTGCCGTGCAGGATCATGCCGCTGGCGCGCCGAGCGCGTGCGCTTCGTGGGCGAGCCGGTCGCGGTGGTCATCGCGGAGGACGTCTATCGCGCCGGGACGCGCTCGACCTCATCCGCGTGGAGTACGAGCCGCTGCCCGCGGTGGTGGACGTGGAGGCCGCGCTGGCCCCCGGCGCGCCGATCCTCCACGAGGAGGTCGGCAGCAACGTGGTGGCGGAGTGGCGGCAGCGGGTGGGCGACGTGGACGCGGCGCTCCGCGCCGCGCCGGTGCGTCGTGCGCGCCCGGATCCGGCTCGCGCGCGGCGGCGCGCACCCGCTCGAGCCGCGCGTCGCTGGTCGCCGCAGTGGAAGGACGCGCGGCTCACGGTGTGGGGCGCGGTGCAGATGGTCCACCGCCACCGCGGGGTGATCGCGGAGCATCTCGGCCTGCCCGAGGACCACGTGCGCGTGATCGCGCCGCCCGACGTGGGCGGCGGCTTCGGCACCAAGGGCATGTACTACCCCGAGTACATCGTGGTGGCGGAGCTGGCGCGGCAGCTCGGCCGGCCGGTGAAGTGGATCGAGACGCGCCGCGAGCACACCCTGGTGGCCTGCGTGGAGCGCGACCAGGTGCACGACGTCGAGATCGCGGCCACCCGCGACGGCCGGCTCCTCGGGCTGCGCGACGACTTCCTCCACGACATGGGCGCCTACACGATCTCCGGCCTGAACCTGCCGCAGAACGCGATGATCCACTCGGTGGGCTCCGTACGTGATCCCGACGCTCGACCTGCGCTTCCGCGGCGTGATGACGTACACGACGCCGGCGGGCGCCTACCGCGGCGCCGGGCGCCCGTACGGGCACCGCGCTGATCGAGCGCGCGATGGACGCGCTCGCGCGCGAGCTCGCGCATGGACCCGGTGGAGCTGCGCCGGCGCAACCTGATCGCGGCGCGACCGGCATCCGTACGCCACCGGGCTCAACACCGCCGGGCGCGGGCCGGTGGACTACGACAGCGGCGACTACCCGCGCTGCATGGACCTGGCGCTCGAGGCGCTCGACCTGCCCGCGGCGCGCCGCGAGCAGGCGCGGCTGCGCGCGCGAGGGCCGCTACCTCGGCATCGGCGTCGTGAACTACGTGGAGGCGACCGCCACCGTGCCGAACGAGAGCGCGGTGGTGCGCGTGCGATCCCGACGGCGCGCGTCACCGTGGTCAGCGGCGCCGCGCCGCAGGGCCAGGGGCACGTCACGATGTTCTCGCGCCTGGTCGGCCGCGCAGCTCGGCGTGGATCCCGACGCGATCGAGGTGCTGACCGGCGACACCGCGCTCGTGCACACCGGCGGCGGCACCTACGGCAGCCGCACCGCCGCGATCGGCGGCAGCGCGGCGCTGCTGGCCTCGCGCGCGGTGCTGCGAGAAGGCGCGGCGGGTCGCCGCGCACCTGCTGGAGGCGGCGGCGGCCGACGTCGTGGTCGAGCGACGGCGCGTTCGCGGTGCGCGGGCTGCCGAGCCGCGCGCTGGGCTGGCGCGAGGTCGCGGCCGCCGCGCACGCGGGGCGGGTGCCCGGTGAGAGCCGCGGGGCTCGAGGACACCCAGGTCTTCAGCGTGTCGCAGTCGAGCTACGCCAACGGCACCCACGCGGTGGTGCTGGAGGTGGATCCGGAGACCGGCGCGGTCGCGATCCTGCGCTGGATCGTGGCGCACGACTGCGGCCACGTGCTCGAGCCGGGCATCGTCGACGGGCAGATCCACGGCGGCGGTGGTGCAGGGCCTGCCGGACGCGCTCAACGTCCAGCTCGCCTACGACGACGGCGGCCAGCGCCTCACCGCGACGCTGATGGACTACACGCTCGCCACCGCGGCCGACGCGCCGCCCACCTTCGAGATCCGCCACCTCGAGATCGCCGACCCCGCTCAACCCGCTCGGCGCCAAGGGCGCGGGCGAGGGCGGCATCATGCCGGTGCATCCCCTCATCGCCCAGGCCATCGAGGACGCGCTGGCGCCCTTCGGCTGCGCCCGCATCGAGCGCGTGCCGGTGACGCGCGCCGACATCCACGCCATGGTCCAGGCGGCGCGGGGCGCCCCAGCGCGTCGATGATTCCCGGGATCAACTGGGGCGTGCTGGCGCTCGTCCTGGCGCTCGGCGCGTTCATCGTCGCCTGGGTGACCACGGGGCCGCGGCCGCGGACGGCGTTGCTGGCCGGCTTCAGCGGCGCGCTGGGGATTCTGAGCGGCTACGTCCTCTACGCCTACGCGTCGGAGAAGGCAGAGGAAGGCGTGCTCGTCCAGGTGCTGGGGCTGCTCCTCATCGTCGGCGTGATGTCCTTCGTCTTCGAGGTGCTGCGCCACGCGATCGAGGGCCACGAGGAGCCCTGGCCCGCGCGGCGCATCCTCAGCACGATCCTGATCCTGGCCGTCTTCGAGCTCTACATCGTGGCCTGGCACCACGGGCTCGAGCAGACCCCGGAGAAGCTCAGCCACATCACCGAGGTCATCTTCGGCGAGCACCTGGCCGGGCAGCTCGGGCCCGGCTGGAACCTGATCGTGCTCGGCGCGCTCTGGGTCGCGGTCGGGATCGCGGTGACCTGGCGCCTTCGGGCCTACATCCTGAAGACGAGCGAGATCCCGCTCGGCGACCCGGAGTCCGACGCCGTCCGTCGGTGGCCCGATCCCCGGACGATCGGGCGCGGGGCGTGGGCGGGCTTCGTGGCGGCGGCCGTCTGGGCGCCAGTGATGGCCCTCGGCTACGTCGCGCTGGTGCGCGCCTGGCTGATGGTCGAGTGGCTCCGGGCCGACTACCCGGGCTGGTGGCGCCAGAGCGTGGAGTGGCTGCTGGACTGGACCGCGGTGCTGCCGCCGCTTCGCGCGCTGCTCGGGCTCGCGCTCTCGGCCATCGGGAACCTGGCGTACTACGGGCACGTGGTCGGGCTGATGCTCGGCCTCGCCCTCGTGATCGGCCTCGGGTGGGGGGCGGCGACCACGGCGGGAGCGCGGCTCTGGGGCATCCCGTTCCTGGCCGCCGGGGCGGTCTTGCTGATTCCGCTGCTGGTCAACCTGCTCCTGACGGGGGACTCCCTCTGGAACCTGGTGCGCCTCTGCGGGCTCGCGATGTTCATCTGGGGCGTGCCGGCGGTGCTCCTCGGGATCCTGGCGCCCTTCCTCCGGCAGCCGGCCAGGATGCCCTGGCTGTGGGGCCTCCTCGCGTTCGGCGCCGCGGTGGTGCTGGCCACGGCCGTCATCATCGGCACCAGAGGCGGGGGGCTCACCCGCCTCGAGGCCGGCGTGGTCGTCGGCCTCGCGGTGTTCTTCGTCGTGACCGGAGCGCTGCTCTGGCGCGGGCCGTGGGTTGCCGAGTTCTGGCCAGTCCTGGGCCTGAGCATGGCGACGCTCGTGTGGGCGGGCACGTCGGTGGCGCAGACCATCGATCTCTTTCACCTGCAGCGCGTCGCGTATTCGCTCATCTCCGTCCCGCTCTCCGGCCCGACGGCGCCGCGGCCGGCGCCTTTCGCGATGCCGGCTCCGTGGCGGGGGCTCGACCGCAGCCGGATGGCCGGCGGCCTGAGCACGCTCGAGCTCCTGGGTCCGTGCGAGCCGCTGGGCCGCGAGCTGGACGCGCGCATCGTGCGCGTGCGCGACGGTGCCGGCACCGCCGAGCGGAGCGGCGAGAGCCTGCAGGGCGGGGTCGCGGCGCTGCGCGGCAGGGCCGACGGGATCGCGGCGGCGGCCGCGACGCACAAGGGGGGCTCGGCCAGGGACCGGGAGCCGCTCGAGCACCAGCAGGCGCTGGTCGCGGCGGCGAGGAAGGACGCGGCGGCCCTGGCGCATGACATCGACACGCTCGAGGCCCAGCTCCGGACCGGGATGGCCGAGCGGGCGGCCGGTTCGCTGCGCGAGGATTGCCGCCCGATTCTGGCGCCCCGGCAAGCAGCGCTGCACCAGGAGCTCTTGGCGCGTGCGGTGGCCTACGGGCGCGTGCTCGAGCAGCTACGCCCCATCCGCGCGGATCTGAAGCAGGTCGGTCAGCATCTCGACGCGGCGGGGCCCACGATCGACGCCAAGCTGGAGAAGATCCGCATTCGCCTCGCCCAGCAGCTCGAGCTGGCGGTCACCGCCTCGTTCGGCTTCTGGACCACGGTCGGGATGCTCGCGATGTGGAGGCTGCTGGACCGGAATGGCAAGGCCGGCCATGCGTGATGGCGGAGGGGCTTGACAGCCGCGGGCGGCGCCCCGTACACCTCTCGTATGAAGACCCTCTCGCCCGCCGCGGTCGCGCAGTACCGTCGTGACGGCTTCTACTTTCCCCACCCCGTGCTCTCCCCCGAGGACGCGGCCGGGTACCGCGCGCGGCTCGAGGCGATCGAGCGCGAACGCGGCGGCCCCCTGGGCGGCGAGCTGCGTCACAAGGGCCACCTCCTCTTCACCTGGCTCGACGCGCTGATCCGCCATCCACGCATCCTGGATGCGGTCGAGGACATCCTGGGCCCGGATCTCCTCTGCTGGAGCTCGAGCTTCTTCATCAAGGAGGCGCGCGATCCGGCCTTCGTGTCCTGGCACCAGGACTCGACCTACTGGGGGCTGAGCGAGCCCGACGTGGTGACCGCGTGGGTGGCCTTCTCGGAGAGCTCGATCGAGAGCGGCGCGATGCGCATGGTGCCGGGCACCCACACCGAGCAGGTCGCGCACCGCGACACCTTCGCGCCGGACAACCTGCTCTCGCGCGGCCAGGAGGTCATGGTGGAGGTGGACGAGGCGCGCGCGGTGGACGTGGTGCTCCACCCGGGCGAGATGTCGCTGCACCACGTGCGCATGTTCCACGGCTCGCCGCCCAACCGCTCCGCGGACCGTCGCATCGGCTACGCCATCCGCTACATCCCGACGCACGTGCGGCAGGTCGCGGGCCCGCGGGACAGCGCCACTCTCGTGCGCGGCGTGGACACGTACCACCACTTCGATCACGAGGCGCCGCCCGCGGCCGACCTCGATCCCGCCGCCCGGGCGCAGCACGCCGCCATCATGAAGCGGCAGGGCGAGCTGCTCTACCGCGGCACCACCGCCGAGCGCTTCCGCTAGCCCGCGCGATTCGCGTCAGCGGATCGCGACCGGGGCCACCGTCGAGCCGGTGAAGCCCTGCGCCTTGATCGGCTGCATGACGAAGGCGAACTCGTAGACCTGCTTCGCGGCCAGGTCGTCGAGCTTCAGGTTCTCGAGCAGGTGGATGCCGTTCACCACCAGCGCGATCTGGTGCACGGGCAGCGAGAGGCGCGGGTCCGGATTGGGCGCCACCTCGACCGGCCAGTTGTCCGAGCCGATCAGCATGGGGTCCAGGCGGGCGAGCCACTCCGCCGCCGCGACGCCGATCCCCGGGCAGCTCTTCACGTAGCGCGCGTTGTCCTTCGCCCACAGCTTGTTCCAGCCGGTGTTGATGAGGACCGCGTCGCCCGGCTGCAGCGTGACCCGCTGCTTGGCGAGGGCGTCCTGCAGGTCCTTGATCGTGATCTCGTACGTGTCGGGCAGCATGTCCACGCCCTTGAGCGCGGCCACGTCGATCAGCACCCCGCGGGTCATCAGCGTGCCGACCTTCTCGATGCCGAGCTTGGTGAAGCCGCCCCGCGTCGCGATCGCCCCGGTCTTGAAGCAGTTGTAGTGGCTGTCCTCGTGGCTCTGGTGCGCGAAGCCGTCGAACTGGGTGCCGACCTGGCCGATCTCGGAGATGACGATCTCCTCGTTCGAGCCGCGGCGATTCGAGAAGTCGTTCATGAACGTCCGCTTCGCGTGGACGTCGAAGCGGCGGGTGCCGAAGAACGGCATCTTGTCGTTCATCACGTGGGCGATCTCGATGACCTCGCCGGTCTTGATGAGCTGGGCCGCGCGCATGACGCTCGCCGGCTTCATGTGGTTGGCGGAGCCGCGCTCGTCGCCCGCGCCCCACTTCGAGGGACAGCGCTGACTCTCGGGGGGCACGGTCCAGCTCTGCGCCAGCGCGGGGGCCCACGTCAGGGCGGTTGCGGCGGCGAGGACCAGTCCCACCACGGTGTGTCGCATGGTCGTCTTCTCCAGAGCCCCGGGGGGCCACGGGCCGGTTAGGGGACGTGAAACGCGCGCCGAGTCTATACCGCTTCGGCGCTTGACGCCGCGCGGCCTCTGGCGCATCCTGCTCGAGGAACTGGTCATGGCCAAGCCGATCATCGCGGTGTTCAACTCGAGCGACGACACGGTCGAGATGCTCCGGACCGCCCTCGAGGGCGAGGGGCTCCACACCGTGCCGGGCCACATCGGCGAGCTCAAGAAGGGCGAGCTCGACTTCGTCGCGTTCATCGAGCACCATCGGCCGGCGGTGATCGTCTACGACATCTCGCTGCCCTACGAGACGAACTGGAACTTCCTGAAGCTCGTGCGCAGCTCGCAGCCCGCCCAGGAGTGCCGCTTCATCCTTACCACGACCAACAAGCCCGCGCTCGACAAGCTGGTGGGCGAGAACGAGGCGCTCGAGATCATCGGCAAGCCCTATGATCTCGAGCGGGTGGTCACCGCGGTGCGCTCCGCGCTCGACGGCGCGTCTTCGTAGGGCACGGCGTGCCCGTCGCGCTCGTCACCGGCACCAGCACCGGCATCGGGTTCGCCACCGCGCTGCACCTGGCGCGAAACCGCCATCGGGTGGTGGCGACCATGCGCAACCGGGCCAAGGCGGGCCCGCTCGAGGAGGCGGCGAGCCGGGAGGGACTGCCGCTCGACGGTGCGCGAGCTCGACGTCACCCGCCCGGAGTCGATCGACCGCGCGGTGGCCGCGACGCGGGACGGCGAGGGGCCGATCGACGTGCTGGTGAACAACGCGGGCATCGGCGGGGCCACGCCGCTCGAGCTCACCCCCGAGGCCGAGCACCGCGCGATGTTCGAGACCAACTACTGGGGCGCGATCCGGATGATCCAGGCGGTGCTGCCGTCGATGCGCGAGCGGCGAACCGGGTGCATCGTCAACGTCACGTCGATCGCGGGGCGGGTGGCCACCCCGAACCAGATCGCGTACTCCGCGTCCAAGCACGCGCTGGGCGCGGCGAGCGAGGCGCTGGCCCACGAGGTGGCCGCCTTCGGGGTCCGCGTGGCCATCATCGAGCCCGGCGTGATCCAGACCGCGATCTTCGAGAACTCGGCGCCCGCCACCCGCTACGACAAGACCTCGCCGTACCGGCAGATCATGCGCCGCAACGGCAAGCTCTTCGCGGCCGGCTTCCGCAACCCCGGCCAGCCGGAGACCGTCGCGGCGGCGATCCTGGATGCGATCACGACCGACCGGCCGCGCCTGCGCTACCTGGTCGGCGTCGACGCGGAGGGCCTCGCGGCGGGGCGCGCCCGCATCAGCGACGAGGAGTGGGTGGCGATGGGCGGCGAGCTGAGCGACGAGGAGTACAACGCGCGTTTCAAGCGGTACTTCGGCATCGAGCTATAGAGATCAGAGGCGGGCCATCACCTGGTCCGCGAGCTGCTGGCTGACGCGCCACTTCTCGTCGGTGCCGGTGGCCCACATGAGCTCGCGCAGCCCGCCCCGCTCCAGCTCCTGGATGCGCTCGATCAGCTCCTCCGCGCGTGCCCACCAGGCAGGTGTCGCGCACCAGGTCCGCGTCGATCAGCTCGGCCTCGCCCGGGTGGAGGTAGGTGTAGTGGCCCTCGTGGGTGCGGAAGTGCCGGTGCTCGGCCGGCGTCTCCTCCACCAGCGCGCACGTAGCGCTTCCAGATGCGCCGCAGGAAGGGCGGCGGCTCGAGCCCCGCTCGTGCACCGCATCGTAGAAGTAGTAGACGCTCGCCATCACGTTCGGCCCCATCGCGCGGATCACGCGCTCGGAGTCGACCGCCTCGCCCGGCTCGAGCAGGACGATGTTGGTGAGCGCGCACAGGTGGAAGTCCTCGCCGAGCGCGCGGCCGTCGCGCCGGGCCCCGACCCCGGCCAGCGCCAAGGCCTCGGCGGGCGGCAGCCCGCGCGGCGGGATCGCGAATCACGAGGCCGTCGCCGTACTGGCCGGCCACCTCCATGGCGCGCGGCCCGAACGCGGAGACGTAGAGGGGGATGCGCGGCTCGAGGCTCATGTACTTCTTCTCGCGGATCAGCATCTTGATCGGCTGCCGCGCGCCCTCGTAGGCGTAGTCCACCACGTCGCCCCGGAGCAGGCCGCGCAGCACGCGCAGGTACTCGCCGTAGTCCGCGATGCGCATCGGCGGCTGGCCCATGCTGCGCATGCGCGGTGTTGCCGGTGCCGATGCCGAGGTGCACGCGGCCCGGGGCGAGCCGGTTCAGCGTGGCCATGCGCGGCCACGTGCACCGGCGGGATGCGGGTGCCGCAGATGGCCACCCCGGGGCCCAGGCGCAGCCGCGAGGTCTGGCGCGCGGCCAGGGCCAGCACCGCGTAGCAGTCGGAGAACAGCATCTGGCTGTCGGCGACCCAGGCCGAGTCGTAGCCCAGGGACTCGATGTGCGGAGTAGAACCCGATCTCGTCGACGTCGGCCATCACGCACACGCTCATGCGCATCGGAGGATCCTTCCGGGGGCTGGGGTCACTTCTTTTCGCCGATCGATTCGAGCATCTGCTTCGCGCGCGGGACTTCCTTGAGGGTCCAGCGCGGCCGGTCGCTGGGCGCGCGCTCGGCCAGTACGGACTGCAGCTGCTGGCGCGCCTCGGCGTAGCGGCCGGTGTTGATGTAGAGCTGCGCCAGCTCGATGCGCACGCCGGTGAGCCGGGGGTCGAGCCGCTGCGCGGCCTTGAAGTGCTGCTCCGCTTCCTTGGGGTTGCCGCCGAGCAGTACCGGCAGCTCGCGGGCGATGCTGCCCGCCATGACATGCGCTCCGACGTTGTTGGGGTCCGAAGCGCAGGACCGTGTCCACGTGCTTCCGCAGATCGCGCAGCGCGAGGGCCGAGTGGAGCAGGCCCTTGGCCTGCGACCACGAGCCGAGGGTGGCCGCGTACCAGAAATGGGCCTCCGGGTCGTTCGGGGCCAGCTCGGTGGCGCGCTTGGCGTAGTCGCGCGCCCGGAGGTAGGCCGCGACCTTGTCGTCCTCGGTCTTCGCGCGCTCCTCGCCGAAGAGGAACCATGCGCGGGCCAGGGCCAGCAGGGTGGGCACGTCCGCGGCGCCGCCCCCGGCCACGTGGGCCTCGAGCAGGTCGCGCGCGCGGTCGATGCGCGCGGGGTCGTCCTGGTACTGACGCAGCATCGCCCGGGCGGTCTCGGCGGGGGTCGCGGTCTGCGCGGCCGCGGGCGCCAGGCCGCCCAGGAGCAGCAGGGTCGCGAGGACGAGCGGCGGGCGCATGGCCCCGATCGTACTATGCCCGCGCGGGGTTGCGTCGCTCCGGCGTGGCAGGAAATATGCCGGGAAGGTGTCTTTGGCCTCGAGCCACCCAGCCAGAGGCGTGATTTCGCTGCGAAGATGAGAACCCGCGACCGGACATGCGGTAAAAATGCCGGGAAGGAAATACCCGCAGGGGGGCGGCGTGGCCAAGCGAACGGGCAAGCGAACCGGGAAGACCCGGCCTCGAGAAGTCGCGCCGGCGGACGACCCAGTCGTGAACGCGGCCCGACTCGCGGCCATCGTGGACTCCTCGGACGATGCCATCGTGAGCAAGACCCTCGAGGGGGTCATCACATCCTGGAACCCGGGGGCCGAACGGATCTTCGGCTATACCGCGGCCGAGGCGGTGGGCCAGCACATCACGCTGATCATTCCGGAGGACCGATACTCCGAGGAACGTGAGGTCCTGGCCCGCCTCGTCAAGGGCGAGCGGATCGATCACTTCGAGACGGTCCGGCGGACCAAGGACGGCCGGTTCATCGAGATCTCCCTCACCGTGTCGCCGGTCCGGAACGCGGCCGGGCGCGTCGTGGGCGCCTCGAAGGTGGCGCGCGACATCTCGGAGCGGCGGCGCCTCGAGTCGGAGCGCGAGGCGCTGCTCGCGCGCGCGCAGGAAGCCCGGAGCGAGGCCGAGGCCTTGAATCGGAGCAAGGATCAGTTCCTGGCCACGCTCTCGCACGAGCTCCGGACCCCGCTCAATGCCATCTACGGGTGGGCCCGCATGCTCGACGCGGGCCGCCTCGACCAGGCGGCGATCCGCCGCGCGACCGAGGCGATCCTTCGCAACTCGGTCGCGCAGGTGCAGCTCATCGAGGACCTCTTCGATGTCTCGCGCGTGATCACCGGTAACATGCGCCTGGACGTGCGTCCCCTGAACGCCGCGGCGGTGCTGGACGCCGCCCTCGACGCGGTCCGACCGACCGCGGCGGCCAAGGGAGTCCATCTCGAGGCGATCTTCGATCCCCGGGTGGGCGCGCTGATGGGAGATCCCGCCCGTCTTCAGCAGGTGGCGTGGAACCTGCTCGCGAACGCGGTGAAGTTCACGCCGAGGGATGGCCGGGTCACCGTACACCTGCGGCTGGCCGGCGACCACGTCGAGATCGTGGTCCGCGACACCGGCGAGGGCATCGCGCCCGAGCACATGCCGCGCCTCTTCCAGCGGTTCGGCCAGGCCGACAGCAGCTCGACACGCCGGCACACCGGACTTGGCATCGGGCTGGCGCTCGTCCGGCATCTCGTCGAGCTGCACGGGGGCACGGTGAGCGCGCAGAGCGCGGGCCCCGGCCACGGCGCCACGTTCACGGTGCTGCTGCCGGTGGCCCCGGCCCTGGCCGCGGTGTCCCCCCTCCCGACGTCGCCGGTGCGCGCGAGCGTCGGCGTGCCCGCTCCGGGGGAGGCGAAGCCGCTCTCGCTCCGAGACCTCCGCGTCCTGGTCGTGGATGACGATGCCGACGGCCTCGAGCTGGCGGCGCTGGTACTCGTCAACGCGGGGGCCGAGGTCCGGGCATCGTCGTCTCCGGCCGCCGCGATGGCCGTGCTCGAGGACTGGCCCGCCGACGTGCTGGTGTCGGACCTCGAGATGCCCGGCGAAGACGGGGTGACCCTGCTGCGCCGGGCCCGGACCGTGATGACGCGGCGAGGGCGGAGGCTGCCGGGACTGGCCCTGACCGCGTACGGGCGATCGGAGGACCGGATCCGGGCGCTGGCGGCCGGCTTCAACCTGCACCTGGGCAAGCCGGTCAGCCCGGCGGAGCTGGTGCTGGCGGTGGCGAGCCTGGGAGGCCGGACGGAGTGACGGGAGGGCAGCGGGGAAGGACGTGAGCCGCCCTCGTGCCACGGGGCCATCCGTGAGCACGCTTGACGCGCCCAGCCACCGGACATACCCTGCCGCAGATGCGCGAGACGCGGCGGCTCATGCTCGTCGGCGCCCTGCTGTCGCTGGCGCTGGTGTGTTCGGCCCAGGCCGGGGAACGGCGGGCCCTCTCGGAGTATTTTCCACCCCCCGAGAGCAACGGCGGGTGGCGATCGGCTCTGCCGGAGAAGGGAGAGCCGGACGCGGCGCAGAAAGCCGCGATTGCCCGGCTCGGCGTCGATTTCGAGACGTTGAAGGAGGCATGGTCGTACAACGCCAGAACGGAGGGCGCGACGGGGCTGATCGTCATTCGCAAGGGAACCGTGGTCGGCGAGTGGTACAAGGACAGCGACCAGAACACGACCTTCAACATCTATTCCAGCGCCAAGGCGTACACGAGCCTGGCCTATGGACTGCTGCTCTCCGAGACCGAACGCGGCCAGCGAACGCTGACGCTCGATACGAAGGTTGGAAACGAGACGTGGCTGCCGGAATCGCTTCCGCTCTCCGATCCGCGCAAGGCCGACATCACCCTCCGTCACCTGCTGAACATGACGAGTGGGATCGAGGGCGGCAGTCTGCCGATCGACACCGCTCCGTTCGAGATCGCGCTCGGCAAGACGAAGGACTCGCCGTTCGCCACGCTGAAGAGCGAGCCCGGCGAGAAGTTTCTATACAGCGACGCCGGCGTCGCTCATCTGGTCCTGCTGTTCAGGCGGGCCGCGGGCCAGGACCTTCAGCCGTATCTGAAGGAGCGCGTCTATCCACGGATCGGCATGCGGAACGTGACGTGGACGCAGATCGGCGGTAAGGGCAAGCTCGGTCCATTGAGTCAGGGCTACAGCGGTGTGGTGACGACCCCCCGTGAACATGCCCGTTTCTGCTACCTGGCGTTGCACAAGGGAATGTGGGATGGCCGCCGGGTGGTTCCCGAGTCGCACTTCGACTTCGCGTGGACCGGCACCAAGGCCAATCCGATGTACGGGGCGCAGTGGTGGGTCTATCCGCGCCACCCGGACGCTCCGCCGGATCTGGTTCAGACCTCAGGAGCGTTCAACAACATCGGCATCGTCGTGCCCAGCCTCGACCTCGTGTTCATCCGCCTTGGTGACGGCAAGGTGTTTCCGGACAAGGACTTCTCCCAGCGGCTGCTCAGGAAGATTCTGGCGGCGGTGAGGCGAGATCCTTAAATACGTCAGAGAAGGCGTGTAAGCCGGGTCCTGTCTGACCGCCGCGGTTTCCCGTGACGGCGAGATGATCATTTCTCTAGGACGCCGGTTACCCGGCGCCTCAAGCGGCCATACCCGAGAGCACCACGCGGGCCGCGCTTCACCTGCTCTCGCGAGCAGGATCGCTCTCCTATTTGGCCTTGCTCCGGGTGGGGTTTACCGAGCCGACCTGGTCACCCAGGCCGCTGGTGAGCTCTTACCTCACCGTTTCACCCTTACCGCCCGTGAGGGCGGCGGTTTGCTTTCTGTGGCACTGTCCATGGGGTCGCCCCCCCTGGCCGTTAGCCAGCACCCTGCCCTGCGGAGCCCGGACTTTCCTCCCGCACGGTTGCCCGTGCCGGCGATCATCCAGCCTTCTCTGACGCACTCAAAGAGCGTGTGTCGCTGCGTGAAAGTATAGCCCGTCAGGGCTCACCCCGCTTGCTCGCCTTGTCCTGCGCCCGCCGCTCGAGCTCCCAGTAGCGCCGATCGCGCTCTTCCAGCATCTCCTCCGAGGAGCGGAGCGGCGCCGCCGGGGGTTGCTCGACGCCCAGCGCGTGGCCGATGTCGTCCACCCGGTCCTGGTCGGGGGTGGACACGCTGCCGCCGGCCGCTTCCTCGCCCGAGCTCTGCGCGCGCTGCCAGTCCGCGTCCAGGTCGCCCGCGCTCGCCGCCGGCCCGGTCTCGTGGTGCTCGAGCACCTCGCGCAGCAGACCGACGGTGCGGCCTTGATCCTCCGCGCCTTCCTTGCCACGCCGGGTGGCGGTGGTCCGCTTGCGCCCGCGGCGCTTGGCCCGCCGCGCCGGCGCCGCGCCGCCCTTCTTCTTCACGGCCTTCCTCGTCGTCCGCGTCTTCGTCGTCTTCGTCCGGCTGCGTTTCCGTTTCGGCTTTCGCTTGCTCATGTGCCACCTCCCCCCGGGGTCCTCGCGGCTGGGCCTATCATACGCTGCGATTTGACGCTCCTTCGGCCGTCTGCTAGGGTGGCCCCGCGAATCGCTTCTCCACGTTTCCTCTCGAACGACGGCGTCTCAGGGAGGTCGCAATGGCGCAGGAAGCGCACGATCCGGAAGCCTCAACCTCGATGTCGCGGCGGGTGATGCTCCGCAGCGTGGGCGCGGCGGTGGGCGCCGCGGTGCTCGCGCCGCATCTGGTTGGCGCGCAGACGCCGCCGAGCGGGCCGGTGGCCCCGCCCAGCACGATCACCACGCCGCCGCGGGACTTCAGCCCGCGCGGCGCGCCCACCACCTACTTCAGCGACCCGGACGTGCTCACGGTCGAGCCCATGTTCAACGGTCTCCGGCAGCCGAACGCCCCGATCCAGAGGCTGTGGACCGGCGCGCTCTGGTCGGAAGGGCCCGCGTGGAGCTCCCAGGGCCGCTACCTGGTGTGGAGCGACATCCCGAACAACCGCCAGATGCGCTGGATCGAGGACAACGGGCACGTCAGCGTGTTCCGCACGCCGTCGAACAACAGCAACGGCAACACGTTCGACTTCCAGGGTCGCCAGCTCTCCTGCGAGCACGTCACCCGGCGCGTGGTGCGGTACGAGCTCGACGGGTCGACGACCATCCTCGCGGCCATGTTCAACGGCAAGCGGCTCAACTCGCCCAACGACGTGGTGCCGCACCCGGACGGCAGCTACTGGTTCACCGACCCGCCCTACGGCGCCCAGTTCTACGAGGGCACGGTGGACGCGCCGGGCGGGCCCGCCAACCTGGCCGGCCGGCTCAACCCGCGGCTCGGCCAGCCGCCGGAGCTCGGCGGCTACAAGCGCGAGCTGCCCACCGCGGTGTACCGCCTGGACAAGAGCGGGACGCTCACCCAGGTCGCGGGGGAGGACATCGTGCCCGATCCCAACGGGCTCTGCTTCTCGCCCGACTACAAGAAGCTCTACGTGGTCAGCACCGGCAAGGGGCCGGGCGACACCCACGCGGGCGGCAAGGGTGAGATGCACGTGTTCGACGTGGGCGGCGACAACAAGCTGACCAACGGCAAGCTCTTCAGCGCCTTCATGGTCGACGGCGTCAAGTGCGGGCCCGACGGCGTGCGGGCCGACGTGGACGGCAACCTGTGGTGCTCGAGCAACGCGGGCCGCAACGTCGGCTACAGCGGGGTCACGGTGTGGACGCCGGCGGGCCAGCTCATCGGGCGCATCCGGCTGCCCGAGGTCTGCGGCAACGTCTGCTTCGGCGGGCCCAAGCGCAACCGCCTGTTCATGGCCGCCAGCCAGTCCCTCTACGCGGTCTACACGCAAACCCAGGGCGCCGCGCCCGGCTAAAAACTGGGGTCAGCCGCGGGGTCAGGTCTTGAATTCCTACATTTTCATCGCGCTAGTAGACGCCTGGCGCGCGGAAATGTAGGAATTCAAGACCTGACCCCATCTACCCCCATCTCACGCGCGCATGAAGCTCGGGATTTATCTCAACGCGCAGCACCCTGCTACCGATGATCCGGCGCGGCGGTTTGCCGAGACGCTGGAGCAGGCGCGGATGATCCACGACCTCGGGTTCGATTCGATCTGGGGCGGGGAGCACCACGCCACGCCGGGGTTTCACTATTTTCCGCTGCTGCCGATGCTGCAGCGGCTGGCCGCGGAGGTGCCCGGGCTCGGCATCGGGACCAATCTGGTGCTGCTGCCGCTGCACAACCCGGTCGAGATCGCGGAGACCGCCGCGTTCCTCGACGTGATCACCGGCGGGCGCTTCATGCTGGGCGTGGGGCTCGGCTACCGCCCGGAGGAGTTCGCGATCTTCGGGGTACCCATGGCGGACCGGGTGAGCCGGCTCGCCGAGGGGGTGGAGATCATCCGCCGGCTCTGGACCGAGGACAAGGTCACGCATCGCGGGCGGCACTGGAGCTTCGAGGACGTCACGATCCGCCCGCGCCCCGTCCAGCGCCCGCGCCCGCCGATCCTGGTGGGCTCGCAGATCCCGGCCGGCATCGCGCGCGCGGCCCGCATCGCCGACGGCTGGCTCGTCGTCCCGGTGCCGCGCGTGGACGAGTTCGCCGCGCAGGCGAAGGCCTTCACCGCGGCCCGCGCCAGGGACGGCCTGTCCGCGGAGCCCCAGATCTGCCGGCTGCTCGAGGTGGTCTGCGCGCCCGACGAGGACACCGCGATCCGGCGCGCGGCGCCCTACCTGCTCGACAAATACGCCGCCTATCTCTCCTGGGGGCTCGAGGGCGTCACGCTCGATCCTTCCGCCCCGCCGGCGGAGCAGCTCCGCCGCCTGGCCGCCAACCGCTTCGCCCTCGGCTCGCCCGACCAGGTGACCGAGATGCTGCTCGCCCAGCACGCGGCGGGCGCCACCCACCTCACCATGCGCGTGAGCTGGCCGGGCATGCCGCAGGCCGACGTCCTGGCCGGCATCGAGCTGCTCGGCCGCGAGGTTCTCCCCGCAGTTCGCCGCCGCCTCAGGAGCTAGCCATGCGAGTCGCCGCCCGCCAGATCCAGCAGCAGCTCGAGTCCGTGTTCACCGCGTGGGGCATGTCGGCCGCGCACGCGGCCACCACCGCGCAGATGATGGTCGAGACCGACCTGCGCGGGGTGGACTCCCACGGGATCTCGATGCTGCCGACCTATGACAAGGAGTTCCGCGCCGGCCGGCTCAACATGCGCCCGCAGTGGAAGACGGTGCGCGACATGCCGTCGATGGCCCGGATCGACGCGGACCGCTCGCTCGGCCACCCGGTGTCGGTGCACGCGATGAACCTCGCGGTCGACAAGTGTCTCGCCACCGGCGTCGCGGTGGTCGCGGTCTACAACTCGCACCACTTCGGCGCGGCCGGCTGCTACGCGAAGATCGCGTCGGACCGTGGCGTGATCGGCATGGTGACCTCCGCCACCCGCGGTGTCACGCTGGTGCCCACCTTCGCGGCGGAGCCGGTCATGGGGACGAACCCGCTCGCCTTCGCGGCGCCCGCGAAGAAGAACGCGTCGTTCGAGCTCGACATGGCGACGACCACCGTCGCGGCGGGCAAGGTGAAGGTCTACAAGCTCAACCACAAGCCGGTGCCGTCGGGCTGGGTGGTGGACGGCGACGGCCGGCCGGTCACCGACGAGGCGGCCGCGTTCCAGCACGTGTTCGAGCGCCCCGACGGCGGCATCACCCCGCTCGGCGGCAGCCGCGACCTGGGCGGGCACAAGGGCTACGGCCTGGCGGTGATGGTGCACATCCTGGGCGGTGCGCTCGCGGGCGCGTCCTTCTCCCCGCTGCGCAACAAGACCCAGCGCGAGTCCGACCCGCACAACATCGGCCACTTCTTCATGGCGATCGACCCGCGCGCGTTTCGCGACGAGGGGGACTTCGAGCGCGACCTGGACGACGTGATCGATGTGCTGCACGGGGCCAAGCGCGTGGACCCGAAGCAGCCGGTGATGGTGGCGGGCGATCCGGAGCGGCTCACGCGCGCGGAGCGGCTCGAGCAGGGCGTGCCCATCCCCGACGACCTGATGACCCAGCTCCGCGGCGTCGCCGCGGCGGCCGGCGTCCCGTTCGTGCTCGCCTGAGGACCGACCCCTCACCCTGCCCTCTCCCCAGCGGGGAGAGGGAAGAGCGGGCGGGCTTCGGCGAACCCTCTCCCCTCAGGGGAGAGGGTAGGGTGAGGGGCCCGAAGAGAGGGGAAAGGTGAGGGGCCCGAAGGTGAGGGGCCCGAAGGTGAGTTGTGTTCCTAGCCGAGGGCCTTGCGCAGCGCTCCGGCCATCTCGTCCAGCAGCGCGCGCGACTGGTCGAGGATGCGCGTCATCCGCACGAAGCCGTGGAACATGCCGGGGTACTGCGTGAGCGTCACCGACACCCCGGCCTCGCGCAGCCGCTTCGCGTAGGCCTCGCCCTCGTCGCGCAGGGGATCGCACCCCGCGGTGATCACGAGCGCGGGCGGCAGGTCGGCGAGGCTCTTGGCCAGCAGCGGCGAGGCGTTCGGCTCGCGGCCCTGCTCCTCACGCGACAGGTAGTGCTTCCAGAACCACCGCATGTCCTCGGTGGTCAGGAGATAGCCGGTGGCGTTCTCGCGATAGGACGGCGTGTCGAAGGAGTAGTTGGTGACCGGGTAGATCAGGAGCTGGAGCGAGAGCCGCGGGCCGTGCCGGTCGCGCGCCATGAGCGCCATCACCGCGGCGAGGTTGCCGCCCGCGCTGTCGCCGCCCACCGCGATCCGAGCGGGATCGAGCCCGAGGCGCGCGCCGTTGGCCGCCACCCACTGCAGGCCCGCGTAGGAGTCGTCGACCGGCGTCGGGTACTTGAACTCCGGCGCCAGCCGGTAGTCCACCGAGGCCACCGCGCAGCCCGCCGCGTTGACGAGCGACCGGCAGATGCCGTCGTGGGTGTAGAGGTCGCCGATCACCCAGCCGCCGCCGTGGTAGAAGACCAGCACCGGGTGCGGTCCGTGGCCGGCGGGGCTGTAGACGCGCACCGTGATCTCGCCGCCCGTCACCGGGACGTGGTGATCCGCGACGGCCGGCACGTCCTCGACCGGTCCGAGCCCGGCGGTGCGCGTCCGCATGGACTCGCGGGCCTCGTCGGGGGTGGATTGCGGGATCGGCTTGAGGTTCAGCGCGGCGACCATCTCCACGACCTTCTGGGCTTGGGGATCGAGCGGCATGGGTGTGTCCTCCCGGTTGCGATTCAGGTGGTGCCGCGACAGTAGGCAATCCCGCGCGCGTCGTCAAGGGATGCCACGTCAAGGGGCCGCGCGGATTGACAGCCCGCGGCGCCGGCACGTACACTCGCCGCGTCTCCAACGCCGCGACTCCGCTCACCGTTCCAAGGAGGAACGCTCCCATGCCCCGTTCTCTCGAGGCGGTCGCCGCCGCCTGGCTCGCCGCGCTCTTGCTGCTCGTCGCCGCCGCCCCCGCGGCCGCCCAGGCCCCCCGCTCCGGCGGCACCCTGCGCGCGGCGATGCGCGCCGAGGTCTCGACCTTCGACCCGCACAAGGGCGCCTCGGGCTCCGATCACATGTACCTGTACCCGGTGTTCGACACCCTCGTGCGCTTCGACGACAAGCTGAACCCCCGACCGGGACTGGCCGAGTCGTGGGAGACGCCGGACCCGAAGACGCTCGTGCTCAAGCTGCGCAAGGACGTCAAGTTCCACGACGGCACGCCGTTCAACGCGGAGGCGGTGCGCTTCAACCTGGCCCGCGCGCAGGACCGGTCGATCTCGTCGATGGCGTCCGAGCTGACCAGCATCGAGCAGGTGGAGGTGGCGGATCCCTCCACGGTGCGTCTCAAGCTCAAGGCGCCGGACGCCTCGCTGATCCTGGCCTTCGCGGATCGCGCGGGCATGATGATCTCGCCCACCGCGGTCCAGAAGCTGGGCGACCAGTTCGGGCGCCAGCCGGTGGGCGCGGGCGAGTTCCGGATGGTGCGCTGGCAGCCGGGCAGCGAGGTGCGGATGGAGCGCTTCGCGGACTACTACGAGCCGGGCCGCCCGTACCTCGACGCGATCCTGTTCCGGATCATCCCGGACGCCGACACGCGCGTCTCCGCGCTGCGCAGCGGGCAGGTGGACTTCATCATGGAGGTGCCCGCCCAGGACTTCGCCTCGCTCAAGGGCGAGCGCAACCTGAAGGCGATCGAGGGGCCGACGCTCGCCTACTGGCGCGTGTTCCTCAACATGGCCAAGCCGCCGCTCGAGAAGAAGGCGGTCCGCGAGGCGATGAACCTGGCCCTCGATCGCCCGACGCTGCTGCGCACGATCATCTTCGGCCTGGGCGAGGTGGCGGCCTCACCGTTCCCGGTCGGTTACTGGGCGCACAACGCCTCGCTCAAGCCGTGGCCGCACGATCCCGCGCGCGCGAAGGCCAAGCTGGCCGAGGCCGGCCTGCCCAACGGCTTCACGATGGACATGGTGCTCGAGCCGACGCCCGAGCACGTGCGGCGCGCGGAGGCCATCCAGGCGCAGTGGGGCGCGGTCGGCATCAAGGTGGATCTCAAGCCGATGGACCTGGCCAAGGGCGTGCAGTCGTTCTTCCGTGCCAAGGAGCTGATGGCGGGTAACTATCGCTGGACGGGGCGGCCCGATCCCGACCAGACCGTGCGCGGGATGTTCCACTCCACCGGCTTCTACAACCCGGGCGGCCTCAAGATCGCGCGCATCGAGGAGCTGATGGACCAGGCCAAGGCGACCTATCGCCTGGAGGACCGGCGGCGGCTCTACCAGCAGCTCAGCGAGGTGATCCAGCAGGAGGCGATGGACACCGGCATCTACGTGGCGTACTCGCTCGAGGCCATGAGCACGACGCTGCAGGGCTACCAGCCCAACTTCCTCGGCAAGCCGATGTTCCGCGGGGCCTGGCTGCAGGGCAAGTAGGACGCGGCGGACGTGGGGCGCTTCCTCCGGCGCCGGCTGCTGGCGGTGGTGCCGCTGCTGCTGCTCGTCACCTCGATGGTGTTCTCGCTCGTGCTGCTGCTGCCGGGCGATCCGGCGGTGGCGCTCGTGGGGATGGAGGACGCGAGCGAGGAGAAGCTGGCCGCGATCCGCGAGCGGCTCGGCCTTAACCGGCCGCTCGTCGTGCAGTACGCGAGCTGGCTCGGGCGCATGGCGCGGGGCGATCTCGGCGTGTCGCTGCGCACCGGCCAGCCGGTGACCGAGGCGATCTGGGACCGCGCGCCGGTCACCCTCGGCCTGGCCCTGGCCGCGACCGCCTTCGGCCTGCTGGTGGGCGTCCCGCTCGCGGTGCTGGCGGCCCACCGGCGCGGCAGCCTGGTCGACGCGGCGGCGAGCGGGCTGGCCGCCTTCGGCGTCGCGGTGCCGAACTTCTGGCTCGGCTCCATGTTCGTGCTGGTGCTGGCGCTCCACCTGCGCTGGCTGCCCGCCACCGGCTACGTGAGCCCGTTCGAGTCGGGAAGCGACGCGTTCCGCCACCTGCTGCTGCCCACGCTCACGCTCGGCGCCTCCGCGGTCGCGGAGGTCACGCGCCAGCTCCGGTCGTCCCTGGGCGAGGTGCTGGCCGCCGACTACGTGAAGACCGCGCGCGCCAAGGGCCTGGCCGAGGCGGCCGTGGTGGCCAAGCACGCGATGCGCCCCGCGCTGATCCCGGTGGTGACGGTGGCCGGGCTCACCGTCTCGCGGCTGGTCAGCAACACCGTCGTGGTCGAGTCCATCTTCGCGCTCCCCGGCCTCGGCCGGCTCAATCTGGAGGCGGTGCTCACGCGGGACTTCCCGATGCTGCAGGGCGCGGTGCTGGTCACCGTGCTCGCGGTGATCGTGGTCAACGTGCTCTCGGATCTCCTCTACGGCTTCATCGACCCGCGGATCCGCTATGGGTGAGTGGCGGCTCGCGCTCCGGCGCTTCGCGCGGCGCCGCGCCGCGGTGGTGGGCGCGGTCTACCTGGTGCTGCTGGTCGCGGGCGCGCTGCTCGCGCCGGTGGTGGCCCCGTACGATCCGCTCAAGCAGGATCTCGGGCGCATGCTGACCGCGCCCTCGTCCGCGCACCCGCTCGGCACCGACGACCTGGGGCGCGACGTGCTCACGCGCCTGCTCTACGGCGCGCGCCTCTCGCTGGGCGCCGCGTGCCTGGCGGTGGCCATCGCCACGCTGGCCGGCGTGCCGATCGGCCTCGTCGCGGGTTACCTGGGCGGGGCCGTCGACGACGCGCTGATGCGGGTGATCGACGCTCTCCAGGCGTTCCCGGCCCTGATCCTGGCCATGGCCATCGCGGCCGCGCTCGGCCCCGGCCTCTTCAACGTGATGGTCGCGGTGGGCATCGTCTACACCCCGCGCTTCGCCCGCCTCGTGCGCGGCCAGGTGCTCTCGCTCCGCGAGGAGCCGTTCGTGGAGAGCGCCCGCGCCGCCGGCGCCACCCACGGGCGCGTGCTCGGCCGCCACGTGCTGCCGAACGTGCTGGCCCCGGTCATCGTGCAGGTGTCCATCGGCGTCGCCTTCGCGCTGCTGGCCGAGACCGCGCTGTCCTTCCTGGGCGTGGGCATCAAACCGCCGGAGCCCTCGTGGGGCACCGACGTCGGGCGCGGCTACCGCTTCATGCGCCTGGCCCCCTGGCTCGTCTTCATGCCCGGGACCGCGATCCTGCTCACCGCGCTCGCCTTCAACCTGGTCGGCGACGGCATTCGCGACGCATTCGACCCCCGCCAGAGCCGCGAAGCCTAGCGGCCTGCGGCCAGGCGCTCTACGAGGCGGCTCCGCGGCGGAGGCGGCGGGTGCCGATCATGAGCACGGTCGCGCCCAGCCAGGCCAGGGCGCCGTCCATCATGAAGGCGCCGGAGAGGCTCAGCGCGGCCAGCCCTCCGCTGACCAGCGGGCTCGCCGCGGTGCCCACCTGCACGCTCAGCGCGAGCCAGCCGAAGGCGGCGCCGCGCTGCTCGCCCGGCACCAGCGTGCCGCCGAGCGAGTAGGCCAGGGTCAGCGCGCCGCCCAGGCAGAAGCCGGTGAGACAGCGCAGCAGCATGAGGCTCTGCCAGCCGGGCGCCAGGGCCATGAGCGCGCAGGGCAGGCCGCCCAGGAGCAGGCCCACCAGCAGGAGCCGCTCGGGCGGCCAGCGCTGGGCGAGGCGGCCGGCCGCGAGGGCCGAGCCGGTGGCGCAGATGGCGGCGAGCGAGATGATCTCGCCCGAGGTGGCCGCGATGTGGCTCACGTCGGGCAGCGCGGCCACCTTGAGCGGCACGAGCAGCGACAGGCCGCGATCGATGAACTGGCTGATGAAGAGCAGGACCAGCACGAGCGGGAACCCGCGCCGGCCCAGCACGTCGCGCAGCGTGAAGCTGCTCTCGCGGGTGGGCGCCGCGGCGCCGTCGGCCGCGCGGGGCCGGCCCTCGTCGAAGAGCAGGATGAGCCCGACGAGGGAGATCGCGCACATCCCCGCGGTGACGAAGAAGGCGTAGCGCAGGCCGAAGTGGGAGGCCACGTAGCCGCCCGCGGCCGGACCGACCGCGACGCTCAGGAGCTGCGCGCCCTGCACCCGCCCGATGGCCACCGGCACCTTGTCCTTCGGGCAGGACACGCTCGCCAGCGCCATGGCGAAGACGGAGAAGCCCGCGATGACGCCCTGGAGCACGCGCAGGACCATGAGCTGGGTGACCGAGGTCACGAGGCCCATCGCGGCCACGATGATCACGAAGCCGGCGAGCGAGCGGATCATCATCATCTTGCGGCCGACGCGGTCGGCGAAGCGGCCCCAGAGCGGGCCCAGCAGCCCCGAGACCGCGGGGGTCACCGCGGTGAGCGCGCCGGACCAGAGGGCGACCCGGGTGGGCTCGGTGACGCCGAGCTCGATCACGTACAGCGGCAGGAAGGGCGAGAAGAACTGGAAGCCGACGAACGCGATGAAGACGACGAGGGCGAGGGCCCAGACGTTGCGCTCCCAGCTCTCCACCGGCCCTAGCCCGGACTATCCATGAACGGGCAGAGTCACTCGATGACCTGATTCGCCCTCAGCAGCACCGACGAGGGCATCGTCAGGCCAAGCGCCTTGGCGGTCTTCAGATTGATCACGAGCTCGAACTTGGTGGGCTGTTCGACGGGGAGGTCCGCGCGGCTTCGCGCCCTTGAGGATCTTGTCGACGAAGGCCGCCGCTCGCCGGTACAGATCGCTGAAATCCACCCCGTAGGCTGCGAGGCAGCCGGCTTCCGCATACTCCCGCAGCGTACACATCGAGGGCAGGCGGCTCTTGACCGTGAGATCTCTGAACCGCGTCCGTTGAGCCATCAGCATCGAGCTTCCCTGGACCAGGAGCGCGCCCGATCGCTCCCTCGTCATCACCGCGAAGCTCTCCGTCGAGCTCGGCGGCCAGGCGCACCTCGACGAGCTGGAGACGCACCCCCAGCGCCTCCGGAGCGCCGCCCTTTGTCTCCCGGCATCAGCCAGTCGCCGGTGCCGGGGTCGCCGGCTACCGGGCCCGGCCCGGGGTCACGTGGGCAGGCCGAAGAGCGAGGACATCCGCGTCGCGTCGTGCATGGCCGCCATCTCCTCGTCGGGAGGGCGGCGCGTGAAGCGGGCGGCCGCCTCCAGCACGCGCGGCAGCAGGGTCAGGTCGCCCGCGGTGTTGAGAAAGACGTCGGGGCGGCCGAGCACCCAGTGGACGGCACGATCGATGTCGTCCTGGCGCTCGAGCGGCTGATACCACGTGGCGTGGCTCCGGTCCGCGGTGGCCCAGGGACCGCGCGCGATGCCCTTGATGGTCTGGACGGCCACGTTGCGCTCGCGGCAGATCGCGATGACCTCGCCGAAGGCCTCGCGGTAGCGATCGTTCTGGACCATGAAGAAGTTGTAGGGCAGCAGGATCGCGTCGAAGTCGAAGCGCGCGAGACTCCGGCGGTGCATGGCCGGGATGCTCCAGCCGTGGCCGGTGACGCCGATGGCGCGCGCGAGCCCCTGCGCGCGGGCCTCCACGAGCGCCTCGAGGGCGCCGTCCGGGCCCATCACCTGGTCCCAGTCGTCGGGATGGCCGAGCGAGTGGATCTGGATGAGGTCCACGTGGTCCACGCGCAGGCGCTCGAGCGAGCGGTGGAGGTCCTCGCGCGCGCCGCGCGCTCCGCGCGAGCCGGTCTTGGTGGCGAGGAAGAAATCCTTCCGGTGCCGGGCCATCCACGGCGCCGATGCGCAGCTCGGAGTCGCCGTAGCGCGCGGCGGTGTCGATGTGGTTCACCCCGTGGGTGAGCAGCATCTCGAGCGCCCGATCGGCCTCGTCCTGGCCGACGCGCGCCAGCGCGGCGGCCCCAAAGATGGTCGCGGTGCTCTGGTGCCCGGTGCGTCCGAACGGCCGCCTCTCGATCATCGCGATGCCTCCGATCACCCTCTCCCCGCTGGGGAGAGGGCCAGGGTGAGGGGGTTCACGGCCGTCGCGGCCACCGCCCGGACGCCCGCAGCAGCTCGAACACCCGCGCGGCGGTGACGGGGGGACGGTCGATCTCGATGCCGTAGTCGGCGAGCGCGTCCTCGACCGCGTTGGCGACCGCGGCGGCGGGCGAGATGACGCCGCTCTCGCCCACGCCCTTGATGCCGAGGGGATTGATCGCGGACGGGAAATCCAGGTGGATGACCTCGAGCGGCGGCATCTCGTCGGCGCGCGGCATCGGCGTAGTCCATGAGGGTGCCGGTGAGGAGCTGGCCCGCGTCGTCGTAGATCAGCGCCTCGCCCAGCGCGCTGCCGAGACCCTGGGCGATGCCGCCGTGGAGCTGGCCCTCGACGATCATCGGGTTGATGGGCCGCCCGCAGTCGTGCATGGCGAGCGAGCTTGAGCAGCCGGATGCTGCACGCTTCCACGATCCACCTCGGCGACGACGCCCTGCACGCCGAAGGCCCACGTGACCGTGTCGGGATAGAAGAAGGCGCAGGCGCTGAGCCCGGGGCCTCCCGCGTCCGCCACCGCGCGGCTCCGCACCGCGGCGCGCGCCACCTGGCCCAGGCTCACGCTCTTGCCGGGCACGCCCTTCACGTGCACGCGACCCTCGGCGAGCACGACGTCCTCGGGCGCGCACTCGAAGAGCTCGGCGGCCACGAGGCGCGCCTTGTGCGCCACCTGCGCGGCGGTGCGCTGCACCGCGGGGCCGCTCACCGCGGCCACCCGGCTCGCGATCGTGCCCATGCCGTAGCCGACCAGGCTGGTGTCGCCGCCCACCACCACCACGGACTCGAGCGGCACCGCCAGCTCGTCGGCCGCGATCTGGGCCAGCGTGGTCTCGTGCCCCTGGCCCTGCGCGCAGACGCCCAGGTGCACGAACACGGTGCCGTCCGGGATCCACGCGGATGTCCGCGCCCTCGAAGGGCCCGAGCCCGGTGCCCTCGACGTAGGCGCAGAGCCCGAGGCCGATGGGTCGCGCGCTCCCCCGGCGCTTCGCCTGCTCGGCCCGCCAGCCGGCGTAGTCGAGCGCGCGCGAGGAGCCGGTCGAAGGCGGCCGGGTAGTCCGCCGGGTCGTAGGTGATGGGCGCGCCGTCGCGGTAGGTGAGCCCGGTGGGGCGCGGCATCTCGTCGGCCCGGATCAGGTTTCGCCGCCGCAGCTCGGCCGGATCCATCCCGATGCGCCGCGCCGCCCGATCCAGCAGCCGATCGAGCACGAAGGCGGCTTCGGGCCGGCCGGCGCCGCGATAGGCGGCGGCGAACGTCTTGTGGGTGAGCAACGTTCCGGCCGATCCCGCGGTAGTTCGGCACCTGGTAGGGGCCGGGCAGGTGATTGATGGTGTTCAGCGTGATGGCCTCGCCGAGCATGGGCGAGGCGCCGTGATCGCGGGTGAACGCGGTGTCGATGGCCACGATGCGGCCGTCGCGCTGCAGGCCGATCCGCGCCTCGTGGTCCTGGTCCCGGTCTCCGGCGGCGGTGAGGCAGTGCTCGCTGCGGGTCTCGGTCCACTTCACGGGACGTCCGAGGCGACGGGCCACCACGGGCAGCAGGATCTCCTCGGGGTAGACGTGCCCTTTCACCCCGAAGCCGCCGCCCACGTCGGGGACGATCACCCGGATCCGCTCCTCGGGAAGGCCCACCACCGGCGCGATCCCGCTGCGCACCGCGAAGGGCACCTGGGTCGACGTCCACACCGTCAAGCCGCCGCCGATCGGATCGGTCGCGGCCAGCACGCCGCGCGTCTCGAGCGGCATCCCGGCCACGCGAGGGTAGCCCAGCCGCGCGGACACGACCACGTCCGCGGTGGCCAGCGCGCGCTCGACATCGCCCTTGGCCCCCGCGCTGACCGAGACGAGGTTGTCCGGCCACGTGTCGTTGACGCGCGCGGCCCCGGGCGCGGTGGCCGCGCGCGGCGACAGCGCGGCGGGCAGGGGCTCGTAGGCCACCGCGACGCGCTCGGCGCCGTCCGCCGCGACGTAGGGATCGTCCGCGACCACGATCGCGACGATCTCGCCGACGTGGCGCGCCCGCTGCCCGGCCATGATCGGGTGCACGTACGCCCGGCCCTTCGGCTCCGGCACGAGCGGGGGGACGTTCGCGGCGGCCAGCTCCGGCAGGTCGGCGAGCGTCCACACCGCCGCCACGCCGGTCAGCGCGCGGGCGGCGCGCCCGTCGACCGAGACCACGCGGGCGTGGGCGTGCGGGCTGCGGACCAGGGCCACGTGGAGCAGGCCCGGCACGCGCAGGTCGTCGAGGTAGCGGCCCCGGCCGGCGACGAAGCGGCCGTCTTCCTTCCGCTTCGGTGAGGCGCCGACAAGCACGTGGGAGCGGGGACCGGAACGCTAGCCGCGGGAGCCCGCGGCGCGGAGGTGCTCGTCGCGGCGGGACTGCAGATCGCCGTCGGTGTAGGTCATCAGCTCGGGCTTGGCCTTGCCGAGCATCACCTGCAGGTACGCGGGCTCGAGCCCCACGTTGGTGAAGCCGTGGATGACATTGGCCGGGCACGAGACGCAGTCCCACGGACCCAGCACCGTCTCCGCGCGGTTGCCCGCGCCGTCCTCGATGAAGACCAGCACCTTGCCCTCGAGGATGAAGAAGACCTCCTCGACCTCGTGGGTGTGCGGGGCATTGCCCTGGCCGGGCGGGATGAACATCACCGAGAGCGTGAAGTGCTGGGCCGGGATGACCGCGGCGTCGGCCTTGCCGGAGGCGCCCGAGCCGATGAAGCGATGCTGCGCGCGCTTGAAGCCCTCGACGCGCGCGTCGGCGAAGGCGTCCCAGTCGGCGCGGCGGTCGGTGAAGCGGGCCACGTGGGTGCGGAGCAGCTCGTCGAGTGCGTGGGCCATGTCGGTGTCCCTCCCGGGGGCTTCAGTCTAGTCGCACCGCATCGGGGCCGCAAGACGCGCGCGCCTTGCGTCCGATCGGCCCTTCCGCTACGATCCGCGACGGACCGCTCTCCAAGGAGGCCCGCATGGGCAAGATCGTCTTCGCCGGCGCCATGTCGCACGTGCTCGATCCCGACTACTACCAGCGTGCCTGTGGCGACGAAGGCCGCCGCAAGACCGTCGAGTGCATGGCCGAGATCGCCCGCATGGGCGAGCGGCTCACCGCGAGCAGGCCGGACGCCCTGATCGTGGTGGCCGACGACCACCTGAACGCGTTCTCGTTCAACGCGGTGCCCGCGCTCTGCGTGCGCATCGGCCGCACCGTGCAGCGGATGAAGCAGGACCATGCCGAGGCCTTCGACGCGGTGCTCGAGCACATGCCGGAGGAGTATCCGCTCCACGAGGACCTCGCCAACCAGATTCTCGAGCAGGGACTGGACGCCGGCTTCGACCTGGCCATGTCCTGGGAGGCGCCGGTGGACCACGCCTTCCTGAGCCCGGTGAACACCATGCACGGCACGCGGCCGATCCCGCCGCTGGTGCCGATCTGGGTGAACTCCTTCGTGGCGCCCCAGCCGACGCCGCGGCGCTGCTTCGACTTCGGCCGGCACATCGCGCGCGTGGTGGCCGCGGGGCCGTGGAAGGTCGGGATCATCGCCACCGGCGGGCTGTCGCACTTCCCGGAGCTCTCGCTGCCCCGGGTGGGCGAGACCGACACCGTGTTCGACCGCAAGCTGATCCACTGGATGGAGGCGGGCGAGCACGAGCCGCTGCGCAACCTCGGGGTGGACGAGCTGCACAAGACGGGCGAGCACGAGTTCCTGAACTGGATGGTGCTGCTGGGCGCGGTGACGCCGGCGCGCGCCCAGGTGCGCTACTTCGGCGAGCTGCCCCGGATCAACCTGGCCGCCGTCGAGTGGAGCCTGCCGTGAGCCGCTACGCGGTCAACAGCCTGCTCTACCGGCTCAAGAAGGACCAGGACTTCCGGGCGCGCTTCGACGCCGACGCGCCCGCGGCCCTGGCCGGCCTCGATCTCTCGGACGCCGAGCGGGCCGCCTTCGTGGCGCGCGACCGGCGGAAGATCAACGAGCTCGGCGGCTACCTGCACCTGGTGATGTCGGTCCCCGGCCTCGCGGCCCACTGAGGAGCCCCATGAAGCTCGTACGCTACGGGCGCGCCGGCGCCGAGAAGCCGGGGCTGATCGACGCGGAGGGACACCTTCGCGATCTCTCGCGGATCGTCCGGGACATCACGCCGGAGACGCTCACGCCCGCCGGCCTGAAGCGCCTGCGCGCCGCGCCGCCCGGTCGCCTCCCGCTGGTCCGAGGCAAGCCCCGGCTCGGCTGCCCGCTGGCCGGCATCGGCAAGATCGTCTGCATCGGCCTCAACTACACCGATCACGCCGAAGAGGTGAAGATGGCGCTGCCGAAGGAGCCCACCATCTTCATCAAGGCCAACAGCGCGATCAGCGGGCCGGCCGATCCGATCGCGCGGCCGCGCGGCGCGGTCAAGCTCGACTACGAGGTCGAGCTGGTGGCGGTGATCGGCCGCGTCGCGCTCAACGTCGAGGAGGCGGGCGCGCTGCGCCACGTGGCCGCCTACTGCCTGATGAACGACGTCTCCGAGCGCGAGTTCCAGATGGAGCACGGGGGCGGGACCACCAAGGGCAAGAGCTGCGACACCTTCGCGCCCATCGGGCCCTGGCTGGTCACCGCGGACGAGATCCCGGACCCGCAGGCGCTCGGGCTGTGGACCACCGTGAACGGCGAGCGGCGCCAGCACGGCAACACCCGGGACATGGTCTTCCCGGTCGGCCAGCTCGTGTCCTACCTGAGCCGCTTCATGTCGCTCCAGCCGGGCGACCTGCTCTCGACCGGCACCCCCGCCGGGGTCGGCCACGGGGCCCGGCCGCCGCGCTATCTGGACGACGGCGACGTGGTGGCCATGGGGATCGACGGCCTCGGCAGCCAGCAGCACCGGGTGGCCGCCCGCCGGTCGTGATCCTCATCGAGCACGGCACCATCATCACGGTGGATGCCGGGCGGCGGATCCTCACCGACGGATCCGTGCTGATCGACGGGGCCGAGATCGTCCAGGTGGGGCCCGCGCGCGAGGTGCGTCCGCCGCGGGTGCCGGACCGGGTGATCGATGCGCGGCGCATGGTGGTCACGCCGGGCTTCGTGGACACCCACGTGCATCTCTCCGAGCATCTCAACCGCGGCCTGCTCCTCGACGACATCCCGGTGGACCGGTACCTGCCCGACTGGCTGATCCCGCTCTACTCGGTCATGACCGCGGAGGACGAGGAGCACGCCGCGCTCCTGGCCGGCATCGAGATGATCCGCACCGGCACCACCACCTTCTGCGAGGCGGGCACGCTCTTCGAGCCGGCCGCGGTGGCGGGCGCGATGGAGCGCCTCGGCATGCGGGCGATCCTCGGGCGCTGGACCTGGGATCTCGAGTCGGGGCCCGAGCGCATGCGCCAGACCACCCGGGAGGCCCTGCGCGCGAACGAGGGGATGCTCGAGGAGGTGAACGGCCGGGGACGCGGGCTCGTGTCCGCGTGGCCGCTGCTGCTGGGCTTCGGCACCTGCTCGGAGGAGCTGATCCGCGGAGCCAAGGCGCTGGCCGATCGCCACGGGGTCGGATGGGGGATGATGCACCTGGCCTCGCATCCCGCGCGGAAGACGCGCGACCGCCTTCCGCTCCGCACCCTGGACGACTGGGGCGTGCTCGCGCCGAACGCGAAGCTCTCCCACATGGTGTACCTCGACGAGGCCGATATCGTGTTGCTCGCGCGGCGCGGGGTGAAGGTCAGCCACTGTCCCACCGCCGGGCTCAAGCACACCAAGGGGCTGGCCGCGCACGCGCGCGTGCCCGAGATGCTGGCGGGGGGCGTGTGCGTCTCGCTCGGCGGCGACAGCGGCAACGGATCGAATCACTTCGACATGCTGCGCATGATGTACCTCGTCGCCAACATCTACAAGGACGCGCGGCTCGACGTCACCGTGATGCCGCCCGAGACGGTGCTGGAGATGGCGACGATCCAGGGTGCTGCGTCGCTGCTGATGGAGCGCCGGATCGGCTCGATCGAGGTGGGCAAGCGGGCCGACCTCGTCTGCTACGACCGCGACCAGCCGGAGTGGCGGCCGCTCCTGAACCCGCTCAACAACCTGGTCTACGCCGCGACCGGATCGAGCGTGCGGAGCGTGCTGATCGACGGCCGCCTCGTGCTCGACGAGGGCCGCATCACCACGGTGGACGAGCGCGCGATCTACGAGCGGGTGGAGGTGCTGGCGCGCGAGCAGGTGCGGCGCGCCGGGCTCACCGTCGAGAGCAAGTGGCCGACTACAGGATGAAGCCCTTGAACCCCTTGCGCGCCAGGGCGTCGCGGGCCGACTCGGCCTGCTCGCGCGAGGCGTAGCCGCCGACCCGCACCACGTAGGGCACCGCGGACGACTCGACGCGCCGGACGTCGGCGTGGTAGCCGTCGCGCTTCACGCGCTCGGCGAGCTGGCCCGCCTGCTTGGCGTTCTTGAAGGCCGCGATCTGGATCGTGAACGTCCGCCGGGAGGGGCTCGCGGGCGGCGCGGTGACCGCCGGCGGGGCCGGCTTCGTCTCCTTCACGACCGCGGGCGGCGGCGCCTTCGTGTCCTTCGCGCTCTCCTTCGCGACCGGCGCCTTTGGAGGCATGGCCGGCGACGCCGTGGCGGGCGGCGTCGCGACCGCCGCGACCGCCGGCGGTCCCGTCTCGACGACGGCGGCGCCCGAAGGCTTCGCGGTCACGGTGGAGATGATCGCTTCCGGGGTCCCCTCGCGCTTGGCCTGTGAAGGAGGCGGCGGGCCGATGTCGTACCAGCCGAGCCATTGCGGGATCGCGAAGACCAGCACGAAGGTGACCGCGGCGGCCGCGATCCCGATCCACATGCCGCGGAACGGCGAGTCGGACGGCTCCTCCATCTCGTCGTCCTCGTCCTCGAGCCACGCGGGCTCCTCGAGGGCGGGGAATTTCATCTGCGCGTCGTGCTCGTGGGGGCTCCGGCCCTCGAGCGGCAGCTCGCGCTCGTCGTGATCGTCGTGTTCCCGTCGCGTCTCGTGATCGGTCAGCATAGTCCCGGTTTAGCATGGCCCCCGCCACCCTCCGGCAAGAATAAAGACTGTCCCGAGTGACGCTGCGCGGCAGTGAATAATCTCCCTCGCCCCGGAGGGGAGAGGGCAGGGTGAGGGGGTCGGGGCGCGCCTTGACTCGGCGCATCGCCCGACGTAGCGTTCAGCCGTTCCCGACCGACCCCTCACCACGAAGGAGATCGCGATGCGCCTCAAGGATCGAGTGGCCCTGGTGACCGGCGCCGGCTCCGGTATCGGCCGGGCCATCGCGCTGCGCTTCGCCCAGGAAGGGGCGCGGGTGATCGTCAACGACATCACGCAGGAGACGGCCCAGGAGACGGCGGACGCGATCGCGTCGGGCAGCGAGGCGGCGCGGGGGCGCGCCCTCGCCGCCGACGTGGCCGACTCGGGGCAGGTGCGGCGGATGTTCGCGGAGGTGGAACGCGAGTTCGGCGCGCTCGACATCCTCGTCAACAACGCGGGGATCGCGGAAGCGGCGCCCGGCGACCGGGAGAAGATCCGCGCGCGGTCGGAGGCGCGCATGAGCGAGCTCATGGGGGGCGGGCCGGTGACCACGCACTGGGACCTGACCCAGGAGATGTCCGACGAGGCGTGGCGCCGGATGATGGGCGTGCACCTCGACGGGACCTTCTTCTGCACGCGCGAGGCCCTGCGCCTGATGGCTCGCAAGAACCGCGGCGCGATCATCAACATGTCGAGCGTGGCCGCGCTCATGGGCCTCGAGGCCGCGGTGCACTACAGCGCGGCCAAGGGAGGCATCCTGGCCTTCACCCGCGCGGTCGCGCGCGAGGTGGCCTCCCGCGGGATCCGGGTCAACGCGATCTGCCCGGGCTACATCGACACGCCCATGACCAGGCCCATGTCGCCGGTGTCGCAGCGGCTGATCATCGCCCGCACCCCCCTCGGCCGCTGGGGCGAGCCCGAGGAGATCGCCGCCACCGCCGCCTTCCTGGCCTCCGACGACGCCTCCTACTTCACGGGCCAGTGGCTCTCCCCCAACGGCGGCCTCTTCATCGGCTAGCAGATAGGGGTCAGGTCTTGAATTACGACATTTCAGCGCGCGGTGTATCTCTGACCGCGATGAAAATGTCGTAATTCAAGACCTGACCCCAGACTAAGCGCCCGGCCTAGCGCGCGACGCGTTGGATGGCGGAGCGCGCGAGGGCGTCGGCGCGCTCGTTGAGCGGGTCGCCGCTGTGGCCGGCGACCTTGTGCCAGGTGACGTCGTGCTGGTCGACGGCCAGCGCGATCAGCGGCTCCCAGAGGTCGCGGTTGTCCACCGGCTTCTTGCTGGAACTGATCCAGCCGTTCTTCCGCCAGCGCTCGTACCACTTGTCGCGGAAGCAGTTGATCACGTACGCGCTGTCGCTGTAGATGGCGACGCGCCGGCGGCCCGGGAGCGAGCGGAGGCCCTCGAGCGGGGCGGTCAGCTCCATGCGCTGGTTGGTGGTGGGGTTCTCACCCCCCGAGAGCTCGAGCTCCCGGCCGTCCTCCATGAGGATGGCGCCCCAGCCGCCGGGGCCGGGATTGCCCGAGCAGGCGCCGTCCGTGTACATGACGATCGGGGGTTGCGGCATCAGACCCACCCCTCACCCTGGCCCTCTCCCCTGGGGGGAGAGGGGAACGTCAAACCCTCGCCCCGGCAGGGGGAGAGGGAAGGGTGAGGGGGATTCCCAAGAAGAGGGGGATTGGGACTTTCTATGAGGGCCAGTAGATGTAGCGGCCGCAGGACTCGCAGGGGATCAGCGAGGCCTGCGCGCGGAGCTCCTGCAGGCGCTGGGGCGTGATCTGCATGCGGCAGGCCCCGCAGAAGTTCGGCTTCGCGACCGGCGCGAGCGCCAAGCCGCCGCGGGCGCGCAGGATGCGGTCGTAGTCGGCCAGGATGGGGCCCGGCAGCTGGCCGGCCAGCTCCTTGCGCTCCGTCCGCACCCCGACCAGCTCGGACTCGACCGCGCGGAGCTGCTCCTTGGCGGTGGCCTCCTGGCTGCGGCCCTCGGCCTCGCTCTGCTTGAAGCGCGCCTCCGCCTCGCGGATGTCGCCCGTCAGCCGCTCCTGGGCCTCCATGAGGACCAGGATCTCCTCCTCCATCTTGGCCTTCTCCTGCTTGATGTCCTCGATCTCGATCAGGACCGCGGAGTATTCCTTGTTGGTCTTGACCTCGTAGAGGCGGGCTTCGTTCTTGCTGCGCTTGCCCTGGACGACCTCGAGGTCCTTTTCCTTCGCGCGCTGGTCCTTGCGGGCGGCGTCGAGCCGGGCCTTGGCCTGCTCGACGTGCTTCTTGGCGTCCTCGACCGCGGCGTGGATGGCGGCGATCTCCCGAGGGAGCCGCGCGGCGTCCGCCTCGAGGGCGGCGATGCGCGAGTCGATCGCCTGCAGACTGATCAGTGTCTGGAGCTTCTGGTCCAATGACCCCCCTCTGGCATTTCTTGCGTTCCGATCCCTTCAAGCATTTCTTGTATTCGCTCGGCTCGCCTTCGGCTCACCTCGCCCTGCTGCCCTGCTACTGCCCCTGTCTAACGGGTTTTGGTGGGCCCACTTGGACTCGAACCAAGACCGGACCGGTTATGAGCCGGGGGCTCTGCCAATTGAGCTATGGGCCCGGCGGTCATCATACCACCGCGTCCGGGGCTCACGATTCCAGGAAGCTCCGGAGCTTCTTGGAGCGCGACGGATGCCGCAGCTTGCGCAGGGCCTTGGCCTCGATCTGGCGGATGCGCTCGCGGGTGACCGCGAAGTCCTGCCCGACCTCTTCCAGGGTGTGCTCGCAGCCGTCGGAGAGGCCGAAGCGCAGCCGCAGCACCTTCTCTTCCCGGGGGGTCAGCGAGTTGAGGACCTTGTTGGTCTGCTCCCGCAGGGAGAGGCCGATCATGCTCTCGACCGGAGAGCCGACCTGCTTGTCCTCGATGAAATCGCCCAGGTGGCTGTCCTCCTCCTCGCCGATGGGCGTCTCCAGCGAGATGGGCTCCTGCGCGATCTTGAGTACCTTGCGGACCTTGTCGACCGGCACTTCCATCTTGATCGCGATCTCTTCCGGGGTGGGCTCGCGCCCCAGCTCCTGGACCAGCTGTCGGGAAGTCCGGATGAGCTTGTTGATGGTCTCGATCATGTGCACCGGGATCCGGATGGTGCGGGCCTGGTCTGCGATGGCCCTGGTAATTGCCTGCCGGATCCACCAGGTGGCGTAGGTCGAGAACTTGTACCCACGGCGATATTCGAACTTGTCGACGGCTTTCATCAGACCGATGTTGCCTTCTTGGATCAAGTCCAAGAATTGAAGTCCTCTATTCGTATATTTCTTCGCGATCGAGATCACGAGCCGCAGGTTGGCCTCGACCATCTCCTTCTTGGCCCGCGCGGCCTTCGCCTCGCCCTGCTTGATGATCTTGACGATGTTCTTGAGCTCTTCGGCCCGCGCGTCGGCCAGCTCCTCGGCGCGCTTGATCTTCTGCTGGGCCACCCACACCAGGCGCTCCTTGATCGAGGGGTGCTTGGACGCCGCCTTCTGGTAGAGGTCGCGGTCGCCGTCGTCCCGATCGTCGTCGGCGAGCGAGGAGAGGAACGCGTCCACCGCGGTGGGGGCGGGGCGCTTGCCGTCCGACCAGAGCGCGATCTCGCGCTCGGCGCGGTGGATCTTCTCGACCAGCTTCTTGAGATCGTTGCCCCAGAGATCGAGGAGGGACTGCTGGAGGTTGAGACCGCGGAGGATCGCGAGGACCTTGCTCTTCTTGGCTTCGGCCTGCCCTTCGACTCGCTTCCAGGCGGGCTCGGCTTTGCCTCGCTTTCGCCCCCCGGCCTTCGCCTTGAGGCGTCGCCACTGGTGGGTGAGCGTCTCCCGCTCGCGCAGGAGCCGGTCCACGTTGCCCAGCTCGCGGATCACCGAGCGGCGCAGCGCGGCTTCCTTCTCCTCGGTGGACTCCTCTTCCGGGAAGTCCACCACGTCCTTGATCGGGATGATGTCCTCGCGCAGCTCCTCGCGGAGGGCGCGGATCTTCTCGACGGCCAGGCTGGTGGAGAGGATCGCGGCGGTGGCCTCGTCCTTGCCTTCCTCGATGCGCTTGGCGAGCGTGATCTCGCCCTCGCGGGTGAGGAGGGCCACCTTGCCCATCTCGCGCAGGTAGAGGCGGACCGGGTCCTCGGTGCGCCCGACGGGCCCCGGGGTCAGATCGATGCGCCGCGGCTCCGGCTCCTCGTCGTCCGGCTCGGGATCGGCAGCCTGCGCCGCCATCTCGGACGGCAGCCGCACCGCCTTGGTGGAGTCCACGAGCTCGATGTCCATCGAGCCGAACATCAGCATGATGTCATCGAGCTGATCGAGGGTGACGAGGTCGGAAGGGAGGGCGTCGTTCACCTCGTCGTAGGTGAGGAACCCCTTCTGCTTTCCCTTGGCGATGAGCTTGTCCAGCTCCTCGATCTTCGGCTCTTCCACGGTCCGCGATTCGTCCGCCATGCCTCGCCGTTCTCCTGGTGGGGTTTAGAGTGTGTCCGCTTGACGCTGGTGGCCCCCCGGCCACTCGTTCGGCAGCGCCGGGCGCGCCAGGGCTAGCTCCCTGACCGCCTCCGCCTCCCGTTGCAGGTCACGCAGCAGCGCGCGAAGCTCTTCCTCGAGCGCGGGCAGCGCCGGGTCCCCGGTGGCCTGGGCGAGAGTGACCGCCCGCTCCACCTGACGTACCCGGTGTTTGCGATGCCGGATATGGTACCGCCTCTTTAGCTCTGCGACGTGACTATGTGTATCGCCCCACTTGCGGTCCTCGACCAGGAGGGCCGCCAGCAGCCCCCGCTCGCGATCCCCCGGCAGGTCGGCCATCAATGCCTCGGGCTGCGCGCCGGGTGTGCGCCGCAGGGCGGTCAGCACCAGGCGCAGCCCCGGGTGCGCCACGTCCTCATCCGCGAGCACGGGAAGGAGCTCGGCCCGCGCCTCATCGACTTGCAAGAGGAGGGCCACGAGATCCCGCTCGAACGGAACGGGCGGCGGCCAGGAATCCGATTCCCCGCTTCCGTGGCCCGATTGGGAAAGCTGTTCCGGCCGGCGACCCCGCGCGCGGGAGCCCTGCAGCTGCTGCGCCTCGATCCAGAGCTGGGTGGAGTCCACGCCGAGCCGTCGGGCAGCCTCCCGCGCCAGCTCGGTGGCCTCCTCGGCATTGGCCACCTTGGAGAGGATCAGGGCCACGCGGGCGTGGGCATTGGCCCGGCCCCGCGCGGTGGTCAGGTCCTCGTCGGCGAATGCCTTCTCCATGACGAAGGAGAGCAGGGGGCGCGCCGCGTCGAGCCGCGTGGTGAGCGCGGCGGCGCCCTCGGCGCGCAGCAGGCTGTCCGGGTCGTGGCCGGCGGGGAGGAGCGCCACGCGGATCGGCAGGTGCCCCGCCTTCTCGAAGCCGCCGGTGCGCGAGACGGACCAGCCCAGATTCTGGAGGTCCATCACGTCGTTCATCATCTCCTCGAGGCGCGAGGAGGCCTTCTGGCCCGCCGCGTCGGCGTCGAAGAGCGCCACCACCTCGTCGGCGTAGCGGCGCAGCAGCCCGAGCTGGGCGGTCGTGAACGCGGTGCCGAGCGCGGCCACCGTCTCCCCGAAGCCGTGCTGGTGCGCCATGAGGCAGTCGAGGTAGCCCTCGACGATGATGGCGCGGCTCCGCTCCCGCATCGCGATCCGGGCCACGTCGAGCGCGTAGAGGATCTGGCCCTTCACGTACAGCGGCGTCTCCGGGGAGTTGAGGTACTTGGGCTCCTCGCCCGAGAGCGCGCGCCCGCCGAACGCCACCACGCGGCCCTGCACGTCACGGATGGGAAAGAGCAGCCGGCCGCGGAAGCGGTCGTAGAAGCCCGGCCCGTTCTGGCGCGCGAGGATGAGCCCGGCCTGCACCAGGACGTCCTCGCCGATGCCCTGCCGGGCCATGACGCCCAGCAGCGCGTTCCAGCTCTCGGGCGCGTAGCCGAGTCCGAAGCGCTTCGCCACTTCCGGATCCACGCCGCGCTGCTCCAGGTACGCGCGTGCCTTCTCGCCTCCCGGTTCCCAGAGCGAGCGGGTGTAGAACTCGGCCGCGAGGGCCATCGCGCGCCGCAGCGCCTCGAGCTTGCCGTCCACCTCCGGTGCCCGCTGGCCCGCGTCGGGCAGGGCGACGCCGGCGCGGTCGGCCAGCGTGCGCACCGCTTCCGGGAACGCCACGCGCTCCTGGCGCATGAGGAAGCTGAAGGCGTCGCCACCCGCGCCGCAGCCGAAGCAGTGATAGATGTTCCGCTTCGGGTTCACGGTGAAGGAAGGCGTCTTCTCGGAGTGGAAGGGACAGAGGCCCTTCCAGTTCTCCCCGGTCCGCTTGAGCTTCACGACCTGGCCGACGATCTCGAGGATGTCGGCGCGGGAGCGGATCTCGTCGAGGAGCTGCTGGGAGTATCCGCCCGGCATCGGAAGTGGCCTCAGCCCTGGGTGAGCGTCGCGACGGTGGCGCCGGCGCCGCCCTCGGAGGACGCCCCCGGGCGGTGCTCGGCCACGAGGGGGTGGGCGCTCAGCAATTCCTCGACCGCCCGACGGAGGGCACCCGTGCCCTTGCCGTGGATGATGCGAACCGACGGGAGCCCGGCCAGGAATGCATCGTCGAGGTACTTTTCTAGCAGATCCCGCGCCTCATCGGTAGTCCGTCCTATGATATTCAGCTCCCCACCCACCGCGCTCTTGTCGGGGGTGGTGATTCGCCCCTCACCGCCGGCCCCCTCACCCTGCCCTCTCCCCCTTCGGGGGCGAGGGGACGTTTCACCCTCTCCCCGCCGGGGAGGGCTGGGGTGAGAGGCCACGTGCTACGACGCGCACCGCCTGCATCGGCACCTTCACCGTCACCGCGCCGGCCTGCACCGTCACCGTCTCACCGTCCACGCCCAGCGCGTCCCCCTTGAGGCCGAGGTGCGTGATCTCGACGCGATCGCCCACGGTGACCGGGCCCGCCCCCTCCGGCTCTGGCCCGGTGGCCCCCGCAGTGTGCTCCACCTTCTGCGCAGTTTCCACCAGCCGCTTGCGCGCGCGCTCCAGCTCCGGCCGGCTCTTCTCGGCCCGCTTGAGCCGGTCCCACTCCTCGTTCACGTGGCGCCGAACCTCGGTGACCAGGCGCTGCGCCTCGGCCTTCGCGCGGGCGATGGTCTCCCGCGCGCTCGCGCGCGCGGTCTCGAGCTCGGCCTGCGCCCGCGCGAGCAGCCCCGCGCTCTCCGCCTCGCGCCGCTCGAGCAGCGCGCCGCGCTCGGCGTCCCGCCGATCCCGGTCGTCGAGGCGGGCCAGCAGCTCCTGGAGCTGTCGCTGCTGGGTGGAGCGGTGCCCGTGCGCCCGCTCGATGAGCGCGGCGGGCAGGCCGAGGCGGGCGCCGATGGAGAGCGCATAGCTCTGCCCCGGGCGATCGTAGACGAGCCGGAAGGTGGGGGCGAGCCGCTCGGGATCGAACTCCACCGAGGCGTTGCGGGCCCTCGGGTGGGTGGAGGCGAAACCCTTCAGCGGCTCGAGGTGGGTGGAGGCCACGACCATCGCGCCCCGGTCGGCCAGGTCCTCCAGCACCGCCTGGGCCAGCGCGGCGCCGTCGTCGGGATCGGTGCCCGCGCCCAGCTCGTCCAGGAGGACGAGCGAGCGGCCGTCCACGCGCTCGAGCACCTCGCGGAGCTGCTTGACGAACGCGGAGAACGTCGAGAGGTTCTCCGCCACGCTCTGCTCGTCGCCGACGATCGCGAAGCACTGCGAGAACACGGGTAGCCGCGCGCCGTCCCGCGCGGGCACGTGGCAGCCCGCCTGGGCCATGAGCGCGAGCAGGCCCAGGGTCTTCATCGCCACCGTCTTGCCCCCCGCGTTGGGGCCGGTGATGACGAGCAGCGGCCGCTCGGCCGGGATCTCGATGTCCATGGGGACGACCGCTCGGCCGCCGTCGGCGCCTGCCCAGCTCTGGGCGAGTAGGATCGGATTCAGCGCGCCGCGGAGGACCACGTCGCGCTCGTCGGTGATCGCGGGCTCGACCGCGCCCATGCGCTCGGCGAGCGCGCCGCGGGCGAAGATCAGGTCGAGGCCGCCGATGCCCGCGACCAGGTCGTCGAGCTCGGGCAGCGCGGCCCGCACCGCGTCGGTCAGCGCGGCCAGGACGCGGAGGATCTCGGTCTCCTCCTCGCGCACGGCCTGGACGAGATCGTTGTTGGCCTCCACGACCGCCTCCGGCTCCACGAAGAGCGTGGCCCCGCTCTGCGAGCGGTCGTGGACGATGCCGCGCAGCCGGCTCCTGGCCTCCGCGCGGATCGGCAGGACGTAGCGGCCGTGCCGGACCGTGACGTAGCGCTCCTGGAACGTGGTGTCGGCGTTGGGCGCCCCGAAGTACGCCTCGAGCCGCTTCACGAGGTCGCGCCGCAGGGCGCGGATGGACTGGCGGACGCGGCGCAGCGCGGGCGAGGCTTCGTCGCGCACCTGGCCGTCGGCGTCGAGCGAGCGCCGGAGCAGGTCGGCCAGCTCGGTCTGCCGCGGGAAGCCCGCGAGAGCCGCCGCGAGATCCGGCGCCACCGGCTGGATGGCGCGGCCGTAGGCGAGCAGGCGCCCCGCCGCCTCCAGCAGCGGGATCAGCGCGGCGAGGTCGGCGGCCTCGGCCACCGAGCCCACCACGCGCGCGGTCTCGAGCGTGGGCCGCACGTCGGGGATGCCCTCCCAGGGGGGCACGCCGGTCTGGCCCATCGCCGCCCGGGCCTGGCCGGTCTCGCCGAGCGCGCGCCGGATCGCGCCGGGATCCGTGACGGGGAGCGTGGCGGTCGCCAGCTCGCGGCCCATCGGCGTTCGCGCTTCGCGCGCGAGGAGCGCCAGCACCTGCGGCCACTCGAGGCCGCCGCTGCCCGCGGAGAGCCGGAACGCGGGGCTCATGCGCGCCGGGCCCTCAGCGGCGCTCCACGAGGGCGAGCGCCTCGTCGGCGGCCTCGTCGCAGGCCGCCGCGATCGTCTCCTGCTCCTCGGGAAAGAAGGGCGAGAGCACGTGGTCGGAGACGCGATCCCGGTCCTCGCCGGGCCGGCCCGGCCGCCCGATGCCGATCTTGACGCGCCGGAGGTCGTTGGTGCCGAAGGCCGCGATCAGCGAGCGGACGCCGTTGTGGCCGCCCGCGCTGCCGGTGAGGCGCACCCGGACCTTGCCGAGCGGGAGATCCAGATCGTCGAAGACGATGACCACGTCGGCGGGTCCCAGGTGGAGCTTGCGCGCGAGGCGCGCCACCGGGGCGCCGGTGACGTTCATGAAGCTGCCGGGCTTGATGAGATAGAGGGGCTCGCCCTGCCAGCGGGCGGCGGCGACCGCGTGCCCGCTGTCGCGCTCGAAGCGCGTATGAATGCGATGGGCCAGCGCGTCGACGACGCGCTGGCCCACGTTGTGCCGGGTGTTGCGATATTCCGGGCCCGGATTCCCCAGGCCGACGATGGCCTGGGCCACCTACTTCTTCTTCTCGCCGCCCTTGTCCTTCGCGTCCGCCTCGGCGGCTTCCCCCTCCTTCGGCTTCCGCTCGGTGAGCACTTCCGGCTCGGCCGCCGTCGCTTCCGTCGTCACCGCGGCCACCACTGCCGTCTCCTCGGCCGCCGGCGGGGCGACCGTGACCACCGCCTGGTTCGGGTCGTTGAGGACGCGCACGCCCTCGGGCACCTTCAGGTCCTTGACGGTCAGCACGTCGTGGATGGCGAGGTTCGTGATGTCGGCCTCGAGGTACTCCGGGATGTTTCCGGGCAGGCAGGAGACCCGCACCTCGCGGAGCACCATCTCGAGGATGCCCTGGGTGTCCTTGACGCCGATCGCCTCGCCGACGTGGTGCACCGCCACCGTGACCTGGATGGCGCGGTCCATCGCCACTTCCTGCAGGTCCACGTGGATGAGATTCTCCGAGACCGGATCGAACTGCATGTCCCGGATGATCGCCATCTTGGCGTCGGTGGTCCCCTCGAAGGTCACCCGGAACAGCTGGGTGCTGCCCTCGTGGCCGTGGATGAGGCGGAGCACGTCCTTGGGGGTCACCGCCACGTTCACCGGGCTCGCGCCGCCGTAGAGGGTCGCCGGGACCTGGCCCGCGGCGCGCAGGCGCCGGGCGGGGCCCTTGCCGGTGCCCTCGCGCTTCCGGATGGTCAACTCACGCATGTCCATGACTCAGCTCCTTCAGGTGAAAGATTGGCTCTTACACGAAGAGGGTCGAGACGGATTCCTCGTCGTGGATGCGACGGATCGCCTCCGCGAGCAGCGGGGCGACCGAGAGAACGCGGATCTTGGACAGCTGCCGCTCGGGCGTCAGCGGAACCGTGTTCGTGATGATGACTTCCTCGAGCACCGACTCCTTGATGCGGTCGATGGCCGGGCCGGAGAGCACGCCGTGCACCGCGCAGGCGAGGACGCGGCCGCGCGCCCTCGCGGCTGGAGCGCGTCCACCGCCTGGATCAGCGTGCCCGCGGTGTCGATCATGTCGTCGACGATCACGACGTCCTTGCCCTTGACGTCGCCGATGAGGTGCATGAACTCGGCGACGTTGTTGCCCTCGCGCCGCTTGTCGATGATGGCGAGGCCCGCCTTGAGCCGCTTGGCGAGCGCGCGGGCGCGCTCCACGCCGCCCGCGTCCGGCGAGACCAGCACCGGGTCGTTCAGGTCCTTCTTGGCCAGGTAGTCGATGATCACCGGGGGCGCCGCGAAGAGGTGGTCCACCGGGATGTTGAAGAAGCCCTGGATCTGCCCGGCGTGCAGGTCGACCGCGAGCAGGCGCTGCGCGCCGGCCGCGGTGAGGAGGTCGGCCACCAGCTTGGCCGTGATCGGCATGCGCGGCTGCACCTTGCGGTCCTGGCGGCCGTAGCCGTAGTAGGGCAGCACCGCGGTGATGCGCCGGGCCGACGCGCGCTTGAGCGCGTCGATCATGACGAGCAGCTCCATCAGGTGATCGTTCACCGGGCGGGCACGTGGGCTGGATCACGAAGACGTCCTGGCCGCGGACGTTCTCGTTGATCTGCACGTAGACCTCGCCGTCGGAGAAGCGCGAGACGTCCGCGTCGCCCAGCGGGAGCTGAAGCGTCTTGGCGATCTCCTCCGCGAGCGGGCGGTTCGCGTTGCCGGAGAAGAGCTTCAGCTCGTACATGTCATGACCCCGTCTCCCTTGACTGACGTTCGCGCTCTTCTTGCTTGTATCCGCTCGGCTCGCCTTCGGCTGCGCCTCGCCAGGCCACTGCGGCTCGGCGCGCCACGATCCGCGGCGTTTGGCTGGGGCGGGAGGAATCGAACCTCCATTGCGGGGGCCAAAGCCCCGAGTCCTGCCACTGAACGACGCCCCAGTGGAAACCCGTTCAGGTTCATCGCGTCACCCGGATCGCGGGGCCGGAGTTGGTGCGGACCGCCCAGCAGGCCCAGCCCGCCCGGCTCACCCGCGATGCGGATCTGCCGCGCGTGGTCCAGGGACCGCGCCATCCCGAACACGGTCGGGCCGCTGCCCGACATGATCGCTCCGAGCGCGCCCGCCGCCAAGAGGGCCGCCTTCATGCGGCCGATCACGGGCAGCACCGGCTCGACCACGCGCTCCAGATTGTTCGTCAGCGCCGCCGCTACCTTGTTCACGTTCCGCGTCCTCAACGCCTCGATCACCCGCTCCGTGCCCGTGGGCTCGGCCCGCCAGCCTGCCGGAACCCGCCCGTACACCTCTGCCGTGGACAGCGGGACGCGGGGGTTCACCAGCACGAGCGCGTAACCGCCGCCCGCCGGGCAGCACGGTCAGCTGCTCGCCGCGCCCGCGTGGCCACCGCGCGCCCCGTGCCCAGGAAGAACGGCACGTCCATGCCCAGCTCCACCGCCAGCTCCGAAAGCCGCGCCCTGGGCCAGCGAAGCCGCCACAGCCGGTTCAGCCCCCAGAGCGTCGCGGCCGCATCGCTCGATCCCCCGCCCAGCCCCGCCGCCACCGGGATGCGCTTGGTCAGCCGGATCCGAGCTCCGGCCTCGATCCCCGCCGCCTTCTGGAGCAGCCGGGCGGCGCGCATCACCAGGTTGCCATCGTCGGTGGGCAAGTCGGGATCGTCCGTGTGGAGCGAAAGGGTGTCGGCCGCTTCCAGCTTCAGGCGATCGAACAGGTCCACCGCCTGCAGCACCGTCGCGATCTCGTGATACCCGTCGCCCCGCTTGCCCAGCACCTCGAGGGCCAGGTTCACTTTGGCGGAGGTGCGAAGCACCACCTCCATGCTGCCCCGTGACCGCTTCGACAAGGCGACGTAGGCTACCATGCGGTGCGAAAGAGTGTCAACGGAAGTCTTGGATTTTAACGTGTTCCGGGACAGTCGGCTTCAGCAGCGCGGGGTCGAGCCCCGTGTTCATCCGCGGGTCTCGGTAGGCCACCGTGACGCGCAGCGCCCCGTCCGGCGTCTCGAGCCTGAGGCCGGCGGGCGGGGCGTCCGGCGGCGTCGGGGTGAACGTCACCCGCGCGGGATTCTTGCCGGTCCACTCGACCTGCTTCGCCTGTCCGCTGGCGGGGTCGAACCAGATGCGCTGCTCGACGTCGCGCCCGGCGAGCCGGAGCGACGGGCCGATCTCGTCGGGGGCGACCAGCTCCCCCGGGTCGGGTCCGGCAGCGGTCGGGCGCGCCCCGCGAGCAGCGCGACGAGATCCTCGCCGCCCAGCGCCAGGCCGAGCCACCGCCGGTTGGCGTCCGGCGAGGCGGGCGCGATGTACGCGCGGTTGTCAGCACCTCCCAGAGCGTGACGGACTGCGGGTCGCCGGCCACGATCAGACCGGCGTGCCGAACGGGGAGAGGGCCTCGAACCGGAGCGAGGCGGGCTCCCGCAGGAGCAGCATGACGCCGGAGAGGCGCTGGGCGCGCCCGCTGCGGCGCGAGCTGAGTCGACCAGCGATGCGCAGGTCGACCAAGAGCGGCGATGCTGCTCGAGTGCGCGGCGAGCGGCCGCGCGGGCGTCCTCGGCGATGGGCGTCGGCGCGGGCGCCGGAGGGACGGTGGCGCACGCGGACAGCCCGACGGCGAGCAGGAGGCCGCCGGCCAGGCGGAGCCGGCTACTTCTGCTCGGCCTTGGGCGGCGCCACCCTTGGCCCGGAGCTGCTTCTCCCGCGCGTCCCGGATCTTGTTCCTCACCGCGTGGGCGATGCGGCCGTCCTTGTCCACCTGGAGGGCCTTCTCCCACGCCTCGATCGCCTCGCTCGACCTTGTCGTTCTTCAGGTAGGCGTCGCCGAGGTGGTCGAAGATCACCGGGTCGTCCTTGGCCCGGTCGGCCGCGCGCTGCAGCTCGCGCAGGGCCTCCGGGTAGCGGCCCTGCTGGTAGTAGACCCAGCCCAGGCTGTCGATGAAGTAGCCGTTCTCGGGCTCGAGCGCGAGCGCGTGCTGGACCAGCTCGAGGGCCTCGGTCAGGTTCGTGCCCCGCTCCGCGTACATGTAGCCGATGTAGTTGTAGGCCTCGGCGTGCTTGGGATCGATGGCGATGCACGCGGCGGAACGAGCTGATGGCGTCGTCGGAGCGCTGCTGCTTCTCGCGCACCACCCCGAGCTGGAAGTGGAGGTCGCTGTTCTTGTCGTCCACGCGAGAGCCCTTCCTGCAGCACGTCGGCGGAGCGGTCGTACTGCTGGCGCGGTAGAGCGCGGTGCCGAGGTAGAGGAAGAGCTCGGGCGCTTGGGCTCGATGTTGACCGCCTCGCGCAGGACGCGCACCGCGTCGTCGTGGCGCTTGGCGCGGCCGTGGAGGAAGCCGAGCTGCACGCGCGCGTCCACCGAGCGGGGATCGGCGGCGATGATGCTGCTCGAGCTCGCTGCGCGCCTCGTCGTCCTTGCCCGCCTCCATCAGCGTGGTGGCCAGGAAGTAGCGGGCGCGCAGGTTGCCGGGCTCGAGCGACGACGGCCCGGCGGAACGCGGCGACCGCCTTGTCCCACTCCTTCTGCTCGTAGTGGAGCGCGCCCAGCTTCATCCACACCCGCGGGTCGCGCGGGGCGGCCTCGGTCAGCGCCTCGATCTCGCTCTGCGCCTCCTTGAGCGGCCGAGCCGGATCGAGCAGGTCGCCCAGGCGCTCGACGAAGGCGGGATTGTCCGGGTTGGCCCGAGCGCGTCCTTGTAGACCGCGACCGCCTCGTCGGGCTTGCTTCTGGTTCTCGTAGACGAAGCCGAGCGCGGTCCACGCGCCGTCGTTGTCGGGGTCGAGCTCGACGGCGCGCCGGAGGCTGCACGATGGCCTCGGCCCAGCTCTCGTTCTCGATGCCGATGCGCCCGAGCAGGTAGTGGCCCTGCGAGAGATTCGGGCGCGCCTCGACGAGCCGGCGCAGCACCGCGCGTGCCTTGTCGTAGCTCTTCTGCTCGAAGTGGTGCTGGGCGAGGGCGAGGTAGCCGTCGGGGGTCTGCGGGTGCGAGCGCGATCGCCCGCTCCAGCTCGGCCTCCGCCTCGGGGAGCTGGCGCTGGCGCCGGTAGAGGTCGGCCAGCGTCATGTGCGCGCTCGCGGTTCTTGGGCTCGAGCGCGACGGCCTTCTGCGCGGCGGTCGAAGGCCCGGCGGTGTGCGTTGATCCGCGATCAGCCACTGCGCGAGCTGGATCTAGAGGCGGCGGTGTTCGGGATCGTACTTGATCGCCTCGCGCAGCTGGGTGATCGCCTGCGGCAGGCGGCCGCGCGCGCGCCTGGAGCTGCGCGACGCGTAGTGGTCGTAGGCCTCGGCCCTGGCCGCTCGACCGGCCGGCGCGCCCGGCGGGCCGATCGTGACGGTCTGGGACTCGGCCGGGCCCGTCTGCGCGGTGGCGCAGCCGTGCGAGCGCCCGCCGACCACGAGCAGGAGCGCCAGTGAGCCCGCACGCCCCGGCGGCGCGGATCAGGCCCTTGGCCATGATGCGCGCGGACGGTGGAGGCGAGCGCCTCGTCGCGCATCGGGGCGGCCGCCCCTTCCACCAGCGGCCAGCTCGTCGGCGTCGAGCCGGAGCGGAGGCGCGGGCGGTGGCGCGGCGGGCGGTCGGCGGTGCAGCGCGCCGGCGCGGGCGCCGCGAGGCTGAGCGCAGCGCGGTGACGGTCGGTGCCGTAGCGGGCGCGGAGCGCCGCGAGCGACTTCCGCGGATCGCATGGACAGCTCCTGGAGCCACGGGGAATTGTCGACCCGCACCTCGAGCGTGCCGGCCCGCAGATCGCCGGGCCGGGTGCGAGGGCCAGCGCGGCGCCGACCGCGCCGCGCCAGCCCTGGCGGATGCGTCAGCTCGAGCAGGCGCTCTTCGAGCGCGGGCACCGCGGCGGTGAGCAGGTCCGCCACGCGGAGCGGGAACGAGGAGCGGCCTGAGCGCATCGTGGGTCCATGATACTTGAGCCGGGTATGCCACTCGCCACGCTTGAACGCACGTCGGGCGGCAAATTGACTCAGATCGTACGCGACACTTATAGTGTCGCTACCATGGCGCGACCGAAACGCGGCGAGATTCTGTCCATGACGATCGACGACCTCGCCTTCGGAGGCGAAGGCGTCGGCCGCGCCGACGGCTACGTCGTGTTCGTGCCGGGCGGCCTGCCCGGCGATCGCCTGCGGGTCCGGCTCGTGCAGGCGCGCGCCGCGCTTCGGCCGCGGCGTCATCGAGGCCATCGAGGAGCCCTCGCCGCAGCGCGTGCGACGCGCCGTGCCCATACTTCGGGCGCTGCGGCGGCTGCCGCCTCCAGCACATGGCCTATCCGGCCCAGCTCGCCTTCAAGGCCAAGCAGGTGGCGGACTGCGCTGGAGCGCCTCGGCGGCCTCGGCGCGTCGAGCTCCGGCCGATCATCGGCGCGCCCGCGACCTTCGGGTACCGCAACAAGATGGAGTTCACGGTGGCGCGGCGCGCGACGGAGCCGCTCGTGGTGGGGCTCCACGAGGCCGAGCGCTACGACGCGGTGCTCGACATCGAGCGCTGCCTGCTCCAGTCCGACCGCATGAACGCCCTGCTCGGCGAGGCGCGCGCGCTTCTTCGTCGAGCGCGGCGCTCACCGTCTACGACCAGGACAGCGGCGAGGGGCTGCTGCGCTTCCTGATGCTGCGCGAGGGCACCGACACCGGCGAGACTCATGGCCAACGTGGTCACCTCCGCGCCCGCGGTGTCCGAGCTGGCCCCGCTCGCCGCGCGGCTGCAGCGCGCGCGTGCCGGGGACGACCAGCGTGGTCATGAACGTGAACCCCAAGAAGGCCAGCGTGGCGGTCGGCGTCGAGGAGCACCTGCTGGGCGGCCGCGACCACATCCGCGAGGGCATCGGCGGGCTCACCTTCCAGGTCTCGGCGAGCTCGTTCTTCCAGACCAATACCCGACAGGCCGAGCGGCTCTTCGAGCTCGTGCTCGAGGCGGCCGGCCTGACCGGGACCGAGACGGTCTGCGATCTCTACTCCGGCACGGGCGCGATCAGCCTGCTCCTGGCCCGCCGCGCCGGTGGGTCTACGGCATCGAGGTGGCGCAGGCCGCGGTGGACGACGCGCGGCGGAACGCGGCGGCCAACGGGATCACCAACTGCACGTTCGTGTGCGGGCGAGGTGCGCTTCGTGCTGCCCGCCCTGATCGCGAAGGGCGTGACCGCCGAGGTGGTGGTGGCCGATCCGCCGCGCGCGGGGTTCCATCCCAAGGCGCTCGCCGCGCTCGTCGCGCTGGCGCCCGCCGCATCGTCTACGTGTCGTGCAACCCCACCACGCTCGCCCGCGACCTGGGCGAGCTGGTGCGCGGCGGCTACCGGCTCGAGTGGGTGCAGCCGGTCGACATGTTCCCGCACACCCCGCACATCGAGGCGGTGGCCCGGCTGGAGCGCGTGGGCTCGTGAAGTCGTACCTGCTGCGCCGCCTCTGGCAGTCGCTGCTGGTCCTCTTCGGCGTCTCGGTGGTGGTGTTCCTGATCCTGCACCTGACCGGCGATCCCGGCCGCGCTCCTGCTGCCGCCCGACGCGACCGCGGAGGACATCGCGAAGTTCCGCGACCGCGATGGGCTTCAACGATCCGGTCGCGGTCCAGTACCTCCGCTTCCTCCGGGGCGCGGTGCGCGGGGACTTCGGCGAGTCGCTGCGCCACGGCGAGCCCGCGATGGCCCTCGTGGTCGAGCGGCTGCCCGCGACCTTCCAGCTCGCGGGAGCCGGGCTGCTCATCGCGCTGTGCCTGGCCATCCCGGCCGGCATCGTGTCGGCGGTCCGGCGCAACACCGCGGTGGACTACATCTCGACGGTGGTGGCGCTCCTCGGGCAGGCCATGCCGACCTTCTGGCTCGGGATCATGCTGATCCTGGTCTTCTCGGTGCGGCTCAACTGGCTGCCCTCCTCGGGGCGCGGCGGCCTCGAGCACCTGGTCCTGCCCGCGATCACCCTCGGCCTCTTCACCACCGCGCGCATCACGCGGCTGACGCGCTCCGGGATGCTCGAGGTGCTCGGGCAGGACTACATCCGCACCGCGCGCGCCAAGGGCGTCGGCGAGCCGCCGGTGGTGTGGAAGCACGCGCTCAAGAACGCGTCGATCCCGATCGTCACCATCGTGGGGATCGAGCTCGGCACGCTGCTCGGCGGCTCGGTGATCACCGAGACCATCTTCGCGTGGCCGGGCGTGGGGCGGCTCTCGGTGCAGGCCATCTTCAACCGCGACTATCCGGTGGTGCAGTCCGCGGTGTTCCTGCTCGCCAGCACCTTCGTGATCGTCAACTTCCTGGTGGACGTGGTCTACACCTACCTCGACCCGCGCATCCGGTATCGCTGATGGCCGCGGTGCCGCCCTCCACGCCGGCCCAGGACGCGCAGCTCGCCCCCCGCGACGTGGTCGCGCCGCTGGTGCGCCCGGCGCCCCTGGGCCGAGCGCGAGTGGGTGACGCCTGCTGCGGCGGCTGGTGCGGCGCCGCACCGCGCTGTTCGGCCTGCTCGTCGTGCTGGTGGTGATGCTGGCCGCGGTGGCCGCCCCGCTCGTCGCGCCGTTCGATCCCCTGGAGCAGGACATCGGCCAGCGCCTGCGGGAGCCGGGCTGGCAGGACGCGCAGGGGCGGGTGCATCCGCTCGGCACCGACCACCTCGGGCGCGACATCCTCTCGCGCATCATCTTCGGCTCGCGCATCGCGCTGCTGGTGGGCCTGGCCGCGGTCGCTGATCTCGGGCGTGCTCGGGATGATCATCGGGCTCGTGGCCGGCTACTTCGGCGGGCGCATGGACGACTTCCTGATGCGCCTGGCCGACGTGCAGCTCGCCTTCCCGTTCATCCTGCTCGCGATCGCGGTCATCGGCGTGCTGGGGCCGAGCCTGCGCAACATCATCATCGTCATCGGGGTGTCGTCCTGGGTGGTCTACGCGCGGGTGGTGCGGGGCGAGGTGCTCTCGATCCGCGAGCGCGAGTACGTGCACGCCGCGGTGGCGCTGGGCAGCCGCGCACTGGCGCGTGCTGGTCACCCACGTGCTGCCGAACACCTTCACGCCGTGGCTGGTGGTGGCCACCCTCGACATGGCGCGGGTGATCGTGATCGAGTCCGCGCTGTCGTTCCTGGGGCTGGGCGTGCAGCCGCCCACGCCCACCTGGGGCGGCATGCTCGCCGACGGCCGCGTCTACCTCTCGACCGCGTGGTGGCTCGCGACGTTCCCGGGCCTCGCGATCCTCATCACCGTGCTCGGCATCAACCTCTTCGGCGACGGGCTGCGCGACACGCTCGACCCGCGCCTCAAGGTCTGACCTCGAGGGCCCATGGACAGCTCTGACACGCTGGTGCTGAGCGGGGCGCGCATCATCGACGGGACGGGGGCCGAGCCGGTGCGCGGCCGGTCGGTGGTGGTGGAGAAGGGCGTGATCACCGCGGTGGTGGACGACGCGCGGGCGCCGCGCGGCCACGGCATCGACCTGGCCGGCCACACGCTCCTGCCCGGCCTCATCAACTGCCACGTGCACCTCTGCCTCGGAGCGGAGGCCGATCCGGTCCGGCCGATCCGCGAGGAGCCGCTGGCCCTCACCGCCATCAAGGCGCTGCTGCGGGCGCGGGAGACGGCGCGCGCCGGGGTGACCACGGTGCGGGACCTCGGGGGCCGCGAGTACGTGGAGATCGCGGCGCGGCGGGCCATCCAGGAGGGCCTCATCGACGGGCCGCGCATCCTGGCCGCGGGCCGCCCGGTGTGCATGACCGGCGGGCACGGGCACTGGCTCGGCCGCGAGGCCGACGGGCCCGACGACGCGCGCAAGGCGGTGCGCGAGCAGCTCAAGGCGGGCGCCGACGTGATCAAGATCATCGCCACCGGCGGGGTCATGACCCCGGGGGTGGAGCCCGGCTCCCCCCAGATGACGCTCGAGGAGATGCGCGCGGCCATCGAGGAGGCGCGCAAGGCCGGCCGCCGCACCGCGGCCCACGCGATGGCCGCGACCGGGATCAGCGAGGCGATCGACGCGGGGATCACCTCGATCGAGCACGGGGTCGTTCCTCACCGAGGCGATCGTGGCCCACATGCGCCGCGACGGGACCTTCCTGGTCCCGACCCTGAACGCGCCCGCCGCCATCGCGTCGGGTGGCGTCGCGGCGGGGATTCCCGCGTTCATGGTGCGCAAGTCCGAGGAGGTCCTGTCCGCCGCACGTGGCGAGCTTCCAGCTCGCGCATCGCGCCGGCGTGCGGATCGCGGCGGGCGCCGACTCGGGCACGCCGCTCAACTTCCACGGCTCGCTGCTGCCCGAGCTCACGCTGATGGTGAAGTACGGCATGACGCCGCTCGAGGCGATCCGGTCCGCCACCGTCACCGCGGCCGAGTGCCTCGGGCTGGGCGAGGTGACCGGCCGCGTGGCCCCCGGCTACGCGGCGGATCTGATCGCGGTGGCGGGGGATCCCGGCCGAGCGGATCGAGGCCCTCGCGGATCTGAAGACCGTGCTCGTGAACGGCCGCGTCATCCCGACCGCGTAGGCGACGCGGCGCTCAGCCGCCCGGCGCGGCGAGCAGCCCGAGGCGGTCCGCCGCCGCGAGGAGGGCCAGCGCGGCGAACCCCAGCCCGCCCCCGATCACCACGATCTCGCGCCAGAGCGGCGCCCGCAGCGCCTCCGGCAGCAGCGCGCGATTGAGGCGCAGGGTGTGGAAGGACAGCACCGCGAAGTTCAGCGCCGCGACGTTCGCGCCGATCACGATGACGGTGAGCGGGTCGCCCGCCGTCATCGCGATGCCCCCCGCAAGCACGAAGAGCGCGAGGACCGGGTAGTAGACCCAGCCCGCCCCCGCGCTCGCCGGTCGCACGCCGGCCGTCCACAGCATCTCGGTCACGTTGCGCGCGAAGCCCTCCACGATGCCGACCTGGGTCGAGAAGAAGATCCAGAGCGTGGTCAGGAGCGCGGGGACCCAGAGCAGGGGCCAGTAGCGCCGGGCGAGCTCGCGCGCGAAGATCGCGCCCGCCCCGAAGCCGCCCGTGTCGGTGCCCGGCGGGATCGCGTCGAGGGCGAGCAGCACCGGCAGCCCCATGCCGATCAGGCAGCCGGCCGTCCACAGGTACGAGAGGTCCGCCCGGAGGTAGCGCCACCACTCGCGCCACTTGGCGAGGTTCGCCTCGCTGGGCGGGAAGATCGCTCCCTCGCGCGGCAGCAGGATCGTCCGATCCCCCACCGGGGTCGGCTGCGCCCCCACGGTGCCCGCCATGCCGAAGCCCTTGTCGCGCAGCCAGTAGGTGAGCATGGCGTTGATCGTGCCGCCCGCGCCGGAATAGGCCGCGAAGGCGGTGACGAGCGCCCAGTCGGGCGTGGCGGGAGGGAAGCTCGAGGGGATCCAGCCCGGCTCCCACAGCGGCCGGCCCGCGAAGCTCCACGCGAGCACGGTCCAGGCCCGCCCGGGCACGAACCGGACGGCCAGCCCGACGAGGAGGCCGAGCATCCACGCCATCATGATCCACTCGGTGATCTCGAGCGCCCGATGGGCGCGCCGCCCGAGGAGCAGGAAGCCGACCGCGCCGAGGAAGATCAGGTAGCCGAGGCCGACCACCACCTCGCGGTCCTCCGCGCGCGGCACGCGGCCGAGCAGGAGCGCGGCCAGCGCGGAGCCTCCCGCGAGCGCCCAGCCCGGCCAGCCCACCTGGGCCAGGTGCAGCAGCGAGTAGCCGGTGGCCCAGAATCGCGCCCCCGGCCGCTGGCGCATGAAGCCCGTGAAGACGGGCTCCCCGGTGGCGAGGGTGTAGCGGGCCATCTCCGCGTTGAGCACGCCCTGGAAGAGGATCGACAGCGTGCAGATCCAGAGCAGGGTGGGGCCGTAGGCGGTCGCGACGGCGGGGCCGAGCAGCCAGTCGCCCGCACCCAGCGAGACCCCGAGCAGGATCGCGCCCGGCCCGATGACCCGGACCAGATTGACGAGCGTGTAGGCGGGCGCGTGCGGGAGGTCGCCCTGCCGCCACGCGGGCAGATCGCTCACGCGCGGACGCGCCTCCGCCGCCAGATCCAGAGGGCGAGCCACGCGGCGGGAACGCTCAGCCAGAGCCAGCCCGCCGGCGCGGCGGCGGCCACGTCGATCGCGAGCATCACGGTGCCGCCGGCGGCGGCGGCCCAGAGGAGGAGCCGCGCGAGCCCGTCGGCGGCGCGGCGCGGGCCCAGCGTGGCCACCAGGAGAGCGCCGGCGGCCGCGCTGCCGTCGAGCAGCACGTCCACGAGGCGGCCCTCACGGGTGGGAGTCAGCGCCTGGCGTATCTCGTCGAGGCCGGCGGTCAACATCGCGAGGGCGAGCGGCCATCGCCAGGGCGCGGGCCCGCCGGGGCCGGCCAGGGCGCGGCGCCAGAGCAGGGCGAGCACCGCGTACTCGACGACGTGACCGGTCTTCCGCAGGAGCCAGTGGGCTCCCGCGATCTGCTCGAGGGTCGCCCAGGGCATCAGCGCGCGCAGCCAGGGCTCGATGAGCGGCGCCGTGGCGCCCCCGTGATAGCGGGCGCCCGAGAACCACGCGATCACCACCGACCACGCGAGCGGCGGCAGGAATCGGAGCGCCGTCGTCACGACGATCTAGCGTGGCACAGGGGGCCCGGGATTGACAACGGGCCGGCTCAGAAGAACGCCCGCTCCACGAAGAGGACCGCGCCGACGACGAGAATCGCCAGCGAGGCGCTCCGGATCAGGCGGGGCTCCCATCCGGTTCTCCGGAGCAGCGCCAGCAGGGGAAGGGCCACCGCCAGGACCAGCGCCTGTCCGAGCTCGACCCCGGCGTTGAACCCGACGAGCGACAGCACGAGGCCCCGCGTGGGCAGACCGATCTCACGGAGGACGGACGAGAACCCGAAGCCGTGCACCAGCCCGAAGACGAAGCTGACGAGCCACCGGCGGGAGAGCACCGGATGCGGGAAGAGGTTCTCGGCCGCCACCACCGCGATCGAGAGGGCGATGACCGCTTCCACGAGGCGGTCCGGCAGCGCCACGATGTCGAGCGCGGCGAGCGTGAGGGTGAGGCTGTGGGCCAGGGTGAAGGCGGTGATGATCTTGACGAGCGAGAGCCAGCCCCCGCCGCGCAGCATGAGCGCCAGGAGGAAGAGCAGGTGGTCCCAGCCGGTCAGGATGTGCTCGACCCCGAGCACCACGAAGCTGGCGGCGCCGGGGCGCCGCTCGTCGAGGCTCACCCGGGCCTCGCGCGCCTCGGTGCCGAACGCGAACTGGCTGGTCACGCCGGCCGCGTCGATGCGGGCCAGCGTGTGGTAATCGGCGCCCAGCGCGTCCGGAAGATCGTCCCGGATCTGGAGGTCGCGCACCACGAGGCCGCACGCGTAGTCCACCACCAGGATCAGGCTCTCGGCGGGCGGCGCCGGATCGGCCAGCGACCCCGGGCCGGGTTCGCATCGTCGTCCCTGCGCGACGAGCGCCACCTTGTCGCGGACCACGCCGAGGAGCCGGCTGCGCTCCGGGCCGGGCGCGGCGCGCGCGAGCCCCCACGTCTCGATCATCTCGGGGGGCACGCTCGCCGGCCACAGGGTCAGCGAGTAACGGACGCGCTCGCCGTCGATCGCGATCGCGGCGTAGCCGTTGCGCCCGCCGGTGTGGGCCGAGACGCTCGCGGCGGCCGCCGCGAGGACCGCGAGGACCGCGAGGCCCGCCAGGGCCGTCCACGCGGCCCTCATCAGCGCGGCGGCCCGGTCGCCCGCGACGGCTCCGGCGCCGCGGCCATCGTCCGGATCAGCTCCCGTAGATTGTCGATCTGATACGCGGGGATCGTCACCACCACCGGATGCCCCACCGCGCGTCACGTAGCGGCTGACCGTGTCGGGAGCCACGTGGCCCACCGCGTACTGCACGAGCGGCTGCGCCTGCCCCGGCCGGTACACGAGGATGACGAGCTCCGGCGAGGCGACCCCGTAAACGGCGCCGTCCTTGCCCAGCGGGAAGTCCCGCTCGGCGCGCGCCCGGTCGAGCGCGGCGAGGGCCCGCGCGATCCGCTCCGCGCGCGCCGGATCGGGATCGTGGGTGTGGGCGCTCTCGGCGGCGTCGTGGGCGCCGTGATAGAACCACGCGCCCGCTGCGTCGCGCTCGAACCGGTGGACCCGCCCGGCGTCGGCGATCTCGATCGCCCCGACCTCGCTCAGCGGGACGGGCAGCAGGCGGCGGGGGTCGGCGGGACCGGCTCCTCCCGACGTCGCGCGGAGATGGTCCGCCCATTCCAGCGCCCCGATTCCCACCGTCAGGGCCCCCAGTAGCAGCCAGACGACGGTGAGCCCGCGGCGCCGCGGGCTCAATGCTGCTTCCACCACACCGCGGTGCCGACCATCGCGAGCAGGGCGGGCACGAGCAGCACCGCGACGAAGAACGTGGCCTTCATCTGTCGGTTGGTGAGGTTGATGCGCGGCAGGTCCGCGCTCCGGGGCTGCAGGCCGATCAGGTTTTCCTGCGCGCCCAGGAAGTTGACCGCGTTCAGGAACAGCGCGCCGTTGCCCATGATGTGGAAGAAGGAGTTGGTGGCGAAGTCCGAGTCGCCCACCACCGCGATCCGGGAGCGCGGGCCCTCGGGCGCGGGCCCATCGCCGGTGGCGACCGGCCGGCGCAGCGCGACCGCCATCAGCGTGTTCGGGCCCGGCACGTCGCGGCCCTTGACGAAGCCCACGCGATCCGGGCTGGCTTGCCCCCAGCTGTTCTTCGACGAGTTCAGTAGCGGGACCACCGAGGTGCCGGGGACGCGCTGCGGGGTGGGGGAGACCGAGCGCGCGCCCGGGAAGAAGGTGAGCGGCAGGTCGCGGGTGATCTGGTGCCGGTTGTAGTCGCTGACCGCCGGGGAGGAAACGTCGGCCCAGAAGTGGCTCGCCTCGTCGATGACGATGTCGTCGTCAACCACGATGCCGTATTCGCGGATCACCGGCTCGAGACCGGTGGAGACGAACGGGTCGAGCAGGAAGAGGGCGTTGCCACCCGCGACGAGGTAGGCCCGGATCGCCTCCACCTCCGCCGGAAGCAGCGGCACCTTGGGCCCCGCCACCACCAGCACCCCGCACCCGGCCAGCCCGTTCGCCTGCTGCAACAGCGAGACCTTCTCCGCCTTGTAGTTCAGGGTCTCCAGCGCGTGGCGCGCCTTGCCGAGGCCGTGACGCTCGTGCAGCACGTACTTGGCGCCCAGCCCGTGCGAGTGGCCGGGCGCGCCCTCGAGATGGTCGTGGGCCTCGAGACTGAAGGGATCCGCCTCCCGGTGGCCGTCGAGGAAGCACACCCGCTGGGTCGCGCTCTGGGACACGCGCAGGATCCCGTTGGCGATGTCGGTCTCGCTGCCGCCGTTGACCTGGAGCGTGCGCCCCTCGCTCTCCATGACCGCGGTGCCCGCGAAGTTGACGCCGAGCATGCGCGCCTGGGCCGGGTTGATCATCGGATCGTAGAACTCGACCGCGATCCGCGGACTCTGCGCGGCGATCAGCTGATAGAGCTCGACGGTGTCGCGCATCATCGGATCGTGGAAGAACACGATGCGCACCGGCCGATCGAGCCGCTTGAGCATGGTGGCGGTGGGTTCGGAGAGCGAGTACGCCCCGGTGGTGGAGAGGTCGAACCGGAACGGATAGCGTACCGAAAGATAGGCGATCGCGACCAGGATACCGACGATCCCCAGCGCGAAGAGCGCGATCTCGGCCCGTCGGCGATGGGCGAGGGCGGCGAGCCGGTGCCTCAGCCCGAACGCGCCGATCGCCGCGAGCAGGGCCCCGGCGCCCGCGAGGACCCACGTGGCGGTGACGGTCTCGAGGAGGATCGCGTGCACCACGAGGGCGGCCGCGAGCAGCGCGATCCCCGCGAGGAGGATCAGCCCCGAGCGGATCGAGCGGTCCCGCCCTAGCGTCGCCACTGGAGATACGCCACGCTGAGAGTCAGCGCGATCGCGGAGACGATCATGTAGAACACCACCGCCTCGGTGCGCACGAGGCCCTGGATGAACTCGGTGAAGTGGCGGGAGAACGACAGGTAACCGACGAGCGCGCGCATGCCCGGCGAGGCCTGAAAGGACTGGAGGTGTCCCACGAACCAGAAGGCGAGGAGCACCGCGGCGGAGAGCAGGGCGGCCACGATCTGGTTGTGGGTCACGGTCGAGAAGAGCTGGCCGACGGCGAGGCACGCCAGGCCGAGCAGCACGAACCCGAGGTAGCCGGACAGGATCGTGGTGGTCTCGGGCGTGCCGAAGAGGTAGAGCGGGATCAGGTCGACCGTGGTGCCCGCGGTGATCAGCAGGAGGATGGTGGCCGCGCCCAGGAACTTCCCGACGACGATCTGCCACGGGGAGAGCGGCAGCGTGAAGAGCAGCTCCGCGGTGCCCGCGTTGTACTCGGCGGCGAGCAGCCGCATCGAGATCACCGGGGCCAGGGTCGTCAGGAGGATGCCCATGTTCTGGAACGTCCCCGCCATCGCGGTCTCGCCGCTCAGGAAGATGTTGTAGAGGAAGAAGTAGCCGCTGCCGAGCAGGAATACCGCGACCACGTAGTAGGCGATCGGCGACCGGAAGTAGGTCGCCATCTCCTTGCGGTAGACCGCCAGGGTTCCGCTCACGCCGCCTCCCCGCTCGCGGGCGAGTCCTGGACGTACCGCAGGAAGATGTTCTCGAGGGTGGGCTGGCTCCGCTCGAGGCGATGCAGATCGAAGTGGCCGGCGACCGCGCGGGCGATCGCCGCCTCCACGCCATCGCGGGCGTCCACCTGGCAGTCGACGGTGAGCACGCCGGGCTCGGCCGCCTCCGCGCGCAGGTCGACCGCCCGGACCCCGTCCACCGCCAGTAGCGCGTCTCGCAGGGCGGGCGCAGCCCCGGTGACCCGCAGCGAGACCCGGTTGGTCTGCTCCATCGCGCGCTGGAGGCCGGATGGGGAGTCGATGGCGAGCAGCCGGCCGTGGTTGATGATGGCCACCCGGCGGCAGATCAGGGTGGCCTCCGCGAGGATGTGGGTGCTGAGCAGGACCGCGTGCTCGGCTCCGAAGGCCCGGATCACCTCGCGCGTCTCCTGGATCTGGCCGGGATCGAGACCGGCGGTGGGCTCGTCGAGCAGTAGCACCTCGGGCGATCCCAGGAGGGCCTGCGCCAGGCCCAGCCGCTGCCGGTAGCCCTTGGAGAGCTTGTAGATCTCGTGATGGAGCACCGCCTCCAGACGGCACGCGACGGTGACCCGCTCGAGCTCCGCGGGGATCGCGGTCCGGGCCACGCCCTTGGCCCGGGCCACGAACCGGAGATACGCGGAAACGCCGAGCGCGTCGTAGAGCGGCGGGCGCTCCGGAAGATAGCCGATGCGCCGGGCCGCCTCGACGTTCTGGGTCGCCATGTCGTACCCGGCCACCGTCACCCGTCCCGAGGTGGCCGCGGTGAAGCCGGCGATCATGCGCATGGTGGTGGTCTTGCCCGCCCCGTTGGGTCCGAGGAAGCCGACGATCTCCCCCCGGCCGACCGTGAAGGAGAGGTCGTGAATGATCGAGGCGGAGCCGTAGCGCTTCGACACCGATTCGAGGGTGATGACCGGGGCGGATGTACGCATGGCAGAAACAAGAAAGCCCCCCGCGCCGGGGGGCTTTCTCAGGCCTTCGCTCGTGGAGCGGCTACTTATACCACTTGTTGCCGCCGGCCTTCCACTGATCCTGATCGTGGCCGAAGTAGATGTCCGCGTTCTCGAGATCGCGGATCATCTTCAGGCGGTTCACCGAGTTGTTGTAGTCCTTGACGCTGTAGTTGAGCCCGGCCGGATGACCTTCCATGTTCTCCTTCATCCAGATGGCGTCCTGGGCCAGGACCATCGTCTTGCCGCCCGCGAGCTTGATCCGCACCGACTGGTGGCCGAGGGTGTGGCCCGGGGTGCTGAGGATCGTGACCGAGCCGTCGCCGAACAGGTCGTAGTCGCCGTCGAGCTCCAGGTAGTTGAACTCGCGGGCCGGCCCATCGAAGTCCGCCATCACGAAGGCCCCGCCGTCCCGCTGGAACTTCTCCGGCCACCACGCCTGATACAGCTCCTTCTTCTGGAGGACGTGGACCGCCTTCGGGAACATCTTGATGTTCCCGATGTGGTCCAGGTGGGAGTGCGAGGTGATCACCGCCTTGACCTGGTCGGTCGAATACCCGAGCTTCTTGAGCTGCGAATCGATGGTGTCTTCACGCTTCTGGCTGGGCTTGAGGAAGTCGCAGTTGCCCGCCGCCCAGTGGCTCTTGCACTTGCCGTCGATGATCGCGTTGTTGTTGCCGGTGTCGAAGACGACCAGGCCCTTCGGATGGTCGATGACCCACATGCTGACCGGGATCGTGATGTCGCGCGCCTGCTCCTTGGGGATGCTGGGGATCAGCCCCTGGATGTTGAACGGGCCGAAGAGCCCGCTGCTCGCCCAGTAGACGCCCTTGACCTGCGCGTCGGCGGCGAGCGGGAGCACGAACGAGCAGCTGAGCAGCACCGCGAGGATTCCGAACTTCTTCATGGCGGGATCTCCCTTGACCCTTCTCCGATCAGAGCACCGCACGACTGCTGACCCGGCGCGACCATAGCGCGAGGGTTCGCCGGATGTCAAGGTGGCGCGCAGCAGGAGCCCCGGGGGGTCCTTCCCTGCAAAGTTGACAACTTGCACCCACTAAACATAGGCTGAGCCCCATGCAGATCCGGGAGCTGCTCGACGAGCTCTTGACCTCGCTGGAGACGGGGCCCCTCATCACCGCGGTCCGGCACTTCGACGCCAAGCCCCCGGTGTTCGCCCCGTTCCCGTCGTCCCTGGATCCCAGGATCGTCGAGGCCCTCAAGGCGCGCGGGGTGCAGCAGCTCTACTCGCACCAGGCCAAGGCATTCGACACGGTGGCCAAGGGCGAGCACCTCGTGGTGGTCACGCCGACCGCGTCCGGCAAGACGCTCTGCTACAACCTGCCGGTGCTGCAGGCGCTGGTGCAGCAGCCCGAGGCGCGGGTGCTCTATCTGTTCCCCACCAAGGCACTCGCCCAGGACCAGCTCGCCGAGCTGATGGAGCTGTCGAAGTCGCTGCCCGACATGCGGATGTTCACCTACGACGGCGACACCCCGCAGGACGCGCGCCGCTCGGTGCGGGCGCGGGCCAACCTGGTGCTGACCAATCCCGACATGCTGCACTCCGGGATCCTGCCGCACCACACCAAGTGGGTGAACCTCTTCCAGAACCTCAAGTACGTGGTGATCGACGAGCTGCACGCCTACCGCGGCGTCTTCGGCAGCCACCTGGCCAACGTGCTGCGGCGGCTCAAGCGCATCTGCCGGCACTACGGGGCCACGCCGCAGTTCATCATGGCCTCCGCCACCATCGCCAACCCGGGGGATCTGGCCCAGCGGCTCACCGGCGAGACGGTGGTCGAGCTCAACGAGAGCGGCGCGCCCACCGGCGAGAAGACCTTCATGGTCTACAACCCGCCGGTGGTGAATCCGGAGCTCGGCATCCGCGCGCCCTATCTCGGCGAGGCGTCCAAGCTCGCCACCCGCTTCCTGAAGCAGAAGGTCGCCACCATCGTGTTCTGCCAGAGCCGGCTCTCCACCGAGGTGGTGCTGGCCTCGATCAAGAAGGGAGTCGAGGACAAGACCGGCGATTCCGGCATCGTGCGCGGCTACCGCGGCGGATACCTGCCGCTCCGGCGGCGCGAGGTGGAGCAGGGGCTGCGCTCGGGCGACGTGCTGGGGGTGGTGTCGACGAGCGCGCTCGAGCTGGGGATCGACATCGGGCACCTCGACGTCGCGGTGCTCGCGGGCTATCCCGGCACCATCGCCTCGATGTGGCAGCAGGCGGGCCGCGCGGGCCGGCGCACCGGGGAGTCCGCCGCGGTGATGGTGGCCACCAGCTCGCCGATGGACCAGTACCTGGCCGCACATCCCGACTACCTCTTCGGAGCGTCGCCCGAGCACGCGCGGATCAATCCGGAGAATCCGTTCATCCTGATCAATCACGTCAAGTGCGCGGCCTTCGAGCTGCCGATCGGAGCGGAGGAGGCCTTCGGCGGCGACGTGTCGGCGCACCTGGCCGCGCTCGAGGACGAGGGCGTGCTCCACCGGGCGGGCGAGCACTTCCACTGGAGCTCGGAGACCTACCCGGCCGACCACATCTCGCTCCGCACCGTCACCTCCGATAACTTCCTGGTCATCGACACCACCGCGCGCGACGCGGCTCAGGTGAAGCGTCGGCAGATCATCGCGGAGGTGGACTGGAAGAGCGCCTTCTCCATGATCTATCCGAAGGCGATCTACATGCTGGAGGGCGACCCTTTCGAGGTGCAGGAGCTCCACTATCGCGAGGACGAGGAGAAGGTGGCCTACGTCAAGCGGGTGGCGGTGGACTACTTCACCGACGCGATCAGCGCCAAGGGCGTGTGGATCCTCCAGCGCTTGAGCCGGCAGGAGACCCCCGGTCTGCTCGCGGAGCAGGGCGAGGTGCTGGTGGCGGAGAAGGTCGTCGGGTTCAAGAAGATCAAGATGGGCACGCTGGAGAACGTGGGCTCGGGCGAGGTCGAGCTGCCGCAGCAGGAGATGCAGACCACCAGCGTGTGGCTCACGCTGCATCCCGGGCTGCTCGCCGAGATCTCTCCGCGGCGCGACGACCTGGTGGACGGGCTCCGCGCCCTGACCCATCTCCTCCACAGCCTGGCCCCGATCTTCCTGCTGTGCGACATCCGCGACGTGGGGGCGTGGCTCGGGGACGGCTCGCCGTCCCAGGCCGGGCAGGTGGTGACGCGCGAGACGATGCGGGCCCAGCTCCTCCAGGGCGAGACCTTCACACCGACGATCTACCTCTACGACAACCAGCCCGGCGGCATCGGCCTCGCGGAGCGCATCTTCGAGGTGCTGCCGGATCTGCTCGCGCGCGGGCTCGAGACGCTCGGGGCCTGCGGCTGCCGGAGCGGCTGTCCCTCGTGCGTGGGGCCCGTGAACGAGGTCGGACGCCAGGCCAAGCCGATCGCGCTCGCGATCCTCAAGCGCCTCGTGGCCCGGCGCTGACCCGACCGCTCCCGTGGCGCGTGATCTCACCGAGCTGACCCGCATCATCCGCCGTATCGAGGCGAAGAGCCGCGAGCGCCCGGCCGCGGGCTCTCCTCGATCGCTCGAGACGCTCCTCGACGGCGCCGTCGAGGAGAACGAGCGGGGCAAGCTCCTGGTGGTCCGCCGCCGGTTCCCGGTGGGCCACCGGCACGGCGCACAGCCGCTGCTGGCCGCGCGCGACGCCACGCCGGCCGCGCTGGCCTTGCTGAGCCGCGGCGGCGAGACGGTCACCGACGGGCGCCGCCTGCTCTACCTCGACACCGAGACCACCGGGCTCGCGGGCGGCACCGGCACCTACGCGTTCCTGGTCGGCGTCGGCTTCTTCGACGGCGACGAGTTCGAGGTGCGCCAGTTCTTCATGCGCGATCTCGACGAGGAGCCCGCGCTGCTCACCATGCTCGAGGAGACGTTCCGGAAGTTCGACGGCTTCGTCACGTACAACGGGGCCGGCTTCGACCTGCCGCTGCTCGAGACGCGCTTCGTGCTCGGCCGGCGACGGTTTCCCGGCGAGGTCTTCCACGTGGACCTGCTCGGCCCCGCCCGGCGGCTCTGGAGCGCGCGACTGGTCGACTGCCGCCTCGGAACCGTCGAGCAGGACGTGCTGGGCTTTCTCAGGGACGACGACCTGCCGGGCGCGTTGATCCCCACGGTGTACTTCGAATACCTGCGCCGGAAGCGGCCCGACGAGCTGCCGCGCGTGTTCGAGCACAACCGGCACGACATCCTCTCGCTCGTCGCCCTCACCGGCTGGGTCGCGGACGCGGTGGCGCGCGCGCCGCATCCCGAGCTCGATCCGGAAGCGCTCGCCGGTCTCGGCCGGATGCTCGAGGTCGCGGACCCGGAGCGGAGCCAGGCCTGCTATCGGCTGTCGCTCGACAGCGGACTGCCGACGCCCTCGCGCGAGCGCCTGCTGCTCCGGCTCGCGCACCGCGAGAAGCGCCTGGCGCGCTGGGACGAGGCGCGCGCGCTCTGGGAGGCGGCGGCCCGCGCGCCGCGCGAGTTCGACCCGCGGCCCTGGGAGGAGATCGCCAAGGTCCACGAGCACCGCCGGCGTGATCTCGCGGCCGCCGTCGAGGTGGTGGAGCAGGCCCTCGCGCTCGCCCGGCGGCACCGGGCCTCCGCGCGGGTGCTCGCCGCGTTCGAGCACCGGCTGGATCGGCTGGGCCGCCGCATCCAGATGGGTGCCCGAGTAGCTTTTGTTCGAGCGCCGGCTTTGCCGGCGCAACCCGTTTCGGGGGAGGTTCGGAGGGGGCCGTCGAGGCCCCCTCCGAGCAGATCTTACCGACGCTCGGCAGCCAGCCTGATCCCGAGGGCGATCAGCACCGCCCCGCTCGCACCCTCGAGCCGGGCGCGCCAGAGCCGGCTCTCCACCAGCGGGCGGATGCGTACGAGCGAGAGCGAGAGCAGCGAGAGCCACACGACGCCGATGCCGATGTGCAGCCCGGCCAGCAGCAGCGACCGCGCGAGCACCGGGTCATCCGGGCGGATGAACTGGGGCAGGAAGGCCAGATAGAAGAGCCCCACCTTCGGGTTCAGCACGTTGGTGAGCAACCCTTCCAGGAAGGACCGGAGCCGTCGGGACCCGGTCGGCACGGGATCCGCCGCCGCGGCCTTCGGCGCCGCGGCGTCCACCCGCCACCAGCCCCGGATCGACTGGACGCCCAGGATGATGAGATAGGCCGCGCCGCCCCACTTGAGCGCCTGGAATGCCTCCGCCGAGCGCACCAGGATGAGCGAGACGCCGACCGCGGAGAGCCCGGCATGGACGACGCAGCCGGCGGCGATGCCCGCGATGGTCGCGAGCCCGGCGGTCCGGCCCCGCCCGAGAACATTGCGGGCCACCAGCAGGGTGTCCGCCCCCGGGGTCACCGCGAGCAGGGTCGCCACCAGCAGGAAGGCCCAGAGCTGCGGGTCCATGGCCGCATTCTAGCCGGTGCGCCCGGGGAGGCCCACCCGACCCTTTAGGTTTGACACACTTTGATGATTAGGGTAGCCTCACCTTCCGCTTCACCCACCACGGCAGGCGAGGGGAGACGACCATGGCGGCACGAGGGACGAGACGAGGCGGGGCCCGGATCCTGGCGGTGGCGCTCGGACTGGCCGCCGGGAGCGTGGCCTCCGCGGGCGAGAGCGCGGAGGTGATGGTCTACTCGGCGCGCGCCCACTACGGGCAGGAGCCGGCGATGGAAGCCTTCACCAAGAAGACCGGCATCGTGGTCAAGAGCTTCGGCGGCGAGTCCGGTCCGCTCTTCGAGCGCCTGAAGGCGGAGGGCGACAAGACGCCGGCCGACGTACTGATCAGCGTGGACGCGGGCAACCTCTGGAACGCGGCGCGCGCGGGGCTGCTCGGCAAGGTCGACTCGCCCGAGATCCAGGCCAATATCCCGGCCCACCTGCGCGATCCCGAGAGCCGGTGGGTCGGGCTCACGGTGCGCGCCCGCACCATCATGTACAACACCACCAAGGTCAAGCCGGAGGAGCTCTCCACCTACGAGGCGCTCGGCGACCCCAAGTGGAAGGGCCGGCTCTGCCTGCGGAGCTCGACCCACATCTACAACCAGTCGCTGCTCGCCACCATGATCAAGCGCTACGGCGAGCCGAAGACCGAGAGCATCGTGAAGGGCTGGGTCGCGAACAATCCCACCCTCATCCAGGGCGACACCAAGGTCCTGGAGGCGGTCGCGGCCGGGCAGTGCGACGTGGCCCTGACCAACACCTACTACCTCGGGCGCATCCTCGCCAAGGACGCGACGTTCCCGGTGGCGGCCTTCTGGGCCAACCAGCAGACGACCGGGACGCACGTGAACATCTCGGGCGCGGGTGTCACCACCCACGCGAAGAACCGGGCCGAGGCGATCAAGCTGATCGAGTTCCTCACCAGCCCCGAAGCCCAGCAGATGTTCGCCGACGCCAACTTCGAGTATCCGGCGAATCCGCAGGCGGGCGTGAATCCGGTCATCGCCAAGTGGGGCAAGTTCAAGCAGGACGACACCAACGTCGCGGCGGCCGGCGAGTTCCAGGCGGCCGCGACCAAGCTGGCGGATCGGGCCGGCTACAAGTAAGTCCGCGGTGTCGGTAGGGTCCGCCGTCCGCGCGCTCGCGCGGCGGCCGGTGGGGCCGTTCCTCTGGACCTGGCTCGCGGTGGGCATCGCGACGGTGCTCGCGGTGCCCATCGCGGCCGTCGTCTCCTCCCTCGCGGCTCCCGCGGGCGACGTGTGGCTGCACCTCTGGCGCACCCAGCTCCTCGAGCTCGTGAGCCAGACCCTCCTGCTGCTGGTCTCGGTCGGCGTCGGGACGCTGGTGGTCGGGGGCGGGCTCGCCTGGCTCGTGGTGCACCACCGCTTCCCCGGGCGCGGCGTGCTCGAATGGGCGCTGATCCTGCCCCTGGCCGTACCGGCCTACGTGATCGGCTTCGCGTTCATCGGCCTCTTCGAGTACGCGGGGCCGCTGCAGAGCGGGCTGCGCGGCTGGCTCGGCCCCGGCGTGCGGCTGCCCGAGATCCGCTCCTACGGGGGCGTCGTGGTCATGATGACGCTGGTCTTCTATCCCTACGTGTACCTGCTGGCCCGCGTGGCGTTCCGCGAGCAGGGCGCCGCCTCCGTGGAAACGGCCCGGATGCTGGGCCGCTCCCGGACCGGCGCGTTCCTGCGCGTCACGGTGCCGATCGCGCGCCCGGCGCTGGTGGCCGGCGTGGCCCTCGCGATGATGGAGGCGCTCGCCGACTTCGGCACCGTGGCCAGCTTCGGCTACCGCACGCTCACCGAGGCGATCTACCGCGTCTGGTACGGGATGTTCGATCGAATCGCGGCGACCCAGCTCGCCAGCGTGCTGCTCCTCTTCGCGGCGGGCCTGCTCCTGCTCGAGCGCCATTCGCGCGGTCGCGCCCGCTTCACCCAGAGCGGCCGGCGCGGGCCGGTGGTGGAGCCGGTGCCCCTCGGCGGGTGGCGGGCCGTCGCCGCGACCGGCGCGTGCGTGGGCGTGCTCACGCTCGCGTTCCTGCTCCCGGTGGGCCAGCTCGCGTGGTGGGCGCTCGGCGCGATCCGGGCGAGGCAGGTGGCGCCCGACTTCGGCCCGCTGCTCTGGCACACCTGCGCGCTCGCCGGCGCGGCCGCGGCGGTGGCGTCCCTGCTCGCGGTGCTGCTGGCCTACGCGGGGCGGCTGCACGGCACCGCCACGGTGCGCGTGGCGGCCCAGCTCGCCTCGATGGGGTACGCGCTGCCGGGCGCGGTGATCGCGGTGGGGGTGCTGCTCCCGCTCGCCTGGGCCGATCACGCCCTGGTGCCCTCGCTCGAGCGCGCGCTCGGCCGGCCGCTCGGGCTGCTGCTCACCGGCTCCGCGGCGGGCCTCATCCTCGCCTACGTGGTGCGCTTCCTCGCGGTGGGCCTGCAGACGGTGGACGCGAGCCTCGGCAAGATCCCGTCGAGCCTCGACGACGCGGCGCGGGTCCTCGGCGCCGGGGCGGGGTCGGCGCTCCGTCGCGTGCACCTGCCGCTCATCCGGGGGGGCCTGCTCACCGCGATCGTGCTCGTCTTCGTCGAGACCATGAAGGAGATGCCGGCCACCCTGCTGCTGCGTCCGTTCGGGCTCAACACCCTTGCCGTGGAGATCTGGGAGCGGACCGCGGAGTCGCAGTGGCAGGAGGCGGCCGTGCCCGCGCTGACCCTGGTGGCGGTCGGGCTGCTTCCGGTGGTGCTGCTGATCCGCCTGACGTCGTCGCGGCGGTAGCCCGCGACCGCCCCTCACCCTGCCCTCTCCCCTGAGGGGAGAGGGACATGAGGTGGGGACTACTTCTCGAAGGCCACGACGTGAAGCACGTGCGCTTCGGGGCGGACCCGCATACCGGTCGGGAGCACCGAGGCGGAGGGCTGGGACGAGTGGACCCGGTCGCCCGAGGGCAGGCGGATGCAGTACACCGTCTCCGAGCCCCGGAAGTAGCGGCGGGTGATCGTGCCGGCGCCGTCGGCCTGCGGCACGAATGTGATGTCGTCGGGGCGGATCATCACGTCGACCCGAACGCCGGCCGGAAGCTGGTCCACGTTGGCGAACGTCCCGACCTCGGTCACGATGCCCTGCGCGGTCACCAGGCCGGGAAGGAAGTCGGCGCCGCCCACGAAGGCGGCCACGAAGCGCGTGGCGGGCCGATGGTAGAGCTCCTGCGGGGGCGCGAGCTGCTCCATGCGCCCGGCCTGGAGCACGCCCACGCGGTCGGCCAGCGTGAAGGCCTCCTCCTGGTCGTGCGTGACGAACACCGCGGTGGTGCCGCTCGTCCGGAGAATGCGCTCCACCTCGTCCCGCATCTGGGCGCGGAGATCCGCGTCCAGGTTGGAGAAGGGCTCGTCGAGGAGCATCAGGGCCGGGGCGGGCGCCAGCGCGCGCGCGAGCGCCACGCGCTGCTGCTGGCCGCCCGAGAGCTCGTGCGGGTAGCGGGGGCCGAAGCCGCCGAGCCCGACCAGGTCGAGCACCGGCTCGACACGGCTCCGGCGGGCCGCGCGCGGCAGGCCGAAGGCCACGTTGTCGGCGACGGTCAGGTGCGGGAAGAGGGCGTAGTCCTGGAACACGATGCCGATCCCGCGCTCCTCGGCCGGGACCGCGCGGCCGGGCCCCGCCACCACCTGTCCGCGCAGGGTGATCGTGCCCGCGTCGGGGTCCTCGAGCCCGGCGATGAGGCGGAGCGTCGTGGTCTTGCCGCAGCCGGACGGGCCGAGCAGCGCGAGGATCTCGCCTTCCGCCACCCGGAGCGAGAGCCGGTCCACCGCGGGCGGATCCGTCGGGCTGAAGCGCTTGCTGACCCCGTCCAGGAGCAGGAGATCCACGGCTAGGCGCGCTTCAGGGCCTCGGGATTCACCGGGGACGGCGGCGTCTTGCCCTCCAGGACCGCCAGGCAGTTCTCCACCGCGAGCGTGGCCATCTGAAGCCGCGTCTCGTGCGAGGCGCTCGCGATGTGGGGCGCCAGCACGACGTTGGACAGGTCGATCAGCCCCGGGTGCACCGTCGGCTCCTCCTCGAACACGTCGAGGCCCGCGCCCGCGATCCGGCCCTCGGTGAGGGCGGCCACCAGCGCCGCCTCGTCCACCACCGGGCCGCGCGCCGCGTTGATCAGGTACGCGGTCTTCTTCATGGTCCGCAGGGACTCGGCGTTGATCAGGTGGCGCGTCTCGGGGATGAGCGGGGTGTGCAGGGTCACGAAGTCGGACTCCCGCAGCAGGGTGGCCAGGTCGACGCGGGTGGCGTTGAGCTGGCGCTCGGTGGCGGGGTCCGCGGCCACCGCGTCCTGGTAGAGCACGCGCATGCCGAAGCCCAGGGCGCGCCGGGCCATGGCCCGCCCGATGCGGCCGAAGCCGACCACGCCGAGCGTCTTGCCGTGGACGTCGCCGCCCTGCAGCAGCATGTACTCCCACTGGCGGAAACGGCCCTCGCGCGTGTAGCGATCGGCCTCCACCAGGCGTCGGGCCGTCGCCATGAGCAGGGTCCAGGCGAAGTCGGCGGTGGTATCGGTCAGGACGTCGGGGGTGTTGGTGACCACGACGCCGCGCCGGGTGCAGGCCGCCACGTCCACGTTGTTGTAGCCCACCGCGACGTTGGAGACCACGCGGAGGCCCGGCCGCGCCGCGAGCAGCGCCTCGTCGATGACCTCGCTGATCACGCAGATCAGGCCCTGCTTGCCGGCCAGGCGCTCGAGCAGCTCCGCCCGAGGCATGGGCGCGTCCTTGGCGTACGCGTCCACCTCCGCGCGGCTCCGGGCGAACTGGACCGCTGGCTCGGGGAGCTGACGCGAGATCAAGACCGCGGGTCTACCGGCGCCAGTGGCCATGGATTTACCTTTCCAAGGTGCTTATTTTCAAGGCTATTTTGAAATTGACATCGTCGGAAGCGCTGCTATATTAGCACTCGGCTTGGTTGAGTGCTAAGCTCTGCAGCGGGACAACCCGCAAGGCCCAACATCTTACTATCTGGAGGCGCGTTGACTATGAAGATTCGTCCGTTGCATGACCGAATTCTCGTGAAGCGGGAGGAGGAGAAAGAGGTCAAGAAGGGCGGGATCATCATCCCGGACACCGCGAAGGAAAAGCCCCAGGAGGGGAAGGTCGTCGCGGTGGGGGGCGGGAAGGTGAACGAGGACGGCAAGAAGATCCCCCTCGACGTGAAGGCCGGCGACAAGATCCTCTTCGGCAAGTACTCGGGCTCCGAGGTGAAGCTGGACGACGAGGAGTACCTGATCCTGCGCGAGGAGGACGTGCTCGCCATCATCGAATAGCCCCCGGAAGGGGAATAGCTCTCCGGAAGAGCGGCGAGGGGATCGAAGCGCGCAACCCAAACGAACCCGGTCGGGCCCGGTAGCGGGCGCGGCCAATTCCATCGAATCGGAGGAGACTCAGCATGCCGAAGCAGGTCATGTTCAGCGACGAGGGACGGGCGGCCCTGCTGCGCGGGGTCAACATCATGGCGGCGGCCGTCAAGGCGACCATGGGCCCGAAGGGCCGTAACGTGGTCATCGACAAGAAGTTCGGCAGCCCGACCATCACCAAGGACGGGGTGACGGTCGCCAAGGAGATCGAGCTCAAGGACAACTACGAGGACATGGGCGCGCAGATGGTGAAGGAAGTCGCGTCCAAGACCTCGGACATCGCGGGCGACGGCACCACCACCGCCACCGTGCTGGCCCACGCCATCGTGCGCGAGGGGCTCAAGAACGTCACCGCGGGGGCCAACCCCATGGGGCTGAAGCGCGGGATCGACAAGGCGGTCGAGGTGGTCGTCGAGGACCTCAAGCGGATGTCGAAGTCGACCAAGGACAAGAAGGAGATCGCGCAGGTCGCGACCATCGCCTCCAACAACGACAAGACCATCGGCAGCCTGATCGCCGAGGCCATGGAGAAGGTGGGCAAGGACGGCGTCATCACCGTCGAGGAGTCGAAGTCGGCCGACACGGTGCTGGACGTGGTCGAGGGCATGCAGTTCGACCGCGGCTACCTCTCCCCCTACTTCGTGACCGACGCGGAGCGGATGGAGGTCGTGCTGGAGGACGCGCTCGTCCTGATCCACGAGAAGAAGATCAGCGTGATGAAGGACATGCTCCCGCTGCTGGAGCAGGTGGCCCGCTCGGGCAAGCCGTTCCTCATCATCGCGGAAGACATCGAGGGTGAGGCGCTCGCGACGCTCGTGGTCAACAAGCTGCGCGGCACGCTGCACACCGCGGCGGTGAAGGCCCCCGGCTTCGGCGACCGCCGCAAGGCCATGCTGGAGGACATCGCGATCCTGACCGGCGGCAAGGCCATCACCGAGGACCTCGGCATCAAGCTCGAGAACATCAAGCTGGAGGACCTGGGCAAGGCCAAGAAGATCGTAGTGGACAAGGACAACACCACCCTCGTCGAGGGCTCGGGCAAGACCGCCTCCATCGAGGGGCGCATCAAGCAGATCCGGGCTCAGATCGAGGAGACCACCTCGGACTACGATCGCGAGAAGCTGCAGGAGCGGCTGGCCAAGCTGGCCGGCGGCGTCGCGGTCATCAAGGTGGGCGCCGCGACCGAGACGGCCATGAAGGAGAAGAAGGCCCGCGTGGAGGACGCGCTCAACGCGACCCGCGCGGCGGTAGAGGAGGGCATCGTGCCGGGCGGCGGCGTGGCCCTGCTGCGGGCGTCCATCTCCATCGACAGCCTGAAGCTGGAAGGCGACGAGAAGGTCGGCGCCATGATCGTGAAGCGCGCGCTCGAGGAGCCCATCCGCCAGATCGTGGAGAACGCGGGGCTCGAGGGCAGCGTGATCGTGGAGAAGGTCAAGGCCGAGAAGGTGGTGACCCGCGGCTTCGACGCGGAGTCGCTCGAGTTCGTGGACATGATCCAGGCCGGCATCATCGACCCCACCAAGGTGGAGCGGGTGGCGCTGCAGAACGCGGCGTCGGTGGCCTCGCTGCTCCTGACGACGGAGGCGCTGATCACCGACCTGCCCGAGGACAAGCCGGCGGCGGCCCCGCCGATGCCTCACGGGGATTTCTAGGCCCGGCGAGCACCGCCGGATCCGCGGAGCGCGGCCCTTGCCGGCGACGGCAAGGGCCGTACTCTTTCTTGCACTCTTGACCGAGGTTGTCTTTCGCGGCAGCCTCTGGTAACGTTAAGCGCTTCAAATAGCGAGACTTAGCGAAATTGGCGAGGAGGTGAGTGCTTGTACCCGTACGAGACCCTAATGATCCTGGATCCCAGGCTGAACGAGGAAGAAGTCGCCGCGCTCCTCACGAAGGTGCAGGACACGCTCAAGACGCTCGGCGGTGAGATCGGCAAGGCGGAGAGCTGGGGCAAGCGACGGCTGGCCTACGACATGCGCAAGCAGCGCGAGGGCACCTACGCGGTCCTCGAGTCCAAGGCGGAGCCCGCGACCATCAAGGAGTTCGAGCGCCAGCTGAAGCTCAACGAGCAGGTCCTCCGGTATTTCACGACCCGCGTCCCGGCCCCCAAGCGGGTCCGGACGGCGCCGAAGCCGCCGGCTCCGGCAGTGGAGGAGGTCGTCTGATGGCGAACCTGAACCGAGTGTTCCTGATCGGCAATCTGACGCGGACTCCGGAGCTGCGATACACGCCGAGCGGCACCGCGGTGGCCGACCTCCGGCTGGCCGTCAACCGGAACTACACCACCCAGGGTGGGGAGAAGCGCGAAGAGACCTGCTTCCTCACGGTGGTCGTGTGGGGCAAGCAGGCCGAGAGCTGCGGCGAGTACCTCGACAAGGGCAGCCCGATCATGGTCGAGGGGCGGCTGCAGACTCGCGACTGGGAAACCAAGGACGGTCAGAAGCGCAGCGTCGTCGAGGTCGTGGCGGAGCGGGTCCAGTTCATGGGACGTAGCAAGTCCGCCGCGGCCGCCGCACCGGGAAGCGTGCCCGAGCCGGTCGAGGCGGGCGCCGGCGAGGCCGACGACGAGGTACCGTTCTAGCTAGCCCGTTCAGATTAGGTCCCGTTCCAAGAGGAGGAACAAGCCATTCCGCCAGGTGGAAAGCCCGTCAAGCGGCGCCGGTTCGGTCGCCGCAAGGTTTGCAAGTTCTGCGTCGACCGGGTCAGCCTCGTCGACTACAAGGATATTCGCCGGCTCCGCAACTTCGTCTCGGAGCGCGGCAAGATCACCCCGCGCCGCATCTCGGGGAGCTGCGCCCGCCATCAGCGGCAGCTCACCCGCGCCGTCCGTCGCGCGCGGACGGTGGCCCTGCTCGCCCAGACCGCCGAGTGACGCCATGAAGATCATCTTGATGGACGACGTGCCGACCCTGGGCCGCCGCGGCGAGGTCCGCGATGTCTCCGACGGCTACGCCCGCAACTTCCTGCTGCCCCAGAAGCTCGCCCTGCACGCCACCCCGGCGAACCTCAAGAACATCGAGCAGATCAAGGCGCGCCAGAGCGCGCAGGCGGCCAAGCTCCACGCGGACGCGCAGAGCCAGGCCCAGGCCATCGAGGCCCTGCACTTCGCTCAGCGCCGGCAGGCGTCCGACGAGGGCCGGCTCTTCGGCTCGGTGGGCCGCGCCGACCTCGCGAGCTTCCTCTCGCAGCACGGCATCGAGATCGAGCGGCGCCGTATCGGGCTCGACGAGCCGATCAAGACGCTCGGCGAGTTCTCGGTGCCGGTGCGCCTGCATCACGACGTCACCGCCCAGCTGAAGGTGTCCGTGACCCGGGAGTAGTGGTGGCGACGCTCACCGACCTGCTCACCTCCAAGATCCCGCCCCACAGCCTGGAGGCGGAGCGGGCCGTGCTGGGGGCGATTCTGCTGGAGCGGGAGAGCCTGCCCAAGGCCATCGAGCTCCTCAAGCCCGCCGACTTCTACAAGGAAGGGCACCGCAAGATCTTCGACGCCACCCTCGCGCTCTTCGAGCGCAACGAGCCGGTGGACCTGCTCACGGTGTCGGAGGAGCTGAAGCGGCGCGCGAGCCTGGAAGAGGTGGGGGGCGCCGCCGCCCTCGCGAGCCTGGTCGAGGAAGCCGCGACCGCGGCCCACCTGCTCTCCTACGGAGCGATCGTGCGGGAGAAGGCCCTCCTGCGCGACCTCATCCGCATCGCCACCGAGATCATCGGGCAGAGCTACGAGGCCCGCGACGACGTCGACAAGCTGCTCGACGACGCGGAGCGGCTGATCTTCCAGATCTCCGAGCGGCGGATGCAGGGCTCGGCCTTCCCGGTGCGGGCCATCCTGAAGGACACCTTCGAGCACATCGAGAAGCTGTACGACCGCAAGGAGCACATCACCGGGCTCGCCACCGGCTTCGACGATCTCGACCGCATGACCTCGGGCTTCCAGCCCAGCGACTTCATCATCATCGCGGGCCGGCCCTCCATGGGGAAGACCGCCTTCGCGCTGAACATCGCCAAGTTCGCGGGGGTCGAGGATCACAAGCGGGTGCTGGTGCTGAGCCTCGAGATGTCCAAGGAGCAGCTCGTGCAGCGGCTCCTGTGCGCGGAGGCCAAGGTGGACTCCCACAAGGTGCGCACCGGCTACCTCGACCCGCGGGACTGGACGCGGCTCACCAACGCGGCGGGGCGGCTCGCGGAGGCGCCGATCTACATCGACGACTCGCCCGCGCTCACCGTGCTCGAGGCGCGCGCCAAGGCGCGGCGCATGAAGGCCGAGCACGGGCTCGACCTGATCGTCATCGACTATCTCCAGCTGATGCGCGGCCGCCATCAGCAGGAGAATCGCCAGCAGGAGATCTCGGAGATCTCGCGGTCCCTCAAGGCCCTGGCCAAGGAGCTGTACGTGCCGGTGGTGGCGCTGTCCCAGCTCTCCCGCGCGGTGGAGACCCGCGAGCGCAAGGAGCCCCAGCTCTCGGACCTGCGCGAGTCGGGCGCGCTCGAGCAGGACGCCGACGTGATCCTCTTCCTCTACCGGCCCGAGCGATACGGCCTGCAATCGGAAGACGGGGACCGCGTCGCCGACGTGATCATCGGCAAGCAGCGCAACGGGCCCACCGGCAAGGTCCAGGTCACCTTCATCCCCGAGTACGCCTCCTTCGAGCGCCTGGCCAAGCGCCCGGAGGCCCAGCCCTTCTAGCCGGGCAGGTGACCAGGGTCGTCATCGTCGGGGCGGGCAAGGGCGGGCGCGCCCTGCTCGAGATGTTCAGCGGGGACCCCACCGTCACCATCATCGGGGTCGCCGACGTCAACTCCTGGGCCCCGGGGCTCGAGCTGGCCCGGCGCCTCAACATCGCGGTGAGCACCGACCTGCGGGAGGTCGTCGCGGATCCGCGGGTCGACCTCATCATCGACGTCACCGGCAATGCCCAGGTACAGGAAGCCATCCAGCGGGTCAAGCCGCCCGGTGCCGAGGTGATGGGGGGCGCCAGCGCCAAGTTCATGTGGGATCTCCTGGCCGAGCGGCAGCGCAGCGAGGAGCTGGAGGACCGGTACTCGCTCATGCTCCGCGAGCTGCAGGCCAAGGACGAGGGCGAGCTCATCATCGGGCAGAACCCGAAGATGCGGGAGCTGGCCGAGCAGGTCATCCGGGTGGCCCAGACCCCGACCACGGTGCTGATCCGCGGGGAGTCCGGCACCGGCAAGGAGCTGGTGGCCCGGGCGATCCACCGCTACTCGAACCTCCGCGACAAGCCGCTCGTCACCGTCAACTGCACCGCGCTGACGCCGACCCTGATGGAGTCGGAGCTCTTCGGACACAAGCGCGGATCGTTCACCGGCGCGGTGGCCGACAAGGTGGGCCTCTTCGAGAAGGCGGACGGCGCGACCATCTTCCTCGACGAGGTCGGGGACATGCCGCTCGAGATGCAGGGCAAGCTCCTCCGGGTGCTCCAGGCGGGGGAGGTGAAGCCGGTCGGCGACGTGGTCACCCGGAAGGTGCGGGTGCGGGTGATCGCGGCCACGAACCGGGACCTCGAGAAGGCCCTGGCCGGCGCCGAGTTCCGCGAGGACCTGTTCTACCGGTTCAATGCGTTCACGGTCGTCCTCCCTCCGCTCCGCGAGCGCAGCGAGGACATCCCGGTGCTTGCCTACCACTTCCTCCGCAAGGCGGAGGCCAAGGTGAACAAGAAGGTGGATCGCTTCTCCCAGGACGCGCTGGACATGCTCAAGAGCTACGGCTGGCCCGGCAACCTGCGCGAGCTGGAGAACATCATCGAGCGAGCCGTGGTGCTCTCCTCGAGCCAGCAGATCGACGTCGCGCACCTGCCGCTCTATCTCCGCGAGTCGGGGCCGATCCGGGTGACGACGCAGGAGGGCTTCGTCCAGGCCAAGGAGCGGGTGGTGTCCATGTTCGAGAAAGAGGCCATCGATCGGTTCCTGTCCGAAGCCCGGGGTAACATCTCGGTCGCCGCCCAGAAGGCCGGCATCACCCGCCGGAACTTCCATCGGCTTCTGTCCAAGTACTCGATAAATACGAAGAGGTTCAAGGGTGAGTCGTAGTCAGCCCATATATGAGTCGCTAGAGACTCATGGGTTGCCTTCCGGTTAGCGCCAGTAATTCAGCTAGTTCTGACCAGCCACGCAGGAATATGTCCCCCCGAGGTGAGTCGTAGGTGTCTCTATTTCTGTGTCGTCGATTTGCACAGAGGTAGACCAATCAACTACTTCCGCTCGCTCTGAGTCCTGGAACGCTTCTTGACTCTATCCGAGAGCATCTCGCACTCGAGGAGGGGCAAATGGGGGCTCAGTGCCGCTGTGGAACCGACATCCAGTTCTCGTTCAATCACCTAGGCTGCATCGCCTGCGGGGCCGCCTGCTGTCCCGCGTGCTCGTACGAGCTCGAGTCCGCCAGCTACTGCTCGGCCTGCGCCGAGACTCTGCTGGAGCTGCCCTGGGCCGCGAAGGCCTGATCGTTCCTTTACCTATCGCCGCCGGCGCGCGCTCGCCAGGGCGCCGGCGCTGTCGCTCCGAGGGAGGGTCACGATGGAGTCCAAGGGGAAAACGTTCCGCCGCCTGCTGCAGGATGAGCCCTATCTCTTCACCGGCGGCATCTATTCACCGCTCGACGCCCAGATCGCCGAGCAGGCCGGCATGAAGTCCATCTACCTGAGCGGCTACTCGCTGGCCATGCTCAACGGCTGGCCCGACATGGGCTTCCTCACCATGACCGAGGTGACGAAGGCGGCGTCGATGGTGGCGAGCGCGGTGGAGGTGCCCATCATCGCGGACGCCGACGACGGCTACGGCAACGCGCTCTCGACCATGCGCACGGTGCAGGAGTTCGTGAAGACCGGAGTGGCGGGCATCCACCTCGAGGACCAGCGCTTCCCGAAGCGCTGCGGCCACATCGCGGGGAAGACGATCGTGTCGCGCGAGGAGGCGCTCGGCAAGTACCGGTCCGCCCTCGCGGAGCGCGACCGGCTCGACCGGGACTTCGTGATCATCGCGCGCACCGACGCCTTCGGGGCGGTGGGCGGGAGCATGGACGAGGCGATCTGGCGCGGCCGGGCCTACGCCGACGCGGGCGTGGATCTCGTCTGGGCCGAGCTGTCGAGCTCGGACCGGGGGCCCGCGATCGAGTTCGCGCGGGCCATGAAGGAGACGCACCCGAACCTGCCCCTGGCCTTCAACTACTCGTCCTCGTTCCGCTGGCACAAGGACGACAACCCGCTCACCTTCCGGGAGCTCGGCGAGCTCGGCTACCGCTTCATCTTCATCACACTCTTCGGAGCCCACGCCGCGATGCACTCGGTGTGGAACTTCATGCAGGAGCTGGTCAAGAACGAGGAGCAGGCCCAGTGGACGCTCGAGCGCCTGAAGGTGGGCCATCCGACCGAGAGCCACCACGTGATGGCCCGCGTCTCGCACTTCCAGGAGCTGGAGCGCCGGTTCATCCCGGGCACCGCGGAGCGCCTGCAGGGATCCGACGGTTTCGGGGAGGCCAAGGGGCACTGAGCCGTGGCCGCGGGCACCGGACGCGGCGTGCGTCCGGTCCCCGCGGCGATTCAGGCCTCGTCGCGACGGCGCATCGCCTGCACGATGCGCACCGCCACCAGGACCAGAATGCCGACCAGCACGACGACCAGCACGACCCGCTCGACCTCCCCCACCACGTAGCGCAGGCGCTCCACGTAGCTCCCGAAGCCGTAGCCCACCGCGTAACCCGCGCCGACCACCACCGGCACGTAGACGACGGCGCCCGCCACGTTGGCGATGAAGAAGGACGAGAACCGCATCCCGAGGGCCCCCGCGAGGGGCCCCGCGGTGAAGCGGACGCCGGGGACGAACCGGGCGACGAATACCGCGAGCGGCCCGCGGCGGCCCACGAAGGCCTTCATGGTCTCGAGGCGCTCGGGGTGGCCGAGCACCCAGCGCGCGTAGCGAGGCATCGCGGTCTGCCCGTAGCGGCGCCCGAGCCAGTAGCCGACGTTGTCGCCCACCACCGCGCTGACGATGCCGACCGCGAGCACCAGGGAGAGGCGGAGCTTGCCGCGCCAGACCAGGTAGCCGGCCAGCGCCAGGATCGTCTCCTCCGGCACCGGGAGGCCCACGTTGCCGAGCACCACCACCACGAAGATGGCGAGGTAGCCCCAGTGCCCGACGAACCCCTGGAGGTCGCTCACGAATCCTCGCGGGCGGAGGAGATCACTCGCCGGCGGGCCGGCGGGTGACGACGCTCACGCGGCCGTCCTCCTCCAGGAAGGCGTAGCGGATGTCCCGCAGCGAGATGACGCCGTGATGGCGCAGGGCCGCACGCAGATCCCGGGGGCCGAGCCGCTCCCGCCGCAGGTTGTCGCGGATGATGCGGCCGTGGCGGACGAGCACGGTGGGGGAGTGCTCAACCACGCGGTCCAAGCGCTTGAAGCGGAAGGTCACGTAGGCCACCGCTGAGTTGAGAGCCAGGATGGTGACCGCGCCGATGATCCCGCCCCCGAGCGAGTTGTCGTTGCCGATCATCGCGTTCTGCAGCACGTTGCTGATCAGGAGCAGGACGACGAGGTCGAAGGCGGTGAGCTGGCCGAGCTGCCGCTTGCCGCAGAGGCGGAAGGCCAGCAGCAGGAATGCGTACACCGCCCCCGCGCGCAGCACCTTCTCCGCGACGCTGATGTCGGGTACCAGGATGTCCATGAGGCTCCGGCCCTCAGCATCGCACCCGTCCCGACGGATCGGGGCCGAAATTGACACGCGGGCATCGCGGCCGTAGGCTCGCGGCATGTGGCGGCGGACGCTCGTGGTGCTGGGACTGGCGCTGCTGCACCTCCTCCTCGCCGCGACGGTGACCCTGGAGACCGCCGACGTCGCGTGGGCCCCGAGCTACATCGACGGCGACGACCGCGACGCGACGCGATTCTCCGAGCGGCTGTGCGCGCTGGCCGGCGCGCCCGCCGGCCTGATCCCGCTCCTGGCCGCGCTCGCGATGGTCGTGGCGCGCCCGCCCGCGGCCGCGCGCCGGGTCGCGCCCGCCCGCCTCCGCGTCCGCGCTCCACCTCGCGCCTAGTCCTCTCTCCGCGCGGTTCTCGGGCGGGACTCCCGCCCGCGTCGTGATCCAAATTCCACCGTCGAGGAGGACGCGCATGTTCGGTCTCGGTGCTCAGGAGCTGATCTTGATCCTGCTGATCGCGCTGGTGCTGTTCGGTGGCTCGAAGATTCCGGAGGTCGGCCGCTCTCTCGGGCAGGCGATCCGCGAGTTCAAGCGGGGTGTGGAGACCGCGGACGCGCCCGCCGGGCCCCCGAACCGCCCCGGGCCGGACGGACCGAAGTCGACGTGACGCGGGCGGGCGCGGGGGACGCGAATGCTTGACACCCGGGCGCCCCCACCTCTAGCGTAGGTGCTTCAGGATGAAGATCAGCGCCGTAAAGAAGCTGTTCGTGGGATCACCGCTCGCTACGGCGCAGGCCCGGCACGAGCGGCTCTCGAAGACGTCCGCGCTCGCGGTCTTCTCGTCCGACGCGCTCTCCTCGGTGGCGTACGCCACCGAGGAGATCCTGCTGGTCCTGGTGGTCGCGGGCACCGCCGCGCTCGTCTACTCGATTCCGATCGGGCTCGCGATCGCGGTGCTGATCGCGGTCGTGGTCAGCTCGTACCGGCAGACCATCCTGGCCTATCCCCAGGGCGGCGGCTCCTACATCGTCACCAAGGACAACCTGGGCCAGGTGCCCGGGCTCGTCTCCGGGGCCGCGCTGCTCATCGACTACGTGCTGACGGTCGCGGTGAGCGTGGCCGCGGGCGTGGCCGCCATCACCTCCGCGTTCCCCGTCCTCTACGACTATCGCGTCCCGCTCGGCGTGCTCTTCGTCGCCGGGATCGCGACCATGAACCTTCGGGGCCTGCGGGAGTCGAGCAATCTCTTCGCGGTCCCGACCTACCTCTTCGTGATGAGCTTCGGGGGCATGCTCGCCTACGGCTTCATCCGGTGGGTGGCGGGATGGGAGACTCCGCCGCCTCCGACCGCCGATCTCGCGGTGACCCAGGACCTGTCCCTCTTCCTGGTGCTGCGCGCGTTCTCCTCCGGCTGCGCCGCGCTCACCGGCGTCGAGGCGGTGTCCGACGGCGTGCCCGCCTTCCGGCCGCCGGAGGCGCGCAACGCCCGCGTCGTGCTCGCCTGGCTCGGGTTCGATCCTGATCACGCTGTTCGTCGGCATCACGTTCCTGGCCCGTCACCTGCACATCGTGCCGCGGGAGGACGAGACGGTGGTCTCGCAGCTCGCCCGCCTCATCTTCGGAGACGGGCTCCTGTACTACGAGATCCAGGTCGTCACCATGTTCATCCTGGTCTTCGCGGCCAACACCGCCTTCGCCGACTTCCCGCGGCTGGCCTACTTCCTGGCCCGCGACGGCTTCATCCCCCGCCAGTTCGCCACCCGCGGCGATCGGCTCGTCTTCTCCAACGGGATCCTGATCCTGGGCGGCCTCGCCGCCCTCCTCATCGTGCTGTTCGGCGGGGCCACCCACGCCCTCATCCCGCTCTACGCGGTGGGGGTGTTCCTCTCCTTCACGCTCTCGCAGGCGAGCATGGTGCGGCGCTGGCTCACTCGCCGCGAGCCGGGCTGGCGGTGGCGGTGGGGCCTCAACGCGGTGGGAGCGGCCACCACCGGCCTCGTGATGCTGGTCATCGCGATCACCAAGTTCAGTCACGGGGCCTGGATGGTCGTGCTGCTGATCCCGCTGCTGGTGGCGGTCTTCATGATGATCCATCGCCACTACGCCGACGTGGCGGGCCAGCTCTCGCTCGACGAGTACGGAGGGCCGCCCCCGATCGACCACACCGTGCTCGTGCTGGTGGGCGACCTGCACCGCGGGGTGGCCTCCGCGCTGCGCTACGCGCAGAGCCTCTCGGCGTCGGTGAAGGCGGTCTACGTCGAGATGGATCCGGAGCGGACGCAGAAGCTCGAGGAGAAGTGGGGCAAGTGGGGGCTCGGGGTTCCCCTCGTGGTGCTGACGTCGCCCTACCGGTCGCTGCTCACCCCGTTCCTCGACTACGTCAACCACCTCCTCGCGCTGAGCGAGCGCCAGGTGGTCACGATCGTGATCCCGGAGTTCGTTCCGGCCCGGTGGTGGCAGCATCTCCTCCACAACCAGACCGCCCTGCTCATCAAGGGCGCGCTGCTGTTCCGCAAGGGCGTCGTGGTCGTGGACGTCCCCTTCCACCTCCGATGAATCTCTCCAAGCTCAAACGATGGTTCGTGGGCACGCCGATCGCGACGGCCCAGGCGCACCACGAGCGGCTCGGCCCGGTCACCGGTCTCGCCGTCTTCGCTTCCGACAACCTCTCCTCGGTGGCGTACGCCACCGAGGAGATTCTGCGTGTGCTCCTCCTCGCCGGGGTGGGGGCGCTCGCGTTCTCGGTGCCCATCGGCTTCTGCATCGCCGCGGTGATCGGGATCGTGATCATGTCGTACCGTCAGAACATCGCGGCGTACCCGCAGGGCGCCAGCGACTACATCGTGGCCAAGGACAACCTGGGGGTCTTCCCGGGCCTGACCGCGGGCGCCGCCCTCCTCATCGACTACACCCTGACGGTGGCGGTGAGCGTCTCCGCCGGAGTCGCCGCGCTCACCTCCGCCTTCCCGGTGCTCTACCCGTACCGGGTCGTGCTCGGCGTGGGCCTGGTGGTGCTCGTCGCGGTGGCGAACCTGCGGGGCATTCGCGAGTCCGGCCGGGTGTTCGCGGTGTGGAGCTACCTGTTCATCGCCGGGTATGCGCTGCTGATGGTCTACGGCTTCGCGGCGCTCGCGATCTGGGGCCGCCCCCCGGTGGAGTCGGTCGCGCCCCCTCCACCGCCTCTCGCCGAGCTCGGCGTGTTCCTGCTCCTGCGTGCCTTCGCCTCCGGCGCGGTCGCCCTCACCGGGATCGAGGCGGTCTCGGACGGCACCCCGGCGTTCCGGCCGCCGGAGGTGCGCAACGCGCAGACCGTGCTCGCGGTCCTCGGCGTGATCATGATCACGCTGTTCCTCGGCATCACGGTGCTGGCGGCCAGCTACGAGATCGTGCCGCACGACCAGGAGACCGTGGTCTCCCAGCTCGCCCGCGAGGTCTTCGGGGGCGGCCTGCTCTACTACTTCATCCAGGGCGTCTCGATGGTCATCCTGGCCCTCGCGGCCAACACCGCGTTCGCCGACTTCCCCCGGCTGGCGTCGTTCATGGCGCGCGACGGGTTCCTGCCCCGGCAGTTCGCGAGCCGGGGCGACCGGCTGGTGTTCTCGAACGGGGTCATCATCCTGGCGGTGGCCGCGTCGGCGCTGATCGCGCTCTTCGACGGGAGCACGCACTCCCTGATCCCGCTCTACGCCCTCGGGGTCTTCACGTCGTTCACGCTGTCGCAGGTGGGCATGGTGCGCCGCTGGCTCACGCAGCCGCCCCGCGGGATGGCGGCCGAAGGCGCTGATCAGCGGGCTGGGCGCGGCGACCACCGGGCTCGTGATGGTGGTCACCGCGCTCGCCAAGTTCTCGGACGGGGCGTGGATCGTGGTGGTGATCGCGGGCGCCCTCATCGCGGGCTTCGTGAGCATCAACCGCCACTATCGCGAGGTGGCGGGCCAGCTCTCGCTCGACGGCTACGCGGGGCCGCCGCCCATGCAGCACACCGTGCTCGTCCTGGTCGGCGATCTCCACAAGGGGGTCGTGCAGGCGCTGCAGTACGCGCGCACCCTCTCGCCGTCGGCCAAGGCGGTCTACGTGGAGATGGATCCGGAGAAGACGCGCCGGCTCGAGGAGAAGTGGGGCAAGTGGGGCTTCGGCGTGCCGCTGGTGGTGCTGACGTCACCCTACCGGCTGCTGCTGTCGCCGCTGCTCGACTACGTGGACCATCTCCTCGCGCTCGGCGAGAACCACATGGTGACCATCGTCATCCCCGAGTTCATTCCGGCCAAGTGGTGGCAGCAGCTCCTCCACAACCAGACCGCGCTGGTGATCAAGGGCGCGCTGCTCTTCCGGCGAAATGTGGTGGTCACGGACGTCCCGTACCACCTGCGGAGGTAGTGAACGGTAATGAACCGGGGCTTGCCGAGGGACTCCAGATGAGTATTCTTGGGCAGAGATGAGCTCGTTCCCGACCCTGCAGGCACCGCTCGTCACGATCCGGTCGGCGACGGCAGCCGATCATGACGCGTTGCAGGCCCTCGAGGGTGCCGCCCCGGACTCGCGGGCGAGCCTGCTCCAGGCCCGGCGGAACTTCTTCTCCCGGATGGCCGCCTACGACCGTACCCATGTCCTGGTCGCCGAGCAGGAGGGCCGGGTGGTCGGGGTCCAGTGCCTGGCCCTGACTCCCGTGCGGGTGGCGGGTCAGCCCTGCGCGGCCGGGTACTCGTTCAATACCCGCGTCGCGCCCGCCCACCAGACCCGGGGCCTCGGCACCCGGCTCATGAAGGCCGGAGCCGAGTGGCTCGAGCGCCAGGGCTGTCGCTATGTCACGGGCCTCATCGGCATCTCCAACACCGCGTCAATGAAGATGGTTGGGGCGCTGGGCTGGGAGACCGCGGGGCGCTTCGACTATCTGATCCTGGATCTGGCCCGGTTCGAGCCCGACCCGGCCGTGCGCATCCGGAAGGTGGATGCGCTCGGGGATCCGGCCCATGCCGCGTGGCGGTTCGGGGAGGTCTCGCTCCACCACTTCGTACCGCGGTACCTGGTCTCGGAGCTCTTCACGCCGTACCCCAAGGGCGCCTACATGGGGAGCTTGACCGCGTTCGGACCCGGGGGTAGCGCCTGGGTCTCCCTCTGGGACGACCGGGTCCGGCGTGGCCTGGATCCGGAGGTGGTCCGGGCGGTCAAGGCCTATGACGTGACCCTCAAGGGGGTGGGGGGCTTCCGCGCCTTCTCGGGCATCGCCAATACCCTCCGGGAGGCGGGTCTCGATCATGTCCTGATGCCGCTCCCGCACGATCCCGCGATGCGGGAGGTCCTGGAGCCCTACGCGGCGGAGATCCTGGAGTTCAATTTCGTCATCAAGCGACTGAACGGCGCGGGGCCCCTCCCCCCGGGCCCCATCTACTTCGACATCCGGCACTGAGCCGGTCGCCGGTTGCCGGCGCTGCGTTCCGCTGCCCGGACGCCTCTGGTACACTGAAGCGCCGTCATGGAGGCAAGCTTCGTCGTCCCGGGCCCCCTGGACGTGGCCGGGACGCTCTCCCGGTTCCACCTCTGGGTCGGAGACCCGGCCAACCGATTCGCCGACCCTGTCGCCCTCCCGGCGCCGGGACGCCCAGTGGTTTCCGGTCCGTCGTGTGGACCGGGGCGTGCGATGAGTGAGCCGGCGGTGCGCCGCCGCGCTGCTGCAGGAGGTGGGGCGTGACGCCGCTCGGGAAGTTCCTCCCCATCGTCGGCCAGCCCGATCCGGCCAAGCCGAAGGACGTGCACCTGGTCGGCCGGTACGCGCTCGGCGTCACCTGGGCGGACGATCACGGCAGCATCTATCCATTCGATCGGCTCCGGCTGGACGATCCCGCGGGCGGCGAGGTCGACCAAGCGGCCGCGCTCACCCAGGAGATGACGTGGCCGAAGGAGATCAAGAAGCTCCCGGATACGCTGCGGGTGCTGTGGCTGGACGGCCGCGAGAGCCTCTACCCGTACTCCACGCTCCGCGCGCTCTGCCGGTGCGCGGGCTGCACGGGTGGCCACTGATGAGCGGGGAGCTGGACGTGGCGACGCGCCGAGGGCTGGTGCTGAGCGGCGTGATGGCCGCCGTGTTCCTGGCCGCGATGGAATCCACCGTGGTGGCCACCGCGATGCCCACCGTGATCGCCAGCCTGGGTGGCATCCGGATCTACTCGTGGACGTTCTCCGCGTTTCTCCTGACCTCCACCGTGACGATGCCGATCTGGGGCCGGCTCGCCGATCAGATCGGCCGGCGGCCCGCGTACCTGGCCGGGCTCGCGCTCTTCCTCCTCGGCTCGGCCCTCGCGGGGCTGTCACGCAGCATGGAGCAGCTCATCGCGTTCCGCGCGCTGCAGGGACTGGGGGCGGGGTCCCTGATCTCGATCGGCATGACCATCGTCGGCGACCTCTACGGGGTCGAGCGGCGGGCGAAGATGCAGGGCTACTTCTCGAGCGTCTGGGGCGTCGCGTCCCTGGTCGGGCCGCTCGTGGGCGGTCTGCTCACGGATCGCGTGTCCTGGCGCTGGGTCTTCTACATCAACATTCCGTTCGGCCTGCTCGCCGCGGTGGCCATCGCGATCGGGCCTGCGCGATGAGCGCCGGGATCGGCCGCGCGGGTCATTCGACCTGCTCGGCATGAGCGTGTTCGCGGCCGCGATCTCGGCCCTGCTGGTGGGCCTGGTCGAGATCGGGGCGGGCGATCCCCGTCGGACGACCGGGACTCGCGCTGCTCGTGCTCTCCGCGGTGCTGCTCGTGCTGTTCGTTCTCTTCGAGCGCCAGGTGGCCGATCCGGTGATCCCGCTCCGTCTCTTCGCCAATCCGGTCCTGCGCGCGGCCGCGGTCACCGGCTTGCTCTCCGGGATGGCCATGTTCGGCGCGCTCACCTACGTGCCGCTCTACCTGCAGGCCGTCACCGGCAGCACTGCGACCCAGGCCGGCTGGGTGCTGATGCCGTTCGTGCTGGGCTGGGTGGTCTTCTCGGTGGTGGGCGCCCGGCTCGTGATGCGCGTGGGCTACCGGCGCGTCGTCCTGGCCGGGATGACCGCGCTCGTGCTCGCCTTCGTCTTGCTCGCGGGCTGGGACGAATCGCTCACGCGGCTCACCGCGGCCCGTGACATCACGCTCGCGGGCGTCGGCATGGGGCTGGTCTTCGTGCCGATGCTGATCGCGGTGCAGAACTCGGTGCCGCGATCCCTGCTGGGGTCGGCCACCTCGCTGACCGGATTCTTCCGGACGGTGGGCGGCGCGCTGGGGGTCACGGTGATGGGGGCGGCGATGACCCACCGGCTCGAGCGGGCCCTCGATGGGGTCGTGGCGACCGCGCCGGTCGAGCTGCAGGAGCCCCTGCGCTGGCTGGCCGCCCATCCGGATCTCGCGGTCAACCCGATCACCCGGGCGACACTCGGCGAGGCCCTGCTGGGCCAGATGCGCCCGGTGCTGGCTCACGCGATCGGCGGGGTGTTCGTGGTCGGCCTGTCCAGAAGAACAAGTACGGGCTGCCGGCGGTCACGCTCCGGGTCTTCAACGTCCTGAACGTGGACGCCTACCGGCTGCTCGACCACGCGGAAATGCTGGCGTTCCTGGGCGAGGCGGGGCTCGAATCGGTGCCCCAGCTCGGGACGCTGGTGCTGAACCACACGGTGGACGAGCTGGTGGCCTTCTCCGAAGGGACGAGCGTGCTCAACCCGAAGGTCCAGCGGGAAGGCGTGGTGCTTCGCCCGCTCGCGGAGGAGTATGACGAGGACATCGGCGGCCGGCTGAGCTTCAAGGCGATCAATCCGAAGTTCCTGCTGAAGTACGACGAGTAGGCGGGCGGCTGCGTGGCGAGGGTCAGGTCCTCGCCACCGCCCGAACCACGAAGATCGGCAACGCGATATCGGGTCCCCATGAGCACCCTGCAACGCCTGACAGACCGTGGCCTGATCCGGCCGCCGCGATGGCTGCCCGGGAACGTCCAGTACGAGACGATCATGGGCTCGGTGGCCTACGGGGTGTCCTCGGATACGAGCGACGTCGACGTCTACGGCTGGGCGATCCCGCCGAAGGAGGACATCTTCCCCCACCTCCGGGGCGAGGTCCCCGGCTTCGGGCGCCAGGCGAAGCGGTTCGAGCAGTTCCAGGAGCACCATATCCAGGACCGGGACGCCCTCGCCGGGCACGGCCGGAGCTACGACCTGGCGATCTTCGGCATCGTCAAGTTCTTCGCCCTGGCGATGGAGAACAACCCGAACATCATCGACTCCCTCTTCACGCCCACGACCTGCGTCCTGCACAGCACTCGGGTGGGCAACCTCGTGCGGGAGAACCGGCGGCTGTTCCTGCACAAGGGGGCCTGGCCGAAGTTCAAGGGGTACGCCTACAGCCAGCTGCACAAGCTGGCGATCAAGGAGCCGCAGGGCAAGCGGGCCGAGCTGGTCGCCGAGCACGGCTTCGACACCAAGTTCGGCTACCACGTCGTCCGGCTCATCGGCGAGGTGGAGCAGATCCTGATGGAAGGCGACATCGACCTCCAGCGCAATAACGAGCAGCTCAAGGCGATCCGCCGGGGTGAATGGACCGAGGAGCGTCTGCGTCAGTGGTTCGCGGACAAGGAGGCGGACCTCGAGCGCGTGTTCGCCGAGAGCACGCTCCGGGCCGTGCCGGACGAGGCGGGGCTGCGAGCCCTGCTCCTGAACTGCCTGGAGGAGCATTACGGCAGCCTCGAGGGATGCGTCGTGGACCCCGATCGGGCGGTCGTCGCCCTGCGGAACATCCAGGCCGAGCTGGAACGGGTGAAGGACCTGCTATGAGCGAGGACCGGACCGTGGACGTCGATGAACGGCTCAGGCAGGAGGTCGCCCGCCACCCGTACCCGCTGGTCTTCGCCACGATCAGCGGGGCGCACCTCTACGGCTTCCCGTCGCCCGACTCGGACTACGACCTGCGGGGCTGCCACGTCCTGCCGGCGCGGGAGGTGGTCGGCCTCGACGTCGGGCCGGAGACGATCGAGTCCTCGAAGGACGAGGACGGGCTCGAGCTCGACCTGGTCACGCACGACGCCCGGAAGTTCTTCGGCCTGATGCTGAGGAAGAACGGCTACGTGCTGGAGCAGCTGTACTCGCCGCTCGTGGTCCACACCACGCCCGAGCACGAGGAGCTGAAGGCGATCGCCCGCGGGCTGCGTCACGAGGTACCAAGCCCACCACTACTTCGGGTTCGCCGAGACGCAGTGGAGGCTGTTCGACAAGGAGCGGCCCCGGCGGGTCAAGCCGCTGCTCTACGTCTACCGGGTTCTCCTCACGGGCATCCACCTGATGCGAACGGGCGAGGTCGAGGCGAACCTCGTGCGGCTCAACGTGGAGGCCCGGCTCTCGCACGTCGATGACCTCATCGCCCGGAAGATCGCCGGGCCCGAGAAGTCGGCCCTCGACGATGCCGACGTGGCGTTCCACCGACGGGAGTACGAGCGGCTCAGGGCCGAGCTGGAGGCGGCCCATCAGTCCAGTTTGCTGCCCGAGACGCCGACCGCCCGGCCGGCCCTGAATGACCTGCTCGTGCGGATGCGGATGCGAACGGCGGGGTGAGCGGCTTCGCCCGCCGCCAGGTCTGCGGCCATCGGTTGTTATCCGGCCCCCAATCGGTCACGATGATCGCTCCACTTACAGTTGTCGAAGGCGCGAGATCGTGACCGATGAAGAACGTGGGTTGGCTCTTCCTGGCGGTCCTCATCGCGTATGGCTGCGCCGTGGTCGCGCCGCTCCTGCGATACCGGCTTCGGGGTGGGGTCGGCGCCTTCGTCGGCTGGTGCTTCGTGCCGATGATCCTCGCCTGCCCATTGCTCATCCCGTCCGCGAACGTCGGGCTGCGGGCCGCGTCCGCCTTCGCATCGGGCGACATCACCTTCAAGATGGTCGACTACTTTCGCCATTGGGGCCACGTGGACCGGAGCATCGTCCTTCGCGAGTACTACCGCTTCCTGATCCCGTTCCCGGTCCTCTCCGCCGTCTATCCCGATCACAAGCGCCGGTTGCTGCGTCCGGAGAGCCCCTGGCCGCAGGTCCTGCGCCTCTTCGGTGGGATCGTCGGTGTCACCATGGCCCTCCTGGCGGTGAGGACTCTCTCCGGCATCGCCCAGGTCCGATCGAGCTTCGCGTTGAACCATGCCGTGATGTTGCCGACCTTCGTGCTCGCGATCGAATCGCTCTCGCGGGCGCTCTGCGGGCTCGAACGCCTGGCGGGATTCGACACGACTCCGATCATCCGAAACGCCTACCTGTCGCGGACCGTCTCCGAGTTCTGGCGACGGTACAACGACCGGATCCATGACTGGCTCTACCGCAACGTCTTCCAGGCGACCGGAGGCCGACGCGCCCCGGTCCGTTCCGTGCTGCTGGTGTTCCTGGTCAGCGGCCTGTTTCACGAGGTGATGTTCGCGCTGGCGACCTCGCGACTGACCGGCTATCAGCTCGCGTTCTTCGCGATCCAGGGCCCGGCGGCGCTGGCCTCGGGACGCCTCGAGCGCCTGGCCAGGCGAGGCGGGATCGCGGGCAAGATCGCGGCCCACGGGGCCACGATCCTCTTCGTCGCCGTCACGTCCGTCCTCTTCTTCGACGGGGTCGGCAAGATCTTCCCCTTCATCTATGCCAGCCAGTCGCCGCTGCCGTAGGACGCGTTCCCCAGGTGTCCGTTCAGTGACACCACGTCGCTCGTGAGTGTCCTTCGCCAAACGGATAGCGATTGGTGCTTGCGTGCAAAAGTTGGTGGGGTGGCTGCTACAGGAAGGCGAACCGTGAAGCAGGGCCCACCAGGGCGAATAGCCGGATGAGTCCGATAGCGGCTAACCACGGATGGCCTGGATCGCTCGTCCGCTTGCCAGCCGGACCACCACGTCCTTGTCCTCGAGCGCCGCGGTGAGGGCCGGGACGGCTCCCTGGCGTCCGGGCCAATCCGGCCCAGCGCCCCGCGCTGGCGCAGCGGACATTCCCTGCTCGTCCTTGAGCGCCGCGGTGAGGGCCGGCACGGCCTCCCTGGCATCCGGGCCGATCCGGCCCAGCGCCTCCGGCTCTCGCCAGCGTCCCAAGCGCCTCGGTGAGGGCCGGCACGGCCTCCTTGGCCTCCGGGCCAGATCTCTGTCCGCGCCCGAGGCATCGAGCCCGACGACCGGCATCGCGGCATCCGGCCTACCGCGTCCCTGAGCGGTGCGATGAGGGCCGGCACGGCCTCCCTGGCATCCGGGCCGATCCTGCCCAGCGCCTCAGCGGACTACCCGGACCTCGTCCTTGAGCGCCGCGATGAGGGCCGGCACGGCCTCCCTGGCAGCCGGGCCGATCCGAGCCCAGCGCGTGCGCGGCATTGCCTGCAGCGGACACTCGAATCCCCGTCCTTGAGGCCCGCGATGAGGCCTTCGACTCGTTCCTGCAAATCGGACATGACAACTCCCAGATTAAATACCCGGGGCGGTGGGGGAGAACACCTCCCTCGGCACCGCCTCCGCCGCGGGCGGTCGATGGACCGCCGGCGACGGAAGCGACGCCGTGAAAACCCTTGCCTCGCGTAGCAGCGCAGCCCGGGCCGGGGCCCCGGGGGGCCTCCGCGAGGGCAGCGCATCATCTATATATAGAAATCAGACCCGAGATTGAGAGGGCAAAGAGCGGGGTCTCGAAGAGACTGGAACGGTGGAGAGTGAAATCTAGTGAAATTATTGCGACATGTCAATATCGCCGGAATTTGGCTGCTTCAGGACGGACGTGCGGGAGCAGGGACCCGGCCAGGGGAACAATTGCATCCTCCGGTCCGGGCGAAGACGGGTGACGACCCGGAAGAATCCCCGACCGGGATCGGCCCGAGGCCCTTCCGGAACAAGTCTCGAATCGGCGCGAACATCTTCGGCGACTCCTGCGTCTACAGTGGCATGCAAGGCAAGGCGATGGCCCATGTGAGCGGCCTCGCCGAAGCGGCTCGAGGCACCGAAACGACCGAGGTCACGATGTTTGCCGTGTGGACCAGTCACCCCTGTAAGCGATCCGGAGCGGGTCGTCTCGCCGGTCAACCGGCGTATTCGCTGCCCGTCCCTCCGCTGCGCCTGTGACGCCCCGGCCGACGCAACCTCGACGGTTCGCCCCGGGCCCGGCGTCATGAGACAGCCGGGCCTCTTCGTTGGATGGGCCGGTAGCTGAGACGGTGTAGCGGCGGCCTGAAGAGCCGCAGACGTGGATTCGAGCGCCACCCGGCCCACTCTCAAAGAATGGCTCGTTCGTCTATCGGCCGAGGATACCGCCCTTTCAAGGCGAAGAGGTGGGTTCGATTCCCACACGGGCTACTCGCAGGAACGATCAGGGCGTGGGAAAGCCTGGCAATCCGCAAGCTCGGGGGGCTTGAGACCGCCGGTTCGAATCCGGCCGCCCTGACTCACAGACAGAACTCGTAGCGAGGACCGAGGCGATGGTCTGGATCAAACGCATACCCCGGCACGAGGTCTCCCGACCGGGGTCGTGGTGTAGCGGCAGCATGTCGGCCTTTTAAGCCGGTCGGCGGGGTTGAAATCCCTCCGGCCCCATGGCGCCTCGCTCAACGGGAGAGCGCTCGCCTTATAAGCGAACGACGAGGGGTTCAACTCCCCCGGCGCCGACCAACGGGAGAAGCAAACAGAGGCGGCCTGTCGTTCAACGGGAGAACACCCGGCTGATAACCGGGCGGCGGAGGTTCGACTCCTCCCTGGCCGACTCGCGATGGCTATCGGGACTGAAGTTCTAGCGGCAGAACGTCCGGCTCTTAACCGGTTCGGTGAGGGTTCGAGCCCCTCCGGTCCCACTCCGATGCTGCACTGGTCGTCTAGCGGCGAAGATTCCGCCCTCGTAAGGCGGGGACGTGGGTTCGAGTCCCACCCGGTGCTCTCGGCCCTCTTTGCACTTCCATCTGCAGGCAGCCGTTGTGCGCGGTGACGACCTGGTAGCTGAAGCCGGCGGCGAGCAGCAGGTCGGGCGGGTCAGGCCGTGGCGGAGCAGCCAGCCGGGTCCGAGCTCGCCGCCGAACTCCTCGTCGTAGGTGAAGTGCAGCTCGACCGCGCCCTTCAGCGGCAGGTTCAGCGCCTTCGAGCGCGCGCAGCGCGAAGGTGTAGGTCGCGAAGTCGCTCTTGCTGACCGCCGAGGCGCGGCCGTAGAGCTTGCCGTCGGCGACCTCGCCGCCGTAGGGATCGTGGGTCCAGCCGTCGCCGGGCGGCACGACGTCGCCGTGCGCGTTGAGGGCGATCGTCGGGCCGTCGCCGTGGCGGCGCCGCACGATCAGGTTGGTCAGCGATTCGAGCCCGTAGGCCGCGACATCGTCGGCCGGGACCGGCGTGGCGCTCGGCCTCGAGGCCGAACTCGGCGAGCAGTTCGGCGGTGCGTTCGGCGTGCGGCGCATTGCGGCCGGGCGGGGTGTCGGTCGGGACCTGCACCAGCGCCTGCAGGAAGCGGACTTCCTCGGCGAAGTGCGCGTCGACCCAGCGGTCGAGTTGTTCGTACGGAGTGGTCATGCGGTGTCGACGGCTGGCGGCGTCCGTCAGCGGGTCGTTTCGGCGGCCACCTGGTCGAGCAGGCGGGCGAATGCCTCGACGGCGAGCTGGATGTCGTCGTTGGTGCTCGATTCGAGCGGGTTGTGGCTGATGCCGGCGTTCTCGCCGCGCACGAACAGCATGCCCTGCGGCATCACCTCGTGCAGCTTCATCGCGTCGTGGCCGGCGCCGCTCGGCATCCGGTGCGGCGGCAAGCCGGCCGCCTCGACCGCGCGGGCCCAGTGCTGCTGCCACTCGGCCGCACACGGCGCGGCGGCGGCGCGCATCGTCTCCTCGATCCGGTAGCTCAGGCCGCGCCGCTCGCAGATCGCTTGCAGCTCGCGCGAGCACGTCGTGCGCGCAGGCGTCGCGCACCGGGTCGGTCGTCGAGCGGATGTCGAGCGTGAACTGGCAGCGGCCCGGGATCACGTTGGTCGAGCCGTTCGGCACGTTCAGGATGCCCATCGTGCCGACCACGTTCGGCTCGGCCGCCGCGCGCTCCTCGAGGTAGAGCGCGAGCTCGGCGACCGCGGTCGCGGCGTCGCGGCGGCGGTCCATCGGCGTCGTGCCGGCGTGGCTCGCCATGCCGATCACCTCGCCGGCATAGCGCACGCCGCCGTTGATCGACGTGACGACGCCGAGCGGCAGGTCGAGCTCGTTCAGGACCGGGCCCTGCTCGATGTGCAGCTCGACGAAGCCGAGGTACATCGAGGGGTCGCGGCGCAGCGACGCGATCGTCGTCGATGCGCAGGCCGGCCTGCTGCATCGCGTCGCGCATCGCGACGCCGTCGGCATCGAGCTGGTCGAGCCAGGCCGGGTCGAACTGGCCGACCAGCGCGCCCGAGCCGAGGAACGTCGCCTTGTAGCGCTGGCCTTCCTCCTCGGCGAAGCCGACGACCTCGAAGTCGTAACGGCAGGCGCCGGCCGGCGCGGTGCAGCTCGCGCACGCAGGCCATCGGCGCGAGGATGCCGAGGCGCCCGTCGTACTTGCCGCCGTTGCGCACGGTGTCGTAGTGGCTCCCCGTCAGCAGCCGCCGGCTGCTGACAGGGGCCACTTCGTGGTTGAACGGGCCCGACCCCTCCCGCTCCCGCCCCGTCCAGGGGAGGGCCTGACGCGTTCGGCAAGCGTGGTGTCGCTCCAGTAAACACCGACGACGTTGCCGACCGCATCGATCGAGACCTCGTCGAAGCCGCACTCGTCGCGCATCCAGGCGACCAGCTGCGCCGCGCAGGCGCGGTGCGCGTCGGTCAGGTAGGTGACCGTCAGCTGTCCCAGCTCGGCATAGCCGGGGTCGGTGTGCCGGGCGAGCGATTCGGCCCAGTCCCAGACGAGGTTGCCGAGCTCCGGCGTCACGCCGAACTTGTCGTCGAGGCGGATCTCGGCGATGCGGTGGATGTTGCGCAGGCACTCGGCGAGCTCGAAGTCGGGGTGGTTCGCGAGTCGGCGCTCGAAGGTCGCGATGATCTGCCGCGCGGCTCAGGCCGGCGCCGCGCGGGCCGCGCACCGCGAGGATGAACGGCCAGCCGAACTTGGCGTTGTAGTCGGCGTTGAGCCGCTGGATCCGCGCGAACTCGTCCGGCGTGCAGTCGGTCAGGCCGGCGCGGCCCTGCTCGTTGCGTCGACTCCGCGGTCAGGCTCTGGCTGACCATCGCCTTGCCGGCCAGCTCCGGGTGGGCGCGCACCAGCGCGATCTGCTTCTCGCGCCCGCTGCCGCGCACGACCTCGACGAGTGCACGCTTCAGCGCCGCGAGGCTCGCGAACGGCCGCGCGCCCGCGGCCTGCGCCGGCGATCCACGGCGAATGCTCGTAGGTGCCGTCGAGCAGCGCGGTGAACTCGTCGCGCGAGGCGGCGTTCAGTCGGTCGAGCGTCAGCACAGCGGGCATCGAGAAAGCCTCAGAGGGTCACGCGGATCGTCTTGACCAGCGGCGCGAGCGCTCGCCACCTGGTCGCGCACGAACGCGTTGAATTGCGCCGGCGTGCCCGGCGTGGCGGTCACGCCGAGCTCGAGCAGGCGCTGCCTGATCTCGGGCTGGGCGAGCACTTCGTTGACCGCGGTGTTCAGGCGTGCGACGAGGTCGGCCGGCATCTTGGCCGGGCCGGTCAGGCCGAAGAAGTTGTCGAGCACGAGCTTGCGGTAGCCGGCCTCGACGACGGTCGGCACGTCGGGCACGAGCGGCGAGCGCTGCGACGACGTCACGGCGAGCGGGCGGATCTGGCCGCTCTTGAAGTACGGCACGAACGCGGTCACGACGTCGATGCCGACCGGGATCACGCCGGAGATCAGGTCGGTCGTCATCGGCGCGCCGCCGCGGTACGGCACGTGGCCCATCTTGATGCCCATCGTGCGCATCATCAGCTCGCCGTAGATGTGGCCGATCGAGGCCGGGCCGCCGGAGCCGAACTGCAGCTGGCCCGACTTGCGCGCGGCGTTCTCGAGGTCGACGATGGTGTTGATGCCGGTCGCCGGATTCGCCATCACGACGCACGGCGCCGAGCCGATCGCCGCGATGTGCGTGAAGTCGACGAGCGGGTCGTACGGCTGCTTCTCGAGCGCGAACGGGCCGATCGAGATCGGCGTCGAGTTCGACAGCATCAGCGTGTAGCCGTCGGGCGCCGACTGGGCGACCGCGCTGCCGCCGACGCTGCCGCCGGCGCCCGGCCGGTTGTCGACGATCACCGCCTGGCCGAGCCGCTTGCCGAGCTGCTCGCCGACGACGCGGGCGACGATGTCGCTGGCGCCGCCGGCCGCAAACGTGACGACGATCTTGATCGTCTTCTCGGGATAGGCCGCGAACGCCGGGAAGGCGAGGGCGGCCGCGCCGGCGCCGGCGAACTGGAGGCAGCGGCGGCGCGAGACGCCGCTGCGGGCATGCGGTGCGGAAACGGGGGTGGCGAGCTTCGTCATGACGGATCCTTTCGGGAGATCGGGGGTGGAATACCCGTCGACGCAAAGCTCAGGCCAGCGCGGCCGCGGGGGCCGGGTGGACCTGCATCCAGTGGCGCGCGATGTCGATCCGGCGCGCGATCCAGACCCGGTCGTGCGCCTGCACGTGGTCGAGGAAGCGCTGCAGCGCGCGAAACCGCGCCGGGCCGGCCGAGCAGGCGGCAGTGCATGCCGATCGACAGCATCTTCGGCGGCCTCGGTCGCCTTCGGCGTACAGCACGTCGAACGCGTCCTTCAGGTAGGCGAAGAAGTGGTCGCCGGTGTTGAAGCCCTGCGGCGACGCGAAGCGCATGTCGTTGGTGTCGAGCGTGTACGGGCACGATCAGCCGCTGCAGCGTCGTGCCGTCGGACTTCTCGACCGGCATCCAGAACGGCAGGTCGTCGCCGTAGTAGTCGCTGTCGTACTCGTAGCCGCCGTGGTCGGCGACCAGGCGCTTGGTGTTCGGGCTGTCGCGGCCGGTGTACCAGCCGAGCGGCCAGGCGCCGCCGGTCAGCTCGCGGATGATCCGCGTGCCGGTCTCGATGTGCGCGCGCTCCTCGGCCTCGGCCATGTGCTGGTGGTGGATCCAGCGCCAGCCGTGGCAGGCGATCTCGTGGCCGAGGTCGACGAAGGCCTGCGTCAGCTCGGGATGGCGCTGCAGCGCCATCGAGACGCCGAACACCGTCAGCGGCAGGCCGCGCCGCTCGAACTCGCGCAGGATGCGCCAGGCGCCGGCGCGCGAGCCGTACTCGTACATCGACTCCATCGACAGGTGGCGCGCCGCGAAGGCCTGCGCGCCGACGATCTCGGACAGGAAGGTCTCCGACGCCGCATCGCCGTGCAGCACGCAGTTCTCGCCGCCTTCCTCGTAGTTGAGCACGAACTGCAGCGCGATGCGGGCGCTGGCCGGGCCAGCGCGCATGCGGCGGGTTGCGGCCGTAGCCGATCAGGTCGCGCGGATAGTCGCGGGTCATCATGGCGCGGGTTCCGGCAGGTCGATGCGGCGAGCGAGCAGGCGGGCGCGGCTGTCATGGCGCGAGCACCGCTTCGAGGTCGTGGCGCGCGCGGGTCGAGGCGCAGGTTGCGCTCGACGTGGCGCAGGTGCTCTTCCATCAGCCGGACCGCCGCGCGCGCGTCGCGCTTCTCGAGCGCATCGACGATCGCGACATGCTCGGCGAACGAATGCTCGGCCGAGTGCGCCGACTGGTACATCAGCGCGATCAGCGACGAGCGCGAGACGAGGTCGGCGAGCATGCCGGCCAGCACCTCGTTGCCGAGCATGCGCGCCAGCACGACGTGGAAGTCGGCGAGCAGCCGCGTGCGGCCCGGGACGTCGGTGCGCCGGACCGCCGCCTCCTCGTCGCGCAGGTGCGCGCGCAGCTCGGCGATCTGCGCCTTGCTGAGCTCGGCGCGCGGCGCGCCGCACCATCGCCGCTTCGAGCAGGTGGCGCGCCTCGAACACCTGGCGCGCCTCCTCGACGCTCGGCTCGGCGACGCGCGCGCCGCGCGCCGGCTCGAGCGTGATCAGCTGGTCGCGGCTGAGCTGGTTCAGCGCCTGGCGCACCAGGGTGCGCGAGACCTTGAAGATGTCGGCGATCTTCTGCTCGGCGAGCTTGGTGCCGGGCATCAGGCGGCGCTCGACGATCGCCGACGGTGATCGAGTCGGCGATGCGCTGGGTCGAATTGGCGCCGCCGTCGCCGGCGCCGTTGCGGGCGGCCGCGGGCCGGCCGAGCGCGCCGGCGCGGCCGCGCCCGCCGGGTCGGCGTCTTGATCACCTGCAGTCGGGGCGCGGGTCGGGGCATGGAAGGAGCCGGATTCGCGAAACAGGCCTTGCCTTGTGCCGCAAAGTGTATACACTTTTGACGGAACATCAAGCCATTATTTGGCGATGCCTTCCGCGCCGCCGCGCACAGGGAATCGACATGGGAACCTTGACGACGCACGTGCTCGACACGGCGAACGGCGTGCCGGCCGCCGGCATGGGCGCGAAGCTCTATCGGATCGGCAGCGACGGAGCGGCCAGCCTGCTGAAGGCGATGACGCTGACGCCGACGGCCGCGCCGACGGCCCGCTGCTGGCCGGCGACGAGTTCCAGCCGGGGCGCTATCGCTGGTGTTCGCGGTCGGCGACTATTTCCGGCGCGGCGGCGCGGAGCTCGCCGAGCCGCCGTTCCTCGACGAGGTGCCGCTCGACTTCGGCCTGGCGTCGATGGGCCAGCACTACCACGTGCCGCTGCTGGCCAGCCCGTGGGCGTACTCGACCTACCGCGGCAGCTGAGGCGCGCGAGCTCGAGCGGTGGTCGGGATTACCCGTATGCGATAAGCCGGAAAGTGTATACACTTTATCGGCGTCGCCGCGGAGCCCGGCGCTCGAGAAGCCGGTCGCGACGTTCCTGCCTTACAGAGCCCGCCGTGGTAAGGGATGGCACTGGCCGGCTTCTTGCTGAGCCGTGCGACCACACCGGGACCGAAGGCCATGGATGCGTATCTCCTCGACTGGGTCAACCTGCTGCTGCGCTGGGCCCACGTCATCTCGGCGATCGCCTGGATCGGCTCGTCGTTCTACTTCGTCTTCCTCGACAACAGCCTGACGCCGCCGACCGACGCCGACCTGGTCGCGCAAGGGCGTCGACGGCGAGCTCTGGGCGGTGCACGGCGGCGGCTTCTACCACCCGCAGAAGTACCTGGTCGCGCCGAAGCACGCTGCCCGAGCACCTGCACTGGTTCTACTGGGAGAGCTACTGGACCTGGCTGACCGGCTTCGCGCTGTTCACGGTGCTGTACCTGTTCAACGCCGGCACGTTCCTGATCGACAAGAACGTGTACGACTGGTCGCCGGCCGCCGCGATCGCCGCGTCGCTCGGCCTTCCTCGCCGTCGTTCTGGTTCGTCTACGACGCGATCTGCCGCATGCTTCGGCGCAGCGCGCGCGACGGCGACCTGATCGTCGGCGTGCTGGTCTTCGTGTTCGTCGTCTTCGCGTCGTGGCTCGCCTGCCAGCTGTTCGCCGGCCGCGCCGCGTTCCTGCTGGTCGGCGCGATGCTGGCGACGACGATGAGCGCCAACGTGTTCTTCTGGATCATCCCCGGCCAGCGCAAGGTGATCGCGCAGATGAAGGCCGGGCCAGCCGGTCGATCCGATCCACGGCCAGCGCGCCAAGCAGCGCAGCGTGCACAACACCTACTTCACGCTGCCGGTGCTGGTCGCGATGCTGTCCAACCACTACGGCTGGCTCTACCAGGCGCAAGCACAACTGGCTCGTGCTGGTGCTGCTGATGCTCGCCGGCGCGCTGATCCGCCACGTCTTCGTCGCGCGCCACAAGGCGCTGGTGCGCCGGCAAGCGCGTGCCGTGGGAGCACGCGGTCGTCGGCACGCTGGTCCTCGTCGGCGCTGGCGTTCTGGCTCGCGCCCGCGCCGACCGCAGCCGGCGCGGCCGTCGGCCGGCGCCACGCCGGTCACGCTTGGCCGAGGTCAAGGCGGTCGTCGACCAGCGCTGCGCGATGTGCCACAACGCAGCAGATGCAGCAGAAGAACGTCGCGCTGCACACGCCCGAACTGATCAAGCAGCACGCGCAGGCCGTCTACCAGCAGGTCGGTCGTGCTGAAGCTGATGCCGCTCGAACAACGCGACCCAGATCACCGATGCCGAGCGCGCGCTGATCAAGCGCTGGTTCGAGGCCGGCGCCCCGAGCGCTGATCGACTTCAAGACCAACTGGCACAACCTCTACTTCGTCGCGATCTCGATCGGCGCCGGCATGATCCCGCTCGTCGCGCCGCGCTGGAGCCAGCAGATGCCGAAGGGCCTGCATCCGCTGCTCGAGTCGGGCATTCTGCTGACGGCGCTCGCCGCGTGCTGCTCAACCTCTATTTCAACGGCGCACGCGGCACGTCGGACGAGGCGGCCGAGCTCAGCCAAGCCGGCCGAAGCGCACTGAGCGGGCGATCGCGCCGCGCCTGCATGACGCGAGCCGCGGCCTGTAGGGGGTCCTTCATCGGCCCACGATAGGTCGAGCGCCGAGTGCCTTGCATCGGGGCTCACCCGATGGCGGCGGGCTCGACTTCGACGCTGGCGCGCTGTCAATCCGGCTTGATCTTCGCCCGCGCGATCACCGGCTTCCAGCGCTGCCTGCTCGGCCGCGATGAAGCGCGCGAACTCGGCCGGCGTGCTGCCGACCGCGATCGCCGCGTCGGCCGCTCAGTCGCTCCAGCGCGGCCGGCTCCTTGCACCGCCTTGGCTGCCGCGGCGGCGAGCTTGTCGGCCGCCGGCGCGCGGCATCGGCCCGGCGCGAGCAGGCCGTACCACTGCGTCATCTCGAAGCCCGGGAAGCCCTGCTCGGCGACCGTCGGCACGTCGGGCAACTGCGCGATGCGCTGCGGCGTGCCGGTGGCGATGCAGCGCAGCTTGCCGGTCTTGATGAACTGCAGCACCGCCGGCGCGCCGACCGCCGCGGCGTCGAGCCGGCCGGCGAGCAGGTCGGTCAGCTGCGGCCCGGTGCCGCGGTACGGCACGTGCACCACGAAGATGTCGGTCGCCGCCTTCAGGTACTCGAACGCGAGGTGGCCGGCGCTGCCGTTGCCGGCCGAGCCGTAGTTCAGCGCGCCCGGCTTCGACTTCGCGAGCGCGACGAACTCCTTCATGTCCCGGGCCGGCAGGTCCGGCCGCACGACGTACAGGCTCGGCACCTTCGCGAGCAGCGAGAGCGTCGCGTCGACGCCCTCCTTCGCGAGCTGCTTTGCGGCCGGCAGGATCGCGTTCCAGGCGGCGTCGTAGCCTTCGGGTGTGAGCGCGCGCACACCCACGGCACGCGGAATGAACTTCACGCCCGGATACATCACCGGGCCCTCTTCCGGCACCTTGTCGGTCGAGAACGGCACGACCAGGCCGATGGTGAGTGGCTTGCTCATGGATGGCTTCCTCCGCGTTTGACGCAATTTAGCTAATTTGATGCTGATGCCTATGCCCCTGATGACTTCGGTCCAGCGCGCGCCTCCTTGACGATATGCTCATGCGCCTGTTTCGGCGTGCTGGTCCGGGGCTGCATACCGAGCGAGGTGAAGTAGTTCTGCGCCTCCGGCGTCACCATGACACTGGCGAGCGCGCCATCGAGCCGTGGACGATCGGCTCCGGCATCTGCTGGGGCCGATCATGATCTGCCAGGTGTTCGCCTCGTAGCCGGCGACGCCAGCCTTGTCGAGCGTCGGCACCTCCGGCAGATTGCTGCTGCGGGTCGCGGTGGTGACGCCGAGCGCCTTGAGCTGGGCCGATTTGATCAGCGCCGCGGCAGGCCCCGCATCGGCAAAATAGACCGGTACGTGGCCCGCAACGACGTCGTTCAGCGCAGGCGCGCCACCGCGATACGGCACGTGCCGCATTTTGAGTCGGTCATCCTTCATGAACAGTTCGCAGAAGATGTGATGCACCGCGCCGACGCCCGCGGAGGCAAAACGCCAGCTCGCCCGGCTTGCTCCTGGCGAGCGCGACAAGTTCCTTCACGGAACTCACGCCGAGCGACGGGTTGACCACCAGCACGAACGGTACACTGGCGAAGAAACATCACCGGCGCGAAATCCTTGACCGGATCGTAGGCGAGCCTGTCGTAGAGCCCGGGCGCCGCCGCGAAGGTCGATGCGGTGCCGACCATCAGAGTGTAGCCGTCGGGGTCCGAGCGGGCGACGGCGGTTGCGGCTCAGCGTGGTGCCTGCCCCTGCCCGGTTTTCGACGATGAACGGCTGGCCGAGCCGCCGCTCCATGCCTTTGGAGATGAAGCGTGTCAGCGCATCGGTGCCGCCGCCGGCCAGAAACGGCACGACGACTTTGACGGGGCGATTGGGATAGTCCTGCGCTGAGGCAACGCTTCCCCCGAGCAGACCCGAAACCGCGACAATGGCGGCACAGATAGCGGCCCGTAATCCCCACGCCTCCCTCCGTCGTGCCCACGCATCGTGGGCACCTGTTCTTTTCAGGAGAGCTTAAAGACATGGGTGGCCGGAACAAGCCTGACAGCGGCTTTGCGACGACCTATCGCTGCTTTTCCTCGCAGCGCTTTCTCGCGTTGCTGAGTGGGAAATCGCATTCCTGCGGTTGAGCCGGGCCCGTTGCCGCCGACGGCAGTGCTGGAGCGATCTGTGGCTCATACTGTTGCAAGTTTATCGATGAGGCGAAGCGGATAATTGGCCTCAAGATGGCCGGCGAGCCGACGACCAGAACGGACAGGCCAGCCGTGCTTTGCGGCGATCGCGACGACGACTTCGCGATCGGGGGGATTTCCTGGCTTGCGAGCGTCAGTGTGCTGGACCCGGCCGCTCAATCCGAAAAACGCTGATCGGGCTGGACGCCCCGAGGCGCCGGAGCTGAAGATCGGAGTGCACGCCCGGAACGATCCGGAGCGCCTGGGCGACATTGTCAGGATGAAGCAGAGCTTCCGCATCCTGCATGTCCGGATCGCCAAGCTCCAGTCGGTAAAACGCGCCGAGCCCCTGTTCACCGAGGCATTTTTCGCAGTCCGCGGACCGCACGCCTTCGAGCCAGAGGAGGAACATCCATTGACCGCTCTGGTCGACGAGCCGCGCGCCGCGCGGCGTCGTGCCGTCCAGCCATTCCGCGGACTTGGCATTCGGGCCGTAACTGCTCG
>CAVXJS010000011.1:0-963620 GCA_963762145.1 uncultured Candidatus Rokubacteria bacterium
TCTGCCCCTCGGCACCCGCATCGCTCACGACCAACTCGGCCTCGCCGTCAACATCACTGACCGCGGCCGGAATCACCTCGATCCGAGGGGCGACGTGGGGGTTCGCTTGACGATGATCCTCCAGGCGAGCGATGTTCACCTCTCCCGGCTCAAAGGCGACGACACGGGTAGTCCCATGTCGGGCACACAGCAGAGACACAATGCCAACGTTGGCCCGATATCCCACACGTCCTTCCCCCGGCACTTCCACCGATCATCGCTCAACAGACGTACCAACCACCGGCTCACCCAGGGCTCGTAGAGTCCCATGGGCACCCACAAATGATTTACGTGGGTCGCGCGCAGATGAAGCCCACGATACGGCAGTTCTTCGCAGTGTGCCATCCGAGCCGGGTCGCGTTCCAGCCGAGGTGCCGGCACACGCCGGCGAACGCCCGCCACCGACGCGGCTCGGCGGCGATCCACTCCTTCAATGGCCATGGCTGGTTGACCAAGGCGTGCAACGCCGTAGGCAAACGCTGGTCCTGATGCGGAACGACTGGCGGGGTTGTGGCCAGCACCGCTATGCTCCACGCCTGCTCACTGCCTCGACCAGCAATCCTTCCACCGCGTCAACGAGCGCCTTGGCGCTGAAACGAGCTTCGCAATCCGCGCGCGCGGCCGCGCGATCAATCCAGTCGAGGTTCCCCACCGCGCCAACAGCCTCACTCACGCCCCGGAGACGAACCCGTTCACGCCCTCCTTGATGACCTCGGGCACGCTCCCGCACGGAAACCCGATCACCGGCGTCCCGCACGCAAACGCCTCGGCCATCACAATACCGAAGGCCTCCTTCCACTGGATAGGAAATAGCCGAGCGCCGCCGCCGAGCCGAGCAGTTGATTCTTCTCGGCGTCCTCGACCGCGCCGACGTATCGGATGGCGGCCCTGTTGAGGTGGGGCGCAATCTCCTGCTCGAAATAGGCGGCTTCCTCACCCTGCGTGCTCCTGTTCCCGGCAATGACGAGCTTCCGGCCGGCCGCTCGAGCAATGGCGATGGCGCTGTGGGCGCCCTTGATCCGTTCGATCCTGCCCATGAAAACCAGCGGGGCGTCGCGAGGAACCCGGGGTACAAAGGTGTACTTGCTGGTCTCGACGCCGTCGTACACGGTGGACCACCGCCCGCCGTACTTGCCCTGTCGGCCGCTCGTCATAGACGCTCGCCGACGCTCCCGCAAACCGGATGGAGCTTCCCGCGATCCGCACGGCCATGCACACACTCCGCCACGGCACCAGGTTGCGGCAGTACCGCTGAATTTTCGGCAATCCCCGGTACGGAAAGATCGGCAAGAGCGCCGCGAGCCGACCCCAGCTAACACGACATCGAGTTCCCGGCGTCGGCGCCAGAGCGCGTTACCCACTTGCCACAATTCGGTGTGACGCGGCCGCCAGCCCAAGTGCGGCGGCGCCCCATAGGGAACAGGTGGCCTGCGGTCCGGCTATCCGGGTGGGCGAAGAGGGTCACGCGGTGGCCCCGTTCCGACAGTCCTGCGACGACGATATCCGCGACGCGCTCGATGCCGCCGTACAATCGAGGCGGAGGGACGTAGGGGTCAACCGTAATGGCAACGCGCATACGGATGTCAGATCTTCTCGCCGGAGAGCAACGCGCCTCGGACGAGGGCCGCCACTTCGTCAATCGTGGGTGTCGAGCGGGCGATGGCCGCGACCTCTTCTGGGCCGCCGCCGCAGTTCCAGGATCCGCGAACGCGAGCGCGAGCCGCGCGAGAGCTTCCGGGGTGTCGGCCATAGGCAGGCTCCCTTCCCGCCAGCGGTACCCGCGGCAACCGGGGGGCGTAGTCAGAACCGGAATGTGCCAGCTCAGCGCGACGGCCAGCTTCGTGCTGCATCCGCGCGCATAACAAAACACGGGGTGCACGAAGCTCAGCCAGGTCGCGGCTTCTTTGTCCAGCTCTTCGTCGGAAAGGGCGCCCAGGTACCTGACCAGCCGAAAGCGCCGCGCCGGCCTCGGCACCCGCGGCCGGCGGTCCACCGACGACCCGCACTTCGATCTCAGGAGGAGCCAGCGGCTCGGTGCTCCAGGAACTGCACCAGCCCATCCCGGTTCGGGGGATGGTCCATGGTTCCCACGAAGCCGAACCGGCCCGGCACCGGAGACCAGTCGAGCGGTGCCCGCTCCGGAATGGTGCGCGGCAGCCAACTGACCCCCTTCGCCCCTAGCCACCGCTCGATCTCGGTCTCGACAGATGTGAGGCAGAACACGTGGTCGATATGCCGCCGCTGAGCGAACTCCTCGAAGAGCTGTTGGCCGAGCGTGCGTTCTTCGCTCGCCGAGCGGCTTCTGGCACTCGAACGGGCCTGCACATCGACCGCATGGAGAAAATCGACACTTTCCAGGCCGTGAGACAAGAGCACTATCTTGCAAGCCGCGTCGACCCGTGCTCGGAGCAGCGGAGCGAGCGGTGCCAGGTTCACCAGATTCAGGAAGATGAAGCGTGCCCGGACCTCGCGGACGTTCATGACGATCTCGTCCACCAGCTCTGGACGCCACTCCGGCGGATAGGGACGAGGCCGCAGCCGCCGCACGAGCCGCGTAAGCAGGCGTCGGTCGTGCTCCACCGCCTTGATCGATACCGCAAACCCCGCGGTCCGGACCGTCCTCAGATACTCGCTGGTGCAAAGCTGCTGCCCGCCGAGCGCCGAGCTGAGGCCGTGCGCGTGCGCCACGAAGACCGCTGCCGGTGCCGAGCTCGATGCGCCGCGCGAGACGGTGCCGGGCGCGCTCATGCCATGCGCTCCCCGATCATCTGTTCCGACAGTCCGACCAAGCCGTCGGCATATCGACTCCACGGGAACTCGAGGGCGCGTAGCCGAGCGTGCCGTCCCATGGCCAGACGCGCGTCCCGGTCTCGGTGCAGGAACTCGATGCTCGATACGAGAGAATCTACGTCGCGAATGGGAACGATGCACCCTTCGATCCCATCCCTCACAATCGAACCTGCATTCGGGGTGGTCACGACCGGTAAGCCCGACGCTAAGGCTTCATAGATCGCGAGGGATGACCCCTCGAACAGCGAGGGCAGGACCAGCACATCGGCGCCCTGGTAGAGCTCGGCCATCTCCTCGCCGGGGACGCGGGGCACGAGGCGAACCTTGTCCGCAATGGACGCCAGCGCCTTGGTCGGCACCGTCTGCGTGCCGACTACTGTGAGCGAGAGGCCGTGCAGGCGGCGCAGGCGATTCAGCGCCTCCGTGAGATACCAGGCCCCCTTCCGAATGCCAAAGTGCCCCACGAAGAGCAGGCGGAGCTGATCGGCCGAGCCGGGAGAAGACGCCGGCACAAAGGCAGCCGTGTCCGCACCGTAGGAGATGACATGGAGCTTGCCCGCGTGTACCCCTTCCTCGATCAGCGTCTTCTTGACGAACTCCGAGCCACAAACGATCCCATCCGCCGCTTCGATCTCGGCGTCCACGCTGGCGAGATCGCGTTCCGGGTACGGTCGCGGGTAGGGGTCGAAGTCGTGCCCAGACGCTCACGTTCTTCACTCAGAATTTGGTTCCAGATCCGCGGATGCCCGATGGTCTGTTCCAGTACGCAGCGGATACCCCGGGCCTTCACCTCCCTGAACGTCGTCAGGCTGGCCGTGTCGAAACCCCAGACGCAGTCCACGCCATCCCGCAGGGCCCAGCGGGCGACGTGTCTGGCGAAGCTCGCGTTCCCCCACTCGTTGGCGTAGTGCTCTAGCCGACGCTGCCCCAGACGCATGCCGATCCGTTCGACCCACTCCCAGTAGCCGAATGTGCGGAGCAGTGCAGGATCCATCTCGGGATGATGGCGCCGTCTAAGCTCGCGCTCGAGCCGCCGGCGCAGGCCCGACGGCACGAATTGGAGCATCCGATAAGGCCAACGGTTCGGATCGTAGAAGATGCCAGTGGCGTACCAGGCGAGCCGACCCGCGCGCTGGAAAGCCAGCGCCGTCTGGTACGAGTGCTGCATCCCTGGATGAAATACGGCGATGCGCGGGATCATGCGCGCCCAAGCCTGCGCCACGAGTAGCACAGTCGATGGGCCAACTCCGCGGCGGAGACGCCCGCCAACATGAGGAAACGGGAAGATTCCAGCGGCTCCTCGTGAGGAGTCGCGAATCCCGTGCGGGTCGTGAACGCCGTTTCGAAGCCGCTCCCTTTGACCAGCGCCACTGTGTCGGTGCTGTAGTCCTGGCCGGGGCGGCCATTAGGGTAGGCGAATGCCGTCACCGGCCGGCCGATCCAATCCTCGAGACGGGCCTTGCTGCCAGCAATCTGGGCGTATTGCTGCTCCATGCTGCCTCGGGCGAGGATGGGATGGGCCGCGGTGTGCGCTCCGATCTCGATGCCCGAGATCTCCGCCAAGGCTCGGAGCTCAGCTACGGTCAGGGGCGCGTTGGGATCGGTCTCTTCCGCTGGCCGGGACCAGACCGCTTGCAGAGCCGCCCACTCGTCGAACGGCAGGGTCTTGACCCGCTCCACCTCGTCCTCCCCGCGGGCCCGGGCCATCGCGTCGTACCAGAGAAGGCGGCGCTGACCGACCGGATCGCTGCAGACGAGCACCACCGCCGGAATGGCGTAGCGCTCGAGAATGGGGCGGGCCAAGGTGAAGACCGTGCGATAGCCATCGTCGAAGGTGAACAGTACTGGGCGAGGCGGGAGCGATGGGCCCCCGGCGCGTGCGCGGCCCCATTGAGCTAGGCTGATGGGATGGCACGTCGCGCGTATGAGACGGCAGTGAGCATCCAGCTCACCGGCCCGCACATGCAGCCCCTCGAACGTCATGGTGCCGACGGGCCAGTCGTCGGCCCGGACTCCGTGGTACCCGAGCACCGCGACCCCTGGAAACGTATCCCGTCGGAGCCGGCGGGCGTAGTGTCCCGAGGTTAGGAGGGCCGATTTCGCGAGAAACGACAGCGCCCTGTTCATGCCATTCGCGAGGCGAGTGGCTTACGACACACCACGGTGATCAGCACGGGATACCGTGGATCCATCACGTCGAGCTCTGAGGGCGTCAGTTCTTCGAGCGCGAGCCCGAGCATCGCCGCGATCGCGGCCAGGCAATTGCCCTGGCTCTCCACCTGGATCTCACAGCCGGTCCAGACACGCCGGGTGATCTCGAGCCATCCGGCCGCGCTCAGATGCCAGTAATCGGGGTAATCGGGCGTCAACGGGACGAACCCGGCCGTGCTCGCGAGGATCACGCCTCCGGGCTTGATCACGCGGAGCGCCTGACGCAGGCAGCTCTCGACGTCCCGGAGAACGCACAGCGTGTTGGGCAGCAGGAAGCAGTCATAACGATCGTTCGGGATGACGGCCTCGGCGGCGGCGAGATCGCAGACATAAGTCGGGGTATGCGCCGGGTTGATGTCGACGCTATCGACTTGACGAAGGTGATGACCATAACGCGTCGTGTATCCGGGCATTTGAATCTCGAGCACGTCACCCGTGATGAGCTCCTGGTGCGCCTCCAGGAATTTCGCCAGGTAATAGCGATCGACCGGCGTCCCACGATCGAAGCCGAAGTTCGTGGAGAACGGGGTGACTCGTCGGAGGTTTCCCCAGCGCGGCCAGCCCTTTCCGCGGACAAGGCAACGTAGGCGAGTGGTCCAGCGCGGACCAAAGAGCCTCTTGACCTCCTCGCGCAAGACGCGGCTCATGCCGTGTAGACGGCCAGATAGTCTGCCGCGACCTGGTCCATGGTCCGAGCCGGGGGCAACGCCAGCCGCCAGCGATCGATGGTCCCCGCCGGGTTCTCGGCCGCGTCGCGAAGCGCGCCCGCGAGAGCCCGCCAGTCACCGGGAGGGACCAGCCATCCATTGAGGCCGTCGGTGACCAGTTCAGCGATCCCGCCGATGCGCGTGCCGATCACCGGCGTACCGACCGCGTGCGCTTCAATGGCGACCGTGGGGCCGCCCTCGAGGCACACGGCCGGACAGCACAGGAGATCGTAGCCCGCCAGCACGCGAAGCGCCTCGGTTTCACTCACGGCAGGGGCGAAGGTGACGCGTGGATCACCCGCTACGAGCCCGCGGAGGTCATGCACGACGGCCCGCTCGGCGCTATTCCGGACCGGACCGCGAAATTCGACATGGATCGGAACATCGGGGGGCAGGCTCGTCACCGCTCGCGCCAGGTCGTAGACTCCTTTGATGATATCGAAACGACCAAGATAGCCGACCGTGACCGGCGGCGCCGTAGGACGATCCTCCGTGTCTGGCTTACGCGTGACCTTCTCCTGACTCTGCCCGAGGCAGTTCAGGACGAGTTTGCTACGGGGTGCCCCGTTGGCCACAACGGCCTCGAGGGCCCAGCGGGTGAGGAGCACGAACGCGTCGACTGTAGCCAGCATCTCCCGTTGCATCCCCTGATTTCGTGCGATGAGGTCGCCCATGGCGAGCGCGGTGCCGACCTTGCCGGGCAGCCCGCGGGCGGCCCGACCAAGCGCAGGCGGAATCGCTCCGACGATCCGTGCCAGCGAGCGCGTGAGCCCGCGACGCTGGAGTTCACAGGCGGCGCACTTGGCAGGCTCGCACACCCCATCGCAGAGGTGCTGCCCCCACCGCATCATGGTGCCGCGCTGGCAAACCCAGCCCAGGCTGCCGGCGTGGGTGGTCACGATCACACGGGCACCCATAGCCTTCGCTACTTTGAGCTCCGCCAAGCCGAGGCCAGTGACGAAAGTGTGCGCGTGAAGAACGTCGGGCCGCTGATTCGCCAGCCATGCGTGAAACAACTCGGCGCCCCGGACAACGACCAGTCCCTGGCATTCGGCGCGTGTCGGCGCCGCCGGGATCGGGTAGCGATAGACCGGTACGCCATGATGCTCGTACACGCGCTCGCGGCCGTGTGCGGGATCCGGGGCCGCCACGAGCACCTCGTGACCCGCGGCGCGCAGCCGGCGACATAGACCCGCCACGTATACTTCCGTGCCGCCAAGGCGCTCGGGATAGTACCAGCCCACCGCCTGGACGATCTTCATGCCTTCACCGCGATGCAAGTGATAAGATCCCCCAGGCGCTCATGCGGGCGCCACTGTCTTCCGACATGCGTCGAAGGCCGCCAGCACCACCAGCGTCCAGGGCCGCGACCAGTGGACCCGGCCCGCCTTATACTCACGCCATATCGCTTCTACTGCGCTGCGCTGGAGCCACTTCGTCGACGTGCTGGCTGACTCGAGATCTTCCGCGCGTTGCCTCATCCACAAGTCGAAGGGAAAGGTGAACCCCATCTTGGGTCGATCCCAGACTTCCTGGGGCAGTGAATCACCGAGCGCAGCGAGCAGCAACGGCTTCGGCCGGTCTCCGTCGAGCTTGAGCGCCGGGGGCAGGCCCATCACATATTCCACGAGCCGGTGGTCCAGATAGGGCACCCGGGTCTCGATGGAGTGGGCCATGCTCATGACGTCTGCGTCCTTGAGGAGCTGGCTCTGCAGGTAGTGAGTAAACTCGAGCCGCTCGAAGGCGCCGAGCGTCCCTCCAATCCGCCCGTCATCGACTGGCGGCAAGGCGGGGCCCCAGGCTTCGAATTCCGCCTGACCGATGCCGAGCAGATCCTGGATCTGCTTCGGGCTGAATACCCCGCGCACCAGGAGATAGACGTTGTCGAGCGAAGGCTGCTCCAGGTACTGGAGCCGGTTCAGACCTGGGCGGCCCAGCGCGGCCCCGCCCCGGAGCACCGCCGTGATGAGCCCCCGGCGCGCTTGGACGGGTACGGCGCCGAGCAGTCTCCGGAGCCGGTCGAGGGCCGCGCTCCAGCGGAAGTGGCTATAGCCGAAGAATAGCTCGTCACCGCCCGTCCCCGAGAGAACAACGGACAGGCCAGCCCGTTTTGCCGCCTCGGAGACGAAGTAGGTGTTCACCCCGTCCACCGTCGGCTGGTCCATCGCCGCGAAGATCCTCGGCATACCCTCGAAGAGGTCGTTCGCGTGGAGCACGACCTCGCGGTGAGCCGTCCCATACCGCTCAGCCACCACCCGCGCGTAGGGCGCTTCGCTGTAGGCCGCCTCCTCGAACGCGATGGACAAGGTGCTCAAGGGGGTCCCGCCGAACTGGCTGGCCAGCGCCACGAGCCCCGACGAGTCGATCCCCCCGCTTAGGAACACGCCGAGCGGCACGTCGCTGACGAGGTGGAGTCTGGTCGACTCCTCGAGGAGGGCGCGCGTGGTCGCCGCGGCCTCGTCAGGACTCACGGCCGCGGCAGGGTCCGAGCGGCACCACGAATACGCGGAGAGGTCCCAGTACCGTCGAAGGGCCGCGCCCTGCCCATCTATGGTCAGGTAGTGTGCGGCGGGCAGCGCCGCCACACCCCTGACCGTCGTTCTCGGCACGGGCACGGAGCCAAGCTGAAGGAACCGAATCAGCGCCGTCGGTTCGGCCTCATCCGGGACCATGCCGCTTCGGATGAGAGCTCGGACCTCAGAGGCGAAGACGAGCCGTTCCTGGTCCTGATGGTAGTACAGCGGCTTGATCCCGAAGTGGTCCCGGGCCAGGAGTAATCGCGGGCGCGGGGCCGCCTCGAACACCCCAAAAGCGAACATGCCTCTTAGGCGCGCCACCACCGCGTCGTCCCAGACCGCGTAGCCGCGGAGAATGGCCTCGGTGTCGGTTGTCGAGTGAAATGGCTTGCCCTGGCCTTCAAGCTCGGTTCGGAGCTCGCGGTAGTTGTAAATCTCTCCGTTGTGGGTGATCCAGAAGCGGCCGTCGGCGCTGCCCATGGGCATGCGCCCCTGTGCCGACAAGTCGAGGATGGAGAGGCGGCGCGCTCCCAAGATCGCGCCAGGGCCCGAGCTGAGATCGGGATATGTGCGCAGATGCTCCTGAACGCCGGCCTGAAGAACCGACGGTAGCCCGACATTCGTGGCGAGCGAGGTCGGGACAAGCATCCCCCAGTCGTCCGGCCCCCGGTGGAGTTGGGCGTCCATCATCCGAAGGACGGCCGCCGCATCCTCGACGGTCGGACGGCCGGTCAGTCTGAAGATTCCTGCAATCCCACACATCGCGCGAGCCCAGCGATAGACGTCAAGGGCGTGATCGTAGCACACCCGGGCGAAGCGGAGGAATCACTGTTCGTTCGACCACGCCGAGAACGCCCCCGGCGCACGCAGCGGCGGAGGTGAGCAGCCCCTCACCGCGACAAGCTCTTAGCTTGTCACTCCAGTCGTGGCCCCTTGCTCGACACCTCCGATGAAGCACACGATAATCGGCGAACGCCGCGCGGTCGCGAAAGCAACTACGCCGTGGGCCTGAAGCGAAAGCGCACAGGGCGCGCCCCTTTGAGGCTTTGGAAGATGAGTCGTGTGGCAATAAGAATGGGTACAACGAACTACGCGCTCGATCATATCCTTGTGGCTCCGCGTTCATCTCGATAGCGCGATTCTGACGAGCGCGTTGGCCGTCGTCGAACCCGCGGATCACATTCAGGACGGGGCAGGAACCAGGCAGTGACCCTCAAGCAGCGTTTTCGGGCGCTGGCTGTTCTCGCCCACATGCCAATCATACGGTTCTTGTTCGACATCTCCGCGTTGAGGCCAATGCGTTCCTGGTGTGGTCCGGCAATGCTCTGCTGCGCTGGCGCCGTCGGCGCCTCGCCACGATACACCGTGGTCGCGAGCAGCGCGTGAACATCGCGTGCGGGCCACAGATCCTTCCCGGCTTCGTGAACCTCGATCTGTTCCCAGGCCGCCGGGACGTCGTCGGATGGGGCTGCCGTCGGAGACTGTCGTTGGCCGATCGATCGGCGGCGGAGATCCGGGCCGAACATTTCATCGAGCACCTGGAGCCGCGAGAGGAGCTGCCCGCGTTTCTCGAAGACTGCCGCCGACCGGGGTCTTGAGAATCATCGTCCCGGACGCCCAACGGTATCTGCGGGCCTACTGCCGGGAGAATCTCGAGGGATTTCGTGAGCTAGTCGTCCCAGTCCCATTTCTCGGAGGATCTGCCTATGCGGATGGACATCGTCAGCCACCTCTTCCAGCAATGACATGAGTATCGTTGTTGGGGCTATGGCTTCGAGACCCTGATGAATCGGCTGCGGAGGGCAGGCTTCGCGTCGAGCGCGCCGAACACAGGTCATACTTAGATCCTGATCTACCACGGGATCGCGAGGAGCACGCGCCATACTCTCGCAGCGGTGAGGTAGCGGCATCTCTCGATGGTCGTTCTCGCATCGGCACGGAGCCAAGCTGAAGAAATCGGATCAGCGCCTCCGACCCGGCCTTATCCCGGGGCTATGCCGCTTGGCAGGAGCGCTCGGACGTCGGAGGCGAAGACGAGACGTTCTCGGCCCTGGTGGTAGTATAGCGGCTGGATTCCGAAGTGGTCTCTCGCAAGGAGCAGTCGGGGTCGCGGGGAAGCCTCGAACAGCGCAAACGCGAACCTTCACCACCGCGTCGTCCAGAGCGCGTAGCCGCGGAGAATGGCTCCGGTGTCGGTCGCCGAGTGAGACGGCTCACCATGGCCGTCGAGTTGGGCCCGAAGCTCGCGATAATTGTAGACCTCCCCATTGCAGGTGATCCAGGTGATCCACAGCCGACCGTCCTCGCTGCTTATGGCATGCGCCCCTGCGCTGACAAGTCGAGGATGGAGAGGCGGTGGTTCCTGAGATCGCGCTTGGGCCTGAGCCGAGATCGGGATAGGTGCGCAGATGCTTCCGGCCGTTGGCCTGAAGAAGCGACGATAGGCCGGTTTCGGCAGCGAGCGAGCCTGGAACCCTCCCCAGTTGTCCGCGCCCTGATCGAAACGGGCGTTTATCCGAAGGACGGCTGGAACGTCCTCCGGCGCCGGATGGCTTGTCAGTCTGACGATTCCCGCAATCCCGCACATCCTTTTGGCCTCGGAGATGGGCCGCTAAACGGATCATCGTAGCACGCCAAGCACGGAAAACATTGTGTACCAAGTCACAGGCCGGCCGGATCGCCCTCGCTGCACTCTGCTACCCTTGATCCATGTCCGCCGGCGATATGCGACCCCGCATCGGAACGCCCGCTGACGTACGCTTGATCCGATGCGGTTTCCGGTGGTGGCCCTTTCGTCGAGGCAAGGGTCAGCTCCTCCGCCTAGTCCGGCCCTGGCTGGCCCGCCGGCGCTTCGTCTTTGAAATCGAGCCTGGTATCGTGCTTCAAGCAGATTTCGACGACCGCATCCTTTACTGGGCCTTCGTCGATGGTAGGAGCGGGTGGGACCCGATCATGGATCTGTCCCGTGCGCTGATCGGCACCGGCGACGTCGTAGTCGACGTCGGGGCCAACGTCGGCGTGTGGTTGCTGGGAGCCGCGCGGTGTGCGGGCGAGACTGGGAGCGTTCACGCCTTCGAGCCGATGCCGGAGAACCTGGTGCGGCTGCGTACGCATCTCTCGCTGAATGCCCTCGACTTCGTCCGCGTGGACCCACGCGTGCTCTCGAGCGAGCCGGGTGAGGTGCAGTTCTTCCCCTCTTGCACGAGCAACAGCGGCATGGGCTCGTTGGTCCGTCACCATCGAGCAGCCGAACCGGTCCTGGTCACCGCCACGACTCTTGACCTCTATTGCCAGGAACACGGCCTAGGGCGCGTCGACTTTCTTAAGGTCGATGTCGAGGGTGCCGAGCTGCTGGTCTTTCACGGCGGCGCGCGTTCCCTCGCCGCCTCCGACGCGCCGGCAATTATGTTCGAGGCAGATGACAGCCTGGCCGCTGCCCTATCGAGCTCCACCGCTGCCACCAAGCAGTTCCTGGAATACTGTGGCTACCGCATATTCCATTTCACCGGCACCCGTCTCGAGCCGATCGCCCCGTCAGCAACTCACGCGAATAGCGATCTGCTTGCGCTCAAGCCCTACCATTTCGAGCGGCATCAATTCCTGTGCCGGTACGTATGATCCTTCCCCGCGTACCGCCAAGAGCCAGGGCGCTTAGGTCGAAAACTCCATGACCGGCTTTTGAGGCCAGATCTTTTTGGAGCATCAAAGCGCTGTCGGGACAGGGTAGATACCGAATAGCGCTTTTGCTATGGGTGATGATCGCCTGACGCCCGCGAGAAGGGTGCTGTTGTAGTGCAGCCGGGACGTATGTTCCCCCTGGACTTGCGACGGTGCTCGGCGGGCTTCCCGGAGGACCGCGGGTGAGAGCCTGGCTGCCGCTGCACAGCATGTTCCGGATTTCACCGCTCCCATAGCACGATGCGGTACTATACGGTACTCTCGGCGGGCGATGGCGGTGGACAATCTGCACTTGGGTTCGGGCTGCTAAGCGCCGTGAGGCGCCTCGCGCCGAAGCGTCTGGCGCTGCCTGGGCTCGCCATAGCGCTCGGGCTCGCGTCGGCGGGCGTCTGGTTCCTCGCGGAAGACTGGATTCCGGCGGTCGCCCTCTGGGTCCTGTGCGCCGGATGGCGTTACCTCCCGACGGGTGATGGGCCGCCGGTGCTCCCGATGGCGTTCACCTTCCAGTGGATGCAGGTCACCCTCGGCCTGTACTACTACGCGTTCACGGGCTACCAGTCTCCCGCGATGGTGCTCAGTGACTACCGGGCCATGGTGCTGATCGGGCTGGGATGTCTGGTCGCCCTGCTGCTCGGCCTGAAGTCGGGGCTGGCTCTGGTCCGGCGCCCGTCGGGCGCGGTGCGTGCATCATCGGAAGCGTTCAGCTGGCCGGTGCTCGTCGCGTGCTACATGGTATCGGTTACGGTGACGGCTACGGTTCAGGGGTTGGCCTGGGATGTTCCCGCACTTACCCAGGGTATTTTGGCCCTGACCTATGGACGCTTCGCGCTGCTCTTCCTAATCTTCCATCGCCTGAGCCATCCGCGAGTCAGGTCCGGTTGGATCGCCGTCATCCTGGCAGGCGAGACCTTGCTCGGATTCACTGGTTACTTCGCTGGGTTCCGCGAGCCGATGGTGATCTCGGCGCTGGCGCTTACGGGGGGCTTCGACCGCCGGAAGGTGAAGCACTGGGTCGTACTCGGGGCAGTTGGCGTGGTAATGCTGGTGACGAGCGTGGGCTGGACGGGAATCAAAAGGGAGTACCGGGGCGGCTTCGAGGACGAGGTGTTCGCCGCCTCCCGCGAGGCGCGCCTCGACCGCGTTGTGGCCCTTTCCTCGGAGTGGTTGGAGCGTTCCCCCTCCGAGATGGTCTCCGACGTGGAACTGTTCGTGGACCGGCTGTGGACCGTCTACTACCCAGCGCTGGCGCTGGACATGGTGCCGGCCGTGCTGCCGCACGAGAACGGCGCCCTACTTTGGAAGGCCGTGCTGCACGTGTTGACGCCGCGCCTACTCTTCCCCGACAAGGCGCCGTTGGAATCGGATAGCGAGATGGTGCAAAAGTATGCAGGCATCTGGGTGGCTGGCGCGGACGAGGGCACGAGTATCGCATTCGGTTACGCGGGAGAGTCGTACATCGACTTCGGGGTGCCGCTAATGTTTCTCCCCGTGCTGGCCTACGGCCTTTTCATGGGGACCGCCTACCAGCTGGTGGTTTCGACTGATCAGGAGGCGAGAACTGGCCACGGCAGCGGCGGTGGTGATCTTCTGGCTGGCCCTCTACCTCTTCGAGCGCTCGTGGATTAACATGCTCGGGCTCTCGCTCACACTCTTCGCATATCTCGGGGGTGGTGTCTTCCTCCCGACCGCTTTCTGGGCCGGCATCGTGCATCCGGATCTCGGGCTCGCCTCCGACAGGTGCAGCCCGACGTCCCGAGCACCTGACCCATCGGGCGTTGCGCTAGCCTCGGGCGCATACAGGGAGCATAGAGCTTGCGCATTTTGCACGTGACGCCGTACTTCCCTCCTGCGTTCCGGTACGGGGGTCCTCCGCGGAGCATCTTGGGCCTGTGCCGGGCTCTGCAGCGCGCTGGCGTGGAGGTAGGGGTTTTCACGACCACAGCAAACGGCGATACGGCGTTGCCGCCCTCGCCCGTTGGAGGAGACCGCTACGAGGGTGTCCCTGTTTGGTACTTTCCCTGGACCTATCCTCGCCGTCTGTTCGGGGTGCGGGGCTTGGGGGAGGCGCTCGAGTCAGAGTTCGGCAAGTGCGATGTACTGCACATTCAAGGACTCTGGACTCTCCCGGGCTGGATCGCAGCGCGGCAGGCCCGGCGAGCGGGTGTGCCCTACGTGATCTCTCCTCGAGGGATGCTGGATGCCTGGTCAATGGCGCACCGTCCAGTCAGGAAGCGAATCGCGTACTGGATGACTGATCGGTGGAATCTCAGGGGGGCAGCATTCCTCCACGCGACCTCGAGTGCTGAGGCCACAGCGATCGGGAACTGGTCTCGAGGGGTTCCAATCGTTACTCTTCCAAACGGGGTGGATCCTCCCGAAACCCGCACTCGGGGAGAGTTTCGGCGGAGATTGAACGTTCCCGCAGATGCGCCCATGCTGGTCTCGCTGGGCCGGCTACATGTGAAGAAGAGGCTGGATCTTCTTGCCGCCGCCTTCGAGCGGATCTTGCCGCTTTATCCGCTAGCTCAGTTGGTGATCGCTGGACCCAACGAGGGTGACTATCGGCAAAAGGTGGAGTCTCGTTTTTCCGCGTTCAGCAGATGGGTGCACTGGACCGGTGAACTGCAGGATGCCGAGAAGTGGGCGCTTTTGGCCGACGCCACCGCGCTTGTGATGTGCTCGGACTCGGAGAACTTCGGGCTGGCCGTGCTTGAGGCTCTGGCTGCCGGTGTCCCGGTTGTTGTGGTGCAAACTTGTCCCTGGGAGGAGGTGCAGAGTGCCCGCTGCGGGTTCTGGGTACCGCAGAGCGCCGAGGCTATCGCCGACGCCCTGCTTAAGTTGCTGCGGGATCCGGAAGGCGCCCGCGCCATGGGTGAGCGAGGAAGGGCTCTCGCCCGCGCCAAGTACTCGTGGGATGCGATTGCGCGCGCCATGGCTGACCGCTACGAGGCTGTCGTCAACGCTCGGAGCGGACGGGTCACGGCACGATGAGCCCTGCCTACGTTGTCCTGACCCCGGGCCTGACTGGCCGGGACGGTATCGCTAGGGCGTCGAGGCTTATTGTGAGTGCGCTACCTCTGCCAGCGGCAACCGCTTTGGATCACGTCAGGACGCTTGCCATGAATGATCCGCCACGTATGCCATTCCCGAACGATCATGCGGGTGCGATTCACCTAGCCGGCGCCGGCGGGAAGAAGCTCCGCTTCGCCATGTCTGCGCTGCTCGCCGGCCTTGGTCGTCCGCGGCCCCCAGAGGTCTTATGCCTTCACTTGCACATGAGTCCGCTGGCGTGGATGGTCGCAGGGAGCCGGTCACGCCTGACTGCTTTCCTCCATGGCATCGAAGCATGGCGGCCGCTCGCCAGAGTGGAGCGGTGGGCGTTGATCCGAGCAGACGTCCTCATGGCGAATTCCGAGCACACTGCTCGCCGCTTTCGCCAGGCGAACCCGGGTTCGCCTCCCGGCCGATCGACGTCTGTCACCTCGGCGTAGCGAGGTGGCCCGAGACGGTGGTGCCGCCGCTGGCGCAAGCGGATGAGCGCCCACGGTCGGCCCTTTCGCCCTCATCGTCGGGCGCCTGGCCGGCTCGGAGCGGTACAAGGGGCATGATCTGCTCATCGACCTCTGGCCGCGGACCGGGCCGAGGTGCCCGGACGCGCGCCTCGTCGTGGCCGGAGACGGCGACGATCGCGCGCGCCTCGAAGCGAAGGCCGCCGCGCTCGGCGCGGCCGTGCGGTTCCTCGGGCACGTGTCCGATCAGGCGCTCGACGCGCTGTATCGAGACTGCGCGTTCTTCGTGATGCCGAGCCGCGACGAGGGATTCGGCCTGGTGTTCCTCGAGGCGATGCGCGGCGGGAAGGCGTGCATCGGCGGCGCGGGCGCGGCCGCCGAGGTGATCGAGGACGGCATGACGGGGCTCGTGGTCGACGCCGCCGAGCCGGAGCAGGTCGCTAAGGCGGTCGTGCGGCTCTTCCTCGAGCCCGAGACGCGGGCGCGCATGGGGCGGGCGGGGGCCGAACGCCTGGCGCGGCAATTCACCGAGGAGCATTTTCGCCGCCGCTTCCGCGCCATCCTCGGGCTCCGGGACGGCCGTGACCGCGGTGCTCGGCATCAGCGCCTACCACGGCGACGCCGCGGCGGCGCTGCTGTCGTCGACGGGCGGCTCGAGGCGGCCGTGGAGGAGGAGCGATTCACGCGCGTCAAGCACTGGGCGGGCTTTCCGCGCGAGTCGATCCGGAGCTGTCTCGACATGGCGGGGCATGGCGCCCGCCGACGTGGACCACTTCGCCATCGGCCGGAACCCGCGGGCGCAACCTGTGGCGCAAGGCGCGCTTCGCCCTTGCGCATCGGCCGAGCCTGCAGCCTGGTCTCGGACCGCGCGAAGAACGCTCGCCGCGTGCGGGACGTGGCGGCCGCCCTCGCCGCAGGCGCTCGGCGCTCGACCCGCGCGCACGTCGACGAGCGCCTGCACTGGGTGGAGCATCATCCGGCGCATCTCGCGAGCGCCTTTCTTCGTCTCGCCCTTCGAGGAGGCGGCCGTCTGCGCCATCGACGGCTTCGGCGACTTCGTGAGCACCTCGTGGGCAGTCGGCCGCGGGGCGTCGGCTCGAGGATGCTGGATCGCGTGTACTTCCCCCACTCGCTCGGCCTCTTCTACCTCGCGATCACCCAGTACCTCGGGTTCACAGTCCTATGGCGACGAGTACAAGGTGATGGGCCTGGCTCCCTACGGGACGCCCGACTTCGCCGGGCGCTCTCGCGCGGCCTCGCCTCCTGCCGGAGGGGCGGGCGTTCACGCTCGACCTCTCGTACTTCCGCCACGCGTCCGAGCGGCGATCAGCATGACCTGGGACGACGGGGAGCCGGCGATGGACCCGGTCTTTACGCCGAAGCTCGAGGAGCTCCTCGGGCCGGCGCGGCACCCGGCGGAGCCCCTCACGCCGCGGCACGAGGCCATCGCGGCCTCGCTTCAGGTCGGTCTTCGAGGAGGCGGTCTTCCACGTGCTCCGCGGGCTCCACGCGCGGACGCGGCAGCCGCGGCTCTGCCTGGCGGGCGGCTGCGCCATGAACAGCGTCGCCAACGGCAAGATCCGCGAGCGAGACGCCGTTTCAGCGAGGTGTACGTCCAGCCCGCCGCCGGCGACAATGGGACGGCCCTCGGGGCCGCCCTCTACGTGTGGCATCAGCTCCTCGGGGGCGCGCGGCGCTTCGTCATGGACCACGCGTACTGGGGGCCGGCGTTCGGCCAGGATGCGGTCCGCGCGGCGCGCTCGACGCGCGGAGCGCGGAGCTGGACGGCCGCGGCATGCCGGCGTCAGCGAGATCGCCGACGACGAGGCGCTGTGCCGCTGGACGGCCGAGCGGCTCGCCGAGGGCCAGATCGTCGGGCTGGTTCCAGGGGCGGATGGAGTGGGGGGCGCGGGCCCTCGGCAACCGGAGCATCCTCGCCGATCCCCGGCGGGCGGACATGCGCGAGATCATCAATGCGAAGATCAAGCTCCGCGAGACGTTCCGGCCCGTTCGCCCCATCCATCCTCGAGGAGGCGCTCGACGAGTACTTCGTCGGAGCGGCGCCGGACCCGTTCATGATGCAGGTGTACCCGGTGCGCCCGGAGAAGCGCGCCGTGATCCCGGCGGTCGACGCACGTGGACGGCTCCGGGCGGCTGCAGACGGTGAACCGCGACGCACAACCCGCTCTACTGGCAGCTGCTGCGGGCCTTCGAGAAGCGCTGACCGGCGTGCCGGTGCTCCTCAACACCTCGTTCAACGAGAACGAGCCCATCGTGCACAAGCCGGAGGAGGCGCTGGACTGCTTCCTCCGCACGGGCATGGACGTCCTGGTGATGGAGAGCGTCGTGATCGAGAAGCGCGCAGGAGGATAGACGATGCCGGATTCACGGATCGCGATCACGGGTGGGGCCGGGTATATCGGATCGCTCTTGACCGGAGAGTTGCTCCGGAGGGGTCACCAGGTGACGGTGCTGGACACGCTCCTGTTCGGAGGCGAGTCATTGCTCGCGCACCTGGCGCATCCGGGATTTGCGTTCCGCAAGGTCGACGTGGCGGATCGGAAGAACTGATCTGGTGCCGCTCCTGGAGGGCAGCGAGATCGTTTTCCACCTGGCGGCGATCGTCGGGTTCCCGGCGTGCCAGCAGATCGGCGAGCAGGCCGCGTGGCACTACAACGTGGAGGCGACGCAGCGGGTGTTCCAGGCCGCCGAGACCGCCGGGGCGTCACGTCTCGTCTTCGCGTCGACCTATAGCAACTACGGCATCGCCGAGGGTGGCGCGCCGGTCACGGAGACGAGCCCGCTGCGCCCGCAGTCGCTGTACGCGCGGACGAAGATCGCCTCGGAGGAGTATCTGCTCGAGCGAGGGCGCCGGTCGCCGGTAGCGGTCGTCATCCCGAGATTCGCCACGCTCTACGGCTCTCGCCGCGCACCCGGTTCGATCTCATCGTGAACCAGTTCGTACTGGAGGCGCTCACGAAGCGGAAGCTGGTCATCTACCAAGGTGACTACACCAGGTCGTTCATCCACGTGAGCGACGTGGTCGACGCCCTCATTCAGATGGCGGAGGCTCCTGCGGAGCGGGTCCGGAACGAGATCTTCAACGTCGCGGCCGCGAACGGTAACTACTCCAAGCTGGAGCTCGTGGAGCTCATCCGGAAGAACGTGCCCGTCGTCGAGATCGAGCATCGCGATCTGAGCTTCGGCGAGGACATGCGCGACGTGGCCGTCTCCTGCGAGAAGATCGGTCGCGTCTTAGGGTTCCGGGCTCGACGAGGGGTCGAGGACGGGATCGTCGAGATCCGGGACGCGATCGAGACTGGCCTGATCAAGGATCCATCGTCCGCGAAGTACCGCAACCACCAGTTCATCGTGAACTGAAGGAGGCCCACGTGGATCTCCGCGACAAACGCATCTTGATCACCGGGGGAAGTGGGTTCCTGGGGTCTCACGTGGTGAAGGTTCTCGAGGGGCGGGGCTGTCGAGAGCTGTTCGTGCCGCGGAGCCGTGACTACGACCTGCGCCGTGAAGCGGACGTGGAGCGGGTCTACACCTGGTCCCGCCCCGACGTCGTCATCCACCTGGCGGCCGTCGTCGGCGGGATCGGCGCGAACCAGGCATCCCGGGCCAGCTTCTTCTACGACAACCTGATGATGGGCGTCGCTCCTGATGGAGCATGCGCGCCGGCCGGCGTCGAGAAGTTCGTCGCCGTCGGGCACGATCTGCGCCTACCCGAAGTTCACGCCGGTCCCGTTCCGCGAAGACGATCTGTGGAACGGCTACCCGGAGGAGACCAACGCCCCCTACGGGCTGGCCAAGAAGATGCTGCTGGTCCAGGCGCAGGCGTACCGCCAGCAGTACGGCTTCAACGCCATCTATCCTGCTGCCGGTCAACCTGTACGGCCCCGGCGACAACTTCGACCCGAGAGTCGTCGCACGTGATCCCGGCGCTGATCAGGAAGTGCGTCGACGCCAGCGACGCGGCGAGCCCGACGATCGAGGTGCTGGGGCGACGGCACGCCGACCCGCGAGTTCCTCTACGTCGAGGACGCGCGCCGAGGGGATCGTGCTGGCGGCCGAAGCGCTACGACGGCGCCGACCCGGTCAACCTCGGCGCCGGCTTCGAGATCTCCATCCGCGACCTGGCCGCGCTGATCGCCGAGCTGACCGGCTTCCCGGGGCGCATCGTCTGGGACACGACCAAGCCCAACGGCCAGCCGCGGCGCTGCCTGGATATCCAGCCGCGCCGGGAGCGGTTCGGCTTCCGGGCCCGGACCGACTTCCGCACGGGGCTCCGCGACACGATCGACTGGTACGTGCAGAAGGTGAGGGGCGGCGCCTGACAACAACGTCACCCCTGCGGGTCTGCTTCTTCAACCGCTCGTACTATCCGGACCAGGCCGCCACCGGGCAGCTCCTCACCGAGCTGGCGGAGGATCTGGTCCGGGTGCACGGCTGCGAGGTCACGGTCGTGGCCGGGCCCGGCGCTGTCGACCCGCCGGGACCGGGGCGACGCCGCGCGGTGGCGGCCGGCTCTTCGAGCGGGAATGGCACAACGGCGTCGAGATCATCCGCGACGCGGGGCACGACGCTGCGCCCGCAGCGATTCGTCGGCGCGGGCCACGAACTACGTGAGCTACTTCCTCTCGGCGTGTCTGCGCCGGGCTGCGGCTGGGCCGCCCGGACGTCGTCGTCGCGCTGACCGATCCGCCGATCATCGGCCTGGCCGGCCATGCTCGCGGCGCGGCGCGGCCCGGCGCGCGGTTCGTCGTTCCTGTGCCAGGACATCTTCCCCGAGGTGGCGCGACTGCTCGAGGATTTCCAGAGCGAGACGGGTCAACGGGTCGCTCGAGCGGGTCAACCGCTACCTGGCTCGCGAAGGCGGACCGGGTGGTGGCGCTGGGCGAGACGATGCGCGAGCGGCTCGTCGAAGGGCAAGGGCGCCGACCCCGGCGAAGATCATCGGTCATCCACAACTGGGCGGACTGGCGAGCCATCGTCCCCGGGCCGAAGCGGAATGCCTTCTCGATCGCGCAACGGACTGGCCGAGACACGTTCGTCGTCATGCATTCGGGGAACATCGGCCTGTCGCAGAGCTCGAGACGCTCGTGCACGCTGCCGCGCGGCTGAGCCGCGTATCCCGATATCGTGGTGGTCGTCGTCGGCGACGGGCGCAAGCGGGCCGGCCTTGGACGACTCGTGCGCGGGCGACTGAGGCTGGACAACGTGCGGTTTCTTGCCCTATCAGCCGAAGGAGCGGCTGAACGAGTCCTTCGCCACCGCCGATGTGTTCGTCGTCTCGCTCGAAGGCGGGCCTCGCCGGCTACATCGTGCCGAGCAAGCTCTATGGCATCCTGGCGGCCGGCCGGCCGTACGTGGCGGCGGTGGAGGAGGACTCCGAGGTGGACCGGGATCACCCGCGAAGTATGGCTGCGGCCTCCTCGCGCGAGCCCGGCGACCCGGGAGGACCTCGCCGAGCAAGATCCTCGCGCTGTATCGCGACCGGGCACGGGCGCGACGGCTCGGCGCCAATGCGCGGCGAGGCCGGCGCTCGAGTACGATCGGCCGCGGTCCAGATCCAGAGCGTACCACGAGCTGCTCCGTGCAGGCTGGCGCGACTGAGAGCCGCATCGGGGCCGGCCGCTGGCGCCCGCCGCTCTTGAAGCGCCCGTTCGACGTGGTGCTGTCCGGAATCGGTCTGCTCGGCTCCGCTCCGCTCTGGGCGCTCATCGCGGCCGCCATCAAGCTCGAGGACGGCGGCGCGGTCTTCTTCCCGCAGGAGCGGGTCGGCCAGGGGGGGCGCCGGTTCAAGAGCTGGAAGTTCCGCTCGATGATCGAGGGCGCGGATGCCGAGCGTCGGCCCGCTGCAGGCCCGGGAGCGCGACCCGCGCATCACCCGCGTCGGCCGCCTGCTGCGCGCGACGGCGATGGACGAGCTGCCCCAGCTCTGGAACATCTTCCGGGGCGACATGAGCTTCGTGGGGCCGCGCGCGCTGCTGCCCGGAGGAGATCGAGGTGAGCGGAACGGGCGCGCGCGTGCCCATCGAGGCAGATCCCGGGCTACGAAGCGCGGCATCGCGTTCGGCCCGGCCTCACCGGCCTCGCGCAGATCTACGCCCCGCGGGACATTCCCGCGCCGGCACAAGTTCAAGCTCGACCGGCTCTACGTCAGGCGGCAGAGCTTCTGGCTCGATCTCAGGTTGATCGCGGTGTCCTTCTGGATCAGCTTCCGGGGGACCTGGGAGCGGCGGGGAGCGAAGTTTTGAGTGTGGCTCGCGCCCGCGAGAGGCCGGCGCTCCGACCGCGTGCTCACGTGGCCGCGGACCGCGCTGGTCGTGACGGTCTTGATCGCCGTGGTCGCGGCCTGCGTCGTCTGGGGGGTGAGGGGCCTCGGCGCCTGGCTGGTCGTGGAGGATCCGCTGGCGCCGGCGAAAGCGGTGGTGGCACTGGGAGGCGAGGTGCCGTTCCGAGCCATGGAGGCGGCATCGGTCTACCGCCAGGGATGGGCTTCGGAAGTCTGGCTCACGCGGCCGCCACAAGGCGCCGGGGAGGCCGCGTTGCATCAGCTCGGTATCCAGGTGCCCAGTGAGGACGCCTACAACCGTGCGGTGCTCGAGCGGCTGGGTGTCCCGGTCACGGCGATTCGAGTCCTGAGCCGGCCCGGGCAGAACACGGCCCAGGAGGTCCTGGTCATCGCGGAGGAGCTCCAACGAGCCGGTGGCGGGCAGGTGATTCTGGTCACGTCCAAGCCCCACAGCCGTCGGGTTCGAGCCACCTGGCGCGCGCTCATCGGCGAGCGCGCGATTGTCCGGTATGCAACGTCCGACCCCTACGATGCGCATCGCTGGTGGCGTCACACGGGCGACGCATTGGCAGTCTCGCGCGAGGTCTTCGGGCTCCTGAACGTGTGGGCGGGCTTTCCCGTCCGGCCGGCTCGCGCTGGGTTATGATGCGCCGTACCACCATGAGGGCGTTGAGCCGCGGGCGAAAGATTCTCGGTTGCCTCGCAACCGACCGGGGGCTGCTGGTCTCCGCCCTCTGCCTGGTGTCAGCGATTCGGCTTGGACTCTGGGTCTTGCCCGTCCGGATGGTTGGCCGCGTCCTCGGCTGGGTGGTCTCTCGGAAGCCGGGAGTTGCCAGGGATCCGTCGCTTGCCGATCGGGTGGCGCGGGCCGTCACGCGGGCCGGTCGGGTGGTACCTGGTGCAACGTGTCTGACCCAGGCGCTGGCGACACAGGTGCTCCTCGAACGGCACGGGCTCCCGACGCGGCTCCACATCGGGGTCGTCCGCGCCGGCGGGCAGGCAGTGCGCGGCCACGCCTGGGTGGAAACTCAGGGCGTGATCGTGATCGGGGGAGCCATGTCCGGACAGTGGAGCACGTTGCTCACCGTCGAAGGGCCACGGGCGTGGTCCTCTTCCACTGGGCGGGCCTCGTGATTCGGTCGAGTTTTCGACCGAGTCCGGATGCGATTGCCACGCGAGTCGGCGACGAGATCGTGCTGGTGGACCTCAGGACCGACCGGATCTACTCGCTGAACCGGACGGCGGCGCGCCTCTGGGAGCTCGTGGGCGCCGAGTGCGATCGGTCCGAGGTCGAGCGACGCATGCTGGAGGAATTCGACGTCACCCCGGACCAGCTCGCGGAGGCGATCGACGAGTTCGTCCTGTCGATGACCCGGGACGGCCTGCTCTCGAGATCGGCATGACGGACCCCTGGCTCCTGCGCTGGGACACCGCCCAGGATCAGCGGCCGACCGTCGTTCGCGCCGCGGACGTGGGCCGCTTTGGCCCGGGCTCGACGAGCTTCGTTGCATTCCAGGGGTACCTCTTCGACCGCGGTGAGCTGAGCATCGGCCAGTCCGCGTCGGACGCGGGCCTCGTCGCATCGGCCTACGAGCGATGGCAGAGCGCCCTCTTCGACAAGCTGCGCGGGGGTTTCGCCCTGGCGATCTGGGACGAGGAGCGCCAATGCGTGGTCGTTGGACGGGACGCCATGGGGCTGATCCCTTGCTTCTACTGGTGGAACGAGCGCATCCTCCTGGTGTCTCCGTCGCTCGACGCGCTCCTGGGCCAGCCGGAAGTGGACGCCCGTGTCAATCGGGCGCTCGTCGCGGAGTATCTGCAGAACATCCGGGGCTTCCAGCAGGTCCATGAGACCTTCTATGAGGACGTCCGGCGCCTGCCGCCCGCGCACTGGCTGTCCGTGAGTCGCGGGGCGCTGTCCCTGGCCCGCTACTGGGACCCGGTGCCGCCCGGCTTTGCCTGGGCGACCGAGGACGAGGTGTCCCGCTTCGCGGATGTCCTCGGCGCGGCGGTCGATCGTTGCCAGTCCGCCGGCGCGGACAGCCTGGCGCTGAGCGGCGGGTTCGACTCCGTGAGCATCGCGGTGGCGGCGGCTGCGCGCCGCCACGGGCGGCCCCCGCTGCACGCCGTGTCGCTGCGCTTCACCGATCCCTCCTGCGACGAAGGCCTGCGGCAGACCCAGGTCGCACAGGCTCTGGGGATGCCGCAGGTGATGCGGTCGCTCGACGAGTGCCTCGACGAGGACTCCTTCGTCGGCGAGCTCCGGGCCCTGTCCCGCGCATGCCCGGGCCCCGTCATGAGCGCGTGGCAGCCGATGTATGGCCGACTGCTGCGCGCGGCGGCCGATCAGGGCCTCGGCCACCTGATGACGGGCGCCGGCGGGGACGAGATGTACTACGTGAATATGGGCTACGCGGCGGACTGTCTCGAGGCCTTCGACCTGCGCCGCCTCTGGCGCTTCTGTCAGGCCTGTCACGCGACGTGGCCGGGCATGCCGGTGCGAATCGCACGTTCAGTCCTCTGGGACGGGGCGATCAAGGGCGTGCTCAGGGAGCGGGCCCGCACACTGCTGTCTCCCGGGGCTCGCGAGCGGATCCGTACGCGACGGCTGAGGCGGGCGCGCCCGCCCTGGCTCGTGCCGGCCGACGGGGGTCTCATCGCGAGGCTTGAGCGGCGGGCGGTCGAATCGCCCGCGGTGGAGATGGCCCCCGGTGAGGGCGCGTACGTGCGCGCCATGCGGCGTCTGCCACAGTCGCCGACCTTTTCGATGGAACTCGAACAGTCGCACGCGTGGACGGACCAGGTCGGATTCAGACTCCTGTACCCTTACTTCGATCGTGACCTGGTCGAGCTCTCCCTCCGCATGTCTCCTGAGCACCTGGTCGCGGGCGGGCGGGCCAAGGCGCCCCTGCGGCGACTGGTGGCAGAGCGGCTCCCGTCCGTGGCAATGCCCGCCCAGAAGGTGCTCTTCGGCCAATCGTTCGATCGCCTGTTCCGTCTCCATGGCCGGCGCGCGTGGACAGCGCTGGGTGGACCACGGGTGCTCAGCGAGTTGGGGATCGTCGATGCGCCGCAGGTTCGTGCCTTGATGGAGGAGTATTTCAGTGGTGTCGGCTCACGAAGCATGGAGGCCTGGCTGGTGCTGAGCACGGAACTCTGGCTCCAGGCCCGGTCTGACAGGCCCTAGCGAGCGGAGGGAGGACGATCAGGATGGGAAAGCCCGAAGAGAGATTTCCACAGGCCCACCCGGAGGAGAAGTCGCCATGGGAGCGTCCCAGAGTGACGCTGGCCGGTACAGTCTCCTTGCTCGTGCGCGCCGGTAGCGCTCAGGGCAAGGGCGGTACCGAGCAGGACGGCGATATGAGTCAATTTCAGGCCCGGAGCAACCCCTGAACGAGCGGGGCCGCGCGAGGCGACGCCAGAGATCGGTGTGCTGAACCACACGAGAGCCAGGGCCGTGTCGGAAGACGGATCAGCGATCCCTGGGTTGATCCTCGTCGATCGCGTGCAGCCGACATCCGATTTGCTGGACCCGCTCGCCCCCGGTGTCGAGGTGTGCCACGACGCCAGGGGAGATCTGCTCGCCTACTGTCGCGCGGGGAACGGGACGCTTCGTGTGGACATCCCCGACCTGGCCTCGTTCTCCTACGAGCGCGGCACCGGCCACGTGAGGGCGATCCCCTATCGGCCGCTCTCGCCCGGCTTCATCCTGGAGACGTATCAGCATTGCGTGCTTCCCTTGATCCTGCCGGCGCTGGGCACTGAAGTCCTGCACGCGAGCGCCGTCGTCGGCGCTGCGGGTGTTGCCGCATTCTGCGGCCCGTCGGGAACCGGCAAGTCGACGATTGCCGTCGCGCTGGCGCGTCGCGGGTATGCGCTCTGGGCCGATGATGCGGTCGCGATCGACACGGCCGAGCCCGAGCCGACGGCCATCCCGCTGCCGTTCACGGTCCGGCTTCACTCCGACTCCGCCCGTTTCTTGGATGCCGCGTGCGAAGCGGGGACCTCTGTTGCGGCGGCCCCGCTCGACGCACAATCCGCTCCGCTCGCGGTGCTGTGCATGCTGCGGCGGACTCCGGACGCGACCGCCGCGGTGGCGGTCGAGCGGCTCGAGGCCGCCTCGACGTGTCAGGCGGCGCTGGCCCACGCCTACTGCTTCAGCGTGAAGGACCTGGCGCAGAAGCGGCGCACGATCTGGAACTACCTGACGATGAGCGGACGGGTGTCGGCGTACGAGATTCGATTCCGCCCCGGGTTCGAGCGTCTCCCGGTCGTACTCGACGCCATCGAGGCGATCGTCGGCCGCGTACCGACCGACCCGAGATGACCGGAGCTATCAAGCCCGAAGACGGACTCTCGCCCGAGCTGGCATGTCTGTTGCTCCTCGTGCGGGGTGATCTGACCGCAGCGGACCAAGACCGTGCTCACGGGTTCCTAGAGCAGCCTCTCGCCTGGCAGGTCATCGTGCGATCGGCGTCCGAGCACGGAGTGTACCCGGCGGTTGCCCGGAATCTGAGGCGGCTCGGCTGGCCTCACGTCCCCGAGGCCTTCCGGAGCAACCTGGAGGCCGCCGCGCGCCTCAACGCCGCCCGGAATGCGCTGCTCGTCCGTGGCCTCGAGCAGATCCTCGGCCAATTCACCCGCGCTGCGGTCCCGGTGATCCCCCTCAAGGGGGTGGCGCTGGCCGAGTCGCTCCATGCTGACGTCGGCCTCCGGGTGTGCTCGGACCTGGACATTCTCGTGCCGCGCCGTGCGGTCGCGCAGGCCTTCGAACTGCTGCTGGCCGCCGGCTACGAGCAGACTGACCGGTTGCGCGTCGAGCCGCCGGACGTGGACTTCCTCGTGCGCAGCGCCATGGAGTATGGCTTCACTCCGCCGGTATCGGCCTTCCCCTACCTCCTCGAGCTTCACTGGGACATTGCCTGGCGCTGGCGAGGCGACACGGCGATGGTGGACGACCTGTGGGCCGAGGCGCGGCCGCAGCGCGTTCCGGGGAGTCGAGGCATGGACGCTGAGCCCCGAGTGGGAGCTGCTCTACCTCGCCGTGCACGCGGCCCGGCATCGCTGGCAGGGATTGAAGTGGCTCGTGGACATCCACGAGGTATGCATCGCGGGCGAAGTTCGACTGGGACACGGTGACGGACAAGGCGCATCGCTTCGGGCTCGAACGGGTGCTGGGCGTCAGCCTGAGCGTCTGCCAGGCGCTCTTCGGCACGCCGCTGCCGCCCGACTATTCCGGGCATCCGGTTCCGTCGTGGGTCCCCCTGTTCCCGGCATCGGCCCCGAGCATGGGCGAATGGCGAGAGGCCTTGCGGGCGCGGCGCCTGTTCCGGCGCCCGCAGGATCGGCTGCGCTATCTGGCGCGGATCGCGTTGCGTCCGACGCTGGGTGAGCTCGAGATGGTCCGGCTGCCGCCCGGCCTCCGGATGCTCTACTATCCGTTGCGTCTTCTTCGCCTGGGGATCGCAAGTGGTTGCGGGCTAGCGCGCGCCGCACTGCGGGCGAAATTGCTTGGGACCGTCATCGGGGGAGTCCATACTCTCACCTCGACCTATAGGCATCGGCCTTCGACTATAGGGAGGGACTGATATGCATCGGGTAGCGGTGAGACGTGTGGCTTCGGTCCTGCTGGGATGCCTGCTCGCCCTGGCTGCCATCGGCAGGCCGGCGCTGGCGCTGGACCTCGGCGAGTGGATCCCCGGGCTCAAGCTCAGCCCGTTCCTCAGCGAGCGGGTGGAGTACCAGAGCAACGTCTTCCAGGTTCCGAGTCACTCGCAGAGCGACGTGATCTTCAAGACCATTCCCGGCTTCCTGGCCGATTACACGTTCGGGCCCCACTCCGTGACGCCGGCTACCGGGCCGAGATCCTGAACTACGTCGACCTCACTGACCAGAACACCGTCAACCATATCGCGGTCTTCTTGCTCCGGCTCGACTTTCCACGCCGCTGCTCACCCTGCGCGAGGACTTCGTGCACACCAGCGATCCGCCGGGGACGGAGCTGACCGGGGCCCGATGGAGAGCTCCACCAACACGCTGAGGCCCGAAGGGGAGTACCGGATCACATCGACCTTCTCACGGGAGTGAACTTCACGTGGACGCACGTGCGGTTCGACCAGGCATCCATTGGCAACCTCATCGACCGCGACGAGTACCGTCCCGGCGCGTCGGTATTCTGGAAGTTTACCCCGAAGGCGGATATCGGGCTCAACTACACCTACGGGCGGGTCATCTTCTCGGAGGCCAGACGACCGGAACTACACCGACAATCTCGTCTTCGTCGAGCCTGCGGGGAGACATCACGGCCAAGCTCTCCTCGACGTTGCGGGTGGGATACCTGATCCGCACGCCCGACTCCAGCAGCCAGCCCGGCTGGAGTGGGTTGACCTTCGGGGGAGACACGACCTACAAGCCGACCGAGCGGACCACCATCACCCTGGCGACCCAGCGGGTTCCGCAGGAGTCGACATTCGGGACGGACCCGTTCTATGTCACGACGAACGCGAGCCTCTCGGTGACGCAACAGTTGCTCCCCAAGCTGAGCGTCAACGCCCGCCTCGGGGGCGGAGTCAACGACTACTCGACGAAGCAGACGACCGACGGGAGGACCGACTTCCGGCGGGACACCTTCATCCTGGCCGGTGCCGGCATCGACTACGACATCCAGCCGTGGCTGCGGGTCGGGCTCGAGTACCGGCGGACGAGCCGCGATTCCAACTTCCCTTCGTTTCGCTTCGTGGATGACCGCGTGAGCGGGCGGGCTACGGTGCAGTTCTAGCCCCCTCACCCTGCCCTCTCCCCGGAGGGGAGAGGGGTAGGCCGCTTGACAGCCGGTCGCCCCTCGCATAAGCTTCCGACACTACAGGTGAAAGTTCCGATGGTCCGGCTTCTGCACAGCTCTCTATCATTCCCGGTTACCTTGGCGCTGGTGCTCTGCGTGGGCTCCCCGGCGTTGGGCCAGGAGTACACGATCGGGCCCCGCGACGTATTGGGGATCTCGGTATGGGGGCAGGCGGATCTGTCCCGGGATTACACGGTGGACCCGGACGGTTTCATCCCGTTTCCGCTGGTCGGCCGTGTGAAGGCGGTGGGGTCGAACCCGAAGGAGCTGGCGGCGCAGCTGACCGAGCGCCTCGGGAAAGACTACCTGGTCAACCCGCAGGTCATCGTATGGGTGAAGGAGTATCTCTCCCAGAAGGTCCAGGTGCTCGGGGCGGCGGAGAAACCAGGCGTCTACTATCTCAATGGCCCGACGACGATGCTGGAGATCCTCTCGAAGGCGGGCGGGCTGGCGTCTACCGCCGGCAAGCAGGTCATTCTCCTCCGGAACCACGTCGCCTCCGCAGGCGGCGAGGTGAGCGCAAGCCCCATCCTGCGCATCAGCCTGGACAAGATGCAGGCGGGGGACCCGGCGGAGAACACCCGGGTGCAAAATCAGGACACCATCATCGTGTCCAAGGCGCAGGCCCACTCGTATTTCGTCCTGGGCGAGGTCAAGAAGCCCGGCGGGTACACGCTCGAGAAGGAGACGAACATTCTGGAGGGGATCACGATCGCGGGCGGCTTCACGGACAAGGCGGCGCCCAGCCGCATCCGTCTGCTCCGCTCGACCCCCGAGGGGCAGAAGGTCATCGAGGTCGACATGAACGACATCCTCCGGCGCGGCCGCGAGGCGAAAGGCATCATGCTCCAGGAGAGCGATGTCGTGGTGGTGCCCGAGAGTTTTTTTTAGTGGTGGAGCCCAAGGTGAAGGATTTTGTCCCCAGATAGGCACATGATGCTCGAACGCGAGCCACAGCCACGGGCTGCCGATTATCGGCGCCTCCTGCGCAAGCACCGGTGGCTGATGACCGGGGTCTTCCTCCTGACGGTGCTCACCGCCGCGATCTGGACCTTCGTCCAGGTGCCGATCTACGAGGCCGTGGCGACCATCCTCATCGACCCCGAGCCGCCGAGGGTGCTGAACATCCAGGACGTGGTCCCGATGGGTAGTGGGTTGTGGGACCGAAACTTCTACCCGACCCAGTACGAGATCATCCAGAGCCGGCCGGTGCGCGAGCGGGCCGCCGCGGTGCTGAGGGCTCGGAAGGGCTTGGCGGAAGGTGTAGCTGGCGAGCTGTCAGGGGCGATCACCGTCGAGCCCAAGCGGAATACGCGGCTGGTGCTGATCAAGATCGCTGGTCCCGATCCGGTGCTTTCGGCCGAGGAGGCCAACGCGGTCGCCAGTGCCTACGCGAGGTACAACGTCGAGCTCAAGCTCAAGGGGGCTCGGGACGCGCTCACGTGGCTGACGGAGGAGGCTGGGCGGCTCCGGGCGAAGGCCGAGGAATCCTCCCAGGCGCTGCAGAACTACCGGGTCAAGACCGGAATCCTCGGGATGCAGGAGCAGCGCCAGATCACGGCCGCGAAGATCATGGACTTCAACAAGGCCTTTCTGGAAGCCCAGGCCCAGCGGCTGTCCCTGGAGTCCAAGCTCCAGCAGCTGGATCGGATCGCCAAGGAACCGGCCGGCGTCCAGACGATCTTCACCGTGGCGGAAAATCCCCTTATCGACCGGCTGAAGGGCGAGGCGTCAACCCTCGAGACCGAGAAGTCCAAGCTCCTGAAGGTGTACAAGGATCAGCATCCGGAGATCCTGAAGGTCGATGCACAGATCCTGCAGGTCAAGCAACGGCTCGAGGCGGAGTTTCAGAACACGCTTCGGGCCGTCCAGACTCAATACAAGGTGGCCAAGGGGCGTGAAGACACGCTCGCCAACCAGGTCAATCAGCTCCGTCAGGAAGGGCAGCAGCTGAACGAGAGGGAGATCCAGTACCAGAACCTCCAGCGCGAGGTCGAGTCCAACCAGGCCCTCTACGAGTCCGTGGTCAAGCGCATGAAGGAGACCGGGGTGGCCGGCGGTCTCGAGGACAGCAACGTGCGGATCATCGAGGCGGCCACGCCGCCCACCGTCCCGATCCGACCGCGACAGACCCGGAATCTGGTGGTGAGTATCGTGGCGGGGCTGATTCTCGCGTTCGGGGTGGCCTTCGCCCTCGAGTACCTCGACACCACCGTGAAGACTCCCGACGACGTGGAGCGCTATCTCGGCCTGTCGGTGATCGGGGTCGTCCCGGCGTTCCAGGCCAGGCGACGCTGATGGCTGCGCACGAGAGCCGGGGGCACCCCCACCATCCCGATCCGGTCCTCATCACGCTGAGCGATCCCAAGTCCGCCGCCTCGGAGGCTTTCCGGACGCTCCGCACCAATATCCAGTTTGCCGGGCTGGATCAGCCCTGCCGGAGCATCGTGGTCACCTCGGCCGGTCCCGAAGAAGGGAAGACCACCTCTGCGGCCAACTTCGGCGTGGTGGCCGCGCAGGCCGGCGTCCCGCGTGTGCGTGGTCGATTCCGACCTCCGGCGCCCGACGCTGCACCGTCTCTTCAAGCTGAGCAATGCGCGGGGGCTGACCACGGCCCTGCTGGAGGGCCTGTCGTTCGCCGAGGTGGCCCAGCCCACGGTGGTGCCCAACCTCTCGATCCTGCCCAGCGGGCCGCTGCCACCCAACCCGGCCGAGCTGGTGGGCTCCCACCGGATGCGCGAGCTGTCTGCGGGCCGCCACCGAGTCGTTCGATCTCGTCCTGTGTGACAGCCCCCCGCTGATGGCCGTCGGCGACGCGGCGGCCCTCGCCGCGCAGTGCGACGGGGTGATCTTCGTGATCCGGGTCGGCAAGACGGCCCATGACGTCCTGCGGCGCGTGGTGGACCAGATCGAGGCGGTCAAGGGGCAGGATCCTGGGCGTCGTCCTCAACCGGGCCGATCCGCGACGCGACGGCTACTACTATTACTACCAGGCCTACCAGAGCTACTACGGAGCCGATGAGGGCGGCACGAAGCGCTGAGGCGCGCCGGCCTGTACGGCCAGCGGGCCGTCTGATCCGCGCGGTGACGCTCGATCTGTGGGGCACGCTGTTTCTCGACGGCCCGGCCAGCGATGATCGCTACAAGCGCCAGCGACTGGCCGGGATCCAGGCCGCGCTGGCCGGTGTCGGCATCACGGTAGCTTCGGCCCAGCTCGAGCGAGGCTACGCCGCCGCCGGCCACCGGCTCGGCGAGCTCTGGCAGACGAACCGGGACGTCCCGATCCGGGAATTCGTCGATGGCGCTCCTCGAGGCGGTCGATGCCGCGCTGCCGGGTCGGCTGAGCGCCGAAACCATGGCGGTCCTGATCAGGGCCTACGCGAGCCCGGCCCTGCTGGCGCCACCGGCCGTCGACCCGGGCGCTCGCTCTGCGCTCGAGACGCTCGCCGCCGAGGGAACCCGCCTCGCGATCATCTCGAACACCATGCGCACTCCGGGCGAGGTGGTGCGACAGGTGCTCGACAAGTCGGGACTCCTCCCGCTGTTCCGAGTGCTGACCTTTTCCGACGAATGCGGGATCAGGAAACCGGCCTCGGGGATCTTCCTTCGCACGCTGAAGGATCTGGATGTGTTGCCCGAGGAGGCGGTGCACGTGGGTGACGACGCGATCCTCGATGTCGAGGGCGCCCGGGATGCCGGGATGCGCGTGATCCAGGTGACCCACGACGGGCGCGCCACCGCCCCCGTGAAGCCGGACGCCGTCATCCGGCACCTCGGCGAGCTGCCGGCCGCGTTGCGGCGGCTCCGCTGATGGCATTCCGCGCTGACCGGCCCGCGCGGGCGGGTCTACCTGATCGCCACCGCGGTCATCGTGCTGGTGCTGGCCCTCTTTCTCTGGGCGCCCGACTTCCTGCAGGCGGTGGAGGTGCGGCTCTACGACCTCCACTTCAAGCTGCGGGGCACCCAGCCGCAGACGGCGGAGCGCATCGTCATCGCCGCCATCGACGAGAAGAGCCTGGCCGCGCTCGGTCGCTGGCCCTGGCCGCGCTCGCTCATGGCCGATCTCATCCGGAAGCTCTCGGCGGACGGCGCCAAGGTGATCGCGGTCGATATCCTGCTGAGCGAGCCGGAGGTGAGTGGCGAGCTCCGGGCGGCCGCGCAGCTCTCGGAGCGCCTCCGGACGCTGGGGCTCGCCGGGAGCTCCGCAGGGTCGGCGGTCCAGCGCGAGCTCGACGCCTACACGCGCGAGGCTGATCGCGACCGCCAGCTGGCCGAGGCCGTGCGCGACAGCGGCCGCGTGGTCCTGCCGATCGTGTTCGAGGTCGGGCCGGATCGGACCGGGCCGCCTCCCGAGCCGGCCGGCGCGGCCTTCAAGTCGGCCCTGGTAAGCTTCCGTCACTGCGACGAGCGGGGAGTGTATCCGCCGCCGGCAGGCCGCAGCGCCACGCCTGCCCATCCCGCGTGCTCGCGGCGCGGCGCCAAGGACGCTCGGGCACGTGACGATGCTGGCCGACCGCGATGGCACGACGCGCTGGGAAGCGGTGGCCTTCGAGCACCAGGGCCACTACTATCCCTCGTTGGCGGTCCAGGCGGTGCGCCTCGCCATGGCGGTGGAGCCGACACAGCTGACGCTCGACTTCGGCCGGAACCTCACGGTCGGATCGGTTTCTGTCCCGCTCGATCCCCGCGACCGGATGCTGATCAACTACGCGGGGCCCGGGGGGACCTTCCGGCACCTGTCCGCGGTGGATCTGCTGACCGGGAAAGTGGCGCCGGATGCGGTGCGCGACCGCATCGTCTTCGTGGGGGCCACCGCGGCCGGGACGTACGATCTCCGCGTCACGCCCACGAGCCCGATCATGCCCGGAGTGGAGAAGCACGCCAACGTGGCGGCCAATATCCTGACCGGGCAGTTCCTCCGGCGTCCGGACTGGGTGGAGCTCGTCGAGCTGGCCGGCATTCTGGTCTTCCCGCTGGTGCTCGCGTGGCTGCTGCCCCGGTTGCGGCCCGCGGTGAGCGTGGGCGCCGTGGCGCTCGTCTGGGTGATCCTCTTCGGCGCCGTGCATCTCGCGTTCCGCGGCGGGCTCTGGCTGCCCGTGGTGTATCCGACGCTCGCTCTGGGACTCGACCTTCCTCGGGATCACGGTGTACCGTCTGCTCACCGAGGAGCGACAGCGCCTGTGGACGAAGCGCGCGTTCCAGCAGTTCGTCAGTCCGGAAGTCGTCGAGCAGCTCATGGACAATCCCGCCGCGCTGCAGTTCGGGGGCGAGATGCGGAACCTCACCGTGCTCTTCTCGGATATCCGCGACTTCACCCCCTACACGGAGCGCCACCCGCCCCACGAAGTGGTCCAGATGCTGCGGGAGTACCTCACGAAGATGGTGGACCAGGTCCTGGCCCAGCAGGGCACGCTCGACAAGTTCATCGGCGACGGGGTCATGGCGATCTTCGGGGCCCCGGTGCCGCTGCCCGATCACGCCGAGCGGGCGTGCCGGGCCGCGCTCGGCATGAACCGGGAGCTGGAGGCGCTCCAGGCCCGATGGGTCGCCGAGGGCCGGGAGCCCTTCAAGATCGGCATCGGGATCAACACCGGCGACATGATGGTCGGCAACCTCGGCTCGGAGCAGCTCTTCGATTACACGGTGGCCGGCGACGGGGTCAACGTCGGGGCCCGGGTGGAGTCGCTCAACAAGGAATACCAGACCGAGACGTCCATCATCATCAGCGAGACGACGTACCTGGCGGCCCAGGACGTCCTGGACGTCCGGCGGCTCGGCGAGGCGACGGTCAAGGGCAAGACGCCGCCCTATCGTGGTCTACGAGCTGCGCGGGATCCGTGAGACAGTGGAGCGCGTGCCCATTCCGGCTCCCTTGACAAAGGAGCCAGCGAGGGCCTATTGATGCGGTACACCGAACACTTGAGCACGAGGGGGGAGTAGGCATGGGCGGACGGCGAAGGAACGGCTCGCTCCGGCTCGGGGCAGCGGCTCTCCTCGGAGCCCTGCTCTCGCTGGTGTTCGCGCCTCCCGCCCTCGCGCAGCAGGCCCCGCCCAGCGCGGAGCTCAAGCGCGTGATCGGCCGCGTCGAGCTCCTCCGCAAGGGTCAGACGCAATGGATCCCGGCCGTGATCGGGGCCCGGCTCGTGGAGGGAGACGACATCCGGGCCTTCGCGGGCGCCCAGGCCGAGCTGGAGATGCCCGACACCAGCACGGTGCTGCTCGCCGAGAACAGCCGCCTCCTGATGACCAAGATCGAGTACGACCAGCAGAATCAGAGCCGCATCGTCCTCCTGCATCTGGTGGTCGGCAAGGTGCGGGCCGTGATCGCCCAGACCGCAATCACGCTGGTACGGGCCCGCCAGTCCAACTTCGGCATCTCGACCCCGACTGCGGTGGCGGCGGCGAGGGGCACGATCGTGTGGGTGTACACCGACGGGACGCGGACGCTCATGGCCGTCGAGCCCCAGCCGGGGCTCCGGATCCAGCCCCGGATCGAGTGCATCACCGTGGCCACCCCCCAGCCGAAGCGCCAGATGGTCCTCGCCGGGTACGCGACGACGGATTGCGGGCCGACCGTGACCGCCACGCAGCAGTTCATGTCACCGTCGAATCCCCTGACGGCCGGCACGCCCCTGCTGAACGCGCCCGTGGCCATGCCGGGGAATATCGAACAACTGGTCACCGGCATCGGGGACCTCCAGGCGGGTGCGCCGGTGAGCTTCTTCACATCCGGCCCCCCGTTCGGCACTACCTCGCCCCCCTCCTTTGGTAACGACGCCTTCGTCAATCAGCAAAACCAGAACCAGAACCAAGGGAACAAGGGCTGCGCGAGCGCCGGAGGTCAACAGGAGAACTGCCAGGGCCAGTAAGGCCAGCAGTGAGATAGAGAATTCCCGGTTCTGCATCTGACCGTCTAGATCGTCTCGGTCGCGCCTGCCTTTACGCACTTCTCCTCTGGGCTCCTCTGGCCTCCGGCGCCGATCGCGGCTGGCCGCTGGCCGTTGCCGAGCTTCTGATGCTGCTCGGTCTGCTCTGCTGGCTGCTCGGGATGGTGGTCGAGCGCCGCCTCGTATGGCGGTGCTCGGCCCTCGATTGGCCACTCGTCCTGCTGATCGTCCTCGTCCTGGTCCAGCTCGCCCTCGGCAACCGCCCGCTGGCGGCCTGGGCGCTGGCTCCTACCGGCAGTCTGGACGCCCCCCCAGCCCTGCCCTTGCTCGTTCTCGCCCTCGGTACCATCGCTCCGTCCCATACGGTCCAGGCGCTCATGCTCTTCCTGACCTACGCGGGCGCCTACGTGCTGGTGATCCATCTGATCCGGACGCGGGCGCAGCTCGACCGGCTGCTGAGAACCCTGCTGATCCTGGGCGGCCTCCTCGCGTTTTTCGGACTGCTCGACTACCTCGGTCGCGAGGCGTGGCTGTTGCGGTGGCGAAATACTCCCGTCACGGGGCGGCTGTCCGGAACCTTTGCCAATCCGGATCATTTCGGCGCCTGGCTGGCGATGCTGATCTTTCTCGGCATTGGCTACCTGCTGGCACGCCGCGGACTGGCGGGTAGGGCGCCAGCGCTCCGCGGCCTGTTCCGCTCCCCCGGAAGGCGTGAGGAGGCCGTCCGCCAGTACTTGCCCTCCATCGCCGTGGTCACCATGGCGGTCGCCCTGATCTTCACGCTGAGCCGGGGGGCGGTGGTGAGCGCCCTGGTCGCGGTCCTGCTGCTCTTGCCGCTGCTCCGCGCCTTGAACCGGATTCGCCGAAGCCTGGCGCTGGTCGGCACCCTCCTGGTTGCGACTCTGGGCTACGGCGCCTGGATCGGCTTCGACCCGTTTCTGCAGCGCGTCTGGCACGCAGACTATGCCGGGCGCTGGATCCAGACCCTGAGCAGTCTGCCGATCCTTCGGTCATTCCCGCTGCTCGGGGTGGGGCTCGGGACGTATCAGGACATCTATCTCCGCTACCAGCCCGCGGCGCTCGACCCTGGCCACGTCTACTACACCTATGCCCACAACGATCTCCTCCAGCTGGTGCTGGAGCTGGGGCTCATCGGAGCGGCGCTGTGCCTCGCGCTGTTCTGGAGGACCACTCAGGATCTGCTCGGGGCCCATCTTCTGGGTCGCGCCACCTGCCCAGCCGGCGCGGGGGAAGCCGAGGGGGCCCGCCGGAACGATCCCTTCAGCGTCGGTATCGGCATCGGAGCCATGGGCGGCGTGCTGGCCCTCCTGGTCCACAGCGTCTTCGACTTCGGGGCCCGGATCGCCGCCAACGGCATCCTTGCCGCGACCTGTCTCGGCATCGCCACGGTCGCCCTGCACACGCGCTTCAGCCCGACCGGCGAGCGGCTACTGGCGAGGGTTCGGGTCTGGCCCCTGGGGAATGGCCGGCTGTTTCCCGTCACGCTGGCAGCCACGGCGGTCATCCTGTCGCTCGCCCTCACGGTGTGGATGGTACGGCCCCCCCTAATCGCCGCGCGACTCGCAGAGGCCACGCGACCCGGCGTCGATCCCCGGACTGCGATCCAGCGGGCGGAGGCCGCGCTCGCGCTGAGTCCAAGTGACGAGCGCGCCCTGGCCGTGCGCGGGCGGCTGCGGCGGCAGGCCGCGATGGACATCTGGACCACCGGGGCGACACGCGAGGGACGGGTCCTGCTCTCCTGGGAGGAGCGGCAGCAGGCGGCCCTGCCGCTTGCGACGGGTGCCGTCCAGGATTTCCAGAACGCCATCCGGGGGGTTCCGTCGGAGCCGACCTACCACCGCGACCTGGCGCGTGCCGAGTGGACGCTGGCCCTGCTCGACCCTCGAGACGGGCCGCAGCGCCAGGCGGCCGCGCTGGCGGCGTTCTCACGGGCCGCCACGCTCGCCCCGAACGATCCATTCATCCAGCAGGCGCTGGCGAGCTTCGCGGTGCCGCAAGGCGGCCGCGCGACCGAGATCGGGCTGCGCGCGGCACGAGCAGCCGTCGAGCTTGATCCCGGGCTGCTGCCGGACCTCGTTGACCAGTTCCTCCTCCAGGGCTTGACCGGCGATCAATGGGTCGCCATGGTCCCCGAATCTGCGCTCGACCGGGCCGATCTCGGCACCCTCCTGGAACAGCGCGCGCTTGTTGCAGAGGCGGCCCACGCCTACCAGCGCGCCATCGAAGTGGCCCCGACGGAGCAGCGCGTGCTGCCGCGCTGGCTGCACGCCCGGCTCCTGCTCCGGCAGGCGCACGCGCGTGAGGCGCTGGGGGACATCGAGATGGCTCTGGCCGGAGACCGCGACAACTCGGAGCTCTATCTCACCAGGGGACAGGCGCTGACCGCCCTCGGCGATCCCGGTGCCCTGGACGCCTATCGCCTGGCCGTGCTCAACGCGAAGGTGAAGCCCTTCGGGCCTCTACCCCTACGAACCAGTGCCCTCGTCGCCCGTGTGATCCGCGACCAGGTCGGGGCTGGCCGCTACCGTCGTGCCCTGGCTCGATACCTGACCGACCGTCACCTCTGGTATCAGGCGCTCCCCGAATGGCAGGCGGTGCTCGCCGAGGTGCCCGCAGATGCGGAGGCCCATTTCTTGCTCGGGGTCGTGCACGACGGCCTCGGGGTCAGGGAGCGCGCCCTTCAGGCCTACCGGCAGGCCGTGGCCCTCGACGGGACGCGCAGCGCCTTCCGGCTGCGGCTAGCTCAGCGCCTCTGGGAGACCGAACAGTATTACCAGGCGATGAACGAGTGGCGGGCGGTCCTTGGACAGGATCCGGGCAATCTCGAAGCGCGTCTCGGTCTCGCGCGCGCATACGTGAAGGCGGGAGACCGCCGCGAGGCCGCGCAGGAATACGTGCGGATCCTCCAGATTGTTCCCGACCAGCCTGAGGCCCGGCGGGAGCTGGCCCGCCTGGGTCGAGCCGCGGGCACCTAGCTGGTTGCGCCACCGTGTCCTTATACGGGAGGCCGGGAATGGCGAGGCTCGTCTGGGACTTACCTCCCGATCGGTCCCGATCAACCCCAGGGCACGATCCCGGCGGGTCCGCCAAATTCCCCTCACGGGCTCGCACGTGACTCGGGTAGTATCAGCCTCCATGCTCGATGTCGTCGTGGTGGGTGGGGGCCCGGCCGGCCTCTACACGGCTTTGCTCCTGGCCGAGGAGGGCTTCGACGTCGTCGTCCTCGAGGAGCACGAGACGCTCGGCGCGCCGACTCACTGCACCGGGGTCGTTTCGGACGAGCTGTCCGAGCTCTTCAAGATCCCGGAGAGCCTGGTCCTCAGTCGTCCGACGGCCTGCCTGATTCACTCGCCGGCCGGCCGCGTCTTTCCCTTCGCGTCCAACGGCGAGGGCATCGCCGTCATCGATCGCGGCGAGTTCGACCGTGAGCTCGCCACCGCCGCCCAGCGGGCCGGCGTCGAGATCAGGACGGGGTTCAGGGTGGAGCGCCTGCGCCCGGGGCCCCGCGGCATGCAGATCGAGGGCGCAGTCGGGGTCGTGAGCGCGCGGGTATGCGTGCTCGCGTGCGGAGTCGGGTATGGGCTGCAGCGTCAGCTCGGGCTCGAGCTCCCGTCGCTCTTTCTCCACTCGGCCCAGATCGAAGTGGACACGCGCGCCGTCTCCTCCGCGGTCGAGCTCTATCTCGGTCGAGAGGTCGCCCCCGAGGGCTTCGCGTGGATGGTCCCGTTGACCCGGGGGGAGCGCCCCAGAATGAAGATCGGCGTGGTCACGCGCGGCGACGCCACGCAGCGCCTACGAGGAGTTCTGGCCACGCCTGGCGTGACCGAACGTATGGCCTCGCCTCCCGGGATACCCCTCCGGCGCGTGCTCCCTCTTGCCCCGGCCCGACGCAGCTATGGCCATCGCGTCCTCACGGTCGGGGATGCCGCGGGTCTGACCAAGCCGACGACGGGAGGCGGGATCTTCTACAGCCTCCTGTCAGGGCGGTTCGCGGCCGAAACGCTGACCAGGGCCCTGCGACGCGACCGACTCGCGGCGCGCGACCTTCGTGTCTATGAAGGGCGCTGGCGGGCCCGCCTCGGTCCCCACCTGTGGATCTCGAGCAGCGTCCGTTCCCTGTTCGCGCGGCTCGGCGATCAGGAGCTGGAGACGCTGCTGGAGGCGATCGCGTCGGAAGACGTCCAGCGTGTCATCCGGGACACCGCTCGCTTCAACTGGCACGGCGAGCTGATCAGGACCCTGCTCGCCCAGCCCGGCGTCAAGTCGACGCTGCTCCAGACCTTTCTCAGGTAGACGCGGCCGCGGGCTCGGCCGCCACCACGACGGCAAAGCCGCGCGCGCGCAGGGTTTCGTCGAAGGCCGCCTGACGTCGCCGGTCACCCACGCGTCGCTCCGGCGCCTCCTCCTGCGCGCGTCGCCGGCGCTCTCCCTCGCGCCGGTCCAGGATGACCGTGACCGGCCGAGCGCCCAGCTCTCGCTTGAGGTCGTCGAAGAGCGCAGGCTTCGATCGGGCCACGACGAACAGATGGCCGAGGATCTGAAGCTCGTCGAGGGTGTTCGCCAGCCAGGGCCGCATGCCCATGTCATGCAAGAGCATGAAGGCGTCGGCGAGCCGGTCCGCCGCCTGGGCCGGCCGACCGGTCCGTTTGTAGAGCTGGCCGAGACCCAGGAGAATCTGGGCGGTGAGCGGGCGCATCGCGAGCTCGTCGGCCAGCGCGAGGGCCTGCTGGTAGCTGTCTTCTGCCGCGGCCGGATCGGCGGGGCTCGCAGCCGCCATGACATCGCCGAGAAGCTTGAGGCCCCGCGCGTGATGGCCGCGCTCCTTGTGCGCGAGGGCCAGCTCCAGCACCTGTTGCACCGTGGCTCTGGCGCGTTCGATCTGCCCCGCGGCCAGGAGGCCTTCGGCGAGCTGGGCGGTCCAGAGGGCGAGATAGGCCCGGATGCCCAGCGCCTCCGAGCGGCTCACGCTCTCCTCGAGGAGGGCCAGTCCCTCGGCAACCTGGCCCAGTCGGACCCGGGTGAGCCCGAGCAACGAGGCCGGGATGGGACGCCAGACGTCCAGACCCTTCTCACGACAGGCGTCGACGCTCTGCTCGAGGAACGGGAGGGCCTCCTCGAGCTGACCGCGCCGGAGGTGAACGAGGCCGGCCAGGGTCTGCGCGATCGCCTGCGGATAGGGATGCCCGCTGGCCTTGGCGGCTCCGGCCGCCTGGTCGAGGTAATCGATCGCGGCGTCGAACTCACCACGGTCCGCACAGGTGAACGCCACCCACGCCGCCGACGTCACGAACGAGATGCGATTCTGGATGCTCACGTCGCCGGCCGGCGTCGCGGCGAGCGCGTCGAGGTTCTGGCGCAGGACGCGTTCGGCCTCCCGGAACTTTCCCTGGGCATGATAGCTGGAGCCCAGGTAACCGCGCGCCAGCGCCTGGAGTGAGCGGTCGGCGGCGGCTTCGCCGATCCGCAGGCAGCGCTCGCCGTATTCGATGGCCAGGTCGGGCTCGCCCTTGAGGTAGTGATAGTTGATCAGATACGTGTAGACCCGCGCGAGGCGTGGTGCGTCTCCGAGTTTCTCGGCGATCACCTCGGCTTCCTGCGAGAGCGCCAGCACGCGCTCGATCTGTCCCATCTGGATCAACGGAGGCCGCAGGTCGAGCCGCAGATCGATCGACTGCTCGGATCGCTCCGGGCTGTCCGGAAGATGCGACAGGCCCGCCAGCGCCTGCTCGAGGAAGGCGACGGCTTCACGGTTGGCCCCGCGCGCGGCGGCCTTGGCGCCGGCCTGTCGCAGATAGAGCACCGCCTTGTGCCATACCTCGCCGCGCAGCGCGTGGTGGGCCAGGGACTCCACCTGATCGCCCGGGCGGTCGGCCTCCAGGTGCTCCAGCGCTTCCAGCACCCGCGCGTGCAGCGCCCGGCGACGCCCCCTGAGCACAGTATCGTAGGCGACTTCCTGGGTCAGGGTGTGGCGAAAGGTGTACTCCATGCTCGGAAAGAGTCGGAGCTCGTGGAGGAAATCGCCGGCCTGGAGGATGGCGAGATTGCGGCGGACCTCATCCTCCGACATGTCGGCGATGGCCTGGAGCAGTACCAGCGGCACGTCCTTGCCGATGACGGCGGCCGCCTGCAGCAGACGCTTCCCCTCCGGGGGCAGCCGATCGATGCGTGGGGCCAGGACGGCGTGGATCGTGGCCGGCAGCTGGATGCTCTCGATGGGCTTGACCAGTCGATACGCGCCCCGCTCGCCCGTGAGCGTCTGGGTCTCCACGAGCGTGCGGATGCTCTCCTGGATGAAGAAGGGGTTGCCCTCCGTCCGGTTGATCAGCCAGGTCTTGAGTGCCTGGAGAGTCGGGTCGCTGCCGAGCAGAGGGTCCAGGAGCTGCTCGGCATTGGCGGGCGGCAGCGACTTCAGGAGGAGTCCGGTGTAGTGGCTCGCGTCGGCCCAGGGGTGTTGATACTCGGGGCGGTGGGTGACGAGGAGGAAGACCCGGGCGCCCGGCAAGCCCTGGACGAGGGCGTCGAGGAACGCGTGGGTCTCCGAGTCCATCCAGTGCAGGCTATCGAAGAGCAGGAGCAGCGGCTGGATCCGGCTCTCGCGCAGGAGCAGGCGCCGCAGCACGTCCAGCACGTGCTGGCGGCGGCGGAGCGGGTCGAGGAGCGACCACGGCGGATCATCCGTCGGCGCGTCGAGCACCTGGAGGATCGCAGACGCGGTGGGCCAGGCGCTCTCCTGCAGCGTGTCGAGCTGGGCCGCGACCTTGTCGCGGATCGCGGGCTGGTCGTCGCGCGCGTCGATCTGGAAATAGGTCCTGAGCAGCTCGACGAGTGGCAGGTACGCGGTGGTCTTGCGGGTTGCGACGCCGATGGCCTCCAGGATGCGCCACCCGTGCGCGGCGTCCGCATGCAGGAACTCGCGGATCAGCCGCGACTTGCCCACCCCCGGCTCGGCCGCGATCGCCACGACCTGCCCGTATCCCCCGGCGGCGCGCTCGAGGGCCTGCAGCAGGGTCGCCATCTCGGCGTCCCGCCCGACGAAGCGCGTGACGTCTCGCGCCGTTGCGGCCTGCCGCCGCGAGCCCGTCGTGCTCGCCCCGGTCACCTCATAGACATCGATCGGAGTCGCGAGGCCCTTCATCGACCGCGGGCCGAGCGGGCTCACGGCGACGGCATCGCGGGTGAGGCTCAGCATGGTCCCGGGGATGAGGATCGTGTCCGGCAGGGCCGTCTGCTCCATCCGTGCCGCGAGGTGGGTCGTCTGGCCCACCGCCGTGTAGTCCATGTGCAGGTCGTTCCCGATCGACCGCACGACCACTTCGCCGCAGTTGAGCCCGACGCGGATGTGGATCGGCACGCCCGTGGACTTGGCGACCTCCTCCGCGTACCGCTTCACCGACTCCTGCATCCGGAGGGCCGCATAGCAGCCGCGCACGGCGTGGTCCTCGTGCGCCAGCGGCGCGCCAAAGAGCGCCATGATCCCGTCGCCCATCACCTGGTTGACGGTGCCCTCGTAGTAGTGCACGGCCTCCATCATGCGATCGAGCACCGGATCCAGGAGCTTCCGTGATTCCTCCGGATCGCGGTCGACGAGGAGCTCGGTGGATCCCTTGAGGTCTGCGAAGAGGACCGTCACCTGCTTCCGCTCGCCTTCGAGCGCGGCCTTCGAGGTGATAATTCGCTCGGCGAGGTGTCGGGGGATGTGACTGCCAGGAGTGCCGGTCGTGGCGGCGAGTCGCGTGCCACACTCCCAGCAGAAGTTCTGGCCAGGGCCGTGGGGCGTTTCGCAGCCGGGGCACGTCGGGGTATGGCGAGCCCCGCACTCGCCGCAGAACCGGGCGCCAGCCGGGTTTTCCTGCTGGCACTTCGCACAGAGCATCCAGGGGCCTCCACTCGCTTGCGCGACATGGTCGCGAAGCGATGCTCGGAGCGTAGCCCCTTGACGACTGGCGCGTCAAGGGAATCGGCATGGCACACTGGCCCGACGGCGTGCGCAATGGTTGCACCCCGTGCCATCGTTCGATTCGGGGTCGCTAGGACGATGGTGTCGGGCGGGCGGGAGGCGCCATCCCGCCGTCCTCGAGACGGCGGTGGAACACGCGGATAACGACGAGCTGATCAAGCCGAAGGCCTACGTGGTGGTGAAGGATGGACACGCGGGCTCCTACAAGCTGCGGCAGTGACCACCTCGTCGAGGACGTTCATCACGTCGGCGGTGTGGCGTGCCACCGAGAACGTGGCCCGCGCCCATTCCTGAGCGTTGCACCCGAGCCGCTCCCTGAGCGCGGGGTCCCGGTAGAGACGGTCGATCCGCTCCGCGAGATCGGACGGATCGCCGTGAGCATAGAGCAGGCCGGTCACCTCATCCCGGATGAGCTCGCGGGTGGCGGCGCGGTTGGCGCCGATGACGGGCAGCCCGAGCTTCATCGCCTCCACGGTCACGCGCCCGAACGCTTCCGATCTCGAGCACATGAGGGCGACGTGGGCCTGCTGGAGGTAGGGGAAGCGGTCCTCGGTGAAGTCGACGAAATCGACCACGTCGTCGGCCCGCACCTCTCGGGCCAGCCGGGCGAGCCAGGGCGCGTAGTCCGGTGCGCTGTGCCCGACGAGCGCCAGCCGGATGTCGCGCCCGCGCTCCCGCAGGAGCCCGACCGCCCGGATCGCATCCTCCTGGCCCTTGGAGGGCGCCTTGAGCCCGACGAGGACCAGCCGGAACGGACGCTCCGGCTGGGGACAGGCGCGGGCCAGCCCGTCCGGCACGTGGACCCCGCAGTACGCGACGCGCAGCTTCTCGGAGGGGATGTGCCGCGAGAATTCATCGTACGTGGCTCGCGAGTTGACGATGACCCGGGCCGACAGCCGGTTCACCAGCCGGACACTGCGCCGCAGGCCCAGGTCGAAGTGCAGGCCGTGGTCCTTCTCTCCGAACTCGTGCAGATACCACACGTGAGGAATCCGGAGCACCTTCGCCGCGACCGCCGCGGACGGAATGGTGAGGGTGTTGGTCACCACCACGTCGGGCTCGAGCCGTCTGAGCAGAGGCAGCATCGACACCGCGGCCAGGAGGTTGCGGCCGGCCCTTCGCCGCGCGTCCGCGCGTGACCGTCGAAGCGCCGCCCACCACTCGTACCGGACGCTCCACCGCCGCGCGCCGGCGGCCGCCAGCCGGTCCCCGAGCACGCCCGGGCCGGGCAGGAGAACGTTCACCGCCACGCCCCGGGCGATGAGCCCCGTGACGAGCTCCAGCAGGACGAGCTCGGCACCGGCGATCTGCCCGGAGTGTGAGGCGAGGACGACCTTCATGGCGTGGGCGGACCGCCCCACGCCCTCATTCGTGGCGTCGATTCGACGCTCGCGGGGTCGGGCGGTCGCGCACGAACCACCGGCCGAGGGGCTCCTCGATGCGCGACAGCGAGTGGGCCAGCTTCGGGCCGAGACGAGATCGCAGGGCACGCGCGAGGAGGGAATCGGGCGGGACCAGCGCCTGACGACGCCAGCGGGTCCACTCCGTGAACTGGCGGGTGAGGTTCGGATCGTCATCCGGCAGATCCCACTTCTCCCGGAATCGCTCGAGGGAGGCCCGGTTCCAGGCGGTGCTCCATCGCCGGAGGAAATAGGGCAGGTCCGACCACGCGAGCGGCGGGGGAGGCAGATAGGTGACGAGCGACGTCGGCTCGAAGTAGACCTCGCCGCCGGACCGGCGCACGCTCATGCAGAAGTCCGGGTTCTCCAGCGCGCTCTTCAGCCCCTCGTCGAGCGGCCCGAGCTGCTGAAAGACGCGGGACGCCACCAGCATGCAGTGGAATTCCACCATCTCGCAGGGCTCCCGGCGGAGGCCGGGAAGGACCTCGGGCAGCGGTCGGCTCCAGAAGCGGTGATCCTCCTGGAAGCGGCGCTTGCCGTCCTTTTCGAAGATGTGGGCATGGCCGCCGGTCATGTGGACCGTCTGCTCCTCGAACTCCCCCATGCAGTAGAGGGGACCGACGACCGAGGCGCCGGTCTCTTTCGCGCACCGGAGCAACGCCTCGAGCCAGCCGGGCGTGACCAGCACGTCGTTATCCAGGAAGACGAGGTAGGGAGTCGTGACGTGGGCGATGCCGAGGTTCCGGGCCTGGTTGGGCGTCAGATAGGCATCGGTGCGGAGCAGGCGGAATCCGCGAGCGCTCGACTGGGCCGCGAGGTACCGTCGCGTCGCGGGCGGGGAGCCGCCGTCCACGTAGATCAGCGTGAACGGGGTATCAGTATTCGCGTAGATGCTCTCGAGCGACCGACGGCTCAGCCCAAAGCGCTCTCTTGGGACGACCAGGAGCGTGACTTCGGCGGCGGCGGTCATGGTTGAGGTGGCGTTCGACTTTGCTAAGATAGCACTCCACGTGACGCGTCCGCTAGGCTGGCCGGCTGGGACGCGCGAACGGGGAGGACTGCTGCAGGATCTGGCGAACACGGTCGTTGAGGCTCTGCACGCTGAACGGCTTGCTGATGAAGGCCCACCCCGACGTGGCCACCTCCGACATCGGGTATGCCGACATGAGGAGGATCTTGGTCGACGGGCTCACCGCGAGCAGGTTGGTCGCGAGCTCCGGCCCTTTCATGAGCGGCATCACCACGTCGGTGACCAGCAGATGAATCGGCTGCTCTCGCGCGAGGCGGAGCGCGTGCATCGGGTCGCCGGTGTCGAGGATGGCGAAACCATCCGACTCCAGCATGTCGCGCACCACGCTGCGCACCACCTCTTCGTCGTCCACCACCAGGATCGTGTGCACCGGGCGGCCTCCGCGATCGAGTGTACGGATGAGCGACGCTTTCGCCGCGTTCCTGGACCGGCGCCTCGAGACGCTCGATCCGGAGGCGCTCCGCCGGCACCAGTGGGCCCGCGTCGAGGCTCTGGCGCGCGCCGCGGTGCCCGCCAACGCTTTCGTCACCGCCCAGTGGACGCGCGCCGGCCTCGCCGGCCCGGCCGATCTCCGGAGCTGGGACGACTTCCGGCGGCTGCCCTTCACGCGCAAGAGCGATCTGGTGGCGGATCAGGCCGCGCATCCGCCGTTCGGCCGCAACCTGAGCTATCCGCTCGATCGCTACGTGCGCGTGCACCAGACGTCGGGCACCACCGGCGCGCCGCTCCGCTGGCTCGACACCGAGGAGTCCTGGGCGTGGTGGGCGCGCTGCTGGGGCTTCGTCTTCCGTGGCGCGGGCCTGGGTCCGGGCGACCGGATCTTCTTCCCGTTCTCCTTCGGGCTCTTCGTCGGATTCTGGGCCGGCTTCGAGGGGGCCCGCGCGCTCGGCGCCCTCGCGATCCCCGGCGGCGGCCAGGACTCCGCGCAGCGGCTGGCCGCGATGGAGACGCTCGGCGCTACCGCGGTGTGCTGCACGCCGTCCTACGCGCTGCACCTGGCCGAGACCGCGCGCGAGCGCGGCGTCGCCCTCCACCGGCTGGGCATCCGGGCCACCGTGCACGCGGGCGAGCCCGGCGCGGGGATTCCCGCGGTGCGCGCGCGCATCGAGGAGGCGTGGGGCGCCCGCGCCTACGACCACGCGGGCATGACCGAGATGGGCGCCTACGGCTTCGAGTGCGCGGCCCGGTCCGGCCTCCACGTGAACGAGGCCGAGTTCATCGCGGAGGTGATCGATCCCGCCACCGAGGCGCCCGCGGACGAGGGCGAGCTGGTGCTGACGAACCTGGGCCGGCTCGGCTCGCCACTGCTCCGCTACCGGACCGGCGATCGGGTGCGCGCGGCCCGGACGCCGTGTCCGTGCGGCCGGACCTTCCTGCGCCTCGAGGGCGGCATCCTGGGGCGCGTGGACGACATGCTCATCGTCCGCGGCGTCAACGTCTTCCCCTCGGCGCTCGAGGGCATCGTGCGGCGCTTCCCGGACGTCGACGAGTTCGTGATCGAGGTCTACCGGCGCGGGCAGCTCGACGAGGTACGCCTGCTGCTCGAGGTCAGCGGTCACGCGCCGGCGCCCCACATGACGATCGCGGCGGTGCAGGAGGCGGTGCGGGTGGACCTCGGCATCCGCGTCGAGGCCGTGCCGGTGCCCGGGCAGAGCCTGCCGCGCTACGAGCTCAAGGCCCGGCGCCTGATCCGCCGCGCGAGCGAGTAGTCGGCATGCGCCCTATCCGCTCGCCCGAGGTGTCGCGACGCGCGTTCATGGCGGTCATCGCGGGCGGCCTCCTCGCCGCGCGTCGCGCCGCCGAGGCGCAGCCGGCAGGAAGGATCTGGCGGATCGGTTATCTGTCGCTCGTCTCGGAAAAGCTCGAGCAGTACAAGCCCTGGATCGCCGCTTTTCGGGATGGACTGCGGGAGCTTGGATACGTCGAGGGTGAGAACGTCGTCATCGAGCAGCGTTACGCGGCGGGGCATGTCGAGCGGCTCCCCGCGCTGGCCGCCGAGCTCGTCCGTCTCAAGGTCGATATTCTCGTTGCGGCGCCGTCCGGCAGCGCACTCTCGGCCAGGAGCGCCACGAGCACGATCCCGATCGTGTTCATGGGCGAACCCGACCCCGTCGGCACCGGACTCGTGGCCAGTCTGGCCCGTCCCGGTGGGAACGTCACGGGTCTGGCGGACGCGCACGCCGATCTGATCGCTAAGAGACTCGACCTCCTCAGAGAGGTCGTGCCATCGGCGTCTCGAGTCGGTGTCCTGTGGACTCCGTCCAACGCCAGCACCGCACCCCAGCTGAAGATGGTCCAGGCCGCGGCTCCGGCGCTGGGGCTGACCGTGGTCCCGGTCGAGGTCAAGGGACCGGGACGTGGCGATCTGGACCGGGCCTTCGCGACGATCGGGAGCGAGCGCCTGGGGGGCCTGTTCGTCATCGCCGATCCCACCCTCGGGAATCTGCGCACCCGGATTGCCGAGCTCTCGATCGCGCACCGACTCCCTGCGTCCGGCACCCACCGGGGATGGGCCGAGGGAGGCCTGCTGATGTCCTACGGCACGGACTTCATCGCTCTGTTCCGGCACGGCGCCGTGCTCGTCGACAAGATCCTGAAGGGAGCCAAGCCCGCCGCCCTCCCGGTCGAGCAGCCGACCAAGTTCGAGATGGCGATCAACCTCAAGACCGCGAAGGCCCTCGGCCTGAAGATCCCGCCGGCGCTGCTGCAGCGAGCCGACCAGGTGATCGAATAGCTCTACGCGCGAGACCCCCGGTCTGGATGTATTGACCGGCTCCGAGCGGGCTGGTAGTGATGAGTGAGCATGGCGTCCGCGGGAGCCGGCTCCGAGACCTCCACGCTCATCACGCGCATCGCCGCGGGTGATCGCGACGCGTTCAGCCGCTTCTACGATCTCCTGGCCCCCACCGCCTTCGGCCTGATCCGCCGCGTGCTCCGCGACCCGGAGGCCGCCGCCGAGGTGCTGCAGGAGGTGTTCTGGCAGGTGTGGCGCGAGGCCCCCCAGTACGATCCCACGCGCGGCAGCCCCGAGGCGTGGCTCGTCATGCGGGCCAAGACTCGAGCAATCGATCGGCTCCGGTCCATACGTAGAAGAGATAGGACCTTCGTGGCGCCGGTGGACGAGTCCGTCGCGCGAAGCAGCGATGAGCCCGCCGAGAACCCGGCGGTGGTGGCGGAGGATCGGAGCCTGGTGCAGACCGCGCTGGCGCAGCTCCCGGAGCCGCAGCGCCGCGTCATCGAGCTGGCGTTCTACGACGGCCTGACCCAGTCGGAGATCGCGATCCGGCTGGGCGAGCCGCTCGGCACCGTGAAGACGCGCGCGCGCCTCGGCCTCGAGCGGCTGCGGGGAGCCCTGCGGGGAGAGAGGGTGTCGGCCACATGAATCGCGAAGAGATCGACGAGCTGGCGGCGGCGTACGCGCTCGGGGGCCTCGAGGCCGACGATCGCGCGCGCTTCGAGACGCTGCTCCGCGCGGGCGACCCCGAGACGGTGACCGCCCTCCGCGAGTTCGAGGCCACCCTCGCGGACCTGGCCGCCGCGGCCCCCGAGCCGCCCCCGGCCGCGGTCAAGGCCGCGCTCATGGAGCGCATCGCGGCGGCCCCGCCGGCCGCGCGCGAGCCGGTGCGTCCGCGGCCGCGAGCCCGCCGAGCCATCTGGCCGGCGATCCTGACCGGGGCCATGGCCGCCGGCCTCGCCGCGATCGTGGTCGGCTGGTCGGTCTCGTCCACTTACGAGAAGCGGCTCGACGCGCTGGCCCGCGATGCCGAGGAGCTCAAGGCCGAGCTGCGGGGCCAGCAGACCGTGATCGCGATCCTGCGCGACCCGGCCACCCAGGTGGTCGTGCTCGCCGGCCAGGCGCCCGCGCCGACCGCGCGCGCCCGCATGATGTGGCACGCGAAGGCCGGCGGAGTCTTCGTCGCCGCCGGGCTCCCGGAGGCGCCCACGGGCAAGGCCTACCAGCTCTGGGCCATCGCGGGCAACAACGCGCCGGTCTCGGCCGGGGTGTTCAGCGTGGACCCGTCGGGGACCGGGAGCCTCTCGGTGCGGCCACTGCCCGGCGTGGCGACGGTCGATGCGTTCGCGGTGACGCTCGAGCCGGCGGGCGGTCTCCCCGCGCCGAGCGGCGCGATGTATCTTCTCGGCAAGTCCTGAGCGGCCGGCGCCGCCTGACCCGCCTAGCTCCCGCGCAGCCGCGCGGCGCGCAGCACCGCGATGATGGTCATCGCGTCCTTGATCTCCGCCCGCTCCACCATGCCGAGCACCTCGGTGAAGGGGAAGGCCCGGCGCTCGATGAACTCGGTCGGGTCGGCCGGGCGCGACGCGGGCCGCAGGTCGTGGGCCACGTAGAGATGGGCGACCTCGCGCAGGATGCTCTTCGAGGTGTGGAAGTCGCCCAGCGCGACGAGGCGTCCGGCCTCGTGCCCCGCCTCCTCGGCCAGCTCACGCTGCGCGGCCTCCACGGAGGTCTCGCCGGCGTGCTGGCCGCCCGTCGGGATCTCCCAGAAGAAATCGCCCGCCACGTAGCGGTACTGCCCCACCAGGAGCACGGTGTCGCGGTCGAGGAACGGGAGAATTCCGACGCACTCGCTGCATTGCACCACGCCGTAGAGCGTGTGGCGGCCGTCCGGCAGCTCGACCATGTCCTCGCGGACGGAGATCCACTGGTTGGAGTAGACCGGCCGGGTGGACGTCCGGCGCCAGGGCGTGCGGGACCACGACGAACCGGCCGGCGGAGTACCAGTGGGCTCGCTCATCATCCGGTTGTATCATGTGGGCCGGGAGGAAACGTGATGGCCTGGCCGGTCCCCGTCGAAACGCTGTGGAACGAGCTGCAGAGCGTCCGCTCCGCGCTGCTCAAGGAGACGGAAGGGCTCAGCCAGACCCAGGCCGACTGGCGCCCGGCCGAGCAGGAGTGGTCCGTCGGGGAGATTCTCCACCACCTGACCCTGGCCGAGGTGGGCACCGGGAAGCTGACCTCCAAGCTCTTCAAGGACGCGCCGCAGCCGCTGCCGGTGTTCCCCGCGGATCTCAAGACCTTCGCGCCGGTCCCGCCCTCGCCTCCCGGCCCGGCGAAGGCGCCGGAAGTGGTCTACCCGGAGCGAGGCCACGCGCTGGACCGGCTGGTCGCCGACCTCCAGGCGATCCGGGAGCGCAGCCGGCAGTCCATCGAGCGGCTGGCCGCGGTGGATCCGCGCGGGCTCAGGTGGCGGCACTTCACGCTGGGCGAGATGGACCTCGCGCAGTGGTGGCAGCTCCACGCACGCCACGAGGCGGACCACCTCGAGCAGCTCCGCGCCGTGAAGGCGGCACCCGGGTTCCCCCGCTCGTGAAGATCATCCTGCGCAATCCCCGGAAGGAGATCGAGGTCGACGGCAAGCGCCGGGTCAAGGAGCTGCTCGTCGAGCTCGACATCCTGCCCAGCACGGTGCTGGTCATCCGGGGCAACGAGCTCCTGACCGGGGATACCGTGGTGGGCGGCGACGACGTGCTCGAGGTGCGCCCGGTCATGTCCGGCGGCAGCGCGGGGACGCCATGAAGTGCCGCAAGTGCGGAGGGGCGGCCGCGCTCGAGCTGCGGCGCCACAACGCGGCCTTCTGCTCGCCGCACTTCCTCGAGTTCTTCCGCAAGCAGGTCGCGGAGGCGGTGCACCGGCACCAGATGTTCACCCGCGACGAGAAGATCATGGTGGCCGTCTCGGGCGGCAAGGACTCCCTCGCCCTCTGGGACGTGCTGATCGAGGACGGCTACCAGACCGCCGGCCTCTATCTCGACCTGGGCATCTTCGACTACTCGAAGGAGTCCCGGGCCAAGTGCGAGGCGTTCGCGGCCTCGCGCGGCCAGACCCTGCACATCGAGCGGGTGGCGGAAGCGGTGGGAGCGCCGATTCCGGTGGTGCAGCAGGCCACCCGGCGCCCGACGTGCTCGGCCTGCGGCCTCTCCAAGCGGTACCTGATGAATCGCGCCGCGCTCCAGCACGGCTACCCGGTGGTGGCCACCGGCCACAACCTCGACGACGAGGCCGCCACGCTCTTCGGCTCCGTCATGCACTGGCAGACCGACGCGCTGCCGCGGCAGTCGCCCGCGCTGGCCTCGACGCATCCGAAGCTGGTTCGCCGCGTGAAGCCGCTCTACCGCCTGTCCGAGCTCGAGACCGCGGCGTTCGCGTTCCTGCGCGGCATCGACTACATCGTGGAGGAGTGCCCGTTCGCCAAGGGCGCCACGTCGATCGCCCACAAGCAGGTGCTGGACCGGCTCGAGGAGGCCTCGCCCGGCTCCAAGCACAACTTCCTGTTCGGCTTCCTCGAGAAGGCCCGCCCGGCCTTCGAGAAGATCGAGCACGTCGAGCTGCTCGAGTGCACCTCCTGCGGGCAGGTCACCACGGGCGCGATCTGCGCCTTCTGCAAGCTCGCCGATCTGGTCAAGCGTCGCACGTCGTGAATCCTTCGAAGAGGAGATAGCCATGCAGAACGCGGTGATCGTCGGCGCGGTCCGGACCGCCGTCGGCCGGAAGAACGGCAAGCTCGCGGGCTACCGCCCGGACGACCTCCTGGCCGACACGCTCAAGGCCCTGGTGGCGCGCGTGAAGATCGACCCGAGCGAGATCGAGGACGTGGTGATGGGCTGCGTGGACCAGGTGGGCGAGCAGGGGTTCAACATCGCCCGCAACGCCGCCCTGATCGCCGGGTTGCCGCTGGACGTCTGCGGCACGACGCTCGACCGCATGTGCGGCTCGGGCCAGCAGGCCGCCAACTTCGCGGCCATGGGCGTGATGTCCGGCCAGTACGAGTGCGTGATCGCGGGCGGGGTGGAGAACATGAGCCGCGTGCCGATGGGCTCGAACGGCATGGGGCCCGGCGACGGGCCGCTGTCCCCGCGGCTCCAGGCGCTCTACAACATCATCCCGCAGGGGCTCTCCGCCGAGATGATCGCCGAGCAGTGGGGCATCAAGCGCGAGGAGCTCGACGAGTTCGCGGCCCAGAGCCACGAGCGGGCGGGCCGGGCGATCGCGGAGGGGCGCTTCAAGCGGGAGATCGCCCCGCTCACGCTGGCCGACGGCAGCGTGTTCGACACCGACGAGGGCGTGCGGGTGCCCGTGAACCGCGAGAAGATGGCGGCACTCGCGCCGTCCTTCAAGCCCGACGGGGTGGTCACCGCGGCCAACTCCTCGCAGATCTCGGACGGCGCCGCCGCGCTGCTGATCATGTCGGAGACGCGGGCCAAGGCGCTGGGGCTCACCCCGCGCGCGCGCATCGTGGCCACGGCTCTGGCCGGGGTGGACCCGACCATCATGCTGACCGGCCCCATCCCGGCCACCCAGCGGGTGCTCAAGAAGGCGGGAATGAAGCTCGAGCAGATCGATCTGTTCGAGATCAACGAGGCCTTCGCCTCGGTGGTGCTGGCCTGGGAGCGGGAGCTGCACCCGGACATGACTCGCGTCAACGTCAACGGGGGCGCGATCGCGCTGGGCCACCCGCTCGGCTGCTCGGGCGGCAAGCTCATGACGACGCTGCTGCACGAGCTGGAGCGCAGCAAGAAGCGCTACGGGCTCCAGACCATGTGCATCGGCTTCGGGCAGGGGATCGCCACCATCATCGAGCGCGTGTAGCGTCTCACGCCGCGCCGGCCGCATTCGCCGGATTGCCATGAGCCAGCTCAACGCCAAGAAGCGGGCGAAGCTGCCCAAGAGCGCGTTTGCGTACGTGGATTCGCGCGGCCGACGACGCCTGCCGATCAACGACGAGTCGCACGTGCGAAACGCCCTGGCCCGCTTCACCCAGGTGGCCTTCGAGGACGAGGCGGCCCGGGAGGCGGCGCGCAAGAAGCTCCTCAACGCCGCCCGGAAGTACGGGATCGTCCCCGTCGGGTTCATCACCGGTCAGCTCGAATCCCGGACGAGCGAGGCCACCGCCGGACGGCTGGTGATCGAGCTCGGGCAGGGCGGGACCCCGGCCGAGTTCGAGCGAAGGCTACGCGCCGCCCTGCGTGATCCCACGCTGGCGGTCCTGCACTGGTCCGAGTCGGCGGGCGCGTACCTCGACGGTGCCGGGCAGCCGACCGTCCTGCCCGGCGCGGGCGTGGGTCGGGCGGTGACGCTCCTCGAGCACCAGGGGCGACCGATGACCGCGCTCGTGCACGATCCCGCCGTCTTGAAGAATCCGGATCTCGTGAAGACGGTGACCGCGGCGGTCAGGCTGACGGTCGAGAACGAGCGGCTCCGAGGCCAGGTCGAAGCCCAGGCCAGCGAGGTGCGAACCCTGCCGACCGGGAGCGTGACCTTTCTCCTTACCGACATCGAAGGCTCGACGAGCCTCCTCAATCGGCTCGGCGATCGGTACGCCGCGCTCCTGGCCGACGTGCGCGCCATCATCCGGGGCTGCACGCACCGGGCCGGTGGCCGCGAGGTCGACGCTCGCGCGGATGAGTTCTTCGCCGTCTTCGTCCGGGCGCCGGCGGCGCTGGAGGCCGCCCTGGCGATCGATCGGACCGTACGGGAACGCGCCTGGCCCGATGGGGTCGAGGTCAGGGTCCGCGCGGGCATCCACAGCGGCCGGCCGACACTGACCGATGCGGGCTACGTCGGCCTCGCCGTGCACACCGTCGCCCGCATCTGCTCGGCGGGTCACGGCGGTCAGATCCTGCTCTCGGGCGCGGCCCGGGATGCTCTGGGCCGGTCACGGCCGGCCGGCATGCGCCTCCGGAGCCTGGGCTCTCATCGGTTCCGCGGCCTGCGCGAGCCTCAGGCGATCTTCCAGGTTCAGGTCCCACACCTGCAGGAGCGCTTTCCCCCGCTGCGGACCCTCATCGCGTCGGGCGAGGCGGACGATCGGGCGAGCGAGGCGACTCGGTAGGCTTTCGCGAGCTCCGCTTCGAGCAATGCCGGCAAATAGGCATGCGCGAGGCAACCGCCTTGTGTAGATTCTACGCAGCACCGTCAGGTCTCATGCCAGCCCGATGCTCCTGATGTTTTAGCGATCGCCGGCGGAACCCAGTGGCGAGAGAGACTCATCAAACAGATATGACGTATCTTGTCCGTCTCCTAGCGGGCACGGCGCTGTTCGCGGTCCTGTCGGGGCTGGTGGCCTGCGATCGGTCTCCCCAGGTGAGTGCCGCCCCCAAGCCGCCCGCGGTCACGGTGGTCGCGGTGGGGCAGCGCTCGGTCCCGGTGTACGGCCAGTACGTGGGCCAGACGGAAGCCGTGAAGACCGTCGAGGTGCGCGCCCGGGTCGAGGGGTTCATCGAGCGCCAGGTGGCGGCCGACGGCGCCGACGTCAAGGCGGGGGATCTGCTCTTCGTCATCGATCCGCGTCCCTTCGAGGCCGCCCTCCGCCAGGCGGAGGCCAACGTCTCCCGCGACACCGCCCAGCTTCGCCAGGCCGAGGCCGCCCTCACCCAGCGCGAGGCCGACGTGCGGCAGGCGCAGGCCAACGTCGACCGCGATCTGGCCCAGGTCGAGAACGCCCGGACCCAGGAAGAGCGCTATCGCTCGCTGCTCCAGCAGCAGCTGATCGCCCGGGAGCAGTACGACCAGATCCGGACCAACATGACGTCGCTCGAGGCCACCGTGAATGCCGACCGCGCCGCTCTCGAGAACGCGCGGGCCGCGCTGACCGCGGGGCACGCGGCCATCGAGAACGCGCGCGCCGCCGTCCGCGCCGACGAGGCCGCGGCCGACACCGCCCGGCTCCAGCTCGGGTACACGTCGGTCAGGTCGCCGCTGGATGGGCGCATGGGCCGAGCCGAGGTCCGGGTGGGCGCCTTCGTGGGCAAGGGCGAGGCGACGCTCCTGGCCACCGTGTCCACCATCGATCCGATGTACGTCATCTTCAGCGTGAGCGAGCGCGAGTCTCTGGCGGTGTGGGCGCGCCGGCGCGCGGAGATGCAGGCGCGGTCTGGCCACTCCGGCATCACGATGACGCTGCCGGACGACAGCCCCTATCCCCAGGACGGCCGGCTCGACTTCGTCGACCGCGTGGTCGATCCTCGCACCGGCACCCTCGCCCTGCGCGCCGCATTTCCGAATCCGGCCCGGACGCTTCAGCCCGGGCAGTACGTGCGGCTCCGGATTCTCCTCGCGGAGCGTCCCGACGCGCTCGTGGTGCCGCAGGCCGCGATCCAGGAGAGTCAGGGGTCGGCCTCTCTCTTCGTGGTGGCGCCGGACCAGACGGTGCAGGCGCGCGCCGTCCGGATGGGGCCGCGCGTGGGGCCGTTGTGGGTGGTCGAGGAGGGCGTGAAGGCCGGCGAGCACGTCGTGGTCAAGGGTCTCCAGCAGATCCGGGCCGGGATCCGCGTGGAGCCGACCCTGGAGGCGCTGCCGGCCACCCCCGGAAGCTGACGCCCGGTGTTCGTCAATTTCTTCATCGACCGTCCGATCTTCGCCTCCGTGCTCGCCATCGTCATCGTGGTGGCCGGCGCGGTGGCGATCCCGTTCCTGCCGATCGCGATGTTCCCGGAGATCACGCCCCCGCAGGTGGTGGTGACCGCCACCTATCCCGGGGCCAGCGCCGAGGTCGTCGAGCAGACGGTGGCCACGCCCATCGAGCAGCAGGTCAACGGCGTCGAGGACATGATCTACATGTCCTCCCGCAGCGGCAGCGACGGGACCATGACGCTCACCGTGACGTTCAAGGTGGGCGCCGATCTCGACATCGCCGCGGTGAACGTGCAGAACCGCGTCTCGATCGCGCAGGCGAAGCTCCCGGCGGAGGTGACCCGGCAGGGGCTCACCATCACCAAGCAGCGCCCCGATCTGGTCGAGATCGTCGCCCTGATCTCGCCCGACGGCAGTCGCGACGAGCTCTTCCTGTCCAACTACGCCACGCTCCAGCTGGTGGACGTGCTGGCGCGCGTGCCCGGCGTCGGGCAGGTGACCGTGTTCAACGGGCGCGACTACGGGATGCGGCTCTGGCTGAATCCCGACCGGCTCGCCAGTCTCGGGCTCACCGCCGGCGACGTGGCCGATGCGGTCCGGGAGCAGAACCTGCAGGCCGCCGCCGGGCAGATCGGCCAGCCCCGGCGCTGCCCGGCCAGCAGTTCCAGTACACCGTCACCACGCGCGGACGGCTGACGACCCCGGCCGAGTTCGAGGACATCATCCTCCGCACCCGGTCCGACGGCTCGGTGCTGCGCGTCAGCGACGTCGCGCGCGTGGAGCTGGGCGCCCAGAGCTACGGGTCCTTCGGCCGGGTCGGCGGCACGCCGGCCGCGCTCATCGGCATCTTCCAGCTCCCCGGCGCCAATGCCCTCGACGTGTCGCGGGGCGTGCAGGCGGCGGTGGCCCGGCTCGCCCCCAGCTTTCCCAGCGGGGTCACCCACACGCGCCCGTACAACACCACCGAGTTCGTGCGGGTCTCGATCGAGGAGGTCGTGCTGACCCTCCTCATCGCCATCGGGCTCGTCGTCCTCACCGTCTACGTCTTCCTCCAGGACTGGCGGGCGACGCTGATCCCGACCCTGACGATCCCGGTGTCGCTCGTCGGCACCTTCGCGGTCATCAGCGTGTTCGGGTTCTCGATCAACACGCTGACGCTCTTCGGGCTCGTCCTCGCCATCGGGATCGTGGTGGACGACGCCATCGTGGTCGTGGAGAACACCCAGCGGCACCTCGACGAGGAGGGGCTGGGCGCCGCGCGAGGCCGCGCGCCGCGCGACCGCGGAGGTGGTGGGGCCGGTCATCGCCACCGCGCTCGTCCTCATGGCGGTGTTCATCCCCATCGCCTTCCTGCCCGGCATCACCGGTCGGCTCTACCGGCAGTTCGCGCTGACCATCGCGGTCTCGGTGGCGCTGTCCGCGCTGAACGCCCTGACCCTGACGCCGGCGCTCTGCGCGCTCCTCCTCCGGCCGCCGGGCACGACCCGGAAGCGCTGGCTGGCGCGAACCTGGAACGCGGCATTCCTCCGGCTCACGAACGGCTACGATCGCACGGTCCGGCGCATCGTCCGGCGGTCCGCCCTCGCGGTGGTGGTCTTGCTCGCTCCTGAGCGGGGCCGCCTACGGGCTGCTCCGCACGGTGCCCACCGGCTTCGCGCCCGACCGAGGATCAGGGCTATCTCCTGGTCAACGTCCAGCTTCCCGACGCCGCCTCGCTCGAGCGGACCGACGCGGTGGTGCGTCAGATCGAGAAGATCCTGCTGGAGACGCCCGGGGTCGAGACCGTGGTGGCCATCGGCGGGCGCAGCTTCATCACGGGTGTCAACGGCCCGAACGTGGCCTCCCTCTTTCCGCGATTGACGCCCTGGTCGAAGCGGAAGGCGTCCGATCTCCAGGCCGGAGCGATCCTGGGGCGCCTGCGCGCGCGTCTCGGCCACCATCCAGGAGGCCTCCATTGTGGTCTTTCCGCCGCCTCCCATCCGGGGCATCAGCTCCGGCGGCGGGTTCCAGTTCGAGCTGCAGAGCGTGGCCGGTGGCTCGCTGGAGGAGCTGGACGCGACCGCCCGCAAGATCATGGACGCGGCCCGCCAGCGGCCGGAGCTGGCCGCGACCTTCACCGGCTTCCGGCCGGGGTGCCCCAGCTCGACGCGCAGGTGGACCGCGCCAAGGCCAAGGCGCTCGGCGTCCCGCTGTCCGACGTGTTCTCTAGCCTGCAGATCTTCCTCGGCTCACTCTACGTCAACGACTTCAACGCGTTCGGACGCGTGTACCGGGTCCAGCTCCAGGCGGAGCCGAGCTTCCGCGCCTCGCCCGGCGACGTCGGGCGGCTCTACGTCCGGAGCCAGCCGGGGGCGGGCGGCCAGCCCCCGCAGATGGTGCCGCTGAGCACGCTCGTCACCGTGAAGCCGATCACCGGGCCCGACACGATCTCGCACTACAATCTCTATCGGACGGCCGAGATCGCGGGTGACACCGCCCCGGGCGCCAGCTCCGGTCAGGCCATCGCGGCCATGCAGGACGTGGCGCGCAGTGTCATGCCGGCGGGCATGTCCTACGAGTGGACGGGCCTCGCGTACCAGGAGCTCGAAGCGGGCAGCCGGGCGGGACTCGTCTTCGCGCTCTCCGCGCTCTTCGTGTTCCTCGTCCTGGCCGCGCAGTACGAGAGCTGGCTCGTCCCCCTCGCGGTGCTCCTGGCGGTCCCCCTGGGCGTCCTCGGGGCGCTGGGCGCCCTGTGGCTGGGCGGGCTCGCGAACGACGTGTACGCCCAGATCGGCCTCGCGCTCCTCATGGGACTCGCGAGCAAGAACGCCATCCTGATCGTGGAATTCGCCAAGGAGCGCCGCGAGCACGGGGCCGAGATCCAGGAGGCGGCGCGCGAGGCCGCCCGGCTCCGCTTCCGCCCCATCCTGATGACGTCGTTCGCCTTCATCCTGGGCTCGCTGCCGCTGGTCTTCGCGACGGGCGCGGGCGCGGCCAGCCGGAACTCGATGGGCACCACGGTGGTGGGGGGGATGCTCGCGGTGACCGTGATCGGCGTGCTGCTGGTGCCCGCGTTCTACGTGGCGGTGGAGCGGCTCGCGGAATCGCGCCGGCGGCCCATCAGGAAGGGCACCGAGGCTGTCGATCTGGCCCCTCCTCGTTCGACTGTCTAGCAGAGGCACCACCACCGGGGAGGAGAGGACGATGATCCAAGGGCTGCGCGGCGCGACGATCTGGAGCGAGGACCTGGCCAAGCTACTGCCGTTCTACCGAGACCTGCTGGGCCTGTCGGTCGCGATCCAGATCCCGGGCTTCGTGGTGCTGGGGGAGCGGGGCGCGCCGTCGCTCGCGCTGGGTACCCACAGCGAGGTGCGCGGCCGCAACCTGGACCCCGCGCGGCACATGGTGGGCCTCGGCAGCGACGACGTCGACGCCGACTGGACGCGGCTCGCGGCCGCCGGCGTGGAGTTCGTCGAGCGCCCGACGGATTACGGTCAGCTCCGGATCGCGACGCTGAAGGATCCCGAGGGTAACCTCATCCAGCTCCTGCAGCCCATCGCGGGGTGAGGCGATGAAGATCTTCTACGGCTGGGTCATCGTCGCGGTGGGGATCGTCGTCACCTGCGTCGGGTTCGGCGCGATGCTCACGCTGAGCGTCTTCCTGCAGCCCATGGCCGAGGCGATGGGGTGGTCGCGCTCGGGGATCGCCACCGCCGCGATGGTCAACTTCCTCTGCATGGGCCTCGGCGCGTTCATGTGGGGCGCGCTCTCCGACCGGCTCGGTACGCGCGCGGTCATCCTGTGCGGCGGCGCCCTGCTGGGGCTCGGGATGGTCCTGGCCAGCCAGGCGACCACGCTCCTGCAGTTCCAGCTCCTGTACGGCGCGATCGTCGGTGTCGCCACCGGGAGCTTCTACGCGCCGCTGATCTCGACCACGACCCGCTGGTTCACGCAGCATCGCAGCCTCGCGGTCGCCCTCGTCTCCGCCGGATTGAGCGTCGGCTCGACGGTGATGGCGCCGCTCTCGCGCTGGCTGATCACCAGCTACGACTGGCGCACCGCGATGTGGGTCATCGGCGATCTCGTGTGGCTCGTGATCATCCCGGCCGCCTTCCTGGTGCGCAATCCGCCGGGCGCCACGGCGGCCGCCGCGCCCCTGACCGCCGCCGGCCCGGACCTGACGATCGGGCAGGTGGTGCGCACGCCGCAGTTCGCGGCCATCGCGCTCACCCACTTCGCCTGCTGCGCGGCGCACTCCGGGCCGATCTTCCACATGGTCACCCACGCGATCGACCGGGGGGTGCCGGCGATGGCCGCCGCCACCGTGCTGAGCGTGGCCGGCCTCGCCTCGCTCAGCGGCAAGATCGGCTGCGGCCTCTTCGCGGACCGCGTCGGGGCGAAGCGAACGCTCGTGGCCGGCCTCGCGCTGCAGGCCGCCGCGATCAGCCTCTACCTCTTCACGGGCGGCCTGGGGGGCTTCTACGCGGCGGCGCTGGTGTTCGGCTTCGCCTACGGCGGCGTCATGCCGCTCTACGCCATCCTGGTGCGCGAGTACTTCGGGGAGCGGGTCATGGGCAGCGCGTTCGGGGCGGTATCGCTGGCGGCCACCCTCGGCATGGCGGTCGGGCCGTGGATCGGCGCCTACCTGTACGATTCGCTGGGCAGCTACGCGTGGATGTTCATCGGCTCGTCCGCGATCGGCATCGGGGCGGTGGCCATCGCGCTCACGTTCCGGCCGCCGGGGGCGGCGGCACCGCCGCGGCTCACGCCGCGCGCGGCGACGTCCTGACCGGCCGGCGATTCTCGCTCAACGCCGGGGACCGGGAGCCCGGACAAGCTGAGAACCGGCGCAGGCTCTCGATACGTGTTTCACTGGTGGCTATGGTGACGACCCTCAGCGGAAAAGTGGCGCTCGTAACCGGCGCCTCGCGCGGGATCGGCCGCGCGTGCGCGATCAAGCTGGGAACGCTGGGAGCCAGGATCGCGGTCAACTACAACAAGAGCGCCGCCGCGGCTGATGACGTCGTCGCCCGCATCAAGGCCGGCGGCGGGGAGGCCACGGCCGTGCAAGGCGACGTGAGCGACTTCGCCACCGCGCAGGCCGTCGTCAACACCGCCATCGGCGCTTACGGTCGGCTCGACATCCTCGTCAACAACGCCGGAACGACCCGCGACGGCCTGCTCGCGACGATGAAGGAAGAAGACTTCGACGTCATCATCCAGCAGAACCTCAAGAGCGTATTCAACTGTAGCCGCGCCACCCTCCGTCAGATGCTCAAGCAACGATACGGCCGCATCGTCAACATCACCTCGCTCGCGGGAGTGATTGGCGGCGCGGGCCAGACGAACTACGCGGCCGCAAAAGCCGGGATCATCGGCTTCACGAGGGCGATGGCGAAGGAGTATGGCGGGCGGAATATCGCGGTCAACGCCGTCGCGCCGGGCTACATCCCCACCGACCTGACGAGCGGTCTGCCGCCGGAGATCACGGAGAGCATCATCAAGCTGACGGCATACGGTCGGGCGGGAACCCCGGAAGAGGTGGCCAACGCCGTAGCGTTCCTCGCATCCGACGAGGCCAGCTACATCACGGGGCAGGTCCTGGCCGTCGACGGCGGAGTGGCGTAGCTAGCCGGCGCACGAGAGCTCCATTGAGCCCTCTACGCGGATCATGCTAGGCTTGCGCGTGGCTGCACGAATGCCGTCGAGCATCGATAGGGCAGCGTTCCGCTGGTACTCGCACTCCTACAATCGGCCGAATTTTTATCGGCTCGCGGCGGCGTTGGGCTGGGTGCCACGCCGGTGGCGGCTTGCACTCGCACGGCGTATCGGGCGTCTCGCCCCGTCGCTCATGCCAACCGAACGGGCCGCAATCGAGAAGGCCATGATGCGCTTCACCGGGGTCACCGGATCCCAGCTGGACACGCTCACCGTCCGCGTGTTCACTGATTTCGCCATGTGTTTCAGTGACTTGGTCTCGACAAACCGACAGCTCGCGGCGGTTCGCACCTTCCCGGTCGACAACGTGGAGGGCGTCGAACGGCTGGCCAGCCTGTCGGGGGGACTCATCTCGCTGACTGCGCACGTGGGCAACTGGGAGCTGGCCGGGCGGCTCCTCGCCGGAAGGAGTGCCCGGCCGACGCACGTGGTCGTCACTCCAGACGAGGCGCGGGAGCTGCAACGCTGGGTGCGGCGGGATGGCGAAGGGGTGCGCTTCGTCTCGCGCTCGCGTCCCACCGTGTCGCTGGAACTGCTCGCCGCACTCCGACGCGGCGAGGTGGTGGGTGTGCAAGGGGACCGGGCGCTCGGTACCAAGGGAGACGTTGAGATTCCCTTCTTTGGGCGCCCGGCACGGTTCCCGCTCGGGCCGTTCCTGCTGTCCAGCCGGGTCGGGGTCCCACTCTTGCCGGCCTTCTGCGTCCTGGACGCGCAGTATCGGTACAGGGTTAAAATAGCCGAGCCGTTCATCGCCGTGCGCGGCGAGGAGGAAGCCGCCGCGCGCACCTGGGTGGCGGCCCTCGAGGCCATCGTGCGGGAGTACCCGACTCAGTGGTTCAATTTCTTTGACATCTGGGCGCCGTTCGACCAGTAGGACCACTTTCGGTTCAGGGGAGATGGGGTGGAGATCGACAAGGTGCTCGAGGAGCTCAAGGACCTCATGGTAGAGCGGCTCAAGTTCGAGCCGGGCCGCCTCCCAGAGCTGTCCCTGGCCACCGTGCTACCCAAGGACATAGAGGGATCGCTCGGGCTTGATTCGCTCGACTTCATCGAGCTGTCGATTGGCATCGAGGAGCGCTTCGGGTTCGTAATCGACGAGTCGCAAGAGCTCGAGGCACACTTTCAGTCGTTAGGTACGTTGGTCGAGTACATCAAATCGCGCATGGCCGACCGCTGACCATGGATGAGGTCGGGGCCACGCAAGCAATCAGTGGCATAGGACAAGCCAAAGCCGACGCGGACGCCGCGTTGCTCCGGGAGATGCTCCCTCCGTATCTCCTGCCGGTTATCAACCGCTCGTTCCTCCGGTCGCACAATCTATACGACGAGTTCGTCTGCCGCTTGGTTCTCAAGGTCATCCGCGAGATGGGGCTTGAATCGGCGATCCGGGAGGGGGGCAGCGCAGAGGTGATCGCCGCGCGGGAGAGACTCGACGTCGGCCAAGCTGTCGTGCCACTCGACTGGATGCTGCGGCTATTGGCCGCGCATGGGGTACTGGAGCATCTCCCCGGCGGGTCGGCGCATGAGTTCCGTGCGCGTGGTCCCTTGCCTACGGCAGATCCTGCCGCCGTGCGCGATGTGCAGCTTCAACACGATCCGTCGTGGCTGCCTTCCTATGTCCTCGCGGAAACGGTCGCCCAGGACTATCCCGCGTTTCTGCGGGGAGACGTCGTCGGTGAGGAGGTGTTGTTCTCGCCGCGCCGGCTTCGGCTCTGGGTCGACTTCTTTTCGAACCAGAACGGCTTGTACGCCGTGAACAACCGGATTGGAGCGGCGGCCGTCGAGCAGTGGCTCCCTCTGGACGGTGGGGTGCTTGTTGAGCTCGGCGGAGGGTTAGGTAGCGGTGCCATCGCAGTGCTGGAGCGCCTGGGGGTGGCGGGCCGGCTTGGAGCGATCCAAGAGTATCGGTTCACCGAGCTCGTACCCGCGTTCCTGCGGCGCGGCGAGCAGGCGTTGCGGGCGCGTCGGCCTGAAAGCGTGCCCATCAGATTCGACATCCTCGATATGAATCGCCCCTTCGAGGCGCAGGGTATCGCACCGTCCAGCGTCACCGCGGTCTATGCGGTGAACACACTCCACGTGGCAGAGGATCTTGATTTCACGCTGGGCCAGATCCTGCGCACGCTCCGTCCAGGCGGCTGGTTGATCGTATCCGAGTGCGTACGGCCGTACCCGCGCCAGACCATCTATGCCGAGTTCATTTTCAATCTGATCCGGACATTTCGATCTCCGCGCCTGCACCCGGTCTACCGCCCGAATGGTGGATTTCTCACCCCCGACCAGTGGAAGGGGGCGATCGAGTCCGCTGGGTTCGCGGACACGCGGTTCGTCCCGGATCTCATGCAGATCCGCCAGAAGGTTCCCGATTTCTTGGCCGGCGCGATCGGAGCGATCCGCCCGAACTGAGCTCGGAAATCGGGGATGCTCTGCGGTCGGCTCGTGGGGCGGCCGGCCGGCGCCGCCGCGCCGCGGCTCTAGCGCGGGCGAGCCGCCAGCGCCAGCTGCACCTTGCGGTGGAGCTCGGGTGGGGGGACCGGCTTGAAGAGCAGCGCGGTGATGCCGAGCCGGCGGCAGCGCGCCTGATCTTCCTCCTGCAGACCCCACCCGGTGATGAAGATCACCGGGACGTTCGCGTCGCGGGCGCGGAGCTGCTCGGCGACGTCCCAGCCGCTCATCTCCGGCATGCCCACGTTGGTGATGACCAGGTCGAAGCCGCTGGGCACGAAGACCCGCAGCGCTTCGGGCCCGCTCGGGACGGGCAGCACGTGGTGCCCCGCGTCCTTGAGCATCTCGCCCAGGATCGAGAGCACCTGCGGATCGTTGTCCACGAGCAGGATGCGCCCCTTCCGCTCGACACTCGGCTCGCCACCCGGGGGGCTCTCGCCGCTCGGGTTCATGCCGATCGGCAGGGTGATCGAGAAGGTGGTGCCCTCGCCCGGTCGGCTGTCCACCTTCAGGTCGCCGCCGTGCCGCTCCACGATCGAGTGGGAGACCGAGAGGCCGAGGCCGGTGCCCTCTTCGCCCTTGGTGGTGAAGAAGGGATCGAACACCTTCTTGCGGACCTCCTCCGACATGCCCATGCCGGTGTCGGCCACCGTGATGACCGCGTGCCGATGGTCGCCCAGGCGCGTGCGGATGCGCAGGGTGCCGCCCTTGGGCATGGCGTCGATCGCGTTCAGGACGAGGTTGGTGATGACCTCGTTCAGCTCGGCGGGCCGGCCCATGACGACCGGGACCGGACCCAGCTCCAGCTCGAGCTGCAGCGGCACGCCGCCCTTGACCTTCTTCTCCTCCCAGCGCGGCCGCGTGATGGCCAGCGAGTCGCGGACGACCTGGTTGAGATCCATCGTCACGAAGGGCTCGTCGGGGCGTAGCCGCGCGAACTTCTGGATGCGGCGCACGGTCTCCGCCCCGCCGTTGGCCGCCTTCTCGATCACGTCGAGACCGCGGCGGACCACGTCGGCGTTCCCCGGGCTCCGGGCCATGAGCTGGGCGTAGCCCAGGATCGCCTGGAGCAGGTTGTTGAAGTCGTGGGCGATGCCGCCCGCCATCTGGCCGAGCGCGGTGAGCCGCTCGGACTGGTGCATCTGCGCCTCGATCTCGCGCTGGGCGGTCATGTCGCGCACGATGGCGAGCAGGCCCGCGGGCCCGTCGTCGCGCCCGGGCAAGTACGAGAGCGTGACGGCCAGGTTCAGCGGCCGGCCGTCCGCTCGCTTGGTGGTGACGTCGAAGGCCCGTACCGGATTCTCGCGCGAGAGCGCCGCCCGCGCGTGCCGCAGCGGGTCCGGCGGCACGAGGCTGGCGAACGGCTGGCCCACCACCTGGTCCATGGACTGGCCGAAGATCCGCTCGGCGGCGGGATTCCAGCCGCGGATCTTGCCTTCGCCGTCCACCGAGACGATCGCGTCGCCCGCGGAGGAGATGAGCTGCTCGAGGTATTGCTTGGTCTCGGCCACCTCGCCGTACAGGCGCGAGTTGTGGATGGCGACGGCCAGGTAGTCGGACAGCATCTCGAGCAGCTCCCGCTCGCGGGGATCGATGGGGCGCGTGCCGGCGCGATTGGACACCGTGAGGTAGCCGAGGATATTGCCGTCCTCGCGGATCGGGCACACCACGCGGGTCTCCCCGGACTGGCTCTCCGGCGGCGTCGCGCCCAGGCGCACCGTCGCCTCCTCGTACCCGAGGGCGTCCTTGAGCTGCGTGGTGATCGCGGCGGTGAGCTGGCGGAAATCGAGCTGGCCGAGCAGGCTACGCGAGATCTCGCGCAGGATCGAGAGCTGGGTCACCCGCAGAGACTGGTCGCCCTGCTCGCTCCGAGTCTCGGCCTCTCGGGTGCGGGCCTTGGCGGCCAGCGAGCGCATCTCGTTGACGAGCGCGGCGACCTGGTTGCGGGTGCCGATCTCGGATTGCCGGCGGGCGAGGGCCCGGCGCGCCGTCTCCTCCAGGTCCTGCCGGCTGAAGGGTTTGATCAGGTACTCGAAGGCGCCGTGGGTCAGCGCGTTCTTGACCGTCTCCAGCGAGGCGTAGGCCGTGATCATCACGACCTCGATGCTCGGGTCGGCGCTCTTGATGCGGCGCAAGAGCTCGATGCCGTCCATCTGCGGCATCTTGATGTCCATGAAGATGAGGTCGGGCCGGAACGTGCCGAGCGTCTTGAGCGCGGCCTCGCCGCTCTCCGCCACCGCGATCTCGTAGCGCGGTTTCAGGATCATCCGGAGCGATTCGCGCGGTCCCATCTCGTCGTCCACCACCAGCACCTTCGGACGGTCGCTCATGGCTGCCCCGCGGCCGGCAGCGAGGCGGTGAAGCTGACCTCGCCGCGGCCCTGTTTGGCTTCGAGCCGGCCTCCCTGGCTCTCGAAGATCCGCTGGCTCACGCTTGGTCCCACGTCGATGAGATTCTCCTGCACGACCTGGATCGGATCGAAGATCGCCTGCAGCTCCTCGGCCCGCACCTCCGTGGTACGGGAGGCCACCGTGAGGCGCACGCGTTCGTCGCTCGGCAGATGGGAGATCGATACCGAGATCTTGGCCTCGGGCGCAGGCGTCTTGCGCAGGAGGTACCAGACCAGGTAGGACAGGGCCTTCTTGAACATCGCGTGATCACCGCGGACCAGCAAGGGCGAGCCCTCGTGGGACAGGGTCGCGGTGACGTGCTTCTGGGTGGACTCGTCGGTGAAGGTGAGGAGGCGCGCCTGCCCCTCGCCGTCGGGAAGGGCCTGCGCGCCCAGCTCGGCCAGGCACTCTTCCGCCACTTGCCGCAAGTCGAGCGTCTCGCGCTTGTAGTCGCCGTCGTTCACGAGGGCGGCGAGCTTGTCGAAGATCTGCACGAGCCGGCGCACGTCCCGGCCGACCACCGACGAGAACTGGTTGCGGAACGTCGCGTCGTCGTAGCGCTCGCCGATCAGCTCCATGAAGGCGTTGATGGAGACGAGCGGGTTCTTGATCTCGTCCGCGATACGGGCCACCACCTGGGTGAGGAGCTGGAGCTGCTCGGCGCCGCGCCGCTCCTGGGCGAGCAGGCGCTGGGCGGTCAGATCCTCGAACATCAGCACCGCCCCCATCGGCTCGGGGCTATCGCCCATCACCGGGTAGGTCGAGACCTCCAGCGGCAGATTGCGGAGAGCGAGCTGCACCTCGACCCGCGTCACCGAGCGTCCTCGGGACAGGGCCTCGAAGAGCATGTCGCCGAGCGGGGAGGGCAGCACGCGCAGGTCGCGATTCAGCGCTTCGCGCGCCGGCAGCGCGAGGATCTCCGACGCGCGGCTATTGATCCCGACGACCTTCTGGTCGGTGTCGATGGTGATGACGCCACTCGACATGCGCGCGAGGATCCGCTCGGTGAAATCCTTCTCGTACTGGAGCAGGTGATGCACCCGGATGTCGCGGATGGCGGTGGCCAGGTGAGCGCCGATGTTGAACAAGGTCTCGGTCTCGTCGCGCCGGTACCCGCCGCCGGTGATCCGCTGGCCCAAGGAGAGAATGCCCACCAGCTCCCCGTGCGAGCTGAGCGGAATCGCCACTACCGATTGCAGGACGGCCAGCTCGCGGGCGATCTCGCGAGTTTCAGGATCCGTGGCGCGGCTCTGAGCCTCTTCGATCTGGATGAGTCGACCCTCGGTGGCCAGCCACCGAGGCAGGCCGCCGTCCGCGCTCAGGGCGAGCGACTCCACGACGTGAGGCGCGAGGGCGCGATACGCGGCGACGCGGTAGAGGCGAGTGACGGGATCCGCGAGCAGGATCGCGCAGCGGCTCGGACGCGCCAGCTCCGCGACCCCGTCGAGGAACTGGTCCAGCACGCGCGGCAGATCGAAGCCGGCCGCGAGGGCCTTCGCGAACTCCTTCGCCATCTGGGTGAGCGCGTGCGAGGACGCGGGCGGGGCCGGCACCGCGGCGTCGTGCGCGCTCTCCGCGACCGGGCGCCGCGTCGACCGCAGGGCGGCCACTTCCTGCAGCAGGCGGAGCTTGTCCTCGGCCTGCTTGAGCAGGGCCTGCAAGTGCCGGGTCGTGAACGGCTGGAGTAGCACGAAGTCGGCCGCCTCCGCCGCGCTCTCGTCCTCGGAGCTCGTGGAGCTCGGATTGAGTACGCACACGATGACCCCGGTGGGGCATAGGTGCCGCGCCCGCGTGATGAACGGGGCGAGATGTTTGAGAGGTGGCGTGGCCTCCTTGATGATCAGCTCCATCTCGGTGAGGCGCAGGGTTCGCAGCGCCTCGTCATCCGAGGTGGCGGTGAAGACGGAGCTGTCCTCCAAGGCCCGAAGCAGCTTGGGGCGGAGCGACTCGCTCGCCGAGACCAGGAGGACGGTCTTCACGGCGTGGCGTGCGCGGGCCGGCCCGAGGGGACGGGGAACTCGACGGTGAACGTGCAGCCGGGCCGCCCGACGTTGTTCCGGGCGTGGATTCGCGCGCGGTGGGCGTCGGCGATGCTCCGGCAGATGGCGAGGCCCAGCCCCGTGCCCTGGGGCTTAGTGGTCACGAAGGGGTCGAAGATGGTCCCGAGGAGGTGGTCGGGGATGCCGGGACCGGTGTCCGCGACCTCGACGAGCAGCGTGCTACCGCCTCCCTCGGAGAGGTCGGCTACACGTACGGTCAACTCGCCGCCGGGTTCCATTGCTTGGATGGCATTTAAGCACAGGTTCAGAAAAAGCTGCTGCAACTGTGAGGCATTGCCGAGCACCGGCCGTCGCGTCTGCTCGCCGACCCGCCGGAGCTGAATCTTGCGGTCGACGAGCTCGGCGTGGAGGGTCTCCAGGGTGTCGCGCAGCGGGTCCGAGACGTCGACCATCTCCATGGGATGCTGGGAGGCCCGCGACATCGTGCGGAACCGGCTCAGCAGATCGTCGATGCGCCCGATCTCCCGGCCGGCCGACCGGGAGAACATCTCGCGGAACTCCTCGTTCGCGCCGCGTGTGGGCAGGAGCTGCGCGTAGGTCTTGATCCCGACGAGGGGATTGCGGATCTCGTGGATCAGGCCCGACGCGATCGCCTCGATCGAGGCCAGGCGCTCCGCCCGCCGCTTCTCCTGCTCCAGCTCCTTGAGCCGCGACATGTCGGCGAGCACCGCGACCGCACCCAGCGGCGCCCCGTCCGGCCCGCGCAGCGGCGACGTGGAGCACATGAGCGGCACCATCTGGCCCGCCGCGTCGGGTAGCGAGAACTCGATCTGGGACCGCGGCTCGCCATCGAGTGCGGTGGCGTGGAGCGCGCCGCCGAGCGGATTGGGCAGGCATTCGGGTGACTGGCCGCGCGCCACCTGGGCCGCCGTCCCGGTGAGCTGCTCGGCCGCCCGATTGAACAGGGTGATACGCCCGCGCGGCCCCACGGCCACGACCCCACTCTCGATGGTCTCGAGGACCTTCCGCATCTCCTCGTTGACCTGGACCACGCGCGCGTGAGTCTGCGCGTTCCGCACCGCGACCGCTGCCTGGTTGGCGAGCGTTGTGAGCAAGTCGGCATCATTACTGAAATATGGATCGCCCGACCGCTTGGGGCCGAGGACGAGGAAGCCTATTAGTTCGTTCTCCTCGACGATCGGTCCGACTACCTCTGCCCGGAGCTCATCCAACTCTCGAAGTAAGTGGTCGGTGTCGGTTGCTCGTGTAGAAACGATCTCGTCCCGAAAGACAAGCAGACGATTCTTGTCTAAAGTCAGTATCAAGGCTGAAGTTATCGGCAAAGCTGCTCCGAGACTTCCTGAGTAGAGGTTCCACTCCAACCTAAACTCATGATCTTCATGGTCGAGCAAGTATATGGACATCCCGTCTGGACGCAGCGTCGATGCTAGAGCGCGCCCTACGTGACCAAGAATTGCCTGCAGGTCTATCGTCGCGGTAAGCGCGCGACTTGCTTCCCGGACTGTACGTGGATAGTCATACGGTTCCCGGTACAGGTAGAGGTCCAGTAAATGCTGGACCCGAGACTTTACGGATTGAAACGCCAAGGCAACGATCAGAGACAGTGCGATGTCGCGGAGCGAGAATCCGTGCTCGAGAGGCAGCAGGAAATTTGAGCTGAACAGGAGAGCGACGAAGAGTGCGGCGCTGCTAAGGAACGTGACGAGATAGACCACGCCTCGTCTGATGACCACGCGAATGTCCATGAATCGGTGCCGAATTATCGCGTGAGCAACCATCGCGATCATGATCAGCGAAAATACTGGACCGAGCCCATTATAGGCTGATGTTCCAGCTACCAGAGGCACGAAGACATTCGTGGTTGTTGCCAATACTCCCGGAACGATGAACGCGACAAACAAGTAGCCGGCTTGGGTCTTCTGAAACCCAGTGAGACGCTTGTACTGTCGAGCTAGCGTCGAGGCGGCAAGGGCAAAGCAAACGATCGTGTAACTCGCAAAGAGCGGATGCAAGAAACCATAGATAGGTCGCATCCCATACGCTTCGCGCGTGACTCCGCTGACCATCCAAGGTGAGAACGAGAGCGCCGACAGGCCGATCGCAACAGCGGCCAGTAGACGAAGCCGCCGCCTTTGGACAGTCTCTGGTGCTCCGAAGTGCACTACGAAGAGAAGGACGCCGAAAGGACAGAGACTTCCTGCCCCGAAGGCGGCCCGGATGGCGAGTTCGAAGGAATCTGGCTGGAACCGTCCCCAGGACAATGCCATCGTCCACAAACCAATCGTCAGGGCAGTGAACGCGAATGCGCGGTTTAGTGACACGGATGGATTTCGACGATAAACATACAGACCAATGCCAACATTTAGGATGGCAATCCAGGCGAGCAACAACGCGGCAATCGGCACCTGGCTCAGTTCAGTCGTCTCCTTGCATTGCTCGGGGCGCCGTTGGGCCGACAATCCACGCGAGTGAGCCTAGCTGCGAAGTGCTGTCTTCTGTAGTAACTCAGCAGCCGCAGTAGGTACGGGTAGTTCTACGATCATCGTAGTACCCCGGCCAGTCAGGTTGCGCTCGACACGAATGGTTCCGCGATGCGCGTCTGTAATGCCACGGCAGATGGTCAACCCGAGGCCCGAGCCACGAGACTTAGTGGTAAAGAACGGATCGAAGATGTTGGCGGCAACTGCATCGGATATCCCCGGTCCGGTGTCAGAGACATCGACAACAATCAGTGGCATGCCTTGCGAGTGCCGTCGTGTGATCCTAACGGTCAGTGCACCATCGGTGCCCATAGCTTCAATTGCATTGAGAAACAAGTTGAGGAAGAGTTGCTTGAGCTGACTTTCCTCGATGCTCACAAACGGTGCTGGGTCCTCGAACTCGCGCACAACTGCCGTGCGGGTTTGCTCCAATTGACCTCTCAACAATGTCAGAGTGTCGTTGATCGGATCCCGGAGATCGACGGCGCCAACCTGCTGAGGTGCCGTTGTGGCAAGGCCTCGCAATCGAGCGACGAGATCGTCGATGCGGGAGATCTCTTTAATTACAACCTTGGAAAAGTCTTCCCGAAATTCGACGTCACCGAATCGCTCCGGAAGCAGCTCAGCAAAGGTGCGTATGGCGACGAGAGGATTCTTGATCTCGTGTGCAATGCCCGCCGCAAGGGCTCCGAAAGAAGCTAGGCGCTCGGCACGCTGCTTCTCCCGTTCGAGGTCCTTGAGCCGGGTCAGGTCAGTGAAGACTATGAGCGCCCCGTGTGTTGTTCCGTCCTTGTCTTGGAGCTTAGTTGTTGAGTACACGAGGGGCAGACCCGATCCATCACGTTGATGTAGAACCGTCTCGAGTTGGGAATGGGCGGACCCTTCGAGGAGAGTGCTCCGAAGCGGCCCAGCCAGCGGTGTGGGTAGGTCGTTGTAGGAGAGACCGGCGGACGATGAAAACCGCATATTGGTTAGCCGGTCCGCCGCGGGATTAAACAGGGAGATGTGTCCGGTGGCGTCTACCGCGATTACGCCGCTTTCCATAGTCGAGAGGATGTTATCGACGTATTCATTGGCTACGACAACTTGACTGTAGAGGTGGGCGTTCTTCACTGCGACGGCAGCCTGACTGGCCAATGTTGAGAGGAGGTCGATGTCGCGGGAGTAAAACGGGTCGCCGGAGCGTTTTTCGCCAATGATGATGAAGCCGGCCAGCACTTCATCCTGAAATAGAGGGAATAGAATCTCGCCGCCAACACGCTCCAACATGTTGGCGGCGTCAGATAGCAGGGCGTGATCAGTGTCGAGTACATCATCTCGGGTGAGGGTGCGCTTGTGGATGCTCAGATAGGAAGGCAGTGCCGAAGCGTAGGGGATGGGGGCAATGGAATAACCGGCTGGTCGTTGATCAGATGTAGCAATCTCCGGCGCGGAGAAGGCGCGGAGAGCGTCGTTTCGAAGGTAGATTTGAACAAGTTCGACTTTAAACGTCCTGCGGACGGTGTCAGCGAGGTAGCCGAGAAGCGACTGTAGATCGAGCATGGTGCTCAAGCGAAGCGTAGTCTCGCGAAGTGTTCGCTGGTAGTCGTACGTATGCCGATACACGTATCTGTTTAGCGTCGCCTGCAGCCAGTCCTTTAGGGGCCCGAAGAATACGGAGACCGCTATAGCGAGCAGCAGTGCTTCAAGGATCGGAATCGTTGTTCTTTGGAATCCGGTTACGTGATGTAGCGCTTCAACGAGAGCGAAGAACGTCGATGCGGTTACTACGATGGCCCCCACATAGACGACACCATTGCGAATCACCAACTGGATGTCCAGGAGACGGTGTCGAATGATTGCGTGTGCAATGATCGCAATCATTAACATCCCGAAGAGCGGCCCATAGGGACTGAATCGCGACGTCTCGAAGACGAGCGGAATGAGGAGATTGGTGACGGTCGCTCCGAGAGCGGCAATCAAGACGGCAGCGAACAGGTAGCGAACCTGAAGTTTCTCCAGGCCGGTCAGAGATCGGAGTTTCCGGACGAGAATAAAGAGACTTGTTCCGAAGCAACAAATGAGATACACCGCGAACGGCAAATGGAGTGGTCCGTGGAGTACCTGAAGAGTGCCGTCCTTCGATGCAGTATTGCGGACCATCAAAGACGTGAACGAGACGATGAACGAGATGGCCGCTACTATCGAGAACAAGTTCAGAAGGCGCCGAGAGGCATGCGGCTGGAAGGTTGGAAAGACATCAGCGAACCGTAGGAAGGTTATCGGAATAAGCGAGGCGGAGGCGAACGCGAGTCGGGCCCAGACGGTCCCTGAGTCGTATCCAGCGTACGATGACACGAGGCCGTTACTGAGCGTCCAAGCAGCGACAGCAAGAGAGAAGAAGGCGAAATGCCGATTGATTGCCTTAAGTGGATTCTTCAGATAGACGAAGAGGCCAAGCCCGAAGTTGGCGATGGCAGCTATGACAATAAATGTGAGGCGGCCCGTCATCGGAGGTTCGACTTCCCCAGGATGAGAACTGAATGAGTGCCGCCCATCGCGTGTGCATTGATCAACACAGTCCGGACTCGAGAGATACGGGCTTCGTTCGGGACGTAGTCGAGATCGCACTCAGGGTCGGGGACTTCGTAGTTGATCGTCGGGGGAAGTATGGAGTGTTCGAGAGTAAGGCAGCTGGCGACCGTCTGGAACGCGCTCGCAGCTCCCATTGCATGGCCGATCATGGACTTGATCGAGCTCACCGGGATGGAGTAGGCTCTCTTGCCAAAAACCTGATGGAATGCGCGCGTTTCGATTAGGTCGTAGTCGGGCAAGGAATTGCCGTGGGCATTTATGTAGTCAATGTCCTCGGGTCTGAGGCTCGCAGCCTCGAGGGCAGAGTTAATTGCCTCGGCGAGCGCAAGCTCCGCTGCGTTCATCCTATTGCCAAACCCGCCCTCATTTCCGCTTCCGAACCCCAGTACCTCAGCGTAGATATTTGCACCTCGGTCGAGAGCGTGGCCGAGTTCCTCGAGAATGCAGATCGCTGCTCCTTCTCCGAGTACGAGCCCGTCTCTGCGCCTGTCGTAGGGGCGCGAAGCCTTGAGCGGCGGGTCATCGAACTTGGATAGTGCCCCCAGCGCACAAAGAGTCGCAAAGCAGAACTCGGAAATTGGGGCCTCGGTGCTGCCTGCGAAAACTACGTCTGCCTCGTTCTCTCGGATCCGATCGGCCGCCCACTGGATTGCGTCGACGCCGGTAGCGCAGGCAGATGCGATGGTCATTCCTTGCCCGCGGATGCCAAGTTCCGACGACACGTGACTAACGGGAGCATGAGCAGCGAACTCGATCCCGCTCATCGTCGGAATACCCTTCATGCCCTCGCGATCGAAGCCAAGGCGAGCGGTCTCGTACACGTCGCCCGAGCCATTCATGGAATTGCCTAGGCAAGCGAAAACCCGCCTGGCCGGCTCAATCCCGAGATCAATACCTGCATCGGCCTGCGCGAGCTTTGCGGCGCCGACAGCAAACTGGGAAAATCTGCCGCGATGCTTCGTCCTTCGCACGTGCATGAACGCCTTCGGGTCGAAGTCTCGTATCTCGCCGGCAACCTGGCAGGGGTAGGGCGAAGCATCGAACGCGGTGATGTAATCGATGGCGGACTTGCCCGCGATCAGGTTCTGCCAGAAGGTTTCCTTGCCGATGCCGTTGGGGGCAACGACACCCAACCCCGTAATAACTACTCGCCGGGAGTTCTTCATCAGGCCCGTGCCCCCTAAGGGTGCGTGATAAAAGGTGGGATAGAGCCTATAAAGTAGCAGGAAATAAATCTAAAACCAAATCCCGTCGTCCGGGTGCGTCGAGTAGAATGCCACCATATGGAGCACTTGCTGAGCCGACGGCAGCTGCTGGTCGCCCTGCCGCTCGGGCTGTTGTTCGGCCTCCGCCGGGCCCAGGCCTTGGAAGACGGCCGATCCGCCTTCAACTACAAGCTTGATCTATCTGTTCTCTTTAGCTTTTTGACTCTTTCCGTGACCGGCACCGCGGTTCAGGAGATTGACCGCCGGGCCGGGAAGTATCGGATGACGATGGAGGGGCAGGGCACGGGGATCAGCACCCGCACGGAGGCCAATGGCATCATCCGGGACGGCCGCTTCAAGCCGGTCGAGACGAAGGCGGTCCACCACTTCAGGAACCGCCAGAACACCTCTATCACCACCTACGACTACACTCGGCAGCGAGCCGAGATCCACGCGGTCAGCCACACACTGCTGCTGGGCCGCCGCCGGCAGATAGACGACGTCTTGGCCATTCCCCCGGAGCGCCACGTGGACGATCTCATCTCGGCCGCGCTGAACTTTGCCGAGGACTTGCTCGACCGCGAACCGGATGGCACGTACCACACCTGGGTGGTCCGTCGGGCCCGCGCCGCCAACGAAGGGCCGGACGACGTCTCGCCGGACGGTTACCGTGCCGAGCTGGTCCCGCTGCGCTTCCGCCCGACCCCCGACCCGGCCACCGGGGGTCTCACCACGCAGATCGACATCACCCGCTTCTCGTCCTGGGCCCGCCCCGACCAGCCCGCCCGGGTCACGTTCGCGCCGGACCGGCAGCTCTCGTCCGTCCAATCGGTCCTGCAGTACGGGACGACCCTCAACGTGCGTGTGACAGGCACCGCGTGAGCCGGCCCGAGCCGCAGCACGATCTGGTCGGCCTCGGCGAGGTGATGCTACGGCTCGCCGCCCGCCCGCCCCAGCGTCTCGAGCAGGCCCAGGACCTGGACGTGCAGATCGGCGGCACCGAGGCCAATGTGGCCGCGGCCTGCGCCCGGCTCGGCCTGCGCACCGCCTTCATCTCGGTGCTGCCGTCCGAGCACGCGTGGGGCGACCGCACGATCCGCGAGCTGTCGGGACACGGGGTGGACTGCCGTGGCGTGCTCCGCCGCGCGGGCCAGCGCATGGGTCTCTACTTCATCGAGTACGGCATGACGCCGCGGCCGGTCCGCATCCTCTACGATCGGCGCGACTCTGCGTTCAGTCGCCTCGTGGCGGACGACGTGGACTGGTCGCTGATCCGGAGCGCCCGGCTCGTCCATCTCACCGGGGTGACCGCCGCGCTCGGGGACAACGTCCGCGACGTCGTGCGGCGCGCGATCGCGGAGGCGGCGGCGGCGGGCGTGCCGGTATCCTTTGACGTGAACTATCGCTCCCGTCTGTGGAGCCCGAAGGAGGCGCGGGATTTCCTCGGGGAGATCCTGCCGCGTCTCGGGTATCTCTTCATCGGCGGAGACGACGCGGCCACCGTGCTTGAGCTGGAGGGTACGCCCGAGCAGGTGCTCGCCGGGCTGCGCCGCCTCGCGCCCACGGCCACCATCGCGCTCACGCTGGGGGAGGCCGGGTCCGCGGTGCTCACCGAGCGCGGCGTCCACCGGCCGTCCAAGCTCTACACGGTCTCGGTGGTGGACCGGGTGGGGGCGGGGGACGCCTTCGCGGCGGGGTTTCTCTGGGCCACGTTGACCGGCCGCGATGCGCAGCAGGCGGTGGACGCCGGGACTGCCTTGGCCGCGCTCAAGTGCACGATCTGGGGCGACGTGCCCGTGGTGAGCCGGGCCGAGCTCGACGAGCTGCTGGCCACGGATAGCACCGAGATCCGCCGCTAGCGAGGGGCCGTGGCGCGCTCCGCCGTCCTCGTCCACAATCCCGGCTCCGGTCAGCGCCGCGATCGCTTCCACTCGATCACGCGGATGGTGGATGCCCTCCGCGCGCGCGGCGTCACGGTCACCCCGCAGGTCACCACCGGCCCCGCCGACGCCACCCGGCTCACCGCGGCCGCATTGCTGGCGCGCACGGACCTGATCATCGTGCACGGCGGCGACGGCACCGTGAACGAGGCGATGCAGGTTGTGGTCGGCACGGCCACCCCGCTCGCGGTGTGGCCGGGCGGCACGTCCAACGTGCTGGCCCGCGAGCTCGGGCTGCCGGGCGGCATCGAGCTCCTCGCCGACGTGTTCGCGGCAGAGCGGATCCGGCGGGTGTCGGTGGGCCGGGCGGGGGAGCGCTACTTCCTCCTCATGGCCGGGGTCGGCCTCGATGCCGACGTCGTGCGGGCAATCCACCCGGGGCTCAAGCGCCTGACGGGCGAAGGGGCTTACTGGATGGCCGGGCTCCGCCAGCTCGCGGACTGGCACCCCGTGCACTTCGTGCTGGAGACCGACGCCGGCCAGCACCGCGCCACCTTCGCCGTGGTGGCCAACGCGGCGTCCTACGGCGGGGGCCTGCGCTTCGCCCCGGACGCGCGCATGGACGACGACCTGCTCGACATCTGCCTGTTCGACTCCACCCAGCGCCACCGCTTCGCCCGCTACCTGGCCGCGGCCTTCACGGGCTCGCATCTGGGCATGCCCGGCGTGACGTACCTGAAGGCCCGTCGCGTGGTGGTGCACGGCGACCCCGGCCGCTTCGTGCAGGTCGACGGCGAGCTGCTCGGCCCGCTGCCCGTCACCTTCGAATGCGTGCCCGACGCCCTATCCCTGGTGGTGCCGTAGAAGCGGAGGCTCCAGCGGTGGTATAGTTCGCCTGATGGCGGAGGGAGGGCGGGGCGCCGAGCGGATCCTCGAAGGGCTGAACGCGCCCCAGGCGGCGGCCGTCACCCACGAGGCCGGGCCGTTGCTCATCATCGCGGGCGCGGGCACCGGCAAGACCACCGTCATCACCCGCCGGATCGCCTACCTCATCGCGACCCGCGCCGCGCGCCCCTCCGAGATCCTCGCGCTGACCTTCACCGACAAGGCGGCGGCCGAGATGGAAGAGCGCGTCGACACCCTGGTGCCCTACGGCTACGCCGACGTGCAGATCGCCACCTTCCACGCCTTCGGCGACCGCCTCATCAAGGAGAACGCGCTCGAGCTGGGGCTCACCCCGGAGTTCCGCGTGCTGACCCGCGCCGAGCAGATCATCTTCCTGCGCGACCACCTCTTCGAGTTCCCGCTCAAGCACTACCGGCCCCTCGGCGACCCCACGCGGCACCTCCACGCGATCCTCACCCAGTTCAGCCGCCTGAAGGACGAGGACGTGGGCCCGGACGAGTACCTCGGCGCACGCCGAGGAGCTGCTCGCCGCCGCCGCCGATGACGAGGCCCGCCTCGCCGCCGAACAGCACCTCGAGCTCGCGCGCACTTACGCGCAGTACCAGACGCTGATGGCCCGGCTCGGGCAGATCGACTTCGGCGACCAGATCGTGGAGGCCCTGCGCCTCTTCCGTACCCGCCCGCACGTCCTGCGGCGCTACCAGAGCCGCTACCGGTACATCCTGGTGGACGAGTTCCAGGACACCAACTACGCGCAGTTCGAGCTGGTCAAGCTGCTGGCGGCCCGGCATCGCAACGTGGCGGTGGTGGGCGACGACGACCAGGCCATCTTCCGCTTCCGCGGGGCGTCGATGAGCAACATCCTCGACTTCGACCGCACGTATCCGGACGCGCGGCAGGTCGTGCTGCAGGAGAATCGCCGCTCGCCGCAGGCGGTGCTCGACGCGGCCTACCGGCTCATCCAGCACAACAACCCCGACCGCCTCGAGGTGGCCCAGAAGATCGACAAGCGGCTCATCTCCACTGTGGGGCACGGCGGAGGCGCCGCGGCACCTGCCGTTCGACACCGTCTCCACCGAGTCCGACCAGGTGGCCGAGCTGATCCGGGAGGAGCACGCGCGCGGCCGGCCCTATCGCGACATCGCGGTGCTGGTGCGGGCCAACAACGACGCCGACCACTACCTGCGCGCGCTCAACATGCGGGGGATCCCGTGGACCTTCTCGGGCAACGCGGGGCTCTACGGCCGGCCCGAGGTGCGCCTGCTCATCGCGTTCCTGCGCAGCGTGGTGTACACCGACGACTCGGTCAGCCTCCACTACCTGGCGTCCTCCGACGTCTACCAGGTCCCGATCGTGGACCTCACGAACTGCGCGACGTACGCGACCCGGAAGAACCGCCACCTCTTCGACGTGCTGCACGACGCTGCCCGCCGACCTGGCGGTGAGCGACGAGGGGCGCCTGGCGATCGCCCGGCTGGTGGCCGATCTGAGCCGATACATGGAGCTCGGCCGCGAGCATCCGACCGGCGAGGTGCTCTACCAGTTCCTCGTCGACTCCGGGCTCATGACCCGCTACGCGAAGGCGCCCGCGGAGCTCGAGCAGGAGGTGCAGAACGTCAGCAAGTTCTTCACCCGGGTCAAGGACGCGGCGCGGGTGCTCAAGTACGACAACGTGCGCGAGTTCGTGAGCCACCTGGACGCGCTCATGGACGCGGGCGACGATCCGGCGGTGGCCGAGGCCGATACCGAGACGCCCGCGGTGCACGTGCTCACCGTGCACAAGTCCAAGGGCCTCGAGTGGCCGATCGTGTTCATGGTGGACTGCGTGCAGAACAAGTTCCCGTCCACCCGGCGCTCCGATCCGCTCGAGATGCCGCCCGGGCTGATCAAGGACCTGCTGCCCACCGGGGACTTCCACGAGCAGGAGGAGCGGCGCCTCTTCTACGTGGGCATGACCCGCGCCAAGGAGCGCCTCTACCTCACCAGCGCGGAGGACATGGGGGGCAAGCGCAAGTGGAAGGTGAGCCAGTTCGTGGTGGAGGCGCTCGACCTGCCGAAGGACGCGGCGCGCCCGTTCCGGGCGAAGGCCATCGAGGGGCTGCGGCGCCAGGCGCCCGCCCCGGATCTGGCGGGCCTCGGGCTCGCCCCGATCCCGGACGACGAGCCGCTCGCGGTGAGCCACCGGCAGGTGGACGACTACGAGACGTGCCCGCTCAAGTACCAGTTCATCCACATCCTGCGCATCCCGCTGCGGCAGCACCACGCGGTGGTCTACGGCAACGCGCTCCACCAGGCGGTCGAGTTCTACCTGCGCCGGCGCGCGGCGGGCAACTACACCTCGCTCGAGGACTTCCTCACCGCCTTCGACAAGGCGTGGCGCAACGAGGGCTTCCTCACGCGCGACCACGAGGAGCAGCGCAAGCGCGCGGGGATCGCGGCGCTGACGCGCTTCTATCACGAGGAGGAGGCCTCGGGGCAGAAGCCCACCGACGTGGAGCGGGAATTCGGCTTCACCCTGGGTCTCGACCGGGTGCGCGGGCGCTTCGACCGGGTGGACGAGACGCCCGACGGTCTCGTGATCGTGGACTACAAGTCGAGCGACGTCACCGACCAGAAGAAGGCCGATCAGCGCGCCCGGGAGAGCCTCCAGCTCAAGATCTACGCCCTGGCGCAGCACGCGATGACGGGCCGACTGCCCGCCCGCGTGGAGCTGCGCTTCCTCGAATCGGGGCTGATCGGGCGGCACACGCCGACCGAGCTGGACCTGGCGAAGGCCCGCGAGGCCATCGCGGAGGCGGCGCGCGGCATCCGCCAGCGCGAGTTCGAGGCGACGCCCGAGTACCAGGCCTGCCGCTATTGCCCCTACAATCAGATCTGCCCGAGCACCGCCACCCAGGAGTGAATTCGATATATCCTCCCTCACCCTCCCCTCTCCCCGGCGGGGAGAGGGTGCTCGGAACCCTCGCCCCCGAAGGGGGAGAGGGGAGGGTGAGGGGGAGATGGGTGAGGGGGAGATCTCACGGGGGGGACCATGAAACTCAACGCGAACGGCATCGAGATCAACTACGAGATCGAGGGCGAGGGCCCGGTGGTGACGTTCAGCCACTCGCTCGCCTGCAACCTCTCCATGTGGGACGAACAGGTGCGCGCCCTCAAGAGCCGCTATCGCGTCCTGCGCTACGACACGCGCGGCCACGGGCAGACCGCCGCGCCGACGGGCGCCTACTCGCTCGACCAGCTCGCGGACGATCTGAAGGGGCTCCTCGACGGCCTCGGCATTCGCGAGACCCACGTCGTGGGGCTCTCGATGGGCGGCATGATCGGCCAGGTCTTCGCGCTGAAGCGCCCCGCGATGGTCCAGAGCCTCGCGCTCTGCGACACCACGAGCCGGTACGCCCAAGGGGCCGCCGCGATCTGGGAGGAGCGCATCAAGACGGTGGGCGCCAAGGGCATGGAGCCGATGGTGGCCCCCACGCTCGACCGCTGGTTCACCGCGCCGTTCCGCGCGCGTCGCAAGGATCTGATGGAGCGCGTGGGCGCCATGATCCGCGCCACGCCCGCCGCGGGCTACATCGGCTGCTGCCACGCGCTCCCGAAGATCAACGTCACCGAGAAGCTGCGGAACGTGCGCTGCCCGGCGCTGGTGATCGTCGGCGAGGAGGATCCCGGCACGCCGGTGGAGATGGCGCGCGACATCCACGCGGCGCTGCCCACCGCGGAGCTGGCGGTGCTGTGCCGCGCCTCGCACCTGTCGAATCTCGAGCAGCCCGAGGAGTTCAATCGGGTGCTCGGAGGCTTCCTCGACAAGCTGAGCGGCCGGACGAAGCTCTAGGGCGCGACCCGCGTCATGCCCCCGGCCCGTTCCGCGGCGGCGGTCGTCCGGCAGATCCGCCTCTGGACGGGCCTCGTGCTCTTCGCCTATCTGACGACCCACTTCCTCAACCACGCCCTCGGGCTCGTGTCGCTCGAGGCCATGGCGGCCGGGCAGGAGTGGTTCGTCCTGGTCTGGCGCAGCCTCCCGGGCACCGTGGCGCTCTACGGCTCGTTCGCCATCCACAACCTGCTCGCCCTCTGGGCGCTCTACCGCCGGCGCACGCTCCGCATGCCCGCCTGGGAGGCGAGCCAGCTCACGCTGGGCCTGCTCGTGCCGCCCCTCCTCGTGTGGCACGTGGTGGGCACGAGGCTGGCGCACGAGGTGGCCGGAACGCTGACGAGCTACACGCTCGTGGTGCTCGTGCTCTCGCAGCTCGATCCGATCGCGGGCCTCCGCCAGGTCGTCGTCCTCATCGTCGCCTGGATCCACGGCTGCATCGGGCTGCACTTCTGGCTGAGGCTCCGGCCCTGGTATCCGCGCCTCGCGCGAATGCTCTACAGCGGGTTTCTGCTCGTGCCGGTCCTGGCCCTGCTCGGGTTCGCCGCCGCGGGCCAGGAGGTGGCCCGGCGGGCGCGCGAGCCCGGCTTCGTGCAGACCGTGATCCGCGAGGCCCGACTGCCGAGCCCGGCGCAGCGGGAGGCGCTGGGACGGGTGGCCCGCGCGATCTTCTGGGGGGATCTCGGCGCGATCGCGCTGGTGCTGGCGGCGCGCGCGGTCCGGGAGCATGTCCGCCGGCGGCAGGGCGTGCGCATCGAGTATCCGGCCGGCCGCGAGGTGCTCGTCCCCGCCGGGTTCACGCATCCTCGAGGCCAGCCGGTTCGCGGGGATCCCGCACGCCTCGGTCTGCGGCGGACGCGGCCGCTGCTCGACGTGCCGGGTGCGCGTGATCCGGGGCGAGGCGCTGCTGCCCGCGGCCACCACGGACGAGCTGCGCGTGCTCGGACGCGTGGGAGCGCCGGCTCACGTGCGCCTGGCCTGCCAGGTGCGGCCCCGGCGCGATCTCGCGGTGGTGCCGCTCGTGCCCGCGGGGGCGGGGCCGGCCGAGGCCCTCCCGAGCGAGCATCGCGACGGCGAGGAGCTGACCATCGCGGTGCTCTTCGCCGACCTGCGCGGGTTCACCCGGCTGGCCGAGCGCAAGCTCCCGTACGACGTCGTCTTCATCCTCAACCGCTACTTCGAGGCGGTCGGGGGAGCCATCACGGACGCCGGCGGCATCGTCAATCAGTTCACGGGCGACGGCGTCATGGCGCTCTTCGGCGTGGACGGGGCAGGCCCGGAGGAGGGCTCCCGGCAGGCGGTGCGCGCGGCGGCGGCGATGGTGGCCCGCGTGCAGGAGCTGAGTCGCACCCTCGCCGACGACCTGGACACCGCGCTGCGCCTCGGGATCGGCATTCACACCGGCCCCACCGTGGTCGGCCAGATGGGCTACGCGTCCACCACCTACCTGACCGCGGTGGGCGACACGGTGCACGTCGCGGCCCGTCTGGAGGCCCTGACGAAGGACTACGCGTGCGAGCTGGTGCTCTCCGAGGAGGTCGCGGTGCAGGCGGGGCTCGACGTCTCGGATCACGCGCGCCACGAGCTGACGGTGCGCAATCGCGAGGCGCCGCTGGCCATCTTCGTGGCGCCGAGCGCGGGGCGCCTCGCCGAGCGGCTCGCCCGCGTGCCCGCATGAGCCGCCACGGCCAGGGCGGCGGGCCCGCGGGGCCGGGCGCCCCCGAGCCTGCGTTCGCGGAGCAGGCACGCACGCTGGTGCACCTGGGGCGCGCCGGCACCCTCGGCACCCTCTCCCGGCGTCACCCGGGCCACCCGTTCGTCTCGGTCATGCCCTACGCGCCGGACGAGCGGGGCCGGCCGCTGCTGCTCATCAGCACGCTCGCGATGCACACCCAGAACCTGGCCGCCGATCCGCGCGCGAGCCTGCTCGTGGCCCAGCCCGGCGACGACCCGCTCGCGCTCGCCCGCCTCACCCTCATGGGCACTGCGAGCCGCGTGGCGCCTGGCGAGCGGCCCGTGGCGCGTGACGCATACCTCGTCCGCCACCCGAACGCGATCCACTGGGTGGACTTCGACGACTTCGCCTTCTGGCGCCTCGACCTGACCGACGTCTACTTCGTGGGCGGCTTTGGCGCGATGGACTGGCTCACCGTCCCCGGCTACGAGGCGGCCCGCCCCGATCCGCTGGCCGACGCGGCCCCCGGGATCATCGAGCACATGAACCGTGACCACGCCGACGCCCTCGTTCTGTACGCTCGCGTTCTCGGCAACCTCGCCCTGGAGGCGGCCGGGATAGTCGCGGCCGAGATGGTCGCGGTGGACCGCCTCGGCTTCAAGCTGCGCGTCCGCGCGGCGGGCGGCCTGCACGGGTGCCGGATCGGCTTTCCGCGCGAGGTCACCAGCGCCGAGCAGTGCCGGGCGGCGCTGATCGAGATGCTCGCCGACTTGCGCAGCCGCCCGCGGTGACGTATGTAACTCCCCAAAGGAGAGATCCATGGCACGCCACATCAAGGTCGCCGCCGCGCAGATGGGCCCCAACAACGAAGGCACGAGCCGGGAGGAGATCGTCGAGCGCATGCTGGCGCTCCTCGATCAGGCCGTCCGGGAGGGCGTCGAGATCATCGCCTATCCGGAGATGGCGCTCACGACCTACTTCCCCAAGCGCGTGCGCGACGACTTCGACCAGTTCTTCGAGACCGAGATGCCGCCCAAGGCGCTGGCCCCGTTGCTCCAGCGGGCGCGCGAGGCGCGCATCGCGTGCCACGTGGGCTTCTGCGAGAAGGACCAGGGCCGCTACTTCAACACCGCGCTCCTGACCGACGAGGCCGGTAAACTCGCAGGGACGTTCCGGAAGATTCACCTCCCGGGCGTCAAGGTCGCGGACGGCCACGCGCAGGTCTACGAGCCGCACTTCTTCGAGTCGGGCAATAGCGGCTACCGGGTCTTCGACGCCGCCCGCGCCAAGGTCGGCATCGCGATCTGCCAGGACCGGCGCTTCCCGGAGTCGTACCGCAGCCTCGGCCTGCTCGGCGCCGAGATCGTGCTGATCGGCTACAACACGCCGCTGTCTCCGCTGGCGCTGGACCTGAACGAGCTCTGCCTGCGGGCGGGCGCCTACCAGAACAACCTCTTCGTGGTCGGCATCGCCAAGGCCGGCATCGAGGACGGCATGGAGCTGATCGGCGGCTCGTGCATCGTGAACCCGATGGGGCAGGTGGTCGCCAAGGCCGCCACCACCGGCGACGAGCTCATCGCGGCCCGGATCGACCTCGACCAGATGATCCCGGCCCGCAAGCGCTGGGACTTCCTCGGCCGCCGCCACCCCGAGCACTACGGGCTGCTCACCCAGCCCACCCGGCGGAGCTAGCGGTGGCGGCCGCGAAGCTCGACCTGCTGGTGCGCGGCGGACGCGTCGTGACCCCGACCGAGGTGCTCGAGACCGCGGTGGGCGTGAGCGACGGCCGGATCGTCGCGCTCGGCGCCGAGGACGTGCTGCCTCCCGCCGGGCGCACGATCGACGCGACGGGCAAGTACGTGCTGCCCGGCCTCATCGACTGCCACGTGCACCTCGGCGCGGTCTACGACGACTGGCACACCGGGCCGGTGGCGGCCGCGCACGCCGGCCTCACGACGCTGCTCTCGTTCGTGGAGTACGACGACCAGGCGCGGGAGACGCTGCCCCAGGCGCTCAAGCGCCTGCGCGACGAGGCGGGCTCGCAGTCGGTGATCGACTTCGGCTTCCACTTCATCCTGAACAACCAGCCGTACATCCTGGACGGGCTGGCCGAGGCCTTCGAGCAGGGCGTGACGTCCTACAAGATCTTCATGACCTACAAGCGCCGCCCGAACCGCATGTGCTCGGACGAGTACATCGCCCAGGTCATGGAGAAGATCGCGGCGCTGGGCGGCATCTGCCAGCTCCACTGCGAGAACGGCGACATCCTGTACCACCTCGAGAACAAGTCCATCGCGGCCGGGCTGGTGAAGCCCACCGACTTCCCGGCTACCTGCCCACCGTGGACCGAGGAGGAGGCGATCAACCGCGCCATCCTCATCGGCGAGATGACCAAGTGCCCGGTCTACGTCGTGCACCTCTCGACCAAGGGAGGGCTCGAGCGAATCAAGGAAGCGCAGGCGCGCGGCCAGCGCGTGTGGACCGAGACCTGCCCGCAGTACCTGTTGCTCACCGAGAAGGAGATGGAGGCGTGGGGCCCGCTCGCCAAGATCGGGCCGCCGTTGCGGCCGGTCGGCGGCGGGGACGGCGACGCGCTCTGGGACGGCAGCCGCGAAGGCTACATCGCGACCGTCGCCAGCGACCACTCGCCCCGGCGCAAGGAGCTGAAGGAGCCGGGCTGGAAGAACATCTTCGTGGACGGCAAGGGCAATCCGGTTCCGTTCGGCAGCCCGTCCATCGAGACGCTGGTGCCGCTCATGTGGAGCGAGGGCGTGGTGAAGCGCGGCCTTCCGGTGACGTGGCTGGCGCGCGTGATGGCCGAGAATCCGGCGCGGATCTTCGGCCTCTACCCGAGGAAGGGCGCGATCCGCGTGGGCGCCGACGCCGATCTCACCATCATCGACCCCGAGCCCGACGGGACCATCAAGGTGGCCGATCATCACGGGATCGCGGGCTGGACGCTCTACGAGGGCTGGAAGTCCCACGGACGGCCCTGGATGACGGTGCTGCGCGGCCAGGTGCTGCTGAATCAGGGCCGGCTCGAGCAGAAGCCGGGCTACGGCCGGTATCTCGCGCGCACGGGGCCGGTGGCGCCCATCGCGGGCGGCGCGGGGTAGGCGCCCGCGATGACGGATTACCTCGACCGGCTCGCCGCGTTCGTCGAGGCGGTGGACGTCGAGCGGCTGACCGATGCCGCGATGGGGGGCGCCCGGCTCGTGCTCCTCGACACGATCGGGGCGATGGTGGCGGGCAGCGCGCTGCCCGAGAACCGCCGCCTCGCGGAGGCCATGCACGAGCGGCGCTCGCGCGCGACCGCCACCCTGCTGGGCCACGGCGGCAAGGCCGACCCGCTGCTCGCGACCTTCGTGAACGCGACCGCCGGAGTGGCGCTCGAGGTGGACGAGGGGAGCCGCCTGGGCGGCGGGCACCCGGCCATCCACGTGGTCCCGGGCGCGCTCGCGATGGCGGAGGACGTCGGCGCCGACGGCGGCCGGCTGCTCGCGAGCATCATCGCCGGCTACGAGGTCTGCTCGCGCCTCGGCAGCGCCACGACGCCCCGGCCCAATGTCCACTCCCACGGCACCTGGGGCACCATCGGCACCGCGGTGGCCGCGGCCAAGCTGGCCGGCCTCGACGCGGCGGGTGTCCGATCGGTGATCAACCTGGCCGCGAGCATGAGCCCGGCCAACACCTGGACCACCGCGCTCGAGGGCGTGACGATTCGCAACGCCTATCCGGGACGCTCCGGGCTCGAAGGTCTCCTGGCGGTGGATCTCCATCGCGCGGGGTTCACCGGCCTGACCGACGCGCCGAGCGACGTGTACGGCACGATCCTGGCCGATCGCTTCGAGCCCGCGCGGGCCCTGGATGGCCTCGGCGGTCCACTGCGGATCGAGCAGAACTACTTCAAGCTGTACGCCTGCTGCCGCTACAACCACTTCGCGCTCGACGCGCTGCTCGCGATGGCCCGGGCCGAGCGGCTCGAGCCCGCTCAGGTCGAGCGCGTGATCGTGACCACGATCCCGTTCGGGCCGCGCATGGCCGACCCCGCGCCCGCGTCCATGCTCGGCGCGAAGTTCTCGATCCCCTACGCGGTCGCGGCCGCGCTCGTGCTCGGCCGGGCCGACGTGGGCGCGTTCGAGGAGCCGGCGCTCGGCGATCCGCGCATCCGCGCCCTCGCCGCCCGGGTGGAGGTGCGGGTGGACCCGGAGATGTCGCCGCGTCGCTCGGACTATCCGACCGCGCTCGTCGAGCTCGTGCTCACGGATGGTCGCACCCTGTCCGGCTCCACGACCCTGGTGCGCGGCGACTTCGAGCGGCCCGTCCCGGCCGCCGAGGTGGTCGAGAAGTTCATCGCGCTCACCGCGGGCCCCCTGGGCGCGGATCGGTCGCGCGAGGTGGCCGCGCTCGTGGAGCGGACCGAGACGCTCAAGGACGTGCGAGACCTCACCGGGCTGCTCGCCCCGTAACCGCGGCAATCGCGCCGGCGTATGGCCAGGCCGAGCACGGATCCCGCCGCCTCCCTTCGCCACGTGCCGCCGCGGGAGTTCATCGCGGCCCGCAAGGCGCTCGCGGAGCGGCTCAGCCAAAGCGGGCGGAGTGGCGAGGCGCGCCAGGTCAGCCGCCTCCCGCGACCGAGTCCGGTGGTCTGGGCGCTCAACCAGGCGGCGCTGGGCAAGGCTCGGATGTTGACCGACCTGGTCAATGCCGTCGACCGGCTCCGTCGGGCCCAGCTCGGACAGGGAGATCCGCGAGCCGCCACGGCCGCCTACCGGACCGTCTTCGACGCGGTGATGGAGGCGGCTCGGGGGGTGCTGCGAGAGCAGGGGATGAAGGCGTCGCCGGCGGTGGAGCGCCGGCTGCGCAGCTCATTGCTGACGGCGGTCACCGATCGCCGACTCCGGGGAGAGCTGGCCGCGGGACGGCTGGCCGTCGAATCCGTCGAGCCGGGATTCTCGGTTCTCTCCGGGGGGCCGATCCCGGCCGAGTTTCTGAAACCGTCGGCCACCGGCCGGCCGGCTTCTCGTCCCGCGCCGCTCGACCGGGGCGTGGCCAATCGCGGGCGCGCGCGACGGCCGGCGGCCGAGCGGCGGGCCCGGAAGCAGGCGGCGGCGGCGGCGCGCCGGGCGGCGAGGGACGCCGCGCGGGCCGCGCAGCGGGCCGCGCGGGAGGCGACCCGCGCCGTGACCGCGCTGGACCGCGCCGCCCGCGGAAAGGAGCGCGCCGCGCAGGCCGCCGCGGCGCGCGTCGAAGCCCTGCGCACGACGCTCCGGGAGCGGGAAGCGCGGAGCGCGGCGCTGCGCACCGCCGCCGCGGCGGCGCGGGCCGACCACGCGCGGGCGGTGGCCGCGGCGCGCCGATCGGAGACTCAGTAGTCCTTCGGGTCCAGCAGATCGCGCAGGCCGTCGCCCGCGAGGTTGAACGAGAGCGTGAGCGAGAAGATGGCCAGGCCCGGCCACCACGCCATCCACGGGGCCGTCTCCAGGAACTGCTGGGCGGTGGCGAGCATCGTGCCCCAGCTCGGCGTCGGCGGCTGCACGCCCAGTCCCAGGAAGGACAGGATGGCCTCGGCGATGATGGCGGCGGGGATCGACACGGTGGCCTGCACGAGCAGCGCGCTCGTGATGTTGGGCAGGACGTGGCGGAGGATCGTGCGCAGGCCGCCCGCGCCGAGGGCCCGGGCGGCCTGCACGTAGTCCTCCTCCTGGGTGGACAGCACGAGCCCGCGCGTCAGCCGGATGTAGGTCGGCGTGGCCGCCAGCCCGATCGCCACGGTGGCGTTGGTGAGCGAGGCGCCCATGATGGTCACGAGGCCGATGGCCAGGATGAGGAAGGGGAAGGCCAGCCACGCGTCGGTCAGCCGCATGATGAGCTGGTCGATCGTGCCGCGCTGGGAGCCGGCCACGAGGCCGGCGGGGACGCCGATCGAGATCGCGAGCAGGATCGAGAAGACGCCGGCCTGCATGGAGACGCGGGTGCCCCACACCACCCGCGAGAAGGTGTCGCGCCCGAGGTCGTCGGTGCCGAACGGGTTCGCCCCGGTGGGCGCCTTGCGGACCTTGCCGTAGTCGGAGCGCTGCGGGTCGGCGGTCGCGATCCAGGGGGCGCCCACCGCGAGGACCACGAAGAAGAGCACGACCATCGCCCCCACCACCGCGGGGGGTCGCCGCCACAGCCGCCGCCAGAGGCGCCCGCGCGCGCTAGCCGCCACCGGCCGCCCCTCCGATGCGGATCCGGGGGTTCAGCAGCGAGTAGGAGAGATCCACCAGCAGGTTGATGAAGACGTAGACCGAGGCGGTGATCAGCACCACGCCCTGCACGAGCGGGTAGTCGCGGGTGAACACCGCCTCCACGATCAGCCGGCCGAAGCCGGGCACCACGAAGATCTGCTCGGTGACGACCGCGCCTCCCATGAGGGCGCCCGTCTGCAGGCCCAGGATGGTCACGACCGGGATCAGCCCGTTGCGGAAGGCGTGGCGGAAGATGACCGCGCGGCCGGCCAGGCCCTTGCTCCACGCGGTGCGGATGTAGTCCGCGCTCAGGATCTCGATCATGCTGTTGCGCGTCTGGCGCATCAGCACCGCGGCGAGCCCGGCGCCCAGCACGAAGGCGGGCATGATCATGCGCTGGAGGTTGCCCAGGGGGCTCTCCCACAGCGACACGAAGCCGGAGGCGGGCAGCCAGTGCAGGCGCACCGAGAGGAACAGGATCAGCATGATCCCGAGCCAGAAGCTCGGCACCGAGAGACCGCAGAGCGAGACCGCGTTGGCCAGGAGGTCCCACACCGTGTTGCGGCGCGCCGCCGAGAAGACCCCGGCCGGGATGGCGATGGTCAGCGCGATCAGGAGGGACAGGCCGGCGAGCTCGATCGTGATCGGGAGCTTGCGCGCGACGGTCCACACCACGGACTCGCGTGTGCGGATGGACTCCCCGAGATCACCCCGCAGGGCCAGGCCGATCCAGCGCAGGTACTGGAGCGGGATCGGGTCGTCGAGCCCGTACTTCTGGCGGATCTCGGCGAGCCCGGCCGCGTCGGCGTCGGTGCCGCCCATGACCCGGGCCGGGTCGCCCGGAATCATCCGCACCCCGGTGAAGACGATCAGGCTGATCACGAACAGGGTCACGATCGAGATCGCGACCCGCCGGACCAGGAATTCAGCCACCGAGCCGCGCTAGTTCCAGGACGCTCCCTTGATGCGGATCAGCCCGTCCGGCACCGCCTTGTAGCCCTTGAGGTTCTTCGGGTACGCGACGATGTAGTTCGCGTGATACAGGTAGATGATGTTGCGCCGCCCGGTCGTGATCTTCTCGATCGCGTCGCGGTAGAGCTGGACGCGCTGGCCCTGGTCGCTGACCTCGCGCGCCTTGTTCAGCAGGGAGTCGATCGTCTCGTCGCAGACGTGTGTCGTGTTCAGGCTGCCGCCGCAGGTGTGGAACTGGTGCATGTTGCCGTCCGGATCCACGCGGCCGCTCCAGCCGATGGAGAAGGCCTGGAGCTTGCCGTTGTCGTCGTCGGTGAGGGCGGAGGCGAACTCCGACGGGCGCAATGAGATGTTGAAGCCCGCCTCCCGGGCCATGCCCTGGATCACCTCGCCGACGCGGCGCGCCTGCGGGTCGTTCACGATCGTGAGCTCGAAGCTGTAGCCGCCCGCGAGGCCCGCCGCGGCGAGGAGCTGCTTGGCCTTCGCCACGTCGCGCCCGGGACACTTGCGACCCTTGTCGTGGAAGGGGCTCACCGGGGAGATCGGCGTGCAGCCCGGCGTGTACTGGCCGTCCCACGCCACCTGGTTGAGGGCGTCGCGGTCGATGCTCAGGTCGAAGGCCTCGCGCACCCGGGGGTCGTTGGCCAGCGGCGTGCCCAGATCGCCGGCGGGCTGGGTCTTGCCGGTCTTGTTGCGCTGGTTGATGGTGATGCCGCTGTAGGCGATACCGGTGACGCTCGAGACGTCGAAGCGCCCCTCCTTCTTCAAGTTCACCGAGTCGGTGGGCGCCACCTGGTGCATGAAGTCGATGTCCCCCGACCGCAGGTTGGCCACCCGAACGTTGTCGTCGGGGATGATCCGGAACACGAGCCGGTCGAAGCGCGCCTGGCCGGGATCGAAGTAATGGGTGGACTTCTCCAGCACGATGCGATCCTGCGGCACGCGCTCCACGAAGGACCACGGGCCCACGCACACCGGCCCGGTCGCGAACTTGTCGCCGAGCTTGTTCACCGCGGCGGGCGACACGGGCATGCCGGACCGGTCGGCGAGGGTGGCCACCAGCGGGGCGAAGGCGCTCTTGAGCCGGAGCCGCACCGTCAGCGGGTCCACCACCTCGACCGCGGTGACCGGGTCGAGCTCGCTGCGCCGGTTGGAGCCCTTCATCTCACGGTGCCGGTCGAGGGAGAACTTGACCGCCTCCGCGTTCATCGCGGTGCCGTCGTTGAATTTCACCCCGGGGCGCAGCTTGATGGTGACCGTCTTGCCCGCGTCCGAGACGGTGGGCAGCGCGGCGGCGAGCTGAGGCGAGATGCGGAGGTTCTCGTCGATCTCGAAGAGCTTCTCGCACATGTGCGCGAAGATGATGCGGCCGACGTAGGTGCGTGACAGGGTCGGGTCCAGGAGATCGGGATCCTGGTTCAGGGCCACGACCAGCGTCTTCTTCTGGGCCGCGGCCGGGGCCGCCGAGACGAGCAGGCCGACCAGCGCGAGCATCAGCCACGAGACGATTCGCATCCTCCGCATAGGTTCTCCTCTCTGGGGGCTGGTACCCTGGGACGCGGAACATAGTATCCTCCCGGCATGAGCGAGACCACGAACAAGTTCCAGCAGGCCGAGCTGGCCGACCTCCTCGGCCTGATCGAGCGCCTCGCCGGCGAGCTGTCCCTGGCCGAGGAGCCCGCGCGCTTCATCGCCGCCCTCGAGCAGACGGAGCCGCCCGGAGCCGCGACCTGACCGAGTTCCCGACCATCGCCGCGCTCGCCGCCGCGATCGGCGCCGGCAAGATCTCCCCGGTCGAGGCGACCCGCGAGTGCCTGGCGCGCGTCGAGCGGCTCGACGGCCGGCTGCGGGCGTTCGTCACGGTGGACGCGGAGGGGGCGCTCACGGCCGCCCGGCGCCGCGAGGCGGCGGGGCGGAGCGAGACCCGCGGCCCGCTCCACGGCGTGCCGCTGGCGTTCAAGGATCTGTGCTTCATCCGCGGGCTCCCTACCTGCTGCGGCACCCGGACCGCCGAGTATTTCACCGCCGACCAGGATTGCACCGCGGTGGCCCGGCTCGCCGGCGCGGGCGCGGTCACCCTGGGCAAGCTCAACATGACCGAGCTGGCCATGGGGGCGCTCGGCGACAACCCGCATCACGGCCACGCCCGCAATCCGTGGAATCTCGAGCGCTGCACGGGCGGCTCGTCGAGCGGGTCGGGGGTGGCGGTGGCCGCCGGGCTCGCCCTGGGTGCGATCGGCACGGACACCGGCGGATCCATCCGGCTGCCCGCGGCCGCCTGCGGCATCACCGGGCTCAAGCCGACCTATGGCCGGGTGAGCCGCGCGGGCGGCATGACGCTGTCGTGGTCGAACGATCACCTGGGGCCGATGGCGCGCACCGCGCGGGACTGCGCGCTCATGCTGCAGGTGATGGCGGGAGCGGATCCGCTGGACGCGACCGCGAGCGCGCAGCCGGTGCCCGACTATCTCGCGGAGCTCGACGCGCCGGTCGCCGGGCTGCGGGTCGGCGTCCCCGAGAACTTCTTCTTCCAGGGGATCGACGCGGAGATGGAGGCGGGCGTGCGCGCGGCGCTCGCCACCCTCTCGTCCCTCGGGGCGCGGGTCATCCCGCTGCGCCTGCCCGATCCGCAGGTGACGAACGACGTGACGGGGATCATCTCGCGCAGCGAGTCCTCCGCGCTGCACGCGGGCCTGCTGCGGGAGAATCCGGACGCGCTGGGCGCCTTCACGCGGGCCCGCCTCGAGCTTGGCCTGCGCGTGCCCGCCTACGACTACCTGCAGGCGCTGCGCCTGCGCGCGCGCCTGGCCCGCGCGTTCGCGCGCGAGATCTGGCCCGAGGCGGACGTGCTGGCCGCGCCGGTGATCCCGGAGCCCGCGCCCCCGCTGAGCGCGGCCCTGGACGGGCCGCTCGAGGACATCATCGTGCGCCACGGGCGCTTCTCGCGGTTCACGCGCCCGTTCAACGGTCTCGGCCTGCCCGCGCTGAGTCTGCCGTGCGGCTTCTCCCGGGCCGGCCTCCCGCTCGCCTTCCAGCTCGTGGGTCGCCCGTTCGACGAGGCTACCGTCCTGCGGGTCGGCCACGCCTACCAGCAGGCGACCGCCTGGCACACGCACCGGCCGGCCCTGAGCTGACCGGACGCTGCGGCTAGAGTCCGTGGTAGTCGTAGAAGGCCTCGACCGGAGCCTCGACCTCGAGGGGCTGGAGCGGGAAGCACCGCTCGAGGCCCTCGGGGCTCGACTGGCGCTCGAGACGCGCCAGGAACTGCCGCGTCGCCGGCGCCTTCATCGCCCCATGCCGATCCACGAACTGTCCCCAGAGCGGCATGTGCCGGAATCTCGGGGCCGCCGCGCGCGCGGTGTCCAGGTACGAGATCGGGAACAGCCGACGATACGCGTCGAGGTTGTAGAGCCACGACACGCCGCGAACCTGGAGCGGCGCGCGCTGGGCTCGCTTCACGTGCGCGAAGAGGGCGGCCAGCTCGGACCGCCGCTCCCGCACGCGGTCGACGCCCAGCGGGGAGCGGCCGTCCGTCTCGGAGTTCTGGAAGTGCAGGCGGATCTGCGAAGGGGTCGGTCGCGCATAGGAGAAGCAGCCGAAGGTCGCCACGACCGATAGCGCCGCCATCGCGTCCGGGCGCCTCCGGTAGAAAGCATACGTCCATTCGCGCAGGTCCCCCGCCGCCTCCAGCCCGTCCAGGTATGTCCGCCAGGTCGGATGCGCGGGATCGAAGCCGTGGCCCAGGCCGAACCGGATGTAGAAGTTGGTGTAGTCGAGCAGTGCTCGGGTGAGGGGAAGGCTCGAGAGGAGCGCGACCTTCTCGGCGAATCGAAGCTGGAGGTCGAAGAACGCCTTCGGGTAGATCACGCCGCGACCGGACAACCCGAGCGCGCGCCTACTTCCCGAACACCAGCTGCAGGCGGTAGAACCCGAGGGTGACGTCGTCGGTCGCGCCGCGGCGGGCGATGGCCTCGGCGCCGAGCAGGTCCCGGCAGGTCCCCTCGACCGCAGCGTGGTCGATGCCCTCGACGAGCACGACCCAGCGCACGAGTGCGTCCGGCGTCGCGAGCAGCTTCTTCTCGTCGCTCTTCGCGGCGGTGCTCACGCCGGCGTCGCCTTCGAGCAGGTGGCCGGCCACGACGCCGGGATGCTGGGCGGCGGTGGGGAGCGCGGTGCCGGTGAGCCACGCCCGCAGCTCCTCCTCGTGCCCGGCCCGCGGCCCGAGCTCGAGCGTCGCGATCACGCCGCCCAGGCCGCCGCCCGCGCTCGCCACGAGACGACAGGCGGTGCGCTTGTTGTTCCGCACCAGCGGCAGGGTCTTCTTCGTCCACGGCGTCGGGTCGCCCAGGCGGGCCAGGTAGGCCGGGCTCTGCAGGGTGTCGAGCGACTCGGTCTCGTAGAAGTAGAAGTACCGGGGCGGCGCGCCGAGGGTCGCGTAGCGGCGACAGCGGAGAAACCCCGGCACCGCCACCCGCTCCGGGATGTGCTCGCGCAGGTGCCACTGGTCGAATTCCGCTTCGCCGCCCGGCGCCACGTCGTGCCAGAAGGCCAGGACGCCCTTGCCCGCGATGGTCATGGCGCCGACGGTAGCGGCCCGAAGGCCCCCCGTCAAGGGTCCGGCGCGCTCACAGTGCGCTAAACTGGGCGGCATGCCCGAACCCATGATGCCGGAGCCGGTCGAGACCGCGACCGCGACCGCGGCCGCGCCCGCGCGCGGCGCGGTCCTGCGCGGCCTCTTCGGAAGCGTGCGCCTGGCCTACCTCCCGGTGCTCGTCACGTACTTCTGCTACGGGGCGAGCGGGATCACGAGCATCGCGCTGCTCTACTTCCAGAAGGACACGCTCGGTGTCACGCCCGCCGAGGCCGCCGCCATCGCCTTCTGGGTCGCCCTGCCGTGGAGCACGAAGATGGTGGCCGGCGTGGCCTCCGACGTGCATCCCATCTTCGGTCGCCGCCGGGTCTCCTACCTGCTGCTCGGCGCCCTGCTGGCCTTCGCGGGCTACGGGTGGCTGGCCACCACCGCCTCGACCAAGGCCACCTACCTGGCCGCGATGGTGATCATCGCGGTGGGGTTCATGGTCCAGGATGTGGTCGCGGACGCGCTCACCGTGGAGCTCGCCCGCACCGAGGAGGAGATCAAGCAGATCCAGACGCTTGGCCGCATGGCCCTGCTCGCGGGCACGATCAGCGTGGGCTACCTGAGCGGGTGGCTCGCGGGGGCTCTCGGCCCGCGCCCGGTCTTCGCGATCGCGCTGCTGCTCCCCGCGCTGGTGATGGCGGCGGCCTGGCTGATCCCGCGCGAGACGCCGCGCGCGGTGGCGCCCGGAGAGGATGCCAATCCCCTCGGTGCGGGTAAGTCCCGCCTGGTGGTCCTGGTGGGGCTCGGCTACGCCGCGCTCGGCGTCGCCCTGGAGGCGCTGTCGGTGCCGTTCGGCCAGGAGATCATCCTGATCGTCTCGGGCGTCCTCATCGTGATGCTGCTCCAGCGCGTCGGGATCTCCCGCGCGGTCGGGATCGCCGCCTTCGCCATCTTCTGCTTCCGGGCCGTGCCGTCCACCGGGCAGGGGTTCAGCTACTGGGCGATCGACCGGCTCGGCTTCGATCAGGAATTCCTGGGCGTGCTCGCCCAGGTCGGCGCGGTGCTGAGCCTGGTCGGCCTCATCGTGTTCCGGAAGCCGATCACGCATCGCCCGGTGAGCTACACGCTCTTCTGGGTGACGATCGCGGGGGCGGTGCTCTACCTGCCGACGATCGGGCTCTTCTACGGAGTCAACGAGTGGTTCGGGGTGAGCCCGCGCACGTTCGCGTTCATCGACACCACGATCTCGGCGCCCCTGGGCCAGCTCAGCATGGTGCCCATGCTCGCGCTCATCGCGCGCACCGCGCCGCGCGGGGCGGAGGCCACCATGTTCGCGATCATGGCCTCCCTCATGAACCTCGCGCTGTCCGCCAGCGAGCTCGGCACGCGCTACCTCAACACGTTCTTCGGCGTCACCCAGCAGGACTACTCGGGCCTGGGCCGGCTCCTGATCTGCGTGGGGGTGATCGGTCTGCTCCCGCTGCTCGCCCTGCCGCTCCTGCGGCGCGTCGAGGCGGAGTCTGCGACGCCGTGATAGTGTGTCCCCCGTCATGGCGGTGACCGCCCCCTCGCGCTCCCCCTGGGCCGGGCTGTTCCAGCCCGTCGAGCGGGACGAGCGGCTATTCGCGGTGCTCCTGGCCTTCGTGATGGTGGGCGGTCTGGCCACCCTCGGCCTCGTCCCGCTGCGCCCGCGGTACCAGGTGGACGTCTACTCCCTCGTCATCTGGTTCGGCCTCTACAAGGCGGGGATCCTCGCGCTGGTCAGCGCCAATCCGCGCGGAACGCGGCGGATCTTCATCGCCGCCCTCTGCATCGATCTCCTCCTCGTCTTCCTCCTGCTGTTCCTCACCGGGGGCGGCGACAGCCCGTTCGTCAACCTCTTCTTCCCGCTCGTCGCGGTCAACGCCTACTACTTCGGCCGCTGGGTCGGCCTGTTCCTCACGATCGTGGCCGGGCTGCTCTACTGGGCCGCCGCCAGCCTGTCGCTGCCCGCTGCGACGTGGACCGCGGTGCTGATCCTGATGGCCCTGGTCGGGCTCCCGGCCTTCGCGCTCGGTCACGTGGCCGACCGCGAGCGCCGCGCGCGCTCGGAGGTGGAGCGCCTGAACACGGAGCTGACCGGGACGCTCACCCGCCTGCGGGCCGCCCACGAGAGCCTGGTCGAGGCCGAGCGCATGGCCACGGTGGGACGGCTGTCGCTCAAGGTCGCGCACGAGGTGCGCAACCCCATCGCGGCCATCGGGCTCAACGCGGAGCTGCTGGGCGACATGGTGCAGGGGCGGGTGAGCGAGGACGGTACCGAGGCGACCGCGCTCGTCACCGCCATCCGCGACCAGGTGGGCGCCCTCGACGCGCTCACCGAGGAGTACCTGGCCTTCGCGCGGTTCCCGCGTCCGCAGTTCGAGGAGGATTCCGTCAACGACATGGTCAGCGCGGTCGCGGAGTTCGTCCGCCCGCTCGCCGCGCGCCAGGGGATCGCGGTCAAGGTGGCGACCGACCCGACCGTGCCGCCGATGGAGATCGACCGCACACTCCTTCGCCAGGCGGTGCTGAACCTGGTGAAGAACGGTATGGAGGCGGTCCCCCAGGGAGGGAACCTGACGCTCACCACCGCCTGCACCGGCGACACGGTGGAGATCGCGGTCTCGGACAGCGGCGCGGGTATCTCGCCCGAGGTCGGCCGGCGGCTGTTCGAGCAGTTCTTCACCACCAAGCCGCAGGGCACGGGCCTCGGCCTGGCGATCTCGCGCCAGATCGTCGAGGAGCACGGCGGCAAGATCCGCTGGCACAGCGAGCCCGGCGCGGGCGCGACCTTCACCATGACCGTGCCGGTGCAGAAGGCGGCCGCCCATGGCTGAGCCCGGCCCGCCCCTCGCGACGCTCCTGGTGGCCGACGACGATCCGGCCGTTCGCCAGAGCCTCGAGCGCACGCTGACGCGTGAAGGCTACGCGGTCGTGCTGGCGCCCGACGGCCAGGCCGCGCTCGAGCGGCTGCAGGAGGGTGGGGTGGACCTGGTGCTCTCCGATCTCAAGATGCCGGGCCTCACCGGGCTCGAGCTGCTCCGGGAGGCCAAGGCGGTCGCGCCCGACGTGGACGTGATCCTGCTCACCGCCTTCGGCACCGTGGAAGAAGCGGTCCGGGCGATGAAGGACGGGGCCACCGACTTCCTCACCAAGCCGTTCCAGCGCGCCCAGCTCACCAAGGTGGTGCGACAGGCCCTCGAGCGCCGCGACCTCATCGCCCAGAACCGCGCGCTGCAGAAGCGCCTCGACGATCTGCTGCGGCAGGGGAACATGATCGGAACGAGCCCCGCCTTCCGCCGGCTGATGACGCTCGTGCAGCAGGTCGCGGACAGCTCGGCCACCGTGCTCATCCAGGGCGAGAGCGGGACCGGCAAGGAGCTGGTGGCGCGGGCCATCCACGATCGGTCGAACCGGCGCAACGGTCCGTTCGTCGCGGTCAACTGCGCGGCGCTGCCCGAGACCCTGCTCGAGTCCGAGCTGTTCGGCTACGAGAAGGGCGCGTTCACCGGGGCGGCCGGGCGCCGGGAGGGCCGGTTCGAGCTGGCCGACGGCGGCACCCTGTTCCTCGACGAGATCGCCGACCTCTCGCCGGTGACCCAGCCGAAGATCCTGCGCGCGCTGCAGGAAGGCGAGTTCGAGCGGGTGGGCGGCTCCAAGACGATCCGGGTCGACGTCCGCATCGTGACCGCCACGAACCAGGACCTGGCCACCCTCGTGCGCGACAAGCGATTCCGGGAAGACCTCTTCTACCGTCTCAACGTCATCTCGATCCAGGTCCCGCCGCTCCGGGAGAAGCACGAGGACGTGCCGGTGCTCGCCCAGCACTTCCTGCGCGTCTACGCGGCCAAGAACAATCGCCAGCTCGACGGCTTCAGCGACGAGGCCCTCGGATGCCTCGAGGCCTACTCGTGGCCGGGCAACGTGCGCGAGCTCGAGAACGTCGTCGAGCGCGCGGTGGTCCTGGCCCGGGGCGCCCGCGTGGACGCGGCCGACCTGCCCGACGCGGTGCGAGAGCGTCCGGTCATGCTCGTGCGCGGCGCGCCGCCCGGCGCGGGGGGAACGGCGGTGCCCGAGGGCGTGTTCCAGATCCGCGTCGGCACCCCGCTGGCCGACGTGGAATCGCGGCTCCTCGAGGAGACGCTCCGGCTCAACCACGGCAACAAGACGCTCACCGCAAAGATGCTCGGCATCGACCCCAAGACCGTCTTCCGAAAGCTCAAGCAGGGCGAGGCGGAGGACGTCACGCCGTGAGCCTCCGGACCTTCGAGGCGCTCCGCTACGACGTGGCGGATGGCATCGCCACCGTCACCCTGAACCGGCCGGACAAGCTCAACGCCCTGAACACGGTGATGCTCGACGAGCTGCTCGCGGTGCTCGACGTGGCCGACGCGGACGACGACGTCCGGGTCCTGATCGTCACCGGCGCGGGCCGCGCGTTCTGTGCGGGAGCGGATCTGTCCGGGGGCGCCCGGACCTTCGATCGGAGCGTCCGCGCGCGGGGCGAGGCGCCCGGGGAGCACCGTGATGGGGGCGGCCGCGTCACCCTGCGTATCTTCGACATGAAGAAGCCGCTGATCGCCGCGATCAACGGGCCCGCGGTGGGTTTCGGCGTCACCATGACGCTCCCGATGGACATCCGGATCGCGTCGACCGCGGCGCGGATCGGCTTCGTGTTCGCCCGCCGCGGCGTGGTCCCGGAGGCGGCCAGCACCTGGTTCCTGCCCCGGCTGGTCGGCCCGAGCCAGGCCGCGGAGTGGGTCTTCACCGGTCGCGTGTTTCCGGCCGAGGAAGCGCTCGCGGGGCGGCTCGTGAGCCGGGTGGTCGAGCCCGCGCTCCTGCTGCCGGTGGCCCGCGAGCTGGCGCTCGAGATCGCGCAGAACACCTCCGCGATCTCGGTGGCGCTCGCGCGGCAGATGATGTGGCGGCTGCTGGGCGCCGATCATCCGATGGAGGCGCATCGTCTGGACTCGCGCGGCATGGACTGGACGGGCCGCTCGGCCGACGCCCACGAGGGCGTGACGTCGTTCCTGGAGAAGCGCGCGCCGCGCTTCACGCAGCGGCCCAGCACGGACATGCCGCCCTTCTACCCCTGGTGGTCCGAGCGCCGCTTCGAGCCCTGAGCCGCCCTCGGCGGTGAGCGCGTCCTCGCTCTCGGGCACGGGGCTCCTGTGCCTGGTCGTCTTCGCCAGCACGGTGTGCGTCGGCGCGTTCGGTCCGCTCTTGCCCGAGATCGCGCGGGCGCAGGGCCTCCCGGACTGGCAGCTCGGGATCCTGGCCGGCTCCTTCGGCTTCGCGCGGATGGCGGCGGATCTGCCGGCCGGCGCGCTCGCCACGCGCCACCTCGCGACCTCGCTCACGCTGGCTCCGATCACGCTGCTCGCGGGGATGCTGCTGCTCTCCACCGCGGGGCCATTCCCGGTCCTCGTGCTGGGTCGTCTCCTCACCGGGCTCGCGCATACGCTGGTGATGGTCGGCAGCTTGACCGCCGTGCTGCAGGATCGAGAGGGCCCGCGCGCTTCCATGCGCCTGAACACCCTCGAGTTCGCGGGCATGCTCGGCGTGCTCGGCGGGCTGACCATGGTCGGCCTGCTCCCCGAGCGCTGGCCCTGGAACCTGACCCTGCTGGCCGCCGCCGGACCGGTGGTGCTGTCGCTGGCCGGCACGCTCGCGCTGACCCGCACGTTCCGGCGTCACCTCCCGCCCGCGCCGCCCGCCGCCCGGGCCGGAGCCAGGGCGGAGACGCCGGTGGCCGCCGGCGTGCCGCCGATCGTGCGGCTCATGTTCGCGCTCGGCGTGGTCATGGCGCTCGCCTGGTCCGCGGTGAGCCAGTTCGTGATCCCGCTCCGCGGGACGCGGGAGTTCGGGCTCGACCGCGCGGGGATCTCGGGTCTGCTCTCGCTGGCCCAGCTCGTGGATCTGATCGTGCTCCTGCCGGTGGGGTGGCTCGCCGACCGCATCGGCCGGCTGCCCGTGCTGACGGTGGTCGCGGTCACCCTGGGCGTCGGGCTGTTCGCGGTGGGCCTCGGCTCGCTGCCGCTGCTGGTCGTCGGCTGCGCGCTCTTCGGGCTCGGGATGGCGGGCTGGATGCTGCCCCTCGGGGTCATCCGCGAGCACACGGACGTGGCCCGGCTCGGCTGGCGGACGGGCGTCTATCGCGTGGGCGTGGACGGAGCGATCTTCCTCGGCCCGCTGATCTGCGGGGTGCTCGGAGAGACGCACACCCCGATCTTCATCGCGCTGCTGGGCTTGGCCGCATTCGCGATCGCGGTGAGGCTCGGGCGGGGGAGATAGGGCACCTGACCAGCCGCCCCTCACCCTGCCCTCTCCCCTCTGGGGAGAGGGGAAAGGGAGAGGAAAGTGACTGCGTCAGGCTTTGAACGCGATCTTCTTGTGGTTGCCGTCGCAGTACGGCTTGTTGGCCGAGCCGCCGCAGCGGCAGAGGAAGATGGTGTCGCCGCCCTTGCCGGCGATGGCGTTGCCTTGGCCGTCCTGCATCTCGCATTCGCCCTTCACCATCAGGGGGCCGTCGGTAATAACCTTCACGGTCACGGGCATCGTTTCACCTCATCGTCATGATCGAGCTACCGCGGGGCGAGTATACTCCAACGACATGGCCGCTCCGCTTCCCGGCATGACCGATCGGCTCCTCGACGCGATGGCCGGTTCCGCCGCGCGACGGTACGGGACCGAGCGCGTCTCCGAGCTGACGCATGCGCTCCAGTGCGCCGAGCTGGCGCGGGAGGCGGGAGCGGACGAGGAGCTGACGCTGGCGTGCCTGCTCCACGACGTGGGCCGCTTCGCGGTCGACCAGGCGCTCATCTTCGACCGGGTGGGCGGCGGGCGGGCGGGAGGCAACGCCCGCGGCCATCATGAAGTCGGGGCCGACCTCATCGCGCCCTACGTGCCGGAGCGGGTGACCTGGCTCGTACGCATGCACGCCGACGCCAAGCGCTACCTCTGCTCCACCGAGCCCGGCTATCACGCCACCCTGTCGCCGGCTTCCCAGCACACGATGACGCTGCAGGGCGGCCTGATGAGCCCGGACGAGGTGGCGCGCCACGCGGCCCATCCCTGGCTCGGTGACGCGCTCCGCCTGCGGCGCTGGGACGATCTGGCCAAGGTGGTGGGCAAGGTCACCGCGCCGCTCGCGGCCTGGGAGCCGCTGCTCCGGTCCTACTTCCGGTGATCCACGACCCGGCCCTGCCGCCGCCCTTCGCGGAGCGGTTCGCTCCGCTGGACGAGATCAAGTTCAGCGGCCCGCGCTCGAGCTTTCACAACTGCTTCGGCTGCGGGCCCCGTCACGACATCGGCCTCCGCGTCCGGACCTTCAGCGGAGACGGCGAGGTGCTCTCGCCCATCCTGATCCCGCGCCGCTTCGAGGGGCCGCCCGGCTCCGCCCACGGTGGCATCGTGGCCGCTTATCTCGACGAGGTGCTGGCCGGCGCGGCGGTGAACCACACCGGGCGCCTCTACGTGACGGGAGAGCTGGCGGTGCGCTACGTGAAGGGCACGCCGATCGAGCGCCCGCTGCTCGGCCGGGGCCGCGCGGTGCTCGACTCCGGCAAGTACCTCGACCTCGAGGCCACCATCGAGGACTGGGAGACCAGCGAGGTGGTCGCGAAGGCCACCGGCCGTTTCTTCCCGGTCAAGGACGGGTCCTAGTCGGCGCGCTTGAACTTCTGGAACGAGCGCATCTCCCGCGGCGGCTTGAGGAACTGCCCGTAGCCGGTGTAGGAGACCTCGCCCACGTAGACGTCTCCGCGCGAGTCCACCACGAGCCCGTGGGGCGCGATGAACTCACCCGGCTTCTCGCTCGCGAACTGGCCGCCGAAGCGCGCCACCCGCTGGCCCTTGGCGTCGAGCACGCTGACCCGCGGGCCCAGGTTCGGCGTCTTCTCGGTGACCGGCATGCCGGAGCCGAGCTCGCCCACGAAGAAGTGCCCGCTGGCGCGTTCCACGAAGAGCCCGCAGGGGCGGTGGAGGTTGTTCCACGTGCCCTGGTGCTGGCCCTTGCCGTCGAAGATCTGTACCCGGTGGTTCTCGCGGTCGGCCACGTAGACGAGGCCGTCGCGATCGGTGACGAGGTTGTGGGGCAGGTTGAACTGGCCGGGATCGGTGCCCGGCTCGCCCCACGACATGACGTGCGCGCCGTCGGGCGCGTACTTGTGCACCCGCGAGTTGCCGTAGCCGTCGGAGACGAAGAGGTAGCCGCTCTTCGGGCAAATCGCCACGTGGGTGGGCCGGTTGAACGGCTTGCCGCCCTGCAGCTCCGCGGCCTTGTCGGGATCGCCGATGGTGAGCAGCAGCTTGCCCTCCGGCGTGAACTTGCGCACGGTGTGGTGGAGATCGTCGGTGAGCCACACCATGTCGTCGGCGTCGATGGTGATGCCGTGGGCGCGGCGGACCACGCCCTCGCCCCACGAGCGGAGGAACTTGCCGTCGCGGTCGAACACGATGACGGGGTGCTCGCTGCGAGTGAAGCAGAACACCCGGTCCTGCTTGTCCACCGCGGCGCCCGCCACTTCCTGGTAGCGCCAGCCGTCCGGCAGCCTGCCCCAGCCCTCGATGACCGAGAATTTCATTTCGACTCCTCGATGGCCTGGGCCATGCGCTCGAAGCGGCGCTTGAGCGGAGTCAGCCCTTCCTCGTGGGTGATGACGTAGAGACGGTTGGCGTAGATGGCGCGCAGCACCCGCTCCGCCACGTGCTCGGGGGGGAGGTAGCGGCCGATCAGCTCGACCGCGCCGCCCTCGCGCGCGGTCGTCGCGTTGCGGAGCGCGGTGGGGCGGTTCCGGTCGCTCTGCCGGATCTGGGTGTGCACGCCCATGGGACAGAGGACGGAGACGCCGATGCCGTAGCCGCGCAGGTCCTTCTGGAGCGTCTCGGAGAGGCCGACCACCGCGTACTTGGTGGTGTTGTAGATGCCGAGCCCCTGCGAGGCGATGAGGCCGGCCATGGACGCGGTGTTCACCACGTGTCCGGGCTGCTTCTGGGCCACCATGCGCGGGACGAAGGCCTCCACCCCGTGAATGACGCCCCAGAGATTGACGCCCATCGCCCACTCCCAGTCCTTGTGAGTGACCGCCTCGAGGCCGCCCCAGAGGGCGACGCCCGCGTTGTTGCAGACCACGTGAACCGCGCCGAACTCGCTGAAGGCGCGCTCGGCGAGGGCGTGCACGTCGGTGAGGCGGCTGACGTCCGTCTTCACGGCCAGGGCCCGCCGTCCCGCCTGCGTCACGCCGGCCACCGTCTCGGCCATGCCGGTCTCGTCGAGGTCGGCCACCACCACGTTGGCGCCCTCGCGGGCGAAGAGCAGCGAGAGCGCGCGTCCGATTCCGCTGGCGCCGCCGGTGACCACCGCGGTGCGGCCTTGCAGGCTGGTGAGAGGCACGTCGCCGAGTGTCGCGCTCCCCTCCGCTCGCTGTCAACCCTCGTTTGCCGCCGGCGCCGGGGGGTCGGGTAGGATGAGCATCCATGGACGAGCGGACGATCGTGATCGAGCGGCGGTTCCGGGGGCCGGACGTGGGCGGAGGGACGGGCAACGGCGGTTACGTGTGCGGGCTCGTGGCGCTGGCCGCGGGGCCGGGGGCTCGCGGCGTCGAGATCAGGCGGGCGACCGGCGTGCCGCTCGACCGGCCGCTCGTGGTGCGCGTCGGCGGGCGGGACGCGGTGCTGTCCGATGACGAGGGGGTGATCGCCCACACGACCGCGGCGGATCTGGCGGTCACGGTGCCCGCGCCGCCGCCCCTCGACCTCGCCCGCCAGGCGTCGGGCCGCTTCCTCGAGCGGCTGGAGAGCGGGAAGGTCGTGCATACGTTTCCGGAGTGTTTCGTGTGCGGCCACCGGCGGGCGCCGGGGGATGGGCTGAGGCTCTTCGCGGGGCCGCTCGACGGCGGGGCGGGCGACAAGGCCGGCGAGCGGGTGGCGGCCTGGCGCCCGGCCGCCGCGTTTCTCGACGACGCCGGTCACCTGCGCCCGGAGTTCGTGTGGGCGGCGCTGGATTGCCCGGGAGGCTGGGCGATCGCGGGGCCGGCCAATACCGGGACGCTGCAGGTGGAGATCCTCGGGCCGGTGAATGGGCGCCAGGAGCTGATCGTGACCGGCTGGCCCATCGCCGCCGACTCCGCTCGGCCCGGGAGCCGGCGGCGGTACGCGGGAACCGCGCTGTTCGACGCGCGGGGCCGGCTGCGGGCGCGGGGCGCCGCGATCTGGGTGGCCCCGCGCACCGCCTAGCGGTGGTATTCTTCGCGAATGGATTATCGTCTCCCGACCACCGTGGTGCCCTCGCGGTACGACATCCGGCTCGAGCCCGACCTCGAGGCGGCCACGTTCGCGGGCGAGGAGACGGTTGCGATCACGGTGACGGAGCCGGTGACCGAGATCGCGCTCAACGCGGCCGAGCTCTCCATCCAGTCGGTGAGCGTGGTCACCGCCGACGGAATGACGGTCGAGGGAAGCGCGACGCTCGACGAGGCGGCGGAGCGCGCACGCCTGCTCTTCCCGTCGGCGATCCCGCCCGGCGAGCACCGGCTGACCCTGCGTTTCACCGGCATCCTGAACGACCGCCTGCACGGCTTCTACCGCAGCACCTACAAGGACGCCGCGGGCGCCTCCCACGTGATCGCGGCCACCCAGTTCGAGGCCACCGACGCGCGGCGCGGGTTCCCGTGCTGGGACGAGCCCGCGCTCAAGGCGGTGTTCGGCGCGACCCTGGTGGTTCCGGAGCGGCTCGCCGCGATCTCGAACACGCGGGTGGTCAGCGAGACGCCCACCGGCACCGGGAAGAAGACGGTGGTCTTCGCCGACAGCATCCGGATGTCCACCTACCTCGTCGCCTTCGTGGTGGGCGAGCTCGAGGCGACGCCGCCGGTGATGGTCGGCCCGACGCCGCTGCGGGTGTGGTGCGTGCCGGGCAAGCTCCATCTGACCCGCTTCGCGCTCGAGATCGGCGCGTTCTCGCTCGAGTACTTCGAGCGCTACTACGGGATGCCCTATCCGGGTGACAAGCTCGACATGCTCGCGATCCCCGACTTCGCGGCGGGAGCCATGGAGAACCTGGGTGCGATCACCTACCGCGAGACCGCGCTCCTGGTGGACGAGACCGCCGCGTCGCACACCGAGCGCGAGCGCGTGGCGGACGTGGTGGCCCACGAGGTCGCCCACATGTGGTTCGGCGATCTCGTCACCATGCTCTGGTGGAACGGGATCTGGCTGAACGAGGCCTTCGCCACCTTCATGGAGCTCCTGGCGGTGGACGCCTGGAAGCCCGAGTGGAATCGGTGGACGACGTTCGGGGTGTCCCGGGCCGCCGCGATGGGCGTGGACGGCCTGCACAACACCCGGCCCATCGAGTTCGAGGTGCGGGCGCCGCGCGACTGCGAGGCGATGTTCGACCTCCTGACCTACGAGAAGGGCGGCTCGGTCCTGCGCATGCTCGAGCAGTATCTGAGCGGTGAGGTCTTCCGGGACGGCGTACGCCTCTACCTCGAGCGGCATCGCTTCGGCAACGCGGAGACCACCGATCTGTGGAAGGCCCTCGGCGACGCCTCGCACCTGCCGATCCCGGAGGTCATGAACGCGTGGATCTTCCGGCCCGGCTACCCGCTGGTGAGCGTCGAGCCCGAGGGCGTCGGGGTCAAGCTGAGCCAGCGCCGGTTCACGTACCTGCCCGGCGAGGGCGCGGCCGCCGAGCGCTGGCAGATCCCGCTGCGGCTGCGCGCCTCGGTGAAGCGCGGCTTCGTGGACAAGCCGATCCTGCTCGGCAACGAGGATCTGTCGGTGCCGCTGCCCGCGTCCCCGGACTGGGTGGTGGCCAACGCGGGCGGGCACGGCTTCTATCGCGTGCAGTACGCGCCGCCGCTGCTCAAGAAGCTCACCGGGGCGCTCAAAAAGCTCGCGCCCATCGAGCGCTTCAACCTGGTGAGCGACGCCTTCGCCCTGACCCAGGCCGCGATGATGCCGTCGGCGGACTACCTCGACCTCACCGCGCGCTTCGTCGAGGAGACCGACCGCAACGTGTGGACCGCGCTGATCGGCTCGCTCGGCTACGTGAACCGGCTCATCGCGGACGAGTCGCGCCCGCATCTCGAGGGACTGGTGCGACAGCGGGTCGAGGCGCCGGTGGAGCGGCTCGGCTGGGAGGCCCAGCCCGAGGAGGACGAGCTGGAGCGCCAGCTACGGGGCGACATGCTCCGCGCCCTCGGCACCCTCGGCAACGACCCGGCCACCCAGGATCGCGCCCGCTCGCTCTACGCGCGCTATCGCGAGGACGAGTCGGCGGTGGACGCCAACGTGCTGCCCGCCCTCATCGCGATCGTGGCCGCCGCGGGCGGGGAGACCGAGTACGACGACTTCCTCCAGCGCTTCAAGGCCGCGCGCACGCCGCAGGAGGAGCAGCGCTACCTCTACGCGCTCGCCGGGTTCCGGCCGCCCGACCTGGTGCGGCGCACGCTCGAGAAGACCACCAACGGCGAGGTGCGTAGCCAGGACGCGCCGTTCCTGATGCGGGCGTTGCTGGGGGGCGTGCACAGCCGCGGGCTCGCGTGGGACTACCTCAAGGCGAACTGGCAGACGATGGCCCGACAGTATCCCGGCAGCGCCTATCGCCGGATGTACGAGGGCGTGACCGCGCTCGTCAACCCGGAGTGGGAGCAGGACGTGAAGGCCTTCTTCGAGACGAACCAGATCGTGCTCGGCGGCAAGACGCTCGAGCAGTACCTCGAGCAGCTCCGCATCGCGGTGCGGCTGCAGGAGCGCGAGACGGCCGCCCTGGCCGCCTACCTGGCGAAGCCGCCTCGTCCCCCGCGCCGCTAGCGGGTCGGGCTAGCCCCCGAAGAGGTCCACGAAGAAGTCCCGGGTGCCCGAGCCGACCACGGTGACGCCTTCCCACACAGCCTGGCCGGTGAACGTGACACCCTCCATAACGGTCTTGCCGACACCCTTGGCGAGCTCTCCGGTGCCGCTGAGCACCTCACCCTGCCCGATCTGCTGCGCGCCGATCCCCACCTGCTTGGTGGCCGCGGCCACGGGCTGGCTGTCGGCCGCCTGCCCGGGGCCGGGAGCGGTCGCGATGAGCGCCGAGAACGCGAGGGTGACAATCAGCCAACGAAGCCTCAGTGTCATCTCCACCTCCTTCGGTTGGATAAATTCTCGAATCATGCTAACACCGTGCCGGAGCGGTTCCGGCATGTTCTCGGCCGCTCCGCCAACTTTTCCAGCGAGGTGAGGGACATGAAATACGGCGTGTTCCAGTTCTCCACCGACTACACGATCCGCATCGACGATCTCGCGCGCGAGGCCGAGGCCCGCGGCTTCGAGTCGCTGTTCGTCCCCGAGCACACCCACATCCCGGCGAGCCGCAAGAGTCCCTGGCCGGGCGGCGCCGACCTGCCGCGCGAGTACTGGCACACCGTGGATCCGTTCGTCGGGCTCGCCGCCGCGGCGGCGGTGACCACGCGGATCAAGCTCGGCACCGGGATCTGCCTGGTGATCGAGCGCGACCCCATCGTGCTCGCCAAGGAGGTCGCGAGCCTCGACTATCTCTCGCGCGGCCGCGTGCTCTTCGGGATCGGCGGCGGGTGGAATGCCGAGGAGATGGCGCATCACGGAACGGACTTCGACACGCGCTGGAAGGTGCTGCGCGAGCGCATCGCCGCGATGCGGGAGATCTGGACGAAGGACGAGGCCGAGTACCACGGCAAGTTCGTGAACTTCGACAAGCTCTGGTCGTACCCGAAGCCGGTGCAGAAGCCGCATCCCCCGATCCTCATGGGCGGCGCCGGCCCTCACGCGCGGCAGCGCGCGGTGGACTTCGGGGGCCACTGGCTGCCGATCGGCGGGCGCTCCTACAGCGAGCCGATCGCCGAGACCATCGCGGATCTTCGCGCGCGGGCCGAGAAGGCGGGCCAGGATCCGGGCGCGGTCACCGTCTCCATCTTCGGCGCGCCCACCGACGAGGCGCGCCTGGCCGGATTGCGTGACGCGGGCGTGCTGCGCGCGATCTTCGGCCTGCCCCCCGCGGGCCGCGATCAGGTCTTGCCGCTCCTGGACAAGTACGCGGCGCTCATGACCAAGATCGGCTGATGCCGTCTGATCTCCCCCGCGGCGGGTGCTTGCCCCCGACCGCGGGACGGATCAGGCGCGCGCGGCCGCGCCCGGTCTCGTTGTGAGCGTGAAGACGGTCAGCGCCCCCAGGCCGATGAGCGCGACGGCCAGGGCCCAGAGGTAGATCGCCAGGTACCCGCCCGTGCGGTCGAAGAGCACGCCGGACAGCCAGGGGCCGAGCGCCGCGCCCAGATTGTTGCCGATGCCGAGCAGGCCGAAGATGAAGCCATAGTGCGCGGGCGGCGCGATGCGGCCGAGCAGCACGGTGACGATGCTCGCCCGCGAGCCGAGCGGCAGGAAGAGAAAGAGCACGTAGCCCGCCGCGAGGATCCAGAGCGGCCGGACCTCCATCGCGATCAGGCAGAGCATGCCCAGCAGCGAGCAGGAGAACGAGAGGAAGCCCGCGGTGGGTCCGCCGAAGCGATCGGCCACCAGGCCCGCCAGGGCCCGGCCGCCGCCCGCCAGCACGCCCCCGATGGCGAGGAGCAAGGACGCCTCGCCCGCCGTGAAGCCGCGATCGGTGAAATACAGCGTGTGCTGGGTGGTGGCGAGATATCCGAAGAGGGGCGGCGTGGTGAACATCACCAGGAGGCTCCAGAATCCGGCGGAGCGGATGATGCTCGAAGCGGTCACCGGCGTGCTTCCTGGTCTCGCGAACCCGCGGTCCATCGCCGAGGCCAGGCGCGTCGGGTGCGCGTGCCACGCCCACGGGATCAGGGCCGCGATCGCTGCCGCGTAGCACCAGAAGGCGGGGCGCCAGCCCCAGTGGGTGATGATCCACTGGGCCGGCGCGGCCAAGGCGTAGGCCGCCATCGACCCGCCGAAGGCGATCCCGGTGGCAAGGCCGCGGCGCCGGACGTAGGCATCCGCGATGAGCGCGGCGTGGGTCGTCATGCCCGTCAGGCCGAGGCCGGCGCCCCCACCGAACCCCATGGCCGTCAGGAACAGCGGCAGGGTCGGCGCCAGGCTGCCCAGCAGCATCCCGAGGGCCACCAAGCCCAGGCCGAGGCTGACGAGCAGGCGCGGGTTCCAGCGGGCGACCAGGTAGCCGGCGACGGGACTGAGCAGGGCGCCGCCCACCCAGAGCAGGGAGGCGGTGGACGCGGTGGCGGCCCGGGAGCCGCCGAACTCGGCCAGCAGCGCGGGCAGGAACACCGGGAAGGTATTGGTGATTCCGGCCACGAGCAGCATGGTGACGAAGGCAAGCCAGAGCCGCTGGCTGGCGAGGGACTCGGACTGCGGGGAGGGGGCCGGGCCCGGGGGGCCCGGAGCGAGGCTCAGTCGTCCGCCTCGGCGCGCTTCATGGCCTTCCGGCGCTTCTTCCGCGCCTCAGCCTGCTTGCGCTTCCGCTTGACCGACGGCTTCTCGTAGTACGCGCGCTTCTTCATCTCCTTGAAGAGCCCATCCTTGAGCATGAGCTTCTTCATGGTCTTCAGCGCGGACTCGACCTGATTATCGTGTACCTCGATACGCATGACAGGCAAAGTACCCGGAGGGCGCGCCGCTGTCAATGCCCACGTGGGTGCCCACCCCTGATACGATTGCTTCCCATGATCGCCCCGCCCGCCCGGCTGGAGCTCGCCCTGGCGCCCACGCCGATCCTCAAGCTCGATCGCCTCTCTCGCCGGCTGGGCGTCGAGCTCTACGTCAAGCGCGACGATCTGACCGGCCTGCTCGAATCGGGCAACAAGGTGCGCAAGCTGGAGTTCCTGGTGGGCGAGGCGCTGCAGCAGGGGGCCGATACCCTGATCACGTGCGGGCCGCCTGACTCCAACGGCTGCCGTGCCGTCGCTGCGGTGGCGGCCCGGCTCGGGCTCCGCGCGGTGCTCGCGATCCGGGGCGAACGTCCCGCCGCGGCTGACGGCAACCTGCTGCTGGGGCGGCTGCTCGGCGCGGACACGCGCTACTATCCCGATCTTCGGTCGGCTCGGGGGTCCGACCTGGCGCCCGAAGGAGGCGACGCGGTCATGGCCGCGCTCGCCGCCGAGGTCCGCGAAGGCGGCGGACGCCCCTACATAATTCCGGAGAGCGGGGCGGGGGAGCTGGGCGCGCTCGGGTACATCGAGTGCGCGGTCGAGCTGTCGGAGCAGATCCACCACGGGGCGCCGCGCTTCGACACGATCGTCATCACGGCGGGGAGCGGTGGCAGTCACGCGGGCCTGCTCATGGGCAAGCAGCTCGCGGGGCTTCCCGGGGAGATCGTGAGCGTGCCGGCCACCGGGCCGGCGGAGCGGGTGCGCCGGGCCATCGTCGGGACGATCGGCGCCGCCATCGAGCGCTTCGGGTTCGCCATCGAGGTGCCCAAGGCCATCCACCTCCTGGACGGCTACCAGGGCGCCGGGCCCGCGGAGGCGAGCGATGAGGAGCTGGGCGTCGTCCTGCACCTGGCCCGGGAGGAGGGGCTGCTGCTGGATCCGGTCTACACCGCGCGGGGTTTTCGAGGGCTGGTGGAGACGCTGGCGCGCGATCCGAAGGCGCTGGGGCAGCGCGTCTGCTTCATCCACACCGGGGGACTGTTCAGCGTGTTTGCCTACAAGGACCGCCTGAGCCTTCTCCTGTCGGGCGAGGCGCAGCCGAAGGCGAGCCGAGCGGATACCCAGTAAGGACTAGATGGTGTAGGTCTTGCCCTGCTCCAGGATGTGGATGCGGCTCGGGTCGATCTTGGCCAGCTCCTCCGCCGTCTCCTGATAGAGCTGCGGCTTGATGTGGTAGATCCAGATCGGGAGATCGGCGGGCATCTTGTCGATCTCCTGCCGCAGCATCTCAGGGGTGAGATGTCCGGAGGCCTTCGCGAGCGCCGACAGCCGGTTGGGGAAGGCGGTCTCCACGATCAGCGCCTTCAGCCCGCGCATCTCGCGGGCGATCTGCCAGATTCGCTTGGTCGGGCCGGTGTCGCCGCTGAACACGAACCCGGTCTCCCCGTCGTGGATGACGAAGCCGGTGGTGGGGACGGTGTGCTCCACGAGCACCGGCGTCACCCAGAGCTCGCCGACTCGCGATTCGCCCTCCTCGGGCAGCTCGCGGAACCCCAGGACCGACTGCGCGGCCGACGGGATATTGGTGAAGTTCGGCCAGAGCTCGTCGTTGAAGGCGTGGGTGCGCAGCGACTCCACGACGTGGGCGATGCTGCAGGCGGTGACCCGGCGGTCGGGCGCGACCATCGCGAGGGTGTCGGTGAGGAACGCGAGCCCCGCGGTGTGGTCCAGGTGCGCGTGACTGATCAACGCGTGCTGGATCTGGATCTGCTCGGGAACCGAGAGCGCGCCGCCCACCGTGCCCGCGTCCACCAGCACGCGGTCGTCGACGAGGAAGGCCGTGGGCCTCTGCCCCGGTCCCTCGCTGCCGTAAGTACCGAGGACTTTAATCTTCAATGAAGCCCTTCATGAGGCCGTGAGTCCCCCCGGTTCGGGCGGTTGGCACTTCTGCGAATACTAGTCTAGCAGCGAGAGGGCGGGCAATCCGAGGGAATTGGGCGGGTTCGGGCGCCCGCAACCGAGCGTGTCGAAAGGGCATCGGCGCGCTCACTCGCACGCGGAGGCGGTCTTGAAGCGGGCCGCGAACTCCTCGAGCTCCCGACAAGGGTCGCCGGCCGCGCGCGACGGGCTCGGCTCCTCGCGCCGGACCGCCAGGACCACGCTCTTGAGATAGGCGTACTGGAGCCGGACGGCGTCCGCATAGTCGAGATCCCAGCCGGTCATCAGGAGCTCCACGCTCGCGACGTGCGCCTCGACCTCGCATTGGTGGCGATGGCTCTGGCACCGGCCGTCGCCATGGCCCAGGACGAAGTGGGCGAGCTCGTGGCTGAGCACAGCCTGAGCGATCAGGTCATCGGCGACCACCGCCCGGTTGATCATGATGCGCCCCGGGCGGCCGAGATCGGCGAAGCCGGTGCGCGGCGTGAAGTAGGCGGCCGGGCGTCCCATCGCCGAGAGCGCCGCGTCGTCGCCGATTCGCACCGCCGGCGGGTCACCCTTGATCCCGCGCGACTCCAGGATCTGCCGGGCGGCCCGCTCGTACTCGTCGATCCGGGTCTGCTCGAGATCGGTGAAGGACCGGAGCGGCGCCGCGCAGGCCGTCAGGCCGAGCGCCGCCACCAGCGCGATGTGTCGAAGCGCCATCATCCATCGAGCATGACACGCTCGGGAATTTCTCCGCTTCGCGCGCTGCCGGCGTGGCGTTCCCTCGCCCCCATGTGGCATACTTTGCGCGTGATCTTTCAGCAGATCCTGAACGAGGAATCCGGCTGCCTGTCCTACCTGATCGGCTGCGCCCAGGCCGGCCAGGCGGTGATCGTGGACCCGGGCCGCGATCGGGTGGACGACTACGTGGCGATGGCCCGCCGCAAGGGCCTCACGGTGAGCGACATCCTCGAGACCCACGTGCACGCCGACCACGTGTCCGGCAACCAGGCCCTGGCCGCCAGGACCGGGGCGCGGATCCACATCCACCCCGCGGCCCAGGCCGCCTTCGCGCACGATCCGGTGGAGCACGGGCGGGAGATCCGGATCGGCAACGTGGCGCTCGGGGTCCTGCACGTGCCCGGGCACACCCCCGACAGCATCGCCCTGCTGGTGACCGATCTGAGCCGAGGCACCGAGCCCTGGTTCGTGCTGACCGGCGACACGCTTTTCGTGGGCGACGTGGGCCGGCCGGATTTCGGCGGCGAGCAGGCCGCGGCCAGCCTCTACGCGAGCCTCACCGAGCGCCTGCTGCGGCTGCCCGACAGCGTCGAGGTGTACCCGGCGCACGGTGCCGGATCGAGCTGCGGCCGGGCCATGTCGAGCAAGACCGCGACGACCATCGGCTTCGAGCGCCGCTTCAACGCCGCGCTGCAGGTGCCCGACGCCGAGGAGTTCGTCCGGCGCCTCATGACCGGGCTGCCGCCCAAGCCGCCCAACTTCGACCGCATCATCGCGCGCAATCGCGCCCAGGCGTTGCCCCAGAACACCGAGCCCCGGCCGCTCTCGGCGGCGCAGGTGCGGGAGCTGCTCGACAAGGGCGCCTGCGTGCTCGACGTGCGCAGCCCGGAGGAGTACGGCCTGGCCCACGTCCCCGGGGCGCTCAACGTCTGGATCGAGAGCCCGCAGTTCGCCAACCGGTCCGGGCTCTTCATCCCCGCGGAGGCGCCGGTGGTGCTGGTGGTGGCGAGCCCGACCGACCTCACCCGCGCGATGGACGGCCTCGGCCGCATCGGGCTCGACTCGATCGCGGGTCATCTGCAGTGGGGGATGACCGAGTGGAAGAGCCAGGGGCTGCCGGTCGGCCAGGTCCCGCAGATCAGCGTGCACGACCTGGCCACCATGAAGGACGAGCGGCCCGACCTCGTGGTGCTGGACGTCCGCGAGCTGTTCGAGTGGGACGAGGGCCATATCGACGGGGCCCTGCACCTGCCCATGGCCGAGGCGCTGGCCCGCAAGGACCTGGTGCCGACGGGGCGGCCGAAGGCGGTCCTCTGCGCGGGCGGGCTGCGCTCGAGCCTCGTGATCAGCGCGCTGAGCCGCGCGGGCCTGACCGACTTCTACAACGTCATCGGCGGCATGACCGCCTGGCAGAAGGGCGGCTACAGCACGGTGAAGCGTTGACCGACGAGAGCTTCGACTACCCGGTCATGGCGCGCGCGCTGATCCTGGGTGACAAGGACACGGTCGCCAAGAAGACGCAGGAAGGCCTGGCCCTGGCGATGGATCCGAAGGACCTGATCTTCCGCGGGCTCATCCCCGGCATGGACGTGGTCGGCGAGAAGTTCCGGCGCAACGAGTACTACGTTCCCCAGGTGCTGCTGTCCGCGCGGGCGATGTACGCGGGCCTCGATCTGCTCAAGCCCCTCATCACCAGCGCGGGCGGCGCGAACCAGAACCTGGGCGTGATCGTGATCGGCACCGCCCAAGGCGACCTGCACGACATCGGCAAGAATCTGGTGGCGATGATGCTCGAGGGGGCCGGCTTCAAGGTGATCAATCTGGGCCGGGACGTGGCCCCCGAGAAGTTCGTGGCCGCGGTGCAGGAGCACTCGGCTCACATCGTCGGCATCTCCGCGCTGATGACGACCACGATGCCCGCGATGAAGCGCACCATCGACGCGCTCGAGAAGGCGGGGCTGCGCGATCGCGTGAAGGTGATGATCGGAGGAGCCCCCGTGAACCAGGCCTACGCCGACGAGATCGGCGCGGACGGCTACGCGAAGGATTCGACCATCGCGGTGGTGCGGGCCAAGGAGCTGCTCGGCGTGCCGGTGAACGCGTGATGGCGGCCCGCGCGCGCGGCTGGGAGATCGTGGAGCGGATCCGCGCCGGCGAGCGCCTCGTCTTCGACGGCGGCTACGGCACCGCCCTCTTCGACGCGGGCCTCGGGAACGGCGACTGCCCCGAGCTCTGGAACGACACGCACCCGGACGTGGTCCGCTCGATCCATCAGGGGTACTTCGACGCGGGCTCGCACCTCGTCGAGACCAACACCTTCGGCGCCTCCGCGCTCAAGCTGCACGAGTACGACGAGCGCATGGGCCACGACATGGGCGCGCGCACGCGCGAGCTGAACGAGAAGGGCGTGCGGCTGGCCCGGGCGGCCTGCCCGCCCGGCGGGTTCGTGGCCGGCTCCATCGGGCCCACCAGCTACCTGCCGGTCGACTACGGGGTCGGCAAGAACGTGGCCACCGACGAGGAATACGAGGCGGCCTTCCGCGAGCAGGCCGAGGCCCTCGCGGCGGGCGGGGTGGACTGCTTCGCGGTGGAGACCATGATGTTTCCGCAGGAGGCGGAGGCCGCCATCCGGGCGTGCAAGGCGGTCGCGGACCTGCCGGTCATGGCCACCATGTTCTTCCAGTACGAGGAGCTGCACGACCGCGACCGGACCATGTGGGGCGAGAGTCCGGCCGACGTGGCCCGGCAGCTCCTCGCCGCGGGCGCGGACATCGTGGGCATGAACTGCGGGCGCGGGCCGGACCGGGCCATCGTGATCATCCGGGAGATGCGGCAGGTCACCGACGCGCCGCTCATCGCGTATCCCAACGCGGGGCTGCCGATCACCACCGGCGGGCGGACCACCTACGAGCTCGGTCCCGAGGAGATGGTCAAGGACTACCCGGCGCTCCTCGATGCCGGCTGCAACATCGTCGGGGGCTGCTGCGGCTCGAACCCCGAGCACATCCGCCTGATCGCCGACGTGGTGCGCTCGCGACGCGCGCGGTGAGCGCGGCACTCTCCGTCCTCTCTCCCACTCCCGCGGTTCTCGAGGATCTGCCGCTCGCGATCGACCGCGACGAGGTCCTGCGCTTCCAGGGCTACAAGAAGGGCGTGGACGTCCCCGGCGCCGAGGTCCTCGCGATCTTCGACGAAGCCCTGGCGCTGGGCCGGACCCTCCTGGCCCCCCGGGTGGTCTACCGCGCGATCGCGGTCACCGGCGGCGCGGCGGATCGCCTCGACGCGGGCGGCGAGCGTCTGCACATCCCGCAGATCGGGCGGCTCTGGGGCCCCATCGAAGCGGTCGGCGCGGGCATCTGCACGGTCGGCGAGGCCCTCGAGACCCGCGTCCGGGAGCTCTTCGAGGCACGCGAGCTGCCGCTCGCGGTGATGCTCGACAGCGTCGGATCCGCCGCGGCGGAGAGCCTGGCCGAGTTCGCCAACGACCTGCTCTGCCAGGCGGGGCTCCGGGCGGGGACGAGGGTCACCAACCGGATCAGCCCCGGGTACGCGGGATGGGACACCGCGGAGCAGGCGGCGCTGTTCCGCCTGTGCCCGGGGGAGCCCATCGGGGTGCGCCTGAACGAGGCGTGCTTCATGACGCCGGGCAAGAGCATCAGCTGGCTGGTGGGCGTCGGCCCGGAGGCGCGGGTGGACCACTACTTCACCCAGTGCCGCCGCTGCTGGATGCGCGACTGCGCCTATCGCCGGGCCCCGGCGACCACCACGGTACGGCAGCCGGGCACGGTGCAGGAGCCGGGCGACGGGGTGTGGTGATAGGCTGGGTGGACGTATGGGCGACAACGTGATCCTGGTGGGCTTCATGGGGGCGGGCAAGTCGTCGGTGGGGCGGCTCCTCGCTCGCCGGCTCGGCCGGTGCTTCGTGGAGACCGACGACATGATCACGGCCCAGGAGGGCCGCTCGATCCCGGACATCTTCGCGGAGCGGGGCGAGGCCCACTTCCGCGCCCTGGAGGAGGAGACGGTGCGGCTGCTCGCGCTGAAGTCGGGCGACGTGATCGCCACCGGCGGGGGCCTGCCCTGCCGCGACGGGCGCCCCGAGACGCTCCGGGCCATGGGCACCGTGGTGTGGCTCCGCGGCGAGTTCGACGCGGTGTACGAGCGGGCGCAGCGCGCGGGCGCGCGGCCGATGCTGGCCGGGCGCGGGCGCGACGAGATCGAGGCGCTCTATCGGGCGCGCGAGCCCTACTATCGCCAGGCCGACCTCTCGGTGGACACCACCGGCATCAATCCCGACCAGGTCGTGGCCAAGCTCCTGCTCCTCCTGCGCTATCGCAACGCCGCCACCCTCTCTCCTCTGGACAAGCCCGGCTCCCTCTCCCCTCTGGGGAAGGGGCAGGGTGAGGGGTAGTCGTACCGCGATGCCCTCGCCCCTGCTCACCCGCCTCGCCGAGCGCCCGCTCCTCTGCGACGGGGCCATGGGCACGCTGCTGTACGCCCGCGGCGTCGCGCTCGACGCCTGCTTCGACGTGCTCAACCTCAACGAGCCCAAGCTCGTGCAGGCGGTCCACGCGGAGTACATCGCGGCGGGCTGCGACGCCATCGAGACGAATACCTTCGGAGCCAACCGCTTCAAGCTCGGCGTCCACGGCCTGCAGGCGCGCGTGCGGGAGATCAACCTGCGCGGCGCCAAGCTGGCGCGCGACGTGCGCGAGAGCATGGGGCGCGACGTGATGGTCCTGGGCTCGATCGGCCCCCTCGGCAAGTACCTGGCCCCACTCGGCAGCGTCGAGCCGGCGGACGCGCGGGCCGCGTTCCACGAGCAGGCGGAGGGGCTCCTGGAAGGCGGCATCGACGCGTTCGTGATCGAGACCTTCTCGGACCTCACCGAGATGCGCCTGGCCGTCGAGGCGGTGCGCGCTCTCACCGACCTGCCGATCCTCGCCGAGGTCGCGTTCACCGACGAGGGCGTGACCTTCACCGGGCGCGCCGCGGCCGAGGTCGTCCGCACCCTGCGGGAGCTGCCGATCCAGGCGGTGGGGGCCAACTGCTCGGTCGGCTCCAGCGTGCTCTTCGACATCCTGGAGCAGATGGTGCCGGAGGCGGGCGGCCTCCACGTGGCCATCCAGCCGAACGCGGGGCTGCCGAGCCGGGTGGGAGAGCGGCTGATGTACCTCTCCTCGCCGATCTACATGGCGGACTACGCGGCGCGGATGATCGCGAGCGGCGCGCGCCTTGTCGGCGGCTGCTGCGGGACGACACCCCAGCACATTCGCGCGATGCGGGAGGCGCTCGACCGGCTGGTGCCCCAGCGCAGCGCCGCCCGGGTCGAGCCGGTCCGTCGTGCCCGGGTGGAGATCGCCGAGCCCTCCGGCCTCGCCACCAGCGCGCCGCCCACCCTGCTGCAGCGCCGCCTCGACGCGGGGGAGTTCCTCGTCACGGTCGAGCTGGATCCGCCGCGCGGACACAACATCGAGAAGCTCGTGCAGGGGGCGAAGCTCCTCAAGGAGCGCGGCGTCGAGATCGTGGACATCAACGACGGCTCGCTGGGCCGCGTGCGGATGTCGGTCCTGCCCACCGCGATGCTGGTGCGGGACGCGACCGGGCTCGACATCAACATGCACTTCACCTGCCGCGATCGGAACCTGATGGGCATCCAGGCGGATCTCCTCGGCGCCCACGCGATGGACATCCGCAACATCCTGGCCATGACCGGCGATCCCCCGCGGACCGGCGACTACGTCAACGCCACCGCGGTGTTCGACGTGGACGCGATCGGCCTCATCCGGATCCTCGCCGAGATGAACCGCGGCCTCGACGCTACCGGCACCTCGATCGGCGAGCCCACCTCGTTCAGCGTGGGGGTGGCCCTCAACCCGGCGAGCGAGGAGCCGGCGCGCGAGATGGAGCGCTTCCTCGCCAAGGTCGAGGCGGGGGCCCGCTGGGTACAGACGCAGCCCATCTACGATCTGGACGTGCTCGATCGGTTCTTCGCGCGGACCCGCTCGCCGATTCCCCTCGTCGTCGGCATCATGCCGCTCCACTCGTCACGCCACGCCGAGTTCCTGCACAACGAGGTGCCGGGCATCACGGTGCCCGACCCGGTGCGGGCGCGGATGCGGGAGGCGGGCGAGCGCGGGCTCCGCGCCGGCATCGAGATGGCCCAGGGCCTCCTGCGCGACCTGCGCAGCCGCCACCACGCCGGCGTCTACCTGATGCCGTCCTTCGGCCGCTTCGAGGTCGTGGCTGAGGTCCTGGACGCGCTGCACTGAGCATGGCGGCCATGTACGAGCTGGGAGCCGCCGAGGCCGCCCGGCGCATCCGCGCCGGCACGCTGTCGCCTTCGAACCTGCTCGCGGCGTGCCTCAAGCGCATCGACGCGACCGAGCCCGCGGTCGGCGCGTGGGTGCGGCTCGACCGCGACGCGGCCGCGCGGGTGGCGGTGCAGCGCGACATCGAGGCCCGCGAGGGGCGCTTCATGGGCGCGCTGCACGGCGTCCCCATCGGGCTCAAGGACATCTTCGACGCGGCCGGCGTGCCCACCGCCTCGGGCGCGCCCGCCTGGGCCACGCGTACCCCGGCGGCGGATGCGCCGTCCGTCGCGGCGCTGCGGGGCGCGGGCGGGGTGCCGATGGGCAAGCTCGTGACCACGGCCTTCGCGTACCTCGACCCGTCGGTCACGCGCAATCCGTGGAATCCGGAGCACACCCCCGGCGGCTCCTCCAGCGGCCCCGCCGCGGCGGTGGCCGCGCGCATGACGCCGCTGGCGCTCGGGTCGCAGACGGTGGGCTCGGTGCTGCGGCCGGCCGCGTACTGCGGCGTCGTCGGCTTCAAGCCCACCCACGGCCGGATCAGCGCGGCGGGCGTGCTCGAGCTGGCCGGCAGCCTGGACCACGTCGGGGTGTTCGCACGGGCGGTGGAGGACTGCGCGCTCGCGCTCGCGGTGCTGGCCGGGGGGGATCCCGCGCCGGAGGACTACCGGGCCGCGGTGGTCGAGCCGCCGGCGCCCCGTCTGGGCGTGCTCGCCTCGTTCATGGCCCGGGCGACGCCCGAGATGGGCAAGCATCTCGAAGCGGTCGCGCGCGGCCTCGAAGCCGCGGGGGCGCGGCTGGAGGAGGTGGCGCTGCCCGACGCGTTCGCCGCGATCTACGACGTGGGCGCCACCGTGCTGCGCGCGGAGGCGGCGGCCGCGCACGCCGCGCTCTTTCCCGCGCACGCGGCCGAGTACCCGCCGAAGATCAGGGAGCTGATCGAGCTGGGCCACGCGATCTCGGCGCCCGCGTACCTGGCCGCGCAGGCCGCGCGGCGGCAGGTCCGCGCGGAGACGGGGGCGGTCGCCGCGCGCTACGACGCGCTCCTCCTGCCCACCATCGGCGCGCCGGCGCCCCGGGGGCTGGGGTCGACGGGCGATCCCGCGTTCTGCTCGCCGTGGAGCTCCCTGGGGATGCCCGCCATCACGCTGCCGACCGGTGTGGAGGGCGGCCTGCCGCTCGCCCTCCAGCTCGTGGCCGCCCCGTGGGGCGAGGCGCGGCTGCTGGCGTCGGCCGCCTGGTGCGAGCGCGTGATCGGCTTCACCGCCGGTCCGCCGCTCTGAGGCCGCGCGCGTGAAGATCGGGCGCCTGTTCCCCGACCTCCTGGCCACGCTGGAGCGCGCCGCGTCCTCCGAGGCGGGCTTCACCCGCACGCTCCGGCTGCTCGTGACCCTCGCCGGCGCCCGAGCAGGCGGCCTGCGCTTTCGCCCCGGGGACGGCACCCCGCTGGACGTGATCGTGGGCGCCCGGCGTGGCTCCGCCCTCGAGGGCTGGATTCAGGCGCGGCTCGAGCAGTCCGGCCGGGGCGTGAAGGTCGAGAAGCTGGCCGAGGCGCCGCCGGGGATCCGGTCGCGCGATATCACGGTGCTGACCGCGGGGCTGGGCGATGCCGTCCGTCCCGTCGGCGGGCTCGTGCTGCTCGGGCCGGGCGGCGCGCGCGGGCTCGCCCGCGAGACGATCCCGCCGAGCTTCCTGCGCGAGTTTGGCCACGCCCTCGAGCAGGTGTGGCGCCTGCGGCGGCGCACCATCCGGCTCGAAGTCATCAACGAGGTAATGGCCCTCACCGCGACGACGCTGCCGCTCGATCGCGTGTACGGCAAGACGGCGGAGGCGGTCGCCCGGCTGATCCGCTTCGACGCGCTCGGCGTGACGCTGCTCGATCGCGAGCGGGGGGACTTCCGGTTCCTCGACGTGACCGCGCCCGCCGTGCGGCCCGAGGTCCTCGACTTCCGGATGCCTACCGCCGGGACCCTGACCGCGTGGGTCGCGAGCCAGCGGGCGCCGCGACGCGTCGACGATGCGACCACCGATCCGTCCGTCCCGGCGGTGAGCCGCGACCTGCTGTCGCGGCGGGGCTTCCGGTCCGCGATCCTGGCTCCGCTGCTCTCGCAGGGCCAGGTCATCGGCACGCTGAACGTCGCCCACCGCGCGCCGCACGCCTTCACGGACGCCGACGTGGAGATCTTGATGGAGGTGGCGCGCCCGCTTGCCTCCGCGGTGGAGCATGCGCGCCTGCACGCGGAGAGCGCGCGCGGTGCCGAGGAGCTGGCCGCGCTGAACCGCACGAGCCAGCTCATCACCGCGCGGCTCGACCTGCCCTCGGTCCTGGAGACGATCAGCCGCTCGGTCACCTCGCTCATGGGGAGCACCGGCTGCGGCATCGGGCTCCTGAGCCCCGACGACCGGACCCTGATCGAGCAGGCGGCCGCGCACGGCTTCCGGACCCCGGAGTGGCAGAACCTCTCGGTGCGGGTGGGGGAGGGGCTCATCGGCCTCGCCGTCTCGTCGGGGCAGGCGGTGCGCTCCGACGATCTCCGCGAAGATCCGCGCTCCGCGCGGCGGGACCTGGACGAGAAGGAAGGCATCCGCTCCCTGCTGAGCGTGCCGCTGCGGGTCGGCGGCCAGATCATCGGCGTCATCTCCGCCTTCTCCACCGAGCCACGCGCCTTCGGCGATCGCCAGCAGGCGATGCTGGAGAGCTTCGCGGATCAGGCCGGCATCGCGATCCAGAACGCGCGCCTGTTCGAGGAGACCCAGCGGCGCGCGCGGGAGACCCAGGCCCTGCTGCGCGCGGGCCACGCGGTCAACCAGAGTCTCGACGTGAGCGAGACGGTGGGACTCATCCTGAACCAGGCCCGCGAGGTGCTGGAGGTGCAGTCGTGCGGCCTGTTCACGCTGGACGCCGCGACCGGCGAGCTGACCGCCACCGCCAGCCTCGACCTGCCCGCGGAGGACCTGCACGCGATCCGCCTGCGGGTCGGCGAGGGCATCACCGGCGTCGCGGTCAAGGAGCGACGGCCGGTGCAGACCGCGGACCTCTACCGCGATCCCCGGGTGCGGTATCCGCAGGCGAGCCTGCGCTCGATGCTGGCCGCGCCCCTGATCGTGGGGGAGCAGACGATCGGCGCCCTCACCGTGCTCCGGACCGACGTGCACCACTTCAGCGCCGAGGAGGAATCGCTGGTCTCCGCGTTCGCAGACCAGGCCGCGATGGCGCTGGAGCACGCGCGCCTGTTCAGCTCGGTCCGCACGTACTCCGAGCGCCTGGAGGCCATGGTGGAGGCGCGCACCCACGAGCTCGACGAGCAGCGGCGCTTCGTGGAGGTGGTGCTGGAGACGCTGCCGCTCGGCCTCTTCGTGCTCGACGCGGAGCTGCGCGTGATCAGCACGAACCGGGAAGGCGGCGCGCTGTTGCCGGTGGAGGCCGGTGCCCGCCGTCCGTTCGCGGAGCTGATGCCGCCCGCCAAGGTCGCCGCGGTACACGCCTTCCTGGAGGGCGCGGTGACCGCGCGCGAGGTGCGCCATGCCGAGGAGGAGCTGCCCGCGGGCGGGGAGACCCTCACCGTGCGGTTGACCGCGACCCCGCTCCGCGCCCCGCAGGCCACCCACGTGCTGGTCCTGGTGGAGGACATCACGCTGCAGAAGCGGCTCGAGCGCCAGATGGTGCTGACCGAGCGGCTCACCACCGCGGGGCGGCTGGCCGCCGGGGTGGCCCACGAGCTGAATAATCCGCTGGCCACCATCGCGGGCTGCGCGGAGGCCCTGAAGGAGCGGGCGCACGATCCGCACCTGCGCGGCCTGGATGCGTTCAAGGACTTCCCGAGCTATCTCGGGCTGATCGAGGAGGAGGCGTACCGCTGCAAGGAGATCACCGGGAGCCTGCTCCACTTCGTGCGCGACCCCGGCAGCCGCCGCGCCCCGACCGATCTGAACATGCTGGCGGACAAGGTGCTGGAGCTGATCGGACACCAGTCCCGCTACGCCCAGAGCCGGTTCGAGCGGCGCTTCGACGCCGAGATGCCCGACGTGGTGGCCAACGAGGGCCAGCTCCGCCAGGTGTTCCTCGGGCTCGCCAGCAACGCGCTCGACGCGATGGACGGCCGTGGGACCCTGACCGTGACCACGCGCCGACGCAACGCCAAGGAGGTCGAGATTGCATTCACGGACGAGGGCCCGGGCATTCCCGAGCACATCCTGCCGCGCGTGTTCGACCCCTTCTTCACCACCAAGCCGCCGGGCCAAGGGACCGGGCTCGGCCTGGCGATCGCGCAGGGCTTCGTGGCCGACCACGACGGCCGCTTCGAGGTCGACTCCCGCGTCGGCGCCGGCACCACCTTCCGCGTCATCCTGCCGGTGACTCGCTCGTGACCGCGCCGATCCGGGTGCTGGTGGCCGACGACGAGAAGAACCTGCGCGAGCTCCTGGTCCGCGAGCTCCTGCGCAAGGGCCACGTGGTCTCCGGCGTGGCCGACGGCCGGGCCGCCCTCGAGCACCTCAAGGACGACGTGCCCGACGTGCTCCTGCTCGACATGAAGATGCCCCACGTCGAGGGCATCGAGGTGCTGCGCGAGCTGCAGGATTTCCCGGAGGCCCCGCAGGTCATCGTCATGACCGGCTTCCAGGAGGTGTCGACCGCGGTCGAGGCCATGAAGCTCGGCGCCTACGACTTCCTGACCAAGCCGGCGCGCATCGAGGAGCTCGACATCCTGATCCGCAAGGCGGCGGAGAAGGCCCGCCTGCTGCGCCAGAACGTGGTCATGCGCGCGCAGCTCGAGGAGCCGGGCTATCAGGGCATCATCACGAGCAGCCCGCGCATGGAGGAGGTTCTGCGCCTCGTGGACCGCGTGGCCCCCACCGATTCGTCGGTGCTGGTGCTGGGCGAGAGCGGCACCGGCAAGGAGCTGGTGGCGCGGGCGATCCACGATCGCTCGCCTCGCGCGCAGCAGGCCTTCGTGCCCATCCACTGCGGAGCCCTCGCGCGCGAGGTGCTCGAGAGCGAGCTGTTCGGCCACGAGAAGGGGGCGTTCACGGGCGCGGTGGCCACCAAGCCCGGCCTCATCGAGCTGGCCGACGGCGGCACGCTGTTCCTCGACGAGATCGGGGAGATGGAGCCGGAGAGCCAGGTGAAGCTGCTGCGGGTGCTCGAGTCGCACGCCTTCTTCCGGGTGGGCGGCACGCGCCGGCGCACGGTGGACATGCGGCTGGTCGCCGCCACCAATCGAGACCTGGCCGAGGCGATCAAGACCGGCGGGTTCCGCCAGGACCTCTTCTATCGCATCAACACCATCACGATCACCCTCCCGCCGCTGCGCGACCGTCGCGAGGACGTGCGCCGGCTCGTGGAGCATTTCCTCGAGCAGAACGCGACGTACGGGCGCAAGCGCCTGTCCGACGCGGCCATGGAGGCGCTCGAGCGCTACGGGTGGCCGGGCAATGTGCGAGAGCTGCAGCACGCGGTGCAGCGCGCGCTGATCCTCTCCCCGGGGGACGTGATCCAGCCGTCCGACCTGCCCGAGGAGATCCGCGGCGATCGCGGGCCGCGCGGCTCGGCGGGCGGTAGCCTCGAGGAGATGGAGCGGCAGCACATCATCACCACGCTGCGCCACGTGGGCGGGCATCGCGCGAAGGCCGCCACCGTGCTCGGCATCGATCCCAAGACGCTCTACCGCAAGATCCAGGAGTACGGCATCTCGCCGGACGCCTACAAGTAGGCCCGGCCGTCCCCTTTCGGGCGCGGGTCACGCCGGGAGCGTGTACCGCTGCTCGATCGCGGCTCGAATTCGGGCGCGGCTCTCCCGGGCGGGAAGGTTGTCCTCGCGCTCGATGGCGGCCGCGTCGTCCGCCAGCTCGTCGTTCTTGATGGCCTCACGGAACCAGCGCGAGTAGTGACCGTTGCGCAGATGGTGCCGCCACGTGTCGTCGTCCACGCCGTCGGCGAGCTGGACGAAGACCGCCAGATTCTGGGCGCGGAGATTGAGCCGGTCATCCGGCCCGCGGAAGTAAAAGCTTCGGTCGGGGCCAAGCTCGCCTTCCGCGTACTTGCGGACGTGCCGCTGCCGCTCGGCGCGCGCCGGCGCGATCCGGAACGTGATCGGCGCGCCGGTGCCGGCTGGCGACCAGTAGCGCGCCTCTCCTGGGGCGAGCGGTGTCGGCGACCCGCGCGGGATGGACCGGCCAGTGGCCGTGCAGAACCCCCGGATGGCATCTTCGCCCGATCCTCCCACTCCGAGCACGACACTGACACCCGTCAGCACGGCCGGGGCGACGTGCTCGGGATGCACCGTGATGAGGATCACGTCGGTCAGGGTCTTGGGCATGAAGGTCGCGTGATCCCGCTCGGGTGGAAAGAGGTGATGGGCTTCGTCCACCACGAGCCAGTGAGGCCGGCCGACCCGCGCCCGCAACTCCTGCAGCCGCGGCAGCAGCGCGGCGAAGAATGCCGGCCGATCCTTGAGCGGGACCCCGAGCAGGTTCACGACCACGTGGCGATCGGGCGCGTCGAGGACCTTGACGATCTCGTCGGCGCTCGGCACGCGCTTTTGGTCACCGAGCACGATTGCGCCGGGCAGGGCCACATAGTCGCCCTCTGGATCGACGACGCAGATCTGGTAGTGGCGCTCCACCAGACGCTCCATGATCGAGGTGGCCAAGGTCGACTTGCCGCTGCCTGACGGCCCCGCGATCAGCACGCTGGCGCCATACGGTGGGATCGATACCTCTTCGGCCATCGCAGTCGTGCCGAGGCTGATCATGTGCCGGGCCAGCCGTGGCTTCAGCTCAGCGAGATCCGATCGAAGAAGGCGCTCGACGAGCTCCTGCGTGCCCATTCCATTGGCCTCCGCCGTGACCAGATCGGCGGTCGCCTTGAGCATGGGCAGCGCGTTCGCGACCGCCACCGCGCACTCGCATTGCGTCAGAAACGCGTGGTCGTTCTCCGCGTCGCCGACCCCCACGCAGTTGTGAGCCGATATTTTCAGGTCGCCGAGCGCGGCGACGAGCCCGGTGGCTTTGTTGACGCCCGGGGGCAGCACCATCACCGCACCCTTGTTGAAGATGACCTGCAGCTCGAGCCCGAGCGTCTGGATCGCTCGGAGGACGGTGGTGTCCCATGGCTGCCACGTGGCTACGATCACATGCCCGCGGTCGAGCGGTACCACGCCGGCGGCTCGGAGGACGTCGACCAACGCCTCCGGCACCGGATCGTGCAAGACGCGGGTCTCCTTGGTATCCGGCCGATAGACGACCGCGCCATTCTCGGCAACCACACGCGCGAACAAGCTCACGCCGGGAAATACCTCGACGAGATCTTCGAGCCGGCGCCCGGTGACGAGCACGAGCTTGCGGCCGGTCTCGCTCAGTCGGCGTATCGCATCGAGCGTCGGCTCGGCCACCCGGCCGTCGTGTGCCAAGGTCCCATCGTAGTCGCACGCGAGCACGTGATAGCGCATCTTCTCCTGAGGTAAGCAAGCCATGTGCCCTACCAGGCCACGACGGTGCGACCTAGAATTCCCAACAACTTCGGAGCCAGTTCGGTCATGCGGCCAAGGTTTACTGGGTAGTATTAACGCGACGACGCCAACGTAGTGGCGGTTGTCAGAGCGCCGCTTTGCGTCACTTGGATCGGGCACAACGCCCGCACCTTGACGGACTCGACCCGCCGTCTCGGCTCGTAAGGCCTTGCTTTGGCAGGAAATCCTGATGAAATTCGCCGCTGGCACAAAGGTTGAATCTCTCCTGACGGTTCGACTCGTACTGAAAGGATTAAGGGGAGAAACATGACTCGGCTACTGACGATCGATGGGGACCGGAACCGGGCGCAGGCCCTGGCCATGGAATGCCTCGAGCAGGGCGTGGCGGTGCGCATCGCCGAGACGCTGTGCGAGGGCGTGCGATATCTGCTCGACGCGCCGGTCTCGCTGGTCCTGGCGGAAGCGGGGATGTTGCGGATGGCCAGCAGTGATCAGGCGCGCCTGTTCGAGACGGTGGCGCCCGGCGTGCCGGTGATCCTCACCGTGGACGCGGGGGCGAAGGTGGAGGACCTGGTGAATCTGGAGCTGCAGGGGTTTCGCGTGATGACCCGGCCCTTCGTGCTGGGTGATCTGCTCGCGAAGATCGAGCTGCCGGCCAAGGGCGCGCCCGCCCGCCGGGATGCCCGCGCGCGGGTCGAGACGGTCTGTTGGTAGGGAGCGCATCGATGGGAAAGCGATGGATCTTCGCCCTGACGGTGGCCGCGGTGCTGGGCCTGATCGGGCTGCTGGCCTACACCAGCGAGTCCGTGCACCGCGCGGCGGAGCCTCCGCCGGTCGGGACCGAGGCGGCGCGGCCGACCGTCGAGCCCGTCCCTCACGAGCGTGAGGTCGGGCCCACCGTCGACAGCACCGGGTTGATGCTCACCTACTAGGTCTCCCGGGTCTCCGCCGTGGCGGAGGCCGGGGTCCTGGTGTACAGTATTGGCCGATGCGCCGCCGCCGGCGGCGCCCTCGCCTCCGATATTGGCTCTTCCGAGTATTGGGGCGCGTACGAAGCGGAAGAGTGACCGAAGGAGAACCACATGGCTGCGAAACTGTACGTGGGTGGTCTGTCCTATTCCACGACCAGTGAGACCCTTCGCGAGTATTTCGCCCAGTGCGGGACGGTGGAGTCGGCGTCCGTGATCACGGACAAGTTCTCCGGCCAGTCCCGGGGCTTTGGCTTTGTCGAGATGGCGACGTCCGAGGAGGCACAGCGGGCCATCTCCGAGCTGAACGGCAAGGACCTCGACGGCCGCAAGATCACGGTGAACGTGTCGAACCCCCGTACGCCGGGCTCGGGCGGCGGCGGGCGCGGACCGGGTGGACCTCGCGGTGGCGGTCGGCCGGGTGGTGGTGGCGGGCGGGGGGGCGGCGGCGGCGACCGCGGCGCCTACGGGGTGCCCCCTTCGAAGAAGCCCTTCCGCTGGTAGCCCGCCAGCACCTGAGCGGACACATCAAGGGCGCGGTGAGTGATCACCGCGCCCTTTGTCTGTCCAGACCGCGCGGCGCCTAGAGGATCTTCTCGTAGCGCCCGTGCTCGTGGGCGGCGTCCATGAACCACTTGACGATCTCGGGACTCGAGCGCGGCGGGATCTCGCAGGACGTCGACAGGATGAAGCCCGAGTGCTTGGCCGCGGTATCGATGCACCGGCGCACCTCGGCGTCCATCTGGGCCTGGGTGGCCTTCTCGAACATGGTCGCGTCCACGTTGCCGATGGCCACCGCGCGCCCCTTGGCAACCTGCATGAACCGCTCGAGCTGGTCCACGTGCAGCGCCGGGTCCGACTGCTGGTCCAGGTCGAACGAGATCGTGGTGAAGCCGCAGCCGATCAGGTCCTCGAAGATCGGGTAGGTGACCCCGCAGATGTGGGTGGTGACGCCCACCTTCTTGGCCTTGAAGTGATCCACCAGCTCCTTGTGATAGGGCGCGATGAACTCTCGGTAGTTGTCCGGGGAGACGAGGCTGATGGAGGCGGTCGGCTCGGAGAAGGAGAGCCCGATCTTGGTCTTCACGATCGCGTCACCCCAGAGCTTGCAGAAGTCGGTGGTCAGCCGCATCACGTCGTGGATGAACTGGGGGTCCTCGAAGGTGTCGAGCAGCATCATCTCCGGGTTGCGGAGCAGCATCGCGATCGTCCACGGCCCCACCGCGACCGCCCCGGTGGCCGCGGGCGGCGCCGCCTTCACGAGCGCCTCGCACTGCTCGAGGAAGCCGGGGAGCCGCGCGGTCTTGTACGGATCGGGCATCCGGAGCTTGGCCAGGTCCGCCTTGTCCTCGAGCAGGTGGGTCTCGATCGAGGGCACCACGTAGTCGGAGTACTTGACGCCGCAGCCGAAGGCCTCCGCCTCCTTGGAGAGATCGTTGTACGCGAGCACTACGTCCGGCTGGTAGCGCTCGTAGTAATTCATCATCGCGCTGATGGCCTTCGTGGGGTTGGTGCAGTATTCCTCGATGCTGAGCCCGTCGAGCGTGCCCGCGAACGAGGCCACGATCGGGTACACCGGCACCCGGTCCGAGAAGGAGCGCTTGTAGGCCGCCACCACCCGATCGCGGTTGGTCAGGCTGGTCCTGCCGGCCTCGGCGTCCCACAGCTTGTTCACTTCCATGTAGCGCGGGGGCAGCTTGGCCTCGTACTCCATGAACTGGGTGATCGGATAGCGGATGCCCCCGTTGTGGGTGCCCCGCAGGCCCTCCACGATCTCCTCCATTCGCGCCCACGGAATCGAGAACGCCATCTCGTGATCCTGGGTCTGGCCGAAGATGCGGTCGCCCGAGCAGGGGAGGATCACCTGCGGCTCGCCGGTCTGCATGGTCGTGACCACGATGTCGGCGCAGACCGCGCGGCCCTCGAAGGAGGATGTGAGCCGGCCGCCTCGCTTCCAGAGCGCGGCCTGGGTCAGGCGCATCACCTGGGCGGGGTTGGCGTAGACGCAGACGACGTGCGGCTCGAAGGTGGCGCGGTCGAGCGGGGCGACCAGCAGGCAGTGATACTCGCCGGGCGCGAACTTGTCGATGGCGGCCTCGGAGCGCTGGCCCGCGGCCTTGGTCTCGGTGTACATGCCCTCGCACAGCGAGCCCACGTTGTAGATGGGCAGCGGCTTGTCGAAGCCGATCGCGGTGATGCCGAGCGAGCAGATGTGGTCCTCGCGGGTGAGCGCGATGGTCCAGCCGTAGCGCCGGGACATGTCGATGACCTGGCAGCTCATGGAGAGCTTCTTGAAGTCGCGGGCGGGCCGGCGCGCGCGCTCCGGGATCGGCTCGCCCGCCTTGAGCATGCGGATCGCCACCGGGAACGTCTGCGGACGCAGGTACGTCTGCAGCTCCTGGTCCGCCGTCTTCACGTCGATCATGGGTGTCTCCTTGTCACGGAGGCTACGGGGGGCCCTCCGGGTTGTCAAGGGAAGGGCGCCCGCTTCCGCTACAATATCGCCGCGATGGCGCGATACCGCATCATCCAGTGGCGCGATCTCCCCTCGCTGGTGGAGGCGATGGACGGTGACCACACCGCCCGCGTCCCGCTCTCCCAGCGCTTCCAGGACCTGATCGACGCCCTGGCCATGCGCGAGGGCGCCACCGAGAGCGAGGCCTACCTGGAAGGCTGGGCCCCGGGCCCCGAGATGGAGCGCCCGGGCGACGCGGAGACGGTCGCTCGTGAGGTCGCCGCCGACCTGGAGGACGGTTTCCAGGACCTGGTCACGCGCCGCTTTCTCGGCCCGCCTCGTTAGGTTCGTGCGCTTCGAGCGCCGGCTTCGCCGGCGCAATCCCGTTGTGGGGGAGGTTCGGAGGGGGCCGTCTAGGCCCCCTCCGATGCGCTATACTTCCGCCAGCCAATGAAGGTCGCGGAGCTGCTGGTCGCCTGCTTCCTGCTGTTCGGGGCGTGCCTCGTGTGGCCCCTGCTCGCCATCGCCAACCACCCCGTCCTGATCCTGGGGGTGCCGGCCCTGGTGCTCTACCTCTTCGCGGTCTGGGCCGCCATGGTCGGGGTCCTGATCACGCTGGCCCGGCGCCCCCGGGCGCCCGAGGACGAGTCGTGAGCGGCCTGTCGCCCACCGCGCTCCTCTCGATCGTCCTCGGCTACCTGGCCTTCCTGTTCCTGGTCGCGTCGGTGGCGGAGGCCTTCGCGCCCCGCCTTGCCCGGGGCCGGGCCGCCACGCTGATCTACGTGCTCGCCGCGTCGGTCTACTGCACCGCGTGGACCTTCTACGGCAGCGTGGGCCTGGCCGCCAACCGGGGCCTCGAGTTCCTGACGATCTACCTGGGGCCCGCCTGCGTGGCGCTCCTGTGGCCGGTGCTGCTGCGCAAGCTCGTGCGGGTCTCCAAGGAGCAGCGCATCACCTCGGTCTCCGACTTCATCTCGAGTCGCTACGGCAAGTCGGCGTCCCTGGGCACACTCGTGGCGGTCCTCGTGGTGTGCGGGATGATTCCCTACATCGCGCTGCAGCTGAAGGCGGTGTCGGCGTCGTTCCGGATGATCCTCCGGGACGAGGCGGTGCTCGAGGTCTTCGACCCGACCCTGGTGGTGGCGGTGACCCTCGCCCTCTTCGGCATCCTGTTCGGGGCGCGCAACCTCGACTTCACCAAGCGGCAGACCGGCCTCATGACCGCGGTGGCGGTGGAGTCGGTGGTGAAGCTGCTCGCGTTCCTCCTGGTCGGGGTCTACGTGACGTGGGGGCTCTTCGGGGGGTTCGCCGATCTCTTCGGCCAGGTGGCGCGGAATCCGGAGCTGTCGCGTCTCCTCACGCTCGACCAGGCGGGCACCGCGTCCTATGCGCGCTGGACCGCGATGCTGGTGATCTCGATGCTGGCCGTGATGTTCCTGCCGCGGCAGTTCCACGTGCTGGTCGTGCAGAACCAGCGCGAGCGCGACGTCAACGCGGTCTCCTGGTCCTTCCCGCTCTACCTGTTCCTGATCAACATCTTCGTGCTGCCGATCGCCTTCGCCGGCCTCCTCGTCTTCCCGGAGGCGGGCGCGCAGGCCGACGGCTTCATCCTCCGGCTGCCGCTGTCCTTCGACAGCCAGCTCATCTCGGTGATCGTGTTCCTGGGCGGCTTCTCGGCGGCCACCGCGATGATCGTGGTGGACTCCCTCGCCCTGTCCAAGATGATCACCAACGACATCATCCTGCCGATGCTGCTGCGCCGCCGCCGCATGGAGGACATCTACTGGATCACCCTCTTCTACACGCGGCTCGCCATGCTGGCGGTGGTGGCGCTGGGCTTCGCGTGGGCGCGGATGGAGCACGGCCAGCTGCTGCTGGTGGAGATGGGGCTGCTCTCCTTCATCGCGGTGGCCCAGTGCGCGCCCGCCATCCTCCTCGGGCTCTACTGGCGGCGCGGCAACCGCCGGGGCGCCTACGCGGGGATCTCGGGCGGCTTCTTCGTGTGGTTCTACACGCTCATCCTCCCGGCCCTGGGCAAGGAGGAGATCCTCGGTCAGTCGTTCCTGTCGAACGGGCCGCTGGGGCTGTGGCTGCTGCGGCCCACCGCGTTCCTGGGGCTCGAGGGACTCGATACCATCAGCCACGGCGTCTTCTGGTCCTTCTTCTTCAACGTGGGGCTCTTCGTGGTGGTGTCGCTGCTCACCGAGCAGGACGCGGACGACCGGGCCCAGGCCGCCGCCTTCGTGGGGGTCGCGATGGAGGACAAGCCCGCTCCGGGGGCGCCCGCGATCCTATCCGCGCCCGAGATCGAGCGGCTCGTGCATCACTACGTGGGCGACGAGGACGCGGAGGCCATCGTGCGCGAGCTGTTCGGGGCCAAGGCGCCCGCTGATCTTTCGGTGCCCGAGCTGCTCGAGATGCGCATCCGCTTCGAGCGGCTTCTCGCCGCCTCGCTGGGCGCGGCGGCCGCGCGCATCATCGTGGAGGACCACTTCACGATCTCCAAGGAAGAGGCCCAGCAGCTCGTCACGTCCTTCCAGCACATGCAGCAGTCGCTGCGGGTCACCGAGGAGGAGGTCAAGCGCGGGGAGCGGCTACTGGCCTCGGTGGTCGAGAGCGTGGACGACTGCATCTTCACCGCCGACACCACCGGGCGGCTCGTCACCATGAACCCGGCCGGCCGCCGGCTGCTCGGCTACGAGCTCTTCGAAGTGAGTCGCCTCCGCTACCCGGATCTGCTCGCCTCGGACGTGCGAGGCGGCGCCGGCGGCATCGTGGCCGCGCTCGAGGTCGGCCGTGGCTGGAGCGGGCAGGTGACGGGCCGCCGCGGCCGGGGTGACGTCTTCCCGGCTCACCTGGCCCTGACCGCCCTCTTCGACGACCGCGGCCAGCGCATGGGCACGGTGGGCGTGCTCCACGACCTCACCGAGCAGGTGGAGACGCAGCGGCGGCTCATCCACCGCGAGAAGCTCGCCTCGCTCGGCGAGATGGCGGCGGGGGTCGCCCACGAGATCCGCAATCCGTTGGGCGGGATCAAGATGGCCACCAACCTGCTGTCCTCCCCGGAGGTGGACGGCAGCCCCCTGTCGCAGGAGATGGCCCGATCCATCCTGTCCGGCATCGGCGAGATCGAGGGCATCATCAACAACCTCCTCGACTGGACGCGGGACGCGCGGCTCGAGCGGAACGAATACGAGCTGGCGAGGATCCTCGACCCGGTGGTGGAGGCGGTGGCGGGCGAGGGGCGGGCCCGGGGCGTCCAGGTCGGCTTCGGACGGCTCGAGCGCGAGGTGGTCGCGGCGGTGGACGGGCAGAAGCTCCGTCAGGTGTTCACCAACGTCCTGAAGAACGCGGTGGAGTCGATCGACCCGCACCGCGGCGCCGGACGCGTCAGCGTGGAGCTCTTCGCGGAGGGTGACCGGGCGGTGGTCGAGGTCGTGGACGACGGCGTCGGGATCGCTCCGGAGGACCGCGACAAGATCTTCCTGCCCTTCTTCACCACCAAGCCCTCCGGCACGGGCCTCGGCATGTCCATCGTCAAGAAGATCGTGGACCTCCACGCGGGGGACATCGCGATCGAGAGCGCGCCGGGCCGCGGCACGCGGGTTCGCATCTCATTCCCGGCGGTGGGCGCGGCCCAGCCGGTGGCTGGAGGCAATCCATGAAGCGACGGCTCCTGCTGGTCGAGGACGACGAGGTCTTTCTCCGCCCGCTGCACCGCACGCTCGAGCTGAAAGGCTACGAGGTGGTGCCGGTCCACAGCGCGGAGGAGGCACTCGACTCCCTCAAGACCGAGGACGTGGACGTGGTGCTCACCGACCGCCGGCTGCCCGGGATGGACGGCGTCGAGCTGGTGCGGCAGATCAAGGTGGAGCATCCGGACCTCGCGGTGGTGGTCATGACCGCCTACGGCACCATCGAGTCGGCGGTCGAGGCGATGCGACTCGGGGCCGAGGACTACCTGGTGAAGCCCTTCGAGGCGGCCGAGCTGCTGCTGGTGATCCGGCGGGCCATCGAGTTCCAGGAGCTGAAGTCGGCGAACCGCCGGACGATCCGGCGCAATCAGGAGCGCTTCACGTTCGGCAACATCGTGGCGGCCAGCGCGGGCATGCAGGCGGTATTCGACCTGCTGCGCTCGGTGGTGGATCTGGACACCACCGTGCTCATCCATGGGGAGACCGGCGTCGGCAAGGAGCTGCTCGCGCGCTCCATCCACTTCTCGGGGGCCCGGCGCGACCGGCCCTTCGTGGCGGTCAACTGCGCGGCCATTCCCGCCGAGCTGTTCGAGTCCGAGCTGTTCGGCTCCCGGCGAGGCGCCTTCACCGGCGCCACCGAGCACCGGCGCGGCCACTTCCAGATGGCCCACGGGGGAACCCTGCTCCTCGACGAGATCGGGGAGATGCCGTTGCATCTGCAGAGCAAGCTGCTGCGCGCGCTCGAGGAGAAGAAGGTGACCTCGGTGGGGGCGGACCGCTCGGTGGAGGTGGACGTGCGCTTCATCGCCACCACCAACAAGGACCTGCAGGTGGAGGTGGAGCACGGGGCCTTCCGCCGCGACCTGTTCTACCGGCTCTCGGTGATGCCGGTGCGGGTGCCCCCGCTGCGCGAGCGCCCGGAAGACATCCCGCTGCTCGCCCGGCACTTCGTGGAGCAGGCGAGCCGCCGCATCAAGAAGGCGGTCCGCGACATCGCGCCCGAGAGCCTCGGAGCCCTGATGCGATACCCGTGGCCCGGCAACGTGCGCGAGCTGGAAAACGTGATCGAGCGGGCGGTCATCGTATCCACCGCCCACGTTCTCGCGGACCTCGAGCGCTTTCTCGCGCCGACCGGCGCTCACGCGCCAGTGGATCTGTCGCTGCCCTTCCGGGACGCCAAGGCCCGGGTGGTGGAGGACTTCGAGCGCGCCTACATCGAGGGCCTGCTCAAGAGCCACGGGGGCAAGCTCACCGCGGCGGCCAAGCACGCGGACATGGATCCCAAGAATTTCTCCGACAAGATCCAGCGCTACGGCCTGCGCCGCTCCGCGCCGGAGCCGCCTCCCGCCTAGAAGAAGAGGATGGTCACGATCGCGAAGAGCGGCAGCAGCACCGCGCCGCTGTAGGCCATGTACCCGAAGAAGCTCGGCATGCGCACGCCCGCCGCATCCGCGATGGCCTTCACCATGAAGTTGGGGGCGTTGCCGATATAGGTGTTGGCTCCCATCGCCACCGCGCCCACGCTGATCGCGGTCAGGATCACGTGCGGCACTCCGACCACCTCCGCGGGCAATCCGAGGCTCTGGGCCAGCGCGAGGAACGTGAGGTAGGTCGGCGCGTTGTCGAGGAACGACGAGAGCACGCCGGTGGCCCAGAAGAACTGCCAGGGCTCCCGCACGCCGAGCTCCCCCCGCGCACGTGGAGCAGCTCGAGGGCGGGGATCATGGTGAGGAAGATCCCGAGGAAGAGCACCGCCACCTCCACCATCGGACCCGCGGTGAAGTGGTTCGCCCGGCGAATCGCGCTCGGCGTCCGCCAGAGCGAAACGCCGGCCAGGACCAGGATGGCGAGCTCGCGCACCGGCGCGTGGAGGAAGGCCACCGCAGCCACCACACCCGCGAGCCAGACCCCGTTGAGCGTGCCGCGGATCCGGAGCGGCTCGATCTGGACGTGGTCGCGCCGGCGTGCCGCTTTCGTCTCGCGCGAAAGCTCGCGCGAGTCCCAGACGTAGTACAGCAGCAGCAGCGCCGCGGTCATGGTGAGCCAGGGCCCCCACAGCCGCAGGGTCCAGGCGAACGGGACTCCTTGCAGGTACCCGAGGAAGAGCGGTGGGTCGCCCAGCGGGGTGAGCATCCCGCCGATGTTGGAGACGAGGAAGATGAAGAACACCACGGTGTGCGTCACCCGCGCCCGCTCCCGGTTCGTCTGCAGCAGTGGCCGGATCAGGAGCATCGAGGCGCCGGTGGTGCCCACGAGGGAGGCGAGCAGGGTGCCGGTGGCGAGGAAGGCGGTGTTCACGAGCGGGGTCGCCTCCAGGTCGCCGGTGAGGCGGACGCCGCCCGCGACCACGTAGAGCCCGCCGAGCAGGATGATGAACGAGACGTAGTCGGCCGCCATGTGGACGAGCGCGCCTGGTTGCCGGGCCAGGTAGAGGACCAGCACCGGCGCTCCCAGGACCACCGCCACCACCAGCTTGCTCCGGTTGGACTCCCACCAGTGCGGCAGCCACAGGGGGAAGAGGGCGATGGTGAGCAGCATCGCGACGAAGGGCAGCACGGTGTAGAGCGGCAGCGCGGTCGGCACTCGGTGATGTTACTCCCTTGAAGTTGCCGGGCGGATGGTTTAGAAGGGGAGCGGCGCGGCGACGCGCCGATCCTCACCCGAGAACGAGGTCCCCCAATGGCCAGCGAGACCAAAGGCAGCAGCGCCGTCGAAGCTCTCCTGAAAGAGAAGCGGAGGTTTCCGCCGCCGAAGGAGTTCGTCAAGCACGCCAACGTCAAGAGCGCGTCGGTCTACAAGGAGGCGGCCAAGAATCCGGCCCGCTTCTGGGAGCGCTTCGCCAAGGAGCTCGACTGGTTCAAGCCGTGGAAGACGGTCGTGCAGTGGAAGGCGCCCCACGCCAAGTGGTTCGTGGGCGGCAAGCTGAACGTGGCCTACAACTGCCTCGATCGCCACGTGGCCACCGCGCGCAAGACGAAGGCCGCCATCATCTGGGAGGGCGAGCCGGGCGACACGCGGGTGCTGACCTACTGGGACCTCTACCGCGAGGTCAACCGCTTCGCGGCCGCGCTCAAGCGGCGCGGGGTCAAGAAGGGCGACCGGGTCACCATCTACATGCCGATGGTGCCGGAGCTGCCGATCGCGATGCTGGCCTGCGCCCGCATCGGGGCCCCGCACAGCGTGATCTTCGGCGGGTTCGCCCCCGAGGCGGTGCGCGACCGCATTCACGACGCGGAGTCCACCGTGCTCATCACCGCCGACGGCGGCTTCCGGCGGGGCGGCACGGTGGCGCTCAAGAAGAACGTGGACGAGGCGCTCCGGGAGTGCCCCGACGTGAGCACCGTCATCGTGCTCAAGCGCACGCGGCAGGACATCGACATGCAGGCCGGGCGCGACGTCTGGTGGGACGACTTCGTCAAGGACGCGCCCGCCTACTGCGCGCCCGAGAAGATGGACTCCGAGGACATGCTGTACCTGCTCTACACCTCGGGCTCCACCGGCAAGCCGAAGGGCATCGTGCACACCACCGGCGGCTATCTCACCGGGGTCTACGCGACCACCAAGTGGATCTTCGACCTGCACGACACCGACGTGTACTGGTGCACCGCCGACATTGGCTGGGTCACCGGCCACTCCTACATCGTCTACGGGCCACTCGCGAACGGGACCACCACCGTGATGTACGAGGGCACGCCGGACTACCCGGACAAGGACCGGTTCTGGCGGATCGTCGAGAAGTACGGCGTCACCATCTGCTACACCGCGCCCACCGCCATCCGCACCTTCATGCGCTGGGGCGAGGAGTATCCGAAGCGCTGCGATCTCTCGAGCCTCCGCCTGCTCGGATCGGTCGGGGAGCCGATCAACCCGGAGGCGTGGGTCTGGTACTGGAAGGTCATCGGGGGCGGCCGCTGCCCGGTGGTGGACACCTGGTGGCAGACCGAGACCGGCCACATCCTGATCAGCCCGCTGCCCGGCATCACCACGCTCAAGCCCGGCTCGGCCACCCGCCCGTTCCCCGGCATCGAGGCCGACGTGGTCAACGACAAGGGGGAATCGGCCAAGGCCGGCTACCTCGTGCTCAAGAAGCCGTGGCCGGGCATGCTGCGCGGCATCTACCGCGACCCGCAGCGCTTCGTCGCCCAGTACTGGAGCAAGTATCCGGGCATCTACTTCACGGGCGACGGCGCCAAGATCGACGAGGACGGCTACTTCTGGCTGCTCGGCCGAGTGGACGACGTCATGAACATCTCGGGTCACCGCGTGTCCACCATGGAGGTGGAGTCGGCGCTGGTGGACCACCCGCACGTGGCGGAAGCCGCGGTGATCGGCCGGCCCCACGAGATCAAGGGGCAGGCCATCGCGGCCTTCGTGACCATCAAGGACGGCACCAAACCGTCCAAGGAGCTGATGGAGGAGATCAAGGGGCACGTGACCAAGAAGATCGGAGCGCTGGCGCGGCCCGACGACCTGATCTTCGCGGCCGACCTGCCCAAGACTCGCTCCGGCAAGATCATGCGCCGCCTGCTGCGCGACATCGCCGAGGGCAAGGCGCTGGGGGACACGACCACCCTGGCCGACCCTGCCGTCGTCGCCACCCTCAAGGAGAAGTACGGCGAGGAGGAGTAGGGGCCGCGCGACGCCCCTTGGTAACGGTGCCAAGATCACTTGGTGCCGCTACCAAGAAGGGCCCATGGAGACAGAGACTTCGCTCGTCGAATCGCGCACTTGGAAAGGGGCTCGCCTGGCACCGTTCGTGCTGCTCCGGGCGGACCAATGCGCTACCGGCGAATCGCCTTCATGGTTGCGTTGTACGTGACGGTCGACCTCACGAACCCGTTCATCGGGTGCGCGTTCAATTTCAGCCCAGAGGAGTCGATCGACGGTCTATCGCGCTCCGATGAGCGGCTCCTCCCGCAGGAGGCCCCGGCGGTGCTGCCGACGCCCCCCGGTGGGGACAACCACGCCCGAATCGCGCGCCTCGCTCCCACCTGGCGGTTCACGGCCCGCGTGCTGGGCGGGTGGCTCGCGCAGATGAGACAGGGGCACGCGCCGAATTCCGATCCGCAGTCGTCGACCGAAGATCACTAGCGGCGCCCGCCGCACAGGTGTCCGTGGTCGTTCCCGTGCCCGCCGGCGATCGGCGTGCGCGTGGCCGGGTGATTCGAACCATCTCTCAGGAGGGGATCCAATGGCGGATCTGACCGACAAACAGAAGGACGCGTACTGGCGGTTCAACGTCAAGCTCACCACGATCCTGCTGGTCATCTGGTTCGTGGTGACGTATCTGATCTCCGGGCTGTGGGCGGGCTGGCTGAACCAGTACTCGGTCCTCGGCTTCCCGATGGGGTATTACATGGCGGCCCAGGGCTCGCTCGCGATCTTCGTCATCGAGATCGCGGTGTACGCCTACCTCATGAATCGCAAGGACCAGGAGTACGGCATTCGCGAGGAGGCCTAGCGCATGAGCCTGGACAAGATCTTCGGTCTCTACACCGTCTCGTTCCTCGCCGTGACGATCCTTATCGGCATCGGCGAGCTGGCCTTCGGTCTGCCCAACCGGTGGATCGGCTGGATCTTCATGGCCCTGTCCCTCGCCATCTACATCGTCATCGGCGTGGTCACCCGCACGTCGAACCCGGACCAGTACTACGTGGCCGGGCGCGGGGTGCCCGCCTTGTACAACGGCATGGCCACCGGCTCCGACTGGATGTCGGCGGCTTCCTTCATCTCGATGGGTGGTGCCCTGTCCGCCCAGGGCTTCGCCGGGCTGGCGTACGTCATGGGCTGGACCGGCGGTTACCTGCTGCTGGCGGTGTTTCTCGGCCCGTACCTGCGCCAGTTCGGCGCCTACACGATTCCCGACTTCCTCAGCGCCCGCTACGGCGGCACGTCCGCCCGTCTCATCGGGGTCGTCGCGGCGGTCGCCTGTTCCTTCACGTATCTGATCGCGCAGGTCACCGGCGTCGGCCTGATCGTCTCGCGCTTCATCGGCCTCGACTTCAACGTGGGCGTCTTCGTCGGCCTGCTGGGCGTGCTGTTCTGCTCGGTGCTGGGCGGAATGCGCTCGGTCACGTGGACCCAGGTCGCGCAGTACATCATCCTGATCATCTCCTACCTGGTCCCGGTCGTGTATCTCTCGTGGCAGCTCTTCTCGATCCCGATCCCCGAGCTGACCTACGGTCGCGTCCTGCAGCAGAACAACAGCAAGGCCATCGAGATCACGCGCGACGCGAAGGAGAAAGAGACGCGCGCGCTCTGGAAGAAGGACGCGGACGAGGTCAACGCCAAGATCAAGGCGGGCGGCCTGCCCGAGGCCGAGATCGACAAGCTGAAGGCGCAGGCGGCCCTATCGGGTCGGCAGGCAACCGCGCCGGCGGCCAGCGACGACGCCACGATCAGCCGGTATCTCACGGTGCCCTCCGGCGTCGGGATGTGGAACTTCCTGGCCCTCACGTTCTGCCTGATGGTGGGCACCGCGGGCCTGCCGCACATCCTGACCCGCTACTACACCACGCCTTCGGTACGCCAGGCGCGCACCTCGGTGGCGTGGTCGCTGTTCTTCATCTTCCTGCTGTACTTCACCGCCCCGGCCTACGCGGCCTTCGCGCGCTTCACGATCTACGCCAAGCTGGTCGGCACCAAGGTCGCGGAGCTACCACGCTGGGTCACGCTCTGGCAGCCCGCCGGTCTCTTCGACGTGGTGGACAAGAACGGGGACGGCATCGTGCAGTGGGCCGACTTCGTGATCAAGAGCACCGACTTCGTGGTGCTGGCCATGCCCGAGATCGCGGGCCTGCCCTTCGTGATCACCGGGCTCGTCATGGCGGGCGGTCTCGCGGCCGCGCTGTCCACCGCGGATGGGCTGCTGCTCACGATCGCCAATGCCATCTCGCACGACCTTTACTACAACGTCATCGATCCGAGCGCCTCGCTCACCAAGCGGCTCACCATCACCAAGGTGCTCCTGGTGGTGACCGCGATCATCGCGGCCTGGGTGGCCACGTTCCGCCTGTCCCTGATCGTGGAGCTCGTGGCCTGGGCCTTCAGCCTGGCCGGCGCATCGTTCTTCCCCGCGCTCGTCATGGGGATCTGGTGGAAGCGGGCCAACAAGGCGGGGGCGGTGGCGGGCATGGTCCTCGGCCTCGGCATCACGACCTACTACATGATCGGCAGCCGGTTCTACGGCCTCTCCTGGTTCGGCACGCAGACCATCGCGTCGGCCATCTTCGGCCTGCCGGCCGGGTTCCTCACCATCTGGATCGTCTCGCTCCTCACCGCGCCGCCGCCCAAGGCGGTGCAGGACCTCGTGGTCAGTGTCCGGTATCCGAAGTCCGGTCAAGGGACCGCGCTGTCGGCCCAGGGCATCGGGCTCGGCCGGCACTGATCGCATGACCCGGCGCGGGCAGGGGGGCTCTCGCCTCTGCCCGCGCCACCACCCTCATGCATGAGCTGATCTACCGGTTCCTCGTCCTGGTGTGGTTTCTGTCGTACATGGCCGCCATCTATCTCGCCCTGCACATGATCGTGGCCCGTTTCACGCGGGCGCCGGATAGCCGCCTGCTCTGGTTCTTTTCCGTGATCACCGGCCCGCTCACCCGGCCGGTCCGCGGCTGGGCCCCGGCGGGCACGTCCGAGGGACGGGTGCGGCTGATCACCCTGGTCGTGCTGGTCGCCCTGTGGCTCGGCTCGCGGCTGCTGCTCGGCACCATGGGTGGCCTGGACCTCTGAGGAGCCGACGGGTCACGTGCTCCGGCTGGCCGGGACCAACGCGCTCGCGATGCTGATGTTCGCCGTGATCTACGCTGCGGCCGGGGCCCGTTGGCTCACGCAGGGGGCCTTCCTGGCCAGTCTGACGGTGTTCTTCATCTCGGTCACGGCGCTCTGGGTCCACGTCGAGCGTTCGCGGCCCGGAGCCCGCGACGTCCTGAGCCGGATCGGCCGCGGGGTACTCGCGCTGCTGATCGTTGCCGTCGGGCTGCCGGCACTCGTGCTGGCGCCTCTCTTCGCCGTACAGGAGACGCTGCCCGCGGACGCCGGCTTTGCGGATGTCGTTCGGCCGGTCATGGTTCTCCTGCTGCTCGCACTGGTCCTCGTGGTCGCGGTGAACATCGCGGGGCTTCTGGTATTGGCGGTCTCCGGTCTGACCTCGCGGCTTCGGCGGGGGCGCGGCGCCGGACGTTAGCCGTCGGTTCCAAAGCTATCCACAGACCAGAACTGACATACCCACTGACGAATTTTCCCAGTGGTTACCGGGCGTTTTGCCCCGTAGGTTTCACTGCCCTTGCGGTTGTCCAACGAATATCGGGGGTTTTCGCACGTCTCTTCCATGCAGTGGTCAGGCACAGGCTTTGCAGCTAGCTGCGCCAACCGGGCGAGCCGGGTCGGAGCGATCCGGCGCCCATGGAGGAGACGATGGACGAGATCAAGCAGCGCCTGGAGCGGGAACTGAGCCACACCATGCAGCGCATCCGGCACATGGGTGGGGTCAATACGATGGAAGAGCTCGGTGGCGGCCGGGGAGAGAACACGCCGCTGGCCGACGAAGTCGACGTGATCCGGCTGAACGAGGATCGCGAGATGAACTTCGCCACGCGGAGCCTGCTGGTGGAACGCGCCAACAAGCTGGCGGAGGCGCTCGAGAGGCTGCGGGGCGGGGAGTACGGCGTGTGTGAGGAGTGCGGCGAGGCGATCGCGCCCGCCCGGCTTCGCGTCATGCCGGAGGTCACCACCTGCGTGCGCTGCCAGGACCGCCTCGAGCGGATGCTGCCGCGCCTGGAAACGGTCGGCGCCGTGGTCGACGCCGACGAGCCCGAGGACGACTAGCTGATCCCTACGACCGGCCGAGCCGGGCCCGCAGCAGGCCCGGCCGGTCGGTGATGATTCCGTTCACACCCCACTCGACGAGCCGGTCCATCTGGGCCGGCTCGTTGACTGTCCAGACGTAGCACTCGAGCCCGGCTCCGTGGATTTGCGCGAGGAGCGGGGCGGTCAGGACGTGTCCGCCGGGACAGATCGCGCTGACCACCTCCGGCGCGAGCAGGGCCGGGTCGATGGGCGCCTGCGCCACCAGTGCCCCGACCGGAATCTCGCGGTTGAGGCTCCGCACCCTGGCGATGGCCGTGTCGTCGAAGGACTGCACCAGGACCCGGTCCACCACGTCGTAGATCTCCACCATCGAGACCACCCGCTCCTCGACGCCCGGATAGAGTGCCGAGCCGGCCTTCAGCTCGATCCAGAAGCGCGCCCGGCTCCGAAACCGTTCCAGGACCTCCTGGAGCGTCTGTACGCGCTGGCCGCGGAATCGGCGGTCGTGCCAGCCGCCCGCGTCCAGGCGCTTGAGCTCGCGGACGCGATGATCGCCCACCGGGCCCGCGCCGTCGGTGGTGCGTTCCAGGGTGAAATCGTGGATGACGACCGGCTGCTCGTCGGCGGAGAGGTGCACGTCCAGCTCGATGCCGTCGGCACCCTGCTCGAGGGCCAGCTCGAAGGCCGCGATGGTGTTCTCGGGCGCGTCGGCCGAGGCGCCACGGTGGCCGATCACGAGGGGGCGCGCGTCCGCTCCGGGCACTGTCGGTCTCAGACGGGGCGTGGCACTATCGGGCCGTGCGCACGCCCGTGATCGACGTCGCCCGGCCGGTCATCCGGCTCGGGGCGCGCATCTATTTCCGCATCCGCTTCGAAGGCGTCCATCACATCCCTCGCTCCGGTCCTCTCCTCATCGTGCCGAACCATGTCACGTTTGCCGACCCGGTGCTCGCGACCATTCCGGTGCGCCGGCCCGTCCACTACATGGCATGGAACGCCCTGTTCCGCGTGCGTGGCCTCTCGTGGCTCATTCGCCGCCTGCGCGCCTTTCCGGTGGACATCGACGGGGCCGACGCGGGCGCGACCCGGGCCGCGGTCCGCCTCCTCCGCGCGGGGGAGGCGGTCATGATCTTCCCCGAGGCCGGCCGGAGCCTCGACGGGCGGGTCCAGCGCTTCCGCCTTGGCGCGTTCCGCCTGGCCTGCTCGCTCGGCGTGCCCGTCATGCCGGTGACCATCATCGGGGCGCACGAGTGCTGGCCGCCCGGTCGCCGCCTGCCGCGCCCCGGCCGCCTCACCATCGTCTATCATCCGGTGATCGCGCCGCCGGAGAACCTCGACGTGAAGGGGGCCGCGCGGGACCTCGCCCATCGCGTCCACGCGGTCGTCGCCGCCGCGCTGCCCGCGCACCAGCGGCCAGATGCGCCGAGTGACGCGCCCGCCTGAGGCGCGAGCATTATACGGGCGTCCAGTGTATTCTCTCCCTTCAATGGCACGTCGCGTCGAGTCCGCCATCCTCGTCCTCCACGGCCCGAATCTCAACCTCCTCGGCACCCGCGAGCCGGCGGTCTACGGCCGTGTCACGCTCACGGAGGTGAACCGCGCGGTGCAGCGCCACGCGGAGAGTCGGGGCGCGCGAGCGGTCTGCCGGCAGTCCAACCACGAGGGGGAGCTGGTGGACTGGATCCAGGCGGCGGCGCGCGAAGGCTTCCGCGGCATCGTCTTCAATCCGGGCGCGCTCTCGCACTACTCGATCGCCTTACGCGACGCGGTGGCCTCGGTGCGCGTGCCGGTGGTCGAGGTGCATCTCTCGAACATCCATGCCCGCGAGGAGTTCCGACACCACTCGGTGGTCGCGGCGGCCGCCGTCGGGCAGATCTCCGGTTTCGGGCCATCCAGCTACCTGCTCGGCGTGGACGCCCTCCTGGGCGCCTCGCCTGCGATCGGCGCCCGGGGGACGGCCCGGCAGCGTCGGCCGTGAATGCGGGCGCCCTACCTGCCGTCCTACCCCCGATCGCTTAGGGGGCGCGAGGGCCGCGACCGGGTCCGGCCGTGACGCCGCCCGACGGTCCCGCCGGGCTCCCGGAGTCCCCCGGAATCGACGAGCGAGCGCTCATCCAGCGGTGCATCGGGGGAGACGCCGCGGCGTTCGAGCCGCTGGTCGAGAAATACCGTCAGCGGGTGTGGCGTCTGGCCTACCAGGTGTTGCACGACCGCGAGGAGGCCTGGGACGTGGCTCAGGAGGCATTCGTGCGGGCGTTTCATTCGCTGTCGTCGTTCCGTGGCCAGTCGGCGTTCTACACCTGGCTCTTTCGCATCACCGTGAACGTGGCCACCGATCGGCATCGGCAGCGAGGCGCGCAGGCGCGCGCCTTCGGGCCGGAGCGGGTGACCGAGGAGGAATGGACCCGCAGCATGCCCGATCCGGGACGGGGGCCGGATCAGGAAGCGACGCGCGCGGAGCAGCGCGAGCGCATCCGTCGGGCGCTCGATGCCTTGCCGCCCAAGGCCCGAACGATTATCATGCTGAGTGACGTGGAGGGCCTTTCGTACCGCGAGATCGCCGAGGTGCTCAACTGCCCGATCGGAACCGTGATGTCCAGGCTGCATAACGCGCGGAAGCGGCTCAAGGGCCTCCTGGGGCCGATGCTCGTCCTGATCCTCTGGCTGGGGCTGACGCTCGGCTGGGTCATGCCAGCCGAGGCCCAGCAGATCATTCGCTTCGGCGTCCGCATCATGGAGGCCTCGAGCCCGCCCCGCGCGGGCGAGACCCCGGGCGTCCTCCGGGCTCCCGCCACGCCCGAGGCCGAGACCGACGAGCGCATGAAGAGGATCCTGCCCCGGCTCCGCACCCTCTTCCGTTACACCGACTACACCACGCTCGACCGCCAGCGCGTCGAGGGGCCGCTCGGCACCCAGCAGCGGTTCGCGGTGCCCGGCGAGCGGTGGCTCGAGGTCACGCCCGACCAGCTCCACGGCGACCACGTGCGGATGCGGGTGCGCCTCCTGCGCGGCGTGCATCCGGAGGTCAACGCGGCGATCCAGGCCGCGCCCGGCGCCCCCGCGGTGCTCGGCGGCCCGCCGTACGGCAACGGCGTGCTGATCATCATCCTCTGGGCCAATCCCAATCCCGCTCCCTAGCCCCGCGTGAGCGAGCAGCGCTACCGGCAGGAACGGGCCCGTATCGAGCAGGGCCACGTCAAGTACCGCGAGAAGCTCAGGGACGAGGGCAAGCTCTTCGTCCGCGACCGCCTGAAGCTGCTCCTGGATCCCGGGACCGAGTTCCAGGAGGATTTCCTCTTCGCGCGCAACCAGGAGGCGGACACGCCCGCCGACGGCGTGGTCACGGGGGTCGGCACGGTCGGCGGCCGCGCGGTGTGCGTGATGGCCAACGACTACACCGTGAAGGCGGGCTCGTGGGGCGAGAAGACCATCCAGAAGATCGTGCGCATCCAGGAGCGCGCCCAGCGGCTGCAGGTGCCGATGATCTACCTGGTGGACGCGGCGGGCGGGCGCATCTCGGAGCAGATCAAGATCTTCCCCGGGCGCTTCCACGCCGGCCGCATCTTCTACAACGAGGTCCAGCTCTCCGGGGTGGTGCCGCAGGTGTGCGTGCTCTTCGGCCCGTCGCCGGCCGGCTCCGCCTATCTGCCCGCGCTCACCGATTGCGTGATCATGGTGGACGGCAAGGCAAGTCTCTACGTCGGGTCTCCCCGAATGGTCGAGATGGCCATCGGGGAGAAGACGACCCTCGAGGACCTGGGCGGAGCGCGGATGCACTGCACGGTGTCGGGATGCGGCGACGTGCTCGCCGCCTCCGACGAGGAGGCGATCGAGATCTGCCGGCGATACTTGAGCTACCTGCCCGGCTCTTTCCGCGAGCGGCCCGCCCCCGTCGAGCCGGTCGGCCCGAAGCCGGGCCGGTCCATCGAGGAGATCGTGCCCTACGACCAGCGCAAGTGGTTCGACATGTACGAGGTGATCGACCGCGTGGTGGACGCGGGGTCCTTCTTCGAGATCAAGCGGCTCTTCGCGCCGGAGATCATCGTGGGCTTCGCGCGCCTCGGCGGCCGCGCGGTGGGCGTGGTGGCCAATCAGCCCAAGGTCAAGGGCGGCGTGCTGATGGTGGACTCCTCCGACAAGGCGGCGCGGTTCATCGCGCTCTGCAACGCCTTCAACGTCCCGCTCCTGTACCTGGCCGACGTCCCGGGTTTCATGGTCGGCAGCAAGGTGGAGCGGGCCGGCATCATCCGCCACGGGGCCAAGATGGTCTTCGCGACGTCGCAGGCCACCGTGCCCAAGATCTGCGTGGTCGTGCGCAAGTGCTACGGTGCCGGCCTGTACGCGATGTGCGGCCCGGCCTTCGAGCCGGACGCGGCGCTCGCGCTGCCGCAGGGGCAGGTGGCCATCATGGGGCCCGAGCCGGCGGTCAATGCGGTGTACTACAACAAGATCATGGAGCTGCCGGAGGGCGAGCGGGCCGCCTATGTCCAGCAGAAGCGCGACGAGTACGCGCAGGACGTGGACATCTACAAGCTCGCCTCCGAGATGCTGGTGGACGGCATCGTCGGCGGCTCCGAGCTGCGCGACGAGCTGATCAAGCGGCTGGCCTACGCAGAATCCAAGCAGCTCGAGTTCCCCCCGCGCCGCAATCCGGTCCTGCCCGTCTGAGCGGCGTGTCCGCCGCGGCCCCCGCATGGGCTCGCTGATCCTGGCGATCCGCTTTCTCACGATCGTCCCGGTGCCCGGTCGCCAGGCGGCGGGCCCGTCGGCGCTGGGCCGGGCCGCCTGGTGGTTCCCCATCGTCGGGTTACTGCTGGGGATCGCGCTGGCGGTCGGGGGACGGGGGGCGGACGCGCTGTTCCCCCCGCTGGTCGCGGCGGCGCTCCTCGTCACGGGGTGGAAGGTGGCCACCGGCGGGATTCACCTCGACGGCGTCGCCGACTGTCTGGACGGCCTCGCGGGGAGCGACCCGGCGCGGCGGCTCGCGATCATGCGCGACAGCCGGATCGGCGTGTTCGGCGCCGCCGGCCTCATCCTGCTCTGCCTCCTGACCGTCGCCGCGCTCGCCGCGCTCGCCGCGTCCCTCCGACTCCGCGTCCTCGTGCTGGCCCCGGTGATCGGCCGGGTGGCGCCTCTGCTCGCGGGCGCCTGGCTGGCGCCCGCGACGCCGGGGCAGGGGCTCGGCGCCGCATTCGCCGCGGGCCTCTCGCGGGGAGCGGGGCCGGCCCACGTGGTCGCGTCCGGCGTCCTGGCCGCCTGGCTCCTGGGCATCGGCGGTGTGGCCGTCGCGGCGGCGGCGTGGAGCCTGGCGCTGCTCGCAGCCGCGTTCGTGGCCCGCCGTCTCGGCGGGCTCACCGGCGATGTGCTGGGCGCCGTCGTGGAGGTGGCCGAGCTCGGAACTCTGCTCGGCGTGGCGGCGGCGGCCCACCGGGGCTGGCTCTGACCTCCACCACCGTGTGCCTGGTCCGCCACGGCAGCGTGGTGGGCGCCGAGACCCGCCGCTTCATCGGCCACCTCGACGTGGCCCTCTCGCCGCTCGGCGTCGCGCAGCTCGATGCGCTCTCGCGCCGGCTCGAGTGCGTCGCGTTCGATGCGATCTACTGCAGCGATCTCGAGCGCACGCGGCACAGCGCCGAGATCCTGGCCGCGCCCCACGCGCTCACCCCCGTCCGGGACCCGGCCCTCCGCGAGTTCGCGATGGGGGAGTGGGACGGGCTGACCGCCGAGCAGATCCGCGCGCGTGATGCCCGCGCGTTCGAGGCGTGGATGGCCGACGTGGGGCGCTTCCAGTTCCCCGGCGGCGAGAGCCTGCCCGACCTGGTCGCGCGGGCGGTCCCGGTCTTCGAGGCGCTGGTGGCGCGGCACGCGGGCGGCACGATCGCGGTGGTGGCGCACGGCGGGAGCAATCGCGCGATCCTCTGCCACGCGCTCGGGCTCGGCCCGGAGCGCCTGCTCGCGCTGGGCCAGGACTACGCGGCCCTCTCCGTGCTCGACGGGTCCGCCGGGCGCTGGACCCTGCGTTTGCTGAACCACTGCGAGCCCCTCCGGTGACCGTCCGCGGGCCCCGGGCGGCCCGGCTGAGTCACCCGGGCCCGTTTCGCGGCTGACGGTTCCTGTAGGTCGTCTGTCACAACTTGTAGACTCCCGGGTCGCGCGCTGGAACTGCACCCCTGTCGAACCCAAAACAAGCCAGATATATCAGCCTCTTACCGGCCTAAACGGACGCCAGATCGAGAGCCGATCCGCTGGCATTCGTCTTGCCCTGTAGCGAGCCGGGTATGTGGAGGTCATGACCATGCATGCGTTGAACCGATCGAAGTCTCGCGCCGCTGAGGCCGGGTTCACCCTGGCCGAGATCCTGGTGGCCTGCGCCATCATCTCGGTGGGACTGGTCGCGGTGGCGACCGGCTTTGGGCTCGGCGTCGATGGGGTGGAGGCCGGGCGCCAGCAGAGCACCGCGGTGTTCCTCGCCGAGCAGCGCATCGAGCAGGCCAAGGAGCTGGCCATGCGTCAGACGGGTCTGGTGCAGCTCGTCGTCGGCAACTTGCCGGCCACCGAGGCGTACGGGACGATCACGGGCGCTCCGCCCAGCTACCGTCGGACCACGACGATCACCGACAATCCGGGCGGCACCGCCGGCAAACGCGTCGACGTCGTCGTGTTCTACCGCCCGGTGACCGGGCGCGGCGTGCTCACGACGGAACGGTCGGTGTCGCTGTCCATCTTCCTGGCAAATCGATGAGGCGAGGGGACATCATGAACAATCAGCGAGGCTTCACCCTGGCCGAGATGCTGGTGGTCTGCGCCATCGTGGGTCTCGTGATGGCGAGCCTCCTGGGTCTCACGATGCAGGGTCAGCAGGCGTACTGGTTCGGGACGACTCAGGTGGACGGCCAGCAGACGGTGCGCGTGGCCATCGAGCGCATGGCCAAGGAGATCCGCGAGGCGGGCTACGAGCCGCTGCCCGGCGAGACCGACCCTACCGCGTGCCCGAACGCCACGAACTATCCGCTCTACACCTCCGGCGTTCCTTGCTACAAGTTCGTGCCGGTCACCGCTGCCAGCGCGACCTCGCTCACGCTCCAGTACAACTGGAACGGCTCGACCTGCGCGGTCCCGTGTTCGCCCATCACGACGGGCGCCCTGGTCACCGATCCGATGGTGTGTCCGACCGCTGCCTGCCGGGGCGAGCAGATCACGTACGCCCTGACTTCCGGCAACATCACGCGCCAGGAGATCGTGGTGGACGCGTCCCCGGTCGTCATCGCGAGCGGCATCACCAACCTGACCTTCACCTATCGAGACGAGAACAACAACGTCACGGCGTCGACCGACCTCATCCGGTCTGTCGAGATCTCGGTGACCGCCCAGACCGCGACCAAGGGCGCCTTCGTGACGATGGTCGATCGTATCCGGCTGCGCAATCGATGATCCAAGTCACACCCCGGAGGCCAGTACCGATGAAGACGTGGCGCACGATGCTTGGTGATGAGCGCGGGGTGGCCCTGCCCCTCGCGATGATCATGCTGGTGGTCCTGACGATGCTCACGCTCACGTTCATGTCCCTGGGGGCGGTCGAGCCCCAGATCTCCCGCAACCTCTCCGACGGCGCCCGCGCCCGGCAGCTTGCCGAGAGCGGGATCGAGTGGGGATTCAATCAGCTCGCGGGCAAGGCCTTCGACGACGCGACCCTGCTGGGCAGCGGCCTCACCACCGGCGGCGTCAACTGCGGATCGGGCATCGTCTGCAAGGTGCTGGTGACCGGTCAGGCGATGCCGGGGCTCACCACGACCGCCGGCACGTTCACGGTGACGCTGCGGAACGACCTGAACACGCTCAACACGGACCAGGCGCTCATCGGGAGCGGCAACACCCTCGACACGAGCACCTCGGTGGACAACAACAAGATCGTGATCCTGAAGTCGACCGGCACCTACAACGGGGCGAGCCGGACGATCACCGCGGTCGTCCAGCGCGGCAACCTGCCGATCAACGCGGCGGTGAGCCTGCCCGGCGTGCAGGGCGACACCTATACGGACGCGCCGCCCTGCGCGGGCTGCTACTCCGTCGACGGGCGCGACTGGAAGGACGTCGACACCACCACCAACACCGGGACGGGCCCGCTGAAGTACGCGATGACCGCCGCCAACAACACGATCGAGGGGATCGCAGAGAGCGGGTTCAATACCCTCGCCAAGCGCGACTACATGCACGGCCTGACCGACGGTGACGGCTACAGCGCGGCGACCGATGGCGCGAACCTCACCGGGGCGACCGGCAACGGCCGGAACACCATCGCGAGCGACGGCACGCTCACCCCGGCCCTGATCACGAAGTTCATGCAGAACCTGGCAAGCAATCCGTCGACCCAGATCCTCAACAGCACCATGGCCTGCCAGTACCCCGCGGGTGGCGGCGACCACGACAAGCCCGAGGGCATCAAGATGCAGAGCACGGGCACCGCGAACATCGTGACGGTCACGAACAACTGCGTCGGGACCGATCAGATCAACCAGACCGTGAACCTCGGCACGGCGGCCGCGCCCACGATGCTCTACGTCAAGGGCGAGTACGACCCGAACTCCCTCTTCCGCGGCCTCGGGGTGGATGGGAGCAACGCGATCACCGGCTACGGCATCCTCGTCGTCGAGGACTCCGACCTGGCCTTCTTCCAGACCGGCCAGTTCCGGTGGAACGGCATCGTCCTGCTCACCGGGCGCAACAACTCGTCCGCGTTCCTCGGCGCGAGCAACACCGAGATCCGCGGCGCCCTCATCACGAACGAGACGAACACCGCCGAGGTGAGCGGCTTCTCCGAGTTCGCGGTCAAGACGGACGGCAGCATGAAGATCCGCGCGAGCAAGGAGAACGTGGACCGGGCCCTCATGGCGCTTTACAACATGCGGATCTCCGCATACCGCGAGAACTAGGCGTGCGGATCCTGCTCCTGGCCGCGGCGCTGCTGCTCGCGGCCTGCCAGGAACCGCCCGCGGATCATCCGGTCACGAGCCAGGTCTCCCCGGCCGCGCAGCTGCAAGCCGAGGGGGCCGCGCTCATGGCCCGGGGCGACCACGCGGGCGCGATCGAGAAGTTCCGGCAGGGGCTCGATCTGGAGCCCAACAGCGTGCCGCTGCACTTCGCCCTCGGCACCGCGTATTCGTTCCTCGATCGGCGGCCGGAGGGCATCGCCCAGCTCCGCTGGGTGGTCGCGAACGCCAGCACCGAGTCGACCGAGTACCAGGAGGCGCGTCGCTGGCTGCTGCGCGCGGGTGCCCTCGTCGACGCGCCCACGGTGGCCAGAGCCGCCGAGACCTCGGCGGCGGAGGCGGCCAAGAAGGTGGTGGATCCGGCCGCGCAGGGCTCGGTCGCCGGCGAGACCCGCTGGGCGGGGGTGGCTCCGGCCGAGAACCCGATCCCGATCCGGATGTCGCTGGTGGGCAGCGACGACGCCACGAAGCACGTCGGTCAGCGGCGAGACTTCGCCCTGGGTGAGCGCTTCGAGTTCAAGGACGTTCCCGAGGGTCAGTACCGGCTGGTCGGCGTCTTCGACGACAAGATCATCTGGGACCAGAACATCACGGTGAAGGGCGGCAAGCGGACCGACGTCGCACTGGATCAGGGCGCAAGCACCGTGCCGCCCACCACATTCCCGCTTCAGGACCGCGTCCCGAGCTCGTCCCGGTAGCCGCCGGAACAAATCCGCGGCGGGGCGCGCCGGCTAGCGGCGCAGGCCGAGGGCGCCGCCCCCGATCATCGCCGACGCCACCGTGGCCACCAGCAGGACCAGCACGTACTCGTAGCCGGGGGAGTCCGGCTTCAGGTCGGCCCAGAAGCCGTTCTTCAGGTGCACGAAGACGATCGCCCCCAGCATGGCGGGGACGTTCGCCAGTGCCGCCCAGCGCGGGAAGATCCCGAGCACGAGACAGATGCCGCCGAGCCCGTGCGCCAGGATCAGGTACCACGTGGCGAGCTCCGGGAAAGGCACGCCCGCCTTGGTCTGATAGGCCACCATTCCCGAGGGACCGAAGACGACCAGCGCGAGGTAGGCGTGCATGATGTAAACGACGCCCAGGATCACCCGGAGCAGCATCGCGCCGTAGGACGCCATGGGGCCTCCTTCCCTGGCTCTCAGGGCTTGCGGAACATGATCTCGCCGAAGTAGGCCTCGGCCGAAGAGCGCGTGTCGTTGGAGTCGATGGAGATCGAGACCGCGCCCACGTCTTCCGACGGCGCCTCCCCGTAGATCTTCCGGTAGTCCTCGAGCACATTGCGGGTCTCGGTCAGCCACTTGCCCAGATCGGCCGGTCCCGATCGGACCACCACGTAGGTCACGAGGCCCGTCTTCTCGCTCTTGAACACGGCGCCGGCGGGCGCGGTGGTGTCCCAGATGTAGGAGATGATGCGCGAGCGGACCTGGGTCGGGAACCGCGGGAAGGTGACGTAGAGCTGCGCGGCCTGATCGTCGGTCGCGGACTTGCGAGCGTCGCCTCCCTTGGGGAGGGTCACCGCCTGCCAGCTCCACGTCAGGATCGACAGGCTCTTGACGTCCACCTTGATCTCCTTGGAGATCGTCGAGCTGTCGTTGTTGCTCTTGATGCTGAGCGCCTTGCGGCCGTCCTGGGTGACGATGCGAAAGTCGAACTTGGGGCTGCCCCAGCTCTGTCCCTTCCACCCGTCCGGGATGCCGGTCTTGCCGTCGGGCTGCTGCGACCAATCCTCGACGAGGAACGTGGGCGGATCGGCCGCGGACAGGGGCCCGCTCGTGACGAGCGTCATCGCCAGCAGCGTCATCCAGGCCGTGAATGCGATCGCCGCGCGGAACATGGCCGGCTCAGTGTCTCACGGGGTCCATGTGCTACGGTAAAAACCTGATGCCGGACGTGCGGATCGACAAGTGGTTGTGGGCGGCGCGCTTCTTCAAGAGCCGCACGCTCGCCGCGACCGCCTGCAACGGCGGGAAGGTGCACGTCAACGGCGACGCGGCCAAGCCATCCAAGGCGGTGCGGCCCGGCGACATGCTGCGCGTGACGCTCCCGCGAATTCGCCGCGTCGTGCGCGTAGTCGCGCTCGCCGAGCGACGGGGCGGCGCGAGCGAGGCGGCGGTGCTCTACGAGGATCTCACTCCGCCCCCGCCGCCGCGCGAGGCGCGCCCGGCCCCGCCCGCCTATCGTCCGCCGGGCGCGGGACGTCCCACCAAGCGCGAGCGCCGCCGCATCGACCGCCTCGGCGACGGGTAAGGGCGGTTGCGCTCACCGCACCCCTCTGTTACGGTCTGCCCGTCCATGGTGTCCGGGCGGCCCGCCGGGTGCGGGCCCCAGGGAAGGCGGTGCGAATCCGCCGCGACCCCGTCACTGTAATCGGGTACGAAACCCGCGATCGGCCACTGCTCCGGCCCCAGCCGGATCGGGAAGGCGCGGGGAGTAGGACGATCCGAAAGCCAGGAGACCTGCCCGGACGCTGCCACCCGCGCCGGTCCTCGAGGGAGGACCGAGGTGACGGCCGTGCACTCCTCGCATCTCGTGCTGGGCGGCGCCCGTAGCGGCAAGAGTCGCCACGCGGTCGAGCGGGCGGCGCAGTGCGCGCGGCGCGTGGCCTTCCTGGCGACCGCGCGGGCGCTGGACGGCGACATGGCCGCGCGCATCGCGCGTCACCGGGCCGAGCGTCCGTCCGGCTGGACCACGCTGGAGGCGCCGCAGGATCTCGTGGAAGCCTGCCGCCGTGCCGCCCCCGCGCATGACCTGATCCTCGTGGACTGCGCCACCGTCTGGGTCGCCAACCTGATGGAGCGCGGCGACGACGACGCGGCGGTCCTGGCCGCCGCCGACGACCTGGCCACGCTCCAGCGGGAGCGCGTCGTCTCCCTCCTCATCGTCTCGAACGAGGTGGGCGAGGGCGTGCATCCCCCGACCGAGCTCGGACGCCGCTTTCGCGACCTCCTCGGATTCGTCAACCAGCGCCTGGCCGCCGCCGCCGATCGGGTGACCCTGATGGTCGCGGGCATTCCGATGGCGGTGAAGGACACGCCGCCGCTCCCGACCCGTCGCGAGCCGACCCATGAAGCTCCCTGACGTCATCCCGTTGCCGGATCCCGGCGCCGAGCTCGAGGTGCGCCGGCGCCTCGATGAGCTCACCAAGCCGCCGGGGAGCCTGGGGCGGCTCGAGGAGCTGGCGGTGCGGCTCGCCGCCATCACGGGGATCTGTCCGCCGCCGCTCAGGGACCCGGTGATCTTCACGCTGGCGGGTGACCACGGCGTGGTCGCGCAGGGAGTGAGCGCCTACCCTCAGGTCGTCACCGCCCAGATGGTGGAGAACTTCCTGCGCGGTGGCGCGGCGGTCAACGTCCTCGCGCGCCACGCGGGCGCGCGCGTCGTGGTGGCGGACCTGGGCGTGGCGGTGTCGCTGCCCCGGCATCCGGATCTGCGGGACTGCAAGGTGGCGCCCGGCACCGCGGACATGACCCGCGGGCCCGCGATGACACCCGCACAGTGCACGCGGGCGATCGAGGCGGGCATCGCCCTGGTGGAGGCCGAGCGCGCCCGCGGCGCGGACCTGATCGGCACCGGCGAGATGGGGATCGGCAATACGACCGCGGCCAGCGCGATCGTGGCCGCCCTCACCGGCGCGTCGCCGGAGAGTGTCACCGGTCCGGGTACGGGCATCGACGCGGCTGGCCGGCGGCGGAAGGTCGAGGCCATCCGGTTGGCACTGGCCGTGAATCGGCCGGATGCGGCCGATCCCCTCGACACCCTTGCCAAGCTCGGGGGCTTCGAGATCGCCGGGCTCGTGGGCGTCATCCTGGCCGGCGCCGCGGGGCGCCTGCCGGTGGTGCTCGACGGCTTCATCGCCGGGGCGGCCGCCCTCGCCGCCGTCCGGATCCGACCTGAGGCGCGCGCAGCACTGCTCGCCGCGCACCGCTCCGCCGAGCCGGGCCATGCCCGCGTTCTGGAGGCCCTGGACCTCGAACCCTACCTCGATCTCGGTCTTCGCCTGGGGGAGGGGACCGGTGCGGCCCTCTGCATCGGTCTGGCGCGTGCCGCGGTCGGCGTCCTGTCGGACATGGCGACCTTCAAGTCGGCCGGCGTGTCGGATCGTCCGCACGTCCCGGGCGGTCGATCGTGATCGGCCCCGTGCGCTGGCTTCTCGCCGTGCTGGTGCTGGCGTCGTGCGGGCTGCTGTCCGCGGCAGGGTCTGCCCTGACCGTCACCGATCAGATGGGCCGGCGCGTCGTCCTGCCGGCGCGGCCGGTGCGGATCGTCTCGCTCGTGCCCAGCGTGACCGAGACCGTCTTCACGATCGGAGCCCAGGACCGCCTCGTCGGCGTCACCGACTTTTGCGACTATCCGCCCGCGGCCCGCCAGAAGCCCAGCATCGGCGGCATGGTCTCGCCGAGCCTCGAGGGAATCGTGGCGCTCAAGCCCGATCTCGTGGTCGCCACCACCGCGGGTAATCGACAGGAGACGTTTGATCAGCTGGCGAGGCTCAAGATACCGGTCTACCTGGTCAATCCGGTGTCGGTGCATGACGTGCTGGACCTGATCGTCCGGCTGGGTCGCCTGACCGATCGTCCCGAGGCGGCGGATCGCGTGGCCGCCCTCCTGCGTGAGCGCATCCAGGCCGTCTCGGCCCGCGTGGCGGGGCGCCCACGCCCGCGCGTGTTCTACGTGCTCTGGCCGGACCCGCTCATCGTGCCCGCGCGCGGCGCGCTCGTCTCCGAGCTGATCGCCCTGGCCGGCGGCGACTCCGTGACCGCCGACGGGGGGCAGGGGTATCCACGCTACAGCATGGAGGCGGCCCTGGCCCGGAATCCCGAGGTCATCCTGGTCGCGAGCCACGATGCGGCACAGAGCGCGCTGGTACGGGCCAAGTGGGAGCGTTTCACCCAGGTCCCGGCGGTCCGCGCGGGGCGGCTGCATACCGTGGACGGCAACCTGATGCACCGCTACGGCCCCCGCATGGTGGACGGTCTGGAGACGCTTGCGCGCCTGATCCATCCCGAAGCATTCGTCCGGGCGGTGGCGCGATGACCCGGGCGCCCTCCGCCTCGGGTGCGCGGCTCGCGGTGCTGCTGGTCGGACTCGGCCTCGTGGTGGTGGTCGCCGCGATCGGCGCCCTCTTCCTCGGCAGCGCCCGGGTGCCTCCCGGCGACGTGCTGGCGGTCCTCACCGGTCGCGTCCGGGGCGTGGACCAGGTCGTGGTGCTGAGCCTGCGGCTGCCGCGCATCCTGGCCGCCCTGCTCGCGGGCGGTGCGCTCGCGGTCGCGGGGGCGGGGTTCCAGGCCCTCACGCGCAATCCGCTGGCCGAGCCGTCGGTGCTCGGGGTCTCGAGCGGCGCCGCCTTCGGCGTGATCGTCGCGCAGGTGTTCGGGCTCGGCGGCGGGCTCGTGGAGGCGGTCGGCATCGCGGCCTGCGCCTTCGCGGGCGCGCTGGTCGCGGGGGTGGCCGTCTACGCGATCGCGTCGCGCGGCGGCGGCCTGCCGGTGCACACCCTCCTGCTGGCCGGGGTCATCGTCGGCATCTTCTTCTCCTCGGCCATCACGGTGCTGATCTCGGTCCTGGACTTCGATCGCCTCGGCGGGGTGGTGCACTGGCTGCTCGGCAACCTGGGACCGATCGCGCCCGGAAGCCTCGCCGTCTTCGCGGCCCTGACCCTGGTCGGGCTCTGGCTCGTCGTGGGCCAGGCCCGCCCGCTCAACCTCCTCGCGCTCGGAGAAGAAAGCGCCCAGCAGCTCGGCGTGGACGCCGAGCGGCTCAAGCGCCGCGTCTTCGCGGGCGCCGCCCTGCTCACCTCGGCGGTGGTGGCCTTCGTGGGCCCCATCGGCTTCGTCGGCCTGATCGTGCCGCAGGTCCTCCGGATGCTGTGCGGGCCGGACAACCGCGTGGTGATCCCGGCGGCGGTCCTGGGCGGCGGCGCCTTCCTGCTCCTGGCCGACACGCTCGCCCGCAACGTGGTCGCGCCGGCCGAGCTCTCCGTCGGCGTCATCACCGCGTTCTGCGGCGCGCCGTTCTTCATCTATCTCCTCCGCGCCCGCGCGCCCGAGGTCGGGCGATGAGCGCCCCGCTCGTCGCGTGCGAGCGCGTGGAATTTGCCTACGCCTCCGCCGCGGCGGGGGCCTTCGCCATCCGCGATCTGTCGTTCGAGGTGCGGCCGGGCGAGACCTTCGGAGTCATCGGCCCGAACGCCTCGGGCAAGACGACGCTGGTGCGCCTGCTGTCCAAGGTGGTGACGCCCTCATCCGGCCGGATCCGCCTCGACGGCGCGGACGTGGCGGGGCTCTCCGGGGCCCAGGTGGCGCGGCAGGTCGCGGTGGTCCCCCAGGACGTGCTGCGCGGTTTCCCGCACAGCGTCGAGGAGCTGGTCCTCATGGGCCGCTACCCACGCGCCCCCCGCCGCTTCTTCGAGAGCCCGGAGGATCGCGCCGCCGCCCGGCGGGCCATGGAAGCTGCGGGCGTGCTCGAGCTCCGGGCGACCCTGCTCGACCGCCTGAGCGGGGGCGAGCGCCAGCGTGTGATGCTGGCGCGGGCCCTGGCCCAGGAGCCGCGCCTGCTCGTGCTCGACGAGCCCACCGCGCATCTCGACCTCCGCTACCAGGCCGAGTGTGCGGGGCTGCTGCGGCGGCTCGGGCGCGAGACCGGGCTCACCATCGTCCTCGTCTCCCACGACCTGGGGTTCGCGGCCGAGCTCTGCGACCGCCTCCTGCTCATGGCCGGCGGCGTGGCGGTGCGCGTGGGGCCGCCCGAGGACGTCATCGACGAAGCCGTGCTGCAGGCCGCGTACGGCTGCCGCGTCCTGGTGGACAAGCACCCGATCAGTCGCCGTCCGACCGTGCACCTGGTCTACCCGACCAGCTGAAACGAGAACAGGAGGTGACACGACCTAAACAGCAATAAATACAGCAAACAGATCGCAGATCAAGGGAAGCCGGTCCCGGCCGATGTCGAGGCCGAAGCCGGCACGGTCCCGCCACTGTAAGTGGGGAGTCTCGCCCGATTCCGTGATGGGAGCCACTGGGCCGCCCGAGAGGGCGCCTGGGAAGGCCGGGCCACGACGCCGATCCACGAGTCAGGAGACCTGGCTGCGATCACGGTTGCCAACCCCTTTCGAGGCAAAAGGAGTGGTCGATGCGACAGCACTTGAGGTGGTTTCTGGGCCTGGTCCTGATCGCGCCGCAGGCGGCGCATGCGCAGGAGCCGAAGAGCGTGGATCCGGTGGTGGTGACGGCGACCGGGGTACCGACCCCGACCCAGCAGCTGGGGGCCTCGATCAGCGTGGTCAACGGGGACGATTTCCAGACCTATCACTACCCGACCGTGGACGAGGCGCTCCGCAACGTTCCGGGGGTCGAGATCCGGCGATCGGGCTCCTACGGGAAGACCTCGAGCATCTCGATCCGGGGGGCCAACTCCAACCAGGTGCAGGTGCTGGTGGACGGTGTGCGGGTCAAGAGCTCCACGCTCGGGACGGCCGACCTGTCCGACCTCTCTCCCGACCTGATCGATCGGATCGAGATCATCCGGGGAGCGCAGTCGACCCTCTACGGCGCCGACGCCATCGGCGGCGTGGTCAACATCATCACCCGGAAGGGAAGCGGGGGGCCCTTCCAGGCCACCATCCAGCAGGAAGGGGGCAACTACGATACCTATGCCTCGGGGGCGACGATCCGCGGCGCCTACAAGATCTTCAACTACGCGGCGTCGGGCTCCCATTTCGAGAGCAACGGCCAGTATCAGAACGACGGCACGAACGCCAACGCGTTCAACGTGCGCATCGGGCTGGACCAGCTGCCCTGGGACAGCTCGCTCTCCTTCATCTTCCGCTGGAACAAGAACGACATCGGTGTGCCCGTGAAGGGCGTGTTTCCCGGCCCCCAGCCGAACAAGCCCATCATCAACCCCAACGCCAAGCAGCAGTCGGAGACCACCATCTACAGCCTGGAGGGCAAGACGCGGCCGGTCGAGTGGTGGGAGAGCCGCGCCCGCATCTCGAGCTACCAGAACAACCAGGGCTTCCAGGATCCGGTGGATCCCGGTTTCGACTTCGACGTTCCCATCTTCTCGCAGGTGAACGTGGAGCGGCGGGAGGCGGAGTGGGTGAACTCGTTCCTCATCGGCAAGTGGAGCACCAGCAGCGTCGGGCTCGAGTATCGCAAGGAGGAGGGCGACAACGTGCACCTCTTCCGTGACTCCACCGAGACCGGGTCGGTCTTCTTCGAGCAGCAGCTTCGCTTCTTCGAGCGGCTGTTCGTGACGGGCGGCTTCCGCGTGGAGGACAACGACGTGTGGGGGACCCAGACGACCGAGCGGGGCTCGGTGGCCTTCGTGATCCCGGAGACCGGGAGCCGCATTCGCGGAAGCGCCGGGACCGGCTTCCGGGCCCCCACCTTCAACGACCTGTTCTTCCCCCAGTTCGGGAACCCGGACCTGGAGCCGGAGACCAGCCTGTCCTGGGACGTCGGGATCGATCAGAAGCTCTGGAAGGGCCGGATCCGGCTCGGGCTCACCTACTTTCACAACAACTTCGACAACCTGATCACCTGCTGTATCCCGCTCCCCACCGCCCCTTTCGGGGGGCCCTTCAACGTGGGCCGGGCGCGCAGCGAGGGGGTGGAGGTCACCGCCGAGGTGGACGTGCTGTCGAACCTGGTGGTCTCGGCCAACTACACCTACACGAACAGCAAGAACCTCCAGACGGGGCGGCGGCTGCCGCGGGAGCCGGAGAACCGCTGGAACGTCGGCGTCACCTGGGAGCCGATCCCGAAGCTCTCCCTGTTCACCCAGGTTCACGTGGAGTCCGGGCAGTTCGAGCCGTTCGGCGAGGTGTACACCGGCGGGTACACGCGGGTGGACGTCGGCGGGACGTGGCGGATCCTGGAGCGCTTCGGATGGCTCCAGAAGCTCGAGTTCACGACGCGCATCCAGAACGCGCTCAACGCCAGCTACTCCGAGGTGCGCGGCTTCCCCGCGCTCGGCATCAACGCCCTCGTGGGGCTCCGGGCCTCGTTCTAGGGCACGCATGATCGTCGGGGTCTCCGTCGAGGTCGGGAGCGAGGCGGTGGTGGTCCGAAGCGCGGCGCCGCTCCGCGTCCTGTCCTCGGCGGTGCACCTCGGCGGCTTCGCGCACGCCCGCGCGATCGTCAACCTGCACGTGAGCAAGAACGATCCCTGCGTGGACCCCGCGGGGATGATCGGGGATTTCGCCCGTCGCGCGGGCGTGCCGTCGCCGTGGGTCGGCCTGCTCACGGGCGCCCACACCGAGCGCGCGACGCAGGCCGAGGAGTCCGCCGGCGGCTTCCACGCGCTGGCCGTGGTGACGGTGGGGCTCAGCAACCCGGTGGCCGCGGGCGCCTCGCCGGTCGCGACGTGGGCCGCGTCCACCATCAACACGATCGTGGTGGTGGGCGCGGATCCGGAGCCGGCCGCTCTCGTCAACGCGGTGATCACCGCGACGGAGGTCAAGGGGCTCGCCCTGCGCGAGGCCGGTTTGCTGGCCGACGGCGGCCGGGCCGCCAGCGGGACCTCCACCGACGCGGTGGTGATCGCCGCGACCGGCCGCGGACCCGCGGCGCGCTTCGGGGGCCCCGCGAGCGAGATGGGCTGGGTCGTGGCGCGCGCGGTGCGCGCGGCGCTCGATCGGGCCATCGCGGACTGGCAGGAGCGCCACCGGTGATCGCGCGGCTCGGAGGTGTCGTGCTGTCGGTGCTGCTGCACGGCGGGCTCATCGCCCTGCTGCTGGCCTGGTCCGCCGTCGACTGGACGCGCCCGCTCTTCGTGGACCTCGTGGAGAACGCCGACACGCCCGGCTCGCCCGCCGCGGGTTCCTCGCCAGCGCCGGCCCCGCCCTCCGCGCCGCGCGCCAAGGGGACCGCGCCCGTCCCGTTGCGCAGCGCCGCCCGGCCCGCACCGATGCAGTCCGCGGCACCCTCTGCGCCGACTCCCTCGCCGGCGCCGCAGCCGGCGGAGGTCGCGGCGCCGGCGGCCCCATCGCCTCCGACGACACCCAACCTGGCGATCGAGCCGCCGGCGGCCCCACCGGACGCGGCCGCCCCGGCGCAGATCGCGTCCGGGCCGATCGCTCCGCCCGACGGCCGTGGCGCAGCGTCCGACAACGGCTCGAGCGCCGCCGCCGGGAGCGGAACCCGGACGCAGGGGGATGCTGACCGCGGATCGAGTGCCGGGCCCGGCTCGTCGGTCGCTCTCGCGGTCCCGGGAGCCGGCGGCTCTGGCGCCCCGCCGGCCGAGTACGGCTCGTATCTCCGGCAGTTCCGTCAGCGTGTCCAGGAGAGCCTCGTCTATCCGCTCGCGGCACGCCGCCAGGGGCTCCGGGGCACGGTGGAGCTGCACGTCTGGCTCGAGGCCACGGGCCGCGTGCGTGACGTCCAGGTCGTGCGCTCCTCGACGCACGACGTGCTGGACGACGCGGCGCTCGAGACCGTCCGCCGGCTCGGCCCCGTCCCGTTCCCCGAGTCGCTCCCGCGCCGGCCCCTGCTGATCCGGATCCCGCTCGTCTACGACCTGCGATGAGCTGATCGTGACGCTGCTGGCTCTCGCGGTCGCGCTCGATCTCCTCGTCGGGGACCCGCCCAATCGCTGGCATCCGGTGGCGTGGATCGGCCGGCTCATCACGCTCGCCCGCGCGCGCGCGCCGCGCGCCCCGGACGACCTGGCGCTCTACGGCTCCTTCCTCATCTTGATCGTGGCCGGCCTGGCGGCGGGCGGCGCGCTGGTCGCGCAGGCCCTCCTGGGCGAGCTGCCCGGCACGGCCGCGCCGCTCGCCCAGGCGTGGCTGCTCAAGTGCAGCTTCTCGCTGAGCGGGCTCTTCGCCGCCGTCGAGATCGTGCGTGGGCATCTGGTCGCGGGGGACCTCGACGGCGCCCGGCGCCAGGTCGCCCGCCATCTCGTCAGCCGCGACACCGCCGCCCTCGACGAGGGCGCGGTCGCGTCCGCCGCGGTCGAGTCCCTCGCCGAGAACCTCACCGACAGCGTCGTCGCGCCCATCTGCTTCTACGTGGCGGGCGTGGCCCTGGGCGGTGTCGCGGGCGGCCTGGCGCTGGCGTGGGCCTATCGCGCGGTGAACACCGCCGACGCGATGATCGGCTACCGGCGCGACGAGCTGGAGTACCTCGGCCGCGCCACCGCGCGCACCGACGACGTCGCCAACTACGTCCCGGCCCGGCTGGCCGCCGCCGCGCTCGTCGCGGGCGCGTGGCTCGCGCGGGCGTCGGCGGCGGGCGCGGCGCGCGTGCTGCGCCGCGACGGCCGCCGCACCGAGAGCCCGAATGGCGGCCTGACCATGGCCGCTATGGCCGGGGCGCTGGGCGTGACGCTCGAGAAGCGCGGGCTCTACCGCCTGGGCGATGGGCCGCCGCCCGATCCGGCCGCGATGGATCGCGCGATGGCAGTGGCGCGGTGGACGGGAGTGGTCTGCGTCGGGATCGCCGCGCTCGCCCTGGTCGCGCGCTCGTGAGCCGCGGGCGCGCCCGGGCCATCATGCTGCAGGCCACCGGCTCGCACGCGGGCAAGACCGTGCTGGTCGCGGGCCTGTGCCGGCTCCTGGCCCGTCGCGGCCTCCGCGTGCGGCCGTTCAAGTCGCAGAACATGTCGCTCAACGCTCACGTCGCGGCGGACGGCGGGGAGATGGGCTGGGCGCAGGTGATGCAGGCCGAGGCCGCGGGCGTCCCGGCCCGCGTGGAGATGAACCCCATCCTGCTCAAGCCGCGCGCGGAGGCGCGCAGCCAGGTCGTGCTTCTCGGCCGGGTGCTCCGGGAGGCGGATGCGGTCGGCTACTACCGGCTGACGCCGCGGCTCTGGCCGGCGGTGCGGCGGAGCTACGAGACGCTGGCGCGCGAGGCCGACGTCGTCGTGATCGAGGGAGCGGGGAGTCCGGCCGAGCCCAACCTGATGCGGCGCGACCTGGCCAACATGCGCGTGGCGCGCCTGGCCCGCGCGCCGGTCCTGCTCGTCGGCGACATCGACCGCGGCGGCGTGTTCGCGAGCCTGCTCGGGACCATGGCGCTGCTGCCGCGCGCCGACCGGCTGCGGGTGCGCGGGTTCCTGATCAACAAGTTCCGGGGCGACGCCTCGCTGCTCCGGCCGGCGCTGCGTGATCTCGTCCACCGCACGCGCGTGCCCGTCGTCGGGGTGATGCCCTTTCTCCCGCGCCTCGGCCTGCCCGAGGAAGACTCGGTCGCGCTCGACGCCGCCCCGCCGCCCGCGCGCGGCGGACTGCGGGTGGCGGTGCTGCGCCTGCCTCACCTCGCCAACTTCACCGATTTCACTCCGCTCGAGACCGAGCCGGGCGTGGATCTGGTCTACGCCGAGGAGCCGGCCGCCCTCGCGGGCGCGGCGCTGCTGGTCCTGCCCGGCTCCAAGGACACCATCGCCGATCTGCGCGCGCTCAAGGCACGGGGACTGGCCGCCGCCGTCCTGGACCACCGCGCGCGGGGCGGTCTCGTGCTGGGCATCTGCGGCGGCTACCAGATGCTCGGCCACGGGGTCACCGATCCGCACGGGGTCGAGAGCGGAGGCGAGGAACCCGGGCTCGGGCTCCTGCCGGTGCGGACCATGCTCGGACGCGACAAGGTCACCCGCCGCGTGCGCGCGCGGTGGCGGCCCGACGGCCCGGGCTTCGAGGCCTACGAGATCCACGTCGGAGAGACCGTGGCCGAGGGGCGTGACCGGCCACTCCTCGAGGTGGACGGTCGGCCCGAGGGCTGCGCCTCCGACGACGGGCGCGTGTGGGGCACGCATCTGCACGGGCTCTTCGAGTCCGGCCCGGCCCGGCGCCACGTGCTGGACTGGGCGCAGCGCGCGCCCGCCCCCGCATCGGCGCCCGCGCCGGCCGATCACCGCGTGCGGCGCGAGGCGGCCTACGATCGCCTCGCGGACGCGCTCGACGCCGCGCTCGATCCACGCGTGCTGAGCGACCTCGGCGTCTCGTAAGCGCCCGAATATTCTTCCTTCGCCCGAAGGCCGGGGGGTATCATTCTCTATCGCCGCCGTGAGCAGCGCGGCATTCTCTGTCTTTGAACATCACCGATCATCTGACGGACGCATTGAGGCACGCGCTCGACGCCGCCGGATTGCCCGCACCCCCCGAGGTGCAGTGGGAAATCCCGCGCGAAGCGCGGCACGGCGACTATGCGACCAATGCCGCGATGGCGCTGGCGCGTGAGGCCCGCCGTCCGCCGCGCAAGATCGCGGAGGCGGTGGTGGCCAATTTCCCGAAATCGGAGGCCGTCCAGCGCCTGGAGATCGCGGGCCCCGGCTTCCTGAACGTCTTCCTCTCGCCGCGCTGGTGCGCGGCCGGGCTCCACCAGGTGCTCGCGGCGGGCGCGGAGTACGGCCGGTCCGACGCGGGCAAGGGCATGGGCGTGCTCCTCGAGTTCGTCTCGGCCAATCCGACCGGCCCGCTCGTGATCGTCAACGCGCGCGCGGCCGCGGTGGGCGACGCGCTCGCGCGCATCTTCCGGAGCCAGGGCTACCGCGTCGAGTCGTGGTACTACGTCAACGACGCGGGCAATCAGTTCCTCGCCCTGGCGCGCTCGGTGGACGTGCGGCTGCGGCAGGCGCTGGGCGAGGCGGCGGAGCTGCCCGAGAACTCGTACCCCGGCGAGTACGTGATCGACATGGTGGCGGAGTGGCTGGCCCGGGACCCGCAGGGGATGCGCGCGCTCGCCGCGCGGCCGGACGCGGAGCGGATCGAGCGCCTCGGGCGCCTCGCGGTCGACGCGATGGTGGAGAGCCAGCGGCGCGTGCTCGAGGCCTATGGCACGCGCTTCGACCGCTGGGCCCACGAGCAGCGCGACGTGCGCGACGTGGCTCGCCCCGAGGCCGCGATCGAGGCGCTGACCGCGGCGGGCCACACCTACGAGCAGGACGGGGCGCTCTGGTTCCGCTCCACCGCGTTCGGCGACGACAAGGACCGGGTGCTGCGGAAGTCGGACGGGGAGCTGACCTACTTCGCGGTGGACATCGGCTTCCATCACTTCGAGAAGTTCCTGCGGGGCGACCACGTCATCAACTTCCTGGGGCCCGATCACCACGGCTACGTGGAACGCATGCGCGCGGCGATGCGGGCGCTCGGCCACGCGCCCGAGCGCTTCGACGTGCTGATCGTCCAGCTCGTGACGCTGCTCCGCGACGGCCAGCCGGTGCGGATGTCCAAGCGCCGCGGCGAGTTCGTGCTGATGGAGGAGCTGCTGGAGGAGGTGGGCCGCGACGCGGCGCGCTTCACCTTCCTGACCCGGCGGCACGACAGCCCGCTCGAGTTCGACCTCGCGGTCGCCACGCGGCAGTCCTCCGACAACCCGGTGTTCTACGTGCAGTACGCCCACGCGCGCGTCGCCAGCCTCTTCCGGACCGCGGCGGAGCAGGGGGTGACGGTGCCGCCCTGGGCGGAGGTGGACTTCTCCCCGCTCGCGCTCGACGAGGAGCAGGCGCTCATCAAGCGGCTCCTGCAATACCCCGAGCTGGTGGCCGGCGCGGCGCGGGCCCGCGAGCCGCATCGCGTCGCCTATTATCTCAGCGAGCTGGCCGGGATCTTCCACCCGTACTACAAGGCCCATCGCGTGATCGTGTCGGACCGCGCGACGACCGTGGCGCGCCTGGGCCTCTGCGCCGCGGTGGGCCAGGTGGTCCGCAACGGCCTCGACCTCCTGGGCGTCTCCGCGCCCGACCGCATGAGCCGCGGCGAGGAGCGCGACTGACATGGCTTCCTCGGCGCGGCGGCGGGCGGGCGGCGCCCCGGGCGGGGCCCAGTGGATCGCGCTCGGCGGGTCCGTGCTGGTCATCCTGGGCCTCACGTTCGCGCTCGGGCTGCTGGTCGGTCGCCAGTGGGCGCGCCAGCCGGCCACCTCGGTGGTCGCGGGCGTCACGGACGCCGCCAAGAAGCCCGCCGCGTCCCCGCGCCGCAGCGGCATCGCGGCCGAGACCATGGCCGATCGCGCGCCCGAGTCCACCGAGAAGCTCACGTTCTACAAGACGCTGACCGAGCCGCTCGACGGACCCGGCGCCGCGCCGAAGCCCGAGGCGAAGTCGGTTGCGGTCAAGATCCCGCCCGCCACACCCTCGAGCCTGCCGCCGCCGGCACCCGCGCCTCCGGCGGCCGCAGCCAGGCCCGCGCCCGCCCCGACGCCTCCGGCCGCTCAGCCCTCACTGCCCCCACCTCCCGGCAAGACTGCGGACGGGGGGAGTGCGGGGGCCATTTCTGGGCCCCCGCATTCAAACAATGCCTCAGCGAGCGCTCCAGTCAGCGCGTCCGCTAGCCCGTCCGCGAGCCCATCCACCCCGTACACCATCCAGGTCGGCGCCTACAAGAACCGCCGCCAGGCCGACGAGTCGCGGCAGCAGCTCGCCAGCGCCGGGCTGGACGCCTACGTGGTCGCCCTGACCGCGCAGGAAGGGGTGGCCCGCTACCGGGTGCGCGTCGGCACCTACCGGTCCCGCGAGGAGGCGGTCTCGGCCGCCGAGCGGATCCGGGCGCAGCGCTCGCTGCCCACGTTCGTCACGCCCAAGTAGCGCCCGTGAATGGCGAGGCGCAGCCCAAGGCGAGCCGAGCGGATATGGTGTGGGAGGCGAGGGGGTGAGTGGCGAGGCGCAGCCCAAGGCGAGCCGAGCGGATATGGTGGACCGGCGCATCGGACGCATCCTGATCTCTCGCGACGAGATCTCGGCCCGCGTGAGCGAGCTGGGGGAGGCCATCGGCCGGGACTACGCGGGGCGGTCGCCGGTGCTGGTCGGCGTGCTCAAGGGCGCGGTGGTCTTCACGGCCGATCTCCTGCGGGCCATCCCGCTGCCGGCCGCGATGGACTTCATGGCGGTGTCCTCCTACGGCTCGGGTACCCGCTCCTCGGGCGTGGTGCGCCTCACCGCCGACCTGTCGCTCTCCATCGAGGGGCGGGACGTGATCATCGTGGAGGACGTCATCGACTCGGGCCGGACCATCAGCTACCTGCGCCGCAACCTGGCCACCCGGCATCCCAGGAGCCTGGCGCTCTGCGGGCTGCTGGACAAGGTCTCCCGCCGCGAGGTGGACGTGGACGTGGACTACGTGGGCTTCGTGATCCCGGACGAGTTCGTGGTGGGTTACGGCCTCGACTTCGACGGCCGGCATCGGGAGCTGCCCGATCTGGCCGTCCTGGAGCCCTTGACGCCCTCGTGATCCGGGGTGGGCCGGCCCCCGCAACCCCTCGCGGCGTATGGTATGATCCCCCCTATGAATCCGTTCTACAAAAACCTCGCCCTCTGGATGGTGATCGGACTCATCGTCATCCTCCTGTTCCAGCTCTTCCAGCAGAACCAGTCGCCCCGGGGGGAGATCGTCTTCTCGGACTTCCTGAAGAAGGTGGAGAGTGGGGAGGTCCGTGAGGTCACCCTCAAGGGCAACAACGTCTCCGGCCGGCTGAGCGACGGCTCGTCCTTCCGGACCTTCACCGCCGACTACCCGGACCTGGTCAAGTCCCTGAAAGACCGGGGGGTGAAGATCGACGTCAAGCCGCCCGAGACCAACTCCTGGCTCGCCATCGTGCTGCAGTGGGTCCCGATGCTGCTCTTCATCGGCGTCTGGATCTTCTTCATGCGGCAGATGCAGGGCGGGGGTGCCAAGGCCCTGTCCTTCGGCAAGGCGCGCGCCCGGCTGATCTCGGACAAGCAGAACAAGGTGACGTTCCAGGACGTGGCGGGCGTGGACGAGGCCAAGGAAGAGCTGCGCGAGATCATCGAGTTCCTCAAGGATCCGCCCAAGTTCCAGAAGCTCGGGGGCAAGATCCCCAAGGGCGTGCTCCTGGTGGGCCCTCCCGGCACCGGCAAGACGCTGCTGGCCAAGGCCATCGCGGGTGAGGCCAACGTGCCGTTCTTCTCGATCTCCGGCTCGGACTTCGTCGAGATGTTCGTCGGCGTGGGCGCCTCCCGCGTGCGCGACCTCTTCGAGCAGGGCAAGAAGCACGCCCCCTGCATCATCTTCATGGACGAGATCGACGCGGTCGGCCGGCACCGGGGCGCGGGCCTCGGGCGGCGGACACGACGAGCGCGAGCAGACCCTGAACCAGCTCCTGGTCGAGATGGACGGCTTCGAGACCAACGATGGCGTCATCCTCATCGCGGCCACCAACCGGCCCGACGTGCTGGACCCCGCGTTGCTGCGCCCCGGCCGCTTCGACCGGCAGGTGGTGGTGGCGCGCCCCGACGTGAAGGGCCGCGAGGAGATCCTCAAGGTACACGCGCGGCGGATCCCGCTCGCGCCCAAGGTCGACCTCAAGGTGCTGGCCCGCGGAACGCCCGGCTTCTCGGGCGCGGATCTGGCCAACCTGGTCAACGAGGCGGCCCTGCTGGCGGCGCGGCACGACAAGAAGGTCGTCGAGATGATCGACTTCGAGAACGCCAAGGACAAGGTCCTGATGGGCGTGGAGCGGCGCTCGATGATCATCTCGGAGACCGAGAAGAAGACCATCGCGTACCACGAGGCCGGGCACGCCCTGGTCGCGGACCTGCTGCCGGGCGCCGATCCGCTGCACAAGGTGACGATCATTCCGCGCGGCCGCGCGCTGGGCCTCACCCAGCAGCTGCCCTCCGACGACAAGTACAACTACTCGCGCGACTACCTCGTCAACCGCATCACGATCCTGCTGGGCGGCCGCGCCGCCGAGGAGATCGTGTTCCAGCAGCAGACGACCGGGGCGGGGGACGATCTCGAGAAGGCGACCGACATGGCCCGCAAGATGGTCTGCGAGTGGGGCATGTCGGACCGGATGGGCCCGCTCACCTTCGGCAAGGGCGAGGAGCACATCTTCCTCGGCCGCGAGGTGGCCCGCCCCAAGGACTTCAGCGAGGAGACCGCGGTCCTCATCGACTCCGAGATCAAGCGGATCGTGGTGGAGTCCGCCACGCGCGCCCGCCACATGATCGAGTCGAACCTCGAGAAGCTGCACGCCCTCGCGCGCGCGCTCCTCGAGCGCGAGTCCCTCGACGGCGAAGAGATCGCGCGCATCCTGCGCGTCCCGCCCATGCACGAGGCCCCAAGCCCCGCCTAGCGGCCTGACGGAGCCACGCGGGCTGTCCGCCGAGCGCGGACTGTCCGCGGCCTGGGGGAGTGCGGGGCCATGTCTGGGCCCCCGCATTAGAAAAAGGGGCGGGTTCGTAAGTCAGCCCTCGCGGAAGGCCTCCGCGGACTCTGGTTTACCTCCTCAAACTTTCCATATGCGGGGGCCCAGAAATGGCCCCCGCACTCCCCCAACGCGCGGACTGCGTCCGCGCCCAATTTCCGGCTCCCGCGGGCGCCGGGTGCGGTGATAAGTTAGTCGTGGAGCAATCCCCCTATGAACCGCGCGATCGTGGCAGGAGTGTCGGTCGGCGATGGCCTGGACGTGGCCGTCGTGGGGGCGCTCAACGTGAGCCCGGAGTCCTTCTACGCGGGCTCCGTGGTCGCGGACGCCGATCGGCTGCTCCAGGCCGCGGAGGCCATGGCCCGGGCGGGAGCGGCGTGGCTCGACCTCGGCGCCATGTCCACCGCGCCCTATCTGGAGACCCGGATCCCGGAGGCGCAGGAAGCCGACCGACTCCACTGGGCGGTAGGGCTGCTGACCGCCAAGCTCGATCTGCCCGTGTCCGCCGATGTGAGCCGCCTGGGCCCGGCCCGGGCCGCCCTCGAGGCCGGGGCCCGCATGATCAACGACGTGACCGGCCTGGCGGGTGATCCGGGCCTGGCGCGGCTGACCGCCGAGTCGGGTGCCGCCCTCGTGCTCATGGCCGCGCCGGCCGCGGCCGGCCCCCTCGGCGAGCCCGTGGCCACGGTGCGCCGGGCGCTCGAGCGCAGCCTGGCCCTCGCGCGCGCCGCCGGGATCCCGGATGAGCGCGTCCTGGTGGACCCGGGCATCGGCTTCTTCCGAGGCGACGGCGCGAGCTGGCCGGAGTGGGACTGCCGGGTCCTGGCGGGGTTGCCCGCGCTGCGTGCCCTCGGCCGCCCACTCCACGTCGGCGTTTCCCGGAAGTCGTTCATCGGGTCCGTGACCGGCGCGGCGGATCCCGCCGAGCGCCTGCCGGGCTCGCTGGCGGCGGCGGCGGCGGCGGTGCTGGGCGGCGCGCACGTCATCCGCGCCCACGACGTGGGCGAGACGATCCAGGCGGTCCGGGTGGCCGAAGCCATCCGTCGCGCCATCGAGCGCGGGTAGCCCGCCATGTGGCCTGCGCTGCAGACCTTCCGGCTCCGTGACGCCATCGACATCGTGGTGGTGGCCATCGTGCTCTACCGCGTCTTCGTGATGTTCAAGGAGACGCGGGCGATCCAGATGCTCCTCGGCCTCGCCGGTCTCATGGTCGCGTCGTTCGTGGCGCGGCAGTTCGACCTCTTCAGCACGAGCTGGCTGCTCGACAACTTCTGGTCGTTCTGGGTGCTCGCTCTGATCGTGCTGTTCCAGCCCGAGCTGCGCCGGGCGCTCACCCGGCTCGGCGAGAGCCGGCTCCTCCAGGGCATGGCCCTGGGGGCACGGGAGGAGCGCGGCCAGCTCATCGACGAGGTCATCAAGGCGGCCGACGCGCTGGCCAGCAAGCGCATCGGCGCCCTCATCGTGCTCGAGCGCAGCACCGGTCTGCGCAACTACGCGGAGCTCGGGGTGCCGCTCGACGCGATGGTCTCGGCCGACCTGCTCGTGAGCCTGTTCCTGCCCTACTCGCCGCTGCACGACGGCGCCGCCTTCATCCGGGGCGATCGGATCGCCGCGGCCGGGTGCTTCCTGCCGCTGTCGCGCAACACCCAGCTCGGCCGGAACATGGGCACGCGGCACCGGGCCGGCCTGGGCCTGGCCGAGGAGACGGACGCGGTCGTGCTGATCGTCTCCGAGGAGGCCGGGCGCATCTCGCTGGCGGTGGACGGCCAGATGGAGTCGCCGCTCGATCTCGACGCGCTCCGCCGCCGTCTGGCCGAGCTCTTCTCACTGGAAGAGGCGCCCCTGCCGCGCCGAACCGCCTGGTGGGAGCCGGCGCGTGAGTGGCTGCGCAAATGAGCGTGCTCACGCGACACTGGGAGCTCAAGCTGCTCGCGCTGGGCGTCTCCATGGTGCTCTGGGCTTTCGTCATGACCTCCGAGAAGTCGGACCTGATCATGGCCGCGCCGCTGGAGCTCGACAATATCCCGGCCGGGCTCGAGGTGAAGGGAGACCGACCGGACAGCGTGGACGTGCAGCTGCACGGTCTGCGCGGAACGCTGTCGCGCCTCGGAAGCGATCGGGTGAAGGCGCGGCTCAACCTCTCAGGATCGAAAGCGGGTGAGGTGACGATGCGTGTGCTTCCCGAGCAGATCACGGTGCCGCCCGGCGTCACGGTGGTGCGGGTGAATCCCTCCCGCGTCCGCCTCATCCTCGGATCTCCCCGCTCGTGAGCCGCCTCTTCGGCACCGACGGCATCCGGGGCCTCGCCAACACGCCCCCGCTGACCACCGAGCTGGCCTTCCGCCTCGGGCGGCAGCTCGTCGCCACCCTGATCCAGCACGACCCCACCAAGAAGACGCGCCTGGTCGTCGGGCGCGACACGCGGCTCTCCGGGCCCATGCTCGAGGGCGCGCTGGTCTCCGGCGCGCTCTCCGCGGGCGGCGACGTCTATGCGGTCGGCGTGCTGCCGACCCCCGCGATCGCGTATCTTACGCGGCGGCTCGAGGCCCACGGCGGGGTGGTGCTGTCCGCCTCCCACAATTCGTTCGAGGACAACGGCATCAAGATCTTCTCCTCGGAGGGCTCCAAGTTTCCCGACGCCTGGGAAGAGGAGATCGAGGGACGGCTGAACGGTCCCGACACCGCGCCGTGGCCCACCGGCGTCGACATCGGCCGGCTCGTGGTCCACGAGGCGGCCGAGGCCGACTACATCGCGCACGCGCGCGCGTCGTGCCCGCACGATCTCCGTGACGTGCGCATCGTCCTCGACTGCGCGCACGGCGCGACCTACCGGGTGGCTCCCGAGATCTTCCGCCGCCTGGGCGCCGACGTGCGGGTGCTGAACGCGAGCCCCGACGGGCAGAACATCAACCGCGGCGTCGGCGCCATGCACCCGGAGGGCCTGCAGAAGGAGGTCCTGCGCTCGCGGGCCCACCTCGGGCTCGCCTTCGACGGCGACGGGGACCGGCTCATCTCGGTGGACGAGACGGGCGAGATCCGGGACGGCGACTTCGCGCTGGCCATCTGCGGGCGGCATCTCGCGCGGCGCGGGCAGCTCAAGGGAGGCACCGTGGTCACCACCGTCATGGCCAACCTCGCGCTCGACCGGACCCTGACCCGGGCCGGCATCGGGGTCGCGAAGGTCGCGGTCGGGGACCGGTACGTGCTGGAGGAGATGCTGCGCATCGGCGCCAACCTGGGCGGCGAGCAATCCGGCCATCTGCTCTTCCTCGATCACACCACCACCGGCGACGGCATCGTCTCCGCCCTCCAGCTCATCGGGGTCATGCGCGAGAGCGGCGTCTCGCTGGGCGAGCTGTCCCGGTGCCTCGTGAAGTTCCCCCAGGTGCTCGTCAACGTGCGGGTGAAGAGCAAGCCGCCGGTGAGCACGATTCCGGATCTCGCGGAGCGGGCCCAGGTGCTCGAGGCGGAGATGAACGGCGCGGGGCGGATCCTGCTGCGCTACTCCGGCACCGAGTCGCTCCTGCGCGTGATGATCGAAGGCGAGGAGCAGGCGCGCATCGAGCATATGGCCGAGGAGCTCGCCGGCATCATCCGCCGGTCCATCGGGGCATGAGCCGGGTGCTGGGCATCGGGGTCGACCTCACCCAGATGTCCCGGATGCGCCGCGTGGTGGCCCGCTGGGACGAGCGCTTTCTTCAACGGGTCTTCACCGAGCAAGAGATTGCGTATTGCCGTCGGCGCCGAGATCCGATCCCTCACTTCGCGGCGCGCTTCGCGGCCAAGGAGGCCACGCTCAAGGCGCTCGGGACCGGTCTCAGCATGGGCGTGAGCTGGCGCGAGCTCGAGGTCCGGCGCGAGCGTGGGCAGGCCCCCACCATGACGCTCCACGGCGCGAGCCGCGCCATCGCCCTGGCCAAGGGTGGCGCCCGTGTGCTGCTCTCGCTCACCCACGATGGCGAGTACGCGATGGCGCAGGCCATGCTGATCGGCGACTCCGCGGATGACGAGGCGAGGCCCCGGTAGTCTCGTGGTCGGTCTCGCCCTCCTCGTCCAGGGTTGCGCGGGGCTGATCACGGGGAAGGATTCGGCCGAGGCGCCGCCCGCGCCCGCCACCCCGACGCCCCGGACGCCGGTTCCCGGCGGGACGGTGCAGGTCGAGAAGGGCCGCCCCGGCTTCGTCATCGCCGCCCCCCACGGCAGCTCCGACATCGCCACCGACGTGATGGGGCGCGCGCTCGCGAAGCTCACCGACTTCGGTCTGGTCGTCGCGACCGGGTACACCAACCTCGACGGCGAGGGCCGCCGGTTCAACGTCAATCGCCCGACCGAGAGCGTCCCCGGGGCCGCCGCGCGGCTCGAGGTGGAGACCGCCGCCGCGCGCCAGGTCTACCAGGACTATCGCCGGTACGTGGCCGAGGCCGCCCAGGGCGTGGTCCGGCTCTACGTGGAGCTGCACGGCAACATGCGGCCGGAGAGCGCGGGCCGTGTGGAGATCGCCACGGTGGGCGTGAGTCGGGACGAGGCCTGGCGGCTCAAGACGCTCCTGGAGCTGATCCGGGACAGCCGGCTGCCGGCGGACGGTGACGTGCCGCGCCTCGAGGTGTGGGTGGAGTTGCAGGATCCCGTGGTCTACACCGCTTCCGCGGCGAAGCAGTCCGGCATCCTGGCCCAGACGCCGCTCGCGCTGCACATCGAGCTGCCGCGCGTGGCGCGGACCACCCATCGCGAGGCCTACACGACGGTGCTCGCCGACTTCCTCATCCAGTCGGCGGCCCTGCTGCTGCCTCCCCGCTGACGCCCGTGTTGCCCGTCTTCACCGCCGCGGAGATGCGGGCGCTCGACGCGCGCGCCATCCGGGAGCTCGGCATTCCCGGGCCCCGCCTCATGGACCACGCGGGCACCGGCGCGGCCACGCTCATCGCGCGCTGGCTCGCGCCGATCCGCGGCAAGACGGTCGCCGTCGTGTGCGGCAAGGGCAACAACGGCGGCGACGGCTTCGTGGTCGCGCGCCGGCTCAAGGCCCGCGGCGCGGTGGTGCGCGTGCTGCTGGTGGGCCGCCGCGCCGAGGTGCGCGGCGACGCGGCGGACGCGCTCGAGCGCTGGCGCGGGCGCGTCGAGGAGATCGCGGACCCGGCCGGGCTCGCCCCCGCCCTGAGCGCCGCCGATCTCATCGTGGACGCGCTGCTCGGCACCGGTGTGAGCGGCGCCGCGCGTGGAGCGGTCGCCGCCGCCATCGAGGCGATCAACCGGGCCGGCGCCACCGGGGTGCCGGTCGTCGCGCTCGACCTGCCCTCCGGCCTCGACGCGGATCACGGCGCGCTCCTGGGGCCGACGGTCAAGGCCGGGCGCACCGTCACCTTCGCGGGACTCAAGCGAAGCCTGCTCCAGGCCCCGGCGGCCGCCCAGGCCGGCGCGGTCGAGATCGGCGACATCGGCGTGTCCGCCGACGAGGCCCGCCGGGGTATCACCACCTGGCGCCTCGAGGTCCCCGACGTGCGCCCGCTCTTTCCGCCGCGCGATCTCGACGCCCACAAGGGCCGCTTCGGCCACCTGCTGGTGGTGGCGGGCTCGCTCGGCAAGACCGGCGCCGCCGTCCTCGCGGGGCGGGCCGCGCTGCGCAGCGGCGTCGGCCTCTGCACGATCGCCGCACCCGCCTCGCAGCAGCCCATCATCGCCGCGCAGGCGCCCGAGTACATGACCGAGGCGCTGCCCGAGACGAGCGCGCAGAGTCTGTCCCTCACGGCCGCCGACCGCATCCTGGAGCTGGCGCGGCGCATGGACGCCGTCGCCATCGGTCCCGGGCTCTCGCTCGATCCGGAAGCCCAGGAGCTGGCGCGGCGGCTGATCCGCGAGATCGATCGGCCGATGGTGGTGGACGCCGACGCGCTGAGCGCCCTGGCCGGCCATCTCGATCTGCTGCGCCATGCGGCGGGCCCGCGTGCGCTCACCCCGCACCCCGGCGAGATGGCGCGGATGCTCGGCACCACGGTCGAGGTCGTGCAGGCCGACCGGATCGAGATCGCGCGTGGGTTCGCGCGCGATCACCGCGTGGCCATCGCGCTGAAGGGGGCTTACACCGTGATCGCAGGTCCGGACGGCCACGTGGCGATCAATCCCACCGGCAATCCCGGCATGGCCAAGGGGGGATCGGGTGACGTGCTGACCGGGATCGCGGGCGCGCTGCTCGCGCGGGAGGTCGGCCCCGCCGCCGCGCTGCGCGCGGGCTGCTACGTCCACGGCCTCGCGGCGGACGTGGCGGTGCGCGACCGGGGCGAGTACGGGATGCTGGCGGGCGACATCGTCGAGGGGCTGCCCGCCGCCCTCCGCGCGCTCGCGGAGGGGGGCGCGTGAGCGCGCCGCGGACGCTGCACTCGCGGAGCCCCGAGGAGACGCAGGCCATCGGCGAGCGGCTCGGCGCGCGCCTCACTCCGGGCACGGTCGTGGCCTGCACCGGCGAGCTGGGGGCGGGGAAGACGTGCTTTCTCCAGGGGCTCGCGCGCGGCCTCGGCGTCACCACCGACGTGACGAGCCCGACCTTCGTGCTGATCAACCAGTATCGCGGGCGCCTGCCCGTCTACCACCTCGACGCCTACCGCACCGGCAGCCTCACCGAGCTGGTGGACCTCGGGCTCGAGGAGATGCTGCACGGCGACGGGGTGACCGTGGTCGAGTGGGCCGACAAGCTGCTGCCGCTCCTGCCCGCGGCCCGCACCATCCACGTCCACCTGCGCGGCCTCGGCGACGAGCCTCGCGAGATCACGATCGAGGGCCCGGCGATCTCCGCCGCGGAGTGATGGAGGATCGCGGCGTCTAGCCCCCGGTGCGGAGGAAGAAGAAGTCGCCGCCCTCGTGGCCCGCGTACTTGATGGGGGCGTACTCCGGCACCTGGGGTACCGCCCAGCGCTGCGCCATCGCGTTGACCCGCAGCTGCACCCGCTGGAACACATCGCGTCCGAGCAGGACGCCGTCGTTCGTCCGGAGCGTCTCGATGAAGATCTGGGCAAACACGGAGTGGGCGCCTCCGGTGTTGTCGAGCACCGGCTCCACCCCGCCGGACGTCAACACCAGTCGCGCCCGCTTGTTGGCGAGATTCTGGACCGCGCGGGCGAGCTCTTCCTCGGTCATCGCCGGCTCGAGGCGACCGGAGGCCGAGCGGGTCAGGGTCGCCGCGTAACACGAATCGGCCACGACCAGCAGGTGCTTGACCGCCATGAGGTTGAGGATGTCGCTCAGATCGATGTTGGAGATCCAGTTCGCGGTGTTGCCGGGCTCGGCATCGGTCGGCAGCCAGTAGCCCCGCTGGTTCTTCTGGTCCAGCTCTCCGTGCCCCGCGTAGTAGATCAGCAGGTTGTCCTTGTCGGTGAGCCGTTGCCGGAGGTCGTTCAGCTCGGAGAGGATCTGGGTCCGCGTCGCGTTGCGCAGGAGCTTCACCTTGAAGCCGTAGCGATCTCGCAGGATGCCGGCGATCACCTCGGCGTCGTTGACCGCGGTCTGGAGACGCTTGAATCCCTTGTACTCGTTGTTCCCGATGACGAGCGCGTGATAGGTCCCGAGCGTCAGCTGCGGAGCCGGCCGGGCCGGCCGCTCGCCCTCGGCGGCGGGACCGGAGCTCGACACCCGGACCCGGTTGGGGACGATCATCTCGAGGGTCGCCTTGCGCCGGGACCGGTCCAGCGCGAGGACCGTCACGCGCTCGCCCTCCGTCCCCTTGAGCGGCACCCGCGCCTTGAAGAAGCCGTCGCGGTCGACGACCTCCTCGCGATCGTTGATGGTCAGCGACTGCAGGCCCCCCGCGGCCTTGACCTTCCCGGCCAGCAACAGCGTGGGGCCGGCGCCGGCGGTCCGGGTCGGCTGGACGCGGATGTCGCGCGTCAACGCGACGAGCTGGGGCTCGACGATCTGCACCTGGGTGAGCTCGATCTCGGGGCCCGCCTGCTCGCGCTCCCGGCGGAGCTGATCGAATCCGGCCCGTTGCGCCGCCGAGTCCGCTTCGGTGCGCGCGAGCTGCTCGCGCAGGCGGAGGATCTCGCGATCCTTCTCGGATTGCTGGCGGCCGGAGTCCTCCTGGGCGCGCGCCAGGCGGGCCTGGAGGGCGCTCGTCTCGCGCTCCTTGTCGCGGAGCCGGGTTTCCGACTCCCCGATCGCCCGCTGCAGGTCGTTGAGGCGCGTCATCGCGGCCGCGTCGGTGCCCTGGACGGCGGCGCGCTCGCGGCGGAGTCGGTCCAGCTCGGCGCGCGCCGTCTGGGTGTCCCCCTGGAGCTGGGCGAGGCTCTTGCGCGCCTCGGCGAGACTCCGCTGGTTCTGATCGAGCTCCGCCTGCTTGGCTTGCAGGTCGGCGCGCAGCGTCTCGACCTGCGCCTCCAGCCGGCGGACGTCGCTCTGCGACGCGCCGGAGGTATTGACCGCGACGCTCGATGCGCCGGTCGCGCGGCCGTACCATTGCGCCGCCTGCTTCGGGTCCTTCGGGACGCCGAGCCCGTTCTCGTAGAGCACCCCGAGACTCAGCGCGGCCGGCGCAAAGCCTTGCTCGGCCGCGCGGCGGTACCATTGCGCGGCGGCCGCGTAGTCCGGGGCGACGCCCAGCCCCTTCTCGTAGATCTCTCCCACGTAGGTCTGCGACTTGGCGTCGCCTCGCTGCGCTGCGTCCATCCAGACCTGCAACGCGGTCTTGTAGTCCGCGCGGTCGTAGGCGACGTACTCGCCGCCTCGGATCTCGCAGTCGCGCGCGGTGGTCTTCTCGCCCCGCCGCGCGCCCAGATAGGTGACCTGGTTGCCGAGCCGGCGAATCTGCCCGGGCAGGAGGCAATCGACGACCAGGAATGCATCCGCGGCCTGGCCGGGCGTCGCCGGGCGTGGCTCCGCCGCCTTGGGGGCCGGCGCCGGCGCGCAGCTCAGCGCGACGAGCGACAGCATGGCGACGCCGATCCCGCGAATGGTCAGCGCCACGCGCGGGCTCACCGGCTGATCTCCAGCTCGATCATGGCGCGGGCCTGTTCGCGCAGCGGGATCGACTTGGCGGCCACGTTGATGTCGCGGGTGACGCGAGACACGCGATCGGTCGTCGAGGGAAACACCGCGCCGGGCGAGGAGAAGTCGGTCGCGAGGAACAGCACCGGCTTGAGGGTCAGCAGGGCGTAGACGAGCTCCACGCCGGGAGGGCCCTTCAGCTCGAGCTCGTAGCTATCGGTGGCCTCGGGGATCCGGTACGTGCGTCCCGCCTTGACGCCGTGCCCCCCGGAGAAGCGGTTGGGATAGAGAATCGTCACTTCCCCGCTCGTCCCGACGTTCACGATGGTGAGGAACGCGTCCCGATTGGACTCGAAGCCGAGGCTCAGTCGCTCGCCGACACGGTACTTCGACTTGTCCGCCCAGAGCCTCACCGTGACGCCATCATCGCCGGCCGCCTTGGGCGCCGACGCGGGCGGGGGAGCGGGCGCGGCCGGGGCGGCGGGCGTGGGAGCGGCGCCGGCCGCCGACGCCTTCGTATCGACGAAGAAGCCCGTTTCCTTCTGCTCGGGCCCGCCTCCGCGAGTTGCAGGGCCCATCCGCTCGACCGTGGTCGTCACCGCGTACCATCCTTCGGCCGCGTCCCGGGGCACGTCCACCCGGTACTCGCTCAGGACGTTGCCGCCCGGTCGCGCGATCACGCGCTCGATCCGTGCCAGGACGAGGCCGTCGTAGCGAATGATCCGGGTTTCTCGGACCTGGCTGGACTCCGGGACCTCATAGCTCGCCCGGAGCGTGGCCGCTTCCCCCGGCTGCAGTCGGGGCCGTTGCACCGCGGTCTCGCCGAGGGCCAGCTGCTTGGTGCCAGATCGGGTGGTCACGTTGGTGTCCCGATACTGTCCGGCTTGCCAGCCCCCTTGGGCGAGGGCGAAACTTTTGCGTAGCAGGACCGCGGGAACGAGGGCCAGGGCCAGCAGGCCGGCGATCACCCCGAATCGGAGGAGTCGTTCGAACCGGCGGGCGACACGGGGGACGGGCATCGTCTTCCTCTCGGAAGGGGCTCCCGCAAGCGCAGCCCCAACGCGATTTACACTACGTCGGCCCGATGCGGGGAGTCAAGCTAGCTTGACTCCCCGTCAGGTGCTCTACTACTCTGCGGTTTACTAGGCTATCTAGGCTCACCGGAGGGCAGGGGACGCTTGGGATCGGGTGCTCGTTGCGATTGAAGCGTCGTACTGCCGGCGACTCGCGGCTCGGCGCCGCACCTTCCGCTGAGAGCGCATGATCTATCTCAAGCATGTCGAGGGAAGCAAGCGCGGCCAGGTCGAGGAGTTCGATCTCGAGCGCATTCGCATCGGACGCCACCCCGACAACGATCTGAAGTTCGATCCCGGTGCGGACCGGGAGGTCTCCGGCCACCACGCCGAGATCCTCTGTCAGGGAGAGCAGGTCTCGATCCGCGATCTCCAGAGTCGCAACGGCACCCTGGTCAACGGGCGCCGGATCAATCAGACGACGGTCCTCCGGCACGGGGACGCCATTCAGTTCGCGCCCACCGGCCCCAAGGTCATCTTCTCGCTGGGCGAAGCCGAGTCGGGCACCGGCACGATGGTGATCGATCGCGATCAGGTCGTCGCCGCATCCCGGTCGGCCCCCGAGCCGGCGGCCCCGGCCGCGTCCCGGCCCTCGGCCGCGCCGCGCCGGAAGACCTTCGTGCTGGCCGGCTTGATCGTGGTGCTCCTGCTGGTGGTCGCGCTCCTCGCCGTCGCCGCTTGGCGCTCGTGGACCCTCTTCTTCGTGCTCCTGGGTGTGGTCGTGCTCCTGGCCATCGCGGGCGCGGTCACGTGGTGGTGGACGCGGAAGCGTGCCGGGACCGCGGCGTCGCACGCCGACGCGAGCCGGCGGGCCGGCGACGAGCCCGGTCCCGCGCCGGGCGAAGCGACCGGGGACACGATCCGGGAGCTGCGGGCGAAGTGGAGCCAGGCCCTGGCCCGGCTGCGCGGCTCCAAGCTCGGGGGGCCGGACGACGACGCGGTGGGGGCGCTGCCGTGGCTCGTGGCGCTCGGCGAGCGCGGATCGGGGAAGAGCGAGCTCATCAGGGCCGGCAATCCGCCGGCGTCCGTCTCGACGGTCCGGCAGGCGGTCTCGGGGACCCGAACGTGCGACTGGTGGTTCTTCGACGGCGCCGTGATCCTCGACACGCCCGGACGGTATGCCTTCCCGGTCGACGCGCGGGGCGACGGGCGTGAGTGGGAGGAATTCCTCTCGCTGCTGCGCGGCGCGCGACCGGTCGACCCCCTCAACGGCGTCATCGTCACGGTGGCGGCCGACTCCCTCGCGGCCCGGTCGGCCGCGAGCCTCAAGGACGAGGCCACCCAGATACGCCGGCGGCTCGACCACCTGACCCGGCGGGTGGGAGTGAGACCGCCCATCTATCTGGTCGTGACCAAGATCGACCTGCTGGCCGGCTTCCGGGAGTTCTTCGCCGACGTGCCCGAGGCGCACCGCAGCCAGGCCATGGGCTGGGTCAGCGAGGACGGGCGTGAGGAAGCCCCGGGGAGCCTCTTCGTCCGGGCGGTCGACACCGTCGCCAGACAGCTCGATCGCCTGCGCCTCTCCGTCCTGGACCGACGGGACACCGATGCGCAGGTCGGGCGCCGGTTCCTGTTCCCCGAGGAGTTCCGGGCCCTCGCGCGACCCCTCCATGCCTTCGGCGAGGCCCTGCTTCGCGCCAATCAGTACGATGAGACTCCCTGGTTCCGGGGCGTGTTCTTCACCTCGGCGCCGGGCGACGGGGCGCCCTCCTCGTACCTGGCCCGGACCCTGGGCCTGGAGGACGGCGTGCCGTCGGCGGGGTCGCGCGCGGCCGGCTCCCTCTTCGTCCGCGATCTGTTCGGCGCGATCCTGCCGAAGGACCGCGAGCTGGTGCGGCGCACCGGAGCCACGCGCCATCGCCACCGTGGCGGCCGCCAGAAGGCCCTCTACGCCGTCGGCGCCGGCGCGGCGGTCCTGTCGCTGTTGCTGACGGTCTCCTTCGTCCGGAACTCGCGGGCTCTCGCCCGCCTCGACGTGAGCCCCTGTCTCGGGTCGGCGGGATCCGCCGCGGGCGCCACGCTGGGCGGCCGCCTCGAGCGCCTCGACCGGTGTCGGAACACGCTGGCGACGCTCGTACCCCACGGCTTCTGGGCCCGCGCCACGACCGACTTCTGGCTCCGTCAGGCCGAGCGTCTCGAGGGCCCCATCGCACGCCGGTACGTGGAGGTATTCAAGGTCGAGGTCGAGGGGCCGATCGATGGAGCCGTCGATCGCGCGCTCGCGCCGGGGCCGAAGGCCCCCGTCGTCGTCGGCGCGGTGCTCCAGCGGATCGCGCTGGTCGGCCGATGCCGGACCGACGGCCGCTGCCCGACCGACGACGCCGGCGCCTGGCCCAGCTATCGCACGCTCCTCGGCGCCGCGGAGCCCAGGGCCCAGGACAACGAGGAGACCGTGAAGGCCCTCCGGCGGACTCACGCCGCGTACCTGGAGCTGCACGCCGATCCCGCTGCCCTCGACGAGATGCGCGCCCGCGACGTGGCCCGCGTCAGTCGATGGCTGAGCGCGGGCGGGTTGCGGACCGAGTGGGTCCTCGCGTCCGCCACCAGTCAGTTCGCGCCGGTGCGCTCGCGAGATTTCTGGGCGTGGGACGGTCCGCTCCAGGTCGACGCGCCGTTCACCGGCCGGGCCTGGGGCGAGGCCATCCAACCGCTGACGCAGGGCCTGCGAGCCCTCGCGCCGAACGCGGCCGACGTGCGTGACGCGGTCGCGCGATTCGAGAACGACTACCGCACCGAGGCACTGCGTCAGTGGGGGCAGTTCCTGATCGGCTTCCCGCAGGAAGAGCGGGTGCTGGGCGGGCGGCGCGGGTCGCGCGATCTCGCGGTGCGGTCCCTCGAGGCGGAGTCGCCGTATCGACGCGTGCTCGACCAGGCCGCCGCCGATGTCGGCGCGATCGTCGGCCCGGCTCGCGGCGACGCCGACCTGCCGGCCTGGGCCGGCACGCTGCTGCGCTACGCGGCGCTGCGCAAGATGGCGGCGAGTCCGCCGCCCGCGCCCGGACAGAGGCCGGCCGACCCGAAGGCGCAGCCCACGGAGGCCGAGCGTCTGGCGATGGGGTACGTCAAGGGATACGGCGAGGCCCTGGATCAGCTCAAGGGCGAGCTGGGCGGTCCGGAGAAGGCCTACGCCTCGGTTCAGAAGGTGTTCGACGAGGGAGAGTCGAGCGAGCGGAGCGTGCACCCGGTGCACAAGACCCTCTGGAATCTGCGCGCCCTCCGCAACCAGATCGGCGCGCGTCAGGGCGACGACCGCATCGTGTGGGATCTGCTCTCCCGGCCGGTCACCCTGGTGTGGCGGACCATGCTCGGGGAGGCCGCTCAGCAGGTGCAGGGCGTGTGGGAGGCGATGATTCCGGGGCTCACGGGTCTGACCCCGGGCCTCCAGGCCACCCGGATCATCGAGTTCGCCAACACCGGGCCCGCGGGGCCGCTACTCGAGCGGTCGAGAGATCGGTACGTGGTGCGCCGCTTCCTCGGGGAGGGCGCCCCGCTGTCACCGGGCTTCGTCGATTTCATCTCGCGCATTCGCACGATGCCGGTCGAGCGCCTGGACAAGATCGACCCGCCACGCCTCATCGTCACATCCTCATGAAAGGCTTCGAGCGAACAACGCCATGACGCAATCGGGCAAGGTCGTATGGGGTGAGGGCATGTTCCTCACGCCCCATCTCTTCCAGCAGGCGGATCGCCATCACGAGCACGTGCTCGACTTCCGGCTGCGCGCGGTCGTTCCGTTCGGCTGGGGCTTCGTCGAGCTGGAGCTGGACGACGAGGCGGTGACCAACGGCGACATCGCGGTTCGGCGCTGCGCGGGCGTGCTGCCGGACGGGCTCGTCTTCCAGGTGCCGCAGCCCGACCGCGGCCCGAGCAGCCGCTCGATCAAGTCGCACTTCTCCGTCTCGACCGACCGCGTGTCGGTCTACCTGGCGTTGCCGGTGGTCCGCGAGGGGACGAACGTGCGCCTCGACGGCGCGGGAGGCGGGCCGCCCACGCGATACGAGACCGAGATGGTCCGGGTCGCGGACGAGACGGCCGAGGACAACGAAGGCGAGATCCCGTTCGCGCGGAAGAACTTCCGGCTGCTCTTCTCCGGCGAGGCGCTCGACGACACCGTCTCCATGAAGCTGGGGGAAGTCACCCGGACCGAGTCGGGGGCGTTCCGGCTGTCCGAGTCGTTCGTGCCCGCCTCGCTGACGATCCGCTCGTCTCCCCGGCTTCTCGCGATGCTGCGCGAGGTGCTGGAGCTGCTGAGCGCCCGGAGCACCTCCCTCGGGTCCCAGCGACGCCATCTCGCCGACTTCTCGCAGTCCGACATGGCCACGTTCTGGCTCCTGCACACCGTCAACTCCTGGATCCCGCTGCTCGCCCACATCGCGGCGTCTCCCGACCATCATCCCGAGCGGGTGTACGTGGCGTTCGCTCAGCTCATCGGCCAGCTCTCGAGCTTCGCCCTCGACAGCGATCCCCGGGACGTGCCGGTGTACGACCACGATCGCCTGGGCGACGTCTTCAGCGAGCTGGTCCGCCGGATCCGCACCCTCCTCGACACGGTCATCCCGATCCGGTACGTGATCATCCCGCTCGTGCGGACCCGGGACCTCCTGCACGTGGGGCGGGTCGAGGACGAGCGGCTGCTCCAGACCGCCCAGTTCTATCTGGGGGCGGACGCCAAGATGCCCGCCGGCCGGCTCGTGGAGGAGCTTCCCGCCAAGTCCAAGATCAGCTCCCCGGACCACGTCGGCGACCTGATCGGGCGCGCGGTGCCCGGGGTGGAGCTGCTGCACGAGCCGGTCCCGCCGGCCGCGATTCCGGTGCGCGCGGGCTTCAAGTACTTCCAGCTGAGCCGGCACGGGCGCGCGTGGGAAGCCATCAACCGGGCCAAGGCGCTGGCGCTGTATCTGCCCGATGACTTCCCGGAATTGAAGCTTGAATTAGTCGCTATAAAGTCGTAGGTTAGGCTACCTTGAGCGCGGCACCGAGCGGCTTGCCACAGGCGGGATAGAGGCGCCGATGTCCTCACCGGAGACCGTCGATTTCGAGTCGCTCCTCGCCCCCATTCCCGGGGACAAGCCGGGGGGAGAGTCCATCCGCTATGCCGGCCCCTACGACGCGATCGAGGACGCACGGCGGGCCGACGACGAGCTGACCCAGGGGGACTGGCAGCGCGACACGAAGACGTCGGACTGGCGCCGCGTCGTCGATCTCGCGGGCGACGCGCTCTGCAAGCGCAGCAAGGATATCCAGGTCGCGGCGTGGATGACCGAGGCGCTCATCCGCCTGCACGGCTTCGCCGGCCTGCGCGACGGCAGCCGCCTCCTGCGCGAGCTGAGCGAGCGATTCTGGGACCATCTCCATCCCGAGGCGGAGGGGGACGATCTGGAGGGCCGCGCCGGGCCCATCGAATGGATGAACCAGCGCCTGCCCGAGGCGGTGCGCTTCGTGGCGATCGCTCAGTCGAGCCAGGGAGACAAGTACGGGTGGTGGCACTGGCAGGAGTCCCGCTCCGTCGACAACCTCGGCCGGACCAACCCGGAGGCGAAGGCCGCCGCGCTGGCCGAGGGGAAGATCTCGGGCGAGGATTTCGACAAGGCGGTGGGGACGCTCCGGCGCGTCCACTACGAGCAGGTCTTCGCGGACGTCACGCAGGCGGGCGAGCAGATCCAGGCCTTGATCGCGGAGGTCGATACCCGCTTCGGACGGAACGCGCCGAGCCTCGTCGCGCTGAAGCAGGCCGCCGAGGACTGCCGCGCGCTCGTCGAGACGATCGTCAAGCGGAAGCGGGAGCTCGAGCCCGACGCGGCGACGAGCGAGGCCGCGCCGGGCGAGGAAGCGCCCAGCGCGACGGGCCGCCGGGGCGCCGCCCTGGGCGATCGAGCGGCCGCGCTGCAGCAGCTCGCCGAGGTCGCGGCGTTCTTTCGCCGCACCGAGCCGCACAGCCCCGTGTCCTATCTGGTACAACGAGCCGTGCAGTGGGGGCACATGCCGCTGGAGAACTGGCTCCGTGACGTCATCAAGGACGAGACCGTCCTGGCCAATCTCCGCGATACGCTGGGTCTGAAGGAAGGGGCTCCGGGGGCGGACAGCGCTCCCTAGAGCCTGAGTTCACCAAGGAGGAGTTGCCATGGCGCGAGAGAGTACACAGCACAAGCTGGACCGTGTAAGGCCGCCGCGGGTGCAGATCACCTACGACGTCGAGACGGGTGACGCGATCGAGATGAAGGAGCTACCCTTCGTTCTCGGCGTGCTCGCGGACCTGTCCGGGAAGCCCGAGGAGCCCCTGCCACGCCTGAGGGACCGCAAGTTCGTCGAGATCGACCGCGACAACTTCGACGCGGTGATGCGCGGCATGAAGCCGCGCCTGGCGTTCCGGGTCGACAACAAGCTCAGCGACGACAACACCCAGATGGCCGTCGAGCTGAAGTTCAACTCGCTCGAGGACTTCGAGCCGGAGCAGGTCGTCCGGCAGGTCGAGCCCCTCCGCAAGCTGCTGGAGACGCGCCAGCAGCTGCAGGCGCTGCTGGCCAAGATGGACGGCAACGACAAGCTGACGACAAGCTGCAGGAGATCATCAGCAACACCGACATGCTGAAGAAGATCGGCAGCGAGGTCGGGGCGGGCGAGGACGGGAAGGAGGGCCGGGGCAATGGCTAACGAGGCGAAGGGCGCCAAGTCCCAGTCGGCCGAAGCGGCCAGTCAGGAAGCGAGCCTGCTCGACCAGGTCATCGGCCAGACCCGCTCGCGCAACGACGAGCAGCGCGAGGAATCCCGGCGGCAGATCTCGACGCTGGTCGAAGAGGTGATGCAGGGCACTGAAGATCTCGAAGGATCTCGAGACCACGATCAATGCCCGCATCGCGGAGATCGATCAGCTCCTGACCAAGCAGCTCAACGAGATCCTGCACCAGCCGGAGTTCCAGAAGCTGGAGGCCTCGTGGCGCGGGCTGCACTACTGGTGCACGAGAGCGAGACCGAGCACGATGCTCAAGATCCGCGTGCTCAACGTCTCGAAGGAGGACCTGCTCCGCGACCTCGAGCGCGCGGTCGAGTTCGACCAGAGCGCGCTCTTCAAGAAGGTCTACGAGGAGGAGTACGGCACCTTCGGCGGCGCCCCCTTCGCGGCGCTGATCGGCGACTACGAGTTCTCGCGCGACGAGCCCGGACATCGGCGCTGCTCGAGAAGATCTCGAACGTGGCGGCGGCGCGCCCACGCGCCGTTCATCGCCGCGGCCGCGCCCGAGCTGTTCAACCTGGACAGCTTCACCGAGCTCGACCGCGCCGCGCGACCTGGCCAAGATCTTCGAGAGCGTCGAGTACGCCAAGTGGAAGTCGTTCCGGGAGTCCGAGGACTCCCGCTACGTGGGCCTGTGCCTGCCCCACATCCTGATGCGCCTGCCCTACGGCCCCGACACGATCCCGGTCGAGGCGTTCAACTTCGAGGAGGACGTCGACGGCCGCGACCACAGCAAGTACCTGTGGGGCAACGCGGCCTACGCGCTGGCCACCCGGCTCACCAGCTGCCTTCGCCAAGTACGGCTGGTGCGCGGCCATCCGCGGCGTGGAGGGCGGCGGCCTGGTCGAGGGCCTGCCGACCCACACCTTCCAGACCGACGAGGGCGACGTCGCGCTGAAGTGCCCGACCGAGATCGCGATCACCGACCGGCGCGAGAAGGAGCTGGCGGACCTCGGGCTTCATCCCGCTGGTGCACTGCAAGGGCACCGACTACGCGGCGTTCTTCGGCGCCCAGTCGGCGCAGAAGCCGAAGAAGTACGACACCGACGCGGCCAACGCCAACGCGCGGCTCTCGACGCAGCTGCCGTACATCCTGGCGATGTCGCGCTTCGCCCACTACCTGAAGGCGATCATGCGCGACAAGATCGGCAGCTTCATGTCCCGCGCCGACGTGCGAGTACTTCCTGAACCGCTGGATCACGAACTACGTGACCCTCGACGACGACGCCAGCCCGCCTCAAGGCCCAGAAGCCGCTGCGCGAGGCGCGGATCGAGGTGTCCGAGGTCGCCGGCAAGCCGGGGGTGTACCAGGCGGTGGCGTTCCTGCGGCCGCACTTCCAGCTCGACGAGCTGTCGGTGTCGCTGCGGCTGGTGGCCGAGCTGCCGCAGTCGACGCGCAAGTAGTGTTCACAACTCACGTACGGGAGGCGGAGGCGAGAAAATGGCCGCGGTAGACTACTTTCTGAAGCTCAAGGGAATCGATGGTGAGTCGGAGGACTCGAAGCACAAGGCCGAGATCGACGTCGAGTCCTGGTCGTGGGGCGAGTCCAACTCGGGCACCCACTCCGGCGGCGGCGGGGGCGGCGCCGGCAAGGTGGCGATGCAGGACTTTCACTTCACGATGAAGGTCAACAAGGCGTCACCGAAGCTGTTGCTGGCCTGCGCCAACGGGGAGCACATTGCGGACGCGAAGCTCACCTGTCGCAAGGCCGGCAAGGAGCAGCAGGAGTACCTGATCTTCAAGTTCACCGACCTGCTGGTCTCCTCGTACCAGACCGGTGGTTCTCACGGCGATCTGGTGCCGACTGACCAGATCTCCTTGAATTTCGCGAAGGTCGAGGTGGAGTACAAGCCGCAGAACACCGACGGTTCGCTGGGCGGCTCGATCAGCGCCGGCTACGACCTGAAGAAGAACAAACAGGTCTGATCCCTCCGGAAGAGGATCGGAACCGGCGCGTCGGGAGACGCGCCGGTTCCGGCCATTCAGGGCCCAATGTCGCCGCGACGCCAGGACGAACCGAACATCGTGCCGTCCGTGCTGGATCGGTTGCTGGGCGACGAGCGGAGATCGGCTCGCCCGCAGCTGTCCGCCGACTCGGAGCTGGACGCGCTATGGGTTCGCCTGCTCGACGCGGCCGCCACCCGGCTCCGGCCGGAAGTGATCGACGCGTGGGTGCGGCCGTGTCGTCTCCTCGCGGTGGAGGGTGATCGGTGGCGCGTCGTGGTCCCCGACCGTCTGCTTCGCGACCGTCTCGTCCAGAGCTACCAGGAGGCCCTCCAGGACTCCGCGGCTGACGTCGCGGGGGGCAAGGTCCGTCTCGCCTTCAGCGTCGACACCGCCCTCGGCAGCTACGGGATCCGGGAGCTCAAGCGGGCGGTGGCCCGGGACCTGGAGGCCTTGCTCAACACCCGGCAGGAGGCGCTCGACGAGCTGCCGGAATCGCTCGAGGAGGTCCGGCGCTCACTCGTCACCTACGGCCTGCCGGACTTCACCGCGGCGAGCCTGCAGAGCTCGCGTGACCGGGCGCGCATCCGCCGCGCTCTCGAGGACACCATCGCCGCCTTCGAGCCCCGCCTGGACCGGGTCCGCATCGAGCTCGAGGACTCCGAGGGCAACGAGCGGGCGATGCGCTTCCGCGTCGAGGGCTGGTTGCGCCTCGAGCCCACGCCGGAACCGGTCGCCTTCGACACGGTGCTGCAGCTCACCACCCGCGAATATACCGTGCAGGGCCGGGACTGATGGCCGACGAGATCCTCACGTACTACGAGCGGGAGCTGTCCTTCCTTCGGCAGACCGGGGCCGAGTTCGCGGCGAGCTATCCCAAGATCGCCAGCCGCCTGCTCCTGGAGGCGGACAAGTGCGAGGACCCCCACGTCGAGCGCCTGATCCAGGCGTTCGCGTTCCTGGCCGCCCGCATCCGCTACAAGCTCGACGACGATTTCCCCGAGATCACCGACTCGCTCCTCAGCGTGCTGTACCCGCACTATCTCGCTCCGGTGCCGTCGATGGCGATCGTGCAGTTCGTCCTGGACGCCGAGCGCGGAAAGCTCACCGAGCCGTTCCGCATCGCCCGGGGCGCGAAGCTCTTCTCGCCGCCGGTGAGCGGCGCGCCGTGCCGGTTCCGCACCGCCTACCCGGTGACGCTGTGGCCCTTGACCGTCACCTCGGCACGCCTGGGCGCGGCCGACGGCCTCGGCGCCTCCAAGCGGGCGGTCTCGGTCATCCGTCTCGGCCTGCGTGCCCAGGGGGGCACCTCGATCGCCGGGCTGCGTCCAGAAGCGCTGCGCTTCTTCCTGCACGGGGAAGGGCACCAGACCTGGCCGCTGTACGAGCTGCTCTGCAACAACGTCCGCGAGGTGCATCTCCGTCCCGGCGCCGGGCGCCCCGCCCCGCCGATCCGCCTCGGGCCCGAGTGCATCCGGCCGGTGGGCTTTGCCGCCGACGAGGGGCTGCTGCCGTACGGCCCCCGGTCCTTTCTCGGATACCGGCTCCTGCACGAATACTTCGCGTTTCCCGAGAAGTTCCTCTTCGTCGACGTGACCGGTCTGGACGCCGCCGCGAAGGCGGGCTTCGGGGAGGAGCTCGAGATCCTGATCTTCCTCGACCACATGCCGCAGCTGGGCGACGTCGTCGCGCCGAGCACGTTCCGCCTCGGCTGTGTGCCGGTGGTCAACACCTTCGAGCAGATCGCCGAGCCCATCCGGGTGAGCCAGACCGACTCGGAATACCGGGTGGTGGTCGACGGGCGACGGCAGGATGCCACCGAGGTGTACTCGGTGGATTCGGTGGTGAGCGTCTCCCCCGACGACCCGCAGCCACTCGTCTACCGTCCGTTCTACTCGTTCAAGCACGAGATGGACCAGGACCAGCAGCGGACCTTCTGGTACGCCACCCGCCGCGCATCCGATCGCAAGGGCGACGCGGGCACCGAGGTGTACCTGTCGCTGGTGGACCTGGACTTCAAGCCATCGAGACCGCCCGCCGATACGCTCACCGTGCACGTGACCTGCACGAATCGCGATCTGCCCGCCCGGCTGCCGTTCGGGGGCGAGCGCGGCGTGCTCGAGCTGGAGGGGGCCGCGCCCCTGTCGCGGATCCTCTGCCTGACGAAGCCGACCACGGTGGCCCGCCCGCGCATGGGCCGGGGCGCCCAGTGGCGCCTGATCTCTCACCTCTCCCTGAACTACCTGTCGATCTGCGACGGCGGCCGCGAGGCCCTGCAGGAGATCCTGCGACTGTACGACTTCTCGGGCTCCCCGGTCGTGCGGCAGCAGATCGCGGGCATCCTCGACGTCAGGAGCCGCCGGGTGGTGGGCCGTCCGGGCTCGATGCCCTGGAACGGCTTCTGCCGCGGCCTCGAGGTGACCGTCGATCTCGACGAGGAGCAGTACGTCGGCACCGGCGTCTACCTGTTCGCGTCGGTGCTCGAGCGGTTCTTCGGCCTGTACTCGTCCCTCAACTCGTTCACCCAGCTCGTCGCGCGGACCCGTCAGCGCAAAGAGCCCCTCAAGCGATGGCCTCCGAGAGCCGGCGAACAGATCCTTCTGTAGAAGAGCTCCTCTTCGACGAGGGGTTCCGGTTCGAGTTCTTCCAGGCGGTGCGCCTGCTGGAGCGGGTGTTCCCGGAGCGCGGGCCGGTCGGGCGCGACGTGCGCCCGGGCGAGGAGATCGTCCGGTTCCGGGCGCACAACTCGCTGACCTTCCCGCCCAGCTCGATTCACGATCTGTCCCGCACGGACGGCGAGGGGCCCGCCTCGATGGTCGTCGCCTTCATGGGGCTGACGGGTCCCTCGGGCGTGCTACCCCGGCACTACACCGAGATGGTGCTCGAGGAGGAGCGGCGCCGCGAGCACGGCCTCGCCGGCTTCTTCGACGTCTTCAATCACCGGATGATCTCTCTCTTCTACCGCGCGTGGCAGAAGTATCGCGTTCCGATCGCTCACGAGCAGGCGCGCCGGCCGGGGGCGGCGCCGGACCCGTTCACCGAATCGCTGTTCGCCCACTTCGGCATGGCGACGGGCGGGCTCCGGGGTCGGCAGCGGGTCGAGGATCAGGGCTTCGTCTTCTATGCCGGGCTGCTCGCCCAGCAGCCCCGCTCCGCGAGCGCGCTCGAGGGGATGATCGCCGACTACCTCGCGGTGCCGACCAAGGTCGGGCAGTTCGCCGGGCAGTGGCTGCCGCTGGTGGAGGAGAACCGGTCGCGCGTCGGGCGAGCCGGCCGGCCCGGAGAGGATGATCGCGGGGCCCACAATGTCCTGGGACGTACCGCGGTCCTCGGCAAGCGGTTCTGGGACCAGCAGGCCGGGTTCCGGCTGCGCCTGGGTCCCATGGGCTATGCCGAGTTCCTGGAGCTCCTGCCCCTGGGCTCTCGATTCCGGGTGCTCGTGCAGATGACCCGCTTCTTCGTGAGCCAGGGGCTCGACTTCGACGTGCAGCTCGTCCTGAAGGGCGAGGACGTTCCCGTGTGCCGGCTGGGCGACCGGGGGCCGGGCGCTCCCCGCCTCGGCTGGTCCACCTGGCTCGGGGGAGGCGTGCGCGCGCGAGATGTCGACGACACCGTCCTGGGCCACCGCTGGACTCGTGGCGTGCTACCCGATCGTGAATCCGTGAGGAGAGCCGCATGAACGTCACCCTGAAAGCCCTGGTCGCGAAGCTGAACGACACCTGCCGCGCCGCCCTCGAGGGCGCCGCCGGACTGTGTCTGACCCGGACCCACTACGACGTCGACGTCGAGCATTTCCTCGTGAAGCTCTGCGAGGCGCCGAACGCGGACACCACGCGCATCATCAAGCACTACGGCGTGGATCCGGGCAAGCTCGCGACGGGTCTCAATCGAGCCCTCGACCGGCTGAAGACCGGGAATGCCCGCACCCCCACGCTGGCGCCGCGGATCACGCGCTGGCTCAGCGAGGCGTGGACGCTGGCGTCCGTGGAGCTGGGGGCCTCGTCGCTGCGCTCCGGGCATCTGCTCCTGGCGCTGCTCTCCGAGCCGGACCTCGCCCGCCTGGCCGCGGAGTCGAGCCCCGAGCTCGCCAAGATCTCGGTCGAGGACCTGACCAAGCGCTTCGGGGAGCTGACCGCCGGGTCGGCCGAGGACGCCTACCAGGCGCCCAGCGTGGTGGACGGGGCGCCGGCCGGGACGGCCGGCGGGAAGACGCCCGCGCTCGACCAGTACACCGTCGACCTCACCGCGCGGGCCCGCCAGGGCGAGATCGACCCGGTGCTGGGGCGGGATTTCGAGATCCGGCAGCTCGTCGACATCCTCACACGCCGGCGGCAGAACAATCCCATCCTCACCGGTGAGGCCGGCGTCGGGCAAGACCGCGGTGGTGGAGGGCCTCGCGCTCCGCATCGCGGCGGGCGACGTGCCGCCGCCCCTGCCGCCACGGTCGCGCTGCGCACGCTGGACCTGGCGCTGCTCCAGGCCGGCGCCGGCGTGAAGGGCGAGTTCGAGAACCGGCTCAAGTCCGTCATCGCCGAGGTGAAGGCCTCGCCGCAGCCGATCATCCTGTTCATCGACGAGGCCCACACCATGATCGGCGCGGGCGGCCAGGCCGGGCAGGGCGACGCGGCCAACCTGCTCAAGCCGGCGCTGGCGCGCGGCGAGCTGCGCACGATCGCGGCCACCACCTGGTCCGAGTACAAGAAGTACTTCGAGAAGGATCCCGCGCTCGCGCGGCGGTTCCAGGTCGTGAAGGTGGAGGAGCCGGCGGAAGCCCAGGCGGTCGGGATGATGCGCGGGCTCGTCGCCATGCTCGAGCAGCACCACAACGTCCGCATCCTCGACGAGGCGGTCGAGGAGGCGGTGCGGCTGTCGCATCGCTACATCTCCGGGCCGGCAGCTTCCCGACAAGGCCGTGAGCGTGCTCGACACCGCGTGCGCCCGTGTCGCCCTGGGCAGGTTTCGACACCACCCGCCCTCGAGGATTGCCAGCGCCTGATCGCGCGGATCGAGACCGAGATGACCATTCTCGAGCGCGAGGCGATCACCGGAGGCGAGAGCCGGGAGCGTCGGGACGAGCTGTCCAAGCAGAGCACGGAGGCGAAGACGCGGCTCTCCGAGCTCGAGGCGCGATGGCAGCAGGAGCGGCGCCTGATCGAGGAGCTGCGGGGCATCCGGACCAAGCTCGAGGCCCACGCCACGGCGGCGAAGGTGGATGCCGGCCTCGGCCCCGGTCGAGGGGCGGCTATCCGATGAGGAGCTGGCCAAGCTCCAGGCCGACCTGCCGCGGCTCAACAAGGAGCTGGCCACCGTCCAGGGCGAGGCTCCGCTCATGCAGGTGTGCGTGGACGGCCAGGCGGTGGCGGAGGTCGTCTCCGGCTGGACCGGCATCCCGGTCGGCAAGATGGTCAAGGACGAGATCCAGACCGTGCTCTCCATCAAGGACCTGATGGAGCGGCGGATCATCGGCCAGGCGCATGCCCTCGAGGCGATCGGCCGGCGGATCCAGACCGCGAAGGCCAAGCTGGAGGATCCCCGGCGTCCCCGGCGGTGTTCCTCCTCGTGGGGCCGAGCGGGGTCGGCAAGACCGAGACCGCGCCACACCCTGGCCGACCTCCTCTACGGCGGCGATCGCAACATGGTCGTCATCAACATGTCCGAGTACCAGGAAGGCCACACCGTCTCGCGCCTCAAGGGCTCGCCGCCCGGCTACGTGGGCTACGGCGAGGGCGGCGTGCTCACCGAGGCGGTCCGGCGGCGGCCGTACAGCGTCGTCCTCCTCGACGAGATCGAGAAGGCGCACTCGGACGTGATCGAGCTCTTCTACCAGGTCTTCGACAAGGGCACGCTGGAGGACGGCGAAGGCCGGGAGATCGACTTCAAGAACACGGTCATCATCATGACCTCCAACGTGGCCACCGACCTGGTCATGAAGCTGTGCGCGGACCCGGCGCGGACGCCGGACCCGGACGAGCTGATCGAGAAGATGCGGCCCGCGCTCCTGCGCGCCTTCAAGCCCGCCTTCCTGGGCCGGGCGATCGTGGTCCCGTACTACCCCATCGGCGACGAGGCCATGCGGCGGATCATCGAGCTCCAGCTCGGCCGCATCCGTACCCGCCTGCAGGAGAACAACCGGGTGCGCTTCACCTACGACGACGCGCTCGTCGCCGAGATCGCGCGCCGGTGCACCGAGGTGGAGTCGGGCGCGCGCAACGTGGACCACATCCTGACCCGCACGCTGCTGCCCGAGATCTCCCGGGAGTACCTTTCCCGCATGGCCTCGGAGGCCAGCATCTCCCGGGTCCACGTGAGCGTGGACGAGGGCGGTCGTTTCGGCTACCAGATCGACTGATGGCGAAATACATCCAGGCGAACCGGCCGATCTCGGTCACCACCCCGCTGGGCCCGGACGTGGTCCTCCTCACCGGGGTGCGGGGGGAGGAAGGCCTGTCGCGCCTGTTCCGGTTCGAGCTGGAGCTGATCGCGGAGGATCCGCTGAAGGTCGTCTTCGACAAGCTGCTCAGCGGTCGGGTGACCGTGCTCCTCAAGCTCGACGACAAGCGCGAGCGCTACTGGAGCGGGATCTGCAGCCAGATCGGCGAGGTGGGGCGCGACGTGAGCTTCACGCACTACCGCCTCGAGATGGTGCCGCAGCTCTGGCTCCTGACCCGGCGGGCCCAGAGCCGCATCTTCCAGAACCTGAGCGTGCCCGACATCCTGCGCAAGGTCCTCACCGGCCTCGACGTGACGTGGGAGATCCAGGGCACCTTCCATCCGCGCGACTACTGCGTGCAGTATCGCGAGACCGACTTCAACTTCGCCTCCCGGCTGATGGAGGAAGAAGGGATCTACTACTTCTTCAAGCACGGCAAGGACGAGCACAAGATGGTGGTGGCCAACACCCCCACGAGCCATCCCGACATGCCCCTGGGGAGCCGGATCATCTTCGACGAGACGGTCCGCGACCGGCTGGACGACTTGCGGATCAGGAGCTGGCACAAGAACCAGTCGCTGACGTCCGGAAAGGTCACGCTGTGGGATCACTCCTTCGAGCTCCCGCACAAGCACCTGGAAGGGGTGGGCACGATCCAGGACACGGTGGCCGCGGGCAAGGTGGTCCACAAGCTGAAGGTCGGAAACAACGAGCAGCTCGAGCTCTACGACTTTCCCGGCGAGTACGCCCAGCGCTTCGACGGGGTGGACCGCGGCGGCGCGGACCGGCCGGCGGATCTGGAGAAGATCTTCGAGGACAACTCGCGCACCGCGAAGATCCGGATCCAGGAGGAGGCGGCGGGCGGGCTCATCGTCTCCGGCTCGGGCCTGTGCCGGAACTTCGTGAGCGGCCACAAGTTCACGCTGGAGCGCCACTACGACGGCGACGGCGTGTACGTACTGACGAGCATCCAGCACCGGATCACGATGGCGAGCGCCGACTATCGCTCCGGCTCCGACGGCCAGTTCGAGTACGGAAACGCGTTCACCTGCATTCCCTTCGCGCTGCCGTACCGGCCGCCGCGGTCGACCCCGAAGCCGGTGGTGCCGGGGCCGCAGACCGCGGTGGTGGTGGGGCCGTCGGGCGAGGAGATCTACCCCGACAAGTACGGGCGGGTGAAGGTTCAGTTCCACTGGGACCGGGAGGGCAAGGCCGACGCGGAGAGCTCCTGCTGGATCCGGGTGACCCAGAGCCACGCCGGCAAGGGCTGGGGCTCGATCTTCATCCCCCGGATCGGCCAGGAGGTCCTGGTGGCCTTCGAGGAGGGCGACCCGGACCAGCCGGTCATCGTCGGATCGCTCTACAACGCCCAGGAGATGCCGCCCTACCGCCTGCCCGACGAGAAGACCAAGACCGTCCTGTTCAAGTCGAACACCAGCAAGGACGGCGGCGGCCACAACGAGATCCGATTCGAGGACAGCGCGGGATCCGAGCAGATCTACATCCACGGCGAGAAGGATCTCGACGTGCGAATCAAGGACGCGGTGCGGGAGTCGATCGGGGGTAATCAGCACCTCACCGTCGAGGGTACCCTCAACGAGGAGGTCAACCAGAGCTGGTACCAGAAGACCACGATGAGCATCGTCATCGAGTCCGGCATGGAGCTGACCATCAAGTCGTCCGGCGGCTTCATCAAGATCGATCCGAGCGGCGTGACGATCATGGGCACCATGGTCCGCATCAACAGCGGCGGAGCGCCGGGGATGATCCCGATCGGACCCGACGGCGCCGACGACAGCGACCCGGGCGCGGTCGATCCGCCGCTCAACCCCTGATCGTCCGGCGCGACCGCTCGGCGCCGCTAGAGCTGCTGGGTATACTTCTTGCCGCGCCCGGCCAGGCCGTCCTTCATGAGGCCGATGTCCCGGTCGTTCAGGTCGGGCCCCACCGGGCTCTCCGCGAGGCCGCCGTGCCCTCTCAGGTCGTCTTCGGTGAACAGCGGGTGGGCATTGTGCAGGCCCTCGTGGAAGGCGAGCTTCGCGTACTGCAGGCCGGACAGCGTGCGGGTCGAGCCCCGGATGGTGACCGTCTTGTAGAACTCGGAGCAGATCACGTTGTCGCGCAGGGTGGTATGGCCACCGACCAGCGGGTTGATCTTGGGCGGGCGCTTCATCTTCTGCACGATGTAGGAGCCCGCCACGTCCGCGACGAAGTGCAGCACGAGCGCGTCGGAGGTTCCGGCCTTGCCCCAGCCGACGGTGGCGCTGTGGTCGCTGTCCGCGAAGACCCGGTCGAAGTAGTCTTTCAGCGAGGCGCCGATCTCACTGGTGATCTTGGTGTCCGATCCGGTATGGTCGACGAGCTTGATGGCGTAGACGGTCATCGGGAGCCTCCGAGTTCGTAGTTGTGGCCGGCCCCGCCCATCAGGACACCAGAAGGGCGAGGCGGGCGACCTCGATCACCTTCCGGTCGAGGGCCGCCGCGGTCACCTCGACGGGCGCCACCTGCGCTTCCAGGTCGCGACGGAGCATGTCCGGGGTGCGGGTCCCATCCATGAGCATCAGCAAGCGGCGGCCGATATCGTCCTCGATGTGCACGCTGGTGTGGCGCAGGGACGCCACGAAGGCGCCGCGCTCGAGCTGCAGGCGGGCCACCGGGCTCGCCGTCGGCCGGGGTCCCGGTTCCAGCGCGAAACGCGGGGCCTGGGTGGCGAGCTCCACCAGCCCGGCGGTGTAGGCGGCGAGGAGGATGTCGAGGAGCGCCCCGCTCTCGTCGCCGGTCCCGTTTCCCGAGACGGGTCCGCGGAGCTCGTCGAACCTGAGCGGCCGGGGCCAGGCGTCGCCGAGATGGAGCATCGCGGACTTGGCGAGCGGGTGGTTGGTCGCCAGGCTGGCGTTGCCCCGCCCCCGGAACTCCACCACGACACCCGGGGCGTCGACGTCGGGGCGCTCGACCGCGGGCCGGGCCGAGGACGCAACGTGAAGATCGCGCAAGGCCTCGCGCCGCAGCCGCCGGTCGAGCGCCACCTCCTCGCGGCACAGAAGCGTCTGTCGGAACCGACGATTCCGGAGAAAATCGAGGTATTGCTCCTTCTGGATCACGCTCCGGTCGGCCAGCTGCCAGATCTGTCGGGCAACCTCGGCCGGGTACGTCTCGGGCTGCATCTCGTGGACGCTCGCCTCCGCGAGGAACTGCAGGCGGTGCCGGCGAGCGTGCGCGGCGAACTCGCGGAAGTACACCGGCTCGTTGGTGGCCGCGAGGTCGTCGTGGAAGAGGAGGCTCGGGGAGTGGTCGAGCACCGCGCGCATCTCGTCCGCGAGCACCGCCGCGTCGCTGCCCGCGGCCTGCGGGCAGTCCGCCATGAAGCGGGCGAGGGCGCGGGCCTGGGCGATCTGCTCTTTCGGATCGGCGATGTCCGCGACGTGGAACCGGAGGATCTGCCACACCGCCTGGCGCAGATGGCAACCGGGATAGGTGTTGTAGCTGACGAACGCCACCCCGTGAGGCGCCAGGTGCGCCGCGCAGATGGCGAGGATCCGGTCGCGCACCGGCTCGGGCACCCACGAGTAGATACCCGGCGCGATGATGTAGTCGAAGGTCCCGAGGGAGCCGGGGAGGTCCATGATGTCGAGCCGGTGCAGCACCACGTTCCGGAGGCCGAGCGCCGAGATCGCGTCGGCCCCGACGCCCACCGCGGTGGCCGCGAGGTCGACGCCGACGAATTCGCTGTCGGGGAGACCGTAGGCCATCGGGATCAGGTTGCTGCCGTCGCCGCAGCCCAGCTCCAGCACGCGGCACCGATCGATCGGTCGGGGGGACATTCCGTGCAGCAGGGCGATCGTGGCCAGCCGATCGGGATGGGTCTGCGGCATGGGCTGCGTCCAGTACGCGAGCCGATCGTAGGCACTCGGAGACGGCGTGGCCATGGCGCGGTCGTTCCGGGGCTAGACTAGCACGCGAGAGCGCATGCCAACCAGTGAGCCGGCCGCCATTCGATCCGTCGCGGTCTGGATCAACGTGTTCGTCCCCTTCGACCTGCCCGGCACGACGGTCCGGATGCGCCGGGGACCCCACGCCGGCCGCTCGGCCCTCGACGTCGGCTCGGCCCTCCTGTTGACGGACCAGCGCGCGTTCTCCCGTGATCCACGTGCGGCCTCGCGGATGCACTCGCACGTGAGGATCGACCTCTCGGCGGGCGAGCCGGTCGTCACGATCCGCCATCGGGTCGACCCGGCGACCGCGTGCCATCGCCGGACCGGTGATGTCGTGCGCCAGTCCCGGCCGAGCGGACGTGGAATGACCGCCCAGGTCACCTCACGAGATCCGGTCGTGGTCTCGCTCGACTGCGTGGCGGGCGTCCCGATCCCGGATGTGCCGCCCGCCCTGCGCGAGCTCGCTTACCGGGGGACGATCACCTACCGGCTGGCCGAGCGACTGCTCGCGGTCGACCTCATGGTGGGCATGTTTCCCGCCACCGAAGGCTATGGATCGGTCAACGACGGGAACGGGATCATCATGTTCCGCCAGGCGTCACTGCCGATCGCGGCCGGCCAAGCTCCGGTCGGGGCGCTCCGCCGCATCCGGAGCAACTTCAGCGACGGAGACGGCAGCGGGTTCTTCCCGGACGTCTGACGCGATCGGCTCAGGGCCTGGGCTCGAACCCCGGGATCCAGAGGAAACCTCCCGAGACGAGCTGGCCGAGGACCCGGGCGAAATCGAGCGGGCCGATCTGTTCCGGGAACGCACCGGCCTCCTTCAAGCTGGCGAAGTGCTCGCGGGCGGACACGCGGCCGTCGCTGCGAGCGATGAGCGCCCCCATCCACGGCGCGGCCCGCGCGTCGGTGGCGAACGGATGATCGGTTTGCATCCGGTAAGCGACCGGAGAGAGCTCACCGTCCACCATTCGATGGGTGACCACGAGCTCGACGGTCGGTGGGGCGACGGGCCGCGCGTCGAGCAGCCAGTCGAAGCCGCGGCTCGCCAGCTCCGTCTCCCAGCGCAGGAGCCATGGCAGCGCCGCCTCGCCGACCGTCGAGCGCTGGCGTCGGAGGGTGAACCCTCCGCGTGACGAGCGGTGCCGCTGGACCACGATCGCCCCGTAGACGAACTCACGGATCCGGAGGCTCTTGAACGCCTCCTCGAGCCGCACCGCGCCCGCCGCGCCCTGCGCCGACTTGAGCGCCACGCTCCGGGCGAGGAAGCCGACACTGATGGTTTGCCGAGCGAGGAAGGCGACGTCGAACTCGGCGTCGTCGGGCCCGAGCCACTGGCGCACCCTCCGCTCGAACGGCACGTCCTCGGCGTCGACGCCGACGGTGAGGCAGTAGAAGCGGCCGCCCGGGTTCAGGTGAGGCGCGAGCCCGGACACCGCCCGCCGGGTGATGTCCTGGCCGTCCAGGCCCGCGTCCTGGTAGATGAGGGTCTGGTGGAGCGCGGGCACATACGGTGGATGGATGACGATCCGGTCGAACCGGAGGTCGTGGACCGGCGCGTACAGGTCGCCCTGCAACACGGTCACGTTGTCCACCGCGTTCAGGCGCTGGTTGAACTGAGCGAAGCGCGCGGCCCGCTCCGTGATGTCGACGGCCCACACGTGCGTGGCTGACCCGGCCGCGACCAGGGCCGCCACCCCGGCTCCGGTTCCGAGATCCAGGAGGGCCTCGCACGGCTCGGCCGGCAGGAGCTCGAGGAACCGTTCGGTGTCCTCGGTCAGCGCCGAGAACACGATGTCCTGCATGCGCTCCAGGGGCGAGCCGTCGACGTTTCGAGACCGGTCGGATGCGAAGTAGCGTCCCCGGCGCGGATAGAGCATCACGGTTCCCGCCCAGAGCCTCTGGTTGTGGGTGCTCGGGGCCAGCAGGCCCAGCGCGGCCAGCGTCTCGAGTGCGCCCGGCGGCAGCAACGACTCGATCTGCTCGCGGGTCGCGTAGAGGCCGTCGACGAACAGCTGGGTCATGAGCTCCAGCCTGTCCTCGACCGAGGCCGGTGTTCGACGCGACAGCCGGGAGAGGACGTCGAGGTCATAGTGGGCGCGCAGGGCATCCTCCGTGTAGGCCGTGTCCTCCAGCAGCTGCCGGCACGCGGCGAACTGCTCGGCCGTTCCGAAGCGCAGCGGCAGCGACGTCAGGGGAGCCTGACCGAGAATCCGGACGAGACCTGACCCCGGATCCGGGCCGCGGACGGGAGCTCGATGGTCATCGTCACGGTGTACGGTCCCTCGGCCGCGTCGGCGGGAACCGTCAGGCGCTGCTCGCTGGCGTAGGTCCCGGGAGCGACCGTCACCGTCTTCTCGAGGCGCCGCAGATCCTGGTCCCCGAACCGGATGGTCCGGGTCTCCTTGACCACCATCGGCGGGACCTCGGGCGGGGCGATGATCGTATAGGTGACCGCGAGGACGACCTGGGCTCCGGGCCGGAGAGAGGAAGGCGCCGCCGCTCCCCGCTCGACCTTGAGCACGATGCCGTGCTCCGGCTGGTAGTGGTACGCGAGCGCGACCTCGGCGCCGCTCTTCAAGCGGGAGATATCGGTGCCGACCGGCGGCGCGTCCGACGCCGGTCGGGGAGCCGGCGCGCCGGGCGGCGGCGCCGGGGTCGTCGTGGCGGGCCCGGGGGCCGTGGCCACGGGCCGTTCTCGCACCACCACCTCGCCGCGTCTCGGGACGAGCTCGACGCCGCCGCGGCTGAGCCCGGTCACCGTATACGGGTAGGTGCCCGCGGCGCCGAAGCGAGCCGTGTACACGCCGGACTTCGAGGACACGGCCGGCATGGTCGCCACGCGGTCGAACTCTATCTTGATCTCGCCCCGGGCGGGATCGCCGTTCACCCACGTCAGCTGCTCGCCGGGCTCCGCGCCGATCGACTCGGCCGAGAGCGGGTAGCCCGGAACGAGGGGGATGATGCGACCGGACGGGGCGGGTGTCGCGCACGCGGTCAGGCTCGAGAGCGCCACCACCAGAGTGCCGAGTAGCCGGCTCACGGACTGCCGTCTCGTGGACGTTGGCATGGCGAAACCGCGCCTAAACTAGCACAGAGCGCTCACCTTCCGGCAGCTCCGCGCCGGCTGCCAAGAGAACGTATTTCCGGCGCGGGTTTGAGTTAAGCTCACAGTCGGGGATTCGATCGGCATGAGGAGCTCGCGATGAAGTACTGCCCCGTCTGCGAGACCGACTATCCGGACGACGTCAAGGTCTGTCCGCAGGACGGTGCCACGGTGCGCCGGCCGGGCGAGCGCGCCGATCCATTCCTCGGCCGCGTCATCAAGGGGCGCTATCGCGTCGAGCGCCAGGCCGGGCGCGGCGGCATGGGGACCGTGTACCTGGCCGAGCAGCTCAGCGTCGGGCGGAAGGTGGCCCTGAAGGTCCTCCGGGGCGACTTCGCCCGCGAGGAAGGCTTCGTCGCGCGCTTCCAGCAGGAGGCCAAGCTCGTGGCGAGCCTGAACGAGCGGCGGAATCCGCGCGTCACCCTGGTCCACGACTTCGACCAGACCGAAGACGGCAGCGTGTTCATCGTCATGGAGTGGCTGGAGGGCCGCGTGCTCAACGAGGTGATCCAGCGCGACCGGGGGCTCGACCTGCCCCGCGCGGTCCGGCTCGCCACCCAGATCGCCGAAGGGCTGGAGGCCGCTCACCGGACCAATGTCGTGCATCGTGACGTGAAGCCGCAGAACATCATGGTGCTCGAGGCGGGTGACGACATCAAGCTGATGGACTTCGGCATCGCCCGCCTGCGCGACTCGGGAACGAACCTCACCCGGACCGGGACCATGATGGGCACGCCCGCCTACATGTCCCCCGAGCAGATCGAAGGGCAGGAGATCACCGAGAAGACCGACATGTACGCGTTCGGCATCGTGCTGTACGAGATGTTGACCGGGGTGGTCCCGTTCCGGGCCAGCACGCAGGCCGCCGTCCTCACCAAGCAGCTCCAGGAGCAGCCGGTGCCGCCGTCCCGGCTGCGACCGGAGATTCCGCAGGAGCTGGAGGCGATCGTCCTCAAGGCGCTCGAGAAGGATCCGGCCAAGCGCGAGCGGGACATGGCCGCCATCGTGCGTGCCCTGCGCGAGATGTCGCGACGGCTGGGGGAGGTCTCGACGGACACCTCTGCCGCCGCCGGCGCGCCGACGCTCGTCGTCGAGCGCCCGACGGCGCCGCGGCCCGAGGCGCCCCGGCCCGAAGCGCCGGATCCCACGATGCAGGTCGAGCGCACGTTTGTCGCGCCGCGACCCCAGGCGTCGCATGAGCCGGTCCCGAGTGCCACCATCGTGCGGTCCGAGACGCTTCAGGAGAGCCCCACGCCCGGGCCGCCCGGCCGGTCGGCGTCGCACCTGGGGAGGGGATTGGCGATCGGCGGGGCCATCGCGGCCGTCCTGGTCGCGGCCGTCGGTACCGTCGTCTACCTGGTGCGGGTGCCGCCGCCCGCCTCCGCGCCGACGGCCTCCGCGCCGGCCCCGGCGACGCCGACGACCAGTCCTCCCCAGGTCTCGGCCGGCACTCCGGCCGCGTCGGGAGGTCCGCAGATCGTGCCGCCGAGGCCGCCGGCCCCGGTCAGTCCGCCGGAGCCGGTCGTGCCGCCGCCCGTCCAGTCACCGCCCGCTCCGGAGGTCAAGGCCCCCGCTCCTCCGAGGCCCGCTTCGCCGCCGCGCCCGGTCGCGCCCGCGCCCAAGCAGTCGGTGGCCGTCGCGAAGCCGGATCCGGCGAGCCCGGACGGCCTCCGCGCGCGGCTGGAGGAGCGCCTCCGCAGTCGCGGACTGCTCCGGGGCAGCGGGTCCGATCCGAACACGGGGGTGACGGTCGAGGTGGGGCCCAATGGCGTCGTCACCTTGCGGGGGATCGTCCGGGACGCCACGCAGCGTGACGAGGCGGCGAACCTGGTGCGCATGGCCGGGGTGAACGAGGTCCGTCTGCGCGTCAACGTGCAGAGCAGCTGGAACTAGGATGGCCGCGACCCCGCCCGCAAAGCCCGCCGACACGCCGGCTCGATCCGGCACGCCGCTGCGCCACGTCTTCACCGACCTGATCGCCTACGCGCTCCTGTTCCGCGAGAGCTGCGCGGAGCGTACGTGGACGCCCGCGGAGCTTCGAGATCGCCTGACCGCGCTCATCGACGCTCAGGAGCGCCGGGCGCGTGGCGGTGAGGTCTCCTGGGATTCCTACGTCGAGGCGCGCTACGCGGTCCTGGCGTGGGTCGACGAGCTGATCATGAACTCGCCCTGGCCGCACCGGGGCGACTGGCCGCATCTGATGCTCAAGTACTACGGCACGCTCAACGCGGGGAAGCAGTTCTTCGAGCGGATCGAGCAGCCGCCCGCCACCGAGCGCGACGTGATGGAGATCTACTACTTCTGCCTGGCCCTCGGGTTCGAGGGGAAGTTCGCCCTGGCGGAAAACCCGCGGACTCTGTCGGAGCTCAAGCAGCGGCTTCACAACCAGCTCGTCGCGGCGGGCGGGGGCGTGCACCTCTCCGAGGCCCGCCTCTTCCCCGAGGCCTACCGGCGTCCCCCTGCTCCCGCCCCGCCTCCGGGACGGTCGTGGTTCGGCCTCTGGCTCGGGCTGATCGTGGCCGTGCCGATCATCCTCTTCGTCGTCTACCTGTCGCTGCTCCGATCCGCTGCCGACGCACGCATCAGGATGCTCACGCAGCCGGTGGCGCCGGCACCGGTCGTGATTCCGGGGTGGAACCTGACGCTGGTCGAGGAGCTGCGGCGCCGCGGGGTGGACGCCCGCGACACGCCACGGGGGGTGGTGATCACGCTGCCCGGCGTCTCGTTCGAGGTGAACCGCTCCGAGCTCAACCCGGCGGGAGAGCGGAGCGTCCGGGATGTGGCGGCGGCCCTCCTGCGCCTGGCTCCCGAGCGCCACGTGGCCGTCGAGGGGCACGCGAGCCGGGAGAAGGGCACCCTGGACGAGCAGAATCAGCGCCTGTCGGACGAGCGGGCCCGGCGGGTCGGCGAGGTCCTCCTGGAGTCGGGGCTCCGGCGCGACCGGATCACCTCCCGGGGGCTCGGCTCGAGCACCCCGGTGGCGTCCAACGAGACCGAGGACGGGCGTCGCCTCAACCGACGGGTGGAAATGACCGTAGAAAAGGTAGATGGGCGATAATGGGGGCCGGCCTAGCGAATAACTTTGCGTAGCCCGAGTTTCCCATGGTACTTAGCTTTGCGCCGGTATGCCGTGCGTAGGTCAGAACCCTCGGGAGGAAAGCTGCCGATGAGACAGATGCGGGCGGTCGTGTCCATGGTGGTAGCGGTCAGCAGTGTGCTGCTGGCACTACCGGTAGCGGTCAGTGCGCAGGGCGGCTTGGGCCTGAATGACACTATCATCCGTGCCCTCAGCAGCGACGGCGCGGGGTCCAACTGCACCGGATTGGGAGGTCCCGGGAACACCCAGGGCTCCCTCTTTAACCTCTGCGGCTCGGTCCCCCCCGCCGGCTCTGCGAGTAGCTCAGGTGGCACTCCCACCGTCGATAGCCAGCTCGGCGCGAGTCAGGAACAGCGCCGTCAGGCGGAACGCCTGGCCGAGCGGCGGGCCGGGAAGGGTGGTGCCGCCGACCAGTTGCTGAGCCCCGGGTTCGGCCTGTTCGTCAACGGGGACTACCAGTTCCTGAACAAGGACAACACCCGGTACGAGACCGGCTTCGAGCAAAACACCGTAGGCACGACGTTTGGCCTCGACTATTCGTTCGGAAACCGGGCGGTACTGGGCGCCGCCATCAACTACGCTCACGAGTTCGGCGATTTCGCGGGGCCGACCGGCGGGTACAACAACGACGCCATCGGCCTGACGCTCTACGGGACCGTTGCCCCCATGACGAATCTCTTCATCGATGGGTTCATCGGTTATGTCCGGAAGGAGTATTCGATCGACCGGCGCATCAAGATTCAGCTGGACAACAATGCGGTGGCCGCGGGGCTCATCGAGGGTGACACGCACTCGGACGAGTTCAACATCGGGACCAACATCGGCTACGATTTCATCCTCGGGAATTTCACGGTTGGCCCCCGGGCTGGTGTGAACTACCTGGATCGAAGGCTGGCGGGCTACAAGGAGTCCGGGAGCACCGGGATCGAGCTGGACTACGACAATCAGAACATCTCGTCGCTGACCACAACCCTCGGGGTCTTCGCCTCGATGGCGGTGAGTACTCGGTGGGGTGTGCTGGTTCCTCAGGCGGCTGCCGAGTACGTGCACGAGTTCCTGAACAACCAGCGCACGGTGGGGTTCCGGTTCGTCGATACGATTTCCCAGCCGCGGCTCCTGTTCCGGACCGACACGCCCGATCGCGATTTCTTCAACCTCGGGGTCGGCGCGGTCTTCGTCCTGCCCAGTGGGATGTCGACGTTCGTGAACGTGCGTCAGCTGCTCGGGTACGACACGCGGCGGGCGACCAACGTGACGGTCGGGCTGCGGATGGCCTTCTAGGACGAGGTCGCGGACGCGACCTCGCTCAGGATCCGGGGCCAGCGCGCCGCCCAGCAGCACACGTGGTCGAACTCGGGCACGACCACGCAGCCGTCCGCGGCCGGTGACGCCGCGACGGACGATGTCGGCCGGCACCAGGCGATCGCGGCCGCCCGCGTAGTGGATCTGGACCACCCGGTCCGGGAGCGGGGGCTGCCGGGCGGGGTTGAGCGAGCCGACCAGGCGCAGGTCCCCGTGTAGGTCCGTCCACGCGTCGATGTCGAGGTTGGCCGCCACCGTGATCACGGCCACCGACTGTGGCACGCGAGAGGCCAGCAGCACGGCGAGCGTCCCGCCCCCGCTGTAGCCGAACCACACGACCTCCTCCACCCCCTCCGAAGCGAGGATCCGTTGCACGGCGGCCACCATGCTGGCCAGCACGGTCTCGGAGTAGCGCGCCGAGGTCCACAAGGCATCCGGACACGACGGCTCATCGCCGAGACCGTGGTAGCAGGGCCGGCCCAGGTACGCGCTGGCGACGGGGTCCTGCGCCATCAGCTCCAGCGCGAGAGGTCGCCGCGGGGTGGGGTCTCGAGTGGGAAGCCCGGCCAGCCACGGGATGCCGTCCCCCTCCAGGTAGACGTGGAGGCGGCGGGTGGCGGGTTCCCGGTTCCTGATCAGCAGATGCTCGAACGGCGCCCCTCGCACCCGCCCTTCCGAGAGCCCGAGGGCCGCGACTCTGCCGCGCGAACTCGCTCGAGGGCCCGGCGCACGCGGTCGCGGCGAGAAGCAGGCACGCGACCAGGAGCCTCATTGACTCGCGGCCGCCGTTCGTGATACTTGCCCATCCACAGCGGCCCGGGGGGCGCCCTCGGGCTGGATCGGTCGTGAACGGAGGGGTATCAATGGCTAGGACGCTCCGAGCCTCGGCACTTCGCCTCGTCATCCTGGCCGGCCTGATCGCGCTCGGCGGAACCGCGGATGCTCAAGGCCGGCTGCTGCTGCTGAGCCCGGACGAGGCGGTCCGGCTGCGCCTGGGTCGCGACGAGCGGCTCGTGGTCGGGCCCACCCTGCGCGGAGCGACCGGGCCCCGCATCCTGGTGCAGGAACCGCTCGTCAAGCAGACCGCGAACGGGGCCGTGATCGAGACCACGCCGGCCACCAGCTTCTTCATCGTGTTCGAGCCGAACGGCTCTCCGGTCGACATGGAGTCGCTCGAGATCAAGGCGAAGAAGGGCATCCTGTCGATGTCGCTGACCCCGCGCCTGAAGCCCTTCATCGAAGGGACCAGCCTGAAGGCGGGGAGCGTGACCGTTCCGGAGGGACGTTTCCTCATCCAGATCGAGATCCTCGACAAGTCCGGGGCCAAGGCGGTGGAGCAGTACCGCCTCGACGTGCGCGGTAGCTGAGTCATCCTCCGGGTCCCGCGTCTACAGGGCGGGTCCCGCGTCTACGGGGTCCCGAACAGGATGGCGTTGAAGTTCTTGCGGAACACGTCCAGCGAGATCGTCGGCCGCTTGACCAGCATCGGGTCGTACAGCTCGATGCGGCCGCCCTTCATGCCGAGCACCGCGAAGCCGTGCCAGGACGACACGTCCTCGGCGTCGTCCTTCGACGCGGCCATCGTGGGGATCCGGGACGCATTGTCGGCGGCGGTCTTGATGCGCGCATCGTCGGTCTTGCCGGTGACGGCGAAGCCGTCGGGCTTCGCCCCCACCACGACCTCCCAGATGGCGTTCGCGGTCAGCCCCTTCGAGTCGAGCGCTTCGTATCCGCCTTCCTTCACCGCGTAGGCCTTCTCGATCGCGCAGGCCCAGATCACGCTGTTCGGCGACCGCATGTAGGCCGGCGTCCAGTTGCGATCGGCGTCGTCCGTGTAGAGCACGCTGCTGACCTCGAACGACTTGCCGCCCAGCTTCACCGTGAAGTAGCGGGTCGTCTGGATGACGTTGCCGGGCGGCGGCTCTTCGATGCGGTCCGCCACCGCGGAGAGATCCGTCTCGACGATGGCGGCCTGCTCGGCGACGATGGCGTCGATCCGCTTCTGGCCCGCGGCGGTGTAGGCCAGCGCCGCGAGGAGAGCCGCGAGCGGACAGTTCGCGAGCGCTCCCTGGGTGACGTCCGCGAGCGCCGGGGTGGTCTTGGCATAGAGGCTCCACGGCACGTCACGGGCCACGATGGTCTTGGCGCCGCCCGCGGGCGGAGGCATCACGAGCTTCTTGACCACCTTGCCGACCTGCTTCGGGGCCATGAAGATTCCGGAGCCCACGCTGAGCGGGCCGGGGAGGCGACCACCTCCCGCGGGGAGCGGGCCCAGCGGTCCGGGGAGGCGCGATTGCTGGGTCATCGATGCCGAGCATACTACGGGACCGACCTGTACCTGATCCGGCGCATTGACCGCTCGCGCGCGCGCGTGCTACGTCGGGCCATGGCATCCTCCGGCGCCGGGATCGGGCAGTGGCCGGCCGAGGACCGGCCCCGCGAGCGGCTGTACCAAAAGGGGCCCGACGCGCTCGCCGACGCGGAGCTGCTCGCGATTCAGCTCGGCAGCGGGCTCGCCGGGTGCAGCGCCATGGACATGGCGCGCGACCTGCTGAGCCGCTACGGGTCGCTCTCGGGGCTGGCCGGGCGCGGGGTGGCCGAGCTCGGCGCCATCCGTGGGGTGGGCCCGGTGAAGGCGGTGCGGCTGGCCGCGGCCTTCGAGATCACCCGGCGGTTGCGCTCGCGGAACGGCCACGGCCGGGTGGTGCTCGGGAGCCCGGAGCAGGTCTTCGCCCGCTACGGGCCGTTGATGGAGGATCTCAAGAAGGAAGTGTTCCGGGTGGCCCTGCTCGATGCCCAGAACGGCCTGCTGCGCGACGTGGTGGTCTCGGAGGGCACGCTCTCGGCCAGCCTGGTGCACCCGCGCGAGGTCTTCAAGCCGGCCATCCTGGAGTCGGCCGCCTCGCTCATCCTCCTCCACAACCACCCGAGCGGCGACCCGACGCCCAGCCGGGAAGACCTGCGGCTCACGCGGCAGCTCGTGGAATGCGCCGAGCTGCTCGACATGCGCATCCACGATCATGTCATCATTGGGCGGGAGCGGTTCATCAGCCTGGCCCAGCGCGGGGCCTTGACGAAAGGGGAGGACCCATGAAGATCCAGGGTGTGGGGCACGTGGTGCTGAAGGTGCGGGATCTCGATCGCTCGGCCCGGTTCTACACCGGCGTGCTCGGGCTCAAGGAAGTGGCCCGGTTCCCGGGCCGGATGGTCTTCTTCTCGGCGGGCAGCAACCACCACGATCTGGCCGTGATGGCGGTCGGGGCGGACGCCCCGAATCCGCCCGAGCAGGCGGTGGGGCTGGCGCACGTGGCGCTCAAGATCGGCGATTCGCTGGAGACGCTGCGGGAGGCCCAGGCGGTGCTGGAGGCCAACCAGGTGAAGATCCGCGGCCTGCGGGATCACCACGTCAGCCAGTCGATCTATCTCGAGGACCCCGACGGCAACACGATCGAGCTCTTCGTGGATGCCGACCCCGCCATCTGGTCCGAGGACCCGACGACGGTGGCTACCTCGAAGCCCTTAACCCTTCGCTAGCTTCTCGACCTCTTTCTTCGAGAGGCTCTGGATGCGGGTGAGGAGGCCCTTCACCTTCCGCTCCGAGGCGTGATCGGCCAGGATCAGCTTCTTCGACTTCGTGCCGGTCACGATGTAGGCCACCCAGTCGTCGAGGTTCGGCGTGCCACGCCACGCCACCGTGAGCCCGCTGAGCCGCATCCGCTTCCTGCCCTCGACCTTCGCCAGTGGCTTCCGGCTGGCCTCCATCGTGATCCTCTCCTCCTGAAAATGTGCACTGGGACGATGAGCGCCCGATCACCTTAAGAACCGGTCTCGATCCTGTCAAGGCTTCGTTTCGCCGCGACTCATGCGCGATTCGATGCACGTGAGGCCGTCGGCCTGCGTGAATGCTGTGTGCGGTGAGGGGCCTCGTGGTGGTGGACGATCAGAGCGTCACATTTCTGCGCCCCCCCTCTGGAACCGCGTCGGAACGTACGTTTTCCGCGATTGTGGATCACTGTGGATAAGTGGATAACCTGTGGGTTATTTTCCGGCAGGTTGCAGCGCATCCAGAATGCGGCGCGCCAGCAGCGGGCCTCGCGTGATGAATCCGGTGAAGATTCCGCACGCGGTGGCGCCCGCGTCGAGGGCCTGCCGCGCCCGCGAGGGGCTGTCGATGCCCCCGGTGGCGATCAGCTCCAGGCGGTCGCCGAACCGCTCGCGCACCCGGCGCACGTTCTCGAGCGTGGTCCGGAACAGGGCGGGGCCAGAGAGGCCACCCGAGCGCTGCGACAGGCGCGGCTCGTCCACGCGGCGGGTATTACCGTAGTTGACGATGGTGATGCCGGCGTCGAGCGCGGCCGGGATCGTGATCTCCTCGTTGGTCTCGCGGAAGTCCGGCGAGATCTTGACGATCACCGGTTTGCGGGTGACCGCCCGCACCGCCCGGAAGACGTCCTTCAGCTCGTGCGGCCGCGTGGACCAGCCGTAGACCAGCTTGGTATTGGGCGAGGAGATGTTGATCTCGACGAGGTCGCCGAACTCCTGCAGGCCCTCCACCACTCGCACATAGTCGTCGGCCGACTCCCCCGCCGCTGCCACGATGAGCGGGACGCGGTGCGGCAGCCGGGCCAGGGCCTGCCGGTAGGCCTCGAGGCCGGGATTCTTGAAGCCGTTGCAGTTCACGAGCCCGGGGCCGTCCGCGGTCTCGATGCGCACCAGGTTCGGCTCGGGATGGCCGGGGCGCGGCCCCGGGGTGATGCTCTTCGCGGTCACCGCACCCCAGCCGAGGCCCATGGCGCGGCGCAGGATCGCGGTGTCGTAGTACATGGACGAGAGGATGAGGGGATTCGGCAGGGGCACCCCACCGAGCGTGATCGCGAGGCGCGGATCCGCGTTGCGGAAGACGCCGAGGCGATCGAGGGGAACGTGCCGGAGACCCCATTGGCCGATCGCGATCGCGGCGCGCTCCGGCATGCGGGCCAGCACGCCGCGATAGAGCGCGCGGTAGAGAAGATCGACGGCGCCGACCATGTCGTGATGGCGCGCATGATATCCTACAAGCATGCCGCAAGACAGCACGCGACGTCTGCTGCGGGAGTTCGGAGTCGCGGTCACCGCCTTCGAGGACGCGGTCGAGGGCGGGCAGGGTGAGGCTGCGAAGAAGGCCGAGGCCGCGCTGCGCCAGCACCTGAAGGGGCTGATCGAGCTGGTCGAGCGCCTGTCCGAGCAGGCCGCCAAGCTCTAAGCCGCGCCGGTGACGGCCCGGCGCATCGTCTCCCTCATCCCCAGCATCACCGAGATCCTCTTCGCCATCGGCGCGGGCGATCGCGTGGTGGGCTGCACGATCTACTGCACGCAGCCGCCCGAGGGGGTCGCGACCAAGACCCGGATCGGCGGGGAGAAGAATCCCAAGCTCGAGCTGATCCGGGAGCTCGGCACCGACCTGGTCATCGCCAACGTCGAGGAGAACGTGCGCGAGCACGTGGAGACGCTCCAGGCCTGGGGCATTCCCGTGCACGTGACCTATCCCCGGAGCGTCGCGGACGGCATCCGCCTCGTGGGCGAGCTGGGCGAGCTGCTCGAGGCGGGAGCGCGCCGCGCGCGAGCTCGAGGCGTCGCTGCGGGGCGCGCTACGACGAGGTGCGCGCCGGGGCCGCGGGGCGCGGCCGCGGCGCGTGTTCTGCCCGATCTGGCGGAAGCCCTACATGACCATCAACGCCGACACCTACATCCACGACATGCTGGCGGTGTCGGGCGGGAGCAACGTCTTCGGCGGCGCGGCGAAGCGGTACCCGGAGGTCACCCTCGACGAGGTCGCGGCCTCGGACGCGGAGGTGATCCTGCTCCCGGACGAGCCCTACCGATTCCGCCGCATCCACGAGGCCGACTTCGCGCCCTATCCGGACCTACCCGCGGTGCGCGACGGGCGCGTGCACCTCGTGGATGGCAAGCTCCTGTCCTGGTATGGCCCGCGGATCGCGGAGGCGCTCCAGGTCCTGCCGCCGCTCCTGGGGTCGGAGGGGCCTGGACCTTAGCGGCGGCGCTTCGCGGCGGTCTTCTTCGCCTTCGCCGGCCGGGTCGCGCGGGCGGCCTTCTTCGGGGCCGGGGCGGATACGGCGTTGAGCTCGAGGATCATCTCGATCTCGACCGGGATGCCCGCGGGCAGCGAGCCCATGCCGACCGCGGAGCGCGCGTGCCGGCCGTTCTCGCCGAACACCTCCACCATCAGGTCCGAGAAGCCGTTGATCACCTTGGGCTGATCGCCGAAGCTCTCGACCGCGTTCACCATCCCCAGGACCTTGACCACCCGCTTCACCTTGTCGAGGCTGCCCAGCGCCCGGCGGGCGGAGCCCAGCAGGTTGATCCCGACCTCGCGGGCCACCTTGTAGGCCTCCTCGACGGACATGTCGCGCCCGACCTTGCCCCGCGTGAGCGGCTGGTCGCCGACGCGAATCGGTCCGTGGCCCGACAGGAAGAGCAGGTTGCCGACGCGGACCGCGGGGATGTAGTTGCCCATCGGATTCGGGGGGTTGGGGAGCGTGATGCCGAGCTCCTTGATCCTGGCTTCTGCGCCCATGCGGGTCTCCTCTGAAGGCGGCGGAGTACGGCTACGCGGCGTGGTGGCTGGTCCCGACGAAGAAGAACGCGGCGCCGTCGTCGTCGGCGCGCCAGACAATGGCCTCGACGTCGACCGGCTCGGCGTGGGGCGGCTCGAGACGGAGATGCGCGGAGGTGCCGACCGGGAGAAGCGCCGCGTCCCGGCCGACCTTGACGCCGTGCGCGCACAGGTTCACGGTCTGCAGTCGGAGGATCTGATCCCCGCTCCGGACCGTGACCGGCCACGTGGCCGCCACGCGCGTGTACCGCCGATGCTCCTGCACGCCCGGGAGTTTCGCACCGCGCCAGGGGCTTCACAAGGCCTTTTTCCGGTGAGCCGGCTCGTGCCAGAATGCGCCATGAGCCCGCCCGCGATCCCATCGCCCGCCGCCACCCTGGTCCTGCTGCGCGACCGCCCCGCCGGTCCGGCCGAGATCCTGATGATCCAGCGCCACAGCAAGAGCAAGTTCGCGGCCGGGGACTACGTCTTCGCAGGGGGCAAGGTCGAGGCCGACGACATTCCCGGCGACGTCGAGCGCTTCGTGCGCGGGCTCAGCCCGGAGGAGGCGAGCGCCCGGCTCGGGGGTGATCTGGCCCCCCTCAAGGCGCTGGCCTACTGGGTGGGCGCGATCCGCGAGGCCTTCGAGGAAGTGGGCATGCTCCTGGCCTACGATCGCCAGGGCAGCCTCGTGCGATTCACGCCGGACAACCGCGAGCGCTTCGAGGCCCACCGCGCGGCCTGCCAGTCCGCGAACCCGGCGTTCTTCGGCATGCTGCGCGCGGAGGGTCTCACGCTGGCCACCGACCGGCTCACCTACTTCGCGCACTGGATCACGCCCGAGGAGCAGCCGCTCCGCTTCGATACGCGGTTCTTCGCGGCGGTGGCCCCGCCCCAGGAGCCGGTGGTGGACGGGCACGAGATCGTGGCCCTGCGCTGGCTGACGCCGCCGGAAGCCATGGACGCGTTCCGCCGCAAGGACATCACGCTGCGCCTGCCCACCATCAAGAATCTCGAGCTGGTTCAGAGCGGCGGCACGCGGTCGGACGAGATCCTCGGCTCGCTGCGGGGTCGCGCGGTCCCCACCATCCGCCCGCGCGTGCTGCAGGTGGACGGCAAGCCGGTGCCGGTTCTCCCCGGCGATCCTCGCTGGTACTAGGGGCGCTGGTACTGGCCGGACGGGCCCTGATATACTCGCGCTCCATCACCGCTCGAGGAGGCCGTTCCGATGCGACTCGATCAGCTGACCGTGCAGGTGGCCCCCGAGGACGTCGAGCTCAAGAAGTGCTGGACCCGCGACAGCATCTCCCCGGAGGGGTGGCTGATTCCGCTGCCCGTCGACTGCGTCGCCGAGCTCGACGAGGTCGCGGCCCGCGTGCGGGCCACGCCCCGCCCGGTGGACACCCTGGACCCCGCGGACTTCTCGCTCCGGGCCTGCACCGCGGTCATGGCCTCCGTGCGGGCCAAGCTCGAGAGCGATACCGGTCTCGCGGTGGTGGATCGGTTCCCGGTCGAGCGGTATGGCCACGCGGAGAACCTGGCCATCGGCTGGCTGCTGGCCGCGATGCTCGGGCAGGTGGTCGCGCAGAAGGCCACCGGGACCCGCCTCTACGACGTGAAGGACTCCGGCCAGGCGCTGGGCTACGGGGTGCGCCGCTCGGTGACCAACCTGGGCCAGCCTTTCCACACCGACGGCGGCTGGCTGTGGAAGGCGCCCGCCTTCGTGGGCCTCTTCTGCCTCGAGTCGGCGATGGAGGGCGGCCTGAGCCGCTTCGCCAGCCTCGTCACCGCCCATCACGAGCTGCGGCGCCGCGCGGCCCGAGCTGCTCGCGCGCCTGTACCAGCCGTTCGACTGGGACCGGCAGGGCGAGCACGCGCCGGATGCGCCGCGCGTGAGCCGCCAGCCGGTGTTCGAGTACGAGGCCGGCACGCTGGCCTCGCGCTACTACGAGGACTACGTCCGCAACGGGGCCAAGCTGGCCGGGGTCGAGCTCGACGACGAGGGCGACCGGGCGCTCGCGGCCATGCGCGAGATCGTGGACGATCCCGCCAGCTGGGTCGAGTTCCGCATCGAGAAGGGCCAGCTGCAGTACCTGAACAACCGCCAGTTCGCGCACAGCCGGACCGCCTTCCAGGACGCGGCTCCGGGGCAGGGACGCCACATGCTCCGCCTCTGGAATCGCGACGAGGGCACCTGGCATCTCGAGGGTCGCCCGACCGCCTGACGTCGTCCCGTCCGTTGACCCTCGAGACGGCGATCTACTCCGGGCTGGTGGTGCTGCTCGCGTACTGGGTTCGGGGCATGGCGGGCTTCGGCTCCGGGCTCATCGCGGTGCCCCTCCTGACGCTCATGTGGCCGGTCACGCTGGTGGTGCCGGTGGTGGTGGCGCTCGACTATCTGGGCTCGGCCAGCCAGGGCATCAAGAACGTGGACCAGGTGGCCTGGCCGGAGCAGCTCGTGCTCATCCCGTTCATGGTGGTGGGGGTCGCAGCGGGGCTCTGGCTGCTCTACGCGGTGCCGACCTCGCTGCTCGCCCGTCTCCTGGGTGGCTTCGTCATCGCCTACGCGATCTACCAGATGCTGCCGCTGCCCGAGCTGCGCGGCTCCCGCGTGGCCGCGAGCTATTGCGGGCTCCTGGGCGGCCTGGTCGGCACGCTCTTCGGTACCGGCGGGCCGTTCTACGTGATCTACCTCAACCTGCGCGGCCTCGATCGGGCCGTGTTCCGGGCGACCTTCGCGATGAACTTCCTGATCGACGGCGGCGTGCGGCTGGCCGCGTTCGTGGCCGCCGGGCTCTACCACCGCCAGACGTTCGGCTACCTGCTGGCCGCGGTCCCCATCGCGGGGGCCGGGCTCTACGTGGGCGGGCGCATCCAGACCGGGCTCTCGCAGCGCGCGTTCCAGCTCGTGGTCCGCGTCCTGCTCCTGACCAGCGGCCTGGCCCTGCTCCTCAAGCGATAGGAGACCTGATGAGACGCATCGCGTTCCCCGTGCTCGTGATCCTGGCCCTCGGGCTCCTGGCCGCGCCCGGCCGCCGCGCAGGAGAAGTACCCGTCGCGCCCGATCGACTTCGTGGTCACCTGGGGCGCGGGTGGCGGCGCCGACGCGATGGCGCGGCAGCTCGGCTCCCTGAGCCAGCCGCTGCTCGGCGTGGCCGCTGCCCGCTTCCAATGTGCCGGGCGCCTCCGGCAATACCGGGCTCGCGCAGGTCCTGTCCGGCAAGCCCGACGGCTACACGCTCGCGACCTACATCCAGGACACGCTGATGACGCTGCCCATGGGCCTGGCGCGCTACAAGGTGGACGATCTGGAGTGGATCACGCGCACCCAGGTGGCCGACTCCTTCCTGTTCGTGCGCGCCGACGGCCCGTTCAAGACGATCCAGGAGCTGTTCAAGCACGCGGAGGCCAATCCGGGCAAGCTGCGCGTGGGCGCCACCGGCTTCGGCACGGTGGACGACGTCACCGTGCCGCTTCCTGGGCAATCGCGGCTACAAGATGATCACGGTGCCGTATCCCAAGCCGGGCGAGCGGTACGCGGCCGCCCTCGGCGGGCACACCGAGGTGCTCTACGAGCAGGCCGGCGACGTGCTCCAGTACCTCAAGGCGGGGCAGCTCCGGCCGCTGATCATCTTTGCGGAGCGGCGCCATCCCGCGTTCCCGGACGTGCCCGCGTCGAAGGAGCTGGGGCTCGACATCACGCTGCCCCAGTTCCGCGGGGTGGTCGCGAAGAAGGGCACCCCGCCCGAGCGCGTGAAGGTGCTGGCCGACGCGTTCCAGAAGGCGATGCAGTCGCCGGAGTGGAAGAAGTTCGCCGAGGAGTGGTACTTCCGTCCCGACTCCTACCAGGGCACCACGGACTCCACGCGGTGGGTGGGCGGCGAGGTGGCCACCCTCGAGCGCCTCGTCAAGGAGTTCGGCCTCCGGCAGTAGCATGGGCTCGCGCGCGCGCGGCGGCCGCCCTGCTGGCGGGCGTGCTGGGCTCGGGGCTGCTCTTCGCGTCCACCTGGCCGCTCGACGCCATGGCGCCGCGCGGCCAGCTCGGCCCGGGCTTCTGGCCCCGCCTCGCCCTGATCGGCCTCGCGGTGGCCTGCCTGCTGAAGCTCCGGGAGGAGCGGCGCGCCGGGCCGGACGGGACGGAGGCCTCCGGGGTCCTGCCGCGCGTGTCCGTCTCTCGCCTTGCTCTCGGCATCGCCTGCATCCTCGCGTACGTGATCGCGGCGCCGCAGGTGGGCTTCCCGCTGGCCACCGCCGCCTTCATCGTGGCCTTCATGGTGGTGGCCGGCGCCCGGGGCGTGCCGGGCATCGCGGCCACCGCCCTGCTGGGCACCGTGATCCTGCTCTACACCTTCATCAAGCTCGTATACCTGCCGTTCCCGAAGGGCGCCGCCCCCTTCGAGCGCGTCACCCTGGCGCTCTACCGCGCCCTCGGCATCTTCTGATTCGCCGCGCGTGATCGAGAGCCTTCTCGGCCTGGGCACGGGGTTCCAGCACGCGGTGCAGCCGCTGAACCTCGGCATGATCGCGCTCGGCCTGGTCATCGGCATCCTGGCCGGCGCGCTGCCCGGCATCACCATGCTCAACTCGATCGTGCTGGTGCTGCCGTTCACCTACCTGATGGGCATCGTGCCCGCGCTGCTGCTCATGATCGGGGTCTACTGCGGTGGAGTCTTCGGGGGCTCGATCACCGGCATCCTCTTCAATATCCCGGGCGATCCCATGAACGTGCCTACCACCTGGGAGGGCTACCAGCTGAGCCAGCAAGGGCGCACCCAGTACGCGCTCGGGCTCGCCATCATGTCCTCCGCGGTGGGCGGGCTGGTGAGCGCGCTCTTCCTGGCCTTCTTCGCGCCGCCCTTCGCCCGCTTCGCGCTGACGCTGTCGAGCGTGGAGTTCTTCTCGGTGGTGCTGTTCGGCCTGGCCGGGGTCTCGGTCCTGAACCAGTCCTCGCTACCCGCCGCGCTCATCTCGCTCTTCGCGGGCTTGTTCCTCGGCACCATGGGCACCGAGGCCCAGTACGGGGTGGAGCGCTTCGCCTTCGGCGTGCCCTTCCTCAAGACCGGGGTGGACTTCGTCACCGTGCTGATCGGCCTCTTCGCCATCGGCGAGGTGCTGGAGCAGATCGTCACCGCCCAGCCGCGAATCGCCACGCGTGGACCGGCGCGGACGGTGCCCCGGCTGCCCCTGCGGGATCTCTGGCCGCTGCGCGGGCCGCTGGCGCGGGGCACGCTGGTGGGCATCGCGGTGGGTGGCCTCGCGGGGGCGGGCGCGACCGTGTCGTCCTTCGTGTCCTACGGGCTCGAGAAGCAGTTCTCGAAGACGCCCGAGCTCTTCGGCCGGGGCCACGCGGGGGCGCTGGTCGCCTCCGAGAGCAGCGTGAACGGCTCGACCGGCGGGGCCATGATCCATCTCCTCACGCTCGGCATCCCGGGCAGCGCGGCCACCGCGGTGATGATGGGCGCGTTCCTCATCCACGGTATCCAGCCGGGGCCGCTGCTCTTCACGAAGCAGCCGGAGCAGGTCTACACGCTCTTCGCGGGGATGATCCTGGCCAACGTGCTGATGGTGGCCTTCGGGTTCCTGGCCGCGATGTGCTTCGCCACCCTCATGCGCGTGCCCGCCCCGATCCTGAACACCCTGATCGTGGTCTTCTGCTTCATCGGGGCCTTCGCGCTGCGCAACGACATGGCCGACGTCTGGCTGACGATGCTCTTCGGGGTGATCGGCTTCTTCATGCGCCGGTACGACCTGCCCATCCCGCCGCTGGTCATGGGGGTGATCCTGGGCCCGATGGCCGAACAGTACTTCCTCACCAGCATGGTCGCGCACGGCAATGACCTCACCGTGTTCGTGACGCGGCGGGTGAGCGCGGTGATCCTGGGCCTGGCCGTGCTGCTGGTGCTGGCCCCGTCGCTCAGGCGGCTGCGCCGCGGGGCCGCCTGAGCGCGGCAGGGCGAGCGCGGCGGCGAGCACGCCCTGGGCGAGCGCCGCCAGCGCCATGCCGCGGTAGCCGCCGCTGCCGATCGCGGCGGCGCCCGCCGCGGCGCCGATCACGAGCCCGCTCTGGTTGGTGAGCGCGATGAGCCCGAAGAGGGCGCCCGCTGGCGGGGCGCCAGCTCGGAGCCGTAGGCCAGGAACGCCGGGCGGCTCGCCGAGTTGCAGAGGGTCAGCAGTATCGCGAGCGCCACGACCGGCGCGAGCGCGAGCCCCGCGCCGAAGAGGGTCAGGCCGAGGCCCGCGCTGACGATCTGGAAGATGACGAAGATCCCGGGCTTGCTGAAGCGATCCCCGAGCCGTCCGCCCAGCACATTGCCCGTGATGGCTCCGATCGCGACCAGGACGAGGACGGGCGCCACGCCCACCGCGCTCAGGTGAAGGTCAGCATGACGAAGGCGGGGAGGAAGATCACCACCATGCCGAAGAGGGAGCGCTCCAGGAGGTTCGCCCCGAGCAGGTTGAGCGCGCGGCACGCCCCAGACCGCGCGGTAGGTGGCGATCACGCTGGTGCCGGAGACCATCGGCGGGATGTCCGGGAACCACCGCCACACCGCCGCGCCGAGCAGCAGCATCACGACGACCGATGGCCACGAAGGCCCAGCGCCAGCCGAGCGTGCCGGCCACCGCGCCCATCAGCGGCACGCCGCCGATCGCCGCGAAGCTGAAGCCCATGTTGAACCAGCCCATCGCGCGGGCCCGGCGCTCGGCCGGGAACAGATCGCCGACCGAGGCCATGAGGCTGATCGGCGCGAGCGAGCCCAGCAGCCCGGCGAGGAAGCCCACCACCACGAGCGCTGCGGAGCTCGGCGCCGCGCGCCCCGAGGCTCCAGCGCCGCCACGCTGCCGAACGCGGCGACGTCTTCGGCTTGCGCCCAGCCGATCCGACAGCAGGCCCGAGAACGGCGAGAACAGCGCCTGCGGCACGCCCGCCGCCGCGGCCAGCAGGCCGCCTGGCCCAGCGAGATCCCCAGGTCCCGCGAGATGTCCACCAGCAGCGGCCCGATCATCGTCACCGACGTGACGATCCCGGTCACGCCCGCGGTGATCAGGATCATGGGGTCAGGTCTCATGTTCATGGATTCGGGGCATACCTTCCCCGCGATCCAGCCCTCGACGGTCGCGGCAGGTGCGGTCTTCTTCGTCAGTCAGGTCGCCGGGGCGGGCGAGCGTCGCGCGAGAGCCGCCGGATCGTCGAGAGCCCAGTCGCGGACCGCGGCGACCTGGCATTGATCCTTGATCGAGTAGGACTGGCCGGTGCAGTCCCTAGGCTCGGCCAGAGCTCCGCGATCACGATGCTGTCACCGCCATCGCCGCGTCCCACGCGGTCTCGAAGGGCCAGAGTCGAGCGCGCGCCTCCAGGGCCGGGTGTGTGAGTAAGCGGTGGACCGCGGGCAGGCCCACCAGGGTCTGCGAGCCGACCGAGGCGCGGGTGTAGAGCTTCCACGGGCTCTGGATGCGCCGTGACGCCAGCCGCCGCTCGACCAGCCGGCCGTCGCTGATGCGCGGGGGGAACGGGCGCGGCCGCGTCGGGCTCAGGTGCGGATAGCGTGGCCCGCGGGATGGCCCCAGAACGGCCCCTCGAAGCCCCCGCCGAACGCGGCCTGGATCTCGCGGTTCAGGATCCCGGCGACCTCGAACCGATTATTCGCCGCCGTCGGGCTCGTCGCGGATCAGGCTGTCCAGCCTGGCGCAGAGCGCGCGCCCCGCCGGCAGGCCCGCGTCGGCCGGATAGCCGAAGGCGAAGTCGAAGCCCACGAGCGCAGCGCCGGGCTCTCCGACGAGCAGGCCGAAGATGAAGGCTTCCGCCTCGGGCCGGGTGCGGAAGTAGCTGCGGCGCCGGCCGCGGCTCACCGGCGCGGCCCCACGCGACCCAGCAGCGATCCCGCGCGGGCCTCGCCGGGCCCGGGTCGAGGCCGCCGACCAGTCCGCCACGACGACCAGCCGGAAGCTCAGGGCGTGAGGACGATCTTGCCGAACTGCTTGCCCTCCGCAAGGCGGCGCTGGGCCTCGACGCCCTCGCGCAACGGCATCACGGTGTCCACGATGGCCCGCAGCCGCCCGGCGAAGAGCTGGCCCATGACCGTGTTGAACTCCGCGTCGTTCGACATCGTGGAGCCGATGATCGAGAGCTGCTTCCAGAACACGAGGCGGATATCGGTCTCGGCGATCGGGCCCGACGTCGCGCCGCACGTGACGATACGGCCGCCCTTGGCCACGGTGCGGATCGCGCCCTTCCAGGTGGCGGCGCCCACGTTCTCCAGGATCACGTCCACCCCGCGCCGGCCCGTCTTCTGGCCGATCACCTTCACCCAGTCTTCCTTCGAGTAGTTGATGCACTCGTCGGCGCCGAGGGCCCGCGCGCGCTCGAGCTTGTCGTCGCTGGAGGAGGTGACCCACACGCGCGCGCCGCAGAGCTTGCCGATCTGCACCGCGGTGGAGGAGACGCCGCCGCCCACGCCGAGGATCAGCAGGTCCTCGCCCGCGCGCAGCCGGGCCTGGGTGACCAGCATGCGCCAGGCGGTCATGTTCACGAGGATGAAGGCCGCCGCGTCCTCGTAGGTGATCGCGTCGGGCAGGGGGAGGACGTGGCGCGCGTCCACCTTCACGTACTCGGCGAGCCCGCCGTGGGTGTGCTCGCCCAGGATGCCGTAGCGCACGCACAGGCTGTGCTCGCCGCGGCGGCAGTATTCGCAGCGTGCCGTCAGGAGAGATTCGGGTTGACGGCGACGCGGATGCCGACCCTCACGTCCGCGCACGTCCGCGCCCACGCCGGCCACGTCACCGGCGATATCGCAGCCGGTCCAGAACGGCATCGGCAGCGTGAGGCCGGGCAGGCCCTCGCGCACGAAGAGATCGAGGTGGTTGAGGGCGGCCGCGCGCACGCGGACCAGCACGTCGCCCGCCCCGATGGCCGGGTCCGCGACGTCCCGGTACTGCAGCTTCTCGAGCCCGCCGTGCTCCTGGAACGCGAGCGCCTTCAAGCGGCGCCGAGTCCCGCCTTCGGCGCGTTCACCAGCACCGCCATGTTGCCGTAGGGATGCTTGTTCTCGAGCATGAGCTGGTGGCACTCGGCCAGCTCGTCGTAACCATACGTCTGCGACAGGCACGGGTCCACCTTGCCCGCGTCCACCAGCTTCGTCACCGCCAGGGCCTGCTGGTCGTTCGAGAGGTGGCTGCCCTGGAAGCGCTTCTGGCGCATCCAGTGATAGCGCAGGTCGAGCGTGACGTTGTAGCCGGTGGTGCCCGCGCAGATCACGATCATGCCGCCGGTGCCGCAGACGAACTCGGACGTCGGCAGGGTCGCTTCGCCCGGGTGCTCGAAGACGATCCTCGGGCTGGTGCGCTCTCCGAGCGCGTCCCAGATCGCCTTGCCGAAGGCCCGCGCGCCCTTGGCCCAGTTGCCGTAGGCCTTGCCGTCCTTGGTGTCGGGCATCGGGCCCCAGTGGTCGAACTGGGAGCGATTGATGACCCCGACCGCGCCGTGCTCCATGCAGAACTTCTTCTTGGCGTCGTCGGAGACCACCGCGATGGCGCGGCCGCCCTGCGCGCGGACGATCTCGAGCGCGAGGCTGCCGAGGCCGCCGGTGGCGCCCCAGACCAGCACCACGTCGCCCTTCTCGACGGTGTGCGGCTCCCAGCCCATCAGCATGCGGTAGGCGGTGGAGGCGCAGAGCAGGAAGCAGCCGGCCGCCTCCCAGGTGAGCCGCTTCGGCTTGGCGATGCACTGATGCGCCTGGGCGCGCGCGAACTGGCAGTAGCTGCCGTAGTTCGTCTGGTAGCCCCAGATGCGGGTGGACTCGGCGAGCATCGGATCCTTGCCGGAGAGCACCCACGGGTCGTCGGGTCGCCACCACCCGCTGTGCACGATGACCTCGTCGCCCACCTTGACGTTCTTGACGTCCTTGCCGATGGCCCACACGATGCCGGAGCAGTCGCTGCCGCCGGCGTGGAAGTCCTCGGGCTCGCCCAGCTTCAGGCGCTCCGCGATGACGTCGAGCGGCTGGCCCAGCGCGGCCCACACGTTGTTGTAGTTGATGCCCGAGGCCATCACGTAGACCAGCACCTCGTCGGGGCCGATGGTCGGCGTCGGCAGCACCTCGCGCTTCCACGCGTCGCGCGGCTGGCCGAAGCGGTTCTGCCGGACCGCGAACGCGTGCATCCGCTTCGGGACTTCTCCGAGCGGCGGCTTGTCACCCAGGTCGTAGAGGTCTGCCATGAATGCCTCCGGGCCTATCGGCCCTTGAAGTTGGCGCGCTTCCGCTCGGCGGCGGCCTTGAGGCCCGCCTTGCGGTCCTCGGAGAGGAGCGGGCCGGAGCACTGCGCCGTCTCCCAGTCGAGCCACGCGCCCATGTCGCCGTAGTAGGTGCCGTTGATCGCCCGCTTCGCGGCCTGCACCGCGAGCGGGGCGTTGGCCGCGATCTCGCCGGCCAGCTCGGCCACGCGGGCCTGCAGCTCCCCCGCGGGGTACACCGCCTGCACGAGCCCGATGCGGAGCGCCTCCGCGGCGTCGAAGCGCCGGGCGGAGTAGATCAGCTCCTTGGCCTTCCCGATGCCGACCGTGCGCGGGAGCCGCTGCGTGCCGCCCATGTCGGGCACGAGGCCGAGCTGCACCTCGGGGATCGAGAAGAGGGTGCCCTCGGCGGCGAGGCGCACGTCGCAGCAGAGCGCCAGCTCGAGGCCCGCCCCCATGCAGGCGCGCTGGATGGCACCGATGACCGGCACGCGGAGCGCCTCCACCGCCGAGAAGGACGCCTGGTGCCCGGCCAGGTGCTGGCGGATGCGGTCCAGGGCCTGGCCGGGGGACATATCCTCGAGCGCGGTGCTGAGGGTCGAGCCCGCCTTCACGTCGAGGCCGGCGCAGAAGCAGCCGCCCGCGCCCATCAGGACGGCCACGCGCACGTCGGGGGCGGCGTCCACGACCTTGCAGGCCTCGCCGATGCCGTGCCACATCTCGTTGTCGAGCGCGTTCAGCCGCTCCGGCTTGTTGAGCATGATGGTGGCGACGTCGCCCTTGATCTCCACCTGCACCTTGTCGGTCATCGCTGGCCCCTATCTACGCCGTTGAAGGCCCGCACCATCGCGGGCAGGCGCGGATCGTTGACGTTCGGCTGGTACGGCTGGTAGAGCCCGGTGCGATCCAGCAGGCCCTGGTAGCGCTCCGTGATCTTCGCGTGCAGGTTCTCGTAGGTCGCGGTCACCGCGTAGGTGTCGAGCATCTCGTCGGTGATGAGATCGGCCATGCCCTTCCAGTCGCCCTCCACCGACTTGCGGTGGAGCTGGCCGGTGACGGCTTCCCAGCCGTGCGCGGCCAGCACCGGCTGGTAGGTGCGCGTGGAGCCGTAGAAAGCGATCTGCTGCTTGACGGTCTGCGCCTGTGCGGCCCGCTCCTTCTCGCTGTCGCCCACCACCACGAACGTGGCGGTGGCGTAGGTGAAGTCCTTGCGGGAGCGCCCGGAGCGCTTCAGAGCCCTCCTCGACCGCCGGGTGGACGATCTCGCGGAGGTATTTCGGCGAGTTGAACGGGTGCACGTGCATCCCGTCGCACAGCTCGCCCGCGATGCGGCACATCAGCGGGTTCACCGCCGCGATGTAGATCGGGATCTTCGGGTGATCGATGGGCCCCGGATTGAAGAACGGGGTCATGATGTCGAACGTGTAGAACTGCCCCTTGAAGCTGAGCTTGGTCCCGTTCTGCCAGCAGTCCCAGATGGTGCGGATGGCCCGGATGGCCTCCGCCATCTTCGGTCCGGGCGACTCGAACTTCACCGAGAAGCGCCGCTCGTTGTGCGCCTTCACCTGGGTGCCCAGCCCGAGCGTGAACCGCCCCGCCGGAGGCCTTCTGCAGGTCCCAGGCGATGTGCGCGGTGATCATGGGGCTCCGCGAGAAGACCGTCGCGATGTTGGTGCCGAGCTTGATGCGCGACGTCGAGGTCGCGGCCACCGCTACCGGCAGGTACGGGTCGTGCTGGGTCTCGGACGACCAGAGGCAGTCGTAGCCCATGGCCTCGACCTTCCGGGCGTAGTCGGGGAGGCTCTTGAGATCATGGGTCAGCATGGACACGTCGAGCTTCACGGGCGTTCTCCTCGCTGAGGGTTCGGCCAGAAGCATACCTTACCCTCTCCCCGCTGGGGAGAGGGCTAGGGTGAGGGGAGAGGAGGTGAGGGGAGTCGAGGGGTACCATGTGTCGTGCCCCTCTACCGCGGCTGGTCCGTCGTCATCGCCTGCGGGATCCTCGCGAGCTTCTCCTGGGGCCTCGGCTTCTACGGCCTTGGCGTCTACCTGCACGCCCTCAATCACCGGCACGGCTGGTCCACCGGCCTGATCTCGTTGGCGGTGACGGTCTACTACTCGCTCAGCGCGGGATGCCTCGTGGTCGTCGGCGGTCTCATCGACCGTCACGGCCCCCGCGGGGTGCTGACCTACGGCGTGGTCACGATGGCCGCCGCGGTGGCGCTGCTGGGCCTGATCACCGCCCCGTGGCAGCTCTTCGTCGTCTACGTGGTGATGGCCACGTCGTGGTCCTGTCTCAGCTCAACCGGTCTCAGCAGCACGCTGCTGCCCTGGTTCGGCCGCCGCCAGGGGCTCGCGATGACGCTGGCCCTGACCGGCGCGAGCGTGGGCGGCATGGTGCTGGTGCCGATCCTGGTCGCGCTGGCGCAGCGCCGCGGCTTCCAGTTCGCGACGACGTCCGTGAGCCTGGCCCTGCTCGCGATCGGCCTCCCGCTCGTCTGGCTGGTGATCCGCGGGCGGCCTACTCCGGCTCAGGTGGCCATCGAGCTCGGCCGCGACGGCGGGTCCGAAGCGCCGGGCGAGGGGACGCGTCCAGTCGAGAACCTGGACGCGGCACGAGGTCCTGCGCGTACCGCGGCTCTGGACGCTGATGGTGCCGTTTGCCCTGGCCCTGGCCGCCCAGGTCGGCTTCCTCGTCCACCAGATCAGCGTGCTCGAGCCCTATCTCGGCGAGAGCCACGCCGCGCTGACGGTGAGCGCCACCACCGTGGCCGCGCTGCTCGGCCGCATCGCCATCGGCGTGCTCTCGGACCGCGTGAACCTGCGCAAGCTCTCCGCGGTCAACATCGGCGCCCAGGGCGCGGCGCTGGCGGTGATGGCTGCGTGGCCGTCGCCCGCGGTGCTGGTGGCCGCCAGCCTGGTCTTCGGCCTGGGGGTGGGCAACCTCATCACGTTCCCGCCGCTGCTCGCCCGCGTCGAGTTCGGCCCGCGCTCGTTCGGCACCGTGTTCGGCCTGGTGGGCGCGGCGACGCAGGCCGGCGTCGCGCTCGGCCCGGGGCTCATGGGGCTGCTGCACGATCTGCTCGGGAGCTACCAGACCGCGCTCTGGTGTCTGGTGGCGCTGGAAGGGATCGCGGCGGTCTCGGTCCTCGGAGGCCGGGCGGGCCGCGACGAAGGCTAGGCCGGCCGGGCGACCGCGGACCGGATGATGGTCGTGGCCGACGCGCAGAACATCCCGGCGATCACCAGCCCCACGAGGAGATCCGGCCAGCCCGTCGCGGTGACCGCGACGGCCGCGCCCGCGACGATGACGCCCGCATTGCTCGCCACGTCGTTCAACGAGCACAGCCACGCGGAGCGCATGTTGACGTCGTCGCCGCGCCGGCGCCACAGCAGGACGAGGCACGCCGCGTTCGCGACCAGCGCGAGGCTGCCGACGACGCCCATCGTCTGCGCGTCCGGCGGCAGTCCGTGCAGGAGCTTCGTGACGACCTGCGCGAGGACGCCGACCCCGAAGGCGGCCATGATCAGTCCCTTCAGCCGCGCGGCGCGTGCCTGCCATCCCACGCCCCGCCCGACCGCGTAGAGACTGAAGCCATACGCGACGGCGTCGCCGAGCATGTCCGCCGAGTCCGCGAGGAGGGCGGTCGAGCGGGCGCCGATGCCGGCCACGAGCTCGACGACGAACATCACCGCGTTGATGCTCAGCACGACCCACAGCAGCCGGCGTTGCCGCGCCGGCACGTCGACCCGGATCTCGCAACAGTCCCGCATGGCCTCCAGTGTGCCAGACGCGCCGCGGTATGGTATATCCGTCCGAAAGGGAGGGCGCCATGGCCAAGAAGGGGACCGGGCTTCTGATGGTGTGGGCGGATGTGCCCGCCGACAAGGAAGAGGAGTTCAACCGGTGGTACAACGAGGAGCACCTGCCGGAGCGCATGGCGATCCCGGGATTCCTCGGCGGCGCGCGCTACGAGGCGGTGAAGGGCGGCCCGAAGCACCTGGCCGTCTACGAGCTCGAGAGCGCCGCGGTGATGGAGAGCCCCGCCTACAAGAAGGTCCAGGGCAACCCCACGCCGTGGACGAAACGGATCGGGCCCCAGGCCATCGGCACCCCGTTCATCCGCAACATCTACACGATGATCCACCCCGAGGCGCTCACCCCGGCGATCGCGGGGGCCCCGATGGCGCCCGCCCTCCAGCTCGGGCGCATGGACGTGCCCGCGGCGGTCGACCGCGAGTTCAACGAGTGGTACAACACGGTCTACGTCCCGAACTACGAGAAGGTGCCGGGCGTGATCCGCGGCCGCCGGTACCGGGCGGTGGAGGGCACGCCGACCTACCTCACGTTCTACGAGTTCGAGAACCCGAACGTCTCCGAGAGCCGCGCGTGGCAGACCCAGCGCGACGCCGCCCCGATCAACGCAAAGATGCGGCTGCACATGAACCACGCGCCGGGCTCGCCGGGGGTCTACGTCAAGACGGTCGAGCTCCCGTAGTCACTCCTGGGCCGCGCTGCGTACGCTCTGCATCTTGGGGTCGAGGAGGTCGCGCAGGCCGTCGCCGAAGAGGTTGAGGCCGAGGATGCAGGCCATGATGGCGGCGCCCGGGAACAGGGTCAGCCAGGGCGCCTGCTGGAGATAGAGGCGGCCTTCCGCCAGCACGTTGCCCCAGGATGGGATCTGGGGCGGCACGCCGACCCCGAGGAACGACAGCGCGGCCTCGCCGAGGACGGCCGCCGCGAAGATGAACGTGCCCTGCACGATGACCGGCGAGAGGCAGTTCGGCAGCACGTGGCGCGCCAAGACGAGCAGGTCGGGTACCCCCAGGGCGAGCGCGGCCTCGACGTAGGGCGTCTCGCGGATCACCAGCACCGAGCCGCGCACGATGCGCGCCACGCGCGGCACGTACACGATGCCGAGCGCCACGATGACGTTGAGCACGCTCGGCCCGAGCGACGCCATGAGCGCGATGGCCAGGATGATGCCGGGGAACGCCATGAACCCGTCCATGATCCGCATCAGGACGTTGTCGAGCGGCCGGTAGTAGCCGCCGAGCAGGCCGAAGACGATCCCGCCTGCGAACGAGAAGAGCACCACCACGCCGCCCACCAGCATCGAGAGCCGGGTGCCGTAGATCACCCGGCTCCAGACGTCCCGGCCCACGTCGTCGGTGCCGATCCAGTGGGCCAGCGGTGGGCGGCGGCCAGGCGCGCCTTGACGTCGAGGAGCTGCGGGTCCCACCGCCCGATGGCGAGCGACGGCGACGACACGTTGACGGCGACGAGGCAGGTTGAGGGATCTTCCACCAGGAACGCGCCGAGTCATGGCGATGCGGGGCCCGCCGCCGCAGGAGCCCGCATCGGGCCACCGCCACGCGGGCCGCCCGTCGATCGCTCACTGGTAGCGAATCCGCGGATCGAGCGTCAGGTAGGCCAGATCCACCAGCAGGTTGATCATGGTGTAGGTGAGCGCGATGATCAGGACCACGCCCTGGATCACCGGGTAGTCGCGCCGGAGCACCGCCGAGATGATGAGCCGTCCCAGCCCCGGGATGTTGAACACGGTCTCGATCACCACCGCGCCGCCGATCAGGATCGCGAAGGTGATGCCGATCACGGTCAGGGTCGGGATGATCGCGTTCTTGAGCGCGTGCTTGTAGACCACCGTCCGCTCGGCCAGGCCCTTGGCGCGGCTGGCCAGGATGTACTGCTCGCGCAGCACGTCGAGCATGCTCGAGCGGGTGATGCGGGCGATCAGCGCGGACTGCACGAGGCCCAGCGAGATCGCCGGCATGAGCAGCGAGCGCGCGTTGGGCCAGAGGCCCATGTCGAGCGGCACGTAGCCCGCCACCGGCAGCCAGCGGAGCCAGACCCCGAAGACCAGGATCATGAGGAGCCCGAGCAGGAAGTTGGGGATGGAGAGGCCGATCAGGGCCAGCCCCATGAAGGACTGGTCCACCGTGGTGTTGTGATAGCGCGCCGACACGATGCCGGCCGGCACGCCGATGAGCACCGCGATCAGGGTGGCCCAGCTCGTCAGCAGCAGGGTCGGCTCGAGGCGCTCCAGGATCGCCTCGGTGACCGGGCGGCGCAGGAAGATGGAATCGCCCAGGTCCCCGCGCAGGAGGCGCCCGTACCAGTGCCAGAGCTGGGCGGGCAGGGACTCGTCGAGGCCCAGCTGCGTGCGCAGGCGCGCCACGTCGCCCGGCGTCGCGTCCGGCCCGGCGATGATGCTGGCCGGATCGCCAGGCGCGAGGTGGATCAGCACGAACGTCACGGTGGCCACCACGAGCATCACCGGGATGACCGCCAGCACCCGGCGCAGCAGGTAGGTCTGCACGCCTCCCTACTTGGCGAGCCAGCTATTCCAGAAGTACATGCGCGGCGCGGTGCGGAAGTCGCCCCGCAGCTCGCGACGCGCGGCGTCCAGGGTGAAGTAGTCGCCGAGCTTGACGCTGCCCACGTCCTCGTAGAAGACGACCTGGAGCCGGTCGATGATGACCTTCCGCTTCTTGAGGTCGTTCTCGCTCTGGAGGTCGGCGAGCAGACGCTCCTTCTCCTCGTTGCACCACCAGCCGTTGAACGTGCAGCGGAGCGCGACGTGGTTGGCCGGGTCGGCCGAGAAGACGAAGCCGGTGGAGAAGATCTCCCAGAGCTCCGGCTTGGCGCCGCGATTGTTGAGCGTGGCCCAGTCCACCACCTGGAGATCCACCACGATCCCCACCTCCTCGAGCTGCTGCTTGGACACCAGCGCGTTCTTGTACATGAACTCGTACTCGCGGGTGGTGATCCAGCGCAGCGGCTGGCCCGCGTAGCCCGCCTCCTTGAGGAGGCGCTTCGCCTTCTCCTTGTCCTTCTGGTTGTAGAGCGCCGCGCTCGCCGTCGAGTGCCAGGGCTGCTCGGGGAAGAAGAGTCCGGGGTCGAGCCGGTAGAACTCGCGCGAGCCGAAGCCGGCCACCAGGATCGGCTCCATGTCCAGGGCGGCCTGGAATGCCTGGCGCAGCTTCTTCTGGCCCGTCAGGGGCGACTTGTGGTTCATGACCGCCACCGCCCAGCCGCGCGGCTTGACGATCCGGGACTCCAGCGCGGGCAGGCCCTTGATGCGCTCGTAGGAGTCCTGCTTGACGAACATCGCGTGGTGGTACTCGCCGGTCTCGACGCCGGCCAGGCGCACCGCGGTCTCGGGCACGGTGAGGAAGAGGATCTCGTCGAAGTACGCGGTGCGCTTGCCCCCGAAGCCGTTCGCCGGCTCCGCGCGGGCGCTGTAGTCCTTGAACTTCGCCAGCTTGATGTGCCGGTCCGGTCGGTGCTCCACGAAACGGAAGGGCCCGGTGCCGATGAACTCCTTGAGCTGGCCCTCCCCCGCGGCCTCGATGCTCTCCTTCGGGTAGACCGCCGCGTGAGGCTCGGCGAGCCCGTAGATGAGCGAGCTCGACGGCTGCTTCATGCTGATCACGACGGTGTGGGGATCCTTGGCGTCCACGCTCTCCACGTACTTCCAGAGCGCGCGGCCCACCGAGGCCACCCGGCCCCAGCGCTTGAGCGAGGGCACCACGTCGGCCGAGGTCATCTCCTTACCGTTGTGGAACTTGACCCCCTTCCGGAGCACGATCGTGTACTTGAGGCCCTTGTCGGTCAGCGTGTAGGACTCGGCCAGGAACGGCACCGGGTTGAAGTTCTTGTCGTAGGTGAAGACCGACTCGTTGACGTGCCACATGATCTCGTACACCAGGGTGGCGGTGCTCATCGGAATGTCGAGCGTGGGCGGCTCGCCGATCGCCGCGACCTTGAGCACGCCGCCCATGCGCGGGGTCTCCTGAGCGGTGGCGGGCATCACGAAGGCAAGGCTCGCGGCAAGGACGATGAGCGAGAACCGTTTCATGGACGTCTCCTTGGGTCGAGGGGCGATGAGTGCGGCTACCGTCTGTTCTGGAGGAACCAGTCGACGGCCGCGGAGCCATCGGTGCTGTCCGGCTCGCGGGCCGGAGCCGGCGGAGATGGCGGCGTCGTCTTCGGCTCGGTCGTGCGTGGCGGTTCCGCCTTCGAGCGCGGCGCGGGAGGCTCGGCCCGCGGCACCGGAACCGGTGCCGGCGCCGCGGGAGGCTCTGGCTCGAGCGCGGGCGCAGGGGTGGCGGCGGATGCCGGCGGAGCCGTCGTGGGCCGGGGCTCGTCCGGGAGCACCTCGACCACGCGGGCGAGCTTCTTTCCCTCGTAGAGGTCGTAGGCGACCTTGACCTGGCCACCCGGTCGGACGTCGTTCATCCAGCCTTCGATCGTCCCGAGCATCACCCTGGTGTCCTTGGTGACCACGACCGGAACCGCGTCGCCGCCGGGCGGCTCGGAGGCGAGCAGGATGGCGCCCGGCTCGACTCTCGCCACGCGGCCGACGAGCTCCCCGTCCGGGTCGCGCGATCGATCGACCGGATACTCGAGAGGCTGCGCCACACGAAGCACCAGCATCACCGCACCAGCCAGGAGCGCCAGGCTTCCGACCGCGGCACCGAACACCACGAAGCGAGCAACGACGGCCTTCACTTCCTCACGTGCTGATGGCCCCTGATACAATGCCGGCGGCAGACTGTCAAGGGCGTGTTCCCCACACTCGGAGGGCTTCCACCATACAGCCGGTGACGACGGTCTCTGCCGGGCAGGCCCCGCGTCGCCTCGACGTCTTCGTGGCCACCCAGACCGCCCACCTGTCGCGCGCGGCCGCCCGGCGGTGGATCGACGGCGGCCTGATCACCGTCAACGGCCGGCAGACCAAGCCCGCCCGGCTGATCCGCCCGGGCGACGTGATCGCGTGTCACGTGCCGGTGCGCGAGCCCCCGCCGGTGGAGCCCGAGCCGCTCGCCCTGCACGTGCTCCACGAGGACGCGGACCTGCTGGTGATCGACAAGCCCTCCGGTCTCGTCATGCACCCGGGTCCCGGCCACTGGACGGGGACGCTCCTCAACGCGCTCGTGCATCACGTTGGTCAACGCGACGGCCAGCGCGCGCGGCCCGGCCTGGTCCATCGCCTCGACAAGGGCACCAGCGGCGTCCTCGTGATCGCGAAGACCGACGCCGCCCACCGCGACCTCTCACGCCAGTTCCGCGTCCACTCCGTACACCGCGTGTACCTGGCGCTCGTGGCCGGCGGGGTCCGGCGGGGCGGCCTGATCGAGCGGGCGCTGGGCCGAGACCCGCGCGACCGGCGCCGGGTCTCGACGCACTCGCCCGTCACAAGGCAGGCGGCGACCGAGTACCGCGTCGCGGAGCGCCTCGGCCCCGACGCGACGCTGGTCGAGGCGCGCCCGCGCACCGGCCGCACCCATCAGATCCGCGTGCACCTGGCCTCGATCGGCCACCCGGTCCTGGGCGACGCGAGCTATGGCGCGGTCCCGGCCGATCCCGAGCTGGTCCGCCCGATGCTGCACGCGGCCGTGCTCGGCTTCACGCACCCGACGAGCGGGGAGTACACGGAGTTCCGGGCGCCCCTGCCGACCGACATGGAAGCCGCGGTGGCCCGCCGTCGGCCGAGCCGAGGGATATCACGCGCTCGGGTTTCTCAGCGGCAGCGACCGTGACCGGAGTCGGTGAAGGTGCGACCGGCTACTGGAATGAAGCGCCACTCGTAGCTGGTCGGGTGGAGGGTCAGCTTCAGGACTCCGAAGGTGTCGTCGTCGCGTGACTCGCTGTTCGCGGCCGGCGGCCCATCGAATCGGTGCCGGGTCGCGCCGCCGGTGCCGACCACGAACTGGCGAACGCCGCCCACCGGGTCGGGCTCGCCGTTCGGCTTCTGAGGCGCGAAGCGCTCGTAGACGTGGTCGTGCCCGCCCAGCACGATCTCGGCGCCGTGCTCGTAGAGCGCTTGCCAGAAGGCGGTCACGTCGGCCTCGTTACCCTGCGCCCCCGAGCTGAAGCGGGGGTGGTGCCAGTACGCGAGCGTGCAGGCCGCCGGGTGCGCGGCGAGGTCGGCCCGGAGCCAGCGCTCCTGGGGTGATCCCGGGCCGCACCCGCCGACGTCCGAGCAGTTGGAGTTCAGCACGATGATGTGCCAGGCGCCGAGGCCGTAACTGTAATAGCCCCGGTCGGGATCGCCGGCGGCGGGGCCGAAGTACTCGAAGTAGCCGGACGCGCGCGGCGTCAGGTAGTCGTGGTTGCCCGGGCTGGGACGAGTGCGCGATTTGTGACGCCCCCAGCTGGGCTCGTAGCACGCGGCGAACTCGATGGGCGTGCCGGCCTCGTAGGCGTGGTCCCCGAGCGTGAAGACGGTCCCGTCGATGGTGTCGAGCAGGGTCGCGGTCGCCTCGTCCCCGTCACTGGCACAGGAGGCGATGTCGCCCGCTCCCACGAGCACGAAACTGCCGGCCGGCGCTGCTCCCGAGTGTTTTCCCGCCAGGGCCCGGAGCTTCTCCACGAGATCCTGATAGGACGAGCGAGCGACGAGCGCGGTGAACTGGGCCCGATAGTTGTTGACCAGGCTGGTGCCGCCGACGGTGAGGTCGTAGATCTTCCACTGGTCTCCGGCACGTCGCGTCAAGTAGTGCACCGGAATCTGGCGGTTCTTCTTCGTGACGATGGCGGTTCGCACGGTGGCCGAGTCGCCCTCGACGGTCTCGTCGAGGTACAGGAACTGCTCCCGATCGGCGAGCTCGATCCGGGAAAGGTACGTGCGCCGGAACAGCTCGGCAAAGAGATCCACGAACTCGGCGCGCTCGGCCTCGGTCCGCTCACTCCAGTGCGGGCCGAGCGCGCGCCTGGCCATTTCATTCCAGTCGAAGATCTCGTCGAGGAGTCGACGGGCCTCGGCCTGTCGGATCGGAGCGGTACTCTCGCCCGACCCGGCGGGAGAGAGGAGATCGTAGATCTTTTCGATCCGTACCCGGATGTGGTCGGTGACGCTCTCCGCCTCGACCTTGGTGGAGACGCCGGCCGCCGCGACGAGGACGACGGCCAGGACGAGGGGGAGCGGGTAGCGAGATGTCCGAGGCCGTGTGGAGATCATGTGGCACCTCCCTCGGTGAGTGTCTTCCCTATGGTACCCCCGGGCGCTAGGCGAGGCCGATCGCCCTCGCGACGGTGTCCAGGTGCAGGCCTGAATCGCCCGCGTCGAGGCCGGCCGCGAGGATGCGCTTGTGGAAGAGATGGAGCGGGTGCTCCTCGGAATAGCCGATGGCCCCCATGATCTGATGGCCGCGGCGGGCCACCCGCAGGCAGGCCTCGCCGCTGTACGCTTTGGAGGCGGCGATCGCAGCCTCCGCGTCGGGCCGACCGGATTCGAGCTTCCACGCGGCTTCCCACATGAGCCAGCGCGCGCTCTCGACGTCCCGGAAGAGGTCGGCGCAGGCGTGCTGGACGGCCTGGTAGCCGCCGATGGGCCGGCCGCCCTGCACGCGCACGCGCGCGTGCTCCACGCAGAGCTCGAGCACGCGCTGGGCCGCGCCGGCCATCTCGGCGCTGCGGGCGAGCGCGCCGATGCCGAACGCCGGGGCGGCCAGCGCCCAGCCGTCGCCGGGCGCGCCGAGCAGATCGTCCGGACGGGTCTCCACGTCGGCGAGCTCGAGCTCGAAGAGCTTGTCGCCGGTCATGCTGTCGAGCGGGCGAGTGGCGATGCCGGGGCGGTCCATCGGAAGCAGGAGCGCGGTGGGCCCGGCGGGCGATCGTCCGAGCACGATCACGTCGGTCGCCACGTGCGCGTCCGAGACGAAGAGCTTGCGCCCGGTCAGGCGGCCCGGAGCGGCCACCGGAAGGGCCAGCGCGTCGGGGTCGAGACGGCCCGATTCCTCGAGCACGGCGAGCGCGCAGATTCGCTCGCCCAGGGCCAGCGAGGGCAGCAGCGCCTGGGCCCGCCGCCCACCGGCGGTGATCAGGATGGTGGTGGCGACCATGGCGCTCCCGATGAACGGGCTCGGGAAGCAGGCGCGGCCCAGCTCCTCGACGAGGGCCAGCGCGTCGCCGACGGAGCCGTCGCTGCCGCCCAGCTCGGTGGGGACCAGGAGGCCCGGCCAGCCGAGCGTGGCGATCTCCTTCCAGAGGTCGGCCGCGAAGCCGCGCGGGTCGAGCGCCAGCTCCTGGACGCGCTCGGGCGGGCAGCGCTGCTGGAGGAGCGCGCGCGCCGACTGCTGCAGGAGCTGCTGCGATGGCGAGAACGAGAGGTCCATTTTATCTGGGGGGGAGCGACCGCCGCTCCTCCCCCAGGCCCCCCCACCGGTTTGGTTGCAGCAGATATCGATCTGGCATTGGATTATCCGCGGGCCCTTGGCTCGGCGGGCAGGCCGAGGGCGCGCACCGCGATGGTGGTGCGCTGGATCTCGGAGGTCCCGCCCGCGAGGGTGTGACCCCAGCTCGTCTGGTACTGGTGCTCGATCTCGCCGCGGAGCCGGGCCCAGCGGGAGCCGGCGCGGAGCACGCCGTACGGGCCGAGCAGCTCCATGCCCATCGAGAGCACGCGCTGCCCCAGCTCGTCGGCCAGGACCTTCGCGGCGGAGACCGGGCCGGTCGCGGGCAGGTCCCGCTCGATGAGCCAGGCCGCGCGGAGGAAGAGCGCGCGGAGCGCCGCGATCTCGCTGGCCGCCTGGGCGAGTCGTCGGCGCGCGACCGCGTCGCCGGGCATGGCCGCGTTCACGTAGTCGACGAGCAGGCCCACGATGCGACGGAGGAACGGGGCCTTGTAGAAGCGCCCCCAGAATCGGTCGGTGTCGAGGCCCTTCAGGAGCTGGTTGAAGCCCTCGCCGGGCTTGCCCAGCACCCAGTCGCGCGGCACGCGCACGCCGTCCATGAAGATCTCGTAGTGATAGACCTGGCCGGTCAGGCTGCGGATCGGACGCACGTCCATGCCGGACAGCCGGTTGTCCACCATCAACATGGTGAGGCCGCGGTTGCGGGTGGACGCGGGATCGGTGCGGGCGAGCACCGTGCCGTAGGTCGCGATGCCCGCGTGGCTCGACCAGATCTTGCGGCCGTCGAGCACCCAGTGATCGCCCTCGAGGCGGGCGTGGGTCTTGAGCGCGAGCAGGTCCGAGCCCGCGTCCGGGCTCGCTGTAGCCCTGCCAGAACGTGGCCTCGCCGCGCGCGACGAGCGGCAGGATCTCGCGCTGAAGGGTCTCGGAGCCGTTGCGAATGATCGAGTCGGAGACCTGCAGGCAGCCCGAGAGCGGGCCGAAGGGCGCGCCGGCGGCGGCCAGCTCCTCGAGAAGGATCAGCAGATAGCTCATGGGCCGCGCCAGGCCGCCGTGCTCGCGCGGCCAGCCGAGGCTGAGCCAGCCCCGCTCGCCGAGCGCGCGCGTGAAGGCTCTGGAGTGGCCGCCGGAGCCGTAGCCGGCGTCGGTGCCGTCCTCGGGGAACGTCTCGGGCGGGTGCGCGCGGAGAAACGCCCGCACCTCGTCGGCGAAGGCCTGCTCGGGGCCGGAGAGCCCGAAGTCCATGGCCGGAGCCTGCGCCGGGCCTACCGCCGCCGCGCCAGCTCCGCGAAGGGCCCCGAGATCCGCACGATCTGGTTGAGCTGGAAGACGCCGGTGCGGATGACCGAGACGAACAGGTCGCCGGCCAGGCCGGCCGCGCGCGTCTCGGGCGTATCGGGCACGAAGGCGAGCCCTCGCGGCGCGTCGCCCTCGGTGAATCGCGCGAGGGGCAGGCGGTTGCCGTCGGCGGTGACGCCGAAGATCTCGTTGGCCTGCCGGTCGGTCACGAAGACGGAGCCGCCCGGGCCGGGGCTCAGGCCCTGCGACACCGGGCCCTCCACCATGAGCCGCCGCTCGCCGCCCGGCGCCACGCGCCAGATCTCGCCGGGGCCGCCCTGCCACGGGGCCTCCGCGCTGCCGTCGCCGCCGACCCACAGATGGTCGCGGTCGTCGACGGTGAGCGTGCGCGGGCGAAGGACGCGCACGTAGCTCGGGTCCAGCACGCGTCCGGTCGGATCGAGCCGCACGACCACGCCGCGATCGCGGTCGGCCACGTAGACGTTGCCCGCCGAGTCCACCGCCGAGCCCTCCGGCTGGACCAGGGTCGGCGGCGTGCCGGCGTCCGGCGTGCCGCCCGCGAAGAACACGATGCGGCCGTCGATCAGGCGGTACAGCACGCCCACGCGGCGATCGCGGTCGAACGTGGTGACGAAGAGCTCGCGTCCGCCCCGGCCGGCGCTCACCTGCGCGTTGTTCAGCGGCGGGCCGTGGAAGAAGCGCGACTCGGTCGCGACGGTGACCTGGGCGCCGCCCGGCTTGATCCGGTACATGGAGGTCAGGTAGTCGAACTCCCCGCCGCTGTACCGCCGGCCGCTCCGCGCGAGATAGAGCGCGCCGGCGTGGTCCACCGCCAGGGTCGGGGTCGTGGGGATCCCGCGCCCGCGGAACTCGGTGGAGCCGCCGAAGCCGTCCCCGGTGACGTAGAGCCGCGCGGTGAAGCCGGCGGGCAGGACGATCTCGGCCCGCGCCGCGATGGGAACCAGGAGGAGCACCGCGAGGGTCAGCACCGCCGCCAGCAGCCGCCGGGCCGGATTCACGATCATCGAGCCCGCATGATAGCGTCTCGCGTGCTTCCGCTTCAACCGCCCGGGAGAGATCTTGTCCTTGCCCCCGGTGGTCGGATGGCCGATACTCCGGGTCACCAAACCTCCGGGGAGGGACGACCCATGGCCCGCTTGACGATCAACGGCCGCTCGATCGAGGTCAACGTCAACCCCAACACGCCGCTCCTGTGGGCCATCCGGGAGCAGGCCGGGCTCACCGGCACCAAGTACGGCTGCGGGATCGCCCAGTGCGGGGCCTGCACCGTGCACGTGGACGGCGTCGCGATCCGCTCCTGCGTGATGCCGGTCGCCGCCGTCGTGGGCAAGAAGATCACAACCATCGAGGGCCTGGCCAGCGGGTCCTCCCTGCACAAGGTGCAGAAGGCCTGGCTCGACCACGAGGTGCCGCAGTGCGGCTACTGCCAGGCCGGCATGATCATGGCGGTGGCGGCGCTGCTGAGTGACACCCCCAAGCCGACCGACGCCGATATCGACGCGAAGATCACCAACATCTGTCGCTGCGGCACGTTCCAGCAGGTTCGCGAGGCCATTCACACCGCGGCCAAGGCCTGAGGGGGTGGATGCCATGATCACCGGAACCGGCAAGATCAATCGCCGCTCCTTCGTCGTCGGCAGCGTCGCGGTCGGCGCGGGTCTCGCGCTCGGCCTGAAGATCCCGTTCGGCACGGAGATCGTCCGCGCGCAGGACGGCTCGCCCGAGGTCACCGCCTGGGTGGTCATCCGTCCGGACGACACCGTCGTGATCCGGATCGCGCGCTCGGAGATGGGACAGGGCACCCTCACCGGTCTCGCCCAGATGGTCGCCGAGGAGCTCGAGTGCGACTGGTCGAAGGTGCAGACCGAGTACCCGACGCCGGGCCAGAGCGTCAAGCGCAAGCGCGCGTGGGGTGACTTCTCCACCGGCGGCAGCCGCGGCATTCGCGATTCGCATCAGTACGTGCGCGAGGGGGGCGCCACCGCGCGGACCATGCTGGTCCAGGCCGCGGCCGACGGCTGGAAGGTACCCGCCTCCGAGTGCAGCGCCGCCAACAGCGTGATCACGCACACGCCCTCCGGGCGGACCACCACCTACGGCAAGGTGGCCGAAGCCGCCGCCAAGGTCACCCCGCCCGCGAAGGTGGCCCTCAAGGACCCGAAGGACTGGAAGCTGATCGGCAAGTCGGTGAAGCGCCTGGACACGATGGCCAAGCTGACCGGCGCCCAGGTCTACGGGGCCGACCTCAAGCTGCCCGGGATGCTCAGCGCCGCGATCAAGGACTGCCCGGTCTTCGGCGGCAAGGTGAAGAGCTTCGAGGCGACCAAGGTCAAGGGCATGCCGGGGGTCCGGCACGTGCTCCCGGTCGGGGAATCCGCGGTCGCGGTGGTGGCCGACACCTGGTGGGAGGCCAAGACCGCGCTCGACGCGCTGCCCATCGTGTGGAACGAGGGCCCGAACGCCAAGGTGTCGAGCGCGACGATCGCCGAGATGCTGAAGGCCGGCCTCGACGCCGATCAGGCCTTCGTCGCCAACCAGAACGGCGACGTCAAGGCGGCGATCGGCGCCGCGGCCAAGAAGGTCGAGGCGGTCTACGCCTATCCGTTCCAGAACCACGCGCCGATGGAGCCGATGAACGCGACGGCGCGCTACACCGCGGATCGTTGCGAGGTCTGGGTGCCGACGCAGAACGGCGAGGCCGCGTTCGCGGCGACGCTGGCCGCGTCCGGGCTTCCGGCCGACAAGTGCGAGGTCTACAAGATCAACCTGGGCGGCGGGTTCGGCCGGCGCGGGGCCTTCCACGATTACGTCACCCAGGCCGTCCTGATCGCCAAGCAGATACCCGGCACGCCGGTGAAGCTCCTGTGGACGCGGGAGGAGGACATGCTGCACGGCCGGTATCACCCGGTCATGCAGTGCAAGCTGGTGGGCTCGTTCGACGCGGCCAACAACCTGACCGGCCTGCACATGCGCCTGTCGGGGCAGTCCATCCTGAGCGACGTGCGGCCGGAGGCCCTGCAGGCGGGCAAGGACCCCCTGGTGTTCCAGGGCCTGAACCCGAGCGGGGACTTCGGCATCGGCTACAGCGTGCCGAATCTCCTGATCGACCATGCCATGCGCAACACGCACGTCCCGCCCGGCTTCTGGCGCGGGGTGAACATCAACCAGAACGCGATCTTCCTCGAGTGCTTCCTGGACGAGCTGGCTCACGCCGCCGGTCAGGATCCGCTCGAGTTCCGGCGCAAGCTGATGAGCAAGCACCCCAAGCACCTCGCGGTGCTGAACGCGGTGGCCGACCGCGCGGGCTGGGGCAAGCCGGCGCCGCAGGGCGTGCACCGCGGGCTGGCCCAGATGATGTCGTTCGGCAGCTACGTGGCCGCGTGCGCGGAGGTCTCGGTCAAGGACGGCAACAAGGTGAAGGTCCACCGCATCGTGGCCGCCACCGATTGCGGGTACGCGGTCAACCCGGCGCAGATCGAGCGGCAGATCGCGGGCTCGTTCGTCTACGGATTGTCCGGCCTGTTCATGGAGGAGTGCACGGTCAAGGACGGCCACATCGAGCAGACGAACTTCCACGAGTACGACTCCATGCGGATCGCGCAGATGCCGAAGGTCGAGGCGATCGTCATGCCGTCCGGCGGCTTCTGGGGCGGAGTCGGCGAGCCCACGATCTGCGTGGCGGCGCCCGCGGTGCTGAACGCGTTCTTCGCCGCCACCGGCAAGCGTCTGCGCACGGTGCCGCTGAAGCACCACGGCGTCACGCTGGTGTAAGCGACCTTCGAGGGGGGCCTCGACGGCCCCCCTCGAGGCTCCCCCCAGGATTCGGTTGCGCCGGCAAAGCCGGCGCTCGAACTAGAGTATTCGTTGGGCATGGGGCGAATCTCCGACCGGTCGGTGTCGAAGCGTTTGGTCACGGTGATCGCCGCCGTCGCGGGCGCCGCCGCCGCGGTGGTGGCGTCGGCGGAGCCTCCGGCCGGGGCCGTATCGTGCTCCGGTTGCCATCCCGCGTCTTCACGGATGACGTCGCCCGTGCCTCGGCTCGCGGGGGTCGATCGGGCCGCGATCGTCCGGGCCATGCAAGAGTTCCGGTCGGGGCAGCGTCCCGCCACCGTGATGGACCGGATCGCCAAGGGCTTCACGGACGACGAGATCCAGGCCCTCGCGGCCTGGTTCGCCGCGCAGAAGTGAAGGCGACCCGCCGCGCGCTCCTCGGGCTCGGCCTGGCGGCCACCGCCTCGGCCGCGTTCCGCCCGGTCCGGACGCTCGCGCAGGGTGCCGCCCCGCGCGTGGTCGTGGTGGGCGGCGGGTTCGCCGGCGCGAGCTGCGCCCGCGCGCTGCGCCAGGCCGCGCCGCGGGTCGCGGTGACGCTGGTCGAGGCGAACCCGACGTTCACCGCCTGCCCGTTCAGCAACGCGGTCATCGGCGGCCTGCGGGAGCTGGGCGCGCAGCGGTTCACCTACGAGCGCGTCGCCGCCGACGGCATCACGATGGCGCGCGCGCTCGCGACCGGAGTGGACGCGCACGCGCGAGCGGTCACGCTCGCGGACGGCGCGCGCCTGCCCTACGACCGGCTGGTCCTGGCCCCGGGCATCGACATGCGCTGGGGCGCGCTGCCCGGCTACGACGAGGCCGCGTCGGCCCAGATGCCGCATGCCTGGCGGGCGGGCGAGCAGACCGCGCTGCTGCGCCGGCAGCTCGAGGCGATGGACGACGGCGGCCTCGTGGTGATCTCCGCGCCCGCCAATCCGTTCCGCTGCCCGCCCGGCCCCTACGAGCGGGCCAGCCTGATCGCGCACTACCTCAAGACGAGGAAGCCGCGGTCCAAGCTGATCATTCTCGACGCCAAGGACGCGTTCTCCAAGCAGCGCCTGTTCCAGGCCGCGTGGGCCCAGCTGTATCCGGGCCTGCTCGAGTGGGTGCCGCTGTCCAAGGGCGGCAACGTCACGTCGGTCGACGCGGCGACCCGCACGCTGGTGACCGATTTCGGCCGGCACCAGGCCAAGGTGGCCAATGTCATCCCGCCGCAGAAGGCGGGCCGTATCGCCGAGGTGGCCGGCGTCGCCGACCGCACCGGCTGGTGCCCGATCGATCCGGTGACGTTCGAGTCGAAGCTGCAGGCCGGCATTCACGTCATCGGCGACGCGGCGATCGCGGGGGCGATGCCGAAGTCGGCCTTCGCCGCGAACGCGCAGGCCAAGACGTGCGCCGCCGCGGTCGCGCAGCTCCTCGCCGGCGCGATCCCGCCCCCTCCCAAGCTGATCAACACGTGCTACAGCCTGGTCGCCCCCGACTACGGGATCTCGGTGGCCGGGGTCTACCAGCCGTCCGGCGGGCAGCTCGTGGAGATCCCCGGCTCCGGGGGCGTGAGCCCCGCCGACGCGCCGCAGGCGACGCGCGCCGCGGAGGCCGTGTTCGCGGAGGCGTGGTTCCGCACGATCACCGGTGAGGTATTCGGGTGAGCCGCCGCGCCGGATGGCTTGTCGTGGTCGGCGCGGTCGGCTGGCTGGCGGGGGCGGCGCACGGCGACGACGGCCTCCCGCAGTCGCTCACCGGAGTTCCGGGCGATCCTGCGCGGGGCCGCGCGGTCGTCGCCAGCCGTCAGGTCGGCCTGTGCCTGCTGTGCCACAGCGGCCCGTTTCCGGAGGAGCGGTTCCAGGGCAACCTGGCGCCCGACCTCACCGGGGCGGGGAAGCGCTGGTCGGAGGCCCAGCTCCGCCTCCGGATCGTGGATTCGAGCCGGGTCAATCCCGCCACGATCATGCCGGCGTATCATGTGACCAGCGGACTGGTGCGGGTGGCGCCGGCCTGGCGGGGCAAGCCCGTCCTGAGCGCCCAGCAGATCGAGGACGTGGTGGCCTTCTTGATGACGCTGAGGGACTGAATGCAACGTGGAGCGTCGCGCCGCGAGTTCTTGCGGGCCGTCGGGGGCGTCGCGGCCGGCCTGGGGCTCGGCTCCATCGTCGCGGTCCGGCCCGCGCGCGCGACCCCCGCCGAGATGGAGGACGCCATCCGCAAGGTGGTGGGCTCCGCCCCGGTCACCCCCGGCCGGGTCAAGCTCGACCTGCCGCCCCTCATCGAGAACGGCAACGCGGTGCCGCTCACGGTCGACGTGACGAGCCCGATGACCGGCGCCGACCACGTGCGGGTCATCCACGTCTTCACGCAGAAGAACCCGCAGCCCAACGTGGCGAGCTTCCATCTGGGGCCGCGCGCGGGCCGGGCGCGGGTGGCGACCCGGGTCCGGCTCGCGGACTCCCAGAGCGTGGTGGCGATCTGCGAGCTGAGCGATGGGTCCTTCTGGTCGGACAGCGCGGATATCGTGGTGACGCTCGCGGCGTGCCTCGAGGACGGGATCTAGCCGTGGCGAGCGCCCTGATCAACGTGCCCCCGCGGGCCAAGCGCGGCGAGATCATCGAGATCAAGACCCTGATCTCGCACACGATGGAGACGGGGTTCCGCCGGACCCAGCTCGGGGCGGCTGATCCCGCGCGACATCATCCGGCGGTTCGCGTGCACCTACAACGGCACCGAGGTCTTTCGCGCCGAGCTCCACCCCGCGATGTCCGCCAATCCCTTCATCGTGTTCTCGACCATCGCCGTCGAGAGCGGCACCCTCGAGTTCCAGTGGACCGGCGACAACGGCTTCTCGGTGACGCAGTCGGCCGCGATCCTTGTCGAGTAGGAGCCGAGTCGGCGCGTCGGTGGTGCTGCTCGCGTTCGCGGCGTCGGCGTTCGCGGCCGAGATCCCCCGCGCCGACCGCCGCTCCGGCTACGACTTCATGAGCCGGGAGACCCGCGCGATGCAGGACGACGACACCGCCAATCCCGGCATGCTCTGGGTGCTCGAGGGCTTCGCACTGTGGACGCGGAAGACCGGCCCCGCCGGCCGCGCCTGCGCCGACTGTCACGGCGACGCCCGCGTGACCATGAAGGGCGTGGCCGCGCGCCATCCCGCGTTCGACGCCGCCCAGGGGCGGCCGATCAATCTCGATCAGCGGATCAACGCCTGCCGGGTGGACCGGCAGGGAGCGCCGCCGCTCGCCTACGAGAGCCGGGAGCTCCTCGCGCTGGCCGCCTACGTCGCGCGCCAGTCCCGCGGGGTGCCGATCGAGATCGCGATCGACGAGCGGACGGAGCCGTTCCTCGACGGGGGGCGCACGATCTATCAGCGGCGGCAGGGACAGCTGAACCTCGCGTGCGGCCAGTGTCACGACGACCACTGGGGGCGGCAGCTCGCGGGAAACGTCATCCCGCAGGCCCACCCGACCGGCTATCCGCTCTACCGCCTGGAGTGGCAGGGGCTGGGCTCGCTCCAGCGGCGTCTGCGCAACTGCCTGGTGGGGATCCGCGCGGAGCCGTACGAGTGGGGCGCGCCCGAGCTCGTCCAGCTCGAGCTCTACCTGATGTGGCGCGCGCGGGGGATGATCTTCGAGGCTCCGGCGGTGCGGCCCTGAGCCCGCGCCCCGCTCAGCCCTTCGGTCGGACCTCGCCCGCGAGGTAGTCGATCGCGGCCTGCACGCCGCCGGACCCGTGCGGGATCCCGAGCGCCGCGAGCCCCATCTCGATCGAGCCGAGGACGCCGAACATCATGGGCGCGTTGATGTGACCCATGTGGGCGATGCGGAAGGCCTTGCCCGAGAGCTCGCCGATGCCCACGCCGACCACCACCCCGCAGTGCGCGCGGCAGTAGTCGAGCAGGGGCTTCGGATCGAAGCCGGGCGTCCGGACGGTCGTGACCGAGTTGGCTCGCTCCGCCGGCTCGGTGATGTTGAGGGCCAGCGCTCCCCCCTCCGCCCAGCGGCCGACCGCCCGGCGCGTGGCCTCTCCAAGTAGCGCATGGCGGCGGGCGGCCCGATCCAGGCCTTCGGCCAACAGCATGTCCATCGCCTTGCGCAGGGCGAACAGCAGGTGCTGCGGCGGGGTGCCGCCGTACTTCTGGTAGTGCACCTCGCCCATGCGGAACGTCCAGTCCCAGTAGCGCGTGCGCAGGTCGGCCTTCGGGTGGGCGGTCAGTGCGCGGTCATTGGCCGCGACGAAGGCCAGGCCGGGAGGCGTCATCAACCCTTTCTGCGAGCCCGACATGGCGACGTCGACCTTCCAGGCGTCCATCTCGAACGGCATGCACCCGAGCGAGGCCACGCAGTCGACCATGAGGAGGGCGGGGTGGCCGGTCGCGTCGATGGCCCGACGGATCGCCGGGATATCGTTGACCACCGCCGAGGCGGTGTCCACCTGGACGACGAGGATCGCCTTGATCTCATGCGCGGTGTCGGCCGCCAAGCGCTGGCCCACCGCGGCCGGATCCACCGCGCGCCGCCAGTCTCCCTTCAAGACCTCGACCTTGATCCCCAGCATCCGCGCCATGTCGCCCCAGCCGGCTGCGAAGACGCCGGACTCGAGCACCAGCACCGTCTCGCCGCGTGACAGGACGTTGCTGACCGCCGCTTCCCAGCCCCCGTGCCCGTTGGCCGCGTAGATGAAGACGCGCCCGGACGTGCGGAACAGCCTGGGCAGATCCTCGAGCAGGGTCCGGGTCAGGTCGACCATGTCGCCCGAGTAGATGTCGATCGCAGGCCGGTGCATGGCCTGGAGCACCGCGTCCGGGATATTGGTCGGGCCGGGAATGCTGAGAAACTCGCGACCGTTGCCGATTGTCATGGGTCCAGGCTCCTCTCGGGCTCATCGTAGCACGCGTGATGGTCGGCCTCACACGCGCTCGATCCGCGGCCGGCCGAACATCCCGTACGGCCGCACGAACAGGACCGCGAGGAGCAACACGTAGGGCGCGATGCTGCTGAAGCCCGCCCCCAGGACGGGATCGAGATAGCCCGCGGACAGGCTCTCCAGCACCCCGATGACGACGGCGCCGACCATGATGCCGGCCACGCTGTCGAGGCCGCCGACGACCAGGATCGGGAACACCTTGAGCCCGATGACGACCACGCCGAGCCCGCCGCCCACCGTGAAGGTCCAGAGCACGCCGGTGAAGACGGAGATGACGCCGACCATCGCCCACGTGAGGGCGACGTGACCGTGCACGTCGATCCCCATCGCCATCGCGACCTGCTGGTCGTCCGAGATGGCCCGCAGCGCCAGTCCGGTCCGGCTGAATCGGAAGAACGCGGCCACCGCGGTGATGCAGATGATCGCGATCGTGGCCGCGACCAGACGTCCCGCCGGGACCAGCACGCCGTAGACGTCGAGGGGATCCGACGGGATCGGAAGCGGGATGGCGCCGGGGATGGCGCCGAACGTCAGGGCGGCCGCGCCGCGGATCAACGAGCCGAGGCCGAGGGTGACCATGATCAGGGAGATCAGCGGGCGGCCGACCATGTGGCGCAGGACGAGCCGGTTGAAGGCGAGGGCCCCCACGACCATCCCGGCGGATGCCGAGCCGATGGCGCTCGCCAGCCCGAGCTCCGCCGCGTGGATCCCGGTGGCCACGAGTCTCGAGCCCAGCATCGCCAGCTCGCCCAGCGCGAAGTTGACCGCCCCGGACGCCTTGTAGACGACGACGAACGCGAGCGCGACCAGAGCGTACACCGCGCTGGCCAGCAGCCCGTCCACGAGCAGGGCCGCGAAGTAGAGCACTCAGGCCGGCGCGGTGGCCTTCAGCGAGAACATGAGCGGCAGGCTGCCACGGCCGAGCGGCAGCCGCAGGTCCTCGGGCAGTCGCCACCAGCCGTCGGCGCCCCGCTCCATCCACGGGAAGAACCGCCAGCCCAGGAACGGGTATTCGTCGAACGCGGTGATGCGGAGCCCGGCGCGGGCGAGCGCGTTGACGAGGTCCGAGACGGTGTGCAACCAGACGTGCTCGACGCTCGCGATCGGCGCGTCCGGCGTGCTGTAGCAGCCGGGGTGCTCCTCGCGGACGGGCTCCGGCCCGTGGAAGTTGGCCTCGCGGTACGGGTCCACCGTCTACGCGTCCAGACGATAGACCCGCCGGGCGGTGCCGCTGAACATGGCCTGCTTCTCCGCGGCGGAGGCGCCGCCCGCGATCCGCTTGAGCGCGTTCCAGAGCCCGGCCCAGCCGATGCCCATCTTGTCCACCGGGAAGTTGCTCTCGAACAGGCAGCGGTCCGCGCCGAAGAGCTCGATGCACGTCTCGATGTACGGGCGCCAGAGGGCGGCGAGCTCGGTGGACGTGGGCGGTTTCGGCTGGGTGCGGTAGTCGTAGGCGGCCAGGCGCATCATCATGCCGCCCAGCTTGACCGCCACGTTGGGACACCCGGCGAGCTCGGTCATCGGCGCCTTCCACGCCGTGAACACGTCCTTCTGCCGGCCCGCGTAGGGGCCGTAGCCGAGCACGCCGCCCACGTGGCCGAGGATGATCGTGGTGTCGGGAAACGCGCGGGCCAGGTCCACCACGTCCGCGAGCTGGGGATGGAAGACCCACGCGTCGAGCGAGAGCCCGAGCCGGGTGAGCACCGCGAGGCCCGCCCGGAAGTCCGGCCGCCGGTAGACGTGCGGGCCGTCGGCCACCGCGCTGTTGCCGATGATCTGGCTCGCGTCCCACGCGGCCGAATGGCGAACCCCGCGAAAGCGTCCCCCGCCCGCGCGGAGATGCGCCTGCAGCACCGGCTCCACGCGGTCGCCGAGCGTGAGGTCCGCGAAGCCCACGATGCCGGCGGCCACCCGCGTGGGCCCGTACATGCCGCTGGCGCTCATCGCGGCCTGGCCGGCCACGAACTCGGTCTCGCCCACCGGGCGCATCTCCGCGGGCCCGGCCGCGCGGTACATCGAATGGCACTCGAGGAACACGGTCGCGACCAGGTTGTGGCCGGTGGCGGCGTCCGCGAGGAAGTCGGTCAGCAGGTAGCGGTGGCCCTCCCGGTCCCACAGGTGATGGTGCGTGTCGATGATCGGCAGCTCGGGCTCGAGAATCGGCTCGGGCGGCTGCGTGGCCAGCCACGCCTCGTCCGGATGATGGATTCTCCCGAACTGGGTCGGACGATCGGCGGCGCTCATGCGGAGTCTCCCAGGTTGCGCAGCAGGGCTTCGCTCTCGGGGTCGGCGGGGAAGAAGCACTCCACGCGCAGCTCGTGCAGCGTGATGTCGTAGGGCACGCCGAGCGTGGTCAGGGTGGAGAAGAACGTGAGATGGGTCTTGCCCCGGCGCAGCTCGACGCCCAGGAACGGCACCGGGGCGGCGTCGAGGTCGAGCGTCCGCCACTTCTGCGGGACGTCGGGATAGGAGAGGAGCTCCTCGAGCAGCCGGCTCGTCTCCGCGTCGCCGATGCCGCGCGCCAGGTCGCGGTGCAGCCACTGGATGAGGCCGGCCGCGGTGGCCTCCCAGTTCACGATGAAGGGGCGCATCCCGCGCGGATGGTAGAAGAGGCGCATCGCGTTGGGCGGGCCGCCGACCGCCGCCACCGCGTCGGGCTCGAGGAACAGGCCCATGAGTCGGCGGGCGCCGCCGTTGGTCATCAGGATGTTCCAGTGGCCGTCGATCACGAGGCCGGGGTAGGGCTCCTGCTGGCGCATCATGAAGTCGAGGGCCCGCCGCACGTCGGCCATCTCCGGCGCCTCGAGGCCCGTCTCCCGGTAGACCGGCGCATACCCCGCCGCGGTCAGCAGGTCGTTGCGGCCACGGGGCGGAACCTCGAGCACGCGGCTCAGCAGCAGCACCATGTCGCGGCTCGGCTGGGCGCGCCCGGTCTCGATGAAGCTCAGGTGGCGCGAGGAGACCTCGGCGTCCACCGCCAGGCCGAGCTGGCTCAGGCGCCGGCGCTCGCGCCACTGCTTGAGCAGCCGGCCGAAGTGGCCGGTCGTCCGGCTCCCCCCGGGCGTCCGGCTCCCCGATGTCTGGTTCGCAGTCGTCTGGGCCCTGGTCGTCATGCCGGGAGTATACCGAGGGCGGGAGCGAGCGCCATTACCTCCAAGGTAATTGAACTGGTCCCCGGTTTCGGTGAGGATGGCCGGCGGAGGTCACCCATGGACATCGATCCCACCCCGTTCAACGAGCGGATGGCCGGAACCCTGAGCACCCTGCTGGGCCTGCGCATCGTGGAGGCGAGCCCCGAGCGCGTGGTCGCCGAGCTGACGATCCGCGACGAGCTCCGCACCGTCGGCGGCGCGCTGCACGGCGGGACCCTGATGGCGCTGGCCGACACGGTGGGGGCGGCCGCCACCATCGTGAACCTGCCGCCGGGCGCGGGGACGACCACGCTCGAATCGAAGACCAACTTCTTCGCCGCCGGAAGCGAAGGCGTGGTGCGCGCGGAGGCCACGCCGCTGCACCGGGGCAAGCGCACCCAGGTGTGGCAGACCCGCGTGACCGACGAGTCCGGCCGGCTCCTCTCCCTGACCACCCAGACCCAGATGGTGCTCGCGTGAAGATCGCCTTCGCGGGCGTGTTCGCGGGCCACGTCGCCGACCGGGTGCGGGCCCGGCTGCGCATCCCGTGCGAGATGACGCTGACCGACGATCGCGAGATCGGCCCCCACCTCGGCGACATAGACGTGCTGGTCAGCATGGCGTTCACGCGCGAGATGGCCGCGGCGGCTCCGCGCCTGCGCCTGGTCCAGGTGCCAGGGGCCGGGCTCGACCGCATCGATCGGGCCGCGCTGGCGCCGGGCACCGCGCTGGCCAACGCCTACGGCCACGACGTCGGCATCGCGGAGTACGTGATCGGCGCGATGCTCGCGGTGACCCGCAGCTTCTGTCGGATCGACGCCGATCTGCGCCGGGGCCAGTGGGACAGCGTGTGGTCGGGGGCGCCGGTGCCGCTCTGGCCGGAGCTGGCCGGCAAGAGCCTGGGCATCCTCGGCTACGGCCGCATCGGCCAGGCGGTCGCCCGCCGGGCCCTGGCCTTCGACATGGAGGTGCTGGCGATCCGCCGCGACGCGAGCCGGCCCGATCCGCACCGCCTCGCGTTCCTGCGCGGCCCGGGCGCGCTCGACGAGGTGCTCGAGCGCGCGGACTACCTGGCCGTCACGCTCGCGCTCACGCCCGAGACGCGCGGGCTCATCGGGGCCCGGGAGCTCGCGCGCCTGAAGCCCACCGCGGTGCTGATCAACGTGGCCCGCGGCGAGGTGGTGGACGAGGACGCGCTCTACGACGCGCTTCATCGCGGCGCGATCGCGGGGGCCGCGCTCGACGTCTGGTACCGGTACCCGACCGACGACGCGCCGATCCATCCCGCCCATCGCCCGTTCCACGCGCTGCCGAACGTGCTGATGACGCCCCACGTATCGGGCTGGACGGACGGGATGATGGACGCCCGGGCCGGGGTCATCGCCGAGAACATCCATCGTGCCGCGCGCGGCGAGGCGCCGGTCAACCTCGTCCGGTAAGATGCACCCGGAAATTCGTACCGCCGCGCTCGTTCGCGTCCCCTGGAACACCGATCATGCGCGCACTTGAGCCGGGCACGTGCTTTGCTGCTCCCCGGGGACGGAGGTCTCGTCCACATGAGCGTGATGCGGAAAGTGCGAGTCAATCTCGCCAACGAGCAGGAGCTGATGGAGCTGCCCGGCCTGGGAGCCGCAGGGGCCGCCGCGATCGTGCGCTTCCGGACGGAGCACGGCCCGATCAAGGATGCCGCGGAGCTCAGGTCGATCCTGCGCGGCCACCCGAGCGTCGAGGGCTTCGAGGGGCGCGTCGACTTCGCGCCCGCGGACGCCACCGCGCCCGAAGCGCCCGGAGCCTAGTCCCCGGCCTCAGGCCTCGCCGAGCAGGCGTGCGACCGTGCGTCGCAGCTCCGGCACGTCGAACGGCTTCGCCACCACCGGGGTGCCGGCCTCACGCAGGAAGGGCACGAACTCGGCCGCGTTGGTGAAGCCGGACATGAAGAGCAGGGCGGGCCGCGGAGCCGGCTGGGCCTGGACCGCCTGGTAGATCTGGATTCCGTCCACCTCCGGCATCCGGAGATCGGACACGACCAGATCGTAGGCCTGCGCGGCGAGCCGCCGGAGCGCCTCCCTCCCCCCGTCGGCCCCGTCGATGAGCCGGGCGGGAGCGGCCAGCAATACCTCGACAAGCTCTCGCACGTCCGGCTCGTCGTCGACGACGAGGATGCGGGGCATGAGAAGAGGATGCTACCATGGCCGCCGATGCCGAGTCCCATTCATCGCGCCGCGATCGCGCGAGCTCACGATCTGATCGCGCCGTACATCCGCGTGACGCCCGTCGTGGAAGCGAGCGGCGCCGATTTCGGCCTGGCCGCCTTCCCGCTCTCTTTCAAGCTGGAGCTCTTGCAGCACGCCGGCTCCTTCAAGACGCGCGGCGCCTTCGTCAACCTGCTCACCCGCGCGATCCCGGCCGCCGGTGTGGTGGCCGCGTCCGGCGGCAATCATGGGGCCGCGGTGGCCTACGCGGCGATGCGTCTCGAGGTGAAGGCACGGATCTTCGTGCCCACCGTGTCCTCGCCGGCCAAGATCGCGCGTATCCAGGCCTACGGCGCCGAGCTGGTCGTGACCGGCGACCGGTACGCCGACGCGCTTGCGGCGAGCCAGGCCTGGGTGACCGAGTCGGGCGCGCTACCGGTGCACGCCTTCGATCAGGAGGAGACGTTGCTCGGCCAGGGCACGCTCGCGCGGGAGCTGGAGAGGCAGACGCCGGATCTCGATACGCTCCTGGTCTCGGTGGGCGGGGGCGGCCTCATCGGCGGCATCGCGGCGTGGTGTGGGGGACGGCCGCGGGTGATCGGCGTCGAGCCCGAGGCCGCTCCCACCCTCACCCGGGCGCTCGAGGCGGGCAAGCCGGTGGACGCCCCCGCCGGCGGCCTCGCGGCGGACTCGCTCGCCCCGCGGCGGGTCGGAGAGCTGATGTTCCCGATCGCGCAGGCTCACATCGCGCGCGTGCTGCTGGTGAGCGACGCGGCCATCCGCGGGGCGCAGGACGCGCTCTGGGCCACGTTGCGGGTGGTGGCCGAGCCCGGCGGCGCGGCCGCCTTCGCGGCACTGCTGAGCGGCGCCCACGTGCCCGCGCCGGGCGAGCGGGTCGGGGTGGTGGTTAGCGGAGGCAACACCACTGCGGTAGACTTCGGCCGATGAGCCCGGCCACCCCGTCGCGGCACGACTCGCTGACCCGGGCGCTGGACTTCCTCGCCGCGGGGGAGTGGCAGCGCGCCCACGAGATCGTCCAGGAGGACAAGTCGGAGCTGGCCGCGTGGCTGCACGGGATCGTCCACACGCTGGAGGGCGATCTCGACAACGCGCGCTACTGGTACCGCCGCACCACGCGCGAGTTTCCGGGCGCGGCCGCGGTGCAGCGCGAGATCGCGGCCGCGCGGCTAGCCCTCGCCGAGGAACATCGCGCGTAGCCGCGCTTTCTGCACCTTGTCGCCGTGCGGGCCCGGCGTCCGGGGCACGTCGGCCACCACGCGCACGTGGCGCGGTATCTTGAACGAGGCGATGCGCCCCCGGCAGTGGGCGATGACCTCCTCCTCGCTGACGGTCGCGCCCGGCCGGGGGATCACGTAGGCCACCGCGGCCTCGTTGGTGCGCGGATCGGGCACGCCGATGACGAAGGCCTGCAGGACCTTCGGGTGCGTCTGCAGGTAGTCCTCGATCTCGCCGGGCGCCACCATGAAGTGGCTGATGCGCAGCACCTCGCGCAACCGTCCGATGAAGACGACGCGGCCGGCCGCGTCGCGGACCGCCAGATCGCCGGTACGGAACCAGCCGTCGGGGGTGAAGGCCTTCGCGGTCTCCTCGGGCTTCTCGTAGTAGCCCTTCGTCACCAGGCGCCCGCGCAGCCAGAGCTCGCCTTCCTGGTCGGCGGGCTGATCGCGCCCGCTCTCCGGGTCCACCACGCGCGCCTCGATGCCGTCGGCGGGCCAGATGCCGGCGCGGGCGCGGCTCTCGAGCGGCTCGTCGAGATCGTGCACCAGCGCCATCGCGTTGACCTCCGTCATGCCGTAGGGCTGGAAAGCCTGGCGCACGCCGAGCCGCTCCACCACCGCCTCGAAGAGGCCCTGCACGCCGCCGCCGGTGGCCGCGAAGCCGCCGGTGCGCAGGTGCGAGCGATCACGCCGCGCCAGGTCGGGATGCTCGAGCATCGGGATCGCCATCGCGTCCACCCCGTTCCACACCGTCACGCGCTCGGTCTCCATGAGGCGGAGGGCCACCGCGGGCTCGAACGTCTCGGTCAGGATCAGGGTCGCGCCGTGGGTGAGCGCGGCGAGGGGGATGCAGAGGCCGCCCCAGGTGCCCGACAGGGGGAGGGCGTGCAGGACGCGGTCGTCGGCGGTCAGCCGCATGACCTCGCCGCACCACCAGCCGTGCGGCAGGCAATTGTAGTGGGTGATGACCGCGCCCTTCGGGAAGGACGTCGTTCCCGAGGTGTAGAGAATGGTGAACGGATCGTCGGGCCCCACCGACGCGGCGGCGTCGGCGAGGGCGGCCGCCCACTCGGGCGCGTCCCCGTCGTCGAGCACGTCGCGGAGGCGCAGGCATCCCGGGTAGGGATCGTCCGCGTCCACGATCACGCGGCGGAGCCGGGGGAAGTCTTCCACGAGGAGCTCGCCCGGCACGGACTCGGCGAGTGCGGGGAGGACCTCACCGAGCGTCTCCAGGTAGTCCACCGGTCCCGCGTGGTCCGCGCACACGAGCGTCGTCGCGTCCGACTGGCGCAGGATGTAGCGCAGCTCGTGGGCCTTGTAGCGCGTGTTGAGCGCGACCACCACCGCCCCGATCATCGCGCCGCCGTACTGCACGAAGAGCCACTCGGGCCGCGTGGGTAGCCAGAGCGCGACCTTGTCGCCCTTCTTGACGCCCAGAGCCAGCAGACCGCGGGCCACCCGCTGCGCCTCGCGATGAAACCGCGCGTAGGTGATGCGCCGATCGGGCGCGACGATGGCCTCGCGCTCCGCCGCGCGCCCGGCCATCGCGGCGAGCATGCCGCCCACGGTCTCGCGCAGAAACGGATTGCCGTCTCCCGAGGGCAGCATGGGCCACATGCTAACGCTTTACACCGGGCGCCGAATGTGGAAGATGGAACTGATGAAGTGCCAGGACGTGCGACGTGCGCTGTCCTTCTTCGTCGACGGGCAGCTCGCGCTGACCGAGTGGGCCATCATGCAGGGGCACCTGCTCGAGTGCGCCGAGTGCCGGAAGGAGCTCGACCGGGTCCGCGGGCTGGCGAGCGTCCGGACCCGCGCCCGCCAGCTCCGCACGACCGCGATGACCGCGGCGGCGATGGCAGGAGTCCTGGCGGTAGCCGCCGTGGGCGGCACCTTCATCTACCGGGGGAGCGTTCCCGACCGGCTGTGGTGGGGGACGACGCCCCCGCCTCGGGCCTCCGCGCCCGCCCCGCCGGCTCCGGAGCCGATCGCGCCCGTGACGGTTCCGGTCCCCGTGGTGCGGCCGCCTTCGCTGCCGCCACCTCCGCGGGCCAAGGGTCCCACGGACGCCACGACCTGGGGGACGGCGCCGCCCGAGCCGGCCCCGCGCGCGACGCGCCCGGCGGCCACCGTCGAGGTGCCCACCGAGGACCGCATGCCGACCACGCAGGCCCGCCCGCCCGCGGTGGTCAATGCCCCGCCGGACGCGGAGTCGATGCCGACCCAGGGGCCGCCCCGCAGCCGCCCCTGACGCCGGCTGTGGCCGGGTTACGGGCGCTCGGCGTGGGTCTTCAGGTACTTGCCGACCGCTTCCAGCAGGAGCCCGAGGGCTTCCTTCTCGGTGCGCCCGGTCACGCTCACCTCCGGGTAGGCGACCGCGGTGGCCCGGAAGATGCCGCCCTCTTCCTGTACCATCTCGACCTCGATCCTCATGCCGCGCCTCCCCGCGAGGTGCGCGCGCGGTCGGCCAGGAAGAGGTAGCGCGACAGGCTGAAGAAGTACTCGCCCCGCGCCGCCTGGCCCCGCACATCGTCGGCCCACCGCGCGGCCTCGTCCTCGGTGATGCCCCCCCGGCTGGCCACGAAGCGCGCGACCACGTCGATCATGCCGGGGCTATAGGTCTGCTCGCTCATCTCGACGTTGACGATCGGGATCATCGTGACCGTGCGCAGGGCGAAGCCGCTCCGCCGCAGCAGCTCGGGCAGGTGCGCGGGCAGGTGGGGATGGGCGAACCGCTGCTGCCAGGCCCTCAGGACTCGCGCGGTGCGCTCGCGGTCGCCCGCGTGCCAGACACAGGACTCCCAGTCAGTGTCGAGCACGGCCAGGCGGCCGCCCGGCTTGAGCACCCGATACGCCTCGGCCAGCCCCCGCTCGACGTCGGCCATGTACTCGTAGACCTGCATCGCGGTCACGAAGTCGAAGGTGCCCGACGCGACGGGCACCGCTTCGGGGTCGGCCTGGCGGAACTCGGTGCGGCCGGTGACCGCGTCGTGCCGGGCCCGCTCCTCGCAGGCGATGATCATGTCCGGCACCGCGTCCACGCCCATGATCCTCCCGGTAGGTCCCACGTCGCGGGCCAGCTCGCACGCCAGGAGACCGAAGCCGCAGCCGACGTCGAGGCCGCGCTCGCCGGTGCGGGGCGCGACGATGGCGCGGATGCGCGCGCGCTGCTCGGAGACGTCGGGAGTGGAGCGCCCGGAATCCAGGAGGGCCGGGTTGGTGTTCGTCACGCCGGAACGCTAACAGCGCCCGGCGCTCCCGTCAAGGCGGGGTCACTGGACGCGGGGCTTCTGCGCCAGGACCTGCAGGACGACCTGGCGCATGTCGGCCAGGTTGAAGGGCTTCTCGAGCGCGGGCTCGCCGGTCTCGGCGAGGAACGTCGCGTAGTCCTCGATGCCGGTATTGGCGCTCATGAAGATGAAGCGGGGCGGATTGTCGACATACTGCTGGCGGACCGCGCGGTAGAGATCGGGGCCCTCGAGGTTGGGCATGCGCAGGTCGGTGACCACCAGGTCGTGGCGCTGCTCCTGGGCGCGCCGGAGACCCTCGGCGCCGTCCACCGCGCTGTCCACCTCGTGCCCGTCGCGCTTCAGCACCTCGACCAGCACGTCGCGGAGGTTGTCCTCGTCGTCCACCACGAGGATCCGATGCCGCGCCATCCTAGCTCCGGGCGTCGAGGATGGCCTGCGCGATCAGCCCCGCGCCCTCGTAGCAGCGCTCGGGAGACTCGAAGCTGAACGCCAGCCGGATATGACGCTCGCCGCCCCCGTTGGGGAAGAAGGACGTGCCGGCGGTGTACTGCACGCGGGACCGGACCGCCCCCTCGTACAGCCTGGCGGTGTCGGTACCGGTGGGCAGCTTGATCCAGATGAAGAACCCGCCTTCGGGCTTGCTGATCTCGACGTCGGTGTCCCGCAGCTTCTCCCAGAGCCCGCGCAGCATGGCGTCGCGCTTGGCGCGGTAGACGTTGACGAGCAGGGCCACGTGGGGCACCAGGTTGTCGCGCAGGAAGTAGGTGGCCACGCGCGAGGCGAAGGGGTTCACGCCGCCTCCGAAGAGGAAGCCCTGGAAGGCGGGGATCATCTCCTTGGGCGCGCAGAGCCAGCCGAGGCGGAAGCCCGCGCCCAGGATCTTGGACACGGTCCCCGCGCGCATCACCCGTCCGCCGCCGTCCAGCGCGTAGAGCGAGGGCAGGTGCTCGCCCTCGAAGCGCAGCTCGCCGTAGGCGTCGTCCTCCAGGATGAGGGTGTCGTACTCGTGGGCGAGATCGATCAGCTCCCGGCGACGGCGCAGCGTCAGGGACGGCCCGGACGGGTTCTGGAAGTTCACGATCGTGTAGATGAGCTTGCAGCGGCGGCCCTGCTTCCGGAGGGTGGCCAGGTGCTCCCGCGCCACGTCCACCACCAGCCCGTCCTGGTCCACCGGCACGTCGAGCACCTGCGGGCCGTGGCGGCGGATGGTCTGGAGCGTGCCGGAGAAGGTCGGGGCCTCCGACAGGATCACATCGCCCGGGTCCACGAGCGCGCTGAAGGCCAGCGAGAGCGCGTGCCCGGAGCCGTTCGAGATGATGATGTTGTCGGGCCCGACCTTGAGCCCCTCGAAGAGGCCGTACTTGTGGCACACCAGCTCGCGCAGGCCGCGGTAGCCCTGCGCCTCGCCATAGGTGAGCGCCTCGGCGCCCTCCGCCCGGATCATCCGGGCGGTGGCGTCGATGAGGCCGTCGTAGGGGAAGGACGCGGGATCCGGCAACCCGCCCCCGAACTCGTACAGCGCATTGGTGACCGGACGCGCGGCGGCGGGCGCGCCCCATCCGATGCGGGCGCGCTGGGACAGCAGATCGACGAACGAGTCGGGGGCGGTGGTCATGACACGAGGATTCTAGCGCCGCCCACGGCTAGGCCACGACCTTCTTGTCGCGGAGCGTCTTGATGTCGGCCGCCGGGATCCCCAGCTCGCCCAGGACCTGATCGGTGTGCTCCCCCGAGTGGGGGGCGGCGCTCCGGATCGTGCCCGGGGTGTCGGAGAGCTTGATGGGCTGGCCGAACTGCTTCACGGTGCCGTGCACCGGGTGGCGCATCTCCACGATCATGTCGCGGGCCTGCACCTGCGGGTCGGCCACGACCTCGTCCGGCTCGTAGACCTTCCCCACGCACACGTCGGCCTTCACCAGGAAGTCGTACCACTCGTCCCGGGTGCGGGTCCGGATGATGGCCTCGATCTCCTCTCGGGCCGCCACCTCTTCCGCGTTGGCCGCCCGCACGAACTGGTCGGCCTTGCGGGCGAACTTCACCATGTCCGGCCGCTTGATGGCCTTGCAGAAGTTCTCCCAGAGCCAGGGCTCGGTGCAGCCGATGGTCAGGTGCTTGCCGTCCTTGGTGTCGTAGACCGCGTAGTACGGATACGACCCGCCCAGGAAGCCCTCGCCGCGCTTGGGCGCCATCCCGTCGCTCCAGAAGAAGCGCATGTTGGGCGTGGCGGCCAGGAGGGCCAGCGAGGTGTCGAGGTAGGAGACGTCCACGTGCTGGCCCCGGCCGGTGCGCTCGCGGGCGAACAGCGCCATCATGATGCCGAGCGCGCCGTGCATGCTGGCCCCGCCGTAGTCGGCCACCAGGTTGAGCGGGAAGATCGGCTTGCGGCCCGGCTCGCCGATGAGATTCAGCACCCCGGCCATCGAGAGGTAGTTGCCGTCGTGGGCCGGGTAGTCCTTGTAGGGCCCGTTGTGGCCGAAGCCGGAGAGCGAGCAGTAGACGAGGCGCGGGTTGCTCGCCGAGAGGGTCTCGAAGTCACCGCCCAGGCGCTTCATCACGCCGGGCCGGAAGCCCTCCACGATGACGTCCGCGGTGGCCGCGAGCTTCTTGAAGATCGCCTGGCCCTCGGGGGCCTTCATGTTGAGCGCGAGCGAGCGCTTGTTGCGATTGACGTAGGCGAACGCGGCGCGGCGCTTGGTGGCCGCGTCCTCCGGCTCGTCGGGCGGCGTCTCGATCTTGAGCACGTCCGCGCCCATGTCGGCCAGGAACATGCCGGGCATCTCGGCCGGGGGGACGCGCGCCATCTCCAGCACCTTGATTCCGTCCAGCACTCCCATGGGGCTCTCCTGATCTCACCCTCTCCCCTTAGGGGAGAGGGCAGGGTGAGGGGGCATCACTTGTACGCGTCGGGAGCCTTGATCGCGCGCTCCCAGAACGCGGGGTCGTGGCTCGGGAAGATGCGCCCGCCGGTGAGCCGCGCGAGCGTCTTGAGCCGCTTGATGCTGTGCATGGCCCGGGTCGGGTCCCACACGACGCCGGGCGGGATCTCCTCGTCGATCGATTGCTGCCAGTAGCAGGAATCGCCGGCCAGGATCACGGGTCCGGTGCGGGGCAGCTGCACCAGGAGCGACTGGTGCCCCGGGGTGTGGCCGTCGCTGCGCAGCACGGTCACGCCCGGGACCAGCTCGGTGTCGCCGTCGAGCAGGCGCCAGCGGTAGCCGGGCAGGTCGAAGTTCTTGCGGTAGTAGTACGAGGCGAAGAACGCGGCCGGGTAGTGCGCGTACGCGTACTCCTCCTTCTGCACGACGAGCTCGGAGGTGTCGAAGATCGCGGCCCCGCCCGCGTGGTCGAAGTGCAGGTGGCTGAGGACGACGAGATCCACGTCCTTGGGCTCGAGCCCGATCGAGTCGAGCCGGCGCACCAGGAGATCCTCGTCGCTGAAGCGGCAGAGCGGATCCTGGCGCACGAGGCCCGGCACCGCGCGCGGCGAGATGCCGGTGTCGAAGAGGATGGCCGCGTCACCGGTGCGCACGAGGTAGCAGGTGACCGGGATGGCCACGCGCTCGGCCGAGCGGTCGCCGTAGAAGAGCCCCGCGCGCTCGAAGCCGAGGAAGCCGTTCTGCAGCGCGTAGAGCGCCTCGACCGCCATGCTCAGGCGCGGGACTTGGCGGGGCGGCGGGCGCGGGCGCCCTTCGGGCGGTCGGCCGGCCCGAGCGGATCGTAGACCCAGATCTTGTTGGCCGCGCTGATCCCCATGGTGACGGTGCGGCCCTCGAGCACGATCGAGACGGTGCCCGCGTAGGGAGCGATCTCGCTCACCACGATGCGGCTGCCCGGCCGGATGCCGCTCTCCCAGAGGAAGCGCAGGAGCTGGCGATCCGCCTCCGCCTCCTCGGTGATGCGCTCGACCACGAACGGGTGGTCCTTGGGGGCCTGGCTGAGCGGGATCGGGCTGTGGGCCTCGGGGGCCGGCATACCGGGGATCGGGTTGCCGTGGGGACAGGTGCTCGGCATGCCGAGGGTCTCGGCGAGGCGCTCCTCGACCACCGGCGAGAGCGCGTGCTCGAGGCGATGCGCCTCGTCGTGGGCGCGCGACCAGTCGAGCCCGAGCACGTCGGTCAGCCAGCGCTCGATCAGGCGATGCCGGCGCGCCATGGTCTCGGCGATGCCGAGCCCCTTGGTGGTGAGCCGGATCTCCTTGCGGCCGCCGAGCCGGATGTAGCCGTCCTTCTGCATGCGGCGCAGCGCCTCGGTGATGGAGGGCGCGGAGACGTGCATGTGCCGCGCGAGCCGCGCGCCGATCACCGGCTTGTCGGTGCCGGCCAGGTCGTAGATCGCGCCCAGGTAGTCCTGGATCGCCGGAGTCGTCTCGTTCATGGGCGCCAGCATACCGACCGGCGCGGCGGCGGGCAAGTCCCCGGCCGGACGTGATATTCTTGCCCGACCAGGAGGCCGGGCCAATGGACTTCGCGCTCACGGAATCGCAGGAGCTGATCAGGAAGGAGACGGGGGCGCTCGCCCGCACCTTCTCCCTCGACTACTGGCTCGACAAGGACGACCGCGCCGAGTACCCGAGCGACTTCGTGAAGGCCTTCGCGGACAATGGCTGGCTCGGCATCACGATCCCGGAGGAGTACGGCGGCGCCGGGCTCGGCGTCACCGAGGCCGCGCTGATGCTCCACGAGATCTGCGCCTCGGGCGCCGGCACCTCCGGCTGCTCCCCGATCCACTTCTACGTGTTCCCGCCCACCCCGATCGTCAAGTACGGCACCGAGGCGATGAAGCGGGCGTACCTGCCGCGGATCGTGAGCGGCGACATCGTGATGGCCTTCGGCGTCACCGAGCCCAACGCGGGCACCGACACCTCGCGCATCCAGACCCGCGCGGTTCGGAAGGGCGACCACTGGATCGTGAACGGTAGAAAAGTCTGGACCACCAACGCCCAGCACGCCAACAGGATCCTCCTGCTCGCGCGCACCGCCGACCGTGATCCGAAGAAACCCCTCAAGGGCATGACCCTCTTCTTCGCCGACTTCGATCGCACCAAGATCTCGGTGCGCCTGATCCACAAGCTCGGCCGGGCCGCGGTCGACTCCAACGAGATCTTCATCGACGACCTGGAGATCCCCGACGCGGACGTGGTGGGGACGGTGGGCGAGGGCTTCTACCACCTCCTCGACTCCCTGAACCCCGAGCGCATCGTGATCGGGATCGAGGCGGTCGGGATCGGGCGCGCCGCGCTGGACCGCGCGGTGCAGTACGCCAAGGAGCGCGTCGTCTTCGACCGGCCGATCGGGAAGAACCAGGCCATCGCGCATCCGCTCGCGCACGCGATGGCCCAGCTCGACGCGGCCGAGATGATGTGCCTGAAGGCCGCGTGGCTCTTCGACAACGGCAAGCCGTGCGGACGCGAGGCGAACGCGGCCAAGATGCTCGCGGCGGAGGCGGGGTTCAACGCCTGCGACGCGGCGCTGCAGACCTTCGGCGGGTTCGGCTACGCCAAGGAGTTCCACGTGGAGCGGCTGTGGCGCGAGATCCGGCTCTACAAGATCGCGCCGGTGTCCCAGCAGATGGCGCTGAACTACCTCGCCGAGCACGTGCTCGGCCTGCCGCGCTCCTACTGATCGTGGACCTGCTCCTCACCACCCACGACACCGGATATCAGCGGCCCGACGGGCCGACCATCGCCAAGGTGCTGGCGTCGCTCGACGGCGGCCGCAACGTGCTGGCCACCCTCGGGACGTCCGACGCCACGTACCTGCAGGCGAGCGGGAGCGTGCAGACCGGCTTCGGTCTCTACCTGCAGGAGGGCTCGCTGGAGCGGCGCTACCGCACCCGGGACCGCGCCCTGCCGCTGGCGTGGGTGACCGAGGCGTTCCAGCGTTACGCCGGCGGCGATCTCGGCTGGCGCGATGCGGTCGCGTGGGAGCAGGATCCCATTCACGTCCCGCGCGAGTCATGGATGACGAGCTGGCCCGCCTACATCACGCTGCTGGTCGCGGTGGCCGCCGCGATGTGGTTCTTCCTCGCCTGACGGAAGGCTAAGGCTGCGGCGAGATCAGCAGCCGCTCGTGCAGGGCGCTCAGGATCTCGGCGATCGCGGCCTGCGCCCACACGTCGTAGAAGGGGGATTCGAGCAGCTCGCCGATGGCGGCGCCGGCGCGCGCCTTCGCCTGCTCCGGGGTCTCGCCCGCGCGCGCCGCGCGCAGGTGGCCCAGCACGCGGTCCTTGCGGTAGATCGCGGGGTACTCGATGTAGCGGTACAGCTCGGCGAAGTCCGCGGCGAAGAACACCGCCACCGGGACCGATGCCCACCGCTGGCCGTCCTTCTCGTTCGCGTAGGCCCGCACCAGGTCGGCGTTGCCGCCCGAAGCCTCGTCGGGCAGGCCCTTGAGCAGCATGGTCTCGCCGTCCCGGATGAAGATGCGCAGCTCGAGGCCGCCCGCCTTGGCGAGCCGCGCGAGGTAGGGGACATCCCGCCGGCAGTCGGAGGACCAGTCCTCCGAGATCACCGCGACCTTGGCGGGCCCGCCCGGCTGCGCGGCCAGCCACTGGATGGCCCCGATCTGGTCGGGCGTGAGCCGGGCCTCGGTGTGGCGCTTGCGGAGGAAGGCGCTCCAGTCCAGCCGCGGGCGCGCCATGCTGAACCGGCGGATGTCGAAGCCCTCGCGGGCCAGGTTCTCGGCGGAGCCGGTGAACGTCACGTAGTCGTCGAAGGTCATGCCCTGGGCGAAGCGTTCCGGCGTCATGCGCACGTCATCCTCTCTGGGGTCTCAGGTGAACAGGCGGCGGCTCGCGATGGCCGCGCCCTCGGTGAGGGCGCCGAGCTTGGCCCACACCACGCTGTGGGCCACCATCTCCGAGCCGGCGAAGGTGCCGAAGCCGCAATCGGTGGACGCGATCACGCGCGTGGGGTCGCCCACCGCCTCGACCGCGGCGGCGATGCGGTCGGCCACCACCTCGGGATGCTCGACGTAGTTGGTGGTGGTGTCGATCACCCCGGGCAGCAGGAGCATGGAGTCGGGGAGCGGATGGCGCTTGAACACGCGGTACTCGTGCTGGTGGCGCGGGTTGGCCAGCGGCAGGGACAGGGCGCCGACCCGGGCCCGGTAGAAGAGGGGAAGCACCGCCTCGAGCGGCACGTCATGCGTGTGGGGGCCGTCGTAGTTGCCCCAGCAGACGTGCAGACGGATCCGGTCGGGGGGGATGCCGGCGGTGGCCTGGTTGATCGCTTCCACGTGCAGCTCGACGCTCCGCTGGAAGGCCTCGAGGGAGTCGTTCTGGAAGAAGCGCACCCGCTCCATGGCCAGGTCGGGGCAGTCCACCTGCAAGAGGAGCCCGCGGGCGTGGATCAGCGCGTACTCCTTGCGCATCTCCCGGGCCAGCGCCATGACGTACTCCTCGTGCGAGCGGTAGTGGGCGGAGAGCAGGATGGTCGCGATCACCCCGGGCGAGGCCGCGGTCATGAAGCGCTCGGTGAAGGCCGACGCGCGGCCGTCGGTGTGCCGGAGGAAGCCGTCGCACTCCTCGGCCGCCGGCCCCAGGTCGGCGTACTCCACGTCCGCGATGGCCTGCGGGGCGTCCGCGATCCGGGCCGCGTCGCGCCGGCGCCGGGCGAGCATCTCGGCGTAGTCCGGGAAGTCGATCAGGTCGCGGGCGGGCAGGCGCTGGCTGGCGCCGCCGAAGCCGCGCATGCGGCCGGCCACGTAGGTCGAGAACCCGGCGCGGGGCTGCTCGCCGTTGTTGCCCACGTCGATGCCGATCTCGAGCTGCCGGGAGACCACGTGCGCGACCGCCGCGTCGGCCTCGCGGGCGAGCGCGGCCGCGTCCACCGGCTCGCCCCGGTCGCGGCGGACGAGCAGGTCGCGCAGGGCGGCCGGGCGCGGGAGACTGCCGACGTGGGTGGTCAGGATGCGCCGGTCGCTGCGCTTCACGAGCCGGCCGCCTGGCGCAGCTCCTTCTGCAGCCAGTCCAGCAGGAGCGCCTTCTCGTAGCGGAGCTGGTCCGAGGTGACCGGCGCCGCGTGGGTCAGGTAATTCATGTCCTTGAGCTGGCGGGATCCCGTCCGGATCTCGCCCCGATCCGCGCCGGTGAGCGTGAACCGCAGGTCGATGCGCGGCGGGTAGACATCCCTCATCACGCGCAGGTCGCAGCGGCCCGCGCCGCGCCAGAGCTCGATGTCGCCCGCCATGTCCACGTTGGTGACCGTGATCTCGAGCCGCTGCCCGGCGGGCAGGCGGGACGCGCCCGCCTCCTGCAGGAATCGGGCGAGCTCGTCCATGAGGGCGCGGGCGTCCGCGTCGCGGGAGACGCAGGTGACCTTCAGGTCGGTGTAGGTCTCGGGATGCGCGAAGACGACGGAGACGCGGGAATCCTCGGCGGCCGCGGCGCCCACCGCGAGGCACAGCACGAGCACGGCCAGCAATGTCCGGATGATCGTCATGGGGAGGATATCTCCAGCCGGCGGGCGATGGGCTAGCCGGCCCTGGGAGTGATCTGGATGAGAGGGGCTGGCTCGGTCTCGATCTGGATCGTGGTGTGATCGATGCCGAAGCGGGCGTGGAGGACGAGGTGCAGCTCCTCGAGGATTCGATCGGTGGGCGCGCCCGCCTCGACCACCACGTGGGCGCTCATCGCCTCGCGGCCGGAGGTGAGCGTCCACACGTGCAGGTCGTGGACCCGCCGCACCGCCGGGGCCGAGCGCAGGGCGTCCTCGATCTCGGTGACGTCCAGGTGCGGCGGCGCGCCCTCGAGCAGGATGTTCACCGCCTGACGCAGCAGGGCCCACGTGCGCGGCAGGATGAAGAGCGCGATCAGCGCGCCCGCGATGACGTCGGCGAGCGTCCACCCCGTGAAGATGATGACGAGGCCGGCCACGATCACGAGGGCAGAGCTCACCGCGTCGCCCAGGACCTCGAGGTAGGCGCTCCGCACGTTCAGGCTCTCCGCCGCGCCGCCGTGCAGCAGCCAGATGCCGGCCAAGTTCACGAGCAGGCCGAGCGTCGCGACCACCAGGATCGGGCCGCCCGGCACGTGCGGCGGCTGCCAGAGCCGCTCGTAGGTGGCGACCAGGATGGCGATGGCCATCACGCACAGGACCACCCCGTTGACGAGGGCGGCCAGGATCTCCACGCGGTAGTAGCCGTAGGTCTTGGCCGGCGTGGCCGGACGCTCGGCGAACCAGACCGCGAGCAGGCTCAGGAGCACGCCGCCCGCGTCCACCAGCATGTGGGTCGCGTCGGCCAGGAGGGCGAGGCTGCCCGTCCAGAGCCCCACCGCGGCCTCTATCAAGAGAAAGGCGGAGGTCAAGCCGAAGACGGCCAGCAGATGTCGCTTGTGGCGGGAGCCGTGAGTGTGCCGGCCGTGCACGGGCGCGATCAGCGGGCCGGAGGCAGCACCAGCCGCGCTTCTCCCTGACGGATGCCCTGGCTCGCGAAGAATCCGGCGTGGGCCTCGACCGCGTAGCGGAAGGAGCCGAGCGGTCCGTACAGCTCGGTCGGGCTCGGGTCCATCTTGAGGATGGCGAAGATGCGGCCGTCGTCCTTCACGAACGCGATGTCCAGGGCCGCGGGCACGTTCTGCATGTGGAACTGGGTGACGATCTCGCGCCCGAAGTCGAAGAGGATGAGGTGTCGCTTGATCTCCTCGGGGGTCGCGCACTGGAAACCGCCCGCCTGGCGCTCGCCGGTGTCGGCGGCCTTCACCCGGAGCGCGATGGTGCGGGCGCCCGCCTGCACGCTCACCATCCGGACCGGCATGCCCGCGAAGGCCTCGCGCCAGCGGGGACATTCTGGGTTTTGGGCAGAGCCCTTGGCCGGGCTCTGGGCGAGGGCCGCCGGGACCGCGAGGACCAGGAGCAGCGCGGCCAGGACGGCGGCGCGCGCCGGGATCACGGCCGGACCTCCCGCGCGGTCGCGGGCCACCGGCGTCGCGCGAGCGACGCGGCGGCGAAGATCAGCAGGGCCGCGAGGACGACCGCGCCCCCCGCGGCCAGGCGCAGGTAGTAGGCCGCGATGAGGCCGGAGGTCATGGACAGCAGCGCGATGCCGATGGCGATCGCGGTGGCGGTGTGGAAGCTCCGGCCCAGGGCGAAGCCGGTGAGCGCCGGGATCACGATCATCGCGGAGACGAGCAGCACCCCCACCATGCGCATCGCCACCACGGTGGTCAGCGCGGTCAGCACGGTCAGCAGCAGGTTGAGCGCGCCCACCGGCACGCCGCTGGTGCGGGCCAGGTCCTCGTGGAGCGTGATGGCGAGGAGCTGCTTGTAGAAGCCGCCAATCGCCACCGTGACGACCGCGCCCAGCGCCACCATGAGCCAGACGTCGCCGCTCGTGACGGTGAGGATGCTGCCGAAGAGGATCGCGAAGAGATCGGCGTTGAAGCCGCGGGCCAGGCTGATGAGCACGACCGCCAGCGCGAAGCCGCCGGAGAGGAACACCGCGAGGGCCGCGTCGCCCTGGAGCGCCCCGCGCGCGCGCAGCCGCTCGATGCCCACCGCGCCGGCCAGGGCCACCACGAGCGCGCCCAGCACCGGGGAGACGCCGAGCACCAGACCGAGGGCCACCCCGGCCAGCGCGACGTGGGCCAGGGTGTCGGCGATCAGGGAGAGCCGGCGCGGGATCAGGAAGACGCCGATGGCCGGGCAGATCAGCGCGGTGACGACGCCCGCCGCGAAGGCCCGATGCATGAAGCCGTACTGGAGGAATTCGGGCATGCGGCTCAGTGGTCGTGGCTGACCACGCGCACCGCGGGGCCGTAGAGCGCGGTCAGCGCCGCGTCGCTCAGGAAGTCGCCCGGGCGGCCGTGGAAGATCAGCCGGCGGTTGAGGCACGCGAGCTTGGTGACCTCCTTGGCCACGACCCCGATGTCGTGGCTCACCAGGATCAGGGTGACGTCGCGCTCGCGATTGAGATGGTGGAGCAGGGCGTAGAAGCTGGTCTGGGCCTCGGGATCCACGCCGCCGGTGGGCTCGTCCAGGATCAGGAGCTCGGGCTTGGAGACGAGCGCCCGCGCGATCAGCACCCGCTGTTGCTGGCCGGGCGACAGCGCGCCGATCCGCGCGCCCGCGTGCGCGGCCATGCCCACCTGGCCGAGGACCTCGGCGATGCGGGTGCGCTCCGCCCCGCGGATGCGGCCGAAGAGACCGAGGGAGGGCAGGAGCCCGGTGGCCACCACCTCGTGGACGGTCACCGGCAGCGCGGGATCGAGCGTGGCCTTCTGCGGCACGTAGCCGAGGCGTCCCCATTGCCGGAACGACGCGGGCGGGTGCCCGAAGAGGCGGACCGCGCCGCGCGTGGGCGGCAGGAGGCCCAGCATGATGCGGAGCAGCGTGGTCTTGCCGGAGCCGTTCGGGCCGATGATGCCGAGGAAGTCGCCGGGCTCGACGGTCAGGTTGATGTGCTCGAGCACCGGCACGGTCCCGTAGGCGAAGTCCACGTCCTCGAGCTCGACGAAGGAGCGCATCAGCCGCCGATCTCGACGGCGTCCTTCACCGCGCGCGGCCGCGGCGGCTGCGCGGTCCCGGATGCCGCGCGTCCCACCAGGCCCCCGCGGCGGCGCAGCCGGCGCCGAGCAGCACGCCGCCCAGCACGTCCGTCGGCCAGTGGGCGTTCAGGAGGACGCGGGCGAAGCCCACCGAGACGACCAGGGCGACGGCCAGCCCGGTGAGGACCGCGCGCGCGGCGGGCGAGAGCCGCTCCCGCGTCATGAGGTAGAGCAGGATCACCGCGAAGGTCGCCGCCGCGGTCACGTGTCCGCTGGGAAAGCCCCAGTTGACCCCGCGGGGCCGCGGCCGCCCGACCAGGAACTTGAAGCTCTGCTCGACCGCGCCCCCGATCGGCATCAGCGCGCACCAGAGCCACCAGTGGCGGCGGGCCGCGCGCGACCAGATCAGGAGCAGCGCCATGGCGGGGGCGAGGACGATCCACTTGCCGCCATAGTCCACCCAGCGGGCGATCGCGTGCAGCATGGTGCCGCGGCCCTTCAGGATCTCCCCGTGCAGCGGCACGTCGCCCGGCAGCAGGCCGACCGTGGCGACGATGAGGCTCATCCCCAGGAAGGCGCCCAGCAGGACCAGGCAGAGCGCCCGCCAGCGGGCGACGGAAGGGGCGTCCATGGCGGTCATGTGGATTCGTCGCTCACAAGCATTGAATTCTACAGGAGGAACGATGCGCTGCCGCACAGATTCCTCATGGCGGACGCATGATGGACGGGCGATCCAGGTCATCGTTGTCGATGAGCACGCTGGCTCGCTCATCGGGTTGGCATTCTCTCAGATAGAGAGCCTGGCCCTCGGAGTACGATGGTTTCGCATCCACTCGACGTGGAGAAAGACCGAGAAATCCCAGTACCGGCGCAGCTCGGGGCGATGCAGGAAGATGCCATCGAAGAGGAGAATCGAGGCGGGGGCGGCCTGCTCTTCGGGCGCATCGACAAACCCATCAGCCTCGACATCGAAGATCGCCCGCCGGAATCGTCCGGAGCCGCCGGGACTCAGCGGATCGAGCAGGACCCTTGCCAGCGTCGCGTAGTCGTAGGAGTCACGGTAGAAGCCCTCGGGAGAATGCCGCCCCAGACGGTAGCGCACCGATCTCTGATGGAACGCGTCCACGCCGGCCCGGATCAAGGGTCGTGGAGAGGGGGCCAGGACAAGGGCCAGCTCATCGGCGAACATCGTCTTTCCCGCGCCATCCACGCCGTCGATTCCGACGCGCACGATTCTCGCGGACGGCAGCTCCAGCACGGCTCGGGCCACGCGTTCCAGGACCGCTCGGCGGGTCGGGGTCATCGCCGGGACTAGACCCGCCGCAGGAGGGCGTCGGCGAAGCGCGCGGCGGCGGCCGGCGCGTGGGGGAAGAAGAGGCCGGGCTCGTTCACTTCCACCTCCATGATCTGGAAGCCGGCCGCGGTCTCCACCCCGTCGATGCGCGCGTAGAGCGGGGGAACCGGCAGGGCGGCCAGCGCCGCGCGCGCGACGGTCCGGATCCGGTCGGGCGGCGGAGGCGTCTCCACGGTGCCGCCCAGCCGGGGCTGCACCCGGAACTCGCCCGCGGCGGGCCGCTTCAGCACCGCGTGCGTCATCTCGGTCTCGATGAAGATCAGCGACCACTCGCCCCGGGTCTGGATCTCCTCGACGAAGGGCTGGACCAGGACCGGCCGGCGCATCGCGCCGGAGGCGAGCGCGTCCACCGCCTCGTCCATGGTGGCGGCGCTCACGAGCCGCGTGTCGTGCGCGGAGGCCGAGATCACCGGCTTCATCACGACCCGGCGCCACGCGCGCGCGGCCATCAGCGTCTCGAGCCCCCGGCGCGATTCGTCCTCCAGGATGACGGTGGCCACCGTCGGCACGCCGGCTCGCGCGAGCTCGAGCAGATAGGCCTTGGTCAGGTTCCAGCGCACCAGGGCGGGCGGGTTGAAGACGCGGGCGCCGGCCTGCTCCAGGCGGTCGAGCCAGCCGAGGAAGGCGTCCGGCTCGAAGTGGTAGTCCCAGTTCGAGCGCAGCACGATCGCGTCGAAGCCGCCCCAGGCGGCGCCAAGGTCGTTCCACGGGCGCGCCTCCACCGCGGCACCGCGCGCCTCGAGCGCCCGCTGGACCAGCCGGTCGCTCTCCGAGATCTCGGGCCAGGTCCGGCACGTGACGAAGCAGAGCCGCCGCATGGCCGGGAGCGGCCGGCTAGCGGCAGCCGAGCGCGGTGCGGAGGTTGGCCAGGTTCGCGCGCATCAGCTCCAGATAACCGGTGCCCGCGGCGGCCTCGGCCGGGCTCACGCCCTCGATGGGATTGAGCGGCAGCGGGGTCGCGCCGATCTCGCGGCTCAGGGTCTCGGCGAGGCGGGGGCTCACCAGCGTCTCGTAGAAGACGTGGGTGACCTTGAGCCGCCGCGCGGTCCGGACGATCGCGGCCAGATCCGCCGGGCTCGGCTCCGCCTCGGGCGAGAGTCCCATGACCGATACCTGGGTGAGCCGGTAGCGGCGCGCCAGGTAGGCGAAGGCGGCGTGCGAGGTGACGACCTCGCGGCGCGCGCAGTCGGCGAGGCCGGCGGCGAACTCCAGATCGAGCGCGTCGAGGCGCGCGACGAAGGCCTTCGCGTTCTCCGCGTAGAACTCGCGGCCGGCCGGGTCGGCCTGCTCGAGCCCGCCCGCGATGGCCAGCACCTGCGCGCGCGCGAGCGTCGGATCGAGCCACAGGTGGGGATCGGTGATTCCCCCGACGGTGAGGACCCCGAGCCCACCGCGCACGTTCACCACCACGCGGCGCCCGGGGAGATCGGCGAGCAGCTTCTCGGCCCAGCCGTCGAGCGGGGTGCCGGTGTGGACGAACACCGCGGCCTGCCGGACCTGGCTCACGTCGCGCGGCGCCGGCTCCCAGTCGTGCGGCTCGACGCCGGCCGGGACCAGGGACACCACGGTCGCGCGGTCGCCCGCGACCTGGCGGGCGAACTCCCACAGCGGATAGATGGTGGTCACCACCAGCGGCTTCGCGGGCGGGGCGGCGGGGGCGCAGCCGCCCAGCGCGAGCAGGGCGAGCGCGAGGGCCCACGCGCGGCTCATGCGAGCCGCCGGACGCGCCGGACCAGGCCCAGGGCCAGCAGGCTCGCGCCGAAGGCGCAGACCACGGTGGCTCCGGTGGGGAGGTCGAGCGTCGCGGAGGCGAGCATGGCCACGACGCTGACCGCGGCCCCGAACGTCCAGCCCACCGCGAGCCGGCCCCCGATGCCGCGGGCCAGCAGGATGCCCGCGAGCGCGGGGACGATCAGGTACGAGAACACGAGCAGGACGCCCGCGATGCGGACCGACGAGGTCACGACCAGGCCGAACGAGGCGTAGAAGAGGAAGTCCCACGCGCGCACGCGCCAGCCCTCGCGGTGAGCCCGGTCCGGATCGGTGGAGATGAGGAAGAAGGGCCGGCGGCAGAGCCAGTGAAAGACCCCGATCGCCGCGTAGAGCACCGCGACCTCGAGCACCTGGGCGCTCCGCACGCTGAGGAGGCTGCCCACCAGCATGCCGCGCAGGTGCTCGGCGCCGTGGGGCGAGCGGTCGGCCAGCAGCACCGCGCCGGCCGCCGAGACCGCGTAGACCACGCCGATCACCGCCTCGTGCGAGATCTGGCCGCGGCGGCTCCGCGTGAGCGCGAGCACCAGCGCGCCCAGGATCGTGAACCCGAGCCCCGCGGCATAGGACTGCCACGTGTCGAGCTCGTAGCCCACCAGGAACGCGGCGGTGGCGCCGAGCGCCGCGATCTGGGCGAGCGCGATGTCCACGAACACGACCTCCCGCGCGATGACGTGGAAGCCGAGGTAGGCGTGAATGCCGGTGAGGACCAGGCACATCAGGAACGGCAGCCACATCAGCGCGAGGAGGTCGGCGGCCATGCCGGCCTATCTTAGCCCGTCGGCCAGGGTCCGCACGTTGTAGTCCACGGTGTCGAGGTACGTCTTCGCCTCCTTGAGCGCCCCCACCGAGGGGGCGAGGACCCGCACCGTGGCGCCCGCCTCCTGGGCCACGCGCTCGGCCAGCTTGTAGTCGTTCCAGGGCTCCACCACCACGAGCTTGATCTTCTCCTGCTTCATGTCCTGGATGAGGCGGGCCAGGTGCGCGGGGGTTGCCGGGATGCCGGGGCGGTCCTCGATCGCGCCGCCCTTGACGAGGCCGAAGCGCGTCAGGAGATACACGAAATCAGAGTGGTACTGGACGACCTTGGCGCCCTTGAAGGGCGCGAGGGCGGCGACCCAGGCGGGCATCGCCTGGTCCAGTCGCGCGAGGAACTCCGCGCGATTCTTCTCGAACGTCGTGCGGGACGCGGGTTGCAGACGGACGAGCCCGGCGAGGATGTTGGTGGTGATCTGGGGAGCCAGGCCCGGGTCCGGCGTGTAGTGGGGGTTGCCGGTCGGATGGACGTCGCCCATCGAGCGGTCCACCCGGGTGGTCGGGACCTCGAGGACCGGGAGGCCTTCGGAGGCGTCCACACGCCCGGGCGTGCCGGGCAGCACTTTCGGATTGTTGGCCCCGCGCACGACGACCTCGGCCCACTGATCCAGCTCGAGGCCGTTGATCACGAGCAGGTCCGCGCGGCGCACCTTGACCATCAGGCTCGGACGGACTTCCAGGTCGTGTGGGTTCTGGTTGCCGCGGGCGAGCGAGTCCACCTCGACGAGATCGCCGCCGACGGCCTCGGTCAGGGCCCTGAGATCGGCGGTGGTCGTGACGACGCGGAGCTTGTCGGCGGCCTCGGCCAGGCCGGCCTCGAGGCCGGCGGCGAGGAGCAGTGCGCTGATCACTCGAAGGAGTCTGGTCATGGGAGTCTCCTCGATGGCCTAGAAGGGATGCGCCGGATGGGCGCCCAGGATGAACGAAGCCTGGAAGAGGATCTCGTCGACCTTCCGGGCGCTCCCGCCATTGTCCTGGAAGCCGATGTAGCTGCAGCACTCGGAGCGCTCGGTGTGCTTGTACCCGACCCGGAAGCGGAGGAACTCCGACGGCATGAAGGTCAGGTAGGGCTGCACCGCCCACTCGGTGCCGGGGTTCACGGGATACTGGGTCCGATCGTAGCGGAATCCGAGCGCCCAGCGGCTGAGCGGGCCGAAGCGAAACGGTTGCGTCTCGCCGTAGACGTACCAGCCGTTCCGCTCCCGCGTCCGCTTCTGCTCGATTCCCGTCCCGGCGTCCGGGTCGGTGACGAGCGCCTGGCGGATGCTGTAGAGGTATTCGCCCGCCATGGTGAAGAGCGGGTGCGTCCAGCCTTCCGGCTGGTACTTGTACTTGGCGTCGAGCCCGATGATCTGGCTGTTCAGCCGATCGGGGGTCTGGCCGCTGGCGATCGAGGCGCCGAGCTGGACCGCGCCGAAGTCGCCGAGCTCGAAGAAGGTCCTGGCCCGCCCGGTGATCAGCGGATGCCTCAGGCTGCCCAGGCCGAACGCGTCCTCGTTGTCGCCGTTGAAGACGCCGCCGAGGACTTCCAGGAAGAAGGGCAGGGGCGCGACCCAGGTGGCCTCGAAGCCCTTATCGACCAGGCCTTCCGGCCCGAAGAACTGCTTGAGCACGTCGGGGCGATCGATGTAGGGCAGGTCGTGCTCGTGGAGCACGTTGGTGAGCCCGAAGCGGTTGCGCATCTGGCCCATCTTCATCTGGGTCCCGAACGGCAGTGTCATGAGCTCGAGGTAGGCCTCGCCCAGGTTCACCGAGATCTCCCCCGCCCGATCTTCCTCCCCCGCCTCGAACACCACGGCGGCCCGCGCGTACGGATCGATCTGCCCGAAGAGGCTGACCTCGACTTCTCGGGGGAAGAAGCGGTTCTCCAGCCCCGAGAAGGTGCCGCCCGCGTTCTTCTGGACGTTCCGCTGGGTCAGGTTCCCGATGAAATCACCGGCCACGCCCATGTCGAACAGCATCTGCCCGGGCCCTCGTCGCCCGTAGAGGGAGAACGGCTCGCGCGGGCGGGCGAGATCCATCGGGGTGATCGTGACGCCGGGCGAGGCCTGGCTGAGCGCCGGCTCCGGTGCCGCGGCCGGAGCCGGCGCGGGCGCGGCCACCGCGGGGCTCGGGGGGGGCGGTGCGGGCCGCGATTCGATCGTCTTGAGCCGCTCGCTCAGCTGATTGATCGAGCGTTCGTAGCCCTCCTTCATCGCCTCGAACTGCTTGCGCATCGCCTCCAGCTCTTTTCGCAGCGCTTCCGTTTCCTGAGCCCCGGCGAGACCCGGCAACAGCACGCCGGCGACGATCAGCCCGATGCCGACCAGTGAGCGCATGGACGCCTCCGTATGGGTGAATGAGTGGGCCTGCCCGCGGGATGCGATCCGCAGGGCGTGACGGAACGGAGGGGACTAGGCGAAGGGTGGGGCGCGGGAATCGGCGAGGGCGAACGCGGCCGCGGAGAGGCGTCCGCCCCCCGTTGCGAGTGTCGCGCCGGTGAGGAGCGCGATGAAGGCCGCCCAGCGGGCGTCGGGCAACGGCAGGTCGCCCAGCACCGAGTCGAGGCTCCGGAGGACGTGCTCCTCGTTGTAGAGTCCGGCGCTGCCCGCCTTGTGCAGATGGACCGGCGGGCTCGCCGCGAGCGGGATGGCCAGCGCGAGAAGCAGGATCGGCAGCGCGACCAAGGCGGCGCGGACCCCGCGATGCGCCGAGAGCCCCGGACGGCCGATCATGGCCGCGCCATGCCCGTGCGCGGAGCGCCGACGCTTCGCAGTGAGACCGGATGCAGGGTGCCTGGATAGAGCCGGTCGTCACGCTCGAGGCGCAGGGCCCGGCGCTCGCCGGTGCCTTCGGGGACGAGCGTGCCTCGCCACGGGCCGGTGCCGTCGAACCGCAGGCGCCCGTCGCTGACCACGAGTATCCCGGTGGCGCGGACGAAGGGCGCGCTGACCTCGAAGGATCCATCCGCGCGGATATCGAAGTTGATCAGGCGGAAGCCTCGCTCCGTCACCAGCCACCCTTGCCACGTCCCGGTCAGGGCGGTCACGTCCTCGACGGACACGGAGACCGGGCCAGGACCGGATGCGCATCCCGCGAGCGCGGCGATGAGAACCGACGCAGTGACCAGTGATCGCATGGACGCCTCCTGTGGTGAAGAACGCTCCGGTCGCCCGCACGGCGGAAGCCGGCGGGCGGTGACTACGACGACAGGGCGGGGAGGCTAGGCGAGGGGCGGAGCGCGAGACTCGGCGAGGCTGCCGAGCGGCACGTCGTGGGAGCGAACGAGCGCGGGCGCGCACGCGGCCGCCACGAGGGCGGCGAAGGCGGCCGGGGGCCCGTCGGGCAAGGGCACATCGCCGCCGAGGAACTCGAGGGCGGCGAGGACGTGCTCTTCGTTGTAGACGCCGGCGGTGGCCGAATCGTGAAGATGCCGCGGCAGGCTGGACTTCAACGGCAGCGCGATCGACACCAGCGCGATCAGCAGCGCGAAGGCGGCGATGCGGAGCGAGCCGGGTCGGCGGTGCGTCATGGGCTCGCCGGTACTATGGCACGCGTCCGCTCGACGGTGCAAGACGCCGGTCAGCGGCGAGAGCCCTCCTCGAAGTCCCCCGGGCGCACCTGATCGAGCCAATCCTGCACCGCGGCGCCGTCCGGTGGATTCGACGCGGACCGCGCGTGGGCCAGGGCGGTGTCGTGCGCCATGATCGGCTTGCCGGCCCGCACCGCCAGCGCGATGGCGTCGGCGGGATGGCAGGGGAGGATCATCTCGAGCCCGTCCCGCTCGAGGACGATGCCGGCCGAGATGCCGCGCTCGTCCCCCTCCAGGTGGGCGCGCCGCACCTCCGCCCGGAGGTGCCCGATGAGCTGCTCGGCCAGCTCGAAGATGGGCGTGCACGGGCACGAGGTCATCCCGAGGCAGCGGGCCAGGCGATTGGCCTCGTTCATCGGGACGTAGAACGCGAGCCACCGGTCGCGGCCCTCGACCTGGAGCATCACCATCGGCCGGCTGGTGTGGGGACACGTGCTCACCTCGATCACCCGCATGGGCGTCATGGCGCCCTCCTCTCCGGCCCGATCTCGATGTAAGGGTTAGCTACGATGAGTCATTAGGTAACCCTAATCGGAGCTGCGAGTCAAGGGGAACCGACGCTTGAGCCAGCCGTCCAAGCCCTCCTGGAGGACCACGTGGTTCGTGTAGCCCTTCGCCTCGAGGAAGCTGTAGGCGGTCGCCGCCTCCTCGACCGGGCAGCGGCAGTAGAGCACCACCATGGGCTGGGTCGGGATCTCCGCGAAGCGGCGGTCGAGCTCGGCGAGGGGCACCGAGACCGCGCCCGGCACGTGGCCGCGCCGAAAGTCGCCCGGGCTGCGGAGGTCCACCACCACGACCGGCTGGCGCGAGTCGAGCAGCCACTTGAGGTAGTCGGGCTCGGTGAAGGCCACCGTCGGCACGCCGCCGTGGGCCGCGTGGGCGGCCCGCGCCAGCGCCATGACCACGGCCACGACCAGGAACGCGCCTCTCACGGCTGCTTCGCGAGGGCGGTGATCTCCACGTTGGGCGGTATCCCGGTGAGGGTGAACATCACCGCGTCGCCGATGTCGAGCCCCTCGTAGAGCTTGGGATCGTGCACGCGAAAGCCCATGGTCATCGAGCCCATGTAGCCGGCCAGGTCCTCGTGCGTGAGCACCACCACGTTGAGCTCGGGCAGCACCGCGCGGACCACCCCGCGCGCCTGCCAGGCGCGCCGGGTGCCCGCGGTGGCCTGCCCCGCTCGCGTCCGCTCGAGCTCCTGGCCGAGCCGCGTCGCCTCGCGGCCCCAGGCCAGGTAGCCGCAGAGCAGGCCCACGCCGAGCGCGAGATTGACCAGCAGGATGACGCGCCAGAGCCGCATGGCGCCCTAGTGTACGTGCTCGCCGGGAGGAGGACCCGTGGGGGTTTCCTTGTCGAGCAGCAGGATCTGGTCCAGCAGGACCTGGAGCGTCTCCCAGCCCTGGCCCGGCGCGCCCGGCAGCCAGCGGGCGCGCACGTAGCCTTGACGGTCGAGCAGGAACTCCATGTGCACCGGCGCCGCCGCGCGGGGGGCGAGGCCGCGGCCGAGCAGCGCGTAGGTGGCCGCGATCTCGGGGGCGCCGTCGGTGATGACGGGAAAGAGCAGGGGCGGCCGGCCGCCGAGCCGCCGGATGATGTGCCCGCCGTCATCCATCGGCACCGCGATGACCTCGGTGCCGGTGGCCTGCAGCGTGTTGTAGGCCTCGGCGAGCTGGACGAGCCGGGGCCGCGAGTCCGGCAGGGTGAAGAAGACGAGATGCACCATCCACCGGTCGCGCAGCTCCTTGAGGCTGCGCGGCGGAGTCGGTCCCACCGTGATGGTGAAGTCGGGCGCGACGAGCCATGGGCGATTGGGCTGGACCACCGCGGTCATCTGCCGCGCGCGCTCACCCGCGGCCAGGGCGCGGATGAAGTTGATCAGGTCCCACCGATCTTCCTCGCCGAGCGCCGCGCCGAACGCGGGCATGCCGCCCTGGGGAATGCCGTGGGTGAGCCACCAGAACATGTCGCCCGCGGTGTGGTCGGCGGCGTGCGGCGCGGTCAGGTCCGCGGGCGGCTTCGGCAGGCCGGCGCCGCCCGCGCCGTCTCCACGGCCGGTCACGCCGTGGCAGGTCGCGCAGTGCGCGCGGTAGAGCGTGGCGCCGCTCGCGATGGACACCGCCTGGTACGGCACCGACGAGCGCCGGTAGGTGGTGGGATAGGCGTCCACCGACACCGGCGGCAGCGCGACCCAGAGCCCCGCGACGAGCGCCACGCCGCCCGCTCCGCACAGGAGCACCCGCCACGAGCGCAGCAGCAGCCCGACGATCATCGCGAGCACGCCGACGAAGGCCACCTGCGCGCCGATGAGGAAGCGCGCGGGCCCGCCCGGCACCTGGGCCGCCGCCTCCCAGGAGAAGCGGAGCGAGAAGGGCCAGCCGATCGCGTCGTGCACCGCGGGCGGCGACACGGACAGCGCGGTGGTGGCGAGCAGGATCAGCAGCGCGAGCCCCGCCTCGCCGGCCACGAAGCGCCCGAGCCGCGCCATCGCGGGCCGGCCGACGGTGGCTCCGTCGCCGGACAGGCGCGGAAGGAGCCGCCGGTTGCCCCGGGCGAGGGCGAGGACGGGGAGCAGCAGCGAGAGCTTGGCGAGCAGGAGCCAGCCGTAGCGCGTGCCGAGCAGCGCGGGGACGCTGCCCACCTGGTACCAGGCATTGGCCAGGCCCGTGCCGACGACGAGCAGCATCAACGCGAGCGCCACGCGCGAGAAGCCGCGGACCGCGAGCACCGCGAACGGCCGCGCGTCCGCGCCCGCTTCGACGGCGGCAGCCCGCAGCAGCGCGGCCAGCGGTAGCAGCGCGCCGAACCAGGCGCCGGCCGCGATCAGGTGGAGCGCGTCGAGGACCGCGGCGGCGAGCCCCTGCGGCTCGACCGCGGCCGCGTGGCCGGCCCACGCCATCGCGCCGGCGCCCAACGCGGCGAGCAGCCACGCCTCGCCGCGGAAGGCGAGCCGGTCCGCGGCGGTGTGCTCGCGCTCGCGCAGCAGCAGGAGCGCGGCCAGCAGCAGGAGCAGGCCGTGGCGCACCAGCCAGACGGTGCCGAACTGGCTCCGCGTCAGGAGCTGGGCCCACGCCACCGGCTCGAGCGCGGCGCCCGCGCGGCCGGTCACCACTGCGGTCTGGTAGGCGAGCGCGCCGAGGCCGGAGACCAGGAGCAGCCCGGCGAGCCCGCGGGCCCAGCGGAGCATGCGCGCCTCCCAGGCGAGCGCGGTCGGCCGATCGCTGCGCCCGGCCAGAAGCAGCGCGGTGACGAGGCCCACCAGGCCGAGGCCGCAGGCCAGGTGCAGCCATCGGACCGCGAGGCCGAAGGCGGTCACTCTGACTTGCCGGCCGGCTTGCGGGTGAGCAGCATCACGATGACCACGATGAGCACGCCCGCGGCCAGCGCGAGCGCGCCCGCCAGGAGGCCGACCGTCAGCGGGCTCAGCCCCTCCGCGCGCAGCGGGCCGCCGTGGTCGGCCCACGCCGGGGTCGCGAGCGAGGAGGAGGAGGGCTCTCATGGGCGGCCTCATTATAATGAGTGCCGGAGACCCCGGTCCCATGAACCGCCCCGGATCACCCGCGCGCGCCGCCGTCCGCGCCGTCATCTTCGACGCCGGCAACACGCTGCTGCGCATGAACTACGGCATCATCGCCGCGCACCTGGCCGCGCGCGGGCGTGCCGCCAGCCCGGAACAGGTGGAGGACGCGGAGCTGCGCGCGCGGGTGCGGCTCGATCCGCACCTGGCGCCCGGCGCCTCCACCGAGAGCACCGTCACGCACGGGCGCTACCTCCGCTACCTGCTGGAGAACCTGGCGATCACCGACGACGCGGAGATCGACGCGATCGCGCGCTGGCGGCGCGGCTACAACCTGCCGGTAGGCCTGTGGAACCGCGCCGATCCGCAGGCGCTCGCCGCGCTCCGCCGGGTGCGCGCCGCCGGGCTCGTGGCGGGCGTCATCTCGAACTCCAACGGGTCCGTGCGGTCCATCCTCGAGGAGACCGGGCTCGCCGCGCAGCTCGACTTCATCATCGACTCCGCGGTGGTGGGCGTGGAGAAGCCCGACCCGCGCATCTTCCACCTGGGGCTGCGCGAGGCCGGCGTCGCCGCGGCGGAGGCGGTCTACGTGGGCGATCTCTACTCGGTGGACGTCCTGGGCGCGCGGGCGGCCGGGCTCGACGGCATCCTGCTCGATCCGGGCGGCTTCTGGGCCCCGCGCGACTGCCGCCTGGCGCGCGGGCTCGAGGACGCGGTGCGCCTGGCGCTGGGGTAGGCCCCTCACCCTGCCCTCTCCCCGGAGGGGAGAGGGGATCAGGCGGGGAGGGTCACGTAGGGGAAGCGGCGGAGCGCGTCGTAGACCATGCGCTGCATGTTCTCCACCGCTTCGGCGGTGCGGCCCTCGAAGCGCAGGGTCAGGTACGGGTTGGTGTTCGACGCGCGCACGAGGCCCCAGCCCTCCGGGAACAGGATGCGGACCCCGTCGATATCGATGGTCTCGAACCGGCTCCGGAACTCGCGCGCGAGCGCGTCCACCACCGCGAACTTGCGGTCGTCGGGGCAGGGCGCCTTCAGCTCCGGCGTGGCGTGCAGATGAGGCAGGGTGTCGAAGTGGGCGGAGGCGGGCCGCGGGCCCGAGGCCACGAGCTGCAGGAACCGGCACGAGGCGAGGACACCGTCGTCCACCCCGTACCAGTCCTCGCCGAAGAACATGTGGCCGGAGACCTCGCCCCCCAGCAGGATCCCGTCCTCGCGCATCTTGCGCTTCAGGAGCGAGTGGCCGGTCTTCCACATGATCGGCTCGCCGCCGTGCTTGAGGATGTCGTCCACCAGCACCTGCGAGCACTTCACGTCGAAGACGATCTTGGCCCCCGGATGCCGGGTCAGGAGATCGCGGGCGAGGAGGGCCAGCAGCAGGTCGGCCTCGTGACGGCGCCCGCGCTCGTCCACGACGCCCACCCGGTCCGCGTCGCCGTCGTAGGCCACCCCGACGTCGGCGCCCACCTCGAGGGTGCGGGCCACGAGGTCTCGCATGTTCTCTTCCATCTCCGGGTCCGGGAGGTGATTGGGGAACGCCCCGTCGGACTCGCAGTAGAGCTCCACCACCTCGCAGCCCAGGCGGCGCAGCAGCTCGGGGGCGAAGAGGCCCGCGATCCCGTTGCCCGCGTCCACCACCACCTTGAGGGGCCGCCTCAGCTTCACTCTGGAAGTGATCGCGTCCCAGTACTCGTCGCGCGGATCGCGGGTGGCGCGCGTGCCCACCCCCCGCTCGAAATCGCCCGCCTTGATGGTGGCGAGCAGCCCCTGGATCTCGTTCTCGGTCAGCGGCGCCGCGCCCGCGTGCACCATCTTGACCCCGTTGTCGGAGACCGGATTGTGACTGCCGGTGATGGTGGCGCCGCCGTCCAGCTTCCAGTGCGCGGTCGCGAAGTAGAGCAGCGGGGTGTGATTGACGCCGATGTCCACCACGTCGAGCCCGGTGGACAGCAGCCCCGTCGCGAACGCCTCCTTGAGCGCCCGCGACGAGGTGCGGTTGTCCATCCCGAGCGCCACCGCGTGCCCGCCCCGGCGCTTCACGAGGGTGCCGTACGCCCGGCCCACCAGCTCGAAGACGGGCGGGGTGATGTCGATCCCCACCTTGCCGCGCACGTCGTAGGCGCGGAAGACGTACGGGTTCAGCTCGGCCATCACGCGGCTAGATCACCGCGACCGCTTCGATCTCGATCATCCAGTCCGGCATCGCGAGCGCGGCCACCGCCACCAGCGTGGACGCGGGCGCCTTCTTGCCGAGGAACTCCTCGCGGATCGCGGCCAGGTCGGGGCGGTTCCGGATGTCGGTGAGGTACGTGTTGATCTTGACGATGCTGTCCATGGTGCCGCCGCCCGCCTCGACCTGGGCCTTGATCGCCTGGAAGGTCGCGCGGGCCTGCGCCTTGAAGTCCCCCTTGTGGGCGGGCCCGCCCTTGTCGTCGTAGGCGACCTGGCCGGAGAGATAGAGAATGGTCTGGGCCCCGGTGACCTTCACGGCCTGCGAGTAGCCCGGCGGATCCCAGACGCCCTTGGCGGCGTAGCGCTGAATGGAGGCGGCCATGCGATTCTCCTCTGGTGGCTGTAGGGTGATGGAGTCCCGATGCTTGAGCTAATATAACGCGAACCGACGAAAGAACCGATGCCCACCGCGTTTCAGGAGACCCCCATGGACGACGCCCTCAAGGAGAAGACCCGCAAGACCGCCCACATGCTGTTCCACTCCATCAAGAGCGGGGTGGGGTTCGACACGTGGAAGAAGTTCGACAAGGATCTGGCGCGCGAGCTCAGCATGTTCTTCACCGGCAAGCTCTACAGCCGCGAGGTCATCTCCCAGAAGCAGCGCGAGCTGTGCGCGGTGGCCTCGCTGACCGTGCTGAATCGCCGCAACGAGGTGCGCGCCCACATCCACGCCGCGCTCAACGTGGGGGCGACCCGCCCGGAGGTCGCGGAGGTGATCTTCCAGCAGGTCACCTACGGCGGCATGCCGGTGGTGGTGGAGGCCCTCGAGGTGTTCAAGGAGGTGCTGCAGGAGCGGGGTGAGTGGACGGAGTGACCATGCACGAGGACGTGACCGCGGCGATCGCGGCCGCGAAGGCGGCGGGCGAAGTCGCGATGCGCTACTACCGGGGGGGCTTCGAGGTCACGATCAAGCCCGACCAGACGCCGGTCACCCAGGCCGATCGCGAGGCGGAGCAAGCCATCCGGCGGGTGCTGGGGCGGGCCTTTCCCAACGACGGGTTCCTGGGGGAGGAGTTCGGCGAGGAGGGCTCCCGGGAGCGGCGGTGGATCATCGATCCCATCGACGGCACCAAGAACTTCATCCGGCGCATCCCGATCTGGGCGGTGCTGATCGGCCTCGAGGTGGCGGGCGAGGTGACCGCGGGCGTCGTCTTCAATCCGGCCAGCGGCGAGCTGCTCTGGGCCCGGCGGGGCGACGGCGCGTGGGCGGGGGACGAGCGCCTCCGCGTGTCGGAGTGCCGGGCGCTCGGCGAGGCGTTCCTGCTGCATTCGGACCTCCACCTGCTCCGCAAGGGCGGCTACTGGGACCGGTTCCTCCCCATGATCGATGCGACCGCGCGCACGCGCGGCTTCGGCGACTACTACGGCTACGGCCTGGTCGCGGCGGGCAAGGCGGAGCTCTACCTCGAGATGGACCTCAAGCCCTGGGACGCCGCGCCGATGAAGATCCTGGTCGAGGAGGCGGGCGGCCGGCTCACCGACTTCGCGGGCCGTCCATCGATCTACAACGGCTCGGTGCTCGCCACCAACGGCCACCTGCACGACCTGGCGCTGCGGGCGCTGGCCGGCTAGCCGCGCCGGCCGAGGGCGGCGCCTTGACAAGCGCCGGGCCCTGTCCCAGAATCGCGCCAGCGCTCACCGTTTCCGGTCGCTCGTCACCGCTGACGCATCCCACACACAGGAGGACACATTCGTGAGCACCATCAGCCGACGGAAGTTTCTGGGGAAGGCGGGACTCGTGGGAGCCGGGGCGGTCATGGCGGAGGGCGCGTTCCGGGGGGCGCGCGCGGAGAAGCCGGTCAACTTCTCGGGCTGGGTGTTCAAGCCCGACACCGTGAAGGACTACGTCGAGTACTACAACAAGAAGCACAACGGGCAGGTGAAGTACGAGGCGATCCCCTGGGCGAACTACCATCCCACCATGGAGACGCGGGCCTTCGCGGGCGAGGTGGTCGACGTGATGTACTGCAACGCGGCCAACCGGGAGCGCTGGTTCGAGAACGGGCCTGATCCGGGCCCTCGACGACCTTCCGGGCATGGACGAGCTGAAGAAGAAGATCGCCCCCGCCAACCTCGACAGCCTGAAGAGCCGCGACGGCAGCAAGGTCATCGCGCTGCCCTACTTCACGAGCCTCTTCATCCTGATCTACAACGAGCCGATGCTGCAGCAGGCCGGCATCAAGGCGCCCGGCCAAGATCGTGGGAGGAGCTGGTCGAGCACTGCACCAAGCTCAAGCGCGACAAGGTCAGCGACACCCCGTTCCTGCCGAACTGGAACAACAGCGGCTCCGGCACCATGCCCCAGTTCATCAGCGACTGTTTCTCGGAAGGCGCCAGCGTCTTCGACGCCAAGAACAAGGTGATCGCGGACCAGGAGCCGGGCGCGGCGCGGGCGATGGAGCGCTGGCAGAAGGTCTACAAGGCGGGGCTCGTGAACCCGGAGGTGCTCACCAAGACCTCGTCCACCGACACCCACCGGCTCTTCTGGACCGGGCGCTACGCCTACCACACGAACCACTCCTACTACCTCAAGACGATCGCGGGCGAGCCGGAGAACTCCAAGCTCGCGCCCAAGAAGGCCAAGATGGCGATGTACCCGGGCAACGGGACCAGACCCACATGTTCACCGACTTCTACACGTGAACGCCAAGACCAAGGCGCTCGAGGACGCGTGGAAGCTCGCTAAGTTCCTGGGCGGCAACCTCAACGGGGACTGGTACGTGCAGCGACAGTGGTGCCTGCATCGCCGGCCTCGACAACCCGTACCCCGAGATGTACGACAACCCGGAGATCATCCAGTCCTACGACCGCTGGGTCGACCTCAAGCTCCTGCGCGAGCAGTACAAGAAGGGCAAGATCATCAGCGCCTTCAAGGAGCCGTGGTACGGCGAGTACGACAGCAAGGCGATCGCGATCGTGCACAACATCATCCGCGGCACCAGCCGGTGCCCAAGGGCCTGAAGGAGCTGGTCGCGCTGCAGAAGTCGCTGGCGTAGCTGGCGAGCCGTGACGACCCCGATCCGCCCCGGCTGCCGGCGCCGGGGCGCTGCTGCCGCCTCTCGCGAGGCGGCCTTCGCGTGGCTGCTGATCGCGCCCGGCGGTCCTGGGCATCGTGCTGGTGGTGGTGTTCCCGCTCGCCTACTCGCTCTGGCTGTCCTTCACCGACGTCAACCTGCTGCGCGGCGGGCGGGCCCGCGATCGAGGCCTTCGGCGTCGCTGCGCCTGCCGCTCTACCGCTGGGTCGGCGTGCGGAACTACCTCCAGGTCTTCGAGGACCCGATCTACTGGGAGCTCCCTCTGGCGCACGCTCTACTTCGTCGGCGCCTTCGTGATCGAGGCGACGCTGGTGGGCATGGGAATGGCTCTCGTGCTCAACGAGCGCTTCCACGGGCGCCCCCTGCATGCGGAGCCTCCTGCTGGTGCCCTGGTCGCTCTCGCGCATCGTGGTCGGGCTGCTCTGGATCGGCATCCTCGACTTCGAGTTCGGCGCGCTCAACGGCCTGCTCCAGCCAGGCCGGGCTGGTCGACGGCTAGATCGCCTTCTTCAAGGACGGCTGGAGCGCGCTCAACGTGCTGGTCTCGGTCTACATGTGGAACCAGGCGCCGTTCGCGACGCTGCTGTTCCTGGCCGGGATGCAGTCAATCTCGGAGGACCACTACGCCGCCGCCGAGGTGGACGGCGCGGGCTACTGGCAGCGGCTTCTTCTACATCACGCTGCCCGCGCTGCGGCCGATCCTGTTCCTGGTGCTGGTGCTCTGCACCGTCAACGGCTTCCTCATGCTGGACCTGATCTTCATCCTCACGATGGGCGGGCCCGGGCAACGACACCACCACCGTCTCGTGGCTCGGCTTCCAGACCAGCTTCCGGTTCTTCAAGTTCGGGCCCGGGACGGCGATCCTCTACACGCTGACCGCCCTCTGCCTGTTCCTGACCGTCGATCTACCACCGGCTGATCCTGGCGCCGGTTCGAGCCGGAGGGCTGAGGATGGCGCGGCGGACGCGGCGCGGCGGCGCCTACTGGGCGCCGCTCGGGACGGAGCCGGCTCGTGCTGTACGGCCTCGTCGCCGTGGTGTCGCTCTGGCTCGTGGGCCCCTTCGTCTGGCTCTTCGTGACCAGCGTCTCCTACCAGAAGAACCTGATGGCGCGGCCGCTCGCGTTGATCCCGCCCGAGGTCACGTGGGACAACTACCGCATGGTCATCGGGCCTCATGCGCTTCCACGCCGAGGGCCAGGCCTCAAGATCCTGCCCTCGATGTGGAACACCTGCGTGGTGGCGGCGGTGGTGACCGCGCTGAACCTGGTGGTGGGCACCACCGCCGGGTACGCCTACGCGCGCTTTCGCTTCCCGCTCAAGACGTTTTCGCTCTTCGCGCTGCTCTTCACCCGCATGCTGCCGACCATCGTGCTGATCCCCGCCTTCTTCCTCATGTTGCGGACGCTCGGGCTGCAGAACACCCTGACCGGTCTCGTGATCACCTACTGCTCATTCACGCTGCCGTTCACGGTGTGGATCATGAAGGCCTACTTCGAGACGATCCCCGCCGACCTCGACAAGAGCGCGCTGGTGGACGGCTGCAACCGCTTCCAGGCCTACTACAAGTCGTGCTCCCGGTGTCGGGGCCGGGGCTGGTGGCGGGCGGGGCGTTCACGTTCATGCTGTGCTGGAACGAGTTCGTGGTGGCCCAGGTGCTCAATACCAAGCCGGGTACCACGACGCTGCCCCCGGTGATCGCGGGCATGAACGGGCAGGTGAACGTGGACTACTCGGTGATCGCGGCTTCCGGCTTCCTGGGCGCGCTGCCCGCGGTGCTGCTCGTGCTGATCTTCCAGAAGTACATGGTGCAGGGGCTCACCGCGGGATCGGTCAAGGGCTGACCGGCCGCGGACCGGGCAGGGGCGGCGGCCGGCGCATGAGGCCTCGTCCCGGGAACCCGTGGCGGGAGTAGACCACCAGCTCCTCGACGAACTGCGCGGCGTACGGCGCGTGAAAGCGTCGCGGATCCCAGGCGATGCTCGCCCAGGTCCCGAGGACCACCCCGCGCTGGACGATCGGTAACGCCCGGACGCCGCCGCTCCGGGGGATCTGCGCGTTGGACGGGACGATGGCGATGCCATACCCGGCCCGGGCCAGCGCGACGAGGGTGTCGGGCGCGCCGCTCTCGAGCAGGACGTGCGGCCGGAGATGCGCCACCTGACAGGCCGCATCGAACCACTGGCGTGATCCGAAGTCGCGCTTCGGCAGGAGCAGCGGCGCGCCGGCCAGCTCTTCGATCTCCAGGGTGGCGCGGCGGCTCAGCCGATGCGCCCTGGGCAGCACGGCCAGGACGTACAGGGGCGCGAGCGCGCGCCAGTGGAAGCGCGCGTCGCCGGCCGGCATGAGGGCGAGATTCACATCGCCCCGCTCGAGGCGGGTCGGGAGGCGGACGCCGCCGTCCTCGACCAGGTGTACCTCGACGCCCCGGTGGCGTCGCCGATAGCGCGGAAGGAATCGGGCGAGCAGGGTCTCCATGGCCTGCGGTGTCGCTCCCACCCGGAGCACTCCGGTCTGGCCGCCCTTGAGAGCCCGCGCCCGCTCGCCGAGCGACTCGGCGTCGGTCAGCAGGCGGCGGCTCCGCTCGAGCAGGTCCTCGCCCTCCGACGTGAGCTGGACGCGGCGCCCGATCCGGTCGAAGAGCCGCACCCCCAGCTCCGTCTCGAGCGCGTGAATCTGCCGTGACAGCGCGGGCTGGCTGAGGTTGACCCGGGCGGCCGCCCGGGCGAAGCCGCCGGCGTCCACGACCGCCACGAACGCGCGTAGCCGTCTCAGGTCCACGGATTCAATGCACCTTGCGCATCGATCATACGACAAGAAATGCATTGGACACATCGACGCTCGCAGGCCCACTGTGGCGGCCATGTTCGACATCGACCATCTCGTCGCCGACTGCCACGCCGCGCTCATCGAGCCGTCCCCCCAGGTGCGGATCCGGGAGCTCGTCGCCCGCGCGGTGAGCCAGCCGTCCGAGGTCGAGCGGGCGCTCGGAACGCCCCGTCTGGGTGGGCTGTTTTCGCTGCATCGATCGCCCGGGCTGACCATCCTCAACGTGGTCTGGGCGCCCGGCATGGCCATCTACCCACACGATCACCGCATGTGGGCCGTCGCCAACCCCCTGCGCGCGTTCACCGGGGCCCTGCACATCTATGGCGGCGACTTCTTCGGCGCCGCGCGCAGCGAGTGGACGCCGGGCTCGCTCGTCGAGCGTCCCTTCGACGTGGAGCGGGTCCACCAGGTGTACGCGGAGGCGAACGAACGCTGGACCCGGGAACAGGAGGCCGCCCGATGAGCCATCAGTGGATGCGTCCACTATCGATCCTCTCGGTCACTCTCGTGCTCGGCATCGGCGCGGGCGCCGCCCCGTCGGCGGCCGACGAGGTGCTCGCCTGGAACGTCACCGCCCTCGAGGCGGCCGGCGCCGGCGGGCAGAACAATGTCGTCATCACCCGGACCCTGGCCATGGTGCACCTGGCCGTGCACGACGCGCTGAACTCCATCAGCCGCCGCTACGAGCCCTACGCTCGGGAGGGACGCGCCGAGCCGGGCGCGGATCCCTCGGCCGCGATCGGCGCGGCCGCCCGCGACGTCCTGGTAGACCTGATCCCGCGCTACGGCAGCGCGGCCCAGCAGACGAAGGCGGCCGATCTCGTCGACCGGGCGCACCGGGAAGCCCTGGCGCGGCTGCCCGACGGGCTCGCCAAGAACCACGGAGTCGCCACCGGCCAGGCCGCGGCGGCCGCGATACTCGCGTTGCGACGCTGGGATGGTGCCTTCGCCCCCGCCCAGTACACGCCGGGCACCGCACCGGGGCAGTGGCGGCCGCATCCGAACCCGGTACCCCCCAATCCGCCGGTGGCCGATCCCGCGGTGGCGGCCGGGAACCAGCCCGCGATGCAGCCCCAGTGGGGCCAGGTGATGCCGTTCACCATGCTTGGGCCGGGCCAGTTCCGTCTCCCGTCGCCGCCCGCGCTCGCCAGTGAGGCCTACGCGCGCGACTACATCGAGGTCAAGCGGGTGGGCGGCAAGGACAGCGCCGCCCGAACGCCGCAGCAGGCCGAGATCGTCCGGTACTGGTACGAGGGCTCACCCCAGGGCTGGAACCGGATCGCGCGGGTCGTCGCCGGGCAGCGGCGCCTCGATGCCTGGGAACACGCGCGTTTGCTCGCGCTCCTCAACGCGGCCATGGCCGACGGGTTCATCGCGGCGGCCGAAACGCGCTACCACTACAACCTCTGGCGGCCGGTCACCGCGATCAGGGCCGGCGACACCGACGGCAACGACCTGACCGAGCCGGACCGGGCCTGGGAGACGTACGTGAACACCCCGCCGATGCCCGACTATCCTTCGACCCACAGCGTGTTGGGCGCGGCCGCGGCCGTCGTCATGGCCCGGTTCTTCGGGACCGACCAGATCGCGTTCACGATGACCAGCGGGGCCCCATTCGCGGGGATCACGCGCTCGTTCACGAGCCTCTCGCAGGCGGCGCGCGAGAACGCCGACTCGCGCGTCCTGGGCGGCGTCCATTTCCGCAGCGCCTGCGAGGCCGGCCTGGCCCTGGGGGAGAGGATCGGGCGTCTCTCGATCGCCCAGCATCTGCAGCGCCACCAGCCGTGAGGCGGGGGCGTTCACGGAGGTGAGCCATGCCCGACGTATTCGAGAACCTCGCGGCGGCGCCGCCGCCGATGCTCGAGATGATCGCCCACGTCCTGGAGTTGCGCGCGTCGATCCCCCAGCAGCAGGAGATGCAGCGCACCTACCTGGCAGACATCGAGTTCCCGGACGGGTCCGAGGTCCTCGAGATCGGCTGTGGAACCGGCGCGGTCGCGCGCGTCCTCGCCGCGTGGCCCAACGTCGGACACGTCCTGGGCGTGGATCCCTCGCCCTACCTGATCGAACGGGCGCGCGCGCTCAGCCACGCACCCAATCTGACTTTCGAGGTCGGTGACGGACGGGCGCTCGACTCGAAGGACGGGAGCTTCGACGTTGTCATCCTCCACACCGTGCTGACCCACGTGCAACGGCCCGAGACGCTGCTGGCGGAGGCCCACCGGGTTCTCCGTTCCGGCGGCTGGCTGGGCGTCTGCGATGGCGACTTCTCGACGGCCACGCTGGCCACGGGGGATCTCGACCCGCTGGAGGTCTGCGTCCACGCGTTCGTCGACGGCTTCGTGAACGACCGCTGGATGGTGCGGCGCATGAGCGCTCTGGCCGCGGCCGCCGGGTTCGAGGTGTCGCCCCTGCGGAGCTACGGCCTGGTGGAGACCACGAAGCCCGGCCTCAGCCCCACCTGGGTCGATCGCGGCGCCGACGTGCTCGTCAGCCGAGGGAGGATCAGCCAGGAGCTCGCGGCGGCCCTGAAGGCGGAGGCGAAGCGCCGTGCCGAGACCGGCGCGTTCTTCGGCTACATGGCGTACGCGAGCATGGTCGGTCGGAAGGCTCAGGCGGGCAGGTAGAGGCGGGTGAAATGGTCGTCGGTCACCTGGCCGTCGGGGCTGACCGTGAAGTTCGACGTGATCAGGCCCTGCGCGCCCGCGAAGCGGCCCTCGCCACCCGTGATGCGCCACATGACCACGCCGTGGCTCCAGCCCGCCGTCCGGGGCCGGACCGACGTGTCCGCGGCCCACCGTGACGAAGGAGACGGCGCCCGCCGCCCCGTAAGTGATGGTGCCGTCCTCGACGAAGGTGCCGTCGGGGAAGCGCTCCACCCGGGACTCGAGCACCGCGGACTCGCCCGCGCACGGGCTCCACCAGGCGCTCACGCCATCGCGGGCCACGACGGTGCGGAGCGTCTGGCTCGGCGCGGTGGTGCGCGCCTGGCGCTTCGTGGTCGAGCCGGGCACCGGCCCGCCGCGGCCCCGGAACTCGAGCGCGAAGACGAGCTCGCGCACGGCTAGAACACGATGACGCCGCGGCCGAGCTCGCCGGCGGCGAGCGCGCGGAACGCCTCGTTGGCGTCCTCGAGCGCGTAGCGATGGGTGATCATCTCGTCGATGCGCAGCTTGCCGGCCTGGTAGAGGCTCACCAGCCGCGGCAGGTCCTCGCGTGTGCGCGCGCTGCCGTAGCTCGAGCCGCGGATGACGCGCTCGCCGGTGACGATCGGGCGCGCGTCCATCGGCACGGTGGCGCCGCTCTCCGGCACCCCGATCAGCACGCAGGTGCCGCCCGGGGCCAGGGCGTCCATCGCCTGGGTGATCGGGCGGGTCGCGCCCACCGCCACGAAGGTGTAGTCGGCCCCGCGGCCGGTGATGCGGCGGATCGCGGCGGCGGGATCTTCCTTCGACGCGTCGATCGCGTGAGTCGCGCCCACCGCGCGCGCGTGGTCGAGCTTGGAGGGGAGCAGATCCACCGCGATGATCGGATGCGCGGCCACCATCGCGCCGCCCTGGATCACGTTGAGGCCGACGCCGCCCACCCCGAAGACGGCCATGCTCGCCCCCGCGGGCACCGCCGCGGTATTGATCACCGCGCCGACCCCGGTCATCACCGAGCAGCCGATCAGGGCCGCGCGGTCCAGCGGCATCGCGGGATCGATGCGGATCGCGCACGACTCGTGCACCACCGTGCGCGAGGCGTAGGTGGCCACGTGGCCATAGTGGTAGACGGGTGAGCCGCCAAGACTCATCCGGGTCGTCCCGTCGGGCAGCACGCCCTTGCCGGGCTGGCGGCGCTCGCAGAGATTCGGCCGGCCGATGACGCAGTAGTGGCAGCGCCCGCACGTGGGCGCCCAGGATAGGATCACGTGATCGCCGACCGCGAGCTCGGCCACGCCGGGGCCGAGGGCCTCCACCACGCCCGCGCCCTCGTCGCCCAGCACGATCGGCAGCGGCACGCCCTTCCAGGAGCCGTCGGCGGCGTGCAGGCAGCTGTGGCAGACGCCGCTCGCGGCCATGCGGACCAGGACTTCTCCTTGGCGCGGGGCCTCGAGCGCCACCTCCTCCACCCGCTGCGGCTTGCCCTGCTCGAAGAGAACGGCTGCGCGCATGACGGCCTCCGTGGGACTCAGCGGCTGTAGCGGATCCGCGGATCGAGATAGCTGTAGAGCAGATCCACCGCCAGGTTGATGGACATGAACAGGACCGCGATGAACAGGATGGTGGACTGGGTGAGCGGGTAGTCGCGCTGGTAGATGGACCACAGCACCAGGCGGCCGATGCCGGGGAGCGTGAAGACCTCCTCCACCACCACGGTGCCGCCGAGCAGGATGCCGATCTGGAGCCCCACCACCGTGACGACCGGGATCAGCGCGTTGCGGAGGGCGTGCTTGAGCACGACGACGCGCGAGGCGAGACCCTTGGCCGCCGCGGTGCGGATGTATTCCGAGTTGAGCACGTCGAGCATGCAGGCCCGTGTGGTGCGCGCGATGTTGGCCGCGCTCGCGGTGCCGAGACAGAGCGCGGGGAGCATCATGATCGTGAGGTTACGGCCGGGATCGGTCCAGAAGTCCACCCACACCACCGGCGGCATCCAGCGCAGGTAGAGCGAGAAGAAGAGGATGAGCATGGTGCCCTGCCAGAACACCGGCACCGAGAGCCCGAGCAGGGTGCCCACCCGCGTGACGTTGTCCACCGCCTGGTCGCGGCGGATGGCCGAGACGATGCCCGCGACGCCGCCCAGGACGAGCGCGAAGGCCATCGCGAACAGGGTGAGCTCGAGGGTGACCGGCAGCCGCTCCAGGATGAGCGTGACCACCGGCTTGCCGGTCCGCCACGAGGTGCCGAAGTCCCCCTGCACGAGGCGCCCGAGCCAGCGCCCGTACTGCAGGTACCAGGGCTGGTCCAGGCCGAAGAAGCGCGTGAGCTCGGCCACCATGGCCGGGCTCGCGATGGCGTCGGCGCCGATCATCTGCTCGACCACGGTGCCCGGGATCAGGCGCAGCATCAGGAACACCAGCACCGTCAGGCCCAGCAGGGTCAGGGCCATCGAGTACAGGCGGACGATCAGATACCGGGTCACGCGAAATCAGGCTTTATCGAGCCACGCGCCGTCGAAGCCGTAGAGCAGCGTGGTCGGATGCTGCTTGAAGCCCTTGACGCTGGTCTGGGTGAAGTCGATGGTCTCGGCCGAGAAGAGCCAGAGGTGCGGGACATTCTCCAGGATCTGGATCTGCACCCGGTCGTAGATCTCCTTGCGCTTCTTCTGGTCCATCGTGCGCCGGCCCTCTTCGAGCAGCCCGTCCAGGTCCGGCACGCTCCAGCTGTTCCAGTTCTGGCCCTTGGTCGAGTGCAGCGCGCGGAAGAAGGCGGTGTCCGGATCCGCGTAGCCCGGGGTCGTGTTCATCGTCATGTCGAAGTCCTTGGCGAGCCACCGCTTGATCCAGATCGCGTACTCGACCTGCTCGATCTCCATCGTGATGCCGATGCGCTTGAGCTGGTTGGCGATGACCGGCGCCCCCGCCACCATGGTGGGGAAGGTCGGGATCACCATGCACTTCACGGTGAAGCCCGCGCTCTGGCCCGCCTCCGCCATCAGCTTCTTCGCCTTCTCGACGTCGGGCTTGTAGTACTTCATCCACGCCTCCTCGGGGAGCTGCCACTGCTTCATCGGGGCGGTCGCCGGCGCGGTGAGGCGCCCGAAGCCGGCCGCGGCCACCCGTAGCACCTGGCTCCGGTCCACCGCCCAGCTGATGGCCTGGCGCACGCGAACGTCCTTGAGCGGCCCGCGGGTGGCGGTGATGTTCAGATAGTCGTAGCCGAGGCGGGAGCTGCGGTAGCCGGTGAGGGTCTTCTCGTCCTTGAGCAGGTTGTAGTTCTTGTTGTCCTCGATGAAGGCGTGGTGGATCTGGCCGGTCCGCAGCGCGGCCACGATGTTGGCCTCGTCCGGGATGACCCGGAGGACCAGCTCGTCCACGTAGGGGAGGCCCTTCTTCCAGTAGTAGGGGTTCTTCTTCAGCACGAGCTGCTGCTCCACCTTCCAGTCCTCGAACATGAAGGGGCCGGTGCCGAGCGCGGCCTTGTTGAGGTCGCCGTGCTTCTTGATCCCCGCCTCGCTGATGATGTAGCCCCAGAACCCGCCGAGGGCCGCGAGCAGCCCCGCGAACGGCTCCTTGGTCACGAACTTCACCCCGTACTTGCCGGCCGGCTCCACCTTGTCCACCGCGATGAAGTCGGACTTGCCGGGCGACTTCTCGAAGAGGCGGTCGAAGGTGAACTTCACGTCGGCGGACGTCAGCTCCTGGCCGTCGTGGAACTTCACGCCCTGGCGCAGCTTGAAGGTCCAGGTGAGGGCGTCCTTGCTGATCTCCCACGACTCGGCCAGCTCCGGATTCGGCGTCATGTTCTCGTCGAGGCGCACGAGCTGGCTGTACATCAGGGGCGAGCGCCGGCTGCGGGAGAGCGCGGGGACGAGCTGCGGGTCGAGCCCGGTGGCCTCGGTGGCCTGGGCCGAGATCAGGGTGCCGCCCGGCTTCGGCGTCTGGGCCGCGGCGCGGCGGCCGACCGCGAGGGCGCCGAGGGTGAGGCCGCCCGCCTTGAGGAGCTGGCGACGGCTGAGGTGGGAGCGGGGCGTGCCGTGGTCGTTGGTCATGGTCGTTCCTCCTGTGACGGGATCACCGGGCGCCGGGGTCGAGGACATCGCGCAGCCCGTCGCCCAGCAGATTGAAGGCGAGGACCGTGATCATGATCGCGATGCCCGGGAAGACCGAGATCCACGGCGCGGTCTCGAGATAGGTCCGTCCCTCGTTCAGCATGTTGCCCCAGGACGGGGTGGGGGGCTGGGCGGAAAGGCCGAGGTAGCTCAGCGACGCCTCGATCAGAATGGCCTGCGAGAGGGCCACCGTGCCCTGGACGACGAAGGGGGAGATCACGTTGGGCAGCACGTGCTTGAGCGCGACGACCCAGCGGGTGGCGCCCAGCGCCCGGATGGCCTCCACGTACTCCTTCTCGCGCTCGGCGAGCACCGGGCCGCGCATGACGCGCGCGAAGAGCGGCACGTAGACCACCGCGATCGCGATCACCGCGCTGTTGACGCCGGGGCCGCGCATGGCCGCCACCCCGACCGACAGCAGCAGGCCGGGGATGCTGAAGAAGATGTCGAGCACCCGGTTGATGACGTTGTCCCAGGCGCCGCCCAGGTACCCGGCGACGAGCCCGAGGATGCCGCCCAGCGCCATCGCCACCACGATCGAGGTCACCGCCACGTAGAGGGAGATGCGCGTGCCGTGAATCACCCGGCTCAGCACGTCGCGCCCGAAGCGGTCGGTGCCAAAGAGGGCCTGGGCGCTCGGACGGGCCTCGATCAGGTCGAAGTTCTGCTCGTCGGGGTCGTGCGGCGCGATGGAACCGGCGAACGCGGCCACCAACACGATGAGGGCCACGCACACCGCGCCGGCGACGACCACGACGCTGTGGGTGACGCGGCGGAGCTGGCGGCTCCATCGAAGTCGGTGTGGCGCGACGGTCGCCGTGCCGAGCACCCCTTCGGACCTGACTTCCACGGGGGAACACTAGGCTCTGGGCCCCCCCCTGTCAAGCGGGACCCCCGGGGGGACGGGGAAACATGGGCGGTGGTTAATTGTTTACGGATTATGATCATTCCGATGCGATTGCACATCCTGGCCGCGGTCCTCGGCGTGCTCGCCACGGCCGGCGGGGCAGGGGCCCAGCCCCCCGACACCGTGCTCCTCGAGGAGCTGACCTGGACGGAGGTCCGCGACGCGGTCCGCGCGGGCAAGACGACCATCATCATCCCGGCCGGCGGCACCGAGCAGAACGGGCCGCACATGGCGCTGGGCAAGCACAACGCGCGGGTGCGGGTGCTCTCCCAGGACATCGCGCGGCAGCTCGGCGACGCGCTGGTCGCGCCGGTGATCGCCTACGTGCCCGAGGGCGGCGTGGCCCCGCCCACCGGTCACATGCGCTATGCGGGCACGATCACCGCGCCGGACGAGGCGTTCCAGAAAGTGCTCGAGTTCGCGGCCCGCAGCTTCAAGCCGCACGGCTTCCGGAACGTCGTCCTGCTCGGCGACCACGGCTCGACCCAGACCGGGCAGAAGGCGGTGGCGGCGCGACTCAACCGCGAGTGGGCGGGCACCGGGGTGCGGGTGCACGCGATCGAGGAGTACTACCGGGTCGGGGAGATCGACGTGCCGCGGCTGCTCCGCGCGCGCGGCTACACCGAGGCCGAGCTGGGGCGCCACGCCGGGCTCACCGACACCGCGCTGATGCTGGCCACCGACGCGCGCATGGTCCGCGCGGACCGCCTGCGTCCCGGCAGCCCGGGGGACGGGGTGGACGGCGACCCGACCCGCGCCACCGCCGAGCTGGGGCGGCCGGGCGTCGAGCTGATCGTGAGCCGGACCGTGGACGCGGTCCGGAAATCCATCACGCATCGCTGAGGAGACGACACGCATGATTCCCATGCTGCGCTGGATCGCTTCGATCGTCGGCCTGTGGGCCGGGGTGGCCGCCGCGCAGGGCGCGCGCCCCGTCGAGACCGTGCCCGGCATGCCGCCGGTGCCGGATCCCACCAACCTGTACAGCGAGACCCGATCGGACAAGATGAGCCCCGCGGTGGCGGGGGCGCTGTCGCGCATCTACGTGCCCAACCGGCGGGGCAACGACGTCACCGTGATCGATCCGGCCACCATGAAGGTGGTGGGCACCTTCCCGGTGGGCATCAACCCGCAGCACGTGGTGCCCTCGTGGGACATGAAGACGCTCTGGGTGACCAACAACGCGGAAGGGCGGCCCGACGGCAGCCTGACCCCCATCGATCCCACCACCGGCAAGCCGGGCAAGACCATCATGGTCGAGGACCCGTACAACATGTACTTCACGCCGGACGGCAAGTCCGCGATCGTGGTCGCGGAGGCGCTCAAGCGACTCGACTTCCGGGATCCCCAGACGATGGCGATGCAGTACTCGATCGCGGTGCCCGGCTGCAAGGGCATCAATCACGCCGACTTCTCCATCGACGGGCGGATCGCCATCTTCACCTGCGAGTTCCAGGGCAGCCTCGCCCGCATCGACCTCGTCAACCGGAAGGTGCTGGGCTACCTCAAGCTCTCGCGGGGCGGGATGCCCCAGGACATCCGCAGCTCGCCCGACGGCAGCGCCTACTTCGTGGCGGACATGAAGGCGGGCGGCGTCTTCGTGGTGGACGGCGCCACCTTCACCGAGACCGCGTTCATCAAGACCGGGATCGGCACCCACGGGCTGTATCCGAGCCGCGACGGCACCAAGCTCTACGTGGCCAACCGCGGCAGCTCGCACGTCTACGGGCCGCCCAAGGGCAAGGGGAGCGTCTCGGTGCTCGACTTCGCCACGCGCCAGATCGTGGCTACGTGGACGGTCCCGGGCGGGGGCAGCCCCGACATGGGCAACGTGAGCATCGACGGCAAGGTGCTGTGGCTCTCCGGGCGCTTCGACGACCTGGTCTACGCCATCGACACCACCAGCGGCGAGGTGCGCAGCATCCGCGTCGGCAAGGAGCCGCACGGCCTCACGGTGTGGCCGCAGCCGGGGCGCTACTCCCTGGGCCACACCGGCAACATGCGCTGAGGCGGCCGCTGATAAGGGCCCATCTGCGAAAGTGCGGGGCCCTCGGCCGCACGCTCGACGTAGAGGGACTATGCCTCGCGTGCGGTCCTTCGGGCCCCGCCTCGCAGCTGGACCCTTCTCAGCGCCCGCCTTGAGAGGGACTCGGCGTGAGGTGCTCAAGCTGAAGAGGATCCAGCTCAGCGCGACCGCGATTGGGGCCGCGCCGAAGGGGATGGTGTAGGACCCGGTCAGGTCGTAGAGGAAGCCCGCCGCCGCGGGGCCGATCGCGGCGCCCAGGCGCCAGCCGAGGGTCAGGACCCCCATGATGGCCCCGATGGCGCGCACCCCGAACACTTCCGGGATCACCTTCGCGACCATGGTGTCGGAGGCGGCGAAGCCGGCGCCGAACAGCACCAGCGAGGCGAGCAGCGCGGCGCGCGACGGGAACCACAGCAGGGTGACCAGCGCGACGATCTCGATCACGTAGGCGGTCCCGATGGTCGCGCGGGTGCCGAGCCGGTCGGACACGAATCCCGCGGTGAGCCGTCCCACCACCGAGCCGATCCCGTAGGCGGTCAGGGCGAACGAGGCGTCGGCCAGGCTCACGCCCCGATCCCGCGCGAACGGCACCGCGTGGACCGAGATCATGATGGCCAGCCCGCCGAGCAGGAGCCAGGAGAGGTTGAGGCCCCACTGCCGCGGATCTCGCAGCGATTGCCGCAGCGTCATGCCGTCGGGCGGCGCGCCCGCGGGGCCGGTCGGCGCGCGCAGCAGGTCTCGCCGCTCGGCGCCGTGCGGCAGACGCACCGTGATGGCCGCGCAGAAGCTCAGCAGCCCGCAGCCGCCGCCGAGGACCCAGTACGCGGCGCGCCAGCCGAGCTTGAGGATGAGCCACGCGGCGAGCGGCCCGCCCGTGATGTATCCGAGATTGAAGCCCACCAGCACCAGGGCCAGCGCGAGCCCGCGTCGCTCGTCGAACCAGTGGGTGACCGTCGCAGTGCTGAGCAGGTAGAAGCTCGACATCCCGATCCCGCCCAGGAGCCCGATGAGGAGGTAGAGCTGCCAGAGGGCGCTCACCACCGAGACGAGCGCGAAGGCGGCGCCGGCAAGCGTGACCGTCACCACGAGCAGCAGGCGCGGCCCGCGGCGATCCGCGAGCGCGCCGACGCCGAAGCCGGCCACGCCGCCGACCAGCAGGTTGACCGAGATCGCGGCCGAGATCGCGCCGCGGGTCCAGCCGAAGTGCTCGGCGAGGACGGGCAGGAAGACGCCGTAGGCGGCCAGTGGCGTCGAGATGCCGTAGGTCACCACGAAGAGCGCCGCCACGATCAGCCAGCGGCGGGTGCTCGGGCGCGCCATCAGGTCGCGACCGGAATCAGGTCGGTCGCTTTCGCCGCAGCAGGTAGCGGTGCTCGCCTTCCATCACCAGGTCGCCGGCCTGGTTGTGCACGGTGGCGCGCATGACGACCACTCCGGTGGTGCGGCCCGGCTCGAGCGCGGTGATGGTGAGCGCGGGATACACCGTGTCCCCCACGTAGACCGGCTTGAGGAAGCGGGACGACTGCTCGAGGAACGCGATCAGCGACTCGCCGATCCCGTGCGGGAACATGCCCGCGCCCGCGGCGGCCTGCGCGGTGATTAGGAGCCCGTGGGCGAGCAGGTCGCGATGGCCGTGGGCGTGGCAGTACTCGCGGTCGTAGTGGATCGGGTGGTTGTCGGCGGAGGCGAGCTGGAAGGCGGCGAAGAGGGCCTCGGTCATGGTGCGCGAGGGATTGAGGAAGCGCTCCCCCAGCTGTAGATCTTCGAACCAGCGCGGCTCGGCGAGCCGGTGCGCGCCCGGACTGAAGGCCGGATCGGGCATGACCGAAGTTCTCGGCCGCGCTAGCGCGCCGGCGCGGGCGCGGCGGCGGGCGCGGAGGACGGGATGCGTCCCGGCAGCAGCGAGACGAAGAGCGTGGTGAGCGACGAGATGCCCGCCATCACCAGCAGCAGCGTGGTGAAGCCCGCCGCCTTGACCGTCGGCCCCAGCAGGTAGACCGCGAGCGCGCTGACCCCGAAGGAGACCGCGAGGCGCATGCCGGCTACCCGGGAGCGCATCCGATCGTCCACGTACTGCACGATCATGGCGTCCACGAACGGGATGGCCCCGAACACGACCACCATGAACAGGAGCATGAGGGCGTAGAGTCGCCCAGCCCTCCGAGTGCGCGGCGAGGGCGAAGAGCGGGATCTGCATGGCCACGATCGGCAGGTAGACGTACTTGAGCGGGTAGCGATCGATCAGCTTCCCGACCACGAGCTGGGCGAGCGAGGCGATCGCGTAGACCACCGCGAGCAGGATGCCGAGGGTGGCCGGATTGTCCACCAGGCCGCGGAGCCGCTCGGCCAGGAGCTGGTTGTTCCCGTTGGTGGTGAAGTTGAAGATCATGCTGCTCGACACCGCGGCCAGCGACATCACGAGGAAGATCCGCGCCATGAGCGCGGGCGGCAGATCCACCTGGCGCCTGGGCTTCTTGGCGGGCGCGGTCTCCTCGCGCGGAACCACGAGCGCGAAGGTGATGCCGCACGCGATGGAGAGCAGGGATGGCACCGCGAAGGCCATGCGCCAGCCCGCTTGCTGGACCAGGAAGCCGGTCAGGATCGCCGCGAACGCGATGCCCAGGTTGCCCGCGAGCCCGTTGAGCCCGATGGTGAAGCCCGGACGCGTCGAGTTCTGCACGATCATCGGGATGCCAACCGGATGGTAGATGGAGGCGAACGCTCCCATGACGGTGAGCGCGACCGCGAGCTGCCAGGGCCGCTGGGCGGTCGCCACCACCAGCCCGGCCGCGCCGAGGCCGAGGAAGAAGATGATCATCATGGCGCGCCGACCCCAGAGGTCGCCCAGGCGGCCCGCGGGGAGCGAGCCCAGCCCGAACATGACGAAGGCTCCCACCGTGTAGGGCATCAGGTCCTGCCAGGCCATGCCCCACTGCAGCGCGATCGTCGACACCGCGGTGGCGAAGATCAGCAGGAAGAGGTGATCCATCGCGTGGCCGACGTTGAGGAGGAGCGCGGTGGGGCTCGTGTTCGACATGGGGCCTTTGGTCTCCGCTACGTTGCGGGATGGCAGCGCTTGGCGTAGAGCATACCGTAGGGCGCGGCCCGACGCGCGGTCATTTGGCGGGACCGCCGGACGCGCCGGCTTGACGCCGCGTGACGGGGCCGCGATACTCCCTGCATGCTCGGCGACGACGGCCTCGACCTGCTCTTCCGCGACGCGCGCACCCACAAGGCATGGCTCGACCGGCCGGTGCCGGAGGAGCTGCTGCGCCGGGTCTACGACCTGGCGCGGCTCGGGCCCACCAGCGCCAACTGCAGCCCGATGCGCCTGCTCTTCGTGACGTCCCGCGAGGCCAAGGAGCGCCTGCGGCCCGCGCTCACGCCGGGCAACGTGGACAAGACCATGCAGGCGCCGGTGACCGCGATCGTCGGCCACGCGGTGGAGTTCTACGACGAGCTGCCGCGCCTGTTCCCGGCCGCCGACATGCGCGCCAACTTCGTGGGCAAGCCCGAGTTCGCCGCCGCGACCGCGTTCCGCAACGGCAGCCTCCAGGGCGCCTACCTCATGCTGGCCGCGCGCGCCCTCGGCCTCGACTGCGGGGCGATGTCCGGCTTCGACAACGCCAAGGTGGACGCCGCGTTCTTTCCCGACGGGCGAGTGAAGTCGAACTTCCTGTGCAACCTGGGTCACGGTGACGCGAGCAAGCTCACTCCGCGCGGGCCGCGCCTGTCGTTCGACGAGGCCTGCCGCATCCTGTAGGAGGACGATCCGATCATGGCATCCAAGCTCCTCGGAGCCCACGTCAAGCGCAAGGAAGACCCGCGCCTGATCACCGGCGTGTCGCAGTACGTGGCCGACATCGCGATGCCGGGCCTGCAGCACGTGGCCTTCGTGCGGAGCCCGCACGCGCACGCGCGCGTCCGGGGGATCAAGCACGCGGCCGCCGCGAAGGTGCCGGGGGTGGTGGCGGTGGTGACCGGCCAGGATCTCAAGGCCCACTTCGCGCCGATCCCGGTCGCGACCGCGTCGGCCGAGGGCGGCGCGGCGGGCGAGATCAAGCTCGGGCGCCAGCACTACCCGCTCTCGCTGGATCGCGTGCGCTACGTGGGCGAGCCGGTGGCCGCGGTGATCGGCCTCTCGCCCGAGGCCGCGACGGACGCGGCCGCCCTCGTCGAGGTGGACTGGGAGCCGCTGCCCGCGGTGGCCGATCCGTTCGCCGCGATGGCGGACGGGGCGCCCCAGCTCTTCGACGACGCGCCGAAGAACATCGAGCACACCAACATCATCAAGGCGGGCGACCCCGACGCGGCGTTCGCCAAGGCGCACCGGGTGGTCAAGCAGCGGATGAACAGCCAGCGGCTCTCCGGCATCCCGATGGAGACGCGTGCGGTGCTCGCCGCGCCCGACTTCGCGAGCGGCGGGCTCACGGTGTGGGCGACCCACCAGGCCCCCCACGTGCTCCGGGGCGGGCTGGCCGACGCGCTCCGCATGCCCCAGAACCAGATCCGGGTGATCTGCCCGGAGGTCGGCGGGGGCTTCGGGGTGAAGTTCGGCACGTATCCCGAGGACGTGACCGTCGCCGCGCTCGCGAAGCTGCGGCGCGTTCCGCTGCGCTGGATCGAGAGCCGGGTCGAGCACATGACCGGCACCACCCACGGCCGCGCCCAGATGACCGACCTGGAGGCCGCGGTGGACGCGGAGGGTCGCATCGACGGCCTGCGCATGCACGTGGTGGCCGACATCGGGGCCTACCCGATCTTCACGTTCATCCCCGATCTCACCCTGATGATGGGCGTCGGCGTGTATCACGTGAAGAACGTGGAGCTCAAGAGCACGTGCGTGTTCACCAACACCACGTCGGTGGCGGCCTACCGCGGCGCGGGCCGGCCCGAGGCCGCCTACTACCTCGAGCGGCTGGTGGACTGCATCGCGCTGGAGCTGGGCAGGCCGCCGGAGGAGGTCCGGCGGGTCAACTTCATCCCGCCGGGCGCGTTCCCCTACGCCGCGCCCACCGGACAGAACTACGACAGCGGCGAGTACGCCCGCGCGCTGGCCAAGAGCCTCGAGGTGTCGAAGTACACCGCCCTCCGCGCCGAGCAGCGCAAGCGGATCGAAACCAACGACCGCAAGTTGCTCGGCATCGGCATGGCCTGCTACGTCGAGATGTGTGGCTTCGGACCTTACGAGAGCGCGATGATCCGGGTGGAGCCGAGCGGCACGGTGACCGCCTACACCGGCGCGTCCGCGCACGGGCAGGGGCACGAGACCACGTTCGCCCAGCTCATCGCGGACTACCTGGGGGTGGACTTCGATCAGGTGATCGTGCGCCACGGCGACACCACCGGCGCGCCGATGGGCTTCGGCACCGGCGGCAGCCGCAGCCTGGTGGTCGGCGGCTCGGCGATGGTGAAGGCGGCCGAGAAGGTGCAGGAGCGCGCCCGCCGCATCGCGGCCGCGGATCTCGAGGCGGCGTTCGAGGACGTGGTGGTCACGGACGGGCGCTACCACGTCAAGGGCTCGCCGGCCAAGAGCCTGACCCTGGCCAAAATCGCGGAGAAGGCCTACGGCGAGGGGCTGCCCGCCGGGATGGAGCCGGGGCTCGAGGCCACCGAGTACTTCCGCCCGCCGCAGCTCGTCTATCCCTTCGGCGCGCACGTGGCGGTGGTGGAGGTGGAGCGCGACACCGGCCGGGTCACGCTACGCGATTTCATCTCGGTCGACGACTGCGGCGTGCGCGTCAGCCCGCTCCTGGTGGACGGGCAGGTGCACGGCGGCATCGCGCAGGGCGTCGCCCAGTCGCTGCTCGAGGAAGTGGTCTACAGCGAGGACGGCCAGCTGGTGACCGGCTCGCTCATGGACTACGCGGTGCCGCGCGCGGAGGACGTGCCGTTCTTCACGACCGAGCAGACCGTCACGCCCTCGCCCTTCAACCCGCTGGGCGCGAAGGGCATCGGCGAGGCGGCCACGATCGGCTCCACGCCCGCGGTGGTCAACGCGGTGGTGGACGCGTTGAAGCCCTTCGGCGTGCGCCATCTCGACATGCCCCTCCGCCCCGAGCGGGTGTGGCGGGCGATGCAGAAGGCCAGCTAGGGCTTTCGCGCGACCAGGACCTTCGTGATCGTGGGAATGACGTCTCGAACCGAGATGTCGGTGAAGCCACGTTCGCGGACGACTTGTGAGAGCCCGCCCGGGGTGAGGGCGGGAGCGTCGGGGTCCATGAGCATCGCCGCGAGCAGCCACAGCGCGGCCGAGGCGGGACCCGTGCGGTCATCCTCGACCATGAAGTCGTGCAGGATGAGCACGCCGCCGGGCGCGAGCGCACTCAGGGCGCGGGTGATCAGGCTCCGGCCTTCCTGCTCGGCGACCGCGCTCAGCAAGTACGACATCAGGACCGCGTCCTGCCGGTCCGGCCACGGGCTCGTCAAGGCGTTCCCCGGCTGAAAGGTCACGCGATCGGCGAGGCCCGCGTCCGCCGCGACCCGCTCCGCCATCGGGCGGATGCTCGGGAAGTCGATGATCGTCGAGGTGATCGTCCGATAGCGGCGGCACAGCGATAGCGTGAACGCGCCGGTTCCTCCACCGACGTCGAGGAGCCGTTCACGCCCGGTCAGATCCACCAGCTTGGTCAGCACGTGGGCCGGACCCAGCGACCCCGAATGCTGCGCCCGGCTGAAGCTGTCGGCCTCGGCCCCGTCGTCCATCAACTTGTAAAAATCGACGCGATCCCCTCGCAGAGCGCGATCGAGATGCAGGAACGCGGGGTAGATCTGCCGGTCGATCTGGAAGCGGTAGTAGTCGCCGAAGTACATCGGAGCCGTGCGAACCAGGTACGCCTGACTCGCGGGCGCGTTCCGGTAGCGCCCGTCGTCCTGCTCGAGCAGGCCGAGGCTGACGCAGGCGGTCAGCAGGGTGCGCAGGCGGTTCGGGGCGACCTCGGTCTCGGAGGCCAGCTCATCGAGCGGCTTCGGGCCGCTCGCCAGACGGCTGAACACGTCGAGATTCAGGGCCCCGAACAGCGCTTTCGCGGCCATGAACCCGTAGGCGATACGGGAAATGTCGCGGACATCCGTGAGGGGTTCCATGGGCGTGCCGTGCGGGCGGGAGTATAGCACTCACGGCGGCGCGGGCGGGCCGGACGGCTGCAGCATGAGCGTCGGGACGCCGCAGGTCCCGTCGCGCACTGTGAACACGTGCGTGCCCGGCTTGCGGCCGGGGCGCGTCTCCGAGACATCGAGGCCGGCGTCCCGCAGGCGGGTGGCCGCCGCCGACGGCTCGTCCGTCCGCCAGGACAGGCCCCAGAGGCGGTCCGGACCGGCGGACACCCCGGCCCGCAGATCGTGGGCCAGCTCCACGATGAGGTCCCCGCAGCGGAAGAACATGAGCCGCGCGCCCCACGCCGGATTCGACCGGTCGAGGCGCATGTCGAGCCCCAGGCGCGCGCCGTAGAGCGCGGTGGCCCGCTCGGGATCAGGGGTGCGGATCACGACGTGATCCAGTCCGGTCACCCCGCCGGGCGCGGCGGGAGGCGCGGCGGGCAGCGGCGCGTCGCGCTGGATCAGGAAGACGCGCACGCCGTGGGTTGCCGCCGTCGCGGCCCGGGTGCGGCGCCAGCGGCGTCGCGCGCCGGTCGCCCGGTCCAGGCTCTCCGCGGCGGCGACCGGCTCGGGATCGAGGCCGAGCCGGGTGAGCCGGCGGTGGGCGCGCTCGATGTCGTCCACCGCGAAGGCCAGGCTCGCGAGCCCTTCGCCTTGCGCGTCGAGGACGGCACGCAGGCGCTCCGCGCCCGGGCCACCGCCCGCGGGCGCGATCAGCTCCGCGGCGACGTTGGCGAGCTGGAAGACCGCGGTCTCAGCGAAGCCGCCGGCCGCCTCCGCCCGCCAGCACGGGGGTCGGCCGAGGAGGCGTTGATACGCCGCGATCGCCGCGTCGAGATCGCGCACCGCGATGACCACGTGATCGAGCGCGGTGATCATGCGACGGCCTTGTCGCGTGGGGCGGTGGCGGGCACGGTGCGGAAAGTGTAGCATCGTGACGATGAGCGAGCTGATTTCTGCCGCTGATCCGCATCCGCGTCGCCGGGTGAAGACGCTCGACACCGAGATGGCCTACGTGGACGTGGGCGCGGGCGATCCGGTGGTGTTCCTCCACGGCAACCCGACCTCGTCCTATCTCTGGCGCAACGTCATCCCGCACGTCGCGGCGCTCGGCCGCTGCCTGGCTCCCGATCTGGTCGGCATGGGCGACTCGGGCCGCGCGCCCGCCGGCTCCTACCGGTTCGTGGACCACGCGCGCTATCTCGACGCCTGGTTCGACGCGATCGTCCCGGCGCGCGCCGTGACGCTGGTCGTGCACGACTGGGGCTCGGCGCTCGGGTTCGACTGGGCGCGGCGCCATCCCGAGCGGGTGCGCGGCGTGGTGTACATGGAGGCGCTCGTCCGGCCGGTGACGTGGGACGAGTGGCCGGAGCCGGCGCGGAAGATCTTCCAGGCCCTGCGGTCGCCGGGCGGCGAGGAGATGGTGCTCCAGAAGAACGTGTTCGTGGAGCGGATCCTGCCCTTGAGCGTGCTGCGCGGTCTGACCGACGCCGAGATGACCGTGTATCGCCGCCCCTACCTCGAGCCGGGCGAGTCACGCCGCCCGACGCTCACCTGGCCGCGCCAGATCCCGATCGCCGGCGAGCCCGCCGACGTCGTGGCCATCGCCGACGCCTATGCCGGGTGGCTGGCCGCGGCGGCCGAGTTGCCGAAGCTCTTCGTCAACGCCGATCCGGGCGTCATCCTGACCGGCCCCCAGCGCGAGTTCTGCCGACGGTGGCCGAACCAGCAGGAGATCACGGTGCGGGGGAGCCACTTCATCCGCAAGTACTCCGGGCGAGGGAGAAGCGACATGAAGCCCTGGATGATCTGGCCGATGGCAGCGGTCTATGCGCTCTTCTACGATGCGCGACCGGAGACTTGGGGAGCGTACCTCGGTGCCGTCGTCGTCGCGTTCCTCGCTCTCCTGCCGCCGTTCGCGCTTGGCTATGCCGCAGCGAAGAATCAGAAGCCGCCCATTTAGACGTTCCACCAGCCGCGCTCGACCAGCCGGTGTCAAGCCCACTATCGGGAACGCCAATAAATCCTTGAAGTCATATCGTCACCCTCGATAAATTACGGCTATGTTGCGACTCCGAGACGTCAAGGGCGGACTAAGGCGGAGGATTTGGCCGCCGAGTGGTTTACCGCGCGAAGCCCGCAACCACGGAACGCTGGTCGGCGTGCGTCGCATGGGGGACCGCTTGGGGTTGACGATCCTCTATCACGAACGCGACTACACAGGGTGGCTTGACGAGTGGGACTCGCCCCCGACCATTGACCAAGTGGAAGCCCTGCTCATGTCAATGCTCGGCAAGACGATTCACGCACTGGGTGAGGCGTGGATAGACGAGGACGCTCCAACCGTCGTCGATGAGCTAGGGTTCTGAACGCATGGACCCTGCCTCGGCGCGCATTACCGACACCCGCCAACGACGTAGTGAGACACGCGCTCGGCGACGCGCTAGATTGAGCGCGGATGTTGCGGTCGGGCGGCCTGCGCTCGGCGGCGGTAGTCGTCGCGGCTCTCGATCTTGACAACGTGGGTGCCCTTCTCGCGCCCATGTTCCGCCGCGAGTAGTTGCGCTTGTACGTCAGTCTCGGTGTAGCCGCGCCACCGGCCACAACTGCATGTCACCCACCAGCGGTCCGTCGTGCTGCTCGACTTGGTCAGCCGCCAGCGGTGTGCCATGCGGGCCAAGGTAGTCCCCGTCGAGTAAAAAACTAGTAAAGATCGACGAGGCCCCGCCCGGGGCTACGGCTTCTTCGGGCCCTAGTTTGTCCTGAGCCGGATTAGTGTTGACACTTGTGACCAGAAACAGTGAGGGCCATCTGGCCTATCGTTCCCAGAGTGAACCACCCCCTGCCAGGGGAACCACTTTGGGAGGATCGACCGATGACCCTCGAGGAGAAAGTACACGGACTGCGGCTGCATGTCATCCAGCGGGCGGAGGAGTTGGGCAATGTCAGTCGGGCCGGCCGGGAGGCGGGGATCTCCCGCGCCCTGTTCTACCGCTGGCGTCAGCGGTTGGAGCGCTACGGCCAGGACGGGGTGCATCCGCGGCGGCATCGGGCCCGCCCCGGCCGACCGGTGCAGCTGGCCCCGGAGACGGAGCGGCTGCTGCTGAGCGTGGCGGTCAGCGCGGCGACGTGGGGCGCGAGTCGGATCGCCGCTTACCTGCGCCATCGCTGGCAGCTGCGCGTGGCACCCAGCACGGTGCAGCGTGCCCTGCGGCGGGCCGGGCTGGCGACCCGCCGGCAGCGGCTGACCGTGCTCGAGCACCGCGCCCTGCAGACGGCGGGGTTGCTGACCGAGCGGACGCGCAGCACCCTGTGGCAGGCGCAGCACGGCCAGCCGCGTCACGTCGCCGCCCGCGAGCCCGGCGAGCTGGTGTGCGTGGACACCTTCTACATTGGGCAGCTCAAAGGCGTGGGCAAGGTCTGGCAGATCACGGCCTGCGACGCCGCGTGCTCCTACGGCGTCGCGTGGTTGCTGCCAGCCCACAACGCCGAGGCGGCCGCTCACTTCGTGCGTCGCATCTTGGTGCCCCTGTATCGCCGGGCGGGCTGGCGGCTGCGCCGCCTGCTCACCGACGGCGGCCCCGAGTTCAAGGGGGCGTTCGATGACGCCTGCCGGACGCTCGGCCTCCGCCACACCCGAACGAAGCCGCGGCACGCGTGGACGAACGGGTTCGTCGAGCGGCTGCAAGGCACGATCTTGCAGGAGCATTGGCGCGTGGCCTTCCGTCGGCGCTACTTCACGAGTCGAACGGCGCTCCAACGAAGCCTCGATGGGTTCATGCAGTCCTACAATCACGAGCGGCCCCATCAAGGCTACCGGGTCCGTGGCCGCACCCCCGCCGCGCTCTTCTGGGGCGCCGCTCGGGCCTGACCGCATGTCGCACTCTGGGGTGGCCAAGGTGTCTACACCATTCCGGGTCTGGACACCCTAGTTCAGCGTGAGTTGTTGACCGCTGGCCCACGATCCGGCCCGCTCCGCACGAGGTAGGTCGAGAGCGTGTCGAGCTTGGGCCGTCTTGTTGCGGTACCGGGTAGAAATGCCGCATCATCACTCGGTCAAAGGTTCTGAGCCGCCAGCCAATCCTCTGAAGCCTCCAGCCAAGAGTTCGAAATATCTAGCCTAATTCCGTGGCATGTCGGTTGCTCTTCACATGTCGGCGCTTCGATCTCGGCTTGTAAGGAGGAGATCATGCCCTGCATTCGGTGCGGCAGGATTACGGTGAAATTGTGTACTTGCTCAATCGAGCAGGCGAGGGAAGCGCTCTCGAGCTGGTCGAAGGTGGAGCTCCAACAGGCAATCAACACGTTAAGGAAGATCTTGAACTCCAAGCAGACTGAGGCACCAAGCAGGCAGTAAAAGCCCGAGGGGGGACCGCTCGTTGGTCCCTCCCCCTCGGGCGATTTGCCGGGCGTGCCGGCTGTCGGTGAATCTTACCCCTGATCCCGACCACCACTGGGGTCTACTGGCTGACGCACCCCGATCAACAAACTGCCGCTCCGGGCGAGGTAGAAAATTGGACTACACTCAGCGCGGGGTGCTCGATGCACAGATGCGGGTCACCGAGCGACTAGGCCGCATTCTGGCCGAGCACGGGATGGTGCTCGACCCCGGCTCGCCACTCTGGTTCGACGGGCGCCTCGAGCTCCCGACGCCTGGCGAGCCGTGGACGATGAAGCTTTCGTGTCGTGGGGCTACGGCGTCGGTCGAGTTCACCCCGGCCGAACTCGAAGCGTTCCTCGAGGTGCGCCCGCCCGAGATTGTTTCGGAGAAGCTCCGCCGAGCTGTTGACGCGATAAAGCCGCCCAAGCCCCAAGAGCGCGGGCTGGCCTAAGGGCGTGCACTACCACGTCGCGAGTTCGTCTTCTCGGCCCGAGCAGCGACCAACTGCGGGACTGTCCCGTATGGTACAGTCCCGTACCCCATGGACGAGGCCTCTCGGCGGATCACCGACAAGCTGTGGCGGGGCATCCTTCCGACCGACGATTCTGTCAAGACGTGGGGCGGCTACGGCACCGGTCTGACATGCGCCGGATGCGACGCGCCCATCACGTCGAGCGAGCCGGAACACGAGGAGGAGATGTCGGACGGGCGCACACTCCGCTTCCACGTCGCCTGCGACGGGCTCTGGAGGGTCTTGAAGCAGGCGCTGCCCGAGTCGTAGCCAACAGGGAGTAGATGGCTAGGCCTGAATCGTGTCCTTGATCGCGACGAGCAACCGGGTCGCGATGTCGCGCTTGGTGATGAATGAGTCGGCGCCGTTCAGGAACGCCGAGCGGCGCGTGTCATCATCGGTCAGGTTAGTCAAGACCAGAATCCTCGTCTCGGGCCATTCCCTCTTGATCCGCCGCGTCGCTTCGAGCCCTCCAACGCCGGGCATCATCACGTCCATCACGACGAGGTCTGGCTGTGCCTGGCGGACGAGAATAATCGCTGACTCGCCATCCTGCGCTTCACCGACCAGAAGCACTGTCGGGTCTTGGCTGAGGATGAAGCCGACCAGCGTACGGACTTCGACGTCGTCATCGGCGACGACGACTCGAACGGCTCTTGCCGCTTCTCGAAGAGCTGATGATCTCGCGGAACTCACACGCCGTGCGAGTGCAACACAGGATGACTTGTCTGTCAACGGGCCGACGGCAACCGAGACTGGTCGAGGTAGCTCATCGGAGCGAGAAACATGCTCGCTTCCTTCCCCTCACTTGTGGCGAGATCGGCCTGTAGAGCTCCGTGACCTTGGCATGCTGCATGGCGTTGACGAAGCCCGTGATACCCGCGCCGATGGCAATGCCGAGAGTGCGTGCAACCGCGAGCGCCAAAGCTGACCGGTTCCTTCAAACCTCCGTGTGCAGTCGGTCCTTTTTGGTCAGAGGCACGCGGACGGTGACCAATCTGCAGATGGACGCAGTCGGTCGTCTCGTGATCCTTCGCTCTGACCGCCATAGGGCAGGCATGGAGCAGATTTAGGTGGGCGCCGGTGTAGACGCAAACACTACGTCTTCGGCTCCACGCGCGCTCGTCCACGCGCTGGGCGCAGCATCTGCACGAGTCCAGAACCCAGGGGAGCGAGTCCGAGCCGGCTCTGACAAATCGAGGCAGTGGGGCCCGCCCGTCGTCAGGACCCCGATGGGGCCGCTCATTCCAATACTTACGTGAGTCGGCCTTCGTAGCCCTGCTATGGGGCACAGGTCTCGTGGCACCTTGGTTGCACTTTGGCACGCGGAGACGGCACGCAGTAACGACAAGGGGGCCGCGAATGGATGCCGTGGACGCCCGGCGCATCGTAATCGTGGATGACGATGACTTGGTGCGCGAGGGCATGGAGATGACGCTCGAAGTGGTCGGGTACCGGATCCGGGCAACCGGCAGCGCTCGGGAGGCCCTCCGGTGGCTTGAGGACGAGCCCTGCGAGCTGCTGATCATCGACGTCAACATGCCGGAGATGGACGGGCCCGAGTTGCATCGCCGAGTCCGCGCGCGGTGGGCCACCAGCGCGCCACGCGTGGTGTTCGTGTCAGGCCACGACGAGATCCGCGGGGACGAGCAGGATCCGGATGTGCTCGCCGCCCCGCGACTGGTCAAGCCATTTTCCCTCGGCGCGCTGCTCACCGCCGTCAACCGAGCACTCGGGCCGAGCCATGTCCGGGTTTGATCGATACGCGCAAACAGACAAGCTGCCAGCGGTCCCGCCGCGCACACGCCGGCTTAACCCGCGGGTCCCCGTGTCATGGACCGTCTGGGCCCGTACCGGCCAGCAGCGGATGCGCTTTCACGCCGTTGACGTCAGTCCACGCGGCGCCAAGCTGCGTCCGAGGGGAGTGTTCCCGGTTGGCGCGGCGATTGAGCTCGAATTTATCACGCCGGACGGGCGACGTCTGCCCGTGTCCGCCGTCGTCTGGCGTGCGGACTCGGATGGGCTGGCCGTCCTATTCCTCGGGTCGGTGCCCGCGGGTTTCGATGCGGGTGGGCATCGGGTCTGAACCCAGGACCACGGCGTACGTAGTCTCCGAGGCGAGCCATGGCTGAGACCATTCTGGTCGTCGATGACGATGATGATGTGCGCGCGGTCGCCCGGCAGGCTTTGGTGACAGCGGGATACACCGTCGTGGAAACTGGCGATCCGCAGCAGGCGATCCGCATGGCCAAGGCGCAGCGGATAGATTTGCTGCTGACAGATGTGGTTATGCCGATATGAAGGGGACCGAGCTGGCGGATCGGATCCAAGCCGTGAGCAGGTCGACGAAGGCGCTGCTGATGTCGGGCTATGTGACCTCGGAGATCGCCTCGTCGCGCCGGCCGTTCCTGGCCAAGCCTTTCAGCATCGACGACCTGGTGCGTCGCGTGCGCGAGACGCTCGACCGGCCCTCATCCTTCGCCCGGCCGACGAAGCCAAACCCATCTTCGTAGGGGTGCCGCCGGTCGCTAACCTCTTCAGTTTGCGCCCGCTGTTGTTCCGCGGCCTGGGCGCTTGGTCTGGGGGCAGCCTCTCGAGGGTGGCTCATCCCCTTCGGGCGCTACCGGGCGCCTCGCCACGCGCCCGGTAGCGTCAGCCTACCGCCGCTCCCCGGTCCGGTCTAGCGGCTCAGCCGGCGTGATCGGCTGCGCGATGCTGGCCCCGCTCCCGCCACGCGGACTGAAGGTGGGGGCTTCCAGAATCTCCCAGCCGCTAGCCCCACCTACTTCTTTTTGAACGGCTCGAAGCCGAACTTCTGGCCGCCAACACTCGCCTCGAACATGAGGCCCTCCTCACTGGTAGTGAAGACCGCCACGCCGTTCTGGTATTTGGCGTTCGCCGACGCGCCCTTGGTCACGGCCACCGCGCTTGCCTGAGCCGCCAGCGCTAACGTCCCGTTCTTGAAGTCCGTGAACGCCGGCGCCGTCTCAAAGAAGATGATTTCCGAGTAAGTCTGGGCACCAAGCTGGGCACCGACCGTCACCTGGGTGAGCGACGTCTTGCCGATAGCCTTGCCTTTCTCGAAGACAACGCCCGAGCCGGTCGCGCCGCCGATACCGGCCGCTCCTTTTCCAACCGTTGGGAAGACCGCGTACCCGACCGACTTTTCGAAGAAGCGGGAGAGGCCTGGGTCCGCCTTCTTGAAGACAGCGACGGTGTCCCGCGCCTCCTTTACATCCTTGGTTACATCCATGGTCTGGGCAGCGGCGGTCTGGATGAGGAGGCCGAAAGCCAGCAGGAGTCCTACGCCGAACGTTTTCGCTACCATATGATTCTCCCTTCCGGCCGGATGCTTGAACTGCTTGGCCGCGATTCAAAATCGATCATACTCCTTAGATCGATCGTAGTCCTTAGGAGGGACGGGGCGGGGCGGCCTGATCGGATGCGCGATACCGCCGCCGCAGTCGCACACTATCCAGAGATGGTCCCTGTCCACGCCGCCGTCCAGCTCGCCGCAGCGACGGTGCTCCTGCATGAAGGCGTCGAGGGGCGAGTACTTCGGGCATCGTGCTACTCGATCACCTGATCCGCCCGCTGCAGGAGCGACGGCGGGATCGTGAGGCCGATGGCCTTCGCGCTCTTCAGATTGATCCAGAATTCGAACTTGGCGGGCTGCTCGACAGGAAGATCGGCGGGCTTGGCCCCACGCAGGATCTTGTCGACATAGAACGTGACGCGCCGTATCGCGTCGTATTCATTCGCACCGTACGCCATGAGACCGCCCGCGGTCTTCACCCACCAGGCTCCCGATGTGTACATGGCCGGCATCCGCTTTGCCTGGGTCAGGGCGATAATCCGCCCCCCCCAAATGTTAATGAGGTAGGCATTCGAGACAATCAGGGCCCCACAGCGTTCTCGCACAGCGATCTCGAAGAGAGACTCGATCTCGTGCGGGCCCACCTCTAAAGATCGCAGTTCTAATCCGAGTGGTTGGGACGCCTGCTGCGTCGCCTGCCAAAGGTCGACGCTCTCCGGACTGCCCCGACTCCAAAATACCCCTACGCGGACGAGGCCAGGTACGGCGTCCTTGAGCAGTTCGAGCCGCTTACCGGCGAGTTCCGGGTTGCGCAGGGTCAGCCCCGTGACGTTTCCGCCTGGCCGACCGAGGCTGGATACGACTCCGGCTACGACGGGGTCACCCTCGGCCAACATGACGATGGGAATGGTCTTAGTGACATCCCTGGCCGCTCGAATCGCTGGCAGCCCCGCCGCCACGATCACGTCCACTCCAGACCGGGCGAGTGCGGTCGCGACCACCGTCAGCTCTTGGTCGGCGCGCGCCACCCCTCGCTCAATGATCGCGTTCCGCCCTTCGACATAGCCAGCCGAATACAGCGCCCCAACCAGTAGAGAACCGAACTCCGCGATTGGAGGGAATGGGCCCTCCAGAAGGCCAATCCGATAGCCCTTCCCCGCCGGTTGCGCCTCGGCGGCGAGCGGCGCGGCGAGGAGGCCGCCGGCCAAGGTGCCGATGAACGTCCGCCGGTCCATCACTCGATCACCTGGTCCGCCCGCTGCAGGAGCGACGGCGGGATCGTGAGGCCGAGGGCCTTCGCGGTCTTCAGGTTAATCACGAGCTCGAACTTCGTGGGTCCCTCCATCGGGAGATCGCCTGGTGCGGACCCTTTCAGGATCCTGTCTACGTAATCTGCCGCGCGCCGATACATATCGGCACCGCCGGGTCCATAGGCCAGCAGCCCTCCTGCCCGGGCGAACACGGGGGACCCGATCGTCGGCAATCGATGCTTAACGGCGAGGCTGGCGATCTGGCCGCCAAGCGGGTTGAGCAGTGATGTGTTCGGCACAACGACGGCGTGCGCTCCGTGTCGTCCCAAGTCGTCGAACGCTTGAGTGAGATCGTTCGGCCCGCGCACGAGGACTCGATCGATCGAAAGCCCTCGCGGTAAGGCGGCAGCGTCCTCCTGTCGCCGCGACGCTTCAGCAACCTCCGGCTGCTCGATCCCAGGCACGTCGAGCCATCCGAGACGAGAAGCAGTCGGCGCCACCTCCTTCACGAGGTCAAACCACTTCACGGTCGCCTCGAACTCCTGGAGTACGAGTCCGGTGACGTTGCCGCCCGGTCGAGCAAGGCTCGCGACTACGCCGTTCGCCACCGGATCCCCGACCACGGCAATCACGATGGGGATCTCGGCCGTCGCCTGCTTTGCCGCACGCGATCCGGGTGACCCATGGGTCACGATGATGTCGACCTTCGCGCCAACGAGCTCCGTGGCCAACGCTGGCAAGCGGTCAAGCTTCCGCTCCGCCCAGCGGTACTCGATGACGAGATTTCTGCCTTCCTCGTATCCGCGATCCCGAAGACCCTGTTGAAGTGCGGCGGTTTGGCGGGCCAGGTCTGACGCAGAAGTCTGGCCGAGAAACCCCAGTCTGTAGACCCGGGCCGCGGTCTGTGCCTCGACGGTGAAGGGCACGGCGAGGAGGCCGCCCGCAAGTCCGAGGAATGCCCGGCGGTCCATCACTCGATCACCTGGTCCGCCCGCTGCAGGAGCGACGGCGGGATCGTCAGGCCGAGGGCCTTCGCGGTCTTGAGGTTGATCACAAGCTCTACCTTCGTCGGCTGCTCGATGGGGAGATCGGCAGGCTTGACGCCTTTGGGGATCGTGTCGACCTGGCCCGCCGCGCGGCCAAAGAGATCGGAGATCTTCGGGCGTAGCTCATTAGTCCGCCGGCCGCGCCGCGCCGGGTCCCCGTCGCCGGAAGTGGGACCATTGCGGCTATCGCCTTGAGGTCGCTTGCCCAGGCGGCGTCACATTCGAGCGCTGGGTGACGCGTGAGGATGCGGCGCTAGAGTTGGCGCTGCGACACATGCGGGCGGATAAGTGAGCTACTGACGTCGGCGCCGCGCTTCACCTGATGCCTGCTCCGATCTTCTTATCGTAGGTGCACGTCGTGACGGAGGAGCCGAGCGTCCCCTTGTTGCGCACCGACATTTCGTAACGCCCCTCGCCGAGTGACCTGACGTTCTCGGTCTCTATGGGCTGATCGCCCTTCTTGCGCGCTGCCTCGATGCAGGCGGCACGGGCGGCATCAACGCTGCCGGCACCTAACTGCCCACCGCAACCGCTAGCAAGAACAAGCGCCACCCCCACCAGTGCCGTTGCTCGCATCCGCATGTGGGCCTCCTGTAGTCTTCGGTTCACCCCGGGTCGAGGCCGGGCGACGCCGCAGACCGCACCGCATCTAAGCGGAGCATAGGGCGTGCCTTCGGTTGCCGTTGAAGCCCGTCGCGACCGGCCTGGCCGTCGTCAGCGGGCCGGCAGACGCCTCAGCTGAACACACGGCTGACCTGGCCACCTATCACACTATCTAGCATACCTTGGCCGTCTGGTCCTGGGTCCCTTAGCCCCAATCCCAAAATAACTCTCAGGCCGCGAGCGCATGTTGAATGCGGGCATAGAGCACCTCGGTCGCCGGGTTCTGGGCGATGTTGCGAGTTGTGGTTGCTGAGCCCCCGGCGGCGAGCGGCGCGGCGAGGAGGGCGAGCGTTACACCGGAGACGAACGCTCGCCGATCCATCACTCGATGACCTGGTCCGCCCGTAGAAACAGCGACGACCGCATAGTCCGGGCCTAGCGCCGGCGCCTTCTCTTCGGCTTAGCCTTTGACGCCCGGTTGGTTGCTGGTTTCCGTGCTGCGGGAGGAGCCGCTGCGGATCTCCTCACATCAACCACGACATCATGCCACCAGTGCTCAGCTGGTCCGGTCTCTAACCCGTCGAGCCGCCCGCGCGTCGCTGCGAATTGCCGGTCGTGGTGCCAAGCCTCCCAGTCGGCGCGCGTCTTCCACGTGCCGACGATCACTCGCCTGTCTGGCTTGTCGGATTGCCGGAGGAGCTGTCCTCCCACCCAACCCGGCCGCTTCTTCGCGGCCGACAGACGAGTGCGCATCGCAGCATCCCACCCAGGTCCAGCCCCTTCTTTCAGGTGTACGTGCGTGACGATAGTCATCATCGAGTTGGTCCTCCTCGGCCCTAAATCGAGCGTGATTCTCTTGGTCTCACTGGATTACCTCGTCCGCCCGCTGCAGCAGCGACGGCGGAATCGTCAGGTCGAGAGCCTTGGCGGTCTTGAGGTTGACCGGGTGGCATGTCATCCGAGTGCGGCGGTCTCCGCCGCCACCTGCTCCAGCCAGTACTTCATATCCATCTCGCGGTACATCGTCGTCGCGGTGGCGAGGTGCTCACGGGCCTGCTCGCGCTTGCCCGCGCGCCCGTGGAGCTTGCCGAAGCCGAGGTGGCAGTGGGCGACGAGAGGCCGCATGCCAAGGTCGCCGGCGAGGACGACTGCCTGCCGAAGATAGTCCTCACCCGCTTCCACGTCGAATGGATCCCGGCACGCCGCAAGCTCGCCGAGGACATGGAGGGCCCTGGCTTCCTGGGCGCGACTCTTCTGCGCGCGCGCAAGGTCGAGCTCTTGCTCGGCGAGACGGCTTGCCTCGTCCAGGTAACCACCGAGCAGATAGCTTTCAGCCAGAGACCCGCTATTGGAACCGGGTTCGACCCGTGGATCCGCGAGCACGCGGGCGGCATCGGACGAACGCCCGGCGAGTCCGTACGCGGCCGCAAGCGGTGTCGCACAAACCGACCACATGGTGAAGCCTAGGCTGGTACTCACCTCGCATCCTCGCTCCAACAATGGGATGGCCCGGTCAACGTCCCCTTTGCGCACGAGAGCAAATCCGAGCCCTACGAGGGCATTGATCAGGCTGTAGGGGTGGTCGGCAGTCTCGGCGATCTCGACGGCCTCGGTGCCGAAGGCGATCGCGTCGGTGAACCGGCCGACCTCGGCCAGCGACATGGCAACCCACCGGCGGTTGACGACCGAGACTATGGCCGGGCCGACCTGGCGCCAGCGCAGGGTCTCGTCAAGCGATTCCGCCTCGATGTTGCCCACGAAGTGGGCGATCGCCTCATCATAGTCACCGAGCGCATTCCGGATCTCGCCGAGGACAAAACCCGCGATTCGCTGGCGGGTCGGATTCCCGGCGCGCGTGGCAAGCTCAAGGGCGTGCTGTCCCGCCTGAAGGGCTTCTTGGTATTGTCCAGTGGCCCAAGAGCAGTGCGCCATGGCGCTGACGACGGCGGATTGCCGGTCCTCGTCGCCGAGGGCCTTCGCAATCGGCTCCGCCTGCCGCAGATGGAATGGCACACTCGCGAAGTCTCCGAGCGCTACGAGTGAGGATCGGATGTCCAGGCGAAGATCGATGGCCTGAGTCTGGCGTTCGGCCGTGTCCGGCAGCTTTGCCAGTGCCGCCAGGGCGTGTTCGAACCACGTCACGGCCTCGCGGTGCGCCCGGCGGGCTGCCGCCTTCAGGCCCGCCTCGCTTGCATACCGCACCGCCTTTCCCCACGCCTCACCCCGGAGCGCATGGTGGGCCACTCGCTCCACATGCTCGGCCAGACGATCTCCATAGAGTGCCTCGATGACCTCCACCAGCCGCGCGTGAATCCCCCGCCGGCGCTCGTGTAGGAGGCCTCCGTAGGCCACCTCGTGGGTCAGCGCGTGCTTGAACGTGTACTCGAGATCCGGAAACAGACACACCTCGTACAGAAACTCTGCCGTCTGCAGATGAATGAGTCCTCGGCGTACCTCCTCCTCCGCGCGGTCGTCGGTGATCGCCGCTAAGAGAGGGAAGGGCACATCTTTCCCGATCACCGCCGCGGACTGAAGCAGGTGCTTTTCCTCCGGTGAGAGGCGGTCGATCCGTGCGGCGAGGATCGCCTGGACGGTGGGCGGCACCTGGATGTCGGTGAGCGCCGTAGTCAGCCGGTAGGTGCCGCGCCCGCCGACGAGCGCGTTGGTCTCGGCCAGGGTCCGAACACTCTCCTCCAGGAAAAACGGATTGCCCTCGGTCCGCGCAATCAGGATTGGCTTGAGGGACTCGATCGTAATGTCCACGCCGAGGAGGCTGTGGAGCAACTCCAGCGCGCTCTCCGGAGGAAGCGGATCCAGCCGAACTTGAGTGTAGGAAGCTTTGCTGCCCCACCGGTGCGCGTACTCTGGCCGGTAGTTGACGAGGAGGAACAGGCGTGCCGGCGGCAGGCTCTCGACGAGGCTGTCGAGCACCGCCTGGGTCTCGGAGTCGATCCAGTGGAGGTCCTCGAAGACAACCAGGAGCGGCTGCACCTGAGCTTCGCGCAGGAGTAGGCGCTTGACCGCGTCGAGCGTCCGCTGCCGGCGCTGCGGCGGGTCGAGGGCCTGCCACTGAAGGTCCTCGCCAGCCACCTCCAGCAGGGCCAGGAGTGCTGGGAGCACCACCTCGAGGGCACGGTCCAGCGCGAGGACCTTTCCCGTCACCTTCTCGCGAATCTCGCGGGGTGTGTCGCGATCACCGATCCGAAAGTATCCCTTGAGGAGGTCGATCACGGGCAAGTAGCTCGTGGCTTTGCCGTACGACACCGAGCCGGCCTCGACGACCACCCACCCCTCGACGCGATGCGAGTGGGTCAGCTCGAAGGTCAGGCGCGACTTGCCCACGCCGGGTTCCCCCACGACGGCCACGATCTGGCCGCGTCCCGACCCAGCCTGCCCAAGCGCGCGCCGAAGGTGTTCGATCTCGACGTCGCGGCCCACGAACCGCGACAGCCCCCGCGCGGCGGCCGCCTGGAGCCGTGACCGCGCGGCGCTGATTCCGGCGAGCTCATACACCTCGACGGCGGTGGTGAGGCCCTTCACGGCCACGAGCCCCAGGGATGTCACTTGCACGAAGCCCTCGGCGAGCGCGAGGGTGTCCGGGGTTAGGAGCGTCGAGCCGGGATCAGCAAGCTGCTCCATCCGCGCGGCAAGGTGGGTGGTCTGGCCCACCGCAGTGTAGTCCATATGCAGGTCGGAGCCGATGGCGCGAACGACCACCTCGCCCGAATTCAGGCCCACGCGAATGCGAATTGTGACGCCATACTCCCGCCGCACCCCCTCGGCGTACCGCTTCACCGACTCCTGCATCCGCAGCGCCGCGTAGCAGGCCCGCACGGCGTGATCTTCGTGGGCCAGCGGCGCGCCGAACAGCGCCATAATCCCGTCACCCATAACCTGGTTGACGGTCCCCTCGTAGCGATGGACGGCTTCCATCATCCGCTCGAGCACTGGGTCGAGGAGCTTGCGCGCTTCCTCGGGATCACGGTCGGCGAGCAACTCCATCGAGCCCTTAAGGTCGGCGAAGAGGACCGTGACCTGCTTGCGCTCCCCCTCGAGGGCGGCCTTGGAGGTGAGGATCTTCTCGGCGATGTGTTTCGGCGTATACGAGTCCGGGGCGGCGAACTTGGCTGTCGGGCTTGTCCGGAGCGGTGCTGCGCACTGGCCGCAGAACTTATTCTCGGACGGGTTGGCCGCGCCACAGGACGGACAGGTTGCGGCCAGTGGGGCGGCGCACTCCCCACAGAACTTCATGGTTGGTGGGTTATCGAGTTGGCACCGCGGGCACTGCATACCGAGGCCTCCCAACGAGCCTGGCCGGGCACGGTCGGACAGGTGGCACGAGGGTAGTCTGCCGAGTGGGAGGGGTCAAGGACCGAGAGTCTACCTCGACCGAGAGTTTACCTCGTGTGCGAGGGCGCAGCAGCGACGCCCGGAGCAGGCGCATTGCGGGGATCGTGTCCGTTCAGGGCTCGCTCGATCTTCAATCCCAGCGGCCCCCCACGGCCCGGCCGTCTCCGCGTCTGAGCGCGACGCTCAGCCCTTTTGTCCGCGGGGCGCGAATTTTCCCGTTCGATTGGGCTCGGCGGCTTTGGGAGGGCGAGGGGACCAGAGGGCAGGGTGGCCGGAGCCCGGGCAGTCCAAGAAGGTAGGATTCCTGGTGACCTCGATCGGTCGGCCAGGGAAAGGAATGCTGAAAGACCCTCGGGGGTTCTGGTTGCGTCTGGGTTGCGTGTGTTGCCACGATCTGCCGCGTTCTGCCACGTCACTCACCGCAAGTTATCGGGATGCTTGAGGGCGTCGGGCTTCATCCAGGAGGACTCGCCGCACGAGATCGGCGACGCGGTCGCGGCCTTCGTGGGACGCCTACCACGCTGAGCCCGTTGCCTGGCACCCATGTGCCCAGGCTTCATTGCCTTACCTTCTCGGATCGCCTATACTGCCGCCGCACCACCCCCTCTGAGGAGAAGCAGATGGGCCTTTCGTGGGGGGGACATGCGTGTTCTGGTACCTGTCATCATGCGACTCCTCCGAGCGCCAGCCGGAGGGCCCCAGCAGCCGCACCCTCCTCTCACGGCTCCCGAGCTTCTCCCGCCCCGTGATGTGCCGGACGAGACACAGGTCGATGTGCCGGTCGACGGTGAAGACCCCGAAGAAGGGGCCAGCCGTGGCTTCTCGCGTGGGATCGGGGTCGCCGCCGCCACATTCGTGCCCACGTTTCTGGCCACCTACTTCGGGATCGTCTCCCTCGCCGGCGTACCCATGGGGACCCGATCTCCGGCCGTTCCCACCGGCGGTCCTCCGCCGGTCATGTCTGCCCTCGCGCCTCAAAGGGATCTCGTCGCGAGCCCACGGCAAGCTCAGGCGCCGATCCAGGAAGCCCTGAAAAACGCCGCCGCCCCGGCCACCACTTCAGCGATCCCTCGACCTGCGCCGCGAACGACACGTCCTCACGTTGAGCCCAAGGCGGCCCAACCCAAACGACCCGCTTCGGCCGCCCCGAAGAACAACGCCTGGGTTCGTGGCGCGGCCTTCCCCGACCGGGACTCGGCGGAACGCCTCGCGGCCAGCATCGAGAGCCGGGGCTATTCGGTCACAGTCCGCCGTGACGACAGATCAAGCGCTTCCTGGGTCGTATGGATCAACAAGAATCCGAGGATGACTCCCTCCGAGCCGCGAAAATAGCCCGACGGTCAGGGCCTGCTCGCGTGAGGGGTAGTGGCCTACTGCAGAAACTTGCGGAGGACGCTCAGGAACTCATCGAGGCGGTCGTGGTGCAGCCAGTGGCCGGCGCGCTCGAAGCCGATGACGGAGGCGTGACGGAACGGCTCGAGACGTCCGTCCTCGGCGGGATTGCCGGACCAGCTCTCCTTGCCGTAGAGCAGGAGCGTCGGGCAGGTGATGCGCGAGTAGAGCAGCGCGATGTCGCGCAGGCGCATGTCGTAGGGCGGGAACACCCGCACGTAGTTGTCGAACTTCCAGCTATACGTCCCGTCCTCGTTCTGGTTCACCCCGTGCACGGTGAGGTGCCGCGCCTGGTCGGCGGACAGATGCGGGTTCTCCTCCTGCATGCGGCGGAAGGCATCCTCGATCGAGGGATAGCGCCGCGGCAGGCGGCCCGCCAGGTTGCGCTGCTCGCGGATCCACTCGTCCATCCGCTGCGCGATCGTCTTGGTCGAGCGCTCGGCGAGCTTTCGCGGCGAGGGGCCGACCCCCTCGATCGATACCAGCCGGGCGACCGTCTCCGGGTAAATACCGGCATAGCGAAGCGCAATATTGCCGCCCAGCGAGTGGGCCACGATCGTGACCGGGGCCAGCCGCTGGCCGTGGATGAGCTGGGCCAGGTCGTAGATGTAGCCGGCCATCGTGTAGCTGCCGTCGGTGGACCACTGGCTGTCGCCGTGGCCACGTAGGTCCGGCGCGATGATGTGCCAGTCGCGACGGAGCGCCGCCGCGGTCCAGTCCCAGTTGCGGCAGTGATCCCGCCCGCCGTGCAGCAGCAGGAGCGGCGGCTTGTCGGGATTGCCCCAGTCGACATAGTGCAGGCGGAGGCGCTGGGAGAAGAAGGTGTGCGACGCGGGGCCCGGCATGCTGTCGGTCATGGCGTCGGTCACCCGGCCGTTCCCGCTCGGAGATAGTCCACCGCGCGGCGGTGGCTCTCGAGCAGGCCGTCGAGCCGCGCCGGCTCGCCGCGGCCCCAGCCGCACTCGGTGGCCACGCCGAAGCCGCCGCCCACCGCGGCGCGCGCGGTATCCATGCGCCGCCGGTCGCCGTCGGCGTCGTCGTGATGGATGAGCCCCAGATAGAGGCGCGCGCCCTCGGGCAGGCGCAGCCCGCGCAGGGGCGCGAAGTACGCGGCGTCGTCGCGCTCGCGCGGCACCGGCAGGTGGATGAAGCCGAGCGGGCGCCGCACCGTGGTGACGATCGCGCGGGTGAGCTCGGCCAGCACGCCCGCGTCGGTCGGCATCACCAGATGCTGGTCGGCCGGGCTGCCGTAGCAGAGGTGATAGCCGAGCTCGACGTCGGCGGGCACCGCGGCCCCGAGGCGCTCGAGCAGGGCGAAGATCCGCGCCTTGTAGTCGGCGGGGCGGGACGGGAAGTAGTTCTCGAACACCAGCACCTCCTGGCAGATGTCCCACTGGATGCTGAGCTCGGCGTGGGGGATGGCGGCGCTGATGTCGGCCAGGGCCCGGAGCAGCGAGCGCTCGTAGACCCGCAGGTAGTCGTCGTGCGCGCGCGGGCTCACGTACATGTACGCGCTCGACATCGCGGTGGGCAGGCAGACCTGGAAGCGCAGCCCCGGCGGCACGACGCCGTCGCGCCGCAGCCGGGTGAAGACGGCCCAGGACTCGCGCGCGGCCTCCGCGTACCCGGTCGGGAACGCGACGGAGTCGGGATCCACGCCGGGCCGGAAGCGCAGGAGATCGGTGCGGCGCAGCAGGGAGCCGTCCCACTGCCGCAGCTCGAGCAGCCCCGCGTCCGCGTCCACCTCCATCGCGGGATGGCGCTCGAGCATCGTGCGCTGCCAGTAGATCCAGCGCCGGCGCTCCCCGGTCTCGCCGTCCGGCATGCGGGAGAGCACGGGACCGAGCGATGCCGCGAGGCGGCGGAAGACGTCCTCGGTGGTGGGGAGCGGGACGCTGCCGATGAGGTGTGCGAGCCCCGCCGTGCTCATCGGACCAGGGCTCCGTGGTCGAGCAGGGCCACTCGATCCGCCACCGCCTCCGCGACGACCGGGTCCCGCTCGGTCAGCACGACCGTGGCCCCGGCCGCGCGCAGCTCGGCGATCAGCGCGCCCACCCCCGGGCGATCTTCCTCGGGCAGCCGGCCGAGCGGGCCGTCGAGCAGCAGCAGCCGCGGCGCCAGCGCCAGGGCCTGGGCCAGCTCGAGCCGCGCGAGCTCGCCGGCCGAGAGCGCGTCGCGGCGCCGGCGCGCGATGCCCGTGAGCCCGACGCGCGCGAGCAGCGCGGCGTCGTGCTCGCGGCCCTCCGCCCCGGGCCAGCGGGCCACGACCCCGCTGAGCGGGCCCCACCGAGGCCAGCGGCGAGCCAGCGTGATCGCCTCCGCGACGGTCAGGGACCAGGGCGGCGTCGAGATCTCGCCGACCCGGACCAAACCCTGCCGGGCGCGCTCGCGCGGATCCGTTCCCGTGATCTCGCGGCCGTCGTAGATCAGGCGCCCGGACTCGAACGGCAGCGAGCCGGTGAGGCAGCGCAGGCCGACGGTCTTGCCGGCCCCGGCGGGGCCGCAGAGCGCGAAGATCTCGCCCTCCTCCACCGTGAACGAGAGCGCGTCCAGCGCCGCGACACCGCCCACGCGGCAGGTGAGCCCGACGACCTCGAGTATTCTCATGCGAGTCGCCAGTCTGCGGTCAGGGCGCGCACGGCAGCATCTTAGCGGAAAATTCCGGGGGTGCTAGCCTCGTTCTAGCGGGTTCACCGCGGTCATCCAACTCATCATCAAGCACCAGTTCCCGGTGAGCATGTCGACGAAGCCCGACTTCTCGGACTACGTCAACGACAAGGGCGTCTCCCGCCCCCAGCCCCGCTAGCTGTCCCTCCCGCTCAGCGAGCGCCGAGCTGCCGCACGAGGTCGGCCACGCGGCTCGTCAGGGCGTCGTCGTCGGGCAGGTCGCCCTCGGGTGTCACCCGATCGATGACCTCCGGCAGGAGCTCGGACAGGCCGCGGGAAGTATCCTCCTGGCTGAGGCCGGCCTGGCGGGAGATCTGCTCGAGACCGTCCGGCCCGAAGATCTGCGACATCGCATCCGCCGGGATCGGCTTGTTCGCGCCACGGCCCACCCACGAATCGGCCTGCTCGCCGAAGCCCGCGCCCTGGAGCTGCGCGAGAATGCCCCCGAGTCCTCCCGCCGAGCTCCCGCCTCCGGCGGCTCCGAGCACCTGACCGAGGAGATCGCCGAGGCCCCCCGCCGCTGCTCATCTGGCCGGGCATGCCCCGCTGGGATCCACGGTTCGACAGCATCGCGAGCACGACCGGCAACATCGCCACGAGCACGCTGCTCGTGTTCGTGGCGCCTCCGGCCGGCCGCCGCGAGGGCGCCTGCGGTGACTGGTTGCCCATCTGTCCCGCGAGTCCACCGAGCAGATCGTCGAGAAGTCCCATGGATGCCTCCTCTGGTCAGTACCGGTTTGCGATCGGCAGCTCGTCGGCCGGGAAGAGGGTGATGATCTGGGCGCCCTTCGGTGTGACGATCACCTCCTCCTCGATGCGCGCCGCCGAGGTGCCGTCGGTGGCCGGGCAGTAGGTCTCGACCGCGAAGACCATGACCGACCTCGAGCTCCATCGGGTCGTCGAACGAGTTGAGCCGCGAGATGATCGGTCGCTCGTGCAGGCCGAGCCCCAGCCCGTGGCAGAAGTTCAGCCCGAAGGCGGCCATCTCGCTCTCGAATCCGATGTCCTGCGCGCGCGGGAAGGCGCGCGCGATGCGATCGGTGCCGACCCCCGGCTTGATGAGGGCGATGGCCCCGTCCATCCACTCGCGGGCGCGCTTGTAGGCGGTCTGACTGCGGCGCGGTCGCGCGCCCCACGCTGAACGTGCGGTAGTAGCAGGTGCGGTAGCCCACGTAAGACTGGATGATGTCGAAGAAGGCCTGGTCGCCCGGGCGGATGATCCGGTCGGTGAAGTTGTGCGGGTGCGGGGAGCAGCGCTCGCCGGAGATCGCGTTGATGGCCTCCACGCAGTCCGAGCCCATCTCGTAGAGCCGCTTGTTGGCCAGCGCCACGATGTCGTTCTCGCGCACGCCCGGCTTGAGCGCTTCGAAGATGTCCTGGTAGACGCCGTCGCCCATGGCCGCGGCCATGTTGAGCAGGACCAGCTCGTCCGCGTTCTTGATCACGCGCGCCTCGAGCATCACCTGCTGGCCGTCGCGCACCTGGATGCCCAGCTTCTGGAGCGCGAAGAGGAACGGCGGCTCGACCACGTCGATGCCGAGCGGCATGCCCGCCACGCCCTCCCGGGTCAGGATGGCCTTGATCTCGCGCGCGGCCGCCTCGAAGAGGCCCGCCTTCGGCGAGACGGCGCCGCGCATGCCCACCATGCCGGCCAGGCACTGATTCGGCGGGAGCTGCGGGCGTGGACAGGCGGTGATGCCGCGCCGCCGAGCCGAAATCCCACACCCAGGGCTGCCCGTTTCCGGTGAGCAGGCTCCAGCGGTGAGCTTGTCGCGCGCCCACTCGCCGATCACGGTGCCCGAGATGTAGCGGATGTTGTACTGGTCGAAGAGGAGCAGGGCGCCCAGGCCCGACTTCGCGAGGGCGCGGCGGGTGCGGCCGAGGCGGTATTCGTGCAGGCGGTGAAAATCCACGCGCTCCTCGAAATCCACCTGGGTGTGGCCGGGCGCCTGGATCGGCCGATCCCAGCGGTGCTTCGGGTCCACCGCGTCGGTCTTCCGAGCCGGGGCTCTCGTGGCCGGGGCCGCTGCCTTGCGCGCCATCTCCACCTCCTCGGGTTCGTGGTGAGCGTCGCGTCTCTCCTACCACATACCGTGTGGGTGCGATAGACTCGGCTGCACCATGACGACGCCGCCCCCGCCCGTCGCCCCCGCCCAGGACGCGATGCCGACCACCAAGGGCCTGAACTATTTCCTGGAGGACCGGAACTTCCAGTTCGTCTGCGAGTCGGTGATGGGCGCGGGCGTCTACGAGCGGGCCCGGCCGCATCTGACCGACCTCGGGGCGATCGCGGGCGACGAGCTCGACGCGCTGGCCGCGGTGGCCGATCGCAACCCGCCCGGGCTGCGCGCGTGGGACGAGCGTGGGCGCCGCGTGGACGAGATCGTGCGCCACCCGGCCTATCGCCGCATGGAAGAGATCGCCTTCTCCCGGTTCGGGCTCGCCGCCATGGCTCACCGTCCGGGCGTGCTGGGCTGGCCGGGCCGCGCGCCGCAGGTGCTCAAGTACGCTCTGTCCTATCTCTTCGCCCAGGCCGAGTTCGGCCTCCTCTGCCCGGTGAACATGACGGACTCGTGCGCGCGCATGCTCGGCGCCTTCGGCAGCGAGGAGCTCAAGGCGCGCTACCTGCCGCATCTGACGTCCACCGAGCCGGACACGCTCTGGCAGGGCACGCAGTGGATGACCGAGCGCACCGGCGGCTCCGACGTCGGCGCCTCCACCACGGTGGCCCGGCGCGGCGCCGACGGGCAGTGGCGCCTCTGGGGCGACAAGTGGTTCACCTCGGTGGCCAACGCGGAGCTGGCGCTGACCCTCGCTCGGCCCGAGGGCGCGCCCGACGGCACGCGCGGGCTCGCGATGTTCCTGGTGCCCAGGCGCCTGCCCGACGGCAGCAAGAACAACTGGACGATCAACCGGTTGAAGGACAAGCTCGGCTCGCGCTCGATGGCGACCGGCGAGGTGACCTACGCGGGGGCGGTCGGCTACGTCGTGGGCGAGCTCGACTCGGGCTTCAGGCAGATGATGGAGATGGTCAACGGCTCGCGCCTGTCCAACGCGATGCGCGCGGCCGGCATCATGCGGCGGGCCCTGCTCGAGTCGCTGGTGCACGCGCGCCAGCGAGTGGCGTTCGGGCGCCCGCTGGTGGACCTGCCGCTGCTGCGCAGCAACCTGCTCGGCATGCTGCTCGACGCGGAGGCGGCCGCCTCGGTGATCCTGAACGGCGCGGCGCTCCTCGACCGGCGCGACGCGGGCGCGACGGACGCGCGGACGCTCACGCGAGTGTGGACGCCGCTCGCCAAGTACTGGATCACGCTGCGCGCGCGCGACGTGACCGCGGAGGCCATGAACGTCCGCGGCGGCAACGGGTACGTGGAGGAGTGGGTGAACCCGCGGCTGCTGCGGGACGCCTACCTCGGTGCGATCTGGGAGGGCTCGGCCAACGTGGTCGCGCTCGACGTGCAGCGGGCGATCCTCAAGGACCGCGGGCTCGAGGCGCTGGCCGTCTTCATGGCCGAGCGACTCGGGCGCGTGTCCGAGCCGGCCGCGAAGCCGCTGGTGGACCTGGTGAAGGCGAGCCTCGAAGCGGTGACCCGGCAGGTGGCGACCTGGGCCGGGGTGTCCGCGGCGGAGCGCGAGCTGGCCGCGCGGCCGGTGGCGGACACGCTCTACCACCTGCTCGCGGGCTCGCTTCTCCTCGCCGAGGGGCAGCTCCTGCGCGAGCAGGGCGGGAGCTACCGCAAGCTGCTCGCGGCGGGCCTCTACCTCAAGCGCTGGCTCGAGCTGCGCAGCCCCGCGAGCCCGCCGTTCACCGCGCGGCAGATCGAGTGGCTCGAGCCCCTCGCGGACTGGCGCCCGATCGCCGCCGCTGCGCTCGCCGACGTGGACTAGAGGAGCCATGGACGTCACCGAGATCATCTGGCGGCCCGACCCCGAGGCGGCCGCGCGCACCCGCATGGGCCGCTTCATGAGGCAGCACGGCCTCGCGACCCTGGAAGACCTGCAGCGCCGCTCGATCGCGGACCCCGAATGGTACTGGGACGCGGTCTCGCGCGACCTGGGCCTGCACTGGTTCACACCCTACCGGCGCGTGCTCGACGAGTCCCAGGGCATCGCCTGGCCGCGCTGGTTCGAGGGCGGGCGGCTCAACCTGGCCGACAGCTGCGTCGACCGGCACGTCGCGGCGGGCCGCGGCGGCAAGCCCGCGGTGATCGCCGAGGCCGAGGACGGGACGGTCCGCACGCTGACCTACGCGGAGCTGGGCGGGGAGATCAACCGGCTGGCCAACGCGCTCAAGCGCCTCGGGATCCGCCCGGGCGACACGGTCGGGATCTTCCTGCCCATGTGCGCGGAGGCGGTGATCGCCACGCTCGCGGTGGCGCGCATCGGCGCGGTGTACACGCCGTGCTTCTCGGGCTACGGCGCACAGGCGGTGGCCTCGCGCCTCGACGGCTGCGGCGCGCGCGTGCTCATTACCGCGGATGCCTTCGCGCGCCGCGGGCAGGCGATCCCGCTCAAGCGCACCGCGGACGACGCGGTGAGCGCCTCGCCGACCATGGAGCACGTCATCGTCTACCGCCGGGGCAACGGCGACGTGCCGTGGAAGGACGGCCGCGACCTCTGGTGGCACGACCTGGTGGCGAAGGAGTCCACCGAGTGCCCGGCGCTCCCGGTCGAGGCCGATCACCCGTGTCTCATCATCTACACCTCGGGCACCACCGGGCGCCCCAAGGGCACCGTGCTCACCCACGGCGGCTTCTCGATCAAGAACGCGCACGACTTCGCGTATCTCTTCGATCTCGGCGAGTCCGACCGGCTCTTCTGGGTGACCGACCTGGGCTGGCTCATGGGCCCGATGCTCATCGGCGGGGCGCTGCTGACCGGCGGCACCGCGGTGCTCTTCGAGGGCACGCCCGACTACCCGAAGCCGGACCGGCTCTGGTCGGTGCTCGAGCGCCACCGGGTCACCGTGCTCGGCATCTCGCCCACCGCGGTGCGGGCGCTCATGCCGCACGGCGCGGAGTGGGTCACGCGCCACGATCTCTCCTCGCTCAAGCTGATGGCGTCGACCGGCGAGCCGTGGAATCCCGAGCCCTATCGCTGGCTCTTCGAGACGGCGGGGAAGGGCAAGCTGCCGATCATCAACTACACCGGCGGCACCGAGATCTCGGGTGGCATCCTCTCGTGCTTCCCGATCGCGCCGATCAAGCCTTGCTCGTTCGCGGGGCCGATTCCGGGCATGGCCGCCGACGTGTACGACGAGGAAGGCCGGCCGGTGCGCGGCCAGGTGGGTGAGCTCGTGGTCACGCGCCCGTGGCCCGGGATGACCGCGGGCTTCTGGAAGGACCGCGAGCGCTATCTCGAGACCTACTGGTCGCGCTGGCCCGACGTCTGGGTGCACGGCGACTGGGCCTACGTGGACGACGACGGCTTCTGGTTCATCCAGGGCCGCTCGGACGACACGCTCAAGATCGCGGGCAAGCGGGTGGGACCGGCCGAGGTGGAATCGGTGCTGGTCGGCCATCCGGCGGTGGCCGAGGCGGCGGCCATCGGCGTGCCGCACGAGATCAAGGGCGAGAGCGTGGTGTGCTTCGCGGTCCTGCGTCCCGACCGGCAGCCGTCCGAGACGCTCCGCGCCGAGCTCGTGGAAGAAGTGGTGCGCTCGATGGGGAAGGCGATCCGCCCCGAGCGCGTGCTCTTCGCGCGCGAGCTGCCCAAGACCCGAAGCGCCAAGATCATGCGCCGGGTGGTGCGCGCGACCTACCTCGGCCGAGACCCCGGCGATCTCTCCTCGCTCGACAACCCGGGCGGGGTCAAGGCGATCAGCGACGCCCAGTAACCCGCCCCGCTCAGGCGAGAGGGCAGGCTAGGGGCGGCTCAGGCGGCGCGCCGCTCCTGCCGCCGCGAGTACGCGAAGGCAGCCACGATCAGCAGCACCACCACGAGCTGCGTCAGCACGCCCTGCCACGTCGGGTAGAGACCGAGCGACGGGACCGCGGGCAGGTCGAGCGGCTGCACCGGCAGGCTCCCGGCCTCCTGCAGGGCCGCGATGCCCTTGCCGGCCAGGACCACCGCGAGGAGCGCCATCAGGATCGAGCCCACCCCGAAGAAGAGGCCGAGCGGCAGCCGCAGGCCGGCCTTCAGGATGAGCCAGGCGAGCGCCACCAGGCCGACCACCGCGGCCGCGAACCCGGCCCCGACCGCGAGGCGCCCGTCGGCGCCCGCCTCGACCCAGAGCGCCTGATAGAACAGCACCGTCTCGAAGGCCTCGCGGTAGACCGCGAGGAACGAGATCGACGCGAGCGCCCACATGGTGCGGCCGGAGAGCGCGGTCGCCACGCGCGTCTCGATGAACGCCTTCCACCGGGCCGCGTGGCTGTGGCGGTGCATCCAGAAGCCCACGTAGAGCAGCATGACGGCCGCGACGAGCGCGGCGATGCCCTCGGTGATCTCGCGACCGGCCCCGGTGACGGTCACCAGGTAGGAGGCGGCCACCCAGGTGAGCCCGCCGAGCGCGAGGGCCCCGATCCATCCCGCGTGCACGTAGCGGAGCGCGTCGCGGCGCCCCGCCCTGATCAGCAGGGCGATGAGGGCCGCCACCACCAGCAGGGCCTCGAGCCCCTCCCGGAGCAGGATCACCAGCGCGCTGGCGAAGAGCGTGCCGGGGGAGAGGCGGGCCGCGTCGAGCCGCTGCCGCGCGGTCTCGAGCAGGGCCTGGATCGCGCGTTCCTGCGTCTCGACCGCGGTCACCGGCGCCCCGGACTGGAGCAGCGACCGGTAGCGCAGCATCTCGGCCTCGACGCGGGTCAAGAGCGCGCCGTCCACCGCGCGCAGCGGGGCCTCCACCAGCTCGAACCCCTCCAGGTACCCGGTGACCGCGAGCCGATGGGCACGCGTGGCGTCGCCCTGGCGGTAGGCCTCCAGGCTCTCGCCCAGCAGCCGCGCGCTCACGTCGAGCGGCGTCTCGCGGCCGCCCACCGCGCCGGGCTCGGCGCGCAGGTGGGCGAGCACGGCCGCCCCGTCGCGGCCCAGCCGGGCGGTCACCTCCCGCGGCGTCGCCATCACGAGCGCGCGCAGGTCCCCGAGCTCGCCCGCACCCGTGCCGGCCTTCCAGAGCGCGGCCCCGCGGGCGCGCTCGTCGGCGCTTCCCGCGAGCGTGGTGACGTAGAAGGCCAGCGCCCAGCGCTGGGGGTCGCTCAGTGCGGAGAACCCGGTCATCCCGGTGCCCTTGATGCCAAGGGTGATCGTGTTGTAGAGACCGAGCACGCTGAGCTGGCCCTGGCGGGCCGCGTCGGTGAGGTCGGCGGGCGGCGGCGTGAGCCCCTTGGCCGCGGGTCCGTCGCCGCGGCCGCTCGCGCCGTGGCAGACCGCGCAGTGCGTGGCGAAGTCGGCGGGGGCGGACGCGAGGTCCGGTGCCCGCCGCGGAGACACCCGGACCTGGTAGACCTCGATGATGCGTCCCCGCAGCTCGCCCGCGAGCCGCGTCACCTCGTCGCCCGGCCGCTTGTCGCCGATCGCGGCGGCCAGCTGCGCGGCCCCGGTCTCGAGCGCGGTCCGCTCCGGGCGGGCCGGAAGCTCGCGGATCAGGGCGAGCACGCTCGCGGCGAACTCGACCTGCTCGTCGTACTCGCCCTGGTCGGCGACCTTGCCGTCCTTGACCGCTTCCGGGTAGTCCACACCCAGGTAGTCGAGCAGGTGGAGGATCGGCGCGAAGGGATCGTCGGCGGCGGCCGGCGCCGCGGTGAAGCCGGACGCCGCGATCAGGGCGAGGAGGAGGGCGACCCGGATGAAGGGGCGCGTCAGCGCTTCGTCTCCCGCGGCGTGACCGCGATCGCGAGCTTGCCGACGCCGGCGAGCCGCGCCGCGTCCATGACGTCCACCACGCGCCCGTGAAGCACGTCGGTGTCGGCCTCGATCACCACCGCGAGCTCGGGCTCGGTGCGGGCGCGGGCCTGCAGGCGCGCGGTGAGCTGGGCGGCGTCGACCGGCTCCCGCTCGAGATAGATGACGCCCTCGCGCGAGATCGAGACCGAGACCGGCGCGCGCGCCGCCTCCGCGCGGGCCGCCTTGGGCAGATTGACCGGGATGCCGCCGTGCACCGTCATCGCGAGGCTCGCCATCATGAAGAAGACGAGCAGGAAGAACACGGTGTCGATCATGGGGATGATCTCGATCCGGGCCTTGCGGGGCGGGCGGCGGCGGAACTTCACGGGATCTGCTGCTCCCGCAGCGCGAGGTCGAGGCGGCTGGCCAGCCGCTCCATCGTGTCCATGGCCTGCTCGGCGCGGGCCAGGAAGTAGTTGTAGGGCACCAGGGTGGCGATCGCGATGCCGAGGCCGGCCGCGGTGGCGATCAGGGCCTCGGCCACGCCCCCGGTGATGGCGTTCGGCTGGTTCATGCCGCTCGTCGACAGGATGCCGAAGGCGGCGATCATGCCGGTGACGGTGCCCAGCAGTCCGAGCAGGGGCGACAGCGTGATGATGGTGTCGAGGACCGGGAGGTAGCTGCGGAGGCGGCTCATCTCGGTCTGGGCCGCCGCTTCCATCGCGGCGGCGGGCGGGGCCTGTCGCTCGGCGAGGCCCGCCGCGACCACCCGCGCGGTCGCGGTGCGGGAGGCGCGGGCGACCTCGAGCGCCTCGTCCAGCTTGCCGCGCTCGGCCAACTCGAGGGCGCGCTCGGCGGGACCCGCGTCACCCTGGCGCCACCAGAAGCCGAGCCGCTCGACCACCACGGCCACGGCCAGGACGGAGCAGATCAGGAGCGGGATCATCACGGGCCCGCCCTTGGCGAGCGTCTGGATCAGAGTGCCGATGTGAAGCACGACGGGCCCCTTCGCTGCCGGCGGCGTCGCGGGGACGGCCGGCTCTGGTGGCTCGCTGCCTGGGGCGAATGCCCGTCGGGGTGGCTGGCTGGGGTGGACAGGTTACTTGGTCAGGATCAGCTTGTCCGCCTTGGTGATGTGCAGCCGGTATTCCTGGCCGCGATGCACGATGACGATCTCACGGCGTCCCCGGAACAGCTCCGCGCTCGCGATCCGGACGCCGGCCCGCGCGGTCGCGGGAGCCTCGCGGGCGAGGGGAGCCTCACCGGGGTCGTCGATCACGTATCCTCTTCCTTGATCTGCTGGGAGAGATAGTGCGCCTCCCCCACCTGCCGGATCAGCTCCATCTGCTCCTCGATCCAATCGATGTGCCCCTCTTCGGCGGTCAGGATGTTTTCCACGAGCTCGCGCGTGCCGTTGTCGCCCAGCCCCCGGCACAGCTCCACCCCGGCATTCAGCGCGGCCACCGCGGCCCGCTCCAGATCGAGATCGAGCCGGAGCTGCTCGGGCACCGTCTGCCCGACGTTCACCTTGCCGAGCCGCTGCACGTTCGGCACGCCCTCCAGGTAGAGGATCCGCTCGATGAGCCGGTCGGCGTGACGCATCTCACCGATCGATTCTTCGCGCAGCTTCTTCCACAGGCGCTTGTAGCCCCAGTTCTCGCACATCCGAGCGTGGATGAAGTACTGGTTGATGGCGGTCAGCTCCGCCGTGAGGATGTCGTTGAGCAGGCTCACCACCTGGTCGTGCCCCTTCATAGATTCCCCCCGTGAGGACGTTAGTGGACTGCTGCCGCCCACCATAGTGCCCGTCACGGGCCCGCTCCACCAGCGCGTCGAGGAGGTCGCCGCAGGCGCCGCAGTCTCCGCCCGCCCCGCATGCGCGCTCGACCTGGGCGACCGTGCGCGCGCCGTCCGCGATGACCGCCTCGACAGTGCGATCGGAGACGCCGCGGCAGAGGCAGAGGATCATCCGCGGGAGCTCCGGGGCGCGGCCGGCCGGTCGATCATTCGGGTGCCTTTCCGTTCACTCTTAGGGCCCTGATACGACGATGGTTAGGTTTACCTAATTATAATTGGGCTGTCAACGGAGAATTTCCCCACCCTGCCGGCCGGGTCGGCTTACCATCGCGGCATCCAAATCGTCGATGCCCAAGGAGGGGAACACATGCGCATGCGCCCGACCGTGCAGTGGCTGTTGGGAGTGGCTCTCGCGATGGCCGTGGCCCTGGTCCCGGCCGCGCCGGCCCGGGCCGACGAGACCTGCCAGTCCCCCTTCCTGCCCAAGGTGACCGGCCAGGAAGACTACCTCTACGTGTGGACCCTCGGGGTGAAGGGGGTGGCGGACGGCAACGACAGCATGGTCACCGTGGACGTCACCCCCGGGTCAGGGCGCTACGGCCAGATCGTCCACCGGGCTCCGGTGCCCGGCCAGCACGAAGCCCACCACGCCGGCTTCACCGACGACCGGCGCTTCCTCTGGGCGGGGGGGCTCGACACCAGCCAGATCTTCATCTTCGACGTGGCCTCGAACCCGGGCCAGCCGAAGCTGGTGAAGACGATCAAGACGTTCGTGAAGGACACCGGAGGCCTGGTCGGTCCACATACCTTCTACGCGCTCCCGGGGCGGATGCTGATCACCGCCCTCTCCAACTCCAAGGACTACGGCGGCCGGACCGGGATGGCCGAGTACACCAACGACGGGAAGTTCATCCGGACGATCTGGATGCCCGCGGAGGCTCCCTACGGCTACGACGTCCGGGTCAACGTCAACCTGAACCGCATGCTCACGTCGTCGTTCGCGGGCCGGAAGAACTACATGCGGCCGATCGGGGAGCTCCTGAAGGACGGCGAGGCCATGAAGCAGTTCGGCTCGTCGGTCGTCGTCTGGGACTTCCACGCGCGCAAGCCGCTCCAGGTGCTCCAGATCCCGGGCGCGCCGCTCGAGCTCCGGTGGGCCCTCCTGCCGAATCATCCGTACGCCTTCACCTCGACCGCGCTCACCGGGCAGCTCGTGCTGATCCACCAGCAGCCGGACGGCAAGTGGACCCACAAGAACATCGCCGAGATCGGCGCCAACATCCCGGTGGACATCAGCATCGCGCCCGACGACAGCAAGATCTACGTGAACTCCTACGGCGACGGGACGCTGCGGATCTACGACGTGACCAATCCGTTCGAGGGCAAGCTCATCCACCAGGTGAAGCTCGGCGACCAGGCCAACATGGTCTCGACCTCGTGGGACGGCCAGCGCGTCTACGCGACCAGCTCGCTGCTCTCGCAGTGGGACAAGCCCGGCGACCAGTGGCTGAAGGCCTTCGCGTGGGAGGACGGCAAGCTGGTCCCGAAGTTCAGCACCGACTTCAACGGGGTCGGGCGCGCGCACATCATGAACTTCGGGAGCAAGTCCCGGTAACCGTGCGCGGCTGGCTCGGTCCCGGCGCGCTCGCGGTGGCCCTGGCCGCGGGCGCGCTGGGGCCGCCCGGCGCGACGGCCCACTCGCCCGGGCCCGCGCTCGCGGACGAGTTCATCCAGGGTGTGTTCACGCCCGCGTTCGTGCCGCCGCCGCCCGGCAGCTACGAGCTGCCCGCGATCAAGCGCGTCGGCGCCTTCACGCTGCGCGACGCCGCGGGGCGGGTGGTGGATACCCGCGCGATTATGGCGGGGAAGATCGCGGTGGTGAGCTTCATCTACACCGCGTGCCCGGACCGCCTCGGCTGCCCGCTCGCGAGCCAGGCGCTGCGCGATATCCAGACCCGGCTACGCGAGACGGGCCTCGCGGGGGAGACGGCGCTCGTCTCGATCAGCTTCGACCCCGAGCGCGACCGGCCCGCCCAGCTCGCGAAGTACGCCGCGGTCTACGACGCCGATCCCGCCCTCTGGCGCTTCCTGACCGCCCCGTCCGGCCGCGTGCTCGACGCGGTGCTGGAGAGCTACGGGCAGGACCGGACGCCCGAGCGTGACGAGCGCGGCCGGCCCACCGGACGCATTCGCCACGTGCTGAAGGTCTTCCTGGTGGACCGCGAGGGGTTCATCCGCAACGTCTACAGCGCGGGTTTCCTGGTGCCCGAGCTGGTGATGAACGACATCCGCACCGTGCTGGGGAAGCCCTAGCGGAGTGGCTAGAGAACGTGGAGGAGGGGGCGGGCGCGGAGCGTCGCCTCGTCCCAGAAGCCGGTCGTGCGCAGCTCGTCCAGCGCCTTGGCCATGTCGTCCCCGCGCATGACCGCGAGGGTCCCGCCGCCCGGGAAGAAGCCGCCGAACGCCATGCGCCCGCCGCCGCGGGCCTCGATGAGGGCGAAGGAGGCCATCTCCACGTCGGGGGCCAGACCTTCCACCAGCGTGACCGGGCGCGAGCCGTCGGTGACGAGGGGAGGCAGCTCCCACGGCTCGAGGAATTGCGCGAAGCTCCGCGGCGCGTAGCTGGCCCACACGCCGCCGGTCATGTAGGGGTCCTCCTCCACCAGCCGGCGGACGTCGTCCGGCTGCTGGACGCGATAGAACACGTCGGCACCGCGGCCGTCCGGGGCGGGCCCGCCGCCGATGACGAGCCCCTGGGCGCGGAGGCCCATGAGCCGCTCGAGGTGGGCCTTGCGGTACGGCTCGCGCTTCTCCAGGTAGTCGTCCGCGGTCTTCACCGCGACGTGGTAGATGATCACGGGGTGACCCAGCCGCCCGCGAACGGGATGACCTGGCCGATGAAGAAGTCGGCGTCCTCGGAGGCCAGGTACACGGCGAGGCGGGCGGATTCCTCGCTGCGCGCGAGCCGGCCCGGCCGGGATGTGCTTGACCATGCGCGCGAGCCGGACGGGGTCGGCGGTGAGGGCGGGCGGGAAGTACGTCGGGTTCTCGACGTAGTTCTGGGCGATCGCGTTGACCTGGATGCCGTCCTCCGCGACCTCGCGCCCGACCGCCTTGGTGAGCCCGTTGACGCCGGCGCGCGCCGCGGTGTAGGCCGCGTAGTTGCGGGAGGCCGGGGAAGGCCGCGGCGGAGGACATGTTGATGATCTTGCCGCGCCCGGCCGGCCGCATCACGCGCAGCGCGGCGCGCAGGCAGTAGAACGGCTCGTCGAGCAGCCGCGCCATCATCTCGCGCCACGCCGCGTCGGTGATCTCCTCGGTCGGGCTGCCCGGAGGGCGGGTGGGCGTTGTTGTTGACGAGGATGTCGAGGCGGCCGAAGCGCGCCGACCACCGCCGTCGACCACGCGGTCGGCCTCGCCCGAGCGGCTGAGGTCGCCGCCGAGCGACGAGCACGTCGCGGCCGAGGCGCTCGGCGATGCGCGCGAAGCGGCGCGATCGCCGCCTCGTCCCGGTCGTGCAGCGCCACCGAGGCGCCCTCGCGGCAGAACTCCTCGGTGATGGCGGGGCCCATGAAGTGGCTGACGTTGGTGATGAGCGCGACCTTGCCGGTGAGCTTCATGCGTGGCTCACGAGCGTACGCGGGACTTCGCGGCCGCGCAAGGCCGTGGTAACGTGAGAGCGCGCGGGCAAGGGAGGTGCCGTGGCCGTGAGAGCGGCTCCTCGAGTCGTTCAAGGCCCGCTACCAGTTTCCCCTCGACGACTTCCAGCTCCGGGCCATCGCGGCGATCCACGACGGCAGTCGGTGATCGTGTCCGCGCCGACCGGCGCCGGCAAGACCCTGGTGGCCGAGTTCGCCATCCACGCGCGCGCTCAACCGCGGCCGCCGCATCGCCTACACCACGCCGCTGAAGGCGCTCTCCAACCAGAAGTACGCCGACTTCGTGCCGCCAGTTCGGCGCCGAGCAGGTCGGCATCCTCACCGGCGACGTCAAGGTCAACTCCGCGCGCGCCCGCTGGTGGTGATGACCACCGAGATCCTGCGCAACATGTTCTACACCGGCGGGCTCGAGGGCCTCGAGACGGTGGTGCTCGACGAGTGCCACTACATGGGCGACGAGGGGCGCGGGACGGTGTGGGAGGAGATCATCGTCAACTGCCCGCAGGACGTCGCGCTGGTCGCGCTGTCCGCCACCGTGCGCGAACGTCGACGAGATCGCCGACTGGATCAGCCTCGTGCACCGGCCCATCGTGGCCATCACCCATCCGCACCGCCCGGTGCCGCTGCAGTACCTGGTCGCCGACCTGTCGGGCGAGATCCACGCCTACGACGCCGTCCGCCACGGCAAGGTGCGCCTGCTCGGCGAGGAGCGCGAGGGCGGCTACAACGACCGCGGGCGCTGGTACACGCGCCGGGTCGTCGATCCCACCGTGATGCTCGACGAGCTGGAGGCCGCGGGTGGCTGCCCGCGATCTACTTCATCTTCAGCCGCGCGGGCTGCGAGCGCGCGATGGAGACGGTGCTCGCCGAGGGCAAGCCGCTGCTGACGCGCGAGCAGCAGCGGCAGGTGGACGAGGCGATCCGCGAGCAGATCACCGACAACCCGACCATCGCGGAGTCGCCGCTCAACCAGACCATCTTCCAGGCGCTCGGCATGGGCGTGGGCCTCCACCACGCGGGGATTCTGCCCACCGTGAAGCGCCTCATCGAGCTGCTCTTCGAGCGCGGCCTCTGCAAGGTGGTGTTCGCCACCGAGACGATGTCGCTCGGCATCCACATGCCGGCCAAGAGCGTGGTGCTCCAGTCGCTGACCAAGCGCACCGACCGGGGCTTCCGCAGCCTGACCCACAACGAGCTGACCCAGATGGCGGGGCGCGCGGGCCGCCGCGGCATCGATCCCGAGGGCAAGTGCGTGATGGCCCTCGACGTGCGCGACGGGCTCGACGACATGCGGCGGGTGGTCGACGGCCCGCCCGAGCCGATCGCGAGCCAGTTCAAGCTGGGCTACGGCTCGGTCGCGCTCCTGCTCTCGACCGGGCAACGACCTGGCGACGATCCGGCGCATCGTCGAGTCCTCGTTCGGCCAGTACCAGAACCTGAAGCGCATCCGCGGCGCTCGAGGCCGAGGTGGCGAGCCTGGAGATGGCGGTGGACGACGCGCGCGGCTTTCACGCGCCCGTGCGGCGACTTCTCGCGCATCGGCCGCTACCGCCAGGCGCGCGCCGAGGTCGAGGCGGCGCGCATGGCGCGCGGGCGGGGCGGGCGGCGCGGCCGCGCCGCGGCCGACGCGGAGCCCGGGCGGCTCGCGCTGGTGCGGCGCAAGAGCGGCGGCCAGCCTCGGCCTCATCGTGCGGGGTGGACCGGCGGCGCCACCGCGATCTCATCCAGCGTGCTGCTGCCCCACGGCGGCACCGTGCAGATGAAGGAGGGCAACGTCAAGCGCGTGTTCTGGCAGACGCCGCCGCATGCACGTCCCGCGCGACTGGGAGCGGCGCACCCGCGGCCTCACCGAGCAGATGGCCCGCCTCTCGGTGCCCGAGCTGATCGAGCGCGAGAAGAGCCAGGGGCCCGAGGCGCGCGCTCGCCGCGATCGAGTGCCACCGCTGCCCGTGGGGCTCGCAGGGCCGCTGCGAGCAGGCCTGGAAGGGCCTCGACGGCTGGAGCGCCAGCTCGCCCAGAAGCGGGAGACGCTCGACGCCTTCAGCAACGCCTACTGGCAGGAGTTCCTCCGGGTCGTCGAGGTGCTCGAGCACTTCGGCGCGGTGCAGGACGGCAAGCTCCTCGGCCAAGGGCCAGCTCATCGCCGGGCTCCGCCACGACAACGAGCTGCTGGTGGCCGAGATGGTCGACCGCGGCGTCCTCGCGCGACACCACGCTCGCCGAGGCGGCCGCGCTCTGCTCGTGGCTCATCGAGGAGTCGCGCTCGGGCGACGGCGCGGTGGCGCGGCTCTTCCTCAAGAAGCGGCCCAAGCTCAGGCACAAGCTCCAGGAGATGGAGTCGATCGCCGACACCGTCCTCGAGGTCGCAGCGGCGGCACGGCAGCTGCCGATGCCGGTCGGCCATCTCCACCGGCTTCATGCCGTCGGTGTTCCGGTGGGCTTCGGGCGAGGACGACTGGTCCGCCATCGTGGAGGAGTCCTTCGGCGGCCACGAGGGGGATCTGATCCGCGCCATGCGCCGGCTCATCGACGTGCTCCGCCAGCTCGCGGAGTCGCCCGAGGTGCGAGCCGGTGGTGGCCGGCCTCCTCGGCCGGGCGGCCCGCGTCATCGACCGCGGCATCGTGCTGGAGTCGGCCCTGATTTGACGGGCTGGCGGGCTCCCGTAGATATAATGGGCCCAGGTATGATGAAGGCTGCGATGAGCCGATTGACCCGCTCCTCCCTTCGGCTGACCACGGGCCGACTGGCCGCGGCGGCGGCGCTGCTGACCGCCGCGTGCATCACGCCCGAGCCCGTGCTCGAGCGGACCTCCCGCGGCCCCAACGCCGAGGAGTTCTTCATCATGCAGTCGTACGCGACCAACGGCCGGAGCCCGAACTTCGACGAGAAGCGCGTGTGGCGCGACCAGATGGACGAGAAGGTTTTCAAGTATCTCCGCGAGCACCCCGAGCTCGAGAACACCTCGCGCTACAGCGAGTTCCGCTTCTGGCGCCAGGTGACCACCGGCAGCACCCCCGCCGAGGTGAAGGTCCTGCTCGGGGAGCCCCGCGAGCAGACCATCGACACCGCCCTGATGGCCTTCTGGGGCGAGCAGCACTGGCAGGCGGTCCGCACCACCGCCAAGGAAGCCTGGGTGTATCCGCTCGGCTGGGTCATCTTCTTCGACGACAAGGGCGTGGTCGACACGCTCCGGCGGGTCTCGCCGCTCGACACTCAGACCGAGTAGCCGCGTGCTAGACTTGGGCGTCTTTTCTACGACGCCCATGCCCAACGCTGCCCTCACGTGGATCGAGCCGGGAGCGAGCGCCACCCTCATCTGGCACGGCGCGGCGGCGTCCCGGTCCGACGGCGGCCGGCTCTACGTGGTGTCCGGCCCCATCCTGGAGCAGCCCCCCGCGTCGCCCTACTTCATCCTGGCCGCCGAGGAAGACGGAGACTTCGCGGACCGGCTCTATCGCGGCCAGGTGGCGCTGCCCGAGCTCCGCGCCTTCCTGGCCCGCTGCCGCGTGGCCCGCGGCGAGCTGGTGGACGATCAGCAGTACGTCGCCACCGCGGAGGAGCTGCCGGTCCTCGCGGTCCTCGACGCGTGGCGCGACCGGCCCGGCCCCCCCGCGCTGCCGTATCTCGACGACATCAACGCGTTCATGCCCGCCTCCGCCCCGCTCTACGTGACCGCGGAGGCCCACGCGGCCGCGCAGCAGGAGGCCGAGCAGTTCGGCACCGCGTGGGTCTGCGACGAGTGCGGAGAAGCCGAGGACGCGGGGATCTTCTTCTGGACCGTGCACCGCGGGCCGGCGGTGCGCGTGTGCTTTCTCATCCACAACGACGCCGGGGTCTGGACCTGCCGGCTCCACCCGTTCGAGTTCGCGAAGGAGACCGCATGATCCGCTCCACCCTCAGCGTGACCAAGCACACCCCGAGCGCGCGCGCCCTGGTGGCCGCCGAGCACCCGCTCGGGGCCGAAGTGGGCGCGGGCATCCTGGCCCGCGGCGGCAATGCGGTGGACGCGGCGGTCGCCACCGCGTTCGCGATGACGGTGGTGGAGCCCTTCATGTCCTCGGTGGCCGGCGGCGGCACCATGCTCGTGCACCTGGCCCGGCGCGGCGAGACGATCGCGCTCGACTTCAACGTGCAGGCCCCCGCGGCCTGTCACGAGAGCTGCTACGAGCTGGGCGAGGGGGTGGCGCAGGCCCTGTTCCCGTGGCGCCGCGTGGTGGGCGACGCCAACAACTTCGGCCCGAAGTCGGTGGCGATTCCCGGCTCGGTGGCCGGGCTCTGCCTGGCCCTCGAGCGGTACGGCACGATGGACCTCGCCGACGTGATGGCCCCCGCGATCACGCTGGCCGAGAAGGGCTTCGAGGTGGACTGGTACCACGCGCTGACCATCGGGCCGCACTGCGACGAGCTCGACGTCTTCCCGGAGACCGCGCGCAGCTATCTGCGCGACGGCCACTACGTGTACCGCCCGGCCTCGAGCATGCCCGCCGACGTGCTGCGCCAGCCGGACCTCGGCCGCAGCCTGCGGCTCATCGCCAAGGACGGCCCCAAGGCCTTCTACCGCGGCGCGATCGCCCAGGCCATCGACGAGGAGATGCGCCGCACCGGCGGCTTCCTGCGCGCGAGCGATCTCGCGGGCTACGCGCCGCGCGTGGTCGAGCCGCTGACCATGACCTATCGCCGGCTCGAGCTGGCCTTCTCTCCCGGCGCCACCGGCGGGCCGACCGCGGTGGAGATGCTCAACATCCTGGCCCGCTTCCCGGCCGCGAAGGTGGGATACGAGACGGCGGGCGGCCTCCACCTGCGCGCGGAGGCGGTGCGCTACGCGTTCCTCGACCGGCTGCGGCACCTGGCCGATCCGCTCGCGGTGCGCGTGCCGTGGCGCGGGCTGGCCTCGAGCGAGCACGCGCAGGAGGTGGCCGCGGGTCTCCGGGCCGCCGGCCCGCGCAGCGACGCCAAGCTGCCGGACGCGTGGGCGCACGACGCGGCGGTCGGCGGCCTCGGGCGGGGGACGATGGCGGTGGCGCGCGGCCGCCGCCGGCTGCCCACCGACGGCAGCGACTGCACCACCCACATCTGCGCGGTGGACCGTCAGCGCAACATGGTCTCGCTGACCAATACCGCGGTCTCCCTCTTCGGCTCGCGCATGGTGGTGCCGGGCACCGGCATCCTGCTCCAGAACGGGATGCTCTGGTTCGATCCGGAGCCGGGCCGCGCGAACTCGGTCGCGGCGGGCAAGCGGCCGGTCGTGAACATGGTGCCCGCGCTGGGCTTCCGGCAGGGCGAGCCCTACCTCACGGTGGGAGCGCCGGGCGGGCGCAAGATCGTCTCGGCCATCCCGCAGGTGATCGCCAACATCGCGGACCAGGGCGATACCCCGCAGGCGGCCATCGAGGCGCCGCGCCTGCACACCGAGGGCGGCGAGCTCTGGGTGGACGATCGGGTGGGCGAGCGGTCCCTCGCCGCGCTGCGGAAGATGGGCCACGCCGTGGTCCCGAAGCACCAGGCCTACGGCACCATCCACTTCGCGCGGCCGGTGGCGATCCGGATCGGGCGGCGCGGCCTCGAGGCCGGCCTCGATCACCTGAACGCCGCCGCGGCGGCGGGAATCTAGGCCATGGCCGAGGTCACGCTCACCGCTGCATTCTCCACCGTGCCCGCGCCGGAGCAGGAGGCGATCAAGCGCCTGCTCACCGAGACCATCGAGCAGCTCGCCCAGGAGGACAAGAGCTTCTCCCGGGCCCGCGTGGTGTTCACCGAGTCGGACGAGCGCTGCGGGCTCACCGCCGAGCTCGACGGGGTGAAGAAGGAAGGCGTGCCGCTGTCCATCGACATCGAGCAGCTCGAGGACGCCCAGACCGGCGCGGGCGCCCGGGCGCAGCTCAAGGAAGCGCTGCGCCTCTACTTCCGGCGGGTGATGGGGAAGTGACCGACGCGGGAGTGCTGCTCTTCGTGCACGGCGGCTGCACGTTCACGGTCGCCGACGGAGTGCAGCCGCCCAAGGCGGGCTCGCTGCTGTTCTGCCGCCACCTGCCGGTCTGCGCGGGCGATCGGGTGCTCGAGATCGGCACCGGGATCGGCCTGGCCGCGGTGCTGGCCGCGCGGGCCGGGGCGCGCGTGGTGGCGACCGACCTGGTCGAGGCGGCGGTGCGCTGCGCGCGCGCGAACGCGGTGGTCAACGGCGTGGCGGATCGCGTCGAGGTGCTCGCGGGCGACGGCTTCGCGCCGGTGCGCGGGCGCGTCTTCGACCTGATCTGCACGAGCCCGCCCCAGATGCCCACCCCGCCCGATCGCGAGCGCGCCGACGCGACGGCGGCGGCCGACAACGGCGGCCGCGACGGCTGGGCCCTGCTCGACCGGGTGATCGCGGGCGCCCCCGCGCACCTCGCACTGGGCGGCCGGCTGGTCTTCACGCTCTTCGGCTTCCTCGGGGTCAAGGCGGCGCTCGCCCGGCTCCACGCCGCGGGGCTCGAGCCCGCGATCCTGGGCCAGGAGACGCAGGCCTTTCCGCGCATCGGCTACGAGCGCATCGAGCACATTCGCGCCCTCGACGCCGAAGCCACCCTGCCGGCCCAGGGGTGGCCCGTCACGGTCGAGCGCTACGTGATTCAGGGGACTTGGCAGGGAAGCAGGCCGGGGACCCGGACGGAGGATCGATCGCGATGAAGCCGGCGCGCAATCTCATCGTCAACGCCGACGACTACGGCCTCACCGCGGGGGTGAGCCGCGGCATCCTGGACTCGCACCGGCGCGGGATCGTGACGAGCACGACCCTGCTCGTCAACCGCCCGGTCGACCCCGCGCTCATCGACGCGCTGAAGGCCTCCGGGATGGGCGTGGGGCTGCACATGAACCTCACGCTGGGGCCGCCGGTGGCGCCCGCAAAGCGCGTGGCCTCGCTCCTCACCGCGGAGGGTACGTTCACGCGCGACGCGCGCGAGGCCGCGCAGCGCGCCCGGCCGGACGAGGCGCGCATCGAGCTCGGCATGCAGATCGACGAGTTCCGGACGATCATGGGGCGGTTCCCCACCCATCTGGACTCCCACCACCACGTCGGCCGGCAGGAGCCGATCCTGGAGCTGGTGCTGGACTTCGCGCGCGCCATCAAGGTGCCGGTGCGCACGCAGGACGCGGAGGTGCGCGCGGCGGCGCGCAAGCTCGCGCTCAAGACGCCGGATCACTTCATGGGCGAGTCGGGTCCCGACGCGTACTGGTCGTCCGAGCGCGTGCTCGCGCACCTGCGTGAGCTGCCGGGCGGCGTGACCGAGTTCATGACCCATCCCGGCTACTTCGACGACGACCTCGCCTACAGCCGCTACGGGCGTCAGCGGGACGTCGAGCTCGCCGGCCTGACCGATCCGGCCGCCCGCGCCCTCGTCGAGCGGGAGGGCATCCGGCTCATGCACTTCGGGGACCTCTAGGGCACGCGTGGCCCCCGACGTCGTCATCGGGGTGGACGTGGGCGGGACGACCGTGGCCGCGGGCCTCGTGGCCGCGGATGGACGGGTGCTCGAGCATCAGCAGGCGCCCACGCACGCGCGCGGCCCGGGCACCGCGCTGGACGCGATCGGCGAGCTGCTCGACGGGCTCGCCGAGCAGGCCCGGGCCCGGGGCGTGACGGTCACCGGGATCGGCCTCGGCGTGGCCGGAATCGTGGACGCCGAGCGCGGGGCGATGGGCGTGGACGTCCACTACATCCCCGAGCTGGCCCGCGCGCCGCTCGCCGCCATGCTGGCCGACCGTCTTCGCGTACCCGTCTACGTGGACAACGACGTCAACGCGCTCGCGCTGGCCGAGTGGACGTGGGGCGCCGGACGCGGGGCGCGGTCGCTCGTCATGCTGGCCCTGGGTACCGGGGTCGGCGGCGGCATCATCCTCGACGGCCGGCTGCACCGCGGCGCGAGTGGCTTCGGCGGCGAGCTCGGTCACGTGCCGGTCGACTTCAACGGACCGCCCTGCATCTGCGGCGGGCGCGGCTGCCTCAAGTCCTACGTGTCGGGCACCGACATCGGGCGGCGCGGCGGCGCGCGCCTCGGGCGTCCGGTGAGCGCGGCCGAGGTCTTCCGGCTCGCGGCGGCCGGCGACGCGGGGGCGGACGCGGTGGTGGAGGAGGCCTGCGCCGCCCTCGGGGCGGGGCTGGCCATCATCGTGAACGGGCTCGACCCGGAGCGGGTCCTGCTGGCGGGCAGCGTGGCCAAGTCGCTCCGGCCCATCGAGGCGCGGGTGCGCGCGGCCCTGGCCCGGTACGCGTTCGCGGAGGCGCTGCGCGCGACGCACCTCGAGATCCTGACCCTCGACAAGGACGCGACGGTGCGGGGCGGCGCCGCGCTGGTCCACTACGAAACCCAGCGACGGAGGAGGGCGACGTCATGAAAGCCATCACGCTTCACGGACCGGGCGACGTGCGGGTGGAATCGGTGCCGGACCCGCGCATCGTGGATCCCACCGACGCGGTGCTCCGCATCACGACCAGCGCGGTCTGCGGCTCCGACCTGCACCAGTACCACGGGCGGGTGGCCGGGCTCGATCCGGGGATCGTGATGGGCCACGAGTTCATGGGCGTCGTCGAGGAAGTCGGCTCCGCGGTGCGGCAGATCAAGAAGGGCGACCGCGTGCTCGCGCCCTTCTCGATCTCGTGCGGCTTCTGCGAGTGGTGCCGGATGCGGCTGCCCACCCAGTGCGCCACCACCGGCCGCGCGGTGTTCGGCGGGCGCTTCGGCAAGCAGTACCCGGGCGGCCAGGCGGAGGCCATCCGGGTGCCGTTCGCCGACCACATGTGCGAGCCGGTCCCCGCCGGGATGACCGACGAGCAGGTGTTCTTCCTGGGCGACATCCTCTCCACCGGCTACGTCTGCGCCGAGAACGCGGGGATCCGTCCCGGCGACACGGTGGCGGTGTTCGGCGCCGGTCCCGTCGGCCTGCTCGCGCTGCAGTCGGCGCATCTCTTCGGGCCGAGCCGCGTCTTCGTGGTGGACCGCGTGGACTACCGCCTGAAGCTCGCGGAGGAGCTCGGTGGCATTCCGGTGAATCTCGACCGCGGCGATCCCGCCGAGCAGCTGCGCGCCCAGACGCGCGGCCGTGGCCCCGACGCGGTGCTGGAGTGCGTCGGCCACGAGGCGCCGTTCACGCAGGCCATCCAGGCGGTGCGCGCGGGCGGCACCGTCTCCTCGGTGGGGGTCTACGTGGAGCCGTCCATGGGTTTCCCGGCGCGGGAGGCGTTCTTCAAGGACCTCACGCTGCGCATGGGCATCTGCAACGCGCGCAACTTCATCACGCCCCTCATGCCGCTGATCCAGAGCGGGCGCCTGCAGCCCACGCGCATCATCACGCACACGATGCCGCTCGCGGACACCCCGAAGGGGTACGCGATCTTCGATCGCAAGGAGGACCGCGCGATCAAGGTGATGCTCAAGCCCTGAGCCTGGCACACCGCTTGCTCCCTTAGTCCCACAGCCTCATCCAGGGACCACTCCGGTGCCCAGACGGACAGGTCTGACACCGAAGTGACGGAGAAGCGAACATGGACCCGAACGGCAGCCCCTTCCGCCGTCCGCCCCCACGGCCGACCTCCCGGCCCCGCCGGAGCGGGTTCGGGCCGGTTCCCGCCGCGCCCTTGACCGCCGACGTCAGGCATGCACCGGCGAGGCGCGTGCGAGCCCGCAGCGTACGCCCCGCCTCGTACCGCCTGGCCGCGGGCGCCTTCTACCTGGTCGCCGCGCTGACGCTGCTCGACGTCGCGCTCTCCTTCGCCTGGCACCACCCGGGCGTCATCTTCGGGCTCGGCCTGCCCCGCTGGGTGACCGGCGCAGTCCCGGTCGCCTGGATGGCCGTGCCGTTCATCCTGGGCTTCCTGCTCGTCGGGCGGCTCGTCCAGCGGAGGCGGCTCTGGGTGTTCGCGCTCGGCGCCGCGGTGTACGCGCTGGACGGCCTGATCGTCGTCGCGGCCCACGACTGGGTGGCAGTGGCGATCCACACGGTCCTGCTCGCGCTGATGGTTCGGAGCCTGGACGTGGGGCGCCGGCCCTAGCCGGCGCGGGCGCTACTTGGATCGGGTAGGCGCCTTGGGCGCGGGCGCCTTCGGGCCGGGCGGGCGCTTGACGAGCGGGTCGAGGGCTCGTGCGAGGCGCGCCTCGTCGCTCCGGCCGTGGATCTTGGCCGCGATCTCCCCGCGCTTGTTGATGACCACGGTGTAGGGAGTGCCCCGGAAGCCGAAGCGGTTGGCGATCTTCAGGCGCGGATCGAGGCCGGCGGGGTAGCTCGCCTTGTTGGCCTCGAGGAAGTGGCGCGCGTCGGCCTCGGTGTCCTGGACCTGCACGCTCACCAGCTCGACCCCGCTCGGGCGGTACTTCCGGTAGACGCGCTCGATCATCTCCGCTTCCTCGTTGCACACCTTGCACCACGAGGCCTGGAAGCGCACCACCAGCACGTGCTTGCCGATGTGCGCGCGCGAATCGAAGTGCCCGGAGCCGTCGAGCAGCGTGACGGTGAACGCGGGGGCCGAGGGCGCGGCCGTCGCGAGCGCGGGCGCGAGGAGGAGCGCGCCCAGCGTGAGGGCCAGGCGCATCAGACCGGTCCGAAGCCCGGCTTGGGCGCGGGCGGCGGGCTGGGCCGGCGGAACGCGGACTTCGCGTCGAGCATCTGCTTGATCGTGTTCACCAGCTCGCTCGCCTTGAACGGCTTCGGGATCAGCGGCCGCCCGGAGCCCTTGACCGCGGCGGTGGAGAAGCCCGACATGAGCACGATCTTCGTGCTCGGGCTGGTGGCCTCGACGCGCTTGGCCAGCTCGATGCCGTTCATGATCGGCATCACCACGTCGGTGAGCAGCAAGTGAATCGGCTGGGCCTCGGCGATGCGGCGCGCCGCGGCGGGATCGCCGGTGTCGATGACGTTGTACCCGTGCAGGGTGAGGATCTCGCGGACGAGGGCGCGTACCTCCGGCTCATCGTCCACGACGAGAATCGTCTGTCGCGCGTCCTCGCTAGGCTCGGGCACCGTTGTCTCTCCCCGCATGGGCCTTTGGCTGCAGGCGAAATGCCAGGGCGCACCGATTGTAACCTACGGTTTTTGCGAGAGCCGCCGACCTTTCGCGGGCGGCCGATCGCGTAACTTTTTCCGCAACGCCGGTCATCCGGCACGCCCGGACGTCGTCGAATCTCGGCCGGTGATTCGCGGCTCGGCTGCTAGAGTTTGCGCATGCGGTCAACCGCCGGATCGCGCCCCGTGGCCAGCAAGCGCCCGCTCAAGAGGTACCTGACGACCGGTAAAGTCGGTGAAATGCTTGAAGTTTCGCCGGCCGCCATCAAGAAGTGGATCCAGCAGGGCAAGCTGGCCGCGTTCCGGACCCCGGGTGGACACTTCCGCATCCTGGCGGACGAGTTCGAGCGCTTCCAGAAGACCCACGGTTTCGGGACGGGCGCCGGTGAGCCGCTGCGCGTGCTCGTGGTGGACGATCAGGCCGACGTCGAGGTGCTCGTGGCCTCCCTCCGCGCCTCGCATCCCCGGGCGCAGCTGGAAACCGCGGCGAACGGCTTCGAGGGGCTGCTCAAGGTCGGCACGTTCCGTCCCGACGTGCTGCTCCTCGACCTCGGCCTGCCGGGCATGGACGGCTTCGAGGTCTGTCGCCAGATCAAGCGCGATCCGGTCATTCGCGACACGAAGGTCGTGGTGATGGCCGCCCGCTTGCTCGACGCGGAGCCGCGGGCGATGGACGCGGGCGCCGACGGGTTCCTCTCCAAGCCCTTCGAGGCCGCCACCGTCGACGGGCTCCTGCGCCGCCTGCTCGCCGCGCGCGGTTGAGCGCGGTGCCCTCGCGCCGCGAGCCGCGCTCGATTGCGGGCTCGTTCGGGCGCGTGCCATAATCCCGACCATGAGCGATCTCGAGCACGAGCTGCGCCGCGCGCGTCGAGGGCGACGTCCGCTTCGACCGCTACTCGCGCCTGCTGTACTCGACGGACGCCTCGATGTACCAGATGGAGCCGATGGGCGTGGTGGTTCCGCGCCACGCCGGCGACGTGCAGGCGGTCGATCGAGGTCGCCAACCGCTCGAGCGCGCCGGTCCTGCCGCGGGGCGGCGGCACCTCGCTGACCGGCCAGACGGTCAACCACGCGGTCGTCCTCGACTTCTCGCGCCACATGAACCGGGTCCTCGAGGTGAACGAGGAGGAGCTGTGGGCGCGGGTGCAGCCCGGGCTGGTGCAGGACGAGCTGAACCACCACGTGCGGCCGCTCGGGCTGCTCTTCGGGCCCGACACCTCCACCTCGAACCGCGCCACCATCGGCGGCATGCTCGGCAACAACTCCGGGCGGCTCGCACTCGATCGCCTACGGCCTCACCGTCGAGCACGTGATCGAGATGACCACGATCCTCGCCGACGGCAGCCGCGCGGTCTTCGGCGAGGTGACGCCCGAGCAGTTCAAGGCCAAGATGCGCGCTGCCCGGGCTGGAAGGGCAGATCTACCGCGAGATCGACGCGGATCCGCGACGCAGTACGACGACCGAGATCCGGCGCGGTATCCGCAGCACTGGCGCCGCGTCTGCGGCTACAACCTGGACGAGCTGGTGCAAGGACCGGCCGCTCAACATGGCGCGCGCTCATCGTGGGCTCGGAGGGCACGCTCCTCACCGTGGTCGAGGCGAAGATGCGCCTCGTGCAGCAGGCCCAAGGAGACCGCGGTCGACGTGATCCACTACCACGACATGCAGGAGGCGCTCGAGTCCTCGCAGGCCATCCTCGAGACCGGGCCCTACGCCGTCGAGCTCACCGACAAGATGATCCTCGACCTCGCCCGCGCGAACATCGAGCAGGCGCAGCGCATGGGATTCGTGCAGGGCGATCCCGCGGCGATCCTGATCGTGGAGTACGCGGGGGACACCGACGCAGGAGGTCAAGGCCAAGGTCGAGGCCCTCGAGGCGCGGCGGGCGCGCGGACGCTTCGGCTACGCCTCGCACATCGCCTACGACCCGGGCGAGCAGCAGTCGATCTGGAAGCTCCGCAAGGCCGGCCTCGGCCTGCTGTTCGGGCGTGCAGCGGCGAGGCCAAGCCGATCGCGTTCATCGAGGACACCGCGGTCGACCCGAAGCACCTGCCCGAGTTCGTGCCGCGCTTCCGCGAGATCATGGCCAAGCACGGGGCGCGACGGCGCCTACTACGGCCACTGCTCGGTGGGGTGCCTGCACATCCGCCCGCTGATCAATCTGAAGACCGAGCGCGGCCTCGAGCAGGTCCGGGCCATGGCCGAGGAGATCTTCGACCTCGTGCTCGAGTTCGGCGGCGCCATCTCGAGCGAGCACGGCGACGGCCGCGCGCGGAGCCCGTTCCTCGAGCGGGTGTTCGGCCCGACGATGTTCCAGGCGTTCACGCGAGTCGAAGGCCGCGTTCGATCCGCAAGAACCTGATGAACCCCGGCAACATCGTGGCGCAGCCCGGGCGTCACCGAGCACCTCCGCTACGGCGCCGAGTACAAGACGTGGGAGCCGAAGACGCTGCTCGACTTCTCGGCGCAGGGCGGCTTCGCGGCGGCCGTCGAGATGTGCAACGGCGTCGGCGTGTGCCGCAAGAAGCTCGAGGGCACGATGTGCCCGTCGTACATGGCCACGCGCGACGAGGAGCACTCCACGCGCGGGCGCGCCAACGCGCTGCGCGCCGTGCTGTCCGGCCAGGTGCCGGCGGCCGACTTCGCGGGCAAGCGGCTCTACGAGGTGATGGATCTCTGCCTCGAGTGCAAGGGCTGCAAGGCGGAGTGCCCGTCCAACGTCGACATGGCCAAGATGAAGTACGAGTTCCTGCACCACTACCACGCAGGTCAACGGGCTGCCCCTGCGCAACCGGCTGTTCGGGCACATCGCGCGGCTCTCGTGGCTCGGCTCGCGGCCTGGCGCCGATCTCCAACTGGATCGCGCGCTCGCTGCCGAACCGCTGGCTGATGGAGCGCGTCGTCGGGCATCGACCGGCGGCGGCCGCTGCCCGCCTTCGCGCGCGAGACGTTCACCGACTGGTTCGACCGGCGCCGACGCCCGCCGCGGCCGCCGCGGGGCGCGTGGTGCTCTTCCACGACACGTTCATCACCTACAACACGCCGGAGATCGGGCCGCGCCGCGGTGGAGCTGCTGGAGGCGGCGGGCTATCGCGTCCAGCTCGTGGACAAGAAGTGCTGCGGCCGGCCGATGATCTCCAAGGGCATGCTCGACGAGGCCAAGGCGCACGCGGAGTGGAACGTGGCGCGCCTGCTGCCGCTGGTCGCGCGCGGGCGCCGCCATCGTCGGGCTCGAGCCCTCCTGCCTGCTCACGCTGCGCGACGAGTAGCGTCGAGCTGGTGCGCACCGACGAGGCGCGCGCGGTTGCGCGCTCGAGCTTCCTCCTGGAGGAGTTCCTGCTGCGCGAGCGGGCGCGCGGCCTGACGCTGCCCGTGGAAGAACGGCGGCGCGCCGCGGCGCGCGCTGCTCCACGGCCACTGCCACCAGAAGGCGATGGTCGGCACCGCGCCCGACCGTGGCCGCGCTCCGGTGGGCGGGCTACGAGGTGAGCGAGGTGGACTCCGGCTGCTGCGGCATGGCGGGCTCGTTCGGCTTCGAGCGCGAGCACTACGACATCTCGGTGACGCTCGGCAACCGGCGGCTCGCGCCCGCGGTGAAGGCGGCGACCGCCGAGACCGAGATCGTGGCGCCCGGCATCTCGTGCCGCCAGCAGATCGAGCATCTGGCGGGCCGTCAGGCCAAGCACCCCGCCCAGATCCTGCGCGACGCGCTCCGCTCCTGAGCCCGGCGTCCGCGGACGCCGGCCGCCCCGCCGATGGACAACCTGACGCTCAAGCTCGTGGTGACGCCCGCGCTCATCGGGGCGGCCACGCTCGCGGGCCGGCGCTGGGGCCAGTCCATCGGCGGCTGGCTGGTGGGCCTGCCGCTCACCACCGGCCCGGTCGCCTTCTTCATCGCGCTCGATCACGGAGAAGCCTTCGCGGCGGCCGCGGTGGTGGGCTCGCTGGCGGGCGCCGTCGCGGAGGTCGCCTTCAGCCTGGCGTACGGCTGGAGCGCGCTCCGGTGCCGGTGGCCGGCGGCCCTGCTGGCCGGCACCGCCGCGTACGCGGCCGTCGCGGCGCTCGTGCAGGGGCTGGCGCTCGGCGCCTTCGCGCTCTTCGTCCTGGTCGTCGTCGCCCTGGCGGTGTCGCTCCGGTTGATGCCGCGAGGCGCCGCCGGGGGCGCCGCGGTGGTGGCCCCGCGCTGGGACCTGCCGGCGCGCATGGTGCTGGCCACCACCGTGGTGCTGGTCCTGACCGCGCTCGCGCCGCGGCTCGGCGCCCAGTGGAGCGGACTGCTCGCGACCTATCCGCTCTTCGCGGCTATCCTGACCGCCTTCGGCCACCGGTTGCAGGGCGCGGGCGCGGCGATCGGGGTGCTGCGTGGCCTGCTCTTCGGGCTGTTCTCGTTCGCGGGGTTCTGCCTCGTCCTGGCCCTGGGCCTCGTTCCGCTCGGCATCGCAGGCGCGTTCGCCGCCGCGATCGCGGTCGCCCTCCTGGCGCAGGGGGTCTCGCTCTGGCGGCTGCGGGCGCCGCGTGGCCCCGGACCCTCTTGACTCCGCCGCGTCGCCACGCCTAGATAGTCCCGGCATCACTCGCCTCGCACCCGACCAAGGAGACTCGCGCATGAGAGCGTCCCTCTACGAAGGCTCCCGGACTTTTCGCACCGTGCCCGCGACGCGCCCGGCGCGCGCCCAGGACCAGGCGCTGCTCCGCGTGCTGCGCGCGGGCATCTGCGGCACCGACCTGCACATCTTCCAGGGGCATCTCGATCACCGCATCCCGAAGGGCGGCATCATCGGGCACGAGACCTTCGCGGAGGTGGTGGAGGCGCCGGCGGCGAGCGGGTTCGGTCCGGGAGATCGGGTAGTCGTCGAGCCGATCCGCGCCTGCGGGGAGTGCCGGGCCTGCAAGATGGGCGGCTACTACCTGTGCTACGAGCTCAAGATCTCGGCGTGGAGCTGCCGGGCGGCATGCAGGACTACTGGGCGGTGGAGGCCAAGCGCATGCTCCACGTGCCCGCCTCGCTCGCGGACGACCAGGCCGCGATGATCGAGCCGCTCGCGGTGGCGACGCACGACGTGCGCCGGGCGGCGGTCAAGTCGGGCGACACCGTGCTGGTGCTGGGCGGCGGGCCCATCGGCGCCCTCATCGCGATGGTTTCTCGCCACCGCGGCGCGCGCGTCATCGTGAGCGAGATCAACCCGTACCGGATCGAGCTGCTGCGGGGCCTCGGGCTCGAGGTGATCGGGATGGACGCCGACCCGGTGCGCTTCGTCGACGAGTGGACCGAGGGGCAGGGGGTGGACGTGGCCTTCGAGGTCACCGGCCATCCGGCCGCCGCGCGCGTGATGACCGAGACGGTGCGCGTCTGGGGCACGGTGAGCATCGTGGCCATTCACTCCGAGCCGACGCCGGTGAACCTCTACCCGATGTTCGCGCGCGAGGTCACCATGCACGGCAGCCGCCTGTACAACCGCGAGGACTGGGAGGAGGCCATCCGCCTGGCCGCCTCCGGCGCGGTGACGCTCGCCCCGCTCGTGAGCCGCAAGATCCCGCTCGAGGGCCTGCAGGAGGGCATGGAGGAGGCGCTGCGCGGGGGGCCGGTGATGAAGGTGCTGGTGGACCTGACCGCCTGAGTCCTCGAGATCCCCGCAGCGGTACGGCTACTCGAATGGTTCCCCGGCTGACCGCTCTCGTCGCCGCGGCGGTCGTCGCGGGGTGCGTCGCGAGCGCGCCGCCCGGCGAGTCCCCACCCGGCGTCCGGCGCCTGCTCCCGGCCGAGCCGGCCGCGGCGATCCTCTACGTGGCGCTGGGTGACAGCACGGTCGAAGGCGTCGGCGCTAGCTCTCCCGCCCACAACTACGTGGGCCGGCTTCATGAGCGGCTCCGCGCGGTCTATCCTCAGGCGCGGCTGAGGAACCTCGGGGTGGGGGGCGCCACGGCCTCCGGGGTGTTGAGCCGGCAGCTTCCGCGGGCTCTCGAGCTCCAGCCCGATCTCGTCACGCTCTCGGTCGGCCCCAACGACATCACCGACAAGCGCGATCTCGAGCGCTACGCTCGCGATATCGACGCGATCCTCCGCGCCCTCACCCGTGGGACCAGCGCGGTCGTGGTCGTCAATCTCATCCCCGATCTCACGGTCACGCCCCGGTTCAGCGGCACGGAGATCGAGCCGCGCGTGCGCGAGCGGGTGATCGCCTTCAACGAGGTTCTGGTGCGTCAGGCGCGCGCGTACGGTGCGGAAGTCGTGGACCTCTACGCCGCGAGCCAGCGCGAGGTGCCGGGCCGCCCCGATCTCATCGGGCCCGACCGGTATCATCCGTCGGACGAAGGGTACGCGCGCTGGGCCGAACTGATGTGGCCAGGTATCGAGGCGCGAATCGGGCGCTGAGCCGAGCGAAGTCCCCTCACCCTGCCCTCTCCCCTCTGGGGAGAGGGCAGGGTGCAGCGGGCTACTTGTCCTTGATCGCGGCCTGGACCTTGGCCGCCATGTCGGGCGGGATCGTCGCGATACCGTGATCCTTCCGGGCGTGCTCGGCGCCCTTGGCCAGCACCTCGGCCACGTCCTTGCCCTCGATCACCGTGTTGCAGCCGGCCATCAGGTCACCACACCGAAGAACCTTCGCCATGATCAGTCCTCCTTCTCGTATCTGCGGTCGGGTTGCGCTATCGCCCGGGCGAGACGATCAGGTTGCTCGGCTTGCCCTGGAGGTAGTTCTCGATATTGGCCACCGCGGCGAGGAGCCCGTCGCGGATGACCTCGGGCGTCTGGCCCGCGTTGTGGGGCGAGACGACCACGTTGGGCAGGGTCAGGATCGGGTCGTCGGCGGCCAGCGGCTCCTGGTGGAAGACGTCGAGGCCGGCGCCCAGGAGGCGGCGCTCGCGCAGCGCGGCCAGCAGCGCCTCCCGGTCCACCAGCGCGCCCCGGCCGGTGTTCACCAGGATGGCGGTGGGCTTCATCATCGCGAGCTCCTTGCGGCCCAGGAAGTTGCGCGTCTCCGGGGTGAGCCGCACGTGCAGGCTCACCACGTCCGCGGTCGAGAGGATCTCCTCCTTGGAGGCCGGCTTGGCGCCGGTCTTGCGGATGCGCGCCTCGTCGCCCAGCGCGCTCCAGCCGAGCACGTTCATGCCGATGCCGCGCGCGATGCGTGGCGAGGCGCCCGCCGATGGCGCCCATGCCGAAGACGCCCAGGGTCTTGCCGACGGAGCTGGGTCAGCATCTCGCGCGGCCAGCGGCCCTGGCGCATCTCCGCGTCGATCGTCAGGATCCGGCGCCCCACCACCAGCATGAGGGTGAGCGCGTGCTCGGCGACCGCGAAGGCGTTGATGCCGGGGGTGTTGCAGACGGTGATCCCGCGCATGCCCGCCGCGTTGAGATCGATGTTGTCGGTGCCGGTGCCCCACACCGAGACGATCTTGAGCTTGGGGCAGGCCACGAACACCGCCTCGCTGAAGCGGGCGTGGGCGCGGATATTGAGCGCGGCCTGGGCGTCGCCGATGCGGCGGATCAGCTCCACTTCCTGGTCGGCGCCGCGCTCGGTGAAGACGCGCACCGCGCCCAGGCGCTTGGCCCGCTGATGCGCCTCGCTGCCGTCGAAGACGGAGGGGAAGTCGTCCGGGGCGACGATCACGCGGCGGCCCCGAGAACACGGCCTGGGCGGCGGACACGCCGGCGCCCGCCTCGCTCCGGTAGCCGAGGTCACGCAGGGTCATCTCGATCGCGGAGAGCGTGGGCAGCACGTACATCGGGCTCGAGGTGATGCCCATGTGCCCGACCCGCAGCGTGCTCGTGCGGATCTTGTCGAGGCCGGTGCCGATCAGGATGCCGTAGCGGTCGCGCATGTGGGTGACCACCGCGGCCGGATCGATCCCGTCCGGCGTCTTGAAGCACGAGACCGTGTTGGACACGAGCGACGCGTCCGGGAACATCTGCAGGCGCATGGCCTCGACGCCGGCGCGGAACGCGCGTCCCGCGACCGCGTGGCGGCGGAAGCGGTGGGCGAGGCCTTCTTCCAGGATGAGCCGGGCGGCGACTCCCAGGGCCTGGGTGAGGTGGGTCGGGATCGAGACCGGCTGCCGCCGCGGGCTGCCGTCGGGGATCTGGCCGCCGCGGGAGGTGGGGATCCAGTTCTCCTTCCAGCGGAGGAGATCGTAGGCCCACGAGCTGGCCTTGTGCTTGCGGCGCTCCATCGCCTCCCACGCGGCGGGGCTCACCGACACGATCGCCATCCCGAGCGGCGCGGCGAGGCACTTCTGCGAGCCGGTCATGTTGAAGTCCACGCCCCACTCGTCGGTGCGCACGTCGAGGCCGGCGAGGGAGGAGACGGTGTCGAGCATGAAGAGCGCGCCGTGGCGCTTCACGATGCGGCCCACCTCGGCGGCGGGATAGGTGGTGCCGGTGGACGTTTCGTTGTGGACCATCGAGACGACCTTGGGCTTCACGCGCTCGACGTCCTTCTCGAGCCGAGCCAGGTCGAGGGGCTGGCCCCACTCCACGGCGTGCTCGGTGACCTCGGCGCCCGCGCGCGTCATGATCTCGCGCATGAGGGAGCCGAAGACGCCCGCCACCACCACGAGGGCCCGATCGCCCGGCTCGAGCACCGAGATCGCGGAGGCCTCGAGCGCGGTGCGGCCCGATCCGGGCATCGCGATGACCTCGCCGCGCGCTCGTCTGGAAGATGTCCCGCAGCGCGAGGGTCACCGGCTCCAGGACCTTCACGTCGAAGTTCATGTCGTACTGGATGGTGGCCGGCTGATTCATCGCCTGGACGACCGGGAACGGCAGCTCGGTCGGGCCCGGGATCATCAGGATCGGATGGGAGTGGGTCACTCCCCACCGGATGGTGGAATCCATGAGGCAGCTCCTTTGCCGGCCGGAGCCGGGCTACACGCTGGCCTGGGCCAGGCCGCTCTGCTTGCGACGGATCAGGTAGAGGTTGCGCAGGTACACGAACAGGCCGGCTCCCTGGCCGAGGATGAAGACGGGGTCCAGGCGGTAGATGGCGTAGATCAGCAGGGTGAGGCCGCCGCCGATGGAGAAGAACCAGAACGAGATGGGGATCACGCTCTCCTTCTTGCGCTCGGAGGCGATCCACTGAACGAGGAAGCGCCCCGAGAAGAACGCCTGTCCGAGGAATCCCACCGTCAACCAGAGATGCTCTGAGGTCATCATAGCTCCACTCTCCACGCTGGCTCGACCCTCCGTGCTAGAATTCAGCCATTCACGTTACCGGACATCCCCGGGGGCCGCAAGGAGTTTCGTCGACCGTGCGACGCATCGATCAGGCGCTGGTGGACGAAGTCTGGCGCGAGACCGCGTCGTACCCGCCCGGGCGGGTCGACGAGGAGGCGCGCGACTTCCTGGGCCGGCAGCCGCACGTGGCCGCCTTCGCCCACTCGGTCACCCGCGAGCAGGACGCCTCCGTGCAGCGCGCCGCGCTGGGGCTCTGCTTCCTCCTCTTCAAGGTCCTGGAGCGCAGTCTCGGGCACCCGTTCCCGCTCCTCTCCGAGTCCCGCATCCAGGACGCGCACCAGGCGGTGACGGAGTGGCTCGACACGCTGGACGGACGGCGCGGAGTCGGACCGGGTGCTCGAGACGGTGAGCGCGCCCGGCCACCCGACGCTGCCCGCCTACATCATCGCGGTGTTCTACGGGGAGGGCGCCGAGGGCTGTGACGAGCGGGTCCGCGCCGGGTTCGCGCTGATGCTGCGCACGCTGACCGACGCGCTCGACGTGGGCCAGGTGGAAGCCTGAAGAGCTGTGACGTCCTGATCGGCGCCGCGTCGGGAGGGGGAGGCCGCGGGGGCGAGGGGTGGGCCTCTGATCACGACCCGTGGTCTCGTTTCTCGCAGTCAGGAGTTCCCAATCCGGGAGCGATAGATTCCTGGCTTCCGTCGGCGGGGAGCGCATCACCCGGCCCACCCTTCGCCCCCGCGGCCTCCCCCTCCCGGTTGCCCGGGATCGAGCACACCGCGGCGGAAGGACTAGACGGGCTCGGTGGGGCCGGACGTGATCGCGATGACGAGCGCGCCGGTGGGGCTGGTGACGGTGTGGACGCAGCCGGGCGGGCGCCGCGCGTAGTTGCCGGCCGTGCACACGCCGGTGTCGTCCGCGACGCTGCCCTCGAGCACGTAGATCTGCTCGTCGCCGAGATGCCGGTGGCGGGGAACGGTCGCCCCGGGCTCGTAGCGCATCAGGATGGCCTTGTGGGGGCCCTCCTCCCAGAGCGTCTTCCAGAAGACGCCCGGCCGGCGCTCGACCCACGGCACGGTGCTGGTGGTCACGAAGAGGCTGACGGGCGGGGTGGTCACGGGAGCGGTCTCCTTCCGGGCGATCTCAGCGCCCGGCGTCGCGCAGGGCCTGCTTGATGGCGTCGCGGAACTCCTCGAGGGGCAGGGCGCCCTCGATCTTCCGCTGGTTGATGAAGAACGTGGGGGTGGCGCGCACGCCGGCCTCGCGCCCCTCGCGCTGCTCGGCCAGGACCGCGTCGCGGAACCGGCCGGTGTCGAGACACTCGGTGAACGCGGGCGCGTCGAGCCCGAGGCGCCGCGCGTAGCCGATCAGATGGTCGCGGGAGAGGTCGGGCTGGGCCACGAAGAGGAGATCGTGGTACTCCCAGTAGCGTCCCTGGGCGCCCGCGCAGCGGGCGGCCAGCGCGGCGGGCAGCGCGTTGGGGTGGGAGCGCAGGGGGAAGTCCTTGAACACGAGGCGCACCGTGTCGCGGGAACTCGGCCTGCAGCCGCTGGAGGACCTCCTGGGCGCGCTTGCAGAAGGGGCACTCGTAGTCGCTCCACTCGAAGATCGGTGACCGGGGCCGAGGCCGGGCCCTTCGTCATCGCGGGATCCGCGGTGAACCGCGGCGCGTCCTGCGCGCGCCCGCGGTCGCGATCCACAGCGCCAGGGCGACCAGGCCGGCCGCCGACGCGGAGGGTGTAGACTCGGACGCGAGCGATGGGCTTCGTCCTTCGGATCATCGTGTACACGCTGGCCCTCTTGGTGGCCGCGCACGTGGTGCCGGGCATCCGGCTCGACGGCTTGCTTCCGCGCTGGTGGCGGGCTTGCTGCTGGGCCTCGTCAACGCGATCGTGCGGCCGGTCCTGGTCGTGCTCACGTTCCCGATCACGCTGCTGACCCTGGGGCTCTTCCTGTTCGTCCTCAACGCCTTCTGCCTGTGGCTGGTCGCCGTCTTCGTCGCCGGCTTCCACGTGGCCGGCTTCTGGTCCGCGTTCTGGGCGCGCTGGTCGTGAGCGTGGTGAGCTGGATCGTCACCGCGCTGGTCAGCGACAGCGGCCAGGTCGAGGTCCTCGAGCGCCGGCGCTGAGGCGCCCCTCACCCTGCCGCTCTCCCCAGTGGGGGACGGAGACGGCCTAGGCGGCGCGGTCGGACTCGACCGAGGTGATGATGTAGGTGCCGCTCTTGGCGTCGCGCTCGAGGGTGACGATCTTCTGCTTGGCCGCCTCCTCCAGGAGCTTCGAGAACGTCGAGTAGCCGTAGTAGGACTCGTTGAAGGCGGGGTTCTTCCGGATCATGGTCTGCTTGACCATCGAGCCCCACAGCGTGTCCTTGTTCTCGCGCTGCAGCGCCTGGACGGCCTCGATGAGCTGGGCGAAGGCCTCGGCCTTCTTCTCGGGCAGCCCGCGCAGGGCGGTGGTCTTCTTCGACTCGCGGATGAGGTCCTCGTAGAAGATGAACTCGTCGCAGTTGCCGACCAGGAGCTCGGACGAGGAGGACTTGACCCCGAGCCCGATCACGTAGCGGTCGTTCTCCCGCAGCTTGGACACGAGCGGCGAGAAGTCGGAGTCGCCCGAGACCAGCGCGAAGCTGTCGACATGCTGCTTGGAGTAGGCCAGGTCCATCGCGTCCACCACCATGCGGATGTCGGCCGAGTTCTTGCCGCTGTAGCGGCTCTGGGGGACGTCGATCAGCTCGATGGCGTGCTCGTGGAAGGGCCGCTTGTACTCGGCGTAGCGGTTCCAGTCCGCGTAGGCCCGCTTGACCATGATCTTGCCCTTCTCGACCAGCCGCTCCAGCACCAGCTTGATCTCGAACTGCTTGTACTGCGCTTCCTTGACGCCGCGGACGATGTTCTCGAAATCCATGAACATCGCCAGCTTCCGGTCGTCACTCATGCCTTGCCGTCCCTCCCGCTCCCCAGGGCGTTCCGGCGCCGGTGCTCCAGGGCGGGCCCGTGCCCACCCCCTCGCCGGTCTTCATTATAGGGCCGACATTTGACAGCGGCGTGACATCGGGCAGCGCCGCCGGCCGGGTAGACCTCGGCGGAGCCATGAGACGGATCCGCAGCGCTTGCACCTGACGGTGGCCATGCTGCCGTGGTCGGGTCCGGGCGCCCGGCGAGGCCGCCGGCACCTGGTGACAGGTGGGCCAGCCCGCGCCCGAGATCACCGGCGGGCCCTGGATCAACAGCGAGCCGCTGTCGCTCGGCGGGGCTGCGCGGGCGCGTGGTGCTTGTGGAGTTCTGGACCTACGGCTGATACAACTGCAAGAACGTGATCCCGCAGTTGCGGGACTGGCACGCGAAGTACGAGAGGCAGGGGCTGACCATCGTCGGCGTCCACTCGCCCGGAGTTCTTCTGGGAGAAGCCGACCGAGAAGGTGGCCGCGGCGACCGAGGAGCTGGGCGTGAAGTACCCGGTGGTGCAGGACAATGACTTCGCGATCTGGCGCCGCTACCGCAACTGGGCGTGGCCGGCCGCGGTGCATCGTGGACAAGAAGGGCGTCGTCCGCTACACCCACATCGGCGAGGGGGCCTACTCCGAGACGGAGCAGCTGATCCGGCGCTCCTGCCGAGCCGTAGGTGGGTCGCGCGCGCGAAGCGCTTCGGCTCCTGATCTTCGGCGCGGTCTTCGCCGCCGCCGTCGTGCTGGCCGTGCTCGGCTACTTCTCGCTCCGGCAGTGGGAGGCGTCGGCGGAGCTGCTGTTCCGCGAGCAGGCGCGCGACATGGCGGCGATGGCGGCCGAGAAGGTGGAGATGGCGGTGCTCAAGGGCCGAGGAGGAGTGCATCGCGCGGCCTGCAGGCCGCTCGTGCTCGACGCCGGACTTCCGCCCGGACGCGGTGCGAGGCCTGGAAGGCCCAGACACCCGCTCTTCGACGCGTCTACCTCTTCGACCGCCAGGGCCGGCTGCTCTACCCGGTCGGCTGGACGCGCGACGAGGCGGCGGTCTTCGCCGCGCTCCTCGCGCGAGATCTCCCAGGGCTTCTGGGACCGGGGCGGGCGGCGCCACTTCGCGGTCGGGCGGCCAGGTGTCCTGGCCGCGGTGATCCCCGGCGCGGCGCGCGGGCCCGTGCTGGTCGGCCCTCGGCCGCAACGAGGACGCGCTCCGCCGCGACGTGCTGGACAAGACGCTCGGCGGGCTCGAGGGCAAGAGCGTGCTGGCCATCGCTCGACGAGCCGGGCCGGCCCGTCTACACCTCGGGGCCGCTCGACGGCGCCGAGCGCGTGCTCACGGTGCCGCTTCGGCGAGGCGCTGCCCGCGTGGCGCGTCGCGCTCTACCAGCCGGCGGGCGCGTCGCCGCGCGACATGCCGTGCGGCGCCAGGCGATGATCTTCATCGGCCGCCTTCGCGCTGCTGCTCGTCGTGATCGCGCTCGGGCTCGGTCGCGACGTACCGGCTGGTCCGCCGCGAGTCGGAGATGGCGCGGCTCAAGTCGGACTTCGTGGCCAACGTCTCGCACGACCTCAAGACCCCGCTGTCGCTGATCCGCATGTTCGCGGAGACCCTCGAGATGGATCGCGTGCCCGACGAGCGCGCGCCGGCGCGAGTACTACGGCGTGATCACGCGCGAGAGCGAGCGGCTCACCCGCCTCATCGACAACGTGCTCGACTTCTCCCGGATCGAGAGCGGCCGCCAGCGCTACGACATCGCGCCGGGCCGCGTGGAGCCGATCGTCCACGAGGTGGTGGAGGCGTTCCGCTATCCGCTCGCCCAGCAGGGCTTCAAGGTCGACGTGGCGATCGCGCCCGACCTGCCGGACGTGCCGCTGGACGGCGCGGCGATGAAGCAGGCGCTGGCCAACCTGGTGGACAATGCGATCAAGTACTCGGGCGAGCGCCGGCGCCTTCGCGTGGCGGCCCGCCGGGACGGGGGGCGAGGTCGCTGGTCGAGGTCGCGGACGAGGGCATCGGGATCCCGGCCGCCGAGCGCGAGCGAATCTTCGAGAAGTTCTATCGCATCGGACGGAGCGAGACGCAGGGGCGGCGGGGCAGCGGCGTCGGGCCTGGCCCTGGTCAAGCACATCGTCGAGGCCCACGGCGGCCGCGTCACGCGTGGAGAGCCGCGCCGGGCGAGGGCAGCCGCTTCACCCTGCACCTGCCCCTCGGCGTGAGGGAGTGAGCCGGATGCCGCGCATCCTGATCGTGGACGACGAGCCCGAGATGGTGCGCGGGCTGGAGGACAACCTCCGCTTCGAGGGCTACCAGACCGTCACCGCCGGCGACGGCAAGCAGGGCCTGGCCCTGGCGCTGTCGGAGGCGCCGGACCTGGTCCTGCTCGACGTCATGATGCCGGGCATGAGCGGCTGGGACGTCTGCCGCGAGCTGCGGCGGCGGGGCCTCGACGTGCCGGTGATCATGCTGACCGCGCGGGGCGAGGAGGTGGACCGCGTGCTGGGGCTCGAGCTGGGGGCGGACGACTACGTCACCAAGCCGTTCAGCCTGCGCGAGCTGCTGGCGCGCATCCGCGCGGTGCTGCGCCGGCCGGGCCCGCGGCAGAAGTTCGAGGAGTTCGCCTTCGGCGACGTGCGGGTGCACCTGCGGGCGCGGCAGGCCTTCAAGGCGGGTCACGAGGTGCGGCTCACCCGCAAGGAGTTCGACCTGCTGCGCTACCTGGTGGAGCACCCGGGCGAGGTGATCACGCGCGATCGGCTGCTGGACGAGGTGTGGGGCTATGAGCGGTTCCCGACCACGCGGACGGTGGACACGCATATCCTGAGGCTGCGGCAGAAGTTCGAGCGACGATCCCGGAGCGGCCCGGCGCACATCCTGACCGCGCACGGCCAGGGCTACCGGTTCGCCGGTACGCCGAGAGGAGCGCGACCATGAGCGAGACCGCCGAGGAGCTGGCCCGGCGCACCCCGCCCGGCCAGGTGCTGACCAAGAAGTGGCCCGTGCTGACCTACGGCCGCACGCCGCGCTTCGATCCCGCGGCGCTGGCGCTTCCGCTGCTTCGGCCTCGTGGAGGAGGAGGTGAGCTTCACGTGGGAGGAGTTCCTCGCGCTGCCGCGCACCGAGGTGATCTGCGACATCCACTGCGTCACGCACTGGTCGCGGCTGGACAATCGCTTCGAGGGCGTGTCCATCCGCGAGATCATGCGGCGCGTGCGGCTCGAAGCCCGAGGCCCGGCTACGTGCTGATCCACGCCGATCCGGACTACACGACCAACCTGCCGCTCGAGGAGCTGGTCGACGACGACGTGCTGCTGGCGCTCAAGCACGACGGCCAGGATCTCGACGCCCGGATCACGGCGGCCCGCTGCGGCTGGTGGTGCCCAAGCTCTACTTCTGGAAGAGCGCCAAGTGGCTCCGCGGCTTCGAGTTCCTCGACGTCAATCCGCCCGGCTTCTGGGAGATCAACGGCTACCACATGCACGCCGATCCCTGGACCGAGGAGCGCTACTCCGACCAGGAGACGCGCGCGATGCAGACGATGCGCGCCGAGGCCGCGCGCAAGCTCCGCGCGAAGTAGATCCCTCTCACCCTGCCCTCTCCCCAGAGGGAGAGGGAGAGCTCGAACACCCTCGCCCCCGGAGCGGACGGGCAGGGTGAGGGGCGACCCTACGCGCCGAGGAAGGCGCGCACGTGCGCGGACGAAGTCGTCGGGCCGGTCGGCGGGCACGGTGTGCCCGGCGCCGGGAATCTCGACCAGGCGGCCGTCGGGCAGGCGCTCGGTCATCTTCTTGGCGACCTCGGGCGAGAGGATGTCGCTCTCCGCGCCGCGCACGACCAGCGTCGGGCAGGGGATGCGCGCCAGCGGCTCCCACAGGTCCACCGTGTCGCGCCGGCCCGCGCGCATCATGTCGCGCAGCCCCTTGGCGTACTTCCAGGTGAGCTCCGCCGTCGGGCAGGCGCTTGAGGCCGTGGGCGACGCGCTGGCGCAGCAGGTCCACGTCCTGGAGCGGGTTGGCGCGGCGGATGTACTCGACCGCCTACTCCTCGCTCTCGATCCGCTCCGGGCGACTGCGACATCATGCCGCGCACGCGCTGGAGCCCCGCGAGCGCGATATCGGGGCCGATGTCCACGATGACGAGCCGCTCGAGCCGCGCCGGCGTGGGCGCGCCGCGTACTGGATCGCGATGCGCCCGCCCATCGAGTGCCCGAGGAGCGCGAAGCGCTCGAGCTCGAGGCTGCCCGCGAAGGCGGCGACGTCGTCGGCCATGGTGCCCACGCGGTAGTCGTCGTCGGGCGCGGCGTCGCTGTCGCCGTGGCCGCGCTGGTCGAGCGCGAGCACGCGCCGGCCGGGCACGAGGCGCTCGGCCAGGCGGTCCCAGACGCGCGCGTGGCCGGTGATGCCGTGGAGCAGGACCACGGGCGGGGCGCCGGCGGGCCCCCAGTCGAGATAGTGCAGCGTGATGCCGTTGACGCGGACGGAGCGCTCGGTGAAGGACATGACCGACGCAGTCTAGTCCCCGCGACACCGCCGGTCAATCGCGCGCGGCTTGCCTAGCGCGGGAGCCCTGACGGTAGAGTGGGCTACCCCTGACGGTAGCCCCTCACCCTGCCCTCTCCCCCTCCGGGGAGAGGGGAGAAGAGAGCATAGACATGGCGACGTTACGCGATCACCGACGTGGCGATCGTGCTGAAGCCCGAGGACGACGTGGCCATCGCCAAGAAGGAGATCCCGGCGGGCACCGTGCTCGAGGACGCGGTCGGCCGCATCGAGGTGCGGCAGGACATCAAGCCCGGCCACAAGGTCGCGCGGCGCGCCCGCCGGATCGGCGAGGCGGTACGCCGCTACGGCCAGCCCATCGGCTTCGCCACCGCGGAGATCGCGGTCGGGCGATCACGTGCACACCCAGAACGTCGCGGTGGGCGAGCGGCACCAGGAGTACGAGGTCGGCACCGACGTGCAGCCGGTGGCGTTCTACCCGCCGGGCCAGATGAGATATTTCGACGGATACCTTCGAGAAGACGGCCGGGTCGGGACGCGCAACTACGTGGCGGTGATCTCGGGAGTCAACTGCTCCGCGAGCGTGAGCCAGTTCGTCAAGGATCGGTTCCGCGACGTGCAGAAGGACTACCCGAACATCGACGGGGTACTCGCCATCACCCACAAGTCCGGGTGCGGCACCAAGCTCTTCGGCGAGGACCACATGGCGCTGCAGCGGGTGCTCGCCGGCTACGCCAAGCACCCCAACATCGCGGCCTACATCCTGATCGGGCTCGGCTGCGAGGTGAACCAGGCCGCGGTCATGGTGGACCGGCAGCGGATGGCCGCGCCCGGGCATCCGGAGCGCAAGCCGTTCGTGGTCAACATCCAGGAGGCGGGCGGGATCCGGAAGACGGTGGAGACCGCGGTCCGTGAGGTGGCCAAGCTGCTACCGCTCGCCAACGCGATGAAGCGGACGAAGCAGCCGGTGTCGGAGCTCACGCTCGCCACCAACTGCGGAGGCTCCGACGGCGCCTCCGGCATCACCGCGAACCCCGCCCTCGGCTGGGCGGTGGACGAGCTGGTGCGCTACGGCGGCACCGGAGTGCTCGCCGAAACGCCCGAGATCTACGGGGCCGAGCACCTGCTGATCCGGCGCGCGATCAACGAGGGCGTGGCCAAGAAGCTGATCGATCGGTACAAGTGGTGGGAGTGGTATTGCCGCGGCATCGAGGCGATGGACAACAATCCCGCCCCCGGCAACAAGGCGGGCGGCATCACCACCGTCTACGAGAAGTCGCTGGGCGGCGTGACCAAGGGCGGCACCACCCCGATGATGGACGTCTTCCAGTACGGCGAGCCCATCACCACCCGCGGCTTCGTGTTCATGGACACCCCGGGGCACGATCCGGTCTCCATCACCGGGCTCGTGGCGGGCGGCTGCAACATGATCTGCTTCACCACCGGTCGTGGCTCGGTGTTCGGCTGCAAGCCGGTGCCCTCGATCAAGCTCGCGACTAACAGCCTCATGTACCGGCACATGTCGGAGGACATGGACATCAACTGCGGGGTGATCCTCGAGGGCACCCCGCTGCCCGAGGTCGGCCGGCAGATCTTCGAGGAGATCGTGGCGGTGGCCTCCGGCAAGCGCAGCAAGAGCGAGCTCTCGGGCGTCGGCGAAGAGGAGTTCGCTCCGTGGATCATCGGGCCGGTCATGTAGTGCGAGGCGCAGCCAAAGGCGAGCCGAGCGGATCAATAATGTCTTGATGAAGTAGACGGTAAACGGGGAACAGGGAACAGCAAACGGGAGCGGGAGAGAGCCGATGCCAAACCCGGGCATGTACCGCGGCGACCGCCGCCGCAAGGAAGATCAGCGCAAGGCCAAGCTGGAAGCCAAGAGGGCGCGCAAGGCCGAGCGGCGCGAGACCGGGACGAGTGGGCCCGAGATCGCGGACCAGGCCGAGATGGGGGTCGGCGACAGCGTCGAGTTCGTCTGGTTCTCCCCGAGCAAGGGCCGGACCCAGACGACGCCGAACAAGGCGGCGCCGGTGGTGGACGGGATCGACGACTGGATGCTGCTGAGCGAGCCGCCGCCGGAGAGCTAGCTGCGGACGGGCTCGACCCGGCGAGGCTCTGGCCGAGGGGACGAACCGGTCGGCGCGCCGTCCGCGACCTGGCCGCCCTTGAAGAATGCGGCCAGAAAGCCGTCGGCGGACACGGGCCGACGCGGGCGATCCGTGAAGCGGTCGGCCCGGAATCCGGCGCGGGCCCGCACGATGAAGCTGTAGAAGTGGACGAGGCCGCTCGAGGCGAACTTGCCGTTGAAGACGATGTCGAGCGGCAGGTGCAGCAGCATGCCGAAGACCCATCCCCAGAGCCAGTCCACGTTGGTGTACCACGCGATCGCGGCCAGCAGGACCAGCAGCTCGTAGGAGTGCAGCACGAGGACGACCCGCTGCGCCTTGCCGTTGAGGTAGTAGCGGAGGAAGCTGCCGGGACGGAGGTCGCGCTGACGTTCGAAGAGCACGTAGTCGACCATGTGGTCCACGTCGATCAGGAAGCCGCCGGCCGCGAGGCCCGCGGTGACCGCGAGGCTCCCGGTGCCCGCGTAGACCGCGCCGCAGGCGATCGCAGTGGTGACGAGATGGCCTCCGGGGCTGATGGCGAACCGCCTAGCGCAGGGGGTGGCGCCGGCGAATGCGAACGGGAATCGGCCGCCGCGTGGGCGGCACCAGCCAGCCCAGCGGCACGCTGTCGATCAGCTCCAGGAGGCGGCGCCCGAGTCGCTTCAACATGCTCCAAGAAAGGAGCAACTCCGATGCCAGACGCCCCGTGGCGCAAGTAATTGAATTACTGTAGACCCCAGGGTCCGAGCGTGGAAGAGTAAGCCAAAACAGGGAGTCAAGGGGACCAAAATGGGGAGAGCGATGGCACCGAAAATTACCGAGACCGGGTTCGACGAGATCGTTCGGTCCGACCCTTCGGTCTGGGAGATCGAGACTTCGGGGGCGGGCCCGCAGGGTCGGCTGCCGCTGACCGCGGAGATGCTGCTCGAGAGCCCGAGCGGCGACATCTTCGGGCTCACCCAGAACGCGGGCATGGGCTGGGATCCGCGCGAGCTTGGCCGACCACAGTTCCTCATGCTCTCCACCCAGGGCGGCATCCGCGCGCCCGACGGCAAGCCGATCGCGCTCGGCTACCACACGGGACACTGGGAGATCGGGTTGCTCATGCAGGCGGCCGCCCAGGAGCTGGCCGCGCTCGGCGGCCTGCCGTTCGCCGGCTTCTGCTCGGACCCGTGCGACGGGCGCACCCAGGGCACGCCGGGCATGATGGACAGCCTGGCCTACCGCAACGACGCGGCGATGGTGCTGCGGCGGCTGGTCCGCTCGCTGCCCACGCGGCGGGGCGTGCTCGGCGTCGCCACGTGCGACAAGGGCCTGCCCGCGATGATGATGGCGCTGGCCGCGCTGCGCGATCTGCCCTGCGTGCTCGTGCCGGGCGGCGTGACGCTGCCGCCCACCGAGGGCGAGGACGCGGGGACCGTGCAGTCCATCGGGGCCCGGTTCGCGCACGGCGAGCTCACGCTGGAGCGGGCGGCCGACCTGGGCTGCCGCGCGTGCGGCTCGCCGGGCGGCGGCTGCCAGTTCCTCGGCACCGCGGCCACGTCCCAGGTCGTCGGCGAGGCGCTCGGGCTGTCGCTGCCGCACACCGCGCTCGCGCCCTCCGGGCAGCCGATCTGGCTCGACATGGCCCGGCGCTCGGCCCGCGCGTTGACGTCGCTCGCGGCCCGCGGCCTGACCACGCGCGACATCGTCACCGACGCCGCGGTGCGGAACGCCATGATGGTGCACGCGGCGTTCGGCGGCTCGACGAATCTGCTGCTCCACCTGCCCGCGATCGCGCACGCCGCGGGGTTGCGTCGCCCCGTGGTGCAGGACTGGATCGACGTCAACCGGCAGGTGCCGCGGCTGGTGGACGTGCTGCCCAACGGGCCCCGCAACCATCCCACCGTGCGCGTGTTCCTGGCCGGCGGCGTGCCGGAGGTGATGCTGCACCTGCGCCGCCTGGGCCTGCTGGACGAGACCTGCCTGACCGTGACCGGGGAGGCGCTCGGCCGCGCGCTCGACTGGTGGGAGGGCTCCGAGCGGCGCACCGCGCTGCGCGAGCGGCTCATGCGGCAGGATGGGGTGGATCCGGACGACGTCATCATGGATCCGGAGCGGGCGCGCGCGCGCGGGCTCACGAGCACCGTGACCTTCCCGCGCGGCAACCTGGCCCCGGAGGGCGCGGTGATCAAGAGCACCGCGATCGATCCGTCGGTGGTGGATGCCGACGGCGTCTATCGCAAGACCGGCCCCGCCCGCGTGTTCACGACCGAGCGCGCCGCGATCGCGGCCATCAAGAGCACGGGGCCCGAGCGGATCAAGCCGGGCGACGTGCTGGTGCTCATCTGCCGCGGGCCGCTCGGCGCGGGCATGGAGGAGATCTACCAGATCACCTCCGCGCTCAAGCACCTGTCCTGGGGCAAGCAGGTGGCGGTGCTGACCGACGCGCGCTTCTCCGGCGTCTCGACCGGTGCGTGCATCGGCCACGTCGGGCCCGAGGCGCTCGCGGGTGGACCCATCGGGCGGCTCCTGGAGGGGGATCTCGTGCAGATCGTGGTGGACCGGCTGCGGCTCGAGGGCAGCGTGGACCTGGTCGGCGCCGAGGGCCGGACGTTCGGGGCGGCGGAGGGCGCGCGGGTCCTCGCGGCGCGCGTCCCGCGGCCGGATCTCGCGCCGGACCCCGGCCTCCCCGACGACACGCGGCTCTGGGCCGCGCTGCAGCATGCGGGTGGCGGGGCCTGGGGCGGCTGTGTCTACGACGTGGATGCGATCGTGGCCGCGCTCAGGACTGGGTCACGGTGACGACGAGGCCGATCGACGCCAGGATGTTGCCCACGCGCACGCACTCCGTCTCGGGGCCGACCTTCACCACCGCCTTGCCGGTATTGTGCACCTGCCACGCCAGCTCCCAGCCCCGCTCTTCCGAGCAGGCGATGGCCTTGATGAGCTGCTTCACCACTTCCTCGAACGTGTGGCAGTCGCAGTTGTGGAGCACGGTCATCCAGGGGGGCGCGACCTGGACGTCGGTCGCGTCGAGCTCATCGACCTGCGGGCTCTCGGTAGTTTCGGCTTGCGACCGGGGGCTGTTGGCGTGCAACCGTGGGCTGTTGGCTTGCAACCGGAGCCTGTTGGCTTGCAACCGGGGGCTGTTGGCTTGCAACCGGGACTTCATTACTTATCCGCTCGGCTCGCCTTCGGCTTCACCTCGCCATGCTACTGCATCGCGCGAGGCCATGGCCCGCACTACCCGATGACGCCGGTGGCGCGAAGGCGCGCGATGGTGCCGTCGCTGTAGCTCAGGATCTCGCGGAGGATCTCGTCCGTGTGCTCGCCGAGCCGGGGGGCTCGGGCGGGATGGCGGATCTCGCCTTCGGTGCGGACGGGGCTCCGGACTTCCTTCAGGGGCCCGAACTCGGGGTGCTCCACCTCCACGATCATATCGCGCGCCAGCACCTGCGGGTCGGCCAGGGCCTGGCGCACGTCGTTGACCGGCGCCGAGGGCACCCGGCCCCGGAGACGGGCGAGCCAATCCTCGGTGGTCCGGGTGGTGAAGCGGGCCCGCAGGAGCGGCAGGAGCGTGTCCTTGTTCGCGAACCGGTCGCCGAAGGTGCGGAAGCGCGCGTCGTCGGCCAGCTCCGGGGCGCCGAGGATCTCCACCAGGTCGCGCCAGAACTTGTCCTTGTTGCAGAAGATCACGATCCAGCCGTCGCGGGTCGGGAAGTTCTGGGCCGGCACGAGGGTCTGGTGCGCCGAGCTCGCGGTGCGCTCCGCGATCCAGTCGCGGTTGAGCGTCCACACCGCGAAGTACGACAGCATGCTGACCGCGGTGTCGAGCAGGGAGATGTCCACGTCCCGGCCCACCCCGGTGCGCTGGGCATCGAAGAGTCCCACCATCAGGCCGACCATCGCGGCGTAGCCGCCCGCGAAGTCGATCACCGAGACGCCGCACTTGCCCGGAGGGCCGTCGGGCTCGCCGGTCACCGCCATGTAGCCCGCGTAGCCCTGGACCAGGTAGTCGAAGGCGGGCTCGGCCGCGCGCGGACCGGTGCGCCCGTAGCCGGTGAGCGAGCAGCAGACTATGCGTGGCGTTCACCTCACGCAGGACGGCGTAGGTGAGGCCGAGCTTGTCGGGCAGGTCACCGCGCGCGTTGTTGAAGACCGCATCCGACACCCGGACGAGGTCGTGGAAGACCGCCTGGCCGTCGGGGTGCCGCAGGTTGAGCGACACCGAGCGCTTGCCGCGGTTGAACGACTGGAAGTAGGGCGAGTCGGCCTCACCCTGGAAGGGCGGGACGTAGCGGGCGCTGTCGCCGCCCACCCCGGGATCCTCGATCTTGATGATGTCGGCGCCGAGGTCGGCCAGCATCTGGGTGCCGAACGGGCCGGCCCCGAACTGCGACACGGCCAGGATGCGCGACGCCGTCGAGCGGGGGACGGGTCATGTCAGTAGGGGAGCCGGCCCTCGCCTAGCGTCGCGTGGTTCTTCCGGGGCACGAGCACGGCTCGGGTATAGGAGCACACGGTTTCGCCTCGCTGGTTGACGCCCTGGGTGTCGACGGTCACGATGCCGCGGTCGCCCTGGCGCGACTCCCGCAGCGCGAGCACGCGGCTCTTCGCGTAGAGCGTGTCGCCGATGAACGTCGGCTTCTCGTGCTTGAGCTCGGTCGACCTCGAGGTTCGCGATGGCGCGCCCCGAGACGTCGGCGACCGTCATGCCGATCACCACGCTGAAGACCAGCGGGCCCAGCACCACGCGCTGCCTGTGCTGGGTGTGGGTCTCGGCATAGTGCGCGTCCGAGTGGAGCGGGTGCTGGTTCATCGTGAGCAGCGCGAACCACGTGCAGTCCGCCTCGGTGATGGTGCGGCCGGGCCAGTGGGTGAACTCCTGGCCGACCGAGAAGTCTTCGAAGTAGCGGCCGTAGCTCACGGGGCCTCGAGCCGGCGCGCCGCGAGCCGAGCGCCGCTCGCCCGCCTGGTCGCGCGGCCCGACCAGCAGGCGCGGCCGCGTCGCGGTAGTAGCGCTCGACAGGGAACTCGCTCGTGTACCCGTAGCCCCCGTGGATGCGCATGGACTCGAGCGTGACCATGTCGGCGGTCGTCGCCCGCGGCCACGGCGGGCCATCGGCGGCGCCCGCGTCGTCGCGCGCGTCGGCGTCGAGGCGCTCGGCCGCGCGCCCGGTCAGGAGGCGCGCCGCGGTGATCGCGGTCGCCATGTCGGCCAGCTTGAGCTGCACCGCCTGGTGCTGGCAGATCGGCTTGCCGAAGGTGGACCGCTGCTGGGAGTAGCGCAGCGCCGCCTCGAAGGCGGCCTGGGCCAGCCCCACCGCGGTGGCGGCGGCGCCCACATTGGTGACGGCCTCGAGCAGCGTCTCGCCGCCTTCGCGGAGCGCCGCCGGGGCGCCGAGGCGCACGCCGACCAGGACCACGTCCGCCGCGCCGAGGCCGCGCAGGCCGACGGTGTCGGACGCGAGGCCCACGGTCAGGCCGGCCCGGCCCGACTCGACCATGAAGCACGCGGGCTCCCGCCGTTCTCCAGCGCGGCGTTGACCAGGAACAGCTTGGCCCGGCCCGCGTTCGGCACCACCGGCGCAGACCCGGTGAGGACCCAGTCCGTGCCCGCGCGGCGCGCCCCGATGGATGCCGCCCACCAGCGACGGCGGTCCACCGCTCGCCCCGCGTCATCGGGGGCAGCAGCCGCTCGCGGGCATCGCGCGGCACGCTCCGCGCCACCGCGAGCGTCGCGGCGAGCTGGGCGGCGAGCCAGATGGCGAGGGCGGCCCAGCCGCGCGCGAGCTTCCTCCACGAGCATGGCCGCGGTGGTGAGCGGCAGGCCGAGCCCGCCGTGCTCGGCGCCGGCCAGGGCGCCGAGGATGCCGAGCTCGGCGAGCTGCGCCACCAGAGCCTCGGGATCGCGCCGGCCCTGGTCCTGCTCGGCCGCGACCGGCACGACGTCCTTCTCGACGAGCCTGCCGCACCGCCAGCACGAGCTGTTTCTGCTCGTCCGGGCTCGCCCTCGCGCGAGGTCAGCGCCCCCGGCCGCTCGCCGTAGCGCTCGAGCAGGTTCCGGCAGATGATGAGACGCTGGATCTCGTTGGTGCCCTCGCCGATGATCATGAGCGGCGCGTCGCGGTAGAGCCGCTCGATCAGGCCCGAGGCGAGCTGGCCGCGCACGCCTTCGATCTTCATGGCCTCCACCGCGACCGCCTGGGCCGCCTCCGAGGCGTAGAGCTTGGCCATGCCCGCCTCGAGATCGCACCGCTCGCCGCGGTCCTTCATGGCCGCGGCCCAGTAGGTGACGAGCCGAGCCGACTCCACGCGCGTGGCGATGTCCGCGAGGGCCGCGGGTGGCTCCGGCAGCGTGCGCGCCGCGCGCAGCGCCTCGTCGAGCGCCGCCTGGGCGACGCCCACCGCGCGCGCCGCGATGTTGATCCGTCCGGCCTCGAGCCCGGACATGACGTGCTTGAACCCGCGGCCCTCCACGCCGCCCACCAGGTTCGCGGCCGGGCAGGGGAAGGAGTCGAAAAACAGCTCCGCCGTATCCACGCCCTTGTAGCCGAGCTTGGCGATGGACTTGACGACCTCGAGACCGGGGGCGCCCTTCTCGACGATGAAGCAGGACATGCCGCGGTGACGGGGGACTCGGCGGGATCGGTCAGGGCGAGCAGCGCGAACGTGTTGCCCTCGCGGCCGTTGGTGACGAACATCTTGGACCCGGAGAGCAGGTAGCGGTCGCCGTCACGCCGGGCCACCGTGCGGATGGCCTGCACGTCGGAGCCGGCGTGGGGCTCGGTGAGGCAGAGGCCGCCACGCGCTTGCCCGCTCGCGAAGCGGGGCAGCAGGCGGAGCCGCTGCTCGTCGGTGCCGTGGTTGAGGACGATGAGCGCGGCCATGGTGTGGCTGTTGATGACGCCGGCGAGGGACATGAAGCCCCGGCAGAGCTCCTCGATGATCCGCGCATAGGTGGTGACGTCGAGGCCGAGGCCGCCGTAGTCGGCGGGCACCAGGGCGCCGAAGAGGCCGAGGCGCTTCATGCGGTCCACCAGCTCGTGCGGGTAGCGGTCGGCGTGCTCGAGGGCAGGGGCCGTTCCCATCACCTCCCGCTCCACGAACTCGCGGACGGAGGCCACGATGGCGGGGGCGCGACTGGCGGTGCGTGGACTCAAGGAAACCTCGCGTCGAGACTAGCAAAGCCCGCGCGTTCATTGCAAGGCGTGCCCCTCCCCGGGGGGGCCGGGCCCGCGGCTTCTTACTTGGTCCGGGTTGCTTCGCCCGGTATGCTTGACGCATGACTCTTACCGTCGCCAGCTACAACATTCACAAGTGTGCAGGGCTCGACCGCCGCGTGGACCTCGACCGCATCGCCCAGGTGCTGGAGGAGATCGACGCCGATCTGGTGGGTGTCCAGGAAGTGTTCCAGCCTCAGGCCGTGAGCCTGGCCGAGCGCCTCGGCATGCAGGTCGCGATGAGCCCCACGCGGGAGCGGGACGGCCTGCCATACGGGAACGCGGTCCTCACCCGCCTGGCCATCCGCGGCAGCCGCACCTTCGACCTCTCGCGCCCCTCCCGCGAGCCACGGGGCGGCATCCGTCTGGATCTCGAGATGCCCGGCTCCGAGCGGGGCGAGGGACTCCTGCACGTCTTCAACGTCCACTTCGGCCTCAAGATCCGCGAGCGGGCCGAGCAGGTCCGCATGCTCGTCCGGGAGCACATCCTGCACGACGAGCTGACCGGTCCGCGGATCGTCGTAGGCGATCTGAACGAGTGGTTTCCGGGCGCGGTCGGGCGCACCCTGCGCCGCGAGCTCAGCGGGCCGCGCATCCGGCGCACGCATCCGGCGCCGCTGCCGATCTTCCCGCTCGACCGTATCTACTGGGACCGCGGTCTGGGCGCCGACGGCTTTCACGTGCACCGCAGCCGCCTGGCTCGCGTGGCGTCGGATCACCTGCCGGTGGTCGCGCGCCTGCGGCTCATCGTCGCGCACGCCCGCCCGGCATAGCGACGGCCAGGGGATAACGACGGCCAAGGGGTAACGACGGCCAAGAGGTAACGACGGATTGTTGCCTGAAGTGCCGCGCTTTGTATGCGAGCGGATCGGCGTAATCTTGCGCGGTCGAAGAATAGGACAAGGAGATCAATGACTTATCGAGTGCTGGCCGGTGGCAAGCGCCTTGCTCTCCTACAGGCCTGTCATGGAAGAGCACGCGAGAGGGGAGCACGTCGCGCTGATCGGGGCATCGCCCGCCACCTGGCAATCACCGGGGACGGAACCGGGGCCCACGCGCCTGCCTTCGCGGGCCCTGGTGGTGGACGATTCGCTGGTGGTCGCGGAGGTGGTGACCACGCTGCTGCGCCGTACGGGCTGGACGGTGGATGTGGCGACCAGCGTGGACGCGGCCCTCGAGCACGTGCGTGGCGTGCCCTACGACCTGGTGGTCTGCGACGTCTGCATGCCGGATGGCGGTGGGCCGGCCGTCTACTATGCGGCGACGACGCGGCGACCCGATCTGACCAACCGCTTCCTCTTCATCACCGGGAACGTGGACGACCCGGAGCCCTGGCGCTTCCTGGCCAAGATCCGCGCCCACGTGCTCGAGAAGCCCTTCACCGGCCGGGCCCTCCGGCACGCCCTGATCAAGGTCATCGCCTAGCCCGGCCGCTCGTCGCGGCCCTTCTCCTGCTGTCGGCCCTCGCCGGCCCCGTCTGGGCTGGTGCCCCCACCGAGCAGCTCCGCGCCTACACCGACCGGGTCGTCAAGATCCTGGAAGACCCCGCGCTCGACCAGGCGCAGCGCAAGACCGAGATCCGCGCGGTGGCGCTGGAGGCCTTCGACGTGGGCGAGGCGGCGCGCCGCGCCCTCGGGACGCACTGGTCCAAGCGCACCCCCGCGGAGCGCGAGGAGTTCGCCGGGCTGTTCCAGGGGCTGCTCGAGCGCGGCTATCTCTCGCGCATCGGTGAGTACGGCGGCGAGCGCGTGCAGTACGTGGCCGAGCGGGTGGACGGCGAGTTCGCCGTCGTGCGGGCCCAGATCGTCACCGCCAAGGGGACCCAGATCCCGATCGAGGCCCGCGTGGTGCGAAAGGGCGAGCGCTGGCTCATGTACGACGTGCTGATCGAGAACGTGAGCCTGGTGGCGAGCTACCGCTCGCAGTTCGACCGCGTGATCCGCACCTCCTCCTACGAGGACCTGGTGCGTCGTCTCAAGGAGCGCGGGCAGCCCTAGCCGCGCTCCCCGCGCGGGCGCTCCGTGAGGAGCGGCACCAGGAGGCTCACCGCCAGCTCCGCCTTCAGCCGGAGCTCCTCGTCCCGGTTGCCCGCGACCGGGTGCGCGATCACCGCGAAGGGGTAGTCGGCCCGGCCGTTCGCCTCGGCCATCGCCCGGGCACTCGCCTCGAACCGGTCGGTGATGACCGCGACGGCGGGGATGCCGAGCCTTTCGGCGGACATGGCGTCGTGCAGACTGCACGACGAGCAGCTCCCTCAGTCTCCGATCGCGGAGATGATCGCGTCGGCGCCGCTCATCTCGCCGAGCATCTCCGCGGGCGCGGGGCGGCTCGAGTCGGGCTTGCGCCGGCGAATGAACTCCCGGACGCCGTACCGCGACGCGAGGATCCGCTCGACGTGGTTGTAGAAGCCGGCCGTCCCGATCTTGGCGTTGTCGAGGAGGCCGACGACGGTGCCCTCCAGCCCTCGGAGCGGCGCGGCCAGGGTCATGGCGTCGCCCTCGGCGTCGAGTCGCGGATCCAGCACTCTCAGGCCCATGGCTTCCCCTTATCAGATCGTCTTGGTGACGGCGAGCGACTTGGCCCCGTACCACGGCGGCACCACGACTCCGAACCCCCCGGCCGGGCCTCCCGCGGCCACGATCAGCAGGTCGTCGGGCGACCGAAGCGCGGGGTACACCGTCTCCTCGTCCTTCCGCGCGGCCACCGCGCTCTTGCCGGCCGTGCGCCACTCGCCCCGGCGCACGCGGGCGGCCTCGAAGACGTAGGCACGGATGTCCGCCTTGCTCCACCCCGCGGCGCCGATCGTGTCGCGCTGCTGCTTGGCGATCACGAGGGCGTAGTTGCCGGCCCAGATGGAGTACGTGAGCATGTTGGCGCGGATGGCGGCCACGTAGGTATCGAGGATCTCCCGGGGATCGTGTGTCCACTCGTTCATGATCTGGTGCGGCGACTCCGCCGCGAGCACCGTCACCGCCGAGGCGCCCGCCGGCACGCCCCGCTCGGCCGCGAGCGACGGCCAGGGACTGTCCTCCTCGTCCTCGGCCACGCAGAAGGTGAACTTGCCGGGATGCCCGAGGGTCGACCGATCGAGCCGGCCGGGAACGCCGCCGAGCACGTTGATGATGAGCAGCCGGAGCGCCCGCCCGATCGTGGCGTTCGCCCGGCTGCCATTGGCGAGCACGTTGTGGGTCGCGTTCATCCCGATCGCGGTGCGGACCGGGCCGTTGACCACGACGAACGGGGCACTCCCGCCGGTACTCGCGGTGCACCCGTGTAGCCCGTACGCCGGCTCGCACACCGCCCGCACGAGCGCCATCACGACCGGCATGTACTCGGGGCGGCACCCGGCCATGACCGCGGCGATGGCCGTCTTCTCTGCGGTGATGCGCCGCCGCCGCACCGGCTCGACCCCGACGACGTCCCCCGCGCCGACGGTGGCCGCGTCGAGGAACCGCCGGACCAGCTCCTCGGTGGGCGGGACGATCGGCAACCCGTCCGTCCAGCCATTGCGCTGGAACAGCTCGTTCGCCTCGTGAGGGTCGGCCACGTCGTAGGCCGCCGACCGCAGCGCCTGCTCGGTCATCGCGGAACGAATGATGACACCGGGTGCCGCTCGACACCAGCCCGAAGCGCGACGTCGCCGAAGCTAGTTGGAGGAGCGGGGCGACGACGACTTGGTGACCCACACCACCCACGGCAGCGTCGCCGAGTCCTCCCGGCGCACGTCCACGCGATACCCCTGGCTGCGCATGCTGGCGGCGAGGCGGTCGGCCGCGCCATCGTCCGCGAAGGCGGCCGCACGCACCCAGGGCGCGGTGTCGCCGGCGACGGACCGGACCGGCTTCGGCTCGAGGTCTTCGCGCCGGGGGGCGAGCGCGAGGGCGTCGTTCAGCCACGTCTCGCGGAGCTCCGGCGACGCCACGGCCCAGGGCTCGTCGCGGGAAAGCGGAGCCGGAGCCTGCGGGAGGAGATAGGGTAATCCGAGGAAGACGATCACGAACGTGGGAACGAATGCCGCGAGGGCGGTCTGGATCCCACGCAGCACAGGCGTGCCGGACTCCGGGACCTCTTCCCCTTCTTCCCCTTCTTCTTCTTCCTTCTCGTCGTCACTCCCGAGGGGATATCGGGCTTCGAGCGAGAGGCGGACATCGTCGAGGAGATCCCGTTCCGGTGCGAGCCACTCCCCAAGCTCGGTGGGCTCAACGGGACCCGCGGTACTCGCGATCGCTTCACGTTCCACGGCTGACCACCCCTTGCCTGCCGGGCAGGTCTGACTCGCTGCTGCTCGGGCCGGGTAAACGTATCCACCCGGGGGCGGCTTGTCAAGCGATGTTTTCGGGAAAGTCGGCGTAAGTATGTGACTCTGTTCATGTATAGCTCTGTGGATGAATGTGGATAACATCCCCCACGAGCTGCCGGATCGATCAGAGCGCGACGTCGCCGAGGAAGATGCGCTTGACCTCGGCGGACTGGAGCAGCTCCGCCGACGATCCGGTCAGGATGGTCCGGCCCGATTCGAGGATGTAGCCGCGATCCGCGAGCCGGAGCGCGAGCTCCACGTTCTGCTCGATGAACACGATGCTGATGCCCTGCTCGTCGCGGATGCGCCGCATCAGGCCGCCGAGCTGCTGCACGACGAGGGGAGACAGCCCGAGGAACGGCTCGTCGATCATCAGCAGGCGCGGGCGCGCCATGAGCCCGCGCGCGATTGCCACCATCTGCTGCTCGCCGCCCGACAGGGTGTGCGCGAGCTGGGTCCGGCGGGACGCGATGATCGGGAACAGGCGCTCGACCTGCGCCAGGGACTCCGCCCGGTGGGGGCGCGCGACCGGATTGTGGGCGCCCAGCAGCACGTTGTCGAGCACGGTGAGGAACGGGAACAGGCGCCGGCGCTCCAGCACGTGCGCGAGGCCTTCCCCCGCGGTGCGGTGGGCGGGCAGTCCGTCGATGCGCTTGCCGAGGAGGGTGATGTGGCCCGCGCGGGGCGCGATCAGCCCCGAGATCGAGTTCATCAGGGTCGACTTGCCCGCCCCGTTCGGTCCCAGGACCGCGACGATCTCGCCCTCGCCCACGTGCATCGCGGCCTGCCACAGCACCTGGAAGTCGCCGTAGGCGACGTCGAGGCCGTCGACCGATAGCATGGGCGTCGCGGCGCTCACTGGGTGTACGCCTTGCCGAGGTAGGCGTCGACGACCCGGGGGTCGCGCGTCACCACGTCGGGCGTGCCGTCGGCGATCTTCTCGCCGAGGTAGAGGGCGACGATGCGCTGGGCCACCGCGGTGATGACCCGCATGTTGTGCTCGATGACCAGGAGGGTGAGGCCGCCGCGGTGCAGGTCGCGGACGAGCTGCACCAGGCCGGGAATGCTGCGCTGGTCCACGCCGCCGGTCACCTCGTCGAGCAGGAGGACCCGCGGCTCGGTGGCCAGCGCGCGGGCCAGCTCGAGGCGCTTGCGCTGGCCGGTGGACAGGGTGCGCGCGTAGGCGTCCGCCTTCTCGCCGAGCCCCACGCGGTCGAGCAGCTCGCGGGCGCGGGCGCGCGCGTGGCGCACGTCGTGGGTGCGGGTGAGCGCGCCGACCATCACGTTGTCCACCACGGTGAGCCCCGCGAACGGCCGCAGCTTCTGGAACGTCCGCGCCACGCCGAGGCGGCATACCCGGTCCGGCGAGAGGCCGGTGAGCGGGCTGCCGTCGAGCCGCACCAGGCCCGCGTCGGGGCGATAGAATCCGCTGATGATCTCGAACAGGGTCGACTTGCCGGACCCGTTCGGCCCGATGATGCCGACCAGCTCCCCGGGCGCCACGTCGAAGGAGACGTCGCGATTCGCGGTGACCCCGCCGAAGCTCTTGGTGATCCCCGCGACGGAGAGCAGGCTCACGCGGCCGGCCTCGGGGCGGGGCGCCGGCGCAGGAGCGCGCCGACCCAGGGGAGCAGGCCTTGCGGCGCGACGCGCATGGTCACGATGAGCGCGGTCCCGTAGATGATCAGGTAGATCCCCACGAGCCCGGCCCCGATCCCGCCGAAGCGAGCGCGGAGCGATGTCTCCAGGAGCGTGATGAGGGCGGCGCCGAGGAACGGCCCGAGCGGGGTCCCGATGCCCCCGAGGATCGCGAACAGGCAGAAGCGGACCGACAGGTCCACCGAGAAGACGTACAGGGGGTCCACGAAGCCGACGTACTGGGTCCAGAGCGTGCCGCACACCGCGGTGAGCGCGGCGCTGACCGCGATGGCGGCGACCTTGAGGCGGCGGGCCGGCACGCCGAGCGAGAGGGCGGCGTCCTCGTCTTCGCGCACCGCGGCGAGCTGATAGCCGCGACGCGAGCGCTCGAGGTACAGCTGGACCAGGTAGAGCACGGCGGCGAGGACGAGGATGAGGTACACCCACACCCGCTTGTCCACGATCCCCAGCGTCCAGAGGCCTGGGCGGAAGGGAACCGGGATCCCCTCCGATCCGGAGGTGAAGGCGCGCCAGCGGCTCGCCACGATGAGCAGCACCTGGGAGAGGGCGATCGTCGCGAGCCCGAAGTAGGGGCCGCGGAGACGGTTGCTGAGAAAGCCGAGGATGACGCCGAACGCGGTGGCGAGCGCGGCGCCGACCAGCAGGCCGATCCAGGGCGAGACCCCCCAGCGCGTGCCGAGGATCGCCGCCGCGTAGGCGCCGAGCCCGAAGAAGGCGGCGTGGCCGAGCGAGACCTGGCCGGCGTAGCCGCCGGCCACGTTCCAGGCCGCCCCGGTCGTGCCCCACAGCAGGATCAGGACCAGGCCGTCGAGGAGGAAGGCGTCGCGGACCACGAGCGGCCCGAGGGCGGCCGCGGCGAAGAACGCGAGGGCGGGCCACGGGCCTCTCACGTGCCGATCACCTCGGCCCCGCGCTGGCCGAACAGGCCGGCGGGACGGATCACGAGGATCGCGATGAACAGGAGCAGGTAGAGCACTTCCTTCCACGCGGTCCCGATGACGTAGGACCCCACGACCTCGACGAAGGCCACGACGAGGCTGGCGATCAGCGCGCCGACCATGTCCCCGAGTCCGCCCAGCACCACCGCCACGTAGGCGATCAGCACGAACTGGAGCCCGATCGACGGGTAGACGGGATAGATCGGCGCGAGCACCACCCCGGCCACCCCGACGCAGGTGATGCCGACCGCCCACGTCATGGCGAAGACCCGGCCGGTGTCGATCCCCATGAGCGACGCCGCGTGCCGGTCCTGCGCGGTCGCCCGCATGATCTTCCCGGCGTAGGACCACCGCATGAAGGCGAAGAGCCCGGCGGTGAAGAGGACCGCGACCACGAACGCGGCGATCTGGGCGAGGTTGATCGCCACGCCGCCGAAACGGACGACGACCGCGTAGTAGCTGGTCCGGACGAACTGGGCGTCCGCGCTCCAGAGCACGAGGGCGAGCGCCTGGAGCGCGATCGACAGCCCGACGGTCGTGAAGATCTGCACGCTGTGCGAGGCGTGGATCACCGGCTGCATGACCAGGCGGTAGCTGAGCCATCCGCCCCCGAAGATGACGGGCAGCCCCAGCACGAGCGTCACGTAGGGATCGAGCCCGAGGAGGGTGAATGACCAGAAGGCGAGATACATGCCCAGCATGAGGAACTCGCCGTGCGCGAAGTTGACCACCCGCATCACCCCGAAGATGAGGGTGAGGCCCACCGCGATGAGCGCGTAGATGCCGCCCAGCAGGATGGTGGAGGCGAGAAGCTGGGGAATGACGTGCATGGTCGGTTGATCAGCCGACAGCGCGACGCCCCGGGGTGGCGCCCCGGGGCGTACGAGCTGAGATCGGCGGATCGGCGGGGCGCGCTACTTGCGCTGGTCCCACGCGCCGAGCGGGATCCACTTGGCGCGGTTGGTGGTGAACTCCTCCGGCCACACCGTGACGAGCTGCCCGCCCTGCCACTGGAGCATGTAGTGCTGCACGCGGGCGTTGGTGTTCTGCCCGTTCTCGTCGAACTTCAAGCCCCAGCCGTTGATCGCCGAGCCGACCGGCACGTCCATCGCCATGACCGCGGCGCGGAACTTGTCGGGGTCGTCGCTCTTGGCCGCGTCGAGCACGAGCTTGAGGACCCACAGGCCGCCTCCCGCGAGCTGGTGCCCGCCGGTGGGGATGTCCGAGCCGGTCTTGGTCTTCACCGCGTTCCGGAACGCGCGCTCGATCTGCTGGCCCTCGGGCCGCATCTTCTCGATGATCAGGCCGGGGCCGGGCTCGAGGAGCGCGAAGGGACCGTTGCCGTCATTGCCGAAGGCCTTGCCGAAGTCGGGCGAGCCGTAGCCGGTGGCCCCCGCGTGGACGACCGCCTTGACCTCGAAGTTCTGCTCCCGCGCCTGCCGCCAGAAAAGGATGGCGTCCTGGTTGCGGGCGATGTGGTGCAGGACGTCGGGGTTGGCGTTCTTGAGCTTGAGGATCACCGGGGTGAGGTCGTTGGTGGTGAAGGTGTAGTACTCCAGCGCCACCTCCTGCATTCCGAACTCGGCCTTGGCCCGCTGCCGCGCGGACTCGGTCACGCTCTGGCCGTACGAGGAATCCTCCGACAGATACGCGACGCGCAGCTCGCTCGTCTTCTTGCCGAGACGGTGCGCGAGATGCTTCGCGATGAACTCGACGTTGTACCAGCCGAACCCGGTACCGTCGATCTCGGTCCGGTACACGTTCTTGAGCCCGCGCTTGGTGAGCCGCGGATCGACGCAGGACGTCTCCCAGTAGATGACGTTCTGCCGCGCGGCCGCCTCGCTGGCCGCGCCGCACAGGGTGGAGGAGAAGGTGCCGGTGATGATCTTGACCCCTTCCCGGGTGGCCAGCCGGGTGGCCTCGGAGGCGGCCACGGTCGGATCGACCGCGTCCCCGACCACGAAGACCAGCTTCTTGCCCATCACGCCGCCGCGCTCGTTGATGAGGTCGCGGACGATCTCGTAGCCCTCGAGGTGCCGCTTGCCCTCGGCCGCGAGGTTGCCGGTCAGCGGCTCCAGCACCCCGATCTTGTACTCGCCACTCAGCGGCTGCTGCGCCTGGAGGGCGCCGACGGCACCGACGGCCAGCGCGACGAGACCCACCACCACCGTCCACTTCATTCGCCTCATGCCTGCTCTCCTCTCGTTGGTCCGGGGCACTGCGATTGGGACGGGCGGCGGCAGCGACAACCCGACGCACCGGGCGGCCAGTGTACCGCAGGTGGCCGCCCTACTGCTCCTGCTCCTGCTGCTGCTGGGCCGCGATCTCCTCGGCGGCCAGCTTGAGCCGGTCCCTCCGGCGCTCCGGGATCTCCTGGTAGACCGGGACGTCGATCTGCTCCATCTCCTCGTGCAGCGCCGAGATGTCCTTGGGGGTGGATTCCTGGGTGCGCACCTCGGTGCGCAGGGTCTCGTCCGCGTTGCCGCGGAAGATGCCCTTGTTGGGCGGCACGTCGTCGTAGTGCCGGCCGTGGCCCACCACCACGTAGTGGCCGTCGATCTCGCGGTTGTGGGTCGGATCGAACGGCACCCAGCCCGCGGTGGGAGAGTAGAACTCCACCCACGCGTGGCTCTGGGCCGTCTCCCCGTCGCGCGCCGGCATGTGCAGGTAGCCGCTCACGTAGCGGCACGGGATCTGGCGCAGCCGCAGGAGGCCGAGCATGAGGTGGGTGAAGTCCTGGCAGACGCCCGCCCCCGCGGCGAGGAAGTCGTCGCTGGTGGATTCGTAGCTGGTCACGTTCTTCCGGTAAGTGAAGTGCTCGCCGATGTGCCGTCCGCACGCGCGCACCAGCTCGCCGAGCGGCGCGGTCGCCGGGACGGGCACCCCCTGCGCGAACTTGCGCAGCGCCGCGCTCGCCCGCACCGGCCCGTCGAAGGCCAGGAAGTCGAGCAGAGGGTAGGGCGGCTCCGGATACGGACGCGGGTCGGTGACGCTGGCCAGCGCGGGCGCGGCCGGATGGGTGCTCACCGCGGAGCGAGCCACCACCTCGATGCGGTCGTGGAAGTGGACGATCGTGAAGTGGTGCACCACGTTGTGGTTCCAGTCCCGGTAGCGCGAGGTCTTGGTCGGCGGGCCCACCGCGAGCACGAAGGACTGGAGCGTCTGGTCCCCGGTGGTCTTGGGCTGCATGCGCAGCTCGAGGAATGACTCCCGGATGTAGGCGTCGTAGGCCAGCGACAGGGTGTGCTCGATCTCGACGAACATGGCGCTCAGGAGCCGAAGTACACCGCGGACAGCGCGTCGTGGGCGCGGCCCAGCTCGGCGAGGACGTGATCGAGGAAGGACAGGCTCTGGCCCTCGCGGATGAGGTCGTGCCCCTGGTAGGAGAGCTCGGCGGCGAGCTTGCCCACGATCCGGACCGGCTGGCTGAGATCGCTCGCGCTCGAGATGCGGTCGAGGTGCTCCTTGACGGTGGCCACCCCGTAGCGCACCGAGCGCGGGGTCTGCGGATCGAAGAGGAGGAACTGGAGCACATCGATCGGCTCGAGGCGCGCGCCGAAGACCTTGCGGTAGTTCTCGAGCGAGGAGAGCCCGCGCAGGAGGCTGCGCCACTGGCTGTAGAAGAGCGGCAGGTCGATCTTGGGCTCGGCGGTCACCAGAGCGGGCAGCTTGGTGCGGAGGATCACGGTGGTGCGGAACACCCGCTCGAAGGACTCGCCGAGCTTGAGGAAGAGCCAGCCCGCGTCGCGCGTGAGGGTGTGCTCGATCGCGCCGACCGTGCTCAGGATCCCGCGATGGGTCGACTGCATCGCGGTCCGGAAGGTCGCGGGATCCGAGAGGCGGCGGCGATTGTAGGCTTCGAGCTCCCGGTAGGTCTCGTTGAGATTGATGAAGCACTCCAGCGTCAGGGCCTCGCGCACCGAGCGGGCGTTGTCGCGCGCCTTCTTGAGCGAGTGGAACACCGAGTAGCGGTTGTCGGGATCGATCGAGAGCCCCAGCAGGGTGGTGGCGGCGAGGCCGGCCAGGTGGCGGGCGGGCGGCTCGTTCTCCGAGAAGCCCGGGAAGATCGTGCGGAGGTCGTCCCACTCGCAGCGGGCCAGCTGCTCGTCGAGGCCGAGCACCTCGGTGGAGAGCTCCTCGGTCACCAGGAGCAGCCGCGTGGTGTTCTCGGCGCGCTCCAGATAGCGCCCCATCCAGTAGAGGCCGTCCGCGACGCGGGAGAGGATCATGGCTCGCGCGGCGCGAGGACCCAGGTGTCCTTGCTGCCCCCGCCCTGGGAGGAGTTCACCACGTAGGAGCCCTCGCGCAGGGCGACCCGGGTGAGGCCGCCGGGCAGGACCCGGATGCGATCGCCGTAGAGGATGAACGGCCGCAGGTCCACCCGGCGCGGCGCGAACTTGCCCTCGATGTGGGTGGGATGCGTGGAGAGCTGGACGAGCGGCTGGGCGATGTAGTTGCCCGGGTTCTTCTTCATCGCGGCCAGGTAGGTCTCGCGCTCCCTGGCGGCCGCGAACGGGCCCATGAGCATGCCGTAGCCGCCCGCGTCCCCGGTGGTCTTCACCACCAGCTCGTCGAGGTGCTCGCCGATGTACTTGAAGTCGTCCTTGCGGAACCCGAGGTAGGTCGGCACCTGGGGCAGGAGCGCGTCCTCGCCCAGGTAGTACTTGATGAGGTGCGGCATGAACGCGTAGACCGACTTGTCGTCGGCGACCCCCGCGCCGGGCGCGTTGGCGAGCGCCACGTTGCCCTCGCGGTAGACGTTGAGCAGCCCGGGCACGCCCAGCATGCTGTCGCGCCGGAAGGCGAGGGGATCGAGGAAATCGTCGTCGATCCTCCGGTAGATCACGTCCACCTGGCGCTTGCCGTGCGTGCGCCGCATGAAGAGGTGGTTGCCCTCCACCAGCAGGTCGCGCCCCTCCACCAGCGGCACCCCCATCTCGCGCGCGAGGAACGAGTGCTCGAAGTAGGCCGAGTTGTGGATGCCCGGGCTCAGGACCACCACCACCGGGTTCTGGCCGCGCCGCGGGGCCACGAACCGCAGCGTCTCGAGCAGCAGGGTCGGGTAGTCCTTGATCGGGCGCACCGGGTAGGAGCCGAGGAACTCGGGGAAGACGCGGCTCAGGAGGTTGCGGTTCTCCAGCACGTAGGAGACGCCGCTCGGCACGCGGCAGTTGTCCTCCAGGACGAGGTACTCCCCCTTGTCGTCGCGGATGATGTCGGTCCCGACCACGTGGGTGAAGATCTTCCGGGCCGGGACCACGCCCAAAAGCTGCCGCTTGTACTCCTTGCGCGACAGGATGAGCTCCGCGGGCACGATGCCGTCCTTGATGCACTTCTGGTCCTGGTAGATGTCGGCGAGAAAGAGGTTGAGCGTGGTGATGCGCTGGACGAGGCCGTCCTGGATGCTCTTCCACTCGGCGGCGGGGATGATGCGGGGGACGAAGTCGAAGGGGAAGATGCGCTCGAGCCCCTCCTTCTCCCCGTAGACCGTGAAGGTGATGCCCTGGCTTCGCAGGGTGAGCTGCTGCAGCCGCTCGCGGCGCTCCACGTCCTCCTTGGTGAAGGTCTCGAGGATGGAGATCAGGGCCTCGTAGTGGGCGCGGGGCTGGCCGTGGTGATCGAAGACCTCGTCGAAGCCGCTCCGGGGCGCGACCCACTTCATGGACGCGTCGCCTCCTCTGAGCCCAGAGCCTCTCCCGCGCGCCGGCCGGGTGTCAAGGCGGCGCGGGCCCGCGTGGTAGACTGGCCGCCGTCATGTCGGCCGACGCGGCCCATCCGCCGCACACCCACCTCACGCCGGAGACGATCCGCTTCTGCCCGCTCTGCGGCGCGGGCCTCGTTCGCCAGCCGGTCGGGCCCGACAAGCGGCCCGAGATGGTCTGCCCCGGCTGCAACTTCATCTACTACGTGAACCAGAAGGTCGTCGCGGGCACCATTCCCTGGCAGGACGGCCGCCTCCTGCTCACCCGCCGGGCGATCACGCCCGCCCTCGGCAAGTGGACGTTCCCGGGCGGCTACGTGGACTGGGGCGAGACGGTGGACGCGGGCGCGCTCCGCGAGACGTGGGAGGAGACCGGGCTCACCGTCGAGCTGGGCGAGCTGGTCGGGGTGTATTCCTACGCGGGAGCCCCGGTGGTGATCGTGGTGTACGAGGCGGTCGTGACCGGGGGCACCCTGACGCTCTGCCACGAGAACGATCGCCTCGAGTGGGTGACACCCGCGGAGGTGCCGTGGGACGAGCTGGCCTTCCCGTCCACGGTGGCGGCGGTGCGGGACTTCCTGGCGCGCCGGACCGCCCGCGGCTGACCGGATCCGGCTCAAGACAACGCGCTACCCACGTGACCTCGGTGTCACGGTCGCTCGTCCGCGGACCGCCAGCTCGCCCTTCTGATTCTCGGGCTGATTCTCGGGTCTCACGCGTAGCGCCATTGGATTGCGCTCGCCTCGCCGCTCGACGCGGCTCAGCTCGCCCTGCCCTTGGCGGCGGCGCGCTCGAGGAAGCGGGCGAGGTCGGCCACCATGAACCGCTCGTGCCGTCCCTCCGCGATCTTCTCCACCTCGTCCCACGCCTCGACCTCGAAGAGGAAGCGCCGGCCGTCGGTCTCCCGCAGCACCGCCTTGGCGCGCACGCGCATGCCCGGCGGCGTGGCGGCCAGGTGACGCACGTCCACCCCGGTGCCCACGGTGGCCGCGCCGGGCGCCAGGTGCGGGACCATCACCGCGTGAGCCGCGTGCTCGAGCAGGTTGATCACGAACGGGGTGGCGAAGACGGTGACGCCGGGATTCCCGAGGGCGTCGGCGGTGAGCTGGCGCGTGACGACGCGCTCGACGGTGGCGGCCTGCCCGGGCTCGAGCGGCATGGGTGTTCTTCTACCCCGATTGCCGCGCCAGGTCAACGGGCCGGGGCACGTATACTTGCCCGGTGCCCGTCCTCCTGGCCGCCCTCGGCGCGCTGCTCGTCTCGCTCGACTCCGCGATCAACATCGCGCTTCCCGCGATGGCCACCGCCTTCGGGGTCGGCCCGGCGGAGATCCGCTGGGTCATCATCTGCTACGTCCTCACCTACGCCTTCACCGCGTTCGCGGCGGGCCTCCTCGCGGATCGTCTCGGCCCCGGGCCGGTCTTCACGGCCGGGCTCTGGCTCTGCGCGGCCACCTTCATCGGCTACGGATTCTCCTCCTCCTACGGCGTGACGCTGCTCCTGCGCGTGGCGCAGGGTGTGGGCAGCGGGATGGTCTACGGGACCGCGCCCGCGCTGGTGACGCTGTCGCTCCCGCCCGCGCGGCACGGCCGCGGGCTCGGCACGATGAGCCTGGGCATCGGGGTCGGCCTCGGTGTGGGCCCGGTGGTCGGCGGTTTGCTCGTGGACGCCTTCGGCTGGCCCGCATCCTTCGTGTTCCGCGCGCCGCTGTTCCTGCTCCTGGCGGTGCTCGCCCTCACCTCCTTCGGCCGGGTCGCCGGCACCGCGCCCACGCCGCGCCGGCTCGCGATGGCCGATCTGCTGCGCCTGCCCGTGCTCCGCGCCGGCACGCTCGCGTTCCTCTCGCAGTACGCGCAGTTCGCGGTCTGGCTGCTCATGCCCTTCTTCCTGGTGACCGCGCGCGGCCTCTCGCCCAGCGTGGGCGGGGTCGTCTTCGTGCTCACGCCGCTCGCCACCGCGCTCGCGGCGCCGCTCGGCGGGGCGCTCACCGATCGCATCGGTCCGCGGTGGCCGCTGCGCATCGGGCTGGCGGTCGAGGCGGCGGGGCTGCTCGCGATCGGCACGGTCGGTGAGGCGACGCCGATCGCGCTCGTGGGCGCCGCGATGGCCATGGTGGGCCTCGGGGCCGGCCTCTTCCAGGTGCCCAACCTGGCCCTCATGATGGCGGCGTTCCCGCCCGCGCAGCAGGGCGCAGCGGGCGGGCTCGCATTCCTCGGGCGCACGCTGGGCAGCGCGGTGGGCGTGCAGATGACCGCGCTGCTCTTCGACGCGCGACTGCCGCGCGACGGCTTCCTCGCCGCCTTCCACGCCGCCTTCGTGGCCGCCGGTCTCGTCTGCCTGCTCGCGGCGGCTCTGGCGCTGCTCCCGACGCGGTCGTCCGCCCCCCGCGGCGGCCGGTGAGCGAGCCCGGCTCGCCGTACCGCTGGGCGATCCTCGCGGTCTGCGTCGCGGGTTTCATGCAGACCCACGTGCACCGCGTGGGCTTCGCTCCGCTCATCCCGACCTTCATCGCGGACATGGGCCTCACCTACGCGGCGGCCGGGACGATCATGGCCGCGTACTTCTGGAGCTACGCGGTGATGCAGATCCCGGTGGGCGTGCTCACCGATCGGCTCGGAGCGCGCCGGGTGATGCTCGGCTGCATGGGGGTGCTGGCGGTGGGCGCGGTGGCCTTCTCGCTGAGCCAGACCTACGCGCAGAGCCTCATTGCGCGCTGCCTGCTCGGCACGGGCGCGGCGGCCACGTGGCTGCCGGGTCTGCGGCTGATCCAGGAGTGGTTCGCGCCGCGCGAGCGCGGGCTCGCCACCGGGCTCTTCTCGGCGGGCGGCGGCGTGGGCGGCACCGCCGCGCTGCTGCTCCTGCCGGTCATGGCGGAGCATCTCGGCTGGCGGGTGGGCTACGCGCTGCTCGCGGTGCCGGTGCTGGCCACGATGGTCGCGGTCTGGCTCCTGGTGCGGGCCGAGCCTCGCGCGCGCGACGGGGGGCGGTGGCGGGCCTGCCCACCCAGTTCCTCGCCGGCATGCGGGAGGTGCTCGCGACGCCCGCGCTCTGGCCCTTCAACCTCTATGTGCTCTTCTCCTACGGCGGTTACTTCGCGCTCCTCACCTGGCTGCCCACCTTCCTCGTGAAGTCGGAAGGGCTGACGCAGGCGGGCGCGGGCTTCGTGACCGCGCTCATCACCGGCGGCACCATCGTGTCGTGGCCGCTGGCCGGGTACCTCTCGGATCGCTTCGGGCGCCGCAAGCCGATCTTCCTGGTGAGCCAGGCCACGAGCGTGCTGGTGTGCCTGGCCTTCGCCTATCTGGTGCCGGGCGCCGGGCTCGCGGGCACCGCGGCGGTCGCCGCGCTCACCGGGCTCCTGCTCGGAGGGTTGATCACTCCGTTCGTGATGGTGACCGAGCTGGTGCCCCCGCGGCTGATGGGGACCGCGTCCGGCGTGGTCAACGCGTTCTGCTTCGTGGGCGGGTTGCTGGTGCCGGTGGCGCTCGGCTACGCCCTCGACGTGACCGGGAGCTTTCCCGCCGCCTTCACGGCCTGCGCGGTCTTCGAGCTGGTCGCCCTCGGCATCGCGGTGTTTGCGCGGGAAACCGGACGCCGGGCCGCGGTATGATGGCGGCCATGGAGATCCTCGACCCGGTCGGCTCGACGTCCGCGGCATCCCGGACGCTGGCTCCACGGCCCGCGACGCTGGCGGGCGCGGTCATCGGCGTGCTCGACAACTCGAAGCCCAATGCCCGCGTCCTGCTGGAAGGCGTGGCCCGCGCGCTCGCGCAGCAGGTCGGGGCCCGTGATGTGCGGATCTGGGGCAAGCCCGGCGCCTCCATCGGCGCCACGCCCGCCGTCCTGGACGAGATCGCCGCGCAGTGCGGCGCCGTCCTCACCGCCTCCGCCGACTGAGGGTCGTGCACGTCGTGGAGTATCCACGACGCCACGCAGCTCGAAGGGCGGGGGATCGCCACCGTCGTCCTGGGCACGCATGAGTTCCGCCCCCTCGCGCTCGCCGAGGCGAAGGCCAAGGGGCTCCCCGACCTGGGAATCGTCACGGTGCCGCATCCCATCGGCGGCATCGCCGAGAAGCTCGTCACCGGCAAGGCCCTGAACGCGGTGGACGCGGTGCTGGCCGCGCTCACGCGCGGCCCCGCGGGCGGGGTCGGCGCGGGCGCGGTCGAGGGCACGGTCGCGCGGCACCGGATCCCCGACGACCTGCTCGAGTTCCAGGGCTTCATGATGGAGCGGGGCTGGGGGGACGGCCTGCCCATGATCCCGGCCACGCCCGAGCGCGTCGCGGCCATGCTCGCGGGCACCGGCCGGCCCGCGGGCGATCTGGTGGCGATCCTGCCGCCGCGGCTCGGCCGGGCGACGGTGGAGCGCGTCGCGGTCAACGCGGTGCTGGCCGGCGCGCTGCCCGAGCATTTCCCGGTCATCCTCGCCGCGGTCGAGGCGGTGGCGCAGCCCGCGTTCAACCTCCAGGCGATCCAGACCACCACCCATCCCTGCTCGCCGCTGATCATCGTCAACGGGCCGATCGCGGCCCGGCTCGGCATCAACGGCGCGGGCAACGCGCTCGGGCAGGGCCATCGCGCCAACGCGGTGATCGGGCGGGCGCTGCGGCTCGTGCTGCAGAACACGGGCGGGGCGCGGCCGGGGAGCGAGGACCGGGCCACCCAGGGCCATCCCGGCAAGTACAGCTACTGCGTCGCCGAGAACGAGGCCGCCTCGCCGTGGGAGCCGCTCTCGGTCGAGCGCGGATTTCCCGCGACGGTGAGCACGGTGACGGTGTGCGCCTCCGAGAGCCCGCACAACATCAACGACCACGGCTCGTCCACCCCGGAGGGCATTCTCACCACGGTGGCGGGCACCGCCGCGACGGTGGGCTCCAACAATATCTACCTGGGCGGCGAGCCGCTGGTGATCCTGGGGCCGGAGCACGCGGCCACCGTGGCGGGCGGAGGCTGGAGCAAGGCGGACTTCAAGCGCGCGCTCTGGGAGCGGGCGCAGGTCCCGCTCTCGCGCTTCGATCCGGCCAACCTGGCCCGCTTCGAGGTGATCCACCCGGCCGGGTTCAAGGACCAACCGCCGGAGACGCTGGCCCCGCTCGCGCGGGCGTGGACCGACCTCATGATCGTGGTGGCGGGCGGGGCCGGGAAGCACTCCGTGCTGATCCCCACCTTCGGAGCCACGCGCTCCGTCACGCTGCGGATCGAGGCCTGAGGGCTAGCGCGCGGGCGCGTAGAGGCGGGCGAAGTACTCCTGCACCATGCGGTCCGAGCTGAAGCGCTCGGTCGCCATCCGGATCGAGGCGCGCATCATCGTGGTCCAGCGCGCGGGATCCGCGAACGCGGGCAGGACCTCTCCCTCGAGCGTCTCGTAGAGCGCGCGCAGGTCGCGCGCGTCCGGGTCGGGCGGGGTCGACTCGTCGCCGATCGCCCAGCCGGTGACGCCGTGCTCGCAGCCTTCCGGCCACCAGCCGTCCAGCACCGAGAGGTTCAGCGTGCCGTTCATCGCCGCCTTCATCCCGGAGGTGCCGCTCGCCTCCATCGGACGGCGGGGCGTGTTCAGCCACACGTCGGCGCCGCGGGTGAGCACGCGGCCCAGGGCCATGTCGTAGTCCTCGAGGAACGCCATGCTCTCGGGCCACTGCCGCAGCGCCGCCACCAGCCGCGCGATCACCGCCTTGCCCTCGTGATCCGCGGGGTGCGCCTTGCCCGCGAAGAGCACCTGGACGCGATGGCGCTTGACCAGCGCCGCGAAGCGCTCCGGGTCGCGCAGGAGCAGGTCGGGCCGCTTGTAGGTGGCCGCGCGGCGCGCGAAGCCGATGGTCGGCGCGGCCGGGTCGAGCCGCACGCCGGTGCGCCTGCGGACCTCCGCGAGCATCTCGGTCTTGAGGGCGCGCTTGGCCGCCAGCAGCCGCTCGTCGCTGCCCAGCCCGGCGGGGATGCGGGCGTCCTGCCAGGTTCCGGGGTGGACCCCGTTGGTGATCGCGATGATGGGCGCCGCCTCCTTCACGTGCGCCCACATGGCGCGCGCGGTCTCCCCGTGCAGCTGCGCCACCGCGTTGGCCAGGTGGGCCAGGCGCAGGCCGGCCACCGTCATGTTGAACGGGTCGCCGCCGATCTCGGCCAGCTCGCTCGGCACCAGCTCGCAGCCGGCTCCGAGGCGCCGCAGGTCCGCGAGCGAGTGCACCTCGTTGCCCGCGGGGACCGGGGTGTGGGTGGTGAAGACGATGCGCTCCCGCGCGGCCAGCCACGCGTCCCGGAAGGTCTGCCCGGCTTCCATGCGGTCGGCGATCATCTCGATGCCCGCGAAGACGGCGTGGCCCTCGTTGAAGTGGTAGCGCTCGACCGGCAGGTGGAGCGCGCGCAGCGCCCGCACCCCGCCGATCCCGAGCAGCATCTCCTGCGCCACGCGACAGTCTGGCCGCGGGTCGTAGAGTCGCCGGGTGATCCACAGGTCGCGCGGATCGGTGGGCTCGAGCAGGTAGAGAGGCGCGATCGCGTAGCGGCCCACGCGCCAGACGCGGCACTCGACCTCGCGCGCCGCAACGCGCACGCGCACCCGCGCGCCGGTGTCGGTGAGGACGTCGGGCTTCTGATCGGTCCACTCGTCGTGGGGATAGCCGTCGGCGCCGATGTGCTGGGAGGTGTAGCCCTGGCTCCAGCGGAGTCCGATGCCGACGACGGGCAGGCCGAGGTCGCCCGCCGACTTCATGAAGTCGCCCGCGAGCACGCCGAGGCCGCCCGCGTAGGAGTGGAAGGCCTCGTGCAGGCCGTACTCCATCGAGAAGTAGGCGACCAGCGGAGGGCGGGCCGGGGCGTTCAACGAGGCGGTCACGTCTTCGAGCATACAACGGGGCGGGCCGGAGGCGGGCTCAGGGGCGGGGCTTCCAGGGGTGGGTGATGAGGCGGGCGCCTCGCTGCCAGGTCAGGTAGGCCCAGGCCCACTCGAAGAGGACGAGGAACCGATTGCGGAAGCCGATGAGGAACAGGATGTGCACGAAGACCCAGGCGAGCCACGCGGGCAGGCCGTGGATCTGGAGACGGCCGACCACCGCCACCGCGGCCGCGCGGCCGATGGTGGCCATGGTCCCGCGATCCCGGTAGCGGAACGGCCGGGTCGGCAGGCCGGCCAGGAGCCGGCGCACGTTCGCCGCGACGGCCTGCCCTTGCTGGATCGCCACCGGCGCCAGGCCCGGGAGCGGCTGCCCGTCGGGTCCCGGACAGCTCGACATGTCGCCGATCGCGAACACCATCGCGTGGCCGGGGATGGAGAGATCCGGCTCCACGAGCACCCGGCCCGCACGATCGAGCGGCGTCCCGAGCGCGCGGGCGAGGGGGGAGGCGGCCACGCCCGCCGCCCACAGCACGGTGCGGGCGCGGATCTGCTCGCCGCCGAGCCAGACCGCGTCGTGGGTCACCCGCGTGACCGGCGTCCCGGTGCGAATCTCCACGCCGAGACGGGCGAGGGCGGCGGCCGCGTGGCCGGACAGCGGATCGGGAAAGCTCGCGAGCAGGCGCGGACCGGCCTCGACGAGGACGATCCGCGCCTTCGTGGGATCGATGACCCGGAAGTCCCGCGCGATCGTCTCGCGCGAGATCTCCGCCAGCGCGCCCGCGAGCTCGACGCCGGTCGGTCCGCCGCCGATGACGACGTAGGTCAGGAGCGCCCGCTGCTCGGCCCCGTCCCGCTCGCGCTCCGCCTCCTCGTAGGCCAGGAGCACGCGTCGCCGGATCTCGAGCGCGTCCTCCAGGCTCTTGAGGCTCGGGGCCAGCTCCTCCCAGTCGCCGTGGCCGAAGTACGAGTTGCCCGCGCCCGCGGCCAGCACCAGCGCGTCGTAGGTCAGCTCGCCGTCGTCCAGGATCACGCGACGGCCGGCCACGTCCACCGACCGGACCTCGGCGAGCAGGACGGTGACGTTGGCGGCGCGCCTCAGGACGGAGCGGAGCGGGGTCGCGATGTTCGACGGATTGAGGGCGGCGGTGGCGACCTGGTAGAGCAGGGGCTGGAAGAGGTGGTGGTTGCGCCGGTCGAGCAGCGTGACACGCGCCCAGCTTCCGGTGAGCGCGCGGGCGGCGGAGAGCCCGCCGAATCCGCCGCCGACGATGACCACGTGCGGTCGCTGCGCTCCCGTGCTCACCCGGCCATCTTCCGAGCGCGCCCGGGGGGTGTCAACCCTTGACAGGACGCGGGGTTGGACATAGGGTGACCCCGGACAGGAGGATCTGGGCATGGCCACGCGGATCAGCTCCCAGCGGTACGCCGTCGAGGACTTCAACGAGGCGCTCGAGCTCTGCTACACCCGCGGCTGGACCGACGGGCTGCCGGTCGTGCCGCCCACGGAGCCGGCGGTGCGCGCGATGCTGGACGCGGTGGGGCTCGAGGCCGACGCGCAGGTCGCCTTCATCACGAATCGTCAGGTCGCCATCAGCGCCGAGAAGGTGGCGATCAACACGGTGATGGCCGGCTGCCGGCCCGAGCACATGCCGGTGGTGCTGGCCGCGGTCGAGGGCATCGCCGATCCGCGCTGGGGCTATCACGGACCGGCCACGTCCACCGGCGGCGCGGGCGTGCTGATGATCGTCAACGGGCCCATCGCGCGGCGGCTCGACTTCAACTGCGGCGACAACCTCTTCGGCCCGGGCTGGCGCTCCAACGCCACGGTGGGCCGCGCGGTGCGCCTCGTGATGCGCAACGTGATCGGCACCATTCCGGGGCGCCTCGATCGCGGCACGGTCGGCCACCCCGGCAAGTACACCTACGTGATCGCGGAGAACGAGGCGGAGAGCCCGTGGACGCCGCTGCACGCGGAGCGCGGCTGCCGGCCGGAGGACAGCGCGGTGACCGTCATGGCCGCGCTGGGACCGAACCAGTTCTACAATCAGCTCTCGAGCACCGCGGCGGGTGTCCTGGGCACGATGTGCGACGCCATGCGCTACCCCGGCATGGTGGGCCAGCCGAACTACTGCGTGGTGCTGGCCGGCGAGCACATGCGGACCATCGCGGCGGACGGCTGGTCCAAGTCCGACATCCGCAAGTACGTCTTCGAGAACACCACGAACACGATCGCGCATCTCAAGCGGACCGGGCGGCTGCCCGGCGCGATCAAGCCGGAGGACGAGACCGCGACCCGGCCCCTGGTGTTGACCCCGGACGACCTCCTGGTGGTGGCGGCGGGCGGTCGCGCGGGCTCATTCTCGTGCTACATCCCGGGCTGGGCGAGCCGGACGTCGTCGCAGGCGGTAACCACCGTGATCAAAGAGAGGAGAACATGATGGCGGGCTTCGAGATCCTGGATCCGACGGTCGAGCCCCGGCGCCAGCCGCTGACGTACGTGGCGCGGCCGGACTCGCTCAAGGGCAAGCGCATCGGCCTAGTGGAGAACACCAAGTACAACTCCGACAAGCTGCTGGTCAAGATCGGCGACATCCTGAAGCAGGAGTACGGGGCGTCCGAGACCCGGATGTGGCGAAAGCACAACGCCGGCGTGCCCGCGCACGCGGAGATCCTCGAGGAGGCCAAGCGTACCGTCGACGTCGTCGTCGCCGGCATCGGGGACTGAGGGTCCTGCTCGTCGGGCAGTGTGCTCGACGGAATCGTGTTCGAGAAGGTCGGAATCCCGGCCGCGTCCATCGTCACCGATGTGTTCGAGGGTACCGGACACGCCATGGCCCAGTCCTGGGGCGTCCCGGAGTACCGTTTCCTGGCCCTGCCGCATCCGATCGCAAACCTGAGCGAGGCCGACCTCGACGCCCGCGCCCGCGCGATCGCGCCAGAGGTCGTCCGACTGCTATTGAAAGGCCAAGAAGGCTAAGCAAGCACAACGGTTGTCCGCAGCTGGGGGAGTGCGGGGGCCATGTCTGGGCCCCCGCAGATGAAGGGCTTGAAGAAGTAAACGGTTGTCCGCCAGAAGCAGTAGACGGTTGTCCGCCATCTGGGGGAGTGCGGGGGCCATTTCTGGGCCCCCGCATTAACCAGAGCCTGAAGAACTAACCGAATGTCCGCGGACTACCGCCCCCCGTTCTGGTACCGCGGCCGGCATCTCCAGACGCTCTGGGGGCCGATGCTACGTCACTGGCGGCGCCCGCCGCTCCGCCGCGAGCGTCTGCACACGCCCGACGGCGATTTCCTCGACCTCGACTGGCTGGCCCGCGCGCCCGAGCGGGGCCCGCTTCTGCTGATCCTCCACGGGCTCGAGGGCTCGGCCCGCTCGCACTACGCGCGCGGGCTGCTGCGGAGCGCGGAGGCCCTCGGCTGGCGGGCGGCGGTCCTGCACTTCCGCTCGTGCAGCGGGGAGGTCAACCGGCTGCCGAAGCTCTACCACTCGGGCGAGACGTCGGACCTGGAGTGGGTGCTCGGCGAGCTGGCCGGGCGGGAGCCGGCGCCGCGCATCGGCCTGGTGGGCGTCTCCCTCGGGGGCAACGTCGCGCTCAAGTGGCTCGGCGAGCAGGGGAACTCGGCGCCCGCCGAGATCCGGGCCGCCGTCGCCATCTCGACGCCCTTCGACCTCGCCGCCTGCGCCCGCGTGCTCGATCGGGGCTTCAACCGCGTGATCTACACCGGGAGCTTCCTGCGCACCATGCGGGCCAAGATCCGCGCCAAGCGGCACCTCTACGACGGCCGCCTCGACGTGGACGCCGCGCTCCGGGCGCGGACCTTCACGGAGTACGACCGGTTCTTCACGGCCCCGGTGAACGGCTTCGCCGACGAGGTCGACTACTGGACGCGGGCGAGCAGCGCGCCCTATCTCGAGCGCATCCGGCGTCCCGTGCTCCTGATCAACGCGATCAACGATCCGTTCATGCCCGCCGCGAGCCTGCCCACCGCGGTGGTGGAGCGGTCGCGGTGGCTCGAGGCGGCCTTCGTCGCCGAAGGCGGGCACGTGGGGTTTCTCGACGGGGCGTTCGGGCGCGCCTCGTGGGCGGAGCGCCGCGCGCTCGCCTTCCTGTCGCGCCATCTGCTACGATGACCGGCGTGATTCGTGACGCGTACGGCCTGACCGTCTCGACCGACTCGCGCGCCGCGGTGGACGCGCACGACCGTGGGGTGCGCGCGCTGCTCGGCTTCGGCGCCGAGGCGGTGGACGAGTTCCGCCGCGCGGTGGAGGCGGACCCCGATTTCGTGCTCGCCCGCGCGGCCCTCGCGGTCGCGCTCTACCTGGACGAGCAGATCCCGGAGGGACGCGCGGAGATGGAGCGCGCGACGGCCGATGGGGCCGCGCTGACCGGCCGGGAGCGGCGGCACCTGGAGGCCCTGCGGCTCTTCGTGGGCGGGCGCGGGAACGACGCCATCCCGGTGATGAAGGAGATCCTGGCCGAGCACCCGCGCGACGTGCTCCTGATGCAGCGCCTCTACTTCCTCTACTTCTGGCAGGGTCGCTCGGCCGACATGCTCGCGCTCACGAGCGAGCTGCGCCCCGCGCTCGAGGGCGACGGCTACGCGCTCGGCTACCACGCCTTCGCCCTCGAGGAGAACCGGCGGTTCGCCGAGGCCCTGCCCCTGGCCGAGCGGGCGTTGGCCCGGAACCCGCGCGACGCGTGGGCGGTACACGCCATCGCGCACGTGCACTACGAGCGGGGCGACAACCGGCGCGGCATCGAGAGCCTGCCGCCGCAGATCCATCCGTGCGACCACCTCGGCTACTTCCGGAACCATCTTCTGTGGCACCTGGCCCTGCTCCACCTGGCCGAGGGCGACTACGAGCGCGGCGGGCGCCTCTTCGAGAGCGTGTTCGGCCGCATCCCGATCACGATCGCCTCCGATCTCCAGGATTCGGTGGCGCTGGCCTGGCGGCTCGACCTGTTCGGCCATCCCGACCCGAAGCGATGGAGCCAGCTCGCGACGGCCGCCCGCCGCTGGATCGAGATGCCGCTCCTGCTGTTCCACGATCTGCACGTGGGCATGGCGCTCTCCGCGGCGGAGGACTGGGCGGCCGCGGAGGAGCACCTCGAGCGGCTGCGCGCGCGCGGGAAGAAGTCGAGGAACGCCACCCTGCCCGAGGTGGTGGTGCCGCTGCTGGAAGGCCTCCACGCCTTCGCCCGGGGTGACTACGCCGGGTGCGTGGCCCGGATGGAGCCGGTGGACGCGCGCGTGGTCGAGGTGGGCGGCAGCCACGCCCAGCGCGAGGTGTTCCACGACACGCTCCTGGCCGGCGCCCTGCGCGGCCGGCTGCGCGAGCCGGCCGTGGCGCTCCTCGAGCGCCGCCTCGCCAAGCGCCCGAACCCCGGGCACTTCTGGGAGAAATCACGCGCCTCATGAACTGGCCCGGCCTCGGCCGCGAGACGGTGGACCTGCTGCGGCAGTACCTCATGCTCGACACCACGAATCCGCCCGGCAACGAGACGGTCGGCGCGCGCTTTCTGGAGACGGTGCTCGGGGGCGAGGGCATCGCCACCGAGACGGTGGAGTCGGCCCCCGGCCGCGGCAACCTGGTGGCGCGCCTCCGGGGCGACGGGTCCGAGGGCGGGATCGTGCTGCACCACCACATCGACGTGGTCTACGCCGACCGGCGCTACTGGACGGTGGATCCCTTCGGCGGGGAGATCCGCGACGGGTTTCTCTACGGACGCGGCGCCATCGACATGAAATCCACCGGCGTCCTCCACCTGGCCGGGATCCTCGCGATCAAGCGCGCGAAGGTGCCCCTCAAGCGCGACCTCATCCTGCTCGCCACCGCGGACGAGGAAGCGGGCAGCCGCTTCGGCGCGCAGTTCGTGGCCGACCGGCACCGCGACTGGCTGGCCGGGGCGGAATACGCGCTGTCCGAGCTCGGCGGCATCTATCCGGAAGAGGGCGCGACCGCGCCGTTCGGGAGCATCGTCACCTCGGAGAAGACGGGTCTGCCCCTCCGCCTCACGGCGCGGAGCGAGCCCGGCCACGGCTCGATGCCCTGGCCCGACACCGCGCCGAACCGGCTGATCCGCGCCCTCGGCCGCCTGCTCGAGGCGGAGCGCCCGCTGCGCGTCCTGCCCGACGTGCAGGAATACTTCGCCCGGCTCGGCTCGGTGCTGCCGGGCGAGGCGGGGCGGGGCTACGACGACCTCGAGCGCTCGCTGCGCGACGCGGGCTTCCGGCGCGCCTTCCTGGCCAAGCGCCTGAACGCAGCGATGCTGCGGACCACGTTCGCGGTCACGATGCTCAAGGGCAGCGAGAAGCGCAACGTGATCCCTCCCGAGGCGGTCGCCGACATCGATTGCCGCATGCTGCGGGGGGACGACCCGGAGGAGATCGTGAGCTGGGTACGCGGCGTGATCGACGACGAGCGAGTGGAGGTGACCCTCTCCAACCCGCCGCCCAAGATCCCGAACTCCTCGCCGCCCGACACCCCGCTCTACAAGGCCCTCGGCCAGGCGCTGACGCGGCGCGCTCCGGGCGTGGTGGTGGCGCCCGACATCCTGGTGGGGTTCACCGACAACTGGGTATTCCGCAACTGCGGCCTGCACGGCTACGGGTTCAGCCCGTTCATTCTCGGCGACGACGAGTGGCGGCGCGTGCACGGCAACGACGAGCGGATCTCGCTCGAGAACCTGACCGAAGGCGTGCGGTGTCACACCGAGATGCTGCTCGACGTGGCGGCCGCGTGATGGCGCGCCGGGCGCTGACGATCCGGCGGGGCACCGAGCGGGACGTGCCCACCATCCTGGCGCTGATCCGCGGCCTCGCCGAGTACGAGCGGCTCGCGCACGAGATGGAGGCCACCGCGGCGCGGGTGCGGGCTCACGGGTTCGGGCGCCGGCGCTACTTCGAGACGATCATCTGCCGGCGCGGCGGCCGGCCGATCGGGTTCGCGCTCTACTTCTTCACCTATTCCACGTTCCTGGCCCGCCCGACGCTGTATCTGGAGGACCTGTTCGTCCTGCCCGAGGAGCGCGGGACCGGGGCGGGGAAGGCGCTGCTCCGCGCGCTGGCGCGCATCGCGGTCCGCCGCGGGTGCGGACGCCTCGAGTGGGCGGTGCTCGACTGGAACCGTCCCGCGATCGGCTTCTACAAGCGGCTGGGCGCGAAGCTGCGCCGGCAGTGGATCCTCACGCGGCTGACCGGGCCGCCGCTCCGCCGCCTGGCGCGCTGAGGGCAACCTCGACGATGCTGCGGGTGGCCGCGATCTGGATCGCCGAGTGAGCATCCGCCTCGCGCTCGCGCTCCTGACCCTGATCGTCGGCGCGCCGGTTCCGGCGCTCGCTCAGTCCATCACGTGCCCGCCCGGCAGCACACGCGGCGGCACCGAGAGCGAGGTCGGGAAGTTCCACTGGTGCGAGCAGGTCACGGCCAGCGGGCCGATCCGCCAGGGCCCGATGGTGGGCTTCCATCCCAACGGCCGGCGGAGCTTCGAGCTCACCTTTGTGGACGGCACCCCCCGCGGGACCATTCGCGCCTGGTACGAGGGCGGCCAGCCGAGCATGACCGGCGAGACGCGCCCCGACAACGGCACGCTCGTCCTCTGGGACGACCGCGGCCGGAAGCGGGCGCAGGTGGACGTGCGCGACCGGCAGGTCGTGACGCGCGCGTGGGACGAGGCCGGGCAAGAGGAGCGCTACCAGGAGGCGAAGCTCGCGAAGGCGATGCCCACCAACCGCAACCTCGGCTTCATCATGCAGCTCTGGGCGGTGGGGATCGGCATCCAGTAGCGCAGGCCGCTCACCTCACGATGCCGCGGCGGACACCACCGGCGGGATCCGGTCCGCCCAGGGCGCGGCCGCCTCGAAGGCGGCGGCGGCCCGGAGCACCGCGGCCTCCTGGTGACGCCGTCCGACGATCTGCAGGCCGACCGGCAGCCCGCTCCGAGTGAAGCCGCACGGCACCGAGATGACCGGCAGCGCGGTGACCGTGATGCCGTAGGTGAGGAAGAACCACTGGGTGTAGTTCTCCGCGGTCTTCCCGTTGATCTCGGTGGGATAGGGCTGCTCCACCGGGAAGGGAGGCATCGCGACGGTGGGCAGGATCAGCAGGTCGCGCGTCTCCATGAAGGCGCGCACCCGCTGCCAGAGCTGGGTGCGGAGCCTCTCGCCCCGGCCGATCTGCTCGGGCGTCAGCGAGAGCCCCTGCTTGATGTTCCACACGAGCCCCTTCTGCATCTCCGATTCCCAGCGCGCGAGCTTGTCGGCGTGGCGCGCGACCATGCCGAGCCCGCGGGTGGCCAGCACGATGTCGTTGACCTCGGTGAAGTCCGGGCAGGCGCGCTCGACCTTGGCGCCCAGGGTCCGGAACACCGCGAGCGCGCGCTCCGCGACCGCGGCCACCTCGTGGTCCACCGGGATGAGCCCGTTGAGATCGGGCGTCCACGCGACCCGCCAGCCCTTGACGGACGGCCGCTTCACCGCCGCGGGGAACTGTCGCGGGTCGACGTCGTAGGAGAGCGGGGCCCGATCGTCCGGCCCCGCCATCGCGGCCAGCATGAGGGCGACGTCGCCCACGGTGCGGGCCATGGGGCCGGTCACGCTGAGGGAATCCCATCCCAGATCCGCCGGGTAGACCGGGATGAGGCCGGGGGAGGTGCGGAAGCCGACGACGCCGCAGAAGGCGGCGGGCGTCCGCAGCGAACCGCCGAGGTCCGAGCCCTGAGCGAGGGGGCCCATCCCGGTCGCGAGGGCGACCGCCGCGCCCCCGCTCGAGCCGCCGCAGGTGAGCGCGGTATTCCACGGATTGCGAGTGGCGCCGAAGACCGCGTTGAAGGTGTTGCCCCCGGCCCCGAACTCGGGCGTGTTGGTCTTGCCGACCACGATCGCGCCGGCTCGCTTGAGACGGTCCACGTAGAGCGCGTCCTCGTCCGGCACGTGGTGCTCGAAGATCTTGGAGCCCCAGGTGGTGCGGATACCCTTGGTCGGCGTCAGGTCCTTGATCGACACCGGGACCCCGTGCAGAGGCCCGAGCGGAGCCCGCCGGCCGAGCGCGGCGGTGGCCTTCTTCGCGGCCGCGAGCGCGGACTCCCGCGCCACCGTGACGTAGGCGTTGACCCGCGGGTTGACCGCGTCGATGCGCGCGAGCACCGCCTGCATGACCTCGAGCGGGGACGCCTTGCGCGTGCGGTAGAGACGCTGGAGCTCGGTGGCGGGGACATAGCACAGGTCACGGTCGGGCACGGAGGCTCTCCTCGGGCGGTGAGGGTTACGCGTCTGCCACCGCGGCGGAGCCGGTATCGTGGCCCGCCTTCCCGGCGGATAGAACCTTGCGGGGGTCGAGGGCGTCGCGGAGGCCGTCCCCGATGTAGTTGATGCTGAGCACCGCGAGGAAGATGGCGGTGCCCGGGAAGATGGCCCAGTGCGGGGCGAAATCGAGGTTGTCCTTGGCGTCGAAGAGGATGCGGCCCCAGGTCGGGATGTCGGGCGGAAAGCCCAGCCCCAGGAAGGAGAGCGACGACTCCGCGATGATGGCGGCGGCCACGTCGATGGTGCCGGCCACGATGACCGGGCCGACCGCGTTGGGCAGGATGTGGCGCACGACCTGGCGCAGCGGCGGCGCGCCGAGGCCGCGCGCGGCCTCCACGAACTCCTTCTCGCGCAGCGACAGGAACTGGGCGCGCACCAGCCGGGCCACCGGCATCCAGCGCAGCCCGCCGATCACGATGACGACCAGGACAAAGACTCCGGCCTCGGGTCCGAGGGCCTTCTTGAGGGCGTCCCGGAAAAGGTAGACCAGGAGCAGGAGGAGCGGGAGCTGAGGCAGGGACAGGAAGAGATCGGTGATCCGCATCAGGGTGTGATCGGTGACGCCGCCGACGTGACCGGCGGTCGCTCCCATGATGGTGCCGACCGAGATCGCGATGAGCATCGCGGCCACGCCCACCGCGAGCGAGATCCGGCCTCCGTAGAGCATCCGGGCCAGGAGATCCTGCCCCAGATCGTCGGTGCCGAGCGGGTGGGCCCAGGAGGGGCCCTTCAGCTTGGCCCTGAAGTCGATCTCGTCGATCGGGACCCGGTAGACGAGGGGTCCGACCAGCACCGCCACGACCATCACCAGCAGCACGACCATCCCGATGGTCGCGAGCCGGTGCTTGCGGAAGCGGCGCCACGCGTCGCTCCAGAGTGTCTCCACCCGGGGCCGGCGCGCGACCGGCACCGTCCGCCGGACCGTCTGCGACGCCACGCCGTTGGGGGGAGGGGTCATGTCAGCGGTACGAGATGCGCGGATCGAGCCATCCGTAGAGCAGATCCGCCACCAGGTTGAAGATCACCACGAGGCAGGAGAACACGAAGGTGATGGCCATGATCACCGGGGTGTCGTTGGCGAGGATCGAGGTGATCAGGAGCGAGCCGATGCCGGGCACCCGGAAGATCTGCTCGGTGATGACCGCGCCGGTGAAGATGCCGGGGATCTGGAGCGCGATCAGGGTGACGACCGGGATCAGCGCGTTGCGCACCACGTGCTTGAGGATCGTGACCCGCTCGGACAGCCCCTTGGCCCGCGCGGTGTTGATGTAGTCGAGCCGGATCACCTCCAGCACTGCGGAGCGCACGTAGCGGGTCATGGCCGCGCCCTGGAAGAGCCCGAGCACCGTCACCGGCATGATGACCTGGCGGATGTTCTCCCAGTACCAGCGCCAGCCCGAGCCGCCGATGTCCGCGCGGTAGATGAACGGCAGCCAGTCCAGGTAGATGCTGAAGAACAGGATGAAGAGGATCCCGGTGAAGAAGGTGGGCAGCGAGAAGCCGACGAACGCGAAGGTGGTCGAGATCTGGTCGAAGAGCGAGTAGGGGCGCATGGCCGCGTAGATGCCCACCGGCAGCGCCACCATGAGCCCGAGGAGCTGGGCCAGACCCAGCACCCAGAGGGTGGTGGGCAGCCGCTGCAGGATGAGCGTGCCCACGTCGATGCGGCTCACGAAGGAGAAGCCCCAGTCTCCCTTGAGCATGGACATGAACCATCGCGCGTAGCGCAGCGGGATCGGATCGTCGAGGCCGAACTGGGCACGCAGGTTCGCGCGCACCTCCGGCGGGACGTTGGGGTTGGTGGCCAGCTCCTCGAACGGATCGCCCGGAGCCATGGCGAGGATGGTGAACAGCACCAGGCTGATCCCCGCGAGCACGGGGAGCATGATCAGCACGCGCCGCAGCAGATACTTTGACATCTACCTCGTACGACCGGGCGGGCGAGAGAGGACGGTCATCGACCTCTCTCGCCCGCCCGCTCTCACGCCTCCTTGTACCAGAAGGGGAGGTGCCAGAAATCGGAGTCCCAGCCGCTCTGGGTCGCCCGGAGCTTGTTGCTGATCGCGGCCACCCGCGGGCGCCAGGCCACCGGGATCGCCACCACGTTCTTGATCACGAGGTCGTTCATCTGGATGAAGATCGCGGCCCGCTTGACCGGATCCATCTCGCTCTCGGTCGCCCGGAAGAGCTTGCCGTACTCCTCGCTCTGCCAGCGCGTGATGTTGCGCCCCTGCCACTTGTTCTCCTTGGTGGAGACCTCCCAGGGGGTGAACTGCAGCATGAAGGTCTGCGGGTCCGGCACGGTCTGGGTGACCGTGTACATCTGGATGTCGGTGTAGAAGTGCGGGTAGGTGTCCGGGTTGGCCGGATCGGACGAGAAGTACACCGACGCGGTCACCGACTTGATCTCGATCTCGATGCCCGCCTTGGCCGCGGCCTGCTTGACGATGGCCTGGGTCTTCTGGCGGGGAGCGTTGATCGAGGTCTGGTACACGATCTTGAGCTTCTTGCCGTCCTTGGCCCGGACCCCGTCGGCGCCCTTCTTCCAGCCCGCGGCCTCCAGGATCTGGTTGGCCTTGTCCACGTTGAACTCCCACTTCGTGTTCTTGGACGCGAAGCGGGCGGGCGCGTTCAGGAAGTTCGCGGTGGTGATCGCGGTGCGCCCGTAGATCTGCTCCTGGATCGAGGCCCGGTCCACCAGCAGGCTGAGCGCCTGGCGCACCGCGGGGTCGGTCAGGAAGGGGTGCTTGGTCTTGAGGCTGGAGCGCTCGCCGTCCACCTCGGTCCACGGGTCGGTGTTGTTGAGCTGGATGTGCTCCATGTTGCCGCCGGTGACCATGTCGGCCTTGCCGCGGCCGTTCTGCTCGAAGCGCAGGAGGATCTCGTCCTCCACCTGCATGTTCCAGGCGTAGTCGTACTCGCCGGTCTGCATGACCGCCCGCGCGGCCGAGACCGCGTCGCCGCCGCCCTTCATCTCGATCGAGTCGAAGAACGGCCGGTTCGCGACGTGGTAGTTGGGGTTGATGTCGCCCCGCACGATGTCGCCCGGCTTGAAGTCCACGAACTTGTACGGACCGGTGCCGACCGGCTTGAGGTTGTTCGGCGCCTCGCGCGACTTCTCGCCCTTGTAGGCCTCGAAGAGGTGCTTCGGGATGATCATCCCGTCCACGCCGCAGAAGGCCTCACCCCAGAACGGGACCGGCTTCTTGAAGACGAGCCGCACGGTGTGGGGGTCCAGCACGTCGATCTTCTCGATGTCGGTGTACGAGCCGATCGTCCGCGCCGCGGTCTTGGGATCGCGCACGAACTCCCAGTTGAACACCACGTCGTCGGCGGTGAAGGGCTTGCCGTCGTGCCAGGTGACGCCCTTCTTGAGCTTCCAGGTCACGGAGCGGCCGTCGCGGGCGACGCCCCCGTTCTGAACCGACGGGATCTCGGCGGCGAGCACCGGGAAGAGGTTGCCCTCCGGATCGTAGGCCGCGAGCGGCTCGTAGAAGATCCGCGAGCCGTCCTGGTCCTTGGTGCCGGTGGCGAAGTGCGGGTTGAGGAGCGTCGGGGCCTGCCACCACAGCACCTTGAGCTGGCCGCCGCCCCCGCGCTTGGTCGGCGTGAACATCCCGCCCTTCGGCTGCGCCTGCGCGACCCCCGCGGAGGCGAGCATCTGCGCGGCCAGCGGGGCGGTCAGCCCGAGCGCCATCATGCCCTGTACGAACTCCCGACGGCTCAAGCTCCCGGCCTTGACTCGGCCGATCATGTCCCTCAGTTCACGCTCTTGCATGGATGGTCCTCCCTGGGTAGGTCGACGATGACCGGTTGGATGGCCTCTTATACGGCTTCACCGGCAAAACTGTCAAGTTCGCCGCCGGGTTCCGGCCGGTCACGACTGCTTGTACCAGTAGGGTAGGCGCCAGAACGTGGAGTCCCACCCGGTCAGGTCCATGCCCTGCAGCGCGTTGGCCGCGCCCGAGACGCCGTTGCGCCACAGGACCGGGATCACCACCGCGTTGGTGATCACGATGTCGTTCATCTTGATGAACAGCGCCGCGCGCTTGACCGGATCGAGCTCGCTGTCCGCCGCGTTGTAGGTGCGGTCGTACTCGTCGTTGCGGAAGCGGGTGATGTTCCGGCCCTGCCACTTGTTGGCCTTCTGGGAGGCCTCCCAGGAGCAGAACTGGTTCATGAAGTACTGCGGGTCCGGCGCGGTCATGGTGGTGTTGTACATCTGCAGATCGGCGTAGAAGTGCGGGTAGGTATCAGGGTTCGCGGGGTCCGACGAGAAGAAGACCGAGGCCACCACCGACTTGATCTCGATCTCGATGCCGGCCTTGGCCGCCGCCTGCTTGACGATGGCCTGGTTCTTCTGGCGGGGGGCGTTGATCGACGTCTGGAACAGGAACTTGAGCCGCTTGCCGTCCTTGGCCCGGATCCCGTCGGCGCCGCGCTTCCAGCCCGCCGCGTCGAGGACCTGGTTGGCCTTGTCCACGCTGAATTCCCAGCGCGTGTTTTTCGAGAAGAAGCGGGACGGTGCGTTGAGGAAGTTGGCGCTGGTCTGCCCGCCGCGCCCGTAGATCTCCTCCTGGACCGCGGCGCGGTCCACGAGCAGGGTCAGGGCCTGGCGGACCGCCGGGTCCGAGAGGACCGGGTGGGTCGTCTTGATGCTGGAGCGCTCGCCGTCCACCTCGGTCCACGGGTCGGTGAAGTTGCACTGCATGTGCTCCGGGTTCCCGGTGGGCCAGAGGTTGACGCGCCCCTTGCCGCCCTGCTCCATCCGGCGCAGGATGTCGTCCTCCACCTGCAGGTTCCAGGCGTAGTCGTACTCCCCGGTCTGCAGCACCGCGCGCGCGGCGGACACCGCGTCGCCTCCGCCCTTCATCTCGATGGCGTCGAAGAACGGGCGGTTGGCCACGTGGTAGGCGGGGTTCGCCTCGCCGCGCACGATGTCGCCCGGCTTGAAGTCGGTGAGCCGGTAGGGACCGGTGCCGACCGGCTTCAGGTTGGCGGGCGCCTCGCGGCTCTTCGCGCCCTTGAACGCGTCGAACACGTGCTTGGGCAGGATGGAGCCCCGCGTGCCGCAGAACGGGTCGGCCCAGAACGGCTGAGGCTTGGCGAAGGTGAGCTTGACGGTGTGGCTGTCCACCTTCTCGATCTTCGAGATCTCCCGGTAGGAGCCGCTGCTCACCGCGGCGGTGGCCGGGTCCGAGGCGAACTCGTAGGTGAAGATCACGTCGTCGGCGGTGAGCGGCTTGCCGTCGTGCCAGGTCACGCCTTTCTTGAGGCGCCACGTGACCGAGGTGAGATCGCGGGAGAGCCCGCCGTTCTGGATGGTCGGGGCCTCCGCGGCCAGGATCGGGATCAGGTTGCCGTCGGGATCGAAGCCGCCCAGGGGCTCGTAGAAGATGCGCGAGGCATCCTGGTCCTTGGTGCCGGTGGCGAAGTGCGGATTCAGGAGGGTGGGAGCCTGCCACCACAGCGTCTTGAGCAGCCCACCGCCGCCCCGCTTGGTCGGGGTGAAGGCCGGCGCCTTGGGCTGGGCCTGGGCGATCCCGGCCGAGGCCAGCATCTGGGCGGCCAGGGGCGCGGTGAGGCCGAGCCCGATCATCGTCTGTACGAAGGCGCGGCGGCTCAGGCGGCCCGCCTTCACTTCGGAGATCATTCCGCGGAGCGCATGCTCGTCCATGGGAATCCTCGTCAGGGGTTGGAGGGTTTCGGGCTCAGCATGCGGACGGCCACGTCGATGGCCTCGAGCATGCTCTCGGGATTGGCGATGCCCTTCCAGGCGCGGTCGAACGCGGTGCCGTGGTCCACCGACACGCGCAGGAACGGCAGGCCGACGGTGACGTTGACGCCGGAGAGGCCGGTCCAGGTGCCGGTCTGCTCGTCGTAGTTGAAGCCGAGGGTCTTCACCGGCACGTGGCCCTGGTCGTGGTACATCGCGATCACGATGTCGAACTCGCCGCCGCGCGCGCGCGAGAACAGGGTGTCGGCGGGCAGGGGGCCGTACACGTCGAGCCCCTCGCGCCGCGCGTCCTCCACCGCCGGGATGATCTGGGTCTTCTCCTCGTCGCCGAAGAGGCCGTCCTCGCCCGCGTGTGGGTTGAGGCCGCACACCGCGATCCGCGCCCGGGGCCGACCGAGGCCGGTCATGGTCTGCTGCGCGAGCCGGATGACCCGGCCCACCCGCTCGCGCGTCACCAGGTCGGGGACGCGGCGGAGCGCCACGTGCGTGGTGACGTGGATGACCTTGAGCTCCTTGCCCATCAGGAGCATCGCGAAGTCCTTCGTGCCGGTGAGGCGGGCCAGGATCTCGGTGTGTCCCGAGTGCTGGACGCCCGCGGCGGCGAGCGCCTCCTTGTTGACCGGCGCGGTCACCATGCCGTCGATCGCGCCGGCCTGGCAGAGCCGGACGCCGGTCTCGATGTAGGCGTAGGCGGCGCGCCCCGCCTCGGCGCTCACCGCGGACTTGGGCAGCGTGGCGCAGTCCACGTTCGCGAGGTCGAAGCACTCGAGCCGGCCCGGCTCGAACGTGCACTCGGCCACCGACTTCACCGCGTGCAGGGCGAGCGGGGAGCGCAGGAGCGCCAGCGTCGCCGCCATCACCGAGCGGTCGCCGATCACGACCGGCCGGCAGGCGGCGGTGACCTCGGGGTGCGCCAGGGCCTTGGCGGTGATCTCGGGCCCGACGCCGGCGGGGTCGCCCATGGTGATGCCGAGCACGGGAAGGCGGGCGGTGGTCACGGGGTTTCTCCCAGGATCGTGGCGAGGAGATCGGCGGCGCCGAATCCGCCCGCCTTGGTGAGCAGCGCGAGGGAGCGGCCGTCGTCCCGCAGGACGAGGCGCCCGAGGGCCAGTCCGTCCGCGGGAGCGCCGGTCAGGTCGAATCGCCGCGGCCGGAGCGCGCGGAGGAGCGCGTAGGCGGTGTCGCCCCCGGTGACCACGACGAGATCCGGGGTGGCGCGCTCGAGGATCCGGGCGGCCGCCGCGGCCAGGTGGCGGGCGATCGTCTCGCGGTCCGCCGGCGTGGTCGCGCTGGCCACGACCGCGCCCCGTCCGCCCGCGAGCGCGGCCACCGCGGGCGCGGGATCGTCGTGGCCCCGCACGTCCGCGGTGACGAGCGGGACGCCCGCGGCGCGCAGGGCCTCGAGCTGGGCGCGGCTCGCGGGGTGGAGGCTCCCGACGATCACGAGGCGCGCGCGGCCCGGCGGCAGCGCGACGGCGGGCGCCTCGCACCCGAGCGCGCGGCTCAGCGCGCGCCCGAGGCCGGCCGATCCCGCGATCAGCGTGCCGGGCGCGGCGAGGGCGGCCTCCGCGAGGGTCGCGAGGTCGTCGTCGGTCTCCGCGTCGGCGGCCACGAGGGCGCCCCGGTGACGCTCGAGCAGGTGCGCGACCTTCAGGGCGCCCGCGCGGACGTCGTCGAGCCCGAGCGTGACCGCGGGGGCGCCGCCCGCGAGCAGCGCGGCCACGTCGGCGGTGGCGCCGCGGAACGCGGGGTCGCGGGCGATCGCCGATTCGTGCACGGGAACGGAGTCGACCAGGAGACGGCCGTGCCGGACGACGCGGCGCTGGGCCGGGAAGGAAGGGCACACGAGTGCGCCGGTGAACGGCGGGCCGTGCTCGAGCAGCGCGGTCAGCTCGACGCCGGCCGCCCCCCGCAGGGTGGAGTCGATCTTCTTGAACACGCGGCCCTCGGCGAGCCGCCGGCCCAGGGATCGCGCCGCGGCGTGAATCGCGTCGGTGGCCTCCCGGGAGGCCAGGGCGCGGCTCTCGGTGTCGATCGCGATCACCGGCATCGAGCTCGAGTCGTCGGGGCCGGTGAGCGCGGGAGCGGCCAGGACGCCGACCGGCCCGGGGCCCGCGAAGAGGCAGCCCGTATCGCAGGCGCCGGTCAGGTCATCGGCGATGATCGTGACCACCTGGGATGCCGTTGCCGCCATGCGTGGCTAACCGTATCACAGAACGGCCCGTTCACGGACCGCGCCCGGGGCAAGGAGGCCGCGGGCCCGGGGTGTATACTCTGCCCGTGAAAACCCGCGTCGTGATGGCGCTCCTCGCCCTTGCCGCGGTGCTGGCGCCCGGCGGGGCCGCGGGAGAAGACCCGGTGGCGGCCCTCTCGCTGATCCGGCCGAAACCGGCCAAGGATGCGCCCGATTTCGACCTCCGGACTCCCGACGACCGCGTCGTCCGCCTCGCCGATCTCAAGGGCAAGGTGGTGTTCCTGAACTTCTGGGCCACCTGGTGCGAGCCGTGCCGGGAGGAGATGCCGGGCATGGAGCGGCTGCACCGGGCCTACAAGGACCGCGGCCTGGTGGTGCTGGCGGTCTCCCTCGACTCGCAGGGCGCAAGCGTGGTGAACCCGTTCGTCAAGAAATTCGGGCTCACGTTCCCGGTCGCGCTCGATCCCAAGATGGCGGTGCGCGAGCGCTACGGGGTGTGGGCGGTGCCGTCCACCTTCCTGATCGACCGCAAGGGCAAGCGCGTGCTGTTCGCGAACGGGGCGCGCGAGTGGGACGGCAAGGCTTCTCACGCGGTCATCGAGTCGCTGCTGAAGTGAGCGAATCGCTCGGGATCTTCGTCGCGTTCTCGGCGGGCCTCTTCTCGTTCCTGTCTCCGTGCGTGCTGCCGCTCTTCCCGTCGTATCTCTCGTTCATCACCGGCATGTCGGTGGACCGGCTGACCAACGAGGTGACCGCGGGCGCCCGGACCCGGGTGCTCGTGCACTCGCTCGCCTTCATCCTGGGCTTCAGCGTGGTCTTCGTGAGCCTGGGCGCGTCGTTCAGCGCGGCGGGCCAGTTCCTGCTCGACTACCGCGAGTGGATCCGCATCGCGGGCGGCGTGCTGATCATCGTGTTCGGGCTCTACATCGCGGGCGTCCTGCGCATCGGGATCTTCGGCCGCACTCAGCAGCTGCAGATCCAGAGCAAGCCGGCCGGGCTGCTGGGCTCCTTTCTGGTCGGTCTCACGTTCGCGATCGGCTGGACGCCCTGCGTGGGCCCGATCCTGGGCTCGATCTTGACCCTGGCCAGCAGCGACCGGACGGTCGGTCAGGGCGTGACGCTCCTGCTCTTCTACTCGGCCGGCCTCGGGCTGCCGTTCCTGCTCTCCTCGGTGGCCCTCGGGGCCTTCCTGCGCTTCTTCAAGCGCTATCGCCCCTTCATCCCGACCGTGGAGCGCGCGGCGGGAGTCCTGCTGGTGCTCGTCGGGATCCTGGTCGTGACGAACTACTACGTGCTGCTGAACTCGTGGGCGATCAGCCTGACGCCGGAGTGGTTGCTCAAGCGGCTCTGACCGCCAGCCCGCCGATCCAGCGGTCGATCTCGTCCTGGACCCGCTCGAAGACCTCCTCCTGCGTGGCCGGTCCCGCGCTCGGGGCACCTTGAACGAGTGGTCGCCGCCCTCGACGACGTACAGGGTCGCCGTGCCGCCGAGCGAGGCGCAGCGCGGGCCGCAGCTCCTCGGGCGTGCCGAAGGCATCGCGCGAGCCCTGCACGATCAGCAGCGGCTGGCGGATCCGCGCCAGGTGCTCGGCCCGAAGCTGCTCCGGCCGGCCGGGCGGGTGCAGGGGATAGCCCAGCGCCACGAGCCCCGCCAGGTCCGGGAGGCCCTGGGCCGCCAGGTGCGAGGCCATGCGGCCGCCCATGGACTTGCCGCCGATCACGAGCGGGGCCGCCGCGAGATCGGGTCGGGCGCGGATGGCGGTGATGACGTCGCGGAAGCAGGCCTCGAGGGTGGGGGCGCGGTCGGGCAGGCGCCGGCCCTGCTCGGTGTACGGGAAATTGAACGTCACGGCGTGGCAGCCGCGCCGGGCGAGGGCCAGGGCGAAGGCCACCATGAAGGCGCTCGACTGCGGCGCCCCCGCGCCGTGGGCCAGGATGAGGGTGGCGAGGGCGCGCGACGGGTCGGGGGGGCGGATACACGAGCGCGGTCACCGTCCCCGAGGCGACGGTGACGCGGACCGACTCGGCCAGGACCGGTCCTCCGCCTCAGCCGCCGAGGAGATGCTCGGCGGCCTCCATCAGACTCTCGGACAGGGTGGGGTGCGCGTGGATGGTCACGGCCAGATCTTCGACCAGCGCGGCGGTCTCCACCGCCAGCGCGGCCTCGGCGATCAGCTCGCCCGCGCCGGGCCCGACGATGCCGACGCCACATACCCGCCCGGATGCCGCATCGGCGACGAGCTTGGTGAGCCCGTCCGCCCGGCCGAGTGTCGCCGCTCGACCTGATGCCGCCCACTGGAATTTCGCCACCTTGACCGATAGCCCCTGAGCTTTGGCCTGAGCCTCGCTCAGCCCGCACCAGGCAATCTCCGGGTCGGTGAAGACCACCGCCGGGATCGCCACGTTGTCGAACGCGGCGGGCCGTCCGGCCAGCACCTCCGCGGCGACCTTGCCCTGCCGCATCGCGCGGTGGGCGAGCATCGGCTCGCCGGTGACGTCACCGACCGCGTAGATGCGCGGGTCCTCGGTGCGGCAGCGCTCGTCCACCTGGATGAAGCGGCCGTGCTCGGTGAGCCGGACGCGGGTGGCCTCGAGGCCGAGGCCGTCGCTCTGGGCGCGCCGGCCCACCGCCACCAGCACCCGGTCGAACCGCTCCGTGCCCCGACCCTCGAGATCGGCCTCGATCTCCGAGCCGAGCTCCCGGAGGCCGGCCACCCTGGTCGCGAGGTGGATCGTGCTGAAGATCTGCGTGACTCGCCGCTGGAGCGGCTGGACGAGGTCACGATCCACGCCGGGCAGCAGGCCGTCCGTCATCTCGACCAGGGTCACACGGCTGCCCAGCATCGCGTAGACCGTGCCCAGCTCGAGGCCGATGTACCCGCCGCCGATCACGAGCAGCCGCTCCGGGATGTCGGGAAGCTCGAGCGCGGACGTGGAGTCCATGATCCGCTCGCTCTCGATCGTGAGGCCGGGCAGGCCGCTCGGACGTGAGCCGGTGGCCACGATCGCGTGCTTGAAGCGGACCTTCCGGAGCGTCTCGCCGGCCTCGATCCGCAGCGTGCTCGAGTCCTCGAAGATGCCCCGCCCCCCGATGACCTCGACCCCCTTGGCCTTCGCCACCGAGGCGAGCCCCCGCGCCAGCTTGCCGACGACCCGCTCCTGCTTCCACTTCCGCAGGGGGTCGAGCGAGATGCGCGGCTCGCCGAAGTCCACCCCGAACTCCTTCGCGCGCTCGGCCTCGCTCAGGACCGCGGCCACGTGCAGGAGGGCCTTGCTGGGGATGCAGCCCTCGAACAGGCATGCCCCGCCGAGGCGCTGCCGCCGCGTCGATCACCACGGTCTCGAGGCCGAGCTCGGCGCAGCGGAAGGCGGCGGAGTAGCCGCCCGGGCCGCCGCCCAGCACGGCCACGTCCACCTCGTCCACCAGCTCGCCCATGACCATCGCTCAGCCCTCCCAGAGGAGCCGCTCGGGCGCCTCGAGGAGCTGCACGATCTCGGTCGCGAAGCGGGCGCCGTCGGCACCGTCGGCGACGCGATGGTCGAAGGTGAGGGTGAGCGGCAGCATGAGGCGCGGCACGATCTGGCCCTGCCGCACCACCGCCTCCTGGCGGGCGCGCGCCACGCCGAGGATGGCGACCTCGGGGTAGTTGATGATGGGGATCGCGGCGGTGCCGCCCAGGGCCCCGATATTGGTGATCGTGAAGGTGCCGCCGCGCAGGTCGTCGAGGGTGGCCTTGCCGTCGCGGACGCGCTGGGCCAGGGCGCCCAGCTCCCGGCCGATCTCCAGCACCGGCTTGCGATCGATGTCGCGCAGCACCGGCACGATGAGGCCGCGCTCGGTCGCCACCGCCACGCCGAGGTGGTAATAGCGCTTGAGCACCAGCTCACCCGCGCCGGGATCGAGGCTCGCGTTGAAGGTGGGATGGCGCAGCCAGGGCGAGCGCCGCCGCCTTCAGCAGGAACGCGGTCAAGGTGAGCGTCACACCCTTGGCCCGTGCGCGCCTCGAGGTTCCGGGCGATGATCGCGTCCAGGTCGGTGATGTCGGCGCGGTCGAAATGGGTGACGTGGGGAATCAGGGTCGCCGAGAGGGTCATGCGCTCGGCGATGGTGCGGCGCAGGTGCGAGAGCGGCGCGCGCTCCACCGGGCCCCACTGCTCGAAGCGCGGCAGCGGCGGGGTCTCGAGGCCTACGGTGGCCAGCGGCTTGGCGGGACCCGGCGGCGCGGCGGCCTTCGCGGCTGGCGCGGGAGCTGCGGCGCCCGGCGGAGTGGCCGCCGCGGCACGCACGTCCTCGTCGAGCACGCGGCCGCCCGGGCCGGTGCCGCGCACCGCCTTGAGATCCACGCCCAGCTCGCGAGCCAGGCGCCGCGTGGCCGGCGTCGCGGGCGTCGGGCCTTCCGTGCGCGGGGCGGCCGCGGGAGCCGTCGCCGGGGCAGCGGCCGTCCGCGTGGCAGCCGCGGGCATCGGCGCCTTGGCCGGCGGCGTCGCGGGTGCGCTCCGGGTCGGTGCGGGCGCGCGCCGGCCGGGGCGCCATCGGCGAACGTGACGAGCGGCGCGCCGACCTTGACGCGTCTGGCCGGGCGCCACGTGGATCTTCTCCACCCGCCCGCCAATGGGCGAGGGAATCTCGACCTGCGCCTTGTCGGTCTCGACCTCGAGGAGCGGGGCGTCTTCCGCGATGACGTCGCCCTCACGCACGAGGACCGCGACGATCTCGGCCTCCGTCAAGCCTTCTCCTAGGTCAGGGAGGCTAAACGTCCGCATTTATTATATCCGCATCAGTAGGACAGAGTCTCTCGGCAGGCGTCGACGAGCCGGGCCAGGTCGGGCAGGTTCGCGCGCTCGCGGGCGAATCCCACGAAGGGCACGTCATGGGCCGTCACCCGGCGGATCGGCGCCTCCAGCGACAGGAAGGCGCCCTCCATGATGCTGGTCGCGATCTCGGCGCCGGGGCCGAAGCTCTTCGGCGCCTCGTGGACCACGACCGCGCGGCCCGTCTTCTGCACCGAGGCGGTCAACGTCTCGCGGTCCAGCGGCGAGATCGTGAGCAGGTCCACGATCTCGATCTCGGCCCCGTCCTCCTCCTTCAGGCGGTCGGCCGCCTCCCGGGCCATGCGGACCATGGCGCCGTAGGCGACCAGCGTGAGGTCCGTGCCGGCCCGGTCCACGTGGGCCCGCCCGATCTCCATGGTCTCGATCTCGTCCGGCACATCCTCCTTGGCCGCGTGGTAGAGCGCCTTGGCCTCGAAGAAGATCACCGGGTCGGGATCGCGGATCGCGGCGGCCAGCAGGGCCCGGGCATTGCGCGGACCCGAGGGGATCACCATCTTGAGCCCGGGGACGTGGGCGTAGAACTGCTCCTCGCTCTCCGAGTGATGCTCGAGGGCCCGCACCCCGCCGCCGAAGGGCATGCGCACCACCATCTGGCAGCCGAACCGCCCCTGGGTGCGCATGCGATAGCGCGCGACATGGTTCTCGATCTGATGGAAGCACTGGAAGGCGAAGCCCGAGAACTGGATCTCGCAGACCGGCTTGAGGCCGTAGAGGGCCATGCCCACCGAGGCCCCGATGATGCCCGCCTCGGCGAGGGGGCTGTCCATCACCCGCGTACCGCCGAACTTGCGGTGGAGGTCCTCGGTGACGCGGAAGACGCCCGCCGTCCACCCCCACGTCCTCGCCGATCACGAGCACGTCCGGATCGCGCTCCATCTCCTGGAGCAGCGCCAGGTTCAGGGCCTTCACCATGTTCAGCTTGGCCACGAGCGTCTCTGTCCTCTCATGGGTGGGCTGGGCGGGCCGGTCTCCGTTTGCGGCGCGCGGCCGAGCCGCGCCGCCATCTCGGCGCGCTGGACGGCGAGCGCGGCCGGCGGGTTGCCGTAGGCGTGATCGAACATGACGAGCGGATCCGGCGGCCCGGCCGCCTCGAAGGCGGCCACGTCGCGCGCGATCTCCGCGTCCACCGCCTCTTCCAGGCCGGGCTCCAGCAGGTTTCGCGACTCGAGATAGGCGCGGAAGCGGGTGAGCGGATCCTTCCGCTCCCACGCCTCCACCTCCTCGGCCGAGCGGTACTTGGTGGGATCGTCGGAGGTGGTGTGCACGCCCAGGCGATAGGTGACGCATTCGATGAGGGTCGGGCCGTCGCCGCGGCGCGCCCGCTCGACCGCCTCGCGGCTGGCCGCGTACACCGCGAGCACGTCGTTGCCGTCCACCTGGAGACCCGGGAAGCCGTAGGCCAGCGCCTTCTGGGCGATCGTCCGCGAGTGGGTCTGCTTCTTGAGCGGAATCGAGATCGCCCACTGGTTGTTCTGCACGATGAAGACCACCGGCACGTGCCACACGCCGGCGAAGTTCATGGCCTCGTGGAAGTCGCCCTCGGAGGTGGCCCCGTCGCCGCAGTACGCCATCACCACCGCGTCGTCCCCGCGGTACTGCGCGGCGTAGGCCAGGCCCACCGCGTGCGGGACCTGGGTGGCGACCGGGATGCAGATCGGGAGGTCGAGCTGATCGGGCTCGGGCCGTCCGCCCTCGAGATAGCCCGAGAAGAAGAGCAGGAGCTTCTCCATGGACCAGCCGCGCCAGAGCATGGAGGCGGTCTCGCGGAAGGACGGGACCATCCAGTCCGTCCGGCGCAGGGCGGCGACGCTCGCCACCTGGGTCGCCTCCTGGCCCTTGATGGGCGCGAAGGTGCCGATGCGCCCCTGGCGCTGCAGTCGCAGCATGCGCTCGTCGAAGCGCCGGGCCAGCAGCATGGCGCGGTAGAGGCGCTTGAGCTCGTCCGGGGGGATCTGAGGATCGAGGGCGGAGTCCAGGTTGCCGTCACTGTCCAGGACGGACAGGTGCTCGATCGTGAACTGCGGCTCGATGACGGTTCTGGGCATTGGCGGCCGGCCCGTTCCCACGCATTCTACCCCGGACCCGGGGTATTCTCTCCGCCATGCGCGTCCGGGTTCGCGTGCCCGCCACCTCCGCCAACCTCGGGCCGGGCTTCGACGCGCTCGGCCTGGCCCTGGGCCTGTACAACGAGGTGGTCTTCGAGGAAGCCGACGGCATCACCGTGGCCGTGGAGGGCGAGGGCGCCGGGCGCCTCGACGACGGCGCCAAGAACGTGGTCGCGCGGGGGGTCGCGCTGGCCTTCGAGGTGGCGGGCCGGCCCTTCCGCGGCGCGCGCCTCCGCTGCGTCAATCATATCCCGCTGAGCCGCGGCCTGGGCTCGAGCGCGGCCGCGTGGGTCGGCGGCCTGGTCGCGGCCAATGCGGTGCTGGGCGAGCCGCTCGATCGCGAGGCGCTCGTGACGGCGGCGGCCCGGGCCGAGGGCCATCCCGACAACGTGGCCGCGGCGGTGCTGGGTGGGCTCACCGTGTCCTGCGCCGACGCCGCGCGCGTCACCGCGGTGAGCCTGCCCGTGCCGCCCGAGATCGCCTGGGTCGTGCTGCTGCCGGGCACCGAGAGCTCCACCCGGGAGGCGCGGGCGGTGCTCCCGGACTCGGTGCCGCGGGCCGACGCGGTCTTCAACGTGCAGCGGGTCAGTCTCCTGCTCGCCGCCCTCGGCGCGGGCCGCCCGGACCTGCTCGACCTCGCCATGCAGGATCGTCTGCACCAGCCGTATCGCCAGCGGCTCTTCCCGTGGATGGAGGCGGTGGCCGCCGCGGGGCGGCAGGCGGGCGCGCTCGGCTGCGTCCTGAGCGGCGCGGGGCCGTCGATGCTCGCGGCGGTGCGCGGCCGCGGCGACGCGGTGGCGCGCGCGATGGAGCGCGCGCTCCGGGAGGCCGGCATCGAGGGGCGGGCACTCGCTCTGCCGGTCGACGCGGCGGGCGCGACGTGGGAGAGGCTGTCCGAGACTTGACTCCCACTCGGAGCAGGCAGTACGATCGGTTCGAGGTGTACCCGTGATCAAGAGCGACCGCTGGATTCGCCGGATGGCCGCCGAGAAGGGCATGATCAAGCCCTTCGAGGACCGGCAGGTGCGGAAGGGCGGGATCTCCTACGGGCTCTCCTCCTACGGCTACGACATCCGCATCGCGGATGAGTTCAAGATCTTCACGAACATCAACACCACGATCGTGGATCCCAAGAGCTTCGACCCGCGTTCCTTCGTTGACGTGCAGGGCGAGGTGGCGGTGATCCCGCCCAACTCGTTCGCGCTGGGGCGCTCGGTGGAGTATTTCAAGATCCCGCGCAACGTGTTGACGATCTGCGTGGGGAAGTCTACGTATGCGCGGTGCGGCATCATCACGAACGTGACGCCGTTCGAGCCGGAGTGGGAGGGGTACGTGACGCTCGAGATCAGCAATACCACCCCGCTCCCGGCCAAGATCTACGCCAACGAGGGGATCGCGCAGGTCCTCTTCTTTGAATCGGACGAGGCCTGCGAGACGTCATATGCGGACAGGCAGGGGAAGTATCAGGGCCAGCAGGGAATCGTGCTGCCGACCGTCTAGGCCCTGAACGCCGGCTCCGCGGATCGGAGCCAGGAGGTGACGTCCCATGGCTGAGCAGAAGAAGAAGGAAACGAGGCCGACCAAGCCCGCCGAGGGTGGTGACGAGGGCGGCGCGGGAAGCGCGGAGCTGTCCAAGAAGGGCAAGAAGATCAAGGAGGAGCTGGACAACCTCCTGGACGAGATCGACGATATCCTCGAGGAGAATGCCGAGGAGTTCGTGAAGAGCTACGTCCAGCGCGGCGGACAGTAGCCGCGGGCTGGACGGGAGAAAGATCGGAGCGGCCTCATGCCCATCTACGAATACGCGTGCCTGGCCTGCGGGGCCGAGTTCGAGAAGCTCGTGCAACGCCTGGAGCCGGTGGTCTGCGCGTCGTGTGAGAGCGAGCGCGTCAGCCGGAGGCTCTCCCTGGTCGGCGTCAAGACCGGCGGACGCACGAGCGACGCGTCGTCCGCGCCCATGAGTGGGGGCGGCTGCTGCGGGGGTGGGTGCGGCTGCCGCTGAGCCCGCGACCGAGCCGTCGCGACCGGCGAGGGGCCTTCGGGCCCCTTTCGTGTCTGTGCGCCAGCTCGCGGCGAAGGGGCTCGGCTTTACACGGTCACGGAGCGCTTCTATACTCGGGCGCGTGGACCTACGCCAGCTCGAGATCTTCGTCAAGGTCGCCGAGCTCGGGTCGTTCTCCAAGGCGGCCGATGCCCTCTTCCTGACGCAGCCCACGGTCTCGGAGCACATCAAGAGCCTCGAGGACGAGCTGGGCGTGCGCCTGCTGGACCGCCTCGGGCGCGGGGCGGCGGTGACCAAGGGCGGGGCCCTGCTGCAGGGCTACGCGCAGCGCCTCCTGGCGCTGTCGCGCGAGGCACGGCAGGCGATGGAGAGCTTCCAGGGACGCATGAGCGGCGAGCTCCTGGTGGGCGCCAGCACGATTCCCGGCGAGTACATCCTTCCCGCCCTGATCGGCCGGTTCAAGGAGAAATTCCCCGATATCGCGATCACCCTGCTCATCGGCGGGAGTCAGGCGGTGACGGAGTGGGTGGCCGAGGGACGGGCCGAGGTGGGCGTCGTCGGGGCGCGCTCGAGCCACCGCGGCATCGACTTCCGCGAGCTGCTGCCCGACGACATCGTCCTGATCGTGGGCGCGGCGCACCCCTGGCACGGGCGCAAGCAGGTCGTGCTGGAGGAGCTGCGCGCCGAGCCGCTCCTCCTCCGCGAGCGCGGCTCGGGCACGCGGGCGGCGTTCGAGGCCGCGCTCACCCAGGGCGGCACCGACATCGCGGCCTTCCGCGTGGTCGGGGAGATGGGCTCCACGCAAGCGATCAAGCAGGCGGTCAAGGCCGGGGTCGGCCTGTCGCTCGTGTCGCGGCGGGCGGTCGAGGAGGAGTGCCGGGCCGGCAGCCTCTGGTGCCTTCGCGTCAAGGATCTCAAGATCACCCGGGCCTTCTATCTCGCGACCCACCGGGAGCGCAGCCGCTCGCCGCTCGCGGAGGCCTTCCGCGCCTTCGTCGAGGCGGAAGCCGTCTGACCGCCGCCCGTCGCGGCGTTCGCTCCTCCTCACGTATGGAGCCGAGGCTGATCGATCCGAAGACCGGCAAGGAGATCCGTCTCACCGCCTACGCGGCCTGCGCGGGCTGAGCGTCGAAGATGGGTCCTGGAGATCTCCAGGACGTGCTCGGGGACCTGCGCGACGAGGAGCACGCCGACCTGCTGGTGGGGCTCGGCCGGAGCGACGACGCCGCCGTCTATCGCGTGACCGACGACGTGGCCATCGTCGAGACGGTGGACTTCTTCCCGCCCATCGTGGACGATCCCTATCTCTTCGGGGCGATCGCGGCCGCGAACTCGATGTCCGACGTGTACGCGATGGGCGGGCAGGTGCTGTTCGCGCTCAACGTGGCGGGCTTCCCGCGCGAGCTGCCCAAGGACATCATCGCCGCCGTCTTCCGCGGGGGCGCCGACAAGGTGCGTGAGGCGGGCGGCGTCATCGCGGGCGGGCACACCGTCGTGGACGCGGAGCCCAAGTACGGGCTCTGCGTGACCGGCCGGGTGGACCCGCAACGCATCCTGATCAAGGGCGGGCTCCGCCCGGGTCAGCGGGTGTTCCTCTCGAAGCCGCTCGGCACCGGGGTGATCGCGACCGCGGCCAAGAGCGACCGGTGCGAGCCCGCCGTGCTCGACGGCGCGGTGCAGAGCATGCTGCGGCTCAACCGCGTGGCCGCGCTCGCGGCGCTGGAAGCGGGGGCGACCGGGGCCACCGACATCACCGGCTTCGGGCTCCTCGGCCACGCCAGCGAGATGGTCGCCGCCTCCGGCGCAGGTCTGGTCCTTCGGAGCGCCGACCTGCCGCTCTTGCCGGGTGCGCGCGCGCTCGCGGACCTCGGAACCTTCAGCGGCGGCATGGGCCGCAACCGCCGCTACCTGGAAGACGAGTTCGGACGGCTCCGCATCGACCCGGCGGTTCCGGACGCGCTCGTCAAGCTGCTCTGCGAGTCGGAGACCTCCGGTGGTCTTCTCTTCGCCGTCGATCCAGCACGCGCCGTCACCGTGCACGAGGCATTCGCGCGCGCCGGCGAGCCCGTCTGGGAGATCGGTGAGGTAACCGCCGAGCTGCCCCTCGCGCTGATCTAGGCACCGGCGGCAAGATCAACCGCTTCGAGCGCGGGCTTCGCCCGCGCAACCTGCTTCTGGGGGGAGGTTCGGAAGCGACTGTCTTGCCGGTCAAGCGGGTTGCCATGGGCGGCGGTCCCGGAGCATGGCGTTGAGGATCGTGAGCAACTTGCGCATGGCCGCGATGACGGCGACCTTCTTGGGGCGCCCCGCGGCCGTGAGCCGCCGGTAGACCTCCCGGATCACCGGGTTGTGGTGAATCGCCACGATGGTGGGCATGTACAGCGCGCGGCGGACGGCGGCCCGGCCCCCGCCGATCATGCGCCGCCCCCGCCAGCGGCCGCTGTCGCGATTCCACGGCGCCAGGCCGACGAGCGCGGCAATCCGACGCCGATCCAGCCGACCCAGTTCCGGGAGGTCGGCGATCAGCGCGTGCGCGGTGAGGGCGCCAATCCCGGGCGCCGAGGTCAGCAGATCCTCCGTCTCCCGCCACACGGAGCTCGTGCGAATGAGCCGGGCGATCGCCGCGTCGACCTCCGCGATCGCCCGCGTGAGCCACGTGACGTGCGCCCGGATGCGCTGTTGCAGCCCGCGGACCCGCGCTTGGCGATGCCGGTTCTGCTCGGCCCCCAGCATATCGACGAGCTGGCGCCGCCGGGCCACGAGTTCCCCCAGCCCCTGCGCCTGCTCCGTGGCCAGCGGCCGCGCCGCCGGCTGCACCAACTCCGCAAAGCGCGCATTGGCCCGCGCATCGAGCCGATCCGTCTTCGCCAGCTGCCCCGTGGCCAGCGCAAACTGCCGGACCTGCCGGGGATTGACCACCGCCACCGGTAACCCGGCGTGCGCCAGCGCGGCGGCGACGGCGCTCTCATACCCGCCGGTCGCTTCCAGCACAATCAGCGTCGGCCGCAGGTCGACCAGCCGGTGCACCAGCGTGGCCACCCCCGCCTCTTCGTACGCCACCGCGAACTCCTCATCCGTGGGGCGTACATGCACGTCCAGCCGATCCTTCGAGACATCCAGCCCCACGAAGATCCGTTCCATGTCCCGTCCTTGTCGATGCGGGCTCGCCGAGCGGCCCAAGCGACTGTTCGGGTTCACGGCACGTGAAGCGGCAGGCAGGGCCCCAGGCTTCCGAACGGTCTTGGCCGACCCAGGGGGGCGCGGGCTCCCGCCCGCCTTCACTCCGGCTACGCTATCCGCCGGAGTTCCTAAGATACAAGGGGGGCGCAGCCCCCCTCCGAGCTATCTACTCGCGTCGGAGCGCTTCAGGAACGCGATCAGCTTCTGGCGGAGCTCGGCGGGGAGATTCGTCTCGGGGTGCTCACGAAGACGTCGGGCGGCGTTGACGGTACCTTTGTAAGTGTTGACGAAGGCCACGCACGGCGGGCAGCCGTCGAGATGCCACTCGAGCTGCGCGGTTTCCTCTTGAGGGAGCGACCCGTCGATGTAGTCGGCGAGCAGCTCGACACACTCCGGGCACCCGATCTCGCGCGACGCTCCGTCCATCCGCTCCCCCTCGCCGGTGAGGCGATGACCTTGTGTAGCGAAACCTTAACACAGGGCCGGCCCGGAGCAAGTCCGTCTTTGCTTTCGCGTCAATTGCCTTGCCGCGCGGCGCCGGTGTAGGCTCTCGAAGCCATGGCCGCCCGGGTGGCTGTCCTTGCGCCGTTCGCTTCGCCGTCGGTGCGTGGGAACGCCATCACGGTGGATCGCATCACGCGCGGCCTCCGGCAGCGCGGCGTCGAAATACGGGTGTGGGATCTCTCGGTGGTGCCCGAAGGGGCGATCGAGCACCAGGTCGGCCAGTACGGACCCGCGGTCATCCACGCGTTCCACGCCTTGCGTACCGGCCCCACCGCGGTGCGGCTGGCGCGCCAGGTGGGCGTCCCGCTGCTGGTGACGGCCACGGGCACCGACGTGAACCACGACCTCTTCGACGAGGATGGCGCGCCGATCGTCCAGCGGGTGCTGGAGGGGGCGGGGGCGGTGAGCGTCTTCGACGAGTCCATGGTCGCCCGCATCATGGAGGCGCTGCCCGCGACGGCGGGCCGGCTCGTGGTGATCCCGCAAAGCGCCGTGTTCGAGATGCCGCCGTCCGGCCACTGGCCGCCCATCGCCGCGCTCCAGCGGCGGCCCGGCCCAATCATCCTGTTTCCGGCGGGCATCCGGAGGGTGAAGCGGCCCATGTTCCCGCTCGAGCCGCTCGAAGGCCTGCGCGACCGGTATCCGACGCTCGACCTCGTCTACGTGGGACCCATCATCGACGCAGCGGAAGGCGAGGCCTTACGCCGGCTGCTGAGCGCGTATCCGTGGGCGGAGTACCTGGGGGCGGTGCCGCACCATCGAATGCCCGCCCTCTTCGACCTGGCGGACGTGGTGCTCAACTGCTCGATCGCCGAGGGCGGGATGGCCAACGCGATCGTCGAGGCGCTCGCGCTCGGCCGGGCGGTGCTCGCCGCCGACATCGCGGGCAACCGATCGCTCGTCGAGGACGGGGTGACCGGCTTCCTGTTCGGCTCGACGGAGGAGTTCGCCGTGAAGGCCGACCGCCTGCTGCAGGATCCCGACCTCCGCGCGCGGCTCGGCGTGGCGGGGCGCGAGCGTGTCAGCGCGCGCTTCGGCGCCGATCGCGAGACCGACGGCTACCTCGCCGCGTACGCGCGACTGGCGCCCGGCTTCGCCTGAGCGCGCGGCACGGTCTATGCTGTCGCAACGAGTCAATCGGGCGCCGCGCGGTTGCCGAGCGCCTTTCGCGTGCGGTCCGGGGGTGTGGCGCGCGTCACGTTGAGTGGAATTCCGGCATCGCGCGTGACGAAGTGGTGAAAGAAGGGGCAGGTAGTTGACGGGGCTGGAACGCCCCCCTATGATGGATCAATTCCAACGCGAGGAAGGAGCCGTTCAAATGGCGCAGCCTCCCGTTTCGAGCCAGTCCCAGGAGCAGCGAGTCCAGGAGTTCGTGAGCGCTCACCAGGCGCTGCGGGCCGAGGTCGGCAAGGTCATCGTCGGCCACCACGATGTCGTCGGCGAGGTGCTGGTCGGCCTCTTCGCGGGCGGTCACGTGCTGCTGGAAGGCGTCCCCGGGCTCGGCAAGACACTCCTGATCAAGACCCTCGCGGAGAGCCTCGAGCTCTCCTTCTCCCGCATCCAGTTCACGCCCGACCTGATGCCGGGCGACATCATCGGCACCAACATCATCGTGGAGGACGCGGAAGCGCGGAAGCACTTCCAGTTCCAGCGCGGGCCCATCTTCGGGCACATCCTCCTCGCGGACGAGATGAACCGGGCCACCCCGAAGACGCAGTCCGCGCTGCTGGAGGGCATGCAGGAAGGCTCGGTCACGGTCTCGGGGAACTCGCACCCGCTGCCGCAGCCCTTCTTCGTGCTCGCCACCCAGAACCCCATCGAGATGGAAGGCACCTACCCGCTGCCGGAAGCGCAGCTCGACCGCTTCCTCTTCAAGCTGCGGGTGCGCTACCCGGCCCTCGAGGAGCTCACCGAGATCATCGATCGCACCACGCACGTGCGGCACGTCGAGGTCCGGCGCGTCCTGACCGGCGCGCAGGTGCTCGCGATGCGGGAGCTGGTGCGCGAGATCCCGATCGCCACTCACGTGCGGGATCTCGCTTCCTACATCGTGCTCGCCACCCACCCGCAGTGGGAGCGGGCTCCCGAGTCGACCCGCCGCTTCATCCGCTACGGGGCGAGCCCGCGCGGAGCCCAGGCCCTGGTGCTGGGCGCGAAGGTCCGCGCGATCTCGGAGGGCCGCTTCAACGTCAGCGTCGAGGATCTCCGGGCCACCGCGCTCCCCGCGCTCCGGCATCGGCTCATCCTGAACTTCGAGGGTGAGGCGGAAGGAGTGGACGTCGACGACCTGATTCGCAAGACCGTCGAGGCCGCCGAGGCGATGACCGGTTCAGAGAAAGAGGTCTTCCTGAGGTAGGCAAGAGGAGAATCTGATGCCCGGTCCCACGGTGATCGAGCGGCTCGTCGCGGACGTCGCCCGGCAGATCCGCCTGCGACGTGCGGAGTTCTACGGCCTGCGCGGGCTCTTGTGGGGCTCGATGGCCGCGGTGGTGCCACTCGTCCTCAAGGAGTCCCTGGGGATCTGGAGCTATGTGGGCGCCGCGATCCTCCTGCTGGCGGGCGCGGGAGCGGGCGCGCTCCGGGGCTTCCTGATGACGCTGCCGCCGGCCGAGGCGGCCCGGCTCGCCGACCGCGGCTACGGGCTTCAGGAGCGGGTGAGCACCGCGCTCGAATGGGCCGATCGGGCGGATCGCACCCCGATCGTGGAGGCGCTCGTCGCCGACGCGGCCGTCCGCGCCGACCAGCTCGGAGCGCGGCGCATCATCCCGCGCCGGGTGCCGCGCGAGGCCAAGTTCGTGCCCGTTCCCCTCGTGCTCGGCCTCGTGCTGGCCGCGGCCCCGCCGATTCCGCTCCCGCAGGGCGGCCTGCCCAACTTCTCGGTCTCGCGCGACGAGGAAGAGGAAAAGGTCAAGGACCGCGGCGGAGACCTGCAGCAATCGGAGCGCCGCCAGGCCACCCGGCGCGACCCGGTGCAGCGGGCGGAGGTGCAGGAGCGCACGTTGACGCCGCGCATGGGCGGAGGCGGTCAGAGCCAGCCCGGCGATCTGGCCGCCGTCTTCAAGGACACCTCGCTGGCCGGCCGGGCGCCCGATTTCAACTCCTTCCTCAAGAAGGGCGACGACCGTCTGCGGATGCTGGAGCAGACGGACCGGCTGCCGGATCTTCAGAGCGACTTCACGCAGAACCAGGCCCGGGCCGTCTTCCAGAAGGCCAAGGCGCTGCGCGGCGGCCTGGACCCCAATAAGAAGGTGTCGCCGGAGAAGCTGCGGGAGCTGCTGCAGGAGATGGAGCGGCTCGGGCGGAAGAACCAGCCGGGCGGCGGGCAGAGCGACTGGTCGGGGGACGTCTACGAAGGCATGGAGGCCCTCGAGGGCGGGCAGAGCGACAAGGCCATGGAGGCGATGGAGCGCGCGCTGAACAAGATGCGCTCCAAGGAAGAGCGTGGCCGCGACGGCAAGTCGCTCAAGGGCGGGCGGGAGAGCGACCGCCGCGGCAACAAGCGCGGGAACGAGAAGGGCCAGGGTCAGGGCGGGCCGGGCGACGAGGGCGACTTCCCGGAGGGTGAGGGGCTCCTGCCCGGCCGCGGCAAGAGCGGCTCGCCGAAGGGCGATCCGACCGCGCGCCTGCGGGGCAATCCGTTCGACGTCGGCGTGGAAGGTGAGGCCCGCGCGGGTCGCAAGCAGGGAATCGACACCAACATGGTCGGCCGCGGCTCGCAGATGCCCTCGCGCCTGCAGTACATGGGCGTGCTGGGGCAGTACCGGAAGATGATGGAGGAATCCATCGCGCGCGAGCAGGTGCCGCGCGACTTCCAGAGCCAGGTGAAGGAGTACTTCCAAGCGCTGGATGAGAAGTAACGACGTGGCCACCGCGCGTGCCGGCCACGAGTTGCTCTCGACGGACTTTCTCACCCAGCTCGAGCGCCTGAGCCTTCTCTCCCGCCGGTCCTTCCGGGGTCGGGTCAAGGGCGAGCGCCGCAGCCCGCGCAAGGGCATCAGCGTGGAGTTCTCCGACTACCGCCCCTACGGGGTCGGCGACGATCTGCGCTACGTGGACTGGAACGTCTACGCGCGTCTCGACCGCCTCTACCTCAAGCTGTTCGTGGACGAGGAGGATCTCTGCCTGCACCTGCTCGTGGACGCCTCCGGCTCCATGGGGTTCGGCGAGCCGTCCAAGCTCGACTACTCGACGCGGCTGGCCGGGGCCCTCGGCTTCGTGGGCCTGGTGGGGCTCGAGCGGGTGGGGGTGGGCGTGGTACGGGACCGGATGGCCGAGGGCTTCAATCCGGCGCGCGGTCGGAGCCAGGCGATCCCCCTCATGGACTTCCTGGGCCGCCTGCGCGCGGGTGGGTCCACCTCGCTCAACGACGGGCTCGCGGCCTACGCGCTGCGCGCCCGCGAGGCGGGCCTGGCCGTGCTCCTCACGGACCTGATGGACCCGGGCGGGTACGAGCGCGGGCTCAAGGCGCTGCTGGAGCGGCGCTTCGACGTGCACGTGATCCACGTGCTGTCCGCGGACGAGATGAATCCCGGCTTCGGGGGTGATCTGCGGCTGCTCGATTCGGAGAGCGATGAGGAGCGCGACCTCACCCTCGACGGCGAGGCCCTGCGCGGCTATCACGAGCGGCTCCGCACCTTCCTCGATCGCGCCGAGCAGTTCTGCCGGGGCAACGAGATCACCTACCACCGGGTCGTGACCGAGACCCCGGTCGAGGAGTTCATGCTGCGCCAGCTCAAGGGGCTCCTGCTCGCATGAACTTCCTCAGCCCCTTCGCTCTGTTGATGGCCACCCTCTCGGTGCCCCTCCTCCTCCTCTATTTCTTGAAAGTGAGGCGGCGGCAGATGCGGGTATCGAGCCTGCTCCTGTGGGCTCCCGCGCTCCGGGACCGCGAGGCCTCGACCTTCTTCCAGCGGCTGCAGCGCGACCCGCTCCTCATCCTGCAGCTCCTGGCCCTGCTCGCCCTCACCGTCGCGCTGGCCCGGCCGGCGGTGAACGTGATGGGGCAGGGGGCGAAGCGCGTCGCCATCGTCATGGACAGCTCCGCGTCCATGAAGGCCACGGACGTGTCGCCGTCGCGCTTCGTGCAGGCGCAGCGGGCCGCCCTCGGGCTGCTCGGTCGCCTGGGCGAAGGCGCCGAGGTGATGGTGATCGAGGCGGGCGTGCAGCCCAAGGTGCTGGTCCCCTTCACCCGCGAGCACGACCGGGTCTCCGCGGGGATCCGCTCGATGGAGGCGCACAACCTTCCCAACCGCCTGCCGGAGGGGCTCCGCACCGCGCGTGCGCTGGTCGGACCCGACCCGCGCGCGGAGATCCACGTCTTCACCGACGGGGCGCATCCCGACGCGATCAAGGCCCAGGGGGACGACGTCCGGGTGCGCTGGACCGGCACCGGGCTCCGCTCTCACAACGTGGGCATCACGAGCCTCGCGGTCCGCCGGAGCTACTTCGGGGCGTACAACTCGCAGGCATTCTTCTCGGTGGGCAATTTCTCGGGCGAGCGGCAGACCCTGTCGCTCAAGCTGACCCTCGATGACGAGGTCCTCGCCGAGCGCACGCTCACCCTCGACCCGCAGGTGCGGCGGGCGGTCACGGTGCCGTTCAGCGAGCAGCGCGGCGGCGTGCTCAAGCTCAAGCTCGACGTGTCGGACGATCTCGACGCCGACAATACCGCCTACGCGGTCATGCCGCCGCCCCGGACGATCTCGGTCCTGCTGGTCAGCCCCGGGAATTTGTTCCTCGAGAAGGTGCTGAAGACCGATCCGCAGGTGCAGCTCGAGGTGCGCAAGCCCGACGCCTACCAGGGCGGCATGGAGGGCTTCGACGTCGTGGTGGTGGACAGCGTGAGTCCGCAGAAGCTGGGTAACGGCCGCTTCGTCCTCGTCAATACCGTGCCCGCGGACGTGCCGCTCGAGGTGCTCGGGCGTCTCGACAATCCCACCATCATGGACTGGGACCGCTCGCATCCGATCATGCGGCAGATCGACTTCGCCAAGGTGACGATGGAGGACGCGATGCGCGTCCGGCCGCTCGCGGCCGGGAAGACCCTCGTGGAGGCGGTGGGCGGGCCGCTGATCTACGCCCTGGAAGAGCGCGATCGCAAGGCCCTCTTCTTCGGCTTCGATCTCTTCCGCAGCGACTTTCCGCTGCGGGTGGCCTTCCCGCTCATGCTCTCCAAGGGGCTCCGCTGGCTACACCCGGCCGGGCTCGACCAGGCGAGCCTGCAGCTGCAGGCGGGCCAGCCGATCCTGCTGCCGGTGGAGCACGGCGTGACCTCCGCGACCGTGCGCACCCCGTCCGGACGCAGCGTGCGGGCGCAGGTCAACCGCGGCATGGCCAGCTTCACCGACACCGACGAGGTCGGGATCTACGCGGTGGTGACCGGCCGCGGCGAGACACGCGTGGCCGTCAACCTGATGAACGGCGACGAGTCGGACCTGACCCCCCAGGCGCTGCCCAGCTTCGTGGAGAGCGCGCGGCCCGAATCGTCTCCGGTGCTCATCGTGCGCGAGCTCTGGCCCTTCTTCGTGGCCCTGGCTCTGGTGCTCTTCGCGCTCGAGGGGTTCCTCTACTGGCGCCGGCAGACCGGTGGGCGTCTCAACCTGCCCCGCGGGCTGGGCGACCGCTGGGCCATCGGCCTGCGCTGCGCGCTCCTCGTGCTGCTGCTCTTCTCGCTGACCAAGCCGACGATCCCGCGCTGGGCCGACCGCCTGAACGTGACGTTCCTGATGGACATGTCGGACAGCGTGAGTCTGGCTGCGCGCGAGAGCGCGTACCGGTTCGCGGCCCAGTCGGTGGCGGCCATGCAGGCGGGCGACCAGGCCGGCGTGGTGGTGTTCGGCGAGGAAGCGATGGTGGACCAGCCGCTCCGCGCGACCGTCAAGCTCGACCGGCCGCAGGCCCAGGTGGGCGGGAGCGGGACGAACCTGGCCCAGGCGCTCCAGCTCGGCCTGGCCACCGCGCCGCCCGGCCAGGCCAACCGGTTCGTGCTGCTCACGGACGGCCGGCAGAATCAGGGCAACGCCCTCGCGGTCGCGCAGGCGGCCAAGGACGCGGGCGCCGACATCTACTACGTGCCGGCCCCGCTGACCTTCCCGCAGGAAGTGGTCGTGGAGTCCATGGTGCTGCCGCAGGAGGTGAAGTTCGGCGAGCCGTTCCAGGCCAAGGTGGTGGCCTGGAGCCAGGCGGAGACCCAGGGCCGGCTCTCGCTCTACCGCAACGCCGAGTTCCTCGGCTCGCAGGTGGTGAAGCTGTCCCCGGGCAAGAACGTCTTCACCTACCGCCAGTCGCTCGAGCAGAGCGGGATCCACGTCTACCAGGCGGCGCTCGACGTGGACGGCGACACCATCGAGGAGAACAATCGCGCGGTGGGCACCCTGGTGGTGCGCGGGCGGCCCCAGGTGCTGCTCGCCGAGAAGGACCGCACCCAGGCGCAGGCCCTGGCCGCCGCCCTGCGCTCCCAGCACGTCGACGTGACGGTGGTGGAGGCGGACAAGATCCCCAAGGACATGGCGGGGCTGCAGAAGTACGACGGCCTCATCCTGTCCAATGTGTCCTCGCTCAAGATGACGAAGAAGCAGATGGAGAACATCCGCGACTACGTCCGCGAGCAGGGCGGCGGCCTCGTGATGCTGGGCGGCGAGGAGAGCTTCGGCCTCGGCGGCTACTATCGCACCCCGATCGAGGAAGCGCTCCCGGTGACGATGGAGGTCAAGCAGAAGATCGAGATCCCGAGCCTCGCGGTGGTGCTCTCGATCGACCGCTCGGGCTCGATGGCCATGACCACCGACGAGAAGGTGACCAAGCTCGACATCGCCAAGGAGGCCGCGCACCTGGTGGTGGATCTCCTCGACGACCGCAACGAGGTCGGGGTCATGAGCTGGGACACCGAGTTCATCTGGGACGCGCCGCTGCAAGCCCGCCCGGGACAAGCAGGGCATCCACCACGCGATCTCCACGATCAAGGCGGGCGGTGGCACCGACGGCTATCCGGCGCTGAAGGAGGCCTACCAGATTCTGTTCGACCGGCCCGCGCTGCTGAAGCACGTGATCTTCCTGTCGGACGGGCAGATGACCCGCGGCGACTTCTCGGGCCTGCTGCGCCGGATGGCCAAGGACAAGATCACGGTCTCCACGGTGGCCATCGGCAAGGACGCCGACGTGCCGCTCATGGTGGACGTGGCCAAGTGGGGGCGCGGGCGCTTCTACTACACCGAGGACGACTCCACGATTCCGCGGATCTTCACCCTGGAGACGCAGCTGGCCTCCAAGGCGTCGCTCGTGGAGCAGCCCTTCAAGGCCACCGTGGCCAGCCCGGCCCACGAGGCCATCCAGGAGATCGACTGGAAGGAGGCGCCACCGCTCGGCGGGTACGTGGCGACCAGCATGAAGAGCAGCGCCGATCTGGTGCTGATGACGCACCAGGAGGACCCGCTCCTGGCCACGTGGCGCTACGGGCTGGGCCGGTCGGTGGCCTTCACCTCCGACGCCAAGGCCAAGTGGGGCGTGCTCTGGGTGCGCTGGGGCGGCTTCAACAAGTTCTGGTCCCAGGTGACGCGCTGGACGCTGCGCACGGGCACGAGGAGCGATACGGTCGCCACGGTCTCGCGCACTGACAACGTGGGCGAGGTGCTGGTCGACGCGATCGACCCCAAGGGCGAGTTCATCAACTTCCTCGACACGCAGGTCGGCGTGGTGTCGCCGGACAAGACGCGCACCGTGGTCGATCTCGAGCAGATCGGCCCGGGCCGCTATCGTGGGCGATTCCCGGCGAGCCAGGAGGGTGTATACCTGGTCGGGATGGCGCAGCGCCGGGCGGACCAGATGGTGGGCTCCCAGCTCGCGGGCCTGGTGGTGCCCTACGGCCAGGAGTTCCGTGACCTGGGCGTGGACGAGACGCTCCTCCGTGAGCTCTCCGAGCTCACGGGTGGCGGTATGCTGACCGAGCCGAAGGACGCGTTCCTTCAGAACCGGCACAAGTCGCGTCTGAGCGTGGACATCTGGCCGTGGCTGGTGGGGATGGTGGCGGTGTTGCTGATCCCGGAGATTGCGCTGCGCCGGGTCGGGCCGGTTGGCTTCGGCCGGTTGATGGCGCGTCTGCGGGCGGGCCGAGCCAAGGGAGGGCGTGGAGATGAGAGCGCTGATCCGAGCTAACCGGGCCGTCGTCACCGCACTGCTGCTCGCGCTGGTCGCCACCGCGGGGGTCGAGGCGGCCCCCAAGCCGCGCAACGTGCTCATCCTCCCGTTCGCCACCGTGGACCTCACGCGCGAGGAGCAGTGGCTCGGCGAGGGCGTGGCGCAATCGCTCATGCTCGCCCTCGTGCACGTCCCGGGGCTCGTGCAGATCGACCGCGACCGCCTGCGGCAGCTTCCGCAGCCGGAGGCGTGGGACGAGACCGCCACCGCGGCCGCGGCCAAGCGGCTCGGCGCGGACATCGCCCTGTTCGGGGAGGTGAAGCGGACCGGGAGCGATCTGATCCTGCAGCCCCGCTTCGTCGAGCTGCGCGGCGATAGGGTCGAGCGCGGCGCCCTGGATACCGTGGCCATCGCGGAGGGCCAGCTCCTGGACCGGCTCCGCCCGCTCCCGGCGGGTTACCTGAAGGCCCTCAAGGTTCCCGCGAGCGACGTGGAGCTGGCGCGCGTCCAGAAGTGGGCGGCGCCCACCGGCCAGCTGCGCGCCTACGAGCTCTACGTGCGCGGGCGCCAGGCCGTGTACCGGACGACGCAGGATGGCAGTGAGGCGGCGGTCGAGTTCCTGAGCCGCGCCATCGAGGCGGATCCGCAGTTCGTCGCCGCCCAGCACGCGCTCGGGGTGGTCCACCAGAACCTCGGCAACCGCTGGAAGGCGGCCGCGCAGTTCCGCGCCTCCGCGCAGCTGGATCCGACCTACGCGGAGCCCTACAAGGCCCTCGGCGATCTTTACCTCACGGCGCCGCGCCGGCTCTTCGACGAGGCCATCAAGGCCTACGCCAAGGCCATCGAGCTGCGCCCGTTCTACGCGGAGGCGCACGTGGGGCTGGGCGATGCGCTCGCCGCGAAGGGCGACGTGGATCCGGCGGTCGCCGCGTACCAGCGCGGCATCGAGCACAATCCGATGAACGGCAAGGTGTACGTGAGCCTGGGCAAGCTGTACTACGCGGAGAAGGGGCTCTACTACGAGTCGGTCACCGCCTACAAGAAGGCGATCGACCTGGATCCGACGTACCTCGACGCGCGGATGGGCCTGGCGGAAGTCTACGAGGACAAGGGCCTCTACAAGGAAGCCATCGAGGAGTACCGGAAGGTCGTGGACGCCGACGCCAAGAACACCGGCGCGCTCTACAACCTGGCACTCGTCTACGAGAAGGTGGACCCGAAGGAGTCGATCACGCTCTGGGAGCGCTACATCGCACTCGCCGGGAGCCTTCCCGCGGAGAAGGACTGGGTGGACGTCGCCCGGCTGCACCTGCGCAAGCTGAAGCAGCAACAGGGCAACTAGCGGCCGGCGACAGCTAGATTCCCAGCAGCGTCTTGAGCTGTGGCTTGTTGAAGCCGCGGACCACCTGATCCCCGACCACGATCACCGGGATGCTCATTCCTCCCGACAGCTTGATCAGCTCGTCTCTGGCTCCCGCGTCGGCGAGGACGTTGATGTCCTCGAAGGCCACTCCCTGGGACGAAAGAAACTCTTTCGCCGCTTTGCAGGGCCCTCAGGTAGGGCTGCTGAAGACTCGCACCTTGAGCTGTTGGTCTGTCATGGGGCCAGTATACAGGACGTAACCACGTCGTCTCCGCGTCTCTGCTGGGCCGCCCCGCGGATGCCCCTATGTCTCCTCGCGGTGGGTGTCCTCCTCCTCGCCCACGCGACGCCCGCTCGGGCCCACGATGGGAATGACACCGAGCTGAGCTTCTTCGATCCGCTGGTGACGCTCGCGCCGGGGATCTCGCGGGAGCTGGATCTGCTCTTCGAGCACACGCGGACCGGCCAAGAACGCCTCACCCTGATGTCCGCCAAGCTCCAGTATCCGGTCTCCCCCTGGCTTCAGTTCAGCGTGGAGATGCCGGGGCAAGTCCTGGAGCCGAGAGGGGGAGAGACGGCGTCCGGCGCCGGCGACCTGGTCGTGGCCGGCCAGGCCGCGGTGCTGAACTCGCGCCGAGAGAAGGTCGAGCTCGACGTGGGCGTCGAGCTCACGCTGCCGACCGGCTCGGCCACTCTCCTGGCGGGATCCACCGCCGTCCGGCCATTCGTGAGCGGCGCAATCAAGCTTGGGCCCCTCGATCTGATCGCCAACCTGAGCCACCAGTGGGTGCTGGCCGGGCCCGTCTCGGGTGTCCGGCTCTTCCAGGCCAACGCCGCAGTCGGCTACCGGCTGGACTGGATCGCGCCATTCGTGGAGCTCAACCTGATTCAGCCCGTGCGGCGAATCGAGGACGATCGTCCTCAGCTGTACGTGCTCCCGGGGCTCGAGCTCTTCCTGCCGTGGAACCTGAGCCTGTCCGTCGGGGTCCAGCTCCCACTCACTTCCGCGAGATTTTTCGAGCAGCGGGTTCTCGGCTTCCTGAAGTGGCAGTTCTGATCCGTCGCTGCCGGATTCAGTCACTCGATGACTCGTCGCGTCATGAGTCCTGATTCCCAGGGGTTTGAATTCAACTAGATACCGGGCACCGGCCCATGGCCTCTCTCTTGCTCATGTCGAGGGCATGACCTGGAGGCGAACCCGCGCGCAGGGCGGCTTCACGCTCGTCGAGCTGATGGTCGTCGTGGCCGTCATCGGCGTTCTGGCCACGATCGCGATCCCGCTCTACGCGAACGTGCTGGCCCGCGGCCGCATCGCGAAGGCGCAGGCCGACTCCCGGTCCCTCGCCTCGGCGGTCGGTGTCTATGGCGCCCACATGGGGACGATCCCGGCCTCCCTGAGCCAGCTGACCTCGGCCGTGACCAACGCGCAGGGGAACTGGGCGGGCCCGTTCATGAACTCGATGCCCATCCCTCCAGGGGGCTGGGCCGCATATGCCTACACCGCGAACGTTTCGGCCGGCACCTACCGGATCACCTCGAGCGGGGACGGCACCAGCGTCAGCTACCCGTAGGCTCGTGCGCGGCGCCCGCCGCGGCGGATCGTCCCGTAACTCCCGGCCGACCTTGACTTAACGAGGGCCATTCCCTATCGTGGCCCAAGCATGAGCGATCTCCGCAAGGATCCGACCCGGGGCCGCTGGGTTCTGGTGCGGCCGGGCCCGAAGCGCCCCGCCGCTTCGGTGTGTCCATTCTGTCCCGGAAACGAATCGCAGACGCCCCCCGAGATCTTCGCCTACCGCGAGGAGGGCTCGGCGAGCAACGGGCCCGGGTGGTCGGTGCGGGTCATCCCGGAGGCCGATCCCTACTTTCGCATCGAGCAGGAGCTGGTGCGTGAGGGGCTGGGTCTCTACGATCGCATCTCTCCACGGGGCGCCACCGAGCTGATCGTCGAGAGCCCGAATCACGACGACACCGCGGCCACGCTCGGAGACAGCCAGTGGGAGCAGGTGCTCTGGATGTACGGAGAGCGCATCCGGGACCTCAAGCTGGATCAGAGCATTCGCGACATCCTCGTCACACGGCGCCACCGGGCGGCCGGCTCGCAGGATCACGCACCCGTACTCGCGTCTCACCGCGATTCCGATCATCTTCGACGAGGTCCGCCGCAAGCTCCGCGAGTGCCGCGAGCATTACGAGTACAAGCGGCGCTGCGTGTACTGCGACATGATCCGCCAGGAAATCGCGGCGGGCGATCGGGTGGTGCGGCTCACCGACCACTTCCTGGCCCTGGCGCCGTACGCGGCCGGCTCGCCCCACGAGACGTGGATCCTGCCTCGCCAGCACCATTGCCTCTACGAGGCCTCGCTCTCTGGCGAGAGCGTGGCGGATCTGGCCGGGCTCCTGAGCGGTCTCTTCCGGACCCTCAGCGGCAAGCTGGGGGACCCGCCGTTCGAGATGACGCTCTACACCGCGCCCAATCTGGCCGCCAAGATCCTGCCCGGGGAGTGGTCGACCATCGCCGACGACTACCACTGGCACATCGAGGTCCGCACCGTGCCGGACCGCCTCAACGGGATCGGGGGCATTCACGTCAACGAGACGCCTCCCGAGGAGGCCGCCAAGCAGTTCCGGGAAGGCTGGTCGTAGTCTGGTCAGACCGCTCTAAGTCGGGTGCCGGCCACCAGAAACCGAGATATACCTTGACAGGGCGCCCTCCGGGGAGCAGACTGCGACGGTAGGGGTCGGCGATAGTAAGGGTCGGATATAGGCCGTCGGTTATAAGCCGGTCGGATATAAGCCGGGAGGGCATCGCGGTGCTGAGATTCACGAAGCGAGCGGATTACGGGCTCATGGCCGTGCACTTCATCGCCTCGCACGGCGAGGACGGCGCGGTGAGCGCGAAGCGGATCGCGGAGGAGTTTCACATCCCGCCCGAGCGGCTGGCCAAGATCCTCCAGCGCCTGGCGAAGAAGAAGCTGGTCGCCAGCTCAACGGGCCCAAGGGCGGCTACGTGCTGACCCGGGACCCGTCGGAGATCACGGTGGGGCAGGTGGTCCGGGCGCTCGAAGGCCCGATCAGCGTGGTGAGCTGCATGAGCGAGCGGGACGATTGCCCGCAGTTCGAGCGCTGCAACCTGCGGGGCCCGGTGCAGAAGATCCAGGCCAGCATCAGTCACGTACTGGATAGCATGACGCTCGCGGAGCTGGGAGCGGAGCCGACCGTCTCGCTCACCCCGCTCGCGGTCATTCACTAGACTCGAGGAGAGCGACGGCATGGCGTTGAAGCTTCCGATCTTCATGGATAGCCAGTCCACGACCCCGGTGGATCCGCGGGTGCTCGAGGCGATGATCCCGTACTTCACGGAGAAGTTCGGCCATCCGGCGAGCCGCAACCATCCCTTCGGCTGGGAAGCCGAGAGCGGCGTGGACGTGGCCCGCGACCAGATCGCCAAGCTGATCGGCGCCCGGGACCCGAAGGAGATCGTGTTCACCTCCGGAGGCACGGAGGCGATCAACCTCGCGCTCAAGGGCGTGGTGGAGATGTACCGGGAGAAGGGCAACCACATCGTCACCACCACCATCGAGCAGCGGGCCACGCTGGACGTCTGCAAGCGGCTCGAGCGGCAGGGGGTCGAGGTGACCTACGTGCCGGTGGGCCGCGACGGGCTGGTGGACGTGGAGGCGGTCCGGGCCGCGCTGACCGACAAGACCATCCTGATCTCGATCATGTTCGCCAACAACGAGATCGGGACGATCCAGCCGGTCGCCGAGCTCGGCAAGCTCGCCAAGGAGAAGGGCATCATCTTCCACACCGACGCCACCCAGGCGGTGGGCAAGATCCCGGTGGACGTGGAAGCGATGGGCATCGACCTGCTGTCGGCCACCGCCCACATGATCTACGGCCCCAAGGGCGTCGGCGCGCTCTACGTGCGGCGGAAGAGTCCGCGGGTGCGCATCGCCGCCCATGGTGGACGGCGGCGGCCACGAGCGCGGCATGCGCTCGGGCACGGTGCCGGTGCCGCTGGTGGTCGGCTTCGGCAAGGCGGCGGAGATCTGCCGCGAGGGCATGGGCGAGGAGAGCAAGCGGCTCGCCGCGCTCCGCGACCGGCTCCAGGAGCAGATCGTGTCCAAGGTGGACGAGGCCTACGTGAACGGGCATCCCACGCTGCGGCTGCCTCACAACCTGAACATCTCCTTCGCGTACGTGGAAGGGGAGTCGGTGCTGATGGGGCTCAACCGGGAGGCGGCGCTGGCCTCGGGCTCGGCCTGCACGTCGGCCACCCTCGAGCCGTCCTACGTGATCTCGGCGCTGGGCGTGGACTCGGAGCTGGCCCACTCGTCGATCCGCTTCGGGCTGCACCGGTTCTCCACCGAGGAAGAGGTGGACTTCGTGGCGCGCAAGACGGTCGAGGTCATACTGCGCTTGCGGGAGATGTCGCCGCTGTACGAGCTCGCCAAGGAAGGCGTCGACCTGAAGTCGATCCACTGGAAAGCGGAATGACGACGCCCCCCAGCCATCAGATCATTTGATCAGGAGGATGTACGGACATGGCCTACAGCGATAAGGTGGTCGACCACTACAACAACCCCCGCAACGTGGGGTCCTTCACCAAGGACACCCCGGGGGTGGGCACGGGACTGGTCGGGCGCGCCCGAGTGCGGCGACGTGATGAAGCTGCAGATCAAGGTCAACGTCGAGACCGGCGTCATCGAGGACGCCAAGTTCAAGACGTTCGGCTGCGGCAGCGCCATCGCCTCGTCCAGCCTGGCTACCGAGTGGCTCAAGGGCCGCACGGTGGACGAGGCGGCCAAGATCAAGAACACCGACATCGTCAACGAGCTGAAGCTGCCGCCGGTGAAGATCCACTGCTCGGTGCTCGCCGAGGACGCGATCAAGGCCGCGCTCCAGGACTACAAGGAAAAGTGGAGCGCGAGCGAAGCCCCGGCGGGCCCGGCCGCGTCTTAAGGCCGAGGAGGCCCACGCTCAATGGCACTGGCGCTGACCGAAACCGCGGTGAAGCAGGTCAAGCAGCTGATGGAGACCCAGAAGCTGGAGAATGTCTATCTGCGGGTGGGGGTCAAGGGAGGCGGCTGCTCGGGTCTCTCCTACCAGCTGGAGTTCGACAACGAGATCGGCCCCCACGACAAGAAGTTCGACATCGACGGGGTGCAGGTGGTCTGCGACAAGAAGAGCTACCTGTACCTGAACGGCACCACGCTCGACTACGTCACGCAGGGGCTGCAGGGCGGGTTCACCTTCGTCAACCCCAGCGCGAAATCGAGCTGTGGGTGCGGGACATCGTTCTCGGCCTGAGGATCGGCCCGGATGACACGAACACGGGCCCTGCCGGGCCCGTTGTTGTTTTGAGGAAAGGCGCGTGAGCGATTACTTCACGGTGTTCGGGCTGCCCCGCAAGCTCGAGGTGGACACGGAGGCGCTGCAGCGGCGGTTCTACGAGCTGTCCCGCCAGCATCATCCCGATTTCCACCAGGGGGCGGGTGCCGACCGCCAGGCGGAAGTGCTGGGCCAGTCGGCGCTGATCAACCGCGCCTACCGCGCCCTGCGCGAGCCCCTCGCGCGCGTGGAGTACCTGATCGCGCTGGAGGAAGGCCGGGAGGTCCGCGAAGGCGCCATCGACAAGCCGAAGGCGCCGCGGGAGCTGCTGGAAGAGATGATGGAAGTGCAGGAGGCGCTCGAGGAGGCCCGGGCGGAAGGCCTCGCGGGAGACGCCGGCACCCGGCTCCGCGAGGAGCGCGGGCGGCTCGAGCAGCGCTACGCGGCCGAGGCGGCGGCGATCGTCGATCGGGCCGCCGAGTGGGACCGGCTGGTGGACGAGGGGGCGATCGCCGGCCGCTGCTCGAGTGGTTCAAGCAGCGGCTCGCGACCCGTGCCTACCTGCGGACCGTCATCGACGACCTGAGTGATGCGCTGGGGGAGCGCGAAGACCAACATGTCTCGCATCGTCGGCATTGACCTAGGGACGACCAACAGCCTGGTCGCCCACGTGGAGGGCGGCATCCCGCGGGTGATCCCGGACGCGGAGGGACGCAGCCTGCTGCCCTCGATCGTGGCGTGGACGAACCACGGCGTGGTGGTGGGCGAGGCGGCGCGCCGGCAGCTCGCGCGGAACGCGGCGCGCACCGTCTACTCGGTCAAGCGGCTGATGGGCCGCGGCTACGAGGACGTGAAGGACGAGCTGCCGCGGCTGCCCTTCGAGGTGACCCCGCAGGCCGAGGTGGTGAGCATTCGCATCGGCGATCGGGCGGTCACGCCGCCCGAGGTCTCGGCCCACGTGCTCCGCGCGCTGAAGCAGCGGGCGGAGGGGCACTTCGGCGAGCCGGTCGAGCAGGCGGTGATCACGGTGCCCGCCTACTTCAACGATGCCCAGCGGCAGGCCACCAAGGACGCGGGCCGCATCGCGGGCCTCGAGGTGCTGCGCATCGTCAACGAGCCCACCGCGGCCGCGCTCGCCTACGGGCTGCAGAAGCTCTCCCAGGGGATCATCGCGGTCTACGACCTGGGCGGCGGGACCTTCGACATCTCGATCCTGCGCGTCAAGGACGGCGTCTTCGAGGTGCTGGCCACCAACGGCAACACGCATCTGGGTGGCGACGACTTCGACCGGGCGATGGTGGACTGGCTCCTGGCCGACATCAAGAGCCGCCACGGGGTGGACCTGTCCGGGGACGCGGAGGCGCTGCAGGAGATCCGGCTCGGCGCGGAGGCCGCCAAGTGCCGGCTCTCCTTCGAGGCGCGCACCGTGCTCACGATCCCGTTCGAGGGCTTCACCTACCACCGCGACATCGCCGCGGGCCGACGTCGAGGCCCTGGTGGGGCCGCTGGTGGCCGCGACCCTCGGCCCGTGCCGCCAGGCCCTCGCGCGACGCCTCGCTGCGGGCCGACCAGGTGGACGAGGTGGTGCTGGTGGGCGGCTCCACCCGGATGCCGCTGGTGCAGCGCCGGGTCGAGGAGCTCTTCGGGCGGACCCCGCACAGCCGCATGAATCCGGACGAGGTGGTCGCCCTCGGGGCGGCGGTCCAGGCGCAGATCCTGGCCGGCGGCATCACCGACATGCTGCTGCTCGACGTGACGCCGCTCTCGCTCGGGATCGAGACCCTGGGCGGCATCGTGAGCGTGCTGATCGCCCGGAACACCACGATCCCGACGCTGGCGAAGGAGTACTTCACCACCTCGGTGGACGGGCAGACCACGGTGGACATGCACGTGCTCCAGGGCGAGCGCGAGCTCGCCAAGGACAACCGCTCGCTGGCCCGCTTCGATCTGGCCGGGATCGACCCGATGCCGGGCGGCATGCCCAAGATCGAGGTGACCTTTCTCATCGACGCCAACGGAATTCTCCAGGTGCAGGCGCGGGAGCTTCGCACCGGCAAGGCGGCGAGCATCGAGGTCAAGCCGACCTACGGCCTCACCGAGGGCCAGGTGGAGCAGATGGTGGAGGACTCGTTCACTCACGCGGAGGCCGACGTCGAGGCCCGGCTGCTCATCGAGACCCAGACCGAGGCCGACACCGTCCTCAATCACGTCGAGCGCGCCCTGCGCCAGGCCCGCGACATCGTGGGCGCGGAGGAGCTGACCGCGATCGAGGCGGCCCGCGCCGCGCTGCGGACCGCGCGGGCGGGAACGGACCGCGATCGGATCCGCGAGCTCACCACCGCGCTCAACCAGGTCACCGCGCCGCTCGCGGACCGGCTCATGGAGTCCGCGATCAAGGACGCGGTCACCTCGAAGCGGGCCGACCGGCTGCTGGAGAATTCGGAGAATTCGTGATGGCGGTCCACAAGGTCACGTTCCTGCCGCTCAACCGGACCGTCGAGGTGGACGACAGCAAGTACCCGCTGGCGGACCACGGCCGGCCGGGGTCGCTGCTCGACATCGCGCTGGCCAACGACATCCACCTCGAGCACAACTGCGGCGGGAGCTGCGCGTGTACCACCTGCCACGTCATCGTCCGGGAGGGCGAGGACAACCTCTCCGCCATGGAGCAGGACGAGGAGGACCGGCTGGACACCGCGGAGGGGCTGACCCTCCACTCCCGGCTCGGCTGTCAGGCGGTGGTCAAGGGAGACGTGGTCGTGGAGATACCCAAGTAGGGCGAGCCGCCGCCGAAGGCAAGGCGAGCGAATAGGGAGAATGGATCGTGAAGTGGCAAGACGCCGAGGACATAGCGCTGGCCCTCATCGGAAGCTCACCCGGGAGTGGACCCGCTGGGGTGCGCTTCACGGACCTGCACAAGTGGGTGATGGCGCTGCCGGGATTCACCGACGAGGCCAAGGGCTCCAACGAGGGCATCCTGGAGGCGATCCAGATGAAGTGGCACGAGGAATTTCAGGATCGCTAGGCCGCGAGCTACCAGGTGATCACGTGATCGTGCGCGAAGATCAGATCGAGCAGGCCCGCGTAGTCCAGGTCGCCCGGCGCGAGACGCCGGACCGCGACGCCGGCGGGGAGGGACGGCGGCGGCGCGGCGTCGAGCATGGCCACCGTGACCCGCGCGTCGGCGTCGCGGAGATTGGACTCGATCACCGGCCCGCGAGCGCGGCCGCGTCGCGCTTCACGAGGTGCAGGAAGGTGGCCATCAGAACACGAGGAAGCGGGTGGCGCGGGAGAGCATGGCCGCGATCTCGGCCGCGGTGACCGGAACCACCGGATGGCCGTCGTGGTTCCAGTCGGCCATGGCGGCCGGAGCGCCCTCGACGTGGAACGGCACGCCCAGCTTCCGGAGCGCCGCGCGGAACTTGGCGATATCGTCGCCGTCCACCAGATCGTCGGTGTCGTCGTCGAGCAGATGCACCGCGGGTCCGGTGAGCACGATGGGCACCTCGTTCTCGCCCGCCACGATGCCCAGCGCGATGCGCATCGCCTCGTTGGCGCGGTGCGAGACGCGCGGGTCCTCCGAGATGAGGACGAGGGTGGGCTGGCTCGGGCTTTCGGCACGCTAGTTCAGCGCGATGAAGCGATCGGTCCCGTTGATCACGTCGGTGAGCACCACGAGGCCGCAGTTGGTGGCGCGCTCGGACAGGGGCCGGCGGCGCTTCTGGCAGCCGTAGGCGCACACGAAGAGTCTGAGGCCTCGATCGGCGAGGGCGAGGAGACGCGCGTCGTCGACCGCGTCCACCCCGTCGTCGATCAGGTACAGGTAGACGTCACCGCCGCCGTCCAGCGCGGCCGGGGACAGCCCGACGGCGGTGTCGAGGTCGGATGGGCGGAGGCGGTGGAGAGCATCAGACCGAGCTTCTTTGGCCGAGGCCATGCGGGCGCAGCGTACCATCGTGAAAGGGGAGCGTCAATGAACCGGAAGGTGTATCTCGATCACAACGCCTCCACCCCCGTGCATCCGGAGGTGGTGGAGGCGATGCTGCCGTACTTCAGCGAGCGCTTCGGCAACCCGTCGAGCGTCCACGGCTTCGGCCGCGAGGCCCGCGAGGGGCTCGAGACCGCCCGCGAGCAGATGGCGCACGTTCCTCCGCGTCGGCAAGGAGGAGGTGGTGTTCACCTCGGGCGGCACCGAGTCCGACAACATGGCGATCAAGGGCGTGGCGTGGCGCGCCGCCGCGGGCACATCATCACGTCGAAGATCGAGCACCACGCGGTGCTCCGCGGCGGTGCAGACGCTGGAGAAGCTAGGGCTTCGAGGTGACCTATCTGCCCGTGGACGGCGACGGCCTCGTCGATCCCGACGACGTCCGGCGCGCGATCCGCCCCGACACCATCCTGATCTCGATCATGCACGCCAACTCCGAGATCGGGACGATCCAGCCGGTGCGGGAGATCGGGCGCGATCGCGCGGGAGCACGGCGATGCCGTTCCACGTGGACGCGGTGCAGACCTTCGGCAAGGTGCCGATCGACCTCGACGCGTTCGGCATCGACCTGCTGTCGTTCTCCGGCCACAAGATCTACGGGCCGAAGGGCGTGGCCGGGCTCTACATCCGCAAGGGCACCAAGATGGTCTCGATCCAGCACGGCGGCGAGCACGAGCGGCGCCGTCGGGCGGGCACCGAGAACGTGACCGGGCATCGTCGGGCTCGGCAAGGCGGTGGAGATCCGCGGCGCGCGACATGGCGGAGGAGGCCGTCCGGGTCACGGCGCTGCGGGACCGGCTGTGGGAGGGCATCAGCGCGCGGGTCCCCGACGTGCGGCTCAACGGCCACCCCACCGAGCGGCTCCCCGGCACGTGCAACATGTGCTTCCGCCACGTCGAGTCGGAATCGATCGTGCTCGGCCTGGATCTGAAGGGCATCGGCGTGTCGGCGGGCTCCGCCTGCACGTCGGGCAACGTCGAGCCGTCGTACGTCCTCGTGGCGATGGGGGTGCCGCTCGACTGGGCGATGGGCGCGGTGCGCATGTCGCTCGGCCGGACCACGACCACCGAGGACATCGACTACGTCATGGAGTCGATCGAGCCGCTGGTGGCGAAGCTCCGGAGCGCGATGCCGGCCCGGGTCTAGGCGGCGAGATGCAGTACAGCCCGACCCTGATCGATCACTTCCGGAACCCGCGGAACGCTGGCATCATGCGGAATCCGGACGGGGTGGGCGAAGGCGAGTACAAGGACTGCATGGACCTGGTGCGGTTTCACCTGCGGGTGGAGGATGGCAAGGTGACCGAGGCCCGATTCCAGGCCTACGGCTGCGGGCCGACCATCGCGGCGGCGAGCGCGGCCACCGAGGTGGCGACGGGCTGTACGCTCGAAGCGCTGCTGGCGGTGGAGGCGGCGCGGGTCGAGGCCGCGGTGGGTGGACTGCCGGAGCCGCGGCGGCACGCGGCGGACGTGGCGGCCCTGGGACTGCGGGCGGCCGCGCGCGACGCGCTGACCGGGCGGAGAGGAGGAGCGAACGCGTGTTTGAGCGATGAGGCGGGACATGCGGACGGTGCTCGAGCGCGACCCGGCCGCGCGGTCGGCGCTCGAGGTGGTCCTCTGCTATCCCGGCGTGCACGCGATCTGGCTCCACCGGATCGCGCACCGCCTGTGGGGCGCCGGGTGGACCACGCCCGCGCGCCTCGTGGCCCACGTGAGCCGATTCTTGACCGGCGTCGAGATCCACCCCGCGGCCGGGCTCGGGCCCGGGCTCTTCATCGACCACGGCATGGGCATCGTCATCGGCGAGACGGCCGAGATCGGCGAGAACGTGTCGCTGCTCCAGGGCGTGACCCTCGGGGGCACCAGCGTGAAGCGCGAGAAGCGGCATCCGACGCTCGGCGACAACGTCGTCGTGGGCGCGGGCGCCAAGATCCTGGGCGCGTTCACGATCGGTGCGGGCAGCCGGATCGGCGCCGGGTCGGTGGTGGTCCGCGAGGTCCCCGAGAACTCGGTGGTGGTCGGCGTGCCCGGGCGCGTCACCTTCCGCGACGGCCGGCGCGTCCAGGGCGAGATCGACCTCAACCAGGTCGATCTGCCCGACCCGCTGGCCCGGGCGGTCGAGTCGATGATGGACCGCATCCAGTCGCTCGAGCACGAGCTGGAGGTGCTCAAGCAGTCGGTGTCGCGATGATCGACCGCGACGGCGCGTGGGCGGTGCTGACCGAGTTCACGGCCGCCGAGAGCCTGCGCAAGCACGCGCTCGCGGTGGAGGCGGCGATGCGGGCGTACGCCGCGCGCGAGCGGTGCGCGGACGCCGAGGCGTGGGGCACCGCCGGCATGCTCCACGACTTCGACTACGAGATGCACCCGACCGCGCCGCACCATCCGCTCAAGGGCGCCGAGATCCTCGCCGGCCGCGGCGTGCCCGACGCGGTCGTCTACGCGATCCTCGCCCACGCCGACTACTCCGGGTGCCCGCGGACCTCCCGGCTCGACCGCATGCTCTACGCCTGCGATGAGCCCGCGGGGTTCGTGACCGCGTGCGCGCTCGTGCGTCCCGGGCGCGCCATCGCCGGCCTCGAGGTCGGCTCGGTGCTGAAGAAGCTGAAGGACCGGGCGTTCGCGCGCACCGTCAACCGCGCCGACGTGTACCGCGGAGCGGAGGAGATCGGCGTGCCCCTCGACGAGCACCTGGGCTTCGTCATCCAGGCCTGACCGCGGCGGCGCCGCGCCTGGGCCTCGGCGGCCCGCCCGCGTAGCCCGCGCCCGATGCCGTGAGGGCGAAGCCCGTTGCCAGCCCGAGGGCGAAGCCCGTGCCAACTGAATCCGCGCCCGCGGTCCGGACCATCCTCCACGTCGACATGGACGCGTTCTACGCGTCCGTCGAGCAGCGCGACCGGCCGGAGCTGCGCGGCCGGCCGGTGATCGTGGGCGCGGACCCGCGCGGGCGCGGCGTCGTGTCCGCCGCCTCGTACGAGGCGCGCCGCTTCGGCGTGCAGTCGGCGATGCCGATCGGCCGCGCCGGCGCGGCTCTGCCCCGCACGCGCGTGTTCCTCCCCGTCGACCAGGACAAGTACGCGGCGGTCTCGCGCCAGATCATGGCGATCCTCGGCGACTTCACCCCGCTCGTCGAGCCCGTCTCGATCGACGAGGCGTTCCTCGACGTGACCGGCAGCCGAGGCGCTGTTCGGCGACGGGCGCGCGGTGGCGCGGCGCGCATCAAGGCCCGCATCCGCGCCGAGCTGCGACCTCACCGCGTCGGTCGGCGTGGCCGCCGAACAAGTTCGTGGCCAAGGTCGCGTCCGACCTCGAGCAAGCCGGACGGGCTCGTCGTGGTGGCCGCCGGGCGACGGAGGCGGAGTTTCTCGCGCCGCTGCCGGTCGGCCGGCTGTGGGGCGTGGGCCGCGTGACCGCGGAAGCAGCTCGAGGCGATCGGGTGTCCAGACGATCGGTCAGCTCGCCGCGCTCCCCGCCGAGTCGCTCGCCGCGCGCTTCGGCCCGGGCAGGCGCGATCTCCACGACGCTGGCCGACGGGCCGCGACGACCGCGCCGGTCGAGCCGTTCGCGGCGCCCAAGTCCATGGGTGCCGAGGAGACGTTCGGCCGCGACCATCGCGATGCGGCGCGCCTGCACGCCACGCTGCGCGCGCAGGCCGAGCGCGTGGCGCGCGAGCTGCGCGCGGAGGGCTACGCGGGGCGCTGCGTCACCCTCAAGCTCCGCTTCGCGGACTTCTCACGATCACGCGCCGGCACACGCGACGAGCCCACCCAGGACGGGCTCGCGATCTACCGTCGAGCTCGCGCGCTGCTCGACCGCAGTCCGCTTGCGCCAGCCCGTCCGGCTGATCGGGCTATCGGTCTCCGCGCTGGGCCCGGCGCGGCCGGCCAGCTGTCGCTGCTCGACGCCGGACGCGCATGCGCCGGGAGCGGCTGGCGCGCGCCGTGGATCGCCTCACCGGGCGCTTCGGCGACGGTGCAGTCCGCTGCGCCTCGCCGACCAGCGCGTGCGGTCCGCGCCGGCCGCCCCGGCGAGGCGGCCGTTGCCTTCGCGCGTAGCCTCGGGCTAGACTCGCTGAACAGCGGTTCATTCTCGTCGTCGCAGGAGGCAGCCATGGAGCGGCCCATCGCGTACGACAAGCTCGCCCGCGAGGATCGCTTCATCCGGATGCGGGCGCGCGAGGTCGCGCAGCTCAAGATCGAGCAGGGGCTCGCCCCGTTCCCGGACCTGCTCGCCCGCGAGTCGATCAAGGAGCGCGTGCACGGCATCATGGTGGGCGAGATGCAGGCGATGGAAGGGCGCGGGCCGCACCGTCTACGACTTCCCGGACGCGCCGTGGGAGTTCACCATGGACATGGCGCGGCAGGTGTGGGACGAGTCGCGCCACGTCGAGATCTACCTCCGGCTGCTCGAGCACCTGGGCGGCTACATCGGCGAGTTCCCGGAGACGACCATCCTCTGGCGCTGCGCGTGCGCGGAGGACGCGGCGGCCCGCGTGGCCGGCGTGAACCGCGGCCTCGAGGGCCTGGCCTGCGACGTGTTCAACCAGCTCGTGCACATCGCGCGGAAGATGGGGGACCCGATCCTCGAGCGCGCGGTCGACTTCGTGCTGGCCGACGAGATCACCCACGTCCGGATGGGCTCGAAGTGGCTGACCAAGCTCACCGAGGGCGATCCGGAGCGCCGCCGCCTCGCCATCGAGTTCCAGGAGACCATCGACGAGCGCTTCAACCTGGGCGGTATCCGGCAGCGACGGCGCGCACGAGTGGTCCTGATCTCCATCGCCACCGAGGCGCGCCGAGCTGGGCGGCTTCACCGACGAGGAGATCGCGCGGCTCATCAAGACCACGCAGCGCTCGGCCGGTCTACTGAGCCGCCCGCTCCTGCCGCATGACGCACCCGCTCGCGGGATATCTCGAGGTCGACGAGTCGGCGAAGACCGTCCGGCACTACCGCTACGTCGGTCGAGCGGATGATGCGCATCCTGGGCGGCTGGATGGCGCTGACCCCGGAGCTGTCGGCCAAGCTGCTCATGGGCCGCCACGTCTGGGACAACGCCCAGCACGCGGACGCGTGGGGCAAGCGGCTGCCCGAACTGCGCGCCACCGCCCAGGTCTCCGAGCCCGCCAACGCGCGGCTGGTCGGCCTTCATGGACGCGGTCGAGGCCGCCGAGCGGCCCGAACAGACCGTCGAGCGCGTGGTCGCGATCTACCGGGTGCTCAAGCCGCACCTGCTCGCCACCTACAAGGCCCACCTCGCGACCGCCAACGCGGTCTACGAGCCGCCCACCTGCCGCATCCTCGCGCCGCTGCATCGAGGACGAGCGGCGCCACATCGCGGCGGGTGAGACCGTCCTGCGACATCTCCTCCGCAGCCCGGAGCTGGACGCGCGCGCGCGCGCCTGCGAGGCGCGGCTCTGGGCGCTGCTCGGCGGCGGGTGGCGTGACCGGGACGGGCGCGGTCAGCTCGGGTGAGCGCGCCGGGGACGCGCGGGTCGGCGCGCTGAGCGACGAGGCCGCCGAGTTCATCCGCCTCGAGCAGTCGACCGGCACCTGGCCGATCGCGCCCGCGCTCGCCGCGGCGCTCGCGGGCCTTCGGCGATGCGCTGGTCGCGGGTGACGTGGCCGGAGCCCGGCGCTGGCTCGCGCCCGAGGTGGAGGTGGGCGCGGGCCTGGGGACGAGGCTGCGCGAGGCGCACGGAAGCGGGCACTCGATCGTCGCGTGCGCGCGCCTCGGAGAGCAGCGCCTGGTGAAGCTCCGCCTCGAGGGCGCCCACGGCGGTCTCACGCTCCTGCTCCGCTGGGTGCCCACCGGCGCCGACTGGCGAGTCGTCGTGCTCGAGGCCGTCTCCGCTCCCCCCGCGTCGCCCGCCTGATCTCCGTGCTGCAGAGCGTCCTGATCGCCAACCGGGGAGAGATCGCCCGCCGGGTCATCCGCGGCTGCCGGGCCCTGGGCATCCGCGCGGTGGCGGTGTACTCGGAGGCCGACGCGGGGTGGCCGCACGTCGCCGACGCCGACGAGGCCGTGCTCATCGGCCCGGCCCCCGCGCGCGAGAGCTATCTCGACGTCGAGCGCATCCTCGACGCGGCCCGGCGCACGGGCGCGCAGGCCGTCCATCCCGGCTACGGCTTCCTCTCCGAGAACTGGCGCTTCGCCCAGGCCTGCGAGGCGGCCGGCTTGATCTTCGTCGGGCCGTCGTGGCGGGTGATCCAGCAGATGGGCGACAAGGTCGGCGCCCGCCGAGCTCATGGCGGCGGCGGGCGTGCCGGTGGTGCCGGGCAGCGACGGCCCGGTGGACTCGGTCGAGGCGGCGCGGGAGGTCGCGGGCCGGATCGGGTACCCGGTGATGATCAAGGCGCGCGGCGGGCGGCGGGGGATCGGGATGATGCGGGTCAAGGCGAGGCGGGCGCTGGCGGCCGCCTTCGCGTCCGCCCAGCGGCGTGCCCAGTCCGCGTTCGGGTCGGGCGCGCTGTTCGTGGAGCGCTTCCTCGAAGCGCCGCGCCACATCGAGGTCCAGATCTTCGGCGACGCCGGCGGCCGCGTGGTGCATCTCCACGAGCGCGAGTGCTCGATCCAGCGCCGGCACCAGAAGCTCGTGGAGGAGAGCCCCGCCCCGAACCTGTCCGCGGCCCTGAAGGCGCGACTGACCGCGGCCGCGGTGGCGGGGGCCCGGGCGGTGGGCTACGCGAACGCGGGGACCATGGAGTTCATCGTCCAGGGCGACGAGTTCTACTTTCTCGAGATGAACACGCGCCTCCAGGTGGAGCATCCGGTGACCGAGGAGGTGACCGGGTTCGACCTGGTGGCGGCCCAGCTCCGCGTCGCCTCCGGGGAGCCGCTGCCGTGGACGCAGGAGCAGGTCGCCGCAGCGCGGAGCGAGCATCGAGTGCCGGATCTACGCGGAGGATCCCGCCAAGGGCTTCATGCCCTCGCCGGGCCGCATCACGCGGCTCGCGCTGCCCGAGGGGCCCGGGGTGCGGCTCGAGTGCGGGGTCGCGGAGGGCGTGCGAGGTCACCGTGCACTACGACCCGCTCCTCGCCAAGCTGATCGCCACCGGGGGCACGCGGGACGAGGCCATCGCGCGCATGCGCGCGGCTCTCGACGGCTTCGTGGTCGAGGGCGTGAAGACCGCGATCCCGTTCCAGCGGCGCGTGATGGAGAGCGCCGCGTTCCGGGCCGGCGCGGTGCACACGCAGATGGTCGAGCAGGGCGCCTTCGCCTGAGCCGGCTCCCCCAGGTCCCCGTCATGGAGACGACTCTCACCGACGCGCGGGTCCGGGCGATGACGGGGCCCGGACTCTGGCGCAACGAGAGCCTCGCCGACTACCTGGACCGCTGGGCGCGAGAGCGTCCGAACAAGATCGCGCTGGTCGACCGCTGGGGCCGCACCACGTGGGAGGAGCTCGCCCGATCGGTGGATCGGGTGGCGGCCGGGCTCGCCCGGCGAGGGGTCGAGCGGGGGACGGTGATCGCCGTCCAGCTCCCCAACTGGAGCGAGGCCGTGACCGTCTTTCTGGCCGCTCTCCGCCTGGGCGCCGTGATCAATCCGATCCCGCCCACCTACCGGGCCAGCGAGCTCCGGTTCATGCTGGGCCTGCTGGAGACCCGGGTGGTGGTGGGGCCGGCCGCCTTCCGCGGCTTCCAGCATGCCGGCATGCTGGCCGCGCTGCGACCCGAGCTCCCGCGCCTCGAGCACGTGTTCGTGGTGCGGGGCGACGGGGCCGTCGGCACGACGCCGTTCACCGCGCTCGCGGACACAGCGTCCGCGCCCGCGGGCGCCACGGCGGGGACCCCGGTGAACGCGGTGCACGAAGTGGTGTTCACGTCCGGTACCACCGGGGAGCCGAAGGGCGTGATGCATACCGAGAACACCACGCTCTCGCTCATGCACCACGCGATCGAGCGGCTCGAGCTGTCGGAGCGCGACGTGATCCTGATGGCCTCGACCGTCGGCCACCAGACGGGGTACCTCTACGGGCACTGTCTGAACGTGCTGCTCGGCGCCACCACCGTCTGGATGGATATCTGGAATCCCGCGGAGGCGGCGCGCCTGATCGAGGCCGAGCGGGTCACGGTGAGCATGGGGGCCACGCCGTTCTTGCGCGACCTGACCTACGCCGACGCCGGGCCGAGCCTGCGCTCGCTGCGACTGTTCATCGCGGCGGGCGCCCCGATTCCCCGGGCGCTGGTTCGCGACGGTCGGGCGCGGCTCGGCTGCGCGATCTCGGCCGGCTGGGGCATGACCGAGAACGGCATGGTCACCTGTAACGGGCTCCACGATCCCGAGGAGAAGATCTTCGGCAGCGACGGCGCCCCCCTGGGCGGAATGGAGCTCCGGGTGGTGGGCGATGACGGCGCGCCGGTCGCGCCCGGCGTCGAGGGGGACCTGCTGGTGCGCGGGCTCTCCCAGTTCGTCGGCTACGTCAAGCGGCCGCAGTTCACCGCGGACGCCTACACCGCGGACGGCTGGTTCAAGACCGGCGACCGGGCGACGCTCGATCCGCAGGGATACCTCGCCATCACCGGCCGGTCGAAGGATCTGATCATCCGAGGAGGGGAGAACATCCCGATCGTGGAGGTCGAGAACCTGCTCTACACTCATCCGAAGATCGCCGGGGTGGCCATCGTGGCCGTCCCCGACCAGCGCCTCGGGGAGCGGGCCTGTGCGGTGGTGATCCCGCGGGGGGGCGAGACGATCACCCTGGAGGAGATCACCGCGTACCTGGAGGGGCATGAGCTGGCGCGGCAGAAGTTTCCCGAGCGGCTCGAGCTGGTCTCCGAGTTCCCGATGACTCCCAGCGGCAAGATCCAGAAGTACAAGCTCCGCGACATGATCGCCGAGCGCGCGAAGCCGCGATGAAAGGCTGACCAACCATGAATCTGAACCTGGGCGGCAAGAGCGTCATCGTCACCGGCGGGGGCTCGAACATCGGGCGGGCGATCAGCCTGGCCTTTGCGAAGGAGGGCGCGCACCTCACCGTCGCCGAGATCGACGAGGGGCAGGGACGGAAGGTGGTGACGGAAGCCCAGGGCCTGGGCGCCGCGTCCGCCACGCTCGTGCCGACCGACGTGACCCGCTGGGAGTCCGTGCAGGCGATGGTCCGCGAGGTCGAGGCCCGCGCGGGCCGGGTGGACGTGCTCGTGAACAACGTGGGCTGGACCTACGACCGCCTCTTCGTGGAGAAGGAGCGGACCGAGTGGGAGCGGGAGATCCAGCTCAACCTGTGGGGCATGATCAACTGCACCCGCGCGGTCCTCGACGGCATGATCGCGCGCAAGGGGGGCGCCATCGTCAGCATGGGCTCCGACGCCGGGCGCATGGGGGAGTTTCGCGAGGGCGTCTACGGCGCGTGCAAGGCCGGGGTCATCGCGCTGTCCAAGAGCCTCGCGCGTGAGGTCGGCCGCCACGGCATCCGGCTCAACGTGGTCTGCCCCGGGATGACCATCCCGGACTCGGAGGAAGATTTTGGCGGCCTCAGCATGTGGGCCGCGGAAGCCAACCGGGCCTGGAGCGCGCCGGACATGCAGGCGCGAATCGCCAAGGCCTATCCCCTGCGGCGGATCGGCAAGCCGGAGGACGTGGCGCCCGCGGTGATGTTCCTCGCCTCCGACGCCGCGGGCTTCATCACCGGGCAGACCCTCTCGGTGAGCGGCGGCTATACGATGATGTGAGTGCGGAGGCGGCCATGGACCTCGAGACGATCACCTACGCGACCGCCGGCGGCATCGCGCGCGTCACGCTGAACCGGCCGGACCGGCTGAACGCGATCAGCCCCGAGCTGCTCGCCGATCTCGATCACGCCTGCGCGGCGGTGGAGGGCGATCCCGACGCGCGGGTCATGACCCTGACCGCGGCGGGCCGGGCCTTCTGCGCGGGCGCGGATCTCCGAGCGGTGCGCGAGCTCTCGCCCGATGCGGAGCGCTGGGGCGCGTTCATGGGCCTCTGGCACCGTGTCTTCGACCGGATCGAGGCCCTGCCGGTGCCGGTCATCGCCGGGGTGCACGGGCTCGCGCTCGCGGGAGGGCTCGAGCTCGTGCTCGTGGCGGACCTGGTGGTGGCCGACGACGGCGCGCGGCTCGGTGATCAGCACGCGAACTTCGGGCTGGTGGCGGGCGGGGGCGGCAGCCAGCGCCTGCCGCGTCTCATCGGGGCGCGTCGGGCCAAGGAGCTGATGCTGCTCGGCGGCTGGCTCACCGCGCCGGAGGCGCTCGCCTGGGGCCTCGTCAATCGCGTGGTCCCGGCCGGGACGGTCGCGGCGGCGGTGGACGAGATGGCGGCCGCGCTGGCCGCGGGCAGCGGATCGGCCAACCGCACCGTGAAGGCGCTGGTGGCTCGCGCCTTCGATACCGAGCTGGCGGACGGCCTCGCGCTGGAGCGGCGCCTGGTGGCGGAGCACATGCGCTCCGCCGATGCGGCCGAGGGGCTGCGCGCGTTCGCCGAGAAGCGGAAGCCGAGGTTCTAGAGACGCATGGATCTCGCGTTCTCGCCCGAGCAGGACGAGCTGGTGCGCGCGCTCCGGCAGTTCGCGCGGCGCGAGCTCGCGCCGCACTCGGCCCACTGGGACCGGACCGGCGAGTTCCCCTGGGAGGCCTGGCGACGCATGGGCGAGCTGGGGCTGCTGGGCCTGCGCATCCCCGAGGCCTACGGGGGCCAGAGTGCGGACTTCCTGACCTTCGGCATCGCGATGGAGGAGATCGGGCGTGGCGATTTCAGCTGTACCTACGGGATCCAGCTCGCGGGGCTGGCCGGAGAGATCCTGGGGCGCAGCGGCGGCGAGGAGATCAAATCCCGGTGGCTGCCCCCGACCGCGAGCGGCGAGGCGGTCGTCGCGCTCGCCCTCACCGAGCCGGGCGCCGGCTCGGACGCGGCCAACCTGGCCTGCCGGGCCGAGCGTGACGGCGATGGCTATGTCATCACCGGGGAGAAGTCCGGCATCAGCCTGGGCATGGCGGCGCAGGCCGCGATCGTCTTCGCGCGCACCGACCCCGCGGGTCGCGCGCGCGGGGTGACCGCCTTCCTGGTGCCGCTCGACCTGCCGGGCGTCTCGCGAAGCCCCCTCCGCGACATGGGCACCCGCGCCATCGGCCGCGCCGTCCTGGCTTTCGACCACGTGCGCGTGCCCGCGTCGCACCGGCTGGGCGAGGAAGGCACCGGCTTCTACCAGGTCATGCAGGGCTTCGACTACAACCGGATCGGCATCGCGCTCGCGTGCCTCGGGGTGGCCCAGCAGTCGGTCGAGGAGACCATGGGCTACGTGAAGGAGCGCAAGGCCTTCGGCCACGCGATCGCCCGCTTCCAGGGCGTCTCCTTTCCGATCGCGGAGGCGGCCACGCACCTGGAGGCCTGCCGCTGGCTCTGCTACCGCGCGCTCTGGCTCGCCGATCACGGGCGCCCGCACACCAAGGAATCGGCGATGACCAAGTGGTGGGGTCCGCGGCTGGCGGTGGACACGATCCACCAGTGCCTGCTGCTGCACGGCCACTACGGCTACACCGACGAGCTGCCCTTCGAGCAGCGCATGCGGGACGTGATCGGGCTCGAGATCGGCGACGGGGCCAGCGAGGTCATGAAGATGGTGGTGGCCCGCGAGCTCATGGGACGCGAGAGCCTGCCCTACTAGCCGCGCCGCCCGGCGGCGGCCTTCTGTGAGAGAATGCGGCGGCCTCGAGAGACGCCGCGATAATTCGACAAGGAGCCTTCAATGCCCGAGGAAGTCAAAGCCCACATCACCGGCGTGGTGTTCCAGATTCCCACCAAGCTGGGTGACGCGGTGGCCGCCGGTGACGCGATCATCGTGCTCGAATCGATGAAGATGGAAATTCCGGTGGAAGCTCCCCGCGCCGGCACGGTGCGCGAGATCAAGGTCACCGAGGGCCAGACGGTACAGGAGGGAGATACCGTCGCGCTCCTAGACTGACCCCGTCCCCGAAGGAGACCCCATGTCCATCGCGCTGGTCCGGGAGCACTACGACTACCACCACTGGGCGAACCGGCGGCTCTTCGACCAGGCCACCGGCCTGGGCGACGCGGTGACGCGCGACATGGGCGCGCACTGGAGCGCCCCCACGCTCAAGGGCATGTTCGCCCACATCCACGGCGCCGACCACGTCTGGCTCGCCCGGTGGAGGGGGTCGTCCCCGAGCCGGCTCCGGGGGGACGCGGACTTCGCGAGCATGACCGATCTGCGCGCGCAGTGGGACGCGCTGGAGGCGGAGCAGCGCGCCTTCGTGGCCGGACTGGGAGACGCCGATCTCACCCGGCCGGTGCAGTACCGGAACACGGAGGGCAAGGAGTTCCAGGTGGCCCTCGGGGCGCTGCTCCAGCACGTGGTCAACCACGCGACCCACCATCGCAGCGAGGCCGCGACCATGATCACCCTGATCAGTGGCTCGCCCCCCGACACCGGGATCAACACCTACCGCGTCGCGGTCGTGAAGGGCTGAGCCCGTTGGGGATGAAGGAGCTGGCCGACGATCTCCGGACGCGGCGGCAGCGGGCCGTCGCGATGGGAGGCCCGGAGGCCGTCGCCAAGCAGCACGCGGAGGGCAAGCTGACCGTCCGCGAGCGCCTGGACCTGCTCTTCGATGCGGGCTCGTTCCAGGAGCTCGGCGTGCTCGCCACCCACGCCAACATCGTGCCCTCCATGAGGGGCCGGGAGACGCCGGCCGACGGGGTGGTGACCGGCTTCGGCAAGGTCAGCGGCAGGCCCGCCGCGGTGATCGCCTACGACTTCACGGTCATGGCCGGCTCCATGGGGCGCACCGCCGAGGTGAAGTGCAACCGGGCCCGCGAGATCGCGCTCACCAAGCGCATGCCGATGATCTGGCTGATCGACTCGGCGGGCGCGCGGATCCAGGAGGCGATCGGCTCCACGTTCGCGGGCTCGGGCTTTCTGTTCCGGGAGGAGTCCATCATGTCTGGCGTGGTCCCGATGGTGGCCGCCATGATGGGCCCGGGCGCAGCCGGTACCGCCTACATTCCCGCGCTCGCGGACTTCGTGCCGATGGTGGCCGGGACGAGCCACATGGCCCTGGGTGGCCCGCCCCTGGTGAAGGCGGTGGTGGGAGAGGAGATCACGGCGGAGGAGCTGGGGGGCTCGAAGGTCCACACGGAGATCTCGGGCGTGGCCGACCTCGAAGTCGCGGACGACCGGGCCTGCATCGCGGCGGTGAAGGAGTATCTCGCCTTCTTCCCGACGTCGAACCTGGAGCAGCCCCCGGTGCTCCCCTGCGACGATCCCGCCGATCGCATGGACGAGGCGCTGGTGAGCCTCGTGCCGGACAGCGCGCGCCGCGCCTACGACATGAAGAAGGTGATCGGGCACCTGGTCGACCACGGGCGGTTCTTCGAGATCAAGCCGGGCTGGGCCCGCAACCTCATCATCGGCCTCGCTCGGATGGGCGGCCGGCCGGTGGGCATCGTCGCGAACCAGCCCATGGTGCTGGGCGGGGCCCTCGACGTGGACGCGGCGGACAAGGCGGCGCGCTTCATCATGCTGTGCGATGCCTTCCACATCCCGCTGCTGTTCCTGCAGGACGTGCCCGGCTTCCTGGTGGGCTCGAAGGTGGAGCGCCAGGGTATCATCCGCCACGGGGCCAAGATGCTCTACGCGGTCAGCGAAGCCACCGTGCCCAAGGTCACGGTGGTGGTGCGGAAGGCGTACGGCGCGGGCTACTTCGTCATGTGCGGGCGAGCCTACGAGCCGGACCTGATCGTGGCCTGGCCCACCGCCGAGATCTCGGTGATGGGGCCGGAGGGTGGCACCAACATCATCTTCCGGAAGGAGATCGCGGCTGCGGCCAGCCCCGACGAGGAGCGCGCCCGGAGGGTGGAGGAGTTCCGCGGGCTGATCAACCCCTACATCGCGGCGGGCGGCGCGCTGATCGACGACGTCATCGACCCGAGGGAAACCCGCCCGGTGGTGATTCGCGCGCTCGAGATGGCCCGCACCAAGAAGGTCGAGCGGCCCTGGAAGAAGCATGGAGTGATGCCGGTCTAGCCAAGGAGGAGACTGCCATGGATCTCGGAATCTGCATGTTCGCCACCGACTATTCGATCCGGACCGACGAGCTGGCCCGCGCGGCCGAGGAGCGCGGCTTCGAGTCGCTGTTCGTGCCGGAGCACACCCACATCCCCACCAGCCGGCGCACGCCGTTCCCCGGCGGCGAGCCGCTCCCGAAGGAGTACTCGCACACGTTCGATCCCTTCATCTCGCTGATGGCGGCGGCCGCGGTCACCAAGCGCCTGAAGATCGGCACCGGGATCTGCCTGATCATCGAGCGCGACACGATCACCACCGCGAAGGAGGTGGCGAGCCTCGACCAGCTCTCGGGCGGGCGCTTCCTCTTCGGGATCGGCGCGGGGTGGAACCAGGACGAGATGGAGAACCACGGCACCGAGTACAAGAGCCGCTTCCATCGGATGCGCGAGCAGGTGCTGGCCATGAAGGAGATCTGGACCAAGGACGAGGCGCAGTTCCACGGCCAGCACGTGAACTTCGATCCCATCTGGTCCTGGCCCAAGCCCGCCCAGCGGCCCCATCCGCCGGTGCTGCTGGGTGGGGAGAGCGGCCACACGCTGCAGCGGGTGGTGGACTTCTGCGAGGGCTGGTTCCCGCGTGGCCGCGCGGGGGACGTGATCCTGGCCGGGCTCAAGGACCTGAAGGCCCGGGCTGCGCGCGCCGGGCGCGACATGAAGACGATCTCGGTCTCGGTCTTCGGCGCGAAGCCCGACGAGGCGACGCTCGAGACCTACGCGGGCGCGGGTATCAACCGGTCCATCCTGCGCCTGCCGTCCGATGGGCGCGACGTGATTCTTCCGCTGCTCGACCAGTACGCGAAGCTGATCCGCTGAGAGCAGGAACAAGACGGGCCCGGCGGCCGATCTTCCGGCCGCCGGGCCCGATGTCGTCCTGGCCCGAGCTAGTTCTCGACGAAGGCCCGCAGGGCGCGCCCGCGCAGCGGGTGGCGCAGCTTGCGCAGCGCCTTGGTCTCGATCTGGCGGATGCGCTCGCGCGTCACCGAGAAGCGGCGCCCCACCTCCTCGAGCGTGTGCTCGCCGGCCTCGCCGATGCCGAACCGGAGCCTCAGGATCTCCTTCTCCTTCGGCGACAGCGTGCTGAGCGCCCGCTCCACCTGCAGGGTCAGGTCCTGGGTGATGAGGTTGTCGTTGGGCGACTCCGCCCCCTTGTCCTCCAGGAAGTCGCCCAGCTCCGAGTCGTCCCCGATGGGCGTCTCGAGCGAGAGCGGCTTGCGCGAGGACTCCAGGATCAGCCGCACCTTGCGCGCGGGCACCCCGGTGCGCTGGGCCAGCTCCTCCGGGGTGGGCTCGCGTCCCATCTCGTTGACCAGCGAGCGGTTCACCCGCGAGATGCGGTTCAGTGTTTCCACCATGTGCACCGGGATCCGGATCGTGCGCGAGTGATCCGCGATGGCCCGCGTGATCGCCTGCCGGATCCACCACGTGGCGTAGGTCGAGAACTTGAACCCGCGTCGGTACTGGAAGCGGTCCACCGCCTTCATGAGGCCGATGTTGCCCTCCTGGATCAGGTCCAGCAGCGAGAGCTCGCTCCCCAGATAGCGCTTGGCCACCGAGACCACCAGCCGCAGGTTGGCCTCCATGAGCTCCTTCTTGGCCTGCCGCACCACGCGATCGTGCTCCTCGATCTCGCTGAGCGATGCGAGCAAGGCCTTGCGGGCGACGCCCGCCTTCGCCTCGAGGTGGCGCAGCTCGGTGCGGCTCTTGGCCGCCGCGAGCATGCCCTTGGCGAGCAGGCGGATCTCGGTGACGAGATGATCGGCCAGCGCCGGCTTGAGCGGAAGCTTCTCGAGCACGCTCTGGATCGACCCGCGGTTCTTCGCGATCCACTTGTTGTAGTTGGCGCGCGTCGTCTTGCTGCGCCGCTTGTCGTCCAGCGCGGTCTGCAGCCGCTCGATCTCGCGCTCTAGCCGCCGGATGCGCGCGAACGCGGCCAGGCTCGACCGAATCTCGCTGGGCGAGGGCTCGCCACCCTCCGGCAGCAGGATCACGTCCTCGAGGGGAACTTCCTCTCGCCGCACCCGGTCCACCAGGGCCAGGAGCTGGGTGGTGGCGAACGGCACGCGACCCAGGGCACGCCGGAGCGCGATCTGCCCGACCTCGATGCGCTGGCCGAGGGCGACCTCCTCGGCGGCCTTCAGGAGCGAGACCTTGCCGATCTCCTTGAGGTAGAGCCGGACGGGGTCCTCGGCGGGCGAGGCCGATGGCCGCAGGGCGTCGTCGGACAGAGCCGGTGTGGCCTCGGTCTCGATCGCGCTATCCACCACACGGTCCAGCTCGTCGTCCACCGGAGGCGCCCCTGCCTTGTCCACCACCTGGGCCGGCCGTCCGCGACGCTTTGGCTCGGTCGCGGTCACCCGGAATTGGCTCGTCTCTACTGCCACTGCGCTATCGGTCTCTCTAAAAGTCATTACGGCCTCTCGTGTTCGTCGGGATGTGTCGGTATTTATTTCCGGCCCGATTCTCCGTGGTCCACGCCTCGCTGTTTAGACGCCGATTCCGGTGCGGAGGTTTCAGAGAACGTTGGCGCTCCGTGAAGCTCATCCGAGGGAACCCGTCAACTGCGCGCTGTGTTCCGCGCACCCCGGCATCGGAGCAATGACGTACGCCGCCAGCGCAGTATTCAGCCCGGTGGCCGGTTCTCGGAAAGGGACGCTACCGCGGGGGCTTAGTTGGCCTTGTTGAGGGCGAGGTCGAACCAGGCCAGCACGTATTCCTTCATGGGGACCACCAGCCAGGATCGAAGCAGGGGGATCCCGTAGTCGCCGGGCCGGATCCGGTCCTCGCCCCGGACCCACAGGGCACCCTGCCGGAGGCGGATGCGCCCGAGGAAGCTCACGGGTCGCTCGGTGCCTCGCATGAAGAGCACCCCGTGGAGGGCCAGCAGCACGTCGGTGTTCTCGCTCAGCGACGCGAACGAGCTCTCGACCTTGTCGATCCGGAACCGGATCTCGGGATGGGGCTCGCCATCGAGCGCCCGCCGGAGATCCTTGTCCCGGCCCGTCTTTCCGGTCCGAAGACTGGCGACCGGTGCGGCCAGGGAGCCCTTGATGGGCTTCTTGAGGTCCTCGATGTCCACCTCGACTTCGCCGCTGGGGACCTCGCTCGCGCCGGTGAAGTTCCCGAAGGGGTGGAAGGCGTCGAAACCCACACGGCTCTTGCCGCTTTCCACCACCCAGCGTCCGGTCTCGGCGAGGGCCGGTCCGGTGGGGGAGAAAGCAAGGAGCACGAGGGTGAGCGATAGGACGGCACGTCGTGCGGGCACAGGGTGGGATACCATGGGCGCTACGAGCGGGTCAACATTGGCGGGAAAATTGTTGACACCGCCGGAGGGGCAGTCTTACCGTCTAAACGCCCGCCATGACGAACGATTGATGGCCGTAGCCCCCAGCGCCTCCTACAGCTTCACGGTTCGCCTCGAGATCCGGAACAAGCCCGGCATGCTGGGCCGCGTCACCTCGGTCATCGGCAAGGCCGGCGGGGATATCGGCGCCGTCGACCTGGTCGAGATGAGCGGGGAGCGGGTGCTCCGCGACATCACGATCAAGGCCCGGGACAGCCGGCATGCGCACGACATCATCGATCGCCTCAGGGCCACGACCGGGGTGCGCATCGCCAACATCTCCGATCGCACCTTCCTCATGCATCTGGGCGGCAAGATCGAGATCCACAGCAAGGTGCCGATCCGGACCCGCGACGACCTCAGCATGGCCTACACCCCGGGGGTGGCGCGGGTCTGCCTCGCGATCAAGGACGACCCGAGCCGGGCCTTCACCCTGACCATCAAGCAGAATGCGGTGGCGGTGGTGACCGACGGGACCGCGGTCCTGGGGCTGGGCGACATCGGGCCCGAGGCCGCCATGCCGGTCATGGAGGGCAAGGCCATGCTCTTCAAGGAGCTGGCCGGGGTGGACGCCTTCCCGATCCCGCTCGACACCAAGGACCCCGGCAAGATCGTGGAGACCGTGAAGATGATCGCCCCCGCGTTCGGGGGGATCAACCTGGAGGACATCTCGGCCCCGCGCTGCTTCGAGATCGAGGAGCGGCTGCGCAAGGAGCTGGACATCCCGGTCTTCCACGACGATCAGCACGGCACCGCGGTGGTGGTGCTGGCCGCGCTGTTCAACGCGCTCAAGATCGTCAAGAAGGACATTCGCCGGATCAAGGTGGTCGTCTCCGGGGTGGGTGCCGCCGGGACGGCCACGATCAAGATCCTGCTCGCCCTCGGGGCCCGGAACATCATCGGGGTGGACGAGCACGGCACGATTCACCGGGGCCGTCCCGTCGGCATGGACTTCATGAAGACGTGGGTGGCCTCGGCGACCAATCCCGGCAACGTCAAGGGCCGGATGTCCGACGCGATCCGGGGGGCGGACGTGTTCATCGGCCTGTCGGTGCCGCGGGTGCTCACGGTGCGGGACGTCAAGAGCATGGCCCGCGACCGCATCGTCTTCGCGATGGCGAACCCGGTGCCCGAGATCCAGCCCGAGGAAGCCGAGCGCCACGTGCGCGTGATGGCCACCGGCCGCTCCGACTACCCGAACCAGATCAACAACGTGCTCTGCTTCCCCGGGTTCTTTCGCGGGCTGCTCGATTCCCGTGCGCGCGTGGTGAACGACGAGATGAAGATCGCGGCGGCCCACGCCATCGCCTCCTGCGTGGGCCGCCGGGAGCTGGGCCCCGAGTACATCATCCCCAGCGTCTTCAACAAGCAGGTGGCCCCCGCGGTCGCCCGCGAGGTGGCGAAGGCGGCCCAGAAGACGGGCGTGGCCCGGCGCCGCCGCCGCGCCGATGCGCCCGACTGGGTGTAGGACGCGCCGATGAGTGGCCGGCCGCACTGGTCGGTGATCATCCCCGCCTACAACGAGGCGGCCCGGCTGCCCTCCTATCTCAAGGAGATCCAGGCCTACTTCGAGGGGCGCGATGAGGCCTACGAGGTCATCGTGGTGGACGACGGCAGCCGGGACGGGACCGCAGATCGGGTTCGCGAGGTGGCGGCCGGGCGGTCCGGCGTCACGGTGCACGCGGTCGACCGGAACCGGGGCAAGGGCCACGCGGTCCGCGCGGGGATGGCGCGGGCCGTCGGCGAGCTCCGCCTGATGGCGGACGCGGACGGGGCCACGCCGATCGCGGAGGTCGCGCGGCTCGAAGCGGCGGTGGCCGCGGGCGCCGATCTCGCGGTCGGCTCGCGCGTGCTCGAGGACCCCGCGGTCATCCGCGAGGTCCGGACGCATCGCCAGCTCTCCGGCCACGTCTTCAACTTCCTGCTGCGCCGCCTCGGGGTCGCGCCGGTGCTGGACACCCAGTGCGGCTTCAAGCTCTTCCGCGGGGCGGTGGCCGAGCGCGCTCTTCCCGCACGTCACGACGGACGGCTTCGGCTTCGACGTCGAGCTGCTGATGCTCGCCCGGCGCCGCGGCTTCCGGATCACGGAGGTGGCGGTCAACTGGGCCGATCAGCCCGGCTCCAAGGTCCACGTGCTGCGCGAGGGCCCGCGCATGCTCCTCGAGGTGCTGGCGGCGCGCCGCCGCCTCGCCGCGCACCACCCCGGAGGGCGGCGGGGATGATCGCGCGGCGCGCGCAGGAGATCGAGCCGTTCCTGGCCGTCGAGGTCTTCCAGCGCGCTCAGGCCCTCGAGCGGCAGGGCGTCGACGTCATCCACCTGGAGTTCGGCGAGCCGGACTTCGACACCCCGGCGGTCATCCGCGAGGCGGCCGAGAAGGCGCTCAAGGACGGACGCACCCGCTACGCGCACCCGCTCGGGATCCTGCCGCTGCGCGAGGCGATCGCGGAGCACTACCACACTCGCTACGGGGTGACGGTGTCGCCCGATCAGATCCTGGTGACCGCGGGCACGTCGCCCGCGATGCTGCTCCTGTTCAGCGCGCTGCTCGATCCGGGCGACGAGGTGATCCTCTCCGACCCCTACTACGCCTGCTACCCGAAGTTCGTGAAGTTCTCGGGCGGCGTGCCGGTCTACGTGCCGGTCGAGGAGTCGGACGCCTTCCAGTTCCGTCCGGAGGCGGTGGCGGCCCGCGTCACGCCGCGGACCAAGGGGCTGCTCGTGAACTCGCCCGCCAACCCGACCGGCACCGTGCTGAGCCGCGAGCGGCTCGCCGCCCTCTGCCGCCTCGGGCCCTGGGTGATCTCGGACGAGATCTACCACGGCCTCACCTACGAGGGCCCGGAGCACACCGTGCTCGAGTTCACCGACCACGCGTTCGTGCTGAACGGCTTCTCCAAGGCCTTCGCGATGACCGGCTGGCGCGTCGGCTACGTGATCGCCCCCCGGGAGCTCATGCCCGCGCTGACCGCCATGCACGGCAACTTCTTCATCTCGACCAACGAGTTCGTGCAGTGGGCCGCGGTCGCCGCCCTCCGCGAGGCGGCGGACGAGACGCGCGCGGTTCCGGCGCATCTTCGACGAGCGGCGCCGGGTGATGGTGGACGGTCTGCGGCGCATCGGGCTCGGCGTGGGCGCGCCGCCCACCGGCGCCTTCTACGTCCTGGCCAACGCCCGTCGCTTCACGAGCGACTCGCTCGCGTTCGCCTTCGAGATCCTCGATCGTGCCCACGTGGGGGTCACGCCCGGGGTGGACTTCGGGCGCAACGCGGAAGGGTACCTCCGGTTCTCGTACGCCCAGTCGGTCGAGCGGATCCAGGAAGCGCTGCGTCCGCCTCGGCCGCTTCCTCTCCGAGCGCGGATGACCGCCGAGCCGTGCGTGATGTGCGACAAGTACGGCCGGAGCGACGGCCCGCTCCACGTCGCCGACCTGACCCTCTCGCGCGTGTTCCTGCACGAGGACCAGTTCTTCCCCGGCTACGTGCTCCTGGTGCTGCGCCGCCACGTCACCGAGCTCTACGACCTGCCCGAGCCGGAGCGCGCGGCGCTGATGGAGGAGGTGAGCCGGGTGGCGCAGGCGCTCGCCCGGAGCTTCCGCCCGTCAAGATGAACTACGAGCTGCTCGGCAACCTGGTGCCGCACATCCACTGGCACCTGGTGCCGCGCCTGGCGAGCGATCCCGCGCTCCGCTCGCCGATCTGGACCGTCGAGCACGAGGCGGCGCCCCTCGCGCCCGCCGCGGCCCGCGAGCGGATCGAGCTGATACGCCGGGCCCTCGTCTGACCGTCATGGGGGCTTCGTCATGACCGGCCGCCACGGGCTCGCGCTGGCGGGCCTGCTGATCGGGCTGGCCGCGATCATGGCGGTCTGGCTCGGCCATCGATCGCCGCCCGCCCGAGTGGGATCACGCCAACCATCTCGAGCGCGCGCCTCTCCTGTCATCGGAGCCTCGGCGAGTCCGCAGGGTGACTGGCTGCAGGAGATCATCACCGAGTCGAGCTTCTACCCGCCGATCGTGACGTGCACGGCCGGGCTGCTCTACTTCGTCTTTCCGGTCGTTCCGCCTGACCGTCCAGGCGGTGGTCTGGGCCTTCCTCGTCATGGGCACGCTCGCCGTGTACGGCCTGGGCCGGCGGCTCCTCGACGCCGACGCCGGCCTGCTCGCGGCCTTCCTCTTCGCCACCGCGCCCTTCGTCGTGTTCATGCTGCTGAACTTCCAGCTCGACCTGCCGCTGGCCGCCATGGTGGCTCTGGCGCTGTACGCCCTGGTGCGAACCGAGGATCTGATGGTTCGGCCGGTGGGTGCTCGGGCTCGGTCTGGTGCTCGGCCTGGGCATGCTCACCAAGCCGCCCTTCGCGGCCTATCTCTCTGGCGCCGCTCCTCTGGATGGCCTGGCGGGCCGTGCGGGCACCGGATCGTCGCGCGCGGCTGCTCCACCTGCTCGCCGCGGTCGGTGTGGCGGCAGCGGTCGCGCTGCCGTGGTACGGGCCGCGCCTCGTCGGGCTGCCAGGCCCAGTTCATCAACCGCTCGTTCAAGCAGGCGGCGGAAGCGGGGCAGGCACCGGCGCTCACCGGCGCCTCGCTGATGTTCTATCCGGAGTGGATCGTTCCTCAGTGGGGCTGCTGGCGACGGCGCTCTTGCTGTGGGGGATCGTCGCGCTCGCGCGTCGGCCACGGGCCCGTGGGCTCCTGTGGGCCGCGCTGGCGCCGTTCGTGATCTTCGCCCTGATCCAGAACAAGAACCTGCGCTACACGCTGCCGCTCCTGCCTGCGGCGGCGCTGGCGGCGGCGGCCGGGGTGGCCGTGCTGCCCCCGCGGATGAGGCGGGGCGTCGCCTGGGCCTGCGCGATCGTGGGCGTCGCGCAGGTGAGCTCGGCGGCCTTCGCGCTGCCGCCTTCCACCCTGCTGGCGCCGGTCGTCCCTTCGGTGCGCGTTCTCCCGCCGCCCGATGCGGCTGACTGGCGTCACCGGGAGATCCTCGAGGCCATCCAGCGTGCGTCGGGGCCCGGCGGAACGCGGGTGGCGGTGGTGCCCAACGACAACTACTTCTCGATCTCCAACTTTCGTTACGACGTGAGGCGCGATCGGCTGCCGTTCCGCCTGAGCCGCGCGTGGGACCAATCTCCGCTCGGCGTGGACTTCGCGATCGTGAAGACGGGGGACCAGGGGCCCGACGCGGCGTCGGCCAAGCCCGACCGGATCATGGCCGCGCTGGAAGGCGGCGATCCGTGGCTCGACGCGGCGTACCCGGTGATCTTGCGCGTGCCGCTCCCCGACGGCAGCGAGGGCATGGTGCGGAAGCGGCGCCTCGAGCCGGTCCGCGATGCTGGCGCCCGCGGAGCTCGCGGAGCGGCTGCGGCGCGGCGTGGCCGGGCTGCTCGCCGACCTGGTCCGCGACGCCCAGGGCTTTCGCATCGCGCTCGACTATCGCGACGACGCCCTGCTGGCCGGATCGGTGGCCGCGGTGACGGTGGAGGCCCAGTCGGCCCTCGTCGGCGAGTTCGTGCGACGCAAGCCGCCCCTGCGCATCGGTCCGGTGCGTCTGCGCCTCCGCGAGGTCGTGGTGAATCCGGGGCGGCTCGCGGCCACCGGCGGCGTCGAGCTCCTCGACGTCGGCTCTCTCCACGTGGAGCGGCTCGGCATCGCAGAGTCGGATCTGGCCGAGTTCATCGCTCAGCAGCGCGGCCTTGGCGGGCTGCGCGCCACCATGGATGACGGATGGATCCAGGCCCGCTGGGCGCTGCCCGGCCCCGAGCTCTCCGCTCGGCTGGGGCTGGCGGCCGGCTCGCCGCCCGATCCGCTCACCCTGCTCGCGGCGGACGTCCGCTACGGCGGGGTGCGCCTGCCGCGGCTCCTGGTGAACTGGATCCTGAGAAACTTCGACCCGACCCCGCGCCTGCGCCGGCTCCCGATGCCGGTGTCGATGGCACCGATTCGTATCGAGCGGGGGCGGCTCGAGGTCGGCGCGGACCCCGCGCCCACCGCCGCGACAAAGGAGTCACGCTGATGGCCGAGAGTCTGGCGCAGAAGAAGGCCCGGGCGGGCAAGATCTTGACGCGGCTGGCGAAGGCCTACCCGGACGCGCGCACCGCGCTCGACTTCACCACGCCGCTCGACCTGCTGGTCGCGACGATCCTGTCCGCGCAGTGCACCGACGAGCGCGTCAACGCGGTCACCGCCGGGCTCTTCCCGCGGTACCGTCAGGCCTCGGACTGGGCGGCGGTGCCGCTGCCGCTGCTCGAGCGCGAGATCCATTCGACCGGCTTCTTCCGGGCCAAGGCCAAGTCGCTCAACGGCATGGCCCGTGCGCTGGTCGAGCGGCACGCGGGGGAGGTGCCCCGGACCCTGGAGGACCTGGTGGAGCTGCCTGGAGTCGGCCGAAAGACCGCCAACGTGGTGCTGGGTAACGCCTTTGGCATCCCGGCGCTGGCGGTGGACACCCACGTGTTCAGGGTCTCGCAGCGCCTGGGGCTGGCCCGGGGCGACGACCCGGAGGAGATCCACGACCAGCTCTGCCAGATCCTGCCGCGTCCTCGCTGGACGCAGGCCAGCCACCTGCTCATCCTCCACGGGCGGCGCGTCTGCGCGGCCCGCAAGCCGGCCTGCCCGACCTGTCCCGTCCTGGCCCTTTGCCCGTGGACGGGCAAGACCAAGGCCGCGGGGACCTCCGCCCGCCGGGACGGACCGCGGTCCGCCCGGAGGCGGGCAGGGTAGTTGACCGCACCGGGTCTTTCTTTTATGATTACCCGTTGCCATTTACCGAAGTATTCGACGTGGCTGGGGGAGCCTTACCCGGACGGAGATCATGACGACGCTGATGCCGAAGGAAGAGGATGTGGAACGGAAGTGGTTCGTGGTCGATGCCCAGGACCGGGTGCTCGGCCGTCTCGCCACCCAGGTCGCGACGGTACTGCGGGGCAAGCACAAGCCGCAGTTCTCTCCGCACCTCGATGTGGGCGATCACGTGGTGGTCATCAATGCCGAGAAAGTGCACCTCACCGGGCGCAAGCTGACCGACAAGATCTACCGCTGGCACAGCGGCTATATCGGGGGGCTGCGTGAGGTCAGCGCGGAGCGGATGCTCAAGACGCATCCGGAGCGCGTGATCGAGTGGGCGGTGCAGGGCATGCTGCCGAAAGGCCGCCTGGGCCGCGCGATGGCCAAGAAGCTGAAGGTCTACAAGGGGGCGGACCACCCGCACGCCGCCCAGAAGCCCGAGCCGCTCGCCCTGCGCGAGCGCGCCCGCTGAGGAGCCCCATGGCCGTTGTCAGTCGCTTCTATGGAACCGGTCGCCGCAAGACCTCCGTCGCCCGCGTGTGGCTGCGGGCGGGCAGCGGCCGCATCCTGATCAATCGCCGCCCGTTCGAGGACTACTTTCCCCGCGAGACGCTGCGCATGGTCATCTCGCAGCCGCTCCAGCTCACCAACACGTTCGGCCAGTTCGACGCCATCGTGAACGTGGGCGGCGGGGGCCCGACCGGACAGGCGGGGGCGGTGCGCCACGGGATCGCGCGGGCGCTCCTGCAGTTCGACGACAAGCTGCGCCAGACCCTCAAGCGGGCCGGCCTCCTCACCCGCGATCCGCGGATGAAGGAGCGCAAGAAGTACGGCCAGCCGGGCGCGCGCTCCAAGTTCCAGTACTCGAAGCGGTAGGCGTCCGCGAGGCCGCCATGTTAAAGGTCGCGGTCACCGGGGCCAGCGGGTACATGGGGGCGGAGCTGCTCCGCCTCCTGTCCGTTCATCCCAAGGTGCAGATCAGCGCGGTCACCTCCGAGCGGCTGGCGGGGGAGCGCCTCGATCGCCTCTACCCGCATCTGCGCGGGCTCAGCGATCTCGTGTTCCAGGAGATCGATGGCGAGCGCCTGGCCGGCGAGGCCGACGTCGTCTTCCTCGCGCTGCCGCACATGGAGTCCCAGCGCCTGATGCCGACGCTGAGGCGTCACGGCAAGAAGGCGGTCGATCTCTCCGCCGACTACCGCTTGCGGGACGCCTCCCTGTACGTGACGTGGTACAAGGCGCCCCACGAGGACGCGAATGGCCTGGCCGAGGCGGTGTACGGCCTGCCCGAGCTGCACCGCAAGCAGGTCGCGGGCGCGTCCCTGGTGGCCTCGCCCGGCTGCTACCCGATGGGCGCGATCCTCGCCACCGCGCCGCTGCTCAAGAGCGGGCGCGGGAGCGTGGACGGCATCGTGATCGACGGCAAGTCCGGCGTGACCGGGGCGGGCGCCCAGGGTCGCAAGGCCGACGCGATGTACCTCTTCACCGAGGCGAACGAGAACGTGCAGGCCTACGGCATGGCCACCCACCGCCACACTCCGGAGATCGAGCAGGAGCTCTCGATGCTGGCGGGCCGGCCGGTGGTGGTGGCGTTCACGCCGCACCTGGTCCCCCTCAACCGCGGGCTCTTCACCACCGCGTCGGTGCCGCTCACGAAGCCGGCCACGACCGCGGAGCTGGTCGCGCTGTACCAAGAGTTCTACGCGGGCGAGCCGTTCGTGCGCGTGCTCGAGGAGGGGCAGCGTCCCACGACCCGATCCGTCGTGGGCTCGAACTTCTGCGACGTGACGGTGGTCGCGGACCCTCGCACGAAGCGCGCGGTCTGCGTGTCGGCGCTCGACAACCTGGGCAAGGGCGGCTCCGCCAACGGCATCCAGAACCTCAACATCATGATGGGGTGGGACGAGCGGACGGGTCTCGACGCGCCTCCGGTGTATCCGTAGCCGGCATGGCCGGACTTCCAGTGGCTGGAGGGGGGCATCACCGCCGTGCCCGGCATCCTCGCCTCCGGCGTCGCGGCCGGCATCAAGCCCAGCGGCAAGAAGGATCTGGCTCTCGTCTACTCCTCCTCGCCGGCCCGCGCGGCCGCGGTGTTCACCACCAACCAGATCAAGGGCGCGCCGGTGCTCGTCTCGCAGGAGCACGTGCGTGACGGCCGCGCCCAGGCCATCCTGGCCTCCGCGGGCTGCTCCAACGTCTGCACCGGAGAGCAGGGCGTCAAGGACGCGCGCGAGATGACCCGCATCATCGGCGAGCTGCTGCAGATCCCGCCGCGGCAGGTGCTGATCGCCTCGACCGGGGTGATCGGCCAGCCGTTGCCGATGGACAAGATCCGGGCCGGGCTGCCCAAGCTGGTCAAGGGGCTCTCGCCGCAGGGCGGCCGGCTCGCCGCGGAGGCCATCATGACGACCGACACCCGGCCCAAGGAAGCGGCCCTCCGGTTCGACGTGGCCGGCCGGCCGGTCACGATCGGCGGCATCGCCAAGGGCGTGGGCATGCTCGAGCCGCACATGGCGACCATGTTCTGCTTCCTGGCCACCGACGCGATGGTGGCGCGCGATGCGCTGCCGCGGGTGCTGCGCCGGGCCATCGACCGCTCGTTCAACCGGATCACGGTGGACAGCGATCAGTCGACCAGCGACACGGTGGCGATCCTCGCCAACGGGCTGGCCGAGAACGCGCCGCTCGAGCGCGGCGGCAAGGGTCTGCGCCAGTTCGCGCGGGCGCTCGAGGCGATCGCGGAGCGGCTGGCCCGGATGCTGGTCGAGGACGGTGAGGGCGCGAGCAAGCTGGTGGAGGTGGCGGTGCGGGGGGCGCGCACGCCGCCGGGAGGCGGTGATCGCGGCCCGGAGCGTGGCCAACTCGCCGCTCGTGAAGACCGCCATCAACGGGGCGGACCCCAACTGGGGCCGGATCATGATGGCGCTGGGCAAGTAGCGCGGCGCGCGTCGCCGCGGATCGCGTGGCCGTCGCGATCGGCGGGGAGCTGCTGGTGGAGAAGGGCATGCTGCGCCCGGGGGCCCGGATCGACCGCATCCACGAGGTGATGGGCGGCCCGAGTACACGATCGCGATCGACCTCGGGCTGGGGCGGGGCGAGGACCGGGTGTGGACATCGGACCTCAGCGAGGAGTACGTCCGAATCAACGCGAAGTACACGACCTAACACGCACGGTCGCGAGCTTCGGTCTCCGCCGCCCTCGTCGGCTGGCGGGGAAGTGTCGCGCCCCTCTCCGGGGTCGGCCGCTCGCGACCGGAGGCCAACCGAACGACGACGGAAAGGACGGCAGGACCATGGCGGCACTGACCATGAAGGAGCTGCTGGAGGCCGGGGTGCACTTCGGCCACCAGACCAAGCGCTGGAACCCGAAGATGCAGAAGTACATCTTCGGCGAGCGCAACGGCATCTACATCATCGACCTGCAGAAGACCCTCAAGAAGTTCCGCGAGGCCTACGCGTTCGTGCGCGACCTCGCCGCCGAGCGGGGGCATCGTGCTCTTCGTGGGCACCAAGAAGCAGGCCCAGGAGACGGTGCTCGAGGAGGCCACCCGCTGCGGGCAGTTCTACGTCAACCACCGCTGGCTGGGCGGCACCCTCACCAACTTCACGACGATCCGGAAGTCCATCGCCCGGCTCAAGAAGCTCGACGAGATGAGCGAGACCGGCGAGTACGAGCGGCTGCCCAAGAAGGAAGTGATCGGGCTCGAGCGCGAGCGCGCGAAGCTGGAGAAGGCGCTGGTCGGCATCAAGAACATGGACCGGCTGCCCTCCGCGGTCTTCATCATCGACCCAAGAAGGAGACGATCGCGGTGGAGGAGGCCCGCCGGCTGGCCATCCCGATCGTGGCGATCGTGGACACCAACTGCGATCCGACCGGGATCGACTATCCGGTGCCCGGCAACGACGACGCGATCCGGGCGGTGCGCCTGATCACCTCGCGCATCGCCGACGCGATCATCGAGGGCCGCGGCGGGCTCGCCAAGCAGGAGGCGGAGGAGGAGACCCGGCCTCGCCCGACATGCCGGTGGTGACCGAGGCCGAGATGACGAGTCGGCGGAAGCCGGCGTCTGAGGCGGAGCGTCCATGGCCTCGTCCGCCGAAAGGTGAAGGAGCTCCGGGAGCGCACCGGAGCGGGAGTGATGGACTGCAAGGCCGCGCTGGAGGCCGCCCAGGGCGACCTGCAGGGCGCGGTCGAGTTCCTGCGCAAGAAGGGGCTGGCCGACGCGGCCAAGAAGTCGCACCGCGAGGCGCGCGACGGGGTGGTGGCGTCGTACATCCACCCCGGGGGCAAGATCGGCGTGCTGGTCGAGGTCAACTGCGAGACCGACTTCGTGGCCCGCACCGACGACTTCCAGCAGCTCGTGAAGGACGTGGCGATGCAGGTGGCCGCCGCCAATCCGTCCTACGTCGCCCGCGAGGAGGTGCCGGGGGCGGTGGTCGAGAAGGAGCGCGAGATCTACCGGCAGCAGATGGCCGACCAGAAGAAGCCGCCCCAGGTCGCTCGACAAGATCATCGAGGGCAAGCTCGAGAAGTTCTTCGCCGAGTCCTGCCTGCTGGAGCAGCCGTTCATCAGGGACTCCTCCGGGAAGACCCGGCTCAAGGACATGGTGGACCAGGCGACCGCGAAGATGGGCGAGCGGATCGTGGTCAAGCGCTTCGCCCGGTTCCAGGTCGGCGAGAGCTAGGGCGACCCATGGCCGTGCCGCCGGCGCGGCTCCCGCGTACCGCCGCGTCCTGCTCAAGCTCTCGGGCGAGGCGCTGGCGGGCGGCCAGGGGTACGGCATCGATCCCGACGTCCTCGGCCGCATCGCCGAGGAGATCCGCGAGGTGCGTCCGGCTGGGCGTGCAGCTCGCGGTCGTCATCGGGGGCGGCAACATCTTCCGCGGCATCGCGGCCAGCGCGGGCGGGCATGGACCGCGCCACCGGCGACTACATGGGCATGCTGGCCACCGTGATCAACGCGCTCGCCCTCCAGGACGCGCATCGAGAAGGCGGGCGTGCCGACCCGCGTGCTCTCGGCCATCGAGATGCGGGCGGTGGCCGAGCCCTACATCCGGCGGCGGGCCATCCGCCACCTCGAGAAGGGCCGCGTGGTCGTCTTCGCGGCGGGCACGGGCAATCCGTTCTTCACCACCGACACCGCGGGCGCCCTGCGCGCGGTGGAGATCGGCGCCGAGGTGATCCTCAAGGCCACCAAGGTCGACGGCATCTACACCGCCGACCCGGCCAAGGACCCGACGGCGGTGCAAGCTCGCCGCGCGTGGGCTACATCGAGGTGCTCAACCGCGGCCTGCAGGTGATGGACACCACCGCCATCTCGCTGTGCATGGACAACAAGCTCCCGATCGTGGTGTTCGACCTCACGCGGCCGGGCAACATCCGGCGCATCGTCACGGGCGAGCCCGTCGGCTCGGTGGTCTCCGCCGACGCTGGGCACGCCGAAGGGGTAGGCCATGGCCATGACCCAAGCGGAGGTGGTGAAGGATCTCGAGACCCGGATGCAGGCGGCGGCCGACGTGCTCGCGCGGGAGTTCGCGGCGTGCGCACCGGCCGCGCCAACGCGTCGCTGCTGGACGGGATGCGCGTGGAGGCCTACGGCAACCTGACGCCGATCAACCAGCTCGCCACGGTGTCGGTGCCCGACCCGCGCACCATCATGATCCAGCCGTGGGACGCCTCCCAGATGAAGGCGATCGAGAAGGGATCGCCAAGTCCGACCTCGGGCTCACGCCCGAGCAACGACGGCAAGGTGATCCGGCTCACGATGCCCACCCTGACCGAGGAGCGGCGCAAGCAGCTCGCCAAGCGGTCGGGCAAGTTCGCGGAGGACGCGCGCGTGGCGATCCGCAACGTCGCGGCGCGAGGCCAACGACAAGCTGAAGGCCCTCGCCAAGGACAAGAAGGTGTCCCAGGACGAGGAGCGCCGGGGCCACGACCAGATCCAGAAGACCACCGACCGATTCATCGTCGAGGATCGACGAGCTGGCGAAGAAGAAGGAACAGGAAGTGATGACGGTGTAGGTCTGCGGACAACCGCCGGCTCATTACCGTTTAGTTCTTCAAGCTCTATTATAAATGCGGGGGCCCAGAAATGGCCCCCGCACTCCCCCAGTCCGCGGACGTTCGTGGCGGACACTCGTGGTCGATGGGTGCGCGAGTTTCTGTAAGCCTCCGAAATACCTCTCGGTTTTTGCTGTTATCGGGGGGTTTTTCCTGGCAATTCCGGAGGGCCTCACGTAACATGACCTGATATGGCGGCGAAGGCCGGGATCTCCGCGGCGGTGTCAGAGCTGTCGACGCTCCACGAGGACGATCTCAGGCGACGCATCCTCGCCCGTCCGGTCCCGCGGCACGTGGCGGTCATCATGGACGGCAACGGCCGCTGGGCCACCAGCCGCGGGCTGCCGAGGGTGGCCGGGCACGGCGAGGGAGTGAAGTCGGTGCGCGCGGTCGTGCGCACCGCGGGCGAGCTCGGGATCGAGTTCCTCACCCTCTACGCGTTCTCCTCGGAGAACTGGAACCGGCCCCACCAGGAAGTGTCGACCCTGATGACGTCTGCTCGAGCGCTCCATCGAGCGCGAGCTACCCGAGCTCATGGAGCGCAACGTGCGCTTCCGGGTGATCGGCCGGCCGGACGGGGTGCCCGCGCGGGTGGGCGAGCGCATCAAGCGACTCATCGAGACGACGTCGCGCAACACCGGCCTCACGCTGGTCATGGCCTTCAACTACGGGGGCCGCGACGAGATGGTGGACGCGGTGCGCGCGCTCGCGCGCGAGGTGCAGACCGGGCGGCTGCGGCCGGAAGACATCGACGAGGTCCGCGTCTCCCGCGCGCTCTACACCGACGGCATCCCCGATCCGGACCTGCTGATCCGCACGAGCGGAGAGCTGCGCCTCTCCAACTTCCTCCTGTGGCAGGTCGCCTACACCGAGCTCTGGATGACGCCGACCCTGTGGCCGGACTTCGGGGCGCGCGAGTTCTGCCTCGCGGTCGCCGACTTCCAGCAGCGGGACCGCCGCTTCGGAAGGGTCTGATGGCGCAGGCGCAGGGCGTGCCGGTCGCCGGCTCGGTGGAGCAGACGACCCCGTCCCACCGCGGAGGCCTCGTGCGACGCGCTCCTGAGCACGCTGATCCTGCTGCCCCTCTTCGTGTGGATGGTGGTGAGCGGCCCGGTGTGGCTCTTCGGGGCTGGTCATGGTCCTCGCGGGCGCGCTCGGTCAGTGGGAGTTCACCGGCATGTTCGAGCGGGCGGGCGTGCGGACCTTCCGGGTGCTCGGCCTCGTGGGGGGCGCGCTCGTGACCGCGAGCTTCGCGCTGCCCCTGTCCGAGCGGCGTGGCCTTCACCGCGGTGCTACTCGCGCTGCTCGCGGTCGGCCTGTCTGCGGCCCCGGGACAATCGGCCGGTCTGGGAGCCGGTGGCGGTAACCCTGTTCGGGATCTGCTACGTGAACTGGCTCCTCGGCTACACCTTCTGGCTGCGCGGATCTGGACGACGGGCCGCGAGTGGATCCTGCTCCTCGTCTGCGGTCACGTGGCTCGGCGAGACCGCGGCGTACCTCGTCGGCTCGACGATGGGCCGGCACAAGCTCGCCCCCGCGATCAGCCCCCGCAAGACGGTGGAGGGCGCGATCGCCCAGCTCGTGATGTCGGTGCTCGCCGCGCTCGGCGCGCGCGCGACGTTCTTCCCCGCGCTCTCGCTGGAGGACGCGATCGCGGTCGGCTTCCTCCTCGGCGTGGTGGGCCAGGCCGGCGATCTCCTGGAGTCCGCGCATCAAGCGCAGCGTCGGCACCAAGGACACCGGGCAGCTCATCCCCGGCCACGGCGGGATGCTCGACCGCGTCGACAGCCTGCTCTTCAACACGCCGGTCCTCTTCTACTACGCGACGTACGCGAGGGCCCTGGGCGCATGAAGCGGCTGATCGTGCTGGGGGTGACCGGCTCGGTGGGGCGGCGCACGCTCGAGCTCGTCGAGCATTTCCCGGACGACTTCCGGGTGGAGGGCATGGCGGCGCGCGGCTCCGATCCCGAGCTGCTCGCCGAGCTCTGCCGCCGTCACCGGCCCCGGGCGCTGGCCCTGGCCGACGCGTCGGCGATCGACGCGGTGGCGCGCGCGCTGCCGGGTCCCCGCGCCCGGAGCTCCTCGCCGGGCGCCGCGGGCATCGTGACCCTCGCGCGGCGAGGTGGAGGCCGACGTCGGTGCTCTCCGCCATCGTGGGCGGGGCGGGCCTCCTGCCCACCATGGCCGCGATCAAGAGCGGCAAGGCGCGTCGCGCTCGCCAACAAGGAAACGCTGGTGATGGCGGGCAGCCTGATGACCGCGGCGGCCCGCGAGCGCAGCGTCCCGCTGCTGCCGGTGGATTCCGAGCACAGCGCGGTCTTCCAGTGCCTCGAGGGCCACAACCGCGCCGAGGTGGGCCGGGTGCTGCTCACCGCGTCGGGCGGCCCCTTCCGGACGATGAAGGCGGCGGACCTCGCGAAGGTCACGGTGGAGGAGGCGCTGAACCACCCGACGTGGCGAGATGGGCGCCAAGATCACGGTCGACTCGGCCACGCTCATGAACAAGGGCCTCGAGGTGATCGAGGCGCGCTGGCTCTTCGACCTCCAGCCCGAGCAGGTGCAGGTGGTGGTGCATCCGCAGTCCATCGTGCACTCGATGGTCGAGTACGTGGACGGCTCGGTCATCGCCCAGCTCGGCGTGGCCGACATGGGCATCCCGATCCTCTACGCGCTGACGTACCCCGAGCGCCTGCCCTGTCCGGCGGAGCGCCTGGATCTCACGCGGGTCGGGCCGCTCACCTTCGAGACGCCGGACGTGGAGCGCTTCCCGTGCCTGGCCCTGGCGCGCCGGGCCTTGCTCGAAGGCGGCTGCGCGCCGGTCATCCTGAACGCGGCCAACGAGGTCGCGGTGGCCGCGTTCCTCGAGGGCGCGTCTCCGCTTCACCCAGATTCCCGAGCTGATCGCGGAAGCGCTGGCGCGGGTGCCCGCGCAGGCGCTCGACAGCATCGACACGTGCGTGGACGTCGACACCCGGACGCGGGCGGCGGTGCAGGACTGGCTGCCCGGCGGGGTCGCGGCCGCGATGAGATAGGAAGCCTCATGGCAACGGTGCAGATGCTCGTCTCGTTCGTGGTGGTCCTCGGCATCCTCATCATCGTGCACGAGCTCGGCCACTTCTTCATGGCCCGGCTCTGCGGGGTGGGGGTCGAGCGGTTCTCGGTCGGCTTCGGGCCCGTGCTCTGGCGGTTCCGGGGCAGGGAGACCGAGTACTGCCTGTCCCTGATCCCGATGGGCGGCTACGTGAAGATGATGGGTGACGACGAGAACCCGCTCGAGGGCGGCAAGGCGCCGACGGTGGATCCGGCCAAGGCCTTCAACAACAAGTCGCTCGCGGCCCGATTCATGATCGTCTTCGCGGGCCCCGCGATGAACTTCGTGCTGGCCGTCGCTCATCGCGGCCGCGATGTTCATGTTCATCGGCCGGCCGGTGGCGCCCGCCGAGGTGGGTCGCGTGACCGAGGGCGCGCCCGCCGGGCAGGCGGGGCTCCGGACCGGCGACCGCATCACCGCGGTGGACGGCAAGCCGGTGCAGTACTGGGAGGATCTGGCCCGGGTGGTCCAGACCGCCAACGGCCGCCCGCTCGCGGTCACGGCGCAGGGGCGTGACGGCACCTCCCGCACGGTCGCCCTGACCCCGGTGCAGGCCAAGCGCAAGGATCTCTTCGGCGACGATCAGGTCGTGTGGGAGATCGGCGCCTCGCCGTATCTCGCCCCCGCCATCGGGGACGTCATTCCGGGCGATCCCGCCGAGCAGGCGGGGCTCAAGGCGGGCGACGTGGTGACCGCGCTCGAGGGACAGCCGGTCATGTCCTGGGACGAGCTGGCCGAGAAGATCCACCAGCGCGCGGGCCAGCCGACGCGGCTCGAGGTCAGGCGCGGGACCGAGACGCTCACGATCACGGTGACGCCCAAGAAGGGCAAGGTCCCGGGGCCCGACGGCAAGGAGATGGAGGTCGGGCTGGTCGGGATCCGCCCCGGCGGGGCCCCGGTGATGGTCCGCTCGAACCCGCTCTCCGCGATGTGGGAAGGGCTCGCGTGGTCCGCCGACGTGACGGCCAAGACCGGCATCGGCCTCTACAAGATCGTGGTCGGCCAGCTCGACCGCAGCAATATCGGCGGCCCGATCCAGATCGCCAAGACCGCGGGCGAGCAGGCGCGCCAGGGCATCGTGAGCCTCGCGCTCTTCACCGCGGTCATCAGCATCAACCTGTTCCTGCTCAACCTGCTGCCGGTGCCGATGCTCGACGGCGGCCACCTGCTCTTCTTCGCCTTCGAGGCGGTGCTGGGCCGGCCGCTCTCGGTGCGCAAGCGGGAAGTCGCCCAGCAGGTCGGCTTCGCGCTGCTCATGCTGCTCATGGTGTTCGCGTTCTACAACGACTTCAAACGGATCGGACTCTTCTGATGGGCCAGTACGAGCGGCACGTGTTCGTGTGCACGGCGGGCGATGACTGCCCGGCCCAGGGCGCCGTCGAGCAGTACGTCAAGACGCTCCGGGCGGGCGTGGTCACCGCCCGCCGCCAGGTCGAGGTCCGCGTGAACAAGGCGGGCTGCTTCTCGCAGTGCGGCCACGGTCCCATGATCGTGGTGTATCCGGAGAACGTCTGGTACGCGGGCGTCCAGGAGAGCGACCTCCCCGAGATCCTCGAGTCGCACCTCCTCAACGGGGTGCCGGTCAAGCGCCTGATCTACGATCCCGGCGTCAAGGGCGCCAACAAGGTCAAGTAGGCCCGCCATGCGCTGGACCCGGTCGCTGATTCCCACGCTCCGGGACGATCCCGCCGACGCGGAAGCCATCAGCCACAAGCTCATGGTGCGCGCCGGGCTCGTTCGCCAGCTCGCCGCCGGCATCTACGTCTACCTCCCGCTCGGGCTCCGGGTGCTCGAGAAGGTCAACGCGATCATCCGCGAGGAGATGAACGGCATCGGCGGGCAGGAGATCGAGATGCCGGTGCTCCATCCCGCCGAGCTCTGGCAGCAGTCCGGCCGGTGGGACGTGATCGGCGGGGAGATGTTCCGTCTCAAGGACCGCAACGGCCGCGACATGTGCCTCGGCATGACGCACGAGGAGGTCATCGCCTGGCTCGCCGCCCGCGAGATCCGCTCCTATCGCGACCTCCCGCAGATCTGGTACCAGATCCAGACCAAGGAGCGGGACGAGGCGCGCCCGCGCTCGGGCGTGCTCCGCACGCGCGAGTTCCTGATGAAGGACTCCTACACCCTCGATCCGGACGCGGCCGCGCTGGAGATCTCCTACAACGCGCACAAGGAGGCGTACTGCCGCATCTTCGACCGCTGCGGGGTCACCTACGTGGTCGTGCAGTCCGATCCCGGGATGATGGGCGGCTCGGGCTCCCACGAGTTCATGGCTCCCAGCGCGGCGGGCGAGGACGAGGTGGCCCTCTGCGACGCCTGCGGCTACGCCGCCAACGTGGAGCTGGCCCGCGGAGTGCCGAGCGCGCCTCCGGCGGGACCCGGAGGGAAGGAAGAGGTGGCCACGCCGGGCGCGCGCACCATCGCGGAGGTGTCGGCCCAGCTCAAGATCGATCCGGCCGCCACGATCAAGTCTCTGGTCTTCATGGGACCCGACGGGCCGGTGCTGGCGCTGGTGCGCGGGGATCACGCGCTTCACGAGCGCAAGCTCGCCCGCGCACTCCGCGCGGAAGCCCGGCCGGCCCACCCGGGAGAGGTCCAGCAGCACCTCGGCGTGGCGCCGGGCTCCATCGGGCCGGTCGGCGTGCGCGGCGCCCGCATCATCGCGGACGAGTCGCTGCGCGAGGGGCGCTACGTGGTCGGGGCCAACCGTGAGGGGTTCCACCTGACCGGGGTGACGCCGGGCCAGGACTTCGCGTGCGACTGGGCCGACCTGCAGGTGGCCTTGGCCGGAGAGGGGTGCCCCACCTGCGGCAAGTCGCTCCGGATCGAGCGGGTCATCGAGGTGGGCAATATCTTCAAGCTCGGGACCAAGTATTCGGTGCCGCTCGGGGCCACGTACCTCGATGAGCGGGGCCAGCAGCAGCCGATCGTCATGGGTTCCTACGGGATCGGCCCGGCCCGGATCGCCGCGGCCGCGGTCGAGCAGCGCCACGATGCCGACGGCATCGTCTGGCCCTGGGCCATCGCCCCGTTCCACGTGCATCTGGTGCCGGTGGCGGTCAAGGATGCCGCGCAGATGGCGGCCGCCGAGGAGATCTACCGGGATCTTCGGGCTGCCGGCTTCGACGTGCTCATGGACGACCGGGAGGAGCGGGCCGGCGTCAAGTTCAAGGATGCCGATCTGCTCGGGATCCCGATCCGGGTGACCATCGGCAATGCTCTCGCCAAGGAGGGCGCGGTCGAGCTGCGTCAGCGGAGCACTCGGGCCGACCGCCGGGTGCCCAGGGCCGAGGTGGTCGCGACGGTCCGGGAGATGGCGCAAACGATTTCATAGGCCGACGGATCGTCCGGCCGCCCGGCACCGCTTGCGGGGGCCCAATCCCTGTGCTAAAGTCCTGAAAAAAGTGGGCCGTCGCCCACTTTTTTTTGTGGGGGTGCGGCATGGCGGAAGATGCACAGTGGCTCGACCAGATCGAGGCGGTCGTGGAGCCTGTGCTCGCCTCGCGCGGCATGAACCTGGTCGACAGCGAGTGGCGCCGGGAAGGCCGGCGCTGGGTGCTTCGCCTCTTCGTGGACAAGCCGGGCGGCGTGGGCATCGCCGATTGCCAGGCTTTCAGCCGGGAAGCCGGCGACGTGCTGGACGTGTCCGGGCTCATCGAGCCCTCCTACGATCTCGAGGTATCTTCGCCGGGGCTCGACCGGGTGCTGAAGAAGGACCGTGAGCTGGCCTGGGCGATCGGTCGGGACGTTCACTGCTGGGTGGCCGAGACCCTGGATGGGCGGACGGAGTTCTCGGGCAAGCTCCTGGAGGTGTCCCCGGGGACACTGACCCTGGAGGAGCCGGTGGGGACGCGACGCGAGATCCCGCGCCGGCTGGTGACGAAGGCGAGGCTGGAAGTGATAGCGTTCGGGCGGGTGAAGCGATGATGAACAAAGACCTCATATACGTGATCGAGCAGATCGGGCGCGAGAAGGGGATCTCCAAGGAGGTCCTTTTCGAGGCGCTGGAGTCTGCCCTCCTCTCGGCCTCCAAGAAGACGATGGGTGCGGCGGACAACGTGCGGATGGAGATCGATCGCCGCACCGGTACGCTTCGGGTCTTCGCGCGCAAGAAGGTGGTGACCGCGGTCACCGATCCGAAGCTCGAGATCACCCTCGCGGAGGGCCGCCGGCTCAACGGCGACGCGCAGCTCGAGGACGAGCTCGAGATCGAGCTGGCCCCCCAGGAGTTCGGGCGCATCGCGGCCCAGACCGCCAAGCAGGTGATCCTGCAGCGAGTGCGCGACGCCGAGCGGGACGCGGTGTACTCGGAGTTCATCGACCGGGAAGGCAAGATCGTCCGCGGCACCGTGCATCGCATCGAGAAGCGCAACGTGGTGGTAGAGCTCGGCAAGGCCGAGGCGGTCATCACCGAGCGCGAGCAGCTTCCCGGCGACCGGTTCAACCCGGGGGATCGACTGCGCGCCTACATGCTGGAAGTCAAGAAGACGGCCAAGGGCCCGCAGATCCTGCTCTCGCGCACGCATCCCGGCTTCCTGGTCCGGCTCTTCGAGACCGAGATCCCGGAGATCGCGGAGGGCATCGTGCTCGTGAAGGCGGCCGCCCGTGAGCCCGGCGAGCGGGCCAAGGTGGCGGTGTCGTCCACCAAGCGCGACGTGGACCCGATCGGGGCCTGCGTCGGTCTCCGGGGTACGCGCATCCAGGTCATCAGCCGGGAGCTGCGTGGCGAGAAGATCGACATCGTGGAGTGGTCGCCCGACTCGGCGGTGTTCGTGGCGCGCGCGTTGTCGCCCGCCAAGGTGTCGTCGGTCACGGTGTCCGAGCTCCCGGAGGGCATGCCCGAGGACGAGCTGCGCACCGTGCTCGTGGTCGTGCCCGACAATCAGCTCTCCCTCGCGATCGGCAAGAAGGGGCAGAACGCGCGGCTGGCCGCGAAGCTCACCGGCTTCCGGGTGGATATCAAGAGCGAGGGCGAGATCGAGGAGGAGCGGCGCCGCGACGAGGAAGAGCGCGTGGAGGGCCGGCAGAAGCTCGGTGATCTGCCCGGGGTCGGCCCCCAGCTCGTGGAGCGCCTGGTGGACGCGGGGCTGCATTCGCCGTCCCGCGTCGTCGAGGGTGGGCTGTCCGCCCTGCAGGAGCTGCCGGGTATCGGCGAGGCCAAGGCGAGCGCGATCCTGGCCGCGGCCCAGGCATGGGTGGCCGAGCATCCGGAGCCGGCCGGGGGTGCCGAGCCGGAGCCGGAGGCGCCCGCGGTCGAGGACGGTGGATCGGAGATCGAGCCGACCCACTTGAGAAGCTGAAGCGGGCGACGCGCCCGCCTCGGCGCACCTGCATCGGCTGTCGCTCCGTGCGGGCGAAGGCGGAGTTGATCCGACTGGTGCGAGATGTCGGTGGGCTGGTGAGGGTTGATCGGGATGGGCGCGCGGCGGGGCGCGGCGCGTATGTGTGCGCCACGACCGAGTGCGTGGAGAAGGCGCTGCAGGCGGGACGGCTGGCGCACGCGTTCAAGGGTGCGAGCCGCGCGCCGCAGGAGCCCGCGGTGGACATTCTGGCGAGTTGGCCAAGGAGGTAGCGCGCGTGGCGGCACGGGTCAAGGTCATCGATCTGGCGAAGGAGCTGGGCGTCACCAGCAAAGATTTGATCGTGGCGCTCGAAGGCATGGGCCACAAGGGCATGCGGGCCATGAGCCCTCTCCTCGCCGCGACGGCCAATGAGCTGCGGGTCAAGCTGGGCCGGGGGCGGGAGCTGCCCCCCGAGACCAAGCCCAAGCGCGCACCCAAGCCCAAGGCCGCCGAGGGCGACGCGCCCGCGGCCGCGCCGAAGAAGAAGGCGACGGGCACGAAGAAGCGCGCCGCCAAGTCGGCCGAGGAGACGCCCGAGGTTGTCGAGCTCGCCCCGGCAGCCACCCTCGATGCGGTGAAGCCGGCCGCGACCATCTTCAGGCCTGCGCCCTCCGCGGTTCCACCCGCGCCGCCGGCCGAGCCCGCTCCGGCTCCGCCGATCGCGCCCGCCGCCGCGTCGGTCGCGCCGCCGGCCGCACCACCCCGGCCCACGACCCCGCCGGCTCCCGTACCCGGCGTCCGTCCGGCCGCGTCGGCCCCGCCGGTCGACGTGAGGCAGGCGCCACCGGTCCGGCGCGCCCCGGTGCCGCCGCCGCTGAATCCGCCGCGCACCGTGATCTCGCCGCCGCGTCCGGCCGCGCCCCCGGCTCCGCCGCGTCCGGCGGTGCCTGCGCGCCCGGCGGCGGCCGTCGCTGCGCCAGCCGCTCCGGCCGCGCCCGCCCCGACCCCCGCGCCGCCGGTCGCACCGCCTCCGGCTCCCCGGATTCCGGGTGGAGCGCTGCCGCCTCCGCCCGAGCCGCCGCAGGAGATCAAGCGCGAGCTGGTCAGGCTGCCCGAATCCGTCACGGTGGGTGAGCTGGCCGCCGCGATGCGCCGCAAGACCACCGAGGTGATCCGGGCCCTGGTGGACCTGGGCGTGATGGCGACCGTCAACGAGGTGCTCGATCCCACCGCGGCCAAGCTGGTCGCCGACAAGTTCCACTTCGACGTGCAGGTCCGCTCGATCGAGGGCGACGTGCTCGAGGAGGAGGAGTCCGATCCGGCCCAGATGCGCCCGCGGCCGCCGGTGGTCACCGTGATGGGCCACGTCGACCACGGCAAGACCTCGCTCCTCGACGCGATCCGCACCACCAAGGTGGCGGAGCGCGAGTTCGGCGGGATCACCCAGCACATCGGCGCCTACCAGGTGGATACGAGCCACGGTAAGGTCACCTTCCTCGACACGCCGGGCCACGAGGCGTTCACCGCGATGCGCGCCCGCGGGGCCCAGGCGACGGACATGGTGGTCCTGGTCGTCGCGGCCGACGACGGGGTGATGCCTCAGACGGTGGAGGCGATCAACCACGCCAAGGCGGCCAACGTGCCGATCCTGGTCGCGGTGAACAAGATCGACAAGCCGGGCTCCGATCCGGACCGGGTCAAGCGCGAGCTGGCCAATCACGGTCTCGTGCCGGAAGACTGGGGCGGGCAGACCATCTTCATCCACACCTCGGCCAAGCGGGGCGACGGGATCCCGCAGCTGCTCGAGATGACCGCGCTGCAGGCCGAGATCCTCGAGCTGCGCGCCAATCCGGCCCGGGCCGGGCGCGGCGTGATCGTGGAAGGCCGGCTCGATCGGGGCCGCGGCCCGGTGGCCACCGCGCTGATCCAGTCGGGCACGCTCAAGGAAGGCGACGCGGTGGTGGTCGGCTCGCACTCCGGCCGCGTGCGCGCCCTCTTCAACGACCGCGGGAAGAAGGTGCAGACCGCGGGGCCGTCCGATCCGGTCGAGATCCTCGGCCTTTCCGGCGTACCGCAGGCGGGGGACACGATGCTGGTGGTCGCCGACGAGCGCAAGGCGCGGCAGATCGCCACCGTGCGCAGCGAGCGCGACCGGCTCAAGGGCAAGAGCGCGACGCGGATCACCCTCGAGGACCTGCACAAGCAGATCGAGGCGGGCGAGGTCAAGGAGCTGCGGCTCGTGCTCAAGGCCGACGTGCAGGGCTCGGTGGAGGCCCTGACCGAGTCGCTCGAGCGGCTCTCCACCGACGAGGTCAAGCTCAAGGTCATCCACAGCTCGGTGGGTACGGTGACCGAGTCGGACGTGATGCTCGCGTCCGCGTCCAACGCCATCGTGCTGGGCTTCAACGTCAAGGCCGATCCCAAGGCGGCCACGCAGGCCCAGGCCAACGGCGTGGACATGCGCAGCTACAACGTCATCTACGACGCGATCAACGACGTGCGGGCCGCGCTCTCGGGTATGCTGGCTCCCGAGATCCGCGAGATGGTGCTGGGCCGGGCCCAGGTGCGCCAGCTGTTCCCCATCACCAAGGTCGGCACCATCTACGGCTCGTCGGTCACCGAGGGCAAGATGGTGCGCGGCGCCCGCGCCCGCATCAAGCGCGGCGAGACCCTGCTGGGCGAGGGGGTCATCGGCTCGCTCAAGCGCTTCAAGGACGACGTCCGGGAAGTGCTGCAGGGGCTCGAGTGCGGGGTCGGCATCGAGGGGATCAAGGGTGTGCAGCCCAACGACGTCATCGAGGCCTTCAGCACGGAGGAGGTCGCCCGGACGCTCTAGCGTCGAAGGGAGTCTCGACCAGTGTCGGGAGCGCGGGTGGCGGTGGGGACGGTCGAGCTGCACCTGCCGGATATCGGGTCGCTGAAGGGCAAGCGGCACGCGTTGAAGGGCTTGAAGGACACCTTGCGGCGCCGCTTCGAGATCTCGGTCGCCGAGGTGGATCACCACGATGTATGGCAGCGCGCGACCCTGGCGCTGGCCTGCGTCTCGGGCGACTCCCGCCACGCCAACGAGGTCATCTCCAAGGCCATGGACTACATCGAGGACCACGTGGACGGCTGGGTCACCGACATCCAGGTTGAGGTCTTGTGAGGTGAGCCGAAGGCGAGACGAACGAATATGAGAATGGTGCCAGGGAACTAAGGCCAAGCCGGGCGAGACGAACGAATATGAGAATGGTGCCAGGGAACTAAGGCCAAGCCGGGCGAGACGAACGAATACGAAGGCGGGGTCAGGGAACAAAGCAGGCGAGACGAACGAACATGAGAGAGGTGTCGGGGAAGCAATGCAAGGCAAGCGGCTCGTACGCGTGAACCAGCTCATCAAGGAAGAGATCTCCATGGTCCTGCAGCGGCAGCTCAAGGACCCGCGGCTCGGGTTCGTGACCGTGACCGAGGTGGACACGACGCCCGACCTCAAGCGCGCCAAGGTCTTCGTCTCGGTGCTGGGGCCGGAGGCCCAGTGGGCCACCTCGTTCAAGGCGCTCGAGAGCGCGCGCGGCTTCGTGTGGAGCTGGCTGCGCCGCCACCTGGACCTGCGGGTGACGCCCGAGATCATGTTCCGACCCGACCGGTCCATGGAGCACGCCGCGCATATCCAGGCGCTCCTCGCGGACCTCAAGACCCGGGCCGACGACTCGTCCGAGTCCGAGGAATGAGCGTCACCGTCGTCGGGGCGGAGCCGCCGTCCGAGCTCCTGGACCTGCTCGCGGGGCCGCGCGGCTCCGCGCTGATGCTGGGCCACGTCCATCCGGACGGCGACGTGCTCGGCACGCTGCTCGGCCTGGGCCTCGCGATGGAGAAGGCGGGCTGGACGGTGACCTACGGCGGTCCCGATCCGGTGCCCGACGTGCTCGACTTCATCCCGGGCGCGGACCGCTGGCAGGTGTGGCGGACCGCGCCGGGAACGTTCGACACCATCGTGCTGACCGACTGTCCGAACGACGGGCGCACCGAGGGGCTCCTCGCCGCCGTTCGCGGCCCGGCCAGCCGGGTGCTCAACATCGATCATCATCCGGACAATCGCCGCTACGGGACGCTGAACTGGATCGATCCCTCCGCCGCCGCGGTCGGGGAGATGATCCACGACCTGCTCGTCGCCCTCGGCTGGCCCATCGGGCGAGAGACCGCCCTCGGCCTGTACACCGCGATCCACACCGACACCGGCTCGTTCCGGTACTCGAACACGACACCGCGCACGTTCCGGATCGCGGGCGCGCTCACCGCGGAGGGCGCCGAGCCCGCTCTCGTGACCGACCGGCTCTATCAGCGGCGCCCTCCGGACGCGCTGCTCACCCTGGGTCGCCTGCTGAGCCGCGTCGAGATCAGCGAGGACGGGCGCATCGCGGCGCTCACGGTGCCCGAGGGCGCGGCCTCCGAGGCCTTCATGGCCGCCGAGGATCTGGTGACCTACCCGCGCTCGATCGCGGGAGTCAAGGTGGCGGTGCTCCTTCGCGCCGAGGCCGACGGTCGCGTGAAGGCCAGCCTCCGGGGCAAGGGCGACGTGCCGGTCAACCGCATCGCGCACCAGTTCGGCGGCGGCGGACACGAGAACGCGGCGGGCTGCACCCTGCCCGGGCCGCTCGCGTCCGCGAAGGCCACGCTGCTCGCGGCGGTGAGGCAGGCCCTCGACGGCCCGCCGTCGTGAGCGATCGCCTCCGCTCCGGCATCCTGTCGGTCGAGAAGGGCCCGGGTGTCACCTCGTTCCAGGTGGTGGCCCACCTCCGCCGCGTGCTCCGCGCGCCGCGCATCGGGCACGGCGGCACGCTCGATCCCGCGGCCACCGGGGTCCTGCCCATCCTGATCGGGGAAGCGACCAAGCTGACGCCGTACCTGGTGGATCTGGACAAGGAATACGTGGCCACCGTGCGCCTGGGCGTCACCACCGAGACGCAGGACCTTTCGGGCGCGGTGGTCGAGACGCGTCCGGTCCCCCCGCTCGACGCTCCCGCGATCGAGGCCGCGCTCGCGCCGTTCGTGGGCCGCATCCGGCAGGTGCCTCCCATGTACTCCGCGCTCCACCATGACGGCAAGCGCCTCTACGAGCTGGCCCGGCAGGGCGTCGAGGTGGCGCGTGAGCCGCGCGAGGTCGTCGTCCACTCGATCGGGCTCGAGTCGGTCGCGCTCCCGGACTTCGTCGTGCGCGTCCGCTGCGGCAAGGGCACCTACGTGCGCACGCTCGCCGCGGACGTGGGCGCCGCGCTGGGCTGCGGGGCAGCCCTGGCCGGGCTCGTGCGCAGCCGGGTGGGGCCGTACGCGCTCGAGGCCGCCGTCACGTGGGACGAGGTCCGCGAGGCGCGCTCCGGCGAGCGGCTGTGGGCGCGGCTTCTCCCCCCGGACTCGGCGCTCGCCGGCCTGCCGGCGGTGCGGCTCGACGCGGAGGGGACCCGCGCCTTCGCTCATGGGCAGGCGGCGCCGGCGGGCGCGCGCGTCGGCGGCCTCCTCCGCGTGTACGGCCCCGACGGCGGCCTGCTCGGGGTGGGGCAGGGGCTCGGCGATCGAGTGAAGCCCGAACGGCTCCTCCATGCGGATCCTCCGCGATCTTCCGTCCTTCCCGCCTGAGCTGCGGCCGTCGGTGGCCGCCTTCGGCGCCTTCGACGGCATCCATCTCGCGCACGCCAAGATCCTCGACACCGCGGTGGAGCGGGCCCGCGCGCTCGGCGTCTCCGCGGTCGCGTGCACCTTCGACCCGCACCCGACCGCGGTGCTCCGGCCCGAGAAGGCACCCGCGCCCATCGCGACGCTCGAGGAGAACCTGGCCCGCATCGCGGAGCACGGCCTCGACGCCGCCCTGGTCATTCCCTTCACGCTGGACTTCTCTCGGATGGAAGCCGAGAGCTTCGTGGACGAGGCGCTGGTTCGCACCCTCGGGGCCCGCGAGGTGGTGGTGGGCTTCAACCACACCTTCGGCCGGGGGGCGCGCGGGACCGCGGTCCTCCTGCGGGAGCTGGGCGGCTCCCGCGGCTTCGTCACCCACGTGCTCCCCCCGCTACAGGTCAACGGGCTCACCGTGTCCTCGAGCGCGATCCGCGAGGCCCTGCGTGATGGCGACGTGGAGCAGGCGCGGGCGTTTCTGGGCCGGCCCTACTCGCTGACCGGGACGGTGCAGCGCGGCGCCGGCCGGGGCCGCACGCTCGGCTTTCCCACCGCGAATCTGAAGCCGGATCGCCCCCTGGCCTTGGCCGCGGGCGTGTATGCGGCCCACGCCCGCTGGGAGGGCCGGCACGCGGAGGCGGTGGTCAACATCGGGTACCGGCCGACCTTCGAGGAGTCACAGTACTGGGTCGAGGCCTACCTGTTCGACTTCGCCGGGGACCTCTACGACCGCACGATCACGCTCGACTTCCTGGTCCGCATCCGGGCGGAAATGAAATTCCCGGGCGTCGAGGCGCTGACCGCGCAGGTCCGAGCCGACATGGCGGAGGCGCGGCGGCTACTTCGAGCGCAACCGGCGGGGTGATCGCTTGAACCCCTTACCCCCGCGTGATACACTCCGCACGTCTTGACGCGGGTTTGAGCGGTCCAACGAACCCGTCCCAACGGAGCCGCGGTCGGGGCTCTGGGGGCGTGGCGATTGGGGGGGGAACCCCCGGGAGGATCCCGGTATGCGACTGTCCCAGGACAAGAAGAAGGGTCTGATCGAGCAGTTCAAGGTGCACGAGGGCGACACCGGCTCGCCCGAGGTCCAGATCGCGCTGCTGTCGGAGCGGATCAACGGGCTCACCGAGCACTTCAAGCTCCACAAGAAGGACCACCACTCCCGTCGCGGCCTGCTGATGCTGATCGGCAAGCGCCGCGGCCTCATCGAGTACCTTCGCAAGAAGGACTCGGAGCGCTACCGAGCCATCACGGAAAAGCTCGGGATTCGCAAGTGATCGCGGACCCCGATTGGATCGATCTCACACTCGCCCGGCTCGACCGGGCCCCTCTCGAAGTCGCAACTCATTCTCGCTTCCCATTTCCTAGCCGGAGGACGCTGACCGTATGACACCTCATTCTGTGCAAATCCAGATCAACAACACGCCGCTATCCATCGAGACTGGCAAGGTCGCCAAGCAGGCCGACGGCTCCGTGGTCGTCCGCTGCGGCGGCACCGTGGTGCTCTCCACCGCCGTCGCGTCGCGGTCCGCCCTGGAGGGCCGGGACTTCCTGCCCCTCACGGTCGAGTACCGCGAGCGGGCCTACGCGGGCGGCCGGATCCCGGGCGGCTTCTTCAAGCGCGAAGGCCGGCCCGACGAGAAGGAGACGCTGACCTGCCGGCTCATCGACCGGCCGCTCCGTCCCCTCTTCCCCAAGGGGTTCCGCAACGAGATCCAGATCATCAATCTGGTCATCTCCGCGGACTCCGAGAACGATCCCGACGTGCTCGCGATGATCGGCTCATCGGCCGCGATGTCGCTGTCCGGCATCCCGTTCTCGGGCCCGGTCGGCGCGGTCCGGGTGGCCCTGGTGGACGGCAAGCTGGTCGCCAATCCCACCTACAAGCAGCTCGCGGCCTCCCCGCTGGAGCTGGTGATGGCGGGCACCGAGGACGCGATCCTGATGGTGGAGTCGGGCGGCAACCAGGTCAGCGAGGAGCAGATGCTCGAGGCCCTGGCCTTCGGCCACGAGCGCTGCAAGGAGCTGACGCGGATCCAGAAGGACCTCGTCGCCAAGGCGGCCAAGCCCCGCTGGGCCTTCGACGCCCAGGCCGGTGCCGATCCGGCGCTCGAGGCCCGCGTGAAGGAGCTGGCGTCCGCGAAGGTCGCCCAGGCGCTCTCGGTCCACGAGAAGCAGGCCCGCGCCCAGGGGCTCGACGCGATCTTCGAAGAGATCTTCTCCGCCGTCGGCGGGGACGAGACGGTCCGGGCGAAGGTCCGCGGCTACTTCGAGAAGGTCGAGAAGGCCGAGGTGCGCCGGCTGATCGTGGACAAGGGCATCCGGGTGGACGGTCGCAGCGTCAAGGAAGTGCGCCCGATCTGGAGCGAGGTGGCCTACCTGCCGCGCGCCCACGGCTCGGCGCTGTTCACCCGCGGCGAGACCCAGGCCCTGGTCTCGGCCACGCTCGGCACCAAGGACGACGAGCAGAAGATCGAGTCGTTCGAGGGCAACGGGTATCGTCGGTTCATGCTGCACTACAACTTCCCCTCGTTCTCGACCGGCGAGGTCAAGCGCTTCGGAACCGCGGGCCGTCGCGAGATCGGCCACGGCGCGCTCGCCCAGCGGGCGGTCGAGGCAGTGCTGCCGACCCGGGAGGAGTTCCCCTACACGATCCGGGTGGTCTCGGACATCCTCGAGTCCAACGGCTCGTCCTCGATGGCCTCGGTCTGCGGCGCCTCCATGGCGCTCATGGACGCGGGCGCCCCGCTCAAGGCGCCGGTGGCGGGCATCGCGATGGGGCTGGTCAAGGAAGGCGACAAGGTCGGCATCCTGACCGACATCATGGGTAGCGAGGACCACTACGGCGACATGGACTTCAAGGTCGCGGGGACCGAGAAGGGCATCACCGCGCTCCAGATGGACATCAAGATCGGCGGCGTCTCGGTCGACATCATGCGCCAGGCGCTCGCCCAGGCGAAGGAGGCGCGCCTGCACGTGCTGGGCAAGATGGCCGAGGTCATCAAGGGCCCCCGGACCGAGCTGTCGCCGCACGCGCCCCGCTTCCTCACGATCAAGATCCGCCCGGAGAAGATCCGCGAGATCATCGGCCCCGGCGGGAAGGTCATCCGCGGCATGCAGGAGAAGACCGGCGCCAAGATCGACGTGGAGGACGACGGCAAGGTGACCGTGTTCTCGCCGAGCAGCGAGGCGGCCCAGATGGCGATCGGCATGATCCAGGACATCTGCCGGGAGGCGGAGCTGGACCGCATCTACGTGGGCAAGGTCAAAAGCATCAAGGAGTTCGGGGCCTTCGTGGAGATCATCCCCGGCAACGAGGGGCTGCTCCACATCTCGCAGATCGCGGAGAACCGCATCCGCACGGTGGGCGACGTGCTCTCCGAGGGGGACATCGTCGCGGTCAAGGTCATCGAGATCGACGGCAACGGCAAGATGCGGCTCTCGCGCAAGGCGGCGCTCAAGGACCAGCCCGCGGTGGCCGAGCAGGAGAAGCTCAAGATCGCCCCGAGCGCGAGCCCCGCTTAGTGGCGTATCGCAAGAGCGCGCTGCCCAACGGCATCCGTCTCGTCACCGAGACGATGCCGCATGTGCGCTCCGTCGCGGTGGGTATCTGGGTGGAGACGGGCTCGCGGCTCGAGCCCGAGCCACTCGGCGGCATCTCCCACCTGATCGAGCACCTCGTCTTCAAGGGCACCGCGACCCGCTCGGCCGAGGAGATCGCGCGCGCGATCGACTCGGTGGGCGGCCAGATGGACGCCTTCACCGCGAAGGAGCACACCTGCTTCTACGTGCAGGTGCTCGACGAGCACCTGCCGCTCGCGGTGAGCCTGCTCACCGACATCCTGCGCCAGCCGCTCTTCGCCGCCGCGGATATCGAGAAGGAGAAGGCGGTCGTCCTCCAGGAGATCAAGATGGTGGAGGACACCCCCGACGACCTGATCCACGACCTGTTCGCGGAGCAGGTGTGGGCCGGCCACCCGCTGGGGCGGCCGATCCTGGGGCGCTGGGACGTGGTCAAGGCGCTTCGATCGGGACACCGTGCTCGGCTACTTCGAGCGCGAGTACGTGCCCGGCGCGGATCGTGGTGGCGGTGGCCGGCCACGCCGAGCACGAGCGGGTGGCCGATCTCTTCGCGGCGGGCTTCGAGGGCTGGGGCCGGCCGCGCGGTGCCGCACACCTTCGTGCCCCCCACGCTGCACGGCGGCATCCACACCGTGCAGAAGCCGCTCGAGCAGGTGCACCTGGTCCTCGGGCTGCCCGGCGTCTCCGACACCGCGGCCGACCGCTACCCGCTCTACCTGCTCAACGACATCATCGGCGGCAGCATGTCCTCGCGGCTCTTCCAGGAGATCCGGGAGCGTCAGGCCCTCGTCTACTCGGTCCACTCGGGCCAGCAGGCCTACCGCGACACCGGGCTCTTCTACGTGTACGCGGGGACGGACCCGGCCAACTTCAGCAAGGTGCTCCACGCCCTGATGAAGGAGATCCGCGGCCTCAAGAAGGACGGGGTCACCGCCGACGAGCTGCGCCGGTCCAAGGAGCATCTCAAGGGGAGCCTGATGCTCTCGCTCGAGTCCACGTCTTCTCGAATGAACCGTCTCGCATCCCACGAGATGCGCTTCGGCTCGTTCATGTCCATGGACGAGATGCTCGCCGCGATCGATCGCGTGCAGATGGACGAGGTGGACGCGCTCATCCACCGCGTGCTCGACGAGGAGCAGCTCTCGCTCCTCACCCTGGGGGCGGTGGGACGGCGCCACCTCCCCCGCGGTCTGATGCGCGCCTGAGGAGGCGTCGATGATCCCTCGCTACGCGCGGCCGGAGATGGCGCGGATCTGGACCCAGGACGCCAAGTACGAGGCCTGGCTGCAGGTCGAGCTCGCGGTGTGCGACGTGTACGCAAAGCGTGGGCTGATCCCGGAGGACGCGCTCGGTCGGATCAAGGGGCGGGCGCGGGTGCAGGCCGCGCGGATCGACGAGATCGAGGCCACCACCCGGCACGACGTGATCGCCTTCCTGACGAATCTGGAGGAGGCGCTCGGGACCGACTCGCGTTACGTCCACATGGGCCTCACCTCCTCGGACGTGGTGGACACCGCGCTGGCGCTGCAGCTCCAGCAGGCCGCGGATCTTCTGCTCGCGGGGCTCGAGGGCTACCGGGCCGCGCTCCGCAGCCTCGCCCTCCGGCATCGCGACACCCTGTGCGTGGGGCGCACCCACGGCATCCACGCCGAGCCGATGGTCTTCGGGCTCAAGGCCGCGCTCTGGTACGCGGAGGCCGACCGCAACCTGGAGCGCCTCCGGCGGGCGCGCGAGGCGGTGCGGGTGGGCAAGCTGTCGGGCGCGGTGGGCACCTTCGCCCACGTGGACCCGGACGTGGAGGAGGAAGCGTGCCGGCTGCTCGGCCTGGAAGCCGCCCCGATCTCCAACCAGATCGTCCAGCGGGACCGCCACGCCGAGTTCTCGACCACCCTGGCGATCGTGGCCGCCTCGCTCGAGAAGGTGGCGACCGAGATCCGGCTCGCTCCAGCGCACCGAGGTCCTGGAAGTCGAGGAGCCGTTCACCGCGGGCCAGAAGGGCTCGAGCGCGATGCCCCACAAGCGCAATCCGGTCTCCTGCGAGCAGGTGTGCGGCCTGGCCCGCCTCGTGCGCACGAACGCGCTGGCCGCGCTGGAGAACGTGGCCCTGTGGCACGAGCGCGACATCAGCCACTCCTCGGTGGAGCGGGTGATCCTGCCGGACTCCACGTGCCTGGTGGACTACATGCTCCACCAGATGACCCGGATCCTGGAGGGGCTCCTGGTCTACCCGGAGCGCATGAAGGAGAACATGGAGCGGAGCTTCGGCCTGCTGTTCTCCCAGCGGGTGCTGCTGAAGCTCACCGACAAGGGCCTCGCGCGCCAGAAGGCCTACGAGATGGTCCAGCGCAATGCCATGACCGCGTGGCGGGAGCGGACCACCTTCCGCGATCTCCTGGCCGCCGACGCCGAGGTCATGGCCCAGCTCAGCTCGAAGGAGCTCGACGAGTGCTTCGATCCCGCGTGGTACCTGCGCAATATCAGCACGATCTATCGCCGGGCCGGATTGTCCACCTGAGGGCGCGGGCGGTATGAAGGCGCGGGTTCTCGTGCGGCTCAAGCCGAGCATCCTGGACGCGCAGGGCGTCACGGTGAAGCGTGCCCTCGCCTCGCTGGGTTTCGCGGAGGTGCAGGACGTGCGCGTGGGAAAGGTCGTGGACGTCGAGCTGGACGGTCTCGGGCCTGAAGACGCGCGGCGTCGAGTGGACGAGATGTGCGCGCGCCTGCTCTGTAACCCCGTGATCGAGGACTTCAGCGTGGAGCTCCTGGGCGACACCCGCTAATCTCCTCTCGCCCCTTCGAGCCCCTTGTCAGATCGGAGGTGGCGGAGTAGAGTGACGAAGTAGCCACACAAGGAGGAACACACGGTCCAATGAACTTCGGCGTGGTGATCTTCCCGGGCACGTGGAGTGACTGCGACTTTCACTACGTCATCAGCGAAGTCCTGCATCAGCCGGTGCGCTACGTCTGGCACCGGGACGCCAACCTCGGCGAGTTCGACTGCCTGATCCTCCCCGGCGGCTTCTCCTACGGGGACTATCTCCGGGCCGGCGCGGTGGCGGGACGCTCGCCGGTGGTGGAGGCGCTCCCCGAGTTCACCGCTCGCGGTGGCCTCGTACTCGGCTCCTGCAACGGGTTCCAGATCCTCTGCGAGGCCGGCCTGCTGCCCGGTGCGCTGATGCGCAACGAGTGCCTGCAGTACCGCTGCCAGTCGACCCACCTCGATGGTGGAGAACGCGGACACCGCGTTCACCCGCGCGATGCGCCAGGGTCAGGTCCTCAAGATGCCCATCTCGCACGGCGAGGGGAAGTACCACGCCGACGCGGAGACCCTGCGAGCGCTCCGGGCGAAGAATCAGGTCGTCTTCCGCTACTGCACGGAAGAGGGGCGCGTCGCCAAGGAAGCCAACCCCAACGGGTCGATCGACAATATCGCCGGCGTGATCAACGAGGAAGGCACGGTGCTCGGGCTGATGCCGCACCCGGAGCGGGCCGCCGAGGCCACGGTGGGCGGGACCGACGGCACCCTGATCTTCAACTCGATCCTCGGCACCCTCGTCGAAGACGGCTCGTTCCTCAAGCGGTAGCTGCCACGTGACAACGGGGTGGGGGCGGGGTGACCGCGGGCGACCCTAAGGTCACGCTGGACCTGGCCCAGAGCCACGGCCTCACGGCCGAAGAATACGATCGCATCATCCGGCGCCTCGGCCGGGAGCCCACCTTCACCGAGCTCGGCCTCTTCTCCGCCCTCTGGTCCGAGCACTGCGCCTACAAGCACTCGCGCGTCTTCCTGCGCTCGCTGCCCACCCGCGCGGCCCACGTGCTGCAGGGGCCCGGTGAGAACGCGGGGATCGTGGACCTGGGGGGCGATCTCGCGCTCACCTTCAAGATCGAGAGCCACAACCACCCGTCGTTCATCGAGCCCTTCCAGGGCGCGGCGACCGGAGTGGGCGGCATTCTCCGCGACATCTTCACGATGGGCGCCCGGCCCATCGCCGTCCTCGACTCCCTGCGCTTCGGCGATCCCGCCGATCCACGCCAGCGGCGCCTCATCGAGGGGGTGGTCTCCGGAATCGGCTGGTACGGCAACTGCTTCGGGGTCCCGAACCTCGGCGGCGAGGTCGGCTTCGCGCCCGAGTACGCGGGCAACCCGCTGGTCAACGCGATGGCGGTGGGCCTGGTGAGCAAGCGCGGCATCTTTCGCGCGCGCGCCGAGGGGGTGGGCAATCCGGTGTTCTACGTGGGGGCCAAGACCGGCCGCGACGGCATCCACGGTGCCACCATGGCCTCCTCCACGTTCGACGAGACCGCGGAGGAGCGGCGGCCCACCGTGCAGGTCGGCGACCCGTTCACCGAGAAGCTGCTGCTGGAGGCCTGTCTCGAGGCCATGGCCACCGGCGCCATCGTGGGCATCCAGGACATGGGGGCGGCGGGCCTCGCCTGCGCCTGCTCGGAGATGCCCGCGCGCTCGAGCATGGGCATGGAGATCGAGGCGTCGCGGGTGCCGCAGCGCGAGACGGGGATGACCCCGTACGAGGTCATGCTGTCGGAGTCGCAGGAGCGGATGCTCCTGGTGGCGGAGCGGGGCCGGGAGGACGAGGTCCGCCGCACCTTCGCCAAGTGGGACCTCGACGCGGTGGAGATCGGCACCGTGACCGGCGACGGCCTGCTCCGGGTGCGCTTCCACGGGTCGGTCGTGGCCGAGGTGCCGGTGAAGGCCCTCGCTGACGAGGCCCCGGTGTACGAGAAGCCCACCGCGCGGCCCGAATGGCAGGACGCGCTCGAGCGCTTCGATCCGCTGGCCGCGCTCGCTTCGCCCGAGTCCTGTGACGAGGCCTCGCAGGCCCTCCTGACCCTCCTCGCCTCGCCGGGCATCGCGTCCAAGGAATGGGTGTACCGTCAGTACGATCAGCAGGTCGGGATCAACTCGCTCGTGCTCCCCGGCTCGGACGCGGGGGTGCTGCGCATCAAGGGGACTCGTATCGGGGTGGCGGTAACCACCGATTGCAACGCGCGGTTCGTGTACCTCGATCCGCGTGTCGGCGCGGCGATGGCGGTGGCGGAGGCCGCCCGCAACCTGTCGGTGAGCGGAGCGCGACCGCTCGGGCTGACGGACTGCCTGAACTTCGGCTCTCCGGAGCGGCCCGAGATCCTGTGGCAGTTCAAGGAGGCGGTGGCGGGCATCACCGAGGCGTGCGGGGCACTGGAAATCCCCGTGGTCGGCGGCAACGTCTCCTTCTACAATGAGACTCTCGGCCAGGCGGTCCTCCCCACGCCGGTGATCGGCATGGCGGGGATCCTGGACGACGCGGAGGCGCGCTGCACGCAGTGGTTTGCCGAGCCCGGGGATCGGGTGGCCCTGCTCGGGCCGGAGGCGGTGAGCCTGGGCGGGTCGGAGTGGCTGTGGCTGCGGCGGCAGACGGTGGCCGGCCGGCTGGCCCCGCTCGATCTGTCGGTGGAGCGGGCGGTGCAGGAAGCCTGTCGCGCGGCGATCGCGGCCCGCCTGCTGGGCTCGGCCCACGACTGCGCGGAGGGAGGCCTGGCGGTGGCGCTGGCCGAGGCGTGCGCGAGCGGGCCGCGGCCGATGGGCGCGGACATCGAGCTGGGAGCGGGCGGCGGTCGCGCCGATCTCACGCTCTTCGGGGAAGGGCCGTCGCGCGTGGTGGTCTCGGTCAAGGCGGACCGGACGCGCCACTTCGAGCAGCTGATGAGCGAGTTCCGGGTGCCGTGGCGCTTCATCGGACGGGTCGGAGGCGACCATCTCCGGATCCGGGCGGGGGAGGCGAGCCTCGTGGATCTGGATCTGAACCGCATCACGAGCGCGTGGAGGGGCGGCTTTGAGCGATATGTCAGCTGAGGCGACGGCCATCGAGCTGGACGACGACAAGTTCCACGACGAGTGCGGGCTGTTCGGCATCTGGAATCACGCCGAGGCCGCGAACGTCGTGTACCTCGGTCTGTACGCGCTCCAGCATCGGGGCCAGGAATCCGCCGGCATCGCCTCGACCGATGGCGATCACTTCCAGGTCGAGAAGGCGATGGGCTGGGTCGCCGACGTCTTCAGCCGCGACCGCCTCAAGCGCCTGCCGGGTCATCGCGCCATCGGCCACGTGCGCTACTCCACCGCGGGCAGCTCCAACCTGCGCAATGCCCAGCCGATCACCGGCACCACCGCGCACGGGCCGGTGGCCATCGCCCACAACGGCAACCTGGTGAACGCCGAGGCGCTGCGGGAAGAGCTCGAGAAGGACGGCGCGGTCTTCCAGTCCTCGTCCGACACCGAGGTCATCCTGCACCTGCTGGCCCGGTCCGAGGGCGCGACGCTCGTCGAGCAGCTCGCCCGCGCCCTGACCCGGGTGCGCGGCGCCTACACCCTGCTGCTCCTGACTCCGACGTCGATCATCGGCGTCCGGGACCCCTCCGGCTTCCGGCCGCTCACCCTGGGCCGCCTGGACGACGCGTGGGTGCTCGCCTCGGAGACCTGCGCGCTCGACCTGATGGAAGCCAAGGTGGAGCGCGACGTGGAGCCGGGCGAGATCCTGGTCATCGACGAGCGCGGCCTCACGTCGGTCAAGCCTTTCCGCCCCGCCCAGCGGCTGCAGTGCGTGTTCGAGTACGTGTACTTCGCGCGGCCCGACTCGGTGCTGTGGGGCCGGAACGTCCACGCGGTGCGCAAGGCCCTCGGCCACCAGCTGGCCCGCGAGTATCCGGTGGTCGCCGACCTGGTCATCGCGGTGCCCGACTCCGGGGTCGGAGCCGCGCTCGGGTACTCGGAGGAATCGGGCCTGCCCTTCGACGTGGGGCTCGTTCGCAACCACTACGTGGGCCGTACCTTCATCGAGCCCCAGCAGGGCATCCGCCACTTCGGGGTCAAGGTGAAGCTCAACCCGAATCGCGAGGTGCTGGACGGCAAGCGGGTCGTGGTCATCGACGACTCCATCGTCCGCGGCACCACCAGCCGCAAGATCGTGAAGATGATCCGGGCCGCGGGCGCGCGGGAGGTGCACGTGCGGATCTCCTCGCCGCCGATCCAGTGGCCCTGCTACTACGGCATCGACACGCCCACCCGGCGCGAGCTGATCGGGTCGAGCCACAAGGTGGAGGAGATCCAGCGCTACCTCGGCGCGGACTCCCTCGGCTACCTGTCGCTCGACGGCATGCTCAAGGCCGCGGGGTCGGACCCGGATCATTTCTGCCACGCGTGCTTCACCGGCCAGTACCAGGTCGGTTTCGAGTCCGAGGAGCTGGCGCAGCTCAAGCTGTTCGACTCGTAAGGAGTTATGGATCCCCTGACGTATCGGGCCGCCGGCGTGGACATCCGAGCCGGCGACGAGGTTGTACGCCGGATCGCGCCGCTGGCCGCGTCCACCCTGCGCCCCGAAGTGCTGGGCGGCATCGGAGCTTTCGCCGCCTTCTGCCGGGTCCCCTTCGGGCTGCAGGATCCCGTGCTCGTCTCCTCCACCGACGGGGTGGGGACCAAGCTCAAGATCGCGGTGATGGCGGACCGCCACGACACGATCGGGGTCGACCTGGTCGCCATGGGCGTCAACGACGTGATCGTGCACGGCGCCGAGCCGCTCTTCTTTCTCGACTACCTGGCCGTCCACCGCGTGGAGCCCGAGAAGATCGAGGCGATCGTGGCCGGCGTCGCGGCGGGCTGTCGCCAGGCCGGGTGCGCCCTGGTGGGTGGCGAGACCGCCGAGATGGGTGGGCTCTACGCGCCGGGGGAGTACGACCTGGCCGGCTTCGCGGTGGGCGTGGCCGAGCGCTCGGCCCTGATCACCGGCGAGCACGTCACCGCGGGTGATCGCGTCCTGGGCCTCGCGTCCTCGGGCCTGCACAGCAACGGCTTCACCCTGGCCCGCGAGGCGATCTTCGGCCGCATGGGGCTCAAGCTCGGCGATCCGATCCCCGGGGTCGGCCGGAGCGTGGGCGACGAGCTGCTCGAGCCCACGCGCATCTACGTCAAGCCGGTGCTCGAGCTGATCCGGGAGGTGCGAGTGCGGGCGATGGCCCACATCACGGGTGGCGGCATCACCGAGAACCTGCCGCGGGTGCTGCCCGCGCAGCGGCGCGCCCGGATCGACCCCCGCGCGTGGCCGTCGCCGCCGGTCTTCGCGGCCATCCAGCGCGCCGCCTCGGTGGACGACGCCGAGATGCGGCGCACCTTCAACATGGGGATCGGCTTCGTGATCGTGGTCGCGCCCGAGGACGCGGCCGCCGCCACGCGGCGTCTCGAGGCGCTGGGCGAGCGGGTGTACCCGATCGGCGACATCGTGCCCGGCGCGCCCGGCGTGGACTATGTCTGAGCCGCTGCGGGTGGCGGTGCTCGCCTCCGGGCGCGGTTCCAACTTCCGCGCGCTGGCCGAGGCCGCCGCGGACCGGCGCATCCCCGCCGCGGTGGTCGTGCTCGTGACGGACCGCCCGGGCGCGGGCGCGCTCGCGGTGGCGCGCGAGCTCGGGATCGAGACGGTCGTGCTCGAGCCGCGGCAGCATCCCTCGCGCGAGGCGCACGAGAAGGCGGTGATCGCGGCGCTCGAGGAGCGGCGCGTCGGTCTCGTGTGCCTCGCCGGCTACATGCGGCTCGTGGGGCCGGGCTTCGTGGCCCACTGGGCCGGCCGGCTCCTCAACATCCACCCCTCGCTCCTCCCGGCGTTCCCGGGCCTGCACCCGCAGCGCCAGGCGCTCGAGCACGGGGCCCGGGTCTCCGGGGCCACCGTGCACTTCGTGGACGACGGCGTGGACACCGGCCCCATCGTGCTGCAGGCCGCGGTGCCGGTGATGGCGGACGACACCGAAGCCACCCTCGCGGAGCGGATCCTCGTCGAGGAGCACCGGCTGTACCCGGAGGCGGTCCGGCTCTTCGCGCTGGGACGGCTCGAGCTCCGCGGTCGCCGTGTGCAGATCAGGGAGACCCCATGACTCGAGTGCGACGTGCCCTCCTGAGCGTGCACGACAAGACCGGCGTGGTGGAATTCGCCCGCGGCCTGGCCGCCCTCGGGGCCGAGATCCTGTCCACCGGCGGCACCGCGAAGCTCCTGCGCGAGTCCGGCGTGCCGGTGGTGGACGTGGCCGAGGTCACCGGGTTTCCCGAGATGCTCGACGGCCGCGTCAAGACGCTGCACCCCGGCGTGCACGGCGGCATCCTCGCCCGCCGCGAGCTGCCCGAGCACATGGCCGCGCTCGAGCGGCACGGCATCCGCCCCATCGACCTGGTCGTAGTGACCCTCTATCCCTTCGAGAAGACGGTGGCGCGGCCGGGTGTGTCGCTCGAGGAGGCGATCGAGAATATCGACATCGGCGGGCCCAGCATGATCCGGGGCGCGGCCAAGAACCACGCGCACGTCGCGGTGGTGACCGATCCCGGCCAGTACGGTCCCGTTCTGGAGGAGCTGCGGCGCGGCGACGGAGCGCTGTCCGACGCCACCCGGTTCCGGCTGGCCTTCGAGGCCTTCCGGCGCACCGCCCAGTACGACGCGGCGATCGCGGCCTACCTGCGCGAGCCGGGCGCGACCGGCCGCCCCGCCACGGTGTCCGTGGCCGGCTTTCCCGAGCGGCTGTCCGTGGACGGCGCGCTCGCCCAGACTCTGCGCTACGGCGAGAACCCGCACCAGGCGGCCGCGTTCTACCGCCCGTCCGCGGGCGTATTGGTGTCCCGTCCGGAGACGCGCTCGGCCTGAGCGCGGCGACCCAGCTCCACGGCCCCGAGCTCTCGTACAACAACCTGCTCGACTGGTCGGCCGCGCTCGGCCTGCTGCTCGAGTTCGACGATCCGGCCGCGGTGGTGATCAAGCACACCAATCCCTGCGGGGTGGCGGTCGGGCAGAGCGTGGGCGAGGCGGCCCGCAAGGCCAAGGCCTGCGATCCGGTCTCGATCTACGGCGGCATCGTGGGGGTGAACCGGACGGTGGACCTCGAGGTGGTGAAGGAGCTCTCCGGCATCCTGCTCGAGATCCTGTTCGCCCCCGCCTACGAGCCGGACGCGCTCGAGGAGATCCGCCGGACCAAGAAGAGGTGCCGGGTGTTCCAGCTCCCGTGCGCACGGGCCGACTATCCCACGCGCGTCCGGGAAGTCCGGAGCGTCTGGGGCGGGGTGCTCGCTCCAGGAAGCCGATCTCGCCGATCTCGATCCCGGCGACGCTCAAGGTCGTCTCGAAGCGCCCGCCCACCGAGGCGGAGCTGCCGCGGCCTGCGCTTCGGCTGGCGCGTGGCCAAGCACGCCAAGTCCAACGCGATCGTGCTCGCGACCGCCGATCAGGTGGTCGGGGTGGGCGCCGGGCAGATGAACCGGGTGGACTCGGCGCGCATCGCGGTCATGCGCGCGCGCGAGCTCGGGCTCGAGACCAAGGGCTCGGTCTGCGCCTCCGACGCGTTCTTCCCGTTCCGCGACGGGCTCGACGTGGTCGCCAAGGCGGGCGCCACCGCGGTGATCCATCCCGGCGGCTCGGTGCGCGACGAGGAGGTCGTGGCGGCCGCCGACGAGCACGGCATGGCCATGGTGGTGTGCGGGATTCGCCATTTCAAGCACTAGTCCTCCGCTCGAACGGGTGTTCACGCTGCGCGAGCTGATGCGGCTCCTGCGCCTGTCGCCCAAGCGCCGCTCGCAGCTCCGGCGCCTGGGCCTGCTGCGCGACGATCCGGGCGGCCTGCGCTTCCGCGAGCTGGTCTCGGTGCGCGCGGCCGCGAACCTGCTGGAGAGCGGAGCGAGCGTGCGCCAGGTGCGCGCCGCGCTCGACGGAGCGCGCCGGCTCGCCCCCGACGTGCGGACGCCCGCTGGCCGAGCTGCGCCTGGTGGTGCGCGATCGCCAGGTGGTGGTCGAGCAGGACCGGCTGCGGCTCGATCCGGGCACCGGCCAGGCCCTGCTCGCGTTCGAGCCCGTGGGCGAGCTCGAGCGCGAGACCCGCGAGACCCTGCTGACCGGGATGGTGCGTCCGCTCATCCCGCCCGCCGACGCGGCCGAGGTGTGGTTCCAGCGCGCGTCGGAGTGGGACGGCGATCCGGAGCGCTGGGAGTCCGCGGTGGACGCCTACGAGCGCGTGCTCGACATGGATCCGGGTTACGCGGCGGCCTGGAACAACCTCGGCCTCCTCCACCACCGGATGGGGCAGTACGAGCGGGCCGGGGAGTGCTACCGGGCCGCGCTCGAGGCCGACGAGAGCTGCTGCCAGGCCTCGTTCAACCTGGGCTCGCTCAACGAGGATCTGGGCGATTTCCCGGTGGCGGTGACGTGGTACCGGCGCGCGCTCGAGATGGACGCCGACTACGCGGACGCCCACTTCAATCTCGCGGGCGTGCTCGCCAAGACGGGGCGGGCCGAGAGCGCGGCGGTGCACTGGCGCCGCTACCTCGAGCTCGACCTGGGCAGCCCGTGGGCCAAGATCGCGCGCGCGCACCTGGAGGAGGGCGCCGAGCCCTCCGGCGCCGACCCGGAGGGCCGACGAGTGACCGACGTGCTCCTGGTGGGCGGCGGCGGCCGCGAGCACGCGCTGGCCTGGAAGCTCGCGCAGAGCCCGCGCCTGGGCCGCGATGATCGCCGCGCCCGGCAATCCCGGCATCGCGCGCGCACGCCCGGTGCGTTCCCGTGAAGGACACCGCGGTCGACGAGCTGGTGGACCTCGCGCGCCGGGAGCGCCCCGACCTGGTGGTGGTGGGACCCGAGGTGCCGCTGGCGATGGGGCTCGCCGACCGGCTGCGCGAGGCCGGCTTCGCGGTGTTCGGCCCGAGCGCGGCCGCCGCCCGCCTCGAGAGCTCCAAGGCCTTCGCCAAGGACCTGATGGCGCGCCACGGCGTTCCCACCGCGCGCTTCCGCACCTTCCAGGACGCGGCGGCGGCCGGGCGCTACTGCCGCGAGCTCGGCGCGCCCTTGGTCGTGAAGGCGGACGGGCTCGCGGCGGGCAAGGGGGTCATCGTGTGCCGGTCGCTGGACGAGGCGGATCGGGCGCTCGCGCTGTGCTTCGAGGAGCGCGCCTTCGGCGTCTCGGGCCTCACGGTGGTGGTGGAGGAGTTCCTCGAGGGCGAGGAGGCGTCGTTCTTCGCGATCGCGGACGGCGCCGCGGTCCTGCCGCTCGTGGCGGCGCAGGATCACAAGACGGTCTGGGACGACGACCAGGGGCCCAACACCGGCGGCATGGGCGCGTACTCGCCGGCGCCGGTCATGAGCGCCGCCATGCAGGACCGCGTCATGGCCGAGATCGTGCGGCCGGTGATCGCGGCGATGGGGAAGGAGGGCGCGCCGTACACCGGGCGTGCTCTTCGTCGGGCCTGATGATCACGCGTGAAGGGCCGAAGGTCGATCGAGTTCAACTGCCGCTTCGGCGACCCGGAGTGCCAGGCGATCATGCCGCGCCTCGAGGGCGACCTGCTCGCGCTGCTCGAGGCCGCCGCCACCGGGCAGGGGCTGCCCGCCGCGCTCGCGTGGAGCCCGGCGACCTCCGTCTGCGTGGTGATGGCCTCCGCCGGCTATCCCGGCCGCGTACGAGACCGGTCTCCCGATCACGGGAGTCGCCGCGGTCGCCGCGCGGCCCGGCATCAACGTCTTCCACGCGGGTACTGCGATGGCGAGCGATGTCCTCGTCACCGCGGGAGGTCGCGTGCTGGGCGTGCAGGCCCTGGGCGGAGACCTGGCCTCCGCGATCCGGGCGGCCTACGACGGCGTCGAGCGCATCCGCTTCGACGGCGCCCACTACCGGCGAGATATTGGTCATCACGCGCTCGGACGCGTCGGGTGAGCGCGCTGGCGATCTCGACGCGTATCGTGGCGGTGGATCCGGTCAAGCCCGATGAATCCGTGATGCGCGCCGCGGGCGCGCGGATCCAGGCGGGCGGGCTCGTGGCCTTCCCCACCGAGAGCTTCTACGGCCTGGGCGCCGACGCGCTCGATCCCGCCGCGGTGGCCCGCGTCTTCGAGGTCAAGGGCCGCCCGGACGACAAGCCCCTGCTCGTGCTGGTAGACTCGATCGACATGGCGGCGGAGCTGGCCGCCGCGATCCCCGATGGCGTCCGCGCGCTGATGGCGCGCCACTGGCCGGGCGCGCTCACGCTGGTGCTCCGGGCCTCCGCGCACGTGCCCGCGGGCCTCACCGGCGGCACCGGCACCGTCGGGGTGCGGCTGCCCGGGCACGCGGTGGCCCGCGCCCTCGTCGCCGCGGTCGCGCGGCCGGTGACCGCGCCCAGCGCGAACCCGAACGCGGCGCCGCCGCCGCGGACGGCGGGGGACGTCCGCGGGTACTTCGGCGGACGCGTGGAGCTGATCCTGGACGGCGGGGCCACGGCCGGCGGCGCGGCCTCGACCGTCGCGGACTGCACGGTCTGGCCGCCGCGCATCCTGCGCCAGGGCCCGGTGATCGTCGAGGCGGCATGCGGATAACCGGAGTGATTCAGGCGGGCGGGCGGAGCACCCGCATGGGCGGCCGGCCGAAGGCCCTGCTGGAGCTGGGCGGCCGGCGCATCATCGACCGCGTCGCGCACGTCATGCGGCAGGTCGCCGACGATCTGCTCATCGTGACCAACACCCCCGAGCTCTACGCCGGGCTCGGCCTGCCGATGGTGCCGGACGCCTTCCCCGATCACGGCTCGCTGGGCGGCATCTACTCGGGCCTGCAGGCCGCCTCCGGCGATGCCGCCTTCACGGTGGCGTGCGACATGCCGTTCCTGATGCCGGAGGTGGCGCGCCTCGTCACGGAGCGGGCGGGTCTGGCCGACGTGGTCGCCCCGCGGGTCGGCGATCAGTGGGAGACGCTCCACGCCTGCTACGGGAAGGCCTGCCTGGCCCCGATCGAGACGCGGCTCCGCGCGGGGCGGCTCAAGATCATCGGCTTCTACGACGACGTGCGCGTGCTCGCGATCTCCGCGGGCGAGGTCGCCCGCTTCCGGGCCCCCGAGGTCGTGTTCATGAACGTCAACACCCCGGAAGAGCTCGAGGCCGCCCGCGTGCTCCTCCCCGCGCTCGAGCCGGCGGGAGGCCGCTAGGAGCCGGGCCATGGACGCGCGCGTCGAGGGACTCGGGCTCGGCTCGATCCAGGAGATCAACGCGCTGCCGCGCGAGGTCGCGGAGGCGCTCTACACGCGCCTGGTGCCGGAGGAGCTGCTCGACCGGTTCGCCATCGACCCGCACACCCTCTGCGACAAGGCGGGCGCGCGTCTGGTGCGGGTGACCGCCCCCGCGGACCAGCCGTGGGCCCGCGTGGAGGTGCGCTCGAGCCCGGAGGACCGCGATCCCGCGCTGCTGGTGGACGTGGAGATGTCCCCGCTCTCGGTGCCGGAGCTGGCCTTCGTGCAGATCACCGATCCCGCCGGCATCCGCTACGCGATCGACCGCGATCCGGACGGCCGCGACACGCTCTTCGGCACCACCTGTCGCAACGTCGAGGAAGAGCGCCGCGCGATGCGGAGCGGTCTCGCGCCCGGGCAGGTCCGGCGCGGCCTGCGCCTGCTCTCCCGCGTGCTCGACGCCATGGAGGGCTTCTGCGCCCTCATCGGCAAGGAGATCTACCTCATCGAGCCCCTCTTCTATCACTCCGCGATCCTCTACGAGCGCCGCGGCTGCGGCTACCTGATGGGCCGCGACGTGATGGAGTCGATCCACGCCGGCTTCTCCGACGGCGGCCCGCTGCTGCGGGCCCTCGACGCATCCACCGAGTTCCGCGGTCCGGAGGCGGCCCGGACGGTGCGCGGCCGGAGCTGGGCCATCCACGACGGGGTCGGTGACGGGCTCTGGGCCGGCGGGGCGGTGGGCGGGGTGAAGATGTACAAGGTCGCGGGTCGCCAGGCCGGGATCAACACCTTCCCGGGCGCGATCTACTGAGGCCGACCCCCGGGATATACTGTTGCGGTGAAGCGCCCGAAGCCCATTCACCGCAAGATCCGCAAGCCGATGCCCGCGAAGCCCCCGAAGGTGGAAATTCCCAAGACGGTGTACCGGCGTCGGCCCAAGCACCGGCGCACCGCGGGGAGCGAGTGATGACGGAGGCCGCGCCGGCCGCCATCGTCCACTACCACGAGATCAGCCTCAAGCGGGGCAACCGGCCGCTCTTCCTCCGCCAGCTCCACCAGAACCTGCTGCGCGCGATCGGCGACCTCGGACCGGTGGAGCTGGTCCAGCTGTCCGGCCGCGTGATGCTCGATCTCTCGCGGCACCCCGCGCCGCGGCTCCTGCCCGAGCGGCTGGCGCGGGTCGCGGGCGTGGCGAACTTCGCCCTCGCGATCCGGACCGGGGTATCGCGCGAGGCGCTGCGGGCCGCGGTGGAGGAGGCGATCGCGGGCCGCGTCTTCGGCTCCTTCCGGATCACCGCCCGCCGCGCGTTCAAGACCTTCCCGATGACATCGGTGGAGCTCAACCGCGACCTGGGTGCCCACGTGCTCGCGCTGCGGCCCGAGGTCCGGGTGAGCCTCGAGCATCCGGACCTGAACGTGCGCGTCGAGGTGCTGCCGGACGAGGCCTTCGTTTACTGCGACCCGCAGCCCGGCGCGGGCGGGCTGCCGGTGGGCACGGGCGGGACGGTGGCGGCCCTGCTCTCGGGCGGCATCGACTCGCCGGTGGCCGCGTGGCGCCTCATGCGGCGCGGCTGCCGCGTGGTCTTCGTGCACTTCCACAGCGCGCCGTACCTGCCGGATCTCTCGCGCGGCAAGGCCCGCGAGCTCGTGACGCGGCTGACCCAGTGGCAGTACCACTCGCGGCTGTTCATCGTGCCCTTCGGCGAGATCCAGCGCGAAGTCGTGCTGTCGGTGCCGCCGCCGTTCCGCGTCGTGGTGTACCGCCGGCTGATGGTGCGCATCGCGGAGCGGCTGGCCCGTCACGCGGGCGCGCTCGCGCTCGTCACCGGGGAGAGCCTGGGGCAGGTGGCGTCGCAGACGCTGCACAACCTCATCCGCATCGACGAGGTGGCCGCGATGCCGATCCTGCGGCCCCTCATCGGCATGGACAAGCTCGAGATCACCGGGCAGGCCCAGGCGCTCGGCACCTACGAGATCTCCATCGAGCCGGACGCCGACTGCTGCACCCTCTTCACGCCGCGCCATCCCGCCACCCGGATGGAAGCGGACGCGGTCGCGGCGCTGGAAGCGCGCCTGGACCTGGAGCGGCTCGTGACCCAGGGCGTGGAGGCCGCCGAGCAGGAGCTCTTCGAGTTCCCCGCCGGGGCCGGCCCGTACCCGCCGCGCGGTGCGGCCCGCCGGCCCTTGACGGAGCCCGTCTCCGAGTGATCCCCGCGTGATCTCGACGTGAACCAGACGCTGACCTTTCTCGGAGGCGCGGGAGGCACGGTCACCGGGTCCAAGCACCTGCTCGAGAACGGAGCCGGCCGCGTCCTGCTCGACTGCGGCCTCTTCCAGGGCCTGAAGGCGCTGCGCCAGCGCAACTGGGCGGCGCCGCCGGTGGACCCGGGCACGCTCGGCGCGGTGATCCTGAGCCACGCCCACATCGATCACTCGGGCTACCTGCCGCGGCTCTGCCGCGACGGCTTCACGGGGCCGGTCTACTGCACGCCGGGCACGTCCGATCTGCTTGAAGGTCATGCTGCCCGACGCGGCGCACCTCCAGGAGGAGGAAGCGGAGTTCGCCAACCGCCATCGCACCAGCAAGCACGACCCCGCGCTGCCGCTGTACACGATCGCGGACGCCGAGCGCGCGCTCGCCCAGGTGAAGCGGCGTGGACTTCGGCCGCCGGTTCACCGCCACGCGCGGAGTCGAGGCGCGCTTCACCCCGTCCGGGCACATCCTGGGCGCGGGTCTCGTCGACGTGCGAGACCGGCGGCCGCCGGCTCGTCTTCTCCGGCGATCTCGGCCGCTACGACGTGCCGATCATGGTGGATCCCGAGCCGGTCGCCGAGGCCGACGTGCTGCTGGTGGAGTCCACCTACGGCAACCGCGTGCATCCGCCCGACGATCCGGGCGACCGGCTCGACCGCGGCGGTGCGCCGCGCCGCCGACCAGAAGGGCTGGCTGCTGATCCCGGCGTTCGCGGTCGGGCGCTCCCAGGAGATCCTCTACGACCTGCGCCGGCTCGAGGCGGGCGGCCGGATCCCGAGCCTGCCCGATCTACCTGGACAGCCCGATGGCGATCCAGGCGACGGTGATCTACGCGGCGCATCCCGAGGAGCACGATGCGGCGCTGCGGCAGGCCGGCAGCGGCGGCGCGCGGCCCTTCGCCCCGCGCCGCTTCCATCTCTCGCAGACGGTGGACGAGTCGAAGCGCCTCAACGAGACCGCGGGCCCCGGCATCATCGTGGCGGGCAGCGGCATGGCGACCGGCGGCCGCATCCTCCACCACCTCAAGCGTCTGCTGCCGGATCCGAAGACCACGGTGCTCTTCGTCGGCTACCAGGCGGCGGGCACGCGGGGCCGGCTGCTCAGGGACGGCGCGGCCGAGATCCGGATGCTCGGCACGGTGGTCCCGGTCCGCGCCGCGATCATGGTGAGCGACGCCTACTCCGCCCACGCCGATCGCGAGGAGATCCTGCGCTGGCTCGGCGGGTTCGAGCGCCCCCCCGGCATGACCTATGTCGTGCACGGCGAGGCGGGCGCGGCGGAGGCGCTGCGGGACGCGATCGTGCGCCGTCTCGGCTGGAACACGGCCGTCGCCCGGGATGGCCAGCGCGTGGCGCTCTGAGCGAGCACCGGCCGTCCTGGGCGTACCGCGCGGTCCGGGCGCTGGCCCGGCTCCTGGCCGCCATCTTCTATCACCGGGTGGACGTGATCGGCGCCGAGCGCATCCCGCGCTCGGGTCCGCTCATCGTGGCCGCCAACCACCACAACGCCCTCGTGGACGGCGTGCTGCTGCTGGCCATGGTGCCCCGTCGCCTGGTGTCGGTGGCCAAGGCGCCGCTCTTCTCCAATCCGCTGATCGGGCCGTTCCTCCGGCTGATCGGCGCGCTGCCGGTTCATCGCCGGCAGGACGGCGGCAGGCGACCCGGGGCGGAACGACCGGCTCTTCGCGGCCTCCACCGCCACGCTCGGTCGCGGCGACGCGATCCTGATCTTTCCCGAGGGCGTGAGCCAGCCCGAGCCGACACTGATGCCGCTGCGCACCGGCGCGGCCCGCATGCTGCTGGCTGCCGAGGCGGATGCGGTCGGGCCGGTGACGCTCCTGCCGGTGGGGCTCATGTTCCACGAGCCGGGCACGTTCCGCGCGGGCTGGGCCCTGATCGCGGTGGGCGAGCCGGTGGAGACCGCGGACCTCGTGGCGCTCGCGCGGACCGAGCCCGAGGAAGCGGCGCGCCGGCTCACCGCCCGCCTCGGCGAGGCGCTGCGCGGTCTCCTCGCGGAGGTGGACGATCGCGAGACGCTCCGCCTGGTCGAGCACGCGGAGCGGCTCTGGCGCCAGGAGCGGGGCGGGGGCGCGCCGCGCGACGCGGCCGCGAGCGCCGACTGGCGCCGCCGCGCCACGCGCGCCTATCGCTATCTCATCCAGCGCGACCCGGCCGGGCTCGAGATCCTCCGGGGGCTGGTGGAGCGCTACGTCAAGGACGTGGAGGCCGCCTCGCTCGGCACCGCGGTCGGATTGAGGGCGCCCGGCGCGCGGGTGGTGCTGCCCTATGCGATGCGCCAGTTCGCGATCCTGCTGGGCGGCCTGCCGCTCGCGCTCTGGGGCCTGGCCACCCACGCGGTGCCGTACTGGCTCACGTGGGCGGCCGCGAAGCTGGTCCGGCCCGAGCCGGACGTGGAGGCCACCTACAAGCTCGCGGCGGGCGTCGTCATCTTTCCGCTCGCGTGGATCGTGGAAGGGTGGCTGCTCTGGCGCTGGGTCGGGGGCTGGCTGCTCGTGCTCTTCGCGGTCCTGGTCATCCCTGGCGGCTTCTTCGCGCTCGCGTGGGGCGAGCGGCTGCGCCGCCTCTATCGCGAGGGCCGCGCGCTGCTCCGCCTCCTGGTGGACGGGGATCTCGGGCGCCACCTGGGCGAGCGCCGGCGGGCCATCCTGGACGAGATGGACCGGGCGGTGGCGCGCGTGCCCGAGTCGGTGCTGGCCGGCCGCGAGGAGCCGCGCGGATGAACGTGCGCGCGATCGTGGCCTGGACGCTCTACGACTTCGCGAACTCCGCGTTCGCGGCGGTGATCTTCGCCACGATCTATGCCGCGTACTACGCCATCGGGGTGGTCGGCAACGAGGGCGGGGCGGGAGATCTCTGGTGGGGACGCGTGGTCTCCGTCTCCATGGGGCTGGTGGCGCTGACGTCGCCCTTCCTGGGGGGCGTGGCCGATCGCGCGGGCATCCGTCGGCCGCTCTTCATCGGCTTCACGACCGCCGGGGTGATCGCCACCGCGCTCATGACCACGGTGGAGCCCGGCATGGTGGTCTGGGGCTTCGTGCTCGGCGTGATCGGCAACTTCGCCTACGAGAGCGCGCTCGTCTACTACAACGCCTATCTCCCCGATCTGGCCCCGCCCAGCCATCAGGGCCGCGTGTCGGGGTGGGGCTTCGCGGTGGGCTACGCGGGCTCGATCGCGGCCCTGCTGGCCGCGCTGCCCTTCGTGAGCGCCCGCAACTACCAGGGCGCGTTCCTCGCCACCGCGGCGCTCTACGCGATCTTCTCGCTCCCGGCCTTCTTCATGCTCCCGGCCGCGCCGAGCGGGCGGGTGCCGGTGCTCCGGGCCGCCCGCGAGGGCGCCGCGCAGGTGGTGGCCACCGCGCGCCGGATCCTGGCCCTGCCCGACCTACGGCGCTTCCTGGGCGCCTACTTCATCTACGAGGACGGGGTGAACACCGTCATCGCCTTTTCCGGCATTTTCGCGGCCCAGACGCTCGGCTTCCCGATGGAGCGGCTGATCGCGCTCTACATCGTGGTGCAGATCTCGGCCCTCATCGGCGCGCTGGCCTGGGCGCGGCCGACCGACATCATGGGCCCGCGCCGGGTGGTGATGATCACCCTCTGCCAGTGGTCGGCCGTCGTGGTCGCCGCCTACTTCGTCGAGACCCAGACCCAGTTCTGGGTGCTGGCGGTGGTGGCGGGCACCGGGCTCGGGGCGGTGCAGGCGGCCAGCCGCGCGTTCCTGGCCCGCCTGGCGCCCCCCGGCATGCAGGCCGAGCTGTTCGGCTTCTACTCGCTCTGCGGCAAGAGCGCCGCGGTCATGGGCCCGCTCGTCTTCGGCGGCATCTCCCACGCGGCGGGCGGCAACCAGCGGGCCGGCATCCTCGCCATCGGGTCCTTCTTCGTGGTCGGGCTGGCGCTCCTGTCACGGGTGAAGGCAGGCGGGAAAGCCCCACCGGTAGCGTCGTCTTGACACTCAACCCCGACGGAGCGTAAGGTTGGCCCGTGGTTTCCACCATAGCGCTCGGGGCCGACCATGCCGGGTATGAGCTAAAGGAAGCCCTCAAGGGCTGGCTCATAAACCACGGCTTCCAGGTGCTCGACCTCGGTACCCACTCGACGGAGTCGGTGGACTACCCCGATTACGCGGCCCTGGTGGGCGAGTCCGTGGTCGATCACAAGGTCGAGCGCGGCCTCCTGGTCTGTGGCACCGGGATCGGCATGAGCGTGGCCGCCAATAAGGTGCCGGGTGTCCGCGCCGCCCTCTGCGGGGATCTCTACACCGCGCGGATGAGCCGCGAGCACAACGATGCCAACGTGCTCGTGCTGGGCGGCCGCTTGATGGGCGCGGACATGGCCGCGGACATCCTCCAGGCGTGGCTCGAGACGGACTTCGCGGCTGGCCGCCACGCGCGCCGGGTCGAGAAGATCGCCGACATCGAGCGGCGCCACCCGGAGGGACGCCCGTGAGCCATCTCGAGCAGGTGGACCCGGAGATCGCCAAGGCCATCCGGGCCGAGACCGAGCGGCAGTCGCGGAACCTGGAGCTGATCGCGTCCGAGAACTTCGTCTCCGAGGCGGTGCTGGAGGCGGTGGGCTCGGTGATGACGAACAAGTACGCCGAGGGCTACCCGGGCAAGCGCTACTACGGCGGGTGCGAGGTCGTGGACATCGCCGAGAACCTGGCGATCGCCCGCGCCAAGGAGCTCTTCGGGGCGGAGCACGTGAACGTGCAGCCGCACTCGGGATCCCAGGCCAACATGGCGGTCTACTTCGCCCTGCTCAAGCCGGGTGACACGGTGCTGGGCCCGAACCTGGCGCACGGCGGGCATCTGACCGCCGGGAGCCCTATGAACTTCTCCGGGCGCCTTTACAACATCGTGCCCTACGGGGTCACCAAGGACACCGAGCGCATCGACATGGACCAGGTGCGTGACCTGGCCCGCCAGCACCGGCCGAAGCTCATCATCGCGGGGGGCTCCGCGTTTCCGCGCGCCATCGAGTTCAAGCCCTTCCGCGAGATCGCCGACGAGGTCGACGCCCGGCTGATGGCCGACATCGCGCATCCGGCGGGTCTGGTCGCGGCGGGGCTGCACCCCTCGCCGGTGCCGTTCGCCGACTTCGTCACGACCACCACCCACAAGACCCTGCGAGGTCCCCGGGGCGGCATGGTGATGTGCCGGGCTCAGTACGCGAAGGACCTCGACCGCACCGTGCTGCCCGGCATCCAGGGCGGGCCGCTGATGCACGTGATCGCGGCGAAGGCGGTGGCCTTCCGCGAGGCCCAGACCCAGGAGTGGCGGGCGTACCAGGCGCAGATCGTGAAGAACGCCCGCGCGTTCGCCGAGGCGATGCTGGCGCGCGGCTTCCGGCTGGTCTCGGGCGGCACCGACACGCACCTGCTCCTGGTGGACCTCACGTCCCGCAACGTCACCGGCAAGGACGCGCAGGAGATGCTCGATCGCGCGTGGATCACGGTCAACAAGAACGGGATTCCCTTCGACACCAAGGGGCCCATGATCACGAGCGGTATCCGGATCGGCACGCCTGCGGTGACCACCCGCGGCATGAAGGAGCCCGAGATGGCCCGGATCGCGGAGCTGATCGACCGCGTGCTCTCGCGTCCCGGCGACGGCGGGACCGAAGCCGCGGTGCGGAGCCAGGTGCAGGAGCTGACCGCGCAGTTCCCGCTCTACCCGGAGCGGCTCAGGTGAAGTGCCCGTTCTGCGGCCACACCGAGGACCGCGTGGTGGACTCGCGCGTCGGCCGCGACGGGGAGTTCATCCGGCGGCGGCGCGCGTGCCTGAAGTGCAACCGCCGCTACACGACCTACGAGTACATCGAGGACGTCCTGCCCCACGTGGTCAAGCGCGACGGCCGCCGCGAGCCCTTCGACCGCCAGAAGCTGCGCGGCTCGATCCTCAAGTCCTGCGAGAAGCGCTCGGTGGGCGTCCAGGCGGTGGACGACGTGGTGGCGGACATCGAGGCCAAGCTGCACGACCGGGCCGAGAAGGAGATCACGAGCCTCGAGCTGGGCGAGATCGTGATGGAGCATCTCCAGAAGCTGGACCAGGTGGCCTACGTGCGGTTCGCCTCGGTGTACCGCCAGTTCAAGGACATCTCCCAGTTCATGGACGAGGTGAAGCACCTGATCAAGGACGACAAGCCGGCGAAGGTCGCTCCCAGCAAGCCGAAGGCCTCGCGCCAAGCGGTAGACCACCCCTCACCCTGCCCTCTCCCCTGAGGGGAGAGGGGGATGAGGAGGGACGGCTCTTGTAGTTGTCAGCGCCACGCCCGCGATCACGCCGCAGGCGCCGATCCAGTGGTACCAGCGGATCGGCTCGCCCACCATCAGCCAGGACAGCCCCAGCACCAGGAACGGGATCAGGTTCGTGAACACCGCGGCGCGGCCCGGTCCGACCGTGCGCACCGCCTGGTAGAACGCGATGTGCGCGGGCGTCCCCAGCAGGGAGCTGTAGAGCACGACCACCACCGCCACCCACGAGGCCCCGGCGAAGCTCTGCCAGGGCCGTTCCAGGAGGGCCAGCGGGAGCAGCAGGCCCGCCGCCACCACGTGGGCGCCCGCCAGCATCTGCAGCGGCGAGAAGGTGGACCGGTTGGCACGGGTGTAGAGCGTGTAGGTCACCCAGAGCATCTGGGAGATCAGGATGATCACGTCGCCCCGGTTCGCCGACAGCGTCCGGAGCACATCGAGTGACCCCCGTGCGATCGTGAGCACCACCGCCACCATCGTGAGCGCGATCCCGGTCAGGTTCAGGGCGGACAGGCGCTCGCGCAGCATCGCCGAAGCCGCGAGCGCCACCACCACCGGCGCCGCCGCCCCGAGGATCCCCGCGTTGGCGGGGGTGGTGAACATCATGCCGGTGTACCAGAGTGTGGAGTTGCCCACGAATCCGGTGACCCCGAGCACGATCACCGCGGTCAGGTCGCGACGGGCGAGCGGCGGCAGCGGGCCCTCGAGGATGCGGGACGCGAGCATGAGCAGCGGCGCGGCGATGAGCGCGCGCAGGGCCGCGAGCGTGAGCGGTCCGAGCTCGGAGAGGCCGAGCTTGGCGAGCGGGAAGTTACCGGCCCAGATGAGGGCCACGACGAACAGGAGGAGGTAGGCGTCGCGGTGAGTCACGGGAGATGGAACGGCCCTGCCGGGATGGGGCCGACAGGGCCGAGCGCCACGAGGGGCGCCTTACTTCTTCTTTTTCTTCTTCGCGGCCTTCTTCTTCGCCATCGTGTCACCCCCCTCCCGATCCCCGCGCGTCCGGCGGTCGATCTGTCCGGACTCTAGGGGAGGGCCCAAAACGTGTCAAGAGGAAAATACCCGATAGAGGGGTCGTAACGCACTGCAGCCCCCACATCTTGGGGGCGGGACGGCTAGGTCTTCTCGAGCTTCTCGTGGGCGGAGGACGGCTTGCGATGCTCGCGGCGCTTCACGTACTCCTGGTTGAGCGGCACGCCCTTCTTGCAGAGCGGGCAGGTGTCGACGCTGTAGGTGGGGAAGTCGCGGCTCACGAGGCTGAAGATCTCCTTGCCGTCGATCACCGCCTTCTTGGTGCGTCGCCACAGCGCGCCGATGCCGATCACCTGGCCGCCCAGCTCCTCCACGAGCTGCGAGAGCAGCCGCACGGTGGTGCCCGAGCTCACCAGGTCTTCCACGATGAGCACCTTCGTCCCGGTGCGGATGAACCGCTGGAACTCGACGGGCAGACTCACGCGGCGCTTGCCCGCGCTGACGCCCTTGGTGCCGTAGGCCAGCGTCGGCCGGGAGGGATGCGCGCGGGCCACGCAGTGCGACAGGATCAGGGCGCCCGGCCCGGTGGAGAGCACGACGTCGATGGGCCACTGCGCGAAGTGCTTGGCGATGACCGCCCCGAGGCCCTCGGTGAAGGAGGCCTCGGTGGTGACCAGGGTCTTCTCGATGTACTCGCTGGTGTGGTGGCCCGACGGCAGCAGCACGTGGTCGTTGGCGTGGTAGGCGCCGGTGCGCTTGAGGATCTCGAGATGGATCTTCTCGCGTACCTCGGCGTCCATCTGGCTGTCGGATTGTCGCGGCGGCGGGGCCATCAGTCGCTCAAGGATGACGGCCGGGCCGCGGCGTGTCAACTCGAAAGTGGGCGTGCTAGACTGCCGCGCATGAGGCTCCTGGCGCTCGAAACCGCCACGCTCGCGGGCGGGGCCGCGCTGATCGAGGAGGGGCGCCTCGTCGGCGAGAGCCGGCTCAACATCGCCCTCACGCACTCCGAGCGGCTCATGGCCGTCGTGGACCGCCTGCTCCAGGACTGCGGATGGGACGTGGCGAGCCTGGACGCCCTCGCGGTGTCCATCGGCCCGGGCTCGTTCACCGGCCTCCGGGTCGGCGTGGCCACCGCCAAGGGGCTGGCCCTGGCGCTGGAGATCCCGGTGGCGCCGGTACCCACGCTCGACGCGCTCGCCGCCACGCTGCCCTTCGCGGACGCGGCGGTGTGCCCGCTGCTCGCGGCGCGGCGCGACGAGGTCTACGGCGCGCTCTACCGATGGAGCGGCTCGGCGATGGAGCGGCAGTGGGAGTACCTGGCGCTGCCGCCCGAGGCGGTGGCCGCCCGCCTCGAGGCGCCCGTGATCGTGCTGGGCGACGGGGTCGCGGCGTGTCGGCCGTTTCTCGCCCGGCTCGGTCCCGGGGTCCGCGAGGCCGATCCCGTGCATTCGCTGCCGTCGCCGGCGGCGGTGGGCGCGCTGGGCCACGCGATCCTCGTCGCGGGCGGCGGCATCCCGGCGGAGCAGCTGGCGCCGCTCTACCTGCGCCCCTCCGAGGCCGAGCTGAGGGCGCGTCATGCGTGAGGCGCCGCCCGCGGACGTGACGCTCGAGCCGATGACGCTCGAGGACCTGGACGACGTCCTGGTGATCGAGCGCGCGTCGTTCCAGACTCCGTGGTCCCGCGGCGCGTTCCGCTACGAGCTGACCCAGAATCGCGTCGCGCGGTGCTCGGTGGCCCGCTGGCAGGGCCGGCTCGTCGGCTATCTCTGCCTCTGGGAGATCGGCCACGAGATCCACGTCACCAACCTGGCCACGCACCCCGACGTGCGCCGCCACGGCGTGGCGCGCGCGCTGCTGGGCGCGGTGCTCGACGACGCGCGGGAGCGCGCGGTGACCCTGGCCTTCCTCGAGGTGCGCCCCACCAACTCGGAGGCCCTCGGGCTCTACGAGCGCTTCGGCTTCCGGGTGATCGGCCGCCGCAAGGGCTACTACTTCGACACCGGCGAGGACGCCCTGGTGATGGAGGCCCGCCTGAGCGGGGAGGTGCTCTGACCGACCTCGTCCGCCGGATGCTCGACGGCGACCGCCTGGCGCTGGCGCGCCTGATCACCCGGGTCGAGAATCGGCTGCCCGACGTGCCGGAGATCATGCGCGCCGTCCACGCCGCGCACCGGGCGCGCCTACGTGCTCGGCAGTCACGGGACCGCCCGGTGCCGGGCAAGTCGACCCTGGTCGACCGGCTGATGCGCCTGCCTGCGCGCCGAGCAGCTCCCGGTCGGCGTGATCGCGGTGGATCCCTCGAGCCCGTTCACGGGCGGCGCGGTGCTCGGCGACCGCATCCGCATGCAGGCCCACACGCTCGACCCGGGCGTGTTCATCCGCAGCATGGCGACGCGCGGCAGCCTGGGCGGGCTGGCCCGCGCCACCGGCGACGTGATCAAGCTGATGGACGCCTTCGGCTTCCCGTGGATCATCATCGAGACCGTCGGGGTCGGGCAGACCGAGCTCGACATCATCCGCCAGGCCGACACCACGGTGGTCGCGCTGGTGCCGGAGTCGGGCGACTCGATCCAGGCCATGAAGGCGGGGCTGATGGAGGTCGCCGACATCTTCGTGGTCAACAAGGCCGATCGCGACGGCGCCCACGCCCTGATGGCCGACATGCGCTTCAGCGTGCACCTGCACTACACGAGCGGGGCCGGCGCCAAGGACGTGGACTGGGAGGTGCCGGTGCTGGCCGCCCAGGCCGCCAACGACGTGGGCATCGACGCCCTGCTCGCCGACGTGCGGAAGCACCGCGCCGCCCTCGAGCAGGCCGGCGCGCTCGAGAAGCGGCGCCAGGCGCGCCGCCGCGCGGAGCTGGAAGCGCTGCTGGTCGAGGAGTTCACCGCGCAGGTCACGGCGCGCGTGCAGACCGATCCCGGCTCGCGCGCACGCTCGCCGCGGTGTCCACCGGCGCGCTCGATCCCTACTCGCGCGGTGGCCGCAGATCCTGTCGCCAGACCCTCACGCGGCCTTGACACCGCCTTCGAGCCGACTCACGCGTATCAGCCCGATCGTCGCCCTGAACGGAGGAGCCTGATGTTGCCTTCGCAACACTGGTACGGGATCGTTCCCGGCTGGCTGATCTTCTACGCGATGATCGCGGTGGCGCGGCGCGCTGTTCGCGCGGCGGGCCTGGTCTTCCTCGTGCGCCTCCTGCTCAAGGGCAAGCCGATGCCGCGCTGGGACCACGTGCCCGACGCGCGTCGGCCGCGTGCTCGTCTACGTGTTCGCCCAGGCCCGGCTCATCGCCGGCGACTTCTGGCCGGGGCTCATGCACGCGACCATCTTCTGGGGCTTCATGGTCCTCACCCTCGGCACCATCGAGTTCTTCGGCCGCGGGCGTCACGGAGTCGTTCTTCCTGCCGCTCCTGTCCGACACGGCGCGCTACCTGGTCCTCCAGGACCTCTTCAGCGTCGCTCGTGATCGCGGCGGTCGGGCTACGCGCGTCTTCCGGCGGCTCGTCACGCGGCCGCGCGCCTCACCCTGTCGCACCGAGGGCCTGGTCATCCTGCTGCCTGATCTTCGGCCTCATGGTGACGGACCTGCGTGGCCGACGCCGGGCCGCATCGTGCTCGCCCCGGCGCCGCACGACCACTGGCCGTTCGCGGGCAGCGCCATCGCCGGCCGCTCGCCGGGCTCTCCCGCGGGCGCGGTCACGGTGGTCTTCCACGCGGCGTGGTGGCTGCACGCCGCGGCCTGCTCCTGGGCTTCCTGGTGCTGGCTGCCGTACTCGAAGCATCTGCACGTCCTGGCCGCGCCGCTCAACGTGTTCTTCGCCCCGCTCGAGCCGAAGGGGCAGTTCCGCACGCATGGACCTCGAGAACGCCGAGACCTTCGGGGTCGGGCGCGCTCACCGACCTCACCTGGAAGGATCTCTTCGACACCTACAACTGCACCGAGTGCGGCCGCTGCACCTCGCGCTGCCCGGCCAACATGAGCGGCAAGGAGCTCGACCCGAAGCTGCTGATCCTGCACCTGCAGGAGCGCCTGCTCGAGGAGGCTCCGGCGCTCGCTGGCGCCAGCCGGGCGCCAACGGGCGCCGGCGCACGCCGAGGCGCTGGTGCGGCGACGTCATCCACGACAACGTGCTCTGGGCCTGCACCACGTGCCGCTGGTGCGTGGACGCCTGCCCGGTCTTCATCGAGCACGTGCCGAAGATCGTCGGACATGCGGCGCTGGCTGGTGCTCACCGAGTCGCGCTTCCCCGCCGAGCTGCAGCCGGCGTTCCGCAACCTCGAGACCAACGGCAACCCGTGGCAGATGTCCTGGCAGACGCGCGCGGACTGGGCCGCGGACCTCGGGCGTGCGCACGATGACGCGACGTCCAGCGAGGCCGAGTACCTCTACTGGGTCGGCTGCTACGGCTCCTTCGACGAGCGCAACAAGAAGGTGGCGCGCGCGCTTCGTCAAGCTCCTCCAGGCGGCGGGCGTGGACTTCGCGATCCTCGGCAACGAGGAGAAGTGCACCGGCGAGCCGGCGCGGCGGCTGGGCCACGAGTACCTCTACCAGACGCTGGCCCAGGGCAACGTCGAGACGCTCAAGCAGTACAAGTTCCAGAACATCGTCACCGCGTGCCCGCACTGCTTCAACACGATCAAGAACGAGTACCCGGACTTCGACGGCCACTTCCGGGTGATCCACCACACCCAGCTCCTCGACGACCTCGTCGCGCTCGGGGCGGCTCCAGCCGCGCGCGAGAGCGACGGCGAGCGCATCACCTACCACGACGCGTGCAACCTCGGCCGCTACAACGACATCTACGACGAGCCGCGGCGCGTGCTCGCCTCGTCGACGCGCGGCCGAGCTGGTCGAGATGGAGCTGTCACCGCTCGACGCGGCTTCTGCTGCGGCGGCGGCGGCGGGCGCGCGTGGATGGAGGAGCACGAGGGCCGGCGCGTGAACCAGCTGCGGGTGGAGCAGGCGATGGAGGTGAAGCCCGACATCCTGGCCTCCGCCTGCCCGTTCTGCCTGACCATGTTCGAGGACGGGGTGAAGGCGAAGGAGGTCGGCGACAAGATCAAGACCCGCGACATCGCCGAGCTGCTCGCCGAACGCCTGGAGTAGCCCGGAGCCGGCGGCCGTGAAGGAACTGCTCTTCGCCCTGCCGCGGCTCGGCCGCATGCTGATCTCGCTGGCCGGCGACCGCGACGTCCCGACCGCGGCGAAGGTGGTGCTCGCCGCGCTGGCCGTCTACCTGGTGAGCCCGATCGACCTGATCCCGGACTTCATCCCGTTGCTGGGCTATGCTCGACGACCTGCTGCTGGCCGCGGTGGTGGTGGACGGCGTGCTGAACTTCGTCGACCGGCCGATGCTGCTGCGCTACTGGCCGGGCTCGGCCGACTCACTCGAGCGCATCGCCGTCGTCGCGCGCCGCCTGGCCCGCTGGGTTCCCAACCGCATCAAGGCGCGCATCTTCGGCGGGGCGCAGAAATCCCTCTCCCCACCAGGGAGTGGGCCGGGTGAGGGGGCGAGCGAGTCCCGATGATCCCCGGCCGCCCGGGCGATTGACGGGAGCGCCCATGGGGGCACGATCGGGCGAGCAGTTCCTGCAAGGGCTGCGCAGCACCAAGCGTCAGCTATGGCTCGAAGGGGAGCGCGTGGACGACGTGACCACGCATCCGGCGCTCGCGGGCGCGGCGCAGACGCTGGCCGGGGTGTTCGATCGGGTCCGCGCGTTCTCCGACGAGTGCCTGGTCCCGGACCCGGAGACGGGCGAGCCGCTCAACGTCGGGCACATGATCCCGCGCTCGGTCTCGGATCTGAAGCGTCGGAACCGGGGCCTCGCGCGCATCGCGGAGGCCACCGTCGGCCTCATGGGGCGCACCCCCGACTACATGAACGTGAAGTTCGCGAGCTTCGCGGGGCGCTGGAAGGACTGGCTGGGCGCGGACGGCCGGAACGAGGAAGGGGCCCACAACCTCGTCGCGTTCCAGAAGCGGCTCGCGCGCGAGGACGTCTCGCTCACCCACACGATCATCCACCCGACCATCGACAAGGCGACGGATTCCCAGATCGTGGGGAATCCGGTGCCCGTGCACAAGGTCGGGGAGTCCCGGGCGGGGGTCGTGGTGCGCGGCGCCCGCATCCTGGCGACCCTCGCGCCGTTCGCCGACGAGATCGCGGTCTACCCGGCGCACCCGCTGCCGCCGGGGGCCGAGGCCTACGCGCTGGCCTTCTCGATCCCGGTGGACACGCCCGGGGCTGCTCTTCCTGTGTCGCGACAGCGCGGCCGCACCCGGCGCGGACGTGTTCGATCGGCCGCTGGCGAGCCGCTTCGACGAGCAGGACGCCTTCGTGATCTTCGACGACGTCGAGATCCCGCGCGAGCGACTGTTCCTCGACGGGCCGCATCGACCTCTACAACACCGTGACCACGACCGGCCTGCGCGACAACATGACGAACCAGACCACGCATCCGCGCGCTCACCAAGCTCGAGTTCGCCTACGGCCTCGCCTGCCGCATGGCCGAGGCGATCGGCGACGCGAGCCCGACGACGCAGGAGATGCTGGGCGAGCTGCTCGACTACGTCGAGGTGACCCGCAGCGCGGTCCTCCTCTCGGCCGAGCACGGGCGGGACGTGGGCGAGGGGGTGTGGTTTCCCGACGGCCGGCCCCTCGCCCCCATGCGGTCGCTCCTGGCGACGTGGTTCCCGCGGGTGAACGAGATCATCATGCTCATCGGCAGCCACAATCTCCTGGCCGCGCCGAGCCGGCGGCTGTTCGACGACGCGGATGCTCCGCCCGCTGATCGACGAGTTCCTGCACGGCGCGAAGGACGTCGGCGCCGAGGAGCGGGCCGCCCTGTTCCGCCTCGCGTGGGATTTCGTCGGGTCGACCCTCGCGGGCCGGAACGTGCTCTACGAGCGGTTCTACCTCACCTCGGCGGCACGCAACCGCATCACCCACCACCTGCGAAACGCGGACCGGACCCGCGCCTACGGGCTGGTCGACGGCATCCTGGCGGCCGGACGCCGGGCGGGGAGGCTCGGCGGGGCGTAGGAGCACCCGGCCGCTGCGCCGGGTAGGCAGCCGCGCGCTTATGGCGTGCCCTCGGATCTTGTGCTACGTTCCCTGGCCCGTGAACAGTCTCGAGGAGGCCCGCATCATGGACGCCGAGCATCGTCGCCTGGAAGAGAGCCGCAGCAAGGCCGCCGCGAACACGGACGTGGCGCCGGCGCGTCCCACCCGCAGGCGCTGACATGCTCTATCAGATCAACACGCGCGTCTGGCTGACGGAGCTGTCACGGACGCTGGCGCGGCCGGCCACCCTCGATGATCTGTCGGAGGCCGAGCTGGACCGCATCGCCGGGATGGGGTTCGACTGGATCTGGTTCCTGAGCGTGTGGCGCACCGGGCCGGCCGGGCAGCGGGTGTCACGCGCTCTTCCCGAGTGGCGGCGGGAGTTCGAGGAGACGCTGCCGGACCTGCGCGACGATGACATCGCCGGATCCGGGTTCGCGATCACCGGCTACACCGTGCATCCGGACCTCGGCGGTGACGCGGCCCTGGCGCGCCTGCGCGAGCGCCTCCGGAAGCGCGGCCTCCGGCTGATGCTCGACTTCGTCCCGAACCACACCGGCCTGGATCACCCGTGGGTGGAGGACCACCCCCAGTACTACATTGCGGGGACCGACGTCGATCTGGCGCGGGCGCCCCAGAACTACACGTGGGTGAAGCGGCGACGGGGCGACCTCCTGCTCGCCCATGGTCGGGACCCGTACTTCGCGGGCTGGCCGGACACGCTGCAGCTCGACTACAGCAATCCGGCCACCCAGGAGGCGATGATCGGCGAGCTGCTCAAGATCGCCGGCCAGTGTGACGGGGTGCGCTGCGACATGGCAATGCTCGTCCTGCCGGACGTTTTCGAGCGGACCTGGGGGCAGCGGGCCCCGCTGTTCTGGCCGGAGGCCACGCGGCGGGTGCGGGAGCGGGTGCCGGGGTTCCGCTTCATGGCCGAGGTCTACTGGGACCTCGAGTGGGCGATGCTCGAGCAGGGGTTCGACTACGCCTACGACAAGCGGCTGTACGACCGCCTGCGCGAGGGGCACGCGCGGCCGGTGCGAGAGCACCTGCTGGCCGGGCTCGACTTCCAGAACAAGCTCGCCCGGTTCCTGGAGAACCACGACGAGCCCCGGGCGGCGGCGACCTTCGCGCCAGCCATGCACGAGGCCGCCGCCGTCATCACGTTCCTGTCGCCGGGCCTGCGGTTCTTCCATGAGGGGCAGCTCGAGGGCCGCCGGAAGCGCATCTCGCCCCACCTGGTCCGCGCGCCCCTGGAGCCGGTCGACGCCGCGCTGCGCCAGTTCTACGACGGCCTCCTGGCGGTGCTCCGGCAACCGGTCGTTCGCGACGGCCAGTGGCGCCTGCTCGACTGCGCGCCGGCGTGGGAGGGCAACTGGACGTCGGACGGCTTCATCGTCTGGTCCTGGCAGGCCCAGAACGGCCAGCAACGGCTGGTCGCCGTGAACTACGCGCCCAACCAGGGCCAGTGCTACGTGCGGCTGCCGTTTGCCGAGCTGAGCGGCCGGACGGTGCAGCTCAACGATCTGACGGGGCCCGCCAGCTACGATCGCGATGGCGGCGATCTGGCGTCGCGGGGCCTCTATCTAGACCTGCCGCCCTGGGGGTACCACGTCTTCGAGATGACCGCCGCGTGACGAAGCGGTGATGCAGCCCGGGTGGCGGCCCCGCCTAGACCGCCGCCTGTGCGAGCAGGCCGGCGAACGCGGAGAGCAGCTCGCGGTCCCGCGGATACGTGAGCAGTTTGGTGGCGGCCCGGAGGCCGAGCCAGCGGATGGCGCCGACCTCGTTGCGCGGCTCCGCCTCGCCCCGGACCACCGTCATGGTCCAGTAGCGGACGACCTTCGCCCGGCCCTTGCGGTCGTGGTAGGAGGTGGACGGCAGCTCGAGGTCGAGCTGACAGCGGAGCCCGGTCTCCTCCTCCACCTCGCGGAGGGCGCACTCCCTGTGGGTCTCGCCCGGCTCGAGCTTGCCCTTCGGGAAGGACCAGTCTCGCCGCTGGGCACGATAGATGAGCAGCACCTCGGCCTCGCCGCGCTCGTTCCGCCGCGAGATCACGCCGCCCGCCGCCCGGACCACGCCGTTGAACGCCATTCGTTGAGGCCTCCCTTTTTGAGTTTGCGTCAGGGCCTCGGAAAATGTCCAAGAAATTTCTGGGCGGACGCACGATTTGACGCTCCCGTAACCGTCGTGCAACAAACGCGGGAGGCTACGAGGCGGAAACGGCAGGCCGGTACTGCTCTACCGCGGGCGGTGGGAACGCGCCGGCGCGGCGCTCGCGATCGATGGCCGCTACCGTCTCCGTCACCTCTCGCTGCCAGGCGGACGGGATGGTGCCGGCCTCCACCTCGCGTCGATACTCGTCCCGGTCCAGCCACACGGCCCCGCCGTCAGCCCGGATCAGCAGGTCGAGCTTCAGGTCGACGAAGGAGAGCATCCCCTCGTACTCCTCCGGGGGCGCGCAAAGGTCGACATGGTGCCCGACCAGGCTCCCGAGCCCGTCGTGCACCGTGGTGATCGTGTACCAGCGGCCCGGGAAGAAGAACAGGGACCAGGTGAAGCCCGGACCCGCCAGGACCACGCCGCCCTTCGTCTTGGGGCGGCCCGCGGGACCGATGGCCACCACGGCCTGAGGGAGCGCCGCCACCTCGTATCGGAGGAGCCGCGGGTCCAGATCGGGCGCGTGCCGGAGATCGGCGAACTTCCGGTTCAGCACTACAGTTTCGCAACCGCCCGGGAGAGGGCGGTCCGAAGCCGCTGGCCGGCCACGCGCTTCCACGGCCGCTTCAACGTGCGCTGCAAGGTGCGCAGCTCCGCCTGCTTGAGCTTGAGGTACCGGCCCACGGAGTCGGCCACCGCGGGTTCCGTCGAGACGTCCGAGCTGCGCATCAGGAAATCACGGAGCAGGCCGATCGTCACGTCGGCATCATGCAGCTCCCCGATGTGGTCCTGGAGATCGACGAGCGCCTCGAGGACGTCCGAGAGACCCGGCCCCAGCGGCTCGGCGAAGAATTCGAGCAGATACCGCAGGCGCTTGTCCTCGATCCGCAACGAGTGAATCGTCTCGATGGGCGCCCACTCCATGACCGTTTCATAGGCCCGCAACCGGGCGTAGTGGTCCCAGATCTCCGTGGGCAGGACGTGACGGACCAGGCGGGGCCGGGGCAAGTCATCCGAGGTGTCCTTCACTCCGGCGCCCTTCGATGAGAGGAATTCGGCGAAACGCTGCGTGAAATCACGATAGGCTTCGTCATCGAGATGGCTCAGCAGCTTATGCCGTGCTTCGTCTCGCCGTGCGCGCCATTCGTCGAGGAGGGGATCGAGCGCGGCGGCCTCGCCTTTCCGCGACGCGCCATAGGCCTCGGCCGCTTCGATCACGACGTCGAGGTCGCGCACCTCGCCCAGGTGGCCGGCCAGAGCTCGCAACTCGTCGCGGAAGGCTCCAACCGCCTTACGCTTGAAGTAGGGCAAGGCGATGCGGAAGGCGGCTCGCTGGCGGCGGGTCGCGACGCGCATGCGGTGGAGGGCTTCGGCGTCCTCGCCCTTGCGGGTGCCGGCCTCGTTGGCCAGCATGCGCTCGAAGTGAAAACGCAGGATCGTCCGTCCGGCCTCGGCCATCGACTCGTCGGCACGGACATCCGGCGCCCGCTTCTTCTTGGGCGTCGGCGCTCCGGACGTGTCGTCCAACAGGGCGAGCGCCCGTTCGAACTTGGAAGTCGATTGAGCTTTCAGGCCATACGGCCGAAGCGCCGCGGCGATGGCGTGAAGATCGTCTACCCGGCCCGAGGCTCCCAGCTCGATTTCGATCTCGCGGGCGAGCGATCTGCGTCCGGCTATGTTGGCTTCGACGGTATCGAGCGAGAGCTCGCCCACGACCCGATCCCCGCGTTCCACCGCGCGGCTGATCCGGAGCTGGCGGAGGGAGAACAGCTCGCCGAGAGGCCGACCTTCGCTCAGGCGGGTGACGGTGTCGTGAGCCGGACTCGCCGGCCAGTCCGCCGGGGTCGACTTCGGGGGCACTTCGCCTTCGTGCTCTTCACGCTGATGCACGGCGCCGTCCGCCCCGCCCAATCCCTTCACGGTCAGCAGCCAATGACGACCCGCTTCGCCCTCACGCAGCCGGCAGGCGTAGCCGCCGCGCAGGAGGTCGCGGTGCGCCGTGTCGAGGTAGTGATCGAGCACCTGCCGCTCTCCCATGGGGCGGAGGGCGTAGTCGCCCAGTGCTCGGAGCTCGAGCAGGGTGTCGAACTGGGCGGGCTCGGATACGGCATATTTGGCTTCGATTTCCATCGGGGCTGGCCTCGCGGTGATTATAGTCGTAAACGCGGGGAGACGGGCCCTCGGCCGAGGGTTTCTTCCGTCAGCACGAGCTCCACTATCGTGGCCGACGAGCCGACCGGAAGCTCAGCGGCTAGGCCTAAGGTCCTATATACTGCCAGCCGGTCGCCGGCTTGAAATGCGTCCCACGGCTCGCGAGCGGGAGCGTCCGTCAGACGCGGTCTTCTCGATCTGGCAGGGGGTTCGAAGCCGTGCTCGGCTGACGGTTCGGCTGCGTGGCGGAGAAGTGCTCAGCCGTAGTGCCCGGAGGCGCTGCAAGCGAGAGGCAGTGTATGAAGACCAAGGTCAAGCAATTGTCACCAATGGATAGCACGAATGGTCACGGCACCGCGCTCAGCGACGCGCCGTATCGCTCTCAGGCCGAGCGCCGGGCCGAGGGAAAGCGGCTGCGCGACGCCGTGCCTCGCACTGAGCATAGCGGATGGAAGCCGCCCATGGAGCGTCCTGATCCGGTCGAGCTGGTGCTGGCGCAGAACGAGGGCAGGGTGCTGGACCTCGTGCCGATTCGCCACGGTCGCATGTCACAGTCGGCCTTCGCCTTCTATCGCGGGACCGCCGCGATCATGGCCGCCGACCTGGCCCACACCCCGAGCACCGGCCTCAGGGTGCAGGCCTGTGGCGACGCCCATCTTTCGAACTTCGGGGCCTTTGCCACGCCCGAGCGCGGCCTGATCTTCGACGTCAATGACCTGGATGAAACGCTTCCCGCCCCATGGGAATGGGACGTCAAGCGCTTGGCCGCCAGCGTGGTCCTGGCCGGGCGGCATATCCAGCTCAAACAGAAAGAGACGGCGCGCGCCGCACGCGCCGCGGTGCGCTCATACCGGGAACACATGGCGGAGTACGCCTTCATGAAAGCGCTGGACATCTGGTACGACCGGATCGACCTGCAACGCCTGCTCGATGCGACGCCGGACGAAGAGACGCGCGCGCAGACGATCAAAGCTGTCGAGAAGGCGCGCGGCCGCACTGTGGCCGAGCACGATTTCCCAAAGCTCGCCGAGCACGTTCGCTCGACGCCGCGCATCAAGGATAATCCACCGCTCATCTTCCATGCCGCCGACATGGCGGGCGACGAGGACATCAAGGCAGCATGGGCGCTCTACCACGACGCACTGCCCGAGCACATGCGCGTCCTCTTCGACCGCTTTCATCTGTGCGACATGGCGGTGAAGGTCGTTGGCGTGGGCAGCGTCGGTACGATGTGCTTGATCGCCCTCTTCATGGCCGCGGACGACGACCCGCTGTTCCTGCAGATCAAGCAGGCAAGGCAGTCGGTGCTTGAGCCCTTTGCCGGGAAGAGTCTGCACGGCAACCACGGTCAGCGCGTCATCGTCGGCCAGCGCCTGATACAGTCGGCGAGCGACAGCTTCCTGGGGTGGACGCAGTCACAGCGAGGGAACCACTTCTACATACGCCAGCTCCGCGACATGAAGATTTCGGCGGACATTGACAGCTGGCACGATCAGGTACTGCGGCGATACGCGGGACTGTGCGGGTGGGCGCTGGCGCGAGCGCACGCTCGCTCGGGCGACGCGGCCATGATCGCGGGCTACATGGGATCGGGCGGCACCTTGGACGAGGCGATCTGCGACTTTGCCGGCGACTATGCCGATCAGGCCGAGCGTGATCACAAGGCGTTCGTCAAGGCGATCAGAGAGGGACGGGTCAAAGCGGTCATTGAGTCCTAGGCTGGCGGCATGAGCAATACCGGAGTGGAGGGGTCGAAGCCGCTACCGGACCCGTACGACTTCTCGCTGGTCCTGGGCGGCCCCCTGTTCCAGCTCGTCGCGCGCGCCCGTCTGTCCGGCAACGCGCTGGAGCTGCTGGTCCGCCGGGTCATCGTGATCTCGCTCTTCGCATGGCTCCCGCTGTTGATCCTGTCGATGCTGGGTGGGCGCGCGTGGGGTGACGGGGTGACGGTGCCGTTCCTGGTGGACCTCGAGGTGCATGCCCGGTTCCTGCTGGCGCTGCCCCTGCTCATCGTGGCGGAGCTGGTGGTGCACCAGCGGATGCGCCCGGTGGCTCGGCAGTTCCTGGAGCGCGGCCTGATTCCCGAGAGGTCCCGGGCGCGGTTCGACCTCGCCATGGCCTCCGCCGTGCGCCTCCGAAACTCGATAGCGGCGGAAGTGTTGCTGATTGCATTGGTGTACCTCGTCGGCGCGCTCTATGTCTGGCCTCGGTTCAACATCGGCCTGGCGGTGTCGACGTGGTATGCGGTGCCGACCGGCGGCGGCCAGCACCTGTCTCCGGCCGGGTGGTGGCTCGTCTATGTGAGCCTTCCGCTGTTCCAGTTCATCCTCTTCCGCTGGTATTTCCGGTTGTTCGTGTGGGTGCGTTTCCTCTGGCAGGTGGCGCGGTGCGAGCTCAGCCTGGTACCCACGCACCCGGATCGTGCCGGCGGCCTCGGCTTCCTGTCTCTTACCGTGGTCGCGTTCGCGCCCGTGCTGCTGGCCCACGGAGTGCTGCTCTCCGGGCTGATCGCCGATCGGATCTTCTTTCACGCCGCGAGCCTGCTGGACTTCAAGGCGCAGGTGGCCGTGGTCGTCGTCTTCCTGCTGGCGATCGTGTTGGGGCCGCTCCTGCTCTTCATGCCGCACCTCGGATCGGCGAGGCGCGTCGGTCTGCGCGAGTACGGGACCCTGGCCCAGCGCTACGTACGGGAGTTCGACGACAAGTGGCTCCGCGGGCGCGCGCCGGCCGACGAGCCGCTGGTGGGGAGCGCAGACGTCCAGTCCCTCGCGGACCTGGGCAATAGCTTCGAGCTCGTCCGGAGTATGCGCGTCGTGCCGTTCACGAGGGACACCTTGGTCCAGCTCGCGGTGATCACGCTTCTGCCGCTGGTCCCGCTCCTCCTCACGATGGTGTCGCTGGAGGAGCTGTTGAAGGGCCTGCTCAAGGTCGTGTTCTGAGTCGGGCGTAGCCCTAAGGTCCCATAGCGGTGCGTCCGGACTGAGCTAGAGTCGGCAGATCGGCAAGTTCTTTTCGTAGGGACGGCAAACAGACAGCCTCCGCCCCCTCCCTGACCTCGCGCCGGGGGCGCAACCCGGCGGCACTTGCGCGCCGCGCGGATCGGCCCCCGCCTAGACTGCTTCTCCTCAGGGCTGGATGAGGTTCGCGCCTTGGCAATCCCTCAATCCCCGCCCTTCTTTTCTCCGCCCACCTGCTCCCTCACGAGCCGGGCGGACACTTGCCCGAGCTCCAGCTCCAGGTCCTTGGTGTCGATACGCCCGAACAGGTCGAGCAGGCGCGCGACCAACCCGGTCCACCCCGTCTGGTGGCTGGCGCCGAGCCCCGCGCCGTTGTCACCCTGGAAGTATTCGATAGAAGAGGATCAGATCGCGCCAGTGCGGATCGTCCTGGAACTTGGCGGTCCCGCCGTACACCGGCCGCCGTCCGTTGGCGTCGCGCAGGAACGTACTGGCCAGCCGGCGGGAGAGCTCTCGGGCCACTTCGAAGAGCGTCATGTACTGCCCCGAACCCGTCGGACATTGAACCTTGAAGTCATCGCCGTAGAAGCTATACAGGTTCAAGAGCGCGCGGACCAGCAGGGCATTGACGGGCATCCAGACGGGGCCCCGCCAGTTGGAGTTGCCGCCGAACATCCCGGTATTCGATTCGCCCGGCAGGTACTGGACCTTGTATTCCTGACCCCCGACGTGAAACACGAACGGATGATCCAGGTGATACCGCGAGACCGAGCGAATCCCGTGGGGCCCGAGAAACTCGTTCTCGTCGAGCATGTAGGCGAGCACGCGCTCCAGCTTCTGCTTGTTGAGGATCGACAAGAGACGCCGTCCTTTGTAGCCGACGAACCCCTCGTCGGTCGGGGCCACATGGGACACGACCTTGGGATGGCGTTTCTTGAACAGGGCGATCATCTCCATCAGCTTCGGATAAGCGACTGGCCGCATCCCCCTCGAACACCGTCGACGCACACAGCGGCAGGAGCCCCACCAGCGACCGCACCTTCAAGCGCATCGCCTGGCCGTCGGGCAGCCGCAGCAGATCGTAGAAGAATCCGTCCTGTTCGTCCCACATCTCGTCGTGATGCTCGCCGATGCGGTCCATCGCGTAGGCGATCCACACGAAATGCTCGACGAACTTGTAGGCGATCTCTTCGTACATCGGGTCGTATTCGGTGAGAATGAGGGCGATCTCCAGCATGTTCTGGCAGTAAAACGCCATCCAGGCCGTCCCGTCCGCCTGCTCCAGCGAGCCGCCCGTGGGGAGCTGGGCGCTCCGGTCGAAGACGCCGATGTTGTCGAGGCCGAGAAATCCCCCGGCGAACACGTTGCGCCCGGCGGGGTCCTTGCGGTTGACCCACCAGCTGAAGTTCAGCATCAACCCCTGAAACGACCGCTCCAGGAACCGCAGATCCGCCCGGCCGAGGGTCCGCTCCGTCTTGTAGAGGAAGAGGGTGGCCCAGGCGTGCACCGGGGGATTCACATCGCCGAAGTTCCACTCGTAGGCGGGAATTTGCCCATTGGGGTGGGCATAGAGACCGCGCAGCATCAGCAGCAGCTGCTCCTTGGCGAAATCAAAGTCCACCAGCGACAGGGAGATCGTGTGGAACGCCAGGTCCCAGGCCGCATACCAGGGGTACTCCCACTTGTCCGGCATCGAGATCACATCGGCGTTCAGCATGTGAAACCATTCCGTGTTCCGCACGCCGCGGCCAGCGGATTCCATGAGCGGATGACTCCGGTGCTCCTGAAGCCATCGATCCAGATCGAAGTAGTAGTACTGCTTGCTCCACAGCATGCCCGCCAGCGCCTGGCGGTGCACCCGCCGTTCATCTTCGTTCAGCGAGGTCGGCGAGATCCGATCGTAGAACTCGTCCGCGTCGGCGAGTCGGCTCTTGAATATCCCCTCGAAGTCGCCAAAGGCCTTGTCCACCCGGGCGGCCGCCAGACGGAGGCGGACGGTCTGGCTTCCGCCTCCGGGCACGTCGAGGACATAGTGGGCCGCCGCCTTGGTCCCGACCTTGGCGGGGTTCACCGCCTCGCCGCGGCCCGAGATGACGTACTCGTGGAAGGCGTCCTTGACATACGGGGTCGCATTGGGCTGGCTCCAGAGCCGGGACGCGTTGCTCTCATTCTCGGTGAAGAGCAACTCCGGGGCGCCATCGCAATGCAGCCAGTACTCGCCCAGCTCAGGGTGGGTGGTCTGAATGGTGCCGGGTCCCACCTCGCGAAGCGACGGCTTCGGCTGATCGTCGCCCCACGACCAGGTGTTGCGGAACCAGAGGGTCGGCAAGAGACGAAGCCGGGCCGCTTCGGGTCCCCGATTATGCACGGTGATGCGAACGAGGACGTCTTCCGGGCCCTTCTTCGCGTACTCGACGAACACGTCGAAATAGCGGTCGTCGCCGAAGACGCCGGTATCGAGCAGCTCGTACTCGAACTCTTCCCGCGACCTGTTTCGATTCGTGTCGATCAGGTCCCGGTAGGGATACTCCCGCTGCGGGTACTTGTAGAGATACTTCATGTACGAGTGGGTCGGGGTGCTGTCGAGGTAGAAGTAGTACTCCTTCACGTCCTCGCCATGGTTCGCCTCGCTGTTGGTGAGCCCGAACAGGCGCTCCTTCAGGATAGGGTCCTGCCCGTTCCACAACGCCAGCGCGAAGCACAGCTGTTGCTTGTCATCGGAGAGGCCCGCAAGCCCGTCCTCGCCCCACCGGTAGGCTCGGGAGCGGGCCTGATCATGGGTGAAGTAGTCCCAGGCGTTGCCGTCCTCGCTGTAGTCCTCGCGGACCGTCCCCCACTGGCGCTCGCTGAGATAGGGGCCCCATTTTTTCCACGGGATGTGTGTCTCGCGGGCCTCGTTCAAGCGTTTCTGCTCTGTGACATCCTTCAGAATAGCCATGTCGCGCCTCCTACCCTCCCCAGGACAGGAGTTTCCCGAACAACATCGTCACCGCCACGGTCACCGTGAACGCCCACCATTCGCTCATCGCGAGATCCTCCTGATCAGCTGCCCTTGACCCAGGTCTGGGTCTTGTAGAAGACGCCGAGGTAGCCGCGGACCTTGAGCTTGCCTTCCTCGGTCCAGACCTCCGCCTTGTAGACCTTGCCGTCCTCCGGGTCCAGGATCGTGCCGCCCTTGAAGCGATCTCCGTCGGGCTTGAGGTCCTTCATGATGACGAGGCCGATGATCGGCTTGTCCTTGTCGTCGCCCTTGCAGGCGGTGCAGGTCTTCGGCTTGCCCGCCTTGTCAGTGGGCTCGGTCAGGCCCGTGATCGTGCCGGTCAGCTTGCCGCCCTGCTCGGTGATCTGCACCTCGGATACCGGCTTGCCGGTCTTCTCGTCGATCGTCTGCCACTTGCCGATCGGTGCCTCGGCCGCCGCGGCCAAGCCGACACCGGCCACCATACCCAGAACCACCAATCCCCACGTTCGCCTCATGGACAGCCTCCTCTCCGGTTGGTCAGTTCTGGAAGACCTTGGTCGACTCCACGGTGACGGCCTTGCCCCACCAGCTCTGGGTCTGGGCCGCGGCCACATCGGACCGAGTGACCCTCGGATTGGCTTCCTGCGCGTCATTGCGGATCGAGAAGCCCATGTGCTGGTCGGACGCGAAGTGCGAGGTGTGGCCCCGCCACTCGGCCCACTCCTCGGCCGTCGCGCAGCCACCGGCCGCCAAGATGCTGCCACCCACCAGAAGTGCCTTCATTGCCCGTGTGCTCATCGCGCTCCCCCAAGGGTGAAGATTGAAATACGGCCACGGCTCAGGATGCCGCTGAGACTAGTCCCGAAGGCGCAGCCCGCCTATAGGACCAAGTGCCTATGTCCACCCTCGTCTCGGTCAGCGGCCGGCGGCGCCGGGCAGCCCGGCGCGGATGCGGCGCGAGAAGTCCGGCGCCTGATCGGCAGCCTGGGCGGCGGCGTTGACGCGGGAGCGTCGCTGGAGCTCCTCGAAGGGTAGGCTCCGGTCCATGCGGCCCGACTCGTAGACGTAGGCCGGCGCGTAGCCGCTCACGAGTACCTTCCAGGACAAGGGGAGGGAGTCCTGGTTCACGCGGGTGTTCATGAGGATCGCGGTGGTGCAGTTGGTGGTGAGCGTGTTGTAGAACTCCGGGCGCTCGCGCAGCGTGTTCATCTGGCGCACGTATTCGAGGAAGATGCTCCGGATGTTCTCGGGGGGCACGCGCAGGGGGTAGACGTAGAAGTCCTCCGGCGGGTCCTTGCGATAGTTGGTCCTGAGCCGGACCACGTCGCGCTCGTCGGCCACGACGTAGTAGAGCTCGTACTGCCGGAAGAAGCCCTTGACCGAGGAGTAGCCCTCGCCCTTCTCCTTGCGGGCCTCGATGGAAATGGCGAGGTGGTCGTCGCCGAAGCCGAACGAGACGAAGAGGTGGGCGATGGCCGGCCCCATCCAGTACACGGCCATGAGGTCCCCCGAGTCCAGCTTCTTCAGGTCGTAGGTGCGATCGGAATAGGCGGGGGTGAAGTCGGTCTCGGTGCGGTAGTCGAAGTTCCTGACGTTGTGCACCGTGACCTGGTCGCCGTCGATCGTCGCGTAGGCGAGCCGGGCGACCTCGGGCTGCCAGTCGCGCTCGTTCGACGGCTGGATGCCGCTCCATCAGCCCGCGATTGCGACAAGCGCGACCGCGAAGGCGGGCAGGGCAAACCGGAGGCCCCGATGAAGCACGAGCGCGACGACGGCGGTGAGCCCGGCCACGCCGTACGCGGCGGCCAGGACGAGCCGCCCCTTGTCGCCGCCGGGCCCCACGACCGTCAGAGCCAGCGCGCCCCAGCCCGTGAGCGCCAGCACCGCGAGAGCTGCGAGCCAGCGAACCGAGCCGGTCAGGAAGCGGCGCACGAGCCTTCACCCTCGAGCATCGGGGGGAGTGTGTCCGTCCAGGTCTGCTCGGTCAATAGGCCGAAGGTGTTATTGTCGGGGCGCTCGCGTCCTCATATGCTGCCGGTCGTGCCCGACCCAACCCTGAGGAGGAGGATGTCCATGGTGAAGTGCTGGAGACATGTGTCCACGGCGTGCATGTTCGTGCTGACGGTCGCCGGCGGTGCCGCCGCGGCGGAGTACGAGACGCCGAAGAACCGCTCGGCCAAGGACGTCCTCCCGACGGCGGTGGCCGCGGGCGCCGACTACACGGTCAGCGACCTGGTGGTGGCCGACGGCTACATGTACCACTTCAAGGTCAAGTCGCCGTATGCCACCTTCGACGCGACCGGGACGGGCGCCCTCCGCAAGCTGGAGCATGAGATCTGGGCCATCGGCCAGCTCAAGCAGGTGACGAAGAGCGAGGCCTTCCTCAAGTCGCTCAAGGACCAGGCGGGCAAGCCGCTGGTCTTCGCCAAGGACGTCATCACGAAGCCGGGCGAGACGCTGAGTGGCATTCCGAAGGGGGTCGGCCGTCTCTTCAGCAATGCCTCGACCGCGATCACCAACACGAGGGACCCGAGCCAGGAAAGCGCCGCCAAGGAGCTTCTGCTCGTCGGGTCCTTCAAGCGCGACTATGCGGCCCGCTTCGAGGTGGATCCCTACTCGAGCAACCCGGTGCTGCAGGCCGAGCTGGACAAGATCGGCACGGCGGCGGCGTACGGCTCCTGGACGGCCTCGGCGGCGATGATCCCGATCTCGGGCCCCGCCAGCAGCGTGATCACCGCGACGAGCCTGTCCAAGTCCTTCAACAATATCCTCTCGACCGAGCCCCCGTCTCGCATTCGCGTCATCAACGAGGAGAAGCTGGGGCAGATGGGGATCGCGCCCGATCTCGCCAAGCACTACCTCGACCACCCGGTCTTCACGCCCCGCCAGGACCTGCTCCTGGTGGACTCGCTGCATCGCCTCGGGGCGGCCACGGGGCGGAATGCGTACGTGACCGCGGCCATGGCGGCCGCGGACGAGGTCGAGGCCAACTTCTTCGTCAACATGGCCCAGATCCTCCGCGGGTACCACGAGAAGCAGGGTCCGATCAGGGGCATCACCATGGTCGGGCCTTTGACCGTGGCGCAGACCAAGTCCGGGGCGGCGCTGATTCCGTTCGCGCTGGACCACGGCGTGTGGACCGAGAGTGCCGACAAGCTCAGCCAGCAGTTGAAGGCCAGCTACCGCGCTCCCGGCTTCAACGGCAACTTCGAGTTCTGGGTCACCGGGACCTTGTCGCCCAACGCGAAGCAGCAGCTCCAGGCTCGCGGCTTCACCGTCGTCGAGCAGGTCGGCGGGCGCATCGACATCGTCGACTGAGGACCCTTCTCCTGCTAGAGTTCCCTCGATGCGAGTGCTTGGAGTCGTCCTGGCGGCCCTCGTCTGGCCGCTCCTGGCATGGGCCGGAACCGCCACCGCGGCGGATTCCGACCGGCCGCGGCACGTGCTACTCCTGTACGCCGAGTCCCGGCTCCTGCCCGGGATCGTGGACGGCGATACGGCTTTCCGCTCGACGGTGGCGTCGGGACCGGGCGCGCCGGTGGTCTTCCATACCGAGTTCCTCGATTTGCCGCCCACGCCCAGCGCGGCCTACGAGCAAGGCCTGCGGGATCTGCTCCGGATCAAATACCAGGATGTTCACCTCGACCTGATCATGGCGTTTGGCCCCCGGGCGCTGGGCACCGCGCTCGACCACCGTGGCGAGCTGGGTCCCCGCGTACCGATCGTGTTCGCGGCGGTGGACTCGCCCGACGGCCTCGTGCTTCCGAGCGACGTCACCGGTGTTCAGATGACCATCTCCGCGAGGGACACTCTCGAGGCCGCGCTGCGGCTGCAGCCCGAAACCCGACGCGTCGTCGTGGTCGGGGGCACGGGCGGGCTCGACCGACGCTGGGTGGCTGCGGTCCGGGTGGTGCTTGCCGACGCGCCGGCGCATCTTGAGTTCACGTATCTGACGGACCTGGCGCTGGAAACGGTTGCGGCGAGGCTGGCTGACCTACCCGATAGGACCATCGTGTTGCTGGTCGCATTCCTTCGCGACACCGACGGCCGAAACCTCTCGACGCCAGAGGCTCTGCATAGATTGGCCAAGTCATCGCGGGTGCCGATCTATGGGCTGGGGGCCACCCTCATCGGGGAGGGAGTAGTCGGTGGCCGTCTGATCGACTTCGAGAGCCATGGCACCCAGGCGGGAAAGCTCGCGGCGCGGCTGCTCCGAGGTGACAAGCTCGGGCCTTCCGATATCGTCATGCAGGATACGAACGCCTACATGTTCGACTGGCGCCAGCTCCAGCGCTGGGGGCTCAAGGAGAGTCGCCTGCCTCCGGGTAGCGTGATCCGGTTCCGGGAGCCGTCGGCCTGGGAGCGGTACCGGTGGCCGATCATCGGGACGCTGGTGGTCGTCCTCCTCGAGTCGCTGCTGATCGCGGGCCTGGTGCTGCAGCGGGCGCGCCGGAGGCGAGCGGAGGCGGAGGCGAGCGTGCAGCGGAGCCAGCTCGCCCATTTCCAGCGGGTGACTGCGGTGGGGGAGCTGACCGCCACGCTGGCGCACGAGATCAACCAGCCGCTCGGCGCGATCGTGAGCAACGCGGAGGCGGCGCGCCGACTCGTGGACCCGGCGGAGCCGAAGGGAGCCGAGCTGCGGGAAACGCTCGGCGATATCATCGACGACGGGCAGCGCGCGTCGGAGGTGATCCGGCGCGTGCGCGTGATGCTTCGGACGGGGCCGGCAGAGCACAAGCCGTGCGACGTCAACAGGCTCATCGTCGAGGTGCTCGGGTTTCTGGCCGCGGACCTGACGCGCGCCGGGGTCTCGACGGAGCTGCGCCTGCAAGAGGGGCTGCCCCTGGTGCCCGGAGACGGCGTCCAGCTCCAGCAGGTGATCCTGAACCTCGTGCTCAACGGGGAGGACGCGATGGCCGACGCCCCCGAGGGGGCCCGGTGGCTGACCGTCGAGACGGCGGCACGGGCGCCGGGCACCGTGGAGGTGAAGGTCCGGGACACCGGGGTCGGGATCAAGGAAGGCGATGTCGAGCACATCTTCGAGCCGTTCGTCACCACCAAGGTATCGGGGCTCGGCATGGGGCTGTCGATCAGCCGGTCGATCGTCGTGGCCCACCGCGGCACGATCCGGGCCGAGCGCAACCCGGACCGGGGCTTGAGCATCCACGTCGAGCTGCCGTGCGGCGTGGGCTCGTGAGCACCGAGCCGGTCGTCTACGTCATCGACGATGACCCGTCCTTTCGCAAGGCGGTCTCGCGCCTCCTGCGGTCGGCCGGCCTCGCGGTGGAGACCCTGGGATCGGCCCGGGAATTCCTGGAGCGTCCCGCGGAGGATCGCCCGTCGTGCCTCGTCCTCGACATCCGCATGCCGGGTCCGAGCGGCATGGATCTCCAGGCGGCCCTCCAGGAGGCGCAGCGGGACATCCCGATCGTCTTCGTGACCGGCCACGGGGACGTGTCCACGGGGGTCCGCGCCATGAAGGGCGGGGCGGTGGATTTTCTGGAGAAGCCCTTCCGCGGCCAGGATCTCCTGGCCTGCGTCCAGCGCGGCCTCACCCGCAGCCAGCAGAGCCGGGGGGAGCGCGCCGAGCGTGCCGAGGTCGAGCGGCGCTTCGCCACCCTGACCGCCCGCGAGCGGGACGTGCTGCGGCTCGTGGTCACCGGGATGCTCAACAAGCAGATTGCCGGGGAGCTCGGCATCGCGGAGCAGACGGTGAAGATACACCGGGGCCACGTGACGCAGAAGATGCAGGCGGGGTCCGTCGCCGAGCTGATCCAGATGGTCGGGAAGCTCGGTCCTCTCGCTTTCCAGCGCGCCTGAGGGCGGGATGGTTCTAGACCGAAGGCTCTATGGCGGGTCACCGCCCGGGGGGTCCAGACTGTGAGCACGTGGTGAGCAGCGTGACGACGACGACTCGCCCGCAACCGTTCCGAGCGAAGCGAGGTACCCGTGTCCGATCCGTTGAGCATCACGGTAGTGGAAGACGATTCCTCGTTCCGGCGCGCGCTCCGTCGCCTGCTGAGCGGCGCGGGATACACCGTCGCCACGTTTGCCTCCGCCGAGGAGTTCCTGGCCTCGAACTCCTCGAGGGTGACGGACTGCCTCGTGCTGGACATCCACCTCGGCGGCATGAGCGGGTTCGACCTTCAGGAGCGCCTGGCGGCCGCTGGGGCCCCGATTCCAACGGTCTTCATCACGGCACTCGACGATCCGGCGACGCGCGCGCGCGCGCGGGCGGGCGCGGCCTACCTCCGGAAGCCATTCCGTGAGGGCGCCCTCGTCGGCGCCATTCAGCAGGCGCTCGAGAGCCGGGGCGCCTAGAACAGGGAAGGCATGAAAGACTACGCAAGGAGGATGTGGCTGGTTGGCGTGGTGCTGCTGACCTGCGCCTGCGCGACGCCCGTCGGCGTCACCCACGTCAACACCCAGTCGATGTACCGCTCGGTGACCTCGAGCGTGCTCTCGGCCGAGCAGCCCGAGCCCGTACTCCGAGCAGCTCCTGACGCGCCTCGGGCTCGTGGAGCGCTTCGACAAGGACCCGGAGCTGGTCCTGGCCGCGCTCCGGGGGCCCGGGGAGGGCCTGAGCCGCGAGTACCTCTTCGTCCTCTCCGAGCTGTCCTTCTACCACGCGATGAAGAGCCAGAAGCCCGAGTACTTCCTCGCCTCCGCGGTGTACGCGTGGGCCTTCGTGGTGGGCAAGACGGACGAGGCGCGCGTCGATCCGCTCGATCCGCGGTTCCGGCTGGCCGCCAACCTCTACAACCTCGGGCTGGCCCAGGGGCTTGCCGGTGCCGAGGAGGCGACGGTCGTGCTCGAGCCGGGCACGCGGCGACTGCCGTTCGGCCAGATCGAGATCAGCGTGGACGAGAAGATGCTGCTCTGGTCCGGCTATCGCATGACGCGGTTCATCTCGCTCGGCGAGTACAAGGTCCGCGGCTTCCTCAATCGCTACCGCCAGGCTGGCGTCGGTGCGCCGCTCGCCGCGGAGCTGGCCGCCAGCCGGCCAAGGCCTCGAGGCCGAGGAGGCGCGCAAGCGGATCCCCCCGCGGCTCAAGGTGCCGGTGACGGCGGTGCTGCGCATCGAGGACGTGTCGGCGGGCATCGCCACGGGAAATCTCGCGCGGCCGGATCGAGGTGTATGCGGCCGACGCGGCGACGACGGTGGAGAGCAACGGGCGCAGCGTGCCGCTCGAGCTCGAGCCCACCGCGGCGCTGGCCTACCAGCTCGAGGGCGCCCCGGTCTGGGACACCGAGCTCGGCGCGTTCCTCTCGGCGCTGCGGCCGCTGTCGGCCGAGGGGCTGTTCATGATGCATCCCTATCGGCCCGGGCGCGTCCCGGTCGTGCTGGTCCACGGCACGGCCTCGAGCCCGGCGCGGTGGGCCGACATCGTCAACGAGATCCAGAACGATCCGAAGCTCCGCGGGCGCACCCAGTTCTGGATGTTCACCTACAACACGAGCAACCCGATCCTGCTCTCCGCCAGCGATCTGCGGCTCGGGCTCCAGCGCATCCGCAAGGAGGTCGATCCCGACGGGCGCGATCCGGCCCTCGACCAGATCGTGGTGATCGGCCACAGCCAGGGCGGGCTGCTGACGCGCCTCATGGTCACCGACAGCGGTACCCGTTTCTGGGACGCCGTCACCGACGTGCCCTTCGAGAAGGTCGACGTGAGCCCCGAGACGCGGGCCCTGATCCAGCGGTCCATGTTCTTCGACCACCAGCCGTACATCAAGCGGGTGATCTTCGTCGCCACCCCGCACCGGGGCAGCTTCCGGGTCTCCTCGTTCGTGCTGGGCGCGGTCCGGAAGCTCGTGACCCTGCCGCTCACGGTGGTGGGCGGCATCGCTGAGCTGGCGACCAAGAACACGGGTTTGCCGAAGGAAGCGGCGCCGACCGCAGTGGACAACATGCGACCGGGGAACCGGTTCGTGCGAACCCTCTCGGAGAGCCCGATCGCGCCCGGAGTCACCGCGCACTCGATCATCCCGGTCACGGGCCTGGGGCTGCCGGCGGGACAGGACGACGGCGTCGTGACGTACGAGAGCGCCCACATCGAGGGCGTCGCCTCGGAGAAGATCGTCCGCTCCACCCACTCGACCCAGAGCACGCCGGCGACCATCCTCGAGGTGCGGCGGATCCTCTACGAGCATCTGGGGATCGCGTGCGGCCTCGAATGCGACGTGCCGGACCGGGTCGACGCGGCGGTGGCAGGCGTGCCCAAGCCGGAGCCGGCCGCCGTGAACCCGGAAGAAATACAGGACCCCTGAGCAGTTAAGATGAGACCCAGCCGCCGAGCGAGCAAAGGAGAAATATGACTTTTCCGCGTGGAGCGAGAGCAATGCTTTGTCGATCTGGGCTCGCGATCTTCGCCGTGCTCCTGGCCCTGGTTGGCCCGGCCCTCGGCCAGGAGATCCGGCCGACGCTCGACAAGATCAAGGAGACCGGTGTCTTCCAGCTGGGCTACCGGGAGACGTCCCGTCCATTTTCCTTCCGCGGCACCGACGGTCAGCCCGCCGGATTCTCGGTCGAGCTCTGCCAGCGGGTGGCCGGCGGGGTCCGGCAGTCGCTGAAGCTGCCCGAGCTCAAGGTCGCCTGGGTGACGGTGACGCCGGCCGACCGTATTCCGCAGCTCGTCAAGGGCGCGATCGATCTCGAGTGTGGGTCGACCACGATCACATTCGGGCGCATGGAGCAGGTCGCGTTCAGCCACATGATCTCGGTCGACGGCGGGAGCCTGCTCGCCACCGCCGCCTCCGGCATCGGCAGCGTGAAGGACCTCGCCGGCAAGCGTGTCGGCGTGATCCTCAACACGACCACCGAGAAGGCCCTCACCGCGGCGCTGGCCGGTGCGAGTGTTCAGGCGACGGTGATCCCGGTGACCGAGGTCGGTGCGGGCCTGCAGGGGCTGGAGGAGGGGCGGCTCGACGCCTACGCCTCGGATCGCATCCTGCTTGCGAGCCTGCTGACGACCGCCAAGGACCCGGCGAAGCTCCGGCTGAGCGACGAGTTCTTCTCGTACGAGCCATACGGGCTCATGCTGCGTCGGGGGGACAATGCCTTTCAGGCGCAGGTGAACCGCACGCTCTCCGGGCTGTATCGCTCGGGGCTCGTCCAGATCTACGAGCGGTGGTTCGGGCCCTTCGCGAAGGCCAGCCCGCTGGTGAAGGCTCTCTACCTGCTTCATAGCTGGCCGGACTGATCGTGAAGAACCTCATGCTGGAGGTGCCGTGATGAGCGGAAATAGCTGGCGGTGGGCGGCCCTGGCGCTCGCGCTCCTGTTCGCAGCGCCCTCTCTCGGAGAGGGCGAGACGCTCAACGAAGCCTACCGCCGCGTCCTCACGTCGGTGGCTGTGATCCGCGCCCGCGGCTCGGAGGTGACGGCCGAGGGCACGGTCACCTTCAAGGAGACCGGCTCGGGTGTGCTGATCTCGGCGGACGGGAAGGTGGCGACGGCCGCGCACGTGGTCCAGACGATGGAGGACATCACCGTGGAGTTCCTCGGCGAGGAGCCGGTGGCCGCGCGCGTCATCTCCTCCGAGCCATGGGCCGACATCTCGATCATCCAGCTCTCGGTGGTGCCGCGCGACGCCACGGTGGCGAAGCTCGCCGACTCCGACCCCGTCGTCGTCGGCGATCCGGTCTTCATCGTCGGCGCGCCCTACGGTCTGAGCTATTCGCTGAGCCAGGGAGTCATCAGCGCGCGATGGGCCCCCAACACGATCACCAAGGACTTCCCGCTGGCCGAGTTCTTCCAGACCGATGCGGTGATCAATACCGGCAACTCCGGCGGGCCGATGTTCTCCCGGACGGGTGAGCTGATCGGGATCATCAGCCACAACATCACGAAGTCGGGTGGGAGCGAAGGGCTCGGGTTCGTCGTCACCACGAATACCGTGAGAAAGCTGCTGGTGGAGCGGCGGCGCGGGTGGTTCGGGGTCGAGCTCGTGCTGGTGTCGGGGGCGGCGGCCCAGGCCCTCAAGATCCCGCAGGCGGGCGGGTTTCTCGTGAAGCAGGTGGTCAAGGACTCGATGGGCGGTCGGATCGGGCTCAGGAGAGGGGACCGCATCGGCATCGTGGACGGTCAGCAGCTCCCCATCGGGGGGGATATCATCCTCTCGATCATGGGCATCCCCGCGACCAGCAACGAGCAGCGCCCCGCAGTCCTCAAGGCACTCGAGTCCCTCAAGATAGGCGATGACCTGCGAGTCACCGTCCTCCGCGACGGCAAGGTCGTGGAGCTCACGACGAAGTTCACCGGCTTCTAGGCCGCAGCTGCGCCAGGTACGCCGCCGCACCGAGTAGCGGCACCATACCGGCGGTGACGAGCGCGCCGCCGAAGCCCCACGCGCCCGCTGCGAGGCCCAGTCCCCAGGGGCCCAGGAGCTGGGCCATGTCCGCCCCGAGGCCAAAGGTGTTCATGGCGGCGCTGCGGCCCTCGGGAGGGGCCGCCTCGCCGACGAGGGCGGGAAGGACCACGAAGGCCACGCCGAAGAGCGCGCCGTAGGCCATCGCCAGGATCACGAACACGGGCAGCCCCCCGGCGAGACTCATGCCGATCAACGTGACCGCGACCCCGACCATGGCCGGGAGGAGCACGATGCGCTGGCCGTAGCGGTCGGCCAGACGTCCGGCGAGCAGCCGGCTGGCTGCGGCGCCCACCTGCGACCCGAGGAAGAGGATCCCGGGATTTCCGACGCCGCGCCCGAGTGCCCACAAGGGCAGGAACGCCGAGAAGCCGGTGTTCGGCACCTGGGCGCAGAAGTTCAGGAACGCGGGCAGCAGACCTTCCCGGCGGAAGTTTGCTCGCAGCGCATAGGGGTGCGCGCGGCCCAGAGGCCGAAACGCGCTGAGGGTCGCGGAGAAGCAGGCTCCGCTCAAGAGGGCCGCCGAGACGGCCCCGATGGCGACGGCGACGAGACGCTCGGAGGGGAGGGCGCCTTCCGACCGGAACCCCTGGTAGAGCCCGACCAGTACCGGCGGGCCAATGCCCACCCCGAGCGTGATCCCCAGCGCGACGTAGCCCTGCACCTCGCTGCCGCGTCCGGCCGGGGCCACCTCGACCGCGAGCGTGTAGAACGCGGTGGTGCCGATGCTGAACGCCACGCCGGTGAGCACCCGGTTCGCCAGCACCGCCCACCCGGTGGGGGCCAGCAGCAGCGCCGCCGCGCCCGCGAGCAGGCCGAGGGCGAGCACCAGGGGCGCGCGCCGCCCGAACGCGTCCAGGATCCAGCCGCCGAAGGGACGCACGCAGAGCTGGGCGACGCCGGTGGCCCCGAGCATGAAACCGATGCTGCGGGCGTCGTAGCCGTGGTCGTGCAGGAACAGCGGCAGCACCGCGATGACGCCGAAATGGCCGGCCGTCCACAGGAGCAGACCGCTCATGAGGGCGAGCACGTTCCGCTTGAGCGTCACCGCCGCGATCTCTTTCACATCTCTCCTCCGCGGACAGGCTACGACCCCGCGCTCGACCAGATCGGTACGAAATCCGTACTGCGGGGCCGCTAGGGCCGGCGTATCGTCGGAGCATGAAGAGCTACGGTCAGTTCTGCTCGATGGCGCGCGCGCTCGATCTGCTCGGGGAACGGTGGACGCTGCTCATCGTGCGCGAGCTCCTGTGCGGGAGCCGTCGCTTCGGGGAGATCCAGCGCGGGATCCCGCGCATCTCCCGCACCATGCTCGCGGCGCGCATCCGCGAGCTGGCCGACGCCCTCGTGATCGAGCGCCTCGACGGCGACGGCGGGCCGGAGTACCGGCTGACCACCGCGGGACTCGAGCTCGCGGCGGTTGTCCGCGAGCTGGGCACGTGGGGCCAGCGGTGGCTCCCGCGCGCGCTCGCGACGAAGGAGCTGGATCCGCACGTCCTCATGTGGGATATCCACCGCCGGGTGCGCCGAGATGCCCTGCCGGAGAAGCCTCTCGTCGTCCGCATCGAGCTCACCGACGTGCGCGGCGCCGCGGCTCGCCACTATCTCCTGCTCCGGCGCAGCGAGGTGTCGCTCTGCACCGTCAATCCCGGCTTTCCGGAAGAGCTGTGCCTCCAGGCCACCCGCCGAGTCCTGGTCGGCTGGTGGCGGGGAGACCTGACCTTCCGCCAGGCGCTCGAGGCAGGCCTGGTGCTCGAGGGCCGGCGCGACTGGGTGCGCGCGTTTCCGGGCTGGTTCGAGCGCTACCTGTTCGCGGCGGTGGAGCCCGCCTCCCACGGGCCCGCAGCTGCGACGGGAGGTCACCACTAAGACCAAGGTCCTATTTCTCTGTGCCCGGCGAGGGCCACAATGGTTGTTGGCCCGGGAGCCGTAGGTTGAGGATGGAGGCGCCAGGCACCGGGGGAATTCAGCGCGCGGCCGATGCGCGTGCTGAGAGGATCGCCTATGGGCTTGCCGGTGCGGTGGCATGGGGTTGTCCTCGGTGCGCTGGTCCTGCTGTGGGTGTCTCCGGCGCGTGTGAGCGAGGCAGAACCTCCAAGCGACGTGCTCCGGGCCGCCTTCGGAGACGCCAACGCGATTCTCACCGACCCGGGAACGGCAGAGCATCCCGCCGACCGCCTCGTCGCCATCCGGACCCTCTTCGGCAGGGTGTTCGACTTCCGGGGCGCGGCCGAGCGCTCGCTCGGAGGCCAATGGCAGGCGAGTAGCCTGGCGGAGCAGAACGAGTTCACGCGGCTCTTCACCGAGTTCATGCAGCGCGGCTTCGTCTACTGGCTGGCCTCGGTGGCGGACGTCGACCCGAGCGGTGCGGGGGTCACGGTCCACTTCCTGCGGGAGTCCGTCGATCACGAGACCGCGACCGTGCAGGTCGCGGTCCTCGGCCGGGGCGGGAGACTGATTCCCCTGAGCCACGACCTGGTCTACCGCGACCGACGCTGGATGGTGCGCGACGTCACGATCGAGGGCGTCAGCCTGGTGGCGAACTATCGGGCCCAGTTCGAGCGCGTGATCCGGGCCTCGTCCTATCCCGAGCTCATCAAGCGGATGAGGATCCGGATCGCCACCGGGCTGATGCTGCTGGAGCCGGTGGGGAGGGGCGCCGCCGGCGACACGCAAAAGTGAGCCGGACGTTCTATCCGAGGACGTCCTGCTTGAAGCGCTCGAGCGTTCTCGCGTGCTCCTCGGGGCCCGGAAGGCCGAGCCCCATCGTGTTGACGCACAGGTGCGTGATGCCGCGCATCGCACGCCACGCGGCCATCTCCTTGGCACGCTCCTCCGGAGGCACCCGCGCCAGGGCCACCCGCCCCTCGATCCCGAACGTGGTCGGGTCGCGGCCCGCCTCCCGGACGAGGCCGAGGAGACGGTCCACGGTGTCCTGCGCGGCGGGGCCGGGACGGAAGGTCTGCAGCGTGATCCAGCCGTCCGCGAGGCGGGCCGCGCGGCGGAGGACCGCCTCGGCTTCGCCCCCCATCCAGACGGGAATCGGCCGCTGGACGGGCAGCGGATTGATCCCGGCGTCGGGCACGCGGTGCCACCGGCCGGCGTAGGTCACCAGCTCGCGCGTCCACAGGAGCCGCATGACCTCGAGCTGCTCCTCGATCCGCTTGCCGCGATCGTGGATGTTCTCGCCGAGGGCCTCGAACTCGACCGGGCTCCAGCCGACCCCGACGCCCAGGCGCAGCCGTCCGCCCGAGAGCACGTCCACCTCGGCCGCCTGCTTGGCGACGAGCGTGGTCTGGCGCTGCGGCAGGATGAGGACGCCCGTGACCAGCTCGATGCGCCGCGTGACCGCGGCACAGAACGCGAAGAGCGCGAAGGGCTCGTGGAAGGCGTGCCGGTAGTCGAACTGGCTGTCCCAGCCTCCCGGCCGATCGGGGTTGGCGCCGACCACGCTGTCGAAGGCGAGCATGTGCGTGTACCCCATCGCCTCGACGGCCTGGGCATAGTCGCGGATCATCGCCGGATCCTGCCCGATCTCGGTCTGGGGGAAGACCACTCCGGTCTTCATGGGCCGATCGTCATGGCTGGCTGACCTCAGGCGCGGCCCTGCGGCCCGCCGCGGAGCTTGGGATCGAGGAGATCGCGGAGCGCATCGCCCAGCATGTTGAAGCCGAAGACGGCCAGGCTGATGGCGATGCCGGGGAAGATGGCCATCCACGGGGCCTGGATCATGTAGGTCCGGCCCGAGCCGCTGAGCATGGCGCCCCAGGACGGGGTCGGGGGCGGCACGCCGAAGCCGAGAAAGCTCAGCGCGGACTCGGCCAGGATCGCCACGCCGAGCCCCAGCGTGACGACCACCATGATCGGAGCGGCGATGTTGGGAAGGATGTGCCGCGCGATGATCTGCCAGTCCTGGCAGCCGGTGGCCCGGGCCACCTCGATGTACTGGTTCTCCCGGATGGCCAGGACGGCGCTCCGGATGATCCGCGCGTTGCCGGCCGTGCCGCCGATCCCCAGGGCCAGGATCACGTTGCCCAGGCCCTGGCCCAGCATGGCCATGATGGTCAGGAGCACCACGAGCCCCGGGAAGGCCATCAGCGTGTCGATGCACCGCTGCAGGACGATGTCGATGCGGCCCCCGTAGTAGCCGGACAGGACGCCGATGACGGTGGCCAGGAGCGTGCTGAGGGCCACCGCGCCGAGCCCGAGGAGCATGGAGATGCGCGCGCCGTGGATGACCCGGCTCAGGATGTCGCGTCCGAAATCGTCCGTGCCGAGGGGATGATGGAGGCTCGGCGCCTGCAGGCGGTCGCTCGATTTCACCTTGATCGGGTCGTAGGGCGCCAGCACCGGAGCCAGGAGCGCGGTGGCCACGAGACCGAGGATGAGGAGGCCGCCCAGCGCGCCCAGCGGCTTGCCCCGCAGCAACCTGACCACGGACATGCCCGCTCCTATCCGAACCGGATCCGCGGGTCGAGGAAGCCGTAGACCACGTCGATCATCAGGTTGAGCACGATGACCGCGGTGGCCAGGAACAGGTTGATGCCCTGGATGACGGGGTAGTCACGCCAGGTGATGGCGTCGAGCAGGAACTTCCCCATGCCGGGGATGACGAAGATGCTCTCCATGATGACGGTCCCGCCCAGGAGGGCCGAGAGCTGGAGGCCCATCACGGTGACCACCGGGATCATCGCGTTCTTGAGCACGTGCCGGAAGATGACGAGGGACTCCGGCAGACCCTTGGCCCACGCGGTGCGGACGTAGTCCTCGCGCAGCACCTCGAGCACCATGGAGCGCGTCATGCGCATGACGCTGGCCGACAGGGCGAGGCCCAGGATGATGGCGGGGAGCAGGAGCTGGGAGAGGTTCTTCACCGGGTCGCGGGCGAACGGCGTGTAGCGCATCGGCGGCACCCACTGCCACCAGATCGACGCGCCCACGATGACCACGGTGGCCATCCAGAAGCTGGGGACGGACAGGCCGCCGATGGCGCCGGTCCGGAACAGGTAGTCGAGCCAGGTATCCTGCCGGACCGCCGAGAAGATGCCGGTGGGCACCGCGATCAGGAGGCCGAAGAGCATGGCGAGCACGGCCAGCTCGAGGCTGACCGGCAGGCGGCGCAGGATCTCGTCCAGGACCGGCTCCTTGGTCCAGAACGACACGCCCAGGTCGCCCCGCAGGACTTTCCCGACATAGGTGACGTACTGGCGATGGAACGGTTGATCGAGGCCCAGCATCTGCTCGAGCTTGGTCTTGTCGGCCGCGTAGCCCTGCTCGCTCATCATGAGGGTCACGATGTCGCCGGGCAGGAGCCGGATGATGGAGAAGACCAGCAGGGTGACGAGGGCGAGCGTCGGCACCAGCAGCATGAGCCGGCGGAGAACGTAACGGGACATGGGCGGGACGTATCCCCGGCGTGCTGCCGCTCGCTAGCCGATCCTCACGCCTTCTTGCCGTCGAGCCAGATCTCCTCGTAGCGCTGGTCGTAGGCGTTGATCGGCACCGTGTAGTTCTTCACCCAGGGCTGGACGCCGTAGTGCACGACCGGGGTGTAGAGGAACACGTTCGGGGCGTCGTCCAGCAGCATCCGCTGGATCTGGTGGACCATGTCCACGCGCTTCTTCAGATCGAGGAGCTTGGCCTGCTCGTCGATGAGGCGGTGGATCTCCTTGTTGCCCCACCGGTAGTACGTGGCGGTGGCGCCGTAGTACGGACGGATGGCCTCCTCGGGCTCCTCTCCGGTGAGCGCGGTGTGCACGCTCATCGAGTAGTCGTACGAGTAGCTCTTGTTGTAGTACTGGGCCATCTCCATGGGCTTCAGGTTGACCTGGATGCCCACCTTGGCGAGCTGATCCTTCACCACCTGGGCGCTCTTCACGTTGTCGCCGGGGCTGCCGACGATGAGCTCGGTCTCGAAGCCGTTGGGGTAGCCCGCCTCGGTGAGCAGGCGCTTGGCCTTCTTGAGATCGAACTCCGGCCGCGCGGACGCGGGCAGGGCCCACGGCTTCCGGTAGGTGGGGATGGGGCCGGTCATGGTCGCGCCCCAGCCGCTCCGCACGATCTCGATGAACTCCTCCTGCCGGATGGCGGCCTGGATGGCCTGGCGCACCTTCTTCTCGGTGAAGGGGGGCTTGAGCGGGCGCTGCTCGTCGTAGGGCCGCGTCCGCAGCACGATGGGGAACATCGTGGTGATCTCGGCCACCGTGATCCGGGCGTTCGAGGCCTTGATCGAGGGCACGTCGGCGAACTCGAGCAGGGAGATGTCGGTCTGCTGCCCGCGGAACGCGGCGGTGGCCGCGGCGGGATCGATGACGTACTGGATGCGGACCTCGTCCAGGTAGGGCAGCCCCTTCTTGAAGTAGTGCGGGTTCTTGACGAACAGCGCCTCCTGCTCGCGCCGGTACTCCTGCATGATGAACGGCCCGGTGCCGATCGCGTGGCGCTGCAGATCGCCGTGCTTCTCCACCACCTCGCGCGCCACGATCACCGTCCAGGGATTGGCGATGTAGTTCAGGAACGGCGCGTACGGCTCCTTGGTCTTGAAGACGATCGTGTACTTGTCCGGGGTCTGGATGCTGGCCAGCTTGCCCAGGAAGAAGTAGGCGTGCTGGAACTTCCCCGGCTGGTCCGTCATCTGACGCTCGATGCTGTACTTGACGTCCTCCGACGTGAGCTCCCGCCCGTTCACCGGCGGCACGTTGTGGAACTTGACGCCCTGTCGCAGCTTGAAGGAGTACGTGACGTCGTCCTTCTGCTCCCAGCTCTCGGCCAGGTCCGGCAGGATCTTCGTGCCGTCGTGGTTGAACTTCAGGAGGGCGTTGTACGTCTGGTGGATCACCTGCAGCGCGGCGCCCCACGTCTCGAGGTGCGGGTCGATGCCGCGGATGGGTCCGCTCCGTACCACCAGGGTGCCGCCTCGCTTGGCGTCGCCCTTGTCCTGGCCCCACGCGATCCGGGGTGAGGCCGCCGCCAGGCCCGCGCCGACGACCCCGGCATGGAGAAAGCTACGTCGCGACACGTGATCGGCAGGCTTCATGGCGAGTCTCCCTGTTCTCCGTTGAGCAGGTCCCGTGGTGGTGGCTCGGAGGATGGCCTGTCCGACGGTCGGAGTCAAGGACCCGGGCGCCGTCCCGTATACTCGAGGCGAGGAGGCCCGCATGCGTCCCGCTCCGGTTCATGCTCCCCGCCGCGCCACGTTCTCCGTGGGGGGCCGGCGCCTCGGGGCCCGTGTCGCCGCCGACGTGGACGGCTACACCGTGGAGTCGACCGACTTCCCGGCCTGCTGGGCGTTCGCGCCCACGCTGGATGGAGCGCTGGAGAGCCTCGCCGAGCAGGTCGCCCCCGCCCTCGCGGCTCGGCCGCTCCCGCCGCTGCCCCCCCACTCGCTGGACCGTCGTCCCGATCTGCGGGCCAGGTTCGCCCGCGTGGTGGCCCGCGCGCTCGGCCACCGGATCGACTCCTAGCGGCCGGATCGGGAATGAGGGAGCGCCGTCCGATTGCACGGCGCTCCACGGTGCCGCTATACTCAGCGTCGCCTGAAACATGCACGACGACCCTGGCGGTTCCGACCCCGGTGCGGCAGCCGCGTGGCTCGCGGGCGGTGGCGAGATGGGCGGGCGCATCCGCCGCCTGGAGTGGGCGTCCACTCCGCTGGGCCCCACCGACACGTGGCCGCAGAGTCTCCGCAGCGCCGTCAGCATCCTGCTGCCCTCGAAGGCGCAGATCTGCCTGTTCTGGGGATCGGAGCTGATCAAGCTCTACAACGACGCCTACATCCCGGTCCTCGGCCAGAAGCATCCCGGGAGCCTGGGCCACCCGGCGCGCGAGGTATGGGTCGAGATCTGGGAGGTCCTGGGGCCCTTGCTGGAGGGCGTCGTCGCCACCGGCGAGGCGTTTCGCGGCGTGGACTACCCCTTCTACCTCGATCGCCACGGCTTCACCGAGGAGACGTACTTCGACGTCTCGTATGACCCGGTGCGGGACGAATCCGGCAAGGTGGGCGGCGTGTTCTGCATCGTCAGCGAGACCACCGGCCGGGTCCTGAGCGAGCGGCGCCTCCGGACCCTGCGCGATCTGGGACGGGCCAGGGAAGGCCGGTCGCCGGCGGAGGCGGGCACCCTGGCGTTGGCCGCGCTCGCGGCGAATCCCAAGGACGTGCCGTTCGTGAGCCTCTATCTGCTCGACGGGGGCGGCTCCGTCGCGAACGCCCTGGGCTCGGTCGGTGTTCCGGCCGGCGGCGCCCTCAGCCCGGCGGAGATCGCGCTGGATGACCCCCGATGGGGCCTCGCCGAGATCGCCCGGAGCGGCCGACCCCGTGTCCTGCAGGCGGACCCCGCGGGCGCGCCCGAGGCCGCCGCCCCGGACCGGACGCTGATCCATCCGATCCTCCGAGCGGGCCAGTGTGCCGGATTCATGATCGCGAGGACCAGCCGCTTCGCGGCGCTCGAGGGCGACTATCGCGATTTCTTCGACCTGGTCGCCGCCCAGATCGGAACCGCGGTGACGCAGGCGTCCTCCTACGAGGAGGAGCGGAAGCGGGCCGAGGCGCTCGCCGAGCTCGACCGCGCGAAGACGACGTTCTTCAGCAACATCAGCCACGAGTTCCGGACGCCCCTGACGCTGATGCTCGGGCCGCTCGAGGACCTGTTGCAGGGGATGCCGGCGGTCGGCCGCCCGGACTATCGCGAGTCGCTCGTGGTGATTCACCGCAACGGCCGGCGCCTGCTCAAGCTGGTCAACGCGCTACTCGATTTTTCCCGGATCCAGGCCGGGCGGCACGACGCCCGCTACGAGCCGACCGACCTCGGCGCGGTCACCGCGGAGCTGGCAGCCGTCTTCCGCTCGGCGATCGAGCAGGCGGGGCTCACCTTCGACGTGCGCTCCCCCGCCGGGGCCGCGCCGGTGTACGTCGATCGCGGGATGTGGGAGAAGATCGTCCTGAACCTGCTGTCCAACGCGTTCAAGTTCACGTTCGAGGGGGCGATCGCGGTCGAGCTCGTCGATCGGGCGGCGTCGGTCGAGCTGATCGTGCGCGACAGCGGCATCGGCATCTCGCCGGCCGAGATCGATCGCGTCTTCGACCGCTTCCACCGGGTCGAGAACGCACGCGCCCGTACGCACGAGGGCTCGGGCATCGGCCTCGCGATGGTGCAGGAGCTGGTGCGCCTGCATGGAGGGACGGTACGGGTCGAGAGCGTGCCCGGCCGGGGCAGCGCGTTCACGGTGACGCTGCCCCGGGGGAAGGCGCACCTGCCGCCGGCCCGGATCGTGGCCGGCTCCACCGGCGCGGACCGGACCAGCCTCGGCGAGTTCTTCGTGGAGGAGGCGCTCGGCTGGCTTCCCGATGCCGACCCCTCGGTGGAGGAGACGGCCGGGTCGATTCCCGAGCCCGACGGCAGCGCGGCGACGGCGGGGCGCGTCCGCATCCTGGTCGCCGACGACAACGCGGACATGCGGGAGTACGTGACCCGGCTCCTCCGCTCGCACTGGGACGTCGAGGGTGTCGGCGACGGCCACGCGGCGCTGGCCGCGCTCCGGGCCCGTCCGGCCGGGCTCCTGCTGGCCGACGTCATGATGCCCGGCCTCGACGGGTTTGGCCTGCTGCGCGCGGTGCGCGACGACCCCGCGACGCGCGACACGCCGGTCATCCTGCTGTCGGCCCGGGCGGGCGAGGAGTCGCGCGTCGAAGGGCTGGAGGCGGGTGCCGACGACTACGTGATCAAGCCGTTCTCGGCGCGAGAGCTCCTCGCCCGGATCGAGGCGACCCTCCGGCTGCGCCAGCTGCGCGAGCAGGCGGAGGCCGAGCGCCGGGTCCTGCTCGATCGGGAGCAGGTGGCGCGCCGGGAGGCGGAGGAGAAGACCGAGATCCTCGAGACGATCAACCGCATCGGGCAGCGGCTGACCGCCCAGACCGATCTCGCCGCGCTCGTCCAGTCGTTCACGGATGAGGCCACCCGGCTGACCGGCGCTCGGTTCGGCGCGTTCTTCTACAATGTCGTCGGCGCGCCGGGCGAATCGTACACGCTGTACACCATCTCGGGCGTGCCGCGGGAAGCATTCGAGAAGTTTCCCCTGCCGCGCAACACCGACCTGTTCGGACCGACCTTCCGGGGTGAGCGCATCATCCGGCTCGCCGACGTGAAGCAGGACCCGCGCTACGGCCGCAATGCGCCGCACTTCGGCATGCCGCGGGGGCATCTGCCGGTGACGAGCTATCTCGCGGTGCCCGTCGTCTCCCGCACCGGTGACGTGATCGGCGGCCTCTTCCTGGGCCACGAGCAGGCCGGCGTGTTCCCGGAGCGGCTCGAGCCGATCATGGCCGGGGTGGCGGCGCAGCTCGCGATCGCGATCGACAACGCGCGCCTGCTCGAGAAGGAGCAGCGGGCCCGCGCCGCGGCCGAGGAGGCGAGCCGGGCGAAGGACGAGTTCCTCGCGGTGCTCTCGCACGAGCTCCGCACCCCGCTGAACGCGGTCTACGGCTGGGCGCGCATGCTGCGGGCGAGAGAGGTCGAGGGGGAGGCCGCGAAGCGGGCGCTGGACGTCATCATGCGGAACGCGGACGCCCAGGTTCAGCTCATCGACGACATGCTGGACGTGTCCCGCATCGTCTCCGGCCGGATGCGGCTCGACGTGCGCCCGGTCGATCTGCGGGCCGTCGTGGACGCCGCGCTCGATGCGGTCCGCCCCGCCGCCGAGGCCAAGGACCTCCGGCTGCAGGCGGTGCTCGATCCCAAGGCATTCGCGATCTCCGGGGACCCCGACCGGCTCCAGCAGGTCGTCTGGAACCTGCTCATCAATGCGGTGAAGTTCACCGAGCGGGGCGGGCGGGTCCAGGTCGAGCTGCAGCGGGCGAACTCACGCGTGCAGATCATCGTCAGCGACACCGGGCAGGGCATCGGTCCGGACGTGCTGCCGCACGTGTTCGAGCGCTTCCAGCAGGGCGACAGCACGTCGACGCGGCGTCACGCCGGGCTCGGCCTGGGCCTGGCGCTCGTCCGGCATCTCGTCGAGCTGCACGGGGGCACCGTCGAAGCGTTCAGCGCCGGGGAGGGCCAGGGCTCCGTCTTCACCGTGAACCTTCCCGTGGCCATCGCGCGCGACGCCACCGCGGGGGAGATGCCGCCCGCGGGCGCGCGCGTGCACCCGACGGCCGTCGTGACCGACGGGCCGCGAGGCCCATCGCTGCAGGGCCTGCGAATCCTCGTCGTGGACGACGACCGGGACGGGCTCGACCTGGCCGCGACGATCCTGACCAACAGCGGCGCCCAGGTCCAGACCGCCAGGTCGGCCGCCGAGGGCTTCGAGATCCTCCGGACGTGGCGGCCGGATGTCCTCGTCTCCGACATCGAGATGCCCGCCGAGGACGGTTATGCGTTCATCCGGCGGGTGCGCGGGCTCGACGGCCCGATCGCCCGGACCCCGGCGGTGGCCCTCACCGCCTACGGTCGCGTCGAGGAGCGGCTGCGCACGCTCGCGGCCGGCTACAGCATGCACGTCCCGAAGCCGGTGGATCCCGCCGAACTGGCCACCATCGTGGCCAGCCTCGCGGGGCGCACCTGACCCGCTAGGCGAAGGGATCGACCTCGTCGGCGTAGCACACCGGCGAGGCCAGCGCGCCCGGCTTGCCCGGGGTCGCCGCTCCGAGGAAGGCGAGCCCGGCCGGGTCGCGCCGGTACACGCCGCGCTCGGTCACGATCCAGTCCATCGGCACGTCCCAGGCCTGGGGCCGGATGGTCGGCAGCCGGCCCAGCTCGTAGCCGACGCCGATGGCGATGGGCCGCCCCGGCCGGCCCGCCAGGGACCGGTCGAAGAACCCACCCCCGTAGCCCAGACGATGACCGGCGTCGTCCCAGCCGTTGAGCGGCACCAGCACGACGGTGGGCACGACCGGCTCGGAGCTCGCCGGATAGGGGATGCCGAGCGCGCCCGTGGCGAGCGCCACGCCGGGATGCCACTCGCGGAAGACGAGCGGCCGGCGCGGCGCCACGACCACCGGCAGCGCCGTCACCGCGCCGCGCGCGCGCAGTGCGTCGGCCAGGGGGCGCGCGTCGTACTCTCCGCGCATCGGCCAGCAGAACGCCACCGTCGCGCCCGCCAGGCCGGGGAACGCGCGCTCCAGATGGGCGTCGATGCGCCGGCGGAAGTCCTCGAGCGTGGCGGGGTCGAGGCGCTCGCGCGCGGCGATCAGCCGCTGGCGCTCGGCCGCCCGCCAGGTGGAGAGCTCGTCGGAGGTCATCACGCCGTCATGTTATATATACCCCCCATGCCGACCTTTCGACACGGCGACGCCACGATCTACTAGAGGCGGGGGAGGAACCGCGATGGCCGAGCCGGCGGAGCGCCACGAGTTCCAGGCCGAGGTCCGCGAGCTGCTGGACCTCATGATCCATTCGCTGTACTCGCACAAGGACATCTTCCTGCGCGAGCTGATCTCCAACGCCTCCGACGCGCTCGACAAGATCCGCTTCGAGGCCCTGAGCCGCCCGGGGCTGGCCTCGGGCGAGCTCGCGATCACCCTGGAGGTCGACTCCGCGGCCCGCACCCTGGCGGTGCACGACAACGGCATCGGCATGAGCCGGGCGGAGGTGGTCGAGAACCTCGGCACGATCGCGCGCTCGGGCACGCGGGAGTTCCTGCGGGCCATCCGCGAGGCCAAGGCGGCGGCCGCCCCGGAGCTGATCGGGCAGTTCGGGGTCGGCTTCTACGCGAGCTTCATGGTCGCCGACCGCATCACGGTTCTCACCCGGCGCGCGGGCACGGAGGAGACCACCCGCTGGGAGTCGACCGGCGACGGCAGTTACACGCTCGACGCGGCCGAGCGCCCGGCGGCCGGGACCACCGTCACCCTCCACCTCAAGCCGCAGGACGAGGACGACGGGCTCAACGACTACACGCAGGCGTGGGTGCTCAAGGACATCGTCAAGCGCTACTCCGACTTTGTGACGTATCCCATTCGCCTGCAGGACGAGACGCTGAACTCGATGAAGGCGATCTGGGCCCGCGAGCGGGACACGGTCACCGAGGACGAGCACCGCGAGTTCTACAAGCACGTCAGCCACGACTGGAACGACCCGCTCGAGCACCTGAGCGTGCACATGGAAGGGAGCTTCGAGGCGCGCGCCCTGCTCTACATCCCGTCGAAGGCGCCCTTCGACATGCACGACCGCGAGGGCGGCCACCGCGGCCTCTCCCTCTACGTCAAGCGCGTCTTCATCATGGACGACTGGCGCGAGCTGCTGCCGCCGCACCTGCGCTTCGTGCGTGGTGTCGTGTCCGCGGACGACCTGCCGCTGAACGTCTCGCGCGAGATCCTCCAGAAGAACCGTCAGATCCAGGCCATCCGCAAGTACCTGGTGCGACGACTCCTGGCCGCGCTCAAGGAGATGAAGGAGGAGCGGGCGGAGCGGTACCGGACCTTCTGGGGCGAGTTCGGCGCGGTCCTCAAGGAGGGGCTTCTCGGGCTCGAGGAGGAGCCGGAGCGCCTCCTCGAGCTGGTGCTGTCTGCGTCCACCGAGGGGCCGGCCCTCACCTCGCTCGGCGAGTACGTATCGCGGATGAAGACCGGGCAGCCCGCCATCTACTACCTGACCGCCGCGTCCCGGGAGGCGGCCGAGCGGTCGCCCCACCTGGAGGCGGTCCGGGCGCGCGGCTACGAGGTGCTGTTCTTCCTGGACCCGATCGACGAGCTGTGGCTGCGCATGCGGCGGGAGTTCGAGGGCAAGCCTCTCACGTCGGTGAGCCAGGGCGGGGTCGACCTCGGCGCGGGGGAGGACGGGAAGCAGGAGGGCGCTGTCCCGGAAGAGATCGGGGAGCGCTTCAAGGAGCTGCTCCTCGCGCTGCGGACGGCGCTGCAGGACGACGTGAAGGACGTGCGCCTCTCGGAGCGGCTCACCTCGTCTCCGGCGTGCCTGGTCGGCGAGCCCGGCGACCTCAGCGCGCACATCGAGGAGCTGCTGCGCCGGAGCGGCCGCGAAGTGCCGAAGGCGAAGCGGGTGCTCGAGGTGAATCCGTCGCACCCGCTGCTGACGCGGCTCCTGGCCTTTCACGCGGCGCACGCCGCCGACGAGCGCTTCCGTCGCTACGCGGAGCTGCTGCTCGGCCAGGCGATCCTGGCCGAGGGGGGCACGCTGCCCGATCCCGCCGCGTTCAGCCGGCGGCTGGCCGAGCTTTTGGTGGAGGCCGCGGGGGACCATTGAGCCGCCCGCCGCGAGCGCCCGGAGTCCCGCTCCGTAGACGGCTATTCCTGCTCGTCGCGGCGGGCATCGTGCCGCTGGTCATCATGTCGGGCATCGGCCTCTACGCGCTCGCCCAGCAGCAGCGGACCCAGGCCGAGCGAATCGGCCTCGAGCTCGCGAGGGCTCTGGCGACGGCGGTCGACGGGGAGCTGCGCAGCTCGATCGCGGCGCTCCAGTCCCTCGCCACCTCCGTCGCGCTCGAGCGCGACGACCTGCCCGCGTTCCGGGAGCGGGCCCGGCGCATCCTCGAGATCCAGCCGCACTGGGCCGCGGTGTTTCTCGCCGACCCGTCCGGCAAGCGACTGATCGACACCCGATTTCGCCAGCGGATCGACCTCCCGATCATCGAGAAGGAGAGCTTCGATCGGGTCCTGCGCACGCGCGCCCCCGCGGTGGGCAACCTCGCCCAGAGCCCGGCGGGCGCATTGTTGTTTCCGGTGCGCGCGCCGGTCATGCAGAGCGGCGAGCTGCGGTACGTGCTCACCGCCCTCGTGAAGCCCGAGCTCATCCTGCAGGTCGTCACGCGCCAGCGCGTGCCCACCGACTGGATCATCTCGATCTTCGATGGACAGGGCCTGCGGGTGGCCCGGTCCCGCGCGCACGAGCAGAGCCTGGGCGGGCGGCCTTCGCCGACCCTGCAGGCGATGATGGCGACGGGAGCCGACGAAGGGGTCGGGCAGACCCGCGACCTCGAAGGGGGCCGGAACTATGCCTCGTTCAGCCGGCTCACGGAGAGCGGCTGGACGGTCGCCCCCGGCATCGCCGCCGCCTTCGTCGAAGGCGCGGCGTACCGATCGCTGGCGATCTACGGGAGCGGCATCCTGCTCTCGATCGCCCTCGGAGTGGTCGGCGCGATCGGCGTCGCGCGCAGCATCAACCGGCCGATCGCAGACCTCCGCGCCTCGGCGCAGGCGCTCGGTCGCCGCGAGGCCCTGACCGTGCTGGAGACCTCGATCCAGGAGATCCGCGACGTGGCGGACGCTCTGGCGGTCGCGGCGGACGAGCGCGCGATCGGCGAGGCGCAGCGCGAGGAACTGCTGCGTCGGGAGCAGCAGGCGCGGGCGACGGCCGAGGCGGCCAATCGGGCGAAGGACGAGTTCCTGGCCGTGCTCTCGCACGAGCTGCGGACGCCCCTCAACGCGGTCTACGGCTGGGCCCGTGTGTTGCAGGGCGGTCAGGTCCACGGCGAGGCGGCCGAGCGGGCGCTCGCCACGATCGTCCGAAACGCCGACGCGCAGGTGCAGCTCATCGACGACCTGCTCGACGTCTCGCGGGTCGCCTCGGGCAAGATGCGTCTGGACGTCCGGCCGGTCGATCTGCCCGCGGTCATTGAGGCGGCGGTGGACGCAGTCCAGCCCGCGGCGGCGGCCAAGGCGATTCGTGTCCAGACCATGCTCGACCCCCGGGCGGGGGCGACCAGCGGAGACCCGGCCCGCCTCCAGCAGGTCGTGTGGAACCTGGTGATGAACGCGGTGAAGTTCACGCCGAAGGGTGGGCGGGTCCAGGTCCACCTGCAGCGGGTCAACTCGCACGTCGAGATCGTGGTCAGCGACACCGGCCAGGGCATCGCTCCCGACCTGCTGCCCGTCATCTTCGACCGTTTCATCCAGGCGGACAGCTCGAGCACCCGGGGGCACGGAGGGCTCGGGATCGGGCTGGCGCTCGTCAAGCATCTGGTGGAGCTGCACGGGGGCAGTGTGTCGGCCCAGAGCTCCGGAGAAGGTCAGGGTGCGACCTTCATCGTCAGGCTGCCGGTGTCCCTCGCGGAGATAGCCGCCGGCACCGCCGCGCGCCTGCATCCCACCGCGGTGGAGACCGAGGCGCTGGCCCCTGGACTCCGGCTCGACGGGCTGCGCGTGCTGGTCGTGGACGACGACCTGGACTCGCTGGAGCTGGAGTCCTCGATCCTCATCGGGGCCGGCGCCGAGGTGAGGGCGTGTCTCTCCGCGCCCGACGCGCTCGCGAAGCTGCGGGAGTGGCGTCCCGACGTGCTCGTGTCGGACATCGAGATGCCGGGCGAGGACGGGCACTCGCTGATCCGCCGGGTGCGCGCCCTCGACCGCGAGCACGGAGGCGAGACGCCCGCGGTGGCCCTCACCGCGTACGGGCGCACCCAGGACCGGATGCGCTCGCTCACCGCCGGCTACACGATGCACGTGCCGAAGCCGGTGGATCCGGGGGAGTTCACGACGATCGTGGCGAGCCTCGCCGCGCGGCCGGGTCAGCCGAGGTAGGCCACGAACAGGAGAACGACATGACGCTCGACTGCCTGCTGATCGTCACCGCCGAGGTGGACACCGCGGTCGAGGAGGAGTGGAACCGGTGGTACGACACCGTGCACCTGCCGGACGCCCTCCGGTGTCCCGGCGTGCGGAGCGGCCGGCGCTACGTGTCCTCGGGCGACGTCTCGGAGACCGCGAACGGGCGCACGGAGCGGGCGGCCCGACGCATCTACACGACGATCTACGAGCTCGACGGTCCGGAGGCCACGGCCACCCCGGAGTTCCAGGCCATGCGGGGCTGGTACCAGTTCGCGCCCCACGTGCGCTCGCGCACGCAGACCATCGTGCCGGTGCGCTGAGGGCCCGATCAGCCCTTCCGGGCGGCCTTGCCGTCCTTGTGGACCAGGGCGACCGCGGCCTCGGGGGTGAGGACGCGGAAGGCCATCGTCTCGACCAGGTAGAGCCGCACCGCGCGGTCGGTGTGACTCTGGTAGGCGATCGACAGGTCGCGGCCGATCGTGAGCTCGAAGTCGCCCCCGCGGAGGCTCAGCACCACCGCGCCCTTGACCGCGGGCGCCCAGACGAGCGGGCCGTCCACCAGCTTGCGGACCACGTTCAGCACCGGGTAGCCGCCGTCGCCCACCGCCTGGGTGAGGCCGGTGTAGTAGCGCGGCCCCATCGCGATGGCGTAGGGCCCGTCCACGCCGGCCAGGCGCAGGAGCCGGGTCGCCTCCGCGATGCTGTGCGGGTACTCCTGGTAGTCGTCGGGGATCGGCAGGATCGGATGGGACGACGCCTGCTCGATGCCCTTGATCCCGCCCGCCGCGTAGCCGTGGAAGATGGCGGTGTCCTCGGCGAGGGCGATGCGGGTGGCGGCGTCGATCAGGGGCTGCAGCTCCGGGTCCTCCGCGCCGCGCTCGACCGCATCCATCTCCTCGCGCGACAGCTCGAAGTACGAGCGCAGCTCGATCAGGGACAGCGCCTGCCGCCGGGAGGCCTCGACGTCGGGGGCCGGCGCGCTGCTCAACGGCTCGCGGCGTCCGGTGTTCACCGCCGCCGCGGTCGGACCGAGCGGCCCGTCGAAGTCCACCAGCTTGCGGCCCGCGAGCTTCAGCTTGAGGACCCGGCTGGCCTCGTCGTCGATCTCCTTCCACGCCGCGGTCGAGATGGGGGCGAGCTCCCGCTTCAGGTTGTTCACAGGCTCTGACCCCCCTTGAGGCTGCCGATGCCGAGCGAGCCGCCGCCGGCCCCGTCGTCGCCCTCCTCGCCGCCGGCTCCGGCCTGCTCCAGCGCGATCAGCGAGCCGCTCGTGAACAGGTACTCCTTCAGGTGCGCGTCCATCTTGGCGTCACGCCGCCGGTACCACTCGAGCAGCATGGCGAAGTGCTCCTTCTCCTCGTCGCGGTTGTGGGCCAGGATGTCCTTCAGGTCCTGGTCGGTCGCCGCGTCGACGCGCTGATCGTACCAGTCGGCCGCCTCGAGCTCCTCCTGCATGGAGGTGAGCGCCCGGTGGTTGTCCAGGGTCTCCGGCCGCAGCTTGCTTTCCGATTCGTGATAGCCCGCCGAGTTCGCCATCGCCGCTCCTTTAGGAGGTCACGTGAGACGCCACGATACCCCAGGCGCCCGCGCGCTTCAACCGGGGCCGTGCTATCGTAGCGCCGCGCGGAGGGCACCCATGGACGGGACACTCATCGTCAACGCGACGATCCTCGACGGCAGCGGAGCGGCGCCCTTTCCCGGCGACGTGCGGGTGGAGGGCCAGCGCATCGTCGCGGTGCAACGGGGCGGGGGATTGCCGCGCGGATCGGCGCGGGTCATCGACGCCACCGGCGCCACGCTGATGCCCGGGCTCATCGAGCCGCACGGCCACGTGAGCTATCCCGACGCGGCCCGCAATTCCGACTTCACGCGCCTGCCGCCCGAGGAGCACCTGCTGGTCACCATCCGCAACGCCAAGACCTTGCTCGACTGCGGGTACACGAGCGTGCTGTCGGCGGCCTCGGCCAAGCCGCGCCTCGACATCGTGGTCCGCAACGAGATCGAGGCCGGCCGCATCCCCGGGCCGCGCTACCTCGCCAATGGCCCGGAGATCACCGTGACCGGCGGGCTGGGCGACGAGAACGCGCTGCACCTGCCGCACGTCGAGACGCCGACCTTCGCCTGGGTCGCCGACGGGCCCGACGAGATCCGCCGGGTGTGCCGCCTGCTGCTGCGCGAAGGCACCGACCTGCTGAAGCTGAACATCTCGGGCGACACCGGGCCGCGCAACTCGCGCTCCCAGCGCGCGGTGATGAGCGACGCGGAGGTGGAGGCGGCCGCGGAGGTCGCGCGCGCCGGCGCGGTGCGGGTGTGCGCCCACGCCCGCAGCGCCGAGTCGGTGAAGATGTGCGTGCGGCACGGAGTGGGCATCATCTACCACGCCAACTTCGCGGACGAGGAGGCCCTCGATCTCCTCGAGGCCAATCGCGACTGGTGCTTCGTCGCGCCCGCGTTGGGCCTCACCTACCAGGCGTGCTACGCGGCGAGCGAGTGGGGCTTCACGCCCGAGATGGCGCGCGAGCGCGGGCTCCTGGAAGAGCTCGAGGTCTCGGTGGTCACCATGGGCGAGATGCGCAAGCGCGGGATCCGCGTGCTGCCGGGCGGCGACTACGGCTTCGCCTGGAACCCGCACGGCACCTACGCGCGAGACCTGCTCCTCTTCGTGGACGTGCTCGGCTTCTCGCCGATGGAGACGCTGGTCGCGGCCACCCGGATGGGCGGCGAGATCATGGGGCGGCCCGACGAGCTGGGGCAGGTGAAGGCGGGCTATCTCGCGGATCTGCTGCTGGTGGACGGCGACCCGTTGACCGACATCAAGCGGCTCCAGCGTCAGGACGCGCTGCTCATGATCATGAAGGACGGCCAGCTGCACAAGGGAGGAACGCGATGATCGCCCGACTCGCTCGACGGTTCGCCCTGATCGCGACGCTGATCCTGGTGTCCGCCGGCGCCGCTTCGGCCCAGGACTGCACCGGCACCATCACCGCCGACGAGGCGATGAAGGCCGAGATGGCGCGGTACACCGCGCAGACCGCGAACGACTTCGCGGCGATGGAGAAGCTGTTCGGCAACGATCTCACCTACAACCACTCTTCCGCGGTCACCGACGACAAGGCGAAGTACATCGACGGGATGCGGTCGGGCCGGACGAAGTATCGCAAGATGACGCCCAACGGCGACGTCAAGGCGCGCACCTACGGCTGCGTCGCGATCATCACCGGCACTGCGGTGTACGAGGTGACGGCGGGGGGTCAGGATCGCACCGTGCCGCTGCGCTTCACCGCCATCTGGGCGAAGCGAGCGTCGGGGCTCGAGTTCATCTCGTGGCAGTCGACCGGCATTCCTAACCAGTAGCGGGGGTTGGCAGCGGTTCTGCATAAGTGATGGGCGGGAGGTGTCACGCCCATGACACAGGGAACCGAGCGATTCATGCGAAGGCGGGTGGCGACGGTCGTGCTCGCCGCGAGCCTGCTGGTGAGCGGTTGCGCGTGGCGAAGCACGGGCGGCCCGCCCCCCGGGATGCACGATCTCATCGGGACGTGGCACGGCGACATCGGGCAGCCGGGCGGCTCGCTGTATGCGGTCGAGGCCCAGGCCGCCCTCGAGATCAAGCCCGACGGCACGTTCTCCGCCATCGTCACACCCGCGCGAGGCTCGAACAACCTCGCGCGGCGGTCGAGCTGGTCGGGCGTCGTGGTCGGCGACGGAGACCGGGTCACGTTCCAGAGCGCGCAGGGGCCCTCACTGACGCTGGTTCGGTCCCGGGACCACCTCTACGGGGTGGCCAGCGACCCGTTGACCGCCATGGGCGTCATGATCGACTTCGAGCGGTCGGCGGGCGATCGGCGGACGGTCGGTAGGCGGTAAGAAGTTCAGGGTCGAAACGGGGCCGTCGTCCGCCGAGGGCGGGCGGCTACTTCACGCGCTCCAGCTTGGCGGAGCCGCGCCCGTCGGCGCGCATGAAGAGGAGCACGTCCTTACCTGCCTCCTGGGACCACGTGACGCTGCCCGCCGAGTTGGCGGACTGAAACGACGCCTTGCCGCCGGCCACCGTGATCTTCCCCGCCGTGCGGCTCCCGTTTCCCGAGACGCCCTCGTACGAGCCGTCCGGCTTGATCCGGATCGCCGCCGCCGACGTGCCGGCGATCGCGCGCCAGTCCCCGGCCAGGCTCTTCACGTCGAGCGCGCCGTGGGGCTGGGCGGCCTTGCCGACGCTGCTGGCTTCCACGTACCGGTACTGGGCTCCCGCGTCTCCGGCGACGAGGAGGATGCCCACGCCGAGCCCCGTGGCCACTGCGATTCGAATCGATCGTCTCATGGTGGTGTGCGCCTCCCGATGAAGGAGGTAAGAAGTGCACGTTAGGGGCCATGCGCGCGGCGAGATATTTGGCCTACTTGGAGCCCCGGGCGACGGCCGGCGTGACGGTGAGCGTCGCTCGGCTTGACGAAGCGTCGATTTGGACTGATCCTCCAGCGCATGGGAACGATCACCACGAAGGACGGCACCCAGATCTACTACAAGGACTGGGGAAGCGGTCCGCCGATCGTGTTCAGCCATGGCTGGCCCCTGAGCGCGGACGCGTGGGACGATCAGATGCTGTTCCTCGGCGCGCGCGGCTACCGCTGCATCGCCCACGACCGCCGGGGTCACGGGCGGTCGAGCCAGCCCTGGAGCGGCAACGAGATGGACACCTACGCCGACGACCTCGCGGCGCTGGTGGAGGCACTCGATCTCAACGGCGCGGTCCACGTCGGGCACTCGACCGGCGGCGGCGAGGTCGCCCGCTACCTGGGCCGCCACGGCACGAAGCGGGTGGCCAAGGCGGTGCTGATCGGCGCGGTGCCGCCGATCATGCTGAAGACCGCCGCCAACCCGGATGGTCTGCCGATGGAAGCGTTCGATCAGATCCGGACCGGCGTCCTCACGGACCGCTCGCAGTTCTTCAAGGATCTCTCCGGGCCGTTCTATGGCGCCAACCGGTCGGGCGCCAAGGTCTCGCAGGGCCTGCGCGACTCGTTCTGGCTCCAGGGCATGCTGGCCGGCTTCAAGGGCGTCTTCGACTGCATCAAGGCCTTCTCGGAGACGGACTTCACCGAGGACCTCAAGACGATCGACGTGCCGACGCTGATCCTGCACGGCGACGACGACCAGATCGTGCCGATCGGCGCCTCCGCGATGCGGTCGGCGAAGCTGGTCAAGAGCGCCACGCTCAAGGTCTACCCGGGCCTGCCGCACGGCATGTGCTCGACGCACAAGGTGCAGATCAACGCCGATCTGCTCGCGTTCCTCAAGGCATGAGCGCGCCAATCGCGAGACGGAGCCTCCTGGTCGGAACCGCGGCCCTCCTGGTCGCCGGCGCGGGCGGACGCCTCGCGGGCGCGGCGGCGAAGCCCACGATCACGGTCCACAAGTCGCCGACCTGAGGCTGCTGTGCGGCGTGGGTCGGGCACCTGCGCGCGGGCGGTTATCCGGTGACGGCGGTTGACCTCGAGGATCTCGCGCCCATCAAGCGGAAGCTCGGCGTGCCGCGCGCGCTGCAGAGCTGCCACACCGCGGCGGTCGAGGGTTACGTCATCGAGGGGCACGTCCCCGCCGACCTGATCGACCGTCTGCTGCGCGAGCGGCCTTCCGTGGTCGGCCTCGCGGTACCGGGCATGCCCGTGGGCTCTCCCGGGATGGAGGCGCCGGGCCAGGCCGCCGATCGCTACCAGGTGCTCGCGTTCGATCAGAAGGGGCACACCACCGTCTTCGCCAGCCGCTGAGCGGGCCGCGCGTCGCTTCGCGACGGCCCCGTGATAGACTCCCGCCGTGCTGTCCACGCTCGAAGCCCGAGAGGGCCACGGGCCCCTGAGCGGCGTCATCGTGCTCGATCTGAGCGGCTACGTGGCCGGTCCCTACGGCTGCACCCTGCTCGGCGACCAGGGCGCCCTCGTCATCAAGATCGAGCCGCCCGAGGGCGACAACCTCCGCAACTACCCGTCCACCATCCCGGGGGAGAGCCGGGCCTTCCTCGGGGTCAATCGCAACAAGCGCGGCCTCGGCCTCGACCTCAAGCATCCCGACGGCCTGGGCGTGCTGCGCCGGCTGGTCGAGCGCGCCGACGTGCTGGTCCACAACTTCCGGCCGTCGGTGCCCGCGCGCCTGGGCATCGACTACGACCGGATGCGGGCGCTGAACGAGCGCCTGATCTACTGCGCGCTGACCGGCTACGGTGATCGGGGGCCGCTCAAGGACCGCGCCGGCTACGACCAGGTGCTCCAGACCATGACCGGCATCTGCGAGGAGCAGGGCAAGCCGGGCGATCCCCAGATCGTCTACGGCTCCGCGGTGGACTTCTACACGGCCTCGCTGCTGGCCTTCGCGGTCTCCTCCGCGCTCTTCGAGCGCTCGCGCACCGGGCGCGGGCAGCACCTGAGCGTATCGCTCCTGCGCGGCGCGCTCACGATGCAGGCAACCCGGCTCGTTTGGGTGGACGGCGAGCCGCGCGACGTCTGGCGCGACATGCGCTCGGGAGGCATCACCGGCATCCACCCCACGAAGCACGGCAGCCTCTACATCTCGGCCAACACGCCCCACTTCTGGAAGGCCCTGTGCGAGCTGACCGGGCTGGCCGAGCTCGCGGGCGATCCCCGCTTCGACACGGTGCGGAAGCGGGCCGAGCACGAAGCGGTGCTCGTCCCGCAGCTGCGCGCGGCGCTGCAGGCGCGCACCGCGGTCGAGTGGGAGGCGCACTTCGGCGAGCGGGTGCCCTGCGCGGCGGCGCGTCCGGTGGAGGACATGTTCGATCATCCGCAGGTGGCCGCCGAAGGCATCCTGGCGAGCTTCGAGCATCCGGGCGTGGGGCACTACCGCGGGATGGCGCACCCGGTCCGCTTCGGCGAGGGCCCGCCGCCCGCGCCCTTCGCGGCGCCGCAGCTCGGACAGGACTCCCGGAAGATCCTCGCGAGCCTCGGCTACTCCGACGCGGAGATCGAGCGACTGCGCGGCGCGCGCACGGTGGTCTGATCGTGGCCGACCTCCTGATGCGGAGCAAGCTCTTCGTGCCGGCCTCGCGGCCCGAGCTCTTCGCGAAGGCGCTGGCCGGCGACGCCGACGCGCTCTCGTTCGATCTGGAGGACGCGGTCCAGGAGAGCCGGAAGGCCGACGCGCGCGGGATCCTGGAAGGATTCCTTCGCCAGGCCGCCGAGCGGCCGCCCGGCAAGATCTTCCCCGGCAAGATCTTCATAGTCCGCGTGAACGGGCTGACGACCCCGCACTTCGAGGCGGACCTCGCGGCGGTGGTGCGGCCGGGGGTGGACATGATCAACCTGCCCAAGCCCGAGTCCGCGGAGGACGTGCGGGCCGCGGCCGCGGCGCTCGCCCGCGTGGAGGCGGAGCGGGGGATCGACCGCCCGGTGGGCATCCTCGCCAACGTCGAATCGCCGCGAGGGCTTCGGCTGGCGCTCGAGATCGCGACGGCGCATCCGCGCGTCGTCGGACTCCAGCTCGGCCTGGGCGATCTCTTCGAGCCCTTCGGCATCGACCGGGCGGACGCGCGCGCGGTTCACGCCATGCAGCTCGCGGTGCGGGTGGCCGCGGCGGAGGCGGGCATCTGGGCCTGCGACACGGTCTACGGGACGGTGGCGGATCCCGAGGGCTTCACGCGCGAGGCGGAAGTCGCGCGGCGGCTCGGCTTCATCGGCAAGTCCTGCATCCATCCCACCCAGGTCCCGCTCGCGAACGCAGTGTTCCGGCCGACCGATCTCGAGATCGCGGCCGCGCGGCGGGTCGTCGAGGCGGCGCGGGGCGCCGAGCGCAGCGGGGTCGGAGCCTATCTGGTCGACGGCCGCATGATCGACATTCCGTTCGTCACGCGCGCCGAGGCAATCCTGGCCGCGGCCCGCCGGCTGGGCCTGACCGGCTGAGGGTCAGGAGTCGATCCGGCGCTCGTCGAGGTCCAGCTCCCGCTCGAGCGCCCGCAGCACGTCGTCGTCGATCGCGCCCTCCGCGCGCAGCCGCAGGAGCGCCTCGCGCTCCGAGTCGATCACGGTGCGCTGGATCTCGCGGTGCTCGATGATCTCCCGATCCTCTTCGCCCGCGCCCGCCGCGTCCCGCTGCCGCTCCACGTGCTCCGACTGGTGCTCGAAGGTCTCGCGCAGCCGATCGAGCAGGGGGCGGTGGTTCGGCCACACCGGATAGAGGGTGTCGATCCGCCGCCGGGCGGCCTCGACGAGCTGCTGGCGCGCGCGGGCTTCTTCCTCGCGCAGCTCCGGATCGGTGCCCAGCCGCAGCCTCCGGATCAGCCACGGCAGGCTGAGCCCCTGGCCCAGCAGCGTGAACACGATGACGGTCACGGTCACGATCACGAGCGCTTCGCGCGCGGGAAAGGGCGCGCCGCCGGGCAAGCTGAGCGGGAGGGCGAGCGCGAGGGCGAGGGAGACGGCGCCGCGCATCCCGGCCCACGAGAGCACCAGCGCGTGCGCGAGGAAGCGGGGCGGGCGCGGCTCGCGCCGCACGGCGCACGCCAGGAGCTCGCTCGGGAAGATCCAGAGCGCGCGGACCGCGAGCAGGACCAGGCTCACGACGAGGCCGATGCCGACCAGCCGGAGGGCGGTGGCGGGCTCGAGCGAGCGCAGGAGGAACGGGACTTCCAGGCCGGTGATGATGAAGACCACCCCGTTCAGCAGGAAGGTGACCGTCTCCCACACCGCGCGCCCGGTGAGGCGGGCGTCGGCCCCCATCATGCGCGAGCCGCGGCGGCCGAGGTAGAGCCCCGCGACCACCGCCGCGATCACCCCGGAGGCGCCGAGCTCGTGGGCCGGCAGGAACGCGGCGTAGGGCGTCAGGAGCGAGAGCGTGATCTCGACCGGCGTGTCCTCGATGCGCTCGCGCACCTTCGCGATGATCCAACCCACCGCGAGGCCGATCGCCAGGCCGCCCAGCATGGCGCTCACGAAGGTCCCGACGCCGGCGGACGCCTTGAACGAGCCTCCGACGGCCACCGCGATCGCGATGCTGTAGATCGAGAGCGCGGTGGCGTCGTTCAGGAGGCTCTCGCCCTCCAGGACCGATACGATCCGCCGCGGGACGGCCAGGCGGGAGGCGACCGCGGCCGCCGCGATCGCGTCGGGCGGCGCCACGATCGCGCCGAGTGCGATGGCCACCGCCCACGGGATGCCGGGGATCAGAGCGTGCACCACCGCGGCCACCGCGAGCGCACTGACGACGACCAGGCCGACCGCGAGCGAGCCGATCGTGCCCAGGTTGGCGCGCAGGCTCCGCAGGGGCGTGAAGAAGGCCGCGATGTAGAGGAGCGGAGGCAGGATGAAGAGGAAGATGAGATCCGGGTCCACCTCGACATGCAGGGTGCCCGGCACCAGCCCGAGCACGAGTCCGCCGATGACGAGGAAGATCGGGTAGGCGATGCCGAGTCGCCGCGCGATCGTGACGAGCGCGGCGACCGCGATGAGCAGAGCCAGGACGAGCTGGGCGCTCTGCATGGTGCTCGGCAGCCTAGCACACGCGTTCGGGCGCTGGACGCTGATGCTATTCTTCGGGCATGGACGCGACCACCGTCGTCGATCCGGTCTGCGGGATGGACGTGACGCCCGGCGACGCGGCGGGCGGCAGCGCGGAGCACGCCGGGACGACCTACTGGTTCTGTAATCCGAGCTGCCGGGAGCGCTTCATCGCGGATCCGGCGCGCTTTCTCCACCGATCCGCGTCCGCGCCCGAGGGGCGGGGCTCGGGGCGGGACCCGCGGATCTACACGTGCCCGATGCACCCGGAGGTGCGCCAGGCCGGGCCCGGGAGCTGCCCCAAGTGCGGCATGGCGCTCGAGCCGCTCGAGGTCACCGCCGACGAGGGCCCGAGCCACGAGCTCGTGGACATGACCCGGCGCTTCTGGGTGAGCCTCGCCCTCACCGTGCCGGTGCTCGCCCTCGCGATGGGGGAGATGCTCGCGCCGGGGCTGCTCGCCGCGCTCGGCCCCACCGGGTGGCTCTGGAGCCAGCTCGTCCTCGCCACGCCGGTGGTGCTGTGGGGCGGCTGGCCGTTCTTCGTGCGCGGCTGGCAGTCGCTGGTCACGCGCAACCTGAACATGTTCACGCTGATCGCGCTGGGCACGGGCGCCGCGTTCGGGTACAGCGTCTTCGCGGCCCTGTTTCCGGACACGCTCCCGCACGCGATGCGGCACGGCGGCGTGCCGCCCGTGTACTTCGAGGCCGCGGCCGTCATCACCACGCTGGTGCTGCTGGGGCAGGTCCTGGAGCTGCGGGCCCGCAGCGCGACCTCCGGCGCCATCCGGGCGCTGCTGGGTCTCCAGCCCAGGACCGCCCGCCGCCTCCGCGAGGACGGCCGCGAGGAGGACGTACCGCTCGAGCACGTCGCGGTGGGCGACCGGCTGCGGGTACGGCCGGGCGAGCGCGTGCCGGTGGACGGCGCGGTGCTGGAGGGCCGAAGCGCGGTGGACGAGGCTCTGGTCACCGGCGAGCCGATCCCGGTGGAGAAGGAGCCGGGCAGCCGCGTGACCGGCGGAACCGTCAACGGCACCGGCGGCTTCGTCATGCGCGCGGACCGGGTCGGCGCCGACACCCTGCTGGCGCAGATCGTTCGCATGGTCGGGGAGGCGCAGCGGAGCCGCGCGCCCATCCAGCGCCTGGCCGACCAGGTCTCCGCCTGGTTCGTCCCGACGATGGTGGCGGTGGCGGTGCTGACCGCGCTGGGGTGGGGACTCTTCGGACCGGAGCCGCGCGTGGTCTACGCACTCGTCAACGCGGTCGCGGTGCTGATCATCGCGTGCCCGTGCGCGCTCGGTCTGGCGACCCCCATGTCCATCATGGTGGCGACCGGGCGCGGCGCCCAGGCGGGCGTGCTGATCAAGCACGCGGCCGCGCTCGAGACGCTCGAAAAGGTCGATACGCTCCTCGTGGACAAGACGGGCACGCTCACCGAAGGCAAGCCGCGCCTCGTCTCGGTGGTCGCCACCGACGGGGTGACCGACGCCGAGATCCTGGCCCTGGCCGCCGGGCTCGAGCGCGGCAGCGAGCATCCGCTCGCCGCCGCCATCCTGGCCGCCGCCGCCGAGCGGGGCGTGCCGTCGAGCTCGGTCGGCGCGTTTCGCTCGCTCACCGGGCGCGGCGTGACCGGCGAGGCCGCAGGCCGTCGCGTGGCGCTCGGCAACGCGCGCCTCCTCGAGGAGCTGGGCCTCGACGCGGGCGAGCTCGGGAAGCGCGCGGAGGCCCTGCGCGAGGAAGGGCAGACGGTGGTGTTCCTGATCGCGGGCGATGCGGTCGTGGGCCTCCTCGGCGTCGCGGATCCCATCAAGGCGAGCGCGGGCCGGGCGGTCCGCGATCTCCAGGGGGAAGGTCTGCGCGTGATCATGGTCACCGGCGACAGCGCGGCCACCGCGCGGGCGGTCGCCCGCACCCTCGGACTCGACGACGTGATCGCCGAGGTCTTGCCGGAGCGGAAGGCCGAGATCGTCCGCCGCTTCCAGGCCGAGGGCCACGTGGTGGCCATGGCCGGCGACGGCGTCAACGACGCGCCGGCCCTCGCGGCGGCCGACGTGGGCATCGCCATGGGCACGGGCACGGACGTGGCGATGGAGAGCGCCGACATCACCCTGGTCCGGGGCGACCTGGGCGGCATGGTGCGGGCGCGCCGGCTCGCCCGCGCGACCATGCGAAACATTCGCCAGAATCTCGTCTGGGCCTTCCTCTACAACGCCCTCGGGGTGCCGGTCGCGGCGGGCCTGCTCTACCCGTTCGCCGGCCTGCTGCTCAGCCCGATGCTCGCGAGCGCGGCGATGAGCCTCAGCTCGGTGTCGGTGATCGCCAACGCGCTGCGGCTCCGCCGCGTGCCGCTCTGAGTGTCAGCCGCGCCAACGCGAGGCTGACAGCCACCTGACATTGCCCTCGGGCGTCATGCCCGAAGGCCTTGTATCGCAAGCAGTTTTCGGCTGGCCCGCTTCTTGCGATTCCCGCCGGTCACGCACTCATGAACGCAACCCGGGCGGTCGAGGTCGAGCAGGACGCACGGAGATGCCCGCGTCAGCGGGTCTCCTGGCTGGTCACGGTGGCGGCGGGATCCCGCCAGTTCCAGGGGCGAACGAAGGACGTGAGCGCCTCCGGCGCCAAAATCTTGTTGAAGGAGCGGCCGGCGCTCGGCGTCGAGGTGGGGCTGTCCTTCCGTCCTCCCGGCCGGCGCCCGCTCGAGACGCGCGCGCTCGTCTGGCGGCTCGATTCCGAGGGATTGGCGTGCATGTTCGTGGGCACGCAGAAGCCCGAGTTCCTCGAGGCCGTGACGCCCCGCCAGGCCCCGAGCCCGGTCCGGGTGGCGCCGCCCCCGGTGGTCCTGCCTCCGGTGCTCCCGCCCCCGGTGGCCCCGCCCCAGTCGGCGGCGGGCGCCGTGCTCCTGGCCACCGTGGACACGGGCTTCCGCGCGATCGCGCTCGACACGCTGGGTCGCAGCGGCTACACGGTGCTCGACGCGGGGTCGCAACCCTTGCTGGCTCTGCGCATCGCGGAGGAGCACCGGGACACGATCACGCTCATCCTCATCGCGTCGGACCTGCGGCTCATGAATGGCGAGCCGCTGGCCAAGCGTCTCACCCCGCTGCTGCCGTCGGCCAAGCTCGTGCTGATGTCGAGCCGGTCGACGCCGAATCCGGCCGGTCCCGGGGCGCTCTGGCTGCCGACGCCCTGCACCGACGGTGAGCTGACGGCGCAGATCCGCCAGATCCAGGCCGATCGCGGCTAGTGCCCGTTGCCCTTGACCGCCTCGGACAGAGCCGCGGCGAGATTGTGGTTGGCCGAGGTCAGGTGCGGGTGCACGGCGAGGGCGCGCCGGAAGAGCGCGGCGGCCTCCCGGAACTGGCCGAGCGCCATGTGACAGAGCCCCTGGCCGGACAGGGCCCCGAAGTGACTCGGATTCCGCGCTAGCGTCTCCTCGCAGTCGGCCACCGCTCCCGCATAGTCCTCCGCCACGTAGCGCGCCGTCGCCCGCTTGTTCCATCCCTCCGCGAAGTCGGGCGCGCGCCCGATGATGCGGCCAAAGAGGGCGATCGCGTCCTCCAGCTCGCGACGCTCCATCGCCTCGACGCCCTGGCGGAGGAGCCGATCCACCTCCGGAATGCCCGAGCGGCACCAGATCTCCCAGAGCGCGGCCTCCGCCCGGGCGGCCAGGACGGGATCGGGTCCACGGAGCGCGGCGAGGGCCTCGGTCTCGGTCATGCGCCCCCGGTCATGCGCTCCCCGGTCATGCGCTCAAGGTTACTTGACGGGCAGCCCCATTGGCCAGATGCTGCTGCCCGGAGGCGCGCGGATGCCGGATCAGGATCGGATCGAGGAGTTCAAGGAAGTGGTCGAGATCATGCCGGACGATCCGGTGGTGCGCTTCGGCCTCGCAGGCGCCTATCTGGACGCCGGCCAGGCCGACGCGGCGGTCGTCGAGTACGGCGAAGCCATTCGCCTCAAGCCCGACTACTCTGCGGCCCACCGAGGCCTGGGCCGGGCGCTCGAGCGCGCGGGCCGGGTCGCGGAGGCCAAGGCCGCCTACGCCAGGGGTCTCGAGGTGGCGCGCACGACCGGGGATCTCCAGACCGGGAAGGAGATCGAGGTCTTCCTCCGGAGGCTCGAGAAGACCTAGTGGCGATCTGGGTGGATGCCGACGCCTGTCCCCAGGTCATCAAGGAGATCCTGTACCGGGCCGCCGAGCGCGCGCAGGTGGTGACGACGCTGGTCGCCAACACGTCCCTCCGTGTCCCGTCCTCGCCCTTCATCCGGACCCTCCGCGTGGACCACGGCTGGGACGTGGCGGACCAGCGGATCGTGGAGCAGGTGGGGCCCGGCGATCTGGTGGTGACGGCGGACATCCCGCTCGCCGCGCTCGTGATCGCGCGCGGCGCGCAGGCGCTGGACCCGCGCGGGGAGCTCTACACCGAGGACAATGTCCAGGAGCGCCTGGCGGTGCGGAACCTGATGCAGGGCCTGCGGGCGGGCGGCGACCTGATCGCCGGCCCCGCGCCCTTCTCCCCGAGCGATCGGCAGCGCTTCGCCAATCACCTCGACCACTTCCTGACGCGTCGAGGCCCCGCCGGCGACTAGCCAAGCGCCGGCCTCCGCAACACCGCCGGCTCGATCGCCACGCTCCGATCCGCGTCCGCCATCCAGATCTGACCGTCCTGGATCGTGCACGTGACCCGCATGTTCCGCTGCGCCAGCTTCGCGAGCGCCCGCGTGGCCGCGAAGGGCAGGTTGACGACGGTCAGGTTCTCGGCGCGCTCCAGCGCGGCGCCCGCCTGCTCCCACCAGAGATCGGCGCCTCGTCCCCCGTAGCTGTAGACGACCACCGCTTCCGCGCGGCCGCACGCCCGCCGGATCCGCTTCTCGTCCGGCTGGCCCACGTCGATCCAGAGCTCGATGGCACCGGTCAGGTCCTTCCGCCAGAGATCGGGCTCGTCGTCGGTGCCGAGCCCGCGCCCGAAGGCCAGCGCCTCGTGCGCGTGCCGCGCGAAGGCCAGCAGCCGCACCATCATGCGCTCGTCGGTCTCGGACGGGTGCCGCGCGATCGTGAGGGCGTGATCGTGGTAGTAGGCCCGGTCGATGTCCGCGATCTCGAGGGCAACCTTGAAGATGGTCGCGTTCTGGGCCATGGGCGATACTGGCCCGCCGGGCGGGCGCGGTCAAGGAAGGCGCGGGCCGTGCTATCCTCCCGGCGAGGAGGCACGGGACCATGATCGTTCCGCTCACGCTGGGCGACTTCCTGGAGCGCGCCGAGCTCGTGTACGGGGACCGCGAGGCGGTGGTCGACGAGCCGAATCCGCCGGGCGGCGGCCTCGGCCGCTTCACCTACGCGGAGCTCGCCGCGATGGCCCGCAGCCTCGCCGCCGCGCTCGACGACCTCGGCGTCGGGCGAGAACGACCGCGTCGCCATCGTCTCGCCCGAACGCCGCGCGCTTCCTCATCGCCCTCTTCGGGGTCAGCGTGTTCGGGCGCGTGCTCGTGCCGGTGAACTTCCGGCTCAACGCCGAGGAGATCCGCTACATCATCGAGCACTCCGGCTCGTCCGTGCTGCTGGTCGACCCCGAGCTGGACGAGGCCCTGCGCGACATCCCGGTGAAGCACCGGTTCGTGCTGGGCAGCGCGCACCGACCCGCAGCTCTTCCTGCGCCAGGGCGCGACGCCCCGCTTCCGGGTCACCGACGAGAACGCCACGGTCTCGATCAACTACACCTCCGGCACCACCGCGCGGCCCAAGGGCGTGCAGCTCACCCACCGCAACTTCTGGCTGAACGCGGTCACGTTCGGCTGGCACCTGGCGATGACCGACCGCGACGTGTACCTGCACACGCTGCCGACGTTCCACTGCAACGGCTGGGGCATGCCGTACGCGCTCACCGCCATGGGCGTGCGCCAGGTCATCATCCGGAAGATCGACGGCGAGGAGATCCTGCGCCGCGTGGAGGCCGAGGGCGTGACCCTCTTCAACTGCGCGCCCGCGGTGATCGCCGCGGTGCTCGACGCGGCGGCGGCGCGGCGCGCCAAGGGCGCGGCGGTGCCCGGCCGCGGGCGCGTGCGCGTGGTCATCGCGGGCGCGCCGCCGCCGTCGAAGACCATCGAGCGCATCGAGACCGAGCTCGGCTGGGAGTTCATCCAGATCTACGGCCTCACCGAGACGTCGCCGCTGCTCACCATCAACCGCGCGCCCGCGGAGTGGGACGGCCTCGATCCGGTCGAGCGCGCGCGGCGCCTGTCGCGCGCGGGCGTGCCCGCGGTGGGCGTGCGCATGCGCGGTCGACGCCGAGGGCGAGGTGCTCGCGCGCTCCAACCACGTCTTCGAGGGCTACTGGAACCAGCCCGCGGAGACGGCCAAGGCGATCGTGGACGGCTGGTTCCACACCGGCGACGGCGGCTTCACCGAGGGCGCGTACATCGCGATCACGCGACCGGAAGAAGGACGTCATCATCACCGGCGGCGAGAACGTCTCGTCCATCGAGGTGGAGGACTGCCTCTTCCAGCATCCCGCGGTGGCCGAGGTCGCGGTGATCGGCGTGCCCGACGAGAAGTGGGGCGAGACGATCAAGGCCCTCGTCGTGCTGCGGCCCGGCGCCGCCTGCACCGAGCGGGAGCTGATCGAGCACTGCCGGAGCCGCATGGCGCACTACAAGTGCCCGACGTCGATCGAGCTGCGCGACGCGCTCGTCCGCACCGCCACCGGCAAGCTCCAGAAGTTCAAGCTGCGCGAGCCGTACTGGTCGGGCCGCGAGCGGAAGGTGAACTAGGCGCGCGGGGTTCAATCACGGCGGTCGAGTGCCGCCGTCTAGGAGCCTGGTCCCGTAGGTGGCGAGGCGGGTCCGAGTTCTCGTCTCGCGCGCGGGTGCAACACGTCGATCGCCCAGCGCACGTCCAGCCGCTCCCCGAACCACTGGGGGAGCCCCGTCCGCGGATGAAGGGTGAGCCCCTGCGCGGCGTTCTGCGCCCGGATGGCACTCGCCGGATCAGCCGGCACCGCCGCCGGCGTGGGGACCTCGGGCAGCGGCCGGCCATCCGGACGTCGGAACTGGAGCGAGCCGTCGGGTAGGCGCTCGAGATGGTAGCCCTCCTCGTGCACCGCCCGATGATGCCGGCGGCAGAGGAGCGCGAGGTTCGAGAGCTTCGTCGGCCCTCCGTGGGCCCAATGCCGCACGTGATGGCCCTCGGCGATCCGGACGTTACACCCCGGGAAGCGGCAGGTCTTGTCCCGATGCTGCAGCGCCCGCCGTAACGCCGGCGGGATCGTGCGCGTCCTGGCTCCAACTTCGACCACCCGCCCGTCCGCGTCGTGCCGCATCACCACCCGGCTGGCGTCACACGCCAGCCGCTGCGACGTTTCCGCGGAAACGCGCGCTCCCTCCTCTAGCACGGACTGCCCCGGGGTGGCCGGGTCCGTCAGGACGGCCGCGTCCACGTGCACCACCACCTGGTACCGCTCCCCGGGCGCGCCCGGGTCGAGCGCGTGATGCAGCGCCGTCTCCGCCAACAGGGCCAAGGCGTCGGCCTGCTGCTGGGGGCGCGTCGGAACCTCGGTGGCGGGGTCCGTGGCCGGCTGAGCGGCTTCGATCAGCACGTCGGCGCTGGTACAGGGTCTCGCGGGCCGCGTCCAGCGCTCGCAGGAGGAGCGCGCCGACGTCCGGGGTCAGGCGCCCGCGGAGGACCACCGTGCCGTCCTCATCCTGGTGGACGTGAAGGGCCCGCCCGGCGTGCTGCCGCGTGGCCTCGCGCGCGTCGGCCTGTCCGTCGAAGCGGCGCCAGCCGCGGACGAGGCTCTCCACGTGGGCCGCCGTGCCGGCGCGCCCCACCGCGAGCAGCCGGGCTTCGGTCTCCGGGGTCGCGATGCGGGTCAGAGCACGGACCTTCGCATAGGAGAGCTCGCCCCGCGCCAGGGCCTCGGCCAGGGCGGGCAATGTCCCGAGGGCACGCGCGACCCGGACGCGCTCGCGGGCGGCGCCCAGGTCCAGGCTCACGCGCCACGCCAGCCACTCGGCGCAGGAGCGGAAGCCGTGCTGCCAGCCGCGGCGGGCGTCGAACTCGCGGAGGAGCGCGAGCAGACGCGCCGTGGCCGCCTCGAGGTGAGCGGAGAGCTCGGCGATCTGGTCACCCAGGCGATCCAGCTCGGCGAGGTGTGGCGGGTCGGGCTGCGCTGGCTGCAACGGGCCGGAAAGATCCGGCGGAAGTGGGAACATGGTGAGTCTCCCTTCTTGCTGGGACGACTCTACACCCCGGATTCGGCGGGCCCGCCCCGCGCCGAGGAGCAGCGAGCGCGAGGCGCGGCATGATTCTTCGTCCGTCGCGGCCCGATCGCGCCTCACGCGGCGAGGGCGACCCGCTGGTTCCCTATTTCTCGGCAGCCCTCGAAGAACGGATCGCGTCACCCGGGGAACCTGTCAAGACCAAAGTGAGGCTTGACACCGATTCGATAGTTTGATAAATCTGGAAATACAGAATGAGACTGACAGGAGGGGAGGACGGGATGAGTGATCCGACCGCAGGCCTGACGGTGAGCCGGAGGGCCACCCGATGAAGGCCATCGCGCGCCCTCCCATGTCCCAGCTCCTGGCGAGCGACGAGCACGCCGAGGCGTTCAAGGCCCTGGCGCACCTCAGCCGCCTCGAGGTCTTCTTCTTCCTGGTCCGCGCGGGCAAGGAGATGTCGGTGGGCGAGATCCAGGCCGAGGTCGAGATCCCGGGCCCGACGCTGTCCCACCACCTGGACCTGCTCCGGCGGGCCGGACTCGTCGAGAGCCGCAAGGAAGAGCGGTACATCTACTATTCCGTGAAGCGGGACGCGGTGACGACGCTGGTGCGTCTGCTCACCGCGTGCTGCTAGAGGAGGATCCCATGAGCGCCAAAGTGCATCTGCACTGCACGTGTCGGACCTGGCCAAGAGCCGGGAGTTCTACGAGAAGTTCCTCGGGACCGGGCCGGTCAAGGTGAAGGCAGGGCTACGTGAAGTTCCTGCCCGAATGGGCTCCGGTCAACCTGGCCCTGTCCGGCGGCGGGGCGGCCGGCGCGGGCACGATCGATCACGTCGGCGTCCAGGTGGACGCGGTGCCCACGGTGGTGGCCGAGCTCGCGCGCGTCAAGGCGGCGGGGCTGGCGGTGCGGGAGGAGATGGGCGTCGACTGCTGCCACGCGAACCAGGACAAGTTCTGGGTGCAGGACCCGGACGGGGTGGAGTGGGAGGTCTACCACCTCAACTACGACCTCGAGACCGAGGTCACCGCGCCTCGCATCATGGGACTGCCGCTGGCCAAGAGCGGTGGGGCCTGCTGCTCGTCGTGAGGAGATGAGCCATGAGCGATGACATCAAGGAGATCGTGAGGGAGAAGTACGCGCGGGCCGCGCTTCGCGTGACCGCGGTCGAGGACGCGTCCTGCTGCGGCTCGGCGTCTTCTCGCGGGGAGTGCGACCCGATCACCTCGGGAATCTATGCGGGGAGCGACACGTCCGCGCTGCCGGCCGAGGCCAGGGCCGCCTCGCTCGGCTGCGGGAACCCGACGGCCCTGGCCGAGCTCGAGCCCGGTGAGACGGTGCTCGATCTCGGATCGGGAGGCGGCATCGACGTCCTGCTGTCCGCCGGTCGCGTGGGACCGACGGGCAAGGCCTACGGCCTCGACATGACCGACGAGATGCTCGCCCTCGCCCGCGAGAACCAGCGGAAGGCTGGCGCGACCAACGTGGAGTTCCTCAAGGGTGAGATCGAGCAGATCCCTCTTCCCGGGAGCTCGGTGGACGTTGTCATCTCCAATTGCGTGATCAATCTCTCGGCCGACAAGGACCGCGTCCTGGCCGAGGCGTTCCGGGTCCTGAAGCCGGGCGGGCGCCTGGCGGTGTCGGACGTGGTCGTGCGGGGCGAGGTGCCCGCCGAGATCCGGCGGAGCGTGGAGCTGTGGATCGGGTGCGTGGCCGGCGCGCTGGAGGAGAGCGAGTACCGGGGCAAGCTCGCCGCCGCAGGCTTCGAGGGAATCAGCCTCGAGCCGACCCGGGTCTATCGGGTGGAGGAGGCGCGGGACTTCCTGACCGGAGCCGGGCTCGACGTCGATCGTATCGCGCCCCAGGTGGACGACAAGTTCATGAGCGCATTCGTCCGAGCCCGGAAGCCCGCATAGGGTGTCTCCGGCGGGGGAGCGGGCAAGCCTCGGCCGTCGCGTCGCGGCAAAGGCGATGGGGACGGCGCTGCTCCTCGCCGCGGTGGTCGGATCCGGGATCATGGGCGAGCGCCTCGCGGGCGGCAACGTCGCGATCGCGCTGCTCGCCAACACCGTCGCCACCGGCGCGGCCCTGGTTGCGCTGATCCTGACCTTCGGCCCGATCTCGGGCGCTCACTTCAACCCGGCGGTCACGCTGGCCGACGCGCTCCATGGCGGCCTCGCGTGGGTGGACGTGTCGCCGTACCTCGGCGCGCAGGTCGTGGGCGCCTTCGCCGGCGTCGCCGCCGCGCACGTCATGTTCGAGCTGCCGCTCTTCTTCGCGTCACAGCACGTGCGCGCCGGGCCGGCCCAGATCTTCAGCGAGTTCGTGGCGACGTTCGGTCTGCTCGCGGTCATCTGGGGGTGCGCGCGCGGGTGGCCCGCGGTGGTGGTGCCCTTCGCGGTGGCCGGGTACATCACCGCCGCGTACTGGTTCACCGCCTCCACCTCGTTCGCCAATCCCGCCGTCACGCTGGCGCGCTCGGCCAGCGACACGTTCACGGGGATCCGGCCGGCCGACGTCCCCGGTTTCATCGTGGCGCAGCTCCTCGGGGCCGCCGCGGCAACCGGGTTGTTCCGGTGGCTCTTGCCGGGCCGATGACGACGCTCCGCACGCGCCTCGCGACGGCCGGGGACGCCGCCGCCATCACCGCGATCTACAACGAGGGGATCGCCGACCGCGTGGCGACCTTCGAGACCGAGCCGCGGACGGCGGCCCAGATCGCCCAGCAGCTCGCGGACAAGGGCGACCGGTTCCCGACCGTGGTGGTCGAGCGGGACGGGCAGGTGGTCGCGTACGCCGGCGCGAGCGCGTACCGGAGCCGTCCCGCCTATGCGGGCGTGGCCGAGCACTCGGTCTACGTGGCGCGTCACGCGCGGGGCACGGGCGCGGGGCGCGCCGCGCTGGAGGCAATGTGCCAGACGTACGCGGAGCGCGGCTTCTGGAAGATCCTGTCCCGGATCTTCCCCGAGAACACCGCGAGCCTCCGCCTCCACGAGCGGTGCGGCTTCCGGGTGGTCGGCGTCTACCGGCGGCACGGCAAGCTCGACGGCGAGTGGCGCGACTGCGTGATCGTGGAGCGGCTCCTGTGACCCGCGTGCTGTTCCTCTGCACCCACAACTCGGCCCGGAGCCAGATGGCCGAGGGCTTCCTCCGCGCGATGGCGGGCGACCGCTTCGAGGTCGGGAGCGCCGGGACCGAGAAGACCTCGGTCAATCCGCTGGCGATCCGGGCGATGGCCGAGCTCGGCATCGACCTCGGCGGGCATACCTCGAAGCTCTACGCGGATGTGGCCCCGGAGGGCTGGGACTGTTTGAGCACGGTCTGCGACGACGCGAACGAGCGGTGCCCCTGGGTGCCCGGCTCGGTCGAGCGCATGCACTGGTCGTTCCCCGATCCTTCGCGCGCGACCGGAAGCGAGGAGGATCGGCTCGCCGTGTTCCGCCGGGTGCGCGATCAGATCCGCGAGCGCCTGACCGACTGGCTCCGCGGGAGATGACCCCCGCCCGGCTCGTCGCCTGCGTCTGCGCCGCCCAGGTGTGCGCCCAGATCGGGGCCTACACCTGGCCGGCGCTGCGCGCGGTCATGGCCAGGCGCACGAGCCGGGCCGGCGCGCCCGCGCCCCAGACGCTCGGGGCCCGCTCCTACCTGGTGGCGGCGGCGCTCGTGCTCCTCTACGGCCTCCTGATCTGGCTCGACTCCTCCTCGCTCACCGCGGGCGCCGCGGGCAGCGCGGATCCCGAGCGGCGCGGCGCCACGCTGGCGCTGCACTCGATGGCCGGCTACGCGGGCGGGGCGGTCGGCCCGATCGTGATCGGGTGGATCCTCGATCTGAGCGGCGGCATGTCGCCCATGGGCTGGGGCTGGGCCTTCCTGCACGTCGCGGTGATCGCGCTGCTGGGGCAGGTGGCCTTCGTGCTCCTGGGGCCGCGCGATCTGGCCGGGGATCGTCGCAGCGCGCCGGGCCGATCTGTCGATCGCGCTTGACGAAGCCGCCCCGTCCGGAGGAGCATCGGGTGCCGCGCGCAATGTCGCGCCCAGGAGGCTGCCCCCCATGCTCACACGCCGTGAGTTTCTCGCCGCCACCACCGCCGCCGCGGCTCTGGCCGCCGCGCCGTCGGGCGTAGCCGCCCAGACCCCCAAGCGCGGCGGTACCTTGTCCGTCCGGGCATGGGATCCGCCGCACTTCGACCAGAGTATGGTGCACGCCTACAAGACCCACGTGGTGGTCTCCTTCACCCACAGCCGGCTCCTGAAGCATCGGGCCGGCCCGGGCGTGCGCCCCGGCTCGCTGGTGCTCGAGGGCGACCTGGCCGAGTCGTGGACGCAGCCGAGCGACACCACCTACGTCTTCAAGCTGCGGCGGGGCGTGCGCTTCCACGCCAAGCCGCCGGTCAACGGACGGGAGCTCACCGCCGAGGACGTGAAGTACACGTTCGAACGGATGCTCACCGAGACCGGCAGCAACGCCTCGATGTACCGCTCGATCGCCAAGATCGAAGCGGTGGACCGCTACACGGTCCGGTTCACGCTCTCGGAGCCTTTCGCGTGGTTCCTGGAGATGGTGGCGAGCCCGATGGCGGGCGGCATCATCGCCCGCGAGTGCGTCGAGAAGTTCGGCGACCTCAAGAAGCCGGAGGCGGTGATCGGTACCGGCCCCTGGATGCTCGACAGCTACAAGCCGAACGTGTCCATCACCCTGGTGCGGAACCCCGCCTACTTCGTGGCCGGCCTGCCGTACATCGACCGCGTCGAGCTGATCGTCGACGAGGACAACGCCTCCCGCATGGCCGCCTTCCTCTCGGGCCGCTACGACCTCGGTTGGGAGTTCCCGGGGACGATCAACCGGACGGACTGGGTGCAGATCAAGGATCGGCTCGCCCGGACCCGGCCCTCCCTCCGGACGGCCGAGTACCCGTCGAACGTGGTGAACGACCTCGCGATGCGCACCGACCAGAAGCCCTGGAGCGACGTGCGCGTGCGGCAGGCGGTCTCGATGGCGCTGGACCGGCGCGAGATCATCGAGTCCACGCTCGAGGGCGTGGGCGTCGTCAACGGCCCGATCCCGGCCGCGCTGACCGACTGGGCCCTGCCGATCGACCAGCTCGGCGAGGGCGCGCGCAACTACAAGCACGATCCCGCCGAGGCGAAGCGGCTGCTCGCGGCCGCCGGCTACCCGAACGGGTTCCCGGCCAGCGTGTGCTTCAACTCGTACGGCTCCACCGTGCTGGTGGACACCATGCAACTCGTCCTCAAGAATCTGAAGGCGATCGGCATCGACGCGCGACTCGATCAGAAGGAGTACGGGGCCTACCAGGCCACGTGTCGGCTCGGGAAGTTCGACTCGCTGGTGTTCGGGCCCCTGACCCCGTTCCTCGACGCGGACAACTTCCTGTTCGGGCAGTACTACACCGGCGAGCCGCGCAACCGGAGCCACGTCAAGGACCCGGCGCTCGACGACCTGCTCGTCCGGCAGCGGCGCGCCATGGACGTGAAGGCCCGCCGCGAGATCATCAACGACATCCAGCGGCACCTGGCCAAGCAGCAGTACTACGTCCACGCGCCGGGAGGGACCTACATCGCGGTGTGGGACGGGGCGCTCAAGAACTACGGGCCGAACCTGGGCTACGACTACGGCGGGCGGCTCATCACCGCCTGGCTCGACCGCTGAGAACGATGCATACCGGTGTGGCCCTCGCCGAGCGCGTCGCGATCGTCACCGGTGCCGGCAACGGCATCGGGAAGGCCATCGCGCTGGCCCTGGCCGAGGCCGGCGCGCACGTCGCGGCGGTGGACGTGGACGGGGGCGCCGCCAAGGTGACCGCGGACGCCGCGGCGTCGCGGGGGCCCCGCAGCCTGGCCCTCGACACCGACGTCGGCGATCTGGCCGCCATCGACCGGATGGTCCGGCGGGTGACCGAGACCTTCGGGCGCGTCGATATCCTGGTGAACAACGCCGGGGTCACGCGCCGCGCCTACATCATGGACCTCACCGAGCAGGACTGGGACCGCATCATGCGGGTCAACGCCAAGGGGGTCTTCTTCTGCCTGCAGCGGGTGGCGCGCGAGATGATCCCGGAGCGCCGCGGCACGATCATCAACATCGCGTCGATCGCGGGGAAGGGCTACGCGGGCACCTCGAACGCGATCTACGCGGCCAGCAAGGGCAGCGTGATCTCGCTGACGCGCACCGCCGCGCTCCAGCTCGCGCGGCACGACGTCACCGTGAACGCGATCTGCCCCGGCATCACGGTCACCGCGCTGTCCGAGGCCAACGTGGCGGTCCGCGCCCGCGACGAGGGGCTGTCGGTCGAGGAGATGACGCGACGGCGCAACGCGGTCATCCCGCTCGGGCGGCCGAACGATCCGGAGGACCTGGCCGCGCTGGCGGTGTTCCTGGCCTCCCCGGGCGCGCGGAACATCACCGGCCAGTCCTTCAACGTGGACGGCGGCATCATCTTCGACTGAACCTGGACCAAGGAGACCGCACCATGAACATCGGCGTCTCGGTGCCCCTGCCGGCCTATCTCGTGGACGTGGGGGCGATGGCGCGCAAGGCGGAAGAGCTCGGCTTCGAATCCTTCTGGTGCGCCGAGCACCCGTTCATCCCGGTGCGGACCGCGAGCCGGTTCCCGGGATCGGCGGACGGGGTCATCCCGGAGGAGTACTCCCACTTCGTGGATCCCTTCATCGCGCTCGCGCGCGCCTCGGGGACGACCAGCCGGATCAAGCTCGCCACCGGCATCGTGCTGGTGCCGGAGCGGCATCCGCTGGTGCTGGCCAAGGAGGTGTCCACCCTCGACCTGTTCAGCGGCGGACGCTTCCTGTTCGGCATCGGGGCGGGCTGGCTGCGCGAGGAGACCCAGATCATGGGCGGGGACTTCGACCACCGCTGGACGCAGACGCGGGAGTCGGTCCTGGCCATGAAGGAGCTGTGGACGAAGACGGAGGCCGAGCACCACGGCAAGTACTACGACTTCCCGCCGGTGCGCTCGTATCCGAAGCCGGTCCAGAAGCCGCACCCGCCGGTGCTCCTGGGCGGCGGGGCGAAGAACGTGCTCCAGCGCGTGGCGGCCTGGGGCGACGGCTGGCTGCCCAACCGGGTGACGCCGGATGAGCTCCGCGAGAGCCGCGCGACGCTCGACCGCCTCGCCAAGGAGAACGGCCGTGATCCGGCCGCCCTCACCATCTCGGTGCACGGCCAGCCCGCCGACCAGGATCTCGTCCGCCGCCTCCTCGACGCGGGCGCCACGCGCGTCATCATCCGGCCGGCCACGTCGAGATCGGAGCCGGACATGGTGCGCGAGCTGACCCGTATCGCGGAGACCGTGATGCGGTAGGGTGGGCCTGCCGGAAACGGTCAGGCGTTGGGAATCCAGGGCCAGTACTTGGCGATCGCGCCCGCGTCCACGCGGAGGTCGATGCCGGTGATCATCTCCGCGTCGTCGGAGGCCAGGAAGACCACCGCGCGGGCGTAGTGCCGCGGGCTCGGGAGCTTCCCCATCGGCACCATCTTCGGGAAGTCGAGGCCGCGGGCGCGCGGCTCCGGCCGGGGCCGCCCCCAGGCCACCGTGCGATCGGCGGCCTCCTCGGTGTCGGTGGCGGTCGGGGTCAGGCTGTTCACCCGGATGCCGTGACGGGCCAGGTCCATCGCGGCGGCGCGCGTGAAGTTGAGCAGCCCGCTCTTGCTCGTCGAGTAGGCGATGTTGCCGGCCTGGCCCTGGTGGCCGGCGGTGGACACCACCACCACGATCGTGCCGCGGCGGCGCTGCTCCACCATCAGCCGGGCCACGTGCTTGGTGCAGAGGAACGTCCCGGTGAGGTTGACCGCGAGCTGCCGGTTCCAGCGCTCCACCGGCATCTCGAGCACGCTCAGCCCGCCGAGGATGCCCGCGTTGTTGACCAGGATGTCCACTCCGCCGTAGACGTCCCGGACCTGGGCGACCATCGCCTCGACCTGCCCCTCGTCGGTGACGTCGCACGGGAGGCCCAGGGCCTCGCGACCCCCGCGACGGATCGCCTCCGCGCACTGGAGCGCGTTGTCCCGGGTCACGTCCACGCACACCACGGTGGCCCCCTCCTCCGCGAGGCCCTCCGCGATGCCGCCGCCGATGTTGGGGCTGGTCCCGGTCACGATCGCGATCTTGCCGGCTAGACGCACGAGAGCGCTCCTCAGCCGAGACCGCTGCGCAGCCCGAGCAGGCGGGCGAGCAGGGCCCCGGCCAGCGAGACGAACATGATGATGCAGGCCACCACCACCGCTTCCTCGAACTTGCGCTGGGCGACGTAGTCGAGCTGGAGGATCGAGAGGGGCCGGTTGGCGGTGGTGGTGAGCAGCGCGAAGTTGCCGATGTTGCGGGCCGCGCCCACGAACGTGATCATGCCCACCGCGAGCAGGGTCGGGGCCATCAACCGCAGGATGATACGCCGATACGTCGTCCACCACGACGCGCCCGCGATCCGCGAGGCCTCTTCCAGCTCGGCCCCGAGCTGCAGGAGCCCGCTCCGGATGATCTGCACGCCGAGCGGCATGCCCGCGATGACCCCCGCGATGATCAGGAGCGCGGTGGTGCCGTAGAGCGGGCGGAGGAAGGCCACCCCGAGGAAGAGCCAGAGCAGGGCCAGGCCCAGGATGATGCCCGGCACCGTGAAGGGCAGCCAGGAGACGAAGTCGAGCAGGCGGCGGCCCGCGTAGGACGTGCGCACGATGATGTAGGCGATGAGGGAGTGCACGAGGATGGCGACCAGCCGCGGTGCCGATCGAGAGGACGAGGGTGTTGTGCAGCGAGCGGAGGAACAGCTCGTCGCCGAGGACGGTCTGCCAGTTCGCGATCGTCCACGGGTCGGGCACGTGGAAGAAGCCGAAGAGCTTCATGAAGGTGCCGAGCAGCGCGAACGCCACCGGGACGCCGAGCACCACCAGCGACCAGCGCCAGCACGACGATCGTCGCCGGGCATGCGCGGCGCGGCCGAGCGCGTGGACCCGGCTCTGGAACTGGCCGGTGACCGTGGTGTAGCGCCGGCCCGCGCGTCAGCCACTGCTGGGCGAAGACGAGCGGGAGCATGGCGGCCAGGATCAGGACCGCGAGCGCGGTGGCCGCGTCGTAGCGGGGCACGCGGGTGACGAGCAGGTCGTAGATCATGGTGCTGAACACGAAGAAGCGGAACGGCAGGCCCAGCACCTGCTCGACCTCGAAGGTCTGCAGCGACACCATCGTGCCGAGCAGCAGCACCGACAGGATGGCGGGGGCCATGACCGGCACCGTGATGCGCAGCGCGGTGCGGAGCGTGCTCGCGCCGGCCACCCGCGAGGCCTCCTCGAACGCCGCGTTCATGTTGCGGAAGGCGGGGGTCGAGAAGGATCACCTTGACCGTCAGGGAGCCGGTCACGACGTGGACCCAGACGATGCCCCAGAACGAGTAGATGTTGAACGGGCCCGTGCCCACGAACGGCAGCGGCGGCGAGCGACGGTGTTGACGAGCCCGTACTCGGGATCGAGGAGCAGGATCCAGCTGAGCGTCACCGTGAACGGCGGCAGGAAGAAGGCGGCCCAGAACGCGAACTCGATCCAGCTCGCGGCCGGGCAGGTCGGTGCGCGCGAGCAGCCAGGCGATGAGCACCGCGAGCGGCAGCGAGAGGAGCTGCCGCGCGAAGGTGACGGTGAGCGTGTTCCGAGCGCGGCGCGCAGGCCCGGCTCGCCGAGCGCGGCCCGCCAGCCGTCGAGCCCGTAGCGGGCCGGCTGGCCCGGCGGCGCGACCTGAAGGCTCTGCAGCGACGACGAGGAGCAGCGGGAACACCACGCAGAGGGCGACGCGCGGCGAGGACGAGCGTGCACAGCACGCCTGCGAGCTCGAGGCGCCGCGGGCGCGGCGCGGCGAGCGCGTCGCTCAGGCCGGCCACACGCTCACCAGCTCCGGCGGAAAGGCGAGGCGCACCCGCTCGCCCTCGCGCCACTCGCGCGCGCGGGTCAGGAGCAGCACGATGCGTGCTCGCCGCCCGAGCGTCACGCGGGCCTCGTAGCGGTCGCCCACGAAGGACAGGGCGTCGATGGCGCCGAGCAGGCGCGTGGGCATCCGGGCGAGCGCGGCGTCGTCCGGCGCGACCCGGATGTCCTCGGGGCGGATCGCGACCGTCGCGGCCGACCCCGGCGCGAGGCGCGGCCTCCGCCGCGTTGCGGCCGGTGAGCGTGCAGCCGCCGAGCGTGCCGTTCATCGCCACCGTGACGGCACCCGCGGCGTGACCGGACGCGCGGGGCCGCGACGCGGCCGCGTCAGCAGCACGGTCTGGCCGAGGAAGTCGCGCACGAAGGCGGAGGCGGGCCGCTCGTAGAGGGCGCGCGGCGAGCCGACCTGCTCGACGCGGCCGCGATGCATGACCGCGATGCGGTCGGAGAGGCTCAGCGCCTCGACCTGATCGTGGGTGACGAACAGCACCGTGATGCCGAGCCGGCGCTGCAGCAGCTTCACCTCCACCCGCATCTGCTCGCGCAGCTTGGCGTCCAGGTTGCTGAAGGGCTCGTCGAGCAGCAGCAGGTCCGGCTCGTAGACCAGCGCCCGGCAGAGGGCCAGGCGCTGCATCTGCCCGCCGCTCAGCAGCGTGGCCGGGCCGCGCGTCTCGAGTGCCGCTCGAGCCCGACCAGGCCCAGCACGCGGGCCACCTTGTCGCGGACCGCGGCCCGCGTGAGCCCGCGCAGCTGGAGCGGGTAGGCCACGTTCTCGAACACGGTCATGTGGGGCCAGATCGCGTAGGACTGGAAGACCATGCCGAGGTTGCGCTGGTTGGGCGGCACGAAGATGCCGGCGCGCCGCCGAGGCCACCACCCGGTCGCGCAGGGTGATCTCGCCCGCGTCGGGGTGCTCGAGCCCGGCCACGAGCCGCAGGGTGGTGGTCTTGCCGCAGCCGCTGGGGCCGAGCAGGGTGAAGACCTCGCCGCGCCTGATCGACGAGCGACGCCGAGTCCACCGCGGCCGCCTCGCCGAACAGCTTGCTGACGCCGTCGAGCGCGAGGACCGTCTCGCCGCGTCGGGCGCCGCGCCACCATGGCTCCTTACTTGATCACCGCTTTGGCGATGTCCTGGGTCTTGACGACCTCGGCCAGATTCTCCTCCGCGTCCACCTGCAGAGCTTCCGCCGTTGCGGGGCACCGCGATCTGGCGGATTGCCCGGCTCGACGCCGATCCGCCGGCTGTTCGTCTCGACCTCGCGCGCCCAGACGACCTGGGCGTCCTTGGTCAGCAGCCAGTTGATGAACACCTTCGCCGCGGCCGGATGCGGGGCCTGGTTGACGAGCCAGAGTGACGCTGCTGCTGGAGTTGACGGTGTCCATCTCGGGGAAGTGGAAGGTCTTGAGGTTCTTGCCGAGCCCTTGCTTCTGGAACTGGCTCGAGCAGCAGCGGGTTGACGCCGAGCGCGATCGGGATAGCGGCCCCGCACCATGAACTCGGCGATCTGGCGGGTGTCGCGGCTCAGCGCCGGCTCCTGGTCGACGAAGAGCTTCTTGATGATGTCGTCGCCCAGGTTGAGGCGGGCGCTCGTCATCGGCCAGAACGCGTCGCCCATCGTGCGCACGTCGGGCAGCAGCAGCTTGCCCTTCCAGCTGGGATTCAGCAGGTCGGTGAGTCCCTTGATCTGCTCTTCCTTCACCAGGTCGGTGTTGACGGTGATGCCCGCGCCGCGCGACCGCGACGAAGCCGTAGGCGAGCGCGCGGTCCTTCACCGAGGCGAAGCCGCGCTCGAAGCCGCCCTCCCAGCCCGCGTCGTCCTTGACCTCGGCATGCACGATGGCCGGGCCGGACCGGGTCCCAGACCCCGGCCGGGCGCAGCACCTGCAGCGCGGTGCTGGTGGGGATCGTGGCCACGTCCCAGGTGAAGAGGTTCGCCTGGCGCTCCTGCATGATGCGCGGCGCGAAGTCCTGCGAGTGCAGCCCGGTGTGCTCGAGCTTGATGTCGGGATACGCCTGGGTGAAGGCCTTGAGCGCCCGCTTGTAGCCGTCGCCGGGGAAGGTGTTGACGACGACCTTGCCCTCCTTCTTGGCTGCCGCGAGGACCTGCGGCCATTCCGGCGGCACATTGGCCGCGGCGGCGGGTCGGGCGAGCGACGCCGCGACGCCCACCAAGACCGCGCGCATCAACTGTCGCCGGCTCATCCGTCGTCGGCCATCTCGATCCTTTCTGACACCGCGTGGCTGACACGGGTCGTGGTAGTCACGGGCGTGGCGGCGGCGCGATTCAGCCCGCGGCCGGCGGCGCGGCGCTGCTCTTCGCCGCATCTGCTCCTGGAGGTACCGGACGGAGACCCGCTCGAGGGGCACCGCGTCCGGGGACAGGCCGTCGGGGTTCTTGTACTCGAACGGCGCGTCGCGGCCGCCGAACTGCTTGGTGACGACCAGCCGCCGCCACTGGATGACCTCGGCGTCGGTGCCCGAGAGCTTCTCCGGGGTGTCGTAGCGCTGGTTGAGCATCACCCGCTCGTCCTGGCGCGAGAAGTTGTACTCGATGATCCACCGGTGGAGCGCCGCGTAGACGAGCCGCTCCCAGATCCGCCCGAGCGCGGTCTTCGGCCGCGTGCAGTGGTAGTACCAGACGCGCGTCAGGTGCTCCTCCACCGGCACGCACATGCGGGTGTAGAGATCCCAGCCGAACTCGGCGCGGAACATGCCGGGCAGGTGATGGCCGCCGCACCACCGCGCGGACCGCGGCGGGGGAATGTGGCGCCGCGCCCGGTCGGCGAGCGGCTGGGTCAGCCACGTCCAGAGGCGGCGGTAGTTGTCTTCGGCCACTTGCGGCCGTCGGCGTAGACGTCCTGGACGCGGGTTCTGGCGCATGTAGTTGCTCTCGGCGACGTCGCCGCCGAACCCGTTGCCCACGAAGATCGGGTGCTCGCCCTGCGCGCCGCGCGCGATGAAGCCGCTGCGCGTGACCACCACCGCGTTGCGGTGCACGTAGTTGACGTGCGAGTCCATCGAGTTCTCGAGCGCGACCTCCCAGTTGCACCGCCAGTGCACCTGGCCGATGAGGACCAGCGCGCTCGTCGTCGAAGAACTCCTCGGGCACGTCCTCCTCGATCGGCGCGGGCGTCGCCGTCGCCGATCCACACGAAGACGAGGCCCTTGAGCGTGCGGGTCGGGATAGGCCTTCGCCTCGGTGCCGGCCTTGCCGCACACGCCCGAGTTCGGGCCCTCGGAGAGCACCATCACGTTCTTGCCCGACTCGTCGTAGACCCAGCCGTGATACGGGCAGGCCACCGTGCCCCGGTAGTGGCAGTCGCCCTCGCTCAGGCGCGCGCCGCGGTGCGGGCAGATGTCCTGGATGGCCGCCACGTCGCCGTTGGCGCCCGCGGAAGAGGCAGATCTCCTCGCCGAGCAGCGAGACCTTCACCGGCTTGCGCGATGCCCGACCGCGCGGTCGCTCGATGGCCGGATACCAGTAGTTGCGCAGGCCGAGCTTGGGGATCAGGTGGCGGATGTCGCCGCTGAGCTTCGGGGATCGCGCCGTTGCCGATCGCGGTGCTCGGGTCGCGCGACGTGCAGGTGGGACGTGGAGTTGCGAGGTAGGTGTCGGCACGCCGATCTCCTCTGCCTGCCTCAGGGCTTGAACGATGGCGAAGCACTTGTTCGAGTTGAACGACCACGTCTCGATGAAGTCGCACTCGTCCGGCTTGCGCCCCAGCTCCTCCATGGCGCCGGCGAGCATGTACCAGTTCAGCATCTCCTGCTGGCCCGACGTCTCGATGGCCGCGAGCGGCGTCTGGCGCCACGTCTCGTAGTCGCCCGACGCGGAGCGCCTCGTAGAGCCGCCGGTCGGACTCGATGTCGGGGTAGAGCTGGTGGTGCTTGTCGGTGAGGAAGGCGTGCGACCAGCTCGACGAGGCGATGAGCGCGGTGCGCCACGGGCTGTCGCGCATCGACCCGCGCGGTCGCCGCGCCCACCTCCATGCAGCGCTTCGGCGACGGCGACGGCGGGTCGAGGTCGGCGTCGCCGAGCGGGTGGGCGAGGCTGCCGCGGCCGCCGCGCTGGGCGATGACCCGGCGCCCGTAGCAGTTGACCTGGAACGCGATGACCGGGTAGGGGAAGCCGACCCGGTCGTAGTCGAGGAACATGATCGTGTTCAGGAACGCGTGGGCGAGGCCCGGGATAGTGCAGGGGCTTGTAGGCGTACGCCATGTCCACGCCCTGCTCGAGGAGCGCCGGTCGCGAGGTACTTGCCGGCCTGCCGGTGCCCGGCGATGCGGAAGGTGGTGTCGGCGGGCTCGCCCCAGACGTTGGGCGGCGACGCCGGCGCGCTGCCACGGGCGCGCCTCGATCTGGTCGTAGGCGAGCACGCAGAAGGGCGGGATGACGTCCTCGGTGAAGTTCTCGTGCTGGTCGTCGCCCCAGATCGACCACGACGTCCGGGCGGAACTCGTCGAGGATGCTGCCGGGCGTGCCGGAAGTGGCGGAGCAGGCCTCGCGATGCCCGGCCGCGCTCGCGGTGCCGCCGTCGTCGCCGTACTCGCGCCGCATCGCGGCCGGCCAGCTCGCGGGATCGCGGTAGCGCTCCGGGAGGCCGGGGTCCTGCAGGACGCGGCGGAGGATGCCGGCCATGTTCTCGTCCAGGCCGGTGAGCGGCGGGTAGTGCGTCATGCCCAGGCCGAGAATCTCGCCCATGAGGGAGCCCTCCACGTCGGGTGCCAGCGCCTGCGCAACCCTAGTCCCCGGGGCCGGGGATTGTCAATCTACGCGACCGGCTCCGCTACTGCCCCCCGGTCACGTCGATGGTGACGCCGGTGACGAAGTCGGCGTCGGCCGAGGCCAGGAAGCAGATGACCCGCGCCTGGTCCTCGGGGGTGGCGACCCGCCCCAGCGGGGTGCGCCCGATCTCGGCGGCCCGACCCTCCGCGGTGCGGCGCTCCCAGTGCGGCCGGATGCGCTCGGAGAGCGTGAGGCTCGGGGCGATCGCGTTGACGGTGATGCCGTGGGGGCCCAGCTCGAACGCGAGCTTGCGGGTGAGGGCGATGATGCCGCCCTTCGCGGTGGCGTAGGCGCTCGAGCTCGACTGGCTGCGCCCGCGCCCGGCGATCGAGGAGAGGTTGACGATCTTGCCGCTCTGCTGCCGCTTCATCACCGGGATCACCGCGTGCGAGAAGAGGAACGTTCCGGTCAGGTTGAAGTGGAGCAGCTTCTGCCACTCCTCGAGGGTGAGCTCGTCCAGGAGCGCGGCGGGGCGGCTCACCACGGTGCTGCCGCCCACCGCGTTGACCAGGATGTCGATGCGCCCGTAGGCGTCGACCGCCTGCCGGACCGCGCCCTCCACCGCCGCCGCGTCGAGGCCGTCGGCGCGGACCGCGAGCGCCCGCCCGCCCGCGGCGGTGACGTCGGCGGTCAGCCGGTCCAGCACCGCCGGCTCGAGGTCCACGCCCACCACGGTCCCGCCCTCGCGCGCGATGATCATCGCGGTCGCGCGGCCGATGCCGGCTCCGGCCGCCGAGATCAGCGCCACCTTGCCCTGGAATCGCATGCCGTCGTCCTCCCGGGCGGGATCATACCTCAGCGCGTAGAATGGAGTCCGTGACCTACGACTGCGTGTTCTGCGGCGAGGAGAACGACGTCTTCGTGGATCCGAGCGGAGGGCGGCACCAGACCTTCACCGAGGACTGCACGGTGTGCTGCCGCCCCAACCTGATCACGCTCGAGATCGACGACGACGGCGACGTGCAGATCCAGGTCGTCCAGGAGTACGAGGCCTAGCGCGTCGAGGCGACCCGGGTGATGTAGTCGACGAAGCGGGCGGTCGGGTCGAAGCCGAGCACCTCCGGGGCGTTGGCCACGAAGTTCGACGTGGCGTTGATGTCGTAGTAGTAGATCTGCCCGTCGCGCCTGGCCACCAGGTACTCCACGCCGCCGATGTCGATGGAGGCGGCGCGCGTGAGCCGGAGCACGGTGTCGATGGCCTCCTGGGGGGCGTCGAAGCGCGTGACGGTGAGGCCCGACCGGGGCGCCGCGGGGCAGGCTTCGATCGGAGTGACCGTGGGAGCGGTCGGCGCGTCGGGCACCTGGCAGATGTCGGCCGGGCACAGGTTGAAGCCGGCCTGCGGCTCCCGCACGATGCGGATCGCGTAGAGGTAGCGGCCGTCCATCACCTCCACCCGCACGATCGCGCCCTCGTCCGACTCGAGGTACTCCTGCACGAGCGCCGTCCCGTCGGGGCCGAAGTGAAGGTCGCCCAGGCCGGCTTCCAGATCCTCGCGTGAATCGAAGCGGACGATGCCCGCCCCCGAGCCGCCGACGTTCGGCTTGACCACGAGCGGGAAGGGGATCTGATCGAGGGCCTTCAGGATCTTGTCCCGGTGATTGACCACGACTGTTCTCGGATAGGGGGCGGCCATCCGCTCGAACAGATCGAGCTGGAGCGCCTTCGACTTCTCGCCGCGATAGGCCTGGACCGGGTTGATGACCGGCACGCCGAGCGAGGCGTAGTGGTTGAGCAGCGCCTCGGCATAGAACAGCACGCCGGCGTGCCCGCGGGTGGCCGACGAGGGACTCGTGCGGTTCACGATCACGGAGTAGCGGGGGTCCCGGTCGCGCGGGTCGTAGGCGTGATTGGAGTGATCCACCTTCTCGTACGGGAGCCGCCGGGCTTCGAGCTCGGCGATCAGACGGCTCGACCAGTCCGGGTGCTCGTCCAGGATCGCGATGGGACCGCGCAAGGTCGTGTTCATATGGGGCTCCTCGGCTATTACACTATTCTTGACCGGCAAAGAGGATAATGCCTACCAGCGCGGCGCCTGTCAAGCTGGAGCCCGGAGGACTTGTGCGGAGGGGGACCTAGAGGCGGCGCGCGCCGACCCAGCGCGTCCGGAACCAGTCGTCGTCCAGCCGCGCGATCTTCACACCGCCCGGCTTGGTGGCATGGACGAATCGCCCGTCGCCCAGATAGATGCCGTTGTGGCGGAGCTGATTGAAGAAGACGACGTCGCCGGGCACCAGGCGATCGCGCGCGACCGGGACGCCGAGGCGGAACTGCTGCGCGGCATTGTGGGGAACCGCGACGCCGACCTGGCCGAAGGCATACATGACGAGGCCGGAGCAGTCGAAGCCGGACGGGCTCGCGCCGGCCCACACGTAGGGCGCGCCGAGATATCGGGTCGCCAGCCGCGCGGCGGTGGCATTGCGGGAAGGCGCGGACTCCACGGACGCCCCGGTGGTCGGGGAAGAATCCGGCGAGAGGACCTGCTTCGCGCAGCCGGTGACCGCAAGGCCGAGGGACAGGGCGAGGATGCCGCGGCGGAGCGCGCTCATCGTGGATCACCGTAGCACGAGCCGTCCGCGGATCGGGAGACCTGGGACGCGCGGGACGGCGCTTGCGACGCGGGGCCGCGCGCCCGTATACTTCGCGCACCCGTGGCTCTCCGGATCGGCATCGACATCGGCGGCACCTTCACGGACCTGGTCGCGCTGGACGAGGCGACCGGAGCGGTGGTGGACACGAAGGCCCTCTCGACGCCGCACGATCTGCTCGAGGGCATCCTCCGCTGCGTGGACCAGGCGGGGACGCGCCTGGCCGACTGCCGCCTCGTCATCCACGGGACCACCATCGGGATCAACGCCCTGCTCGAGCGAAAGGGCGTGGTGACCGGGCTCCTCACCACCGAGGGGTTCCGGGACGTGCTCGAGATCGGGCGCGGCAACTTCCTGCGCATGTACGACGTCCTGTATCGGCGGCCCGCCTCCCTCGTTCCCCGCGGCCGTCGCCTCGAGGTGAGCGAGCGGGTGACCGCGCGGGGCGAGGTGCTGATCCCGCTGGACGAGGCGGCGGTGCGCGACGCGGCCCGGCGGCTCGCCGACGATGGCGTCGAGTCGGTCGCGATCTCGTTCCTGTTCTCGTTCCGCAACCCGGAGCACGAGCGGCGCGCGGCGGAGCTCGTGGCCGAGGTCCTCCCGACGGCATCGGTGTCGGTCTCGCACCGGATCACCCAGGAATGGCGCGAGTACGAGCGCACCAGCACCACGGTGGTGAACGCCTACATCCGGCCCATCATGGACCGCTACCTGGGCGCCTTCGAGCGCGGGCTGGCCGGGCGCGGCTTCGGGGGCCAGCTCCTGATCACCCAGTCGAACGGCGGCGCGTTCTCGGTGGCGGCCGCGGCCTCCAAGCCGGTGCACACCATCGAGTCGGGCCCCGCGGCGGGGGCCATCGGCTGCGCGGCGCTCGCGCAGGCGCTCGGCGCGGACCGGCTCATCTCCTTCGACATGGGCGGGACCACCGCCAAGTGCGCGATCGTCGCGGGCGGGCTCGTGCAGACCACCGACGAGTACCACGCGGACGGCCACCCGCTGCGCATCCCGGTCATCGACATCACCGAGGTGAGCGCGGGGGGCGGCACCATCGCCTGGATCGACGCGGGCGGCGCGCTCGCCCTGGGCCCGCAGAGCGCGGGCGCGGCCCCGGGTCCGGTCTGCTACGGGCGCGGCGGGGTCGAGCCCACCGTCACCGACGCGAACCTGGTGCTGGGGCGCATCGCGGCCGGCCGCTTCCTCGGCGGCACCATGCCGCTCGACCACGCGGCGGCGTCGCGGGCCATCGAGGAGCGCCTCGGGCTCGCCGCTCGGGCCTCGCGCGCGACAACGCGGCCGCCGGCGTCGTGCGGCTGGCGGACGTGAAGATGGCGCTCGCGGTGCGCAGCATCACGACCGAGCGCGGCCTGGATCCGCGGGACTACGCGCTGGTGGCCTACGGCGGGGGCGGCCCGCTCCACGCGGTGGCGATCGCGCGCGAGCTCGGGATCCCGCGGGTCATCATCCCGCCCGCGCCGTCCACGTTCTCGGCGTGGGGGATGCTCGCCACCGATCTCCGGCACGATCTGGTGCGCACGGTGCTCGAGCCCCTCGAGCGCACCGACGGGGCGTGGGCCGAGGCGCGGTATCGCGAGATGGAGCGCGAGATCGAGTCCATCCTGCCGCCGGTGGGCGCGGCGACCCTTCACCGGGCCGCGGACCTGCGCTACCTGGGCCAGGAGCACACCGTCACGGTGGAGGTCGGGGAGCCTGGCGGACTGGGCGTCGCTGCGCGGCCGCTTCGACGCCGCGCACCAGCGCGCCTACGGCTACGCGGCGGCCGACGTGGAGGTGCAGCTCCTGAACCTGCGCCTGGCCGTCGTGTACCCGCTCGATCGGGCGCCGCTCCCGGCTCTCGATCGCGGGACGGGGCGTGGGCCGGCGTTCGAGACGCGCAAGATCTACTCCACGCTGCTCCGCGACGTGCTCGAGTACCGCGTGTTCCCGCGCGAGCGGCTGCGGGCGGGGGACGTGGTCGAGGGGCCGGCCGCGATCGAGGAGGCGGGTACGACCACGATGCTGGAGCCGGGCGACCGCCTCCAGGTCGAGAGCAACGCGTGCCTCGTGATCGACGTGGTGAAGGGAGGCTGAGCCATGGGCAACGTCCCGCTCGACGCGGTGACCGTCGAGGTGGTCCGCGCCGCGCTCAACGCGGCGGCCGAGCGCATGCGGATCACCATGATCAAGACCGCCTACAACCACATCATCAGCGAGAGCCTCGACTTCGGCTGCGCGATCTTCGATGCCGACGTGCAGATGATCGCCCAGGGGATCGGGCTGCCCGTGTTCCAGGGGCACCTCGGGTTTCCCATCCAGGCCACCCTGGCCGATCGGGGCCTCGAGGCCTTCCGCGAGGGCGACGTCTTCATCCACAACGATCCCTACGCGGGCAACGGCAACCACCTGAACGACGTGGCGATGTACGCGCCGGTGTTCTGGGAGGGCCAGCTCACCGGCTTCGTGTCGGTGAAGGCCCACTGGAGCGACGTGGGCGGCCCGGTGCCGAGCTCCATGCAGGTGGGCTCGCGGGAGTTCCGGCAGGAGGGGCTCCGCTTCCAGTCGGTGCGGCTCTTCGATCGCGGTGAGCTGAACGAGGAAGTGATGCGGATGATCCGGGGCAACATCCGCACCGAGAGCGGCACGATGAAGGACGTCCAGGCCATGATCGCGGTCTGTCGCGCCGGGCTGGCCTACTTCCACGAGATTCTCGGGAAGTACGGCCGCGACACCGTGCTCGACTCCACGAAGGTCTACCTCGAGCAGTCCGAGCGGCGCACGCGCGCCGAGCTGGCCCGCATCCCCTCCGGGACCTACCGCGCGGTGGCCCACTTCGACAACGACGGCATCAGCCTCGAGCAGCCGGTGCGGATCGAGATGGCGATCACGGTGGACGCGGGCGCGATGACGGTGGACTTCGAGGGCTCGAGCCCGCAGGTGGTGGGGCCGTTCAACTGCGGCGACGCGATCACGGTCAGCGCGTGCCGGCTCCTGATCAAGTGCCTGACCACGCCGCTCACGCCGGTCGACGAGGGCTGCTTCCGGCCCCTCACGGTGCGCATCCCGGCGCGCTCGGTGCTGGCCTGCGAGGAGCCCGCCCCGACCGCGCGCTACTACGTGCCGATCAACCTGCTCATCGATCTGGGCCTGCGCGCGCTCTCCGAGGCGATGCCCGAGGGCATCCCGGCCGGCTCCTACGGCGACCAGATGCCCACCATCGCGTTCGGGACCCATCCCGACACCGGGCGCCTCTTCATCCAGGGCGATCTCAACGCGGGCGGCACCGGGGCGCGGCCGGCGTACGACGGCGAGTCGGGCATGATCATCTTCGCGGGCTCGACCGCCCGGAACAACCCGGTCGAGGTGGTGGAGTCGCGCATCCCGACCATGCGCATCCTCAAGTACGGCCTCCGGCCCGATTCGGGCGGCGCCGGGCGGCACCGGGGCGGCCTCGGCATCGAGCGGCTCTACGAGTTCCTCGCGCCCGCCTTCATCACCTTCAGCCTCGAGCGCAAGGTCAATCCGCCCTGGGGCCTGCGGGGCGGGAAGGACGGCGCGGTCAACGGCGTGGAGATCACCGCGCCCGACGGGGCGGTGCGCCACGTGCGCAAGGCGACCCAGCATCCGATCGCGGCGGGGGAGCGGGTGCGGATCATGACCGGCGGCGGCGGGGGCTTCGGCCCGGCCGCCGAGCGCGACCCGGAGTCGGTCCGGCGGGACGTCCACGAGGGCTACGTGACGGCCGAGGCGGCCCGCCGCGACTACGGCGCGCGCGCGGACGCCTAGCCGGGCCGCCTCGATGGCCCCGCTCCGCGCGATCCGCTGCGGCACCCTGTTCGACGGCACCGGCGCGCCGCCCGTCCGCTCCGCGCTCGTGGTGGTGGACGGGGCGCGGATCACCGCGGTCGGCCCCGCCGACACCACGCCGATGCCCGCGGGCGCCGCGGTGCTCGACTGGAGCGACCGCTTCGTGATGCCGGGGCTGGTGGACGCGCACAGCCACATCTCGATCGTGCCGGGGGACGGCGACCAGATCGGCCAGCTCCGCCAGGAGCCGGTGCCCCAGGCCCTGCGCGCGACGTCGAACCTGCGCCGCGACCTCGCCTCGGGGACGACCACGCTGCGGGTGATGACCGAGGAGCACTTCCTCGACGTGGCGGTGCGGGAGGCGATCGAGGCGGGGGTGATCCCGGGCCCGCGCCTGCTCTGCGGCACGCGCGGCATCACCTCGAGCAACGGGCACGGCCGCGCGCACTCCGCCTTCGACGGCGTGGACGAGATCCGGCGCGGGGTGCGCGAGAACTTCCAGCGCGGGGCCGATCACGTCAAGATCTTCGCCACCGGCGGGGTCAGCTCGCCGGGCACCACGCTGAACGCGAGCGTCTACTCGCGCGAGGAGATCCGGGCCGCGGTCGAGGAGGCGGAGCGGGCCGGGAAGTACGCGGCGGCCCACGCCCACGGGGGCCCCGGGCTCCGTCTGTGCGTGGAGGAGGGCGTGTCCACCATCGAGCACGCGGGGCTCGCCACCGACGACGACGTGGCGCTGATGAAGGAGCACCGCGCGTGGCTCATCTGCACGTTCTCGATCTTCATGCACGCGCGCGGGATCGAGCAGGGCGACGGGCGCAACCCCGCGATCATGGCCAAGCTGGCCGCGGCGCGCCGGACCATCGCGGAGACCTTCCCGCGCCACCTGGCCTCGGGGGTGCGCTACGCGTCCGGCACCGACGGGGTGCACGGCGCGATGCCCTTCGAGCTGGAGACCCTGGTGCGCTTCGGCGTCTCCCCGCGGGACGCGCTGCTGTCGGGCACGCGCTGGGCCGCCGAGGCCTGCCGGGTGGACTCCGAAGTGGGCAGCCTGGCGCCCGGCAAGCGCGCGGATCTGATCGCGATCGAGGGTGACCCGCTGGCGGACATCGAGGTGCTCCGCCGGGTGCGCCTGGTCATGAAGGACGGAGAAGTCCAGGATGTCATGTCGACCAACCATGGGAACAGCTGAATGGGGAAGAACCACTGAATGGGGAGGAACGGCTGATGGCGGATCGGGCACGGACGGGCGACGGTAACCGGAGCACGCGGCGGGAGTGGCTGGCGCAAATGGGCGGGCTGGCCGCGGGAGCGGGGCTGGCCTCGATGGGCGGGGCGGGCCTCGCGGCGCGTCCGGCGTGGGCCCAGGGGCAGCCCAAGCGCGGCGGCATCCTGAAGGTGGCCACCGTGGACAAGCCGGTGAACATGGATCCCGGCTTCGCCCAGCTCTACTCGTCGCTCCAGGTCTACCAGAACGTCTACAACAAGCTCGTCTACGTGGACGACGCGGGCCAGTTCGCCCCGGGGCTCGCCAAGTCCTGGAAGCAGGACGGCGAGAAGACCTGGGTCTTCGACCTGGTGGACAACGCCACCTTCCACAACGGCGAGCCGTTCACGGCCAAGGACGTGGCCTTCACCTTCAACCGGCTGCTCGACGCGAAGAACAAGCTGCCGATGCGCGTGTTCTTCTCGCCGGTGGAGGGGGTGGAGGCGGTCGGGGCGCACCAGGTGCGGTTCAGCCTGAGCCGGCCGTTCGGGCCGCTCTTCGCGATGCTGTCGCAGGCCACCGAGATCGTCAACGAGAAGGCGCTCGCCGAGAAGGATCCGAAGCTGTTCCCGATCGGCACCGGCCCGTACAAGTTCGTGGAGTGGGTGAAGGACGACCACATCACGCTCGAGCGCTGGGACAAGTACTTCCGGCCCAACCGCCCGTACCTCGACCGCATCATCTTCCATGCGCCCGCCGACGACACGGTGCGGCTCACCGGGCTTCAGACCGGGCGCTTCAACTGGATCCAGACCGTGCCGCCCCAGCGCATCGCCGAGCTCGAGCGGCTGCCGCGGGAGATGAAGTCATCGCCCGGCCGGCCCTACTTCCCGTTCTACCTGATGCTCAACGCGAGCCGGTCGCCGCTCAACGACAAGAGGCTGCGGCAGGCCCTGGCGTGGACGATCGACCGCTCCGAGATCGTGAAGCTCGTGTACTTCGATACCCACGTGGTCACCGCGGAGCCGACCCCGGCGCCGAGCCCGTGGGCCACCGGGGTCAACGCCCACAAGGGCGGCCCCGACCTCGCGAAGGCCAAGCAGCTCCTCGCGGAGGCCGGCCACGGGAACGGGCTCACCCTGACCTACCTCGTGAAGTCGCAGGTGCCGGTGCTGGTCAAGACCGGCGAGATCCTGCGCGAGCAGCTCAAGAAGGTGGGCATCACGCTCGACGTGCGGCCGCTCGAGTCCGGACAGTACTTCGAGGAGCTGGTCGGCAAGAAGTTCGACATCGCGGGCGGGTGGTGGAGCGTCACGGTGGACCCCGACATGTTCTACTACCCGATGCAGCACTCCTCGTCGGCGTGGAACTTCTGCGGCTTCAAGTCGGAGGAGGCGGACAGGCGGCTCGACGCCTTCCGCTTCACCGCGAACCCGGCCGCGCGCAAGAAGATGTACCCGGAGCTGGTGCGCTGGTTCCAGGAGGAGGGCTCGCTGATCGTCTTCAGCAACGAGCTGCAGCGCTACTGGATGAAGCCGAACGTGCAGGGCTCGGCGCCCTTGTCGCTCGCTCGAGCTGCGCTTCGAGGACACCTGGCTGGCTTGATCAAACTGGGGACGGCGCCGCTCCTCCCCCAGCCCCCCCACCGCTTTCGAACGCGGCCGAGATGATCGTCTATGCGGCGCGGCGGCTGGCCTTGGCGGTGCCGCTGCTGCTCGGCATGAGCGTGCTGATCTTCGCGCTCATGCGCCTGGTGCCGGGCGACCCGGCGGTGGCGGTGCTGGGCTACAAGGCCACGCCCGACGGCATCCGGGCGCTGCGCGAGGCCTTTCACCTCGACGAGCCGGTGCCGCAGCAGTACCTGCGCTGGCTCGGGAAGGCCGCGCGCGGCGACCTCGGCCACGACTTCCGCCAGAACGAGCCCATCGGCCGGATGATCCTCGACCGGCTGCCGGTGACGCTCGAGCTGACCCTGCTCGCCGCGCTCTGCACCGTCCTGATCGGGGTGCCGCTCGGCCTGCTGGCCGGCGGGCAGCGCGGCGGGGCCGCGGACCGCGCCGCCCTCGCGGTGGGGCTGCTCGGGGTCTCGGTGCCCGACTTCTGGCTCGGCATCATGCTCATCCTGGGCCTCTCGCTGGGCGCCGGCCTGCTGCCCTCGGGCGGCTGGGTGCCCTTCGGCGAGAGCCCGATGGACAATCTGGTCCACATGGCGCTGCCGGCCCTGACCCTGGCCGTGAGCCGGGCGGCGGTGCTCGGGCGTCTCACCCGCGCCGCGGTGCTCGACACCATGCACCGGAGCTTCGTGCAGTACGCGCGCGCCAAGGGCCTGGGCGAGCGCGCCATCCTGTTCCGCCACGTGCTGCCGAACGCGGCGATCCCGATCGTCACGGTGCTCGGGCTCCAGGTCGGCTACATGCTGGGCGGCGCCATCGTGGTCGAGATGATCTTCACGCTGCCCGGCCTCGGGCGCATGACGCTGGACGCGGTGCTCGAGCGCAACTACCCGGTGGTGCAGGCGCGGTCCTGGTGATCGGCGCGATGTTCATGCTGGTGAACCTGATCACGGACGTTCTCTACGGCGCGATCGACCCGCGCATGCGGCGGCGCTGATGGGCCGTCGCGGGGTCGACGGCGGCCGGGCTGCTCGTGATCGGCATCCTCGCCCTGATCGCGGCGCTCGCGCCGCATGTCGTGCCGGGCAGCCCGACCGAGATCGCCAAGGATCACGCGCTGCGCGGCCCGACCTGGAGCCAGCCGTTCGGCATGGACGATCTCGGGCGGTCCATCCTGAGCCGGGTCGCGCACGCCTACCGCGTCTCGCTCGGCGTCGCGCTGGCCTCGGTGGCGCTGGCCCTGCTGGTCGGCCTCCCGCTCGGGCTGGTGGCGGGCTACGCGGAAGGCGCGCTCGATCAGCTCATCATGCGGCCCCTCGACGTGCTGATGGCCTTCCCCGCGATCCTCCTCGCGATCGCCCTCATGAGCGTGTTCGGCACCGGCGTGGTGCTGGTGGCCGCCTCGCTCGCGGTGGTCTACACGCCGATCGTGGCGCGCGTGGTCCGGGCCGCGGTGCTCGCGGTCAAGGCGGAGATCTACGTGGACGGCGCGCGAGCGCTCGGCGCGCCCGGGGCCCGGCTCGTGCTCCGCCACATCCTCCCCAACGCGGCCACTCCGGTGCTGGTGCAGGCCTCGGTGCTGATGGCGATCGCGATCCTGGTCGAGGCCTCGCTGTCGTTCCTGGGCGTCGGCGTGCGCCCGCCGACCCCATCGCTCGGGCTCATGCTGGCCGACGGCCGCGGCTTCATGGTGCAGGCGCCCTGGATGGTGATCTTCCCCGGGCTCGCGATCATGGCCGCGGTGCTCGGCTTCAACATGGTGGCCGACGGCCTGCGCGACTGGCTCGACCCTCAGCAGGCCGCGGGGCGCTCGTGATGGCCGGGGCCTGATTCGAGGCGTAGCATGAGCCCCATGAAGACCGGACGGTTCGTCATCGTCGGGGCCGCGCTGGCGGGAGCGAGCGCGGCGGCGGCCCTCCGCGAGGAGGGCTTCGAAGGGGAGATCACCCTGGTCGGCGCCGAGCCGGTCATGCCCTATAACCGCCCGCCGCTGTCGAAGGGGTATCTCCGCGGCCACGACCGCTTCGAGGATCAGCTCGTCAACCCGGCCGAGTTCTATGCCGAGCATCGCATCGACCTGCGGCTGGGCGTCCGCGCCGAGGCTGTCGACCCGACGCGAAAGGTGGTGTCCCTGGAGCGCGGCGACGAGGTCGCGTACGACCGCCTGCTGGTGGCCACCGGCGGGCGCAACCGGGCGCTGACGACCCCCGGGGCCGACCTTTCCGGCATCTTCCAGCTCCGCACCGTGGAGGACTGCGACCGCATCCGGGCCGTGGCCAAGCCCGGACGTCGTGCGGTCGTGATCGGGCTCGGCTTCATCGGCTCCGAGGTGACCGCGTCGCTCCGGCAGATGGGCGTCGAGGTCACCGCGGTGGAGGGCAACCCGGTGCCGCTGGCGCGCGTGCTGGGCCCGGAGGTCGGCGCGGTGCTGGCCGGTATCCATCGCGAGAAGGGGGTGGAGCTGGTCCTCGAGGATCACGTGGCGGCCTTCGAGGGCGGCAGCGCGGTGGAGCGCGTGCGCACCAAGAAGGGACGGGTGCTCCCGTGCGATTTCGTGGTGGCCGGCATCGGCATCGTGCCCAACACGGAGGTGCTGGCCGCGGCGGGAGCGGCGGTGGACAACGGCGTGCTGGTGGACGAGCACTGCCGCACCTCGCTGCCCGACGTCTACGCGGCGGGTGACGTGGCGAACCACCTCCATCCCGTGTTCGGGCGGCTGCGCGTCGAGCACTGGAACAACGGCTACCGGCAGGGCCGGGCCGCGGCCCACGCCATGGCGGGGGGCGCCCAGCCGTACGACTACATGCACTCCTTCTGGTCCGATCAGTACGAGCACGTGGTCGAGTACATCGGCTTCGCGGCGACCTGGGACCGGCTCGTGTTCCGGGGCGATTTGGCCAGCCGGAAGTTCCTCGGCTTCTACATGAAGGACGGGGTGGTGCGCGCGGCGATGGGACTCGATCGGGGCGGCGACCCCGAGGACCCCAAGGGCGGCAGCGAGCTGGGCGCGGTCGCGGGCTTTATCCGGGATCGGGTTCCGGTGGACCCCGCGCGCCTCGCCGACGAGGGCGTGGACCTCAAGCGCATCGCCCGTCCGTAGTGGTAAACTCCTGACACCATGAGCTTCGACTACGGCAAGTACTTCGGCGAGATCAAGCTGACCCACGACCTCCTCACGAAGAAGGAGGAGCGCACGTGGCTGCTGAAGCCGCCGCGCGACGGCGAGCGCCACGACATCGTCCTCTACCTGGGCTGCAACGTGCTGCGCACCTCGCACATGGTCCAGACGGTGAGCGCGATCTTCGACCGGCTCGGCCTGGACTACGTGGCCGCCGGCGGGCCGACGTACTGCTGCGGCATCCAGCACCACCGGCGCGGGCAGGAGGCCTCGGGCGAGCGCTACGCCAACCACACGGTCGAGCTGCTGCAGAAGCATGGCGCCGCGCGAGGTGGTCATGTGGTGCCCGTCGTGCATCCAGTTCTACGACGAGGTGCTCGAGGCCGACCTGCCGTTCCCCAAGCGCCACACCGCCGAGTTCCTCGCCGACCGCCTGGACCGCGGCGAGTTCACGTTCACCCAGCGGGTCGAGGCCACCGTCGCGCTGCACTATCACCGCGCGACCGAGCCCCGGCAGCGCGAGGGGCTGGCCGCGCGCCGGCTGCTCGAGGCGATCCCGGCGTCACGGTCGTGGACTTCGAGCCCGACGCGCGCTGGGGCCGCACCTGCACGCCGGCGCTGCAGGAGCAGCTCGGGCCCGAGGTCTGGCGGCAGATGGTGCTCGACGACATCGACCGCGCGCTCGGCCGCCGGGGCCACCCACATGGCCGGCATCTACCACGGCTGCCACCGCGACCTCTGCCGGTTCGAGGCCGAGCGGCCGATCGTGTTCGAGCACTACCTGACGCTGTTCGGGCGCGCCCTCGGCATCGAGTTCGAGGACACCTACAAGAAGTACATGCACATGGGGCGACCCCGACCGGATCCTCGAGGACGCCACGCCCCTGCATGGCCGCCAACGGCGTCGAGCGCCGAGGCGGCGCGCGGGCTCGTCATCAAGACCTTCTCGCCAAGCGTGAGGGCGCGCCATGGCGACGATCGCGCCGTCGATGAAGGCCGCGTTCGCCGCGGAGCACGACGTGCCGATCCCGTACATGCAGCGGACGCGCGACTACTACCAGGCCCTCGGCTTCGCCCCGTACCGCTGGGCGCACTTCGTCGACGCGCCGTTCACGCCGCTGCGACGTGCCGCTCGCGCCGGGCGCGCGTCGCGCTGATCACGACCGCGGCGCCGTTCCAGCCGGAGGCCGGCGACCAGGGGCCGCGGCGCCGCGTACAACGCCGCCGCGAAGTTCTACCAGGTGTACTCGATCGCCGACGGACACCGAGCCCGATCTCCGCATCTCGCACGTCGGCTACGACCGCCGCGCACACGTCGCGCCGAGGACATCAACACCTACTTCCCGCTGGCGCGCCTGAAGGACGCGGTCGGCGGCCGGGCGGATCGGCGGCGCTCGGCGCCGCGCGTCCACGGCGCGCCGACGAATCGCAGCCACCGGGTGACGATGGAGACCGACGCGCCCGAGCTGCTGCGCCGCTGCCGGGAGGACGGCGTCGACGCGGTCGTGCTCGTCCCGAGCTGACCGGTCTGCCACCAGACCGTGGGTCTGGCCGCGCGGCACCTCGAGGCGAACGGCATCCCGACCGTGATCATGGGCTGCGCCAAGGACATCGTCGAGCACTGCGGCGTCCCGCGCTTTCTGTGGAGCGACTTCCCGCTCGGCAACTCGGCCGGGCGGCCGTTCGACGTGGAGTCCCAGGCCGAGACGCTCGAGCTGGCGCTGCGCGTGCTCGAGACCGCGCCGGCGGCCCGCACCACCGTGCAGTCGCCGCTCCGCTGGACCGAGGACGCGGCGTGGAAGCATCGACTTCAACGACCTCTCGAAGCTCTCTCCGGAGGAGATCGCCGAGCGGCGCAAGGAGTTCGAGGTGGTGAAGGCGGTGGCGAAGGCCAAGCGCGAGGGCGCATGAGCAAGCCGTTCGCCGGCGTCCGCATCCTCGACTTCACCCGCTATCTGGCCGGCCCGTACGGCACCTACCAGCTCGCGCTCCTCGGCGCCGACGTCGTCAAGATCGAGTCGCACGAGGGCGACGAGACGCGCGGCCAGCTCGCCGACCGAAGTGGGCGGAGCGCAAGATGGCGCCGTCCTTCCTGGCCGTGAACGGCAACAAGCGCAGCATCACGCTCGACCTCCGTAAGCCGGAGGCGATCGAGATCGTCAAGCGGCTCGTGGTCGGCGCCGACGTGGTCTGGGAGAACTTCCGCGGCGGCGTCATGGACCGGCTCGGCCTCGGCTACGAGGCGCTCGTCCGCCATCAATCCGCGGCTCATCTACTGCGGCGTCTCGGGCTTCGGCCGGACCGGGCCGGAGCAGACGACCGCGGCCTTCGACGGCAAGCTGCAGGCGATGTCCGGGATCATGTCGATCACCGGCGAGCCCGCGTCGGGCCCGACGCGCGCGGGCTTCGCGATCTGCGACACCATCGGCGGCATGACCGCGGCGCTCGCGGTGGCGAGCGCGCTCTTCCAGCGCACGCACACCGGGCGCGGGCAGCTCGTGGACGTGGCGATGCTGGACGCGGCGCTCGCCTTCATCCGCGGGGCCGGTGTCCGAGTACACGGTGGCCGGCATCGAGCAGAAGCAGATCGGCAACGGCTCGGTGAGCCGCAAGCCGACCGCGAGCCGCTTCCGCGCGCGCGACGGCTACATCGTGCTGGCCGTCCTCACCGAGAAGCAGTTCGCGAGCCTGATGAAGGCGCTCGGCCGGCCCGACGCGCTCGCCGATCCGCGCTTCAAGGACTGGCCGGCGCGCACCGCGAACGAGCCCGCCCTGCGCGAGATCATCGAGCAGCGCGCTCGCCACCGACGACGCGCGCAGCGTGGGAGGCGCGGCTGACCGCGGCCGACGTGCCCTGCGGCTCGATCTGGAAGATCGACGAGATCGTCGGCCACCCGCAGCTCGAGCACCGCGACGTGCTGCAGACCATCGACTCGCGCTACGGGCCGATGCGGCTGGTCGGCGCGGGCTTCCGCCTCGAGCACGGCAGCCCGGGCATCGACCGGGAGCCGCCGACGCTCGGCGAGCACACCGACGAGATCCTGGACGAGGCCGGCTACAGCGCGGAGGAGATCGAGCGGCTTCGGCGCGACGCGGTGGTGTGAGGGGTCGCGGGGCGTGAGGCTCGCGGTGACGGACGGGGTCGTGAAGACGGACCGGCACAGCACCTTCTACCTGGATGCCGGCGCGCCCGACGCGCCCGTCATCGTGTTCGTGCACGGGTGGCCCGAGCTCTCGCTCTCCTGGCGGCACCAGCTCCGGTGCTTCGCGGACCTCGGGTTCCGCGCGGTCGCGCCCGACATGCGCGGCTACGGCCGCTCCGGCGTGTACCGGCGCCACGAGGACTACGCGATCGAGCACGCGGTGGCCGACATGCTCGAGCTGCTCGACGCGCTCGGGCGGGAGAAGGCGGTCTGGGTCGGCCACGACTGGGGGAGCCCGGTGGTCTGGAGCCTCGCGAGCCATCACCCGGAGCGCTGCTGGGGGGTGGCCAACCTGTGCGTCCCGTACCTGTCGGGCGGCTTTTCTCCGCGCAACCTGATCCCGCTCGTGAACCGCGCGGTCTATCCGGAGGCGCAGTACCCGGCGGGGCAGTGGGACTACATGCTCTTCTACGAGGAGAGCTTCGAGAAGGCCTGTACCGGCTTCGACGCCGACCCGCGCAACCTGGTCAAGGCGCTCTTCCGGAAGGGAAGCCCCGGCGGCAAGGGAAAGCCGTCGCGCACCGCGCAGACCCGGAAGGACGGTGGCTGGTTCGGAGGCACCGGCCAGGTGCCCGACGTGCCCATGGACGCGGACGTGGTGACCGCGGAGGAGCTGGAGACGTACGCGGCCGGTCTCGCGCGCAACGGCTTCTTCGGTCCGGATTCCTGGTACATGAACGCGGAGCGCAATCTAGAGTACGCGAAGCTTGCGAAGGATGGCGGCGTGCTGAGCCTGCCCGCCCTGTTCCTGCACGGCGAGTACGACTACACCTGCGAGACCGTCGAGTCCCGGCTCGCCGAGCCGATGCGGCGCGATTGCCGGAACCTCACCGAGGTGGTCGTGTCCTCGGGACACTGGATGGCGCAGGAGAAGCCGCGGGCCGTGAATGCCGCCCTTGCGAAGTGGCTGGTGACCCAGCTGCCGGAGATCTGGCCCGTCTGACGTCACCGCTCCAGCCGGAGGAGGTCCCGATCATGTTGCGTACACGCATCTGCGAGCTGCTGGGTATCGAGCACCCGATCGTCCTCGGCGGCATGGGCACCGGGACCTCGCCGGCGCTGGTGGCCGCCGTCTCGGCCGCGGGCGGCCTCGGCGTGCTCGGCGCGACCCGCCAGGATCCCGCCGAGGTGGGCCGCGACGCCGCGGCGATTCGCGCCCTGACCGGCACGCCGTTCGGGCTGAACCTGCTCCTGTTCATGGAGCGACCCGGGCAGTACGACGGCCTCCTGGCCGCCCGCCCCCGGGTGATCTCAACCGCCTGGCCGGGGCTGGAGCAGGATCTCGGCGGCTACGTCGCCCGGGCGCACAAGATCGGCGCCCTGTTCATGCACATGGTCTCCACGGTGGCCGAGGCGAAAGCCGCGGCTCGCGCCGGGGCGGACGTGATCGTGGCGCAGGGGACCGAGGGCGGCGGCCACATCGGCCTCATGGGTACGATGCCGCTCGTCCCGATGGTGGTCAGCGCGGTGGCGCCGACGCCAGTGCTGGCGGCCGGCGGCGTCGCGGACGGGCGGGGGCTGGCCGCGGCCCTGGCCCTGGGCGCGGATGGGGTGCTCCTGGGCACACGCTTCCTGGCCACGGAGGAGGCGCCGATCGCCAAGGGCTTCAAGCAGGCGATCGTGGAGAGCGACGGCCACGACACGCTGGTGACCGACATCCCCGACGTGGCGAACGACCAGGTCTGGCCCGGCGCCTACGTGCGCGTTCGGCGCAATCGCTTCATCGAAGAGTGGATGGGGCGTGGCCATGAGCTGCGCCGGCACCGCGCCGAGGTGAGCGCCCAGCTCCGGGAGGCCGCCAAGGCGGGCGACCCGGACCGGGGCGCGATCATGATCGGCCAGACCGCCGGCCTCATCGACCGCGTCGAGCCGGCCGCGGACCTGGTGCGGCAGATCAGCCGCGACGCCGAGACCATCCTGCGCGAGCGCCTGCCGCGCCTGCTTGCCTGAGGGAGACATGACCGAAAAGAGACCGGCGACGGCGTCACGCGGCATGGTGGTCACCAATCACCCGCTCGGCTCGGCGGCGGGAGCGGAGATGCTCGCGGCGGGCGGCAACGCGGTGGACGCGGCCATCGGCGCGCTCTTCGCGCTCACCGTGGTGGAGCCGATGATGGTGGGCATCTTCGGCGCGGGCATGACCCACCTGCGGCTGGCCGACGGCCGGCACCTCGTCATCGACAACTACACGACGGCGCCGGCCGCCTCGCGGCCCGACATGTTCAAGCCGGTCTCGGACACCTGGCCCGACTACCTGCGCGCCGAGGGCGACGTGAACCTGGTCGGCCTGCTCTCGGTGGGCGTGCCCGGCACGCTGAAGGCCTGGACGGAGGCGGTGGCGCGCTTCGGGCGCCTCGACCTCGAGACCGTGATGCAGCCCGCGATCCGCCACGCCGAGCGCGGCTTCCGCGCCACCCCGTACCTGGTGGCGGCGGTGACGGAGACCGCGCCCGAGCTCGCGCGCTTCCCCGAGACCGCGCGGACCTTCCTGCCCGGAGGTGCCCCCATCAAGGCGGGCGACCTGATCGTGATGCCGGAGTATGCGGCCACGCTGCGGCTGATCGCGGCCAAGGGGGCCGGCGTGCTCTACGGCGGCGACCTCGGCGCAACGGTGGCGGACTACATGCGCCAGGACGGCGGCATCATCACGCTGGACGACCTGGCGGGCTACGCCACGATCGAGCGGCAGCCGATTCGCGGCCGCTACCGTGGCTTCGAGATCACGGGCCCTCCGCCGCCGACTGCGGGCGGGCTGCACCTGGTCGAGATGCTGAACATCCTCGAGGGCTTCGACCCGCGCGGCCTGGGCTTCGGCACCGCGGACTACTTCCACCTGATGGCCGAGGTGCTCAAGATCGGCTTCGCGGACCGGAACGCGTGCACTGGAGATCCGGCCTTCGTGGACATTCCCGTCGAGCGCCTGCTCTCGAAGGAGCACGCGGCGGCGCGGCGCGCGCAGATCCGCCCGGACCGGGCGGGGGACTACGCAGTGGGTGTCACGGCGGATGTGGGGGCCGGCTCCGCGCACACCACCCACGTCACGACCGCCGACGCGGACGGCAACGTGGTCGCGATGACCCAGACCATCAACAACCTGTTCGGCTCGAAGGCCACGGTGCCCGGCACCGGCATGCTGCTCAACAACACGATGGCCCTCTTCGACCCGCACCCCGGGACGCCCGCCTCCGTCGCGCCGGGCAAGCGGGTGACCAGCAGCATGGCGCCCACGATCGTGCTGCGCGACGGCAAGCCCGCATGGGCCCTCGGGCTGCCCGGCGGCGTGCGCATCTTCACCTCGGTGTTCCAGGCGGTGGTCAACCTGATCGACCACCGCATGAGCCTTCAAGAAGCGGTGGAGGCCCCGCGGATCTGGAGCCAGGGCCAGGAGCTCGAGATGGAGCAGGATATTCCGGTGGCCGTCCGGGCCGCGGTCGCCGCGCGCGGCCACGACGTGGTGGCGGTCGGGGGCGTGGCGGGCGGGATGAACGCGGTGGCCTTCGCGGCCGACGGCGCGCTCGAGGGCGCGGCCTGCTGGCGCGCCGACGGCACGCCGATCGGCGTGAGCGGCGGGCTCGCCCGGCCGGGGAGCCGGTTCCGGCCGGACGTGAAGCGGCGCTAGCCCTTCGCGCCCGCCGCCGCGCGGTCGATCAGGTCCTTCGCGCCGGCCTGGATCCACGGGAAGAAGCTGGTCATGATGCAGCGCACGCCCTTGCGCGTGTAGCTCTCCACGTTGGCCGAGCTGACCAGCGTGCCCGCGGTGCGCCCCGCCTGCACGATCTTGGCGATCGCGCCGTCCACCGTCTTCTGGACCTCCGGATGCGTCATGTTGCCGATGTGGCCCATCGACGTCGCCAGGTCGTTGGGGGCGACGAAGAAAACGTCGATGTGGTCCACGGTCAGGATCGCGTCGAGGTTGTTGACGGCCACGATGTCCTCGATCAGGACGATGAGCAGGCTCTGGTCGTTGGCGGTCTTCAGGTAGTCGCCCACCCCGAAGCCCTGGCGGCTCGTGAACATGCCGCGCTTGCCGAGCGGGGCGAACTTGGCGCCCTCCACCACCGCCTGGGCCTCCGCACGGGTGTTGACGTGCGGCACGACGATTCCTTGCGCTCCCCGGTCGAGCGTCCGGTAGATGGTGGCGTAGTCGTTGTCCATCACGCGCACCACGCTGGTCACGTCCCAGAGATCGCAGGCCCGGGTGAGGTTGCCCAGGTCGGCGTAGTCCACCCCGCCGTGCTCGCCCTCGAGCCAGATGCCGTCGGCGCCGAGCGGGCCGAGCTGGTCGATCAGGTCCGGATCGTTGGTGCCCGACAGGATGGTCGCCACCTGTCCCGCGGCCAGACGCTGCTTCACCTTGTTCGCTCGGATGCTCATGGGCTCGTCCTCTCGTCTCGGGTTAGGGGCGGGGGCAGCGCGTCGCCGAGCATGCGGCCGAAGACGACCATCTCGGGACTGGTCTTGCGATACGTGTCGAGCGCGGCCAGCACCGGGGCGTACTCGGCGGCGGGCGGCATCGCGGGCCGGGTCGGCAGCGCCGGCAGGGTGGCAAACACGCGCGGGATCTCGGCGTCCACCGCGGCCAGGAGCCGCTGACCCGCGGCGCGCGTGGCCGCGTCGTCCAGGTGGGGGCGCAGCACCGTCGCCACGTGGGCGAGAAAGGCGGGCCACGCGGCGAGCATCCGGTAGAGGCCGGGGACGAAGACCTGGCCCGCGACGGTGGTCCCGAGCGTGGCCAGCACCGCGCGCTGGGCGGGCGGCAGCGCGGCGGGATCGGCGAGGGCGGGCAACGGACCGATCGGAGCCGGCGGCGTCCAGCCGGTCGCGTTGCCGGTGACGCCCGGCGGGCGCTCGCCGGTGAGGAGCCGCCGCAGCAGGCCCGACAGCACCAGGTTGACCGGGCTCACGCGGACGAAGCTCGCGCAGGTCGCGCGGATCGCCGCCTCGCCCGCCGCGTCCACCCCCCAGACCGCGAGCGCGTCGCGGGAGAGCGGCGCCAGCCGCGGGACCGCGAGCCCGTCGGCGGCGCGCCAGGCCGCGGCCTGCGCGACGCCGCTGGTGAAGGCGGGCCCCAGCGCGGACCAGGCCCACTCGAGCCAGCCCGGCCGGGTGGCCAGGTGGCGCTGGAGCGAGGAGACATACGGCACGCCCCAGAGGCGCCGGATCTGCTCGTAGATGCCGGCGATCTCACCGGCGGCGTCGCTCTCCCGCAGCTCGGCCAGCATCGCGGGGCTAGGGCTGCTGCGATGCCGGGAAGCTGAAGATGTTGGCGGGCTCGTGATGCGGGCCGTGATCCCGGCGGAGCCGCTCGACCATGCCCAGCGCGTAGGGCGCGCCTTCCAGGAGCTGGGCCAGCGTCTGGTCGTCGAGGCGCAGCCCCGCGCGCCGGGCCGCGGTCGCGCAGAGATCGAGGGTGGCGGCGTCGGCCGGCTCGGTCACCGAGAGCACCGGCGGGGGCGTGACCGCGGGCGCCTCGGCGCCGGCCACGAGCGCAGGGCGCCGGCGATGCCACTCGGTGGCCTGCTCGTAGGCGTGGCCGACGCGCAGGATGGTCGGCTCGCCGAAGGGCCGGCCGAGGATCTGCATGCCGAGCGGCAGGCCGTTCCGTCCGAAGCCGTTCGGCAGCGCGAGCACCGGCTGGCCGGTGACGTTCCACGCGGTGAGCCCGCTCGGCTTCTGCCAGAACGAGACGCTCCGGTAGTCGGCGAGCCGCGGCGCTTCGCCCATGCCGACGGTGACGAACGCGTCGAATCGCTCGTAGAGCGGCGCCATCTCCACCATCATGCGCCGGTGCTCGCGCGTGGCCTGGACGTAGTCGTTGGCGGTGAAGAGCACCGCGGGCAGCGCGCGGGAGCGGAAGTCGGCGCCGAAGTCGCCGGGGCGCGCGATCAGGTCGCGCTGGTGCACGCTGAAGATCTCGGTCTCCGCGATGATGATCTTGACGTCGTAGTACGCGCCGAGCGGGCGGACGCGGCAGTCCTCGAGCTCCGCGCCGAGGCGGCGCAGCACGTCGAGCGAGGCCTCCATCGCCTTGCGCCCGTCGTCCGAGGCGGGGAGGTCCTGCTCCCAGTGATGGCGGAGCACCCCGATGCGCAGCCCGCGCAGGTCCTGCCCGAGGGCGGCGTCGAAGCGCGGGGTCGGCCGCCGCAGGCTGCCCGCGTCCTTCGGGTCGTAGCCGGCCAGGGCCTGCAGCGTCAAGGCCGCATCCTGGACGGTGCGGGTAAGAGGGCCGCAGTGGTCGAACGAGTAGGAGTTGGTGATCACGCCGGCGCGGCTCACGAGCCCGAAGGTGGGCACGATGCCGACGGTGCCGCAGTGAGACGCCGGACCGCGGATCGATCCGCCGGTGTCGGAGCCGAGCGCCATCGGGAGCAGGCCGGCCGCGACCGCCGCCCCCGAGCCGGTGGAGGATCCGCCGGTGAAGTGGGCGAGGTTCCAGGGATTGCGCGCGGGCGGCCACGGCAGGTCGAACGACGGGCCGGCGTGGGCCATCTCGTGGGTGGCCAGCTTGCCGAGCAGGACCGCGCCGGCCTCGTAGAGCTTCGTGGTCGCGGTGGCGTCCGCGGTCGGGATGCGGTCGATGAACACGCGCGAGTGCGCGGAGGTGAGGATGCCCGCGGTGTCGTAGATGTCCTTGAGCCCGAACGGGATGCCGTGCAGCGGCCCGCGCGAGCGGCCCGCCGCGATCTCGGCCTCGGCCTGCCGGGCCTGTCGCCGGGCCAGGTCGAACGTGGGCGTGATGAAGGCGCGCGTCTGGGCGTCGTAGCGCTCGACGCGCTGGATCAGCGCGTCGGTCAGCTCCACCGGCGACAGCTGTCCGGGCCGCGATGAGGCGGGCGAGCTCGGCGATCGAGAGGTCGTGGAGATCGGTGCCATGAGCGGGCGGCCTCAGAGCGTCAGCTTGGTCTTGCCGTCGGTGTCGACCAGCATCGAGTCCGGAACGTAGCCGACGCTGATCGATCGCATGAAGGCGAGCTGGGAGGCGAAGGCCTCCTTGGCGAGCGGGTCCTTCTTGGCCCACTTGAACCACATCGGGATGGCGTAGCGCCGGAACTTCTGGATGTCGTCCTCGGAGAGCCGGATGATCTGGACTCCCTTGGCCTTGTACTTGTCCCAGGCCGCGATGTTCTCCTTCTGGATGTACGCGTACTGGTCCCACGAGTGCTGGCGGGTCGCCGCGATCACGATCTCCTGCATGGTGCTTCGACAGCGCGGTCCACTTGGCCATGTTGACCGTGAGATCCATGAGGTCCACCGGCTGGTGGAGGCACGGCGTCGAGGGCGGCCCCATGATGATGTACTTGGCGACCTCCGCGAAGCCGAGGTCGTAGTTCACCGCGGGGCCGATGAAGTCCGAGGCGTCGATGAGCCCCTTCTCCAGCGCCTGGTAGACTTCGCCGCCGGGCAGGATCACGGTGGAGACGCCGGCGTGCGAGAAGATCTCGGCGATCATTCCGCCCGGGAAGCGGATCTTCTTGCCCTTGAACTCCTCGAAGGAGCGGATGGGGACCTTGGAGTGGATCAGGTTCAGGTCGTGCTGGATCGGTCCCACGTAGAACATGTTGTGGGCCCGGTACGCCTTCCGCGCGATCTGGAGCCCGCCCAGCTCGTAGAACCACGTCTCCCACTGGTCCGGTCGGTCCAGCCCGAGAGGATACGAGGAGAGGAAGGCGGAGACCGGCATCTTCCCCGACCAGTAGTTGGTGAAGACGTGCATGGCGTCGAGCACGCCCCCCTTCACCGCGTCGAACATCTCGAAGGTCCCGACGACCGCAGCCTGCCGGGAAGGGCTGGAACTGGAGCTTGCCCTCCGAGATCTCCTTCACGTTCGCGCAGAACTTCTGGAACTGCCGTGTAGCCCGCGGTCCCCGGTTGCCAGGCGGTCTGGATGCGCCACTTGACCGGGGTCTGGGCGCGGACGACGGCGGGGAAGCCGAGGGCCGCGGTTCCGCCCGCGACCGCGGCGGCCTTGAAGAGCCCGCGCCGCGAGGTGGCGTCTCGGTGCGCTCGGTTCGGCGTCGGTCGTCATGCCTGTTCTTCCCTTCCTTGGGAGCGCGAGAGCCCGGCTGCTCGAGCCGACCGGACTGGTGCGAGGACGCGCGGATTATCGGCTCGCGGCGTCGAGCCTGTCAAGGAACGCGGCCGGCCGCGCATTGACCGCGGCGGCTCGCCTGATAGCATCCCGCCGGGTCGCCAGGAGCGCGCCGCATGTGCCCAAACGAGAGCGAGACGCCGCGTCGGGTCCACCGGTCCGGTCCCGGAGACGACGCCGGGCTGGGCGAGCGGATCCCGCGCCTCCTGCTCGCCTACTGGCCCCTGGGCCCGCTCGTGCGGCGCGTCGCCCGCCTCCGCGCGTCGGTCCACTCGAAGCTCCTCGGCGCGTTCCTCCTGATCGCCCTGCTCCTGATCGCGATGGGGGCCATGAGCCTCCAGTCGATCGCGAGCGTGGCCCGGCAGAGCCGCCTCCTGGACCAGGCGCGCGAGCGGGTGGACGCCTCCCGCCAGATCGAGCACGCGCTCGGGCCTGCAGATGAACTTCACCCGCAACGCGCTGCTCTTGCGGGACGACGCCACCATCGAGAGCATCTTCCGCGAGAACAATCGCTTCCACGACACCTTCGACCGCCTCGAGGCGGCCGCCACCGCCGACCAGCGGGAGACGATCCAGCGCCTTCGCAACACGCAGGACAAGGTCATGGCCACGGTGGCCCGCATCGCGGCGCTGATCCGCGAGGACAAGGCCGACGAGGCGATGGCGCTCCACCTCGAACGAAGGCTATCCGCTGTACCGGGAGATCGCGACCCTCGTCACCCGGGCCGTCCGGAACGAGGAGGCGGGAATGGGCCAGCTCCGGGAGGGCGTCGAGACCACCTATCGTCGAGCCCTGCTGCTCACCGGCGGCTTCGCGGCCGCGTCCATCGTCCTGGCCCTGGGCCTCGGCTTCGTCATCTCCTGGTCCTTCATCCTCCCGGTCCGCGAGGCGGAGGGGTTCCTCGGCCAGGTCGCCAAGGGCGACTTCAGCGCGAGCATCGACGTGCCGAACCGCGACGAGTTCGGGGCCCTGGCCCGCCAGATGAACGAGATGAGCCGCGAGCTGCACCAGCTCTACGACGACCAGCGGCGGGCCGCCCACCAGCTCCGGGTGCTCAACGCGGAGCTCGAGCAGGCCAGCCGGGCCAAGTCCAACTTCCTCGCCAGCATGAGCCACGAGCTCCGCACGCCGATGAACGCGATCCTGGGCTTCACCGAGATGATCCGCGACGGGCTGTACGGGGAGATCCCGCCCGAGATCCAGGAGCCGGTGTCGGACATCCACACCTGCGGCAAGCAGCTCCTCGGCCTGATCAACAACGTGCTCGATCTCTCCAAGATCGAGGCCGGGCACATGGAGCTGGCCCTCGGGGAATACGTGGTCGAGGACGTCGTGAACACCGTGAAGCTCTCGCTGCGGGCCCTGGCCGCGACCAAGGGGCTGGACCTCGTCACCGCGGTCGCTCCCGACCTGCCGCTCGCGGTGGGCGACGGCAAGCGGATCACGCAGTGCCTGATGAACCTGGCCGGCAACGCGCTCAAGTTCACGCGCGAGGGCCGCGTGGAGATCCGCGTGGAGCTCGAGGGCGAGCACCTGCTCTTCGCGGTGGCCGACACCGGGATCGGCATCCCGGCCGATCAGATCGACAGCATCTTCGAGGAGTTCCGGCAGGCGGACGCCACCGTCAGCCGGGACTTCGGGGGCACCGGGCTCGGCCTGTCGATCACCCGGAAGCTGGTCGAGCTGCACGGCGGGCGGATCTGGGTCGAGAGCGTGCCGGGCAAGGGCTCGACCTTCTTCTTCTCGATCCCGGTGCGGGTGGCGAAGGAGGCGGCCGCGTGAAGACCGTCCTGTACGTCGAGGACAACGAGTTCAACCGGAAGATCGTCCGGCACCTGCTGGGCCGCACGGCCTACCGCCTGATCGAGGCGGTGGACGGGGAGGCGGGCGTGACGAGCGCGCGCGAGGCGGTTCCGGACCTGATCATCATGGACATCCAGCTCCCGAAGCTCTCCGGGCTCGAGGCCACCCGCCAGCTCCACGCCGACCCGGTGACCGCGTCAATCCCCGTCATCGTCATCACCTCGTTCGCGCTGGCCGGGGACGAGGAGAAGGCGCGGGAGGCGGGGGCCGCCGCCTACCTGGCGAAGCCCTACAGCCCACGCGAGCTGCTCCAGATGATCCGGCAGCTCGCTCCGGAGAGCTGACGTCGCGCAGCCTTCCGTGAAGGGCGCCGAAGCGAGCCCGTGGCGCGTGCTGGCGGCTTCCACCGCGCTCAACGCCCCGATCGGCTCGCTCTACGCGTTCAGCGTGTTCCTGCAGCCGCTGGAGGCGTTGCTCGGGCTGACCCGCGCGGACCTGGCATTTGTCTTTGCCCTGGCCGCCGCCGCGTTCGGTGTCGGCATGATGGTGGCGCCGAGCCTCTACCGTGTCGCGTCGACACCGCTCCTGGTGACGGCCTGCGCGGTCGCCAACGCGGTGGGGCTGACGCTGGCCGCGACCGCGGGCGGCCTGACCCAGCTCGCGATCGGCTACGGGGTGCTCTTCGGGCTCGGCGGCGGCGCGGCCTACATCCTCGTGCAGCAGATGGTGAACCTGGCGGTGACTCGCCGCCAGGGCCTGGTCAACGGCTACATCGTGAGCCTGCTGCCCGCCGGCGCGATGATCGCGGCGCCGATGTTCGGCTGGGCGATCCGCGCCTTCGGTGTCCGCGCCGCGCTCGGCGGCTTCGCCGCGGTCCTGGCCGTCACCGGCGTCGTCAGCGCGTGGCTGGTGGCCAGTGCCGGCGTGGCCATCTCGGCCGAGACCGGGAGCGTCACGCTCGGGGCAGAGGAGCGCCGCCGGGCCGTGTTCTGGCGGCTCTCGATCGTCTTCTTCCTGGCCGCCTCCGCCGGGCTGATGGTGCTGAGCCAGGCCGCGGGGATGATCGCCGCGTACGGCGGAGCGGCCGCGCTCGCGGTGTACGGGACCACGTTCATCACCGCCACCATCGCGGTGGCGCGCCTGGGCGGCGGCTGGATGGTGGACTGGCTCGCCATCCCCACAGTTGCGGCCGGCGCGCACGCGGTCGCCCTGGCCGGCAATGTCGCGCTGACGCTCTGGCCCGGGCCGCTGGTGTCCGTCTTCTCGCTGGCCCTGGTGGGGATGGGCTACGGGGTGATCTCCGGCGTGACCGCGGCCTCCGTCGCCGTCTACTGGCGGCGGGCGCTCTACGGTCGCATGGCCAGCCGCGTCTACATCGCGTGGAGCGCGGCGGCCATCGTCCTGCCCGTCGTCGCGGGCCGCCTCTTCGACCTCACGCAGGGCTACGGCAGCGCGGTGCTCATCGCGGCGGGGGCCAACGCGCTCGGCATCCTCGTCTCCCTCGGGCTGCCGCGGCGCTGAGGTACTATCTCTGCCATGCCGACCACGTCCCGGCCGATCTCCCTCGCGCACCTCACCGTGCTGGACGCGACGCCTCCCGAGCTGATCACGGTGGCGGCGGCCGCGGGGTTCCGGACGGTCGGCATCCGCCTGACCGCGACGCCGAGCGTGGGCGTGCCGCCGTACGACGTGCTCCACGAGGGGCCGATGCTGCGGGAGACCCTGCTGCGCCTGAAGGATACCGGCGTCTCCGTGCTCGACACCGAGTTCCTCCGCTTCGAGCCCGAGCACCCGATCGGCATCCCGGAGGGCTTCCTCGAGGTCTCGGCGCGGCTGGGCGCCAAGCACGTGCTCGTCATGAGCGCCGAGCCGGAGGAGGCGCGCACGCTCGAGCGCTTCGGCGAGCTCTGCGACCGGGCCGCCCAGTACGGCCTGTCCGTCGGCCTGGAGTTCGCGGTCTACACGGGGGTCCGTACGCTCGCCCACGCCGCGCAGGTGGTGGCCCAGTCGAAGCGGGCGAACGTCTCGGTGGTGGTGGACGCGCTCCACTTCAGCCGGTCCGGCGGGCTGCCGGCCCACGTCGGGACGGTGGATCCGGCGCTCTTCCGCTACGCGCAGATCTGCGACGCGGCGGCGGACATGCCGGGCCCCACCGATACGCCGAACCTGATCCGCGAGGCGCGCACCGGGCGGCTGCTTCCCGGCGAAGGCGTGTTGCCGCTTCGGGAGCTGGTGGCGGCGCTGCCCGCCGGCATCCCGCTGGCGATCGAGGCGCCGTCCCGGGCTACCGCCGATCTGCCCGCGCTCGAACGGGCCCGGCGCGCGTACCGGACGATGTCGGACCTGCTGGCTACCTGACCGCTAGCCGACCTCGACCAGCTCGAGCGCCTCGCGGCTCGGGCCCTCGATCATCACCGCGCGCGTGTCGCCGAGCGCGTAGGGCTCCTCGAGGAACCGCACGCCCTCGCCGCGCAGCTTGGCGACCCACGCGTCGAGATCGGTGACGCTGAGCGCGATGTGGTCGTAGAGCTGCCCGCGCGTGCTCGCGAGCGGCCGGTCGCCCTGGCGCATGTACCAGGGCAAGGCCACGTCGCCGAACACGACGGCGGCCGACGGCGTGCGGAACATCCCCTCGCGGTCCAGCGCCGGCCAGCTCCGGTCGGGCCCGCGCGGCACCGTGCAGGTGGACTCGGTCAGCGGCGCGCGGCTGGTGCGCCCGGCGTAGATCGGCGCGTTGAGGTGCGTCTGGTACCAGAGCTGCGCGCAGAACGGGTCGTCCTGGTAGAGATGCACGTGGTTGAAGCGCTCGGCCGGGTGATTGCCGGCGTATTCCACCAGGGCGTCGTCGGGGCCCCGCATGTAGCCGAAGCCGCCGGTGCGGGTCGGCTGCACGCCGGTGGCCCGGGCCTCGGCGATCTGCGCCTTCGTCAGGCCGGGCGTGCGGTCCCTTGCTCGGCCACGTATCGCTGCTGACGAGGACGGAGCCGCCTTCGTCGGTCCCCGGTGTAGAGCGGCAGGAGCTCGACATCCGGCCGGGCCTGGTAGACCGCGAGGCTGGCCCGCGTGTCCGGCACGTGCCAGCCGAAGTGCCAGATCGCGGTCTGCGGGGACGTCGCGGGCGGCGTCGCGACGCGGGTGAAGAGGATCAGCACGTTGTTCGGCGCCGCGAGCGCGGGTCAGGCCGCCCCAGCGCGTCTTCGTGGAGGTCGGGAACGTGCCGGACGTAGAACTCGATCGCCGCGTCGGGGTCGACCGAGTTCAGGTGGAGATGATGGAAGCCCGGCGCGGGGAGCATCTCAGCGCGCCTCTCCCGCCGCCTCGGCCCTGGCCTGCTTCACGAGCTGCTCCAGGACCTCGTAGGGCTGCGCGCCCACCACGCCGCGGTGGCCCGCGACGAAGGTCGGCACGCCGGTGATGCCGTACTGGCGCGAGAGCGCCCAGTCCCGGTCCACCGCGTCCTTGAACGTCCGCTTCTCCAGCACCTCGCGGGCGCCGGCGACCGGCAGGCCCACCTCCGCCACGATCTCGAGGAGCACCGCGGGCTCGGAGATGTTGCGCGCCTGCACGAAGTAGGCGCGGAACATCGCGTCGTGGAACGCGTCGCCCCCCGGCTGGGTGTCGGCCCACTTGCCGAGCTCCTGGGCCAGGCGGCTGTTGTAGGTCATCGTGCGCTCGCCATAGGGGAGGCCCTCGGCGTCCATGCGCGCCTTCATCTGCGCGTGCATGGCCTTGCGGTCCACGTTGCGGCCGCGGAACAGATCCTCGAGCGACTGGCCTTCCGGCGGCGTCTCCGGGTGCAGCGGGAAGTGCACCCACTCGATCGTGACGTCGTGCTCGGTCCGGAGCTTCTCAATACGCACGGTACTGAGATAGCACCAGGGTCAGACGTAGTCGGAGAAGACCTGAACCGTGATGGGCGTGGTCATGTGGCCTCCTTGATGAGCTTCTGCAGGCTTCGCAGGCCGGGCGGGATCGGCTGGCCCTTGTAGCGATTGCCCCAGTTAGTGTACGACACCTCGCCGACGTAGATGTCCCCGCGCGAATCCACCGCGAGGCCGTGCGGGGAGACGAACTGGCCCGGCTCGAGGCCGGCCAGGCGGTCGCCGAGGCGCGCCAGCCGCTCGCCGCGGTGGCTGTAGATGCTGACCCGCGGCCCGATGTTGGGGACGTCGTAGTTGACGGGCAGCGCGCCGCCGATCTCCCCCACGTAGAAGCGGCCCTGGCCGCCGCGCTCCATGAAGAGGCCGGAGGGGCGGTGCATGTCGTGCCACTGCGTCTCGAAGCGGCCGTCGCCGTCGAAGACCTGGATGCGATGGTTCTCGCGGTCGGCCACGTAGACCCAGCCGTCGGCGTCGCAGCAGATGTTGTGGGGGATGTTGAACTGGCCGGGATCGGTGCCCGGCTCGCCCCACGAGCGGAGCAGGGTGCCGTCCGGCGCGAACTTGTGGATGCGCGCGTTGCCGTAGCCGTCGGAGACGTAGAGATCGCCCTGCGGGGACAGCGCGGTGTGCGTGCAGCGATGGAACGGCTCGCCGCTCATGTAGGGCTTGGGCGTGCCGGGGATGCCGATGGTCAGGAGCACCTTGCCGTCGAGCGTGCAGTGGCGGACGGTGTGATCGCCGTCGTCGGTCAGCCAGAGCGTGTCGTCGGGCGCCACGTGGACGCCGTGCGCGCGGTGGAAGACCCCCTCGCCCCAGGAGCGCAGGAAGTTGCCCTCGCGGTCGAGGACGACCATCGGGTGCGCGCCGCGGTTGAACGCGTAGACCCGGTCCTGCCGATCCACCCCGACCGCGGCCACGTCGGCGTTGAACTCCCGGCCGGGCGGCAGCTTCGCCCAGTCGCCCACCACCCGGTAGCGGTAGGCGCCGCTCCCCAGGATGGCCGCCATCACGCGCCTCCCGGCCCGCGCGCCTCGAAGATCGCGCGCGGGTTGCCGACCAGCATCTGCTGGATCTGCGCCTCGGTGACCCCCGCCTGGCGGAGCGCGGGCAGGATGTCGTCGGGGATGTGGTTGTAGTTCCACCGGGGCCGCGTCCGCCGCTTGTCGTCCTCGGAGAGCATGTCGCTCCAGCAGTTGGCGTCGTGCGAGAGGACCATGCGCTCCGCGTAGCCCTCCGCGCACAGGCGGGCGATGACCTCGACCCGCTTCGGCGTCGGCAGGAAGTGCTCGAGGCCGAAGCGGTCCATGCCGATGGTGCTGCCGCGGTCCATCAGTCCGCGGAGGTAGCCCAGGTCCTCGCTGTCGCCGCTGTGGCCGATGATGACCCGGCGGAGGTCCACGCCCTCCTGGGCGAAGATCGCCTGCTGCGCCTCCCCGGTCCGGCCCGCGGCCCAGGTGTGGGTCGAGATCGGCACCCCGGTCGCCTTCTGGGCCCGCGCGGAGGCGCGCAGGATGTTCTCGATGACCGGGGTCACCCCCGCGGTGTCGGTCGCGCACTTGATGATGGCGGCCTTGACGCCGCTGTCCCCGATGCCCTGCGTGATGTCGCGGACGAAGAGGTCGGCGACCGCGTCCACCCCGTGGCCGCTGAAGTACCGCTGCGGCATCCACCAGACGCCGGTGGCCACGATCACGTGGACGCGGGAGCGGCGGGCCACGTCGAGGATCAGGCCGATGTCGCGTCCCAGGTCCACGGTGGTCAGGTCCACGATCGTGCGGATGCCGCGCGCGTGGAGATCGGCCATCTTCCGCTCCGCCATCGCGAGGATGCCGGCGCGGTCCCAGAGGTGCGGCCAGTTCTCCTGGACGCCGGGCGAGCGGGTGACGATGTGCTCGTGCATCAGCGTGGCGCCGAGCTCGGCGGTGGCCAGCGGACCGAGGGCCGTCTCTACCGTGGTGGTCATTCCGGATCTCCTATCTATCCCGCGACCGCGCGCACGAAGCGCTCGACCTCGGCTTCGTCGTTGTAGTAGTGGACGCTCGCGCGGACGAGCGCGTCGAACCCGCGCGCGGGCAGGTCGAGCCGCGAGGAGCGGGCCTGGGTGTGGGTGACGTTGATGTTCATGGCGCGGAGGCGCCGGCGGGTGGCCTCCGGGGCCTCGCCGGCCTTGAGAAAGGTGACGATCCCGCACTGCTCGACACCCAGGTCGTGGACGGTCACGCCGGGCAGTCTCGCGAGGTCCCGCCGGAGCCGGGCGGCGAGCCCCTTCACGCGGACCTCGATCGGCTCGATGCCGAGCGCCAGGGCGTAGCGCACCGCGACGCCGAGGCCGATCTGGCCGGCCACGAAGCGCTCCCAGTTCTCGAAGCGCCGGGCGTCGTCGCGGAGCGTGTAGGTGTCGGCGTCGATCCACGCGGCGGCCTCCAGATCGATGAAGGGCGGCTCCAGCCCGCCGATGGTGTCGCGCCGCACGTAGAGGAAGCCGGTGCCGCGCGGGCCGCGCAGGTACTTGCGCCCGGTCGCGGAGAGCATGTGGCAGCCGATGCGGCGCACGTCCACCGCGAGCTGGCCGACCGACTGGCAGGCGTCGAGCAGATACAGGATGCCGTGCCGCGCCGCGATCCGGCCGACCTCGGCGGCCGGGTTCACGAGCCCGCCCTGGGTGGGCACGTGGGTGATCGCGACGAGCCGGGTGCGCGGGCGGATCGCGCGCTCGAGGGCGGCCACGTCGAGCTGGCCCGAGGCGTCGTCGTCGACCACGTCGATCTCCACGCCCGCGCGCCGCTTCATCTGGAGGAACGCGAGGTAGTTGGACGCGTACTCGGCCCGCGCGGTGATGATCCGGTCCCCGGCGCGGAAGGGGATGGCGTAGAAGGCCATGTCCCAGGCCCGCGTCGCGTTCTCCACGAACGCGATCTCGTCCGGGCCCGCGCCGATCAGCGCGGCGACCGCGTCGTAGACGTCGGCGATCCGGTCCTCGGCCTCCGCGGCCGCCTCGTAGCCGCCGATGGCCGCCTCGCGCTGGAGGTGGCCGACCACCGCGTCGAGCACCGGGCGCGGGGGCAATGCGGCGCCCGCGTTGTTGAAGTGCAGGACGTCGGCCACGCCGGGCGTGTCCGCTCGAAGACGCGGCACGTCGAGCGTCATCGCCCGCAGACCTCGAGCACCGGGTCCGGCCCGCGCACGGCGGCCAGCACCACCGCATGGATCGCCGGCTCGCGCAGGAGGCACCGGGCCGTCTCGCGCGCCGGGGTCCGGTCCGGGAGCGTGTCGACCTTGTTGATCAGGACGACGACCCGGGCGCCGGCCGGCACGCCCTTGCGCCCTCCGTCCGGATGGGCCAGGACGCGGGCCACGATCGCGGGCGTGATCGGCGTCCCCAGCGACGCTCCCGAGAGCGCGCTGACGAGCTCCGGACGGTGCACGTGCTCGGCGTCCAGGGGAGCGCCGAAGACGTCCGCGCCGACCACGGGAACGACCAGCGTCGTGGCCGCCGGGATGACCGGCTCGTACCCGGCGGGGGCCTTGAAGGGACGCATGCGCGAGCCGTCCGCCTCGTTCAGGAGGCAGGCGTCCGGGAACCACGCGCGCAGGTGCCGGAAGAGATCGAGGGCAATGCCCTCGGCCTTGCCGCTCCCGGCCTCGGTCGGGCCGATGACGAGCACGTGCCCGTGGGCGGCCAGGGCGGCCGCGACGCGGTCCCGCGTCAGGTCGGCGGCGGGGACGTGGGCGGGGGCCAGCGCGATCTGCGCGCCGAAGATGCGGGTGGTCGTGGTGGTGATCGCGCGCCCGCCGCGGTCCACCACCTCGCGCGCCAGGCGGAACATCGCGGTGGTCTTGCCGCCACCCCCGACGAGCGCGACGCTCTCGTCCGCCGCCATCCGCAGCGCGTCCGCCAGCGTCATCGACGCGCGCGGAAGCGGTCCAGGACGTTGCGGAGGATGCGCGAGACGTTGTTGTCGTAGCGGTTGTGCGACAGGCTGCCGCAGAAGGTGATGGAGCCCACCGCGAAGACCGCGCCCCCGCCGGGCAGCTCGGCGTAGGTCATGTCGGCGCGCAGGAGCCGGGCCGGCTTCTCCCCGGTCACCGTGGCCAGGTGCGAGAGCAGCTCCTCGGGCACCACGATGAAGCTCGGGCCGTGTCCCTCGGAGCTGGCCACCACGATGGCGCCCGCGGGCGTGCCGAGCGCGGGGTCGGCGCGGTCGAGCTCGAAGCCGGCCGCTCCGCCGCCCGAGAGGCCGAAGTCGCCGATGACCTCGTCGGTGACGCCGTCCAGGATCCAGGCCGCCCTCGGATCGTCCGCCCCGGGCTGGCGGCGATAGTACGAGCCCTCGAAGAGGCCCTGGCCCGAGAAGCCCACCGTCGCGATCCGCTGCGGCGGGCGCCCGTTGCGGCGCCAGAGGCCGCCGTAGGCGCCGTCGAGCGCGTGGTAGTACTCGCCGGTCTGCGCGTCCCACGCCCGGATGCCGCCCTCGGCGCGCCGCACCTCGATGACGCCGGGCACCGCGGCGCTGGTGGCGATGCGCCAGTAGAATCCGTTGCCGCCCAGGTAGACCAGCCGGCCGCCGCCGTCCAGGTAGCCCTGGTGCGCGTCGAGCGTGCGCGCGGTGTGGTACTCGGGATGCGAGCCGGTGAGCACCGCCGCGTACGGGGCGAGCAGGGCCGCGCCCTCGGCCTCCACGTCCTCGTCGGTGACGACGTCGACGCGGATGCCCTGCGCCTCGAGCCAGTCGAGCAGATGGGTGTCCGCCGAGTAGTGGCGCAGGCCCGAGCCGCGCGCGTCGAGGAAGGTGAGATAGCGGGGCCGGAAGGTCAGCACGGGGCGGAGGCGGGACGAATAGCAGATGCCGCTGCCGTCCCGGTGCCGGTTGTACGTGGACCAGCCGTAGTCCGGATGATCGTCCGGGGTGTGGGGCGCGGCGCCCCACGCGGCGACGCGCTCCCGGTACGCGGCGTTGGTGGAGCCGCGCGCGTGATTCGCGTAGGCCTGATACGTGTAGGTGGACGCGATGTAGCACACGTCCGCGCGGGGCCCGCCGCGGGGCGGCCGCACGTAGAACGGCAGGTCGTCGGCGTGGCCCTCCGCGGACAGCCGCATGAGGTAGGCGCCGCTCGGCAGGTCGTCCGGCACCGTGAACTCGAAATCGGTGGCCCAGCCCGCGTCGTGGACGTCGTCGTCGTGGAAGTGGATGGCCGCGTACTCCCGCGGGGCGTGACGCCAGCACATCTCGTGTCCCGTCCAGCGCGCGCCGGTCACCGCGCGCGTCGGGAGGTTGACGAGCCGGCCCCCGAGGCGGTGCGGGCCCACGTCGGTGACGGCGAGCCCGTCGATGCCGCGGGAGAAGTCCCAGCCCGCGACCAGCTCCGCGGGCGGGAGCAGGGGATCGAGCACCAGCGCCTCCGGCGCGCTCGCCGCCGCGGCGAGCAGCAGCGGGTCCTCGATCTTGCCGTTGTAGTGCTCGCGCGCGTCGGGCGCCAGGCGCGCGCCGATCAGCAGCGGCGCGGCGGTGTCGAGCCGGGCCGCGGGCGGCAGCGGCGCCGACGCGTCCTCCCGGCCGCCGCCGACGAGCGGCGCGTGGCCGACGCGCAGCGTGCCCGCGGCCGGGTCGGCCACCAGCCAGATGCGGTGCCAGCGCCGGAGCGGGAGCGCCCGGCCGGTGGAGACGGTGAGCGGGCCGCCACCCGGCGCGCCGACCCGCGCGGTGACGCCGCCGGGGCCGAGCGACAGGGCCCAGCCCGCGTGGCCGGTCTCGTCCCAGCGGGAGATCACGCACTGCTCGCGCGGCGCCGCGTAGGTCGGCCAGACCAGGGCGGAGACGGTGAGCGGTCCCGGCGTGCGCAGGGCCGTCGCGGCGTCGACGCGGACATAGGAGCCCTGGGCGAGCGGCTGGACGCGGGAGGGGCGCTCGATCGCGAAGCGGGCGGCGAGATCCTCGATCTTCACGCCGGGCCCGGCCGGGTTCGGATCGGCGTGGATGACCCGCGCGAGGCGGGCGCGATACGGTCCCGCCGCCGTGCTCGAGACCTTGAAGGCGATGCGCTCGCCGGGCGCGGCGGAGAGCCGGTCGCTATAGCCGGTGAGCGGGATCACTTAGCCGAGGAACTGCTCGCACACCTCGAGCCAGGCCTGGGTGGTGAGGGCCAGGGATTCGACGTCGATGCGCTCGTCGTTGCCGTGGAAGCGGCCGGACATCGCCTCCGCGGTCAGCGTGCGCGAGAAGAGCCCGAAGCCGTAGGCCACCGCGCCCTTCTCGCGGAAGTAGGGCGCGTCGGTGAAGCCCACGATCATCTTGGGCAGGAGCTTCGCCCCCGGGTAGTGCGCGTCCACCACGCGGCCCAGCACGTGCCAGAGCGGGGTGCCGGTGGGGGAGGTGGAGGCGGGCTTGGAGAAGAGCTTCTCGACCTCGATCTCCTCGGCGAGGCCGCCCAGGGCCTTGTCGAGATGCCGGCGCACCTCGTCCTCGTTGTCGCCGGGGACGGTGCGGATGTCCACCTCGACGTCCACCGCGTCCGGGATCACGTTGGTCTTCACGCCGCCGTGGCAGACGTTCGGGGAGAACGTGGTGTGGGTGGCCGACCACGAGAGCTTGGCGAGGGCGGGCGCGAGGCCTTCGATGGCCTCGTCCACCCGCGAGGGATCGGCGAGGGCTTCCTTCACCGCGGGAGCGAGGTGCAGCGTGTCCACGAAGGCGCGCCACAGCTCGTCGACGTAGGGCGAGGGCCGGTAGTCGGCCAGGCGGCTCACCACCTGCGCGGCCTTGACCAGGGCGTTGTTCGAGCCGTAGGGCATCGAGCCGTGCCCGGGCGTGCCCTTGACGCGAAGGCGGCGCCACGCCACGCCCTTCTCGCCGACGTGCACGGTGACGTTCAGCTCGTCGCCCCGGGTTCCGCGGCTCACGGTGCCGCCGTTCTCGGTCAGGCAGTAGTCGGCCCGGAGCGCGTCCCAGTGCCGCTCGACCACGTGCCCGGCGCCGAGGGTGCCGCCGGCCTCCTCGTCGGCGCAGGCCAGGTAGACGAGCGTGCCGCGCGGCCGCCAGCCGCGGACGGCCAGGGTCTTGAGCGCGACCGCCTGCGAGGCGGTGAGGTTCAGCATGTCCACCGCGCCGCGCCCCCACACCTCGCCGTCGACGAGCTCGCCGCCGAAGGGATCGCGCGTCCAGGTCTTGGGGTTCACCGGCACCACGTCGGTGTGGCCCATCAGGCACAGCGTGGGCGCCTTGGGATCGGTGCCCTCGATGCGGGCCACGAGGCTGCCGCGGCCGGGGGCGTGCGCGGGCTCGTAGACCTCGAGGTCGAGGCCGCTGCCCTCGAAGTAGCTGCGGAGCGTGTCGCTGTTGCGGGTCTCCTGGCCGGAGAGCAGCGGTGCCGTCGTTCACGCACTGGTTGCGGATCATGTGCTGCAGCAGCTCCACCGTCTGTCCGGTCAGGGCATCGCTCATGGATCGGTATCCTAGCCAGCGGGCGCGGTCTTGTCGAGGGGCCGCTCGAAGACCGCCTGGATCGAGACGAGCCGGCCCTCGTCGCGATTGCGATGGCCGACGCGGATGATCTCGTCGATGGCGTCCCCCATCACGAGGCGCTGGATGCTGTGCGCGGGGATCGCGGCCGCGGTCGCGGGGCCTGCGGTCTCCGCGGTCACGTCGTCCCACGCGCGGAGCCGGAATCCGGCGGCCTCGATCACCGCGCGCATCTCGGCCGGCGGGCGCAGGAAGGTCGTCGAGGCATCGCGCGCCCACATCACCGGATAGAGCAGGGGCTGCACCGGGCCGGTCATCGGCTCCTGCAGCGCCAGCAGGCCGCCGGGCCGCAGCACCCGATGGAAGCCCGCGTAGAGGCGCTCCTTGTCCGCGATGTTCATGCCGCTGTTCTGCGTCCACACGAGATCGAAGGCCCCGTCGGGGAAGGGCAGGGCGAGCGCGTTGCCCACGTGGTGGCTGACGCGATCGTCGAGGCGCATCCGCGTGGTCAACGTCTGCGCGGCGCGCACGTAGGAGGCGGTCAGGTCCACGGTCGTGACGAGGCAGCCGAACTCCACCGCCAGCGTGCGGGCGGGGCCGCCGAATCCGCCGCCGACGTCGAGGACCCGCATGCCGCGCGCGGCCCCGGCGAGGCGCGCGAGGCGGTCGGTGGCGGGCTTGCCGCCGCCGTGGAACTGGTCCACCGGTGCCACCGCGTCGGGCGTGAGCGCGTCGAGGTCGGCGCCGCGCGCGGTGAGGGCGGCCAGGATGGCCTCCGCGAGGTTCTCGCGCCCCCAGTAGGCCTCGATGGTGCGCGCGTCGAATTCGGGCATTTCAGCCGGCGAGCGCGGCCATGCGGTCGAGGAAGGGCAGCGCGTCGTCGAGGCGGCGCGGCGCCACCAGGGTGACGCGCGTCACGCCCAGGTCCTCCAGGCGCCTCACCGCGTCGGGGGTGGGTGGCTTGAACGCGAAGACCGAGACCGAGAGGTCGTCGGGCCGGCGGCCCGCGACCCGGGCCCGCTCCTGGAGGTCGGCGATGGCGGCGGGCAGGTCGTCCAGCAGCACGTCGATCGGGATCCACCCGTCGCAGTACTCCACCACGCGCGCCCGGCCCTGAGCGGTGGCGCCGCCGAACAGGATCGGCGGATGCGGGGTCTGCACCGGCTTGGGGAAGGAGATCGCGCGGTCGAAGTTGACGAACTCCCCGTGAAACGACGCCTCGTCCTGGGTCCAGAGGGCCTTCATGGCGAGCACGCGCTCGCGCAGCACGCGCCACCGCTTGGCGAACGGCGTGCCGTGATGCTCCATCTCCTCCCGGTTCCACCCCCCGCCGATGCCGAAGAGCACGCGGCCGCGGGAGAGCCAGTCGAGGGTGGCGACCGCCTTGGCGAGGACGATCGGGTCGTGCTCGACCACCAGGCAGATGCCGGTGCCGAGCTTGATCGTCCGCGTCGCGGCCGCCGCCGCCATCAGGGAGACGAACGGATCGGCCATGTGATAGTACGGCTTGGGCAGCGGCTCGCCGCCCGGGTACGGCGTCTGCCGGGCGGCCGGGATGTGGGTGTGCTCGCCGACCCAGAAGGACTCGAACCCGCGGTCCTCCGCGGCGCGGGCCAGCTCGTCCGGCCGCGCGCCGTACTCCACGTTGTAGCTGAAGACGCCGAGGTGCATCGCGGGCGCCGGGCCGCGCCTACCTGCCCCGGCGCGCGCGCCCGGGCGCGTAGACCTCGGGGTTGACCACGTTGATCGGGCGCTCCCGGAGCAGCACGCGGGCGATCTCCTCGCCGCAGCGCTTCGGCACCTGGGCCACCGCGGGAGAGGAGAAGTAGGCCGCGTGCGGCGTGAGGATCACGTTGTCCATGCGGCGCAACGGGCTGTCGGCCGCGAGCGGCTCCTCCTCGAAGACGTCGAGCGCCGCGCCGGCCAGCTGCCCCGCCTGCAGCGCGCGGACCAGGGCGCGCTCGTCGACCACCGGACCGCGGGAGGTATTGACGAGACAGGCGGTCGGCTTCATGCGCTTGAAGAAGGCGTCGTTGATCAGGCCGCGCGTCTCCGCGTTCAGCAGCGCGTGGACCGAGACGTAGTCCGCCCGCGCGGCCAGCGTGAGCAGGTCCACCCGCTCGACGCCGAGGGCGGCGAAGCGGGCGTCGTCCACGTGGGGGTCGCAGGCGATGACGTGCGTCTCGAGCGCGGCGATCCGGCGGGCGAAGGCGCTGCCGATGTTGCCGAGCCCGACGATGCCCACCGTCTCGCCGTGGAGCGAGCCGGTGACCGCCCCCGGGACCCGCGAGCTCCACGTGCCGGCGTGCACCTCGCGGTCGAGCGTGACGATCTTGCGGTTCCAGGCCAGCAGCAGGGCGAGCGCGTGGTTGGCCACCTCGCGGATCCAGACGTCGGGCACGTTGATCACCACCACGCCCAGCTCCGTCGCGGCCGGCACGTCGATGACGTCGTAGCCCACGCCGGTACGCATCACCGCCTTGACGCCCTCGAGCGACTCCATCACGCGACGGGTGACCGGCGACGAGGAGATGATGAGCGCGTCGGCGTCGCGGGTGCGGGCGATCACCTCGTCGGCGTCGCCGATGAAGGGCAGCGAGACCAGCTGGGCGGGCACGCGGTCGAGCGCGGTCTGGCAGTCGGCGTAGTCGCGCTCGCCGCGGCCCTGGATGACGTACACCTTGAACGGTCGGTCGGGCACTGGTCTCTCCGTCGGAATGGGATGTGGGTCAGAATCGGTCAGAATTGGCCGTGGCGGCCGGCGCCCGTCGCGAAGCGTTCCGCGCCCGCCTGGCTCTCGCCGGTGTCGTGGGTGGCCTTGCCCAGCCGGAACTCGTTGGCCATGGCCGCGGGCAGGGGCAGGCCCGCGCTCTCCCATGCGGAGCGCCGGTCGCTGCGCACGCAGTGCGGGGGGAAGGCCGCGATGTCCCGGGCCAGCGCCTCCGCCGCCTCGCGGGCCCGGCCGGCCGGGACCACGCGGTTGGCCAGCCCGAAGCCGAGCGCCTCCCGCGCATCCACCGGGCGGCCGGTCAGGATCAAGTCGAGCGCGCGCGACAGGCCGATCAGCTGGGGTAGCCTGACCGTTCCGCCGTCGATCAGCGGCACGCCCCAGCGGCGGCAGAAGACCCCGAAGATCGCGGTGTCGCCGGCCACGCGCAGGTCGCACATCAGCGAGAGCTCGAGCCCGCCCGCCACCGCGTGGCCCTCCACCGCGGCGATCGTCGGCTTGGTGAACGCCATCCGCGTGGGGCCCATGGGCCCGGGGCCGTCGGCGGCCAGGCGCAGGCCGCGCCCGGTCCCCCGGGCCTTGAGGTCCGCCCCCGCGCAGAACGTGCCGCCCGCGCCCCAGAGCACGGCGACCCGCAGGGTCTCGTCCCGCTCGAACTCCTCGAAGGCCTCGATCAGGGCCCGCGCCGCGGGCCCGTCCACCGCGTTCCGGGCCTCGGGGCGGTCCATGACGATCGTCGCCACCATGTCGCTTCGCTCGATTCGAATGGCCATCGGGTCTCTCCTCGTGCCGGTCGCGGCCCCGGAAGAATCTATCACCTTTCGCCGGGGGGCCTTTCACACCGGAGCCCGGCCGGGGTCACACGAGCAGAAGCGAGACCCCACCACCCGGCCCACCAAGAGGGAGGACACGATGAGCGAGAAGGCGACGATGCTGCGGGATGCGGACCTGGCGTTCGGGGAGCTGCGTGCAGCGATCGAGGGGTTGAGCGACGAGGACATGCGCCGGGTCTGGCTCGGGACCTGGGGCGTGCGCGAGATCCTGATCCACATCACGGGCTGGCACGACGAGATGGCGGTCGCGCTCGGCCGGGTCGCGAAAGGGGATGCGCCGTATCCGAAGGGGACGTACGATGACTTCGATGCGTGGAACGCGCGCTTCGTGGAGCAGAAGGCAGGCGTGAAGACCGCCGACGTGGTGGCCGACGTGGAGGCCTCCCACCGCAAGCTGGTGGCCGCGGCCGCCGCGCTGCCGGAGACCCTCTTCGCCGCCGACGGCGCCGCGCGGGGCCCGTTCGACGGAGCCGGCGCCGGGCACTACCGCGAGCACACGGAGCAGATCCGTCAATGGCGACAGGGCTAGGGACCGGCTTCACCCTCTTCGACACCGCGATCGGCGCGTGCGGCATCGCGTGGAACGCCCGCGGAATCGTGGGCGTGCAGCTTCCCGAGCCGAGCCCATCGGAGACACGGGCGCGGCTCGGCGCCGGTTCCCGGAGGCGCGCGAAGCGCTCCCACCGGGGCCGGTCCGGGAGGCCATCGAGGGTGTCGTGGCCCTGCTGCGGGGTGAGCCGTGCGCGCTCGATACGGTGACCCTCGACATGGACGGCGTCCCGCCGTTTCACCGGCGGGTGTACGAGGTCGCGCGCACGATCCCGCCCGGCACGACGGTGTCCTACGGCGAGGTCGCGGCGCGCCTGGGCGAGCCCGGCGCCGCGCGCGACGTGGGCCAGGCGCTCGGCCAGAACCCGTTCGCGATCATCGTGCCGTGCCATCGCGTGCTCGCCGCCAACGGCAAGGTCGGAGGCTTCTCCGCGCGGGGCGGGGTCCGGACCAAGCTCCGGCTGATCTCGAGCGAGCGGGCGGGAGGGCACGGCGCGTTGCCTCTCTTCCGCGGCGTCCCGGAGAACCCGCCGCCGTCGCGCTAGGACCCATCGTGCTAGACTCCCGCCGTGCACATCGGCGTGGTCTTTCCGCAGGTCGAGATCGGCGCGGATCCGGGCGCGATCCGTGACTACGCGCAGGCGGTCGAGGCGATGGGCTACACGCACATCCTCACCTTCGACCACGTGCTCGGGGCGAACCCGGAGCGGCCCGGTGGCTGGAAGGGCCCGTACACGTACCGTCATGCGTTCCACGAGCCGTTCGTGCTGTTCGGCTTCCTGGCCGCGGCCACCCGCCGCGTGGAGCTGGTCACCGGGATCCTGATCCTGCCCCAGCGCCAGACCGCGCTCGTGGCGAAGCAGGCCGCCGCGGTGGACGTGCTCTCGGCCGGGCGGCTGCGCCTCGGGGTCGGGGTCGGCTGGAACGCGGTCGAGTTCGAGGCCCTCGGCGAGCGTTTCACGAATCGGGGCGCGCGCATCGAGGAGCAGATCGCGGTGCTGCGCGCGCTCTGGGCCCGCGACCTCGTGACGATCGAGGGCCAGTGGCACCGGGTCACCGACGCGGGCCTCAACCCCTTGCCGCCGCGGCCCACGATCCCGATCTGGATGGGCGGCGAGAGCGAGCCCGTCGTGCGTCGCGCGGCGCGCCTGGCGGACGGGTGGATGCCCCACTTCCGCCCGGGACCCCCGGCGCAGGCCATCGTGGATCGGCTGCACGGCCTGATCCGGGAGGCCGGGCGCGACCCGGCGGCCTTCGGCATCGAGGGGCGCATGACGCTGGCGCAGGTGCCGGCCGACGAGCGTCAGGCCGAGCTGGCGGCATGGCGCGGGATGCGAGGAATCACGCATCTTTCCGTCCACACGGTGGGACTGGGCTTGAAGACGCCGGCGGAGCACGTGCAGGCGCTCGAACGCTTCAAGAAGGACCTCCTGACCTAGGCTCCGATGCGGGGGATCGAGCAGATCCCGTGGCTCTACGACGCGCTCTGTGCCCTGTGCGAAGCCACGGGCCTGGCGCGCTGGCGGAGCTGGCTCGTGGACGGCGCGCGCGGGTGCGTGCTCGACCTGGGATGCGGCACCGGGCGAAACCTGCCGCTCCTGCCGGGCGGTGCCCGTGCGGTAGGGCTCGAGCCGTCGTGGCCCGCGCTCCAGCGTGCCCGCCGTCGGGCCCCCGGGGTGCCGCTCGTGGTCGGAAGCGCCGAGGCCCTCCCGTTCCGCGACGCCGTCTTCGACACGGTCCTGAGCGGCCTCGTCTTCTGCAGCGTGCCCGATCCACGCCAGGGCCTGCGGGAGGTCCGGCGCGTGCTGCGGCCGGACGGCCAGCTCCGGATGCTCGAGCACGTCCGCGCGACCCGGGCCTGGAAGGCCCGGCTCCAGGACCTGCTGCAGCCGGCCTGGACGCGGATCACCGGCGGCTGCCATCCGAACCGCGAGACCGAGCGGGTGGTGGAGGCCGCCGGGCTCCGCATCGATCCGACGAGCCGGCGGGCGAAGGGCGAGATGCGCCGGTTCGCGGCGCGTCCGGTCGCCTAGCCGGGATGGGCTCGGGAACCGCCGGGGCGGTCCCGGGGTTTAGTGCCAGACGTCCGCCTTCGCGCCGTTCCACCACCGTCACCCACCGACCGAGGAGGAAGACATGACGAGGCAACGACTGCTGTCCCTGGCCATCGGCACGGCACTGGTCTTCACCGCAGCCACCGCGGGCGCGCAGGCGCCGCCGCCTCCGCCGTATGGCCCCGGCATCACGCTCGACCAGGCGAAGAAGGCCATGGCGGGCGCGGAGGCGGAGGCCAAGAAGAACAACTGGCCGGTGGTGATCACCATTCTCGATTCCGGCGGAAATCTCGTGATGTCCCAGCGCCTGGACGGGGCCCAGTTCGGCAGCGTCGAGGTCGCTCGCGACAAGGCGTACTCCGCCGTGGCGTTCCGCCGGCCCACGAAGGCCTTCGAGGACGGGCTCGCTCAGGGCGGCGCCAATCTGCGGCTACTCAATCTGAAGGGCGCGAGCATGCTCGACGGCGGGTGGCCGATCATCGTCGACGGCAAGATCGTCGGCGGGATCGGCGTGTCGGGCGTGACCGGGGCCCAGGATGCCCAGATCGGGAAAGCGGGCGTCGACGCCCTCAAGTAAGTTCTTAGCTATTGACGGCTAGCCCCTCACCCCACCCTCTCCTCCCATCGGGAGAGGGTGGGGGAGACTAGAACTCGACCGGGAGGGCCTTGAGGCCCCGGAGCGTCGAGGACTCGCGCCACTCGAGGTCCGGGCCGGCGAGCCGGAGCTTCGGCATGCGCCGCATCAGCGCGCCCAGGGCGAGCTGGCCCTCCACCCGGGCCAGGGGGGCCCCAAGGCAGAAGTGGATCCCGAACCCGAAGGCGATGTGGCGGTTCTCACTGCGGCCGATGTCCAGCCGGTCGGGATCGGGGAAGTAGCGCGGATCCCGGTTGGCCGCGCCGATCGCGGTGACCACGAAGGCGCCCGCGGGCAGGGTCTTGCCGCCCACCTCCACCTCCGCGTTGGTGATGCGGGCGGTGCGCTGCACGGGGCTGTCGAAGCGGAGCAGCTCCTCCACCGCGGAGCCGAGCAGTCCGGGCGTCACGCGGAGGCGCTCCAGCTCGGCGGGATGCCGCAGCAGCGCCAGCAGGCCATTGCCGATCAGGTTGACGGTGGTCTCGTGGCCCGCGATGAAGAGCAGCACGCAGGTGGCAAGCAGCTCGCCCTCGGTGAGGCGGTCGCCCTGCTCCTCCACCGCGATCAGCGAGGAGAGGAGATCGGCGCGCGGGTGCCGGCGTCGCTCGGGCAGGAGCGCGCGGAAGTAATCCGCGATGCCCCGCCGCCCGACCCGCCCGCGCTCGATCACCGAGTCGTCCGAGGGGATCCCGATGGCGTCGAGGCTCCGGATGATGTCGGAGGACCACTCCCGCATCTGCTCGTGGTCGCCTTCCGGCACCCCCAGCATGTCGCAGATCACGGTGACCGGCAGCGGATAGGCCAGGTCGCCGATGATGTCCATGTGGCCGCGCCCCTCGACCCGGTCGAGCAGCCGGTCCACCACGGCCTGGATCTGCCCGCGCATGCCCTCGATCACCCGCGGGGTGAACGCGCGGTTGACGAGCGCGCGCAGGCGCGTGTGATCCGGCGGATCGCGAAATAGCATCGACCGGGGCAGGCGGCCGGTCTCGGACTCCTCGCCGTACTGGGCGGCCAGGATGGCCTCGAAGCCGTCGCGCCCGAAGCGCGGATCGCGCAGTGACGTCACGCAGTCGTCGTAGCGCGTGAGGACCCAGAGCCCGAGCGGACTGAGGTGGACCGGATCGCTCTCGCGCAGGCGCCGGTAGAACGGGTACGGGTCGGCGTGGAACTCCGGCGTGAGTGGGTTGAAGATCGCTTCGTCCGCGGCCATCGCGCGGTCAGCTCACCATCGGGTAGGTGCGCTCGATGTTGCCGAGGAGGCCCTGGCGCCACGGGCGGTAGTGCTGATACGCGGCGAACGCGGCCTCGTAGCGTGGGCGCCAGGCGCGCGGTCACGCGCTGCTTGACCTCGTCCAGGCTCGCCCCCGTCGCGGCTTCCTCGCGCACCGCCGCGACCATGTCGTGGATGTAGCCGCGGAAGATGCGCAGCCAGTCCCGGCCCGCCGGCTCGCCGTGTCCCATGATGAGCGTGTCCCACTCGAGCTCGGCGAGCCGATCCAGGGTCGTGACCCAGTCCTCCGGGTAGCCGTCGCCCATGAAGGGCGTCCAGCCGATGACCGCGTCGCCGGTGATGACGACCTTCTCCTTCGGCAGGTAGACGAAGACGTCGCCCTCGGTGTGGGCCCGGCCCAGGTAGAGGAGCTGGATCTCCCGGTCCCGCCGATAGAGCGTCATCGTCCGCTCGAAGGCCATCGTGGGCAGCGCGGGTTTCATCGCCCGCACCTCGGCGAGATACGACTCGGCCAGGCGCAGGTCGGCCTGGAGCTTCGCGCGCGGCTCGGCGCCGGCCGCCGCGGCCAGCTCGGCGCGGAGCCGCGCGATCTCCGCGGGGACCTGGCGGACGTGGTCCTGGATGCGCTTGAGGCCCTTCTTGACCATGGCCTCGCGGGTGAGCTGGTTGGTGATGATCTCCGCGCCCGGGTACGCGGCGGGATAGACCTCGTTGCCGTGCCAGTGGTCCCAGTGAAAGTGGGTGTTGACCACGTAGCGCACCGGGCGCGCCGTGATGTCGCGGAGGCGGTCCACGATCACCCGCGCCGCGGAGGGCTTCGAGTGGGTGTCCACGATCACCGCCCCGTCGTCGCTCTCGATGATCGCGGTGTTGGAGTTCACCTTGTAGGCGGGAGCGGCGACCGCGACGTGGACGCCGTCGGCCACCCGGCGGAAGTCGAAGCGGGCGTCGCCGCCCGGGCCCTCGTGGCCGCAGCAGTCCATGGCGGGATACTATGCGAAGGCGGCGAGTGGCTCAAGCCAGTCGCGGGAGGTCTCGATGACGACGACGCGAACCGAGAAGGACACCATGGGCCCCATCGAGGTGCCGGGCGATCGGTACTGGGGCGCGCAGACCCAGCGCTCGCTCGAGCACTTCCGGATCGGGCGCGACCACTTCCCGCGCGAGATGATCCGGGCGCTCGGCATCCTCAAGAAGGCCTCCGCGCTCGTGAACCGGGAGCTCGGCCTGCTGCCGGAGGACAAGACCCGGGCCATCGTGCAGGCGGCCGAGGAGGTCGTCGAGGGCGTTCTGGACGCCCATTTCCCCCTTGTCGTCTGGCAGACCGGCAGCGGCACCCAGACCAACATGAACGCCAACGAGGTCATCGCCAACCGCGCCAACGAGCTGCTCGGCGGCCGCCTGGGATCCCAGCAGCCGGTGCATCCCAACGACGACGTCAACCGGAGCCAGTCCTCCAACGACACCTTTCCCACCGCGATGCACATCGCCGCGGTCGAGCAGATCGAAGGGCGCCTGATCCCGGCGGTGGGCGGCCTGCGGGATACGCTGTGGGCGAAGGCGCGCGAGCTCAACGACATCGTGAAGATCGGACGGACCCATCTTCAGGATGCGGTGCCGCTCACGCTCGGGCAGGAGATCTCGGGCTGGGCGAGCCAGCTCGACCACTGCCTCGCGCACGTGGCGGCGGCGCTGCCGCATCTGCGCGAGCTCGCGCTGGGGGGCACCGCGGTCGGCACCGGTCTGAACGCCCCGCGCGGGTTCGGCGAGCGGGCGGCTCGCGTCATCGCGGACCTGACCGGGCGGGACTTCGTCTCCGCGCCCAACAAGTTCGAGGCGCTCGCCGCCCACGACGCTCTGGTCAACGCCCACGGGACGCTCCGGACCCTGGCGGGGGCCCTCACCAAGATCGCCAACGACGTGCGCTGGCTCGCCTCCGGGCCGCGCAGCGGACTCGGCGAGCTGCGGATACCGGAGAACGAGCCGGGCAGCTCGATCATGCCCGGCAAGGTCAACCCGACCCAGTGCGAGGCGCTCACCATGGTCTGCGCCCAGGTGATGGGCAACGACGTGGCGGTGGGGATCGGCGGCGCCTCCGGCAACTTCGAGCTCAACGTCTTCAAGCCGCTCATCATCCACAACGTGCTCGGCTCGGTGCGACTGCTCGCCGACGCGTGCGACTCGTTCGACCGGTACTGCGCCCGCGGCATCGAGCCGGACCGCGAGCGCATCCGGACCCTGGTCGAGCGCTCGCTGATGCTGGTCACCGCGCTGGCGCCGATCATCGGCTACGACCGGGCCGCCGCGATCGCCAAGAAGGCGCACGCCGAGGGCTCGACGCTCCGGGAGGCGGTCCTGGCGCTCGGCTATCTGAGCGCGGAGGAGTTCGACCGGGCGGTGCGTCCGGACGCGATGGTGGATCCGGGCTAGCCCGCCGATGCCGGACCCGATCGGGTCGATCTTCGGCGTGTTCCTGCGCCTGGGCCTCACGTCCTTCGGCGGCCCGATCGCGCACCTGGGGTACTTCCGGCGGGAGTTCGTCGAGCGACGCCGCTGGCTGAGCGAGGCGGCCTACGCGGACCTGGTGGCCCTCGGCCAGCTCCTGCCCGGGCCGGCGAGCAGCCAGGTGGGCTTCGCGGTGGGCCTCTCGCGTGGCGGGCTCGCGGGCGGGCTGGCCGCCTGGCTCGGCTTCACGCTCCCGTCCGCGGTGGCCATGGTCCTCTTCGCGCGGGGCGCTGCCGAGTGGAGCGGTCCGCTGAGCCGCGGAGTGCTCCACGGGCTGCAGGTGGCCGCGGTGGCGGTGGTGGCCCAGGCGGTGTGGAGCATGGCGCGGAGCCTCTGTCCGGATCGGCCGCGGGCCACCATCGCGGTGGCCGCCACCCTCATCGTCACCGCGGCTCCCACCGCGCTCGGCCAGCTCGGCGCGATCCTCGCGGGGTCCGTCGCCGGCGCGTGGTGCTGCCGCGGCGCGCCCGCGCTCGCGGCGCCCGAGCGCCTGTCGGTGCCGGTGCCGCGCGCCCACGCGCTGGCCGCGCTCGCCCTGTTCGCGATCCTGCTGGTCGGGCTGCCGATCGCCACGGCCGTCTCGCCCGTCCCGGCCCTCGCGGTGACGGACGCGTTCTACCGGGCCGGTGCGCTCGTCTTCGGCGGGGGACACGTCGTGCTGCCGCTGCTGCACGCCTCGGTGGTGGAGCCCGGCTGGGTGAGCGAGGACGCGTTTCTCTCCGGCTACGGCGCCGCCCAGGCGGTGCCCGGCCCGCTCTTCACGTTCGCGGCGTACCTGGGCGCGATCATGACCGCGCCGCCCGCGGGGTGGCCGGGCGCGGCGCTGTCCCTGGTCGCGATCTTCCTGCCCGGCCTGCTGCTGGTGCTGGGCGTGCTGCCGTTCTGGACGGCGCTCGGGCGGATGGCGCTCATGCCCGCCGCCCTGCGGGGCGTCAACGCCGCGGTGGTCGGCGTGCTGCTGGGCGCGCTCTACGACCCGGTGTGGACCAAGGGCATCGGGGGACCCGCGGATTTCGCGCTGGCCCTGGTGGCCTTCGCCCTGCTGGTGATCTGGCAGGCGCCCGCGTGGCTGGTGGTGCTGGTCAGCGCGGCGGGGGGCGCGGCCGTCTTCGGCCGCTGAGCCGCGTCAGGCGGTGGTCTCGGCCTCGGCGGCCCGCGTGGGATCGGTCATCTTGGAGAGGACCTCGCGGAGGGTGGCGAGACGGATCGGCTTCTTGACCACCATGTCGACGCCGTCCGGCTTCTCGCCCGCCGCGTTCATGAGGTCGCCGAAGCCGGTGAGCAGGATGATCGGCGTGTCGGGCGAGACTTCCTTGACCATCGCGGCGAGCTGATCCCCGCCCACTTCCGGCATGGCCCGGTCGGTGATGACGAGCGCGTAGCGGCCCGCCTTGAACTTCTCGAACGCCTCGCGCCCGTTGACCGCGGTGTCCACCGTGTGCCCGTCGCCCATGAGGTACTCGCTGAGCACGTCGCGGGCGATCGGCTCGTCGTCGACCACCAGGACGTGGAGCGGTCCGGAGGAGGGCGCCTGCGCCCGCTGCTGGACCTCGCGGGCGAGGCTGGTGTCGGCCGGCAGCAGGACGATGAACGTGGTGCCCTTGCCGACGGTGGACTCGATGTCCATGGTGCCGCGGTGGCGCTTGACGATGCCGTACACCATGGGCAGGCCGAGGCCGGTGCCCCGCTCGCCCTTGGTGGAGAAGAAGGGCTCCAGGCAACGTCGCCGGACGTCCTCGGTCATCCCGGTACCCGTATCGCTCACCTCCAGGAAGACCTGGGGCACCCGCGGGGCGAGCGGCGTCTCCTCGCTCGCGGAGGCCTCGCGCATGCCGGTGCGGATGCGGATCAGGCCGCCTTCGGGCATCGCGTCCACTGCGTTGAAGATGAGGTTGGCGAGCATCTCGCGCATCTCGGACTCGCTGCCCAGGATGCGGGGCACCGGCCGCATGTCGGCCTCGACCAGGATGGTGCGGCCGCTGCCGAGGGCCTCGTCGCGCCAGCGGGGGCGGGTGAGGGCCACCGCCTGCTCCACCATCTGGTTGAGGGAGAGCGGGCGGTACGTCTCGCCTTCCTCGCGCTTGCGGTAGAACTCGCGCAGCCGGCTCACCACGCTGGCCGCGTCCTCCACGCCGGTCATGATCAGCTTCAGGTACTTGGTGGACTTGACCGCGTCCTGGAGGATCTCGGGGTGCTCGAGCAGCATCTCCGCGTAGCCGGAGATCGGCACCAGCGCGTTGTTGAAGTCGTGGGCGAGGCCGCTCGCCATCTTGCCGACCGCGTTGAGCCGCTCCTGCTCGATGATGTGCCGCTGCGTGCGGTGCAGCTCGATAGCCACCGCGGCCTGCTTGGCGATGCCGTCGGCCAGGCGGAGGTCGTCCATCGTGAAGACGTGCGCGTCGCGCACCCAGGAGATGGCGAAGATGCCCAGGAGCTCGTCGCTGACCTGGACCGGCTGGATCAGGAGCGACGCCTGGGGCAGGAGCTGCAGCGCGGCCTGGTTGAAGCGCGGGTCCGTCTTGCTGTTGCTCGAGTGCAGCGCGGTGCGCAGCCGCTTCACGAGGTCGAGCAGCGGGTCGTCCGGGGCCAGAGGCAGGCCCGAGAGCGGCTCGCGCAGCTCGCGCGGCACGTGATAGCCCGCGAGGGGGATGAAGCGGTCGCCGCCGCCGGTCACGCACCACGCCACGCCGGTGTCGGCCCCCAGGATACGCACCATTTCCCGGGTGGTCCGGCGGACCGCTTCGGGGAGATCGGGAGCCGAGCCGATGGCCTGGCTGACCGCGAGCAGCGTCTCGGTCTGTTGCAGCCGCTGCTGGATCTCGTCGTAGAGCCGCGCCTTCTCGAGCGCCACCGCGGCCTGGGCGGCCAGCGTGGTGGCGAGGCGGATCTCCTCATCGGTGAACACGTGGAGGGTCTTGAGATGATCCAGGATCAGCACGCCCGCGGTCCGCCCCTGGTGGATGAGCGGGACCACCAGCGCGGACTTGGCCTGGAAGAGCCCCACCCAGCCCTGCGGGACGCGGGGGTCGCTGCCCGGGTCGGAGATGACCACCGGCTCCTGACGTCGCACCGCTTCTAGCAGGAACGAGGGCATCTCCTCGAGCGCGAGGGCCCGCAGGGTCTCGGCGCCGTCCGCACCGCGGGCCGCGCCGGCGCGGTCGGCGTGCTGCGAGCTGACCGGGACCATGAGCTGGCCCGACTTGTCGCGCAGGAAGATCGAGCCGCGGTCGACCCGGCACGCGCGCGCCGCGCCGTGCGCGATGACCTCGAACAGCGCCTTCTGCTCGATCGCCGAGCCGATGGCCTCGGTCACCTCGAGCATCCGGTCGGTCTCCTCGGCGCGCTGCTTCACCGCCTTGAGGGCGTCGCGGAGCTGCTCGGTGGTGCGCTGCAGCTCCTGGGTGCGCTGCACCGAGCGCTGCGAGGTCGAGCTCGCCTCGGACATCGTGCGGCGGTGGCTGCGCCAGGCCGCGGGCAGGAGGATCAGGCAGAGGGTCCCGCCCGTGCCGAGCGCGATGTTCCAGGCGAGCACGCTCCAGCGCTCGTGGGCCTGGTCCATGCGCAGCGGGGCCTGGGAGAGCTCGACCACGCCGACCACGCGCCCGGCGCCCGGGCCGTACACGGGCACGAAGAGATCGGCCACGTTGGGCGAGACGAAGCTCTGGGCCTGCGCGTCGGGCAGGGCCACCGAGGAGAACCGCACCGCCACCCGGCCGCTGATGGCGTCGCGCAGCTCGTGGCCGTCGGAACGCTGGCCGATGAACCCGGACTGGACGGCCCACACCACCGTGCCCTGCGGGTCCCAGACCTTGATGTTGACGACGCCGGGCAGCTCCCGGACGAAGCGTGCGCTCTCCTCCGCCCAGCGCTTGGGGCTGCGCGCGTTCTGGCCCGCGAGCAGCTCGGGCAGCCCGCTCCGATCCACCGCACGCTGGGCGACCGCGGCGGTCTCGGTCCATTCCGGCTCGGAGACCGCCATCTCGAGGAGCCACGACAGGCCGACCCCGAGCGCGCCGGTGAAGGCCACGATTCCGATGAGCCGCACCACGAGGGTGCGGGCGAGCCCGCGCAGGGTCAACCGAGCCATGAGGGACTCCCGTGACGCTCGTCGGCGGCGAGGCTGGCCAGCAGATCGGGCACGCGGTCTCCCGCGACCGGCCGCGCGAAGTAGTAGCCCTGGCCCTGATCGCAGCCGACCGTGCGGAGCTGGACGAGCTGGTCCTGGGTCTCGATGCCCTCCGCGGTGACCGTGATCCCGAGGCTGTGCGCGAGGCCGGACACCGCCCGGATGATGGCGGTGTCCTCTGTCTCGTACCCCACACCCTTGACGAGCGAGCGATCGATCTTGAGGCAATCCACCGGCAGGCGCTTCAGATAGGAAAGGGAGGCGTAGCCCGTGCCGAAGTCGTCGATGGCCAGGCGTACGCCCAGAGCTTTGAGGGCATCGAGCCGGTCGAACATCCGCGGGTCGTCGCGCATCAGGACGGCCTCGCTGATCTCGAGCTGGAGGCGGCGCGGCTCGAACCCGGTCTCACGCAGAATGGTGGCGACTTCCTCGGCGAGCGCGTCCCGCTCGAACTGGCCCGCCGAGAGATTGACGCTGACGATCAACGGGGGCACGCCGGAGGCTTCCGCCTGCCAGGCTCGGGCCTGGCGGCACGCCTCACGGAGGATCCAGCGGCCCATCGGCAGGATCAGGCCCGTCTCTTCCGAGAGGCCGATGAAGTCGGCGGGCAGCAGCGCGCCGCGGCGCCGGTGATCCCATCGGACGAGGGCCTCGACCTCGACGGCGCGCATGGTGCCCAGCGCGATCACGGGCTGGAAGCGCAGGCTCAGCTCCTGCCGCGCGCCCGCGGTACGCAGATCGGCCTGCAGGTCCAGGCGCTCGCGGGTGGAGACGCTGAGGCCGGGCTCGTAGAGCTCGTACCGGGCGCGGCCCTCCGCCTTCGCCTGATACATGGCGAGGTCGGCGTTGTGGAGCACCTCTTCCGGCTGCATCGAACCGCCGCCGGTGAGGGCGACCCCGATGCTCGCCGAGATCAGGACGTCGCGTCCGTCCACGACGAACGGGCGCTGGATCTCGGCGGAGACCTTCTCCGCCAGCGCGGTGGCGCCCCGGAGGTCGGAGGTGTCTTCCAGCAGCAGGGCGAACTCGTCGCCCCCCAGGCGCGCGACGGTGTCCTCGGGGCTCAGGCACCCGGCCAGGCGATGGCCGACCTCCACCAGGAGTCGATCGCCGACCTCCTGGCCCAGCGTGTCGTTCAGGATCTTGAAGCGGTCGAGGTCGAGGAAGAGGACGGCGAGATTGCTGCCGCCGCGCTCCGCCCGGGTCAGGGCGTGGGTGAGGCGATCCATGAAGAGGGCGCGGTTGGGCAGCCCGGTCAGGGAATCGCGGAACGCCTCGCGAATGAGCTGGTCCAGGCGGCGCGGGAACTCGTTGATCTCCTGGGACTGCTGCTCGATCGTCGCGAGCATGCGCGCGAAGGAGCTCATGAGGGTGCCGATCTCGTCCTTGCGAGACGGCTCCGCCGGCAGCTCCGGGCTCTGCTCGTTGCTGAGCTGCGCGGCCCGCGAGAGCGCGGTCGCGATGTCCCACACGATGAAGGCGCCGCCCGCCATGAGGAGGGCGGTGAAGGCGAGGAGCGCGGGAACGCTCACCGAGTCACTCAGGCCCACGATGGGGCCCAGGAACTCGCGGACCGGGGCGTGGAAGGCGTAGGTCAGGAGGAGCAGCGGGATGATCGAGCACAAGGTGAGGGCGAAGATCACCTTGCGCCGGACCTGCTGTCCGGCGAGCGCCACCTCGCGATTGATCGAGCCCGGTTTGGTCATGTGGTCAGCCGGTGTGAAATCGAGCAAGAGCGGTGCCACGAAAGGGGGAAGCCAAGGGGCTGATAAGACGAGGGTGCAGCGAGTGCCGGACTTTAAAAAACGTCCATGCCGCCGACGATTTTCGTCAACGTGGACCTTTTCGCTAAGCCCTCGTTTCGCCAGTCACGATGCGGGTTTTCCCCAAACCTGTAACACGATGTTTGCCTCCCTCTGGACCAAGCTCAAGAAGCGCTCCGGCCCGCCCCTGACCCCGGCGCAGGCCGCGAACCGCATGTGGCCGTCCGGACGCATCAGGCCCATGTCGCCGGTGTGGAACCACCCCTCGGTGTCGATGGCCCGCTCCGTCTCCTCGGGCCGCTTGTACTACCCCGGCGTGACGATGGAGCCGCGCACCAGGATCTCTCCCGGCACCGACACCGGCTGGTCGGCCCCCCGTCTCGGATCGACGATGCCCACCTCGTAGCTGGGCCGGCCGTGCACCAGGGAGCATTGGGAAACGGATGGGCTCGATAGCACCTTCGTCCCATAGACCCGTTCCACGTTGGACGGCACTCTACTGCCACCAGCATGAATCGCATCCTGGTGTACAACTTCGCCGCGACGCCCGCGGATGCTCCGGAGCTTGCCGGCCAGACTGCCGGTAGTCCCCCACAGACCGCCCAGGAGATCCAGGCGGGCCGCCAGCTGGGCGCCCAGATCGCCGGCCACCTGGCCCACGAGATCCGCGACATGGGCCTCGCCGGCGCGGAGGTCCCGATCGTGAGCACCGGGATGAAGGCCTACGGCGAGCGGCGCCATCGCCGTAGGCCTGATGATTGGCCTGACCCGGTCATTGGTCTATGTGCTGGTGGAACATCTCCATCCAGGGTCCTATCGCCTCGCCTCTACCGGAATACTGCAGGCCCCGGCGAAGGAGCTGCTCTATTTCAGCTATGTCACCCTGGCCACTCTCGGCTACGGGGACGTGGTCCCGGTGACCGACGGGGCGCGCTCGCTGGCCGTGCTGGAAAGCCTCTGCGGGACCATCTACATGGCGATCCTCGTGGACCGCCTGATCGGACTGCACCTGTCCCGCGCTTGGACGCCGTGAGCCGGTTCGAAACCGCCAAAGGCCGTTGGACTCTGGCAACGAGGAGGCTGTGATGCGCCACTTGAAAACGGGAGGCTTCTCGATTCTCACGCTCGCTCTCGTAGTCGCTACGTCGCTGGTGGTGGCCGCGCCCACGACAGGAGAAGCCGCGCCGCCCACGAAGGAAGAGATAGCGGAAGAGAAGAAGGAGATCCGCCAGAAGAGTAAGGAAATCCTCGCACAGCTCTACAAGGCGCAGCCGAACGCCAAGGCCAGCATCAACAAGGCTGCGGGCTACGCTGTCTTCAGCAACTTCGGCATGAAGATCTTCGTCGCGGGCAGCGGTAAGGGGAAGGGCGTCGCCGTGGACAACAAGACCAAGAAAGAAGTGTTCATGGACATGCTCGAGCTCCAGGCCGGCCTCGGCCTGGGCGTCAAGAAATTCAATCTGGTCTGGGTCTTCGAGACTCCCCAAGCTCTCGCGACGTTCATGAATTCCGGCTGGGAGCTGGGTGGCCAGGCGAGTGCGGCCGCCAAGGCCGGCGGCAAGGGCGGCGCCTTCCAGGGTGCCATAGCTGTCGCGCCAGGCGTCTGGGTCTATCAGCTCACCGAGGCCGGCCTGGCGCTGGAGCTCACGGCGAAGGGCACGAAATACTACAAGGACGACGACTTGAACTGAGCGCTCCCGCGCGGGAGAAGACCGAGAGGCCCCCGAGACCATGACGGCCTCGGGGGCTTCACCTCTATGGAACACCGCGCGCTGCCGCTGTACGCAAGCGAAGGAGATGAACATGCCTTCTCCCACCAAGCTGGCGCTTACGGTTCTCGCGCTGAGCATGCTCGTGCTGTCCGGTTGTGCTGACCTAGCCATACGCGACACGGCCAGCTTGCTCGCGCCCAGATTTCAACGGTCGGAGATCTTTGGCTTCGTGGCGGGCGCGGGAACGACCTTTGCCGCATTACCTGACCTGATCGGTATGCTCAGGCGCCGGTCGAGCAAGGGCATGAACCCAAGAATGGCAGGCATCATGTGCGTCTTTCAGATCGGCTGGATCTACTACGGCCTGTTGATCGGGTCCCGGCCGGTTATCGTGTGGAATATGATCGCCGTCGTGATCAACTCTCTGAGCGTCGCTGCCTACTTTCGCTTCGCCCGGCTCGAACTGAAGTGACGACGGGGAACTGTTCGGGCTGATACCTGCCCTTCGGCGCGCAGGCCCCGAGGGGGGCTCACTCCTGCCTGGCCACGCCCAGCGCCTTGTGGAGGCGAATGACGGGCAGCCGTTCGTCCCAATAGGTGCAGACCGCGCAGAGAGCGACAGGTCATTCGGCTTTTGCACAACCTGGACCGATGTCCTTACGCGCGTCGCCGAAAACCACTGCGGCCAAAGTCTAATTCACGACGGTTGTCGCCGGATCCTACGTCTACGGCGCCTTCCAGACGGCATTGCCGTCTCGATCGGACAGCTGAAGGCTTGGGCTCTGGGTCGGGCTGGTGGCGACCGTGATCTGTGGCTTACCCGGGTCGTTGCCGAGGGCGAGGCTCGATCCGGTTGGATCCGCGACGAGCCATCCGCGCTGCCCGCGGGCGGTGACCGAGACCTGGCCGGTCTCGCCCGCGGCCGCGAGCTGGGCCTGGGCGCCCGCGCGGCCAAGCGAGAGCGCGGCGGACTGCCCCGGCGTGACGGTCAGATCCGCGGTGGTCGTCGCGTCCCGGTCGCTGAGCGTGAGGCGCGTCCGGTCGCTCTCGTCCACCGTGAAGAGCGCGCGGCCGCGGCCTTCGCCGTCGGTGATCACGAGGCGGCGGGTCTTCACCTCGTCGGGATTGGTGGTGACGGTGGCCGCGATGGCGCCGAAGAGGCCCACGCCGGCGAGCGCGGCGACCCCGACCCGGCGCCACCAGCCGATCTCGCGCTCGAGACGCTCCAGCCGTGCGTGCAGCCCATCGAGTGACGACTCCCTCATCGCGCGTCCTCCTTCGGGTGGTGGATTCGTTCGGCTCGGGGCCGCCTTGACCCCCCTCGACCCGGCATGTTACACAAGGGCGGCCTCCGATGACGCTCCCGCTTCCCGTTGCCGTGCCCGATCGACTTCGAGGAGAACCTACCATGCATCGTTGCCTGGGTATCGTCGTCGCGCTCTGCCTCGCCGCCGTCCTGGGGGTGCCGTCCCCCGTCCCCGCGCAATCCGTGATGGTGTGGAAGGCGGGCACCGCGACCGCGGGCGGCAATCCGCTGAATGACACGATGGAGATCTTCGCGAAGCAGATCGCCGAGCGAAGCAAGGGGCGGATCAAGGTCGACGTGCACATCGCCAACGCGCTGGCCAAGGGCGAGGCCGCGCATCTCGAAGGCGTGCAGCTCGGCACCATCGACGTGGCCGCGATCGGCAGCGCGCCGGTGGGCGGCATGTTCGAGCCCTCCTACCAGGCCCTCGACCTCCCCTTCCTCTGGGCCACCCGCGAGCAGGTGTGGACGGTCATGGACGGGCCGCTGGGCCAGGAGCTGCTCAAGAAGATGGAGGCCAAGAACCTGAAGGCCTTCTGCTTCGGCGGCGGCTGGGGCTTCCGCAACATGATGTCGAACAAGCGCGCGATCACGACGCCGGAGGACATGAAGGGGCAGACCATCCGCGTGCAGGAGTCGCCCACCTACGTGGCCATGATGAAGGCGATGGGGGCCAACCCGGTGCCCATGCCCTACGTCGAGGTCTACCTCGCCATGAAGCAGGGCACGATCGACGGCATGGAGCTGCCGTCCTTCACCATGACCTCGGACAAGTTCCAGGAGGTCACCAAGTACTACTCGCTCACCCGCCACTCCTACCCGCCGATCGCCTGGTTCATGAACCTCAAGAAGTACCAGGCGCTGGCGCCCGACCTCCAGAAGGCGGTCGACGAGTCGATGCGCGAGGCCTGCCAGGCTCACCGCCGCTTCGAGGTCGAGAAGGAGAAGCTCGACTTCGAGATCATGAAGAAGGCCGGCGTGCAGATCAACGAGGTGAAGGACATCAAGGCCTTCCAGGGCCTCATGAAGCCGGCCTACGACTACGTCGAGGGGCAGGTGGGCAAGGAGTTCATGGCCAAGCTCCGGGCCGCGGTGCAGGCAGCGGCGCCCAAGTAGCATCCGTGCTGATCCGCGCCGGATCGAACCTCGTGGAGGGCGTCCTCCTCGTGATGATGGTGCTGCTCTGCGCGGACGTCTTCCTGGGCGTCTTCTCGCGCTACGTCATCCGCAGCACCTTCACCTGGTACGACGAGATCGCCCGGCTGCTCTTCGTCTGGATCGTGTTCCTGGGGGCGGCGGTGGGCGTGCGGCGCACGGCTCACTTCCGGCTTCACCTCCTGGTCGACCGGCTCCCGACCGCCAGCCGGCGGGTCGCCCGCGTGTTCGGGGTGCTCGTGTTGATGGGCTTCGGCCTGGTGCTCATCCAGCAGGGCTGGAAGCTCGTGGAGCTCGGGCAGTTCCAGCGCACCCCGGTGATGGGCCTCTCCAAGCAGTACATCTACCTCTCGGTGCCCGTGGGCGGGGCGCTGGTCATTCTCTACAGCCTCCCTCATCTCTGGCGCGCCCTCCGCGGCGAGGCCGGGCCCGTCGCGGCATGATCGCGCTGATCGCGGTCTGCTTTCTCGTCCTCCTCGCGCTGGGCGTGCCGGTGGCCTTCGTGATCGGAGTCTCCGGCTTCGTGGGGCTTTGGTGGAGCGGACAGTACCCGCTCACCGTCGTCGTGAAGCAGATGTTCGAGGGCGTGGATTCGTTCGTGCTGCTCGCCATCCCCCTCTTCATCCTGGCGGGCTCCCTGATGGAGACCGGGGGGATCGCGGTGCGTCTGGTGCGGCTGGCCCAGGTCCTGGTGGGATGGATCCGGGGCGGGCTCTCGATGGCGGTGGTGGTGGCCGAGTACATCTTCTCCGGCATCTCGGGCTCCACGGTGGCCGACGTCTCGGCGATCGGCTCCACGATGATCCCACCCATGCTGCGGGCCGGCTATCGGCCGGAGCAGGCGGTCGCGGTGGTCTCGGCGGCCTCCGCCATGGGGATCCTGGTGCCCCCGTGCATCCTGATGATCGTCATCGGCTCGGTCGCCAACGTATCGGTGGCCGCGCTGTTCGCGGCGGGCTTCGTGCCCGCGGTGGTCATCGCGCTGGCCATCATGACCTACATCTGGTTCGACGCCCGACGGAGTGGCATCGAGGCGCGGGCCCACGCCACCTGGGCCGCGCTCTGGCACGCCTTCACCGACGCGGTGATCCCGCTCGGGCTGCCCGCCATCATCTTCGGCGGGATCCTCGGCGGGGTGGTGACGCCGACCGAGGCCGCGGTGCTCGCGGTGGTCTACGCGTTCATCGTGGGGGTCTTCGTGTATCGCGAGATCGCCTGGAAGGACCTGCCGAGCCTCCTGGTGCACAGCGCGGTGGTGACCGCCGCGGTGTGCTTCCTGCTGGGGACCGCGGCGGTCGTGGCGTGGGTGCTGGCCGTCGAGCAGATCCCGCAGCTCCTCCTGAAGGCGATGCTGGCGGTACCAGGCGGGAACATCGTCTTCCTCGTTCTCACCGCGGTGCTGTTCATCCTGCTGGGGGCGGTGCTCGAGGGCCTGCCCGCGGTGGTCATCCTGCTGCCCACCTTCATGCCGGTGGTGACCAGGCTCGGGATCGACGTCATCCACTACAGCACGGTGGTGGTCGCGGCCACCGGCATCGGCCTCTTCCTGCCCCCGATCGGGGTGGGGTTCTTCATCGCGTGCGGCATCGCCAACGTGCCCAGCGACCGCGCGACGCCCGCGATGATGCCCTACGTGTACATGATGTGCGTGGGGCTGCTCGTCGTCATCCTGGTCCCGTGGTTCACCCTGATCCTGCCGCGGGTGCTGGGCCTCGGCTGATCTTGCGACGCGCGCCCGCGCCAGAGTAGGCTAGGGCGGCTCACGGGGTTGGCCACGCAGGCCCCCGTCAGACCAGGAGGCCCACATGCCCGAGCTGACCCGGCGGTACATCGTCATGGCCATGGCCACCGAAGCGCCGTTCGACGTGCACGACCCCGAGGCGCCGTTCGTGCTCAAGCCGTGGAAGGATCCGGCGGCCCTGCGCGCCCTCGAGGTGTACCGCGACCATTGCTACCCCGAGCTGGCCGGCGACCTCACCGGCTGGATCCAGGCGATCAGGAACGGGGCGCGGATCCGCGGCGGGGTGGGCGCCCGCAACGACGCCTACATGGCGTCGCGGCCCAGGCCGGGTCGCGCGGCGCCGGCCGCGCGGCGCCCAGCTAAAGCGGCCAAGAAGAAACCTGCCAAGAAGGCATCGAAAAAAAAGGGGAAACGGGGCAGGTGAGTGGAGCGGATCTCGAGCGCCTGGCCGATCTCGTCGCGACCTCTTCGCGTATCGTTGCTTTCACCGGCGCCGGGGTCAGCACCGAGTCCGGCATCCCGGACTTCCGCAGTCCGGGGGAATCTGGGATCGCTTCGATCCCCGCGAGTTCACCTTCCAGAACTTCATGGCGAGCGACGGCGGCCGCCGCCGCTACTGGGAGCTCGGCCGCACCACCTTCCCGGTGATCCGCCGCGCCGAGCCCAACCCGGCGCACCACGCGCTGGTGAGCCTCTGGCGGCTCGGCAAGCTCGACTGCGTGATCACGCAGAACATCGACAACCTCCACCAGCGGGCCGGGCTCCCCGAGGACCGCGTGATCGAGCTGCACGGCAACGCGACCCGCGCCCGGTGCCTCACGTGCGAGCGCGCCTGGGATCGCGAGCGCGTGCAGGAGTGGCTGGAGGCGGGCGTGGCGGTGCCGCTCTGCGACCCGCCGTGCGGCGGCATCATCAAGCCCCGCACCGTCATGTTCGGGGAGGCCATGCCCCGGCGCGAGATGGAAGAGGCGGAGCGTCGCGCGCGGGCCGCGGACCTCCTCGTGGTGGTGGGCTCGTCCCTGGTCGTCTACCCCGCCGCCTACATGCCGCTCCACGCCAAGCACGCGGGCGCGGCGCTCGCGATCGTGAACCTGACCGACACCCCGCACGACGGCCAGGCGGACCTGGTGGTCCGGGGCAGCGCGGCCGCCGTGCTGGCCGCGGTCACCGCCCGGCTCGAGCCGCGGCCGGCCGCGCGCCGAGCATGACCGCCGCGCTCGTCGAGCACCTCCTCCAGGGCCGCCTGGGCCGCGCCCCGGGGCGGCCGGTCGGCGAGCTCGCGCCGGACCTGACGCTCCCGCAGGCCTACGCGCTGCAGCGGCAGCTCGAGGAGGCGCTGGTCGGCCGGGGGGAGCGCGTTGTCGGCTACAAGGTGGGCTTCACCACCGCCGCGCTCCAGGAGCGCTACGGCGTGACCGAGCCGGTGCTGGGCTTCATGCTCGCTTCCGGCGTCTTCGGCAGCGGTGACGTGGTGCCGCTCGCGCGGTTCTTCGCCATCGGGGTCGAGGTCGAGGTCGCCTTCCTGCTGAGGTCGGAGCTCGCCGGCCCGGGTGTGACCCCCGCGTCCGCCCTGCTGGCGGTGGAGGGCGCGATGCCCGCCTTCGAGCTGATCGACTTCCGGCTGAGCGGCACCCCGCGGGGGATCGACATCGTCGCGGACGGGGTCTACACCAACGGCATCGTCCTCGGCCGCCCCATCACCGCGGTGGCGGGCCTCGACCTGGCGCTCGAAGGCGTGGTCTTCGAGCAGGACGGCCAGATCGTCGCCACCCAGACCGCGGCCGAGGTGCTGGGCAACCCGCTCGTGTCCCTCGCGTGGGCCGCGAACGCCCTCGGCAAGATGGGGCGCGGCCTTCGCGCGGGCGACCTCGTGCTCACCGGCTCGATCTCGAAAGTGCTGCGCCCCACGGCCGGGCAATCGATGCGCGCTTCCTTTACGCGCCTTGGGTCTGTGGGCTGTCGCTTCGCGTGAGCCGGCTAGCGACCGGAAGCTTCTCGTCATATGCGGGGGCCCAGAAATGGCCCCTGCACTCCCCCACAGGCGGACATTTCGTCTCCTGCCGGGCTGCCGGCTCGCCGCGCCGGTTTCTACGGCTCCGGCTCCCGCCGGCCTGAGCATGCCCTCCGACCCGTTGGATCTCGAAAGCCTGCGCCGCCTTCTTGACGCGGGGTTGAGCCGGCGGCCGCGGGTGGCGCTGGACCGGAGCGATCTGGTGTCGGCGGCGGTGCTGGTGCCGGTGACCGATCACGATGGGCCCCACGTGCTCTTCACCAAGAAGACGGCGGGCGTGCCGCATCACAAAGGGCAGTTCTCGTTTCCGGGCGGCGTCGTCGAGCAGCGCGACGGCTCGCGGGTGGAGACCGCGCTGCGGGAGGCGTGGGAGGAGATCCGATTGCCCGCCGAGGCGGTCGAGGTGCTCGGGCTCCTCGACGACACGGAGACGCGCGCCACCAACTTCATCATCACCCCGGTGGTCGGCATCGTCCGGGACCCCGTCGACTTCGCCCCGGACGGCCGCGAGATCGAGCGCGTGCTGGAGGTGCCGCTCACCACGCTGCGGGATCCGGCCATCTTCCGCACCGAGATCTGGGAGCGCAACGGCGTGCCGCACCCGGTGCTGTTCTATCAGGTCTCGGGCGAGGACGTGATCTGGGGCGCGACGGCGCGCATCCTGAGCCAGTTCCTCGAGCTGCTCGACGGGCCCGGAGCGCCCGCGCCGTGAGCGGGCCGGCGTCGCCGGGTCCCGTTCTGCTGGTGGCCGTCGACGAGGGGGTGGCGCGCGTCACCCTCAATCGACCCGAGGTGCGGAACGCGCTCAACGCGGCCCTGCTCGGTGAGCTCGAGGCCGCGCTGCGCCGGCTCGAGGACGATGACGCGGCGCGGGTGATCGTCCTGCGCGGGGCGGGAGACCGGGCGTTCTGCGCGGGCGCCGATCTCAGGCACGTCGGCGACCGCGGCACCACACTGCAGGCGCGCGAGTCCTTCGGCGGTCTCGCGCGCATCCTGGAGCTCATGGCGCGGATGCGGACGCCGGTCATCGCCCGGGTCCACGGCTACGCGCTGGCCGGTGGCTGCGGGCTCGCCGCGGGGTCGGACATCGTCATCGCCTCGGACGACGCGGTCTTCGGCCTGCCCGAGATCAAGGTCGGCCTCCTCCCGCTGATCGTGATGGCGCCGATCCTTCGCGCGGTCGGTCGCAAGCGCGGGATGCTCATGATCCTGAGCGGCGCGCCGGTCTCGGCCCGGGAGGCCCTCGAGATGGGCCTGGTGAGCCGGATCGTGCCGCGCGCGGATCTCGACGCGGAGGTGGACGCGCTGGCCCGGACCCTGGCCGGCTACTCGCCGACCGCGCTCGGCCTGGCCAAGGAGGCCGCGGCCACCGCGCCGGACATGGAGTACGGGGCGGCGCTCCGCTACCTGCGCGAGCTCATCACCCTGGTGGCGCTCTCCGACGACGCCCGCGAGGGCATCGCCGCGTTCTTCGACAAGCGCCCCCCGCGCTTCACCGGGCGCTAGTCATTCCGCCGGTCCGGGAGCCGGGCCTGTGCGCGACGTGCGTGGAGGCGCGCCGCGTCGTATCGGCGCGCGGGTCGGAGTTCTGGCTCTGCGCCCGCGCCGCTCGTGACCCGGCGTTTGCGAAGTATCCGCGGCTCCCCGTGCTACGCTGTCCGGGATATCAGCCCGGGTCTCCGGAGGTCGAAGCGTGATCAAGATCATGTGGACGACGGGTCTCCTCATCGGGCTAACCGGGGGGCTCATCGCCGGCTCCGCCTGGGCGCAGCCGGCCGAGCTTCCGGCCCAGGTCGTGACGCTCGGCGGGCCCGCGGAGCTCCACAAGAAGGGCGCCCGCACCTGGAGTCCCGCCGGACTTCGTGACGAGCTGGATGCCGGCGACAGCGTGCGCACCCAGGTGGGCGGGCGGGTCACGCTCAAGACCGCCAGTGGACAGGCGCTGCGGCTCGGCTCCCGCTCCCAGGCGGTCATTCTCGCGCCCGAGACCGAGGCCGGCCCCACGCGGATTCGCCTGGACAATGGCTGGCTCTGGGTCGCGGTGTCGCCCAATAGCCCGCCGCCCACCCAGGTCGAGGTCCGTGCGGGCTCGGGCGTCATCACGGTTCGCGGGGCGGGGGTCGGGCTTCGCCGCGGCCCCGACGGCAGCGTCCTGGTCCAGGTCCATCACGGAACCGCCGTGTGCGCGGGGCCGGAGAAGCAGTGGGAGCGCACGCTGAACGGGCCGCTGGAGCTGCTGATCCCGGCGTCCGGCATGCCGGGGGCCCCCGGGCCGCTGACCGTCGACAAGCTCGAGTGGACCTGGGTGAAGTGGAACGCGGACCAGGACCTCGCGGGCGGATACGGCGGCGCGAAGCCCGCGCCGTGAGCCTCGACGCCCTCGTCGTCGGTACCGCGCTGCCGGAGTACCGCGTCAGCGCCACCCCGACCCACGACCCGTGGGAGAACAAGATCCACGAGGACGGGCTGGCCCGGGCGTTCGGGTTCCGGGGCGGCCTCGTTCCCGGCGTGACCGTGTACTCCTGGATGACGCATCCGGTGGTGGCCGCGCTCGGCGGAGCGTGGCTCGACCATGGCACCTTCTCGGTGCGCTTTGCCAGGCCGGTCTACTTCGGTGAGACGGTGACCGTCCGGGCCAGCGTCGCGGCCCACTCGAAGGACGAGGTCACCATCCAGACGCGGGTGGTGAACGAGCAGGACGAGGTGTGCGCGACCGCGACCATGGGCCTGCCCCTGGGCCCACTCCTGCCGCTGCCGGACCCGGCCGCGTACCCGGCCGCCGCCCTGCCCGCGGAGCGCCCGCTCGCGAGCCGCGCCTACCTCGAGCAGCGCCCCGTGCTGGGCACCCCGCAGCTCATCCTCGAGCGCGCGGTGGCGGACGCGTTCCTGACCAAGGTCAGCGAGAAGCTCTCCATGTACCGCGAGGCCGACGGGCCCGCCCATCCCGGAATCTACCTCGAGCAGGCCAACCGCGCGCTCGACCGGAACGTGCGGGTCAGCCCGTGGATCCACGTGGAGAGCCACGGCCAGCACCTGAGCGTGCCGCGCGTGCACGAGCGGCTCGAGACGCGCGCCAAGGTGAAGAGCCTCTTCCAGGGCAAGGGACACGAGTTCGTGGAGCTGGACCTGCTCCTGCTGGCCGAGGGCGCCCGGGCGGTGGCCTCGATCCGCCACGTGGCCATCTACCAGCTCCGGCCGTCGGCCGCGACGTCGGCCCCAGACCACGGATGATCGGTTGACCAAGGTCCTGGTGGTCGACGACGAGCCGGAGATCCGCTCGCTCCTCGGCGCGGTTCTGCAGGGTGAGGGATTCGAGGTCGTGACCGCGACGGACGGCGCCGCCGCGCTCGAGCAGGTCCAGCGCGAGCGCCCCAGCGTGATCCTCATGGATCTCAGCATGCCGCGCATGAACGGCATGGACGCGCTGCCCGAGATCAAGCGGCTCGATCCGGACGTGCCGGTCATCATCTGCACCGCGCACACTGACCTGGCCACCGCGGTGCGGGCCATGAAGCTCGGCGCCTACGACTACCTCACCAAGCCGTTCGACGTCGAGCTGCTGGCCCTGACCCTGCAGCGCGCGGTCGAGCGCAACCAGCTCCGCTCGCGCATCGACGAGCTCAAGCGCCAGGGACAGGGCGGAGGGCTGGGCGAGCGCATGGGCGGCAGCTCCGCGATCGCCCAGGTCATCCAGCAGGTCGGCCAGGTCGCGGAGTCCAACTTCACGGTGCTGGTGCAGGGCGAGACCGGGACCGGCAAGGAGCTGGTGGCGCGGGCGATTCACCAGCAGAGCCCGCGCCGGCAGGCGCCGTTCGTGGCGGTGGACTGCGGGGCGATCCCGGAGACCCTGGTGGAGTCCGAGCTCTTCGGCCACGAGCGCGGGGCGTTCACGGGCGCCCAGAGCAGGCGGGAGGGCCACTTCCAGCTCGCGAAGGGCGGCACTCTGTTTCTCGACGAGATCGGCAACATCCCGGTGGCGACCCAGGCCAAGCTGCTCCGCGCCCTCGAGCAGCGGGAAGTCCAGCCGCTCGGCGGCACGCGCGCGGTGGCGGTGGACGTGCGCATCATCGCGGCCACCAACGCAGAGCTGGCGGAGGCCGTGAAGGCCGGACGCTTCCGCGCCGATCTGTTCTACCGGCTCGGCGAGTTCACGATCACGTTGCCGCCGCTGCGCACCCGACGCGAGGACATCGGCCATCTCGCCCAGCGATTCCTCGACGAGGTGAGCATGGAGCTGCGCCGGCCGGTGCGCCGCATCACCGACCAGGCCATGCAGGCGCTGCTCCGGCACGACTGGCCGGGCAACGTGCGCGAGCTGAAGAACGTGATCCGCAAGGCCGCGCTCGTCGCGAACGACGAGGTCACGGTGGAGCATCTCCCCGCCCTCACCGCGGGGACGTCCGCCGGCGCGCCGCCCGCCCCCGAGCAGGCGGTGGGCGACCTCTCGCTGCGCGAGGTCGCGGAGCTGGCCGCGGTGCAGGCCGAGCGCGAGCTGATCCGTCACGCGCTCCAGGCCACCAAGGGCAACAAGAGCCAGGCCGCGCGTCTCCTGCGCACCGACTACACGACGCTGCACGCCAAGATGAAGCGTTACGCGATCTCCGCGCGCGACTTCATGCCCCTCTGAACCCCTCTGGCGGCGCCACTATAGTGGTCGCGCCATAGTTCTGGATTCCTCGCGATACCAGGCCTCTTCGATCGCTCTCCCCGGCCGGGGTTGTTCCTCTCCAAGCTCCTGAAAAGACGGGCTGACTTTCCACCGCACCCCGCCCAGCGAAGATGGCATCGCCCTTGCCCTCTCATGGCAGGCCGGCATATCAGCGAGCCATGGAGGAGGGTGCATATGGGGACGGTCGAGGACGTATTGCCCTGGATCTCTAGCCTGGATATGGGAGCGCTGTCGCGAGCGTCGCTGACCGGCACACTCGCCAAGCCCGCCGCCGCCGCGGCCGGCGCCTCGCCCGATGGAGGCGCGCGCGCAGGTCGGCACCTGCTCCCTCCGCCAGATCGTGAACGGCGCAGTGGCCGACGCGGAGGGCGACGCGATCCGGCGCGCGCTCATGGCCACCGTTGGCAACAAGAGCCAGGCCGCGCGGCTGCTCAGGACCAACTACACGACGCTGCACGCGAAGATGAAGCGCTACGGCATCTCCGCCGCGGAGTTCCAGGGGTAGGGGCGATCGCCGATGTCAATCTCTCGGGGGGGCTGGTGAGCGGCGTCGGGCAGGGCAACACGCGGCTCGCGCCCACGGCGCCGCGGTCCACCGGGCCGGAGGCGGTGACGCCCGCGGTCTGGACCGGCGGACCGGGCCGGCTGTTGCTCGACGCGCTGCCCGCCATGACCGTGATCGTGGACCACCGGGGCGACATCGTGGCCGCCAACGAGGCCTGGCGGCGCTTCGGCCGCGAGAACGGCGCGCGGCCCGCGGTGGCCGAGGGGGTGGGCCAGAACTACTTCGAGATCTGCCGCGACGTGGCGCCGGTCGGATGCCCGCCCGGCAAGCGGGCGGCCGCCGGCATCACCCGGGTGCTGCGGCGCGAGCTGCCGAGCTTCACGCTCGACTACGCCTGCCACCGCCCGGACGCGCAGCGCTGGTTCATGCTGACCGTGACGTCGCTCGAGAGCGGCGCGGTGATCGCCCATACCGACATCACCGCCCGCCGACGCACCGAGATGTCGGCGGCCGCCCTGATCGAGACCGGCCGCGAGCTCGCGGGCGGCCTCGAGCCGGCGGAGGTGGCGCGGCAGATCGCGTCCTCCGTGGTGCGCGTGTTCGGCGCCCAGCACTCGACGCTCTACCGGCTCGAGCGCGAGGCGGGACGGCTCGTCTGCATCGCGGCGGCGGGGCTCGGTGACGAGGCGGAGTGGCGCGGCCAGGCCTTCCTGCCCGGGGAGGGCATCGTGGGTCGCGCGGTGGCGGAGGAGCGGAGCGTGTGGACGCCCGACGTGCTCGCGGATCAGAAGATCAACCTGCCCGCGTGGGCGGCCGACCGGATCCGCGCCGTCGGGTACCGCTCGGTGCTCGCGGTCCCGCTGAAGGCGGGCGATCGCGTGATCGGGGTGCTGAGCCTGGGCGACGTGGCCGGCCGGACCTATACGGAGGACGAGCTGGCGCTGCTGGCCGCCTTCGTGGGGCAGGGCGCGGTGGCGCTGGAGAACTCGGCGCTCTACCGCGAGATCCGCAACGCGCGCGACTTTCTCCAGTCCATCACCGAGAACTCCCCCGACGCGATCATCACCACCGACCGGGAGGGCCGCGTCACCTACTTCAGCCGGGGCGCGGAGGCGATGTTCGGCTGCCGGGCGGAGGAGATGATCGGCACCTCGGTCGTGGACATGTATCCGGGCGGTCTCGAGGAGGCCCGCAGCGTGAAGCGGCGGGTGGACCAGGACGGCCTGCTGCGCAACTACGAGAGCGGCTTCGTGGCCCGGGACGGCCGTCGTGTCGAGATCAGCGCGTCCATCTCGGTGCTCCGCGACGCGACCGGGACCGCGGTCGGCACGCTCGGCCTCCTCAAGGACATCGGGGAGCGGCGGCAGCTCGAGGAGCAGCTCCGCCAGTCCCAGAAGATGGACGCGATCGGCCGGCTCGCGGGCGGCATCGCGCACGACTTCAACAACCTGCTCACCGTCATCGCGGGGCGCGCCCAGATGATCCTGGGGCGCCTGCGCCCGGAGGAGCCGATCCACCGCGACGCCACGCTGGTGCGCACCACCGCGGACCGCGCGGCCGCGCTCACCCACCAGCTGCTGGCCTTCAGCCGCAAGCAGGTGCTGCAGCCGCAGGTGCTCGATCTGAACGCGGTGACGACCGCCATGGAGCCCATGCTGAGGCGGCTCATCGGCGAGGACATCGAGCTCGCGGTGGTGCCGGCGGCGGGTCTGGACTGCGTCCGGGCGGACCCCGGCCAGATCGAGCAGGTCATCGTCAACCTGGCGGTCAACGCCCGCGATGCGATGCCGCAGGGCGGGCGGCTCACCATCGAGACCGCGAACGTGGAGCTGGACGAGGCGTACGCGAAGCGGCACGTCTCCGTTCCCGCCGGCCAGTACGTGATGCTGGCGGTCAGCGACACCGGCTCGGGCATGGACGAGCAGACGTGCTCGCGGGTCTTCGAGCCGTTCTTCACCACCAAGGAGACCGGGAAGGGCACCGGCCTGGGGCTCGCCACCGTCTACGGCATCGTGAAGCAGAGCGGCGGCGACATCCGCCTCTACAGCGAGGTCGGCGTCGGGACCACCTTCAAGGTCTACCTGCCGCGAGTCGCCGAGAGGGTCTCAGCGTCCGAGCCGCCCGCCAGCGCGATCGTGCCCCGGGGAGACGAGACGGTGCTGCTGGTGGAGGACGAGCCGGAGGTGCGCGACCTGGCCCGGGAGATCCTCGAGGAGAACGGCTACACCGTGCTCCAGGCCTGCGACGCCCAGGAGGCCGTGCTCATGGCCGAGCGCCATGGGGGCCCGATCGGGCTGCTCCTCACCGACGTCATCATGCCGCGCCAGAGCGGTCGCGCGCTCGTGGAGCGGCTGCGGCCGCTTCGCCCGGAGATGCAGGTCCTGTACATGTCGGGGTACACCAACGAGGCCATCGTGCGGCACGGGGTGCTCGATCCCGACACCCTCTTCATCCAGAAGCCGTTCAGCCCGGCCGCCCTCGGACACAAGGTGCGGGCGGCCCTCGACGGCTCCCCCCGCTTTCTCTCCTGAGACTTCGGTTATGCGGGCGGCGTCGGCCGCCCGCCCTTTAGGGCCACCACAGATAGAGGAAGCGGGGCCCGCCGCCGCCGAGGGTGGCCGCGAACTGGGCCAGCGTGCTTTCCGCGGTGGACGGGGGCGGCGTCAGCGAGTAGATGTTGGCGCGGTACTCCTTGGGGCGGTGGTACATGACGACCTTCGCCTCGTCCAGGCCGGCCCGCTCCTTCGCCAGCGCCACCACGTCCTCGAGATAGCCGATCCGATCCACCAGCCCCATCCGGAGCGCCTGGTCCGCGGTGTAGACGCGCCCGTCGGCGAAGCCACGCACCCGGTCCTCCGGCATCTTGCGCGACTGGGCGATCAGGCCGACGAAGCGCCCGTACATGTCGTCGATGATGCCCTGGAACACCGCGCGCTCCGGCTCGGTGAGCGAGCGGAAGGGTGAGCCCGCGTCCTTCATCGGCCCCGACTTGATGGCGAGCGGCGCGACCCCGATCTTCTCGAGGAGGCCCTGCGCGTTCACCGTGATCATCACCACCCCGATGCTCCCGGTGATGGTGGTCGGGTTGACCACGATGGTGTCGGCGGCGAGCGCCGCGTAGTAGCCGCCCGAGGCACCCACGTCCATGATGGCCGCGATCACCGGGATCTTCTTGCGCGCCTTGAAGGTGAGCAGCTCGTGGTAGAGGATGTCGGACGCGGTGATGGTCCCGCCCGGGCTGTTGATCCGCACGATGAGCGCCTTCACGCGCTCGTCGCTCTCGGCCTTCTGCAGCTCCTCCCGCACCCGGGCCAGCAGCGGGACGCGTGGCGGCGGCGTGGTGATCGAGAAGCTGGTCACGTCCTCGGAGAGCACGCCGGACAGGTCCAGGAGCAGGATCTTGCTCGTCCCCTTGCCCTCCACCGTCTGCTCCTCGAGCGGGCGGATCCGGGGCTGGAAGTCGAGCGTGACGAGGGAGCAGCCGGACAAGGCGACCAGGGCGGTGAGCGCGAGCGTGACGAGCCGAAGCATGGCTGCAGTATACGGCCGCGGCGGCCGCGACGAGCGGAAGCTCAGCGGCGGTGATACTCCGGGCAGACGCGCTCGGCCATGCGCGCGAGCTGGTCGAGCATGCGATCCGGGGGGCAGAGCGGGCGCAGGATGAACTTGGACGCGCCGGCCTTGACGTATTCCTCGACCCGGTCCAGCAGCCGGTCCACCGGCCCGAAGGCGGTGCACCGCCGCATCGTCGCCTCGTCCACGCGGCCCCGCGGGATGTAGGGCTGGGCCATGGCGAGCGCGGCCTCCTCGGTGTCCGCGATCGCGAAGTTGATCAGCGTGCCGAAGTGATCCTCGGGCACCTGCCGCCCGGCCGCCGCCGCGAGTTCCTGCACCTTGTGGACCCCCGCGCGCAGCTCCTCGGGCGTGATGAACGACGGGATCCAGCCGTCCCCGAGCCGGGCGGTGCGGCGCATGGCCGCCTCGCTCTTGCCGCCGATCCAGATGGGCGGCGGCGTCTGCCACGGCTTGGGGAAGACCGAGATGCGGTCGAGCTTGTAGAACTGTCCCTGCCAGGTCACCTCGTCCTGCGTCCACAGCAGACGCAGCACGTGGATGGCCTCGTCGGTGCGGCGCCCGCGCTCCGCGAACGGCACCCCGGAGGCTTCGAACTCGCGCGGCAGCTCGACGCCCACGCCGACCGCGGGGAAGAGGCGCCCCTGCGACAGCCAGTCCACCGTGGCCATCTCCTTGGCCGCGACGACCGGCGTGCGATAGGGCAGGACGACCACGCTGGGCCCGAACTTGAGCCGGGTGGTGCGCGCGGCGATGGCGGCGAGCGTCGTCATCACCTCGGGGACGGGAACCGGGGACGAGAGGCGATCGGAGAGCCAGATCGAGTCCACGTCGCTCCGCTCCAGCTGATCGCAGAGCGTCCACAGGAAGGCGGCGCCCTCGCGGCCGGGCGGCCACGGGCCCGGCATGATGCCGATCCGGTACTTGAGCGCCATCCCGCGGCATCGTACGCGCCGGTCCCCGGGCCCGTCAAGGCGCGCGCCGAAAGTTGACAGAAAAGCCCCCGAGGCGTCAGGGTGATTGAATGAGCGGTCACGATCGGCGGGCGTTTCCGAGAGCGACGGCGGCCTGGTCGGCCACGGTCGAGACGGGCGAGGGGCGCGTGGTGTCGGGCGAGGTCGTCAACCTGAGCCTGTCGGGGATGAAGGTGCGGTCGGGGTGTGATGCGGTGGTGGGCAGCATCGTGACGGTGCGGGTCACGCTGCCGGGCGCGGCGGGCCGGATGGAGATGGTGGGGACCGTGGTGCGGCGGGATGCGGAGAGCATCGGGGTGGCGTTTCTCAAGAAGTCGGACTCGCCCGCCGGCCGCCTCACGTCGTTCGTCTCCCGCGGGGACACCCGCCGGCGGTTTCCCCGCGTGCTCGTCTCCCTCCCGATCCGCGTCGAGGGCGGCTCGGAGGGCACCGCGCTGGGGCACACCGTCGACCTGAGCGCGTCCGGCGGGCGCGTGACCACCGACACCCCGCTGGTGGAGGGCGACGTGGTGGTGCTCGAGTTGCCGGAGCGCTCGGGCCTCGACCGCCTGCGGCTCCCCGCGCTCGTCTGGGAGTCGTACGGGGATGGCGCGGTGCTCGTATTCGCGAACGTGGGGGCGAAGGAGTTCACACGCCTGCAGGAGTACCTCGCGAGCTGCCAGCCGCGCGGCTCGCGGCCAAGTTCCGTTTGACAGCCCCGGGAGCGCCGCATAGAATGAACGGCGGTTCACCTCCTGCCATGCGCGATCCTGACAAGCCCCAGCAGATCATCGAGGCCGCGGTTCGGGTCTTCGCGCGGAAGGGCTACTTCAACTCGCGGGTCTCGGACGTCGCGCGCGAGGCGGGGATCGCGGCCGGCACCATCTATCTCTACTTCAAGACCAAGGAAGACATCCTCATCACGCTCTTCCGCGAGAAGATGTCGGTCTTCGTCGCGTCCCTGCGGCGTGCGATCGCGGACGAGCCGGACGCGGTGGCCAAGGTCCGGCGGCTCGTCCACCTGCATTTCGAGATGCTCGAGGGCGATCCCGATCTCGCCGAGGTGGTGCAGGTCGAGCTCCGCCAGGGCCAGAAGTTCTTTCGCGGCGCCTCGAGCCAGGAGATCGCCGCGTACTTCGCGCTGATCGGCTCGGTGCTCGAGGAGGGCGTGGGACAGGGACACTTCAAGTCCGACCTGCCCGTCAAGGTCGCCACCAAGATGCTGTTCGGCGCCATGGACCAGATGGCCACGTCCTGGGTGCTGGGCAAGCGGGGCTACCGGCTCGTGGACACCGCGCCCGCGGTGGCCGATCTGTTCCTGCAGGGCGTGGCCCGCCGCTAGTTCTCCGCCGAGAGGAGATTCGCCCGATGGCGTACGAGACCCTGATCCTGACCCGCGAGGAGCGCTTCGCGATCATCACCCTCAACCGGCCGCCCGCCAACGCGATCAGCGAGGCGCTCATGCGCGAGCTGAACGCGGCTCTCGCCGAGCTGGAAGGCGACGACGGCGTGCGGGCGGTGATCATCACCGGCGCGGGAGACAAGATCTTCTGCGCGGGCGCGGACCTCGGCTCGGCCTTCCAGGGCGCCGACGTCGGTACCTTCATCCGCTTCGGTAACAGCGTGGTCCGCCGCATCGAGCGCTTCCCGAAGCCGGTGGTCGCGGCGATCAACGGGCACGCGCTGGGCGGCGGCTGTGAGATCGCGATGGGCTGCCACATTCGCATCCTGAAGGAGACCGCGCGGATGGGGCAGACCGAGTCCAACCTCGGCATCACGCCCGGCTTCGGCGGCACCCAGCGCTACCCCCGTCTGATGGGCCGCGGCCTGGCCCTCGAGCACCTGATCCTCGGCACCCAGGTCTCGGCCCAGGAGTGCTACCGCACCGGGCTGGTGAACCGGCTCGCGAAGGAGGGGGAGACGCTCAACGACGCGAAGGCGATGGCCCGCGAGCTGGGCAAGCGGCCGCCGGTCGCCACCCGGCTCATCATCGAGGCGGTGGACGACGGGCTGCACGCGCCGATCGATACCGCGATCGAGATCGAGGTGCGCGCGTTCCTGCAGACCCTCCGCACCGAGGACGCGGCCGAGGGGATCCAGGCCTTCTTCCAGAAACGCCCGGCCGACTTCAAGGGTCGCTAGGCGTGGATCTCGGCATCGCGGGCAAGACCGCGCTCGTCACCGGCGGGGCGCGGAGCCTCGGCAAGCAGGACTGCCTGACCCTCGCGGCGGAGGGCTGCCGGATCATCGTGCTGGATCTCAACGGGGAGGGCGCCGCCGAGGCGGCCCGGGAGATCACCGACGCGGGCGGCACCGCCCGCGGCTACGCGGCCGACATCACCGAGCGGGCGGTCCTGACCGAGGTGCTGCGCCGCGCGGAGGCCGAGGTGGGGCCGATCGACATCTGCGTGAACAACGCGGGTTGGATCTACACGATGGGCCAGCTCAAGGACACCGCGGACGACGACTGGGACCTCAACCTGCGCATCAACCTGACCGGCACCTTCAACGTCACCAAGGCGGTGTTCCCCGGGATGCGCGAGCGGCGGTGGGGCCGCGTGATCTGCATGGCCTCGATCGCCGGCCTGATGGGCGGCTTCGGCCAGGCGGCCTACGCCACGAGCAAGATGGGGGTGATCGGCTTCGCGCGGTCGGTGGCGCTCGAGGGGGCGCGGTACAATGTCACGTCCAACGTGATCGCGCCCGGGATCGTGGGGCCGAACGCGAATCTGTCGCCACTGTACGAGCGCATGGTGAAGCGGGTCGCCATGCAGCGGGAGGGGCAGCCCGAGGACATCGCCAGCGCGATCGCGTTCCTGTGCTCGGAGCGCGCGCGCTACATCACGGGGGCCGTGCTCACCGTCACCGGGGGCATGGACCTCTTCACGTTCTAAACGTCGAGCTTCGAGAGGAGAAGGAGACGCGACATGCCGACCGTCAAGGAGACCTTCGACAACATGGCTTCCCGCTTCCGCGCCGAGAAGGCCGCCGGGGTGAACGCCACCATCCAGTACGACATCACCGGGGACCAGGGCGGGACGTGGAACGCGGTCATCAAGGACGGCGCCTGCAACGTCAGCCAGGGCGCGGCCTCGAGCCCGAACCTCACGCTCACGATGTCCTCGCAGGACTGGCTCGACATGACGGGGGGCAAGCTGTCCGGGCAGATGGCTTTCATGTCCGGCAAGCTCAAGCTCAAGGGGGACATGGGGCTCGCCATGAAGGTGGGGAGCCTGTTCCAGGTATAAGTTCCATCGAAGGGGGCCCCTTCTGAAGTTTGAAAAAGGGGGCCCCCTCCGAGCCTCCCCCAGAAGCCTAGGATTGCGCCGGCGGAGCCGGCGCTCGAAAAGGAGCACTCTCCGCAGAGGTTGACGCGTAGCGTCACGGAGCGTAGGATGAAGGCATGAAAGACGAGCTCTTCACGATGATGGGAGAGATGCCGGCGATGTCGCCGGAGATGCTGGCCCGGATGCGGGAGGAGGCCAACCGCAATCTCCTGCGCATGAAGCACTTCGGCGAGATGGTGATGAACCCCAAGGAGCCGAAGGTCGGGCCCACGCCGCGGCAGGAGATCTTCCGCACCAACAAGTCGAGGCTCTGGCGGTACGAGTCCCGGCGCACGATCCGGACCCCGCTGCTCTTCGTGCCCAACCTCGGCATCAGCCGGCCCTACATCTTCGACCTCATGCCGAAGGGGTCGTTCGTCGAGTACATGACGCAGCAGGGATTCGACTTCTATCTGGTGGACTGGGGAGTGTTCGGCGAGGAGGACAACGGGCTCACCGTCGAGGACGCGGTGACCAAGATCCTTCCCCGGCTGGCCCGCAAGGCGCTCGAGTCCTCCGGCGCCTCCGAGATGTCGGTCCTCGGCTACTGCATGGGCGCGCCGCTGTCGGCCAGCTTCGTGGCCACGCACCCCGAGTTCCCCCTCAAGAACTACATCGACATGGCGGGTCCGATCGACTTCGCGCACGTCGGGCTCTTCGGCAAGTGGCTCGATCCGCGCTACTTCGACGTGGACAAGTACGTCGACACCCTGGGCAGCATCCCGGCCGAGATGGTCAAGATGGGCTTCAAGCTGCTCAAGCCCACGATGGACACCAGCACGAACCTGAACCTCTGGTGGAACCTCTGGAACCCGGACTACGTCTCGGGCTTCAACGCGCTCAACAAGTGGGCCAACGAGTACCTCCCGTTCCCGGGCGAGTTCTTCCGCCAGTGGGTGCGGGACTTCTACCAGCAGAACAAGCTGATCAAGGGCGAGCTCATGATGGCCGGCCGGCGCGTGGACCTGCGCGAGATCCGGTGCCCGGTGCTCGCGGTCGGGGCCAAGGAGGACAACATCGCGCCGCCCGCGTGCGTGAAGCCGCTGATGGACGTGGTGAGCACGCACGACAAGGAATACGTGGAGCTGCCCGGTGGGCACATCTCGCTGATCGCCGGACGCGGCGCCTCGGTGCATTGCTGGCCGAAGGTGGCGTCCTGGCTGGCCGCGCGCTCCTAGGGCGCGGCCGAGGAGCGTCGTCATGGCCGACAACCCCAATCAACAGCTGCTCGACATGTGGAAGCGCCAGGTGGAGGAGGGCACCCAGGCCTGGCTGCGCATGATGGGGCAGGCCCAGGCGGCCGCGCCCGGCCCCGCGATGGACCCGCAGGCCTTCTGGCGGCCGTTCATGGACCAGGGCATGGCCGCCTGGTCGAAGGTCATGACGCAGGGGACGGCGCCCTCGCCGGACCTGATGACGCAGTGGAAGCAGTTCCTCGACCAATGGATCGCGGCGTGGTCCCGCGTGCTCGAGCAGGCGATGGGCACCGACAACTTCGCTCAGCTCATGGGCAAGCAGCTCGAGACCTTCCTCAACGTCTCGGCTCCGATCAAGAAGGCGGCCGAGCAGCAGATCGACGCCTCGCTCGCCGGGCTCGGCATTCCCTCGCGCGGGCAGGTCACCGCGCTGGCGCGACACGTGGCGCAGGTCGAGGAGAAGATCGACGCGCTCGAGGACAAGGTCGACCGCGTCCTCCGGCGCCTCGACGCGGGCGCGTCGCCCCGGACGGAGCGGGCATGATCGGGATCACGATCGACGCGATCGCGGTCGGGGACAGTGCCCAGATCACCCGTCGGGTGACCGACGGCGACATCGCGGCGTTCGTGGACGCGGTGGGCGACCACAACCCGGTGCACGCGGATCGCGAGTACGCGGCCACCACACCGTTCAAGGAGCCGATCGCCCCGGGGATCTGGACCGCGGGGCTCATCTCGGCCGTCATCGGCACCCGGCTGCCTGGCCCGGGAGCGATCTATCTCTCGCAGGACCTGAAGTTCCTCAAGCCGGTGAAGGCGGGCGACTCGATCTCGGCCCGCGTCGAGGTCCTCGAGGTGCATCGCGAGCGGAACCGCGTCCGGCTCCGCACCGTGTGCACCAATCAGCGCGCGGAGGACGTCCTGACCGGTGAGGCGGTCGTGATGCCCTCGCGCACGCCGGTCGAGTACACGCGCCCCGCGGCGTCCATGAACGCGATGGCGCTCTGGACCCTCCCGCCGCTGGCCTGGATGGCGCAGGGCGCGGCGATCTGGGGCATGCTCGGGCTCTCCGCGCTCGCGGTTGCCGCGCCGGTCGCGCCTCCGCGCCCGCCCTCGCGCCCACTCTCGAGGTAGATCCCGCGTCCCACGCGTCACCCGCGCGTCCGGGCCCGCCTTGTGGGGGTCCGGACCCGGTGCTAGACTGAATTTCGTCATGGCGTACGTCATCAAGCGCTACTCCAATCGCAAGCTGTACGACACGCAGGAGAGTCGCTACGTCACGCTCGAAGAGCTCGAGGAGCTGATCCGGGCCGGCCGGGAGATCTCGGTGGTGGACGTGTCGACCGGCGAGGATCTCACCTCGGTCACGCTGGCCCAGATCATCCTGGAGAACGAGCGGAATCATCGGGCCGCGCTGCCCACCGTCTTCCTGCACCAGCTCATCAAGCACGGCGAGGCCTGGCAGGACTTCGTGCAAAAGTCGCTGCGCTCGAGCCTCGAAGGGCTCATGACGAGCCAGCGCGAGGCGGACCGGGTGCTGCGGGAATGGGTCTCGCGCGCCGGATGGCTCAACGCCACGGGGACCGAGCCGGCGACCAAGACCGAGAAGCGGGCGGAGCCCGCCGAGGCCGACGCGCTGCGGGAGGAAGTGACGGTGCTGCGGGAGCAGCTGCGCACCCTCGAAGAGCGACTCGAGAAGAAGCGCGAGAAGTAACGGCCCCGGCCGCGGGCCGGAGGTGGCCCGCGGCCGGGAGCGCGTTAGGCGATGCGGGTGTAGAGGCCCTGCACCTTGCCGGTGAGCTGGGTGAAGGTGGCCTGGATCTCCTTGCCGGTGGTCTCCGCCGTCACCTGCATCCGCTCGGCCGAGCGGGACATGGCCTGGGCGGTGCCCTCGAAGACCTTGAAGGCCCGCTGCGCGGTCTCGACCGACTCCAGCACGCCCTTCTGGTAGAAGCTCATCGGATCGCGCGGGGCATCCGGCAGCTCGTCCTGACGCCGCTGCATGTACGACTGCCCTTCCTTCATCGCCTCGACCGCGGACGACTGGAGCTCGGCATAGAGCCGCACGCCTTCCTTCGCGGTGCTTGCGGACAGGTCGACGAGGTCGCGGAGCACCTTCTGGTTGGCGTCCGCCATCAGGGAGAAGGCTTCCACCGTGCGGGTCGTGAGCTGGGCCAGGAACTCATTCGGCTGCATCGGGTTCGTCATCATCGCTCGCTCCTTGTTGTCGGGGTTGATCTGGGCTACGGGGGAAGGATAACGCGGTGCGTAACGATGGTCAAGAGTTTTATCGCGTCGCGTCATCCCGCGCATGGTATACGAGTGTCTCCGACGAGATGCACGTCCGTAACCCATCGAAAACATGACGCTAGCGCGCCTGGCCGAGGACGGCCTCGACAAGTACGGTGAGTACGTCGCCCTCGCGTTCGAGGGGCGACAGTACACCAACCTGGATCAGCAGCAGGCCGCTTCCCGGCTCGCGCACGCGCTCCGGCGCCTGGGCGTGGCGGCGGGCGATCGCGTCGTGGTGATGCTCCCGAACTGCCCCGAGGTCATCCAGAGCTACGGGGCGATCCTCAAGTGCGGCGCGGTCATCGTGCCGATCATCTTCCTGCTCGGCGACAAGGAGGTGACCCACATCCTGGCCGACTCCGAGGCCAAGGTGGTGATCACGTCCATCGACATGCTGTGGAAGGTGGAGGGCCAGATCGGCGTGCTGCCCACCCTGCGCCACGTCCTGCTGGCCGACGGCGAGGGTGACGGCCGGACGCGCTCCCTGGCCGCGGAGACCGCGGCCGAGTCCACGACCTTCACGCACGGTGGACCGCGGGCCGGACGATCTCGCGGTCATCCTCTACACGTCCGGGACGACCGGCGTGCCCAAGGGCGTGGCCCTGTCCCACGACAACCTCGAGTCCAATGCGCGCGCGGCCGCGTCGCTCAACGAGCTGGGGCGAGAGGACTGGGCGGTGGCGGTGCTGCCCCTGTCGCATTCCTACGGTCTCACCGTGATGAACGCCGGGCACATCCTCGGCACGCGCGCGGCGCTGCTGCGCTGGTTCCATCCCGAAGCGGTGCTGCAGGCGATCCAGGAGTTCAGGGCGGTCTCGATGTCCGCGGTGCCCGACGATGCTCATCTACCTCCTCAATTATCCCGACGCGGAGCGTTTCGACACGCTCGTCGATGCGCGCGTGGGGATCCGGCGCGGCGCCGCTGCCGGTCGAGATCGTCGAGCCCTTCGAGAAGAAGTTCGGCGGGCGCATTCTCGAGGGCTACGGGCTCACCGAGGCCTCGCCGGTGGTGTCGGCGCACCGCCTCTCGGGACCGCGCAAGCTCGGCTCGGTCGGACGGGCCATCCCCGGCGTGACCATCTCGATCCAGGACGACGACGGCCGGGCGCTGCCCGCGGACGAGATCGGGGAGGTCTGCGTGCGGGGGCCCAACGTGATGACCGGCTACTACCGCAACCCGGAGGAGACGGCCCGCACCGTGCGTGGGGGGTGGCTCCACACCGGCGACATGGGGCGGCTCGACGCGGACGGCTTCCTCTTCATCGTCGAGCGCAAGAAGGACCTGATCATCCGCGGTGGCTTCAATATCTATCCCCGGGAGGTCGAGGAGGCGCTGTACGCCCATCCCGCAGGTGGCGGAGGCGGCGGTGGTCGGCATGAAGGACCCGGTGATGGGCGAGGACGTGGTGGCCTTCGTGGTCCTCAAGGACGGCGAGCGCGCCACCGCGGCCGGAGATCGCCGCGTTCTGCGAGACTCGCCTCGCGCGCTTCAAGTGCCCGAAGCAGGTCCGCTTCGTGGATTCGCTCCCCAAGAGCCCGATCGGGAAGATTTTACGCAAAGAGCTCCGCACACAGGTGTGAGGGGGCGACCATGGCCAACGACACTCTGGCGAGCATGTTCTGGAACCGGGTGGAGCAAGACCGAGATCGCGCGGCCCAGCGGTACAAGGCGCGACGGCACCTGGCACACGCTCACGCTGGCGCCAGGTGGGCGAGATCGTGCGCGAGCTGGCCACCGGGCTGCTCGCGCTCGGGCGTCGGAAGGGCGACGCGATCGGCATTCTCTCGGCGAGCCGCGCGGAATGGGTGCAGGCCGACTTCGCGATCTTCTCGGCGGGGTGCCGCACGATTCCGATCTACCCGACCTATCCGCCCGACCTGATCCAGTACCTCGTCAACGACGCGGGCATGAAGACCCTCTTCGTCGAGGACCCGGGCCAGCTCGCCAAGGTGCTCGAGGTGCAGGGGAAGATGGAGGGGCTCGAGCAGATCGTGGTGATGCAAGGCTACGAGGGCGAGGCCTCGCCGCGGATCATGACCTGGGACCGAGCTGCGCCGCCTGGGGCGCGACAACGTGGAGCGCCTGAAGAGCGATCTCGCGGGGCGGGTGGCCGAGGTCCGGCCGGAGGACATCGCGACGATCGTCTACACCTCCGGCACCACCGGGCCGCCGAAGGGCGTCGTGCAGACCCACGGCAACCACATCGCCACGCTGGAGTCGGCGGCCAAGATGGACACCATCGAGGACGGAGGCGACCCACCTGCTCTTCCTGCCGCTCGCGCACTCCTTCGCGCGCCTCGAGTCGTTCCTGGGCGTGTACCGCGGGCTCACCACCGCGTTCGCGGAGAACATCGACAAGCTGCGCGACAACCTGCCCGAGGTGAAGCCCGACTTCATCTGCAGCGTGCCGCGCGTGTTCGAGAAGGTCTACGCGGGCGTCATCGCCAAGGCGGAGGCGGGCTCGCCGCTCAAGAAGAAGATCTTCCACTGGGCGGTCGGCGTCGGCCGCGAGGTCTCGCGGCTGCAGCAGGCCAGGAAGCCGGTGCCGGCCGGCCTCGCCTTCAAGCACCGCCTGGCCGACAAGCTCGTGTTCTCGAAGATCCACGCGGCCCTGGGCGGGCGGCTGCGCTTCGCGGTCTCGGGGGGCGCGCCGCTCTCCAAGGAGATCGCCGAGTTCTTCCACGCCGCGGGCATCCTGATCCTGGAGGGCTACGGCCTCACCGAGACCTGCCCCTCGCTGACCTTCAACCGGCTCCAGACGCTTCAAGTTCGGGTCGGTGGGCCAGGCGCAGCCCGGCATCGAGGTGAAGATCGCGCCCGACGGCGAGATCCTCGGCCGCGGGGCCAACATCGCCAAGGGCTACTTCAAGAAGCCGGAGGCCACCGCGGAGGTGTTCCTGGCCGACGGCTGGTTCGCGACCGGCGACATCGGCAGGATCGACGAGGACGGCTTCCTCTTCATCACCGACCGGAAGAAGGACCTCATCGTGACCGCGGGCGGCATGAACATCGCGCCCCAGAACATCGAGAACCTGCTCAAGGGCGATCCGTTCATCAGCCAGGCGATGGTGCACGGCGACAAGCGCCCGTACCCGGTGGCCCTCCTCACCCTGAACCCGGAGGAGCTGGCGAAGTTCGCCAAGGAGCAGGGGATCCTGAACCTGGATCCCGCGTCCCTCGCCAAGCATCCGAAGGTGGTCGATCGGGTGAGCCGCATCGTGGAGGCGCGCAACGGCGAGCTGCAGTCCTACGCCAAGGTCAAGAAGTTCGCGATCCTGCCCGGCGACTTCACGGTGGACAACGGCCTGCTCACGCCCACGCTGAAGGTCAAGCGGCGGATCATCACCGACCAGCACCGGGAGCTCCTCGATTCCCTCTACCGATAATCCGGCCGCGGCCGCCCAGCGCCTCGACGGCCGCGTGGCCATCGTCACCGGGGCGAGCCGGGGCCTCGGGCGCGCGATGGCGGTGGCCCTGGCGCAGGCGGGCGCCGACGTGGCGGTGGCCGCCCGCGCCCGGCCCGATCTCGAGGAGACGGCGAGACTGATCACCGCGGCGGGCCGGCGGGCCCTCGTGGTGGAGACCGATGTCACCGCGTATCCCCAGGTGGAGGCGCTCGTGCGCCGCACCATCGCGGAGCTGGGCGGCCTGCACGTGGTGGTGAACAACTCCGGCATCGCGCGCGTGGCCCCGGTGGCCCAGATGTCGCCGGAGGACTTCCGCGCCACGCTCGAGGTCAACCTGGTCGGCGTCTTCAACGGTTGCCGCGCCGCCGCCGCGCACCTGCTGGCGCAGAAGTCGGGCAAGGTCATCAACCTCTCGTCGGTGCTGGGGCAGGCGGGCCTGCCCGGCTACAGCGCGTACGCGGCATCCAAGAGCGGGGTCATGGGTTTCACCCGCGCGCTCGCCGCGGAGTGGGCGCGTCACGGCATCCAGGTCAACGCGATCGCGCCGGGCTGGTTCGTCACCGAGATGAACGCGGAGGCGTTCGCGGACGAGCGCACGCGCGACCGGCTGCTCCGCGACGTGCCGCTCCGGCGCACCGGCCGCCTCGACGAGATCGGTCCACTCGCGGTCTACCTGGCCTCCGCCGCCTCCGACTTCATGACCGGCCAGACGCTCTTCCTCGATGGCGGCCACTCGGCGGTCTGAGGCCGGGCGCCCCCGCGCGCCCCGACCGCCGGCCCGCCTCGCGCTCCACCCGGCGCCCCTCGCCGAGTGCGTCATCTGCGGGCCCGAGAGCCGCACCGGCCTGCGCGTGCGCTTCCGGCGTAGAGGCGACGCGATCGTTGGCTCGTTCACGCCGGGCCGCGCCCAGCAGGGCTATCGCGGCCTCATGTCGGGCGGCCTCCTCGCCGCGATCTTCGACTGCCTGCACTATCGCCTGGCGCTGGTGCGCGGCGTGGTCCTGGCGGTGACCGCGCGGATCGAGGTGGACTACCGCGCGCCGGTCCCCCTGGGCCGTCCGGTGCGCTTCGAGGCCCGGCTGGTCGCCCGGCGCGGCCGCGTCTTCGACACGCGCGCGGTGGCGCGCCTGGCGGGTGGCATCGTGGCCGCCGAGTCGCGCGCGATCTACGTGGAGATCCCGCCGAGCCGGCTGCCCGGCGGCGGGCACTAGGCGCCGGCGTCCGGCGGCAGCGACTCCCAGAACCGGCGCTCCGCTTCCCGCGGCGCGGCCTCCACGCGGCACGGCCGGTCGAGAATCATGGTGCGGCGGTGGGTGCTGTCGTAGGCGGGCCAGTCGCCGATGCCCGCGTGGCCCGGCCGCCCGGTGCGCGCGAAGGCGATCCACGCATCCTGGATCTGCCCGGCGAGGGCGTGTGCGGGCGCGCCTTTTCCGGTGAACGGGCGAATGAGCCGGTGCTCGAGCGTGCCGAAGAGAAAGGGCAGCTCGAGCGCGTGACAGGCGCCGAAGAGCCCGCCCATCGCGGGGGAGGGCCACGTGAAGAGATACGCGTAGGTCTCCGGCTGATGGGCCGCCTGCAGCGCGGCGAGCCGCATCGCGGGGTACCGCATGGTGCGATCGGACTCGATCGCGAACCAGAGATCGCCCGGCTCCGCGCGCTCGCCGCGCCCGGCCCGCGCGTCCCGGTAGACCGCGATCGCCCGGCGCGCCGCGTCCGTCCCGCCGGGAATCGCCTCCGCGCACCGGGCGAGCAGCTCGGCCTCGTTGAGCGTCGCGGCCTCCGGATCCAGCGGCGCGAACAGCCGCGCCTCGTCGAGGTTGGTGCCGACCAGGAGCGGGATGTCGCGGGCCTCGCCGTCGCGAATGGCGTCGAGCGGCTCGCGCGGAATGACGTCGCCATCGAGCACGGGCTGGAAGGGCAGGCCGCGCGTGCGCAGGACCCGGAGCGCGGCCATCTCCGGCGCGGTCGGCGCGCGGCGCCGGCTCCCGCGGCGTCGCAGCAGGTCCAGCAACCCGCGTGACACCGGCACCACCGCCCGGCCGAAGCGGCGGCGCGCGAGCGTGAGACCGAGGAAGACCGCGCCCGCCATGCGCTGCCCGGACGGCGAGAGCGTGCCGAGGACGTGTTGCTCGCCCAGCATCAGATCCATGAAGAGACGACGCTGGGCCGCCAGGAGGCGCGCGGGGGCGGCGGCGCGGAGCTCCTCGGGCGAGCTCACTCCGAGGTCCGCGAGCACGCGGTCGGCGATGCGCGCGGCGGTGCCGCGCGGCCAGAGGTAGTTCGCGGCGCCGGATTCCAGGATCGCCCGGCGGAAGAGGCCCCGGGCGCGCGGCACGCCGAGCAGGGTCGCGCAGCTCATCGCGCCCGCCGACTCGCCGAAGATCGTCACGTTATCGGGATCGCCGCCGAACGCGGCGATCTCGTCGCGCACCCACGCGAGCGCCGCCACCTGGTCGAGCAGCCCCTCGTTGCCGGTCGCGGGCAGGCGCTCGCCGAAGCGGTCGCGCAGGCGCAGGAAGCCCAGCGCGCCCAGCCGGTAGTTGATGGTGACGACGACCACGTCGCCGCGGCGGGCCAGGGCCGCGCCGTTGTAGAGCATCTGCGAGCCGGAGCCCAGGATGAAGGCGCCGCCGTGGATCCACACGAGCACCGGCCGGCGGCCCCGGTCCGCGGCGGGCGTCCAGACGTTCAGGTAGAGGCAGTCCTCGCCGGTGCGGGTGATGCCCAGGCTCATCAAGGGGCCGACGAGCGCCCCGTTCTGCGCCGCCGACGGCCCGAAGCGGGCCGCGTCGAGGACGGCGGTCCAGGGCGCGGGTGGCTCGGGGGGCCCGAAGCGGAGCGGGCCGACCGGCGGGCGCGCGAAGGGAAGGCCGCGGAACACCGCGAGGCCGCCTTCGGCGATGCCGCGCACCGGGCCGCGTCGCGTCTGGACCAGGACGTCCACGGGTCGCGGGCTCACCACAGCAGGTCCAGCAGCCGGTGGATCGCGTAGAGGCCGCCGCCCGCCAGGCCTCCCACGACCGTGCCGTTCACACGGATGTACTGGAGATCGTCGCCCGCGTGCTCCTCGATGAGCCGGACCGCGCCCTCCGGGCCGAGCGCGTGCACGCCCCGCTCGATGAAGTGCGCGATACGGTCGTGATAGCGGTCCACCGCCTCGGTGAGCCGCTCCTTGAGCCAGCGGTCGAGCGACTTCCGGAGCGCGGTGTCGTCCGCCAGCGTGCGCCGCGCGCGGTCGAGCCGGGCGGTGATCCAGCTCACCAGCTCGGACGGCTGGGCCGCGAGATCCGCGATCACGATCTTGCGGAGCCCGACCGCGGCATCCTCGAGCAGACGCGCCACCGCCACGCTCGCCAACAGCTCCTCCTTGGCCGCCTCGACGCGCGCGGCGAGGGCCGGGTCGGTGCGGAGCCGCTCGGGTAGCGCGGCGAGCGTCTCGACGAGACGCCGGCGCAGGGGATCGTCGGGGTCGTCCGCGATCTTCTTCAGCGCCTGGTGGAGCGCGGTGACGATGCGCTCCCGGTCGATGAGCCCGAACGTGCTCGCCAGCCCCATCAGGATGCGCGGATAGACGCCCATGCGGGTGCGATAGTCGGCCAGCACCTCGTCCACCAGATCGCCGACGGTGGCGCGGAAGTCCGGGCGCTCGAGCGCGTCGATCAGCGCCGCCGCCGTCGCCTCGATGAGCCGCTGATCCCAGCCCTGCTTGCGTGCGATCTCGATGCCGGTGGCGAGCAGCGGCGCGATGGGGTTCGCGCGGGCCAGGCGAGTCAGCCAGACCGCGGCGTCCCCGGTCGCCGTGGGCGTGACCTGCTCCGTCGCCCAGCGCGCGATCGCGCCGACCATCGCTTCGAGGTCGGCGGGCCTGACGCGCTCGGCCCCGCGGGCCAGCAGCTCCGCGATGTCGAAGCGCTCGATCTCGTGCCCGACGTAGTCCTTGGTGAGCACCCGATCGCCGACCATGCTCCCCACGCGCCGGGCCATCAGCTCCCAGTTGGCCGGGATGATGGCGGTGTGGGGGATGGGCAGACCGAGGGGATGCCGGAAGAGCGCGGTGACCGCGAACCAGTCCGCGAGGCCACCCACGATGCCGGCCTCGGCGACCGCCAGGACGAAGCCGCCCCACCACCGGGTGCGCAACGGGTACGCCGCCACCGCCAGGGCGACCGCGGCCAGCAAGACGAGCAGGGCGAGCCGGCGCTGGCGGGTCGGTCGCCGGTGTTCGGAAGCGCCGTCCACGCTCGCAGCCTACTATGGAGCGCCCGGCCCGCCTAGCCTGCCCCGCTCTCCTCGGATGATCGGGGCCGAATGCTATGATCGGCGCATGATCGCCGCCGTCCTTCGCGGCCCCCGCGCGCTCGACATCACGACCGTCCCGTCGCCCACGCCGGGCCCGAACGACGCGGTCATTCGCGTCACCGCGGCCGGGCTCTGCGGCACCGACTACCGCATCTGGACGGGGGAGCGCCCGGTGCGCTACCCGCTCGTGATGGGGCACGAGTTCGTGGGCACGGTGGCGGCCATCGGGAGCGCGGTCCGGAATGTCGCGGTCGGTCAGGCGGTGGCGGTGGAGCCCAACTACTCCTGCGGGACGTGCGCGCTGTGCCGCGAGGGCAACCGTAACCTGTGTCTCTCGCGCGTGGCGGTCGGCATCGACGTGGACGGGGGCTTCGCCCAGGAGGCGGTCGTGCCCGCCCGCTGCTGCTGGCCGGCGCCGGTCGCCCTCTCCACCGAGCGGCTGCTGATGGCCGAGCCGCTCGCGGTGGTGGTGCGCGCGGTCGGTCGCGCCGCGCCCGTGGCCGGGGAGACCGCGGCGGTGCTCGGGGTGGGCTCGCTCGGTCTGCTCGCGGTGCAGGTGCTCCGCGCCCGCGGCTGCCGCGTCCTCGCGGTGGCGCGGACCACCAAGCGTCTCGATCTCGCGCGCGAGCTGGGCGCGGAGGCGGTCGCGCTCTCGGGCGCCGACGACGACACCGCCGCCGCCCGGGCCTTCTCCGGGCGCGAGGGCGTGGACCTGGTGATCGAGACCGCCGGCACGGCCCTGGCGGTCGAGCAGGCGGTCAACCTCTGCCGGCCCGGCGGGCGGGTGGTGCTCACCGGGCTGCCGCACGAGGCCACCGTGCTCAGCTTCTTCTGGGTCGTGCGCCGCGAGCTGCGGATCATCGGCTCGATGATCTACCAGGACGAGTTCCCGGAGGCGATGCGGCTCCTCGAGACCGGCGCCGTGCGCACGGACCGGCTCCTCTCCCTGACCTTTCCGCTGGACCGCATCGACGACGCCTTCGAAGCGCATCGCTCGCCCAGCTCGATCAAGGTCGCGGTCGTCCCGCCCGCCGGCTGACGAGTTCCAGCGCCCTCGGCTGCGCCTTGCCCTGCGCGATCAGCCGGGCCGCGAAGCGGCCGGCCGCGGCGCCGCGGCGGAATCCGGGACGGTGGACCAGCGTGACCGGGAGCGACGGCACCGCGGCCCGCTCCCACCTGACCCGGCCGCGATCGAGCTCGGACAGCGCGAGCGCGGGGGCCAGGCCCACGCCCAGTCCTCCCGAGACGTAGGCGAGGAGGAGGGACACGCTCGGCACGTCAATGGTGGACGTGGGCTGGATGCGCTCGCGGGCCAGGTAGTCCTCGAGCAGCCGACGTCCCTGGCTCCCCGCGCCGAGCCGGAGCAGGGGCTCGCGGCGGAGCCGATCGGGCAGGGGCACCCGCTTCCCGGCACGCCGCGGGCCGACCCAGACGAAGGGCTGGTCGAAGAGCCGCTCGGCTTCGAGCCCGCGAGGGATCTCCTGCCCGGTGACCACCGCGCAGTCCGCCTCGCCGAGCCCCACGAGGCGGATGCCCTCGCGCGAATGGGTGGTGGCGATCTCGAAGCGGAGTGGCACGCGCTCCTCCAGCAGCTCGCGCAGCACCGGAACCAGCAGCGCCTTGCCGAGGTAGTCGCTGACCGCGACGCGCAGGGTCGCGGGCGGGCGGCCCGACAGCTCGGCCAGGTGGGCGAAGAGCGCTTCGGTCTCGGTGCCGAGCTTCAGGATGCCGGGCAGCGCGGCCTCGCCCGCCGCGGTGAGCCGGACGCCGCGGCCCGCCCGCTCGAGGAAGGTCACCCCCAGGTGCCGCTCGAGCTTGCGGATCTGCTGGCTGATCGCGGAGGAGGTGCGATGGTGCAGCCGCGCCGCCGCCCCGACCGAGCCGCTGCGGGCGACGGTCAGCAGGCTCAGCAGGGAGGGGAGAAGCGCCGCGTCGACCATTAGCGGATCTTACGGGACCGGCAAGAATATTTCACTATACTTAACGGTCTGACGGCGGGACACTCGGCCGGCCGGCCACCCCGCCGGCCACACGGAGGAGACCATGGCGTCAACGTTGCTCGACAAGGTCTGGGACGCGCACACGGTGCGCACGCTGCCCTCGGGGCAGACGCAGCTCCTGATCGGACTCCACCTGATTCACGAGGTCACCTCGCCCCAGGCCTTCCAGGCCCTCAACGAGCTGAAGCTGCCGGTGCGCATGCCGGAGCGGACCTTCGCGACCCTCGACCACATCATCCCCACCACCGCCCAGCAGCGGCCGTTCGCCGACGCGGTGGCCGAGGAGATGACGGTGCACATGATCCGCAACGCCAAGGGGAGCGGGGTCACCCTGTTCGGCCTCGACAGCGGCCGTCAGGGCATCGTCCACGTGATCGGCCCCGAGCTCGGGCTGACCCAGCCCGGGATGACCATCGCGTGCGGGGACAGCCACACCGCGACGCACGGCGCGGTCGGGGCGATCGCGTTCGGCATCGGGACCAGCCAGGTGCGGGACGTGCTGGCCACCCAGTGCCTGGCCATGGCCAAGCCGAAGCTCCGCCAGGTGCGGGTGGACGGCGCGCTGGCCAAGGGCGTCTACGCCAAGGACGTCATCCTCGCGATCATCCGCACGCTGGGCGTCAACGGGGGCGTGGGTTACGCGTACGAGTATGCGGGCGCGGTGGTGGACCGGATGACGATGGAGGAGCGGCTCACGCTCTGCAACATGTCGATCGAGGGCGGCGCCCGCTCCGGCTACGTCAATCCCGACCAGACCACCTTCGACTACCTGCGCGGGCGCCAGTACGCTCCGCAGGGCGCGGCCTTCGACCGCGCGGTGACGTGGTGGAAGGGCATGGCGTCCGACGCCGACGCGACGTACGACGACGTCAAGCGGCTCGACGGGAGTGCCATCCCGCCGATGGTGACCTGGGGCATCAACCCGGGGCAGTCGGTCGGGGTGGGCGAGCGGATCCCGTCGCCCGAGTCGGCGCCGGAGCCGGAGCGTCCGACCTACCGCGAGGGCCTGGCCCACATGGGCTTCAGCGCGGGCCAGCCCATCGCGGGCGCGAAGATCGACGTGGTGTTCATCGGCTCCTGCACGAACTCGCGGATCTCGGACCTGCGGGTCGCGGCGGCGGTGGCCAAGGGCAACCGGGTGGCCAAGGGGGTGCGCGCGATCGTGGTGCCGGGCTCGCAGCTCGTGGCCAAGGAGGCCGAGGCCGAGGGGCTGCACGAGGTCTTCCGCGAGGCGGGCTTCGAGTGGCGGAACGCGGGCTGCTCGATGTGCCTCGGCATGAACGACGACAAGCTCAAGGGCCGGGAGATGAGCGCCTCCACCAGCAACCGCAACTTCATCGGACGCCAGGGCAGCCCCACCGGGCGCACCTTGCTGATGAGCCCGGCCATGGCCGCGGCGGCCGCGCTGCACGGGGCGGTCACCGACGTACGGGAGATGATGAAATGAGCGACAGCACGCGGCGGCAGGTCGCGGGACGGGGGATTCCGATCCCCGGCAACGACATCGACACCGACCGGATCATCCCGGCGCGGTTCCTCAAGACGGTCACCAACGAGGGCCTGGGGCTCCACGCCTTCGAGGACGCGCGCAAGCAGGACCCGGAGCACTCGTTCAACCAGAAAGCGTACGAAGGCGCCTCCGTGCTGGTGGGGGGCATGAACTTCGGGTGCGGGTCCTCGCGCGAGCACGCCCCGAGTCGCTCAAGCAGTGGGGGATCAAGGCCATCGTGGCCGGCTCCTTCGCCGAGATCTTCTTCGGCAACTGCACCATGCTCGGCATCCCGTGTCTCTCCATCTCCCAGGACGACGTGCTGTGGCTGCAGCGCGCGGTCGGCCGCGATCCGAAGCAGGCGGTGACGGTGGACGTGGAACGGCAGGAGGTGCGCGTGGGCGATCGGATCATCCCGGCCCGGATCGCCGACGGCGCGCGCAACCAGCTCGTCTCCGGGGCGTGGAACGCCACCGGCGTGCTGCTGGACGCGGGCGACGCGATCGAGGCCACCGCCGGCCGCCTCCCGTACGTCAAGGGTTTCTGACCCGGGTCGAGCTCCCGTGCCGACCGTCCGCACGCCGACCCTCGAGATCGGCTACGAGGAGCGGGGGGACGCGGCGGGCCCGCCGGTCGTCCTCCTCCACGGCTTCCCCGACGACGCGCACGCCTGGAGCGAGGTGGCGCCTCCGCTGGCCGCCCGCGGCTGCCGCGTGCTCGCCCCCTACCTGCGCGGGTACGGACCGACGCGCTTCCTCGACGCGGCCGCCCCGCGCATGGCGCAGCAGGCCGCGATCGGCCAGGACCTGCTGGACTTCCTGGACGCGCTCGGCATCGAGCGGGCCGCGCTCGGCGGCTACGACTGGGGTGGGCGCGCGGCCTGCATCACCGCCATCCTGGCGCCGGCCCGCGTGCGCGCCCTCCTCTCCATCGGCGGCTACAACGTCCAGAACACGATCGCGACCCCGGTGCCCGCCTCCGCGCTGCAGGAGCGGGCCAACTGGTACCAGTGGTACTTCAACACCGAGCGCGGGCACCTCGGGCTCGAGAAGAACCGCCGCGACATCTGCCGGCTGCTCTGGCGGGACTGGTCGCCGGGCTGGCGCTTCGACGACGCGACGTTCGAGCAGGCGGCGGCCGCCTTCGACAACCCCGACTTCGTTCCGGTGGTGATCCACTCCTACCGGCATCGGTACCGCCACGCGCCGGGCGAGCCGCGCTTCGACGCGATCGAGCGCCGTCTCGCCGAGCGGCCGCGCATCGAGGTGCCGAGCGTGATCCTGCACGGCCGCGACGACGGAGTGGACCCCCCGCGGCGCAGCGAGCCGCACCTCGCCCTGTTCCCGGCCGGGACCCCGCGGCATGTGATCCCGGACGCCGGTCACTTCCTCCCGCGCGAGCAGCCCGGCGCGGTCGTGGAGGCGCTCGTCTCCCTGCTGGACCGGACGGCGCGCTAGCCCGTGTGGTTCCTGCTCGCGGTGGTCGCGGCCCTGTGCCAGGTGCTGCGCAACACGGTGATGAAGCGCCTCGGCCACTCGCTCGACGAGTACATCAACGTGTGGGGCCGCTTCACGTTCCTGCTCCCCTTCGCGGGGCTCTTCGTGCTCTGGAACGGGGTGCCCGAGATCAAGCCGGGATTCTACCTCGCCTGCGCCTCGTTCGCGGTCTCCCAGACCATCTCGACCATGGCGCTGTCCAAGGCCCTCAAGCTCGCCGAGATCTCGATGGTCACCGCGCTGTGGAAGGTGAGCCTGCTGATCCTGGTCGTGCTCGGCTACTTCACCTTGCGCGAGCAGCCGACCCTCCTCGGCATCGCGGGCATCCTGATCAGCATGTCCGGTGTCTACCTGCTGAACGTCCACCGGGCCCACATCGCCTGGTGGGCGCCATTGGCGGTGCTCTTCACGGATCGCGGCATGCGCTATAGCCTGCTGGCCGCGCTCTTCTTCGCGCCGTCGGTGGTCACCATCAAGTGGGCGATGCAGTGCTCCGACCAGTACATGGGTACCCTCGGCGGCTACATCGCCGCGAGCCTGCTGGTGACCCCGATCGTGCTCAAGACCTCGCGGCGGCACTTCGTGGAGATCCCGAGATACTGGAAGGCCTTCGTGAGCTTCGGGCTCTTCGCCTCGCTGACCACGATCAGCCAGGGCACCGCCTACCTCATGACGCTGTCCTCGTACGTGGAGGCGGTGAAGCAGGTGGAGATCCTCTTCGCGATGGCGATCGGCACCGTGATGTTCCACGAGAAGCAGAAGGTGCGGGACATCGCGCCCGGGGCGGTGGTGATGCTGGCGGGCGTGGTGCTGCTGAGCCTGGCCGGCTAGACGTCCGGCCGCTTGCCGTGGGTGGCCCGGACGACCGTCTTGATGCCGCCGCGCACGTGAAGTCGCCGACCACCTCGATCCAGCGGGGCGCCGCGACGGCCACGAAGTCGTCGAGGATCCGGTTGGTCACGTCCTCGTGGAAGGCCCCCTCGTTCCGGTACGACCAGATGTAGAGCTTGATCGACTTGAGCTCGACCAGGTGCCGGTCGGGCACATATCGTGATCTCGGATCGTGGCGAAGTCGGGCTGGCCGGTGCACGGGGCAGACGCAGGTGAACTCGGGGATCTCGAGGCTGACCTCGTAGTCGCGGCCGGGTGCGGATTCGGCACGACGTCGAGCGCTTCGACGGCTGCGTCGGCATGGCCCGACGCTACCGCGCGGCGCGCGGCGGCGGTCAAGCGCGCTCTCGCCCTCTGGGGCAGACGGGTGAGGCGTCAGCGGCGGACGGTGAGGCCGATGCCGGCCGCGACCATGACGGTCGAGAGGAGCAGCGTCGGGTCAGCTGGTCGCCGGCGATCGCGGCGGCGACGAGCACGCCGAAGATCGGCGTGGTGAGCGAGCAGGTCGCGAGCGCGCTCGGCCGGTAGACCTGGAAGAGGCGCGAGTTCACGACGAAGTTGAACCCGGCGACGACGACGCCCTGGTAGAAGAGCGAGGCGGCCAGCGCCGGCGTGTAGCGCGTGGGCGCGCCGGCCTCCAGCACGGACGCTCGCGGCGAGGAAGCAGGCGCTCCCGATGGCGGACTGGAAGACGAGCAGCTTGATCGGATCGAGCCGCTGGACCGCGCGCGCCATGTACACGATGCGCTCGCCGAGCAGGAGCGCGCTGGCCGCGACCACGAGGTCGCCGACCAGCGTGTCGCTCCGGAAGGAGAAGTCGCGCGCGAAGAGCAGCACGATGCCGGGGTAGGCGACGAGCACGCCGCCGAGCTTGGCGGGCGTGAGGCGGTCGCCCGGGATCAAGAAGTGGGCGAGCACCACGGTGTGCACCGCGTAGGAGTTGAGCGAGCACCGCGCCGTGGGTGGCGGTGGTGAGGCCGATCCCGACGTTCATGAGGCCGATCTGCACCGCGAAGAGCAGGCCGAGCGACGCATCAGGACGCGCCACTCGCCGGGGCGCACGTCGAAGACGCCCGGCTGGCCGCGTCCACCACGCATAGGCGAGGATCGCGAGCCCGCCGAGCACGAAGCGCATCCAGGCGAGGCGCAACGGCGGCGCGTCGGCGAGGCCGACCTTCACCGCGAGCGGGTTGGCGCCCCAGAGCGCGGCGAGGACGAGCGCGAGGACGGCGCCCCGCACAGTCGAGGGGACGGAGGGCACGCTACGGACCAGGCGGGCGCGGCGACCGCGGCCGCCGCGGCGGCGCCGTCGCGGCGGAGGTCCGGCGGCTATGGTAGCATGGCCCTCCATGAAGATCGGGCTGATCGGCCTGTCCCGAGAGCGGCAAGACCTCGCTGTTCAACCTGCTGACCGGGGCAGAGCGTCGCGACCTCGTCGTTCGGCGGCGCGCGCGCGCGAGATGCACGCGGGCGTGGCGCGCGTGCCCGACGAGCGCGTCGATCGGCTGAGCGCGCTGTTCAAGCCGAAGAAGACGACGCACGCCACGTTCGAGGTGGTCGACCTCGCCGGGCATCGCGAAGGGCGAGCGGCAGGGCCTCGACGCCAAGGAGTTCCGGAACGCCGACGCGCTGCTCCACGTCGTGCGCGCGTTCCCCGACGCGGCGGGCGCCGCCGCGAATCCGGGCGGCGACATCGACGACCTCGAGACCGAGCTGATCCTGGCCGACCTCGAGGTGGTGGAGCGGCGGCTCGAGCGGCTCGAGGCGCAGATCAAGAAGAAGCGGACCGACGCCGACGTGAAGGAGCAGGCCGTGCTCCTGAAGGTGAAGCCCGCGCTCGAGGCGGAGACGCCGATCCGCGCGATGGGGCTGACCGACGGACGAGGCGCGGGTCCTCCGCGGCTTCACGTTCCTCTCGCAGAAGCCGATCCTGCACTGCCTGAACCTGTCCGAGAAGGAGATCGGCCGGGCGCCGCGCTCGTGGAGAGCTTCGAGCTCGCCGACGGTGGCGGCGCGCCCGGCGCACGCGCCTCGGCTGGGTCTCCGCGGTGATCGAGGCCGAGGTCGCGCAGCTCGCCGGGCCGGAGCAGGCCGCGTTCCTCGCCGACCTCGGCCTCGCCGAGCCCGCGATCCGCCGCGTGCTGCAGGACTGCTACGCGCTGCTCGGCCTCATCTCGTTCTTCACGGTGGGCGAGGACGAGGTGCGCGCCTGGTCCGTTCCCGCGCGGCACCCGCGCCCAGGACGCCGCCGGGCGCCATCCACTCCGACATCGCGCGGGGCTTCATCCGCGCCGAGGTCGTGGGCTACGACGAGCTCCTCGCCGCCGAGGGCTCGATGGCCGCCGTCCGCGAGCGCGGCCGGTTCCGCCTCGAGGGCAAGGACTATCACGGTCCAGGACGGCGAGATCTGCCACTTCCGCTTCAACGTGGCGCAAGTAGCCGCCCGTCTAGCTCGGTAGCTCGTCCCCACGCGACCCAGTGACGGTCGCTGGCCACCTCGCACCGCAGCCGATCGAGCCCCGCCTTCGCGATCTGGCGGAAGCGGTCCACGAAGCCCTGGTTCACCGCCGCGAAGTCGGCCGCCGCGTAGGCGGTCGCCTGAGTCCGCGGCTCGAGTCATCAGCTCGCGGCTCGAGCACGCGATTCATCGTCGCGCCGCCCCCTTCGTGCCCGCGCCGCACTCGACGGCGCAGAGTGAGCGTGAAGCGGTCGGCGGGATAGGTCCGCTGCGGATCGCGGCAGCCTACCGAGGCGCCGAGCGGATCCTCGGTGCCGCGGAGATCGCCGTCGCGATGCGAGGCGCAGGCGGTCGTGCGAGCTCGAGGTGCACGTGCGGCACGCCCGCCGAGTTGCCCGAGGCGCCGGAGAAGCCGATGCGCTCGCCGCGCGCGACCGACTGTCCGGTCGTGACCGTCGCGCCGCGTCAGGTGGCAGTACACGGTCCAGCGCTTGAAGCGGGGATGCGCGAGCACCACCCCGACGCCGCAGCCCGGCTCGTAGTCGATCAGCAGGCTGACGATCCCGTCGGCGCCCGCCAGGACCGGCGTGCCGACCGGCGCGGCGAAGTCCACGCCCGCGTGCGGCCGCAGGCGCGGGTGCGCGTTGGCGCCGAGCCGCGAAGCGATAGGGCGGAGAGGATCACCACGTCGGCGGCCTCCTCGGCGACCGCGACGGCCGCCGCGACGAGGAGGACCGCGACGGCGAGTCCGGAGCGAGCACCGGACATGCGCTACTGGCGGCCGGAGGAAGCCGCGAGCTTCGGCACGCCGCCCAGGGTCTGCGCGATCTTGACCAGCGTCGCGTCCGAGGTGGCCGATCGGCAGCACGCAGCCCGCGCCGAGGAAGACGCCGCGACCGTCGGTCTGGGCGAGCGCGTCCCGGCATCTGCGCGAGGGCGGCCTCCGGGGCTCGCATCCTGGAGCGTGGCCCACTGGTCGAGCCCGCCGATGACCGCGCCGGGCACCCGGGCCTGCGCTTCCCGCAGCGACGGGCCCGCGCGGCGGTCGTCCCAGTTCCAGGCGTCGGCGGGCAGGGTGGCGAGGCGATCGAACATCAGGCGCTCGCCGTGGCAGTGGAGGATCGTGAGCTTGGAGCGGGGCCGGACCGCCTCCAGGATGCGCCGGTCGTAGGGCTCGCCGAAGCGCGCGGTACTCCTCCTCGGTGTGGAAGGCGGTGCTCGCCGCCTGCACCGAGTAGAAGATGCCCTCCGCGCCCTCCCGGAAGCACGCGTCGGCGAACGCGAGGATCGTCTCGGTGATGGCCTCGAGGGCGTCGGTGACGGCCTGCGGGTTCTCCTTGAGGTCGTAGTTGAGGCGATCGCCCGAGAGCTTGCGCGCGAGCGAGAGCGGGCTGAACACGGTCGGCAACGGTGGGGCAGTCCGCGCGCCGGTCGACCACGCAGCGGATGATGGTCTCGAGGTGCGAGCCCCACGCGGTGGACTCCATGTTCAGCGGGCGGATCTTCTTCCAGTCCTCGGGAGCATTGACCGCGTGGCGCGCGCACGGCCGATGGCCGTCCGGCAGGACCTCCGTCGCTCTCCACGCAGCCCCAGTCCGCCACCGCATAGCCGCCGGTCGGCGTCACCTTGAGGAAGTCCGAGCCGTAGCGCTCGTGGAAGCGCAGCGTGGACTGCGCGAGCGCGGCCGGGTTGCGATCCACGTCCGGGAAGTGCCGCCAGAAGGCGTAGGGCGGCCGGTCGGTGGGCTCGCGCCGGATCGCGGCCTGGACCCGCTCGAGCTTGGTCATGACGCCAGCACGAGCTCCGCGTCGCGCACCGCGGGGCGGCCGTCTGCCGCGAGCGCCTCGAAGCCCACCACGGCGCCCGCGGGCGAGGACCGCGGTGCCTGGCCCCGGACGACGATCCGCGAGGGCATCCGCACCATGGCGCCGAAGCGGGCGGTCACCGCGCGCACCGGCGTGGCCGCGCCGCGCGCCTGTCGTCCGAGCGCCTGCGAGATCGCGAGGGCCAGCGTGGCGGTGCCGTGCAGGATGATGTCGGGCAGCCCGGCGCCCAGGGCGACCGCGCGTCGGTGTGGATCGGGTTCCAGATCCGCGCGCACTCCGTGTAGACGTGGGCGAGGGCGGCGGCGACCGGGACGTCGGTGGTCCAGGACCACCCGTCACCCTGCCCTCTGCCCCAGAGGGGCGAGGGCTCCGCCTCTCGCGTCTCGCCCTCTGGGGAGAGGGTCGGCGTGAGCGGCGACGTCGCACTCCACGCCCAGGTACAGCGAGCCGTACTCGGTGGTGCTGACCGGCCGACCCGCCGCATCGACCGTCTCGATGCGGAGCACCAGATAGGCGCCGGGCGTCCGCGGCTCGAGCGCGGCGACGGTGGCCGTCGTGCTGAGCCGGTCGCCGGCGCGCGGCGGCCGATGCAAGCGGAGGCGTGCGTGGCGTGCACGCTGCGCACCGCGACCTCGTCGGGCAGCGCCTTGGCCCGGACGTCGACCGCCAGGGGCCACTCGTAGCAGACGGGGAACAGCGGGTGCGCGAGGACGCCGTCCGGCCGCGTGGTGTCGAAGTATCCGGCGCGTGCTCGCCGAGCGCGGCGGCATAGGCCATGAGCCAGCGCGCGTCGACTTCCTGCTCGCGCGGGCCGACCGTGATGCCGACGGCGGAGGCGGGAATGCGCATGAGGTCCGGGCCCGTCACCCGGCCCTCTCTCCAGAGGAGAGAGGGGGAGTGCGGGGGAAGTTCATGCAGTCCACGAAGATGGCCTCGAAGTCGGGATGCGCGGCGAGCGAGACGTGCTCGATGCGGCGCGCGATGGTCCGCGGCCCGCGCGCGCTCGGGCTCGGACACCAGGGCGAGCTGGGCGCCGAGCGCGGCCGCGTTGCCGACGTAGCGGATCTTCGCTTCGGGGAGGTCGGGCGGGATGAGCCCGATGCGCAGCGCGCTGCGCACCGAGAGGTAGTTGCCGAAGCCGCCCGCGAGCATCAGCTCGCTCGACGTCGCTCGGGCCCGACGCCCGCGATGTGCCGCAGCATCGCCACTCCGGAGGCGATGGCGCCCTTGCAGAGCTGCACCTGCCGCACGTCGTCCTGGGTGAGCACGATCTCCCGCTCCGCGCCCGTGCTCGGCGGGGCGCGCGAGCACGACCAGGCGCTCCTCCCCGCGCATCTGGACCCGCGCGCGCATGGGGGCGGGAAGCCGGTCGCGGCCATCCACGTCGATGAGCCCGGTCCAGTCGATGACGCCCAGCGTCGAGCAGCGACGGCGACCGCGTCGACGAGCCCGGAGCCGCAGAGGCCCTGGGCGGCGAGCGTCGCCGATCGTGTGCAGGCGGAGGTCGCCGTCCTCCACGCCCACGCGGTCGATGGCCCCGACGCGCGGCCCGCATGCCGTGGCGGATCTGCGCGCCCTCGAGCGCGGGGCCGGCGGGCGCCGAGCACGCCCAGAGCCGCTCGCGCGAGCCCAGCAGGACCTCGCCATTCGTGCCGATGTCCACCGCGATGCGGAGCGAGGGCGTGTCGTCGATGCGGGTCGCGAGGGCCACCGCCACCGCGTCCGCGCCCACGAAGCCGGCCACGATCGGGAGCAGGCACACGCGCGCCTCGGGCTGCAGCTTGAGGAAGAGGTCGCGCGCGGGGAGGATGAGTGGCGTGGCGCATCACCGGCGCGTAGGGGGCGAGGCCGACGTAGGAGGGATCGATGCCGAGCAGCAGGTGGTGCATGCAGGTGTTGCCGACGACCACGACCTTGTAGATCCACTTGGCGAGGACGCCCGACTCGCGCGCGATCTGCTCGATGTGCTGGTTGAGCAGGCCGATGATGCGCGTCTGCAGCTTGCGCAGGTTCGCCGGATCGAACTGGGCGAAGGCGATGCGCGACATCAGATCGCCGCCGAAGACGGCCTGCGGATTCAGGCTCGACGCGGACGCGAGCTGCTCGCCGGACTCGAGCTCCATCAGCGTGGTCACCACGCTGGTGGTCCCGATGTCGATGGCGAGACCGTACTTGTGCAGCGCCGTGTCACCCGCCTCCACGGCCAAAACGTGCCGGCCGAACGTGGTCACGGTGACCTCGCCGCCGCGCTCGCGCAGCGCGGCGGGCAGGGTCTTCAGCACCGCGGGCGGTACGTCCTCGAGGTCGCCCCCCGTCGCGGCGAGCAGCGCCTCCAGGTCGGAGGTCTGGAGATGCTCGTCCTTGGGCAGGGTCACCTGGACCGCGCGCTTGCGGACGCCGGCGTCGATCGAGATCGGCGCGGGCGCGCCGGCCGGACGCTCGCCGCCCAGGATCTGGAAGGTGGTGCTCGTCGAGCGGCGGCGCGATCTGCACGGTGACCGCCTCGGTGAGCGGCCACTGGCAGGAGAGCCGGTAACCCTCGCGGACGAGGGCGTCGCCCAGCTGCAGCTCGTCCATGATGGTGGGCGGCGGCGCGGTGCCCGCGACCAACTTGACCCGGCAGGACGTGCAGCGGCCCCGCCCGCCGCAGATGGCGTTGATGTCCACGCCGCCGCCGTGCGCGGCCTTCAGGATGGTCGTGCCGGGCTTGGTGTCGAGGACGCGCGGGCCGGGCAGGATGGTCAGGGAAATGGCCATGCGGGCGCAGGATACCATTCTTTTTCTTGACTTTACGCGCGTGTTTGCGGATAGTTACCTACTAACCCGTCACAGGGTCTGGGCGGGCACTGTCCCCGGGGGGTGCGTTGCTCCGCTACGTCGTTTATCGCCTCCTCTGGCTGGTTCCGACGCTCCTCGCCATGGCGCTCGTCACCTTCCTGGTGATGCACGCTACGCCGGGTAGCCCTCTCGATCCGGTCGCGGAGGGGGCGAACCCGTTGTCGCCGGAGGCGCAGAAGAACCTCGCGGAGGCCTACGGGCTGGACAAGCCGCTCTATGTCCAGTTCGGCATCTTCCTCCAGAAGGCCGTGCGCGGTGATTTCGGCACGTCGTTCGTCTACAAGACCCGCACGGTGGCCGAGATCATGGCCGAGACGTTCCCGATCTCCCTCCTCCTTGGCAGCATGGCCCTGGCGCTGGCGGTGATCGGGGGGCTCACGCTCGGGGTGCTGGCCGCGGTCTACCAGAACCGGTCCTGGGACTACGTCTCGGTGAGCGTGGCCACGCTCGGGGTCAGCGTGCCCAACTTCGTGCTGGCCGTGTTCCTGATCGTGCTCTTCTCGTTCGTCCTGCCCATCTTCCCCACCGGGGGCTGGAACTCGCCGAAGGACTGGGTCCTACCGACGATCACGCTCGCGCTGGCCCCGATGGGCATCATCGCGCGCTTCACGCGTTCTAGCATGCTGGAAGTCATCCGCTCCGATTACATCGTGACCGCGCGGGCCAAGGGGCTGGCCGAGACGCCGGTAATCCTCAAGCACGTGCTCAAGAACGGCTTCATCCCGGTGGTCACGCTGCTCGGCCCCATGTTCGCCGCGGTGGGGACCGGCTCCTTCTTCGTGGAGTCCATCTTCCGCGTTCCGGGCATGGGCCGCTTCTTCGTGCTCTCGATGACCGGACGCGACTATCCGATGATCATGGCGGTCGTGCTGATTTACGGAGGGTTCCTGGCCCTCATGAACCTCGTGGTCGACCTCCTCTATGGCCTTCTCGACCCCCGCATCCGATACTAGTCTGCCCACGCCGGACGGCGCGGCGATGGCCCTGCCGCGGGCCGCGATCCGCGGCTCGAGCCTCTGGCGTGACGCCTGGCGGCGTCTGCTCCGCAACAAGCTGGCGGTCGTGGGCGGGGTAGTGGTCATCTTGCTCCTGCTGCTCGCCGTCTTCGCCGACCTGGTCGCGCCGCAGTCCTACACGAAGCCCAACTTCGGCCGGCTCTACGAGTTTCCCTCCCGGGAGTTCCCGCTCGGCACCGATCAGCTCGGTCGCGACGTGCTCTCCCGCCTGATCTACGGAGCGCGTGTCTCGATGCTGGTGGGCCTCGGCGCCCAGGTCATCATCGTGCTGATCGGCGTCCCGATCGGAGCAGTGTCCGGGTTCATCGGTGGCCGCACCGACCTGATCCTGACCCGCTTCATGGACGTGATGTACGCCTTCCCGAACCTGCTCTTCGTCATCCTCGTCATGTCGATGCTGGGGGCCGGGCTGATGAACATCTTCATCGCGCTCGGCCTCACCGGCTGGGTGGGTATCGCGCGCCAGACGCGCGCCCAGGTCCTCTCCATCAAGGAGAAGGAGTTCGTGGAGGGCGCCCGGGCGCTCGGGGCCGGCTTCTGGCGGGTGATGAGCCGCCACGTGCTGCCGAGCGCGCTCACCCCCATCGTCGTGTCGATCACCTTCGGCATCCCCGAGGCTATCTTCACCGAGGCGGCGCTCTCGTTCATCGGGGTCGGCATCAACCCGCCCACGCCTTCGTGGGGCCAGATGGTGGGGGAGAACCAGCAGTTCCTGCGCTCCTACTGGCACCTGTGCGTGTTCCCGTCGATCGCCATCGCGGTGACCATGCTCTCGTTCACCTTCTTCGGCGACGGGGTCCGCGACGCGCTCGACCCCAAGCTGAAGTAACTCACAGGAGGACACCCACCATGCGCATTCCAGACGAGCAGATGGAACTCTTCGCCAAGCGCCTCGAGTCCATCGGGGTCGGCCGGCGCGACTTCCTGAAGGTGGTCGGCGCCATGGCCGCGTTCGGCGGGCTCGGCTTCGCCACGCAGGCCGGGGCGGCCGCGCCGTCCAAGCCTGGGCCGGGCGAGAAGCTGGCCAAGGAGCAGGTGCTCCGCTACGGCGGCGGCGGGTGGATGCAGAACGATCCGTCCAGCCACGATTTCAACAAGGACCTCTACTGTGGCGGAGCGAACTCGCTGTTCGCAGGGCTCATGGTGTTCAACGCCGACTTCGTGTCGATCCCTTGGATGGCTTCCAAGGTTGAGGGGAACAAGGACGGCTCGGTGTGGACCTTCACGATCCGGAAGGACAGCCGCTGGTCGGACAACTCGCCGGTATCGGCGCGGGACTTCGAGTGGTCGTGGAAGCGCCAGCTCGATCCAGCCACCGCCGCGCCCTACGCCTCCTTCCTGTACGACCTGAAGAATGGCGAAGCGTACAACAAGAAGCAGGTCACGGACGCGAGCCAGGTCGGCGTGCGCGCCAAGGACGACTGGACGCTCGAGGTGACGCTCGAGGGCCCGCGCGGCTACTTCCCGGTGCTCGCGGCCTACCTGGCCGCTCTGCCGGCTCACCGCGGTGCGGTGGAGAAGCACGGTGACAAGTGGACGGAGGCGGCCAATATCGTGACCAACGGGCCGTTCACTCTCGAGGCCTGGGAGCACAACAAGCAGGTTGTGCTCAAGAAGAACCCGTACTACTACGGCGCCAAGAACGTGCACCTGAGCCGGGTGGTCATTCCGATCATTCCGGTAGCCTCCGGCGCGCTGCCCTACGAGAACAACGAGCTCGACCTGACCGCGCTCCAGGCGGGGGATCTCAAGCGGCTGCAGTCCGACCCGCGCATGTCGAAGGACGTCTTCCGGTACCCGTTCCCGGGCACCTGGTACCTGCTGCCGCAGACCACGAAGCCGCCGTTCGACAACCTGAAGGTCCGTAAGGCGGTTGCCCACGCGATCGACCGGGAGAACGTCGTCAAGGTGAGCCAGGGACTCACGATTCCCGCCTGGTCGATGATCCCACCTGGATTCCCCGGCGCGCTCGACGACCCCAAGATCAAGGCGATCCAGAAGTACGATAAGAAGCTGGCTCTGGAACAGCTCAAGGGCACGCCCTTTGAAGGTGGCAAGAACTGGCCCAAGATCACGCTCTCGATGCGTGACGAGGGTCTCGGCTCGAAGCCGCTCGCGGAGGCGGTCCAGGCGGTGCTGCTGGACACGCTCAACATGAAGACGGATCTGGAAGTTCTCGAGCCGCGGGTGTTTCGCGATCGCCTCTGGAAGCAGGAAATGCAGTTCGTCTGGATCCGCTGGTTCATGGACTATCCGGATCCGCACAACGAGTATTTCGACACCTTCTACGGCAAGAAGACCACCGGCCGGCGTCAGGCGTGGGTCAATGAGGCCTTCGACAAGGAGCTGGAGGCGGGCCGCGACACCCGCGATCCCAAGAAGCGCCTCGAGCACTACAAGAAGGCCGAGGAGATCATGCAGCAGGACGCCGGTTATGTGCCGGTGGCCTGGGTACTCCGCTACGCGGCCAAGAAGCCGTGGGTCGGCGGGATCGAGAAGAACAAGGCGGGGGAGTTCGTGGTGGACGGCAACATCTACGTGGACATGTTCCAGCACGTCTACATCACCGAGAAAGGGTAGTGCTAAGAATGAGAGGAAGTATTCGCGCTGCACGAGTGGTGCTGTTCGTGGCCGTGGGGTTGATGCTGGGAACCGGGGTGGCCGCCGCCCAGGTGGACGTGGGCAAGGCGCTGGTCGGGACGTGGAAGGGTGAGCTCCAGCAGCGTTCGCAGAAGGACGCGGATCCCACCCTCGTGCTGGTGATCAAGTCGGTCAAGGAGGAGAACGGCAAGTGGATGGCGGATGCCCGCGTGGGCGCCACCGAGGACAAGACCGCGAAAGTGAATCTCGAGATCGACACCAGCGGTGCCAAGCCAGCCGTTCGGTGGACGGGTGGGAAGGGGGCTGTGTACGATCTCAGCCTCCTGGATGACAAGAACCTTGTGGGGACGGCCCTGCTGACCACCGGCGCTGGTGGCGCCAACCGGGACCGGTCCCGGTCTGTGAAGCTCGAGAAGAAAGAGTAGGAGCCGAGACCACGGCCCCTCACCCTGCCCTCTCCCCAACGGGGAGAGGGCTGTTCGGACCCTCGCCCCCGCAGGGGGAGAGGGTAGGGTGAGGGGGACGTCCGCAGGCGGTTACTTCGAGACCTGCACCGTGCCCTTCATGTTGGGGTGCAGCGCGCAGCTGTAGTTGAAGACGCCCTCGTCCTTGAAGGTCAGGGACGCGTTCTGGCCCTTCAGCAGGAATCCCGTCTTGAGCGGCGTGCCCGCCACCGTGACCTGGTGCGGCGACTCATCCGTGTTGGTCCAGGTGACGGTCTTGCCCGGGGCGACCGTGATGCCGGGAGGGCCGAAGGTGAAGGCGCCGATGTTCACGCCGATGGACCCCGCGGGCGCCGGCGCCGCGCTGGCCACCATGGTCCGGCCCGCCAGCGCCGGGTACGAGATCACGTAGTCGATCTGATCGTGGGGCTTGTGGCACTGGAAGCACGCCTTGTAGTTGGCCTTGTCGTTGAACTTGCCGTCCGCCCCGAAGGCCGAGTACTCCCACTCCCCGTTGCGGATGTCGTCCCCGTACTCCGTGCCCCAGCCGGTGCGCTTCTCCATGACGGTGTAGGCGATCAGGTCGCCCTTCAGGAAGCGGCCCTTGGCGTCCTTGAGCGGGTTGCCCTGAGCGTCCACCTGGGCCTTGTACTGGACCAGGGTGAGGACGGTGCCGCTCGGGAGCGGCTTGCCTTCCTTGGCCGCCTGGACGGCGGCGGCCGGGCTGGCGTAGAGCTCGCGGTACTGTTTGACGTCATACCGGTCCGCAATGGTGTAGAGCACCCCGTCCTTGTAGTTGGCCGGGAACACGATCTTTTCCGGTCCCGCGCTGCTCCGCGAGGCCACCGCGGCCAGCGCGGCCAGGACCAGGGTCACCACGACGAGCCCGAGAACCCGTTTGCTCATATCCCCTCCGTGTGCGGGCGTGATTGGACGTTCTGAGGACTCTACGGGCGAGGCGGCCGCCCGGACGTCACAACCGTGTGAATTCATCGCCGGCCGTGAGCGCTCTCCGACTGGGTGGGGAGCAGGGAGACGTGGCTGTGGACGGCCAGCCACCGGCCGTCCCGCCGGGCGAGGTTGAACGTGGCGCGGCCGTGCCGCGTGAAGGGCTTCCCGTCGGGGCCGGTGGCCTCAGACGCCCAGGTCGCGGCGACCCAGGCCGAGTCGCCGGCACCCCCGGCGTCCGGATGCGCGTCGAAGCGAAAGCCCCGGATGCGCGGCCAGATCTGGCGCCACTGCTCGCGCTCGATGTTGTCGAGCCCGTGAACCGCGGTCGCGTAGGTGCCGAAGGCCACCGCGTCCGGGGCGAAGAGGCGGCGCCCCGCCGCGAAGTCCTGTCCGCGGCACGCGGCCTCGAACGTGGCCAGCCACTCGAGCGCTTCCGATCGGGCGTCGGACATGCGCGGATTATGGGGCGATCCGGGGCCTTGTCAAGCACGGGCCGAGTCGTTATCCTTCGGCTCCAATGACGGTCCCGGGGTTCGTCACGCTCTCGCTCGCCACCGCGGCGCTGCTCGTGGGTCTCGGGGGCGATCTGGCCGGGGAGGATCGCGCGCCCGTGTCCGACGATTCCTCGACGAAGGTCGCGCGGGCGCTCCTCGGCCCGACCCACGACGAGCCGGGGGATACGCCGGGCGGCTCCATGCACCAGCAGGACGGCCCGGGCCCGACCCGGCTCGTCGCGGTGAGGTCGCTCGGGGTCGGGGCGACCCACAACGGGTCCGTGAGTCAGCCGGAGTCGTCGCCGACCCGCGGACCTCCCGGCGAGGTGTCGTCCGTCTCGTCGTCCCCGCTCCATCCCGCTTCGGCAACACCTCGCTCGACCCGCCCCACCGCGTTCGCTACGGCTGTGGTCCGCCCACGTGCAGTGCACGCTTCATAACCCGAACACAGGAGACAGCATCATGAGACTGCTCTCGATTGCGATCGCAACCGCCCTGGTGGGAATCTGCGGTGCCCCGGCCCTGGCCGGTGAGTGCCCGATGCTGCAGGCGCAGATGGAGCGTCAGACCAGCAACCGGCTCGACAGTGCGGCCTACAACGCCCGGGAGACCATGAAGCAGGCCAACACGCTCCACTCGCAGGGCAAGCACGCCGAGTCGGTGGCCAAGTACGACGAGGCGGCCAAGTCCCTCGGGGTGAAGCTTCAGAAAAAGCAGTAGGAGGACTGGACTCGCGGCGGCGCGGGGTGAGTCGACCGGCACGTCCGCGCCGCCGCGAGCGGAAGGGATGAAGATAGGCCGAGCCTCGAGCCAGGGACGAGCCCGAGCCGGTCATCCTCCCGATCGAGGATTCGCTCGATCTCGACGCCTTTGCCCCCCGGAGGCATCCGCTCGACGGTGGACGACGGCACCTCGATGCGCCCCTTTCTAGGCCGAAGGTCTTATAGACCGCACGGGCTTCGCCCGACATGATCCGGTAGGCCGGGCCATTCCCGCCCGCTGGAGGCAGCAATGCGCGAGACGGCACGGAGCGCGGTACCGAGACTGGGTTCTACCCGCCTCGTGCCACAGGGGTACCCCGACATCTGCCTCGAACGCGACACTCATCGCGGCTGATCGGCGTCGCACGGAGGCGGGAAAACGTGGTGCTATCGAGCTTCGTCCCCAGCATTGCCTGGCTGCGGCACTACCCGCGCGAATGGCTGCGCCCGGATCTGATTGCCGGCCTCACGGCCGCCGCTGTGGTCATCCCCAAGGCGATGGCCTACGCCACGATCGCGGGCCTGCCGCTGCAGGTCGGTCTCTACACGGCGATCGTGCCGATGGTCGTGTACGCGCTGGTCGGCACGTCGCGCCCGCTCAGCGTCAGCACGACCACGACGATCGCGATCCTTTGCGGCGCCGAGCTCGCCCGGGCCGCACCCGGCGGCGACCCCGGGGCCCTGATCGCCGCCGGCGCGACGCTCGCGGTCCTTACCGGCGCCATGCTGGTGGCCGCGTCCGCGCTGCGACTCGGCTTCGTCGCCAACTTCATCTCCGAGCCGGTGCTCACGGGCTTCAAGTCCGGTATCGGGCTGGTGATCGTGATCGACCAGGTCCCCAAGCTGCTCGGCGTGCACATCGAGAAGGCCGGCTTCTTCCGCGACCTGCTCGCGATCGTGCGCGAGCTGCCCCACGCCTCCGTCGCCACGGTCGCGATCGCCGTCTGTCTGCTCGTGCTAATCTTCGGCCTCGAGCATTTTGTCCCGCGCGCGCCGGCCCCGCTCCTCGCGATCGCCGCGGCCATTGTCGCGTCGAGCCTGCTGGGCTTGAGCGCCGCCGGCGTGGCGACGGTCGGCAGCCTGCCCGGCGGCCTGCCGGCACCCGTCTGGCCCCGCTTCGATCTCGTCACCGAGATGTGGCCGGCGGCGGCCGGCATCGCGCTGATGAGCTTCACCGAGACGATCGCGGCGGCGCGCGCATTCGGCGCGCCCGGAGAGCCGCCGCCCGTGCCCAACCAGGAGCTGCTTGCGGTTGGCCTGGGAAACGTCGCGGGCGGCTTCCTGGGGGCCATGCCCGCGGGCGGTGGCACAACGCAGACGGCGGTCAACCGCAAGGCGGGAGCCCGGACCCAGGTAGCCGAGCTCGTCACCGCCGCGGCGGCCCTGGCGACGCTGCTGCTGTTGGCGCCGGTCATCGCGCTCATGCCGCAGGCGGCGCTGGCGGCGGTCGTGGTGGCGTACTCGTTCGATCTGATCAAGCCGGCGGAGTTCGCGGCGATCCGCCGCGTGCGGGGTGTCGAGTTCGCCTGGGCGCTCAGCGCGTTTGCCGGCGTCGTCCTCCTCGGAACGCTCAAGGGCATACTCGTGGCGGTCGTCGTCTCGCTGCTCGCGCTTTCCCAGCAGGCGTACAACCCGGCCGTTTACGTGATGGCCCGCAAGCGCGGCACGCAGGTGTACCGCCCGCTCTCGAGCGAGCATCCGGACGACGAGACCTGGGCGGGGCTGCTGATCCTGCGCATGGAGGGCCGCCTGTTTTTCGCCAACGCGCAGGGCGTGGTCGAGAGGATGCGCTCGCTCATCGACCAGGCGAGGCCGTCGGTCGTGTTGCTCGATTGCGACGCCGTGATCGACATCGAGTACACCGCGGTCAAGATGCTGATCGAGGCGGAGCGAAAGCTGCACGACGAAGGGATCGCGCTCTGGCTGGCGGCGCTCAATCCGGGGGTGCTCGCGGTCGTGCGGCGCACGACACTGGCCCAGACGCTGGGCCGGGAACGGATGCTCTTCAACCTGGAGACCGCGGTGGAGCAATTCGAGCTGACCGCAGTCCATCGACCGTCACCACAGAAAGGGGCTGGCTCATGAAAGCGAAGAAGCGCGACAACGGAGAGGCGGACGGGGATGGCGCAGAGCCGAAGAAGCTGAAGCGCAAGGCCTATGACAAGGAGCTTGAGCGGCTGCACGTCGAGCTCGTCAAGCTCCAGGAATGGGTCAAACACAAGGGGCTGAAGGTCTGCATCTTGTTCGAGGGGCGCGACGGTGCCGGAAAGGGCGGAACGATCAAGGCGATCACCGAGCGGGTGAGCCCGCGCGTCTTTCGCGTGGTCGCGCTGCCCGCGCCGACCGAGCGGGAGAAGAGCCAGATGTACGTGCAGCGATACCTGCCCCACTTGCCGGCCGCGGGCGAGGTCGTGATCTTCGATCGGAGCTGGTACAACCGCGCGGGCGTCGAGCGGGTCATGGGTTTCTGCTCCGAGGAGGCGGTGGAGAAATTCCTCGAGGTCGCGCCGGGCTTCGAGAAGCTGATGGTCGAGTCCGGCATCATCCTCGTCAAGTACTGGTTGGAAGTGACGATGGAGGAGCAGACCCGGCGGCTCGAGTCGCGCATCGACGACGGACGCAAGATCTGGAAGCTCTCCGGGATGGATCTGAAATCCTACGGGCGCTGGTACGACTACTCACGGGCGCGCGACGACATGTTCGCGGCGACGGACACGAAGTGGGCGCCGTGGCACGTGGCGCGGACCGATGACAAGCGGCGCGGGCGCCTGAACATCATCCGGCACCTCCTCAAGCAGATTCCGTACAAGGACGCGCCGCGCGACAAGGTGAAGCTGCCGAAGCGGCAGAAGCGCCACGGCTACCGCGAGCCCGACTATCCGTTCAAGTTCATCCCGGAGAAGTACTGATTTGACCGGGGCGGATATAGGACGACCATTCTCACCAGCCGCGCGGGCCCCGTGATCACCCGAATTGCCTCGTGCGCGGTCGCGGCCCTGATCGCGAGGGCGCGCCGGGCGAATGTGGCGAGGGCGATGCCGTGAGTGACGCGATTCTCGTTCTGAACGCCGGCTCGTCCAGCATCAAGTTCGTGCTCTTCGCCGAGCGGCAGCGGACACTCGCGCCTGTCGTTCAGGGTCAGATCGAGGGCATCGGGACGGCGCCGCGGTTTGTGGCGCGAGGGCCGGAGAGCGAGGTGCTCGCGGAGAAGTCTTGGGGCGATGGGGTGAGCCTCGGCCACGACGGCGCCATGTCGCATCTCGCGGAGTTTTTGCGCCAGCAGGGCGGCGGTCTCGAACTCGCGGCGGTCGGCCACCGGGTGGTCCACGGCGGGATGGAGTATGCGGAGCCTGTCCGGCTCGATCCCGTTGTAGTCGGCGTGCTCGAGAAATTCATACCGCTTGCCCCGCTCCATCAGCCGCACAACCTGGCGCCGATTCGCCTCCTGATGGAGCAGCGGCCGAGTCTGCCGCAGGTCGCCTGCTTCGACACCGCATTTCATGCCACGAATCCCGACATCTCGCGGCGCTTCGCCATTCCCGTGGAGCTCCACGACGCTGGGGTGAGACGCTACGGCTTTCACGGCCTGTCCTACGAGTACGTCGCCTCGGTTCTGCCGGGGCATGACGCTCGTGCCGCGGCGGGCAGGACAGTCGTATGCCATCTCGGTAACGGCTCGAGCATGTGCGCGCTGGAGGGCGGCCGGAGCGTCGCGAGCACGATGGGTTTCACCGCGGTGGACGGGCTGCCCATGGGCACGCGGTGCGGGGCCATCGACCCCGGCGTGCTGCTCTACCTCATGGACCAGCGCGGAATGGACGCGCGCGCGATCGAAAAGCTCATCTATAGCGAGTCGGGCCTGCTCGGGGTGTCCGGCACCTCGAGTGATATGCGGAAGCTCCTGGGCTCGGACGATCCCCGGGCGAAGCTCGCCGTGGACCTCTACGTGTATCGGATTCGGCGCGAGCTGGGCTCGCTCGCGGCCGCGCTGGGTGGACTCGATGCGCTCGTGTTCACGGCCGGGATCGGCGAGAACAGCCCGGCGGTCCGGGGACGGATCTGCCGCGACGCGGAGTGGCTGGGACTGGAGCTCGACCGCGCGGCGAACGAGAGGGGCGGGCCGCGGATCAGCATGGCGGGCAGCCGGGTGACCGCGTGGGCCATTCCGACCAACGAGGAGTTGATGATCGCACAGCATACGCAGCGCCTGATCGCGCACCCTGGCGCGCGAGCCGCCGGAGCATAGCGGCCACCAAGCGCTCGAAAGAGAGGCCTCGGGGCGCCACGGATGGGCGACGTCGGCCACGTCCGCCGCCGCACCATAGGGCGGATGCGCTAGGCTGGGGTCATGGACGAGCCGGATCCGGTCATTCTCCCGATCGAGGACTCGCTCGATCTCCACACGTTTGCCCCGCGGGACGTGCGCTCGGTGGTGGAGGAGTACCTGACCCAGGCCGCCGCGCGCGGCTTTCGCGAGGTCCGGCTGATCCACGGCAAGGGGACCGGCACCCAGCGGGCGATCGTGCGGAGCGTGCTGGGCGGTCACCCCGCGGTCGTGCGCTTCTTCGACGGCCCGCCCGAGCGGGGCGGGTGGGGAGCGACGGTGGTGGTGCTGGCGGGCTAGTCCCGGTCGGCCCGCAGCAGCAGCAGGCGGTCGCTGAACGAGACGATGCGCCCGTTCTCGATGCGGAACTCGAAGGCCTCCCGGCAGTGGGCAGGCGCGGCCAGCACGAAGCGCTCCAGGTCGGCGCGAGCCGCCGGCGTCATCCGCGTCCGCGTCGTCCACTCGTCCCACGGCCGCGCCTTGCTCATCACCGCCTCGTCGAGCACGGTCAGGCCCGCGGCGCGCAGGAAGGCGGTCCACTCGATCTGACGGTAGGCCCGGACGTGGCTCGGATCGCGGCGGCGCTCGACTTCCAGGATGAAGGCCGCGGCCTCTTCGTCCTCGTGGCCCAGGATGTCCTCGACCAGGAACGACCCGCCGGCGCGCAGCACGCGCGCCACCTGACGCAGCGCCGGGAGCAGGGACGCGAAGTGGTGGGCCGCGATGCGACACGTCACGGTGCCGAAGCGCCCGTCACGGAAGGGCAGGGCCTCCACGTCGCCGCCGACGAACCGCACGCCGGATGCGGCTTCGTGGGCGACGAATCGTCGGGCGGCCTCGAGCATCGGCAGCGTGACGTCCATCGCGACCACGCTCTCGGTGAAGCGGGAGAAGGCGAGTGCGGTGTGCCCGCCCCCGGTGGCGATATCGAGCACCCGCGCCGCCCCGCGCTTGCGCCCCCAGGCGAGCAGCCACTCCAGGTCGGGGCCGGCGGCATGGCCGGCGCTCGCCACGTACGCGGCGGCGCTCGGCCCGAACTGGGCCTGCACCCGCGCCTGCTGCCTTTCGCTCACGTCCGTCTGGACCCGGCGGTCACGACGACCCTCCTCACAGATCGCGGACCACGCGGCGGGCGCGATCCACGTTCCGGCGGAAGAGATCGAAGGAGTTCTCCATCGCGGGCTTGCGGCCCTGTCCGCGGTCGAGGGTGAAGCACGAGAAGGTGATGTCGTGGGCCAGGGGGAAGTCGCGGTAGAGCTGGCCCGCCACCTTCTGCGGGTTCTCCGAGCGGGTGATCTCGAAGTCCTCGAGCGCGCGCAGCGGGGGCATGCGCTCGCCGTGCTTGGTGCGGACCCACTTCATGGTGCCGCCCAGCAGGTAGGACAGGAACAGGCAGTCCACCAGCATGGACTCGGTCCACGGGATGGCCTTCTGGTAGCCCGCCACGAAGCGCGCCCCGGTGGACAGCAGGAAGTTCTTCGCGGTGTCGGGGGTGACGAAATCGCAGGCGCCGAAGATGTAGCCGGTGCCGGTGCTGGGCCGGCAATGGTCCACCAGGGTCTCGAGGCGGATCACCTTGTCGCCGATGCCGACCAGCTTGCGGCGCTGCCCGTGCGAGGCGATGTAGCAGACCTGGAAGGAGCGCCGGCGGCGGCGGACCTCCTCGAGGAGCAGGCCCAGGTCGTAGCTCGAGTAGAAGCGCCGGTAGACGAGATTGACCCGGATGCCTTCCCAGGCCAGCGACTGCTTGATGGCCTTCAGGTAGGGCAGCACCGAGGGCTCGTCGTCCAGCAGACGCCCCTTCTTGTTCCACATCGACTCCAGCACCACCACACCCGGCATCGGTCGATCCTCGAGGAGCGGTCAGTCTCCGGCCCTGGTCTCACCCCGGTAGGAGCCCCCCAGGGACCCGGGGGCGCCATGGTATCACTGGTCCCGGTCATATAGAATTGGATGATCTTGGAATCATCCAATTGGCGCTTTACACGTGTACAAACAGCGAGGTATTGGTTTACATCGAGGCCATGAGAATCCAACTGGACCGAGGGACCGGCGGAGCGGGCAGGACGTCCCTGTCGCGTCAGATCCAGCTCCACTTCGAGCGGCTGATCAGCCAGGGGCTGCTCGCGGCGGGCATGAAGCTGCCGGCCAGCCGCGAGCTGGCCCACGAGCTGGGAGTCAACCGCACGACGGTGGCCCTGGCCTACGACGAGCTGGTGGCGGGCGGGTGGGCCCGGGCCCACGTGGGGCAGGGGACGTTCGTCGCCGATCGCGTCCCCGCCACCGCCAGCATCACGCGGCCGACGACGCCGCGGCTCGACTGGACTCCGTTCCTCTCCAAGGGCGCCCAGGTGATCGCGGCGGACAGCCGCCGGCGGCGCGGCTACAGCCAGGTGCCGCAGCCCGGGCCGGGTGCCATCTCGTTCGCGGGTGGGATGCCGGACAGCGGGCTCTTCCCCACCGACGCCTTCCGCCGCGTGCTCAACCGCGTGATCCGCGAGGAAGGGCGCGAGCTGCTGCAGTACTACCCGGGGCGCGGCTATCCGCCGCTGCGCGAGTTCCTGGCCGGCTACCTGCTGCGCTTCGGGCTCGAGGTCCGCCCGGAAGAGATCCTGATCGTCAACGGCTCGCAGCAGGGCTTCGACCTGGTCGCGCGGACCCTGCTGGACCCGGGGGATTTCGTCGCGATCGAGGAGCCGTCCTATCCCCGCGCCATGCAGGTCTTCCGCTCGTTCGGGGCCCAGCTCCTGCCGGTGCCCATGCGCGACGGAGGGCTCGATCCCGAGCATCTCGACCGCCTCCTCGAGCGGCAGTCGCCGAAGCTGCTCTACTGCCAGCCGAGCGCCCATAATCCCACCGGGCTCACGATGCGGCCAGATGCGCGGAAGCGGCTCCTGGAGGTGGCGGCGCGGCATCGCCTCCCGATCATGGAAGACGGCTTCGACGGCAGCCTCTTCTTCGGCCCGCAGCCGCCCGCACCGCTCAAGGCGCTCGACGTCTCGGGGCTCGTCATCTACATCGGGACGTTCTCCAAGATCCTGTTCCCCGGGCTGCGTCTCGGCTGGATCGTGGCCGCCCCGGAGTTGATAGACCGCCTGGAAGTCGCCAAGGATCTGGCGGACATCCACACGAGCCCTCTCATCCAGGCCGCGGTCTACCATTTCTGCCGTCAGCGCCTGCTCGACCGTCACCAGGCGCGGGTTCTGCGCGAGTACGGGCGTCGCCGCGCCGCCCTGCTCGGCGCGCTCGCCAAGCGCATGCCGGCGGGCGTGACGTGGACCGAGAACGAGGGCGGTTTCTCGCTGCTGGTGACCCTGCCCGCGGGGCTGGACGCGGCGCCGCTGCTCGAGCGCGCGGCCGCGCGCGGGGTGATCTTCACGCCCGGAAACGCGTTCTACGTGGACGGTGGCGGCGAGCGGACGCTCCGGCTATCCTTCTCGGCGCTGCCGCTGACCCAGATCGACGAGGGCATCAAGCGGCTCGCCGAGATCATTCGTGACGTGCAGCGCCAGCCGGAGCCGGTGGGCCTCGTGGCCGCCCGGGCCGTGCCGCTGATCTAGGAGGCAGCCAGCCGTGGACTTCCATACCCTCGCGGCCCGCGGCGGGCGCGACGTGCCCTCGGCCAGCCGCCCCCTGACGCCTCCCATCTACCAGACCAACGTGTACGTCTTCGAGGAGATGGACACGGTCGAGTCGGTGTGGGAGAGCAAGAAGCCGGGCTTCGTCTACGGTCGCTACGGCACCGGCAACCACGCGATGCTGGAAGACCTGGTGGCGGCGCTCGAGGGCGCGGAGGCGGCGGTGGCGTGCGCCTCCGGCATGGGTGCCACCACCGCGCTCCTGCTCGGGCTCTTCGCGCCCGGCGATCACCTCGTCTCGGCGCGCGACCTCTACGGCTCCACCGCCGCGTTCCTGGGCGACGAGGGGCGACGGCTCGGGGTCCAGACCGATTTCGTGGACGCCACCGACGCCGGGGCGATCGTGGCTGCGCTGCGGCCGAACACCCGCGCGGTGTTCGTCGAAGCGATCTCGAATCCGCTGCTGCGGCTGGTGGACGTTCCCGCGGTCGCGCCCGAGCTGGCGCGGCGCGGGATCGACCTGATCGTGGACGCGTCCATGGCGTCGCCCGCGGTCTTCCGTCCGCTCGAGCACGGCGCGACCATGGTCGTGCACAGCCTGACCAAGTTCATCTCCGGCCACGGCGACGTCACCGGAGGGCTCGTGGCCGGCCGCGCCGAGCCGATGGCCCGTATCCGCAACGCGATGATCCGCGCCGGCACCAACCTGGGTCCGTTCGACGCCTGGCTGGCGACCCGCGGCGCCCGCACCCTCGCGGTGCGCATGGAGCGGCAGTGCGCCACCGCCCTGTTGCTCGCCCAGGGTCTCGAGGGGCTGCCCGCGGTGTCGCGCGTCTACTATCCGGGCCTGGCGTCGCACCCGCAGCACGCGCTCGCGGCGCGCCTGATGCCCGGGCTCTCCGGCGCCATGGTCTCCTTCGATCTGCGCGGCGGGGCGCCCGCGGTGGAGCGCTTCATGGCGCGGGCGCGGCTGCTCGAGTTCGCGCCGAGCTTCGGGGACGTGGCCACCACGTGGACCTACCCGGCCCGCACGTCGCACCGGCGCGTCGCCGAGGAGGAGAAGGCCGCGATGGACATCGGGGCCGGGCTGGTCCGGGTGTCGGTCGGGCTCGAGGACGCGGCCGAGCTGATGGCCGATCTCGAGGGAGCCATCGCATGAGCGCGGTCGGGGTGGAGCGAGCCTCGTCGGTCGTGTCGCCGGTCACCCTGGTAGGCCGCTGGGTCCGGCTCGAGCCGCTCAGCCGGTCGCACGCGGCGGGTGTGCTCGCCGCCGCCTTGGGCTCGCGGGACACCTATGGCTTCACGCTGGTGCCCGGGACCGAGGCCGAGACCGCCGCCTACATCGACGGCGCCCTCGCCGAGCAGGAGGCGGGCCGCGCGCTGCCGTTCGCGACGGTGGACCGGGCGCGAGGCGTGGTGGTCGGCTGCACGCGGCTCTTCAACATCGAGTTCTGGCCGTGGCCCCCCGGCAACGCCAACCAGCGCGGGACGGACCGACCCGACGTGGCGGAGATCGGCTGGACCTGGCTGGCCGCCGCCGCGCAGCGGACTCCGATCAACACCGAGGCGAAGCTGTTGATGCTGGCCCACGCGTTCGATCACTGGCGCGTCCATCGCGTGAGCCTGATGACCGACGCGCGCAATCAGCGCTCGCGGAACGCGATCCTGCGCCTGGGGGCGCGGTTCGATGGCGTGCTCCGGGCGGCCCGGCCCGCGAGCGACGGCGCCATTCGCGACACCGCGGCATTCTCGATCCTGGAGGCGGAGTGGCCCGCGGTCAGGGCCAATCTCGAAGCGCGACTCGAGCAGTGACCCCGAGCACATCACAAGGAGACGAGGACATGGAGAACATGGAGAGCGGAACCCCGAGACTGAAGGTGGGCCTGGCCGAGATGCTGAAGGGGGGCGTCATCATGGACGTCACCAACGCCGAGCAGGCCAAGATCGCCGAGGACGCGGGAGCGGTGGCGGTGATGGCGCTCGAGCGCGTGCCGTCGGACATCCGGAAGGAGGGCGGGGTGGCCCGCATGTCGCCGGTCACCAAGATCAAGGAGATCCAGAAGGCGGTCACGATCCCGGTGATGGCCAAGTGCCGGATCGGCCACTTCGTGGAGGCCCAGATCCTGGAGTCGCTCGGGGTGGACTTCATCGACGAGTCCGAGGTGCTGACCCCCGCCGACGAGCACTTCCACGTGGACAAGTTCGCCTTCAAGGTGCCCTTCGTCTGCGGGTCGCGCGATCTGGGCGAGTGCCTGCGCCGCATCGGCGAGGGCGCCGCGATGATGCGGACCAAGGGCGAGGCCGGCTCCGGTAACATCGTGGAGGCGGTGCGCCACATGCGCGCGGTGACGTCGGGTATCCGCCGGCTCACCCTGCTGGGCCCCGAGGAGCTGATGACCGAGGCCAAGAACCTGGGCGCGCCGTACGACATCTTGCGCTGGGTGGCCAAGAGCGGACACCTGCCGGTGCCGAACTTCTCGGCGGGCGGCATCGCCACCCCGGCCGACGCGGCGCTCATGATGCAGCTCGGCGCCGAGGCGGTGTTCGTGGGCTCCGGCATCTTCAAGTCGTCGGACCCGGCGGTGCGGGCCAAGGCCATCGTGCAGGCCACCACGCACTTCAAGGATCCCGACGTCCTGGCCAAGGTCTCCGAGGGCCTCGGCGACGCGATGCCCGGCATCGAGACGTCGAAGCTGAAGGACTCCGAGCTGCTCCAGACCCGGGGCTGGTAGCGACCAACGCTAGTCAGCAGCATGGATCCCGTACACGCGCTGCCACCAGACCTACCCGTCCCGGTAGACGACGGCGCCTGCGACCACCTCCCGGGGTCGCGGGTGCCGTCCATCCGTTTGCCGTCGACGGGGGGCGGGGCGGTGGACCTGGCCGAGGTCGGGTTACGGCCGGCGGTGCTCTTCTTCTACCCGCGCACCGGCGAGCCCGGAAGGTCGGCCGGTGCGGAGTGGGACGCGATTCCGGGCGCCCGCGGCTGCACGCCCCAGAGCTGCGGGTTCCGCGATCTCCACCGCGAGTTCACGAAGCTCGGGGTCGCCGTCTTCGGCATCAGCACGCAGGAGACGGGCTACCAGCACGAGTTCGTCGTGCGCAATCACGTGCCGTTCGACCTGCTGAGCGATCGTGACCTGCTGCTGACCCGCGCGCTCCGGCTGCCGACCTTCGAGTACCCGGTGGAGCGGGGCGGGCCGACCACGCTGATCAAGCGGATGGCCTGGTTCGTGGAGCGTGGATCGATCGAGAGGATCTGGTACCCGGTCTTCCCGCCGGACCGGAATGCGGAGACGGTGCTGGCGTGGCTCCACGAGCGCGGCCGCGTGCTCGAGCCCGGGCGAGGAGAGGTCAAGCTCGCATGAAGATCGGCGTCCTCGCCCTGCAGGGGGATTTCAGCCTCCACCGGAAGTCGCTCGACCGGATCGGAGTGGAGTCCGTCGAGGTGCGCATGCCCCGCCACCTGGAGGACGTGGGTGGCCTGATCATGCCGGGCGGCGAGAGCACCACGCTGCTCAAGCTCATGGACGCCTGGGACTTCGTGCCCGCGCTCGAGAAGTTCCACGCCGCCGGGCGCCCCATCTTCGGGACCTGCGCCGGCATGATCCTGCTCGCCCGGGAAGTGCAGAGCCCCGCCCAGTTCTCCCTGGGCTTCATCGACCTCACCGTCGAGCGCAACGCCTACGGCCGCCAGAAGGAATCCTTCGAGTCGGTGGGCTCGAGCGATCTGGGGGCCGGGTCGCGCCCCCTCAAGATGGTCTTCATCCGGGCGCCCCGGATCCGGCGCCTCGGCCCCGCGGTCACACCGCTGGCCGAGCATCGGGAGGAATGCGTGATGGCCCGGCAGGGGAGCGTGGTCGTGGCCGCCTTCCACCCCGAGCTGACCGACGAGCCCACCGTCCACGAGTACTTCGCCGGGATGGTGCGCGCCGCCGGCTAGGCTTTCCCCGCCTCCAGTAGCTCCACCGGGTCGCCAACCGCGATCCGGCCCCCGCGGTCCACCCCGCAGTCCAGCGCCATCTGCCCCCCGAACTCGGAAGCGATTCGCCGGAGCACCGACAGGTCCTGCTCCAGAGTGTCGGGATCGTAGGTGGTCATCACGCACCGCGACCGGAGCTTGGCAACGGATGCGACCGCTTCCCCGATCCGGAGCCGGTGTCCCGGCCAGCCCCGCTCGGTCAGCCCATCCACCCCGCCGATGACGATGTTTGGCCGGAGCCGGCGGTGGTCCACGCCGAGCTGCTCGAAGGCGCCGTCGGTCCCGATCAGGAGCGGCAGGACGTCGAACCGTTCCGGGCCGTCGTACCGGACCAGACGGGCCTTCGGACCGGCCGCGGCCCGGACCGCCTCCGCGATGTCGGGATCATCCCAGGGCTTCTGATCGACCAGCACGAGGCCGTCCGGGGCCAGGCTCGACCTGAGCCCGAGCAGGCGGGGATGGCTCCGCGAGGTGATGATGCGATCGCCGGGTCCGACGACCAGCACCATCCGGTCTCCGACGATCCCGGCGTCGGTGACCTCCGCGCGCTCGATCCGCTCGCCGGCCATCGACTTCACCGGGTATCGCCACAGCTCCTGGATCCACATAGGCGCTCCCTCCTCTCGTGCTAACCTCTTTGAGTAGAAAAAGAGGTTAATCGATTCAGATCGGATAGTGATATAGATCGTATTGATCTGACAGTAACTTATGAGGATAGTCCGAAGGGAAGTTCTGAGGATTGGCGGCGACCTCGCGGTCGAGTTCGCCAACACGGTCTTCTCCCCGACGGATCCCGGCGGGTCGCTCCATTCGTGGAGTGACCTCATCGACTTCCTCGAGCTGCGGGGAGGCCTGGCGCCCGGCGACGGCGCCATGCTCCGGGCGATGGGGGCGACGGACGCCCGTCGCTGCGCCGGGGCTTTCGCGCAGGCCCTGGCGCTCCGCGAGACGATCCGCGCCATGCTCGGGGCCATGGCCAGTAGACGACTCCTGCGTGCCGGGTGGATCGCCGAGGTCAACGAGGCGCTTGCGGCCGGGGTCGGCGCGCCCCGATTGATCCGCCAGGACGGCGGCTGGCGCCTCGGCCTCTCGCCGGGTCTGGCCGCGCCCCCCCAGGCCCAGGCCCCGATCGCGCGCGCCGTGGCCGACCTGGTCGTGTCGGGCCGCGGGGTCGAGATCGGCAAGTGCGCCAACCCACGGTGCGTGCTCTACTTCCGGGACCGGTCCCGGACCCGCCGCCGCCGCTGGTGCTCGATGGCCGTCTGCGGCAATCGGATGAAGGTGGCCGCCCACGTGCGCCGCCACGGCCGCCGCCGCTCCGCCTAGCCTGCTTTGCCCTTGACAGGTCACCGGGCCGGAGGCAGGCTATGGTCCGACCAGCCGACCAGCGGCTCACCGGACGCGTTTCGAGGAGGTAGGGCATGGCTCACTTCACCTGCGAGGTCGTCTACCGCGGCATCTTCCAGAAGAACCTGGCCGCGCGCATCTGCCGCGGCATCGTCCTCTCCGCACGGAAAGCCGGGCGGTGGGGGATCGCCTTTGGACGATACGGGGACAGTCCGCAGCGTAACGGCATCCCGGCCAAGGACTTCGCGATCGTCGCGGACACGCAGGAAGAGCTCGAGCAGAACATGGCGCGCTACGAGCCCAAGGAGGTGGACGTCACGATCTGCGTGGACGACACGCTCTCGAAGGGCGTGGAGTCCTGGGCCTGGTACGGGCTCCAGCCGATCAACCGGCTCACCATCTCGGGCGGCACGCTCCTGATGACCTCGCTCCAGAGCCCGGCCGCGCTGCTCAAGGACATCCACAAGAAGGACGCCCCCTACAATCTGGCCCTCATGCGGGCGAAGGCGTCCTTCTCCGGCCTCTGGGTCTACAAGGAGGATCACACCGAGGCCCGCATCCTGGGCGCCCTCGCCAAGATCCAGCCCGAGTTCCTGTCGCTTGACGCGGTCTGCGAGGCCATCAAGGAAGCCGAGTGGGGCTCCGACCTCAAGGTGGCTTCGGCCCGCAAGGCCCACGAGCGGCTCGAGACCCAGCCGATCAAGATCACCGAGGGCAACTCGGAGATCCCGTACTCCTTCGAGATGCCCAAGTGGTGGGAGATGCGGGAGGGCGTGACCATCCCGGCCATCCCCATCGGCAAGCCGATGGAGGGAGGCAAGGGGTACGTGCCGGAGCGCAACCCGTACTTCAAGAAGTTCACCACCCGCACCATGCGGCCGGTGATCGACTTCGACAAATGCGTGAAGTGCACCCTCTGCTGGATCCAGTGCCCCGACTCCTGCTTCGACGTGACCCCGGACGGCCTCTACGACGCCAACATGGAGTCCTGCTGCGGCTGCGGTGTCTGCGAGGCGGTGTGCCCGGCCAAGGACTGCGTCACCATGGTGCGCGAGGACGCCTTCGAGGACAATGCGAGCCAGTGGGAGATGTGGCGGACCGACAAGGCCACCTACAAGACCTGGATGACCGACAAGATCCACAGCAAGGAGCACATCACCCGGTCCCACGGCTTCCGCTTCCGCGGCCAGTACGAGGAAGAGATCAAGAAGGAGCTGGAGTCGGGCGGCATCGAGATCACCGCGGGCATTCCCGGCGAGAACGCCGACTCGAAGAAGTAGGGGAGGACTGAGACCATGGCAGTCGAGACCAAGCCCGCAGGAGCGGTCGCCGATCACAAGGAGATGCTCATCTCCGGCAGCGAGGCGTGCGCCGAGGCGCTGACCCTCGCCGACATCGACGTGGTGACCGCGTACCCGATCCGGCCCTACGACACGGTCATGCAGGCCATCGCCAAGAAGATCGCCAACGGCCAGCTCGAGGCCGAGTACATCGTCGCCGAGGGCGAGCACAGCCAGTTCGAGATCGTCAAGCACGCCTCCACGGTCGGCGCGCGCGTGTTCTGCGGCTCGTCCGGCGTCGGCTGGATGTACGCGATGGAGTGCCTGACCGTCACCCCGCCGCTGCGCGTGCCGATGGTGTGCATGGTGGGCAACCGGGCCCTCGACGACCCGGGCGCCTTCGGCGTCGAGCACAACGACGCGCTGGTCGTCCGTGACCTCGGCTGGATGCTGATCTGGGTCGACACGGCCCAGGAGATGCTCGACACGACCCTGCTCGCCTACCGCATCGCCGAGGACCGGCGGGTGTTCCTGCCCATCGCGATCTCGGCGGACGGCGCGTTCCTGACCCACTCGCAGGCGATCTGCCAGGTGCCGACCCGGGGGCTGGTGGACAAGTTCCTCCCGCGCTACGACCGCGGCGACCTGCAGCTGCACCCGGACAACCCGATCACGGTGGCGCCCCAGGCCAACGAGGACTGGGTCATCGAGATCCGGCGGCAGAACGACGAGGCCATGAAGCGGGCCACCAGCGTGATCGAAGAGGCCTACGCTGATTTCGGAAAGTCATGGGCCGCGGTCCCGAGAACCCGTGGTTCGAGGAGTACATGACCGAGGACGCGGAGATCATCCTGGTCGGCATGGGCACGATCTCGCTGCCGATGAAGGTCGGCATCCGCAACATGCGGGCCCAGGGCAAGAAGGTCGGCCTGGTGCGGCCGCGGTGGTTCCGCCCGTTCCCGACCGACCGGATGGTGAAGGCGCTCTCGAAGGCCTCGGCGATCGGGGTCATCGACCGCGACTACTCCTTCGGCTCGCCATTCAACTCGGGGGTGGTCGCCAATGAGATCCGGGCCGCGATGTACAATGCGGACAAGCGCCCGCCGCTCCTGAGCTTCATCTGCGGCCTGGGCGGCCGCGAGGTCACCCTGGAGGATGTCGCGAAGGCGGCGGACATGTGCTACGCGGCCGCGAAGGCCGGCAAGTCGGATCCCAAGACCCACTGGCTGGGCGTGCGCGAGTAGCGCGAGCGAGAGGAGAGCCACATGGCCGATACCGCATTCACGAACGCGACGCAGATCCTGGAGCCCTTCAAGGGCGTCAAGAAGGTCACGATCGAGGAGTACTTCACCTCCGGCCACCGCACCTGCCAGGGCTGCGAGTCGGCCCTGGTGATGAAGCTCATGGTCAAGGCGGCGGGCCCGCGCACGATCGTGCTCGGCTCGACCGGCTGCATGTACGTGGCCAACACCACGTACTACACGACCCCGTGGGTGGTGCCGTGGATGCACACCCAGCTCGGCTCCTCGGGCTCCGCCGCCCTCGGCACCGCGGCCGGGCTCAAGGCGCTGATGAAGAAGGGCAAGATGAAGTCGGAGCCGATCAACGTCATCGCGTTCTGCGGCGACGGCGGCGGCGCCGACATGGGCCTGGGCGCCATCTCCGCGACGCTGACCCACAGGGAGTACAACTCGCTGATCCTGATGTACGACAACGAGTCGTACGCCAACACCGACATCCAGCTCTCGGGCTCCACGCCGTACGGCGCGAACACCACGTTCAGCCCGCCGGGCTCGGTCAAGCGCATCATCCACACCCGCTGGAAGAAGAACACCGCGGGCATGCTGGCGGCCGGGCACCCCGAGTGCCGGTACGTGGCGACCGTCGATGCCTCCTACGCGGTCGAGATGATGAACAAGGTCCGCAAGGCGCTCACCATCGGCGGGCCGACCTTCATCCACTCGCTCGACCCGTGCCCGAAGGGCTGGGACTACGACCCGATGCTCTCCCACGAGCTGGGCGAGCTGGCTGTCGAGACCGGTATCTTCCCGCTCTACGAGGTGGAGGACGGCGTGGTGCGGCACTACGGCAAGACGAAGGCGATCGTCGAAGGCCGTCCGCGCAAGCCGGTTCGCGAGTACCTGCTCAAGCAGGGCCGCTTCGCCCACTTCACCGAGGAAGACCTCGACTACTTCCAGTCCAAGGTGGACGAGATGTGGGACAAGTGGGAGATCCCGGGCGTGATCCCGTTCTGGAAGGAGCGCCCCGGCAACTAGCGGTCCGCAGCACCAGCAGCGACGCCCAACCCCGACCACAAGGAGGGGACATGACCCGTCACGGTCGACGCCTCGCGGCGCTGGTCCCGGCCATCCTGGCCGTCGTATTTCTCTGCTCCCCGGCACAGGCCTGGGAGCCGAGCAAGCCCATCGAGTTCGTGATCCCGGCCGGCACCGGCGGGGGCGCCGACCAGATGGCGCGTCTGATTGCGGGCATCGTCGAGAAGCACCGGCTCTCGCCGCGCCCGTTCATCGTGGTCAACAAGTCGGGGGGGGCGGGCGCGGAGGGCTTCCTCCACGTGAAGGGCAAGAAGGGTGACGCCCACACGATGATCATCACGCTCTCCAACCTCTTCACGACGCCGCTCCACACCGGGGTGCCCTTCGGCTGGAAGGATCTCACCCCGATCGCGCGCATGGCGCTCGACGAGTTCATCCTGTGGGTGAACGCGGAGACGCCCTACAAGACCGCCAAGGAGTACGTCGCGGCGGCGAAGGAGCGCTCGGGCGGGGACCGCATGAAGATGGCGGGGACCGGCTCGGCCCAGGAAGACCAGATCCTCACCATCCAGCTCGAGCAGGCCACCGGGGTGAAGTTCACCTACGTGCCCTTCAAGGGGGGCGGCGAGGTGTGCGTGAACCTCGTCGGCAAGCACGTGGACTCGACGGTCAACAATCCCATCGAGTGCGCCAGCCACTGGAAGGCGGGGCGGGTGCGCCCGCTGGCCGTCTTCGACACCGCGCGGATCACGGTGCCGGAGTGGAAGGACATCCCGACCGTCAAGGAAGCGCTCGGCGCGGACATCAGCTATCTGATGCTGCGCGGGATCTTCGGTCCTCCCGACATGCCGAAGGACGCGCTGGAGTGGTACCAGGCCCTGCTGAAGAAGGTCTACGAGTCCGCCGAGTTCAAGGACTACCTCAACCAGGGGGCCCTCAAGCCTGCCTGGGAGACCGGCCCCGAGTTCGTGCAGTGGCTCGGCCAGGCCGAGCAGCTTCATCGAGACCTGATGACGAAAGGCGGCCTGCTGAAGAAGTAACCGTCCCCCGCATGCGGACCGCCGACCTGACGACGGCGCTGATCCTAATGGCCGGGGGCCTCCTGGTGATCTGGGACGCCCTGCGCCTCGGGATCGGCTGGGGGACCGACGGCCCGCAGAGCGGGTTCTTCCCGTTCTGGCTCGCGGTGCTGCTCCTCGCATCCTGCGCGGCCATCGCGCTGCAGGCCTGGCGGCGGTCGAGCTCCGCCCCCTTCGTCACCCGGCAACGACTCGCGCCCGTCTTGACCACGCTGCTGCCCGCGACCGGCTTCGTGGTGCTGACCCAGTTCATCGGGCTCTACGTGGCCACCTGCGCCTTCATGGCCCTGTACATGCGCTGGATCGGCCGCTACCCGTGGCTGGCGGTGATCTCGGTGAGCGTGCTCTTTCCGCTGGTGACCTTCGTGGTGTTCGAGAAGTGGTTCCTCGTGCCGATGCCCAAGGGTCCGCTCGAGGCCTGGCTGGGCTACTGATTCGTGGGATTCGAGAATCTGCTCCTCGGCTTCCAGGTGGCGCTGCAGCCCTACAATCTCGGGCTCGCGGTCCTCGGCATCACCCTCGGCACCATCATCGGGGTGCTGCCCGGGCTCGGCGGAGCCAACGGCGTCGCGATCCTGCTCCCGCTCACCTTCTCGATGGCCCCGACCTCCGCCATCATCCTGCTCACGAGCCTCTACTGGGGCGCTCTCTTCGGCGGAGCGATCACCTCGATCCTCTTCAACATCCCGGGGGAGCCGTGGTCGGTGGCCACCACCTTCGACGGCTATCCGATGGCGCGGAACGGGCAGGGTGGGGAGGCGCTCACCGCCGCCTTCACGTCGTCGTTCGTCGGCGCGCTCTTCTCGGTCATCCTGATCACCCTCTTCGCCCCGATCCTGGCCGAGATCGCGCTGAAGTTCGGGCCCCCCGAGTTCTTCGCGATCCAGCTCCTGACCTTCTCGTCGTTCATCGGCCTGGGCGGGGGCAACCCGATCAAGTCGCTGGTATCCATCCTGCTGGGCTTCATCCTGGCCTCGGCCGGTCTCGACATCGTGACCGGGCAGCTTCGCCTGACCTTCGGAATCACCGAGCTGATGAAGGGCTTCGACTTCATCGTGGCCGTCATCGGCCTCTTCGGGGTGGGCGAGATCCTGCTCTCGGTGGAGGAAGGACTGTCCTTCCGCGGGGTGAAGGCCGCCATGAACCCGCAGGTGGTCTGGCAGACGTGGAAGAGGCTGCCGCGCTACTACCGCACGTTCATCCGCAGCGCCTTCATCGGCTTCTGGATGGGCTTCAAGCCGGGTGGGGCCACCCCCGCGTCGTTCATGAGCTACGCCTTCGCCAAGCGCTTCTCCCGGCACCCCGAGCGGTTCGGCAAGGGCGAGATCGAGGGCGTGGTGGCGCCGGAGACCGCGGCCCACGCGGCGGGAGGCGCGTCCCTGCTGCCCATGATCACCCTGGGCATTCCGGGCAGCCCCACCGCGGCGGTGATGCTGGGCGGGCTCATCATCTGGGGCCTCCAGCCGGGGCCCATGCTGTTCCGCGAGCGGCCCGACTTCGTCTGGGGCCTCATCGCGAGCATGTACACCGGCAACGTGATCGGGGTGCTGATGGTGCTGGCCTTCGTGCCGCTCTTCGCGGCCATCCTCCGGATCCCGTTCCCGATCCTGACCCCGCTCATCATCGCGGTCTGCGCGGTGGGCTCCTACGCCGTCCACGACAGCATGGTGGACATCTGGTATATGCTGCTGTTCGGTGTGATTGGCTATGTGTTCAAGAAGCTCGACTACCCTCTCGCCCCGCTGGTCCTGGCGCTCGTGCTCGGCGATCTGGCCGAGAACGCCCTGCGCCAGAGCCTGATCATGTCGCAGGGCTCGCTCCTGATCCTGTTCACGCGGCCCATCGCCGGCGCCATCAGCGCGGTGGCCATCTTCTTCTTCGCGCTGCCGCTGCTCGCTCCCTACTGGCGGCGCCGTCGGGCCCAGGACGAGACGCCCGCGGCGGCGGCGCGGCACTAGGCGGCTGACCGGAGACTCCGAATGGATCTGGATTTCCTGATCGGTATCGGCAAGATCGTGCTCATCGACCTGGCCCTGGCCGGCGACAACGCCCTGGTCATCGCCCTCGCGGTGCGCACGCTGCCCCCCGCCAGCAGCTCCAGGGCCGTATCTGGGGCACCGTCGGCGCGGTGGGGCTGCGGCTGGCCTTCATCTTCATCGTGACCTACCTCCTCGCCATCCCCCTGCTGCAGGTCGTGGGCGGGCTGCTGCTCGTCTGGATCGCGCTCAAGCTCGTGCTCCAGACGGATGCGCACGGCGGCGAGAGCGTGAAGCAGGGCACGACGCTGCTCGGGGCCATCTGGGTCATCCTCGTGGCCGACGTCGTCATGAGCCTCGACAACGTGATCGGGGTCGCCGCCGCCGCCGAGGGCGACATGCGCCTGGTCGTCTTCGGCATCGCGCTGTCCATCCCGATCGTGGTCTGGGGGTCCGGGGTGCTGGCCCGGCTGATGAACCGGTACCCGTGGATCATCCTGGTGGCGGGCGGCATCCTGGGCGAGGTGGCGGGCAAGATGATGCTGCACGACCAGTTCATCGTGAGCCGGTTCGGCAACTCGCCCGACGCGGTGGAGTTCGCGCTGCGCATTGGCCTCGCGATCGCCATCATGCTGGTGGGCTGGCTGGTCACGCGCCGGCGGGCCGCGGTGGCGAACGACGGGGCCGCCGCACGGTGAGCTCGGCCGGCGAGGGGCCGAGTCTCGAGCCGGTCAAGTCCACCCGGATCTACGAGGAGATCGTCCGCCAGGTCAAGCAGCTCATCGGGGAAGGGCGGCTCAAGTCCGGTGACCGCCTTCCGCCCGAGCGGGACCTGGCCGAGAAATTCATGGTGAGCCGCACCTCGGTGCGGGAGGCGCTCCGGGCGCTGCAGAGCCGCGGCCTCATCGAGATACGGGCGGGAGAGGGCGCCTTCATCCGCGACGTCTCGGTGGAGACGCTGATCGAGCCGCTGGCCCTGGTCATCTTGCCGCATCGCGAGGCGGTCGGCGAGCTCTTCGAAGCCCGCCGGCTGCTGGAGCCCGCCATCGCGGCCCTCGCCGCGCGGCGGGCGACGCGCGAGGAGATCCAGGAGATGGAGCGCATCCTGGAGGACCAGGCCAAGGAAGTGGCGGCCGGCCGGACCGGGATGCTCCAGGACGGGGCGCTCCACGCGGCCATCGCCAACAGCGCCCACAATCGCGCCATCACCCGCATCGTGAACGCCCTGATGGATCTGCTCACCCAGAGCCGCGAGGAGTCGTTGCACACGCCCGGCCGGCCGACGCGGTCTCACGAGGACCATCGCCGCATCCTGGAAGCGGTGCGCCGGCGCGACGAGGTGGCGGCTCATCGCTCGATGCTCGACCACCTCATCGCGGTGGAGACCCTGGTGACCGGAGCCCATGCCGACGATCGGAGCGCGACGCCCGTCGCCCCCAGGAGAAAGCCGCGCCCCTGACCCGTCTGTAAGTGCTTGTCTTGCAACATTAATCGTTGACATCTCGGGTCGAGCGCCCTACCATGGCTGATTAACGCAGGCCCACAGGTGGGCCTGTGTCTTTTTCTCTGCCACCGAATCGCTCAGGGGGTCCTGTGATGGCGCAGGCCGGAAGTCGGAAGAGCGCGCGACAGCGCGCTGCCCGTCCGTCCAGCGCCACGCCCAAGTACGTGTACTCCTTCTCCGGCGGCAAGGCGGAGGGGTCGAGCGCGATGCGCGACCTGCTCGGCGGCAAGGGCTGCGAGCTGGCCGAGATGACCAAGATGGGCGTGGCGGTCCCCCCCGGCTTCACGGTCACCACCGAGGCGTGGGCCGCCTACGACGCGGCGGGGAAGAAGCACCCGACCGGCCTCTGGACCCAGGTGATGGCCCACCTGGCCCGCCTCGAGGCCGCGGCGGGCAGCCGACTGGGCGATCCGGTGCGGCCGCTGCTGGTCTCGGTCCGGTCCGGGGCGCGCGTCTCGATGCCCGGCATGATGGACACCGTGCTGAACCTGGGGCTCAACGACAAGTCGGTCGAGGGGCTCGCGGCGCGGACCCGGAACGAGCGCTTCGCCTGGGACTGCTACCGCCGCTTCATCACGCTCTTCGGGGACGTGGTGCTCTCCATCGATCGGCACACCCTGGACGCGCTTCTCGAGACCGCGAAGACGCGCGCGGGGGCCAAGACGGATGCCGACCTTCCGCCCGCGGCGCTACGGGAGCTGGTCGCGGAGCTGAAGAAGGTCGTGCAGGCCAAGACGGGCCGGCCGTTCCCGCAGGATCCGCACGAGCAGCTCCGGCTGGCCATCAACGCGGTCTTCGAGTCCTGGTGGGCCAAGAAGGCGGTGGACTACCGGCGCATCCATCGCCTGCCCGACAACTGGGGCACCGCGGTGACCGTCATGGCGATGGTCTTCGGCAATCTCGGGTCGACCTCGGGGACCGGGGTGTGCTTCTCGCGCGATCCGTCGAGCGGCGAGCGGCGCTTCTTCGGCGAGTTCCTCGTCAACGCCCAGGGTGAGGACGTCGTGGCGGGGATCCGCACCCCCGAGCCGATCGAGGCCCTCAAGACGCGCATGCCCGCGGTGTACCGCGAGCTCACCGCGATCAAGGATCGGCTCGAGCAGCACTACCGCGACATGCAGGACATCGAGTTCACGGTGCAGGAGGGAACGCTCTACATCCTGCAGACGCGCTCCGGAAAGCGGACGGCGGCGGCGGCGGTGCGCATCGCGGTGGAGATGTTCGAGAAGGAGAAGCGCCTCGATCGGGACACCGCGCTCCTGCGGGTCGAGCCGGCCTCGCTCCACCAGCTGCTCGTCAAGACGGTGGACCCGAGCGCCCGCTACACCGCCATCGCCACGGGTCTCCCCGCCACCCCGGCCGCGGCGGTGGGGAAGGTGGTGTTCGATCCGGAGAGGGCGGTGGACATGGCCCTCCGGGAAGAGGCGGTCATCCTGGTGCGCGCGGAGACCTCGCCGGAGGACGTGGCGGGCATGCACGCCGCGCAGGGCGTGCTCACCTCGCGCGGCGGCCTGACGTCCCACGCGGCGGTGGTGGCACGCGGCTGGGGCAAGTGCTGTGTGGTCGGCGCGGGCGACGTGGTGGTGGACGAGGAGAACCGTCTGTTCCGGGCCGGGCGCGCGGTCGTGCGCGAGGGGCAGGTGGTCACGCTCAACGGGGCCACCGGCGAGGTGATCGTGGGCGCCCAGCCGCTCGTGGACCCCAAGCTCTCCGGCGAGTTCCGGAAGCTCCTCGGCTGGGCCCAGGAGCGCGCGACCACCACGGTTCGCGCCAACGCGGACACGCCCGCGGACGCGGTCAAGGCCCGGGAGTTCGGTGCGGTGGGCATCGGCCTGGTCCGCACCGAGCACATGTTCTTCGGGGACCAGCGCATCCCGATCGTGCGCGACATGATCATGGCGAGCGACGTCCAGGCCCGGAAGAAGGCGGTCGACCAGCTGCTGCCGTTCCAGCGCGAGGACTTCATCGGCATCTTCCGGGTCATGGCGCCGTACCCGGTGACGATCCGGCTGCTGGACCCCCCGCTGCACGAGTTCCTCCCGAAGTACAAGGAGGTGCTCGAGGAGTACACGCGGCTCGACGCCCGCGGCTTCAACCCGGAGCGCCACTCCGAGCTGGGCGCGATCAAGGCCCGGCTGGAGTCGCTCCTCGAGGCGAACCCGATGCTGGGCCACCGCGGCTGCCGGCTCGGCATCACGTTCCCCGAGATCTACGACATGCAGGTGCGGGCCATCATGGAAGCGGCCTGCGCGGTGGCGGCGGAGGGCGTGACGGTGGAGCCCGAGATCATGATCCCGCTCACCGGCACGGTGGCCGAGATGAAGCTGACGCGCGAGATGACCGACCGCGTGGCCCGGCAGGTGCTCTCGGAGACGGGGCGGAAGGTCGCGTACTCGGTCGGCACCATGATCGAGGTGCCCCGCGCGGCGCTGATCGCGGACCGCATCGCGCAGTACGCCGAGTTCTTCTCGTTCGGCACCAACGACCTGACCCAGATGACGTTCGGGTACAGCCGGGACGATATCGGCAAGTTCCTGCCCTACTACCTCGAGAAGAAGCTGCTGCCGAACGATCCCTTCGCGGTGCTCGACCAGGACGGGGTGGGAGAGCTGGTGCGGGTCGGCATCGAGCGCGGCCGGCAGGCGGTGCCCACGCTGAAGGTGGGCATCTGCGGTGAGCACGGCGGGGAGCCCTCGTCGGTAGAGTTCTGCCATCGCGTCGGGATGACCTACGTCTCCTGCTCCCCCTACATGGTGCCGGTGGCGTGGCTCGCGGCGGCCCAGGCCGAGATCAAGGGGCCCCGGCCCGAGCACGCCGAGGCGCGCTCGAAGGCGAGCCGAGCAAATACAAGAAAAGCAGTCACGGTAGCAGCACGCGGAGCAACACGAACAGGCCGGAAAAGGAGACACACGCGGTGAAGCTTTCAGGCGCCCGGATCGTCCTCGAGTGCATCAAGCGGGAAGGCGTCGATCTCATCTTCGGTCTGCCGGGCGGCGCGGTCCTGCCGATCTACGACGCCCTGTACGACTTCGAGGGCCTGCGCCACGTCCTGGTACGGCAGGAGGCCGCCGCCGGGCACGCGGCGGAAGGGTACGCGCGGACATCCGGCAAGGTCGGCGTCTGCCTCGTCACCTCCGGGCCGGCCGCGACCAACCTGGTCACCGCGCTCCAGGACGCCCTGATGGATTCGATCCCGATCGTGGCCTTCACCGGGCAGGTGCCGACCACCTCGATCGGCAACGACGCGTTCCAGGAGGCCGACAACGTCGGCATCACCCGCTCGGCCACCAAGCACAACTTCCTGGTGAAGGACGGCAAGGACCTGGCCCCGATCATCAAGGAGGCGTTTCACATCGCCTGCACCGGGCGCCCGGGGCCGGTCCACGTGGACCTCCCGAAGGACATCCTGGTCAAGGAGTGGACCTTCGAGTACCCCGAGCGCGTGCACCTGCGCTCGTACAACCCGACGTACGAGGGGCACCCCGGGCAGATCAAGAAGGCGGCCCGCTCGATGGTGCGAGCCAAGCGGCCGGTGCTCTACGTGGGCGGCGGCGCGATCTCCTCGGACGCCTCGCCCGAGCTGCGGGAGCTGGCGGACCTGACCCAGATCCCGCTCACCCAGACCCTCATGGGCCTGGGCTCGTTCCCGATGGCCGATCCGCTCTCGCTCGACATGCTCGGCATGCACGGCACCTACTACGCCAACATGGCGGTGCACCACTCGGACTGCCTGGTGGCGGTGGCGGCGCGCTTCGACGACCGGGTGACCGGACGGGTCGACATGTTCTCGCCGAACGCGGAGATCATCCACATCGACATCGATCCCTCGTCGATCTCGAAGAACATCAAGGTGGACATCCCGATCGTGGGCGACTGCAAGCGCGTGCTGCGCCGGCTGGTGGAGGCGGTCCGCGAGGAGCTGAAGGACGGGGTCCCGGCCGCGGTGACCGAGGGCCGGCGCCAGTGGGCCGCGCAGATCGCGGACTGGAAGCGCGACTTCCCGCTGCGCTACGACTGGGACGACGACGTGATCAAGCCCCAGTACGTCATCCAGGAGCTCTCGAATCTGACCCAGGGCGAGGCCTACGTGGTCACCGGGGTGGGCCAGCACCAGATGTGGGCCGCCCAGTACTACCGCTTCAAGCACCCGCGCCGCTGGTGCACGTCGGGCGGCCTCGGCACCATGGGCTACGGGCTGCCCACCGCGATGGGGGTGCAGGCCGCGCATCCGGGCAAGCTGGTGGTCAACATCGACGGCGACGGCTCCTTCGCCATGAACAGCCAGGAGCTGGCAACCTGCTTCACCGAGAACCTTCCGGTCAAGACCATCATCATCAACAACAGCGGGCACGGGATGGTGCGGCAGTGGCAGCGGATCATCTACAAGGAGCGGTTCTTCGCCATCGACCTGCCCGGCATCCCGGACTGGGTCAAGCTCGCGGAGGCGTACGGCTGTGTGGGCCTGCGCGTCACCAAGCCGAGCGAGGTGGTGCCCGCGCTCGAGAAGATGCTGAGCACGCCGGCCCCGGTGGTCCTGGACGTCTGCGTGGACAAGGACGAGTGCGTGTTCCCGATGGTGCCGGCGGGCGGAGCCAACAAGGACATGATCTTGTCGCTGCCGACCCGCGAGGCGGCAGAAAAAGCCGCCAAGACCCAGACCGGGTTCTAGGAGCGCGCGGTGGCCGATACGAGCAAGCATACGATCGCGGTGCTGGTGGAGAACAAGTTCGGCGTGCTGTCCCGCGTCGCGGGGTTGTTCTCCGCGCGCGGGTACAACATCGAGAGCCTGTCGGTCGGGGAGACCCTCGACCCGTCCGTCTCGCGCATGACCCTGGTGGTGCGGGGGGACGCCTTCGTCATCGAGCAGGTCATCAAGCAGCTGCACAAGCTGATCGACGTCATCAAGGTCACCGACCTCAGCGAGGAGAACCACGTGGAGCGCGAGATGCTCCTGCTGAAGGTCAATGCCGAGCCGGCGAATCGCGCCGAGATCCTCCGCCTGGGCGACATCTTCCGGGCCAAGGTGGTGGACGTGACGCCCACCGCCTACACCCTCGAGGTCACGGGAGAGGAGTCCAAGATCGAGGGCATCATCGATCTCCTGCGGCCCTTCGGGATCCAGGAGATCGTCCGCACCGGCAAGGTGGCCATCGCGCGGGGCCCCAAGACCCGGCTGCGCAAGGTGGAAGAGCGGCTCGGCAAGTCCCGCGAGACGCCCCGTCCGCCGAACGACGATCCGAAGGTGGTCGGGTTCGCGGACTGATTTCCCACGAAGGAAACCGAGAGAAAGGCACGAGGAACCATGCCGGCCAAGATCTTCTACGACCAGGACGCTGACCTGGGCCTGCTGCGCGGCAAGACCGTCGCCATCATCGGCTACGGCAGCCAGGGGCACGCCCACGCCTTGAACCTGAAGGACTCCGGCCAGAACGTGGTGGTCGGCCTCTACAAGGGCTCGAAGAGCTGGGCCCGGGCCGAGAAGGACGGGCTCAAGGTCACCACCGTGAACGACGCGGCCGCCGCGGGCGACATCGTGATGATCCTGCTGCCCGACCAGACCCAGCGGCAGGTCTTCGAGGAGTCCATCAAGGGTGTCATGACCAAGGGCAAGATGCTGATGTTCGCCCACGGCTTCAACATCCACTTCAACCAGGTGGTGCCGCCCCCCGATGTGGACGTCTCGATGATCGCGCCCAAGGCGCCCGGCCACGTGATGCGCGACCTCTTCACGCAGGGGCCGGGCGTGCCGGGCCTGGTCGCGGTCTACCAGGACGTCTCGGGCAAGGCGCGGGATCTGGCGCTGGCCTACGGCAAGGGCGTCGGCTGCACGCGGGCGGGCGTGATCGAGACCACTTTCAAGGAAGAGACCGAGACCGACCTCTTCGGGGAGCAGACCACGCTCTGCGGCGGCGTCTCCCACCTGATCAAGGCGGCCTACGAGACGCTCGTCGAGGCGGGGTACCAGCCCGAGGTCGCGTACTTCGAGTGCATGCACGAGATGAAGCTGATCGTAGATCTCTTCTACCAGGGCGGCCTCGCCTACATGCGCTACTCGGTGTCCGACACCGCGGAGTACGGCGACTACACCCGCGGGCCGCGGATCATCGATGACCGGACCAAGCTGGAGATGAAGAAGATCCTCTCCGAGATCCAGTCGGGCCAGTTCGCGCGCGAGTGGGTGCTGGAGAACCAGGCCCACCGCGCCGGCTTCCTCGCCATGCGCAAGCGGGACGCCGAGCATGGGATCGAGGAAGTGGGTGGCCGGCTGCGCAAGATGATGGCGTGGATCAAGCCTCCGCGGGAGTGATCGAGCCCGCGGAGCCGCGGCGGGTCGTGTGCGCGTTCCGGTAGCCGCGGAGGGCTGGCCGTTCATCCTGCCTCCCGCGGCCGCCGCATGTATCATGGCCGGGATGGGCTGGGTGGGCACCGCGGCGGTGCTCGCCGTGGTGGCGCTGGCCTTCCTCGGGTTCTTCCGGGATCCGGACCGGACCGCGCCCGATCTGCCCGGGGCGGTGCTGGCTCCCGCCGACGGGCGCGTGATGGTCATCACCGAGGCGGTGGACCCGTGGGTGGGCCCGGCGGTGCGGATGTCCATCTTCCTGTCGCCGCTGGACGTGCACGTCAACCGCGCGCCGATCGGGGGCCTGGTCAAGAACGTGGAGTACGTGGCGGGCCGCTTTCTCGCGGCCTACCGGCCGGAGGCGTCGGAGCAGAACGAGCGGTGCGCGGTGAGCCTCGACGGTGAGCGGGCCCGCGTGATGGTGACGCAGATCTCGGGCGTCCTGGCCCGCCGCATCGTGTGCCGGGTTCGGCCGGGCGACACGCTGCGGGCCGGGGAGCGCTACGGTCTGATCCGCTTCGGATCGCGGACGGATCTGGTGGTGCCGCGGGGTACCGAGGTGCGGGTGCGGGTGGGGGATCGAGTGCGGGGCGGGGAATCGGTGATGGGGGTGCTGCGATGAGACGGAGACACGCGAGCGACGCGGGGCGCGGCCCGCGTCGGAGAAAGTGGCAGGAGCTGCGCCAGCAGCCGCGGCGCGGAATCTACCTGCTCCCGAGCCTCCTGACGACCGGCAACCTGTTCTGCGGGTTCCTGGCCCTGGTGCTGGCCTCGCAGCAGCGCTTCACGGAGGCGGCGGTCTCCATCTTCGTGGGCATGCTCCTGGACATGCTGGACGGCAAGGTGGCGCGGCTCACCAAGACCACCAGCCAGTTCGGCGTCGAGCTCGACTCGCTCGCCGACGTGGTCTCCTTCGGGGTCGCGCCCGCGTTCGTCCTCTACTCGATGGCCCTGGCCCCGCTGGGCCGCGCGGCCTGGCTCGGCGCGTTTCTCTTCGTGATCTGCGGCGCCCTCCGCCTCGCGCGATTCAACGTGTACGCGGGGGTGACCGACAAGCGCTATTTCGTCGGCCTGCCGATTCCCGCCGCCGCCGGCGTGGTGGCCTCGACGGTCCTGCTGCTGGGCACCGACGACATCCCGCGCTGGCTGGGCGCCGCGATCGCGGCGGGGACCTACCTGGTCGCGATCCTGATGGTCACCACGTTCCGGTACTACAGCTTCAAGGAGATCGATTTCGCCCGTCGCCGGCCCGCCGGGGTGCTGGTGCTGGTCGTCCTCGGCGTCCTGATCGTCGCCACCCACCCCCAGTGGTTCCTGTTCCTGCTCTTCTTCGCCTATGCCCTGAGCGGCCCGACGCGCCCGTTCTGGGCGCGGCGTCGCGACGCGATCCCGGCGGTTCCCATCGGCTCACCTCCCGCGCTGCCCGCGGAGCGGGAGCCGAGGGATACCAGCGAGCGGGACCGGAGGATCTGACCATGGCGACGTACAAGATCGCGGTGCTGCCCGGCGACGGGATCGGGCAGGAGGTGACGCCGCAGGCGCAGCGCGTTCTCCAGTTCGTCGGCCGGGCCGCCGGCATCGGTTTCGAGTTCGAGAACGGGCTGGTGGGCGGCTCCGCCATCGACGCGGCCGGGACCCCGCTGCCGCCCGCGACGCTGACGCTCTGTCAGCAGGCGCACGCCATCCTCTTCGGGGCGGTGGGCGGGCCCAAGTGGGACACGCTGCCGCAAGAGCAGCGCCCCGAGCGCGGGTTGCTCGGCATCCGCAAGGAGCTCGACCTCTTCGCCAACCTGCGGCCGGCGACCTGCTTCCCCATGCTGGTGGACGCCTCGCCGCTCAAGCGCTCGGTGGTCGAGGGCACCGACATCATGGTGATCCGCGAGCTGACCGGCGGGCTCTACTTCGGCGAGCCGCGCGGGCGCGAGGAGTTCGCCGACGGGGGGGCGCGCGCGGTCAACACGATGGCCTATACCTCGCGCGAGATCGAGCGGGTGGCCCGCGCCGCCTTCGACGTGGCGATGAAGCGCAAGAAGCGCCTGGCCTCGGTGGACAAGGCCAACGTCCTGGTGGTCTCGCAGCTCTGGCGGGAAGTGGTCACGCGGGTGGGGAAGGACTATCCCCAGGTGCAGCTCGAGCACGTGCTGGTGGACAACTGCGCGATGGCGCTGGTCCACAAACCCACCCACTTCGACACGATCGTGACCGAGAACACCTTCGGCGACATCCTGTCGGACGAGGCGGCCATCCTCGCCGGCTCGATGGGCATGCTGCCGTCGGCCAGCCTGGGCGGCAAGGGCGGCCGGATGGGGCTGTTCGAGCCGGTCCACGGCACCGCGCCGGACATCGCGGGCCAGGGGGTGGCCAACCCGATCGCGGCGATCCTGTCCGCGTCCATGCTGCTGCGCTACTCCCTCGAGCGGGGCGCCGACGCCGACCGGGTGGACGCGGCAGTCCTGCGCGTGCTGGAGCGGGGGCATCGGACCCGGGACATCCACTCGGCCGGCACCAAGCTGGTGGGGACGGCGGAGATGGGAGACCTCATCATGGCCGAGGTCGAGAAGTCGTATTGAAATAATCAGATAAATAGGAGACTGTGAGCTATGGCTTCAGGTGTCGTGGTGGCGGTGGTCGGGGTGACCGGTGCGGTGGGGCAGACCACGCTGAAGATCCTCGAGGAGCGCAAGTTCCCGGTGCGGGAGCTGCGGGCCTTTGCGTCCGCACGCTCGGCCGGGAAGACCGTCACCTTCAAGGGCGAGCCGGTGCGGGTCGAGGCCGTCGGTCCCGGCGTCTTCAAGGGAGTCGACATCGCGCTCTTCTCCGCGGGCTCGGCCCAGTCCAAGGAGTATGCCCCCCAAGCCGTGAGGGCCGGTGCCCTGGTGGTGGACAAGTCGAGCGCGTTCCGGATGGACCCGCAGGTGCCGCTGGTGGTGCCCGAGATCAATGCGCACGCGGTGCGCGGTCACCACGGCATCGTGGCGTGCCCGAACTGCACCACCATCGTCACCGTGATGCCGCTCAAGCCGCTCCACGAGGCGGGTCGGCTCCGCCGGGTCGTCGCGACCAGCTTCCAGGCGGTCTCGGGCGCCGGCGTCAACGGGGTGGACGAGCTGCGGACCCAGACGCTCGCGTGGGCCCGGGGTGAAGCGATCACGCCGAAGTTCTTCGCGCATCAGATCGCCTTCAACGTCATTCCCCACATCGACAAGTTCGGGGCCGACGGCTACAGCGGCGAGGAGATCAAGCTGGTCAACGAGGTCCGGAAGATCCTCGAGCTGCCCGACCTGCCGGTCTCGCCCACCACGGTGCGCGTGCCGGTGTTCACCGCCCACTCGGTGGCCGTGAACGCGGAGACCGAGGTCAAGATCGGCCGCGAGCGGGCGCGCGAGGTCTTCGCCGGCTTCCCGGGGCTCAAGCTCTGGGACGAGCCCGCCGAGAATCGCTACCCGATGCCCATCGTGGTGGAGGGCCAGGACGATTGCTACGTGGGCCGGGTGCGCGAGGACCTGACGCTGCCGAACGGCCTCAACTTCTGGGTGGTGGGCGATCAGCTCCGCAAGGGCGCCGCCCTGAACGGCATCCAGATCGCGGAGCTGTTGATCCGCTGATCCTCTGATGGGCGAGGCTGGGCGCACCGTCCGGCTCGACGCTCGCCTACGAGGGCACGGACCTGCACGGCTGGCAGGTGCAGCCGGGGCTCGCCACCGTGCAGGGCCTCCTGATGGAGGCGGCCGCGCGGGTGCTGGGCGGGCCCGTGAAGATCACCGGAGCGAGCCGGACCGACGCGGGCGTGCACGCGCTTCGACAGGTCGCGAGCCTCTCCATCTCATCCGCGGTCGCCCCGGCGGCGCTGCACCGCGCGCTGAACGCCCTGTTGCCTCCCTCGGTGCGCGTGCTCGACGTGCGCGAGGCGCCCGCCGGCTTCGACGCGCGCCGCTGGGCGCGCGGGCAAGCGCTACGCCTACCTGATGGATCGCGGCCAGCAGGCCGATCCGTTCCTGCGGCGCCACGCGTGGCATACGCCGTTCCCGCTCGACGTGGACGCGATGGCGGCGGGGCTCGCGCTCGTGCGCGGCAAGCACGACTTCAGCGCCTTCTGCGCCGCGGCGGGCCGCGATCGCACGCCCACCTGCACGATCACGTCGGCGCGGGTGGTGGCCCGGCACGAGCGTCTGGCGATCTGCCTCTCCGCCGACAGCTTCCTGCACCACATGGTCCGCAACATCGTCGGGAGCCTGGTCGAGGTCGGACGGGGCGCTCGGCCGCCCGGGTGGATCGGCGAAGTCGTGGACGGGCTGGACCGGAGGCGGGCCGGACCGACCGCGCCGGCCCAGGGGCTCGTGCTGGTCCGGGTCCTGTACGGTCCCGTCACGGGGCCTCGGGCACTGGGAGGCGCCGGGTGATGCCGGACGATCTCCCGACAGGCGGCCCGCCCCCGGCTGAGGACGGGGAGGGGTCGCGCCGCGGCAAAGGTTTCAAGGCGCGGAAGCGGGAGGACCATGCCCTTGTCCTGATCCGGGATCTCCTGGCCAGTCTGGACAATCCCGCCCAGGCCCGGCGTCTCCTCCTGGAGCTGAGCCGCTACTACGATCCCATCCTGGGGGGCGGGATCGTGGAGGTCCGCCATCAGCGGGAGATCATGAATGCGATCGAGGCCGGGCGGCTGGAGGAGGCCCGGGCCCTGGTCCAGGCCCGATACGACCTCTACATCAAGGACCGGGCGCACCTGGGCCGTGGGGAGGAAGGCTGACGATTGCCTTGACACTGGTCTGACCAGTGCCTAGAATCCTTTCAACTTCACGACCCTAGACGCAGGCGTACCACAGCGAGGTGTCGCCATGAGCCTATCGCGGCGTGATTTCCTGAAATACGCGGGTTCGACCGGCGCCGGTGTCGCCGTCGGAGCCGCGACCATCGACCTCAAGCCGGTCCAGGCAGCCGCCACGGACCTCAAGATCAAGGAAGCCAAGGTACATCCCGGCGTCTGTCCATACTGCGCCGTCGGCTGCATCCAGCTCGTGTACTCGAAGGGCGACAAGATCATCGACATCGAGGGGCATCCGGACACCCCGCATACCCTCGGCCGGCTCTGCCCCAAGGGCGCGGCGACCATCCAGCTCTCCAATAACCCGCTGCGGCCCACCAAGGCCATGTACCGGGCGCCCGGCTCGGACAAGTGGGAGGAGAAGCCGCTGGACTGGATGTACGAGCAGATCGCGAAGCGCTACTACGAGGTCCGGGAGAAGCACTTCATCGAGAAGGAGAAGAACAAGGACGGGCAGGAGGTGCTGGTCAATCGCCTCGACGCCATCGCCTCCCTCGGCTCGGCCTGCATCGACAACGAGGAGTGCTACCTCCTCAGCAAGCTCAACCGCGCCTTCGGCATCGTCTACCACGAACATCAGGCTCGAGTCTGACACTCCGCCACGGTCCCAGCTCTGGGGACCACGTTCGGGCGGGGCGCGATGACGACGAACCTGATCGACATCCAGAACTCGGATGTCATCATGGCCACCAGCAACTTCGCGGAGAATCACCCGGTCGGCTTCCAGTGGGTGATGAAGGCGAAGGAGCGCGGGGCGAAGTTCATCCACGTCGATCCGCGCTTCACCCGCACCAGCGCGGTGGCCGACATCCACGTGCCCCTGCGTTCGGGCACCAACATCGCGTTCTTCGGCGGGCTCATCAGCTACGCGATCGCCAGCAACCTCTTCTTCAAGGACTACGTCGTCCACTACACGAACGCCTCGTTCCTGATCGATCCCGCCTTCAAGACCGCGACCGACGGCGGCGGCCTCTTCACCGGCCTCGAGCCGACCGGCAAGGGCGGCGCCGACCCCCACGTGTCGGAGGCCTACAAGCGGGACTCGTGGAAGTACCAGCTCGACGGCGAAGGCAATCCCAAGCGCGACCTGAGCCTCCGCGATCCGCATAGCGTGTTCCAGCTCATGAAGCGGCACTACAGCCGCTACACCCCCGAGATGGTGGAGCGGGTGTGCGGGATCCCGAAGGAGAAGTTCGTCCAGGTCGCCAAGCTCTACTGCGAGAACAGCGGGCCCGAGAAGACCGGGACCATCACCTACGCGCTGAACCTGACCCAGCACACCAACGGGGTCCAGAACATCCGCGCGCTCTGCATGCTCCAGATCCTGCTCGGGAACATCGGGCGGCCGGGCGGCGGGGTGGTGGCCCTGCGGGGCCACGCCAACGTGCAGGGGGCCACCGACCTCGAGCTGCTCTACCACGAGCTGCCCGGGTACCTGCCGATGCCGCTCCGGGAGCTGCACCCGGATCTCAAGACGTACCTGGAGAAGGTCACCCCCAAGGGCGGCTTCTGGGTGAACCTGCCCAAGTTCATGGTGAGCCTGCTCAAGGCCTTCTACGGCGACGCGGCCACCGCCGAGAACGACTACGGCTACCAGTGGCTTCCCAAGCGGGCGTCCGCGGACGCCTACAGCCACCAGCACATGTTCGTGGATATGTACAAGGGCGTCATCAAGGGCTTCCTCTCCGACGGGCAGAACCCGGCGGTGGGTGGGCCCAACGCCAAGCTGGCCCGCGCCGCACTCGGCAAGCTCGACTGGCTGGTGGTGAAGGACATCTTCGTCACCGAGACCGCGGAGTTCTGGAAGGCGCCGGGGGTGACCGCCAAGGACATCAAGACCGAGGTGTTCTTCCTGCCCGCCGCGCCGGCCGCCGAGAAGGACGGGAGCCTCACCAACACCATGCGGCTGATCCAGTGGCACGAGAAGGCGGTCAACCCGCCCGGCGACGTGACGTCGGACGCCGAGTTCTTCGTGAGCCTCGCCAAGCGGCTGCAGAAGCTCTACGCGGGGTCCAAGAAGGAGCGGGACAAGGGGTTCCTGGCCGCGAGCTTCGAGTACGGCGACAACCCCAAAGAGCCGAACATGGAGCTGGTCCTCAAGGAGATCAACGGGTTCGCGACCCAGGAGATCACCGACAAGGACGGCAAGGTGGTCTACAAGAAGGGGCAGGCGCTCAACACCTTCGCCCACATGACCGACGACGGCAAGACCGCGGGCGGGTGCTGGATCTACACCGGCGTCACGGTGGAGGGCGCCGACGGCAAGCTGATCAACAAGGCCAACCTGCGCAAGCCGGCCGACGACAAGGACTACCTGGCCCACGGCTGGGGGTTCGCGTGGCCGGCCAACCGGCGCATTCTCTACAACCGCGCCTCCGCCGATCTCAACGGCAAGCCCTGGAGCGAGAAGAAGAAGCTGATCTGGTGGGATCCGGAAGCCCCCGGCAACGAGCCGGACAAGAAGGGCAAGTGGGTGGGCCTCGACGTGCCCGACTTCAACGCGTTCCTGGCTCCGGACGCCAAGAACGGCGACAAGCCGTTCATCATGCGCGCGGACCTGGTCGGCGCCTTCTTCGGCCCGCTCAACGACGGGCCCTTCCCGGAGCACTACGAGCCGGTGGAGTCGCCCACCAAGAACCTCCTCTCCAAGCAGCAGATGAACCCGGTGGCCAAGATCTGGAGCGTGCCCGACCAGAAGAACGACCTGGCCCCGGTCGGCTCGCCCGACTATCCCTATGTGGTCACGACCTACCGATTGACCGAGCACCACCTCTCGGGCGTCATGTCGCGCTACCTGCCCATGCTCGCCGAGCTGTTCCACTCCCACTTCGCCGAGATCAGCCACGAGCTCGCGGCGGAGCTCGGGATCGAGAACGGGGAGCGGGTGACCGTGCTCAGCCCGCGAGGCAAGGTCCACGTGACCGCCATGGTCACGCACCGCCTGAAGCCGTTCATGATCGACGGCAAGAAGACCCACCAGATCGGCATCCCGTGGCACTGGGGCTACAACGGCATCTCCAAGGGCGACATCACCAACGATCTCTCCGCGACGGTGGGAGACCCGACGGTCTACATCCAGGAGACCAAGGCCTTCCTCTGCAACGTGAAGAAGGGGGAGGTGTAGCCATGGCCCGCACGCTCGCGATGTTCACGGACACCTCCCTCTGCATCGGCTGCCGGGCCTGCCAGGTAGCCTGCAAGCAGTGGAACGAGCTGCCGATGGAGGAGCCGCAATGGACCGGCTCCTACCAGAACCAGGCCCACTTCACCGACAAGACCTACCGGCTCGTGCGCTTCATCGAGAAGCCGCAGGCGAACGGCGAGCTGCAGTGGCTCCTCATGTCGGACGTCTGCAAGCACTGCGCGCAGGCGGGGTGCCTCGACGCCTGCCCCACCGGCGCGATCTACCGGACCGAGTTCGGGACGGTCAACATCAACCAGGACGTGTGCAACGGCTGCCGGTACTGCGTCAGCTCGTGCCCGTTCGGGGTGGTCTCGTTCAATCACGACACCGGCCGGGCCAACAAGTGCACGTTCTGCAACGACCGCATCCACAACGGGCTCGGGCCGGCCTGCGCCAAGACCTGCCCGACCGAGTCCATCCAGTTCGGATTCCGCGACGAGCTCGCCGCGAAGGCCGAGAAGCGCGTGGCCAAGCTCAAGGAGATGGGGTACTCCGGCGCCCAGCTGTACGGCGTCGACGACAAGGGCCCCCTCGGCGGGCTGAACGCCTTCTTCCTCCTGCTGGACAAGCCGTCGACCTACGACCTCCCCGAGAAGCCGCTGCTCCCGCAGCGCAATGTCCTGGTGGACTCGGTGCTGGCGGTGGGCTCGGCGCTGCTCGTCGGGGTGGGCGCGATCATGGCCTTCCGCGAGCGGGGCGGGCAGGGGGACGATCATGCTTAAGACCCCCGACTGGCACCTGCTGATCGTCTGGTACTTCTTCCTCGGCGGCATCGCGGGCGGCGCCTATTTCACCGCGGCGATCGCGGACAACTTCGGGGGCCGGCGCGACCGTAACGTGGTGCGCACCGGCTACATCCTGGCGCTGCTCATGATCGGCGTCTGCGGCATGCTCCTGATCCTCGATCTCGGCACCCCGAGCCGCTTCCTGAACATGATGAAGGCCTTCAAGTTCTGGGACCCGATGTCGATCGGCGCCTGGATGCTCGGGGTCTTCGGTCTCTTCGCCTTCGCATCCTCCGCGCTGTCGCTGTCGCCCGACGAGCGGCGGGCCTCCCTCCGGCGGAAGATCAGCCTGGTCGGGATCATCTTCGGCTTCTTCCTCGCGAGCTACACCGGCGTGCTCCTGAGCGCCACCGCGCTGCCCCTCTGGAGCGACGCGCGGCTCATGGGGGCCTTGTTCCTCGCCTCCGGCGCCTCCACCGGGATGGCCGCGATCGTGCTGCTGCTCTACCTGAGCGGCGAGTCGGGAACCGAGAGCTTCGAGAAGGTCAACCGGGCGGATCGGCTGGCGATCCTGTTCGAGCTGGCGGTCCTCGCGCTCTTCCTCGTGTGGCTCGGCTCCGCGGCCACGCCGCTGACGTCCGGCCCGATGGCGCCGCTCTTCTGGGGCGGCCTCGTCGTGGCGGGGCTCCTGGTTCCGCTCGGGATCGACTTTTTCGCCACCCGCTGGGTTCCCGCCGCGGTCTCGGCGGTCCTGGTCCTGGTGGGCGGGTTCATCCTGCGCTACGTCGTGGTGATGACGCACGCCTGAGCCGGCGTCTGCCGGACCGCCGCACAAGGGGCCCCGAGCGGGGCCCCTTCCTTTATACTGAGGCCGGCATCCAACCAGGCATGCGGACCTACTTCCACGTCAAGGGCGGCCGGCTCGAAGAGGTCAAGGGCGAGGTCGTCCGGGAGCAGCCGTTGACGGTCTACGTCAACGGAGAGCGGTTTCTCACCTTGCTCTGCTCCCCCTTCCAGCTCGACGCGCTGGTGGTCGGCTACCTGTGGATGGAGAAGGTGGTGGAGGATCTCGCCGAGATCACCCGCCTCGAGATCTCCGAGGTGGACGGGCGCGCCGACGTCACGCTCTCGCGTCCGGTGACGCTGCCCACCGAGCGCATCCTCACCTCGGGCTGCGGGGGCGGCATCACGTTCCGCATCGACCCGCGCCTCTTCCCGCGGCTGCACTCCTCGTTGCGGGTCACCCCCGGGCAGCTCGCGGGCCGGATCAAGGAGCTCTACGGCCAGGCCGAGCGCTACCAGGCCTCCCGCGGCATCCACGGCGCGGCGCTGGCCGACGGCGAGCGGCTGCTGGTGATGGCGGAGGACGTGGGGCGCCACAATGCGGTGGACAAGGTGAAGGGCGAGGCCCTGCTCAAGGGCATCACGACGGTGGACCGCATCCTGCTCTCCACCGGACGGGTGTCCTCGGAGATGCTCCTCAAGGCCGCCCGCATGGGCGTGCCGGTGGTCGCCTCGCGCACGTCGCCGACCGAGATGGCGGTCGGGCTCGCCGAGCAGCTCGGGATCACCGTGATCGGCTACCTGCGTCCGGACGCCCTCAATCTCTACGCGGGCGACGCGCTCGAGGTCGACTGACGCCATGCTCGATCATGCCGCGCTGATGACCGACTGGCGGGCCCTGCTGGCTCGGCGCCCCGCGCTGGCGGAGCCGCTCCGCTTCTGGACCGCGATCATCGAGAACTGGGCGCTCTGGAAGCCTCCGGCGGTCCTCGTGCCGCTGACGCTGTCGCCCGACGAGTGCCGGCAGCGCTGGCAGGCCGGCCGGACGCTGCTGACCGACGCCGTCCCGGAGCTTCCCGCCGCCTCGGTGGAGGATCTGCTGGGGCCCGTGATGGAGCGCCTGGCCGCCGACGGTCCCGAATCCGCGGCGGCCCTGGGCCGGTTCGCGGAGGCGTGGGACGACGGGCGGGTGGACGCTTCGACCCTGCTGCCCCGCCTCGATCGCGACCCGGCGACCGCGCTGCAGGAGCTCTTCGGCCTCGGGTCCCATCTGGGCGCGTTCCTCCCGGTGGCGGCGCTGCGCCCCGCGCTCGAGACCTACTTCGAGACCGTGCGCGGGCTGCCGGACGGGGTGTGGGAGCGTGGGGGCTGTCCGTGGTGCGGGGGCGCGCCCTCGTACGGCGATCTCGTGGAGGACGGTCGCCGTCGGCTCTCCTGCCACGTCTGCGGCGGCGCCTGGATCGCGGCCCGGCTGCGCTGTCCGTTCTGTGAGAGCTGGAACTCGCGAGACCTCGTCCGGCTCGTGGGCGAGGCGCTCGACGAGGGCTACTTCATCGAGGCCTGTCGCGCCTGCCACGGGTATCTCAAGGGGGTGGATCGTCGTCAGCGGTGGAACGCGGGCGGCCCGCTCGTCGAGGACTGGGGCTCGCCCCATCTCGACCTCTACGCGGCCCGCGAGGGCTACTGGCGCGCCACGCCGTCCCTCGCCCACCTGCTGCCGCCCGACGGGCCCCCGGGAGAGATCCCGGCGTGAACGCGGTGCTCTACGACGTGGCGCTCACCGCCTACATCCTGGCCGCGGTGGCCGCGATCGGCTCGCTCTTCGGTCGGCGCGACCAGCTCGCGTGGATCGCCCTGCTGCTGACCCAGGCGGGCTGGATCTGCCATACCGTGGCGGTGATCGCCCGGGGCATCGAGCTGGGTCGCCTGCCGTTCATGACCATGCCGGAGGTGATCTCGCTCGTGATCTGGGCCGCGGTCCTGCTCGACTTCTGGATCGAGCGCCGTCACCGCATCCGACCGCTCAGCGCCTTCGTGCTTCCGGTCATCCTGGCCCTCGGGCTGGGACTTCCGACCGGGCTGCGGTCGATGGCGCTGGAGACGCCGGTGAAGAGCGGCTGGATCGTGGTGCACGTGGCGCTGGTGCTGGTGGGCCTGGCCGCGCTCGTGCTGAACTTCGGCATCGCGCTGATGTACCTCCTGCGCGAGCGCCAGCTCAAGCACAAGCGCACCGGCGCCTTCTACCGCCGCCTGCCCCCGCTGGAGACGCTCGACCGGCTCGCGGTGGGCACGCTCACCATCGGCTTCCCCTTCCTCACCGTCGGCCTGGCCCTGGGCGTGCTCTCCGCCCCCGCCGCGTGGGGGAGCCTGCTCACCTTCGATCCGCTCGCGCTCTTCTCGCTCGTGATGTGGGTGATCTACGCGACCACCCTGCTCGGCCGCGTGATGGGGCAATGGGGCGGCCGCCGCGCCGCCTACTACGCCATCGCGGGCTTCTGCGTGCTCCTGGCCACCTTGAGCGCGGGCGTCTTCCTCCACGGCCGGCACGGGTCATGAAGACGCTGTTCGCCGCGGGGCTGAATCATCGCACTGCGCCGGTGGAGGTGCGCGAGCAGCTCGCGCTCGAGGAGGAGAAGATCCGCGAGATTCTCGCGGATCTCACCGGGCGCGGGCTCCTCGACGAGGTCATGATCATCTCCACCTGCAACCGGGTCGAGGTCTACGGAGTGGCCGCGGTGCCCGGCGAGGCCCGCACCGCTGCGTTCGGGCGGCTCGGCAGCCATCGGGGGCTCCAGTGGCGCGATCTCGAGCCCCTGGTCTACACCGTCACCGGCGACGAGGCGGCGCTGCACGCGTTCCGCGTGGCGGCCAGCCTGGACTCCATGATCCTCGGCGAGCCCCAGATCCTGGGCCAGGTGAAGGACGCCTTCGCGCTCGCCCAGTCGGCGGGCACCGCGGGGCCGGTGCTCCACGCGCTCATGAGCCAGGCCTTCGGCGCGGCCAAGCGGGTGCGTACCGAGACCGAGGTGGGCCGGCTGGCGGTCTCGGTTTCCTACGCCGCCGTCGAGCTGGCGCGGAAGATCTTCGACGGGCTCGAGGGCCGGGCGGTGCTGCTGGTCGGCGCGGGGGAGATGAGCGAGCTGGCCGCCCGGCACCTGGTGGACCACGGGGCGCTTCCGCTGTACGTGGCCAACCGGACGTGGAGCCGGGCCCAGGAGCTGGCCCGGGGGCTGGGCGGGACCGCGGTCCCGTTCGGGCAGCTCGCGGCCACCCTGGCCCTGGTGGACATCGTGGTCACGTCGACCGCGGCGCCCGAGCCGATCGTCACCGCGGACCAGGTGCGGGCCGCGCTCGAGAAGCGCCGGACGCGGCCGCTCTTCTTCGTCGACATCGCGGTCCCGCGCAACGTGGACCCCGCGGTCAACGATGTGGAGAACGCCTTCTGCTACGACATCGACGACCTGCGCTCGGTGGTCGAGGCGAATCTCAAGGAGCGGCAGCGCGAGGCCCTGCGCGCGCAGGCCCTGCTCGAGGGCGAGGTGGTGAAGTTCGCGGCGCGCCTGCAGCAGCTCGAGGTGGTGCCCACCATCGTGTCGCTCCGGGAGAAGCTCGAGGCGATCCGTCGCGCCGAGCTGGAGCGGGCGCTCGGGCGCCTGCCCGGCGCGGGCGAGGAGACCCGGCGGGTGATGGAGGCGCTGAGCCAGGCCATCGTCAACAAGGTGCTGCACGCGCCGATGGTCAAGCTGAAGGACTCGTCACGCGCCGGCCACGCGCGGCGATGGACCGAGATGATCTCCGAGCTGTTCGGGCTGCGGGGGTCCGCCCGTCCCGACTCGCGCGAATGAAGATTCGTCTGGGCACGCGGGGCAGCCGTCTCGCGCTGGTTCAGAGTGAAGAGGTGGCGGCGGCGCTGCGCGCCCGCGGCGCCCTGGTCGAGCTCGTGGTCATCAGGACCTCCGGAGATCGCCTGGCCCAGGTCGCGCTCGCCGACTTCGGCGGCAAGGCGCTCTTCGTGAAGGAGATCGAGGAGGCGCTGCTGGCGGGTCGGGTGGACGTCGGCGTGCACAGCCTCAAGGACATGCCGTCGGAGCTGCCGGCCGCGCTCACCCTCGGGGCGTTTCCGCTCCGCGAGGATCCGCGCGATGTCCTGCTCGGGCGGCGCGACGGAGGGTGGGACGCGCTGCCCGCGGGCGCGGTGGTGGGGACCTCGAGTCCGCGGCGCCGCGCGATGGTCCTCACGCGCCGGCCGGATCTCCGGGCCGAGCCGATCCGCGGCAACGTCGACACGCGCCTCGAGAAGCTGCGCGCGGGCGGGTACGACGCGCTCATCATGGCCGCGGCGGGGCTCAAGCGCCTGGGGCTCGATCCGCCGCATGCCCTAGCTCTCGATCCGGCCGAGTTCGTGCCCGCGGTCGGGCAGGGAGTCCTGGCCGTCGAAGCCCGCCAAGCCGACCGGGAACTGCTTGAACTTCTTCGCGCCGTGGACGACACTCGGACCAGGTTGGCGGCCCTTGCCGAGCGGGCGTTCCTGGCTCGGCTGGGGGCGGGCTGCCACACGCCGGTGGCGGCCCATGCTCGCCTGGATGGAACGGCCCTGGTGCTGACCGGGGTGGTGTCGACCCCGGATGGGACGACGACGCTGCGGGCGACCGCGACCGGGCCGGCCGCCGATGGCGAGCGGCTGGGCGTGACGCTGGCGGATGATCTGCTGGTCAAGGGGGCGAAGGCGGTTCTCGATGCGAGTCGCTGGTAATGAAGTGATGACCGAGGTGAGGGGTGGTAAACCCTTGTCTGGTCGGGTCGTCCTCGTGACCAGAGCACGCGAGCAGGCCGGGGGCTTCGCGGCGCTGCTCGAAGCGGCCGGCGCCCGCGTGATGCTCGTGCCCACCATCGCCATCGAACCCCCCTCTTCCTGGGCTCCTCTCGATGCCGCGCTCACCCAGGATTACGACTGGGTCGTGTTCACGAGCGTCAACGGCGTGGCGATGGTCCGCCTCCGGGTCGAGGCCACCGGGCAGGGCCGGGGACTCCTCGAGCGAAGCCGCCGGGCCGCGATCGGCCCCGCGACCGCCGCCGCGCTCGGCGAGTGGGGGCTGCCCGCGGAGGTCGTGCCCGGGGAGTACGTGGCGGAGGGCCTGCTCGAGCGGCTGCGTCCGCTGGTCGCGCCGGGAGCCCGCGTCCTGCTCCCGCGCGCGGCGGAGACCCGCGACGTGCTGGTGCGTGAGCTGACCGCGCAGGGGGCCCTCGTCACCGAGGTGGCGGCCTACCGCACGCGCGCGGCCACGGAGCACGCGGCCGGACTCCGCGAGGCGCTCGCGGAGGGACGGGTGGACGTGGTGACCTTCACCAGCTCCTCCACCGTGCGGAGCTTCTGCGCGCTCTTCGCTCCGGGGGAATTGCCGCGGCTGCTCCGGGGGGTGACCGTCGCCTGCATCGGTCCGATCACGCGGGCCACGGCGGAGGACCGCGGGCTCGCCGCCCACATCGTTCCCGAGGACTACACGGTCCCGGCCCTCGCCCGGGCCATCGTGACCCACTTCGAGCCCGCAAGGAGCTAGCGCATGCCGTTCCCCGTCTACCGTCCCCGCCGGCTTCGGGAGTCGCCCCTGATGCGAGCCATGGTGCGCGAGACCGCGCTGCGCATCGACGACCTCGTCTACCCGCTCTTCGCGGTTCACGGGCGCGGGGTCCGGGAGCCGATCGGCTCCATGCCCGGGCAGTACCGTCTCTCCATCGACGAGCTGCTCAAGGAGTGCAAGGACGCCGCCTCCATGGGTATCCCCGCGGTGCTGCTGTTCGGGTTGCCGCGCGACAAGGACCCGCGCGGCACCGAGGCGTACGCGGAGGACGGGATCATCCAGCAGGCGGTCCGGGCGGTGAAGGACACGATCCCGGACCTGCTCGTGATCACCGACGTGTGTCTCTGCGAGTACACGAGCCACGGGCACTGCGGGGTGGTGGAGGACGGCCGGATCAAGAACGATCCCACCCTCGAGCTGATCGCGCGCACCGCGATCTCTCACGCCGAGGCCGGGGCGGACCTGATCGCGCCGTCCGACATGATGGACGGCCGGGTCGCCGCGATCCGGGAAGGGCTCGACGAGTCGGGCTTCCCGGAGACGCCGATCATGGCCTACTCGGCCAAGTACGCCTCCGCGTTCTACGGCCCCTTCCGCGAGGCGGCCGACTCGACCCCGCAGTTCGGCGACCGGCGCTCCTACCAGATGGATCCCGGGAACGCGATGGAGGCGATGCGGGAGGTCGCGCTCGACGTGGACGAGGGCGCCGACATCGTGATGGTGAAGCCGGCGCTGCCCTATCTCGACATCATCGCGCGGGTGAAGGGCGAGTTCGGGCTCCCGGTGGCCGCCTACTCGGTCTCGGGGGAGTACGCGATGCTCAAGGCGGCCGGCCAGCTCGGCTGGCTCGACGAGGACCGCGCGGTGCTGGAGGCGCTGACCGGCATCCGCCGGGCCGGAGCCGACATCATCATCACCTACTTCGCCAAGGACGCAGCCCGGCTCATCGAGCAGGGCCGCGCGTGAGGATCTCGGCGAAGGGGGAGTACGCCATCAAGGCGATGGTGGACCTCGCCCTGCACGACGGGCAGGATCTCCAGCCCATCCAGGACGTCGCGTCGCGCCAGGGCATTCCGCAGCGCTACCTCGAGCAGGTCCTGCTCCAGCTCAAGCGCTCCGGGTTCCTCTACGCGCGGCGGGGGTCGGCGGGTGGCTACCGGTTGAGCCGGCCCGCGGACCAGGTCACGGTGGGCGCGCTGCTCCGGGCGGTGGAGGGGCCGTCGGCCGCCCCCGATTCGCCGCGACGGGGCGGCCGCGGGGAAGACGTGGCGGGCCTCGACGAGCTCTGGCAGGAGATCGAGGAGGCGGTCGCGTCCGTGGTGGATCGCACCACGCTCGACGATCTGCGCCGGCGCGCGCTCGATCGGAGGGGCGCCACGCGCCCGATGTATCACATCTAGCTGCGGCCGCCTGGCGAGCGCAGCCGAGGCAGGGCGAGGCGAGCCGAAGGCGAGTCGAGCGGATCAAATGAAGGATATGAGGGAATCATGACAAGCAAGCGAGCGACCGCGCCGGCGCGACCGAAGCTGGCGGGCTCGGTGCTGGAGCTGGTGGGCGGCACGCCGCTCGTGCGCCTCAATCGCATCCCGAACGCGGCCGGCGCCATCGTGCTGGCCAAGGTCGAATCGCTCAATCCGGGCGGGAGCGTCAAGGACCGCATCGCGCTCGCGATGGTCGAGGACGCGGAGCGGCGCGGGCTGCTCAAGGCGGGGGCGACCCTGGTGGAGCCGACCAGCGGGAATACCGGCATCGGGCTCGCGATGGTGTGCGCGGTACGGGGGTACCGCCTGATCCTCACGATGCCCGACGACATGAGCGCGGAGCGGCAGCGCCTGCTCGCGCGCTACGGCGCCGAGATCCACCTGACCCCGGCCATCGAGGGCATGACCGGCGCGGTGTTCGCGGCCCAGGAGATCTGCCGCGAGCATCCCGGCTACTTCATGCCGATGCAATTCGAGAATCCCGCCAACCCCGAAGCCCATCGCCGCACCACCGCGCTGGAGATCCTGGACAGCACCGACGAGCGCCTGGACGTCTTCGTCGCGGCGGTCGGCACCGGCGGGACCGTGACCGGGGTGGGCGAGATCCTGAAGGAGCGGCTCCCCGGCGTGCGCGTGATCGGCGTGGAGCCCGCGCGGTCGCCCGTTCTCTCCGGCGGGCGCTTCCGGCCTCACGGCATTCAGGGAATCGGCGCCTCGTTCGTGCCGGGGATCCTGAATCGTTCCGTGCTCGACGACATCATACAGGTGCGCGACGAGGACGCGACGACCATGGCCCGCCGGCTGGCCCGCGAGGAGGGCCTGCTCGTGGGCATCTCGTCCGGGGCCAACGTGTTCGCGGCCTGTCAGGTGGCGGAGACGCTGCCCGCCGGCCAGGTGGTGGTCACGGTGCTGTGCGATACTGGCGAGCGTTACCTGAGCGTCACCTTCTAGGAGAGCGGCCATGAGTGTTCAGGTCTACATCCCGACGCCGTTCCGCCGCGCGACCAGGAACGTCGACCGGGTCGCCGTCGAGGCGCCCGATGTGAAGGGCATGCTCGACGAGCTGGAAGACCAGTTCGGCGGCCTGAAGGGCCTGGTCCGCAACGACCAGGGCGAGGTGCACCACCACGTGAACATCTACGTGAACAACGAGGCCATCGAGGCGCTGCAGGGACTCGAGACCACGCTCAAGGACGGCGACGAGGTGTCGATTATTCCTGCCCTGGCGGGCGGCGGGCCGGCCCTCGCGGGTGGCCGACGGTGATCGCGGAAGGATGATCCTGACTCCGGAGGAGCTGTCTCGCGTGCGCGCCCAGGCCGAGGCCGAGTATCCCGCCGAATGCTGCGGCGTGGTGCTGGCCCGCCCGGCGCCCGCGGCCGACCGGGCGCTCATGCCCTGCCGCAATATCCAGGACGAGCTCCACGCGCAGGATCCCGTGCGGCACCCGCGGGATTCGCGAACCGCCTACTTCATCGATCCCAAGGACCTGCTCGCCATCGGCCGGCGCGAGTCGCAGGGCTACCGGGTGGCCACCATCTATCACTCCCACGTGGACACCGGCGCGTACTTCTCGCCGACCGACCGGCAGAACGCCCTCATCAACGGGGAGCCGTCGTATCCGGACGCGGTCTACGTGGTGCTCTCGGTGCTCGCGGGGCGCGTCGTCGACGCGGCCGCGTTCGTCTGGGACGCCCAGACTCGCGATTTCGTCGCCACCGAACTGCCGAAGGCCTGACCCGAGCCCGTGGCCGACTCCGAAGCCCTCTTCAAGGCCGCGCAGCGCCTGATGCCCGGCGGCGTCAACAGCCCGGTGCGGGCCTTCCGCGGCGTGGGCGGCGCGCCGTTCTTCGTGGCCCGCGCCGAGGGCGCGCGGCTCGAGGACGTGGACGGTCGGTCGTACGTGGACTTCCTGGGCTCGTGGGGCCCGCTGATCCTCGGGCATGCCGCGGCTCCGGTGGTCGAGGCGATCACCGAAGCGGTCCGGCGCGGGCACCAGCTACGGCGCCCCCACCGGGGGCGAGGTGGAGATGGCCGAGCTGATCCAGCGTGCGGTGCCCTCCATGGAGATGATGCGGCTCGTCTCCTCGGGGACCGAGGCGGCCATGAGCGCGCTGCGCGTGGCCCGGGGCGCCACCGGGCGCGACTTCATCCTGAAGTTCGAGGGCTGCTACCACGGCCACGCCGACAGTCTCCTGGTCAAGGCCGGCTCGGGCGGCGCGACGTTCGGGGTGCCCGACAGCCTGGGCGTGCCCCCTGCGCTCGCGGCGCTGACCCTCACGGTCCCGTTCAACGACCTGGACGCGGTCCGTCGGCAGCTGGAGGCGCATCCGGACCAGGTCGCGGCGGTGATCGTCGAGCCGGTGGCGGGGAACATGGGCGTGGTCCCTCCCGCGCCGGGCTTCCTCGCCGGGCTGCGGGAGCTCACCACGCGACACGGAAGCCTCCTGATCTTCGACGAGGTGATCACCGGGTTCCGCGTGGGCTGGGGCGGAGCCCAGGCCCTCTACGGGGTGCGTCCGGATCTCACGTGCCTCGGCAAGATCATCGGCGGCGGGCTCCCGGTCGGCGCGTACGGGGGCTCGCGCGCGGTGATGGAGCGCGTGTCACCGCTGGGCGGCGTCTACCAGGCCGGCACGCTCTCCGGCAATCCGCTCGCGGTGGCCGCGGGGCTGGCCACGCTCCGCGCGCTCGAGGGGCCGGGCGTCTACGAGCGGCTCGAGGCGCTGGGCGCGCGCGTGGAGCGCGACGTGGCGGCGGCCGCGGCCGCCGCGGGAGTCCCGGTGCGGATCAACCGGATCGGGTCGATGCTCACCGTGTTCTTCACGGACGGCCCGGTGACCGACTACGCCTCCGCGAAGCGGGCGGATACCGCGCGCTACGCGCGGTACTTCCACGCGATGCGGGAGGGGGGTGTCTTCCTCGCGCCCTCGCAGTTCGAGACCGCGTTCGTGTCGCTGGCGCACGGGGAACAGGACCTCGCGGCGGCCGCGCGGGCTTGCCGGGCGGCGATGGAGACGGTAGGGCGGGGCGCAGCCGAAGGCGAGCCGAGCGGATACAAGAAGAGAAGCTAAGGGTCGACCGCCCACGCCGGACGCCCCGTGGTGGGCTTCTCACCCTTAGCTTCTTTTTTGTATTCGCTCGGCTCGCCTTCGGCTGCGCCTCGCCAAGCAAGCTGTTATTGACACCCGGAATTTCCACGTGATAGGGTTCACAAGGCTGGAGCCCGGAAACACGTCTTTTGCCCCGGTCTTCATCCTCAGCACGCCTCGTCGAAGGAGTATGTCTACCTGCTGCGCCGAGTAGGGCGGAGGAGTGGATGAGCGGGATGGATCGTCGGTCGTTCTTCAAGATCGTGGCGACCACGGGCGCCGCTGCCGCGGCCGGGGGCTGCGGACAGTCGGCCGAGCAGCTCATCCCGTACGTCATTCCGCCGGACAACATCGTCCCCGGCATCCCCGCCTACTTCTCGACCGTCTGCCGCGAGTGCCCGTCGGGCTGCGGCCTCATCGCCAAGAATCGCGACGGGCGCGTCATCAAGCTCGAGGGCAACCCGGAGCACCCCTCCAATACCGGTGCACTCTGCGTGCTGGGCCACGCGGGTCTGCAGGCCCTCTACCACCCGGATCGCTTCCGCGGCCCGCTGAGCGGCGGCAAGCCGGTGGCGTGGGCCGACGCGGAGAAGCAGCTCGCGGACAAGCTGGGCGCGCTCGCGAAGGGCAAGCAGGGCGGGCGCATCGCGGTGGTGAGCGGCCTCGAGACCGGCAGCCTCGCTCGCCTCATGGACGAGTGGGTGCGACTGCTCGGCGCGCGCACGCGCATCGCCTACGAGCCGCTCGGCTACGAGTCCCTGCGCGCCTCGAACCGGATCGCCTTCGGCCGCGACGCGATCCCCGACTACGCGATCGGCGAGGCCACCTACCTGGTCTCCTTCGGCGCGGACTTCCTCGAGACGTGGCTGAACAGCGAGGGGTACACCGTCGACTTCGCTCGGATGCACGCCTTCTTCCAGGGAAGGCAGGGGACCTTCGTGCACGTCGAGCCGCGCATGTCGCTGACCGCGGCCAACGCGGACGAATGGCTGCGCAATGCGCCCGGCACCGAGGGCGCGCTCGCGCTGGCGATGCTCAAGGTGATCGTGGACGAGGGCCTGCAGGCGCCAGGGGCCGATCTGACCACCCTCCGCGCCGCAGTCCGCGCCGCCGACGTCGAGGCGGCCGCCACGGCCTCGGGCGTCCCCGCCGAGACCATCAAGCACGTCGCGCGTGACCTCGCCAAGGCGAAGGCCGGCCTGGTGCTGGGCGGCGGCATGGCCGCGACCTCGACGGCGTCCACCGAGGCGCTCGTCGCGGTCAACCTGCTCAACGCGGCGATCGGTGCGCTGGGCACCCGTGTGCGCTTCGGCGCCGCGTCGCCTTTCAGCCGGGTGAGCCCGTACTCGGACATGGTGGCGCTGACCCAGGCGATGGCCGCCGGGCAGATCGAGGTGCTGGTGCTGGTGGACGTCAACCCGGTCTACGCGATGCCGCCCAAGTCGGGTTTCGCCGAGGCCCTGGCCAAGGTCCCGCTCGTGGTGTCACTCGCGAGCCGGCCCAACGAGACCACCGCGCGGGCGCACCTGGTGCTGCCGACGCTGCACGCGCTCGAGTCCTGGGGCGACTACGCCTCCGAGGAGGGTGTGCTCGGGCTGATGCAGCCCACGATGGGTCCCGTGCAGATCGACGGCAAGGCGGTGGACGGCAAGACCGCCGGCGACGTCTTCCTCGGCGTCGGCCGGCAGGCGCTGGGGCTCGAGGCCGGGAAGGGCCCGCTCCGGTGGGCCTCCTTCCAGGACTTCATCCGGGACGAGTGGCAGAAGACCGCCAAGGAGTACGGCAGCACCGGATCGTTCGCGGATTTCTGGGACGCGGCCCTGCGGCGCGGCGGCGTGTGGCGCACCGGCGCGGCCCCGGCGGTCTCGCTTCGCCCGGAGGCCGGACGGATCCAGGGCGGCGCGCCGAAGCTCGAGGGCGGGGGCTCGCACGTGCTGATGATCTATCCCTCGAGCCGCTTCTACGACGGCCGGGGCGGCGACCTGCCGTGGCTGCACGAGGTGCCGGACGGGATCACCCAGGTTGCGTGGGACTCGTGGCTCGAGATCCCGGCCGAGACCGCCAAGCAGATGGGGATCGCGCGGGGCGATCTGGTGAAGGTGACGTCCCCGCACGGTGCCATCGAGCTGCCCGCCTACCCGACCGAGCTCGTCCACGCCGGCGCGGTGGCGGTGGCGATGGGGCAGGGGCACAAGTACACGGGCGCCTTCGCGCAGCGGGGCAACTCCGCGACCGGCACCCAGAGCCAGGTCGACTTCCTGAACGTGGGCGCCAATCCGATCGAGCTCCTGCCCGCCGCGCCGGACCCGTCCTCGGGCGGGCTGCCGCTGCTCGCGGTGAAGGTCTCGCTCGCCAAGACCGGCGGTCGGCGCCCGCTCGCGATCCCGCAGGCCCAGTTCGACCAGGACGATCGCGAGATCGCCCAGTGGGTGCAGCTCGGCGCCGCGCGCGAGCTCGAGCTGCGGGGCAAGCCGCCCGAGCACGCCGATCATCCGCGCATGTACCCGCCGGTGAAGTATCCGGAGTACCGCTGGGGCATGACGGTGGACGTGGACCGCTGCACGGGCTGCCAGGCCTGCGTGGTCGCCTGCCAGAGCGAGAACAACGTGCCGACGGTCGGGAAGGCCCAGGTGGCCTACGGGCGCATCCAGCACTGGCTGCGGGTGGAGCGCTGGCAGGAAGGCACGTCCGCCAAGCCGGTCAACATGTTCCTGCCCATGTTCTGCCAGCACTGCGAGATCGCGCCGTGCGAGCCGGTGTGCCCGGTCTACGCCGCCTATCACACGCGCGAGGGCCTCAACGGACAGGTCTACAACCGCTGCGTGGGCACGCGCTACTGCGGCAACAACTGCCCCTACCACGTGCGGAAGTTCAACTGGTTCAACTACACGTGGACCGCGCCGCTCGACGTGCAGCTGAACCCGGACGTCACGGTGCGGCAGCTCGGCGTGATGGAGAAGTGCACCATGTGCGTCCAGCGGATCGAGTCCGCCAAGGGCGCGGCGCGCGAGGCGGGCCGGCAGGTGCGCGATGGGGACATGCAGACCGCCTGTCAGCAGACGTGCCCGACCCGGGCCATCACATTCGGGAACCGGAAGGACGGCGAGGCGATGGTCTCCAAGCTGTCGCACTCGACCCGGAGCTACACCGTGCTCCACGAGCTGGGCACGCTCCCGGGGGTGAACTACCTCAAGAAGGTCGTCCGCGCCGAGCCGGCGGGCGGTCACGGGAAGGCGGGGCACTAGCATGAGCGCGCCTCCCGCGCAGAGCGCGCCCGCGCCCGCCCAGGCCACCTGGGCCGACGTCAACCGTGACGTCATCCGGACCATCGGGATGCCGAGCGACAAGTACTTCGCCTGGCTGTGCCTGGTGGTCCTGGTCCTCTGCGCGGGCTTCGGCGCGTGGGCCTACCAGATCTGGGTCGGGATCGGCGCGGCGGGCAAGCGCACCCCCCAGATGTGGGCGATGTACATCACCACCTTCGTGTTCTGGATCGGTATCGGTCACGCGGGGACCCTGATCTCCGCGGTCCTCTACCTGTTCCGGGCGAAGTGGCGGACCTCCATCTACCGCGGGGCGGAGGCGATGACCGTGTTCGCGGTCATGACCGCGGGCCTCTTCCCCCTGATCCACGCCGGCCGCATGTGGTTCGCGTACTGGCTCATGCCGTACCCCAACCAGCGCTACCTCTGGCCCAACTTCAAGTCGCCGCTGGTGTGGGACGTGTTCGCGATCTCGACCTACCTGACCATCAGCGTGGTCTTCTTCATCGTGGGCCTGGTGCCGGACATCGCGGCCCTGCGCGACAACGCGACCGGCTACAAGCGGAAGATCTACGCGGTGCTCTCGCTCGGGTGGGAGGGCTCGGACCACCAGTGGCGCCACTACCGTCGGGGCTACGGGCTCCTCGCGGCCCTGGCCACTCCGCTGGTGCTCTCGGTGCACAGCGTGGTGTCCTTCGACTTCGCGATGGCCCTGGTACCCGGCTGGCACTCCACGCTGTTCCCCCCGTTCTTCGTGGACGGGGCCATCTTCTCCGGCTTCGCGATGGTGCTGGTGCTGATCCTGCCCATGCGCTACCTGTTCAACTGGTATCCCTACATCACCGACAAGCACCTGGACGCGATGGCCAAGCTGACCCTCGTGACCAGCCTGGTGCTGACCTACTTCTACGTGTGCGAGGTCTTCACCGCGTGGTACTCGGGAGACCACTTCGAGCGGGCCAGCGTGTTCGCCAAGGCGAGTCAGCAGTACGCGTGGGCCTACTGGGGCATGTACTTCTGCAATTGCCTGGTGCCTCTCGTGCTGTTCATCCGCCGCGCCCGCACCCACGTGGTGACCCTGTACGTGGTCTCGATCTTCGTGCTGATCGGCATGTGGCTCGAGCGCTTCAACATCATCGTGCCCGGCCTCGCCCACGACTTCTATCCGTATACGTGGGGGACGTACTACCCGACGATCACCGACTCCGCGATCGTCATCGGCTCCTTCGCCTGGTTCTTCCTGCTCTTCCTGGGGTTCATCCGCGTGATGCCGTCGCTCTCCATCGTGGAGGTCAAGGAAGTGCTGCCGCACCCCCTGAAGCACGCCAGCCACGCGGGGCACCACTGAGATGGCGACGACCGGCATGACGACGGGCACCGCCAACGTGCTGGGCGTCTTCGCTCACGTGGACACCACGCTGCAGGCCATCCGCGATCTGCGGGCCAAGGGTTTCTCGAACCTCACCGTCTACACGCCGGTGCCGGTCGAGGAGATCGAGCACGAGATCGACAAGGTGGAGCCGCTGTCGAAGGTGCGCCTCTTCACCGTGATCGGCGCCCTGACCGGGACCGCGACCGGTTTCTTCCTCACGATCTGGACGTCGCTCAAGTGGGAGCTGGTGACCGGCGGCAAGGCGCCGGTGTCCATCCCGCCGTTCATCATCATCGCCTTCGAGCTCACGATCCTGCTCGGCGGTCTCGCCACCGCGCTCGCGGTGCTGATCCTGGCCCAGCTCCCCAAGCTCAAGCCGTCGCCCACCTACGATCCGCGCTTCACGGTGGATCGCTTCGGGGTCGCGGTCGCCTGTGCCCCCGACAAGGTCGACTCGGTGCAGTCGGTACTGTCGGCCGCGGGCGCCGAGGAGGTGCGGCGATGATGAAGTACGTCTTCCTCCTCACGCTCCTGATGTTCGGGGCGGTGGGCGCTGCGCTCGGCGGGGCGGCCGGCTTCCGGTGGATGAACAACATGACCGCAACCCAGCGAGTGATGCCGGGGGAGTACAACTTCTCGATGCCCCCGGGTAGCCTGCCGCGGAGCGGGGGAGAGCTCTATCACTCGCCCGCGGAGCGGGACGCGGCGGCGACGCGTCGCAACCCGGTCGCGGCCTCGGCGGATTCGCTGCGGAAGGGTGGGGAGCTGTACACGATCTACTGCACGCCCTGCCACGGGGCGTCCGGCCGGGGCGACGGCCCGGTCTCGACCAAGTTCGTGCCTCCGGCCGACCTGACCAACCCCGAGCTACACAAGGTGCGCACCGACGGCTACTGGCAGAGCTATCTCTCGGCGGGCGGCGCGGTGATGCCGTCCTACGCGGAGGCGCTCTCCTCCGAAGAGCGGTGGCACGTGGTCAACTTCCTCCGGACCCTGGCCAAGAAATGACCGCGATGAGCGCCTCTCCGGCGGTGCCCTCCCGGACCGCGCACCCGCTCCTGGTGCTGCTGGCCATCCTCGGGATCGTGGCGTTCCTCTACGGCGTCCTGCAGGGCTCGGCCCCGCGGGTGTGGGGCATCTACCTCGTGAACCTGCTGTTCTGGTCGAGCCTCGCCATCACCGGGCCCGCGCTCGCCGCGATGATCCAGGTGACGGAGGGCCGGTGGTCGCCGAGCGTCAAGCGGATCGCGCTCACCACCGCGGGCTTCCTGCCCGTCTCCTTCGTGCTCTTCCTCGTGCTCTTCCTGGGCCGCGCCACGCTCTATCCCTGGGTGAACGAGCCCATCGCGATCAAGGCCGCGTGGCTCAACGTGCCGTTCATGGCGCTGCGTACCGGGCTCGGGGTGCTGCTGCTGTACTGGGTCGCGATGCGGCTCGTGAAGGCGGTGCTGGTCGAGGATCAGCCGGGCGAGGACGCCCCCGCGGCGGTGAACCGGCGCAACCGGCTCGCGGGCTGGCTGCTCTTCCTCTACGTGGTGGTGCTCTCGCTCTGGGGCTTCGACCTGCTGATGTCGCTCGACCCCCGCTGGTACAGCGGCCTCTTCGGCGGCTACTACGTGGTCACCTCGATGTACACCGGGTTCGGGCTCGTCACCTACCTCACGATCCGCTCCAACGAGCGCGGCCTGAGCCGAGTAGCCCCGCCCGCGATCCAGGACGTCGCCAAGCTGACCTTCGCGCTCTGCGTGTTCTGGATGTACTTCTTCTTTTCGCAGTACCTGGTGATCTGGTTCGGCCACGTGCCCGCCGAAACCCGCTACGTGATCCGTCGCTTCTTCGTCCAGCCGTGGGGCACCATCGCGTGGGCCATCTTCATCGTCGGCTGGCTGATTCCGTTCTCGTACTTCCTCAAGCGGCTCACCGGGCGCCCCCCGGATCGGCACCGGGTGTTCAAGGTCGTCCTGTTCCTCGGCTGGATCGGCATCTTCTTCGAGCGGATGCTGCTCGTGTTCCCCTCGGTACTCCGCGACAACACGGTGCCGCTCGGTCCGGTCGAGATCCTGGTCACGCTCGGCTTCTTCTCGCTCTTCGTGCTGAGCCGCAACTGGTTCCTCGCCCACTACAAGCCGGTCCTCAGCCTGCCCAAGTAGCCGCGTGGTCGGTCACGCCCCCGCGGTAAGATGTCGGGCGTGATCTCCGTCGAGGAAGCGCTCGAGCGTATCCTGTCGCGCGTGTCCGTGCTGAGCGACGAGCGGCTCCCGCTCACCGAGGGCCTCCACCGTGTGCTCGCGGAGGACGTGGACAGCCCGCGCGACATGCCGCCGTGGCCGGCCTCCTCGATGGACGGCTATGCCATCCGCAGCGTCGACACGGCCACTGCGGCGGCCGGGGCCCCCGCGCGGCTCGCCCTGGCGGGTCGGGTGCCCGCCGGCGCGATGGCGGACCGGCCGCTGCGGGCGGGCGAGGCCTTCCGGATCTTCACCGGCGCGCCGCTGCCCGAGGGTGCGGACGCGGTCATTCCCCAGGAGGACGTGACGGAGGAGGCGGGCGCCCTGGTCGTCCCACGGCGGGTCGGGGACGGCGACTTCGTGCGGCCCCGCGGCGAGGATCTGAAGCGGGGAGACCGCGTGCTCGAGCGCGGGCGGGTGCTGAGCGCGGCCGACATCGGCATGCTCGCCACGGTGGGCAAGAGCCCGGTGAGCGTGATCCGGCGGCCCCGCGTCGGCATTCTCTCCACCGGCGACGAGCTGGTGGACCTGGGAGGCCGGATCGGGCCCGGGCAGATCCCGAACTCGAACAGCTACTCCCTCATCGCCCAGGTCATCGAGGCCGGCGCCGAGCCGGTCGGCCTCGGGATCGCGCGCGACCGGCTCGAGGACATCGAGGCGCGTCTGCGCTGGGGGCTCGGGTGTGATCTCGTGATGTCCTCCGCGGGCGTCTCGGTGGGCGAGCACGACTTCGTCAAGGCCGCGCTGGCGCGGCTCGGGGCGGAGCAGCACCTCTGGCTCGTGGACATGCGCCCCGGCAAGCCGATCGCCTTCTCGACGATCCCGCAAGAGGGCAAGAGCGCTCTCGCCCTCTTCGCGCTGCCCGGCAATCCGGTCTCCGCCATGGTCACCTTCGAGCTCTTCGTGCGGCCCGCGATCCTCCGTATGGCCGGCCACACCCGCCTCCACCGCCCCACGATCAAGGCCCGCGCCTTGGCCCCGATCAAGAACGGCGACACGCGCCGCGGCTACCTCCGGGTGACCCTGACGCCCGAAGGCGAAACCTACGGCGCCCGCCTCACGGGCACGCAGAGCTCGGGCGTCCTCCGCTCGATGGTCACCGCCGACGGCCTCGCCGTCGTCCCCGGCGAAACCACGATCCAACCTGGCGAACAAGTAAAGGTGATCGTCCTCCGCCCCGGTCTCTGAAGATCAGGAGTCGCAACAAGAGAAAGCGAGACCGGGCGGGCAGTGGCGCGGGGGGCGGGGGTGGGGCGGGTGACCCGTTCCCCGCCAAGGGAAGCCAGGAACCTCCTCATCCCAGATTGGGAACTGCTCGGGCAACGAAACCACAAAGCCGGTCGTGGTCAGAGCCCCACCCCCGCCCCCCGCGCCGCTGCCCGCCCGCCTCGCGCGCGCTCACTAGGACTTGCGGAGAAACAGGAACCAGAGCGTCGCGCAGGCCCCGGCGCACATCGACGCGAACGTCAGGAGGCTGCCGAGCGCAAGCGTTGCCGAGTTCGTCAGCCCTTGGTTGATGTTGCAGCCTTCGGCGACGAGAGCCGCCGCGCCCATCAGCAGGCCGCCGAGGAAGATCTTCGGCAGGCTCGAGGGCGCGGGAAACTTCAAGGCGAACTGAGCGGTGCTCCACGCCGCGACGAAGGCGCCGAGCGGCACACCGAGGGCCATCAGCATGCTCCACGTGACGCGGTTGGGATAGCCGATCATCGGATAGGTGAGCAGATGGCCGGTATTGGCCGCGAAGGTGATGCCGACCGGCCGGTCGCCGAAGGTCGAGGTCCACCAGGCCGCCGCGATCACCACGCCGACCGCGGCGCCGCTCGCCGGCCAGGGCCACTTGCCGTGCTCGGGCTCACGCCGGCCGCGCATCAGCCAGACGCCGACCGCGACCGCGAGCACGGCGATCACGATCCACGGAGAGAGCCCCGCGACATTGGCCAGCGTCGGAGCGGCGCCGTCGCCGATCGTGATCGCGGGCTTCTGCAGCGCGGTGCGGACCGGCGCCAGGAGTCCGACGCCGGCGGTGGTGGCGCCGATGGCGAAGCCCACCAGCACCACCCCGGCGCCGACGGCACCTTCTCCCACCCGGTACCAGGTGCTGCCCGAGCACCCGCCCGAGAGGATCATGCCAACACCGAAGAGCAGCCCGCCCACGATGTTGGACATCCAGCGCAGGGGGCGAAGGGGAATATCCACCAGCCCGAGCGCGTCGATCGCCTGCACGCCGACCATCGCGACCAGCAGGGCGAGGAGGTAGGCGCGCAGGATGTTGCCGTCCCGCATGAGGACGGCATTCGAGAGAGCGCGGGTGAGACAGAAGCCGCCGCGCTGGATGATGTACCCGAAGACGGAGCCGGTGGCGAGAGCGGAGACCGCGAGCATCCAGGGCAACTCGTCCATGGCCCGCCATGCTAGCGAAAAGCCCAATGTCAGTCAAAGTCTCGTGAAAATTAGCTTTTCGATCGTACAGGTGCTACGGTCAAGGCCATGGTGACCGGCCTTCGTGAGCAAGTCGTGTGCACGGTGCCCCTGCTGGGCCTCGCCCTGCTCGCGGCCGCCGGGTGCGGCAGCGCCGAGAAGGCGCGACGCGAGGCGGAGATGGCCGCGCTGGTCAAGCAGGTCGAGGAGCTCCGGAAGGGACAGGAGCAGGTCGGCAAGGACGTGGGCAAGCTGGCGGGCGAGGTGAAGGCGCTCGACGCGCAGGCCGCGTTCCTGGTCGCCGAGACCAAGACCGCGGCCACCGATCGCGAGCAGCTCAAGGGAGCCATCCAGGAGCAGGACGCCGCGGTTCGCGCGCTCCGCTCCGCGCTCGACGAGACGAATCAGAAGGTCGCGACGCTCAGCGTGCCGACTCCGGCCCCGGTGCCGGCGCCGAAGCCGTCCGCGTCGACGCCCGGACGCGACGTGACGGCCGAGAAGCTCTACGCGGCCGCGATGGCCAGCTTCCGCGCCGACGAACACGGCCAGGCGGTACTGGAGTTCACCGATCTCATCGACAAGTTTCCGAAGCACACCCTGGCCTCGAACGCGCAGTACTGGATCGGCGAGGCGTACTATCGCCAGCGTGATTTCAACCAGGCGGTGACCGAGTTCCAGAAGGTATCCGATCTCTACCCGCAGAGTGCGCAGGTGCCGGAGTCGCTTCTCAAGCTCGGCATGTGCTACCGCGCCCTGCACGACCTGCCGCGCGCCCGCGAGACGTGGGAACAGGTGGTGAAGTCGCATCCGCGGACCGAGGCCGCGACCCAGGCGCGCGCGCTCCTCGCCTCTCTCGGCGGCGGCCGCCCGCCGCGGTGATCGCCCCCGCCCGGTTTTGCCGCAATTTGACGCTCCGGTATACTGAACCGCACCGATCGACGTCCAGATCGTGATCGGCGAGGGAGTGACCCAGGTGATGCATGAGCGTATCCACGAGGACACGGGATCGATGCCGCGCGCGCTCGGCCGCGCGGACGCCCGGTTTCCGTCGCGGCTCGCGGAGGTCCCCGGCGCGCCGGCCACGCTCCACGTGCGCGGCGCGCTCGTGGGCGCGGACGCGCTCGCGGTCGCGATCGTGGGCTCGCGGCGGGCGACGCCCTACGGCCTCGAGGTCGCGGAAACGCTCGCGGCGGATCTCGCCGCGCGCGGGGTCACCATCGTGAGCGGGCTCGCGCGCGGCATCGACAGCGCGGCCCATCGCGGCGCGCTGCGCGTGGGCGGCCGCACCCTCGCGGTGCTCGGCTCCGGCGTGGACGTGATCTACCCGCCGGAGAATCGGCGGCTCGCGGCCGAGATCGCGGAGCGCGGGGCGCTCATCTCCCAGTTCGCGCCGGGGACGCCGCCCCTCCCGCAGAACTTCCCGACCCGCAACGAGGTGATCGCGGGGCTGTCCCTCGCGGTGGTCGTCGTCGAGGCGGCCGAGAAGAGCGGCTCGCTCATCACCGCGCGCCTCGCCGCGGAGCTGGGCCGCGAAGTGCTCGCGGTGCCCGGGCGCATCACCGCGCCGGAGAGTCGGGGCGCCAACCGGCTGATCCAGGACGGGGCGCACGTGGCGATGGGCTGGGAGGATGTCGTCGCGGTCCTGCCCGAGCGCTGGAAGTCGTGTGTCCTTGCGGAACGGGCACTCGCCGGTCACGCTGCAGCGGAAGGCGACGACGGCGCATCTAAGAGGTCGGGCGCGGGCGCGGCCTCGAGCCAGCTGCTCGCCCTGCTGGGGGAGGACCCGATCGATATCGACCACGTGATCGAGCGAAGCGGCCTCGCGGCCGGGCGCGTCTCGGCCGCGTTGCTGGAGCTGGAGCTGGAGGGGCGGGTGCGGCAGATCGAGGGCAAACGGTTCGTCCGGGTCGGACGGGGATAGGAGACCAGCGGGTGGCGGTGGTGAAACGAGCGCTGGTGGTGGTGGAGTCGCCCACCAAGGTCAAGACGATCCAGAAGTATCTGGACTCGAAGTACGTCGTCAAGGCCTCGATGGGACACGTCCGCGATCTCCCCAAGTCCAAGCTCGGGGTGAACGAGAAGAAGGGCTTCAAGCCGGAGTACAAGGTGCTGCCGGCCAAGAAGAAGGTGCTCGACGAGCTGAAGAAGGCGGCCGAGAAGGTGGATGCGCTCTACATCGCGACCGACCCGGACCGGGAAGGGGAGGCCATCGGCTGGCATCTCGCCCAGGAGCTCGGCATCAGCAAGACCAAGACGCACCGGATCATGTTCAACGAGATCACCGAGCGCGCGGTCAAGGCCGCCTTCCTGCACCCGGGCAAGATCGACACCAACAAGGTCAACGCCCAGCAGGCCCGGCGCGTGCTGGACCGGCTGGTGGGCTACAAGCTCTCGCCGCTCCTGTGGGAGAAGATCCGCCGCGGGCTCTCGGCCGGTCGCGTGCAGTCGGTGGCAGTGCGCCTGCTCACCGAGCGCGAGCGTGAGATCGCCGCCTTCGTGCCGGTCGAATACTGGTCGCTGCACGCCAAGCTCAAGGGCCAGAATCCGCCCGACTTCGTCGCGACCCTCAAGGAAGTGCGCGGCGAGAAGGCCGACCTGCCCGACGAGGCCGCCACCACCGCGGTGACGTCCGCGCTCGCGGGCGCCACCTGGACCGTGAAGTCGGTCACGCGGGGGGAGCGGCGCCGGAATCCCGCGCCGCCCTTCATCACCTCCACGCTGCAGCAGGACGCGAGCCGCAAGCTCCACTTCACGGCCAAGAAGACGATGATGCTGGCTCAGCAGCTCTACGAGGGCGTCGAGCTCGGCGAGGAGGGCGCGGTCGGCCTCATCACCTACATGCGCACCGACGCGGTGCGGGTGGCCGCGGAGGCGCAGGAGGAGGCCCGCGAGTGGGTGACCGGGCGTCTGGGGCGGGAGTACCTCCCGGACGCGCCGCCCACCTACAAGGCCAAGAAGAGCGCGCAGGAAGCCCACGAGGCGGTGCGCCCGAGCTCGGTGGCGCGTGAGCCCAAGGTGGTGGCGCGCTTCCTGTCCAAGGACCAGCTCGCGCTCTACCGCCTGATCTGGGAGCGGTTCCTCGCGAGCCAGATGCTGCCCGCGGTCTACGACACGGTGGCCGCCGACATCACCGCCGGGGACGCCCTCTTCCGGGCCCAGGGCTCGACCCTGAAGTTCCCCGGCTTCACCGCGGTGTACGTCGAGTCCCGCGAGGCCACCGACGAGACGCCGGAGGACGAGGCGGAGGCGGTGATGCCCCCGCTGACCGTCGGCGAGACGCTCGAGCTCCTCGCGCTCGATCCCAAGCAGCACTTCACCCAGCCCCCGCCGCGCTTCACCGAGGCGTCGCTGGTCAAGCTGCTGGAGGACCGGGGGATCGGGCGGCCGTCCACCTACGCGCAGATCCTCGGCACCATCCAGGAGCGCGGGTACGCGCGGCGCGAGCGCGGCACCCTCTTCCCGACCGACCTCGGCATGCAGGTCACCGACATGCTGGTGCCGCACTTCCCCGAGATCATGGACGTCGAGTTCACCGCCGGGCTCGAGGAATCGCTCGACAAGATCGAGGAAGGCGACGCGGACTGGGTGAAGACGGTCGAGACCTTCTACAAGCAGTTCTCGCGCGACCTGAAGGCGGCGGGCAAGAAGATGGACAACGTCAAGGTCGGGGTGGACGCCGGGCAGGAGTGCCCCGAGTGCGGCAAGCCGCTGCTCGAGAAGTGGGGGCGCTTCGGCAAGTTCCTGGCCTGCTCCGCCTACCCGGATTGCAAGTTCACCAAGGACATGAGCGGCGGGCGCGAGCGGCCCGCCGACGAGCCCACCGACGAGATCTGCCCGACGTGCAGCAAGCCGATGGTCGTCAAGCACGGCCGCTTCGGGAAGTTCATCGCGTGCTCGGGGTACCCGGAGTGCAAGACGACCAAGCCGGTGACGCTCGGGATCACGTGCCCGCTGCCGGATTGCGGCGGCCAGCTCCTGGAGAAGCGCACCCGCAAGGGCAAGACCTTCTACGCGTGCACGAACTATCCCACGTGCAAGTTCGCGCTGTGGACGCGTCCGGTGGCGGAGCCGTGCCCGAAGTGCGCGGCGCCGTTCCTGACCGAGCGCTACGCCCGCGGCGGCAAGGTCACGCGGCAGTGCTTCCGTGAGGAGTGCGGCTACCGGCAGGAACTGGTTCCGACGGTCGCCTGAGGCGCCTCCCGGTTCATCCACGATGGACGCGGCGGTCGGATCCTTCCTCGAGTATCAGGCGGTCGAGCGCGGCGCGTCTCCTCACACCCTCCGGAGCTACACCGCCGACCTGACCGAGTTCTCGCGCTTCCTCGCCGCCGAGAAGATCGCGGGCTGGGAGGCGGCGGACACCCGCGTGGTTCGCGCGTACCTCGCGTGGCTCCACAAGCGGAAGCTGGCCAAGGCCACCATCGCGCGCAAGCTCGCCGTGGTGCGGAGCTGCTTCCGCTTCCTCGGTCGCCGTGGCGCCATGGAGGTGAATCCCGCCCGTCAGGTGCGCGGTCCGCGCCTGGGCCGGCGCCTGCCGTCGTTCCTGCCGGTGGACGAGACCGCGGTGCTCCTCCGCCCCGAGCCGGAGTCGTCCGTGGCCGGCGCCCGGGATCGCGCCCTGCTCGAGCTGCTCTACGCGAGCGGGCTGCGGGTGGCCGAGGGCTGCGGGCTCGACGTCGACGATCTGGACGAGGGTCGACACACCGTGCGCGTCCTCGGCAAGGGCAGCAAGGAGCGCGTGGTGCCGGTCGGCGAGTCCGCGCTGGAAGCCCTCGCGGCCTACCTGGCCCTCCGCGGGCGGCGGCGCGGGCCGCTCTTCCTCAATCCGCGCGGGGGGCGGCTCAGCACCCGGAGCGCCCTGCGCATCGTGCGCGCCCGCGCGCGCCGGGCCGGGATCGCCCAGCGCGTGACGCCGCACACCCTGCGCCACAGCTTCGCGACCCACATGCTGGGAGCGGGCGCGGACCTCCGCCTCATCCAGGAGCTGCTGGGCCACAGCCGCCTCTCCACGACCCAGCGCTACACCCACGTGAGCCCGGAGCACCTGATGCGCGTGTACGACGCCGCGCATCCGCGGGCGACCTGAGGCCGGACTCCCGATGCCCTCGCCGACCGCCCCCTCGATCCACGCCACCACCGTGGTCTGCGTCCGACACCGGGGACAGGTGGCGGTGGCGGGCGATGGACAGGTCACGTTCGGCCAGACCATCATGAAGGCGGGCGCGCGCAAGGTGCGCAAGATGCACCACGACCGCGTGCTCGCCGGCTTCGCGGGCGCGGCCGCCGACGCGTTCACGCTCTTCGCGCGCTTCGAGGCCAAGCTGGAGGAGCATCGGGGCAATCTTCCGCGCGCCGCGGTGGAGCTGGCAAAGGAGTGGCGCATGGACCGCGTGCTCCGGCGGCTCGAGGCCCTGCTGGCGGTGGCCGACGCGGAGGCGAGCTTCATCGTGTCGGGCACCGGCGATGTGATCGAGCCCGACGACGGCCTGGTCGGGATCGGATCGGGCGGGCCCTATGCCCTCGCCGCGGCCCGGGCGCTGCGGACTCACTCCACGCTCGAGGCACCGCAGATCGCGGAGGAGTCCCTCCGCATCGCGGCCGGTATCTGCGTCTACACGAACGACCAGATCACGGTGCTGAGCCTATGACCGACCAGCCGGCCCGACAGCTCGGCCAACCGCTCGAGATGACCGGGCTCACGCCGGCCCAGATCACCGCCGAGCTGGACCGCTTCATCGTGGGGCAGGGTAAGGCCAAGCGCGCGGTGGCCATCGCGCTGCGCAACCGGTGGCGGCGGCAGAACCTGCCCGCGGAGCTGCGGGACGAGGTGGCGCCCAAGAACATCATCATGATCGGACCCACCGGGGTCGGGAAGACCGAGATCGCCCGCCGCCTCGCCAAGCTCGCCCAGGCTCCGTTCCTCAAGGTGGAGGCGTCCAAGTACACCGAGGTCGGCTACGTGGGCCGCGACGTGGAGTCCATGATCCGCGACCTGACCGAGCTCGGCGTGAGCATGGTCAAGGCGGAGATGGCGGCGGCGGTGCGCGAGCGGGCCGAGACGCTGGCCGAGGAGCGGCTCCTCGACCTGCTGCTGCCCCGCCGGCCCGGCGAGGCCTTCGTGAGCGGCACCCTCGAGGAGGTGTCGCCCGACGCCTCCCGCGACGCCACCCGGGACAAGCTGCGAGCCCAGGTGCGCTCGGGCAAGCTCGACGACCGCTCGATCGAGATGGACGTGCAGCAGGCCGGGCCGATGCTGGAGGTCCTGCCCGGCCAGGGCATGGAGGAGATCGGGATCAACCTGAAGGACATGCTCTCGCACCTCATGCCGGGACGGACGCGGCGGCGGCGCGTCAAGGTGGGGGAGGCGCGGCGGCTGCTGGCCCAGGAAGAGGCCCAGAAGCTGGTGGACGTGGACGAGGCGGTGGGCCAGGCGGTCCGCCGGGTGGAGAACTCGGGCATCATCTTCCTGGACGAGCTGGACAAGATCGCGGGCCGGGAAGGCGGCCGGGGGCCCGACGTATCGCGGGAGGGGGTGCAGCGCGACCTCCTGCCGATCGTGGAGGGCTCGACGGTGACCACGAAGTACGGCATGGTCCGGACGGATCACATCCTGTTCATCGCGGCGGGGGCCTTCCACGTGGCCAAGCCGGCGGACCTGATCCCGGAGCTGCAGGGGCGCTTTCCGATCCGGGTCGAGCTGGAGCCCTTGACGCGGCCGGATTTTATCCGCATTCTGAGCGAACCTCAGAACGCCCTGATACGGCAATATGTTGAGCTGCTGAGGACGGAAGGGGTGGCGCTGCACTTCACCGCCGACGCGGTGGAGGCCATCGCCGAGATCGCGTTCACGGTGAACCAGCGGGCCGAGAACATCGGGGCCCGCCGCCTGTACACGGTGATGGAGCGGCTGCTGGAGGAGATCTCCTTCGACGCCCCGAACCTGGTCGGGCAGGAGCTCGTGATCGACGCGGAGTACGTGCACGCGCAGCTGGCCGACGTGGTGAAGGACGAGGATCTCTCCCGCTACATCTTATAGGGTGGACGAGCGCATGACGCCGATCCCGGAGCTGGTGCAGCGCGCCGAGCTGCTCATCGAGGCGCTGCCCTACATCCGCGCCTTCCAGGGCAAGACCCTCGTGATCAAGTACGGGGGCGCCGCGATGGAACAGGCGGACCTCAAGGAGCAGTTCGCCAAGGACGTGCTCCTCCTCCGGCTGGTCGGCATCCGGCCGGTGATCGTCCACGGCGGGGGACCGCAGATCGGCGCGCTCATGAAGCGGCTCGGCAAGGAGCCGAAGTTCGTGGGCGGCATGCGCGTCACCGACGAGGAGACGGTCGAGATCGTCGAGATGGTGCTGGTCGGCAAGATCAACAAGGAGATCGTGGGCCTCATCAACCTGCACGGGGGCCGGGCGGTGGGGCTCTCCGGGAAGGACGCGAGTCTGCTGCGGGCCCGCAAGCGCCTGCACAAGATGCCGGACGGCACGTCGGCCGACATCGGGCTGGTCGGCGAAGTGGAGGCGGTCAATCCCGAGCCGATCCGGCTGCTCGAGGAGAACGGCTTCATCCCGGTGATCGCCCCGGTCGGGGTGGGGGCGGCGGGCGAGACCTACAACATCAACGCGGACCTGGTGGCGGGCGACGTGGCCGCCGCGCTGTTCGCGGAGAAGCTGATCCACCTCACCGACGTCACCGGCATCAACGGCGAAGACGGTCATCTGGTCTCGACGCTCACCAAGCGCGACGCGGAGCGGCTGATCAAGGCGGGCGTGATCGACGGGGGCATGCTGCCCAAGGTGGAGTCCTCCCTGCGGGCCCTGAGCGGGGGCGCGCAGAAGGCGCACATCATCGACGGCCGCGTCCCCCACGCGATCCTGCTCGAAGTGCTGACCAAAGAGGGTATCGGCACTGAGATTGTTCTGTGAGCCGAGCCGCAGGCGAGGCGAACGCATTTCAAAAAAGGGTGCCAGGGTAAGGACACGAAGGGAAACGAGAGGCCCGAGAACATGACCGACACGAAGACCCTGATCGATTGGGCGGACAAGCACCTGATGACCACCGCCAAGCGCGCCCCGGTGGTGCTGGTGCGCGGCGAGGGCGCCCGGGTGTGGGACAGCGACGGCAAGGAGTATCTCGACTTCACCGGCGGCATCGCGGTGACCGCGCTCGGGCACTCCCATCCCAAGGTGGTCGGGACGATGCGGGAGCAGGCGGCCACGCTGCTCCACGTGTCGAACCTGCTTCTACATCCCGCAGCAGACCCAGCTCGCCAAGCTGCTCTGCGACCACTCGTTCGCCGACCGGGTCTTCTTCTCCAACTCGGGCGCGGAGGCCAACGAGTCCGCGATCAAGCTCGCGCGGAAGTGGGCCAAGGAGCACGGGGCCAGCGATCGCGGCGACATCATCACGATGCGGGGCGGCTTCCACGGCCGGACCCTGGCCACCGTCACCGCCACCGCGCAGGAGAAGTACCACCACGGCTTCGAGCCGCTGCCCGGTGGCTTCAAGTACGTCCCGTTCAACGATCTGCGCGCGGTGGAGCGGGCCATCGACAGCCACACCGCCGCGGTCATGGTCGAGCCGATCCAGGGCGAAGGCGGCATCAACATCCCGGACGACGGCTACCTGCCCGGGCTCCGCAAGCTGTGCGACGAGGCGGGCATCCTGCTCGTGCTGGACGAGATCCAGACCGGCATGGGACGCACCGGCCGGCTCTGGGGCTACGAGCACTCCGGCATCGAGCCCGACATCATGACCCTGGCCAAGGCGCTCGCCAACGGGGTGCCGATCGGCGCGACCCTGGCCACCGAGAGCGTGGCGGCGGCGTTCACCCCCGGCACCCACGGCTCCACCTTCGGCGGCAACCCGTTCGTGACCGCGGTGGGCCTGACCGTGTTCACGACGCTGATGGAGGAGCGGCTGCCCGAGCGCGCGGCCGCCACCGGCCGGGTGCTGCGCGAGCAGCTCGAGGCGGTGCGCGGCCGGCACCCGAAGGCGGCGAGCGCGGTGCGCGGGCGCGGGCTCCTCGTGGGCATGGACCTGGTGCCCCCGGTGGGCGAGGTCATCGGGGCCTGCCGCGAGCGCGGTCTGCTCGTGCTGAGCGCGGGCGACAATACGTTGCGGCTGGCGCCGCCCTTGATCACCGACGAGGCCACCGTGCGGCGTGCGGTCGAGATCATCGATCAGGTCCTGAGCGGCTTCGTGAAGTGAACCACTTCCTGTCCATTCGCGACATCGCCCGGGAGGATCTCCCGCGCCTGTTCGCCCTCACGGCCGATCTCAAGGCCCGGCAGAAGGCCCGCGATCCCCGGACCCCGCTGCCCCGGCGCACCATGGCCCTGATCTTCGAGAAGCCCTCGCTGCGCACGCGCGTCACCTTCGAGGTCGGCGATGGTGCAGCTCGGCGGCGCGGCCGTGTACCTGGCCGCCCAGGAGATCGGGATGGGCAAGCGCGAGTCGGTGCCCGACGTGGGCCGCAACCTCTCGCGGTGGGTGGACGTGGTGGCCGCGCGCGTGTTCTCGCACCGGACGCTCGAGCAGCTCGCGGCCCACACCACGGTGCCGGTCATCAACGGCCTGTCCGACCTCGAGCATCCCTGCCAGGCGATGGCCGACTTCTTCACGCTCTACGAGCGCGGGCTGGACCTCGCGAAGCTCCGGCTGGCCTGGATCGGCGACGGCAACAACGTGTGCAACTCGCTGCTGCTGCTGGGCTCCATGCTCGGCACCAGCTCGGTGGTGGCGTGCCCGCCCGGCTACGAGCCGGACGCGGGCGTGCTGGAGACGTGCCGCGCGATGGGCGGGCGCGTCCAGGTCACCACCGAGGCGCGTGACGCGGTGGAGGACGCCGACGTGATCTACACCGACACCTGGATCAGCATGGGCCAGGAGGGCGACCGGGAGCAGCGCCTCGAGGCCTTCCAGCGCTACCAGGTCAACGACCGGCTGCTGGACCTCGCGCCCGGCGACGCGCTCGTCATGCACTGCCTGCCCGCGCACCGGGGCGAGGAGATCACCGACGCGGTGCTCGACGGGCCCCGCAGCCTGATCCTGGACCAGGCCGAGAACCGTCTGCACGCGCAGAAGGCCATCATCGTCAATCTGCTGGGTGGGGAGCAGCCGTGACCAGATCCGCCAAGAAGGTCGTGCTCGCGTATTCCGGAGGCCTCGACACCTCGGTCATCCTCCGCTGGCTCATCGAGACGTACCACTGCGAGGTCGTGGCGTACTGCGCCGACCTGGGGCAGGGCGAAGAGCTGATCCCGGTCAAGGACAAGGCCCTGCGCACCGGCGCCTCCACCGTGCACATCGTGGACCTCCGCGAGGAGTTCGTCCGCGACTTCGTGTTTCCGATGCTGCGGGCCAACGCGGTCTACGAGGGCTCGTACCTGATGGGGACCTCGATCGCGCGGCCGCTCATCGCCAAGGCCCAGGTGGACGTGGCGCGGCAGGAAGGGGCGGACGCGGTGAGCCACGGGGCCACCGGCAAGGGCAATGACCAGGTGCGCTTCGAGCTGACCTACGCGGCGCTCGGGCCCGACCTGACCGTGATCGCGCCGTGGCGGGAGTGGGACCTCGACTCGCGCACCGCGCTCATGGACTTCGCCCGGCGCCACGACATCCCGGTGCCGGTGACCGCGGAGCGCCCCTACTCCACCGACCGCAACCTCTTCCACATCTCCTTCGAGGGGGGCATCCTCGAGGATCCGTGGAACGAGCCCCCACCCAAGATGTTCCTGCTGACCAACTCCCCGGAGTCGGCGCCCGACGTGCCGGTCTACGTGGAGATCGAGTACGAGGCGGGCAATCCGGTCGCGGTGGACGGCCGGCGGCTCTCGGCCGCCGCGCTGCTCGAGGCGGTCAACCGGCTGGGCGGCGAGCACGGCATCGGGCGGGTGGATCTGGTCGAGAACCGCTTCGTGGGCATGAAGTCGCGCGGCGTCTACGAGACGCCGGGCGGCACCATCCTGCACGCGGCGCACCGGGCGCTCGAGTCCATCACGCTCGACCGTGAGGTGCTGCATCTCCGCGACTCGCTGGTGCCGCGCTACGCCGAGATGATCTACTACGGCTTCTGGTTCAGCCCGGAGCGCGAGGCGCTGCAGGGGCTCGTGGACGCGGTTCAGCGCGACGTGACCGGGACGGTGCGGCTCAAGCTCTACAAGGGCACCGTGACGGTGGCCGGGCGCAAGTCGCCGCGATCGCTCTACCGGACCGACTTCGTCACCTTCGAGGCCGATCAGGTGTACCGTCAGCGCGACGCGGAGGGCTTCATCAATCTCAACGCCCTCCGGCTCAGGATCCGCGCGCTCCGGGACCGGACGCGGTAGGCGGCCGCCTCCATGCGGGTCCACGTGGCGCTGACTCCGGCGGAATTCCCCGACGCGCCCCTCACGGGGTGCGTGGCGCTCGCGGTGGACGTGCTGCGGGCCACCACCGCGTCGGTGGCCGCGTGCGACGCGGGCTGCCGGCGTCTGGTGCCGGTGCCCGACGCGGCGGCCGCCGAGGCGCTGGCCGCGCGTGACGGAGCCGACACCGTGCTGGCCGGCGAGCGGGGGGGAGAGGCCCTCGTGGGCTTCGACCTCGGCAACTCGCCCGCCGAGTTCACCGCGGACCGGGTGGGCGGCCGCACCGTGGTGCTGACCACGACCAACGGGACCGCCGCGATGCTGACCGCCGCGCGGGCGGCGGCGGCGGGGCTCGCCGCGCTCACCAACGTGACCGCGGCCGCGCGCTGGGCCCTCGAGCAGGGGGGCGACGTGACCATCCTGTGCGCGGGTGACAACGGGGCGTTCTCGCTGGAGGACGCGGTGTGCGCGGGCCTGCTGGTGGCCCGCCTGGCCGACGCCTCGCCGGGCGCGGTGCTCTCCGAGGGGGCCCAGGCCGCGCTGGGGCTGGGGCGGCACTACGAAGCGCGCCTCGACCGCCTCGCGGAGGACTCGGGCTGGGGCCGCAGGCTCAAGCGGCTGGGCCGCGACGCCGATCTCGCCTGGTGCCTCCGGGCGGACGTGAGCCTGGTGGTGCCGGTGTTCCTGGCGGGCGCCTTCGTTCCTCGGCGCGCCGGGTCGGCCGCGGCGGTGGGCTCGGAGTCGCGCGCGTGAACCTCCCGATCGCGCTGACCCTGTTCCGCATCGTGCTGGTGCCGCCCATCATGGTCTTCCTCATCTCGTCGTCGCGGGTCAGCGTGCTCATCGCCGCGGTCATCTTCGTGACCGCGTCGCTCACCGACTGGCTCGACGGGCGGATGGCGCGGCGGTGGAACCAGGTCACCAAGCTCGGCACCCTGCTGGACCCGGTCGCCGACAAGCTGCTGGTGGCCGCGGCGCTGATCTCGCTCGTGCACATCGACATGATCTCCGCCTGGATGGCGGTGGTGATCATCGGGCGCGAGCTGGCGGTGACCGGGCTCCGGGGGGTCGCGCTGTCGATGGGCGTGGTGGTGCCGGCGTCGTCGCTGGGCAAGGCCAAGACGGTTTCCCAGTACGTGGCCCTGACGCTGCTGATCCTCGAGAAGGGGGTCTCGCAGGACCTGGCGCTCTTCCACCTCGTCGCGCGCTCGGCCCTCTGGATCGCGCTGGCGTCTCACCGTGGTCTCGGGCGCCGACTACTTCTACCGCTTCTTCCTCCACACCAACCCGAAGGACCTGGTCCGGGATCGCGAGCGATGGCCCTGACCGTGCTCGGGCTCCTCGCCGCCTATCTGATCGGAGCGATCCCGATCGGCTTCCTGGTGGCCCGCGCCGCGGGCGGCACCGACATCCGGCGCGCGGGCAGCGGCAATATCGGCGCGACCAATGTGCTGCGCACCCTCGGCACCGGCCCCGCGGTGCTCACGCTGGTCGGCGACATCGTGAAGGGCTACGTGGCGGTGCGTGTCGCCGCGCTCCATCGGGCCCGAGGTCTGGGCCGCGGCAGGCGGGACGGTGGCCGCCATCGCGGGCAACTGCTGGCCGGTCTTCCTCCGGTTCCGGGGCGGCAAGGGCGTGGCCACGGGACTCGGCGCCTTCCTCGCGCTCATCCCGTGGGCGGTGGCCCCGGCGGCGCTGCTCTGGATCGCGGTGACCGCGGTGTCCCGCTACGTGTCGATGGCCTCCGTGGTGGCCTGCCTCAGCCTGCCGGTCGCTGCACTGGTGCTCGGGCTACCCGCGCCACTCGGTCGTCGCGGCGCTGGTGGCGGCGCTGATCATCGTCTGGCGCCACCGCGAGAACGTCGCGCGTCTGGTCAGCGGCACCGAGCGGCGGCTCGGCGAGCACACCCGGGTCGCGTGAGCCGTCCGGCCGACGCGGGCGACGCCCGGCGCGCGCCGGTGACCGTGCTCGGCGCCGGGAGCTGGGGCACCGCGCTCGCGATGCATCTGTCGCGCGTCGGCGTGCCGGTGCGCCTGTGGGCGCGCGATCAGGCCCTGGCCGCCTCCATGCGAGCCCGGCGCGAGAACCCACGCTACCTCCCGGGCGCCGCTCTGCCGGACGGCGTCACCGTGACCGCGGAGGCGGGCGAGGCCCTGGCGGGGAGCCACACCGTGCTGGTCGCGGTGCCGTCGCACTTCGTCGACGGCGTGCTCGAGGCGGTGGGCGACCGCGTCGCCCGCGACGCGGTGCTCGTGTCGGCGACGAAGGGCCTCGAGCCCGCAGCACGGCCTCCGCATGTCGGAGCTCCTGGCCGAGCGGCTGCCCGGCCGGCCGGTCGCGGTGCTCTCCGGGCCGTCGTTCGCGCGCGAGGTCGCCCAGGGCCGGCCCACCGCGCTGGTGGTCGCGTCGTCGGACGAGCGGATCGCGGCCGACCTGCAGCGACGCCTGGCGGGTCCCGCGCTCCGGCTGTACACGAACCGCGACGTGGTGGGGGTCGAGCTCGGCGGGGCCGTCAAGAACGTGATGGCCATCGCGACCGGGCTGGTGGACGGGCTCGAGCTGGGTGAGAACGCGCGGGCGGCCCTGATCACGCGCGGCCTCGCCGAGATCGTACGGCTCGGCACCGCGGCGGGGGCCCAGCCCGCGACCTTCGCGGGCCTGGCCGGTCTCGGCGACCTCGTGCTGACCTGCACGGGCTCGCAGAGCCGCAACCGCGCGCTCGGTGGCGCGATCGCGCGGGGGCGGTCGCTCGCCGAGGTGGAGGCGGGGACGCCGATGGTGGCGGAGGGGGTGCGCACCGTGTCCTCGGTGCTGCGGATGGCGCGGGACCGCGGCGTGACGATGCCGATCTGCGAGGAGGTCGCGGCCGTGCTGTTCGACGGCAAGCCGGTCGCGGAGTCGCTGGCCTCCTTGCTCGCGCGCGAGCCCAGACCGGAAGAGGAGGGAGTCTCGCGTGCCTGAGCTGCGCCGGGATCCGGTGGTGGGTCGGTGGGTGATCATCTCCACCGAGCGCGCCCGCCGCCCTTCCGACTTCACGCCGGCCCCGCCGCCAGCGCAAGGGCGGGCCCTGCGTGTTCTGCGGGGGGCGAGGAGCATCGCACCCCCGAGGAGGTGCTGGGCGCTCCGTCCGGGCCGAGGCGAGCCCAACACCCCGGGCTGGCTCCTGCGCGTGGTGCCCAACAAGTTCCCCGCACTCCGCATCGAGGGCGAGCTGGAGCCGGCGGCGGAGGGGCTCTACGACCGGATGAACGGAGTCGGCGCGCACGAGGTGGTCATCGAGTCGCCCGATCACGACGCGGTCATCGAGCGCCTGCCGCCCGCGCATCTGGCCGAGGTGTTTCGCGCCTACCGGGACCGGATCGTGGATCTGGCCAAGGACCCGCGCCTCGAGTACGTGATGGTCTTCAAGAACCACGGGGATCCGGCCGGCGCCTCGCTCGAGCACACCCATTCGCAGCTCATCGCCACGCCGGTGGTGCCGCTCATGGTCGAGGAGGAGCTGGCCGGCGCGCTCCAGCACCTGCGGATCAAGAAGCGCTGCATCTGGTGCGACATCATCCGGCAGGAGCGCCAGGAGGGCGGGCGGGTCATCCTGGACCAGGACGGGTTCATGGCGCTCTCCCCGTTCGCGCCGCGGTTTCCGTTCGAGACCTGGATCCTGCCCACCGTGCACCGGTCGCGCTACGAGGACACGCCGCCGGGCGACTTCGCCCGGCTGGCCGCGGTGGTCCGGCAGGTGCTCGGGCGGATGAGCGCAGTTCCTGGACGATCCCCCGTACAACTTCATGCTCCACAGCGCGCCCCTGCGGGCCCCGGCCCTCGACCACTTCCACTGGCACCTCGAGATCATCCCCAAGCTGACCCGGGTGGCCGGATTCGAATGGGGAACCGGGTTCTTCATCAACCCGACCCCACCCGAGGAGGCTGCGAAATACTTGCGCGGGGAGCCCCCGGATCGCCCGTAAATTGACACTATGCAAGGCGTTTGTTACACTTTCTCGCGGTTCTGTGACAGGATGTTTTGCGGGAATAGCTCAGTGGTAGAGCACAACCTTGCCAAGGTTGGGGTCGCGGGTTCGAATCCCGTTTCCCGCTCCAATATAGCGGGGCGGTAAGGTGTAAGGGCGGCGTAGCCAAGTGGCTAAGGCGGAGGTCTGCAAAACCTCTATTCAGCGGTTCGAATCCGCTCGCCGCCTCCATAATTGGGGGCGGTCCAGCGGTGGGTTGGGCCGGGGTGGCGGAACTGGGAGACGCAGCGAACTTAAAATTCGCTGGTCCGTAAGGGCCGTGGGGGTTCGATTCCCTCCCTCGGCACCAGAAGTCGAAGCGCACTCAAGCACGGAGGCAATCAAGGTGGAAACCTTGAAGGTAGTCCGGAAGACCTTCACGATGTTGAGCGAGAAGCGGACCCAGGTCCTGGACATCACCAAGCAGATCCGGGACATCGTGCTGGGCGCCGACATCAAGGAGGGCATCATTCTGGTCAACTCCCTCCACACCACCTGCGCGCTCTTCGTCAACGAGTTCCAGGGCGCGCTCGTCGACGACCTCAAGACCATGATGGAGCGGCTGGTCGCCGACAATGCGGGCTACAAGCACGACGATCCGCGCTTCTCCGACTGCGAGCGAGGCAACGCGACCTCGCACCTTCGGGCCGCGCTGCTCGGGCGGAGCGTGGCGGTGGGGATCAGCGGCGGCGAGCTCTCGCTGGGCCGCTTCCAGTCGATCCTGTTCGCCGAGCTCGATGGCCCGCGGCCGCGGAGCATCGACATCCAGATCATGGGGGTCGGCCCGATAGCCGGGAACTAGCGCACCCGCCGCGCCGCTGGATGTCCGCGGCCTGGGCGCGAGCGCGCCGGGCCATGGTCTGAGCCCCCGGCTTTACGATGCGAGGGCTCAGAATGGCCTTCGAGTCCCTAAGCGAAGCGTCGGTTGACCGGACGCACCGCGTTCCTGCTCCGCGAATCCGCCGTGGTAGACTTACCCTCCGTATGTCCTGGAAACTCAAGAAGAAGGCTCAGGATCTGGTCGCCTCGGAAGAGGGCGTGGTCCGCAAGGATTGGGGCGGCCGCGTCACCATCGCGCTGGTGTACCCGAACACGTACGCGGTCGGCATGTCCAACCTGGGCTTCCAGACCATCTACAGCCACCTCAACGCCCTCCCGAACGTGGTCTGCGAGCGCGTCTTCTTCCCGGACCCCGAGGACGTCGACGAGTACGGGCGCACCGGGACGGCCCCCTTCTCGCTCGAGTCCCACCGGCCGCTGACCGACTTCAACCTGGTCGGCTTCTCGATGACCTACGAGGGCGACTACATCAACGCGGTGCGGATGCTGCGGATGGCGGAGCTTCCGCTGCGGGCCGCGGATCGGGGAGCCCGGGGATCCGGTGGTGATGATGGGCGGGCGTGTGCGCCTTCTCCAACCCCGAGCCCATCGCCCCCTTCATGGACTTCGTGGTGGTCGGGGAAGGCGAGGAAGTGGTGGGAGAGATCGTCACCGCCTGGCTCGAGAGCGAGCCCGGCGACGACGGCAGCCGCCGCCGCTTCATCGACCGGCTGAAGCCGCTGGCCGGCATCTACGTTCCCGACGCGTACCGGGTGGACTACGGCCGCGATGGCCTGATCGAGGCGGTGACGCCGCTCGAGGACGACGTGCCCGCGCTGGTGGTCAAGCGCCGGCTGAAGGACGTCAACCGCTTCGAGACGCGCTCCTCGCTCAAGACGCCCAAGGCCGAGTACGGGCACATGGAGCTCCTGGAGGTCGGCAAGGGGTGTGGCCGCGGCTGCCGGTTCTGTCTGGAAGGCCAGGTCTACCGGCCGGTCCGTCACCGGAGCCTCGAATCCCTGCGCGAATCGGTGGCGAAGATCGCCAAGGAGTCCAAGCGGGTCGGGCTCGTGGGGGCCTGCGTGTCCGACTACCCGTGGATCGGCGACCTCATGCGCATGCTCGAGGAGGCCGGGGTCGAGGTGTCCATCTCCTCGCTCCGGGCCGACAGCCTCACGGAGGACCTGGTGGCGTCGCTCCAGCGCGGGGGGCACCGGACCCTGACCATGGCACCGGAAGCGGGCACCGAGCGGCTGCGCCGCGTCGTGCGCAAGGCCATCACCGACGAGCAGCTCTACGAGGCCTGCCACCTGCTGCGCCGCTACGGCATCCCGAACCTCAAGTGCTACTTCATGATCGGGCTGCCCACCGAGACCCGCGAGGACATCGAGGCGATCCCCGATCTGGCCGCGCGGCTGATCGAGCGCCTCCGTGCGCTGGGGCCCGACGGCCACTCCTTCGGCAAGCTGACGCTGTCGGTGTCCTCCTTCGTCCCCAAGCCGTGGACGCCGTTCCAGTGGGCGCCGTTCGACGATCCGCGGGCGCTCGAGGAGAAGCTCGACATCATCAAGCGGGCGGCCCGTCGGCTCGACACGATCCGGGTGGTGCACGAGAATCCGCGCGAGGCCGCGCTCCAGGCCCTGCTCGCGCGCGGCGACCGACGGGTGGCCGACTTCGTGGAGCTGGCCGCGCAGCTCGACGGTGACTGGCGCCACGCCCTCCGCGACTGGGCCGGCGACCCGGCGTCCTTCACCCGGCGGCACCGGGAGGCGGCCGAGATCATGCCGTGGGACCACTTCGACGTCGGGGTGAAGAAGGCCGGGCTCCTCCGCGAGTGGGAGCGGGCGCTCGAGCCCGCGGTCCCCGCGGCGGCGGTGCGGTAGCGCGATGGCCTCCTTCAAGGTCGCCAAGGCCACCGAGGTGCCGCCCGGCCAGGGCCTCGTGGTCCAGGCGGGGGCGAAGAGCCTCGCGCTCTGGAACGTCGACGGCGCCTATCACGCGATCGACAACACCTGTCCCCATCGGGGCGGCCCGATGGGCGAGGGCGATCTGGATGGCCGGCTCGCGATCTGCCCGTGGCACGGCTGGCGCTGGGACGTGACGACCGGAGCCAACGCCAACAACCCCGCGGTCAAGATCGGCTGCTTCCCGGCCTCGGTGGTTGACGGCGACGTGTACGTGGAGATGCCGTGATCCGGGACACGCTCGAGCGCCCGCTACGCAACCTGCGGCTCTCGGTCACCGACCGCTGCAACCTGCGCTGTCAGTACTGCATGCCCGAGGAGGAGTACGTCTGGCTGCCCCGCAATGACGTGCTGACCTTCGAGGAGATGGACCGGCTCGTGGACGTCTTCGCCGACCTGGGGGTGGACAAGGTGCGTCTCACCGGCGGTGAGCCGCTGCTCCGGCGCGACCTCGACCGGCTCGTGCGGCTCCTCGCGGCCAACCCGCGCATCCAGGACCTGGCCATGACCACGAACGGGGTGTTGCTGGCCGAGCAGGCGCCCGCGCTGCGCGCGGCGGGCCTCCACCGGGTCACGGTCAGCCTCGACACGCTGCGCGAGGATCGCTTCAAGACGTTGACCCGACGCGATACGCACGCTCGGGTGCTGGAGGGCATCGCGGCGGTGGGGAAGACGGGCTGGCCCGGGCTCAAGCTCGACACGGTCGTGATGCGTGGGGTCAACGACGACGAGCTGGCCGACCTGATCGAGTACGCGGCGACCGTCTCCGCGGAGGTGCGCTTCATCGAGTACATGGACGTGGGTGGCGCGACCCACTGGAGCATGGACCGCGTGGTGTCGCGCCAGGAGATCCTGACCCGGCTCGCCGAGCGCTACGGGCCGATCGAGCCGATCGTGGAGGAGAGCTCGGCGCCCGCCGACCGCTTCCGCCTCCCCGACGGCCGCGTGTTCGGGATCATCTCGTCCACCACCGCGCCCTTCTGCCGCAGCTGCGACCGGAGCCGGCTCACCGCCGACGGCGTGTGGTATCTCTGCCTCTACGCCGCGCGCGGCACCGACCTGCGCGGGCCGCTGCGGGAAGGGCGCCTCGCGCGAGGACCTGCTGGCCCTCATCCGGTCCACCTGGCAGGCGCGTCGCGATCGCGGGGCGGAGGAGCGGCTGGCGACTCCCGACCGGAGCCCGCTGATGCAGATCGGCGAGCTCAAGCGCGATCCGCACCTCGAGATGCACACGCGCGGCGGGTAGGGCCGTGGACCAGCCCGGCGTGGACGTGCGGGAGAAGGGCGCCAACCAGCAGATCTCCGAGCGCCGGCTGTTCGTCCAGCTCCAGGTCTGGACGGGCTGCCCCGACGGCAAGCCGCTGGTGGAGGCGATGGAGCGGAGCCGGATCGAGGGCGTGCTCTACCACGACGTCAACGATCCCGCCGGCGTGGCGCTGCTGGCCTTCCACGAGGATCCGGCCTTCTTCGCGGGCACGCTCCGCGGGCTGCTCGCCGCGGAGCCGTTCGTCTCGCTCCGGCACCGGCCCGAGCTCACCATGCTCGGGCGCACCTATGCCTCGGGATTCGAGCCGGACCTCGAGGACTGGCTCCTCGCCCGCCCGCGCCGGACCGTGCTGAATCCGGCCTGGCCCTGGGGCATCTGGTATCCGCTCCGACGGGACGGGGCGTTCGCGCGGCTGACCTCGCAGGAACAGGGGGCGATCCTCCGCGAGCACGGCACCATGGGCCGGGCCTACGGCGACGCGGACCTGGCCCACGACGTGCGGCTCGCCTGCCACGGCCTCGACGCGCACGACAACGATTTCGTGATCGGACTCGTCGGGCGCGAGCTGCACCCGCTGTCCCACCTGGTGCAGGCCATGCGCCGGACCGCGCAGACCTCCCAGTACCTCCAGAGCCTGGGCCCCTTCTTCGTGGGTCACACGCTCTGGCAGAGCCCGCTGCGGTGAGCCGACGAGCCGCCGCCCGACGCGCGGGCCGGGTTCTGGGCGCGATCCTGCTGGTCGCCGTCGCGGTCGTCCCGGCGGGCTGCGCGCCGCTGCCGCCCGCGCGCCAGGTCACCGACATCAACCTGCTCGTGGGCCGCTGGCAAGGGCAGATCACGTTCAGCCGGGGTCCGTACCAGCTCTTCTACCTCACGATCAACCCCGACGGCACCCTCATCGCGTCGTGGGACGGCGTGACCCGCTGGGGCAAGGTCACGCTCGAGGGCGCCCGCACGCGCTTCAGCTTCTACATCTGGAGCGGCAACCTCGACTACCTCGAAGGCGGCGGCAACCGCGTCATCCTCCTCAAGGAGGATTTCTCCCATTGGGACGCGATCGTCCGGCCCCTCACCTAGGGCGCCCGGCGGCCTCCCACGCGGCCAGGTTGGCCTCGATCTGCCTGGCGTGGATCTCGAGATGCTCCGCATAGATCGTCAGCCAGTCCAGCGCGGTGTAGCGGCCCGACCCGGTGTGACGGCCTTCCTTCGCCCAGGCCTCCTCGGGCAGGCGACGCAGCATCACCACGGTGTTGGCGCGCACCGCCCGCACGGTGGCCAGCGCAAGGTCGACCGGGTGCCCGTGATAGTCGAGCGCGACCGCCCAGACGTTCTCGTCGTAGCCCAGGACCACCGGCTCGGGCTCGCAGACCACGTAGCGGATGCGGGCGGCCCCGTTGGTCTCCGAGTCCGCGCAGTGGCAGACCACCTCGTGGGCGGACCACTCGCCGGGCGCCGGGCGCCACTTCCGCGCTTCTGCGGGGACGCGGCCCAGGGCGCTCTCGAGGCGCGCGGGGCCGTCGACGTACTGCTGGATCAGGTGCTCGCGATCGGATCGGGTGAGGCTCATCGGTGATCGTCTCCTTCCGGATGCGGTTGATACGGACGGCGCTGGCCGCCGCGGCCGGGATCCTCCTCGCGGCCGCCGCCCACGCCCAGCCCGAGCGCGCCGCCGCGCGCGTGGACCACGCGGGCGTGCAGGCCCTGCTCGTGACGCTCGGTTACCACCCGCGCGAGGCGCGCAACGAGACGGGGCCCGAGTACGAGATCGTCCTTCGCCCGCCGGGCGGCCTCGCGGTCACCACCCGGGTCACCCTGTCCAAGGACGGCACGCTGGTGTGGCTGGTGGCCTGGCTCAAGAAGGTGCCGCCCGGCCGGACCATCAGCGGCAACGCGGTGCTCAACATGCTGAACGAGAACGACGCCATCGGTCCCACGCATTTCTCCTACAACGAGGGACGCCGCTGGTTCTTCCTCAACAAGCCGGTGCCGAATCAGGGTCTGACCGCCGAGCGCCTGCAGGCCGAGCTGCAGCAGCTCGGGGCGACGATCGCGCGGACCGAGGCCCTCTGGGACTTCGAGCGCTGGAAGTGACAAGCGAGAATTCTGGCGACGGCAAGTTCGGAAGGCTTCCCGGTCGCGCGGGGTCTCAGGGCAGGGGCGCGGGCAGGTCCGAGCGCCCCATCAGGTAGCGGTCCACGCCGCGGGCGGCGCTGCGGCCCTCCGCGATGGCCCACACGATCAGCGACTGACCCCGCTGCATGTCCCCCGCGGTGAACACGCCCGGCACGCTGGTCATCCAGTGCTCGTCGCGCTTGACGTTCCCCCGGTCGGTGAGGGCGACGCCGAGCTGCTCGAGCAGCCCGGGCCGCTCGGGGCCCACGAAGCCCATGGCGAGCAGCACGAGCTCGCAGGGCAGGACGAACGCCGAATCCGGCACCTCCCGGAACACGAGGCGTCCGCCCTCGCGCGCCGGCTCCACGCGCGCCACCTCGAGGGCCTTCACGCGGCCGCGCTCGTCGCCGACGAAGCGGGTGGTGGACACCGAGTAGATGCGCGCGCCGCCCTCCGCGTGGGCGGAGGAGACCCGGTAGATGTTCGGCCACTGCGGCCACGGGTTGTCGGCGGCGCGGCTCTCCGGCGGGCGCGGGAGGATCTCGAGCTGGTGGACCTCCAGGGCGCCCTGACGATGCGCGGTGCCCAGGCAGTCGGCCCCGGTGTCGCCGCCTCCGATGATCACCACCCGCCGGCCCTCGGCGCTGATGAAGGCGCCGTCGGGCACCGTGTCGCCCTCGCAGCGCCGGTTCTGCGGCGTGAGGTAGTCCATGGCGAAGTGCACGCCGTCCAGCTCCCGCCCCGGAATCGGCAGGTCCCGGGGGGCGCAGGCGCCCCCGCAGAGCACGAGGGCGTCGAACTCGCGTCGCAGCGCCTCCGCCGGCCGATCCACGCCCACGTGCGCGCCCACCACGAAGCGCACGCCTTCCGCCTCCATCTGGGCGAGCCGCCGGTCCAGCACCCGCTTCTCCATCTTGAACTCGGGGATGCCGTACCGGAGCAGCCCGCCGATCCGGTCCGCGCGCTCGAAGACCGTGACCTGGTGGCCGGCGCGCGCGAGCTGCTGAGCGGCCGCGAGCCCGGCGGGACCGGAGCCGATCACCGCGACGGTCTTGCCGGTCGGCGCGGCGGGCGGCTCGGGGGCGATCCAGCCCTCCTCGAACGCGCGGTCGATGATCGCGAGCTCGACCGCCTTGATCGTCACCGGGTCGTCGTTGATGCCGAGCACGCAGGAGCCCTCGCAGGGCGCCGGGCAGAGCGTGCCGGTGAACTCGGGGAAGTTGTTGGTGGCGTGCAGGCGGTCGATCGCCTCGCGCCACTTGTCCCGGTAGACGAGGTCGTTCCAGTCCGGGATGAGATTGCCGAGCGGGCAGCCCTGGTGACAGAAGGGAATGCCGCAGTCCATGCAGCGCGCGCCCTGCTGCCGGAGGGTTTCGCCCGGCCACGGGAGCATGACCTGGCGCCAGTCGCGCGTCCGCTCCTCGACGGGCCGGTACGGCTGCTTGTCGCGCTTCCACTCGATGAATCCGGTGACCTTGCCCACGTCCGGAACCTCTAATTGTGCGCGCTGGCCATGACGGCCTCGTCGGCCGACATCCCGGTTTCCTGCGCCTTCTTGATCGCCTCCATGACCCGCTTGTAGTCCCGCGGGATCACCTTGACGAACCGGGAACGGCTCCGCTCCCAGTCCACGAGCAGCCGGGCCGCCACCGGGCTGTGGGTGAAGCGGATGTGCCGGGCCAGGAGATCCTTGACCAGCTCGACATCCGCGGTGTCCACCACCGCTTCCAGATCCACCATGCCCAGGTTGCAGCGCGCCTTGAAGTCACCCGCCTCGTCGAGCACGAAGGCGAGGCCGCCGGACATGCCGGCCGCGAAGTTCCGGCCGGTCTTCCCGATGACCACCACGCGGCCGCCCGTCATGTACTCGCAGCCGTGGTCGCCCACGCCTTCCACCACCGTGAGCGCGCCGCTGTTGCGGACCGCGAACCGCTCGCCCGCGACGCCGCGGAAGTAGGCCTCGCCGCCGGTCGCCCCGTAGAGCACGACGTTGCCGACCAGGATGTTCTCCTCGGCCACGAAGGTGGCCTCCCGGGGCGGGAAGACGATGAGCTTGCCCCCCGACAGGCCCTTGCCGATGTAGTCGTTGGCGTCCCCCTCGAGGGTGAGCGTCACGCCGCGGGGCAGGAAAGCTCCGAAGCTCTGCCCGGCCGAGCCCGTGAAGTGGACGCGGATGGTATCGTCGCGCAGCCCTTCCGCGCCGTGGCGCGTGGTGATCTCCGCGCCCAGGATCGTGCCCACCGTGCGGTTGACGTTCTTGATCGGCAGCCGGATGTCGACCGGCTCCTGCCGCTCCAGCGCGGGCGCGCACAGCGGGAGCAGCGTGGTCATGTCGAGCGAGCGGTCGAGGCCGTGGTCCTGCTCGACCACCTTCCGCACCGCGACCTCGGGGCCGACCACGGGCCGGTGCAGGATCGCGGAGAAGTCGAGGCCGCGCGCCTTCCAGTGGTCGACCGCGGCGGCCACGTCGATGCGATCCACGCGACCGATCATCTCGTCCATGGTCCGGAAGCCGAGCCGCGCCATGTGCTCGCGCACCTCCTCCGCGATGTAGCGGAAGAAGTTCTCGACGAACTCGGGCCGCCCCGCGAACTTGGCCCGCAGGTGGGGGTCCTGGGTCGCGATGCCGACCGGACAGGTGTTGAGGTGGCACACCCGCATCATGATGCAGCCCATGACCACGAGGGGCCCGGTGGAGAACCCGAACTCCTCGGCCCCCATGAGCGCGCCGATCACCACGTCGCGGCCGGTCTTCATCTGGCCGTCGACCTGGACGATGATCCGGTCCCGCAGCTTGTTCATCACGAGGACCTGCTGCGTCTCGGCGAGCCCGAGCTCCCACGGGGTTCCGCCGTGCTTGATCGACGTGAGCGGGGCCGCCCCGGTGCCCCCGTCGTGGCCCGAGATCAGCACCACGTCGGAGTGAGCCTTGGCCACCCCGGCCGCCACGGTGCCCACCCCGACCTCGGAGACGAGCTTGACGCTGATGCGCGCCTTCGGGTTGCTGTTCTTCAGATCGTGGATGAGCTGGGCCAGATCCTCGATCGAGTAGATGTCGTGGTGCGGGGGCGGGGAGATGAGCCCGACGCCCGGGATCGAGTGCCGCACCTTGGCGATCCACGGGTAGACCTTGTGCCCGGGGAGCTGACCGCCCTCGCCCGGCTTGGCCCCCTGGGCCATCTTGATCTGCAGATCCTCCGCGTTGACCAGGTACTCGCTGGTCACCCCGAAGCGGCCGGAGGCGATCTGCTTGATCGCGCTGCGGCGCGAATCGCCGTTGGCCTCGGGCCGGTAGCGGTCGGGATCCTCGCCGCCCTCCCCGGTATTGGACTTGCCGCCGAGGCGGTTCATGGCGATCGCGAGCGTCTGGTGCGCCTCGAGACTGATCGAGCCGTAGGACATGGCCCCGGTGGCGAAGCGCTTGACGATCGCCTCGACCGGCTCCACCTCCGCCAGGGGCACCGGCTCCGGTGCCTCGCGCAGCGTGAACAGGCCGCGCAGGGTCGCGTGGTTCCGGCTCTGATCGTCGACCGTCTTCGTGTACTCCTTGAAGATCTTGTACTGGCCGCTCTGCGTCGCGTGCTGGAGGCGGAACACGGTGTCCGGGTTGAAGAGGTGATACTCGCCATCGCGCCGCCACTGGTACTCGCCGCCCCAGGTCAGCTCGCGGCGGCCGCCCGCCGGCCGCTCCGGATGCGCGCGCCGATGGCGCGCGATCGCTTCCTCCGCGACCACCTCGAGACCGACCCCGCTGATGCGGGAGGCGGTCCAGGTGAAGAAGCGGTCGACGAGCTTCTTGCCCAGCCCGATCGCCTCGAAGATCTGGGCCCCGCGGTAGGAGTGGATGGTGGAGATCCCCATCTTGGAGATCACCTTGAGCACGCCCTTGTTCAGCGCCTTGATGTAGTTCTTGACCGCGGTCTTGTGATCGAGGCCGGGCAGGAGGCCCTGGCGGATCATGTCGTCGAGGCTCTCGAACGCGAGGTAGGGATTGATCGCGCCCGCCCCGTAGCCCAGCAGCAGGGCCATGTGGTGCACCTCGCGGGCCTCTCCGGTCTCGATGACGAAGCCGACCTTGCAGCGGGTGCCCTCGCGGATGAGGTGATGGTGCACGCCCGCGGTGGCGAGCAGGGCCGGGATCGGCGCGTGGGTCGCGTCCACCCCGCGGTCGGACAGGATCAGGAAGGTGTTGCCGTCGGCGACCGCCCGGCTCACCTGCGCGCACAGCTCGTCCATGGCCCGCTCGAGGCCCGCGCCCCCGTCGGCCACCGGGAACAGCATGGACACGGTGGCGGCCTTGAAGCCGGCCTGGTCCACGTGCCGGATGCGCGCCAGCTCGTCGTTGTTCAGGATCGGGGTCTTGAGCTTGATCTGGCGGGCCGCCTCGGGAACCGGCTCGAGCAGGTTGCCCTCCGGCCCGATGCTCGTCGCGATCTGGGTGACGAGCTCCTCGCGGATGCCGTCGAGCGGCGGATTGGTCACCTGGGCGAAGAGCTGCTTGAAGTAGTCGTAGAGCAGGCGCGGGCGATCCGAGAGCACGGCGAGCGACGTGTCGGTGCCCATCGAGCCCACCGGCTCCTCGCCGCCTGCGGCCATGGGGCCCAGCAGGAGACGCAGGTCCTCGTGGGTGTAGCCGAAGACCTGCTGCCGCTCGAGCACCGTCTCGTGATCGGGCTCCGGCACGTGCGGCGGCTCGGGCAGGCTCTCGACCGGCGTGAGATACGCCCGGACCCACTCCCCGTAGGGATGCTGGGCCGCGTAGGTGTGCTTGAGCTCCGCGTCGTCGATGATCCGGCCCTGGGCGGTGTCCACCAGGAAGATCCGCCCGGGGTGCAGCCGCTCCTTCAGGAGCACGCGATCCGGCGGAATGTCGAGCACACCCACCTCGGAGGCCATCACCACCATGCCGTCCTTGGTGACGTAGTAGCGCGACGGGCGCAGGCCGTTGCGGTCGAGCACCGCGCCGATCACGGTGCCGTCGGTGAAGGCGATGGAGGCCGGCCCGTCCCACGGCTCCATCAGGCAGCCGTGGTACTCGTAGAAGGCCTTCGTCTCCTCGCTCATCGACTCGTGCCCGCTCCAGGCCTCCGGGATCATCATGAGCACGGCCAGGGGCAGCGGCCGGCCCGCCATCACCAGGAACTCGAGCACGTTGTCGAAGACCGCCGAGTCGCTGCCGCCCTCGACCACGATGGGCACGATCTTCCGGAGGTCGTCCCCCAGGAGCGCGGAGTGGCAGAGCGACTCGCGCGCCCGCATCCAGTTGATGTTGCCGCGCAGGGTGTTGATCTCGCCGTTGTGGGCCACGAACCGGTAGGGGTGCGCGAGCGGCCACGACGGGAACGTGTTGGTGGAGAACCGCTGGTGGACCAGCGCCAGCGCCGACTCCACCAGGGGATCCATGACGTCGGGGAACATGCCCTCGATCTGGTCGGCCGAGAGCATGCCCTTGTAGATGAGGGTGTTGGCGGAGAGGCTCGGCAGGTAGAAGTACTTCCGCTCGCCGATCTCGCTGTTGCGCACCGCGTGCTCCGCCCGCTTGCGGATGACGTAGAGCTTGCGCTCGAACGCAGCCCGATCGGGCACCGCGGGTCCGCGGGCGATGAACACCTGCTCGATCACCGGCTCCACCGAGCGCGCGGTGGGGCCGATCGCGGAGGAGTCGGTGGGGACGGGCCGCCAGCCGAGGACCGTCTGGCCCTCGTCGACCACGAGCCGCTCCAGGATGGCCCGGCACGCCTCGCGGTCCGCCGCGGCGCGGGGCAGGAACACGAGGCCGGCCCCGTAGCGGCCCTGCGCGGGCAGGGTGATGCCGAGCCGGGCGCACTCGCGCTCGAGGAACCGATGCGGCATCTGGATCAGGATGCCGGCGCCGTCGCCCGTGTTCACCTCGCAGCCACAGGCGCCGCGGTGCAGGAGGTTCTTCAGCACCGTGAGGGCCTGGCTCACGATCGCGTGGGACTTGCGGCCCTTGATGTCCACCACGAAGCCGACCCCGCAGGCGTCGTGCTCGTGGGCCGGGTCGTAGAGGCCCTGTGCCGGGGGCAGTCCCGGGTCCGTCGTCGCCGACCTCGCTGGCTCGTCCGTCACGTCGTCTCTCTCCGCCCCGCGTCGTCGCCGGGGCCCCCGAGCGGTGAGTGCTGCGCCGCGCCCAAACTTGTCTCGTGAGACTACACGGAAGCGGAACATTAGCCAAGCGAGAAGTGAGAAAACACGTCATTAGCTGTGCTAATAGTGGTACATTTCCGGCCATGAACCTCGAGACGCTCAAGCTCTACTGTGACGTGGTCCGTCTCCGCAGCTTCTCGCGCGGGGCGGCCAGCAACTCGGTCTCGCAGTCCGCCGCGAGCCAGGCCATCCAGCAGCTCGAGGCCGAGCTCGACGCGGCGCTCCTCGACCGCTCCCGGCGCCCGCTGCTGCCCACCGAGCAGGGCCAGGCCTTCTACGATGCCTGCCGCGCCCTGCTGCAGGGCTTCGAGAAGGCGCGCGCGGACCTCGCGGCCGCGCGCGAGCGCGTGGAAGGCACGGTGCGGGTCGCCGCGATCTACTCGGTCGGCCTCCACGACATGAGCCGCCACATGCAACCGTTCATGTCGGACTACCCGCAGGCGCGGGTGCTCCTCGAGTGCCTGCATCCCCACAAGGTGGTGGAGGCCGTGCTCAACGACGAGGCGGATCTCGGCATCCTGTCCTATCCCGCCGCCACGCGCGCGCTGACCGTGCTGCCCCTGCGCGACGAGCCCATGGTGCTGGTCGCGCATCCGGCGCACCGCCTGGCCCGCCGCCGCTCGGTGACCCCGGGCGATCTGCAGGGCGAGAAGTTCGTGGCCTTCGATCGCGACCTGGCGGTTCGCAAGGCGATCGATCGGGCGCTGAAGCAGCACGACGTCAAGGTGACGGTGGTCATGGAGTTCGACAACGTCGAGACGATCAAGCAGGCGATCGGGATCAACGCGGGCGTCAGCATCCTGCCGCGCCCCACCGTCCTCAACGAGTCGGGGATGCGCACCCTGGCGGTCACCCCGCTCGCGCTGCCCGGTCTGGTGCGGCCGGTCGGGATCATCCACCGCCGCGGCCGGCGGCTCACGCCGGTGGTCGCCCGCTTCATCGCGCAGCTCCAGAAGCCGCTCGACCCGGCCTCGTGATAACGTATTCCCGGAAAGGAGCCGTCGCATGAGCGATGCCCCCGCGTCTCTGATCATCGCGGCCAGCGAGGCCGACTCGAACCTGTACTACGCGTGCCGCTTCCTGGCGCCGGATTCCTTCGTGTTCCTCCAGGTGAACGGGCGGAAGGTGCTGCTCATGTCCGACCTCGAGGTGGACCGGGCTCGATCCCAGGCGAAGGTGGACGAGGTGCTGTCGCTCGCCGAATGGGATGCGAAGGCGCGGCAGCGCTGGCCTACGCCCAAGCTCACCGACATCGTGAGCCTGCTGCTCGAGGACTACGGGGTGAAGGCGGTCGAGGTCCCCGGCGACTTTCCGCTCGAGCTGGCCGATCGGCTGCGCGAGCGCGGGATCACGGTGACGCCGCGGCCCAGCCCCTTCCTGCCCGAGCGGGTGGTGAAGACCCCCGAGGAAGTGGCCGCGATCGAGGAGGCCCAGCGGCACACCGAGACCGCCCTGGACGCGGCGCTCCAGGTGCTGCGCGAGAGCGTCATCAAGGGCGACGAGGTGCTCTACCGGGGGCGGCCACTCACGTCGGAGGATCTCAAGAAGACGGTCAACGTCTCCCTCATGGAGAACGACTGTATCGCGGAGCACACCATCATCGCCTGCGGTGACCAGGGCGTGGACCCGCACAACCAGGGGACCGGCGCCATCCGGCCCAACCAGGGGATCATCTTCGACATCTTTCCCCGCTCCTCCCGGTCGCGCTACTACGCGGACATGACCCGGACGGTCGTCAAGGGCAAGGCGTCGGACGAGCTGCGTCGCCTCTACGACGCGGTGCTGGCCAGCCAGATGCGGGGGATCGAGCTGATCCGCGACGGGGCCTCCGGCGGCGCCATCCACGCCGAGGTGAACCGGACGCTGGAGAGCCGGGGGTACATGACCGGGGTGGTCAACGGCCGGAACCAGGGCTTCTTCCACGGAACGGGCCACGGCGTGGGCCTGGACATCCACGAGCTGCCGCGGATCAGCCGGCTGGACTGCGAGCTCAAGACCGGGCACGTCGTCACGGTGGAGCCCGGCCTGTACTATCCCGGGAAGGGGGCCGTCCGCATCGAGGACATGGTCCTGGTCGAGCCCGGAGGCTGCCGGAACCTGACCCGGTCCCCCAAGATGGAGCTGCTCGAGCTCTGAGGCCTCCGGAAGAGGTCTCCCGGAGGCACTGGTCTGGCGGTCCGACCGAAGTCAACCTTGCTTCTATTCAGACGTTTGGGTAGCATGACCTAGGAGTGTCACGCGTCTGATCGTTGTTCCCAAGACTCTGAGGGTGACGGGAGCCACTCCGCCTGGAATCTGCCGTTGACGGGGGCCCGCCCCCGGACGGAAAGGATATGGACCGATGAGTGACAGCGTGACCACAACCCCGCCGGCGCAGAAGCCTCGCCGCACCCTGACCCGCGCGGTGATTCGCTTCGCGGGGGATTCGGGCGACGGCATGCAGGTGACGGGCGAGCAGTTCACGACCGAGGCGGCCTGGGCCGGCAACGACATCTCGACGCTGCCCAACTTCCCGGCCGAGATCCGCGCCCCCGCCGGCACTCTCTTCGGGGTGTCGAGCTTCCAGCTGCAGTTCGGGAGCCAGCGGGTCTACACCCCGGGTGATCAGCTCGATGCGCTGGTGGTGATGAACCCGGCCGCCTTCAAGGTGCACCTGGCCGATCTCAAGCCGGGCGGCATCCTGATCGTGAATCCCTCCGCGTTCGACAAGCGGAACCTCGACAAGGCCGGCTACGCCAGCAATCCGCTCGAGGATCCGAATCTGGGCGAGAAGTATCGCCTGCATCAGGTCGACATGGAGGGCCTCACCAAGAAGGCGCTCGAGGACATGCCGCTGAACGCGAAGGAGAAGGACCGCTGCAAGAACTTCTTCGCGCTCGGCCTCGTGTCGTGGGTGTACACGCGCCCGCTCGACCCGACCCTGGACGCGATCAAGAAGCGCTTCGCCAAGCGGCCCGAGTTCGTCGAGGCCAACATCCGCGCGCTGAAGGCCGGCCACGCTTTCGGCGAGACCGCGGAGATGTTCGCCGAGCACTACGGCGTCGAGGCGGCCGAGATGCCGCCCGGCACGTACCGCAGCATGACCGGCAACCGCGCGCTCGCGTGGGGCCTGCTTGCCGCCGCGGAGCGCACCAAGATCCCGGTGGTGTTCGGCGCCTATCCGATCACGCCCGCGAGCGACATCCTGCACGAGCTCGCGCTGCACAAGCGCTTCCGCGTGCGCACGTTCCAGGCCGAGGACGAGATCGCGGCGGCTACCGCGGCGATCGGTGCCTCCTTCGGAGGCTGCATCGGAGTCACCGCTTCGAGCGGTCCCGGCATCGCGCTCAAGGGCGAGGCCATCGGGCTGGCGGTCACCGCCGAGCTCCCGATGGTGATCTTCGACATCCAGCGCGGGGGCCCGAGCACCGGCCTGCCCACCAAGACCGAGCAGGCCGACCTGATGCAGGCCCTCTACGGGAGGAACAGCGAGTCGCCGGTCGTGGTGATCGCGCCGTCCACCCCCGGGGACTGCTTCTACATGGCCTACGAGGCGGTGCGGCTGGCCATCAAGTACATGGTGCCGGTCATGGTGCTCTCGGACGGCTATCTCGCCAACGGCTCGGAGCCGTGGCTGGTCCCCGACCTCAAGACCCTCCCCGAGATTCCGGTCAGCTTCCGCACCGAGAAGGAGGGGTTCTTCCCCTACCTGCGCGACGCGGCCACGCTCGCGCGGCCCTGGGTGCGCCCGGGGACGCCGGGGCTCGAGCACCGCATCGGCGGCATCGAGAAGCAGGACGTGACCGGCAACATCTCGTACGAGCCGGACAACCACGATCACATGGTGCGCACGCGCGCGGAGAAGGTGCGTCGCGTGGCCCAGGAGATCCCGCCCACCACGATCAACGGGCTTCCCGAAGGGGACGTGCTGGTGGTCGGCTGGGGCGGGACGTACGGCGCCATCACCGCCGCGGTGGAAGAGGCGCAGGCGGAGGGGAAGTCGGTGGCCGCGGTGCACCTGCGGTACCTGAATCCGCTGCCGCCGGACCTCGGGCACATCCTTCGGCAGTACCGCCGGGTGCTGGTGCCGGAGATCAACAGCGGGCAGCTCGTCCGGATCCTCCGGGCGGAGTATCTCGTGGACGCGGTGGGCTTCAACCGCGTGCGCGGCCTGCCGCTCGCGAGCCAGGAAATCTACGAAGCCATCAACCAGTTGCTGGAGGCCAAGCGGTGAGTTCCGTCACGGGAGTGCCCGGCGCGACCCCGAAGTACACGAAGAAGGATTTCGAGTCCGACCAGGACGTGCGGTGGTGCCCCGGCTGCGGGGACTACGCGATCCTGAGCGCGGTGCAGAAGATGATGCCCGACCTCGGCATCCCCAAGGAAGACATCGTGTTCATCTCCGGGATCGGCTGCTCCAGCCGGTTCCCGTACTACATGAACACGTACGGCTTCCACACCATCCACGGCCGGGCCCCCGCGGTCGCCACCGGGCTCAAGCTGGCGCGGCCGGAGCTGAAGATCTTCGTCGTGACGGGTGACGGCGACGGGCTCAGCATCGGCGGCAACCACCTGCTGCACGTCCTGCGGCGCAACGTGGACCTCACGATTCTGCTCTTCAACAACCGGATCTACGGGCTCACCAAGGGCCAGTACTCGCCGACCAGCGAGCTGGGCAAGGTGACCAAGTCGACCCCCATCGGCTCCGCGGATCGCCCGCTGAGCCCCTGCGCGTTCGCGCTCGCCGCGGGCGCCACCTTCGTGGCCCGCACGGTGGACCGCAACATCGCCCACATGGAGGAGACCCTCAAGCGGGCCTCCGCCCACAAGGGCGCGGCCTTCGTCGAGATCCTCCAGAACTGCAACGTGTACAACGACATGGCCTGGGGCGTGCTCTACGACCGCGAGTCGAAGGCGCTCCACGAGCTTCGCCTGCAGCACGGCAAGCCGCTGGTCTGGGGGCCGGTCGACGATCGTCGCGGCCTCGTGCTGGAAGGGGTCAAGCCGAAGGTGGTGAACGTCAAGGACGTCCCGGAGAGCTCGCTGTGGGTGCACGACGAGACCGACGGCGGCACCGCGCTGGTGCTGGCGCAGCTCTGGGCCCCCGACTATCCGATCCCGGTCGGCGTGCTCGCCAGCCGGCCGGGCGACACGACCTACGAGGAGATCCTGATCCAGCAGGAGCAGAAGGCGATCTCCGACCGGGGCCCGGGCGACATCGCCAAGCTCCTCATGTCGGGCGACACCTGGAAGATCGGCTGATCCCAGGCCGCCCCCAGGGCCTCCAGCGAGGCCTCCTGACCCATCGCAGATCGCCGGCCCTCCTCCGGGGGGCCGGTGGTATTTTGTCAGCCTGAGACGCCCCCCATGGCCCTGACTCCCCAGACTCTCCGCGCGCTCGAGGACATCGTCGGCCCCGCCGCGCTCGTCGTCTCGGTGGAGGGCCGGCTCACCTACGAGTGCGACATGCACACGTTCTACAAGGGTGCTCCCGACGCGGTGGTGCTGCCGGAGTCGGCGGCGCAGGTGGCGGCCATCGTCCGCCTCTGCCGGCGCGAGCACGTGCCGATCGTGCCGCGCGGCTCGGGCACCGGTCTCATCGGCGGCGCGATGGCGCCCGAGGGCGGGGTCATGGTGTCCATGACCCGCATGAACCGGATCGTGGAGCTGGATTTCGCGAACCGCTGCGCCACCGTGGAGCCCGGGCTCATCAACCTGTGGCTGAGCCAGGCCACGCGGGAGCGCGGCTACTTCTTCGCCCCGGATCCGTCCAGCCAGATGGTGTCCTCCATCGGCGGCAACGCGTCGACCAATGCGGGCGGACCGCACTGCCTGAAGTACGGCATCACCGTGAACCACGTGCTCGGGCTCGAGGTGGTCACCGGCGCCGGCGAGCTCGTCCGGCTCGGCGGCAAGACCCACGAGCGGCCGGGCTACGACCTCACCGGGGTGATGGTGGGCGCCGAGGGCACGCTGGGTCTGGTGACCGGCGTGATCGTGCGCCTCACCCACCTGCCGGAAGGGGTGAAGACCATCCTCGCGTCGTTCCCGACCATCGAGGACGCCTCCGAGGCGGTGTCGGGGATCATCCGGGCCGGGATCATCCCGGCCGCGCTCGAGATGCTCGACGAGGTCGTCATCCGCGCGATCGAGGAAGGCGTGGGCGCCGGGTACCCCAAGGGCGCGGGCGCGGTGCTGCTGATCGAGCTCGATGGCCCCACCGCGGAGATCGAGGCCCAGTCCGGCCCGATCGAGCGGATCTGCCGCGATCACCTGGCGCTCGAGATCCGGGTGGCCCAGAGCGAGGCGGAGCGGGCGCTGCTGTGGAAGGGGCGCAAGGAGGCGGCGGGGGTCTTCGGGCGGCTCACGCCGAACTGGCTGCTCCAGGACGCGGTGGTACCGCGGTCCAAGCTGCCCGAGATCATGAAGGAGGTGGTGGCGATCGGAGCGCGCTACCGCCTCGTCATCGCCAACGTGTTCCACGCCGGCGACGGCAACCTCCACCCGTTGATCTGCTACGACGACCGTGTCCCGGGCGAGCTCGAGCGGGCCAAGCAGGCGAACGAGGAGCTGCTGGGGGCCTGCCTCCGGCTGGGCGGCAGCGTGACCGGCGAGCACGGGGTGGGCCTCGACAAGCGCGCGAGCCTGCCGATGCAGTTCGCGGACGCGGATCTCAACTTCATGGCCCGGCTGCGGCGGGTGTTCGATCCCGACTCGATCATGAACCCCGGCAAGCTGCTGCCCTCGCACCCGGCCTGCGGCGAGGGGTTCCGGCCCGCCGCGCGCCCGCTGCCCGCGGGCACCTGGATCTGAGCGTGGCTGTCTCCGCGGTGGCGGTTCACGAGGCGCTGGCCGACATCGCCGGGCGCGAGCACTGCGTGCGCGACGCGGCGGGCCTGGCCCGCTATGCCGTCGACGGGCTGACGCCCTCGCTGGTGGTGCGCCCCGGGAGCGTGGACGAGGTGAGCCGCGTGGTCGCGCTCTGCGCGGCGGAGCGTCTGGCGATGGCGCCGCGCGGGGCCGGCACGAGCATGGGCCTCGGCAATCCGCCCCGCCGGCTCGACGTGGTGCTGGAGCTCTCCCGGATGCGCGCGGTCCGCGAATACGTGGCGGAGGACATGGTGGCGACGGTGGAGGCGGGCGCGACGCTCGATCAGCTCGCAGCCCACTTCGGCCCGCACCGCCAGGCGCTGACGCTCGATCCTCCCGGCGGCGGCGCGCGCAGCGTGGGCGGCGTGCTGGCCACCCACGCCAGCGGGCCGCTCCGGTTCCGGTACGGCACCGGCCGCGATCTCCTCCTGGGCGCGCGCTTCGTGCAGGCCGACGGCACGGTCACCTGGGGCGGCTCCAAGGTGGTCAAGTCGGTGACGGGCTATGACGTGCCGAAGCTCCTGGTCGGCTCCCTCGGCACCCTCGGCGTGCTCGTGGAGGCGACGCTGCGACTGCACCCGATGCCTCCCGCCTCGCGCTCGTGGCGGCTCGGCTTTCCCTCGGGCGCGGCGGCCGAGGGATTCCTGGCCGCGCTGCTCGACTCGCCGCTCCAGCCCGATCGCGCGGCCCTGCTCGACGCCGCCGGCTTGCGCCGGGTCGGGCTGGCGGTCGACGCGATCGGTCTGCTGCTCTCGATCAGCAGCGCGGCCGAGGCGGTGGCCCACCAGGGCGAGGCCCTGGTGCAGCTCGCCGCGACGCACGGTGGCCGGAGCGAGGAGACCGCCGAGACGGCCTGGGCCGGACTCGGCCGGGCCGTCGACGGCTCCCTGGTACTGCGTGCGGTGGGCGAGCCGCGTCGACTCCTCGACCGGGTAGGGGAGGCGCATGCGGCCGCGGCCCGGGCCGGCGTCGAGGTCATGGTCCTCGCGCAGCCGGGACACGGCGTGCTGCAGCTCTCGGTTCCGGGCCGGGTCGACGTTGGTCGCGTTCTGAGCGAGCTGGTGCAGCCGCTCCGGCACGCCCTCGAGGCGGACGGCGGCAGTCTGACCGTCGAGCGCGGGCCGATTGAGCTTAAGGCTCGATGTGATGTGTGGGGTGCTATACAGCCGGAAATATTGTCGATCATGGCCAGGATCAAGGCGGAGTTCGATCCGGCGGGCCTGCTGAACCCCGGCCGCTTCGTGGGCGGCCTGTGAGCGCGGTGCATCCCGTCGGCGCCGCGCTCGGCGCGTTCGACGCCCAGGACCCGCCCTCCATGGATGGCCTGCGCGCCTGCGTGCACTGTGGGATCTGCCTGCCGCAGTGCCCGACGTACCGCGTCCTCGGCGAGGAGATGGACTCCCCGAGAGGGCGCGTCTATCTCATGCGCGCGGCGGCCGAGGACCGGATCGGGCTCACCCCCACCATGGCGCGCCACCTGGATCTCTGCCTCGGCTGTCGCGCCTGCGAGACGGCCTGTCCCTCCGGGGTCCCGTTCGGGCAGCTCCTCGAGGCCACCCGGAGTCAGTTCGAGCGCCGCGGGGTCACCGCTCCCACGCGCGACGGCACCACCCTGCGCTTCATCCTCGGGACCTTTCCGCATCCCCGGCGGCTCGGCCCCATGCTGCACGTGCTCCGCTTGTATCAGCGGACGGGCCTGCAGGCGCTGGTGCGCGGGCTCGGCCTGCTCGGGCCGTTCCGGAAGCTGCGGGCGATGGAGGCGCTGCTGCCGCGCGTGCCGTCGCCGGGCGCGCGCTTGCCGGAGCTGATCCCGGCGCGCGGGGTCCGCCGCGGCCGAGCCGGCCTGCTGCTCGGCTGCGCGCAGCGCTTCCTCTATCCCGACGTCAACGCGGATACCGCGCGGCTCCTCACCGCGGCGGGCTACGACGTGGTGGTGCCGCGGGCGCAGGAATGCTGCGGGGCGCTGCACCTGCACGCGGGACGCCTCGACGAGTTCCGCGCGATGGCGCGACCGCTGATGGCCGCCTTCGCCGACGTGGACGTCCTCGTGGTGAACGCGGCGGGCTGCGGCTCGGCGCTCAAGGAGTACGGCCACTGGCTGCCGGAGGAGGCGGCCCGGCTCTTCTCCGAGCGCGTGCGGGACGTATCCGAGGTGCTGGCCGATGCCGAGCTGCCGCTGCGCGCGCTGCCGGCGCAGACGGTCGCCTATCACGACGCCTGCCACCTGGCGCACGGCCAGAAGGTCCGCGCGCAGCCTCGCGAGCTGTTGCGCCGCATCCCCGGCCTCGTCCTCGTGGACCTGGCGGACTCCGAGCTCTGCTGCGGGAGCGCGGGGGTCTACAATCTGCTCGAGCCCGAGATGGCGGGCGAGCTCGGCCGCCGCAAGGCCGCGCGCATCCGCGAGAGCGGCGCCCGGGTGGTCACCGCGGGCAACCCCGGCTGCCTGATGCAGATTCACCAGCACTGCCGCGAGGCGGGGCTGGACGTCGAGGTCGCGCACCCGGTGACACTCCTGGCCCGGGCGCTGGAGGAGCGATGAAGATTCGCGTGCGGGATCACGTGAAGGTCGCGGCGGACCGGATGGCCAAGATCGGCCTGTCCACCACCGCGCGCACCCAGCTCGACCTCTACTGCGTGGCGCCGGGCCAGTCGCAGACGCCCCACCGGCACGACGGCGAGGACAAGATCTACTACGTGCTCGAGGGATCCGGCCGCTTCTCGGTCGGCGGCGTCGAGGAGCGGCTCGCGGCCGGCGAGGCGGTGGTCGCCGCCGCGGGCGAGGAGCACGGTCTCGTCAACGACTCCGCCGATCTGCTCCTGGTGCTGGTGGTGGTCGCGCCGCCGCCGCCGCACATGAAGCGGTAGCCGGTCCATGGCCGCCCCTGTCCGCGCGTCGCTGATGATCACCTGCCTGGGGGACGTCCTGTTTCCCGAGGTCGGCGTCGCGATGGTGCGGCTGCTCCGGCGGCTCGGGGTGCAGGTGGAGTTTCCCGAGGGCCAGACCTGCTGCGGGATGCCGCTCTTCAACTCGGGCTATCACCACGACGCGGCCCTGGTGGCCGCGCGCACCGTGAAGCTCTTCGAGGGGGCGGAGCACGTGGTGGTGCCGTCCGGCTCCTGCGCCTGGATGGTCCGGACCGAGTACCCCGGCCTGCTGAAGCACGATCCCGGCCCTGCGCGCGGCGGCGGACTCGCTGGCCCGGCGCACGCGGGAGCTCTCGCAGTTCATCGTGGAAGTGCTCGGCGTCACCACGATCGAATCGCCCTTCAAGGGCAAGGTGACCTACCACGACTCCTGCCACCTGCTCCGCGGGCTCGGCGAATCGGCGTCGCCCCGCGCGCTGCTGCGCGGGGTGGCCGGCGTGGAGCTGGTCGAGCTTCCGGGAGCGGACGAGTGCTGCGGCTTCGGCGGCTCCTTCTCGGTGCGGCTGCCCGAGGTGTCGTCCTCCATTCTCGACAAGAAGCTGGCCAACGTGGAGTCCACCGGGGCGCGCTGCCTGGTGGCGTGCGACGCGGGCTGCCTCATGCAGATGGGGGGCGGGCTGTCCCGGCGCGGCTCCGCGGTGCAGGCGGTGCACCTGGCCCAGGTGCTCGCGGGCGAGGTCGACGAGTGAGCGACGCGCTCCTGCGGACGCCCTTTCCCGAGCGGGCCGGCGCGGCGCTCAAGGACACGTTCCTGCAGGAAGCGCTCAAGATCGCCACCACCAAGTTCATCGATCTCCGCAAGGAGTCGTTCGCGGGCTTCCCGCAGGGCGAGGCCCTGCGGGACCGGGCGCGCGCGATCAAGGAGGCCACCCTCCAGCACCTCGACGTGCACCTGGAGCGGCTCGCGGACAACGTCGAGCGGCTCGGCGGGCACGTGCACTGGGCCACCACCGCCGAGGAGGCGCGCGAGATGGTCCTGCGCCTTTGCCGCGACCGGGGCGTGCGGATGGCGGTGAAGTCGAAGTCCATGGCCACCGAGGAGATCGACCTCAACGAGGCGCTCGAGCACGCCGGGGTCACGCCGGTCGAGACCGACCTGGGCGAGTACATCATCCAGCTCGCGCACGAGAAGCCGTCGCACATCATCGCCCCCGCCATCCACAAGACCAAGGGGCAGGTGGCGGAGCTCTTCTCGCGGGAGCTGAAGGGCCGATTCGAGGCGGATCCCGAGGTCCTCACCGCGGTGGCGCGGAAGGCGCTGCGCGAGAAGTTCCTCCAGGCCGACATGGGGATCACCGGCGCCAACTTCGCGGTGGCCGACACCGGGACCGTGGTACTCGTCACCAACGAGGGCAATGGCCGGATGGTGACCTCGCTGCCCCGCATCCACGTGGCCCTCATGGGCGTGGAGAAGGTGATCCCGTCCATGACCGACCTCGTGGTGTTCCTGGCGATCCTGGCCCGGAGCGCGACGGGACAGAAGCTGTCCTCCTACACGACGCTGGTGCGCGGGCCGCGGCGGGCGGGGGAGCTGGAGGGGCCGGAGGAGTTCCACCTGATCCTCCTGGACAACGGCCGCTCGCGGCAGATCGCCTCCACGCTGCGGGAGGCGCTCTACTGCCTCCGGTGCGGCGCCTGCCTGAACGTGTGTCCGGTCTATCGCCAGATCGGCGGGCACGCCTACGGCTACACGTATCCGGGGCCCATCGGGATCCTCCTCACCGCGATGCTCAAGGGCAACGAGTCCGTGCGCGAGCTGGCGCACGCCTCGTCCCTCTGCGGGGCGTGCAAGGACGTGTGCCCGGTGCGGATCGACATCCCGCGCATGCTGGTCGAGCTGCGCGAGCACCTCGACCGGGAGAAGATCGCCCCGTGGACCGAGCGGGTCGTGTTCAAGGCCTCCGGCGGCTGCTCCTGTCGCCGACCGCGTTCCGGCTCTCCGCCACCGTCGGGCGATGGGGCCAGCGGCCGTTCCTCCGGCATGGCCGGCTGCGCGGGCTGCCGCTGGTCTTCGGCAAGTGGACGGAGACCCGCGATCTCCCGCCGGTGGCGGCCCGGACTTTCGGGAGCGGTGGAAGGAGCCTGCGATGACCGCGCGCGCCGAGTTCATCGAGCGCGATCCGCCGCGAGGTCTCGAAGACCCCGGGCCTCTTCGGCGCGTCCACCGCGCCGCGCCCCGCCGATCCCGGCGACCGCCGCGGAGACGGTGCGCCGCGAGCTGGCCGAGCGCTGGCCGGAGGCGCTCGAGCGGTTTCGCGTGGAGTTCGAGCGCGTCGCGGGGGTGTTCCATCGCGTCCCGGACCTCGAGGCGGTGCCCGCCGTGATCGGCGCCATCGCCCGCGGATGCGGGCGCGAGGAGCCTGGTCACGTGGGATCCCGTCGCGCTCGGCTTCGACGCCGGCGCCCGATCCTGACCCGCGAGGGCCTCGAGGTCGTGCGCGGCGCGCGCGGGCGAGGAGGACGAGGCGTCCCGTCTCCGCCACCGCGAGCAGGCCGCCCGCGCCCAGGTCGGGGTCACCGGGGCCGACTTCGTCCTCGGCGAGACCGGGACGCTCATCCTGCTGTCCGGCTCGGGCCGGCCCCGCTCGACCTCGCTGCTGCCCGACGTGCACGTGGCGGTGTTCGGCCGCGACCGGCTCCTCGAGACCCTGGAGCAGGTGGGCATCATGCTCGAGGCGCTCCACGTGGATCCCGATCACGCCATGTCGGGCGCGATGATCAACTTCATCACCGGGCCCTCGCGGACCGCGGACATCGAGCTGACCTTGACGCGCGGCGTGCACGGGCCCAAGGAAGTGCACGCGATCTTCGTGGAGGCCCCGTGAGCGAGCCGAAGCTCTTCACCCCGGACGAGGTCAATCGCCTGATCCCCCGGCTGACCGAGCTGATGGAGACCGCCATCGACCGCCACGGCCAGGCGCTGGCGCTGCAGGAGCGCCTCCGCGACGAACGCGCGCGGGTGTCGGCCTCCGGCGGCGAGCGGCGCGACGCGTTGGACTGGAAGGCGCGTGCGGAGCGCCTCGACGGCCTCGGCATCGAGGTGCGGCAGCTCTTGCAGGACGTCGCAGGCCATGGGGGGCGTGGTGAAGGATCTCGAGACGGGTCTGGTGGACTTCCCGGGCCGCGGGCCCGCGGGGCCGGGCGGGCCGATCGTGAATCTCTGCTGGAAGCTCGGGGAGGACGCGGTGCGATTCTGGCACGGGATGGACGAGGGCTTCGCCAACCGAAAGCCGCTGCCGTGACCTACCAGGCCGTCCTCTTCGATCTCTTCGACACCCTGGTGCTCTTCCACCGCGAGCGCCTCCCGGAGGTCCAGGTCAACGGTAGGAGAATCCGGACGCACGGCCGGCCACCTGCACGCCGCGTTCCGGCCTTTCGCCCCGCACGTGGAGCTGCCCGCGCTTCGTGGACGCGCTCTTCTGGAGCTGGCAGGAGGCCGAGCGTATTCGCGCAGAGGCCCATCGCGAGGTCACGGCCCCGGAGCGATTCGGCATGCTGTTCGGGCGCCTCGAGCTCGAGCCGTCCGAGGAGGCGCGCGATCTGCTGCTCGCCACCCACATGCGCGAGCTGTCCAAGGTGGTCGAGTGCCCCGCGCACCACGCCCCGCTGCTCAAGGCGCTCCGCGAGCGGTACCGGCTCGCGGTGGTCTCGAACTTCGACTACTCGCCCACCTGTCTGGCGATCCTCGAGCGCGAGGGCATCGCCGACCTCTTCGAGACCATCGTGATCTCGGACGAGGTGGGCTGGCGCAAGCCCAAGCCAGTCATCTTCGAGACCGCGCTCGACCGCATGAAGTCGCTTCGCCCGGCCGACGCCCTCTTCGTGGGGGATCGCGCCGACATCGACGTGGTGGGCGCGCGGGCGGTGGGTATGCGCACCGCCTGGATCAACCGGGAGGCCGAACGCCTCCCCACCGACATTCAGCCGCCCGACTACGAGATCCGCGACCTGGCGGACCTCCGGGCGATTCTGCGAATCCCGTAGCCCGCTCCGCGCATCTCAAGGCGCGAGACGAAGGAGGAGGACGACGTGGCCACGACACGCAAGGTCATCATCATCGGATCGGGACCGGCCGGTTATACCGCGGCAATTTACGCGGCGCGCGCCAACCTGTCGCCGATCATGTTCACCGGTATCCAGCCCGGGGGCCAGCTCATGCTGACCACCCTGGTCGAGAACTATCCCGGCTTCGTGGACGGTATCGACGGGCCGCCGCTCATGGAGACCTTCCAGAAGCAGGCGGAGCGCTTCGGCACCGAGATGATCGCGGACGACGTGACCGCGGTGGACTTCCGCAGCCGGCCCTTCAAGGTCACCGGCGGCGACGTCACGATGGAGGCGCATACCGTCATCGCGCCACCGGTGCCTCCGCCAAGCTGCTCGGTCTGCCCAACGAGGCCAAGCTGATGGGGCGGGGGGTCTCCACCTGCGCCACCTGCGATGGGTTCTTCTTCAAGGACCAGAACATCATGGTGGTGGGAGGCGGGGACTCGGCCCTGGAGGAGGCGCTCTACCTGTCGCGTCTCGGCCGCAAGGTCGACGTCGTGCATCGGCGCGAGGCTCTGCGCGGGTCGAAGATCATGCAGGAGCGCGCGTTCAAGAACTCCAAGATCACGTTCCTCTGGAACACGGTGGTGGAGGACGTGCTGGATCCCGACAAGGGCAAGGTCACCACGGTGCGGCTGCAGAACATCAAGACCGGCGCGCCGCTCGGAATCCCAGGTGGACGGGCTCTTCGTGGCGATCGGCCACCAGCCGAATACCGCGCTCTTCAAGGGCCAGCTCGACCTGCACCCGAACGAGTACATCAAGGTGACGCCGGGGACCACGCAGACGTCGGTGGCGGGTGTGTTCGCGGCCGGGGACGTCCAGGACTTCACCTACCGCCAGGCCGTTACCGCGGCGGGCACCGGGTGCATGGCCGCGCTCGAAGCCGAGCGCTACATGGAGGCGGAGGGGCTGGGGCACTAGCCTCCGCTTCCGGGTGCTCCGGGCAGTCGCGACCTCGCGTAGGCCTGCTCCGTAGCGTCTCTTCGTGGCGGCTCGCTCGGAAAAGGCGGGCCCATTCGCCGGGTCGACGCCGCGGGCACCTAGCCCCTTGGGGGCGCTGGCCTAGCGGCGGATCTGGAGTGACCGGCCCAGCGAGAGGATGACGATGCTCTTCGTGATCCGGGCCCGGGCCGAGCTCGCAAGTCTCCCCGTCGTTGCTCGGAGACATGGCATCCTCACTCGGGCAAGGTCCGAATAGGGATCTATCTCATCGTCGCACAGGCTGCGGAGCTGCGGCAACGAGAGAAGTAGCGCGCGCGGCGATCGGAGGCGCCCCTCGGCCCGCTCGTGATTATTCCCGGCGGGTCACTGCGGACGATCGCCTACGATGAGGCATGGAGGCCCACGAGAAGGTTTCGGAAGACCTGGCGTCTCGCACGGAACGGCCCGGAATTCCCCGGCACCTCGCGGTCCTGGCGTCGGCCGCCTTCGTCCTGAAGATCGCCATCGCGCTCTGCACCTACGGATCTACGGATGCCCTGATCTACGAGGCCGACCTGATGAAGATCAGGCAGGACGGGGCCGTCGCCCTGTACCGGGATGGCATCGTCACCGAGTGGTGCGGCCAGGCGGGCCAGCGGCCGTGTCCCCCGTTCATCCACCCCCCGTTCATCGTCCACGCCCTCGAAGGGTGGGGCGTTCTGGCGGACATCTCGGGCCTCCCGCTCCGGTTCTGGATCCGCTTCACCTGCGCGGTCGCGGACGCGGGCTGCCTCGTACTGCTCCTCCGCATGCTCACGAGGACCCGGGATTGGCGGAGCCGGATCGCGCTCGCGCTGTTTGCCGTGTCCCCAATCTCGATTCTCGTCTCCGGGTTTCACGCCAACACCGACCCGATCCTGATCTTTTTCGCCCTGGTCGCGATCTATCTCATCGAGAGCCGGCGGCCGGCCTGGGCCGCGGGGGCCGCCCTCGGGATGGCGATGAGCATCAAGATCGTGCCTATCCTGCTCGTCCCGGCCGCCCTCCTCGCTGTCCCTGGGGCTCGGCGCCGGATCGACCTCCTCGCGGGCGCGGGGGCCGTGGTCCTAGCCGGCTCCCTGCCGGTGCTCGTCGCGGCGCCGGAGCTGGTCATCAGGAGCGTGGCGGGATACGGGAGCCAGTCCGGTCCGTGGGGCCTTTCGCTCCTGGCGTTGGCGTCTCTGCACAGTCCGCACCTCGCCTGGTTCCATGATCTGTACGCGAGATACGGCAAGATCCTGAGCGTCGGGCTCGTCCTGGTGGCCTCGTGGTGGCCACGCCCGCGCTCCCTCCCGCATCCTTTGCTCATGCGGGCGGGCCTCCTCATGTTCCTGTTCCTTTCGTTGACCCCGGGATTCGGCGTTCAGTACCTGGCCTGGCTCGTTCCGTGGGTCGTGGCGCGCGGGGTCCGGCCCACCCTCATCTACTACCTCGCTGGCGGCGTGTTTCTTTGTGCCTACTACACTCACGCCGCTGGGGGAATTCCCTGGGATCTGACGGATACCCCTGGGCGCTTCGCCTGGACGCCCACCGTCCTCGGGCTGGGGCTGATCTGCTGGGTCGTGGTTTGTGCCATCACTCTCGGGTACGTCCGGGCGCTACGGGCGAGGCCGGCCGAGGCTGGATGAGTCACCCGGCCGGACTCACGGGAATCGCGGGGTCGGTCCGACCGGGGCGCGCCGAGGTAGGGCTGCAGCCGAACCGGCTGTCGGTCCGGCTCGATGAGCCAGACCTGGCGCCCGCGGTAGTGCTCGAGCAAGCGGGTGTTCTCGGCCTCGCCCATGTCCCGTGCCCAGATCACCGGAGCGCGGTCGATATCCGCCCGGTTATAGACCCACTCGATCTGGCGACCGGGATCGTAGTCCGGCCCGTAGCGGACGATGACCAGATGCTGGCCCGGGATCCGCTCGAGCTGGGCCAGGAGATGGGCGCGCTCGAGCCCACGCTCGCTAGGGGCGAGTCTCAACCACCACAGACTTGTCTCGGTGAGAGGCAGCCCGAGCCCCGGGGCGAGCAGCCGGAGCGCGAGCGCGCCGGCATAGACCAACGGCAGCGTCCGGACAAGAAAGGCTCCGGCGGGACGACCGTGCCATCGCCACACCCGCAGGTGGCGGAGACCCTGGACGACCAGCGCAAGGGCTATCGCGGTCATGGGAGCGGCGTAGTGAGGTATGAAGAACACCTCCACCGCGAGCCCGACGAGGCCCACCGCGCCCGCCGCGATCAGGAAGCGCAGGCGCCGGTCCCGCAAGAGACGCGGGAACATGAGCAGGGGCAACATGAGCGCCGGCCCGAAGTAGAAACCGAGGAGCGCGATGGTGAAAGCCGTTTTGGTGACGACCAGGCCCCGGGCGGTCCCGGTCTCCGCCTCGTAGAAGTCTAGCTCGTAGCGCCGATAGAACTCCCGCATGACCGGGTGACGATGGATCGGCTCGGCCCGTGGCGACTGCCAGAGAAAGATCGGCGCGGTGGCGTAGGCTTCGCGCGCGACTTGATAGGGCATGCGGACCGGGCTGCCGGTCACGCACCAGAAGTAGTACGCCATCGCGGCCCCGGCCAGGATGAGTACGACCGAGATGGGAAGGACGACTCGGAGGATTCCCTGTCCGATCGCGCCCCGCCGAGACGCGAGGAGCCCCGCGAGGATCGCGCCCGCGACCGGAAGACTGAGCACGAGACCTTCCCAGGGGCGGCTGTTGGCCAGCAGGACCAGTCCCAGCCCCATCAGCAGCGCGTGGCGGAAGCGGGAAGTCCGCTGGAGACGAGGCAAGGCTCCCAGGATCAACGCTCCTCCAGTCGCCGCCAGCGCGCCCCCCATGTAGCTGTTGATCCAGTACCCGGCGGTGGCGAAGCGCAGCACCGCCAGCATCCCTCCGAGCAGCGCCCAGCTCGGCGGGAGCCACCCCTGTAGCATCCAGCACACCGCCGCGCACATCACCGCGACCGAGAGCCACACGCCCAGCCAGGGATGTCCCAGCCACGCGCCGGCGGCGAGGACGAGCGCCTGGGCGGGTGGATACATGCCCATGTAGGTCGGACGGACGATGATGTGGATGCTCTCGAAGTGCATCCACCGCGCGGGTGACGGGTTGGTGAGTCTCCCCGCGGCAAAGGTGTCCGCGGCCAGCAGGTGGCTGAACTCGTCGTGGATGTCGGGCTCGGGAATCGGCATGAGGGGCAGAAGGGCGAGGCGCACGCCGAGGGCGGCTGCGCCGACGGTCAACACGGCCAGCGCCCTGCGTCGGGCCAGGCCGCGAAGCGCTCGTTCCGCGGCCTCGATCCCCGGCAAGCCGAGATCGGGCCTAACCCGCGCGACCAGCACGGCAAGCCCCAGCAAAGCTACCTCGAGCGCCCAGGCCGGCAGAAGTCCCTCCCGATCGACGCGTCCGACCCGCTAGTGCGGGGCTTCCTCCGGCGCCTCCGTGGTGGCCCGTCGGATCACCTTCGTCAGCTCGTGCAGCTCTCGCAGGATGAGGCGCAGACGTTCGCAAACCACGATGAGCAGGAGGCCGATGCCCACGAGCATCACGAGACTCAATGGGTCCAGGGCGGGCCAGGATCTCTGGAGCGCGTAGAAGAAGCCGAGAATCACGAGGAGGGTTCCGGCGGCGAAGAGGAGCTCGACGAGCGGGTAGGTGCGCGTGGTCCGGCGTCTAGGCATTCAGCGCTCAGCCTCCGACCGAAGGACGATGACGAGGATTTTCCGCGACCTTCGCTGCGATCCCGACATTCTTCATCGCGATGTCCTCCTGAAGGGTGCGCGAGATTGGGACCTGGGACTCCTTGTATCACTTCGACGCTGGACTGAAGGGACGATTTGTTGCCCCGGAAAGCGACCGCATGCGATCATCACGTTGCGATGCCGTGCTTTCTGGTGGTGCTGATGCTGCTGACCCTGGCGGGGTGTTCCGGGCAGGACCGGCCCCCAGCGCCCGTGGCCGTCGAGACGGTGGTGATGCCCCCGGCCGCGGCCGCGCCGAGCTGGCGCCCGGGAGATCGGTGGGTCTACGCCTGGACGAGCGGTAGCGAGAGCGGCGTCAAGACGGTTGAGACGATCGAGATCAGGGAGATCAATCGCGTCTCGTTCTATCTGGCCCGGGTCGGCGAGGCGGAGACGTTCTACACCCGCGACCTCCACTGGGCCGGGACCATGGCCGACGGCCGCGTGGAGAGCCGGATGACGCCTCCCCAGCCGTGGTTCTCCTGGCCGCTCGAGCCAGGACGTACCTGGGCTCACCAGGGCAGCTACGAGGACCGGAGCGGCAAGACCGAGTTCAACGATCAGTACTCGGTGGTTGCGGCCGAGGTGGTGGAGGTTCCGGCGGGGCGATTCAAGGCGTTCAAGATCGTGCGCCAGACCAATCGCCGCGACTCCGACCAGTACTGGTATGTCCCGGAGGTCCGGTTCTACGTCAAATGGATCGGACGCCGTGGAGAGGCCCAGTTCGAGGAGCAGCTTCGCGAGTATCACCTGGCGCCTCGCCTCCTCCCCGAGCCGGGCTCCACGGCGCCGCCATCCACGAGGTAGGGCACCGGCTCGCGGTGGTCGCCCGACCGGTCCCGCTTGTGTGCAGTGCGGGGCTGGCCCTCGGCTTCGCCCTGCTGGCCCTCCTGCGATTGGGGGTCGTCCCGCGGTGGTGGCAGCTTCTGCCGCTGCTCGCCGCGCTCGCGCTGGTTGTCGTCCTTGATCTGCGGATCCGCCTGATACCAGATGCCATCACTCTCCCGGGGCTGACGTACGCCCTGGGCCTGGCCGCGCTGACCGACCGGCATCCCACCCTTCTCGAGGCCGCGGTCGGCACCGTGGTGGGCGGTGGCCTCGTGCTCCTGGTTGCCATCGTGAGCCGGGGCGGCATGGGTGGGGGAGACATCAAGTTGATGGCCATGCTGGGTGCGGCCCTCGGCTGGCGCGGCGCCCTCCTCGCGCTGGCCATGTCCCAGGTGGTGGGCGCGGCGATCGTCCTCGGCGTCCTCGTCGTACTTCGCCGGCGTCCGGCCCGACACGTACCGGTGGGAGCCCTCATCGCCTTCCTCGGGGCGCTCCTGCTGATCTATGGCGCTTGAGCGGGCCCGGGTGGTAGGCGTGCCGGCCGTCATCGCCATCGTATGACTTCCAGTATGTTCGAGAAGTCGTCGGTCCAGAGCCTCCGGTCCGGCCTCGGCGGGAGGGCACGCCACCGCTGATCGGCGCGAAGCGCCCCGAGATCCTCCGGGCGACGGGCCAACACGACCCAGTGCGACGGCGTCCTTCCATCCCGCGCATCTTCCTTGCTGATCGCTGCTTCGAGTTGAGCCAGCGCTACGAGCTTCGCGTCGTGCGCGAGGTTCGCGACGGTGGGCTCCAGATCAAGGTGGCGGTTGGAGATGTGAAGGGCAAGCAACCCCGAATCCGCGAGCTTGTCGAGATAGAGTCGCAATGCCTCACGGGTCAGGAGGTGGCTCGGGATGGCGTCGGAGCTGAACGCGTCGAGAATGATCAGACCGTAGTGCCGGTCCGGAGCGGCCACGAGGGAGCGTCGCGCGTCGCCCAGGATCACCCGGATCGCGGGCGGGCAGGCCTTCAGGTACGTGAAGTAACGAGGGTCGCCCGCGATCCGCAGGACGGCCGGGTCGATCTCGTAGAACGTGAACTCCTGCCCCGGCCTGCCGTGGCAGGCCAGCGAGCCGGTCCCTAGGCCGATGATGCCCACCGGCCCTGCGCTCGTGGATCCTTCCATCGCCCTGAACACCTGGCCGATGGGTCCGGCGCGATGGAAGTAGGCGAGCGGCTCCAGCTCCCGTCCGGCCTCGAGGCTCTGTCTGCCGTGATCGGTGGTGCCGTTCACGAGCGCGGTGAACTGACCCGCGGGGTGGACCCGGACCTGCCAGACTCCGAAGAAGCTGCGCTCCCGGTACAGCGTCCGATACTCGCCGGAGCCGGTGAGCATGGCCATCGTCAGCATCAGGGTGCCGAGTCCGAAGCCAAAGGCGACGGGACGGTGCCGGAGCGCAAAGCACAGGGCGGCCGGCAGCCCGCCGCTCAGCAACAGTCCTGGCAAACCGACAATCGGGAGCGTCTTGACGAGCCAGACGAGTCCGGTGAGGAGGGCACCAAGTGCGAGGGGCACCACGAATTCCCAGCCGCCCACCGGCTTCGCGCGCGTGGTTCCGTCCGTGGTCCGAAGGAAGCACGCCGCCACGAGGACGAGCGGGTACTCGATCGGATGATTGAACGCGAGCGGCGCGAGCAGGGCATTGAAGATCCCGCCGAGCACACCGCCGACGGCGATCCACAGAAAGAACTCGGTCAACCGATCGGCCGCGGGTCTGCTCCTCGCCAGCTCGCCATGACACACCATCGAGATCACGAAGAAGGTCAACAGGTGGAGGAGGGCGAGGACCCAGAGGGGTCCGATCGCTTTGAACGCGATCGTCAACGCGAGCGGCAGCATGAGGATCGGAAGCAGCCGGTGGATGCGCCGACCGGAGAGGCGCGCGTTCTGTCCGAACGCGAACACGAACGTCAGGAGGTAGACCGCGAGGGGCACCACCCAGAGCAACGGCATCGGAGCCACGTCGGTAGTGAGATAGGTGGTGACTCCCAGCATGAGGCTCGAGGGTAGAAAGGCGAGAAGGACCCAGCGAGCCGGTCGCGCTGCCGCGCTGCCCGCGCCCGGCACGGGCGAGGCGGCTGCAACGACGGCGGATCCGCCCGTGGCGGGTGCGCCCACCGCGATCGAGGCGGGGAAGCGCGACAAGATGGCGCCGCATCCGAGAAGAAGCCCGGTCAGCAACAGGTACCCGAGGGCCCAGAGACGGCTCTGATCGGTCAGCCGGAGATTGGGCTCGATGAGCGTGGGATATGCCAGAAGCGCGGCGAGGCTCCCCACGTTGGAGGCCGCATACAGGAAGTACGGGTCGCGAGCCAGCGGATGATCGGTGCCGGTGAACCACTTCTGGACGAGTGGGGCGGTCGTCGAGACGACAAGGAACGGCAAGCCCAGGGCGATCACGAGCAGCATGAAGAGCCAGAGGAAGGGGCTTTGCTGCGCCGGTGGGCTCCAGCCCTCCGGGATGGCGACGGGGAGAACGAACAGGGTAACGAGGAGAAGCCCGAGGTGAAGAACCACTTGGCGGCGCAGGCCCAGGGCTGCCGGCGCCACATGCGCGTAACCGTAGCCGATGAGCAGGACCGCCTGGAAGAAGAGCATGCAGGTGTTCCAGACGGCAGGTGTGCCGCCGAGCATCGGTAGCGCCATCCTGGCGAACATGGGTTGCACGGTGAAGAGAAGGGCGGCGGAGAGGAAGACGGTCAGCGAGAACAACGCGGCAGCGACGGCGTGACGCGATGTGCGGGACGGGTGCTTCAGATCCAGCGTCGTGCCGGGCGCTCCCACGAGGAGGCCAACCGGATGGGAGGACTGTTCGCTCATCGAGATCTCGGCACCAGGACGCCCTCGCGGGAGCCTGGGCTCACCGGCCGGGTCGAACGCTCGTCCCGAAGATGTGCCGCCAAGCAGTCGAGCATGGTGGCGCCCCAGAGTGCGGTGATGCTCCAGAAGTAGGCGGAGGCGACCAGCGGGGTCGCCCAGGCATGCGGCTGAAAGAGAAACGTGGCGAAGTGAGGCCAGACAAGTCCCGGTACGGCCAGGATGAGGAGGCGTCGACGCCACCGGGCGGCCCCGGCGTCCGGACGGTGTTGGTCGCGAGCCATTTCGCGGATCCAGGCGACGCCCAGTGCGGCCATGGGACCGATCGCCAGCCACAGGTAGTAGATCCACCCGAGGGGAGAGATGAGGAGCGCGGCGAGGAGGAGAATCACGAACGCGCGATCGACCGCCGAGGTGGTCCGGTCGAAGCTCACGGCGCCGAGACTGAGGACGGCAATGAGCGCCACGGCGGGAAGCCAGAGTGGGAGGATGAGCTCCGGCGCCATCGCCAGCGGAGCGTAGTAGGGGTTCTCGCCGAGCGATCGGGTGAGGATGCCCAGGACCGAGGCGTTGGGGCCGCGCCAGGTCCAGGACACCGAGGCCAGTTGTGACAGCCACGACCAGTAGCTACCTGGCCCGACGATGGCAAGGCCGCCAAGGAACCATGCGCTGGCGGTCGTGCAGGCTACCGCGGCGACTCCCGGGCGGCGGCGCAGCACGAGATAGGGGATGAAGATGAGCAGAAAGAGCTTCAAGCCCATCGCGAGCCCTAGATAGATTCCGGCCCGTCTCCAACGGTCCCGTCGCGCCGCGGCCCATGCAAGCGTGAGCGGCAGCATGAGGAGAAAGGCAACCTCCGCGGTCCCCAGCACCGCTCCCGTGCCGGAGAAGGCCAGCAGCCAGACGCCTCCTCGCCAGCAGCTCCGGACGCTCGGCGTGAGGTTGAGCTCACGGACGATCACGGCCATGGAGACGCCGAGGCAGAGCAGGTTTGCGGCGGCCCAGAGGGCGAGGGCGGCGCCCGGAGGCAGGAGAGCCAACGGCAGTACGAGGAGCTGGAAGTGCGGCGGATTGAGGTTGACCAGAGTGCTGCGTAGGGTCCGGCCGAGGTGGGCCTGCAGCTCCGAAGGCAGATCGTACATATCGCGCCCCTCGAGGTGGGCGCGCGCGGACAGATACAGGATCCGGAAGTCGCCCATCTCAAGCCGGGTCACCATCGTGTGCGCGATCCATCCGTTCCAGGAGATCAGCGCGAGCAGCACCGCAGCCGCGCCGATCCGCCGCAGGCCCATCCCGGTCATCGAGACCGGAGGATCAGGACGCGCTTGTCGGGGTCCAGGGTGACCGTGAAGCGGCCCAGGAAGGTGTTGCCAAGGAGCCCGTCGATGCCGGGTCCGATCGAATGGATGACTGCGTCGACGTTCTCCACCTCGGCGTCCCCGACGCGCACGGAGGCAATCGTGACGCGCCGGCCGGCGGTGACGCCGCCGACCACCTGCATCGGCACCGTCTCCGCGCCCGCGCCCGGGTGGATCTCCAGGGCGGTGGCCAGCTCCGGCGAGAGAACGCACGCGCTGGCCCCCGTGTCCACGACGAAGCGCGCGGTGCGTGAGCCGTTCAGGCGGACATCGGCCATCCAGTTGCCGCGGGCGCGGTGGAGGGTCACGAGGATCTCTTCGGTCCGCGCGCTCCGAGGTGCCGGCTCCCGCAGGAGGGGGGCCAGGGACCGGATGCCCTCTTGCGCGGTGGCCGCCAGGTCGGAGGCGGGTTCAGGCGGAGGACGGTCTCGAAAGCCGCCGAGGCCTCGCGCCATCTCGAGAGTCGCATGAGGGCAACGCCCCGGTGATAGTGGAGGAGCGGGTCGTGGGGCGCCTGCGTCACGGCCTTGCCGAACAGGCGTTCGGCCGTGACGTAGTCTCCTCGCTCGTACGCGGCCGTGCCGGCATCGTTAGGTCGGAGATCGGCGCCAGCGCGCCGGTGGCGCAGACGAGGCCCAGCAGCGCCCCGCAGGACGGCAGCAGCCGTGTGCTCATGGCAGGTCTGCCTTGCGCTCGACCCAGCTGATCCCTTCCGGGACCCGGAACTTGGTCACGGCATCGACGCTCTCGCTTCGTCCCGCTGAACCAGTCCTCCTGGTCCCACAGGATCCCCTGAGGCATGAGGACCTTCGCCACCACCCTCCGCCCGGCGCCGGGCAGCGAGACCGGCTTGAGGGTCCGGGGGGCCAAGTGGTCTTTGTCCGGGAGGTAGAGAGTCGGTCGCATGTCCCCGAGGGAAGCCGTACCCCGATAGCGGACGATCAGGGTGTAGACGCCAGGCTTCAGGCCCCTGAGGTAGAACATGGCCGATGGCGCGCCGTTGGTGGTCTCCTCGACGGCCGGCAGCCTCATGGTCTGGACGGGGCGTCGAGGCGCTCGGATGCGCGCGCCAGGTGGCGCTGACCTCCACGGACGGACTCGTCGGTCCCTGCCGGCCACGGCATGACCAGGACGCCCGACGTAGGGCGGGCGCCGGCCGTCCGGATGGTCACCGTGCCGCTCCGGCGCACTACGTCTCCGCCAGATGCCTCCGCCGAAGATGCACCAGCGGGTCGGTCAAGAGGACGGATGAGGCGGAACTTCCCGGCGCTCGCGGTGACCGGGATGCGGCGGTCGTTGGCGACGATCCAGACCGTGGTCAGGCTCTGGTCGTCGACCTGTCCCTCGACGACCGCGACAGGCGGATCGTCCGGGCCAAGGCTGAGCCCGTCGGGCGGGCTCGTGAGCGCGATGCCACTCGATGAAGGGCGTGCGACGTACTGGACCGTGATCGTGTCCTCGGCCTCCAGCCCGCCCTGGCCGTCACGACCGCACGAGCTCGTTCGCCCCGGCCGAAGCAGGGCGGCGGTCTCGAAGGTCCGACCGGGTCAGTGGTCACCTCGGCCGGGACCCCGTTGACGTAGACCATGAGCCGCTCGGGCAGGCCTCCCAGGATCGGCCAGACACCGTCTGGGCGGGATCATCGGCGACCCATGACCTCGGGCCATCCAGTCGTACGAGGGCGCGCTCCCGGTTGAGCCCGAAGGCGGATCGAGGTTGGGCTGGCGCCGGCGCGGGAGCGACCGCGACCGGAACGGAAGGCTTCTTGGCAGCCGCACTTTCCCGGAGCTCGACGGCCGTCTGGGGCAGGTCCGGGACCGAGGTGAGTGTTTTGGCCGGCTGGGCGGTGGGCGGGCTCGCCATGGCCTTGGGAGGAGGCTCCGGCCAGCCCGCGTCGAGCCGCATATCGATGCCGAGGTCCGGGGGAGCGGTCACACCAGGCCCGTTCGCGGAAGCCGACACCGCCGACTCGAGCGCCGGCCGTTGCGGGGCGGATCCCGGCGCCTCGACGGGTGGCACCGAAGACTGGGCGGCCGGCATTGCCACCAGCTCGCTCCTCGATGCGCCGCGCGCCGGGCCGGCCGACGGCGCGCTCGTCTTCGTGGAGTGCGCCGCCGCCGCGCGCTCGCCGGCGGCGATCGCCGCGGGGACGAGTGCGGGAGGATCAGGACGGAGTCATCGCGGCCAGATCCATGAGGACCGTGGGGACGTCCTCGCCGCCCGGTCTCTCGGGGAGGGCATTCGTGAGGCGGACCAAGCTCATGATGAGCGCGACATGTAGGATCAGGGACGCCAGGAAGGCCAGACCGACCATCTCGTCGGGAAGGCGCCGGAGCCCGTGGGCCCGGTTGAACGGCGAATACCGCCGGGAGCGACCGAGCCCCATCACTGGGATCGCTACTCGCGGGCCGGTCTGATCTGGAGCGCTTCGACCGGCCTCAGGACTTCGACGGATCTCAAGGATCCCGCCACGATGTCGTCCGCGCGTCCCTCCTGAGGCTCGACCGCAGACAGGGGCGCAGGCGGGCGGACATCACGGCGCACGGTGGACTGGCCGAGGGCGGAGGAAGAGGAAGGGGTCGGCTTCGGGGGCGAGATAGCGGCCGCTGGCACGGTCGCGACGCCGGCGGAAGTCGGGACGACGAAGATAGGGGTCGAGGTCACGGTCGCCACCGGGTGGGACTCGGGCCTTGGCGGCGCGGGTGAAGCGTCGCGTGCCTGCTCGATCCGCGTGCCAAGTCGCTCGATCTCCCGGTGCAGACGGCGGAGGTCCTCGCTCCCCGCGTCCGGCCCGGGCGCGGCCCTCTCGCGCGCGCTCGCGCCCGTGAATCGCGCGAGCGAGGCCGCGATCTGGTTGAGGAACTCCTCGCTGGTCTGCTTGTCGGCGAACAACCCTCCCGCCTCGACCCGGACGGATACCTTGGTCATGCTGGTGGTGACACGCTCGAGCGTCCCGTGGACCGTCACCGCTTCCCCGGTGCCGCTGAGGCGCCATTTGGCTCCTGCCTTCTCCGTTTGATCGAGGCGGACCGCCATCCGGGCCAGGCATCCGATGTGGCGCCCCACGTGGTCTCGAGGTCCGCCGGCAGGGTGCGGTCAACGCTCCGGTCCACGATGGCCGTGACGGAGCTGGCCAGGGGGCCCATGAGGGCCAGCCCGGCCGTCGCGCACCCTCCGGCCGTCAACCCGCCGAGCCATGAGCACGAGAAGCGAGAGCAGTGAGCGCACGATGCGTCGCCTTTACCTCACCAGCTTGAGCTTCGCGGTCGCGGTGATGGGTCCCGGGGTGGGAGCCGGAGGCGCCGGATTGTACTGGCAATCGTAGTACCCAAAGATCCCCTTCTGACCGGCCCAGCCCGGCGGGAGCGACGTGGCGGTGCCATTCTTGCTTGCGAAGCAGTGGGCATCCCACGGATTGCCGGCCCAGTGATTGGCCACTGCGCAGTTCCCGTTGCTGTTGAGGATCTGGGTGATGACGAAGCGCGTCCACCCCACGATCTGCAGGCTCCCGTTGACGGCCCCCGGTGGGCAGCTCCCGCCGGTGTCGATCACCGGCACGTGAACCTCCCAGCCGTGCCCGCTGTAGGCCGTCGATCCGTCCTGATTGAGCACGGTGATGTCCGGAGGAGAGCTGCTGTAGATCTGCGGGAACTCGGTCATCAGATAGTTGATGATGCTGTTCATCTCGCCGTTGCTCGCCGGGACCGAGTCCCCCTGGTTGAGTGCGGTCCCGTTGCACGACTCCGTTGACCGCAGCCTCCACCTGCGACGTGGCGGCCGAGATTGTTGATGTTCGTCGCGCCGGGATCCAGGTTCACCCACGCGGCCGAGTTCGCGCCAACCGCGGACGAGTCACTGCTGCTGATGAAGCTGACGGTGGCGCCGCAGCCCAGCGAGGTCGGGCCTCCGAAGAAGCACGAGCTGAGCGCCTACCGGGAAAACGCAGGCGTTCGGCGGGGTCGTGGCCGGCTGGGCGGCCCAGGCGATGGCCATGGCTCCGCTGTTGAGGCTGTTGACGCCGATCAGCCGGAGGAAGGACGTCGGCACCGCCGTCGCGAACCGGCACTGGACCGCGTTGACCTTCGTGCCGTCGAGCGACGGCGCGAAGGTGCTGCCGTTCCAGATCCCGAGGACGATGTTCCCGCCGGGCGCATTGGCGGTGTTCAGATTGAGATTCACGGTGCCGGTCCGGTACGGATTCAGCAACGCATAGTCGCGGGCCCATTGACGCGCGGCCGGGAAGAAGGTATCGTTGAAGCCGAGCTTGCCGGCGCCGGCGAGTGCGGCCGCGTCCATCGTGACGCTGCAGCTCGTCGTCCACCGCGCCGTAGTAGGCCAGGTCCATGGCGAGGCCGCCGATGATGATCATAAGCGGCACGACGAGGATCGTGGTGAAGAGCAGGATGCTCCCGCGTTGGTCTCTTGCCCAGCGACGCATCTTGTCCATGGCGGCTCCCTTGTGTGCCGTTACCGGGTGAAGCTGGAGGACTTCGATGTCCTGCCAGGGGATATCCGACGCGCCCGTCCACAGAGGCGCCGCGGATGATGGCCGAGCCCAGATTGACGTAGTCGGCGGCGATGCGACCGCCGTCGGCCAGGGCGATGTCGGCCCCGTAGCGGACGTGGGTCGCCGCCACGTAGGGAGGCAGGGAGCTGTCAAGCACCGGCTGGCGCTTGAACGTGATGCTGGAGATGCTGCCGAGCGGGATCTGGGTGGCCACGCCGCCGCGATAGGCCGTGATCTCCTGGGCCTGGCGGTGCCCCTGGATGGTGTCCGGGCTGTCCTTGCCGAAGAACCGGTTCAGCGTCGCCACCGAGGGGTCGGCCGACTCGCGGCTGAGACCTCCTCCCAGCGTCAAGCTGGTGAAGTTGGTGGCTTGCCCGCCTCACTCCCGGTCTCGCCGCCCCCCTCCCGCGGCCTGGAGACGATCGAGTAGAAGACCTCGAGAGAGGGCTGCGAGAGGCGCCAGGACTGGCCAGCCCAGGTCTTCACGTCGGCGGTCGTCTCCTGCGCGGATGCCGGCAGCGAGAAGGTGGCGATGGCGATCCAGAGGAGCGCCAGGGTCGTGATCAGCGCGCGTCGGTTCATGTGTCGGTCTCCATTGTCAGTTTTTACCGAGGGTCTTGAGCAGCTTCAGGAGCCCCAGCAGTGAGGGCGCCATCGTGACGAGGAAGAAGGAGGGCATGAGGAAGAACACGGTCGGGAGCAGCATCTTGAGCGGGGCGAGGTGCGCCCGCTCTTCGGCGCGGTGCCGGCGCTGCACGCGCGCGGAATCGGCGTGGACCCGTAGGGTCTTGCCGAGCGGCGTCCCGAGCTTCTCGGTCTGGACGAAGGCGGTGACCATCGCCTTGATCTCGTCGGTCCCGGTTCGCTGCCCGAACGCCCGGAGGGCCTCGGTGCGGGGGCGGCCCGCCCTGATCTCGAGGTGCATCCGGAGCATCTCCTGGTGCAGCGGGTTGTGGCGGCCTTCGGGCTGCTCCGCCACCCGGGCCACTGCCGCGTCGAGGCCCATCCCGGCCTCGACGCAGACCATCAGCATATCGAGCACGTCCGGCAGCGTATGGACGATCTCCCGCTTGCGGGCCTTGATCCGGTTGTGGACCCAGAAGTCGGGGAGGAAGAACCCGATGACGGCCAGGATCACGGAGATCGCCATCAGGCGCTGGCTGGGGACGACTCTGAGGAGGAGTGCCGTGTAGAGGAAGTATCCGACGCCGGCCAGGGCCGCGAGCCCCACCTTGGCGCCGACGAACAGGAGCACGGCCCGCGGCTCGTGGTAGCCCGCCCAGATCAGGCGCTGCCGGTACTTCGTCGGCGCGGTCTCCGGCGAGCCCGCCACCGCGCGGCCGATGCGCTCGGCGGTGCGCTCCCAGGCCGCGGCCGGCTCGCCCGTCCAGCGCAAGATCGAGGTCGGCCCGCTGCTCGGGGCCGAACCGGTCCTGAGCCGCTCGCGCTGCACGGCCGGCCACCACCGGAGCAGCATCATTCCGGCCAGGAACGTGATCCCGGCCACCATGAGGAACGAGAGGATGACGACGGTGATGGGGTTCATGGGCGCCTCATACCTTGATCTGGGCGATCCGCCAGACCATGAAGAATCCGATCGCCTCGAGGACCAGCCCGGCGCCCACGAGCAAGGGGCCGATCGGATCGGTCGTCAGCGCGGTGAAATAACCCGGGTGCATGAGCTCGAAAAGGATCGCGAAGAGCGCGGGACTCAGCCCGACGCAGACTGCCGACCAGCGGTGCTGGGACGAGAGCACGCGCGCATAGCTCAGGATCTTGAATCGCTCGCGGATCACCTCGGCGAGCCGCTCGAGCACCTCGGCCAGATTGCCCCCGACCCCGCGCTGGATCCGAATGGCGGTGCAGAAGAAACCGATGTCCTCCACCGGGACGCGCGTCTGGAGCCGGAAGAGAGCCTCGCCCGGATCCATCCCGAGGCGGATCTCCTCGTCCACGCGGCGGAACTCCGCTCCGACCGGATCGGGCATGTCCTCGCCGACGACCCGGATGGCACCCGACAGGGCGTTGCCCGCCCGGATCGCTCGCGTGATCGTGTCGAGAGCATCCGGGAACTGGTTCTGGAACGCGTTGAGGCGCCGCCGCCGTAGGTACATCAGGTACACGATCGGAAGGGAGCCGAAGGTGAAACCTGCGATGAGCCCCCAGAACAACGCCCCGGTCCGGAGCCAGCCACCGGCCCCCCCGATGACCACGAAGGCCGCGATGATCAGCACGACATCGCCGGTCGTTCCCTTGTAGGCCGATTGCGTGACGAGGGCAGCCAGCCGCTTCATCAGACCGGTGCCGCCCAGCATGTCGCCGAGGGCCCCGTCGATGCGCTCGACGTCGGACCGGAGGATTCCCGTCGGGCCGTCCGCGGGGCCGGGCCGCTTGAGGCGGGCCCTCACGGCCCGCTCGGCCTGCGCGACCCACCACAGGCCGACGACCAGGACGACGATGGCGAGGAAGATGAGGCCCGCGATCGTCAGGGCCATCATCGCGCCGCCTCCCGGCGGCCCGGGTCGAAGACCTCCGGTCCGAGGTGGATGCCGGCCCGCTCGAGCCGCTCTGAGAACTTCGGGCGGATGCCGGTCGCCCGGAAGAAGCCGTGCACTCGCCCGTCCGCGTCGATGCCCTGCTGTTCGAACACGAAGATGTCCTGCGTCGTGACCACGTCCTCCTCCATGCCGACCACCTCCGTCACCCGCGTCACCTTGCGGGTGCCGTCCGAGAGCCGGGCCAGGTGGACAATCAGGTCGAGCGCGGACGCGATGTAGTCGCGCATGGCCCGCACCGGAAGGGATATCCCGGACATGAGGACCATGGTCTCGAGCCGGGAGAGCGCGTCACGGGGGGAGTTGGCATGAACGGTCGAAAGCGAGCCGTCGTGGCCGGTATTCATGGCCTGGAGCATGTCCAGGACCTCGGGACCGCGCACCTCGCCGACCACGATGCGGTCGGGCCTCATCCGGAGAGCGTTCCGCAAGAGATCGCGCTGGGTCACCGCGCCCTGGCCCTCGATGTTGGGCGGCCGCGTCTCGACCCGGACCACGTGCTCCTGCTGGAGCTGCAGCTCGGCCGAGTCTTCGATGGTCACGATGCGCTCGGTATTCGGGATCGCGTTCGAGAGCACGTTCAGTATCGTGGTCTTGCCGGCACCGGTGCCGCCCGACACGAGGATGTTGAGCCGGGCCTGCACGGCGGCCCGGAGGATCTCGGCCAGACCGGAGGGGAGCGTCCCGAACTCGACCATGTCACTCATCCGGTAGGGATCGGCCGCGAAGCGCCGGATGGACAGCACAGGGCCATCGAGGGCCAGGGGCGGGATCACCGCGTTCACGCGCGATCCGTCGGGCAGACGGGCGTCGACCATCGGGGAGGATTCGTCCACGCGCCGGCCGACTGCGGAGACGATGCGCTCGATCACCTGCAAGAGATGGGCATCGTCCCGGAAGATCACCCGCGTGCGCTCGAGCTTGCCACGGCGCTCGATGTAGACCTCCTTGGATCCGTTGACGAGAATGTCCGAGACGGTCGGGTCCTGCATCAGGGGCTCGAGCGGACCCAGCCCGAATGTCTCGTGCTCGACCTCGAGGGCCAGCTGCTCGCGCTCCTGCCGGCTGAGAGGCGTGTCGTCGCCCGCGAGCATGTCCTCAACGATGCGGCGGATCTGCTGCTGGACCGCCTCGAGCGGGAGGATGTCCAGCTTGGCGAGATCGAGGCGCTCGATGAGCTGGCGGTGGATCCGGGTCTTGAGATCGTAGTAGGCGTCCCGGCCGCGGCTAGGGGTGTCGAGGGCACTGTGACCGTTGCTCGCGGCGGGGGAAACCGGGACCGGCTCCTCCTGGCGCGCCACCGTCCTCCGTTGGAAGAGTCCCATCTATCCGTCTCCTAGGATGCTTTTGGGGTTCCAGGCAAGGCGCATGAAGGACGAGGACCGCACCGCGCCCGACCGAGAGGGTACGGCGGGGCGGTAGAGCCCGGCCGCCAGCTCGCGCAGATTCTTGGCGATCTTGGAGCGGGCCGCCGCGGTGACGACCGGCTGACCGCCGTTGATGGCGGAGACCACGGTGGAGTAGTCGCTGGGGGTCCGCCAGTAGACGGGCGCGCCGAGGACCTCCTGGGCGTGCTTGAGGGTCACGTCCTCCCCGGTCCCGTCCCGCATGACGACGATCTTGACTCGCTGGAGGTTGAGCCCGAGATGGCGAAGGGCCACGAGGCCGGCCGAGCTCGACCGGAGGGCGGATACGGTCAGGCTGGTGAGATAGAGAATGGTGTCGGAGGCCTCCAGCGCCGCGATGGTGCCTGGATCGAAGTCGTGCCGGAGGTCGAGCACCACGTGACCGAAGTGGGATCGGATGATCTGGAGAGCCGCCTGGACCCGGTCGCCGGAGAGCTGGCTGCGCTCGATGCGGGTCGGGCCGGGGAGCACCATGAGCCCACTGGCGTGCTTGACGAGGAGTCCCTGGAGCAGGGAGTCGTCGAGGCGCTCGAGGCTCTCGAGCGCATCGAGCACCGAGTACGTGTAGCGGAGATTGAGAAAGGTTGCGACGTCGGACTGGCGGGTGTCGAGATCGATCAGGATGGCGCCGTCGGGCGCGCGCTCGGCGAGGCACACCGCCAGGTTCGTGGCGAGGGTCGTGACACCGAGCCCACCCTTCGTGGAGAAGACCGAGGTGATCCGCCCCGCCCGCGCGGCTGGCTGGCTGCCCCGGCGAAGGCGGAGGAGCTTCTCGAGCGCGGCGGCCAGATCGGCTCGCTGCACCGGGCGGCGCAGGAACTCCATCGCCCCGGCCCGGATCGCCTCGATCACGAAGTCGGCGGAAACGTCGGCACCGGTGGCGAAGACCGCGGCGTCGGGGAAGGCGCGCGTCAAGGCGCCCACCACGTTTGCCGGGGAGCCGTCCGCCGTCTCGTGCGCGACGAGGTCGACGATCACCAGGTCGGGCTTCCGGCTTGGTCCCTCGTGGAGGGCCGGCGAGAGGCGTCCGAACTCGCCCACGACCTGCACGGTGGCGATCGCCCCGAGTAGCCGCTTCAGGAGCGCGGTGGACTCGGTGTCGCCACCGACGATGAGGATCCGGAGTGTCGCGGTCATCTCGATCCCTCGCTCATCGGGTCGGCAGATTGCTCTGACCGAACGGGCGCGTCACGACGTCACCCACTCCGGGGATGCCCGGGACGAGCGTGAAGTCCTTCTTCTCGTCTTCACGGAGGTCCAGGAGCCGCCGGGCGTCAACCCCGGAGCCCGGGGCGTCGGGCTTCACGAGCTTTGCGGTGACGAGGAAGAGCAGCTCGGTCTCGTTGTTCTGGAAGCGCGTGCTGCGGAAGAGGGCACCCAGGATCGGGATGTCCCCGAGGATCGGGATCTTAGCCACCGCCTGGCGCACCTCGTTGTTGATCAGCCCGGCGATCGCGAAGGACTCGCCGTCCTTCACGTTGATCGTGGTGGCGGCCTCGTTCTTCCGGATGACCGGGATATTGAACCCGGCCGAGACCAGGCCCTGGCTGAAGTCCAGGCTGGAGACCTCCGGCCGGATCTTGAGGTTGATGTTCTCCCCGTCCTGGACCACCGGCAGGAACACGAGCCCCACGCCGAACTCCTTGAACTGGACGGTGATCGTGTTGTTGTCCTGGGAAATCGGGTAGGGGAACTCGCCCCCCGAGAGGAACTTGGCTTCCTTCCCACTCTGCGTTACCAGGTTGGGCTTGGCCAGCGTGCGAAGGACGTTGCGGTCGGCTAGCGCGCGCACCACTCCGGCATAGTCACGACTGCCGGAGGAGAGGAAGATGTTGCTGCCCGCGAGTCCGAAGTCGGGCGAGGTCTGGCCGAAGAGGCCGTTGGCCACCACGGGGCCGACGGCGCCGAGCATCAAGCTGAACGGGTTGCCGGGGGTGGCGGCGCCCTGGAACGTCTGCCCGAGCGCCCGGGCACTGAACCCGAGCTCCTTCAGGGCCGCGCGGGCGATCTCGGCCACGTGGACCTGGAGCATCACCTGCTGAGGCTTGACGTCGGTCAGGCTGAGGAGGCTCACCACCTTGCCCTTGGGGGCAAAGACCGAGGCGACCTCGACGACGCCGGCGATCGTGCGCTCGCTCGAGACGCTGCCCTCGAGGATGATGGCGTCCTGCGCCGGGTGGATCTGGATGTCGTCGCGGGGAGCAACCTGCTTGATCCGTTCCCGGAGCAGGGCCAGGTCGCTCTGCACGACCAGGTCGAAGAAGACGGTCTTCGTTGGGTAGAATGCCACGAGCGACGTCGTGCCGACCGCCTTGCCGTTGATGAGGATCTGGCTGGGCGTGACCACGAAGACGTCCGCGATGGCCGGGTTCGTGACCGAGACCCGGGTGAACGCCTCCTGGAGGTTCAGCACCTGCGACTTGCCGATGGTCACGTCGAGCCGGATGAGCCCGGGCTCGGCGGCGAAGGCTGGGAGCTGAGCTCCCGCGAAGAGCAGCAGCGTGGCGGCGAGCAGCGAGACCGCAACGCGGGCTCCTGGGCGATGGTGTCGTGGCATTGCGCGCATATCCCCCATGTCTGGCGATCTCACTTCTTAGCGGGCTCGGAAACGTCGGGCTTGATCTGGCCTAGCTCCTGCCAGCGCTGGTCCTTGTCTCGGGCAAAGAGCTGCTCGGTCATGCTGCCACCGCGCTGCACCAGCACCGAGTGGGGCGGCTCCACCCCGCTCGGCGCGGTGACCGTGCCCACCGGCGACGGATGCACGACCAGGTCGAACTGCCGCGCCGACTTGCCGGAGAAGATGACCAGCGAGGTGATCCCGGGAGTTTTCCCGACGACCAGGAGCTGGGTCGGGCTGATCACCTGGACGTCGGCAATGTTCGGATTGGCGACCGCGACCTTGCGGGCCGGATCACCGATCTCAAGCACGTGCGACCGATCCATGCCCAGGTACAACCGACTGAGTGACTGTGACTGCGCCGCGGATGACCCCGGGGTCACGGCTGCCGCCGCGAGGCCCATGAGCGCGTAGCCGGCGAGGCGAGCGAGGTGCGGTCGCATCAGCGGTCTCCTCTGGGCGCCTGTTGCTCGCTCCAGGCGTGGTCGCGATCGCGGACGAAGACCTGCTCACTCACCTTCGTTCCCCGGATGACCGCCACCGGATGCTTCTCGATGGACGGCAGCGGGAGCGGCGCGCTACGGGCCACGACCGCCTTCGCGGTGGGCTGCGGAGCGGCCGAGGGCAGGTCGGAGAGCAGGGAGGTCGGGGTCGCACCCGGCGTCCTGACCACGTCGGTGTCCCGGAGGTTCCGCTGCACGAGCATGAGCTTCCCTTCCGCCTGCGCTACCGCAAGACGCTCGGTTTGCTGTGGGGTCAGCGCCAAGGTCACGGTCGTGTTGGTCACGGGCTTGTTGTCCTTCATCTCGACGGTCTGGCCGGCGGCCAGGACCGTGACGTCCTGCAGGATCACCTTGGCGATCTTCTCGTTCGCGCCGGGCGCCTTGGGCATGCTCACCAGCACGTCCACCCGGCTGTTGGGCAGCACGAAGCCGCTGTCGCGGGTGGCGTCGTCGAGCTTGATGGTCACCCCGCGCTGGCCCTCGGGCACCAGCATGGGCATGATGCCGCCCTTCCCGGAGAGCTGCGGGGCGAGCTTGGCCTCCATCAGCGGCTCCCCGGCCACGATGGATCCGCGCACCACGCGCCCTTCGGCGTCCGCGAGATTCCGGACCGCGCCCGGAGGGACCGAGGCCTTGGGCCAGGGGACGAGCTTCACGTGCTGACCGGTGATGGTCTCCGCGAGGCCGATGTTGGCCGCCGCCACCACGATGCGGTCGGACTGGTCGTCACTGGCCCGGGCCACCTGGCTCACCACGCGGTAGACGAGAAGGCTCGCGAGGAGGCCGATGAGAGAGGCGCACACCACAATCAGCAGCAATCGCCGACGCATAGTCGTGTCCTGCCTTCCTATTCGCGCCGCATTCTGACCGTCTCCTGAAGTACCAGGGGGCTGCCCGGGGTACCCAGGATCGGCAGGAAGAGCGGAACGACGGTTTCGAAATTGATGGTCACAGTCGCCTGCACCTGAGAGTCGGGCGGGCAGGCGGTCGCGGAGCACGTCACCGACACGCTGGCCGCGGTGAGGTTCGCCGCGCTCAGCACTTCGCTGATGCGCGTCAGGGCCGGGCCGTTGTCGAATGTGGGGCTACTCGGGTTCGGCGGCGGCGTCACCACTCCCACGCGCGCCCCTTCTCGGGCGGCGTTGGTGGCGATATTGGATGCCAGCCATGCTCGACTCAGCTCGAGAGACGCGAGGAAGATGAACAGCAGCGTCGGCAGGACCACGAGGAACTCGAGGGTGGAGGTGCCTCGCTGATTGCGCAACCGTCTTATGAGTGTCATGGTCTTTGGCCTTGTGCCAGCTTCCGGGGCCCGTTTGGGCCCCGGAAGTCGGCGTGGTGTCCTACGTGACGATACCGGTCAGCTTGGTGGTGATGTCGGCGATGACTGCGTCGATACCGCCCTTGAGGGTGCCGGGATAGACGGCCGCCGCCAGCATCACGATCAGCGCGCCCACCGCGATCCACTCGAGCGTCTCGACGCCACGCTCGTCCTTCAGGTATCCGAGAATCCTCTTCATTGCCTGTCTCTCTCCTGTGCTCACCGCCCGTTCCGGGCGTGAGGCCTAGAAGTTCACTGCACCTGACTCCTGCTCTCCTACGCCGACTGGTGGCTCGCCCTCACCCCCTTCATCCGACCTGATCCGGATTTGACTGCACGTCGTATGCCCTCACGTTCACGAACCCGCCGCACTCGAGCGCCAGCACCACCGCGTCGATGCGCCCCCGAGGAATCCGGAATCCCACTGCGCCCGGCTTGATCATTTCCACGCCGTGCTCCGAGACCCCATCGAGGAGCCCTGCCTGCTCGAGCACCTCGAACACCAGGGGAGCTTGCCCACCGTTGTGATCGACCTTTACGACGACGAGCGACTCGGTGTTGCGCACGTCGGGTCCCTTTCGAGCCTCCGGAGTTTCCGGAGGTAGTATTCCGCTCTGAACCGCTCGTCTTTCCGATCGCGTTGTGGAGTGGCCGTAGTGCAGCCGGTATGCCAAGAGTCGGAAAGTATGAGCGGAACCCGCGAGGGGTCCAGGCTTGTCGCGTAGTTGCACCTACGCCAGCTGCAGATCGGATTCGAGTCGCTTTTCATGCGCGCCTGCATGAACACGACGCCGAAGGGCCAGAGGAGCGGAGAGCTTGCGGCGTGATCTTTCCTTGCTGCAGCGTTGATTAGAGGGCATGTGTCCGGGCATGCAGGAGCGCATATCACTATCTCCGCGCGAATACCTTGCGCGGGAATTGGTGGGAGGCAAGACCCTCGGCCGTTAGCCAAATTGGGATAAATGTTTCCCTCTGCGTCGGGCACGCAATTCGTGCCGGTTGCTACTTCGAGCTAAAACGCCCGCTTCGACTCGGATTGCACTCAGAATTCCGGGTTGGCATCGGTCATGCGATTCCGTGCGCAATGGCCATGGAATCGGTGCCGCTCGACTCGAGCAAACCGCTGGCGGCGGCCGACTCGGCGCCGGATCTGGGTGTCTTAGGTCGGAAGCCGAGCGAGCACGTCCTTCGACACGAGATGCTGGCCGCCATGGTGGAGGGAGCCCGTGAGGGTTTGTGCATCATGGACCCCCGGTCGGTTTTGCTTCATAGCAACCAGGTGGCCGGGGAACTCCTGGGGTTCGATCCGAAGGAGGCGGCGGGCCGGTCGGTTCGCGATCTCGGTGAGGAGCGCGACTTCGACTGGTCCCTGGTCGGAGACGTGGTGACGGGCCGCGTCGCGGTATCCACCATACAGACCCTCCGAACGGGCCGGAAGCTGCTGGTCTCCGGAGTTCCCATCTGGTCAGACGATGGGGAGCTCTCCTTCATCGTCGTGACGATTCGCGAGATCACCGGGATGGGCCGGGTGATGAGCCGGCTGCGCGACGCGGTCGAACTCGTGGAACAGTCTCGCTCCACGCTGGCCATCATCCCGGCCCGCGAGCTGCAGCTCGATGACATCGTCGCTCAGAGCCCGACGCTGGCAGAGGTGCGGGGGACCGCGCTCCAGTATGCCGCCGTGGACTCGACGATACTGCTGCTCGGCGAGACGGGCGCCGGCAAGGGGATGTTTTCGCGGCTGATCCACCAGGCCTCGCCGCGCGCGGCGGGGCCATTTCTCGAGGTGAACTGCGGGGCGATCCCTGAGGGGTTGATGGAGGCTGAGCTGTTCGGGTACGCCAAGGGTGCCTTCACCGGCGCGGATCCCAGGGGCAAGATTGGGCTGGTCGAGCTCGCGCACAAGGGCACGCTGCTGCTCAACGAGATCGGCGACCTGCCACTAGGACTGCAGGTCAAGCTATTGCGCTTCTTGGAGGACGGCGAGGTCTGGGCGGTCGGCGCGGTCAAGCCGAAGCGCCCAGACGTGCGGATCATTGCCTCGACCAACCGGGATCTATCTGGGATGATCGCCGCGGGGACGTTCCGCGGGGATCTCTTCTATCGGCTCAACGTCCTGTGTCTCGAGATTCCGCCTCTGCGCAAGCACGCCGAGGACATTCCGGGCCTGGTGGAGCTGACGCTCTCGCGGCTCGAGCGAAGGCTCAAGCGGCGCCGGACCATCACGCCCGCGGCGCTGCGTCGGCTCTCACTTCATCCCTTTCCCGGCAATGTGCGGGAGCTGCTAAACCTGGTGGAGCGGCTCATGGTGACCAGTACCCGCGATCCGATCGACATCGGAGACTTGCCAGAGGCGCTGCTGAGCGGACTGGATGAGACGCCGGGTTCGCTCCCGGACAGCGTGCCGACGTTGCGAAAGGCGCTCCAGAAGGTGGAGAGTCAGATCTTGAGGGATGCATTGGCACGCTACCAGACGCAGGCTCTCGCCGCGAAGCACCTGGGTATCACCCAGTCCACCGTGGCCCGCAAGGCCAAGCGGTATGGCCTCGAGAGCCGCGTCTCGTGAGATTCGATCGTAGTCCCGGCTAGTAGGATCGTGCTGACTTGAAGTCCTCACCCGTCAGCACCCATCGGCCGCCGCAGCCGCCCTTCACGAAATCAGCGGCTTCCTGGTAGAGCGCGCCAAAGGTCAGCGCCATCGTGGCAACCCAGAGCACGCCGCTCATACCACAGACGATGGCTTTCCCGGGAACGTAGAGGACGTCGCTGGCCACGGCGGCCGCCGTTGCCCCGGCGCCCGGCGCCTCCGTAGGTGTCGACGTGTCCTGTGCCCAGCTCTGGTGCGCGCACGTTCCAATGAGGAACGAAACCAACAGGCCGGCCATCCATCGATTCGAAGTCATCGTCGCCTCCGCTATGCAGATTTGCATGAACAGCGCTCTCACGCGCCGCGTCCGGTCCGGACGCGGGACGCACTGTAGTCAGGGGAAACCGAACTGTCAAGAGGCGATGCCAATGTGGAGCGGCGAGAGATGCGGCGGTAGCGTGCCGGCTGTCGCACGCCATCCTGATCGGCCGTCCTGACGCACGAGTGGGACGGATAGCTCGAGGTCGTGCTCGACACATCGGCCAGCTCGTATTCAGGCGCAACGCCAAATGCTCGCCGATCCGCCTGAGCGCCCCGAGCGGCGGGCCCTCTCAGCGCCGCTGGAGCAGGTCGCGGATCTCGCCCAGCAGCCGGATCTCGGCGGTGGGTTCGGGAGGCGCCGCCGGCGCCGCTTCTTCCTGGCGCCGCAGGCGGTTGAGCATCTTCACCACGAAGAACAGCGCCGCCGTGACGATCAGGAAGGAGATCACCGCGTTGATGAAGAGGCCCAGGGCCAGGACCACCGCACCTCCGTCGCGCGCCGCCTTCACCGAGGCGTACGCGGCGCCGCTCGGATTGCGCAGCACGACGTAGAGATTGCTGAAGTCGGGGGTGCCGATGATGCCCGAGATGATCGGCATCAGCAGGTCGGTGACGAGGGAGGTGACCACCGTCCCGAAGGCCGCGCCGATGATGATGCCGACGGCCATGTCCATCATGTTGCCCTTGATCGCGAATTCCTTGAACTCCTTCAGCATGCGCTCGCCTCCTCCTCGTTGACACTCAGTTGCCTACTTGGACGGGAGCGCCCAGTTCTCGCAGCATCGCGATCGCGGACAGGTACGAGAGGCGGCCGGTCCGCGGGTTCTCCGACGGCACGTTCTCGACCTCGATGCGCAGGGTCCCGAACTCCCCTTCGACCGTGATCCGGTGCTGATTGCGCGCCTGTCCCGGCACCGCGTAGAGCTTGATGCGGGTCCGCTCGGGCCCGATGCCGGCCAGGGACAGCGCGGCCACCACGTTGACGTTGGCCGGGAACGCCTTGACCGCGTCGGTGGCCGGGCCCTCGAAGATCAGCGTCTCGGTGGTGATGGCGTCCAGATCGATCCGGTGCTGCTCGATGTAGGGCGCGCCCGCCAGGCCGCGCGGAGGCTTGCGCGTCTCCATGGTGACGGCGGTGATCGCGCCTTCCCGGGCCCCCTTCACGCCGTCGAGGCCGGCGATGGCGCCGGACGGCACCAGGATGCGGCAGCCGTGCTTCTCGGCGATCCGGGCCCACTCGTCCAGCACCCCGACCAGGGCGCCGACCGAGAGCACCATGAGGTGCTTGCCCGCCGCGAGCACCGCGGGGCCGAACTCGCGCAGCGAGGCCTGGGTGGCGGCTTCCACGATGAGATCCGCGCGCTCGATCAGCGTGGGCAGCGGCAGCACGGGGTAGCCGCCGGCGGTCGAGGCACTCCGCACGCTCACGCCCGTCAGGACGGTTCCGGGAATGCCGCGGGTCAGCGCCTCCGCGACGCGGTGCCCGATGACACCCATGCCGACGATTCCGATCTTGAGCATGACGGGGCGTCCTTTCCCTTCGGAGAGTCTGGCGATGATAGCAGCCGCCCCCCGACCGCCACAAGGGACGTGCTAGAATCAGCGGCGGATGCGTTCATCGCCCCGGCTCCAGGAGCCGCTCGACCGGCTCTACCGCGAGTTCGACTGGGCCGCCCGCGCCGACCTGGACGCCATCCGTTTCCCGATGCGCTACCGCGACCCGGCCGACCGCGAGGTCGTCGCGTTGCTCTCCACGTGCATGGCCTACGGCCGCGTGGATCTCTTCGGTCCATGGGTGGACTGGGCCCTCGCCCGGATGGGGGAGTCGCCCGCCCGCTTCGTGCTGGGCTTCGATCCGGCGAAGCACACCGCGCGCTTCGAGGCCTTCCGCTACCGCTTCAATCGCCCGCGGGATCTCGCCGCCTTCTGCCTGGCGACCCAGCGCGTCCTGATCCGGCACGGCTCCCTCGGCGCCTGTTTCCGCGCCGGTTTCTCCCCGGAGGATCCACACGTGGGGCCGGCCCTCGAGCGGTTCGTCGGCGCGTTCCTCTCCCAGGACCTCTCGGCGGTGTTCCCCCGCAACCGGCTGTCGTACGGCTTCCGGCACTGGTTCCCGCGGCCGTCCACCGGCGGGCCCTGCAAGCGCCTGCATCTCTTCCTGCGCTGGATGGTGCGACGCGAGCCGCCGGACTTCGGTCTCTGGACCGACATTCCTCCCGCCGCGCTGCTGATCCCGGTGGACACCCACATCGAGAACATGGCGCGATCGCTCGGGCTTACGCGCCGGCGCAGCCGGAACTGGAAGATGGCCGAGGAGATCACTTCCGGTCTGCGCCTGCTCGATCCGGCCGATCCGGTGAAGTACGACTTCTCGCTCTGCCACACCCGCATGTCGGGGCAGTGCCTCGATCGGCGGGTCCAGGCGGTCTGTGAGCCCTGCGGGCTCCGGCCGGTGTGCCGCCACTGGCGCGGCCGGCGCGGAGGGCGCGCGTGAGCGCGGCGTGGCCGTGGGTCGTCGTCGCGGTCCTGGCGATCCTGGTCGGGATCACCGCGCTGGCCTTGTGGCGGGCGGTGGCGCGGCTCGGGGCGCTGGAGGCGGCGCGCCAGCAGCCGGACCAAGCCCTGCTGCTCCTGCAGCGCGACATCCAGATCGCACGCACCGAGGCCCACCAGGCCCGGAGCGAGACGCTGGCCACCGTGAAGGAGGAGCTGCACCAGTTCGCGAGCCGCATGACCGCGGAGATGGGCCAGGTGGGCAGCGGCGTGCAGCAGCAGCTCCAGCACGTGGGCCAGGTCGTCGGCGCGGTGCAGGGGAGTCTCGGCAAGCTCGGCGAGGTGACCCAGCGCGTCTTCGACGTGGGGCGCGACATCGCCGGCCTCGAGCAGCTGCTCAAGTCGCCGAAGATCCGCGGCGGGGTCGGGGAGACCCTCCTCGAGAATCTTCTGGCCCAGATGCTGCCGCGGGAGCAGTACATGCTGCAGCACGCGTTCGCGACCGGGGACCGCGTGGACGCGGCCATCCGGATCGGGGAGCGGCTCGTGCCGGTGGATGCCAAGTTTCCGCTCGAGGGCTTCCGCCGGATCCAGGAGGAGACGGACGAGGAGCGGCGGCCCGCCCTGCGGCGCGCGTTCCTGCGCGACGTCAAGAACCGGGTCGACGAGATCGCCAAGAAGTACATCCTCGCCGACGAGGGCACCTTCGACTTCGCCCTGATGTACATCCCGGCCGAGAATGTCTACTACGAGATCATCGTGAAGGAGGACAGCGAGGAGGAGCCCCCGGCGGCCTACGCCCTGGGACGCCGGGTGGTCCCGGTCTCGCCCAACACCTTCTACGCCTACCTGCGGGTCATCGTGATGGGCCTCCGCGGGCCTCCGGATCGAGCGCGACGCCCAGGAGATCCAGGCCCGGCTGGGCCGGCTGCGGGGCGACCTGGACAAGTTCCGGGAGTCCTTCGATGTGGTCGGCCGGCACCTGACCAATGCCCGCAACAAGTACGACGACGCGGCCTCGGGCCTGGGGCGGCTCGAGGGCAAGCTGGAGGGGATCGAGCGCGACGGCGATCAGGGGGCGCTGCCCGGAATCGGCGCGTGATCGGGCACTTGGGCGAGCCCGTCCCCCCGGACCAGTCGGGAACAATGGCTTGTGGTAGTATCGAAGAAATCCACCATCAGAGGGATCCATGCCTGATATCCAGTTCCAGGTGTACGGCATCAACCTCCTTGTGCGGCTCATGGTCGAGCCGCCGGCGGATGTGCGCGTGCACTGTCCGAAGGGCTCGCCGATCCGTTACGGCGAGGTGGTGGGCCGCGGCGACGGCTTCGACGAGGGGGCCAATGCCTTCCGCGACATGCCGCCCATCCGCTCGGTGGTGGCCTTCGAGGAGAACCCCGAAGAGGTGGAGGGGCACTACTTCTACATCGCCGGGGAAGAGCACCGTGTGATCCGGCTCGACGCGATCATCCTCTCGTTCCCGCTGGAATAGGCCCCCGCTCCCGCTGTGACCGCGCTGTCAGCCGTCCTCCGCAAGATCGACGCGGACGAGGTCGTGGAGCTGACCCGCTCGCTCGTCCGCATCCCCAGCGTCTATCGTCCCGGCGACCCCGAGGCGACCGAGGCGCGCGTGGCCGCCTTCGTCGAGACCTGGTTCCGGCGCGAGGGCTTCCAGGTGGAGGTGCAGCAGGTCGCACCCGGCCGTCCGAACGTCATCGGCTCACTCGGCGAGAAGCGGGCCGGGGGCCGGAGCCTGCTGCTCGAGGGTCACACCGACGTGGTGACCGAAGGCGATCCGGCCGAGTGGTCGCACCCGCCGTTCGGCGCCGACATGGTGGACGGTCGCATCTACGGTCGCGGCACCGCCGACATGAAGAGCGGGCTGGCCGCGGCCATGGTCGCGGCCGCCGCGTTCAAGCGGGCCGGAGTCGCGCTGCGGGGCAAGCTGGTGGTCGGCGCCCTCGTGGACGAGGAAGACGGCATGATCGGTGTCCGTCACCTCTGCGGCACCGCGGTGGGCCGCGAGCTGGACGCCGCCATCATCTGCGAGCCGGAGGAGAACGAGCTCTGTCTCGAGCAGCGGGGTGTGGTCTGGGCGCGTTTCCGCGTCCGCGGCAAGATGGCGCACGGGGCCATGCCCCAGGCGGGCGTCAACCCGATCGCGGGCCTCGGGCGGCTGCTGGCCGCGGCGCCCGGGCTCGAGCGACGCCTCCGGAAGGCCTGCGAGAAGAGTCGGTACCTCAAGCCGCCGACGGTGACGCCGACCATCATCCAGGGGCCGCCCCCCGGCGTGGGGGTGCCGCAGTCCAATGTCATCCCCGCGCTGGCCGAGACCACGTTCGACATCCGGCTGACCCCGGGCATTGGCGCCGACGGCATCCGAGCGGAGCTCGAGGCGATCTGCCGGGACGCCGCCGCGGCCCAGCCCGGGATCAAGGTGGAGTGGGAGCCGGTCAACGCCTTCCGCCTGGCCACCAAGGTGGACCGCTCCGAGGCCCTGGTGGCGGCGATGGTTCGCGGGGTCAAGCAGGCGACCCGCCGGGCCGCCAAGTACGGCGGGGTGCCGGGCTCGACGGACGGCACGATCCTCCGGATGGAGCTGGGGATTCCGATCGTGACGTGTGGGCCTGGGGACCGCCTGATTCCCCACCAGGTCGATGAGTTTGTCAGAGCCGAAGAAGTGGTCGAGGCGGCGAAGATTTACGCCGCATCGGCTCTGAACTACCTCGAAGCCGAGTGACCCGCACCGGCCACCCGAGGCTCCGGGCCCTCGAGGCCTTCCCCGTCGAGCAGCAAGGACAGCGCTGCGTGGCGCTGCGGGATCCCGCCGGCTTCACCGATCAGATCGCCGTGCTCCCACCGCCTCTGCTGGACCTGGTCTCGCTCTTCGATGGGGAGCATTCGATCGAGGAGATCCGGGAGATCCTGCGGCGCCGGCACGGCAAGGCGCCCACGCTCGAGCAGGTCACCGACGTCGTCGAGCGGTTCGACGCGGCCGGGTTTCTCGACAGCGAGGGGTTCCGGCAGCGTCGGCGGGCGCTCGAGAATGCCTTCCGCCAGAGTCCGGTCCGTCCCGCGGCCCACGCCGGCGGTGCCTATGCGGGCGACGCGGCGGGACTTCGGGCGCAGATCGATGGGTTCTTTACCGCGGCGGACGGGCCGGGACGTGGTGGCAACGGTGACTTCATTACTTATCCGGTCGCCTCGCCTTCGGCTGCGGCTCCCCAAGCCACTCCTGCGGCTCCCCAGGCCACTGCGGCTCCGTGGTCTCGGACTCGGGCTTTGATTGCGCCGCATATTGATTTCCATCGGGGGGGCTCGACCTACGCGTGGGCGTACCGGGAGGTCCTCGAGCGCTCCGACGCCGATCTCTACGTCGTGCTGGGTACCTGTCACGCGGGGATGCCCGATCCGTTCGCGGTGACCCTCAAGCCGTACGAGACGCCGCTCGGCGCCGTTCCGGTGGACCGGGAGTTCTACGAGGCGCTCAACCGGCGGGCGGGGCAGGACCTGCTGGCCTCCGAGCCGGCCCATCGCACGGAGCACTCGATCGAGTTCCAGGCGGTGATGCTCCAGCACATCGTCGGGCCGCGCCGTTCCTTCGCCATCCTGCCGGTGCTCGCCTCGTACCTGCACGAATCGCTGTGGAGCGGCGGCGATCCCGAGGCGGATGCTCGGATCCCGCGCTTCCTGGACGCGCTGCGGGAGACGATGGCGGCGTCCTCGCGCCGGGTGTGCCTGGTCGCGGGGGTGGACCTGGCCCACGTGGGGCCCCGGTTCGGCGATGGCGAGCCCAACAGCGCGGCGTCCCTGGCACGGGTCGAGCGGGACGACCGCGCCATGCTGGAATCGGTGGTGGGAGTGGATCCGCGAGGCTTCTACGGCGGGATCGCCGCCGACCACGACGCCCGCCGCATCTGCGGCCTCTCGCCGATCTACACCCTGCTGCGGCTCCTGCCGGAAGCCCCGGGCCGCCTGGTGCGGTATACGCAGTGGCCGGATCCGCAGGGCGCGGTGACCTTCTGCGCGGTGGCCTATCCATGAGCCCGAGCCCCACGCCCGATCCCTCGACCTGGACCCTGCCGAAGCTGCGCATCGACCGCGACGGCGTCTGGTTCCACGACGACGCCGAGGTCACGCACCCCGGCATCGTCGCCAACCTGCGCGACAACCTCCGCGTGGACGAGCGCGGCCACTATCTGCAGATCGGTCCGGCGCGGGTCCCGGTGGAGGTGGAGGACGCGCCGTACGTCGTCGAGCGCGTCGAGGCGCAGGGCGAGGGTCTCACCGCCACGCTGAACGACCTGACGCGGGAGCCGGTGGCCCTCGACACCCTCCGCGTGGACGAGCGGGGCATCCCGCGCTGCCGCGTCAAGGAGGGCCGGTTCGACGCGCGCCTGAGCCGGGCCGCGACCTATCAGCTCCTCCAGCAGGTGCAGCCCGACGAGGGGACCGGCCGGTCCAGCCTCGTCCTCGGCGGGCGGCGCTACCCGGTGCCGGGCCTCTCGGCGGAGGGCTCCGGCCCCGGCGGGTAGGCGGAGAGCCCGCGCAGCCCGGCCTCGTCGCCCGCCGCGATGAGCCGGTGCAGGGGACCGTTCTCCCGCCAGGCCTGGCAGGTGTTGACGAACCACGGCGCGCCCTCGGCGGGCCGCTCGTAGTCCGCGAAGGCGACGCCCGCCCCCTGGCGCACCGCCGGGGCGACCGCGTGGATCAGGGCGGTGAAGTGGGCGCAGCCGCGCTGCCGGCCGAAGCGCTCGTTGATCTCCCGCGTGAAGCCCCGGGAGATTGACAGGCCGACGAGCTGCTGGAGTGGCGGCAGCGCGTCCGGACAGATCGTGTAGGGATGCGAGGCCATCTCGCTGCGCGCCTCGGTGATCACCAGGTCGGGATGGCGCACCCGCAGGCCCAGACGCATGTCGTGGATCACCCTCGGCGGCTCGGCACCGAACCAGAGCGGGTTGTCGTGAGGTCGCTCGTCCACCAGCGTCGCGGTGATCTCGAGCTCGTGCGCGCCCGCCCGCGCGATCTCGACGCGGATGGTCCTGACGTGCACCGGCGGGGTCTTCGTCTCCTCGGTCATGGCGCGGCCGCGACCTCCTTGAGGGCTTCGAGCAAGTCGGAATGGATCGGGCCGTTCGAGGCCGCGATGGTGGGCGCCGCCAGGTCGAGCGGGCCCCCGTGCACCGCGGTCACGGTGCCGCCCGCCTCGCGGATCAGCAGCGCGCCCGCGGCGATGTCCCAGGCGCCCAGGCGCTGCTCCCAGTAGCCGTCGAGCCGCCCGGCCGCGACCGCGGCGAGCCCGAGCGCGGCGGAGCCCAGCGAGCGCACGCTACGGCAGCGCCGGATGAGGGCGGCGTGCTCGGCGAGATTGTTGCGCGGAGCGGCCAGGAGATCGTTCGGGTAGCTCGTGCCGAGCAGGCTCAGGCCGAGCGCGGGGGTCGCGGAGACGCGCAGGGGCGCGCCGTTCAGGGTGGCCCCGCGCCCGCGCTCGGCCACGAAGCATTCGTCCCGGCTGGGATCGTAGAGAACGCCGACGGCCAGCTCGCCGTCCAGCTCGAGCGCGATCGACACGCAGTAGATCGGCAGCCCGTGGGCGTAGTTGGTGGTGCCGTCGAGCGGGTCCACGATCCAGCGACACGGCTCGGTCCCACCGCGCGCGCCGCTCTCCTCGGCGAGGACGGCGTGCCCCGGAAACCGGGCCCGGATGGCGTCGAGGATGATCGCCTCGGCGCCCTGGTCCATCTCGGTGACGAGATTGGTGGGGCTGCCCTTGTAGCTGATGTCGTGCCGAGCGCCGAAGCCGGATCGGAGGAACGCGCCGGCCTGGAGAGCCGCCTCCACGGCGACGTCGCGGAAGGAATCGCTCACGGGGATCCAGGATACCACGGCGCTGCTTGACAACCCGGCGGCCCTCTCGCAGCATGGCGCGCATGCGCATCGTGGTGATGGGGTCGGGCGGGACCGGCGGATTCTTCGGCGCCAAGCTGGCGCGAGCGGGTGAGGACGTGACCTTCGTGGCGCGTGGCGCGCACCTGGCCGCGCTCCGCGCGGACGGCGTGCGGGTCAGGTCCGCGATCGAAGGCGAGTGGACGGTGCGGGCGCCCGCGGTGGAGCGTCTGGACGGGCTGCCGCCCGCCGACGTGGTGCTCTTCTGCGTGAAGTCCTTCGATACGGAGGAAGCCGCCGCGCTGATCCGTCCGGTCGTCGGCCCCGACACCGGCGTGCTCTCGATCCAGAACGGGGTGGACAACGAGGAGAAGCTCGGACGCGTCCTCGGCGCCGGCCACGTGCTGGGCGGCGCGGTCCGGGTGTTCGCCACCATCGAGGCGCCGGGTGTCATCCGGCACGTCTTCGGCGGACATCTCGCCTTCGGCGAGATGGACGGCCGCGAGACCGAGCGCGCCCGGGCCCTGCTGGCCGCGTGCCAGAAGGCGTCCATTCCGGTGGAGCTCGTCGGTGATGTGACCCGCACCCTCTGGGACAAGTACGTGTTCCTGACCACCCACGCCGGGATGACCGCGCTGACCCGCTGCTCGGCGGGGGTGCTGCGGGCGATTCCGGAGGTGCGAGAGGTCTACCGTCGGATCGCGACCGAGATCATCGCGGTCGGAAGAGCCGCCGGGGTGAAGCTCGACGACTCGATGCTGGAGCAGGGGTTCAAGTTCCTCGACACGGTGGCGCCGGACGCGTTCTCGTCGCTCCACCACGACCTGACGCACGGCAAGCGGCTCGAGCTGGATGCCCTCCACGGCCACGTGGTGCGGCTGGCCGAGCGCCACCGCGTGCCCGCGCCCACCGTCTTCGCGATCTACGCGGCGCTGCTCCCGTATCGGGACGGCGCTCCCGCCACTCCCGCGCGCTAGCGCGGGCGGTCGTGCCTTCGCCCGGACTGGCGTCGGCGCGCGCCTGGTCTATACTGACTCGGTGTCGTCGCTCAGACGTCTCCTGCCGTATCTGGCTCGCTACCGGCTCCGCTATCTCGGGGGCGTCGCCTGCCTCCTGCTCGCCACCGCGTTCTCGCTGAGTATCCCCTGGACGGTGAAGAGCGCGGTGGACGCCCTCGAGCGGGACGGCGCCGCCGCCCGGATCGCGCCCTTCGTGCTCCTGATCCTGGCCCTGGCCGCGGCGCACGGCGCGGCGCGCCTCGGGTCGCGCTTCGCCATGCTGGGCGCCGGGCAGTGGGTGGAGCACGACATCCGCGCGGACCTCTATGCGCGGCTCCTCGCCCTGCCGGCCGCGTTCTATCACCGGCACCGGACCGGCGATCTCATGTCGCGCGTGTCCAACGACATCTCCACCCTGCGGGCGCTGGCCGGGTTCGGCACCGTGATGCTCATCGGCACCACGCTCGCCTTCGGGGGCGCGCTGACCGCGATGTGGCTCATCGACCCGTGGCTCACCCTGTTCGCGACGGCGCCGTTCCCCGCGCTCGTGATCATCGCGCGGCGCTTTCACCACGACACGGAGGTGCGCTCCACCGCGGTGCAGGAGCAGCTCGGCGCGCTCTCCGCCAAGGTCCAGGAGAATCTGAGCGGCATGCCGGTGGTGCGCGCGTACACCATGGAGGCCCGCGAGATGGCCGAGTTCGAGCGGCTCAACGCGGAGTACCTCGCCCGCAACATGGCCCTGGCACGGATCCAGTCCGTGTCATGGCCGCTGATGGGGCTCGTCTCGGGCCTCGGCGTGCTGATCGTGATATGGCTCGGCGGCAAGGCGGTGGTGGACGGCCGCATCTCGCTCGGGGACTTCGTGGCCTTCAACGGCTACCTCACCCAGCTCGCCTGGCCCACCATCGCGCTGGGCTGGACGCTGGCCAATATCCAGCGCGGCCTGGCCGCCATGGCGCGCGTGACCGAGGTGCTCGACGAGCGGGGCCACGACGGCGTGGCGGCGCGCCCGCATGATGGGTTGGACGACGGGCTGTCTGCGGAGGGTCCGGAACGGTCATCAGCCGACTGGGGGAGTGCGGGGGCCATTTCTGGGCCCCCGCATATGAAGAAGAGCGCGCCAGAACAAGCTCCCAGCCTCCTGCCCGGCGGATCGGTCGAGTTCAGGGGCTTGACCTTCGCCTACGACGGCGACCGGGGTCCCGTGCTGCGCGACGTGTCGTTCGGGGTGGCCGCGGGGGCGGTGGTGGCGGTCGTGGGGCCGACGGGCAGCGGCAAGTCGACGCTGGGCGCGCTGCTGTGCCGCCTCTACGAGCCGCCGCGCGGGACGGTGTGGGTCGGGGGCCAGGACGTGCTCGACCTGCCGCTCGGCCGGCTCCGGCGGTCGGTGGGTTACGTGCCGCAGGAGTCCTTCCTCTTCTCCCGCCCGCTCCGCGACAACGTGCGGCTGGCCGACGAGAGCGCGGGCCCGGAGCGACTGGAGGCCGTGGCCCGGACCGCGGGACTGACGGACGATCTGGGGGCGCTGCCCCGCGGCTGGGACACGGTCGTCGGCGAGCGCGGGCTCACGCTCTCGGGCGGCCAGCGGCAGCGCGTGGCGCTGGCGCGTGCGCTGGTGGCGGATCCGCCGTTCCTCGTCCTGGACGACGTGCTGGCCTCGGTGGACGCGGCCAAGGAATGGGAGATCACCCGTGCGCTGCGGGGAGCCGCCAGCGGCCGGACCACCTTGCTGATGACCCATCGTCTGAAGGCGGCCGCCGAGGCGGACGCCATCGTGGTGCTCGAGGAGGGCCGCGTGGTCGAGCAGGGTCGCCACGCCGACCTCCTGGCCGCCGGCGGCCTCTACGCCCGCCTCTGGCGAGTTCAGCAGCTGGAGGACGAGCTCGCCAGTGCGTGAATTCCATGCGTGAGCCCGAGCAGGAAGACGAGGTTCTCGGCAAGGCGTACGACGCGCGCCTGATGGGGCGCCTGTGGGCGTTCACGCGGCCGCACCTGCGCCTCGTCCTCGCGACGTGCGCGCTCTTCCCCGCGGTGGCGCTGCTGGAGCTGTCGCAGCCGTACCTGATCAAGATCGCGATCGACGACTACATCCTGCGGAGCGACTGGGCGGGGCTCGGCGGGGTGGCGGCGCTGTTCCTGCTGGTCCTCGTTGTCCTCTACGCGCTGCGGGCGACGCAGGCCTACCTCACCCAGCTCACCGGCCAGCGCGTCATCCACGATCTGCGCGCGGCGCTGTTCGCGCATCTCCAGCGCCAGGACGCGCGCTTCTACGATCGGAGCCCGGTCGGGCGGCTGATGACCCGGGTCCTGAACGACGGGGAGGCGATCCAGGAGCTGTTCACCAGCGGAGCCGTAGCGCTCCTGGGAGACGTGGTCGTCCTCACCGGCGTCGTCGTGATCATGCTGGGGATGAACTGGAAGCTGGCCCTCGTCACGTTCGCGCTGGTGCCCCTGCTGGTGCTCGCCGCGGTGTACTTCCGGGTGCGCGCGCGGGACAGCTATCGGGTGGTCCGGACGCGTCTGGCCCGGATGAACGCATTCCTTCAGGAATCGCTCCAGGGCATGAGCGTGATCCAGCTCTTCGCGCGCGAGGCCCGGGAGCGCGAGACGTTCGCGCAGCTCTCCGGCGCGCTGCGTGCCGGCCAGTTCCGCTCGACGTTCTACGACGCCTCCCTCTACGCCACGGTGGAGGCCCTGGGCTCGGCCGCGGTGGCCCTCCTGCTCTGGTACGGGGGCGGGCAGGTGGTGACCGGGGCGCTCACCTTCGGGGGCCTGGTGGCCTTCCTCGAGTACACCGGCCGCTTCTTTCTCCCGATCCGGGACCTGGGCGCCAAGTACACGGTCATGCAGGCCGCCATGGTCTCGGCCGAGCGCATCTTCGCCCTCCTGGACACCCACCCGTCGATCACCTCGCCCGCCCGAAACGGTAGCCCAGGCATGCAGTTGCAGGGTGAGGCGCAGCCGAAGGCGAGCCGGTCTGTGCCTGGTGAGGCGCAGCCGAAGGCGAGCCGAGCGGATACAAGAAAGGAAGCTACGGGAGCAACTCCACCAACCCCAGCGGCGGCGGTGGAGTTTCGCAACGTCTGGTTCGCGTACGAGGGCGAGGAGTGGGTCCTCCGCGACTGCTCCTTCACGCTCGCCCCCGGCGAGCGCGTCGCGCTGGTCGGCCCCACCGGCGAGGGCAAGACCACGATCGCGCGCCTCATGACCCGGTCCTACGACGTCACGCGCGGCCGGGTGCTGGTGAACGGCGTGGACGTGCGCGAGTGGGATCTCCACTCGCTGCGCCGGCACGTGGGGCTGGTGCCGCAGGAGGTGTTCCTCTTCTCCGGCACCGTCGAGGACAACCTGCGGCTGGCCGGCAACGGCGCCACGGACCGTGCGGCGATCGAGCGCGCGCTCGCCGCCGCGAACGCGGAGCGCTTCGTGGCCGCGCTGCCGCGCGGGCTCGGCGAGGAGCTGCGCGAGCGCGGCGTCAATCTCTCGCAGGGGCAGCGTCAGCTGCTGGCCATCGCCCGTGCCATCATCTATAATCCACGCGTTCTCGCGCTGGACGAGGCGACCTCCAGCATCGATCCGGAAGCGGAGGCGCAGGTGCGGATCGGTCTCGCGCGATTGCTGGAGGGACGCACGAGCCTCGTCATCGCGCATCGGCTGTCCACGATCCAGCGGGCGGATCGTATTCTCGTCCTGCACCGCGGAGAGATCCGGGAGGCGGGCGCGCACGCGGCGCTGCTCGCGCAGGGGGGGCTCTACGCGCGCCTGTACGAGCTCCAGTTCGGACTGGGGCGGGGTTGAAGGCGTTTCACGCGGCGGTGTACCGCCTCGTCGGGCGGATCCCGAGAGGGCAGGTGGTGACGTACGGGCAGATCGCGGCCCTGCTCGGATACCCGCGGGCGGCCCGCGCGGTGGGACAGGCGATGAAGGAGGTGCCCGCGCACCTGCCGTGGCACCGGGTGGTGAACGCCCAGGGCGGTATCAGCCTGAGGCGCAACGTCGGGAGCATGCTGACGCAGCGGCTCCTGCTCGAGCAGGAAGGCGTGCGGGTCCGGCGGGGCCGGATCCGGCTCCAGGAGTATCGGTGGGCGGGGCCTGGGCGCACCCGCCGGCTGTCCATCGCGGCGCTCGAGCGTCTCTGATCGGAGGGCACCATGCGGCTCGGACTGAATATCGGCTACTCACGCTCGCAGCTCGGAATCGACCTCTCCCTGGTCCAGCAGGCCGATCGGCTGGGCTTCCACTCGGTGTGGTCGGCCGAGGCCTATGGCTCGGACGCGGTGTCGCCGCTCTGCTGGATCGCGGCCCAGACCAGCCGGATCAAGGTCGGCACCGCGATCATGCAGATCCCGGCCCGGACCCCGACGCTCACCGCGACGACCGCGATGACGATCGACCAGCTCTCGGGGGGCCGCTTCATCCTCGGGCTGGGCGTGTCGGGCCCGCAGGTGGTGGAGGGCTGGCACGGCGTGGCCTTCGGCAAGCCGCTGGCCAAGACGCGCGAGTACGTCGACATCGTGCGAATGGTGTGGCGCCGGGAGCGCCCGGTGGAGCACAAGGGCGAGTATTACCAGATCCCGTACGCGGGGCCCGACGCCACCGGGCTCGGCAAGCCGCTCAAGTCCATCCTGCACGGCCGCGCCGACATCCCGATCTATCTCGCCGCGATCGGCCCCCGGAACGTGGCGCTCGCCGCCGAGATCGCGGACGGGCTCCTGCCGGTGTTCTTCTCGCCGGACCGGATGGCGGTGTTCACCCCGAGCCTCGAGGCCGGCTTCAAGGCGGCGGGGGGAGGGAAGTCGCTCGCGACCTTCGACATCGCCCCCACGGTGCCGATCGTGCTGGGTCCCGACGCCGCCGCGTGTCGCGCGATGGTGAAGCCGCGGCTCGCGCTCTACGTGGGCGGCATGGGCGCGCGCGGCAAGAACTTCTACAACGAGCTGGTGACGCGGTACGGCTACGAGGGGGAGGCCAGGCGCGATCCAGGACCTCTACTCTGGGCGGCAAGAAGGACGAGGCGGCGGCCGCGGTGCCCGACGCGCTGGTGGACGAGGTCGCGCTGTGCGGGCCGAAGGAGCGGATCCGGGAGCGCCTGCCCCGCTGGAAGAGCTCCGGCATCACCACTCTGATCTGCGGCGCGGTGCAGGCGGAAGCGCTCGATCTGATGGCCGAGCTCGTGCTCTAGGCTCGATGAAGCCTGCGGTCCAGAAGGTGCAGGCGGCGATGGCGCAGCACGGCCTCGACCGGCAGGTGATCGAGCTCGAGGTCCACGCGCGGACCTCGCAGCAGGCCGCCGACGCGCTCGGCGTCACCGTCGGCCAGATCGTGAAGTCGCTCGTGTTCACCGCGGACGGGCGCCCGCTGCTGGTGGTCGCCTCGGGCGTCAACCGGGTGGACGAGCGGCGGCTCGGCGAGGTGGCGGGCGGCCGCATCCGTCGCGCCGATCCGGACACCGTGAAGCAGGCCACCGGGTACTCCATCGGCGGGGTGCCGCCGATCGGGCTCGCGAGCCCCCTGGCGGTGTACGTGGACCGCGACCTGCTCGGCTACGAGCTGGTCTACGCGGCGGCAGGGCTGCCGGAGTGCGTGTTCCCGATCGCGCCGGACGAGCTGGTGCGGGCGACGGGGGGGCAGATCGTGGACATCAAGCAGGCCGGGAGCGATTCGAAAGGAGCGCAGCCATGAGACTCAAGGACAAGGTGGCCCTGATCACAGGGGCGGGCTCGGGCATCGGGCAGGCGACGGCGGTCCTCTTCGCGCGAGAGGGCGCGAAGGTCGCGGTGGTGGATCTGCGAGAGGACGCGGCGAAGGCCACCGCGGAGCAGATCGAGAAGAGCGGGGGCCAGGCGCTCGCGATCCGGGCCGACGTCTCGAAGTCGGCGGACAACCAGGCGCCGTCGCAGCAGGCGGTGGCACGCTGGGGCCGGCTCGACGTCTTCTACGCCAACGCGGGGGTGCCGCAGTTCCCGACGCCGGTGGAGAGACGTGGACGAGGCGGTGTTCGATCAGATCATGGCGGTGAACGTGAAGGGCGTGTTCCTGGCCGCCAAGCACGTGATGCCGGTCTTCAAGAAGCAGAAGAGCGGCGTGCTCCTCATCACCGGCTCGACCTCGGGCCTGCGCCCGCGGCCGGGCGTGCAGTGCTACTCGGCCTCCAAGGGCGCGGTGCACACCATGGCCGCGAGCCTCGCGCTCGAGTTCTCCGCCGTTCGGCGCGCGGGTGGTCGCGATCGCCCCGGTGGCGACCGAGACGCCGATGCTCGCCACCTTCATGGGCAAGAAGCAGGTGGACGAGGAGGGGATGACCCGCTACCGCGGCACCGTGCCCCTCGGGCGGCTCAACAAGCCGGAGGATCTGGCCGCCGCCGCCCTCTTCCTCGCCTCCGACGACGCCGCGATGATCACGGGCAGCGTGTTCCCGGTGGACGGGGGGCGATGCATCTAGCTCTACCCTCTCCCCTCTGGGGAGAGGGCAGGGTGAGGGGCACGAGGTTTCCGTGCGGTCAGGCGTTCCGACGCGGTGGACCGCTTACTTCTTCAGGCTCTCCATATGCGGGGGCCCAGAAATGGCCCCCGCACTCCCCCAATGGCGGACAACCGTTCCGAATTCGGGGGCGGGCGCATGATCATCACTCCGCTGGCGGCCGAGTCTCTCGGGGTGCGGTCGATGGCGACGTACGTGGAGTGCGGGACGACGCGGGTGCTGATCGATCCGGGCGCGATGCTGGCGTCCACCCGCTTCAACCTGCCTCCGGCGGAGGAGGAGTGGGAGGCGCTGCGGCGCGGCCAACGATCGCATCTCGGCGTACGCGGCGCGGGCCTCCCTGGTCTTCGTGAGCCACTACCACGAGGATCACTTCCGCCACGATCCCGGCTTCTACGCCGGCCGGCCGCTCTGGGCCAAGGATGCCCGGCGCCACGTCGAGGGCCGGCAGGCCCAGCGGGCGGCCGCGCTCTGGCGCGCGCTCACCGGCCACGCCGAGCCGCTCGCGGCCGAGGGTCGCCGGCTCGAGACGGCGGACGCGGTGCTCCAGGCCTCGCCCCCGCTCGGCCACGGCGCCGATGGGACCGCGCTGGGCTACGTGGTGGCGCTGACGATCGAGGACCGGCGCGAGGGCACGCGCTTCGTCCACGCCTCCGACGTGCAGGGGCCGCTGTCTCCCGTGGCCGCCGCCTATCTGGCCCGCCAGCGCCCCACGCTGCTCTACCTGTCCGGGCCGCCGGCCTATCTGGAGGCCCAGATCGGCACCGAGGTCATCGACCGGGGCATCGAGCACCTGCTCCGGATCATCGATCAGACCGGCTGCCGCGTGATCTTCGATCACTACGCGCTACGCGACGCCGCGTATCCGGAGCGCTTCCGGCGGTTGTGGGAGACCGGGCGCGTGACGACCGCCGCCGGGTACCTCGGCCTCGCGGACACGCCGCTCGAGGCGCGCCGGCCCGAGCTCTGGCCCGGACGGCGGAAGCCGCCGATGCCGGTGCGGCCCTCGCGGGCCCGTGGGGTGGCCGAGGCCGGCGGCTCCAAGCCGCCCGCGCGCGCGACGTTCAATCCCCGGCCGAGGCTGCGGCGGGCGAGGGAGGGCTGAGAGGATGAGCGAGGACAAGGCCCCCGGTGTCGGCGATCCCGCGCCGGACTTCACGCTGAAGACGATCGGGCTGCGGGACGTCAGCCTCAAGAGCTTCCGGGGCAAGAACGTGGTGCTGCTCTTCTATCCGCTCGACTGGACGCCCGGCTGATCGACCTGCATGCCCGCCTTCGATCGGCGCATCAAGCGAGTTCGAGGCGGCGAAGACGCAGGTGCTGGGATCAGCACGGACAGCCCCTTCAGCCACGAGGACTGGGCGAAGTCGGTCGGCATCTCGAGCTACCCGCTGCTCTCGGACATGCACCGCACGCTGGCCGGGACTACGGCGTCTACTGGCCGGACTGGAACGCCAACGTCCGGGCGACCTTCGTGATCGACAAGCAGGGCACGATCCGCTCGTCGAGCGCTACGGCAAGAGCGAGCTGCCCAGATCCCGACAGGATCCTCGCCGAGGTCAAGAAGCTGGCCTAGACGGCGGCGGCTGCCTGCGTGGTGAGGGCGACGCCCAGCAGCACGAGGGCCCCGCCCACGACCTCCGGCCACTCGACCGCCTCGTGCAGCATCGCCCACGCCAGGACCACGCCCACCACCGGCTGCAGGTTCATGAAGATCGCGGCGCGGCTCGGGCCCACCGCCTTGACGCCCTCGTACCACCACACGTGGGCGACCGCACCCAGGAACGCCTGGTAGAGCACGACCCCCCACGCGGTCTGCGAGCCCCAGTCGGGGCGGGGGAAGAAGGGCGCGGCCACCAGGGTCATGGGCAGGAGCATGGCCGAGCCGAGGATGTAGGAGGCGGTGGTGGCCACCGCGGGAGAGTGCACCGCGAGCACCGACTTGCCGTAGATCGTGTAGGCGCTCCAGCCGGCCTGCGAGATGATCAGGATGAAGTCGCCGGGCAGCAGCTCGAGATGGACGATCGCCCGCCAGCTCCCGCGCGTGATGACGAGCAGGACTCCCGCCATCGACGCCGCCACGCCCGCCCACTGGCGCCGCCGCAGCCGCTCCTTCAGGTAGAACCGGGCCCCGAGGGCCACCATCACCGGGGTGGCGGCCTGCAGGATGGCGGCGTTGGCCGCGGTGCTGAGCGCGATGCCGAGGTAGGTCCCGCCGGTGGAGACGAAGAGCCCGGTGAAGCCGAGGAACGCGAAGGTGCGGAGGTCGGCCGAGCGCAGCTCGCGAAACTCCTCCCAGCCGCGCCGGAAGAGCAGCACCGCGAGGAACGCGGAAGCCAGCGTGCAGCGCAGCGAGACCAGCACGTAGGGCGGGAAGTGGGCGAGGGCGAGCTTGGCGAACGCGGGATAGGAGCCCCAGAGCCCGGAGATCAGGGTGAGCGCGACGTAGGCCCGCGTTTGACCGGGGTCGGGCACCCGCCTATCATAACGCGGCGCCCATGGCGGACTACATTCTCGAGCGCCGCGTGTGGCTTCCCCGTCCGCGTCCCGAGGTGTTCGAGTTCTTCGCGGACCCGCGCAACCTCGAGCGGGTCCATCCCGCGTGGGCCCGCGCCCGCTGGCTGCGCCGCCGCCGGCCGTGCTGACCGCGGGCGCGGTGCTCGACTTCGCGTGCGCGCGTGGCTGGCCGGGACGCTGGCGCGTCATCGTCCGGGAGTTCGACCCGCCCTACCGGTTCGTGGACGTGCAGGTCGCCGGGCCCTTCGCGCGGTGGGAGCACCTGCCACCGGTTCGCGGAAGGCGGAGAGGGCGACGCGGCGGCACGTGGGTCGAGGGATCGCGTGGCCTACGCCGCCGCGGGGCCGGTCGGCACGGGCTCGTCGACACGTGACCTCGGCGCGGGCGTTCGCGTGCGGGCGCTCTTCGGGCACGCCGCGATCGCGGGCCCGCGATCGTCGGCGGTCTCCGACTACGAGCGGAGACTCGACGCTCCTGTCCGCCTCCGAGCGCGGGCTCCGCCGGCGCTGCTGCTGGGCGGCCGCGGGCGGCTCGGCATGCGGGGGCGTGAGCGCCCTCCGGCTGATCAGGCGACCGCGGGCAGCTCGATACCGAGGGCGGAGAGGCGCGGGCGCACCCGCTCGGTCAGGAGGCCCGATCCGCGCGAGGTTGTTCACCATCGAGGCGTGCATGTCCCGCTTGAAGTACTTCCGGAACACCGCGTAGTCGTTGCGGGCGGCCACGTCGCGGCGGTAGATCTTCACCTCGTCGATCTGGGCCGCGCGAGAAGCCGATGTCGCGGTAGGCCTCGATCGGGAAGAAGCCGGTGAGCACCTTCTCGAGCGCGAGGCAGGTGAAGTCCTCCATCTCCTGGCGCTCCGCGTCGCTCGCCTCGCGGACGATGTCGGGCAGGGCCAGCATGCCGAAGCCCATGTGGCGGGACTCGTCCTGCAGGATGCGCGTGCACACCTGGCGGAGGAGCGGGTCCGTGGCGCGCCTCGCCCATCATCTTGAAGATGGCGACCGCGAACGTCTCGGCCACGAGCTGGAGCGCGATGGTCTTGATGTACCAGCGCTTGTCGGTGAGGATCGCGTCGAAGAGGACGCGCTCGTTCTCGGGCATCGGGTAGTGGAGGCCCCCGAGGCGCGTCTGGATGTAGCGCTCCAGGACCTCGTTGTGCCGCGCCTCGTCCATGACCTGGGTGGCCTGGAAGAACTTCTCGTCGGTGCCCTGGACGATGTCGACCATCTGGCTGCACGCCAGCATCGCGCCCTGCTCGCCGTAGACCAGCACCGAGAGCCGCCACGCCGCGATACGCCGGTTCAGCTCGACCCGGTCGCGCTCGGAGAGGCTGGCCCAGATCGGGCTGCCGTGGATGTCCACGAGCTCGTCGGAGAGCACGCGGCCGTCGGAGGGCTCGGCCGTGTCCCAGGCGATATCCCGGCTGGCGTTCCACTGGTCGCGCTTGGCCTTCTCGTAGAGGCTGCGCATGTCCTCGGCCTGGACCGAGTAGTCGAACTCGAAGACGGTCTCGATGGTGCCGGGAATCACGCGGCGCTCCATCTTGGGGTCCGCCACCGGAATATGCTCAGCCATCGCGACCTCCTCGAGCACCGGGCGTGAACACCGGGCTGGAAAACCGGAGAGTACCGTTTCTAGACTCATCAGTTTTATCACGGAGGTCGCGGCGCGGTCAAGTAGACTGGGCCGGTGAACGCCAGGCGCAAGGCGACCCGGGACCAGATCCTCCGCGCCGCCGCCGACCTCTTCCGGGAACGCGGCTACCAGGCCTCCACGGTGGAGCATATCGCGGCGCGCCTCGGGATGTCCAAGGCGTCGCTCTACATCCACTTCCGGGCCAAGGAGGAGATGCTCGCCGCCATCTCGCGGGAGACCATCGAGGCCTTCACCCGCGACCTCAACCTGGTGCTGAGCTCCGGGCTGGATCCGGCCGGGAGAAGCTGCGCCGGGTGGTGCGCGCAGCACGTGCGCTTCGTCATCGCCAACCGGTCCTTCCTCACCGTGTTCTTCGGCGAGGAGGCGAACCTGCCCCCGCGCTTCGTGAGGGCCCTCGCGGCCCAGAAGGACCGTTACGACAAGGGAGTCGAGCGCATCGTGCTGGACGGGGTGCGCGCCGGCGTCTTCCGGGACGTGCCGCCGCGGCTGGTGGTCTTCGGCGCTGCTCGGCATGCTGAACTGGGTCCACAAGTGGTACAACCCGACCGGCCGGTGGGGCGCCGAGGAGATCTCGACCGCCTTTCTCTCCCTGCTCGAGGGCGGCCTCCTGCGCCAGAAGCGCCGCGGCGCCGCGCTGAGCGGGCGGCTGCGGCGTCTCGAGCGCGAGCTGCACGATGTCGCCCGCCAGCTCGACGCCTGATCTCCTGGGCGCCCACATGTCCATCGCGGGCGGCCTCGACCGCGCGCTGGAGCGGGGTCTGGAGGTCGGCTGCTCGGTGGTGCAGATCTTCCTGAAGAACCAGCGCCAGTGGGCGGCGCGACCCTACGCCGACAGCGAGGTCCGCGAGTTTCGCGCCGCCTGGAAGGCGTCGGGAATTCGCGTGGTCTTCGCCCACGCCAACTACCTGATCAACCTGGCGACGCCGATCGCGGCGGAGTGGCGCCGCGCGGTGGACACCTTTCACGACGAGCTGGAGCGGGCGGAGGCGCTCGGCCTGCCGTTCGTGGTGATCCATCCCGGCTCCCATCGCGAGAGCGGACTGGACGAGGGCATCCGGCGGGTGGCGCGCGCGGTCGACGTGCTGCACGCGCGGACGCGCGGCTACCGCGTGCGGGTGGTCCTGGAGAACACCGCGGGCGGCGGCTCCACCATCGGCCGATCCTTCGAGGAGCTGGCCGCCATCGTGGCCGCGGTGGGCGAGCCCGCTCGTGTGGGCATCTGCCTCGACACCTGCCATCTCTACGCGGCGGGCTACGACATCCGCACCGCGGAGGGCTACCGGAGCGCGATGGCGCGCTGCGCGCGGCTGCTCGGAACGCGGCGGGTGCGCGCGTTTCACCTCAACGATGCCCGCCAGCCGCTCGGCTCCGGCCTGGACCGCCACGAGAAGATCGGCCGCGGGCACCTGGGGGTGGGAGACCTTTCGCCGCCTGATGAACGACCGACGCTTCGCGAGGGTGCCGATGGCGCTCGAGACGCCGAAGGACCCGGAGCCGCGCGCGGACCGCGACGCCCTAGCCCTCCTCCGCCGCCTCGCGCGCGCCGGCGATGGGCGCTTAGCGCGCGGAGGGTACGCAGTGAGCGACGCCCTTCCGTGGGCAGCTGGCGCGGATCGGGCACTGCGAGCAGCGGGGGGAAACCGGCAGGCAGACGTTCTGACCGAAGGTCACGAGCAGGTCGTTGTAGCCGATCCAGTAGCGCCGGGGGAGGGTACGGCGGAGCGCCATCTCGGTCTCCTCCGGGGTGCGCGTCTTGACGTAGCCCCAGCGGTTCGAGATCCGGTGCACGTGCACGTCCACGCAGATGCCGGGCTTGTTGAAGCCCTGGGTCACCACCAGGTTCGCGGTCTTGCGGCCCACCCCCTTGAGCGTGAGCAGCGCGTCGATGTCGTCGGGCACGACGCCCCCGAAGCGCGCGAGCAGATCGCGGCTGATCTCGCGGAGCACCCGCGCCTTCGTCCGGTAGAAGCCGACCGGGTAGATCGCCCGCTCGATCGCGCGCGGAGTGAGGCGGCGGATGCCCTCGGGCGTGTCGGCCAGCGCGAAGAGCCGCGCCGCCGCCGGTCCGGTGGTCTGGTCCTTGGTACGGAGCGAGAGCAAGCAGGCGACGAGCACCCGGAACGGGTCGTGCCACTGCGCCGCCACCTCGGCCAGGGCGGTGACCCGCCATCCGGGCACCTCACGCCGCAGCCGCCGGATGGTGTGGCCGATGCTCATGAGCGGGCCGCGCGCATCGCGCCCGATGCTAGAGGCCACGCGCGCGCCTGTCAACCGAGCGCGTGCGTCTTGCGATGCGGCCGGGCCGCCGGTATGGTAGGGCGCGATGAGAATGCTGCCCGCCGCCGCGATCCTGGTCTGGCTCGGCATCATGGCGTTCTTCGCCGGGGTGGTGGCGCCCGCCGCTTTTTCCACCCTCGATCGTGAAGCGGCGGGCCGCTTCGTGAGCGCGGTGTTCCCCCGCTACTACGCGGTGGGCGCGGCGCTGGGCGCGGTCGCGCTCGCCGGCCTCGGCCTCCGGCTCGCGCTCGGCCCCCGCCGCCCCTGGGACGGGCTGCCGCTCCTGCTGGTCGCGGTCATGCTGGCCACCACGCTCTACGCCTGGCTCGTCGTGCTGCCCGCCGCGCACGCGGCCCGGGAGGCGCTGCGCCCGGGCCCGGCTGTCCCCGGCGCGGTCTCCACCGAGGCTCTGGCCTTCGCGCGCCTGCACCGCCTCTCGGGCCTGCTGAACGGCGCGGTGATGCTCGCGGGCGTCCTGACGCTCGCCGCGGTGGGGCTCAGGCGATGAGCCGCGCGTTCGAGCCGCTGGGCTTCGATCACGTGGTGCTCCACGTGCGGGACCAGGCCGCCTCGGAGCGCTTCTACGTGGACCTGCTCGGGTGCACGCTCGACCACGTGAACAAGCCGATCTCGCTCGTGCAGCTCCGGTTCGGCGAGCACCTGATCGACCTGCTGCCCGGCGAGCGCGCGGAGGGCGGCGGCCTGGACCACTTCTGCCTCTCGATCCGCTGCGGCGACCTCGGGCGCGTCCGCGACGAGCTCCGCGCGCGCGGGGTGACGGTGGACGGTGACGTGGTGCAGCGGCGCGGCGCGTTCGGGTCCGGGCCCTCGCTCTACATCCAGGACCCGGACGGCTACCGGATCGAGCTCAAGCCCCGCTGACCGTCCCGCCGACAGCAAGCGTCAACAGGGTGCGGACGATCTGCGCGGCGGTGACCGCGCCGCCGTCGGTCGCGGCCTGGAGCAGGCACCCCTCGGCCGCGCCCACGATCACCGCGGCCACCGCGCCCGCGTCCATCCCCGCGCGGAAGGCGCCGGTGCGGATGCCTTCCACCAGGATGTCCTCCAGGGAGAGGCGGATCTGCTCGCGCTGCCACGCCAGGGTGAGCCGGAACTGCTTGTCGTGCTGGGCCCGCATCCAGCCGTGGAGGAAGAGTCCCGAGAAGTCTCGGTCGCTCTCGCCATAGGCTCCGAAGAGGATCTCCATCGCGCCCTCGAGCTTCACGCGGGGCGCGCCCGTGCTCCGCGCCACGCGGGCCAGCTCCGCGACGATGGGCAGCCCGCGCTGCTCCACCTGATTGGCCGCCGCGACGCTGGCCGGCGGGGCGGGGGGCGCGGCAACGGGCGGCGGGACGGGAGCCGGAACCGAGATCGCGCGGCGCCGGCGGGGGCGGGATCGGACCCGGCGACGGGGGGCGCGGCGCGGCTTGCGCTTCTTCACTTCCGGGCGGGTCAGTTCCCGGAGGACACGAACTGGAAGGACTCGATCTCCACCCGGAAGCGCTTCTCGGAGCCCGGGGACGACATGCGGACCTCGAAGGGCGAAGAGCCGCGCGACGGCACCACCCCGACGACGTAGGCGCGGCCCCGGCTCACCACGCGGCCGTTCTCGTCGAGCCCCTCCACGCCCACCACGACGCGCTCACAGGACGCGTTGTTGCCGTTTCGCACCTCGCCGTAGATCAGCACCCGTCCGCTGCCCACTCGCTCGGTGGTGAAGCTCACCGCCAGCCGCGAAGAGGACTCGGGCGTGAACGTCTGGGCCCGTGCGGCCGGGGCGAGCGCGAGGAGGAACCCCGCCGCGGTGAGCAGAGCGCGGCGGGTCATTCGTACCGGAGCGCGTCGATCGGATTGAGTCCGGCCGCCTTGCGCGCCGGATAGAACCCGAAGAAGATGCCGACCGCGGCCGAGAAGCCGAAGGCGACCAGGATCGCGTCGAACTGGAGCAGGGTGCGCCACTCCGCGAAGTAGGCGATCGCGTAGGAGCCGAGCAGACCCGCCCCGACGCCGATGACGCCGCCGATGAGGGACAGGGTCACCGCCTCCACCAGGAACTGGGTGAGGATGTCCTTGCCTCGCGCGCCCACCGCCATGCGCAGGCCGATCTCCCGCGTCCGCTCGGTCACCGAGACCAGCATGATGTTCATGATACCGATGCCGCCCACCAGGAGGGAGACCGACGCGATGGCAGCCAGCAGCACGGTGAGCACCCGCGAGGCGGCTTCCTGCGACTGGAGCACCTCGGCCAGGTTGCGGAGATTGAAGTCGTCCTCCTGGTGGGGCTGGATGCGGTGACGCTGGCGGAGCAGCTCCCGGATCTCGTGCTCCGCCTCCTTCATGAGGCTCGCGTCCCGGACCTTGATGCTGATGGTGCCGACCGCGCGCCCCTTGGCCTGGTTGCCGCCCACGACCTTGGTCTTGGCGGTCGTGAGCGGGATCAGGATCTGATCGTCCTGATCCTGGCCCCACGTCGTCTGCCCCTTGCGATCCATGACCCCGATGATCGTGAAGGGCACCTTCTTGATCCGGATGACCTGGCCGAGCGGATCTTCCTCACCGAACAGGTTCTGGGCCACCGTCTGGCCGACCATCGCGACCTTGAACGCTCCCTCCACCTCCTCGCGAGTCAGGGAGCGCCCGGCGATCACCTCCCAGTCGCGGGCCGGGAGGTACTCGGGGGTGACGCCCAGGATGGTGGTGGACCAGTTGAGATTGGAGTACACGACCTGGGCGTTGCCGCGAACGGACGGGGCGACCACCTCCACGAGCGGGATGTCCCTCTCGATGGCCAGGGAGTCGTCCTCGGACAGCGTGGCCTGGGCGCCGGCCCCGAGCCGCACCCCGCCCAGGTTGACGGTGCCGGGCCAGATGATGATGAGATTCGAGCCGAGGCTCTGGATCTGCTCGGCCACGCGGGCTTGCGCCCCCGCGCCCACCGCCACCATGGTGATGACCGCGCCCACCCCGATGACGATGCCCAGCATCGTGAGCGCACTCCGCAGCTTGTTGACCCGGAGGGCACGCACCGCGATGCGCGCGCTGGCGAGGACGTTCACGGGGTGGTGACCTCCGTCTCCAGGTCCTCTTCCTCTTGCTCGTCGCCCCGGGGCAGGCTGGCGAGCTGATCGCGCGCCACCAGCCGGTCGCGGACCGGCTCGTCCCGGATCAGCCGGCCGTCGCGGAAGCCCAGCACCCGACCCGCGTAGCGGGCGATGTCGGCCTCGTGGGTCACCACCACCACCGTGATGCCGTCCCGGTTGAGATCCTGGAAGAGCGCCATGATCTCCACGCTCGTGTGCGAATCGAGCGCGCCGGTGGGCTCGTCGGCCAGGATCAGGACCGGATCGTTGATGAGGGCGCGCGCGATGGCGACCCGCTGCTGCTGCCCGCCCGAGAGCTGAGCCGGGTGATGATGCTCCCGCTCGGAGAGGCCGACCGCGGCCAGCTTGGCGCGCGCGCGCGCCTGCCGGTCGCGGCCCTGGATCGCGCTGTAGAGCAGGGGCAGCTCCACGTTCTCGAGCGCGGAGGTGCGGGGCAGCAGGTTGAAGGTCTGGAACACGAAGCCGATCTTCTCGTTGCGCACCCGCGCGAGACGGTCGCGTCCCATGCGGGAGACGTCGAGGCCGTCGAGGCGGTACTGCCCCGCGGTCGGGGTGTCCAGGCAGCCGAGCAGGTTCATGAAGGTGGACTTGCCGGAGCCGGACGGACCCATCACCGCGACGAACTCGCCCGGGTCGATGCTGATCGACACCTTGCGGAGGGCGTGAATGCGCCGCGTGCCGAGGTGGTAGTCCTTCACGAGATCCTCGGTGGCGATGAGGGCGTCGGGCATCTCAGAGCCGGAGGCGAGGGGCGCCCTGCTGGGGTTGCGATGGCCGGTCGCCCGGGACCGCCACGCCGACGATGACCTGCTGGCCTTCCTTGAGATCGCCCTTGGCAACCTCGGTGTAGGTGCCGTCGCCGATGCCGAGCTGGATCGGGAGCGCGGCGGGCTTGCCGTCGGGCCCGAGCACCCACACGCGTCCGGCGGGCCCCCCGCCCCCGCGGCCGCTCCCGCCGCCCGGCCGCGCGGGCCGCTCACGCTCGGGGGCTTCCATCCCGGCAGGCCGGAACCGAAGCGCCGCGTTCGGAACCTGGAGCACGCTCTCCTTCTGCTCGATGACGATCCGCACGTTTGCGGTCATGCCGGGCAGAAGGCGCTGCTCGGGATTCTTGGCCGTCACCACCACGTCGTAGGTGACCACGTTCTGGACCACGAGCGGTGCCTTGCGGATCTGGACGACCTCGCCGGTGAAGACGCGGCCCGGGAAGGAGTCCACCGTGAAGGTCGCGGCCTGGCCGACCTTGACCCGACCCACGTCGGCCTCGTCCACGTTGGTGTCCACCTGCATGTTGCGCAGGTCCTGGGCGATCGTGAAGAGGGTCGGGGCCTGGAGGCTCGCCGCGACGGTCTGGCCCACGTCCACGCTGCGGCCCACCACGGTGCCGTCCACCGGAGCGCGAATGAAGGTGCGCTCGAGATCCACCTGGGCCTGACGCAGGGCCGCCTGGTTCTGCACGACCTGGGCCGCCGCGTTCTTCAGCATCGCCTCGGTGACCCGGAGCTGCGCCTCCGCCGCGCGCACCGCCGAGACCTGTGCCAACTCCTGCGCCTTCGAGGCCTCCACCTGGGCCACCGCGGAGTCGTAGGTGGCCTGGGCGGTGTCCTCGTCGGCCTGCGCGATGAGGCCGCGCTGGCGCAGGTCCTGGTTGCGGCCGAGCGTGCGCCGCGTGTCGGCGACCGCGACCTGGGACTTGGCGGTCTGGGCCCGGGCGGCCGCGAGCGCGGCGCGGGCGTTTTCGAGGTCCGCTCGCGTCTTCTCCACCACCGCCTGCTGGTTCAGCACCGAGGCGTGCGCCGCCTCCACCTGGGCCTTCGACTGGCTGACCTTCGCCTCGTAGGTCTCCGGATCGATGCGGGCGATCACCTGGTCCTTCTTGACCTGCGAGTTGAAGTCCGCGAAGAGCTCCTTGACCTGCCCCGAGATCTGGGAGCCGACCAGCACCGTGATGACCGCGTTGAGGGTGCCGGTGGCCGAGACCGCGGAGGTGAGCGGCCCGCGGGACACCGCGGCGGTGCGGAAGGCGGGGCGCGCCCCCATGCCCTGGGTGTAGAGATAGCCGCCGGAGATGGCTCCCGCGGCCACCACGATCGCGACGATCCAGAGCAGGCGACGTTTCATGGTGGTGATCAGACGCGCCCGGCGCGCGCGGTATTCCTAGCGACGGCCCAGGGCTCGTTCGAGCCTCGCGATGCCGATGCGGTAGTCGGACAGGGCCTGCGCCTCGTCGGACTGGGCCTGGGTCAGCGCGAGCTGGGCGTCGGTGAGCTCGATGATGTTGGCGACTCCCGCGTCGAAGCGACCCCGGGAGAGCTGGTAGTTCTCGGCCGCCGACTCCACCGCCTTCTGGGCGGCCCCGATCCGCTGCTCGGCCTCGCCGAGGTTGAGATAGGTCTGCTCGACGTTCTGCCAGATCTGCAGCTCGGCGTCGCGGACCCGAGCCTGGGAAGCCTCGACCGCGGCCTTGGCCTCCTTGTAGCGGGCGACCCGGCCACCGCCGTCGAAGATGCTCCAGTCGAGCCTCAGCCCGATCTCCCACGCGTTATTGACGTCGGTGAAGCCGCTCGTGCTCCGCGAGGTCTGGCCGGTCGAGCCGGTGATCCCGACCAGGCCGTAGTTCCCGGTGCCGCTGAGGCTCGGGAAGAAGTCCCGGAACGTCTGCCGGACCAGGGCGTCGGCGGCGTCGGACTGGGCCTTGACCTGCCGATACTCGGGCCGGTTCCGGAGCGCCTCGCTCACGAGGAGATTCCGATCGGTCGGGAAGTCCTGGTAGGAGAGGAGGTCCTTCACCTCGGTGGGCGCGTTGACTGCGACCCCCATCGCCGCGTTCAGGGCCACCCGGCTCAGGCCGACCGCGTTCTGGGCGCGGATCACGTTGACGCGGGCGTTGGCCACGTCCACCTCGGCTCGCGTCACGAAGGACTTGGGCTGCGTGCCCACCTGGAAGAATCCCTGCGCGCTGCGGAGGTTCACCTGCGCCCGGTCGAGGGCGGCGATGTTGACCTCGACCAGCCGCTTCGAGAGCAGGAGGGTGAAGTACTGCGTCTTGACCAGCTGGGCGATATCGAGCTTCTGCGCTTCGAGGACTTCCCTCAGGGCCTCCGCATTGGACTTGGCGACGTCCTTGGCCGCCCACGTCCGGCCGAAATCGAACAGGAGCTGCGAGGCGGTGAGGCGGGCCTGCCCGAAGTCCTGCTGGCCCGCGTTGCCGACGATGACTCCAACCGTACGCGCCCGCCCGTAGCTCCCCGAGCCGGACAGCTGGGGCAGGAGAGGGGCCAGCGCCTGGTTGATGCGCTGCTGGGCCGCGATGTAGTCGCCGACGCGGGCGACGATCAGGGGAGCGTTCTCGAGCGCGATGTTCACCGCCTCCTCCAGTCCCAGCTCCCGACCCACCAGCTCCTGCGGAACCACGAAGGGCCGGATCCCCGGCGGCGCGGGCAGCGGCTCGCGCGGCGGCATCGGCGCGGGCGCCGTGAGGGCGGGCACCGTGACGGCGGGCGCCGGCGCCGGGACCACGGGGGGCGCCGGCGCCGGGGCCGGGGTCTGGGCCCCAAGGGCGGCGGGCAGCGTCGCCCCGAGGGCGAGCGCCGCGAGAACGAAAGGGGCGAGCGAGCGCTTCGTCATGCCGGATCTCCCTGCAGCACGGGGGCGCCCTCCACCGCCGAGATCCGGCGGGGGAAGCGCTCCTCGAGCATCACGTACAGCGTTGGGATCAGCACCAGCGTCAGCATCGTCGAGATCGTCAGGCCGCCGATCACCGCGCGCGCGAGCGGAGCGTTGGCCTCGCTGCCCACGTCGATACCCAGGGCCATGGGGATCAGGCCGACCACGGTGGTGAGGCTCGTCATGATGATGGGCCGGAGCCGCGTGCGCCCCGCCCGCATCACCGCCTCGTGCAGGTCGAGGCCGTGGCGCCTCAGCTCATTGATGTATTCTACCAGCAGGACTCCATTCGACACGACGATCCCGACCATCATGATGATGCCCATGAAGGACGTGACGTTGAGCGTGGTGTTCGTCAGGAACAGCGCCCAGATGACGCCGATCATCCCCAGCGGGACCGAGAACATGATGATCAGCGGGTCGAGCAGTGACTTGAACTGCGAGGCCATGACCATGTACACGAGCATCAGGGCGAGCAGGGACGTGAACTTCAGGCTGCTGAACGCCTCGCGCTGCTGCACGGTCTGGCCGCCGAGCTGGACCGAGAATCCGGGGGGCAGGCCCATGCCGCGGAACCGCTCCTCGAGATCCGCGCTGATGGCGCCCAGGTCGCGCCCGGACGGATTCGCGTTGATCTTCACGATCCGCTGCTGATATTTCCGCTCGAGCATCACCGGCCCGGTGCCCTGCCGGATCTCGGCGACGCTGCCCAGGAGGACCGGCCGGCCGCCGTCGCCGATCACGAAGAGACGGCTCAGGTCGCTGGCCGCGGAGCGGAACGGCTCGTCGAGCTGCACGACCATGTTGTACTGGTTGCCGGTGCGCGGGTCGGTAAGATCGACGGGCTGACGCTCACGTTGCTGTTGAGCGAGAAGAGCGCGGTCTGCGCGATGTCCCGCTGGGTCAGGCCCGCGCTGGCCGCCTTCTCGCGGTCCACCACGATGTCGAACTGGGGATAGTTCTCCTCGCGGCTGATGAACACGTCGGCGATGCCCTGGACCTCCTGCATCACGCGGGCGACCTCCTGCGCGGTGGCCTGGGCCGCCTTGAGGTCGTACCCGAGCTGCTCCACCTCGACCGCGGACTGGGAGCCGGTGTTCAGCACGCGGCTGACGATGCCCCCGAAGACGACCTGCATGGTGGTGCCCGGGAACTGGCCGGACAGCTGGGGGCGCACCGCCGCGACGATCTCCCGGTCGCTGCGCTTCCGCTTGTCGGGGGTGTTCAGGTAGACCTGGAGCTGGGCCGCGTGCGGGCCGGTGTTCTGGGAGAACACGCCCGAGCGGCCGGTGGGCACGCCCACCGTCGAGACCATCGCGTTCACCTCCTCGGGCTGTGAGGGTGGAGCGGATGATGCCTTCCATCCGGGCCACCGTCCGCTCGGTCTCCTCGACCCGGGTGCCCACCGGGGCGCGAATGCGGATGATGAACTGGCTCTCGTCGGACGGGGGAAAGAACTCGGTGCCGATCAGCGGCACCAGGGCCCCCGCGCTCACCACCAGCACCGCGATGCCGCCGATGAGCCGCGCGCGGTGGCCGAGGGCCCAGCCGAGCACCCGCTGGTAGAACTCGTCGAACCGCTCCAGCAGGCGCCCGGTCACCGCGAGGCCGCGCGTGTACAGGTTGCGCGGGCGCTCCGCCAGCGGCCGCTCCGGCTTGAGCCAGTGGAGACAGAGCAGGGGGGTGACGGTGCGGGAGACCAGGAACGAGGCGAAGAGGGAGAACGAGATCGTGAAGGTCAGGGGGATGAACAGGAGGCGTGACTGGCCTTCCAGGAACACGGTGGGCAGGAACACCACGATGGTGGTGATGGTGGAGACGAAGATCGGCATCGCCACCTCGCGGGCCGCGTCGAGCACCGCGGGGCCGCGGGCCTTGCCCGGGATGTTGAGGTGCCGGTTGATGTTCTCGAGCTCCACGATCGAGTCGTCGAGGAGCCGGCCGACCGCGAGGGCGAGCCCTCCCAGGGTGAAGACGTTGAGGGTCTGCCCGAGCATGAACATCGCGACCAGGGTCAGCAGGAGCGAGAGGGGAATCGCGATCGAGATGATGATGGTGGAGACGAACGAGCGCAGGAAGAAGAGCACCACGAAGAACGCGAGCAGGGAGCCGATCGCGGCCTCGTGCCAGAGGCTCGTGATGGACTGCCGGATGTAGATCGACTGGTCGAGGGTCATGCGGATGTTGACGCCCGCGGGCAGCCCGGTCAGCTTGGGCAGCTTCGCCTTGACCGCGTCCACCACGTCCACCGTGTTGCCGCCGGGCTGCTTGTTGACGCGCAGGTACACCGCGCGCTCGCCGTTGACCCGCACCACCGACTGCTGGGTCTCCCAGGAGTCCTCCACGCGGCCGATGTCGCGCACCCGGATCGCGGTGCCTCCGATCCGGCGCACGATGATGTTCTCCATCGGCTCGACCACCGAGAACTGGTTGTTGGTGAAGACGTTGTAGTCGAGGTTGCCGAGCTTGAGATCGCCGGAGGGCAGCAGGAAGTTCGAGTCGTTGACCGAGCGGGCCACCTCGGTGACCGAGATGCCCTTGGCCTGCAGGAGATCGCGGTTGAGGTTCACCGTGATCTGCCGGATCTTGCCCCCGTCGACGTTCGCGGAGGCGACCCCGGGGAGCTGCTCGAGCTGGGGCTCGACCGTGTTGTAGGCCAGGTCGTAGAGCTGCTTCTCGTCGAGCCCGCCCCCGGTGATGGTCACGAGGCAAACCGGGATGTTGGAGAGGTCGAACTTGAGGATGAACGGCTGCTGCACGCCGGTGGGCAGCGTGGTCATGATCTGCTGGATCCGCTGGGCGACCTCGGTGAGGCCGGCGTCGAGATCCGAGCCCCACACGAACTGCACGGTGACCACCGAGAAGCCCTGGCGCGAGCGCGACTCCACGTAGCGCACGTTCGCCACCGCGGACACCGCCTTCTCGATCGGGTACGTCACGGTGCGCTCCACGTCCTGGACGTTGGCGCCCTTGTAGACGGTGCCGATCTGGATGGACGGGTAGTTGATGTTCGGGAAGAGATCGATCGGCATCTTGCCGAGGGAGGTGGCCCCGAGCACCACGATGGCCAGGGAGGCCATGAGGATGGCGATGCCGTTCCGGAGGGCGATGAGGGTCAGCCACATGGCGCGCGCTACTGCTCGGTGGCCGGAACCGTCCGGACCTTCTGCTTGGCCTTGACCAGATCCTTGCCCTGCAGGATCACCTGATCCTGCTCGCTCAGCCCCTGCCGCACCTCCACCACCCGGGAGTCGGCGAGTCCCAGCTCGACGATCACCGGCTCGACGATGCCGCCCTTCACCACCATCACCGACGGGCGCGCTTCGCCCACGCGCAGCGCCTCCAGCGGGATGGTGAGCGCGCCCTTGCGCGTGTCCACGAGAACCTCCGCGCGGGCGAACATCCCGGGCTTGAGCTTGCGGTCGGGGTTCGGGATGTCCACCTCGACGCCCATGGTGCGGGTGCGCGGATCGAGGCTGTGGACCACCCGGACCACCTTGCCGCCGAAGACCTGCCCCTGGTACGGATCGGCGGTGATGGCGACCGGCGCGCCCAACGTCACGCGGGAGATGTCCCGCTCCGGGACCTCGATCTGCAGCTTGACGGTCCCGATGTCCTGGAGCACGAGGATGCCCACCGAGGTCGTGCTGGTACCGGCCGACTGCGCGCTGACCGCGGCGCCGTTGTCGAGATTGCGCTGCGAGATGTAGCCGGCGAACGGCGCCATCAGCCGCGTGTTGGCGAGGTTGGTCTCCGCCAGCTGCCGCGTGGCGCGGAAGGTCTCCACCTGGGCTTCCGACAGGCGCACCTGGCTCTCCTGGGTCAGCACCTGGACCTCGGCCACCCGGAGCTGGGCGACCGCGGCCTGGACGTTGGCCGCCGAGGACTCGGTGGTGGTCCGGGAGTTCTCGTGGTCGGTGGCCGACACGAGTCCGCGCTCGAAGAGGGTCTTCATGCGCTGCGCCTGCCGCGCGTCGTTGTCCGCGACGGCGCGGGCCCGGGCCAGGTTCGCCTTCTGGTTCTCCAGGTTCGCGCGCTGCCCCTCGAGGGTGGAGCGCGCCACCTCGAGACCGGCCTCGCCGGTGAGGAGCGCGGCGCGCGCCTGCTGGAGCACGGCCTGCAGCTCGAGATCGTCCACCTCGACCAGGAGCTGCCCCGCCTTGACGAAGTCGCCACGGTCGGTGTGGATGCGGCGGATATAGCCCGAGACCTTCGAGAAGATGGCCGCCTGCTGGGCGGCCACGATGTCGGCAGTGAAGGTGAGCTTGATGTCGAGGTCCCGGCGGGCCGGGCTCAGTACCCCTACGAGCACGTCCGGACGGGCGCGGGTCACCGCGCGGGCCTGCTGATCCTTGAGGCGATAGACCACGAGGGTGCCGATCAGGACCATCAAGCCGAGGAGGACGAGTCCGATGCGGTGTCGCTTCAGCAGGTGCATGCGCCTGGACTGATCCATCCGGAGTATGGACCGAAAGAAGTACCTGGAGAAGTCAATTCGCCCAATTGTAAGGACCTTTGGACTGTAGTCAAGTTTGTGAGATAGTCGGCGAGGTACCCCACGCGCGGGTGTGTGCCGGGCCGGGAATACCATGGGCAGGGGTGGTCAGAAGGGGAGGAGTGGGAAGAAAAGTCATGCCGTCCGAGACGAGGCCGTCCAAGGCGGGCCGCTGGTCGGAGCCGGCCCTGCGGGTCCTGCGGGAGCGGTACCTCGCGCGCGACCAGGGCCAGGTCCGGGAGACCCCCGAGGAGATGTGCTGGCGGGTCGCGATGGCCATCGCCTCCGGGGAGAGCCGGTTCGGACGCAGCGCGGCCGCGGTCGGGGAGGTCGCCGCCGCCTTCTACGACATGATGGTCGAGGGCTATTTCCTCCCGAACTCCCCCACGCTGATGAACGCGGGCAAGGAGAACGCGCTGCAGTACTCCGCCTGCTACGTGCTGCCGGTGGGCGACTCGATGGAGGAGATCTTCGAGTCGGTCAAGGCGGCGGCCATCATCCAGCAGTCGGGCGGCGGTACCGGGTTCGCGTTCTCGCGCCTCCGCCCCAAGGACGACGTCGTCCACTCCACGGGCGGGCGGGCGTCGGGGCCGGTGTCGTTCCTGCGCGTGTTCAACGCGGCCACCGAGGCCGTGAAGCAGGGCGGCGCGCGCCGCGGGGCCAACATGGGCATCCTCCGGGTGGACCATCCGGACGTGCTCGAGTTCATCGAGTGCAAGCTCGACGGCGGCATCACCAACTTCAACATCTCGGTCGCGGCCACCGATGCCTTCATGGACGCGGTCGCGGCCGACGGCGAGTACGACCTGATCAATCCCCGCACCGGCCAGGTCGCGGGCCGCCTGCGCGCCCGCGAGGTCTGGGACCGCATCGTGCGCGCGGCGTGGCGCACCGGCGACCCGGGCATGATCTTCCTCGACCGCATCAACCGCAGCCCCGCGAATCCGACGCCGGATCTCGGCCTGATCGAGGCGACGAATCCCTGCATCGGCGGGGACGCCCTGGTCGCGACGGATCGCGGGCTGCTCCGCATGGATGCGATCGCGGAGCGCTACCGGGAAGGCGGCCTGGCGGTGAAGGTGGACCAGCGACTGCTCCCGTCGCGGCTCATGGTGTGGGAAGGCACGAACAACGTGCGGATCACCGCCTACGGGCAGGGGTGCCTGCCGATCAGCCGGGCGTTCCACTCGGGCATGCGGGAAACCGTGACGGTGCGGACCGCGGCGGGTTTCGAGCTGACCTGCACGCCCGATCACCGCTTGATGACGGACCGCGGCTGGGTGGAGGCCGGGGCCCTGCAGGTCGACGTGGATCGGGTCTGGGTCCAGAGCGATCCAGGGGCCTTCGAGGACGACGCGACCCTGCCGGTGGCGGTGCCGTCCGAGTTCGTCGGGCGCAACGGACGGCGCTACCGCCACGCCCTGCCGCAGCGGTGGAGCGCCGATCTCGGCCGCGTCCTGGGCTGGCTCGTGGGCGACGGCTGGCTGCGCACCGCGGCCTATCCGCGGGTGGGCTTCGTGTTCGGTCCCGAGGACGACGGGGCGCTCGAGCGCATCGCGGGAGTCGTGACGCCGTGGTTCGGGCGGCCCGTGAAGGTCTGGTCCCGCGCGCGCGGCGTGCGGCACCTCATGTATCCCGGCAGGTTCTTCTCCGCGTTCTTCGAGTCGCTCGGCGTCCGGGCGGTGGGCGCGCGCGACAAGACGGTGCCCGAGACCTTGTTCCGGGCCCCGCGCCCGGCGGTCGTCGGGTTCCTCCAGGGACTCTTCTCGGCGGACGGGGTTTCAAACTCTCCTGAACGGATCGCGCTCACGTCGAAGAGCCGGGAGCTGCTCCGGGGCGTGCAGCTCCTGCTCCTGAACCTCGGGATCAAGAGCAGTGTCATGGATCGATCGCGGGCACCTCGTGAGGGTCTCTTCCCCTACCGGACCAAGGCGGGCGAGCTGCGCTCCTACGGCTCCGACGGCGTTCTGTTCGAGCTCGGCATCTTCGGCAAGTCACGCGGCCTGTTCCTCCGGGAGATCGGGTTCCTCAACGACAAGCAGCGTCGCCTCGAGCCGGTGCGCCACGCCGGTTCGTACGCGCAGAAGTGGAGCGATCCGGTGGCGGCGGTGGTTCCCGCCGGCCCCCGCGCGGTCTACGACCTGACCGAGCCGCAGAGCCACTCGATGGTCGCCAACGGGTTTGTCGTCCACCAATGCGGCGAGCAGCCGCTCTTGCCGAACGACGCGTGCAACCTCGGGTCGGTGAACGTGGCGAAGTTCGCGGTCGAGCGGGCGGGGCGGTGGGAGCTCGACTGGGGCGAGCTCGAGCGGGTGGTGCGCCTCGCGGTGCGTTTCCTCGACGACGTGATCGAGGTCAATCCATATCCGCTCGAGCAGGTGGACGAGATGGTGAAGGCCAACCGCCGCGTGGGCCTGGGCGTCATGGGCTGGGCGGACCTGCTCTTCACGCTCGGCATCCCCTACGACAGCGAGGACGCGCTCGAGCTGGCCGAGCGCTTGATGGTCTTCATCAAGGAGAAGGGCCACGATCAGTCGGCCCGGCTGGCCGAGGAGCGCGGCCCGTTCCCGCACTGGGGCCGCTCCATCTACCGGCACGGCCGCCCGCTGCGCAACGCCACCGTGACCACCATCGCGCCCACCGGGACGATCTCGATGATCGCGGGGTGCTCGTCCGGCATCGAGCCCGTGTTCGCGCTGGCCTTCGAGCATCGGGTGAAGGGGCCGGACGGGGAGCGCGTGCTGCCGTTCTTCAGCGAGACCTTCGAGCGGCTGGCCCGGCGGCAGGGCTTCCACTCCGAGAGCCTGATGACGGAGGTCGCCCGCCGCGGCTCGCTGGCGGGCGTCGAGGGCGTGCCCCCCGCCGCGCGCGAGATCTTCAAGACCGCGCACGAGATCGAGGCGGTCTGGCACGTGCGGCACCAGGCCGCCTTCCAGAAGCACACCGACAACGGGGTGTCGAAGACGATCAACCTGCCCGAGAGCGCGACCGAAGAGGACGTGGCGGCCGCCTACCGGCAGGCGTGGGACCTGGGCTGTCTCGGCATCACCGTCTTCCGCGACGGCTCGAAGGGCAGCCAGGTCCTCAACATGGGCCTGCGCGGCGACGGCGCCGCGGGAGATCCGGGGCAGCGCGGCGTGAAGCCGCGTCCGCACAGCCTCACCGGGGCCACGTACCGGATGGAGACCCCGATCGGGACCGCCTTCATCACGGTCAACGACAACGGCGGCGGCGAGCCCTTCGAGGTCTTCGTGCAGGTGGGCAAGGCGGGATCGGACACCATGGCGGTGGCGGAGGCGCTCGGACGGCTCGTCTCGCTCGTGCTGCGGCTGCCGTCCCCGCTGTCGCCGCGGCAGCGGCTCGAGGCGGCGATCAGTCAGCTCTCCTTCATCGGCGGCGGCCAGCCGACCGGCTTCGGCGCGGCCAAGGTGCTCTCGCTTCCCGACGCGCTCGCGCGCACGCTCGCCGAGCACATCGGCACGCCGCGCGCGACGCCGGTGCCCGCGTCGGCTCCCGCCCCCGGCGGCGGGCTGCGCCGGGTGGGGGATCTGTGCCGCGAATGCGGCCAGGCCACGCTGGTGTACGAGGAAGGGTGCAAGAAGTGTCTCTCCTGCGGGTTCAACGAGTGCTAGGGAGCGGCCATGTTCTCAGGCGGTGACTACGAGGAAGTGGGCCGCTGGCTGCGCAACTTCGTGCTCGCGCACGCCAAGCGGGAGAACCTGCGCGTGGAGGCGGTGGTCGAGAGCGAGGGGCCGCGCGAGGGGCAGAGCTACGGGGTCCGCCTGCGGCTCGGCGACGGCCTGCGCCCCGCGCCGCCCGCGCCCGCGGTGGAGCTCGGCTTCCCCGAGGTCGCGCAGAACCGCGGGAGCCTCGCGTGGTGCAGCGGCCTCGCGGATCGCGTGCGCACGCTCGCGCGCGAGTTCCCCGCGGCCGGTCCCGCCCCGCTACGCTCCGCCTGAGCCGGTGAGGACGGCGCCGGCCGTCCGCTGGTGGGCTCCCGGCGACTGGAACGCGTTCTTCGGGCTCGCGCTCGACAACCTCGGCCTCTTCGTCATCTTCTCGGGGCTCCTGATCGGCGTCTTCGGATTCCCCTCCGACCTCGTTCTGCACGTCATGGTGCCGGGCACCGCGGCCGGCGTGCTCCTGGGCAACCTGATCTACACCGGCCTCGCGGTCCGGCTGATGCGGCGCACCGGCCGGAGCGACGTGACCGCGATGCCCTTCGGTCTCGACACGCCGTCGCTCTTCGGGGTCGTCTTCGGCGTCCTGGGGCCCTCCATGGTCCTCACGGGCGATCCGGTGATGGCCTGGAAGATCGGCATGGGCGTCACGGTGGCGATGGGGGTGATCAAGCTCGGCTGCGCGTTCGCGGGAGACTGGGCGCGCCGCGTGGTGCCGCGGGCCGCCCTGCTCGGCTCGATCGCGGGAGTCGCGATCCTGCTCATCGCCTTCCTGCCCGCCCTGCGCATCTTCGGCGATCCGCTCGTCGGCGTGGTCTCGCTCATCGTGCTCCTCGCCGCGCTGCTGGGTGGCGTGCGGATGCCGTGGGGAATGCCGGGCGCGCTGGCGGCGGTGCTCGCGGGTACCGTCATCTTCTGGGGGCGCTGGGCGATCGAGGGCGCGGCCGGGGCGCCGGGACCGCATCCGGCGATCACGCTCGGGAGTCTCGCCCTGGCGCTGCCCCTCCCGACGCTGGCCTGGCTCGACGCGCTCGACGCCACCCTCCCGTACCTGCCGCTCGCGGTCCCCTTCGCGCTGGCCACCGTGGTCGGCGGCATCGACAATACCGAGTCGGCCATCGTCGCCGGCGACGAGTACCGCACGCGCGACATCCTGCTGACCGAGGCGGTCGCCACGATCGCGGCCGGATGCTGCGGGGGCGTGATCCAGAACACGCCGTACATCGGGCATCCCGCGTACAAGGCGATGGGCGCGCGGGCCGGGTACACGCTGGCCACCGGCCTGCTGATCGGCGTCGGCGCGGCGGTGGGCGTCGTCGCGGTGCTCGTGCGCCTCCTGCCGGAGGCGGCCGTCGCGCCGATCCTGGTCTTCGTGGGGCTCCAGATCACCGCGCAGGCCTTCCTGGCCTCTCCGGCGCGTCACGCTCCCGCGGTCGCGATCTCCTTCCTGCCCGCGGTGGCCGCGCTCGTGTTGATCGAAGGCGGCCTGCTCCTCGGCGGGGTGGGCAAGAGCCCGGCCGATCTGACCGGCGGAGGCCAGCTCCTGTGGGGCGCGCTCCTGGTGCTGGGCAACGGCTTCATCCTGACCGCGCTGGTGTGGGGCTCGGCTCTGGTCGCGATCATCGAGCGGCGCCTGCACGTCGCGGCCGCCGTCCTCGCGGTCGCGGCGGTGGCCACGCTCTTCGGGTTGATTCACTCGCCGCTGGCGGGCGGGGCGGTGTTCTGGCCGTGGGCGGTGGCGAGCGGGGCGCCGCACGCGCTGGCCGCCGGCTATGGCGTCGCCGCGTCGCTCCTGCTGCTGCTGGGTCGCGGCGAGGCCTAGCTCCCGATCGCGTCCAGCATCTCGCGGTCGGAGCGGAACTTGAACTCCTCGACCTTGTCCGCCGCCGCGCGCGCCTTCTCCGCCGCCTCGAGCCGCTGCACGGCGGGGTAGTCCACGACGACCGCGCCCCGCTCGTCGAGCGTGCGGCGCAGCGACTCGACCGCGCGCTCGGCCTCGCGCGCGGGGCCGCTTCGGCCGGGCGGCCAGATAGCCCGCGACGTGCCTGATGCCGGTTTCCGCGTCGAGCCGCGCGCGGCCCACCACCCCGTCGCTGGCGCGCCGGGCCCAGCCGACCACGAACACGCCCGGCTCGGCGGCTCCCGCGCCGGGGTCGAGCACCTGGTACGCCGCGGCGGGGTCCTCACCGGGTACGGTGAGATAGAGCCCGTCCTTGTACGGCAGGCCCGCGTTCTCGTCGACGCGGTCGCCCACCGCGAACACCACCGTGTCGGCCGGGATGACCGCGGTCTCGCCGGTGCCGGCCGCGACGATGCGGTCGCCCTTGCGGTCGAGCCGGTTCTCTTCCACCTCGAGCCCGACAACGCGGCCCTCCTCGGCCACCACGCGCTTGGGCGAGGCCAGGAAGCGGAAGCGCAGCCGGGCGCGGGCCCGCGGCGACCCCTCGGGCTTGGCCGCGAGCGCGGTGAGTAGCTCGTCCGGGTTCTGGCCCGCAGCCACGAGCCGCGGCCGGATGCGCTCGACCTCCTCGCGGTAGAGCGCGTGGTCGAAGGCATCCTCGACGTCCTCGAACTCGCGGTCGTCGTAGGCCTTCTCGAACGGCCCGCGCCGCGCGATCGCGATGATCTCCTCGCAGTCGGTGAAGTGGGCGCAGTAGTTCGCGATGTCGACCATCACGTTGCCGACGCCCACGATGGCGACGCGCCGGCCCATCGGGAAGGGCCGCTCGCTGAAGGGCGGCAGGCGATTGTAGTGATAGACCAGGTCCTTGGCATGGTAGACGCCGGGCAGGCGCTCGCCGTCGACGCCCAGGTACTTGGTGCCCTGCGCGCCGATCGCGTAGACGAGCGCGTCGAAGCCGAGGCTCGCCAGGCCGGGAACCGTGAGATCTCCCGAGTTTGAGATCGTCACGTGTCCAAGGTAGGTTACGAGTGGATCGCTGAGGATCTTGTGGAACTGGCGGCGCAGCCCGCCTTTCATCTTGTACTTGTTCAGGAAGATGCCGTACTCGGCCAGCCCGCCCGGCTTGATGTCCCGGTTGAGCAGGACCACGCGGGCGCCGCTCGCGGCCAGGGCCCGGGCGGCGAAGAGGCCGGCGGGCCCCGCGCCGATCACCGCGACGAGATGGACGGGTTCGTCGGCCATGCCGCCGAGACCATAGCACAACCGGTGAAGCCCTTGACCACCCCCACTTGACCCCCCCAGGACGGGTAGTGTTAAATGAGAGTGCGTTTCGTCAATGATGACGGGGCGATTCGCTTCATGTTCCCCGCTCCCACAGGAGGCGTCTCGATGAAGTCGGTGTCGCTCGTGACCGGTGGTCTCGCCCTGGCCGTGGCCCTGCTGATGCTCGCGTCGGGCCGCGGGCCCGTGGATGTGGCTGCCCAGACGGGGCCGTGGGTCGCGCCCGAGTCGGAGAAGGCGAAGAAGAACCCGCTGCCCGCCGACAAGAAGGCCATCGAGCAGGGCGAGAAGGTCGCCAAGATCAACTGCGTGTCGTGTCACGGTCCCCTCGGCAAGGGCAATGGGCCCGCCGCGGTGGCGCTGAACCCCAAGCCGGCCGACTGGACGTCGAAGCGGGTGCAGGACGAGCCGGACGGGGAGATCTTCTGGAAAATCACCACCGGGCGGGGCGCGATGCCCTCCTGGCGGCACCTGCCCGAGAACGACCGCTGGGCCGTCGTCCGATTCATCCGCACGCTCGCCGGGAAGTGATCCGGAGGCGGGGGCGATGAGCGGCGACTCGGTCCGCGCCGCGCTCTCCCAGCTGGGCGACGTCCTCGAGCACCTCCGCGAGCGCCTGGGCGACGGGCCCGACCCTGCGGCCCATCCCGACCGGGACGCGCACGCGCTCGACATATTCCAGGAGGTCCTCTCGGTCCCGCCGCTCGGGCTGCCGCCCGGCGAGCTGTTCGGGCTGGCGATGGATCGCGTCTCCCGGCTGCTCGCGGCGGACCGCGCGCTGCTGTTCGTGGTGGACGACACGACCGGGCGCCTCACGCCTCGGTCGGCTCGCGGCTTCCGGCGCGACGACCTCGAGACCGTCGTGCTCGATCCGGGCGAGGGGCTGGTCGGGCGCGTCTTCGCCGAGAAGCGGGTGCTGACGTACGATGCGGCCGGCGAGCCCTCCGGCCGCGATCCGTTCGTCGAGCGGTTCCCGATGCGGCAGGGTATCGCGGTCCCGGTGCGGACCGAGGGCGAGGTCGGCGGGGTGCTGTTCGCGGGCCGCCAGGATCTGGGCGCTCCCTTCACCACGACCGACGTGCTCCTGCTCCTCGTGATCGCGGACCGCGTCGGCTCGTCGCTCGTCCACCAGCGGTTGCTCGAGCGGCGAGGCGATCACCTCGTGCACCTGCGCGAGCTGCGCGGCCTCGTGGACGCGAATCTTCCCGCGCGGGAGCCGCGCGAGATCCTGGCCCGCGCGTGCGACGCGGCCTGCCGGCTGGCGGGTGTGCGCGGCGCCTTCGCGCTGACCGGCTCCGGGCCCGGGCACGTCGCCGGGCTCGCGGGCGCGGGCCTGCTCGCCAGCGTCGGGCCCGAGCGGTTCCGGGCGGACGACGACCTGCTCGTGGACGGCTTCGCCGCCGACGGTCCGCTGGCGATCCGCGACCTCCAGGCCCGGCGCCCCGGCCGTCCCGGGCTGCTCGAGGAGGAGGGGATCCGGGCGGCCCTGGTGGTGCCGATGCGCGCGCGCGGCCGCGTGGTGGGGCTCCTCTGCCTGGCAGACCCGGAGCCGAGGGACTTCTCGCCGGAGGAAACGGAGTCCGCGCTGATGCTGGCGGCCCTCGCCGCGGGCGCGCTCGAGACGGAGCGGCAGATCGCCGAGAGCCGCCGCGCCGACGGCGATCACGAGGCGGACGAGGCCGCCGCGCGGCGGGCCGACCGGACCCGGGTGCTGGCCGCTCTCGGGGCCGGACTGACCCGCGAGCTGCACCCGATCTTCGCGACCCTGCTGGGCCGCGCGCAGCTCCTGCTCGCCCGCGCCGCGACCGATCCCTTGCGCGAGGGCCTGGTCGAGCTCGAGGAAGCCGCGTGGCGCGGCACCGATCTGCTCCAGCGGCTGCTCGGGCTGGCGGAGGCCGATCAGCGCGGCGGGACCGCGGAGCTGCCGGTGATCGCCCAGGAGGCGGTCAGCTTCGCGCGCGCGCTCCTGCGCGCCGAGCCCGCGCGTGGCACGATCGAGATGACCGCGGACCTCGGGCCGACGCCGCCGGTCGAGGCGAGCGCGGTCGCGCTGCGGGAGGCCGTCGTCGCGCTCGTGCTGAACGCGGTGGACGCGATGCCCGCGGGCGGGACCCTGAGCGTGCGCACGCGCGCCCACGAAGGCGGAGTCGAGCTGGTCCTGGTGGACACCGGGGAGAGCATCCCGCCCGAGATCCGCCCGCGCATCTTCGATCCCTTCTTCACGACCCGGTCCGGCCACCTGGGCCTCGGCCTCTCCGTGGCCGAGGCGGTGGTGCTTCGCGCGGGCGGGCGTCTCGAGGTGGACCCCGCGGGCGCCGGTGGCGGCACGCGGGTCACGGTGTGGCTGCCCGCGGCGGGAGCACGGCCGGCCGCGCCGGCGCCCCCCGAGCCGGCGCGCGCGCCCGCGCCGGAAGCGCGCCGACCCGCTGCGCTCACCGGCTCGATCCTCGTGGTCGAGGAGGAGGAAGGGATCCGCACCGAGGTGCTGGATACCCTCATGGCGGTGGGGCACCGGGTGGAAGCGGTGCCCGACGCGGACGCCGCGCTGGCGCGGCTCGGGCAGGGCGGCGTCGACGTGGTCCTCACCGACCTGGCTCTGCGCGATCGGTCGGGGCTCCATCTCGCTTCTGCGGTCAAGAAGCGGAGCCCGGGCACCGCGGTGGTGCTGCTCACCGGGTGGGGACGCCGGCTGCACGAGGATCGACTGCGCGAGTCCGGCGTGGACGTGATGCTGGTGAAGCCGCTGCAGCCCGATCGGGTCCGCGAGGCGATCGCGGACGCGCTCTCCCTCCGTCGCCCCGCGTGACTGCCGCCGGCGAGCGGCCGCGGCGCCTCGCGACCGTCGATCTCGGGACCAACACCGTCCGTCTCCTCGTCGTCGAGGTGAGCGACGGGGGCTGGCGCGCGCTCCATCAGACGCAGCGGGTCACCCGGCTCGGCGAAGGGCAGGCCGCCGCCGGCCGCCTGCTCCCGGAGCCGATGCGTCGCACCGCGGCCGCGGTCGCCGACTTCGCCCGCGCCGCGCGCGGGCTCGGCGCCACCGCGGTCCGGATCGTGGCGACGAGCGCGGTCCGGGAGGCGGGCAACCGCGGGGAGTTCGTGGCGCGCCTGGAGGCCGAATCGGGCGAGCCGGTGGAGGTCGTCTCGGGCGAGGACGAGGCGCGCCTGACGCTCCAGGGCGTCACGTCGGGTCTTCCGGGCCTCGGCGAGTCGTTCGTCCTCTTCGACATCGGCGGCGGCAGCACGGAGTTCGTGCTCGCGCGCGCCGGCGCCGCGGCCGCCGCGGTGAGCCTGCGGCTGGGCGTGGTGCCCCTGGTGGAAGAGTGGGGCGAGCCCGGGCCCGTGCGGTGGGATCACTTCGCGCGCATGCGGGAGGGGATCGAGCGCCGACTGGCCGCCGAGGTGCCGGAGGCGATCGCGGGGGCGGGGGCGGATGAGCTGGTCGGCACCGCGGGCACCGTCACCACCCTCGCCGCGCTCGATCTCGGCCTGTCCGCGTACGACGCGGCGCGAGTACACGGCCACCGGCTCGGCCGCGCGGCGGTGGAGCGGGAGCTGGCGCGGCTCGGCGCGCTGTCCGTCGCCGACCGCGGGCGGCTGCCGTGCCTCGAGCCGGGCCGCGCGGACGTGATCATTCCCGGCATCGCGATCTGCCTGGCCACCATGGCGCGCTTCCGCCGCGAGCACCTCGTGGTCAGCGATCGGGGCCTGCGCGAAGGGATCCTCTGCGAGCTCCTGGGGGCCGCGCGGTGACGCGGCCGTCCGCGCGCACGCTGTCGGTGATCGACTACCACACCGAGGGCGAGCCGATGCGGTTCATCGTGGACGGGGTGCCCCGCCTTCCCGGAGCCTCCCTGATGGAGCAGAGCGAGTACCTGGTCGCGCACGGCCGCGACCTGCTCGGCATGGTCCTCCACGAGCCGCGCGGCCACGCCGCCATGTGCGGCGCGATCCTGACCGACCCGGTGACGCCGGGGGCCGACGTCGGCGTGCTCTTCATCGAGCCGCTCGGCCCGGTGCACATGTGTGGGCACGGCGCCATCGCGCTCGGCGCCATGCTGGTGGAGACCGGCCGCGTGGCCGCGCCGGGCGGCGACGCCACCGTGACGCTCGACACGCCCGCCGGCCTCGTGGCGTGCCGGGTGTCGAGCCGGGCGGGGCAGCCGACCGCGGTCACGATCCGCAACGTGCCCGCGTTCTCGGTGGGGCTCGACCTCCACGTCGACGTGCCCGGGCTGGGCCGCGTGGCATTCGACCTGGCCTACGGCGGCCACTTCTACGCGCTCGTGGAAGCGGCGGCGTGCGGGCTCACCCTCGAGGCGAAGGAGGCGGGCCGCCTCGTCGAGATCGGCGAGCGGATCCGTCTCGCGATCGAGGCGCGCGTGCCGCTGGTCCATCCCGCGATGCCCGCCGCGCGCGGGCTCCTCTACGTGCAGTTCTACGGGCCGGCGCGCCGGGCCGACGCCCAGCTCCGCAACGCGGTCGTGGTCGCCCCCGCGGGCCTCGATCGCTCGCCCTGCGGGACCGGGACCTCGGCGCGGCTCGCCAACCTGCACGCGCGCGGGCGGCTCGGCGTGGGGGAGGTCTTCGGCCACGAGTCCATCATCGGCACGCTCTTCACCGGGCGAATCGCGGCGCTCACCGAGGTGGCGGGGACCCCGGCGGTGGTCCCGGAGATCACCGGACGAGCCTGGATGACGTCCCGCGCCACCCTCTCGCTCGATCCCAGCGATCCCTTTCCCGGCGGCTTCCTGCTCTGACCGGGCCGCGCGTGGGCGCTTTTATTGACACGTCGGCGGGTCCTGTGTTGTCCTGGATCGGATGAGTCTCATCCCTCGGGTGCTCGTCCGGCGGTGGCTCGAGGGGATGCTGGCGTTCGTCTCGGTCGCCATCCTGTACTTCACGCATCGCCCGGAGGCGCTGCCCCGCGCGCTCGACCTCAGCAACGACAGCGGGCTGTCCCTGTGGGATTGGATCTTCCGGGGCATGGCGTTCGGTCTGCTGGGCGTCTGGGGCTTCTCCGCGATCGTGGTGGGATTCTTCCTGCTCTACTCGCCGATCTACGTCATCAACAAGGCGCCGCACCTCGTGGGCAAGGGCGGGTGGCTCGACCGTCGTGAAGTGCGCTTCTACCTGGCGTGCTTCGCGCTCGTGTGCCTCATCGTCATCCTGATGACGCGGTCGTTCGACGCGGCGGGTGTGGTGTTCATCATCCTCGCCGGCTTCGGCCCGGTGGTCTGGCGGATGCTGGTCTAGCCTCACCGCGGTTGACAGGTCTCGGCGCGTTGTCTATCCTAGCCGGGTATATGGATGAAATCGCGGTGTTGGTGCTGAACTACACCTACGAGCCGCTGCATTTCACCAACGCGAAGCGGGCCATCACGCTGCTCCTGGCGGGCAAGGCCGAGAGCGTCGAGGCGTCGCCCCGCGTGATCCGGTCCCCCTCACGGAGCTTCCACCTTCCCGCGGTGATCCGCCTCGGGGCCTACATCCGGAAGCCCTTCCTGGAGCGGGTGGCCTTCAACAAGAAGAACATCCTGCGGCGGGACGGGTATACCTGCCAGTACTGCTCGCGACGCGGGGAGAAGCTCACGGTGGATCACGTCGTCCCGCGCTCCCGCGGGGGCCAGACCACCTGGACCAATGTGGTGGCCGCCTGCCTGCGCTGCAACCTGCTCAAGGGCAACCGCATGCTGGACGAGGCGCGGCTGCGGCTGATCCGGGAGCCCGTGCACCCGCAATTCCTCTTCTCGGTGCACCTGCTCCGGCATCCGCACGCGACCTCGTTCCTCGACTCGTGGCGGAAGTACCTGGTGGCGGTGCCCTCGACGTCCTGAGGTCCCTCTGAGCCACCAGCTGTCCAAGCCGCTGTTCACGCTCGCCTCGGAGTTCAGACCGTCCGGGGATCAGCCGGAGGCGATCGAGCGCCTGGTCTCGATCATCGGGGCGGGGAGTCCCCACACCGTCCTGCTGGGGGTCACCGGCAGCGGCAAGACCTTCACGCTCGCCAACCTGATCACGCGGCTCAGCCGGCCCGCGCTGGTGATCTCGCCCAACAAGACGCTGGCCGCCCAGCTCTACAGCGAGTTCAAGGCGTTCTTTCCGGAGAACGCGGTCGAGTACTTCGTCTCCTACTACGACTACTACCAGCCGGAAGCCTACATTCCGCAGTCGGACACCTACATCGAGAAGGACGCGCTGGTGAACGACGAGATCGACCGCATGCGGCACTCGGCGACCACGTCGCTCTTCGAGCGCCGCGACGTGGTGGTGGTCGCCTCGGTGTCCTGCATCTACGGCATCGGCGAGCCCGAGACCTACCACGGCATGCACGTCTCGCTGCGGCCGGGCCAGACCATGGACCGGGACGCCCTCATCCGGGCCCTGGTCGCGGTGCAGTACGAGCGCAACGACTACGACTTCCGGCGCGGCACCTTCCGGGTGCGGGGCGACGTGGTCGAGGTGTTCCCGGCCGCCGCCGAATCGGAGGCGCTGCGGGTGGAGTTCTGGGGCGACAGCGTCGAGCGGCTCATGACCATCGATCCCCTCCGCGGGGTCACCACCGGCACGGTGGGAGACGCCCGGATCTATCCCGCGAGCCACTACGTGACCCCCGCCGCCCAGCTCGAGCGCGCGATCGAGGGCATCATGGACGAGCTGCGCGAGCGGCTCGGCTTCCTCAAGGCGCGTGGCCGGCTGCTGGAGGCGCAGCGTCTCGAGCAGCGCACGCTCTTCGACATGGAGATGCTGCGCGAGCTCGGTTATTGCCACGGGGTCGAGAACTACTCGCGGCACCTCTCCGGGCGCAAGCCGGGACAGAACCCGCCGACCCTGATGGACTACCTCCCCAAGGACGCGCTGGTCATCCTCGACGAGTCGCACGTGACCGCGCCGCAGGTCCGCGGCATGTACCCGGGGGACCGCTCGCGCAAGGAGGCGCTCGTCGAGTACGGCTTCCGCCTGCCCTCGGCCTTCGACAACCGGCCGCTCACCTTCGCGGAGTTCACCCGTCTCGTCCCGCAGACCCTCTACGTCTCCGCCACCCCGGGCCCCTACGAGCTGGAGCGCGCCGGGGTGGTGCGCGGGGAGCCGGGGAGCCCGCTCGCGGGCGGATCGGTGGCGGAGCAGATCATCCGGCCGACCGGGCTCATGGACCCGATCATCACGGTGCGGCCCGCCTCCTCGCAGGTGGACGATCTCATGGGGGAGGTGCGGGCCCGCGCGGAGCGCGACGAGCGGGTGCTCATCACCACGCTCACCAAGCGCATGGCCGAGGATCTCACCGAGTACTATCAGCAGAACGGTTTGCGCGTCCGCTACCTGCACTCCGACATCGACACCCTGGAGCGGGTCGCCCTCATCCGCGACCTCCGCCTGGGCAAGTTCGACGGCCTCATCGGCATCAACCTGCTGCGGGAGGGGCTCGACCTGCCCGAGGTCTCGCTGGTCGCGATCCTGGACGCGGACAAGGAAGGCTACCTCCGCTCCGCCACGTCGCTGATCCAGACCTCCGGCCGCGCCGCGCGCCACGTGAACGGTGAGGTGATCATGTACGCGGACACCGTCACCGGCTCGATGAAGGCGGCCCTCGCGGAGACCGAGCGCCGCCGCGTGGTGCAGGGGGAGTACAATCGCGTGCACGGGATCACCCCGGAGTCGGTGCGCCGCTCGATCCGGGACCTGCTGGAGTCGGTCCCCGAGCGCGACTACTACACGGTGGAGGTGGAGCGCGCGCCCCAGACGCAGTGGGAGAGCCCCGCCGCCCTCGCGGCCCACGTGAAGGAGCTGGAGGGCTCGATGAAGGACGCGGCGCGCCGGCTCGACTTCGAGCGGGCCGCCGAGCTGCGCGATCGCATCAAGGCCCTCCGGAAGGTCGACCTGGGCGTCTGAGCGAATGGTCTTCAAGTGGGCGCTGATCGTCTTCGGGGTGGCCGCGGCGGTCCTGTTCGTGCTCACGAAGGTCATCGTGTTCCTGAACCCGCCGCGACCGGGCCGGCCCGCCCCGCTCATGCTGGGCCGCGTGCAGCGGGCGCTCACGTGGACCGTCCTGGTGCCCGCGGCGCTGGCCCTCGTCCTGCTCGTGGTGACGTTGTTACGGCAGTGACCGCCTGGCGAGGCGAGCGCCCGTGACCCTCGACGAGAAGATCGACCAGGTGCCCGATCGGCCGGGCGTCTACCTCTACAAGGACACCAAGGCCCAGATCATCTACATCGGCAAGGCCGCGTCACTGCGCAGCCGCGTGCGGTCCTACTTCCAGGAGTCGCGGGCGCGCGATCCGAAGACCGACGCGCTCGTCGGCCACATCCGCGACCTCGAGTACATCGTCACCGCGAACGAGCTCGAGGCGATGATCCTCGAGTCCACCCTCGTCAAGAAGCATCGTCCCCGGTACAACATCATCCTGCGGGACGACAAGCACTATCCGTTCCTCAAGCTCACCACCAACGAGGAATTCCCGCGCCTGGTGGTGGCCCGCCGGGTGCAGAAGGACGGCGCGACCTACTTCGGGCCGTTCTACCCCGCCACCGCGATGCGGGAGACGCTGCGCCTCGTGCGCCAGCTCTTCCCCCTGCGCACCTGCCGCATCAAGATCGACGGGACGCTCTCCCGCCCGTGCCTGCAGTACTACATCCACCGCTGCAATGCCCCCTGCACGGGCTGGGAGACCGAGGAGGGGTACGCGCGGACGGTGCAGGACGTGGCGCGCTTCCTCGAGGGCAAGAACGACGACCTCGCGGCCCGGCTCACCCGGGAGATGGAGGCCGCGGCCGAGGAGATGAAGTTCGAGCGGGCCGCCGCCCTGCGCGACCGGATCCAGGCGCTCAACACGGTACGGGAGCGCCAGCAGATGATCTCCATCGAGGAAGAGGACCAGGACGTGGTCGGGGTGGTGCGCCAGGGCTCGGAGGCCTGCGTGCAGCTCTTCTTCGTGCGCAAGGGGCGGCTGCTCGGCCGGGAGTCGTTCTTCTTCGAGCGGGTGGCCGGCGCGAGCGACGGCGAGATCCTCTCCGCCTTCCTCCGCCAGTTCTACGCCAAGAACGTGGTGCCGCCCCCCGAGATCCTGCTCTCGGAGACGCCGCCCGAGATCGACCTCACCGGGGAATGGCTGGTCCAGCGTCGGGGCGGCCGCGTCGAGCTGCTCGCCCCGCAGCGCGGGCGCAAGCGCGACCTGGTCGCGATGGCCGAGGAGAACGCGGCGCTCGCGCTCCAGACGCACCTCCTCGCGCGCGGCAGCCGGCAGCAGGTGGTGCTCGAGGATCTCGAGCGCTCGCTCGCGCTGCCCGGGCCGCCGCATCGGATCGAGTGCTTCGACATCTCGACGCACCAGGGAACGGAGACGGTCGCGTCCATGGTGGTGTGGCAGGACGGCGAGATGAAGAAGGACGACTACAAGCGCTTCAAGATCCGCACCGTGGTCGGCACCGACGACTTCGCGTCCATGCAGGAGGTGCTGAGCCGTCGCTACGGGCGCGCGCTGGAGAGCGAGGGCGTGCTGCCCGACCTCATCCTCCTCGACGGCGGACGCGGGCAGCTCGGAGCGGGGATGAAGGCGCTCGAGGACCTGGGACTCGACTACATTCCGCTCGCCGCGCTCGCCAAGCGCGCCGAGGAGGTGTACACCCCGGATCGGCTCCAGCCGCTCGTGCTGGATCTGGGGTCGCCCGCGCTGCAGGCGCTGCAGAAGATCCGCGACGAGGCGCATCGCTTCGCCATCACCTACCACCGGAAGCTGCGTCAGCGACGGGCCATCGCCTCCGTGCTCGACCAGATTCCCGGGGTCGGGCCGGCCCTCCGCACGAGCCTGCTCAAGACGCTGGGCTCCGCCAAGGGCGTGCGGGCGGCCTCGGTCGCCGACCTGGCGTCGGTCCCGAAAATCACCCCGAAGCTGGCCCAACGGATCTATGATTTCTTCCACCCGAGCCCGGCGGGGGAACCTTCCGAGAGCCGGGGGGGTTAAGCGTCCGAGCAGGACTACACCGAAAAGGGGGTGACGCGCATGAAGATGCTCATGATGGCGATCGCGATGGTGACCCTGGCCGCCGCGCCGGTGCTGGCCAACCAGTGCCCGCTGCTGGTCAAGCAGGTTCAGGATGCGACGGCGGGCAAGACCGACGACGCCTCCAAGAAGGCGATGGCGTTGGCCAACGAGGCCAAGGCGCTCCACGATGCCGGCAAGCACGCCGAGTCGGTGGCGAAGGCCGACGAGGCTGCGAAGGCGATCAACCTCACCCTGAAGAAGAAGTAGAGCCGGTTCCACTCCCGGGGGCCGCCGCCCCAGGCCCCCGGGAGCCGTTTCTTGCGCCTCCCGCCTAAGCGTGTAAAAATCAGCGCCAATATGGCCCTCGACGAGCGTCAGGATCGTTACCCCTTTCCGGAGATCGAGGCCAGGTGGCAGAAGGCCTGGGCGGACGCCAAGCAGTTCAAGGTCACCGAGGAGCCCGGTCGCCCCAAGTACTACTGCCTCGAGATGTTCCCGTACCCGTCCGGCCGCATCCACATGGGCCACGTGCGGGTCTACGCGATCGGCGATCTGCTGGCCCGCTACAAGTGGATGCGAGGCTTCAACGTGCTGCACCCGATGGGCTGGGACGCTTTCGGGCTGCCGGCCGAGAACGCGGCCATCGACAACGGGGTGCACCCCGCGGTGTGGACGTACGAGAACATCGAGAACATGCGCACGCAGCTCAAGCGCATGGGCATCTCCTACGACTGGGACCGCGAGGTGGCCACCTGCGATCCCGCCTACTACAAGTGGGAGCAGCTCGTGTTCATCCGGATGCTCGAGCGCGGGCTCGCCTACCGGCGCCGCTCGCGCGTGAACTGGTGCCCGTCGTGCCAGACCGTGCTCGCCAACGAGCAGGTGGAGGCGGGCCGGTGCTGGCGCTGCGATTCCGAGGTGACGATCCGCGAGATCGACGGCTGGTTCTTCAAGATCACCGACTACGCCCAGGAGCTGCTCGACTGGTGCGACCGGCTGCCCGGCTGGCCGGAGCGGGTGCTCACCATGCAGCGCAACTGGATCGGCCGCAGCGAGGGCGCCGAGTTCGCGCTGCCGGTGGCGGGCCGGCCGGATCTCAGGATCCCGATCTTCACCACGCGTCCCGATACCTCCTTCGGCATGACCTACGCGGTGCTCTCGCCCGAGCACCCGCTGGTGGACAGCCTCGCGGTGGACGCGGAGGAGCGCCGCCGGATCGACGCCTTCCGGGCCGAGGTCGCGCGCGAGACCGAGATCGAGCGGCTCGCCACCGACCGGCCGAAGCGCGGCCTGCGCCTGCAGGCCCGGGCGACCAACCCCTTCAACCGGCAGGAGATCCCGCTCTTCCTCGCCGACTACGTGCTGATGGGCTACGGGACCGGGGCGATCATGGCGGTGCCGGGCGAGGATCAGCGCGACTGGGATTTCGCCAAGGCGCACGACCTGCCGATCGTCGCTACCGTGAAGCGGCCCGCGGACTGGAAGGACGAGCAGGCCTACACCGGTGACGGCGTGAAGATCAACTCCGGCTTTCTCGATGGCCTCGGGATCGAGGAGGCCAAGCGCAAGGCGATCGACTGGCTCGTGACCCAGGGGATCGGTCAGGCCAAGATCAACTTCCGCCTCCGAGACTGGGGGATCAGCCGGCAGCGGTACTGGGGCGCGCCGATCCCGGTGCTCTACTGCGAGAAGGACGGCATGGTGCCGGAGCGGGAGGAGAACCTGCCGGTGGTGCTGCCCCGCGACGTGCAGATCAGCGGCAAGGGCGGCTCGCCGCTCGCGGAGGTGGCGAGCTTCGTCAACGCGGTGTGCCCGAAGTGCGGGGGCCCCGCCCGGCGCGACACCGACACCATGGATACCTTCGTGGAGTCGTCCTGGTACTTCCTCCGCTACTGCTCGCCGACCTACGACCGCGGCATGTTCGAGCCGGCCGCGGCCGCCTACTGGATGCCGGTGGACCAGTACATCGGCGGCATCGAGCACGCGGTGCTGCACCTGCTGTACGCGCGCTTCTACACCAAGGCCCTGCGCGACCTCGGGATGCTGAAGGTGGACGAGCCATTCCGGGCCCTGCTCTCGCAGGGCATGGTCATCAAGGACGGGGCCAAGATGTCGAAGTCGAAGGGCAACGTGGTGGATCCCGACGATCTCATCCGACGCTACGGGGCCGACACCGCGCGCCTCTTCTCGCTCTTCGCGGCCCCCCCCGAGAAGGACCTCGACTGGAACGACCGCGGCGTCGAGGGCGCCTCCCGCTTCCTCAATCGCATCTGGCGTTTTGTGCATACGCACCTCGCCGAACTGAATGGGGCAGTGGCTTGGCGAGGTGCAGCCGAAGGCGAGCCGAGCGAATACAAAAAGGAAGTCACCGTGTCCGCGGGGCACGCAATCAGTGACGCGGGCCGCGCCTTCCGGCGCGTGATACACGAGACGATCCAGAAGGTGACGCACGACATCGAGCACGACTTCCACTTCAACACCGCGATCAGTGCGGTGATGGAGCTCGTGAACGCGCTCCACGACTTCGAGCGCACGTCGCTGGACGGGATGGCGCGGCCGGAGCGGAGCGCCCTGCTGCGGGAAGCGGTGGAGGCCACGATCCTCCTGCTCGGGCCGGTGTCGCCCCACATCACCGAGGAGCTGTGGGCCGCGCTCGGCCACCGCGAGAGCCTGTTCAGGCGATCGTGGCCCGTCGCGGACGCGGCCGCGCTCGCGCGCGACGAGGTGGAGATCGTGGTCCAGGTGGACGGGCGCGTGCGGGGCCGCCTCACCGCGGCGGTCGGCGCCCGGGAGGCGGAGATCCGCGAGATGGCCCTCGCCGACGGCAAGGTGCTCCCGTGGCTCGACGGGCGCCAGGTCGCCAAGGTGGTCGTGGTGCCCGGGCGCCTCGTCAACATCGTGACCCGTGGCTGAGCCGGCCCGCCTCTCCCGCCGGGACTTCGGGCTGGCCCTGGCCGCCGGCCTGCTGGCCGGCTGCGGCTACAGCACGAAGGGCAACCTGCCCGATCACATCAAGACGGTCGCGGTGCCCATCTTCAAGAACCGCACCCTCGAGCCGTTGGTGGAGAGCGCGGTCACGTCCGGGGTGGTCAACGCCTTCTCCAGCGGCGGACGCGTGCGGGTGGTGCCGATCGCAGAGGCCGACGCCATCCTCGAGGGCGAGGTGACGGGCTACTCGCTCGAGGGCACCGCCTTCGACCGGACCCAGGTCATCCGTGCCTACCGGCTGCGACTCACGCTGAACGTGGAGTTCCGGGACGTGAGGCAGAGCGCCCTGCTCTGGCGGCAGGAAGGGCTGCAGGAGACGGCCGACTTCCAGGTGGAGGGCAGCGTGTCGGACACGGTGGCCCGCGGGCAGGGGGCCGTGGTGCAGGCCGCGACCGAGATCGGGCGCAAGGTCGTCAACCTGGCGCTGGATCGCTTCTAGTGGCCGCGCGGCCGTAGCGGTGGACTACGCCGGATTCGTCAAGGCCGCCGCCGCGGGGCAGGTCGGGCCGGTGACCCTTCTGCACGGACCCGAGCCGTTTCTCCTCGACGACGCGGTGGCACGCCTCACCCGCGCGCTCTTCCCCGGCCAGACCGAGCTCTCCCTCGCGCGGGAGATCCTCGACGCCCGCGCGGGGGGCGCGGAGGCGATCGTGCAGGCGGCCCTGACCCTTCCGTGGCTGGGCGACCGGCGCCTCGTGGTGGCGCGCGGCGCGGACGGCTTGACCGCGAAGACCGGCGAGCCCCTCGTCGCGTACGTGAAGGCGCCCAACCCGTCCACCGTGCTGCTGCTCCTGGCCGACTCGCTGCTGGACGGCTCGCACTGGCTGCTGCGCGCCCTGCCGGCCGCCGCGGTGGTGCCGGCTCCCGCGCTCGCGGGCCGTGCGCTCGCGACGTGGCTCCGCGCCCACGCGCAGGCGGTCGGCTACGAGCTGCGCGAGGACGCGGCGGGCCTGCTGGTCGAGCTCTCGGGCGACGATCTCACCCGCCTGGTCGGCGAGGTGGAGAAGGCGGCGCTCGCGGGGGGCCCGGAGAACCGGCGCGTGACGGTGGCCGAGATCCGCGCAGTGGTGGGCGAGCACCGGCTCCGCCACGTCTTCGACCTCACCCGCGCCCTGTCGGCGCGCGACGCCGCCGCGGCGCTGGCGCTGCTCGAGTCGTTGCTCAACGCGGGGGAAGAGCCGCTCGCGGTGCTCGGCATGCTGACCCGCGAGGCGCGCGCCACCTGGCAGGCCGCCGACGCGCTGCGGGCCGGCCGCGCGCCCGAGGAGATCGCGCGTAGCCTGCGACGCCCGCCCGCCGCGGCCACCGCCCTGCTCGAGCGGGCGCGGAGCGTCTCCGTCGCGGGGGCGGCGCGGCAGCTCGCACGCTGCTGGGAGGTCGAGCGGCGCCTCAAGCTGGGCGGGACGCCGCGCCCCGAGCTGTCGCTGCTCGTCGCCGATCTGTGCGCGGTCTGATGGCGGGGGCGCTGCGCGCCCTTCTCGTCGCCGCGCTGCTGCTCGGGGCCGGCGCGGGCCCGCTGGCCGCCGCGCCCGCGCCGCGGCTCCTGGCCGGGGCGGCGGGGGTGACCGTGGAGCTCCCGACCGACACGCCGCTCGGCGGCTACGGCGGCTTCCCGCGCCGCGCGTGGATCCCCGATCTCCTCGGCCGCTACCCCGACACGTTCTGGTTCCGACCCGCCACCGGCGTCCACGATCCGATCAAGGTGCGCGCCCTCGTGCTCGAGGCGGGCGGCGTGCGGCTGCTCTTCCTCGGCGTGGACCTCGTGGGGATGGATCCCTCGCTGGTCGCCGACCTGCGCCGTCGTCTCGACCAGCTCGGGCTGCGCTACGCGGCGGTCATCGCGGCCGCGTCCCACACGCACTCCGGCCCGGGCGCCTTCGCCCGGTCGAATCTGTTCGGCCTGCTCGCGCTCGATCGCGAATCGCCGCGGGTGCGCGGCCGGATCTACTCGGCGATGGAGGACGCGGCGCGACAGGCCGAGCGCCGCAAGCGCCCGGCCACCGTCGGCAGCGGGCGGAGCGCGGTATCCGGACTCACCGACAGCCGCGTGCGCGAGGCGGTCGACGACGAGCTGGGCGTGCTCAAGGTGATGGGGGCCGACAACCGCCCGGTGGCGGTCATGTGGAACTACGCCATCCACGGCACCGCGCTCGGCCGGGAAAACCTCCAGCTCTCCGGCGACGTCATGGGGGATGCGGGCGCGCGCATCGAGGAGCAGCTCGGGGTACCCGCGCTCTTCGTCAACGGCGCGGTCGGCGACGTGAGCCCCCGCCAGCGCGGCTGGGACGGCGTGGCCGCGGGCGGCAAGACCCTGTCCGCCGCGGTGGTCGCCCTCTGGCCGCGCATCGCGCGCGACCCCGATCAGCGCCTGGCCGCCACGTCGGTCACCGCGCTGCTTCCGGCCCCTGGCGTCGACCTCCACAACTGCCTGGGGCGGTGGATCCCTCGCGGCACCCGCCTGGGGCTGCGGGCCGCGCTACCGCCCTCCGCCGAGGTGTGGGTGGTCACGGTGGGGCGGAGCGCCTGGGTCGCGATTCCAGGGGAGCCGTCCACGCGGCTCGGCCTCGAGATCAAGGCCGCGGGCCGGACGAGTTTCCCGCACACCTTCGTCGCCGGAGTCGCCAACGCCTACCAGGGCTACTTCCTGGCCGCCGAGCACTTCCGGACGTCGAGCTACATCTCGTGCGGCAGCCTCTACGGGGAGCACGGCGGGGAGCTGGTGCGCGACGCGGCGATCGCGGGCCTTCGGGAGCTGGCGGAGCGGCACCAGCCCCGACCGGTCAAGCGGGGGCGTTGAGCTTGCGGGCGAGCGAGGACTTGCGGCGGGCGGCGGTGTTGCGGTGCATGATGCCCTTCGTGACCGCGCGGTCGATGGCGCGGATGGCCTCGCGCACCACGGTCGCGGAGTCCGCGGTCTTGCCGGTCAGCGCCTCGCGCGCGCTCTTCACGTTGCCGCGCACCGCGCTGCGCACCGCGCGGTTCCGCAGCCGGCGCTTCTCGTTCTGCCGGATCCGCTTCTTCGCGGAGGGCGTGTTCGCCAAGGTTCCTCTCCTCTTCTGGGGTGAAGCTGTCTGGGGTGCAGCGTGAGCGTCACACGAGGCTACCGTCGGCGCCGCGACGTGTCAAGGAGTTCGTCCTCCTCGTGAGCGACGCGTCCGACGCCCAGGAGCACGTCCAGCGCGGCGTGGTGAGCGCGGTGGGCTCGATCGGCCTCGCCACGCTCGCGAGCCGGGTGCTCGGCTACGTGCGGGACATGGTGGTGGCGCGCGTCTTCGGCGCCGGCCCCATCACCGACGCGTTCTTCGTGGCCTTTCGCATCCCGAACCTGCTCCGCCGGCTCCTGGCCGAGGGCGCGCTGTCCACCGCGGTGGTTCCCGTGTTCACCGAGACGTTGAGCCGCGAGGGGCCCGAGGCCTTCGGGCGCCTCGCGCGCGCGGTGACCGGCGCGGCGATCGTGGTGCTCTGCCTGGTCGCCGGTCTCGGCGCCCTGGTCGCGCCCCTGGTGGTGACCGTGATGGCGCCCGGCTGGCGTACGGAGCCCGAGCTGCTGGCCCTCGCGGTGAGCCTGACCCGCGCCCTGTTTCCGTACCTCGTCTTCGTGGGGCTGGCCGCGCTCGCGATGGGGGCGCTCAACGCCCACCACCGGTTCTTCACCGCCGCGGTCGGCCCCGCGGTCCTGAACCTCGCGATGATCATCGCGGTGGTGGGCCTCGCCTCCCGGCTCACCACCCCCATCATGTCGCTGGCGATCGGGGTGCTGGTGGGCGGGCTCGGTCAGCTCCTCATCCAGCTCCCCGAGCTGCGCCGGATCGGAGTGCCGCTGCGCCCGTCGCTCGAATGGCGCCATCCGGCGGTGGCGCGCATCGCGCGGCGCCTCTGGCCGGCGGTGTTCGCGCTGGCCGCGGTGCAGATCACGGTGGTCGTCAACACGCTGCTCGCCTCGCTGCTGCCCACCGGGACGGTCTCCTACCTCTACTACGCGGACCGGGTGATGGAGTTCCCGCTGGGCGTGTTCGGCATCGCGCTCGCCACCGCCACGCTGCCCAGCATGTCGGCCCAGGCCGCGCAACGCGAGTTCACCGCGCTGCGCTCCACGCTCGAGTTCGCGCTGCGGCTCTCCGCCTTCATCGCGGTGCCCGCGACGGTGGGACTCCTGCTCCTGGGCGGGCCCATCGTCCAGGTGCTCTTCCAGCGCGGCGAGTTCACCGCGCGCGACGCGGCGCTGACCGCCCAGGCCCTGGCCGGCTATGCGGTGGGACTGCCCGCGTTCTCGGCCACCCGCATCGCGGCCCAGACCTTCTACGCCCTCGGCGACACCCGGACGCCGGTGATCGTCGGATTCGTGTCGGTGGCGGTGAACGTGGTACTGGCCCTGGTCCTGATGTGGCCGTTGCGCCACATCGGCCTCGCGCTCGCCTCGTCGCTGTCCTCCTACGTCAACCTGATCGGGCTCTGCTGGCTGCTCCACCGCCGGCTCGGCGGCCCGCGCGGGTCGGAGATCTGGGGCTCGCTGGGCCGTACCGTCGTGGCCACCGCCGCGCTCGCGCTGTGGTGCGCGTGGGTGGAGGGGTTCCTGCCGGTGTTCCCGGAGCCGGTGGTGCTCGGGCTCGCGCGGATGATGCTGGCGCTGGTGGGCGGCGTCGCGGTGTACGTGGCGATGGCGGCGGCCATCCGCGCCCCGGAGCTGCGCGCGCTGCTCGGCATGTTACACACGCGCCGCTGATCCTTGCCCACCGGCCGGCGCCGGTGATAGACTCGCTCATGCTCCTGGACTTCGCAGGGGACGCCCCGGTCATGGCCTGGATCCGACGCATCGGCCAATGCCGGGGCCGTCGCTTTTTGGGCCTCCCCCTCCGGATGTGATCGATGCGCGCTCGGCTCGGGGCGTCCGCGGAGCGGGGGACCGCGGGAGTCGTCTCCGAAGCCGCGGCGCTGATCGACGAGTATCTCGGCAGCCTCCAGATCGAGCGGGGCGCCGCGCTGAACACCCTCGCCGCGTACCGCCGGGACCTCCAGGGTTTCGAGAGCTTCCTGGCGCGCGAGCACCGGGCGATCGCTGACGTGGGCGTCACCGACCTCTCGCGTTATCTGGGTGCGCTCCGCCGGCGCGGTCTCGGCAGCCGCAGCATCGCCCGGCACCTCTCCGCGGTGCGAGGCCTCTACCGCTTCCTCCTCGATGCGGGGCGCGTGCCGCGCGATCCGACGCAGCACCTGGACAGCCCGCGCCCGGCCCGGCGGCTGCCGCGCACCCTGTCCGTGGCGGACACCGCCGCCCTCGTCGAGGCCCCCGACACCACCCGGCCGGACGGGCTACGGGACCGCGCGCTGCTGGAGCTGCTCTACGCCTCCGGGCTCCGCGCCTCCGAGGCCCTCGGCCTGCGGGTCGAGGACGTGAACTTCAAGGCCGGGTACGTGATGGTGATCGGGAAGGGCGATCGCCAGCGCCTGGTGCCCGCGGGAGCCCGGGCGCTGGACTGGGTGCGACAGTATCTCGTCACGATCCGCCCGCGCCAGGTGCGGCGCGAGTGCCCGGCGCTCTTCCTCAATCGGTCGGGCGGGACCATGTCGCGGCAGGCCCTCTGGGGTCTGATCCGACGTGCGGCACGCCGCGCGGGGCTCCGCGTCGCGGTCTCGCCGCACACCCTGCGGCACTCGTTCGCGAGCCATCTGCTCGAGCGCGGCGCGGACCTGCGCTCGGTGCAGGCCATGCTGGGCCACGTGGACATTTCGACCACGCAGATCTACACGCACCTGCCGTCGAGCGTCGTCCACGACATGTACCGGAAGTTCCACCCGCGGGCGGGGCGGATGACCCGGCCCGCCCGTGCGAGCGGCCTCGAGCGAGCGGGCTGAGATGGCGAAGGCCGGCCACGTGTACCCCCAGGTGGAGCCCGGCGTCGCGGCGCTCGTCGATCCGCGCGTGGTGACCGTCGCGCCCGCGCTCTCCGTCGCGCGGGCTCTCGCGCGCGCGCGGGCGGCCGGCGCGACGGTGGTCGTCCTCGGCCCGGGCCGCGCGGTGCGGGTCTCGGAGCTGGAGCGCTCGGCTGCGTGGGGCCTCGATCGGCGGCCCGCGCGCGACGTGGCCTGGCGTGATCTGCCGAGCGTGAGCGTGACCGCCTCCGAGATCGAGGCGCGGCGTCGGCTGCTCGCGGGCGCGTCGCTGGTCCTGGTGCACCGGGGCTCTCGCGTGATCGGCGCCATCGACCGCGATCGCGTCGACCTGACGCCGTCCGAATCCTCGCTGCTCGCGCGCCTCGAGCCCGCCACCGAGGCGAAGTCGAGGCCGCAACCGAGTGTCCGCGGCAGGGGGAGTGCGGGGGCCATTTCTGGGCCCCCGCATCTGAAGGAGGCGCGCGCGTGGCTCCTGCGCGTGGCCGGCAAGATCGGCGAAGGGCTGGGCGCACCGGCCTACGCGGTGGGCGGCTTCGTCCGGGACCTGCTGACCGGCGCGGCGCCGCCCGACGTGGATCTCGTCATCGAGGGAGACGGCGTGGCCTTCGCGCGCCGGCTCGCCGAGGAGATCGGCGGCACCGTGCTCGTGCACCGGAGCTTCGGCACCGCGTCCATCGAGGGGGGCGGGCCCCGGCGGGCGCGGGGCTCGACGGCGTGGCGCTCGGCCGCGTCGACGTGGCCTCGGCCCGCCGCGAGCGCTATGCGACGGCCGGGGCCCTGCCCGAGGTCGAGCCGGCGGATCTGCTCGAGGACCTGCGTCGCCGCGACTTCTCGGTGAACGCGATGGCGCTGGCCCTGGCGCCCGATCGCTTCGGCCGCCTGCTCGATCCGCTCGGCGGGCAGGGTGACGTCCGGCGCCGGCTCCTGCGGGTCCTCCAGCCCCTCTCGTTCGTGGAGGACCCCACCCGCGTGTTCAGGGCCGCGCGCTATGCGAGCCGCCTCGGCTTCCGCCCCGATGCGGCGACCCGGGCGGCGATCCGGCTCGCGGTGGAGCGACCCGGCTACGTCGCCCTGTCCGGCCAGCGCCTCTGGCGGGAGATCGAGCTGGCAGCCGCGGAGCCGCAAGCCCGGCTCGTCTTCGAGCAGCTCGTGAGATGGCGGGCCACAAGCCTCTGGAATCTCGATGGAGCGACGTCACGACACCTCGCCGCGTCCGAGCGGCTCGGGCGCTGGGCGAGGTCGGCGGGCGCGGCGGTGGACCCGGCCGAGCTCGTGCTTCTCGCGCTCACGCTCGGCCGCCCGCCGGAGGTGGTCGAGCGAAGCCTCGACCGCCTGGCGCTCACCGGGGAGCCGCGGGCGCGGCTCGAGGCCGGGGCGCTGGCCGGGCCACTGGCCCGGCGGCTCGAAGCGGCCCGGCTGGCGCCCAGCACGGTGGGCGAGTGGCTGGACGCGGCGCCCGAAGCCGCCGTCCTCGCGGCCTGGCTCCAGGGCGGGGCGCGAGTGCGTCGGCGGATCCAGTGGTACCTGACCCAGGGGCGTGGGGTGCGGCCGGAGCTCACCGGGCGCGACCTGCTGGCCCTCGGGGTGCCGGCCGGGCCGCGGGTCGGCGCGGCGCTCGGCATGTTGCGACGGCACCGACTGGACGGCGGAGCGGGCTCGGTGGCCGAGGAGCGCGAACTCGTGAAAGAATGGCTCACATCGGGAAAGGAGGCGTGAGGTGACGACCAGATTCATCTTCGTGACGGGCGGTGTCGTGTCCTCCCTGGGCAAGGGGCTGGCCGCGGCGTCGATCGGGTCCTTGCTCGAGGCGCGCGGCTTCCGGGTCACGCTGCAGAAGATGGATCCCTACATCAACGTGGATGCAGGGACCATGAGTCCGTACCAGCACGGCGAAGTCTACGTGACCGACGACGGCGGGGAGACCGATCTCGATCTCGGCCACTACGAGCGCTTCACCTCGTCCCGCGATGACCCGGGACAACAACGTCACGACCGGGAAGGTCTACGGCACCGTGATCGAGAAGGAGCGGCGCGGCGACTACCTGGGCCGCACCGTCCAGGTCATCCCGCACATCACCGACCAGATCAAGGCGTCGATCCGGAAGGTGGCCGCCGGGGTCGACGTGGTGATCATCGAGATCGGGGGCACCGTCGGCGACATCGAGGGCCTGCCCTTCCTGGAGGCGGTGCGCCAGTTCAAGAAGGACGTGGGCAAGGACAACGTCATCTACGTCCACCTCACGCTGGTGCCGTACATCCAGGCCGCGCAGGAGCTCAAGACCAAGGCGACCCAGCACTCGGTCAAGGAGCTGCGCGCCATCGGGATCCAGCCCGACGTGCTCCTGTGCCGGACCGCGAAGGACCATCCGCTCACTCCGTCGATCAAGTCCAAGATCGCGCTCTTCTGCGACGTCGAGGAAGAGGCGGTGATCGCGGCCCGCGACGTGGACACGATCTACGAGGTACCGATCGCCTTCCACGACCAGGGCCTGGACGAGTCCATCATCAAGCTGCTCGGGCTGCCCTCGCGGCCGATCGATCTGTCCCGCTGGGAGGAGATCGTGCGCCGCATCAAGGCGCCGCGCCGTCGCTGCCGCATCGGGGTCGTCGGCAAGTACATCGAGGTGAAGGACTCCTACAAGAGCCTCTACGAGGCGCTCGCCCACGGGGGCATCGCCCACGAGGCGGCGGTCGAGGTGGTGTGGGTGGACGCCGAGCGCATCGAGCGCGAGGGGCTCGCCGGCCACGTGGCCGGACTCGACGGGATCCTGGTGCCCGGCGGCTTCGGGGACCGGGGCATCGAGGGGAAGATCCAGGCCATCCGGTACGCGCGCGAGCAGCGCGTGCCCTACTTCGGCATCTGTCTCGGCATGCAGTGCGCGGTGATCGAGTACGCGCGCCACGTGTGCGGGCTCGAGGGCGCCAACTCCACCGAGTTCAATCCGACCACCGCGCACAACGTGATCGATCTGCTCCCCGAGCAGCGGAAGGTCCAGGACAAGGGCGGCACGATGCGACTCGGACTCTACCCGGTGCTGCTGAGCGAGGGCACCGCGGCCTCGCGGGTCTACGGGCAGGGTCTGATCGAGGAGCGCCACCGGCACCGCTACGAGGTCAACAACGACTATCTCGCCCGGCTCGAGAAGAACGGGCTGCGGATCTCCGGGCTCTGGGCCGAGAAGCAGCTCGTGGAGATCATCGAGCTGCCCGATCACCCGTGGTTCGTGGCCGGGCAGTTCCATCCCGAGTTCCGCTCGCGGCCGTGGGAGCCGCATCCGCTCTTCGCCGCGTTCATCAAGGCGGCCCTCGACCACCAGGGGGGCGCGTGAGCCGGACGCGGGCGGTCCGCGTCGGCTCGGTCACCATCGGGGGCGGGGCGCCGCTGGCCCTGATCGGCGGCCCCTGCGCGATCGAGAACGAGAAGCACGCGCTGATGGTCGCGGAGCGCCTGCAGCGGACGACCGCGGACGCGGGTGTGCCCTTCATCTACAAGTCGTCCTACGACAAGGCCAACCGCTCCTCGATCCACGCCTATCGGGGGCCTGGCCTCGTCGAGGGGCTCCGGATCCTCCGGAAGGTCAAGGAGGAGACCGGTCTCGCGGTGCTCTCCGACGTGCACGACGTCTCCGAGGTCGCCCCCGCCGCCCAGGTGCTCGACGTCCTCCAGATCCCCGCGTTCCTCTGCCGCCAGACCGACCTGATCGTGGCGTGCGCGAGGAGCGGCCGGCCGGTGAACGTGAAGAAGGGGCAGTTCGTGGCCCCGCGCGACATGGCCAACGTGGTGGACAAGGTGCGGGCGTCGGGCTGCGAGGACCTGCTCCTGACCGAGCGGGGCACGAGCTTCGGATACAACAACCTGGTCGTCGACTTCCGCGGGCTGCCGATCATGCGGGCGTTCGGCTACCCGGTCGTGTTCGACGCGACCCACGCGGTGCAGCTCCCGGGCGGGCAGGGGGACCGCTCGGGCGGCGAGCGCCAGTACGTGCAGGCCCTCGCGCGCGCGGCGGTGGCGGTGGGGGTGGACGCGCTCTTCATGGAGATGCACGAGGATCCGGACCGCACGCTCGAGGACGGCCGTCCGCTGTCCGACGGGCCCAACATGCTCCGCCTGGACGATCTGCCGCGGCTGCTCGACGAGCTGCGCGCGATCGCGGCGGGCATGGAGCGCGCCTGATGGGCTCCGGGGTGGAGCGCGCGCGCATCCTGACGCTGGCCGAGCGCGTGCTGCGGCTCGAGGCGGAGAGCGTCCTCGCGCTATGCGCGCGCCTGGACGACCGGTTCGTGGCCGCGGTCGAGATCCTCCACGACTGCCGGGGCCGCGTCATCGTCACGGGCATGGGCAAGTCGGGCCTCATCGGGCGCAAGATCGCGGCGACGCTGGCGAGCACCGGCACTCCCGCGTACTTCCTGCATCCCGCCGAGGGTGTCCACGGCGATCTCGGGATGGTCGCGCGGGAGGACGTCGTCCTGGCGCTCTCCAACTCGGGGGAGACCGACGAGGTGCTGGCGGTGCTGCCCGGGCTCAAGCGGCTCGGGATCCGGCTGGTCCTGCTCACCGGCGCGCCGACCTCTGCCCTCGCGCGCCAGGCCGACATCGTGCTGGACGTCGGCGTGGTCGAGGAGGCGTGCCCCATCAACCTCGCGCCCACCTCGAGCACGACCGCGGCGCTCGCGATGGGCGACGCGCTCGCGATGGCGCTGCTCGACCTGCGCGGCCTCGGGCCGGACGACTACGCGGCGCTGCACCCGCGGGGCAGCCTCGGCTGGAAGGTCGCTGTTCAAGGTCGAGCGACCTGATGCACACCGGCCCCGCGCTGCCGCAGATCTCCGAGCAGGCCACCATGAAGGAGGCCATCGAGGAGATGAGCGGCAAGGGGCTCGGCATGACGACGGTGGTGGACGCGGGTGGCCGGCTCGTCGGGGTCGTCACCGACGGCGACCTGCGCCGCCAGCAGCTCGCCCACGGGGCTGCCCTGCTCGAGCGCCGGGCCGCGGAGTGCATGACCGCCGGGCCCAAGACCATCGGCGGCGAGGAGCTCGCGGCCAAGGCGCTCGCCATGATGGAGGGCCGCATCACCAGCCTCGTGATCGTGGACGCGGGGGGGCGGCCCGCGGGCGTGATCCACCTCCACGACATCCTGCGCGCCAAGATCGTGTGAGGGCCGCGCCCCGCGCTTCGCGCATCCGGCTGCTCGTCCTCGACGTGGATGGTGTGCTCACGGACGGCGGCCTGCTGTTCTCCGCCTCCGGCGAGGAGACCAAGCGCTTCCACGTCCACGACGGGCTCGCGATGGTGGCCGCGCGCCAGGCGGGCCTTCAGGTCGCGATCCTCTCCTCGCGCGCGTCCGCCGCGGTGACCCGGCGCATGGCCGAGCTCGGGGTCGGCGAGGTCCACCAGGGCGTGACCGACAAGGCCGGCGGCCTGGACACGCTCCGGGAGCGGCTCGGATTGGCCCGAGGCGAGGTCGCGATGATGGGCGACGACCTCCCGGATCTGCCCGCGATGGCCCGCGCCGGCCTGGCGCTGGCGCCCGCCAACGCCGTGGCCGAGGTCAAGCGCGCCGCGGATTGGGTGGCGCGCCGGCGGGGTGGCGACGGCGCGGTGCGGGAAGCGGTCGAGATGCTCCTAAAGGCCCGTCGTGCTTGGCCGCCACGCTCCGAGCGCTGAGCACCGCCTTCTTCATTTGCCACGGCTGCGAGGACTGTGTTAGCGTGGCATGGAGATTGCTATGAGGAAGGCCCCGATCATTATTCTGACGCTCGTCATGGTATTCATATCCGTGGTGGTGGGCGTGCTCGTCCACCGAGCACGGACACCTCGGACGATTGCCACCGAGGTCACCGCCTCGAACGCGGACTACCGTCTCAAGCAGGTGCGCCTTCAGGAGACGGGTCGTGATGGATCCCGCTGGCAGCTCGATGCCGAGTACTCCGAGACCTTCGAGGAGCAGAACACGACGTCGATGAAGAAGGTGACGATCAAGGTGGACCAGCCGTCCAAGAGCAGCCACGCAGCGCGCTCGTGGACCGTCACCGGCGACGAGGGTGATCTGAACCAGGAGACCAAGAACGTGGAGCTGCGCGGCAACGTGGTGCTGGTCTCGAGCGACGGCCTGCGGCTCGAGACGGAGCGCCTGCGCTGGGACGCCGAGGGACAGCGCGCGTGGACGTCCGAGCCGGTCACCATCTACCGATCGGGCACCGTCGTGCGGGGCACCGGCTTCGAGTCGCGCGTGGCCGAGGAAGCGTCCAGCATCAAGGGACGGGTCCGGGCCATCTTCAAGCGCGGCACGCCCGGTGAAGCGGGCGCCGAGCCCGTTGCGGCCGGGCGTCCATGAATCGGAGGCGCGCGCTGGCCGTGGTCGTGGTGTGGTCGGCGGTGACGCTGGCGACGGCCGCGTGGGCCCAGCCGGTGCCCCCACGGCCGCGGCCGGCCCGCCCGGCCGCCGCGGCCCAGCCGCCCGCCCCGCGGCCGGACGGCTCGGGCCCGAGCCCGGAAGGTCGCAACGCCCCGGTCACGGTGGACGCCGACCAGCTCGAGAACCTGCAGAAGGAAGGTCTCGTGGTCTTCAGCGGCAACGTGGTGGCCAACCAGAACAGCTCGACGCAGTACGCGGACCGCATGGAGGTCTACCTCGACGACAAGGGAAACCGGATCGTCCGGGCCATCTCCACCGGCAACGTGCGGATCATCACCAAGGACTGCCGCACCGGCACCGCGAAGCGCGCCGAGTACTACGACGCCGAGCAGCGGGTGGTCCTCATCGGCAACGCCCGGGTGTGGCGCGACGACAACGTGGTGACCGGCGAGCGGATCACGATCTACCTCGCGGAGGACCGCAGCGTCGTGGAGGGCGGGCAGCAGGAGCGCGTGAAGGCGGTCTTCTACCCCAAGGGCCAGGACGAGACGCCTCGCGCGAAGCCGGCGGCGGGCCAATGCTCATGAGGCGTTCGTGGAAGGTCTGATCGCCCAGGGGTTGCGCAAGCGGTTTCGGAGCCGCGTGGTGGTGAACCGCGTGAGCCTCGACATCCACCCGGGGGAAGTGGTCGGCCTCCTCGGGCCCAACGGCGCGGGCAAGACCACCTCGTTCTACATGATCGTGGGCCTCCTGCGCCCCGACGGCGGGCGCATCTTCCTGGAGGGCCAGGACGTGACCGAGCTGCCGATGTACAAGCGCTGCCGCCTCGGCATGGGCTACCTGCCGCAGGAGTCCTCGGTGTTCCGCAAGCTCACCGTCGAGGAGAACCTGCTCGCGATCCTGGAGACGCTCGACCTCTCGCATCAGGAGCGGACGACGCGGCTCGGGGAGCTGCTCGCCGAGCTCGACCTGACCCGGCTCGCCCAGCACAAGGCCTACACCCTGTCGGGCGGTGAGCGGCGGAGGCTCGAGATCACGCGGGCGCTCGTGACCAGCCCCCGCTACCTCCTGCTCGACGAGCCCTTCACCGGCATCGATCCGATCGCGATCGGGGACATCCAGGAGATCGTGGCCCGGCTGAAGGAGCGCGGCATCGGCGTGCTGATCACCGACCACAACGTCCGGGAGACGCTCGCCATCACCGACCGCGCCTACATCCTCTACGACGGGCGGATCCTCGCCTCCGGCACCGCCACCGAGCTGGCCAACAACTCCAAGGCCCGAGAGATCTATCTGGGCGAGAAGTTCTCCCTATGAAACTGCAGCAGCGAATGAGCCAGCGGGTCGTCATGACCCCCCTGCTCCAGCAGGCGATCCAGCTCCTGCAGCTCTCCACCCTCGAGCTGGAGCAGGTGGTGCGCAAGGAGCTGGAGGAGAACCCGCTTCTCGAGGAGATGCCGGTCGAGAACGCGGAGAACCAGGAGAGCCCGGACGGCTCCGCCACGAGCGCGACCTCGGAGGCCGCGCCGACCCCGGAGACGACGTCGGCGCTCGAGCCCCCCTCGAAGGAGACGTCCTCGGTCGACAGCGAGAAGGCCGACGACCTGCCCTTCGACCTGTCCTCCGCGGTCTTCGACGACCACGGCGACGAGCGGACCCCGGTGTCGATGGAGGAGCGGGACGAGCTGCCCTTCGAGAATCTCGGCCGCAGCGACGCGTCGCTGGGCGAGCACCTCATGGAGCAGCTCCGCCTCGGCACCGACGACCCGGACGTCCTGCGCATCGGCGAGGCCATCATCGGCAACCTGGACGAGGACGGCTATCTCCGGGCCGACGTGGGCGAGATCGCGGCGGGCATGGGGGCGAGCCCCGACGCGGTGGAGGCCGCGCTGAAGCTCATCCACGCCTTCGACCCGCCGGGCGTCGCGGCGCGGAGCGTGCAGGAGTGCCTGCTGCTCCAGCTCACCGCGGACGCGGAGCCCGATCCGGTCTCGGTGGAGATCGTGGAGCGTCACTTCGAGGACCTGGAGCGGCGACGCTACGCGGAGATCGCGCGGGCCCTGAAGCTGCCGCTGGAGCGGGTCATGGAGTCGATCGAGGAGATCCAGAGCCTCGAGCCCAAGCCGGGCCGGCGCTTCTCGATCAACGACTCGCGCTACGTGGTGCCGGACGTCACCATCCAGAAGGTGGGCGACGACTACGTGGTGATCCTGAACGAGGAGGGCATCCCGCGCCTGCGGGTCAACTCGCTCTACCGCTCGCTGCTGCGCCGGTCGGGCGACGAGGCCAAGCAATATGTCGAGCAGAAGCTGCGCAGCGCGGTGTGGCTCATCAAGAGCGTGGAGCAACGGCAGCGCACGCTGCGAAAAGTGGCCCAGAGCCTGGTGAACTTCCAGCGCGACTTCCTCGACAAGGGTCTCACCCACCTGCGCCCGCTCGCCCTGCGCGACGTGGGCGACGACATCAGCATGCACGAGTCCACCATCAGCCGGGTGACGACCAACAAGTACGTGCAGACGCCGCAGGGCCTCTTCGAGCTCAAGTTCTTCTTCCACAGCGGCATCGCCTCCGATAACGGCTCGATGGTCTCCTCGGTGTCGGTCAAGAAGACGATCCGCGACATGGTGGCGGGCGAGGACGGGGGGAAGCCCCTCTCCGACCAGGAAATCGCCCAGTCCCTCCAGGGGCAGGGCCTCACCATCGCGCGCCGCACGGTGGCCAAGTACCGCGAGGAGCTCGGCATCATGCCCTCGCATCAGCGGCGGGCCTCGTCCAAGAAGCGCTGAGGCCCCGGCCGATGCAGGTGATCATCAGTACCCGCGGGATGACCGTCTCTCGGACCTACAAGGACGAGCTCACGCGGAAGCTCGCCAAGCTCGAGCCGCTGCTGCCCGCCCTCGTCGAGACGCGCGCGGTCCTCTCGAAGGAGAAGCACCGCCGCACCGCGGCCCTGACCCTGGTCGCACGGCGCCGGGCCTTCCGGAGCCGGGAGACCGCCCCCGACCTCGAGGCGGCGGTCGACCGGGCCGTCCACGCGCTGCGCCGCCAGGTGCGCGAGACGAAGGCGCGGCGGCCGCGGCGCCCCGCCCTCCGGCCATCGTGACCGAGCCGACCGCCGCCGAGCCGATCCGCTTCGTCATCATCACCGGGCTCTCCGGGGCGGGGAAGAGCTACGCGATCAAGTGCCTGGAGGACCTGAACTACTTCTGCGTGGACAACCTGCCGACCACGCTGATTCCCACCTTCGCGGAGCTCTGCGCCCAGTCGAGCCGTGGGATCTCGGCCATCGCCCTCGGCGTGGACGTGCGGGAGGGCGAGTATCTCGCCAGCATGGTGGGCACCCTCGAGGAGCTGCGGGCGCGGGGCCACCAGGTCGACGTCCTCTTCCTGGAGGCGTCGGACGAGTCGCTGGTGCGGCGCTACCACGAGACCCGGCGCCGACACCCGCTCGCGGGCGAGGGCAACGTACTCGACGGCATCCGGGCCGAGCGGAAGGCCCTGGCCCATCTCCGGGAGATCGCCGATCGCATCATCGACACGACCGCCCTGACCGTGCACCAGCTGAAGGACCAGATGATCCAGTCCTACGGCCCGCGGACGGCCCGGGGCGGGCTCACGGTGGCGCTGGTCTCGTTCGGCTTCAAGCACGGGGTGCCCTACGACGGCGATCTCGTCTTCGACGTTCGGTTCCTTCCCAACCCCCACTTCGTCGAGAAGCTGCGGCCCCTCGACGGGCGCGACCGCGCGGTCGAGGAGTTCGTGCTGTCGTTCGCGGAGAGCCGGGAGCTGCTCTCGCGGCTGGAGGGGTTGCTCAAGTTCCTCCTGCCGCTCTACGAGCGTGAAGGGAAGGCCTACCTCACAGTGGCGGTGGGCTGCACGGGCGGGCGGCATCGTTCGGTGATGATCGTGGAAGCCCTCCGCTCATTCCTGACCGGTCTCGGCCTGAGTCCGATCGTCAGGCACCGGGACCTGGATCGTGAGTGACGCTCCGCTCCACTTCCTCTTCGGCATCCACAATCACCAGCCCGTCGGAAACTTCGACGGCGTCGTCGACGACGCGATCCGCCGCGCCTACCACCCGTTCCTGCAAGCCATCGCGGAGGGCGGCGCCGGCCTCTCGCTGACCGTCCACTTCTCCGGAGGCCTGCTCGCCACCCTCAAGGAGCGCGCGCGGCCCACCTTCGACCTGCTGGGGCGCCTCGCGGCCGACGGGCAGGTGGAGCTGCTGACCGGTGGCTTCTACGAGCCGATCCTCGCCCTGCTGCCGGACTGGGACAAGCTCGGGCAGATCCAGGCCCTGAGCCAGTTCATCAAGACGAGCTTCGGAGTGACCGCGCGCGGCATGTGGCTGGCCGAGCGCATCTGGGAGCCGCAGCTCCCGCGCGTCCTGCGCGAGGCCGGGGTGGAGTTCGTCCTGGTCGACGACTCGCACTTCGCCCTCGCCGGCCTCGACCCGGAGACCCTCGGAGGTTACTACCTCACCGAGGAGCAGGGGGCCTCGGTCGCGGTGTTCCCCATCAACCAGCGGCTGCGCTACCTCGTGCCCTTCGCGGACCCGGGGGAGAGCGTCGCGTACCTGCAGACCCGCCGCGGGGCCGGCGCGGTGACGATGGTGGACGACGGCGAGAAGTTCGGAGTCTGGCCCGGCACCGAGCGGCTGGTGTACGGGGAGCGCTGGCTCGCCCGCTTCCTGGATGCGCTGCGCGCCGCTCCGTGGCTGCGCGTCTCCACGTTCTCGCGGTTCCTCGACACCGAGCCTCCGGCCGGCCGCGTCTACCTGCCGACCGCCGCGTACACCGAGATGGGCGAGTGGGCCCTGCCGCACGCCGCCGCGGCGGAGCTGCACGACGCGCGCGCCCGGCTGGCCGCGCTCCCCGACGGCGAGCGCCTCTCGCGCCTCCTGCGCGGCGGCTTCTTCCGGAATTTCCTGGTCAAGTACCCGGAGATCGGAGACGCCTACTGGAAGATGACTCGCCTCTCGCGGCGCGTGCACGAGGGCCTCACCGCGCGCCCGCGCGATCCGCGGCTCCTCGAGGCCCGCGAGCGGCTCTGGCAGGGCCAGGCCAACGACGCGTACTGGCACGGTGTGTTCGGCGGCTGCTATCTTCCGCACCTCCGCCGCGCGGTGAAGTCGGCCCTGATCGCCTGCGAGCGCCGGCTCGAGGGCCCCGGCAAGCCGCTGGGACTCGACTGCGTGCGGGCCGACGTCGACGGCGACGGGGTGGCCGAGGTTGTGGTGCGCACGCGGTCGCTCGGGCTGACCCTGCACCCGGCCCGCGGGGGGTCGCTCACCGAGCTGCTCTGGCTCGGCGGGGAGATGGACACCGCGGACGTGCTCACCCGGCGTCCGGAGCCCTATCACCGACAGGTCGCGGAGCGGCCGACGGACGCCGGCGCGGACGAGGTGAGGACGATCCACTCGGCGCCCGCGGTCAAGGAGGCGGGGCTGACCGCGCTGCTCCGCTACGATCGCTTCCGCCGCGCCTCGCTCCTCGACGGGCTGTTCCCGCCGGAGGGCGAGCTCGATCCGCTCGACCCGTGGGATGCGGCGCGGCTCGTGATTGGCGAGCGGCCCCTCGATCACGAGGTGAAGACGTCGCCGCGCGAGGTGGCGCTGCACTGCTCGCTGCAGCGTCCCGACGGCGTGCCGATCGCGATGCAGAAGTCGGTGGTGGCGCTCGCCGACGACGCCGCGGTGACCGTGGCCTATCGCCTCCGGTGGGAAGGGGAGGAGACGCTGGTGGCGCGGTGGGCGGTGCAGTGGAACCTCACGCTCAGCGCGGGCGACGCGCCCGGCCGCTACTACCGCGTGGCGGGACGCCCGTCGCTCGGCAGCCGCGGGTTCCTTCCGGCCGTGCACGGCCTCGCCATGGTCGACGAGTGGCTCGGGTGCGAGCTCGCGCTCCGATGGGCGAGCCCGGCCGACATCTCGTGGGCCCCGGTGGAGACGGTGTCGCTGTCCGAGACTGGCTTCGAGCGCATCTACCAGGGCTCCGCGCTGCTCTTCGCGTGGCCGCTCCGGCTCCAGCCCGGGCAGGCCTGGGAGACGTCGCTGCGCGTGGCGATCGGCGAAACCGTTACCCCTTGAGAGGCGACCGCCGGGCGTGATAGTGTCACGTACCCGCGGTCGATCGAGTCGAGAGCACAGGAGGGCAGGACGGATGGCGCGCGAGGAGTACCTGTTCACGTCGGAGTCGGTGACCGAGGGACACCCGGACAAGATCGCGGATCAGGTGTCCGACGCGGTCCTGGACGCGATCCTGACCCAGGATCCGACCGGCCGCGTGGCCTGCGAGACCCTCCTCACCACCGGCCTGGTGGTGGTGGCGGGCGAGATCACCACGTCCTGCTACGTCGACATCCCGAAGGTGGCCCGCGATACCATCCGGGAGGTCGGCTACACGCGCGCCAAGTACGGCTTCGACTACGAGACGTGCGGCGTCATCACCGCGATCGACGAGCAGTCGGGCGACATCGCGATGGGCGTGGACAAGCTCGGCGCGGGCGACCAGGGCCTCATGTTCGGCTACGCGTGCACCGAGACCGAGGAGCTGATGCCGCTGCCGATCATGCTGGCCCACAAGCTCTGCCAGCGGCTGACCCAGGTCCGCAAGAGCGGCCAGATCGGCTACCTCCGACCGGACGGCAAGAGCCAGGTATCGGTCCGCTACGTCGACGGCAAGCCGGTCGGGGTCGAGACGGTGGTCATCTCCACCCAGCACGGCCCGGACACCGAGCTGTCGAGCGATCCGCGAGGAGATGATCGAGCACGTCGTGCTGCCGACCATCCCCAAGCACCTGATCGACCCGAAGCGCATCACGTATCACATCAATCCGACCGGCCGCTTCGTCACCGGCGGCCCCATGGGCGACACCGGCCTGACCGGCCGCAAGATCATCGTGGACACCTACGGCGGCTCCTGCCCCCACGGCGGCGGCGCCTTCTCCGGCAAGGACCCGACGAAGGTCGACCGCTCGGCCTGCTACATGGCCCGACACGTGGCCAAGAACCTCGTGGCCGCGGGGCTGGCCGAGCGCGCGCAGGTGCAGGTGGCCTACGCCATCGGGGTCGCGGACCCGGTCTCGATCATGGTGGAGACGTTCGGAACCGGCAAGGTGCCGAACGCCAAGCTCGAGCAGTTGATCCGCAAGCACTTCGACTTCACGCCGTCCGGGATCATCAAGTACCTGGATCTGCGGCGTCCGTTCTACCGCAAGACGGCGGCCTACGGCCACTTCGGGCGCACCGAGCCCGAGTTCACGTGGGAACGGACGAATCGCGCCAAGGACCTTCGCGACGACGCCGGCGCGTGACGCCGGACCCGTCGGGAACACGCGGCTGAGCCCAGGTTCGACGATGTCCGTCTCGAAGCGCCCGCTCGCTGGGCAGGGGAGCTAGGGGAGTTCCCGTGGCCCAGTCGCCCCCGGGCGCTCGCGTCACGCCCTTGCGGCGGCCCCGGCTGGGGCTGTGGCTCCTGCTGGGCTTCATCCTGCTCAGCCTCGTCGGCCAGGCGGTTCCGCTGTACACCGACTGGCTGTGGTTCCAGGAGGTGGGCTTCGCCACCGTCTTCACCACGCGCCTGCAGGTCTCGGGCTGGCTCTTCATCGGGCTCGCCGCCGTCGTCTTCATCTTCCTCTTCATCAACCTGTCGGTGGCCGCCCGGACCGCCCCCCCGGACGTCCTGTGGGAGCTCGAGGATCAGCTCGGGCTGCCCGGACGCGCGATCCTGGAGCCGCTCGTCCGGCGGTTGCTCCTGCCGGTCATCGCGGTCATCTCGTTCTTTTCGGGGGCCCGCGCGATCGGCTCGTGGTCCACCGTGCTCGAGTACGTCAACCGGACCCCGTTCAACCAGGCGGATCCGCTGTTCGGCCGCGACCTCGGGTTCTACTTCTTCGAGCTGCCGTTCTGGCGGATCCTCTACACGTGGTCCACCGCGCTGGTGGCCGGGACGCTCGTCCTGGTGGCCGCGGTCTACGTGCTGCAGCGCAGCCTCGTGCTCACCGCGCGCGGGCCGCGCCTCGCCGCGGGAGCCCGGACGCACCTGCTGGGCCTCGCCGCCCTCCTGCTCGTGCTCCGCGGCGTCGGCTTCTGGCTCGACCGCTTCGACCTGCTCTACGCGCCCCGCGGCTTCGTGTTTGGCGCCTCCTACAGCGACGTGCACGCCTCCCTGCCGGTGCTGCAGTGGCTGGTCGTGCTTGCGGTGCTCTGTGCGGCAGCCTGCGTGTTCCAGATGTTCCGGCCGGGCTGGCGCTTCCTGGTGGCCGGACTCGTGGTGCTGGTGGTGCTCTGGGTCGCCGGCCTCGGGATCGCCCCCGCGCTGCTCCAGAGCTACCGGGTCAAGCCCAACGAGCTCGTGTACGAGCGGCCGTACATCGAGAACAACATCCGGATGACCCGGCAGGCGTATGCCCTCGATCGGGTGGCCGAGAAGGATTTCGCGGCCGAGGACAACCTCACCCCCGCCGCGCTCGAGCGCAACAACCTCACGATCAAGAACATCCGCCTGTGGGACCACCGGCCGCTGCTCACCACTTACGGCAAGCTGCAGGAGATCCGGACCTACTACAAGTTCCGGGACGTGGACGTGGGCCGCTACACGCTGAACGGCGAGTATCGCCAGGTGACCCTGTCCGCCCGCGAGCTCTCCTACCGCGACCTGCCGAGCCGGGGCTGGATCAACGAGCACCTGACCTACACCCACGGCTACGGGCTGGTGGCGGGGCCGGTCAACCGGATCAGCCCGGAGGGGCTGCCCGAGTTCTTCCTCAAGGACATTCCGCCCGCGGTGACGGGCGGCATGCCGAAGATCACGCGGCCCGAGATCTACTACGGTGAGATCGGTAACGAGTACGTGTTCGTGCGCACGCGCTCGCAGGAGCTGGACTACCCCTCGGGGGACCAGAACGTCTACACGCGCTACGAGGGACGGGGCGGCATCCCGGTCAACACGCTCGTCCGCAAGGCGGCCTTCGCGGCGCGCTTCGGCGCCCTCAACGTGCTGCTGTCGAACGACCTCACGCCCGAGAGCCGGGTGATGATCTACCGCGACATCGGGGCGCGGGTGCAGGAGGCGGCGCCGTTCCTGAAGTTCGACCGCGACCCGTACCTGGTCATCGCGGGCGACGGCCGCCTCGTGTGGATGGTCGACGGCTACACCACCAGCGATCGCTACCCCTACGCGACGCCGGTGCGGGGCTTCAATTACATCCGCAACTCGGTGAAGGCGACGGTGGACGCCTTCCACGGCACCGTCAGCTACTACGTCGCCGATCCCGAGGATCCGATCATTCGAACCTACGCCAAGGCGTTCCCGGGGCTGCTCAAGCCCCTCGCCGACATGCCCAAGGACCTGCACGCGCACATCCGCTACCCGGAGGATCTCTTCTCGGTGCAGGCGCGGATGTTCGCCACCTATCACATGCAGGATCCGCAGGTCTTCTACAACAAGGAAGACCTCTGGGTCATCCCGCGGCTGCCCCAGGAGGGCCGGGACCGCGAGATGGAGCCGTACTTCATGATCATGCGGCTGCCCGGCGAGCCCAAGGAGGAGTTCGTGCTCCTCTCGGGCTTCAACCCGAGCGGCCGTGACAACATGATCGCGCTGCTGGTCGCCCGCATGGATCCGCCCCGCTACGGCGGCCTCATCGCCTACCAGTTCCCGAAGCAGAAGCTCGTCTTCGGGCCCCGGAACATCCAGGCGCGGATCAACCAGGACCCGGTCATCTCCCAGCAGATCGCGCTCTGGAACCAGCAGGGCTCGCGGGTGATCACCGGGAGCCTGCTCGCCATCCCCATCGACCAGTCGCTGATCTACGTGCAGCCGCTGTACCTGGCCGCCGCCGAGCAGGGCGCCCTGCCGGAGCTGCGCCGCGTGGTGGTGGCCTACGGCAACCAGATCGCGATGGAGCCAACCCTCGAGGCGTCGCTCGCGCGAGTCTTCGGCGCGCGCGTGCGCGGCGACGAGCCGGCCGGTCGCCCGGCTCCCGAGCGTCCCGGCGCCACTCCGGGCGCCCCGGCCACCGCGGCCATCGTCGAGGGCGTGCAGCGCGCCTGGGAGGCCTGGCAGCGCGGGCAGGAGGCGCTGCGCAAGGGCGACTGGGCCACCTACGGTCAGGAGCAGAAGCGGGTCGAGGAAGCCCTCCGCACCCTCCGCGAGACGCGCTAGCTCGTCAGCCTCGCGCCGCGAGGCCTGGGGTCAGGTCTTACATTCCGACATCTTGATCGCCCCGGCGGAGCTGCGCCTCGCGAAAATGTCGGAATGTAAGACCTGACCCCTGCTAGGTTCGGGCGCTGAGGAACAGGGCGGTGCCGATGCCCGCGAAGACGATGTTGGCCGTCCAGGCGGCGAGGGCGGCGGGCAGCAGATCGGCCTGCGCGAACGCGATCGCCACCGAGTGCACGATCCAGTAGCCCACCGCGATCACGATGGCCACCCCGATGCCCATCGCCCGCCCGCCGCTGCGCGGCGAGACCAGCGCGAACGGAATCGCCACCAGGGCCATGATCACGTGGACGAGCGGGAACGACACCTTGGAGTAGAGCTGGACGAGGTAGCGGTTGACCCGGTGTCCGCTCTCCCGGAGCTTCGTCACGTAGGCGCGCAGCTCCAGGAAGCTCATGGTGTCGGGGGCGTTCTGGACCTGGATGAAGTCGTCGATGTTCTCCGGCATCGGCATCAGGCGCGTCGCGAACGGGTCGGACGTGACCCGATTCTGCGGGCCCATCTGGCGCAGCACGCCGTCGACGAGCTGCCAGCCCTCCGGCGTCCACTGCGCGGTGCGGGCGTCCACCCGCTCCACGAGCCGGAAGTCGGGGCTGATCTCGAGCACGGTGAGCCCCTCCATGGACTTGCCCACCGGGTCGAGGAGCGCCATGCGGAAGAAGCGCGTATCGGAGGAGCGGTACCAGATCTGGGTCTGGCGCTGGAGGTGCCGCGGGAGCTGCCCCCGGATCTTCACCCGGTCCACCTCGTCCGCCTTCGCGTTGATGTCCGGCAGCGCGACCTCCTGGAAGACGACCGCGAGGACGCTGATGGCGCCCGCCACCAGCAGGATGGGGAGGCTCGCCCGGTAGAGGCTCACCCCGGCCGCCTTGAGCGCGTCGAGCTCCCGCTGGCGGGTGAGGGAGAGGAAGAGGAACACGGTGGCGATCAGCACGATCATCGGCAGCCCCTTGTAGAGCTCGCCGGGCATCCGGTAGAGGAAGTGCTCGAGGATCGTGACGAAGGGCGGCTTGGAGCGCAGGAAGCGGTCGAGGGTCTGCAGCAGATCCACCACCGCGATGAGGACCAGGCCGACGCCGGTCCCGATGCCGAGGAAGATCAGGTACTGCCGGACCAGGTAGCGGTCGATGATGAAGGTGGACGCGCGCGGGCCGACGAGCCGGCCGAGCCGGCGCCGCCGCCGGCGCTCCTCCAGCGGCTTGACCACCCGCCCCGATTCGCGCTCGCCGATCTTCGCCCAGAGCCGCCAGAACAGATCGACCCAGGCGGGGGGCATGCCGGCGACGCTCGCGCGCATGAGGATCACGCCGATCACCGCGAGGATCGCGTTGGGGGTCCAGACCGCGAGGCCCGCGGGCATGCGGCCGCGGAGGGCCATGCCCTCCATCGTCGAGTAGAGGATGTAGTAGGCCACCACGATGCCGAAGCTCAGCGCGAGCGCGACCGCGCGCCCGCCCCGTTGCGCGCGGATGCCGAGCGGGAAGCCCATGATCGTGAAGACCAGCGCCGCCACCGGCAGCGCGAAGCGCTTGTGCAGCTCGACATAGTACGGCGCCGAGATCTGCCCGGTCCGGCGCATGTTCTCCGCCTCCGCGATGAGCTCGCGCAGCGGGAGCTGCTTCTCGGGCTTCTCCTCCCGCGCGACCGCCGCGAGCGGCGAGTCGACCGGGAGGGTCATGTCGTAGAGGCTGAAGTAGGTCTGGCGGAACCGCCGGTGATCGCCCACGTCGGACTCGCTGATCGAGCCGTCCAGGAAGCGCAGGGTGATGCGGCGGGTCTTCTCGTCACTCAGGAGGCGCCCCTCGCGGGCCACGATGATGCGGGACTGCTCGGCGTTGCGCTCGTCGGAGACGAGCAGTCCCTTGAGACGCACCTGCGACGCGCTCACCTCGTCCACGTAGATGACGAACTGGCTGAAGCTCGCGCTGAAGGTGCGCTCCTTGATCCCGGTGGTGGCCCGCGACTGGAAGATGCGGAAGAGCTGGCGCTGGAAGGCGCCGCTCGACCACGGGCCCACCACGAGGGTGAGCCACGAGATGAGCAGGGTGATGATGATGCCGATCGCGAGGAAGGGGCGGAAGAGCCGCAGGGGACTCACCCCGGACGCCTTCAGCGCGGCCACCTCGAGGTCGCCGGCCAGGCGCCCGCACACCAGCAGCACCGTCACGAGCAGGGCCATCGGCAGGGTGAGGGCCAGGAACGCGGGGAGCATGTACAGCAGGAGCGGCATCACGAGCGCGAACGGCACGCTCTTGGTGATGACGAGGTCGGTGAGCTGGTAGATGCGATCGATGACGAGGAAGAAGGTGAAGACGCCGACGCCGATGAGGAACGGCGGGCCCATCTCCTTGTAGATGTAGCGATCGAGGATGCGGGTCATGCGCGAACCATTGTACGCTAGCGCCATGCCGCCATCATGGTTCCGGGTCGCCCTCGCGGCGGTCCTGCTCGCGGGCGCGGGCACGCCCGCGCCGGCGGCGGACCGGCTGGAGCACTTCCGGGCGGTGGCGCGGGAGCGCCTCGCGGGCGCGCTGGACGGCGCCGATCGGGACCGCGCCATCGGCGAGCTCTACGAGGTCGTGGACGCCGAGGTCCTCGATAGCCTCCGCGGGGAGGAGCCGTTCTCCTCGCTCGTGTTCATCCGCGAGCGCCTCGACGCGATGATGGAGAGCTGGGGCGGCGCCACCCTTCGCGTGCTGCGCATTCCCGGGGCGGGAAGCCGCCCGCCGCTGACGGTCGGCCTCTACAGCCTCACCGGGGTGGAGGGGTCGGGCTCGCTCCGGGTGTACGCGGGCACGGGCGCCCGCGCCGCGGTGGCCGCCTCGTCCACGCACGACGGGCTGCTCGACGCGCGAGTCTGGCCGGCGGGCCCGGAGCGCGTGGCGCGCGTGTTCGCGGTGTGGAGCGGTCCGCCCGCGGCGCACGGGGAGCGCACGCTGCACGCGGAGCTGTGGGAGGCGCGCGATCACGATCGGGTGACGCGCGCGTGGACCACCGGCACCCAGTGGCCCGACGGCCTCCGGGTGACGGACTGGCGCACCCAGGCCGGCGAGCTCGTGGTGCGCTACGAGCCGCGCTATCCCGGCTGGAAGCCCGGTTGCGCGGAGCAGTTCGAGCACGAGGACCACTATCGGCTCGCCTCCGCGGGAGGTCTCGCGCTGTCGCGCCGGCAGGTCGCGAACGGTTGGCATCGCGAGCTCGGGGTGGCCGCCGACCGCCTCTTCCGTGCCCTCGCCGAGGAGGACGCGCGCACCCTGGGGCTGCTCGTGCCCGCGCCGGCGCTGCGCGCGCGGCTGCCGAAGGGCCTCGGCCCCGAGCCGGTCTGCGAGCAGGCGGCCGCCGGCCCGCGCGGGCCGGTCACGGTGGCGGCCACCGAGCTGCGCGACGGCCGGCGCGTGCCCTGGGCGCTCACCTGGACGCGCGGTCCGGCCGGCTGGCGGGTCCAGACTGCCGTCCCCGTGCTACAATGACGCGATAACATGAGCGAAATCGCCGACCGCTACGATCCGACGCGTGTCGAGCCGCACTGGTACGCCGTCTGGGAAGAGCGCGGCTACTTCCACGCCGAAGCCGACTCCCCGAAGAAGCCCTACTGCATCGTCATCCCGCCGCCCAACGTCACCGGCTCCCTCCACCTCGGGCACGCCCTCAACAACACGCTCCAGGACATCCTGATCCGCTACAAGCGGATGGACGGGCTACAACGCGCTCTGGATGCCGGGCACCGACCACGCGGGCATCGCCACCCAGTACGTGGTCGAGCGCCAGCTCGAGAAAGAGGGCAAGACCAAGGAGGACCTGGGGCGCGAGGCCTTCATCGCCCGCGTCTGGCAGTGGAAGGAGGAGTCGGGCGGCACCATCATCCGCCAGCTCAAGCGGCTCGGCGCCTCCTGCGACTGGGAGCGCGAGCGCTTCACGATGGACCAGGGACTCTCCGCGGCGGTGCGCGAGGTCTTCGTGCGCCTCTGGGAAGAGGGGCTGATCTACCAGGGCGACTACATCGTCAACTGGTGCCCGCGCTGCCAGACCGTGCTCTCGGACCTCGAGGTCGAGCGCGAGGATCAGGACGCCGAGTTCGTCTACATCAAGTACGGCCCGCTGACCCTCGGCACCGTGCGGCCCGAGACCAAGCTGGGCGACACCGCGGTGGCGGTTCATCCGAAGGACAAGCGCTACCGGCGCTACGTGGGCAAGACGCTCGAGGTGCCCTCGGTGGAGGGGAACATCACGCTGCAGGTGGTGGCCGACGAGGCGGTGGATCCCAAGTTCGGCACCGGCGTCATCAAGGTCACCCCCGGCCACGACCCCACCGACTTCGAGATCGGACGCCGGCACAACCTGCCGGTCCGCAGCGTCATCGGCTTCGACGGCAGGATGACCGAGCTGGCCGGCAAGTACGCGGGCCTCGACCGCTTCGAGACCCGGAAGCGCATCGTGGAGGACATGCAGGCCCTCGGGCTCATCGACCGGATCGAGCCCTACCGGCACTCGGTCGGGGTGTGCTATCGCTGCAAGACGGTGGTGGAGCCGCTCGTGTCGAAGCAGTGGTACGTGCGCACCAAGCCGCTGGCCGAGCCCGCCATCAAGGCGGTGCGCAGCGGCAAGATCAAGATCGTCCCGCGCGCGTGGAACAAGACGTACTTCCACTGGATGGAGAACATCCGCGACTGGGCGATCTCGCGCCAGCTCTGGTGGGGCCACCGCATCCCGGTGTGGTACTGCGACCAGGACGGGAGCATGCACGTGTCGCGCACCGATCTGACCGCGTGCCCGCAGTGCGGCGGGGCGCTGCGGCAGGACACCGACGTGCTCGACACCTGGTTCTCCTCCGGCCTCTGGCCGTTCTCCACCCTCGGGTGGCCCCAGGAGACGCCGGAGCTGAAGGTCTTCTATCCGACCTCGGTCCTGTCGACCGGCTTCGACATCCTGTTCTTCTGGGTGGCGCGGATGGCGATGCTCGGCATCAAGTTCATGGGCGACGTCCCGTTCCGCCACGTCTACATCCACGCCCTCATCCGCGACGCCGAGGGCCAGAAGATGTCCAAGTCGAAGGGCAACTCGGTCGACCCCCTGAGCGTGATGGAGAGGTACGGGACCGACGCGTTCCGCTTCACGCTGGCCGCGCTCGCCGCGCAGGGGCGCGACATCCGGATCGCCGAGGAGCGGATCGAGGGCTACCGGAACTTCGCGAACAAGATCTGGAACGCGGCGCGGCTGGTGCTGACCAACCTCGACGGCTACGACCCCGCGCTCGCCCGCCGCGGCACGCCGTCGGTGGCCGACCGCTGGATCAGGAGCCGGCTCACCGAGGCGGTCGGCCAGGTGCGCAAGGCGATCGACACCTATCGCTTCAACGATGCCGCCTCCGCGGTGTACCAGTTCCTCTGGCACGAGTACTGCGACTGGTACCTCGAGATCGCCAAGCGGAGTCTCTACCAGCCCGAGAGCCCGGAGGCGAAGGCGGTCACCCAGCAAACCCTGGTGGAGACGCTCGAGACCACGCTGCGCCTCCTGCATCCGTTCATGCCGTTCATCTCCGAGGAGCTCTGGCAGCGCCTGCCCCACAAGGGGGAGTCGATAATGATCGCGCCCTTCCCCAAGGCCAGCCGCAAGGGGCGCGACCCGGAGGCGGAGCGGCTGATGGCGCCGGTGCTCGACTTCGTGAACGCGATCCGCACCGTCCGCAGCGAGAGCCGGATCTCGCCCGCGGTGGAGCTGGGCGTGACGGTCAAGCCGGCGACGCCGGCGGTCGCGGCCGCGCTCGAGAGCAGCCTCGCGGTGATCGGGAGCCTGGCCCGTGCCGCCATCACGATCTCCCGCGACGGGGCGCGCCCGGCGGGCGCCGCGGTGGCCACGACGCCGAGCGGCGACGTGTTCGTACGGCTCGAGGGCGTGGTGGACTTCGAAGCCGAGCGCCAGCGCTTGCGAAAGGAAATCGAGCGGGCGCGCAAGGAGATCGCCTTCCTGGAGGGCAAGCTCGGCCGGCCGGAGTTCGTGGAGCGCGCGCCCGCCGAGGTGGTGGAGCGGGAGCGCGAGCGGCTCGTCGAGCAGCGCCAGATCGAGCAGAAGCTCACCACGAGCCTGACGGCCCTCGGGTAGGGCGGAGCCCGCCGCCGTGCAGTTCGCGGTCCACGCCCTCGACACCACCGACTCCACGCAATCCGAGGTCCAGCGCCTGGCCGCGGCCGGTGCCGCCGAAGGCACCGTGGTCACCGCGCGGCACCAGCGGGCGGGGCGCGGCCGGCGCGGGCACGACTGGTGGGACGCGCCCGGTGAGAGCCTGCTCGTCTCGGTGCTGCTGCGCCCGCCGGGGCCGGTGACGACCGCGCCCCAGCTCTCGCTGGTCGGCGGGCTCGCGGTGGCCGACGCGCTCGCCGCGGCGGCCGGGGTACCCGCGCGGATCCGGTGGCCCAACGATCTGCTGGTGGAGGGCCGGAAGGTGTGCGGCATCCTCGCCGAGGCCGCGTCCGGCGGAGCGGCCGCCGGCGGAGGCCGGCTCCATCACGTGATCCTGGGCATCGGCGTCAACCTCGCCCAGACCGCGTTTCCCGCGGCCCTCGCGGATCGGGCGACCTCGCTGCGCCTCGTCACCGGCCGCGCCGTCGACGGCGACGCGATCCTGGCCGCGGTCCTCGAGCAGCTCGCCCGGCGCTACGAGGCGTGGCGGCTCGGCGGGTTCGCCGCGCTCCGGGCCGCGTGGCTCGAGCGGTCCACGCTGCCCGGCCAGGTCGTGCGGCTGCCCGACGGCTCCGACGGGGTGGGGGTGGACGTCGGGGACGACGGGGTCCTGGTGGCGCGCGCGGCGGACGGGCGGCGGGTCCACATCGTATCGGGGGGAGCGGTCGAGGAGGGGGTGGCGCATGCTGCTCGTGATTGACGTCGGCAACACCAACACCTCGATGGGCATCTACGAGCACGCGCGCCTGCGCGCGTCGTGGCGCCTCACCACGCGGCGCGAGCAGACCGCGGACGAGTGGGGCGTCTTCATCCAGACGCTCCTCGGCACGCGGGGCATCGCGCAGCAGGACATCACCGGCGTGGCCATCTCCAACGTGGTGCCGCCCATCCAGCAGGCGCTGGAGTGGATGTGCGAGCGGTACTTCGGCGTGAACCCGCTCACGGTGGAGCCGGGGGTCACCGCCGACCTGCCCTTGAACGTGGACACTCCCCGCGAGGTAGGTGCCGATAGAGTCGTCAGCTGCGTGGCGGCCATCGCGCTATACGGCGCGCCGCTGATCGTGGTGGACTTCGGCACCGCCACCCGGTTCGATTGCGTCAACAGCCGCGGCGAGTTCATCGGCGGCGCGATCGCGCCCGGCATCAACACCGCCGCCGAGGCCCTCGTCTCGCGGGCGGCCCGGCTGTTCCGCGTCGAGCTGGTGCGCCCCAAGGACGCCATCGGCCGCAACACGATCACCAACATCCAGTCCGGCATGATCTACGGCTGGGCCGGGCTGGTGGACGGCATCGTGGAGCGCATGCGCCGGGAGATGGAGGGCGACGTGAAGGTGGTTGGGACCGGAGGGCTGGTGGGGCAGATGCGGGAAGTCGTCCAGTGCCTGCAGTTCGTCAATCCGGAATTGAAGCTCGAAGGCCTCCGGATGCTCTGGGAGCGAGCCAATCCGGCGGGCCCCCGTTGACACCCGGGGCGAGCCGCCCGTATACTTGCCCCCTAAATACAGTGGGTCGAGGCGGGCGGTTCTCTACATACAGGGTTCAGGCGGCCGGCAGCCGGCCCCGGGCCCAGGCCGAGTGAGGCCAGGAGGCGGGGCGTATGGGGATGTGGGTCGGGCGGGGACGGAAGGCGCGGGCGGCGTACGGTTTCGATGACATCGCGCTGGTTCCCGGCGCCCTGACCATCAACCCCAGCGAGGTGGACATCTCCTGGGATCTCTGCGGCCACCGCTTCCCCATTCCCATCATCGCGGCGGCCATGGACGGGGTCGTGAGCCCCTCCTTCGCGATCGAGATGGGCCGGGTCGGGGGCCTCGCGGTCCTCAACCTCGAGGGCATCTTCTCCCGCTACGAGAACCCCGACGCCGTCCTGGACCGCATCACCTCCGCCAGCCTGGAAGAGGCCACCAAGATCATCCAGGGGATCTACAGCGAGCCGATCAAGGAAGAGCTGATCCACAAGCGCATCAGCGAGATCAAGAAGGGCGGCGGCCCGGTCCTGGTCTCCTCGATCCCGCAGCGCGCGGAGCGCTTCGCCAAGATCGCGGAGGAGGCGGGCGCCGACTTCTTCGTCGTGCAGTCCACCGTGACCACCGCGCGGCACGTGGCGAGCGAGTACACCCCGGTGGACATCCGCCAGCTCAAGAAGCACCTCTCGATCCCGCTCATCATCGGCAACGTCGTCACCTACGAGGCCTGTCTCGAGCTGATGGACTGCGGCGTGGACGCGCTGCTGATCGGCGTGGGTCCGGGGGCGGCGTGCACGAGCCGCGAGGTGCTGGGCCTGGGCGTGCCCCAGGTGACCGCCACCGCGGACTCGGCGGCCGCGCGCGACTTCTACTACAAGCGGACCGGTCGCTACGTGCCGATCATCACCGACGGCGGCATGACCACCGGCGGCGACATCTGCAAAGCCTTCGCCTCCGGCGCGGACGCGGTCATGATCGGCTCCGCCTTCGCGCGCGCGAAGGAAGCGCCGGGCCGCGGCTACCACTGGGGCATGGCCACGCCGCACTCCAACCTGCCGCGCGGCACGCGCATCCGGGTGGGCATCGCGGGGCCGCTCGAGCAGATCCTCTTCGGGCCCGCGTTCACCGAAGACGGCACCCTCAACCTCGTGGGCGCGATCCGGACCTGCATGGGGTCGGTGGGCGCCATGAACATCCGCGAGCTGCAGCAGACCGAGCTGATCATCGCGCCCTCGATCAAGACCGAGGGCAAGGTCTTCCAGCGCGCCCAGAAGCTGGGGACACCCCGGTAGCCTCGCGGTGGCGACCCGGGCTGCCGCGCCCAGCAAGATCGCGATCCTCGATTTCGGCGGCCAGTACACCCAGCTGATCGCCCGACGCATCCGCGAGCTGGGCGTCTACTCCGAGATCCTGCCGTGCACGGATCCGGTGGACCGCGTGCTGGCGGGCGGCTACACCGGCCTCGTCCTCTCGGGCGGGCCGTCCAGCGTCTACGAGGACGAGGCGCCGCTGCCCGACAAGCGCCTGCTCGAGTCCGGCCTCCCGCTGCTCGGCATCTGCTACGGCATGCAGGCGATGGGCTTCCTCATGGGCGGCCACGTCGTCCCGGCCGAGCGGCGCGAGTACGGCAAGGCGCAGCTCCGGATCCTGAGCCGCGAAGGCCTGCTGCGCGGCGTGGAGCCCGAGGCCGATGGGCTCGTGACCGTGTGGATGAGCCACGGGGACACCGTGCTCAAACCGCCGCCGGGCTTCACGAGCCTGGCCACCACCGACAACTGCCCGGTCGCGGCCATGGCCGACCCGGTGCGGAAGCTCTTCGCGGTCCAGTTCCATCCCGAGGTGGCGCACACGCCCCAGGGGAAGACCGTCCTGAAGAACTTCCTCGACGCCGCGGGCGTCGCGGCCGACTGGTCGATGCCCTCCTTCGTGGACTCCGCGGTCGAGAACATCCGCCGGCAGGTGGGCCGGGACCCGGTGCTCTGCGCGCTCTCGGGCGGGGTGGATTCCTCCGTGGTGGCCGCGCTGATCCACCGAGCGGTGGGCGATCAGCTCACGTGCCTCTTCGTGGACAACGGCCTGCTCCGCAAGGGCGAGGTCGAGGGCGTGGTGCGGACCTTCCGGGATGCCTTCAAGGTTAACCTGATCCATGTGGATGCAACCAAGCGATTCCTCGATCGTCTGGAAGGCGTGACGGATCCCGAGGTCAAACGCAAGGCCATCGGCGCCGAGTTCATCGCGGTCTTCGAGGACGAGGCCCGCAAGCTCGGGCACATCCCGTGGCTCGCCCAGGGCACGCTCTATCCCGACGTGATCGAGTCGGTCTCGTTCAAGGGCCCGTCGGCGACCATCAAGACGCACCATAACGTGGGCGGCCTGCCGCCCGAACATGCGGTTCAAGCTGGTGGAGCCCTTGCGGGAGCTCTTCAAGGACGAGGTGCGCGACCTGGGCGCCCTGCTGGGCCTGCCCCGCGACATCATCTGGCGCCAGCCCTTCCCGGGGCCCGGGCTCGCCATCCGCGTGCTGGGCGAGGTGACGGAGGAGCGCCTGGCGGTCCTGCGCGAGGCGGACGCCATCGTCCAGGAGGAGGTGCGCCAGGCCGGCCTCGAGCGCGAGCTCTGGCAGGCCTTCGCGGTGCTGCTGCCGGTGCGCACCGTCGGGGTGCAGGGGGACTTCCGCACCTACGCGCAGGTGATCGCGCTCCGCGCGGTGATGAGCCAGGACGCCATGACCGCCGACTGGGCGCGGCTGCCCTACGACCTGCTCGGGAAGATCTCGAGCCGCATCATCAACGAGGTCAAGGGCGTGAACCGCGTCGTCTACGACATCTCTTCCAAGCCCCCCAGCACCATCGAGTGGGAGTAGTTCGGATGAGCGCTCGCGCGAAGCAGCCCAACCGCCAAACCGAAGTCCTCCACATCCAAGCTAGCTGAAAGAGCCCGTCCTGAAACACGCCGACTTCGTCCATCTGCACGTCCACTCCGAGTACAGCCTGCTGGACGGCGCGGCCCGGCTGGAGAAGCTGGTCGAAGCGCGCCAAGGCGCTGAAGTTCCCGGCCCTGGCCCTCACCGACCACGGCAACCTCTTCGGGGCGGTGGACTTCTACACCGCCTGCGAGAAGGCGGGCGTGAAGCCGATCCTGGGCTGCGAGCTCTACGTGGCCCCGGGCAGCCGCTTCGAGCGCTCGAGCCAGGACGGCGGCTACGAAGGCGCGAGCCACTGCACGGTGCTCGGCGCGCACCCGCGCCGGCTACGCCAACCTCATGAAGCTCGTCTCCAAGGCCTACCTCGAGGGCTACTACTACAAGCCACGGGTGGACCGCGAGCTGCTGGCCCAGCACGCGGACGGGCTCCTCGTGCTCTCGGGCTGCCTCAACTCCGAGGTGAGCCGGCAGCTCACGGCGGGGACGAGGCCAAGGCGCTGCAGACCGCGGGCTGGTACCAGGAGGTGTTCGGCAAGGACTACTACTTCATGGAGGTGCAGGTCGCACGGCCTCGAGCAGCAGGTGGCGGTGACCGAGGGCACCGTCAAGATCGCCCGCGCCATCGGCGCGCCCCTGTGCGGCACGAACGACTCGCACTACCTCGAGGCCGAGCACTCGCGCGCCCACGAGGCGCTCCTCTGCATCCAGACCGGCACCACCATGAGCGATCCCAACCGGTGGAAGTTCTCGAGCAACGAGTTCTACGTGAAGTCGGCCGACGAGATGAAGGCCGGTCTTCAAGGACCTGCCCGAGGCCTACCGCAACACGCTGGCGGTGGCCGAGCGGTGCAACCTCGATCTGCAGTTCGGCCAGTTCCACCTGCCCAAGTACCAGGTGCCGGACGGCTTCACGCTCGACTCGTATCTGGAGGAGCTCGCCTTCGAGGGCCTCAAGTCGCGCTACGGCGGATCACCGGCCGACGCGGTGGTGGAGCGCCTCCGCTACGAGCTGGGCGTGGTCTCCAAGATGGGCTTCTCCGGCTACTTCCTGGTGGTCTGGGACTTCATCAGCTACGCGCGCCGCCAGGGGATCGCGGTGGGGCCGGGGCGCGGCTCCTCCGCGGGCTCGCTGGTCGCCTACTGCCTCGGCATCACCAACGTCGACCCGATCCGCTACGGGCTGATCTTCGAGCGATTCTTGAACCCCGAGCGGATCTCGATGCCGGACATGGACATCGACTTCGCGGACGACCGGCGCGACGAGGTCATCCGCTACGTGGTGGACCGCTACGGGGCCGACCGGGTCGCTCACATCATCACGTTCGGGACCATGGGGGCCAAGGCGGTGATCCGCGACGTGGCCCGCGTGCTCGGCTTCTCCTACGGCGAGGCGGACCGCATCGCCAAGCTGGTGCCCGGCTTCCCGCTCAACATCTCGCTGGACGAGGCGCTCGAGAAGGCCCCGCCGCTCGCCGAGCAGGTCAAGCGCGACCAGCGGGTGGGGGAGATGTGGGCGGTGGCCCGCGCGCTCGAGGGCTGCACCCGGCACGCCTCGGTGCACGCCTCCGCGGTGGTCATCTCCGACGAGCCCCTGATGGAGCGCGTGCCGCTCTACAAGGATCCCAAGCGGCCCGGAGCTCATCACCGGTTACGCGATGGGGCCGATCGAGAAGCTCGGCCTGCTCAAGATGGACTTCCTCGGGCTCAAGACCCTCACCGTGATCTCCGACGCCCTGCGGCTGCTCAAGGAGTCGCGCGGGATCGAGCTCGACGGCGACGGCCTGCCGCTCGACGACGCCCGGACCTACCAGCTCCTGTCCGAGGCGCGCACCTTCGGGGTGTTCCAGCTGGAGTCGGCCGGCATGCGGGACGCGCTCAAGCGCCTCAAGCCCCAGCGCATCGAGGACATCATCGCGATGGTGGCCCTCTACCGCCCGGGCCCGATGGACCTGATCGAGGACTTCGTCAACCGCAAGCACGGCCGCGCCGAGATCTCCTACGAGCACCCGCTGATGGAGCAGGTGCTCCAGGAGACCTACGGGATCATGGTCTACCAGGAGCAGGTCATGCGGCTCGCCGCGGACCTGGCCGGCTTCTCGCTCGGCGAGGCCGACACGCTCCGCAAGGCGATGGGGAAGAAGGACCGCGACCTCATGGCCACCCAGCGCGAGAAGTTCGTCTCGGGCTGCAAGGCCAACAAGATCGACGCCAAGAAGGCGGAGCGCATCTGGGACCTCATCGAGAAGTTCGCCGGCTACGGCTTCAACAAGTGCCTGACCGCGCGACGCCCAGCATCGAGATGGCCGACGGCAAGCAGAAGCCGATCACCGAGGTGCGGGCCGGCGATTTGGTGCTCACCAAGGACGGCCCGTACCGCGCGCGCGCGGTGCGGCCGAGCGGGGTGCGCCCGGTCGGCCGGCTCCTCCTCGCCAACGGCATGTCCGTGCGCTGCACGCCGGACCACCCGATCTTCACCCAGCGCGGCTGGGTGAACGCGGAGGAGCTTAGGCGGGACGATTTCGTCGCGGTCCTTCGCCGGCTCGCTCCGCGGGAGAGCGATGACGTGTTGCCGTCCGGACGTCTACGTGGAGTCCTGCGCGCGAGGCGATCCTGAAGGCACTACTCCAGGCTCGCGGCAGGTTGCCGCGCTGGGATCTGCGGATCTCCGTTCTGGAGGCGCGGCATGCGGCGGGAACGCCTGGCAGTGCTGGCCGATCGGCTCGATTCGCCGGCGCTCTACGCGCTGGTCGCGAGTCGGTCCGGTCGGATGGTCACGGCCACGGCGGCTTCGTCCTCGAGGGCGACGAGGCGACGTACGACTTCGAGGTGCCCGGGGCGGCGAGCTTCATCGCCAACGGCATCGCGGTCCACAACTCCCACGCCGCGTGCTACGGGGTCGTCGCGTACCAGACCGCGTATCTCAAGGCGAACTACCCGACCGAGTTCATGGCCGCCCTGCTGACCTCGGAAATGGAGAGGACGGACAAGATCGTCCTCTACATGGAGGAGATGCCGGGCCATGGGCCTGCGGTCGTGCCGCCCGACGTCAACGTCTCCCGCTCCGAATTCACGGTGGCGGGGGAGGCGATTCACTTCGGCCTCGCCGCGATCAAGAACGTCGGGCGCCACCGCGATCGAGTCGATCGTGCGGACCGCGAGGCGGACGGCCGCTTCGGCGCCTCGACGACTTCTGCGCGCGCGTCGATCTCCGGCTGGTGAACCGGAGCGTGGTCGAGTGCCTGATCAAGGCGGGCGCGTTCGACTCGCTGCAGAGCACGCGCGCCGGCCTGCTCGCCGCGCTGGACCAGGCGATGGACAGCGGCCAGCGCCAGCAGCGCGAGCGCGAGGAGGGGCAGGGCTCGCTCTTCGACGCGCTGGGCGGCGCCGTCGACGCCAAGCCGGGGCCGCGAGCCCCGCTGCGGCGGCGGCCCGTCCCGGAGTGGCCGCAGGAGGAGATGCTGGCCTACGAGCGGGAGGTGCTGGGCTTCTACCTCTCCGGGCCATCCGCTGGAGCGCACCGGGAGATGGCCCGCCGGATCGGCGCGCTGAGCGCGCGCCGAGCTGGCCGCGCGCTCGACCGGCGCGCGCGTGCTCCTGCTCGGGCAGGTGAGCGCGTTCAGCGAGAGCACGACCAAGAGCGGCAACCGCATGGCGTTCGCCACGCTCGAGCTGGTGGACGGCAGCATTCCCCTGACGATCTTCCCCGAGCCCTACCGGAGCTGCGCGGGGGCGCTCCGGCACAAGGGGCCCGTGATCGTGCGCGGCCGCGCGGACGACAGCGACAAGGGCCGCGTCGTGCTCGCGGAGGAGATCAGAGCCCCTGGAGGACGCGATGGGCAACGCTGGCCCCGGCCGGCAACGGCCATGGCAACGGGCAACGGTGCCGGGAACGGCGGCGCCTCCGCGCACGCCTGCCGCATCCGGGTGAGCGCCGGCGGCCGAGTCCCTGAGCGAGCTGCTCGCCTCGGTGAAGGCGGCCTGCCGCGAGCACCAGGGCCGCACGCCGCTGTTCCTCCACGTGCTGCTGCCGGAGCAGGAGGTCGTGCTGCGGATCAAGGAGAGCTCGCGGTGGATCCGGCGCCCGACCTGGTGGCGAAAGTGGAAGGGCTGCTCGGAGCGGGCAGTATGACTCGTGGAGTATGCCGGACGAGCTTGAGTTCGAGAAGCCGATCCTCGAGCTCGAGAACCGCATCGCGGAGCTGCGCGCCTCGGAAGAGCCGCTCGAGGCGCGCGACGAGATCGCGAAGCTGGAGGAACGGCTGGCCCGCCAGCAGCAGCGCGTCTACTCGGGCTGACCGCCTGGCAGCGCGCCCAGATCGCCCGCCACCCCAAGCGCCCGCACACGCTCGATCTCATCAACCTGCTGCTCGAGGACTGGGTCGAGCTGCACGGCGACCGCGTCTTCGGCGACGACGAGGCCATCGTGGGCGGTCTGGCCGACCTTCGACGGCGAGCCGGTGGTGGTGATCGGCCACCAGAAGGGCCGCGACACGCGCGAGAACATCGCGCGCAACTTCGGGATGCCGCACCCGGAGGGCTACCGCAAGGCGCTCCGGCTGATGCAATTCGCGGCCAAGTTCGGCAAGCCCATCATCACGTTCATCGACACGCCCGGCGCGTACCCCGGGCTCGGCGCCGAGGAGCGCGGGCAGGCCGAGGCGATCGCGCGCAACCTGCGGGAGATGGCGGGCCTGCCGACCCCGATGGTCTGCGTGGTGACCGGGGAGGGGGGCAGCGGCGGCGCGCTCGCGATCGGGGTCGGCAACCGCGTGCTGATGCTCGAGTACGCGATCTACTCGGTGATCTCGCCCGAGGGCTGCGCGGCCATCCTGTGGGGCGACGCGGCCAAGGCCCCCGAGGCGGCCGAGCTCATGCGGGTGACCGCGCCCGATCTCCTCAAGCTGGGTGTCATCGACGCCATCGTCCCGGAGCCCGTCGGCGGCGCGCACCGGAACTGGGAGGCCACCGCGGCCAGCCTGCGGGCCGCCCTGCGCGATCAGCTCTGGCAGCTCAAGTCCAAGTCGGAGGCCGAGCTGATCGAGGAGCGTCAGGAGAAGTTCCGCCGGATCGGCGTCTTCGAGGAGACCGTCTGACCCGTCGCCCGGAGTTTGACATGCCGGGGGGTGGGTGTTACCGTAAGTCCCGAACAATCATGCGGAATTTTCCTCCGCCCTCCTCGCGCTGATGTCCAAGCTCCACCTGATCACGTACGGCTGCCAGATGAACGAGTACGATTCCGAGCGGGTGGCCGGTCTGCTCAAGCAGGAGCGGTACGAGCTCACGGACCGCCCGGAGGACGCCGACCTGATCCTGCTCAATACCTGTTCGATCCGGGAGAAGGCGGAAGACAAGGTCTTCTCGCAGCTCGGGGCTCTCCGGCATCTCAAGCGCGCCCGGCCGGACCTGGTGATCGGGGTCATGGGCTGCATGGCGCAGCTCCAGAAGGGTCGGATCCAGGAGCGCGCGCCCTACGTGGACCTGGTCTTCGGCTCGCCCGCGATCGCCCGCGTCGCCGAGCTGGTCGACCGCGCGAAGCAGGGGCGGGGACCGGTGCTCGAGACCGGCGAGGGCGCGCTGGTCAAGATCACCGCGCGGCCCGAGGGCGGCCGGCGGCTCAAGGCCTTCGTCACGGTGATGGAGGGCTGCGAGAAGTACTGCACGTTCTGCGTCGTGCCAACGACTCGAGGCCGCGAGCGCAGCCATCCGCCCGAGACCATCGTGGAGGAGATCCGCGGGCTCGCGGAGGCGGGCTGCCGCGAGGTCACGCTGCTCGGCCAGACCGTGAACGCCTACGGGCGGGATCTGACTCCCGCCACCGATCTGGCCGAGCTCTTCGAGCGCGTCAACGAGATCGCCGGTATCGAGCGCATCCGCTTCACCACGTCGAACCCGTACAACCTCACACCCCGGCTGATTCGCGCCATCCGCGACGTCCCCAAGGTCTGCGAGTACCTGCACCTGCCGCTGCAGTCGGGCTCGGACCGCGTGCTCGAGCGGATGAACCGCGGCTACACCCGCGCCCGCTACCTCGAGCTGATCGCGGAGCTCAAGGAGACGGTGCCGGACCTCGCGCTCTCCACCGATCTCATCGTGGGCTTCCCCGGCGAGACCGAGGAAGACTTCGCGCGCACGAGTCGAGATGGTCGAGGCGGTCGGCTACGACAACGTCTTCGCGTTCCGGTACTCGCGCCGGCCGGGCACGCCCGCGGCGGAGATGGACGATCAGGTGCCGGAAGAGGTGAAGGCGGACCGCAACCGGCGCATCCTCGAGATCGCGACCCGGGTGGGCGCCGCGCGGAGCCAGCGTCCTCGAAGGGCCAGACCCTGCCGGTCCTGGTGGACGGCGTCTCGCGCAAGAACGCGGGCGAGGCGACCGGGCGTACCCGCTGCAATCGAGTGGTGAACTTCGATCCCGGAGGTCGCGACCTGCTGGGCCGCGTGGTGCCGGTGCGTGTCGTCCGCGCGCTGCCGCACAGTCTCCGCGGGGAGCCAGAGGTCTAGGAGGCGCGCCATGTGGCTGGAGATGAAAGTGAAGGGACTTGCGCTCGATCCGCTCTCCAACATGCCCATGATCATCCTCCGGGACGAGGAGGAGAAGCGCTCCCTCCCCATCTGGGTGGGCCTCTTCGAGGCCAACGCCATCGCGCTCGAGCTGGAGAAGATCTCCACGCCGCGGCCCATGACGCACGACCTGATCAAGAACATCCTGGAGTCGCTCGACGCCCGGGTGCAGAAGATCGTGGTCAACGATCTCCGCGACAACACCTTCTTCGCGGTCATCCACCTCCGCCTGGGCAGCGCCGACATCACGGTGGACTCGCGCCCGTCGGACGCGATCGCGCTCGCGCTGCGGGTGGGCGCGCCGATCTTCGTGGAAGAGGACGTCGTCCAGAAGGCCCGCAGCGTCGAGGTCGCCAAGGAGACCGAGATCGGCACCGGCAAGGGCGACGACCAGGCCAAGATCAAGGAGTGGCTCGAGTCGCTCAAGCCGGGCGACTTCGATCGGATCGAGCGCGGCAAGGACCCGAAGAGCCCGGACGAGTAGTGGATGCGGGTCGGGCTGTTCACCAACAACTACCTGCCGTTCCGCGGCGGGGTCGCGACGGCGGTCGAGACCCTGCGGCAGGGGCTTGAGGCGCTCGGCCACCGGACCTGGATCTTCGCGCCCGCGGCCCAGCCGCCGGAGCGCCGATCCGCCCCACGTCTTCCGCTACCCGTCGATCCCCGCGCCGACCTATCCGGGCTTCTCGCTGCCGCTGCCCGTGTCGCGGCGGCTCGGCCGGGCCGCCCGCGCGCTCGACCTCGACGTCATCCACGTCCACCATCCGTTCCTGCTCGGCCTGACCGGCCGGCGCCTGGCGCGCCGCCAGCGGCGCCCGCTCGTGTTCACGTATCACACGCGCTACGAGAAGTACGCCCACTACGTGCCGCTGCCGCCGCGACTCGTCCGGAGCCTCGCGGTGCGGCTGGCCTGCCGCTTCGCCGACTCCGCGGACCTGGTCGTGGCGCCCTCCGAGCACGTGGCCGACACGCTGCGGCGCCGGGGCGTGCGCGCGCCGGTCGCGGTGATTCCCACCGGGGTGGACCTCGAGCTCTTCAGTCCAGGCAGCCGGGAGCGCGCCCGCCATCGCCTGGGGCTGCCCGCCGACGGGTTGATCTGCCTCTACACCGGCCGGCTCGATCGCGAGAAGAGCCTCGAGCGCGTGCTCGACGCCTTCGAGTCGGTAGCCGCCGCGGTGTCCAGCGCCACGCTGCACCTGGTGGGCAAGGGCAGCCACGGCCTGGCGCTCGAGCGGCGCGCGGCGACAGGCCGGGCGGGGCGGCGCATCGTCTTCCACGGCGGTCTCGTGCGCGAGGCGTTGCCCGACTACTACCGCGCCGCCGATCTGTTCCTCTTCGCGTCCGAGACGGAGACGCAGGGGCTCGTGCTGGCCGAGGCCCACGCCTGCGGGCTGCCTGCGGTCGCGGTGCGGGCCTCGGGCGTCGAGGAGGTGGTGGCCGACGGGGAGACGGGGATCCTCACCAAGGCCGAGACCGGGGAGATGGCCGACGCGGCCATCGGCCTCCTGCTGGACGCCGGTCGCCGCGCGAGCATGGGCCAGGCGGGGCGCCGGCTGGTGGAGGCGCGCTTCGCGGCTCCCCGGCAGACCGCGGCCATGGTCGCGCACTACGAAGCGTTGCTGGCCCGTCGGCCCTGATGGCGCTTCCGGCGGCCGGCCGCAACCTGAGGGTGGGATTCCAGGTCGAGTGGGATCCGCATACCGCCGGGCCCGGCCACCACGGGCTGCTCTCGTGGGATCCCCGCGTGCGCACGCTGCTGCGCGTGCTCGTGTCCTATCCGGAGGTCCGGTACATCCTGCCGGACCGGATCAGTCTGGAATCCTCCGCCGATCCGCGTACGCTCGAGACCATGGCCCGCTTCCTCGAGCGGCAGGTCTGGCTGGTGCGCCGCGTCGCGGTGAGCTGATGATCTGGGACCGCAAAGCCGAGACCGCGTCCCGGAGCGCGATGCGCGCGCTGCAGGGCGAGCGGCTGCGGGCGACGGTTGCCCGGGCCCGCGCGCGCGTGCCCTTCTATCGCGACGCGCTTGCCGCGGCCGGCGTGAAGGACGAGGCGGTGACGCTGGAGCGCCTGGCCGAGCTGCCCTTCACGGTGAAGGACGACCTGCGCCAGCACTACCCGTTCGGGCTCTTCGCGGTGCCGCGCGAGGAGGTCATCCGCATCCACGCCTCCTCCGGCACCCGGGGCAAGCCCACCGTGGTGGGTTACACCAGAAACGATCTCCGGATCTGGCGAGAGGTCATGGCCCGGGCGCTCGCGGCCGCGGGCGCCGAGCCCGGCCAGCTCATCCAGATCGCCTACGGCTATGGCCTCTTCACCGGCGGGCTGGGCTTCCACGACGGCGCCGAGCACATGGGGCTCACCGTGGTGCCCGTCTCCTCGGGCAACACGCTCCGCCAGATGCTCCTGCTCCAGGATCTCCGTCCCCACGGCCTCGCCTGCACGCCGTCCTTCGCCCTCTACATCGGCGAGAGCCTGCGGGAGCAGGGGAGCGACCCGCGCGCGATCGGGCTCTCGTACGGCCTCTTCGGCGCCGAGCCGTGGACCGAGGCGATGCGGGCGCAGCTCGAGGCGCTCTGGGGCTGCCCGGCGGTGGATTTCTACGGCTTGAGCGAGATCATCGGCCCCGGGGTGGCGGGCGAGTGCGTGGAGGCCCGCGACGGCCTGCACGTGAACGAGGACCATTTCCTGCCCGAGATCGTCGACCCCCGGACCGGGGCGCCGCTGCCCGCCGGGCAGGAGGGCGAGCTGGTGCTGACCGGGCTCACCAAGGAGGCGCTGCCGATGCTCCGCTACCGCACCGGCGACGTCACGCGGCTCGATCCGTCGCCCTGCCGGTGCGGGCGGACCACCGTGCGGATGGCGCGCGTCAAGGGGCGCACCGACGATATGCTGATCATCAAGGGGGTCAACGTGTATCCTTCCCAGCTCGAGGCGGCGCTGCTGACGGTGGCGGACCTGGCTCCGCACTACCAGCTCGTGGTGGACCGGCGGGAGGCGTTCCCGACGCTCGCGGTGCAGGTGGAGCCGGACGAGAGCCTGGTGCGCGAGTGGGGTGGCTTCGGGGCCGCGCCCGCCCGGCTGGCCGCGCTGTCCGCCCAGGTGGCCGAGTGCCTGCGCGGCCACCTCGGGCTCAACCCGGAGATCGCGATCGTGGCACCGAAGACCATCCCGCGCAGCGAGGGCAAGGCGGTGCGGGTCGTGGAAAGGAGATAGTCATGGCGGAGCGCGACGAAGCCCGGCTGCTGGCCCGCATCGAGGCGGGGGAGCGCATCGAGTCCCCCGACGAGATGACCGAGGCGTACCGCGAGAATCTGATCCATCTGATGACCATGCAGGCCGACTCGGAGCTGGCGGGCGGCTACGGCTACGTGCCGTGGATCACCCGGGCGCCCGGAGTGGAGGAGAAGCACGTGGTCGCCCAGATCGTGAAGGACGAGCTCCGCCACGCCACCGTGATGTACGGCCTCCTCGCCGACCTGGGCGTGGACGTGGACGCGCACGTGCAGGCGCACGACGAGGCCTTCACGATGCGGGTGGCCAACGACGCCGACATCGGCACCGCGCGCATCACCGCCGACAAGCGGGTCAACATCTTCTACTATCCGATCGACACCTGGGCCGACTTCACCTTCTTCAACTTCTGCATGGATCGCGGAGCGGGGCACCAGCTCGAGGACGTGCGCACGTGCTCCTACGGGCCCTGGGTGCGCGCGATCGAGGGGATCTTCAAGGAGGAGAAGTTCCACATCCGCCACGGCGAGTTCTGGGTGAAGCGCCTCGCCGAGGACCCGAAGACCCGCGACGAGGCCCAGGCCACGCTCAACAAGTGGTTCATCCGCACCATGAACATCTTCGGGCGACCCGGCTCCCCCAAGAACGTGGTCTACCGGAAGTATCGCCTCAAGCTGCGCGACAACGACGAGGTGCGCCAGACCTTCGCCCGCGAGGTCGCGGAGAAGGCGGGGGCGGTCGGGCTCACGCTGCCCGAGTGGAACCCGGTCTGGGACCGCCTGCCCGAAGAGGCGCAGATCCCCGGGTGATCACCCGGCGCCGGCTCATCGTCGTCGCGCCGGTGGCGCTGGTGGCGCTGGCCCTCGTCGTCCCCCTCGGCGCGCAGAGCTCCCGCAACGTCAAGGTGGTGCTGGAGTTCAAGCAGCAGACACAGGCCAGCCGCCAGGGCGTGCAGGGGCAGGGGGGCATCGTGGTGGAGGAGCGTCGCGGCGACCCGCGGGTGCGCGGGCGCGGCGGGCTCGCGGTGGAGGACACCACCACGCGCGTCACCCGCTCCTCCGGGCTCTTCACGGTGGTGCAGGACGGCGGCGCCGGCTCGATCATGGTCACGCAGGAGGTTCCGTACCTGCAGGTCGCCTACTACCACGACTATGCGACCGGCAAGGGCCTCGTCGCCCAGGGCGTCGCGTGGCAGCGGGTGGGCACCGCGCTCGCGGTGCGCCCGGTGATCCTCCCCGACAAGAAGATCCGGGTGACGCTCACGCCGGTGATCAGCTACTTCACCCCCGGGGGCGGCGGGACGATCGAGGTCGTGGAGGCGGCGACCGATCTGATCGTGGCGAACGGCGGGCGGATGCAGTTCGCCGGCAACACGGGTAGCCTCCACGCGATCACGCGGCAGATCCTGGGCTACAGCTCGCAGCAGTCCTCGGAGGAGACGGGGCTGGCGCTCACCGCGACCATCCTCCCGTGACCCGCTACACCGGCAACGGAGCCTACTGCTACGCTAACAGCGTCCACATGGCCCTGCGTGGGTCGGGTGCCACTGCCGCGGAGCTGCCCGAGCCCGGCTTCATCGAGTGCCTGACCACGATGCCCTTCGGCACGCTCTACCTGCGAGTGGGGCGCGACCTGCTCGTGTACTTCAGCTCGCCGCTCGCCACGCCGGACCAGGGGATCACCACCGCGCTGGAGGCGCTCGGGTGGGAGTGCCGCGAGGAGCGCGAGGGAGCCCCGGAGGCCGCGCTGGGCCGCCTCGCCGAGGCGGCCGGGCGCGGGCCGGTGCTCGCGGGGCCGCTCGACATGGGCGGCCTCGGCTACATGCCGCATCACGCGCAGCTCTCCGGCAGTGATCACTACGTGATCGTGCTGGCTGTCGAGCACGATCGGGTGCGGATACACGATCCCGAGGGCTATCCCTACGCGGCGCTGCCCACCGCCGAGTTTCTCCGGGCCTGGAAGGCCGACCGCGTACGCTACGCGCAGGTGCCGTACACGATGCGCACCGGCTTCCGCCAGGTGCGTCATCCCGCGCGGGAGGAGATGATCGCGCGCACCCTGGCGGTGGTCCGGACCAACCTGGCCGCCGACCCGGGCGGACCGGATCAGTACGGCGGGCCGAGGGCCTTCCGCCTGCTGGCCTCGGACCTGCGGGGCGCGGTGGCCAAGCGGCTGGCCGGGCACCTGACCTACTTCGCGTTCCCGCTCGCGGCCCGGCGCAGCCACGATGCCGCCGCGTTCCTGCGCGAAGGCGGACGGGCCGCGGCCGCCGGCCTCTTCGAGCGCAAGGCGCACTGCTTCGGCGAGGCCCAGTATGCGGCCGTGCAGGAGCGCTGGGAGGACACCGCCGGCCTTCTCGAGTCCATCGCGGAGCTCGAGGAGGGCCTGATCCACGCCCTCAGCCCGGCTTGAAGTAGCGCTCGAGCGGCACGTCGTCGACCCGGAGCAGGAGCGCTTTCCCAACGATCTCCCGCCGGAGCGGCGCCAGGGCCGCCATCTCCGGGTCGCGCCGGACGGCCTCCAGGCCGCCCGCGGTCTCGAACCGCAGCAGATGGATCTCGTCCGGCTCGTCCGGCTCGGCCGAATTTGCCGATTGGTCCGCCGCGCGCCACGGGCTCAGGATTCGCTCGAAGCGGCCGCGGTGGCGGCGGAAGACGGGCAGGGCCAGGTTCTCGTATCGGCGCGGGGCATCCTGCTGACCGGGGTGGAGGTAGATGAGCGCCAGATAGAGGACGCCGCCGATCATGCCGGCCGAACATTACTTAACATAATGTTGCTTATCAGACTAAAGTGGAAGCGGCCAGTCGCCTCGAGGTCCCGGATCGCGGGTGCTATTTCGCGGCCGGAGCGAGCGCGGCGATCCGACCCCGGATCTCTTCGCCGCGCCGGGTCTCGGGCGCGTCCTTGAGCAGGCGCTCGTACGTCGCGCGGGCCTCGGCGGGCTTTCCGGCCAGCGCCTGGGCGCGCGCGAGATCGAGCAGCGTCTCCTCGAAGAAGAACTGCTTGGGGCCGAGCCCGCGCGCGGCCGCGTCGTAGGCGGCCAACGCGCTGGCGTAGTTCTTCTGGGCCTCCCAGGTATAGCCGACGCCCGAGGCGCTCAGCGTCCGCAGGCTGCCGCCGGCGCCCTTGGCGAGAGCGATCTCGTAAGCGGCCCGGGCCGCCGCATAGTCGCCGGCCTGATACTGGAGATTGCCGAGCTGGTAGGCGGCCTGGGCGGCCGCGGCCGACCGGCCGTGCTGGGCCAGGACGGCCTGGAGCATGTCGATGGCCTTCCGGCGTCCCTCCGGGGTCGCCAGGGGCCCGTCGCCTTGCTGGACCGCTTCGGCGGCGCCGGCCAGCGCCGCCTGGCCGCGCGTCTCCTCGGCGCGCATCCAGAGCCAGCCCGCGGTCCCCACGAGGCCCAGCGCCACCAGCACGCCGGCGATCTTGAGGCCGAGCCGTGCCGCGCGGGACTGGAGAAACTCGGCCAGCTCGCTCACCGGCGGCGCTCGTCGGCGGGGCCGGTGGCGTCCGGCCGCTCGATCCAGATCTCGCCCTTGACCGCGGCGCCGTCGGCGGCCGAGAAGCTGCCGGTCTTGAGCGTGCCGGTCAACACGCCGGTCGGCAGGATCTCCACGCGGGTCGCGGCCGAGAGATTGCCGCGCACGGTGCCGCCCACCACGATGGCGCGCGCGTTGATGTTGGCATCCACGTCGGCCCCTTCGCCCACCAGCACCCGTCCGGTGACGTTGATGTCGCCCTCGAAGCGACCCGCGATGTGGAAGTCGCCCTCGCCCGCCACCTCGCCCTTGAAGATCAGCCCGCCGCCGAGCCCGGCCGGCTCGCTCCGGGCCTCGCGGTGGGCGGCCAGGTCCGCGGCCAGCGAGTCCGAGTCGCCGCCGCCCAGGCCCAGATATCGGAGAGTGCGGGCCAGCGCGCCCACGCGCCCGTCTCTACGCGCTCGGAGTAGGCCGCCGGGCGCCCGCCCGGGCGGCTTCCTCACGGCGCAGCCCGAGTCCGGAGCCCACGAGCAGGAGGCACGAGCCGATGAGCAGGAGCGACGCCAGGCGGCCCGGAGGGACCACCGGCTGCTCGGTGAGCCCGATGGTGAGCTCGACCGGCAGGCTGACCAGCGCCAGCACCGCGATGAGGCCGGTGATCGCGCTCGGTCGCCACTTCAGCACCCGCGGGACCCGCCGCATGGCGCGTAGTGTAGCCACCGGGATACTGGATAGCAACCAGAACGGGCCCTACCGCTTGACGGCGGCCGGGCGCGGGACTACTCTCCTCGTTCTATGCGTGAGGGTGGGCGCGCCCGGCTCCTGCACGTGGCCATCTGGCTGGCCACGCTGTTCTTCACCGCGATGCTCTTCGTCCCGCTGCTGCGCGAGGCCCTGCGTCGCATGATCGACATGCCGTCCGGCAGTCACTTCTGATGGCCGGGCCGGGACGCCTCCTGGTCGTGATGGATGACGAGCAAGCTCGCGGGGTGCTCGTGTCGGTGCTTCGCGCCGACGGCTACACGGTGGACGCGGTCGCCACCCCGGCCGACGGGCTCCGGCTGATCGACCGGAACGCCTACGCGGCGGTGGTGAGCGCGCTCCGCATGCCCGGGCTCGATGGGCCGGCGCTGTCCGAGGCGCTGCGCGCGCGGTGCCCGCTCGAGATGCCGGCGCTGATCTTCGTGACCCGGCCGGCCTTCACGCCCGACCTCGCGCGCTTCCTGATGGAGTCGGCGGCGTCGTTGCTGCCGTGGCCCGCTCGCCCCGCGGACGTCAGCCGGATCGTCGCCCGCTCCCTCGTCCCCACGCCCGCCTGAGCGGGCCTAGCGGGTCGGCTCGTCCGGGACGCGGGCCTTGCCCTGCGCGCCCTGCCCCTCGCGCCGCCGGGTGAGCTCGAACGCCATGAGCCCGATCGTCACCGCGAGGATGATCCAGCCCGCCATGTCGAGGTTGACGATGAGCCATCCGACGAGGCTGAGCGCGGCGAGGAGCCACACGATCGCGACGGAGCGGGAGCTGAGCCACTGCATTGGCGACAATTATCCGGGCGGCGGGCGCGCAAGTCAAATACCCGCGCCGCGGCGCGCTCAGAGCCGACGCAGAAAGCTCTCCGGATCGTCCAGGAACGCGCGCGTGATGCGCACGTGCTCGACGTCGGCGTACGCGACCGGCGCGATCGCCCCGTCCTCGAGCAGCCGGATGTCGGCCTGCGGCAGCGCCATGAGGATCGGCGAGTGGGTGGCGACCACGAACTGGCACTCCTCGGCCACCCGGTCGCGCAGGATGGCGAGCAGGGCGAGCACGCGCGTGGGCGACAGCGGGGTCTCGGGCTCGTCGAGGAAATAGAGCCCGCGCGGCACCAGGCGCTGCTGCAGCAGGTGCAGGAAGCTCTCCCCGTGTGAGCGCGCGTCCGGCTCCGCCCCGTACCGGCGGGTCAGCGCGGCACGCTCCTTGGCCGCCGCCCCCACCGCGAGCCGCTGCCCCCACGAGCCTTCGGGGCGCGAGGCCCGCAGCTCGTCCTCCATCGCGCGCAGGCCCGCCATCTCGCCCCCCACCCGCAGCGTGAAGCCGAACACATCCTCGGCGCGGAGGAAGAGCGTCGCGCGCGGATGGCGGGCCCGCGCGAAGCGGAACCCGCGGGCGAACGCGCGCGCTCCCGCCAGTGTGGGGTCGCGCTCGAGGTCACGCCCCCCACCGCGACCGCTCCCGCGCCCGCGGCGAGGCCTTCCAGGAGGGTGGACTTGCCGCAGCCGTTCTCCCCCACCAGGAAGGTGACGGGCGCCCGGAAATCGAGGCGCTCGAGGTCGCGGAAGAGCGGCAGCGTGAAGGGAAACTGCGCGGGCTCCCGCGCGGCCGCGGCGCGGCGGATGCCGGTCAGGAAGAGCCCGGACCGCGTCGCGGCCTTGCGGGAGCCCGCCCGCTTCACGCGGCCCGGCTAGCGCAGCTCCGGCCCACTAGCGCAGCTCGGGAATGACCCAGAGCGGCTTGTCGCCGCGGGCCACGCGCTGCACGTTGTCGAAGGCGTTGCGGAAGGCCTTGAACCAGTTGTCCCAGGTGGGGCCCGCGGTGTGCGGGGTGAACGTCACGTTCTCGAGCGCGAACAGCGGATGGTTCGCGATCGGCGGCTCCTCCAGCATGACGTCGAGGCCCGCCGCCGCGATGACCTTGCTGGTCAGCGCGGTGTGGAGCGCGGTCTCGTCCACCACCGGACCCCGGCACGTATTGATCAGCACCGCGGAGGGCCGCATCGTGCCCATCTCGCGCGCGCCGAACATGTTGCGGGTCATCGCGTTGAGCGGCACGTGGAGCGAGACGATGTCGGCGGTGCGCAGCAGCTCGGGCATGAGCATGAAGCGAACCCCGAGGGCGTCCTCCGCGTCCTCGGCCAGGCGCGCGATGTCGTAGTAGACGATCTTCATGTCGAACGCGGCGGCCCGGCGCGCCACCTTCTTGCCGATGGTGCCGAGGCCGATGATGCCGAGGGTCTTGCCCTCCAGCTCGTAGGTCCGGTTCGAGGCGAAGTCCCCCACCCGCCACTTGCCGGTGATCACGTTGCCGTGGTGCCAGGAGAGCTTGCGGTAGACCGCGAGCATCAGCATCAGGGTGTGCTCGGCCACCGCCACCGAGTTCGACCCGCCGTTATTGGCCACCGGCACCCCCGCCCGCTTCGCCGCCGCCACGTCGAGCCGGTCGTAGCCGGCGCTGATGAGCTGGACCAGCTTGAGGCCCGAGGCCGCCTTGAAGAACTCGCTGTTCAGCTCCGGGCGCGGGAATCCCACGTAGTACGCCGCGTCCGGAAGCGCCGCGGTGAACTCGGGCGTGCCCGCGTCGACCACGACCAGCTCGTAGCCGGCCGGGACGAAGCTCCGCGCGATGTCGAGCATCGCCGGGGGGAACTTGGGAGACACGATGATCTTGGTGGCCACGGGAGCCTCCTCTGGCTGGGGGGTGTGGGGCGGCGTCACGCGCGCCAGTATACGGCTTCGGCCGGCGTCGCGTCGGCGGGGCTGGGGGCAGCATCTCTTGCGCGGGGGCCCGGCCTCCAGGCTGGGTACTCGTCTGCCCAGCCTCGCACCGCGCTTTCTCTGCAGTCTCAGCCGATACCACGCAACTGGCGATAATTGCGAAGATTTCTGTGTGGTCCGCCCCTTGCTCTCTTCTGGAGGCATCAACGACAGGGGGACGATCCCGATGAAGCGCTACGTGCTGACCCTGGCCTGGATCCTCTGGGCCCACGAGACCGCGCAGGTGGGCGATCAGATCGTCGACCGCGGCTACACCGCGATCGACTCCTTCGAGACGCGTCAGCTCTGCCACGCCGCCATGACGGACTACGCGGGGCTCAAGCTCGTCCGGCAGGGCAAGATCCGCGTGGAGTTCAGCTGCCTGCCCGAGAAGACGAGCCCGAAGCCGCCGCGCTCCGCCGTCGGCTAGCCCGGGGCGGGTCCGGCCCGCGCGCTCGGGCTCAGGCCCCGTTGCGGTGCACCGGCGGGGCCGGCTGGCTGATGCCGACCGGCGCGTTGGCCTCGAAGGGGCTCCAGAGCCCCAGCTCCTTGCCCATCTCGCGCACCGCCGGGAGCACCTCCTGCCCGAGCAGCCGGATGCAGTTGGTGGCGTCCGCGTTGCTCACGAATCCGTCGCTCGCCCAGAGCCCCAGGATGGACGGGCGCGTCTCCTCGAGGAGGCGGCGGAACTTGGGGAGCACCGTCTTCGGCGTTCCCGCGATGATCTGCTGATCGCGGATCTGATCCTCGAAGGTGGCGGCCCGCGGGTTCGAGCCGCGGCCCACCGCGTACTCCACGAAGGCCTTGCGGTAGGACGGCGAGAAGTAGCCCGACGGGCTCGACCACACCGGGTGGGCCAGGCCGGTGAACTCGCCCTGCATCCACATGAACTGCCGCGCGTTGGCGAGCGCCTTCTCCTCGGTGTCGGCCACGTGCACGCGCTGGAGATACCCGCGGTTCTCCGGCCCGCTGGTGTAGCCGGCCTCCGCGGCGACCGAGTCGTAGAGCTCCCAGATCTTCTTGGTCGCCTCGATCGCGGTGCTGAGCGCGATGTAGGGATAGCGCTGGCGCGCGGCCCAGATGATCGTCTCCTTGCTGAGCACGCCGGGAATCCAGATGCGCGGGTGCGGCTTCTGCAGCGGAACCGCCCAGGGGTTCACCACCCGGTGCTGGTAGTGGGTGCCCTCGAAGCGGAAGGGGCCCTCCTGGGTCCACGCCCGCACGATCAGCTCGTGGGCCTCCTCGAAGCGCTCGCGGTTGAAGGCGGGGTTCACCCCGGTGGCGAGCTGCTCCTGGCCGCCGCCCCGCACGAAGCCGGAGACGAGCCGGCCGCGCGAGACCATGTCGATCATGGCGAGCTCTTCCGCGAGGCGCACCGGATTGTCGGCGAGGGGCAGCGGATTGCCGAGCAGGACGATCTTCACGCGCTTGGTCGTCGCGGCCAGGATCGACGCGAAGACGTTGCACTTGGCCTGCATGCAGAACGGCGCGTTGTGGTGCTCGTTGAGCATGATGCCGTCGAAGCCCACTTCCTCGGCGAGCCGGTAGTGCTCGAGGTACTCGTTGTAGAGCCGGCTACCCGCCACCGGATCGAAGTGACGGTTCGAGAACATCAGCGCGGTGGCTCCCCGCTTGCGTCCCTCGTCCGCGGGATACGCCGACATCGGCTGTTCCGTGAAGTACATGAGGTGCATGAGGTCCCCCGATCAGGCCTGGGCGAACGGCACGATGAGTTTCGCGAGCGCTTCGGGCTGCTCCATCTCGAGGAAGTGGCCGGCGCCGTCCACGACGCTGAGCCGGTTCTTGGGCAGCGCGCGGGCGTACTGCTCCCCCACCCCGACCGGCACGATCCGGTCCTGCCGCCCCCACACGATCAGGGTCTCGGTCTGCACGCCCCCCAGCAGGGGCGGCAGCGTCGGGTTGTACATGTAGGGCTTCCATGCGATGCGGAACGTCATCTCCCGGTTGAGGTCCCACTGCTCGAGCAGCGGGGTCGGCGGGTCGGCGGTGAACAGCCGCTCGAAGGCCTTCTGATCCTCGAAACCCGCCCGCACGTAGTCGATGTAGCTCACGAGGGCCTGGTCGAGGATCTCGCCCTCCGCGGGCTTGATGCCCATCGCGCCGACGAGCACCAGCTTCCGGAACGCGCGCGGCGACATGGTGGCCATCTCGGCCGCGATCCAGCCGCCGAAGCCGAGGCCGACGAGGGCCACGTCGGCCAGGCCCCGCTGGGCCAGCAGGGCCTGATAGGTCACCGCGACGTCCCGCACGCTCCGCATGAAGGCGGGGCGCTCGGAGCCGTCGTAGCCCGGATGCGAGGGCAGCAGCAGCGTGAAGCGGTCGGCGAGCGCGTCGTAGAACGGCAGCTGCTCGGGCGTGCCGATATCGTGATGCAGCACGAGCAGCGGCGCGCCACGGCCGGCGGTACGTAGTCTTACGGAGGACCCGGCGACCCGGACCTCCTCGGTGGTCCACGCGAGCGCGGAGGTCGTCGGGGTCATGGCAGCGACGCTATCAAATCGGCCTCCGCGCCGCAAGCCGCGCGCCCAGATCGATGAGGAGCGCGAGGGTCAGCGCCGCCGCGCCCACCGCGAACAGCGTGGTGTAGTGGCCGCCGCGCGCGAAGAGAAACGAGAGACCGTAGGCGCCGGCCGCCTGCCCCAGCGCGAAGGCCATCGTGGTCACGCTCCACGCGGCGCGCTGCCCCTCCGCGTCGTCGGGCACCAGCTCGTGCACGCGCCCGAGGACGAGCGGCACGATGCCGGGCACCGCCGCGCCGATCGCGAGGCTCGACGCCGCGATCCAGAAGGGCGCCGCGGTCACGAGGGGCAGCGCCACCGCCGCAGCCTGGACCGCGAGCGCCAGGCGCAGCGCGAATGCGAAGCCGACGCGGTCGGCGAGGAAGCCGGCCAGCACGGGGCCGACCACCGCGCCGAGGCCGAAGAGCACCCAGTAGCGCGCGCCCGCGTGGATGCCCCGTCCGAGGCCGCGCGCGACGAAGTCCACGAGGAAGACCATGTGCGGCACGAGGCCCGTCGCGTTCAACGCGTACTCGGCGTACAGCGCGCGCAGTGGGGCGGCGGCGGGGGGCCGTCGGGACCGGCCGGTCGGCGTCGTCGCCGGCATCGCGTCCTCCCCGGTCCAGCCCCCCCAGGCCAGCGCGGTCAGCACCAGCGAGAGAAGACCGAGGCCACACCAGGTCGCGACGAGGCCCGCCTGCAGCAGCAGCGGGACCACGGTGCCCGAGGCCATGATGCCGAGGCCGACGCCGGTGAAGATGGCGCCGCCCGCGAGGCCGCGCCGCTCCGGCGGCACGTGCGGCAGCACGGAGGGCGCGGCCAGGACCATCACCACCCCGCCTGCGACGCCGGAGGCGAAGCGCCAGAGAAAGAACCAGGCGAAGGACAGCGGCAGCGCGCAGGCGAAGAAGGCGACGGTGACCAGCGCCATCATGCCGCGCAGCATTCGCGGGGCGCCGGCCCGGCGCGCGAGCGATCGCGCGCAGAGTGCGCCGCCCAGGTAGCCGGCCAGGTTCGCGGCGCCGAGGTAGGCGGCCTGGGAGGCGGGGAACCAGGCCTCGGTGATCAGGACCGGCAGCAGCGGGGTGTAGGCAAAGCGGGCGAGGCCGATGCCGACCAGGCTCGCGCAGAGCCCGGCCAGCGTCAGACGCCAGGCATGCCGGGTGCCCGGACCGCTCACCCCGAACCCGTCCGCGGTCAGCGGGGATGGAACGCGGGCGGCGGGACCGCGTCGCGCAGCCAGCGCTCGCCGTCGTAGAGCGTGAACGGGGGCCGCTCGTCGCCGATGACGCTCACGTGACTGACGAGGCCCTCCGCGGGGCCGAGCCAGAGGTGCAGCATGCAGGCCGGCGGCTCCATCACCACCGCCAGACGGGGCTCGGCGGCCAGATCGAGCGCGAGCTGATGCGCGGTCGCGGGACAGGTGGTGGCCACCGTGCCGCCGAACCGTCGCGTCATCGGGCGATGCACGTGCCCGCACAGCACGCGCTCGACCTGCGGATGACGGGCGATCACCGCGGCCAGCTCCGCCTTGCCCTCGAGCCCCATCGCGTCCATGGCGCGCATGCCGGTCACGAAGGGCGGGTGATGCATGAACACCACCGTCGGTCGCTCCCGCCCCTCGCCCAGCCGGGCGTCGAGCCAGGCGAGGCGCTCGGCGCAGAGGCGGCCGCCCGCCGCGCCGGGCACGTGGGTGTCGAGACCGATGAGGCGGACGGGCCAGTGCTCGACCGTGTAGTGGAGGAAGCCGCCGTCGCGCGGCAGGTAGCCCCGGTCGCCGAAGGCGTGGGCCAGAGGGCCGCGCGCGTCGTGGTTGCCCGGGATCACGTAGAGCGGCATCGCGAGGCCGTCCAGGATCGCGCGCAGCCGCGCGTACTCGGCCGGCTCGCCGCGCTCGACGAGATCGCCGGTGGCGAGGACCACGTCCGGCCGCGGCGCGAGGCCGTTCAGATGGGCCACCGCGCGCGCCAGGTGCTCCGCGGTGCGGAAGTGCCGATCGTTCACGCTGCCGGGGGTGCTGATGTGCAGATCGGTGATCTGGGCGATGAGCATGCCTCGATCATACTCCGCGCGGATGTCGCGCGCTCGCGGCCGGTCTAGCCTTGACTCGGTCGAACCTTTCTCCCATAGTTTGACGCGACGGGATCGATTCCATCGACGTGCATTCACCAGGAGGCGGGCCATGGCGGGGACGAACGCGCTGACGTACAAGGTCGTCGAGGGCTGGGAGCAGCTCCCCAAGGGCTACGAGCACCGCGACGTGGCGGGCGTGGCGGTGGACGCGGAGGACCGCGTCTTCCTGATCTGTCGCGGCGACCACCCGATCATGGTCTACGATCACGCGGGCAAGTTCCTCTCCTCGTGGGGCGAGGGCCAGTTCACCTACCGGACCCACGGCATCACCATCGGCCCGGACGGCAGCGTCTACTGCACCGACGACGGCAACCACACGGTGCGGAAGTTCACCCCGCAGGGCAAGCTGCTGCTCACGCTCGGCACCATGGACAAGCCGTCCGACACCGGCTACGACGGCAAGGACACCATGACGGTGTCGCGCCCCGGCGTTGCCTTCAACCGCCCGACGAACCTCGCGGTGGGCCCGAAGGGCGATCTCTACGTCTCCGACGGCTACGGCAACTGCCGCGTGCACCAGTTCTCCCCGAGCGGGGACCTGAAGCGCTCGTGGGGCGTGCCCGGCAAGGGGCCCGGCCAGTTCATCCTGCCTCACGGGATCGCGGCCGCCGCGGACGGGCGCATCTTCGTCTGCGACCGGGAGAACGATCGCATCCAGATCTTCAGCCCCGACGGCGAGTACCTCTCGGAGTGGACCGACACCCAGCGGCCGACGCACCTCGTGTTCGATCCGCAGGGGCGCGCCTACGTCTCGGAGCTGTGGTGGCACAAGGGCCAGACCTCGCAGCGCCACGGCCCCATCACCGAGGCGCGGTACGGGCGGGTGAGCGTGTTCGACCGCGACGGCCGTCTCCTCACCCGCTGGGGCACGCCCGATCAGGCCGCGCCCGGCAGCTTCGCGGCGCCTCACGGCATCGCGGTGGACTCGAGCCGGAACATCTTCGTGGCCGAGGTCACCTGGACCTTCGCGGTGAGCCGCAACCTGGTCGAGAGCGGGTGCCACACCTTCCAGAAGTTCTCGCTCGCGGCCTGAGGAGGCCCTCGCCCGATGGATCACCCGAGCTCGAAGAACGGAAGCAGCACCAACGGCAGCCACGCCCCGATGGGCCGGCGGCGCCTGCTCAAGACCGGCGGGGCGGCGCTGGCTCTGACCGCAGCGGGGGCCGCCGCGGGACTGCCGCGCCGCGCGGCCGCCCAGGGCAAGGCGGGCGGGACGCTCACGTTCGCGAGCACCGCGCTGCCGCCGAGCCTGGAGCCGCACATGCAGGGGCTCGATATCTGGCAGCGCCGCAAGCCCCTGCTCTACGAGAACCTGGTCTGGATCGACTACGGGCTCGAGCCCAAGCCGGAGCTCGCCGAGCGCTGGGAGCAGAAGTCGCCCACCGAGTACGTCTTCCATCTGCGCCGCGGCGTGCGATTCCACAGCGGCAAGGAGATGGACGCGGAGGACGTCAAGTACTCCTACGAGCGGGTGCGCGACCCCAAGGTGAGCCCGGGGGCCAACGACCTCGCCTACGTGAGCCAGATCGACGCGGTGGACAAGTACACCGTGCGCTTCGTCCTCTCCGCGCCCGCCGCGACCTTCCTGGCCAACCTGGGCGGCAAGTACAACGGCGTCATCCCGAAGGACGCGGGCGGCGACGGCAAGGCGCTGCTGACCACCGCGGTCGGCACCGGCCCGTTCGCGCTGGACGGCTTCGACCCGAGCCGGCGGCTCGCGCTCAAGCGGCACGCCCAGTACTGGGGCGCGCAGAAGCCCCTGCTCGACGCCATCGTGTTCCAGGCGATCCCGGACGAGTCGTCGATCGTGGCCGGCCTGCGCACGGGCCAGATCACGCTGGCCGAGTTCTCCTCGGCGCTGTCGTTCCAGGTGGCCAAGACGGTGCCGACGCTGGAGACGACCCAGGCGCCGTCCACCCGGTGGGTGGTGCTCGATCTGGCCGGCGATCAGGAGCCGACCAGCAAGGTCGAGGTGCGCCAGGCCATCGCGCTGGCCCTCGATCGCGCGGCCATTCTCCAGATCGCGGGCTCCGGGCTCGGGCAGCGCCTGGGCGTGCTGCCACCCGGCCTCAAGGGCTGGGCGCTGCCGTGGCAGGAGCTGCCGAACCAGCAGCGCGATGTGGCGAAGGCCAAGCAGCTCCTGCAGAAGGCGGGTTACTCCGGGCGCGTGCCCATGAAGATCCGGAACATCGTGGGCTTCCCCGCCCTGGGCGCGGCCCTGCCCGTCATCGTGGACAACCTGAAGGAAGCGGGCATCGACGTGACGGTGGAGACGGTGGACGGCGGCGTCTGGATCAAGGACTGGATCGTGCCCCAGTCGCCGCCCACCATGAACGACTGGGGCGGGTTCGTGGATCCCGACCAGGCCTTCCACCGCCACTTCCACTCGGCGCCGGGCGGCCGCGACTTCCGCCGCTGGAAGAACAAGGCCGCCGACGAGCTGATGGACGGAGGCCGCGTCACGCTGGATCGCGCCAAGCGCAAGCAGATCTACGACCAGCTCCAGCGCATGCTCGCCGAGGACCCGATCACGATCCCGCTCTACTCGCCGGATCTGCTCTACGCCGGGCAGAAGAGCCTCAAGGGCTTCCAGCCGCACTCGACCGGCTTCTACTACGGCCTGCGGTTCGCCTCGCTCGAGAGCTAGGCGCGCGGTCCCGCGGCCGCGTGCGCGCCTACCTCCTGCAGCGGCTCGCGGCGATGGGGCTCACCCTCTTCGGGGTGAGCCTGCTCGTCTTCGCGATGGTGCGGCTGATCCCGGGGACGGTGGTGGAGCAGCTCCTGGGACAGGCCGCGATGGCGTCGCCGGAGGTGGTGGCGTCGTTCCGCCGCTTCTTCGGTCTCGACCAGCCCTGGCACGTCCAGTACGGCGTCTGGCTGGCCGGCCTCCTGCGCGGCGATCTCGGCACTCGTGGCTCTCCGGGCGTCCGGTGCTCGCGCTCTTCCTCGAGCGCCTGCCCGTCTCCGCGGAGCTGGCCGTGCTCGCGGTGGGGTGGTCGCTGCTGCTCGGCATCCCGCTCGGCACCGCCTCGGCGGTCTGGCGCGGCGGGGTCCGCGACGGCCTCATCCGCGTGGGCACGACGCTCGGCCTCTCCATGCCCGCCTTCTGGCAGGGCGCGGTGCTGATCCTGATCTTCTCGTTCTACCTGGGCTGGATGCCCGCGCTCACGTGGGTGCCCTTCACCCGGAGCCCGTCCGCGAACCTGGCCATCATGGCCCTGCCCGCCCTCACCCTGGGCACCGCGACCGCGGCCATGATCACCCGCATGGCCCGCTCCTCGATGCTCGACGTGCTGGGGCGCGAGTACGTGCGCACCGCGCGGGCCAAGGGCGTGGCGGAGCGGCGCGTGACGTTCCACCACGCGCTCCGGAACGCGCTGATCCCGGTGGTCACGGTGGCGGGCGTGCAGCTCGGCTACATCGTGGGCGGCATCGTGGTGGTGGAGGACGTCTTCACCCTGCCGGGCGTCGGCCGGCTGCTGCTCGACGCGATCTTCCAGCGCGACTACCCGGTGGTCCAGGGCGTGATCCTGCTGCTGGCCGCCGCCTTCATGGCGCTGAACCTCCTCGTGGATCTGCTCTACACGCTCATCGATCCGAGGCTGCGCCGTGGCTGACGGCGCGGGCCGCCCGATGGCTGGCCCGGCGGCCACTCCTGGCCGGCGCCGGGCTGACGCTGGCCGCGCTGGTGCTGGCGGGCGCGCTGGCGGAGACGATCGCGCCCTACTCCCCGACCGCGGTGGACGCGAGCCACATGTTCAGCCGGCCGGGCGGTGGGCACCTCTTCGGCACCGACCGCTTCGGCCGCGATCTGCTCTCGCGGGTGATCTTCGGCATCCGCGTCTCGCTCGGCATCGCCGGCGCGTCCATCGCGATCGCGCTGCTGGCCGGCGGCACGCTCGGGATGCTGGCCGGGCTCGGCCGCGCCGCGGACCAGGCGCTGGGCCGCGTGATGGACGTCTTCTTCGCGTTTCCGCCGATCCTGCTCGCCATCGGCATCGCGGCCGTGCTCGGCGCCGGGCCCGGCACCGCGGTCATCGCGATCGCGGTCGTCTACGCGCCGCTCTTCTTCCGCGTGGTCCGCGGCAGCGTGCTGGCCGAGTCGGCCCAGGCTTACGTGGAGGCCGCCCTGGCCCTGGGCCGGGGGCGTCTCGGCATCCTGTTCCGTCACGTGCTGCCGAACATCGTCTCGCCCATCGTGATCCAGACCGCGGTGTGCCTCTCCTACGGCATCCTGATCGAGTCGGCGCTATCGTACCTGGGCGTGGGCGTGCAGCCGCCGACCCCCTCGTGGGGCGCGATCCTGAACGAGGGCAAGGAGTTCCTGATGCTGGCCCCGTGGGTGTCGCTCTTCCCGGGCGCGGCGATCATGCTGACGGTGCTGTCGTTGAACGTGCTGGGCGACGGATTGCGAGACGCCCTCGATCCCCGAGCCGAGATGAGGTGAGCATGACCTACGAGCCGAGTGACAAGATCGGGACCCTGACCGACGCCGAGCTGGCCGCGTTCCTCGACGAGCCGTGGAACGGCCGCATCGCCACCGTCACCCCCGAGGGCTGGCCCTACGTGGCGCCGGTCTGGTACGAGTTCGAGCGCGCCACCCGCAGCTTCCTGGTGGTCGGCCGCGAGCGGGCGCTGTGGATCGCTCATATCCGCACGAACCCGCGGGTGGCCTTCCACGTGGCCGACGACCAGCACGCCCACCACACCCGGGTGCAGGTGCAGGCGACCGCGCGCATCCTCGAGGGGCCCATCGCCCCCACCGCGAGCCCGACCCTGCTCGAGCTGACTCATCGTCTCTCGCGGCGCTACCTGGGCCCGGACGGGCCCCGCTACGCGGAGAAGACCCTGGGCCGTCCCCGTGTGCTGGTGCGCCTGGAGCCCGCGCGCTGGACCTCCTGGACGGGCCAGGAGTGGCATCCGCGCTACCGTTGACATGAAGCGGGCGGTCCTCCGGTTCGCTCGGGCCCTCGCGCGGCGCTGCCCCAACTGCAGCGGGGGCCCGGTCATCACGCGGTGGATCCACACCGTGCCGGCCTGCCCGCGCTGCGGGCTCCGCCTCGACCGGGGCGAGCCCGACTACTTTCTGGGTGCGATCGTCTTCAACATGGCCTTCGCGGAGGGACTTCTCGCGCTGGGCCTTGTCGTCGTCCTGCTCTGGACCTGGCCCAACCCGCCGTGGAACGCGCTCTACTACGGCGGCATCGCGGGGCTGATCGTGGCCCCGATCCTCTTCTACCCCTACTCGAAGCTAATGTGGCTGGCTTTCGACTTGATCTTCCGTCCGCTTCGCCCCGAGGACTTCGAGGCGCCCCGTTCCGCGTAGCATCGCCTAAGCTCCCGTCGCAACGCCTGGCGGCGGCGCGCGGAGCTCGGCCGCGGCAGCGCGAGCGCGAGCCAGCCGGCGCGCCCCTTGATATCCGCGCGCCGGCGGCCATCCGCGGCCAGGTGGAAATGGAGGAACGGCTCCCGGTGCGCATAGAACACGCCGGGTCTCTTCTCGACCACCCCGGCCCAGGTGCGCACCTCGTCCAGCAGGTCGACGACGTCGTCGAGCAGGGCGGGCGGACAGTGCGCCACCGCGTCGGGTACGGGTTAGAGCCGGCCGTCCTGCTCGACCCGCTTCCAGTACGTGTCCTTGTTGAGGATCTTGTCGCCGCGGAACTCGTAGATGTCGCAGCCCTGGTAGTTGAGCAGCTCGCCGTCCGCGCCCTTGCCGGTCACCATCCACACCGAGACCGCGCGATTGCCGGTGACGAAGTGATCCACGTGGTCCCAGCGCATGCCGCTGATGACCTTGAAGCGGTCCGCGAGCACCTTCCCGATCGCGGCCTTGCCGTGCACGCGCCGGCCGCACGGCTCGGGGCCGCGGGCCATCAGGAAGGTCGCGTCGTCCGCGAAGAAGCTCAGGATGCGGTCCACGTCGCGGCTGTTGAAGGCGGCGTTGATCTCCATCATCAGGTCGATGCTGGGGCCCGGGGCGGTCGAGGTGGTTGTCATGGGCGAGACTCTGCCCGCGCCGGGCCCCGCCGTCAAGCGGGTGATATCATCCGCGCATGTCCCTGCCCCCCGACGGCCCGGTCACCGCCGGTGACCTGCTGACGCTCGAGGCGCTGGGGCACTTCCGTCGTACGTCCACGTGGCGGGGCGCTGCCCTGGTCCTGCACGCGTGGGCCGTCATCGCCGGCGCGATCGCGCTCTACCTGCTCTGGCCGTCGGGGCTCACCCTGGCGCTGGTGGTGCCGGTCATCGGCGCCCGCCAGCTCGGGCTCATGGTGCTCATGCACGAGACGGCCCACTGGCTGCTGTTCCGCGAGGGGCGCCTCAACACGTGGGTCGGGACCTGGCTCTGCGCCGCGCCGCTCGGCGTGGATCTCAGGGCCTATCGCCGACGGCATCACCTGCACCACCGGCACACGCAGACCCGCGAGGATCCGGATCTGGAACTCTCGGCGCCGCTGCCCGTCTCGCGCGGCCGGCTGACCCGGGCGCTCCTGGGCGACCTCTGCGGATGGACCGCGCTCACGCGGATCGCGAGCCGGCGCCCATGGCGCGACGGCCTCGCGGAAGCGTGGCGCCGGGCCCGGGCGCCCCTTGCCGTCAACGCGGTGCTATGGGCGGTGCTCACGGCGCTCGGCGGCCCCACGCTTTACCTGCTCGTGTGGGTGCTGCCGTGGGCCACCTGGTTCCAGCTCGTCACCCGGATTCGAGACCTCGCCGAGCACGGGCTGGTGCGCGACGCCGCGGACCCGCTCCGGAACACGCGCACGATCGGCGCGGGGCCGCTGGCGCGCGCCTTCATCGCTCCCTACGGGGTGAACTACCATCTCGAGCATCACCTGCTCGTGTTCGTGCCGTGCTGGAAGCTCCGCGAGGTGCGGGCCCTGCTGATGGCCAGGGGCCTGGGCGGGCGGATGGAGCGGGCGGCGAGCTACGTCGAGGTGCTGGCCCGCGTGACCGGGGACATCATTCCCGGGGGCGCTGACCCTCGGGCTGGCACTGATACTCCAGGATCTTCGCGTTCGGGTCGGGCCGGCCACCCTTCTGTCCGGCGCTCTGGTTCTGGTTGATGGCCGTGGTCATCGCCCCCTTGCACCAGCGCTGAGCGTCGAACGTCTGGGTGCGCCGCCACTCGCCGGCCGCGGAGGTGTTGATATCGAGCGGCCGCTCCCACAAGATCCACTGATCTTGGGCCACGGCGGGGCCCGCGGCCGGGGCGACCGCGAGCATGCCGCCGAGGATGGTGAGCGCCGCGCGGGTCCGGGTCCGAATGATCAGTCCTTGTACTCGCAGTGGCCGCTGACCAGCGAGTACGACCGCGAGTCCTTCCACCAGCCGCCGGTGCGGGCGCACCGGGCCGCGAGGTCGTCCTGGGCGTAGGCCTGCGGCACGGGAACGCCGGAGCAGGACGTCAACGCCAGCGTGCCGAGGAGGATACCGAGCGCGGTCGTCAGCAGGTCACGCATCTCCACCTCCATACTACGCGGCTCCCGGTCGCCTGTCCTGCGGTCCGCGGCCGGTCGGACGCCCTCCTTCGCCGTGACTCAGGCCTCCAGCGCGACGTACAGCTCGCCGCCATCGTCCTTGAGGCGGTAGCGGCGCAGGCCCTCCAGCGCGTCGCCCAGGGGGGCGCCGGTGTGGATGTCGAACTGCCACATGTGCTCGAGGCAGGTCAGGACCGAGCCGTCGTGGATCCCCTGCTCCAGCGGGATGGTCTCGTGCGGGCACAGCGCCTGGAAGGCCACGTACTCGGCGCCGGTGTGGACGATGAGCACGTTCACGCCCGCGACCGAGAACTCCTTCATCCCGTTGGCAGGAACCTCGGCGGCGGGCCCCACGCGCTTCCACGCGGGGGCCGGACCATCCGGGGCAGGCGCCTGGGTGCGGGCCAGGTAGGCGCGCTTGATCTCGGCCAGCTCGGCCTCGCTCACCTTGTTGGCCCCCGGCTTCCCGGGGGTGTAGCGTAGCCGCTCCACCGGCCGGCCTCCGACGATATGGGAGGTGAAGATCTCTTCGAGATCCGCCTCCTGAACCCCCGCGTACCAGACGTCGTCGGGGTAGAAGACGATCATCGGGCCGCGCCCGCACTGCGAGAAGCAGCCGGCCTTGTTGATGCGTACGTCGCTCGGCCGCCCCACCTGCTTCGCCCGCTCCCGTAGGATCTTCACGAACTTCTCGGTGTCGCCCTGCTCCGGGCAGGTCTCGCCGCTCGTGCACACGAAGACGTGCTGCTCGTACTGGCCCATCGCGGCTCCTTTCGGGCTAGCTGAACTTGTCGTACCGGATGTCGGCGGGCGATAGTCTCGCCTCGCGCAGCAGCAAACGCAAGCTCGCGTCCACCATCGGCGGCGGGCCCGCCACGTAGGCCCGGACGTCGGCGAACCGGCCCCGCATGCGCTCCCCCGCCACCGCGTGGACCAGGCCACGCGCGAACGCGAGGCCGGGATAGGCCGCGGGCAGCGACGTGGGCACGTCCTCGTCCGAGAGCGCGATCGTGACCGCGAGCCGGGACCCGAATCGCGTCCGCAGCGCCTGCAGCTCGTCCAGGAAGAAGGCGTCGCGCTCGGAGCGGACGCCGAAGTACACGTGGCCGTCCCACCGGGCGAAGTGCCCCACCGCGCCCGCGCGCTCCAGGATCGACATCATGCCGGCGATCCCGCTGCCGCCCGCGATGCACAGCACGTGCTTCGCGAGCCCGGGCGGGAAGGTCGCGTGCCCGAGGGGCGCGAAGAGGCCCAGGCGCGTGCCCTCGACCGCGGCGCCGAAGAGCCACTCGCTCACCGCCCCGCCCGGCTTCTGCTTGGCCACGAACGACAGGCGCCGGGCCGGCCGCTCGAAGTTGACCATCGAGTAGGCGCGGGCCCCCGTGATGCCGGGCACGGTGAGGAGCGCGAACTGGCCCGCGTCGAAGTCGAGCGGCCGGTCGAGCTCCACGTCGAACGCGGCCACGTCGTGGGTCAGGCGGCGCCAGCCGCGCACGTGGGCGCCCTGCGCGCCGGGGAGCGGTGCGTCCGGCTCGCGCGCCCTGAGGACGCCGACCTCGAGCCCGCAGTCCTCGCGCGCCAGACACTGGCACATGAGCAGGTCGGCCGGGTCCTTGAGATACCGGATGCCCGGGGCGTCCGGCCACTCGCTCTCCACCCGGCCGCTCACCAGCCGGGCCTTGCAGGTCCCGCAGGTGCCGGTGCCGCACTCGTACGGGAGCTCGATGCCGCTCCGGAGCCCCGCGAGGAGGATCTTCTCGCCGGGCTCGCACTCGAACTCGTGCGCCCCGGTGCGGGCGGCGACGACGATCCTCACGGCCGCCTCACCCGGGAAGTTTCCAGCCGAGCCACGCGCAGAGCGCGCGGCCCATGATCAGCTCCTTGTCGCGCGTGGTGAGCCACGGGAGCTCCTCGGTGAACAGGGTCACGCACTGACGCCAGGTGCAGGGCATGCGCGTGATGTCCGTCCCCCAGAACAGCCGATCGGGCCCGAAGGCCTCATGGAGCCGGCGAAGGTGTGGATGGAGGTTCCGGAAGGGATAGGGCTCGCTCGAGTAGCTCGGCGCGCCCGTCGCCTTGACCGCGACGTTGGGATGCTTCGCGAGCGCGAGCAGCTCCGACAGGTTGGCCCACGCCGCGTCGTCCTTGGTGCGATGCGGGCGGCCGAGATGGTCCACGATCAGCTTGAGGCCCGGATGGCGCTCGGCCACCTGCCCGACGAGCGGCAGGAAATCCGCCGCGAGCAGGGCCAGCGGCACGCGGGCGCGCTCGGCGGCCGGCCACAGCCAGTCCAGGGTGCCGTCGGTCGGCCAGCTCTTCTGGTGCGGCTGCAGGAACACGAAGCGCAGCCCGAGCATGCCCGGCTGGCGCATCCAGCCGTCGATGAGGGCGCGGCTCTCCGGCCGGTCGAGCGGGAACTTGCCGAGGACCGCGAGCCGGTCGGGGTGCTGGCGGGCCGCCTCGAGCGCGAGGCGGTCCGAGCCCGGGTCCCATCCCGGCGGGTGGATCACCGCCGCGGAGACGCCCGCGGCATCCATCTCCGCGAGGAGCTCATCCTTGGAGAAGACCGAGGTCGGACGATGGGGCGGCAGCGGCGTGCCACTGCCCCAGATATGCACCTGGGCGTCGACGATCAGCACGGCGGAATGGTCTCGCGGCCCGGGAAGCAGGTCAAGATGGAAGGGGGCCGCTTGACGGGCCGGAGAGCGGCGTGCCACGATCGGCTCGTGTCTCGCCATGGGTCGGATCAGCAGTGGTGGTGGCCGCCGGACTAGGCGGCCTCGGGTGAAGTTTCTGGACTAACCGAACGGGCCGCCTCACGGGGCGGCTCGTCTTGCTTTCCGGGACCGCCGCCTCGCCGATGAGGCCGCGGTCCTTTCTTTTTCAATGCAGAGGAGGCGCACGATGAAGACCATCCTCACGGGCGACCGGCCCACCGGCCCCCTGCACCTCGGTCACTACGTCGGCTCGCTCAAGAATCGGGTCGAGCTCCAGCGAGCGTACGCGACGTACGTGCTGATCGCCGACGTACAGGCGCTGACCGACCACGCCGAGGAGCCCGAGCTGGTGCGACGGAACGTGCTCGAGGTGGCTCTCGACTATCTCGCGGTCGGGATCGATCCGGCGGCCGCCACCATCGTCGTCCAGTCCGGGGTCCCGGAGCTGGCCGAGCTCACCGTCTACTACCTGAACCTCGTCACCATCGCCCGGCTGGGTCGCAATCCCACTGTCAAGGAGGAGATGCAGCAGAAGGGCTTCGGCGCGGACGTGCCCGCCGGCTTCTTCGTGTACCCGGTCAGCCAGGCGGCGGACATCACGGCCTTCAAAGCCGACGTGGTCCCGGTGGGAGAGGACCAGCTGCCCATGCTCGAGCAGACCGTCGAGATCGTCCGCCGGTTCAACCGGCTGTACGGGCCCACGCTCGTCGAGCCCACCGCTCTCGTGCCGGAGCACGCCCGCCTGCCCGGGACCGACGGCCAGGGCAAGATGGGGAAATCGCTCGGCAATGCGGTCTTCCTCGCGGACCCGCCTGATGTGGTTTCGAAGAAGATCATGGGGATGTACACGGATCCACAACACATTCGCGCCGAGCTCCCGGGTACGGTGGAGGGCAACCCGGTGTTCAGCTACCTGGAGGCGTTCGATCCCGACCCCGCGGCCGTCGACGACCTCGAGGCGCGCTACCGGGCCGGTGGACTGGGTGACGTGGCGGTGAAGCGGCGCCTGATCGATGTTCTCGACGCGTTCCTCACCCCGATCCGGGAGCGCCGGCGCGAGCTCGCGCGAGATCCCGGGCGGGTCGCGGAAGTTCTTCGCGAGGGCACCGAGACGGGACGCGGGGTGGCCCAGCGGACACTGGGCGAGGTCCGGCGGGCCCTGCGGTTCTAGACCGGCTTGTCGCCCGCGATCTGGACGCGGCGCATGACCCGGCGGAAGCGCCCCGCGTCGTGCACGGCCAGATGCTTGACGCAGCGGTTGTCCCAGAACGCGACCGAGCCGGTGGCCCACCGGAAGCGGCAGGTGAACTCGGGCCGGTGGCCGTGCTCGAGCAGGAAGCCCAGCAGCGGCGCGCTCTCGGCGTCGGTCATGCCCTCGAAGCGGATCGTGTACGAGTGGTTGACGAAGAGCAGCTTGCGCCCCGTCTCCGGATGCGTGCGCACCACCGGGTGGGTGCTCACCGTCTCCTCCCAGCCCTCCTCGCGCACCTTCGTCGCCCGGTAGGCGTTCATCCCCGCCTGGGGCCCGGCCACCTTGCGGTCGCTGTGGACGGCCCGCAGGCCCTCCAGCAGGCGCTTCATGCCGTCGGACAGCGACTCGTAGGCGAGGTACTGGCTGGCGAAGAGCGTGTCGCCGCCGTACGGGGGCACCTCGATGGCGTAGAGGATGGCGCCCATCGGGGGCTCCGCCATCATGGTGGTGTCGGTGTGCCACTCCTCTCCGACGATGCGCGCGTCGCCCGGCTCCCGGCGGATCTCGATGATCTCCGGGTCGGGAACGACGGTGGCGTAGTTCGGGTGCACGAAGATGTCGCCGAACCGGCGCGCGAGGGCCTTGTGCTGGGTGGCGTCGAATCGCTGGTCGCGGAAGAACACGACGCAGTGATCGAGAAGCGCGCGCCGGATGGTGGCGACGCTCGCGTCGTCGAGAACGGCGCCCAGGTCCACGCCGTGGATCTCGGCTCCCAGGGAGCCGGTGATGGGGCGCACCTCGATCGGCATCGTGGCCTCCTGCCTCAGTAGAGATTCTTGCGGTAGCCGTCCTGCAGGCGCTGATCGAGCTCCTCGACCGTCATGGTGTTGAGCTTGGCGTGGTCGCGGAACATCTGGGCCGGGGAGGCCAGCCCGTCGCGGTCCGGCCAGCGCGCGGGCTCCCAGAGGCCGGAGCGCTTCACGCACTTCGCGCAATGGAGGAAGGACTCCTCCACGTCCACCGCGATGGCGAGCTGCGGGGTCTTGCCCTGCGCGGCCAGGCGCGCCAGCCACTCGGGATCGCGCACGATCCGGGCGCGACCGTTGATCCGCAGCGTCTCCTCGCTACCCGGCACCAGGAAGATGAGCCCGATGCGCGGGTTCTCGAGCAGGTTCCGCATGCCGTCGAAGCGCTTGTTGCCCGGGCGGTCCGGGATCAGCAGGGTCTGGTCGTCCACGACCAGGACGAAGCCGGGCGCGTCGCCCTTGGGGCTCACGTCGCAGCGACCCGCGCGGTCGGCGGTCGCCACGAGCAGGAAGGGCGCTCGCGCGATGAAGGCCCGGCAGTGCTCGTCGATCCGGCCGATGTCCTTGCGCAGCGCGATCTCGGAGGGCTCGCCCATCAGGGCGCGCAGCTCGTCGAGGGTGCCCACCACGTCCTTGAATTCGGTCGCTCCGTTGACTCCGCTCATGCGTCGCCTCCCGGGAAGATCCTTCGCGTACTCGAAGATACCATCACCCACCCTCCCAGGTCTCGATCCGCTCCGAGGGGTTCTCGCCGAACCGGGCGCGCTTCACGCGGCCGTCCGCGTCGAGCTCGAACACCACCAGCTCCCCGGGGACGCCGTAGCCGTCGGTGGTCTCGACCCGGAAGGTGTGCTGAGCGATCGGGATGAGCGTGGACGGCGCGAGCAGCGGGTCGGGAGCGTCCGGCGCGATCGCGACCAGCTTGCCCCCGTGGATGATGATCTGGACGTCGCGCCAGGCGTTCCGGTAGCGGCCCACGTAGCGCTGCCAGGCGGGGTCGGCGGTGGCCGGAGCCGGCTTCGTCGCCCCCGCGATGGCGCTCCCCAGCAGCTCCAGCGCCTTGTCCGCGAGAAGCCAGGAGTCGGCATCATCCGAGTTCACGAAGGCGATGACCGCGATCTTGTCGGCGGGACAGATCTGGAGATTGCTCCGGAATCCCCGCAGCGCGCCCCCGTGGCCGACGAGGGTCTTGCCGCGGACGCGCAGGAGGCGGAAGCCGAGCCCCCAGCCGGCCTGCCAGTCCGGCTCGAGCCAGTGGACCCGGTGCATCTCGGCGAGCGTCCGGCCGGCCAGGATCTGGGCGCCGCCGGCCGGCCCGCCGCGGAGCTGGAGCATCGCGAAGCGCGCCAGGTCGGCCACGCTGGTCGTCATGTTGCCCGCGGCGGTGAGTCCGCGGAGATCGTTGAACGGCGTCGGAGCGGAGCCGAGCAGCCGCCGGGCGTAGCCGGTGGCCAGGCGCGGGTGACCGGGCTCCGGCGTGGCCACCAGCGTCGCGGTCATGCCGAGCGGGGCCAGGACGCGGCGACGCACGAAGTCCGCGTAGGGCTCCCCCGCCGCCGCGCCGACCACCTCGCCCGCGAGGGTGGCGCCCAGATTGGAGTACTTCCACCGCGCCTCGACCGGCAGTGGGCGCTCCTGCAACGGCAGTCGCGCCCGGATCTCGTCGAGGCTCGGGAACCGGCTGTCGGTGAAGTAGGGGAACGCGCCCTCGCGAGGGAGCCCGGAGGTGTGCGTGAGCAGGTGGCGGATCGTGATCGTGCCCGCGTCCGCGCCCGCCTTCATCTGGAACCACGGCAGGTGGGCGGTCAGCGGGTCGTCCAGGTGGAGCTTGCCCTCGTCGCGGAGGATGAGGAGGGCGGTCGCGGTGAAGAGCTTCGTGATGGACCCGATGCGGTAGAGGGTGTCGGCGGTCGCCGGCTCGCGCCGTTCGACGTCCGCCCAGCCGAAGCCGCCCGACCAGATCAGCGTCTGGTCGTGCACGAGCCCCATCGACACGCCGGGGAGCTGGCGCGCGACCCGCTGGCCCTCGATCCACGCTTCCAGCAGATCGATCGCGGACCGGACTTCCGGGTTCTCGGCCAGGGGCGCCGGCGTGGCCATCGGGCAAGATACTGGCCGCAGACCCCTTCCCGGTCAAGGCCGGCGGCTGCTATGGTCTCTACCCTGAGCCCATCTCCGGAGAGGAGCCGCCCCTGTGCCGTCTCGCGAGGACGTGATCACGGTAGGAGAAACGAAGGTGCAGGTTGTGATCGGAGGCCAGGGCGATCCCCTGGTCGTGCTGCACGGCGCCGGCGGCAACCGGGGGTGGCGGCGCTGGATGGAGGCGGTGGGACGACGCTACACGGTCTACGCGCCCACGCATCCCGGGTTCGGCCGCTCCGACGCGGCCGACTGGATGGAGTCGATCGACGATCTCGCCCGCTTCTACCTCTGGTTCCTCGACGCGATGGGGCTCTCGAAGGTGCACCTGCTCGGCCACTCGATCGGCGGATGGACCGCGGCCGAGCTGGCCACCATGCGCCCCGATGTGATCGACCGCCTGGTCCTGGTGAGCCCGACCGGACTCAAGCCCGACGAGGGCGAGATCCGCGACATCTTCTTCTACCCGCCCGAGGAGCTGCTCAAGTTCAACGTGCACGATCCGGCCACCGTGCCCGAGTGGGCCGAGCTCTTCGGCGGCAAGCCGGGGCCGGCCGAGATCGAGATCGCGCTGCGCAACCGGGAGATGGCGGCGCGCCTCACCTGGAAGCCCTACATGTTCAACCCGCGGCTGCCCCACTTCCTGCCGCGCGTGCCGAACCCGACGCTCGTCGTCTGGGGCCGCCAGGATCAGATCGTGCCGGTGATCTGCGGCGAGCAGTACCGCCGGCTGCTGCCCAACGCGACGCTGCGCGTGCTCGAGCGCTGCGGTCACCTGCCCCCGATCGAGCAGCCGGACGTGTTCGCGGACCTCGTGCTGGACTTCCTGGGGAGGGCCTGACGTGAAGCTCTACTACTTCAGCGAGATGCCGCACCACGAGTATCCGGACGCCGAGGGCGACAAGTACCCGTCGCTGCGCCTGGCCTTCCCCAACACCTTCTTCTCGCCGGAGGTCGCCCAGCGCAACTACCGGCGCTATCTCGACGAGTACGACTTCGCCGATCAGGCCGGCTTCGACGGCCTGATGATCAACGAGCACCACTCGACGCCCTCCTGCGTCAACGTCTCGGCCAACATGACGGCCGGGATCCTCGCCCGCACCACCCGGCGGGCGAAGATCCTGATCCTCGGCAACATCCTTCCGATCCAGGAGAACCCGGTCCAGATGGCGGAGCAGGTCGCGATGGCCGACCTCATCTCCGGCGGCCGCGTGCTGAGCGGGTTCGTGCGCGGGGTGGGCGTCGAGAGCTGGTGGGCGAACACGAACCCGGTGCACAACCGCGAGCGCTTCGAGGAGTGCCACGATCTGATCATCAAGTGCTGGACCACGCCCGGGCCGTTCCGCTGGGAGGGCCGGCACTATCACTTCCGCCACGTGAACCCGTGGTGCCTGCCGCTGCAGAAGCCCTACCCGCCGATCTGGGTGCCGGGCACCGCGAGCCCGGAGACCGCGGTGTGGGCCGGCCGCATGGGCTATACCTACGTGCCGTTCCTGGTCTCGTTCGAGGTGGCGCGCGAGCTCTTCGACTTCTACCGGCAGGGGGCGGCGGAGGCCGGCCGCACCGTCACTCCGGACAAGCTCGGCTTTCTCATCTGCGCGGTGACCGCGGACACGAAGGCCAAGGCGCTCGAGGCCGGCCGCCACTTCGTGTGGCGGATGGGGCCGACGCTGCGCGGCCCGATCGAGTACTTCTCTCCCGGTCGGCATGCGCTCGCGGGCGGCCAGCCAGTTCGCGCTCAAGGCGCGCTCGGTCTCGCTGTCGAAGATGACCTACGAGGAGCTGGTCGAGAACTACTACATCGTGGCCGGCACGCCCGACGAGGTGGCGGACCGCTTCGCCCACGTGCAGAAGGAGCTGGGAATCGGCCACCTGCTCCTGGAAGCCCAGGAGTCGCGCATGGACCACCCGACGACCATGCGGTCCATCGAGCTGATGGGCAAGAGCGTCATCCCCGCGATGGCGGGGCTGTAAGCCGCGTCGCTAGACGCGCTCGAGGAAGGCGCGGTCCTCGACGAGGATGCAGCCCGCCTCCTCGGCGCGGCGGATGGCGTCGAGATTGTCGTCGTCCTTCGCGAGCCGCTCGCGGTACTGCTCGTACGCCGCGAGGCTCGGGAAGTCGATCAGGGCCAGCGCCTGGTTGGTCGGGCCCGCGAATCTGGTCGGCAGCCAGTAGCCCACGAGGTCGCCGCCGCAGCGCGGGACGATCCCGCCCAGGGCGCGCGCGTACTGCTCGAAGTCCGACCGCTTCCGGGCGTCGATCGTGTAGCGGATGCTCAGCGTGATCATGGTCGCTCCTCCCATCGCAGGTTGAAGACCTTCGCCAGCTGCGCCCGCCCGAGCGGGGTGACGACCACGGACCGCGTCTCCCGCACGCGGCGCACCCAGCCGCGGTCGAGGACCAGCTTGGCCAGCGCCAGGCCGACCGGACCGGCCACGTGCGGTCGGCGCTCGGTCCAGTCGATGCACCGGCGCGCGGATGCCTCGCCGCGTCGCGGCCGCACCACGATGCCCAGCCCGTGGAGCGAGCGGGTCCCCGTCGGGGTGACCCGGTACCGGTGGCCGTCGTCCTCGATCCAGCGCTGGGCGATCAGCGCGTCGGCCAGGGCGACCCCCAGCCGACCGGCCAGATGCCCGTAGCAGGTGCGCGCGCTCTTGAGCCGCCGCGCCGAGTCGGCCATCCCGTTGCCGGTGGGCGGCTGCGCCGGCACGGGGGCGACGACGGAGAGCGCCTCGACGGCGTGACCCACATCGGCGCCGGCCAGCCGGTAGTAGCGCCAGCGCCCCTGTCGCTCGACCCGCAGGAGGCGGCCCGCGATGAGCTTGGCCAGGTGGTTGCTCGCGGTCTGGGCGGAGATTCCGGCCCGGGCGGCCAGCTCACCCGCCGGCCGCGCCTCGCCACCGGCCAGCGACAGGCACATGGCGGCGCGGGAGGGATCGGCCAGGAGATTCGCCACGAACGCGATGTTGGGCTCGGTCATCGAGCCCAAGCTTAGCGCGCCCGAGGCGCCGATGTTTCACGAGGCGACGAAGACAAATATCCCGCATCCGGCCCGTCCCAGGCCGAATCCGGCTCACCGCCACTGGTTGACCGCACCGACGAGCAGGAGTGACACGCCGACAAGAGCGTGAGACCGGCGAGGATGAGACCGCGCTCCGAGGTTCATGACCTCGGTAGAAGCGCGTGTAGCGAGCGATCCTCGGGCATGCAGGCCTTCGCTCACGGCGAAGGTTTTCGTGAAGATCGCGAAGAGAATCGTTTGATAGCCGGAAAGGATGCGCCAAGCTCGAGATCAGGAGGGTGTGGGCATCGAAGGTCCACGCCGTACCAGCTCGTCAGCCCCGGCATGGCGACGCGCATATCCGACGAAGGCCGAGGAGCATCGAGCGCCAGCCCCGGGATGAGAAAGAGCCAGCGCGGGCGAGTACATGAGGAAGAATCGAAGAGTTCGCCAGCCGTCGCGGAACGTCTTGAGATGCGGCGGGTGCGACCTTCCGTCCATCGGGGTGGAGCGTGATGGGCACTTCGGCGATCTTTCCTGCCGAAGAGGCTCGCCTTGATGATCATCTCCGTGGCAAACTCCATCCCGGTGCAACGCAGATCGAGCCGATCATAGAGGTCCTTGGTGAAGCCGCGGATGCCCGCAGTAGACGTCGTGAATCGGCGCGCCCGGAACCAGCGACGGACGAGCAGCGAGAACATGGGGATTTCCTAGCCACCGGTGAAGGAACGGCATGGCCCCGGGCAGGATCCGACCGCCGCCCGCCGGGCAGTCGGCAGCCCTGGACGAGATCGAATCCCTCCCGGAGCTTGGCGACGATATCGCGGGATCTCGAGGAAATCGTAGCTGTCGTCGGCGTCGCCCATGATCACGAAGCGGCCGGAGGCGGCGTCGATACCGCCCATGAGCGCATTGCCGTAGCCTCGGCTGGGGGACGTTCACGAGCCGCGCTCCCGAGCGAACCGCGATCGCCTGGGAGCCGTCACTGCTGCCGTTGTCGGCCACGATGACTTCACCGGCGATTCCATGCTCCCGCATGGCGTGCTGCGCCTTGCGAATACACGTTTCCAGGGTATCCGCCTCGTTCAAGCACGGCATCACCACCGAGACCTCCAACGAGGGTCGATTCATGGGTGTCGCAGCAGGGGACGGTCGGGCTGGTACCGCGATTAGAACACAGTCGGAGAGGTCCTGCAGCAAGCGCACCTTGACAGGGTTTGGGCTAATGGTTATAAGCATAAGCCATTCAGGATGCTCCTCTCGGCGCCGGCGCGGCTTCAGACCGATAGCGGAGACCCCACGCCGCTCTACTTCCGCCTGAAGACCCTCCTCAACCGCGGCATCGAATCCCTCGCGCATCCACCGGGGAGCCGGTTGCCCAGCGAGCGCCGCCTGGCCGAGCTCTACGGCGTCAGCCGGGTCACCGTGCGCCAGGCGCTGGACAGCATGCGGCGCGAGGGGTCGGTGCGCCGGGCGCGCGGCCGGCGAGGCGGGACGTTCGTGCTGTCCGGCCGCGGGCGGGCTGCCGCGCCGCCGTCCGGCTCGTTCGAGAGCCTGTTCTCGATGCGGCACGTCCGGCGCGTCGAGATCCTCGCGCACGACCGGCGCCGGGGCAGCGAGGAGATCTGCGCGACCCTCGGGCTCCCCGCGGACAGCGTCGTGGTCTATAACGAGCGGCGGCTGGTGGGCGTCGACGGCCCCATCGCCCACGTTCGCGTGTTCATGCCGCTCGAGGTCGGCGCGCGCGTGCGGCGGCGGGATCTCCAGCGCCGCCTGCTCCAGGAGATCCTGCTCACCACGTCCGGGATCCAGGCCACCGGGATGCGCGACGAGATCCGGGCCTGTCTGGCCGATAGCTGGGCGGCCCAGACGCTCGACGTGGGCCTCGGGTACCCGCTCCTCGACGTGCGCCGGGCCCTCCTGGGCCCCGAGGGCGCGCCGCTGCACTACTCGCTGATCCTGATCGCGAGCGAGCGGTTCACGATGGCGCTCGAGCAGCATCTGAGCGGCCCGGAGGCCCTGTGACCCGCGCGCCGCGATCCGGCACGTTGCCTGGCCGCCGCCGGCCGCGCCCTGGTGACATCACCCCGAATTCCCACCACTGGAGGCAGATGATGCGACGCACCTGGATGTTCGTGGCTCTCCTCGTCGTCGTGGCGCTCGCGGGCGACGCGCTCGCGCAGCAGCCCAAGTACGTGCTGCGGTTCTCCTCACCCAACTCGAAGGAGCACGCGTGGGGCCGCGGGGCCGAGAAGTTCAAGCAGCTCGTGGCCGAGGGCACCCGCGGCCAGGTCGAGGTGCAGATCTACCACTCCAACTCGCTGGGCGCCACGCGGGAGAGCCTCGAGATGGTCCGGCTCGGCACGGTGGACTTCGTCCTGTGCGGGGTCGCCCACCTGTCCCGGTTCGTGCCCGAGATGGGCACTCTGGTGCTGCCGTACCTGTGGAAGGACACCGATACGATGTTCGGTGCCCTCGACGGGCAGATGGGCCAGGTCATCGAGCCCCTGCTCCTCGAGAAGGGCTTCAAGGTCGTGGGCTGGTGGGATAACGGCTTCCGCAATGTCTCGAACAACAAGCGGCCGATCAAGACGCCGGAAGACCTCAAGGGCCTCAAGCTCCGCACGCTGCCGACCAAGGTCCACATCGCCTTCTTCCGCGCGCTCGGCGTCTCGCCGGTGCCGATGGACTGGGCCGAGGTGTACCCCGCGCTCCAGCAGGGGGTCGTGGACGGACAGGAGAACCCGCCCGGCATCGTGTTCTTCGAGAAGCTGCCGGAGGTGCAGAAGTACTACTCGCTGACCCAGCACGTGAACGAGGCGGGCAACGTCCTGATGAGCGCGGCGAGCTGGGGCAAGCTGCCGGCGGACGTGCAGGCCGCCATCATGAGCGCCGCCAAGCAGACCGCGACGTGGGAGCGGGCGGAGAGCCAGCGCGACAACGAGGAGATCCTCAAGAAGCTGGCCGCCACCGGCATGCAGGTCAACTCGGTGGCGGAGCCGACCCTCGCGGAGTTCCGGAAGGTGGCCCAGCGGATCTACACCGAGGCGATCCCGGACCTCGGTCCCAAGGGCAAGCAGCTCGTCGACATGGGCGTCAGCATCAACAAGTAGCGAGAGCACGATGCCGCGCAGCCTGGTCCGCGTGATCGAGGTGGCCGTCATGGCAGCCATGGCGGTCGTCTCGATCGTGGTCATGACCGAGGTCATCCTCCGGTACACCGTGGGGGAGACCTTGGTCGTGACCGAAGAGCTGTCGCGGTACCTGATGGTCTGGGTCGCATTCCTTGGCGCGGTCCTGCTGATGCGCGAGCGCGGTCACATCGCCGCCGCGGGGCTCGGAGGCTGGTTCGGGCCCCGCGGCCGGCGGGTGATCGGCGCCGTCGCCGATCTCCTGTCCCTGGTGTTCCTGCTCACGCTCACCTGGGCAGGCCTCCAGACGCTGCCAGGTCAACTGGATCAGTATCTGACCACCATCAACATCCCGATTTTTTGGTTCTATCTGGCCATCCCCGTCGGGTCGGCCCTCATGGCGCTCGTCATCGTGGCGCGGCTGCTCGGGTTCGACGACCCGGCTCCCCCCACCCCGCCGGCCGCGGAGATCTGACCGGTGCTGATCGGCGTGCTGATCGCGGTGTTCGGGCTGACCATGTTCCTGGGCGTGCCGATCGCCTTCTGCCTGGGTCTGGGCGGTCTCGCCTTCATCGTCCTGTCGGGCGTGGTCCCCATCGCGGTCTTGCCCACCTTGATGTTCTCGGGCATGGACTCGTTCCCGCTCCTGGCCATCCCCTTCTTCGTGATCGCGGGCGACGTGATGCAGCGGTGCGGCGTGCTCCCCAAGCTGATGGAGTTTGCCAACAGCCTGGTCGGCCACCTGCGGGGCGGCCTGGGCTACGTGGTCGTCCTCACCAGCATGCTGTTCGCCGGCGTGACCGGCGTCGCGCTGGCCGAGTGCGCGGCCATCGGCGCCATGGTCGGGCCGAGCATGGTGCGCCAGGGCTATCCGGGCGGATTCACCTCGGCGGTCATCGCGGGGGGCGCGGTGATGGGTCCGATCATTCCGCCGAGCGTGGCCATGCTCGTGTTCGCCTACGTCTACGGCGGCGGCATCTCGGTGGGCAAGCTCTTCCTGATGGGTGTGCTCCCCGGCGTGCTGGTCGGCGTGAGCCTGATGCTCCTGGTCGGCATCATCTCCTGGCGCCGGCAGTATCCGATCAGCGGCGCCCGGTTCTCCCCGCGCCTCGTCCTGCGCACGCTGCGCGGAGCCCTGCTCGGCCTGGCGGTGCCGGTCATCATCATCGGCGGCATCCTGGGCGGGGTCTTCACGCCCACCGAGGCGGGCGCGATGGGGGCGCTGTACGGGATCCTGGTCGGCGTGTTCGTCCTGCGCACGCTGGGGCCGCGCGACCTCCTGGCGAGCCTCATGACCGGGGCCAAGACGAGCGCGATCGTCTACCTGCTGCTCGGCACGTCGAACGTGGTGTCCTGGATCCTGGTGCGCAACCAGGTGCCGCAGACGCTGGCGCGCTGGTCGCTGGACCTGACCACGTCGCCCTACGTGTTCCTGATCGTCACGATCCTGGTGCTGTTCGCCCTCGGGACCGCGCTCGAGGCCGTCCCCATCATGATCATGCTGATCCCGGTGCTGGCCCCCGCCGCGATCGCCTACAAGATCGATCCGCACCACCTGGGCCTCATCGTGGTGATGACCGTGCAGACCGCGCTGCTCACGCCGCCGGTGGCGCTGAGCCTCTACGTCGTGTCCTCCATCGTGAAGTGCCCGATGGAGGAGGCCAACCGCGAGGTCTGGGTCTTCGTGGCCGCGGTGCTCGGCGTGACCCTGCTGACCGCCATGTGGCCGGCGATGCCGCTGGCCGTGCCGCGGCTCTTCGGCTTTTGAGCGCCCCGGGGGAACCGCGCGTGGACCGACACATCATCACCAGCCCCAAGGTCATCACGCCCCGGCGCGCCTTCTCGAACGGCGTCCGGGTCGGCCAGACCCTCTACGTCGCCGGCCAGCTGCCCATCGACCTCGGGGGCAACGTGGTCGGCGCGGGCGACGTCCGCGCGCAGACGCGGCAGGTGCTCGAGAACGTGCGCGCCATCGTGGAAGCCGCCGGCGGCACGCTCCGCGACGTCATCAAGACCACGGTCTACCTGACCGACATCGCTCACCACGGCGCGATGAACGAGGTGTACGCCGAGTTCTTCGTGTCCGAGTTCCCGGCCCGCACCACCGTGCAGGTGGCCGCTCTCGCCCCGGCCCTCAAGGGCGACGGCCATCCGTTCCTGGTGGAGATCGACGCGGTCGCCATCCTCCCCTCTCACCTGGAGACGACATCGTGTCAACCATGAAGACTGGTCCGTTCGAAGGGAAGAGCGTCGCGATCACCGGAGCCGGACGGGGCATCGCCCGCCAGGTCGCCATCGACTTCGCGGCCGACGGGGCCCGCGTCGCGGTGGTGGACCTCGTGCCCGACCGGGCGCAGGGGGTGGTCAAGGAGATCCTCGCGGTCGGCGGCGCGGCCATTCCCGTGGTGTGCGACGTCCGCGACGAGGCGTCGGTGCGCGCGATGGTGCGCGAGGTCCTCGGCGCATACAAGCGCATCGACGTCCTCGTGAACGCGGCAGGCGGCTACACGTTGGGACGCAAGACGCACGAGATGACCGAGGAGGACTGGGACATGGTGGTGGACTCCAACCTGAAGGGCACGTTCCTCTGCTGCAAGCACGTGCTGCCTCCGATGATGGAGGCCCGGGGTGGGCGCATCATCAACTTCTCCTCCAACGCGGGGCGCACGTCGAGCCCGGCGCTCGGGTGCCACTACACCGCGGCCAAGGCCGGGGTGCTCGGCCTCACCCGGCACCTGGCCAAGGAGTACGCCTCCTACAAGATCCTGGTGAACACGGTGGCGCCGGGGCCGGCGCGCGTCGAGCGCAACTTCGAGATCCTGAGCGAGGAGTCCCGCGCGCGGCTCCTGGCCGACATGCCCCTCGGCCGGTTCGCCGAGCCCTCCGACCTGTCCTCGGTGGTTCGCTTCCTCGCCTCGGACGGCGGAGGGTTCATCACCGGAGCCACCATCGACGTGAATGGTGGCTACGTGATGGTATGAGCGATGCCGACCTACATGGTGCTGTTTAACTACACCGAGCAGGGCATCCGAGCCATCGACCGCGCGGCCGGCCGCCTCGACGGCCTGAAGAAGCGGCTCGGCGAGCTCGGCGGGAACGTCGAGGCGTTCTACCTGACCATGGGTCCCTACGATACGGTCGCGATCCTGAATCTCCCGGACGACGCGACCATGGCCGCGCTCTCGCTCTCTCTGGGCGCCTCCGGCAACGTGCGCACCGTCACGATGCGCGCCTTCCCCGAGCCGGAGTACCGCGACATCCTCCGGAACGTCAAGCTCCCGAGCTGACGTCGCCCTGGTCGTTGACAAGGGCGGCCGCGATGGGCACGATCGCGGCCGGGAAGCCCGTGTGGAGTAGACGCCCTCGGTCCGTGTCCATCTACCAGAGCCTGCTGGGGAATCTCGCGCTGGTGATCGTGCTGTTGAGCGGCGCGATCATGGCCCTGACCTTCATCGGGTCGCAGCAGACCGTCGAGCGGCTCTCCGGCGCGATCCTGCGCGAGACCATCCGTCTGATCGAGCTCGAGCTGCGGTACTTCTTCGAGCCGGTCATCCGGGATCTCGGGCTGGTGCACGCGTGGGACGAGTCGGGGGTGCTCGAGCGGGACGAGGCGGCGGCCATGAACCGCGTGCTCGTCCCGCTGCTGCAAGCCAATCCGCAGCTCTCCGCGGTCATGGTGGCCGACGAGCGCGGCCGCGAGCACATCGTGTTTCATCTCGACGGGGCGTGGAGCAGCCGCCAGACGCGGCGCGACGCGTGGGGCCGCCGCGCGGCGTGGCTCGAATGGACGGACACGCGGCCCGAGCCGGTGGCGACGTGGAAGGAGAGCGACTACGATCCTCGTCAGCGCCCCTGGTATCTGGGGGCGGTGGGCGCGCAGCGCGCCGCCTCGACGCAGGCCAAGGTCGCGGACCGGGTCTACTGGACGGAGCCGTACATCTTCTACACGGCCCGGGCACCCGGGATGACGGCGGCGATGGCGTTCCAGGGCCGCGACGGCCTGCTGCGGGTGGTCGGCGTGGACCTGCTGCTGACCGACGTCTCCGCCTTCACCACGGGCCTCCGGGTGGGAGAGCACGGCGCGGTGATGGTCCTGACCGACGAGCGGCGGGTGATCGGCCTGCCCCGCGACGCGCGATACCGGAGCGTCTCCGATCAGCTCGGCGCCCTGCTCAAGCGCCCGGATGAGCTGGACCTGCGCGTCGTGGCCGACAGCACGCGCGCGCTCCTGGCGCGGCCGGCCGGCGAGCGGGGCCCGATGCGGCTGCGGAGCGGTGACGACCACTGGTGGGCGGACACGAGCCCCTTCCCGCTGGGCCCCGCGCGCCGGTTGACGATCGAGGTCATGGTGCCGGAGTCGGACTTGCTGGGGAACCTGGGCCATCTTCGTCTGGGCATCGTGCTCGTGATGCTCGTCGGGCTTGGCCTGGCCATGGTCCGGGCGGTGAGCCTCGCGCGCCGCTATGGCCGGCCCATCGAAGCGCTGGTGCGAGAGAGCGATCGGATCAGCCGGGGCGACCTCGACCCGGGGCCCCCGGTGGCGTCCTCGATCCGGGAGGTGCACCAGCTCACCGACGCCCACGGCCGCATGCGGCAGTCGCTCCGGACGCTCCTGAAGCTCGAGGGCGATCTCCAGGTTGCCCGGCGGATCCAGCAGGACACGTGGCCCGAGCGCATCCCGACGCTGCCCGGGTTCGGCATCGCGGCCTGGAGCGAGCCGGCCGACGAGACCGGCGGTGACACCTACGACGTCGTCGGCTACCGGCGAGTGCCAGGCGAGGGCGGCCCGCGCCTGTCGGCGACCGAGGCCGAGCGCGCGGTGCTGCTGCTGGCCGATGCCAGCGGGCACGGCATCGGGCCGGCCCTGTCCGTCACCCAGGTGCGGGCCATGCTGCGGATGGCGATCCGGGTCGGCGAAGACCTCCCGACGATGGTCCGCCACCTGAACGCCCAGCTCTGCGCCGACCTGACGGACGGCCGCTTCGTCAGCGCCTGGCTCGGCGAGCTCGACGCGAAGGAGCGGACCCTCACCGGATTCAGCTGCGGCCAGGGCCCGCTGCTCTACTACCGGGCTCTTGACCAGGCCTGTGTGGTGGTCGAGACAGACACCGTCCCCTTCGGATGTGTCGAGGACCTCGAGGTCGTGCTGCGAGCTCCCATCCGCATGGAACCGGGCGATATCTTCATGGCCCTGTCGGATGGCGTGATCGACGCGGAGAGCTCGAATGGCGAGCGGTTCGGGACCGAGCGCGTGATGGATATCCTCACCCGTCACCACGCGGGCTCCGCCGCGGAGCTGATGGCCACGCTCCGGCGGGTGCTGGCGGACTTCGCGGGCGCCACGCCGGCGGACGACGACCGCACCGGCGTCATCATCAAGCGAGACTGAAACCTCGGAGGGGACCATGCGACATGGGCTGACCCTGTTCATCGGGATGTTCAGCACCCTGCTGGCGATCATCAATCCCCTGGAGGCGCTCCCCGTGTTCCTGCGCCTCCTCGAAGGCAAGAGCGCGGAGGAGCACCGCTCGGTGGCCCGTCGCTCGTGCATGTACGCTCTCCTGCTGATGTTCTTCTTTCTCATCTTCGGCACGCTGATCTTGCGGATCTTCGGCGTGCCCCTCAGCATGGTCCGGATCGTCGGGGGGATCATCCTCATGCGCATCGGCTTCGAGCTCTTCTCGGCCTCGTCCTCGGGCGGCTCGCTGGTTCGTCTCCCCGATGGTGCGGGCGGGAGCGCCGAGGACATTGCCTTCGTGCCCCTGGCCATGCCGATCATGTTCGGGCCCGGCGCCATCGCCACCATCCTCGGGATGGCGTCGGTCCAGAGAGAGGCCGAGTTCGAGGTCCTCGCCTTTGCCGCGCTCGGTGCGGCGATCGCCCTGACCATGTTCGTGACCTACCTGTTCCTCGCCTATGCCAGGAGCGTGGTCGGCCGGATCGGGCCCAAGGGCATCGATGCGGCCACCCGCCTCGTCGGGTTCTTCGTCTCCACGATGGGCATGGGCCTGATCTTCCACGGGGTGATCGAAGCCTTTCAGGCGTACGGAGTGATCGCCAAGCCGTGACGGCGAGGTCGTGGCAGATGCTCTCACGAGCTGAATTGGCTGAGTACAAACGGCGGCGGACCGGGGATACTGAGCATCGTCCGCCATGTCCGAGCCCGCCATCGACGCCGGGAGCCCAGTAGAGTCCGCTTACGCCTGGACGCGGCTCTGCGTCGCGCTGGTGCTCTCGGGCATCGGCGGCGTCGGCATGTGGTCGGTGATCGTGGCGCTGCCGGCCGTGCAGGCCGAGTTCGCGGTCGCGCGATCCGCCGCCGCCCTGCCCTACACCATGACGATGATCTGCTTCGGCTTCGGCGGCATCGTGATGGGACGTCTCTCGGATCGCCTCGGGGTCATGCTCCCCGTGATCGGCGGCGCCATCGCGCTCGGGATCGGGTACGTGGTGGCCAGCCAGGCGGCGAGCCTCTGGCAGTTCGCCCTGGCCCAGGGTCTCCTGGTGGGCGCCGCCAGCTCGGTCTCGTTCGCGCCGATCATCGCCGACACCTCGCTCTGGTTCACGCGGCATCGCGGCATGGCGGTGGCGATCATCTCGAGCGGCAGCTACCTCGCCGGAACGGTCTGGCCGCCCGTGGTGCAGCACTTCATCGACAGCGTGGGCTGGCGCCGGACCTACGTGGGCATCGGGGTGTTCTGTGTGGTGTCCATGGTGCCGCTGGCCCTGGCCCTCCGGCGCCGGTCACCGCTCACCCTGACCGCGTCCGCGACGTCGCTCGGCGCGTCGTGGTCACGGCGGCCCCTGGGAATGTCGCCCGCGGCGCTGCAGACCGTGCTGATCATCGCGGGCCTGAGCTGCTGCGTCGCGATGTCGATGCCGCAGGTACACATCGTCGCGTACTCGGGCGACCTGGGTCACGGCGCGGCGCGGGGCGCCCAGATGCTGTCGCTGATGCTGGGGTTCGGCATCGTGAGCCGCATCGGCTTCGGCTGGATCTGCGATCGTATCGGCGGGCGCCGCACGCTCCTGCTGGGCTCGAGCCTGCAGGCCCTGGCCCTCATCCTCTTCCTGCCCTTCGACGGCCTGACCTCGCTCTACATCCTGTCGGCGCTGTTCGGGCTGTTCCAGGGCGGGATCGTGCCGGCTTACGCGGTGATCATCCGGGAGTTCTTCCCTCCCCAGGAGGCGGGGGTGCGCGTGGCGACCGTCCTGATGGCCACCGTGTTCGGCATGGCCCTCGGCGGCTGGATGTCCGGCATGGTCTTCGACCTGACCGGCTCCTACCGGACCGCGTTCCTCAACGGCATCCTGTGGAACCTGCTGAACATCGCCATCGCGGTGGGGCTGCTGCGGCGGCCGGGGCGATCGGCCTACTCGACCACCTGATGCGCCCGCAGCAGCAGGGACGGCTCGAGCAGCCGGAGGGGTCTCCGCCGCTCCATTGCCGTTCTCAATCCTTCTCCTGGTTCAGGTAGAACGTCCCCGAGATCACGAGATACCAGATCCCGGTCTCGGCGAGGATCAGGAACACCGCCAGCCGCGAGAAGTTCCAGACCGTCAACAGGAAGCCGGCGACGCTCAACGTGATGGCCACCGAGCCGATGATCCCGCGCACGGTCCGGCGCGCCTGCTCGAGTCCCTGCCACGAGATCGACTCGATGTACAGCCAGGCCACGAATGCGGGGAGAGAGGTCGCCAGCAAGCCGACCACGGCCGACGAGTTGGCGATCGCTTGATTCGAAGAAGCGATGACGGCGAGCAACAGGCCCACGACGAAGACGAGGTAGCCGACGAGGGCCGTTCTGGCTTTGCGACCTGTCGGGGGCATCTGCCGAGCCCTTTCCCCTGCAGTGGACGCGTCGGGACTGAATGGTGCCCCGGAGGGGGCCGAAGGTCAATACGATGTGGAATGCCTGGGCCTCGTGAAGGCGGCCTGAGGCTTGACTGGGCCGGGCTACGCTTATAGCATCCCACTGGCCCGGGTCGCCGCGGCACCGGCACTGCCGTCTACTACAGGTGGCGGTGCCGCAGCGTCTCGCGAGCGTGCGGTACCCCGCTGGACCAAGGAGGATCGACATGGCGAAGAGGACGAAATCCTATGGGATCGCGATGGCCGTCTTGGCGGCGGGCCTCGTCGCCGGCTGTGCGACGGGTGGCACGCCCAAGCCAGTGACGGCCGCCGATGCAAAGCTGCTTACCGGGACTTGGCAAGGCTGGATATATCCTACCCAGCAACCGTCCCAAACGGCGACCTTGATCGTCAACGCCGACGGCACCTACTCGACCCAGGCGGCTGCCTTCTCCTCCACCGGCAAGCTCGAGATCAAGGATGGCTATGTGCACTTCGTCAGCACCGGCGGGACCGGGGCACTCGGGTCGGGTGATCGGTCGGGCTCTGCCACGCTGATGGATCGTGGGGCCAACTGGGGGCTGGTCGGCAATGGCTATGGCTCCAGGGGCGGACCTTACAACGTCGACTTCAGCAAGGCGAAGTAGAGCGAGCATGTGACCCTATTCACGGCACCCGTGGTAGGGTGCCAGCTGAAAGCTTAACAGGTAGAGCGCGAGGTCATCTTTCGAGTCGAGTGGCGGCGAACTCCGGAATGGCACCCCGGGGCTCGCCGCCATTGTTGTCTCCGGCGGTCAGGGCTCGCCTCGCGGAGGTCAACGCGCGTCTTGGTGAGGTCGATCTCCGAACCGCCCGCCGCCATTCATACGCGGAGACCTTGTCAAAGGTCGGAGGAAATCGAGACGGCCTTTCGTGCCCCCTTTGGAGCGGTGCGGGCGCTGCATCCGGTCGCCGCTTGACCGCGTCTGTCGCGGCCGATAGGCTGCGAGCCAATGTCATTCCGGTTGGCCCACCTCGCCTCGTTGGATGGCCTGCGCGGCATCGCCATTCTCGCGGTGATGCTGAACAATGCGCGGTATCTCGCCGGCGGCTTTCTCGGCGTCGACATCTTCTTCGTCCTGAGCGGTTTCCTGATCAGCGCCCTGCTCCTGCAGGAGTGGCAGGACACCGGCACGATTCGCCTCGGCGCCTTCTACACTCGCCGAGCACTCCGACTGCTGCCCGCCCTGTTCGCGTTGCTCGCAGTCGTCCTCTTGGCTCCCGGGCTTTTCTATCTGGCCGCGCCGCCGTGGAAGGACGCCGCCACCGCCGCCTTGTATGCCACGAACTGGGTCAACGCGTTCAGCCTGCGGAACATGACGATCCTCGAGCACACGTGGTCCTTGACGGTGGAGGAGCAGTTCTACGTGCTCTGGCCGCCCTTGGTGACGGCGTTGCTCGCGCTCCAGGTCCGGCGGCGCCGGATCCTCTCGATGGTGCTTCTCGGTGTTTGCGTATCGACCGGGCTTCGACTGCTCCTGTGGGACGGGCCCTCATCGATCAAGCGGCTCTACTACGGGCTCGACACGCGGCTCGACGCGCTGCTGATCGGCTGCTTGGTCGCCTTGCTCGTGTCGTGGGACCTCGTCCCGCGGACTCGCAAGGCCGTGACGGCGATTCGCGTGATCGCGGGCGCGTGCGCGCCGGTGCTGGCGCTCCTGCTCGTCACCGCCGATCGCGAGTCCCGGGTGACCTACCACGGCCTCAGCACCATCGCGTGCACGGCGGTGGCGGGGGTCCTGTTGCATGTGGTGTACTGCCCATCCCGCTTCCGGATGGTGGTGCTCGAGAATGCTCCGATCGTGTGGATCGGGCGGATCTCCTACGGCCTGTACCTGTGGCACGACCCGCTCTTCCTCGACCTGCTGAACACTACCCGGATGGCGAAGCTCGGGCTCTTCGGCCTGCCCGCGCTGGCCGTGAGATTCATCATGGCCTTCGCCGTGGCCTCTCTCTGTTTTTATCTGATCGAGCGGCCGTTCCTCCGGCTCAAACGTCGCTTCGGTGGCGCGGGGGCGCCCTCAGCGGCCCGCGGCGCCGTCCGGCCCGATCCCGCCTCGATCGCGGAGCGAATACCGCCTGGGGCATCATAGCCGTCCGAGGCGGGGAGGTCTTCGCGGGACCTCAGGGCTGTACCCGGCGGAAGTGGGCGGAATCGTACGGGCCGCCTAGGCTAGAATCGCGCCATGGCACAGCGGAAGAACGCAGCAGGATTTGAGGGCCCGTACGCCTTCCATGGGCGGCTGCGGCAAATCGGAGTGGCCGCGAAGCCTCGAAACTATAGAGCGCTGATCTGGAGCCTCGTGCAGGTAGTGACGAAGCTGGAGAAGGAGACACCGTGACGGCCCGGGAGGAGGAGCTGATCTTCACGGCACTCTGCGATCGGTTCCGATCGCCCACGCAGGTGTGGCAGTCGATGTCGCTGGTCGAGCTGGAGAAGGCGACCGGTCTCGCCAAGGAGGTCCTCGAGGAAGCCCTTCGCGCGCTGCGCGGGGCCGATGGTCGCGACGACTCACGCATTGCGTATGGTGCGGGGCGGGTCGTTCTCGGCCCAGTCTGGCGGGTCCAGTGCCGAGATCTCCCGAACGATCCGGGACCCGACCGACCGTGAGCCCTCTCGACTGGCATCTGGGCCGTCGTCTCGTGCTCCACGCCGCGGACTGAGAGAGAGAAGTTGGCGGAGTACTTGAAGTGACTACGGTGCGGCAGCTCGCGTGGATCGCATTCACGGTCGCTGCGGTTTCTGCGGGTTGCTCGACCAGTCTGCGCGAGATCCGCGCGAGAGATCCGTATTTCAGCTTCGAAGGCGTGGCGGCGTCGAGGCATTTCGCGGTGGCTCGCTGTATTCGTGACGTGCTCGAGCAAGTCGGCGCCGACTCCGTTGCCTATGAGATCGCGCAAGACCACGAGGGCATGCACGTGATCGGCCGACCGGACGAGTCTTTGTCGGTCGGCGCCGTGTACTTTGACGTGGCTGTCCGAGAAGATGCGGTCGTCGTCAGGATGGCGCCGACCCCGGTAGTTTCGCGGGAAGCGCTCCGGTACGCCGTCACGGTGTGTGTCGGGGGCTAACCCGAAGCTCCTGGTCACCGGAGCTTGAGCGCGTGCGGGAGAACGACCAGGTCCTGCTTTTCCCGGCCCGGCGCCTGGCGGCCGATGGCCTTGATCCGCGGCTCCCCTACTGGGAAGAAGGCCCTAGACTTGGAGCCGCTATCGGCGCGGTCGTTGAGGGGCTACTTTCGTGTCCGCGGTATCTGGCGGAGCCGCGCCACCCGCCGACGGAGCCGACGCGCCGCTAACTTCTCCACCGCTCGTCGAGCCGCTCGGGCCATCCAACCCATCAGGTCAGCCAGTGTCGCCTCCGTCGCCCCGATGGAGGGCCCGTGAGGCGGGCGGTGCCCCGAGGCGCGAGTCAGTGAATCTGAGCACGATGCCGTCGAGTTCAATCCGCCAGACAATTGCCTCTACCGCCCGGAGGTACCAGTGAGGCGGGAGGAAATAGACCCGCGCTTTCGTGCCTTCCGTGAGCCGCTCCGTGAGGTGGACTTTGGCCCCGCCGGGACTCAGGTCGATCAGCGGAAGTCGCAGCAGGTGACCCTCGCGCGTTTCAAGGACAATGGGCCGCCACCGCCCGGCCTCGCGCGCATGGCGCCGCAGCTCCGTCGCCTGCCATCTTGTCGTCTGTCCGCTCACATCGGCTGAGAGCATCATGGGGTGGTCTATCGCAGACATCGTGCCAGCCGACGAACTGGCGACAAATCCGAGGGCCCACGCGAACTTAACGGCCGCGCGATCTTTGCGCTGAGTACAGGCCTTCCCATCCTAGGCCTGTCCGTGCTCGATCAGTCTCCAAGGCACATCACGCCGCGGAAGGAACGGGAGCGGCTGGGGGAGTACCTGAAGTAGAGGACCGATGCACTACAAGGGCTTGGTCGACCCGGGTACGACCGTCACCGCGTGGGGCTGGTTGCCCGCCACGGCGACATGGTCTCGCGCCATCCGATCGGCGTCGGCCCGCGAGTCGGCGAAGCCCAACCAGCAGCACGGCGAACATTCGATGCGCCACCTGGATGCATTGTCCGCCAAGGATATGCCAACGGACGAGGCTGGATGCCCTATTCGAAAGAGGAGTCTCTCAATGAGGGACACCTCATGATCGCCGCCATCTACCCGTGCGTCACGCGGCGAAGGAACGGGAGAAGCGAGTGCTTGAAGTGAGGACGCGACTACGCCGGCCCGCTGGGCTCGTGCCCGAGGACTTGGCGCTCCACGTCCCAGACGTAGAAGCACGCAACGTGGAACTGCACGCCGGCGTCCTTGCCACTCAGGCCCTCCATGATCATTTGCGCCTTGGTCACGATCTCGTCACACCCGTCGCAGATCTCCCCGTTGCCCACGCCGCCCCACATCCGAGGAATGTGGTTGTTCGGCAGCCGTCCATCGGCGAGCTTCTCCCGAATCATGAGGCGGAGGACGGGGGTGTCCATGGTGGACCTCGTAGGGCTTGCAGAGTCGACGCGCCAGATTCACCGGGGTCTCGGCGCCGGGGGCGCCAACCCGTAGGTCAGAACGTCGCCGATGAGGAGAAGTCGGTCACGCGTCAGGTGGCCCGGGCCCGCGCCAAGCTGCGGGCTCGGCTCGAGGAGTGGCACGGCCTGCTCAGGCAGAGCCCGCAGGTCGCGCGCCAGCCTCTGCGAAAGCGGAGCCGATCGTGCTCGAGCCGGCGCCCCAGGGCGTGCGCTTCCGCGGCCGCGCCGCCTGGGGTGCCGTGCTGAGCGGGGTGATGCAAGGAGGGGGCTTAGTGGTGCCCCCGCGGGGGAACGCTCGCTAACCACACTCGTAACGCGCTGAAGTCTCTTACCCTACCCTTCTCAGCCACGACCGCGGGGCTTGGCCGGTGACCAGCAACCCCCTGTCGTACTCGGCGGAGAAATTGGAGCTGAGCAGCCGCATGGCCCTCCCCTCCCAGGCCGCCGGAGGGGCTCGCGCGCTTGGGCGCAGCAGCCCATCGAGATTCTGATTGCGGCCTAGGGCTTGCCAGGCCGGCCGGCGCCAGCAGCGCGGATTGCCTTTCTAAGCTCCCAGCGCGTCCAGGCGGTGCGAAAGATGCTCTTGGGCCCGTGCGAGGTGAGCGCAACAACCTTGCCCGGCCTAGGTTGATCCCAGAAGATCACTCCGCAGAAACGGAGACGCCAGCCGATGGCCCCGGTCGACTTCTTCTGGGTTAAGGCGATCTGCCAGAGGGCCGCCCCGCTCAGACCGCTAAAGCGGGACGGAACACCTGGCATCGTAGTCTTCGCTGGTGTAGTGAGATAGTCGTAAGCGCCTCGAAAGGTGCGGCGACATCTCCAGCCGAAGAACGCTGCTGCGTAGAGGTTAGCGACCACTCGCCCGGTATCGGCGGCTAGCGGATCCACCCAGCTGGCCCTACCTACGAGTCCCGTGGCGGCCCATACTGCCTTGGTCATCCGAAGGCGGGTTCTGAGAAAGAGTGACCGCTGTCGCGCCAGGTTCAGGAACGACTTGCGCGCTTGGATGGTCGGCACGAGGTGCAGCGGGATCTCGAGCAGCGCCAGGTCCGGGCCCCAGCGCGTGTAGCGCGGACCGCCGAGCCGCCTGGCCGTGAGAGCAATGTGGTCGCGCTCGAGCGGTAGCGGCGTCCCTTCCGCGGCAAGCCCAAGGCCGATCTGCTGCCACTTGGCGGAGTGGGACCAGACGTGATCAGCGGTGAGGATGTAATAGCGTCCGCCGACCTCGACGAGGGTCCCCGAACCGACGAGCTTCACGATGGGCGGACGATCGTGCGTGGCTGGGGTGATGCCGAGCAATGGGACGAAGTACGCCTGGATCCCGAGACGGATCTCCTCGAGCAGGTCGTCCGATAACGTGTCGGTAGAGACCTCAGGACTCAACCGGGGGGACCCTCAATTCCGCTTCTACAGCGGTCTCGCGCTACCCTCGAATGAAGGGATAGCGTACCGGCGGCGGCGAGTCAACAGGGAAGTCGGCCACCTCGCGCAACTCCCCGGCCTGACGCATCCGGCCAGCCGGGTCTACCACGGGCGCATAGGACGGACAAGCGCTGCTCCCTCAGCGGCCCTCGCAGTGCGACGCGGGTGCGCGGAATGCAACCCCTGCGCCGTCCACCTGCCCGCTTTATCGGAGCGAAGGCAACCTTTCCGATTACCAAACATAGTTGTCATCTCTTAGCACACCGGCCTTCTTTGCGAAGGCCAATTCCATCATCGCGAGAGTTCCGTCGCCTGGCCGGCGATTCAAGTCTGTAACGTCATATGGCTCATAATCGTGCGCCCGCATAAATGCGGTAATGGTCTGGAAGGATTGATCCGGCCAGAAATCGAATAGCGGTACCTCCACGAAGAAGAGTTCTGCCGCACCCAGCAGCTTTTGGGCGCCCACCATCACCTTAAGATCGAACCCCTCGGCGTCTATCTTTACAATCTCCGGAACAGGCAGGGCCGATTCCTCACAGATCGCATCGAGGGTCACAACGGGCACGACCCGCTGCTCCAGACCTTGTTCCACAGCATCAGCCTCGGAATATGTAAAGCTGCTGCTGTCGGAACGGGGCGCAATTGTGAACAACAGTTCTCCCTTAGCGGCCCCGGCCCCCGCAAGGATCCACCGAGCGTTCGCCTCGGAGCAGAATTGATCGAGGTAAGGTTTCATCTCTATCTGGGGTTCGATAAGCGTAAACGCACTCTCGGCAAATATCTTATGAGCGTCACGACTCCACTCTGCTTTATGTGCGCCCACGTCTAAGATGTGAGCAGGGCTGAAACCTTTTCGTGCGAGCTGCTTGAATAGTCTTAGTCGAAGTGAGCGAGCGCTCGGATTGCCCGTTTCGTTGAACTCATTTCCGAGCTGACTGTTTGTTGCCACAATCCTAGCGCCAAGGGGCGACAGAGCCCTGTTGATCATCCGTGCAATGAATGTTTTCATCAGTTTGGTTGCATGGCGCCGATCCTAGTAATCGCATCATACACAGTGCACGGGAGAGAGGAGAGGCAACAGGGACGGCCGCCCGAGGCGGTCGCATCCTTCCTAGGGTGTCTCTGCATCTGCTAAATCCTCCGGCTAGACCAGTCCCGAGGGCGGCCCCTCCACTTCGGGCGAAGGTCGAACACCTCGCCCGCGTCTATTGACGGCAATAGCCTTGCCCCTGGCATGGGCCGAGGTGGTGGGGCGATGAAGGGGTGGCAGTACTGGGCCTCCTGGGGCCGCACTGGCCTCGCACGATGGCCGGGCGGCCCTCGAAGAGACTCACCCGGAGGGGCACGAGCGGCCGGGTGGGCGGCGGTGGGCTGAGCCAGGCGTGGACGCGCTCCCAGAGGTCGACCATGAGCGGCCGCTCCCCGCGGGCGACCTTCCGCAGATTGCGCTCCGTGCTCCATCCCGGCCGCTTGCCGCCGCGGCGCCGCGAGGCGCGCAGCTGCGCGCGGGCCCATCCGGACGCCGCGGCGCCGTAGACCGCCCGGCGCGGCGACGGCGGGAGCTCGCAGCGCGCATCCGCCGGCACGCTGACCAGCCACGACGCCAGCACGAGCCGCTTGTTCACCACATCCGCGCCATCGGGATAGCGGGCAGACGGCGGGTTGCAGAGACGGTAGCGGCGGCGATCCCGGGGCCGCAGCTTAGCCTCCGGCGGGAGGGCGGCCGGATCCACTCCCCGCCGCGGGGGTGCGGCAGTTGGGGACGTGATGGGTAGGCTTCCCGGCCGCTCCCGTTGCGTGTGGGGCGGATTCGCCATCAGGTCCCCCACCCCACGCTGCGGGCGCCCGCCGGCGGCCCCACCTCGAGCATGGAATGCGTAAGTCGGCGTCACGTGGGCCGGTTGCGGGGGCTGGCCAACGGAGGATTTTTTTGGAGCGGGGACCGAGCGGCTGCACGGTATCCCCGCCTCTTTTCCCATCGCGGGCGCGGAATGTCCCCAAAGCGGAATGTCCCCAAAGTGGGGCGCTCGGGCCGGGAGCTCGAGCTCACGGGCTCCGCCTCGCCAGGCCCGCAGAGTCGGTGGCAGGGATAGAGGCGTAAGTCTGTGCTACCACTAGGATCAAGCCAGGTGTCGGTCCATCCCCGAACGGGGTTGGTATACCTTCGGACGCAGCACCTCCTAGAGAGGAGCCGGCGCGCGCGTGATCCAGAAAGAGGCCCCGCGCTCCTCCAGCGTGACCACACCAGCGCAGCAATCGGGGCTCGCGGCGTCGGCCCCACCGAATGACATACGCCTTTCCTCCCGCCCTTGCTGCTCAGGGCGCCGGCTCCGTAGCTCGCGCCCTCATGCGCTTAGGTCCTCCCGTTCGTGGGGGGTATCGTGCCCAATCGAGCCAGTCGAGGGGGATACCATCGGCCTGGGCGACGGTCAGGGTGAACCGTCGGCGGTAGGCGGCGCGAAGCTCGGCGGTCGGGGCTACCAGTGGAGCCGAAGTGGCGCGGAGCACAGCGAGCACGGCCGGCTTGGCGGCCAAGAGCTCGGCGCGGAGGTCTGGGGGCACGGCCCCGCGGGGGGCGAGCACGACGGTGTCACCGTCGGCCCGAATCGCGATGCCGAGGGCGCGGACGCGTTCCACGAGCGTCCGCGGGTCAGGGGTCATAGGCGGTCCTCACCGGGCTCGGACGTCTCTTTCAGACCAGGCTCGGCGGCCGAAACCCTCCTATCAGAATCGCCGCCATTGATGCGGAGTTGCTGGGGCGCGGAATCTCGCCGCGGCCTAGGCATGCTGTCGGCGAAAATACTCCCCTCGCCAGAGCCCGTGGATACTGGGGATTCTCGCATGGGCATTTCGGCCGCCGTGCCCTCTTGAAATCCTCCATCCGGTACCACGGCGAGCGCGCGCCAGAGCTTCGGCCGGCCGGGTTTCGTCGCGTCTACCTGAGCAACCCAGAGCACCCCATCCTTGGCGGCCAGCAGTGCCCGCGCCTCGGCCCGGCTCAGGCGGTGCTCTGTTTTGAGGTACTGCTCCGCGACGGCCGAAGCCATAGGAACCGCAAGGACGCTCCGCAGAGCCACGGCGGCGGCCTCCAATCGAGCCGTCCGCTCCTGCGCTGCCGTCTCCGGGGCCTCCTGGCCAGCAGCCACAATGTCCTCGGTGCAGAGCCGGAACCCCCATGGCTCGGCGCCCAGGCTTAGCTCGTAGACGAAGGGATCGGGTTCCTCTCCGATCCGAAACTTGCTCGAGACGAACGCCAGTCGCAGAGGTCGAGAATCGGTGCGATCGCGCGCGCCGGCTTCGCACTGTCCTGCTCGCCC
>CAVXJS010000012.1:0-19919 GCA_963762145.1 uncultured Candidatus Rokubacteria bacterium
GGTCGGAGTCAGTCATGGAGGATGTCGGCTTCGAGGAGCCAGTCGAGGCCCACCGGGCGGGCGGTCATGTTGGTCAGCCGGAGCGCGCCCGCGAGCAGGAGGCCGGGGCCGCCGACCGGCGTGGGCGCCTCGGCGCCCCCCAGCAGCGTGGGAGCCACGAACGCGGCGACGCGATCCGCCAGGCCGGCCTGGACGAAGGCGCCGGTCAGCTCGCTGCCCGCTTCGAGCAGCACGGAGGTGACGTCCAGGGCGAACAGGCGGGCGGCGAGATCGGTCACGTCCACGCGGCCCTCTCGCGACTTGCACGCCAGCACTGTAACGCCCGCCGACTCGAGCGCGGCCAGCCGCTGCGGCGGCGCGGCCTCCCCGACCGCGACCAGGATGCGGGCCTGGGTTCCGGTCCGGAGGAGCTTCGCCCCGAGCGGTAGGCGCGCGCGGCTGTCCACCACGACGCGGTAGGGCTCCCGCGGCCACGGCTCGAGCAGCCGCACGGTCAGCGCCGGATCGTCGGCGAGCACGGTGCCGATGCCGGTCACGATCGCGTCGCTCCGGCTGCGGAGGCGGTGTCCTTCCTGGCGCGCCGCCTCGCCGGTGATCCACTGCGAGCCGCGGTCGAAGGCCGCGATCTTGCCGTCCAGGGTCATGGCCCACTTGATGGTGACGTGGGGCCGCTGCCGCTCGACGGCGGTGAAGAAGGTCCGGTTGAGCTCGCGCGCGTCCCGCTCCAGGCAGGGACTGGTGACCTCGATACCCGCGGCGACCAGCGCGGCGCCGCCGCCGCCCTTCACCCGCGGGTTGGGATCTCGCGTCGCCGAGACGACCCGGCGGATCCCGGCCCGGATGATCGCGTCCACGCAGGGAGGCGTCCGTCCCACGTGGTTGCACGGCTCGAGGGTCACGTAGAGGGTGGCGTCTCGGGCCCCCGGGCCCGCGGCGGCCAGCGCGGCGGCCTCGGCGTGCGCGGCGCCGGCCCGTTCGTGGAAGCGCTCGGCGAGCACGGCGCCGTCGCGCACCACGATGGCGCCCACCATGGGGTTGGGTGACGTGAGGCCGCGCCCCCGTGCCGCCAGGGTGAGGGCCCGCGTCATCCACTCGAGATCGGTCATGGCGTCATCCGGGTGCCGGCTGCCACCCGGGCAGGCATTTTACCCCGCTTCCTGCTGCTCCCCGAGCATGGCGTCGACGAAGGTTTTCGGGTCGAAAACCTGGAGGTCCTCGATCTGCTCGCCCACCCCGACCAGCTTGATCGGGACCCCCAGCTCCTGGTGGATGCGGATCGCGATGCCGCCCTTGGCGGTGCCGTCGAGCTTGGTCAGCACGAGCCCGGTCAGCCCGACCGCCTCGTGGAACATGCGCGCCTGCTGGAGCCCGTTCTGGCCGGTGGGCGCTTCCAGCACCATCAGCGACTCGTGGGGAGCTCCGGGCATCTGCCGGCCCAGCACGCGCTTGAGCTTGCCCAGCTCGTCCATGAGGTTGGACTTGGTGTGCAGTCGCCCGGCAGTGTCGACCAGCAGCACGTCCACGTCACGCGAGGTGGCCGCCTTCACCGCGTCGAACACCACCGCGGCCGGGTCGGCGCCCGCGATCTGATGGATGACGTCCACGTCGATCCGGCGGCCCCACTCCTGGAGCTGCTCGATGGCCGCGGCGCGGAACGTATCGGCGGCCGCCATCAGCACGCGCTTGCCATCAGCCTTCAGCCTGGCCGCCATCTTCGCGGTGCTGGTGGTCTTGCCCGCTCCGTTGACGCCCAGCATGAGGATGACGGTGGGATGCGCGTCCAGGACGAGCGGGGCGGACGCCCCCGTGAGGGACTCCTCGAGGAAGCGATGCAGGGACGTGCGCACGTCCTGGGTGGTCACCACGCGGCCCCGCTTGATCTCATCCCGCACGCGCTTGACGAAGGCGCCCGCGGTGGCCGCGCCCAGGTCTCCCGCGATCAGGGTTTCCTCGAGCTCCTCGAGCATCGCTTCGTCCACCGGACGGGCGATGGCGAGGATGGTGCCCAGTCCTTCGTCCATCAGCTCGCGGGTGCGCCGCAGTCCCTGGCGGACGCGCTCCCCGAGGGAGCCGAACAGGCTCACGAGCCGGAAGCCGGGGCCTGGGGGAGCTCGAGTCGCTGGATGACGGTGCCCTTCGGACCGAGCGGCGGCAGGACCTTGCCGTTCAGGGCGACCTCGACACCACCGGCGTTGCCGATGGTCACCAGGAACCGGCGCTCGGCCGACCACTCCCGGCTGGCCCCGGCCGGCAGCAGCTCCTCGGTGGCGCGCCCCTCGTCGGGCTGCACCCGGATCCAGGTCGGGTCCACCGCCCGGATCATGAGGCGCTGGGGACCCGACACGGTCTTGGCCACCGCTGGCGCCGGAGTCGGCGAGGGAGCCGGAGCGGCCGGAGCCGGCATGGCCGCCTGGGTGCTGGCTGGGGTGTGGCCGCCGGCTGCTGAGGGGGCGGCGCGGCTGGCCGCGGCGTTTCGACCGGCACGGGCGCGGGGGCGGCAACCTTCGGAGCTGGCGCGGGGGGAGCCGGGGTCGGCTGGGCCGGCTCCGGGGCCGATTCCGAGACATCCATTTTCGGCGCGGCGACTGAAGTTCCGCCTGTTCGCTTGACAGTCAGGTTGACTATGATCAGCGCGATCCCCAGGACCAGCAGCAGGGCCAGCCCGACCAGGACCGAGCTCGGGGCCCACGTCGTCCGGGGGCGCGGTGGTGCATTCGCGGCCTGGGCTGCCGCGCGCTCGCCCGCCAGGGCTTCGTACTGCGCCAGCGCCCCTTCCGGGGCCTCGCGCAGGAAGCCGCAGTAGGCGCGTATGAAGCCGCGGACGAAGACCGGTGACGGCAGATCCGCCAGGCGCTCTTCCTCGAGGGCTTCGAGGTGGCGGATGCCCACCCGGGTGGAGCGGGCCATGTCCTCCAGCGAGCTGCCCTTGGCCTCGCGGAGCGCGCGGAGGTGGCCGCCGAGCGATGTCGTCGACTGTTCCGTGGGCGTCATGCCCAGTAGTGTAGCGCGGGTTACGCTTCGGTCAGCTTTACTGAGACGAGGCGGGAGAGGCCCGGCTCCTCCATGGTCACCCCATAGAGCACGTCGGCGGCTTCCATCGTCTTGCGGTTGTGCGTGATCACCACGAACTGGGTCTGGGTGCAGAGCTCGCGCAGCACCCGGAGGAACCGGTGGATGTTCGCGTCGTCGAGCGGCGCGTCCACCTCGTCGAGCACGCAGAACGGGCTCGGGCGGTGATAGAAGATCGCGAAGAGCAGGGCCAGGCCGGTCAGAGCCTTCTCGCCGCCGGACATCAACGTGACGGCCTGCAGCCGCTTGCCCCGGGGCTGGGCCATCAGCTCCACCCCCAGCTCCAGCGGATCCTCCTCGCCCTCCTCGGGCGGGACCATGCGCAGCTCGGCGCGCCCGCCCTCGAACAGCCGGGAGAAAATGTTGCTGAAGTGCCGGCTGATGTCGTCGAAGGCCTCCTGGAATCGCTCCTGGGCGGTGCGGGTCATCCCGCGTAGCGCCTTCTCCAGGTCCTTGATGGATCCGACCACGTCGTCGTGCTGGGTACGCAGGAACTCCAGACGCTCGGTCAGCTCGCGGAATTCTTCGTCCGCCACCAGGTTGACCGGGCCCATGGCCTCGAGCTTCGCGGTCAGCTCCTCGTGCCGCTGCCGCACCTCCTCGAGGTCCCGCGCCGCGTCGTGGGCGGCCAGGAGCGCCTCCACGGTCTCGATGGCGTGGCGTCGCCGCGCTTCCTGCACCAGCTCCTCGCGGCGCACGCGACCCTCGGTCTCGGTCAGATCGAGCTGGTGGAGCCGGCTGACCAGGCCGTTCAGCTGCTGCTGTACCTCGCGCAGGTCCGTCTCGATCGCCTGGCGCTCGTCGAGCTGGCGCTGGTGCTCCTCGGCGATGACCGCGACCTCGGCCTCGAGCCGGTCGCGCTCGGCCACCGCGTCGCGGGCCTGCGCGTCCGTGCGCTCGCGCTCCGCGGCCAGATCCCCGCGGCGCTCGGCGGTCTGCGCCCGGCGCGCCACCGATTGCTGCTGCTGGAGTCCGAAGTCCTGCTCGAGGCCCAGGATGCGCTCGATATCGCGTCCCAGCGCCTCGACCCGCTCGGCCACCGTGGCCAGATCAACGCGGCAGACCGTGAGCCGCTCGGTGAGTCCGGCCTCGTCGCCCTGGCCGCTCTCGAGGAGCGTCTGTAGCCCGGTGAGGTCCCCGCCGAGCCGCGCCTCCTGCTCCGAGGCGGCCAGGAGCGCGCGCTCGAGCTCGACGAGCTGGCTCGCGGTTTCCTCACCCTCGCCCGCGAGCTGCTCGCTCTCGGCGGTCAGCGTGTCCAGGTGGCGCGTGATCCGGTCCGCCTCGCGCAGCACCGACTCGAGGTCCTTCTCGCCGGACACCCGCGCGGTCTCCTGCGCCTGGTAGTTGGACTGGAGCCCCTCGAGCCGCGTCCGCAGCCCGGTCACCTCACCTTCGATCGTCTCCGCCCGCGCCCCGGCGTCGGCCACGTCACGCTCGAGTCCCGCGATCTCCTCGCCGAGCTGTCGGATGGCCCGCTTGCGCCCGAGCAGCGAGTGGTCATTGCTCTGCCGCTCGCTGCCGCGATGGCCGCCGGTGAGCCGCCCGCTCGGCGACAGCACCTCCCCCGAGCGCGTGACGTAGGTGGCGACCACGCCATTTCGCCGCCAGAGCGTCTCGGCCTGATCCAGATGGGAGACGATGCCGACGCGGCCGAGCAGGTAGTGCAGCAGGGCCGGGCGCGGGCCGCCGACCAGACGCGCCGCCCAGCTCACCTCCCCCGAGTCGTCGGGCAGCGTCCCCGGGACCGGCAGGGTCTCGAGCGGAAGCAGGGTCGCGGCCCCCGCCCCCTCGCGCTCCAGGTACCCGAGGGCGGCCCGCGCGTGCTCGAAGCGCTCCACCACCACCCACTGCAGGCGATCGCCCAGCACGGCTTCCACCGCGGCCTCGAGACCGTTCGGGACCTCCAGGAGGTCCGCCACGGTTCCCACCACGCCGCCCAGGTTGCCCGTACCGGGGTGGGCGAACATCGCCCGCACCCCCGCGCCGTAACCCTCGCGCTCCCGCTCGAGGCGCTCGAGCGCCTCGAGCGCCGACTGCCGCGCGGCCAGCTTCACCCGCAGGCCGGCGGCCGCCTCCTGCGCCTCGGCGCGCGCGGTCTCGCGCTCGCGCCGCGCCACCTCGATCTCCTGCAGCTCCGTGCTCAGCAGCGAGAGCTGGACGTCGGCGCGCTGGCTGGCCGCCTCGAGCCGTCGCCGCGTGGCGGAGAGTGCCTCGGCCTCCGCCCGGGCGGCCTCCAGCTCCATGGCGAGGCGCTCGGCGCGGCGGTCCACCTGGGCGCGCCGCTCGCGCAGCTCGCCCCCGGAGCGCGTGAGCTCGGCGCGGGCGCCCGCGACCCGGATCTGCTCGAGACGAAGAGCCTCGAAGCGCTCGCGGCGCTCGCTGAGCGCGCTCCGGCAGGCCTCGATCTGCATCTCCACCTGCCGCACCTCGCCGTCCTGCTCGACGTGCCGCCGGCGGGCCTCCTCGAGGCCGCGATCCTTGTCCCCCCGCTCGGTGGCCAGGGCGATCCGTCGCTCCGCGAGCCCGCGGATCTCCTCCTCGAGCCGTCGCTCCTCCGCGACCAGGTCCTGGATCTGCAGACCCATCTGCTCGCGGCGCTCCAGCAGCCGCTCCGCCTCGCCCTGGATCTTCTGCACGGACTGGCGCAGGTCGCTCAGCCGGTACTCGGTGTCCTGGATGGCGGCGGCCTGGAGGGCCTGGCGCCCGGTGAGCGTGGCGATCCGGGCGCGCTGCTGCTCCTCGGTCCCGCGCAGCGACTCCATCTCGCGCGTGACCGCCTCGTGCTGCGCCGCGCGCGCGGCGTAGTCCGCCGCGAGGAGCGCCAGGTCGAGCCCCTGCCGCTCGGCCTGGAGCGCCTTGTACTGCTGCGCCTTCCGCGCCTGGCGCTCGATCGAGGTGACCTGACGGCGCACCTCCTCCATCACGTCCCGCAGCCGCTGCAGGTTGAGCCGGGTCGCGTCGAGCTTGCCCTGGGTCTCGGAGCGCTGCTGCTTGTAGCGCGCGATCCCCGCCGCCTCCTCGATGAACATCCGGCGCTCCCACGGCTTGGCGGTCAGCACGTGGTTGAGCCGCTCCTGGTCCATGAGGGCGTAGGCCTTCGGATTGACTCCGGTGCCCGCGAAGAGATCCTGGATGTCACGCAGCCGGCACACGTTGGTGTTGAGCAGGTATTCGCTCTCACCGGTGCGGTAGAGACGGCGGGCCACCGCCACCTCGCTCCACGGGACGCTGAGGCCCCCGTCGTTGTTGAAGACGAGGTTGACCTCGGCCATGCCGACCATCTTCCGGGAAGACGAGCCGTGGAAGATCACGTCTTCCATCTTGGCGCCGCGGAGGGTCTTGGGGCTCTGCTCGCCGAGGGCCCAGCGGATCGCGTCGGCCACGTTGGACTTGCCGCAGCCGTTCGGGCCGACGATGCACGTCACGCCCGGGAAGACCTTCACGTCGGTCTTCTCCGCGAACGACTTGAAGCCGTGGATCAGGATCGATTCGAGTCGCATGTCGTGCACGCCCAGAGGGCGTAGACCACTAATAACATGCGGTCGGCGGATCAACCAAGAAAAAACCCCACCAGCGGGGGGCGGGGACGCGCTGCGGCACTAGATGTGGGCTGCCGGTCCGCCGGGCCTCAGGCTCCCTTGAGGAGGCAGCACTTCTTGTACTTCTTGCCCGAGCCGCAGTGGCAAGGATCGTTGCGGCCCACCTTCTGCCCGTCGGCGGTCCGCGGCTCCGCCTTCGTGGTCACCGGGCGTCCCGGCGCGGCGTCGAGATCCCCGCCCCGCGACTCCTGCCACTCGGGCGTCGCGCGCTGGGCGACCCGCGTGGTGGGCGCGTCCTCCTGGGTCATGCGCACCTTGAAGAGCTGCTCGACCGCCGTCTCCTTCAGGCTGCCGATCATCTCCTGGAACATGTCGAAGGCTTCCTTCTTGTACTCGGTCAGCGGATCGCGCTGGCCGTAGCCGCGCAGGCCGATGCCTTCCTTCAGGTGGTCCATGTTCAGCAGGTGCTCGCGCCAGAGCTGGTTGATCCCGCGGAAGCCTCCGCCGTCCCACTCGAGGCCCAGGATGATCCAGCGCTCCAGGCGGTGGAACATCTCGGCGCCCATCTCGCTCTCGCGCCGGCGGTAGTGGGCCTCGACCGCCTCCGTGACCTGGTCCTGCAAGGCTTCGTGCGAGGGGATGTCGTCCACCTTCAGGTCGGGCAGGCGGAAATCGAACTGACGATGCAGGGCCTCGTTGAGGCCCACCAGGTCCCAGTCTTCCTGATGGGCTTCCGGGCCTGCGTAGCGGGCCACCACCACCGCGGCCAGCTCGCCGATCCACTCGAGCACCGTCTCTTCCTGGCTCTCGCCCGCCAGGACCTCGCGCCGCAGCCCGTAGACGATCTCGCGCTGCTTGTTCATGACGTCGTCGTACTCGAGCAGGTGCTTGCGGATCTCGAAGTTGCGGGTCTCGACCCGCTTCTGGGCGGTGCCGATGGCACGGGTGACGAGCTTGTGCTCGATCGGCTCGCCCTCCTCCATGCCCAGATGGTCCATGATGCGCTGGATCCGCTCCGAGCCGAAGATGCGCAGCAGATCGTCCTCGAGCGAGAGGTAGAAGCGCGAAGAGCCGGGGTCGCCCTGGCGGCCCGAGCGGCCGCGGAGCTGGTTGTCGACGCGCCGCGACTCGTGGCGCTCGGTGCCGATGATGTGCAGGCCGCCGAGCTGCACCACCCGCTCGTGCTCCGGATCGGTCGCCTTCTTGGCCTCGAGCCACGCCGCCTCGCGCGCCTCCGCGGACGCGGTGGCCGGGTCGAGCCCCTTCTTGCTCAGGAGGGCCTTGGCCAGGAAGTCCGGGTTGCCGCCCAGGAGGATGTCGGTGCCGCGCCCCGCCATGTTGGTGGCGATGGTGACCGTCTTCTCGCGCCCCGCCTGGGCCACGATCTCGGCCTCGCGCTCGTGGTACTTGGCGTTGAGCACCTGGTGCTGGATACCGTGCTTCTTGAGCAGCTTCGACAGCCGCTCCGATTTTTCGATGGAGACGGTACCCACCAGGATCGGCTGCCCCTTGGCGTGGCGCTCCGCGATCTCGGCGGCCACCGCGTCGAACTTCTCGCGCTCGGTCTTGTAGACCACGTCCGGGAAGTTGATCCGGCCCAGCGTGCGGTTGGTCGGGATCACCGTGACGTCGAGCTCGTAGATCTTGGCGAACTCCTCCGCCTCGGTCGCCGCGGTGCCGGTCATGCCCGAGAGCTTGTCGTACATACGGAAGTAGTTCTGCAGCGTGATGGTGGCGAGGGTCTGGTTCTCCCGCGCGATCTTGAGGCCTTCCTTGGCCTCCACCGCCTCGTGCAGGCCGTCGGACCACCGCCGGCCCGGCATCATGCGGCCGGTGAACTCGTCCACGATCACCACCTGCGCCTGCAGCACCATGCGGCCCTGGTCGTCCACCGTCTCCAGGTCCTTGACCACGTAGTCCACGTCCTTGTGGAAGATGTGGTGGGCCTTGAGCGCCTGGTGGATGTGGTGGGCGGTCTCGATGTTGGCGGGGTCCGAGAGGTTCTCGATGCCGAGGAGCCGCTCGCAGTAGGCCCCGCCCTGGTCGGTGAGCGAGACGGTGCGCGCCTTCTCGTCCACGATGAAGTCGCCCTCGGCCGACTCCTCGATCTCGGAGAGCTTACCCTCCACGATGGTCGCCGCGCGCTTGAGCCGCGGGATCACCCGGTTCACCTTCTCGTACAGCGGGGCCCGGCTCTCCGCGTTGCGGTCGCGCCCCGAGATGATGAGCGGGGTCCGCGCCTCGTCGATCAGGATCGAGTCCACCTCGTCCACGATCGCGTAGTAGTGCTCGCGCTGGACGATGTCGTCGAGGCTGAACTGCATGTTGTCGCGGAGGTAGTCGAAGCCGAACTCGTTGTTGGTGCCGTACGTGATGTCGGCCGCGTAGGCCTCCTTCCGGGTCACCGGGCGGAGGGCGGCGAGCCGGATGTCGGAGGAGGCGTAGGCCGGATCGTAGAGGTACTGCATCTCGTGCTGGATCACGCCCACCGTGAGGCCGAGCGCGTGATAGATCGGGCCCATCCACTGGGCGTCGCGCCGGGCCAGGTAGTCGTTGACCGTGACCACGTGGGTGCCCAGGCCGGGTAGCGCGTTGAGATAAGCGGGAAGCGTGGCCACGAGGGTCTTGCCCTCGCCGGTGGCCATCTCCGCGATCTTGCCGGAGTGCAGCACCATCCCGCCCATCATCTGGACGTCGAAGTGCCGCATGCGCACCGTTCGCCGCGCCGCCTCGCGGACCGCCGCGAAGGCTTCCGGGAGCAGGTCGTCGAGCTCGGCTCCGTCGGCCAGCCGCTGGCGCAGCTCGGCGGTGCGGGCGCGCAGGGCATCGTCGGAGAGCGCCTGCAGGCCCGGCTCGAGCGCGGCGATCTCCGCGACGATCGGGCGCATGCGCTTGACGTCGCGCTCGTGCTTGGTGCCGAAGATCGAGCGGAAGATGACGTTAAGCATGTCCGGGCCTCATCTTACACCACCCGCCGAGCTCCGCAGGAGCTCCCGGGCGTGCCGGCGTGAGGTTTCCGTGACGCGCTCGCCGCCCAGCATGCGCGCGACCTCGTCCACGCGGGCGCTCTCCCGCAGCGGGGTGACGGAGGTGCGCGTGGCGCCGCGGGCCACCCGCTTCTCGACCAGCAGATGATGCCCGGCGTAGGCCGCGATCGGGGCCAGGTGGGTCACGCACAGCACCTGCCGGCCCGCCGCGGAGGCGCGGAGCTTCTGGCCCACGACGTCCGCCACGCGGCCGCCGATGCCGGCGTCCACCTCGTCGAACACCAGGACCGGCACGTCGTCCGCCGCGGCCAGGACCGTCTTGGCCGCCAGCATCACGCGCGACAGCTCGCCGCCCGAGACGACCTTGGCCAGGGGCCGGAGATCCTCGCCCGGGTTGGCCGAGAGCAGCAGCTCCGCGGTCTCGGCGCCGCGTGGCCCGATTCGCCACCCGCCCTCCGCGGATGCGAGGTCTTCCGCGCCCGCCGCCTCCCGGCGCAGGGCCACCCGGAAGCGTCCGTGCTCCATACCGAGGCCGCGGATCTCCTTCTGGATCAGACGCTCGAGCTTCTCGGCCCCACGGCCGCGGGCTTCCGAGAGGGCGGCGGCTTCGGCGCCCGCCGCGGCCGCCGCCTCGGTCACCGCGCGCTCCATGTCCTCCGCGATCGCGTCGTGGCGTGTGATCCGATCCAGCGCCGCCGCCACCTCGTGCCGGTGGGCCAGGATCGCGGCGACCGAGTCGCCGTACTTGCGCTTGAGCTTCACGATGGCGTCGAGCCGTGCGTCGATCTGCTCGAGCCGCTCGGGATCGAAGACCGCGCGGTCCCGGAGCGCGCGCGCCCGGCCGACCACGTCCTCGACATAGGCCTGGGCGCCCTCGATCGCCTCGACGGGTGCGGCCGCCTCCGGCTCGTGGCGCGAGACGTCGCGCAGCAGCGCGGCCGCGCGGGCCAGCCGGGCCGCCGCGGACTGCGGGTCTTCGTAGAGCAGGCCGAGCGCCTCCTGCAGTCCCGCCGCGATCCGTTCGGCGTGCTGGAGCCGCCCGCGCTCGGCGCGGAGCTCGTCCTCCTCCCCGTCCCTGAGCTGCAGCCCGTCGATCTCGGAGAGCTGGAACCGGTAGAGGTCCTCCTGGCGGGCCCCCTCGCGCATCTCTTCGCGCAGGCGAAGCAACCCCGCGCGCGTCTCCTCCCATCGGCGCACGAGCGCCCCGAGACGCTCGCGGCGCTCGTCCGCGCCCGCGAAGCGGTCCAGCAGCAGGAGCTGCCGCGCCGGCTCCAGGAGGCGCTGGTGCTCGTGCTGGCCGTGGAGCTCCACCAGGAGCTCGCCCAAGCGCTCGAGCAGGCCCACGGTGGCGGGCGCGTCGTTCACGAAGGCGCGATGTCGGCCGCTGCGCGCCAGCTCGCGCTTGACGACGAGCTCGCCGTCGCCCGGCCGGTGCCCGGCCTCGTCGAGCAGCGCGGCCACCGGGCCGGCCGGGTCGATCTCGAACACCGCGGAGACCGTCGCGGTGTCCGCGCCGGTCCGGATCCAGTCGAGCTGGGCGCGGGCGCCGGTGAGGAGCAGCAGCGCGTCCACCACGATGGACTTGCCGGCGCCGGTCTCGCCGGTGAGGACGTTGAGGCCGGCGGCGAACGGCACCACCGCCTCTTCCACCACCGCGAGGTTGCGAATCGACAGCTCGCGCAGCATCGTTGCGGCCATGCTACGGCCAACGCCGCGCGGCGCTCAACTGTATCTTATCGCTCGCCCCACTTGAGCTTCGTGCGGAGCACCGAGAAGAAGTTCTTCTGGGGCACGCGGAGGAGCCGGGTCCGGGCGGTGGCCCGGCGCACCTCGACGATGTCGTGCGCCTTGAGCGCGAATCCCACCTGGCCGTCCAGGGTCAGCATGACGTCCTGGTCGGTGAGCAGGGTGATCGAGATCCGCTGGGTGGCGGGCAGCACGATCGGTCGATTGGTGAGGGTGTGGGAGCAGATCGGGGTGAGCACCACCGCGTCCATGGTCGGGAACACGATGGGGCCGCCCGCCGACAGGCAATAAGCGGTCGAGCCGGTCGGAGTCGAGAGGATGAGCCCGTCCGCGCGGTAGCCGGTCGCGAACACTCCGTCCACCGCCACCTCGAGCCGGATGATGCGACTCATCGCCGACTTGGTGATGACCACGTCGTTGAGAGCCGCGTACTCGCCGAGCCGCTCGCCCTGGCGGAACACGCGGGCCTCGAGCAGCATGCGCTCCTCGATGATCAGCTCCCCGCGCAGGTAGGCCTCGAGCGCCGGGAACAGCTCGTCCACCGTGAGCGCGGTGAGGAAGCCCAGGCCGCCCAGGTTGACCCCCAGGATCGGCACGCCCAGGTCGCCCACCAGCCGGGCCATGCTGCAGCAGGGTGCCGTCACCGCCCAGGACGAGCAGGAGGTCCGACTGGCCGGGCAGCTCCGGCCGTCCCGCCATCGGCACCGTCGCCTCGGGGCAGAGGGCCGCAGTCTCCTTCTCGAGCACCGGCTGGATCCCGCGGTCCGCGCACCACTTGAGGAGCTGCGGCACGACCGTGCGGGCCTCCTCGCGGTCGGTCTTGGCGACGATGCCCAGCCGCTTCACGGCACCGCCACCTCCTCCGCGGTGACCTGGGTGATCAGCGCGTCCAGCTCGGCAAGCGTGCGGCCGGTCTTGGTCAGGAGCAGGAAGAACTCGCGGTTGCCCTTCGGCCCCTTGAGCGGGGAGGCGGTGACGCCGCGCACGTGCCAGCCGTGGAGCACCGCGAAGCGCGCGACCCGGGCGACCACCGCCCGGTGATGCGAGCTGTCGCGGACCACGCCGCCCTTGCCCACCTGTCCCTTGCCGACCTCGAACTGCGGCTTCACGAGCACGACCGCCTCGCCCTTCGAGGTGAGCACGTTGAACACGGCGGGAGCACCTTCTCGAGCGAGATGAACGAGATGTCCACGGTGGCCAGATCGGGCGACTCGGGGAAAGAGTCGATCGGCAGGTTGCGCGCGTTGGTCTTCTCCATCACCACCACCCGCGCCGTCGGCGCGCAGCTTCGCGTCGAGCTGGCCCTGCCCCACGTCGACCGCGTAGACCTTCACCGCGCCCTGCTCCAGCAGGCAATGGGTGAAGCCGCCGGTGGAGGCGCCCACGTCGATGGCGACGCGCCCGCGGGGCTCGATCGTGAAGGCGGCGAGCGCGTGCGCGAGCTTGTCGCCGCCCCGGCTCACGAAGCGCGGGCGCGCGCAGCCAGCTCGATGCGCGCGCCCGGGCGTCGACCAGCGCGCCCGGCCTTGTCCACCCGCTGCCCGTCCACCATCACGTCGCCGGCCAGGATCACCCGCGCCGCCTTCTCGCGCGATTCGAGCGAGTCCGCGCTCCACCAGCGCGATGTCCAGACGCACTTTTGTTTTGGCGCGCGTCTCGACGCCTGCCCTCTCGGTCACGGCCACCGTCTTCCCGCGGGCATTCGCCGCGCTCTTCCGTGGAGGGACGGGCTTCGACAGGCCGCGCTTCTTTGGGGACCTCTTCACGCCGGCTCCTTTCTTGAGCCGCCCGCGCCTTCGGCCAGGAGATGGCGGGGCGGACGATCACAGAGCAAGACGGGGGACCGCTGCTGGTGAGGGAACGGCTCGACCGCGTTCATGCGGGCTCCTAAGCCCAAGAGATCTTGGCAGAAATCAGAACAGTAGCAATTATATAGCCGAACCCCCTCCGGGGACGAATTCAGCCGCCGCGGGCGCCGACCCGGGGTCGCAGCACGAAGAGCAGCCCCATGCCGGCCACGAAGCCACCGATGTGGGCAAAGAAGGCCACGCCTCCGCTGGCCCCGAAGCTGCCGAGCCCGGTGATCACCTGGACCACGATCCAGAAGCCCAGCACGATCACGGCGGGGATCTTCACCAGGCGGAAGAAGAAGCCCAGGATGATCAGGGTGGTCACGTGGGCGTGCGGAAAGAGCAGCAGATAGGCGCCGAGGACCCCCGAGACCGCGCCGCTCGCCCCCACCATGGGCACCGGGGAGCCGGGGCCGATGGCGGTCTGGGCCAGGGCGGCGGCCACCCCCGAGGCCAGGTAGAAGATGAGATAGCGGGCGTGGCCCAGGGTGTCCTCGACGTTGTTGCCGAAGATCCACAGGTAGAGCATGTTGCCCGCGATGTGGAAGAGCCCTCCGTGCATGAACATCGAGCTGAAGATCGTCAGGACCGGCGACGGCAGGTCCAAGCCGCTCGGGCAGTCGCGGTCAAAGCCGGTGAGCCGGCAGGGCACCAGCCCGAACTCCTTGATGAAGGCCTCTCCGGCACGCGCGCCCTGCCCGTCTCCCACCTCCAGCGAGAACTGGTAGAGGAAGACCAGCACGTTGGCCAGGATCAGGCCGGTGGTGACGATCGGGGTGCTGTGGGAGGGGTTGTCGTCCTTGAGGGGGAACACGGGCCGCTACGGGGCCCCGGGGCCGAGGGTCACCACGGTGGGCGTCCCCAGGTACGCCTGCGCGACCCGTTGCACGTCCTCGGCCGTCACCGCTTCGACCGCCCGTATGTACCGCTCGGCGAACCCGGGCCCGACCCCGAGCGCCTCGAAGAAGCCGTCGTACCAGGACAGCCGGGCGTTGGTTCGCCGATCCAGCGCGAACTGCCCGAGCAGGTAGCCCTTGGCGCGCGCGAGCTCGGACGGGCTCAGGGGCTCGCGACGGATGCGCTCGAGCTCCCCCAGCATCGCGGCCTCTGCCCGGGCCTGGTTGGCCGGCGCGGTGCCGAGCTGCGTGAAGAGGACGCCGGGCCCCTCGCGCGATGGATAGGCCGCGCCCGTCGAATAGGCCAGGCCCTGCTTGTCGCGCACCTCGGTGAAGAGCCGTCCGGCCATGCCGCCGCCGAGGGCGGTGGTCAGCACCTTGACCGCCGCGTAGTCGGCGTGAGACGTGGGCGGGGCGAGGAAGCCGCCCAGCACTTGCGCCTGGGCCGAGGCCCGCACGATCGCGGTGCGGTCCGCGCGGGCGGCGGCCGCGGGTAGCGTCGGCTCGGCCGCCGGGGGGCCGGTGGGAGCGTCGGCGAAGAGGCGGGCCGCTTCCGCCATCACCAGGCGCGGATCGACGTCGCCGCTCACGGCCAGGATCATGCGCGGGGCCTGGTAGAAGCGCCGGTGATGCGCGAGCAGACCGGCGCGATCGATGCGCTGCAGCGCGGCGGGCCGGCCCAGGATGGGACGGCCGTACGGGTGATCCCCGTAGACGCGGCTCATGAGCGTGTCCATGGCCAGCGAGAACGGCTGGTCCTGGCGGCTGCGGAGGGCGGTCAGGGTGGCCCGGCGCTCTCCGTCGATCTCGCTCACGGGCAGCGAGGGCCGCAGCGCGACGTCGGCGATCAGCTCGAGCATCGTTCTCCAGTTTCGCGCGAGTGCGGTGGCGCGGATCTCGGAGTAATCGAGGTCGGCCGATGCACCGATGCCGCCGCCCAGGCTCTCCGCGGTCTCGGCGACCTCGAGCGCCGACCGCTTCTCGGTGCCCTTGAGGAGCACCTGCTGGAGCAGGTGGCTGATGCCCGCGTCGTCCTCGGTCTCCCAGCGCGAGCCCATCCGCACGATGAGCGAGGCGGCCACGACCGCGGTCGCGCTGTTCTCCCGCACCAGCACGGTGAGGCCGCCGGGGAGCTGCTGGCGAACCGGTTGTGCCGTCGCGCTCCCCGTCCCGGCCCACGCGACGGCCGCGACCAGCGCGAGCGCGGCCGCGCGCCGCGGGCTCACTGCGCGCGCCCTCGGGGCACGAAAGCCAGCCGCGCGTAGGAATCGGTGAGGTAGCGGCGCGCCGCCTCCTGCACCTGAGCGCCCGTCACCGCGCGCACCTGATCCAGGTAGGCGCGCTCTGCCTCCAGGCTCCAGGTCGTCTCGGCGCGGCCGTACGCGAGGGCCAGGCCTTCCACCGTCTCGCGCGAGAATTCCCGCTGGGCCTCGGAGGCGGTGATCGATCGGGCCAGTTCCTCCGACGTCACGCCGTCGGCCTGGATGCGCCGGATCTCGGCCAGGATGCCGCGCTCCACCGCCTCCTGGTCGCCGCTCTCGAGCTGGGCGGTGACGCCCACCGCCCCCGCTCCCTGGAGGGCGCCGTACCATCCGCTGATCCCGGATACGAGCCGCGCCTTTTCTCGCAGAGCCTGGTTGAGCCGCGAGCTGCGCGAGCCACCCAGGATGTGACTCAGCACGTCCACCGCGGGCATGTCGGGATGCCCGAGCGGCGGCGCCAGCCACGCGAGGCCGAGCTGCGTCTGTCGCTCCGGCCGCTCCACGGACCGGGTACGCACGCCGTCGAGGGGCGCCGGCGCCGGCAGCGCCTGCCGCGTGTAGGCGGCGCGCGGGATCGCGCCGAAGGCCGCGATCGCGGCGGCGCGGATCTCCACCGGGTCGACGGGCCCGACCACGACCAGCGTCATGTTCTCCGGCACGTAGTGCCGTTTGTAGTACCCGCGCAGGGTCGCCTGGGTGGCGCCCCGCAGGTCTCCCGCGTCCCCCAGGACGGAGCGCCCGTAGGGATGCCCCTCGTAGAGGAGCGCGTAGAGCTGGCGCCCCAGAGAGGAGCGCGGATTGTCCTCGTTCAGCCGCACTTCCTCGAAGACGACGTCGCGCTCCCGCGCCAGCTCGGTCGGATCGAACACCGAGTTGATCACCATGTCCGCCATCAGGGCGATCCCGGTCTTCGTGCGCGTCGCAGGCAGAAGGAGGTAGTAGAAGGTGTAGTCGTTGGAAGTCCCCGCGTTGGTGCGCCCGCCCACCGCCTCGACGTCGCTCTCGACGAACCCGCGCGGCCGCGTCTCGGTCCCCTTGAAGAGCATGTGCTCCGCGAAGTGCGAGAATCCGCGCTCGCCGACCGCCTCGTCGCGCCCGCCCACGCCGGCCCACAGATGAATCGCGACCGTCGCCGCGGCGCGATGCTCCTGGATGATGAGCCGCATGCCGTTCGGGAGCACTTCACGGATCGGCGCGGGCAGCCCACCACGTGACTCCGGCGGCGCCGGCGCCGTCACGCATCCACCGAGCGTACACAGGAGGAAGGCGATCGCGCAGACGCGTAGGACGCATCTGCCGATGGAGGGGGTCATTGCGGCTACACGGTACCAGAGCCCAAGACAGTTTGCCGGTCATCTATCGAGGGCATGCCGGGCAGAACGCCCTCGTGCCGCCGTAATCCGAAGAGGCGTCAAGCCGATAACATATTGATAACTATGGATATTTATAGCCTGGAACCCTCTGGCATCGACGGTGCATTCCATGAATGCGAGTTGGGGCCCCAGGGGGCCGGGAGAAGAAGCCAAGTAGGACGCGCAGTGGGCAAGTGATCAGAAACGCAGTCAGAAAGGACGGAAAATGAGAAAGGTTCTTGCAGCGACGATGAGTGTAGTGACGGTCTTCTCCCTCTCGGCTACGGTCGGGATGGCGCAGACCACGTCCTGCCCCGCCGAGGTGGCGACGGCAAAGGCGATGCTGGCGCAGCAGACCGCCAAGAGCCAGGACGTTCAGGCTCCCCGCTCGCTGGCGGGTGCCCGGACGCAGGACATCCAGGCGCCGCGCGGTCAGGACATCCAGGCCCCGCGTGGCCAGGACATTCAGGCCCCTCGTGGTCAGGACATCCAGGCTCCCCGCTCGCTGGCGGGTGCCCGGACGCAGGACATCCAGGCGCCGCGTGGTCAGGACATTCAGGCCCCGCGTGGTCAGGACATTCAGGCTCCTCGCGGTCAGGACATCCAGGCTCCGCGTGGTCAGGACATCCAGGCTCCTCGCGGTCAGGACATCCAGGCGCCGCGTGGTCAGGACATTCAGGCTCCGCGTAGTCAGGACATCCAGGCTCCTCGCTCAGGACATGCGGGCGCCCGTGGTCAGGACATCCAGGCGCCGCGTGGTCAGGACATTCAGGCTCCTCGTAGTCAGGACATCCAGGCTCCTCGCTCGCTAGCGGGTGCCCGGACCCAGGACATCCAGGCGCCGCGTGGTCAGGACATTCAGGCGCCGCGTGGTCAGGACATTCAGGCGCCGCGTGGTCAGGACATTCAGGCTCCGCGTGGTCAGGACATCCAGGCGCCGCGTGGTCAGGACATCCAGGCGCCGCGTGGTCAGGACATCCAGGCCCCGCGTGGTCAGGACATCCAGGCGCCGCGTGGTCAGGACATCCAGGCGCCGCGTGGTCAGGACATTCAGGCCCCGCGTGGTCAGGACATCCAGGCGCCGCGTGGTCAGGACATCCAGGCTCCGCGTGGCCAGGACATTCAGGCCCCGCGTGGTCAGAACATCCAGGCTCCTCGCGCGCAGGACGTTCAGGCGCCGCGTGCCCAGGATGTGCAGCCTCCTCGCTCGGCTGACTTCAAGAAGGCTTCTGGTCTCGTGACCGAGGCCGAGGCGGCGTGCAAGGCTGGGAACTCGACGCTGGCGGCCGACAAGGCCAAGGCGGCGATGGAGCTGCTGAAGAAGTAGCGATCCGACGAAGCAACCGCGGCCCCGGGGAATCACCCCGGGGCCGTTTCTCTTTGCGGCGACGCGGTCAGACGAGACGGGCCCGCAGCCGGGACGACGCGAAATCCACCACCATGACCAACCCCACCAGTACCAGCAGCACGGTGGCCGCGGCGGGATAGTTCAAGAGCCGCAGGTACGTCTGGATGTAGAACCCGATGCCTCCCGCTCCCACGAAGCCGAGCACCGCCGCTGCGCGGATATTCGTCTCGAAGCGATACAGCGTGAAGGACAGGAACTGCGGACCGAGCTGCGGCAGCACGCCCCAGCGAAGCACCTGCAGCGTGGTCGCCCCCGTTGCCCGCACCGCCTCCACCGGCCCCGGGTCGATGGCCTCGATGGCCTCCGAGTAGAGCTTGGCCAGCACGGTGGCGGTGTAGACCATCACCGCCAGCACGCCGGGGAACGGGCCGAGCCCGACCGCGGCCACGAAGAACAGAGCGTAGACCAGGGTGTCCACCGCGCGGAAGGCGTTGAGCAGGCTGCGCGCCCAGTAGAAGAGCCAGGTCGGCGCGGCGTTGCGAGCAGCCGCGAAGCCCATCGGCAGGGCGAGCACCGCCGCGATCGCGGTGCCGACCACCGCGATCTGGATGGTCTCCATCGCTCCGCGCAGGGCGTTGCCCAGCACCGAGAGATCGGGCGGGAGCATGCGGCGCAGGAAATCCCACATGAAGGGAAGACCCTCGATCAGGCGGCCGAGCGAGACTTCCGTCTCCACCGCCGACCAGACAACGGCGCCCAGGATGATCACCCAGGCCGCCCGGCGGCTACCCCGGCTCACCCGGAAGGCCCCCCGAAGATGCGCGCCGTCGCCGACGCGTCCAGCGACTCGGGCGGTCCGTCGTGGACCACCCGCCCCCGGCTGAGCCCGATGACCCGCCGGCCATAGGTCTGGGCGAGCTCGAGGACGTGAAGCGACGTCACCACCGTGATGCCGTCCTCCTCGTTGATCCGGCGCAAGAGCTCCATCACGGTGTGGGCCAGCGCGGGGTCGAGGCTCGACATCGGCTCGTCGGCCAGGACCACGGCCGGTTCCTGGAGCAGCGCTCGCGCGATCGCCACTCGCTGCTGCTGGCCGCCCGAGAGCGTGTCCACGCGACGATCGGCGAGGCCGTCGAGGCCCACCCGCGTCAGGATGGCGTGCGCCCGCGCGACCTCGGCGTGCTCGAACCATCCCCCGAGCGACCGCCAGCGCGAGGCGCGCGTGAGCCCGCCGAGCAGCGCGTTCTCCAGCACGGTGAGCCGGCGCTGGAGGTTGAACTGCTGGAACACGAAGCCGATGCGCGCGCGTACGCGCCGCAGCGTCTCGGGCGAGGCTCCGGTCACCGCGTCGTCGCCGATCCGCACTTCCCCGGCGGTCGGGATCACGAGGCCGTTCAGGCACCGCAGGAGGGTGGACTTGCCCGCTCCGCTCGGCCCGATGAGAGCCACGAACTCTCCCGGGGCCACGTCGAGATCCACGCCGTCCAGCGCGCGCGTCCCGCCCGCGTAGTCCTGGCGCAGCCCGCGGACGCGGATCACCGGCGGCCGGCGGTGAAGTGGAAGTGGACGTGGTAGACGACCTGCCCGCCCTCGGGCCCCGTGTTGCAGGATACGCGATAGCCCCGCTCGGCGTAGCCGGTGCGCTCGCCGAGGAGCCGCGCGACCTGCATGCACCGACCGATCACCTCGGTGTCGCCCGGCTCGAGCCGGGCGAGGGATTCGATGTGCCGCCTCGGGACGATCAGCAGGTGGATCGGCGCCTTGGGGTACAGATCCCGGAAGGCCAGCACCTGATCGTCCTCGTACTCGATCTCGGCCGGGCTTTCCTTCGCGGCGATGCGGCAGAAGACGCAGCTCTGGGTCACGGGGC
>CAVXJS010000013.1:0-146771 GCA_963762145.1 uncultured Candidatus Rokubacteria bacterium
CACAGACAATGTGGAAACCGCTGCCTCTTCGACCGTTGCGTATTGCTCAACGGCTGACTGACGACGTAGATCTCGACGCCGGCTCTCGCGCGGCTCGGCTACGCGGCCTTCCGGCCCGGCCAGCGCGAGGCGATCGAGACCCTGCTCGCGCGGGGCCGGCTGCTGCTGGTGGCGCCCACCGGCGGCGGCAAGAGCCTGACGCTATCAGCTCCCGGCCACCCTGCTGCCCGGCACCACGCTGGTCATCTCGCCGCTGGTCGCCCTGATGAACGATCAGGTGCAGGCCCTCGACGCGCGCGGGGTGCCCGCGACCTTCCTGGCCTCGACGCTCGACGCGGCCGAGATGCGGCGGCGCATGGCGCGGCTGGCCGCCGGCGCCTTCCGGCTCGTCTACGTCGCGCCCGAGCGGCTCGTGTTCCCCGGCTTCCGCGGCCATGCTCCAGGCGACTCGGCATGCCGCTCGTGGCGGTGGACGAGGCCCACTGCATCAGCGAGTGGGGCCACGACTTCCGCCCGGAGTACCTCGGAGATCGGCGCGCTGCTCGCCGACTTCCCGCCGCGCGCGTGCTCGCGTGCACGGCCACCGCGACGCCCATCGTCCGCGACGAGATCCTGGCGCGCCTCGGCCTGCCCGCCGAGACGCCCCAGATCGTGCGCGGCTTCGCCCGACCGAATCTCGCGCCTCCGCGCGGTCGAGGTGGACGGCGCGACGGCGAGCGCGAGCGCCTGGTGGACGCGGCGCTCGCTCGAGGCGCTGGGTGGCCCGGGCCGCGGCGGCGGCACCGCGATCGTCTACGCGCCGACGCGCAAGAAGGCGGAGGAGGAGGCCGACCGGCTCGCCGGGCACGGCTGGGGCGCCGCGGCCTATCACGCCGGGCTCGACGGGCGCACGCGGGAGCTCGCCCAGCGCGCGATTCGCCGAGGGGCGCGTCGAGGTCGTGGTCGCCACCAACGCCTTCGGCATGGGCATCGACCGCCCCGACGTGCGCGCGGTGGTCCACCTGGGTCCGCCCGGCTCCATCGAGGCCTACTACCAGGAGGTGGGCCGCGCCGGCCGCGACGGCGCGCCCGCCCTCGGGCTCCTGCTCGTCGCGCCGAGCGACATGCCGCTGCGCCGGCGCCTGCTCGAGCGGGGCTCCGACGGCGCCGCGCCGGATCCCGCGGTGGTCGAGCACAAGTGGGGGCTGTTCCTCGAGCTGATGCGCTGGGTCGAGGGCGGAAGCTGCCGTCACGACGCGATCCTTCGATACTTCGGCGACGAGGCGGAGACGCTCGACGGGTGCGGGCGCTGCGACGTCTGCCGGGCGCTCGAGGCCGCCCCGGAAGAAGAGGACGTCGAGCGCGACCACCCTGATCGTGCGGAAGGCGCTGTCGGGCGTCGCCCGCGTCCACGACCGCTTCGGGCTGCAGACCGCGGTGAAGCTCGTTCGGGGCGAGCCGGACGAGCGCCTCGAGCGAGCCGGGCTCGACCCGGGTGCCGACCTACGGCAACCTCAAGGAGCATCCGGAGGCGTGGATCCTGGCCCTGCTCCGCCGCTGCGTCTCCGCGGGGTGGGTCAGCTTCTCGGGGCGCGAGCGTCCGGTCGTGGTCCTGACCGAGGAGGGGCGGGCGGTCATGAAGGGGGAGCGGCCGGTGCGGCTGCTTCTCCCCGCGACCGGCCGCCGGGCGGAACCCGCGCCCGCGGGGCGGTCGTCGGAGCCGGGGCGCCGCCGCCCCGCGCGCGAGGCCGCGGAGCTGGACGAGGCGGCCCAGGCCCTCTTCGAGGCGCTCCGGCGCCACCGACTCGCGGTGGCGCGGGCGGAAGGCCTGGCGCCCTTCATCGTGGCCAGCGACCGCACCCTCCGCGACATCGCCATGCTGAAGCCGCGGACGCCGGGCGGAGCTGGAAATGGCGCACGGGGTGGGACCGCACAAGGCGGAGCGCTACGGGCCCGGGCTCCTGCGCGTGGTGGCGGAAGAGACCGCGAGAGGAGACCGCAGGTGAGCGCCCCGGCCGTGCCGCCCGCCGCGGTCGGCCTCGCGGGCATCGCCAAGAAGTTCGGCCAGTTCGTGGCCCTGCGCGGCATCACCCTGTCCATCGCGCCGGGCGAGTTCGTCTGCTTCCTGGGGCCGAGCGGCTGCGGCAAGACCACGCTGCTGCGGATCATCGCGGGGCTCGAGCGGCAGAACGCGGGCGTCGTGATGATGGGCGGGCGCGATGTCTCGAGGCTGCCGCCCAGCCAGCGCAACTACGGCATCGTCTTCCAGTCCTACGCGCTCTTCCCGAATCTCACGGTGGCGCGCAACGTGGGCTACGGGCTCGAGACGCGGCGGGTGGCGAAGGCCCGGATCGAGGCGCGCATCGACGAGCTGCTGGCCCTGGTGGGGCTCGCGGCCCACAAGCAGAAGTACCCCGCCCAGCTCTCGGGCGGCGAGCAGCAGCGCATCGCGCTGGCGCGGGCTCTGGCGCCGTCGCCCGCGCTCCTGCTGCTGGACGAGCCGCTCTCGGCGCTCGACGCGCGCGTGCGGCAGTCCCTCCGCCACGAGATCCGCGCGCTGCAGCGGCGGCTCGGCGTCACCACGATCATGGTGACCCACGATCAGGAGGAGGCGCTGGCCATGGCCGACCGCATCGTGGTGATGAACCACGGGGTGGTGGAGCAGGTGGGCGCGCCGGTCGAGGTCTACATGCGCCCCCGCTCGCCGTTCGTGGCGCGCTTCGTGGGCCAGATGAACTTCCTGGACGCGATCGCGGGCGAGCGGGCCGGGTGGGTCCGCCTGGGTGGAGCGGAGGTGCGCCACGGATCCGCCGAGCCGATCGCCGCGGGCACCCGGCTCACCCTGGCGATCCGCCCCGAGGAGATCACGGTCGGCGCGGGCCTGGGCGCGGAGAACCGGCTGGTCACGCGCATCCGCGCCATCCAGTTCCTGGGCTCCTTCACCCGCCTGAGCCTGGCCCTGCCCGATGGCGCGCCCGCCCTGGAGTGTGACGTGGCGGCCACCGCGTTCGCGGGCCTGGGCGCGGCGGAGGGCTCCGAGCTGGCGCTCTCGCTCCGGCCCGAGGCCCTCCGCGTCTTCCCGGCCGCGGGCTAGCGTCGATGGCGCGCGCGGCGGTGATCCCGGACCGCGTGGTCCGCCACCGGCTGGTCGGCGAGGACGTGATCCGCTACGCGCTGGTGGCCGCGTTCGCGGTCGTCCTCTACCTCTTCGTGCTCTACCCGCTGCTGCACGTGATCTGGCGGAGCCTGCTGGATCCCGCCGGCGGCTTCGTGGGGCTGGCCAACTACCGGCGCTATTTCGGCACTCCCGCCATCGCGGCCTCGATCTGGAACAGCCTCGCGGTCGCGCTGGTGTCCATGGCCATCACGGTGACGCTGGCCTTCGGCTACGCCTACGCGCTCACGCGGACCCTCACGCCGTGGCGCGGCCTCTTTCGCATCGTGGCGATGCTGCCCCTCTTCGCGCCCTCCCTGGTGCAGGCGCTCGCCTTCATCTACGTGTTCGGCAACAACGGGATCTTCACCCGCGTCACCGGCTACAACGTGGGGATCTACGGCGCCAAGGGCATCGTGGCCGCGGAGGTGTTCTACTGCTTCCCGCACGCGCTCCTGATCCTGGTCGCCGCCCTCTCCGCCACCGACGCGCGCCTCTACGACGCGGCGCGGACGCTCGGGGCCTCCCCCCTCAAGACCTTCCTGACCGTGACCCTGCCCGGCGTGAAGTTCGGGCTGGTGAGCGCCTGCTTCGTGGTCTTCACGCTCGTGATCACCGACTTCGGCGCGCCCAAGGCCATCGGGGGCAAGTTCTCGGTGATGGCCACCGAGATCTACAACCAGGTCTCGGGCCAGCAGAACTTCACCATGGGCGCGACCGTCTCGGTGGTCCTGCTGATCCCGGCGGTGATCGCCTTCCTGGTGGACCGCATGGTGCAGCGCCGCCAGTACGCGCTCGTGACGTCGTCGTCGCGGCCCCTCGCGCCGGCCCGCCGCCCGCTCGCCGATTGGGCGGGCTTCGGGTACTGCGCGCTCATCGCGAGCGCCATCGCGGGCATGTACCTGGCGATCGCGGTGTACTCGCTGGTGGCGCGCTGGCCCTACAACTTCGCGCCGACCCTTCGCCACTACCGCTTCGACACGGTGGGCGGCTACGCGCCGCTCTGGAACAGCGTCTACGTGGCCGGGCTGACCGCGCTGGTCGGGACCGTGCTCACCTTCGTGGGCGCCTACGTGGTCGAGAAGTGCCGCACCCGGGGAAACAGCCTCCTTTACTTGCTATCGGTCCTGCCGGTGTCCATCCCGGGCATGGTGCTGGGCCTGGCCTACATCTTCACGTTCAACAAGGCGGACAGCCCGCTCAACGTCCTCTACGGCACGCTCGCGATCCTGATCATCTCGAACGTCATCCACTACTTCACGGTGGGCTTCCTCACCGCCACCACCGCGCTCCGGCAGATGGACGCGGAGTTCGAGAACGTCTCGGCCTCGCTGGGCGTGCCCTTCTACCGGACGTTCTGGCGCGTCACGGTGCCGATGGCGCTGCCGTCGATCGTGGGGATCAGCATGTACTTCTTCCTCAACGCGATGGTGACGCTCTCGGCGGTGGTCTTCCTGGTGGCTCCCGGCACCGAGCTGGCCGCGGTGGCGGTGCTCCTGATGGACGACGCGGGCGACGCCGCCCAGGCCGCCGCGATGTCGGTGTGCATCATCGTGATCGGGCTGGCGGTGCGCGTGGCCTACTGGGCCCTGATGCGGGGCGTGAGCCGGCGCACCCAGGCCTGGCGCGAGCCCCGGGAAAGCACTACGCTAGCCCCCGAGCCCCAGCCATGACCACGACCCTGGTGGACATCACCCGCTACCGCGGGCGCTTCTTCGAGGTGCTGCAGGAGACCGAGCGCACCCAGACCGCGGTCATGACCATCGCCCCCGGCCAGGACGGCGGTCCCGAGGAAACCCACGCGGGCGACCAGGTCGTCTTCGTGGTCGAGGGGGAGGCGATCGTGACGATCGAGGGGACCGCACACGAGGCCCGCGCGGGCGCCTGCGTCCTGATCCCGGCGGGCGCGCTCCACCACGTGCGGAACCCGGGCCCGCGGCCGCTCTTCTTCCTCACGGTCTACGCGCCCCCGGCTTACTAGCGATGACGGTCGCCGGCAAGACCGCGCTCGTCACCGGCGCCGCCCGCGGCATCGGGCTCGCCATCGCCACCCGCCTGGCCGCCGACGGCGCGCGGGTGGCCCTGCTGGACCAGGACGCCGACGCGGTGGAGACGGCGGCGCGCGGCATCGGCCGCGGGGCGCTCGCGCTGGCCGGGGACGTGACCCGGGCCAAGGACGTCGACGGCGCGGTCGCCCGGGTGGAGAGCGCCTGGGGCCGGCTCGACGTGCTGGTCAACAACGCGGGGATCACCGGCCGCTCGTTTCCGATCTGGGAGCTCTCCGACGAGGACTGGCAGCGCGTCATCGACGTGGACCTCACCAGCGTGTTCCTCTGCTGCCGGGCCGCGGTGAAGGTGATGCTGCGGCAGGGCGCGGGCCGCATCGTCAACATCGCGTCGATCGCGGGGAAGGAGGGCAATCCGACGCTGGTGCCGTACTCCACCGCGAAGGCCGGCGTCATCGGCCTGACCAAGGCGCTCGCCAAGGAGGTCGCGACGCGCGGGATCGTCGTGAACGCGGTCGCGCCCGCGGTGATCGGGACCGAGCTGCTCAAGCAGATGGAGCAGAGCACGGTGGACCTGCTGGTCTCCAAGATCCCGATGGGGCGCGTGGGAAGGCCGGAGGAGGTGGCCGCGCTCGTGGCGTGGCTCGCGTCCGACGAGTGCTCCTTCAGCACCGGCGCGGTCTACGATCTGTCGGGCGGCCGCGCGACGTACTAAAGGAGATGGGCATGAGCCGAGTCGCGGTCGGGCTGGTCATCGTGATGCTGAGCGTGGCGGTGCCGGGGCACGCGCAGACGCGGGACGTGGGCGCGATGATCACCGAGATCAAGCCGGGCCGCGGGCGGATCGAGGTGAGCGGGCCGGGGGCGACGGAGTGGCGGCCCGCGGGCCCGCTGCTGGCGCTCAAGGTGGGCGACAGCCTGCGGGCGACGGACAACGCCTCCGCGGTGGTGGTGCTGGCCGGCCGGCGCGGCAGCGTGCAGGTGGACGCGGCCCGCTCGCCGTTCGTGGTGACGGCGCCGCCGGCCGAGAGCAAGGCGCAGAAGGCGTTTCTCTTGCTCGAGAGCGGGCTGGGCTTTCTCGGCAGCAACTCGCGCGAGACGCCGCGGCCGGTGCTCTCCACGCGGAGCGTGGGCCGACCGCCGCTGATCCTGAGCCCGCGCGCGGGGCCGGTCATGTCGGACGCGCTCGCGTTCGAGTGGCAGGGATACACCTTCGCGCGCTACGCGCTGCGCGTGGTGGGGCCCTCCGGGATGGTGCTCGAGCGCTCCGGGCTGACGGGCGGACGCTTCGTCTATCCGGCCGAGGCGCCTGCCCTCGTGCCGGGGACCCCCTACACGCTGCAGCTCTTCTCGGGTCCGGGCCGGGTCGACGAGGTCCACTTCGAGGTGGCGGACCGGGCGCGCGTGGACGAGCTGCGTCGCGATCTCCGCGAGGTCGAGCAGACGCTGGGGCCGGACGTGCCGGCCAGCTCGCGGGCGGTCCTGAAGGCCGGGGTGCTCGCGAGCCGCGGGTTTGTCCACGACGCGCGCCGCGTGGTGGTGGCCGCGCTCGCGACCGACGCGGACCAGCCGAGCCTGCACGCGCTCCTCGGCGACCTCTACGCGCGCACCGGGCTGCCGCGCGAGGCCGACGAAGCTTACGAGCAGGCACGCGACCTCGCGTCGCCCCGTCAGTAGATCAGGGGCGGAGGCCGCGGCGCAGGGCGGCGGCGAGGAGGGCGACCTTGGAGACGGATTCGGTGATGCGGTCGTCCAGCGCCATCGCGACCGCTTCGGGGAAGCGGACCACGCGCCGCTCGAAGAACTCGTCGTCGTCGGACGCGAGCGGATCGGCCACCAGATCCTCGCCGATGTAGCAGTAGGCGGTCTCGTCGAGGTACGCGGCGGAGGGGAAGAAGCGGGTGAGGAAGGTCAGCCGGCCCGCCCGGTAGCCGCCCTCCTCCCGCAATTCGCGCTGCGCGGCCGCGTCCGGCGTTTCCCCGGGCTGGCCGCCGCCCCCGGGCAGCTCCCAGGAATCCTCGCGGAGGAGATGCCGGAACTGCCGGATCAGCAGGACGTGGTCGGCGTCCACGAAGGGCACGACGCCGACGGTGGGCCCGACGTGCAGGATCGGGTAGGTCTTCTCCGCGCCCGTGGGGAGGCGCCAGACGTCCTCGCGCAGGGTGAGCTTGCCGAGTCGCTCGCGCGTCGTCGAGCGGAGGAAGTGCCAGGCGCGGGTGGTGTCGTCGGGGGTCACCGAAAGCTCCGTCGCGCCAGTGTGCTATCGTAAGTGCCATGACGCAAGAGCGTCCCGCCGATCGGCTGATGGAGAAGCTGCTCCGCGCCATCGAGGTCTCGCTCAAGGCCACCGAGGCCTCGCGCGAGGCGGTGCAGGAGATCCTGCGTCGCGGGGCGGAGACCGGCATCTTCTTCTCGGGCGCCCGCGCCGCCGAGGCCGCCGAGGGCTTCGATCTGACCGAGCAGGACCGCGATTTCCTCCGCTCGCTCTCCATCCGCCCCGATCCCCGCTGAAGGGCGCCATGCGCGCGCTGATACTCCTGGCCCTGATCGCGGTGATCGTTCTGGTGGTCACCCGGCTGCCCGCGGTGTGGCGGGCGCGCCGGCCCTTGTCCGAGCGCGCCCCCGACGAGCTCGTGAAGGACCCGATGTGCCAGACCTACGTCGTGATGTCGCGGGCGATCCGGTCCGAGGCGGGCGGGGTGCCGCTCTTCTTCTGCAGCCGCGAGTGCGCGGCGCGGTTCCAGCGGGGAGAGCGGCGGGCGTGACGCCCGCGACGTACGATCTCCTCGTCTGCGATCTCGACGGAACCCTGCTCGACGACTCTTTCGCCCTCGATCCCGCGCTGGTGGCGGCCTTTCACGTTGCGTCCGAGCGCGGGCTCGCGATCTCGCTGGCCACCGGGCGGATGCCCGCGTCGGCCGACCCCTACCGCGACCAGCTCGGCGTCACCGCGCCGGTCATCTACTACAACGGCGCGGTGCTGCGCGGCGCCGAGGGCGGTCCCGACCTCGTCTCGCTCACGCTGCCCCGCGGCGCGCTTCGCCGGGCCTGGACGGTCTTCTCGCAGGCCCCGGTGCATCCGGTCTTCTACCGGGACGACCGCCTCTACTGCATCGCCCACACCCTGGCGGTGCGGCGGTACTGCGAGGAGGAAGGGCTCCGGGTGGACGTGGTGGACGATCCCGCCGAGTTCCTGACCCTGGGCGGCTTCGTCAAGAGCCTGCTGATCGGTCATCCGAAGGATCTCGACATCGTGCGCGGCGATCTGACGCCGATCGTGGCCGAGCACGGCCGCCTCGTGCGCACGCGCGGCGACTACCTCGAGATCATCCCGGTGGGGGCTTCGAAGGGCGCCGCCCTGGCCCGGCTGAGCGCGCACCTGGGCGTGCCGCTCGAGCGAGTGGTCGCGGTCGGCGATCAGGAGAACGACGTGGAGATGCTGCGCGAGGCGGGCCTGGGAGTGGCCATGCCGCACGCCCCCGAGCTCGTGCGCCGCGCGGCGGACCGCGTCGCGCCGACCGCCGCCGAGGGTGGGCTGCTGCGGCTCTTCCGCGAGCTCTTTCCCGGCCGCTTCGACTGACCGTGCCCCCGCATCCCGATCCCTGGCGGGCCGTCGACCGCCAGCCCCGGCCCGAGCGCTTCGCGCGGATGATGGAGACTCGCGGGCGCAGTCCGTCCCAGGTCCGTCTGCGCCGGCGCTTCCTGCGCTTCTGCCGCATCGCGGCCGGCTGGCGCGTGGTCGAGGTCGGCTCGGGGAGCGGGGTGGTCGCGCGCGACGTGGCCGCGCTCGTCGGCCCGCGCGGCCGCGTGACCGGCGTCGACCGGAGCCGGGTCTTGCTGGCGGCGGCGCGGCGTCGCGCCCGCGAGGAGGGGCTCGATCGCCGCCTGGACTTCCGCCTGGGCGACGCGACGGCGCTGCCGCTGCGCGCCGGCCGCTTCGACTGCGCCCTCGCGGTGACCGTGCTGCTGCACGTGGCGCGGCCAGACGCGATGCTGCGCGAGCTGGTGCGGGTCACGCGGCCGGGGGGCGTGGTGGCGCTCCAGGACCAGGACTTCGGCACCCAGGTCCTCGATCATCCGGACCGGGAGCTGACTCGCCGGATCTTCGAGGGCGTCACCGCGCGTCTGTATCCGGACCCGTTCTCCGGCCGGACCCTGGTGCGGCGCCTGGTGGAGCTTGGGCTCGAGCGCGTGCGACTGCTCGCCGACGTCTACCAGACGCGGCGGCTCGATCCGTTCACCCACAGCCTCCTCGAGCGCCGCGCCGCCGGGGCGGTCGAGTTCGGGCTGGTCGGCGCGCGGCGCGCGGCGCGCTGGCTCGCCGAGGTCGAGCGGGCGGACGCGGCGGGGCACTTCTCCTTCACGTTCAATTATTACGGCGCGGCGGGTACCAGGCCGCGGGCCTAGTCCGCGTATACTGGACGTGAGCATGAGTGCGGAGAGCGCGGGCGGGCTCGAGTCACGGCTGCGGGAAACGGCGGCACTGCTCGCGGTGGCGCGCGTGGCGAGCGCCACCACCGACTTCGGCGAGGCTCTCCGGCTCATCTGCCGCGAGCTGGCCCGCCTCACCGGCGCCGAGACCGTCTCGTCCTACGTCCGTCAGGCGGCGGGCGCGGAGCTCCGGCCGGTGGCGGCCTACCACGTCCCCAAGAACGCGCTCGAGGTGCTCGCGACCGCTCGCCTCACCGCCGACGAGCAGCGGGGCTTCGACGCGGTCTTCCAGAGCGGGCAGGTGATCTGGAGCGACGATCTTCCGAACGACCCGCGCTTCGCGATCCCGCTGTTCCGCCGCTTCCCGCATCAGTCCGGCCTCGTGATTCCCCTCTCCATCGACGGGCAGGTGGCGGGCGCCTTCTACCTCGTCTGGTGGGCCGCGCGGCGACGCTTCGCGGACGAGGAGCTGGCCACCTTGCAGGCCATCGGCGAGCAGGCGGGCGTGCTGCTGCGCAACGCGCGGCTGCACGAGGCGCTCAACCTGCGGGCCACGCGCCTGCACACGCTGGCCCGGCTCAACCAGCTCGTGTCCTCCTCGCTCGAGCCGGACGAGGTCCTTGCCGGCATCGCGAGCGCGGCGGTCGAGCTCATGCAGGTGCCCGCGGTGGCGGTGTGGGTGGTGGACGCGGCGGTGAAACGTCTCGAGATCCGCGCGGTGGCCGGCGGCATGAGCGACTTTCCGCGGCGCCCGCTGGACGTCGGCGAGGGCGACGTGGGCTGGGTGGCCGCGGAGCGGCGCCAGCTCGAGCTGGCCGACATCGCGGCCGATCCGCGGGCCGCCGAGCCGGAATGGTGGCGGCAGAGCGGTCTCGAGAGCTTCCTCGGCGTGCCGATCGTCTTCCAGGACCTCTTGCTGGGCGTGCTGGTGCTCGGCGGCCACGAGGCCTTCCGGTTCAGCCCCGACGACCGGGAGCTGCTCGAGATCTTCGTCAGCCAGTCGGCCGCCGCCATCGCCAAGGCGCGCCTCTTCCAGGACATCCAGGACCGGCGCCAGCTCACCGAGGATCTCTACGCGCTGACCCAGGCCATGGACCGGTCGATGGACCTGCAGGAGCGCGTGCAGATCTTCGCGACCTCCGCCAACCTCGCGCTCAGCTTCGACCGGCTCAACGTCTGGCTCTCCGAGGACGACGGGGCCACCCTGCGCCTGGTCGCGGGCAGCGACGCGGGCCCGGACGTGCGACGCCTCATCCCCCTCCGGGGCAGCGGCGGCTTCGAGATGGTGTGGGACTCGGGCACCACGCTCATGGTGAGCAACGACGAGCAGCTCGCGCAGGTGCCCCCGCTGCCTCCGGAGCTCCGCGCCCACCCGGCGCTGCGCACGCGACGCTTCGCCGTCGTGCCGCTCCTCGTCCAGGGGCGGCCGATCGGGCTGGTCAGCGCCGACAACAAGAGGAGCCGCCGGCCGGTGATGCGACGGGGCATCGCGCACCTCGAGCTCTTCTGCCAGCAGCTGGCGACCTCGGTCAACAACGCGCGCCTCTACGGCGAGACCCGCCAGCGCGAGAAGGACGCCACCGTTCTCCTGGAAGTCACCCGGAAGCTCTCCGCCACGCTCAAGCTGGACGAGGTGATCGACCTCATCTCGGACGGGGTCATCGAGGCCCTCGGCTGCGGAGCGGCCGGGTTCTACCGGTGGGACGCGGCGCGCGGAGGGCTCGTGCTCGACCGGAGCCGCAACCACCCGATGGACTTCGCGCGCCCGCTGCTGCTCCGGGCGGGCGAGGGGGTCACCGGGCGCGCCTACGCGGAGCGGCGGCCGGTGTGGACCGCGGACCGCCTCGCGGACCCGAGCCTGGTGTATTCGGGACCCAACGCGGCGGCGATGGCGCGGCCCGACGCCCCGCGCGCCTTCGCGGCCACGCCGATCCTGATCCGCGACGAGGTCTTCGGGGTGCTCGGCGGCTCCTACTTCCAGCCGCACACCTTCACCGAGCGCGAGGTGAGCCTGCTCTCGAGCCTGGCCGCGCAGGGGGCGGTGGCGATCGAGAACGCGCGCCTCTACTCGGTGACCCAGCAGAATCTGGCCGGCGCGGCCCTCCTCAACGCGGCCGCGCGCACGCTGCACCGCACCCTCGACGTCCGGCGCCTGCTGCCGGACGCGGCCGGCACGCTCGCGCAGACCTTCGGGGCCCGGCGCGCGGGCATCGTGCTGTTCGAGGAGCGGGGCGCCGGCCCCGGCGACGTCATCACGTGGGCGGACTGGAGCCCCGAGTCGGTGCGCGCCCTCGCCGAGCCCCTGCGGCGCCGGGAGGCCCCGTTGCTCATCCCCGACTCGGCGGCCCGGAGCGACCTGCTGGCCGCGGGCGTCCTCGGGCCGGACGAGGCGCTCGCCGCCTTCCCGGTGCGCGGCCGGAGCCGGGTGCTGGGCGGCCTGCTCCTTCTTTTCCCCGCGCCCCGCGAGCTCCGCGAGGCCGAGACGCGCCTGGTGGCGGCCTATGCCGACCAGCTCGCGATGGCGCTCGACAACGCGTCCCTCTTCGAGGAGGCGGAGAACCAGAAGACGCGTCTCGAGCAGGTGTTCGCCTCGACGTCGGATGGTTTTCTGGTGCTCGACCTCGATCACCGCGTCGCGGCGCTCAACCGGCAGGGCGGCACCTTGCTCGGTGTCAACCCGCACGAGGTCACCGGGCGCCCGCTCGCCCGGCTCATGGAGACTCTCGCCGGATGCGTGGACTGGGAGGAGGCGGGCGCTCGCTCGCTCGTCACCGCGGTGGAGCACGCGGGCGACCCGGCGGACGGCGACCTCGAGGTGCGCCTCCCCGAGCGCCGCACCCTCCGCTGGCTGACCACCCCGACGCGCGACCTGCTCGGCGCGGTGGTGGGCACCACCATCACGCTGCGGGACGTGACGCGGGAGCGCGAGATCGACCGCATGAAGACCGAGTTCGTCTCGACGGTCTCGCACGAGCTGCGCACGCCGCTCACCTCCATCAAGGGGTCGCTGCACCTCCTGCTCTCCGACGACGGGCTCGTGCTCGACGAGACCCAGCGCCACCTGGTGGACATCTCGCTCAAGAACACCGACCGCCTGATCCGGCTCATCAACAACATCCTCGACATCTCGAAGATGGAGGCGGGCCACATCCACCTCGATCTCGAGCTGCATCGCCCGCTGGACTTCGTCGAGATGGCGGTGGATGGGATCCGGGGCTTCGCGGAGTCGCGGGGTATCGCGATCGACGCCCGCGTGACCACCGAGCTGCCGGTGGTGCGGGTGGACGTCGACCGGATGGTGCAGGTGGTGACCAACCTGCTCTCCAACGCGATCAAGTTCTCGCCGGAGCGCGGCCGGGTGTCGGTGGGCGCCCGGCGGGCCGGCGCGGACCTGGAGATCTGGGTCACCGACCAGGGGCAGGGGATCGCGCCGGAGGACGTGGGCCGCCTCTTCCGGAAGTTCCAGCAGCTCGACGGTCGGACGGTCCGCGCGGTGGGCGGCACCGGGCTGGGGCTCGCGATCTGCCGCGGCATCGTCGAGGAGCACGGCGGCCGCATCGGGGTGGACAGCCGTCCCGGCGAGGGCGCCACCTTCACGGTGCGCCTGCCGATCCCAGGCACCGCGGGCGCGGCGCCGAGCGGGGAGCGGCCGGAGGAGCCGAGGGAGGAGGCTCCGCTGATCCTGGTGGTGGACGACGATCCCGACGTGCGCGCGCTGCTGCGGGACGTGCTGCAGCTCGCCGGGTTCCGGGTCATCGAGGCGGGCCGCGTGCTCGAGGGCGTGGAGCTGGCGCGGCAGCGGCTACCCGACGCGATCACGATGGACCTCATGCTGCCGGACCTGGACGGGTTCGAGGCGATCCGCCTCCTGCGCGAGCAGCCCGAGACGCGCGACACCCCGGTGGTGGTGCTCAGCGCGATCGAGGTCGAGCCCGGTGACCCGCGCGCGCTCGGCGCGACCGTCTGCCTGGCCAAGCCGTTCAGCTCGGCCGATCTGCTCAAGGCGATCCGCTCGCGGCTGCGGCCCCGCGACGGAGTCGGCGCGTGATCGCGGCCCGCATCCTGGTGGTGGACGACGAGGCCGACATCAACATGATCCTGAGCGTGACGCTCCGGCGCGCGGGCTACGAGGTCGTCAGCGCCGCCGACGGGCTCGAGGCGCTCGAGGTCATACGCCTCCACGCTCCGGACCTGATCCTCCTCGACGTGATGATGCCGCGCGCGGACGGGCTCGAGACGCTGGGCCGCATCCGGGGACACGAGCCGACCGCGCACACCCCGGTGATCATGCTGACCGCCAAGAGCGCGCTCGCGGACAAGATGAAGGGCTTCGAGCACGGCGCCGACGACTACGTGGCCAAGCCCTTCGAGCCGGCCGAGATCCTGGCCCGGGTGCAGGCGCTCCTGAAGCGCACCGCCCAGTCGCGGGTGGTGCGCCCGCTCCTCAGTGTCCTGGGTGACTGGTTCACCGCGGAGCACATGGCCCAGTTCGGCCGCGATCTGGAGGCGGCGCGCGACATTCAGCGGCGTTTGCTGCCGCCGGTCCCGGCGCGGGTGGCCGGGCTCGATGCCGGAGCGGTGCTGCGCTCGTCCACCATCGTGGGGGGCGACTTCTACGACATCTTCCCGATGGGCGAGCGGCTCGGGGTGGTGGTCGGTGACGTCTCGGGGAAGGGCATCCCGGCCGCGTTGCTGATGGTGATGGTGCGGACGCTCTTGCGAGAGATCGCGCGGGATCTGCCCGAGCCCGCGGAGGTGCTGGCCCGGCTGAACGCGTCATTGTGCCTGGACATGCCCCCGTCCATGTTCGTGACGCTGGTGCTCGCCGCGCTCGATCCGAGCCAGCCGGGCCGCGTGGTGCTGGCGGGCGGCGGCCACCCAGATCCGGTGATCATGCGCGCCGACCGCCCCGCCGCGGTGGCGTCGCTCGGCCCGGCGGGCGGCACCGTGCTGGGCGTGTTCCCCGAGTCCGCGTTCGAGCAGATCGAGCTGACCCTGACCGTCCCCGGGGACACGATCGTCCTGCTGACCGACGGCATCGTGGAGGCGCAGAGCGAGGACGGCCAGCGGCCCGGAATCCCCGCGCTCCTGCCTCTCTTCGAGCGCGAACGCGCGCGGAGCGCGCAGTCGCTGGCCGATCGCCTGACCGAGGACGTGCTCGAGCGCGCCGGCTCGCGCCTGCAGGACGACATGACCGTCTTCGTGCTAAAACGCTCGTGATGATCCGCGTCGCCCTCGCGGTCTTCGCGCTCCTGGTGGGAGCCGGGTCCGTCTCCGCCCAGCCCGCCACGAAGGAGGTCGTGGTGCTGACCTCCTTCCCCAAGGAGCTCTTCGAGGCCTACAAGCAGGCGTTCGAGCAGAAGACGCCGGGCGTGAAGGTGATCGTGAAGCAGCAGCAGACCAACCAGGGGGTCACCTATCTGCGTGAGACGCGGAGCCGGCCGGAGGCCGACATCTTCTGGGTCTCGGCGGTGGACGCCTTCCAGTCTCTCAAGGCCGACGGGCTGCTCGAGAAGATCGCACTGCCGAAGGAGACGCTGGCGCGGATACCTGCGAAGATCGGCAGCTTCCCGCTCCACGATCCCGACGGCTACTACTGGGGCTTCGCGGTCTCGGGCTACGGGCTCATGTGGAACACGCGCTACCTGGCGCTCCACAAGCTGCCCGCGCCGCGCGAGTGGACCGACCTGGCCGACGCGCGCTACCAGGGGCACCTCGTGATCTCGGCGCCGTCGCGCAGCGGGACCACCCATCTCACCGTCGAGGTGATCCTCCAGGCCTACGGGTGGGAGAAGGGCTGGGCCCTGCTGCTGCAGACCGGCGGCAACATGGGCTCGATCACCGAGCGCAGCTTCGGCGTGCCGGAGGCGGTCGTGTCGGGTCAGTACGGTATCGGCGTGGTGATCGACTTCTTCGGGCTCTCCGCCATCGCGTCGGGCCAGCCGATCGACTTCGCGTATCCCTCGCTCACCTCGGTGGTGCCCGCCTCCGTGGCGGTGGTCAAGAACGGGCCGAATCCGGCCAACGCCCGCGCCTTCGTCGAGTACCTGCTGGGCGACGAGGGGCAGCTCCGGCTCTTCGCACCCGAGATCGGCCGGCTGCCCGTGGTGCCCGGCCTCTACGCGCGCGCGCCCAAGGGCTATCCCAACCCCTTCACGATGAAGCTGGGCGGGGTGGACTTCGACGACAAGCTGTCCTCGAGCCGCCGCAACGTGGTCAACGCGCTCTTCGACCAGGTGGTGACCTTCCGCCACGCCGAGCTCAAGGCCGCCTGGGGGGCGATCCACGGCGCCGACGCGCAGGTGGCGAAGGCGCGGGCCGGCGGTCGCAACGTGGAGGCCGCCCTCGCCCCGCTCGCGGAGGCCCGCAAGCTCGCGAGCAGCGTCCCGCTCGACGCCCGGCGGGCCTCCGATCGCGAGGTCAACGCCGCGTTCAAGGACAAGCCCGAGGTGAAGTCGCGAATGGAGACGGAGTGGGACACCGCGGCCAAGGCCGGGTACGCCCGCGCCCGCGAGCTCGCGGAGGGCGCGGCGGCGAAGATTCGCTAGCGGTCAGCGCGCGGGGGCGGCCGTCTTCGCGCGGATGGCGCGCGCCTGCGCTTCCATCTCGGCTGCCTCCGGCTCGCGGTTGATCTGCTTGAGCAGCGCCGCGTACTCTTCGAGGCTCTCCGCGACCTCCGGATGGTCCGGACCCAGCGCCTTGCGCTGCAGCGTGAGCGCCCACTGGTAGAGCGGCTCGGCCTGCGCGAAGCGGCTCTGCGCGCGGTAGAGCGAGGCGAGATCCACGATGGTCGCGGCCACCTGGGGATGCTCGGGGCCCAGGACCTTCTCGCCGATGGCCTGGGCGCGCTTGTAGAGCGGCTCGGCCTGCGCGTACTTGCTCTGCAGGCGGTAGAGCGTGCCGAGGCTGCCGAGATCGAGCGCGACCCGCGGGGACTCGCGGCCGAAGCGCTTCTCGTCGATCGCGAGCGCGCGCTGGTAGCTGGGCTCCGCCTCCGCGTACTTGTTCTGCAGCCGCTGGGCCTCTCCGAGCGCGCGCAGGCTCCGGGCCAGGTCGGGATGCTCGGGGCCGAGGGCCTTCTCCTGGATGGCGAGGGCCCGGCGGGCCTGGGCCTCGGCCGGCGTCGGGTTCCGGCGCAGCACCGCCAGCTCGGCCAGGCCGGCCAGCGTGGCCCCGACGTCCGGATGCTCGGGGCCGAGGGCCTTCTCGCGGACGGCGAGCGCGCGCCGGCCGAGCGTTTCGGCGTCCGCGTAGCGCCCGCGGGTGCGGGCCACACCGGCCAGCAGATCGAGCGCGCCGGCCACCTCGGGGTGGTCGGGGCCGAGCGTCTTCTCGGCGACCGCGAGGGCGCGGCGGCCCAGCGACTCCGCCTGCGCGAAGCGCCCCTGCTCGGCGTGCAGCTCGCCGAGCGTCACGAGCGGGCCGACCACCTCGGGATGCTCGGGGCCGAGGGCCTTCTCGCGGATCGTGAGGGCGCGCTGGGCGAGCTGCTCGGCCTCCACGTAGCGGCTCTGGATCCGGTAGAGCGCGGCGAGGGTCGTGAGGCTCGCCGCCACGTCCACGTGGTCGGGCCCGAGCACCTTCTCGCGGATGGCGAGCGCGCGACGGCTGCGCTGCTCGGCGTCGCCGTAGCGGCCCTGCAGACGCTCGATCGTGGCGAGCGCGTCGAGCGTGCCCGCGACCTCGGGATGCTCGGGGCCCAGCACGCGCTCGTCGATGGCGAGCGCCCGGAGCACCATCGGCTCGGCCGGCGCGTAGCGACCCTGGGCGGTGTCGAGGGCGCCGAGCGCGGTGAGGGTGGCCGCCACTTCCGGATGGTTGGCGCCGAGCGCGCTCTCCGCGATGATGAGGGCGCGGCGGAGGAGCGGCTCGGCCGGCGCGTACTTGCCCTCGGCCTGGTAGGCCGCCGCGAGCAGGACCAGGCTCAGCGCGACGCGCGGGTCCTGCGGGCCGAGGCGTTCCGCGCGCTCGAGAGCGGACGCGAAGAAGCGCTCGGCCTCGGCGTAGCGGCCTTGCTGGTAGGCGCGGTCGCCCGCGGCCATCGGCGTCTCCCAGCTCTGGCTCTCGGCGACGGGCTGAGCGACGGCCGGCGCCGCGCCCAGGGCCAGCGCGAGCGCGGCGAGCAGGGTGAGACCGCGCCGGTTAATTGCGCTTCCCGGTGCGGGTGAGCGGCAGCACGCCTTCCAGCTCGCCCTTCAGCATCGGGTGCTGGTTGCCGCCCACCTGGCGCGACTTGCGGCTCACTTCCTGGGCCAGGTACTCGTAGAGCTCCTGGAGCGACACGATCCCGTCGCGGTTGTTGTCCGCGTAGCCCTGCAGGCCCCGCACCAGATAGTAGGTGAAGATGCCGTGGCCGAGCTCGGCCAGCTCGATGGACAGCTCGGAGGGGCGCGAGGCGGTCACGATCGCGCGGCCCTTGGAGCGCGTGAGCCGGTCGAGGAAGATGTCGTCCACGTTGACGGTGCGCGTCTTGGTGGAGGCGAAGGTGCGCCCGCCCGCCGCCCCGCTATAGCAGGCGTCGAGGAAAACGGTGATCCGCTCCGCCTCGATCCGGGCGAGCACGTTCTGCATCTCGTCCATCGGCAGCGCGGTCGAGTAGAGATCGTCGGGGTCCGCGTCCGCCGGCACCAGGTACTTGGAGAGCCCGTCCCGCTCGATGCCGCGCTGGTCCACCTCGGAAGCGCCGTGGCCCGCGAAGTAGATCATCACCAGGTCGTCCTTGTGGGCCGAGCGGGCGAGGAAGGTGCCGAGCGCCCACTTGATGTTGCGCAGGGTGGGCTTGCGCTCGGTCTTGTCGGTGAGCAGGAGGATGTTCTCCTTCTTGAAGCCGGCGCTGACGAGCGTCTGGTAGATCGCGTCGGCGTCGGCCACCGAGTAGCGCAGGCGCGGCACCGCCGAGCTCTCGTAGCCGCCGACCCCGATGATGACCGCCCACTGGGTGGAGGGCGGCGCGGCGGGCGGAGCCGGGGCAGGGGCCGCGAGCGGGACGACGGGCTTGACCCGCTCCAGGATCACCGTGCGTACCTCCTGCCGAGCCGCGCCGTCGGGCTCGCGCGCGGTGATCACGATGGCGTTCGCGCCCTCGCGCAGGGTGAGGGGCGCGCTCACCGCCATCGTCTTCTGCGGGCTCCGCTCCTCCTGCTGATGCACCTCGGTCCCGTTCAGCGTCACCGTGATCCGGCTGATGCCCTTGCTCGAGCGCGCGACCGCCGCGAGCACGCTGGCCTCGTCGGTCACCCGGGAGCGGTCCTCCGGGTAGCGCACGTCCACCGCGAGCGGCACCAGCTTCTCGTGATGGATCGTCCGCATCTCCTGGTGCATCGTGCCGTCGGTCTCGGCCGCGGTGACTACGAGGGTGTTCTGGCCCTCGGCCAGCTTGACCGGGAGATTCACCGCCATGGAGGGCTGCTGGGTGCGGTTGTCCTGGCGCCAGAGCTCCACGCCGTTGGCGGTGACGAGGACCTGCCGCACGCCGGTGCCGCCGTAGACGACGGCCGCGAACGTCACCGTCTCCTGGTCCACACGCGCCTGGTTGGTGGGCGTCGAGATCGTGATGCGGAACATGGCGCTCGCGGGCGGCAGGGCCGCGACCACCGGTGGGGCCCCGGGCGCGGGCGGCGCGGGGGCGGCGGCCACGGCGGGCGGGGGAGTCGGCGCGCGGGGCGGCTCGGCGGCCGGACGGCTCGGCTGAGGCGGTGTGGGCGCGGGCGGCGCGGGGGCCGGAGTCGCCGGCGCCGGGGCCGGCGGTGGGGTCGCGACGATCGGTGGCGCCGGGGCTGCCGCCGGTGGTGGGGGGGCCGCTGCCGGCGGAGCGGGCGCGGGCGTGGGCACGCTGGCCGCCGGCGGGGCGACCACCGGGGGCTTGGCCGGCGCGGCCGGAGCCGGAGGTGTTGGCGCGACGGCGGGCGGCGGGGTCGCGCTCACGGGCGGCGGCGTGGGCCGCGCGGGCGGCGCCGGCGTGGCCGGCGGCGTGGCCGGGGCGGCGGCCACCGCGGGGCCGGGCTTGTCGTAGAAGAGCACGCGCCCTTCCTGGCGGCTGACGCCGGTGCCGTCCGTGGCGGTGACGATCAGGGTGTTCCGACCGGGCGCGAGCTTCACGGGCACGCTGACCGGCACGTCCGTGCCGGGCGTGCCGGGCTCCTGCTGCCGCGCGATCTCGGCGCCGTTGAGCGTGACCCCGATCCGCAGCGGACCGGTGCCCCCCGTCACCTTGCCGGTAAGCGTGATCCGCTCCGCGGCGACGCGGCCCTCGTCCTTCGGGTCGGCGAGCGTGACCGCGAGCGGAGCCGCCGCGGGCCGGTCGAGGGCGACAGCCTGGAACGCGAGGCCGCTCAGATCGTTGCCGTCGGCCCGCACGAGCTGCTGGATGGCCGGCGCGTACCAGAACGCGAGCTCCAGCCGTCGCGACTGGGGCGAGGCGGCCAGGAAGCGCGGCTCGAGCACCTGCACGATGCGGAAGGCCTTGAAGGTGCCGGCGGGCACGCGCACGTCCTGGTAGGCATCGACCTTCCAGGTCAGGCGGACCACGCTCTGGCCGAACTGCGGGTCCAGGCTCTTGAGCGTGAGCCACGACACGCCGGACTGGCCGACCTCGAGTGGCCACGTGAGGCCGGGCGGCGGCTCGAGCTCGAGCAGCACCTGGCCGCCGCGAACGATCTTCGCCACGCCCAGGTCCCGGCTGAGGTGGACCTCGCGGCCCCCGTCGGCCGCGAAGACGTAGCGGCCGTTCTCGATCCGGATGAGGTCGTAGGCGCCGTCGCTGCGGATCCACTTGTCGCCGACCGCGTAGGTGGGGCGCTCGGCCTTCGGGGCCTGGGCCGACGCGGCCAGGGCTCCGCCCAGCACGAAGAGGCCGGCGAGCGTGCCCGCAACGGTGCCCTTACTGCGTCGTATCCACGTCATGGGAATAGCGTTTTCTCCGCCCGACCTGGCTAAGAGACTAAGCCCTTCTCCGGAGGCCTGTCAACGAACGGCTCTTGACTCGCCGGGGGGTCCTGGACCAAGGTAGAGGGCGTTTTCCCAGCCGACGTCAGGAGGAGTCCATGCGCGCGATCATTCCGGTTGCTCTCTCGCTCGGCCTCGTGGCCGGCTGTGCGGAAATGCAGCAGGTGAAGGAGACCGACGAGGCGTCACGCTCGCGCGTCTTCGTCGCCAACGAGAGCTCGAACTCGGTGACCGTCGTGGACGGCGACTCCTTCCAGGTCATCGCCACGGTGGACGCGCGCAACCACGCCACCCACGACCTGGCGGTCTCGCGCGACGGCCGCTGGCTCTTCGCCACCAACCTGGCCTCGGGCCGGCTGTCCGCCATCAACACGCGCGCGCTCGAGACGGTCGCGTCCATCGCCACCGGCGACCGGGCCCACGTGGTGACGCTCACCAACGACAACCGGCAGGCGTGGGTCGCCAACATCGGCGACAACACGATCTCGATCGTGGACACCACGACGTTCCGCATCCTGGGCACCATCGCGGTGGGCAAGGGTCCGACCGGCCTCACGTTCTCGCGCGACGGGCGCTTCGCGTACGTGAGCAACCAGGGCGACAAGACGGTGGAGGTGATCGACACCGCCACGCACCGTGTGCTGAAGGCGATTCCGGTGGGCACCAATCCGCACTTCCTGGTGCTGGGCCCCGACGGTCGCATCTGGGGCACGAACACGGGCGGCACCGACATCTACGTGATCGATCCGACCACCCAGGACAAGATCGGGTCCATCAACGTGGGGCCGGCCCCGCAGCAGATCGCGTTCGGGTTCAAGGGCCTCCAGGGTCCGAACGCCTACGTGACCGTCGCGGGCCTCAACCGGGTCGTGGTGGTGAGCGCGGATCCGAGCAATCTCCGCATCCTCGAGCAGATCGACGTGGGGCAGCGGCCGAATGGGATCTCCAACAACCGCGAAGGGACGCGGCTCTTCGTGGTGCACGAGAACTCGAACGACCTGAAGGTCGTCGACACCGGCAGCAGCTCGGTCCTGGCCACGGTGCCGGTCGGTCGCAAGCCGATCCGCGTCGTCTATCACGGAAACTGAGGCGGCCATGGGTACGAGGACAGGATGGGCGGGAGGGCTGGTGCTCGCGCTGGCGCTCTGGTCGCTGCTCCCGGGTGGGGGCGCGGAGCCGGCGGCGGCTCAGGGCGTGCCGGTCGGCACCGCCCAGAACGCGCTGGGAACGCTGGTGGTCGTGCGAACGGACGGCATCGAGCACCGGCTGCAGGGACGCGGATCGCTGCCGCTCTTCGAGGGTGACGTGCTCCGCACCGAGACGGCCAGCCAGGCGCTGATCCAGCTCCGGCCAAGCATTCCGGTCGCCCTGAACGAGCGCACGTCGCTGAAGATCCTCTCGCGCTGGGACAAGACGGGCGGGACGACGCGCATCCTCCGGGTGAGCCGAGGCGGCATCTGGGCCAAGGTGGGGGCCGGCGCGAACCAGCTCGAGATCGAGAGCCCCGCCGCCGTCGTCGCGGCCCGCGACGCCGAGATCGATCTGAAGGTGGCCGAGGACGGCCAGAGCTCGCTCACCGTGGTGGCGGGCACCGCGGAGCTGGGCACGCCCTTCGGGGTCTGCTCGGTGCGCGGCGGCACCGCCAGCGTGGGCGCGCGCGGCGCCGCGTGCACGGCCCCGCAGCCGGCGAACGTGGCGGGGGCGGTGTCGTGGAAGCAGGCGGTGTCGCAGTAGCCTCAGCCGGAGATCAGCCGAAGATCAGATAGAGCGCCACGCCGAGGCAGCCCAGCCAGACCAGGATACCGACCAGGGCACCGGTTTCTCCCTTGACGGTCTTGTCGCGGGAGCGCCGGCGGGACACGCGGAGACTGGTGAGCAGGATCAGCGCGATTCCCGCGAGCAGGATGAGCGAATCGACCAGCGCAACCGAGCCTTCCATCCGTACTGCCTCTTGCTAGCGGGCGGGGGGAATGCGGATGTCCCGGATCGCCTCGATGCGCGCGCGCCGCTCCAGCTCGTCGGCGTCGAAGGCGGTCTCTTGCTGATCGGCGGACCGGACCACGTAGGCCGGCCCGATGGATCCGTCGGGGAACTTGTGCTGCTTCTCGATCCGCGCCACGACACCCAGCGAGCTGCCATCCGCCATGCGGCTCAGGGTATCGCCGGGTCGGAAGAAGAACGTCCACTCGGCCTGGCCGCGCGAGCGGGAGACCACCGGCGCCGGCGACTCGGACGTCGGGGCGGCGGGGGCAGGGGCGACCTCGGCCGGCGGTGTCTCGGCCACCGGCCGTGGAGCTTCGCGCCGACCGGATACGAGGGTGACGAGCGTGATCGCCACCAGCAGCCCGAGAAGGGCGCCGCCCAGGACCTTGAGGCGAAACGTAGCGGTGGCGGTCATGACGCCAGCGGAAGGAGCAAGAACAGGGCCAGTCTTCCGCCCAATAATTGCGCGAGCTTAGCGTGCATGTGCTGCGCTGTGTGACCAAGTCTCGGCACCCCACCTGACAAGCTCCGGATGCCCCGGGTCCTCGGGAACCCCAAACTGGCTGATTTGGCGCGGCGTCCGGGATGGCTTGGGTCTTGCTACTTTACCGCGGCGGACGACCAAGGCGCGGCAGGAACGAGACCCAGGAGGCCCGAGTGCGATGCTGCTGACGACGCTGATCACGGTGGGGTTCATCGGAGTGAGCTCGGTCATACTCTGGCTTTCGATCGGCGCCGACTAGAGGCGATCAGGAGGAGGATGGCGGCCATGGACACGCCCGTATCCGAGCAGGGCAGCTCGCTCGAGACGCTGATGAAGCGCGGAGCGCTGGTTTGCGTCGTGGCAGCAGGTGGCGTCGCCGTGGGGCTCGCCATCTGGGCGCTGCGGCGCTGGCAGGACGAGCGCGAGTACCAGGCCTGGCGCGAGTCGGTCAGCGCGGACCCGTATCGGCGCGACCGCAACGGCTTCCCGGTCGGCGCCCAGCTCGGCTACTCGCGCCGGTAGCTCCGCCGCGCGTCCTCGTCGTTCCCACCGGCGCTCACGCCAGGTGAGCGCCTCCCCGCTGCTATACTGAATCGCGCGATGTGGTCTTCAGAGCATGACCCGGCCAGAACGTGATCCGGCGGCCCCCGGCCGCTTCACGCTGTCGAGTGAGGCGCGTGACCTCGCGCGGCTTCGCGAGTGGCTGCGCGCCGAGATGGCCGGGCTGGGGGTGGAGCGGGAGACCCGGGCGGCCCTGGTGCTGGCGGTGGGCGAGCTGTGCGCCAACTCCATCGAGCATGCCTACGAGGGGCGGAGCGGACAGCCCATCCACGTCTCGATCGAGAGCTTCGAGGATCGGCTGGTCCTCGAGGTGGAGGACTTCGGACGGGCCTTCGACGAGGCCCGCTACGTGGCGCCGGACCTCGACGCGCTGCCCGACCACGGGCTGGGCATCCACCTGGTCCATCGCATCGCCGATTCGGTTTCCGTCGACACGCGGCGAACGCGTGGGACCCGCTGGACCCTCGTCAAGTACCGGCCGGGTCATGGCCCGGCCGATCGTTCGATCGCAGACCGCGGGGATGCGCCGCCGGCTCGATCAGGAGAGGTCATGGACATCGAGGTAACTCGTTCGGCCGCGATCACGGTGGTTGTCCCCAAGGGCGACCTCGACATGGCGGCCGCGGATCAGATGAAGCGGGTCCTGTCCGGACTCGTGAACGAGGGGTCCGTCAAGCTGCTGGTGGATCTCGCGAACGTGAGCTACATCGACAGCTCGGGCATGGGCGCCCTCGTCGCCACCCTGAAGGTCGCCCGCGCCGCGGGCGGCGATCTCCACCTGTGCGCGCTGCAGGACGACGTGCGGGCGATCTTCGAGATGACCCGCCTGATCAAGGCGATCACCAATCACGCCACCCGGGGGGAGGCGCTCGCCGCGTGGGTCTGACGCGGCGCCTGCTCGCCGCCACCTTGGTCCTGGGGCTCGGCGGGGCGTCGGCGCCGGCCGCCTCGCCGAGCCGTCCCCTGGCAGGCGTGCGCACCTGGGTCGTCTACTACGCGGCGGCCCCCGAGGCGGCCGCGGATCTGGCGCGCTTCGACGTCGTGGTGCTCGATCCAAACGCGCACCCCCCGCTGCCCCTCGTCAAGCGGCACGGCTCGCTCCTGCTGACCTACGTGAGCCTGGGCGAGGTGAACACGAACCATCCCGCGTACGCCGCCATCGCGGGTGAGCCGTGGGTCCTCTCCCCCAACCCGAGCTGGCCCGACGCGCGCCGTCTCGACGTGCGTGCCGCCGCGTACGAGCGCTGGCTGCTCGAGCGGGTGGTGCCGTCCGCGCTCGCCGGGCCGGTCAACGGGCTCTTCCTCGATACCGCCGACACCGCGCTCGACCTCGAGCAGACGGACCCGCGGCGGTTCAAGGGCGCGGCCCAGGCGCTCGAGCGCGTGCTCGTGGAGATGAAGCGCCGCCACCCGCGCGCGCTGCTGATGATCAACGGCGGTCTCCCCATCGCGGAGCGGTTGCCGACCGTGCTGGACGCGGTCGCGCTCGAGTCCATCTGGACCGACTACGACTTCAAGGACAAGGCCTACCGGGTGCGGCCGGCCGAGGACGCGGAGGCGCGCGCGCGCCTGCTGGACCGCGTGGTCGCGCTGGGCCTGCCGGCCTTCACGCTCGAGTACACCGCGGCGGACCGCGGCGCGCCCTGGCCGGCCGAGTTGATCCGGCGCTCGCGCGCCCGGGGCTTCATCCCGTACGTCTCCACGATCGGCCTCGACCAGGTCTCGACGCACACCCTCGCGCCATGATCGGCGCATGACGAGACAGCTCTCGCGCCGCGCCCTGCTCGGTCACTCCGCCGCCGCGGCCGGCGTGCTCGCGCTGCGGGGAGCCGGCGGGCGGGCACGCGCGGCGGAGGCCGCGGCCGCCTCGGCGGGCCCACCCGCGGCGGGCGAGCTGCCGCGCGTCGTGCTGGCGCTCTACAAGTCCAGCGAGCACGCCAACGACGTGGAGGGCCGCCGCCCCAAGACCGCGACGCTCAACGAGGTGCATAACTGGGCCCAGATGCCGCTCAACTGGCTCGGGCTCATGGTCGAGTACCACGACATCGATCGCGGGCTGCCCGACGAGCGGACGATGGCGCGCTATCGCGGCGTGGTCACCTGGTTCCAGAGCGAGGAGATGGCCGCGCCGCTCGACTACCTGCGCTGGCTGGGCGCACAGATGCGGGCCGGGCGCCGGGTGGTGATCCTCGAGTATCTGGGCGCTCTCCGCGATCGCGGAACTCTCAGAACGGTTGACCTGACCCTGGTGAACGAGGCCCTCGCGCCGAGCGGGCTCGAGTTCCTCGGGAACTGGTCGGGCAACCAGAAGATGATCGAGCTCCGGCGCAAGGATCCGAAGATGATGGAGTTCGAGCGGCCGCTCCCGCCCGGGCTGCCCTACTACCAGCAGGTGCGCGCGCGGGGGCCCGGCTCCCGGGCGCATCTCGTGCTGGCCCGGCGCGACCTGCCGGACTCCGAGAGCCAGGTGGTGGTGACCGGCCCGTGGGGCGGCTTCGCGGCGGCCGAGTACGTCCGCTTCCAGTTCCCGGGCGAGTCGGGCGCGCAGTGGTGGCTCGATCCGTTCGCGTTCTTCCGCGAGGCGCTGGGGGTGGGAGATTGGCCGCGGCCCGATACCACCACCCAGTGCGGGCGCCGCATCTGCTACTCGCACATCGACGGCGACGGCCTGCGCAACCGCTCGGAGGTGAGTCCGGGCGCCTCGAGCGGTCAGGTGCTGCTCGACGAGATCCTCTCGCGCTACGGACTGCCCACCAGCGTGTCGGTGGTGGTGGCGGAGGTGGAGCCGACGCTCCTCGGCTCACCCGAGTTCCACGAGCTGGCCCGCGCCATCTTCCGGCTGCCGAACGTGGAGGCGGGCAGCCACTCCTACACGCATCCGCTCGACTGGGAGAAGCGGACGCGGAGCTTCGCGCTGAACGGGATCCCATACTCGGTCGAGACCGAGACCGCAGGGTCCATTCGCTACATCGAGGAGCGGCTCCTGCCGCCCGGCAAGCGGGTGCGGCTCTTCCAGTGGTCCGGATCGACCCGGGTGAGCGAGGACGCGATCGCCATACTCGCGCGCCTGGGGGTGCCCAACATCAACGGGGGCGACACCATGCGCGACCGCGACTGGCCGAGCTACACGCGGGTCGCGCCGCTGATGCGCCAGGTGGGCCGGCAGTGGCAGACCTACACCTCGGCCGCGAACGAGAATCTCTACACCAACCTGTGGACCGGGCCCTTCTACGGCTATCGCCACGTGGTCGAGACGTTCGAGAACACCGAGAAGCCGCGTCGCGTCGCGCCGGTCAACCTCTACTACCACTTCTATTCGGCCGAGCGCGTGGCCGCGCTGGTCTCGCTGCGCTACGTGCACGAGTGGGTCGGGCGGCAGCCGCTCGCGCGGCTGTTCACCAGCGAGTACCTGGCGATCGTGGAGGGCTTCCGCACCGCCCGCATCGCGCGCGTCGCGGCGGGATGGCGCGTCTGGGACCACGGCGCCCTGCGCACGGTGCGCTTCGACGACACCCGCGCGACGGTGGATCTCGCCCGCTCGCAGGGTCTGCTCGGCTACGTTCACCACCAGGGTGCGCTCTACGTGCACCTGGCCGGGCCCGAGCCCGCCCTGATCGTGCTCGGCGACCGCCCGCCCCAGACGCCGTACCTCGTGCAGGCGAGCCATCGGGTCAGCAAGTGGAGCCGCGAGGCTTCGCGGGTCACGCTATCGCTCTCCGGCGTGGGCCCCAAGCTGGTCGAGCTCGCCGGGCTCCCCGCGGATCGCGAGATCGCGGTCGAGCTCCGCGCCGCCGCCGGATCGCGGCGCGAGCGGGCGCGTACCGGCCGCGACGGGCGCCTGACCGTTCGCGCCGGGGAGGCCGCGGACGTCGACGTGCGACTCGGGTGAAGATCGAGCGCTGGAAGCTCGGGCTGGGGGTGCTGCTCACCCTCGCGCTCCTCGCGATGTCCGTCCCGTGGGGCGGCGACCTGGGCTGGGCCTACCTGGCCGACCGGCAGTATGCGCTGGCCCGGGACATGTTCGCCGAGGCGCTGCGCGGCGAGACCACCGACGCGCAGCTCTGGCTGGGGCTGGCCACCGCCTACGAGGCGCTCGGGGAGCCGGATCGGCAGATCGCGACGCTCGTGGACGCGTCGCGAAGCCTGCCGCGGCGCCGCGACCTGCTGCTGAAGCTGGCCGACGCCTATCAGGCCAACCGGGACCCCGCCGCGGCGTCGGCGGTGCTCGAGCGGCTCACCGTGATCCCGGTTCCGGACGACGTGCCGCTGCTCGAGCGCCTGCTCACCGCCTACCTGTGGAAGGGCGACTACGAGCGGCAGGTCGCGGTGCTCCGCAAGCTGGTGGCGCTCAGCCCGACGGACTCCTCGATCGTGGGCGAGCTGGCCACCGCCGCGCGAAACCTCGACCGGCAGGACGAGGCGGTGACGGTGCTCGAGGCCTTCGTGCGGCGGCGGCCCGACGATCCCGAGGGACGACGCTGGCTCGCCCAGGCGTACGACTCCCTCGGGCAGGGGGATCGCGCGGTCGAGCAGTGGAAGGTGCTGGCGCGGATCGCGCCGGGCGACGTCGAGGCCCGCAACCGCCTCCTGCCCGCGCCGGGCGGCGCGCCGCGCGTGGAGGAGATCGCGCTGCTCGAGCGCCAGCGCGCGACCGACCCGCGCGACGAAGCGACGCGCCGCCGGCTGGTCGAGCTCTACCGGGCGAGCGGCGACGTGCCTCGCGCGCTCGAGGCGCAGCGCGAGCTGGCCGCGCTCCGCCCCCGGGACCACGACACGCTGGCCCTGCTGGGCCGCCTGCTCGTCGAGCAGGACCGCGGGCCCGAGGCGATCGCCGCGTACGAGCGGGCGGTCGAGCTCGCGCCGGACCGGCTCGACACCGCGCTGGCCCTGGCCCAGCTTTACGAGTGGAGCGACGACCCGCGCCGTGCCCTCGCCCTGCTCGAGCGCGTCGCGAAGGCGCGCCCGACGGATCGCGCGCTTCAGGAGCGGGTGGCCGCGCTCGCCCAGGGGGGCGGGGACGGGCCGGCCGCGCTGTCCGCGCTGGATCGGCTCGCCGCGCTGTCGCCTCAGGATCCCCGCTACGCCCAGCAGGCGGTGGACGGGCTGGTCGCCGCGAACCGGCTGCCCGAGGCCATCGCGCGTCAGCGCCGCATCGTCGAGCAGAGCCCCGGCGCGCCCGGGCCCGCGCTCCGGCTCGCCCAGCTCCACGAGTGGAACAATCAGGAGCGCGAGGCCATCGCGGTCTACGAGGGGCTCGACCGCGCGGGGACGCTGCCCGAGCCCTCCCTCGGGCGGCTCGCCGAGCTCTATCGATTCCAGGATCGGCCCGCCGATTTCCTGCGCGTCGCCGACCGGCTCCTGGCCCGCCGGCCGGACGACTGGGCGCTGCGCGAGGCCGCCGCCGAGGCCGCGGAGGGGCTCGGGCGGCTCCCGGACGCGGTGCGCCTGCTCCAGCCGGCGGTGGAGCGCCGCCCGCTCGACGAGCGCGTCGCGCTCCGGTACCTGACCCTCGCCGCCCAGGCGGGGCGCCTGGAGGACGGCCTGCGCGTGCACCGTCGCGTCGCGGCCTCGGCGGGCGCGGCCTACCGGGCGAAGGCGGGCAAGACCCTGATGGATCTCGGCAAGTATCCGGACGCGGTCGCGGAGTACGAGGCCGTCCTCGCCGCGGCGCCGGGCGACGGTGAGGACGCGGTGACCGCGCGGCTGGCGCTGGCCCAGCTCTACGACTGGACGGGAGCGGGCGAGCCGGCGCTCCGGCAGTGGGAGAGCCTCATGCGCGCGCGCCCGCGCGATGCTCGCGTGCTGCGCGAGGTCGGCCGGCGCAGCCTCGCGCTGTCGCGCAACGACGTGGCCCTGCGCGCCTACCGCTCGCTGCTCGACGTGCAGCCGGACGACGCGGAGGGACTCAAGCGGGCCGGCCAGCTCATGGCCTGGAGCCACGACGCGCGCGGTGCGCGCCAGGCGCTCGAGCGCTTCAACCGCGTGAAGGGCGGCGACTACGAGGTGCACTACCTCCTGGGCGAGCTCTACGCGGCCGACCGGGACGAAGAGCGCGCGCGGCTCGAGTTCGAGCGCGCCCTGCGGCTCCTGCCCGCGCGCCCGCGCTGAAGCCCACGGCCTCGCTTGAACGCGGTGGATGCCGCCGCCATACTCGCTCGGTGACCGCCTTCCGCTCGGTGTGGGCCGCCTCCGGCCTCCTGTGTCTCGTCCTCGGCGCCCCGCCTCCCACCGCGCGCGCCCAGGCGCCGCCCGCGGCCTCCGAGACGCCCGACGCGGCGGACCCGCTCGAGGCCGAGATGCTGCGGGCGCGCATCCTGGCGCGCCTGGGCATGACCGAGGAGGCGCTCGCGACCTATCGCGCGCTGCTCGAGCGCCACGGGGACAACCGTGCGCTCCGCGAGGACTATGCGGAGCTCCTGGTGGACGCGGGCCAGCTCGACCGGGCGGTTCCCGTGGTGGATCGCTACCTGGCCGACGATCCCACGTCGGCGCGGCTGCGCCGGCTGAAGGCCCGGCTCGATCTGGCCCGGGGCTCGCCCGCGGAGGCGGGCCGCCGCCTCGAGGCGCTGTCCCGCGAGCAGCCGAAGGACGCGGGGATCACCGCGGACCTCGCCGCGGCCGAGCTCGCGGCGGGCCGGTGGGGCCGCGCGCTCGACCTCTACGGGCGCATGCTCGACGTGGACCCGGAGAACCGCGAGATCATCACCGCGTATCGCGAGATCCTCCTCGGCCACGCCCCCCGCGTCGAGCTGATCCATTCCACCCTGCTCCAGACCTCGGCCACGCAGCACGTGGAGGAGATCGCGTGGCGCGGCTGGCTGGGCGACCGGTGGTGGCTGCGGGCGGGCGGCCGTCACGGCAGCTACAATCAGGACCGCGTGACGGGCCAGAACGCCTTCAGCGAGGAGGTGTGGACCGCGCTCGCCACCGTCGGCTTTCAGCCCACGCGCACGATCTCGCTCTGGGCCGGGCTCGAGGAGTCGCAGCGCCGCGGGGAGATCTTCCGCACCACCGGCCGGCTCGGCGCCGCCTACGACGACGGGAAAGCCACCAGCGTCACGCTGGACGTGGCGATCCGCGAGATGCTCACCAACCCGGTGGCCGCGGTGCCGAAGAACGGCTCGACCGACCGGGTGACGGTCGACGTGGCGCGCCGGGTCCTGGTGCCGGTGGTGCTGGGCGCCCACTACGATTTCCGGCACTACCGCGTGTCCGGGCAGGATCTGGGGGACCGCTGGGAGGCGGCGGCCCGGGCCGAGCTCGAGCTCGTGCGCAGCCGCGTGCAGGTCACGCTGATCCCGCAGGTATTTTTTGCCCAGTACGCGCCCATCGCGGGCGACCCGCTGCGCCAGGAGATCTCATTCATCAAGCGAGAGGACGTGCTGGGCATCGGGGCCGTGGTGGGCTGGGACGTCACGCCCGCGGTGCGCCTGCAGGCGGGGGCGGTCGGGCGCCGCGACATCTATCGCGCGCTCACCTCGTGGGAGGTCAACGGAGAAGGACGGTGGCGAATTCGGCCCTGGCTGGAGGGACGCGTGCTCTATACTCGCAACACCGAGTCCACCACGGTGGGCGGACAGGAAGAGTTCTTCCTCGGCCGCCTCGACATCCTGTACTGATGACATTCACGGGGCGGCGTTCGAGAGTCGTGCTGCTGACGGCCGCGGTGCTGATCGCGACCGGATGCGCGAGCGCGGTGCAGGAGTGGGTGAAGCCCGGCGCGGGCCGGGTGGGCCGCGTCGCGGTGCTCCCCTTCGAGAACCAGACCGCCTCGCTGCGCGCCGGCCAGGCGTTCACCGATCTCCTCGTCGGCGAGCTGCTCGCCACCGGCGCGATCGCGGTCATGGACCCGAGCGAGGTCGCCGATCACCTGCGCCGCGAGAACCTGGACCCGGCCGACGCGGGGCGGCTGCCGTCCGCCCAGCGGATCGGCCGGCTCCTGCAGGTGAGCCACGTGCTGCAGGGCTCGGTGACCGAATACCGGTACAAGCCGGGCCTCTCCGAGACGCCCGCGGTCGGTGTCACCGCGCGACTCGTGGAGACCGCGTCCGGAGAGGTGGTGTGGAGCGCGAGCTACGCTCGCCTCGGCTCCTCGTGGATCCGCGAGGACGGGCTCGCGCGCGTCGCGCAGCAGGTGGCCCACGACATGGCGGCGCATCTGACCGGCGCCCTGGGCGGCGCGGGGGCGCGGTAAGCGCCGGGTGCTCGCCACACTCCGCCGCGGCAGTCCGTACCTGCTCGAGCTGGGCGGCGGGCTCCTCGTGCTCGCCGTCGTCAACCTGCTGCTGCGGCCGAAGGACCCCGGCTTCCTCGCGGTCCAGCCCAACCCGGCCCTGCTCCTCGTCGCGGTGGTGGCCTGTCGCCACGGGCTCCGCGCCGGCCTCGCGAGCGGCCTCGTGACCGCGGCGGTGGTCACCGCGTGCATCGTGGCGCGTCTCGAGTACCTGACCTGGAGCGAGGTGCGGACGCTCGGGCACTACGTGACGCCGCTCCTGCTCATCGGCGTCGGCTTCGGCCTCGGGGCCCAGCGGGAGGCGCTGCGCCGCGCCGAGCGCGCGCTCGAGGGCCGGGTCGAGGCGCTCGAGCACGAGCTGGCCGATCAGGCGGTGCGCTTCATGGCCGCCACCGAGGCCAAGCACGAGCTGGAGCGGCGGGTGGCCGATGAGCGCGCGTCGCTCTCGAGCCTCTACACCGCGGCCCGCGCCCTCGAGACGCTCGACGCGGAGCGCCTCTACCCCGCCATTGCGCTGACCGCGCGCCGCTTTCTGCAGGCCGACGCCTGCCAGTGCTACGTGCTCGATGGCGCGCTCATGCGCCTCCGCGCCGCGGAGGGGCCGCCCCCGAGCGGTCGGAGATTCCGCCCGACGAGGGGCTCGTGGGCCTGGCGGTGCGCCTCGGCCGGCCGGTCAGCGTGCGCGACGCCGCGGTGATCACCTCGCTCGACGACCTCCACACCGCGAGCCTGCTCATGGCGGCCCCCCTGCTGGGTCCGCAGGGCACCCTGCTCGGGTGTCTCACCGTGACCGCGCTGCCCTTCCTGCGCCTCACCGCGGTCTCGCTCGACCGCCTGGGCCTCGTGGCGGACTGGGGCGCGCGGGCGCTCGCGAACGCGCGCACGCATCAGGAGACGCGCGCGCGGACCATCGAGGACGACCTGCTCGGCGCCTACACCTACGCGTACTACGAGCGCCGTCTCCACGAAGAGGAGATGCGCGCCGACCGCTACCGCCGGCCGCTCGCGGTGGTGATCTTCCGCGTGCATCGCTTCGGAGCGGTGGAGCTCGAGCGCCGCATCGAGCTGGGGCGCGTGCTGGCGCTCGTCTTCTCGCGCACGCTGCGGGACGTGGACATCGTGTGTCGCTACGCGACCGAGGACTCCTTCGCGATCATCCTGCCCGAGACCGCGCCCGCGCAGGCCGAGGTCGTGGTGGAGCGCCTCTCACGGGAGATCGGCAACTTCCACTTCGCCCCCTACGGCGACGAGACGCAGGATCTCGAGTTCTCGATCCGGGTGCTCGCGGTGCGGGAGCGGCCCGGGAAGGTGACGCCCTGAACGCCGCGCTCCGGGTGGCCTGGCTCGCGGAGGCGCTCGCGCTCGCGATCGCCCTCGCGGGGCCTTCGTGGTGGCCGCTCGCCCTCCTTGCGCACGTGGCCGCCGCGTGGCTGGCCGGCCGCGGGCTCGGCGACGGCCGGCGCGACGCCCGGTTCCTCTCCGCGTCGCTCGTGCTCGCCATGCCCGGGCTCGGCCTGATCGGGCTCAGCGTGATTCGCGCCTGGCGCCGGCGCGCGGCGCCGGCCGGGATGTACGCGGGCGCACACTCGGAGATGGCGGGGCTGCCGGGGCCGGGGCAGACGCCCGAGCCGGTGGACCGCGTCCTCGACTGGCTGCAGGCGCAGGTCTCGGTGCAGCCGGTGGCGGACCTCATCCGCGCCCCCGATCCGCGCACGCAGCGCTGGGGCGTGGGTCTGCTCGCCAAGCGGGGCGACGGCGCGGCGGTGGAGCTGCTGCGCGAGGCGCTGCGGGCCGACGATCGCGATACGCAGATCGCGGCCTCGGGCGCGCTGCAGCGGGTCGAGGAGCGGCTGGTGGCACGGATCGCGCTGGCCCAGGAGCAGCTCCAGCTCGACCCGGAGTCGCCCGAGCGGCTCATGGCGGTGGGCGACGCGTGCGTGGCCTACCAGGAGAGCCGGCTGCTGGAGGCGGCGATGGGCCGCCACTGGCTCGGCGAGGCGGAGGCCGCGTACCGGGCGGCCCGCGCACGCCGGCCGGAGTGGGCCCCGCCGGCCCTCGCGCTGGCCCGGGTGCGGTTAGCCCAGGGTGAGGTGGCGGAGGCGGAGGCGCTCGCCGCGGAGGCCCGCGTGGCCGCGCCGTCCACCGAGGCGGACCTGCTGCTCTCGGAGATCTTCTTCACGCAGGGCCGCTGGAGCGACCTGCGGGCGGTCTCGCGGGACGCGGTGGCCGCCGGCCGCGCCGACGAGACTCTCACGTGGTGGGCGGCGTGACCGCGACGCCGACGGCGCCCGCCGACGTCTGCCTGATCCTCGAGGGCACGTATCCCTACGTGACCGGCGGGGTGTCGGGCTGGATCCATCAGCTCGTCAACGCGCTCCCCGAGCTGCGTTTCGCCATCTTCCACATCTCGGCGACGAGCGGGGAGGTGCACGAGCCGCGCTACAAGATGCCGCCCAACGTGGTGAGCCTGGTGGACGTTGGCATCCACGGCGGCGACGAGCCGAAGGGCACGAGCCACACGATGGATCCGGTCTCGTGGGAGACGATCCACCGCTACCACGAGGAGCTCAAGGACGGCCGGGCCGACGGGCTCGGCGATCTCCTCACGCAGATCTCCCCGCACCGGGGCGCCGGTCCGTCGGTCCATGACTACATCTACGGCAAGCCCTCGTGGGACGTCGTGCGGCGCCTCTACGAGAGCCGGGCCCCCCACATCTCGTTCCTCGACTACTTCTGGACGTGGCGGTTCACCCACCTGCCGATGTTCCGGCTGCTCCACGCGCCGGTGCCGGAGGCCGCGCTCTACCACACCGTCTCCACCGGCTGGGCCGGGCTGGTGGCCGCGACCCAGCGCGTGCGCCACGGCCGGCCGATGCTGCTCACCGAGCACGGCATCTACTCGCGCGAGCGGCGGATGGAGATCGACCAGGCGGAGTGGATCTACGTGCAGCAGCAGGCGCCCATGACGCTGTCGGCGGGGCCGGGCTTCTTCAAGGAGCTGTGGACCCGGCTCTTCGAGCACCTCTCGCGCATCACCTACGCGCACGCCGACCGCATCGTCACGATCTTCGAGGGCAATCGCCAGGCCCAGATCCGCGACGGGGCGGACCCGGCCAAGACGCAGGTGGTGCCGAACGGCATCAACATGGAGCCGCTCGCCGCGCTGCCGCGCGTGGCGGCGGGGCCGGGCGAGTTCCGCATCGGCTTCGTGGGGCGCGTGGTCCCGATCAAGGACGTGAAGACCTTCATCCGCGCGGTCAAGATCGTGAGCGCGGCCCTGCCCGGCGCGACCGCGGTGATCGCGGGGCCGGGCGACGAGGACCCCCAGTATCTCGACGAGTGCCGCGTGCTGGCCGCCACGCTCGGGATCACCGAGCGCGTGGAGTTCACCGGCCGCGTGGACGTCAAGCTGATCTACCCGCGCATCGACGTGCTCGTGCTCACCAGCATCTCGGAGGGGTTGCCGCTCGTGATCCTGGAGGCGGCCGCGGCGGGCATCCCGGTGGTCTCCACCGACGTGGGCGCCTGCCGCGAGCTCCTCGAGGGGAGTCAGCCCGCGGACCGGGCGATCGGCCCGAGCGGGCTCGTGACCGGCCTCGCCGATCCGGGCGCCACCGCGCAGGCGATGCTGACGCTCGCCCGCGATCCGGGATTGCGCGAGGAGATGGGCCGGGCGGCGCGGAACCGGGTGCGCGCCCACTACCAGGAGTCGGACCTGATCCGGCGCTACCGCGAGATCTACACCGACATGATCGGGCCGCGGGCGGCACGGTAGCCGGCGATGGCGGGCATCGGCTTCCGGCTCAAGCGCCTCATCGTCGAGGACAGCAGCACCGGCTGGCTGCGCGCCCACCTCTACGGCGCGGTCCTCTCGGCGGGGCCGTGGCTGCTCTCGATCTGCACGCTCGGGACCCTGGCCCTGTTCTCCCGCGACCTGATCGGGGAGGCGGCGCACGCGCGCTTCCAGGCGATCGTGGTCTACACCTACACGTTCTCGCTGATCACCACCGGCGCCGCCCACATGGTGGTGACGCGCCATCTCGCCGACGAGCTCTACGTGGGCCGCCTCGGGACCCTGGTGGTCTCGTACCGCTTCACGGTCGGATGGACCGCGCTGGCGCACCTCGTGCTCGGCGGGCTGTTCTACGCCCTCGCGCCGGGGCTCGACCCGGGCCTGCGCCTGTTCGGGGTCATGCTGCTGGTGGTGGTGTCGTGCACCTGGATGGTGATGATCTACCTCGGCGCGGCCCAGGACTACGCGAGCGTGGTGACCGCCTTCTTCGCGGGCAACGTGGTGAGCCTGGTCGCGGCCCTGGCGCTCGGCCACTGGGTCGGCCTGAGCGGGCACCTGGGCGGATTCCTGCTCGGCCAGGCGGGCATCCTCTTCGTGCTGTGCGCGCGGGTGGAGCGCGAGCTCGCCGCGGTGCGCGCGCCGGAGACGGTGGACCTCACCAGCGCCTTCGTCCGCTACCCGGATCTGATCGCGGCCGGGCTCCTCTACAACGCGGCCATCGCGGTCGACCGCATCGCGTTCTGGATCGCGCCCACCGGCCGCACCATCGCGGGCTGGTTTCACGCCTCGCTCTACGACACCCCGATCTTCCTGTGCTACCTTTCGGTGGTGCCGTCGCTCGCCATCTTCCTCGTCAGCGTCGAGACCGACTTCTACGATCGCTATCGCGAGTACTACGGCGTGGCCACCAAGCACGGCACCCTGCAGCAGGTGCTCGAGGCCAAGCGGGCCATGACCGCCTGCCTGCGCGAGGGCCTGCGGCGCATGCTGGTGGTGCAGGCCCCGCTGACCCTGCTGCTCATGGTGCTCGCGCCGTGGATCGCGGCGGAGCTCGCGCTCGACGGGCTGCAGCATCGGGATCATGCGCTGCGGGCTCGTGGGCGCGCTGTTGCACGTGCTCTGCCTCTTCGGCGGCATCGTGCTGCTCTACTTCGACCGGCGCCGCGCGGCGGCCGAGGTCGCGGGGATCTTCCTGGCCGCCAACCTCGTCTTCACCGTGATCACCCTGCTGGTGGGCCCGCGCAGCTACGGGCTCGGCTACCCGCTCGCCGCGCTGCTCGGGTGCGCGTGGGCCTACCATCGCCTCGAGCAGACCCTCGATGATCTGGAGTACCTGACGTTCGCGGCGCAGCCGATGGCGCCCGAGGCCCCGGCCGTCGAATCGAGCCCGACCGCAGCCGCCTGATGGCACACCGCTCGGCGGGCGAGGCCACGCTGGTGGCGGCCCTCCTGGTCCTGCTCGCCGCCGCCATCGTCTATCCGCTGCTCCAGGTGCTGTCGGTGGCGGTCCTGGACGCAGGCGTGCCCACGCTGCGCCCGCTGTCGCGTTCTTCGGCGCGTCCGCTCTTCCGCGAGGCGTTCGTGAACACGCTGCTGGCGGGAGTGCTCGCGGTGGTGATCGGCAGCGTGATCGCGGTGCCGCTGGCGCTCCTCACCGTGCGCTACCGATTTCCGGGGCGGACGCTGGTCACGGTGCTGGGCGTGCTGCCGCTCGTGATCCCGCCCTTCGTGGGCGCGGTGGCCTTCCAGCAGATCCTGGGACGGAGCGGCGCGGTGAACCTGCTGCTGCGCGAGCACGCGGGCTTCACGATCCCGTTCATGGAGGGCCTCACCGGGGTGGTGCTGGTGCAGAGCCTCCACTACTTTCCGTTCATCCTGCTCAACACCGCGGCCGCGCTGGCCGGCCTCGACCGCTCGCTCGAGGAGGCGGCCCAGAACCTCGGCAGCTCCGGCCTGCGCCTCTTCCGCCGCGTGCTGCTGCCGCTGGCCCTGCCGGGCTACGCGGCGGGCGCGCTGCTCACGTTCATCCGCGTCATCGACGACCTCGGCACGCCGCTCATGCTGAACTACACGAAGCTGCTCGCCCCGCAGGCCTACGTGCGGGTGACCACGATCGGCCTCACCGACGTGGACGGCTACGTGATCTGCGTGATCCTGGTGGCGCTGTCGCTCGGCGCGCTGGCCCTCTCCAAGGCGATCCTGGCCCGCGGCGAGTTCGCCGCGCTCGGCCGGGCCGGCGAGGCGCCGCCGGTGGTGCTGGGCCCGCGCGGCGCGCTGGTGGCGTGGGGGCTCGTCGCGCTGCTGCTGGGCCCCGCGCTGCTGCCGCACGTGGGCATCCTGCTGCTGTCGGTCTCGAAGGTGTGGAGCCTGACCCCGACTCCGAGCGTCTACACCCTCGGCAACTACGAGGAGATCCTGGTCCGCTCGCCCCAGTTCATCGCCAACACGCTGCGCTACGCGGGGCTCGCCGCGCTGCTCGACGTGGCGCTGGGCGCGGTGATCGCCTGGCTCCTGCTCCGCGGCCGCGTGCGGGGCCGGCAGTGGCTCGACACGATCTCCACCGTGCCGCTCGCCATCCCCGGCGTGGTGCTCGCGGTCGGCTACCTGCGCGCCTTCGGCTCGCTCCGGGTGCCGGGCCTGGGCGACCCGCTCACCTCCACGTGGCTGATCCTGGTGATCGTGTACGCGGTGCGGCGGCTGCCCTACGCGGTGCGCGGGGCCTACGCGGCGCTCCAGCAGCTCTCGCCCGCGCTGGAGGAGGCGGCCCAGAATCTCGGGAGCCAATCGCCCGCGCACCTTCCGGCGCATCACGCTGCCGCTGATGATGCGCGGGCTGCTGGCGGGCGGGCTGCTCGCGTTCATCACCTCCGCGGTGGATCTCTCGTCCACGATCCTGCTGGTGCCGCGGGTGGAGCTGGGGCCGCTGTCGTACGGCATCTATCTCTACATGCAGTCGGCGGTGGGCCGCGGCCCGGGCGCGGCGCTCGGCGTGGTCGCCATCGTGCTGGTGGCGGCCGGGACCTGGGCCGCTACCGCGCTGGCGCGGCGCTCCGGCGCGGCGCTCTTCCGGAGCTGACGCGTGACGCTACGCGCGCGGACCTGGGTCCTGCCCGCCTCGATGCTGCTGGGCACCTTCGCGTGGTCGTTCGTGTACGTGAGCCTGCCCTTCCACATCCAGAAGATGTCCACCCTGGACGCGGCGGCGACGCTGCGCTGGACCGGGTGGGTGCTCGGCATCAGCCCGCTCATCACGGTCATCACCGCGCCGATCTCGGGACGCATCGGCGAGCGCATCGATCCCAAGCGCGGCTTCATCGCGGTGCAGGCGTTCCAGGGGCTGGGCTTCCTCGGCATGGCGCTCGCGCGCACGCTGCCCGAGATGCTGGTGGCCCGCGTGCTCCTGGGCTTGATGGGCGCGGTGTCCACCTTCGCCTTCATCATGGTGGGCCGCTCCGGGGGCGACGTGCGCCGTCAGGTGTCCTACATCCAGTCGGGCATGACGCTGGGGCAGGTGCTGGGGCCGGCGGTGGGGGCGGTGGTCGCGGCGCGCCTCGGGTTCCGGCTCTCCTTCATCCTGGGCGGCGTGATGCTCTGGGCCTGCTCGGCCCTCGTGGCCTGGGGGGTGCCGCCCGGGCAGCCGCGCGACCGCGAAGGCCGCGGGCGAGCGGCGGACGTCGCTGCGCGAGCTCGTGACCGCGTGCCTGGTGGTGCTCACCGGGTCCACCCAGATCTTCTTCCTCGCCGCGATCCTCCCGCAGATTCTCCCGCCGCTCGGGCGTGTCCGGGGACGCCACGCTCGAGGTGAGCGGGTTCCTCCTCTTGATCACCGGGCTGGCCGCCGCGCTCGGGGCGATGGCGGCGCCGCGCCTGGCCGAGGTCGTCGGCGAGCGGCGCGCGCTGATCTGGTTCCTCCTGGGCTCGTCGGTGCTGGTGGCCGCGCTCGGGGTCGCGGGCGACGTGTGGAGCTTCGGGGTGCTCCGCTTCCTGCAGGTGCTCTGCATCGCGCCGGTGTTCCCGCTCTCGGTGGCGGCGATCGCGCAGCGGGCGTCCGGGGAAGCCATCGGATTCGTCAACTCGGCGCGGATCGGCGCGGCCTTCATCGGGCCGGTGGTGGCGACGACGCTGCTCTCGTCCGATGCCGCCCGCCGCCGTCTACCTGGTGCTGGCCGGAATGGGGCTGTCGGTGATCCCGCTCGTGGCGCGGCTCAACCGTCGCGCGCGCCGCGGGCGCCGTGGGGCGAGGGAGGTCGGAGCGCGTGAGTCAGGACGAGCTGGTCCGGCTGTCGGAAGTGCGCATGGAGCACGTGGGCAAGCGCTACGGGGACCACTGGGCGGTGCAGGACGTCTCGCTCTCGATCCGGCCCGGGGAGTTCTACACGCTGCTGGGGCCGTCCGGCTGCGGCAAGACCACGCTGCTCCGGCTGCTCGCCGGGTTCATCACCCCGGACACCGGCCGCATCGTCGTGGACGACGAGCCGATCGACCCGGTGCCGCCGTGGAAGCGCAATCTGGGCATGGTCTTCCAGCACTACGCGCTGTGGCCGCACCTCTCCGTGTTCGAGAACGTGGCCTTCGGCCTCCGCGAGCGCGGCGTGAGCGGCGCCGCGCTCACCACGCGGGTGGCCGCGGCCCTCGGGCAGGTGGGCCTCGCCGGGTTCGAGACGCGGCGGCCGTCCCAGCTCTCGGGCGGCCAGCAGCAGCGGGTGGCCCTGGCGCGGACCCTCATCATCCAGCCGCGCCTGCTCCTGCTCGACGAGCCGCTCTCCAACCTGGACGCGGTGCTGCGCTCGCAGATGCGGCTCGAGCTGGCGCGGCTGCACCGCGACGTGGGGATCACCACCATCTACGTCACCCACGACCAGGCGGAGGCCCTCGCGCTGTCCACCCGCATCGCGGTGCTGAGCCAGGGCCGGATCGTGCAGGAGGGCAAGCCGGAGGAGATCTACTGGCGGCCCCGCAACCGGTTCGTCGCCGAGTTCGTGGGCGCCGCCAACCTGGTGGCCGGTGCGGGTGCTGGAGGTGCGGGAGACTGGGCGTGGTGGTGGACGACCGCCGGCGGCTCGCGCATCCCGGTGGCCTCGGGCGGGCACAAGTGGGCGGTCGGCGACCGCGGCCTGCTCTGCCTCCGGCCGGAGGCGCTGCGACTCGAGGAGGCCGAGCGCGCGCGGGAGGCATCCGCGGCAAGGTGGCGGGCCACGTCTTCGAGGGCGCGCGCCAGCTCTACGACGTCACGATCCCGGGCGGCACGGTCCGCGTGGAGATGATCACCTCCGCGCAGCAGGGCCGGAGCTTCAAGCCCGGCGACGACGTCAAGATCGAGATCTCCCCGGAGACCAGCGTGCTGCTGCCCGACGAGCCGTAGACGGGTCGTGGGCGGACGACCGTCCGGCTGATTACCGTTTAGTTCTTCAAGCTCTATCTAAATGCGGGGGCCCAGAAATGGCCCCCGCACTCCCCCAGTCTGCGGACGCTCGTTCCGGCGCTATCATGGCCCCCGCACTCCCCCAGTCTGCGGACAATCGCGGCGTTTCGGTGTACTCTTCGGCCCCGGGGGGGCTCATGACCGACATCAGCGCCGCAGGACCTGAAGGCGAAGCTGGATCGCCACGAGCCGATCGTGCTGCTCGATGTGCGCGAGGACTGGGAGACCGCGCTCTGCCGCCTGGAGAACGCGACGCACATTCCCATCGAGGAGATCGAGTTCCGCACCACCGAGCTCGATCCCGCCGACGAGATCGTGGTGTACTGCCACCACGGCGTGCGCAGCGCCGCGGTGGCCAACTTTCTCCGCCAGCAGGGATTCAAGGCGGTGAACCTGGCCGGGGGCCTGGATTTCTGGGCCCGCGCGATCGACCCGAAGATGAAGCGATACTGAAGGGCGGGTGAGCCGAAGGCGAGCTGAGCAAATACAAGGAAAGAAGCAAGGGAGATATGCAGGCAAAGCCCGAGTTCGTCCGCGTAGACCGTGAAGACGGTGTCGCCTGGGTGACCCTCGACCGGCCCCCGCTGAACCTGATCGTGCCCGAGATGGTGGAGGGGATCCGCGCCACCTTCGACGCGCTCCGCCGAGATCCGAGCGTCCGCGCGGCCGTGATCACCGGCGCCGGGCGGGCCACCACCGGCGGCATGCAGCTCCAGGTGCTGCGCGAGCTCACCCCGGGCTCGGCCAAGGCGTTCATCGCGAGCCTGCACGAGGCGATCGGCCTGGTGCACGACGCGCCGTTCCCGACCATCTGCATGATCAACGGGGCGTGCCTCGGGGCGGGCTTCGAGCTGGCGATGGCCTGTGATCTGCGCACCGCGGCCGCGGGGGCGCTCCTGGGGCTGCCGGAGATTCGCGTCGGTATCCCCTCGGTGATCGAGGCGGCGCTCTTGCCCGGCATGGTCGGGCCGGGGCGGGCCGCGGAGATCCTGCTGACCGGCGACCCGGTCACCGCGGAGCAGGCGCTCGCGTGGGGGCTGGTGAACCGGGTCGCGCCGCCGGCGAGTCTGCGCGCGGTGACCGTGGAGCTGGTGGGGCGGATCGTCGAGTGCGCGCCCACCGCGGTCCGGCTGCAGAAGGAGCTGATCGTGCGCTGGCGAAACACGGATCAGCGCACCGCGGTGGAGTACGGGGTCAACGCGTTCGGACAGTCCTTCGCCACCGGCGAGCCCCGGGAGGCCATGGACGCGTACCTCGGCAAGCGCAAGCCCCGCTTCGCTTCGTGATCCGTCTCGTCACGTTCGACTTCTGGGACACTCTCGTCACCGATTCCCCCGAGAACCTCCGCGCCCAGCGCGCGCTCCGCGTCGCCGCGATCCGGCGGGCGCTCGGGGAGGCGGGGGCCCCCGTGAGCGAGACGGAGGCGGAGGAGATCCACGAGCGCTCGGGCGAGGCGCTCGTCGAGCGCTTCTGGGGCCTTCACCGCGACCCGAGCCCTGACGAGCAGCTCCGGATCGTGCTGGATACCGGGCGCCCCGGCGCCGCGGCGCGCCTCGATCCCGGCGCGTTCGCCGTGGCGCTCAACGGCTACATCAGCCCGGTGCTGGCCCATCCGCCGGACCTCTGTCCCGGCGCGGATCGCGCGGTGCGGGAGCTGGCCGCGCGCGGTGTGAGCCTCGGCATCGTCTCCAACACCGGCCGGACGCCGGGGGTGATCCTGCGCCGGGTGCTCGAGCGCCACGGCCTCCTCGGCTACTTCGGCGCGATCTCGTACTCGGACGAGGTCGGCTTCCGCAAGCCGGAGGCCCGGATCTTTCACGCCACGCTCGAGCGCGCCGGGGTGGCGCCGGGCCAGGCGGTGCACATCGGCGACAACCCGGACGCCGACGTGGTCGGGGCCCACGGCGTCGGCATGCGGGCCGCGCACTACACCGCGGGCTTCCGTCGTCCGTCGGCCGAGGCCGATCTCGTGATCGCCGACCTCGCCATGCTCCCGGACGCGGTTTTTCGCGTTGCGCCACGCGAGCCCGGCGGGTAACATTCCTGCGCCATGGACCTCAACGAGCTGCGCGGAAAGATCCGCGACATCAAGGATTTCCCGACCGAGGGCATCCTGTTCAAGGACATCACCACGCTACTCAAGGACGGCCCGGCGTGGGCCTCCGTGATCGATCATCTGGCCGAGCGCTATCACGGCGAGCGGGTGGAGCTCGTGGTGGGGGTGGAGTCGCGGGGCTTCATCTTCGGCGGCGCGCTCGCGCACGAGCTCAAGGCGGGCTTCGTGCCGGTGCGCAAACGAGGCAAGCTGCCCGCGCCCACGATCGAGGAAGAGTACGAGCTCGAGTACGGGCGCGATGTGCTGGCCATCCACGAGGATGCGGTCCGCAAGGGCCAGCGCGTGCTGGTGGTGGACGACCTCCTGGCCACCGGCGGGACCATGGCCGCGACGCTCCGGCTCCTCGGGCGCCTCGGGGCCACCGTCGTGGGGACCGCGTTCCTGATCGAGCTGGCCTTCCTCAAGGGGCGCGACCGGCTTGTCGGCCACCGGATCGACTCCCTGATCGTCTACGAGTAGCCGGCCGCAAGTGGTTGTATGATGGGGGGCGGGAGGCGATCCATGACGGAACGGACCTGGCTGGGAGCGATGATGATCGTGGTGACGGGCCTGGTGGCGCCCGTGGGCCTGGGGGCGGCCGAGCCCGAGCAGAAGGCGGTGGCGCCCCTCATCCTGAACCTGATGAACCGCCCCGTGGAGTCTCGTGAGCGGGCCTATACCGAGGACATCAAGCGCGATGCGCTGGCGCCCCGTCCGTCGGCCGTCGACGAGTGGGAGCCGCAGCCCGACGGCTCCATGAAGAACAAGAAAACCGGGATCAGCGTGACGGTCCGGAATCCGTGCCCCGCCGGAGACATCGATCACGAGTTCGCGCTGGCCGCGTACAATCGGTCGCGCCCCCGCCGCTGACCGTCGAGCAGATTCCTCCCATTCGAGACTGACGCCGCCCCCGGGCCACCGGAGACGGTTGTGACCAGGAGACGCCAGGCATGGCCATACGGACCGTCGGAGTGCTGGGCTGTGGGCTGATGGGGTCGGGCATCGTCCAGGTGGCCGCGCAGGCCGGCTTCTCCACGATCGTGGCGGAAGCGACGCAGGAGCTGCTCGACCGTGGCCTCGGTGGGCTCCGCAAGAGCCTCGACGCGCTGGTGGCCAAGGCGCGCCTCGACGAGAAGACCCGCGACGAGATCATGGGCCGGATCAAGGGGGTGGTCGGGCTCGAGGGATTCCGCGAGTGCGATCTCGTGATCGAGGCCATCACCGAGAACCAGCCGCTCAAGAACGAGACCTTTGCCAAGCTCGACCGGATCTGTCCGCCGCACGCCCTGCTCGCGTCGAACACGTCGTCCTGCAACATCACCGCGATGGCCGCGGCCACCAAGCGGCCCGGCCAGGTGCTGGGGCTGCACTTCTTCAACCCGGTGCCGCTCATGAAGCTGGTGGAGGTGGTCCAGACCATCCTCACCGACGAGAAGAGCGTGCTCGCGGCCTACGAGTGGGTGCAGGCGGTGGGCAAGGTGCCGGTGCGTGCCAAGGACTCGACGGCCTTCATCGTGAATCGCCTCCTCGTGCCGTACCTGCTCGACGCGATCCGGGTGTACGAAGGCGGGCTCGCCACGCTGGAGGACATCGATCAGGCCATGAAGCTCGGCTGCGGCTACCCGATGGGCCCGTTCACCTTGCTCGACCTGGTGGGCCTCGACACCACCATGTACGTGGCTGAGGTCATGTTCGACGAGTACCGGGAGCCCCGCTACGCGCCCCCGCCGCTGCTGAAGCGCATGGTGATGGCCGGGCAGCTCGGTCGCAAGTCCGGGAAGGGGTTCTACAGCTACTCGAAATGAGCCACCTGTACTACCTGAGCGACGACCAGCGGGCCATCCGCGACCTCGCCCGCGAGATCGCGCGCGAGCGCATCGCCCCCCACGCAGCCCACGTGGACGAGACCGGGGAGTACCCGGACGAGCAGCTCAAGCTGCTGGGCCAGCAGGGGCTGATGGGCCTCCACATCCCGGAGGCCTACGGGGGCACCGCGTCGGGCTCGCTCGCCTTCTGCCTCGCCGCCGAGGAGGTGGCCTGGGCGTGCGCCTCCACGTCGACCATCTTCCTGGTCCAGAATCTCGGCGGCTACCCGATCATCTTCGCGGGCAGCGAGGAGCAGAAGCGGCGCTACCTGCCGAAGCTGGCGTCCGGCGAGATGACGGCGGCGTTCTCGCTCTCGGAGCCCGGCTCGGGCTCGGACGCGGCGTCGATGACCTGCCGGGCGGTGCGCAAGGGCGACCGCTACGTGCTCAACGGCTCCAAGATGTGGGTCACCAACGGCTCGCACGCGGGCATCATCACCGTGTTCGTCACCACCGAGCCGGGCAAGCGGGCCAAGGGCGTGACCGCGCTGCTGGTGGAGCCGGGCCTCAAGGGGTTCACGGTGGGCAAGCCGGAGCGCAAGCTCGGCATCCACGGCTCGCCCACGGTGGCGCTCCACTTCACGGATTGTGAGGTCCCGGTGGAGAACCGGCTCGGCGCGGAAGGGGAGGGCTTCAAGGTCGCGATGAAGACCCTCGAGCAATCGCGCCCCACCATCGGCGCGCAGGCGGTCGGGATCGCGCAGGCCGCGCTCGACGCCTCGGTGGCCTATGCCAAGGAGCGGCGCGCGTTCGGCCAGCCCATCGGGGCGTTCCAGGGCATCCAGTTCATGCTGGCCGACATGGCGGTGGCGGTGCACGCCTCGCGCCTCGTCGTCCACCACGCCGCGGCCCTGATCGACCACGGGATCACCGGCGCCGCGCTCGAGTCCTCGGCGGCCAAGTGCCTGGCCTCGGACACCGCCATGAAGGCGGCCACCGACGCGGTGCAGATCCTCGGGGGCTATGGCTACACCCGGGAGTTTCCGGTGGAGCGCTTCATGCGCGACGCCAAGATCACCCAGATCTACGAAGGCACGAATCAGATCCAGCGAGTGGTGATCGCCCAGCAGCTCCTGGGCAAGTCCTGACGCGCAACCAATGAAAAGGGGGATATCGATGAGCGACCGCCGCCAGCCACGTCTGCATCGCCGCACCTTCCTGAAGGCCGCCGGGACCGCCGCGGGCGCCGCCGCACTCGGGTTCCCCGCGGTGCTGCGCGCGCAGGCCCCGACGCTCAAGGTAGGCGTCGTGCACCCGATCACGGGCCCGCTCGCCGAGCCGGGCCAGGCCTGCCGCCTCGGGGCCCAGATGGCCGCCGACGCCGTCAACGCGGCGGGCGGCATCAAGTCGCTCAACGGCATGAAGCTCGAGCTGATCCTGGGCGACACCCAGACGAAGCCGGACATCGGGCGCACCGAGGCGGAGCGGGTGATCAACCAGGGCGCCCAGGTGCTGATGGGCTCCTTCGACTCCGGGTCCACCGCGGCGATGGTGCCGGTGGTCCAGCAGCGCCGCATCCCGTTCCTGGTGGACATCGCGGCCGCCGACCCGATCACCGCCAACGTGGCGAAGGCGGTGAAGGACGGCCAGCAGAAGACGCAGTACGTGTACCGCAACTTCCCGACCGGCTCCTCGTTCGGGCGCAAGGCGGTGCAGTACTTCACCGAGGTGTTCCAGGAAGCCAAGGTGTCCCCCAAGCGGGTCGTGCTGATGTACTGCAACGATCTCTTCGGCCAGAACAACGCCAAGGGCTTCCAGGCCGCCCACGCGGCGGCCAAGCCCTCGTGGGAGATCGTGGACGTGATCCCGTGGCCGGAGCCGCCGCAGGATCTCTCCACCGAGGTCTCCCGCGCGAAGTCGGCGAAGCCCGACATCATCGCGCCGATCACGCGGCCGGCGAGCGCGCAGCTCCTCCTGCCCGAGATCCGCAAGCAGCGCCTGGACATCATGGGCATCGTCGGGCCGGGCAGCCCGGGGCTCTACGAGGCCGGGCAGATCGCGACCCTCAAGGAAGACCTCGACTACGTCATGGCCAGCACGCCGTGGGCCAACTTCAAGAACCCGCGCACCCAGGCGGTCGCGGCGGACTACTTGAAGCGGTCGAACGGCAAGACGTTCGACACCAACTCGGGCTACTCCTACGACGGCATGATGCTGATCGCGGACGTGCTCGAGCGCGCGAAGTCCACCGATCCCGACGCGATCGTGGAAGCCCTGAAGAAGTCGAACTGGTCGGGCGGGCTGATGCAGTACGCGGGGCCGGTGGTGTTCAACGAGCTCGGCGACAATCCGAACGCGGTCACCACCATGATCCAGATCCTCGGCGGCAAGCCGGTCGCGGTCTGGCCCCAGGAGGCCGCAGTCCAGAAGTTCGTCTTTCCGCGTCCCAAGGCGTAGCGGGCCCTGGACCCGGCGCTCGTCGCCCAGGGGCTGCTGAGCGGCCTGCTGTTCGGGGGCGTCTACAGCCTCATGGCCGTGGGGCTCACCCTGATCTTCGGGGTGATGCGCGTCGTCAACTTCGCCCACGGCGACATGATGGTCTGGGGCATGTACCTCGCCTGGATCCTCTCGACGCGGGCGGGCATCGATCCCTACGTGGGCTTCATCGCCTGCGCGGGCGCCCTCTTCGTGATGGGCTGGGTGACGCAGCGCCTGCTCGTGGACCGCATCGTGGACGCGCCCCACGAGATGCAGATCCTCCTGATGCTGGGCGTCGCGCTCGTGCTCGAGAACGTGGCCCTGGTGGCGTTCGGCCCCGACCCCCAGCGCGTCCGCTCGCCGCTGCGGGCGGCCACCTTCTGGCTCGGGCCGGTGTTCGTGGACGTGGCGCGGCTCGTGACGTTCGCGCTGGCCATGGTGCTGACGCTGGCGCTCTACCTCTTCCTCACCCGCACCGATCTGGGCCGCACCATGCGCGCGGCGGCCGACAACGCCTACGGCGCGCTCGTGATCGGCACCGACGTGCGGCGCGTCTACGCGGCCGCCTTCGGCATCGGAGCCGCGTGCGTGGGGGCGGCGGGGGCGCTGGTCTCGCCGATTCTGCCCTTCCAGCCTGCGGGCGGGCTCTCGCTCTCGGTGGCGTCGTTCAACATCGTGATCATCGGCGGGATGGGGAGCCTGCCCGGCGCGTTCCTGGGCGGGCTGCTGGTCTCGGTGGCCGAGTCGCTCGGGGCGGTGTTCCTGAGCCCGTCGATGAAGGAATTGGTGAGCTTCTCCCTGCTCATCGTGATCCTGCTGTTCCGGCCGGCGGGGCTCTTCGGGAAGACCGCCGCGTGAGGTGGCTGGCCGCTGCCGCCCTGCTCGTCCTGCTGCTGCTGCCCGCGGTGCTCAACTCCTACGCGGTCACCGTGTTCATCTTCATCTTCTTCTACGCATTCCTGGGCCAGGCCTGGAACATCGTGGGCGGGTACGCGGGGCAGCTCTCGGCCGGCCACGCCGCCTTCGTGGGGATCGGCGCCTACACCTCGGCGGTGCTCTCGGTGCAGGCCGGGCTCACCCCGTGGATCGGCATGCTCGTGGGGGGCCTGCTGTCGGCCGCCCTGGGCACCATCGTCGGCTACCTGGGCTTCCGCTTCGGCCTCCGCGGCTTCTACTTCGTGCTGCTCACGGTGGCGTTCGCGGAGGTCTGCCGGATCGTCGCGCTGAACACCGACGCGGTCGGCGGCGCCCTCGGCTACTACCTCACCTTCACGGGCAACCCGTGGCAGTTCCAGTTCCAGGACAACCGCGTGTACTACTACGTGGCCCTCGGGCTGATGCTGATCGCCACCGGCATCGTGGCCGCCATCGAGCGCCGCCGCTTCGGCGCCTACCTGATCGCGATCCGGGAGGACGAGAGCGCCTGCGAGGCGCTCGGGGTGAACACGTTCCGCTACAAGATGCTGGCGATGATCGTCTCGTCGTTCCTCACCGGCGTGGGCGGAACGTTCTACGCCTTCTATCTCTTCTCGCTCCAGCCCGGCGCGGTCTTCGGCATCCCGCTCTCGGTCGAGATCATCATCCGACCCATCGTCGGCGGGGCGGGAACCGTCATGGGCCCGATCCTCGGCTCCTTCATCCTGAGCCCGCTGGCCGAGGCCTCGCGGATCTACTTCGGGCAGGGGAGCTGGGCCGGCGCGCACCTGATCGCCTACGGCCTCCTGCTCATCGCGGTGGTGCTCTTCCTGCCCCAGGGGGCCTATCCCGCCCTGCGCCGCCTCTGGGTAAGAATGGCGCCGCGATGAGCGCTCGCGCGAAGAGCCTAAGAAGATCCGCTCGCGCGAAGAGCCTAAGAAGATCCGCTCGCGCGAAGAGCCTAAGAAGATCCGCTCGCGCGAGCTCAGGGTGAGGATGGCCGCCCGATGAGCGCTTGCGCGAAGAGGCTAAGAAAGAGAAGTCACGGATGACCGCCCGCACCCCGTTGCTAGAGGTCTCCAACATCTCCAAGCGCTTCGGCGGGCTCGTGGCGGTGCGCGACCTCTCCCTCGAGATGGCGCGCGGCGAGGTGCTCGGGCTGATCGGCCCCAATGGAGCCGGCAAGACCACCGCGTTCAACCTGCTCTCGGGCTTTCTCTCGCCCGACCAGGGCACGGTTCACTTCGCGGGCCACCCGCTCGTCGGGCTCAAGCCCCACGCGATCTGCGGCCTCGGCCTGGCCCGCACCTTCCAGATCGTCCGCCCGTTTCCCCACCTCTCCGTGCTCGACAACGTGAGGGTCGGCGCGCTGGCCCGGCACCCCGGCATGGCGGAGGCCCGGGAGAAGGCACGGGCGGTGATCGACCGGGTGGGGCTGGGCCCCAAGGCCGCCCACGCGGCATCCGGGCTCACCCTGGCCGAGCGGAAGCGCCTCGAGCTCGCCCGCGCGCTCGCCACCGAGCCCACCCTGCTCCTGCTCGACGAGGTGATGGCCGGGCTCAACCCCACCGAGATCGCGGCGATCGTGGGGCTCATCCAGCGCATCAACGAGGACGGCATATCCATTCTGTTGATCGAGCACAACATGCGGGCGGTGATGACCCTCTCGCACCGGATCGCGGTGCTCAACTTCGGGGAGAAGATCGTCGAGGGCCCGCCGGCCACGGTCGCCAACCACCCACGCGTGATCGAGGCCTACCTGGGCGAGGAGTATGTCCACACTCCTGCGCGTTGACGGCATCGAGGTCGGCTACGGTGACCTGACCGCGGTCGGCGACGTCTCGCTCGAGGTGCGGGAGGGCGAGGCGGTGGCGCTGATCGGCGCGAACGGCGCGGGCAAGACGACCACCCTGCGCGCGGTCTCGGGCCTGCTGCCCCTTCGTCGCGGGCGAATCGAGTTCGAGGGGCAACGCCTCGACGGCCTGTCGCCGGCTCAGATCGTGGCTCGGGGCATCGCCCACGTGCCGGAAGGGCGGCAGCTCTTCCCGACGATGACGGTCCTGGAGAACCTGGAGCTGGGGGCCCGCACGCCGGCGGCCCGCGCCCGGCGGGCCGAGACCCTCGCCCGGGTCTTCGACGTCTTCCCCCGTCTGCGAGAGCGCCGCGAGCAGTCGGCCGGCACCCTGTCGGGCGGCGAGCAGCAGATGTGCGCTATCGGCCGAGGGCTCATGGCCTGTCCCCGGCTGCTGATGCTCGATGAGCCGAGCCTCGGCCTGGCCCCGGTCATGGTGAAGGCAATCTTCGAGGATCTGGGTCGTATCAACGCGCTAGGGCTGACGATTTTGCTTGTCGAGCAGAATGTGCTCCGATCACTGCACCTGGCCCACCGGGGGTATGTGCTCGAGAACGGCCGGGTGACCCGGTCGGGTCCGGCGCCGGAACTGCTCGCGAGCGGCCACATCAAGGAGGCCTATCTGGGGCTCTGAGAGCAAAAACCCGTATAATTCGCTGCGCCCCGGGCCGAGAATAGGTTGTGCGCCGTTTTCTCGGGTCGTTCCTCGTCCCGTTCCTCTTGCTCGCGATTCCGCTCGGCGTCCTGGCCGGTCTCGGGTTCGTGGCGGCCCACCGGCAGCTCGTGCGCACGCGCGACGCGGCGGTCGTCCGGACCGTGGACGCGGTGAACGCCCTCGTCGCCGACTACCAGGAGTCGTTGCGGCGCGAGACGATCCTCCTCGCCAGCGACCCCGCCGTGGTCGAGGGAGCGGTCAAGGGCGACTGGGCCATCCTGGCCCGCGGCGCCTCGCCACGAGTGCTGGCGGTCACGCGCGACGGGCTCGCCGACTTCATCACGATCCGTGACGGGCGCGGCACGCCACTGGTCCAGGTGCCGGCGGGCCCGTCGCCCAGTCTCCCCGGCGCGCCCGCCGTCACCGAGCCGGTCCTGACCCTGCGGCTGGCGGGCGGCCAGCCGTACTTCCTGGTTACCGCGCCGGTGCAGGCCCCGTCCGGCCGCGAGCCGTCCGGTGGTCCGGGCGTCGTGGTGGCCGGCCGCCGCCTCGACGGGCTGGGCGTCGTGCTGGATCGGCTGCCCGCGCGGCCGGCCGTGGCGTTCATCGCGGGCGACCGCGCGCTTGCGACCAGCCGGAGCGACCTGCCCGCGAGCGGGTGGGCTCGCGCGACCACGGTCGGCGCGACCGACGTGGGGAACGAACCCTTCGCGGTCCGCCGGCTCGCGGAGCCGGTCGTGACGTCGCCCGACGGCGGCCTCTGGGTGGTGCTCTCGGTGCGCGAGTTCGCGCGCGCCGAGCGCCGTCTGCTGCTGGAGTTCATCGCCCTCCTGGGGGCGGGCATCGTGGTGCTCGCCGGCGTCGTGCTGGCCTTCCTGCCGACCGGTCGGCCGCGGCGACCGGCGGGGTCCGGTCCCGCAGACAGCCCCCGCCTGTCGCTCGAGCGCCGCAACCGCGAGCTGGAAGCGCTGAACGCGGTGTTCGACACGATGAGCCGCGGCTCCGACCTCGCCACCACCGCCGGGGAGAGCCTCGAGATCGTGCGCGGCCTCGCGCGGATGGACGTCGGCCTGGTCTACCGTCTGGACCACGAGAGCAATCAGCTGGTCCTGGAGGGTCAGAGCGGCGTCGATCCCCGCTATCTGGACCGCTCCCGCAACCGCCCGGTGGAAGGCTCCCACATGGGTGACGCCGCGCGCACCGGTCAGATCATCGTCACGCACCTGGACGCGACGCCGCCGTCCGATGCGGAGATCCGCGAGATGGCGGCCGAGCGGGCTCACCGCATCCAGCTTGCCCTGCCGATCCCGGTCGAGCACCGGACCTGGGGCGTGATGGTCCTCGTCTCCAAGGAGGATCGCGACTTCGCGCCGGAGGAGCTGACGATCTTCTCGGCGGTGGCCCACCAGGTGGGCCTGGCCGTCGAGCGTGCCCAGCTTCGCGACATGGCGGCGGTGCGCCTGAGTCGACTCGAAGCGCAGCGCGTGATCGAGCGGCACATCTCCGAGCACCTCGACACCGAGGAATTGCTGGTGGTCATCGCGCGATCGGCCCAGCGGCTGGTCGGGGGGACGTTCTCCGCGCTGTACCTGCTGGAGGGCGACACCCTGCGTCCGCGCGCCTGGTCCGACATCCCGGACTGGATCCGGGATCTCCGGTTCAAGATCGGCGCCGGCGTGGCGGGCGCGGCGCTGGCCGCCGGGCGCGGCGCCCGCGCCAACGACTATCCGAGCTCGCCCGGCGCGATGGCCGAGTTCATCCCGTTCACCAGCCGGCTGCTGGCCGCGCCTCTGATGGCGGGCGACCAGCCCCTGGGGGTGATGACGGCCGGGCGGGGGCCCGGCGGGCCTCCGTTCACCGAGGAGGATCTCTCCACCCTGACCGACTTCGCCACGCAGGCCGCGGTGGCGCTCGAGAACGCGCGGCTCTTCGACGAGGCCACCCGCAACGCCGCGCAGTACCAGGCGCTGCTCGAGGTGAGCGGCGCGGTCAGCTCGACCCTCGACGTGGACCGGGTCCTCGATCTGGTCCTCGAACGGTGCCAGGCGCTCCTCGGGGTGGCCGCGGTCGGCGCGATGCGGATCGATCGGGAAACCGGGGTGGTCGCCTTCGAGCGCGGCCGCGGCCTGTCGAGCGCCTTCACGTCGGCCCTCCGCATGCGGCTGGGTGAGGGGACCACCGGTCGCGCGATCGAGGAGCGCGTCCCGGTCTGGAGCGAGGACGTGCTGAGGGACCCGGCGGTGGCGATCAACCCGGAGGCCCGGGCCCTGATCCAGCGCGAGGGCTACCGCGCGGTCCTGTCCGTCCCCATGCTGACCAAGGGGAACACGCACGGCAAAGGTGACGCGCACGGCGCGATCGCGGCGTACTGGTGGGAGCCGCACACGCCGACCCCCTCGGAGATCTCGATCATGACCGCGCTCGCCGGGCAGGCGGCGACCGCGCTCGATAACGCCCGGCTCTTCGGCCAGGAGCGCGACCGCAAGGCGTCCCTGACCTCGCTCCTCGAGATCAACAAGAAGATCGGGGCGCTCGCGACCCCGGAGAGCCTGCTGACCTCCATCGCGGAGGAGGCGGCGCGGCTGCTCGACGTCGACAACGCCGGCTTCCGGCTGCTCGAGGGCGACGACCTGGTGGTGGCGGGCCTCGCCGGCACCGCCGGCCAGTCCATGCTGCGGGCGCGCATCAAGGTGGGCGAGAGCCTCAGCGGGCGGGTGTTCACGTCCGGCCAGGCGCTGATGTGCGAGCTCGAGGAGAGCGGAATCCTCGCCGACCACATGGCCGCCGACCGGCGCCTCGGCTACACGCACTATCTCGGGGTGCCGCTCATGGTCGGCGAGCGGGCCATCGGAGTCCTGACCTTCCGCGGGCGGCGCGCCTTCACCGCGCGCGAGCAGGAGCTGGGGGAGACGTTCGCCGGGCAGGCCGCCATCGCGATCGACCACTCGCGCCTCTATCGCGAGGCGTCCGAGCAGGCGGAGCGGATGCGCGTCGTGGCCGAGATGGGGCGCGTGCTCGTGTCCACCCTCGACGAGGCCCGGGTGCTCGAGATCGTCGAAACCCAGGCCCATGAATCGCTCGGGAGCCTCGACATCGCCATCTGGCTGCAGGAGGTGGACGGCGGGCCGCTGCACCTGGTGACCGGGCAGGGGATGTTCTCCGGCCCGCTCAGCGGGCGCGCCCAGCCGCTCAACGCGGATGAGGGCGTGGTCGGACGGGCCCTGGCCGAGCGCGCGCCGGTCTGGACGGCCGACGTGCTGAACGATTCGCGCATGCAGCTCCGCCCGGAATCGCGGCGCTGGATCGAAGAGATCGGCGGCCGCTCCATCCTCGCGGTCCCGCTCGTCCGGGAGCACCTGGCGGGGGCCCTCGTCGTGTATCGCCCGGTGGGCCAGGTGTTCACCCGCCGTGAAGTCGAGTATCTTTCGGCCTTCGCGAACCAGATCGCGGTCGCCCTCGAGAACGCCCGGCTCTACAAGACCCTCGACGTCCGGGTCCGGGAGCTGGCGGTGCTCCACGAGCTGTCGCGCTCGGTCGCCGGCCAGCTCGATCGCGCCCGGATCCTGGACACCCTGCACCAGCAGGTGCCGCGCCTCCTGGGCGTCCAGCACATGGCGGCGGTATTGCTCGACGAGGAGCGCACCCGCCTGGACGTGGTGCTGCGCGTCCGCGACGGGCGCCGGTGCGACGAGGAAGAGCCCCGCTCCTACCCGCTCGGCCAGTCCGGGCTCACCACCATCGTGCTCGAGACCGGCCAGCCGATCCGGAGCGCGGACTACCTCGGCGAGTGCCGGCGGCACGGGGTGGCGCCGGTACCGAACGCCATGAACATGCCCCACGTCCTCATCGTGCCGATCACCGCGGGCGACCGGCCGCTGGGACTGCTGCTGTTGCGTAGCGCGGATCGCGCGTTCACCGAGGGCGACGAGCGGCTGCTCGCCAACATCGCTCAGCTCCTCGCGCTCATGCTCCGCAGCGCGCGCCTGTACGAGGAGCGCACGCGGGCTCTCGGCGAGCTGGGGGCTGCCCAGGACCAGCTCGTGCGCACCGAGAAGCTGCGCGCGCTCGGGGAGATGGCGTCGGGGGTGGCGCACGACTTCAACAACCTGCTCGCCTCCATCCTGGGTCGCGCGCAGCTCCTGCTCGAGCGCGTCCAGGACGCCAAGCTGCACCAGTGGATCAAGGTTATCGAGCGCGCGGCGCTGGACGGCGCCCGCACCGTACGCCGGCTGCAGGACTTCACCGGTATCCGTCGCGACCAGCCGGCGGTGGAGGTGGACCTCAACCAGGTAGTCCAGCAGGTCCTCGAGACCACCGAGTCGATATGGCGGCAGGACCGCGCGCGGACCGGGGGCGCCGAGATCCAGGTGGAGACCGGGCTGGCCGAGGGGTTGCCGGCCGTCGCGGGCGATCCGGCCGAGCTGCGCGAGGCCTTCACCAACCTGGTCCTGAACGCGGTCGACGCGATGCCCAAGGGAGGCACCCTCACCCTGCGCACCCAGGCCATCGACGGTCAGGTCCAGGTGGAGGTGCGCGACACCGGGACGGGCATTCCCGAGCACGTCCGCGAGAAGATCTTCGATCCGTTCTTCACGACCAAGGGGCCGAAGGGCACCGGCCTCGGCCTCTCGATGGCCTATGGTATCCTCCAGCGCCACAGCGGGCGGATCACGGTCGAGAGCGAAGAAGGGCACGGCACGATCTTCCGCCTGCTCTTCCCGGCCGCGGTCTCGGGCTCGGTGGAGGCGGCGGCCCCGCCGCTCGCGGCGGAACCCGGCGCGCTGACCTCGCGGCACTGCCTGGTGGTGGACGACGAGCAGGAGGTGGGCGACGTGGTGGCCGATATCCTCGCTACCGCCGGGCACACCGCGGTGACCGTCCGGAGCGGCAAGGAAGCGGTGGATCGACTCGTTGCCGAGCGGTTCGACGTGGTCTTCACCGACCTCGCGATGCCCGGCATGACGGGCTGGGAGGTCGCGCGCGCGGTCAAGGACCGGGCGCCGGAGGTGCCGGTGGTGATGATGAGCGGATTCGGGGTGGAGGTGGCGCCCGAGGACCTGCCCGCCCGCGGGGTGGACGCGGTCCTGGCCAAGCCGCTCCAGATCCAGGACGTCCTGCACACGCTGACCGCCGTCCGCCCGGGGAAAAGCCGGCGGTGACCAGCCCCATCATCACCGAGGCGGTGCGCGCCCTCGTAGACCGGCGCGATCTCAGCCGGATCGAGGCGGCCGCCGCGATGGAAGCCATCATGTCGGGCGCGGCGACCAACGCGCAGATCGCCGCATTCCTCACCGGGCTGCGCATGAAGGGCGAGACCGTCGAGGAGCTGATCGGCTTCGCCCAGGTGATGCGGCAGAAGGTGGTCAAAGTCCGCGCCAGCGGCGCGGACCTGGCGCAGACCGGGACGGACCGCGAGATGCTGATCGACACCTGCGGGACCGGGGGCGACGCGTCGGGCACCTTCAACGTTTCGACCGCGACCGCCTTCGTGGCCGCGGGGGCCGGCGTCAAGGTGGCCAAGCACGGCAACCGCTCGGTCTCCTCGCTCTGCGGCTCGGCCGACGTGGTGGAGGCGCTCGGGATCAACATCGAGCTGAGCCCGGCGAAGGTGGCGCGCTGCGTGGACGAGGTGGGGATCGGCTTCCTGTACGCGCCGCTCCTGCACACCGCCATGAAGCACGTGATGGCGGCGCGCCGCGAGATGGGCGTGCGCACCGTCTTCAACATGCTCGGGCCCCTGACCAATCCCGCGGGGGCCAACGCGCAGGTGATCGGGGTGTACGCGGCCCCGCTCACCGAGCTGCTCGCCCGCGCGCTGGCCGAGCTCGGGACGATCCGCGCCTTCGTCGTCCACGGCGCCGACGGGCTCGACGAGATCTCGAACACCGGGGAGAGCCACGTCGCCGAGGTGCACGAAGGCGTGGTCCGGACCGGCCGCGTCCGTCCCGAGGACTTCGGCATGCCGCGGGCCGCCATCGGCGACCTGCAGGGGGGCGACCGGCAGGAGAACGCCGCCATCATCCGTCGCGTGCTCGGGGGGGAGGAGGGGCCCCGGCGCGACATCGTGCTGATGAACGCGGCGGCCGCGCTGGTGGTGGGGGCCCGGGCGCGCGACTTCAAGGAGGGGGTGACCCTGGCCGCCCGGTCGATCGATTCGGGCGCCGCCGCCGGGAAGCTGGACGCGCTGGTGGCGTTCTCCCAGCGCCTGAGCGCCGAGGCGCCCGTCTAGCCAGGCCGGAGCAGGCGCGGTGGGGCCCATTGACCCCGCGAGCCCGGGCCGGTTACAATGGCGCCGGTCGCAGTAACTGCCTGTCGCGCCTGAGTGAATCCGGTCCCGATGCTCGACGAGGACGTTGAGCGACCGCAGGAGTTCTAGAACACCGAGCGTGGGGGCTCACTTGGCGAGTCGCGTGCCGCGGTATCACCAGATCGCTCAGGTGCTTCGCGAGCGGATCGCGACCTCCGCGCAGGGACCCGGCGAGCGCCTGGACAATCAGCGCAGCCTCGCGCGCGAGTTCGGTGTCACGCTCATGACGCTTCGCCAGGCCCTGGATCTGCTCGAGCGTGACGGCCTCATCGCCCGCCGGCATGGTCTCGGGACCTTCGTCGCGCGGCCCGCCATCGACTACGACATCCTGCATCTTCGCGCGCTCGCCGGAGATCTCTCCGCGCTCGGCGAGGACGTGGCGACGCGGTTCCTCCGGAGCCGCTTCGAGCCGGCCGACCGCCGGGTGGCCGAGGCGCTCGGGCTGGCGGAGCACGCGGAGGTGTTCGTGCTCGAGCGTCTCCGGCTGGTGGACGGCGAGCCGGTGAGCTTCCAGGCCTCGTACCTCCCGGCCGCGATCGGGGCGGACGTCTCGCGCGCCGACCTCGCGGTGACCCCGCTCCGCCAGGTGCTGACCTTCAAGCTCGGGATCGAGATCACGGCCGCCCGCGAGACCGTCTCCGCGGTGCCGCTCGATCGTCGCGCCGCCCACGAGCTGGGCTGCCGGCCCGGGATCGCCGCCTTCCGCTCCGACCGCGTCTCGGCGGGTCCCGACGGCACCCCGATCGTCTACGACCGCGTCTTCATCCCCGGCGATCGCTTCCGCATCACCCGCAACCTGAAATACGACACGACCACGGTCGCCAGCAACGACGCATCAGCGGGTCCAATCGCCTCACGCGAAGCAGTTCGGATGAGCGCCGAAGGCGCGAAGAAGCCCAGCCGCAAAACCGGAATCTTCCACGTTCAACCACTATGAAAGACCTTGAAAGCATGAAAGGGCCTCGGGCATGAAGATCCTCGTCATGATCAAGCAGGTTCCGGACACGGCCACGCAGGTGAAGATCGCCGCCGACGGGCGCGCCATCGACACCGCGGGCATCACCTGGATCGTCTCTCCGTACGATGAGTTCGCGGTGGAGGAGGCGCTCCGGATCAAGGAGAAGCGCGGGCAGGGCGAGGTGGTGGCCGTCTCGCTCGGCCCCGACCGCGGCAAGGAGGCGCTGCGCTCGTGCCTGGCCATGGGCGCTGACCGCGCCATCCACCTGAACGATCCCGCCTGGGCGGAGGCCGATACGCTGACGACCGCGCGCGCGCTCGCGGGCGTGATCAAGCAGGAGGCGCCCGGGCTGGCCCTCTTCGGCCGGCAGGCCATCGACGACGACATGGGCGCGGTGCCCGCGCAGGTCGCCGAGCTGCTCGGGTGGCCGTGCGCGTCCTGGATCATGGAAGAGGTGGTCGACGCCGACGCCAAGACGATCCGGGTGGGGCGCCAGGTGGAGGGCGGTCTCGAGATCTTCGACCTGCCGCTGCCCGCCGTCGCGTCCGCGCAGAAGGGGCTCAACGAGCCGCGCTATCCCACCCTGAAGGGGATCATGGGCGCCAAGAAGAAGGAGATCAAGGACGTGAAGGCGGCCGATCTCGGCCTGGCCGCCGAGCCGCCCGCCCTCAGCGTCGTCAAGCTCGAGAGCCTGCCCCCGCGCCCGCCCGGCCGCATCATCCAGGGCGAGCCCGCGGCCGCGGCCAAGGAGCTCGTCCGCGCCCTTCGAGAAGACTCCAAGGCCATCTAACGAACAAAGACTAGAAAAAAACTACAACGGTTGTCCGCCGACTGGGGGAGTGCGGGGGCCATGTCTGGTCCCCCGCATATGGAGAGCTTGAAGAAGTAAACGGCAGTCAACGACACAGAGAGGACGACATGCCAGGCGCGTACTGGAACATCGTGGAGGACGATCGGCAGGGCGCACCCAAGAAGGTGATGGCCGAGGTGCTGGGCGAGGCCGCGCGTCTGGCGGGCGCGGCGGGGGCGCAGGCCGAGGCGGTGTGGCTGACCGACAAGGCCACTCCCGAGGGGCTGAAGCAGCTCGGGGAGTGGGGCGCCAAGCGCGTCTGGCTCTTCGAGAACGCCGCGTTCGCGCCGTACCGGGCGGAGGTCTGGACCCCGGTGGTGGCGGAGCTGGCCGGCAAGGAAACTCCGCAGGCCATCTTCGCGCCGGTGACCACGCGGCAGCGCGAGTTCATGGCCCGGCTGGCCGCGCGTTTGGGCGCGGGGCTCGCGGCCGACTCGACCGTGCTCACCGCCGACGGCGGCAAGCTGGTCGCGACGCGGCCGGTCTACGCGGGCAAGCTGCTCGCCAAGATGACGTGGGCGAAGACGCCGTGGATGGCGACGCTGCGGCCCAACGTGTTCCGGCCCGGCGACGGCGCGGGCGCCGCCGCGACGGTGGAGAAGCCGACCGGGAGCATCCCGACCGAGAGCATGAAGCTGGTCGAGCGCAAGCAGGAGGCCAACACGGGCCTGCCCGAGCTGACCGAGGCGGAGATCGTCGTCTCGGGTGGCCGCGGCCTCAAGGGTCCGGAGAACTTCGTCATCCTGGAGGAGCTCGCCAAGGTGATGGGCGCGGCGGTGGGCGCCTCGCGGGCCGCGGTGGACGCGGGCTGGCGGCCGCATCGCTTCCAGATCGGTCAGACCGGCCGGACGATCTCGCCCAAGCTCTACCTGGGCTTCGGCATCTCGGGCGCGATCCAGCACCTGGCCGGCATGCGCACGTCGAAGGTGATCTGCGCGATCAACAAGGATCCGGAAGCGCCGATCTTCAAGATCGCCGACTACGGCATCGTCGGCGACCTCTTCGAGGTCGCCCCGCTCCTGACAAAGGAATTCAAGCAGCTCCTGGAGAAGTAGAAGAGCGAAGCCACAAACGAATGTCCGCCATCTGGGGGAGTGCGGGGGCCATTTCTGGGCCCCCGCATATGACAAGCTTAAAGAACTAAACCGATGTTCGCAGGAGGAGCATAGGAGTTGGACCTCGACCTCACGGAAGAGCAGGCCATGATCCGGGACCTCGCCCGCGAGTTCGCGGAGAAAGAGGTGCGCCCGATCGCGGAGGCCATCGACCGTGAGGCCCGCTTCCCTCGAGAGACCGTCGCCCGCATGGGCGAGCTGGGGCTGATGGGCATCGCGGTGCCGGAGTCCTACGGGGGCAGCGGCGGCGACACGGTGGGCTACGTCCTGGCCGTCGAGGAGCTGGCCCGGGCCTGCGCCTCCCACGCGGTCATCATGTCGGTGAACAACTCGCTCTACTGCGACCCGGTCTGCCAGCACGGCACCGAGGAGCAGAAGGCGCGCTTCCTCACGCCCTTCGCGGCCGGGCAGAAGCTCGGCTGCTTCGCCCTCACCGAGCCGGAGGCGGGGTCGGACGCGAGCAACCAGACCACCCTCGCGGCGCGGGACGGCGACGGCTACGTGCTCGACGGACGGAAGATCTTCGTGACCAACGGGCGCGAGGCCTCGGCCGCCCTTGTCTTCGCGCAGACCGATCGCGCGGCCGGGCATCGCGGCATCAGCGCCTTCCTGATCGAGAAGGGCACGCCCGGCTTCACGGTGGTCAAGACCGAGGACAAGCTCGGCATCCGCGCCTCGGACACCGCCGAGCTCCTCTTCGAGCGCTGCCGCGTGCCCGCCGCCAGCCGGCTGGGCGAGGTGGGGCAGGGGTTCAAGATCGCGCTCGGGACGCTCGATGTGGGGCGCATCGGCATCGCGGCGCAGGCGGTGGGCATCGCGGTGGCCGCCTACGAGGCGGCGGTGGCCTACGCCCGCGAGCGCAAGAGCTTCGGCGTGCCGATCGGCCAGCACCAGATGGTGCAATGGATGCTGGCCGACATGGCCACCGCGATCGAGGCGGCCCGCCTGCTCACGCGGCGCGCGGCCTGGCGCAGGGATTCGGGCGCGCCCTACGGGCCGGAGGCGGCCATGGCCAAGCTCTTCGCGGCGGAGACCGCGATGCGCGTCACCACCGACGCCATCCAGGTGCACGGTGGCTACGGCTTCATCAAGGAGTACCAGGTGGAGCGGTACTTCCGCGACGCCAAGATCACCCAGATCTACGAGGGCACCTCCCAGATCCAGAAGCTGGTCATCGCCCGGCACCTGCTTGCCGGTGTCGCCCGGGTGGCCTGAGGAGGAACCGGAGAGCATGGCCGACGGCAAGGACCGGTGGGAAGAGGAAAGCTACGGGCCGTTCGTCGAGCGGACGCCCGAGCGCGACGTGCCCTACGAGACGCTCTCCGGCATCCCGGTGCAGCCGCTCTACTCGCCGGAGGACCTCAAGGGCTGGCGCTACGAGGACAAGCTGGGCTACCCGGGGGAGTTCCCGTACACGCGCGGGCCCTATCCGTCGATGTACCGCGGGCGTCTCTGGACCATGCGCATGTTCGCGGGATTCGGCCGGCCCGAGGACACCAACGCCCGCTTCAAGTACCTCCTCGCGCAGGGGCAGACCGGGCTCTCGACCGCCTTCGACATGCCCGCGCTGATGGGCTACGACGCCGATCACCCGCGGGCGCGCGGCGAGGTCGGCCGCGAGGGCGTGTCCATCTCCACGCTCGCCGACTTCGAGATCCTGTTCCGCGATATCCCGCTGGACCGGGTGACCACGTCGATGACCATCAACTGCACCGCGTCGGTGGCGCTCGCCATGTACCTGGCGCTCGCCGACCAGCAGGGGGTGGGCTGGGACAAGCTGGGCGGCACCATGCAGAACGACATGCTGAAGGAGTTCATCGCCCAGAAGGAATGGATCTCGCCGCCCGAGTCCGCGGTGCGGGTGGTGGTGGACACCATCGAGTTCTGCGCCCGGCACGTGCCCCGCTTCAATCCGGTCTCGATCTCCGGCTACCACATCCGGGAGGCGGGCTCGACCGCGGTGCAGGAGCTGGCCTTCACCCTGGCCGACGGCTTCGGCTACGTGCAGGCCGGGCTCGAGCGCGGGCTCGACGTGGACGACTTCGCGCCGCGCCTGTCGTTCTTCTTCGACATCCACAATGACTTCTTCGAGGAGATCGCCAAGCTGCGGGCGGCCCGGCGGATCTGGGCCACCGTGATGCGGGACCGGTTCCGGGCGCGGAAGCCGGAGTCCATGCGGCTGCGCACCCACACCCAGACCGCGGGGGTCTCCGCCACCGCGCAGCAGCCGCTCAACAACGTGGCGCGGGTGGCGCTGCAGGCGCTGGCCGCGGTGCTGGGCGGGGCGCAGTCGCTCCACACCAACTCCTACGACGAGGTGCTGGCCCTGCCCACCGAGGAAGCGGTGACGGTGGCGCTGCGCACCCAGCAGATCATCGCCGAGGAGACCGGGGTGGCGCTGACCGCGGATCCGCTGGGCGGCTCCTATTTCCTGGAGCGGCTGACCGACCAGATGGAAGCGCAGGCGATGGACTACATCCGCAAGATCGACGAGCTGGGCGGCATCGTGCGGGCCATCGACATCGGCTATCCGCAGCAGGAGATCGCGGACGCGGCCTACCGCTACCAGCTCATGGACGACCGCGGGCAGAAGGCGGTGGTGGGCGTCAACAAGTACGTGATGCCCGACGAGAAGCACGTGGAGTACCTCCGCATCGACCCCGCGATCGAGCAGGAGCAGATCGCGCGGGTGGGGCGCGTCAAGGCCTCGCGCGACGCGGCGCAGGTCGAGAAGCGCCTGAAGCAGCTCACCGCGGCCTGCCGGGAGAACCGGAACGTGATGCCGGTGCTGGTGGACGCCGTGAAGGACTACGTCTCGCTCGGCGAGATCGCCGACGTCTATCGCCGGGTGTTCGGCCTCTACCGAGAGCCGATCATCTTCTGAGAGGGAGCCAACCATGACCGAGCCGATCCGGATCAACCGTTCGACCACCCGCAAGCCCAAGCCGAAGGACGCCGACCTGGGTTTCGGGCAGATCTTCACCGACCACATGTTCCTGGCCGACTTCCAGGAGGAGAAGGGCTGGTACGACCCGCGCGTCGAGCCGTACGGGCCCCTCTCCCTCGACCCGGCCACCGCGGTGCTGCACTACGCCCAGGCCATCTTCGACGGTCTCAAGGCGTTCCGCGGCGTGGACGGCAAGATCCGGCTCTTCCGGCCCCAGAAGCACGTGGAGCGCATGAACGGCTCGGCGCGGCGCCTCTGCATCCCGCCCCTCGACCCGGACATGGCGCTTTCGTCCATCGTGCGCCTGGTGGACATCGATCGGGACTGGGTGCCGGGCACGGTGGGCACCTCGCTCTACATCCGGCCCACCATCATCGCGAGCGAGGCGTTTCTCGGAGTGCGGCCGGCCACGTCGTACGTCTACTTCGTGATCCTCTCGCCGGTGGGCGCTTACTATCCCGAAGGCATGGCGCCGGTGAAGATCCTGGTGGTGGACAAGTACGTGCGCGCGGTGGACGGCGGGGTGGGCGGGGCCAAGACCTCCGGCAACTACGCGGCGAGCCTGTTCGCGAGCGACGAGGCCAAGCACGAAGGCTTCACCCAGGTGCTGTGGCTCGACGGCGTCCACCGGAAGTATCTGGACGAGGTCGGCACCATGAACATCATGGTGAAGATCGGCGACGAGATCATCACGCCGCCCCTGACCGGGACCATCCTGCCCGGTGTCACCCGCGATTCCGCGCTGGCCCTGATGCGCAGGTGGGGCCTCACGGTGAGCGAGCGGCAGGTCTCGATCGACGAGGTGGTGGAGGCCCACGGGCTCGGCAAGCTCGACGAGGTGTGGGGCACCGGCACCGCGGCGGTCATCTCGCCGGTGGGCGAGCTCGCCTACCAGGGCCGGAAGATGGTCATCAACGGCGGGAAGATCGGGCCGCTCACCCAGCGGCTCTACGACGCCATCGTGGCCATCCAGTACGGGCAGGCGCCCGATCCCGACGGCTGGACGCTCACGATATGAGCGGAGGGTCACGATGACCGACTGCGTCTTCTGCAAGATCCGGGACGGCCAGGTCCCTTCGATGAAGATCTTCGAGGACGACAAGACCCTGGTGTTCATGGACATCAACCCGGTCAACCCGGGCCACTGTCTGGTGGTCACCAAGGCCCACGCGCCCAATCTCTACGAGGCCGAGGTCGAGGATCTCCAGGCCGCCATCGCCACCGCTCAGCGGGTGGCGCGGGCGATCCGGCAAGCGCTCGAGCCCGACGGGCTCAACATGCTCCAGGCCAACGGGGTGGCCGCGTTCCAGTCGGTCCTGCACTACCACCTGCACCTGATTCCGCGGTGGAGCAACGACGGCAAGGGCTTCGACTGGCGGCTGGTGCCGGAAGACCGCGAGGTGATCATGAAGGCGGGGGAGCGCCTGCGGGCGCTGCTGAACTGATCATGGCCGAGCGCAAGGTACGCGTGCTGGTGGCCAAGCCGGGGCTCGACGGGCACGACCGCGGCGCCAAGATCGTGGCGCGCGCCCTCCGGGACGCGGGCTTCGAGGTCATCTACACGGGCTTGCACCAGACGCCGGAGCAGATCGTGGCCACCGCGGTACAGGAGGACGTGGACGCGGTGGGGCTCTCGGTGCTCTCGGGGGCCCACAACTATCTCTTCGGGCGCGTGCTCGATCTTCTCAAGGAGAAGGGCGCCGACGACATCGCGGTGTTCGGCGGCGGCATCATCCCGCAGGAGGACATCCAGGCCCTCAAGGCCCTCGGGGTCAAGGAGCTGTTCACCCCGGGCACGTCGACTCAGGACATCATCCGTTTCGTGCGGGACAACATCAGGGCAGTTGCTTAGTGAGGTGCAGCCGAAGGCGAGCCGAGCAAATGCAAGAAAGGCAGTCACCGTGTCAGCCGGTAACCGGTAGCGCGAAGTCATGAACTTCCAGCTCACCCCCGAGCAGCAGGAGGTGCGGGCGCTCGCCCGCGATTTCGCCGAGCGCGAGGTCGCGCCGGTGATCCGCCACTTCGACGAGGCCCAGGAGTTCCCCCACGAGATCATGGCCAAGCTGGCCGGGACCGGCCTCCTGGGCGCGCTGGTGCCCGAGGAGTACGGCGGGGCGGCGCTCGACTACGTCTCCTACGCCCTCGCGGTGGAAGAGCTGAACCGGGTGGACGCCTCGGTGGGCATCACGATGTGGGCGCACAACTCGCTCTGCACCAATCACATCGCGCTGTTCGGCTCGCCGGAGCAGAAGGCGGCCTACCTGCCGCGGCTGGCCCGCGGCGAGGTGCTGGGGGCGTGGGGCCTCACCGAGCCCGGGTCCGGCTCCGACGCGGCGGCGATGCGGTCGCGGGCGGTCACGGACGGCGACCACTTCGTGCTCAACGGGAGCAAGGCCTTCATCACCAACGCGGGGGTGGCCGAGATCGCGGTGGTGATGGCGGTGACCGATCCGGCGAGAGGCAACAAGGGCATCTCCGCCTTCATCCTCGAGCGGGGCACGCCCGGGTTCACCGCCGGCAAGCCGTACCGGAAGCTCGGGCTGCACGCCTCCAACACCGCCGAGCTCCACCTCGACAACGTGCACGTGCCCGCGACCGCCCTCTGCGGCGAGCGCGACATGGGCTTCGTCAACACCATGCAGGTGCTGGAGGGCGGCCGCATCGCGATGGCGGCCATGGGGGTCGGGATCGCGCAGGGAGCCCTCGACGAGGCGCTCAAGTACATGAAGCAGCGCTCCGCCTTCGGCAGGACCCTCGCCGAGCTCAATGGGCTGCAGGGGATGATCGCCGACATCGGCACCGAGGTGGAGGCGGCCCGCCTGCTCACCCTGCGGGCCGCCGTCCTCAAGGACGCCGGCCGCCCGGCGAAGATCGCGGCCTCGATGGCCAAGGTCTTTGCTTCCGAGGTGGCCATGAAGGCGGCGACCAAGGCGCTGCAGATCCACGGGGGGGCCGGCTACATCACCGAGTTCCCGATCGAGCGGATGTTCCGCGACGCCAAGCTGACCGAGATCGGCGAAGGGACCTCGGAGATCCAGCGGATGGTCATCGCCCGCGACATCCTGGGCGCGCGGAGCTGAGCGTGGCCGATCCGCGCGTGCTCTACGCGGCGGGACACGGGGTGGCCACCATCACGCTGAACCGGCCAAACGTCCTCAACGCGCTCGACCGGGCCCTGACCGCGGAGCTGGCCGACGCGGCGGAGACGGCTGCGCGCGACGCCGACGTGTGGGTGGTGGTGGTGCGGGGGACGGGCCGGGCGTTCTGCTCGGGCATGGACCGCACCGTGCTGTCGGCGGGCGGGATCGACGAGGCGTTCTATCGGAACTGGGTCCGGGCGCTGAACTGCTTCGAGGACATGGACAAGGTGGTGGTCGCGGTGCTCCACGGCTACTCCATCGGCGGCGGACTCCAGCTCGCGTCGGCCTGCGACCTGCGCCTGGCCACCAGCGACGCCGTCCTCGGCCTGGGCGCCACGCGCCACGGCCTCGTCCCGGACGGCTCGATCCTCCGCCTGGCCCGCCTGGTAGGCCTCGGCCGCGCCAAGGAGCTGACCCTGCTCAACGACCACGTGACGCCGGAGGCCGCGCTCGCCATGGGCCTCGTCAACTGGGTCGTGGAGCCGGCGGGCGTGGACGCGGCGCTCACCGCCATCGCGGAGAAAGCGTTCCATTCTTCGCGCACCGCGAACGGCCACGCCAAGCGGCTGCTGCACGCCTCCTTCCACCGCGACCCGCGCGAGATGATCGAGGACGTGATGCGGGCCCAGCACGAGTGCATGACCTCCTGGGAGATGGAGCGGGCCAACCGGGCCTGGGACGAGCGGCGGGAGCCGCGCTTCTATCCACCGCCGTCCGGCGGCGGCTCGGCCCGATGACCGACGACGTCATCCTGGAGACGCGGGGGCTCACCAAGGAGTTCCGCGGCTTCTTCGCGGTGAAGGACGTGGACCTCCGGATCCGCCGCGGGACCATCCACGCGCTGATCGGGCCGAACGGGGCGGGCAAGACCACCTGCTTCAACCTGCTCACCCACTTCCTGTCGCCCACGCGCGGACGCATCACCTTCAACGGCCGCGACATCACGGGCCGCGGGCCCGCCGACATCGCGCGGCTCGGGCTCGTGCGCTCCTTCCAGATCTCCGCGGTGTTCCCGCACCTGACGGTGCTGGAGAACGTGCGCATCGCGCTGCAGCGCGGGCGCGGGCGGTCCTTCGACTTCTGGCGCTCGGAACGGGTGCTCGACGCGTTCCACGAGCGGGCCCGCGAGCTGCTGGCCGCGGTGGACCTCGGCGCCTTCGAGGCCACTCCGGCGGTCGAGCTGCCCTACGGGCGCAAGCGCGCCCTCGAGATCGCCACCACGCTCGCGCTCGAGCCCGAGATGATGCTGCTCGACGAGCCCACCGCGGGCATGGCCCACGGGGACGTGGATCGCATCTCGGCCCTGATCCAGCAGGTGGCTCGCAACCGCACCGTGCTCATGGTCGAGCACAACCTGAGCGTGGTGGAGCACCTCTCCGACACCATCACCGTGCTGGCCCGGGGCGAGGTGCTGGCCGAGGGCGACTACGCGGCGGTCTCGCGCAATCCCGAGGTCGTGCAGGCCTACCTGGGGGCCGGCCATGAGTGAGGCGCTCCTGCGGGTGGCCGCCCTGCACGCGTGGTACGGCGAGTCGCACGTGCTCCACGGAGTGGACTTCGAGGTGCGGGCGGGGGAGGTGGTGACGCTCCTTGGCCGGAACGGGGCGGGCAAGACCACCACCCTCAAGTCGGTGATGGGCATGGTGCCGAAGCGCCACGGCTCGGTCCGCTTCCGGGACGAGGAGCTGATCGCGCGGCCCTCCAATGCGATCGCCCGGCGGGGTCTCGCCTTCTGCCCGGAGGAGCGCGGCATCTTCGCGAGCCTGACCGTCGAGGAGAACCTGCTGCTGCCGCCGGTGGTGCAGCCGGGCGGGCTCGGGACCGAGGCGATCTACGCGCTGTTCCCGAACCTCCGGGAGCGCGGCCGCAGCCAGGGCACCAAGCTCTCGGGCGGCGAGCAGCAGATGCTGGCCATCGGCCGTATCCTGCGCACCGGCGCGCGGCTCCTGCTGCTGGACGAGCCGACCGAAGGGCTGGCCCCGGTCATCGTGCGCCAGATCGGGGCCACCATCCGCCGCCTGAAGGCCGAGGGCTTCACGATCCTGCTCGTGGAGCAGAACTTCCGCTTCGCCTCCACGGTGGCCGATCGCCACTACGTGATGGAGCGCGGGCGGGTGGTGGACATGATCCGGAACGCCGAGCTCGAGACGCACACCGCCAAGCTCCACGAGTACCTCGGGGTATAATCGCCCGTCCCACGTCGTCCTCAACCGAACGAAAGGACCAACGCATGCTCAAGTACTGGATTGTCGTCACCATGGCCGCGATCGCCCTCGTCGCCCCGCCCGCGGCCCGGGCCCAGGTCTCCGACGGGGTCATCAAGATCGGCGTGCTCACCGACATGTCGAGCCTCTACGCCGACCTCTCCGGCCAGGGCTCGGTGATCGCGGCCCGCATGGCGGTGGAGGACTTCGGCGCCGCCAAGAAGGGGATGAAGGTCGAGATCGTCTCGGCCGACCATCAGAACAAGGCCGACGTCGGGTCCGGCATCGCGCGGCAGTGGCTCGACGCCGACAAGGTGGACGTGATCGTGGACACGCCCAACTCCGGGGTCGCCCTCGCGGTGACCCAGATCGTCCGAGAGAAGGGCAAGGCGTTCCTCGTCTCCGGGGCGGCGTCCTCCGACCTGACCGGCAAGGCGTGCTCGCCCAACACGATCCACTGGACCTACGACACCTGGGCGCTCGCCAACGGCACCGGCAGCGCCATCGTGAAGACGGGCGGTGACTCGTGGTTCTTCCTCACCTCCGACTACGCGTTCGGGCACGCGCTCGAGCGCGACACCGAGGCGGTGGTGCTGAAGAACGGCGGCAAGGTGCTGGGCAAGGTGCGCCACCCGCTCAATACCGCCGACTTCTCCTCGTTCTTGCTCCAGGCCCAGTCCTCGAAGGCCAAGATCATCGGGCTCGCGAACGCGGGCGGCGACACCACCAACAGCATCAAGCAGGCCGCCGAGTTCGGCATCGTCAAGGGCGGGCAGAACCTGGCCGGCCTGCTCGTGTTCATCACCGACGTGCACGCGCTCGGGCTGCAGACGGCCCAGGGCCTGATCTTCACCGAGGCCTTCTACTGGGACATGAATGACAAGACGCGCGCCTTCGCCAAGCGCTTCGCGGAGCTGGACCGCGGCATCCACCCCACCATGATCCACGCCGGGGTGTACTCCGCGACGCTGCACTACCTGAAGGCGGTGGAGGCGCTCAAGGGCGACGACGGGACCAAGGTCATCGCCAAGATGAAGGAGACGCCCACCGACGACCCGCTGTTCGGCAAGGGCACGATCCGCGCCGACGGCCGCAAGCTGCACCCCATGTACCTCTTCGAGGTCAAGAAGCCGTCGGAGTCGAAGGGCCCGTGGGACTACTACAAGACGCGCGCGACGACGCCGGCGGAGCAGGCGTTCCGGCCCATCGACCAGGGGGACTGCCCCCTGGTGAAGAAGTAGAGACCCGCCCCCTCACGCTGCCCTCTCCCCGCCGCGGGGAGAGGGTGCTCCGTCCTCCCTCTCCCCTCTGGGGAGAGGGCAGGGTGAGGGGATCGATTCGCCAATGATCTTCGGGATCCCGCCCCAGGCCCTGTTCGGCCAGCTCCTCATCGGGCTCATCAATGGCTCGTTCTACGCCATGCTGAGCCTCGGGCTGTCCGTCATCTTCGGCCTGCTCAACATCATCAACTTCACCCACGGCGCCCAGTACATGATGGGTGCCTTCGTCGCCTACTTCCTGCTGCAGTACGCGGGTGTCGGCTACTGGTGGGCTCTCTTGCTGGCCCCGGTCGCGGTCGGGGTGGTGGGCGTGGTGGTCGAGCGCTTCCTGCTCAAGCGCCTCTATGCCCTCGACCACCTCTACGGCCTTCTCCTCACCTTCGGCCTGGGGCTGATCATCCAGGGCATCTTCCGGAACAGCTTCGGCTCCTCGGGTCTGCCCTATGCCATTCCCGCCCAGCTCACCGGGGGCCGCAATCTCGGCTTCATGGTGCTGCCGAACTACCGGGCGTGGGTCATCGTGTTCTCGCTCGCGATCTGCCTGGCCACGTGGTTCGTCATCGAGCGCACCAAGCTCGGCTCCTACCTGCGCGCGGCGACCGAGAACCCGGCGCTCGTCCAGGCCTTCGGCGTCAACGTGCCGCGAATGATCACGCTCACCTACGGCTTCGGCGTCGCGCTGGCCGCGCTGGCGGGCGTGCTCGCCGCGCCGATCTACCAGGTGAACCCGCTGATGGGCGCCGACCTGATCATCGTGGTCTTCGCGGTGGTCGTCATCGGCGGCATGGGCTCGATCATGGGCTCGATCGTCACCGGCTTCGGGCTCGGCCTGATCGAGGGGCTGACCAAGGTGTTCTATCCCGAGGCGTCGAACACGGTGATCTTCGTCATCATGGCGCTCGTGCTGCTGGTGAAGCCGGCCGGCCTCTTCGGGCGGGCGCAGTAGGATGGCCCTGGGGCATCAGGCGGTGGTGTTCGCGTTGATGACCGCCGCCTTCCTGGTCGGTCCGTTCGTGGTCTACCCGGTCTTCCTCATGAAGGCGCTCTGCTTCGCCCTCTTTGCGTGCGCGTTCAACCTGCTGATCGGCTACGCGGGCCTGCTGTCCTTCGGCCACGCCGCCTTCCTGGGCTCGGCCGGCTACGTCACCGCGCACGCCGCGAAGGTGTGGGGCTGGCCCCCGGAGCGGGCCATCCTGCTCGGCACCGCGACCGCGGTGCTGCTCGGCCTGGCGATCGGCGCCCTGGCGATCCGCCGGCAGGGTATCTACTTCTCGATGATCACGCTGGCCCTGGCCCAGATGCTCTTCTTCTTCTGCCTGCAGGCCCCGTTCACCCACGGGGAGGACGGCATCCAGGCGGTGCCGCGCGGGATGCTGTTCGGGTTCCTCGACCTGCGCCACACGCTCGTCATGTACTACGTCGTGCTCGCCGTCTTCCTGGGCGGGTTCCTGCTCATCTACCGGACGATCCACTCGCCGTTCGGTCATGTGTTGAAGGCGGTGCGGGAGAACGAACCGCGCGCCCTCTCGCTGGGCTACGAGGCCGACCGCTACAAGCTGATCGCCTTCGTGCTCTCGGCCGGGCTCTCGGGGCTGGCCGGCGGCACCAAGGCCATCGTCTTCCAGCTCGCCTCGCTCACCGACGTGCACTGGACCATGTCAGGCGAGGTCGTGCTCATGACCCTTTTGGGCGGCCTGGGCACCGTCTTCGGTCCGGTGGTGGGCGCGGTGATCGTGATCGGGCTCGAGACCTATCTGGCCCAGCTCGGGGCGTGGGTCACCGTCGTGCAGGGCATCATCTTCGTGCTCTGCGTGCTGGCCTTCCGGCGCGGGGTGGTGGGCGAGCTGGCCCGGCTGATCAGGAAGCCACTCTGACAGGATCGCGCGGCAGCGTCGCTCGAAATCGCTGAGGACGTTCCGGTACTTCGCGTCGATCCGGGCGCGCTTCCCCTCCCACTCCGCCTCGAAGCGCTGCCGCTCCGCGGTCCGGCACGGCGTGCCCGTGGCGCCCTCGGGGCAGTGACCGAAGGCCTCCCACATGGCTTCGCGGTGGATGTCCTCGGCGCCCTCGATCTCGGCCAGCCGCAGCCGGGCGATCAGGTCGCGCCCCTGGGCCGGCCGGGCGCAATCGGGCTCGAGCTGGGCCTCCACGGGCAGGGCGACCCAGAGGGCGCCGATCAGGCAGGCGGCGGCCAGGGTCCCCCTTACCGGGAGACTCCTCCCCACACTCCTGAGCGGCCCGTAAACCCTTGTCTTGGTGGGCAAAGTTCTTGACACCCTTCCGGCCCTGGGCTAGACTCTCGCCACTTTATCACCGCCAGCGCGGGTGCTCCTGATGGGCCTGATGAGCGTGACGACTCTCTCCAACGGTGCAGGTGAGCCTCGCCGCGCGCGGCCGCGCGCGATCCGCACCTCCACGCGTACCTGATGCTCGAGCCGGGCCTCGATACCTTCCCCAAGCTGGCCCTCCGCAACGCTCAGCGCCTTCCGCGGAAGATCGCCATCCGGGAGAAGGATCTGGGCATCTGGCAGTCACACACGTGGAGCCAGTATGTCGAGCAGTCGCGCCTCATCGCGCTGGGTCTGGCCGCGCTCGGCTTCGCCCGGGGTGACAAGACGGCGGTGGTCGGCGACAACCGGCCCCAGCTCTACTGGGCCATGCTGGCCACGCAGGCGCTCGGCGGGATCCCGGTGCCGCTCTACCAGGACTCCATCGAGAAGGAGATGCAGTACATCGTCGATCACGCGCAGGTGCGCTTCGCGGTGGTCGAGGACCAGGAGCAGGTCGACAAGCTGCTCCACGTCCGCGCGCACTGCCCGCAGCTCGAGTGGATCGTCTACGTGGACGGGCGGGGCCTCCGGCACTATCAGGATCTCGGCCTGCTGAGCCTCGACGAGCTCAAGGAGCGCGGGCGCAAGTTCGCCCAGGACAATCCGGGCTACTTCGATGAGGAGATCGCCCGGGGCGGAGCCGACGACACCGCGGTCATCGCCTACACGTCGGGGACCACCGGGCAGCCCAAGGGCGCGATGCTCTCGCACCGCAACCTGATCGAGACCGCGCGCGCCGCGATCGAGCGCGAGCGCCTCACGGAGGCCGAGGAGGTCATGGCGTACCTGCCCATGGCCTGGATCGGCGACCACATGTTCTCCTTCGGCCAGTCCGTGGTGGCGGGCTTCACCACCAACTGCCCGGAGAGCGCGGCCACGGTGCTCGCGGATCTCAAGGAGATCGGCCCCACCTACTTCTTCGCCCCGCCGCGCATCTGGGAGAACATCCTGACCTCGGTCATGATCCGGGTGGACGACACCGCCTGGGTCAAGCGGCGCATGGTGCACGCCTTCCTGGGGCTGGCGCGCCGGGTGGAGCGCCGGCGCCTCGCGCACCGGGCTCCCGCGTGGCTCGACCGCCTGCTCTACCCGCTCGGCTGGCTGCTGGTCTACGGCCCGCTCCGCGACAACCTGGGCATGGGCAAGATCCGCGTGGCCTACACCGCGGGCGAGGCGATCGGGCCCGAGCTCTTCGAGTTCTACCGGTCGCTCGGCATCAACGTGAAGCAGCTCTACGGGATGACCGAATCGAGCGCGCTGATCTGCATCCAGGAGGACGGCGACGTCAAGCTCGACACGGTGGGCCCGCCGCTGCCCGGCGTCGAGGTGCGCATCAGCGGGACCGGCGAGGTGCTGTACCGGGGCCCGGGCGTGTTCCAGGGCTACTACCGGAACGAGGCGGCCACCCGGGAGACGCTCGACGACGGCTGGGTGCACTCGGGGGACGCGGGATTCTTCGACAAGGACGGCCACCTCAAGATCATCGACCGGGCCCGCGACGTGGGCCGGCTCTCCGGGGGGACGATCTTCGCGCCCAAGTACCTCGAGAACAAGCTCAAGTTCTCGCCGTACGTGAAGGAGGCGGTCTGCGTGGGCCACGAGCGCGCCTTCGTGGGTGCGCTGATCAACATCGACCTGGCCTCGGTCGGCAACTGGGCGGAGCGCCGCGGCCTGGCCTACACGAGCTACACGGATCTCGCCCAGAAGCCCGAGGTCTACGAGCTGATCCGCCAGGAGGTGGTGCGGGTCAACCGCAGCCTCCTCGACGAGGAGACGCTGCGCGGGCGCTCAGATCCGCCGCTTCCTGCTCCTGCACAAGGAGCTGGACGCGGACGACCAGGAAATCACCCGCACCCGCAAGGTGCGGCGGGGTTTCGTGGCCGAGAAGTACGCCCCCCTGATCGAGGCCCTCTACGGCGCCGCCGACCACGTCAACGTGGAGGCGCTGGTGACCTACGAGGACGGGCGCACCGGCACCGTGCGGGCCGCGGTGCGGATCACCGACGCGGAGAGCTTCTCGCGCGCGGGCGCGGGGGCGGCGGGATGAGGGTGCCGGACGGGCCCCCGCCGACGCCGCTCCTCGAGGTCAACGGGATCAGCGTGCGCTTCGGGGCGGTGCAGGCCCTCGAGCGGGTGAGCCTCGAGATCCGCCGCGGCGAGATCGTGGCCATCATCGGGCCCAATGGCGCGGGCAAGACCACCCTGCTCAACGTGGTGAGCGGCTTCTACCACCCGTACGAGGGCCAGATCCTCTTCGAGGGGCGCGACCGGACGCAGCTCCGGCCCTACGACGTGGCCGCGCTCGGCGTCGCGCGCACCTTTCAGAACGTGGCGCTCTTCAAGGGCATGAGCGTGCTCGACAACATCATGACCGGGCGGCTGCTCAAGATGCGGGGCAGCTTCCTGCTGGAGGCGCTCTACTGGGGCCCGGCCATGAAGCAGGAGCTCGAGCACCGGGCGGCGGTGGAGCGCATCATCGACTTCCTGGAGATCCAGGCGATTCGCAAGGCCTCGGCGGGCAAGCTGCCGTACGGGCTGCAGAAGCGGGTGGAGCTGGCCCGCGCGCTCGCGGCCGAGCCCAAGCTCCTGCTGCTCGACGAGCCGATGGCGGGCATGAACGTCGAGGAGAAGGAAGACATGTGCCGGTTCATCCTCGGCGTCAACGACGAGTTCGGCACCACCATCGCGCTGATCGAGCACGACATGAGCGTGGTGATGGATATCTCGGACCGCGTGATCGCGCTCGACTACGGGCGCAAGATCGCCGACGGCCGGCCCGACGAGGTCCGGGCCGACCAGGGCGTGATCGACGCCTACCTGGGCGTGGCCCATGCTTGACCTGGCGTACGCGGTCCTGGTCGCGCCCTTCAAGGACATGGTGGGCGCCCCCAGTTTCCTGGTCGAGGTGCTGATCGGCGGCCTCGCGGCCGGGCTCATGTACTCCCTGGTGGCGCTGGGCTTCGTGCTCATCTACAAGGCGTCCGGCGTCTTCAACTTCGCCCAGGGCGTGATGGTGCTGTTCGCGGCCCTGACCCTGGTGGGGCTGATGGAGCGCGGCGCTCCGCTGGTGGCGGCGCTGGTCCTGACCATGGGCGTGATGGTGGCGCTCGCTTTCGCCATCGAGCGCGTGGTGCTGCGCCCGCTCGTGAACCAGGAGCAGATCATCCTGTTCATGGCGACGATCGGGCTCAACTTCTTCCTGGAGGGCTTCGGGGAGCTGGTCTGGGGGAGCAACGTCAAGAAGCTCGACGTCGGCATCCCCGACACGTCGTTCATGGCGTGGGGCGTCCAGGTCAATCGTCTCGAGCTGACCGCCGCGATCACCGCTGCGGTGCTGGTCGCGATCCTGGCCGTGTTCTTTCAGCGCACCCGCGTCGGGCGCGCGCTCCGGGCGGTGGCCGACGATCACGAGGCCGCGCTCTCGATCGGCATCCCGCTCAACACGATCTGGATCGTGGTCTGGTCGGTCGCGGGCCTGGTGGCCCTCGTCGCCGGGATCATGTGGGGGGCCAAGAGCGGCGTGCAGTTCAGCCTCTCGCTCATCGCGCTCAAGGCGCTCCCGGTGCTGATCCTGGGCGGCTTCACCTCGGTGCCGGGCGCCATCGTCGGCGGGCTCATCATCGGGATGGGCGAGAAGCTGGCCGAGGTGTACTGGGGGCCGCTCGTCGGCGGGGCCATCGAGAACTGGTTCGCCTACATGCTCGCCCTCGCCTTCCTCCTCGTCCGGCCGCAGGGCCTCTTCGGCGAGAAGATCATCGAGCGCGTATGATCTACCGGGAAGCGGGGCAGTTCAAGGGTACGTACGCCAGCGACCAGGCGGTATTCCCGATCCGGCAGGATCGGATCATCGCGACGCTCGCGGCGGCCGCCGCGGTCATCGCGGTGCCGCTGGTCGCGAGCGAGTACTGGCTGCAGGCGGTGCTGATCCCGTTCCTGATTTACGCCCTGGCCGCCCTCGGCCTGAACCTGCTCACCGGCTACGCGGGGCAGGTGTCGCTCGGCACCGGCGGCTTCATGGCGGTGGGCGCCTATTCCGCGTTCAAGATCACCACCGCGTTCCCGGGCCTCAACATCGTGGTCGCGTTCCTGCTGGCCGGGCTCGCGGCCGCGCTGGTGGGAGTGCTCTTCGGGATCCCGTCGCTGCGCATCAAGGGCTTCTACCTGGCCGTCGCCACCCTGGCCGCCCAGTTCTTCCTGATCTGGCTCTTCAACAAGGTGGCGTGGTTCACCAACTACGCCTCGTCCGGCACCATCACCGCGCCGCCGCGGCGGATGCTCGGGGTCATGGTGACGGGCCCGGAGGCGACCGCCCCGGTCCGGTACCTGCTCGCCCTGGCGCTGGTGGCGCTGTTCGCGCTCGTGGCCAAGAACCTGGTGCGGGGGCGGGTGGGGCGCTCGTGGATGGCGATCCGCGACCGGGACATCGCGGCCGAGATCATCGGGGTGCGCCCGCTGCGCACCAAGCTCCTCGCCTTCGCGATCAGCTCGTTCTTCTGCGGGGTGGCGGGAGCGGAGTACGTGTTCCTCTATCTCGGCAGCGCCGAGACCCTGGCCTTCGACATCAACGTGTCCTTCCTCGTGCTGTTCATGGTCATCATCGGCGGCCTGGGCTCCATCCTGGGCTCCTTCCTGGGGGCCGCCTTCATCGTGATGGTGCCGATCTTCCTCACCAACGCGCCGCACCTGCTGGGCCTGTCCATGCCGGTGGCGCTCCAGAAGCACATCGAGCTGATGGTGTTCGGCGGGCTGATCGTCCTGTTCCTGATCGTCGAGCCGCACGGCCTGGCCCGGCTCTGGCAGATCACCAAGGAGAAGCTGCGCCTGTGGCCGTTCCCCTACTGACAAAGGAGATCCGCATGACTCTACGACGCGTCATGATCGCGCTGCTCGCCGCCGCCGTCATCGCCGTGCCGCTGGCCGGGACGGTGGCGGCCCAGGCCAAGGAGATGTTCATCCCCTCGCTGGTGTACCGCACCGGACCCTACGCGCCGAGCGGCATCCCGTTCGCCAACGGCCTCTGGGACTACCTCACGATGCTCAACGAGCGGGACGGCGGGGTCAACGGCGTCCGCATCGTGGTGGAGGAGTGCGAGACCCAGTACGACACCAAGCAGGGCGTCGAGTGCTACGAGCGGCTCAAGGGCAAGGGCACCGGCGCGGTGGTGTTCAACCCGCTGAGCACCGGGATCACCTACCAGCTCATCCCGAAGGCGGGGGTGGACAAGATCACGGTGCACTCGATGGGCTACGGCATGACCGCGGCCGCCGACGGGCGCTGGTTCCCCTGGGTGTTCAACTTCCCGACGACCTACTGGAGCCAGGCCTCCTCGGTGATCCGGTACATGGGGCAGCAGGAGGGTGGGCTCGACAAGCTGAAGGGCAAGAAGATCGTCCACGTCTACCACAACAGCCCCTACGGCAAGGAAGCGAATCCCACGCTCGAGGAGCTGGCCCGCAAGTACGGCTTCGAGCTGACGCTGCTCGCGGTGGACCACCCTGGTCAGGAGCAGAAGGCCACCTGGCTGCAGGTGCGGCGGATCAACCCCGCGTGGGTGTACCTCTCGGGCTGGGGCGTGATGAACCAGGTGGCGGTGAAGGAGGCGGCCGCGATCAACTTCCCGATGGACCACCTGATCGGCAACTGGTGGTCGGCCAGCGAGGCGGACGTGGTGCCGGCGGGCGACGGGGCCAAGGGCTACAAGGGCGCGACGTTCCACGCGCCCGGGAGCAACTTCAAGGTCCACGCCGACATCGTCAAGCACGTCTACGACAAGGGCAAGAACATCGGCCCCAAGGACAAGATCGGCGAGGCCCTCTACAACCGCGGCATCATCAACGCCATGTACGCGGTCGAGGCCATCCGCACCGCGATGGGCAAGTTCGGCAACAAGCCGCTGACCGCCGAGCAGGTGCGCTGGGGCTACGAGCACCTGAACCTCACCGACGCGCGGCTCGACCAGATCGGCCTCAAGGGCTTCACCCACGCGGTGAAGGTGACCTGCGAGGATCACGAGGGCAACGGCCCCGTGCTGATCCAGCAGTGGGACGGCCAGAAGTGGAACGTGGTGTCGGAGTGGGTGGCCCCGATGCGGGACGTCGTCCGGCCGAAGCTCGAGGCGGCGGCGGTCGAGGAAGGCAAGAAGCTGGGCTACTCGGCGCGCGACTGCTCGAAGGAGAACTAGGACGTCGTGAGCGTCGCCGCGCGCCCGCTGCTCTCGGTCAACAACATCGAGGTCATCTACGATCACGTGATCCTCGTGTTGAAGGGCGTGTCGCTCCAGGTTCCCGAGGAGGGCATCGTCGCCCTCCTCGGGGCCAACGGGGCGGGCAAGTCCACCACGCTCAAGGCCATCTCGGGGCTCCTGCGCACCGAGCGGGGCGAGGTGACCAAGGGCGGGGTGGAGCTCGGCGGCGAGGCGATCCATCGCCGCGAGGCCTCCGAGATCGTGCGGCGGGGCGTGGTGCAGGTGATGGAAGGCCGGCACGTCTTCGAGCACCTGACCGTGGAGGAGAATCTGCTGACCGGGGGCTACACGCGGCGGAACGGGCACGCGCTCAAGCCGGATCTGGAGCGGGTGTACGGCTATTTCCCCCGCCTGCGGGACCGGCGCGGCGTGCGCGCCGGCTACATCTCGGGCGGCGAGCAGCAGATGCTCGCGATCGGCCGGGCCCTCATGGCCCATCCGCGCCTGATGCTGCTCGACGAGCCCTCGATGGGCCTGGCCCCGATGCTGGTGCAGGAGATCTTCGAGATCGTCGGGCGGTCTGAACCGCGAGGAGCGGGTGGCGGTGCTGCTGGCCGAGCAGAACGCGAACATGGCGCTGCGCTTCGCCCAGTACGTCTACGTGATGGAGAACGGGCGGGTGGTGCTGGACGGCGACGTCAAGACGGTGAGCGAGAACGAGGACATCAAGGAGTTCTACCTGGGGCTGTCCGGGGTGGGCCAGCGGAAGAGCTATCGCGACGTCAAACACTACAAGCGGCGGAAACGCTGGCTGTCGTGAGGACCCAGACATGAGCTCGCAGCTCCAGATCGCGGAGGTCTCGAAGGCGTTCGGGGGCGTGCAGGCGGTCACGCGGGTGAGCCTGGACGTCCGACAGGGAGAGATCCTCTCGGTCATCGGCCCCAACGGCGCGGGCAAGACCACCCTGCTCAACATGATCAGCGGGTTCTACCATCCCGACACGGGCCGGATCACGCTCGAGGGCGGCGACGTCACCCGCAGCGCCCCGAGCCGGATCGCCGAGCTGGGGGTCGCCCGCACGTTCCAGAACATCGCTCTGTTCCGAGGCATGACCGTGCTCGACAACCTCATGCTGGGCCGCCACGTCCGGATGAAGGCGGGGGTGCTCGCCTCCTTCATCTACTGGGGCCTCGCCCAGCGAGAGGAAGTGACCCATCGGCGACGCGTGGAAGACATCATCGATTTCCTGCGGATCCAGGACCTGCGCCGGCGTCCGACCGGGTCGCTGGCCTACGGCCTGCAGAAGCGGGTCGAGCTCGGCCGGGCCCTCGCCCTCGACCCCAAGATTCTCCTCCTCGACGAGCCGATGGGCGGCTGTAACCACGAGGAGAAGGAGGACATGGCCCGCTTCATCCTCGACGTCAACCAGGAGTGGGGGACCACCATCATCCTGATCGAGCACGACATGGGGGTGGTCATGGACATCTCGGATCGGGTGGCCGTCCTCGACATGGGGCAGAAGATCGCCGACGGCTCCCCCGACGAGGTGCGAGCGAACCCGCAGGTGATCAAGGCGTACCTGGGCGACGCGAAGGGCGCGACGAATGGAGGCCAACGTGGCTGACCTCACGACACTACCCCGCCTGTTGCAGCGCAACGCCCGCGAGCTCGGGAACCGGCCGGCGATCCGCGAGAAGGACCGGGGCATCTGGCAGACGTGGACCTGGAGTCAGTACCACGACCAGGTCCGGGATCTCGCGCTCGGCTTGGCCGCCCTCGGCTTCCAGCGAGGCGATCGCCTGTCGGTGATCGGGGACAACCGGCCCCGCCTGTACTGGGGCCAGGTCGCGGCCCAGGCCCTCGGCGGCGTGCCGGTGCCCGTCTACCAGGACTCGATCGCCAAGGAGCTGGCCTACGTGTGGAACCACTCCGAGGTCAGCGTGATCCTCGCGGAGGACCAGGAGCAGGTGGACAAGATTCTCGCCCTCCGGGCCGAGCTCCCGGCGCTGCGCCTCGTGATCTACGACGACCCGCGGGGCCTATCCTCGTACCGGCACGACTGGCTCAAGTCCTACGACGATCTGCAGGAGCGGGGCCGCGCCTTCGCGGCCGAGCATCCCGGGTATTTCGAGGCCGAGATCGAGAAGGGGCGGCCGGACGACGTCGCGATCATCTGTTACACCTCGGGCACCACCGGCAGTCCGAAGGGGGCCATGATCACGCACGCCAACGCGGTGGGGGTGGCCGACAGCTTCCGGCGGGAGTCTCGCCTCACCCCGGAGGACACCTCGCTGGCCTACCTGCCCATGGCGTGGGCCGGCGATTCGGTCTACACGCTGTTCGCCAGCCTGGTGGTGGGCTTCTGCGCCAACTGCCCGGAGAGCCCGGAGACGGTGCAGCGGGACCTCCGGGAGCTCGGCCCGTCCACCCTGCTCGCCCCGCCCCGCATCTGGGAGAACATGCTCACCGCGGTGCAGGTGCGGGCCAGCGACGCCACTCCGCTGAAGCGGCACACCTTCGAGTACTTCCGCGGAGCGGCGGAGCGGGCCGAGATCCTCCGGACCGAGGGCAAGCCGGTGCCCCTCGGTCTCAAGGTGGCCACCGCGCTCGGCGAGTTCTTCGTGTATCGACCCGTCCGCGACCAGCTCGGCCTGAGCCGGACCAAGTGGGTGCTGACCGGGGGAGCGCCCCTCGGGCCCGACACGTTCCGGTTCTTCCGCTCGATCGGGGTCAATCTCAAGCAGGTCTACGGATCGACCGAGACCACCGGGCTCGTGTCGCTCCAGCCGGACCGGGAGGCCAATCCCACCACCGCGGGGCGCCCGGTGTCCGGGGTGGAGATCCGGATCGGCGATCGCGGCGAGGTCCTCGTGAAGGGCTGTGCGGTCTTCAAGGGCTACTTCCGGAACGACGAGGCGACCCGCGAAGTCATCGACGCCGACGGCTGGTTCCACACCGGCGACGCCGGCTTCATCGATCCCCAGGGCCATCTCGTCATCATCGACCGGGCCAAGGACGTGGGCGCGCTCGCCGAGGGCACTCCCTTCGCTCCGCAGTTCATCGAGAACAAGCTGAAGTTCAGCCCGTACATCCGGGAGGCGGTGGCCTTCGGCCACGAGAAGCCGTTCGTTGCCGTCATGGTGGCGATCGATCCCGGAACGGTCGGGAACTGGGCGGAGCGCCGCGGGCTCGCCTACACCTCCTACATGGATCTCTCCCAGAAGGCGGAGGTGCGCGGGCTGATCCGCGACGAGATCCGCCGCGCGAACCAGACTCTGCCCGAGGGGATCCGGATCCGTCGCGTCCTCCTGCTCACCAAGGATCTCGAGGCCGACGACGCGGAGATGACGCGGACCCGAAAGGTGCGGCGACGCTACGTCGCCGACAAGTACGCGACGGTGATCGACGCGCTGTACGGTGGCGCGGGCGAGACGGAGCTCTCCACCAGTATCACCTACGAGGACGGGCGCCAGGCGACCATCCAATCGCGGGTGCGAATCGAGGATGTCGAGGAGGTAGCCACCCGTGTCTGACGAACTCGGCTTCTTTTTTCTCCTGGTATCGAACGGCATCCTGATCGGCCTGATGTACGCGCTGATCGCGCTGGGTTTCGTGCTCGTCTACAAGGCCACCGACGCGGTGAACTTCGCCCAGGGTGAGTTCGTCCTGCTCGCCGGCCTCCTGGCCGCGGCCGCCCTCGACGTGTGGGGCGCCCCCCTGTGGGTGGCGGTGGGGACCGCGCTGGCGGGCATGATCGTGTTCGGGTTCCTCCTCGAGCGGGTCATGCTGCGCAAGCTGATCGGACGCCCGGTGATCGCGGTGGTGATGGCCACCATCGGCCTCGCCTCTATCCTGCGCGGCATCGGTCCCGCCACCGTGGGGGCGGGCACCCGGACCATCCCGCTGCCCATCCCGGACGACCCCATCGTGCTAGGGCCGCTGTTCATCCCGCCCATCCAGCTTTTGGGGGGCGTGGTGAGCCTCCTGTTCCTCAGCGGGTTCGGCTGGTTCTTCCTGAAGTCACGGAAGGGCATTGCGATGCGGGCCATCGCGGACAACCAGCAGGTCGCGATGGCGATGGGGATCAACGTGGAGCGCTATTTCGGTCTGGCGTGGGCCATGACCGGGGTGGTGTCCGCGCTCGGCGGCATCATCTGGGGCAACCTGCTCGGGGTGGACATCAACCTGTCCCTGGTCGGGTTGAAGGTGTTCCCGGTGGTGATCCTCGGGGGGCTCGACTCGATTCCCGGGGCGGTGATCGGCGGCCTGATCGTGGGCCTGGTGGAGAACGTGACCGCCGGCTACGTTGATCCCTACGTGGGGGGCGGCACCAAGGACTTCGCGCCGTACGTGCTGATGATCCTCGCCCTCATGGTCCGTCCGTACGGGATCTTCGGCAAGAAGATCATCGAGAGGATCTAGGCCGATGTTCCATCGCGAGTGCGGCGTGCTGAAGACGAGCTACGAGGCGGACATGGGTCTCTACCCGCTGCCGATCGCGCGCTGGGCCATCGGCCTGCTCGCGGTGGTGTTCTTTGCGATCATCCCGCTGGGCCTGGACTCGTACTTCCTCTCGATCGCCAACCTGGTCTGGATCGCCTGCATCGGGGCCCTCGGCCTCAACATCCTGGTTGGCTACACCGGGCAGGTGTCGATTGGCCACGGGGCCTTCATGTCGGTGGGAGCCTACACGGCGGCGAACCTGGCGACGCGGCTGGATTCGCCATGGCCGGTGAACCTGCTCGCCGGGGGTATCATGGCTGCGCTGGTGGGGGCGGTGGTGGGCATCCCGTCCCTTCGCATCAAGGGGCTCTACCTGGCCATCGCCACCCTCGCGGGCCAGTTCATCATCGAGTGGATCATCAACCACGTGACCTTCATCAGCGGCGGGGTGCAGGCCTCGATCGAGGTGGCCCGACCGAGAATTTTCGGCATGGTGCTCGACTCCCAGCGGGACATGTACTACTTTCTGCTGTTCTTCGTGGTGCTGGCGACCATCGGCACCATGAACCTGGTGCGGTCGCGGGTGGGCCGCGCCTTCATCGCGATCCGGGACCAGGACATCGCGGCCGAGATCATCGGGATCAACATCTTCCGGTACAAGCTGCTCGCGTTCGCGATCTCATCCTTCTACGCGGGCGCCAGCGGAGTGCTCTACACCTACTTCCTCGGGATCGCGAACTACGAGCAGTTCCAGCTCGGCGTGTCCATCGACTACCTGGCCATGATCATCATCGGGGGTCTGGGGTCGGTGCAAGGGTCCATCTTCGGCGCGTTCTTCATCACCCTGCTCCCCATCGTGATCCGGCGCACGATGGAAGCGTTCGGCGGGGTGTTCTTCGAGCCCCAAACCATCCTGAATCTGATCCCCAATCTCCGCGTCATCCTCTTCGGCGTGCTGATCATCTTCTTCCTGATCGTGGAGCCGGAGGGCCTCAACCGCCTGTGGCGGAACATCCGGAACTACTTCCGCATCTGGCCATTCGCGTACTGAGGTACGCGATGAAAGGAGACCGCTCATGAGACAGGTTCTGGCAATCGCAATCGCGCTGCTGCTGGGAGGGACCAGCCTGTTCGCGCCCGTCCCGTCGGTGGCCCAGTCGAAGGGCGAGGTCGTGATCGGGGTCCAGTGCGACCGCACCGGCGCGACCCAGATCGTGGGCACCGTCCTGTGCCCTGGCTTCCACGACTACGTGGCCCTGGTGAACAGCAAGGGCGGCGTGGAGGGGTTCAAGATCAAGGCCCTGGAGGTCGATCACGAGTACAAGGTGCCGCCCTCGATCGAATCGTACGAGCGCTTCAAGCAGGAGGGCGCGGTGTCCATCGCGGTCTACGGGACCCCGCACATCTACGCGCTGGCCGCCAAGCTGAACGAGGATCGGATCCCCGGGACGTCGCCGGGCTTCGGTAGCGCGGCCGCCGCCGACGGCACGCGGTATCCGTACATCTTCCCGATCGCCGCGACCTACTGGTCGCAGGGCACCGCCGCGGTGGACTTCGTAAAGAAGGAGCTCGGCGGAAGCTTGAAGGGCAAGAAGATCGCCTATCTCTTCTACGACAATCCGGCGGGCCGTGAGCCGATCCAGGTGCTCGACGACCTGGCGCAGAGGGAGGGGTTCCAGATCAAGCACTTCGCGGTGCCGCCTCCCGGGGTCGAGATGGGCGCGCAGGTCCTCGACATCGCCCAGCGCTACCGCGCCGACTTCGTGATCAACCACCTCTTCGGCGGCGCGCCGGCGGTGGCGATTAAGGAGCTCAAGCGGATCGGCTATCCGCTGCGGAAGATGGTCGGATTTGTGTGGGCCTCCGCCGAGGTCAACATCGAGGCCGCAGGCGGCTTCGCGGCCGCCGAGGGTTACTACACGATGCAGTTTGCGGGGGTCGGCACCGACTTCCCGGTGCTGAACGAGATCCGCGAGATGTACAAGAAAGAGGGCAAGGCGGCGCCGAAGGAGATGGCCTCAACGGTCTATTACAATCGCGGGGTGCTGATCGGAGCGCTGCACGTGGAGGCCATCCGCAACGCGTTGAAGGCGAAGGCGGGCGGCAAGATCACCGGGGTCGACGTGAAGGCGGGCTTCGAGAAGATCTCCAACTTCACGCTCGGCGGCCTGGTGCCGCCGTTGAAGATCACCCCGACCGACCACGAGGGCGGCGGGCTCGTCCAGATCTGGCAGGTGAAGGGCGGCAAGTTCGTCAAGTCGACGGAGTGGTTCGCCGCCTACCCGGACGTGCTGGCCAAGCACATCAAGGAGCACAAGTAATCGTCCAACCCCGGGCGCCCCGGCGCGTCGCGGAACGGAGGACCGACACCGGAGGGGGCCCGGCCCCCTCCGGTGACACAACGCCATGCTGACCCTCAACAACATCGAAGTGATCTACGACGGTGTCATCCTCGTGCTCAAGGGGGTGTCGCTGGAGGTCCGGGAAGGCGGGATCACCACGCTCCTCGGGGCCAACGGCGCCGGGAAGACCACGACCCTGAAGGCCATCTCCGGCCTGCTGCGGACCGAGCGCGGGGAGGTGACGAAGGGCACGATCGAGCTCGCGGGCCAGCGTCTCGACCGCCTCGCCCCTCACGAGATGGTCCGGCGCGGGGTGGTGCAGGTCTTCGAGGGACGCCGGGTCTTCGAGCACCTGACGACCGAGGAGAACTTGATCGCGGGGGCGCACGTGCAGTCCGACCGCCAGCGCGTGGCTGGCGGGATCGAGCGGGTGTACCAGTACTTCCCGCGGTTGAAGGAGCGGCGCGCGGTGCAGGCAGGGTACCTCTCCGGCGGCGAGCAGCAGATGCTGGTCATCGGGCGCGCCCTCATGTCGGATCCGCGGGTGATCCTGCTCGACGAGCCGTCGCTCGGGCTGGCCCCGATGCTGGTCGAGGAGATCTTCGTGATCGTGCAGCGGCTCAATCGCGAGCAGAAGCTGACCGTGCTCCTGGTGGAGCAGAACGCCACCATGGCCCTCGGCATCGCCGAGCACGGCTACGTGATGGAGAACGGCCGGATCGTCCTGGAGGGTGCGGGGGAAGCGCTGCGCGCGAACGCGGATATCAAGGAGTTCTACCTCGGCCTCACCGAGGTGGGAGCCCGGAAGTCCTACCGGGACGTGAAGCACTACAAGCGGCGCAAGCGGTGGCTGAGCTGAGCGTTCACACCTTCACCGTCTACGACATGATCGCGCGGGCCGCCGCAGTTCACGGCGACGCGCCCGCGGTCATCCAGGGCGAGCGCGCGCTGTCGTTCCGGGCGCTCCAGGGGCGGGTGGACGAGCTGGCCACCGGGCTCGCCGGCCGGGGGCTCGCGGCGGGCGACCGGATCTGCGTGCTCGCCCAGAACGACACCGCCTACCTCGAGCTCTACGGGGCCTGCGCGCGCCAGGGCCTCACCGCCTATCCGATCAACTGGCGGCTCAGCGCCCAGGAGGTGGAGCGGGTGGTGGAGCGGGCCCGGCCCGCGATGATGGTGGTGGACGCCTCGACCCAGGCCCTGGTCGGCGACTGGCTCGGGGCCGCGGGCGTGACGCATCGCTATCAGCTCGGCGAGGGAGCCGACGCCGGCTTCACGCCGCTCGAGGGCCTCTACCGCAAGGGCCCGGCCCCTGATCCCGCGGACGTGCCCGCCGATGCCCCGTTCGCGGTGATCTCGACCGCGGCGGTGGACGTGGTGCCCCGCGGGGCGGTGCTGACCCACGCGAACGTGATCGCGGCCAATCTCAGCACGATCGGCTGCCTCGGCTTCACCGCGCGCGACCGCTACCTGGTCGGCCTGCCGCTCTTCCATGTGAGCGCGCTGATCATGGCCATGGCCCACCTGCACGCGGGGGGTGCCAACGTCATCGTGTCGCGCTTCGAGCCGACGGAAGCGGTGGCGCTCATCGACCGCCACCGGGTGACCCACGTGTCGAATTTCCCCCCGGTGCTGGCGAGCCTGCTCGACGCGGCCGAGAAGGCGGGCAGCGCGCTCCCGAGCCTGACCCACGTCTCCGGCCTCGACGCGCCCCAGACCATCCAGCGCCTGCACGAGAGAACGAAGGCGCAGTTCTGGACCGGCTTCGGCCAGTCCGAGACCAGTGGGTTCGTGACGCTCCAGCGGGTGACCGACCGGCCCGGCGCCTCCGGGCGGCCGGTGCCCGCCGCCCTGATCCGGCTCGTGGACGACTACGACCGCGAGGTGCCCGTCGGCACGCCGGGGGAGATCGTCGTGCGGGGCCCGCTGGTCTTCCAGGGCTACTTCGGCCAGCCGGACGTCACCGCGTACACTTTCCGCAGCGGCTGGCACCACACGGGCGACGTGGGCCGCTTCGACGCCGATGGGTACCTGCACTACGTCAAGCGCAAGCCGGAGAAGGAGCTGATCAAGCCGGGCGGCGAGAACGTGTACCCGGCGGAGGTCGAGGCGGTGATCATGCAGATGGCCGGCGTGACCGGCGTCTGCGTCTACGGCATCCCCGACGCCCGGTGGGGTGAGGCGGTCAAGGCGGTGGTGGAGGTGGCCGCGCCGGGGACGCACACCGCGCAGCAGGTGACCGACTTCGTGGGCGGCAAGATCGCTCGCTTCAAGCGGCCGCACGTGGTGGCGTTCTGCGAAGCCCTGCCGCGCACCGCGGAGGGGGCGATCGACCGCGACGGGGTGAAGGCACGCTGGTCGTGAAGATCTTCGACGAGCACCACGAGATGTTCCGGCAGGCGGTGCGCGCCTTCGTGCAGAAGGAAGTGGAGCCGCACGTCGAGGCGTGGGAGGAGGCCGGGGAGATCCCGAAGTCCATCTGGCCGCGGATGGGCGCGCTCGGCTTCCTCGGCGTGGAGTACGACGAGAAGTACGGCGGCGCCGGCGCCGACGTGCTCACCACCGCGGTGCTGTGCGAGGAGATGGCCCGAGCCCGCTGCGCCTCGCTCGCGATGGCGGTCGGGGTGCACACCGATATGGCCTCCCCGCACCTGTACTGGACGGGCAGCGAGGCCCTCAAGGAGAAGTATCTGCCCGCGATCTGCCGCGGCGAGGCCCTCACCGCGATCGCGGTGACCGAGCCCGGCGGCGGCTCCGACGTGGCCGCCATCCGGACGCGCGCGGTCCGTGACGGCGACCACTACGTGCTCGACGGCTCCAAGATGTTCATCACCAACGGAGTGCTGGCGGATCTCTACTTCGTGGCCGCCCGGATCCAGGACTCCTCGCCGAGGGGGGAAGGGGGGCGCCACCGGGGGATCTCGATGTTCCTGGTGGAGCGCAACACGCCCGGGTTCACGGTGAGCCGGAAGCTCGACAAGATGGGCAACCGCGCCTCCGACACCGCCGAGCTCGCCTTCGAGGGTATGCGGGTGCCCGCCGGGAACCTCCTGGGCACCGAGGGCAAGGGGTTCTACGAGGTCATGCGCGTGTTCCAGCGGGAGCGCCTGGTGGCGGGCCTGCACGCGGTGGCCGGCTGCGAGCGGGCGCTGGAGGACACCATCGCCTACGTCCAGCAGCGCCACGCCTTCGACGAGCCCCTCGCGAAGAAGCAGGTGGTGCGGCACAAGCTGGCCGACCTCGCCACCCTCATCGAGGCCGGCCGCTGGCTCACCTACGCGGCGTGCCTGAAGTTCCGCGACCGGGAGGAGGCGGTGAAGGAGATCTCGATGGTGAAGCTCTTCACCGCCGAGATGGCCCAGAAGGTCGCCTACGACTGCGTGCAGCTGCACGGCGGGTACGGCTACATGCGCGAGTACCCCATCGAGCGCTTCTTCCGGGACATCCGCCTGATGACCATCGGCGGCGGGACCTCCGAGATCATGAAGGAGATCATCGCCAAGCAGATGGCGTTATGAGCGCGGTGGACTTCGTCGCGATCGGCCACGTCACGCTCGATCAGACCGCGCACGGCACCCGGCCCGGCGGGGCGGCCTACTACACCGCGATGACCGCCCACCGCCTGGGCCTGTCGGTGGGATTGCTCACCTCCTTCGGCCCGGACTTCCCGGCCGACGCGATCCCGCCGGACGTCGAGGTGGTCAACGTCGCGGCCCAGCAGACCACCACGTTCCGGATCGGGAGACCCCGGCCCGGCCAGGACCCGCGGCGGCGCGAGCTCGCGGTGCTGGCGCGGGCGCTGGATCTCGAGGCCGACGCGCTGCCCGAGGCGTGGCGGGACGCGACGCTGGGGGCCCTGGCCCCCGTGACCGGCGAGGTGGACCCCGCCTTCGCGGTCGCGTTCCCGGAGACCTCGCTGGTGGCGCTGCCGCAGGGCTGGATGCGCCAGCGCGGCAAGGGGGGCGTGCTCGCGCCCCAGCCGTGGGAGGACGCCGACCTGGTCCTGCCGCGGGTGCAGGCGCTGGTGGTCAGCCACGAGGACGTGGAGCCCTTCGAGAAGGACGCGCTGGAATGGTTCCAGCAGGTGCCGGTCGGCGCGGTCACCCGCGGGGCCGACGGGGCGGTCCTCTTCGTCAACGGCGAGCGGTACGGCGTCGAGCCGGACGTCGCGGTCGAGCGGGACGCCACCGGCGCGGGCGACGTCTTCGCGGCCGCGCTGCTCATCGCCTACCACCGGGACGGCAACGCGTGGGACGCCGCCTCGATCGCCGCGTGCTGCGCCGCGGCCTCGGTGGAGGCGGAAGGCGTCGCGGGCGTCCCCGAACGCGCCGCGCTCGAGGCCCGGCTCGCCGCCTACCGCCGGCGCCTCGGCATCTGAGCCGGGCATTGCCCGGACCGGCCATTTTGGCTAAAATGGCCGTAACGAGGGAGGAGCCCATGGCCAGGCGCCGGACCGCGGTCAGCAAGGGGGGCGCGACGCGCCCACCCGCCTTTCGCAACCGACGAGGCGAGCAGGTCGAGCCCCGGTCGTTCTCGGCCAGCGACGCGAAGAACCAGTTCGGACGGGTGCTCGAGACCGCGCTCGCGGACGGGGTCGTGATGATCACCAAGCACGACGCGGTCCGAGCGGTGCTCGTCTCGGCGGAGGAGTTCGCCGCGCTCACCGGCGCGCGCGAGCCCGCCCTGGACACGCTCAGCCGCGAGTTCGATCGGATGCTGGCCCGCATGCAGACGCCGAAGAGCCGCGCCGGGATGAAGAGCGCCTTCGAGGCGACCCCGAAGCAGCTCGGGCAGGCGGCGGTGGAGGGCGCGCGGCGGCGTGCCTGATCGCCCGCGCGCCCCCCGCATCTACGTTCTCGCGGGGACCAACGGCGCGGGCAAGAGCAGCATCGCCGGCGCCATGCTGCTCGGGCGGCGGGTGGAGTACTTCAACCCGGACGAGGCCGCGCGCCGGATCCTCGCCGCCAATCCCGGGGCCAGCCAGACGCAGGCGAACAGCGCGGCGTGGCTAGAGGGCCGGCGCCTCCTGGAGCGGGCGATCGCCGAGCGGCTCGATTTCGCCTTCGAGACCACGCTGGGCGGGCGCACGATCACGGGCCTGCTCGAGCGCGCGGCCGCGCGGGGCATCGAGGTGCGCGTCTGGTACGTCGGGCTCTCCAGCCCGGATCTGCACGTCGCGCGCGTGCGGGCCCGGGTCGCGAAGGGCGGCCACGACATTCCGGAGTCACGGATCCGCGAGCGGTACGACGCGAGCCGGCTCAACCTCATCCGGCTGCTCCCGAGCCTCCACGAGCTGCGGGTCTACGACAATAGCGTGGAGGCGGATCCGGACGCCGGGGTGGCGCCCGAGCCGAGGCTGGTTCTGCATCTTCGCCGCGGGACGATCGTGGGCCCGCGCGACGTGAGCCTCACGCCGGCGTGGGCGAAGGCGATCGTCGCCGCCGCCATGAAGGTGTGAGGCGGGCTTGAACCTTGCCGCCGACCGGAGCCGGGGCTACACTTCGGAGCGGGCGGACGAATCAACAATGGCGGAGAGGAAAATCCGGATCACCGCGGGCCGCGTCACGGCCGACGCGGTGCTCAACGGCTCGAAGACGGCGGCGGCGATCTGGGACGCGCTGCCGCTCGACATCCCCGGTGAGACCTGGGGCGACGAGATCTACTTCGGCATTCCAGTGAAGGCCAAGGCGGAGGACGTTCGCGAGGTGGTGGACATGGGCGATCTGGCCTACTGGCCTCCCGGCTCCGCGTTCTGCATCTTCTTCGGCCCGACGCCGTCGAGCCGGGGCGACGAGATCCGGCCGGCGAGCCCGGTCAACGTGTTCGGTCGTGTGCTGGGTGATCCCACCGTGTTCAAGTCGGTGCGCTCCGGGACCAAGGTCCGCGTCGAGCGCGCCTGACAGGGAGGACTGGATGAAGATCTTTCTGGATAGCGCGAACGTGGCCGAGCTGCGGGAGGGCGTTGCGATGGGCCTGGTGGACGGCTGCACGACCAATCCCTCGCTGATCGCCAAGGAGAAGCGGCCGTTCCGCCCCCTGGTCGAGGAGATCTGCCGGACGGTCCCCGGCGACGTGAGCCTCGAGGTGGTGGCCACCGACTTCGACGGCATGGTGAAGGAAGGCAAGGAGCTGGTGCAGGTGGCGCCCAACGTGGTGGTCAAGTGCCCGCTCACGAAGGACGGGCTCAAGGCGGTGAAGTACCTGACCGGCGAGGGCATCCGCGTCAACCAGACCCTCTGCTTCTCGGCCCCGCAGGCCCTGCTCTCCGCCAAGGCGGGCGCGGTCTACATCAGCCCGTTCCTGGGGCGGCTCGACGACATCGGCCACGTGGGCATGGACCTGATCCGGGACATCTGCGAGATCTACCGCAACTACGGTTTCAAGACCCAGGTGCTGGCGGCCTCGATCCGCAACCCGCTCCACGTCATCGACGCCGCCAAGGCGGGCGCCCATGTGGCCACCATGCCCTTCAACGTGCTCGAGATGCTGATGAAGCACCCCCTCACCGACATCGGCCTCAAGAAGTTCCTCGACGACTGGAACAAGCTCGGCGAGAAGATCTAGCCCTGTTCTCCCTCTCCCCCCTGGGGAGAGGGCAGGGTGAGAGGCGGTCTGCTGGGACGAGCTATTCATCGCGTACTCGGACTCTTTCGACCACCTCGCCACTTTCCACTTGACAAGGTCTCACCGGCGGCCTCCCCGGGCGTCGCGTCCGCGGAAGGAATGCCGACGCAGCGTCACGAGTGCGCCCCGTGATCCGCGATCGCGGCACCGGCGACGAGCAATCATGGCACGTTCCGCCTTCTCGCAACGTGGGCGGTTCCAGGAGCCGCCGAATCCCGGGGTTAGAGTCATCCCAGCAGAAAAGGGGGACTCGCCATGTCGACACTCGTCGGATCGTCCTTTCACGGTTCAGCCGACGCCGCCATCCATTGCGGAGATGGATCGCCTCGGTGACCAGATCGCCGAGCTCTCCGCCCATCTCGAGGCGGCGACGGCCCGCTTGCTTGCGCTGGTCCGTGAGTTCGATGCGCGCGGAGGCTGGGCCAACGGCTTCCGCTCCTGCGCCGAATGGCTCGCCTGGCGGGTGAGACCTCGACCTGGGCGCAGCCCGTGAGCGAGTCCGGGTTGCGCGCGCCCTCGGAACGCTGCCCGCCCTGGCCGACGCCCTGGCACGCGGTGAGCTCTCTTATGCCAAAGTCCGTGCTCTGACCCGCATCGCGACCCCCGAGACCGAAGCCCGGCTGCTCGCCGTGGGGCGCGGCGGCACGGCGGCCCACGTGGAGAGCATCGTGCGGGGCTGGCGCCGCTTCGACGGGCAGGCCGAGGCCCGCGTGGCCACGTGCCAGCACGCAGGCCGGGCGCTGCACGTCCACCAGGAGGAGGATGGCACCGTGGTCCTCCGCGGGCGCCTGACGCCGGAGGTCGGAGCGCTACTCCTCCGGGCTCTTGACGCCGCTCGCGAGACGCTGTATCAGCGCCGCCGCCCGAGGCCGCTCAGCCGGCCACTGACCCGGCAGCAGAGGCCCTGACCCGGCCGCAGCAGCAGGCCGACGCCCTGGCCCTGCTGGCGGAGACGGCGCTGCATCACGAGCTCGACCCGGGCGCGCCCGGGGAGCGGTACCAGGTGGTGGTGCACGTGGACGCCACGGTCCTGGCGGACCCGGCCACGCCAGGGCAATCGGTGCTGGAGGAGGGGACGCGCGTTTCCGCGGAAACGTCGCGGCGGCTGGCGTGTGACGCGAGCCGGGTAGTGATGCGGCACGATGCGGACGGGCGGGTGGTGGAGGTCGGGGCCCGAACACGCACGATCCCGCCTGCCCTACGACGGGCGCTGCAGCAGCGGGACAAGACCTGCCGCTTCCCGGGCTGCAATGTCCGGATCGCTGAGGGGCATCACGTACGCCATTGGGCCCACGCGGGTCCGACAAAACTATCGAATCTGGCGCTCCTCTGCCGCCGGCATCACCGGGCGGTGCAGGAGGAGGGTTACCAGCTCGAGCGACTACCCGACGGGGCGCTCGAGTTCCGACGCCCGGATGGCCGGCCGCTGCCGGACGTGCCGCCGCCGGCGGCGGTGCCCGCGGATCCCGCCGGAGGGATCCGAGCGCAGAACGCTGCGCAGGGGCTCACGGTCCATGCGCGCACGGGGCTCGCGCAGTGGTATGGAGAGCGATTGGACGTGCGCTGGGCGCTCGATCTACTGCACCCGCGGGCGGGCCGATCCGTTCGATGATGTCGCAGCACGGTCGACTGGGCCAAGCGCGGCGAGAGATTCCACCCGTTTCCTGTTGTCCTCCGTATATCTCCTGTGAGGGCATGAGATGGACGTGGAGCGGGAGCTGATGGAGCGGGTGGCGAAGGGCGACCAGGGCGCGTTCGGCGACCTGGCCCAGCGCTACAGCGGCAAGCTGCTGGCGGTGGCCGGGCGGCTGCTCGGCTCCCGGGTAGACGCCGAGGACGCCGTCCAGCGCGCGTTCCTGCAGTGCTACGCGGGGGCGGCCGGCTACAACCCGCGCTGGGCCGTCTCCACCTGGCTGTACCGCATCCTCACCAACGTGTGCGTGGACGAGCTGCGGCGCCGCGCCACCCGCACCGCCCACGACGAGCGCTCGGCCGCCGGGCCCCTCACGTCGAGCAACCACCGCCCGCCCGACGCCTATCTCGATCTGCACCGGGCGTTCGAGCGGGTGCCGCGCGAGGCGCGGGTGCTCCTGGCCCTCCGCTATGTGGACGGGCTCTCCTACGGAGAGCTGGCGCGGATCCGCGGCATCACGATCAATACCGTGAAGAGCCAGCTCGCGCGGGGCAAGGCCCTGCTGCGAGATGAGCTCGGCAAGCGAGGAGCAGGCCATGATTGACGCCAAGGGACAGGGACAGGATCATCTCGACCGGCTGCTGGTGGACTACTTCCGCCCGGAGACATCTCCGGCGGACATGGGGCGGCGGCTCGCGGCGGCGGCCCGCGAGTCCGAGACCGCGCTGACGCGGCTCGAAGGCCAGCTGGGTATCGAGGCGACGCCGCGAGGCATCTCGCTCGTCCGCACCGGCCCGGCCGGGAAGCCGGCCACCGCGGCCGCGCGGAAGCTGATCGACCAGGCGCGGGAGGAGATCCACGAGTACCTGCGGGGCCAGCGCGCCTTCTTCCGGGTGCCGGTGGATCTTCGCACGGTGCCGGACTTTCAGCGGAAAGTCCTGGAGGCGGCCCGGCGCATCCCGTTCGGCGAGGGGCGGCCCTACGCGTGGATCGCCGAGCGCATCGGCAATCCCCGCGCGGTGCGGGCGGTGGGCACCGCGCTCGGCCGCAACCCGGTGCCGCTCATCCTGCCCTGCCACCGCGTGTGGCGGAGCGACGGCGGTCTCGGCGGCTACATCTTCGGCGCGGCGGTGAAGGACGGGCTCGCCGCGCTCGAGCGCACCACGCCGGTGCTGGAGGGCTGCACGAGCACCCGCATCGTGTGCCGCGTGGGCTGCATCCACGGCCGCCACATGCGTCCGGACAACCGCGTGGTGTTCGCCTCGGTGGACGACGCGCGCTCGGTGGGGTATCGGCCGTGCAAAGTATGCCGACCGGCGGCCTGAAGCCCGCTGCCTCCATCGCGGCGCGGCTCGAGCGGGTGGACTGGGCGAAGGTGGCCCGGGCCCTGGATGAGCGGGGCTGGGCCACCACGCCGCCGCTGCTCACCGCCGCCGAGTGCGCGGATCTCATCCGCCTGTACGCGGACGAGCGGCGCTTCCGGAGCCAGGTGGACATGGCGCGCTTCCGCTTCGGGGAGGGGGAGTACAAGTACTTCGCGAACCCGCTTCCGCCCGTCGTGCGCGAGCTGCGCCGGCACGCCTATCCCTATCTGGCGCCGATCGCGACCGCGTGGGAGGCCACGCTCGGGAGCGATCGGCGCTATCCGCCCGAGCTGGACGGCTTCCTCGCGGTGTGCGCCGAGCACGGGCAGACCAAGCCCACGCCGCTGCTGCTGCGGTACGAGGCTGGCGGGTACAACTGTCTCCACCAGGATCTTTACGGCGACGTGGCCTTCCCGCTGCAGATGACGTGCTTGCTGAGCCGTCCGGGAGCTGACTTCAAGGGCGGAGAGTTCCTGCTGGTGGAGCAGCGGCCCCGCGCGCAGTCGACGGGGTCGGTCGTGCCGCTCGAGCGCGGTCAGATCGTGATCTTCGCCACGCGTCATCGCCCGGCGCGAGGCACGCGCGGGGCGTACCGCGTCACGCTGCGCCACGGCGTGAGTCGCATCGGCTCGGGCGAGCGCTACACCCTCGGGGTGATCTTCCACGACGCGAAGTAGGCCCCCTCACCCTGCCCTCTCCCCGGAGGGGAGAGGGAGGAGCCAGCGTAACCCTCGCCCCCGGAGGGGGAGAGGGCAGGGTGAGGGGGCTAAATCCGGGGGCGGATGTCGGCGGCGAAGGACTCGTAGATGCCGATCATGTCGTCGAGGTCGCGATAGCGTGTCTCGAGGAGCATGGACTCGACGCCCAGATCCCGGAAGGCGGCGAGGTCGCCGATCACCTGCTCGCGCGAGCCCTGCAAGGGCTTGCGGTCGGCCCCGAGCGGAGCGTCGCGTAGAGACAGGCCGGCGCGCACGCTGATCGTCACCTGGTCGAACGGGCGATGCTGGCGCGCGCACTCCTCCCGTAGCCGCGCGATGTCGGCCTTGAGCGCGTCGGGGGTGATGAAGGCGGCGTGCCAGCCGTCGCCGAGCTCGACGACGCGGCGGAGGGCCAGTGGCGTATGGCCGCCGATCAGGATCGGGATGTCGCCACGGGTGGGCTTGGGGAAGACGCCGAGCCCGTCGAAGGAGAAGAACTCCCCATGATGCTCGGTCCGGGCGTCACGCCAGCAGGCGCGCATGACCGTGAGCGCCTCGTCGCTCCAGGCGCCGCGACGGTCGAAGTTACCGCCCAGTAGCTCGATCTCCTCGCGCATCCAGCCCACACCCACTCCGAGCACCAGGCGGCCTCCGGAGAGATGGTCGAGGGTGGCGGCCATCTTGGCGGCCAGGACCGGGTTCCGGTGCGGGAGCACCAGGATGCTGGTGCCGAGCCGCACGCGCTCGGTGACGCCCGCCACCAGCGCCAGCGTGGTGAGCGGCTCGAGGAAGGGCACCTCGGGCGCGAGCGGGAACTTGCCGGTGGGGCTGTACGGATAGGGCGTCGTCATCCGGTGCGGGATCACCACGTGATCGCTCGCCCACAGGGAATCGTAGCCGAGGGCCTCCATGCGCCGCGCGAAGGTGATCACCCCGTGGCGCGTGCCCACGGGACCGTACATGGGCAGGTGACAGCCGATCCTCAATGGAGTGCCTTGCCGGGAGCGGTCAGGCGCCCTGGGCGCCGGAGGAGTGGACGATGCGGTCGCGCAGCTCGTCGCGCGCGATCATCTCCCCGAGGCGGGAGCGCTGGATCTTGCCCGACGAGGTCTTGGGGATCGTGCTGGGCAGCACCAGCAGCACGCGGGCGGGGCGATGGCCCCGGCCCTCGCGGACGCGCTGGACGATCTCCCGGACCAGGCGCGAGTGCGTGTCGGCGTCGGCGGCCTGCTCGCGCACCTCGGCCACCACGTGCAGGCGCTGGGTGCCGGTCCGCTCGCTCTCCACCCCGACCGCCGCCGAGTAGCGCACGCCGGGCACGTGGTCCACGATCTCCTCGATGTCGGCCGGGATCACGTTCTCGCCGCCCAGGATGATCACGTCCTTGAGCCGCCCGGTGACGTAGAGGAAGCCCTCCGCGTCCAGGAAGCCCAGGTCCCCGGTGCGCAGCCACCCGTCGGGCGACAGGACCTTCCGGGTGGCCTCGGGATTCTTGTAGTAGCCCTGCATGACGCCCGGGCTCGAGACGCAGATCTCCGCCTCGACGCCCGGCTTGACCTCCTCCTCGCCGTCCATGATCCGCACGCGGACGCCGCGGCAGGGTTGACCGACCGAGAGGAACTTGCCCGAGCTGTCCAGGCGGAGCGGGGTGCGCCGGGGCCAGATCGCCACCGCCAGGGTCGCCTCGGCGAGGCCGTAGCAGGGGGTGATGAGGTTCGGCGCGTCGAACTTCCGCTCGAAGGCCTCGATGGTGCTGAGGCGCACCGGCTCCGCGCCGGAGAGCGCCTGCTTGAGCGAGGAGAGATCGAGGCCGGTGGTGTCTGAGATGTTGCGCACGCAGTTGCGGTAGCCGAAGTCGGGCGAGACCGTGAACGTGGCGCCGACGCGGGTGACCATCTCGAGCCACACGCGCGGGTTCTTGAGATCGGGCGGCAGCAGGTGGAGCGGCGCCCCGTTCCACGGCGGCGTGAACGCGCAGCCGATCAGGCCCATGTCGTGGTAGAGCGGCAGCCAGGAGACGACGACGTCGTCGCGGGTGAGCTGCGCCGCCTCCGCCATGAACTCGACGGTGCGCACCACGTTGGCGTGGCTCAGCACGACGCCGCGCGGCTGGCCGGTGCTGCCCGAGGTGTACTGGATGAAGGCCACGTCGTCGGTGGCCGCGGTCGGGAAGGCCGGCGCGGGACCGTCCACCTCCAGATCGCTCGGCTCCAGCACGTGCCGGATATTGGGCGCGGCGGCCTGCGACTCCTCCACCCCCGAGCGGAACCAGCCGATGGTGGCCACCACCTTCGCTTCCGAGTCGCGGAAGATGTTGGCGGTCGCCTCGACGCCCAGGGTGGGGTAGAGCGGCACCGGCACCGCGCCCAGACGGAGCGCGCCGAAGAAGGTGTAGAAGAACTCGGCGCAGGTCGGATAGATCAGGCAGACCTTGTCGCCGCGGTCGATGCCGGCCCGCTTGAGGCCGGCCGCGTAGCGCGCGCTCTCCCGCCACAGACGACCGTACGGCACCGCTTCGTCGAAGAGGTGGAAGTACGGGGTGTCAGGATCCTGGGCGGCCCTGGCCCTCATCAGCTCGGTCAGGGTGGCCGGGATGGGTGCTCCTGGCTTCACGGGCGTGATTCTAGCGAAACCGCCCCGCCCGGGAAAGGATTCTCGTACTCTGGCCGAGAAAGCCGTGACGCGAGGATTCGGGATCCTGCCGGTGCTGGGGCTCTTCGCGGCGTGCGCGTCCGCGCCCGCGTCGGTCAGGCCGCCCGCGATCCCGGCGGAACCGCGGCCGACCGCCTGCGAGAAGCGCGCGCTCATGACGGGACAGGTCGCCGACTCGAGCCCGAAGGCGGTCGCCGAGGACCTGTCGTGGGGGGCGCTCGCGCCCGAGACCTGCCCGGATGCGGGCGGCCGCGTGATCCTCGGCCCGCCGTGGGAGCGCTGACGCGCGTGGCGCGCGGACGCTAGCGGTCGAGGGCGATCAGGTCGAACGTCTCGGCGTACGCATAGCCCCTGGGCTTGCCGAGCTCGGCGCCGCGCTCGCGGACGCGCTTCTCCACCGCGGCGAAGTCCTTGAACTGGCTCGCGTGGCAGGCCAGCGCCTTGATCTTGAGATCGATCGTGTCCGAGATGTCCACGACCACCTCGGGGTTCTCCCACCACATGAGGTAGACCTCGCGGACCTTGTGGGGCTCGAGGCCCTGGGCCATCAGCTCCGGGAACGCCATGTGATCCCGCGCGAGCGGGTAGACGCAGTCGAGCGCGATGCCGGCCACCGTGCGGTGATCCCGGTGCGAGGCGCCCAGGTTCTTCGTGCGGTGCGGATTCTGGATGATGAGCCGGTCCGGGCGGTGGCGGCGGATCGCGGCGGTCACCGCCAGGCGCGATTCGCGCGTGTCCTCGACCTCGCAGTCCGGGAAGCCCAGGAAGTCGACCGTCTCCACGCCCAGCACCCGGGCCGCGCTGCGCTGCTCGTCCTCGCGGATCCGGGCGAGACGCTCGGGGGTCATGCTCCGGTCACCCGAGCCCTTGTTGCCGTTGGTGACGATGCAGTAGGCGACCTGCATGCCCTCCCGCACGAGCTTGGCGATGGTGCCGCCGGCGCCGAACTCGGAGTCGTCGGGGTGAGCGGTGATCACCAGCACGCGCTGGATCGGGGGCTTCGGCGACGCATCGGGCATGGAGAAGGCTCCTTTCGTGCTCGCTATCTTACCATCCCGCTATAATGCGGCCGGTGACCACGCGGACCACCGGTGCCGTCCTGCTCGTGCTGCTGCTCGCGGGCTTCCTCCTCCTCGGCGCGCTCCCGAACCAGGTGGCGAGCATTCGCGTGGCCGGCCTCTCGCTGCTGTGGTGGTACGGTGGCGTGCTCGCGCCGGCGCTGGCGGTCCTCGTCGCGATCCGCTGGCTCGGCGCGCCGGCGCCCGCCGCGGTCCCGTCGCGGGACGAATGACGTCGGTCGCGCGCATCCTGGCGGGCTGGCTCACGCCGGTGATGGTGCTGGCGGTGCCGGCGGCCCTCGCCGCGCGCGGGGCCGATGGTCTCTGGCTCGGCCTCGTGGTGGCGCTGGCGCCGCTCGTCGCGCTGGGGTGGGGGGCCGGCTACCCGCACCCGGGGGACGACGTGCGGGGCAGCGAGACGCTCTTTCCCGTCGTCACGCTGCTCATCACGGTGGGCGTGCTGCTCTGGGCGAACATCGCACTGGCGGGCGACGTCACCGCGTGGCTCGGCGGGCGGCGGTGGCAGGGCATCGTGGTCACCGCGGCGGCGGGGTGGCTCCTGACCGCCTGGCGGCCCCTGCGGCGGACCGCCCCGCTGCTCCTCGCGATCGCGTTCGTGGCCGCGGTCGTGGTGCTCCTGCAGCTCGCGTGGGCGCTCGCGCTCGGGCCCATCGCGGCGTGGGATCGTGTGGCCAGCCAGCCGGCCTTCCGCTTCCCGCCCTCGAGCCCCTGGGTCATCGGGGGGCGCGATCTGGGCGTGGTGCGGGGCGGCGCGCCGCTCGTGCTCGACGAGGTGCATCGCCTGACCGCGCCCGCCGGCGGCATCCTGCGCGCCCGCACGATGGACGGCGGGCGTCCCGCCGCGATCGAGTGGACGCTGGCGCCGGGGCAGACCGTGACGCTGCGGGCGGGCGACGAGATCTCGCGCGCCTCGACGCTGCGGCTCCGCTTCGAGGCCGACAAGCGGGTCCCCGGCGCGCCGGCCTCCGGCACGGCCTGGGCCGACGGTAGGCCGCGCCGCGGGCTCGAGCGCGTCGGCCTGCTGGTCACGCTGCTGGCCGGCGCGGCCGCGTTGCTGCGCGCGGGGCTCACGGTGCGGCTCTCCCGCGATCGAGTGAGCCTCGTGGCGGCCGGGCTGCTGCTCGCCTTCGTGTGGGCGCAGGCCTGGGCGGTCTATGCGCTGATCCAGGCCCCCGATCTCTTCCTGGGCGGCCTGACGCTCGAGCGGCTGCTCGAGCTGCCGCCGCACGCGCTCTTCGCCGAGCCGTGGCGCCGGACGCTCCAGATGCTGCTGCTGGCCGCCGGCCTCGCGGCCTTCCTCGCCTCGAGCCTCGCGCTGCGCGAGCGCCTCGGCGCGCTCGACGCCACCGGCGGCGGCGAGATCGGCCACGATCCGGGGCTGTGGGCGGGTCTCTTCGGCGGGGCCGCGGTCGCCAGCCTGTGGCCGGTGGATCCGTGGGCGCTGAGCCTGCTCGCCCTGGGTGGCGCGGGGTGCGTGCTCGGACCCGCCGCGCTCTGGCCGCCCCGCCACGGCCGCACCGCGACCACCGCCGGGGCGATCGGGCTCATCGTGTTCGTCGGGCTGGCCGCGGCGCAGCTCCGCGGGGCGAGTGGCGGGCTCCTGGGCGCGGCCATCGCCTATCCGGCGCTCGTGGCCGCGCCCGCGGGGGCGCTCGTCCTGTGGATCGGCCGGCGCATGCGGCCGTGACCGCGCCCGCGCTGATCACGCCGACGATCGCGGCGTGCCTCGCCATCTCGGGCGGCGTGCACGTCGTGATCTACCTGCTCAACGCCACGCTGCCCCTGCACGTGGTCGGCCTCGGGGGCAGCAAGACGCAGGTCGGCCTGCTCTTCGCGACGTCCACGACGGTCTCGATGATCCTGCGGCCCCTCGTCGGCGGCTGGGTGGATCGGTTCGGGGCCCGCCGCGTGATGCTGCCCGGGGTGGCCGTTCTCCTTGCGACCCTCCTGCTGCTCCCGCTGGTCGCGAGTCCCGCCGCATACGTCGGCCTGATGGCGGGCCTGGGCTGCGGCAACGGGGTGCTGGCCACCGCGGCGGGCGTGCTCGTGGCCCAGGCGAGCCCGGCGGCCCGTCGCGGCGAGGCGCTCAGCGTCTACTTCCTGGCCACCGCCCTCTCCTTCGCCGCGGGCCCGCCGCTCGGCCTGGCGCTCTACGCCCACGCCGGCATCCACGCCTGCTTCGCCGCCGCGGTCGCCCTCGGCGCGCTGATCGCGGTGCTCATCCTGATTCTCAAGGCCCCGGCCCTGGGGGCCTCGTCAGCGCAGGGGTTTCGCTGGTTCAGCCGGCGCGCGCTGCCGGCCGCGGCGACGGTGGTCTGCGTGAACGTCGGCTACAGCTCGATCTACGCCTTCCTGCCCCTCTACGCGCTGGCCTCGGGCCTCGAGGGCAGCCTCGGGTGGTTCTACGTGCTCTTCGCGATCTGCATCATCACCGGACGTCTGACCCTGCGTGGTCTGTCCGATCGGATCGGCCGCGCCCGGGTGATCGTGCCGGCGGTGACCCTCACCATGCTGAGCTACCTGATCCTGGCCCAGCCCCCACGGGTGCCGACGCTGGCCGCGGCCGCGATCCTGCTCGGGGCCGGCGTGGCCGTGTTCTATCCGACCCTCCTCGCGCTCGTGGTGGACCGCACGCCGGAGGCCGAGCGCGGCTCCGCCATGGGCACGCTCTCCGGCTCCTTCGATCTCGGCAGCGTGCTGGGCTCGCTCATCGTCGGCTTCACGGTGGAGCGCGTCTCCTTCGCGGCGGGCTTCCACACCGCGGCGGCGGGCGCGCTGGCGGGCCTCACCCTGTTCGTGGTGACGGAGCGGCGGGTCGCCCTTTTACGCCGCTCGACGCAGGGGGTATGATGTAGCGTCCATGGCCAACGACCGGATCGTCGTCCGCGGCGCCCGCGAGCACAATCTCAAGGCGATCGATCTCGAGCTTCCCCGCGATCAGCTCGTGGTGATCACCGGGTTGTCCGGATCGGGCAAGTCCTCGCTCGCTTTCGACACCATCTACGCGGAAGGGCAGCGCCGGTACGTCGAGTCGCTCTCGGCCTACGCCCGCCAGTTCCTCGAGCAGATGGAGAAGCCGGACGTGGACTCGATCGAGGGGCTCTCGCCCGCCATCTCGATCGAGCAGAAGACGACCTCCAAGAACCCGCGCTCCACGGTCGGCACCGTCACCGAGATCTACGACTACCTGCGGGTGCTCTTCGCGCGGGTCGGCATCCCGCACTGCCCGCAGTGCGGCAACGTGATCTCGGCCCAGACCGTCCAGCAGATGGTGGACCGGGTGATGACGCTGCCGGCGGGCACCCGCATCGTGGTGCTCTCCCCGATCGTGCGGGGCCGCAAGGGCGAGTACCGCAAGCTCTTCTACGACCTCCGCCGCCAGGGCTACGTGCGGGTCCGGGTCAACGGGCAGCTCCGCGAGCTGACCGAGGACATCGAGCTGGCGAAGACCAAGAAGCACACGATCGAGGTCGTGGTGGACCGCCTCGTGGTCAAGGACAACCTGGGCGGCCGCCTGGCCGACTCGCTCGAGACCGCCCTGCGCCTGGCCGACGGGGTGGTGCAGGTCGAGGTGCCGGACGGGCCGTCCTTCCTCTTCTCGGAGCGGCTGGCCTGCGCGGCCTGCGGCATCTCCTTCCCGGAGGTGTCGCCGCGCATGTTCTCGTTCAACAACCCGTACGGCGCCTGCCCGGACTGCGGCGGCATCGGCACCCGCTACGAGATCGATCCCGAGCGCGTGGTGCCGGACCCGGCGAAGACCGCTCGCCGGCGGGCGCGCTGCGTCCCGTGGGCGGGACCGTCCGCGTCCTCGATGTTCAAGCAGACGCTGCGCGTGCTCGCGAAGCGCCACGGGTTCAGCCTCGACACGCCGTGGGCCAAGCTGCCGAAGAAGACGCGCGACATCATCCTCTTCGGCGAGCCGGACGACGGGTTCGAGGGCGTGGTCAAGATGCTCGACCGCCGCTACGAGGAGACGGTCTCCGAGGACACGCGGCAGCGAGGTCGAGCGGTTCATGAGCGCTCCGGGACTGCCCGGCCTGCGGCGGCTCGCGGCTGCGCGCCGAGACGCTCTCGGTCAAGATCGCGGGGCGGTCCATCGCCGACGTCGTGCGCTTCCCGATCAAGGCGGCGCGCCAGTTCTTCGAGACGCTCGCGCTCTCCGAGCGGGAGCATGGCGATCGCGCGGCGCGTGCTCAAGGAGATCCGCGAGCGCCTGGGCTTCCTCTCGCAGGTCGGGCTCGACTACCTGACGCTCGACCGCCCCGCGGCGACGCTGTCGGGCGGCGAGGGCCAGCGCATCCGCCTCGCCACCCAGATCGGCTCGAGCCTGGTCGGCGTGCTCTACATCCTCGACGAGCCGTCGATCGGGCTCCACCAGCGCGACAACGGCCGGCTCCTCGACACGCTCAAGCGCCTGCGCGACCTCGGCAACACGGTGCTCGTCGTGGAGCACGACGAGGAGACGATCCGCGCCGCCGACTACGTCGTGGACCTCGGGCCGGGCGCGGGCGAGCTGGGCGGCCACGTCGTCGCGGTGGGCACGCCCGACGAGGTGATGGCGAACCCCGCCTCGCTCACCGGCCGGTTCCTGGCCGGCGACCGAGGCGCATCGCGGTGCCCGCGGTCCGCCGGCAAGGCCAACGGCAAGTTCGTGATCATCCACAACCCGCGCGAGCACAACCTGAAGGGCATGAACGTCCGGATCCCGCTCGGCACCTTCACCGCGATCACCGGCGTGTCGGGCTCCGGCAAGTCCACCCTGGTCAACGACATCCTGTACCGCGCGCTCGCCTCGATGCTCCACCGCGCGCAGGACCGGCCGGGCGCCCACGACCGCATCGAGGGCGCGCAGCACCTCGACAAGGTGATCGACATCGACCAGTCGCCGATCGGGCGGACGCCGCGCTCGAACCCCGCGACCTACACCGGCGTGTTCACCCTGATCCGCACGCTGCATGGCGCGCACCCCGGACGCGCGCGTGCGCGGCTACGAGCCGGGCCGGTTCTCGTTCAACGTCAAGGGCGGGCGCTGCGAGGCCTGCCAGGGCGACGGGCTCGTGAAGATCGAGATGCACTTCCTGCCCGACGTGTACGTGACCTGCGAGGTCTGCAAGCGGCAAGCGCTACAACCGCGAGACGCTCGAGGTGCGCTACAAGGGCAAGAACATCGCCGACATCCTCGACGATGACGGTGGCGGAGGCGCTCGGCGTTCTTCGAGCCGGTGCCCTCGATCAAGCAGAAGCTCCAGACGCTGCACGACGTCGGGCTCGACTACATCCGGCTCGGCCAGGCGGCGACCACGCTGTCGGGCGGCGAGGCGCAGCGGGTGAAGCTCGCCACCGAGCTGAGCCGGCGCGCCACCGGGCGCACGCTCTACATCCTGGACGAGCCGACCACCGGGCTGCACTTCGCCGACATCCGCCGGCTGCTCGAGGTGCTCAACCAGCTCGTCGACCAGGGCAACACGGTGGTGATCATCGAGCACAACCTGGACGTCATCAAGACCGCGGACTGGGTCATCGACCTCGGGCCCCGAGGGCGGCAACGAGGGCGGCCGCGTCATCGCCACCGGCACGCCCGAGGAGGTGGCCCGGCAGGAGAAGTCGTACACCGGCCAGTACCTCGCCCGGATGCTGAGCGTCGGATGATTCCCGGCAACGGTTGTCCGCCACTGGGGGAGTGCGGGGGCCATTTCTGGGCCCCCGCAGCTGAAGAGCCTGAAGGAGTAGACGGTTGAGACGCACGAAGATCGTCTGCACGATCGGCCCTGCGAGCAACCGCGCTGGACGATGCTCGATCGGCTGGTGGCCGCGGGCATGGACGTGGCCCGGCTGAACTTCTCGCACGGCACCCACGCCGAGCACGCCGAGGTGATCCGCGCGATCCGCGGGTGGGGAGGCGCGCTGGGGCCGGCCGATCACGATCCTCCAGGATCTGCAGGGGCCCAAGGTGCGCCTCGGTACGTTCGTGGGCGGGCAGGCCACGCTCACGCCGGGCGAGCACTTCGTGCTGACCACCCGCACCGTGAAGGGCACCGCCTCCCGCGAGCTCGCTGAACCATCCCGAGTACCTCGCCGCGCTGCGGCCGGGCGACCAGGTGTGGATGGACGACGGCATGATCCAGCTCGTGGTGGAGAAGGTGGACGACGGCGAGGTGCGAGTGCCGGATCGTCGTCGGGCGGGCCGTGTCCGACCACAAGGGCGTGTCCTTCCCGCGGCTGCCGGTCCCGGTGTCGTGCCTGGCCGAGAAGGACGCGGACGGACCTGCTCTTCGGCATCGAGCAGGCGTGGACTACGTCGCGGTCTCGTTCGTGCGCTCCGCCGCCGACATCCAGGAGGTCCGGCAAGTTCCTGCACGACCAGGGCGCCAACATCCCGATCGTGGCCAAGCTCGAGCGCGCGGAGATCGTCGCGAACCTGTCGGGGCATCCTGCCGCTCGTCGACGCGGTGATGGTGGCGCGGGGCGACCTCGGCGTCGAGGTGCCGCTCGAGGAAGTGCCGGTCATCCAGAAGGACGTCATCCGTCAGGCGCGGCTTGGCCAAGGTGCCGGTGATCGTGGCCACCCAGATGCTCGAGTCGATGGTCACGCACTCGCGGCCCACCCGCGCCGAGGTGAGCGACGTGGCCACCGCCATCTTCGACGGCGCGGACGCGATCATGCTCTCCGCCGAGACCGCGACCGGGCGCTATCCCGGTGGAGACGGTCGAGATGATGGCGCGCATCGCGGAGCGGGCCGAGCGGGCGGTGCCCGCGTCGAGACGGCGCCCGCCAGCGGCCGGAGGCCTACGGCTTCCCCGAGGCGGTCGCGGAGGCGGCGTGCCAGGCGGCCCGAGCTCCTCCACGCCAAGGCCATCGTGGCTTTCACCCAGTCGGGCTTCACCGCGCGGCTCATCTCCCAGGACCGGCCGGAAGTGCCGATCATGGCGCTCACCCCGTTCTCCGAGGTGCAGCGGCGCCTGGGCCTCTACTGGGGCGTCTCGTCGCGCCTCGTCCGCAAGGTGGAGACCACCGACGAGATGGTCGAGGAAGTCGAGGCCACGCTGCTCGAGCGACGGCACGGTGCGGAACAACGACGTCATCGTGATCATCTCCGGCGCGCCGATGTGGGTGACCGGGACCACCAACCTGCTCAAGCTCCATCGCGTCGGCGACCGCGCGCTGAGCGAGCTCGCACGGGAGAGGACCATGGCGTACGAGACCCTGCGCTACGAGGTGAAGGACGGCATCGCCACCATCACCCTCAACCGCCCCGACGCCTACAACGCCCTGAACCTGACGCTCGGCCGGGATCTCTTCCACGCCGCGCTGGAGGCGGACGAGGATCGGGCGGTGCGGTGCGTCGTGATCACCGGCGCCGGGAAGGCCTTCTGCGCGGGCGGCGACGTCAAGGACTTCGCGGACAATCCGGAGCGCATCGGCATCCTGGTCAAGGAGCTGACCACCTACCTGCACGGCGCGGTCTCGCGGCTGGCCCGGACCATGAAGCCGGTGATGATGGCGGTGAACGGCATCGCGGCGGGCGGCGGGCATGAGCCTCGCGCTGTCGGGGGACCTGGTGGTGGCGGCGGAGTCGGCGAAGTTCACGATGGCCTACTCGAAGATCGCCGCCTCGCCGGACGGCTCCTCGTCCTACTTCCTGCCGCGGCTGATCGGGCTGCGCCGCGCGCTCGAGCTGCACTACACCAACCGCGTGCTCTCGGCGCGCGAGGCGATGGACTGGGGGCTGGTCAATCGCGTCCATCCGGACGCCGAGTTCTCCGGCGCGGTCGCCGGGCTCGCCCGCGAGCTGGCCCAGGGGCCGACACAGGCCTTCGGGCGCGCCAAGCTGCTCTTCCACCAGTCCACCCAGGAGAGCCTGGAGACGCAGATGGAGCTGGAGGCGCAGGCGATCGCGGCCAGCGGCCACACCGAGGACTTCCGCAACGGCGTGGTCGCGTTCGCCCGCAAGCAGCCGGTGACGTTCACGGGCCGCTAGAACCCGTGGGCCGGCCCGATCCGGGCGAGCTGGGCCGCCGGCTGGACGACATCCTGGCGGCCGGCGAGCGCATGATCCGCGAGGTGTCGGCGGCGAATCTCGATCCGCCGCTCCGCGACCTTGCCTTCCGGCTCTTCCGGCTGGGCCTGGGCTTTGCGGATGGCATGGATCTCGGCCGCTTTCCGGACGAATGGCGGTACGAGCGCGCTCCCGACGATCTCCTCGACGGCGCGTCGGTGGCGCGCTACGGAGCCCTGGTGCGCGGACGGCTCGCGGGGTGGTTCGAGGGCGCGAGCCCGCTCGAGTTCGCGCGGGTGATCGCGGTGGAGGACGGGCCGCAGTCGGGGCACGAGCTGCTCGAGCGCGTGGCCGGGGCGGCCGCGGGCCAGCTGCGCGTCCTCCACGACGGCCTCGCGCGCCGCGGGCTCGCTCCCCGGGAGCCGCTGCCCGCCGCCCTCGACGGGCCCTGGCCGCCCGCGCGACCCTGGTAGCCGGTTGAGCGTGCCCTGTCCCCGCTGCCGGGCCGAGAATCTGCCCGGCCATCGCTTCTGCGTGGCGTGCGGCCAGGCGCTCCAGGCATTGTGCGCGCGCTGCGGCTTCGTGCACGAGCCGGGCGCGCGCTTCTGCGGCGGCTGCGGCCAGCCGATCCTGGCGCCCGGGCCCGTCCGCTTCGCCTCGCCCGAGACGTACACGCCGCCGCACCTGGCCGAGAAGATCCGCACCTCGCGCGGCACCCTCGAGGGGGAGCGCAAGCAGGTCACGGTGCTCTTCGCCGACATGAAGGGCTCGCTCGAGCTCCTGGCCGACCGGGATCCCGAGGACGCGCGCCGCATGCTCGATCCGGTGCTGGCCGTCATGATGGAGGCGGTGCATCGCTACGAGGGCACCGTGAACCAGGTGCTCGGGGACGGGGTCATGGCCATCTTCGGCGCGCCGGTGGCCCACGAGAACCACGCGGTGCGTGCCGCCTACGCCGCGCTGCGGATGCACGAGGAGGTGCACCGCCTCGCCCGCGACCTGCGGCGCGCGGAAGGCGTGGACGTGCAGATCCGCGTCGGCGTCAACTCCGGCGAGGTCGTGGTGCGCGCCATCGGCAGCGATCTGCACATGGACTACAGCGCGGTCGGCCAGACCACGTACCTGGCGGCCCAGATGGAGCGCCTCGCGCGGCCCGGCTCGACGCTGCTCGCGCCCGAGACGCGGCGGCTCACCGAGGGGTTCCTGGCCGTGACCGCCCTCGGGCCGGTGCCGATCAAGGGCGTTCCCGGCCCGGTCGAGGTGTACGAGCTGACCGGCGCCGGCCCCGCGCGCTACCGGCTGCAGGCGGCGGCGGTGCGGGGCCTCACGCGCTTCGTGGGCCGCGAGGCCGAGGTCGAGCGGCTGCGTGAAGCGTTCGGCCGGAGCCGCGCGGGCGAGGGGCGGCTGGTGGCGCTGGTCGGCGAGCCGGGCGTCGGCAAGTCACGGGTCATCCGCGAGTTCGTGGAGGGCCCGTGGATGGAAGGGGCGATCCTGCTCGAAGGGCGGCCGGTGGCGTACCGGAAGACGCCGTCCTGGATGCCGGTGATGGACGCCCTGCGGCGCTACTGCGAGATCGACCGGCTCGACGAGGAGCGCATCATCCGGGAGAAGATCACCGGCAAGGTCCTGGCGCTCGGTCAGGCCCTCGCGCCCGCGATCCCGGCCCTGCTCGCGCTCGCCGATCTCGAGCCAGAGGACCCGGCGTGGCGAACGCTCGATCCGCCGCAGCGCCGGCGCCGCATCCAGGACGCGGTGCGGAACGTGCTGCTCGCCGAGAGCCGGCGCCAGCCGGTGGTCTTCGTGGTGGAGGATCTCCAGCGCATCGACGAGGAGACCCAGGCGCTGCTCGACAACCTGGTGGACCGCCTGCAGGGCACCCGCCTGCTCATCCTGGTCGCCTACCGGCCCGAGTACCAGCACCAGTGGGGCAGCAAGCCCGGCTACGCGCAGATCCGGATCGACCCGTTCTCGCCGGAGACGGCGCGCGCGCTGCTCGAGAGCCTGCTCGGCTCCGATCCGGGTCTCGCGGCGCTCAAGGCGGTGCTGATCGAGCGCACCGACGGCAACCCCCTCTTCCTCGAGGAGAGCGTGCGGGCGCTCGTCGAGACCCAGGCCCTGATCGGCGAGCCGGGGGCCCGTCGCCTCGCCAAACCTCTCGAGACCGTGCAGGTGCCGCGCAGCGTACAGGCGGTGCTGGCCGCCCGCATCGACCGGCTCACGCCGGCGGCCAAGCACGTGCTGCAATCGGCCTCGGTGATCGGGAAGGACGTGCCGTTCCCGGTGCTGGCCGAGATCGCCGATCTGCCCGTCGAGGGGCTGCGCGCCGGGCTGGCCCTGCTGCAATCGGGTGAGCTGCTCTACGAGGCGAGCTTCTTCCCCGAGATCGAGTACACGTTCAAGCACGCGCTGACCCACGAGGTGGCCTACGGCAGTCTGCTCCACGAGACCCGACGCGCGCTGCACGCGCGCATCGTGGACGCCATCGAGCGGCTCTACGCCGGACGCCAGGGCGAGCACGTGGAGCGGCTGGCCCACCACGCCCTGCGCGGCGGCCTGCGCGAGCGGGCGGTGGACTACCTCCGCCAGGCGGGGGCGAAGGCGGCCGCGCGCTCGGCGCACCGCGAGGCGGTGGCCTTCTTCGAGCAGGCCCTCGAGATCCTCGAGTCCGACGGGCCGCAGGGCCCGGCCCTCGCCACCGCGGTGGACGTGGCGTTCGCCCTCCGCGCCTCCCTGGCGCCGCTCGGCGAGTTCACGCGGACCCTCGACCACCTGCGCCGGGCCGCGGCCCACGCCGAGGCGCTGGGCGACCGCCGGCGCCTCGGGTGGGTCTCGGCCTACCTCACCCAGTCGCACTACACGCTCGGCGATCAGGCCGCCGCGATCCGCGCCGCCGAGCAGGCCGCGGAGGTGGGACGCTCGCTGCCGGACCGCTCGCTGCTGATCATCGCGGACTTCGGCCTCGGCCAGGCGCACCACGTGCTCGGCGCCTACCGCAAGGCGCAGCACCACCTCGCGCGAGTCGTGGACGCGGTGGAGGGCGACCTCGCGCGGGAGCGCTGGGGCATGGCCGGCTTCGTGTCGGTGGCCGCGCGCATCTGGCTGGCGGCCTCGCTGGCCGACACCGGCGATTTCGAGGAGGCGCTGGCCCGCGCGCGCGAGGGCGTCACGCTCGGGGAGGGGCCCGAGCATCCCTGGAGCCTCTCCGGCGCGTACATGACGGTCGGCTTCGTGCACCTGAGCCGGGGTGAGCCCGAGGAGGCCGCGCCCGTGCTCGACCGCGGCATCGCCTTCTCGCGGGAGATGGACATCACGGCCTGGCTGCCGATGCTGCTGTGCGCGCGGGGGCTGGCCCACGTACGGAGCGGGAGCGTGCTGGAGGGCGTCCTGATGCTCGAGGAGGGCGTGGGGCGCGCCAGCGCGCTCCGCATCCTGAGCCGGCAGGCCCTGCGCCTGGCCTGGCTCGCCGAGGGCTACCTCCTGGCCGGGCGCGTGGACGAAGCCGCCGACGTGGCCGATCAGGCGCGGCGGCTGGCGGACGAGCACGCCGAGCAGGGGTACACCGCGATGGCCCTCCGCATGGTGGGCGAGACCGCGGCGCGGGCCGGGCAGAGCGAGCGCGCGGCGGAGCACTACACCGGCGCGCTCGCGCGGGCCCGTGCGCTCGAGATGCGTCCCCTCGAGGCGCTCTGCCATCTCGGGCTGGGCGAGCTGGCGCGCCGGAGGGGCGACGGCGCCGCCGCGAAGGCGCCGCTCACCGCGGCGGCGAGCCTGCTCCGCGAGATGGGGATGCGCTACTGGCTGGCCCAGGCCGAGGCCGCGCTGCGGGACTAGGGCGGGCCCTCGCTCACCACTCTGAAGCCGTAGTCCGAGTAGCGCAGCGCCGGCGGCAGCGAGGAGCGGTGGGCCACCGGGCTCCACGCGTCCTGATGGCGCCAGGCGCCGCCGCGAGACACGCGGCGCGTGCCCGTCTCCGGGCCCCGCGGGTTCCGCGAGGGCGACCGCGCGTAGTACGCCTCGTCCTCCCAGTCCAGGCACCACTCGTGGCAGACGCCCGAGAGCCCGACCAGGCCGAGCGGGTTGGCGGGCGTCTCGGCCGGACGGGGCGGGCGGTCGAAGGGCGCGGTCGGCGGCCGGTCCTCGCCCCAGGGGAAGCGCGCGTCCTCCAGGCCCGCCCGCGCGGCCTTCTCCCACTCGGCCTCGGTTGGGAGCCGGCAGGGCACGCCATCGCGGTCGGTCAGCCAGCGGCAGAAGCGCGTCGCGTCGAACCAGCTCACCCCGACGACGGGCTGCTCGGGGTCGTTGAATCGCGGATCGTGCCACCAGGCGGGCGGCTCGATCTCGCCGTCCGCGAGAAACGCGCCGTACTCGCGATTGGTCACCGGCGCGCGGGCGATGGCGAAGCGATCGAGCCAGACGCGATGGCGGGGGCGCTCGCCCGGATGGCCGTGCTCCCAGCCCATCCAGAACCAGCCGGCGGGGATCTCCACCGGATCCATGGCGTCGAGTATAATCAGCGCCACCATGAACTTCGCGGATCGGATGTCGCGGCTCGGCACGGAATCGGCGTTCGAGGTCCTGGCGCGCGCGAAGGCCCTCGAGCGGCAGGGCAAGGAGATCATCCACCTCGAGATCGGGGAGCCGGACTTCGACACGCCGGCCCACATCCGCGAGGCGGCCAAGCGCGCGCTCGACGGCGGCGCGACGCACTACGGGCCGGCCGCGGGCCTGCCCGAGCTGCGGGAGGCCATCGTCAAGGACGTGGAGGGCACGCGCAGCATCCCGGTCTCCACCGACGAGGTCGTGGTGACGCCGGGCGCCAAGCCCATCATGTACTTCGTGATCACCGCCCTGGTGAACCCGGGCGACGAGGTGGTTTATCCGAATCCGGGCTTCCCGATCTACGAGTCGGTCATCAACTTCGTCGGCGGCAAGCCGGTGCCGATCCCGCTGCGCGAGGAGAGCGGCTTCGGCTTCGACCTCGACGTGCTGGAGAAGAGCGTCTCGCGCAAGACCAAGCTGATCATCATCAACTCGCCCCAGAACCCGACGGGTGGCGTGCTCGAGGTGGAGCAGCTCGGGCGCATCGCCGAGATCGCCAAGACCTACCGCATCCCGGTGCTCTCCGACGAGATCTACAAGTCCTTCCTCTACGAGGGCGAGTTCGCCTCGATCACGCGCTTCCCGGGGATGAAGGACCTGGTCATCATCCTCGACGGCTTCTCGAAGTCGTACGCGATGACCGGCTGGCGCCTGGGCTACGGCGTGATGCCGATGGCGCTGGCCGAGCACGTGACGCGCCTGATGGTGAACTCCAACTCGTGCACCGCCTCGTTCACCCAGATGGCGGGCATCGCCGCGCTGCAGGGCGACCAGACCCCGGTGATCGAGATGGTGGCCGAGTTCAAGCGGCGGCGCGACGTGCTGGTGGCCGGGCTGAACCGGCTGCCCGGGGTGTCCTGCCGCTCGCCGCGCGGCGCCTTCTACGTGTTCCCGAACATCAAGGCGCTCAAGCGGCCCTCGACCGAGGTGGCGGAGATGCTGCTGCAGGAGGCGGGCGTGGCGGTGCTGGGCGGCTCCGCCTTCGGCGAGTACGGGGAAGGGCTACCTGCGGCTCTCCTACGCGAACTCCGAGGCCAACCTGCGCAAGGCGCTCGAGCGGATGCGGCCGGTGCTGGCGCGGCTCGCCGGCGCGTAGCCGCATTCGCTCGCGTGCCCACCGTCGCCGAGCTGATCGTCGAGGGGCTGCTCCGGGCCGAGGTCCCGCGCCTCTTCGGCGTGCCGGGCGGTGGATCCAATCTGGAAGTCCTCGAGGCCGCGCGCGCCCGCGGCCTGCCCTTCGTCCTGTGCCACCAGGAGTGGGCCGCCACCATCATGGCCGCGGTGACCGGCGAGCTCACCGGCCGGCCGGGCGCCGTCCTCTCCACGCTCGGTCCCGGCGTCACCGCGAGCGCCACCGGCCTGGCCCACGCCCAGCTCGACCGCTCGCCGCTGCTCTACATTAGCGATCGCCACCCGGCGGGCGTGCTCGCTTACGCCACGCATCAGTATCTCGATCACGCCGCGCACCTGGGGCCCATCGTGAAGGGCAGCGTGACGGTGACGCCGGACTCGGCGGGCCACTGGGTGGCCCACGCGGTACAGCTCGCGCTCGCGGAGCCGCGCGGGCCCGTGCACCTGGACCTGCCCGCGGACGTGGCCGGCGCGGCGGCGGTGCCGGTGGCCACCGCGATGACGCCGCCGCCGCCGCTCGCCGCCCGACGATGCCCTCGTCGAGCGCGCCGCCGAGATGATCCGGGTCGCGAAGCGGCCGCTCGTCATCGCGGGGCTGGGCTGCCGCGCCCCCGACGCCAAGTGGCTGCGCGCGTTCTGCGAGGCGCTGCCCGCGCCGGTGCTGACGACCTACAAGGCCAAGGGCGCGATCCCCGACCCGCATCCGCTGGCGATGGGGATCTTCACGGGCGGCGCGCTGGAGGAGCCGCTGGTGCGGCGGGCGGACCTCATCATCACCTTCGGGCTCGACACGGTGGAGCTGATCCCGCGCCGCTGGTCCTACACCGCGCCGGTGCTGAGCCTGGCGCGCGGGCCCTCGAGCGAGCCGCGGCGGAGCGCGCCGGGCGGCGGCGCCTACTTCACGCCCGCGCTCGAGGTGGTCGGCGACCTGGGCACGATCCTCGAGGACCTGGCCCCGCGCATCATGCGCCGGGACGTCAAGGCGGACTGGGACGTGGCCGAGGTGGACCGCATCCGCCGCGAGCGCGCGAGCGCCCTGGAGATCCCGGTGCCCGGGCTGGCCCCGCACCGGGTGGCCCAGATCGCGCGCGAGCTGACCGCGGCGGGCAGCATCGCCACGGTGGACGCGGGCGCGCACATGTTCCCGACCACGACCTACTGGCACTCGCTCGAGCCCGGAGAGCTCCTGATCTCGAACGGCCTCGCCACCATGGGCTTCGCGCTGCCCGCGGCCATCGCGGCGCAGCTCGTCCATCCCGACCGTCGTGTCGTCTGCTTCACGGGCGACGGCGGCCTGATGATGGTGGCCTCCGAGCTCGAGACGGTGGCGCGCCTGGGCCTGCCGATCGTGATCGTGGTCTTCAACGACGCAGCCCTCTCGCTGATCGAGGTGAAACAGGAGCAGAAGGGCTTCGAGGGCGTCCCGATGCGCTACGCCGGGCCCGACCTCGTGACGCTCGGGCGCGCCTTCGGCATTCGCGCGCTGGCCGCCACGAGCGAGGCGACGCTGCACGGGGCCCTGATCGCCGCGCAGACCGCGCCCGGCCCCACGCTGATCGACGCGCGCATCGATCCTTCCGGGTATCGCAGGATGCTGGAAATCGTCCGCGGCGCCCCGAAGTAACCCAGCCCTGTCGCGCAATAGGCACACGTCGCGCCTCCCAGACCCCGCCGACGCTGGTAGACTCGCGGCCAGACTCCGAGGAGGGACCCGATGGCCTCTATCCGATCGCCCGAGATGCCGCGACGCGTTTTCATGGGGCTCATCGCTGGCAGCCTCCTCGCCGCGCCGCTCGCCGCCGAGGCGCAGCCGGCGGGGAAGGTGTACCGAGTCTGCTTCCTCGCCCTCACTCCCGGGGAGGACACCACGTCGATGCAGCTGCTGCTGGAGCGGCTCCACGAGCTGGGCTACGGCGAGGGCAAGAACATGGCTTTCGAGTACCGATCTGCTGAAGGACATCCGGAACGCCTGTCACAGATGGCGAGAGAGCTGGTTCGAGGCAGGCCGGACGTGTTGATAGCTGGATTCGGGACACTCACGGCACAGGCGGCGAAGGCCGCCACCATGACCATCCCGATTGTGTTCACGACCGTCGGCGATCCGGTAGGTGCCGGGCTGGTCTCCAGCCTCGGCCGGCCCGGGGGAAACGTCACGGGTTTGAGCGGCGTGACAGAGATTTTGGGCAAGCACCTACAGCTCTTGAAGGAGCTCAGTCCAGGAAACCAAGTGATCGCGGTGCTGATGAACCCGGAGACGCCCTTCACGCGGCTGGCGCTCAAGGAGATCAAGACAGCCGCGGAAGCCGACCGTACCCGTCTTGAGGTCCTCGAAGCGAGAACCGCCGATCAGGTGCCACGCGTTTTGCAGGCGGCGGGCCCGGCCGGCGTAGGTGGCCTGCTCGTACTCGGGGATCCGTTGACGTACAGCCTCCGCCGGGAGATAGCCGACCTCTCGGCGAAGCTCCGGCTTCCTGCAGTGTATCCGTCCAGGGAATGGGCTGAGGCGGGCGGGTTGTTGTCTTACGGTGCGGATCGACGTCAGGTGTACCGTCGAGCGGCCGAGTACGTGGACAAGATCCTCAAGGGTGCTAGGCCCGGTGACCTGCCCGTCGAACAGCCGACCAAGTTCGAGCTGGTCCTCAACCTCAAGACCGCCAACGCGCTCGGCCTGAAGATCCCGCCGTCGCTCCTGCAGCGGGCGGACCAGGTGATCGAGTAGCGACGGACGAAACCCCGCCTCGGGGACCGGATCCGGTATACTCCGAGCCATGGGCTTTCTCTCCGCGAAGGACGAGGCGGCGGTCCGGAAGGAGTTCGAGCGCATCGGCGGGCCGGTGAAGCTCACCGTGTTCGCCTCCGAGCTGGGCGGCGAGCACAACGGCCAGACCGTGGCTCTCATCCAGGAGGTGGCGGCGCTCTCCGACCAGCTCTCGGTGGTCGTGCTGAATCCGCACATCGAGCGGGACCAGGCCGCGGCCTACGGGATCAGCGAGTCGCCGGCCGTCGTGGTCGAAGGCGCCCAGGACTACGGCATCCGCTTTCTCGGCCTGCCGGGCGGCTACGAGTTCTCCAATCTCATCGACTCGATCATCGCGGTGTCCACCGGGGAGGCGGGCCTGAGCGAGGAGACGAAGACGGCCCTGGCCGGGCTCACCGAGGACGTGACATCAAGGTCTTCGCGACCCCGACCTGACCCCACTGTCCCCGGGCCGTGCGCCTGGCGCAGCACATGGCGATCGCGTCCTCGAGGATGAGGGCGGAGTGCATCGAGGCGAACGAGTTCCCGGAGCTGTCGCAGCGCTATCAGGTGATGGCCGTGCCCAAGATCGTCATCAACGACAAGGTCGGCTTCGAGGGTGCCATTCCGGAGCGTGACTTCCTGGGCGCGGTGCTCCAGGCGGTCGCGCCCGAGGCGGAGGCCTGAGCGCGATGGAATCCGTGCTGATCGTCATCGGGGTCCTGATCGGCTGGTTCGCGCTCAACCGCTGGGTCCTGCCTCGCTTCGGCATCCAGAGCTGAGCCGCGCCCCCCGGTCCTCCCGTGAGGAGGCCGAGCAGCGCGATCGCGACGCATAGCGCGGAGCTGCTGTTCATGTACGGCACGCTGATGCGGGGCTTCCGCCTGCACCGGCTGCTCTCGGGCCGCGCCGAGTTCCTCGCGCGCGGGCAGGTGCGGGCTCGGCTCATCGACCTCGGCTCGTATCCGGGCGCGGTGCCCGATCCCGCGGCCACATCGCCGGCGAGGTCTACGGGGTCGTGGATCCGGCGCTGTGGGCGGTGCTGGACTCGGCGGAAGGACCCCAGTATCATCGCCGGGTGGTCGGCGTCCAGAGCGAGGACGGCGCCGAGCGGGCCGCCTCCATCTACTGGTACGTCGGGCCCCTCATCGCGGCGTGCCCATTCCGGGCGGCGATTACCGGGCGCACGCGCCCGCGCCGTCCATCTACCACCCAGAGCCCGTAGGAGGCGCACCATGCCGCTCGAGCCCGCAGCTGATCAAGGACGACCAGGACCATCTGATCCACCCGCTGCATCACCCGAGCGATCACCTGGAGCCGATGGTCTACGTGCGCGGCCGCGGCGCGATGATGACCGACATGCAGGGCCGCGAGTACATCGACGGCCTCGCCGGGCTCTGGAACGTGAACGTGGGCCACGGCCGGACCGAGCTGGCGGAGGCGGCGGCGGAGCAGATCAGCGAGCTGGCCTACTTCTCCGCGTACACGGGCTCGACCAACATCCCGGCCATCCAGCTCGCCTCCAAGCTGATCACGATCGCGTATCCGAACATGCAGGGGGTGTTCTTCACCTCGGGCGGCGCCGAGTCGAACGAGTCCGCGTTCAAGACCGCGCGCTTCTACTGGAAGACCAAGGGCAAGCCCGACAAGGTCAAGATCATCGCGCGCTCGTTTTCCTACCACGGCGTGACGCTGCAGGCGATGAGCGCCACCGGCATGTCGCCCTACTGGAAGATGTTCGAGCCGCGCGTGCCGGGTTTCGTGCACATCCCGACCTGTTATCCGTATCGCCAGGAGGGCGCCAAGCCGGGCGAGACCGCGGGGCAGACCGCCGCGCGGCTGCTCGAGGAGGCCATCCTGCGCGAGGGGCCGGACACGGTGGCCGCCTTCATCGCCGAGCCCATCCACGGCGGCGGCGGCGTGCTCTATCCCACCGACGACTACTTCCCGCTGGTGCGCCAGGTCTGCGACCGGCACAAGGTGCTCTTCATCGCCGACGAGGTCATCACCGGCTTCTGCCGCACCGGCAAGTGGTTCGCGCTCGAGCACTGGAACGTGCTGCCCGACATCATGTCGTTCGCCAAGGGCGTGTCCTCGGGCTATCTCCCGCTGGGCGGCATCATGGTCTCGAAGGCCATCAAGCAGGCCATGGACGAGGTGAAGCCGGAAGACCGCTGGATGCACGCCTACACCTACTCGGGGCACCCCACCTGCTGCGCGGTGGGGCTCAAGAACATCGAGATCATGGAGCGCGAGCGGCTGTGGGAGCGCGCCGCGGCCATGGGCAAGCGCCTGCACAAGGGGCTGCACGCGGCCTTCGGCGACCACAAGCACGTGGGCGACATCCGGGGCGGCAAGGGGCTGCTGGCCGCGATCGAGCTGGTGGAGGACAGGGGGACCAAGGCGTCGTTCGGCGCGGACAAGAAGGTCGGTCCGCGCGTGCTGGCCGAGATGACCAAGCGCGGCGTCATGACGCGCGCCCGGGTCGAGCACATCTTCTTCTCCCCGCCGCTGGTGATCAGCGAGGACGAGGTGGACCGGCTCGTCTCGGTCACCCGCGACGCGATCAAGGCCGTCACCGGTATCTGAAGCCTGAAACCCGAAGGGCTGTCCCTCCTCATCCCCCTCTCCCCTCTGGGGAGAGGGCAGGGTGAGGGGCGAGGGTTTACCTCCCCGGCACCACCCACAGATACAAGGTGTGGCTCCCCTCATTGCTCGACACCTGCAGCGTGCGCGTCGGCGCCCAGTCCCCCATGTCGAAGCTGTGCGACACGATCCGGGCACCGGGCCGGAGCTCCTCCAGCAGCTTCGGCCGTAGCCGGCGATTGAGGTCGGGGGACAGGTAGAGGGTCACGACGGTGGCCGGTCTGAGATCGGCCTCGACGAGATCCTGCTGGCGGAAGGTCAGCTTGTCGGCCAGCCCCAGCCGCTGTGCGCGCTCCGTGCTCTGGGCGACCAGCGCGGGATCGATCTCGAGACCGACTCCCCGCGCCCCTCGATCCCGGGCTGCCGCGATCAGGATCCGGCCGTCGCCCGACCCCAGGTCATAGACCACGTCGCTTGAAGTTACCTCGGCCAGCCTCAGCATCTCGTTGACAACCACGAGCGGCGTCCGGACGTCGGGCACCTCCTGTCCGGGCACCCGCACGCAGGCGGTCAGGGCCACGCCGAGAACCGCCGTCAGCCGGGTCGATCGCGCCACGGGGGGATTCTATCGTACTTGCATTGACACTCGTCGTGTGTTTAGTATTCCTGCCATGGACCGGAGGCAGCGGCTGGCGATCCTGGCGGAGGCGGCCTCGGACGACAAGGAGACGGGGCTGCCCGGTCGTCCGCGCCTGAACGAGGGGCCGGTCGGGATTCGCCCGGTACGGCTTCCGGGCGGCGGCTCCACGACGCTGATGCGGGTGATGCAGACCAACGCCTGCTCGCTCTCCTGCGGGTACTGCCCGACCTTCTGCGGCGGGCGCGTGAAGCGAACCGCGCTGTCGCCGGAGGAGGTCGCGCGCACGTTCATGGAATCGCATCGCGCGGGGGTCGCGCAGGGCCTCTTCCTGACCTCGGGCGTGCCGGGCCGTGCGCCGCGCGCGGTGGACCGCATGCTGGCCGCGATCGAGATCCTGAGGAAGCGCGAAGGGTTCGCCGGCTACGTCCACATCAAGCTCCTGCCGGGCGCCGAGCAGGAGCAGGTGGTGCAGGCCACCCGGCTGGCCACGCGCGTCTCGGTGAACCTGGAAGGGCCGAACGACGCGGTCGTCCGCGGGCTGGCGCGCGAGAAGGACTACTCGGGCGACCTCCTGCCGAACCTGATGCTGGCCGGCCGCCTCTCGCGCGAAGCGCGCCTCGAAGGCCGCGCGGGCATCGCGGCCGCGGGGACCACGACGCAGTTCGTGGTGGGCGCCCAGGGCGAGCAGGACCGCGAGATCCTGAGCGTGGTGGGCGGTCTCGAGCGGCGGGGCCTCCTCCACCACGCCCACTTCAGCGCCTTCCAGCCGGTGGCCGGCACGCCGATGGAAGGGCTCCCGCCCACGCCGGCCGCGCGCGAATGGCGGCTCTACCAGGCCGAGCACCTGCTCCGACAGTACGGCTTCCGGACGGAGGAGCTGGTGTTCGGCGGTGATGGCAACCTCACCCTGGACCACGATCCGAAGACCGCGTGGGCGATGGCGCACGTCGAGCGCTTCCCGGTGGCGCTGGAGCGCGCGCCCTACGAGCTGCTGCTGCGCGTGCCCGGCATCGGGCCCATCGCGGCGCGCCGGCTCGTCACCGAGCGCCGGCGCACCCTGCCGCGCGATGCGCAAGATCTCCGCCGCCTCGGCGTGGACGCGGAGCGCGCGGGCTTCTTCCTCACCCTGCGGGGTCGTCGGGTGCGGGCCGCCCAGCCTGCCGAGCAGCTCCGCCTCTTCCCCCACGGCGAGCACCTCACGCAGGGACCCTTCAAGACCGCCGTGCCGCCCTGCGCCTATCGCTAATACCAGTCGGGCGTACAATAGCGACCCATGACCTCCAAGCTCGAGGAAGCCCAGGCGCCCGCGGCCCGGGCGCGGGCCGTCCTGATCTACGACGGGACCTGCGGCCTCTGCCGCGGCGGGGTGGCGTGGCTGTCGCGGCGGGCGGTGGCGGGGCACTTCGAGTTCCTGCCCTGCCAGGCGGCCGAGCGGCGGGCCCGTTACCCGTGGATGGGCGAGAGCACGTGCCTGCAGGCCATGCAGCTCATCCTGCCGGACGGCCGTGTGCTCGCGGGTGACGCGGCGATCCCGGAGATCCTGCGGCGGCTCCGCGGCTGGCGGTGGCTGGCCCAGGCCTTCCGCCTCCCCGGCGTGGAGCTGCTCGCGCCGACCGTCTACGCGTGGGTGGCGCGCCACCGCTACCAGATCTCCTGCATGCTGGGTCGCGCCCCCCGTGGGTGACCCCCGCGGGCGCGTCGCGCTCGTCACGGGGGCATCATCGGGGATCGGGGCGGCGACCGCGCGCGCCTTCGCGGGCGCCGGGCTCCGTGTCGCGCTCTGCGCGCGGCGGAAGGACCGCCTGGAGCAGCTCGCGGCCGAGCTGACCGCGCGGGGGGGCGAGGTCACCGCGCACGCGGTGGACGTGACCGATGCCCTCGCGGTGCGCGGGATGGTGGACCAGGTCGCCGCGCGCTGGGGACGGCTCGACGTGCTCGTCAACGGCGCGGGGCGGGGCTTCGTGGCCACGCTCGAGCAGACCACCGCCGAGGAGCTACGCGAGCTGATGGAGCTGAACGTGGTGGCGGTGCTCGGCGCCACGCAGGCCGCGCTGCCCCTCATGCGGCGGCAGGGAAGCGGCCACATCATCAACGTCTCGTCCGTCGTCGGGCGCCGCGCGGTGCCCTATCGCGCGGCCTACAGCGCGACCAAGTTCGCGCTCGGCGCGCTCAGCGAGGCGCTCCGCGTGGAGCTGACCGGGACGGGGATCGCGGTGACGCTCGTGTACCCGATCCGCACCAGCGAGACCGAGTTCCACGAGGTCGAGGTCCAGAAGATGCCGTGGCGCCCCATGGGCCCGGTGCAGACGGCCGAGCGGGTGGCGCGGTCGATCCTCCGCTGCGTCCGCCGCCCGCGCCCGGAAGTCTATCCCTACTGGCCGATCCGCATCCTGGCCGCGATGAGCGTCATCGCGCCGGGACTGGTGGACCTGGGCATGCGGCGGGTGCTGCAGCGCTAGACGCTCATCGCGTCTCGACGTGGCGGATGGTCGCGTAGAGCATCAGGTCGTACACGATCTTCAGCCCGCCCCCGAGGAAGAACGGCGCGGCGAGCGAGCCGGTCGCGATCACCCAGCCGCTGAGCGCGGGACTGATCGACTGGGCCAGCGTCCGGCTCACGTTGGTGAGGCTGGCCGCACCCTCGCGCTCGTGATCCTGCACCGCCAGCATCAGAAAGGTCTGCCGCGTGGGCACGTCCATCTGGGAGAGCAGGTGGCGGGCCAGCAGCAGGCTCACCGCCAGCGCGGCGGACGGGGCCAGCGCGATGCCGATCAGCAGCACGTTCGAGATCAGGTGCGAGAAGACCATCGTGTTGACGAGGCCCAGGCGCGGAGCGAGCCGCGCGGCGAGAAGCAGGGAGAGGCCCGAGAGCGCCTGGGCGCCGAAGAAGGTCCAGCCCAGCGCGGTCAGGCCCATCTCGAAGCGCGTGTAGAGCCAGTAGGCGATCAGGCTCTGCAGGACGAAGCCGCCCGCCAGCGAGTCCAGCGCGAAGAGCGCGGCCAGGCGGTGGATCAGCGGGCGCGACGGCGCCGAGGCGGCGTGACGTGGGACGGCGGCCCGGCCCGGGTCGGGCCGCATCAGCGCATAGGCGCCCATTTGGACGAGCCCGCCGAGGAGGAAGACGGAGAAGAGCAGGCGAGGGGAGGCGCCCACGTATCCAACCACCGCGGCGCCCAGGGCCGAGGCGGCGTAGCCGGCGAGATTGTAGAAGCTGAGCGCAGTGGTCAAGCGCGCGCGCGGCGTGGCGCGGGTCACCGCGACCTGCTCGAGCGTGAGGAAAGGGCCGGTCTCGCCGGTGCCGACCGCCAGGTTGCCCACCATCGCGGCGGCCACGATCAGCCAGGGCTGCTCGGTGGCGAGGAAGACCACGGCGGAGACGACGATGAGGCCGGCCTGGGCGACCAGCGCGGCCCGGGTCCCGTAGCGCTCCGCGGGACGGCGAATCGCGAAGGTCATGGCCGCGCTGGCGAGCAGCGTCAGCGTCACCGCCACTCCGACCTGCCGCGCGTCGAAGCCGCGCTCGACCAGGTAGACGGGGAAGAGGACGCCGAGGAACCCGTAGCAGAACGTGCGCGTCGCCTTGGCGACGAAGACGAGGCGCCCGTCGCGGCTCACGCGCGATCGGCCCGGCAGTACGCGTAGAGCGCGTCGTAGACCGGGAACTGGAGCGCCATGTTCTCGACGTCGTCGCGGGTGATCGCCCGGAAGCCGCTCGCCACCGCGTAGAGCCCCAGGCCTCGCGGGCGATGTGCCGGGCCTCGGTATCGGCGCCGCGCACGATCTCGCCGAGGGCGAGCAGGGCCGGATCGGTCAACCGGTACTTGTCGAGGAACGCGTCGAAGGAGCAGCGCTCTCCGTGGTGACCGAGCTCGACGTCGGGGACGTCGAAGGGCAGGGCGCCTTCCCGCCGGGCGGTCTCCATGACCTGGTCCTCCGCCACGAACAGGAACTCGGCCTGCGGGTCGATGAACCGCTGGATGAGCCAGGGGCAGGCGATACGGTCCACCCGGGCCTTGCGGCGCGTCACCCACTTCATCGCCCGCCTCCCCGGGCCGCGCACTCGTCGAGCAGGCGGTCGAGATGGCGGCGGATCGCGGCGCGGGCGAGCGGCAGGTTCTCGCTCACCGCGGGCACGTCGTCCCAGCGCTCCACCGGCACGGCGGCCGGCATCGCCTCGCCGAGCTCGCAGCCGAACGTGACGACGCGGTCGGCACGCGCGGTGTCGGCCGCGGTGACCCGTCGCGGCCGCGGTCTGGCCGAGCTCGACGCCCTCCGCCCGCAGCGCGGCGACCACGCCGGGGGCGATCGCCGGATCCGGCTCGGTGCCGGCCGAGTCGGCGGTGATGGCGAGGCCGCGCTCGGCGGCCAGCCTCTTGAAATCAGCGGCGGCGAGAACGCTCTTGGCCGCGCCGTGCAGGCAGACGAAGAGAATGGACCGTGATGCGCTCATAGGGCTCCCCGTATCCAGAAGATGATCAGGCCGGTTACGCCCGCCGCCGCGATCAGGATCGGCTCGGGCACCTTCAGGCGCCAGAGCAGGCCGAACGCGGCCAGCCCGATCAGGGCGGTGGGCAGGTCGAAGATGGCGCGGCGGCCGAGGACGACGCAGGCGCCCGCGATGGCCCCCGCCGCCGCGGCGGTGACGCCGTTGACGAAGGCCTTCACCTGCGGGTTCTCGCCGAAGCGGTCGAACCAGCGGTACGGAATCACGACGAAGAGGTAGGTGGGCAGGAAGACGCCGATCGCGGCCGCGGTGCCGCCCGCCAGGCCGGCGACGAGATAGCCGATGAAGGCCACCGTGATCACCACCGGCCCCGGCGTCAGCATGGCCACCGCGACCGCGTCGAGGAACTGCTTGTCGGTGAGCCACCGGTACTCCTGCACGACGCCGCCGTAGAGGAAGGGCACGATCGCCAGGCCGCTGCCGAACACGAAGGCGCCCGCCTTCGTGAAGAACCAGAGGATCTGGGCCAGCACGCCCGGCGTCGCGGTGGCGGTCAGGCCGGTCATCAGGAGCAGGGGCCAGCCCAGCGCGGGCAGGGTCTTGCTCGAGCCGGCCCAGGCCAGCAGGCGGCGGGGCGGCGCCTGCACCAGCAGCACCACGACGCCGCACAGGATGAACAGGCTGCCGATCTCGGTCTCGGTCCACGCGGTGACGAGCGCCATCGCGCCGGCGATCGCCCACAGCAGCCGGTCGGCCGCCAGCGACAGGCGCATGAGCTTCCAGGCCGAGCGCACGATGATGCCGATGACGCCCGCGCCCACGCCGTAGAAGGCCGCCTGCATCCACCCGAGGCCGCCGTAAGCGACATAGACCGCGCCCAGCGCCAGCGTCATCAGGAACGAGGGAAGGATGAAGGCGAGCCCGATCAGGGTGGCCCCCGCGACCCCGCCGTGGACGTAGCCGAGGCACATGGCGAGCTGGGCGGCGAGGGGCCCGGGCGCGAGCTGCGAGAGCGTCAGCCCCTTGAAGTAGTCCTGCTCTGGTGAACCACGCCCGGCGCTCGACCAGGTCGCGCTGCATGTAGCCGATGAGCGCCACCGGCCCGCCAAAGCCGAGGCTGCCCAGGTAGAGGAAGTAGCGAACGAGACCCCAGGTCGTCCGCGGCTCGCTCATGCCCGCTCGCCGACCGTGGCGTAGAGACCATCGAACAGGGTCATCCCTTGCGCGAGCGCCTCGCGGTCGTCCTTGATGGCGCTCAGCAGCGCGCGCAGCACGAGATCGATCCCGCGGGCTTCCTCGCGCGCGAACTTCTGGTCCTTGATGTCGGCCTCGTGGACGATCTCGGCCAGGACGGCGAGCTTGCGGTCGCGGAGGCCGGTGCGGCGCAGGAGGGTCTCGAACGTGCAGTCCTCACCCTGATGGCCGAAGTCTACGCCGGCCATGTCGAAGGGGATCGCGTCGCCGGGAATCTGGTCGGGCGCCGCGAAGACGAACTCGGCCTCCGGGTCCACGAAGCGCTTGATGAGCCACGCCGAGGCGATGCGGTCCACGTGGGGGCGCGGACGCGTGACCCAGCGCCGCCCCTTGAGCGCGGTGAGATCCAGGGGCGGAGCCGCGCCCGCCTGGCGCACCCGCCCCGAGGCCGTGCGCTCCTCGACGGCCTCGCGCGCGCGCTCGACTTCCCGCCGCCCGGGCGCTTCGAAGAAGTCGATCTCGGCGATCCGGCTCGTCTCGCGGGCGAGCCGGGCCAACTCCTCCGCGAGCCGCGGCCGACGGCCCTTGAGCAGCTTGCGGTAGCGCTCCGCGAGGGCCGCGTAGTCTTGGTTGCGAGCCTCGTGGAACAGGCGCACCACGTCCGGCTGCTGCATGTTCTCGATCCGGTCCACGCGGAGCAACGTGGCCTCGCCCCCATCGCGCTGGATCTCCTGGGCGAGCCACTGGAACTGCTCGTAGCGATCGGGCGAGTCGGGCAGCAGGTAAGCGGAGCTCCTGAGCGGTACCGCGCCGAGCCCCCGAAGCCTCCGCCAGGCGCGGACGCGCAGGCTCGAGGGGCGAGGCGGGAGGCTCAGCAACAGGAGTAGCCAGCCATGCAACATGTGTTGCAACCCTATGGCACCTGTTTCACGCCGTCAAGCGGAAACCTCGGTGGTGACTTGACAGATATACTCCTCGCCTGTTTAGTATATAGGTCCCACAGGAGGTGCTGAGATGAAGGCACTGGAGAGGCTGCTGCAGGACGAGTTGAACCGCTTGCTTGACCGGATCGCCGTGCGCGCAGGGGAAGAGACCGCCGCCGGCCTCAAGTCCGATCTGAGGGCTCCCCTCGAGCGCTGTGAGGATCGGCTGACCGCACTGCGCGCGGCGCTGCTGGATGGCTACGACGAGTGGACGCGGACCCTCGAGGAGTGCGAGGACCTCTGGGCGGTGGCCGCGCTCCGCAAGGAGGGCGCGGAGGCGCCGACGCGGATCAACCGAATAGCCGCTTGAGCCACCCGGGTCCGCTCGGGTCGGCCAGCCGCTGCGCGGCGTACTGCCCCCGGTAGCGCTCGAAGCGCTGCCAGTAATCGGGGAGGCGGCGGGCCAGCCACACCTGGCCGGTGAGCAGGCGCGCGGGCTCGTCGCCCGCGGCGGCCTCGGCCTCGTCGAAGGCGGGACGCAGGTCCGCGCGCAGCTCGGCCACGTAGGCATCGCGCAGCCAGGCGAGCAGGGCCCGCGAGCAGGCCTCGAACTCGGCGCGATCGGCGGTGCTGGTGGTCTCGGGCGCGGGGCGTCCGGTGGCCGCGCGCAGGTCCACCATGAGCTTGAGCGCGGCCATCTCCACGGCTTCCTCGATGCGCTCGCGGAGCTGGGCCTGGATGCGCTCCATCAGCCCGCGCGCGTCGCCGTGCTGATGGGGGAAGGCGCCGTGCACCGGCCACTCGCTCATGGCGTCGCGAACATGCGCGTGAGGCCGGTGGCGAGCGGCTCGGGCCGCAGGCCCAGCTCGGTGAAGAACCGCGAGGGATCGGTCACGCTCTCCTCTTCCAGCATGATGAGCTGATCGGTCGACAGCGGATAGAACGGCAGCCAGTCGAGCGCGCGGGTCAGTCCACGCACGGGGGCCAGGGGCACGTGCAGCTTGCGCACGCGGGCGCGCCCGACCGCGCGGCCGATCGCGTCGAGCAGGTCCACGAAGGGGTACGGAGTGGGGCCGGCCACCTCGTACGTCTGCCGCACACTCTCGGTCGTGCGCAGCGCGCGGCCGAAGCCCTCCGCGACCTGCTCCACCGCGACCGGCTGGAGCCGATAGCGCCCGTCGCCGAGCACCGGCATCACGGGGAGCCGCTTGACCGCGCGTCCCAGCACGGACATGAAGGCGTCGCCGCGCCCGAAGATGATGGACGGCCGGAAGATGGTCCACTCCAGGTCGCTCGCGCGCACGGCTTCCTCCGCCGCCCACTTCGTCTGGTGATACCGCGCGCGGGCGCCGGGCCGGGTGCCCAGCGCGCTCATCTGGGCAAAGCGCTTGATGCCGGCGGCGCGCGCGAGGGCGAGCATGTTCCGGGTGGCCTGGACGTGCAGACGATCGAAGGTGACGCCGCGCCCGCGCTGCTCTCGGATGATGCCGACCAGATGCACGAGCGCGCTGCAGCCCTCCACGCTCGCGACGAGCCCATCGGGTTGCAGCACGTCGCCGGGCACGCGGTCGATGGATTCGAAGCCCTTGAGGTCCGCCTCGGAGCCCGGCCGGACGAGGCAGCGGACGAGAAAACCCTGCGCAAGAAGTGCGCGGACGACCGCCTTGCCGACGAAGCCGGTCCCGCCGGTCACGAACACGCGCTGCGCCACGGGCGAATCGTAGCACGGGCCGGGGCGCCGCGATTTTCGCGGGGCGCGTATACGCGAGCCCGTATCATAGGGCCATGCGGTTTCGCTCGGCCGGGCTCTGGCTCCCCGTGCTTCTCCTTCCCGTGATGGTGGTCGCGGCGAGGCCTGCGCCGGTCCCGGCCCAGCCGGTGACCTGGCAGGTCGCGGTGGACGAGGCGATACGGGACGCGGTGGCCTCGTCGGAGATCCCGGGCGCGGTCTTCGTCGTCGGCCAGGGCGATCAGATCCTCCACCGCAAGGTCCTGGGCTGGCGCGCCACGGTGCCGCATCCCGAGCTGATGACCGCGGACACGATCTTCGACATCGCGTCACTCACGAAGGTGATCGCCACCGCGCCCTCGGTCCTGCGACTCTGGGAGCTGGGCAAGATCGATCTGAACGCGCCGCTCGGTCGATACCTGAAGGAGTTCGACACCGCCGCGTTCCAGGACGTGACCGTGATGCGCCTGCTCACGCACTCCGCCGGGATGAACGATCTGCCCTCGCGCGAAGCCATGACCAAGGGCTTCCCGGAGGCCGGGCGCATCCAGGCCCGGGCCGGGCTCGCGGTCCCGCCGGGCAACACGTTCCTCTACAGCGACACCGGCTTCATCCTCCTCGGCGAGCTGGTCCGGCGCGTGAGCGGCGAGCCGCTCGACACCTTCGCGCGGAAGCAGTTCTATGCCCCGCTCGGCATGCGCGATACGGCCTTCGACCCGCCCGCCGCGTGGCGCAAGCGCATCGCGCCCACCGAGGCGGTGAACAACCAGGGCCCGCTCCGCGGCGTGGTCCACGACGGCAACGCGCGCCTGCTACGCGGCATCGCGGGGCACGCCGGCCTCTTCTCGACCGCGAGCGATCTGAGCCGGTTCTGCCGCATGCTGCTGGCCGGCGGCCAGCTCGGGGGCCGGCGCTACCTGAAGGAGGCCACGGTCAAGGCCATGTTCGCGCCGCACGTGATCGGCGAGTCCACGCGCGGCCTCGGCTGGGACATCGCCTCACCCTACTCGCGTACGCTCGGCGCGTACTTCCCGTCGACGTCGGTCGGCCACACCGGGTTCACCGGCACCGCGATCTGGATCGATCCGGCGACAGGCGTGTACATGATCCTGCTCACCAATCGCGTCCATCCCTACGGCAAGGGCGACGTGGCCGAGCTGCGCCGGCGGGTCAGCGCCGCGGTCGGTACGCGCTTCGCGCCCCGGGACGAGCCGACGGTCGCGGCGGCGGCGAGCCGGGCCGAGGGCGCGAGCCCGGCGGCGGACAGCGCGGCGCTCCTGCCCGAGGGCTCCACGCTGACCGGGCTCGACCGCCTGGTGGCCGACGATTTCGCCCTGCTGGCCGGCCGCACCGTGGGCCTCATCACCAACCAGACCGGCATCGACTCCCAGGGACGGCGCGGGGTGGACCTGCTCGCCGCGGCGCCGCAGGTGAAGCTGAAGGCGCTCTTCTCCCCGGAGCACGGGATCACCGGCCTCGTGGACGCCAACGTGCCGCACAGCCGCGACGCGGCCACCGGACTGGCCATCTGGAGCCTCTACGGCCCGGGGCGCCGTCCGTCGCCCGAGCAGCTCAGCGGGATCGACACGCTGGTCTTCGACATCCAGGACGTCGGCGTGCGCTACTACACCTACCTCACCACGCTGGTGTACGCGCTGGAAGAGGGCGGGCGGCGCGGGATCCAGGTCATGGTGCTCGATCGGCCGAACCCGATCACGGGTAGCGTGGTCGAAGGCCCGGTGATGGACCCCGACATGCGCTCGTTCACCGCGCCCCACACCATCCCGGTGCGCACCGGCATGACCATGGGGGAGTTCGCCCAGATGGTGGTGGGGGAGCGGAAGCTCCCGGTCAAGCTCACGGTGATCCCGCTCGAGAACTGGCAGCGCACGCAGTGGTTCGACGAGACCGGCCTCACGTGGGTGAACCCGTCACCCAATATCCGGAGCCCGATGCAGGCGCTGCTCTACTCGGGCGTGGGCCTGCTGGAGGCGACCAACCTCTCGGTCGGGCGCGGCACCGACATGCCGTTCGAGGTGATCGGCGCCCCCTGGATCGCGGATCCCCAGGTGCTGGCCGACGCCATGAACGCGCGCGGACTGGCCGGGGTGCAGTTCCACCCGGTGTTCTTCACGCCCACGTCGAGCGTGCACGCGGGACGGCAGGTCGGGGGGGTGCGGCTCGAGGTGATGGACCGGGACGCCTTCCGCGCGGTGCCGGTGGGGCTCGCCCTGGGCCGCGAGCTGATGGAGCGTTATCCGGGGAATTTCCGGCCGGCGGCGATCCAGAACCTGCTGGTCAATCGGTCCACGATGTGGTCCATGCTGCGGGGCGATCCGTTCGCGCGCATCCTCGGCTGGGCGGACACCGCGCGCGACGCGTTCCTGCAGCGCCGCGCGCCCTACCTGCTCTACAAGTAGCGTCGGGGCAGGTACCCTACCGCCGCTCGATCACGCGGACGGCGCGGATCGTGCCCAGCTTGCCGGTATTGCCGCTCGCGACCGTCACGGTCGCGGCGTCCCCGTCGCTCACGTAGCGCTCGCCGGGATTCCGGTCGAAGTAGGTGATCCAGTAGTCGAGGTCGGGCCCCACCGCCTGGATGCGGGGCAGGCGATTGAGGTCGAAGTTCCGCGCGTGCGGGGACGGAGCCGCGCCGCCCGCCACCATCAGGATGGCGTCGTGCTTGTACGTCATGCCCTTGGCCTCGCCGGATAGCGCCCACGCGAGCTCCTTGGGATAGCTGCCCAGCGGCAGGGCGAGGGTGCGGAAGCGATAGCCGGGCACGTGGCGCTGCACCCACTCCTGCGCGCCCGCGAGCTGCTCGCGCACCACGGCCTCGGAGTAGCGCCCCAGCTCCGCGTGCCAGAGCGAGTGATTGCCGATCTCGTAGCCCTGGCTGACCAGGTACTGCAGCTTGCGGGTGGTCAGGTCGGGCTGGTTGAAGAGCCGGTTGGGCGGGTTGGCGCCCGGGAGCACGTAGAACGTGGCCGCGCGGCCGAAGCCCGGATGCTCGCGCGCGAAGGCCTCGAGGATGCCGATCCCGCACTCGGGATCGATGACCCAGTCGCCGCCGCGCTGGATATAGCGGAACTGGCCCGGCGAGGAGTCGTCGAGGGTCAGGATGACCGGCGAGGTTCCCGCGGGCAGGGCGATCTTGCCGTCGATGTAGTCGTTGAGCGCCACCAGGCGGTAGCCGCGCTCCCAGAGGCGCTGCAGGTCACGCCGGAAGTTCTCCGGCGTGCGCGTCCAGCGGGCCTCCGGGACGTCGATCTTGTGGTACTCGAGGATCATCACGCGGCCGAGCTCGTTGGGCTCCCGCGTGGGGGCCTGGGCGCCCGCCAGGACGGCGACACCCAGGGTGATGCCGAGCAGGACCGCCGAGACCGCGGCGCGCATGGCTACTGGGACTTGGAGATGGCGGAGGTCTTGGGACGGAGCGCGGCGCCCGTGTAGTCGTTCTTCGGGTTCCACAGCATCCAGCCGGAGCCGCCGCCGTCGTCGCTGCCGCGGATCTGCGCGCGCACCTCGCCGGGGCCGAAGATCCGCTTGTCGAACGCGTAGTCCTTGAAGTCCTGCAGCCACGGCCGCACCTGTGCGCCCGGGTTCTGGGAGCGCTGGCGGGTCAGCCGGACGCTCTCCTTGACGATCTCGTAGGGGTTCACCATCGGGTTCCGGACGCCCGGGATGCCCAGGTGATAGCCCGACGGGTACACCATGGGGCAGATGTAGTCGAGGCTCACCGAGATCTCCTCGATGCGCTGCCCGATGTCGGTGTCGTTCACGTTGAAGGCGGTGTAGCCGAAGATGTCGGCGCCCAGGAACGCCCCGGTCGGCCCCAGCTCGCGCCGGGCCTTGGCCAGGAAGCCCGCGATGGCGGGCAGCCGGGTGGCCGAGGAGTTCGGCTGGGAGTAGCGCGCGGCGGACAGCTTGCCGTCGGTGGGGAAGCGCACGTAGTCGAACTGGATCTCGTCGAAGCCCTTGAGGGCCGCTTCCTTGGCCACCGCGATGATGTAGTCCCAGTTCTCCTCGCGGAACGGATCCAGCCACGCCAGGTTCTCGCGATCGATCCACGGCTTGCCGGTGCGGGTGTCGATGACGGCCAGGTCGGGCCGGCTCATGGCGCGCACGTTGTCCTTGAAGGCCACGATCCGGGCGATGGTGTAGATGCCCTGCGCCTTCCAGGCCGCGAGCTGCTCGTCGAAGTCCTTGATGATGACCGGCCCCTGCGCGCCCGAGTCGAGCGCGACCTGGACCGAGGTGCGATAGGGAATCAGTCCGCGATCGCCCTTGATGTCGATGACGACCGCGTTGAGCTCGGTGCGCTCCACCAGATCGAGCACGCGCTGGCGGATGGTGCGGTCGGCGACGCCGTAGTAGGTGAGGTAGGCGGCCCGGATCGGATGCGGCGCGAGCTTGATGGTGACGTCCGTGGCTTCGCCGCCGGTGAGCTTCCGGCGCTCGTACCCCGGCGCCTTCACCCAGACCGTGGCGCCCGGCTCTACCGGCCCGGTGGTGAAGCGTCCCTCGGCGTTCGTCACGAACTCGGTCGGTCCCGACCAGATCGACACCCCGCGCAGCGGAGCGCCGGTGGCGGCATCGAGCACACGGCCGGCGATCGCGCGCGCATCGCCGCGACGGACGACCGGCGCGGCGGGAGCAGGCGCCGCGGGCGCGGGCGCCGGCGGCACGGACACGGGTATCACCGTCTCGGGCGCCGCGGGCGTCAAGCTGGCCGACGTCTCCGGGGACGGATACTCGTGCTGGCTCGCATCCCACGTGAGCGCGGTGGCCAGGCTCGTCGACCGGAAGAACGTCGACGGGAACAAGATCATGGCCTCGACGGAAGCCGCCAGCAGCGTGAGGGCCACGAGCGAGGTCCACGAAAGCGAGCGGGGAGAGGCGCTATGGCTCATTGTTCGGTCTCGGATTATTCCGGTGAGGGGTTCGTGCGACCTGGTGAATAGTGAATGCGCACGCGAGTTACCAGCAACCCGCTTGCCACTCTCCCCGTCCCGGCAAGTGACTGAAAACGTGGTCCCCCCTCGGTCCGGCCCGTCCAGGCTCGCGTCCACCCGCTGACAAAGTCCGCCAGGTGACAACGCGAAATGGTCACAATCGCGAGCGCGTCGGTACAATGCGGCGCATGACCGATCCCATCTCTTTCGCCTGCGAGACCGCCCGGCCCCGAGCCCTCAAGGTGGGCGGGCTGATCCTGAACGCGCTGGAGTGGGGCGAGCCCGGCCGCCCCGCGCTCTGCTTCCTGCACGGTGGCTCGGCGCACGCCCACTGGTTCGACGGCGTCGTGTCCACCTTCGCCGACCGCTTCCACGTGCTCTCGCTCGACCAGCGCGGTCACGGGGCCAGCGAGTGGGCGCCCGAGCCCGCCTACGCGACCGAGGACTTCGCGGGTGATCTGGTCGGCGTGGCCGACGCCATGGGCTGGCCGCGGATGACCGTGATCGGCCACTCGATGGGCGGCCACAACGCGATGGGCTTCGCCGCCTGGCATCCCGATCGGACCGAGCGGCTCGTCGTCGTGGACAGCCGCCCGTCTATCCCGGCCGAGCGCCTCCAGACCATGCACCGGCGCGGCGACCGTGGACCGATGCGCCACGAGACCCTCGAGTCCGCGCTCAGGAGCTTCCGCCTGCTGCCGCGCGAGACGGTTGCCGATCCGCGCCTCCTGGAGCACCTGGCCCGCCAGGGGATCGCCGAGCGCGACGGCCGCTTCCTCTATCGCTTCGACCCGGCCTGCAATGGCCGGCGCCGTCCCACCGACGGCTGGAGCCTGCTCGAGCGCATCACCGCGCCGACCCTGCTGGTGCGCGGCGAGCACTCGCCGATCCTGCCCCGCGAGATGGCGGCGGACATGCTCGCGCGTCTGCGACAGGCCAGACTGGTGGAGATTGCGGGCACGTATCATCATCTGGTGCTCGATGCGCCACTGCCTTTCGCGACCGTGCTGGATGCGTTCCTGAGCGAAGCCGCCGCGCCCGCCTGAGCGGCGCGGCCCGGGCCGGGAGTCTATCAGATCCGCTCGATGCGGACCGCACAGACCTTGTATTCGGGGATCTTGGCGGAGGGGTCGAAGGCGGCGTTGGTGAGGAAGTTGGCCGCCGAATCGGCGAGCTTCACGAAGGGGACGAAGACCGCGCCCGGCCGCACCGCCTCCGTCAGCTGGGCGTAGGCGGTCAGCTCGCCTCGCCGCGAGATCACGCGCAGGGCCGCCCCGTCCCCCACGCCCAGACGGCGCGCGTCGCTCGGGTGCAGCGCGACCTCGAGCCGCGGGGCCAGCTCGAGCAGGCCCTGGACCCGGCGGGTCATGGTGCCGCCGTGCCAGTGGTAGAGGAGCCGGCCGGTGTTGAGCAGGAACGGGTAGTCCGGATCCGGCAGCTCCGCCGCGGTGGCGGTCTGGGCCACCGGCACGAAGCGCCCCTTGCCCCGCGGGAACGACTCGCCGTAGAGGTAGCGCGTGCCGGGGTGCTCGGGGCTCGGGCAGGGCCACTGCAGCCCCCCGCCTTCGAGCCGCGCGTAGGTCATGCCGCGCACGCTCGGCCAGAGGCTCGCCATCTCGTCGAAGATCTCGGAGGGGTGCCGGTAGTCGAAGCCGCTCACGGTGATCCCGAGGCGGCGCGCGGTCCGCTTGGCCAGCTCGCAGGCGATCCACCAGTCGGGCCGCGCCTGGCCTGGCGGCTCGATGGCCTGGCGGATCCGCTGCACGCGCCGCTCGGAGTTGGTGAACGTCCCGTCCTTCTCGGCGAAGGCGGCGGCGGGCAGGAACACGTGGGCGTGCTCGGCGGTCTCGTGCATGAAGAGGTCCTGCACCACGAGGAAGTCGAGCTGCTGGATGGCCTTCTCCGCGTGGTGGAGGTCGGGCTCCGAGAGCAGCGGATTCTCGCCCACCACGTACATCGCCCGCACCCGCCCATCCAGGCAGCCCTCCACCATCTCGGTCACGACCAGGCCCTGATCGGCCGGCGGCCGAACGCCCCAGGCCCGCTCGAAGCGGTCGAGGTCACCCGAGCCGTAGCCCGCGTAGCCGGGAAGGTTGGTCGGGATGCAGCCCGCGTCGCCGGTGCCCTGCACGTTGTTCTGGCCGCGGAGCGGGGAGATACCGGAGCCCGGGAAGCCCATCTGCCCGGCGGCCAGCGAGAGGTTGAGCACCGCGTGGGCATTGGCGGTGCCGTTGATGTGCTGGGTGATGCCCATGCCCCAGATCAGGCACGAGCCCGCGAAGGGCGGCCGCGCGTACCAGCGGGCGGCCTGGGCGATGTCCTCACGGGCCACGCCCGTGACATCCTCGGCGTACTCCAGTGTGTAGGGCTCGAGCGAGGCCACCCACGCGTCGAAACCCTCGGTGCGCGCGCGGACGAAGTCGAGGTCGGCGAGGCCCTCGTCCAGGATCACCCGCGCCATCGCGTTGAAGAGGGCCACGTCGGTGCCCGGCTTCTGGCGGATCCAGAGGTCGGCCTGGTCGCAGAGCTCCACGCGCTTGGGGTTGACCACGACGAGGCGCGCCCCCTGCGCCACCGCGCGGCGGAAGCGGATCGCGATCACCGGGTGGTTGGCGGAGGCGTCCGCCCCGACCACCATGAGGCAGCCCGCCTCCTCGTAGTCCTGGTAGGAGTTCGAGGTCGCGCCCGAGCCCATCGAGGTGAGCATGGCCTCCACCGAGGGCGAGTGGCACAGCCGGGTGCAGTGGTCCACGTTGTTGGTGCCCATGACCACCCGGGTGAGCTTCTGGATCACGTAGCCGTCCTCGTTGGTGGCCTTGGCCGAGGCGAGCGCGCCGAAGTGGCCCCGGTTGCGCGCCAGCCCGTCGGCGGTGGCGTCGAGCGCCTCGTCCCAGGTTGCCTCGTGCCAGCGGCCATCACGCTTGATCAGCGGCGTCGTGATGCGGTCGGGGGAGTGGACGAAGCCGGTGGCGAACCGGCCCTTCACGCAGAGGGTGCCGCCGCTCGAGCTGTTGGCGGGGACGTCGTCGGCCATGATCGAGAGCCGCCCGTCGCCGCGTACCCGCAGGGTGATGCCGCAGCCCACGCCGCAGTAGGGACACGTGGTCTCGACCTCCCGGACGATGGGTGACGGCTCCTCCTTGGGTCGGAGGGCGCCGGTGGGGCAGGCGGCGACGCACTGCCCGCACGAGGTGCAGACCGACGATGCCATGGCGCCGTCGCCGAACACGCCGACCCGCGCGTCGTGCCCGCGGCCGGCCAGCGAGATGGCGCCGATGTGCTGGACGTCGCCGCAGGCCACCGTGCAGCGGCCGCAGAGGATGCACGCCTCGCGGTCGAGCACGAAGAAGGACTTGGACGCGTCGGTCTCGAACCGGTGGTGGGCGGGGTGGCCGGCGTGGGGCAGTGCGTGCCGGACAGCGGCCGCGTCGAGCTGGCCGAATCCGTCGCGGGCCGCCGACGGGGTGAGCATCGAGAGCGTGAGATCGAGCACCGCTCGGCGAACGCGCACCGCCTCCGGGTGGCTGGTGCTGACGACCATCCCGTCGCGCGCCGGCAGGTGACAGGCCGCCGGAACGCCGCGCTGGCCCTCGACGTGGACGAGACAGGTGCGGCAGGCGCCGAGCGGCGCGCGGTCCGGATCCTTGCAGAGCTGGGGCAGCGGGATGCCGAGGCGGTTCACGGCATCGAGGACCGTGGCACCCTCGGGTACCTCGACCGCGCTGTCGTCGACGGTGACGTGTACGGTGGCGTTCATCGGAGACCCCATCAGCCCGAACGGGAGCCTATTCTACACGGCGTCCCGTGCCCCGGCCCTCCGGGTTTGTTACTCTACCGACCACCATGGGTGTCTACGCAGAGCTGCGGGGGTTCGTCCTGACGCATCGTGAATGTGGCGTGCTGCGCGGCGCGACCAAGCCGATCGATCGGGGGTTTCGCCTGGCGGTGATCTGTCCGTGCGGGGCGCGCTTTGCCCGGTCAGTCTACGCGGAGGACCCGGAGGCGGAGCGGCTCCAAGAGGCCCTCGCCGCGTTCCAGGACTGAAGCCCCGGCCGAGGCGCGGAGCGCTACCGGGGCGGGTTCGAGCCCGAGGGCAACGCCGGCGGCTCTGACGCCGGATCGGCGGACGGGACCGGCCCGGAGTCCAGTGGCCGCCGGACTGGCGCCGTCGTTCGGTCGTCGCAATTCCCCCAGGTGCGGCGCAAGCCGAGCGTGAAGGCACTGGCGCCACTACTGCCCCAGCCCGAGAACCATCCGCCGGTCCTGCGCGTGCGGCAGGGCTGGTCGGTCGCCGCGCAGCCGGCGATGAGCAGCCCCACGAAGACGGCGACCACTGGCCTCACGCGCCCAGGCGTTGCGCGAGACTGCCGGCTACTCCCGAATCCAGGACTCGGCGAGGGGTACTTCCGCGGGCGGGGCGACGCGCCCCTCGGGCCCGACGGCGCCGATATCGTCCGCGGAGGAGGGAGCCAGGCGGAGCAGAGCCTCGATCGCGGCCCGCCGGTACAGGCGCTGGCGCTTGATCCCCTGGCGGTAGCTCTTCAGCATCCCGCGGCTCACGTAGGCGTAGAGCGTCTCGCGCTTCACTCCGAGCAGGCCCGCCGCCTCGTCCCCCGTCAGGTACTCGTCGCCTTCGATCACGACCATGGCCCTCATCGTAGCAGTCCCCCGTAGACTCGCCCCGGCATTATCAGGCCGGATTAATATACTTGACTCACCACGCCGCTTCGGGTAAGGTCTAGGCATGAACAAGACAAGCGGCCCCGAGACGCTGCAGGAAGCCATCCGGTACTTCACCGACCCTAAGGTCTGCCTGGACTTCGTGGCGGGCCTGCGCTGGCCTCAGGGGGTCGTCTGTCCCACCTGCGGGAGCAGCGAGGTGACCTTCCTGGCGACCCGCCGACTCTGGAAGTGCAAGACCCGCCACGCCCGCCAGCAGTTCTCGGTCAAGGTGGGTACGATCTTCGAAGATAGCCCCATTGGGCTGGATAAGTGGCTGCCCGCCCTGTGGATGCTGGTGAACAGCAAGAACGGCATCAGCTCCTACGAAGTCGGGCGGGCGCTGGGCGTGACCCAAAAGACCGCGTGGTTCATGCTCCATCGCATCCGGCTGGCGATGCAGACCCAGAGCTTCCTCAAGTTCTCCGGCGAAGTCGAAGTGGACGAGACCTATGTTGGCGGCAAGGCTACCTGGATGAGCCGCAAGCGGATCGAGAAGCTTGGCGTCCGTAAGGGTCGCTCGCACTTCTCCAAGGCGATTGTGTTCGGCATGATCGAGCGCAGCCCCGAGAAGCAGGGAAGCCAAGTGCGGGCGCTGGTGGTGCCGAACGTCAAACGGGGTCAGATTCTCCCGCACATTCGAAAGAACGTGGAGCCCGGGGCGGCCATCATGTCGGACCAGTTCAATATCTACGACCGGCTCAAGGGCGAGTATCAGCACGAGTCGGTCAATCACGTCGCGGAGTACGTGCGCGGGCGCGTCCACACCAACGGGCTCGAGAATTTCTTCGGCCTCTTGAAGCGCGGCATTCGCGGCACCTACATCAGCGTGGAGCCATTCCACCTGTTCCGCTATCTGGACGAGCAAGTGCTCCGCTTCAATCTGCGGAAGGGCAATGACCGGAGCCGGTTCTTTCATGTCGCCCGGGCCATCTTCGGCAAGCGCCTCACCTACAATGGCCTCATTGCGGCCGGAGCTACGACGTGAGCGACGACAAGGGCGCGGCAAGCGCAAAGCCCCCGACACCGTTTGAACGGTTCACGGCATTCACGCGGCGTGTGCTGTCCGTCTCAAAGAAAGAGACCCAGGAGATAGCCACACCTACGAAGAAGCGCCGGAAGAAGAAGCGGCGACCATAGGGACGCGGAACACAATATCAAGGCCGCTGCTTCGAGCCGTCTCCTGAAAATTCCAGAAATGCTCGACGGCGTGCCGATAAGCCACATCGTAGCCGGTGGTGCATAGCGGGCAGACAAGAGATTGGGCGCTTTCTGCTGTTCTGAATCGCTGACGCTGCTTCTCTTGGCTGGTATCAATGGTCACCTCCCCCTTGCACTCCGTGCATCTAAGAGAGATGGCCGTCAGTTCTAGATACGAGATGCGTTTCTCAATCGTGTCCGTCATGTGCCCCCCCCTAGAGCGGATCGAATCTGTTTCTCCATGTTGGGTCCGCCACGTCTAGGTTCAGAAAGTCTTCCAGTCGCTGCAGGTCTTCGAAGGTGAAGACTCTGGGTAGAGTCGGTAGGCTATTGAATTCCTCGAGTATGTCGTCGGGTCCACTTTCCGCCGCCGCAAAGGTGCGATTCGCCAGTATGTCCGCCGCTTGAAGGGGCAGGAACCCGTTCACTGCCTTCCCCTTCCGAACTTGATCCCATCCGGGCTTAAAGATCGGAGCTGGATAGCCGTCTCTATACATCGCATCCATCAACTTGCCCTTCCCATCATCGCCGTCCGCAAAAACGTACTCCAATTGTGCCGATGACCACTCTGTGGTCTTCCAGAACTGCACATCGCTAACGATGATGCGGCCGGCGAGACTGTAGGCGTTATGCAAGAACGTAGTCCGCAGCAGAGGGCTTACACTCGCGACTTGGACGGTGACTGAGAACTTCTGAAACACATGACTCAGGATAATGCTGACAAGATCGCGAACCAACGGCCGATGGCGGGGATTAAGAAACTCAGTCATGTGAAAGTGCGGGATGTTGCTCTCAGCCAAGCGCATTGCCCAAGCCTCGGAGAACTGAATCCACTCCTTAGCGCGCGACACAAACCCCGCCACTACGACATAGGGCTTATCGCTCTCCTGGCCTGAGCCGTCGAAAGCGGCGGTCAGCATTGCCATGAGCAGACCATCCCAGTCGCGTCGGGCGCGTAAAGTGCTCGCCACATGAATCAAAGCCTGCCCCGATCGGGTGGGTGAGTCAAGTATATTATACCCTATCAGGCTCCATCTAGTCTAATCAATCTAAATCAACTATAATCAATCAGGGAGGGCAAACGGCCATGACGACGGCGGCGGCGTACAAGGACGGGCTCGAGGACGTGATCGCGGCGCGGTCGGCCATCTGCCAGGTGGATGGGGCGGAGGGCCGCCTCTACTACCGCGGCTACGAGATCGGCGACCTGGCGGGGCGGCCAGCTTCGAGGACGTGACGTATCTGCTCTGGTTCGGCGAGCTGCCGGCGCCGGCGCGAGCGGCGGCGTTTCGCGGCGCGCTCGCGGCCGCGCGCGACCTGCCCGCGCCCGTGCTCGCGCTGCTGCGGGGACTGCCGCGCGACTGCCACCCGCTCGACGCCCTCCGCACGGCGGTGTCGCTGGCCGCCGCCTTCGATCCGGACACGCGCGCCGGCGACGAGGCCGCCAACGTGCGCAAGGCGCAGCGGCTGATGAGCCTGGTGCCCGCCACCGTCGCGGCGTGGCAGCGCATCCGCACCGGCCGCGAGCCGGTGGCCGCGCGGGCGGACCTCTCCCACGCCGCGCACTTCCTCTACCTGCTCGACGGGACGGGAGCCCACCGCGGAGGTCGCGCGGGTGCTGGACCTCGTCCTCACGCTTCACGCCGACCACGAGCTGAACGCGTCGACGTTCGCGGCGCGCGTGGCCGTCGCCACGCTGGCCGACCTGCACGCCGCGGTCGCCGCCGCCGTCGCGACGCTCAAGGGCCCGCGCCACGGCGGCGCCAACGAGGACGTGCTGGCGATGCTGCTCGAGATCGGCGACCCGGCGCGCGCCGAGGCGTTCGTCGAGGCGCGGCTCGGGCGCGCGCGGCGCGCTGTCCCGGCGCGAGCGCTCCGAACCCGCGCGCGCGCATCCCCGGCTTCGGCCACCGCGTCTACAAGGTGGACGACGCGCGCGCCCGCGTGCTGCGCGGCATGGCCAAGTCCATGGCCGAGGCGACCGGCCGCGGGCGGCTCTTCGAGGTGGCGGAGCGCCTCTACGACAGCATGAGGGCGCGGACCAGCCTGCCCGTCAACGTGGACTTCTTCTCCGCGGTGGTCTACGACGCGCTCGGCATCCCGCCCGACTTCTGCACGTCGATCTTCGCGGTGGGCCGCGTCGCGGGCTGGTGCGCCCACGCGCTCGAGCAGTACGCCGACAACCGCCTGATCCGGCCGCGCGCCGACTACATCGGCCAGCCGGCGCGCCCGCTCCCGTAGGGCCCCTCAGCAAGCGCCCCTCACCCTGCCCTCTCCCCAGGGGGGAGAGGGTGATTCGAGAACCCTCGCCCCCGGAGGGGGAGAGGGCAGGGTGAGGGGCGGCTAGATCTCGCCCGGGAACTCGCTGAGCGCGGACAGGATCGAGAGCGGCGCGGCCTGACCCAGGCCGCACAGCGAGGCCACGCGCACCACGTCGGCCAGCTCCGCCACCGCCTGACGGTCCACCGGCGCGCGGCCATCGAGCATGTCGCGCAGCCGCGCGGTGCCCTCGCGGCACGGGGTGCACTTGCCGCAGGACTCGCGCGTGTTGAAATCGAGCAGCACGCGCACCGCCTCGGCTATTGGGACCCCCGCGTGCAGGGCCGCGATGCCTCCCGTGCCCGGATTCGGGTTGCCGCCGGGGACCAGCGGCTCGTCGAAGCGGCGCGGCGGGACGAGGATCCCCGAGGGCCCGCCGAGGGCCACCGCGGTCACGGGCCGGTCATCGGGCGCGCCCCGCCCATGCGCTCGAGCAGATCGCGCAGCGTCAGGCCGAGCTCCGCCTCGATGACCCCGGGGCGCGCCACGTGGCCGGACAGGCCGAACACCTTCGTGCCGTGGCCGCGGCCGAGCCCCGTCCACCACTCGGCGCCGCGCCCGACGATCAGCGGGACGGTGAACAGTGTTTCCACGTTGTTGATGACGGTGGGCCGCCCGTGGACGCCGGACTCGGTCGGGAACGGCGGCTTCGGTCGCGGCATCGCCCGGCGGCCCTCGAGCGATTCCATCAGCGCCGTCTCCTCGCCCAGCACGAACCCGCCCGCGCCGCGCCGGATCTCGACCGTGACCGAGAAGTCGCTGCCGAGCACGCGCTCGCCCACGAAGCCCGCCGCCCGGGCCTGGTCCAGCGCCCGCTCGACGTGGCGCGCGGCCAGATGCGCCTCGCCGTGGATGTAGAGGATCGGGCGCGTGGCGCCCGCCGCGTAGGCGGCCAGCAGCGCGCCTTCGAGGAGCCGGTGGGGATCACCCTCCAGGAGGTGCCGGTCCTTGAAGATGCCGGGCTCGCCCTCCTCCCCGTTGACGATGAGGTACTTGACCGGGCCCGCCGCGCGGCGGGCGCCCTCCCACTTGAGCGCGGCCTGGAAGTAGGCGCCGCCGCGGCCGCGCAATCCCGCGGCCTTGATGGTCGCGATGACGCGCTCGGGCTGCGCCTCGGCCAGGGCGCGCCGGAGCGCCCCATAGGAGCCGAGCCGGATCGCGTCGGCGATGTCGCCCGGATCGGTGACGCCGCAGCGGCTCATCAGCTCGCGCCGCTGGCCGGCGAGGAACGCGGCCACGTCGGCGTGCTCGGAGGGCGGGGCCGTGCTCACGGCCTGCAGCAGGGCGGCGGCCTGGTCGGCGGTCACGCGTGGGATCACCCGCGGGGCCTCGTCGCCACGCAGGACGGTGACGACCGGCGCGGCCCAGCACATCCCGTTGCAGCCGCCGGCGGTGACGCGGGCGGAGAGATGCAGGCGCGTGATCTCGTCACGCAGGGCGCGGAGCGTGTCGGCGGCGCCGACAGAGAGGCCGCAGGTCCCGGCCCCTACCACCAGGGTGAGCGGGGGCATGTCCGTCGCCGCGGGCCCCCTCACCCCGGCCCTCTCCCCAGAGGGGAGAGGGAGTTCGGCCGAACCCTGGACCTCGGAGGGGGAGAGGGCAGGGTGGGGGGGCGCGGCCAGCAGCCGGTCCACCGCCGCGGGTGTCACCCGCCCGCGATGCGTGCCGTCCACCTCCACCACCGGCGCCATCGCGCAGTCGAACGCGCAGTCGAGCCGCTCGAGCGTGACCGCGCCGTCCGCGGTCGTCGCGTCCGCCGCGATGCCGACGCGCCGCTCGCAGGCGTCCAGGACGTCGAGCCCGCCGCGAACGCGGCACGAGAGCCCCACGCAGACGCGCACCACGCGGTCCCCGGGCCGGGTCAGGCGGAACTCGGGATAGTGCGTGGCAACGCCGTACACCTCGCTCTTCGGCACCCGCAGATGCTCGGCCGCCTCCTCGAGCGCCGCGGGCGAGAGCCAGCGATCGCGATGCTGGAGCGCGTGCAGCGCGGGGAGCAGCCAGGTCCGCTCGCGCGGGAACCGGCTCAGGACGTCGGCGGGCTCGGACAAGGGGCGGGGCGGCTCAGCGCGCCGCGGGCACGGGATCGCGCAGGCCGGCCTCCGCGAAGCCCTTCTGTCGGAGCAGGCAGGAGTCGCAGGCCCCGCAGGCCCGGCCGTCGGGCTGGGGCTCATAGCAGGACCACGTGAGGCTGAAGTCCACGCCCAGCTCCGCCCCGCGCCGGACGATCTCGGCCTTGGTCAGGCGGATGAGCGGGGTGTGGATCGTGAGCCGGCTCCGGCCCTCTACGCCGGCCCTGGTCGCGAGATTCGCCATGCGCTCGAACGCCTCGATGTATTCCGGACGGCAATCGGGATATCCCGAGTAATCAAGGGCATTTACGCCGATGAAGATGTCCTGCGACTCGAGCACCTCCGCCCAGGCCAGCGCGTGGCTCAGGAAGATGGTGTTCCGGGCCGGGACATAGGTCACGGGAATGCCCGTGGCCATGGCCTCGTCGTTGCGGCCCTTGGGCACCGGGATGTCCGCGGTCAGCGCGGAACCGCCGATGGCGCGAAGGTCGAGGCGCAGCGCGAGATGCGCCTTGGCGCCCAGGGTGGCCGCCACCCGCCGCGCGGAGTCGAGCTCGCGCTCGTGCCGCTGGCCGTAGTCAAAGGAGAGCGCGTAGCAGTCGAAGCCCTCGGCGCGGGCGACCGCGAGCGCGGTGGTCGAGTCGAGCCCGCCCGAGAGCAGGACGACCGCGCGGCGCGCCGGCATCAAACGCCTCGCTTCGCGCCCCAGGTCATGATGTGCAGCCGCGGGGAGAAGCGGAAGCCATGGGGCTTGCAGGCCTCCACCAGCCACGGCGTGCGCTCGGCCAGCTCCTCTGCCCGAAGGGCTTCCGGCTGTAGCAGGATGCGCTCACGGGGCAGCGCGAAGCGCTCGGCCAGGCGGAGCGCCTCGGCGATATCCCCGGGCTCGCCACCACGAACTTCCACCAGGCTCCGCGGGCGAGGAAGGCGCGGATGGCCCCGGCGTTGACGCCGGGCTCTCCGGGACGCCCGAGGCCGCCAGCTTGACCGAGACGTTCCACTGGATCCTCGTGTCGGCCTCGGGCGCGGGGGTCCGGGTGCCCGACGTCTCGACCTCGATGTCGTACTCCCGGGCTGCCAAGGCAGCCACCAGGGGCGGAAGAGAGCCGACTCCAGCGGCTCGCCGCCGGTGATGACGACTCGGCGGCAGGGGTAGGCGCACGCCTCGGCCAGGAGCCCGTCGAGGTCGACCTCACGGCCGGCGGCCGGGTCCCACGAGTACTTCGTGTCGCACCATCGACATCCGACGGTGCAGCCCTGCAGGCGGATGAAGACAGCCGGAAGCCCGGCGGTGGCACCTTCGCCCTGGATCGAAAAGAAGATCTCGGCGATGCGGCCGCGGTGGGTGGTCAACGCCATAAGATCCGAAGAATACTAGCATGGCGAAGCCGCTGGAAGGTCTTGCCGGGGCTGAGAACGCCTGATATAACCGAGGGCAAGTCGGACAAGGAGGGTGCCATGGCCTACAGCCTGACCGATTCCCTCAAGCACAACCGCTTCAGCATCGTGTCCGTGGACAAGGCCGCCGGCACCGTCCGCGTGCGCGGCGAAGCCGAGGTGTGTACCGACCTGAGCTGTGGTGAGACGCTGGTGGTGACCGACGAGGGCACCACGCACGACCTCGCGCAGCTCTTCGCGCTCGACATCGTCACGCTCGACCAAGAAGGACGGGCGCACCCAGCAGATCCGCGTCGTGCTTCGCGTGTGGGAGGAGTACTCCAGCCCCGAGTGGTAGGCGACGCGCCTACGCGATCCCGGTGTGGAGGGTCACCGTGCCCAGTCCGAGGCGCGGAAGGTCACGCCGCGCAGGCCGACCTTCTCCATCAGGCGCGCCAGCTCGGGCGGGGTGAGGAAGCGGTCGACCGACTGCGGCAGATAGGTGTAGGCCTCGCGGTCGCCGCCGACGAGCCGGCCGATCGCCGGGACCACGCGGTGGAAGTAGAAGCGGAACAGCGGGGTGAAGCCGGCGAGCGTCACCTGGGTGATCTCGAGCGCGACCACGCGGCCGCCCGGACGCGTCACGCGCTTCATCTCGCGAGGCCCTGCTCGAGGTCGGCGAGGTTCCGCAGCAGGAACGCCGAGGTCACGCAGGCGAAGGTGCGATCCGCGAAGGGCAGCGCGAGCGCGTCGGCCGCGAGCAGGCGGACGCGGCGCGCCGCGTCGAGCGCTTCGAGCTTCTCCCGCGCCACCGCGAGCATGCCGAGCGAGAAGTCGGCGCCGACGACGTCGCGGTGCGGGTGCACCTCGGAGAGCTCGAGCGCGAGGTCGGCGGTGCCGGTGGCGAGGTCCAGCGCGGGGCCCGTCGGGCGAGGGGATGGTCTCCCGCGCGGCCGCGCGCCGCCAGCGTGGTGCATGCCGAAGGTCATCAGCCCGTTCATCAGGTCGTAGCGGCCGGCGATGCGCGAGAACATCTCGCTCACGAAGCGCGCCTTGTCGGCCCGCCGGCGCGAGCGCGCTCGGTCCCGCTCGAGGTCGCCACGGCCCCGAGCACCGCGGCGAGCAGGATCACCGCGATGTAGCCGTTGACGTTGAAGAAGGCCATGTCCAGGCGCGAGAGGTCGACGGGCGACACCAGCGAGTGCTCGTAGACGAGGAGCGCGGCGACGGCGAGCACGCCGACCCAGTAGAGGAGGCCGAGCCCGATCATCCAGCCGAGCAGCGCGAAGGCGGCGACGGTGAGCACGTGGCAGACCGCGCGGAGGTCGAGCGCGGGGGCGATCCCGAAGCGCGCGGGAATCGAGTGGAGCCCCTGGCGCGGTCGAACGCGACGTCCTGGCACGCGTAGATCAGGTCGAAGCCGGCGATCCACACGGTGAGCGCGAACCAGAGCACGAACACCGGCGGATCGAAGGCCGCCGCGCACCGCGATCCAGCCGCCCGCCGCGGCGATGCCGTCGGTGAACCCGAGGATCCAGTGCGAGAGCCACGTGAAGCGCTTGGTGTAGGAGTAGCCGACGAGGAACAGGGCGGCGAGCGGGAGCAGCGCCAGGCAGAGCGGGTTGAGCATCCACGCGGAGACGAGCAGCAGCGCGGCCGCAGGACGCGCGGCGACGCGTCGACCTGGCGGCGAGAGCAGCCCCGCGGGCAGGTGCCGTCTGCGGGTGCGCGGGTTCGCCGCGTCGATAAGCGGTCGGCGAGGCGGTTGACGCTCATCGCGAGCGTGCGCGCGCCGACCATCGCGAGCGTCACCCAGACGAGCACGCGCCAGCCCGGCCAGCCGTCGGCGGCCAGCACCATCGCGACATAGGCGAAGGGCAGGGCGAAGACGGTGTGCTCGAACTTGATCGCGTCGAGGAAGTGGCGGACGGCGGGCACGGCAGGCGGGCGGGCCTAGAGCCCGTACTCGGTCCAGCGCCGCGCTCACGAGCGCGCGGACGTCGTCGCTCATGACGATCTCCTCGGGCCACGGCTGGCCGATGCCGTCCATCTCGCGTCTTCTCGGTGGCGTCGATGCCGAGCTTGCCGCCGAAGCGGTGGCGGATCGCGGCGTGGTCGAGGTCGTCCATCGGCCCGTCCACGAGGACGAGGTCGCGCTTGGGATCGATGTTGCCGGTGGCGCGCCACGCGACCTCGGAGAGGTCGTGCACGTTCACGTGCTCGGAGACGACCACGATGGTCTTGGCGAGCATCATGAGCCCGAGGCCCCAGAGCGCGTACATCACCTTGCGCGCGTGGCCGGGGTAGCGCTTCTTGATCGAGACGATGACGAGGTTGTGGAACACGCCCTCGGCCGGCATGTTCATGTCCACGATCTCCGGCAGCATCATCCGGATGATGGGCAGGAAGATGCGCTCGGTGGCCTTGCCCGAGCCAGTAGTCCTCCTGGGGCGGCCGGCCCACGATCGTGGTCGGGTAGATCGGGTTCTTGCGGTGGGTGATCGCGCGGTGAGGTGGAACACCGGGTAGTCGCGGGCCAGCGAGTAGTAGCCGGTGTGATCGCCGAACGGGCCCTCGAGCCGCCGCTCGGCGGGATCGACGTAGCCCTCGAGCACGATCTCGGCGTCCGCCGGCACCTCCACGTCCACCGTCTTGCACTGGACCATCGGCACGCCCGAGCCGCGCAGCCAGCCCGCGAAGACCATCTCGTCGATGCCGGGCGGCAGCGGCGCCGAGCCCGAGTAGATCGCGATGGGATCGCCGCCGAGCGCGATGGCGACCTCCATGCGGCTCCCGGCCGCTCCTCGGCGAGCGCGCTGGTGCTCGGCCGAGCCCTTGTGGAGCTGCCAGTGCATGCCGAGGGTGCTGGTCGTCGAACACCTGCAGGCGGTACATGCCGACGTTGCGCGCGCCGGTGAGCGGATCGCGCGTGAACACCATCGGCAGCGTGATGTAGCGCCCGGCGTCGCCGGCCAGCAGCGGAGCACGGGCAGCGCGGCGAGCGACGGCTGGTCGGTCTCCACGACCTCCTGGCATGCGGCGGAGCGCACGCGCTGGGGCCCGGCCTTGGCGACGTCGAACAGGTCGCCGAGCTTGCGGAGCTTGTCGAAGACCGAGCCCGGCATGCGCAGGTCGACGAGCTTCGCGACGCGCGCGGAGAGCTCGTCGAGGCGCTCGACGCCGAGCGCCGCGGCCATCCGCTCGGGA
>CAVXJS010000014.1:0-673773 GCA_963762145.1 uncultured Candidatus Rokubacteria bacterium
CCGACGGTGAGGTCGTGCTCCGCGCCGGTCCGGGCACAGGTGAGCGCCTGGTCATCGTGGACGGCCACCCGCGGCGACGACGGTGCCCGCGGGCGTGCGTGTGACGTCGTCGGCGGGCTGTCGGCGGGCCGCCGGGCGCGGATCGACGACGAGCTGGCCGGCCACCGGTGGCGGATCTCGGCTCGTTCCTTCTTCCAGGCGCGGGCTGATGGCGCCGAAGCGCTCGTCGACGCGGACCGGGCGCCGCCGAACCGACCTGGCCTGCCGGCGGCCACCTCGTGGAACTGCATGGGGGGGTCGGCCTCTTCGGCCGCGCCCTCGCCAAGGATGGTCCCGTCACGGTCGTGGAGCAGTCCGGTCGGCAGCGGCCGACGCGGGGTGAACCTCGGCGGGCTCGACGCTCGGGTCGTCCGGGCCGACGTCGACCACTGGGGACCGTCGCACGCCGATGTGGTCGTCGCCGACCCGTCGCGGAAGGGGCTCGGCAAGCGGGCCGTCGCCAAGGTCGCCGCCACCCGCGTGGGTCGGGTCGTCCTCGCGAGCTGCGACCCGGCGGCGCTGGGACGGGATGCCCGGCTCCTGGGCGAGGCGGGCTACGACCTCATCTCGTGCCAGCTGGTCGACCTCTTCCCCCACACCTCCCACGTCGAGGCGGTTTCCCGGTTCGACCGGCGTTGATGGTCGCGGTCGGCCCCTGCCGTGTGACTTGGCTTCCGTACCCCCCCTGGGACTCGAACCCAGAACCTGCGGATTAAGAGTCCGACGCTCTGACCAATTGAGCTAGAGGGGCAAGTGGGCTTCGTAGCCTAGGCGCTGGCGCACCCGGCTACGAAGCCTCTTGGGGTGACCGAGGGGACTTGAACCCCCGACCTCCAGGGCCACAACCTGGCGCTCTAACCACCTGAGCTACGGCCACCATGGGACGGGTCAGCATAGGCCAGGCCCTTCGCGCCGCTGCCAACGGGTACGGCGTCGTCGACGCCTATCCCCGTCGGGGCGTGTGGTCGTCGGCACTCGGTAGTGGTCGTCGACTCGGTGGTCGGTCGTGCTCTGGTCGTGGTGGTGGTCGTGGGTGCGGTTGTCGTCGTCGTCGGCGCCTGTCGCTCGGCCCTCCTCGTCCTCCCTTCGGCCGCGCCCTCGGGGCCACACTGGCCTCTCGGCAGCGTGCCGCCTTCTGCTGGGCGTCATGGACGCCCCGTCCTTCCCTGCCCCGCGGCGGACCCTGGCACGGGCCCCCTGTCCGCCCGCGCGGCCGCGCCCGCCCTTGACCTTCTTGCCGCAGTCCGACTTGGCCAGGTCGTGGTCGTCCTGTACGTACGCGCCGTGGTTCTTCTTCACCTCGGCGCCGCACTCGGGGCCGTGGTACCGCTGCGGGTCCGGCACCTCGACGCCGACGCGTGTCGAGCGCTCGGTGGGCGAAGTGCTGCGCAGGGTCGGGGAGCGCCCCGGCCGCGGCGAGGCTGGTGCTCCCGACCAGGACCCCGGCGACGACGATGCCGGCGACGCGCACCTTGGCCCTCCGCCGCGACGACCGCACTGCGCTCGCCATCTGCGTGAGGTGGGCGGACTGCAGGTCGGGTCGATCGGCCGTGTTCCGGCTGCCCTCAACCGATCTTCGAGCTCGGGATCGTGCTCCATGCGCTACTCAGCGATCGAGGCGGGGTCGAGGATACGGGCGAGGTGCGCGAGGCCCCGCGCCTGCATCGCCTTCACTGCTCCGGTGGTCCTCCCGGTGATCCGGGCCACATCCTCCAGGGACAGGTCAGCGATGAACCGCAGCGCGACGACCTCGCGCTGCTCCGGAGTGAGCGCCCCCATGGCAAGGAGCAGGGCGGGATCGAGCGGATCGTCGTCGGGAGGGGGGGCCTCCTCGCGCACGGGACCGACCGCGACCAGCCGGGCGCGGCGCGATCGTCGCCGGGCGTCGTCGATGACCCGGTTCCGGGCGATGGTGAACACCCATCGGCGGAGCTCCTCGCCCTCGTCGCCACGGAAGCGGGGGAGCGAGCGGGCGACCTGGAGGAACACCTCGCCCGAGCAGGTCGTCGGGCTCCGGCACCCGCTGCCCCCGCAGGTAGCCGAGGACCGCAGGCGCGGCCGCCGGTACACGTCGCCCGCATCCACGGTGCGCCCTCGGCAGGAGTCGAACCTGCGGCCGGCGGATTAGAAGTCCGCTGCTCTGTCCAGCTGAGCTACGAGGGCCAAAAAAGAGGAGGGCCGTGCCGTTGGGAGAGCGACCGGGGGGCGCGGTCGGGAGCGGGTGACGGGAATCGAACCCGCACCACCAGCTTGGAAGGCTGGGGCTCTAGCCGTTGAGTGACACCCGCAGGGGCGCACCGGACGGGGAGCCGCGCCCTGCTAGACGGAGCGCGCGGGTTGACGAACGATTCCGACGAGGGGTGCCTAGCGGGGCCGTGGCGCCGCTGGTGCTCGGCCGACGGCTTCGCCTGACGGCGTGCCCGTGACCGCAGACCGTGCTCTTGCCGTTGTCCTGTCGCGGCTCAACAGCTCTCGCCCTATCGGGGAGATCGGCTTCGGCGCCGGGACCGTCGCCGGCTCGGTCGCATGAGGGTTGCCATGGCTGCCTCCTACCCGTAGGAGGTGTGAGCATGCATGCGGTCTCCTGCCGTGTTTGAAACAGACGGCCCGACGGGTAGGGAACCAGGCGGCCCTGGTTCGATCGACACACCCAAGGAGGACCCGATGACCTTTTTTTTTTTTTTTTTTTTTTTTTTTTAAAAAAAAAAAAAAAAAAAAAAAAAAAAAAAAAAAAAAAAAAAAAAAAAAAAAAAAAAAAAAAAAAAAAAAAAAAAAAAAAAAAAAAAAAAGCTGGTGACAGCGAGCTTGCGGAGTTCTTCCGCAAGGCCCAGACCGAGAGCCGCAAGGGCGCAGAGCAGGGCAAGCGGCTCCTTGCCTCGCGGCTCAAGAGCTGATCCCGAATGGCGACCTGTGAGGTCTGCGGCAACGACTACGACAAGTCCTTCGAGGTCGTTGCCGCCGGCCAACGCCACGTGTTCGACAGCTTTGAGTGCGCCATCCACCGCATGGCGCCGGTCTGTGAGCACTGTGCCTGCAAGGTCATCGGCCATGGCGTCGAAGTGGATGGAAGGTTCTTCTGCTGCGCCCACTCCACGCATGGCTCGACCGGCGCCACCGAAGCCCGGGACCGAGTCGAGTCCGCCAGCTGACAAGGCGTCGTGGCCGCTCAGGCTGGTCGCCCGAGGTCCTCCCAGTAGGGGACGGGATGGTCCTGGCCGAGGTCGAAGAAGTGCTCGTTGAGCGCGGCACAAGGTCGTGCTCGGCGCGGGTTGCTCGCCGGTCGCCCGAGGTGTCAGAGGTGAGCTCGGCCTGTCGCAGCCCGCCGCCGATGCTCATGGCCCGGAGCCAGAGGCCGGCGCTGGTGAGCCCTGAGTTACGGAACCCGGTGTGGAGGGTGCTGCCGCTCTCACGGTCCACTGGTGGCTCCGTCATCGAGCGGCCCGTCGCTCCCGCCACCGCCACGGTGGACCGCCCGATCGACGATGCGCTGTGCGATGTCCCGGAGCTTGAGGTTCTCCCGCTGGGACGCCTTCACCAGGAAGTCGAAGGCGGTGTCCTCATCGCAACCCTGCGCGGCCATGAGCATGCCCTTGGCCTGCTCGATGACGGCGCGGCTCTTCATCGCCTCGGTGAGCCCGGCGCTCATCTCGCGGGCGTCCCAGTACGCCTGGGCGTTGGCCAGGACGATCGCCGCTTGTGAGGCGAACAACGACGCCGTCGCGATCTCGTCCGTACCGAAGGCGTCTTCCTTCGCGAGTAGAGGTTCAGCGCCCCAACCGCTGCCTTCTCGGCCATCAGGGGCAGCGACAGGGTGCTCAGGATCCCGTGATCGGCCGCCGCGCGGCGGAACGCGGGCCAGGGGCCCCGCGGGTCGAGCGGATCTGCGTGATCTTCTGTCCGTGGTAGGCGTCGACGCAGGGCCCCTCGCCCGAGTCGTACTGCGCCTGATCGATCTCGGGCGACGCCTCGTCGGTGAACACCGCCGTGCGATCGCGACCCTCCACTCCCATGGTGATGCCTGCCATATCGGCAGGCGCGATCGCATCGACCGTCAGATTGGTGACACGCGTGAGGGTCTCCTCGAGGGTTCCGTCCCCGACGAAGAACCGCGAGCAGCGCGGCGAGGCTCTGGGTGAGTGGCTCGTCAGCGATGACGAACTCCTTGCCCTCAGGGCCGGAGCAAGTCGCTGTCCCCTGTGGGGTCAAGGAGCGACGGCCAACCCAGGCGAGAACCCAACCCTACTCGCCTGCCTCACGATGGCCACCATGAGCGCACGTGATGATCTGGCACTTCAGGACGGGCGAGTCCGCGAACGTGACTGATCGGTGGATTGCGCCCTAGGATGCCGTCTGCGTCGTTGAGCCTCGAGCGACCTCCGAACCGGCGGATGACAGTTGTGGGGGCTCGATGAGCTTGTTCGAGATCGACGTGGTCGCAACCACCGACCGAGTGCTGCGGTTGGAGGTCGACGGCGAGATCGACGTGAGCAGCGCGCCAGGGCTGCTCGACTCCGTCCTGTGTGCCGCGCTCGCCAGCGATCACCGGCAGGTGGTGATGGACCTGCGGAACGTGCGCTTCATCGACTCGAGCGGGCTGGGGGCGATCATCGAAGCCGACCGGCGCCTGCGCCACGAGGGCGCGCACCTCGTGATCGTCCGACCGACAGGTCTCGTCCAGCGTCTGTTCGAGATGACCGGCCTTGACGGCTCGCTTGACGTTCGGCCCGACCATCGAGGAAGAGCCACGCGGGCTTCTGCACCAGGGCGCGCGCGAAGGCGATGCGCTGCTGCTCGCCGGGGACAGCGCGAGCGCCCAGTGGGCGTGCTCGCCGAGCCGCGCGGTCAACGCCGGGAGCCCGACCGCCTTGAGCGCTTCCCGGAGCGCGTCGTCGTCGAAGCCGCCGGGCGGGGTGGGATAGCTGACCACTTCGCGCAGGGTGCCGATCGGCAGGTACGGCTTCTGGGGCAGGAAGAGTACGCGGCCGTCGCGTGGCAGGCTGATCTCGCCCGTACCGAAGGGCCAGATACCCGCGATGGCGCGGAACAGCGTGCTCTTGCCCGCGCCGGACGGGCCGCTGATCAGCGCGGAATCGCCGGGCGGAAATCGAGCGTCGCGCCCTCGACGAGCGGTCCGCCCGCGGGCAGGTTCAGGTCGACCCGGTCGAGCGCGAGCGCGTCGCCCGCCCCGGCGGCCGTCGCACGCCGTCGCTCGCCGCGTCGGCGCGCATCCGCACGAGGGCTCGCTCGAAGCCCACCAGGCGCTGGACGACGGAACGCCACTGCGCGATGTCGGTGTAGGCGCTGATGATGAACGACAGCGAGTCCTGCACCTGGCCGAACGCCGACGCGATCTGCATCAGGCCGCCGAGCGGCATCTCCCCGCGGAAGTAGCGCGGCGCCGCGACCACGAACGGGAAGATGACCGCGACCTGGCCGTAGCCGGCGGTGAACCAGGTGAGGCGCTTCTGCTGGCGCATGATGGCCCACCAGTTCCCCACCACCTCCCCGAAGCGCTCGCGGAAGCTGCGCAGCTCGTCGGCCTCGCCGCGGTAGAGCGCGACGCCCTCGGCGTTCTCGCGGAAGCGCACCAGGCCGAAGCGGAAGTCGGCCTCGTAGCGCTGCTGGTGGAAGTTCAGGCGCACGAGCGGCCGGCCGATCAGGTGGGTGAGCCAGGTGCCGACGACCGCGTAGAGGAGGGCGGCCCACACCATGTAGCCGGGAGAGTGATGGTCCAGTCCCGCCGACGGGGACGTCAGCGAGCCCGAGACCCCCACAGGATGGCGAGGAAGCGAGACGAGCGTGACCACCGCGCGCAGGCCGCCGAGCGCGAGCTGAGCGTGCCGCGGTCAAAGAGCCGCAGGTCCTCGGCGATGCGCTGGTCGGGGTTGTCGGTCTCCGCGGCGGTGAGCTGCATGCGGTAGTAGGCGCCGTCGGCGAGCCAGGCGCTCAGGTAGCGCTCGGTGAGCCAGCGCCGCCAGCGGATCTGCAGCATCTGGTTGAGATAGATCTGGTACACCGCGGCGACGATGAACAGGCCGGCGAGCCACGTGAACCGGACGAGCTGGCTCCAGAAGACGGCGTAGTCCTTATCCTGGAGCGCGTTGTAGAAGGCGTTGTTCCACTGGTTGAGGAGGACGTTGATGTAGACGATGCCCAGGTTGAGCGCAATGACCAGGATGAGGAGGCCACGCCCGGCCCAGCGGTCCTCCGAGGACCAGTAGGGGCGGATGAGCGTCCACGTATCGTGCAGCAGTTCGCGCAGGCGAGCCATGTGGGAGGGCCTCCTCGGCCCTGAGCATAGCCCACGTCCCCGGCCCTTCCCGGTAGTCCGCGCGGCTCGGATGACATATACTCTGTGGGCTTGAGACAGTTGGAGAGGTGGCCGAGTCGGCCGAAGGCAGCCGCCTGCTAAGCGGTTATAGGGGCAAAACCTCTATCCCGGGTTCGAATCCCGGCCTCTCCGCCATGCGCGCCCTTAGCTCAGATGGATAGAGCGTCGGACTACGAATCCGAAGGCCAGAGGTTCGATTCCTCTAGGGCGCACCATTTCACGACGCATCTTTGCCCTATCCTCGACCCGGTGGGGAGAGGGTAGGGCAGAGGGCGTCGCCTCGCCGAGCTGCTCCCCTATGGATGACGAGCACTGGATGGGTCTGGCTCTCGAGGAAGCCGCCCGCGCGGCACAGGCGGGCGAGGTTCCGGTCGGTGCGGTGGTGGTGCTGGACGGCCGGCTCCTCGCGGCGGGCCACAACACGCCGATCGCCAGTCAAGATCCCACCGCGCACGCCGAGATCACGGCGCTGCGCGCGGCGGCGCGGGCGGCGGGCAACTACCGGCTCACCGGGGCGAGCCTCTACGCCACCATCGAGCCCTGCGTGATGTGCTGCGGGGCGGCGCTGCACGCGCGCATCGCGCGCCTGGTCTACGGGGCCGACGATGCCAAGGGGGGAGCGGTGCGCAGCGTCCACCGGCTGCTGGATGACGCGCGGCTCAATCACCACATAACCGTGACCGCCGGGGTGCGCGCGGCCGAGTGTGGCGCACGACTCAGCGAGTTCTTCCGGGCGAAGCGGTCTTAGGGGCGACGGACGCCGGGGTCCGCGTCCGCGGCCCTCGGTAGGGATGGACTCTCTCGCGCCCACCGGCTACACTTGGGCACTTGAGTTAAGGTGGAAGTGACCGTGACATCCGTCGCGGAGGGGTGGCCGAGCCCGGTTGAAGGCGTCCGACTCGAAATCGGCCCCCACGGAAACCCGTAGGGATTCCCAGTCTCGCTCGGTATCACTCCAGCCCAGTGTCTATGCGGAGAAGCGCGGGTCTCCCTCCTCGTGGCCAGTGAGACGGAGTGCTACCGAGAACCCCTGAACGAGCCCTACAACTTCGACAGGACTTCGACCCGCGGGAGTAGACCAGCCGGCCTAGAGGGAGGGGGGTTGACCGATCGAGGTCACGAGGAATCCTACCTTCTCGGAGTCACCCGCATCGGCCACCCTACCCTCTGGTTCCCTCGCCTCCGAAGGCGCCGGGCCCGATCAAAGGCCAAAATTTCGCGGCGCTGAGGCAAAAGGCGGGGAACGGGCGCCGACCGGATCTGCCGAACAGGATGGCGTCGCTGGGGTTGCCGTGGGTCCGGGTCGGGGATCATCGTGGCGGTTCCCGCGACCGGATCTTGAGCGATGGGTCGCGCGCAGCACTCAAGGATCACGCAAGGGCAAGGCGATCAGGGGCAAGTAAGTGTCGTATAGGCTCGAGCAGACGCGAGCAAACTGATGGTGGATCAGCTGCATTAAGCCAGACCGTCTGCAGTGCGGGTCTCCCCATGCGGCTGGACGGCTTGGCGGGCTTCGCTTTCCGGAAGACCCCTTCCCCCTTCCCCCAGAAAATCGCGAGCCCGAGTTTGCGAGGGAAGCCACTCATCGACAATATATTTTTTCAGGAGAGAGGTCGATTCAGCCAGATTCTCATCACGTTAGAGCGAGCGTTCCGTCGATTTCTGACAGGGCCCCGACCAGAGGAACATCGGAAACAATCTCGTCAGAATGGGCCCAGAAGCAGCGACATGGAAACTGGTCCCCGGCCGGAGACACTCGATACCAGAGTCCGTAACAATGGCCCGCCAAAGCGCCAATGCTCCTTGACCCCTCCTGCCCCCCAGACTAAGCTCTCGCCACCTGTCCGACCGGTCCCGGCTTTGACTCGCTGGGAGGTTTCCGGCATGCAGTGTCCACGGTGCCAGCACGAGAATCCACCGAACGCCATCGCGAACGGGCGACCGGTGAGATTCTGCGTGTCATCGGGAGCTCGCCGACCGACGCGCAACCGGTCTTCGAGACGATCGCCCGAAGCGGGGTTAGCGTCTGTGCGGCCTTGGGCTGCGCGGTGTTCGTCGTTGACGGGGACATGCTCCGAGTGGCCGCGACCCATGGAGTCCGGCCCGATCGACTGGAGCGATTTAGCGCCGAGTACCCGATACCGCTCAGCGCCGAAATAAACACGGCACAAACCGTCCGACAACGTCACGTGGTCCATCTGGCGGATATCGAGCACAACCCCAACGCCACCGCCAGCGATATCGAATACGCACACCTTGCAGGTTACAAAACTCGACTGATGGTCCCGATGGTCCGCGGAGATCGCGCTCTGGGTCTCATTGCAGTGACGCGCGAAGATCCGAAACCGTTCCCAGATCAACTCGTCGAGCTGCTCAAACACTTCGCCGACCAGGCCGTGATCGCCATCGAGAACGTCCGGCTGTTCAAGGAGCTCGAGGCGCGCAACCGCGACCTGACCGAAGCGCTTGACCAGCAGACGGCCACGAGCGAAATCTTGCAGGTCATTAGTCAGTCGCAGACGGACGTGCAACCAGTCTTTGACACAATTGTCAGAAGCGCCGTGAGGTTGTGCAACGGACTCTTCAGCACCGTCTTCCGTTTCGATGGCGAGCTGCTCCATGTCGTTGCCACGCACAATCTCACCCGAGAAGCTCTCGAGGCACTGCATCGCCTGTATCCGGCGCGCCCAACCCGGGCCCTTGCGGCAGCGCGGGCGATCCTCGAGCGCGCGGTGGTCCACATTCCGGATGTCGAGCTCGAGGCGGCGTTCCAGCAGCGAGCCGTTGCCCGCGCGGTCGGCTGGCGAAGCGCGCTCGTTGTCCCGATGATGCGAGAGGGCGCGCCCATCGGCGTGATCACGGTGGGTCGCGCCGGGCCCGGGCCGTTTTCGGATGGCGAGATCGACCTGTTGAAGACCTTCGCCGATCAGGCGGTCATCGCGGTCGAGAATGTCCGCCTGTTCAAGGAGTTGCAGGCGCGGACGGGTGAGCTGACCCGGTCGGTCGAGAAACTGACGGCGCTGGGCGAGGTCAGCCGGGCGGTGAGCTCGACGTTAGACGTCGAGACGGTGCTCGACACGATCGTCTCGCGAGCCAGCCAGCTGGCCGGCGCCGACGGCTGCTCGATCTTCGAGTACGACGAAGGCACCAGCAGTTCGAGCTGCGCGCCACCCACAACGACGACACGCGCATTTGTCGAGGCGCTCCGGGCGGTGCCGCTCCGGAAGGGCGAAGGGCTCATGGGGCGCGCGGCCGAGATGCGCGAGCCGATCCAGATCCCTGACATCACCCAGCCCGGGGCCTACCAGAGCAGCGTCCGGGATACCCTCATCCGGTTCGGATACCACGCGCTCCTCTCCGTGCCCCTGCTCCGCGAGGACGAAATCATCGGGAGCCTGTCCTTCAACCGAAAGGCCCCCGGCGAGTTCCCGCCAGAGGTCGTGGACGTCTTGAAGACGTTCGCCACCCAATCCGCCCTGGCCATCCAGAATGCCCGCCTCTTCCGGGAGATCGCGGACAAGAGCCGGCAGCTCGAGGCGGCCAGCCGACACAAGTCCGAGTTCCTCGCCAACATGAGCCACGAGCTCCGCACGCCGCTCAACGCCATCATCGGGTTCTCGGAGGTGCTCGCCGAGAAGATGTTCGGCGACCTCAATGACAAGCAGGCGGAATATCTGCAGGACATTCTGGAGTCTGGGCGGCACCTCCTGTCCCTCATCAACGACATCCTCGACCTCTCGAAGATCGAGGCAGGGCACATGGAGCTGGAGCCGGCGGACTTCCATCTACCGGGCGTTATCGAGAACGCCCTGATCCTCGTGCGGGAGCGGGCGAGCCGGCGCGGTATCACGCTCGGCAGCACCATCGATGAGCGGCTCGGGCTGATCCGCGGCGACGAGCGCAAGGTGAAGCAGGTCCTCTTGAACCTTCTCTCCAACGCCCTGAAGTTCACGCCCGAGGGCGGGCGGATCGACGTCGGCGGCCGGCTGGACGGCGAGGTGGCGGAGGTGTCTGTCACCGATACGGGCGTCGGCATCGCGCCGGCGGATCAGGAGGCCGTGTTCGAAGAGTTCCGGCAGGTGGGCACCGCGGAGAAGAAAGCGGAAGGCACCGGGCTCGGGCTGGCGCTCTCCCGGAAGTTCGTCGAGCTCCATGGCGGGAAGATCTGGGTGCAAGAGCGAGGTCGGGCACGGCTCGACGTTCACGTTCACGTTGCCGCTGAACTGACGCGGTGGTTACCCGACGAGCCTTCATCGGCACGCTTACTGGTGGCCTCCTCGCCGCGCCGCTCGCCGCCGAGGCGCAGCAGGCAGGGAAGGTGTACCGGATCGCTGTTCTCGGACTAACTCCCACGGACCCGTCTCTCAATGCGGCATTCAAACAGGGGCTGGGCCAGTTCGGATACACAGAGGGGAAGAACATCGTAATCGAATACCGAGACGCCGACGGACAACCTGAGCGACTTCCCGACTCGCGGCCCAGCTCAAGGTGGATGTCATTTTCGCCAGAGGGGCAGGCGCGCTGTCAGCTGCCAAGCAGACAAACAGCCGCATTCCAACCGTTGCGGTTGATCTTGAGACTGATCCAGTCGGTGATGGGATTCGTGCGGAACCTGGCGCGGCCGGGCGGCAATATCACGGGCGTGTTTCTGATCTGCCGGGGGTGAGTGGCAAGCGACTGCAGCTGCTCAAGGAGATCATCCCGGCACTCTCCCGCGTAGCCATCTCGGCGATCCGGCGCTCAACGCCCCGCAATTTCAGGCGAGCGAGAGCGCCGCACGCGCGCTGGGAATTCAACCTCAGATTCTGGAGGTGCGAGCAACGAAAGACCTTGACACGGCCTTGGAAGCGGCGAGTAAAGGACGGGCGAACGCCGTCCTCTTGCTCTCGTCGCCACTCGTCTTTTATCACCGAGCAGAGCTCGGTGCTCTCGTGATGAAAAGAACGGCTTCCAGCCGTTTCCATGTTCGTGGGATTCGCAGAAGCGGGTGGCCTCATGGCCTACGGACCAAGCCTACTCGAGGCGTTCCGCCGCGCGGCGCACCTTCGTGACGGATCCTCAAGGGCGCCAAGCCGGGGGAATTGCCCGTCGAGCGGCCGACGAAGTTCGAACTCGTCATCAACCTCAAGACCGCCAAGGCCCTCGGCCTGACGATCCCGCCGTCGCTCCTGCAGCGGGCGGATCAGGTGATCGAGTGATGGACCGGCGGGCGTTCTCGGCACCTTGGCTGGCTGGTCTCCTCGCCGCGCCGCTCGCCGCCGAGGCGCAGCCGGCGGGAAGGTCGCCGCGCATCGGGTTCTCTGGGTCCGACCAGCCTTCGCTCGAAGCCATCGGATCGGCGCCTTCCGGCAGGGACTGCGCGAACTCGGCTAGGTCGAGGGCCAGAACATCGTCGATCGAGTATCGCTGGCGCGAGGGCGCTCGAGCGGCTGCCCGACCTCGCCGCCGAGCTCGTCCGCCTGAAGGTCGATGTCATCGTCACGCTGGACCACGCCAGCGCTCGTCGCTGCAAAGAAGGCGACAACCACCATCCCGATCGTCGTTGCGGCGGTGGCGACCCGGTAGGCAGCGGCCTGGTCGCGAGCCTGGCGCGGCCGGGCGGCAACGTCACCGGCTTGTCGCTCCGTCGACCGACAGCTGGCTGCCAAGCGACTGGAGCTGCTCAGGAGGTCGTCCCCGGTCTCGCCGTTTGGCCGTTCTCTGGCAATACCGACACATCCGCCGCCGGCTGGACGCTGCTGAGCGAGCTTCAGGCGGCGGCCCGCACGCTTGGCGTCGAAGCTCCGTCGCTCGAGTCCGGCGCCCGGAGCGATCTCGACGCCGGCCTTCGCGGCGCATCAAGGAGCCGCGCGGAGGCACTCTATCGTCGTCCGCGACGACCCATCTGTCAACCACGCTCCGGATCGCATCGAGAATTTCGCGGGTGAGCATCGTCTGCCGACGATGTATGACGCTCAGGGAGTTCGTCGAGGCCGGAGGCCTGCTGTCCTATGGAGCCGAACTTCCTGGACCTGTACCGGCGCGCCGGCGATACGTCGACAGGATCCTCAAGGGCGCCAAGCCGGCCGACCTGCCCGTCGAGCAGCCACCAAGTTCGAGCTCGTGATCAACCTCAAGACCGCCAAGGCGCTCGGCCTGACGATCCCGCCGTCGCTGCTGCAGCGGGCGGACCAGGTGATCGAGTGATGGACCGCCGCGCTTCCTCGGCACTGGTGGCTGGTGGCTCCTCGCCGCGCCGCTCGCCGCCGAGGCGCAGCCGGCGGGGAAGGTCGCCAGGATCGGATATCTGAAGGGCTAGGTTCTGTGGGTGCCTCTTGATGCCTTCAGACAGGTGCTGGGTGAGCACGGGTACATTGAGGGACGAAACATCGCGATTGAGAGCAGATCAGCAGAGGGAAGAGTTGAGCGACTTTCCCTTCTTGCCGCCGAATTGGCCCGCCTCAGTGTCGATGTGTTCCTGGTGACCGTCAACAGAGTAGCCGTGGCCGTGCGGGAGGTAGCCCCGAAGACCCCTATCGTAATGACGCGTGCCGAGGAACCAGTTCGCCTTGGGCTCGTCAAGAGTCTTGCCAGGCCGGGCGGCAACATCACGGGGATCGCAATCGTGGCCGGCGCGGAGATCTATGGTAAGAACCTGGAGTTGTTGAAGGCGGTCCTTCCCGGCAGGCCGCGCATCGCTGCTCTCTTCAGAATCCACGTCTTCCGTCAACGCACTCTGGTTGAAGGCCACGAACAGGCGGCTGGCAAGCTCGGGGTCAGGCTTGTGCCGACCGGAGTCCGCAGCCCGGAGGACTTCGAACACGCATTTGCGCTGATGAAGCAAGCGGAGGCGACAGGGTTTGTCGTCCTCGGTGAGCCGCTCTTCTTTGGCCCCAACAGCCGGCGACTCAACGATCTAGCACTGCGAAGGGGACTGGCTTCCATGTGGCCCCTTCGAGCTGGCGTAGACGCAGGTGGCCTGATGTCTTATGGCGTTCCTGTGCGCGACTCGTATCGCAGCGCGGCAGCCTACGTCGTTAAGATTCTTCTGGGTGTCCAGCCCGGTGATTTGCCGATGGAGCAGCCCACCAAGTTCGAGCTGGCCATCAACCTCAAGACCGCCAAGGCCCTCGGCCTGACGATCCCGCCGTCGCTCCTGCAGCGGGCGGACCAGGTGATCGAGTGATGGAGCGGCGGGCATTCATCGGGACTCTGACTGGCGGCCTCCTCGCCGCGCCGCTCGCGGCCGAGGCGCAGAGCGGCTACAAGTCCGAGTTCAAGATGTCCGTCGTCGTGAACGAGGACACTGCTTGGGGCCGGGCCGCCATCAGATTTGCTGACGCCCTGAGGAATCGGACCGTGGGACGTATCCACGTTAAGCCCTACTTCAACGGGCGGCTCTTCGCGGATCAACAGACGACTGAGTTCCGGCTTTTGCAGCAAGGTGGAGCTGATTTTGCCATCGGCTCAACTATCAACTGGTCTCCGCAGGTGAAGGAACTAAACCTCTTCTCCATGCCGTTCATGTTCCCGAACTACGGCGCCCTTGATGCGGTGCAAGCGGGGGATCCCGGTTCACGCTTGCTCAAGCTGATCGAGCACAAGGGCGTAGTGCCAATCGCTTGGGGGGAGAACGGCTTCCGCGAGCTGAACTCAACGCGCTCAGTTCGCCGACCAGAAGATCTTCAAGGCTTGAGGGTCCGCGTGGTCGGTGTTCCGATCTGCATGGAGGTCTTCCGTGCGCTCGGTGCGAACCCAGTAAGTATGAATTGGGGCGAAGCTCTGACCGCCTTGCAGCAAGGCACAGTGGATGGGCACGAGAATCCGCTCGCTCTTATCATCCCGTACAGGCTTTGGGAAATACAGAGGCACGTCACGTTATGGCACTACGCAATCGACCCCTTAATCCTGGCTGTCAGTGGGAAGACGTGGATGAGCTTAACACCTGAGGACCGGAACATAGTTCGGAAGGCCGGAGAGGAGATTATGGCCGTGCAGAAGCGGGAAGCACGGGAAGGACTGGATCGCGACATGACTCTGCCCACGACCCTCGAGAGGCTTTATGGGATGGAGGTGGTCCAGCTCTCGCCCGCAGAGCTTCAGGTGTTTCGTCAGAAGACCCGTCCGGTCTACAACAAGTGGGCTTCCGAGATCGGAGTCGAATTGGTGCGCCGCGCGGAGACGATCGTCGGAGACTCCGGCAGGTGATTCGAGACGACGACGCTGGCCTGAAGGTCCCGCCGTCGCTGCTGCAGCGGGCGGATCAGGTGATCGAGTGATGGATCGGCGGGCGTTCCTTGGCAGCTTGGCAGGCGGCTTCCTCGCCGCGCCGCTCTCCGCCGAGGCGCAACAGGCGGGAAAAGTGTGGCGAGTCGGCATCCTAGACGGCGGCTTACCCACGCCGGAACGTGAGGTGCTCTGGAATGTGTTCCGCGAAGCTTTACGGAACACGGGGTATGTAGAGGGCAAGAACATCGCGTTCGAGTTCCGTTGGGGTTCCGGCCACGTCGCTAACTTGGGTGTGCTCGCTGGGGAACTCGTGCGCGCCAACGTCGATCTCATCGCCACAGCCGGCACGCCGGCGGCACTCGCGGCGAAGCAGACTACCTCCAGCGTTCCGATAGTGCTCGTCATCGCCGGCGACCCGGTACGGACTGGACTGGCGTCGACCCTTCGCCGTCCTGGGGGTAACGTCACCGGCCTTACAACGCTCTCTACGGAGCTGAGCGGAAAGCGGCTGGAGTTTCTGAGGGAACTTCTGCCGGCGGTTACGCAGCTCGGTGTGCTATGGGATAGCAACCCGGCGTTTGCGTTGGCCGTACAGGACACGGAAATCGCTGGCCGCACCATGAAGGTGAACGTGCGGACGGTGGCGGCACACAGCCGCGACGACATCGAGGCCTTCTTTGCCAACCTCAATCGCCTGAGACTCGACGCCCTTGAGGTGATGCCCGGTCAGCTATTCCTGCGCGAGCGACGACTCTTCGCCGGTCTGGCCGTAAGGCATCGCATACCGACAATCTACGCCCAGCGCGAATACGTTGAGGCCGGTGGCCTGATGTCCTATGGATCCAGCCTTTCGCAGCTGTTTCCGCGGGCGGCGGTCTATGTCGACAGGATCTTAAGGGGCGCCACACCGACCGATCTTCCCATCGAACAACCCACCGCGTTCGAGCTGGTCGTCAACCTCAAGACCGCCAAGGCCCTCGGCCTGACGATCCCGCCGTCGCTCCTGCAGCGAGCCGACCAGGTGATCGAGTGATGGACCGTCGAGCGTTCATCGGCACCTTGACGGGTGGCCTCCTCGCCGCGCCACTCGCCGCCGAGGCGCAGCCGGCGGGGAAGGTGTACCGAGTCGGGATCATCGCCATCAACCCCCGGTCGGCGCCGTTCGTCCAGGTGTTCGAGCGGCGCCTCCGCGATCTAGGCTGGGCGGAAGGGAAGAACCTGGCGATCGTGTTCCGCTCGCCCCGCCGCCCGCAAGACGCCGCTGCTATGGCCGTCGATTTGGTTCGCCAGAACGTCGACGTCATTGTGGCGGGCGGCCCCGAGCCGAATCTGAAGGCGGCCACGGAGGCCACTCGCACGATCCCGATCGTCATGGTCGCGCTCAACTACGATCCGGTATCGAAGGGGTATGTCGCGAGCGTTCCCCGGCCTGGCGGGAACGTGACCGGCGTATGGTCCCTGTCGCAGGAGCAAGGGCCGAAGCAGCTTGAGCTGCTGACCGAGATGCTCCCGCAGGTCACCCGCATCGGGGTGCTGTGGGAGGCGTTCTCCCGGGATCAGCTCGCTCTGATCGATGCCGCGGCGCCACGACTGAGCGTACAGATAAAGAAGGTGGAGGTGCTCCCACCGTACGATTTCGAGCAGGCCTTCCTAACCCTCAAGCAGGAACGCGTCAGAGCTGTCCTGGCTGTAGGCTCCCCGATCTTCTTCCGTCAGCGCGCCACGCTTGGGAAGATCGCTCTCGCTCACCGCCTGCCCACCGGCGGATCCCTGAGCTACATGGACGGTGGGTTTCTACTCGGGTTTGGGGTACCTACTGACATGCACTACCAGCGGGCGGCCGAATACGTCGACAAGATCCTACGAGGCACCAAGCCCGCCGATCTACCTATCGAGCAGCCCAGCAAGTTCGAGCTGGTCATCAACCTCAAGACCGCGAAAGCCCTCGGCCTCACGATTCCGCCGTCGCTCCTGCAGCGGGCGGATCAGGTGATCGAGTGATGGATCGGCGGGCGTTCATCGGGGCCTTGGCGGGCGGCCTCCTCGCCGTGCCGCTTAGCGCCGAGACGCAAGAGGCGGCCAAGACCGCTCGGCAGCGACGTGACTCGCACTTTGCGCTCGGGCTCACGCCGCCCAACGGCAGTATGGTTAGACAATCCACGTAGCTTATAGGAGGACTCCCATGCCGGCGACGCTGCAGATCTCGGGAACCCCGGCGGAAATCTATGAGCGGCACATGGTCCCCGCGATTTTCGCGCGCTGGGCCCCGGACCTGGTACAGGCGGCCGGTGTGCGGACCGGGGAACTGGCGCTCGACGTCGCGTGTGGTACAGGCGCCGTGACAAGGCTTTTGGCGGAACGCGTGGGACCAACGGGCAAGGTCACGGGCCTGGATCTCAACCCTGGTATGCTCGCGGTCGCCCGACTCGCTGCTCCAAGTCAGAGCATCGAATGGGTGGAAGGCAGCGTGGTCAAGATTCCCCTACCGGATGCGACCCTCGACGCTGTGGTCTGCCAGCAGGGGCTCCAATTCTTTCCTGACAAGGCAGCGGCGCTCTCAGAGATGCACCGGGTGCTCAAGCGCGGCGGCCGCCTTGCGTTGTCCTGCTGGCGCTCGGTCGAACACACTCCGGGCTATCACGTGCTTGAGCAGGCCCTCGCCCGCCGGATCGGTCCCGAAAGGCAGCGCTCCCGCCGTTCAGTTTTGGAGAGGCAGGCGCGATCCGAGCCCTCCTCGTAGGCGCTGGGTTCCGAGAGGTCAAGCTCTGGGCCGAGGCCAAGATGCTTCGATTCCGATCCGCCGAGCACTTGGTCAGGGCCGTGGTGGGTGGCGCACCAACCATGATGGGCGCGTTGACCGGGCAGGGAGAAGGCGGTCTCGACGCCATCATCGCCGAGGTGACTGAGGCAACCAAACAGTACGTCGATGACGAAGGTTGGGCGACGCCCGCGGTGAGCCATATCGTGACGGCGATAGGATGACCCCGGACGTATCCTGGGTCCTCATCGGTCGGCCCGCGAGAGGCCTCATCGCGTACGGGCCGAACTTCGTTGCCGTCGCGCGCCGGAGCCCACCCAAACCCGGCGATCTCCAGTCCAGCAGCCCACGACATTCGAACTGGTCATCAACCTGAAGCCCTCGGCCTGACGGTCCCGCCGTCGCTCCTGCAGCGGGCGGAACAGGTCATCGAGCGATGGATCGGCGGGCGTTCATTTCGGGGATGACTCTCGGCCTCCTCGCCGCGCCACTCGCCGCCGAGGCGCAGCCGGCGGGGAAGGTGTATCGGATGGTGATCGTGTTCGCCGGGATGCCAGTTGCGGAGATGACCAAGGCGACGGATCCTGTTCAACGGGTGCTGTTCTTGGAGCTGCGCAGGCTCGGCTATGTGGAGGGCCAGAATCTCGTGGTTGAGCGCCGATCGGCCGCAGGGCAGCGGCGCGAGAACTACCCGGACGTTGCCCGCCAGATCGCGCGGCTCGCGCCGGACCTTATCTACGCCGGCTCGGGCCGCCTGGCGCAGGCGCTCCGCGCAGCAACGACCGCCATCCCGATCGTGACCACTACGTCTGATCCTGTGAGGTTAGGGCTGGCGGCGACTCTGGCGCGGCCGGGCGGCAACGTAACCGGCTTCAGCATCGACACGGGCGCCGAGATCCTCGGCAAGCGACTGGAACTTTTGACGTCGGTCCCACCGCTTCTCGCTTCGCGTTCCTGACCTCACGGGCATCGTGGGAGGGGGTGTGGGGACGCCTCACGCGCGAGGCGGCCCAAAGTGCCGGTGTTAGGGTCTACAGTGCGGTAGTCGGCGACTCGTTCCAGGAGCCAGAATATCGGCGCGCCTTCGCCGCGATGGTGAAGGAACGCACGGAGGCTGTGATGGTGGGCGACCAAGCGGAATTCTTGGGACACGGGCCGCTCATCGTCGAGCTGGCTGCGGAGTCGCGACTCCCAGCCATCTATCCCCATCGCGGGTTTGCGGTGGCCGGCGGCCTCATGGCTTACGCGCCAGACCAGGATGATAGGACTCGCCGGGTGGCCGGATACATTGACCAAATCCTCAAGGGCGCCAATCCCGGTGACCTCCCCTTTCAGCAGCCGACGACGCTCGAGTTGGTCATCAACCTCAAGACGGCCAAAGCGCTCGGCCTGAAGATCCCACCCTCGCTCCTGCAGCGGGCGGATCAGGTGATTGAGTAAGCGACCGCGATGCCAGAGCTACTCACCGCTCTCGACGCCTTCCTGCAGGAGCACCGCCGCTGCGGCGAGCTGGACGGCGGTGTGGATGGTGAGCGCGACTGGATGGCGTGCGACTGCGGGGCTACAGTGACACATCCTACCGGAGCTAGGCGCAGACCCGAAGGCGTGGGGTGACCATCAATGCTGTACCTGATTGTCCTGAGTGTCGTTCTCCTGCTCGTCGTGATCTTCGCCCTGCAGAATGCCGAGGTGGTCACGATCCGGTTCCTCTTCTGGCAGCTTGAGTCCTCCCTGGCCATCCTTGCGCTCGCCTTCACGGCTGCGGGCGTGCTGATCGCGGAATCGCTCAGGCTGGCGATCCGTTTACTGCGCTGGAAGCGCGGGCGCCCGTGACGGGTAGAGGCGAGTCTTCCGCACGGACGGTGTAAGACTTCCAGTTCACCGGGTGCGTGCCGAGCCGCCCAGCAAACGCCCGAAGGGGATCTCTCCGTCGCCTTGCCTGTACGAGAGGGCCAGCGGCGGGCATCGAAACGGTCAACGACCTGAGAGTTGGGGAAGGAACAGAATGAACCAGTCCGATGACCTGTTACAGGAGACTATCCGTCGCAAGATCCTCGCGGGTGATCTCCCGAAGCAAAACTGCCGCATGACGTGGTATGGCCCCGGAACCGGCGGGATCTGCGTGGCGTGTGAGCAGCCCATCGCGGCCGACGACGTGGAGGTCGAGTGCGACCTGCCGACGGGGGGCACGATCCGCCTCCATCGGAGGTGCTACGACCTCTGGGCGGCGGAGTGGCCCACGTGCGACGAGGGTTGACGGTATCCCGTCTGAGACGGGTAAAAGTAACACCTTCCCGGCTCGAAGTGCCGGTAGTACCTTCCGTCACGCGGAGCGGCGCGTAACCCCGCGTTCTGGTTGGCTCGTAGCCGGGTCACGTGTGATGCAGGCCTTTGGCGCCAAGTTGCGGGCCAGGAGTGGTCGATGCCGCCGTTGACCGTCGTCGTAGTGGATGACGCCTCCGATTATCGCGAAATCGTCCGCTCCCTCCTGGCGCGCCCGTCCGACATGGTGACCATCGTGGGTGAAGCTGCAGATGGCGAGGAAGCCCTCGCCGTTGTGCTACGCGAGCGACCCGACCTCGTGATCACGGATGTGGTGATGCCCCGCCTCAACGGGGTCGACCTAACGCGTCGGATCAGGCAACAACTCCCGCAGACGATGATCGTCGTCATGAGTTCCTACACGGAAGAGGCCTACCGGCACATGGCCTCCGACAGTGGTGCGGATGTCTTTATTAGCAAGAGTGTCATCATGAGCAGCCTGCTGCCAGCGATCCGCGACGTCATCCGCCGACGGTTCTCCTGCGTGGGACCGCTACCGCCGCCGAGCGCTGGTCCGTCGTCCGCTTCGGCAGCTCAGCCGTGATGACGGCCCGGAGAGCGGCGGGCGCCTAATCCGTATCGGGCGCGTGGCAAGGCGCTCGGCCATCGCCCGAAGGGGAAGGGCCGCCCTCTAGAGACTTCCCCTTCGGGCTCTGCCGCTCGTCGCTACGACACCTTCGACAGCTGGCCCGTCTGAATTAGATCAACCAGCAAGTTCCACTCGTCCTTCTTGAGCACGGCGAGGTGGCCCGCCTCGCCGATCCGCACTTTATCACCAGCAATTCTCGACGTCGGGGCACTGGCCGCAACCAGCCGGGCACAACGTGACCTTGCGATACAGGGGCAGACGGCAGCAGGACGGTCCCGGCGGGACCGCCAGGAGCGAAGCAGTCCCCTGCAGCTGACCGCCCTTTACGTCGCCTCGCCCTCGACCACGATCAGCCGCCAGCGCCCGTCAACGTCCGGCACCGGGATGCCCTCGACGCGATGCCCGCACCATTCGACGGTGCTCCAGAGCTGCCACGGTTGCCAGCCGTACCACTTGAGCTGCTCAGTCGGCACCGAGGAGCAACGGAATCTCTCTCCCGCACCGCGGACACGGGCGCTTGGGGCGGGGCCGACATCGCGCCTCCGCGATCAAACCGGCGGGCTAGACCAGTCCGGAGCCGGGGCTGAGCGCGAAAGCCGCTCGGTCAATAAGCGAGTTCGACTCGATCCGCCACCGCCGCTGTGACCAGCGCCAGCAGAGTGCCCGGAATCCTTTTCATCTTGTGAGCAATGCGAACATGCTCAGCTTCCTTGACCACGACTTCAACCTCGTCCCGCCCCTCAAGAATCGTCTTGCACCCAGGCATAATGTCTTTACACTTCAACACTTTCGCCATGGTTCGCACCTCGCTTTGGTGGGGCGGGGAAGTGCTACAGGATCACGGACGAACGAGTCGATGAGTAAAGCCGCAATCTCCGTGCCTGAACAGACGGTCGAAGTATCAAGTCGATACGAAGGACGCCGACGAAGGCAAGGAGTTTACTACCAAGTAACACTTACGCGTTGTGCCCGTCTCGTGCGTCACGCCGCAGCGCCCGGCAACACGCCCGGAGGGGATGAGCCGCCCTCCTGGAGGTTACCCTTCGGGCTCTATCACTCTGCGCGCACCACGCCGGACGCCTCCCTGATCCCCTCGCGTTCCGTGTAGCTCACCAGTAGCGCCGTACCGATGGCGTGATCGCAGTGTGTACCATTCGTAAGGAACAGAACCATGTCCCCCACGATAATACGGTCGGGCAGTCGTGCCTGGAGCCGGCCAAGGACGACCCCGTCGGCTTCACTCAATGGCCCCAGATCGTCGCTGTTGAGAGCTCTTTGGCGACCTTTGGGAGCGCGGAACACAACCGATTCCTCCCGCCAGAGCTTGTAGCAAGCCTCGTGGGCGTACAGGAACACCCCGAGCCCGCCAGCCTGCCGTTCGACCTCGGTCGGTTCTATGGCACGACCGCACACGACGCAGGGACGGCCGGTTCCTCGGCTGGACCTCGACCCACCATCGACAGCAGGCAGGCGGGCCTCGGACAAGCGGGCGCGTATCTGCCCCCGCAGTTCGTCATCGGTGGCGGCTGAACCGCCCGCAGTGGGAGCACACAAAGGCGCCTCCGGGAGGCCCCTCTGCCTTCTCCTCAGGGGGTGAAGCGCCGCGAGTATAGGCGGGTTGGGCGGAAGGCACAAGGGGGCTGTCGTGTGATGCCCGCCGAGAGGAGTGCGCTCACTTTCGCTTTAAGCGGGCGCACGCCAAGGCGCCCAGCCATCGCCCGAAGGGGATGAGCCGCCCTCCTGGAGGTTACCCCTTCGGGCTCTATCCTACGTCGCCTCGCCCTCGACCACGATCAGCCGCCCGCGGCCGTCAGTGTCCGGAATCGGGACGCCCTCGATGCGATGGCCACACTCTACTCGACGGTGCTCCAGGGCCGGGTTGGCATAGTAGTTTTCACACTCTGATGCATGCTCTACTGGCCATCATGAAAGCAAAGACTCAAAGCGATGAACTAGTAACCACCGTGGTCGTCGTGGACGATGACCCTGACTACCTCTGGGTCGTCCGCTTCATCCTGGAATCGGGGCCGGACCAGACAGCCATCGTGGGTGAGGCTGGAAGCGGCGAGGAGGCCCTCGAGTTGGTGCTACAGAAAAACCCCGACATCGTAATCGTTGACTTGATGATGCCTCGCCTCAACGGTCTGGAGTTGACGAGGCGCATCAAGCAGGTACGGCCCCAGACGAAGATCCTGCTGATGAGCGCTTACACCGAGGATACGTATCGGCGCATCGCCTCCGTGAGTGGCGCAGACGGGTTCGTAAACAAGAACCTGCTTCAAACCGCTCTAGTCCCTGCGATCCGCGAGATCATGGTTCAGCCGCCGTCAACCTTGCATGAACCTCCGCCATCCTCTTCTCCACCCGCCTGATCTGCCATTCTAGGCGCGCCCGACATTCTCGGTTCTCCTGGGGCGTAGCATCAAGTTCCCGCTGGTAGTTGAAGACGTGGGCAGGCTCATCGCCGCCTGTCCGATTCGGACAGCCACATGCGATAGCAGCCCTCATGAACCGGCACTGTCCCGGTCCCACGCGGCACCGGCAAATCATACTGAATACCCTGCACGCTGATGCGGAGGCGGCATACTGCACAAGGCTTGACCGCGCCGTGCCCAAACCAGACCGGCGCGGCTTCCAGCAGCCATAGCCGACCCTTGTCCAAGCCATCCCTCACGAGCTGCAAAATGGACGACTGGCGAGTCGAGTCCTCCGGGGTGCGCCGCGACCGAAGCGAGGGATGAGGCAAGGATACCCTCCGAGAGGGCCCTTCTGCCTCTCCTCAGAGGGCGGAGGGTGAGTATAGGGGGCGACGGACGGGATATGCAACCGCGTAGTGCGCCTTGACGGAACTGCTGACATGACGGACCTCGACCGCGAGCAGCTCAAGCGCGATTGTTCCGACGCCCTCGAGGCACTCCTGCGGGAGCAGCGGGTGGACGCGATCGCCGGCTTGGCTGAATCCCTCCGGGTCCTCGGCCCCCCGTACCGCTTCCATGGCGAGCTGATGCACGGGGCGCTGCGGGACGGGCAAGACAACCCGATCACGCGGCACCTGATCCAGGTACTCGAGCAGCTGGAGAAGGAGACGTAGAAATAAGGCGCCCCTGGGGACACCAAACGACAACCTGAATAAAAGGGGGGTTACTAGGAAATGGCGGAAAGCGACGGCACCATACGCCGCTGGAGCACCAAGAAGAAGGACGACGCACCCCGTGGGCTCTTTCGGCATTCCGGCGGCGGCTGGGGCATCCGATACACCTGCGGGGCGGGGCATGTGCACGAGGAGAAGGTCGGTCAGATCAAGGGGGATGCGCTCCGTGCCCAGGCGACCCGCCGCGCCCGATGCTATGCGGAGCCCGGATGGTGCCCGGCTCGTCGGGCGGCCGCATGGATCTCTTGGCCGGCTTCGTCACGGTGCCGCCGGGCAAGAATGGCCGGACTAGCCAGGTGCCCATGAATAGCGTGGTGCGCGCCGTCCTGCTGGATCTGGCGACGCAGCGCGCACGGACGGACGACCCCCACGCGCTCGTCTTCCCGTGTTCCTATCGGGAGCCCGACAAGTTCTTTCCCGCGGCCGTGGAGCGGGCCAGGAAGGTTCTGGAAGCGGCGGGGCAGCCCGCCGGCCACCTCGAGGCATACACGTGGCATGGCAACCGGCACACTTTCGCCTCGCGGCTGGTCATGGCTGGGGTAGACTTGCGCACGGTCCAGCAGCTCGGCGGGTGGCAGAGCTTGGCCATGGTCCAGCGCTACGCCCACCTCGCCCCTGATCACCTGCGCGCGGCGGTCGAGCGCCTCGTGCAGGCCTCGGACCGAGTGGCACTAGGACAGGACTAGGACGTATCGACGGCGGATGGGGAGCTTGCTCGCGTCGTCGTCGTGCAAGATACTGATTGTGTTACGCGGAGGGGTGGCCGAGCCCGGTTGAAGGCGTCCGACTCGAAATCGGATAGGGGCGCAAGTCCCTCGGGGGTTCAAATCCTCTCCCCTCCGCCAATTTAGCGCACTTCAAGACGTGCCGGACAGTGCGCGGAGGGGTGACCGAGCGGCCGAAGGTGCGGCACTGGAAATGCCGTGTACGGGCAACTGTACCGTGGGTTCGAATCCCACCCCCTCCGCCATTTTTCTCGCTCACAGCTGTGGCCGTGCTAGACGGGGAGGTAGCGGTGCCCTGTAACCCGCAATCCGCTATCAGCGGGGTTGAATTCCCTCTCGAGGGCGGTCGTGTCGAATGAGCCGTCACGGGACGGCGTTGAAGGTTGGGCCCCACGCAACGGGAATGCGTCGAACCCCGCCAGGCCCGGAAGGGAGCAACGGTAAGGCGCCCCTCTCGTGTGCCGTGGGAGTACCTGACCGGAGCAGGTTCCGTGCGGAGATCGCGGTATGGGCGGTTCGATTGAGGGTGCACGGCACTCTTTGACTTATCAGGTCCTGGCGCGGAAGTGGCGGCCGCAGGACGTTCGACGCGGTCGTCGGGCAGGATCCCGTCACGCGCACGCTCGCGCAACGCGCTCGCCTCGGGCCGCATCGCGCACGCCTATCTGTTCGCCGGGCCGCGCGGCGTCGGCAAGACCACCACCGCGCGCCTCCTCGCCAAGGCGCTGGTGTGCACCGCGCGCACCGGCACCGAGGCCTGCGGCGCGTGCCCGTCGTGCCTGGACTCGCCGGCGCGCCGGTGGACGTGATCGAGATCGACGCGGCGTCCAACACGCAGCATCGAGGAGATCCGCACCCTCCGCGAGAACGTCAAGTACGCGCCCGCGCGCGGCCGCTTCAAGGTCTACATCATCGACGAGGTCCACAGCTCACCGGCGCCGCCTTCAACGCGCTCCTCAAGACGCTGGAGGAGCCGCCCGCGCACGTGGTCTTCGTGCTCGCCACCACCGACCCCAAGACATCCCGGCCACCGTGCTCTCGCGCTGCAGCGCTTCGACTTCCGGCCGATCGCGCCCGAGCTGCTGACCGCGAGCCTCACCGCGCATCCTCGAGGAGGAGGGCGTGCCGTTCGAGCCGGCCGCGCTGCCGCGCGCTCATCCGCGCCGCCGAGGGCTGCCTGCGCGACGCGCTGTCGCTGCTCGACACCGCGATCGCCTACGGCGAGGGCCGGCTCGACGAGGCGGGCGTGGCCCGCTGCTCGGCTCGACCTCGCCGGTGCGACGTGCGCGGCCTTCGTGGGGGCGCTGCTCGCCGGCGACGGCGCCGCCGCGCTGGAGGCGGTGGACCGCGCCGCGACCGCGGGCGAGGACCTCGGCGCGTTCTGCCGCGAGGTGATCGAGCTGCTGCGCCGCCTGCTCGTGCTGAAGGCGGCGCCGGGCGCGAAGCTCGTGCCGACCTGCACGCCCGCCGAGGCGGACGAGCTGCGGGCGGTCGCGGAGCCGGTATCCGCTCGACGAGCTCCTGTACGTGCTGCGCGCGTTCCTCGACGCCGACGCGGAGATGCGCGGCTCGCCGCACCCGCGGGTCGAGCTCGAGATCGCGGCCGTGCGCGCCACGCGCCGCCCGCGGCCGCAGGCCATCGAGACGCTGATCGGCAAGCGTGGAGGAGGCGGAGACGCGGCTGCGCCAGATGCCGTCCGCCGGCCCCGGCACGACGGGCCGGGCCGTGTGGTGCAGGAGAGGCTGCTCGACGCGCGTCCGACGCCGCGCGCGCCGCTCCGGTGGCGCCCGAGCCGTCTCCGCCGCGCGCCAATCCCGCCGCCGATCCGGCGCCTCCGGCGCCCGAGGCCGCGAGCAGCCGGGTGGCCGAGGCGGAGCCCCTGATCGCGGCCGCGGCGGCCGACATGGAGGCCACCGCGTCCGCCCTGCCTCCGCCCGCCGGCCTGGACGCGGCGTGGCAACGGGTCGTCGACGAGGTCATGAGGCGCAAGGCGGTGCTGGGCGCGGTGCTCCAGCACGCCACGCCGCTCCGCGTGGAGGGCGGCGTGCTCACGCTGGCGCTCCTGGCCAGCCGCTTCCACCGTGAGATGCTCAACGATCGCGGCAGCAAGGACCTGATCGACCAGGCCGTGCGGCGCCACGTGCGTCGGCGCGGCGTTCGAGCTGGATCCCATGGCGGCGCGACGAGCGGGGGCGGGGGCGGGGCCCGCAACCATCCCGCGGTGCAGGCCGCGCTCAGCGCATTCCAGGGCGAGGTGGTCGCGGTGCGGCCGCGGAGCCCGGAGGAAGGAGAACCAGTGAAAGGCTTCGGCAACATGATGAAGGAAGCGCAGAAGCTCCAGGCCCAGATGGAGCAGCTCCAGGCGGAGGCGGCCAAGAAGAAGGTGGAGGCGACCGCCGGCGGCGGCATGGTCACGGTGGAGGCCAACGGCAAGCAGGAGATCGTCTCCATCAAGATCGACCGCGAGGTCATCAACCGGAGGACGCGCAGATGCTCGAGGATCTCGTGCTGGCCGCCAGCAACGAGGCGCTGCGCAAGTCGAAGGAGATGGTCCAGGGGGAGATGGGCAAGATCACGGCCGGGCTCAAGATCCCCGGCCTCGGCCCAGGATAGGAAAATAATGGCCTACTACCCGGAGCCGGTGGCGCGGCTCATCGACGCGCTCCAGCGGCTGCCCGGCATCGGGCCCAAGACGGCCCAGCGGCTCACCTTCTTCCTCCTCAAGCGGCCGGCCGCCGAGGTCGCCGAGCTCGGCGAGGCCCTGGCCCAGCTCAAGGAGCGCATCGTCCACTGCTCGACGTGCTTCAACGTCACCGAGCAGGATCCCTGCCGCATCTGCGAGGATCCGCAGCGCGACCAGCGAACCCTCTGCGTGGTGGAGGAGCCCAACGACCTGCTGGCGCTCGAGCGCACGGGCGAGTTCCGCGGGCGCTATCACGTGCTGCTGGGCGCGCTGTCGCCGCTCGACGGCATCGGGCCCGAGGACCTGAAGGTGCGCGAGCTGCTCGTGCGGCTGGAGGACGACCAGGTCGAGGAGGTGATCCTGGCCACCAATCCGAACGTGGAGGGCGAGGCCACCGCGCTCTACCTGGCCAGGCTGCTCCGGCCGCTCGGCATGCGCATCACCCGCATCGCCCGCGGGCTGCCGGTGGGCGGCGACCTCGAGTACGCCGACCAGGTGACGCTGTCCAAGGCCCTGGAGGGGCGGCGCGAGATGGGGTAGGGAGGCTTGGCGACCGTCCGGAACGTGTGATAGAACAGACCGGACGGTTCCCTCCCTGATTCCCCGATAGCTCAATGGTAGAGCATCCGGCTGTTAACCGGAGGGTTGCAGGTTCGAGTCCTGCTCGGGGAGCCACCCCTCCCGGCCCCGACCCCGATGCTATAATCGCCCCGTGACCCCCCTGAGCCCCGCCCGGAAGACGCTCCTCCGTCGCGAGATGGAGGCCCTGCTCGGTCCGGGGGGCGTGCTCTCCGATCCGGAAGAGCTGCTGGTCTACGAGTCCGACGGACTCACCCTCTTCCGCGCCCTCGCCGACTTCGTCGTGTTCCCGCGGAGCGCGGAGCAGGTGGCGGCCCTGGTCAAGATCGCCGGCCGGGAGGGCATGCCCTTCGTGGCCCGCGGCGCCGGCACCGGGCTCTCGGGCGGCTGCCTGCCGTCCGAAGGCGGCCTCGTCATCTCGCTGATGCGGATGAATCGCGTGCTCGAGGTCGACTACGAGAACCAGATCGCGGTGGTGGAGCCGGGACTCGTGAACCTCCACCTCTCGTGGGCGGTAGGGCCGCAGGGCTACTACTATGCGCCCGACCCGTCGAGCCAGCAGGCCTGCACCATCGGCGGCAACATCGCGAACAACTCGGGCGGCCCGCACACCCTCAAGTACGGCGTGACGACCAATCACGTGCTCGGCCTCGAGGTCGTGCTGCCCGACGGCGAGCTGATGTGGATCGGGGGCAAGACGCGCGACGCGCAGGGCTACGACCTGGTCGGCCTCTTCGTCGGCTCCGAGGGCACCTTCGGCATCGCGACCAAGATCGTCGTGCGCATCCTGAAAAAGCCGCAGGCGGTAAAGACAGTGCTCGCCGTCTTCGACCAGGTGGACCAGGCCTCGGAGGCGGTGTCCGCGATCATCGCGCGCGGCCTCGTGCCCGCCGCGATGGAGATGATCGACCAGCTCACGATCGAGGCGGTGGAGGACGCGTTCGGCTGCGGCTACCCACGCGACGCGGCGGCCGCGCTCCTGATCGAGCTGGACGGCCTCGCGGCGGGCATGGAGGCGCAGGCCGAGCGCGTGGTCCAGGCGTGCCGCGATTGCGGCGCCCGCGACGTGCGCGCCGCGCGCGACGAGGCGGAGCGGCAGCTGCTCTGGAAGGGCCGCAAGTCCGCGTTCGGCGCGTACGGTCGGATCTCGCCCGCCTACATGGTGATGGACGGCGTGATCCCGCGGACGAAGCTGCCCTACGTGCTCGGGCGCGTGAACGCGATCGCGGCCGAACACGGCCTTCGGGTCGGCAACGTGTTCCACGCGGGCGACGGCAACCTGCACCCGAACATCCTCTACGATCCGCGCAAGCCGGGTGAGGAAGCGCGGGTGGTGGCCGCCGGGGCCGAGATCCTGAAGGTCTGCGCCGAGGTGGGCGGGTCCATCTCGGGGGAGCACGGGATCGGGCTCGAGAAGGCCGACTACATGCCGTTGATCTTCTCGGAGGCCGATCTCGCGTGTATGCGGCTGGTGAAGGAGGCGTTCAATCCGACCGGCCTCTGCAATCCCGGCAAGATCTTCCCCAGCAACAAGGCCTGTGTCGAGGTCGGCCCGGCCTACCGTCCGCATCCGATCGAAGAGAAGGGCCTCGCTCAGCGCTTCTAGCGCGGGAATCAGGAGCTGCCCGTGCCGTCAGCCCTGCCGGACAAGCTGCGCCTCATCGTCGGCGCCCCCCATGTGCTCACCGGCGTGGATTGCTCGCCGTACGTGGTGGAGGGCCGCACGCCGGACGCGGTGGTCTTCCCGGGTACGAAGGAGGAGGTCGCCGCGGTGCTGGTCGCGGCCGGCGAGGCGGGCCTGCCGGTCACGCCGTGGGGCGGCGGCACCCGCATGGCGATCGGCTCCCCGCCCAACCGGATCGGCCTCGTGCTGGGGCTCAAGCGGCTCGACCGGATTCTCGAGCACGAGCCGGGCGATCTCACGGTCACCGTCGAGGCCGGGCTGCCCTTCGACACCCTGCAAGCCGAGCTGGGCAAGCGCGGGCAGTGGCTCTCGCTCGACGCGGGCGCGTCCAACCGGTCCACCGTGGGCGGCATGCTCGCCAGCGACGCCTCGGGGCCCCGCCGGCACCTCTACGGCACCGCGCGCGACCTGGTGATCGGCCTCACCGTCGTGATGGCCGACGGCAGCCTCGTGCGGGGCGGCGGCAAGGTGGTCAAGAACGTGGCCGGCTACGATCTCCCGAAGCTCTACATCGGGTCCTTCGGCACGCTGGGCGTGCTGGTGGAGGCGACCCTGAAGCTCCGGCCGCGCGTGGACGTGGACCGGCTGGTGGTCGCGCGCTTCGATCGGCTCAAGGCCGCGGGAGCGGCCGCGCGCGCGGTGCTGAGCTCCGATCTCATTCCCTGCGCGCTCGAGCTGGCCGACGCGGAGGCGCTGCGCCGCCTCGGGCTGGGCGGCGGTGCCGCGCTCCTGGTCGGCCTCGACGGCATCGCGGAGCAGGTGGACTGGGAGGTCGCCGAGCTCCAGCGCCTGCTCGCTCCGATCGGCCTCGGCGAGACCACCGTGCTCGACGGCGCCGCGCGCGATGACGCCTGGCGCGGGCTCGCCGGTCTCGGGCGCCCGGGCCACGAGCGCGTCGCGGCGGTGATGAAGTGGGCGGTGCTGCCCGGCCAGATCGCCGACCTCATGGAGGCGGGCGCCGCGGCCGCGCAGCGCAACGGCCTCGTGGGTGCCCTCAGCGCGCACGCGGGGGTGGGCATCGTCACCGCGGTGCTGGCCGGCGGCACCAACCCGAACGCGGTGGTGTCCACGCTCACCGAGTGGCGCGCACTCGTCAACCGCGTGGACGGGCACGCGATGATCGAGTGGGCGCCGCTCGCGGTGAAGGAGCGGGTAGCGGTCTGGGACGCTGCCGGGCCCACGCTCCGGTTGATGAAGGGCATCAAGGAGCGGCTCGATCCGCACGGCATCCTGAACCCGGGCCGCTTCGTGGGAGGCATCTGACCCGATGGCACACCCGCCGGTGACCGAGACGAAGCCGTCGCAGCCGCTCACCCTGCACGGCCTGCCCGTGGACGGGGTGGATCGGTGCGTGCACTGCGGACTCTGCCTCGCCTACTGCCCGACCTTCTCCGAGCTGGGCACCGAGATGGACTCGCCGCGCGGCCGCATCATGCTGATCAAGTCGCTTGCGGAGGGGCGCATCAACTTGACCGATTCCACCGTCGCGCATCTCGATCTCTGCCTGGGCTGCCGCGCGTGCGAGACGGTGTGCCCGTCCGGCGTCCCGTACGGCCAGCTCATCGAGGCCGCGCGCGCCGAGATCGAGCGGCAGCGGCCGGGCGGTCTCCTGCGCCGCGGGTTCCGCTGGGTCAACTTCTCGCTGCTGCTGCCCAACCCGGCGCTGCTGCGGCTGGCCGCCGCCGGCCTCCGCTTCTACCAGGCCAGCGGGCTGCGGCGACTGGTGCGCGCCTCCGGGCTCTTGCGGGTTCTCCCCGAGTCGCTGCGGCACTGGGAGCCGCTGCTGCCGGATCTGCCGTCGGGCGCCGATCGCGCGCCGCTGGCCGAGGTGACGCCCGCCAACGGGGTGCGCCGGATCCGGGTCGGCCTCCTCACCGGCTGCATCCAGCAGGTGGCGTTCGGGCCTCAGAATCAGGCGACCGCCCGCGTGCTCGCCCGCAATGGCGCCGAGGTGGTCGCGCCGCGGACGCAGGCCTGCTGCGGCGCGCTCCACGCCCACGCGGGCGAGCACGAGACCGCGCTGGCCCTGGCCCGGCGCACCATCGAGACCTTCGAGGCGGCCGGCGTCGAGCACGTCATCGTGAACACCTCCGGCTGCGGCGCGCACATGAAGGCCTACGGCACGCTGCTGGCGGGCGATCCGGCGTGGCGCGGCCGTGCGGAGCGGTTCGCGGCGAGCGTGCGGGACGTGTCCGAGTTCCTCGCCGCCGAGCCGCTCCGCGGGCCGCTGCGCGAGGTGAAGCGGACCGTGACGTACCACGATCCCTGTCACGTGGTGCACGGCCAGAAGATCCGCGCGCAGCCCCGCGCGCTCCTCGCGCAGATCCCGGGCCTGCGCGTCGTGGAGCTCAAGGAGGCCGACTGGTGCTGCGGCTCCGCGGGGACTTACAACCTGACCCAGCCGGAGATGGCCACGCGGCTGCAGGAGCGGAAGATCGCGCACGTGCGCGCCACCGGCGCCGACGCGGTGGTGACCGCCAACCCGGGCTGCATCATCCAGATCGTCCAGGGGCTGCGCGCGAAGGGCTCGCCGATCCGGGTGCTCCACATCGTCGAGATCCTCGATCAGGCCTACCGGGGCACGTAGGATGGCCCGCGTGAGGGTCCTGGCGCTGTCCGACGTGCCGCCGAACAAGGGCGTGCCCGTCAGCCTGAACGGGCACAACGTGGGTGTCTATCGTCGCGGCGAAGAGGTCCTGGCCATCGGCGACGACTGTCCGCATCAGGGCGGCAGCCTCTGCGAGGGCTGGGTCGAGGGCGAGATCGTGATCTGTCCCCTCCACGGCTGGGAGTTCGACATGCGCACCGGCGCGTGCATGACGGTGCCGGGCGAGAGCGTGCCGAGGTACACCGCCACCGTCGAGGGCGGCGCGGTCTACCTGGAGGAAGCCGAATGACCCCGCCGGACGCGGTCCCGCCGGCCGGCGCAGTCCCGCCAGCCGACGCGGTCCCCAAGGACCACAAGGCGAGCGCGCCACGATCCATCGGCTGCTTCGTCCTCACGATCTCGGACTCGAAGACGCCCGAGACCGACACCAGCGGCGCCCTGATCCGCGAGCTGCTCACCCGGGCGGGGCACGCCGTCGCTGGCCACGCCATCGTGCGGGACGAGCCGACGCAGGTCACCGCGGTGATCCGGAAGGGCTGCGACGATCCCGCCGTCGAGGCCTTCATCCTCACCGGCGGCACCGGGGTCACCTCGCGCGATTCCACCTTCGAGGCGGTCGAGGCCCTGCTCGACAAGCGCCTCACCGGCTTCGGCGAGCTCTTCCGGATGCTCTCGTACCAGGAGGTCGGCGCCGCCGCCATGCTCTCGCGCGCCCAGGGCGGGGTCGTGCGAGGGCGGGCGCTCTTCTCGTTGCCCGGCTCGCCCAATGCCTGCCGGCTCGCGCTCGAGAAGCTGATCATTCCCGAGCTCGGTCACGTGCTCCGCGAGGTCCGACGGTAGGCGCAGCGCGGAATCCGTAAGGCGGTATAATCGAAGCCGGTCCCCGAGCACCACCCATTCCAGGAGGCGTGCAGATGCGTCGTTCAGCCCTCTTCGTCGCCCTCGCAGTCTCTCTCGTGGCGCCCGCGGTGGCGGCCGCTCAGGCCCCGCCCGCGGAGCCGCTGTGGAAGGAGAGCCAGGGCGCCGTGGCGCCGCCCGACATCCTGCGCCTGAACGACTTCATGCACGCCCTCACGGAGCGCCTCAAGGCGCCGCTCGTCCAGATCCGCGTGCGCCGGGCGGCCGAGGCCCAGGAAGGGCCGGAGCAGCAGCCCAGCGGCCCGGACGAGCGCCGGAGCCAGGGCTCGGGCTTCATCATTCGCGAGGACGGCTACCTGGTCACGAACGCGCACGTGGTGGGCGACGCCGAGCGCATCCAGGTCCGGCTGATCGACGGCCGGCGGTTCGAGGGCAAGGTGGTGGGGCTCGACGAGCGCGTGGACCTGGCGCTGATCAAGATCGACGCGAAGGGCCTGCCGGTCGCCGCCCTCGGCGATTCCAACCGCACCCGCGTCGGCGAGTTCGTCCTGGCGCTCGGGCATCCCTTCGGGCTCGAGCAGACGGTGTCCTTCGGCATCGTGAGTCGCAAGGGCGCCCCGATCCAGGTGGCGGCCCCCGGCTTCGAGTTCATCCAGACCGACGCCGCGGTGAATCCCGGCAACTCGGGCGGGCCGCTCGTCAACATGGCGGGCGAGGTGGTGGGCGTCAACAGCATGGCGGCGGTCAACGGCACCATCGGCTTCGCCATCCCGGTGAACCTGGTGAAGGCGCTCCTGCCCCAGCTCGCCGAGAAGGGCAAGGTCGAGTGGGGGTGGCTGGGCGTCAGCATCGCCGAGGTGCCGGACGAGGAAGCCGCCAAGTTCGGCCTGAAGGAGGCCAAGGGCGTGCTGATCCGCCAGGTCGTGGCCGGCCAGCCGGCCGACCAGGGCGGAATCCGCGCCAACGACGTGGTCGTGTCCGTGGATGGGACGGCGGTCGAAGGGCCGCGCGATCTCCAGCGGATCATCTCGAGCACGCCCGTGGGTCAGAGCGTCAAGATCTCGCTCATGCGCGAGGGCAAGGAGACCCAGGTCGCGGTGACGGTGGGGGCCTACCAGGCCGCGCCGCGCGTCCCGCGCCGCATCGTGCCCGCCCCCGGTCCACGCCAGCCGTCGCCGCCCCAGCCCCCTCGCTGAGGACGGTGGGCCGAGCCGGACGCCTCGCCGGCAGCCTCGCGCTCGGGCTCTCGCTCGCGGCCGGCGGCCTCCACGCCGGCGCGGCCGGCGCGGCGGAGGTGCAGGCGCTCTTTCCATCGGACCGGCAGACCGTCCCCGATCCGCGGCAGTCGACCGGGCGCCGCGTCGCGCTCGCGCTGCCCGATTGCGGCACCGATGCTGCGGGCTGTGACGAGATCCGCCTCGTCAACGAGCTGGACGGCTTCAGCGTCAATCCGCGCGTGGCGATGCGCTTCTCCGGACCGGTCGCGCTCGACAGCGTCACGAAGTCCAGCGTGTTCATCCTCCCGCTCGCGCCCGAGCCCTTCGCGTCGCCGATCGGGCTCGACCAGCTCGTCTGGGACGGGGCGAGCCACACGCTCTACGCCCGGCCGGAGCGCGCCCTGCTTCAGGCGCGCCGCTACGCGCTGGTCCTGACCACGCGAGTCCTGGACGATGCCGGGCAGCCGGTCGCGCCGGCGCCGAACGCGCCGATCGTGGCCGAGGCCGCCTACGGGATCTCGGCCCAGGGCGTGGTCTTCCAGCGGCTCCGGGCCCTCGGCGTCACGAAGCGCGAGGTCGCCGCCGTCACCGTCTTCACCACCCAGAGCGTGACCGGGGGCCTCGAGCAGATGCGCGCGGTGCTCGACGCGGGCCCCGCGCCCGAGTTGCGCTTCGCCCTCGGGCCGGCCGGCGCCCGCTCGGTGTACGCGCGGGTGGAGCTGGACGGCCTCGAGCTGCGCCGCCACGTCGCCGCCGATCCGGTCGCCCGGCTCGAGGAGCCGGTGAAGCTTCCGCTGATGCTGGTCCCGCCCACCGACATCCGGACGATCGCGGTCGGACGATTCAGCGCGCGGTCCTTCCTCACCGCGGACCGCATCATCCCCGCCACCGGGACCCGGGACGAGACGCCCGCCGTCCAGGGCAGCGAGGACGTGGACGTCACGATCTATCTGCCGACCGGCACGAGGCCGACCGGCGGCTGGCCGGTCGCGATCTTCGGTCACGGCTTCGGCAACGACCGCCACGTCGTGCCCATGATGGTGGCCGGCACCATGGCGCGCTTCGGCTACGCCACCGCGGCCATCAACGTGGTGGGGCACGGCGGCGGGTCCGAGGGCACGCTCACCGTGCTCCGCACCGGCCAGGATCCGGTGACGCTGCCCGCGGGAGGGCGCGGCACGGACCAGGACGGCGACGGACGGATCGGCTCGACGGAGGGCGTGGGGACCCGCGCGGGCACGCCGCTCGCGCTCATCAGCAGCCGCGACGGGCTGCGCCAGACGACCGCGGACCTCATGCAGCTCGTCCGGGCCATCCGCCGGGGCGTGGACGTGGACGGCGACGGACACGTGGATCTGGATCGCGAGCGCATCGCCTACCTCGGGCAGTCTTTCGGCGGTATCTACGGGACGCTCCTGATGGCGGTGGACCCGCTGGTGCGCGTGGGCGTGCTCAACGTGGCGGGCGGGCCCATCGTGGAGATCGCGCGCCAGTCTCCGGTCTTCCGCGGGCTCGTGGCGGACCAGCTCAAGCGGCGGCAGCCCCCGCTGATGAACGGCGAGCAGGACTTCGCGGAGGCGATTCCGCTGCCGGGCGAGGCGCCGGTGCGCGAGCCGGTCGCGGGCGCGCTCGACATCCAGGCGTTCCTCGACCGCGCGGAGTGGCTCAGCCAGCCCGCGAATCCGGTCGCGTTCGCGCCCTATCTGAAGCAGGCGCCGCTGCCCGGGGTCAGCGTGAAGGCCGTGCTCTACCAGTGGGCCGTGGGCGATCGCACCGTGCCCAATCCGACGACGGCGGCCCTGCTGCGCGCGGGCGTGCTACAGCCGGTGTCCTCGCTGTACCGGCACGACCCCGCCGGCGTCTCGGAGCGCTTCAAGAACCCGCACGGGTTCCTCGTCTGGACCGCGTTCCCCGAGGTGTACGCCATCGGGCGGGCCGCGCAGGAGCAGGTCGCACGCTTCTTCGTCTCCGGCGGCCGCCAGATCGAGCCCGTGCTGCCGCAGTTCGAGATCGGTGCCGCGCCGCCGCCGAACCCCTGACCGTGGCGCAACCCTCGCCCCCGAAGGGGGAGAGGGCAGGGTGAGGGGGTGGGGCTATCCCGCCCGCAGCGCGCCCAGCACCGCCGTCACCCAGGGCTCCTCGAGCGCCGGCACCGGCGCATACGTGATCCCGCTCGTGATCCGCACGTCACCTTCCTCCGCGGTGGGCGTGTCCTCCAGGACGTCCTCGACCGCCAGGTCGAAGCGCGCCAGCTCGCCAAACCGAAGCGGCGCGCCCGTCGCCCGGCACTTGACATAGACCGTGAGCCCGGGCTCGACCACCAGCAGCGTGCCCACGCCGCGCTCCTCCAGGTTCCGCGCGCTGCGACTCTCCGCGGCGATGGCCACGCGCAGCGTCCGGGTATCCACCGCGAGCCACTCGAGGTAGCTGCACAGCATCGGGTGCAGCGTGCCGTCGGCGGCACGCGTGAGGAACGGCAGGCCACGGCCGAGCACGGCGGCCAGATCCGTCTGAGAGAAGCGCGCGACCAGCTCCGGCGGCAGCGCGGAGCCGAGCGACCGGCTCATCGTGACTAGTAGCCGCGCGCCCGGTCCACCGTCTCCCGCAGGGGCTGGCCGCCCGCGAGGAAGCGCTGCAGGTTGTCGGTGAAGAGCTCGGCCACGATGTGATCGCGTCCGGGGTGGAGCCCGCCGATGTGCGGCAGCACCATGATGCCCTCGGTGACCCAGAAAGGATGCTCGGCGGGCAGGGGTTCGGTGGTGAAGACGTCGAGCACCGCGCCCGCGATCGTCTTCGCGGTGACCGCCTCGATCAGGTCGGCGTCCACGATCAGCTCGCCCCGCCCGAAGTTGAGCAGGTACGCGCCGGGCTTCATGCGCTTGAGGCGGGCCGCGCTCATGAAGCCCCGGGTGTCCGGCGTCACCGGCAGCAGCAACAGCACGAAGTCGGAGGTGGCCAGCACGGTGTCGGTGTCGGCGGGCCCGTACACCCGCTCCACGTGGGGCATCGGCGCCGGGCGGAGTCGCGTGCCGATCACGCGCATCTCGAGGGCCTCGGCCTTGCGCGCCAGCTCCTGGCCGATCACGCCCAGGCCCAGGATGCCGAGCGTGGTGCCGGCCAGCGTGGTCGAGACGCGCCGCCGCCAGTGCCGCGCCTTCTGATCCTGCGCGATGCCCGCGTAGCCCTTGGTGAGGTGGAAGAGCGCGCCCATGATGTTCTCCGGCATCTGGACCCGGTGCGTCCCGCGCGCGCAGGTGAGCGTCAGGTCCTTCGGCAAGTCCGGCAGCGCGAGCCAGCCTTCCACGCCGGCGGTCAGCGCCTGCAGCCACCGCAGGCGCGGCATCTGCGCGAGCACGCCCGCGCCGGCCCGGAAAGCCATCATGGCCTCGCAGCGCGCGAGCAGCTCGGGCTTCGGCGTCTCGCCGAGCGGGACGTCGACGACTTCGACGCGCTGGTCGAGTCCCGCCCGAGCGAGGCCCTGGCGGTACGGTGCGGTGTCGGGAATCCAGAGCAGCACGAGCGGACGATCGGTGGCCATGTCGGGTGGGTCCTCCCCGCGGGATCGTAGCCTCCAGCCGTCGGCCCGGCAAGGCCTCCTGGTTGGCGGCGAGTTGCTCCGCGCCGGACCGTCCGGTAAGGTGCAATCTCATGCGCGCGCTCGTGATCGGAGCTTCCGGACAGGTGGGCGCGGCCCTGTTGCGCGTGCTCCGCGCGCGGGGTCACGACGCGGTCGGCACGTGGGCCCACGAGGCTTTTCCCGGCCTCGTCCCGCTCGATTTCACCGATTCCGCCGCGACCGAGCGTCTCGTCCGCGAGACTCGCCCCGACTGGGTGCTGTGTCCCGCCGCGCTGAGCCACGTGGACTACTGCGAGGAGCATCCCGCCGAGGCCTTCGCCGCGAACCTGCACGGGCCGCTCGCCGCCGCGAAGGCGGCCGCCCGCGCCGGGGCCGGCTTCGTCTACTACTCCTCCGACTACGTCTTCGACGGCGTGGACGGGCCCTATGCCGAGGACGCCCGGCCACGGCCGCTGGGCGTCTATGGACAGAGCAAGTGGGAGGGCGAGCAGGCCGTGCTGGGCGCGCTCGAGCGCGCCCTGGTGGTGCGCACCAGCGTGGTCTACGGCCCCGAGCGCCAGGAGAAGAACTCGGCCTATCAGCTCATCCGCGCCTGCCGCAGCGGCAAGGGATTCCGCCCCGCGGTGGACCAGCGCGCGAGCCCCAGCTACAACCCGGACGTGGCCGCCGCCACCGTGGAGTGCTGCGAGCGGGAGCTGCGCGGCACCTGGCACCTGGCCGGCGCCGACGTGCTGGACCGCATGGCGTACGCGCAGCTGGTCTGCCGCGTCTTCGACCTGGATGCCTCCAATCTGACGCCGGCGACCACGGCCCAGCTCGGGCAGAAGGCGGCGCGCCCGCTCAACGGCGGCCTGCGGATCGAGAAGGCGCAGGCCGAGCTCCGCACCCCGCTGCGCGGCGTCGAGGCCGGGCTCCGCGCGATGCGCGCCGCGCTCGATGCGGCGCCGGCCGGCGCCTGAGCGGCCGTTGACCAGTCCCGAAACATACGGTACAGTCACAACTTGGCTGTCGTCCTGAGACGGTGACCGTAGCTCAATTGGTTAGAGCACTGGACTGTGGCTCCAGGGGTTGAGGGTTCGATTCCCTTCGGTCACCCCACTCCTGAAGTCGGCCAGGCTCGGGCGCCCATAGCTCAGCTGGATAGAGCGTTAGCCTCCGGAGCTAAAGGTCAGAGGTTCGAATCCTCTTGGGCGCACCATTTTTTGGTGTAGAAGTTCTGATGTAGCAGCACCCGCTACGACGCGGGCCGTTAGCTCAGTTGGTAGAGCAGCTGACTCTTAATCAGCGGGTCCAAGGTTCGAGTCCTTGACGGCCCACCAAACAAGACAAGGGGTTCCGGGTTACCGGGACCCCTTCGTCGTCTCTACAGCTGGCTCATGTGTGATCGCTTGCGTGATTTTCTGCGGGGTCAGTACGGTATCGAGGCGAGCGACGGCGGAACGCAGGTGCTCTGGCGATAGGTGGGCATAGCGCATTACCATCGCCAGGGAGCTGTGGCCGAGGAGGTCTTTCAGCTCGGGCAGGGTCGCGCCCCGCTGAATCGCCCACGAGGCGAAGGTGTGGCGGAGGTCGTGAAACCGGAAGTCCTCAGCCCGGCCGCCCTCACCGAGGCCTCCCAGTGCCCGCGGAAGGTGTACCAGCTCCGGGAGTCGAACATGAGTCGGTCACCGGGCGTTTCTCTGGCGTCCTGCGGGCCAGGATGGCGTCCGCTGGGCCGTTCAAGGGAACCTCCCGCCGGCGGCCTGACTTCGTGCGCTCGAGGAGCACCACGCCGCGGGCGCCGTCTACCCGGTCCCAGGTCAGTCCGAGTAGCTCCCCTTGGCGCATGCCGGTGTAGAGGGCCAGCTCGGCGAGGTCCGCGAGGTTCGGGTTCTTCTGCGTCCGGCACTTCTCAAGCTCGATCACCTGATCCGCCCGCTGCAGCAGCGACGGCGGGACCTTCAGGCCAGCGTCGTCGTCTCGAATCACCTGCCGGAGTCTCCGACGATCGTCTCCGCGCGGCGCACCAATTCGACTCCGATCTCGGAAGCCCACTTGTTGTAGACCGGACGGGTCTTCTGACGAAACACCTGAAGCTCTGCGGGCGAGAGCTGGACCACCTCCATCCCATAAAGCCTCTCGAGGGTCGTGGGCAGAGTCATGTCGCGATCCAGTCCTTCCCGTGCTTCCCGCTTCTGCACGGCCATAATCTCCTCTCCGGCCTTCCGAACTATGTTCCGGTCCTCAGGTGTTAAGCTCATCCACGTCTTCCCACTGACAGCCAGGATTAAGGGGTCGATTGCGTAGTGCCATAACGTGACGTGCCTCTGTATTTCCCAAAGCCTGTACGGGATGATAAGAGCGAGCGGATTCTCGTGCCCATCCACTGTGCCTTGCTGCAAGGCGGTCAGAGCTTCGCCCCAATTCATACTTACTGGGTTCGCACCGAGCGCACGGAAGACCTCCATGCAGATCGGAACACCGACCACGCGGACCCTCAAGCCTTTAAGATCTTCTGGTCGGCGAACTGAGAGCGTTGAGTTCAGCTCGCGGAAGCCGTTCTCCCCCCAAGCGATTGGCACTACGCCCTTGTGCTCGATCAGCTTGAGCAAGCGTGAACCGGGATCCCCCGCTTGCACCGCATCAAGGGCGCCGTAGTTAGGGAACATGAACGGCATGGAGAAGAGGTTTAGCTCCTTCACCTGTGGAGACCAGTTGATAGTTGAGCCGATGGCAAAGTCAGCTCCACCTTGCTGCAAAAGCCGGAACTCCGTTGTCTGTTGATCCGCGAAGAGCCGCCCGTTGAAGTGGGGCTTAACCTGGATACGTCCCCCGGTCCGACTCCTCAGGGCGTCAGCAAATCTGATGGCGGCCCGGCCCCACGCGGTGTCCTCGTTCACGACGACGGACATCTTGAACTCGGACTTGTAGCCGCTCTGCGCCTCGGCGGCGAGCGGCGCGGCGAGGAGGCTTCCCGCTACTGTCCTGAGGAAGGTGCGTCTGTGCACACGGGACCCCCGCCTGACCGCCCGTGTAGGAGGGACCGGGCGGAGGACGGCCAAGCGGAAGGAAGTTACACCGTGCTGAGGCAGTCCGCTAGGACTTCCTGTCCGCCTTCAGGCAAGTATGTTTACGCTGGTTCAGTAGGTCGGCCAAGCGGGTTTCGAGCACCAGCATGATGCCAGCGCCGACGAGCGTAGCCCACGGCCAATGGCTGGAATGCAGCGGCCAGCCCTCCGCGATCAGGACACCATCAGCATGATCGAGACATATTGAAGCACTGGGATCATCTTGCCTTGGCGACGTGCTCGCACGGGCACGAACGGATCATCCATGACCTCCCTATCGCACGGGGTTGGGTGATAGAGCCCGAAGGGGCAGTCTCAAGAGGGCGGCTCATCCCCTTCGGGCGTGATCCGGGCGTGCTCACTCAGCCTCGGATGAGATAGGCTCCGGGCGGCACGCGATATTGGAGTTCTTCGCAGGGACCGGGCGGCGGCTGATGCCCGGGTGGGCGATCAGGGAACCAGACACGACATTCCCCCGGCGGCGGATAGTGCCCACGTGGAATTCTGGGAGCGCCGGCCGCGGGATACGGCGGGGGTCCCGGTGCGCGGCCCGGCTCGTCGGCAACCACGACCGCGCACCCAGTCAGCACGACTACACTCAGGAGGAGACCGGCGACAAGTCCTGGCCCTCCCCGCGTGGTCAGTCGATGGTTAGTCATGCCGCCCGCCATGCTTCCTACGCCAACCATGTGCGCCGGCCCACGGCGGTGGCCCGTCCTTGCCGCGGTTGTGTCTCCAGTACCTGTGCTCCCAGTCCCTGTGCTTATGGCTTCCGTATCCATGGCCTCGATAGTAGCGCGGGGCGTGGTACGAGTAGCCAGGGTGCCCATATCCGTAGATGGCATGGGGCGCATAAACCACCGGGGGACGTACCACGATGACCGGTGGCTGCGGCAGCCAAACTGATACCCCCAGCCCGAAATCTCCCGCTCGGCCCGGTGTGGGGACAAGTAAAAAACCCATAGACACGCCCACGATGACGCTAGCAAATACCGCGGCGGCTCGTCTCATGCTCGCCCTCCTCGGCCGACCTGGGGCTGGACCCCGCGCGGGCCGTGGTGAAATCCATTTCGGCTTTCGACGCGGCGGGAGTAGCAAGTATTCGACAGCCACCGCCCTCCAGCTCACCGCAGCGGCGGTGCACCTGCATGAAGGCGTCGAGGGCGGCGAGTAGCTCGGGCATCGTGGAGCTACTCGATTACCTGTTCCGCCCGCTGCAGGAGCGACGGTGGGACCGTCAGGCCGAGGGCTTCAGGTTGATGACCAGTTCGAATGTCGTGGGCTGCTGGACTGGAGATCGCCGGGTTTGGGTGGGCTCCGGCGCGCGACGGCAACGAAGTTCGGCCCGTACGCGATGAGGCCTCTCGCGGGCCGACCGATGAGGACCCAGGATACGTCCGGGGTCATCCTATCGCCGTCACGATATGGCTCACCGCGGGCGTCGCCCAACCTTCGTCGTCGACGTACTGTTTGGTTGCCTCAGTCACCTCGGCGATGATGGCGTCGAGACCGCCTTCTCCCTGCCCGGTCAACGCGCCCATCATGGTTGGTGCGCCACCCACCACGGCCCTGACCAAGTGCTCGGCGGATCGGAATCGAAGCATCTTGGCCTCGGCCCAGAGCTTGACCTCTCGGAACCCGGCGCCTACGAGGAGGGCTCGGATCGCGCCTGCCTCTCCAAAACTGAACGGCGGGAGCGCTGCCTTTTCGGGACCGATCCGGCGGGCGAGGGCCTGCTCGAGCACGTGATAGCCCGGAGTGTGTTCGACCGAGCGCCAGCAGGACAACGCAAGGCGGCCGCCGCGCTTGAGCACCCGGTGCATCTCTGAGAGCGCCGCTGCTTTGTCAGGAAAGAATTGGAGCCCCTGCTGGCAGACCACAGCGTCGAGGGTCGCATCCGGTAGGGGAATCTTGACCACGCTGCCTTCCACCCATTCGATGCTCTGACTTGGAGCAGCGAGTCGGGCGACCGCGAGCATACCAGGGTTGAGATCCAGGCCCGTGACCTTGCCCGTTGGTCCCACGCGTTCCGCCAAAAGCCTTGTCACGGCGCCTGTACCACACGCGACGTCGAGCGCCAGTTCCCCGGTCCGCACACCGGCCGCCTGTACCAGGTCCGGGGCCCAGCGCGCGAAAATCGCGGGGACCATGTGCCGCTCATAGATTTCCGCCGGGGTTCCCGAGATCTGCAGCGTCGCCGGCATGGGAGTCCTCCTATAAGCTACGTGGATTGTCTAACCATACTGTCGTTGGACGGCGTGAGCCCGAGCGCAAAGTGCGAGTCACGTCGCTGCCGAGCGGTCTTGGCCGCCTCTTGCGTCTCGGCGGAGCGGCACGGCGAGGAGGCCGCCCGCCAACGCGCCGAGGAAGGTCCGGCGACCGATCACTCGATCACCCGATCCGCCCTCAACAGGACGGATGGCGGAATGGTCAGGCCGAGGGTCTTGGCCGTCTTGAGGTTGATCACCAGCTCGAACTTCGTGGACTGCTCGACGGGAAGCTCCGCCGGCCTGGTCCCCTTCAGGATCTTGTCCACCATCCGCGCCGCCTGCTTGCCGAGCTCGTACGTATTGGCGGCATAGGAGGCCAGCCCACCCCGCTCTACGAAGAACCCACTCGTGAACATCGTCGGCATCACTCCTCGCGACGCGACCTCGAGGATGAACCCGGGAATGTTCGAGCTGAGGAACCGGAGGGAAAAGATCCCGTCCGCGTCACCCTTCCGGAGTCCGGTGATCGTTGCCCGCGCCTCCTCTTCGGTCCTGACCGGCCTCTCCACCAGCGTGAGACCGAGCCGCAGGGCGGCGTCGCGGTGGACGGCCAGTTGCGCCACGGCGGCCGAATTCGTAGCGTCGTAGGGCACCAGCACACGCTTCAACCCGGGAATCAGTTCCCGGAAGATCTCCATTCTCTTGGGCACGAGCTGGACGTCCAGATCGGCGACCCCGGTGATGTTGCCGCCCGGGCGGGCGAGACTCCGCACCAGCCCCAATCCGACCGGATCGCCCGAACCGATGACGACGATGGGAATTTGATTCGTGGCGACCTGGGCCGCCTTCGCCGCCGGCCCGCTTTCCGTCGTCACGATGAGGTCCACCCGGTGCCGAACGAGGTCGCGAGCGGCCGCGGGCAGCTCGGCGACCTTGCCTTCGGTGAAGCGCACCCCGATCGTGAAATCCTTGTCCTCGCGGTACCCGAGCTCCTGAAGGCCGTCGCGCAGCCCGACAATGGACGGCGTCGGCCCCCAGGATTCCGTGAGCGCCCCGATCTTGAACAGGCGAGCCGGCTGAGCGAAGGCGTCGCGGCCGAGCAACCCTGCCCCCGAGACCAGGAACCCGACCACGAGCTGGCGACGACGCAGGTCCGTCATGCGCTCAGGGGGCTGGCTCGGCCAGCAGGGCCTCGATGAGCGCACGTGCCGGAGGACTCCCCCATTGACGTGGTCCCACGCCGAAAGCGACGGCGCGCCCATCCCGACCGAGGACGAAGCTCGTCGGAAGTCCGATCACGCCATACAGACGATTGTTCTTGCCCGCCTGATCGAGCACGAGCGGAAAGGTCAAGCGCAGCTCCGTGGCGTAGGTCGCGACTGCTTGCTTGTCCTCCCGGGCGTTGATCCCGATGACGGCGAGTCCTCGCCACGCGAACTCTCGGTGGAGTCCCTCCAGTATGGGCATCTCCGGGCGACACTCGAGACACCAGCTCGCCCAGAAATTGACGATGACCACCTTTCCACGCAGGTCGGTCAGCGAGAGCACTCGGGCGTCGAGTGTGTGGCCACTGAAGTGTGGAGGTTTCGTACCGGAGCGGTAGCCGACGAGATCGAGACGCGTGAGCAGGGCCGTCACCGCCGGCTGCTCGGCACTCGCGGAACTCCACACGGCAACCACGAGCAGGGCGCTGGCGAGCAGTCGGCCCCGGCCGGCGAGCCGGCAGTTCAGCCCACCTCCCGGCTCGGCCGGCCCGGACGCCATCGTCAGCGTTTTCCGATGATCTCCCGGATATCCCGCAACAGGGTGTCGCTGTACACCACGGTGGTCGTCGGGTTGTCGATGATCCACTTCTTGCGCAGGATGCCCTGAGGATCGATGAGGAACAAGGCCCGGTTCGCGGTCATGGTCTTTTCATTGAGCACGCCGTAGCTGCGCATGACCTTCCGCTCGGGAAAGTCGCTGAGCAGCGGGAACGGCAGCTTCAGGGATTCGGCAAAGGTCTGCTGCGAGAAAGAAATGTTGGCACTGGCCCCGAGGTTCTGAATCCCCAGGTCTTCGAAACGCTTGTAGTCGGCCTTCCTGGCTGACAGGTTCGCCGCTCAGGTTGGCGAGAAGTCGGCGCCATAGAACTCGAGGAGGACCCACTTCTTGCCCCGAAAATCCGTGAGGGAGACATCGGCTCCCATGGTACCGGGCAACGTGAAGTCGGGTGCGGGCTGGCCCACCTCCACGGCCACGGCCGGCCCGGGACCGATGACGATCGACGCAATCGCGAGGGTCGCACCCACCAGGATCCAGCCAAACGTGCCCCGGCCCAGGACCATCATGTGCGTCTCCTTCAGAAGGATTTGGACGTTCACGGCGCGTTGTTGTCGAATGCTGCCGGAGGGAAGTGATTCTCGTCAGCCGGTCGCCCGTCGATCACACCGGCTCCGGATCGGACCGCGTTGCTACCGGATTGCGCTGGCCGGCACCACGCTTGACTTGCCGGAATCCTACCACAGCTTGATAGAGGACTGCTTGCGCCGAAGTGTGCCCGGGCGGTGCCATGGTCGAGGGGAGCAAGCGCGCGTCGTGCGTCCGCTGGGACACGTCGAACGTGCCGGCATGAACCAAGAGTTTCTTCGTGACGCGCCGGCACACGGGGCGCTCGCTGACTACGGGCCTGGGCGGCGCGTGCTAAGTCGTTGCAAGCGGGTGAGAAACCCATGGTGGGCTGGGACGGGATTGGACCGCCGACACCAGGATTCTCAGACCTAGGCCTCAGTTCGTGTAAGTATGCGTAACTGCTTACGACAGTTGCCCGAGTTAGGCACAACTTGGGCACAAACTCTGGGCCACTACTCGATCACCTGATCCGCCCGCTGCAGGAGCGACGGCGGGATCGTCAGCCCGAGCGCCCTGGCAGTCTTGAGATTGATCACAAACTCGAACTTGGTTGGCTGCTCTACGGGAAGGTCGGTCGGCTTCGCTCCCTTGAGGATCTTGTCGACGAAATCGGCGGTGCGCCGGTACAGATCCAGGAAGCTCGGTCCATAGGACAGCAGCCCTCCCGCTTCGACGAACTCCCGAACGTTATACATCGTCGGCAGCCGCACACCCAACGCCAAGGTGTTCATGCTGATCCGGTGAGTGGTTACGAGTGGGTCGTTGCAGACATAAAGTGCCTCCGCGCGGCCCTTGAGCGCCTCGAAGGCGGGCGCGATATCCTCCGGGCGCCGGATTTCTGATGCGACAACTTCGAGGCCAAGCGTGCGGGCCGTTGCCTGAACCTCGCGCATCTCCACCACGGCGGCGGGAGTGTCGCTATTGGCCATGATCGCCAAACGGCGCAGACCGGGGACGACCTCGCGCACCAGTCCGAGTCGCTTGGCAGCTAGGTCGGTCGCCTGGAGCGACAGGCCGGTGACGTTGCCGCCCGGTCGCGCCAGACTCGCGACCAGGCCGGTGCCGACCGGGTCCCCCACCGCCGCGAACACGATCGGGATGACCGATGTCGCTTGCTTTGCCGCGACGACTTGTCGGGTTCCCCCCGTGACAATGACATCCACCTTCAGGCGGACGAGCTCGGCCGCGATCTCGGCCAGGCGCTCGACGCGTCCTTCCCCCCAGCGATACTCGATCGCAACATTGCGACCCTCGATCCAGCTGAGTTCGCGCAGTCGCTCCAAAAAGGCGCCGACCCGGGGGCTCTCGAGCGAAGGCGTGGTAGGACCCAAGAACCCGATGGTTGGTCGCTTCGCCTGCTGGGCGCGCGCAACGAGCGGCGCGGCGAGGAGGCCACCAGTTAAGGTGCTAAGGAAGCTGCGCCGGTCCACTACTCGATCACCTGATCCGCCCGCTGCAGGAGCGGCGGCGGGATCGTCAGGCCGAGAGCCTTGGCGGTCTTGAGGTTGATGACCAACTGGACGTTTGTCGGACGGTGGATCGGGAGCTCGGAGGGCTTGGCGCCCTTGAAGATGCGATCGACATAGCCGGCCGCGTGCCGGTGGAGATCGGGTTCGTTGGAGTCGTACGCCATTAGCCCATTGGCGTCGGTCACCATCAGGGCCCACGGGTAGATCGCCGGAAGCTTGTGGCGGGCGGCCAGCTCGGTCAGTCGCGCGCGGTTAACCACGAAGATGCTCTCGCCGGTGACGACGAGACCATTCGCGCCCTCCTTGAGGCCAGCCTCGAGGGCGGCGGGAAGATCGTCGCCGGCGCGGATATCGCGGATCAGCAACGCCACCCCCAGCGACGGCGCCGCCGCCTCCAGGACTTTAACCTGGAGTGGAGCGATCGGATCGGCAAGGTTCGAAAGCACGAGAACGCGCGAGAGTTTCGGCACCGTCTCCTTCAGCAGCTCCAGGCGCTTGCCGGCGAGGTCCGAGGTCATCATGGTCGCGCCGGTGATGTTGCCCGCGGGGCGGGCGAGGCTTGAGATGAGCCCCGTGCCCACGGGGTCTCCCAGGGACAGCATGACGATAGGCACCGTCTGCGTCGCCTTCTTCGCGGCAAATCCTCCGGGTGTAGTGGTCACCGCGATCACATCCGCCTTGCGGCGCAGGCACTCCTGAGCCAGTTCCGCAAAACGTTCGTGCTGGCCGCCGGCGGACAGGTAGTCGATGGTTACGGTCCGGCCGTTCACGTAGCCCAGCTCGGATAGGCGTTGGAAGAAGGCTTCCCATCTCGGCGAGCGCGTCTCGAACGTCCCCGGATCGAAGATGAGAAAGCAGAGTCGGGGGAGCTTCTTGGCTGGCTGCGCCTCCGCGTCGAGCGGCGCGGCGAGGAGGCCGCCAGCGAGGGTGCCGATGAACGCCCGCCGGTTCATCACTCGATCACCTGGTCCGCCCGCTGCAGGAGCGACGGCGGGATCGTCAGGCCGAGGGCCTTCGCAGTCTTGAGGTTGATGACCAGCTCGAACTTGGTCGGTTGCTCGACCGAAAGGTCACCGGGCTTCGGGCCCTTCAAGATCTTGTCCACGTAAGCGGCGGCACGTCTCCACAGATCTGGGAGGTTTGGACCGTACGACATGAGGCCTCCAGCCTCGACGTAGACCCGAGCCGGATATATGCGGGCAGCCGGCTCCCGGCCACCGCGTCGACGAGGCGCGCACGGTGCGTCACGAAGAGTGGGTTATCGGCGGGTAGCACACCCTCGATACGTTCGCTTGCCTGAAAGTGTTCATGCCAGAGTGCTACCGCTCAGCGCGTGCCCTCAAGAGCTCCGTCAGGGTGAAGACAAAGTCCCTCTGGGCCTCCGGCTTGTGGCATTCGAAGCAGCCCTTGATGTTCGCCTTCGGGTCGCGGCTGCCGTCACCGAGGAAGCGCGCATATTCCCACTCGCCATTCCGAAGCTCTTCGGGATACTCAGCCCCCCAACCCGGCCGCTTCTCCATCACTACAACTCGGTCGAGCCGCCCGCGCACAAGGCGTCCGTTCGGGTCCTTCACCAGCTCGCCCTTCTCATCCACGAGGGCCTTGAACGTTGGCAGACTGAGGATGGTGCCATAGGGTAGCGGCTGACCAGGCTGCAACACCTTGAAGGCTTCAGGATTGATGTAGGCCTCTCGTAGCTCCTTGAGATCGGGCTGGTCGAGCACCGTGTACAGCACATGGTTCTGATAGAGCGGAAAGGCGACTTTCTCTTGGCCGGCCAGGGCAGGTGTGGTCAGGATCAAGAATAGCGTGACGAGGGCTCGAAGGACCATGGTATCTCCTTGGAGCGGTCAGGATGGGGCGGGCGTCACTATCTCAAAGGGCAAGCTCGCGGGCAAGGCAGAAGGAGCCAACGCGCCAACGGGGCTTTCCCGTGCTCGTCAACGGATCATGGGTCGCCGCCACCAGTGCAGCCACCAGCCACAAAGCCACGTCCCGCCCGGTGGCACTCCCGCGCCCGCTCCGCGTCTCTCTCCTCCCATGCCTGGCGGATGGCCTCCCTGCTGGGCCTGTCACATCGAGCAGCCTGGGAGCGCGCCGACCAAGAGGATTCCACCCAGAGTGTCTGGAAGGATCTCCCTCAACGCTCAAGCTCCCAGTGGGCGCAATCGAGTGTGGCCCTACTCGATCACCGAGCGATCCTGGCCCGCCTGCTGCGCCTCGGCGGCGAGCGGCGCGGCGAGGAGGCCCCCAGCCAAGGCACCGATGAACGCCCGCCGATCCATCACTCGATCACCTGATCCGCCCGCTGCAGGAGCGACGGCGGGATTGTCAGGCCGAGGGCCTTGGCCGTCTTGAGGTTGATGACTAGTTCGAACTTCGTCGGCTGCTCGATGGGAAGGTCGGCGGGCTTGGCGCCCTTGAGAATCTTGTCCACGTAGGTCGCGGCGCGCCGGAACATCTCTGGATAGCTGGCCCCATAAACCAAGAGGCCGCCGGCATCAGCAAACCCCCTGAGCGTAAACACGGCCGGCAGGCGGCTCTTTGATGCGAACTCCACGATTCGTATCCTGTGGGAATAGAAGAAGATGTCCCCTTGGACGATGAGGGCGTCGGGGCGCTTCTTCTCCACCGCGGCGAATGCGGTGTCGAACTCGGTTGGACTTTTCACTCCCACGAGGTCCAGGCGCACGCCCAAACGCGTCGCCGCAGCCTTCGCCTCTCTGACGAGACCGTCATGCAGCGGATTGGCCGGATTCCACAGTACGGCCACCTGCGAAAGCTGCTTGGGAACGAGTTCCCTCAGCAGCTCGAGCCGCTTTGCCTCAAGGCCGGGATTGTGAGCGGACAACCCGGTGATGTTCCCGCCGGGCCGCGCCAGGCTCGCGACGAGCTTGGTTCCAACGGGATCTCCGCTCAGCATGACGATGGGGACTGTCTTGGTCACGTTTTTCGCGGCCAAGGTTGAAGGCGTACCCCAAGTAACAATAACGTCAGTGCCGACTCTGGCGAGGTCGGCTGCGAGCCGAGGAAGCCCCTCGTCGCTCCCTTCTCCCCATCTGTACTCGAGCAGGATCGTCTGTCCTTCGACATAACCGAGATCGCGTAATCCTTGCCGGAAGTCCTCCCAGAGTGGTGAATTCTGCGCAACGATGCCGACTCGGGGGATCCTCTTTATCGGCTGTGCGTCGGCTGCTCGCGGCCCGGCCAGCGCCCCGGCCAGCGAGGTCAGCAGGAAGCGGCGGCGGCTTATCATTCGATCACCTGATCCGCCCGCTGCAGGAGCGACGGCGGGATCGTGAGGCCGAGGGCCTTGGCGGTCTTGAGGTTGATCACCAGCTCGAACTTGGTGGGCTGCTCGATCGGTAGATCGGCGGGTTTGGCGCCCTTGAGGATCTTATCCACGTAGGTGGCGGCGCGGCGGAACAAATCAGGAAGGTCCGGCCCATAGGACATGAGGCCTCCGTCCTCGGCCCAACCTCGGAACGAGTACACCGTAGGCAGCCGGTTCTTGGTCGCCAGGTCCACGAGGCGTCGTCGGTGAATGTCGAACATCGGCGTCACGGCGATGTACACGGCGCCAGCCTGAACTCTCGCCATGTCCGCGAAGGCCCGATCGAAGTCCTCCGGACTGCGCGCCTCCACGAAATGCAGCCGTACCCCGAGCGCCCGCGCCGTGACCTCTGCTGCTTTGACTCTGTCCTTCCTGGCGCCCTCCGGCATGGCATCTGGCTTCAACAGAAAGGCAACCGTACTCAGCCCAGGAACCGCCTGCTTCAAGAGTTCTAGCGACTTGCCGACGAGCTCCCAGGTGACGATGGACAAGCCCGTGACGTTGCCACCCGGTCGCGCAAGACTGGAGACAAGTCTCTCTTGCACGGGATCGCCCGAAGCGGTGAACACGATCGGCAGAGTCGTCGTGGCCTGCTTCGCGGCCAGGGCGGCGAGGGTGCCGCCGGCGGCGACGATCACATCGAGCTTGAGCGCAACCAGCTCGGTCGCAAGAGCGGGGAACCGGTCGGTTTTTCCCCCCGGCATCCCGGTATTCGATCAGGAGGTTGCGGCCTTCGATGTAGCCTAGCTTGCGCAATCCTTCGATGAAGGCATTGCGGTTGCGGGGATCGGCGGCCGCCAGGTTGAGCGACAGGTAACCGATGCGAGCGTTCCTGTCCGCGTGCTGCGCCTCGACAGCGAGCGGCGCGGCGAGGAGGCCACACGCGGCAGCCGCGATGAAGGCTCGGCGGTCCACTACTCAATCACCTGATCCGCCCGCTGGAGGAGCGACGGCGGGATCGTCAGGACGAGGGCTTTGGCGGTCTTGAGGTTGATGACCAGCTCGAACTTGGTCGGCTGCTCGACAGGCAGGTCGACGGGTTTCGCGCCTTTCAGTATTTTGCCGACATGAAAGGCCCCCCGGCGGGCCATTTCGGCGTAGTCGGGCCCGTAGGTGAGAAGAGCGCCGGGTGGAATCCAAATCCGGTTCAATCCCATGATTGGCAGCCGATGCGTCGCGGCATATTCCACGATGCGTGCGCGATACGGGTACACGGCGATGTGCACATGCAGCGCGTCGGGGCGCTCGCGTGACATCGCCACCAGGGCCGGCTCGAGATCCGCTGGACCGTGGATCTCCACCGAGACCAGCGCCATTCCCGCGGTCTTGGCAATGGCCTCCATGTCCTTCCACCCCGCTGCTGACGCCGGATTCTCCGGGTTCCATAGAACGGCGAGGCGAGACAACCTGGGAAGGGCCTCACGCATGATGTGCAGCGCCTTCGCTTGCAGGTCAGGATACTGAGCGGCTATTCCGGTGACGTTCCCGCCCGGCCGAACCAGGCTCGCGACGAGACCGTCGCGGACCGGATCGCTGAGCCCGATGAAGACGATCGGAATCGTGCTGGTCCGTTCCTTGGCGGTACGAGCTACTAACGTACTGGATGTCACGATGATATCTACCTTCATCTGCAGCAGATCGGTCACGAAGTTGGACGCCCGCTCATTCTTCCCCTCTAGGAATCGCCCCTCAATGACGAGATTTCTATCCGTGACGTAGCCCTGCTCACGGAGGCCTTGGAGAAAAGCCGACCAGTATCGAGAGTCTTCCGGATTCGTAGGGGACACGGTCCCGATGTATCCGATGTGTGGGATCTTCGTCGCTTGCTGCGCCGCCGCGCCGAGCGGCGCGGCGAGGACGCCGCCCGTCAAAGTGCTAATGAAGTCTCGTCGGGTCACCATCGAATCAGCTCACGGGCAGCGTGAAGGTGAAGCTGGAGCCGCGGCCCACCTCGCTCTCCACCCAGATCCGGCCCCCGTGTAGCTCGATGAACTTCTTCGCCAGAGTCAGGCCCAGCCCCGTGCCCTCCTGTTTGCGGGTCTCGTCGGTCCCCACCTGGCGGAACTCCTCGAAGATGGCCGCCTGGTCTTCGGGCGCGATGCCGATCCCGGTGTCGGTCACGGCGACCTCGACGGCGCCGTCCCGCCGGCCGGCCTTCAGGCTGATCCGGCCGCCTTCCGGGGTGAACTTGACGGCGTTAGAGAGAAGGTTGAGGAGGACCTGCTTGACCTTGCGCTCGTCCCCCACGACCTCCCCGAGTCGCGGGTCGAGGTCGAGCTGCAGGGCGATGCCGTGGCGCGCGGCGCGCTCCTTGACCAGGGTGACGGCATTCTCCAGGGCGCTCGGTAGGTGGAAGGGGGCCGGCGCCAGCTCCATCCGCCCGGCCTCGATCTTGGAGAGGTCCAGGATGTCGTTGATGAGCGAGAGGAGGTGCTGGCCGGAGGCGTAGATATCCTTGAGATACTCGTCCTGCTTCTCGTTCAACGCGCCGAACATCCGCTGGAGTAGCACCTCGGAGAAGCCGATGACGGCGTTGAGCGGCGTCCGGAGCTCGTGTGACATGTTGGCCAGGAACTCGGACTTGTGGCGGCTGGCCGCCTCGAGCTGCCGGCTCTTGTCTTCAATCTCGTGAAAGAGTCGCGCATTCTGGATGGCCAGGGCCGATTGCGTGGCGAACGTCCGAAGGAGGTCGACGACTTCGGCCGTGAACGCGCCAGATGCCCGCCGGGTGACCACTAGCCCGCCGACGAGCTCCTCCTCGTGGAGCAGGGGGATCGCGAGCACCGAGCGCGTCCCCGCCTCGAGCATGGCGCCTCGAATCCGGCTCTCATAGGCGCCCTCGGCCGCGATGTCCGGGATCTGGATCGGCTGGCGCGTCACGGCCATCTGCCCGACGGCGCCTTCACCCCGGCGGAGGCGCGTCGCGCGCAGCAACGCGGACTGGCTCTCGTCCGCGTTGAGCGTCGCGCGGGCCGTGAACTCTTCGGCGCTCTCGTCGTACTCGAAGATCGTGCCGCCATCGGTGCCTGAGAGCTGAACCGCACGGCCGACGATCGTCGAGAGCACGGTGTCGAGATCGAGCGACGAGCTGACGGCCCGCCCGACTTCGCCGAGGGCTGTGAGCTGCTCGACGGAGCGTGTCAGCGCAGCAGTCCGGGCCTCCAGCTCCTTGAATAGGCGGACGTTCTCGACAGCGATGACGGCCTGGTCTGCGAAGGTCTTGAGCAGATCTAGCTCCGCGTCGGAGAAGCGGCCGGCTTCCCGACGGGTCACGATGATGACGCCCATCGCCTCGCCTTCGCGAAGCATCGGCACCGCGGCGAGACTCTGGAACCCATGCAGGCGGCCCGTCTCCCGCACGAACTCGAGCGTCGCGGGCTCCTCGATGTCGGGCACATGCACGAGCGAGCGCGTCAGGATCGCCACGCCAGGCGCGCTGTCCATCGCCAGGGGCCGGGGGTACAGCGCGCGCTGGGCCGCGAGGGCCTCGGGCGAGCTGCCGTAGTTCGCCTGGTGGTACAGCATCCGGCCATCGGTCAGGTGAACCGCCGCGATGATCGCGCGGCAGAGCCGCGCGGCGCTCCGGACGATCGTGTCGAAAACCGGCTGCACATCGGCCTGGGTGTGCGCGATGGCGCGCAGGACCTCGCTCGTCGCGGTCTGCTGGTCGAGGGCCTCGGTGACTTGCCGGTGCGCCTGGGTCAGCTCGCGATTCTTCTCCTGCAGTTCGGTGAACAACCGCACGTTCTCGATGGCGATGACGGCCTGGTCAGCGAAGGTGCGCAGCAGCCCTACCTGTGCGTCGGTAAAGGGCCTGACTTCGGCGCGGCGCACCGCCAGAGTGCCGATGGCAACACCATCTTGCATCAGGGGGACAGTGAGCACCGTCCGATGCCCGAACTTGAGCGCGATGGCCTGGCCGTCCGGGAACTCAACCGATTCGGCAGTAAGGTCGGCAACCTGGACGGGTCGCTGCTCAAACACCGAACGGCCATTGACGGTGGCCCGGCTGATCGGCATCGTGAACTCGCCCACGGGGCCGGATGGAATCGGACCGTGATGCGCCACGAGGCGCAGGCGCTCGCCTTCGCGCCGAAAGATCTGAGCATCGCGCGCCGAGCACAGCCGGCCGGCATGCTCAACGACCGTGTCCAGGACCGGCTGAACATCGGTGGGCGAGCTCGAGATCACCTTCAAGATCTCGCTCGTCGCCGTCAGGTCACGGTTCCGTGCCTCCAGCTCCGTGAAGAGGCGGACGTTCTCGAGGGCGATGACGGCCTGGTCCGCGAAGGTCTGGAGGAGCGCCAGCTGCTTGTCCGAAAACGGCCGGACCTCCATCCGGCGGATCACGATAACCCCGATGGGAACACCCTCTCGGAGCAATGGTGCGGCAAGGACAGTCCGAACGCCGGAACCCTTCGCCAGACTGTCGGGAAATTCGCTGATGGGTTCCGTGCTGAAATCACGGATGTGAATCGTCTGTCGATCGATCATCGCCCGGCCCGCCACCGAACCTCGGGTCACGGGCACCAGCCGGGCGGGCGGGAGCGGCCCGTGGGAGGCGGCCAAGTGGAAGGCGTCACCGTCGAGACGAAAGATCTGAGCATCGCTTGCTTCGCACAGGCGGGCGGCATGTTCCGCGACTGTGTCCATCACGGGCTGTAGGTCGAGCGGCGAGCTACTGATGACGCGGAGGATCTCGCTCGTCGCCGCCTGCTGCTCCAGGGCCTCCGTCAGGGAGCGCTGCACGTGCGCATACGACGGTGCTGGCTGGGCGCTCGCTTCGAGACGCTGAAGCGGTGTACCACACTCTCCGCAGAACTTCTGGCTAGTGGGGTTTTCGTGCTGGCACCGGGGACACTGCATGCAGGGGGCCTCCCAGCGAGCCGGACCGGGAATGGTCGGACAGGTGGCACGAGGGTAGTCTGCCGAGTGGGAGGGGTCAAGGATGGTCCGACGGTCGCTGCGCCGGCGCTTGGGCGGTCCATTGTTAGGGGCTGTGGTTTAGTGTTGCCGGCCGGGGACCCCATCTTCCATGTCGCTCCTTTCCGGGCCCATTCGGGCCCATCACGACGGGACTGTTCCGAAGTTCATCTGGTTGAGACCCTCGTCAGAAATCGACGGGGCGGTACGCTCGCTCTAACTGATGAGAATTTGGCTGAATCGACTCCTCTCCTGAAAAAATATTTTGTCGATGAATGGCTTCCCTCGCACACTCGGCCTCGCGATTTTTTGGGGGTAGGGGGAGGGGGTCTCCCGGAAAACGAGGCCCGCCAGGCCATCCAGCCGCAAGGGGAGACCTGCGCTGCTGCCTGTCTGGCTCGATCCAGCTGATCCACCAACAGGTGCTTGCGCCTGCTTGAGCCTATACGAACGCCTACTTATCCGCGATCGCTTTGCTCTTGCGTGATCTTTGAGTGCTGCGCTCGAGCCATCGCTCGAGCTCCGCCCGCGGGAACCGCACGGTTCGGCCGAGGCGGAGGGCTGGCATGCTGGCGTCCTCGAGGGCCCAGCGCTGCACGGTACGCGAGGATACTTGAAGGAGCTCGCCTACTTGCTTCGCGGTGAGGTACGGCGTCGCTGCCGACTTGGCCGGCTCGAACGGCGCTGTTCCTACCATTGCTAAGGTCACGGGTATCACCTCCTTTCTATCGTGCTTATCTGTTGAGCCGGGGATGGTGCACATTTTGTCTGCGGTCCGCGGACCGTAGCTCGTGGGGCGCCGGGGTCAGCGGGCACGCTTCGAGAGAGGTAGGCTGGGGCCGGCGCGGATTGAATTGAGCGCCGAAGCCAGTAAGATTGCCTTCTCCCGGCCCCCGATGCCGACGAGCTCGTTAAGCTAATCCCTTGCTTCTCGCGTACCTAGGGACGGCGGGAGCGGCGTGGGCGTTACGTGGCATCTCGACTATGTTGGGCCCTCATCGCGGTCATTCGGGGCATTCCGGGGTATTTTCGGCTCGTGACAGCTCTCGCGCGCGCGTAGCGATGTGCGAATCTGTGTATCTGTGTATCTGTGCATCTGTAGGATCTGGCGATCCTAGGACAGATACACAGATCTTACAGAACACACACATCACACACATTCATCTTCTCCCTGCGTCGGCCCTGGTGTACCCGGTGGTACCACTACAGGCGCACTAAGAATCGATCCCCTCTATTTCTCTAAGGCTGGTGGTGGTACCACCACCTACACCAGGCCGTCAGAAGGGCGCCTCATCGGTCTCCGCCGAGACCGCCGGCTCGGCAACGGCGACGGGGTCTGCAACCACCTTCAGTCATCAGCGGGTCCAAGGTTCGAGTCCTTGACGGCCCACCAAACATTGACGGGCACTTCGGAGACTTCCGGGGTGCCCGTTACTGTCTTTGCTACCATTTTGCTACCGGGTTGATCGTGAGCGGCTCTCCTCTTCGGCCGGTATGCCCGCGCCTCCATGTCACTTGAAATCCGCCTCGTTGAACTGGAGCTTGAATCCTCGCACTCGTGGGTCGATCTCGATCTGTCGGCTCCAGGTCACTCGTGGAAGCGTGCCGGGCGCGGCGCCGGTCGGGCGCGCCACCAGGCGGTGTCGTCCAGGCTGGAAGGCAAGCTGGAGGCTGGCTCCCGGGTAGAGGAAAGTTAACGGTGGTGCCCCAGGCGCATCCGGATCCTGGTTCAGGTAGACGACGATCGTCCATGGCGCCCCGTTGACGAGCGTGCCCACGGCCACGGATTGGCCGCCGGCCGGGTTCGGCGTCGAAGCCGAGACGATCCGCACCCCCGGCGGAGGTGGGCAACTCGGATGGCCCTCGTATGCCTGGCGCACCTCCTCCTGCTGGATGGTCACCTCGGAGAGGCCGATCGTGGCCACGCCCAAGAAAAAGCGTCCGAAGTACTTACCGTCGCGGTCATCGACCGTATCGCAGGGCCGGATGGCCAGGCTGGCGCAGCCCGCGATCGACGCGAGCATCGCGAGCCAGCACGCTACTGGACGGCCGATCGACCCGAGCACGCGCATTCTCGACCTCGAATTCTGTGCCAACGGCGAAAAGGAGGTCCCTAGAGTACAACAGGTCCGTATGCCACGCTCCGACCGTGCCCACGAGTTCATCGAGGGTACACTGCAGCGAGGACTAGTCCAGCCAGTCTTCCTCTTTGAGCTTCCGCGGCAGGTAGGTCTTGGTCAGGTAGCGGAAGTCCTTGTTGGCGAGCGCGTCGAGCTCGTACTTCAGCCCGCTCGCGAGCATCCGCTTGATCTCATCCTGCCAGGGCTTCTTCTGGAGCCACCGGTACTTGAGTAGCTCCCTGGCGCGGCTGATGTCCTTGTCGTTGAGCTTGATGCCCACGTTGCGGGGCAGGCCGTAGCGGTCGGGGTCGGCACTGGAGAGGCCGATGAACTTCGCCTTGGGAATGGCCATCCGCTCGCTCTCGAAGGCGAGGTTGATCGAGCCCTGCTTGACGACCGAGTAGATGTAGTAGCCCCAGGGGTCGTTGTCCACGAGCACGTAGACGGGAATCTTGTACTCCTCGTGCAGTCGGCGCGCCAGGCGCCGGACGCCGCGGGGCGGCTGGCCGTTGCCGGTGAGGAGCACGCAGTTGTAGCGGCGCCAGAACTTGTCCTCCGAGAGGCGATTCCACTGGGTGCCCTTCTCGACGAGCAGGACGAAGTCGGCGGTGCAGCGGCGGATCTCGATGAAGTCGGGCTCGACGATGGACGGCACCGAGTAGCCGCCCTTGCCGAGGCGCGCGCAGTCGACCCGGTCGCCGTCGTCGCCGAAGACGACCGGCCCCACGATGCTGCCCGCGTTCTCGGCGCGCACGTGGAGCTCCTCGCGCAGGGCGGCGAGGGAGACCTCGAGATCCTCGATCAGCGGGTCTGACTCGTTCTGGTTGTCGAAGGTGTTCTCGTTCGAGCCCTTCATGGTGTGCTTGGTGCGGTAGTAGATCTCGCGCAAGGACGTGGTGAGGTCGGCCCGCTGGAGCTCGGAGAGGGCGTCGGCCACCAGCACCGTCTGCATGAACTTCTTCGCCATGCCCACGTTGAAGAACGTGCGCTCCTGCTTGCGCTTGCCCATCTCGATGATGCCGCGCTTCTCGTTGAAGTTGACGTTGGCGAGGCTGCGCACCGGGATGGACAGCGTGGGGTCCTTGCTGCGGTCGGCGGCGGTGATCACCGCGTCCGCCACGCTGATGAGCTTCTTCTCGACCGCCCCGGCGACCGGAGCCTTCTTTGCCTTCGCTCGCGCCATGGCTCTCGTCTACCTCTTCCTGCGCGTCGGCGTCTTGGTCTTGGGCTTCGCCGCCTTGGCGCGCTTGGCGGAGCGGGTCGGCTTGGGGGCGCGGGCCGTCTGGGCCGGTCGGCCGGGCTTGGCCGCCTTGGCCGGGCGGGCGCCCTTGTCTTTCCCCCGTGCCGGGGCGGGCTTGGTCTTCGCCGGCGGGCGGCTCCGGCGGCAACGGCGCGACCTCGGCCGGCTCGGCGCCAGGCAACTCCGGCGCGTCGCCCTCGGGCCCGTCGGGGGTGACGATGATCGAGTGGGGGAGGCCTTCCGGGCCGCCCTCGTGGCCCAGGATCGCGTCGGTGCGGGTGCCGCCGGTCCGCTTGAGCGCGATCTTCTGCAGCTGAGCCTTGAGCTTCTCCTTGGGGAGCTTGCCGCCCTTCAGCCGGCCGCAGGCCTCGACGACCTCCTCGATGTAGAGCTCGAAGATGTTGCGCCGGCGGAACTCGGTCTTGGCCCGCTCGCGCCGACGGAGGAACATGCCGAGCCGGCGCCCGCATTCCTGCAGGGCGAGCTTGATCTCCTTCCGGATCTCGTCGTAGTCGGCGATCGCTTCCTTGGACTCGCTCGTGAACGGGACCCAGACCGAGCCCATGTGGACGAAGATCACCATGGGGCCGGCGGGGAGCGCGCCGCGCGACTGGGCCACCCCGTAGTTGCGCCACGCGGTCTCGAGCGCGGCCTTGAAGGTCGCGCAGGCCGACTGCTGGTAGAGCAGCGGGACGCGATTGGCGTACCGGATGACACGGGCCAGCTCGTTGTCGTCCTCGCGATCCTCGCCTTCCGCGAGCGGCACCACGGGCGCGTCCGGCGCGGCGGTGGCGACCTGGTCCGGCGACTTGCCGAAGGCCAGCCCGGCCTCGATGACGAACGGATTGCCGCGGTACACCGCGGCCGGTCGGGTCACCGCGGTGTAGAACTCACCCTTGATCTGCTTGTAGAGGCCGTGGAGGATCGCCTTCTCGCCGATGGGCGAGATGCAGTTCGAGGGCGGCGCCATGATCTTGGTCGCCTGGATGGCCTTGTAGAGCGCCTCGGCGGCGTCGCCGTGCACGTTGCGCGGCCGCGCGTCCGGCGAGAGCTTGGCCGTCTTGCAGATCTCCACCGCGACCGCGGGCGAGACCCGGCTGAAGTCGCCCGCGAGGAACCCGGAGAGCGAGTGGCTCCGGGTGTCGTGGAGCATGCGCAGGAGCACGCCGAACTCGATGCCGTAGGGATGCGGCTTGATCTCGCGGGGCGGGGGCGGCAGCTCCTGGATCGTCCGCGGGTACTGCCGGGTGTCGCCCTCCGGGGTGTGGTAGACGAGCGTCACGTGCGGATTGGCGATCGCGACCTGCTCGAGGAACTCGTCCACCGAGGCGCGGCCCTTCTGGTAGCGCCCTTCGATCTCGAGCGTCACCTGCGTGCCGCGCGGGTGGTGCCAGTCGATCTTCTTGCTCTCGAAGATCCGGGGCTCGTTCTTCTTGGTGTCGATCTGGACCTCGAAGTAGTGCGTCGCGGCCCGCGGCCCCGTGCTCGAGGTGATCTGCACCGGCTTGCCGGTCGTGAGCTGCGCGTACATGCCCGCCGCGGAGATGCCGATGCCTTGCTGGCCGCGGCTCATCCGGAGCCGGTGGAACTTCGAGCCGTACAGCAGCTTGGCGAAGATCGGCGGGATCTGCTGGCGGACGATGCCGGGCCCGTTGTCGATGACGGTGACGCGGAAGCGCGTGGCCTGGCTGGCCGCCACCGGCGCCTCGTCGCCGCTCGACGCGACCTCGAGCGTGACGACCACCTCGGGCAGGATGCCGGCCTCTTCGGCCGCGTCGAGCGCGTTGTCCACCGCTTCCTTGACGCAGGTGAGGAGGGCCTTGCGCGGATTGTCGAAGCCGAGCAGATGGCGGTTCTTGGTGAAGAACTCGGAGACGGAGATCTCCCGCTGGCGCGCGCCCATCTCGGCGGCGGATGGGGCGACCTTCGTCTCGGCGGACGGCGGCCTCGCGAGTGCGGCGGACATTCCTCTCCTTGATATCAAATCCGCGCGCTCCCGCCGCGTTTTTTTGACCGCCGCCGCGCGAGGCTGTAGTGTTCGGTGGGCGTGGACTTCAAGCTGACGCCGGCACACGAGGCATTTCGCGAGGAGATCCGGGGATTTCTGCGCTCGGAGCTGTCCGCCGAGCGCCGGAGCGTCCGCGAGGACGGCTGGGTCGTCGGATTCTCGCGCGCCTTCTCGGAGAAGCTCGGCCGGCGCGGGTGGCTCGGCCTGACCTGGCCGCGGGAGTATGGCGGCCAGGCGCGCTCGGTCCTCGAGCGCCTGATCCTCACCGAGGAGCTGCTGCGCGCGGGGGCCCCGGTCGCGGCGCACTGGCTCGGCGATCGCCAGGTGGGCCCGTCCATCCTGCGCTTCGGCACCGCCGAGCAGCGCCGCGAGATCCTGCCCCGCATCACGTCGGGGGCCATCGTCTTCTGCGTGGGCCTGAGCGAGCCGAATGCCGGCTCCGACGCGGCGGCGGTCACCACCCAGGCGGTCGAGGACGGCGACGGCTTCATCATCCGGGGCCAGAAGATCTGGACCAGCTTCGCCCACCAGGCCGACTACTGCTACCTGGTGGCGCGCACCGACGCGAGCGGACCCAAGCACAAGGGGATCAGCGAGTTCATCGTGCCGATGGCGACGCCCGGGATCACGGTGCGCCCGTTGCTGGACATGACCGGCGAGCACCACTTCAACGAGGTCTTCTTCGAGGACGTGCGCGTACCGCGCGCCGCGCTGATCGGGCAGAAGGATCGCGGCTGGTACCAGATCGCGGTCCAGCTCGACTTCGAGCGCGGCGGCATCGAGCGGGTGCTGAGCAACTGGCCGCTGCTGGAGGACGCGCTGGCGGCCCTGCGCGGGAGCGCGGCCCTCCGCGATCCGGTGACGCGCGACCGGCTGGCCGGGCTGCGCGTGGATCTCGAGATCGCCCGCCTGATGGTCTACCGCATCGCGTGGCTCGCCGATCACGGGCGGGTGCCCAACGTGGAGGCGGCGGTGGCCAAGTCGTTCGGGACCGAGCTCGAGCAGCGCATCGCGGAGACGGTGGGTGGGCTCTTCCAGATGTCCGCGCTGGGGATGGCCGGGACCGCGCGCGCCGCGCTCGGGGGCCGCGTCGCGCGCGCCCTGCTCTACGCGCCCGCGTACACGATCCAGGGCGGCACGAGCAACATCCTGAGAAACATCATCGCGCACCGCGGGCTCGGCTTGCCCGCGGACTGAGAGGGTGGCATGGCTCGCGTGATCGTCAGAGGCGGCGCGACCGGGTTCGCGCAGGAGATCGAGGCGGGGCGGCACCGGCTGACCGCGGACGAGCCGGTCGAGGCGGGCGGGACGGACGCGGGACCGTCGCCCTACGAGCTGCTACTGGCCGCGCTCGGCGCGTGCACGTCGATGACGATCTCGATGTACGCGCGGCGCAAGCGGTGGCCGCTCGAGGCCGTCACGGTGCGGCTGCAGCACGCGCGGATCCACGCCCAGGACTGCGCGGAGTGCGAGACGAAGGAGGGCATGCTCGATCGCATCGAGCGGGAGATCAGCCTGACCGGTGCGCTCGACGCGGCGCAGCGCGAGCGGCTCCTCGAGATCGCCAATCGCTGCCCGGTGCACCGGACCCTGGTCTCCGAGATCGACATCCGCACCCGGCTGGTCTGAGGCGGGTGCCGCCCGCGGCCCGCGCCTTTTCCTGGTACCTGGCCGGGACCGGCTCGTGGTTCGCGAGCTCCGGAATGCAGACCATCGTGTTCCCCTGGCTGGTCACGGTGGTGCTGCACGAGCCGGCGGCGCGGGTCGGGATCGCCCAGACGGCGCTCATGGCGCCGTCGATCTTCCTGATGCTGCTCGGCGGCGCCGTCGCGGACCGCGCGGATTGCCGCCGGCTGCTCCTGCGCGGGCATCTGGTGGCGGCCGTGCCGCCGCTCGTGCTGGGCGCGGCCATCGCGAGCGGCCGGCTGGCCTACGGCGGCCTGATCGCGTACGCGCTCGCGGTGGGCGCCGCGGGAGCGTTCGTCATGCCGGCCCGCGACGCGATGCTCACGCGCGTGGCGGGAGGCGGGCTGGGGCGCGCGGTGGCGGTGATGACCGCCGTCCAGTTCGGGGCGCAGCTCGTGGGGATCGCGCTCGGCGGCAGCGCCGGGGCGATCGGCGCGCCCGCGCTGCTGCTGCTGCAGGCGGCCGTGCTGGCGTTCGGCGGCCTCGCGGCCCGGCGCCTGCCCTCTGCGCCTCCGATGGCCGGCGCCTCGGATCGGAGCCGGCTCGGCGCCATGCGCGACGGGCTGCGCGCCGCCGCCGAGTCGCCGATCCTGGTCCCGGTGCTGGTCGCGAACCTGGCGGTGGGCGTGCTCTACGTGGGCGCCTTCCTCGTGATCCTCCCGCTCATCGTGCGGGACGCGTACGGCGGGGGCTCGGGGCAGCTCTCGCTCGTGAGCCTGGGCTTCTGGGGCGGCACGATCGGGTCCACGCTCGTGCAGATCCGCCTGGGAGCCCTGCGGCGCCCGGGGCGAGCGATCGTGATGGCGCTCTTCGTCGGGGCCGCGGTCCTCGCCGCCATGGCCTGGCCCGGGCCCTTCCCGGCCTTCGTGGCGCTCTGTCTCGTCTGGGGCCTGGGGGCAGGCGTGGTCATGACCCAGGCCCGGACGCTGGTGCAGGCGGCGGCGCCGGAGACGCATCGGGCCCGGATCCTCTCGCTCTTCCAGCTCGGCCTGATGGGCGGGGCGCCGGTCGGCGCCCTGCTGATCGGCTACCTGGCGGCGGTCACCGGGCCGCGCGGAGCGGTGGTCTATCCCGCCACGTGCATGTTGCTGGTACTGGCCGGGCTGCTGCTGCGCTCGCGCCTCTGGCAACAGGGCGCGGCGCGATGAGACGGGGTCAGCGCATCTCGTGGAGGAACGGCGATACCTTGATCTCGGCGCCGAGCAGCTCGCCGACCGCGGCCGGCTGCGCCTGCTCCGTGCCGACCCGTGACTGGATCCGGACCACGAGGTCGCGGTACGAGGAGGCCTTGATGACCCGGCCGAACTGGGCCCGGTAGTTCGTGATCAGGCTGACCCCGTCGATCGTGATGTCCCGCACCAGCCAGCGATTGCCCTGGTAGACCATCCAGTGGTCGAGGTGGATCTGCCGGCCGCCTCGGCCCAGGATGACGGTGCGCACCCCGGCCCGGTCCCGCTCCACCGTCTCGCCCAGGTAGGAGACGCGAATCCCGTCGCCGTCGATCTCCGCCGCCGCCGCGAGCCAGTAGACGAAGCTGCGCTGGACGAAGCCCGAGAAGATCGACGTGAACTCACGCTGCTCGACGGGGGTGCGCGCCTTCCACTCAGGCCCCAGCACATCCTCCGAGGCCCCGCGGAAGTCGAAGACCTTGCTGAACAGGGTGCGGATCGCGACGATGCGCTCGAGGGGCCGATCGTCCAGCGTGGGGTCGGCGATGATCTTGTTGGCCTGGGCGAACGTGGTCTGCAGCGTGGTGGTAGGCGCGCCGTCCCCGGCTGCGACGTCGGTGACCAGGATCGTGCTGAGCGCGACGAGAGCAAGGACTGCATGGAGCGCCATGGCCCCAGGAGAGTGCATCGCCTGTGCCACCGGACGCGCCCCGAAGCCGCTCCAAAAGCGAGGGATTGAAGGCGGGATTGCCTACTTCGAACGGGCTGGCGGCCGTCCCAGATGGACGACGACCGTCAGAGTGTCAGCCGCCCTTCAGTCGAGGATCGAGCAGGTCGCGCAGCGCGTCGCCCAGCATGTTGAAGCCGAACACCGCGAGTGACAGGGCCACCGCCGGCCAGATCGCGAGCCAGGGCGCGCGGTACATGTGGTCGAGGCCCGCCAGCGAGAGCATGCCGCCCCAGGTCGGATAGGGTGGCGGCACGCCGAGGCCGAGGAACGAGAGGCTCGCCTCGGTCAGGATGACCGTCGAGAGCCCGGTGGTGGCGACCACGATGATCGTCGGCATGACGTTCGGCAGGATGTGGGTCAGCGTCGTGCGCACGTGGCCCGCCCCCAGGGCGCGCGCGCTCTCCACGAAGGTGTGCTCCTTGACCAGCAGGGCCACTCCGCGAACCACGCGCGAGTTCTGGATGCCGAAGGCCACGCCGAGGACGATCGTGATGTTCCAGACGCTGGGGCCGAGCAGCGACATGATGGACAGCAGGAGCAGGAGCGGCGGGAACGCCATCCAGGCGTCCACTCCGCGCTGCACGAGCAGATCGAAGCGACCGCCCAGGTAGCCCGAGACGACGCCGATCATCGTGGCGAGCACGCTCCCGATGGCGATGGCCCCGAAGCCCACGTAGAGCGAGATGCGCGCTCCGTAGATGAGCCGCGTCAGGAGGTCGCGGCCGAGCTCGTCGGTGCCGAGCCAGTGCCCCGCGCTCATCGAGATGAAGCGCTCCCGGAGGCTCGTCTGCGCGTAGCCGTAGGGCGCGATCCAGTCGGCCAGCAGCGCCGCCGCCAGCATCGCCAGCACGATGAGACCGCCGATCATCCCGAGCGGCTTGCCCACCATCCGCACCCACACGTCGACCCACCACGGCCGCGCGCGCGGGACGCGCCGGGCCGGGAGGGCCACCGCGCCGGCGCTAGTATCTAATCCGTGGATCGAGGAAGGCATAGGAGAGGTCGATCAGGAGGTTGAGGCCCACCACGAGCGCCGCGATGATCAGATTCACCGACTGGACCACCGGATAGTCCAGGCGGGTCAGGGCCTCGAAGAAGAAGAGCCCGACCCCGGGCAGCCGGAAGATGGACTCGATGATGACCGAGCCGCCGATGTAGAGCGGCATCTGCAGCCCGATCAGGCTGATGACCGGGATCAGCGCGTTCTTGAGCGCGTGGCGCAGGATGATGGGCCGCTCCGCCAGGCCCTTGGACCAGGCGGTGCGGATGTAGTCCTGGCGCAGCACGTCGAGCAGCGCCGAGCGCATGATGCGCATGACCGGGCCGGCCCGCGTCACCCCGAACACGAAGGCGGGCACGAACATGATCTTGAGGTTCTCCAGCGGATCGGTGGTGAAGGGGACGTAGCTCCAGACCGGCGTCCACTTGAACCAGATGGAGGGCAGCACCACCACCAGCACCGCGAGCCCGAAGTACGGCACGGACAGGGCCAGGATGGCCAGGATCCGGCCCACGTAGTCGGAGATCGAATCCTGGCGCACCGCGGAGACGATGCCCACCAGGACCCCGAGCACGACCGAGACGACGATGGTGAGGAACGCCAGCTCGAGCGTCACCGGGAACCGGCGCATGAACTCGTCGAGGATGGGCTGGCGGGTCCAGTAGGAGCGGCCGAAGTCCCCCCGCGTGACGATGCCACCGATCCACTCGAGGTACTGGGTGTGCACCGGCCGATCGAGGCCCAGGTCGTGGCGCAGGGCGGCGAGGGTCGGCGCGTAGGCGTGACCCTCCACCATGCGGGTGGCCACGTCGCCCGGCATGAGGCGCATGAGGGCGAAGACCAGGACGCTCACCAGGAAGAGCGTCGGGATCGCCAGGGCCAGGCGGCGGAGCAGGTACCGCTTCACGGCGTGGGCCGCGGCTCGGGCTAGGTCCCGCCTATTTGTCGAGCCACGTGTACACCAGGCGCATGCCGAGCCCGTAGCCGTCGTGGTGCCGGAAGCCCTTCACGTAGGGCGGGTGCGCCACGTACTGCGGCCACTGCGGCACGTAGACGTAGTACGCCTTGTCGGCCAGGTAGCGCTGGATGTCGTCCACGATCTGCTTGCGTTTCTTCGGATCCATCTCCCGGCGCTGGGCGACCAGCATCTTGGTCAGCTCCGCGTCGGCCACCCGGCTCTGATTCGTCGCCAGCTCGGGATAGAAGCGGCCGAAGAGGAAGTCGTCCACCTCGGTGAACGGGGTCGACGGGCCCATCGCCGCCTTGTCGTACTTGCCGAGCGCGGTGGTCGAGATGTACTTGCCGTACTCCTCCGGCTTCAGCTCGACCTTGATCCCGATCTTGCCCAGATCCTCCGCGGCCAGCTCGTAGTAGCTGCGCCAGGGCACCACATAGCCCGGCCAGTGATAGATCGGCATCGTGAAGCCGTTCGGAAAGCCGGCCTCGGCGAGCAGCTTCTTGGCCTCCGCCGGGTCGTGACCGATCACGTACTTGGCCTTCGCGGGCTCGATCTTGGCCGCGTCGAGCTTCCAGTCGGTCAGCGCGCAGGGCACCGGCCCCGCATCCACGCAGCCCTCGCCGAAGAGGAGCGCGTCGTTCCAGCCCTTGCGGTCGATCGCGAGCGAGACCGCGCGGCGCACCCGCACGTCGTTGAACGGCGGCTGGTCGGTGCGCATGTAGATGAAGCCCTGGCCGATGACGCGATACGGGGTCACGCTCATGTCCGGCGTGGTCTGCTTGAGCGACCGGGCCTCCTCCGGGCTGATCCAGCCCCAGACGTGGGGCAGCTCGGCCTTGCCCGCCCGCAGCACGGACAGGCGCGCGGCCGCGTCGGGCGTGATCTCGATGGTCGCTCCGTCGAGATAGGGGAAGCCCTTCATGAAGTAGTCGGGATTGCGCTCGAAGACCATCTTGACGCCCTTGTCGTACGACTTGAGCACGAAGGGGCCGGTGCCGATCACCGCGTCGGGATGGTTGAAGTCCTTGAACTTGTCCTCCGCCTCGCGAGCCAGGATGGCGCAGAAGCTCGGGCTCGCGAGGTGATTGAGGAACGGCGCGTACGCTTCCTTCAGCGTGATGCGCACGGTGTGGCGATCCACCACGTCGATCGCCTGCACCGGCTCGAAGCGCTCGCGGAAGCCCGACTTGGCCATGAAGCGCTCGAGCGAGTACTTGACGTCCTCGGCGGTGACCTCGCGTCCGTTCACCGGCGGCTTGTTGTGGAAGCGCACGCCCTTCCGGAGAGTGAACGTGTAGACCTTGCCGTCCTTGGAGATCACCCACTTCTCGGCCAGGTCGGGCAGGATCGAGAAGTCGGTGGGCGACTTCTGCTCCGGCCCGTTGGGAAACCGGACCAGCTGGCTGTAGGCCAGGCTGACGTAGGAGTGCGTGAGGAAGCTGATCGTGAGGTGCGGGTCCAGCCCGGGCGCCTCCCGCTCGGCGATCCGGATCACCCCGCCCCGCTTGGGGGTCTGGGCCGGCGCCGGATCCGCGACGAGGAGCACGGCAAGGAAGGCCAGGAGGACAGAGAGAGCGCTGCGCTGCGCCATGGGCCGATTCTCCTCTTCCCTGAAGGGGTCAGGTGTACGTCCGAAGAAGGAGCGAATGGGGCCGAAAGTTGGCCTATTTATCCCGAAGGCCGCGCGCTTGTCAATCCTCGCGTGTCGTGAGCAGTATGGGATCGTCATGGACGCGACGATGTGGCGCCAGCTCGGCTTCGACGTTCCCGACACCCTGGAGTTCGCCCGCGTCACGATCAAGCTCGTCGTGGCCGCGGTGCTGGGCGGCGCCATGGGCTGGGAGCGGGAGCTCAAGGGCAAGGCGGCCGGGCTCCGCACCCACATGCTGGTCGCGGTCGGGGCGGCGCTGTTCGTGATGGCGCCGCTCGAGGCGGGCGTGCCGCTGGGCGACCTCACCCGGGTGATCCAGGGCGTGGCCGCGGGCATCGGCTTCGTCGGCGCGGGCGCCATCCTCAAGATGAGCGATCAGGGGCGCGTGGTGGGACTCACCACGGCCGCCGGCATCTGGATGACCGCGGCCATCGGGGTGGCGGTCGGGACCGGTCGGGTCTGGCTGCCCGTCCTCGGGGTGACGATCGCGGTGCTGATCATGGCCCTGCTCGGCTACTACCGGATCCCCGGCAGCCGGGATTAGCTCCGCGCGCCGCGCGTCAGGCCGGCGGCCAGGCGATCTTCATCGTGTCGAGCCGACGCAGCCGGTCCTGGCCGAGCGTGCGGTCCCACGTCTCCGCGAGCTGCTCCGCGGTCCATCGCCCCGGCGTGCTCGCGGTGCGGATCGGCGCCGGGTGGGAGAACACGCTGACCTCGCTGCCGCGCACTCCGATCACCTGGCCGGTGATGTGCGGGCCCGGTCGCTCGCGAGGAAGGTCGCGACCGGGGCGATGGCCTCGGGGGGCGTGGCGGTGGCGGCGCCGCGGCGCTCGCCGGGCAGCCGCTGGGTCATGCGCGTGTCCGCGGTGGGCGAGATCGCGTTGCAGCGCACGCCGTACTTCGCCATCGCGAGCGCGGTGGAGCGGGTGAGCCCCACGATGCCTTCCTTGGCCGCCGAGTAGTTGGGCTGGCCGGGACTGCCCTCGAGACCCGCGGTGGACGTGAAGGTGATGATGCTGCCGGTCTTGCGCTCGCGCATGTGGCGGGTGGCCGGCTGCATGACCGTGAAGTGGCCCTTCAGATGGACGGCGATCACCGCGTCCCACTCCTCCTCGGTCATGTTGAAGATCATGCGCTCGCGCAGGATGCCCGCGCAGCAGACCAGCACGTGGAGATCGCCGAATTCCTTGAGCGCGAGGTCCACGACCGCGCGGCCGCCCGCCATGGTGGCCACGCTGTCGGCGGCGGGCGACCGCGCGGCCGCCCGCCTTGCGGATCTCGGCCACCACCGCGTTCGCGGGCTCGCTGGACGGATCCATCCCGTCCACGCTGACCCCGTAGTCGTTCACGACCACCGCGGCGCCCGCCGCCGCCAGGCCGATCGAGACCGCGCGTCCGATGCCGGTGCCGCCGCCCGTCACCACCGCCACCTTGCCGTCGAGCAGTGCCATTGCGTGCCTCCTTGCGCTGCGGTTGCGTCTCTCCTCGTGCTGCCGTATCGTCGGCGCGTTCACGTCGACCGCCGCCGATCCTGCGCGACGCCGACCGGGCAGTCAAGGGCGCATCCAGCGAGGAGAGCGAGCCATGGCCAAGACGCGCGGCACCGGGCTGCTGATGCTGTGGACGGACGTGGACCCCAGCACGAGGCGGAGTTCAACCGCTGGTACGACGAGGAGCATCTCGACCGGCTGCTCAAGGTGCCCGGGCTTCCTCTCCGCCGCGCGGTACCAGGCCCTGCGGGGCGGGCCCAAGTACCTCGCGATGTACGAGCTCGAGGAGGCCGGCGTGCTTCGCACCGCCGCGTTCCTGGACGAGGTGCGCTTCCGACCCTCCGCCCGGCGCCAGCAGTCCTCCGGCGGGCACGTCGGGCGCAACTACCTGCTGAACGGCTACCGCCAGATCTTCCCGGCGCGCACCAACCCGGTGGAGCTGACCATGGGGCCGTCGCCGTATCTGCAGATGGGCCGGATGGACATCCCGGCCCACATGGAGGAGGAGTGGAACGACTGGTACAACTGGGTCTACGTCCCGGATTACCTCACGGTGCCCGGAGTGATCCGCGCCCGCCGCTTCATGGCGGTGGAGGGCCAGCCCAAGTACCTCACGGTCTACGAGTTCGAGCGGCCCGACGTGCCGGACGGCGAGGCGTGGAACCGCGTGCGCGACGCCAATCCGTGGACCCGGCGGGTCCGCCCCCACATACGGCTCGACGCGGGCTCGCCGGTCGTCTACAAGCGGATCAACCCGCGCCTGCCATGATCAAGCGGATCACGCTGCTCACCCGCAAGGCGGGCATGACGCGCGAGCAGTTCACGCGCCACTGGCTCGAGGTGCACGCTCCGCTCGCGCACGCGGTGCCCGGGCTCAAGCGCTACGTGCAGTCGCACATCGTGGAGGAGTTCAAGCGCGCCGACATCCCGACCACGTCGGTCGAGGTGGACGGCTTCGCGGAGCTCTGGTTCGAGGACCGCGCCGCGATGGATCGCGCGCTGGCCTCGCCCGAGATGGCGGCGCTCCACGCGGACGGCGCGCTCTTCATCGGTGGCAACAAGACCTTCGTGGTGGAGGAGAAGGTGATCATCTAGGTGGACGGGGCCCAGATCCACCTCGGGATCAAGCTCGCCTACACGCTCTTTCTCCTGATCCTGGTGCCGGTCTACTGGGCGCACTACGGCCCGCGCAACTTCCTCTGGTTCTCCGATATCGCGCTGCTGGGCATGGGCGCGGCGCTCTGGCTCGAGAGCGGGCTGCTCGCGAGCATGATGATGCTGGCGGTCCTGCTCCCCGAGCTCGTGTGGAACCTCGACTTCTTCGGCCGCCTCCTCACCGGGCACCGGATGTTCGGCATGAGCGCCTACATGTTCGAGGGCACCCGGCCGCGCTTCCTCCGCGCGCTCTCCCTGTTCCACGTGCCGCTGCCGCTCGGGCTCGTATGGCTGGTCGTCCGGCTCGGCTACGACCGTCGCGCCTGGCTCTACCAGAGCCTGTTCGCTCTCGTGGTGCTCCCGGTGAGCTACTGGCTCACCGATCCGACGGAGAACGTGAACTGGGTGCACGGGCTCGGGACGCCCCAGACCGCGCTGGGCCCCTGGGCATACCTCGCCCTGCTCATCATCGCGTTCTCCCTCGTGCTCTACCTGCCCCCGCACCTCGCCTTCGTCTACTTGCCCTTGAGCGCGATGTCCTCGTAGGGCGCCGAGTAGGCGTGACCCGCGATCAGGCCGAGGCCCGATTCACGTACCCGGGGCCCGACGCCGTTGAGGAAGGCCAGCTCCCAGATCGGCGCGTACACCGTCTTGTCGTGGACGAGCTGCTGGATGCGCTGCAGCGTGGCCTCGCGCCGCTTCGGGTCGTTGTCGGCGGCCTGCTCCTGGAAGAGGCCGTCGAGATCCGGGTACCCGCCGTAGACGTAGGCGCCCCCGGTGGCCACGAAGGCCTCGAGGCGCGTGGCCGCGTTGCCGAAGGCGCCGCTCGAGCCCTGGATGAGGTTCTTGAACTTCTTCTCCGCGTAGCCGCTGAAGAAGGCGGCGCGCTCGAGCGGGCGTAGCTTGGTGCGGATGCCCACCTGCTGGAGCGAGTTGGCGACCGCCTCGGCCAGATTGGCATAGGAGCCGTCGCAGAAGTACTCGCCCGCGTCGAAGCCGGCGGGGAACCCCGCCTCGGCGAGGAGCTGCTTGGCCTTCGCGCGGTCGTATGCCGGGGCGGGTGGCTGCCAGAAGTACTCGAACGAGGTCGGGATGATGCTCCCGTTGAGGCGCGAGTGGCCGAGGGTCAACGCCTGGTTGATGGAAGGGCGGTCGATGGCGAGGCTCGCGGCCTGCCGCACCCGCCGGTCGTGCCACGGGGACTTCGGGTCCCACTGGTCGGCGAAGTAGAGCCAGAAGGGGGCCTGGATGACCGCGGGCTTGAGGGTCAGCCCGGGCGTCTTCTGCAGCTCCTCGGCCAGCTCGCCGCGGATCGAGTAGGCGATGTCCACCTCGCCCCGCTTGAGCGCGGCCAGGCGGGTGGACTCGTCGGGGATCACGCGCAGCACGAGGCGTTTCACGCTCGGGCTCTTGCGCCAGTACTGTTCGAAGGCCTCGAGCACCAGCTCCACGCCCGGGGTGAAGGAGACGAACTTGTAGGGGCCGGCGCCCACCGGAGCTTTCTTGAAGCCCTCGTCGCCGACCTTCTCCACGTACTTGCGCGGCACGATCCACCCCGCGCCGGTGGCGTTGGTGTAGAAGGTCAGGAAGTCGGGCCAGGGCTGCTTGAGCCGGATGCGCACGCGCCCGGGATCGGGCGTCTCCACCGCGGCGACGCGGTCCTTCAGCGCCTTGACCGCGGTGCCGCGGTAGCGCTCCAGCGAGAACTTCACGTCGTCCGACGTCACCGGGTCGCCGTTGTGGAAGAGCGCACCTTTCCGGAGGATGAACTCGTAGACGAGGCCGTCCTTGGAGACCGACCACGATTCGGCGAGCCCGGGCGCCCGCGGCTGGCCGGGCATGGGCTTCACCAGCGCGTCGTGCAGGGCGTAGAGGACCATGTAGGGCGTGATCATGCCCGGCGTCTCAGCCGGGTCGAACCACGTCGGCGCCAATGAGATGTGCACGGCCCAGGTGAGCTGGCCCTCGGCGGCGGCCGAGGCTTCCGGCGGGCCGCCCGCCGAGAAGAGCAGGACACCGAGCAGGAGCGTGACGACGATCGGGACGAGCGCGCGCGAGAGCGGCATGAGCATGCCTCCTTCGAGAGCGGACCGGTCGAAAAGGGTGGCCCGATTATCCGCGGCCCGGCTTTTCTGTCAACCGGACGATCTTGCCGAAGCCGGGACGCTCCCGCGTGTCACGCGCGTGTCGCGCGGCGCGCACGGCGGAAGAAATCACGCACGCCCGGCCGAGATTCACGCAACAAGTGCAGCGAATGGGCGAGCGCGGCGGTCATTCGGGTACGCGGTGGAGACGGCGGTTCCCACTCTGGGAACCCACGACCACGAGACGTCGATGAGGCTCCCAATCGCGCGTCGGATCGAGTCGTACACCGGAAGTCGTAGGGGTCTCGGCACGAGGTCGGAGGGCGATGACCTTCGTCTAATTGACGGGAATCCGACCGCGCGTGAGCATGCCCTCTCCAAGCGACGCGACGAGACGGCCTCGGAGGACTGACGATGCTCAAGGCGCGGTACGTGGTGGCGGGTGTGGCGGTGATCTGCCTGGCGGCGTGCGGAGGGGCGCGGTCGACCGGCGTTCCCATCGAGGGGGGACTCGTCCGGGAGACCAGCGGGACGCCGCCCCTTGCCGTCGACCGTCCGGCGAGATCGGCGGACGCGGCCCGCCCGGCCCCCGAGCCGGCCTCCGCGTCGAGCACGGCGGCGCTCAACATGCGCTTGATGGAGCAGGCCGCGCGGCAGAGCGAGGACACCGATCTGCCGGTGGGCGCCGGGGACCTGCTGGAGATCTCCGTCTTCGAGGTGGAGGAGCTCTCGAAGATCCGGCTGCGCGTTCCCTGGCGAGGCGTCATCTCGCTTCCGCTCATCGGCCAGATCCAGGCGGCCGGTCTGACGACCTCCCAGCTGGAGGACGAGATCCGGACCCGGCTCCAGCGGAAGTTCATGCACGATCCGCAGGTCTCGGTGTTCCTGCAGGAGCACAACAGTCAGCGCGTCTCGGTCATCGGGGCGGTGCGGAAGGGTGGCGTGTTCAACCTCACCCGGCCGATTCGCCTGGCCGACGCGCTGGCCCTTGCGGAGGGCCTGACCGAGGAGGCGGATCGGCACGTCTACGTGATCCGGCGTGCGCCGCTGGCCGCGGTCAAAGCGGCGGCGTCCGGCGGAGCCGCGCCGCCGCCCGGGGCGGCTCCGAAGGGTGGTGACGCGACGGCCGAGGTGATGGCGCCGATCGACCTCACCGAGCTTGCCGACGGACGCGAGGAGCTGAACGTCGCGCTCAGGTCCGGCGACGTGGTGCACGTGCCGCGAGCCGGATCGGTGTACGTGGGCGGGTCCGTCGAGCGGCCCGGATCCTTCCTCCTGCGGGGGAAGACCACCGTCCAGCAGGCGATCGTCGCCGCGGGTGGCGTCAAGGACGTGGCGGACTGGAGCGACGTACGCCTCTACCGGAAAGCCGCGTCGGGAGACGTCGACGTCACCACCTACGACATCGAAGCATTCGAGCAGGGGAAGCCGGCGCCCGAGCTGCAGCGCAACGACGTGGTGGTCGTAGGGAAGCACGCCGGCAAGGCCTTCTTCTACGGATTCCTCGATTTCTTCAAAGGCGCCCTCGGCGTGGCGAAGGGAATATGAGCGACTCGACACCGCACCGTCTGACGAACGGCCACGATCTCCTGGCGACTCTTCCCCCGTCCCGGCTCGAGGCGGATTCCCGCCGATTCGCGGAAAGCGGCGCGCACTTCTGGGACTACTGGACGGTGCTCACCCGGCGCCGCGGGACGGTGGCGCTGGTGTTCCTGGGCGCCGTTCTCACCGCGTTCGTCTGGAGCGTGACCGCACGACCGGTATTCACGGGAACCGCGATGCTCCGCATCGAGAAGGAGGAGCCGCGGATCCTGAAGTTCGAGCCGACCGGGCGCGACGAGAACGCGGGCGACTTCGCGCAGACCCAGCTGCAGACGTACCACCGCCTCCTGCAACGCCGCGCGCTCGCCAACCGGGTCATCGGGCTCGTGGACCTCGAGCGCCAGCCCGAGTTCGCCTCGGTCGGACGTCGGCCGGGGGAGCTGACCGACGTGTTCCTCGAGCGGCTCCGGGTCGAGCCGGTCCGGAACACGCGGCTGGTCAAGGTCTCGTTCGAGAGCCGTAGCCCCGAGCTGGCCGCCCACGTCGTGAACACGCTGGCCGACTCGGTCATCGCCCAGCAGCTCGACGACAAGAAGGACGCGAGCCAGTACGCCACGCGGTTCCTGACCACCCAGGTGAATGACGCCCGACAGGCCCTGCAGTCGAGCGAGACGCACCTCAGCCAGTTCCTGGAGGAGAACGACATCCTGTTCGTGGGCGGCGAGCGCATCGGCGACCGGGTGGGCGAGCGGCAGGCCCTGGTCAGCCAGGAGCTGGGGACCCTGTCCGACGCGCTGCTCAAGGCGAAGGCGGAGCGCATCACCAAGGAGAGCATGCTCACCCAGGCGACGCGCGCGACCCCCGACGCCCTCCCGGCGGTGCTGCAGGACCCCCTGATCGCCCATCTCAAGGAGGAGGCGACGAAGCTCGAGGGGCGGTATCGGGAGCTCGGCCAGTCCTTCAAGCCCGAGTATCCGCGCATGCAGCGGTTGGCCGAGAACATCCGGGAGGTGCGGCGGCAGATCCACGCGGAGATCCAGCGGTTCGTCGAAGCGGCCCGGGCGGAATACGGGGCCGCGCTCCAGAAGGAGACCGAGGTCCGGAAGCTCGCGGACGCGCAGCGCGGGCTGGCGCGCAAGCTGGACGGCCAGATGGCGCGGTACAACCTGCTCCGGCGGGAAGTGGACACGAATCGCGAGCTCTACAGCGCCCTGTCCACCCGGCTGAAAGAGACGCAGGTGGCCTCGTCGCTCCTGGTCTCGAATATCTCGGTGGTGGATCGCGCGGACGTTCCCCTGAAGCGCTCGGGCCCGCGCACCGGGCTCAACCTGTTGGTCGGGTGCATGGTGGGCCTGGTCGGGGGCGTGGCCATCGCGTTTCTCTTCGAGTACCTGGACACGAGCATCCGCGATCCCCGTGAGATCGAAGCCCTCCTCCGCGTCCCCACGCTCGGGCTGGTGCCGACGCGCGCCGCGCTCCCGGTCCGTCTCGATCCCCGGCTCGCCGGGCCGGACGACGGAAACCCGGGCGCCTTCGCGCTGGTCGCCCACCAGGCGACGAGCTCGATTCTCGCGGAGGCGTTCCGAAATCTGCGGACGAGCGTGGTGTACGCGACACCGGAGCGCCCGCCCAAGACCATCATGGTGACCTCGCTCCAGCAGCAGGACGGCAAGACCTCGCTCTCGACGAACTTCGCGATCAGCCTGGCCCAGCTCGGGATGGGCGACGTGTTGCTGGTGGACGCCGACATGCGGCATCCCGATCTCCACGGGGTTCTCGGCGTCCCCCAGACCCCCGGCCTGTCCGACGTGCTCGTGGGCGGCGTGAGTGCCACGGAGGCCATCCGGCCGACGCGGATCCCCGGCCTCTTCGTGATCCCGGCGGGGCCGGTGCCCGCGAACCCGTCGGAGCTCCTGTACTCTCCGCGCCTCACGCAGGCCCTGGCCGTGCTCGAGGAGCGGTTCGTCCACATCGTGATCGATACGCCGCCCCTGCTGGGGGTCAGCGACACGCTCGTGCTCGCGCCCCGGGTGGAAGGCATCCTCCTGGTACTTCGCCACGGCCACGCGGCTCGGGATGCCGCGCAGCGCGCGGTGCAGATGCTCGGCTCCGTTCGCGCCCGCCTCCTGGGCGTCGTCCTCAATCACGCGGACGCGCGGCGGACCCCCGGCGGCTATCAGTACTACCGCAAGGAACCGGTTTCTTCCGGGCCGGCGACGTCGGCCCACTGGACGACGAGAGATCGATCCGCATCGTGAGATATGAGACCCGTTCGGGACGACCGCTCGTCACGACCACGCGCGTGTCGGTGGTCCTCGTGGACCTCCTGCTGGCCGTCGCCGCGAACTACTTCGCCTTCTGGCTGCGATTCGATGGCGCGATCCCCGCCGCGGCCTGGAGCCTCTGGGCGGCCACCGTTCCCGCGCTCGTGCTGCTTCGAGGACTCAGCTTCGTCCCGTTCCACGTCTACGACTCGGTCTGGGAGTACGTGGGGCTCCGGGACCTGCGGGCGATCGTGGCCAGCGTGACCATGAGTAGCCTCCTCTTCTGCCTGCTGATCCGCGGGGTCCTGGGGCTGCGCGCCTATCCGCGCTCGGTGTTCCTGATGGATCTGGTGCTCGTGGTGTTCCTCATGGCGTCGGCCCGGGTCGGCTGGCGCCTGCTGCGGGAGCGCCGGGCGAACACGCGGACCCGGAGGGTCTTGATCTTCGGCGCGGGAGACGCGGGGGCCCGTATCGTCCGGGAGCTCCTGAAGGGCGGAGAGCACGGGTATCACCCGGTGGGGTTCGTGGACGACGATCCGGCCAAGATGGGGCGGCGAATTCACGGAGTTCCGGTGCTGGGAACCCGGGCGGACCTGCCGCGGATCATCGACAAGACGAAACCCACCGAGGTGCTGGTGGCGATCGCGCGGGCCGCTCCCGCGACGTTCCGGGGAGTGGTGAAGGAGCTCGAGTCGCACAAGCTGACCATCCGGGCGATGCCGCACCTCCGGGAGATCCTCGATGGGCGAGCGAGGCTCCACGACGTGCGTGACCTCGCGGTCGCGGATCTGCTCGGGCGGGTGCCGGTGGGGCTCGACATGGATACCGTGCGACATCTGGTCGAGGGCAAGAGAGTGCTCGTGACCGGCGCCGGCGGGACCATCGGATCCGAGCTCAGTCGGCAGATCGCCGAGCTGGGACCGAAAAGCCTCGTGCTGTTCGAGCGCTACGAGAACGCGCTCTGGGAGGTCGAGCGGTCGGTGGCGGGGTTGAACCGCGGCGGGCGGGTATATTCCGTCATCGCCGACGTCACCGACGCGCAGCGGGTCGACGAGGTGCTCGCCGATCACCGCCCGGAGCTGATCCTCCACGCGGCGGCCCACAAGCACGTGCCCCTCATGGAGCTCAATCCCTGCGAGGCGATCAAGAACAACGTGCGGGGCACGCGGATCGTCGGGGAGGCCGCGGTCCGCCACGGGGTCGAGCGATTCGTCCTGATCTCGAGCGACAAGGCGGTCAACCCTTCGAGCGTGATGGGGGCCACCAAGCGGGTGGCGGAGCTGCTCGCGATGTCCCTGGCCGAGCGGGGCCCGACCGGATTCGTCGTGGTGCGCTTCGGCAACGTGATCGGAAGCAACGGCAGCGTGATCCCGCTCTTTCTCGAGCAGATCAAGGGCGGGGGGCCGGTCACCGTCACGCATCCCGACATGCGTCGCTACTTCATGCTGATCCCGGAAGCGGTGCAGCTCGTGCTCCAGGCCGCCACCCTCGGCGAGAATGGAGCGCTCTACGTCCTCGACATGGGCGACGAGATCCGGGTGGTGGACATGGCGCGGAACCTGATCCGGCTGGCCGGCTTCATTCCCGAGCGCGAGATTCCGATCGTCTACATCGGGGTGCGACCCGGCGAGAAGCTTGCGGAGGAACTGGTGGCCTCGGACGAGACGATCGAGCCGTCGAGCCTGGAAGGGATCCGGCGGGTTCGATCGGCCGGAGGCCTGTCGCTCGCGAGTCTCGGGCGCAGCGTGGCGGACCTCGAGCGCTTCGCCGAGAAGGGGGCGACCGGCGCCGTCATGCAGCAGCTCGGCGCGATGGTGGCGATGTTCCGGCCCCCCCACGCGCCGCCGGAGGTCGCGAAGGGCCGGGCCATCCTTCCCGCGGACGTGGTGGCGCCTGCCGCCGCGGTGGGCGGGGCGCGAGGTGCCGCGTGACGGGCGGGGCGGGGGCGCCGGCGCGCCGGTCCGGATGGTGGCCGGGCCGGCCCAAGCGCGTGTTCGATCTGGTGGTGGCCTCGGTCGGTCTGATCGTGCTGGCCCCCCTGCTGGGCGTGACCTCCCTGGTGATCCGGCTGTCCCTTGGCCGGCCGGTCGTCTTCGCGCAACGGCGGCCGGGCCGGCACGGGCGCCCGTTCACCCTCTACAAATTTCGCACCATGAGGGCCACCCGCGGGCCCGACGGGGGGCTCCTGTCGGATCGGGAGCGACTGACCGGTCTCGGGCGGTTGCTCCGCCGGACGAGCATCGACGAGCTTCCGGAGCTCATCAACGTGATCAGGGGCGACATGAGCCTGGTCGGCCCCCGGCCGCTCCTGATGGAGTATCTACCCCGCTACACGCGGGAGCAGGCCCGGCGCCACGACGTGCGACCCGGGATCACCGGCTGGGCTCAGCTCAACGGCCGCAACACCCTGCCGTGGGAGCGCCGGTTCGCGCTGGACGTCTGGTACGTGGAGCACCAGTCGTGCCGGCTCGACATCCGGATCTTGCTGCTGACGCTCTGGAAGACGCTCGCCCAGGTCGACGTCAGCCAGCCCGGGGAGGGGACCGAGGAGCACTTCCGTGGCCGCGAGACCGCGGCGGACGTGCCCGCGCGCGACATCGAGGTCGCGCGGTGAGTCGGACTGCGCCGGGCGCCGGCGCGATCGCCGTGAACCTGTCTGCGCTGCGGCGTGTCGAAGCCGCGGAGGCCTCGCGATGGACCTGATGCCGATCATTCGCCCGACCCTGCCGGAGTTCCGCGAGTTCGAGGAGCTCGTTCGCCCGAGCTGGGACGAGGGTCAGGTCACGACGGGCCGCATCGTGCGCGCGTTCGAGGAGGAGATCTGCCGGTACACCGGCGCGCGCGAGGCGGTGGCGATGTCGTCGTGCACCGCGGGGCTCATGCTGGCCGCCCAGGCGATGGAGCTGCCCGCGGGGGCCGAGGTCATCGTGCCGTCCTTCACGTTCGCGGCCACCGCGCAGGCGCTGGTGTGGAACGGCCTGGTGCCGGTGTTCTGCGACTGCCGGCCGGGATCGCTGACCCTCGATCCGGCCGACGTCGAGCGGAACCTGACGCCGAGAACCGCCGCGATCTGCGCGGCGTACGTCTACGGCCTTCCCCCCGACATCGAGGCGCTGACCGAGCTCGGCGAGCGCCACGGGCTCCCGGTGTACTTCGACAGTGCCCAGGGACTGGGCGCCGAGTACCAGGGCCGGAAGGCGGGCGGCTTCGGGTCCTGCGAGATCTTCTCGCTGAGCCCGACCAAGGTCGTCACCGCGATCGAGGGCGGCGTGATCTGCACCAGCGACCCCCGGGTCTCGGCGCGCCTGCGATCGATGCGCGACTACGGCAAGGATCCGCAGAAGGGGGAGGACATGGTCCACCTGGGCCTCTCCGCCCGGATGAGCGAGCTGCACGCCGCGGTGGGCGTGCTCTCGCTGAGGCGGGTCGACGAGCTGGTGAAGGCGCGGCGGCAGCTCATCGAGATCTACCGGGCGCGGCTCGGGGCGCTTCCGGGATGCGGCGTGCAGAGCATGCCGGCCGACCGGTCGAGCAGCGGGAACTACTTCGTGCTGTTCGTCACCGCCCGGGCCCGGGCCGGCCGCGACGCGGTGTACGCCGGCCTCGCGGCGCGCGGGATCCAGACCAAGCGGTACTTCTATCCCCCCGTCCACGAGCAGACGCTCCTGCGGCGGGTGGCGCATCGGGTGAGCGATCGGATGGAGCACACCGTGGCCGCGAGCCGGGAGGCCCTGGCCCTGCCGCTCTACTCGCACATGACGCCGGAACAGGTCGACCGCGTGTGTCGGGAGGTCGAGTGCCTGCTGGCCTGATCCAGGCCGCCGCTCGCCGCCAGAGGAATCCACGCGTGACCGCCGCCACCAAGAGCGAGCTGACCCTGTCGGTCCCGGGCGATTCGATCGCCACCCATTTCGCGATCGGCGCCTTCTGGGCGCTGGTCGGCGCGGTGGTGTCGCGCGGCTTGACGCTGGCGTCGTCGGTGCTGGCCGGACGGCTCCTGGGCACGACGGGCTTCGGCGAAGTCGCCATGATCCAGAGCACGCAAGGCCTGTTCGGGATCGTGGCCGGGGCCGGGATGGGGCTGGCGGCGACCAAGTTCGTCGCGGAGTCTCGATCGACCGATCCCGCACGAAGCGGCCGCTGCGTCACGCTGACGACCACCATCGCCCTGATCTCGGGCACCCTGATGGCGCTGGTGCTCCTGATTCTATCGAGAGCGATCGGCTCGAGCGTGCTGAACGCCCCCCACCTGACCATGGAGCTGCAGGTGGCGACCGGCCTGGTCCTCTTCGGCACGATCAGCGGGGTGCAGACGGGCGCCCTCGTCGGCTTCGGCGACTTTCGTGCCCTGGCGGTCCTGAGCAGCGTCCGCGGGGTCTGCCTGTGTGTGTTCCTGATCGCGGGTATCGAGCTGGGCGGCGTCCTCGGCGGGGTCATCGGCCTGGTCCTGACCGAAGCCATCGCGGTGCTCGCCAACCGCGTGGCGCTGCGGCGGCTCGTTCCCGAGGCCCGCTCCCGGCCGGACCGCGCCGCGGCGTGGAGCGAGCTGATGACGATGTGCCGATTCAGCGGCCTGAGCCTGCTGGGCAGCGTCTGCACGATGTCGGCGATGTGGTTCGCCCACGTGCTGCTGGTCGCGCAGCCCGACGGCTATGCCTCGCTCGGCGTCTTCAACGCGGCCGAACGCTGGCGGCAGCTGCTCCTGTTCCTCCCCGCCTCGTTCTCGCCGGTGATCCTCACGCTGCTCAGCAACCTGCACGGCACGAACGATCCCGGTGCCTATCGACGGATCTTTGGTCTCAACCTGGCGGTCAGCCTCGGCGTCGTGGTGATCCCGTCGATCGGCGTCATGCTGTGGGCTTCGTCGGCGATGGGTCTGTTCGGCGACGAGTACCGGGACGGCGGGGCGACGCTGATCATCCTGGCCGCCTCGTCGGTCGCGGTGGTGCTCAACAACCTGCTGGGCCAGATCCTGGTGAGCAAGGGGGACATGATGGGCCGGTTCGTCCTCGACGTCGTGCTCGCCGCGGTCCTCGTGATCGCGTCGTGGCACTTGATCCCGATCTACCGGGAACAGGGGATGGCGCTGGGCAGCTTGATCGCGTTCGCGGCGGCGTCGGCCGCGTTGATCGTGACGACCACCTACTCCATGCGAAGGCCGGGGAACCGGTGACGACGGCCTTGACGCGGAACGCGGCGCCTCGCGCCACCGTCTGGGTGCTCGCGATCAACGCCATCGCCCTGATCGCATTCACGTGCGCGCCGGTGGCGCAGGAGTATCCGCTCGCGGCGGTCGGCATCCTGGCCTTTCTGCTCGTGCAGGCGGTTCTGCCCGCGTGTCGAATCCGCGTCACCGCTCCGGTGTGTCCGGCCAACATTGCCCAGGGCTACTACTGGATCCAGCTCGTGCTGATCACGGTGCTGGTCGGCTACTTCGGGTTCAGCCAGGGAGTGTTGCCGCATCTGCCGTCGAAGGATGCGATGAATCTGGCCATCGTCGTGCACGTCGTGGGCTATCTGTCCTTCTGTGTGGCGTACCAATGCGGGAGCCGGGTGACCGTGCGGCGGGGCCGGTCTCACGGCGGGGCCGCCGGCACCGCCTACTTGATCGTGCCGTTCGCGGTCGTGGGAGTGGTGGGATTCCTGCTCAGCCACGGGGGCCTGGCAGGGTTCAGCGACTACGTCGCGTCGCCGGTCGAGGGCCGCCTGCGGGCCGAGGAGGCCGCGACGCTGGCCGGGGCCGCCGGCAGCTTCCTGAAGCACTTCCTCGGCTTCGCGGTGGTGCTGGCCTGGAGCTGGTGGCTCGGGGCGTGGCGGCACCGGAAGGTGTCGATCATCGCCATGACGGCGGGAGTCGTGGTGCTCCTCCTGATCGCCAACTTCAACTACAACCGCGGCAGCATGCTCGGACCGATCGTCGGCCTGGCCGCCGCATTCTCCCTGCACGTGCGGCGCATTCCGTTCAAGGGCGTGGTACTGGCCGGCGTGCTCGCGCTGTCGGTGGCGTTCGTGTTCGGGTGGTATCGGTCCACCGATCTCGACATCAGCGAGCTGTCGGCTTCGGCGATGGCGGATTCGTGGAACCCCGAGGAGGTGGTGGAGTTCCTGCAGATCTACGCGGGGGCGCCCCAGATGTCCGCGTACCTGATCGAGTCCCTCGAGGGGAAGTTCTACTACGGCGCGACCTTGGTCCCCTCGCTGGTCTATCCGATTCCGGTGCTGGGCAAGCCGTACCGCGACGTCAGCGGGCCCGTGATATTCAACGGGGTGATCTACGGCGATACCGGTGTCGTCGATCAGATCATTCCGCTGGACGGCGAGCTGTACATCAACTTCCATCTGGCCGGCGTCGTTCTCGGCCACGTGTTGCTCGGGTGGGGTCTCGCCTGGCTGCAGGGCAGGTTCATGGCCGCCGCGAGCCCGGTGGAGAGCTACGCGTGGCTCATGATCGCGCTGTGGACCGTGTTCCCGGGAAGCCTGTCGGTCAGCAGCCAGATCTACGTGTACTCGTTCTGGCCGATCTACGTCTACTTCGCGGTCAAGAGTGTCCGGGCGTGGAGTGCCGCGACGGCCGGCTCCCATGGAGACCGCGCCGCGGTGAAGTACTCGTGAAGATCTGCCTGGTCGGGGGCATCTTCGATCGGCCGGAGGCGGTTCGGTCGAAGCAGCTGGTGACGCCGGAGACGGTGTTGCTCGACGGGTTCCGCAAGGCCGGGGTGGAGGTGCACGCGGTCGGGCACGCCGGGTTTCGGCCTTCGGACGACTACGACATCGTTCACGTCCACCACTTCGGGCGGGCTGCGCTCAAGATGGCGGCCTCGCGTTGCCGGGCCCGCGTCGTCTTCACCGGCCACAACGGGCTGATTCCCACCGGCTGGGAACGCTCGCGGCTGCGCCGATACGCCTTTCAGTACGTGGTGGACAAGGCGGAGGCGTACATCGCGCTGTCGCACGCCGAGGCGCGGTACTACGCCGGGGTGACGGACCCCGGCAAGATACACACCATTCCCAATGGCATTCCGGCCGACATCTTTCGTGCTGCCGGAAGCCGCGAGAAACGGGCCGACAAGCCGCGCTACGACGTCCTCTACGTCGGGCAGCTGATCGACTGGAAGGGAGTCAACTTCCTGCTCGAAGCGATGGAGCGGCTTCGCAAGCGGCGTCACGTGCATCTTCGCCTGGTCTATCACAACGCCGAGCTGGAGGCGGACCTCCGACGGCAGGCGCGTCACCTGGGCATCGCGGAGGACGTGGAGTTCGTCGGCATCCGCGGGCCGAGCGAGCTGGCCGAGGAGTATCATCGGGCGGATCTGCTGGTCCTGCCGAGCTTCGCCGATTGCTTGCCGAGCGTGGTCACCGAGGCCTTCCTGTGCGGCACCCCGGTGGTGGCGGGCGGGGTGTGCGGTGTGCCGGAGCAGATCGGACCCTACGGCCTGACCGTGCCGCCGGGCGATCCGGTCGCTCTGGCGAGCGCGATGGAGACGGTCCTCGCCGATCGGCCGCGCTGGCAGCGCATGGCGGGCGAGATTCGAGCGTATGCGGAGCAGCGGTTCAAGCCGGAGACGATGGTCACCCGCCACCTGGCACTGTATCGCGACCTGATCGAGGGCCGCACCGCGCCGGCCAGACGTCGGGCCGCCTGGCTGGATCCGATGGTGCGGCTGGCGATCGAGGTCTACTGGCGCCCCCGGCGGGCGGCGGCGTAGGCCGGCGGGCCAGCCCGGATGAGTACCAGATGAAGATCAGCCACATCAGCGTCAGCACGCTGCCGGTCCTGCATCGCTTCGGCGGCGCCATCGAGCGACGCATCGTCGAGATCGCGCAGGAGCAGGCGCGGCGCGGGCATCGCGTCAGCGTGTACTCGGTCGGCGATACCGCCGAGACGCGCGAAGTGAACGGGGTGACCTATCGATTCCTGCGATGCCGTACGCGTCTGCCCTTCCGGCACCTGGAGTTTCAGTATCGGGTCGTGCGCGCGCTCCAGAGACGCTCCGAGGATGTGCTGCACTTCCACAGCCAGCCGGAGGGCGCGTGGATGAGCCGGGCGGTGGCGGCCCGGAAGGTGCTCTCGTACGATTTCTTCCAGTTCCGCGGCGGTCGCGGGACGCCGCTCTACCACCTGTACAAGCGTGCGCTCCGCCGCTTCGACCTGCTCCTGCCGTGCTCGCAGTACTGTCTGGACGAGTCGCAGAGCTTCTGGAGCGTTCCCGCCGACAAGCTGCGGATCCTCTACAACGGAGTCAACACGCGGCAATTCCGGCCCGATCCCGCCGCGGCCGCGCTCGAGCGCGGGCGACTGGGCATCGACCGGAAGGTGATGCTCTACGTCGGCCGGGTCTGCGAGCAGAAGGGGAGTGACGTGCTGCTGCAGACCGCGAGGAGGCTCCGGGAGCGGCGCCGCGACGTGCAGCTCGTGATCGCGGGCCCGATCGGCCAGTTCGGCCGGAAGGACGACGCGGGCCGCTGGGCCGAGCGCATCGCGGAGGTCGGCGGCCTCTACCTCGGCGCGGTCGAGGAAAGCCGGCTCAATGCGGTCTACAACCTCGCCGACGTCTTCGTGATGCCGACCCGCGTCAACGAGATGTTCGGCATGGCCGCCGTCGAGGCGCAGGCGTGCGGCAAGCCGGTCGTCTCCAGCGACTCGGGAGGCCTGAGGGAGGTGGTCCCGGCGAGCTGCGGAGCGCGCGTCGCGGTCGGCGATTCGGCGACGATGGCGGACGAGATCGAGAAACTGGTGGACGATGCGGACCTCCATGCCGCCTGCTCCGCGAACGCGCTGAGCAACGCGGCGAGCTACGACTGGACCCGTATCTGTGATGCGTGTGACGAGCTGTATCGGGCGGCGAGCTAGGGCACCGGAGACTCTCGTGAGCGAGCGCGTGTCGGTCACCATCGGCGTTCCGTTCCTCGACGCCCGTCGACACCTTGCCGACGCGGTGCGCTCGGTCTTCGCGCAGACCCACGAGGACTGGGAGCTGCTGCTGATCGACGACGGCTCCCGCGACGGCTCGGTGGACGTGGTACGGCCGATCGACGATCCGCGCGTGCGGGTGGTGAGCGATGGGAGCCATCGGGGCCTGTGCGCGCGGCTGAACCAGATCGCGTCGCTGGCCCGAGGCACCTATCTGGCCCGGATGGACGCCGATGATCTCATGCACCCGGAGCGCATCGAGCGCCAGGTCGGGTTCCTGCGTGCGAACCCGGACGTCGATCTCATCGATACCGCGACGTTCACGGTGGCCGACGACCTGACCCCGCTCGGGATGCGCGGCGATGGCCCGCTGGACGCGCGTCCGGAGGCGGTGCTTCGACACGGCCTCCTCATTCATCCGACCGTGATGGGCCGCGCGGAGTGGTTTCGCGGCAATCCGTACGATCCGGTCTACGTGCGGGCGGAGGACCGCGAGCTGTGGAGCCGAACCTGCGCGACGACGCGGTTCGCCCGGCTGAGGTCGCCGCTGTTCTTCTATCGGGAAGACCCCGCCGGGAACTTGCGGAGCTATCTCCGCAGCGAGAGGACGGTGCGCGACGTCCTGCGTCGCTATGGGCCGCCGCTGGTCGGGGCGCGGCGTACCCGGTGGCTGGTGCTGCGCTCGCGGCTCAAGTCGGCGGTCTACCGCGTCGGCACGGGGCTCGGCCTGCAGGCCCGGCTGGTCAGAGGGCGAAATCGCCCGCTGGATCCGGCGGAGACCCGGGAGGCCCGCCGCGTGCTATCGGCGATCCGAGGCACGGCGGTGGCCGGGCTCGAGGGAGTCCTTCCCGAGGCCGCGGCCGCGCGGCCGGTTCCGGGCGGGGCGGCGGCATGAAGCCGACGGTGCTGCACGTGACGACGGTTCCGATGACGCTGCGCTTTCTCGCCGGACACGTGGCCCACGCCAAGAGCAGGGGGTTCGAGGTCCACGCGCTGTCCTCGCCCGGCGAAGCGCTGGACGCGTTCGGCCGTGACATGGGGATCGAGGTGCACGGGGCCCGGATGCCCCGCCGGATCACGCCGCTGGTGGACCTCGCGGCGCTGTGGCGCATCGTGCGGGTCATGCGGCGGGTGCGACCGACGATCGTGGATGCGCATACCCCGAAGGGGAGCCTCCTGGCGATGATGGCGGCCACGCTCTGTCGCGTGCCGGTGCGGGTGTATCACCAGCACGGGCTGCCGCTCGTGACCGCGACGGGACCGAGGCGGCGCATCTTGCGCTGGGCCGAGCGCACGACGTGCCGGTTGGCGCATCGGGTCGTCTGCATCAGCACGGCGCTTCGCGAGGTGCTGATCGCGGAAGGACTGTGCCCGGCGGAGAAGATCACGGTGCTCGGGCACGGGAGCATCGACGGCGTCGAGGCGGGCGGCAAGTTCGACCCGAGCCGCGTCGCGACCGAGTCGGCGGAGGGTGCTCGCGCCCGGTACGGAGTTCCGTCGGGCGCGCTGGTGCTGGGCTTCGTGGGGCGTATCGTCCGGGACAAGGGCCTCGTCGAGCTCGTCCAGGCGTGGCGCGTGCTGCGCGAGGAATGGCCGTCGCTACACCTGCTGGTGGCGGGGCCGTTCGAGAGCCAGGACCCGGTCCCGGCGGACGTGGAATCGACGCTGCGCCGCGATCCGCGCATCCACCTGGCCGGCATGGTGCACGATATGCCCGGCGTCTATCGGATCCTCGATCTCCTCGTCCTCCCGACGTATCGCGAGGGCTTCAACACCGCGCTCCTGGAAGCGGCGGCGATGGAGCGGCCGGTGGTCGCGACGCGCGTGCCGGGATGCGTCGATGCGGTTCGCGACGGCGAGACCGGCCTGCTGGTGCCCGTGCGCGACGTGGTGGCCCTGACCGCGGCGATTCGCACGTACGTGGGCGACCCGGCGCTGCGGCGACGGCACGGCGCCAACGGCCGGGCGAGCGTGTTACGCGACTTCGATCCCGGCGTGCTGCGTGAAGCCCTCTTTCGCGAATACCTGCGCCTGCTCGACGAGCGCGGCTGCGAGGAGATCGTGGCCCAGGTACGCCGCGTGTCGCGGGAGGCCGCGTGAAGACGATTCTGCCGCGATTGCCGTTCGTGGCGCTCCTCTGCATCGTGCCGTTTCCGGAGATCGTGGGCCTGCGGCTCGTCTGTCTCGCCGCCGCGTTCGCGCTCGTGGTGATCTCCTGGCGGGCGCTGGCCGTACCGCCACTCCCCTGCCGGTGGGCAATCGCGCTGTGGGCCGGCGTGGCGATCGCCTCGCTGGGGTCGGCGGTCGACCCGGCCTACAGTCTGGGCGAGATCACCAACGAGGTCGGCTACGCGCTGCTGGCGTTCGTCGCGTTCCTGGCCTGGACGCGGGACGAGACGCGACTGCGCGTCGCGGGTCTCGCGGTCCTGGCCGGATTCGCGGTGATCGCGGGGTCGGCCCTGCTCGGCGCCGACCTGCGGCACGGGGAATGGCCGGCGGACGCGTACTACGGCGACGTCGGCGGCGTCAGCAACTATCTCGTCACGGTCGGGCCCGTTCTCGCGCTGGTGGTGGGGGTGGCCGGCCGGCGGCATGCGGGCAAGTGGCTGGTCCTGATGGGGGTGCCCTTCATCGCGGTCGCCGTGCTATCGGCTCAACGAGCCGTGTGGCCGGCGTTGGGCGTGCAGGCCGCGGTGGTCTGCGTGTGGCTCTGGCGGGTTCGCGCCGTCGCGGTCACCCCGGTTCGCGTGGTCCTGACGGGCACGATCGTGCTCGCCCTGGTGGGCGCCGGGGTCTATGCCAGCGACCGGTACCGCACCGGGGGCGATCCCGAATCGCCGGTGGCGATGGGGAAGGATCTGCGGCCCCAGGTGTGGAGAAGGGTCGGGGAGGAGATTCTCGCGCATCCGTTGACCGGGGCCGGGTTCGGGCGCGCGGTCATGGGCAAGGCCTACCCGGCGCTGCCTCCGGCCGAGCGCGAGGTGTTCTGGCATCCGCACAATCTGGTGTTCAACTACGGCATCGGCGCGGGCGTGCCGGGCATGGTGGCGGTGCTGGCCCTGTTCGGGACGATCGCGTGGCGCTTCTGGCAGCTGGCCGTTCGCGGAGGGCGTCTCACGCGGCTCTGCGGGCTCGCGGGGACGACGATGGTCGCCGGCGTCCTCGCTCGCAACATGGCCAACGATTTCTTCGTGCGTGACGGGGCGTTGTTGTTCTGGGCGCTCGCCGGGATGCTCTTCGGATATGCGCTGCGTCAGGAGTCGATGTCCGGGGACGGGCATGTGCGTCTTCCGGCCGATCGGCTGGCCGGGAAGAGGGCGGCTTGATCACCGGCGCCCCGCAGTTCCGCATCTGGCCCGGCGCTCGCGGGAAGAGTCTTGGCCCGATGGCTCCCGCGGTCAATGAGGACGGCATCGTCGTCATCGGCGCCGGCGGTCACGCCAAGGTCCTCATCGCCACTCTCGCCGCGGGCGGGTTCTCGATCGCGGGGGTGCTGGACGACGACGACACCAAGTGGGGGACGGACGCCCAGGGCACCCGCGTGGGCCGGATCGAGCGAGAGCGCGGGGGCAGCGGCGTCATCGGCATCGGAGACAATGCGCAGCGCCGGGAGATGGCGAGAGCCTTGAACTTCGAGTGGCGGACGGTGGTCCATCCGGCCGCCTACGTGCACCCGGCGGCGAAGCTCGGGCGCGGCACCGTGATCTTTGCCGGGGCGATCGTGCAACCGGATGCGGTGATCGGCGACCACGTCATCGTGAATACGGGTGCCACCGTCGACCACGACTGCGTCATCGGCGACTACGCGCACCTGGCGCCGGGGGTACACCTCGCGGGTGCGGTGTACGTCGGCGAGGGCGCGTTTCTCGGCATCGGGAGCGTCGTGATTCCGGGCGTCAAGATCGGACGCTGGAGCACGCTCGGCGCGGGCGCGGTGGCGATCCGCGATCTCGCGGACGGTGTCGTGGCGGTCGGCGTTCCCGCCCGAGCACGGCGAACGAGGAAGGCCCGGGAGGATAATCCGTCATGAGCTCCCTGACCCACGAGCAGCGTGCCCTCTTGCCCGACGACGCGGACGTGGCGTTCTACGAGGCGAACGGGTACTACATATCGAAGGCGGGGGTCTTGCCCGATGCCCTGATCGACTCGGCCTTCGAGGGGGCCCAGCGCTTCTATCGAGGAGAGCGGGACGGGACCCTCCCCTTCGACACCGGGTTCTCCAACTGGAGATCGGGGGATGGGGACGGGCCGCGAAACAACGAGTTCGTCTCGCTGCAGAAGCGGGAGCTGAAGGACCTTGCCGTGTACCCTCTGCTGGGCGCGATCGCGGCGAAGCTGACCCGGAGCTCGGTCATTCGCGTGCTGGACGATCAGCTCATCTACAAGCCGTCCGATCCCGGGAACGCGGCGAGCACCGTGACCGGCTGGCACGCCGACCGGGCATACTGGGCGACCTGCAGCTCCGATCGGATGATCTCGGCGTGGATTCCCTTGCACTCCGTCGAGGTCACTCGCAGTCCGCTCGTGGTGATGGCCGGGAGCCATCGCTGGCAGGGCCTGCAGGACGTTCGGTTCTTCAATCAGCAGAATCTCGGCGAGATCGAAGAGACGTTCCGCGCGCACGGCCGGGAGGTGCGCGTCGTCCCCATGACCTTGAGGAAGGGGCAGGTGAGCTTCCATCACGGATGGACGGTCCACGCCAGCTATCCCAATACGAGCGGCGAGCCCCGGCTGTCGTATGCGGTCCACTTCCAGGATGGCGACAATCACTATCACCCGTACCGCAACGCCGAGGGGAGAGAGATCCACATCGTCGATGAACAGATGTGCCGCAAGCTCCCCAACGGCGATCCGGATTTCAGCGACCCGGACGTGTTTCCGACCGTCTGGACGGAGGGGCAATGATGGACTGTGCCCATCTGGAAGTCGACGATCCGCGATGGCGCGAAGCTCTGGGACGACTCCCCCACGATTTCTACCACCTGCCCGAGTATGTGCGGCTGGACGGCGAGTGGAACCAGGCTCGCCCGCGGGCTTTTCTGGCCCGGACCGGGGCCGAGGAGCTATTCATTCCGTATCTGCTGCGCCGGTGTGACGGCCTCTTCCCGGACGTCACGGTCGGCGACGCGGTGTACGACGTGGTCTCGCCGTACGGGTATCCCGGGTTGCTGCTGAGTGACGCGGCGCGGATGTCGCCGGGGTTCGCCCGGCAGGCTCTGCATCGGCTGAGCGAATCTCTGCGCGAGATGGGAGTGTGCTCCGCCTTCTTCCGCATGCATCCGCTGCTCAGCCACGGGCTGTCGGAGCTCTTTCCGGAGGGCGTGTTCACCCCCGCGGGCGAGACGGTCGCGATGGATCTGACCCTGGACGAAGGCAAATCGTGGAAGGGGATCCGGGAGGGGCACCAGTGGACGATCAAGAAATGCCAGAAGCGGGGCTTCGTGGCCCGGTCCGTGTCACTGCGCGACTCCCTCGAGGGCGTGATGGAGATCTACTGGGACACGATGGATCGGGTCCAGGCCAAGGAGTCGTACTACTTCGGCCGGGAGTACTTCGCCCGACTCGGGGAGATGCCGGAGCAGGTGCACTGCTGGGTGGTGGAAGCGGAGGGCCGGCCGGCGGCGGCGTGCATCTTCTTCGAGTGTGGCGGGATCGTCCAGGCGCACCTGGGAGGCACCAGGTCGGAGTTCCTGAGCCAGTCTCCGTTTCACCTGCTCCTCTATTCCGCGGCGGGATGGGCGAGGTCTCGAGGCAATCGCTATCTCCACCTGGGGGGCGGGGTGGGCGCCTCGAACGACCGCCTGCTCCAGTTCAAGCTCGGGTTCTCCCAGTTGCGGTTCCCGTTCTCGACCCTGCGGCTCATCACCGATGAAGGGAAGTATCGCGAGCTGACCGCGCGCCGGGCGCGGGCCGCCGAGGTGCCGGTGGAGGAGTTTTCTCGCCGCGATTTCTTTCCCGCCTATCGGGCGCCCGCCGAGTCCTCGCTTCGAGGGGTGACGGGCTCCGGGTCTTGATCGCTCAGCAGGCCGGGCCCGGCGCGGGCGGGCCCGGCGCATACTCGATCGCGAAGATGCGCACGTCGTAGGGCGGAACGCGACCGGTGACCGTCACGCGTTGCCCGGCCCGCGCACAACCCGCCGTGGTGTCGGCGGTATACTCGCGAACTGCGGTGACCGCGCCGGGTATGTTCGCGGTGATCACCCCGTTCCAGGCCGAGTCCGAGTTGTTGATGACCGTGGTGATGATCTTGCCGGGCGCGCTCGAGAACATGTACTGAGCGCCGGGACCGGACACGACGGCGGGCGCGTGCTCGCGGTGCAGGTGGTCGAACAGCCGAACGCCGACCTCCAGGAAGCGATCGCGCGCGGTCGTCTGCAGATAGTCCGGCGTCGTGAGAATGACCCGGCCCGCCCCGACCGGGTTGGAGGTGATCAGCGGGGCGCCGTCACCGGTGGTCGCCAGCGCGCGAGCGGAGACGAGCGCGACGGGCTTGTAGCTGAACGGCGCCTCTGGGTACTGCGTGTCGTCCGATAGCCATCTCGAGGTGGTCCCGCGCACGTGGGCGCCGCCGAGGCGAACGCCGAGGAGCGCCTCGTCCGCGCCCGTCGCCTGTCTGACGTTGACGACGAGCGTTCCCCCGGCCTCCACCCACGACGTGAGGATCTGGCGCAAGCGGGCGTCGATGAGGACGTCGCCGGTGAGGGCGATGACCTTGTATCGCCGGAGCGAGGTCGACGTCGCGGTGTTCAGCGTCACATCGAACGTGTCCCCCCAGCGCGTGAAGGGCATCGGCTCGTAGGGCCGGGGATCGCGGCCGGACGCGAGAAACGCCTGGTAGCCCGCCGGGGTCGAGAAGGGTGCGCCGGGCAAGGTGCCGTGCCGCCAGTGGTTGGGATAGGCGAGCTTCAGGAAATTGTCGATCATGAAGTCGCCGGCCGAATAGGCGATGTCCTGATACCAGACCGCGTTCTGCTGGTTGTACGGCCCGTGCTTGGTGTCGAAGCCGCTGTGAGCGTCGAGCATCAATGCCATCGGGACCACCGGCGAGCCGACATCGGGATGTCGCCGGAGCGCGAAGTCCGCGAAGCGCTTCACGGCCAGTCCGAACGGATTCGGCGTCGACCCGCCCGGAAGGTAGTAGAGCGTCGGCTCGATCTGCAGGATGTGTGCGCCGGCCATGTAGGCCGCGTACATGTGGCGAAGCAGATAGCTCGGCGACCAGCCGCCGGTCTGCGTTCCCGCCGCGTCGAAGCTGGTCGCGGAGTCGGCCGCGGTTCGCCACGTCGACAGGTCGATGCCCCACGGGCGATCGTATTGACGGCCCGCGCCGCGCATGAAGGCGATGCCGGTCGCGATATCACCGAGCTCGTCGACGCCCCGCTCGAGCAGGCCGACGTCGACTCCGAGCTCGTAGGCCGCGAAGGCATTCGGGGAATAATCGGTGACGGCGGCGAGGCGGCACGGGCGGGCGCTCGCGGGCTGGCGGAGGTAGCCGCCGAGCGGAGGGGAGCGATTGAGGTAGTGATCGGCGAAGCGCGCGTGCGCCTGTGCGCGCGTCAGCCCCGTGTATCGCGGCCGTCCGCCGGGGACCCAGGCCCCACCGCCCTGGTCCCACTCGATCATCAAGCTCCAGAGATGGTTCCTGGTCGGCTGGGCCGCACAGATGCGCGCGGCGGCGAGGCGCTCGCTCTCGATCGAGGCGGCGGAGTGATTCTTGACGTGCGTGGCGCCCTGCAGATGAAAGTTGAGCCGCGCTCCGTGGCTCGTGACGAAGCGCTGCATGCCGGCGTCCGCCGGCGGCCAGAACGCCACCATGTTGGCCATGCGGTTCCGGAGGGTCACGCCGGCGTCGGGATTGGTGTAGCCGAGCGGGCCGTAGAACTCGGCCGAGAGGAAGAACGCCGAGCGTTCGGAGTCCGCGCGCGCCCCCGGCGGGTGGAGGGCGAGACACGACGCGACGACGAGCAAGCGCAGGGCGATCCCGAGCGGACGGCCTGGACCTTGCGGGCGAGCCTTGGGTTGCGCGATCTGCGACATGCGGGGGCGGCGTGCTCCTAGCGAGAGATGCGTCCGGTGGCGCGCCGCCACCGGGCCGGTACGCCGCGGTGCCCGAGGGCGCGATCGCCGATCGCGACGAGGAGGAGCCCGAGGACGAACCCGGCGACCCCGATCCGGACGCTCGTCGGCGTGCCGACGAGCCGCACGCCGAAGACGTCCAGGCTCAGCCCCAGATCGGCGGTCTCGGGCGGGGGCCAGATCGCGGTCGCGCCGAACGCGAGCGCGGCCGCCACCGGCAGCGCGAGTGCATGGAGGCCCATGGTGAGGGCCACGCGGCCCCAGATCTGCCTGGGGGGGCCGGGTCTCCAGCAGAACGCGGCCGCCGCGAGGCCCGCCCCGCCCCAGACGGCCAGCGCGACCGGAATCGTCATCGCGCCCGGCCGGGCCACCGCGAGGATGGTGGTCGCGAAGCCCACCGAGACGCCGCCGCACACCAGGCCCGCCAGTGCCGCGGCGCCGAGGCTCCTGGTCACTGCACGAAACCCAGCAGCCGCGGGATGAAGAGTACGGTCTCCGGGACGAAGGCCACCAGCAGCAGCACGGCGACAATGGCGGCCAGGAACGGCATGAGGGGACGCACCAGCTTGTCCATGGGCAGGCCGCTGATCGCCATGCCGAGGAAGAGGCACAGACCGACCGGGGGTGTGACGTGGCCGATCGCCGAGGCGATCACGCAGACCATCCCGAAGTGGATCGCGTGGATGTCGAGCGCCTGCGCGGCCGGCAGCAGCACCGGCACCGTGACCAGGATGATCTCCGAGGGGGTCAGGAACGTGCCCAGGAAGATGTAGAGGAAGATCACGAGGATGAGGAAGAGCCACCAGGTCGGCGCGACCGACTGGATGGCCGCGGCGACCCGGAACGGGAACTTCGAATAGGTCAAGACCCAGCCGAAGGCGCCGACCAGCCCGATGATGAGGCCGATCACGCCGGACAGCCTCGCGGAGTCTGAAAATATTCCTGGAAGATCGCGCCAGGAGAGCTCGCGATAGAAGATGGGCGGGACCACGAGGGCGTACACCACCGCGACGGCGGCCGCCTCGGTCGGGGTGAACCAGCCGATGAGGATGCCCCCCATGATGATCACCGGGATCATGATGGCGGGCAGCGAGTTCCGGAGGGCGGTCAGGAACTGGGCGCGCGTCGGCGGCGGCTCCTTGGGATAGTTCCGCTTCTTGGCGATGACGAAGACCGGAACCGCCATGCCGATCGCGATGAGCAGACCGGGCAGGTAGCCGCCCGCGAAGATGGCGGCGACCGACTCGTCGGCCATCCAGGCGTAGATCACCGCGATGATCGAGGGGGGATGATCGGTGCCATGATCGCGGTGCAGATGGTCAGGATCGTCGCGAAGTCCTTGTCGTAGCCCTTGCGGACCATCTGGGGGATCAGGAAGGTCCCGAGCGCCGACACGTCGGCCACCGCCGAGCCCGAGATACCGCCGAAGATCATGCTGTCGAGGATGTTGACGTAGGCGAGCCCGCCGCGGAACCGGCCCACCAGCACGGTGGCGAGGTCGATGATCGCGCGCGCGACGCCACCCCGCGCCGCGATGTTGCCGGCCAGGATGAAGAGCGGCGCCGCGAGCAGGAGGAACGAGTCCGAGAGGAGCCCGACGAACCGGGTGGGAATGATGATCGGGTTCAGCGCCGGATAGAGCGTGGCCGCGGCCAGGGCCCCCACGCCGAGGGCGATGCCGATCGGCATGCCCAGCACGACGAAGATGACGAAGACGATCAGGAGGGTCTCGGCCACAGGGTTCTCAGCGCGGCGAAGAGCCGCCACGCCATGGGCAGGATGATGAGCGCGGCGCCGACCGGGACGGCGGCGTAGACGTAGCCGAGCGGCAGCCCCAGCCCGGCGCTGGTCTGGAACTGGGCGTTGGGGACGAGCACGAGGCTCGTGCGGATCAGGGACAGGAACAGCAGCATGCCGACGCCGTTGGTCAGCACGGTGAGCGCGGCCTGTCCGCGGGGGCCGAGCCGCTGCTCGAAGTACTCGAGCCGGGTGTGCTCGGCCCGATGCATGGCCGCGGCCGCGCCGATCATCACCAGCCAGACGAACAGGTACCGGGGGATCTCGTCGATGCCGTCGATGCCGGCCAGGCCCGTGAAGCGGCCCAGCACCTGCACGAAGACCGCGAGGGTCATCACGGCCAGGATCAGGCCGCCGAGCCACCCCAGCCCCTCGTAGAAGCGGCTCCCCCAGGCGCCGAAGGGCGCGCCGCTTCCGGGTCCCGGCCTGCCGGCCACGCCTACTTGATGCTCAGGATGTAGTCGACCATCGGGCGGGCGTCCTTGCCCGCGGGGGTCGCGTAGAACTCCTCGTACACGCTGATCGTCGCCTGGCGGAACGGGGTGGCGTCCGGCTTGGTGATCGTCACGCCCTTGGCCTTCACCTGCGCCTGGATCTCGCGATCCTCCTCGAGGATGAACTTCCGGTTCCACTGCTCGGCGTGCTTGGCCGCGTCCATGATCGCCTTCTGGGTGGTCGCGTCCTGCTTGGCCCACGAGCTCTTGGCCATGATGAGGGCCACGCACTGGTGGGTGTGGCGGACGTCGGCCACGTACTTGACGATGTCGTAGAACTTGTTGTGGTAGAAGGTGTTGATCCCGCCCTCGGCCGAATCGATCACCTTGGTCTGGAGCGACGTCGCGACCTCCGGGAACGCGATCGGCGTGGAGATCATCCCGAGGGCCTTGAAGGTGGCGACCAGGATCTTGTCCTCCTGCACGCGGATCTTCTTGCCCTTCACGTCGGCCACCGAGTTGACCGGGAAGTGGCCGTAGATGCCCCGGTAGCCTGCGGCGAAGAACGCGACGAGCTTGAGCCCCTTCTTGTCGAGCACGGCGCCGTAGTACTTCTGGAGCGTGTCGCTGCCGTCCAGCGCCGCGTAGACGTGCTGATAGTCGCGGAAGATGTACGGAAGCTGGAAGACCGACATCTCCGGCACCAGGGTGGACAGCGGCGCCGTCGTCATCGGGGAGAAGTCCACGGTGCCGAGCTGGACCTGCTGGCCCACCTCGCGCTCGCCCCCGAGCGCGCCCGAGTGGTGATGGACCACCTTGGTCTTGCCGCCGGTCAGCTCGTCGAGCTTGTCGACGAACTGCTGGGCCGCCAGGGCGGTCCCGTGCTTGGGCGGATTGACATTGCCCATCACCAGCTCCTTGCCCTGGGCATGAGCGGTGGCGGCGCCCGCGAGGGCGAGGACAGCCAGAACCAGCAGTCTGAGCGCGGTCATGGGCGAGCCTCCTTGGGGTGTGGAGGCCGATGATCATCTGCGGGCCGTGGCCCTGTCAAGCCTCCGGGCCCGTCGCGCTTGGGCCCGCCGGCCTTCCGTGCTATCCCTACCCGGGTGAGCAGCGTCGCTCCGGCGTCGGCCGCCCTGGCCGCGCCCCACGGCTTCGCCGAGATCCTCCGCGAAGCCCCTTACCGCCGGCTCTGGCTTTCCGGCCTCTGCATCAACGGGGCACGCTGGATGGACCTCGTCCTGCTCGGCTGGCTCGCCTTCCAGCTCACCGACTCGCCGTTCATGGTGGCGGTGGCCGCGTTCGCGCGCTCGGCCCCGATGATGCTGCTGGGCCCGTTCACCGGACTCGTGGCGGATCGCATGCACCGCGGGCGGGTGCTCGTCTTCACCCAGGTCCTGGGCCTCGCGACCGGGCTGGCCCTGGCCGCGGTCTTCGCGGCGGGACGGGGCAGCTTCTGGCCGATGGTCGGGCTCGAGGTGCTCTTCGGGGTCCTGTGGGCGCTCGATTTCCCGGCCCGGCGGACCGCGCTCTACGCCCTCGTGGGCCCGCGCCGGGTGGCCATCGCGGTCTCGCTCGAGACCGTCTCGATGCAGGTGGCCAAGATGATCGGCCCGGTGCTGGCCGGCATCGGGCTCGCGCGTCTCGGCCCCGCGCCGTGCTATCTCGCGGTGGCCGCGCTCTACGCGATCGGGCTGCTCGTCTTCATCGGCCTGCCGGCCCGGATCGGCGGCCCGACCGGCCGCGACAGCGCCTCGGTGGTGTCGAGCCTCGGCGCGGGCTTCAGCTACGCCTGGCGAGAGCCCACGGTCCGCGCGGTCCTGATCATCACGGTGTTGATGAACGTGCTGTTCTTTCCGTACCAGCACATGCTCCCGGTCTTCGCGCGCGACGTCCTGCGCGTGGGCCCCGAGTGGCTGGGCGCGCTCGTCGCTGCCGATGGGCTGGGCGCGCTGCTGGGCGCGCTGGCCATCGCCTCGCGCGGCGGCTTCCTGCCCCACGGGCGCCTCTTCGCGCTGTCGGTGCTGGTCGCGCCGTTCCTGCTGCTGGCCTTCACCAGCCTGCGATGGCCCTGGGCCTGCCTGCCGGTGCTGGTCGTGATCGGAGCCGCCGAATCGGGGTTCGCCGCGATGCAGAGCACGCTGGTCCTGCTCTCGGCCCCGGAAGCGAACCGGGGGCGGGCCATGGGCATCCTGTCGGCCTGCATCGGCACCCAGCCCGCCGGCACCCTCTGGATCGGGTTCCTGGCCACCGGCATCGGCGTGCCGGCCGCGATGGCGATCAACGCGATGGCCGCGCTCATCGCCATGCTCCCGGCGGCCTGGCCGCTGGCCCGGCGGCCGCGCGTCTGACCCGCTATTGACCGAAGATACGAGTTACCCTAAGTTTGTGGCCGATCGCCGCGATCGCCGGGGTGGTCCCGGCCGGTCCCGACCGTTTCCCGTTGCCCAGGAGGGCTCATGAAGAGGATACGCGCCGTGCTGGTTCTGGTCCTGGTGGTCGCCGTCAGCCTGTCGCTGCCGGGCGCCACCTCCCTCGCCCAGGAAGTGCTCACGAACGATTCCGTCGTCCAGATGGTCAAGGCGGGGCTGCCCGAAGCGATCGTCATCGCCAAGATCAAGGGGACCCCGTCCAAGTTCGATCTCAAGACCGACTCGCTGGTGAACCTGAAGAAGGCCGGCGTCTCGGACAAGGTGCTGGAGGCCATGGTCTCGGCGGGCTCGGTCACTGCCGCGCCGACCACCGCGATGCCCGCTCCGCCGGCGCCCGCGGTGGCGGCGGGGTCGATCAAGAACACGGACGTGATCTACCAGCTCGTCGGCGACCAGTACGTCGAGATGTTCGCGACCTCCGCGAACCTCGAGACCAACATGGCCTTCTTCCAGAGCAAGAGCGAGGTCGTGCTGGAGGGTCGAAAGGCCCGGTACCGGATCAAGGACAAGCAGCCGGTATTCCTCAGCACGTACTCGCAGACCGACGCGCCCCTCGTGAAGCTCAAGCCGGGCGACAGCAACGACGATCGCAACCTGAAGATCGGCAGCGGCGCCTTCATGCCCTTCGGCGGCACCCAGAAGATGGGCGTGCGCAACGAGGACAAGATCGCGATCAACATCGAGCGCGATGCGCGCGGCTTCTACAAGGTGACCCCGGCGGCCCCGCTCCCGCCCGGCGAGTACGGCTTCATCCTGGCCACCGGGTTCGGAGCGGGCTCGGGCAAGATCTACGATTTCGGAGTGGACTAAACGGACTCCGGCGAGACCGCGGGCCCGCTCGAGCGGGCCCGCGCGCTGGCGCCGCTCCTGGAGGACCTGAGCGAGCGCACCGAGCTGGAGCGAAGGCTTCCCGAGCCGGTGCAGCGGGCGCTCTTCGACGCCTCGCTGTTCCGGCTGCTCCTGCCCCGTTTCCTCGACGGGGGCGAGGTGGATCCCCTCACGTTCGTCCAGGTCATCGAGGAGGTCGCCCGGCACGACGCGAGCGCCGCGTGGTGCCTCTGCCAGGCCGCGGGCTGTTCGATGACCGCGGCCTATCTTCCGCCCGAGACGGCCCGTCAGATCTTCGGTCCCCCGCGCTCCGTGCTGGCCTGGGGTCCGAGCAATGACGCGAAGGCGGCGGCGGTGGACGGCGGCTATCGCATCAACGGCACCTGGAGCTTCGCCAGCGGCTGCCGCCACGCCACGTGGCTCGGCGGGTACTGTCCCATCCAGGAGCCCGACGGCACGCCCCGTCGTCGGCCGGACGGCAGCGTCGAGGGACGCACCATGCTGTTTCCGGCCGCGCAGGCCACCATCGTGGACGTCTGGCACGTGACCGGGCTGCGGGGCACCGGCAGCGACGCGTTCACGGTGACGGATCTCTTCGTGCCCCACGCGCATTCGGTCTCGCGTGACGATCCCGCCGAGCGGCGACACCCGGGCCCGCTCTACTGCTTCCCGTCGGGCAGCCTCTACGCGTCGGGCTTCTCCGGGGTGGCGATGGGCCTCGCGCGGAGCAGCCTCGACGCCTTCGTCGAGCTGGCCCGCGACAAGGAGCCGCGCTCCTCCAAGCGGCTCGTGCGCGACAGCGCGCTCATCCAGTTCCAGGTGGCCGAGGCGGAGGGGAAGCTGGGCGCGGCGCGCGTGTACCTGCACGACACGCTCGGGCGTATCTGGGCCGAGGTGAGCCGGACGGGCCGGCCGCTCACCGTGGAGCAGCGGGTGGCGATCCGGCTCGCCTCCACGTACGGCATCCACCAGGCCAAGCAGGTCGTGGACACGGTCCACCACGCGGCCGGGTCGAGCGCCATCTTCACCAGCAGCGCCTTCGAGCGACGCTTCCGCGACATCCACACCGTGACCCAGCAGCTCCAGGGCCGCCAGGCCCACCTCGAGACCGTCGGCCGCTACCTCCTTGGCCTCGAGCCCGACCAGACCTTCCTATAGGCACTCCCGGTCCGGTCTCGCCCGCCCGGCCCGGCCTCCGGAGAATTAGGAGGCAAAATAGTCTGGTGTGTAGAATGAACGTGAGCCTCGAGCCGGGTCCGGTTGTCACGGGACAGGAGGGTGCCATCGCTCGAAACTCGCGACGAAGTTCCGCAGTCTTCCAGCGTGGGGGACTGCCATGAGCGACATGCCGGCCGAAACCCCCCGCATTGCCCGCGCTTACTGCCCCGCCTGCGAGCCCGACGCCGACACCCTGCTGGAGATCCTCGAAGTGCAATGGTGCAACGTCCACATGCCGATGCGCGAGGGTGTGGACGACGCCCGGGTGATGTCCGACGCCATGCTGACCGGGAGCGCCGAGGCGGGCGGCGACGAGAACCGGCGCTGGTGCGACATCATTCACGGGGATTCGCACCGCCGGCACTAGATCAGCGGCCAGGGGTAGCGCAGGCCACTCTTGTCCACCGGATATTGCCCCGTGCGCAGGAGTCCGCGCGCGCGACGCTTGAAGGCGCGCTGCTCGTCGGGATCGAGCAGCTCGGCCAGGGCGGGCGGAAGATCATCGCTCACCACACGGCGCAGGTCCTCCTGCAGCGCCGGCGCGATCGGCTCCTCGCCGAAGTCCCAGATCACGGTGCGCAGCTTCGGCTCGGCGTGGAAGGTCAGGCCGTTGTCGATCGCGTAGATCCGATCGTCGGGCACGAGCAGGCAGTGGCCACTCTTGCGGTCGGCGTTGTTGGCCACCAGGTCGAAGAGACAGATGCGCTGGAGCGTCTCGCGGTGGTCGCCCGACTCGACCAGGGTGAAGTAGTGCTGGCGGAAATCGGCCGGGACGAAGAGCTGGAGCGATCCCTCGCCCAAAGGGGCGTCGGCGCGCGGCGCCGTCGGCGGCACGAGACCCCAGCCGAGCGCCTCGGAGAGCAGGTACGCCGCGATCTCGCGCCGGAAGAGCCCGGGCGGGAAATCCCAGAGCGGCCGCTCGCCGCGCACGGGCTTGTAGACGGCCAGGGCGGTGGCCCCGTCGAGGGCCAGCTCCACCAGGAAGGTGGCATTGCTGCTGCGCGGCATCCGGCCCTTCACCGTGATGTCGCCGCGGGCCAGCAGATCGAGGGCGATCGCCGGATCCGCTCGTCCCGACATGGCTAGTGCTTCACGTGCCCATTGGCCCGCGGGCACACGTGCCCTTCGGGGTCCATGGGACGGCTGCACACCGGGCAGGTCGGGCGGCCCCCCTTCATGAGCTCGTTCGCCCGCTCCACGAAGGCGGCGGCCTGGGCGCGGGTGATGCGGAAGCGGGCCATGGCGGGATCCGGCTCGCGCTCGGGGGCCGGCGCGCCCTCTTCCTCCGCTTCGTCCGCCTCGATCAGCTCGCTCGCCTCGACGACGACCCGATCCAGGTTCTCGTCGTAGCCCACCGCGAGCGAGCCCACGTCCCACTCGGCCTCGATCGGCTCGATCAGCTCGGCCGGGCGCCGCGCCGCACCCGGCGCGGTCTTCACGCGGGCGAGCAGGCCGCTCACGTACTCGGCCAGCGCGCGCACGTGCTCCTTCTCGACCTTCAAGGTGACGAGGCGGGCGCCGTCGCGCGATTGCAGGTAGAAGACGCGCTGGCCGGGCGGCCCGACCGCCCCGGCCGTGAAGTGGTCCGGCGAGTCGACCTCGAAGGAGGGGTTGTCGCTCATGCCTTGCCCCCGCCGAGCCAGGTGAGGTCGCCCGCCAGCGAGTTCACGGTGAGGACGGCGGGGCCGCCGCGCCGGTAGGCCACCGCGGTGATGGACGTGGGGGCGATCATGATGCGCTGGAAGAGATCGAGGGGCGTGCCGAGGGCCTGGGCCACCGCCGCCTTGATCGGATCGGCGTGCGACACCGCGACCACGATCTGGCCCGGGAAGCGGGCCACCAGCCGGCCGAGCGCGGAGGTGATGCGCGCCTGCATCTCGGGGAAGGACTCGCCGTCGGGGAAGCGGAAGCCGCTCGGGTTGCGCTGCACCGTCTCCCACTCGGGCCGCCGGGCGGCCTGCTTGAGGCTCAGGCCGGTCCACGAGCCGATGTCGAGATCGGCCAGGTCGCGGTCGATGCGAAGGGCGAGCCCGCGGATACGCGCGATGGGCGCGGCGGTCTCGCGCGCGCGCTCGAGATGCGAGGAGTAGATCGCGGCGACCTTGGGGAGCGCCTTGATGCGAGCGGCGGCGGCCTCGGCCTGGCGCCGGCCCTCGTCGGTGAGGTGCAGCCCGGGGGCCTGGCCGGGCAGCTTGATCCCGGTGGTGGGCGTCAGCCCGTGGCGTACGAGCAGGACGACCGTCGCGGCGTCCGCCATCGGGCGGGCCGGCTAGGAGACGGCCCGACGCTTCGCGCGGACGAAGTCCACCAGCACGTACTCGCCGAGGCGATCGGACGTCGCGAAGAAGGCGCGGCCGCGATTGATGCGGGTCATCTGCTCGACGAACGCGGCGAGCGCGTGGCTCTGCTCGAGCATGAACGTGTTGATCGTGATGCCGTCGCGCGTGCACCGCTGGACTTCCTTGAGCGTCTCCTGGAGGGTGCGCCGGGTGGGCGGGTAGGCGAACTCGGGCTCGGTGCCCTCCATGTGCGCGGTGGGCTCGCCGTCCGTGATCATGATCACCTGCTTGTTGCCGCCCTTGTGCCGGGCCAGGAGCTGCCGCGCGAGCAGGAAGCCCGCGTGCATGTTGGTGCCCACGCTCCACTCGCCGGGGGCGAGGTGGGGGAGCTGGGCCGCGGTGAACTCGCGGGCGTAGAGCGAGAAGCCCACGATGTAGAGGCTGTCGCGCGGGAACTGGCCGCGGATCAGCGCGTTGAGCGCGAGCGCGACCTTCTTGGCGGGCAGGAAGCAGCCGTTGAAGATCATCGAGCGGCTCATGTCGAGCATGAGCACGGTGGCCGCGTGGGTCTGGGTCTCGGTGCGCACCACCTCGAAGTCGTCGGGGGCCAGCCGGACCGGGACCCCGGCGCCGTTGCGCTCCACCGCGTTCATCAGGGTCTCGCGCAGCTCGAGCAGGAACGGGTCGCCGAACTCGTAGGGCTTGGTCTGGTCGGTCCGGTCACCGCCCGCGCCCCGCCGCTCGATCGCGTGGCCGCCGAAGCGGTCGCGCTTGAGGTGCCCGAAGATGTCGCGCAGGGCCTTGTCGCCGATCTTGCGCATCGCCCGCGCGGTCAGCTCGAGCCGGTCACCCTTTCTTTCGAGATAGCCGGCTTCCTCCAGCTTCTTGGTCATCTCGCGCAGGCGCTCGAGGTCGCGGACCGCTTCCTCGCCCAGGAGCTGCTCGACCTGCTCGGGGTCGATCTTCTCCAGGTCGTCGGGGTCGCGCACCTTCTGGATCTGGCGCTCGAGCTCGTCGAGCTGGCGGAGCTCGTCCATCAGGTCCATGGCCTGCTTCATCGTCAGGTCGTCCTGGCCGCGGAAGTTGTAGCGCTGGCCGTCGGGCGGCGGCATGAGCTGGCTCAGGTTCATGCCGAGCTGGCGCAGCTCGGCCTCGAGCCGCTCGTCCTGCATGAAGAGCGACTGCATCATGTCCTGGAGCTGGCTGCGCTGCCCGGGCGACATGCTCGAGAGCAGCGACTGCATCTGACCGGCCTGCTGGGCGATCTGCTCCAGGAGCTGGTCGAGGTTCTGGGCCCCCGGGAAGTGGTCGCCCCACTTCTGCTTGAAGGCGTCGAAGTCCGGTTCGCGCCCCTCCGCGCGGTCCTGGAGCATGCGGTTCAGATCGCGCATCATCTCCCGCATCCGCTCGAGGTCCTGGGGGGTCATGTTGCCGAGCTGCTTCTGCATGTTGGAGAGGAACGGCTGCAGCATCTGCTGCTGCAGGCCCTTCATCAGCTCCCAGAACATCCGGTGCGCGTCGGGATCCATGAACTCGTAGTTCTGCAGGCCCTGGATGCGTCCCGCGGGAGACTCCGGCATCTCGTCGAGGCTCTTCCGGTGCTCGGCGGCCGCCTGCTCCATGCCCTGGCGGAACGACTCGGGGGCTTCGCCCTTCTCGGCGCGCTCCTTGGCGTCGCTCACCCGCCGCTCGATGCCCTCGCGCTCGGTCTTCAGGATGTTGTCGAGCTTCTGCTTGATGTCGTCGAGCACCGAGGACAGATCGTAGCGGTCGAGCTGCTGCTGGCGCTGGCGGCGCAGCCGGTTGAGCAGATCCTGGAGCCCGGGCAGGTTGGCCCCGTCCGGGTTCTTGGCCCCGCGCTGGAAGAGGCGCCGGAGCGCGCTCCACGGATCGCCGTCCGACAGGAGATCGTCGGACATCGCGTCGAGGAGCTGATCGGCGTCGAGATCGTCGAGGCGCTGGGAGCCGTCCCAGCGCGAGTACCAGCTCAGGGGTGCCACTAGACCATCGAAGGGGGCCGCGACGGCCCCCTCCGAGCCTCCCCCAGAACAGATTGCGCCGGCGAAGCCGGCGCTCGGACTGCGCTCACTGTCGTTCTCACGCCACCCGGTAGCGCGCCTGCCCGGCCTGCACGTCCTTGTTGAGCTTCTTGCTCAGGTGCAGGCCCTCCAGCACGAACTCGACCGCGGCGGCCACGCTCGCCGGGTCCTGCGCCCCGAGCTTGCGCACCGCCGCCTGCAGCGGGCGCACCTGGCCGAGGTGCCGGAGGTAGAGATCGGCGGGCATGGAGTCGGAGACCTCGATCTTGAGCCCGTCCTGGAAGGCGCCCACCACCTCGTCCAGCTCGCCGGAGGTGAAGCTGCGGTTGAACACGTTGAGCAGGGCGCGCTGCATGATCTTGGACATGACCTTGTCCTCGGTCGCGTCGCCCAGGCTCTCCATCTCGATCTTGCCGCCGGTGGAGGCGGCGATGGCGCCGAGGTCGCTCACCCGGGGGGCGGCCACCGCCTCGCCGAGGCGGATCGCCCGCTTGACCGCGCTCGACAAGATGTTCTCGTAGTTGCAGATCGTCACGCGCACCGATACCCCCGAGCGCTGGCTGATCTCGGGCGAGCGGCGGGCCAGATGGGTGACCTCGGCCACGAGCTGCTTCATGAACTCCGGACTCCGGGTCTCGAGGCCCGCGTCGGCGTAGGTGGTGCGCTCCGCCTCCATGATCGCGATCTCGTCCTCCACCCGCCTGGGGTAGTGGGTGCGAATCTGCGAGCCGAAGCGGTCCTTGAGCGGGGTGATGATGCGCCCGCGGTTGGTGTAGTCCTCCGGGTTCGCGCTCGCCACCACGTAGAGGTCGATCGGCAGCCGCACCTTGTATCCGCGGATCTGCACGTCGCGCTCTTCCATGATGTTGAGCAGGCCCACCTGGATGCGCTCGGCCAGGTCCGGCAGCTCGTTGAGCGCGAAGATGCCGCGGTTGGTGCGGGGCAGGAGGCCGTAGTGGATGGTGAGCTCGTCGGAGAGGTAGCGGCCCTCCGCGACCTTGATCGGATCCACCTCGCCGATCAGGTCGGCGATCGTGATGTCGGGGGTCGCGAGCTTCTCCCCGTAGCGCCGGTCACGCGGGATCCAGGCGATCGCGGCCTTGTCTCCCTGTTCGCCGACGCGCTGGCGGCACGCCGAGCAGATGGGAGCGAGCGGCTCGTCGCTGATCTCGCAGCCGGCCAGCGCGGGCATCTCCTCGTCGAGAAGGCCGACCAGCAATCGTGCCATGCGGGTCTTGGCCTGGCCGCGCTCGCCCAGGAAGACGATGTCCTGGCCGCTCAGCACCGCGTTCTCGATCTGGGGCACGACGGTCTGCTCGTACCCCACGATGCCGGTGAAGAGGCCTTCGCCGCGGCGCAGCCGGGCGATCAGATTGTCCCGCAGCTCCTGCTTGACGGAGCGAGACACATACCCGCTGTCGCGCAGCTCTCGAATCGTGGTCGGCTTCGCCATGAGGGCTCCCTTCGCTGTGGGCTCACTATGCGGCGGGCGCTGGCCGCTGTCAATCCGCGCACAACTTGACACGCTGCGGGAGCCCGGTCAGGATGCGGATCATGCCGACGGGACGGGGTTGGTGGGGCCGGCTCCTCCTGGTCATCCTGCTCGTGCTGCCGCTTCCCGTCGCGCTCGACCTGTGCGACGACGCCGCCGAGAGTGACGAGAACCGGCTCCGCGTTGCGGCCGGCGTGCAGTCCGACTCCGCGTGGGGCCTGCCCGCGCCCACGTCCGCTCGGCCCGCGGGCTGGCCCGATCCCCACGACCCGGTCATCGCCGGCTGGATCTGTCTCACTCCGTCCGACCGCGCGCCTCCTCGCGCCTGATCACTTCGCGCGCACCGTTCCCGTCGCACGATTCATTCCCCGTCACGCGAGGAGACGCACGACATGAAGACCATTCTGCTCACCATTGCCGCGCTCGGATTCGCCGTTTCGCCCGCCCTGGCTCACGAGTGCCCGCTGCTGCAGCAGCAGGTCCTCGCCGCCGCCGACTACCGGCTGGACGACGCGGCGTACAAGGCGAAGATGATGGCCGCCGAGGGCGACGCCCTCCACAAGGCGGGCAAGCACGACGAGTCCGTGGCCAAGTACGACGAGGCCGCGAAGACGATGGGCATCTCGCTCACCCACAAGCCGAAGTAAAGCCACCGCCGCACGCGACGCGCCCCGGGGAGCCGACCGGCCCCGGGGCGCGCTCCGTCCGCCTCAGACGGTCTTGCGGGGCGGGAGCAGGTAGCCGATCAGCAGGACGTTCAGGTGGAGCAGCAGCAGCTTGTTCCACGCCACCGCCGCCGCGAGCGCGGCCGCCGGGTCGTCCAGCTCGTCGCGAAAGATGCCGGCGAGCGCGGTCTGGGTGAGGCTCATCGCGGCCACCATGAACTGCGGAGGGATCTTGCCGCCCGGCCCGTAGTCGCGGTGGCTGTGGGCGAGGCCGACCGAGAGCAGGTAGTAGACGAAATCGTGGGTCAGCGCGGCCTCGGCGGTCTCGCGCAGCCAGCGGGCGAGGCTGTGCTTGCGACGGTCGATCCGGCCGCGGTCCGGCGTCCCGTCCGGACCCAGGAAGAAGCGCGCGGTCGCGGGAAATCGGAGGAAGTGCTCGTAGAGCGCGGTGGTCAGCGCGGCCTCGTGCTTCAGGATCGCGGGCGCGCTCGCGCGGATGGCGGCCGTGTCCGCCTCGTCCAGACCGACGAACTCGGCCAGCTCCCGGACGTACCGCTCGAGATCGGCTCCCGGGGGTACTCGCTCGTCTTCCTCGCCGCCCATGAGGTCCCTCCCGTTTGCGTGCGATAATACCGTGCATGCGAAACCGCGTCGTGACGATGCTCCTGGCTGGGGTGCTGGCGGGCGCGCTCGCCGCGTGCGCGTCGTCCTCGTCCGGCCTGCCGTACAAGCCCGAGGTGCAGCCGCCGGGTGCCACCGTGTCGGCCGCCTACACGATCGTGGGCGACCGGCTCCGCGTCGAGATCGAGGGGGGCGGGCGCCGCGTCGAGCGGGCGCAGATCGTGATGCCCAACGGGGCCTTGCTCGAGGCGCAGACGATCGAGTACACCCCGGCCGCGAGCAGCGGGGGGAGCCCGGTCAGCATCGGCTTCGGGATCGGCGGCTTCAGCAGCACCGGCGGCGGCGGCGGGGTGGGCACCGGGGTCGGCGTTTCGACGGGCGGGCTGGTGGGCGGCGGCGGGGCCAGCGAGGTCGGGAGCAGCATCGCCTCCTTCCCGCTCGCCCCGGCCGGGGCGAGCCCCTGGCGCGTGCGCGTCAAGCTCCAGGGCATCGATTCGGCCGATATCCTCGTCGGCGGGCCGCTTCCCGCGCCCCGCTGAGCGCCGGGCCGCCGGTCAGCGCCGGCGACGAGATCGCGGCGCCGCCGGGGCGGTGACCGCCGGCGCCCCGCCGGGCCGCCGCTCTTCCATCTCCTCGAGCGTGCGCGGCCAGTCCTGGTGGAGCAGCCGCGAGAGCGCGCGGTCGGCCAGGAGGCGCCCCGCGGTCTGACACCGCGCGCAGTAGTTGGTCTCGTTCTCCGCGTGCACGATGCGCTGCACGGGAGCGCCGCAGTCGGGGCAGGGACGGCCGTACCGGCCGTGCACCGCCATGTCGGGGCGGAACGCGGTCACACCCTCCGGGAACGTCGCCCCCCGCCTCCCGGCGCAGGCGCTCGATCCAGTCGGTCAGCGTGGCCTTCGCGGCCTCGAACAGGCGCGCGCTCTCCGCTTCCGTGAGCTGGCGCGTCATGCGCACCGGCGAGAGCCGGGCCCGGTGCAGGATCTCGTCGGAGTAGGCATTGCCGATGCCGCTCAGGATGCGCGGATCGGTCAGCGTCCGCTTGAGCGTGTGGGACTCGCGGGTGATTGCGTCGTGGAAGGCCGCCGCGTCGGCCGTCCAGAGCTCGAGACCGCCGGGGTCGTGAGCGGCCAGCGCGGCCTCGCCGCGCACGAGGTGGATGGCGGCGCGACGCTTCGATCCCGCCTCGGTGAGGGTCACCGTGCCGGTCGAGAAGTCGAGCGCGGCCAGCCCGATCTTGCCGGGCAGCTTCGCGCCCGCGTCCTTCCAGTGCAGCCGGCCCGCGATCATCAGGTGGATGAGCACGAAGAGCTCGCCCTCCAGCGCGATCACGATCCGCTTGCCCAGGCGCCGGACGCCGGTCACCGTCCGGCCCACGACCTCGGGGGGTGGCGGCTCCACCGAGCGCAGCACGAAGGGGTTGGCAAGGCGGATGCGCTCGAGCCGCGCGCCGCCAATGCGCGTGGCGAGCGCTTCGATGTAGACCGTGACGTCGGGCAGCTCGGGCATGGCCGGATCGCGCCAGTGTAGAGACCGAGCGCGCGCCCGCGCAAGCGGGCCCCCTGTGGTACGGTGCGGAGCATGTCGGAGCCCCCCCTGCACGCCCGCCCCCCGGTCGCCCGGAAGATTCCCCGGACCGACGTGGTCCACGGCGACGTGCGCCAGGACGACTACCACTGGATGCGGGAGAAGGACGACCCCGAGGTCATCGCCTACCTGACTGCGGAAAACGCCTATACCGACGCGGTGATGAAACCCACCGTGCCCTTCCAGGAGTCGCTCTACGTGGAGATGCTGGCGCGCATCAAGGAGGACGACCAGTCGGTGCCCTACCGCCTGCGCGGTCACTACTATTACTCGCGCACCGAGAAGGGCAAGCAGTACCCGATCTACTGTCGCAAGGCGGGAAGTCTGGAGGCGTCCGAGCAGGTGATGCTCGACCTCAACCAGCTCGCCGAGGGGCACCCCTTCCTGGCCCTGGGCGCGGCCGCGGTGAGCGACGACGGCCGACGGCTCGCCTATACCACCGACGTGACCGGCTTCCGCGAGTACACCCTCCACGTGAAGGATCTCGAGACCGGCGCGCTGCTCCCCGATCGCGTGGAGAAGGTGAGCGCGGTGGCCTGGGCCGCGGACAACGAGACGCTCTTCTACGTCACCGAGGACGACGCGAAACGGCCCTACCGACTCCATCGGCACCGCCTCGGTGTCGCGGTGGCCGACCTGCTGCACGAGGAGCCGGACGCGCTCTTCCGCTTCCACGTGGGCCGCTCCCGCAGCCAGGCCTACCTGTTCCTGATCTCGGGCAGCTTCACGAGCACCGAGGTGCGCTATCTCGCGGCCGGCGATCCGGGCGGAGCCTGGCGGATGGTGCTGCCGCGGGAGCCGGATCACGAATACCAGGTGGATCACGGTCGCGGCCCGGAGGGTGACGTCTTCTACATCCGCACCAACGGCGGCGGCCAGCGGAACTTCCGGCTGGTGGTGGCCCCGGTGGACGATCCGCACCCCGCGCGCTGGCGCGAGCTCATCGCGCATCGCCCGGACGTGATGCTCGAGGACGTGGACGTCTTCGCCCGTCACTACGTCGTCCACGAGCGAGAGGACGGGCTGATCCGGCTGCGGGTCACCGACGCGGGCACCGGCGCCTACCACCACGTGGAGTTCCCCGAGCCGACCTACGACCTGGGCCCCGACGCCAACGCGGAGTTCGAGACGGGGACCTACCGGGTGCGCTACCAGTCGCTGATCACGCCCGCCTCGGTGTTCGACTACGACATCGCGGGGCGCCGGCTGCTCCTGCTCAAGCAGGCGGAGGTGCTGGGCGGCTACGACCCCGCGCGGTACACCTCCGAGCGGATCCACGCGACGGCCCCGGACGGCACCCGCGTCGCGATCTCGCTCGTCCGCCGCGCCGGGGCGCGTCTGGATGGCTCGAGCCCGATGCTGCTCGCCGGCTACGGCGCCTACGGGTATCCCTATCCGGCCGGCTTCTCGTCGAACCGGCTCAGCCTGCTCGACCGGGGCGTCAGCGTGGCGATCGCCCACATCCGGGGCGGCGGCGAGCTGGGCAAGCGGTGGCACGACGAGGGCCGCATGATGAACAAGCGCAACACCTTCACCGATTTCATCGCGGCCGCCGACTTCCTGGCCCGGAGCGGCTACACCGCGCCCGACCGGCTCGTCATCGAGGGCGGCAGCGCGGGCGGCCTGCTCATGGGCGCGGTGCTCAACCTGCGTCCGGATTGCTGCGCGGCCGCGGTGCTGCGAGTGCCGTTCGTGGACGTGATCAACACCATGCTGGACGAGTCGCTGCCCCTCACGGTGGGCGAGTTCGAGGAGTGGGGCAACCCGAAGATCCGCGAGCAGTACGAGTACATGAAGAGCTACTGCCCGTACACCAACCTGGACGCGCGGCCCTACCCGGCGCTCTTCGTCAAGACCTCCCTCAACGACAGCCAGGTGATGTACTGGGAGCCCGCGAAGTACGTGGCGCGCCTGCGCGCGATCGGCACCGCCGCCGTCCCGCCCGTGTTCAAGATCAACATGGATGCCGGCCACGGCGGCGCCTCCGGTCGCTACGACTACCTGCGTGAGATCGCGTTCGACTACGCGTTCATCCTCACCCGCCTCTCGGACTTCCTCATTCCCTCTCCCCCCCAGGAGGAGAGGGCCGCGTGACGGGGACCCGTCCACGTCGGACGTAGCGGCCGCTCTTCTCGGCCACCTCCGCCGCGAGCTGCGCGCGGCCGATCTCGCCTACGCCGAGTCTCCGGTTCCGATCAGCGGTGGCTTCGACACCTCGATCTACGCCTTCCGCCTGAGCGTCGGCCCCGCCGCCTGGACGGGGCCGCTCATCCTGCGCGTGCTCGGTCCGGGCCACGATCCGGTGCGCGCGCTCCGGGAGCGCGCCACCCAGAACGCGCTCGCCGGGCTCGGCTACCCGGTGCCGCGCGTGCTCATGGCCAGCGCCGACCGCGAACTCCTCGGCGCCGGGTTCCTCGTGATGGAGCGGGCCGCCGGGCGTCCGCTCCTGGCCACCCGCCGGCCCGGTATCGGGCGGATGCTGGCCGAGGCGCACGCGCGCCTGCATGGGCTCAACGCGGAGGCGCTGCTGCGCGCGCTGGACGACGAGGGCCGGGCGGCGGGCTGGCGCTTCGACCGCGACGCGGTCGGCTTCGAGAGCCACCTCGCCTCGCTCGACCGGCGTATCCAGGCGGCCGGGCTCGCCGGGCTGGCGGACGGGATGCGCTGGCTCCGCACCCGCCAGCCCGTCGAGCGGTCCGCGCGCGTGATCTGCCACGGCGATTTCCATCCGCAGAACCTGCTCGCGGCGGACGGGCGGGTGAGCGCGGTGCTCGACTGGCCGAACACGCTGGTGGCCGCGCCGGAGTACGACGTGGCCGCGACCCGCGTCATCCTGACCCAGACGCCGATCTCGCTGGTGCCGATGCCGGCCGCGCTCCGCCCGCTCGCGGCGGCGGGGCGCCGGCTCGTGGCCGCGCGCTACCTGGCGGTCTATCGCCGGCTGCGCCCGCTCGATCGGACGCGCCTGCCCTACTTCGAGGCGGCGGGGTGCATGCGCGGGCTGGTACGCGCCGGCGAGGCGCGCGTGGCGGAGGCCGCGACGCCCAACCCGCTCGACGTCTCGTCGTTCGGCGAGCGCCTCGCCGCGCGCTTCGGGCGCGCCAGCGGGGTGCCGGTGTCGCTGCCGCCGCCCCGCGGCTGACCGTGCTACCATTCCCGCGAAAATAGATCATCCGGCTCCGGAGGCCCCATGAACGCGACCGATCTGGCCTACACGCCCGCAACCGAGCTCATTCCCCAGATCCGGTCGAAGGCGCTGTCGCCGGTGGAGCTGACCCGGGCGGTGCTCGAGCGCATCGAGCAGGTGAACCCGACGATCAATGCGTTCTGCACGGTGACCGCGGACGCGGCGCTGGCCGCCGCGCGCGCCGCCGAGGACGCGGTGATGAAGGGCGGCCGGCTCGGCCCGCTCCACGGCATTCCGGTGTCCATCAAGGACCTGGCCCTGGTGGAAGGCGTGCCCGCGCGCTTCGGCTCGCACATCTTCGCCCAGCGCGTCGGCGAGGTGGACGCGCCGTACGTGCGCCGGCTCAAGGAGGCGGGCGCCATCCTCACCGGCAAGACCAGCACACCGGAGTTCGGGTGGAAGGCGCTCGGCGACAGCCCGCTCACCGGGATCACACGCAATCCGTGGAACCTGGGCATGACCTCGGGCGGCTCGAGCGCGGGGGCGGGCGCGGCCACCGCGGCGGGGCTGGGGCCGCTGCACCAGGGCTCGGACGGCGCCGGCTCGGTGCGGGTGCCGTCGGCCTTCTGCGGAATCTACGGACTCAAGCCCACCTTCGGACGCGTGCCCATGTGGCCCGTGTCCAACACGGACAGCGCCTCCCACACCGGGCCGATGACGCGCACGGTGGCGGACGCCGCGCTGATGCTGGGCGTGATGGCCGGGCCCGACGACTGGGACCGCCAGTCGCTCGATGCGGCGCCGGACGACTACGTGGGCCGGCTGCGCGCGGGTGTGAAAGGCCTGCGCGTGGGATGGAGCCTCGATCTGGGGTGCCTGCAGGTGGATCCCGAGGTGGGGCAGGTGGCGAAGCGCGCCGCGCTCGCGTTCCAGGAGCTGGGCTGCGCGGTCGAGGACGTGAAGGTGAGCTGGCCGGACACGCGAGAGATGATCCATCTCATGTGGAACGCGCACTATGCGGGCAACTACGGGCAGTACCTCGACGAGTTCCGCTCGCGCATGGACCCGGGGCTGGTCGCGGCCCTCGAGGACGGCCGCCGCTACAGCGCGGAGGCCTACGTGGCGATGCGCGGCCGCAAGCACGTCTACTGCGACGCGGTGCGCGCGACCTTCGATACCTACGATCTGCTGCTGACCCCGACCGTCTCCGTCGCGGCCTTCGAGGTCGGGCGTCTCAATCCGGTGGGCTTCCCGCAGCACGCGTGGGACTGGTTCCCGTGGGCCGGGTTCAGCTATCCGTTCAACTTCACCGGGCAGCCCGCCGCCACCGTCCCGGCCGGCTTCACCGCCTCGGGGATGCCGGTGGGATTGCAGATCGTCGGCCGGCGTCTGGCCGACCTCCAGGTGCTGCAGGCCTCGGCCGCCTTCGAGCAGGCGCGGCCGTGGGCGCAGACGCGGCCCCGCGCCTGAGCCCGCGCCGCCGAGGAGGTTCCCGCCGCCCGATGAGCGCGCGCCCGTACGACGTCATCACGTTCGACTGCTACGGCACGCTGATCGACTGGGAGGGCGGCATCGCGAGCGCGTTCACGCGCGCGGTGGTCGGGACCGGCAGCCGGCTCGACCCGACCACGGTGCTGGCCGCCTACGAGCGGATCGAGCCGGTGGTGGAGGCCGAGGCCTACCAGAGCTATCGCGACGTGCTCACCGAGAGCGCGCGCCGGGTGGCCCGGGAGCTCGGCTGGGCGCTGCCCGAGGCGCGCGCGGGCTTCCTGGCCGAGAGCCTCCCGTTCTGGATCCCGTTCCCCGACACCAACGCGGCGCTCGAGCGTCTCTTCCGCGCGGGCTATCAGCTCGGCATCCTCTCCAACGTGGACGACGACCTGCTCGCGGAGACGCGCAAGCACTTCACGGTCCCGTTCGACCCGATCGTCACCGCCCAGCAGGTGGGCGCCTACAAACCGGCCGACGGGCACTTCACGACCGCGCGCGAGCGCATCGGCGGGCGGCGCTGGCTGCACGCGGCCCGGAGCCATTTCCACGACGTCACCCCGTGCAAGCGGCTGGGCGTGCCGGTGGCCTGGATCAATCGCGCGGGCGAGTCCCGCGGGGAGCCCCGACCCGACCGCGAGCTCTCCACCCTCACCGAGCTGGCCGACTGGCTCACCTAGCCTCGCCCGCGAGAGGATTCCCATGGCACTCGAGCAGACGCTGAACGAGACACTCACCCAGGCGATCAAGGCCAAGGACACGCGGACCGCGGACGTCGTGCGCATGCTCAAGACCAAGGTGCAGGAGCGCCGCACCGCCAAGGGCTTCACGGGCGACGTCGACGACGCCCTCGTCCTCGACGTGATCGGCGCCTACCGCAAGCTGCTGCAGAAGGCGGTGGCCGAGTACGACAAGCTGGGCGACCGCGGCGCCGCGCAGGCCGCGCAGCTCCGCTTCGAGATCGACTTCTGCGAGCGCTACCTGCCGAAGACGATGGACGAGGCGGGGGTGCGCGCGCTGGTGCGAGAGCGCATCGCGGCCCTGGGGATCAGCGACCCCAAGCAGGCCGGGCGGCTGGTCGGCGACATCATGAAGACCCACAAGGGCCAGGTGGACGCGGGCGACGTCAAGCGCGCGGCGGAGGAGCTGCTGAAGGGGTAGCCGGGCTCTAGCGGAAGCGGGCCCGCGGCTCGTTGCGCAGGGCGTCCTCGATGCGCATCCGGTGGCGGGGCGGCATCGCGGGCAGGGCGTCGGGCGCGAAGTAGCGGATCTCGAGCGACTCGTCGTCGTTGACGCGCGGCTCGCCCGCGACCGGCCGGCACGCGAAGGTGACGCTCAGGATCGCCGCCTCGTCGCCGTTCGAGTAGCGCACCACGAACTCCGGCCCGCTGTAGACGCCCACGATACGCTCGGGCACGACCTCGAGCGCGGTCTCCTCGCGGATCTCCCGCACCAAGGTCTCCGCGGGCTCTTCCCCCGGCTCCATGATCCCGCCCGGCAGGCCCCACTCGCCGTTGTCGCTGCGGCGCTGCAGCAGGACCTGGCCCGCCGGGTTGACGATGACCGCGGCGACCCCGGGCTGCAGGATGACGTCGTGGCCGATCTTGGCGCGGAGATCGCGCATGTACGGTGAGATGGCCATGGCGGGATCTCCGGACTGGGGCGCGCCGCTACTTGCGGCTGCCCGCGTAGCGCTTCTCGACGTAGTCGTCGAGGATCTTCAGGAAGTCGGCGACGATGGCGTCGCCCTTGAGCGTGAGCTTGAGCGCGCCGTCCACGAAGACGGGCGCCTTGGGCTCCTCGAAGGTGCCGGGCAGCGAGATGCCGATGTCGGCGTGCTTGGACTCGCCCGGCCCGTTGACCACGCAGCCCATCACCGCGACCTTCAGCTCCTCCACGCCGGTGAAGCGGTCCTTCCACACCGGCATCTGGTCGCGCAGGTAGGTCTGAATCTGCTCGGCCATCTCCTGGAAGAAGGTCGAGGTGGTGCGGCCGCAGCCGGGGCACGCGGTCACCAGGGGTAGGAAGCTCCGGATCCCGAGCGACTGGAGGATGAGCTGGGCGACCTGCACCTCCTCGGTGCGATCGCCGTTCGGTTTCGGGGTGAGCGAGACGCGGATCGTGTCGCCGATGCCTTCCTGCAGCAGGATCGCGAGCCCCGCGGTGCTCGCCACGATGCCCTTGGCGCCCATGCCCGCCTCGGTGAGGCCGAGATGGAGCGGGTAGTCCGAGCGGGGCGCGAGCTTGCGGTACACATCGACCAGGTCCTGCACGCCCGAGACCTTCGCCGAGAGGATGATGCGATCGTGGCCGAGGCCGGTCTGCTCGGCCAGCTCGGCGGACTGGATCGCGCTCTCCACCATCGCGTTCATGGTGACGTCGCGCGCGTCGAGCGGGTCCTTGCTCTTGGCGTTGGCGTCCATCATCTGGGTGAGCAGGTTCTGGTCGAGGCTTCCCCAGTTGACGCCGATGCGCACCGGCTTGCCGTTGTCGATCGCGACCCGGACGATCGCGCTGAAGTTCTCGTCGTGGTGCTTGCCGCCCACGTTGCCCGGGTTGATGCGGTACTTGGCGAGCGCCCGGGCGCAGTCGGGATACTTGGTCAGCAGCACGTGGCCGTTGTAGTGGAAATCGCCGATGACCGGCACCGTGACCTGCTTGACGATCTCGGGGACCGCGCGCGCCGCCGCCTCGGTGTTCACGGTGACGCGCACCAGCTCGCTGCCCGCGGCGTGGAGCGCGTTGACCTGGGCCACCGTCCCGGCCACGTCGGCGGTGTCGGTGTTGGTCATGGACTGGACGATGATCGGCCGGGGGCCGCCCACCTTGACCCCCCCCACGTCCACCGAGATCGTCTTGCGGCGCTGCGGCGCGCTCATATCGGGCCTCATCATAGCACCTCACCCCCGGGAGTATCATGACGGCCATGGCCGATCCCGACGCCGATCCCGACGCGAGCGTGCTCACGCGGCCGGCCGCCCTCTTCGACGCGCCGGGCCCCGTGCTCGAGCCCATCGCCCGGGAGCTCACCCGCCAGATGGCGAGAGGGCTGGTCGGCGAGCCCAGCTCGCTCAAAATGTTACAGACCTTTACGCGCCAGCCGTCCGGTCGGGAGCGGGGTCGGGTGGTCGTCGTGGACTGGGGTGGCACCAAGGCCCGGGCCGGCCTCATCGAGCTCGGCGCGGACGGCGCCGCCCGCGTCGTCGTGGAGGAGGTACTCACGTTCTCCGACTCCGACAAGCGGGGCGCGCCGGAGCCGGTGCTCGATCTGATCGCGCGGGCGGTCGGCCGCGTGGTCCGGGCCCAGGGCGTGGCAGTTGCGCCGCTCGGATTCATCTATTCCTATCCGGCCCGCCTCGAGCGCATCGATCGGGCGGTGGCGCTGGCGTCGACCAAGGGCTGGGCCCTGAAGGACCTCGAGGGGCAGGACGTGGCGGCGCTGCTCTCCGGCGCGCTCCGCCGCGAGGGGCTCGAGCGGATCCGGATCGCCGCGGTGGCCAATGACACGGTGGCCACGCTGATGCTGCAGAGCTATCGCGCGCGGGGTCGCTCCGCGGAGGCGCGTCCGGCGGACGTGGGGCTGATCCTGGGCACCGGCGCCAACCTGGCCGCGGACCTGGGGCCGGCGGGCATCCGGAATCTCGAGTCCGGGAACTTCGACGGGGTGGCCGGCGTCGAAACCCCGTACGATGCCGCGCTCGACCGCGAGCTCGCCGAGCCGAGCCCGGGTGAGCAGCGCTTCGAGAAGATGGTCTCCGGGCACTACCTGGGCGAGATCCTGCGGCGGACATTGCGAGACCTGGGGGCGCGCACGGCGCGCGCACACTGGGCGGCGCCGTCCGGGCTCGCCGCCCCGTTCGCGCTCGACAGCGAGGACCTCTCGCGCATCGCGGCGGATCGCACCCTCGGCCTCGACGGCGTGGACGCGCTGCTCCGCGCGCTCGGCGTGCCGAGTACGGTGGAGGAGCGGCGGGAGGTCCGCGCGCTCGGTGCGGCGATCGCCCGCCGCGCCGCGCGGCTGGTCGGGGCCGCGCTCGTCGGCACGCTGCGCTTCCTCGACGGGGAGCTCGCGGAGCGGCGCACCATCGCGGTGGACGGTAGCCTCTGGGGCGGCTACCCGGGCTTCGAGGCGCTCGTCCGCGAGGTCCTCGTCGAGCTGCTCGGCGAGGAGCGGGCGGGCCGGATCGAGACCGCGTACGTGAAGGATTCAACCAGCGCGGGCGCGGCGGTCATCGCGGCGGTGGCGGCCGCGCGAAGGAGCGAGTGATGGCGGCGGTCGTGTTCCTGGTCGACGTGGACAACACGCTCCTCGACAACGACCGGGTCACCGCCGACCTCCGGCGGCATCTGGACGAGGCGGTGGGGACGGAGGGCCGCGTCCGCTACTGGGCGCTCTTCGAGGAGCTTCGCGCGGAGCTGGGCTACGCCGACTACCTCGGCGCCCTGCAGCGCTACCGGCGCGAGTTCCCCCACGATATGCGTCTGCTGACCGTGTCGGGCTTTCTCGTGGACTACCCGTTCTCGGAACGGCTCTATCCCGGCGCCCTCGACGTGCTCGCGCGCTTCCGGAAGTGGGGACCGACCGTGATCCTCTCCGACGGGGACGTGGTGTTCCAGCCGCGCAAGGTGGAGCGCTCCGGCCTGGGCCGGGCGGTGGACGGCGTGCTGATCTACGTGCACAAGGAGCGCGAGCTCGACGACGTGGCGCGCCGGCATCCCGCCGACCACTACGTGCTGGTCGACGACAAGCTCCGCGTGCTCAGCGCGGTGAAGGCCGCGTGGGGCGCCCGGGTGACCACCGTCTTCCCTCGGCAGGGCCACTACGCGCTCGATCCGAAGGCTCTCGCCGGCTATCCACCCGCCGATCTCACCGTCGAGCGCATCGGCGACCTCGCGGACCACGACCTGCCCGCGCTCCGGGCGCGCGCGGCGGCCGGGAGATGACCGCATGGTGCGGTCGGCCGTGCCGGCGCGGGGTGTGCTCACCCGGGAGGACCTGGTGATCGCGCAGCCCGGCCATGCGATCCTGTTCACGCGAGGGCGAGAGGAGACACCGTGATAAGCCAGAGCGAGGCGTGGGCGGCGCTGCGGAAGCACCACGGGCAGATGCGGGACGTTCATCTGAGGACGCTCTTCGCGGAGGACCCGAAGCGCGGCGAGCGGCTCGCGCTCGAGGCGGTCTCCCTCTACCTCGACTACTCGAAGAACCGGGTCACCGACGAGACCCTGCGGCTCCTGCTCGCGCTGGCCGAGGCGGGCGGCCTGCGGGCGCGGATCGACGCGATGTTCGCGGGCGAGAAGATCAACGTGACCGAGCAGCGCGCGGTGCTCCACGTGGCCCTCCGCGCCCCCCGGGGGACGCGCAGCCTGGTGGATGGCCAGGACGTCGTCCCCGGCGTCCACGCGGTGCTCGACCGCATGGCCGACTTCTCCGCCCGGGTCCGGAGCGGGGTCTGGACCGGCTTCACCGGGAAGCCGATCCGCAACGTGGTCAACATCGGGATCGGCGGATCCGACCTGGGGCCGGTCATGGCCTACGAAGCCCTGCGGCACTACAGCGACCGCCGCCTCACGCTGCGCTTCGTCTCCAACGTGGACGGCACCGATTTCGTCGAGGCCACGCGCGACCTGGACCCGGCCGAGACGCTCTTCGTCGTCTCCTCCAAGACCTTCACCACGCAGGAGACGCTCACCAATGCCCACGCGGCGCGGGACTGGTCCCTGGGCACGCTCCGTGACCCGAAGGCGGTCGCGCGGCACTTCGTGGCCGTCTCCACCAACGCCGCGGAGGTGGCGAAGTTCGGGATCGACACCGCCAACATGTTCGAGTTCTGGGAATGGGTAGGCGGCCGCTACTCGTACGACTCGGCGATCGGGCTCTCGCTGATGATCGCGATCGGCCCCGAGCACTTCCGGGCCATGCTCGCGGGGTTCCACGAGATGGACGAGCACTTCCGCACCGCGCCGTTCGAGCGCAACCTGCCGGTGCTGCTCGGTCTCCTCGGGATCTGGTACGTGAACTTCTTCGGGTCGGAGAGCCACGCGGTGCTGCCCTACAGCCACGACCTCGCGCGCCTGCCGTTCTATCTCCAGCAGCTCGATATGGAGTCGAACGGCAAGTCGGTGGATCTGGACGGCCGGCGCGTGGACTACCAGACCGGGCCGGTCATCTGGGGCACGCCGGGCACCAATGGCCAGCACGCGTACTATCAGCTCATTCACCAGGGCACGCGGCTCATCCCGGCCGACTTCATCGGGTTCGCGAGAACGCTCAATCCGCTCGGCCGGCACCAGGATCTGCTCACCGCGAACCTGATCGCCCAGACCGAAGCGCTCGCCTTCGGCAAGACCGCGGCCGAGGTCGCCGCCGAGGGGGTGCCCGCCGCGCAGGTACCGCATCGCACCTTCGAGGGCAACCGGCCGAGCAATACGATCCTGGCCGACGAGCTCACCCCTGCTGCGCTCGGGCGCCTCGTCGCGCTGTACGAGCACAAGGTGTTCGTCCAGGGGTCCATCTGGCGCATCAACTCGTTCGACCAGTGGGGGGTGGAGCTGGGCAAGGCGCTCGCGGGCCGGATCGTGCCGGAGCTCGAGAGCCGCGAGGAGCCCGCGCTCCGGCACGACAGCTCCACCAATGCGCTGATCCGCCGCTACCGCCGCCGGCGCGCCGGCGCCTGACCCCCGTCGACCCGGGCCACGACCTCCCCGGCAAGGTGCCGGGCCTCGGCACCCTGGCGGCGGGCCCCCCGGAACAACCGGCGCGCGGGCACCCGCAAGCTGGTGCCGGTACTGACCGTCTGGGCCGGGCGCCCCTACGGGCGGCCGCCGCCCCCGGTCCCCTTCTCTACTGGGGCCTTGTGTTATCCTTCCTTGGCCTGATCCTCCCCGCACCGAGATACCCGCGACCCGTCGTGCGAGAGTGGCGGAACTGGCAGACGCGCTGGACTTAGGATCCAGAGGGGCAACCCGTGGGGGTTCAACTCCCCCCTCTCGCACCAGAACCTGGGAGTCGCCATGAAGGTGGAAGAGCCATGAAGGTGGAAATCGAAGAGCTGGCGGGCTGCAAGCGGCGGCTGCAGGTCGAGGAGACCCCCGAGGTGGTGTCGAAGGCCTGGGAGCAGGCCTTCGATCGCGTGCAGCGCGAGGCAAAGCTTCCCGGATTCCGCAAGGGCAAGGTCCCACGCAGCATGATCAAGCTGCACTTCGCGGACGACGTGCGGCAGGAAGTGGCCCGCCACCTGATCCCCGACGTGTACCGTCAGGCCCTCGCCGAGACGCGCATCGAGCCGGTGGAGGAGCCAGATCTGCAGGAGGTCACGCTCGAGGAGAACGCGGCGCTGAAGTTCGCCGCGGTGGTCGAGGTCAAGCCCGTCATCACCCTGGGGGCCTACACCGGTCTCGCGGTCGAGGACACCCCCAAGCCCTTCGCGGACAGCGAGGTGGACGAGGCGCTCGCCACGCTGCAGGAGCAGCACGCGGAGTACCGCGCGGTCGAGCGCGCCGCCGATCCCGGCGACCTCGTGATCGTGGACTACACGCTCACCCCCGAGGGCCAGGAGCCCCGCTCCGAGACCGGCTACGGCTTCGTCATCGGGGGCGGCAGCGTGCTGCCCGAGATGGAGGAGGCGGTGATCGGCCTGGCCGCGGGCGGCTCGCGCCAGACCCGGGTGCGCTTCGGCGACGACCACCGCAGCGAGGCGCTGCGCGGCAAGTCGGCGGAGGCCACCGTGACGGTGACCGAGGTGAAGGAGAAGGTGCTGCCCGCGCTCGACGACGAGTTCGCCAAGACGGTGGGGGGCAACTTCGAGACGCTGGACGCGCTGCGGACCGAGGTCCGCACCGGGCTGGCGGCGCGGCGCGACGCGGACAACCGTCGCGCGCTGGAGACCGCGGTGCTCGACGCGGTCATGGCCGGCCACACCTTCGAGGTGCCCGAGGCGCTGATCCTGCGCCAGGTCGGGCATCAGATCGAGCACGCCCGCGAGCACATGCGCCGGCAGGGGGTGGACCCGGACAAGGTGCCGTGGGACTACAAGAAGCTGCTGGAGGACCTGCGGCCCGGGGCCGAGAAGGCGGTGAAGCGCGCGCTGCTCATCGAGGCCATCGCCGAGAAGGAAGGCCTCGCGGCGGCCGACGCGGACGTGGACGCCGAGATCGAGCGCGTGGCCCAGGCCAGCCAGCGCCCGGCGCCCGCCGTCCGCCGGATGCTCGAGCAGAGCGGGGACCTGGAGGGGATCCGGCACTCCCTGGGTGAGCGCCGGACCATCGATTTCCTTATCGAAAAGAATCAGGCAAACACCGCCTGAGGTACACTACGAGCATGGCAAGGAGGCGCCCGATGGGATTGGTCCCGATGGTGGTGGAGCAGACCCCGCGCGGCGAGCGGGCGTTCGACATCTTTTCCCGGCTCCTCAAGGAGCGGATCATCTTCCTCCCGACCTATATCGAGGATGAGATCGCCAACCTGGTGATCGCCCAGATGCTGTTCCTGGAAGCCGAGGACCCCGACAAGGACATCTACCTCTACGTCAATTCGCCCGGCGGATCGGTGACCGCGGGCATGGCCATCTACGACACCATGCAGTACGTGAAGCCAGCGATCTCGACCATCTGCATGGGGCAGGCCGCCTCGATGGGCGCGCTGCTGCTGGCTGCGGGCGGGAAGGGCAAGCGCTTCGCGCTGCCCCACGCGCGCATCATGATCCACCAGCCGCTGGGCGGCGTGCAGGGCCAGGCCACCGACATCGACATCCAGGCCAAGGAGATCCTCCGGATGCGCGAGGAGCTCAACCGCATCCTGGTGCACCACACCGGCCAGTCCATGGAGAAGATCCAGAAGGACACCGACCGGGACTTCTTCATGACCGCCGAGCAGGCCAAGGAATACCGGATCGTGGACGAGGTCATCTCCTCCAAGCCGACCACGCGGTCCGTTCCCGAAGTGGTCGTCACCACCAAGTAGGGACCCACCATGGCCCGCACGCGAGAAGGCGGCGGTGCACTCAAGTGCTCGTTCTGCGGCAAGAGCCAGAACGACGTGCGCAAGCTGATCGCGGGGCCGACCGTCTACATCTGCGATGAGTGCATCGAGCTCTGCAACGACATCATCGCGGAGGAGTGGGAAGAGGAAAAGAGTCGGGAGCTGCGGAGCCTCCCCAAGCCCACCGAGATCAAGAACGTCCTCGACGAGTACGTGGTCGGGCAGGAGCGGGCCAAGAAGGTCCTCGCGGTCGCGGTCCACAACCACTACAAGCGCATCGAGGCCGGCACCGAGTCCGGCGACGTGGAGCTGCAGAAGGCCAACATCCTGCTGATCGGCCCCACCGGATCCGGCAAGACCCTCCTCGCCCAGACCCTCGCCAAGATGCTCCACGTGCCGTTCACCATCGCGGACGCGACCACGCTGACCGAGGCCGGCTACGTGGGCGAGGACGTGGAGAACATCATTCTCCGGCTGCTGCAGGCCGCCGACTACGACGTCGAGCGCGCCCAGCGCGGCATCGTCTACATCGACGAGATCGACAAGATCGCGCGCAAGTCGGAGAACCCGTCCATCACCCGCGACGTCTCGGGCGAGGGCGTGCAGCAGGCCCTGCTCAAGATCCTCGAGGGCACGGTGGCCAACGTCCCGCCCCAGGGCGGGCGCAAGCATCCCCACCAGGAGTTCATCCAGGTGGACACCACCAACGTGCTCTTCATCTGCGGCGGCGCCTTCGTGGGCGTCGAGAAGCTGGTGGAGGGGCGGGTCGGTCGGACCGGCATCGGCTTCGGGGCCGAGATCAAGAGCCGCGAGGACCGCCGGGTGGGCGACCTGCTGGCCCTGATCCAGCCCGAGGACCTGCTCAAGTACGGGCTCATCCCCGAGTTCGTGGGCCGCCTCCCGGTGGTGGCCACGCTCCACGACCTGGACGAGCCCGCGCTGGTGCGGATCCTGCGCGAGCCCAAGAACGCGATCATCAAGCAGTACCAGAAGTACTTCGAGCTCGAGAAGGTGCGGCTCAAGTTCACCGACGACGCGGTGGCCGCGATCGCGCGCGAGGCGATGAAGCGCGGGACCGGCGCGCGGGGCCTGCGCGCGGTGCTGGAGGAGGTCATGCTCGACGTGATGTACGAGCTGCCCTCGCTGCCCGGGCTGAAGGAGTGCATCATCACCCGCGAGGTCATCGTCAACAAGGATCGCCCCATCCTCATCTCCGAGCAGAAGGAGCAGTCCGCGTAAGACCGTCCCCTTCCCGGGGGTCTCCGATGAAGTGGCTCTGCCCCGTCCTCTGCTTCATCCTGCTGTTCGCACTCGATGTCGCGGCCCAGCCGGGTAGCCTCGACGACTATGTCCGGATCCGCCGCGTCCTCGACGGCGCGCGCGATGAGGCCACGCGCGCCCGCCTCGAGCAACAGGCGGCCGCGGCGCACGACACGCTGCTCGCCACCGCCCGCCGGAGCTCACGGCTCGTGATCTTCACCGAGCGGCGGACCAGCTACGAGACCCCCGCGGTGCAGACCGCCCGGCTGGTCGCCCGCGAGGGCCGGGTCACCCTGCAGGCCCTGGCCGGCCCGCGGCCGCAGTCGCCCGACTGGGAGCGCGCGGGCTTGGTGGAGACGGACACGTACCTGGCGATGCTGGAGCGGCTGCTGCGCGACCCCGCGCTGGCCGGGGACTGGCCCGCCCCGCGCTTCGACCCGAACGCCCCCGGCCCACGCCGGGCGATCGTGGTGCGACTGGCCATCGGAGAGGACGAGCGGGAGATGCAGGCGCTCGACGGCCTGCCCTACGAGCGGCTCGCCGCGCTGGCGGGTGCTCTCATGGAATTCTGTCGTTCCGTGCCGCTCCGGACGGCCCCCTGATCGATGGCCGGCACCCTCTACGTGGTGGCGACCCCGCTCGGCAATCTCGAGGACATCACGCTGCGCGCGCTCCGCGTGCTCAAGGACGTCGCGCTCATCGCCTGCGAGGATACCCGCCGCACCCGCATCCTCCTCACTCACTTCGGCATCCACGCGCCGGTCACGAGCTACTTCGAGCACAACAAGCTGCGCAAGGCGACGCGCCTGCTCGAGACGCTGCAGGCCGGCCAGTCGGTGGCCCTGGTCACCGACGCGGGCACCCCCGGCATCTCGGATCCCGGCTTTCTCCTCGTCAAGCAGGCGCGGGAAGCCGGCATCGCGGTGGTGCCGGTGCCGGGCCCCTCGGCGGTGGTGACGGCGCTGTCCGCGGCCGGGGTGCCCGCCGACCGCTTCCTCTTCGACGGCTTCCTGCCCGTGAAGCCGGGCCGGCGCGTGCACCGGCTGGAAGCCTTGCGCGACCTCGAGCTGACCGTGGTCTGCTACGAGTCGCCGCATCGCATCCTCGCCTCGCTGGAGGCGATCGCGCAGGTCTTCGGAGACCGCGAGATCGTGGTGGCGCGGGAGATGACCAAGGCGTTCGAGGAGATCGTCCGCGGGCCCGCCGCCGCGCTGCGGGAGCGCTTTGCGGCGGGGACCGCGCGGGGCGAGTTCACGGTCATCATCCCGGTCCCCCCCTCGAAGCCCGCCGCCGGTTTCGAGTAGGAGGTTCTTCCCGCCGCGCCCGGACGTATCCCGTATACTAGGGGGCCATGTTGATCCCCAAGGCCCTCACCATCGCCGGGTCCGATTCCGGCGGCGGCGCGGGAATCCAGGCGGATCTCAAGACGTTCTCGGCGTTCCGGGTGTTCGGCATGTCGGTGATCACCGCGGTGACGGCGCAGAACTCCCTCGGGGTCCAGGGTGTGGAGAACCTTCCGCCCGCGTTCGTGGCGCGGCAGCTTCGCTCCGTCCTGGAGGACTTCGGCGCCGACGCGGCCAAGTGCGGAATGCTCTCGACCGCGCCGATCATCGAGGCGGTCGCCGCCGAGCTCACGACCCGGCGGATCGAGAAGCTGGTGGTGGACCCGGTCATGGTCGCCAAGTCGGGAGACCGGCTCCTGCAGCCGGAGGCCCGCGCGGCGCTCGCGGACCGCATTCTCCCGCTGGCCCTGCTCGTCACCCCCAACCTGCCCGAGGCGGAGGTGCTCGCCGAGATGCGGGTCGCCGAGCCCGAGGACATGGAAGAGGCGGCCCGGCGCATTCACCTGATGGGCCCGCGGTACGTGCTGGTGAAGGGGGGCCATCTCAAGGGTGACGCGACCGACCTGCTCTGGAACGGGCGCGAGTTCACGCGGTTCTCCACGCCGCGGATCGATTCGCAGAACACCCACGGCACCGGCTGCACCTTCTCGGCCGCCATCGCGGCCGGGCTCGCGCGCGGCCAGGCGCTGGGCGACGCGATCCGGTCGGCCAAGGCCTACGTCACGCGGGCGATCCGCGAGGGCTTCCAGGCGGGCCGCGGCGTGGGCCAGCTCCGCCACTTCATTCCGGACTGGTGATGAGCGAGCCCGAGGTGAGCGCCAGCCCCGACGTGGCGGGGGCCGATGAGCACGGCAAGATGTCGTTCTTCGACCACCTGACGGAGCTGCGCAACCGCATCGTCTGGAGCCTCATCCCCTCGGCCGTCGGACTCGGCATCTCGCTGTACTTCACCCCCGCGGTGATGAAGTTCCTCACCCGCGATCTCAAGACCGAGCTGGTCTTCACCACGCCCACCGAGGCCTTCTGGACGTACATGAAGGTGGCCATGATCATGGGCCTCTTCATCGCGATGCCGATCATCCTCTGGAACGTGTGGGCCTTCGTGGCTCCGGGCCTCCACAAGCACGAGCGCAAGTACGCGGCGCCCTTCGTGATCATCGGGTCGTTCCTCTTCCTCGCGGGCGGGACCTTCGCGCTCTTCGTGGTCGTGCCCTTCGCGATCAGCTTCCTGGTCACCTTCGGACAGGACCAGGGCCTGCGGGCCATGATCACGGTCTCGAGCTACATCGACTTCATCCTGAAGTTCACGCTCGCCTTCGGGGTGGTGTTCGAGATGCCGGTGGTGATCACGCTGCTGTCCATGCTCGGCGTCGTGACGCCCCAGTTCCTCTCCAAGAACCGGAAGTACGCGATCCTGATCAACTTCGTCATCGCCGCCGTCCTGACTCCGACCCCCGACATCGTGAACCAGTCCCTGATGGCCGGTCCGCTCATCATCCTGTACGAGGTCGGCATCATCTGCTCCCGCGTGGTCAGCCGGAAGAAGAAGGCCCGGACGCCGGCGGGCGAGGAGGTCGCGAAGTGACCCCGCTCTCGTTCTCGTCGCTGGACCTGCCCGGACCGGTGCGCCGCGGCATCGACGACGCGGGCTTCGTCGCCACCACCGCCATCCAGGAGGCGGCCCTGCCGCTCGCCCTGAGGGGCAAGGACGTGGCCGGCCAGTCCCAGACCGGCACCGGCAAGACGGCCGCCTTCCTGATCGCGGCCTTCACGCGCTGCCTGACCCACCCCGCGCCCGCCCGTAGCGGGGTGACCGCGCCTCGCGTGCTCATCATCGCCCCCACCCGCGAGCTGGTGGTGCAGATCGAGGCGGACGCACGGCTGCTCGGCGCGCACACCGGCCTGCGCATCCTCTCGGTCTACGGGGGCATCGACTACAACAAGCAGCGCGAGGATCTCCGGGAGGGCTGCGACGTGCTGGTCGGCACGCCGGGCCGGCTCATCGACTATCTCAAGCAGCACGTGTGGTCGCCCGGGCATGTCGAGGTGCTCGTCATCGACGAGGCCGACCGGATGTTCGACATGGGCTTCATCGCCGACCTCCGCTTCATCCTGCGGCGGCTGCCCAAGCCGGAGAAGCGGCAGTCGTTCCTGTTCTCGGCCACGCTGTCGTTCCGAGTGCTGGAGCTGACCTGGGAGTTCATGAACAATCCGGCCCAGATCAGCATCACCCCGCTGCAGAAGACAGTGGAGAAGGCGGAGCAGGTGCTCTACCACGTCGGCCGCGAGGAGAAGTTCAATCTCATGCTGGGGCTCCTGCGCCGCGAGGGGGGCAGCCGCATCCTGATCTTCTCGAACACGCGCGAGGAAGCGCGGCGCCTAGAAGACCGTCTGGGGCGGAACGGCTGGCAGGCGCGCGCGCTGACCGGGGACGTGGACCAGAAGAAGCGGCTCAAGATCCTGAACGACTTCAAGGACGGGCAGCTCCCGATCCTCGTCGCCACCGACGTGGCGTCGCGCGGCCTGCACATCGAGGGCGTGAGCCACGTCGTGAACTGGGACATGCCGCAGGACGCCGAGGACTACGTCCACCGGATCGGGCGCACCGCGCGGGCGGGCGCGGCCGGCAAGGCGATCAGCCTGGTGGACGAGGCGGGCGCGCTCGCGCTCGAGCCCATCGAGAAGTTCATCAGTCAGAAGATCCACGTGGACTGGGCGGAGGACGAGCTCTACCTGCCCGAGATCAAGCCGACCAGCGAGGAGCGCCGTCGCTACGCGGAGGAGAAGCGCGCGCGCATGGCCGCTCGGGGCGGCGGGGGAGGGCGCGGCGGCCCGGGCCGCCCGGGCGGTGGTGGCGGCGGGGGTGGCCGTCGCGACGGCCGCTCCTCCGGCCGCGGCCCCCGCCGCTAACCCCTTCTCCCTCTCCCCTTGGGGAGAGGGCAGGGTGAGGGGTCTGGTGGCGAGAGGTCTGGTGGTGAGGGGTCTGACGACATGAGCGCCGCCCCGCACGTCTCGCTCCGTCTCCCCGATGACGAGCGCGCTCTCCTCGCCGCTCTCCTCGCCCCCTGGCGCGACCTTCTCTACGCACCCGGTCCCGACTTCACCTCGCCCCTCGACCCTGGCGCCTACTGCACGAGCATCGTGATCGTCCCGGTCACCGGCCCCGCCGTGCGCCTGTCCTCGGTGGTCATGCCGGCCTTCGGCAGTGAGGTCTGCCGCCTGCGCCTCGAAGCACTCCCGCACGACCCGCCGCCGAGCCTCGGCTCCTTCTTCGACCTCGCCCGGCCCGGCACCGTGTACGCGCTGACGCCGGAGCGCGGCATCGCAGCCGCGCGCGCGCCGGATCGAGCGGAGTGGCGCTACGCCGGGGCATCGCTGGCGTCCCGGCTCGGTCGCATTGGCGGGCTGCGCCTGTTGCACGAGCGCGGCCGCGGCGCGGCCGGCTCCTGGGAGACCGACCGCGGTCTCGTGATCACCGGCGCCGACGGGGATCTGAGCCTCGTGCTGGCGATGGCGGAGCCGGGAGAGTCGGCGCTATTCCTGCCGACGCCCGGCCTGTACCGGGCGGTGATCGATCCCGCCGCGGCGCGGCAACCCGGGGTCACGGTATCCGACCTGCTGGGGCACGGCGACCGGGAGGATCCTCTGGACATCACGGTTGCGTTACATGCGGTCTGAGCGAACGGTGGCCCGGGGGAAACGGCGGGTGTAGGGTGACCGATGAACCCGTGACTCGTTGAATCCGTGACCATTCCCTCGACACCAAGGAGGAGCTCATGGCGACCAAGACGGCAACCAGCAAGTCCACCAAGGTGAAGGCCATTCCCAACGGCTACCATTCGGTCACGCCGTACCTGATCATCGACGGCGCGGCGCGCGCGCTCGACTTCTACAAGCGCGCCTTCGACGCCAAGGAGCTGATGCGCATCCCGTCGCCGGGCGACAAGATCGGCCACGCCGAGATCAAGATCGGCGATTCCGTGATCATGCTGGCCGACGAGCACCCCGAGATGGATGCGCGGAGCCCCGGCCACTTCGGCGGCTCGCCGATCAGCATCATGATCTACGTGGAGGACGTGGATAAGCAGTTCAAGCAGGCCATCGCGGCGGGCGGGACCGAGCTGCGCCCCCTGACCGACCAGTTCTACGGTGATCGCTCGGGCACCCTCAAGGACCCCTTCGGCCATAGCTGGCACCTCTCCACCCACAAGGAAGACGTCAGCATGGAAGAAATGAACCGCCGCATGGCAGCCATGAAGAAAGACTAGCCCGGGGTCAGGTCTTGAATTACGACATTTCCCCAGGCGTGGCTGTGTCGTAATCGTCACACTTGAGAGTCTGGACGCCGGAGCGGTAGCGTGGGCGCCATGTCCCGACCGCTCCGGCTCCAGATTCCCGGCGGGATCTACCACGTCACCGCGCGCGGGAATGCGCGCCGGGCGATCTTTGAGGACGACGACGACTGCGCCCGGTTTCTGACCGTCCTAGCGGGTACGGTCGCCCGCTATCGCGTGCTCTGTCACGCCTACTGCCTCATGGGCAATCACTACCATCTGCTGGTGCAAACCCTGGAGGCCAATCTCTCCCTTGCGATGCGGCACCTCAACGGGGTGTACACGCAAGGATTCAACCGGCGGCATGAGCGATGTGGTCATGTGCTGCAGGGTCGGTTCGCCGCTCAGCTGGTGGATGGGGATGCCTACCTACGGGAAGTCTGCCGCTACGTTGTGCTCAATCCGGTCAGGGCAGGCCTCGTCTCGCATCCCGGAGATTGGAAGTGGAGCAGCTTCCTCGCAACCGCAGGTCAGACGGCCGCGCCAGGGTTCCTCTCCGTGGAGTGGGTGCGAAACCTGAGCGGCGCCAGGACTCAGGCCGAGGCGATCCGGAGATTTGTCTCGTTCGTGGAAGCGGGAATCTCGGATCCCCGGAGCTTCATAGAGGTGTTAAGGGCGGAGCCGGTGTTGAGCCAAGCCTTGACCGAGCGGCTGGATGAGCGACGGCGCGTGTCAGGTGACTGCATCGAGTTTCCCCGCGCCCAGCGGTTTGCTTCAAGACCTCCGCTCGAACGGATCTTTCTGGGCATGACCTCCAAGGCCGACCGAAATTCGCGCGTGGCCCTGGCCGTTCGCGACCACGGATACACCATGCGCGAGGTAGCGGCGTTCCTCGGCCGTCACTACGCGACGATAAGCCGCGTCCTGGCGCAGACCGACGAGCATCGCATCGCGTCGCCTGACCGGGGCCAGAGTGCCGACAGCCTGGCGGCGACGGAAGAAATGTCGTAATTCAAGACCTGACCCCGAGCTAGAAGCGGCGGCGGCCGGAGAGGGACTTCTTGCGGAGGCGGAGCGACTTCGGGGTGATCTCGAGGAGCTCGTCCTCGCGGATCCACTCGATCGACTGCTCGAGGTTCATCAGGTGCGGCGGGGTGAGGCGCACCGCCTCGTCCGAGGTGGAGGAGCGCACGTTGGTGAGCTTCTTCTCCTTGGTGATGTTGACGTCGAGGTCGTTGTCGCGCGCGTTCTCGCCCACCACCTGGCCTTCGTAGACCGGCTCGCCGGGGCCCAGGAAGAGGATGCCGCGCGGCTGCAGATGGTCGATCGCGTAGGCGGTGGTCTTGCCGGTGCGGTCGGCCACCATCGCGCCGCTCGCCCGGTGGGGGATGTCGCCCTGCCAGTCGGCGTACCCGTCGAAGAGATGGTTGAGCAGTCCGGTGCCACGGGTGTCGGTCAGGAACTCGGACCGGTAGCCGATCAGCCCGCGCGCGGGAATCCGGTACTCGAGCCGCACCCGCCCGGTGCCGTGATTGACCATCTTCACCATCTGGCCCTTCCGCGGCCCGAGCTTCTGGGTGACCGCGCCGATGAAGTCATCGGGCACGTCCACCACCAGGTGCTCCATCGGCTCGAGCGTCTTGCCGTTCTCCTCGTGAGTGATGATCTGTGGCTTGGAGACCTCCATCTCGTAGCCCTCGCGCCGCATCATCTCGATGAGGATCGCCAGCTGCAGCTCGCCGCGCCCCGAGACCTTGAAGGTGTCGGGCGAGTCGGTCTCGTCCACCCGCAGCGCCACGTTGCTCCGCTTCTCCCGCCAGAGGCGCTCGCGAAGCTGGGTGGAGGTGACGAACTTCCCCTCCTTGCCCGCGAACGGCGAGACGTTGGAGGAGAAGAGCATGGCCACGGTGGGCTCGTCGATGTGCATGACCGGCAGCGCGATCGGCTTCTCGGGATCCGCGATGGTCTCGCCGATCTCCATGGCTTCGATGCCCGCCACCGCCACGATGTCGCCCGCGGAGGCCTCGGGCACCTCCACTCGCTTGAGGCCCTCGTAGCCGTAGAGCACGGTGATCTTGGCGTTCTCGATGCTGCCGTCGCGGTGGACCACCGCGACCCGGTCGTACTGGCGCACCCGCCCGTTGACGATGCGGCCAATGATGAGCCGCCCCACGTAGTCGTCCCAGTCGAGCGAGGCGGCCCGGAGCTGGAGCCCGTGGCCCTCCTCGAACTGGGGTGCGGGGATCGTCTCGAGCAGGGTCTCGAAGAGCGGGGCCAGGGTCTTGGACTCGTCGGTCAGCGACCGCTTGGCGATGCCCTTGCGCGCGTCGGTGTAGAGCACCGGGAACTCGAGCTGCTCCACCGCCGCGTCCAGGTCGATGAAGAGGTCGTAGACCTCGTCGAGCACCTCGGCGGCCCGGGCGTCCTGGCGGTCGATCTTGTTGATGACCACCACGGGGGTGAGCCCGGCCTCGAGCGCCTTCTTCAGCACGAAGCGGGTCTGGGGCAGGGGGCCCTCCGCCGCGTCCACCAGCAGCAGCACGCCGTCCACCAGGGTCAGCGTCCGCTCCACCTCCCCGCCGAAATCGGCGTGGCCGGGCGTGTCCACGATGTTGATCTTCACGCCCTGGTAGTGGATGGCCGTGTTCTTGGCCATGATCGTGATGCCCTTCTCCCGCTCCAGGTCGATCGAGTCCATGACCCGCTCGGCCACGTGCTCGTTGGCGCGGAAGATGCCGGACTGCCAGAGCATGGCGTCCACGAGGGTGGTCTTCCCGTGGTCGACGTGCGCAATGATGGCGACGTTACGGATGTCGGGGCGCTGCGGCATGACCTTGACACTGTACCACGGATGGAGTGGCGGACCAGCGCAGGCGTGGGGCATAATGACGAGTCCAATCCGGCGTCCCACGCGCAAGGAGGCTCATTCGTGAAGGCTCGCGTCGCCATCGTCGCGCTCGTCGCGCTGTTCGTGACATCCGTGTTGCCCGGCCCGATCGGGCCCGTCGGCGCCCAGCAGCCGACCCCACCCGCACCCAAGGAAGCCCCCAAAGGAGGCAAGAAGGTGAAACAGACGGCCGTCATCACCATGGAGAAGGGCGGCGAGATCGCGCTCGAGTTCTTTCCCGAGGATGCCCCCAAGACGGTGGAGAACTTCGTGACCCTGGCCAAGAAGGGCTTCTACGACGGCGTGACGTTCCACCGCGTCGAGCCGAACTTCGTGGTCCAGGGGGGTGATCCCAAGGGCAACGGCACCGGGGGCCCCGGCTACACGATCAAGGACGAGTTCAACAAGCAGAAGCACGTCCGCGGCATGCTCGCGATGGCGCGCACCCAGGCCCCGAACTCGGCGGGCAGCCAGTTCTACATCACGCTGGCCCCGGCCCACTTCCTCGACGGCCAGTACACCGTCTTCGGGCGAGTGACCTCCGGCATGGAGCTGGTGGACAAGATCAAGGTCGGCGACAAGATGAAGTCGGTGAAGATCATCGAGGTCGACCAGTAGCGTCATGCCCTGGTCGCTCCTGATCCGGAACGGGACGGTGGTGGACGGCAGCGGCGCGCCCGCGCGCGCCGCCGACGTCGCGGTGGAGGGCGATCGCATCGCGGCGGTCGGTCCGGGACTGACCGGCGAGGCGGAGCGGGTGATCGACGCCAAGGGGCTGATGGTCACCCCCGGGTTCATCGACATCCACTCGCACTCGGACCTGGTCTACGACAAGTGCCCGTCGGCGGAGTCCAAGGTGCGCCAGGGCGTGACCACCGAGGTGGTCGGCATGTGCAGCTTCTCGCCCGCTCCGGTGGCCCCGGGGCGTGCGGATCTGGTGCAGGAGTGGGCGGGCGGCATTGGCGGCAAGATCCCGATCACCTGGAACAGCTTCGGCGAGTATCTCGATCACCTGCGGGCGCTCGGCCCCACCGTCAACATCGTGCAGTTCGTGGGCCACGGGGCCCTGCGGCTGGCCGCGGTCGGGGCCGCCGCGCGCGCGGTGACGCCGGAGGAGCAGCAGGGCATGGAGCGGCTGCTGGCGGAAGCGCTCGACGCGGGCGCCTTCGGCTTCTCCACCGGGCTGGTGTACGCGCCCAGCGTCTACGGCAACACCGACGAGCTGGTGAGCCTCGCGCGCAGCATGGCGAGCCGCGGCGGGCTCTACTTCTCGCACATCCGGGGCGAGGCGGCCACGCTCGAGCAGGCGGCCGAGGAAGCGATCAAGATCGGCGAGCAGGGCGGGGTGCCCGTGCAGATCGCCCACGTGAAGGCCTCGGGCCGCGAGAACTGGGGCAAGATGGACCGCGTCCTGCGCATGATCGACTCCGCGCGTGCCCGCGGCGTGGACGTGACCGGCGACGTGTATCCGTACCCGGCGGGCAGCACCAAGATGGACAACCTGCTCCCCGCGTGGATGCACGACGGTGGCATCTCGAAGCTGCTCGAGCGGCTCGGCGATCCCAAGGCGCGGCAGCGCGCGATCGGGGACTGCCTGGTGGACGGCGAGCGCTGGCGCACCGGCTCGGGCGGCATGGGCTGGGACGAGATCATGATCGCCACGTGCTCCAAGCCCGAGCTGGCCGGTATCCACGTCGCGGAGCTGGCCCGGCGCACCGGCAAGGAGCCGGCCCAGGCGATGATGGACCTCGTCCTGGAGGAGCGTGCCGGTGTCTCGATGGTGGTGTTCTCGCAGAGCGAGGAGAACGTCGGCACCGCGCTGGGCTACGCGCACAACATGGTGGGCTCCGACTCGCTGTCGCTGCACGCCGGAACCGGCCCGCATCCCGGCAAGCCGCACCCGCGGAGCTACGGGACGTTCCCGCGGGTGCTCGGGGTCTACTGCCGCGAGAAGCGGCTCTTCTCGTGGGAGACCGCGGTGCACAAGATGACCGGCATGCCCGCGACCAAGCTCGGCCTGAAGGACCGTGGGCTCGTGCAGGGCGGCCGCGCCGCGGACCTGACGCTCTTCGATCCGGCCACCGTGCGGGACGAGGCGACGTTCCCGGATCCGCACCGCCACCCGGTCGGCATCCCCTACGTCATCGTCAACGGGCGGGTGGTGGTGGACGGCGCCCGCTACCACGCGGTGCCGGCCGGCCGCGTGCTGACGCCTCAGTAGCTCACGCCGGAGCTGCCGCGTCGCGCCCTAGGCGGGCCAGCGGTTGTCGCGGAGGTACTCGATCGCGGCCAGCGCGGCGGTGGCTCCGTCGCCGGCCGAGGTGACGAGCTGCCGCGCGGACTCGGCGCGCACGTCGCCCGCGGCGAGGATGCCCGGGACGCGGGTGCGCATGCGCAGGTCGGTCACGATCTGCCCGCGCGCGTCGAGCGGCACGAGCCCGCCCAGGAACTCGGTGTTGGGCGTGAGCCCCGCGTAGATGAACACCCCGCTGACGGGCACCGCGTCGGTCTTGCCGGTGGTCAGGTCCTCGACCTGCACGCGCTCGACGCCGTCGGCGCCCTCGATCGCGCGCAGCGCGGCGTTCCAGCGGAAGGAGATCTTGCGCTCGCCGCGGCTCCGCTCCTGGAGGCTCGCGCAGGCGCGCAGGGTGTCGCGGCGGTGCAGCAGCGTCACCGAGGAGGCGTACTGGGTGAGATGGATCGCCTCGTCCACCGCCGCGTCGCCGCCCCCCACCACGATCACCGGCTTCTCCATGAAGAAGGAGCCGTCGCACGAGGCGCAGTGCGAGAGGCCGCGCCCGAGGAACTCCGCCTCGCCGGGCACGCCGAGCGTGGTGAAGCGCGAGCCGCTCGCGACGATCAGGGTGCTGGTGGTGTGGCTGCCACCGTCCGTGTCGATTCGCAGGAGGTCACCATCGCGGTGGACCGCGGTGACCTCGTTCATCGCGATCTCGAGGCCCGCCGCGGTGGCCTGCTCCTGGAGCAGCGGGCCCAGGGTGTAGCCGGCCACGCCCTGGGGGAAGCCGGGGAAGTTGGTGATGTGCTCGCAGTTGAGCACCTGGCCGCCGGAGGAGAACTTTTCGAGCAGCAGCGCGCGGCAGCGATCGCGGGCGGCGAAGATGCCGGCGGTGTAGCCGGCGGCCCCGCCGCCCACGATCAGGACGTCGAGGACGTCCGCCATGCGCTGCGTGTGCGGCCTACAGCTGCTTCAGCATCGAGTCGGCGTCGCTCACCTCGAACTTGCCGGGCGCCTCGACGTTCAGCGACTTCACCACGCCGTTGTCCAGCAGCATCGAGTAGCGCTGCGAGCGCACGCCCATCCCGCGGGCGGTGAGGTCCATCTCGAGGCCCATCGCCTTCGTGAGCGCGGCGCTGCCGTCGGCCATCATCCGGACCTTGCCGGTGCTCTTCTGATCCTTGGCCCACGCGCCCATCACGAAGGCGTCGTTGACCGACACGCACCACACCTCGTCGACGCCCTTGCCCTTGAGCTTGTCGATGTTGGCCACGTAGCTCGGCACGTGCTTGGCCGAGCAGGTGGGGGTGAAGGCGCCCGGCAGGCCGAAGACCACGATCTTCTTGCCCTTGGTCAGGTCCGCGACCTGAAACGCGTTCGGGCCCACGGTGCAGCCCGGGGTCTCCTGCTCGATGAACTCCGTCAGCGTGCCGTCCGGCACGCGGTCACCAACTTTGATCGCCATCGGTGTCTCCTCCTAGAGGGTGGTTAGTGCGCGGCGGCCCACTCGCGCGTTTCAGCAGGCGGCGGCTAGGGTACCATAGCCAACCCCTGGGTGTGAGCCGGCCGGGGCGATCAGGCGCTCGCTCCTTCGCCGGGCGCCGCCCGGCCGAGCCGGCGCCTCATGTAAGCCCCCGTTTCCGCTGAGGATGAGCCTGCCTCCGGCGCGGAATCTGGTATATATGCTCCATGAGACATAGTGTGGGGCCCGAGGCCCCGGCCGGGCTCGCCGAACTCCGACGCGACCCCCGGCAGGCGGTACGCGAAGAGGAGATCGTCTGCCTGGTGTGCGGTCGGTCCTTCCGCCAGCTCACGAACACGCACCTGCTCTCGCACGGGTTGACCTCGGCCGACTACAAGCAGGAGCACGGCTACAATCCCGGCCGCGCGATGATGTGCCACGCCCTGCGCCGCGTGTACGCGGCGCGCGCGGTCCGCATCGGGTTCGCAGAGCGGATCCGGGAGCGCCCGATCGTGGCGCGGCCCGATCTGCGCCAACGCGGTGGCGCCCGCCGGGTCAGGCTCGAGGAGCTGCTGACCCGGCGGGAGATTCAGCGGAGCCCACGCGCGATGGGATCGCCGCGACGGGTCCGGACGCTTCGCCTCCGGAGTCCCCGTCGACGTTTGAGCGAGAGGCCGGCCGCGACTGGCCGACGCTCGCGCGCTTGAGTAAGATGCGCCCTGATGAAGCCCAAGCTCCGGGTGTGGGTCACGTTCGGCGAGGACCTCAAGTTCGGGGACGGGCGCGCGCGCCTGCTCGCGCTCATCGACGAGCGCGGCTCCCTCAAGAAGGCGGCCCAGGAGCTCGAGATGTCCTACCGCAACGCGTGGGGCTACCTGCGCGATCTCGAGGAGGCGGCCGGCTTCAAGTTCGTCGAGCGGGTGCCGGGGGGTGGGCCCGAGAGCGGCATGCGGCTCACCAAGGCCGGCAAGCGCTTCCTGGAGCGCTACCAGAAGTTCCGGAGCGGCCTCGACGAGGCGGCCCGGCGGCAGTTCGACCGCGTCTTCGGCGCGTGAGCCCCGAGGCGAAGTATCTCTACCTGACCACGATCGGCCGGCGCAGCGGGCTTCCCCGACAGATCGAGATCTGGTTCACGCGCCGCGGAGGCCGCTACTACCTGGTGGCCGAGCATGGGCTGAAGGCGCACTGGGTGCAGAACCTCCTCGCGGAGCCCGCGGTGCGCGCGCGCGTCGGTCGCCGCTCGTTCGGCGGGCGAGCCCGGGTGGTGGATGCGCGGTCGGAGCGCGATCTGGTCGCCGCGGTCCGGGAGCGGTCGGAGGGCAAGTACGGCTGGGGCGCCGGCCTCGTCGTGGAGATCGCGCCGGCGGCGTCCCGGCGAGGCTCGTCGCGCTAGCGCGTCGTCACGACCCGGATCAGCGCGCCGTCGGGCCGGGCCGGCGCGACCTCGCCGATGATCGCGGCAGCCTCGTCGCCCGCCGCGCGCAGCGCGCTCAGCATCGCCGAACTCCGCTCTCGCGGCACCGCGAGCAGCAGCCCTCCCGAGGTCTGGGGATCGAAGAGCAGGTCGAGCACCGCCCGGCGCGCCGCGTCCGGCTCCACGAGCATGGCCCGTCGCGCGCGAGCGTTCTCCGGATGCGCGGTGCTGCGGATGCCGCGGCCCAGCAGTGCCACCGCGCCGGGTAGCGCGGGAATCGCGGTGAGGTCGAGCAGCGCCGAGGCCTTGCTCGCGCGCAGCATCTCGCCCAGGTGCCCCGCCAGGCCGAAGCCGGTGACGTCGGTGGCGGCCGAGGGCCGCAACGGGATCATCGCGCGGGCGGCCGCCCCGTTGGAGCGAAGCATCGAGGCTGCGGTCGCCTCCACCCACTCGCCGCGCGCGAGCGCCCGCATGTCGGCCTGCAGGATCACACCGGTGCCGAGCGGCTTGGTCAGGATGAGCTGGTCCCCGGGCGCCGCGCCGCCGATGCGGATCAGCGCATCGGCCGACGCCGCGAAGCCCCAGACCGCGAAGCCCACCACCAGCTCCGGCCCCGTGGTGGTGTGGCCGCCCACGAGCGTGACGCCGTCGGCATCCAGCGCGACCCGGGCTCCCGCCATCACCTGGTAGAGCGTCTCCTCCGCGCGCGCCGGCTCCGTTTCGGGCACACTCACCTGGGCCAGCGCGAAGCGTGGCGTCACCCCCTTGGCCCAGAGATCGCTGACCGCGTTGACCGCGGCGACGCGTCCGACCAGGTAGGGATCGTCCGCGAAGGCGCGGAACGAGTCGACGGTGGCCGCGACGATCTCGCCGCGCTCGGTCTCCACCGCGGCGGCATCGTCGGGCTGGGCCAGGCCCAGGACGACCGCGGGATGGCTCGGCACGCCGAGGCGCTCGAGCGCGCGGGTGAGGGAGGATTCACCCACCTTGGCCGCGCAGCCCCCGCAGAGCATGTCGCCGCCGGGCATCGTCGCCGCCGCGAAGTCCGGCGTGATCGCGCCGTCCCGATCGAGCACCTGGAAGCGGCGCACGAAGCGGCGGTCGATCCAGTCCTTCAACGAGAAGAGGACGCTCCCTTGGACCGACACGCCCCACTTGGTGCCGATGGCGCCGCCGTCGCCCAGGTTCAGCAGCGAGAGGAAGTCCCGCTGCGGGCGGTACGGGCGAAGGCGCGCGCCGCCGATCCTCGCCGTCAGGTTGTGCGCGAGCACCGGACCCTGGCGGACCGCGTAGACGCCGGCCTTGGCGAGGCCGGGGCCCGCTATCCACGCCGCGCAGTCGCCCACCGCGAAGACCTCGTCGTGCCCCACGCACTGCAGCGTCGGACGGATGCGCACGAAGCCGCCCTCGTCGGTCTCGAGCCCGGAGCCCTGGAAGATCGGCAGCGCGGCGGCGCCCGCCACCCAGACCACCGCGTCGGCGGGGAGCCGATCGCCGCCTTCCAGATGCACCGATCCGGTCTCGACCCGCGTCACGCGGGCGCCGGTGCGGATCACGATCCCGCGTGCTCCGGCCGCGGCCTCGACGCGGGCGGCCGCGCTCGCCGCGTAGCCCGGCAGGACGCGGGGGCCGGACTCGAGCAGGAGCACCTTGACGCGCCCGCCGCGCCGCGGCCCCAGCCGGGCCGCGAGGGCGAAGGCCACCTCGACACCGCCCGCGCCCGCGCCGGCCACGACGAGGCGCGCGGCGTTGCGGGCCCGCGCGGCGGCCAGGAGCTCGTCCACGCGGCGGACGAACTCGCCGATCGGCCGCGTCGGGATCGCGTGCTCGCGAACGCCGGGCAGCTCGAGCCCGGCCACCGTCGAGCCCACGTCGAAGGACACGGTGTCGTACGCGATCGGCGGCCGGCCGTCCAGGACCAGGCGCCGCGCCCGGGTGTCGAGACCGGTGGCCGCCGTGATGATGCAGCGCGCTCCCGCACGCAGGGCGAGCGGACGCACGTCGATCTCGAGGTCGTCCCGCGAATACTGGCCGGCCACGAAGCCCGGCACCATGCCGGAGTAGACGGCAACCGGCCGATCCACCACGAGGGTGAGGCGCGCACCGGGGACGGGCGTCATGGCCCAGCGCTTGAGCACCTGGATGTGGGCGTGGCCGCCGCCCACCAGGACCAGGTCGTGCCGGAAGGAGCCGCGGACGGCGAGCGCATGCCCGTCCGCGGCGGAGGACTAGTGCTTGCCGTTGACCAGGGCCAGCGCGATGCGCTCCGGGCTCATCGGCAGCTCGGTCAGGCGCGCCCCGGTCGCATTGTGGATGGCGTTCGCGATCGCGGCGGGTGCCGGGATGATGGGCGGCTCGCCCACGCCACGGGCGCCGAAGGGCCCGGCCGGCGCGGGGACCTCGACGATGATGGTCTCGAGATTGGGCAGGTCCGCCGCGGTCAGCTTGCGATAGTCGAGCAGGCTGGGATTCGTGAGCCGCCCGCTGTCGTCGAACATGAGCCCTTCCGTCAGCGCGATGCCGATGGACTGCACGGCCCCGCCCTGCATCTGGCCCGCGACGCCCATCGGGTTGATGGCCTTGCCCACGTCCTGCACCACCACGAAGTCGAGCAGCGTCACCTCGCCGGTGTCCGGATCGAGCTCGAGCCGCGCGAGCTGGGCCGCGAAGCCGGGGGCCTGCTGGCTGAACGCGGGGTTGGCCTTGCCGAGCACCGGCGGCGTCTTCGACATGTAGAGGTTGCCCTTCTTGCCGATGGAGGCCAGCGTGATGCCCTTGTTCGGCGCGCCGCGCACCGTGACCTTGCCGTCCACCAGCTCGAGATCGTGGACCGAGGCCTCGAGCTCCGCCGCCGCGATCTCGAACGTCTGCCGCCGCGCATCCTCAGCCGCCTGCAAGCACCGCCGCCCCGACGGTATAGATGGTCTTGCTGCCCGCGCTGAGCCCGGTCATCGGCGCCACGTCGGTGTCGCCGGTGGTGATGCGCACCAGATCGGTGTCCACGCCGTAGGCGGACGCGGCGATCTGGGCCAGCGAGATGTTGGTGCCCGCGATGTCCACCTGGCCGGTGAGCACCGCGAGCGTGCCGTCGGGATTCAACCGGACCGTCGCGCCGGTGGGCTGGAGCCCGCCGAGCCAGCCGCCCAGCGCCAGGCCCACGCCGCGGCGCTTGCCGTTCTTGCCCTCGGTGATCCACTGCTTGCGGCTCTTCCAGTGCGGGTGCTCGGCGATGCGCGCGAGCACCTGCTTGGCCCCGTTGTTCTGCCAGGGCTGGCCGTTCACCATCGGATCGCCTTCCTGGATCAGGTGGCGCATCCGGAACTCGACGGAGTCGAGCTCGAGATCGCGGGCGATCTGCTCCATGTGCGATTCGATCGCGAAGATGGTCTGCGGGGCCACCGGCGCGCGGTAGGCCGCCACGCTCGGCTTGTGGGTCAGCACCTCGAAGCCGCGGATGTCGAACGACGGCCACTTGTACATGCTGCCGAGGAAGACCGCGCTCACCGCGAGCACCGCGCCGGAGTAGGCGCCGGAGTCGATGACGGTCTCCGCGTCGAGGGCCATCAGCGTGCCGTCGCGCTTGACGCCGGTCTTGAGCTTGATGATGACCTGCGGCGCGGGCATGCCCGCCTGCAGCTCTTCCCGGCGCGTCATGACGTAGCGCACCGGGCGCTTGGTGACCTGCGCCAGCACCGCGGTGATCGGCTCGCAGAGCGCGCGGATCTTGCCGCCGAAGCCGCCGCCGCACTCCACCGGGATGACCCGGATCGAGTTCTCGGGGATGCCGAGCACGTCGGCCACCTCGGAGCGCGTGTTGAACGAGCCCTGGGTGCTGGCCCAGAGCGTGAGCAGCCCGTTGCGGTCCCACTCGGCCAGGACCGCGTGCGGCTCGAGGTAGCCCTGGTGCACCATCGGCACGCGATAGGTCTTCTCGAGGACGTGATCGGACTCGGCGAAGCCCTTGGCCGGATCGCCGCGCTGCAGCCGCGCCTGCTGCGAGATGTTGACCGCCTTCGCCGGCGTGTCGCTCTTGGCGATGGCCACCGCGGAGTGGGCGAGCGCCTCGCTGGTGTCGGCCTCGGTGCCCGCGTCGGCGACCGGCGGCGCGCCGGGCAGCATGGCCTTGAGCGGATCGATCGAGGCGGCCAGCACCTGGTACTCGACCTTGATGAGGTCGAGGGCCTCCTCGGCGATGGACGGCTCGTCGGCGGCCACCGCGGCCACCGGCTGGCCCATGAACACCACGCGGTCGATGGCCAGCACGGCGTGGGCGCGCGTCGGCGCCTTCTTCTTCAGGTGCGGGATGTCCTTGGCGGTGATGACCGCGCGCACGCCGGGCAGCGCCTTCGCCGCGCTGGTGTCGATCGAGACGATCTTGGCGTGGGCGTGCGGGCTGCGCAGCAGCTTGGCGTGCAGCAGGCCCTTGGGCTGGATGTCGGCCACGTACTGCACGCGGCCGGTGACCTTCTCGGGCCCGTCCGGCCGCGGAATCGAGATGCCCACTCCCTTGACGTCGCGCGTGGTCTTCATCGTGCTCATCGAGCGCTCCCTCTGCGAGGCGAGGGTCTTGGCCGCCTCGCTGATCGCGGCCACCATGGCGGTGTAGCCGGTGCAGCGGCAGAGATTGCCGGCGATGCCGTAGCGAATCTGCTCCTCGGAGGGCCGCGGGTTCTCCTCGAGCAGCGCGGTCGCGGCCATGAGCACGCCCGGGAATGCAGAAGCCGCACTGGGGCACGCCGTGCCGCACGAACGCTTCCTGCAGCGGGTGCAGGGTCGTATCCGCGGCCGCGAGGCCCTCGATGGTGCGGACCTTCCGGCCGCGGGCCTGCATGGCCAGCATCAGGCAGCTCGCGACGACCTTGCCGTCCACGTGGACGGTGCAGGCGCCGCAGTCGCCGGTGCCGCAGCCTTCCTTGGGGCCGGTGAGGCCCAGGTTCTCGCGCAGGGCATCGAGGAGGTTGACGTAGGGCTGGACGAGCACCTCGACGGCCTCGCCGTTCACGGTGCAGCTCAGGAGCTGTTTGGCCACGGTGATGTGCCTCCGGATCAGGCGTTCGCGCGCTGGAGCGCGGCGGTGAGCGTGCGGCGGGTGAGGACGCGGACCAGGTGCTTGCGGAACTCGATCGAGCCGCGCTGATCGTCGATGGGCTTGGCCGCCTCGATCGCCAGGGTGGCCGCGCGCTCGATGGCCTCGGGCGTCACCGCCTGGCCCTCGAGCGCCCGCTCCGCCGCGGTCGCGCGGACCGGCGTGGGCGCCACCGAGGCCAGCGCGATGCGCGCCTTGGTGCAGCGGCCGCCGGCCATCGTGAGCTGGGACGCCACCCCGACCACCGCGATGTCGAGCTCGCGCCGCGGCGTGTGCCGGAGGTACTGGCCGCCGCTGTGCGCGCCCGGCGGCGGCACGATCAGCTCGACCAGCAGCTCGTTCGGCGCGACGCACCGTCTTGCGCACCCCGGTGAAGAAATCGGCCATCGGCACCCGCCGCTCGCCGCCGGGGCCCGCGATGACCGCGAGGGCCTCCAGCGCCACCAGCGGCGGCGCCATGTCGGCCGAGGGCGCCGCGTTGCAGAGGTTGCCGCCCACCGTGGCCAGGTTGCGCACCTGCAGCGAGCCGACCATGGCCGCGCTCTCCGCGATCGCCGCGATACGGCCCGCCCAGCGCCGGGCTCAGCTCGAGCTCGCGCGCGGTGACCGCGGCGCCGATGCGCAGGCCGTTGCCGTTCTGGACCTGCCGAACCCGGGCGATGCCGGAAAGGTCCACCACCACGGCGGGATGCAGGACCCCGTTCTTCATCTGGGGCAGGAGGTCGGTGCCTCCCGCGACCAGCTTGGCCTGCGCTCCTCGCTCGGCGAGGATCTTCAGGCAGTCTTCGAGGCTGTTCGGCAGAACGAGATCGAATCGTCGCATCGATGTCTCCTGGGGGTTGGGCGCGCGCTGGCCATGATACACCGAGTCGCGATGAGCCGGAGGCGAGTCTACCACGTTGACTATGCTCCACTGAGCCTGTATGCTCCCGGTCGCATAGAGCATTGAGATCACTCATGATGATCAATCGACTCGCGGTGGTGTTGTCGATGCTGCTGGCTGGCCTGCTCCCGTCCACTCCGGGGCCGGGGGCCGCCGCAGTCGAGCATCGTCATCGTATCCACCACCACCAGCACCCAGGACTCGGGGCTGCTCGACGTGCTGGTGCCCATGTTCGAGAAGCAGACCGGGCTGACCGTGAAGACCATCTCGGTCGGTACCGGCCAGGCCCTGGCCCTGGCGGCCCGCGGCGAGGCCGACGTCACGCTCGCGCACGCGCCCGGCCTCGAGAAAAAGTACGTGGACGAGGGCAAGATGACCAACCGGCGCCTCGTCATGTACAACGATTTCATCGTCATCGGCCCGCCCGACGATCCGGCGAAGATCAAGGGGTTGCCGAAGGCGCTAGACGCGCTCAAGCGTATCGCGGAGAGCCAGTCGCGCTTCGTCTCGCGCGGCGACAAGTCGGGGACTCACACCCTCGAGCTGGCGCTCTGGAAGCAGGCCGGTATCGAGCCGAAGGGCGCCTGGTACATCGAGTCCGGGCAGGGCATGGGGCAGACTCTCGGCATCGCCAACGACCGGCGGGCCTACGCGCTGACCGACCGGGCCACGTTCCTCGCGTTCCAGAAGCGGGTGGACCTGCCGATCCTCGTCGAGAAGGACCGGCCGCTGCTCAACATCTACTCGGTGATGGAAGTGAACCCGGCCAACGGCCCGCGCGTCAATCCCAGGGGCGGCAAGGCATTCGCGGACTTCATGCTGGCGCCCGAGACGCAGGCGGTGATCAAGAGCTTCGGCGTGGAGAAGTACGGCCAGCCGCTCTTCGTCCCGGTGGCCGGCAAGAAGGACGAGGACCTCTAGCCGCCCGAGCGACCACGGTGGGGCTCTTCGGGCAAGGCGTCCTCGAAGCGTTCCGCCTGCTGCTGGCGGGTGACGCGGAAGTCTGGCAGATCACCTGGCTCTCGCTGCAGGTCTCGGCGAGCGCCACCGCGCTCTCGCTGCTGGTCGGCATCCCGCTCGGCGCGCTGCTCGCGCTCGCGCGCTTCCCCGGCCGGGCGCTCGCGGTCAGCCTGGTGAACACCGGCATGGGGCTTCCGCCGGTCGTGGTGGGCCTGTTCGTGACGATTCTCCTCTGGCGCAACGGCGCGCTCGGCTTCCTCGAGCTGCTGCTACACGCCGTCGGCGATGGTGGTGGGCCAGTTCGTGATCGCGGCGCCCATCGTTACCGGGCTCACCCTGGCCGCGGTGCAGCAGGTCCCGGAGACCTTCCGACTGCAGATGCTGGGGCTCGGGGCCTCGCGCGCGCAGATGTTCTGGGTGCTGCTCAAGGAAGCGCGCCTGCCGATGCTGGCCGCGGTGATGGCAGGATTCGGTGGCGTGATCTCCGAGGTAGGCGCCTCCATGATGCTGGGCGGCAATATCCGAGGCTCGACCCGCGTGCTCACCACCGCCACCGTGCTCGAGACGGGCAAGGGCAACTTCGACCTCGCCATCGCCCTGTCGGTGATCCTGCTGCTGATCACCTTCCTGGTGAACTGGGCGCTGAGTTTCATCCAGCAGCGCCGGCCCGCCTGACGGCGGCCCACGGTCGAGCAGGTACCGCCAAACCGTTTGATCGGCCGGTTCTCTTGCCGTCAGAATCGCGCCGATGCGGAAGCGCTCGGCGGCGGTGGCGGCGGTTGCCGGCGCTGGGGTTGGAGTCCTGGGCGGCCTGATCGGTCTTGGGGGCGCGGAGTTCCGGCTCCCGCTTCTGATCGGGTACTTCTCGAATCCACTCCGGCGGGCTATTGGGCTGAACCTTGGCATGAGCTTGGTCACGGTGATGGCCGCGCTCGCCGGGCGGCTCGCCACGGGCTCGGCGGCACCGGCGGCGCCTCTTCACGTCATCGTGGCCCTGATAGGTGGAGGCGTGGCCGGAGCCTACATCGGCGCGTCATGGTTGGTCGGCGCGTCCAGTCGCGCCCTCTGGCGGGCGGTTCGTGGGCTACTGGCGGTTATCGGCGCGTTATTGCTCATCGAGGCCTTCGTGCCTTGGGGATCGGACGGCCTGGTCACTGGTTCGATTGCCCAGGCAACGGTGGGCGTGGTAGCGGGAGTATTGATTGGCGTCGTCAGCAGCCTGCTTGGCGTCGCTGGCGGGGAGCTCATTGTTCCGACCCTGGTGTTCGGGTTCGGGATTGACATCAAGGCGGCGGGGACGGCCAGCTTGATGATCAGCGTTCCCACCGTCTTGATGGGCTTGTGGCGTCAGGTATCGTCAGGTCTGCGACCGACCGCCGAGGAGTTCACGCGAATCGTCGTGCCGATGAGCGCGGGCTCGGTCGTCGGGGCGGTAGTCGGGGCCATGCTGATCGTATTCGTTCCGGGAGGATCCCTGAAGGTGGTGCTTGGATTGGTGCTCATCTGGTCGGCGGCTCGCCTCCGAGGCCTTGCCCTTGACGCCAAGGGATGACATGAGGGGAGTCGACGAAAGGCGCGGCTCGGGCTCAGCGAGTTCCTCGCCGAGTCTTCCGCGTCGGCTGCTGGGTGCCCATCCTTCGGCCGACGCCCTGCCCGCGCGCGGCCACTTCCGCGCAGGTGGGACCGCTTGGGCCGAGCGCATCGTCGATCCGATCACGCAAGGCGCGCAGCCGCTCGAGGAGAAGAAGACCCGTCTCGGTCAGCTCCATGCCCCGGGCGGAGCCGCGTCCCGGCCGACTTCGAACGACGGGAGTCTTGAGGGCGGTTTCTGCTCGCCGCAGATAGCCCCACGCGTGTCGATAGGACCAGCCGATCTCCCGGACCGCCTGCGCGAGTGAGCCATGCTGAACGATGCCTCGCAGCAGATGAAGGCCGCCGTCCCCCATCATGAATTCACCGCCCAGCTCGAGCCAGACCTTCGTCTTGACCTGGGCCGCGATTATGCTTTCGTGAGCACTTTGAAGAGCCGCATCGCGCTCGGTAGCATGGGACGTGGGCGCTGAAGTGACGATGCTCGGTTTTCTCGGCCGTCCGGTTCGCATGGCGGTTCACAGTATCACGTTCCGAGCACGCACTCAGGAGGCAAGGGTCATGTATCTCATCCGGTGTGTTGCGATTGCCTTGGCGCTGGTCGTACTGGGCTCGGCCGAGGTTGGCGCACAGGAGATCACCCTGTCGGTGGCGGTTAGTCTCAAGGATGCCGTGGAAGAGCTAGGACGCGGCTTCATGGCCGTCCGTCCGGGTGTGAGGCTCCGCTACAACTTCGGCGCGTCCGGCGATCTGCAGAAGCAGATCGAGGCGGGCGCACCGATCGACCTCTTTCTCTCGGCCGCGCAACGGCAGATGGACGAGCTAGAGAAGCAGAACCTGATTATCCCGGCCAGCCGGCGGGCCTTCGCCCGCAACGCGCTCGTCGTGATCAAGCCGGCCGACTCGCGTGTGGACATCACCAAGCCCGCGGATCTGCTTGATCCGAGGGTGGCCCGCATCGTCATCGGCAATCCCAAGTCGGTGCCCGCCGGGCAGTACGCCGAGGAGAGTCTACGCACGCTGGGTCTGTGGGATCGCCTGCAGCCGAAGCTCATCTTCTCCGAGAACGTCCGCCAGGCGCTCGACTACGTGGCGCGCGGAGAGGTCGACGCCGGATTCGTCTACACGACGGACGTCGCGGCGCGTGCCCAGGGGGTGAAAGAAGCGTTCCGCCCGCCCGACGACAGTTGTCGACCCGTGACCTATCCGGGCGCGGTCGTGGCGGCATCCAAACAAGCGGCGCTGGCGCGGACTTTCCTCGACCTTCTGGGCGGCGCCGAAGGTCGCGCTGTGTTGGGCCGCTTCGGCTTCCAGCCGCCGCCGGCCGGGGCGCGCTGATCGCGGGGCGCGCGACCTGAGCGCCGGGTCGGCGGTCGCTCGGGTCCTCCGATGGGTCAGAGGCTCGCCCGGTCGTGGCATACTACACGGGCACCAAGGATCCCCATCGTGAGCCCGGACAGCATCTCCGCCCTCCGGCTGTCGCTGCAGGTGGCGGTGGCGGCCACGGCGCTCAATGCGCTCGTCGGCATTCCCATCGCCTATGCGCTCGCCCGCCGCCGCTTCTGGGGCAAGGGCGTCGTGGACCTGCTGGTGACGCTGCCGCTGGTCCTGCCGCCCACCGTCGTCGGCTACTACCTGATCGTGCTGCTCGGCCGGCGCGGCGTGCTCGGCGCGCCGCTGTACGAGCTGACCGGCTGGACGGTGGCCTTCACCTGGTACGCGGCGGTGATCGCGGCCACCGTGATGGCGCTGCCGCTGCTGGTGCGCACCGTGCGCGCGGCCATCGAGTCGGTGGACCGGGACCTGGAGCGCGCGGCCTACACCCTCGGCCGCTCCGAGCTGCGCACCGTGCTCGAGGTCACGCTGCCCCTGGCCCGCAACGGGATCCTGGCCGGGCTCGTGCTCGCCTTCGCTCGCGCGCTCGGTGAGTTCGGCGCCACCCTGATGCTCGCGGGCAACATCCCGGGTCGGACCCAGACCGTGCCGCTCTCCATCTACACCGCGGTGCAGACCGGCGAGAGCGGGGAGGCGCTCGGGCTGGTGGCGGTGCTCACCGCGCTCTCCTGCCTCGTGCTCATCGCGGCCAATCGCCTGGGCGCGCGCGCGGCATGACGAATCGGCTCGAGGTCGCGGTCCGCAAGTCGCTGCCCGGCTTCACGCTCGACGTCGAGTGGAGCGCGGGAGACGGCGTCGCCGCGCTCTTCGGGCCGTCGGGGGCGGGCAAGACCCTCACCCTGCAGTGCCTGGCCGGCCTCGTGCGCCCGGACGCGGGTCGCATCGTGGTGGACGGCCACGTGCTCTTCGACGCGGCGGCCGGCATCGACGTGTCGCCCCAGCGGCGGCGCGTCGGCTACGTGTTCCAGGGCTACGCGCTGTTCCCGCACCTGACGGTACGCGGCAACGTGGGCTTCGGCCTCCGCGATCGCGGGAGGGCCGAGCGGCGCCGGCGGGAGGACGAAGTGCTGGCCCGTCTCGGCCTCGAGGCGTTCGCGGAGCGCTACCCGCGCGAGCTCTCCGGCGGCCAGCGCCAGCGGGTGGCCCTCGGTCGCGCGCTCGCCACCGATCCGGCGCTGCTCCTGCTGGACGAGCCCCTCTCCGCGCTCGACCTGCCGCTGCGGCAGGCCCTGCGCGACGAGCTCCGCAGCATCCTCACCGGCTGGGGGATCGCGGCGGTGCTGGTCACGCACGACCTCACCGAGGCCTACCGGCTGGGCGATCGCATCGTGGTGTACGAAGAAGGGCGCGTCATCCAGGCGGCGCCGCGCGCCGAGCTGCTGTCGCAACCCTCGTCGCGCAGCGTGGCGCGCATCATGGGGATCCGGAACCTGGTGCAGGGGGTCACGCTCAAGGCCACGAGCGATCGTATCCAGTTCCGCTGGCGAGGCCAGGTCCTGGAGGCGGTGAACTCGCCGACCCGATCCTACCTGCCCGCGCCGGATAGTCCGCTCGCGTTCTTCATCCGGCCGGAGTACGTCCGGCTGATCCGGAAGGACCGGACCGGCGTGGACGGTTCCCACCATATGAACCTGATGGTCGGCACCGTCGTGCGCGAGGTGGACCTGGGCGCCTCGTGGACGCTCTTCATCCGGCTCGACGAGCCCGGCGCCCCCGCGCAGGGGGACTACGACCTCGAGCTCGAGGTGCCGCGGCTCGTGTACGAGATCCTCGAGATCGATCGCGATCGGCACTGGCAGTTCTCCCTGCACCGCGGCGCGATCCACGTGCTCCCCTCGTCCTGATGGCGTCGCCGCCGGTCGTGGCGCTGCACGGCATCCGGGTCACCCGCGCCGGCCGAACGGTGCTGGAGGTCTCGGAGCTCTCGGTGGACGCGGGCCAGGTCCTGGCAGTGATCGGCCCCAACGGCGCGGGCAAGTCCACGCTGCTCCGGGTGATGGGCCTGCTCGAGCCGGTGACCGCGGGCGTGGTCCGCTTCCAGGGCGAAAGGGTGAGCCCGGCCAGGGGTCTTGCGGTGCGGCGGCGCATGGCCAGCGTCTTCCAGGAGCCGCTCCTGGCAGACACCACGGTGCGGGACAACGTGGCCCTCGGCCTCCGCTTCCGCGGCGTGGACGACGACCGCGCGGCGCCGCGGGTGGACGCCTGGCTCGCGCGGCTCGGGATCGAGCATCTGGCGTCCCGGCAGGCGCGCACCCTCTCGGGGGGCGAGGCGCAGCGGACCGCGCTGGCCCGCGCGCTCGTGCTCGAGCCCGAGCTGCTGCTGCTCGACGAGCCGTTCTCCGCCCTGGATCAGCCCACTCGCGAGGCCCTGCTCGACGACTTCGCCCGCATCCTGCGCCAGGAGCGCACCACGACGGTGCTGGTGACGCATGATCGCGCCGAGGCCATGACGCTGGGCGACCGGGTGGGCGTGCTCATTGGGGGCCGTCTCGTGCAGCTCGATGACGCGGCCCAGGTGTTCCGAGCCCCCGCCTCCGAGGACGTGGCGCGCTTCGTGGGCGTGGAGAGCATCCTCGACGGGCGGGTCGTTGAGTGGACCCGGGACCTGGCCCTGGTAGACGTCGGGGGGCAGGTCATCGAGGTGGCGCAGCTGGCCGAGCCGGGCGAGCAGGTGCGTATCTGTGTGCGGCCGGAAGACGTGACGATTTTTCCGGGCGTCCCCAAGCCCGGCGGGACCCGGGAGTTCAACCGCGTGGGAGGCACGGTGCACAGGCTCGTGCCGACCGGTCCGCATGTTCGTGTGATCATTGACTGCGGATTCCCGCTGGTCGCCCTGGTAACGCAGCGCTCCGTGGAGGAGCTGGGCTTCGCCCCCGGGAGCCCGGTGACCGCGCACTTCAAGGCCACCGCCCCTCATCTCCTGCGCCACTCGAAGCCTTGACAGTCCGAAGAGGCGGGGAGTATAACGCGGGTGACGACGCTGGTTGGGGCAGGGTCAACCGCCTCGCAAGGAGGTCCGCATGCCCGATACGGAAGCTTTCATCGAGCGACTCACCGCCGAGAATCATGACTTCCGCACCCTCCGTGAGGAGCACCACCGCTACGAAGAGGAGCTGGCCGCGCTGAACACGCGCGGGTTCCTGGCTCCCGATCAGCAGTGGCGGGTGAGCGAGCTGAAGAAGCTCAAGCTCATCGCAAAAGACCGGATGGAGACCATGCTCCGGCACGCGCGCGCCGCGACCCACGCCTGAGTCGGGCTCACCCCCGACCGATGTCCCCGTCCCGGGAGATGCCGGGCTTCCGTGGCCTCTCCCACCTGAACCCTGCCGGTGAAGCCCGGATGGTGGACGTCTCCGCCAAGTCGGAGACCGTCCGGGAGGCGGTGGCCCGCGTCACCATCAAGATGAAGGCGGCCACCCTGGCCGCGGTGCGCGCCGGCCAGCTCGCGAAGGGCGACGTGCTCGGGGTGGCCCGCACCGCCGGCATCATGGCGGCCAAGCGCACCCCCGACCTGATCCCCCTCTGCCACCCGCTGCGCATCACCGGCGTGGACGTGGAGTTCGCGCTCGACTCGCGCCGCTCCACGATCACGGTGCACGCCCGCGTGCGCACGGTGGACAAGACCGGCGTGGAGATGGAGGCGCTGACCGCGGCGGCGGTCGCCGGCCTCACCGTGTACGACATGGTGAAGGCCGTCGACAAGGGGATCGTCCTCACCGACCTCTGCCTCGTCCAGAAATCAGGCGGCAAGTCCGGAGACTGGAAGCGGGGCAGTGGCTCGGCGAGGCGCAGTGGCACGGCGAGGCGAAGCCGAAGGCGAGCCGAGCGGATACAGGAATGATAGCGCCACCGCGCTACCGCAACGGATCCTGACTGCCCATGACCACCACCGCGATCATCTACTCCGACGAGTGGCGCCAGTTCGACTACGGGCCGGAGCATCCCCTGCGCATGGAGCGACTCGGGCTCACCTGGCGGCTGATGGAGGCCTACGGCCTCACCGCGCTGCCGCGCGCCAAGGTGTGGGCGCCCGAGCGCGCCGAGCTCGACGAGATCGCCCGCTTCCACTCGCGCGAGTACATCGAGATCCTGCGCGCGGTGAGCGCGGGCGACTGGGTGCCGCACGCGGCCAGCTACGGGCTCGGCCCCGGCGACAACCCGATCTTCCCGGGGCTGTGGGAGGCCGCGCAGCTCGGCGCGGGCGGCTCCCTGCTCGCGGCGCGGCTGGTCGCCGAGGGGGAAGCCACCCGGGCCTTCCACTTCGCGGGCGGGCTGCATCACGCCATGCCCGGCCGCGCGTCCGGCTTCTGCTACGTCAACGACGCGGTGCTGGCCATCATGCGCCTGCGCCAGCGCGGCCTGCGGGTGGCCTACGTGGACATCGACGCGCACCACGGTGACGGGGTGCAGTTCGCGTTCTACGACGATCCGAACGTGCTCACCGTCTCCACGCACGAGCGCGGCGATCGGCTCTTCCCGGGCACCGGCTTCGTGGTGGAGATGGGCGAGGGCGCCGGGCTCGGGTACTCGGTCAATGTCCCGCTCCAGCCGCTCACCGACGACACGGTGTACCACGAGGCCTTCGAGGCGGTGGTTCCGCCGCTGGTGACCGCGTTCAAGCCCGACGCGCTCGTCATCCAGCTCGGGATCGATTCGCACCGGACCGATCCGCTCACCCATCTGAGCCTCACCGTCCAGGGCTTCACCCGCGCGGTGAAGCGCCTGCTCCCCCTGGCCCCTCGGGTGGTCGCGCTGGGCGGCGGCGGGTACGATCTGACCAACGTGGCGCGGGCCTGGACGGCGGCGTGGGCGGCCATGAACGACGTGGATCTGCCCCCCGACCTGCCGCGCGAGAGCCACCGGGACATGCAGCGGCTCGGCCTGGGGATCCTGTCCCTGAACGACCCGGTCGAGGCCCTGCCCCCCGACACCCGCCGCTGGGCCGAGGAGTACGCGCGCCGCCAGGTGGGGGAGATCCAGGACAGGATATTCCCGCTGCACGGGCTGTAGAATCGGGGGGTGGACACGACCCCCGTCGGCGCGACCGCGACCTCGGCCCCGGACATGGCCGCCGTCCGGGACACCGCTCCGGAGCAGATCGCGATCCGCGTGCCCCTGAAGGTCAAGCTGAGCCTCCTGATCACCGCGCTCGTGGTCCTGGCCGTCGCCCTGGTCGGCCTCTTTCTCCTCCGTCAGCAGCAGCAGAGCCTGACCGCGGAGATGACCAAGCGGGGCCTCACGATGGCCGAGAACTTCGCGGCCGGAGCCAAGACCCCGCTGCTCACCAACGACGAGCTGACGCTCGGGGTGCTGGTGACCGACGCGATGAAGGATCCGGACGTGGCGTACGTGATCGTCTCCGATCACCTGGGCAACGTGCTCGCCCACTCCGACGCGCGCGCGGTGAAGTCCGCGGTGGTCCGGCCCAAGGAGCTGGAGCCGCTCCAGAAGACCGTGCTGGTCCAGACCTACAAGACGCCGCAGGGCCGCATCATCGACTTCGCGGTGCCGCTGATCTACAGCGGGGTGCCGGTCGGCGCGCTCTACCTGGGCTTCAGCGAGGAGGCGATCAGCGCCGCGCTCGCGAGCGCGCGCAACCAGGCCCTGCTGATCACCCTGCTCATGGTCCTGGCCGGCCTCGGCGGCGCGGTGGGTCTGGCCGCGCTGCTCTCCGTCCGATCTTCCGCCTCGTACGGGCCACCGGGGCGATCGCGGCCGGCAACTTCAACATCGCGCTCCCGGTCGCCTCCCGCGACGAGCTGGGCGTGCTGACCGACTCCTTCAATCGGATGGCGCGGAGCCTCCGCGAGAAGGAGATGATCAAGCGCGCGTTCACCCGCTACGTGGCGCGCGAGGTGGTGGAGGAGATCCTCAAGGACCCGGAGAACCTGGTGCTCTCCGGCGAGCGGCGCCAGGTCACCGTGCTCTTCTGCGACGTCCGCGGGTTCACGCCGCTGTCGGAGCGGCTCTCCCCCGAGGAGGTCGTGCTGCTGCTCAACGACTTCTACAACCTGATGATCGAGACCACCTTCAAGTACGACGGCACGCTCGACAAGTTCCTGGGCGACGCGGTCATGGCGGTCTTCGGGGCGCCGATGGCCCATCCCGACCACTCCGCGCGCGCCATCCGCACCGCGCTCGACATGCAGGAAGGGATTACCGGTCTCAACGAGCGCCGCAAGCGCGACGGCAAGGAAGGCATCTCGGTCGGTATCGGGGTCAGCGCGGGCGAGGCGGTCGCGGGCACGGTCGGCACCGAGGACCGCATGGAGTACACCGTGATCGGCGACAGCGTGAACCTCGCGGCCCGGCTCGAGTCCAATGCCAAGCCCGGGCAGATCCTCATCAGCCATCGCACCTACGAGCGGGTGCGCGATCTGGTGGACGCCCGCCCGCTGGGGCGCATCCGCGTCAAGGGCAAGGAAGAAGAGGTCGAGGTCTACGAGGTGCTCGGCCTGACTCCCGTAGTGTGAGCGCGTTCCCGCCCCGGTCGCGTAGGATATGGGGATGATGAAGCGTCGAATGCGTGGATCGAGCCTCCTGGTGAGCGCCGCCGCGCTGTGCCTCGCCGCGTGCGCCACCGCGAGCGCGCCCCCGACGTCCGGGCCGGCGCCCGCCGCCGCGCCCGGCGCGCCGCCGCCCCGTCCCGCCGCGTACCAGTCGGAGGACTTCATCGTCACCTTCGCCCAGGCCGGCGATACGCCGGCGACGCTGGCCGAGCGCTACCTGGGCGGGGCTGACAAGAGCTGGATGATCGAGGACTACACGGGGCTCCGCGCCTTCGCGCCCGGCCAGGAGGTCGTGATCCCACGCCGGCCGTGGAACCCGTCCGGGGTGACGCCCGTCGGCTACCAGATCGTGCCGATCCTGACCTATCACAACCTGGGCGAGCAGGCGAAGGGCCGGCTCGTGCTGGCCGTCGCGAGCTTCCGCGAGCAGATGCGGTATCTGAAGACCAACGGCTACCGCGTGGTGAGCCTCGCCGACTTCATCGAGTTCACCCGTCTCAACCGCCAGCTCCCGCAGCGCGCCGTCGTGCTGACCTTCGACGACGGCTACCATGCGTTCAAAGACCACGCTTATCCGGTCCTCAAGGAGCTGGGCTTCACCGCCACCCTCTTTGTCTATACGGACTGGGTGGGCGCGGGACGGGCCGCCCTCTCCTGGGCGGAGCTACGCGAGCTGGCCGCCGCGGGCATGGATGTCCAGGCCCACAGCAAGACGCACGCGGACCTGCGCCGCGCCCAGGGCGAGACGGAAGCTCAGTACGCGCGGCGGATGCAGGCGGAGCTCGAGCAGCCGCAGGAGCTCTTCAATCGCAACCTCGGCCGCCGGAGCCAGATCCTGGCCTATCCGTACGGGCGCTGGGAAGAGGGCCTCCTGCCCAAGGTGAAGGAGTACGGCTACATCGCGGCCTTCTCGGTGCGCCGCCAGGGCAATGCCTCCTTCGTGCGGCCGCTCGCCGGCCACCGGAGCCAGATCTACTCCGAGATGACACTGGACGACTTCGTCAAGAACCTGAACGTCTTCCAGGAGGAGAACCTCCGGTGATCGCGGCGCGGCGCTGGCTCACCGCGGCGGCGCTCGGCCTGACGCTCGGAGGCTGCGCGTCGGTAGCCTCCACCCCGCCGAGCGAGCCCGGCGCGGCGGCCTCGTCGGTCGCGCGGGACCCCCTCGCGGTGCGGCACCGGGAGCAGGCGGAGGCCCTCGAGCGTGACGGTCAGCTCCGGCGCGCGGCCGAGGAGCTGAAGATCGCGCTCGCGATCGCGCCCGCCGACGCGCGGACCCGCGAGTCCTTGCGGGCCCTGCAGGCGCGCATCGACCAGACGGTGGCCGAGCGGCTGGACGAGGGGCGCAAGGCGCTCGCCCGCGGCGTCCACCTGGAGGCCCGCCGCAAGTTCCTGGCCGCGCTCGCGGTCGACCCATCCAACCGTGCCGCCTTCGAGGCGCTCCAGAGCGATACGCGCGAGGTGGAGTTCATCACCCACAACGTCCGGGCGGGGGACACGCTGACCGCGCTGGCCCAGCGCTACTACGGCGACCGCTCGCGAGGCGAGGTGATCTGGGAGACCAACCAGCTCCCGCCCAATCCGCGCCTGGCTCCGGGCACCACGCTCAAGATTCCCGAGATCCCGGGCGTGCCATTCGTGCACCCCGAGGCGCGGCGGCCCGCGCCCGTGGTGGCGGCCATTCCCACGCCGGACGTGCCGCGTCCGGGCCCGACTCCGGGCCCCGTCGCGCCGGCCGCGCCCCCGACCAAGGAAGAGTTCACGCCCGAGGTCAATCCGTTGCTGGCCGCGGCCCGCGAGGCGCTCGAGCGCAGCGACTATCCGGATGCGATCGCGACGGTGGACAAGTTCCTGTCCGGCAAGCCGGGCGACCGCGAGGGGTTGACGCTCAAGAAGCAGGCGCTCTACGCTCAGGCCAAGAGCCAGATCGACGCGCGGCAGTATCAGGAATCCATCCAGAGCCTGAACCAGCTCGCGCGCCTGCAGCCCGACTACGAGGACGTGCCCAGCCTGCAGCGCCAGGCGCGCACCCGCCTCGTCGAGCAGCACTACACGCAGGGCGTGCGCTTCTATCGCGAAGAGAAGCTCAAGGAAGCCATCGCGGAATGGCGGGTGGTGCTCGAGATGGACCCGAGCAACGCCAACGCCCGCCGCAACATCGACCAGGCGGAGAAGCTGCTGCGCGGACTCGAGCAGCGCATGAAAAAGTAGTCCAACCGACAATCAGGAGACCGTCACCATGAATCGACACGTTCGCACCGTCAGCACCCTGTTGCCGATCATCGGGCTCACCTTGCTCCTCGCGGGCTGCCCCAAGCGCCCGGCGATGACCGCCGCGACCGCGCCGCCGCCGGTTCCGCCGCCCGCCGCGGCGCCGCCCACGCCGCCCGCGCCGGCCCCCGCGCCCGCGCCGGCTCCGGTGGCTCCGCCCACCGTGGCCCCGGCTCCGGCTCCCGCTCCCCCGCCGCCGGCGCCGCCGAAGGAGTACCGGCTCAACGCGGCCCTCAAGCAGATCTTCTTCGCCTTCGACAAGGCGGAGATCCGGCCCAATGACGCCCAGACCCTTCAGGCCAGCGCGGCCTATCTCAAGGCCAATCCCAACCAGCTCGTGCTGATCGAGGGGCACTGCGACGAGCGGGGGACCGCCGAGTACAACCTGGCCCTGGGCGAGCGGCGGGCCAAGGCGGCCATGAACTTCCTCGTGTCCAACGGGGTCGAGGCGTCCCGGATCACCACGATCTCGTACGGCAAGGAGCGCCCGGGCTGCACCGAGAAGAACGAAGCCTGCTGGTCCAAGAATAGGAATGACACGTTTTTGACCAAGGAAAAGTAATACTTAGGAATTCTTGACAAAGCCGATTAACTTTATGTAGTATCTGCGGCATGCAGAAGGCCGGCGGACGTGCGCATCGCTGTTCCTGTCCGGGTTGTTGTCCTGGCGCAGCCTAGGGCCTTCTAGCAGCCGAACGTCGTAGCACCGAGACGCAAAGCCGAGTGGGGGCCGTGAAGGAGCGGCCGCCGCTCGGCTTTCGTGTTTTCAGGGGGGACGAGAGTGAGCGAGACGGGACACGAGACGAAGGCGCAGCGAGTGGAGCGGCTCAAGCGGGAGATGAACCCGTGGGCGGCGTATTCGGAGATCGTCCGCTTCGCGCGGGACGGCTTCGAGGCCATCCCCCCGGAATGGCTCGGCACGTATTTCCGCTGGTGGGGCATCTACACCCAGGGCGATGGCGTCGGCGCGGTGGGCGGCAAGGGCGGCGAGGGGAAGGCGGTGCCGTACTTCATGCTGCGTTCCGCATCCCCAACGGGATCCTGTCGGCCGCGCAGCTCCGCGTGCTCGCGGACCTGACCGAGCGTCACGCGCGGGGCGTGGCGGACCTCACCGTCCGCCAGAACGTGCAGCTCCACTGGGTGCGGGTCGAGGACTTGCCAGCGATTTTTTCCGCCCTTGGAGACTGCGGGCTCAGCAGCCTCGGCACCTGCGGCGACGTGACGCGCAACATCACCGGGTGCCCCCTGGCCGGTCTCGACGCCGACGAGATCGTGGACGCCTCGCCGCTCGTGCACGCGGCGACCGCGATGGTCAACGGCAGCCCGGAGTTCTACAACCTGCCGCGCAAGTACAAGATCTCGATCACCGGCTGCCGGTTCTGGTGCAGCTATCCCGAGATCAACGATGTGGGGCTCACCGCGGTCCGCGACAGCTACACCGGCCACGTGGGCTACTCGCTGCGGGTGGGCGGCGGGCTCTCGACCCAGCCGCACCTCGCCCCCAGCCTCGACGCGTTCGTGCGTCCGGAGCAGGTGCTCGCGGTGGTCAAGGGCGTCTCCGAGATCTTCCGCGACAGCGACGTGCTCCGCCAGAACCGCGAGAAGGCGCGGCTCAAGTTTCTCTTCCTCGATCACGGCTGGACCCCGGACCGGTTCCTCCACGCGCTCACCGCGCGGCTCGGCTTTCCCCTCGATCCGGCAATTCCCGAGACGCGGCCCGAGGAGGCCTATCGCGATCACGTGGGCATCCATCCGCAGAAGCAGGCGGGGCTCGTCTACGCGGGCCTGCCGATCCTGCGGGGCCGGCTCACGTCGGACGAGATGCGGGGCCTGGCCGGGCTCGCGGAGCGCTTCGGCACCGGCGAGCTGCGGACCACGACCATGCAGAACGTCATCATCGTCAACGCGCCGCGGGCGCGCGCGGCCGAGCTCGAGCGCGCGATCGACCGCGCCGGCTTCCGGGTGGACGCCTCGCCCTTCCGGCGCGGCACGGTGGCGTGCACGGGCAGCGAGTTCTGCAAGCTCGCGCTGACCGAGACCAAGGCCTTCGCCCGCTGGCTCGTGGAGGATCTCGAGGCGCGGCTGCCCGGCTTCGAGGAGCACGTCCGCATCAACGTCACCGGCTGCCCGAACAGCTGCGGCCAGCACTGGATCGCCGACATCGGAATCGAGGGCAAGAAGATCAAGATGGACGGGCGTCTGGTGGACGCCTACTACTTCTGCGTGGGCGGCGCGGTCGGCCGGCACCAGGCGGTGGCCCGCCCGGTCGGCTACCGGGTGCCGGCCCCCGCGGTCCCCGAGGCGGTGGAGCGCCTGTTGCGCGTGTACCTCGCCGAGCGGCACCCGGGGCAGACCTTCCGCGCGTTCTGCGCCGCGCGCACCGACGACGAGCTGCGGACCTACCTGGCCGGCGCGCCCGTCCCGGCCGCGGCCCGCGACGCCTCGCCCGGCCCCGTGCCCCATGGACTCGAGGGCTGAGATCACTCACCCGAACCGACAAAGGAGACCGATCATGACCCTTCGACTGGGCGATACCGCTCCCGATTTCCAGGCCGAGACCACCGCCGGCCCCATCGGCTTCCACGACTGGCTCGGCGAGAGCTGGGCGGTCCTCTTCTCGCACCCGCGCGACTTCACGCCGGTGTGCACCACCGAGCTCGGCTACGTGGCGCGCCTGCGGCCCGAGTTCGAGCGGCGCGGCGTCAAAGCGATCGGACTCTCGATCGATCCGGTGAATTCCCACCAGGCCTGGGTGGCCGACATCAAGGAGACGCAGGGCTACGCGGTGAACTTCCCGATCGTCGCGGACCCGGATCGGAAGGTGGCCAACCTCTACGGCATGATCCATCCCGCCCACGACGAGGTCTACACCGTCCGCACCGTGTTCGTGATCGATCCCAGGAAGAAGATCCGCCTGTTCATCACCTATCCCCAGACTACGGGCCGCAACTTCGACGAGATCCTGCGCGTGATCGACTCGCTGCAGCTCACCGACGGCCACCGCGTCGCGACCCCGGTGAACTGGAAGCCGGGCGAGGACGTGATCATCGTGCCCGCGGTCACCGACGAGGAGGCCCGCGCGAAGTTCCCGAGGGGCTGGCGCGCGCTCAAGCCGTACCTGCGACTCACGCCCCAGCCCGAGGCGGCCAGGCGCTGACATGAGCGCGTACTACCCGGTCTTCCTCGATCTCTCGGGTCGCTCCGTGCTCGTCGTGGGAGGCGGTCCGGTGGCCGAGGGGAAGGTCGAGGGCCTGCTGGCCGCCGTCGCGCACGTCACGGTGGTGAGCCCCGCCGTGACGGCGCGCCTCGCGGGCTGGGCGTCCGCCGGCTGGATCGAGCACCTCGCGCGCGCGTACCGGCCGGGAGACCTGGCCGGGCGCGGGCTCGCGCTGGTCGCCACCGACGATCCGGCGGTGACGGGTGCGGTGGCGGCGGAAGGGCGCGAGCGCGGCATCTGGGTCAACGCGGCCGACGAGCCCGCGCGCTGCGGTTTCATCCTGCCCGCGGTGATCCGGCGGGGCCGGCTGGTGGTCGCGGTCTCCACCGGCGGGGCGAGCCCGGCGGCGGCGCGGGCGATCCGGGAAGAGCTCGAGGGCTATCTCACCGAGGATCACGCCACGCTGGTCGAGATGGCCGCCGACGCGCGGGAAGATCTGCGGCGGCGGGCCGTGTCTCCCGGCGCGGTCCGGTGGCGCAGCGCGCTCGACGGCGGCCTGCGCCGGCTGATCGCCGACAAGCGCTATCGTCAGGCGCGCGCCCGGCTGGCGACGAATCTCGAGTCGGTCTGATGGGCGCCTGATGCGCGAGGGACGTGTCTATCTCGTCGGCGCGGGCCCCGGCGACCCCGGGCTCATGACCGTGCGCGGGCTCGACGTTCTCCGGGCCGCCGACGTGGTCGTCTACGATCGCCTCGTCAACCCGGTCCTGCTCGATGAGGCGCCGGCCGCCGCGCTCCGCCTGTTTGCGGGCAAGCGCGCCGGCGGCCACTGTCTCGCCCAGGGCGAGATCAACGCCCGCCTGATCGAGCAGGCGCGCCTCGGGCGCTCGGTCGTCCGGCTCAAGGGCGGCGATCCCTTCGTGTTCGGCCGGGGCGGCGAGGAAGCCCTGGCCCTGGCGGCGGCGGGCGTCCCGTTCGAGGTGGTGCCCGGGGTGAGCGCGGCTGTCGCGGTGCCCGCCTACGCGGGCATCCCGGTGACGCATCGGGGGGTCTCCTCGTCGTTCGCGGTCGTGACCGGGCACGAGGATCCGGCCAAGAATCACGCCGACGTCGACTGGGGCCGGCTCGCCACCGCGGTGGACACGCTCGTCGTGCTCATGGGCGCTCAGAGCCTGCCGCGCATCGCCGCGGAGCTGGTCGGCCACGGCCGCCCGCCGGACACGCCGGTGGCGCTGATCCGCTGGGGCACGACCGAGGCGCAGGACGTCAGGGTCAGCACGCTCGGCGCGGTGGTGACCGACGTGCGCGCGGCCCGGGTTGCGCCGCCGATGCTGGTGGTCATCGGCGAGGTGGTCCGGTTGCGGGAGCGCCTCGCATGGTTCGAGGCGCACGCACACGATCTCGAAGCGCTGACGGCGGAGGCCTCTGACCCTTGGCAAAAAGCCATACGAGTCGGGAAGATCCACGCGGCCGCCCTTGGAGCATCCGGGGTCGTCTTCGGGACTCAGGCACGCAGCGCGGCAAAAATTTGACTCGGCGGCCCGGCGGCGCCTAGGCTCTTGGGCACGGAGGGAGCCATGAAGATGCTGCCGCTGGCCGTGCTGTTGCTGCTCGCGAGCGCCGGGATCGCGCCGGCCCAGACGAAGTCCCAGGGCCAGCTCGACCTGGAGTACAAGCAGCGGACGCCCGCCCTCCGCCCGGTGCCGCCGCGGAAGGTCGAGGAGGACACGGCGCAGGCGGTGCGAGAGCTCAGTCGCCAGCGTACGGATCGCATGCTGCGTGAGGCCGAGCCGAAGCCGCCCCGCAGGCCCGATCTCGACCGCGACGTCACGCAGGGTATCCAGAACCGCGGCCTGAACCGCTAGTCGAGGGGCGGACGGCGATAAGGCCGCCCGGCTTCCCACGTGGCTGATGGCTAGCGGCGCTTGCGCGCCGCTGCCCTTCCTCTGCGTGGGCGGGGCTGGGTCTCCTCCAGGATTGGGACGCCGTCGCGGTAGTTGACGTGGTGGCCGGGCACTGCGGGAACCCTTGGGCCTGGGGTGATGATGCCGACCAGGTTGAGGGGGTCGCAGGCAGAGACGCGGACGGTCTGGCCCGAGGGCTCCTCGCGGCGGATCGCGCGCAGCGCCTCCAGGGCCTCGGGGGCGGCGAACTGCTCGCCCACGAAGCCGCCCACGATGCGGCCGCCGCGAAGATCGCCGCGCATCTCGAGCCGGCGGTAGACGCGCAGCAGATCGCGCCAGGCGGGGACGTCCGGCTCCCGCTGCAGCAGATCGCGAAAGACCACGCCGTAGCGCTTCACGTACTGCCTCGCCTTGGCCTCGACGAGATCGTCGGCCGCCGGGGTGGCGGGGGGCAGCAGCCGGGCCCAGCGCCCGGTCCCGGGCGAGGGCCGGAGCGCGACGGGCCGGCCGGGTCGCGCGCGGCGCCGCTTCTCGCCGTGGAGCAGGCTGCGCAGGCCGGCGAAGCCGTCGCCGGTGACGAGCCCGGCGGTCACCAGCTCGCAGAGCGCTTCCTCGACCTCGATGCGGAGCCGCCGCACCGCGGTGGCGATGTCGTCCACGAAGGACGCGCCCGTGCGCTCGAGGTGCGCCAGCACGTCACGCGCGGGCCCGGACGGCTGGATCGGCGACGCTCCGGCGGGGGTCGTGGCATCCGGCGGCGCGGGCCGCGGCGCGAGGAGCCAGGCGAGATCGCGGCGGAGCAGCAGCGCCACCGGCACCGTCGCGGACAGGCGTCGGCCGGCATGTCGCGCGCTCTCGTGCAGCCCGAGCCGTCCCCACACCACCTCGCCGGAGAGACAGAGCTCGTCGAGCCAGCCCGGCTGGTAGCCGGCCACGCGTGACGACAGGAGGTCCCGCTCCCACACCCCCGCGGCGGCCTCGAAGCCTTGCAGGCGCTCGATCACCCGCAGCAGGCCGTCGCGGCCGTGCTGCTGGGTCGCGGGCCGCGCGTGCTGCCAGGACAGGAGGAAGCGCATGAGCACCGCGGGCGACACCGGCTCGATCAGCCGGCGCAGGCCGTCGAGGGTACGCCGGTGGATGCGCGCCAGCAGCCGTCGCTCGCACCACTCGACTTGCTCGCTCGCGATCGCCTCGGGTGTGAACCGCCCGCGGAGCACGCCGCCCTCGGCCTCCACCGCGGCCAGCGCCGCGTCCACCTCACCGGGGGTGACGTCGAGCGCGGTCGCGAGCGCCGCGGTGGTGGTGGGGCCGACCAGCCCGAGCCGCGCCCGCACGAGCTCGACCAGCGCGCCGTCCCGGTCGGCCCACGCCGCGGCCCGCCGCGCCGGGGGCTCGATCAGGTCGGGCTCGAAGCGAGCCTCCGGCCAGACGGTGGCGGCCAGGGACCGCCGCTCGGCCGGCACCCAGAAGACGTGGTCGCCGTGGGGGAGCCGGGCCGCACGACCGGCCGCGATCAGCTCGTCCAGATAGCCGGTCCACGCGCTGCCGCCCTCGCGCTCGGGCAGCGCGCCCAGGTCGAGCAGCAGATCGTGCAGCTCGTCGGCGTTGCGGAGATCGGGCCAGGCCTCGTCCACCACCGCGGTGATCGCGGCGGGGTCGAGCCGGCCGACGTCGTCGGCCACGGAGGCGGGCAGGCCGCGGCGGAGCGTGACCGCACGCGCGCGGCGCTCCTCGAGCGGCGCGTCGTCGAGGAAGGCGTAGGGATTGGCGTTCAGGATCTCGTGCGCGAAGACCGACGGCTCGGGCGTCTCGCGGGTCACGCGCCGGATCTGCCCGGCGTGCAGCGCGGTGAGCGTGGCGCGCAGGCCCTCGATGTCCATCGCCTCGGTCAGGCAGTCGCGCAGCGTCTCCCGCACGAGCGGGTGATCCGGCACCTCGATGGGCCCCGGCGCCGCGTTGTCCTGGCAGGCGAGCTGCTCGGGGAAGACCGCGACGAGGAGATCCTCCGCCCGCATGCGCTGCAGATACGGCGGCACCTTGCGCCCGTTCTGCCAGCGCAGCAGGGCGAGCGAGCGGTTGGCGTTCCAGCGCCAGCGCGTGTTGAACATCGGCGCCTGCAGCGCGGCCTGGATCAGCAGCTCCTCGATCCCGCCCGGGTGCAGCATCTCGAACACCGCCTCGAGCGGGAAGCTGTGCTGCGGCCCGAGCGAGAGCAGGACGCCGTCGTCGGTGGCGGCGGCCTGCAGCTCGAAGTTGAAGCTGTGGCAGAGCCGCTTGCGGAGCGCCATGCCCCACGCGCGGTTGATCCGGCCGCCGAAAGGCGCGTGGACCACGAGCTGCATGCCGCCGGCTTCGTCGAAGAACCGCTCCACCACCACCGTCTCGCGGGTGGGCACCGCGCCGAGCGCGGCCTTGGCGGCGGCGATGTAGTCGCGGGCGAGCAGGGCGCCGCGCCGGTCGAGGCCGGTCTCGCGCTCGAGCCAGGCCGCCGCGCTCTCGGGGTCGTGCAGGCGATCGGCCACGCCCTGCCGCACCGCGGAGAGCTCGGCCGACAGCTCGAGGGTGCGCGCCGGCCCCTCGCCGAGCCAGAACGGAATGGTCGAGGGCGCCCCGCCCGCGTCCTCGACGCGCACGCGGCCGCTCTCGATCCGGCGGATGCGCCAGGAGCTGTTGCCGAGCAGGATGACGTCGCCCGCCATCGACTCGATCGCGAAGTCCTCGTCGAGCGAGCCGATCGTGGTCTCGTCGGGCTCCAGCACGACCTCGTAGCTCGCGTTGTCCGGGATCGCGCCCCCCGAGGTGAGCGCGGCCAGCCGCGCGCCGCGCCGCGCCTTGAGCCGGCGCGCCACCCCGTCGCGATGCAGGCGCGCCGCGAAGCGGCCCCGCCGCGTGGCGATACCCTCGGCCAGCATGTCCACGACCTCGTCGAAGTCCTCGCGGGCGAGCGTCGCGTAGGGCGCGGCACGGCGACAGAGGTCGAAGAGCCGGTCCTCGTCCTGCTCCTCGCACGCGCAGATCGCCACGATCTGCTGGGCGAGGACGTCGAGCGGCGCGTGGCGCAGGCTGAGCCGGTCGATCTCGCCGCGTCGGGCCGCGCGCACCAGGGCCGCGCACTCCACGAGCTGGTCGCGGGTGAGGGGGAAGAGGCGCCCCTTGGGCGTGGCGATCAGGGCGTGGCCCGAGCGGCCGACACGCTGGAGCGCGGTGGCGATCGAGCGAGGGGAGCCGATCAGGCAGGTGAGATCGACCGTGCCCACGTCGATGCCGAGCTCGAGCGACGCGGTCGCCACCACCAGCGAGAGCTCGCCCGCCTTGAGCCGCTGCTCGGCGTCGAAGCGCCGCTGCCGGCTCAGGCTGCTGTGGTGCGCGGCCACCCGCTCGGCGCCGAGGCGCTCGGCCAGATGGCGCGTCACCCGCTCGACCAGACGCCGCGTGTTGACGAACACCAGCGTCGAGCGGTGCGCCCGGGCGAGCTCGGCGACGCGATCGTAGATCTCCTCCCACTGCTCGTTGGTACAGACCGCTCCCAGCTCGTCGCCGATCACCTCGATGGCCAGGTCCATGTCGCGGCGCTGGCCCACGTTGACGATCTCGGGCAGCGGCCGCTCCGCGCCCACCAGGAGCCGCGCCGCGGTCTGGATCGGCCGCACGGTGGCCGAGAGGCCGATCCGCTGCAGGCGCTCGCCCCGCGCGGCCACCAGCTCCGCGAGCCGCTCGAGGGACAGGGCCAGGTGCGCGCCACGCTTGTCGCCCGCCACCGCGTGAATCTCGTCCACGATCACGGTGCGCACGTCGGCGAGCCAGCGCCGACTCGACTCGGCGGTGAGCAGGATGAAGAGCGACTCGGGCGTGGTCACCATGACGTGCGGCGGCCGGCGCCCGATCAGCCGGCGCTCGTGGGCGGGCGTATCGCCGGTGCGGACCGCGGTGCGGATCTCGGGCGCGGGAAGCCCCGCCGCCCGCGCCGCCACGGCCAGCTCGGCGAGGGGCTCGTCCAGGTTGCGCCGCACGTCGTTGGAGAGCGCCTTGAGCGGCGACACGTACAGGATCGCGGTGCGGTCTGCCAGCCGGCCCTCCACCGCCTCGCGGAAGAGCCGGTCGAGGCAGGCCAGGAATGCCGCGAGAGTCTTGCCGGAGCCGGTGGGAGCGGTGAGCAGCACGTCCCGCCCCTCCGCGATGAGCGGCCAGGCGCCGGCCTGCACCGGCGTGGGCTCGGTGTAGCGGGCGCGGAACCACGACTCGACGACGGGGTGAAACATTGCATCAGTATAGTCAGATTGTCTCCGGCCCGCATTCGAGAGCGCCCGTCGACGGGTCGGCACGACGGCCACCAGACCGGCGGTCCTCAGCTCGCGGGGCATGTCCCGCCTCCGCACCCGGCCGACGCTGGTAGACTCGCACCCAGACCGTGAAGAAAGATCACATCGACACCCTCTGCTCACCCGAGATCCCGCGGCGTGCCTTCATGGCGGCCCTCGCGGGCGGCCTCCTCGCCGCGCCGCTCGCCGCCGAGGCGCAGCCGGCGGGGAAGGTGCCCAGGGTCGCGTATCTGAGCGCTTCCTCCGCGGCGAGCGCCACATGGGGCGTCGAAGCCTTTCGGCAAGGATTGCGCGAGCTCGGTTATATCGAGGGACGGAACATCCTGATCGAATACCGGTGGGCGGATGGGCGGTTCGACCGCCTCCCTGCCCTTGCGGCCGACCTGGCCCGTCTTGCGGTGGATGTCATTGTTGCATCGAACACGCCCGCAGCCTTGGCGGCGAGAAATGCGACGGGCACGATCCCGATCGTCCTCGTGACAAGTGGCGATCCGGTGGGATCGGGGCTCGTCGCCAGCTTGGCGCGGCCAGGCGGGAACGTCACGGGGCTGAGCCTGTTTTCGACTCTGGCGATGAGCGGAAAGCAGCTGGAGCTACTCAAACAGGCATTCCCGACAGTCAGCCATGTAGCGGTGCTCGCCAATCCCGCGAATCCGCCGACGGCTGGCCTCTTGACGGAGACCGAACTCGCGGCTCGACCGCTCGGCCTGCGGCTTCGCGTCGTGCCGGTACGAGAGCCGAAAGAATTCGATGACGCATTCGCCATGATGAAGAACGAGCGCGTCCCGGCTCTCTTGGTCATAGCCGATCCCTTGGTCAATGATCACCGAGGCCGGATCGTTGCCTTCTCGGCGACAAACCGGCTCCCCGCAATCTACCCGTACAGGACGTTCGTGGACGCGGGGGGCCTCATGTCCTACGGCGTGGATCTCTCCGATTTGAGTCGGCGTGCTGCGACCTATGTCGACCGGATCCTCAAGGGCGCCAAGCCCGCCGAGCTGCCCATCGAGCAGCCCACCAAGTTCGAGCTGGTCATCAACCTGAAAACTGCCAAGGCGCTCGGCCTGACGATCCCGCCGTCGCTTCTGCAGCGGGCGGACCAGGTGATCGAGTGAGCGCCAAACACTGGTACGCGTCGAGTAACCGGTTCAGGCGACGTCGAGTGGTCAGCCGCTTTGATGGCCACCATGCGATAGCCGTCAATCAGTGGACGGCCGCGCTCGCCGCTTCCAGAGCGGCTAGGGCGGCCCGGTCCAGTCCTTTCGCTCCTGCTCGCTCAGGACCCGGTGGCAGTCCGCGCAGCGGCAGGCCTTGTCCGAGCAGTTGAGTCGGTTGCCGCCCAGCTCCGTGAGCACGCCTTCACGCCGGACCAGCAGTCCGGCGCGCCGGCCAACCGGGAACCGGTCGTGTCCGTCCCTTGGACACTCCGCGCGAATCGCCATCGCCCGCCCTCCTGACCGCGAGGCTACTGCGCGGCCTGCGCGTTGTCCAAGCCGTGAGAGCGACGCGCGGGACTGCTCGTCGCTCGTACCGAACGCCGGTGCGCTATGCTACCCGCCATGATTCCAGGCCCGCTCGTCGCTCTGTTCGCGCTGGCGCTGGCACTGGTCGTTTCGGGCGCACCTCCGCTCGCCGAGGCCCAGCGTCCTGCGGTCAGCCGCAGCGGCATGCTCGACGGCGCGGACTACCTTATCGAGGTGCCGGCCAACTGGAACGGCGGGCTCGTCGTCTTCGCGCACGGGATCCAGCGAGGGCCGGGCAAAGGCGACGTGCGCATCCCGCCGATCGCGAGCCACATCATTCGCGAAGGTCATGCGTGGATCGCGTCCGGCTACCGGGCGCGCGAGTATCAGCCCCACCTGTTCATCGAGGACCTCGTCGCGCTCCGCGAGCTGTTCCTGAAGGAGATCGGGGCGCCGCGCTGGTCGATCATCTACGGCCAGTCCATGGGCGGCCACATGACCGTCGCGTCCCTGGAGCTGCGGCCGGGTCTCTACCAGGGCGGTCTCTCGGAATGCGGGCTCGTCGACGGCATCGGGATCGCCGACTACCTGATGGCGTACACCGCCGCGGCCGAGCTGATCTCCGGTGTGCCCATCCTCGATGTGCCCGATCGACTCGCGTTTGGACCGCATCTCGCAGGTGTCGTACGGGCGCTCGGCATGCCGGGCTCGTACACCGCGCGCGGGCAACAGTTCGACAGCGTGGTCAAGTTCCTGATGGGTGCCGATCGGGCCGGCAACGACCTGCCGCTGCGCCTCCAGGGGCTCCAGGCGCGGTACCTCGCCAACATCATGCACCGCCCCAAGGACGTCGAGAACGACCCGAACCCGGGCCTGCGCGCGGCGAGCACCGTCCACGTCAAGTACCGGATCGATCCTGGCCTCGGTCTCACCGAAGACGAGCTCAATGCGCGCGTCAGGCGGATCCACCCGGTGAAGGACGCCCGTTCGTCGACCGCCAACCCGGTGTATGCGGAGCCGACCGGCCGGCTCACGGTGCCCCTTCTCACCCTGCACGAGACCGGTGATGCATGGGTCCCGCTGAGCCTCGAGCAGTCGTACAAGCGCCGCACCATGCTGGCGGGGACGGACCACCTCCTCGTGCAGCGCGTGGTACGGGCCCCGAGTCACTGTGGCGTCGACGGGGAGACGCGGCGGCAGGCGTTCGACGATCTCGTCGCGTGGATCGAGCGCGGGGTGCGACCGGATGGCGAGGACGTGCTCGCCGCCGATCTCTCACGTATCGGACTCAAGTGGACGCCCTATCTCCACGTGGAGGACCCGCTGGCCCCGCGCCGCTGACCGATTGACTAGGCCGTCACACCTCCGTAGCCTTGTCGCGTCATGACGGCCTCGTCCGAGACGGTGATCGTGGGCGGCGGGCACGCCGGGCTCGCGCTCAGCTATCACCTGGGCCGGCTCGGGCGCCCGCATCTCGTCCTCGAGCGGGGACGGGTGGCCGAGCGCTGGCGGAGCGAGCGCTGGGACTCACTGATGTTCCAGTTCCCCAACTGGAGCCTGCGTCTGCCCGGGCAGGAGTATCGCGGCAACGACCCGGACGGCTTTGCGACGCGCGACGAGGTGATCGCGTTCATCGAGCGCTACTGCGAGCTCGTCGTCGCGCCCGTGCGGACCGGGGTGCGGGTGGATCGCGTCCGCCCGACGGACGGCGGCTTCCGGCTCGAGACCACGGACGGCGCCCTCGACGCCGCCAACGTCGTCGTCGCCACCGGTCCCTATCAGGAGCCGATCCTGCCGGCGCTTCGGCACGCCCTCCCGCCCGCGGTGGTCCAGGTGCACGCGAGCGGCTATCGCAATCCGGCACAGCTCCCGGCCGGGTCGGTGCTGGTGGTGGGCTCCGGCGCCTCCGGCTGCCAGATCGTGGAGGACCTGCTCGCGGCGGGCCGGACCGTGTACTTCTCGGTGGGCCGCCACCGGCGCTACCCGCGCCGCTACCGCGGCCACGACATGTTCTGGTGGATGGAGCGGATCGGCGCGCTGGACCAGACGCTCGACGAGCGCACCGACGCGCGCGAGCGGCCGAACCCGCTCGTCACCGGGGTCGGCGGCGGCCACGAGATCGACCTCCGCGACTATGAGGTGGCCGGTGTCACGCTGCTCGGGCATCTGCGCGATGTCACCGGCTCGCGACTCCACCTGGCCGATGACCTGGACGCGCTCCTGGCCGCGGGCGACGAAAGCGTCGGCGTGTTCACGCGCGCCGTGGATGCCTACGTCGCGCGGTCCGGCCTCGCGGCGACGGCGCCGCCGCCGAGTCCGCCGTCCCACGGCGCGTCGTCGGCGCCGGTCCGCGAGCTCGATCTGGCCGCTTCCGGCATCACGTCGGTGGTCTGGGCCACCGGGTTCCGGCGCGACTTCGGGTGGATCGACGCGCCCGTCTTCGACGAGCGAGGCGAGCCGGTGCATCGGCGCGGCGTGACCGGCTGCGCGGGGCTCTACTTCCTCGGGCTGCCGTGGCTCCACAAGCTCAAGTCATCGGTGCTGTGCGGGGTCGGGGACGACGCTGCCCATCTCGCCGACCATATCGCCGCGGACGCCTCGCGTCTCCGGCCGGGACTGATCAGGAGGGCGTGATGGCCATCGAGTTCATCGGCATGATCGGAGTGCGGCCCGAAGGGGCCGACGGCGCCGCGGTGCACGTGATCGGCGGCGAGATCGACATGGCGTGGGTCCGGGAGTTCTCCCGAGCCCACGAGCGCGCCGGCTTCGACAAGGTGCTGGTGGGCTACACGTCCACCTCCGCCGACGGCTTCCTGGTGTCCGCGTACGCCGCAGCCCACACCGAGCGGCTCGGCTATCTGCTCGCCCACCGCCCGGGCTTCGTCACGCCCACGCTGGCCGCGCGGAAGGCGGCCACCCTCGATCAGCTCTCGGCCGGCCGGCTCGCGCTCCACATCATCACCGGCGGCAGCGACGCCGACCAGGCGCGCGATGGCGATTTCGTGGACCACGACACGCGCTACCGCCGCACCGACGAGTACCTCGGGGTCATGCGGCGCGTGTGGACGGAGGCACGGCCCTTCGACCACGCGGGGGAGTTCTACCGTCTCACCGCCGCCTACTCGGACGTCAAGCCGGTGCAGCAGCCCCACGTGCCGCTCTACTTCGGCGGCGCCTCGGAGGCCGCGCACCGCATCGGCGTCCGGCACTGCGACGTCTACATGCTCTGGGGTGAGCCGCTCGCCGCGATCCGTGACCGCATCGCGACCGTGCGCGCGGCGGCGGCCGAGGCCGGCCGGGAGCCGGGCGCGCCGCGGTTCAGCGTCTCGCTACGGCCGATCATCGCGCCCACCGAGGCGCAGGCCTGGGTCAAGGCGCACACGATCCTGGAGCAGGTGCGGACCAAGCAGGGCCAGCGCGCCGTCCCCCAGCCCGAGGCGATCGGCGCCCGCCGGCTGGTGGACTTCGCGCAGCAGGCCGACGTGCACGACAAGCGGCTCTGGACGCCGATCGCGGCGGCCGTCGGCGGCCAGGGCAACACCACCGCGCTGGTGGGCACGCCCGAGCAGGTGGCCGAGGCGCTGCTCGATTACCACGATCTCGGCGTGACCACGCTGCTGATCCGCGGCTTCGATCCGCTGAACGACGCGATCGAGTACGGCCGCGAGCTCATCCCCCTGGTGAAGACCGAGGTCGCCCGCCGCGAGCGGGATCGCGCGGCGGCGCTCGCGCGGTGACGCGGCTCCTGGCCGTCGTGGGCGCGGTGACGCCGCCGGGGCGCCTCGACGCGGCGGTGCGCTTCGCGGCCGACCGCGCGGCGGACCACGGAGGTGATCGGCGCGATATCTCCGCCACCGTCCTGAGCCTCGGCGCGCACCGCGTCTCCTTCGCGGACGGCCGCCCGCTCGACCGCTATCCCGACGATACTGCGCGCGTCGTCGGCGCGATCGCCGAGGCCGACGCCGTGCTGCTCGCGAGCCCGGTCTACCGCGCCTCGTTCACCGGCGCGCTCAAGAACCTGCTCGATCTCACCCCGGTGGAGGCGCTGCGGGCCAAGCCGGTCGGGATCGTGGCGATGGGAGCGACGCTGCATCACTACCTGGGGGTGGACTGGCAGCTCCGCGCGGTGCTGGCCTGGTTCGGGGCGCTGGTGGCGCCGACCAGCGTCTACCTCGAGTCGGGCCACTTCCAGGACGGCCAGCTCACCGACCCGGCCGCACGAGCCGGCCTCGGCGACCTGGTCGGCGCGCTCGTCGCGATGGCGGGCTACCCCCGGGATCAGGCGGGCCCACCCCCATTGGCCGCAGGCCGCGGCTAGACGCGCGCGCTAGGGTAGGCCTCGTTCGGGGCCTTCAAGGCCCCTTTCGATCAACCAGTCCGCGGATGACGTCGCGCGCGGCCTCGCTCTTCCAGTCGCGGCCGCCGACGATCCGGCCGACCAGACGCCCCTCGCGGTCGACCAGGTAGGCGGTGGGCGGTCCAAAGACGCCGTATGCCCGCCCGGTGAGGTCACCCGAGGCGTCGAGAAGCACCGGCGCGGTGTAGCCGCGGGCGGTCACCGTGCGCTTCACGATGTCCGCGCTCTCGCGAAAGGTGATCAGGAAGACGTCGAGCCCCTGTCCCTTGAATTCCTCGTAGAGCCGATTGACGGAAGGTAACTCCTCCCGGCAGGTCGTTCACCAGGTGGCCCAGAAGAACAGCAGCAGCGCCTTGCCCTTCTGGTCTTCGAGCTTCACGGTGCGGCCGTCGAGCGCGGGCAGGGCAAAGGCGGGCGCGGGGCGGGGCGACTCGTAGGCCTGGACGCCCATCTTTTCCCAGGCCGGCGGCGCGGCGGCGGGTTGCGCCGCCGCGGCCCCGGCCCAGAGCGCGGCCGCGATCAGGGTGACCGCGGCGAGCGGGCGCGCGCTCACGCGCCCGAGTCCTTGAGCGCCTTCAGCACCTCGGCCGGATCGAGCAGGTCGAGCGCATTGTCCTGGATCTTCATGAACCGGACCACGCCGTTCTTGTCGATCACGTAGTACGCGCGCTTGGCGTAGCGGAAGATCGGGCTCTTCTCGTCGGTGACCAGCGCGTCGTAGCCGGGCAGCATCGTGCGGCGGAAGTCGGACAGGAGGGGATAGCTGATCTTGTTCTGCTTGGTGAAGGCGTCCAGCGTGGCCGCGTGATCGGCGCTGATGCCCACGACCTGGGCGCCGGCGGCGGTGAACTGGGGCAAGGTCTCCTCGAAACCGAGGAGCTCCTTGGTTCAGGTATTGGTGAACGCCTGGATGAACGTGAAGACGACGACGGGGCCCTTGGCGGTCAGCTCGGACAGCTTGACCGGCTTGTTCCCCGGGCCCGGCAGGGTGAAATCGGGCGCTTTCTGGCCAACTTCCAGGGCCGCGGCCGGGCCGGCCGAGCCGAGGACGGCGACGCCCAGGCCGATCAGCAGCAGGGCCGCGATCAGCAGGGGAGTGATTCGACGCATGGCGCTCTCCTTTCGAGGGTCGAGGGTGACACCCACACAACGAGCGGCGGGCTCCCGAAGTTTCCAGGCCACGCGCATAATGCTCGCATGAATCGGTCGGTCGCTGCAGAGGCTATCGTCCCGGACCGGATGGCCTGGCGGATCCACCGGGAGCGGGTGCTGCTGGCCGGCTGGGGCCGGGCCATCCTGCTGCAGATCGCCCACCCGAAAGTGGCGCGCGGGGTGGCCGAGCACAGCGGGTTCGCCAGCGACCGGTGGGGGCGGCTCCGGCGGCTGCGGCGCACGCTGACCGCGATGCTCGCGCTGACCTTTGGCTCGGAGGCGGAGGCCGCGGCCTCGGCCGCGCGGATCAATGCCATCCACGACCGCGTGCACGACCGGCTCGAGGGGCCGGAGGCGTACAGCGCGCACGATCCCGAGCTCGCTCACCTGGGTGCACGCCACCCTGGTCGAGTCATTCCTGCTGACCTACCGCCTCTTCGTGGGACCGGTGACGAGCGAGGAAGGCGATCGGTACTGCGCGGAGGCCGCCGGCATCGAGCCGGCGCTCGGCATCCCGCCGGGCCGGCTCCCGCGGACGGAGCGCGCGCTCCGCGAGTATCTGGACGGGATGCTGGCGGGCGGCTCGATCGAGGTGACCGACACCGCCCGGCGCCTCTCGCTCGAGATCATCAGGCCGCCCGCTCCGGCGATTCTCCGGCCCGCGCTCTGGCTGGCCGCGCTGCCGGCCGTCGGCCTCCTGCCCCCCTCGATCCGCGAGGCCTACGGGTTCCGGTGGAGTGACGGCCGGGCGCGGGCGCTTGGCGTGCTGGCCGCCGTGACGCGCGGGAGCCTCCCGCTGACGCCGCCGGGTCTTCGCTACTGGGCGGTGGCGCGCCGGGCGGAGCGGCGGGTGCGGCGGTGAGCGAGATCACGGTCGGGGTCGAGTCGCCTCGCCAGGCCGACGTCCTGCGCCTGATCGAGGCGCTCGACGTCTACCAGAGCGGGCTCTACCCGCCCGAGAGCAATCACTTCCTGGACGTGGAGGGGCTCGCGGCGCCGAGCGTGCGCTTCTTCGTCGTCCGGCGGGACGGACAGGCCCTGGGCTGCGCGGGGCTGCGGCTCGATCCGGCGGGATGGGGTGAGCTGAAGCGGATGTTCGTGGCCCCGGAGGCCCGAGGGCTCAAGGTGGGGCGGCGCCTCCTCGATCAGATCGAAGAGGAGGCGCGCCGGGAAGGGCTCGTGTCGGTGCGCCTCGAGACCGGCATCTACCAGCCGGAGGCGCTCGGGCTCTACCGCTCCGCGGGCTACGTGGAGCGGGAGGCCTTCGGCGACTACGTCCCGGACCCGCTCAGCGTCTTCATGGAGAAGCGCCTCTGACGACCCCACCACATGCCGCCCAGCACCGCGGCGGTGCCGCCCACCCCGAGAACGCTCAGCATCATGCCGCGCCGGATCGTCTCCCGTCCGTTGCTCACGCGGACCGCCACGTGGGCCGGCATGGCCTTCAGGTCGGCGCGGATGCGCCAGCGGGCGAAGGCGAGCGGGTCGGCCGGGTGCCAGTAAAGGCCCTGGTGGTCCGCGACGCAGAGGTGTATCTCGCAGATCTGCGGGTCGACGCATCTCTCGGCTCGCCAGCCGAGCCCACGACCACGCATCCCCGGACTTTGAAGCGCCAGGCTATCCATTGATGTCGCTCCTCCTTACCCGACGTCTGGACCCAACAGCGGAGGCGGGTTGAATCCTCGCCCAGAACCGGTGTGTGGACGAGGACTCCGCACCTGTTCAACCCGCTCTCCGCCTCGGGTGTTCCGAACCATCAGCAAGAGCTGGGCCACGGCACGCATGGGCGGTATCCCGAACGAAAGGGCTGTTCCCGAGCGGTTCTCTCTCGTTTCGCTGCTGCGCGTTAAGAAGGATGCGGCGCGAACTGTGGAAGGAATTACCCTGAGGTAGCGCCCCGGTGGCGATCGGCGCCCCACCAAATCACTGTGTTAGAGTACGCCCATGCCTGCGGTGCTGATCACGGTCGAGGGCGTCGAGGGATCCGGCAAATCTACACAATGCGTCCGGCTCGAGCAGCATTTATCAGAGCGTGGCCTCCAGGTCGTGCGCACCAGCGAGCCCGACGGCACACCGCTGGGCCTGCGGGTGCGGGCGCTGTTCGAGGCTCCCGGCCCCACGCCGACGCCCCTCACCCAGACCTTCCTGTTCATGGCCGCCCGGCAGGAGCACGTCACGCGGGTCATCGCACCGGCGCTCGCGCGGGGCGCGGTGGTGATCTCCGACCGTTACGCGGACGCGACGGTGGCGTACCAGGGGTACGGCCAGGGCATGGACGTCCAGACCATCAGGGAGCTGAACATGCTCGCGACGGGTGGCGTGCTGCCCGACCTCACCCTGGTGCTGGACCTCGACCCGATCGCGGGCATGCGGCGCATCCGGGGACGCGCGCTGGACACCTTCGAGAAGATGGACACCGCCTTCCACCGCCGCGTGCGCGAGGGCTACCTGGAGATCGCGCGCGCGGACAAGAATCGCGTGGTGGTGCTGGACGCCGATCGCGAGCCGGACGCGCTGCACGCCGACGTCGTCCGCGCGGTGGACGACCTGCTGGCGCGGCGGGGAGGCGTCCGTGGCGCTTGACGCGATCCGCGATCAGGACGAGGCGGTCACGCTGCTGCGCCGCGCGATCGCCTCGGAGCGGGTGGCCCACGCCTACGCCTTCGTCGGCCCGGAGGGCTCGGGTCGCCGGGCCACCGCGCTGGCCTTCGCGGCCGCCCTCGTCGCGCCGCAGGGCGGATCGGGCGCCGTCCGCGTCGAGCGCGGCAGCCATCCCGACGTGCACCTGCTCGGGCCGACCCCGCCGCCGAGCAATCCCAAGGGCACGCCGGCCCTTCGCATCGAGGCGATCCGGGAGCTGGAGCGCCGGGCCTCGCTCAAGCCGGCCGAGGCCGCCTGGAAGGTCTTCATCGTGGACGAGGCCGAGAAGATGACGGCCTCGACCCCGCAGGCGCTGCTCAAGACGCTCGAGGAGCCGCCCGCGCGGACCGTGATCATTCTCGTGCTCTCGCAGATCCGCGCGCTCCCCGCCACCGTGCTCTCCCGCTGTCAGGTGGTGCGCTTCCGCCCCCGGCTCGTGGAGGGCGCGCCCGCGCTCCTCCCCGACGTTCGCGGCGAGGCGCATGCCCGCAGCCTGCGGGTCCTGGCCGAGGCGCGCGCGCAGGGGGTCGAGGCCATCCTGCGCCTGGGCGATCAGGTCGGCCGCGACCGGCCGGCCGCGGAGGCCTTCGTCCAGGCGTGCTGGCTCTGGCACCGCGATCTGCTCTGCGGGCTGGTCGGCGCGTCCCCGAGCCTGGCCGTCTTCGGCGAGGCCGCCCTGAAGGCGGGAGGCGCGCGCCCGCTCGAGGAGGTCCTCGCCGCGCTCCGCGATTGCCGCGAGGCGTGGTTCGCGCTGCAGGGGAGCGTCTCGCCCCGGCTGAGCGTGGAAGTGCTGCTGGGCCGACTCACCGGAAAGGCCGCCTGACATGACCGAGCCGATCGAGCCCGCCGCGACCGCCGCCTCGGTGGCCGAGGAGACGCCCCAGTACCTGATCGGGGTGCGGCTGCGCGAGCCCCTCTTCGCCGAGGACCATCTGACCACCGACGGCGATCTCCACGTGGGCGATCTGGTGCTGGTGGACCTGGGAGGCGGCATCGCGGTGGGCGAGGTGCGGCGCCCCAAGCGTCCGCTGCCCTCGTTCAAGCGCGATCGTGTCTACCGCCGGGTCGTCCGGCGCGCCACCACCGCGGAAGCGAACGAGTGGCGCGACCGCCGGGCGCGCGAGGTGCGTGGGGTGGAGACGTGCCAGCGGATGGCGCGCGCGCGCTCGCTCGCCATGAAGATCGTCGACGTGGAGATCGAGGCCTCGCGCCGCCGCGTCACCGTCTTCTTCAACTCGGAGGAGCGGGTGGACTTCCGCGACCTCGTGCGCGACCTCGCCCGCGAGTTCCACGCCCGGATCGAGATGCGCCAGATCGGGGCGCGCGACACCACCAAGCTCCTCGACGGCATCGGCCCGTGCGGCCGCCAGCTCTGCTGCTCGTCGCACCTGCGCAAGTTCGATCCGATCTCGGTGAAGATGGCCAAGGCGCAGGACATGCCGCTGACCGACAGCCGGCTCCTCGGCAACTGCGGGCGGCTCAAGTGCTGCCTCCTCTACGAGTTCTCGACCTACGAGGAGCTGCGCTCGCGGCTGCCGCGGGTGAACACCGCCTGCTCCGGCGGACTGCGGCGGGGGCGGCTGCATGACCGGCAAGGTGCGGTCGCTCCGGGTCCTGAAGCAGTCGGTGGTCGTCGGCTTCCCGGACGGCACCGAGGCGGAAGTCCCGCTCGACCAGCTCACCTGGGAAGGGCGCGACCACATCAAGCCGGCCTGACGGCCGGGCGACCCGGCGCATGACCGCACCTTCTACCTCACGACGCCGATCTACTACGTCAACGCGCGCCCGCATCTCGGGCACGCGTGCACCACCATCATGGCCGACGCGATGTGCCGCTACCGCCGCCTGGCCGGCGACCGCGTCTATCTCCTCACCGGCACCGACGAGCACGGCGACAAGATCGCGCAGGCGGCGGCCAAGGCCGGCGTCTCCCCGCAGGCCTACGCCGACGAGATCGCGGGGGCCTTCCGCGAGACGTGGCGGCGCCTGGGCATCACCAACGACGACTTCATCCGCACCACCGAGCCGCGGCACCAGAAGGTGGTGCAGGAGATCCTCCAGCGCCTCACGACGCGGGCGAGATCTACTTCGGCGAGTACGGCGGCTGTACTGCTACGGCTGCGAGCGCTTCTACACCGAGAAGGAGATCGTGGACGGCAAGTGCCCCGATCACCAGACCGCGCTCACCTTCGTCAAGGAGAAGAACTACTTCTTCCGGATGTCGAAGTACCAGGACTGGCTGATCAAGCACCTCGAGGACGAACCCGGGCTTCATCCAGCCCGAGCGGTACCGGAACGAGGTGCTCGGCTTCCTGCGCGAGCCGCTCCAGGATCTGTCGATCAGCCGGCCGAGCTCGCGGCTCGAGTGGGGCATCCCGCTGCCCTTCGACGACCAGTACGTGACCTACGTCTGGTTCGACGCGCTGATCAACTACGTACTCCGCGGTCTCGGACCCGCGCAACGAGAAGACGCGCGGGCTCTGGGCGCACGTCGAGCACCTGATCGGCAAGGACATCCTGAAGCCGCACGGCGTCTACTGGCCGACCATGCTGAAGGCGGCGGGGATGCCGCTCTACCGCCGGCTCAACGTCCACGGCTACTGGTCAGTCGGCGGGAGCAAGATGTCCAAGTCCCTCGGCAACGTGGTCGAGGCCTTCCAGCTCACCGACAAGTACGGCCACGACGCCTTCCGCTACTTCCTGCTGCGCGAGATGGACTTCGGCCTCGACGCCAGCTTCAGCGAGGAGGCCTTCGTGGATCGCCTCAACGCGGACCTGGCCAACGACCTCGGCAACCTGGCGAGCCGCGCGACCACGTTGATCGCGGCCGCCGGACCCCTGGCGCAGGTGACCGGGCCGGTCGAGGCTCGCCGATCGAGAGATCGCCACCGCCGCGGCGGAGGCGCGGGCCGCGGTCGAGGAGGCCATGCGGGAATTCGCGTTCCAGAAAGCGCTCGGCGCGATCTGGACCTTCATCGGCCGGCGTGAACCGCTACGTGGACGCGAGCGCGCCGTGGGCGCTGGCCAAGGATCCCGCGCAGCGCCCGCGGCTCGAGCGGGTGCTGTGCACGCTCGCCGACTCGCTCGGCTTCCTGGGCATCGTGCTCGACCCCTTCCTGCCGGACGCGGCCCGCAAGATCCGGGACGCGGTCGGTCAGGGCGGGCCCACGCTCGAGGCCGCTGTCGTCGGGCGCCTGACCGCGGTGCCGCGCGTGACCAAGATCTCCGGCCTCTTCCCCCGCATCGACACCAAGTCGCCCCAACCGAAGGAATCGTCCACCCTCTCCGCCCAGGGGAGAGGGCCGGGTGAGGGGGGCCCGGGTGAGGCGGACGCCAGAAGATCCCGATCACCGATTTCCAGAAGGTGGACCTGCGCGTGGCCGAGGTGCTCGCGGCCGAGAGGGTGCCGAAGTCCAAGAAGCTCCTCAAGCTCTCGATACGGGTGGGCGAGGAGACCCGCACGCTGGTGGCGGGAGTGGCGGAGCACTACGAGCCCGGCGATCTGGTCGGACGGAAGGTGGTGATCGTGGCCAACCTGCAGCCGGCCACCCTCATGGGCGTGGAGTCCAACGGGATGGTGCTCGCCGCCGAGCACGGCGGCACGCTGTCGCTGCTCACGCTCGACAGGGACCTCCCCTCCGGCGCCAAGGTCAAGTAGTGCGCGCCGTGCTCGGGGAGACGTTCCGCCTCCTCGCCCGACACCTGCACCTCTTCACCCTGATCTCGCTGACGGTGTGGCTGCCCACCCACCTCCTGCTGAACTATCTGGAGTTCTTCGACCCGGGCGAGGACTCGACCGGCCGAGCGCTACGCATAGTCCTCACCGCGCAGGTGGTGCTCGATCCCTTCGTGGTGAGCGCGCTGCTGTCCGCGCTCGCCCGTATCAAGCACGGGGTGCCGGTCACCTACTGGCAGGCCCTCGCGGAGGGCTTCAGCGCGTGGCCCCGCCTCATGCTCGTGCGCTTCGTCGTGATCTGGGTGCTGCTGTTGCCCTCGCTCGGCTGGCTGGCCATCTACCAGGCCGGGCCCGCGGTCCGGATCGTGGGGAGCCTGGGGCTCATCGGATTGACCGTGCTGATCCTCGCGCTCCTGGTGCGCTTCGCGCTCGTGGATTCGGCGGTGGTGCTCGGCGGGGCTTCCGTGTTCACCGTCTGGCGGCAGGCGGCCGAGCTCACCGCGGGCCAGCGCTGGAGCATTCTCTGGACCGCCACCGCGCTCTTCGTGCTGATCTTCGGCGTCGCGATCGCGGGCGGTCAGGCCTTCCGGACCGTGCCCGGCGCCAACCACTTCGTGGCGCGGGTGCTCTTCGACTGCATCCTCGCGGTGGCGCAGTCCCTCTTCACGATCGCGCTCTTCCTCTTCTACTGGCGGAAGCAGGAGATTCCGGCGCCGGTCGAGCCCGCCCGGACGTGACCGACCGGGGTCCCGCGCTCGCGCCGCGCCTGCCGCTGGTCGGCTGGCTCGGCGGCTGGCCCATCTCGATCTTCTCGCTGGCCCTGGGCCTGGCCACCCTGTTCGTCTTCCGCCGCGGCCTGCCGCACGTGGGCTGGATCGTCGGGCTACCTGCTGCTCCTGTGGCTGCTCTTCGTCGTGATCACCGAGCTCCGCAGGCCGCTCACCGAGCGGCGGGCGCGGGCTCGTGCTCTCCGCCGCCGACTACACGATCCAGACGCTCTATCACAACCTGCTGCTCTTCGTGCTGCCCGCCTACTACGCGGCGGCCACGCTCGACTCGCGGAACGTGGTGTTCCCCGCGCTCGTCGCGACCGGCGCGCTCGTCACCGCGATCGACCCGGTTTACCGACGGGTGGTGGCCCCCCGGCGCTGGCTCGGCCACGCGCTGATGGGCTTCTCCATCTTCGCTGCGCTCAACGTCGCGCTGCCCCTGGTCGGCCTCCAGCCCATCCTGGCGCTGCAGGCCAGCGCGGTGATCGCCGCGCTCGCGCTCGCGCCCGCCTTCCGGCGCGAAGGGGTCTCGGGCTGGCTGCGCGCCCACGCCATGGCGCTGGCCGCGGCGGCGGTCGCGCTGGTGCTGGTCTGGTTCGCGCGGGGGCTCGTGCCGCCCGCGCCGCTCTTCCTGGCCCGCACGGTGGCCGCGCGCGGCGTGGCCGACCTCGAGCCGGTGGAGCCGGTCGTGGGCGGACTGGTGGCCGCGGCGACCGTGCGCGAGTGGGGCGAGCTGGCCGCCTACACCGCGGTCTACGCCCCGGCCGGGGTGCGGCAGCGCATCACCCACGTCTGGTGGCGGGACCGGCGGCAGCTCGCCCGCGTGGTCCTGCCGACCCCGGTGCTGGGTGGCCGGCGCGAGGGATTCCGCACGTATTCGCGCTTCACGGATCTCAAGGCGCCCGTCGCGGGCGCGTATCGGGTGGATGTGCTGACGGCGTCCGGCCAGCTCATCGGCCGCCTGCGCTTCACCGTCACCCCCTGAGAGGGCGTCATGGACAGTATATGGATCGAGATGGTCCTGATCGGCGTGTCCATCATGGCGAACGGATTCTTCGCCGGCTCGGAGATCGCGCTGATCTCGGCCCGCCCGGGCCGCCTGGCCGAGCTGCGCGACAAGGGACTCTCGGGCGCCGCGGTGGCGGCCGCGCTCAAGCGCGAGCCCGAGCGGTTTCTGGCCACCATCCAGATCGCCATCACCCTGGTGGGGACCCTGGCCTCCGCGGTCGGCGGAGCGGCGGCGGTGGACGCGCTCCAGCCGTGGCTCGCCGGCCTGAACTTGCCCGGGGCGACCCGGTGGAGCGGGCCGGTGGCCCTCGGGATCGTGATCCTGCTCATCAGCTTCTTCTCCCTCGTCCTGGGCGAGCTCACGCCGAAGGCGCTGGCCCTGCGCAATCCCGAGTCCTGGGCCGCTCACGTGGCGCGGCCCATCGCCTGGCTGGTGCGTGTGCTCGACGCGCCGAGCCGGGTCCTCACGTGGTCCACCCGGATCGTCCTGATCGTGATCGGGCACCGCGACACCCCGCCGGCCCCGCTGGTCTCCGAGGAGGAGGTGAAGTATCTCGTCCGCGAGGGCGCGTCTCAGGGCGTGTTCGAGGCCCACGAGAGCGACCTCGTCCACCGCGTGTTCCAGTTCACCGACACCGCGGTCCGCCACGTCATGTCGCCGCGGCCGAACATCCGGGCCCTCGACATCTCGACGCCGCCGGACGAGGTTCTGAAGCGGGCGGCCGAGCTGGGCCACACCCGGCTGCCGGTGCATCGCGGGAGCCTGGAGCAGACGGTGGGGGTGGTGGTGATCAAGGATCTGCTGCGCTGCGCCGCCGAGGGCACGACCCCGGTGCTCGAGCAGCTCCTTCACGCGCCGATCTTCGTGCCGGAGGTGACCCAGGTCAGCGACGTGCTGCGGATGTTTCAGCGGCGCCGGCTCCACCTGGCCCTGGTGGTGGACGAGTACGGACAGGTGGTCGGGCTCGTCACCACCGAGGACCTGCTGGAAGAGATCGTGGGAGAGATCCGCGACGAGGGCGACAGCCCGCGGCTCGAATCGGTCACCCGGCTGCCCGACGGCTCCTATATCATCGACGGCACGGCGACGATCCGGGATCTCCGCGAGCAGGTCGGGCTGCCGCTCGACGACTCGCCCGACTACCAGACGGTCGCCGGCTTCATCCTGCACCGGCTCGGCGTGGTGCCGCGGTCGGGCGCGACGCTCCACGCGGCCGGCCATCGCTGGACCGTGCTGGACATGGAAGGCCCTCGGATCATGAAGGTGAAGGCGGAGCCGGAGCGAGCCTGATGCCGCTCTTCGACACGCACGCGCATCTGCATTTTCCCGAGCTGCTGGCGGACCTCGACGCGGTGCTGGAGCGCGCGCGGGCCGCCGGGGTGACCGGGATGGTGACCATCGGCACCGATCGCGAGACCAACCCCGCCGCGGTGGCGCTGGCCGAGCGCGTGCCCGACGGTCTGGGCCACCGTGGGCATTCATCCCCACGACGCGGGCGAGGCGACCGAGGCGGACTACGAGGCGATGGAGCGGCTGGCCCGCGGGTCGGCCCGGGTGGTGGCGCTGGGGGAGATGGGGCTCGACTTCTTCCGCAACCTCTCGCCCCGAGCGGCGCAGGAGACGGCGCTGCGCCGGCAGCTCGACATGGCGCGCCGGCTCGGCAAGCCGGTCGTCGTCCACTGCCGCGACGCGCACCCGGAGGCGCTCGCGATTCTCGCGGCGGAGCGCGTCCACGAGGTCGGCGGCGTCATGCACTGCTTCTCGGCCGACGTGGACGTGGCCAAGCGCTGCCTCGACCTGGGCCTGATGATCTCGCTCGCGGGGCCGGTGACCTACAAGAACGCGCGCGCGCTGCCGGAGGTCGCCCGCTTCGTGCCCGCCGACCGCCTGGTGGTGGAGACCGACTGCCCGTTCCTGCCGCCCCATCCCCATCGCGGGCAGCGCAACGAGCCCGCGTGGGTGGCGATCACCGCCGCCCACGTGGCCGATCTGCGCGGCGTCTCGTCCGAGGCGCTCGGCCGGACCGTCACCGAGAACGCGCACCGGCTCTTCCACCTCCCGATCCCCGAGCTCCCCCGCTGATCACCACACACGAAGGAGTCGCCTCATGGCCTACTCGGACATCCTCTTCGAGGTCAAGAATCAGGTGGCGTGGCTCACGATCAACCGGCCCGACAAGGGCAACACCTTCCGGCGGCAGACCGTGCTCGAGATGACGCAGGCGCTCAACGAGGCGCGCAACGACGCGGGGGTGCGGGTGGTGGTGATCACCGGCGCGGGCGACCGCTTCTTCTGCATCGGAGGCGAGAAGGAGCCCAACGACGGCCTGCTGCACTACCACAACGTGCCGCCGGTGGTGGATCTCTACACCCTCATCGACATGATGCCGGTGCCGGTCATCGCGATGGTCAACGGGTTCTCGGTGGGCGGCGGCAACGTGCTCGCCAACATGTGCGATCTCACGGTGGCGAGCGAGCAGGCGACCTTCCGGCAGGTGGGACCGGCGATGGGCTCCTACGACGCGGGGTTCGGCACCTGGTACCTCGAGGACTCGGTGGGGCGCAAGCGCGCGAAGGAGATCTGGTACCTCAACCGCAAGTACAGCGCGAAGGAAGCGCAGGCGATGGGACTGGTCAACGACGTGGCGCCGCACGCGGAGCTGCGCGCGCGCACCGAGGCGATGTGCGAGGAGCTGAAGAAGCGCGGGCCCCAGGCGCTCGCCGCGCTGAAGGCCGCCTTCCACGCCCGCCACAACGGGGTGGCCGGCCTCTCGCGCGTGTCGATCGACCACCTGGTCGCGAACTACTACCACACCGAGGAAGCCAAGGAGATGGGCCGGGCCTTCAACAGCAAGCAGGACCCCGACCCCGACAAGTTTTATCGGTAGTCCACCTCACAACCCTCTCCCCTCAGGGGAGAGGGCAGGGTGAGGGGTGGTCGAAGGTGAGAGGGCCGCCCTACGCCCGCGCGAGCACGGCGAGCGCCCGCGGCAGATCCGCGGCGGCGACCAGCAGCAGCACCTCGGCCTGGTGGCCCACGCTGAAGGGATAGACCGAGGGCGCGAGCCGGCTCCGCGGCACCACCGTGATCCCTTCGCTCTCGAGCAGCCCGCGGACCACGAGGGCTTCCGTCTGATCGCGGCAGCGCCGTGCCTCCACCAGCTCCGCGGCATCGCGACCGGGCGCGGGCGGCTTCGGGGGAGGCGTCGGGAAGCGGATGATCTTCGCGCGCCGCGCGGCCATGCCGCTCATGCTAGCACGCCGGGCCGGTGCCTCCAGCGAAGGCGCCAGAAGCAGACGAGCGCGGTGACGCCGGCCACCGCGATGGCGGTGGTCATCGGACGCGCGGTGCCGTCCCAGAAGTGGCCGACCGCGACGCTGTAGAGCGCCGAGCCCGTCATCTGGAGGAAGCCGGCCACCGCGGCCGCGAGGCCGGCCATGCGCGGGAACGGGCCGACCGCGCCGGCCATGCCGTTCGGCAAGGCGAGGCCGAGCCCGATCGCGAACACGAACATCGGAGCGATCACCGCGGCCACCGTCAGCACCCCGCTCCAGGCCAGCGCGGCCAGCAGCAGCCCGCCCGCGGCGCCCAGGATGGTGCCGGAGAGGATCGTGCGGTCGAGCCCGAGCTGCGCGCCGAACCGGCCGGAGAGGAAGGTGCCGGTCATGATGCCGACCGCGACCGAGCCGAAGCAGAGCCCGAACTGGCTCGGCGAGACCCCGAGCACACCGATCAGCACGAAGGACGAGCCGGAGATGAAGGCGAACTGACCGCCGAACATCAGCGCGTTCACGAGCACGTAGGCCACGTAGCTCCGGTCGGTGAGCAGCTCCGCCACGTTGCGGCCCATCTGCCCCGGCTGGAGCGCGGTCGGATCCTGGCGGACATTGGTCTCGGGCACGCCCACGATCATCAGCGCCACCAGGAACGCCCCCGCGCCCGCCAGCACGAAGAAGATCGCGCGCCAGCCGAAGGCCTCGTGCACGTAGCCGCCCAGGATCGGCGCCAGCATCGGGTTGAGCGACTGGAACATGCTCATGTAGGAGAACACCCGTGCGGCCCGCTCGCGGTCGTAGAGGTCGCGGATCACCGCGCGCGCTACCACGGGTCCGGTGCCGCCGCCCAGGGCCTGGAGCACGCGCGCCCCGATCAGCACGCCGATGGTGGGGGCGAGCGCGCACGCGAGGCCGGCCACCGCGTAGAGGCCGAGGCCGCCGATCAGCACCCAGCGGCGGCCGAAGCGGTCGGAGAGCGGGCCGTAGACGAGCTGGGAGGCCGCGAAGGCCATCAGGAACAGGGTCACCGTGAGCTGCGCGACCGCGGCCTCGGCGCCGAACACCGCGGCGATGGTGGGCAGCGAGGGCAGGAACATGTCGATGGACAGGGCGCCCAGGCCCACCACCGCGGTCAGCACGAACTCCACGCGCACCTGGCTCATATACACCACCCAAGTCGGAAGCGGTAGAATGCGGCAGTAGCTCGGCGAGGCGCAGCCGAAGGCGAGCCGAGCGGATACAAGTAGGGAAGTCACGGTGGCTTCGGCACACGCCCAGCGACGGAGAGCCGAAACGCATGGACAAGTTCGAATACTTCAGCGGCTTGCCGGAAGTGGGGATCGTCCCGCGGGCCCCGCACGTGGGCCCGCTGCTCCGCCACGTCCACGAGCAGGAGCACGGGCGCGGCGGCTTCGCGGGCCAGGTCAGCCACACGTATCACCTCTACCCGCCGAACAACTGGCTGCCGGGGGAGTCCCGCGCGCTCGAAGGATGGGCGCCGGCCTGGGAATCGCCCCTACGCCCGGTGGGCGGCGCGCACCACGCCCTCGGGGTCGCGCGGCCGCGGGAGCCCCGCGACGTCTATCGGGGCATGGCGCGCCTGGTGGCCAATGCCACCGTGGCCATGAACGTGACCGCGCCCGCCGCCCCCATGGACTACTTCTTCGAGCACCACTCGGCCACTCTCGTGTTCTTCATCCACGAGGGCGGCGGCACGCTCGAGACCCTCTTCGGGCCCATCGCCTACGGCCGCGGCGACTTCCTCATCGTGCCCAAGGGCATTCCCCACCGGTTCGAGCTGGCGCCCGGGTCCCAGTACTACTGGGTCTACGAGAGCTTCGCGGGCGATCCCGAGAAGTCGGAGGCGGCCACCACCGGGCAGTTCATCACCCACAGCCGGAGCGACTACCGCTTCCCGCGCTCGCTCGATACCCGCAACGAGGCGGGGCGTTTCGAGATCGTCTCCAAGGTCGGCTCGGTCTACACGCGGCGGGTGCACCCGACGCATCCCTTCGACGTGGTGGGCTGGCGCGGCGACTACCTGCCGTACCGCTTCGCGGTGGAGGACGTGCGGCCGCTCACCGCGGATCGCTCGCACGTGCCGCCGTCGGGCCACACCATCTTCAAGCTCCCCGGCTGCTACCTGTGCGTCTTCACGGTGCGCTCGGTCGAGAAGGAGGGGATGTGGCTGCCCTTCTTCCATCGCAACCTGGACTACTGCGAGACCATCGGCTACCACTGGGGCGACTTCTTCAGCCGGGGCGGGGTGATCCGGGAGGGGATGGTCACCGTCCATCCCGTCGGGCTGCCCCACGGCCCCCAGCCGTCCGCGCTCGCGGCGTTCATGGACGGCCAGCGTCCCGCCCGGCACAACGAGGTCGGCATCATGGCCGACTTCACGAACCCGGCCCAGATCTCGGAGTACGCCCTCGGGCTCTCGGAGCCCGACTACATGAAGAGCTGGAGCGCCTACACCACGGACCCGCGCTTCACCCACCGGCCGGAGCGCCTGGCCGACGTGCGCGCGCTCGCCGAGGGACTGGCCGAGGCCCGGGACGAGCTGCGCCCGCGCTCCGACGCGCCCTGACATGCTGCGGTTCGGGTTCTTCTCGGTGGTGGACCACTACCCGCAAGAGCTCGGGCGCACGACGGCCGACTTCTACGGCGAGCTGCTCGAGCAGGCCGAGGCCGCCGACGCGCTCGGCTTCGACTCGTTCTGGGTGGCCGAGCACCACTTCCACGAGTACGGCGGGGTTCCGCGCCCGCCGGTGTGGCTGGCCGCGGCCGCGGTGCGGACGCGCCGGATCCGCCTCGGGTCGGGGGTGGTCGTGCTGCCGTTCGACAACCCGCTGCGCACCGCCGAGGACTACGCGATGGTCGACGTGCTCTCGGGCGGCCGCCTCGACCTCGGGGTGGGCTCGGGCTACCTCACGCACGAGTACGCGGGCTTCAACCTCGACCCGGAGGAGAAGCGCGCGCGCTTCGAGGAGGCGCTCGAGGTGCTGCTCCGCGCGTGGACCGGCGAGCGCTTCTCGTACGAGGGCCGCTACCATCGGGTCCGTGACGTGCAGCTCAACGTGCGGCCGGTGCAGCGGCCGCGGCCGCCCATCTGGGTGGCCACCCTTCGCGCCGACAGCGCGCCCCGCATCGGGGCTCGCGGGTTCCCGGTCATGCTGATCCCCTACGCGAGCGCGGAGACCCTGGCCCAGATGGCCGAAGGGGTGGCCGACTACCGGGCCGCGTTCGTCCAGGCGGGGGGCCGCCCCTCGGCCGCCACCGTGCCGTTCGGTCTCCACCTGCACTGCGCGGAGAGCACCGCGCAGGCCCGGGCGGAGGCGCGCGAGTGCATGGAGCGCTACGTGCGCACGCGACTCTACGCGGTGCAGCGGCCGTTCGAGACCCTCGTCGACCAGGACGTGGTGGCGTTCGGCGATCCCGAGGAGATCGTCCGGGTCGCCCGGCGCTACGAAGCGGCCGGGTTCACGCATCTCCTCGCCATCGGCAACTTCGGCGGTCTGCCCCACAAGCAGGTGCTGCGGTCGATGGAGCTCATGGCGCGGCACGTGCTGCCGCGCTTCGCGACCGCATCGTGAGCCCGCGCGCGCTCTCGACCCGCGACGCGCAGCTCCCCGCCGCGTACTCCGATCGGCTCGAGGCGCTCTCGCTCGCGCCGCTGTGGACCGCGCTCCACGCGCTGCTGCCGCCCGAGCGGCAGACCCGGGTGGTGCCGCACCGCTGGCGGTGGAGCGAGCTGCGGGCGCCGCTGCTGGAGGCCGCGCGCCTGGTGCCGATCGAGCAGGCCGAGCGACGGGTGCTGGTGCTGTGCAATCCCGGGCTGCCCGGCAACTTCTCGGCGACCGCCACGCTCTACGCGGGCCTGCAGATCATCCTGCCCGGCGAGGCGGCGCCCAGCCACCATCACACCGCGGCCGCGCTCCGCCTGATCGTCGAGGGCGACGGGGCCTACACCACGGTGGACGGCGTGAAGTGCGCGATGGAGCCGGGCGACTTCATCATCACCCCGCCGATGCGCTGGCACGACCACGGCCACGAGGGCCGCGAGCCGGTGATCTGGCTGGACGGGCTCGATATTCCGCTCGTCCGTAGTGTGGAGGCGAACTGGGCTTCGGCGATGAAGCCGGCGGCCGCGCCCGCGACCGAGACCGATTCCTCCCAGGACGAGCTCACCGCGGCCGGCCTCGTGCCACGCCAGTCGCGCTACGAGGAGACCGGCTACCCGCAGGTGCGCTGGCCGTGGCGCACCGCGCGCGCCGCGCTCGCGGCGATGGCCGCCACCGCGCCCCGGCGCGCGTCGGTGGTGCTGCGCCACGTGAACCCGCGCACCGGCGAGTACCCCCTCAAGACGATGGGCTCCGAGGTGCGCTGGCTGCGGCCCGGCGAGGAGACCAGCGCGGAGCGCCGCACCGCGAGCGAGGTGGTCCACGTGATCGAGGGACAGGGCGAGAGCCAGGTCGGGGACCGGACGCTCGACTGGCAGGCCGGCGACGTCTTCGTGGTGCCGCCGTGGCAGCGGACCACGCATCGCAACCGCTCGGGCCAGGCTCCCGCCTGCCTCTTCCATCTCAACGACGAGCCCGCCATCCGCGCTCTCGGACTCTGGCTCGAGGAAGTGGACGAATGACGCCCCGCTACGAGTCCCTGATGGAGGTCGTCCGCTCGCGCATGACCAACCGCGCCTTCGCGCCCGCCGACATCCCCCGGGCGCACGTCGAGATGATCCTCGAGGCGGCGCGGCACGCCCCATCGGGCGCCAACGCCCAGCCCTGGCACTTCGTCGTGGTCACGGACGAGGCGGCCAAGGCCGCGATCGGCCGGTGCTTCGTGGACGAGCAGCAGCACCGCGCGAAGCTGCGCATGGGGTTTCCCACCCCGAACTACAACGGGGTGAAGACCGCGCCGGGGCTCATCGTCATCGCGGCCGACTTCCGGTTCGTGCGCGCGTTCCCGGTGCTCAACGACGGCTCGGACCTGGACCGGCTCTATCATCAGAACGCGGAGCGTATCCTGCTCCAGTCGGTGGCCGCCGCCACCATGTCCGCCCACCTGGCCGCCGCCGCGCTCGGCTACGCGGTGTGGTGGATCACCGCGATCGGCCAGGAGGACATCCAGAAGCAGGTGAAGCCGCTGCTCGGCGTGCCCGACGAGCTCGGCATCATCGACGTCATGTGCTTCGGCCCGCCGCTCAAGCCGTCCTACAAGCGCTGGAAGAAGCGCCTCGACCAGATCGCGAGCTGGGACCGCTTCGATCCCGCCAATCTCATGACCGACGGAGAGATCGACGAATGGGTGAAGACCACGCGGCACAAGGTGATGTACCGCGACGAGAGCCGGGTGGACTGATGACCCCTCTCATCCCGGTCGACCGCGTTCGCGTCACCACGGTGGTCGACAACTACATCGACGCGCTCCGACAGGACGAGAAGGTCGCCCGCCGGCACAGCGCCTTCGTGGCTCGGCAGATGGTGGACCTGCGCGCGGAGCACGGCCTTGCCCACCTCGTCGAGATCACGCGGGGGCGCGAGACGACGCGGATCGCCTTCGACTTCGGCCCTTCCGAGGCCGCGATCACCCACAACTTCCGGGTGCTGGGCCTCGATCCTGCCGCCGTCGACGTCCTCGCGCTGAGCCACGGCCACTGGGATCACTTCGGCGGGCTGCTCGGTTTCCTGCGGACCTATCGCCCCGCCATGAAGAAGCCGCTGACGTTCCACGGGGGCGCGGATCACTTCCTCCCGCGCTGGAACCAGCGCGGGGCCGACCGCGTCAGCATGGGCCGCCTCTACCGCGAGGAGATCGAGCGCTACGACGTCGGGGTGGAGACGGTGCGGACGCCGACCCTGCTCGCCGAGGGCGCGCTGCTGAGCGGGGAGATGCACGAGGCGGAGGCGTTCGAGCCGATTCCGGCCAATCTCCAGGTCGAGCGTGACGGAGCGATCGGGCCGGACGATTTCCTGGGCGAGCAGACCCTGATCGCGCACGTGAAGGGCCGGGGCCTCGTGGTGGTGACGTCGTGCTCCCACCGCGGGATCGTCGGCATCTGCCGCAATGCCGCGCGCATCGCGGGCGTCTCCAAGGTCCACGCGGTGATCGGCGGCTTCCACCTGAGCGGCCTCAAGGAGGAGCGGGTCACGCGGGTGGTGGACGCCTTCCGGGCGCTCGAGGTGGACTGGGTGGTGCCGCAGCACTGCACCGGGCTCGAGTCCATGGCCACCCTGCTCCACCGCCTTCCGTCCGAGACGGTGGTGACCTCGGTCGGCTCCACCTTCACCTTCGAGGCGTAGGGCCCCTCGCCCTCGAACCCCTCGCCTTCGAACCCCTCACCCTGCCCCTCTCCCCAGAGGGGAGAGGGTTCTTACTCGAGGTCGCGGGCGGCGGGGAGGCCGCCGGCCGCGGTCGCCGCGCGCACCGCGCGCGCGATCGCGCGCGCCACCAGGGCCGCGGCCTCGCGGCCGAGGACGTCCACGTCGGCGCGCGCGGTACCCACCGAGAGGCAGAAGAGCGCGTCGCCGTCGGTGCCGAGATGCGGTGGCGAGAGCGCGAGGGTGAAGCCATCCATCGCCAGGCCGGCCAGACGCGCGGCGCCCGCCTTGTCGAGGGCCGCCGTCGTCGCCACCAGGCCGATCGTGGTATTGGTCGGGCGGAACGCGGGCGGCCGGGCGCCCGCGGCGAGGGCCGCGCCGGTGTCGATCAGCCGGCGGCCGCCGGCGGCGTCGCGGGCTCCCGCGATGAGCCGACCGGTCTCGGGATCGCGCACGTCGCCCACCGCGTTGACCGCCATCAACGCGCCGAGGTGCACGCCGTCGCGCTCCAGGACCGCGCACCCGAGCCCGCCCTTGGTGGCGCGCGCGATGCCGTGGAGCTTGCCCACGCTGGCGCCGGTGCCCGCGCCCACGTTGCCCTCGGCGACGGGCCCCGGCTGCGCGGCGGCGGCGGCGCGATGGCCCATCGCGCGATCGGGGCGCGCGGTGGAATCGCCCAGGCCCAGGTCGTAGAGGATGGCGCCGGCCACGTGCGGCACCACGGTCTGGCTCGTGGGGAAGCCGACGCCCCGCTCCTCGAGGTAGCGCATCACGCCCCAGATCGCCTCGAGGCCGAAGGCGCTGCCGCCGGCCAGGACGACGCCGTCGAGGGTCGGGACGAGATGGCGCGGGTCGAGGAACTCGAGGCCGTGCACGCCGGCGGCCCAGCCGCGGATCTCCACCCCCCCGACCGCGGGCGCGTCGCTCAGGATCACGGTGCAGCCGGTGAGCCCGACCGCGTCGGTGACGTGGCCGACCCGCAGGCCGGGGATCATGAGCGCGTGCGGCGGGCCGGCGCGCGACTGACGTCGTCCAGGCGGGTGCGGCCCAGCGCGACCTCGGAGGCCATCTCGATGCCGCGCGCGGCGAGAGCCCGCGCGAACGGGATGGCGATCGCGGACCGCGTGGCATCCGCGAGCGCGGCCGCGGTCTGCTCGGCCATCGCGGCCGGCTCGAGGCGTCTGGTCATCCGGAAGATCTCCGCCATCTCGCGCAGCCGAGACGCCCAGCGCCGCCGCGCCGCATCAGGGAGCTGCGCCTCGACGACGCCGTCCACGATGGAGGCTTCGCGCTGGGCCTTGACCTGATCGGAGACGACGAGACGGCTCTCGCGCACCTGGAGCAGCGCGAGCGCCTCGTGCTGCACGCGCGCGGGGTCGATGAACCAGCCCATGAGCTCGGGGAGGTCGAGGAGGCTCGGAGGAGCGGTCGAGGAGAGATTCGGTCGCTGCGGCCGGGGTGGGCATGTCCACCGGAAGCTTCTCTTCTGTATCCGTTCGGCTCGCCTTCGGCTGCGCCTCACCAAGCTTCGGCCGCAGGTCAGCCCGTGACTGCACCCCGGCGGCGGCAAACAGGCGCCGCCATCTGGCGAACTCGGGGGGTGGCACGGTGCCGAGGCGCTCGTGCAGCGCGAGGGCGTCGGCGACCAGGGCGCAGGCGCGGGCGCCGTCCACTTCCACCCACGGCAGCTTCTGGCTCTCGCGCAGGCCGCGTAGCTCCGCCTCGAGCCGCTTGCGGGCGATGGGCCCGCCCGCGGCGTCCATGATGCCCGCCTCGTCGTTCAGGATCAGCGAGCAGAGCCGCAGACCGCCGCCCAGGCCGCCCTCGAATAGGATCCACGCGGCGCGGGAGCCGCTGCCGTCGATGCCGGAGAGCCAGGCGCGCACCGGGTGCTCGGCCGCCCGGGTCACCACCGGCCGCGCGGGCGCCGTGGCGGCCGGGCGCGGTGGGCGGAGCCCCGACTGATCGAGCCGGTAGAGGGCGCGCCGGACCGCGCGCCGGTGGTCCTTGTCGGGGGCCGCGGCGTCGAGGCGCTCGAGCAGTGGCAGCGCGCCGGCGCCATGCCCCTTCACCAGCGCGCGCAGGGCATCGTCGAGCACGGACGGGCTCACGCGGGCCAGCGCGGGCGGGTCACCGCCGGCGAGCGCGGCCTCGAGGGCGGCCAGGCAGGCCGCCGCCTCGTCATGCGGGGCGCGCGTGGTCATTCGGCGAGGAGCGCGCGGAAGAAGGGATCGGCGGGCCAGGCCTCCGCGGGCACCGCATTCGCCCGGAAGTAGACCTTGCGCGCGTAGGTGAGCGCGCCCGCGTACATCTCGAAGCGATCGGCGAGGCGGCGATAGAGGGAGGCGTCGGCCTCGGCGCCCGCGCGCGCCACCTCCGCCACGAAGCGATAGGCGAGGCGCCCTTCGTGCTCGTAGTAGCCGGTGACCGCGAGGCCGTCCACGTAGTCGCGGAAGACTCCCGTCATGAAGAGCGTGTAGTCGCCGATCTGCCGCCGCAGCACGCGCTCCGTGCCCGGGTTGAAGCCGGGCGCTTGCCAGTCCCACACGTGCTGGATCGCCAGCAGCGAGTCCGCGACCGTGTCGAGGCGCCGGCCGGGCAGCTCGCGGAGCGTGCGCAGCGCTTCGGTGCGGACGAAGCGGGTCAGCAGCTCGGTGAGATACCGCAGGGCGGGCGCATCGTCGATCGCCAGGTCACCGAAGGCCTGCCGGGTGACGCTCTCGAAGAAGCGGGGAAGCAGCCCGGTCGATCCGCTCACGGGCCGGCGCGCTTGAACTGGACGTTGCGGGGCAGGTTGCTCGGGCTGGTATAGGTTCCGCGGAGCACGGCCCCCTCCCAGGTCAGGGAGAGCGAGACGGGGTAGATCGAGCTGCTCTGTCCGCTCGAGCGACCGATGAGCGAGACCTGCGCGCCGTTGGCGGAGCCGGTGCCGGACGCCCGCGCGGTCGTGCGATCGGTCACCAGCTCCCAGTCCCATTCGAGCTGCGACCCGGTGCCCCTGATGTCGAGGACGGACCGGTCACTCCCGTTCCAGCGGCCGGCCAGGGAGGGGCGCCGCGGCCCCGGTGGTGGCGGCGGGGGCGGCGGGGGCGGGGGTGTGAGGGCGCCCGGCGTCACGCCATCCACCAGGCGCTTGCGCATCGTGGCGTACTCCGCCTCGGTGATCCGCCCGCGCGCCTTCAGGTCGTCGAGCTGGGCGAGCTGCTGCTCGAAGCTCTGCCGCGGTGCCTGCATCGCCGCGACCTGCGCCGCCGCGTTGAACTCCTCGTTCCTCTCGATGCCGCGGTAGAAGCCGGGCGGCGGCGGCTCGTACTGCTTGTCGCGCACATAGCCTCGGCTGTTCAGGCAGGCGCGATAGTAGTCCCGGGCGGCGTCGACGGAGGCGCTGCCGCGAGGCAGCGCGGCGACCGTTTGCTGCACGCACGCCTGGTTGTCCTGCGAGAATTGCTCGGGCGAGGCGCCCGCCTTGGACCAGTAGAAGCGGGCACAGCCGGTCAGGGCGCCCGCCAGCAGGAGCAGCAGGACCGGGCTGAGGAGGGCCTTCTTCATCGTTGATCTCCTCGCAGGGACAATCGGTGATCGATCGATCATAGCGCAAACCTTTTGCTTCCTCGAAACGGGGTGGTAGGCTTCCCGGCATGAGGCCCGATGGGATGGCCCTCCCCGGAACCCCGACGACGACGGCACGGGTCGCCCGGCGCATCAAGCCCCGGCGGCCCTGGATGCTGATCGCCGCCTGCCTCCTGCTGGTGGGACTGAGCGTGACGCTCTGGGGGAAGTGGGTCGAGAACCGGGAGCGCGCCGACCGGCTGGCCGCCGAGCTCAAGAAGGTCTACGTCGAGGCCGAGAAGCTTCGCACCGAGGCCACCGTCGCCAAGCAGCGCATCACCCAGCTCGAGCGCCAGCTCCGCCGGCCAACGCGGGGCGCCCCCGACCCGCGCTAGCCCCGACCGGCCGACCTGCCGATCGTCTTGTCCCATACCTCGAGCAGCCGCCGGTTCTGCTCCGCCGTCCCCACCGCGATCCGGAGGTGCCCGGGGAAGCCCACGCTGGCGCCGTCGCGCACCAGGATGCCCGCCTGGAGCAGCGCGGCCCGCAGCGCCCCCGCGTCGTCGCCAACCCTGGCCAGCACGAAGTTCGCCTGCGAGGGGGGAGACGGCGCGCCGCGCTCGGTCAGCGCGGCCTGCAGCCGGGGCCGTTCCTCCAGGACCACGCGCCGCGTCCGCTCGAGGTGCTCGGGGTCGCCCAGCGCGGCTGCCGCCGCCACCTGGGCGAGCCGGTTGACGTTGTAAGGCGCGCGCACCCGGTTCAACCGTTCGATGTGCTCTGGCCGCGCGATGGCGTAGCCCACGCGCAGCCCCGCCAAGCCCGCGATCTTGGAGAAGGTCCGGAGCGAGATCAGGGTGGGATACCGCCGCTGGAGCACCACGCCGTCCGCGGTGTCGTCGTCGTCGCAGAAGTCGATGTAGGCCTCGTCGAGGATCACGAGCGGCGGGTCTCCGCCGAGGGCATCCAGGAAGCGCTCGAGCGGCCGGCGCCGCACGATGGTGGCGGCCGGATTGTGCGGGGTGCAGACGATCACGCATTTCGTCCGCGGCGTGACGCGGGCGAGCATGTCGTCGAGATCCTGCTCGTAGCCCTTCAGCGGGCTCTGCACGACGGTGGCGCCCGAGAGGGTCGCCTCGGTGCCGTAGGGCTCGAAGGCCGGGTGTGGGATCACCACCTCGTCGCCGGGGTCGAGCGACGCGCGCGCCAGCATCGACAGGAGCTCGTCGGCGCCGTTGCCGAGCATGATGGACTCGGGCGCCGCGCCGAGGCGCTTGCCGAGCGCCTCCCGCACCTCCGTGGCGCCGCCATCCGGGTAGAGATGGGCGCGCGGGGCCTCTCGCCGGATCGCCTCGATCACCCGCGGTGACGGACCGAGGGCGTTCTCGTTCGCGGACAGACGCAGGATGCTGTCCAGCCCGAGCTCTCGCGCCAGCGCCTCGAGGGATTTGCCGGCGTCGTACGGGGCCACGCGATCGAGCGCATCACGCCAGAGCCGTCGCATAGGGCGCCCATTGTAACTACGATAGTCACTGCGATACAAGTTCGCGCCAAGTTTGACTTTCTTCCCGCTCCACGCTACCGTTTCGCCATGTCTGCGGAACTGCTTCGACAGGTTCGCCGCGTCGAGGCACAGGCGGAGAGGGGATTCGACGGCAGCGTGGCCGAGCGCGCGGAGCGTCGGCGACGGCTGAGGCTCGAGGTGCTGCGCCAGCACCTCACCTCCAACGTGGATTTCCTCCGCGCGGCCCATCTCGGCGGCGCCTCCGGCCAGCAGTCGGTTGCCGCCTATGCCGGCTTCATGGACATCTTCCTGGGCACCCTCTACCGCCTGGCGGTGGACGACGCCAAGCGCGAGGGTCTGACGCCGAGCCCGCTGGTGCTGGTGGCGCTGGGCGGCTACGGCCGCGGAGAGCTGCATCCTCTCTCCGATCTCGACCTCATGCTGATCTACGACGGCGAGATGAGGCCCTACGTGCAGCGGGTGACCCAGGGCCTGCTCTACGCCCTCTGGGACCTGGGCCTGCAGGTCGGCCACGCGGTGCGCAGCCTGCCCGACTGCCTCGCGATGGCGCGCACCGACTTTCCGAGCCGCACCTCGATGCAGCAGGCGCGCTTCCTGGTGGGCGACCGCCGCCTGTTCAACCGCTTCCGGAAAGTCCTGGCCGAGAACGTCTACCAGAAGGACTTCGGCCAGTTCCTCGAGACCACCCTGACCGAGCGCGATCAGCGCTATCGCAAGTTCGGCGGCTCCCCCTACATGGGCGAGCCCAACGTCAAGGAATCGGCGGGCGGGCTGCGCGACATCCACACCGCGATGTGGCTGGCCTCCACCAAGTTCGGCACCCGGACCCTGCGGGAGCTGGCCGACAAGCGGCTGATCAACGAGCGCGAGCAGAAGACGACCGACGAGGCCCTCACCTTCCTGTGGCGGGTGCGGAACGAGCTGCACTTCCTCTCCGGGCACAAGAACGACGTGCTCTCGCGCGACATCCAGCCGCAGATCGCCAAGAACTTCGGCTACGCGGGCGACGAGCTGTCGCTGCCGGTCGAGAAGTTCATGCGCGACTACTACCTCCACGCCCGCGTGATCCACCGCGTGTCGCGGCGGCTGATCGCCCGCTGCCGGGAGACCCTCTCGCGCCGCGCCTCGGTTCAGCGCCGCGCGCGCCAGGAGGCGCTCGCCGACGGCCTCATCGTGCTCGACGAGCAGCTCCACCTGGCCCAGCCCGACGGGCGGGCGTTCCGGGAGGATCCGGTACGCCTGATCAAGGTCTTCTGGCACAGCCACCATCTCGGCTTCGAGCTGGGCGTGGAGGTGGAGCGGGCCATCGAGGACTCGCTCGACCTGATCGACGACGCCTTCCGGGCCTCGGCGGAGGTGCGCGACCTCTTCCTCGGGATCTGCCGGAGCTGGGGGCGGACCGCGCAGACGCTCCGGGAGATGCACGAGCTCGGCGTGCTCGGCCGCTACATGCCCGAGTGGGGCGCGCTGACCTGCCTCGTGCAGTATGACGTCTACCACAAGTTCACCGCCGACCAGCACTCGCTGATCGCGGTGCAGAACCTGGAGGCGCTCGCCCCGGGCCAGTCGCCGGACTCCGAGGGCAATGCGCAGGTGGTGAGCGAGCTGGAGCGCCCGGGCCTGCTGATGCTGGGCATGCTGCTGCACGACATCGGCAAGGGCAAGGGGCACGGCCACGTCGCCAAGGGCATCCCGTTGATCGAGGCGCTCGCCGCGCGGATCGGCCTGCCCCCCGAGGACGCCGACAAGGTGGTGTTCCTGGTGGCCCACCACCTCACCATGTCGCACATCGCCCAGCGCCGGGACATCGACGACCCGAAGACGATCGAGACCCTCGCGGAGATCTGTCAGACGCCCGAGCGCCTGCGCATGCTCTACCTGCTCACCTGTGCCGACATGCGCGCGGTGGGCCCCGGCGTCATGACCGGCTGGCAGGCCCAGATCCTCTGGGATCTCTACGCGCGCGTGCTCGCGCGCCTCACAGGCGGCCAGCGCGAGCGGCCCTCACGCGAGGGGGTGGCGCAGCGGGTGACCGAGGCCATGCGCGGCGACGTGGCCCGCACCGCGGTGGCCGCGCACCTGGCCCTGCTGTCCGAGCGCTATCTCACCACCACGTCGCCTCAGCGCATCGCCGCGCACCTGCGGCTGCTCGACCGGCTCGCGGACGGCGGCGTGCTCGCCACCGAGCTCTTCCACCATCCCGACCTGGGCTCCTCCGAGCTGGTCGTCGCCACCCAGGACGTGGCCGGCCTCTTCTCGCTCATCGCGGGCACGCTCGCCTCCCAGGGGATCAACATCCTCTCCGCCCAGATCCACACCCGCGCCGACGGCATCGTGCTGGACACTTTCCAGGTGAACGATCCCTTCGGCGAGGCGGTCACCGAGGAGGCGCGCTGGCGGCGCACCCTCGAGGCGCTGCGACGCGTGCGGCGCGGCGAGACCAGCGTGGAGGATCTCCTCGCGCGGCGCCGGGCGGTGCACCCGAGCGGCGAGAGCGTGGCCGGGCCGCCCAAGATCTCGGTGGACAACCAGATCTCGGACAGCCGGACGGTGGTGGAGGTGAAGTGCCCCGACCGGGTCGGACTGCTCTACGTGATCACCCGCACGCTGTCCGCGCACGGGCTCGACATCGCGAGCGCGCGGATCGCCACCGAGATCGATCAGGCCTACGACACCTTCTACGTGACCGACCGGCAGGGCCGTCGCCTCGAGGACGAGGCGGCGATGGCCCGCGTTCGCGAGAGCCTGGAAGACGCCTTGCTCAAGCCACTCTAGATGCTGCGCCACTACAAGGCCGCGCTGACCCGGCTGGGCGATCCGCTCGCGCGCGCCCTGCTCCGGGCGCGCGTCCGGCCGAATCACCTCACCATGGTCGGGCTCGTGGTCAGCATCCTGGCCGCCTGGGCCCTTTCCCAGGGGCAGCTGCGGATCGGCGCGGTGCTGCTGGCCCTGGCCGGGCTCTTCGACTTCTTCGACGGCTCGCTCGCGAGGCTCGCCAACAGCGTGAGTACGTTCGGGGCCTTCCTCGACTCGGTGGCCGACCGCTATTCCGACCTGGTGGTGCTGCTGGGGGTGGTGCTCTATTACCATCGCGCGATCGACACCACCGGCGTCTTCCTCACCATGGTCGCCCTCGTCGGCACGATCATGACCAGCTACACCAAGGCCCGCGCCCAGTCGATCGGCGTGGCCTGTGACATCGGGCTGATCGAGCGTCCCGAGCGGCTCATCGTGCTCATCGCGGGCGCGACGTTCAACGTGCTCACCCCGGCCATGATCGCGCTCGCCGTGCTCACCAACGTGACCGCGCTCCAGCGCATCCTCTACATGCGGCGCGCGGCGGCCATCCGGGAGCGGATCCTCCACTGACCGGCGAGCGCGGGCGGGCGGGGGCGGCTGGTACACTGGCAAGCATGAGGCGGCTGACCGCGGCGGCGTGTCTGATGTCCGTGGTGCTGGTGGGAGCCGCGCCGGCGGGTCTTTCCCCGGACCTGCGGGAGCGATTCGCGGCCGGACTCGCCGCGCAGAAGGCGGGCGACTGGGCGGTCGCGGGCAAGGAGTTCGCCGATCCCGGGTGGGCCGGAACCGTCCTCGAAGACTACGCGCTGCTCTTCCAGGCCGAGGCGCAGCTTCGCCAGGGCGACGTGGTTGCGGCGCGGGCGCTGGCCTCCAAGGCCACCGATCGCACGCCCGAGAGCCTCACGCCCTCCGCCCTGATCCGCGCGGCCGCCGTGCGGCGGGAGGCGGGGGATCCGACCGGCGCGGTGACGGTCCTCCAGCGCGTGCTCGCCCGCCTGACCGACGCGACGGACGCGGCGCGGGCGCGCTACGCGCTGGGCGAGGCGCAGCTCGCCGCGGGTGACCAGAAGGAAGCCGCGCGCGTGTTCCAGGCGCTGTGGCTGCAGGCGCCCGCCACCTTCGGGGACGCGGCGGAGCGCCGGCTCAAGGCGCTGGCGGATACCGGTCTGACGCCGCCCCCGCCGAGCGCGGCGGAGCGGGCCGCGCGCGCGGAGCGGCTGCTCGCCTCCGGGCTGATCGAGCGGGCCCGCCTGGAAGCCGAGGCCCTGGTCGCCGAGAAGCCGCCGACCGAGCCGCTCGAGCGCGCCCTTCGGGTGCTGATGAACGCCTCGCGCCGGCTGGGCCGCGACGATGCCGCGCTGGCCGCCGCCAACGCCGGCCTGGCCGCCGCGCCGGCCGAGCGCCGCGCGGGGTGGCTGCTCGATCTGGCCCGGCTCCGGCAGCGCCGGGACCGCGAGGCCGCGCTCAGCACGCTGGATCGGCTGGTGCGCGAGTATCCCAAGAGCAACGACGCGCCGGACGCCCTCCTGATGAAGGCCGAGCTGCTCGAGGCCGCCGCCCGGTCCGCCGAGGCCGAGAAGACCTACGTGAAGCTGGCCGCCGATTACCCGGACGAGGACGAGGCGGCCAGCGCGCTCTGGCGCCTCGGCTGGATCGCGTGGTTCCGAGGCAATCACACGGACGCGACCACGCGATGGTCGCGCCTGCAGGGCGCGCGCGGCGGGCAGGCGTTGCGGGAGTCGGCCACCTACTGGGTCGGCCGGGCCTGGGAGCGGCGCGGTGATCGCGACCAGGCGGCCCGTCAGTTCGCGCAGCTCCTGCGGGATTCGCCGCGCACCTACTACGGCCTGCTCGCGGCCAAGCGCGCGCCCGCCCCGCGGGGCGCCGCCGAGGGCGAGACGAGCGCAGCGGCCAAGGCCGCGCCCGCCTCGAGCGCGGCGGCCTTCGTGTTTCCGGCGGATCCCGGCGAGGCGCTGCAGGGCGATCCGCGCTTCGACCGCGCGGTCGCGCTGCGCGAGGTGGGGCTGCGCGAATACGCGGACGAGGAGCTGGACGAGCTGACCCGCCGCTCGGCGGGCGAGCCCCGGCGGCTCTACGGGCTCTCCGCCGCGTACGTCGCGGACGAGCGGTACCACATGGCCCTGCGCATCCTGCGCCGGAGCTTCCAGGGCTCCGCGCGCAGCGGCGGGACGCCGCCGCGCGAGTTCTGGGAGATGTTCTATCCGCTCGGCTGGCGCGACGCCCTCACCGCGGCGGCGGGCCGTGCCTCGGTCGATCCGCTCCTGGTCGCGGCGGTGGTGCGCGAGGAGTCGTCGTTCTATCCGCTGGCGCGCTCGCGCGTGGGCGCCCGCGGGCTCATGCAGCTCATGCCCGACACCGGCCGGGCGGTGGCGCAGGCCCGCCAGATCCCGTTCCCCGACGCGGAGGTGCTCGATCAGCCGGTGACCAATATCGAGATCGGCACGATCTTCTTCGGCGGCCTCCTGCGCGAGTTCGGCGACGCGCGGCTCGCCGCCGCCGCGTACAACGCGGGGCCCACGCGTGTGCGCGAATGGTGGACGAACCGGAAGACGGACGACCTGGAGGTCTGGGTCGAGCAGATTCCCTACAACGAGACGCGCGCGTTCGTGAAGCGCGTCATGCTCTCGTGGCAGGAGTATCAGCGGGTGTACGGCGAGAAGCAGTCCTGATGAGCCCGCGCCCGGCCCCCCTCTGGCGGCTCGCCGCCGCCGCGGTGGCCGACGCGCTCCTCGGCGTGATCGCCTGGAGCCTCGCCGCCATGTGGCTGCTCGTCGCGGTCTTCGTGGTTCGCACCCGGCCCCTCGACGCGCTCGACGGTCTCATCCTGGTCCTGGCGATCCTGGGGCTCGGCGTGGTGCTCCACGTGATCTATCACACCGTGCTGGTCGGCGGCTGCGGGCAGACGGTCGGGAAGATGCTGATGGGCGTCGCGGTCGTGCGCCGGGACGGCGCCCCCGCGGGCTACGGGCGGGCGCTGCTGCGGTGCGTGGGCGGCGGGCTCTGCCTGCTCACGCTCGGGCTCGGGCGGGTGTTCGTGCTGTTCACGCGCGACCGGCGCGCGCTGTCCGACTTCGTGGCCGGGACCCGGCCGATCGCCACCCCTCACCCTGCCCTCTCCCCTGAGGGGAGAGGGAGGTACTAGCGCGGGGGCTTGGCCCGCGCGACGGGACTGGCCGCCGGCCTCGGCGCCGGCTTGGCCGGGGCCTCCAGCGGGGTGAGCGCGGCCAGCCGGTCGTCGAGCGTGGGATGCGTGGCCAGCAAGCCCTCGAGCCCTTCCTTCTCCCGGGGCGTGTGGTTGGCGATGGTCTCCAGGGCAGTGGCCAGCGTCCGGCGCGGCGCCGGCTGGCCCATCGCGCGCAGGATCTCGACGGCCTTCTGGTCGGCTTTCAGCTCCTGCTGACGGCCGAAGGCCCGCACCACCAGCGGGTTGACCACGAAGTCGAGCAGCCCGGCGCCCGGCACGAAGAGGCCGAGCGCGCCGAAGCTGGCGGTGAGCGACAGCGAGAGCTTGCGCCGGGTGCCCACGTGGCCCATCACCTCGTGCGCGACCTCGTGCGCCACCACCGCCTCGACGACCGGGTCCGGCTGGCGCATGAGCCCGTCGGTGAAGTAGAACGTGGCGTCCTCGTCACTGTAGGCGGCCACGGTGGGGCTCTTGATGAACGCGAAGCCGTACCGCTGCGGGTCGTCGCCCGCCGCGACAGCGGCGCGGTAGAGGATGTGCGATACGCGGCCGGTCGCGGGCTGGGCGGGCGAGGCATAGTAGGCCCCCTCGGGCGTGCTCGCGCAGGCCACGAGCAAGAGGGTTGCCGCGAGCGCCGTTACGCTACCCCGGATCCCCATGGTCTGAGCCCTCATCTTAGGAGGGGGCGCGCTCCGTGCCCGTGGAAATAAGGGTGGCGGGCGGGGTGCCACCGATGGGGGATCGACGCGACGGGAGCCGCACCCGGTGGGGGCGAAGGGTTCACACCGTCGTGACATCCGCCGGGTGCCGCGCTGTTACACTCGACGGCACGGGAGGACGGGCAGACATGCTGATCAAGCGGGGCGGCGACATCAAGAGCGGGGAGATCACGGACCGGGCGCTGTACCTCGATCGCCGCGCCTTCATGGCGGGTGGCCTGGCGGGGGCCGCGGCGCTGGCGCTGGTGCCCGGCCCCGCGCGGGCCGCCTCGCCGCCCGCCGCCGGCAAGCCCCTGGCGGCGACCCGGAACAAGGCCTTCGACATCGCGGACGCGAACACCAAGTTCCAGGACGCGACCACCTACAACAACTTCTACGAGTTCGGCGTCAACAAGGACGACCCGGCGCAGCTCGCGGGCACCCTCAAGCCGCGCCCGTGGAAGGTGACGGTGGACGGGCTGGCCCACAAGCCGACGACCTTCGACGTGGACGACATCCTCAAGATGGCGCCGCTCGAGGAGCGCGTCTACCGCCTGCGCTGCGTCGAGGGCTGGTCCATGGTGATCCCGTGGATCGGCTTTCCGCTCTCCGTCCTGCTCAAGCGCGTCGATCCCACCGGCGCCGCCAAGTACGTGGAGTTCTCGACGCTCGTGGATCCCGAGCAGTTTCCCGGCCAGAAGAAGGGGTTCCTCAACTTCGGCGGGCTCGACTGGCCCTACACGGAAGGGCTGCGCCTCGACGAGGCGCTCCACCCGCTGACCCTGCTCACGGTCGGGATGTACGGCCAGGTGCTGCCCAACCAGAACGGCGCGCCCATCCGCATCGTGATCCCGTGGAAGTACGGGTTCAAGAGCGCGAAGTCCCTGGTGCGCATCCGGCTCACCGCCGACGAGCCCAAGACGGCGTGGAACAAGGCGGCGCCCCAGGAGTACGGCTTCTACTCGAACGTCAATCCCAAGGTGGATCACCCGCGGTGGAGCCAGGCGACCGAGCGCCGCATCGGCGAGTTCCGTCGTCGCGAGACGCTGATGTTCAACGGGTACGACCAGGTGGCGGGGCTCTACTCGGGGATGGATCTCAAGAAGCAGTACTAGTGACCCGGCGCGGCCGCGTCGCGCTCAAGGTCGCGGTGTGGGCCGCCTGCCTCGCGCCGCTCGCGTGGCTCCTGTATCGAGCGGCCGCCGACGATCTGACCGCGAATCCGATCAGCTTCATCACCAACTGGCTGGGCGACTGGACGCTGCGCATCCTGCTCGCGAGCCTGGCCATGACGCCGCTGCGGCTGCTGTTCCGGTGGTCCTGGCCCGTGACACTGCGGCGGCTGCTCGGTCTCTTCGCCTTCTTCTACGTCTTGCTGCACTTCTCGGTCTGGCTCGTGCTCGACCACTTCTTCGCGTGGGGCCAGATGGGGAGCGATATCGTGAAGCGGCCGTACATCACGGTGGGCATGGCCGCGCTGGTGCTGATGATCCCCCTGGTCGCCACCTCCACCGCCGGGGCCATCCGGCGCCTCGGGGGGACGCGCTGGCAATGGCTGCACCGGCTGGTCTACGTGATCGGCCTCTGCGCGGTGCTGCATTACCTCTGGCTTGCCAAGAAGGCCAATCCCGACCCCTATTACTACGCGGCGGCGTTCGCCCTGCTGATGGCGATCCGCGCCTGGGACTGGCTCCGCCGCGCGCTGCGGGCGGGCCCCTCACCCCGGCCTTCTCCCCAGCGGGGAGAGGGAGCCTAGAGAACACAAAACCCTCTCCCCGCTGGGGAGAGGGCGCAGTGTGAGCCGCAGCCGTAGGCGAGGCGAGCGAATTACAAAGTCAGGCGGGATCTCCCCCCGCTACTTCGACGGCTGGTAGTACGGGTTGTCGCCCGAGGCGTGGTCGGTGGTGTCCAGCACTTCCTCGATCTCGGGGATCTCTTCCTTGATCAGCCGCTCGATGCCCTGCTTCAGGGTGACGTCCGCGGCGCCGCAACCCTGGCAGCCCCCGCCCATCTGCAGATACACCTTGTTGTCCTTGACGTCCACGAGCTGGACGAATCCGCCATGCCCGGCGACGGCCGGGTTGATCATGTTCTCGATCAGGTCCTGCACCTTGGTCATCAGCTCTTCGCTCATGGGGCTCCTCCAGGGGACTGTCGAACTACGGCCCCTACTGTACCACCAACCGGCGCGGCCCACGATGTCGGCGGCTCGCGACGAACTTGCCTGCTCGGTAAGCCTCGGCGGGCAGTCCGTTCCAGGGTCCCTCCCTCGTCATCCCGCCACGCCGCGGATCGCCCCCTACCGGCCCGGATAGGCCGGCGGCCAAGGCGGGCACAGCCCTTGCTGCCCCCCCTCGGCGAGGGAGGACGATATGACGGACGAACGCATCTCTCGAGCAGGCCGAACGCAGGACCACACGGTCAGCGACACGATCCGGGACGTCATGAGGCCGACCCCGAGGGGCCTGACCGTGGACGCCATGATCTCCGACGCGGCCGAGGTGATGCTCCGCGAAGACATCGGCGACGTGATCGTCCTCGACGAGGATCGCCTCTACGGGATCCTGACGGATCGCGACATCGTGGTCCGGGTGGTCGCGGAGCGGCGCGACCCCTGCCAGACCCGGCTCGGAGACGTCTGCAGCCGCCAGCTGACGACGATCGGTCCGGACGACAGCGTAGGCCAGGCGCTCCGCCTGATGCGGGAGAAGGCGATCCGCCGCCTGCCGGTGGTCGAGGCCAGCGAGGTGGTCGGCATCCTGACGATCGGCGACATCGCGGTCGAGCGGGATTCGCGGAGCGCGCTGGCGGACATCTCCGCCGCGCCGCCGAACACATGAGACGGCCGGTCCAGGCGGCCTACGAAGCGGAGGCGCGGCGCATCGGGGGGGCCGTCGCGCTCGTCGTCGCGATCGGGGCGGGGGTGTGGGCCCTCGAGCGCGCTCGACACGGGCGCCGGGTGCCGAAGCGTCGGCCGGACATGCCGAGGCTGGCCGGCGGCCGGGGCGCCCACATCGAGCGAACGGTCACGATCCTCCGGTCCCCCGCGGAGCTCTACGCCGAATGGCATGACCTCGAGCGCCTCCCCCGGATCATGTCGCATCTCGAGTCGGTGACCCCGCTCGTGGGCCTGCGGTCGCGCTGGGTCGTCCGTGGACCGGTGGATACGAGCCTGACGTGGGAGGCGGAGATCGTGGCCGACGAGCCCGAGCGCCTCATCGCGTGGCGGTCGGTGGGCCAGGCCGACGTGCAGCATGCCGGGTCGGTCCGGTTCACGCCCGCGCCCGGCAACCGCGGCACCGAGGTCAAGGTGATCCTCACCTATGATCCGCCCGCCGGCCGGCTGGGCGTCGCGCTGGTGACGATACTTGGCCGGAGCCCCGACCAGGACGTCCGGGAGGACCTGCGGCGGTTCAAGCAGCGGATGGAGTCCCGCGAGGTCGCCACCGCCCCGATTTCTCGCAGGACCCGGCGGCTCGAGCCGGCGAGGAGCGCCTGAGATGCGCGCGCTCGTGTGGCGGGGCGCCCGGGACGTGCGCGTGACCAGCGCACCCGACCCGGAGATCGTCAATCCTCGCGATGCCATCGTGAAGGTGACGGCCACCGCGATCTGCGGCTCGGACCTGCACCTCTACAACGGCGTCATCCCGACCATGCAGTCCGGCGACGTGCTCGGCCACGAGTTCATGGGTGAGGTGGTCGAGGTCGGGCCCGGCGTGACGACCCTGAAGCCGGGCGACCGGGTGGTGGTGCCGTTCGCCATCGCCTGCGGGGGATGCTGGTATTGCCGGGAAGGGCTCACCTCGCTCTGCGACAACTCGAACCCCAACGCCTACATGGCGGAGGCCCTGTACGGCTTCTCCGGCTCCGGGCTCTTCGGATACTCACATCTCTACGGCGGCTATCCGGGCGGACAGGCCGAGTACGTGCGCGTCCCCTTCGCCGACGTCGGGCCGCTGCCCGTTCCGCCGTCCGTCTCCGACGAGCAGGTCCTGTTCCTGAGCGACATCCTGCCCACCGGGTACATGGCGGCGGAGAACTGCGGGATCCGTCCCGGCGACGTGGTGGCGGTGTGGGGGGCCGGGCCGGTCGGGCTCCTGGCGATGAAGAGCGCGCTCCTGCTCGGCGCCGAGCGCGTGATCGCGATCGATCGCTGGCCGGCCCGGCTCCGGCTCGCGGAGAGCGGCGCGAAGGCGGAGACCCTCGACTACGGGGAGATCGACGACGTGGTCGAGGAGCTCAAGCAGCGCACGGGCGGTCGCGGGCCGGACGCCTGCATCGACGCGGCGGGGATGGAGGCGCACGGGACGACGCTCGATGCGCTGTACGACCGGGCGAAGCAGGCGGTCCGGCTCGCCACGGATCGCTCCCACGCCCTCCGCCAGGCCATCCAGGCCTGCCGCAAGGGCGGGACCGTTTCCGTGCCCGGGGTGTACGGCGGCCTCCTCGACAAGTTTCCCCTCGGGGCGGCCTTCGCCAAGGGGCTGACGATGCGCATGGGGCAGACCCACGTGCACCGGTATCTCCGGCCGCTGCTCGGGCTCATCGAGGCGGGACGCCTCGACGCCACGTTCATCGTGAGCCACCGGTGGCCGCTGAGCCGGGCCGCGGAGGCGTACCGGATGTTCAACGACAAGAGCGACGAGTGCACCAAGGTCGTGCTCGATCCCACCGCATGAGCGGAGACCGGCTCGTGCGACTCGGCGCGATCGTGGGCGTCGGCGTGGCGCTCGCGGCGGGCGCGGTGATTCGCCACCGCCGGCGCTGGGAGCTGACCGATCGCACCGTGCTGGTCACGGGCGGCTCGCGGGGGCTGGGGCTGCTGGTCGCGGAGGAGCTCCTGCGGGCCGGTGCGCGCGTGGCGATCTGCGCGCGGGATCCGGACACGCTCGATCGCGCCCGCGCGCAGCTCGCCCAGGTTGCCGCCGGCCGGGTGCTCGCGATCCCGTGCGACGTGTCGGTGCGCGAGGACGTGGAGAGCATGGTCCGTCAAGTCACCGAGCAGCTCGGCCCGATCGACGCGGTCATCAACAACGCGGGCACGATCCTCGTCGGGCCGGCCGACGTCATGGAGCTCGAGGATTTCGAGGAGGCGATGGACGTCAACTTCTGGGGTCCGCTGCACGCGATCCTGGCCGTGCTGCCCGGGATGCGGCAGCGGGGCGCCGGACGGATCGTCAACGTCGCCTCGATCGGCGGGAAGATCAGCGTGCCCCACCTCCTGCCGTACAGCGCGAGCAAGTTCGCGCTGGTGGGGCTCTCCGAGGGGCTGCGCGCGGAGCTCGCCATCGACGGCATCCAGGTCAGCACGATCTGCCCCGGCCTCATGCGGACCGGCAGCCCGCGGCATGCCCGGTTCAAGGGGCGCCATCGTGCCGAGTACGCCTGGTTCAGCATCAGCGACTCGCTGCCGCTCGTCTCGATGAGCGCGGAGCGAGCGGCCCGGCAGATCGTGGACGCCCTGCGGCACGGAACCGCGGAGCGGATCCTCTCGCTGCCGGCCCGGCTGGCGGTGGCGGTGCACGGGCTCTTCCCGGGCCTGACCGCGGACGTGCTCGCCCTCGTGAACCGCGGGCTGCCCGGCAGCGAGGGCGAGCCGGCCGGTCGGCGCGTGAAGGGGGAAGCCAGCACCTCGGACGTCTCCCCGTCGTGGATCACCACGCTCAACGAGCAGGCCGCCCGTCGAGCCAATCAGGTGTGAGCCGGCCCTAGCGGGCGATCTCCCCGACGACCCGCACCCGGGTGCGGAGGGAGTTGCCCGGCAGGTAGGCCAGCGGGAGGTCCTCCACCTCCACCACGTTGATGGTGGCCCGGTCGGCGCCGGCCGCCACCGCCTTGTCCTCCGCGGCGCGACGGGCGCGCGCGATGGCCTCGTCCCGGGTGAGGTCCTGGAAGATCTGGTCCACCTCGCCGCTGACCTGGGCGATCGCGGCCCCCACCGCGTTGGCCACCGCCTGATGCGGCACGTTCAGGACCTCGGAGACACCCGCCAGGCGCGGCGGCACCAGGAACGAGCCGCCGCCCACCGCGATCAGCGGCGCGTCGCCCGCGTCGGTCTTCATGCGGTCCACGCCTTCCTCGATCATCGCGCGGATGCGCGCGAGCGCCCCGTTCACCAGCGTGGCGGGCAGCGAGGCGACCCGCTTGCGGTCGCCCAGATCGATGAGCCCGGCGGCGACCGCGACGTCGGTGACGGTGAGGACGTCGCCGCCGAAGACGAGGGCCTGCTCGGTGAGGCGATAGCCCACGCTGGCCGGGCCGATCGTGAGCGCCGGCGCGCCCACCACCCGCGTCCCGCCGCCCAGGCCCAGCGACAGCAGGTCGGGCATGCGGAAGAGGGTGCGGACCCCGCCGATCTCGACCACGCTGTTGGCCTCGCGCGGGAAGCCGTGGCGCAGGCTGCCGATATCGGTGGTGGTCCCGCCCACGTCCACCACCAGCGCCTCGTCGCGCTTGGACAGGAACGCGGCGCCGCGCATCGAGTTGGTCGGCCCGGAGGCGAAGCTGTAGACCGGGTACTCCTCGGCGACCTCGGCCAGCATGACCGTGCCGTCGTTCTGGGTCAGATAGAGGGGCGCCTTGATGCCGCTCGCGCGCAGGGCCTCCGTGAACGCGCGCGTGGTCTTGCGGGCCAGCTCGATGAGGCAGGCGTTGAGCAGCGCCGCGTTCTCGCGCTCGAGCAGGCCGATGCGGCCCAGCCGGTGCGACAGGGTGACCGCGACGTCCGGGCAGGCCTCGCGTAAGATCGCCGCCGCTTCTTCCTCACACGTTGCGTTGAGCGGGGAGAACACCGCGGCGATCGCGACCGAGCGGATGCCGGCCTCGCGGATGCGCCGGGCCGCCGCGCGCATGCCCCTGGCGTCGAACGGGACGAGGGGGCGGCCGTCGAACTCGTGGCCGCCTTCGAGCATGACGACCTCGGCGCGCACCAGCGCGGCCAGGTCCTCCGGCCAGTCCACGAAGGGCGGCAGCGAGGCGCCCGAGGGCAGGCCGACGCGCACCGCCGCGACCCGGCCCAGGTCACGCCGCTGCACCACCGCGTTGGTGAAGTGGGTGGTGCCGATCATCGCCGCGTGCGCCTCGCGGGCGCCGGGCGCCTGCTGCACCAGCGCGGCGAGGGCGCGGGTGATCCCGGTCGTCACGTCCGGCGTGGTGGGGGTCTTCACTCCCGCCGCCACCACGTCGTCTTCCAGCAGGACCGCGTCGGTGTTGGTCCCGCCCACGTCGATGCCGATGCGCCGTCTCACGCGAACACCGAGCGGAAGTCGAGGTCGTAGCCGAAGGCGCGGGGGCCGACGTGCTCGATGCCCTTGGGGGTGAGCAGGATCGGCGGCGCGGGGAGGGCGATGACGGTCACGCGCTGGCCGTAGCGCAGCAGCTCGGTGCCGATCGCGTCGCCGGCGACCGTGTCGAGCACGCAGATGAGGTCGGGGGTCATGACCCGTGGCACGTCGTCGAGCCAGCCCACCGCGAACTCGTTCTGGAAGGCGAGCTTGAAGGTGTGCCCGCGGAATTGATCGAGGCCCTCGATGGTGGCGGTGCCGCGCAGGAAGCCCTCGGTGGTGCGGCGCGCGATGTCGTGGATCTTGCCGCTGAAGATCTTGAGGCCGCCCTCCGCCTCCAGCACCGCGTCGATCGGATCGCGGTGGGCCCGGCGCGCGGCCTGGACCGCCCGGCCGATGCCGATGGCCTTGGTGGTGGAGCCCAGGATCGCGCACTCCTTGATCTCCTTGCCGGTGCGCGGGGCCTTGCAGGTGGAGGCGATCGAGCCGACCTCGACGCAGGCCTTGCGGCTGATGCGCTCCATCCACTTCCAGGAAGCCGCGCGCGCCACCACCACCGCGTTGTCGCGCACGTCGGCGAGGGTGAGCGGGTACATCTTGAGGTCGTGGATGGCGAAGCTGGTCATCTGGGCTTCGGGGAACGCGCGCCCCATGCAATCGCCGTCGATCACCGGGAGATCCAGCATCGCCGCGGCCATGAACGGCTGGATCGAGTTGCCGCCGCCGATCTCGAGCGACATGAGGGCGCGGAACTTCCGCCCGAGGTACTCCTCCATCATGGTGACGGCGAGCGCCATCGTCTTGGGGTCGGTGAGCCGCTCCTGGCCGACCAGCGGCGCGCCCATGTTGGAGACCACCGCGACCAGGTCGTCGTCGGCCAGCTCGGACGCGTCCATGAGCCGGCAGACTATTCCCTGCCGGTAGAGCTGGCGCATGTTGAGCAGCGCCAGGTAGGGGCTGCCGCCGCCGCCGGTGCCCAGGATCCAGGCGCCGATGGCGAGACTCTCGATCTCCTCTGCGGACACCGGTCGCATCAGGTCTCTCTCATCAGAAGCCGGTGAACTCCTCGAGCCCCATGAAGCGCGCGATGCCCAGGACGAGCACCAGGGCCACCCCGATGGCGAAGGCGGACACCGCGGCCGCGGTGGGGTCGAAGGAGTACTTGAGATAGGCGAAGAGCTCGATGGGGAGCGGGGTCAGCTTCGCGCTGGTGAGGAAGAGCGACAGGGTGAAGTTGTCGAAGGAGATCGCGAAGGCGAAGATCGCGCCCGCCACCACCCCCGGCTTGATCACCCCCAGAGTGATCTCGAAGAACGCGCGCACCGGGTGGGCGCCGAGGCTCTGGGCCGCCTCCTCGAGCGCCATGTCGAAGTGGGTGAGGGTGGCGGTGACGGTGCGGATGACGTAGGGCGTGGTCACCACGATGTGGCCGATGAGCAGCGCCGAGTAGGAAGCGTGCATCTTCAGCAGCGTGTAGAACTGGAGCAGCGCGACTCCGGTGAGGATCTGCGGCAGCAGCAGCGGCGAGGTCACGAAGGCGTTCAGCATGTCGCGGCCGCGGAAGCGCCCGCGCACCAGGACGATGGCGGCCGCGGTCCCGATGACGGTGGACGCGAGCGCGGTCCAGATCGCGAGCTCGGTGGAGAGCCAGAGGGCCTGCATGAACTCGCGCCGCTGGAAGAAGTTGGCGAACCACTTGAGCGAGAAGCCCTGCGGGGGAAACGTGAAGTAGTTGCCCGCGTTGAACGCGGCCAGCACCACCACCACCATCGGCAGCAGCAGGAACGCGTAGACCAGCCCCACGACCGAGCGGAGGATCATACGATGCCGCGGAGCGCGCGCTCGGTCACCTTGATGTAGACCGCGATCAGGGCCACCGAGATCACGAGCAGCACGAAGGCGTTGGCGGCCCCGAACGGCCAGTCGAACACCGAGAGCACCTGCTCGTAGACCACCATCGGCAGCACGTGCACCTTGAACCCGCCGAGCAGGATCGGCACCACGAACGAGCTGATCGCGAGCGAGAAGACGAGCAGCGAGCCCGCGAGGATGCCGGGCAGCGACAGCGGCAGGGTGACCTCGAAGAAGGCCCGGCGCGGCGAGGCGCCCAGGGTCTGCGAGGCCTCGATCAGCTGGGGCTCGATGCGCTTCAGCACGCCGGTGAGCGACAGCACCATGAACGGCAGGAACACGTGCACGAGCGCCAGGGTCACGCCGAACTTGTTGTACATGAGCGGCAGCGGCTTGGTGATCCAGCCGTGCTGGGTGAGGGTGGCGTTGATGAGGCCGCGGTCGGCGAGCAGGATCATCCAGCCGTAGCAGCGGATGACGATGCCGACGAGCAGGGGCGACAGGATGAACACGATCAGCAGCGGCTTCCAGCGCGAGCGGGTCAGGGCCAGGTGATAGGCGAGCGGGATAGCCCATCAGCAGGGAGACCACGGTGGTGAGCACGCCCGAGCCACAGGGTGTCCGCGAGCACGCCAGGTAGTACGTGTCGGTGAAGAAGCGGACGTAGTGGTGCGGGGTGAACGTCCACTCGAACTGGCCGAACGACTGGCGCGAGAAGCTGATCGCGAGCATCAGCACGAGCGGGGCCGCGAAGAACACGGCGAGCAGCAGGACGTAGGGCCCCAGCAGCAGGACGCGGGCGCCGCGGGTCACGGGTCAGCGGCCGAGCAGCTCCGCGGCGACGCGGGCCACGAGCAGATTGGCCACCAGCGTCGGCGCGCCGGTCAGCGCGGCGATCTCGTCGCGCGTCTTGCGGCGGAAGCCGATGCAGTCCATGACCACGAGGCCCGCGTGGCCGGCGCGCAGCGCGTCGGCGGCGCGGCGCACCGCGGCGGGATCGTTCTCCTCGTAGGGGGAGAGCGGAGCGACGTGGGCGTCGAATCCCGAGGCGCGCCAGCGCGCGGTGGTCTGCGGCACGTGGCGCTCGGACGGGGTGAGCACGCCCAGGCGCCCGGGGAAGACCATGGCGCGGAGGAGGCCGAGCAGGAGCTGCTGCGGCTCGAGGAACGGCCGGCGCGCCCGGAGCTTCGGGAACTCGCCGGTGCAGAGGAGCACGTTCAGCGCGGCCCCGCGATCCTCCAGCGCGGCGATCTTCGCCTCGATGCGCGGGATCATCTTGGTCTTGCCGACGAAGACCGACGAGCCGTCGCCGAGCCGGGTGACGATGATCTCGTCGTCGCCCTCGGGCGCGAGCGGCGCCATCTGCTCGCGGCGTGAGCCCGTCGAGCGCGCCCGCCTCGACGATCTCGACGTCGCCGCCGAGGATCGCCGCCATGTCCGGCACCACGTCGCTGCGCGGCGACTGCCCCACCGTGATCAACCCGACCTTGGTCATGTCCGCTCCTCCTTGCCGAATGCGTCCTGCCCGATGGTTTCCGGCCCGATGGTGTCGTGGATGATGCGGGCGTCGGCGGCCGCCCAGCCGGCGCGCACGCGGGCGCCGGCCTTGAAGCGCACCTCGCCCAGCTCGACGGCCTGCAGCTCGAGCCCCGCGTCGCTCTTCAGGATGTAGCGCACGGTCTCGCCCTGGTAGACCACGTGCGCCACCGTCATCGGGAGCACGGTGTCCAGCGCGCCCGGCGGGGTCGAGCGGATGCGCTCCGGGCCGCAGCGCGACCGCCACGGTCGCGCCGGCCGGCGCCGGCGCCGGTGGCCGCGAGCGTGGCGCCGCGCGCAGTCGACGACGCCCGCGGCCACGGCGCGGCCGGACAGCAGGTTGATGTTGCCGATGAAGCTGGCGACGAACGCGGTGCGCGGGCGTCTCGTAGAGCTCGCGCGGCGGCGCCACCTGCTCGACGCGCCCGCGGTGCATCACCGCGATGCGGTCGGACATGGTGAGCGCCTCTTCCTGGTCGTGCGTCACGTAGATCGTCGTGATGCCGACCTCGCGCTGCAGCCGCTTCAGCTCGATCTTCATGTGGTCGCGCAGCTTCTTGTCGAGCGCGCCGAGCGGCTCGTCGAGCAGGAGCACGGCCGGCCGGGTGACGAGCGCGCGCGCGAGCGCGACCCGCTGCTGCTCGCCGCCGGAAAGCTGGCGCGGATAGCGCTCGCCGTGGCCGGGGAGCTGCACGAGCGCGAGCGCCTCGGCGACGCGCCGCCCGATCTCCGCCCGCTCCACGCGCTGCATGCGGAGGCCGAACGCCACGTTCTGCGCGACGGTGCGGTGCGGGAACAGCGCGTAGTGCTGGAACACCATGCCGACGCGGCGCAGGTGCGGCGGCACGCCCGTGACGTCGGCTCCGTTGATCGCGACCACGCCGGCGTCCGGCGTGACGAAGCCGGCCACCGAGCGTAGCGTCGTCGTCTTGCCGCAGCCGGAGGGGCCGAGCAGCGTGAAGAACTCGCCCGGCACCATGGCCGAGCGAGACGCCGTCGAGCGCCAGAGTCGTCCCGTAGCGCTTGACGAGGCCGGTCAGCGTGACGGTGCCGCTGCGCCGGGCGCGGCCTCGGTCAACGCATCTCCCGGTTCCACTTCTCGGTCCACAGCGGCCGCTGCTTGGCCACCTGCGCCCAGTCGAACACCACGAGCTTCTCCACGTCGGCCGGCCCGCTGATGATCTTCCTCGCCACGTCCGGCGGGCAGCTTCACCGTCCGGTTGGTCGGGCTCCAGAAGAGCTCGGTCGCGAAGGCGAGCTGCACCTCGGGCGAGATGTAGGCGTCGATGAACTTCCACGCGAGGTCCTCGGTTCTTCGAGCCGCGCGTGACCTGCACGATCTGGTCGAGGATGCGGCTGGCCCTCGACGGGGGCCACCCAGTCCACCGGGATCCCGCGCTTCTGGAGATCGTAGGTCCCCGCGTCGTGGAGCACGGCGATCACGACCTCCTTCTGCTCGAGCTGCTTCTCCATCGTGCCGGAGAAGTCGACCAGCTTCGGCCGGGCGCGCTTGATGGCGGCGACGCCCGCGTCGACGTCGAAGTAGTCCTTGCCGTAGAGCTTCGAGATCATGAAGAGGAAGTTGATGCCGAGCGTGTTGCCGATGACGTAGGTGGCGCGCTTGCCCGCGTACGCCTCGTCCCAGAAGTCCTTCCACGAGGTCGGCTTCTTGACCCCGGAGTCGGTGCGGTACGCGAGCCCGATGCGCCCCCAGAACATGGCGAGGCTCGTGTCGCCGATCAGCGCCTTCGGGTAGAGGTTCTTGATGTTGGGCGCCAGCGCGTCGTTGCGCTTGTCGAAGAAGCCGCGCTCGCGCGGGATCGGGAAGGCGGGCTCGTTGCCGAAGAGCACGTCGTACGGCGGGTTGTCGGGGCCGGCGGCGAGGAGCTTCGCCACCCACTCGGTCTGATACCGGTGACGACCTCGACCTTCACGCCGTGCTTCTTCTCGAAGGGCTCGACGAGCGCCTTCTTCATCACCTCCGACCAGCGGCCTCCGTAGCCGGTGACGACGAGCGTGGGCTGCTGGGCCTGGACGGGGAGAATCGGGAGGAGGAGCGTGCCGGCCAGGATGGCGATCAGGACCACGGTCAGGCGACTTCTCATGAGCAGGCCTCCACTGAGGACGCGATGGGGAAACGGGCAGGGCGAGTCATCGATGTGGCCTCTGCTTTTCTCACGAACCCCACCGATGTTCAAGGAGGAAGCTAGAGCGTCTTCAGGACCTCCGCGGGCCAGGCGCGGGCATCCACGCGGGCGTGCCACTCCTTGATCTTGCCGTCCCGGTCGATCACCACGCCGACGCGTGCCGCGCCCTTCTGCGGGTCCGCGTTGGCGCCGTAGGCGGTGCCGATGGTGCGGTCGGTGTCGCAGATCAGCGGGAAGTTGAAGGAGAACTTCTCGGCGAACTGCTTGTTCTCGGCGGGGGTATCGAACGACACCCCGAGGATCACCGCGTTCTTGCTGTCGTACTCGGCCTTCAGGTCGCGGAACCCGCAACCTTCGGCGGTTCAGCCCGGGGTGTCGGCCTTCGGGTAGAACCAGAGCACGACCGTCTTGCCCTTGAAGTCCGCGAGCTTCACGGGGTTGCCGTTGTGATCGCGGCCGGTGAAGTCCGGCGCCTTGTCTCCCGGGTTGAGCATGGAGGTCTCCTTGGTGGCCGCCGGCGAGCTAGGCGCAGCCGGCGCGAGGTGTCCCCGGCGCCCGTCGAGGCACGAGGGTGCAGGCGAAGGTGGCCGGCTGCTTGCGGTGCTGCTCGAGCAGGGCCGCGAGCCGGGCCAGGGTGCGATCCCGCTTCGCGAGGCCGATGCCGTAGATGGCCAGGTCGTTCACGAGCCGGAGATAGAACACGTGCTGGGCGTCCCCACCGGCGCCCATGCAGGGCGTGGGCTTCTCGGCCAGCCGGAGCAGGGGGCCGAAGGCCTTCGTGTACTCGTGGAGGGTGGGCTCGTCGCGCAGGTCGCGGGGCACCTCGGGGAACCGGGCCAGCAGCTCGTCCACCGACATCGGCGCCGCGGTGAAGCATCCCCGCTGTTCGAGATCTTGCCTGCGGCGGATCTGCATGGTGTGGGCCCTCCGCCCAGAGTATAGCCGGTTGGTGATGTCGACGCTCGCGGAGACGGAAGCGCCGGACATTGCGCTCGGGCCGAGCCTGGCGGAGAATCGCCGCCGTGTTCCCGCGCACGGTGACCACGGACGAGGGCATCCGGTAGATGGCGACGTCGGCGCCCCGGGTGCAGACGGTGCTGGGCCCCATCGCGCCCGCCGACCTGGGGCCGACGCTGATGCACGAGCACCTGCTGTGCGACATCCGCCATCCCGAGCAGCGGAAGCCAGACGACCTTGGTCCGGAGCTGGCGCTCGACAACGTGTGGGCCATCAACTACGGCACCGTGAAGGGCGCGGCGCGGAATTACCTGCTGGACGCGCGCGACGTGGCCACCGACGAGGTGCGCCGCATGGTGGCCGCGGGCGGACGGGCCATCGTGGACCTCTCCTCGGGCGGCCTCAGCCCCGATCCGCTCGGCCTGGTCGAGATCGCCCGGGCGACCGGCGCGCACGTGATCTTGGGCTGCGGCCACTACGTGCACGACTACCAGGATCCGTCCAACGCCACGCGCACCGTCGAGGACCTGGCCGAGGAGATCGTGGAGTCGGTGGAGGACGGCGTGTGGGGTACCGACGTGCGCGCCGGCATCATCGGCGAGATCGGCTGCAGCGCGCCGTGGACGGCGCTCGAGCAGCGGGTCATGCTGGCCGCGGTGCTGGCCCAGCGGCAGACCGGCGCCGCCATCAACGTGCACCCGGGGCGGCATCCCGACCAGCCGCAGGAGGCGGCCGACTTCATCCGCGTCAAGGGCGGCCGGATGGAGCGGGTCATCATCAGCCACATCGACCGCACCGTCTTCGACGCGGACCGGCTCGGGCGCCTGGCCGACGCGGGCTGCGTGCTCGAGTGGGACCTCTTCGGGCAGGAGGCGTCCTACTACCGGCTGGCCGACATCGACATGCCGAACGACGCGATTCGCCTGCGCGCGATCCGGGGCCTGATCGACCGCGGGCACCTGGACCAGGTCCTGATCTCGCACGACATCTGCTACCGCTCGCGCCTGGTCCGCTGGGGCGGCCACGGCTACGGGCACATCTTCGCCAACGTGGTGCCGCTGATGCGCCGGCGCGGCTTCTCGGAGCGCGAGATCCAGGCGATCCTGGTGGACAACCCCCGGCGCCTGCTCACGATCGCCTGAACGGAGGGACTCCATGGACCTGACCGCCATGCGCCCGATGGACCTGGACCGCATCACCGAGCTGATCGCCGGCGCCACGAAGCCGGTCAACGTGCTCTGGCAGACCGACGACTCGATCGCCTTCGTGGCGCGCGGCCGCGAGGGCCGGAGCGAGTTCCACGTCGACCCGAGCGACGAGGTCATGTACATGATCCGGGGCGACATGAACCTGCACTACCGGACGCCCGACGGCGCGGAGAAGGTCGCGGTGATCCGGGAGGGCGAGATCCTGCACTGCCCGGCCGGCACCCCGCACTCGCCGCGCTTCCCCACGGACGCCTACGTGCTGGTGCTGGAGCGCAAGCGGCGGGCGGGCGAGCAGGATCGCTTCCTCTGGTACTGCCCGGCGTGCGACGCCCCGCTCCACCAGGCGGTGCGGCAGGTGGGCGACTGGCGCGACGATCCGGTGTCCGAGGTCTACGCGGAGTTCTACGGCTCCGCCTCGCACCGCACGTGCCGCAAGTGCGGGCACGTGGCGCCGGGTCAGCCCGCGTCGGTGGCCGGGTAGCTGCCGCGCCGCGCGCCGGACGCGCGGTCGAAGCAGTGGTAGCGCTTGAAGGTGAGCCACACCCGATCGCCGGACCGGAGGGGCGCCTGCCCGGGGGTCTGCGCGTGCACCTCGTGATCGCCCACGCGGATGCCGAGCATGGTGGCGTTCATCATCGGCAGGCTCAGGGTCTCCGCGACGATGCCCGTGATGGCCCCGGGGCGCTCCGCGGCCGACACCTCGACGTCCTCGGGGCGGACGCCCACCCGCACGTCGCCCAGGTCCTGGGCGTGCGCCACGTGGCGCGCGTCGACGAAGCTGATCGGCGGCGTGCCGACGTGACGGTTCAGGAAGCCGGCCACGAACTCGTTCCGGGGCTGCCGGTAGATCTCCTCGTAGGTCCCGACCTGCTCGATGCGGCCCTGGTTCATGATCGCGATGCGGTCGGCCAGGATCAGCGCCTCCACGTGGTCGTGGGTCACGTAGACCGTGGAGATGTTGAACTGGCGCAGCAGGGTCTTGAGGTTGACGCGGTACTTCTCCCGTAGCGCCTGATCCAGGTTGGAGAAGGGCTCGTCCAGCAGGAACACGCCCGGGTCGCGGGTGATGCAGCGCCCCAGGGCGACGCGCTGCTTCTCGCCCCCGGAGAGCGTGGTCGGCCGCCGGTCCAGGAGGTATTCGAGCTCTACGCCCATCAGCTCGCTGGTCCGCCGGTACTTCTCCCGTTTCATCGCGTCCATCTCCGGCGTCTTCTTCCGGAAGAGGAAGTAGGCGAGGATGTTCGTCCGCGAGGTCATGTGCGGGTACAGCGCGTAGTTCTGGAACACCATCCCGACGCGCCGATTGCCGGGCGGCACGTCGTCCACCTTCACGCCGTCGTAGCGCACCTCGCCCGAGCCGGTTTTCAGCAGGCCGGCGATGATCTTGAGCAGCGTGGTCTTCCCGCAGCCGCTGGGCCCCAGGATGACGAGCGTCTCGCCGTCGAAGATGCTCAGGCTGAGGTCGTCGATGCGGAAGGATGGCCGCGCGGCGGCCGCGGCACGACGCGGCCCCGCGGCGGCGCTCCCCTGGCCCGCGCCCTGCGGCGTCGCCGAGACGTTGATCAGGTCGATCCGGGCCATCGCGCCGCTCCAGCCCGATGTGACGCTACAGGGGGTTCTGCGTGGTCAGGGCCAACTGGCCCCGGGTGGGCTCCGCTCAGCAGAACCACGCCTCGGTGAGGCGCGGCGGGCGCTTCCGGTCCCTCGCCATGCCGCCGGCCACCGGCGCCGGCGCGGGCACGCCGGCCGCCTGCGCGGCCATCGCGCGCACGCTGTCGAAGATGCGCGGGGCGTCGGCCTTCATCTCCGTCGCGCGCGCCACCAGGTCCGCCGTCTCCGCCTGCAGGCGGTCCATGCGCGGATCGGGGTGCGTCCACTTGTAGGAAAGCGTGGCCTGCTCGAGCGGGCCCAGGTGCGGCCGCAGCGCCTCGGTCTCGAGCAGCAGCGAGCCCGGCGGCACCAGCAGGCGCAGGCCGTACTGCACCGGGTCCACGTGATCGATCAGGGCCTGCGCCTCGAGGAAGTCGAGCCAGGCGCGATGCTCGTCGAGCGTCGTCCACGGCGTGAAGGCCACCCACGTGGGCCGGAGCGTGATGCCGGCGTCGCGCGTGACCGCGAGCGCGGTCAGGATGTCGGCGCGCGTGTGGCCCTTCTCGAGATGCGCGAGCACGGTGTCGCTCAGCGATTCGGCGGCGGAGACGATGAAGAGGCAGCCGGCCTCGGCCAGCGCGGGCAGGTGCGCGCGGTGGCGCAGCAGGTGCTCGATCTTCGCGGTGACGTCGAACGTGACGTCGGGCCACTCGGCGTGGAGCTCGCGCGCCACCGCGAGCGCGTGCGTGGGCCCGTTGAGGAAGTCGGGATCGCCGAAGGTGACGTGCCGGGCGCCCGCCTCGATCTGCTGGCGGATGTCGGCCAGCACGATCTGGCGCGGCACCGCGAAGAACCGCCCGCCGTAGACCGGCGGGATCGGGCAGTGGCGGCAGCGGTGCAGGCACCCGCGGCTCGACTCCGCGTAGGCGACCAGATCCATGCGGCCGTCGCGCTCGACGTGGGTATACGTCTTGATGGAGGGCAGGCCCGCGCGGCTCGGCACCGGGAAGTCGAGGCGCGTGAGATTGGGCGCCGCGGGCTGGCCCGGCCGCGCCACCGCGGGCAGCGGCCCCGCGTCGCCCCGCTCGAGCGCGTCCACCAGCGCGAGCAGCGGCGTCTCCGCCTCGCCGCCGATCACGCTGTCCGCCCCGTGGGCGAAGAGGTAGTCGGCGTTGAGGGTGGCGTAGAGGCCGAAGAAGCAGAGGTGCGCGCCCGGATTCGCGGTGCGAGCGTGCGCGGCCACCTCCACACCCAGGCGCAGCGCGGTGTGCATCGGCACCGAGATGGCGATGACCCGGGCGCGCGCCAGCTTCTGCGCGTCCAGCGGCTCCACCGAGACGTCCATCAGGGCCGGCCGGTACCCGGCGCGCTCCAGGAAGGCGGCCGGCCAGGCCACCGCGAGGGGCTGATGGCCCATCTCGTAGCAGGCCACGAGGAGAATGTCGCCTGGCTCGCGCATTGCGGCCAGTCTACACCTCCGGATCGTCCGGAACCGGCACCGCGCCCGGAAGCGGCTGCGCCTCGAGGCGCCAGAAAACGGCGACGGCGGGCACGGTGAGCGCCATCAGCGCCGCCGCGAACAGCAGGGGCACGGCGGGATCGCCGGTGAGGTCGCGCAGCCAGCCGGCCAGGGTCTGCGCGACCGCCATGCCGAGGTAGAAGAGCCCGTAGAACACGCCGAACGCGGTGGCCAGGTGCTCGGCGGGCACCGCGCGGGGCAGGAGCGCCATCATGATGCTGGGCGGCAGGCCGAGCAGGATGCCGGTCACCACCAATGACACCGCTGGCATCGGCGCGGAGGCGATGGCGGTCATCCCGATCGCGGCGGCCAGGCAGCCGGTGACGATCAGCAGCTTCGGCCGGTTCACGCGGTCCGCCACCAGGCCGCCCACCGGCACCGACACGATGCTGATCCAGAGCGCGGCGCCGGTGATCAGGCCCGCCTCGCCGACGGAAGAGCCGCGTGACATCAGGAAGCTCGGCGCGAAGCTCGCCACCACGATGATGCTCGCGTTGAGCAGCGCCCAGCCGACGCCCGCGCTGATCGCCAGAGTCCACACGCGCTGCGGCACGTTGAGGCGCAGCCGCGCCGTATCGCCGGGCCCTTCGGGCGGATCCTCGTAGAGGATCACCATGGCCGCCAGCGCGAGGGCGGCAAACACCACGGTGGCGTACTCGGCCACCCGCCACGTGGCGAGCAGCGCGAGCGGCCCCAGCATCATCAGCGCGAGCGCCATGCCGAAGGGCCACGCGGCCAGCATGAGGCCCAGCGCGGTCTGCAGCTCGCGCCCGCGGAACCAGTCCGCCACCATGCGCGCCAGCATGATGTTGACCAGCACGCCGCCGGTGCCGGACAGCGTGCGGCCGAGCGCGCCGCTGCCGAACCCGACCGCGTAGGAGACGAGGATGCCGCCCGCGATCATCAGCCCGAGGCCGGCGAAGACGACGCGCCGGCTGCCGAAGCGCTGGCCGAGCAGCCCGCCCGGCAGCGCGAAGACCACGCCGGGCAGCATGAAGAGGCCCATCAGCAGCCCCACCTGCGCCCAGGAGATGTCGAACGCGGTAACCAGGAACGGGGTGAGAGCGGCGATGGACTGGAACTGGAAGCCGAGCGCCGTGCGGGTGAAGAAGATCACGAGCAGCATCGCCCAGCGCTCGCTCATGAGGCCCGCTCCGCGAAAGCCAGCGCGAACGTGCCGTGGCAGGCGGGGCAGTCGAGGCTTCGCCCCGCCTCGAAGCGGCCGCCGGCCTTGGACGTCTGCTCGGCGCCGCAGCGCGGGCAGGGACCGCGCACCTCCGCGAGCCGCCGGTCTTCCCGCGATCGCTTCACGGCCATGATGATGCCGGCGGTGACGAAGGTGGGCACCAGGACGAAGTGCGCCACCGGGATGAAGAGGCCGCCCAGCGCCAGCGCCCAGAACATGCCGAGCCCGGTCAACACGCGGCCCACCCGCTCGCCGGTGGTCTGCTCGATCACCACCGCGGTGCCCGGGCGCGGCGCGAAGCCGAACGCGGTGAGCGAGACCGCCACCTGGACCTGGGTCATGGACGGGTCGGGAGGGTCAGGTCCGGTAGCTGATGCGATAGATGCGCCCTGCGCCCTGGTCGGAGAGGTAGAGCGCGCCGTCGCGCCCCACGATGAGGTCCACCGGCCGGCCCCACGACGAGGGGCCCTCGAGCCAGCCGGTGGCGAAGTCCTCCACGCCCGCGGGCTTGCCGTCGCGGAAGGGCACGCGCACGACCTTGTAGCCGGTGGGCACGGTGCGGTTCCACGAGCCGCGATAGGCCACGAAGAGGCTGCCGCGGTAGTCGGCCGGAAACTGCGTGCCCGTATAGAAGGTGAGCCCGATGGGCGCCGAGTGCGCCTGGATCTCCACGGTGGGCGGCGTCACGCGGTCGCAGCGCGCGCCCTTCTCGAAGGCATCGTCCGGGATGGCCTTGCCGCCCATCACCAGGCAGTCGGGCCAGCCGTAGAAGGCGCCGTCGCGCACCTCGGTGATCATCTCGGGCGGCACGTCGGCGCCGCGCCAGTCGCGCTCGTTCACGGTGGCCCAGAGCACGTCGGTGCCGGGTTGGAACGCCAGGCCCACCGCGTTGCGCAGGCCGGAGGCGAAGATGCGCTCGCCCGAGCCGTCGGCGTTGTAGCGCAGCACTGCGGCGCGGCGCTTGTCGCTCTCGCGGCACACGTTGCAGGAGGAGCCCACCGAGACGTACATGGCGCCGTCGGGCCCGAAGACCATGGTGCGGGTCCAGTGGTTGCCGCCCGGCGGTAGACCGGTCACGACAACGCTGGGCTGAGTCGCCTTCATCGTGGCCGGGTCATAGCGGAAGCGCTGCACGCGCGTGCTCTCCGCCACGTAGAGCGCGCCGTCCTTGAAGGCCAGGCCGTGCGGCTGGCCGAGCCCGTCCACCACGGTCTGGATCGCGTCGGCCTTGCCGTCTCCGTTCCGATCGGGCAGCGCCAGCACGCGCCCGCGCGCCGGCTCCGAGACCAGCAGCGTGCCCGCCGGGTCCAGCGCCATGAGGCGCGGGCTGCCCACCTTGGTCGCGAACACCTCGATGGCGAAGCCCGCGGGGACCTTGAGCGGCGGCTCGTTCTGCGCGCCGGCGATGGCCGGCCACGCCAGCAGCGCCAGCGCGGCCAGCAGGCGGCTCACTTGCGCCCGGCCCGGTACCACTCGTAGATCTCCTCGCCGGTGGTGAACCACACGCCGGGTTTCTTGCGCATGTAGTCGTAGACCGCCTCGAAGTACTTGATGCGGTGCGGGACGCCGGAAATATAAGGATGCACGGCCAGCGCCATGACTCGCGGATTCTTGGCCCCTTCGGCGTAGAGCCGGTCGAACTGGTCCTTCGCACGCTGCAGCCACTCGGCGGACGTATGGTGCTGGATCACCATCATCGGGATGTCGTTGAGCTCGAGCGTGTAGGGCACGGAGACGAGCGGCCCCGACTGCGTGCGGATCTCGTAGGGCTGATCGTCGTTGACCCAGTCGGAGACGTACTCGATGCCCTCGGCGGCCAGGTAGTCGAGCGTCTCCCACGTCTCGGTGAGGCCGGGCCCGAGCCAGCCCTTCGGCTTCTTGCCGGTGAACTTCTGCAGCAGCTCGATGGAGTGCCGGATCGCGGCGGGCTGATCGGGCAGGAGATGCATCGCTCCCTGGATCACCCCGTGAGCCATGAACTCCCAGCCCGCGTCCAGCATCGCGCGGGCCACCGGCTCGTAGGATTCCACCACGTGGGCGTTGATCGCGGTGGTGGCGCGGATCTTTCGCTTGGTGAGCGCGTCGAGCAGCCGCCAGAATCCCACCCGCATCCCGTAGTCGTGCCAGGCCCAGTTGGGGACGTCGGGCACGGTGGCCACGCCCTGGGGCGCGGTGAGGTACTGGCGCGCCATCGCCTTCTCGATGTCCCACTCCTCGATGTTGACGATGGTCCACACCGCGATGCGGGCGCCTTTCGGCAGGGACCAGGGCTTGCGGGCGGCGATAGGCGAGTAGTCGAAGCGGTCGCGGGGTAGCTTCACCGAGCTCTCTCCCTCCCTCGCGGAGTGTACGGCAACCGCCCGGGCTCGGCCACCGCCGACGAGTGCCCTGCGCGCGGGGCACTGAACGCCGCGTCAGTGCACCGCGGGATGTGAAGTGGCGGCCGCTGCCCCGATCCAAACTCCCGTCGCGCTTGGCGATTGGACGGGGGAAGTCGTGGCACGCGTGCTGCTCCGCCGGACGGCATGCGGATCATCATCGGGTTGCTCCACGGAATCCTGTTCACGATCTCGGCCGCCGGTCCGAGCGAAGCCGGCAGCGTGCGCCACGTCAACGGCACGGACGCCACCTGCGGGGGAGCCTCACCCTGCTATGGCACCATCCAGGCCGCCGTGAACGCCGCGCGCGCCGGCGACACGGTCCAGATCCAATCGGGCAGCTACGTGGAGCAGGTGAGTGTGATCGCGAAGAACGCGAGCGCCACGAATCCGGCTAACCGGATCGTCATCCAGGCGGATCCAGCGGCGGTGGTCGGCAGCGTGGTCTTGCGCGGCGCGGTCAATCAGTGCGCAGGAGGACACGCCATCCTGGTTCGGCAATCGCGCTTCGTCACCATCCGCGGGTTGACCATCACGGGCGCCGGCGGCGCGGCGATCGCATTGGCGGGCGCCGGCGATCGAAACCTCGCGGTGCATATCGAGCGCAATCGCATCGTGGGCAACGGCGGCACAGGGTGCGACGGCGGCATCACGATCGGCACGGGGAACGCCGCCACCCTCGTCGTCAACAACCTCGTCCTCGCCAATGGCCGCAACGGCATCTCGGCGCTCGAAGGGGAGGGTGGGCCACACACTCTCGTGCAGAACACGATCCACGGCAATGGCTGGAACGGGGTCAGCGCGACGCGGGCGCACGTGCTCCTGCTCGTCAACAACGCCATCACCGGCAACGGGACTCACGCGGGCTCCACCGGCGGTCGGGTTGGCGTGAGACGGGAGACCGCGCCGACGCCCCTCGCGATCGTCCTCCGCAACAACCTGATCTGCGGCAACCGGCTCGGCGAGATCGCCGGGCCGGTTCTCGACAGCGCCGACGGCGTGAATCTCACGCCGGCCGGGACCGAGGGGCCGGGCGTGACGGCGAGCCCCGGATGCGACAATCCCGCGCTCGTCTATCGAGACCTGGCCGGCGCCGACCATGCCTCGGGCTCGCTCGACGACGATCCAACCCCGGCGGCGGCGTCTCCGCTGATCGATCGCGGCCTCGACCCGCGCACCGTGCTCACGCCCGATCTGAACGCGCGCTTCGAGGCAGACTACTTTGGCGAGTCGGTGCGCCCGGCTGCCAGCAGCGCCACCGGCCCGGCGCGCTTCGACATCGGTGCGGCGGAGGTGCGGAGTGATGGGAGACCGCCGGCGATCGTCTTCGGGATCCCCGCCGCCAATGCGCACCTGCGCGGCACCGCCACGATCCAGGCGGTCGGGACGGCCGCGAACGGGGCGGTGGCGGCGATTACCCTGCGCGACGGCTCGCAGGAGCTGACCGCGAGCCTCGTTCCGCCGCCCCCGGCGAGCCCGATCACCGCGACGGCATCCTGGAACACGGCCACGGTCGCGGACGGAATCCACACGCTGACGGCAACGGTCATCGATCGGTCGCAGAGCGCTGGGACCGCAAGCCGGACGGTGATCGTGGACAACACCCCGCCGGACACGCAGATCATCGGAGGACCACCCGCGACGGGCGGCGCGCCGTCGGCCGTGTTCACGTTCGCCGGCACCGACAACCTGACCGCCGCGGCCGGCCTCGCCTTCGCCTGGCGGCTCGACGGCGGCGCCTTCACCCCGTTTGCCCCGACCAGCAGCGCCACCCTCACCGGCCTCGCCGCGGGATCCCACGTCTTCGAAGTGACGGCGCGTGATCTGGCGGGCAACGAGGACCCTTCCCCCGCGCGCCGTGCCTTCACGGTGGGCGGCGGGGTGGAGGTGAGGATCACGGAGCCGGGTGACGGTGTGGCCGTTCCTTCGGGACTTCTGCTGGTTCGTGGTACGGTCGCTCCTGGTGGCATCGATGCGGGTGTCACCGTCAATGGGGTCGTGGCGGCGAGGCAGGGGAGCTCGTTCGCGGCGATGGTGCCGGTGACGGCGCCGTCGGTCACGCTCACCGCCGTGGCCACGACCGAGTCGGGGGCCACGGCCACGCACGCGGTCGCGGTGACCGTGTCCGACCTCGGCGAGAACGCTCTGGCGCTCCGCGCTCATCCTGGGACAGGAGGCGTGCCGCTGACGACCTCGTTCTCTCTGATCGGCGGGCCCGCTCCCGCGCGCATCGAGCTGGACTTCGATGGCGACGGGCGGACGGACTTCGACGGGCCCACGCTCGACGGCCAGACGTTCACCTATGCGGCGCCGGGGCTCTTCTATCCGCGCGTCCGCGTCGTCGACGATCAAGGCGTGGCCGTCACCGCCACCGGTCTCGTGCAGGTGCTCGACCCCGCCGCTCTCGAGGTCCTGCTCCAGGCGCGATGGAGCGGGCTCCGGGACGCCCTGAGCCGGGCCGACGTGCCGGCCGCGGTCGCCCTCTTCGCAGGTGCCTCACGCGACGCCTATCGCGATCAGCTCACCTCCCTGGCGGGGGTCGGCGCGCTGCCGCAGGTGGCGGCGGCGCTCGGCGCCATCAGCCCGGTCAAGGTGCTCGACCGCGCGGCCGAGTACGAGCTGAAGGCGGTCCAGCGGGGCACTCTCTACTCCTTCCACGTCCTCTTCGTCATCGACACGGACGGGGTATGGCGACTGCGCGTGTTCTGATCGCCACGATCGTCCTGACGGCACTGGTCGGCGCGAGCCCCGGCGTCGCACAGGATGAGGACACGCCGCTCCGGCCCGCGGCGGGACCCTATCGGGGCGTGATCGTGGACGACAAGACCGGGCAGCCCCTGCCGGCGGCCGCGGTGATCATCCTGTGGCAGCGCGTGGACGACCAGATCCAGGGCCTCCGGCGTCTCTCCGCGGCCCGCGAGGTGTTCACGAACGAGCACGGCGAGTTCGTGCACGACGTGGCGAGTGTGGAAGGTCGCTTGCCGCCCCAGACGTTCGCCCCGCGCATCGTGGTCTTCCGGCCAGGGTACGCGCCGCTGCCGAGCCGGCCCCAGCTCTTCCCGCCCGGCGTCGCCGCCGCGCGATTCACCGAGGCGGGAGCATCCGCGCGGCTCGCGCCCGTCACGGACTACGAGGATCGCGCCGAGGCCTTCAACACCTTCGTGGCGATGCTGAACGCCGCCCAGCTCTTTCCGCCGACGGAGCTGCCCGAGACCTCCGAACTCATACGCTTCGAGCTGGAAAGCCTCGGCGCCCGGCCGATGAAGCCGACTCCCCAGAGTGGACGATGAGTGCCTGGGTACGGCTGGTTGCTGTGTGCGCCTTTCTTGCGATAGCCGGCCCGCCAGCGGTTCTCGCGCAAGAGACTCAACCTTTGGACCGCTATCTTGATCGGCCGCGGGGGCCATACCGGGGACAGGTGGTCGATGCGGAGACCAAGGCTCCGCTTGTCCGGAGCGGTCGTGGTCGTCCGCTGGTTACAGGACCGCGTCTATCCGCTTCACATGGTGGCCGAGAACTACGCGGTCCGCGAGGCCACGACCGATGCGGCAGGGCGCTTCGTACTGGATGTAAAGGACGTAGAGGAGGGGGCTCCGCGCCGGACGCGCCGTCCGGGGTTTCTTATCTTCCTTCCTGGATACGGATCGTACCCGAAGCAGCATGTGTCGCCGACTGGATTTACCGGGGGCATTTTCGAGCGGCCCGGGAACGATCGTCGAGTTGCCCCGCCTCGTGGGCCGAGAGGATCGTCGGAAGAATCTAGGGTCCTTCGGCCCTCACAGTTACTCGGACAAGCCATTCCGTGACCTCCCGGAGCTCATGCGAAAGATCAACGTGGAAAGAACCGCAATTGGCCTCGAACCATACTCACCGGAGTAGCTATGAGCAAAATGTTGCTACCAATGTTCGCAGTTGTATTCCTGATATTGCCCGTTCACGCAGTCGCGTATGAAGTCTTGACGCACGAGGAGATCACTCGAACGGCTGGTAAGGCGGTCTTCGTTGGACGGAGTTCTCCGTTCCCAACTCGGAGTGGGTGGTGGCGTTGACACAATCGTTCGCGGTCAGGCCCTGACGGAATGGCTAGCACAAGGAGGACGACGGGAGGACGACTTCCTTCGCTATCTCAATCATTTCCATACCCCGCTTGCAGACTGGTCGGCGGCGGGCCTGCTGGGAAGCCTCGGACAGTCGGCCATTCTCTGGGGGCAGAACACGAGTCTGTCGGGCTGGTCGTGGCAGGACGTCCGCAACTCATATTTTGATGCGCTGACCAGGTCGGCTCGCTCAGACCGGGACGCCAAGTTGACGGGAACGTTTGAGGGTCTTGGACGGCAGGTGCATCTAGTTCAGGATGCCGCGTCACCAGCGCACACCCGGAACGACCCACACGCGCTCTATAACTACGAGTCGCTGGTAGACGACGTTCGTGAGAAGGACGAGACGATTTTCAACGCGTGGTTGACAGGCGCGACTGACACGCCCGGCGTGCCCGATCCAGGTTGGCAGGCGCTCGACAGCAATCCCCTGGCGATGGTGGCTACAGCGCGGCTGATCGACACCGATCGATACCTGGGCGCGAATTCCGCGGTCACCACGGCGGGGCTCATCGGGCTAGCCGAGTACACGAACGCCAACTTCTTCAGCGAAGATCGAATCTTCACCGAAAACGACGTCGACCCGCTGAAGCGGTTTCCCTATCCGAATCGGTCGAGCGTGACGGAGCAGGACTTCGACGTGAGCGTCAGAGGGGCGACCGTCAAGCGCCGATACTTCGTCAAGACCGCCGATGGGGCCACGGGGTACCGACTGGCCACCGTCGGGCTGCTCCGCGACTATCAACAGCGGTTCAACCTCGACTGGACGCGGTTCCGGGAGAGTCCCGCGCTCGATGAGGCGGTCTACCGAGACTATGCTCAGCGGCTTGTGCCGCGCGCGGTCGCCTACTCGACGGCGCTCCTGGACTACTTCTTCCGAGGACTCGTGGTCGCCTCCGGGAACGATCTGTCGTTCGGGTTCGGGAACGGCGGCGACGAGACCATGGACGGGACGTTCACCCTGTACTACGACGACGGTAACGACACGCGTCGTCCCGTGCCGGGCGCGCAGTGGACGAGGGTCCTTGCGCCGTCGGGATTCGCGGAAGATCTCACCCTGGTGGCGCCGAGTAACCCGCCCGCCAAGGAGCCCGGGAAGTACATGCTGGTCTTCCGCGGCGCCCTCGGGAACGAGCGGGACGCGGTGGTGGGACGGCAGATCTTCCTCGAATCGATGATGGTGGCCCGCCTGGTCAAGCGCAGCGACGGGACGCCCCATCGGGGGGCCGCCGTCCAGGCGATCGACGTGCAGAACGGACAGATCCTGAGCTCCGGTGTGACCGATCAGGATGGGCGAGTTCAGCTGACCTGGAAGCCCGGGCGGACGGTCCTGTTCATCCCGGCCGTCAACCTCTTCCCGATGTACTGGGCGGGCGCGAGCACGTTCTCGAGCAGCATCGAAGGCGGCCGGATCGTCCAGACGGCGGACCTCGATGCGCAGCGGCAGGTGACCATCCCGATTCCGCTGATCCTGGCCGCGTGGCCGGAGCGAACCGAGTCGTGCACGGAGCGGCAGCTCTTTGCTCATTCGCCGAATGGGTTCTTCCAGCAGACGCTGTCGCTGGGTGACGGTCTGGCGGACTTTCGGCAGGTGATCTACGGAGTCAACCTCATCACGTTCATCCGGGACGACAACGGGCAGGAGACCGTCCTCTGTGGCGCGGACACCGGATTCGGGTGTGTGGACCCCCGGGCCGGGTTCGTGGCCGAGGATGTCAACCGGGTCGGCCAGGTGGTGGGGCGCCTCGTGCGCGATGTGTTTGCCCGGCACACTCGGCAGATCGTCAACGAAGGTGGCCTCGAGCCGATCGGTCCGCCGACCTGCGATACCGAGTACGCCGAGGTCGAGGTAGTTCCGGTCACGGTGGCCGAGGAGTAGCCGTTGACTCGCCGGGAGCGCCGTCCTAGGATGGCGCTCCCGGATCGAGCGTGACCAGCAAACCTTTCCTCATCATCGTGCTCGCGCTCGGTATCGGCCTGCCCGCGACCCTCGCGCGCGCGGCGCCCCTGCCGGAGCGGACACCACCCTCGGGCTTCGCGTCCGTCAACGGTGCCACCGGCGGACGCACCCTCGCCGGCACGTTCAGCGGCAACGCCCGCTCCGCCGCCGCGGTGCTGGGTGGCATGCTGGGCGCCCTCCGCGGGTACTTCGACGGGGCGCCAGTGGTCTCGAGCGCCGTCGGCGATCCCGCGGACCGTGGCATCATGGCCTTCTTCGACGCGCACCTGCAGGGCACGCCGGTGCGCGGCGCCATGATCGTCCAGCTCAACGACGGCGGCGGGGGCGGCGTCGCGGTTCTCTTCGATCGGCCCGCGGACATTGCCCGCTCGTTCCCGGCCATGTCCCGGCAGCTCGGCGGCATCCAGGTGCCCGGCGGCGGGCCGGCCCAGCGGCCGGTAGCACTCCAGCAGCAGACCACGCCCGACGGCAAGGCGGCCATCGGCGTGCCGCCGGGCTGGCGCATCAGCGGCTACGGCAACGGTGCGGTTGACGTGGCCGGCCCGCAGGGCCAGCTCGTGGACGTGGGCATCTACCTGCCGATCATGGTGCGCCCGACCTTCGTGGGCCCGGTGGCGGGCACGATCTATCTGCCGTTCATCGCCGACCCCGCCGCGGCCGTGCCCGTCGTGAGCCAGGCGCTCTCGCAGCAGACCGTCGCCCGCGGCGGCCAGGGCACGACCAACGTCGAGGTGCTGGAGCGCTACAACACGCCGCCGCCCACCGGCTCGGGCCAGGCCGCCTACCTCTTTGCCCGCTCGCGCATCGGCGGACGGCCCTACTACCACTTCGCCCTCGTGAACACGGCGCCCATCGACGCCAACGCGTGGACCTACTACTACTCCACGGTGGCCGCGCCCGACGGCGTCTTCCAGCGCGACTTCGCGCTGATGCTGAACGTGTGGCGCTCGTGGTCGCTCAACCAGCAGATGCTGCGCGACCGGCTGCAGGACGCCGCCACCAAGATGCGCCAGACCGGGGAGATCCTGCGCTCGGCCGCGCGCGGGCAGAGCGAGGCCTACGACCGCGCGAACAAGGGCTTCAGCTACTACCTGCGCGGCGTCGAGGTGCTCGAGCACAGCCCGTCCGGGCCGGCGCGGCAACTTCGATCGCGACTACGCCGACGCGGTGGTGAAGGCGGACCCGACCAAGTACCGCCTGGTCCCGCCGAGCCAGTACCGCACGACCGACTAGGACGCCGCCCGCCGCCCTAGCGCCCCGATCCCGCCGCGCACGTTCCTTCGAGCAAGGCCCAGTAAGGGCAGAGACACGTTGACACCTCGGAGAGGGCGTCCTCTACACTATTGACGATTCGTGTCGCATTCCGATGCAAGGAGGCTCTCCCGATGATGCGCAGTCGGCTCCTGCTGATCTCGGTGTTGGTCTTGGGCGTCCTCGGTTGCGCGCAGAAAGAGCCCTATCGGATCGGCGAGGCGGCCAGCGAGGTCGTGAGCGCGGATCCGACCCTCTGCCCGGAGCTGAAGGAAGCATCGCCCCACAAGATCCCCGTCGCGTACGTCGAGATCGACGAGCAGGGCTACTTCCACGACCGCGATCAGGTGAACCACGCGCTCGAGCTCGTCGCGAAGCCGGGGAAGCCGAAGTACGTGGTGGTCTTCGTCCACGGCTGGTTTCACAGCGCGAGCACCGACGACGACAACGTCCAGCGCTTCAAGTGTGCGCTGAACAACATCCAGAGCATCGAGGGCAATGCCGACAAGGAAGTTGTCGGCGTCTACGTCGGATGGCGCGGGGAGTCGTGGACGATTCCGGGAATCAAGTTCGTGACGTTCTGGGATCGCAAGAACACCAGCGACGAGATCGGGCGGGGCTCGCTGGTGGAGTTCCTGACCCGGCTCGAGCAGACGGTCAAGCCTCCGGGGGACGATCGCAACAAGCTGATGCTGGTGGGCCACAGCTTCGGCGCCTCGGTCGTGTTCAACTCGATCGCCCCGATCCTCATGGAGCGGTTCCTGCTGGATACGGCCCGCCTTGCCTCGAAGACGGCGGGTGGCCATTCGCAGTCCAAGCCCGGGCTCGTCTCCGGCTATGGCGATCTGGTGGTGCTGGTGAATCCGGCGATCGAGGCCACCCGTATCATGCCGTTCTTCAGCATGCTGAACGCCTACACGGGCGAGCAGCCCGATCTGTTCGCGCCGGGCCAGCCGGCCCGGCTGGTGATCCTCTCGTCCGAAGGGGACTGGGCGACGCGCGTCACCTTCCCGGTAGCGCGCGTCTTCTCGACGATGCTGGAGGTGTACGCCGATCGGGAGCTGGTGACGCCCTACAAGACCTCCATCAAGCTGGGGCAGCGATACCTCGACCGGCAGACCATGGGCAACGTCGCGGAGATCCAGACGCACCATCCGCTCAAGGAAGCCCAGCCGTGGAACGGCAAGTGCCCCCAGAACCGGAGCGACTCGAACTGGCTCGAGGACGCGATCAAGGCGCGGATGGAGGAGCAGCGGGCCAAGGGCGAGACGCCGACCGGCGCCGGCTGGTGGCGGGTCTTCGGCGGGTCCACGATCGCGATCGCGCATCGCGGGATCACGACGCCCTCGAACCCGCTGTGGATCATGGCGGTCAGCACGAAGCTGATCCCGAGTCACAGTGGGATCGCCAATCCCGTGCTGATCTGCCTGTTCGACGAGCTGCTCAGCGATCCGGAGAAGGCGAAGAGCGCGGGAGAGCAGTACCGGCCGGAGCCGCCCATCAAGAAGTAGCTAGTGTTGTTTCCCGGACGACGGACTAGGCGGGGATGACGCGGTCGGCCCGGAGCATCACGGCCGGAGCCAGGGTGCGGCCGATGGCCTGCGCGGTCTTGAGGTTGACGACCAGCTCGAACCGCGTCGGCTGCTGCACCGGCAGGTCGGCGGGCTTCGCGCCTTTGAGGATGCGATCCGCGTAGACGGCCAGATTCTGCCACTCGGCGGCGAGGCTGGGCCCGTAGCTCATGAGCGCGCCGGCGTCCGCAAATTGCGACCAGCCGCCCATGGACGGGATCCGGCGCCGGATGGCGTAGTCGGCCAGGGCCTTCCGGTAGTTCAGCATCAGGGCGTCCGGAAAGACCACGATGGCGTCGGTCTTTCCCTTTGCCATCGTCTCGAACGCCGTCTCGAGGTCCTTGTCGTTCCGCACCCGTAACGGGTGCGCGGCCAGCCCCAGGGACCGGGCCGCCGCGACCGATTCCCGCAGCTCCGACTGCTCGCCCGCATGATCGGGATTCGAGAGAATTGCCACGTTCGCCAGGTCGCTCACCGTCTCCTTCAGCAGCTCCATCCGCTTGCCGACGAGCTGGACCGCCAGGAAGGTCGTGCCGGTGATGTTGCCGCCGGGACGCGCGAGGCTGGCCACGATGCCGGCCTCCGCCGGGTCCGCGCTCATGCCGAACAGGACCGGGGTGGTCCCGGCCGCCTGCTTGACCAGCCGGATCACCGGGCCCTGGCTCACGAGCAGGTCCACCTTCTGGCGCAACAGCTCTTCCGTGAAGGTAAGGGCGCGCTCCGACGACCCCTCGCTCCACCGGGCCTCGAGGACGTAGCTCTGGCCCTCGACCTGGCCGGCCTGGCGCAGGCCCTCGCGAAAGCTATCCAGGTACACGGTGGCCCCGGTCGGGGAGCCGCTCGAGACCCATCCGATCCGGGCCGGCTTCCGCGCCGGCTGCGCGCCGACGCGGGTGCCGGCGGCGAGAAGGCCAAACGCAAGGCTGCTGCCGAACGCGCGACGCGAGATCAGGCGGGTCATGGGTGCCTGCATTCTATAGTAGAATCGCGGCCGTGGCAGCGCCCCAGGGCATCGACGTCCACGCGCACTTCTTCCCCGAGCGCTTCCTCAAGGCGATCGAGGACGGCGGCGCCCTCTCCGGCGGCAGCATCGACCGCTCGAGCCCGGCCGGCCCGGCCATCGACGTGAAGGGTCAGCGTACGCCGCCTCTCGAGGCGCGCTACTACGACCTGGCCAAGCGCGTGGCCTCCATGAACCGGCAGGGGGTGGCCGTGCAGGCGCTCTCGCTCACCGCGCCGATGGTCTACTGGGCGCAGGCCGAGCTGGGCCGGCGCCTGGCGCGGGAGTGGAACGACGGCGCCAGCCAGGCGCACACCGCCTATCCCGATCGCTTCGTGGTCTGCGCCACGCTGCCGATGCAGGACACGATGCTGGCGCTGGCCGAGCTGGACCGGGCCGCCCGGCTGCCCGGCGTGCGGGCCGTCTACATGGGCACCAATGTCAACGGGCGCGACCTGGACGACCCCGCGTTCTTCCCGGTGTTCGAGCGCTGCGCGGAACTGGGGCTGCCGGTGGGGCTCCACCCGTTCAACGTCAACGGAGCGGAGCGGCTCAAGCCCTACTACCTGACCAACCTGCTCGGCAACCCGTACGACACCGGCATCGCGGCGGCCCACCTCATCTTCGGCGGCGTGCTGGACCGGCTGCCGAAGCTGCAGGTCATCCTGCCGCACGCGGGGGGCACGTTCCCGCTGGTGTGGGGGCGGCTCCAGCGCGGGCAGAAGGTGCGGCCGGAGGCGAACAAGGCCGCGAAGAAGCCGGTGAAGGCGTACCTGCGCCGCTTCACCTACGACACGATCAGCCACGATCCGGGGGCGCTGCGCTACCTCATCGACACGGTGGGCGCGGACCGGGTGATGCTCGGCACCGATTTCTGCTTCGACATGGGCTACGAGCGGCCGCTCGACATCATCCTCGACAGAGGCGTCAAGCTCTCGCGGGCCGACCAGGCGAAGGTGATCCGCGGGAACGCCGCCCGACTGCTGCGCCTCCGCTAGGGACAGGACTCGGGGCGTGCGCGCCGAGTTCTGGATCGCGCAGTCGTTCAACGGGCTCTCCTACGGGGCGCTCCTCTTCCTGCTCGCCAGCGGCCTCTCGCTCATCTTCGGCGTGATGCGCATCGTCAACCTGGCGCACGGCTCCTACTTCATGCTGGGCGGCTACGTCGGGCTCACGGTGGCGCTGCGCACGCAGAGCTTCGCGCTGGCGTGCCTGGCGGGGGCGGTGGCCATCGCGCTGGTCGGCATGGGCATGGAGCGCTTCTTCCTGCGGCGGCTGCGCGGCGAGACGCTCGGCCAGGTGCTGATGACCATCGGCTTCGCGCTGATCTTCCAGGACCTGGCCCTGCTGATCTGGGGCGGCGACCCGTACACGGTGCCGATCCCGAAGCTGCTGACCGGGACCGTGAGCCTGGGCGGCGCGGTGTTCCCGATCTACCGCATCTTCATCGTGGCGGTGGCGGTGGTGGTGGGCCTGGCCCTCTGGCTCGCGATGGACCGCACGCGCGTGGGCGCGATGATCCGCGCCGCGGTGGACGACGCCGAGATGGCCCAGGGCGTGGGCATCAACGTGCCGCGCGTGTCGCTCGCGGTGTTCGCACTGGGCGCCGGGCTGGCCGCGCTGGGCGGGGTGATCGGCGGCGGTTTTCTCGGCGTGTATCCCGGCGCGGACTTCGAGGTGCTGCCCTACGCCTTCGTTGTGGTGATCGTGGGCGGGCTCGGCAGCCTGCCCGGCGCGGTGGCGGGGAGCCTGCTGGTGGGCCTGCTCGACAACTTCGGCAAGGCGCTGTTCCCCGAGCTCTCCTACTTCACGCTCTTCGCCCCGATGGCGATCATCCTGGCCCTCCGGCCGACCGGCCTCTTCGGCCGCGTATGATCGCCCGGCGCGCCGTCCTCGCCGCGGTGGTGCTCGCGATCCTCGCGCTGGTCGGCCCCTGGCTGCCGGCCTATCCGCTCACCGTGCTCACCCAGGCGCTGATCGTCGCCATCCTGGCCATGAGCCTCGACGTGCTGCTGGGCTACACCGGACTCTCCTCGCTCGGCCACGCCGCCTACTTCGGGGTGGGCGCCTACGTGGTCGCCATCATGACCACCGAGCACCAGATGGGCCTGCTCGCCTGCCTCGCGGCCGGCGTGGCGCTGGCCACCCTGACCGCGGCCGTCTTCGGACTGCTCGCCATCCGCGCCACCGGCACCTACTTCCTGATGATCACGCTGGCGCTCGGCATGGTGATCTGGGGGCTCGCGTATCGCTGGGTATCGCTCACCAAGGGTGACAACGGCATCGCGGGCATCCCGCGGCCGACCCTGCTCGGTATCGAGCTGGCCGCGCCGGTGCCGTTCTACTACTTCTGCCTGGTGTGCGCGGCGCTGGCCTGGGTGCTGATGGGCCTGCTGGTGATCTCGCCGTTCGGCCTCGGGCTGCGCGGCATCCGCGGCAGCGAGGGGCGCATGCAGGCCCTCGGCTACAACGTGTGGCTGCACAAGTACACCGCCTTCGTGCTCTCGGGCGTCTTCGGCGGCTTCGCCGGCACGCTCTGGGCCTACTACAACGGCTTCGTGAGCCCGAACGACGTGCAGCTCGTCACCTCGGTGGAGACCCTGCTGATGGTCGCCCTCGGCGGCTCGGGCACCCTGATCGGTCCCGCGCTGGGCGCGGGGATCATCGTGTTCCTCAAGAACTTCGTGAGCGTGTACACCAAGCGCTGGCTGCTCATCCTGGGCGGCGTCTACATCGGCGTGATCCTCTTCGCCCCGTCCGGCATCGTCGGCGCCCTGCGCGGACGACGCCGCTGAACAAGGAGCCGGCCATGAAGACTCGACTGATCGTCCTTCTCGCGCTGCTCGCGATCGCCGCGGCGGCCTTCTTCCCGGGCGCCGCCTCCACCCAGAGCGGGCCGATCAAGATCGGGCTGCTCGTGCCCCTCAGCGGCGCCTTCTCGGCCACCGGCAAGGACATGCTGGTCGGCGCGGAGCTCTACCTCGACGAGATCGGGCGCATCGCGGGCGGCCGGAAGATCGAGCTGATCGTGGAGGACACCGAGGGCACGCCGGCGGGCGCGCTCATCAAGGCCCGCAAGCTGGTGGACCAGGACAAGGTCCACGTGCTCACCGGCGGGCTGCTGGCCTCGACCGGCTACGCGCTCCAGCCCTTCGTGGACGCCGGGCGCGTGCCCACCACGTTCCCGGTCATCGCCGCCGACGATCTGACCCAGCGCAAGCCCGCGAAGTGGATCGTGCGCACCGGCTGGACCACGAGCCAGCCCATGCATCCATTCGGAGAGTGGGTCGCGAAGAACCTCAAGTACAAGCGCGTGGTCACCATCGGCATGGACTACGCCTTCGGCTGGGAGACGGTGGGCGGCTTCCAGCACAGCTTCGAGGGGAACGGCGGCCAGGTGGTGCAGAAGCTGTGGACGCCGCTCAACACCAACGACTTCAGCCCGTTCCTGGCCCAGATCCGCCGCGATACCGACGCGGTGCTGGCCCTCTTCGTCGGGCGCCTCGCGCTGCAGTTCATGAAGCAGTACGAGGACGCCGGGCTCAAGGGCAAGATCCCGCTGCTGGGCGGCGGGACCACCACCGACGAGTCGGTGCTGCCGCAGATGGGCGACGAGGCCATCGGCGCGATCACCCCGCTCCACTACTCGGCCGCGATCGACACGCCGCAGAACAAGAAGTTCGCCGCCGCGTTCGAGGCCAAGGCGGGCAAGAGCTCGTCCTACTACTCGGAGGCGACCTACACCGGGACGCGCTGGATCGTGGAGGCCATCAAGGCGGTCGGCGGCAAGGTCGAAGACCGGGACGCGCTACTGAGCGCGCTTCGAAAAGTCGAGATCAAGGACGCCCCGCGCGGGCCGATCACGGTGGACCAGTGGAACAACCCGGTGGAGACCATCTATATAAGGAAGGTGGAGAAGGTGGGCGGACGGCTGCAGAACACCGTGATCGCCACCTTCCCCGCGGTGGGCCAGTTCTACACGTACAACCCCCAGGAGTACATGAAGGCCCCGCTCTACTCGCGCGACTACCCCCCATGCAAGCACTGCTAACCCGCCTCACCCTGCCCTCTCCCCCTTCGGGGGCGAGGGTTCCCCGACTTCCCCTCTCCCCTTTGGGGAGAGGGTAGGGTGAGGGGCGCGATGGTGAGGGGCCCAGTGGCGAGGGGCCCGATGGTGAGAGGCACCTAATGGACCAGGCCCTCCGCCTCGACGGCGTCTGCCGCGCCTTCGGCGGCCTCCAGGCCGTGGACGGCGTGACGCTGACCGTCCGCCCGGGCGAGCGCCGCGCGCTCATCGGTCCCAACGGCGCGGGGAAGACCACGCTCTTCAACCTCATCGCGGGCGCGATGCCGCTCAGCTCGGGGCGCATCGCGCTGTTCGGGCGCGACGTGACGCACGCGCCCGCGCACCGGCGCGCCGCGCTCGGGCTGGCGCGCACGTTCCAGATCACCAACCTCTTCCCCGATCTCAGCGTGATGGAGAACTGCCTGCTCGCGGTGCAGGCCCACCTGCCGGTGCGCTTCTCGATGTTTCGGCCGGTGGGGCGCTACCCGGCCCTCCTCGAGCGCGCGCGCGGCGCGCTCCAGCGGCTCGAGCTGGAGAAGCTCGGCGACGCGGTCGTGCGCAACCTCTCCCACGGCGAGCAGCGCCAGCTCGAGATCGCGCTGGCCCTGGCCGGGCAGCCGCGCGTGCTCCTGCTGGACGAGCCCACCGCCGGCCTCTCGCCCGCCGAGTCCCGGCTGATGGCCGGCCTCCTGCGTCGGCTCGATCCCGAGATCACCGTGCTGATGATCGAGCACGACATGGACATCGCGCTCGAGCTGTCCGAGATGGTCACGGTGCTGCACTACGGCCGCGTCATTGCCGACGGGCCCCGCGAGCAGGTGAAGGCCGACCCGCAGGTGAGGGAGATCTACCTTGGCGCTTGAGGTGGAGGCCGTCCACACCTACTACGGCGAGAGCCACGTGCTGCAGGGCATCTCGCTGCAGGTGCAGCCGGGCGAGGTGCTGGCCATCCTGGGCCGCAACGGGATGGGCAAGACCACGCTGATCCGCACCATCGTCGGCTTCACGCCGCCGCGCGAGGGGCGCGTGCGCTACAAGGATACCGAGATCACCCGCCTGCCCCCGTTCCGCATGGTGGAGCTGGGCATGGCCCTGGTGCCGCAGGGCCGCCGTGTCTTTCCGTCGCTCAGCGTGCGCGAGAACCTCGAGGTGGCCCGCCGGGGCGCCGGGCGATGGAGCCTCGAGCAGGTGTATGCTTTGTTTCCGCGGCTGCGCGAGCGGGCGGCCAACCGCGCCAACAAGCTCTCGGGCGGCGAGCAGCAGATGCTGGCGATCGGCCGGGCGCTCATGTCGAACCCGGAGCTGCTGCTGATGGACGAGCCGACCGAAGGCCTGGCCCCGCTGCTGGTGCGCGAGGTGGGGCGGGTGATCGCGGAGCTCAAGCGGAGCGGGCTCTCGATCCTGCTGGTCGAGCAGAATCTGGCGCTGGCCCTGTCGGTGGCGGACCGGGTGCACGTGCTGAGCCGGGGGCAGATCGTCCACACCGGCACGCCGGCGGAGCTGATGACCAACGACGACGTGAAGACGCGCTACCTGGGGGTGGCCTGATGAAGTTCGGGACATACTTCTTCCTGCAGGCGCCGCCGGGCCAGCGGCACGCCGACATCATCGCGCGCGAGCTCGACCAGATGGCGTGGTCGGAGGAGCTGGGCTTCGACGAGGTCTGGCTCACCGAGCACCACTTCATCGACTACGGGCTCTCGGTGGATCCGGCCACGCTGGCCTGCGCGGTGGCCTCGCGGACCTCGCGGATCCGGATCGGCCTGGCCGCCGCCATCCTGCCCTTCCACGATCCGATCCGCTTCGCCGAGCAGATGGCGCTGGTGGACATCATCTCCAAGGGGCGGCTCGACGTGGGGGTGGGGCGGGGGAACCGGCCGTCGGAGTTCGCGGGCTACCGCATCCCGCAGGTGGAGAGCCGCGAGCGCTTCGACGAGGCCGTGCAGATCATGCTGCGCGCGTGGACCGAGGAGCGCTTCAGCTACGACGGCCGCTTCTTCCAGCTCGACAACGTGCGCGTGATCCCGAAGCCCATGCAGCAGCCGCACCCGCCGGTCTATCAGGTCTGCGTGTCGCCGGACTCGATCGAGGGCACCGCGCTGCGCGGCTGGCCCATGCTCAACTCGATCCTCTTCGGCGGCGTCGAGCAGGTCGTGGCCAGCCGCGACCGGTACGTGACGACGCTGCAGAAGGCCGGCCGGAGCCCCGCCGAGATCGCGGCGCTGCTCGCCCGCTGGGGCGTCTCGCGCCAGATCTACGTGGCGCCCACCGACGCGCAGGCACTGGCCGAGGCCAAGGACGCCGAGATGTGGTACCAGGAGTCATTCCGGAAGTTCGTCATTCCGGAGCGCATCGAGAACAGCCACCCCACGCTGCAGCCGGGCTTCCGGGCCATGGCCGAGCGGCTTTCGAAGATCACCTGGGAGGGGCTCGTGGCCGAGACGCTCGCCTTCGGCTCGCCGGACACGGTGGCGCGGCACATCGAGCAGATGCGTCAGATGGGCGTGGGCCAGGTCCTGTGCTGGATGAACTTCGGCGGCCTGCCCGAGGACAAGGTGCGCCGCTCCATGGAGCTGTTCGCACGCGAGGTCATGCCCCGGTTCCGGTAGACAACCACCCCTCACCCTGCCCTCTCCCCTGAGGGGAGAGGGGGAAACGAGAATCCTCTCGCCTGAGGGGCGACGGGGAAACGAGAACCCTCTCCCCCGCCGAGGGGGAGAGGGCAGGGTGAGGGGGAACCGAGGACGCAAGTGGCCCACCTCTACGACACGATCGGCATCGGCTACCGCGCCCTCCGCCGCCCCGACCCACGCATCGCCGCCGCGATCGCCGAAGCCCTCGGCCCCGCGGCCTCCGTCGTGAACGTGGGCGCCGGCGCCGGCTCCTACGAGCCCGCCGACCGTCGCGTGGTCGCCGTGGAGTCCTCGCGCGAGATGATCCGCCAGCGCCCGGCCGGCGCCGCCCCGGTGATCCAGGCCTCGGCCACCGCGCTGCCGTTCCGGGCCCGCGCCTTCGACGCGGCGCTGGCCGTGCTCACCGTGCACCACTGGCCCGATCGCGTCCAGGGCCTGGCCGAGCTGCGCCGCGTCGCCCACGAGCGCGTGGTGATCCTCACGTGGGAGCCGGATGCCGCGCATTTCTGGCTGACCGACGAGTATTTCCCCGAGCTGGTGGCGACCGACCGCGCGATCTTCCCTACGCGGGACGAGCTCGAGCGCAGTCTGGGCCCCGTCGAGCTGAGGCCGCTGCCGGTGCCGCACGACTGCCTGGATGGCTTCCTCGGCGCGTACTGGCGCCGGCCGCAAGCCTATCTGGATCCCGCCGTCCGCGGCGCGATCTCCACGTTCGGCAAGATCGGCGACGTGGAGCCGGGTCTCGCGCGACTGCGGCGCGACCTGGAGGACGGCACGTGGACCCGCCGTCACGGCCCACTCCTGACCCGCCCCGCCCTCGACCTCGGCTACCGCCTAGCCGTCTCCCATCCCCCTCTCCCCTCTGGGGAGAGGGCAGGGTGAGGGGCCAGAGGGTGAGGGGTCACGTCCCCGCAAGCCGCGCCACGACCGGCGCAAACGCCTCCATGTCCCGCTCGAAGACGGTGAGATACGAGATACCGTACCGCTCCCGCCGCTCGCGGAGCCTCTCGCAGATCTCCTCGACGGTGCCCACCAGCAGGTAAGGGGTCTCGAGCACGACGTCGCGGGACGACTTGAATCGGGACGCGAGCTGATCCACCGCCACGCTCCGCTGATCGGTCACCGCGACCGCCTGGATCAGCGCGTTGAGCTCGAGCGAGTCGAAGCGATCCCCGGCGCCGGCGCGGACCCACTCGAGCTTCTCCCGGGTCGCGGCCGCGCTCAGGTCGGCCAGCTCGAGCCCGCCGCCGTCCCGTCTCGCCCGCAGGACCAGGCCGATGATCGTGGCCTCGCGCGCGGCGAGGGTAAGCGTGCGCCGGCCGCCGCCGCCGATCGCGATCGGCGGGTGTGGACGCTGGACCGAGGCCGGGCGGCCCTCCAGTTCGGCGATCGTGTAGTGGCGGCCGGCGAACGTCACGCGCTCCCCGGCGAGCAGCTTCTTCACGATCGGGACCGCCTCTTCGAGCCGCTCGATCCGGGTGCCCGGCGCGTCGAAGGGAATGCCGGTCTGGTCGTACTCCTCCCGCAGCCATCCGGCGCCGAGCCCCAGCTCGAAGCGCCCGCCCGAGAGCACGTCGATGGTGGCGGCGTCCCGCGCGAGCCCCGCGGGGTGGCGGAAGTCGTTGGAGAAGACGAGCGATCCCACGCGGAGACGCGTGGTCGCCAGCGCGGCCGCGGTGAGGGCGGGGACGGGGGCGAGGTGATCGCGGAAGTGATCGGGGACGACGAGGATCGAATAGCCGAGCTGCTCGACGCGCCGCGCTCGCGCGATCCAGTCGGTACCCGCCGCGGGCGTGGGAGCGGTGACCCCGAAGCGAAACGGGCGAACGGCCATGACTCACACCACCTTGTAGACGTTCACCTCTTCCACGCGACCCTTGACGCGCACCGCGGGAAGCTCCTCGAGCGCGACCGTGCCGTCGAGCCGGCTCCGCGTGGCCTCGCTGATGAGGATGTCCACCTTGAAGTCCTTGGTGAGCCCCTGGATGCGCGAGGCCAGGTTGACCGGGTCGCCGACCAGCGCATACGAGAGGCGCTCGTGGCCGCCGATGTTGCCGGCCAGCACGGTGCCGGTGTGGATGCCGATGCCGTTGCGCAGCGGGACCCGGCCGACCGCCTCGCGGCGGGCGTTCCAGGCCTGGAGGCGCTCGCGCATCTCGAGCGCGGCGTGCACCGCCCGCCCGGCGTGGTCGCGGGCCGCGATGGGCGCGCCGAAGACCGCCTCGATCTCGTCGCCGATGAACTGGAGCACGAGGCCGCCGTGCGCGCGGATGGCCTGGTCCATCTCGGTGAAGTACTCGTTGAGGTCGCGCACGACCTGACGCGGCTCGGTGGCCTCCACCCACGGGGTGAAGTCGCGCAGGTCCGCGAAGAGCATGGTGGCCTCGATGAGCTCGCCCTCGCCGCGCACGCGGCCGGCCAGGATCGCGTCGCGGATCTCGGGCGTGACGTACTTGCCGAAGGTCTCCTTCACCATCTCGCGCTCCCGCAGGCCGTGCAGCATGCGGTTGAAGCCCTCGGCCACCGCGCCGATCTCGTCGGTGCTCACCACCGGGGCGTGGCCGTCGAGGTGGCCCCGCTCCACCTCGGCCATCGCGGCCTCCACGTGCCGCAGCGGCCCCGCCACGCTGTTGGCGACGAACACGGACAGGCCGATCGCGGCGACGACCCCGGCCCCGACCAGGAAGAGGATGGTCAGCCGCAGGTCGTCCACGATGACCGCGGCGGCGACCGGGTCGGCGCCCACCAGGGCCACCGCGCGCGTGTAGGCCAGCATGCCCAGGACCGCGAGCGGCACGAGGCCGATCAGCAGGAGGATCGCAAGGAGCCGGACGCGCACCCTGAGCCGGGGCACGCGCTTGACCGCGCTCAGCTCGCCCGTGGGGAAGAACTCGGGCAGGCGCCGCCGCCACTGATGCTCGCTCGCGAAGAAGATGAAGGCGACGGTCGTGCCGCCCGCGATCACGGTGTTGCCGAAGACCTGGCGCAGCGACTGATACGGGCTGAACACGCCGGCCAGGATCGGCCAGAGAACGCCCCAGATGAGGCCGGCCATGGTCCAGCCGAGGAAGCTGAGCCCGGCGAGGAAGTAAGGAAACATGAGCGCCCGACGGCGCACCAGATCCGCCTCGGCGGACGGCAGCGTGGCCAGCTCCGCGACGCGGTTGAGTGGCCGGGTCCAGGGGCGGCTGAGCCGGATCCCGGCCCCGACGATCAGGGCGAAGACGATGATCGAGATGACGACGTCCATCCAGCGGACTGGCGGCAGGACCGAGCCGGCGTGGTCCACCACCCGGAAGTAGACGAAGGCGACGATCGCCCCCAGGAGGTTGCCGATGGTGGTGATCCACCGCAGCGTGAACTCTGGAGAACGTGGCTCGGCCATGCCGTGATTGTACCCGGCGGCTCGTCGTCGGCGTGGCTCGGCGAGGGGGGATTGCTATTGACCGCCCCGCGGGGCCCCGGGTAGGCTGGGGGGCCGCCAGCGGAGGCGGCCTCGATGCCGACGGAGACCGGGCCGTGAGCGCGTGGCGAATCGCCCTCCTGATGGGCCTGCTGGGGTTCGTCCCGACGCCGGCGCGGGCGGCCGAGCAGCACGACATGCGTCTCGTCGGCGCCCACGATCTGCAGGCCCGCTCCGCCTATCAGCCCGTGATCCACCAGCAGGGCGGCCGCTTCATCGCCTACGTCGGCCACCACGGCGGCCTGCGGATGAACCCGCTCACCGGCCAGATGGAGCAGAACGGCACCTCCATCGTCGACGTGACCGATCCAAGGCAGCCGAAGTACCTGCACCACATCCCCGGCGCGCCGGGTGAAGCGGAGGCGGGCGGCGCGGCGATGGCGCGCGTCTGCGACGGCAAGACGCTGCCGCGCGGGGCGCGCGAGAAGACCTATCTCCTCCGCACGCTCGGCAACCTGGCCCACGAGATCTGGGACGTGACCGATCCGGCCAAGCCCGCACTCGTCACCACGGTGCTCGACGGGCTCAAGAGCACGCACAAGAACTGGTGGGAGTGCGACACCGGCATCGCCTACCTCGTCTCCGACGGAGCGCCGCGCGGCTGGCGCACCAACCGGATGACCACGATCTACGATCTGAGCGATCCCACGCAGCCGCGCTTCATCCGCGACTTCGGGCTGCCCGGTCAAGAGCCCGGCGCGACCGGCACGGCGCCCGAAGGCGTGCACGGGCCCATCGCGTACAAGAACCGCGTGTACTTCGCCTACGGCACCGGCGCCAAGGGCGTGCTGCAGATCGTGGACCGCGAGAAGCTGCTCGCGGGCGATCCGCAGGCGCGGGAGAAGTTCGCGCCCACCGTCGAGAACCTGCTCTACCCGCAGATCGGCCGCCTCGACATGTCGCCGGCCTGGGGCGGGCACACCAGCTTCCCGGTGCTGGGGGTGCGCGTGCCGCACTGGTCGCCCGCGGTGCCGGGGCGCACCCGCGACTTCGTGCTGCTGGTCTCGGAATCGCTGCGCAACGAGTGCCAGGAGGTCCGCCAGCTCAGCTTCATGGTGGACGTCACCACCGAGAAGACGCCGTACTCGGTCGCCACCTTCGAGGTGCCCGATCCCACCGGAGACTTCTGCCGCCGGGGCGGCCGCTTCGGGCCGCACTCGAGCCACGAGTCGTTCACCCCGGTGTTCTACGGCCGGCTCGTGTTCCTCGCCTACTTCAACGCGGGCGTGCGCGCGGTGGACATCCGCGATCCGTTCCACCCGGTGGAGGCGGCCTACTTCATCCCGGAAGTCACCGCGAAGACCGACAAGCGCTGCGTGGAGGTGGCCGGCACCCCGCGCTGCAAGACCGCGATCCAGACCAACAACGTGGAAGTGGACGACCGGGGCTACATCTACCTGGCGGACCGGGCCGACACCGGGCTCCACATCGTGGAGCTGACCGGGCCCGCCCGCGCCATCGCGAACCTACCCAGGACGAAGCCATGAGCCGATTCATCGACCTGTCCGTGACGGTGGACGAGAACACCTTCAGCCCGCCCTCGACCAACATGAGGCTCGAGGTGACCCCGCATCGCCGCGGCCCCGGGTTCTGGCAGGTCTCGAGCGTGAACCAGAGCCTGCACACCGGCGCCCACATCGACTCGCCGCTGCACGTGTTCAAGAACGGCATCACCACCGCCGAGATCACGCTGGACCAGGTCATGGGCGAGGCGCTGGTGGTGGATCTCTCGTGGGTCGGGGCCAACCACTCGATCACGATCGACGATCTCAAGAAGGGCGGGGCGGGCGACGTCAAGCGCGGGGACATCGTGCTGCTGCACACCGGGTGGACCGACAAGATGTACGGGCGCTGGCCCGACTACTTCACCCAGTCGCCCTTCTTTCCCCCCGAGGTCGCGCAGTGGCTGGTGGACCGCGGGCCCAAGAACATCGGGTTCGACTTCTTCGAGGAGTACTGCGCGCGCCTGCCCGAGTTCACCTCCGAGGACTTCGCGATGCACCGGGTGATCCTGGGCGCGGGCGTGGTCATCATGGAGGGGCTCACCAACCTGGGCGCGCTGCCCCGGCGCCGGGTCGAGTTCGCCGCGCCCTTCTACAAGATCGCGGGCACCGAGGGGGCGCCGGCGCGCTTCTTCGCCACCGTATGAGCGGAGCCGACGGCGTCCTGCTGCGCACCGAGAACCTCACCCGCGCCTTCGGCAGCCTGGTGGCGGTCAACAATGTCTCTCTCGCGGTGCGCAAGGGCGAGCTACGCTCGATCATCGGGCCCAACGGGGCGGGCAAGACCACGTTCTTCCGCCTCGTCTCGGGCGAGATGGCGCCCTCATCCGGGCGCGTGGTCTTCCAGGAGGCCGACATCACCGGGTTCCCGCAGCACCGGGTGTGCCGGCTCGGCATCGCCAAGTCGTACCAGATCACGAACATCTTCCCGCACCTCTCGGTGCTCGAGAACGTGCGGGTCGCCGTGCAGGGCTACGCGCGCTCGTTCAACTTCTGGTCGCGCGCGGACGCGCTGACCGCCTGCCAGGAGCGCGCGGTCGAGCTCCTGGGCACCGTGAGCCTGTCGCGCCGGGCCGAGCAGCTCGCCGCGCATCTCTCCCACGGCGAGAAGCGGCACCTCGAGATCGGCATCGCGCTCGCCTCGGATCCGGTGCTGCTGCTGCTGGACGAGCCGACCGCGGGCATGAGCCCGGAGGAGACCGACGAGACGATGGTGCTCATCCGCGCCCTGGCCCGCGACCGCACCGTGGTGCTGGTCGAGCACAAGATGAAGCTCGTGATGGGCATCTCCGACCGGGTCACCGTGCTGCACCAGGGCCAGGTGCTGGCCGACGGCACGCCGGACGAGATCCGCGCGAACCGCGTCGTGCAGGAGACCTACCTGGGAGCCTCGCGATGAGCCTCCTGGTCGTGGACGACATCCACACGTACTACGGCGAGGCCCACATCCTGCAGGGCGTCTCGCTGACGGTGGGCGAGGGCGAGGTCGTGACGATGATCGGGCGGAACGGCGCGGGCAAGACCACCACGCTGCTCTCGATCATGGGCATCGCGCGGGCCCGGCGCGGCGCGGTGCGGCTGGGCGCCGCCGACATCACCCACCTCGAGACCCACGAGATCGTCCGGCGCGGCATCGGCTGGGTGCCGGAGGAGCGGCGCGTGCTGCCCAACCTGACCGTGCTCGAGAATCTCCGCCTCGGCATGATGGCGGGCGACGGCGCCGGCGCGGAGCAGCGCCTGGAGGAGGCGCTCCAGTACTTCCCGCGCCTGCGCGAGCGCATCGCCCAGAAGGGGCGCTTCCTCTCGGGCGGCGAGCAGCAGATGCTCGCGATCGCCCGCGGCCTGGTGGCACGGCCCAGCATCATGCTGGTGGACGAGCCGACCGAAGGACTCGCGCCGCTGCTCGTGCAGAGCCTCACCGACATCCTGCGCGAGATCAACAAGCGCGGCACCACCATCCTGCTGGTGGAGCAGACCCTCGAGGTCGCGATGGCCCTCTCGAACCGTTTGTACGTGATGGACCAGGGCCGCATCCAGTTCGAGGGCACGCCGGACGCGTTGCGGAGAGACCCGACGATCCAGCAGCGGTTCCTCCAGCTTTAGGCCCCTCACCCCGACCCTCTCCCCAGAGGGGAGAGGGAGACCAGCGATCATAACCCTCTCCCCTCTGGGGAGAGGGGAGGGTGAGGGGCCCGTTCCACGCATTTCCCCTCCAGCCCCGTATACCCATCGTGATGACGACGCGAGAGTGGGGGCTGATCGGCGTGCTGGCGATCCTGTGGGGCATGTCCTTCTTCTTCAGCAAGGTCGCCCTGGCGGAGCTGCCGCCCTTCACGCTGGTGCTGGGGCGCTTCGGGATCGCGGCGCTGGCCCTGCTGGTGGCCGCGCGCCTGGGTGGTCACCGCATCCCGCGCTCGCCGCGCGTGTGGGCCGGATTCTTCGCGCTGGGCGCGCTCAACAGCTTGATCCCGTTCGGGCTCATCGCGTGGGGGCAGGTGCAGCTCACCAGCGGCCTCGCCTCCATCCTGAATGCGACGACGCCGCTGTTCACCGCGCTGGTCGCGCACGCGTGGGGCGATGAGCGGCTGACGGCCAATCGCATTGCCGGCGTCCTGGTGGGCCTGGTGGGCGTCGGTGTCCTGATCGGTCCCGGCGCGCTCGAGCATCTGGGCGCGCACACGCTGGCGGAGCTGGCTATTCTCGGCGCGGCTGTCTCCTACGCCTTCGCGGGCAGCTATGGTCGCCGTTTCCGCAGCATGCCTCCGGTCGTGGCGGTGGCCGGCATGATGAGCACCGCGGCGATCATGGCGCTGCCGTTCGCGCTGGCGATGGACCGGCCGTGGACGCTCGCGGTGGGCGCGCGGACGTGGGCCGCGCTGCTTGGCCTGGCCTTGCTCAGCACCGCGCTCGGCTTCGTGATCTATTTCCGCGTGCTGGCCACCGCCGGCGCCACGAATGTCATGCTCGTGACCCTGCTCATGCCGGTCGTCGCGCTTCTGGCCGGTTCCCTGATCCTGGCCGAGCCGGTGACGGGCGCCGCCCTCGCGGGCATGGCACTCATCGGCGCTGGCCTGCTGGCGATCGACGGCCGCCTGCTCGGTGCCCGGCACGCCGCCGACCCGCCGGCGTCGAAGGCGGCGTGATGGCGACCTCGGGGTTCCCGCGGCTGGCATGGTCGAACCTGGCCGCGCAGTCGGCCGAGCAGATCGGTCTGGCCGCGGCGCCGCTCGTGGCGGTGCTCGCGCTCGGCGCGGGCGCGGGCGGGACCGGATTCCTTCAGACCGCGGCGACGCTGCCGTTCCTGCTCCTGGCCATTCCCGCGGGGGTGCTCGCCGATCGCATGCCGCGGCGCCGGCTGATGGCCGCCTCGGAGGCGGTGCGCGCCCTCGCGCTGGTGGGCACGCTCGCGCTCGCGCAATCCGGTCGGCTGACCTTGGCGCTGCTCGCGCTGCTCGCCTTCGTGGGCGCGTGCGGGACGGTCGCCTACAGCGTGGCCGCCCCCGCGCTGGTGCCGGCCCTGGTGCCGCCGGCCGGGCTCGCGGCCGCGAACGCGCGGCTCGAGCTGGCGCGCACGGTGGCCTTCATGGGCGGCCCCGCGCTCGCCGGCGCGCTCGTGGCGTGGTCGGGGGCGGTCACCGCGTTCGCGGTCGCGGGCGCCCTCTCGATCGGCGCGGTCTTCCTGCTCGCCGGGTTGCGCGAGCCGGCGCGCCCGCCCGCGCCGGCCGGGCACCCACTCGGTGATCTGCGCGAGGGCGTGGCCTTCACGTTCCGCCATTCGCTGCTGCTGCCGATCCTGATCACCCAGTTCGTGTTCAACACCGCGTTCTTCGTGCTGCAGGCGGTGTACGTGCCGTACGCGGTGCACGGCTCGGGCTTTCCGCCTCCGGCGTGGGGCTGACGCTCGCGATCTACGGCGTGGGGATGGTGGTCGGGGCGCTCCTGGCCGGCCGGGCGATCCGGGCGCTGCCCTTCGGCGTGGTGATCGTGATCGGCCCCATCGCCGGGCTGGCCGCCGCGCTCGTCATGGTCGCCACGATCTGGGTGCCCACCCCGCTCCTGGCCGGGTTCAGCTTCTTCCTGATCGGGGTCGGGCCGATCCTGTGGACCATCAGCACCACCACGCTGCGCCAGATGGTGACGCCGTCATTCTTGCTCGGCCGCGTGTCCGCGATCAACATCGCGGTGTACGGCTCGCGGCCGCTGGGCGCGGCCCTCGGGGCGCTGGTCGGCGGGCTCTACGGCGCGGAGACCGCCCTTGCGGTCGCGGCGGTGGGGTTCCTGGCGCAGGCGATCGTCATCCTCGTGTCGCCGGTGCGGAATCTGGTCCGCCAGTCTGACCTGGCCGCCTAGCCACACCGTCCTTGAGCGAAGAACGGCGCGGACGAGGTGGTCTCGCCCGCGCCGCCCTGAGGTCCGGAGCGGGTTAGCTGGAGCTAGCTCCGGCTCTACACCTCGCTGGGCATCGCCTGAATCTCGGTGGCGATGAGCCGACCGTCCCGGGTCACGTAGGACGCCTTCACCTTGGCGCCCTCGCGGATCCCGGCCAGGGTCGAGTCACGCCCGTCGACGCTGATCCGTGTGTCAGGGGAGACCTCCAGCGTCTTGCCGAACCACCCGAACAGGCCCGACGAGACGCGCATCTTGCTGCTCGCCGGATCGACCTTGCTCACCGTGCCTTCTACCGTCCCGGTCGTCGTGGGCGCCAGCTCGCCGGCGGGACGCTCCACGCCGGGGCTGGGCCTCGGCGTCGGCGTCTGGGCCCAGCCGGTTCCGGTCGCCACTGCCATCATCGCCACTCCCACCATCGTCGTGCGCACGCGGGTTCCCATCCTGAATTCTCCTTTCCGTGTCGTTCTCGCGACTTACCAGGGATGAGTGCCGCATGGTGCGTGCCAGGGCCGCTCGGTCCCTGAGGTTCCGGGGTCGAGCGCGAGATGGGGGAGATGGCGCCCCGGCGAGCCGACAGGCTTACCGAGCACTTCTTACAGCGCGCCCCTGATCGGGGTGCTGCGATCAGGCGACGGAAGCTTTTTCCAGCGGCGGCCGGAACTCCGGCATGACCTTCTCGGCGAACAGCCGCAGGCTCTGCATCGCCTTCTCGTGGCCGTAGTACGGCGGGTAGTGGAGCAGCAGCGAGGTGAGCCCGGTCTTGTGGCGCAGCTCGCGCAGCTTGGCGATCACGGTGGTGGGCGAGCCGTGCAGGAGCGTGGTGGCGGCCAGGTCGTCGTAGGTGAGCCCCTCCGCGCGATTCTTCTCCGAGACGTTGCCGAGGTAGCCCGCGGTGCCCGCGCCCATGAAGTGGCTGATGTGGCGGACGATGCCCTGCTCGGTGTCGCGCTTGGCCGCCGCGTCGCTCTCGGCCACGTAGACCCAGCGCGCGATGTCCACCTTGCCGAAGGCCGGGTTCCGGTCGAGCGGCGCCGGCGCGTCCTTCAGGTGGCTCTTGTAGAGGCCGATCTGCTTGGCCAGGGTCTCGGCGGACGGAAGCGTGGACAGCATGAGGCCGAAGCCATGTCGCGCGGCGTAGCCGAGCGACCGGTCGGTGGCGCCCGCCATGAAGAGCGGCGGGTGCGGCTCCTGCTGGCTCACCGGGAAGATCTCGTAGTCGCCCTCGATCACCGAGCGGAAGTTCGGGCCCTCGTGCCGGGTCCGGCGCTTGTGCAGGAGCTCGAGGATCAGGTCGATCGCTTCTTCCTGGACGTCGCGGCGGGCGTCGAAATCGCGGCCGAAGCCCTCGAACTCGTACGGGCGGTAGCCGGAGCCCAGGCCCAGGACGACGCGGCCCCCCGAGAGGATGTCCACGAAGGCCATGTTCTCGACGACGCGGATGGGGTCGTAGAGCGGGACGGTCACCACCGCGGTGCCCAGGCGGATGCGCGAAGTTTGGGCAGCCAGGTACCCCATGCAGGTGAAGACGTCCGGCATGATCCCGTACTGGTTCGAGAAATGGTGCTCGGCGACCCAGGCCGTGTCGTAGCCCAGGCGGTCGGCGGCCTGGATCTCGGCGGTGACGCGGGCGTGGACGGCGCGGTGCGGGTAGGGCTCGGTGGCGTGGTTGGGGTGCGACGTGAACAGGACGCCGAATTCCATGCGGGAGCCTCCGGACGTGGATTGGGCAATGGGGCGTGAGTTGGCGTCGAGTCTAGCAGAAAGCGTCTTGCCAGGGACCGGGCGGGTCGTGGTATCTTCCGTGGACTTAACGCCCTCGGTCCGGACTCAGACGCGTCCCGAAGTGGAGACCCCAAAGGAGGGGAACGCCATGGCCGATTCGGTTCCTTACAAGTCCAGAGCCCGCAAGAATGGGGTGAGTCGTCGGTCCTTCCTCAAGACCCTCGGCGTCGCCGGGGCGCGCGAGCACCGCGCCGGCGTTCCTCCGCTCCCGCGGACGCGCAGGAGACTCTGACTCCGTACCGTGACCCCGCCGCCAAGCGCGGCGGCACCCTGCGCTACGGCGTCCACACCGCCCCCGCCCACTTCGACGTGCACCAGTCGGGGACGGTGGCGAACATCGGCGCGCAGAGCCCGATGTACGACACCCTGCTCCGGCGCGACCCGCGTGACGGGCAGACGATCATCCCGGACCTGGCCTTCAAGTGGGACGTCGCCCCGGACGGCAAGAAGTACACCTTCCATCTCCGCAAGGGCGTCAAGTTCCACGACGGCGCCGACTTCACCGCGGAGGACGTCAAGGCGACCTACGACCGGATCATCCACCCGCCCAAGGGCGTGGTGATCCCGCGCTCCTCGCTGTTCACCGCGGTCGGCGAGGTCGTGGTGCTGGACCCGCACCGCATCGAGTTCCGGCTCACCGAGCCGCGGCCCCGTCCGTTCATGCTGGGCGCCTTCGCGAGCGGCTGGAACATCATCGTGCGCAAGAAGACCCTCGACGACAACCAGGGCAACCTCCGCCAGGTGATGAACTACCCGGGCACCGGGCCTTTCAAGCACGTCTCGCGGAAGGACAAGGAAGTCTGGAACATGGAGAGGAACCCCAACTACTGGAACAAGGGGCTGCCGTACGTCGACAAGCTCGAGGTCTACCACATGCCGCCGTTCTCGCCGGAGCTGGGCGCGGCGTTCCTGTCCGGCAAGCTCGACTACGCGCGGCTGCTGGACCCGGTGTCGTGGCGCAAGGCCAAGGAGATGCCGGGCGTGACCGCGGCCGCCTTCAACCAGTCGCGTGGTCCAGGCGGTCTTCTTCAACCAGAAGAAGAACAAGGCGCTGCAGGATCCGCGGGTGCGCCGGGCCATGCACCTGGCGCTGGACAAGCACGTGCTGGTGGATGTGGTCAAGGACACCGCGCCCATGCAGATCGGGGGCATGGTGTATCCGTTCCACGAGATGTCCACCCCGAAGGCGGAGCTGGAGAAGCGGCTCGGCTACCAGAAGGACCCGAAGGCCGCGATCCAGGAAGCCAAGAAGCTCATGCAGGCGGCCGGCTACGGCCAGGGGCTCAAGAACCTCGACTTCCTGGTGCGCGAGGCCAACACCTTCAAGCTCTGGGCGGTCGCCATCCAGGCCATGCTGAAGGAGCATCTCAACGTCGAGACCAACATCCGGGTGGTCCAGATCTCCCAGTGGTTCGAGGAGGCGGCCGCCGGCAACTTCGACCTGGCCATCAGCGCGATCGTGTCCTCGCTGATGGACCCGTCCGACTACTTCACCGCGTGGTACGGCAAGGAAGGCCCGCAGAACTACTCGAGCTGGACCAACGAGCAGTTCCACGCGCTCGCGCGGAACATCGAGCGGGAGGTGGACGACAACAAGCGCAAGACCATGGTCCGGCAGGCGGAGGACATGCTGGAGGCCGACCCGCCGCTGATCCCGGTGTCGTACGAGCAGATCTACGACGCCTGGTACAACAAGGTGCGCGGCCAGAACCCGCAGCACCTACTTCGGCATCTACGACGTGGTGCGCTGGGACCAGGTCTGGATGCAGTCCTAGACCCGGACTCTCGCTCGTGCAGAAGTACCTGCTGCGGAGGGCGTTTTTCGCCCTGGGCACCTTGATCGGGGTCTCCCTGATCATCTTCGTGGTGCTGCGCATCCTGCCGGGCGATCCGCTGGTGGCCATCCTCGGCGTCGAAGGCCACGCCAAGATGGCGCCGGCGGATCGCGCGGCCATCATGCGGGATCTCGGCCTGTCCGACTCGCTGCCGGTGCAGTACGTGCGCTGGATGCGGGACATCGCCACCGGAGAGCTCGGCAAGTCGTTCTTCCGTGGCGACACCGTGCCGTGACCTCATCCTCCACCGGGGGCCGCTCTCCGCGGAGATCGCGGTCCTCGCGCTGATCATTTCGTGGTTGGTCGGCCTGCCGGTGGGCATCTTCAGCGCGATCCGCCCCAACGGCTGGGCCGACGCGGTGGTGCGCTCGCTCTCGGTCCTCTTCATCGCGGTGCCCGGGTTCTGGCTCGGGCTCCTGATCGTTCTGGCCCTGCTTTTCTGGTTCGGCTACAAGGCGCCGATCATCATCGTGCAGCTCTGGGAGAACCCCTGGCAGAACTTCCAGCTCATCATCGGACCTGCGATGGTGCTCGGCCTGGCCCAGGGCGCCTACATCGCCCGCATGGCCCGCTCCTGCCTGCTGGAGGTGATCCGCGAGGACTACGTGCGCACCGCGCGGGCGAAGGGCACGCTGGAGCGCTCGGTGGTGTTGCACCACGCGCTGCCCAACGCGCTCCTGCCCGTGATCACCATCTCCGGCGTGCTGCTGGGGTTCGTGCTCGGCGGCTCGGTGGCGGTCGAGCAGGCCTTCGGCGTGCCCGGGCTCGGCCGGGCTCTCGTGGTGGCCATCGTCGAGCGCGACATCATCGTGGTGCAGAATCTCGTGCTGCTCTACGCGGGGATCTTCGTGCTGGTCAACGTCCTGGTGGATATGAGCTACGCCTGGCTCGATCCTCGGATCCGGTACCAGTAGGCGTCCCCATGCCAAGTCATGCGATCCGCGAGCTCGGGGGCTTCGCCCGCCGCAACAAGCTGTCGGTCCTCGGCGGCCTCGTCGGCTTGCTGGTCGTCTTGGTTGCCCTCACCGCGCCCTGGATCGCGCCGCGCGATCCGCTGAAGGCGGACTTCCGGCGGATGAACAAGCCGCCCGACACGCAGTCCTTTTTCGGCACCGACCAGGTGGGCCGTGACACGCTGAGCCGGGTGATGTACGGGGCGCGCACCTCGCTCTTCGTGGCGTTCGCCGCGGTGCTGCTCGGCACCACGGTGGGCTCGCTCTGGGGCGTGGCCTGCGGCTACCTGGGCGGCCGCTTCGATCTGGTCAGCCAGCGGATCATGGAGGTCTTGCAGGCGTTTCCGGACCTCATCCTGGCCATGGCGATCTCGATGGCCATCGGGACCGGTCTGCCCGCGGTCATCGCGGCCATCGCGGTCACCCGCATTCCGTTCGGCGGACGCGTGATCCGCTCGGTGGCCATCAGCGTGCGCGAGATGCCGTTCGTCGAGGCCGGTCGGGCAGCCGGCGCCTCGCAGCTCCGGGTCATGACCCTGCACGTGCTGCCGCAGTGCGTGGCTCCCTACCTGGTCCTCGCCACCACCCACCTGGGCGTCGCGATCGTCATCGAGGCCGCGCTCGGGTTCCTCGGCGTCGGTGTCCCGCCCCCGACGCCGACCTGGGGCAACATGCTGGCGGACGCGATCACCGGCCTCATCCCGCACTGGTGGCTGGTGCTGTTCCCCGGCCTGGCGATCACCGTCACCGTGCTCGCGTTCAACCTGCTCGGCGACGGCATCCGCGACACGCTGGACCCGAAGCTCTCGCCGGCGGTGCTTCGCCTCGTGACCGGCTCCGGCAAGTCCCAGGCCACGCCCGCCCCCGCCACGGTAGGCAAGCCCTCCGACGCGACCGCCTAGGCCGGGCGTGGACTTGACCGCGCCGGAACGGCTGACCGTTGCCAGCTACAACATTCACCGCTGTTACGGCCGCGACGGGCGTTGCATGCCGGGCCGCATCGCGGACGTGCTGCGCGAGCTCCGCGCGGACGTGGTCGCGATCCAGGAAATTGAAACCCAGGCCGAGGGCGGGGTCGGGCTCCTCGAGGATCTGGCGCGGGAGACGGGCTCGACCATGATCCCGGGACCGACCATGTTCCGATCCGGCGCCCACTACGGCAACGCGATCCTGACCCGGCTCCCGGTCAAGAGCGTCGCGCAGGTCGATCTCAGCGTGCCGGGGCGCGAGCCGAGGGGCGCGATCGACGTCCGGCTCGACGCGGGCGCCGGCATCCTCCGGGTGTGCGCCTCGCATCTTGGGCTCCGGCCCGCCGAGCGGCGGACGCAGGTCAAGCAGCTGCTGATGCAGCTGGCCACCGAGCCGGGGGATATCGACGTGCTGATCGGCGACATCAACGAGTGGCTCCTTTGGGGCCGGCCGGTGCGCTGGCTCCACCGGTTCTTCGTCAAGCCGCCGGCCCCCGCGACCTTCCCGTCGCGCTGGCCGCTTCTGGCCCTCGACCGCATCTGGGTGCGGCCGCGGCGACGGCTCGAGCGCGTGTTCGTGCACCGGAGCCCGACCGCGCGCGTGGCCTCCGACCACCTGCCCGTGGTGGCCTGGCTCACGCCCCCCGCCTAGGCCGGGGTCACGCCTAGGCCGGGGTCAGGTCTTACATTCCGACATTTCGCCTGGCCGCTACGCGGCCAAATGTCGGAATGTAAGACCTGACCCCGTCAGAGGGGCTTGCAGCCGGGGCGGTCGTAGCGGTGGAACTCGCCCCGCGCGTTGATGGCCACGCGGATGCTCGGCGTGGTGCCCACCGGCTCCAGATGGTGCCAGAGGTGCTTCGGCCCGAAGACGAAGTCGCCCGCGCGCGCGTGAATCGGCGCGGTCTGCCCCTCGATGTACCAGTCGATCTCGCCCTGCAGCACCACCCACCACTCGTCGTGATGATGGTAGTGCGTGTCATTGGGCTGGCCGGGCGGGTGGCAGATCAGGAAGGCCTGGATGTCGTCGGTCAGCACCACCGCCTCCGACCAGGGCGGCGCGCCCTTCCTGGCGATGAGCTCGGGCAGGCGGCTCTGGAGCGAGCCGATCTGGAGCAGCGGGATCCGTTCGGTCATGTCGTGGAGGCTCCCCGACGGCGTGCGAGCCATCGCCGCGCTCCCTCCGCGGCCTGGACGAGGCCGCCGGGGAAGATCAGCACGATGGCGATGAAGAGCACGCCGAAGATCAAGAGGTGAAAGTCCACCCAGCGCACGGTCAGGTACTCCTTGAGCAGCACGTAGAGCACGGCGCCCAGCACCGGGCCGTGCAGGGTGCCGACGCCGCCGATGAACGTCATGAGCAGCGCCTCGAAGGTCCAGTGGGGCCCGAAGGGATGCGACGGATAGTAGCTAATGTGGTAGTAGGCGAAGAAGCCTCCCGCCAGCCCGGCCAGCGCGGTCGAGAGCACGAGCGCGCGCAGCTTGAGCGCCAGCCCGGCCACCCCGCTGGCCTCCGCCGCGTCCTCGTCCTCGCGGATGGCCTGCATGCCGAGGCCGAGGCGCGAGCCCGCGAGCGCGGCCACCGCGATCACCGACAGGGCGGCCAGCGCCAGGGCCAGGTAGTAGCGGGGCGCGAGCCGGTAGGCCGCGATGCTGGCCGCGGGCAGCGTCGAGATCTCGGGCAGCGTGTTGCTCACGAACGTGCGCAGGATCTCGCCCAGCGCGAGCGTGCCGATCGCGAAGTAGGCGCCGCGCAGGCGAAAGGCGGCCGCGCCGATGAGGAGCGCGAGCGCGACGGCCACCAGCGCGCCCGCGCCCATCGCGAGCAGGATCGGCGTCCCCGCGATCCAGAGCGTGCGCGCGGTCAGCGCGCCCAGGCCGAAGAAGGCGGCGTGGCCCAGGTTCACCTGGCCCGCGTAGCCCGCGATGATGTTCCAGCTCTGGGCCAGCGTGATCGAGAGCAGGATCAGCAGCACGAAGTTGAGCACGTCGTCGCGGCGGGTGAGCAGCGGCAGCGGCGCGAGCGCCGCGAACCCCGCGAGGATGGTCAGGGCCCATCCACGCTGACTGCTCATTCTGAGCGCCCGGCGCTGGAGGACGTCGCGCGGCGGTTCGGCCTCTTCGCGCAAGCGCTCATCGGTGGGACCGCTGGCCGAACAGGCCCTGCGGCCTGAGCACGAGCACCACCACGAAGATCACCAGGCCGACGACCTCGCGATAGGGACCGCCGAAGGCGGCCGCGCTGAGCGCCTCGGCCACGCCGACGAAGAGACCGGCCGCGAAGGTGCCCAGCATGGAGCCGAGGCCGGCCAGCACCACCACGATCAGGGCCTTGAGCGTCCATTCCAGACCCATCGCGGGGCTGATCGAGTAGCCGACGCTGACCAGCGTGCCCGCCGCCCCCGCGAGCGCGGTGCCGATGGCGAAGGCCAGCAGGTAGGCGCGCCGCACGTCGATGCCGGTGAGCAGCGCGGCCTGCCAGTCCTCCGCGGTGGCGCGGATGGCCTTGCCCCAGCGCCAGCGCGCCAGGAGCAGGTGGAGCCCCGCGATCAGCGCGAAGGCGAGGGCCAGGCTGACCAGCCGGATCACCGGGATCGCGAGCGGCCCCACGTGGAGCACCGCGCCGCTGTAGGCGGTGGTCACCGACCGGTCGTCGGCGGTCCAGAGCTGTACCGCCAGCGCGTGCAGGGCCAGGGCCAGACCGAAGCCCACCAGAAGCGAGTTCTTGATGCGCGTCTCCTCGTGGGCCCGCACCACGAAGCCGAACAGGACGGCGTAGAGCACGGCGCCCAGCAGGAGCGTGGCCGGGATGACCACGAGCAGGGAGGCGAACGGGTCCATGCGGAGCAGGGCGAAGAGCCAGTAGGTGCCGTAGCCGCCCAGCATGATCAGCTCGCCGTGGGCCACGTCCAGCACCTTGAGCACGCCGAACACGAGCGACAGCCCCGCGGCGGCGAGGCCGTAGAGCCCGCCCAGCAGCAGGCCGAGCACGATCTGCTGCGCCAGCACGGTGAGGGCGATCGCGTCCATCACTCGCCCACCGCGAGCGGTCCCAGGTAGGCGCGCCGCACGTGCGGGTCGCGCAGCAGGGCCGCGCCCGCGCCCTCGCCCGCCACGCGCCCGCCCTCGAGGATGTAGGCGCGGTGGGCCAGGGTCAGGGCCGCCCGCACGTTCTGCTCGATCAGGAAGATCGCGACGCCCGCGCGATTGATCTCGGTCAGCGCGTCCAGGATCGCGCGCACGAGCTGCGGCGCGATGCCGAGCGAGGGCTCGTCGAGCATGAGCAGGCGCGGGCTCGCCATCAGCGCGCGGCCCACCGCCACCATCTGCTGCTGGCCGCCCGAGAGCGCGCGCACGACCTGCCGCCGCCGGTCGCGCAGGGCGGGGAAGAGGGCGTAGACCCGCTCGTAGCTCTCGCGGCGTGCGGCGCGGGCGCGCGGGGCGAACGCGCCCATCTCGAGGTTGTCCTCCACCGTCATGGTCCCGAAGAGCCGCCGGCCCTCGGGCACGATGGCGAGGCCCCGCTCCACGACCAGGTGCGCGGGCACCGCGCGCAGGTCCTCGCCCTCCCAGCGGATGCGGCCCGCGCGCGGCCGCACGAGGCCGGCCACGCAGGCCAGCAGCGTGCTCTTGCCCGCGCCGTTGGGGCCGAGCAGCGCGACGATCTCGCCGGGCCGCACCGAGAGCGTCACGCCCGAGAGCACGCGGACGTCGCCGTAAGCCGCCTCGAGGCCTTCGATCTCAAGCATGCGCGGCCTCAGGCATGCACGTCCGGGGGCCGGGCGGCTCCCAGGTAGACGTCCACCACGCGGGCGTCGGCGGCCACCACCGCGGGCGCGCCGTCCGCGATCATCTCGCCCGCGCTCAGCACCATGATCCGGCGCGCGAGGTCCATCAGCGCCCACACGATGTGCTCCACCATCAGCACGGTGAGGCCCTCGGCGACCAGGCGACGGATCAGGGCCATCGCGGCCGCGGTCTCGGCGGGGTTGAGCCCGGCCATGAACTCGTCGAGCAGCAGGAGCTCGGGCCCGGTGGCCAGCGCCCGCGCCAGCTCGAGGCGCTTGCGATCCATCAGGGTCAGCGCGGAGGCCGGCGTGGCGGCGCGGCCCTCGAGGCCGACCAGCGCGAGCAGGCGCGCCGCCTCTGTGTGGGCGCCGCCGCGGCCGCGCGTGCGGCCGTAGAGGCAGCCCACGCGCACGTTGTCGAGTGCGGAGAGCCCGGCGAAGGGCCGGACGAGCTGGAAGGTGCGGGCCACGCCGCGCGCGCAGAGCCGGTGGGGCGCCAACCCGGCCACGTCGCGCCCCTGGAGCCGGATGCGCCCGCGATCGGGCCGCAGGGCGCCCGCGATCAGGTTGAAGAGCGTGGTCTTGCCGGAGCCGTTCGGCCCCATGATGCCGAGCAGCTCGCCGGGCTCGATCGTGAAGCTGACGTCGCTGACCGCGAGGACTCCGCCAAAGCCCTTCGATAGCCGCTCGACCTCGAGAAGAGCCACGCGCGCTCAGGCGCCGCGGACGACGATCGGCTTCAGCGACGGCTGTGCCAGCGCCTCCGCCGCCCGGTCCCACGGGACGATCTCGGAGGTCACGCGCTCGGGGCGCAGTCCGCCGTGCGCGATCAGCTCGAGCACGTGCGGCAGCGCCGCGCGCGAGTTCACCCGGCCGGTGACGAAGCGGACGCCGCGCGTGTACATGGCCAGCAGCGGCAGCGGGACGTCACCGCCGAAGTAAATGCTGACGCTGGTGCAGATGCCCTCGGGCTCGAGCGACTGGATCGCTCGCCGGAGGCCGCGCGGATCATTGCTGCCGTCCACCGTGATCGGGTAGGTCTCGGGCGTGGCGGACGGCCGCAGGCTCGCGTGCGCGCCGAGGGCGGCGGCCACCTTGACGCGGTCCGGATTGGCGTCCACGTAGTCCACTTGCGCGGCGCCGGCCGCGACGGCGCAGGCCACCGCGTAGAGCGGCACGCTGCCGATGCCGCCCAGCACCAGCACGCGCGCGCCCGGATTCTCCGCGAGCGGTGGGCCGACGGCGCGCCAGCCGTCGGCGACATTGTCGCTGACGCTGGCCACCGTGGCCGGGTCCAGGCCGGCGGGCAGCCGGACCAGCATGTGGGCCGCATAGGGCACGCGCACCAGATCGGCCAGCGCGCCGCCCCAGCGGCCGCCGAGGGGCTCGAAGCCGTACATGGACACGGGCGGCACGGTCTCGCAGCTCCCGGTGCGTCCGGAGCGACAGCAGGCGCAGGTCCCGCAGGCGATCTGGAACGGCACGATGACGCGGTCGCCCGGGCCGAAGCCCGTCACCGCGCTCCCGACCGCCACGACCTCGCCCACGAATTCGTGGCCGATCGGGAACGGCCCCTGGAACGGGATCAGCCCGCGCAGCAGCGCGACGTCGAGGTCACAGGCGGCCACTGCCAGCGGCCGGACGAGCGCGTCGTCCGGCGTCTCGATCGCCGCGTCGGGCGCCTCCTGCCACTCGAGCCGGCCGGCCTCCAGGAAGACGAGCGTCCGCACCCTAGCGCTTGGCGAAGGGCGGCGCGGGAAACGCCAGCGGGGCGGTGGCGACGTCCTTCGGCCACACCAGCTCCTGCTTGCCGTTGATCCACTGCAGCAGCGCCTGCTGCACGATGCCGGTGCCGTCGGGCCGGAACGTCACCGCGCCGACCGCGGTGTTCATGCTGGTGGCCGCGATCGCGTCGCGGACCTTCTCGCGGTCGAGGCCGCCGGCGCGCGTGACCGCGGCGGCCAGGATCTGCACGCAGGCGTAGGCCGGGCCCACCAGGGGATCGGCGGGGCGGCCGGTCTTCTTCTGGTGCGCGTCGTTCAGCTCCTTCACGCCCACGCCCTTCATCGCGTGGTGCCAGCCCGCCGCGAGCACCATGTAGTCGCCGTCCTTGCCGAGGTTCTGCGACCAGATCTGGGCGTCGGGGGCGCGAATGAAGAGCGCGAGCTTGGGGCTGTAGCCGAGCTCCTTCATCTGCTTCACGATGGTCATGCCGTCGGGCGGGGTGGGCAGGGCCAGCACCATCTCCGCGTTCGCGGTCCGGGCCTTCAGGATGATGTCGGAGAAGTCCTTGGCGCCGGGCGCGTACTCGCCGGTGAGCACGACCTCGTAGCCGGCCCCCTTGCTGGCTTCCGTCCACGCCGCCGCCATCTCGCGCCCCCAGTCGGTCTTCTCCTGGAAGATCGCGACCGTCTTCGGCCGCGCCGCCGCCGGGATCAGCTCCAGGAGGCCCTGGGTGGCCCGGCCGATGTCGGGCGACTTCCAGAACGGCGAGAAGAGATAGCGAAACCCCTGCTGGTGGATCTTCTGCAGCGCGAACGCGACGCCCAGGTACGGCACCCGGTTCTTCTCGGCCACCGAGGCGGCGGCCGCGTGCAGGTCGGAGCCGAAGCCGCCGAGGTAGCCCACCACGCCCTGCGCGGCCAGGCCCTCGAGCCGCGCGACGGTCTTGGTGGCGTCGGACTCGTCGTCCTGCAGGATCAGCTCGATCGGCATCCTGGTCGCGCCGACGGTCACGCCGCCGGCCGCGTTGATCTGCTCCACCGCGATCTCGTAGCCGGCGCGGATCTGGGCGCCGCCGGCGCCGTAGCGGCCGGTGAGCGGGACCACCGCGCCCATCTTCACGGTTTGGGCCCAGGCGGCGGCGGGAGCCAGGCCGAGCAGCGCGAGCGCGAGCAGAGCCAGCATTCTCATGGGGGTCTCCTTGAGGTCGATCCTTGGGATCAGTCGGTCCAGATGGATCGGGCGGTCTCGGCCACGCGGTGGAGCTTGGCGCGCTGCTCCTCCGGCGAGATCCGGTTGCCCTCCATGGTCGAGGCGAAGCCGCACTGCGGGCTGAGGGCCAGGCGCTCCCGCGGCAGGTAGCGGGCGGCCTCGTCCACGACGGGCGCGCAGCTCGGCCACGGATTCCAGGCGCGGGGTCTTGGTCGTCACCAGGCCGAGGACGACCGTGCGGTCCTCCGGCATCGCGCGTAGCGGCTCGAAGCCGCCCGAGCGCGCGTCGTCGTACTCCAGGAGGAAGCGCTGGAAGCGGCTCCGGGTGAAGACCCGCGCGATCGGCTCGTAGCCGCCGCTGGCGTAGAACATGGACTGGTTGTTGCCCCGGCAGATGTGCAGGCCGAAGGTGACCCCGGCGTGATTCACCGTCCCGATGACCGCGTTATCCATCTCGATGCACGCGTCGATCAAGCGATCGGGATCGCTGCCGCGCTTGCGGTAGCCCTCGCGCAGCTCCGGATCGAGCAGCGCCGCGTACTGGGGCGCGTCGATCTGGATGTAGGTGCAGCCGAGCGCGACGAGCTCCAGGACCTCCCGCCGGGTGAGATCCACGATGTCGGCCAGGTAGGCGTCGCGGGTCGGGTAGGCGCCGGCGGACTTCTCGGGATCGTAGTAGGCGGCGGCCTGCTGGCTGCTGATCAGGGTGACCTTGGTGGGGCGCGTCGTGCGGGCGCGGAGATAGGCGAGCTCCTCGGTGCACATGCTCCGGCGCCAGCGCAGCTTCTCGACGACCACGGGGCGCTTGAACACGAGCCGCTCGCCGTGCTCGTTGTGGAACGGAATGGCCCAGCCGCCCTGCTTGTCGAACCCGTCGAGCGCGTCGATCAGGTGGCCGAAGAAGGCGTAGCGGCGCAGCTCGCCGTCGGTGACCACGTCGAGGCCCGGCTTCCTCCTGCAGGCGCACCGCGTCGTCCACCGCGCGGTCCTCGATCTGCTTGAACGCGGCGGCGGAGAGCTCGCCGCGCTCCCGGCGGGCGCGGGCGGCCTTGAGGCCTTCCGGGCGTAGGAGGCTACCGACTACGTCGCTGCGGATGGCGTGGGCGGACACCCCGGCTTCCTTTCATGTTCGTCCCGGTAGTTCGATCGCGGCAGACCGCTTGGGCAGATTGCCCTTGCTGCTTCATTTCTTGTATCCGCTCGGCTCGCCTTCGGCTGCACCTCGCCATGCCACTGCCGCTTCATTTCTTGTATCCGCTCGGCTCGCCTTCGGCTTCGCCTCACCCTGCAACTGCCGCGCGGCGGCTCGCTCCGGGTTATTGGCCTGAGACCTTGAACATAACGCCCTCGATCCCGAGGGCGGCCTTGCCGATGCCTTCGAGCATGCGATCGACCGTCGGGGGCATCAGGGTCGAGGTGCGGAGGTCGCGGAAGGCGCGCTCGGCCGGGAACTCCTTGTAGGCGCCGCGGCCGCCCACCACCTGGATCACCTTGGAGGTGACCGCGAGGCCGACCTCGGTGGCGAGGTACTTGGCCTTGTTGCCGAGGACGCCGCGCTCCACGAGGTCGCCGGCCTCCCAGCGCTCGGCGGTGTCGGCCAGCACCAGCAGCGCGCCGTCGAGGTGCGCGGACAGCTCCCCGATGTGCCGCTGCACGGTCGGATCGTGCGCGACCGGGATGTTCTCGGGCTTGACGATGCGCTTGCGCGCGTAGTCGATCGCGAAGGCGAGCGCGCCTTCCGCGATCCCGAGGTAGACCGCGGCGTAGCCCAGCGCGAAGCTCTCCACCACGCCCACCCGGAGGCCGGCGCCGGGATCGCCGAGCGCCGCGTCCTTCGGCACGCGCACGCCGGTGAAGGTGACCGAGGGGCTGAACGTCGCGCGCATCCCCAGCGTGTTCCACTTGCCGTCGGTGGCGATGCCGGGGGCGTCCGCGGGCACCAGCACCTGGAGGAGGGACTTGCCCATGTCGGTGCCGCCCTCGAGCGCGCACCAGACCATGTAGTGCGACGCGCCCAGGGCCATGGTGCAGAAGTGCTTCACGCCGTCCACCACGTAGGCGTCGCCGTCCTGGCGGACGGCGGTCTCCATCAGGAAGGTGCGGGAGAGGCTCACCGCGGGCTCGCTGCCCCAGCTCCCGAAGAGCTTGCCGTCGCGCACCACGTCGCCGAAGTAGCGGCGCTTCTGGGCCGCGGTGCCGAGCGCGTCGATGAAGCGCATGACCGTGGAGTGCATGTGCACGGTCATCGCGGTGTTGGCGCAGCCCCGGGCGATGGTGCGGATCACGCCGATGTAGGTCGGCATGTCGAGGCCGAGGCCGCCGTGGGCGGTGGGGATGCACGAGCCCAGAAAGCCCTCCCGAGCGAGCACGCGCCAGGAATCGATCGGGTTGGCGCCCGCCGCGTCGTACTCGGCCGCGCGCGGGGCGATGTGCTCCCGCGTCAGCCGGGACACCAACTCCAGCAAGGCTTGTTTGGACTGGGGGGGAGCGGCCGCCGCTCCTCCCCCAGACCCCCCCACCGGTTTGCCGTCAACCGTCATTCGCGCCTAGCTCATGCCCCCGACCGGCTTGCGATTGGACGTGACGCAGCGGCAGGTGCCGGCCTGGTGGAGCTCGATCATGTTGCCGAACGGGTCGTACATGAAGATCTGCTGCGACTGCGGGCCGACCACGCCGGTGGTCACCCAGAAGTCCACGCCCATCCGCTCGAGCTCGGCCTTCGCCTCCTGGATGTCGGGCACCGCGAGGGCGACGTGCGGGCGCGAGGGATCCTTGTCGGGCCCCTGGGCGAACTTGGACGCCCCGTCCACGCCCATGAGGTGGATCTGGGCGGCGCCGCCCACGTCCATCCAGTAGCCGTCGATCGTCGGGATCGTCGGGCGACCCTGGTCGGCGTCGAGGCCGAGCACGTCGTGATAGAAGCCGTAGGCCTTCTTCACATCCGTGGGCGACGGCCCGACCCGGATGCCGTGGTGGTGGAGCTCAAGCACTTTGACGGCCATAGATGCCTCCTGTGAGCGTGCCCCAGATCCCCTTGGGGAGGAACAGAACGAACGCGGAAAAGATCGCGCCGACGACGAGGGGCCACCATTCGAGGACGAGGCTCAACCGCTCCTCCAGCACCAGGAAGGTCGCGGCACCTACGAAGGGACCGAAGAAGGTCCCCGCGCCGCCCAGCAGCGTCATCATGACGACCTGGCCCGAGGTGGTCCAGTACAGTGACTCGACCGGCACGACCGTGAGCCGCAGGGCGTCCAGCGACCCCGCAACCCCGGCGAAGCAGGCGGAGAACACGAACGACAGATGCTTGACCCGGTTGACGTCGTATCCGCAGGCCTCCGCGCGGCTGCTGTTCTCGCGAATGGCCTGCAGCACCGCCCCGAAGGGGGAGTCGAGGATGCGCCGGAGCGCCAGCACCGCGAGCCCCACCAGGACGTAGGCGAAGTAGTAGAAGCCGAGGGTGCTCTCGACGGAGTACTGCCACGGCCCCAGCCCGAGCGCGAGCTGCGGGATGCCGCGCAGGCCGTCGTCGCCGCCCGTCACGTCGGCGAGGTGGAAGCCGATGAAGTACAGCATCTGGGCGAAGGCCAGCGTCAGCATCGCGAAGTAGATCCCGCGGCGCCGCAGGCAGAAGAAGCCGATGATCGCGCCGCCCAGCCCGGCGAGCAGCAGCCCGGCGGCGAGCCCGAGCCAGAGCGAGCCCACGTGCAGCTTCGCGAGCGCGAGGCCGCACCCGTAGGCCCCCAGGCCGTAGTAGGCCGCGTGGCCGAAGGAGAGCAGGCCGGTGTAGCCGTAGAGCAGGTTGAAGCCCATCGCGAGCAGCCCGAAGATCAGCACCTGGGTGGCCATGGTGCGGTTGGGCACGATGAAGGGGAACACGGCGAAGAAGAGCCAGAAGGCGAGCACCGGGTGCGCGGCGATGCGGAGCGCGACCTGGCGCAGAGCGCTCATTCGGCCAGGCCCGCCTCGCCGAAGAGGCCGCTCGGTCGCACCAGCAGGACCACCGCCATCGCCACGAACACCATGATGTCGGCCGCCTTGGGCAGGAAGAGGGTGGTGAGCCCGACGACCTGGCCGATGAGGAGCCCGGCCACCACCGCGCCGAGCAGGCTGCCCATGCCGCCCACCACGATGACCACGAACGATTCGATCACCATGGTCACGCCCATCTCGGCGTAGGCGCCGCGCATGGGCCCGGCCAGGATGCCGGCCAGCCCGGCCAGCGCGGTGCCGATGCCGAAGACCACCAGCCAGACGCGCCCGAGGTCGATGCCGAGCGCGCGGACCATGAGGGGGTCGCGCGAGCCCGCACGGATGATGAGCCCGATGTTGGTGCGTCCGAGGAAGAAGTAGAGGCCGATCAGCACCGCCACGGTGATCCCGATGAGGAAGAGGCGGTACGCCGGGAAGGCCATGAAGCCCAGGTCCACCGCCCCGGAGAGGGCCCGAGGCGGATCGAGCGTGAGCCCGATCTTGCCCCAGAGCACCTTGACGCCTTCGACCAGGATCAGCGAGAGGCCGAAGGTGAGCAGGAGCGGGTCGTCGGGCGATCGCCCGTAGAGCCGCCGGATGAGGAAACGCTCCATGAGCAGCCCGACCGCGCCAACCATGAGCGGCGCCACGATCAGCGCCACCCAGAAGCTCTTGGTGTAGTTGATGAGGAACACGCCGAAGTACGCCCCCAGCATGAAGAGCGCGCCATGAGCGAAGTTCACCACCGTCATCAGCCCGAAGATCAGGGACAGGCCGATGGCCAGCAGGACGTAGATCATCCCCAGCACGAGGCCGGTGAATACCTGTGCCAGGAGCGTCGAGAGCTCGGGCACGAAGCTAGGCTAGGCCCTTCTCCTTGCAGGTGCGGTCGTACTCCTCGTTCGCCCCCACCTTGGCCACGATATCCATCAGGCCCCAGTCGCCCTTGGCCTTGTCGCGGCCCTTGACGATCCAGAGGTCCTGCATCGACTTGTTGTCGCACGCCCGCCACCACTGCTTGCCCTTGAAGTGGTCGTAGGTCGGGTTCTTGCGCAGCGCGTTCGCGACCGCGTCCGCGTCGGTGGACTTGGCCAGCTCCACGCCGCGAGCCACCTCGAGCACGCCGCTGTAGGAGTACGCGCCGTAGTCGCCCGGGGGCAGGTTGAACTTCTTCATCGAGGCGTCGACGAACTTCTTGGCGGTCGGGATCGAGTCCTGCAGCTCCCAGTACCAGTTGATGACGCCGTGCACGTCCTGGTAGAGCTCGGCTCCGCCTTCCTTGAGGTAGGAGATCCAGAGGAGGGGCTGCGCCATCTTCATGGTCTTCTTCATGCCGAAGCTGATCACCTGCTTGTGGAGCGCGATGTTGTCCGCGCCCGGCGCCACGTTCATGAGGACGTCCGGCTTGGCGGCCTGGATCTTCGGCAGGTGGGCGGAGAACTCGGCCGAGCCAAGCGGATACGGGGTGGCTCCGAGGAGCGTGCCGCCCGCCTTCTGCAGCGACTCCTGCAGCACCGCGTTGCACTGCTTGCCCCACGCGTAGTCCGCGTAGACGATCCACCACTTCTTGCCGAGGTTCTCCGCCGCCCACTTGCCCATGACCCGACAGGTGATGGTGGGATTCAGCGCCTCGTGGAAGGTGATCGGGCTGCCGTCGGGCTTGGCGCTGATCTCGTCGGACTGGCTCGTCGAGATGTAGAGGACCTTGGACTTCTTGGTCTGCTCGTTGATGGCCATCTGCACGTGCGCGGCGAGGCCGCCCACGATGAAGAGCGCCTTGTCGTTCTCGATCAGCTCCTTGGTGCGCTGGGCGCCCACCGCCGGCTTGAGCTGGTCATCGCGGAAGAGCACCTCGACCTTGCGCCCCATGATCCCGCCCTGCGCGTTCAGCTGCTCCTCCGCCAGCTGCGCCCCGCGCTGCATGTCGGCGGCGAGGGCCGCGAAGGGGCCGGTCAGCGGGAGGGGGCAGCCGATCCGGAGCGGGTCCTTGCTCTGCGCCCGCAGGATGGCCGGGAAGGACAGGGCCGCGGCACCCGCCGCGGTGGTAGTCAGGAATGAGCGCCGATCCATGGGTTGTCTCCTCTGCGTTGAGTGAGCGCGCCTCTTGCGGGGGTCAGGTGGCCGGTATCATAGGAGGGCCGTCGGGCCGTGTCAATCGTGTTAAGATGCCGCACCTTTACGAACCAGGAGGTGCTCATGCTCCGCTTCGCGTCCAGCATCCTGACCCTTGTGCTGCTCCTGCTTGCCGGCGCCTGGCCGGCCGCCGCCCAGTATCCGGAGCGGCCCCTCACCATTCTGACCGGCTACCCGGCGGGCGGCATGGTGGACATCGTCGCCCGCTCCCTGGCGGAAGGTCTCAAGAAGAAATACCCGAAGGGCGTCAGCATCGTCACCCGACCGGGCGCCGGCGGGTCGCTGGCGGTGGCCGAGCTGGTGCAGGCCAAGCCGGACGGCTACACGGTCATCCTGGCGCCGATCTCCACCCTGGTCATCCATCCGCAGCTCAACGACCTGCCGTACAAGACGCCCGACGACTACGAATCGATCATCAATACCGTCGCGTTCTACTCGGTGATCGCGGTGAAGGCCGACGCGCCGTGGAAGACGATGCAGGAGCTCGTGGCCGCGGCCAAGGCCAGCCCCGGCAAGCTGCGGGCGGGCTCGCCCGGCGAGGGGACGTCGAGCCACCTGAACCTGGAAGAGCTCAAGCGCCTGGCCGGCGTGAACATCACCCACGTGCCGTTCGCGGGCTGGGGGGAGTCGAGCCCCGCGCTGCTCGGCGGTCACATCGAAAGCCTGGTGGCGCAGCCGGGCGAGGTGCGGCCGCTGGTCGAGGGGGGCAAGCTCCGCACGCTCATGGTCTTCCAGGCGAAGCGGAACCCGCTCTTCCCCGACGTCCCGACCGCCAAGGAGCTGGGGTGGGACGCCGCGAGCGGCATCTTCTTCGTGGTGGTGGCGCCCAAGGGCACCCCGGGACCCGCGCTGAAGTACATCCACGATGCCACGAAGGCCGCGATGGAGGAGCCGCAGTTCATCACCATGGTCAAGCAGCGGGCCATCGAGATCGATTACCGCGCGGGAGATCAGCTCAAGGCGGATATCTGGAAGGAGTACAAGTTCCACACCGAGGTGCTGACGCGTCTGGGGATGTTGAAGAAGAAGTAGCTGGATGACCGAGCGGCTCGTGGCCCTCGTCGTGGTCGCGGCCAGCGGTGCGTATCTGCTGAGCGGGCTCGCCCTGCCGCTCGGCACCACCGCGAAGCCGGGAGCCGGCTTCTTCCCGCTCGCCATCGGCGCATTCGGCGCGGTCTTGGCGCTGGTGTGGACGGTGACCGCGTTCCGGCGCGTCCCGGAGGCGGCGAAGGAGCCGGCCCTCGCGGCGGACGCGCAGGAGCGCGTCCTGGCCACCACGGCCGCCCTGATCGGGTTCTGCTTCCTCCTGCGGTGGGTGGGCTACCCGGTCGCCGCCCTCGTCTTCATGACGCTGCTCCTGCGGTGGCTCGGGGCCGGCTGGCGCTCGGCCGTCGTGACCGGCGTCGCCAGCGCCGCGGTGTCGTACTACCTCTTCGGCGTGCTGCTCAACGTGCCCCTCCCTCACGGCTTCCTGTTCGACTGAGAGCCTCGTGGGACCACTCGAAGGTCTGGCGTACGGCTTCTCGATCGCGCTGACGCCGGGCAATCTGTTCGCCTGCTTCATCGGGGTGCTCATCGGCACGGTGGTCGGGATCCTCCCCGGGATCGGGCCGGTCGGCGCGATGGCCCTCCTGCTGCCGTCCACCTTCACGCTCGAGCCCGCGACCGCGCTGATCATGCTCGCGGGTATCTACTACGGCTCGATGTACGGAGGCTCCACCACCTCGATCCTGGTCAACGTGCCCGGCGAGGCGGGCTCGGTCGTCACCGCGATCGACGGGTACCAGATGACCCGGAAGGGGCGCGCGGGCGCGGCCCTGGCCGTCGCGGGGGTGGGCTCCTTCGTGGCCGGCTCGCTCGGCGTGGTCGGCATCGTGCTGGCTTCCTCGTGGCTCGCCGACCAGGCGCTCCGCTTCGGTCCGCCCGAGTACTTCGCGCTGGCCTTCGCCGGTCTCCTGCTGCTCTCGCGCCTAAGCGGCGGCTCGGTGCTCCAGGCCTTCGTGCTGGTCGCGATCGGCCTCGCGCTCGGCACCGTCGGCATGGAGCCGATCTCGGCGGTCCGGCGCTTCACCTTCGGCTCGACCCAGCTCTCGCAGGGGGTCGAGCTGGTCCCGGTGATCATGGGGCTCTACGGCGTGGCCGAGGTGCTCCTGCTCGCCGAGGTGGGTGCCCGGCGCGCGAAGATCATCTCGGTGAAGCTCCGCGAGCTGATGCCGACCCGCGACGAGTGGCGCCGATCGGCGGCCCCGATCGCGCGCGGCTCGGTGGTCGGCTTCTTCACCGGCCTGATCCCGGGGCCCGCCGCGGTCCTCTCCACCTTCATCTCCTACGCGCTCGAGCGCCGGATCTCGAAGACCCCGGAGCGCTTCGGCCATGGGGCGATCGAGGGCGTCGCGGGCCCCGAGGCGGCCAACAACGGCGCCACCGCGGGCGCGATGGTGCCGCTGCTCTCCCTGGGGATCCCGTTCTCGCCCGCCACCGCCATCCTGCTGGGCGCGCTGGTGATCACGGGCATCCAGCCCGGCCCCCTGCTGATCAGCCAGCGGCCCGAGGTGTTCTGGGGCGTGGTTGCCAGCATGTACGTGGGCAACGCGCTGCTGCTGGTCCTCAACCTCCCGCTCGTCGGGGTCTTCGTGAGCGTGCTGCGTCTGCCCCAGCACGTGCTCGCGACCATGGTCCTGCTGCTCTGCCTGGTCGGCGCCTACAGCCTCAACAACAGCCAGCTCGACCTGTGGGTGCTGGTCGGCTTCGGCATCTTCGGCTACGGGCTGCGCAAGCTCGCCATCGATCCCTCCCCGCTGGTCGTCGCGCTCGTGCTGGGGCCGATGATGGAGAAGACGCTCCGGCAGTCTCTCTTCATGGCGCGGGGCAACGTGCTGGAGATCGTGGGCCGGCCGCTCACCCTCACCCTGCTGATCCTGGGTCTGGCCGCCGTCGTCGCTCCGCTCGTGATGCGCCTGCTGCGCCGGAGAGCGATCAGCGTGGAGCCGGCTCAACCGGCTCGTTGAAGCGGAGGCGGTTGCCGAAGGGATCGGTCACCTCCATCACCCGGGCGTTCCACGGCGCGAGCTCGATGCCCGGGCGCATGAAGCGGTAGCCCTTCGCGGTGATCTCGCGGTGGTACCCGTCGAGGCCGGTGGTCTGCACGAGCACCGTCGAGCCCGGACTGGTGCTCGCTCAGGTGGAGCACGAGCCCGTCGCGCGAGACCTGTATGTAGAGCGGGGCCGTCTCCTCGAAGCGATGCTCCCAGTCCACGCGGAAGCCGAGGAAGCCCACGTAGAACTCCCGGGCCTTCGCGACGTCGAAGATGCGGAAGATCGGGATGGCGCGGAAGGTGGCGGGCATGGGCTCACTCGACCAGGCGGCCCAGGCAGCCCGCGAGGGCGCGCGGAGACTCGCAGAGGAGATCGACCCCGGCGCCCGCGAGCTCGCCGGGGTCGCCGTAGCCCCACGACGCGCCGATCGAGCGGATGCCGTTGACCTTCGCGGCCACGATGTCGCTGGCGCGGTCGCCGACCATGACCGAGGTGTCGGCCTGGACCACGCCCGCCTCGATCAGGTGCGCGAGCAGGTCCCGCTTGGCGTCGAATCGTCCCCCCGGCTCGGCCCCGTAGATGCCCGCGAAGTGCCGGGTCAACCCGAAGTGCTCCACGATGCGCGCGGCCGCGTGCTGCAGCTTCGCGGTGGCCACGAACAGGGTGCGCCCGGTGCGCGCGGCCGCGTCGAGCATCTCGGGCACGCCGTCGTAGACGCGGTTCTCGAAGAGGCCCACGTCGTCGTAGCGGGCGCGGTAGTGCGCGACGGCTTCCTCGATGAGCGTCGGATCCCGGGTGTCGAGCAGGGTCGACAGGGTGCCGCGCAGCGGCGGGCCGACGAAGGTCGTCAGCGCGTCGTTGTCGGGGCACGCGCGCCCGAGCTTGTCGAGCGCGTGTCGGATGCAGGCGGTGATGCCGGCGCGAGAATCGGTGAGCGTGCCGTCGAGATCGAACAGGATCGCGGGCCGGGAGCGCGGCATGGAAGCATGGTGCCACGAGTCGGAGCGGCGAGGCCATGCTATGCTCGGCCGACCGGGACATCAGATGCGTCGGCTGGCCCTCGCCCTCCTGCTCGCGATTCTCGCCGCGCCGCTCATCGCGGCGGCGCAGACGCCCGGCAAGATCTATCGGGTCGGGGTCCTGTCGTACCTCACCCCCGACGTGCTCCAGCCCAATCTGGCCACGTTCCGGGAGGCGCTCCGGCTACAGGGCTACGTCGAGGGTCGGAACATCGTGTTCGAGGTGCGAACGTCGAGCGGACGTCTCGACGCCCTCCCGGAGCTGGCCGCCGAGCTCACCCGGCTCAACGTCGACGTGATCCTGGCGATCGCTCCGCTCGCGATCCGTGCGGCGCGCCAGGCCACCACCGCCATCCCGATCGTGATGGCCCTGGGAGACCCCGCCACGTTCGAGAGCCTCGCGCGGCCGGGCGGCAACGTCACCGGGGTCACCGCCCTGGCCGCCGAGCTGGCGGGCAAGCAGGTCGAGCTGCTGAGGGAAGCCCTGCCGCGGGTGACGCGGGTCGCGGTGCTCCGGAACCCCGAGCAGCCGGTTCACGTGGCCAAGCTGAAGCAGGCGGAGACGGTGGCGCGGGCCCTGGGGATCCGGCTGATCGTGGTCGACGCGCGCGGTGCCGACGATTTCGACCCCGCGTTCGCCACGATCACGGCCGAGCGCGCCGAGGGGCTCATCGTGTTCGCGGACGGCGGGTTCCTGGCCCAGCGGAAGCGGCTCGTCGAGCTCGCCGCGCGGCTCCGCCTGCCCGCGGTCTACGCCTCGAACGGATTCTCGCAGGCGGGCGGCCTGATCGCCTACGTGCCCGACAACGCGGAGACGTATCGCCGGGCCGCGTCGTTCGTGGACCGGATCTTCAAGGGGGCGAATCCGGCCACGCTCCCGGTGGAGCAGCCGACCCGCTTCGAGCTGAGCGTCAATCTCGCGACGGCCCGGACCCTCGGGCTCACGATGCCCCAGTCCCTTCTCGTCCGCGCCGATCAGGTGATCGAGTAGCTACGTCGTCGTCCCCACCCCCGCGACCCGGATCTCCGTCTTCACCGAGTTGGCGATGAAGCACTGCTCGTGAGCCAGATGGTGGAGGCGCTCCACGTCCGCCGGGGTCGGCTGCCGGTCGCCCCCGTAGACGATGCGCGGATTCAAGGTCGCCGCGCTGACCCAGAACGCGCCGCGCTCGTTCTTGCGCAGCACGCCCACCGCGTCGTCCTCGTAGGACGAGACGACGAATCCCTCGCGCATGGCCACGTAGAGGAACGTGAGCATGTGGCAGCTCGAGATCGCGGCCACGAACGCCTCTTCCGGATCCAGGCCGGCCGGGTTGGACCAGGGCGCGGGGATCACGCCCGGCGAGGGCGAGCCGGGCACGGTCAGGCCGCCGTCGAAGGTCCACGTGTGCTCGCGCGAGTAGCGTCCCTTGAGGAACGCGGTCCCGTCGCCCACCAGCTTCCACCGCACCGCCGCCTTGTGCTCAGCCATGACGGGCCTCCTCGAGCCTCGCGATCTGGCGGTCGTGGACCCGGCTCAGGAGGAGCAGCGCGGTCGCCGCGCCCAGGAGCGCCACGAACATGTCCCATTGAGTGTCCCACTGATCGCCCTGCGTGCCCAGGAAGGCGTCGGCGCTCTCGCCGCCGAGCAGGGCGGCCCACCATTCGACGAGCTCGTAGAGCGCGCTGATCGCGAGGCACACGCAGAGCACCAGGAACGTGAGCCACTTGCCCGGCCGGAGCGGGGAGCGGCGGATCAGCACCTCGCGCACCACGATGGCCGGCACCAAGCCCTGGGCGAAGTGGCCGAGCCGGTCGTACGGGTTCCGGGCGAGGCCGAGCGCGTCCTTCATCCAGAACCCGGCCGGGACCTCCGCGTAGGTGTAGTGCCCGCCCAGCATGAGGATCAGCGCGTGGACGAAGATGAGCCGGTAGGCGAGCGGGGTCAGCGGGAAGCGGCGCGCGGTCAGGGCCAGGACCGGGACCGCGATCAGGATCGGGGCCACCTCGAGCCACCACGTGGTCCGGTCATGCGGACCGATCCCGGAGAGAACGAGGAGGACGCCGCCGACGACGAGGAGAAGCCGCCGCTCTCTACCAGTCACCCGCGTACTCGGTGCGGTGCGGCGCGGCGAGGGCGAGCAGCCGGGCGCGGCGCAGCTCGAGGAGCTGGCGCGTGTGCAGCAGATCGTGCGCGGCCCAGGAGGCGGCCAGGTCCCCGGCGGTGATCGGCCCGAAGGACGCCTGGTACGTGCGGCTCCAGTCGGGGGTGGTGAGCGCGGCGAGCCAGGCCAGCGACTGCTCGCGCTCGCCGAGGAAGGCGCTCAGGGTCGCCCCGAGCTCGCGGTCGCTGTAGCCGCGTGCGGTGACCCAGCCCGCGGGATCGATGGGCGTCCACGTCTCGTTCGGCCGATGGAGAACCAGGTCGAGGCGCGGGCGAAAATCCTCGCGCTCCTCGTCGAGGAGATGGGCGACGACTTCCAGGATGGACCACGCCTCGGGGGACGGCCGTACGCGCGCCTCGGCCGGCGAGACCCCCGCCACGAGGCCCTGGATGGTCTCCGCGCCCTGGGCCAGCTCACGCCGGAGGACCTCGAGTCGCATGGACGTTGGGCCCCGCCTACTGGAACTCGAGGGTGGCCGCGCGCAGCCCGCAGAGGAGCTTCCCCGCGGTCTCGAGGCACCGGTCGTTCGAGGGCGGCATCACCGGGCCGGCGAGCGAGTCGCGGTGCCAGCGCTCCAGGGGCAGCTCCTTCAGGATGCCGCGCCCGCCCGCCAGGCGCATCGCCCGCTCGGTGGCCATCAGCCCCACGTCGGCGGCGAAGGTCTTGGCCTGGTTCACCGCGAGCATGGTGGCCTCGCGGTCGCCCGCCATCTTCACGCAGGCGGCCTCGTGCAGCAGGAGCCGGGCCGCGCGGATCTGGGTGCCCACCTCGGCCACCGTGCGCTGCACGAGCGGGTGATGGCTCATCGGCTCGGTGGAGGGCCGCTGGACCTTGGTGCGCGCGTACTCGGCCATGTACTCGAAGGCGGCCTCCCCGATGCCCAGGTAGACCGCGGCGTAGCCGAGCGCGAAGCCCTGGAGATCGATGGTCAGGTACTGGCCGGGCTGCCCGACCACGTTGCCGGGGTCCACCGCGCAGTCGTACCGGATGGTATGGCTGATCGTGCCGCGCATGCCGGTGGCGTTCCAGGTGCCCTCGATCTTCACCCCGGCGTCGCGCCCCGGGATCATCGCGGAGATCACGCCGTCGCGCGCGCTGGTCTTGCCCGCCTGGATCCCGGTGATGAAGAAGTAGTCGGCCGCGTCGCCGAGCGAGCAGAACTGCTTCACCCCCGCCACCCGATACCCGCCGCCCTCCATCGGATGGAACACGGTGTTGAGCACGAACTTGTCGCGGAAGCTCTGCTCGGGCTCGCTGGTGATGGAGGCGATGCGCGCCCCGCGGCCCACGACCTCGCCGAAGTAGCGGCGCTTCTGCTCCTCGGTGCCGAGCGCGGCCACGAAGGTGGTCACCGTCGAGTGCATGTTGAAGGTGAGGGCGGTGGCCGAGCAGCCCTTGGCGATCTCACGCAGGGCGTGCACGTAGGTGACCGGATCGGCGCCGACTCCGCCGTACTCGCGGGGGACCGTGAGCGCGAACAGGCCGGCCGCGTGCAGGTCCGCGTAGTTCTCGTACGGAAACGCGGAGTCGGCGTCGTACCGGGCCGCGCGCGGCGAGAAGCGCTCGCGCGAGAGGGTTGCCACCCGGTCGATCACCGAGCGCTGCGCATCCGTCAGGGGCGGAAGAGGGAACATGGCCCCGCTAGGGTAGCGCCCCTGCATGCGCCGGCGCAATCCGGCCGTCCAGCCGGAGGCCGCCGGCGCGCGGTGTGGTACTGTTACGGACGATATGGCCGCACGAAAACGCGAGGTTATCCCCGTCCGGCCCGACTTCCTGATCCTGGGCCTGGCCGCCGCCGGCTTCGCCATCGCCGCCTACCTCACCGGGCTCAAATGGATGGGCGGCAATGCCGCCTTCTGCCTGTCCGGCAGCGGCTGCGACATCGTGCAGGGGAGCCGGTACGGAACGCTCCTGGGCGTGCCGACCGCGCTCTGGGGCGCGCTGATGTACGCGGCCATCGGCGCGCTGGCCGCTCTCGGGTTCACCGCGCCGCGGTGGAGCTGGGCCTTCTACCTGGCCGCCGCGGGGGTCGGGGTCTCGCTCTACCTCACCGCGGTGTCGGTGCTGGTCATCCACGCCACGTGCGCCTACTGCCTGGCGTCGGGGGCGATCATGGTGGCGATCCTGGCGCTGCTGGTTCGCCGGCGCGCGGTCCTGCCGGGGCGCCGGAAGCTCTCCGCGCTCGTGCCCGGGGCCCTGGCCGCGGCGATCCTGGCGCCGCTCGGCGCCGCCTTCATCTACGCGGCGCCGGCGGGCGGCGGCGCCGGCTTCGAGGGCGCGCTGGCGCGGCACCTGCGCGAGAAGGGCGCGGTGATGTACGGCGCGCACTGGTGCCCGCACTGCTCCGAGCAGAAGGCCCTCTTCGGCGACGCGGCCAAGGACGTGCCCTACGTGGAGTGTGCGACCGACACGGTCAACGGCCGCCCCGACCTCTGCGAGAAGGCCGGGGTGAAGTCCTTTCCGACCTGGGTGATGGGCGCCGAGCGCCTCACCGGCGTGCAGTCGCTCAAGGCGCTGGCCACCTTCTCCAAGTTCGAACCAGAAGCGGCGCCGCCGCCGAAGTAACCCCCTCACCCTGCCCTCTCCCCTGAGGGGAGAGGGTGATTGCCAACCCTCGCCCCCGGAGGGGGAGAGGGTTGGGTGAGGGGGGGGGCTTCCCTCAGTGCGCCCCGGTCGCCGGCCGCGTCCGCGCGCGCTTGAGAAATACCGCCAGCGGGATGCAGCAGAGCGCCAGCACCGTGATCAGCCGGAAGTTGTCCACGAAGGCCAGCAGCGTCGCCTGCGCCACCAGCGTCTTGTAGAGGATGCCGAGCGCCTGCTGTCCGGCCTGGCTCGCGCCCACCTTGGGCGTGAGGACCTTCCGGAGCGCCTCGAGCCGCTGCTGGAACACCGGGTCGTAGGGCGTCATCCTCGCCACCATGATGTTCTGGTGCACCTGCGCGCGCCGCGCCAGGATCGTGGTGGCCATCGAGATGCCGATGCTGCCGCCGAGATTGCGCATCAGGTTGTAGATGCCGGTGGCGCCGCCCATCTGCTCGCGCCGCAGCGTGGCGAAGGACATGGTGGAGAGCGCGATGAAGATCAGGGGGTTGGCGAGACCGTTCACGAAGGTGACCAGGGCGATGTTCGACCACGCCACGTCGAAGGTGAGCCGGCTCATCCAGATGCCGGAGAGCGCGAGCAGGCCGAATCCGGCCGAGACGATCAGCCGCGAGTCCACGACCCCGATGAGGCGGCCCGCGGTGATGGCGGCGAGCAGGGCGCCCAGGCCGCGCGGGCTGATCGCGAGGCCGGCCTCGAGCGCGGGGTAACCGAGCAGGGTCTGCAGGAAGAGCGGGAGCATCGCGGTGGTGGCGTAGAGGACGATGCCCATCGCGGTGATCAGGATCGTGCCGATCGCGAAGTTGCGGTCGCCCAGGATTCTCAAATTCACGATGGGCTCGTCCGTCACGAGCTCGCGCACGACGAAGGCCACCAGCGCCGCCGCGGAGAGGGTGAGGGCCCAGCGGATCCACACCGCGGCGAGCCAGTCGTCCTGCTGGCCCTTGTCGAGCACGAGCTGGAGCGTGGCCAGCCCGATGCCCATGAGCGCGAGCCCCCAGTAGTCGATGCGACGCAGCGTGGTGCGCTGCAGGTACGGCGGATCCTCGATGAACGCCTGGGTCATCGCGAGCGCGATCAGGCCGACCGGCAGGTTGATGTAGAAGATCCACCGCCAGGAGTAGCTGTCGGTGATCCAGCCGCCGAGCGTGGGGCCCATGATCGGCGCCACGATCACGCCCATCGAGTAGGCCGCCATCGCGCGGCCGCGCCGGGACGGGTGGAAGCTCTCGAGCAGGATCGCCTGGGCGATCGGCTGGAGCGCGCCGCCGCCGATGCCCTGGATCACGCGGGCCAGGATCAGCATCTCGAGGCTGATCGCGGCTCCGCACGCGGCGGAGGCGAGCGTGAAGATGACGATGCACGTGAGCAGGAGACGCTTGCGGCCGAACGCGGCGCTGAGCCACGCGGTGACCGGCAGGACGATCGCGTTCGAGATCAGGTAGCTCGTGAGCACCCACGTGGCCTGCTCGGGCGTCGCGGAGAGGCTGCCCGCGATGTGCGGGAGCGCCACGTTCGCGACCGAGGTGTCGAGCACTTCCATGAAGGTGCCGAGCATCACGGAGATCGCGATGAGCACCGGGCTCGAGCGGGGCCGCCACTCGGCCGCGGCGTCCGCGGGCGGAGCGGTCGGCGGGTTCTCGTCTGCCATTGCTTGACGGGGGTCGCTACCGCCCGCCATTATAAGCTTGAAAGCAATGACCGACCTGGACCAGGAGGGAATATCCGGGCGGCTGCGCGCCCGGTTCTCGGCCTACCAGGACGGGCCGCCGCGCCGCCGCTACCTCCTCCTCGCGATCGTGGGCGTGGTGCTCGGCCTGGCCGGGTACGCGGGCTACCTGCTGTACTACTGGCACTACCACATCTCCACCGACGACGCCTACATCACCGCCCGCATCGCGCCGATGAGCGCGCGCATTCCCGGCACCGTGATCGAGGTCCTCGTCAACGACAACCAGGACGTGAAGGCGGATCAGGTGCTGGTGCGTCTCGATCCGCGCGACTACGAGGTCGCGGTGGCCCAGGCGCGCGCCGCGGTCGCGAGCGCCAAGGGCGATCTGGAGACCGCGGTCGCGGGCGTGCCCCTCGCCGACGAATCCACCCGCAGCCTGGTCCAGCAGGCGGACGCCGCCCTCGGGGCCACCCAGTTCGGCTCCGAGATGGCGCGGCACGATCTGGAGGAGCGACGCGGCGTGCTCCAGGCCAAGCAGGCGGCGGTGGCGGCGGCCGACGCGGCGGTGCGCGCCGCGCAGGCCGACTACGATCGCAGCAAGAACGAGCGCGACCGCATGGTGTCGCTGGTGAAGTCGGGTCTCGTCGCGCAGCAGGAGTGGGAGCGCGCGGATGCCACGTTCAAGACCGCGGAGGCGACCCTCGACGCGTCCCGCAAGCGGCTCGATCAGTCGCGCAGCGAGGTCGTCCAGGCCGAGGCGTCTCTGCGCGCGCAGCAGGCCGCCATCGGCCAGTCGGTGAGCCGGATGGACGAGAGCCGGGCGTCGCTCCAGAACGCGCGCAGCCAGCGCCAGCAGGTGCGGCAGCGCCAGGCCCAGGTCGAGGCGGGGCAGGGCCGGCTCGCGCAGGCCCTCGCGAACCTGCAGCAGGCGGAGCTGAACCTGGTCTACTGCACGATCCGGGCGCCGATGCCGGGCCGCGTGAGCCGGAAGTCGGTGGAGATGGGCCAGGTGGTGTCGACCGGCCAGGCGCTCCTCGCGGTGGTGGACCTCGACGACGTGTGGGTCGTGGCGAACTACAAGGAGACCGAGCTCACCCACGTGCGTCCCGGCCAGCGCGCCACCGTGACGGTCGACACCTATCCGGGCAAGGTCTTCAAGGCGCGCGTGGATTCGATCCAGGCCGGCTCCGGCGCGGTGTTCTCGCTGCTGCCGCCCGAGAACGCCACCGGCAACTTCGTGAAGGTGGTCCAGCGCGTGCCGGTCAAGCTCGTGTTCGAGCGCGGGGAGAACGCGGAGCACCTCCTGGTGCCCGGCATGTCCGCGGTCCCGATCATCGCCATCCGCTAACTCCCTCCGCGAATCTCCCTCTCCCCTCTGGGGAGAGGGCAGGGTGAGGGGCATGAAGGGGTGAGGGGTCCCATGAAGATCGATCTGCTCCTGATTCCGGTCGGCGCGCGCTACGCGGAGATGCGCGCGGCCGCGCTCGCCGCGGAGAACGCCGGCTTCGACGGCCTCTGGACCTGGGATCACCTGCGCGATCCGGACGAGCGCGCGGAGGCCGGCGTGCCCGAGGCCTGGACGACGCTCACCGCGCTGGCCGAGGCCACGCAGCGCCTCACCGTGGGCCCGCTCGTGCTCAACACCGGCCTGCGGCATCCGGGTCTGCTCGCCAACATGGCGGCCACGCTGCAGCAGGTGTCGAGCGGGCGCCTGCTCCTCGGCCTGGGCGCCGGCGCCACGCGGTCCATGTCGTACGCGCGCGAGCAGGAGGCGCTCAACATGGAGGTCTCGCCGGATCGCGTGCGCGCCGAGCGCGTGGCCGAGACCGCGCAGGTGCTGCGCCGCCTGTGGGCGGGGGACGAGTCGAGCTTCGTGGGCTCGCAGTTCCGGCTCGATCGGCCGTCGGGCTTCCTGCGGCCGGATCCGCCGCCCCCCATCATCATCGCGGGCTTCGGCCCGCGCATGGCCGGCATCGCGGGGCGGTACGGCGACGGCTTCAACACCCAGGCGATGCACCCGGATCTGGCCGAGCTGGCTCGCGTGGCGCGGGAGGCGTACGCCGCGTCGGGACGCGACCCCAAGCGTTTCAGCGTGAGCGTGTTCGCGGGCCTCAGCGCGCGGTGGCTCCGGCCCGAGGCGGCCGAGCGCGCGCGCCTCGAGCGCGTCGGCGTGGACCGGCTGATCCTGCTCGTGTCGCCGCCCTACGAGCTCGACAACATCCGCTTGTAACCCTTCACCAATATCTCCGGCGCGGGCCGGAAGTCGAGCTCCGGCGCGCGCACGAAGCCCATGCGCTCGTAGAGCCGCATCGCGACGGCCATGATGTCGGCGGTGTGGAGCGCGAGCGCCGGCGCGCCGGCGGCGCGGGCCCGATGGAGACACTCGTCCATGAGCCGGCGGGCCACGCCCTTCCCCGTGCCGCCGGGGCCACGGCGAGGAGACGCACCTCGGGCCACTCGCGCGTGGCGGGTCGGTCGCCGGGCTTGGCCATCACCGCGCCCGCGGGAAAGAGCAGCACCGCGCCGATCAGCGCGCCGCCGTCCTCCGCCACGATCTGGGCGGCCGGCCCCACGTCGGCCAGCGTCGCCTGGATGTTCTGCCGGTACGCGGCCCAGAGCGGCGGCGCGAGGACGGCGGCGTACTGCTCGTACGCCGCGAGCGTCACGGCCAGGATGGCGTCCCGATCGTCCGGGCGCGCGTCGCGGATCGCGGTCACGCCGCCGCGGGCTTGACCTCACCCGCGAGCCGCTCCATCGCGCGCACCATCGCGGGGATGCCGTCGCGCGGCAGGTCGAAGGTCATCCAGGAGGCGCCCAGCTTCTGCGCCCGCTTGACGTCGGCGGCCACCTCGGCCACCGAGCCCTGGAAGGCGGCGCGGCCGGCGCCCTTGGCGGTGCCGGTCAGGTCGAGCATGTTGCGGGGGGCGAGCCCGAGCGTCTCCCGCCGTCCGGCACGGCCGGCCAGGTCGCGCAGGGTGGCGTAGCCTTTCTCGATCTCGTCGAGCCCGAGCGCGAGGGGATGCCAGGCATCGCCCAGCTCGGCGCAGCGCCGCACCGCGGGCCCGGAGACCGCGCCGGGCGAGCCGCCCACCCAGATGGGCGGATGCGGCTGCTGAACGGGCCGCGGGGAGAACGTGGCGCCCGAGAAGCTCACGTGCTTGCCGTTGTACTGCGGGATGTCGGCGGCGAAGGCGGCCTTGATGGCGCGGATGTAGTCGTCGCTGAGCTGGCCGCGCTCGCGGAACGGCAGCCGCAGGTCGACGAACTCGGCTTCGTCCCAGCCGACGCCGACGCCGAAGATGAAGCGGCCGTTGGAAGCCTGATCCACCGTCGCCGCCGACTTGGCCGCGACCAGCGCGTTCCGATAGGGGAGCACGATCACGCTGGCCCCCAGGCTGATCCGCGTCGTGCGCCCCGCGAGGAAGGCGAGCAGCGCGAAGGGATCCGGCCAGTGGCCGCCGTAGTGCTGGGTGGTAGCCGGCTTGGCCAGGATGTGGTCGGGGACGAAGACGCCGTCCAGCCCCAGCTCCTCCGCGCGCGTCGCCAGCGATGCCGCTTCCGCTACCGTGAGCTGCCAGATGGGAAGTACCACGCCGTACTTCATGCGCTCCTCCTTGAGATCACATCACGAGTGTGTCGACGATCTCGTACCGCTCGGTCGTCACCTGGGCGCCGGTGGCCGCCGACGTGGCGGCCTGGCGGCGGAGGCGCGCTTCCTCGCTCGCCCGCATCGCCTCCTCGCTCTCCCAGAAGGTGACGATGAGACCCTTGCCGCCGTCACGGTCGACCAGCCAGTAGGCCGCCTTGAGCCCGGCGGTCCTGCTGGATGCTGGGCTTGACGTGCTCGCGGGCGCGCTCGATCCACCGCTCCAGCTCGTCGGCGGATCCCTGCCAGGCACCGAGTCGGGCGAACATGGCGCTCTCCTCCGGGCTCCGAGGCTACACGGTTGCCCGGGCGGGGACAACCGGAGTCAGGGCGGAGTCAGGGCGGAGTCAGGGCGGAGTCAGGGCGTGGTCACGCGGGTGGCGACGGGGGCGCCGGCGCAGGCGGGAAGGCCGGCGATGATGAGGTCGGCGGTGGCGAGGTTGGTCGCCACCGGGACGTTGTGGACATTGCAGACCCGGAGCAGCGCGCGGATGTCGGGGTCGTGCGGCTGCGCGAAGAGCGGATCGACGAAGAAGAACACCGCGTCGATCTCCCGCATGGCGACACCGGCCGCGATCTGGGCGTCTCCTCCTTCCGGCCCGCTCAGGAGCTCCTCGATCTCCAGTCCGACCTTGTCCCGTACCAGGCGCGCGGTGTGCCGGGTCGCGATGAGGGGGAACGCGGCGAGCGTGTCGCGGTTGAACGTCGCCCACGCGACGAGGTCTACCTTCTTGTGGTCGTGCGCGATCAGGGCCAGCTTCTGGATCATGGTCTGGAGTCCTTTCCCAAAAAGAAAGAGCGCCGTCATCGTACGGCGACGGCGCTCCGGATTTCGCGACGACGCGATGAATTGCTTGCTACTCGAGGCTGCAGAGGGCGTGCCAGTCGAGCGCATATCGATCGCGACGGGATTCCGCGAAGCGCGGCGGCTACTTGCGGCGCTCGGATGCGCCGCGTGCGGCGACGGGACGCCCGGAGATCGCTCGCGGACCAGGCAGCGCGGGTCCCGCTGCCGCAGCCGGAGGCAGCGTCAGACGACCTTCGCGCCGTGCTGGATCAGCAGCTCACGCAGGAGCGAGCGGTGGCAGTGGCTCTCGTCCTCGCAGTAGCAGCCTACCGAGAAGTCGGTCCGCGTGGACAGCGCGGCGAGCAGCGCGATCTGCCGCTGGGCCGCCGGCTCGCGCATCTCCCGCCGGTACCGGCGCGCGTAGCTCGCCCAGCGCGCGGGGGTGAAGGGCTTCGAGAGCGCCCAGGAGACGAGCGGCGCGGTGGGCGCCAGCTCGGGCAGCCACACGTCGTAGAAGTTCCGCGCCGCATAGTCGGCCTTGCGCACGCCGCGCGGCGGCCGCCGTACCGTGCCGATGCGCAGGCCCTCGCCCGCGTGCCGCGGGGTTCCGAGTCGCACGATACGCACCGCCATCGCCGGCTCCGCGGCCCTAGATGACCCGCCGGGTCGCGGCGGTGGCAGGATCGCCGGTGTTCGGCGTGCCGGCGGGCTCGATCAGGAGGATGTGCACCTCCTCCTTCGCCACCGGCCGGTGCTCCACGCCCTTGGGCACCACGAAGAGCTCGCCCGGGCCCAGCTCGACCTGGCCGTCGCGCAGCTCGATGGTCAGACGCCCCTCGAGCACGAGGAAGAAGTCGTCGGTGTCGTCGTGCTTGTGCCAGACGAACTCGCCCTGCGCCTTGACCACCATGAGGTCGTGCCCGTTGAACTGGCCGATGGTGCGCGGCTGCCAGTGGTCCTTGAAGGTGGCCAGCTTCTCTCCGAGATTGACCGGGTTCATGCGCGCGGATTCTCCGCCGGCGGGTACAGGCGGTTGGACTCCTCGAAGAGGGCGAGCGCCTTCTCGACGTCGAACGCCTGCTCGACGAGTCGTTCCGGATCCCATTCGCTGCGCGGCATCGCGAAGAAGTCACCGCCGTACACGTGAATCGCCCCGGTCAGCCGCTTGATCGGATTGACCACCGAGTGAATGATGTCCTGCCCGAGGGGCGCGACGTCACCGTCACAGAGCGCTTTCGCCCCGGCGGCCTCGATCCGGCCATCGGGCGCGCTCGCCACCCGGCGCCAGAAGATGTTGTCCTCTCGACCCGTGTACATCCCGATGACCGCCCACATCTTGTGGTTGTGGGGGAGCTGGCACATGCGCGGCCCCCAGACGACGTTGAGGATCGTCAGCTCCGGCGATCGGAAGACCACGTGGAGCCCGGCTCGTCGCGGCTCCCCGAGCGCCTTCAGAACCTCCGAGGGCGCCGCGACCGCGCTCGCCACGACCTCGAGCACGCCCGGCGACCCGCTCGCGACGCCCGCGCTGCGGCATTCGGCAATGAATCGGTCCACGTCAAACATGGCACGCCCTCCTTCCGGTCTGAACATTCAGAGCGAAGTTCATCTCTTCTCACTCGATCACTCGGTCAGCACGCTGGCGGAAAGACTCCACGATCGTCATCCCGAGTGCCTTCGCCGTCTTGAGGTTGAGCACCAGCTCGAAGGTGGTCGGTTGTTCTACCGGCATCTCGGCCGGTTTTGCGCCTTTGAAGATCAGGCTCACCTGGTCCGCCGCGCGCCGGTAGAACTCCGAGAAGTTCGGCGCGTAGGAAAGTAGCCCACCGGCGTCCACCCACACGGCATTGCCGTACATCGAGGGCAGGCGATGCCTCAGCGCCGATTCAGGAATCTGTCGTCTCGCGGGCACAAAGTTGCCGGAGGTGAGGACCAGCAGCGCCTCGGCCCTGGCGCGTCCGATTCAGTGAAAGCGCCTTCGTAGTCGTACGGCGAGCGTGTGAACTCGAGGACCTGCAGCGCGACGCCCAGCCGCTTGGCACCCGTCTGCACCGCCTTGAGCTGGCCTACGGTGGAAGTGTCGGAGAACACGGCGATTCGCCTGGCTCTCGGCAGGAGCTCCTGCGAACAGCTCGAGGCGTTTCGCAGCGAGGTCCGTTTGCTGCAGTGATACCCCGGTGATTCGCCCTCCTGGGCGCCCAGGCTCGAGATATGGCCGGTGGCCACGGGGTCATAGTCGATCGCAACCATGACGATCGCGGGTCGGTGTCCTGCTTGATCGCGGCCGATTCCCGGTCCGTCGACGCAGCTCTTCTGCGCAAGGCATGGCCAGCTCGGGGAGACGTCAATCCGCCCTTGCGTCGAGCGGAATTCGACACATTGCGGCCCTCGACGAACCCGAGTAGGTCCGCTCGCTCGCGGGAGCTGGGCCAGGCCGCCCACCGGGATCCGGAGGTGCTCCAACTTCAGCATGGGGGCACCACTCGATCTGATTCGAGCCGTGGCGCATACGCGCGTCGTTCACCCTCGGGCCGGCGAAAGAAACCCGACAGCCCGGCGGGCAGCATCAGCACCACCGCGATCAGCACCAGCCCCAGGCTCAGCATGTAGGCGTAGCGGAACTGCAGCAGCAGCGTCTCGGACAGGAGGCCCGAGGAAGACCGCGCCCAGCACCGGGCCGACGACGGTGGTCGGCGCCGCCGAGCAGGGCCATGATCACGGTCTGGAACGAGACGAGCGGATTGAAGACCTGGGGATCGAGATAGGTCCAGCGCGGGGCCATCGCCCCCCCGACCGCGCCCATGACCGCGGCGCTCAGGGCGAAGACGGTGATCTTGATCCGCGTGGTGTCGATGCCGAGGGTCTCCGCGCGCTCCTCGTCGGCGCCGATGCCCACGAGCGCGATGCCCCAGCGGCCGCGCGGCAGCCATACCGCGATCCCCACCGCGATCGCGGCCACGCCGAGCACCGTGTAGTAGAGGGTCACCGCGCCGGGCGGGTTCAGCATCAGGCGGCCGACGGTGCCGGTGACGCCGGTCTCGTACCAGATCAGCGTGTGCTTGGCCAGCTCGGCCAGACCGAAGGTGAAGATCGCGAAGTAGGGCCCGCGCAGCCGCAGCGCGAGGGTGCCCACCAGCAGCGCCATGACGGCGGCCACCGCGGCGGCGGCCACGACCGGCAGCGGCCACGGCAGGCGCGCCATCACCACCGCGGTGGTGTAGGCGCCGGCGCCGAAGAAGGCCCCGGTGGCGAGCGAGAGATAGCGCGTGGGGCCCGAGAAGAAGGCCCACGAGACCGCGAGGGCCACGTCGGCCAGGAGGGCCAGCGCGAGCGAGCGGTAGTACGTGGGCAGCAGGAGCGGCGCGAGCGAGGAGCGCCGCGCCGAGGGCGGCGCCGGCGACCCTAGCGGCCAAAGAGGCCCGAGGGCTTGAGGACCAGGATCAGCGAGAGCACCGCGTAGGACGAGATCAGCCGGATGTCGACGGAGGCGAGGTAGACCCCGGCGGTCTCGACCAGGCCCAGCAGCAGCCCGGCCATGAGGCAGCCCAGCATGTTGCCGAGGCCGCCCAGGATGACGACCACCAGGGCGGTCACCGTGTAGGGCAGGCCCATGAAGGGCGTCAGCTCGAACAGCATGCTGACGAGCGAGCCGGTCACCGCCGACATCGCGATCCCCGCGCCGAAGCAGAGGCCGTGAATGCGCGAGGTCTGGATGCCCATGAGCCGCGCGCCCTCCGGCTCCTGCATCAGGGCGCGCACCGCCTTGCCGGTCAGGCTGTAGCGGAGATAGAGGTAGAAGGCCACGCCCAGGGCGAGCGCGATCGCGGCCGCGAGCACCCGGTTGGCGGGGAAGACGGTGCCGAGCCACCGCAGGGGAATCGCAAGGTAGCTGTAACCACGGAGATCGGCACTCCATATCGAGGAGCGCCGCGTTCTGGAGCACGAACATGAGCCCGAACGACAGCAGGAGCGAGCGGGACTCGAGGCTCTCCGCCGCGCGCCGCGCCAGCAGCGGGGCGTAGAGCAGCCGGTGCAGCACGAGCCCGACGGCGAAGGCCGTCGGGCCCGTGATCAGCAGGGTCAGCAGCGGGTTGACGCCCCAGCCGGTGTGGAGCGAGAACGTGACGTAGGCGCCCAGCATCAGGAACTCGCCGTGCGCCACGTTGAGCACCCGCATGAGGCCGTACTGGAGATTGAGGCCGAGGGCGACGAGGGCGTAGATGCCGCCCGTGGTGAAGCCCCCGACCACGACGTCCAGCAGCAGGGTGGGCGAGAGCGTCACGCCCAGGCCGGCTTCGGCACCACCGCGGGCCCGGTGGCCGAGCCCTTGGGCCACACGAGCTCGAACTCGTTCTTCTGCCACTGCCCCACGATGCCCGGCGTGGCCACGTTCTCTCCCTTCGTGAACTTGATGGGCCCGGCCACCGTCTGGAACTCGGTGGCGTCGAGCATGGCCTTGATCTTCGGCCGGTCCAGGCCGACCTCGCCCACACAGCGCTCCAGGATCTGCAGCGACGCGTACGCGAACGCGCTCGCCCAGCGATCCGGCTCCTTCTGATGCTTCTTCACGTGGGCGTCGAAGTACTCCTTGGCCCCCGGGAACTTGACCTTCGCGTTCCAGCCCGCGATGCCCATCACGCCCTCCGCGCCCTTGAACCGGTCGCGGTAGAACGGGAACGCGGTGCCCACCCCGGTGAAGAAGACGGCCGGGTTCCAGTCCACCTCCTTGGCCTGGGAGGTGGCGAGGATATTGTCCGGCGGATAGGTCAGCCCGACGAACGCGTCGGCGCCCGCGTCCTTGAAGCCCTTGAGGACCGGCGAGAGATCCTTGGCGCCCAGCGGGTAGCTCTTGGTGTCCATGACCTCGAGGCCCGGCTGCCTTGAACGCGGGGCCGGTGGCGGCGTTCAGCTCGATGCCGAAGAGATCGTTGACGTAGGCCACGCGCGACCTTCTTGATCTTGCCCTGCGCCTTGCAGGTCCTTCAGCAGCGCCGGCGACCGCCTGCATCTGGCGGCCGGGCTGGACGAGGATCGTGTAGAAGTAGGGCAGGGCCAGCTCCTTGAACTTCCCGGAGATCGCGGTGGGGCCGATCATCGGGTAGCCGTACTTGGTCGCCAGCGGGGCGATCGCGAAGTTCATCGCCGAGCCCCACGGCGGCAGCAGCAGGTCCACCTTGTCGTCGGTGGCCAGCTTCTCGTAGAAGCGCACCGCGGTCTCGATCTCGCTGCGGTCGTCGATGGAGACGAACTCGACCGTCCGGCGCCCCTCGCCCTTCACCGCGAGACCGCCCTTGGCGTTGACCTGCTCCTGCCACAGCGTGTAGTTCGGGGCCTGGGTGATGCCGGCGCCCACCGCGTAGGGGCCGGTGCGCCGACAGGGTGTAGCCGATCCGGACCGGCTTGGCCTGGGCGCGGGCGCGCCGTGCGCCAGGGGGGGCCGTGGCGCCGCCCGCGGCGCCGTCGTGAGGAAATCCCGTCTGCGCATGCTCATGCGTGCCTCCTTGCCTGCTGGGGAGTTGGTGGTGGCGCCGAGATACGCCTCGAGAACGCGGGGATCCGCGCGACCGCCGCGGGCGATGCCCTCCGCAGATGACCTCGCCGTGGTGCAGCACGATGAGCCGCTCCGCCGTCTGCCATGATGGCGTGCATCACGTGCTCGGTCCAGAACAGGGCCACGCCGCGTCGTCGCGGATCTGCCGGAGCACGCCGACCGCCGCGTTGCCCTCGGTCGGGGTGAGGCCGGCCAGGAGCTCGTCGAGCAAGACGATGCGCGGCCGGAGCGCCAGCGCCATCGCCAGCTCGAGCAGCTTCCGCCTGCGGTCGGCAGGCGGCTCGCCGGCACGTCGCGCCGGCATCCCGACCAGCGCCAGCAGCTCCTCGGGCGGCGCCGCCGCGCGCTCGCCGAAGCTCGCGGCCGCGCGCACGTTGTCGAGGGCGGCCAGCTCGAGGAACGGGCGCGGCGTCTGAAACGTGCGGCCGAGGCCGAGCCGACTGATGCGGAATGCGGGAAGCGCGTGATCCGGTGCTTGCCCAATCGGATCGGCCCGCGGAGGGCCGGAGGAGCCCGCTGACCAGGTTGAACAGCGTCGTCTTGCCGGCGCCGTTGGGACCGATCAGCGCGACGATCTCGCCCTCGTCGACCGGAAGCTGACGCGCGTGAGGACGCGGAGGCCGCCGAAGCTCCGGGCGACGTCGGTGCCTTCGAGGATGATCCGCCCTGCGCCTGCAGCAGCAGCGAGCCGCCCACGATCATGGCGATCGCGAGCAGACGCATCCACATGAACGGCTCCTGGAACAGCAGGAAGCCCACGAGCAGGACGAGCACGGTGGAGGTGCCGCCGATGTAGAAGGACGACGTCACCCTCAGGCCCCGCTCGTAGGCGAGCAGGCCGAAGATGTCCACCCCGGCCGCGGCGACGCCCGCGAGGACCATGAGCCACAGCGCCTCGCGGGTGAAAACAACCTCGTGCCCGTGGGCGCGCGTGGCCAGGAGGACGAGTGAGTTCATCACGAGGGCGCCGGTGGTGATGACCAGCGCGCCGAGGGCCGGGGTGATCTTGGTCGAGGCCAGCTTCAGGCAGAGCGTCCAGGTGGCGGCCGACACGCCGGCGAGGATCGCGAAGAGGACGGCCCGGCTCACGCGGTGCGGGCCGGCTCGATCGCGAGCGGCTGGAGACGGGCGATCAGGAGCCGGGGACGCCCATGGGCGCTTCACCAGACCACACGGCGCGGCCGGCTGTCAATACGCGGCGGCCTCGTCGAGCCCGGCCGCCTTGTGATGGGCCCGCCACATCAGGATCACCGCCAGGCCCCGCCAGATAATGTGGACGAGCAGCGCCCGGTGCAGGTTGTGGCCGATCGGGAAGCTGAGGAAGGCGAACAGGTTGATGAGCAGCGCCAGCGCCTGGTAGATCGTGAGCACGATGACCGGCGCCAGGCCCGGCCGCAGGAAGCAGCCAGACGACGCCGATGAGCAGGATCGCGATGTCCACCAGATCCACGGTCAGCGCCCCGATGACGATCAGGCCGACCGCGATCCACAGCAGGTGACCGGCCTGCACCGCGGCGGCGGCCACGTAGCCGGGTGAGCGACCGGGAATCGTTTCCGGGCCGCCCACCAGATCAGGCCGGTGAGGGCCAGGGGGATGAGGAGATGGGGGCCGGAGTACACGCCGACGGCGATCGCGACCACCGTCGCGACGATGGTGGAGGCCTTCATCGGTTGCCCGCCGGCACGCGCTGCTCGTAGAGCGCGGAGGGCATTTCGTCGATCGCCGCCGCGGCCCGCCCCTTGAAGAAGGGCGATTGCTGCATGATCGCCCCAGTCGTGCAGGAAGCGCTCCCAGGCCTGCTCCCGCGTCTCGCCCGGCCGGGCCGCATGCATCGCCGGAGACGAGGCGGTCCCGGGGAAAGAGCGCGGGGCGCTCCGTGTAGTGATAGAGGTATCGGGTGCGTCGGTGTTGAAGACCACGACCGGAATCGACTGAAGGTCCGGCCGTCCTGCTCCCGGAGGAACATCGTTCATGAGATCGGCGTTGGGCGACTCCGCGGGATCCGCCTTTGGCTCGCGCCCAGGCCCGCTGGCCGTCGCGCGGGAAGATCCGCAGCTCGAGCGGAGCCGGCCTCCGCCAGCCGCCCGAGCATCGGGATGACCCGGCGGCAGTCCGAGGACCATTCCTCCGAGATCACGAGGATCTTGGCCGGCCCCTCCGGCTGCGCGGCGAGCCACCGGATCGCGGCGACCTGATCGTCGTCGGAGCTGGAGGGTCTCGTACCATGTCCGCAACGGGCCGGTCCAGTCCACTGCGCTCGGGCCCTCGCCACCAGCCGGCCTCGCGGACGAGGTTCTCCGGAGTGCCGATATAGGTCATGTACTCATCGAAGGTCATGCCGGTCGCGAAGCGTGCCGGCGTGACAACACGGCTGCCGCGACCGCGGCCATGACTAGAGGATCCCGGAGCGGTGCAGCCCGAGCAGCAGAAAGGCGACCGCGCTCACGACGCTGCGAACCGCGTGCAGCCGGCCCCAGCGGGCCAGGAGCGCCGCGGCCTCGGGCGCGTTGCGGTCGAGCCCGGCATCGAGCAGACGCTTGTTGGTCGGCCGGATCACGATCAGAGTGAACGGGATCAGGGCCCCGAGCAGGAGGCCGGCGATGAGCACCGGGGGGGGGCTGCCCTGGGTCCAGGCGGCCACCGCCGCGAGGCAGCCCCCGACCGCGAGCGACGCCTGCATCACGGCGCCCCGCCGATAGCTCGGCCCGAACTCGGCGATGGCGAGAGCCGGTCCACACTCGAGGCGCGCGGGGTGCTCGACCAGGTGACGTAGATGGCCGCCCCGGCGAAGAGCCCGGTGCAGAGCAGGGCGGCGAGCTCGAGGATCACGGTGTGATCTAGTAGCGCAGGTCGGCGACGACCGCGTAGTGATCGGAGGGGACGACGCCGTCCACGGGCTCGACCCCCGCGATCGCGGAGCCGACAACGTGCCCGGCCCCGCCGCGGCGCGGCCGGCCCACCAGGATGTAGTCGATGCGCCGGTCCGGCAGGAGCGCCGGCGCGGTCCAGGGATTGCACCGCGCCCAGGTATGCCCGCTCCCGTCTCCGGCCATCTCCCAGGCGTCGAAGAGCGCGAATCCCGGCACCGCGGTGTCGGTGCGTCCGGTGAGCATGCGGAGCTCGTCCGAATCGGGGGGCGCGTTGAAGTCCCGCAGATGACGGTCGGGAAGGCCGGGCCCGCGACCTCGAGCGCGAACGAGACGAGGTGCCGGACCGAGGATTGCCGTACCGCGCTGGCATGCGGCGGCCAGTCGAGGGCTACCGAGAACGCGGGATAATGGCCCGCGCGGCCCCGCGATGCGTCCGAAGAGCGCGGCCCCGCCCCATCGGTCCGGGGCGGAAGCGGGGAACTCGCGATACTCGTGATGCTCGATCGGCCACCGAGACAGGAGGCCGGATCCGGTGCCCCAGTCTTCGGCAAGGAATGTTCCGCGCCCGTAAACTCCGTGGTATCCGAGGGCCTTGGCGAGCCGCGTCGCCTGATCCTGGCCTCCACGGTCGCACCAGGCCTCTTGCAGCGCGACGACGTCGGGAGCGAGAGCCTCGAGAGTCCCGATCAGCGCGGCTTCACAGTTCTTGCCATGGCCCGAAGCGGCCCCAGACGTTCCAGGTGAGCACGCGGAGCGTTGTGGTGATCAACTCGCCGTATGGGCCGGTCTCCGGAGAGCTCGGGCTCATGCCGGACGGGCTCGGTCGATCTTCCGCTGCAGGAACCAGCAGAACCAGCCCCGATACTTGGCCTGCAGCTCCGGCTTCATCCAGTCCTTGCCGGTGATGGTCCCGCGGCAGCGGGCGCTCCCGCAGCGGCACACCATCTGGTAGTCGCCGTCGTCGGTGGTCGCCCAGTCGATGGTGAGCTCCTCGTCGGGCGCGACGTCCCGCATCGCGACCAGCACGATCTGGCCCTGGATCGCCAGGTTGGGGTCGCAGGAGTGGTTGGTGTAGAGCATGCTGCCGTCGCGCTCAGCCGGCGTGGCCGGCGCGATGAACAGGTCCTCGGCAATCTGGATGTCGGCCGGGCCGAGCGTCGGCTCGAGCGCCGCCCACTGGGGCGCGGTCAGGACGTGGCCGCCCTTGACCGCGACGATCTCGCCCTTGGCGATGGCGGCCTTTGCGAACAGGCCCTTGCCCTGGATCGGGCTCGGGCGCACGTCCGTCTTCGGGGAGCGATAGGTGAGAGCGGTCATGCGTTGGCCGCCATGGTTGCTGCCGCGCCCCCTCACCCTGCCCTCTCCCCGGAGGGGAGAGGGTGGAGGGAAGGGAGGGCGCCGGCTACTTGAACATCGAGAAGTTGATCTCTTTCTCGGTGATGAACTCGAGGAGGACCGGGACGCCGTCCTTGGTCTTGGCGATGCCGCGCTTGAGGGCGGGAATGATCTCGCCCGGCTCGGTGATGCGCTCGCCGTAGCCGCCGAAGGCCTTCGCCATGTCCGCGTAGTGGCCGCTGATGTCGGTGGAGCGGTACTTCTCGGTGGCCGTCTTCATGATCGGCAGCTCGATCGCCATCGAGAAGTTGTTGAGCAGGATCGACAGGATCGGGATGCGCTCGCGCACCGCGGTCTCGAAGTCCATGCCGGTGAAGCCGATGGCCGCGTCGCCCCACACGTTGATGCAAAGCGACTCCGGCTTGGCGAGCTTGGCCCCCATGGCGAGGCCCAGACCGTAGCCGAGCTGGGTGGTCTTGCCCCAGCCGATGTAGGTGAGCGGGTGCGTGCTCTCCCAGAAGGGCGAGAGCTGATCGCGCGGGCTGCCCGCGTCGTGGGTGATGATGGTGTTGGCCACGTCCACCGTGTGCAGCAGATCCCAGATCACGCGGTAGGGCGAGAGCGGCTTGTCGTTGGCGGTCAGCTTGGGCATCCACTGCGCGAGCCACTCGCTCTTCATGGTGGCGATCTGCTTGGTGACCTCGGCCTTGCGGCCGCGCGCCTTGCCCTTCAGGCGGTCGCGCACCTCGGCGAGCAGCGCCTCCAGCACGAGGCCCGCGTCGCCGATCAGCGCGTGCTCGGCCACGATGTCCTTGTTGAGGTCGGCCGCGTCGAGGGTGGCGTGGATGATGGTCTTGCCCTTCGGCATCGTGACGCCGTAGTTCGTGGTCGCGAAGCTGCAGCCGATGCCGAAGATCACGTCGGCGTTCTTGAGGAACTCGTGGACCGTCTTGGGGATCGAGCGGCCGCCCGAGCCGAGCGACAGCGGGTGGTTCTCCGGGAACGCGCTCTTGCCCTCGAGGCTCGTGGTGACCGGCGCCTCGAGCAGCTCGGCCAGCTCGCGGAGCTGCTGCCACGCGCGCGCGTAGTGCACGCCCTGGCCCGCGTAGATCACCGGCCGCTCCGCCTCCACCAGGATGCGCGCGGCCTCGGTGACCGCGTCCGGATCGGGAGCGACCCGCGTGCGCGGAGTCATCTTGTAGTTGAGCGGCTCGGGCACTTCCTCCTGGTAGACGTCGACGGGAATCTCCACCAGCACCGGCCGCGGACGGCCGTTCTTCACCTGGGTGAAGGCCCGGCGCATCGCGTCGGGCACCGCGTCGCCCATGATGACCTGCTCGCACCACTTGGTCACGTTGCGGTAGTTGATGAACGAGTTGAAGTTGGGCGGGATGTTGGTGAGGCGGCGCGGGTAGCCGCCGGGCAGCACCACGATCGGCACCGAGTCGCCGTAGGCCTGGGCCACGCCGCCGAAGGCGTTCTCCGAGCCGGGCCCGTGCTGCATCGTGAACACGCCGATCTTCTGGCCGGAGGTGATGCGGCTCACCGCGTCCGCCATGTGCAGCCCCGTGCGCTCCTGGCGCACGATGATGGTGCGGATATCGGCCTGGGCGGCCGCCTCGATGATCGGGTTCACCGGATAGCCGATCAGAAAAGTGGTACCTTCGCGCTTCAGGATCTCGGCAACTGCGGCGACCGCCTTCATTGAGGCCTCCTCTGGGGTGCTGCTAGGATGGGGCCGACTGTAACCCAATCCGCGGGGGAAGGGAAATCCGCGGCACGAAAGGACGGCGAGGCATGGCTCGGAAGAAGCACCGCGTGGGCATCGTCGGGCTCGGCTTCGGCCGCGCCCACATTCCGGCGTTTCAGGCCAACGGCTGCGAGGTGGTGGCGGTCTGCCAGCGCAATCAGGAAACCGCCCGCTCGATCGCCGAGCGCTACAACGTTCCCGGCGTCTTCGAGCGGTGGGAGCAGATGCTCGAGGAGACCAAGCCGGACATCGTGGTGATCGCCTCGCCGCCCAACCTGCACCGCGAGATCGCGCTGCGCGCGTTCGAGCAGGGCGCGCACGTCCTCTGCGAGAAGCCACTCGCCATGACCGCGGCCGAGGGTCGCGACATGGCCGAGGCGGCCCGCCGGGCGCAGCGCGTGGCCATGACCTCGTTCAACTGGCGCTTCATCCCGGCCATGCAGCGCTTCCACTCGCTGGTGGAGGAGGGCGGCGTGGGTCGGCTCTTCCACGCGGCGGGTCGCTGGCTCGGGGCGCGCTGGGCCGACGAGGCGGCGCCGTCGACCTGGCGGATGGACCGCGCCCAGGCCGGCCACGGCGCCATGGGCGACATGGGCGTGCACGTGATCGACCTCATACGCTGGCACTTCGGCGAGTTCGCACGGGTGACCGCGCAGGCCGGCGTGGCCTATCCGACCCGCAACGCTCCCGGCGGCAAGCCGACCGACGCGGAGGACTTCTGCAGCGTGATGGGCGAGCTGGTTTCCGGCGGGCAGGTGACGTTCTCGGTGAGCCGCGCCGCCCGCGGGGCGAACGAGTCGTTCCTGGAGGCCTACGGCAGTCAGGGCTCGCTTGTTTACCGGCTCGACCGCGAGAAGCCCAAGTGGTACGTGGGCGAGCTGCGCGCGGCCGGGGCGAGCGGCACGCTGCAGCCGGTTCCGATCACCGCAGGGCTGCCACGCTCGGCTGGCGAAGGCGACCAGATGGAGGTCACCGGGAAAGCCACGATAGCGCCGCTGGTGAAGCGCTTCCTCGAGGGCATCAAGAAGGGCGAGAGCCCATCGCCCACGCTCGAGGACGGCGTCGCGGCCCAGCTCGTTCTGGACGCGGTGCTGCGCTCGCTCAATGATGGCGGCTGGCAGCGGGTCGAGGCCGCGTGACGTCATGACGAAGCCGGCACGCGCCGGCCTCCACGTGGGCGTGATCGGCGAGGGCGTCTGCTCGCGCCGGGTGGCCGCGCTGGCCGAGCGGGTGGGCCGCGCCATCGCGGAAGCGGGCGCGGTGCTGCTGTGCGGAGGCCTCGGCGGCGTGATGGAGGCGGCCTCGCGCGGCGCGGCCCGGGCCGGGGGCACCGTGGTGGGGCTCTTGCCCGGATTCGAGGCGCGCGACGCCAATCGCTGGGTCTCCATTCCGGTCGTCACCGGCATGGATCAGGCGCGCAACGTGATCCTGGTGCGCTCGAGCGACGCGGTCATCGCGGTCGGCGGCCGGTACGGCACGCTCTCCGAGATCGCGCTCGCCCTCAAGCTCGGCCGGCCGGTGGTGGGCCTCGGCACGTGGCGCCTCGCGCAGCCGGAAGGCCGACGGGTGCCGCTTCTCACCGCGCGCACGCCGGAGGACGCGGTGGCTCGCGCGCTGCGCGCGGCGCGGCGGGCCGGCCGCGGCTCGCGGGGCTGGCTCGTGTAGTCGACGTCGTCGTGTCGTGACCCGCGCGTCGTTGACCCTTCGCGCGGGCGCGTGCTAGCCTCCCGGCGTGGTTCGCGTCGGCGTCTCGGCCGTCTCCAAGCGCTACGGTGTAGTCGAGGCGCTCCGGTCCGTCTCGCTCGACTTCGAGCCCGGCCGTCTGACCGCGATCCTCGGCCCATCCGGCTGCGGCAAGACCACCCTCCTCCGCTCGATCGCGGGCTTCGTGTCGGTGGACACGGGGGCGATCCGCTTCGACGGCGCCGACGTGACCGCAGTGCCGCCGCAGCAGCGCGGGACCGCGATGGTCTTCCAGAGCTACGCGCTCTGGCCGCACATGACCGTGTTCGACAATGTCGCGTACGGCCTGCGGCTCAAGCGGGTACCCGGCGCCGAGATCACCCGCCGGGTGCGCGACGCGCTCGCGCTCGTGGAGATCGGCGACGTGGAGACGACCGCGCGCCGCAAGCCGGCCGCGCTGTCGGGCGGCCAGCAGCAGCGCGTGGCGCTCGCGCGGGCCATCGTGGTGGAGCCCCGCGTGCTCCTGCTGGACGAGCCGCTCTCGAATCTCGACGCCAAGATCCGGCAGCGCCTGCGGGTGGAGGTGCGTCGTCTGCAGCGGCGCGTGGGCATCACCACCATCTACGTCACCCACGATCAGGAGGAAGCCCTCGCCATCGCGGATCACGTGGTGCTGATGAACCGCGGCGTGGTCGCGCAGGCGGGGACGCCGGAGCAGGTCTATCTCGAGCCCGCGTCCGAGTTCGTCGCCGACTTCCTGGGCGTGGGCAATCGCCTGGAGGGGCGCGCCGAGCCGGGTGCGCTGCATCTCGAAGGCCAGCGTCTGCCCTACGGCGGCCCCGCGCGCGGGCCCGTGCTCGTGATCCTGCGCTCGTCCGATCTCGGCCTCGCCGGCGCGACGGGTGGGGCGCCCGCGCTCGCGGGCACGCTGGAGGAAAGCCTGTTCCTCGGCGCGTACTACCGGCACTACGTGCGGGTGGGCGCGGCCGTGCTCATGGTGGACGGGCCCGCTCCGGCGCCGCCCGGCCCCGTCACCATCACCGTCCCGTCGGATCGCGTGCGCGTGTATCCGGCGGCCTGACCAGAGGAGTCCAACGATGCTGCTGCGAAGCGTGCTCGCCGTCCTGCTGGCCCTCGCGGTCCCCGCGTCCGCGGCGACCCGGCTCAACGTCGCCATCGGGGCCGACGTCAACGTGGTCGAGGTGCACAAGACCCTCCTCGGGCCCGGCTTCCGGGCCACCGTCCCGGACGTGGAGATCAACGTGGTGGGCACCGGCACCGGCGAGCCGGCCAGCCGCGCGATCTACACGAAGATCAAGGCGCAGGCCGACACCGGCCGCAAGCCGTGGGACCTCGACGTGGCGCTGGTGAGCATGGCGGTGGCCTCGCAGATGGCGAAGGAGGGCCTGCTCCACCGGTTCGTGCCCCAGATGAAGAACGCGGCGCTCGTGAAGGGCGCGGAGGTGAAGGAGGCCTTCGGCGTCTCGGTGGACGGGTACGTGGTGCCGATGTTCCACAACCAGATCGCCGTCGCCTACGTGCCGTCCAAGGTGGCCAATCCGCCGAAGTCGTTCGACGAGCTGGCCGCGTGGGTGAAGGCCAATCCGGGTCGCTTCGGCTACAACGGGATCAAGGGCGGGGTGAGCGGCGTCGGCTTCACCATGGGCTGGGTCTACTGGAAGACCGGGCTCTACAAGGAGCTCACCCAGGGCCCGTTCGACAGAGGCAAGGAGGCGGCGATCCGCGAGGCGATCACCGCGCTGCGCGACTTCAACAAGCAGGCGACCATCACCAACGGCAACGCGGGCACGCTGGACGCGCTCAACCGCGGTGAGATCTGGATGGGCGCGGTGTGGATCGACCAGCTCGTGGCCTGGAAGAACGAGGGTCGCATGGACCCGGCGGTGACGCCGGTGCTGCCCGCGCCGGGGCTGCCGATCTACCCGCTCTACCTGGTGGTGCCGCGCGAGGCGGCGAGCCGGGACATGGCGGTGCGCTACATCGACTACATCGCGACCCCCGAGGTGCAGGCGAAGGCGATCGTCGAGAAGTTCGGCTGGTACCCGGGGGTGGACGCGGAGAAGGTGCTGCCGCTCATCAACGCCAAGAGCCGCGAGCTGCTCTTCGCGGGCGTGAGCGCGCAGGATCTCGCCCGCTACTCGCGCCAGATGCCGATCAAGGAGTACCACGACCTGATCAGCCTGGCGTACGAGGAGATCGTCCGCTGACCCTGGCCGAGCGGGTGCTGTGGGGGGCGCTCTGCGCCCCCGCGCTCGCGGTGCTCGCGGCCGTGTTCCTCTGGCCGCTCGGGGCCTCGGTGGTGGCGAGCTTCACGCGCGAGGGGCAGTGGACGCTGGCCAACTACGGGACGGTCGCCAGCCTCTACGCGCGCGACGTGGGCTACACGATCGGGGTCGCCGCGGCGGGGACCGCGCTCACCTTTGCCCTCGCGATCCCGGTGTGCGGATGGCTTCGCCTCCGCGCCTTCGGCCCGGTGGAGTTTCTGCTCAAGGTCCCGCTCTTCGTGCCCTTCGTGGTGGTCGGCCACGCGCTGCGCGTGTTCTGGAGCCCGTACGTGCCGTCGTTCTCGTCGTCGTGGGCGGGGATCGCCACCGCGCTCGCCTGGAAGCACCTCGGCCTGGCCGCGCTCCTGCTGCTGGGCGCCTTCCGCGGCACCGACGATTCGTACCTGGAGGCGGCGCGCCAGCTCGGCGCGTCCACCGGCCGGCTCACCCGCGACATCCTGGTGCCGATGGCCGCGCCGGCCCTCGCGGTGACCGGCATCCTGATCTTCTCCTCGATGCTGGCCTCGTTCTCGATCCCACTCATGATGGGCCGCGGCGGCGGCCCGCAGATGCTGATGATCGACGTGTACTACCGTTATGGCCAGCACGGGGATTTCGCCACCGCCTCCGCGCTGGGCGTGGTGGCCTACCTCCTGGCGATGGGCGCCGCGCTCGTGTACGTGCGCCGGCTCACCCGGTAGACCGTCGTGATCGCGCCCGCCCGGTCCCTCGGCGCCATGACCGGGCGCGCGGCCGCGCTCGCCCTGGCCGCCTTCTTCATCCTGGGCCCATTGCTGAGCCTCGGCGTCTGGTCGTTCGCGGAGCGGTGGACCTACCCGAGCCCGTGGCCGCAGCGGTTCGGGCTCCGCTACTGGGCGCGCATGCTCACCGGCGACTTCCTCGATCCCCTCTACACCGGCCTGATCGTGGCGGTGATCGTGACGGTGCTGGCCCTGCTCTTCGCGGTGCCGCTGGGCTACGCGCTCGCCCGGCTGAAGTTCGCGGGCCGCACCGTGATCCTGCTCGCGTTCCTGCTGCCCCAGGCCTTCCCGCAGCTGCCGGTCTTCGCGAGCGCCACTCGCGAGTTCTACCGCTTCGGGCTCGCCGGCACCGTGACCGGGGTGGTGCTGGTGCACCTGGTGGGCGGCCTGGTCTTCGCGGTGTGGACGATGACCGCGGTGTTCCGCGCGATCCAGCCGGAGCTCGAGGAGGCCGCCTGGAACCTGGGCGCCTCGGTGACCCGCACCTTCCTGACCGTGTCGCTGCCGCTGGCGGTGCCCGGTATCGTGGCGAGCGCGCTGCTCGTGTTCCTCTACTCGCTGGATGAGTTCACCGGCACGCTGCTGGTGGGCGCCCCGTTCGTCACCACGCTCCCCGTCTACATGTACACCGCCAGCGTGGGCTACGAGCTGCAGATCGCCTCGGTGACCGCGATCGTGCTGATGGTGCCCGGGGCGGTCCTGCTGCTCCTGCTGGAGCGCGTGCTCAAGGCCGAGTACCTGGTCTTCTTCGGCCAGGTCTGACGCGCCCCCTCACCCTGCCCTCTCCCCCTCCGGGGGCGAGGGTTCCAAGACACCCTCTCCCCTCAGGGGAGAGGGCAGGGTGAGGGGCGGTCTAGCGCTTCAGCCGGGTCGTCCACGCGACGAGCTCGGTCAGCAGCTTCCGGATCAGCTCCCTCGACGTCTCGTCGGTCAGCTCGCCCTGCTCGTTGAAGCGCTGGGCCGCGTTGGCGATCAGCACCTCCGGCTGGTTGACCTGGTACATGTTGAGGTAGATGAAGCACTGGCGCAGGTGGTACTGAGCGCGCGCGCTGCCCAGCATGCCGACCGAGGCGCCCATCACCGCCACCGGCTTGCCCTGCCACGCGCTGTCGCCGTAGGGGCGCGAGGCCCAGTCGATCGCGTTCTTGAGCACCCCGGGCATCGAGTAGTTGTACTCGGGGGTGGAGAAGAGGATGGCGTCCGCCGCGCGCACGCGGGTCTTCATCTCCACCACGCGCGCGGGCGGCTCCTTCTCCAGGTCCTGGTTGTACGGAGGAATGCCCTCGAGCTCGAAGATGTCGAGGCTCGCGCCCGGGGGCAGGAGCGACTGGGCCGCGCGGAGCGCGAAGCGGTTGAAGGACGCCCGGCGCAGGCTGCCGGGAATGCCGAGGATCTTGAGGTCGGGCACGCGGGGTCTCCTTCCGCCTAGAACGAGGTGAACACGCCCTTGCCGGTGGTCTGGGTGTCGAAGCGCTTGTAGGCCTCCGCGGCCTGGTCGAGGCGGAACTGGTCGGTGAAGATCCGGCCGAGCGGGATCTTGCGGTCGGCCACGAAGCGCGCGCACTCCCACTGGCCCATGCTGCTGAACGTCCACGAGGCCACCAGTGTGAGCTGCTTGCGGATCAGGTCACGGCTCACGTCGATGGAAGTGGCGCCCCCCTCGCCCACGAAGCACATGCGTCCCCACGTGGCGGCGCTGCGCACCGCGGCCACCCGGGGCTCGGGGAGGCCGGTGCAGTCCATGGTGGCCTCGGCCCCCTCGCCGTGGGTGAGGTCCATGATGGCCTTCACCGGGTCGGTCTCGCGCGAGTTGACGACCGCGTCGGCGCCGAACTGCTTCGCGAGGGCGAGCCGCTCCGCCGCGATGTCCACCGCGATCACGCGCGCGCCCATCGCCACGCCCAGCATGGTGGCGGAGAGGCCGACCGGTCCCTGGCCGAACACGGCCAGGGTGTCGCGCCCGGACACGTCGATGCGCTTGAGCGCGCCGTAGGCGGTGCCGGTGCCGCAGGACACCGCCGCGCCTTCCTCGAAGGTGAGCTCGTCGGGCAGGGGCACGTTGGTGCGCGCGGGCACCTTCATGTACTTCGCGTGCGCGCCGTCTCCGGTGGCGCCGAAGACGGTGATGCCGGCCTTGCAGAGCTGCGACCACCCCACCCGGCAATGCTTGCAGTGGCCGCATCCGGTGTAGTGATGATTCATCACGCGCTGGCCCACGCGCCCCTCGGTCGCGCTCACGCCGGGGCCCAGCGCCGCGATCACCCCGCAGGGCTCGTGCCCCGCGATCACCGGCTTGCCGCTGCCGCCCAGGCCGAGCGCGGCCGTCTCGTTGCCGTCCGCGCGGTAGAACTTGAGATCGCTCCCGCACATGCCGGAGGCCTTGATCTCCAGCACGACCTCGCCCGGCCCGGGCGTCGGATCGGGGAAGTCTCGCAGCTCGAGCTGTCGATTGCCGGTGAAGACGATACCGCGCATGGGTGCACCCCCTCGTTGTCGTTAGAGCCCGGTGTAGTGTAAAAGATGAGGTGGTCGACGGCCAGCAGTGCTCACTCTCACGATCTCTGGAGGTGATCGATGTCGCGGCTCGTCCTGACGCTGGCCCTGGCGCTCCTCGCCAGCGCCTGCGCGCCCGCGACCGAGCCGCGCACCGTGATCGCCGCCGGTCCGCGCGTGCTCTTCGACGATGACCTCCGGATCGCCCGCAACTGGTCCGCCGGCACCGGGACGATCTGCAAGTCCTCCTACGCCGACGACGGCTTCGTCGTCGAGAACATCGCGGCCTCCGCGCCGTGCCTGCTGGGCCCGGTGCGTCCGGAGCCATTTCCGGCCGGCGTGCGCATCGAGGTGACCGCCCGGCAGCGCAAGGGCACCCGCGAGGGCGCGTTCGGGCTCATGTTCGCCAGCCGCGGCGGGGCCGACAACCGGACCTTCGCCACCTTCGGACTCACCGCCAACGGCACCTACCGGGTGGCGAGCTGGAGCGGCGGGAAGTGGAACTATCCGGTGCCGCCCACCGCAACCCGGAGCGTGAAGACCGAGTACGGCGCCCCGAATACCCTGGCCGTCGAGCTGCGCGACCGATCCATCGTGGCCTACGTCAACGGCCGGCCGGTGGCGACCGCGGAGCTGGCCGCCGAGGCCAGCGGCACGCTGGGACTCTACGTGGACCAGCGGGGCATGGAGGTGCTCTTCGGCAACCTCCGTGTCAGCGAGCTGCCCCCGGTTCGCTGATCCGCCCGCCGATCAGTTTCCCGCGCGCTTGAGCGCGAGCTCGATGTGCTCGGGCGCCGGCTTCCGCGTTCCCGCGTCCACCTCGCGCATCAGGGCGACCACCGCGCTCGACACCGGCGTCGGCACGCCGACCTCGCGGCCCTTGTCCACCACGAGGCCGTTCATGTAGTCGATCTCGCTGCGGCGGCCCTTGATCGCGTCCTGGGCCATGGAGGCGCGCCAGTTGCGCGCGGAGCCGCCCTCCTTGGGGGTGAGCGCGGCGTCGAGCTCTCCGTAGACGTCGGGGCGGCCGGCCTGGGCCCACTGCTCGGCCTCGCGGCCGTTGAACTTGGGAATACGGTAGCCGAGCTTGAGCCCGACCGCGGCCGATTCCTGCGCGATCCGGATGGTGATCTCGCGCCCTCGCGCCTGCTTGGCGATCTCGACCGAGCCCAGGCCGGTCATGGCCTGCACCGGGTTGCCCATGCAGTTCGCGCAGAGCTTGGACCAGCGCTCGCCCCATAGGTTGTCGGTGGGCCGCGCCCCGTCCACCACGCTCATGATATCGGCCAGCTCGGTGACCCGCTCGGTGATGCGCCCGTCGTGCTCGCCGGCGCGGAACACGTCGTGTCCGGCGCCCTGGCCCTTTTCCATGCCGCGCTCCACCTGGCCCGGCTTCCACAGGGCGACGCCGATCTTCGACATGATGAGGCCGACCGAGCGCTCCGCGCCCGCGATGCCGGCCACGATCGGATCGTTCCAGCAGTTCTGGGCGGAGACCAGGTAGCCCTCGGGCTTCAGATGCGGCAGCGCCATCCAGGTGGCCCACGCGGTGTCGTAGGCCTTCATGGCGATGAACCCGATGTCGAAGTCGGCTCCGAGCCGCTGGAGCTCGTGCACGTGGATCGCAACCGGCTTGGCCTCGAAGGGGTCGTGCGGGCCGGTGACCGCGATGCCCTGACGGCGGAGAGTCTCGACCTGCTCGGGCCACGGATCTACCAGGGTCACCTCGTGGCCGGCCCGCGCGAGGAACGCGCCCAGGTAGCTGCCGATCGCACCCGCGCCGATGAAGAGCATCCGCTTGGCCATCTCGAGTTCCTCCTGGTTCGGTGAGAGACCCCGCGATCTTAGCCCCGCGCGAGGCCGTTGCCAAGCCGCATGCTCTCCAGCAGCCGGCAGTACATGAACGTGGCGCCGCACGTGGCCGCGCTGCCCGGGCTCGCCATCTTCCTCGCCGTCCTCGGCTTCAACCTGCTGGGCGACGGACTGCGCGATGCGCTCGATCCGCGCCTCCGCTAGAATGCGGGCGGCATGAGCGACGCGGAGGCGGTGCGCGCGGAGGTGGACACCATGCTCGCGCTGGTCCGCGAGCGGTACGGCAGCCGGCTGGACGCCGACCAGCTCGCGGGCGTGCGGACGTCGATCGAGGCGATCGTGCAGGCCTCGCGCGCCCTCCGCGCGGTGCGCCTCACCAACGCCGACGAGCCCGCCCAGCCCTTCGCGGTCTACCGCGCGGAGCCGTGATGGCCGAGGACGTGGTCTTCACCCCGGTCCGGGAGCTCGCGGAGGGTGTCCGCACCCGGCGCCTCTCCCCGGTCGCGCTGGCCGAGACGTTCCTCGGGCGGCTCGAGCAGCTCGGCCCGCGTTACAACGCGGTGGTCACGGTCACGCGTGCCCGCGCGCTCGAGCAGGCGCGGCGTGCGGAGGCGGAGATCGCGGCCGGGCGTTACCGCGGCCCGCTCCACGGCATTCCCTACGGGGCCAAGGATCTGCTCGCGACGTCCGGCGGCATCCCGACCACGTGGGGCGCGGCGCCCTTCAAGGACCGATGCTTCGATTTCGACGCCACCGCGATCCTGAAGCTGGAGGCCGCGGGCGCGGTGCTCTGCGCGAAGCTCGCCATGGTGGAGCTGGCCGGCGGCATGGGCTACCGGCAGCCCAATGCCGCGTTCACCGGGCCCGGCGTGAATCCGTGGAACCGGGAGGCGTGGAGCGGCGGCTCGTCGAGCGGCTCGGGCTCCGCGGTCGCGGCGGGGCTCGTCCCGTTCGCGATCGGCTCGGAGACCTGGGGCTCCATCCTCTCGCCCGCCGGCAACTGCGGCCTCGCGGGGCTGCGGCCGACCTACGGGCGGGTGAGCCGCCACGGCGCGATGGCCCTCTGCTGGACCCTCGACAAGCTCGGCCCGCTCGCCCTCACCGCGGACGACTGCGGCCTGGTGCTCGAGGTCATCGCGGGGCGAGACGCCGCCGATCCGACCACGGTGGACCGGCCCTACCGCTACGACGCGGGCGAGCCGGCGGGCCGGCGCTTCCGCTTCGGGGTGCTGCGCGGCATCACCGACGGCTGCGAGGACGAGGTCCGGGAGAACTTCGCGCGCTCGCTGGACGTGCTGCGCGGGCTCGGTACCGTCGAGGAGGTCACGCTGCCGGATCTGCCCTACGACGACATCACGCGCACCATCCTGTTCGCGGAGGCGGCGAGCGCGTTCGAGGACGTGATCGAGAGCGGCGCCATCGCCGGGCTCACCGCGCCGGAGGACCGCTACACCGCCTACGCGCGCGACGCGATCCTCGCCAAGGACTACGTGAAGGCGCTGCGGCTGCGCGGCGTGATGGCGCGCGAGGCGGACCGCGTGCTGGCGCGGCTGGACGCGCTGGTCGCGCCGGGGCGCTCCACGGTGGCCGCGATGCTGGGCGGCGAGGTGCGCAGCGCGATCCGCGGGACCGCCCGGGACGTGATGGGCGCCGTCGGCAACGGGGCGGGCCTGCCCGGGGTGGCGGTGCCGAATGGCTTCGGCGCGCGCGGACTGCCGACGAGCGTGCAGTTCATGGGGCGCGCCTGGGAGGAGAACACGATCCTGGCCGCCGCCCGTGCCTACCAGTCGGCCACCGACTGGCACCGGCGCCATCCCGCCGACGTCTCGACGAGCGGGGTGGCCGGATCGACGAGGTGACGGGCCCGCTGCGATCGGCCCCCCGCAAGGGGGCGATCGGTCTCGGCGCTCTCGTCCTGGCACTGGTCTTCCTGGCTCTGACGCTCGCCGCCGACGCCCAGCCGGCCCGGAAGGTGCCGACGGTCGGCTACGTGGGGCTGCCCACCGATTCGGCCGAGCCCCGGTGGCAGGACGGCTTCGTGCGCGGTCTTCGCGAGGCCGGGCACGTCCCGGGGCAGACCATCGTCGTCGAGGTCCGCAGCTACACGACCGGCGACGAGCTGCGGAAGGTGCTGGACGACTTTGTCCGGCAGAAGGTCGACGTCATCTTCGTCGGGCAGCCATTCGTCGCGCTCGCCGCGAGACAGGCGACCCGGGACACTCCCATCGTCTGCGGGTCCTGCGGCGATCCGATCGAGAACGGTCTCGCGAAGAGCCTGGCCAACCCGGGCGGTAACGTCACGGGCCTCGCGAGCCTGTCGGCGGAGCTCATCGGGAAGCGCGTGGCCCTGATGAAGGAGGTGCTCCCGGGTGCCTCGCGCCACGCGGTCTTCGTGTTTCCCTCCAACCCCGGGACCCGGGCGACCTCGAGGGCACTCGACGCGGCGGGCCGGACGCTCGGGGTCGAGATTCAGCGCATCGAGATCCGGCGCCCGGGTGACTTCGAGGGGGCGTTCCGGTCGGCGGCCAGAGGCGGCGCCGGCAGCGTCCTGCTCCAGGACGATCCGCTGCTCCGTCCCTCCGCGACTCAGATCGCGGAGCTGGCGCTGAGGCACCGGCTTCCGGTATCAGCCGGCGTGCTCGAACTGACCGAGACGGGGGTCCTGATGGCCTACGGGCCCGACCGTGTCGACCTGTATCGGCGTGCCGCGGGGTTCGTGGACCGGATCCTCAAGGGGGCCAAGCCGGACGATCTGCCCTTCGAGCAGGCGGCGAAGTTCACCCTCGTGCTGAACCTCAAGACGGCCCGGGCTCTCGGCGTCACGATTCCGCCGTCGCTCATCCTGCGCGCGGATCGGGTCATCGAATGACCCGACCGGGAGTCCGGGGCTCGGTGGATGCGGGGGCGCTACTTCGGATCCGGGGCGCCGTTGCGGCGCTCCCGCTTGTCCTTCGACGGCTCGTTGCGGGTCTTCTGGTAATTCTCCCGCGCGGTCTTGATCGCCCCGGGATCACCCGACTTGTACGCCTCGCGAAGCTTCTGACGCGAGGTCTCCACGTCTTTCCGCTCGTGCTTGACGTCCTGGCTACCCTGCACGGGCAGCGCCAAGCCTCCGCTCACGATCACGGTGGCGCACGCGGCGCCCATGGTCCAGCCGATCAGCGTCCTCATCATCTTGCTCCCTCGGGGATGGATAGAAGTACGACCCACGATGCCCGAGGACACTGCAATGGCGTTGCCAGGCTGGAAGTATCTGGATTAGCAGGCGAATCGAGCTACTGCACCCCCGGGCTCTGACGCCACCCGTCACTCGCGCGGCCCACTTTTCGGCAGCTGCCGGAGTCCTATTTCCTGCCGCCCTGTGCCTTTCGGTCGGGCGCGGCGGCGCGGCGGGGCGCCTTCACGGGGGGCTTCTTGGCGCTCGGGGTGCCGCCCTCCGCGGGGGCGGCGGCGCGCTTGGCCAGGCTCTGCTTGAGCGCGTCCATCAGGTCGATCACCTGGGCCCGCTGCGCCTCCGGCTCGACCGCGGTGATCTCCTTGCCCTCCACCTTCGAGTTCGCGAGGTCGAGCACGCGGCTCCGGTAGTCGTCCTCGTACTGCTCGGGCTTGAACTCGTCGTGCGAGAGCTCGCCGATCAGGCGCTCGGCGAGGCCGAGCTCGCCCTCGCGCAGCTTCACCGACTTGCCCTTCTCGATCTCGCCGAAGTCGCGCACCTCGTCGGCGAAGTACATCGTGTGCAGCATCAGCCCGTCCTGCGCGGGGCGGATCGAGCACGAGGCTCTCCTTGCCGCGCATCACGAACGTGGCCAATGCCACCTTGTCGCTCTTGGCCATCGCCTCGGCGAGGAGACGGTACGGCTTCTCGCCGCCCTTGTCCGGTCCGAGGTAGTACGTCTTCTCGAAGTAGATCGGGTCCACCGACGAGAGCGGGACGAACTCGGCGATGTCGATGACCTTCGAGGCCTCGCCTTCGAGCGACTTCAGCTCCTCGTCGGTGAAGCGCACGTACTGGTCCTTCTGGAACTCGTAGCCCTTGACGAGCGCGCTGCGCTCGACCACCTCGTTGCAGGCCGGGCAGAAGGTCTGCTGCTTGATCCGGCTGCCGCACTTGGCGTGCAGCAGGTTGAAGCTCACTCCGCCCGACGACGCGGCGGTGTACAGCTTCACCGGGATCGAGACGAGCCCGAAGGAAATGGTGCCGGAACCGAGTGAATGAGGCGCCATGACCGTGAGACTTTGCACAGTACCACGCGGGCAGCTATGCTCCAAGACTCCGATGGCAACCGCACGGGATGGTGGTGCACGGGGCGAAAAGGGGCGACGTATTGGGCCCCCGAGCTCACCACGTATCGCAAGATGCGGGACCCGCAGCGCACGCCGGAGCCCTTCGGCGGGCGGCCGCCCACCGGCGGCCGGCTCTTCGTGGTGCAGAAGCACGCGGCGCGGCGGCTGCACTACGATCTGCGCCTCGAGATGGACGGGGTGCTGAAGAGCTGGGCGGTGCCGAAGGGGCCGTCGGTCCACGCGGAGGAGAAACGGCTCGCGGTTCACGTCGAGGATCATCCCATCGAGTACGGCGATTTCGAGGGCGTGATCCCGCCCGGCAACTACGGGGCCGGCTCGGTCATCGTGTGGGACCGCGGCTGGTACCGGTCCGCCAAGCCCGAGGATCCCCTCGCGCAGCTCGCGCGCGGCAAGCTCGAGGTAGAGATCTTCGGCCACAAGATGCGCGGGCGGTGGACGCTGGCCCGCATGTCGGGCAAGGACAAGGACTGGCTCCTCCTCAAGAAGACGGACGGCGCCGCGCTCCCGCCCGACGCGGCCGAGCTGACCGAGCGGTATCCGCACTCGGTGCTCTCCGGTCTCACCGTCGAGGAGATGGCCAACGCCTCCGGGCGCCTCGCCACGATCCGCGCGCGGCTGGACGCGCTCGAGGCCCCGCGCGGCGAGGTCAGCGCGCGGCGACAGCCCTTCACGCTGGCCACCCTCGCCGACCGGCCGTTCTCGGATCCGGCCTGGCTCTTCGAGATCAAGTACGACGGCGTGCGCGTGCTCGCCGCGCGACGCGGGGACCGGGTCGAGCTGTACGGTCGGAGCGGCCAGGACACCACGTCGCGTTACCCGGAGGTGGTGCGCGCCCTGCGTGCGCTGCCGGTGGATTCGTTCGTGATCGACGGGGAGATCGTGGCCCTAGACGACGCGGGGCGGCCGAGCTTTCAGCGGCTGCAGCCGCGCATGGCGCTCACGGATCCGCGCGAGATCGAGCGGATGGCGGTGCAGCGCCCCGCGATCGGCGTGTTCTTCGACTGCCTCATGCTCGACGGCCGCGATCTGCGGAAGCTGCCGCTCGTGGACCGCAAGGAATGCCTGCGCCGTCTGGTGCCCTCGCTCGGCGCGGTTCGCTACGGCGACCACGTATGGAGGAGGGGAAGGCCTTCTTCGACCTGGCCTCCGAGCAGCGGCTCGAGGGCATGGTGGCCAAGCGGGCGCGGAGCGTGTATTCGGGCGCGCGCACGCGAGACTGGATCAAGATCAAGTGCCAGCGGCGCCAGGAGTTCGTGATCGGGGGCTACACCGATCCCCAGGGCTCGCGCGGCCACTTCGGCGCCTTGCACCTGGGTGTCTACGACGGGCCCACCGAAGCCGCGCGCCTCGTGTACGTCTCGAAGGTCGGCACCGGCTTCGACGACGCCAGGCTCGAGGCGATCATGGCCAGGCTCCGACCGCTCGCCCGCGCCACGCCTCCCTTCGACGCGGGAGCCGTCCCCACCGGCCGGGGCCACCACTGGGTCGAGCCGCGCCTCGTCGCCGAGGTCCGCTTCACCGACTGGACCGACGACGGCGGCCTCCGTCACCCGACCTTCATCGACCTCAGAGACGACAAGAAGCCCCTCGAATGCCGACGAGAAGAGCCGGAGCAACCGCTGGAACCGGAGCCAGCGCCGGAACGACCGAAAGCGCCAAGTGCGCCGGAACGAAAGCCACCAGATCGCGCAATACGATCCGCGCGTCGCGGCCAGCGCAACCACGCGGGGGTGGGGGGGCTCGGGGGCGGAGCGGCATCCGCTCCCCCCCAATCAGAACAAGAAGCCCCTGTGGCACCAACACCGGCGCGCTTTCAGCCCACCAACGTCAAGAAAGTCCTCTGGCCCGGAGAGCCAGCCCTCACCAAGGGCGACTTGATCGGCTACTACGAGCGAGTCGCATCGCTGATGCTGCCGTATCTTCGCGATCGGCCGCTCGTGCTCACGCGGTTCCCCGACGGCATCACCGGCAAGTCGTTCTACCAGAAGGACGCGCCCGATTTCGCGCCGGCCTGGGTGCGCACCGAGCGCATCTACTCGCGCGACACCGAGCGCGACATCGCCTACCTGGTGGTGGACGACGTGGAGATGCTGCGCTACGTGGCCAACAGCGCGGCCCTTCCGATCCACGTCTGGGCCTCGCGGGTCCCGTCGCTCGAGCGGCCGGACTGGCTGGTGCTCGACCTCGACCCCAAGGGCGCGCCGTTCACCGACGTGGTTCGGGTCGCGCTCGCCCTGCGCGGCATCCTGGAGCGGCTCGAGCTGCCGAGCTACGTGAAGACGTCGGGGGCCACCGGGCTCCACATCATGCTGCCCCTAGGGGCGCGCTACACCTACGAGCAGTGCCGGACCTTCGCGCGGCTCCTCGCGGTGATGGGGGTGGAAGCGGAGCCCGAGATCTCGACCGTGGCCCGTCCGTTGCGGTCGCGAGGCGGAAAGGTCTATATCGACTTCGGCCAGAACGGCCACGGCCAGACCATCGTCGCGCCCTACTCGGTGCGGCCGCTCCCCGGCGCTCCCGCTTCGTGTCCGATCGAGTGGCGTGAGGTGACGTCCCGCCTGGATCCCGCGCGCTTCACGCTCGAGACCTTGCCCGCGCGCTTCGACAAGATGGCGGATCCGCTGACCCCGGTGCTCGGCGACGGCATAGACATGGCCGCGGCCATCGAACGCATCGCGGAGCTGCACCAGAAACCCTCTCCCCTCAGGGGAGAGGGAAAGAGCAGGCTCAGCGGTCGAGCAGCTCCCGGAGCTGGCGGGCGAACGCGGGGCCGGTCCCGGCCTCCTCGTGCTTGAAGTAGACGTAGGTGTCGCGCCAGCGTGCGTCGAGCTCCTTGATGCGCCGGCCCCAGCCCTCGAGATCTTCGGCGGTATAGCCCTGGTCGCGCAGGCGTAGATAGCCCCAGTCGGCGGTCACCTCGACCGGCGTGGTGTCCTCCTCGGTATCGGCCACGCAGAGCGAGGCGTTGGACGCGCGCAGGCGCTCGTAGACGTCGTCCGAGAACCAGCTCTCGTGGCGGAACTCCATCGCGCAGCGCAGGCCGGCGGGGAGCTGATCGAGCAGGCCGCCGAGCCGCACCAGGTCCTTCTTGAAGTTGGGCGGGAGCTGGAACAGCACCGGGCCGAGCTTGGGCCCGAGGCCGGCCGCGGTGTCGAGGAAGTAGCGGAGCGGATCCCCGATCTCGCGCAGCCGCGCGAAGTGGGTGATCCGCTGCGGCGCCTTCAGCGTGAACGAGAAGCCCGCGGGCGTCTCCGCGACCCAGCCCGCGATGGTCTTGGCATTGGGCATCCGGTAGAAGGTGTAATTGACCTCCACCGTCGAGAAGCGCTCGGCGTAGTAGGGCAGCATCTTGCCGGTGGGGAACTTCTCCGGATAGAACGAGCCGCGCCACTCCGGATAGTTGTAGCCGGACGTGCCGATGGCGATCATGCGAAGCGATGGAGCGCGATGCCGCAGGCGGCCGCGACGTTGAGGGAGTCGACGCCGGCGGCCATGGGGATGCGCACCTCGACGTCCGCGGCGGCGCGCGTCGCGTCGCTGAGCCCCGCGCCCTCGGCACCGAGCAGGAGCGCGAGCCGCGGCCGGCGCGGCGCCCGGCCCGCCACCTCGACGATGTCCTCCGCTTCCGCACCGGGGCAGAGGGCCACCAGCCGGTATCCGGCGTGGCGCAGCGCCGCGAGGGTGGCCGCCCAGTCGGGTACCTGCGCGAACGGCAGCGCGAGCGTGGCGCCCATGGAGACCCGGATCGCCTTCCGGTAGAGCGGGTCGGCGCAGTGGCTCGACAGCAGCACCCCGGAGACTCCGAAGGCCGCCGCGTTCCGGAAGATCGCGCCGACATTGTCGGGATCGGTCACGCCCTCGAGCGCGAGCAGTGTGCGCGGGCCCATCGGGTCCATGAGCGCCCCGGGCGCGACGGGCTCGCCGCGCACGCCCAGCGCCAGGCAGCCGCGATGGAACTTGAAGCCCACGATGGCGCGGATCGTCTCGGCCGAGGCCACGTAGGCGGGCGTCGAGCCGTCGCGGGCGAGCAGGTCGCGGAGATCATCGAGGACGGGCGGCGTCAGCAGGAGCGACTGGACCTGGAAGCGCCGGGTTTCGAGCAGGCGGCGAACCAGAAGACGGCCCTCGACGAGGAACAGACCCTCGCGCCGCCGTAATTCACCGTCACGCGCGTCGCGGAATCCCGCGATGCGCGGATCGGTGGAATCCTCGACCATTTCGATCTTCAACGCCGCCTCCGTGGCGGCTATGATCCCATGGCGAGGAAGGGACAGGAAAGGGCCCGGCGGGAACCGGGCCCTTCTACGAAGTTATTGGAAGAGGCGAGCGCGCCTACTGGTAGGCGACGATGCTCGTGGCCCACTCCGGGAGGTCGACGTCGGCCGGCCGGGGGAGGTCGAAGCGGATGCGGCTCAGCACGAACTGGGGAAGCGCGACGTGCTCCATGCAGCGCAGGCAGTAGAAATCGAGCTCGAGCTGGGCGCGGCGGCCCTGGAACTCGAGCGGCTGCTTGCAGACGGCGTGGTAGAGCTCGCCGTCATGGCTCGCGTAGACCGTCGCGAGGGGCGACTTGGCGATCTCGGCGGCCAGCACCGAGTCCGGATGGCGCCGGCTGATGCCGGTGCTACCCTTCGGGCGGCCGCGCTTCCGCCGGACCTCAGGGGGGTGGGGATCGGTGGCGTGCTGCCTGGCTGCGCTCTCCCGGGGGCCGTGTACGCGATCTCGATTTCTCATGCAAGGCGGTAAGAGCAAGAGGCGTTCCACAGGTGACACTATCAGCAACATATTGAAATAACTGACTTCGGATGCCGTCTATGGGGGCCATGGGGGCCTGGAAACCAACAAAATTCGGCGCACGATGGCCGGAGGTTGTCATCTCATCAACAGGAGGTTAGCGATGCTCGGTGTCGTCGCGACGATCAAGGTGAAGCCGGGAATGGAGTCTCAGTTCGAGGCGGTGGCCAAGGAGCTGGTCGCCAAGGTCAACGCCAACGAGCCGGGCTGCCGGCTGTATGCGCTCCATCACGGTGAGGCCCCGCAGACCTACGTGTTCATGGAGCGTTACGCGGACCAGGCGGCGGTGGAGGCCCACCGGGCGACCGACTACTTCAAGGCGCTGGGCCGGAAGATGGGCGAGTTCATGGAAGGGCGGCCGGAGATCCTCCGCCTGAAGGAAGTCGACTAGCGGTCAGCCGCCGGCCAGCTTCACGGGGTAGCCGAGCGCGCGCAGCCGCGCGGCGAGGCGCTCCCGGTGGTCGCCCTGGATCTCGAGCACGCCGTCCTTCAGGGTGCCCCCGGCGCCGCAGAGCCGCTTGAGCTCGGAGAGGCGCGCTTCGAGCGCGGGGCCACGCTCGGGGAGCCCGTGAATCACGGTCACGGTCTTGCCGTTGCGTCCGCCGCGGTCGCGGAAGAGCCGGACGACGCCGTCGCGCGGAACGTGCGGAGCAGCCACCGCCAGAATCTAGCAGAAGGGGAGGAGCCTCGTGAAGATCACGGACGTCACGCTCACGCTGTTCGGCTGGGACAACATTCCCGCCACCACCTACGGCCGGCACACCGGCAAGTTCGGCGGCCAGAGCCAGCTCGGGCTGCTCACCCTGCGCACCGACGAGGGCGCGGAGGGGCACGCCTTCCTGGGCTCGGCGAGCCGCGGCGCGAACTACGACGCCGAGTCGCTGATCGCCGCGCTCAAGCCCCTCGTGATGGATCAGGACCCGCTGGACCGGGAGCGGCTGTACCAGGCGCTGCTCTCGCGGAGCCGCCAGACCACGTGGCGCGCGATCGGCGCGGTGGACGTGGCGCTGTGGGATCTCGCGGGCAAGATCACCGGGCTCCCCATCCACCGGCTGCTCGGCTCCTACCGCGAGCGTCTCCCCGCCTACGCGAGCTCCGCGGTGCTGCCGTCCAAGCAGGCCTACGCGGAGGAAGCGGCGCGATTCAAGAGCGAGGGCTGGACCGCCTACAAGATTCACCCGCCGACCGATCCCCGGCTCGACATCGAGATCTGCGAGGCGGTGCGCGGGATGGTGGGCGACGCCTTCACCCTGATGCTCGACTCCACGTGGGCCTACGACTACCCGGCCGCGATCCGGGTGGGCCGCGCGGTCGAGCGCCTCGGCTACTACTGGTACGAGGACCCGCTGCCCGACGACGACCTCTACAACTACGTCAAGCTCAAGCAGCACCTCTCGATCCCGATCCTGGCCACCGAGTACGTGCCGGGCGGCTTCACCGCCTACGCGCCCTGGCTCGTCGCCCGCGCGACCGACTATCTCCGTGGGGACGTGGCGGTGAAGGGGGGTATCTCGGCGCTCGTGAAGACCGCGCACCTCGCGGAGGGCTTCCACATGAACTTCGAGATCCACCACGGCGGCAACTCGCTCAACAACGTGGCCAACCTCCACGTGGCGATGGCGATCCGCAACTGCGAGTTCTTCGAGGTGCTGCTCCCCGCGGAGGCCCAGAAGTACGGGCTCGTCGCCGACATCGAGGTGGACTCGCACGGCATGGTGCGGGCGCCGAGCGCGCCCGGCCTGGGGGCCCAGATCGACTTCGCGCTGATAGAGCGGAAGAAGATCGCGACGATTTGATCGAAGGGGGCCTCGATGGCCCCCTCGGCCTCGACTAGTCGAGGCCGGAAACGATCGCGGTGAGGGCGGCGGCGGCGCGGTGGAGGGCGGCGGGCTCCAGCGTCTCGAGTGCGTCGGCGCTCGTGTGGTAGGTGTGGAACGGCGGGGGGCGGCGGATCAGGCTCCGCACGCTGGAGAGCACCGGGCTCAGCACGAAGCGGCGCAGGGCGTTCGCGTGAGCCCCTGGCACCATCGTGAAGCCGTAGGCGGGAATGCCCGCGGCCGCGAAGGCCCGGTGGTCGCTCCCGAACATCGGGATACGTCCGATCACCCGATGGCCCGCATCGCGCGCGAGGCCGATGGACTCGAGCGCCGCCGTCACCCCGTCCAGGAACGGGGTGAGCTCGCCCGCGTCCCAGAGGGCCACCGTGTCGCCGATGCCGCACAGCTCGAGGCTGAGTACGCCCGCGATGTCGCTCAGCGGTGTGTCCTCCACGTAGGCGCGCGCGCCCAGGTAGTCGAGCTCCTCCGCGGCGGTGAAGAGCAGGCGCACCCGCCAGCCGCGCGGGATCCGGGCGGGCAGGCGCGGGATCAGGTGCAGCAGGATGCCGACCGCGGCCGCGTTGTCGTTGGCCCCGGGACTGCCCGGCACCGCGTCGTGATGCGCGCACAGCACCAGGACGCGCGGGCCCTCGCCGAGCTCGACCGCGAAGGTGTCGCCGCGGCCCTCGGGCCGCGTGAACCGATGGCGCGAGAACGCGATGCCGCGGTACTGGAGGTAGCGGGGCAGGGCCGCCTCGCGTGCCGCGTTGTCGCGGCCGCAGAGCAGGCGGCTGAGCGCGGCGGGGGAATCGTCGCCCACCAGCACTCGCTCGAGCGGCGCGGGTGGCGCGATGGGGCCGCCGGGGCGGCGATTCAGCCACCGCCCCAGCGACCGCAGCACGAGCTGGGCCGCCGCGTGGGCGACCCTTCTCAGTTGAACACGACCACGCCGCGGGCGACCTGGCCGGTCCGCAGCGCGGTGAAGCCCTCGTTGATGTCCTCGATCTTGTAGGTGCGGCTGACCAGCTCGTCGATCTTGAGGCGGCCGTCCAGGTAGAGATCCACCAGCTTGGGGAAGTCGATGTTCGGGCGCACCGAGCCGTACATCGTGCCCTTGATCGACTTCTCCTGGAGCGCCATGTTGTAGGGCGTGATCGGCGCGCGCACGTTGAGCGCGGCCATGCCCACGATCACCGCGGTGCCGCCCGGCCGGATCGCTTCCACGATCTGCAGCGTGGTGGCCTCGCCGCCGATGGCGTCGAAGGCGTAGTCCACCCCGCGCCCGCCCGGGGTCAGCTCGCGCACGCGGTCCACCACGTTCTCGCTCTTGGCGTTGATGGTGTGGGTCGCCCCGAAGTCCTTGGCGTAGGTGAGCTTGCTGTCGAGCAGATCCGCGGCCACGATGATGCCGGCCCCGGCCAGCTTCGCGCCCTGCACCACGTTGAGCCCGACGCCGCCGCAGCCGATCACCAGCACCGAGGCGCCCGCCTCCACCTCGGCGCAGCGAGTCACCGCGCCCACGCCGGTGGGCACGCAGCAGCCCATGAGCGCGGCCTGCGGCCACGGCATCTCCTTGCGGATGGGCACCAGCATCTCGGCCGGGCACACCACCTGCTCGGAGAAGGTGCCGATGCGCGCCATCTGGAAGATGTCCTGCCCGTTGCGCTTGAGCCGGAAGGTGCCGTCGAGCATGCCCCAGCGCGGCGAGGTGTGCCCGTCGCACAGGATGGAGCGGCCCATCGAACAGTAGAGGCAGTGGCCGCACTGCGGGCGGAACGAGAAGATGATGTGGTCGCCGGGCTTGACGTTCGTGACCCCCGGCCCCACCTCCTCGACCATGCCCGCCGCCTCGTGGCCCAGGACCATCGGCAGGGGCGGGGTCCAGTCCCCGTTCATGATGTGCCAGTCACTGTGGCAGATGCCGGCGGCCTTGACCTTCACGCGCGCTTCCCCGGCTTTCGGCCCTTCCTGGACCAGATCGACCACTTCGAGCGGAGTATTGGCCTTGTAGAGGACGGCGGCTTTCACGGGGATCTCCTTCTTATCCCTCTCCCCTAGGGGAGAGGGCCGGGTGAGGGGTGAAACACCGGGCTGCGCGGCCGATGATGCGGTGGGGCGCTGGCCCTGTCAAGCGCGGTATCATCTGTCGCCATGACGGGGGGCGCCATGACGGGCTTTCGATGGTCGCACCTGTTCTTCCTTCTCTCCACCTGGGTGGTGGTGTCGATCGTGGCCCTGCTGGTGGTCGGGCTGGCGTGGACGCTCCGGCTCAAGCCGCAGGCGCTCCGGGACGCGCGCGCCCAGCGCCAGGACATCGTCCGCGTGCTCGCGGGGCTGGCGGATGCCCAGGTGCGCGACAAGCTCGACGCCCTCGGCCCGCTCGCCGTCCACTTCGCGCAGGGCTGGGCCGCGCGCGAGCCGCGCGCGCTGCAGCGCGAGATCGACACGATCCGGGCGATGCTGCAGATGCCGACTCTCTTCGTGGTGTCGCCCGACGGCCGGCCGCTCGCGTTCAGTCCGCTCACCGGGCCGGACGGCACATCCAACCTCGATCTGCGCTACGCGGACCGGCCCCTCCTGCAGGAGGCCATTCGCCTCCAGGGGCCCGCGGTGTCCGGCATCATCTTCGGCCGGGCCTCGCGCGATTTCATCGTGGGCGCCGCGGTGCCGATCAAGGTGAACGAGCAGATCGTCGCCTATCTGATCGGCAGCATCCGGCTGCAGGGATCCATCGAGGCCATCGAGCAGGCCGGGCCCGGGGGCTGGCTGATCATGATCGACGCGGGGAAGCAGGCGATCTACCTGGACCGGAAGACGCGCCAGCTCACGCAGGAGGACTGGAAGAACCATCCATTCGTCGCCGAGCTGAGCCGCCGCCAGTCCGACGGCCTCGTCGCGCTGGGCGAGGACGACGAATGGCTGCTCACCAAGGCGGTGATGCCCACCCTCAAGGTGGATCTGGTCTTCGCCGCCTCGGTACGCCAGATTCTGGAGAGCCAGCGGGCGGTGCTGCTGACCCTGGTGGCCGCCCTCCTCGTCTCGGTGGCCATGAGCCTGGCCGTGAGCACGGTGACCGCCCTCCGCTTCGTACGGGAGCAGGAGGCGGCCGCGCTCAAGATGCGCGTGGGAACGGGGGGTTAGCGCGCCTCCGGGGGAAGCCGTTTCACACCCGGCCGGCGGCGGTGTCTCATGGGCAGAGTGATGGCAGAGGACGCGTTCGAGGCGGTGGTGGGGGCCCACCACGCGGAGATCCGGCGCTACCTGCTGCGGATCACGGCGCGCGGAAGCGACGCCGACGATCTCTCGCAGGAGACCTTTCTCCGCGCGTTCCGGGCGTACCGCGCCCTGGCGCCCGGCTCGAACGTGCGCGCGTGGCTCTTCACGATCGCCACGAACCTCGGGCGCAATCACTTCCGGGCCCAGGGGCGCCGGCGCCGGGCCTATGCGGCGGCGGCCCTCGAGATGAGGCCCGACGCGCCGGACCGGGCCGACGGCCAGGCGCTGGCCGACGAGGCGCGCGGGCGGCTGGAGCGGGCGATCGGGGAGCTGCCCGGCAAGCAGCGGCTGGCGTTCATCATGAGGAAAATGCACGAGCTCGAATACGCGGAGATCGGGGCGAGCCTGTCCTGCTCGGAGGAGAGCGCCCGCGCCCACGTCTTCCAGGCCCTCCGCAAGGTGCGGCGCAGCCTCGACGGTCATCTTCCGCTCGGAATGGAGTCCCGGTCATGAGCCCTCAGCACCCCCTGTGCCGCGCCATCGAGCCGGACCTCCTGAGCGTCGCTGCGGGTGAGGCGGGATCCACCGCGGCGGGACGCGTGGAAGCGCACGTGGCCGGTTGCGGGCTCTGCCGGGACGAGCTCGCGCACTACCGGGCGCTCGAAGGCATGATGGGCACGCTGCGACGCGCCCCGCTCGAGGACGACGACGCGACGCTCGCGCGCGCCCAGCTCGCCTCGCGCCTCTCGGACCTGCGCTCGCGCATGGTCGGCTTCGGGATCTTTCCGTCGCCGCTGGGGCGCATCCTCATCGGTCGCTCCGAGCAGGGCGTGGCCCTGGTACAGTACCTGCCCGCGGACGGATCGCTGTCCGCGCACGTGCGGCGGCTCCTGGGCGAGGACGCGGTCGAGGACCGCGCGGCGACCGAGGCGCTGCGGGCGGAGCTGGTGGAGTATCTCGAGGGCCGGCGCGCGCGGCTCGACTGGCCGCTCGACCTGCGCCGGATGCGGAGCGAGTTCCAGCGGCGCGTGCTCGAGGCGACGGCCGCGCTGCCCTACGGTGCGGTCACCTCGTACGCGGGCATCGCCGCCCGCATCGGGGCACCCTCCGCGGTGCGCCCGGTCGCGCAGGCGCTGCGCTGGAACCCGCTGCCGATCGTCATCCCGTGCCACCGGGTGATTGGCGGCTCCGGCGCGCTCACCGGCTACGCGGGCCGGCGCGTGGAGCTCAAGCAGCGTCTGCTCGCGGTCGAGGGCGTGAAGACGGTCGCGACGCGGAACGACTTCAAGGTGGACCGCGAGGCCATGTACACGATGGTCACCGGGGACAGCGAGTACTGCGTGCCCACCTGCGGCTCGCTCCTCTCCCGGCCGTTGTCCGCGCTCACGCTGTTCGGCACGCGGGAGGGCGCCGAGGCCGCCGGCTTCGAGCCCTGCACGAGCTGCCGGCCCGATCTGCACCCCCTCCCCGCCTAGCCCGCCCGCGACGTCCTCCGCCGTTTCACACCGTCTCGCTCGCGGTGTCTCAACGTGCGAAGGAGGACAGAACGATGAGCTCGGAGACGGAGATCACGATCATGATTGTGCTGGTTCCCTTCCTCGCGGTCTGGGCGTTGCTCGCGCTGAGCCGCCGCGTCCAGCGGCGCCGCGAGGAGCGGGTGGTCCGGCAGATCGCCCTGACCGACGCCATCCACGGCGAGCTGGGCGCCGTCGCGGCCCCGGACGTGACGCGGAGCTTCGCCGGCGAGTGGACGGTCTCGATGCGCCTGCCGCTCCATCACGAGGGCATGGTGGGCGCGATCACGCGCCTCACGCAGGATCTCTTCCGCCGCCTCGACCGGCAGGATCCGCCGCGGCTGCGCCTGGTCCTGATCCCGCAGACGGTTCGGCCGTGGCGGCGGGACCGGGTGGTGGGCGTTTCCCGCGAGGCGGGGCGCCTCGACCGCGCGGCCTGAGCGCAGAAGAGGAGAGCGGGCATGGACATCAATACCTACGCCCTCGAGAAGATCGCCAACGGGCGGCTCACCGAGCTCCGCGCCGCCGGCGCGCGGGTGGCCCTGATCGAATCGGCCCGGATCGGCCCCCGCGGGGTGGGGGTCGCGGTCGGATCCGCCCTCATCCGGCTCGGACACTGGCTGGCGCCCGCGGAGGAGGCGGCGGCGCCGAATGCAGGAGTGCGAGTCGCCCGCTGAAATAGTATGCTTGCCCCCAGGCCGGGGAGGGCCGGGGCCATGGCGGGAACATTCGATCGGCGGGAGCAGGATCTGGGCAACATCGTGCTGCTGGAGCACGTCAACGTGCGGGTGCCGGATCAGCACGCGGCCACCCTGTTCTACATCGCCGGGCTCGGGCTGACGCGCGATCCCTACCTGATGGTGAGCGTGGAGAACATGTGGGCCAACGCGGGGCAGACCCAGTTCCACCTGCCGACCGGCGCGCCGAACGTGCTCCAGGGGCACGTGGAGATCGTGGTGCCGGATCTCGACGCGCTGATGCGGCGGCTGGCCGCAGTGCGCGAGCCGCTCGCGGGCACCCGGTTCGCCTACGAGATGCGCGACAAGCACGTGGCGGTGACGTGTCCGTGGGGCAACCAGTTCCGCTGCGTAGGCCCCGCCGCCGAGTACGGTGACATGACGCTCGGCATCTCACGGGTCGAGGTCCCGGTGGCGCGCGGCGCCGCCGCGGGCATCGTGTCCTTCTACAAGACCGCGCTCGGGGCCACCGCCTCCGTGAGCCAGGACGACGTCGGCCAGGCCGCGCGTATCAGCGTCGGCAACCGGCAGGAGATGGTGTTCCGGGAGACCGACGCCCCGATCGCGCCCTACGACGGCCATCATGTCGCGGTCTACATCTCGGACTTCTCGGGCCCGCACGCGTGGCTGGTGGAGCACGGGCTCCTGTCCGAGGAGAGCAATCCGTACCAGTATCGCTTCCAGGTCATTACCGACCCGGAGAGCGGCAAGAAGCTCTCGGAGATCGAGCACGAGGTGCGCTGCGTGACCCATCCCATGTACATGCGCCCGCTGATCAACCGCAACGCGGCCCAGCGTCAGGCCACCTACGTACGGGGGCGGGACGCTTTCGTCCCCGGGCTGCTCTAGGACAGCTCCGGGGCGCCGAGGAGGAATGCGTATGCTCGCTGACCGCTACGTCAAGACTCTGCTCACCGTGATCGCGCTGGCGCTGGTGGCCATTGCCGCGCACCTGTGGCAGGGCCAGCTCCGGCCGGCCGCGGTGGACGCTCAGCCGGTCGCCAAGTACGGCGAGGTCGGTCTCCCCAAGGCGTGGGGCAAGCTCGTCGGCTTCTCGAACAACAATCTCCTGCTCGAGAGCAGCGACGGCATGCTCCGCATCGTGGACGTGGAAGGCAAGGAGCCGGAGTACCCGAAGGTCAAGGTGCAGGTGCGCTGGAAGTAACTCCCCGCTGGACGGCTCTCGCGCTCGCCGCCCTCCTGCTCGCCGCGACTCCCGCCTTCGGGGCGTTCGAGGACGGCCGCCGCGCCTACGACCGCGGCGACTACGCGACCGCGTATCGTGAGTGGCGCCCGCTCGCCGAGGGCGGGAACGCGGCGGCCCAGTTCCTCGTGGGGTTCATGCACGAGCGCGGACAGGGCATGCCGCCGGACCCGGCCGAGGCCGTGGCCTGGTATCGTCTCGCCGCGCTCCAGGGTGATGTGCACGCCCAGTTCCGTCTCGGCTTCCTCTATGCCTACGGCCGCGGGGTGGACCGGGACGACATGCAGGCCGCCGACTGGTATGGCCGCGCCGCCGCCCGGGGCAATCGCGCGGCGCAGGCCGCGCTCGACGAGCTCCGCGCGGAGGGCCGGCTCCCCACGCCGGGCGGAACGCGCGACGTGCTGCTGCTGCGGAGCGCGGCGGATCGCGGCGGCGCCACCGCCCAGTACCAGCTCGGCGTGCGCTACGCCACCGGGGAGGGCGTGGCCCAGGACGCCCAGCAGGCGGTCTACTGGTACCGGCGTGCCGCGGAGCAAGGGGTCGCGACCGCGCAATACCAGCTCGGGCTCCGCTACGCGAACGGGGACGGCGTCACGCGGGACTACGCGGAGGCGGTGAAGTGGTACCGACGCGCCGCCGAACAGGGTGTGGCGTTCGCGCAGTTCAACCTGGGCGTGCGGTACGTCAACGGCCAGGGCGTGCCGCGCGACCCGGTGCTGGCCTACCAGTGGTTCAGCGTCGCGGCCCAGAGCCTCCTCGGCAAGGAGGCGGACACCGCGCGGCAGGCCCGCGACTCGGTCAAGGCCCAGCTCGCCCCCGAGCAGCTCGCGCGCGCCGAGGAGCTGGCGCGGAGCTGGCGAGCGAAGCCGGAGCCGCCCGACGCGCCGGTCGCTACGCCTCGAAGGTGATGTCCTGAGCGCCTTCCCAGCAGAGAAGCCGTCCGACCTCGGGTAGCTGCGAGCGGCCCTCCTCGATCGTGAGGAAGTGGTTGCCGGCCAATGGGCCGTGCACGCTCGCGAAGCGCGCGGAGCCGTACGGGAACAGGATCTCGGTCTCGCTGACTCCCGCGGGGTAGAACAGCAGCGCGCCCGGCGCGGGCGCGCTCGTCGCGTGCTCCGCGCCCACTCCCAGGTCGAGGGGGCCGAGCGGAATCCAGCCCGCCTCGCCGCTCCAGCGCGCCTGGATGATCCGCTGCCGGTAGGGCAGGAGGCGGCGGAAGGCGGCGCAGGTGCGCGGCGCGGCGGCTTCTTCCCAGCGGGCCGTGAAGCTCAGTGGCCCCAGCCGGATGCGGAGCGGCCCCATCATCGTCGGGGGCGGCGGAGCCCTCAGCGGCGCCGGCGCGACTTCCGGGCCGGGGCGCTCGCGCGGGCCTTGCGCCGGGGCGCGCCCGCCTTCTTCTCGGGGAGGACCGCGGTCGCCTCGACCTCGATGAGCAGGTCCGGGCGCACGAACTGGGAGATCTCGATCAGGGTGCTCGCGGGCCGGCTCTTGCCGAAGTACTCCTTGCGCACCGTGTTGACCGCCTCCCGGTGCGCGACGTTCTTGAGGAACACGGTCACCTTGCACACGTCGGCGAAGGTGGCGCCCGCGGCGGCCAGGCAGCTCTTGATGTTCTCGTGGACCTGGCGGGTCTGGGCCACGATGTCGCTGCCGCCGACCGTACGTCCCTGGGCGTCGCTGGCCACGCAGCCGGAGACGAAGACGAGCCGACCGGCCCGTACGACGTGGACGAAGTGGCTGATCGGTTCCGGCATGCCCGGAACCCAGATCTCTTCTCGATGTGCGGTGGTGGGCATCGTGGTCTCCTCGCGGGCTGGGGTGGAAGTGCGCGGCGATTATTCTCCGGCCGGGCCCGATGGTCAAGCTGTGTCCACGAAGCGCCGCGGCCTGACACCGGCCGTCAGCCGAGCGCCGCGACCCGCCGGCCAACGTCGGGATTTCTAGATAGTTCTCGGGATCCGGCGGTGGTCCGACTCTTGCTGTTTCCTGACGGCATGATCAAACGACTCGCCACCGCCCTGCTCGTCGCGCTGTCCCTGCTCGTGCTCCCCGCCACCAGGCTGTCCGCGCAGACGCTCGATCCGGCCGCTGCGGAGGCCCTCGCCGCGACCCTCCGGATGCTGGCGGATCCGGCGGCTCGGGGCCAGATCCTCGCCACCGACCCGAACGCCGCCGCGGTCGACCGGCAGGTCCAGGGCATGGCGGGCTCCTCCCAGCTCGCGCAGGAGGTCTACGGCCTCGCCGCCGAGGTCTTCGCGGACCTGGCGCGGAGCACGGGCGGCGACCCGCGGCAGCTGAGCGCGGCGCTCGACCGCGCCAAGTCCGACCCGGCCGCCTTCGCGGCGATGCTCCGGCCGGAGACGCTCGACCGGTTGCGCGCCCTGGCCACCCGGATCTCGGACGCGCAGCGCTGAGTCATGGACGACGTCAATCTGCTGAAGAGCCGGATGGCGGAGGCGCTGGTCGAGGGCATCTTCAAGCGCGCGCAGTACATGGTGGCGCGGGTCGCTCGCGAGACGCAGGTCTCCGCCCTCATGCGCACCGGCCAGAGCGTGCCGGACTTCGTGGTCTGGAAAGCGCTGGACGAGCCGAGCCTGGGCCACCGCTCGTACCTGCTGCTCGCGATCGAGGTGAAGTACTGCACCGACCTGGACGACCACCTCCGCCGCGAGGCGCCCGCGCGCTCGCCCGAGGTGGCGCTGCAGTGGCCGGAGCTCTACGAGATCCTGGTGACGGATCGGCCCGAGCTCGGCCGTTCGTGCTTCCAGGCGGTCCACGTCTCGATCCTACCGCCGGGGGCGCCGCCCAGCACGCTCGATCTCCACCTGGTGCCGGGGCTGGACATCTATCGACGCACCGTCGAGGAGTACGAAGGGCTGGTGCGGGAAGTGTTCCCGCTCATCGGCTCAAGGAAGGGCGCCGGCGACTGGGCGCGCAAGCTCGGGAGCCGGACCCCCGCGCGTCACGACTCACGCCCGCACCCGCGGTCCCGGCCGGCCCGCGATCACGGCGACCGGTCGGGCGAGCGGGGTTATCGGCCGTCGGCGGCCCAGGAGCAGCGGCACGGCGTGAGCGAGTAGCGCAGTCCCGACGTCTCGATCACACTCGTCGCCCGCCAGCCCGACAGCAGCGAGTAATCGACCCGGAAGTAGTGGTCGGTGCCTTCCATCCCCACGCTCTGACCGTTGACCACGTAGCGCGTCCGGCAGGTCATGCCGCCCAGGAGGCTCGGTCCGCAGGTCAGCGCGGTCACCCGCACCGCGGTCCGCGCGGCCAGGATCTCGCGATCGGCGGTTTTCAGAATTCGCGCCATCCGGCGCACCTGCTTGCCCCGGACGTGGGCTTCCACCGCCTCGCGCGCGCCGTCGAGCGTGGCGCAGGAGCGGACGAACCGGAGCGCGTGATAGCCCACCACGGAGACCACGGCGGCGAGCACCACGATCAGCACACCGCGCGCGAGGGCCGCGGCGTTCCAAGGTCGGCGGAGTAGCGCGGGTCGTCTAGCCAAGGAGTCCCTCCTGGAGCGCGAGCCCGGTGGACGGATCGAGGAGCGACTGGGACTCGCGCCGGAATGGCAGCCACGTGAGGCGCACCGCGGTGAACGCGGGCTCGGCCTCCGCGGCCTTCTTCACCTCGCGGGGCGTCCGACGCCGGCCCGCCGCCGCGAAGCGCGCGAGCAGCGCGGCGTCCTCGGCGTCGTAGAAGCAGCCGTGCGCGGCGGGGCGCTCGCCGGTCCACGGCCGGTACGCGGGCGGCTTCGCGGTCAGCCGCGCGGACAGGTCGTGCAGGGCCTTGAGCCGGCGGTAGCGAAAGGCGGGCGCCCAGGCGAGCGCCGCGTCGGGCCCGCCGGCGGGATCGAGCTGCCAGAACGGCAGGTAGACGGCCGCGTCCGCCGGGCCGGGCGTCGCCGCGTCGGGCCGCACGTCGGCGATCTCGTGCGGCATGTCGCCGAGCTCGACGCCGTGGATCTGCCACGCCCGGTGACAGGAGCCGCAGAAGAAGATCACGTCGTCGGGCTCGACGGGCAGGGCCCAGCCGCAGTTCGGACACACCAGCGGCCGGAGCCCCACCGTTCGCGGCTCGTCGGTCGCGGGCCGCTCGAGGGCGTCGCGCAGCGAGAGCGGCGCGCGCGGCTGCACGATGCATTCGGCCACCGCGTCCACCACGGTGAGCCACCGCTCGCCGTTCCGGGCGAGCTCCACCACCCAGAAGGGGAAATAGATCACGCTCAGGATGCGCCCGAGCACCTGCCGGTAGACCACGTGCTGGAAGCCGCGCGCGGACAGCCCCTGGGCCATCGCGCGCTCCGGCGTGAGCTGCGGCGCGACGATGGACCCGAGCGCGGCCAGGGCCGCGCGCTCGAACAGCGAGACGCGGAGCACCTGGGCGCGCACGCCGAGCGAGGCCACCCCGAGCTCGGCCAGCTCCGCGGCCGGGAAGGTCTTCTCCACGTAGCGATCGAGGAACTGGACCTGCCCGTCGGGCGCGGAGCGCGCCGGCGCGTCGCGCATCGCGGTCAGGACGGGTAGGTCGAGCGGGCGCTCCGGGGTCGGCGGCTCATCCAGGAGATCGCGCACGGTGTCGCCGGCCTTGCGCCCGAAGAGCACGTCGGCGCCCCAGCCCAGCATCGCGCCGATGGGGATCTCGATCTCGGGCCGGTCGGGCGCGCTCCCGCCCAGGCTCTCGCCGACGAGGGGGAAGGCCGCGCTCTCCGGTGAAGGCTTCGGCGGCACGTCCAGCCACTGGAAGTCGTGGCCGGTGAGGCGGTAGAAGGGCACGAAGAAGAGCCGGGCGCCCGCGACGCGCGCCTCGATCCGGCCGGTGCGCGCGACGGCGCCCGCGACCTCGGCGCGCACCTTGGGAGCGACCCAGTAGCTCAGGACCTGCTTGCGGCCGGTGACGAGCAGGGTGGAGCCGCAGCTCGGACAGCGGATCGCGTTGGCCCCCTCGGAGAAATCGAGGGGACCGCTGCAGGTGGGGCACTCGGTCGAGACGACGACCTGGCTCATGGAGACGTCGTCGGAGCGGGGGCGCGGCGGGGCGGGCCGGCGCGCTAGGCGCCGGGCACCGCCTGGCCACAGGCCGAGCAGAAGCGCGCGCCGGCCGGCAGATCGGCCTGACAGCGCGCGCACCGCGTGGCCGTCGAGAGCTGGCGACCGCAGCGCGCGCAGAAGCGGCTGTCCGCCGCGACCGCCGACTGGCAGCCCGGGCAGCTCACGGTCGCCATCGCGGCGCCCGCCGGATCGGCGCCGAGGCTCTTCGCGAGCATGCCCGGCATCATCATGCCGAGCCCCGCGCCGACGCCCACGCCCACCCCGGCGGCCGCGCCGCCGTCCAGCCCGCCCCCGTGGCCCTGGGCCGCGTCGCCCATGGCCTTGGCCGCCTTGAACTTGAGGAAGCGGTCGAGATCGCCGACCGCGCCCATGCTCGAACGCTCGTCGATCATCCGCTCCACGTCCTCGGGCGGCGTGATGCGGTTGATGTAGAAGTCCACCATCTCGGTCCCGTACTTGCGGAACTCGTCGGCCAGCCGGGTCTTGAGCGCCACCGCCATCTCGTCGTACTGCCGCGGCAGCTCGATCAGGCTCTGCACGGTCTCGCCGAGGAAGTCGTTGAGGCGGGCCACGATGACTTCCCGCAGGTAGTCCTCGATCTGGTCCGTGGTGTAGCTGCCCTGTGTCCCCACCAGGCTGTTGACGAAGAGGAGCGGCTGGGTGACGCGCATGGTGAAGCTGCCGAAGGCGCGCAGGCGGATCAGGCCGAGCTGGCTGTCCTTGAAGGCCACCGGATCGCGCGTGCCCCAGCGCATGTTGGTGAAGACCTTCAGGTTGACGAAGTAGACCTCGGCGCGGAACGGGCTCTGGAAGCCCCACGGCAGCGAGAGGAGCCGGGTCAGGATCGGGAGGTTCTGGGTGGAGAGCGTGTGGCGGCCGGGCCCGAACGCGTCGAGCGCCTGGCCGTCGCGGAAGAACACCGCGGCCTGGTTCTCGCGGACGATGAGCTGGGCGCCCATCTTGATGTCGCCCGACCCCTCCTCCGGGTACCGCTGGACGATGGCGGTGCCGGTCTGGTCGAACCACTCGATGACTTCCATCATGATCGGTGACATGGCGTTGGTCCGTCCTAGTCCGCGTCGACGATGCGCCGGCGCTGGTCGAAGAGCTCCGCGAAATCGTCCAGCGCTTCCCGCATGTGCTCGACCGCGCTCCGGAGGCCCTCCGGATCGGGGAGCGCGGCGCGCACCGCCTCGGCCTTGGCCCGCACCGCGCTCAGCGCGTCGAAGAGCCCGAGATCGAAGGCGTAGAGCTGGGCGAGGGTGTCGCCGTCCACGGTGTGGAGATCGAAGAGACCGGCGTAGCCGCGGCCCGCGAACTCCACGGTGCGGCCGATGCGCTCGAGGCGTCCCGCGAGCCGGTCGAGGCGCGGCAGCGAAGAGAGGTCGCCCGAGCCCGCGATGCGCTCCTTGTCCTCCTCGAGGCCCTGGATGAGCCGTTGGATCTCGCCCACCAGCCGCATCCGGACCTGCTTGTCGGTGGCGCGGGAATTCTCCCGGTCCTGGTAGCCCGCGACCCCCGGAACGAACCGGACCAGCCGCTCCAGCCTCTTCGCGACGGTAACTCCGCCCATTGCCTGCCTCCTCTTGTTACTCGCCGGTGTGCCCGGCCGAGGGCACGAGGGTGCAAGCGGATTGCCAGTGGAGTTGATTCAGAAGCTACTGGAAAATCGGGGAAGAACGGCGACCATGCGATGGCCACCGTGGCCAGCCTGTGTCAGTCTGCTGACACTTCTTGGCGGGCCTCCAGTAGAGCCTCGCTCGATCCGGCACGGCGACGCCAGGCCCTGAAGCGCCGCCAGGCCAGCGCGATCCCGGTCCAGACCAGCATCGCTCCGCCCGCCGAGGCCAGGCCGGCGATCGCCTGCCCCGGCAGACCACCCGCCTCCCCGGTATGGAGGGGGCGGACCCAGGCCCGCAGCCGCCGGCCCATGTTCTGCCCCGTGAAGGGCTCCCACTTGACCACGTCCGCGGTGACCGGATCGAGCACGAGCTGGGAGCGGGGGGCGGGATGCCAGCCGATCGGCTCCTGGATGAAGAAGGTCACCGGCGCATCGGCCCGCTGCGGCAGCCGGGCATTGATGGCGATCCAGCCGGGGACCTGCCGCTCGGCGCGGGACCAGAGCGCATCGAGGCTCCCGGCCGCGCGTCCGGTCCCGGCCGCCGATGGGCGCGGACCTCGCTCGCCCTCGCGCGCGGGCTGGGAGCCCGCGGCGGGGGGCGGCGGCGGGGGCCCGTTGCCGGTGAGGGTGTAGAGGAGGTTGTTGGCCGACTGGTAGGACATGACCGCGCCGGTGAGCGTCAGGATCAGGAGCACGGGCGCGCACCAGATCCCGATCACGTTGTGCCAGTTGAAGTCGCGCGCGCGGCCACCCAGGCCGCCGCGGAAGAGCGTGACCGCGCGCACGGTCTCCCGCGTCCACCGCCGCGGCCACCAGAGATAGACCCCGAGCACCACGAGGCCGAGGAAGCCCAGGTTGGCGGCGCCGGTAACCGGCCGGAGGTTGTCGCGCGACCCGAGCCAGCGATGCCACTCGACCACCTCGTGCAGCGCGTCGTGCACCGGCGAGAGGCCGCCCAGCACCACGCCGCGGTACTGGTCCACGAAGAGCGCGCCGCCCTCGCGCCCGAAGCTCACCACCGCGGACGCGCTCGGGTCGGCGCGCAGCGTGAGCGCGGTGGGGCGCACGTCCGGCCGCGCCTCGCGCGCCTTGGCCAGGATCGCTTCCGCGGAGAGCGGACGCGCGTCGGGGGGCGGCGTGATGATCCGGCGATCCCGCTCGAGCCAGTCGGTGATCTGGGGCTCGAAGGCCAGGATCACGCCCGTGACCGACATGAACAGGATCACCGCGCCGGCGGTGACACCCACCAGCAAGTGCAGCCAGAAGACGAGCGTGCGCAGCGACATGCGGATCGCGCTAGTAACGGCGGGGGACCGCCTGGCCGGGGGTGCTGCCCGGCATGGCCTTGTCGGGCGCGGTGCCGGTGCTCGGCCCCTTCATGGCCTCGCGGACCTTCGCCATCTCCTTCTGCGCGGGCTCCTTCGTCTCGCCGTGCTGCGCGGCCCGCTCGTAGGCCTGGAGCGCCCCCGGCAGGTCGTTCAGGCGGGTGCGCACCACGCCCAGGTTGAACCACGTGCGTCCCTCGTCGCGCAGCGCGGCCGCGCGGGTGAAGTTCTTCTCGGCCGCGGGCAGATCGTTCTTCTCGTACGCGACGCGGGCGAGGGTGGCCCACACCTCGGGCGCCTTGGAGTCGCGCTCGGCCAGGGTCTGCAGCTGGGTCATCGCGCGCGGCTGCTGGTTCGCCTTGATGAGCAGAAAGGCCAGGCGCATGCGGAGATCGTCCTGGTCGCGCAGGGCGATGGCGGCCTCGTACTCCCGCGCCGCGTCGTCCACGCGGTTGAGCTGCTCGTAGGCGCCCCCGAGGTCACGGTGACCCGCGAACGAGCCGGGGTAGAGCTCGACCACCTTGCCGAACGCGGTCGTCGCCTCGTCCCAGCTCGACTGGAACATGGCGGCCTGGCCGCGAAGGTAGTAGGCGAGCACGTGCGTCGGCTGTTGCGCGATGGCCTGCCCGGTCAGGGTGCTGACCTTGGCGTAGTCCTTCTTGTCCATGGCCTCGACGGCCTGCCGGTAGAGGGCGAACGCCGGATCGTCCCAGATGCCCTGGGCCCGAGCGGTCCCGGCGCTGGCGATGGCGCAGAATGCGAGACCCAGCGCGGTCCAGTGATGGCCGCGGGGCCCTCGCGGAGTGCGAGGGACATTCAATGGGCGTGCAGCTCGAAGCGTACCGGCAAGATGACCCATACGGCGACTGCCTCCTTTCCTCGGCGAGCGGGCTCGAAGAGCCAGGTCCTGATCGCCTCGATGGCGGCGCGATCGAGATCCAGGCGCCCCGCGGAGCGCTGCACCTGCACGGTGCCGACCTTTCCGGTCGCGAGCACCTCGAAGCGAAGCGTGACGGTCCCTTCGGCGCCCTCACGTCGAGCCGCCTCCGGGTAGTGGGGGGTCGTTTGATAGCCGCCCAGCGGGCGGGCGAGCGACGTCACGCCCTCCCCGGAGCCGCTGGCGACCCCGGTGCCGACGCGCGGGCTGCCGCTCGGCGCGCCCGGGATGTCGGGGGAGGGCAGCAGGAGCCCACCCGCGCCGGCGGGGCCCGGGATGGGCAGGGCCGGACCCGGAGCCTCGGCCGACGCCATGTAGCGCCGGTCGGGTGAGGCGGTCGCCGGGTCCGGCGTGCGCGGACGAGGCGTCGGATCCTGCAACAGGTTCTGCAGCGGGGTGGCGCGGGTCACGCGGTTCGGCTGCGAGACCTGGCGCGGCGGCATCTTCGGCTTCTCGGGCGGGGCGGGCGGCGGCGGCTCCACGCGGACCATCTCGACCGGCACGAGCACGCGCTCGGGCTCGTGGCGCGCGACAGCCACCACCGAGGACACCGCCACGAGGCTCACCGCGTGGATGCCTACCGAGAGCCAGATCGGCCAGCCCGCCAGTCGTCCGTCGATCATCGCGGCGTGTCTCCTCATGTCTCGGAGCATCGGCGCAGCAGGTTGTGGTAGCAGCTCGTGAGCGCGACGATCCCCGGATTGTCTGGCGCATGCTCGCTGACCCGGCTGATCGCCATGTCGAGATCGAACAGCAGCGACCGTTCCCCGTCGTCGCGCACCATGCTCTGCACCCAGAAGATGGACGCGAGCCGCACCCCGCGGGTGACCGGGGTCACCCGGTGGAGGCTCGAGGCCGGGTAGAGGATCATGTCGCCGGCGGGCAGCTTGACCGAGTGCGCGCCGTAGGTGTCGTCCACCACGAGCTCGCCGCCGTCGTACTCCTCGGGCCGGCTCAGGAACACCGTGGCGGACAGGTCGGTGCGGACCCGCAGCGGCGAGGTCGGGAGCTCGCGGATCGCGTTGTCGACGTGGGCGCCGAAGGCCATGCCCGGCTCGTAGCGGTTGAAGAGGGGAGGGAAGACCCGCAGGGGGAGCGCGGCCGCCATGAAGAGCGGCGTCCGCTCGAGCGCGGACACGATGACGTTGCCCATCTCGCGCGCTTCGGGCGTGGCCTCGTCCACCTGCCGGTTGTGCTTGACCCGGGCCGCCAGGTGGCCGGACGTCTCCCGACCGTCCACCCACTTGGCGTCCTCCAGGAGCGCGCGGCAGTGCGCGACCTGTGCTTCGGTCAAGACCCGGGGAATGTGCAGGAGCATCGAGCGGCTCAGAACCTCCAGGTGCCGGTGAACAGGAAGGTGCGGGCGTTGCCCGGGATGACGTGGCCCGGGTGGATGGCGTCGAAGTACTGGGCGTCCGAGATGTTGATCACGTTCAGGCGCAGCTCGAGCGGCCTGATCGGCTTGTAGCCGATCATCACGTCGCCGCGCACGTAGGACGGCACCACGTTGAGGTTGTCGTTGTTGGCGTAGCGCTTGTCGATGAAGTTCGCGCCGCCGCCCACCTGCCACTGCGCGGTGATGTCGTAGGTCGTCCACACGCTCGCCGAGCTCTCCGGCACGTTGGCGATCCGCTTGCCCTCGATCGGGACTCCGTTCTGGATGTCCTGCGAGGCGAGGATCCGCGAGTCGAGGTACGCGTAGGCGAGCCAGATGTTCCAGTTCCTCATGATCTGTCCCACCACCTCGACCTCGAAGCCCCGCACCCGCTGCCGGCCGTCGGTCACCTGGATGCCCAGGACCGGATCGGTGGTGCGGGCGTTGCGCTTGTAGGTCTCGAAGACCGCGGTGCGGACGCCGAGCGCTCCGTTGAAGAAGTCCCACTTGGCGCCCAGCTCGTACGTCTCGTTGGTCTCGGGGTCGGTCTGGGCGTTGTTCAGGGCGAGGGTGAGCGCCTCGGCCGAGGGGTTGAACGACTGACCCCAGGAGAAGTAGTAGGTCTGGCTCGGGGTGGGCAGGACGATCAGGGCCGCCCGCGGGCTCAGCTGCTCGTCGTTCCGCGACAGCTCCTGGGCCGCGAAGCGGTTCCGCCAGTGGGCGTCGAACATGTCGTAGCGGAGCCCGCCCATGATCTTGAGCCATTCGGTGATCGCCATCTCGTCGACCGCGTAGACGCCGACGCTCGTCGCGTGGGAGGAGCCGTTGAAGTTCTTGACCCGGCTCATGGTGGAGAGGTTCGGGTACGAGAACGGATTCACCAGCGTGGTGGGCGGCACGCCGGTGAACGTGTAGCGCTGCACTTCCTGGGTCTCGTAGGACGCGTCGACACCGCCCACCAGGGTGTGCTTGAACTGCCCCGTCTCGAACTTCGCCACCACCTCCGCGTTGTTGAGCACGTACTGGTCCAGCTGGGCCCGCTGGGTCCCGGTGCGGGTGACCTGGATCTGGTTCAGGGGCAGGGTGGTGAACGAGCCGCCCACGATGGCCGGGATCGACACGAGCGAGCCGCGGTCGAGGTTGGCCAGCCGCAGGGTGTTGCGGAAACGGATGTTCTCGTTGAAGTCGTGCTCGAAGCGGATCGTGCCGATGCTGACGTCGTCGTGCTCGTAGTCGCGGTTGGGCAGACCGTAGAAGTTCGCGTTGCGGACCGGCGCCGGCTCGCCCCGGAGATAGGGCAGGCCGTAGTCGGGGAGGTTGTCGTCCCCCTGGTAGAAGAAGCTGAAGATCAGCCGGGTCGGCCCGTTGAGCCCGATCGCGAACGAGGGCGCCACCCCCCACGTCTCGGTGTTGACCTCGTCGCGCCCGGGCGTGTCGCCCTTCGTGTACAGCAGGTTCAGCCGGCCGGCCGCGGAGGGGCCGAAGGGCTGGTTGATGTCCACGGTGGCGCGTCCCATGGGCCCGGAGCCCACCGTCCCGCTGACCTCGTAGAACGGGGTGAGCTTCGGCGACTTGCTCACCTGGTTGATGACGCCGCCGGTCGAGCCGCGGCCGAACAGCACCGAGGACGGACCCCGCAGCACCTCGACCGCCTCGAGGTTGAAGGTATCGCGCGGGTACTGTCCCAGATCGCGCACGCCGTCGAGGTAGATGTCGTTGCCGGCGTTGAAGCCCCGCAGCGTCAGGTTGTCGCCCTGGCGCCCGCCGCCCTCGCCCGCGGCCAGGCTGATGCCGGGCACGGTGCGGAGGGCATCGCGGAGGCTGAAGAACCCCCGCTCCTCGAGCAGCTTCTCGGGGATGATCGTGATGGACTGCGGGGTGTCCTGGATCGGGTCCGGCAGCTTGTACATGCTCGGCTCTTCGATCTTGTACTGGTTGCGCTGACCCTGGACGTTCACTCCCGGCATCGAGACGTCGTCCTTGCCGTCGCTCGGCTTCGATTCGGGGGACGGCGTCTGTCCCCAGGCCGAGGTGGCAGCGAGCGCCAGACCCATGCCGACGGTGGAGCCGAACAACCGGGTGAACGGAATCCTGCGCCGACTGGCGCGCTTGATGTTCCTGACGAATGCTCGACGGCGACCCATGTGCGATGCCTCCCGGGAAAAGGTCACTGACCGGGCTGGCTAGCTTGGGTCGCGAAACCGGGGGCTGGCTAGCGAATCGTTTGGGCGGGGTCCTCGCGCTCGGGATCCGGCCCGCCCCGGTCCACGACCGGGGCGGGCATTAGGTAAACCTAATGAAGAAGGGTTGCCAACCCTAACTTCCGGCGGGTTCCGCCGGGTGGTGGTCGGAGGCTCCTAGCCGGGGAAATCCCGCAGGAGCCGGCCCGGCCGGCCGCAGCTGGCGATCACGCCCCGCTTGTCGGCGGTCCGGACCCCGTTGACCCAGACCCCGTGGAGACCCACGGCGGGCGTGTCGAGCCGGCTGGCCCCGGTAGGCAGGTCGTTCACGCGCCGCTTGCCTCCCCGGCCGACCGTCTTGGGGTCGAAGAGCATGAGGTCGGCCCAGGCGCCGGTCTGGAGCCGGCCCCGGTCCTGGATGCGGTAGGCGTCGGCCACCGCGCTGGTCACCGCCCGCACCGCCTGCTCGAGGGTCAGGTCGCCACGCTCCCGTGCCCAGTGCCCGAAGAGGTGCAGGCCGAAGCCGGCGTCGCAGAGGAACGAGAGATGCGCGCCCGCGTCGGACAGGGCCACCGCGGCGTGCGGATGGCGCAGCAGCCGCTTCACCTCGGTCTCGTCGATGTTGAAGAGACGGCAGTCGAACATGGCGTCGAGCTCACCGTCGAGGCCGAAATCGAGAAAGGTGTCCCACGGGTGCTGCCCGCGCTCGCGGGCCAGCGCGCCGATGGTCTGGCCCTCGAGGGCGCGGTGCTCCGGACGCTGCACCTCCGCGATCGTCAGGTGGTCCCAGTTCTTGTCGCTGAAGCGGTTCGGCACGCCCGGCTGGCCGATCTCCTTCTTCAGCGCGGCGCGGAACGACGGATCCGCCAGCACCGCCCGGTAGCGCGCTTCCTCGGCGGCCTCGATGGCGGGGCGCCAGGCGATGAAGGCCTCGAGCGGGTAGGGGTGCCGGAGCGTGAACTCCATGCCGAGCGGGAAGCATCCCACCTGCGCCCACAGCTCGCGCCCGCGGCTCCGCGCGGCCTCGATCTCCCCCAGCTCGCGGAACACGCGGGTCGGATCGCCCGGGTCCACGAACATGGCCGCGATCATCACCGGCCGCCGGGTGGCCGCGGCGATACCCTCGAGCCACGGCACGGTGGAAGTCGAGCCCTTGGTGAGCATGAAGACGCCGCGCCCGACCTCGCCGAGCGCGCCGGTGAGCGCCGCCATCTCCCGCTCGTCGGCCAGCCGCGAGGGCATCGGGATGCCGTGCTCGCCGTTGTGCTGCTCGAGCGTGGAGGTGGCGAAGCCGATGGCGCCGGCCCGCAGCGCCTCCAGCACGATCCGCCGCATCTCCGCGATCTCGGCGTCGGTGGCCGTGCGCTTGCTGGCCTCCTCGCCGAGCACGTAGGTGCGCACCGAGGAGTGGCCGACGAACGAGGCCACGTTGGGCACGAGCCCGCGGCGCTCGAGCGAAGCGAGATACTCGGGATAGCTCTCGAAGTCCCACTGGATGCCCGCGCGCATGGCCTCGAGCGACATGCCCTCCACGTGGGTGAGGTTGCGCACGACGAGATCGCGGTTGGCGGGGCGGCACGGCGCGATCGTGAAGCCGCAGTTGCCGATCACCACCGTGGTCACGCCGAGGGAGGTCGAGGGGGTCGCGAAGGGGTCCCAGGTGAGCTGGGCGTCGTAGTGGGTGTGCAGGTCCACGATGCCGGGCGCCAGCACGAGGCCGCCCGCGTCCACCCGCTCTCGCGCGGCGCCGAGATCGCCGCCCCGGCGGTCGGCGCTGATCGCGGCGATGCGGCCGTCCCGGACCGCGAGGCTGCCGTCCCGCGCGGGCGTGCCGAGACCGTCGATGAGGCGGGCGTTGTCGATGACGAGATCGTGCACGGGGAGGCCTCCTGGGGTCGTGGGGTGCCTGACCGCCCGAGGCTAGCCCGGGGGTGGAGGTGAGTCAACCGGTCCGCAGCGCCTCCGTGACCGGGATGCGCGCCGCCCGCACCGCGGGCAGGAGCCCGCCGGCCAGGCCGATGACCAGCGCCCAGGTGAGCCCGCGAAGGAGCAGGCCCGGTGTCACGCGGAAGTCGAAGGCCACCTGCGAGAACGTGTTGAAGTTGAGCGTGGAGAGCGAGGCGCCGTCGCAGTAGACGTAGGCGAGGCCCCCGCCCACCGCTCCGCCCAGGAGCGACAGCACGAGGGCCTCGATCATCACCGAGATGACGACCGGCGCGCCCCCGAAGCCAATGGCGCGCAGGGTCGCGATCTCCACCTGGCGGCTCGCGATCGCAGAGTACATGCAGTTGAGCGCGCCGAAGGTGGCGCCCACCGCCATGAAGGCGGCCACGGTGTAACCCAGCACGTTGATGAGATCGGAGAGCACGGTGGCCTGCTTGGCGTAGTACTCGGGCTCGCGCAGCACGCTGATGGAGAAGCGGGGATCGCGGCTGACCGAGTCGCGGAAGGCGGCGAGGCCCGCGTCCGAGCCATCCGCGAGCCGGGCCGTCACCGACTGGTAGCCGGTGCGCCGGAAGGCGGACATGGCCACCTCGGCGTCGGCCCAGATCTCGGACTCGTGCACGTCGCCCCCGCTCGCGAAGATGCCGACCACCGTCCAGTCGCTGTCCCGGAAGGCGATGCGCGAGCCGACCGAGAGGCCCGCGAACTGTGCGGCCGCCTTGCGGCCCACCACGACCTCGCGGACGCCGGGCTCGAAGCGCCGGCCCTCCACGAGGCGCGCCTCGTCCCGGATGTCGAACGCGGCGCGCTGCACGCCGCGAAAGGGCACGTTGTTGGGGTGGCTCTCGCCCTTGCGCGGCAGATCCACCATCACCACCAGCTCCGCGGAGGCGAGCGGGCGCCCGGCCGCGTCTCGGGCCACGCCGGGCTGGGCCGCCAGCAGAATGGCCTGGTCGCGACCGACGCCGCTCGAGAGCTCCGCGTCGGACCCCGCACGCAGCATGATCACGCGATCCCCGCGCCCGGTGCTGGCCAGCGTGTGGCGAAAGCCCTCCGACATCGCCAGCACCGATACGAGAACCCCCACGACTCCCGCGATGCCCACGACAACCACGAGCGACGTGCCGATACGCGAGGGCAGGTTGCGTAGGTTCATGAGCGTGATGGCCGCGATCTGGGTCAGCGTGCGCATCAAGTGGACCTGTGGTAGACGGACGTCCGCTCGCAGACCGGAACCGGCCACGCGCAAATGAATGATGCGGTGGGGGGGGTTGGGGGAGGAGCGCCGCCGCTCCCCCCCAATAAGATCAATGCCGTACCTGCGCGCGTCATGAACGCCCCGTTTGGCCTCTAGTGCCCGGACAAGGCGTCGACGATCTTCAGGCGGTTGGCGCGCAGCGCAGGGGGGAGGCCGATGCAGAGGGCGACGAGGGCCGCGATGACGGCTGCCAGGAGCCAGGTCTCGGGGCCGACGAAGAGCGGAGGGAAGCGGCCGCCGGTGGAGCCGTTGAGCGCGGGCATCGCGGCCACCGCCGCGCCCATGCCGATGCCGCCGCCCAGGATGAGCAGCAGCACCGCTTCCGCGATGACCAGCGCGGTCACCTTGCCGTCCGAGAAGCCGAGGGTTTTCAGAATCGCCAGCTCCGGGATTCGCTCGCGGATGGACTGGGCCATGGTGTTGCCGGTCAGGATCAGGATGGTGAAGAACACCGCGATCAGGATGCGGGTGACGAGGGCGCCGATGTCGCCGATCTGCTTGGCGAAGCCCAGCGCGAACTCCTTCTCGGGCTGGGTCTTGGTCTCGTCCGGAGAGTTCGTGAAGAGGGTGTCGATGGTGGCCGAGATCGCCCGGGCCTGGGTCGAGTCGGCCACCCGCACGATGTACCAGCCGGTCTTGCCGCGGCCGATCTGGCGGGCCTCGTCGAAGTGGGCCACGTTGATCAGGACCATGTCGGTGTTGCCACGCACTGCCGGATCGTCGGCGTCGAGGATGCCGACCAGGTCGAACTCCCAGCTCATGCTGCCGTCGGCCTTCGCATGGATCTCCGAGCTGATCGGCAGCTTCTGCCCGACCTTCCAGCCGAAGCGGTCGGCGAGCCGCTTGCCCGCGATCGCGCCGGTGCGTGTCCGCGCGAAGGCCTCGCGCTGGGCGCGGTCGATGGTGAACTCCGGATACATGTCGAGGTAGCGCGCCGGGTCCACCGCGAAGACCGGGAACGCGTTGGACTCGTTCTGGTACTTGGCCCCGAACCAGTCCGCCGAGGCCACCCCCACCACGCCCGGCACCTGCTCGATCCGGCGCAGGTAGGACATGGGGAGCGGCTCGATGATGGAGTAGCGCGCGGTGGTGAGCAGCCGCTTGGCGTCGGCCGCGTCGGCGCCCGACTCGAACGCGACCTGGACCGCCTGCAGGAGACCGAAGAGCGCGAAGGCCACCACGATCGAGAGCAGCGTGAGGACGGTGCGGGTCTTCTTGCGGAAGAGCCCGGCCCAGAGCAGCGGAAGGTATCTCACGCGGACACGGGCTCCGCGCTCATGGTCCCCTTGTCGAGGTGCACGCGTCGCCGCGCGTACTCGGCGGCCTTGGGATCGTGGGTGACCATCACCACCGTCTTGCCGTGCTCGCGGTTGAGCATCCGGATGAGGCGCAGCACCTCGTCGGCGGTGGCGCGGTCGAGATCGCCGGTCGGCTCGTCGCAGACCAGCAGGGTAGGATCGGAGACGATGGCGCGGGCGATGGCGACACGCTGCTCCTGGCCCCCCGAGAGCTCGCGCGGCTTGTGCCGGGCGCGATCCTCGAGGCCGACGAGGGTCAGCGCGATGCGCGCGCGGCGGTGGCGCTCCGACGCGGAGAGATCGGTCAGGAGCAGCGGCAGCTCCACGTTGCGCTGGGCCGAGAGCGCGGGGAGCAGGTTGTAGAACTGGAAGACGAAGCCCACGTGGCCGGCCCGCCACGCGGCGAGCTCGCCGCCCGAGAGCCGGTCGATGCGCCGGTCGCCCACCGTGATGCTGCCGCCGGTCGGCGTGTCGAGCCCGCCGATTAGGTTCAGCAGCGTGGTCTTGCCCGAGCCCGACGGCCCCATGAGGGCCACGAAATCGCCGCTCGGGATGTCCAGATCGATGCCGTGCAGGACCTCGATGCGCTCGCGGCCCCGCTTGTAGACCTTGGTGACTGCGCGGATCTCGACGAGGGTCTCCATCGCGATCACTTGGCCTCGGCCGGAGTCACCGCCTGGCCGTCGGCGAGGGCGGGCGGCGGGGCGAGCACCACGCGCTCGCCGTCGCGCAGACCGCTCAGGACACGCCGCTGGCCCGAGACGTCGGGCCCGAGGGTCACGCTCCGGCGCTCGACCTTGCCGTCGCCGTTGTACACGAACACCACCCCCGCGTCGCCCTCGGCGCGCACCGCGTCCGCCGGCACCAGCACGCTGGGGGCGGGCGGCGGCGCACCGGCCGCGGGCTTGCCGTCGAGGAAGCCCACCCGTGCCCCCATGTCGGGCACGATGCGCTCGTCCTTCGCCTTGATCGCGATCCGGACCTTCACGGTGGCCTTGCTGCGGTCGGCGGTCGGGATGATCGCGATCACCTCGCCGGGGATCTTCCAGTCCGGATACGCGTTGAGCGTCGCCTCCACCGGCTGTCCTGGGGTCACGCGGTTGATGTAGGACTCGTTGACGTCCACCTGGATCTCGAGCGAGTCCATGTCCACGATGGTGCCGATGCCGGTCCGCGTGAAGCCGCCGCCCGCCGAGATCGGCGAGATCATCTCCCCCGGCTGGGCCGACTTGGCGACGACCACGCCGCTGAACGGCGCGCGGATCACCGTGTTGTCGAGCTGCACCTGGGCCACCGACTGCGACTGCTGCGCCACCTTGACCTGCTCCTCGGTGGCGGCCAGGCGCGCCCGCAGCATGTCGCGCTGGGCCAGCGCGGCGTCGAGCGCCTGCGGGGCAATGAGCTTGCGGTCGGAGAGCTCCTGCTGGCGCGCGTGGTCCTGCTCGGCCTGGACGAGCTGGGCCCGGACCTCCGCGAGCTGGGAGCGCGCGGCGACGAGCTGCGCCTGCGTCAGCCCGAGCTGCGCCTGTGCCTCGGTGTCGTCGAGGCGGGCGAGCACCGCGCCCTCGGGTACGCGCTGTCCCTCCTCGATCAGCACCTCGGTCACCTTGCCGGTGATCTTGGCTGAGACGGTGGCCTGGCGGCGAGCGGTGACGTAGCCGCTCGCGTCGAGGACCGAGCCGGCCCCGCCCCCCTGGCTGACCGCGCGCGCCACCGCGAGCTGCACCACCGGGGGCCGGGCGCGGAGGACGCCGAACCAGAGCCCGCCCCCCAGGAGGAGCACGGCGGCGACGAGGACGACGTACAGACGGGTGCGCCGGCGGGGCCGAGCGTCGGTCCCACGGTCGATACGCAACTGGCTGAGGAGGTCTGATTTCTCCAAGACGTCCCAGTGTGCCACAGCCGGGCCCGGTGTTAGAATCGGTCCCCCATGGAGCTGGCCGCGAAGCGCTTCGCCGACACCGTCGCGGTCTTTCCCACGGGACGGATCGATCACGCGAGCGCGGACGCCTTCAAGGCCGCGCTGGCGCCGTACCTGGCCCGCGTCGCATCCGGGCTCGATCGCGCGGTGATCGACCTGGCCGGCGTGGAGTACATCAGCAGCGTCGGGCTCCGCGTGCTCATGCTCGCGAGCAAGCAAGCCAAGGCCCAGGGCGGGGCTCTCGCGGTGACGGGTCTGCAGCCGGTGGTGCGCGAGATCTTCGAGATCAGCCGCTTCAACCTGGTCCTGGAGGTCTTTCCCACCCTGCGGGACGCCCTGGCCAAGCTCTCGCCCGCCGCGCTGGCCGCCTTCGAGTCGGCCTGAGGGCCGCGTGCGCATCCGGTTCTGGGGCACGCGCGGCTCGATCCCGGTCGCGATGACCTCCGCGGAGGTGCAGCGCAAGCTCGTCACCGCGCTGGTGGCCGCGGCCGGTCGCGGGCTCGACACCGCGGGCAAGGCGCGCGCCTTCGTCGAGACCGAGCTCGACTTCTCGGTCTCCCACACCTTCGGGGGCAACTCCTCCTGCGTGCAGATCGAGCCGGACGGCTCCGACTACGTCCTCTGCGATCTGGGGAGCGGCGCGCGGGCCTTCGGCAACTCGCTCCTCGCCACGCGCGGGCCCTCCGGGCACCGGTTCCACGTCTTCATGTCCCACCTCCACTGGGACCACATCATGGGCTTCCCGTTCTTCATGCCCGCGTACCTGCCGGGCAATCACGTGACGATCTACGGCTGCCACGACACCCTGGAGGAGGCATTCCGCCGCCAGAATGCCGCGCCGTCATTCCCGGTGGATTTCTCTCGGATGGAAGCGCGCATCGAGTTCGTGCGCCTCGAGCCCGAGCGCAACTACGACGTCGCGGGTCTCCGCGTGCGGGCGAAGCGCCAGCACCACGGCGGCGATTCCTACGGCTACCGCATCGAGCAGCGCGGCAAGGTGGTCGTCTACTCCACCGACTCCGAGCACAAGCAGGACGATCCGGTGGAGATGGCCGCGTTCGTGGAGTTCTTCCGTGACGCCGACCTGGTGATCTTCGACGCCCAGTACTCGCTCGCGGACGCCATCTCGGTCAAGGAGGACTGGGGGCACTCGAGCAACGTGGTGGGCGTGGAGATGTGCCAGCTCGCGCGCGCCCGCCGTCTCTGCCTCTATCACCACGAGCCGATCTTCGACGACGAGCGGATCGCGCGGCTGCTGGCCGAGACGCGCCGGCTCGAGGAGATCACGCGGACCGACCACCGCGTGGAGGTCTGGGCCGCCTACGACGGCCTGGAGATCGCGCTCTGAGGAGAGCGGCCTGAGCAGCGACCCGCCCGACCTTCGGCGCGCGACGGATTCATCGCACTGGGCGGAGCGGCGGTGGGCCCGCGCGCTCCTGGGCGGGCGGGGCCGGCCGGCCGGCGCGCTGCTCCTGGCCGCGCTCCTGCTCGCGGTGCTGCTGCCCGAGCAGGCGGGTCTCCGCTTGCTGCGCGCGGCCGCCTTCGACACCTACCAGAGCTTCTACCCGCGAGTTCCGCGCACGGCCCCGGTGGTCATCGTCGCCATCGACGAGGAAAGCCTGCGCCAGTATGGGCAGTGGCCGTGGCCCCGAACCTGGCTGGCGCGAATCGTGGGAGTGGTCGCGGCCGCGCGGCCGGCCGCCATCGGCCTGGCCATCCTCATGCCGGAGCCCGACCGCCTCTCGCCGGCCCGGCTGCCCGATATGGTCGCCGGGATGGACGCCGATACCGCGCAGCGGCTCTCCCGGTTGCGCGGCAACGACACGGTCCTGGCCGAGGCGATTCGCGGGCGACCGGTGGTGCTCGGCATCGCCGGCCTCGAGGGCCGCCCGCCGGAGGCGACGACCGAGGTCCGTCACGCGCCGGTCCGCTCGATCGGCGGCGATCCCGCGCCCTTCCTCCGTCGCTTCGAGGCCGCGCTGCACAGCGTGGACGAGATCGACCGCGCCGCGGCCGGCCACGGCCTGACCAGCGTGGATCTGGAGCGTGGGGTGGTGCGGCGGGTTCCCCTGCTGGCCAATGTGGCCGGCAGCCTGGTTCCGTCTCTCGGTCTCGAGATGCTCCGGGTGGGGGAAGGCGGGTCGCCGGTCTCGGTGCGTGTCTCGGCCGCGGGCATCGAGACGGTGGCGGTGGGCGCCTTCGTTGCTCCCAGCGACCCGGATGGCAGCGCGTGGATCCACTATACGCGGCACGATCCCGATCGCTTCGTGTCGGCGGCCGACGTGCTCGCGGCCCAGGCGGATCCGAGCCTCTTCCAGGGCCGCCTGGTGCTGATCGGCGTGACCGCGCTCGGGTTGTCGGATCATCTGGCGACGCCGGTGGGTGAGCACATGTCGGGAGTGGAGGTCCACGCCCAGTTTCTCGAGAACGTCGTGGAGGGATCGCTGCTCTCGCGTCCCCGGCTCGTCCGGTGGATCGAGATCGGCTGGCTGCTGGCCGGCGGGCTGCTCCTCATCGTGCTGGTGCCGCGGCTGTCCGCCCGCGCGTCGGTGGGGCTCCTCGCCGTCCTGGTCGCGGCGATGGCGGGGCTCGGGCTCCTGTTCTATCTGAAGATGGGCGTCCTCCTGGATGCGGCCACCCCTTCGGTGGCGCTCGCCATCCTGTTCGCCATGATGCTCGTGGCCACTCTCACCGAGACTCAGACACAGCGGCGCGCCCTGCGCCGCCAGGTGGAGCTGCAGCGTGAGGCGGCCGCGCGGCTGGCGGGCGAGCTGGAGGCCGCGCGCCGCATCCAGATGGGCACGCTCCCGGCCCCCGCGGCCGCCTTTCCGGGGGAGACGCGCTTCGAGCTCTTCGCGATGCTGGAGCCCGCGCGTGAGGTAGGCGGCGATCTCTACGACTTCTTCCTTCTAGATGGCGATCATCTCTTCTTCATGATCGGCGACGTCTCGGGCAAGGGTCTGCCCGGCAGCCTCTTCATGGCGATCAGCAAGGCGCTCTACAAGAGCACCGCGCTGCGTCGGCACGGCCAGGTGGCGGCCATGATGCGCGAGGCCAACGCGGAGATCTCGCGCGACAATACGGAAGATTACTTCGTGACGGTCCTGGCCGGCATCCTGGACGCCCGCACCGGCGCGCTCGAGTACTGCCGCGCGGGCCACGAGCCGCCGCTGCTGCTGCCGCACGGCGCCCGCGCGCTCCTGAGCCTGGACGAGGGCGGGGGCCCGCCGCTCTGCTCGGTGGACGGGTATGCCTACGAGCCGGCCACCCGCCGGCTCGAGCCCGGTGACACGCTGTGCCTGTTCACCGACGGGATCACGGAGGCGGCAGGCCCCGATGGGCAGCTCTACGGGCGGGCGCGGCTCCACGCGCTGCTGGGCCGCCTGGGCCGGGCGGCGACCGCAGCCGGGGTGGGCGAGGCGATTCGCCGCGACCTCGCCGCCTTCACCGGCGGCGCCGAGCCCTACGACGACATGGCGGTCCTGATCATCCGCTACACCGGCACTCTCCCTCTCCCCCATGGGGAGAGGGCAGGGTGAGGGGCGGCAGGGTGAGGGGCAGCAGGGTGAGGGGCGGCCCTACCGGACGATGATCTCGACGCGCCGGTTCCGCGGCTCCGGCACCTCGTCTGCGGTGGGCACCAGCGGCTCGCGCTCCCCGCGCCCCGCCACTCGAATGCGGTCGGCCGCGATGCCGACCTTCCCGAGCTCGTCGCGCACCCGCTCGGCGCGCCGGAGCGAGAGCGTGTCGTTGTAGGGCACCGCACCGACCCGGTCGGTGTGGCCGATGACGAGGATCTCCGGCGCAGGCCGCCGGGCGATCTCGTCCACGATGCGGCTGAGGAGCAGCCGGGAGTCCGGGGTCAGCTCGTCCCGGGCCTCGAGGAAGTAGAGGACGAAGGAGGTCGGCCGCGGCGGCTGCGCGTCCAGGGCGGCGCCGAAGGCCTTGCGGGTCTCCTGCTCAGTTGTCGAGCCTGCCGTCACGCGGCCCGGCTCCGTCACGCGCGCGGAGGCATAGGGCTGGTCGAGGACGGTCTGCTGCCCGCCGCTCTCCACGCCGAGCGCGCCGGTCTTGCCGTCCTTGTCCGGCACGAGCACGTAGAGATCGTCGCGCATGGGCTTGGCGCAGCCCACCAGGAGGAGCACCGCGAGCACCAGGAGAGCGACCCGGCTGGCCATCGTCAACAGAGCGATGAAGGGGGCGCCGCGCGTCAGTTCTTCGGGTCGCCGGTGCGGACGAGGAACTCGGTGCCGCGCACGCCCAGCACCGCCGCGGGTGTCTTCACCTTCATGGCGTCCGGGGATTGCTTGGCGAGCTTGCCGGACACGACGGCGAGCGTGCCCTTCTGCAGCGAGCTCTCGAAGGAGCCCTGGTGCGTGGTCGAGTCGAACGCGAATCGATCGATCGCCAGCACGCTGTTGGGCCCGGCGGACAGCAGGCTGTTGTCGAGGAAGGTGATCCCCACCGAGCCATCGGCTCCGGTCACCACCACGTCTCCGGCCTGAACCATCGCGCCCAGCGTGGCCGGTATCTTCTGCCCGCCGCGCTCGATCTGCACCGAGCCCTTGGCCACCTTGACGTGCCCGGCCTCCTGCGCCAGCGCCGGCGCCGCCCCGAGCGCCGCCGCCATCACCACGACCAGCGAGAGAGTCATGCGATTCATACCGTCTCCTTCGACTACGCGGGATCGAGCGCCCGGCCGCATCCGGCCGAGAGCGCCTCATCATAGCGCAAAGCGTCGAGCCCGTCGGCGGGGAAGTCCCGGGCGGTCTCCCGCGCGGGCTGTGTAAGATTGGACCCGCAGCCGAGGAGGAAACGCGCGTGAACGAGGTGTACCCTGAGCTTCTGTTTTCCTACGGCACGCTGCAGCTCGAGGCGGTGCAGATGGCGACGTTCGGTCGGCGAATGGCGGGTACCCCCGATGCCTTGCTCAGGTTCGAGGCGGTGCCGCTCGAGATCGAGGACGAAGCGGTCATCGGGATCAGCGGAAAGGCGCAGCACACCATGGCCACATTCACCGGGCGCGCCTCCGACGTCATATCCGGGGCGGTATTCGCGGTCACGCCGGACGAGCTTCGGCATGCCGACACGTACGAGGTGGCGGCGGTCAAGCGCGTGGCCGTCGTTCTCCGATCGGGAGTGCGTGCGTGGGCCTACGTCGATGCCCGATATCAACCTGACAGGTGAGGAGGGGCGCGCATGTGCCGAAACATCAAGACGTTGCACAACTTCACGCCGCCGGCCACGGACGAGGAGATCCGCGCGTCGTCCCTGCAGTTCGTCCGGAAGCTGAGCGGCTTCTCGAAGCCGTCCCGGGCCAACGAGCCCGCGTTCAACCGGGCGGTGGACGAGGTGACGCGGGCGGCCCGGGCTCTGATCGATGCGCTCGTCACCAACGCGCCGCCTCGCGATCGCGAGGCGGAGGCGGCGAAGGCTCGCGCGAAGGGGGCGGCCCGCTTCCGCGTGGGCGGAGCCTGAGCGGTGTTCGCCCGGCCTGTCGATCCGGAGATGACTCGATCGACTAGCTGGTGAGGGCGGTGCGGTCCGGCCGAAAATGACCCTCGAAGGGAGGACTGCCATGCCGGTCAGCCAGAGAATCACCCCCTGTCTGTGGTTCGACGATCAGGCCGAGGAAGCGGTGGCGTTCTATACCGGAATCTTCAAGAGCTCGAAGATCGTGGCGGTGTCCCGGTACGGGGAAGCCGGCAAGGAGATCCACGGAAGGCCGGCGGGATCCGTGATGACCGTCGCCTTCGAGCTGGATGGACAGACGTTCACCGCGCTCAACGGCGGGCCGGTCTTCAAGTTCAACGAGGCCCTTTCGCTCCAGGTCAATTGCGAGACGCAAGCCGAGGTCGACCACTTCTGGACGAAGCTGTCCGCGGGCGGGGATCCGGGCGCCCAGCAGTGCGGCTGGCTCAAGGATCGGTACGGCGTCTCCTGGCAGATCGTCCCGCGCGTGCTGGTCGAGCTGCTCATGGATCCCGATGCGGCGAAATCTCAGCGAGTCATGACCGCGATGCTGCGGATGAAGAAGATCGACATCGCGGAGCTCAAGCGGGCTCACGCCGGTGAGTGACGAGAACGGAGAGCGGCTCCCGACCAACTTCTGGGATGAATCCTTCCGCCTGCAGGTGGACGGGATCCCGAGCGTGCCGGTCGGCAATCTCAACAAGCTGGTTCCGGCCCAGAGCGCGGCAGAGGGTGTGGTCGAGTTCGTCATCCCCGCGGCGGCGCAGGCGGTCGTACTCGTGCGGCAGGCGGACGAATCGACCGAGGTTGCCGTGGACCTCTCGGGCAAGCCGCGTGGGTGACGTCACAGTCACCACCTTCGGCGTCCTGGCCCTGCTCGGGTTCGTGCTCGCCGGGGTCGGGGCCGTTCGCGGCGCACGCGTCCCCCTCGTGGCCGGCGCCGGGCTCCTGCTGGCCCTCGCGGGCGCGTGGGTGGTTGGCCTGCCCGGCGTCGCGCTGGGCCTGGTCGCGCTCGTCTTCCGGAGGCGCCGGCCCTCCGGCGCCTGACCTCTCCGCCTACTGGACCACTTCGTCAGCGCGGACCAGCAGCGAGGGTGGCATCGTCAATCCCAGCGTCGCCGCCGTCTTGAGGTTGACGGCGAGGATATACGTCGTCGGCTGCTGCGCCGGGAGGTCGGCCGGCTTCACCCCCTTGAGGATGCGATCGACGTATACGGCGGCCTGACGAAAGCTGTCTTCGATGCTGGGCCCGTACGACATCAGGCCGCCCTCACGGACGAGGAGGTCGGTTTCATACATGGCGGGAATGCGCTGCGTCGCTGCGAATTCGATGAAGCGTTTACGATTCACGTTCGTGAGCGCATCCGCCACCAGGAACATGGCGTCCGGCCGCTGCCGCGCCATTGTGGTGAACGCTCCGTCGAAATCATCCGGCTCGCGCACGCCGTGCGCCTGCACCTCCACCTGGAGGATGCGCGCCGCCTTCTCGATCTCCCGGTAGCGCAGCGTCATCCCCTGATCGTTCGTGTTCCAGAAGACCGCGATCCGGGTCGCCTTCGGGACCGCTTCCTTGAGGAGCTCCATCCGCTTGGCGCTGAGCTGGACCGACTCGTCGGTCAGGCCGGTGATGTTCTGGCCCGGGCGCGCAAGGCTCGCGATTATCCCGGTGGCCACGGCGTCGCCCGAGGCAGGCGCCATGACGATCGGAATGGTCGAAGTGGCCTGCTTCGCCGCCGCAGTCGACGCGCCTCCCTGCGTCACGAGGACATCGACCCTGAGGCGTACGAGCTCCGCCGCCATGTCGGGAAGCCGTTCGACCTTGGCCTCCGCAAAGCGCGCCTCGTACACGATGTTCTGACCCTCGACATAGCCGAGTCCTCGCAACATCTCGCGAAGCGGGCGGGGCGGCGCGCCGTCGGGCGTGCGCCCGGCCGCCGACAAGTGACCGACGCGAAATACCTTCTGAGCCGGCTGCGAGGCCGCCAGGAACGGCACGGCGAGCGTGCCCACCGCGACGGAGGCGATCAGCGTGAGCCGCGCGATACGGGAATTCAGCATGACGTGATGTCCCTCCCACGACGACGTTCCTTTATGGCTCTTCGGAGCGTTGACGCGCTTCTGGCGGCCCTTACAATAGCCCAGTGAGCGGCCCTCGACACCATCGGATCTTTCCGGCTCGCCGCGACGCCCTGCCGCAGGTCGAGGCGTTTCTCGCCGAGGTGTGCGCGGCGGCCGGGCTCGACCGGGTGATGTGCCTTCGGGTCACGCTCCTGGTGGAGGAGCTCTTCACCAACACGGTGGTGCACGGGCACGGGACGGACAGCGATGCGCCGGTCCGGCTCGACTGCGACGTGGCGCCCGGCCGCGTCACGCTCGTCTACGAGGACACCGGCCCGCCCCACGATCCGTTCGCGGCGGTGGCGAGCCCCGATCCGGCCGTGGACGTGCAGGACCGTCCGGTGGGCGGGCTCGGGGTGCTCCTCGTCGCCGCCATGGCCCGGCAGTTCGAATACCGACGGGCGGACGACCGGAATCGCATCTCGCTCGTGTTCGGCCCCGCCTAGGCATCCCCCGCGCTCCCTGCTACCATCCCCGCGGAGGTCCCCCATGAACTGGAAGTCCGAGATGGACGAGCTGAAGCGCCGCGAGGAGTTCGCCGAGGGCCTGGGCGGCCCGGAGCGGGTCAAGCGGCAGCACGACGGCGGGCGCTACACGATCCGCGAGCGCATCGACCGGCTCGTCGACCCGCAGAGCTTCCACGAGATCGGCAAGATCGCCGGGAAGGCCTCCTACGACGCCAAGAACGACCTGAAGGAGCTGACGCCGTCCAACTTCGTCTTCGGCCGGGCGCGGCTCGACGGGCGCCCGGTGGTGGTGGGCGGCGACGACTTCACGGTGCGGGGCGGCTCCGCCGACGCCACCATCAAGGGCAAGCACAACCAGTGTGAGCAGATGGCCAACGAGCTGCGCCTGCCGCTCATCCGCATCGTCGAGGGCTCGGGCGGCGGCGGCTCGGTGAAGACCATCGAGACCACCGGGCGCGCCAACGTGCCCGGCGTGGCCGGCTGGGAGTGGGTGGTCAACAGCATCGGCACGGTGCCGCGCGTCGCGCTCGGCCTGGGCTCGGTGGCCGGGCTCGGCGCCGCGCACCTCGCGGCCGCGCATCTCTCGGTGATGGTGAAGGACAAGTCGGCGCTCTTCGTGGCCGGCCCGCCGGTGGTCGAGCGGCTCGGCCAGAAGCTCACCAAGAACGAGCTCGGCGGCTGGCAGATCCAGCTCAAGTCGGGCGCGGTGGACCAGGCGGTGGATACCGAGGAGGAAGCCTTCGCGGTCGCGCGGCGCTTCCTGTCCTATCTGCCCTCCTCCATCTACGAGCTGCCGCCGCGCGGCCCGCAGACCGACGACCGCGAGCGCCGCGAGGAGTGGCTCTCGGATGCGGTGCCGCGCGACATCCGTAAGCCCTACAAGATGCGCGCGATCGTGGAAGCGGTGGTGGACCGCGGGTCGTTCTTCGAGATCCAGCCGCTCTACGGCCGCGCCATCATCACCGGGCTGGCGCGCCTCGACGGCTGGCCGGTGGCGGTCCTGGCCAGCGATCCCTATTTCTACGGGGGCGCCTGGACCGCCGACACCTGCCAGAAGGTGGAGCGCTTCGTGGACTTCGCGCAGACCTTCCACCTGCCGGTGGTCTACCTGGTGGACTGCCCGGGCTTCCTGATCGGGCTCGAGGCGGAGCAGACCGGGACCATCAAGCAGGGCGTGCGCGCGATGTCCGCGATCTGGCAGTCCACGATTCCGTGGTGCGCGGTCATCATCCGCAACGTGTTCGGGGTGGCGGGCGCGGCCCACAAGCCGGGCGCGCGCTACGGCCCGCGCTACGCGTGGCCCTCGGGGCGCTGGGGCTCGCTGCCGCTCGAGGGCGGCATCGAGGCGGCCTACCGCGCCGACCTCGACGGCGCGCCCGATCGCGCCGCGAAGATGATCGAGATCGAGGAGCGGCTGCAGAAGCTCCGCTCGCCCTTCCGCTCGGCGGAGGCCTTCTGGATCGAGGAGATCATCGATCCGCGTGCCACCCGCCCGCTGCTCTGCGAGTTCGCGGAGCTGGCCGCGCCCCTGCGCGAGGTGGGGCCGTTCACTCACCGCATGCGGCCCTGAGCGGGCTCGGTTGCCCCACCACCCCTCTCCCTGCCCTCTCCCCTGAGGGGAGAGGGACACCGGGATGAAAGGTGTTTCTGACATGGCGTACAAGGCCTTCGACCTCACCGGCAAGACCGCGATCGTCACCGGCGGCAACAGCGGTATCGGCCTCGGCATGGCGGAGGCGATGGCGCAGGCGGGCGCCGCGGTCTGCATCTGGGGCACCAACGAGGACAAGAACGTGCACGCGCTCGCCCGCCTGCACGCGACCGGGGCCAAGGCCCTCGCGCTCCGCTGCGACGTGAGCGACGAGGCGGCGGTGGAGCACGCGTTCGCGGAGACGGTGTCCGCTCTCGGCGGGGTGGACGCCTGCTTCGTCAACGCGGGCGTCTCCGGCCGCGGCGGCGCCAGGAGCTTCGCCGAGATGACCACCGAGGAGTGGCACCGGGTGCTCGCGGTGAACCTCGACGGCGCGTTCTTCACCCTGCGCGCGGCGGCCCGGCACATGACCGCGCGCGGCGCGGGCGGCTCGCTCGCGGTCACCGCGAGCCTCGCCGCGCTCGAGGGCTCGCCCCTCAGCGCCCACTACGCGGCCAGCAAGGGCGCGATGCTGTCGGTGATGCGCGCGCTCTCGGTCGGCCTCGCGCGCCACAAGATCCGCGTCAACGCCATCGTGCCCGGCTGGATCGACACGCCGATGACCGAGAAGGCCGTCCACGGTGAGGCCTTCCAGACGCGCGTGCTCCCACGGGTCCCGGTGCGACGCTGGGGCACCGGCAGCGACTTCGGCGGCATCGCGGTCTACCTGGCGAGCGACGCGAGCAGCTACCACACCGGCGACACCTTCGTCATCGACGGCGGCTACGCCATCTTCTAGGGACCCTCACCCCAACCCTCTCCCTGAAAGGGAGAGGGGAGTCGAACACCCTCTCCCCTCAGGGGAGAGGGCAGGGTGAGGGGTGGTTCCCACCTCCCACCGCTACCGCAGCCGCACCGGCTCCTCCGCCCGCCACTGCCCCGGCGGCAGCGGACCCAGCGCGTATGGCCCGATCGACGCGCGGATCAGCCGCAGCGTCGGGTGCCCCACCGCCGCGGTCATGCGCCGCACCTGCCGGTTGCGTCCCTCGCGGATCCCGATCTCGATCCACGCGGTGGGGATGGCCGCGCGATACCGGATCGGCGGATCGCGCGGCCAGAGCCGGGGCGGCTCGGCGATGAGCCGGGCGCGCGCGGGCCGCGTGCGCCCGTCCTTGAGGACCACGCCGGCGCGGAGCTGCTCGATCGCGGCCTCGGCGGGCGCGCCCTCCACCTGCGCCCAGTAGGTCTTCTCGACACCGTGCCGCGGCTCGGCCAGGCGCGCCTGGAGGGCGCCGTCGTCGGTGAGCAGCACGAGCCCTTCGCTGTCGTGATCGAGGCGGCCGGCCGGGTAGACGCCGGCGACCGAGACGTAGCGGGCGAGGGTGGGCCGGCCCCCCGGGTCGGTGAACTGGCACAGCACGCCGTAGGGCTTGTTGAGGAGGAGCAGCTTCACTCGGGTTCGAGGGCCGCCATCTGCCCCGGATCCAGCTCGAGCCAGACCTTCTCGTCCACCTCGAACACCTCGTGCGGGCGCGCGGTCACCCGCAGCGCGAGCGCGCTCTCCGCGGGGCGCACCGTGTAGTCCCAGTGCTCGCCCAGGTAGGCGCGCTGGGTGACCTGGCCCGGCACGACGCTCGCGCGCTGCGCCGCGGGCGGCGGCTGGCGGTGCAGCACGATGGACTGCGGCCGCAGCGAGAAGCTCACCCGACCCGCGAGGGCGGTCGGCTCCGCGAAGGCGCGCCGCGCGATCGCGAAGCGATCGAAGACGACCTCCTCGCCGCGGACCTCCCCGTCCAGCAGATTGGTACGCCCGATGAAGCCGGCCACGAATCGCGTGCGGGGTCGCGCATAGAGGGCGCGCGGGGCGTCCACCTGCTCGACCCGGCCCTGGTTCATGACCGCGATGCGGTCCGAGGTGACCATCGCCTCCGCCTGGTCGTGCGTCACGTAGACCGTGGTGATGTGGAACTCGTCGTGGAGGCGGCGGATCTCGTAGCGCATCTCCTCGCGCAGGTTGGCGTCGAGGTTGCTCAGCGGCTCGTCGAGCAGCAGCACCGCCGGCTGGACCACGATGGCGCGGGCCAGCGCGACGCGCTGCTGCTGGCCGCCCGACAGCTCTTGCGGATAGCGCGCGCCCAGGTGGCCCATCTGCACCACGTCGAGGATCTTGGCCACCTTGGCCGCGATCTCCGCCTTGCCCAGGCGCCGCACCTCGAGCCCGAAGGCCACGTTCTCCGCGACGGTCATGTTGGGCCAGATCGCGTAGCTCTGGAAGATCATGGACATGTTGCGCTTCTCGGGCGGCAGCGAGGAGCTCGGCGAGGAGATGGTGCGCCCGTCCATCGCGATGGTGCCCGCGCTCGGATCGAGGAAGCCCGCGATCATCCGCAGCGTGGTGGTCTTGCCGCAGCCCGACGGCCCCAGGAGCGAGACGAACTCGCCGGGCGGCAGCGTCAGGCTGAAGCGATCCACCGCGGTCACGCTGCCGAAGCGGCGGCTCACGTCGGTGAGGACGAGACGGCTCACGTGGCGGTCCTCCGCAGCAGGAAGTCCCGGCCGACCAGGCGGAAGCCCACCAGCACGAGCGCCACCGTGACCACGACGAGGATCAGGCCCATCGAGGAGAGGATCTCGAAGTTGCCCTCGTCGCTCTTGTCGAAGAGCAGCACCGAGAGCACCTGGGTGCCGGTGGTGTAGAGGAAGATCGCGGAGGACAGCTCGCGGGTGGCCGGGATGAACACCAGGATGAAGGCGCCCGCGAGCCCGCGCTTGAGCAGCGGCGCCACCACCCGGCGCAGGGCGAGCAGGCGGCTGCCGCCCAGGATGCGCGCGGCGTCCTCCAGCTCCGGGTTGATGCTGCGCAGCGCCGCGTCGCTGTTGGTGTACGCGATGGGCAGGAAGCGGGTCGCGAAGGCCAGGATCAGGATCCACGCGGTGCCGTAGAGCACCAGCGGCTTCGTGGTGTAGGCCGCGTAGAAGCCGATCGCGAGCACGATGCCCGGGATGACGAAGGGCGCCATCGCCACGTAGGTCAGCGCGCGGCCGAACGGCACCAGGCGCCGGGCCACGATGTAGGCGATGGCGAGTGCCAGGCCGAGCGCGATGATCGAGGCGGCGCCCGCATAGACGAAGGTGTTCACGGTGGCCGCGCGGGTGGCGGTCTGATCGAAGAGCACGAAGCGCAGATTGCGCAGGGTGACGTTGTCCCAGCCGAAGCCGCGGCCCCACGCGCGCGCGAGGGCCGCCTGCACGATCACCAGCATCGGCACGAAGAACGACAGCGAGGTCACGAAGAGGCAGTAGCCGAGGAGCACCCACCGCCACGGGCCGAGTCGGACCATCCGGCGCTCGCCGCCCTTGCCGGTCAGGGCCACGAACCCCTTCCGGGCGATGATCCGGTACTGCAGCCAGAACAGCCCGACCGTGATCAGGAGCAGTGGCATCGCGTAGGCCGCGGCCACCTGCAGGCGCGGCGGGAACTCGAACATCTGCCAGAGCATCGTGGTCATGACCTGGAAGCGCGCGGGGAGGGCGATGAGGGCGGGGGTGCCGAAGAGCGCGATCGCCTCGAGGAACTCCACGATGAAGGCGCCCATGATCGCGGGCAGCGCGAGCGGCAGGGTGACCCGCAGCGTGGTGCGGAGCGCGGAGGCGCCGAGGGTGCTCGCCGCGTCCTCCATCTCCGAGGAGATCAGGTCGAGGGCGGAGCGCGTGAACACGAACATGTAGGGGAAGGAGTAGCAGGCGATGACGAGCACGAGCCCGGACATGGAGTAGATGTTGAACGGGCCGGCCGCGGCCCCGGTGAGCCCGGTGTAGATGCGGTTGAGCCAGCCCGCGTTGGGCCCGGCCATGAGGATCCACGCCACCGCGCCCAGGTAGTTCGGCATGATGAACGTACCGAGCACCGCGGCCCACACCAGGCCCTTGCCGGGCATGTCGGTGCGGGACACCGCCCACGCCATGGGCACCCCGAAGACGAGGCAGAGCGTCGCCGCGGCCAGGCCGACGACGAGCGAGTTGATCAGGGCTTCGATGTTGCGCCAGCGCCCGTAGGCCGCCGCGTAGTTCTGGAGCGTGAAGGCGCCGGTCTCCGGATGCTCGAAGCTCGCCCACAGGAGGCGGGCGAGCGGGTTGACCACGAGCAGCAGCAGCAGCGCGATCAGCAGCAGCCAGACGACGAGCGACCTGTCGAAGGACCGGTCAGATGCCAAAGGTCTCGCGGAAGAGCTCCTTGACCTCGGGGATGCCCTTCTCGATCTCGACGGGGGTCGGCCGGATCGTCTTGATCTCCGCGATCGACTTGCCGCCCGCCATCGGCTTCACGTTCTTGTTCACCGGGTCCTGGTGCTGCTCCACCATCACCTGGTTGCCGTCGCGGCCCAGCAGGTACTCCATGAAGAGCTTGGCCGCGTTGGGGGCGGGGGCGTTCTTGAGGATGCCGGAGGCCGAGACCATCAGGACCGCCCCGTCTTCCGGATAGACCACCGCGAGCGGGTTGCCCTTGGCCTTGCTCTCCAGCGTGGTCGCCGACGGCCCCGCCGCCACGATGGACTCCTTCGCGTTCAGCATCGTCACGGTGTCGTTGATCGAGCGGCCGATGCGCGGCTTGTTCAGCTCGAGCTTCTTGAAATAGTCCCAGCCGTAGAGCTTCTTCATCTGGACGACCCAGGTGCCCACGTAGCCGCTGAAGCCGGGATGACCGATCGAGACCTTGTTCTTCCACTTGGGGTCGGCGAGGTCGGTCCACTTCTTGGGGGCCTCCGAGGCCGAGACCACGCTGGTGTTGTAGGTGATCAGCACCAGGCCCGCCGCGGTCGCGATGAAGAGGTCCTCCGGATCGTTGAATGAGCGGAACGCGTCCACCAGCTCGGGCAGGTTCTTGGGCTTGTAGGGCTGGAGCCACCCGTCCTGCTTCATCTTGGTGTAGTGGCTCTGGTCGGTGGAGCTGATCATGGAGGCCTGGGCGATGCCCGCCTTCTGGTCCTGGGCGAGCCGCTGGTAGGCCACCTGGGCGGTGGTGCGGATGTAGTTGCACTTCACGCCGGGGTACTTCTTCTCGAAGCCCTGGCAGAGTGCGGCCGCGGTCTCCGAGTTGTAGTGCGCGGTGTACCAGGTGAACTCCTTCTCCTTCTTGGCCGCCTCGTGGAGCGCCTTCTCGCCGTCGAAGGCCGCGGCGGCCCCGGCGGTGCCCAGGCCGAGCGCGACCGTCAAGGCGAGAGCTGCCAGCAGAGATCTCCGGATGGCCGTCATGCGTCGTACCCCCCTTCGAGGACCGCGTGGCTGCGGGGACCCATCGGCGCCACGCCGAAGGTCCGGTGAAGCCGCCCGAGCATGATGAAGGCGCCGGTGATCAGCCCCAGCTCCACCAGCTCGCCGTCGGTGAAATGCGTGCGCATCTCCTTCATGAACGTGTCGTCGATCGCGGTGTGGTTCGCGGCGAGCTTCTGAGCGAAATCCAGCGCGGCCCGCTCTCGCTCGGTCGGCTCCGTCTCCCCGCGGAGCTTCGGCAGCAGCTCGCGGTACAGTCCCGGCGCCCTCTCCGAGGGCTCGCGCGCGGTCGCTCAGCGCGCGCATTCGTTGAGCCCGGCGATCTTGAGCCGCACCAGCTCCTTCAGCGCGAAGGGAAGCCGCCCGCCGTACTTCGTGGGCCGGTAGAAGCGCAGGAAGGCCGCGAAGAGCTCGGGGCAGTGGCCGTAGATCCCGTACATCTCGTCGCCGGAGGCCTCCGCCATGCGGCGCAGCTCGGGATCGGCGATCGCGTCGGGCGGCAGGACCTCGAGGCGGGCCATCGGCTAGCGCCCGGTGAAGCGGGGCGCGCGCTTTTCCACGAAGTGGGCCACGCCCTCCTTGAAGTCCTCGCTGGTGAAGCTCTTCCGCATCTCTTCCTCGCCCACCGCGGTGGCTTCCGCCAGGCTCTGGAACTGCGCCTCCCAGATCTGGCGCTTCATGACCCGGAGCGAGCGGGGCGACACCAGGTCGGCCAGCTCGCGCGCGAAGGCCCGCACGTCCTCCTGGAGGGTGACGGCCGGCTTCACCTGGGAGACGAGGCCCATCGCGAGCGCCTCCGCCGCGGTGATCTTGCGCGCGGAGAGCAGCAGGTCGAGGCCGTGCTGCAGGCCCACCAGGCGGGGCAGCATCCAGCTCACCCCGTGCTCGGCGATGAGGCCGCGGCGCGAGAACGCGGTGGTGAAGACCGCGGTGTCGGCCGCGATGCGCAGATCGCAGTAGAGCGAGACCACGAGGCCGAGCCCGGCGGTCGCCCCGTTCAGCGCCGCGATGATCGGCTTGGGCACCGTCGGGAAGTAGGCGTAGGGGCCGCGGAAGTCCGGGCGCACCGCCGGGTCGCCGGCGGATTCACGCGCGGCCGCGGCTTCGCCGGGCTCCTGCCGACCCGTGCCCACGATCCCGGAGAGCAGCTGCATGTCCGCGCCCGCGCAGAACCCGCGGCCGGCGCCGGTCAGCACGATCACGCGCACCGCCTCGTCGCGCGCCGCCTCGTCCATGGCCTGCCGCACCTCGCGCCCCATCACCGCGGTCCATGCGTTCAGCTTGTCGGGCCGGTTCAGGGTGACGGTGGCGACGCGGTCCTTCACCTCGTACAGGATCTGCTCGTAGCCCATGGTGAGCGCTCCCCCCGCGTGACGTGCCCCGCATGATAGCCCACGGGGTCAGGTCTTGAAATACGACATTTCGCGGCGGGGTCAGGTCTTACATTCCGACATTTCGACGCAGCGCGATGTCGTATTTCAAGACCTGACCCCAGATTCGCGGTCGATGGCGGGGCCCGCCAGGAGGGAGACGATCGCGACGAGGCCGGAGAGGACGGCGAAGACCGCCCAGGCGACCGCGTAGGAGTCGAAGCCCTCGAGGAGAAGGCCGAAGACGGGCGGGCCGACCAGGAGCCCCAGCACGATGGCGGCGAAGGCCACGCCGCTCAGGAGTCCGGCCTGGCTCCGGCCGCCGGCCTCCACGCTGATCACGAAGAAGATGCCGACCCAGCCGTAGGCGCCGACCCCGGTGGCGAAGGCGAGCGCGCCCGCCAGGCCGGCCGAGGAGGCGGGCCAGATCGCGTAGACCGCGAAGATGACCGCGCCCACCGCGCCGGTGAACGCGAGCCAGAGCGAGCGCCGCCCGGCGGCCCACCGATCGCTCGCCGCGCCCAGCACGAGGCGCGAGACCGCGCCGCCGGCCTGCGAGGCGGCCACGAGCAGGCCGGCGCCGATCTTGTCGAAGCCGAGCGCCTGGATCGTGAAGAGGGGCAGGTAGCTCAGCACCGCGCCCTGGACCATGCCGAGCCCCAGCCCGGTGGCGAAGAAGATGACCAGCGCGGGTCGCCGCGCCCACCACCAGCTCGACACCGCGTCGCCCGGCCCGGCGATGGTGGCCGCGCCCCGCGCGCCCGCGTTGAAGGCGGCGAGCGGCCGCCAGCCGAGCGCGACCGGCACCGCCACGATCACCGAGCACGCGCCGACCGCGTAGCGCCATCCCAGCGTGGCCGCGATCGCGGGCAGGGCGAGGGCCGCGACCAGACCGCCCAGCGTGAGCCCCATCTGCTTGACGCCCATCGCGATGCCGCGCTCGCTCACCGGGAAGACGTCCATGATGGCCTTGCCCAGCGCCGGGTTGACGACGCTCCACCCGCTGCCCGCCACGAACAGACAGAAGAGGAAGGCGAGGAAGCCGGGCGCGAGCGCGGCCGCGAGCAATCCGACCGCGGCCACCGCGAGGCCGCCCAGGAACGACGGGCGCACCCCGAGGCGATCGGCGAGGCGGCCCCCGGGCAGCGAGAAGACGAGCCCGGAGAGATAGATGGACGGGACCAGGAAGGCGACCTGGAATCGGGTGAGCCCGAGCCCCTCCACGAGGCTCGGCGACAGCGGCGAGATGCCGAGCATGCCGAAGGCACCCGCGCCATAGGACACGGTGAGGATCGTCAGCAGGCGCCAGCGCCCCGTCGGCGCCGTCGGCGCGGGAGCGGTCTCGCTCACTTGAGCCAGCGCCAGACTTGCTCCGGCGTGATCGGCAGCGAGCGGACCACCACGCCCAGGTGCGCGAGCGCGTCCTCCACCGCGTTCGCGACCGCGGCGGGGCCCGGGATCGCGCCGCCCTCGCCCACGCCCTTGGCGCCGAGCGGGGTGACCGGCGAGGGATGCTCGAGCCGGTCCACGTCGATGAGCGGCACGTCCACCGCGGTGGGCTTGAGATAGTCCATGAACGTCGAGGTGAGGAGCTGTCCCTGCGCGTCGTAGCGAAACTCCTCGAGCAGCGCGGCGCCGATGCCGTGCGCGGTCGCGCCGTGCACCATGCCCTCGACGATCAGCGGGTTGAGCTCGCGGCCGCAGTCGTGCACCACCAGGTAGTCGAGGATCTTGACGAGCCCGGTGCGCGGATCCACCTCGACGAGGCAGCAGTGCGCCGCGTTGGAGAAGACGAGCTGGGAGCGCACGCGGCGCTCGCCATCGATCGGCTGCGCGAGCGGGTTCTGATGCGCGTGGCGGGCCTCGAGCCCCGGCTCCTCGCCGGGCGGCAGCCCGAGCACGTCGGCGTAGGCGGTGCGCGCCAGCTCCGCGAAGCCGAGCCGCCGGTCCGGCGCGCCGCGCACCGCGACCGCGCCGCCCCCCAGCTCGAGATCGGCGACCGCGGCCTCCAGGCGGTGCGCGGCGATGCGCAGCAGCTTGGCCCGCACGCGCGCGGCCGCGCCCACCACCGCGCCCACGTCGGTGACCGAGAACTTGTTGGAGTAGTTGCCGGAGAGGTAGAGCCAGGGCGTGGTCGCCGAGTCGAAGCCGCGGGCCACCGTGATCGCGTCGGGGGCGAGGCCGAGCTCGTCGGCCACGATCTGGGCGAGGACCGTCTCGTAGCCCTGGCCGCTCGGCGGATCGCCCAGGGATACCCGCACCTGGCCGTCGGGCTCCACGCGCACCATCGCCGCCTCCGCCGAGCCCGACGCGGCGCGCCGGCCGGTGACGATCTCGTAGGAGGCGAGGTTGGTGCCGGCCGGCTCTACCGAGGTGGCGATGCCGATACCGAGCAGCCGGCCCTCGCCGCGCGCGGCCGCCTGCTCGGCCCGGCGCCGCGGGTAGTCGAACCGCTCGACCGCGCGCCGCAAGGTCGCGGGGTAGTCGCCGCTGTCGTATCGGGCGCCCGGCGGTGTCGTGTAGGGCATCTGCTCGGCGGTCACGTAGTTGCGCTGCCGCAGCTCGGCCGGGTCCAGGCCGAGGCGCCGCGCCAGCAGCGCCATCGCGCGCTCGATCGCGAAGCACATGAACGGCTTGCCGATGCCGCGATTGGCCCCGCTCGGGCACTTGTTGGTCAGCACCGACCAGGCCTCGTAGCGCACCGCGGGGATCCGGTAGCCGTTGACGATGTTGCCGAGCTTGATCAGGTTGTGCTGGGTCGGGGTGATGAGGTTCTTGCCCTCGTCCGCGACGTCGCGCACCGCGAGGGCCAGCACGGTGCCGTCGTCCCGGTAGCCCAGCTCCACGTCCATGATCCCGTTGCACGCGTGCATCAGCGCGGTGAGGTTCTCGATCCGGTCCTCGATCCACTTCACGGGGCGGCCGGTCGCGCGCGCGAGCAGCGCGCAGATCAGCAGGTAGGCGGGGCGGCGCTTGTTGCCGAAGCCGCCGCCGATGTCGGGGCAGGCGAGCCGGACCCGCGCCTGCGGCACGCCGAGCGAGGCGGCCAGCACCGAGATGGTGAGGCCCGGACGCTGGTCGTTGGTCCAGAACTCGTACCCGTCGGTGCCCGCGTCGTACTCCGCGATGCAGCCGAAGGTCTCGAGCGGGGTCGAGGCGTAGCGCTGGATCGTGAATCGCTCGCGCAGCACGCCGTCCGCGCGCGCCATCGCCTCGTCGACCGGGCCGTAGGTGAGCGTGTCGTGCCAGATCACGTTGGTGCCGAGCTGCGGGTAGAGGAGCGGCGCGCCGGGCGCGATGGCGGCTTCGGGATCCACCACCGCCGGCAGCGGCTCGTACTCGACGCGGATCCGCTCGAGCGCGTCCTCCGCGGTCGCGCGGTCGACCGCAGCCACCGCGGCCACCGGCTCGCCCGCGTAGCGCGCGCGATCGACCGCCAGGCAGTGAGTCGGGCACCGCCGCGGTGGTGGGGATGAGCGGACGGATGGGGCCGGAGCGCGCGGCCGCCTCGGCGCCGGTCAGGACCGCGAAGACGCCGGGCATCGCCTCCGCCTCGCGCGTGTCGATCGCGACGATGCGCGCGTGGGCGTGCGGGCTGCGCAGCATGGCCGCGTGGAGCATCCGCGCGCGGCCGAGATCGTCCACGAAGCGGCCGCGCCCGGCGACGAGGCGCGCGTCCTCCTTGAGCGGCAGCGGCCGCCCGACCCAGCCCGCGCCCGGCGCCGTCTCGTGGCTCACGCGCGCGTTCCCGCCGCGCGCGCGGCGACCGCCTGCTCGACCGCGCGCACGATGTTGACGTAGCCGGTGCACATGCAGAGGTTGCCGGAGATCGCCTCGCGGAGGGCCTCGGTCGAGGGCGCGGGCTCCCGGGCCAGCAGCTCGGTGGTGGTCACGATCATGCCCGGCGTGCAGAAGCCGCACTGCATGGCGTGGCAGACGCGGAAGGACTCCTGGAGCGGGCTCAGGCCGTCGGGCGGCGTGAGGCCTTCGATCGTGGTCACCGCGCGGCCGTCGAGCTGCGCCGCGAAGAGCAGGCAGCTCCGCGCGCTCCGGCCGTCCACCAGCACCGTGCAGGCGCCGCAGACGCCGTGCTCGCAGCCCACGTGGGTGCCGGTGAGGCCGAGATCCTCCCGGAGGAAGTCGGCCAGCGAGCGGCGCGCCTCGACCACCTGCTCCACCGGGCGGCCGTTGACGGTGAAGCGCACCGCGATGCGCTCTCCCGGCGCGGTCATCGCGCTCGTCCCGGAAGGCGCGCGGCGGCCTGGAGCAGGGCCCGCTCGGTGAGCACGGCGGCCAGATGCCGGCGATAGTCCGCCGAGCCGTGGACGTCGCTCGGCGGATCGCAGTCGGCGCCCGCCGCGGCGCCGGCGCGGGCCGCGCGGGCGGCGTCGAGGGGCGCGCCGGCCAGCAGCCGTTCCGCGCCGCTGAGCCGGACCGGCCGATCCCCGACGCCGAACCCCACCAGCCGCACCTCCCCCTCTCCCCCGCGAGGGGGAGAGGGCAGGGTGAGGGGACGGCGGTCGCGCAGGACGGCCACGACCCCGGCCAGCGCAAAGTCCCCGGGCCGCCGCGCGATCTCCACGAACCCCCACCCCGGCGGCTGCACCGGGACGTCGATCGCGGTCAGGATCTCGTCGGCCTCGAGCGCGGTGGTGAGCAGCCCACGGAAGAACGCGTCCGCCGCGATCTCGCGCGGGCCGCGTGGGCCCGTGATCCGGACGCGCGCGTCGAGCGCCAGGAGCGTCGCGGGCAGCTCCGCGGCCGGATCGGCGTGCGCGAGGCTGCCGCCGAGGGTGCCCTGGTTGCGGATCGCGGCGTGGCCCACGTGGCGCGCGGCCTCGGCGAGGAGGGGCGCGCGCTCGATCACGGCCGGCGAGGCCGCGAGCTCGGCGTGGCGCGTGAGGGCGCCGAGGCGGAGCCCGCCGTCCGCGGTGGGCGTGATGCCGGTCAGCTCGCTCACGCGGTTGACGTCCAGCAGCACCGCGGGCCGCACGAGGCGCATGTTCAGCATCGGGACCAGGCTCTGGCCGCCCGCGAGGAGCTTGGTGTCGGCGGGCGCCTCTGCGAGGAGCGCGAGCGCCTCGCCGAGGCTCTCCGCGCGCGCGTAGCGGAACCGGGCCGGCTTCATGTGCTACCTTCGGGGCCCGAGCCGTCAACCTTCACGCGTCGAGGAGCGTCATGAAAATCCATCATCTCTTCGTGGACAAGCAGGGCGAGTCGCACTTCGAGGACATGGAGATCCCGTACATCGAGACCGGTCGCGCCGGAAAGCTCTCGGCGCGGCTCCCAGCGACCGGGATCATATTCCGGGAAGTTGCGCCCGACTACGATCTCGACTGGCACCCGGCGCCGCGGCGGCAGTACATCATCAACCTCGACGCGGGCGTGCAGATCACCGCGAGCGACGGCCAGTCGCGCAAGATCGGCGCCGGCGAGGTGATCCTGGTCGAGGACACCTGGGGCAAGGGTCACCTGTCGAAAGCTCTGGACGGCAAGCTGCGCCACTGCATCTTCGTCCCGATCGAGTAGCCGGGGGCCGATAAAGGCCCCATCTGCGGGAGTGCGGCGCCCTCGACCGCACGCTCAACGTACAGGGAGTACGCCTCGCGTGCGGTCTTCGGGCGCCGCCTCGCAGCTGGACCTTTCTCGGCCCCCGGCGGCTGCATTGGGCACAGGATCAGGTCCGGTTGGCGAGCACCAGCGTGCCGGCGGCGGAGAGCATGCCGCCCATGCCGTTGACGAGCGAGCAGCTCGCGCCGGGCACCTGGCGCGCGCCGCACTCGCCGCGGAGCTGGCGGGTGGCCTCGATGATCGGGAAGATGCCGTACATGCCGGAGTGGGTGTAGGAGAGCCCGCCGCCGTTGGTGTTGATCGGCAGCGTGCCGCCCGGGGTCGAGCGCCCCTCCGAGAAGAACTGCACGCCCTCGCCCGGCTTGGCCATGCCGAGCGACTCCAGCATGATCGGCGGCCCCGACGTGAAGGCGTCGTAGAGCATGACGTGGTTGAAGTCCTTGTTGGACACGCCGGCCATCGAGAAGGCGCGCTCGCCGGCCAGCCGCGTGGCCGCGCTGATCGAGAGGCTGTCCATCTGGGTCACCATCACGTGCTCGGTGGCCTCGCCGAAGCCGCGCACGTAGACCGGCGGCTTGGCGCAGTCCTTGGCCCGATCCGCGCGCGTGAGCACCACCGCGCCGCCCGCGTCGGTGACGAGGCAGATGTTGAGCAGGTTGAACGGGTAGGAGACCGGGCGCGAGCTCAGCACGTCGGCCACCGTGATCGGATCGCGGAAGCGCGCCTTCGGGTTGAGGGCGGCCCACTTCCGGGTGGACACCGCGACCTGCGCCCACTGCTCGAGCGTGGTGCCGTGCTCGTGCATGTGGCGCGTGGTGATCATGCCGAAGTAGCTGGTGGCGCCGCCGAAGCCGTAGGGGAACTCGAACTGCCCGCTGAGGGCGGTGTCGCGGCTGCGGGTGACCCCGGTGCCCGAGCGGCCGGATTCTCCATGAGAGACGACGGCCACCTCGCAGAGGCCGTGCTGGAGCGCGGCCACCGCGTGGCCCACCATGATGATGAACGAGCAGCCCCCGACCGTCGTCCCGTCCACGTAGCGCGGCTTGACGCCCAGCGCCTCGCCGAGGGTGGCGGGCGAGTGCTGGCCCGCGGTGAAGATGCCGTCGACGTCCTTGACCTTGAGGCCCGCGTCGCGGACCGCGTTGGAGATCGCTTCCAGGTGCAGGGAGAGCTGGCTCGTGTTCGGCAGGGTGCCGATCTGATCGCTCTCGTCCACGCCCACGATGCAGGCGACGTTGCGCAGCTCCCGCTGGCGCTCGGAAACCGTGGCCATGGCGCTCACCGCCTCGGCTGGAACAGCGGCAGGGTCACGTCGTCGCTCACCTTGGTGAAGACCACCTCCACCGGCATGTCGCACTTGATCGCCTTCGGAGAGGGCTCGATGTTGATCAGGTTCGACATCATGCGGGGCCCCTCTTCCAGCTCGATCATGGCGAGGACGTAGGGCGGCTTGATCTTCCACGCCTTCTGGAAGGCCTGGTGGGCGATCTCGAACGAGTGGAGCTTCCCCCGGCCGCTCGCCTGCATCCAGCCGACGCGCCGCGAGTGGCAGCGTGGGCACAGGATGCGCGGGTAGAAGAAGACGTGCGCGCACTCCTCGCAGCGGGGGAGCATGAGCTTCCCGGCGTGGCAGCCGTCCCAGAACGGCTTGGCTTCCGGGGTCATCGGCGTGGGCAGCGGGCGATCGGCGTCCATGAGGCTCCTCTCTCGCGACGGGGTGATGACGAGACCGCTGAGACTCTACGCGCGGGCGGGGAAGGTGTCAACGAAGGGGGCGGCGCGCCGCTCAGACCGCGGGCTCGCCCGCGGTGACCGCGATGCACTGGCCGGAGAGGTTCTTGGCCGCGTCGCTGCAGAGGTAGACCGCGAGGGTGGCGATGTCGTCCGCGGTGGTCATGCGCTTGAGCGGCGCGCGCTCGACGAAGCTCCGGCGCATGTCCTCGACCGCCACCCCGCGCACCTCGGCCTGCCCGGCGATGACGCGGTCGATGCGATCGCCCTCGACGGCGCCCGGGGCGATCGCGTTGACCCGGATGTTGAGCGGGGAGAGCTCGAGCGCGAGGCCGTAGGTCATGCCGACCTGCCCCGCCTTGGCCGAGCAGTAGCCGATGCGGAATGGGAGCCCGCGCCGACCCGCGGTGGACGAGACGTTGATGATCACCCCGCCGCCCGCCCGGATCATCTCCGGCACCGCGAAGCGCGTGCACATGTAGGAGCTGGTGAGGCAGGAGTTGATCGTGTAGAACCAGTCGTCGGTCGTGTACTCCTGCACGCGCTTGGTCGGCCCGCCGTCGCCCGCGTTGTTCACGAGGACGTCGAGCTTGCCAAACGCTTTGACGCCCGCCGCGACCATTTTCTTCACGTCGCCTTCCGTGGCCGCGTCGCCGGTCACCGCCACCGCGCGGCCGCCGTCGCCCTGGATCAGCGCGGCGGTTTCCTCCACCAGGTCGCGGCTGCGAGCCGCGCAGACCACCGCGGCGCCTTCCTTCGCGAACAGGCGGCTCATCACGCGACCGATGCCCTTGCTGGCGCCGGTGATGAGCGCCACCTTCCCGTCGAGCTGTCCCATGGGTTCGTTCTCCGTCCTCGGGTAAATCTTACGCCGCCGGGAGTGTACCTTTTTCTCCGGCCGCGCGAATCACGAAGGTCCACCTCCCCAGTTGTCGGGGTTTACACGCGGCGTCGTCCTCGACCCACGATGGCATGCGGGTTGAAGAGGAGATGTGCAGGAGGTCAACCATGACGACGAAATCCGTGAAGACCAGGATCGCATCTGCCGTGATCGGCCTTTCGCTGGTCACGATTGCCACGACGGCATGTGGAACGCTGGGCGGCGCCGCGGTCGGCGCCGGTGCGGGCGCTGCGGTGGGAGCCGGAACCGGTTATGGGGCCGGCAAGGGCGCGCTGATCGGGACGGGTGTGGGCGCCGCCGCCGGCGCCATCTACGACATCACCAAGGACTAGCCGGAGGAGCTCATGAAGCCGTACAAGGCATTGGCAGTGGGTATGATGGTCGCGATCCCGCTCTGCGCGGGGTTCGCGGGCGCGCAGAGCAAGCCCGCGTGCGATCAGCAGAAGGCGGCGGCGCCTCAGAAGGTGGAGGGGCGCGTGGTGCGGGTGGACTCTGCGGGCGGCAAGGTCGCGGTGGCGGCGGCCGACGGCAAGACGCACGAGTTCCAGGTCTCGAAGGAGACGCTCAAGGATCTGAAGGTCGGGGACAAGATCCAGGCCAATCTCAGCTCGCTTCCGGCCTGCTGATCGTGTTGCTCTAGTTAGCTCGCCGGCGGGGCGGTTATGCGGCCCCGCCGGCGTCATTTGCGGTTTCGCGCGGGGGTGCGCTACGATCCGGGTCGGAGGGAGACCCGGTCATGAACATCCTCAAGTCCCTGGCGGTGAAGAACGTCGAGGAGGCCACGCGCGACATCCCGGTCATCGACTTCTCGCCGGCCTTCGCTGGAACCCCGGGTGGTCTCGAGGCCGTCGCGCGCCAGGTCAAGCACGCCAGCGAGTCCGTCGGCTTCTTCTATCTGGCCGGCCACGGGGTCCCGGACGCGGTGGTGGACGCGGCCTTCGCGGCCTCGCGCGAGCTGCACGCGATCCCCGATGCGGAGAAGCAGCGGCTCAAGCTCAACGAGAACAACATCGGCTACCTGCCGGTGAACCAATCCATCCAGGGGGCCTCGACGATCCACAAGGCCACCCGTCCCAACTACAACGAGAGCTTCTTCATCAGCCACGATCGCGCCGCCGACCATCCCGACGTGGTGGCAGGCGTGCCGCTGCGCGGCCGCAACCAGTGGCCCGAGGGGCACGAGCGCATGCGGGCCGCGATGGTGACCTACTTCAAGACCCTCGAGGGAGTCGGCGAGCGCATGCTGCCGGTGCTGGCCCGGGCGCTCGGGATGCCCGCGGAGCACTTCGCCTCGTTCTTCGCCGACGAGGCGCACATCAACCTGCGCTTCCTGCACTACCCGCCGCAGGACATCGCCGACGACGAGCAGTTCGGGCAGGGCCCGCACACCGACAACTCGTTCATCACGATCCTCGCGCGCACCGAGGTGCCGGGGCTGGCGGTGCGGCTGCCGTCCGGGGAGTGGCTGGCGCCCCCGCTGATCCCGGGCACGTTCCTGGTCAACCTGGGCAACATGATGAAGCGGTGGTCCAACGACCGCTTCCTCTCGACGCCGCACGCGGTGCTGAACGAGTCCGGGACCGACCGCTACTCGATCGCGTTCTTCTACAGCCCCAACATCGCCACGAGCATCGAGTGCCTGCCGAGCTGCACCGGGCCGGACGATCCGCCGCGCTACCCCCCCGCGGTCTACGGCGACCTCGTGCTCGAGTTCTACAACGCGAACTACTTCCACCGGAAGAATTTCGTGCAAGCCGAGGGCGGACAAGCGCGCGAATCTACAGACGCGAACTACTAGCTAGACTGCGCCGAGAGGCAACATCGGGCACCCTTGATCGGGTGACCTAGTCCTCTTGATCCGCCTGCAACTCACCCGGCAGGATTGGCTCGTATTTCCCCAGGATGAGTAGCCGCAACTCCATCTCCAGCTCCATCACCGTTTTCGGGATGGTTTCATCGCAGACCTCACAGGGTGCGTTGATGCCGCTCCGATGAAGATCCTGTTGGGCTTCCATGCCGGGGGATTAGCACACCTCGTGCCAGGCGGATTGTCTTTCGCCGCAAGGGTTTGAGCGCTCGCCTGTCTCTTCTTAACCAGGAGGTCGCCAAGAATTTCCGGGTAGGTTCTACCTTCGGATAGGGGCGTGGAGTCGAGTTCCGTCGGGCTCAGGGTTGGCCGCCGCGTCATTGAATTAGCTCATCCGCCCGTCGCAGCAGCGACGGCGCGATCGTCAGGCCGAGCCCCTTCGCGGTCTTGAGGTTGATGACGAGCTCGAACCGGCTCGGTTGCTCGATGGGCAGGTCGCCGGGCCTGGCGCCCTTGAGAATTCGATCGACGTAGCTCCCGACGCGCCGGTAGAGATCCTCCTGATGAGCCCAGTAGGACATGAGACCCCCGGCGTCCACGTATCCCCTCACGCCGTGCATGGTGGGCAGACGGCCCTTGGCCGCGAGATCGGCCAGACGGGCTCGTTGAAAAAACGTCACCGGGTCGGACAGGACCAGGACGGCCCCGGCCCGTTCCTTGGCTATCGTCGCGAACGCGTTCTCCAGGTCCTCGGGACGTCGCAGCGCCACGGATTGAAGGCCTCCTACCGCTAACGATCGGGCGGCCGTCTCGGCGCCCTTCATGGCGAGCGGGTGCCACGGATTATCGGGATTCCACAAGACCGCGATTCGCAGCGCCCGAGGGACCGCCTCCTTGAGGAGCTCGATCTGTTTGACGCTCAGGTCTGCGCTCAGGGTGGTGGTCCCGGTGATGTTTCCGCCCGGTCGTCCGAGGCTGGCGACAAGGCCCAGCTGAACCGGATCAGGCGTGTTCACCATGACGATCGGGATCGACGCGGTCGCCCTCTTGGCGGCAAAGGTGCCCGCCGGGTTGGACGCGACGATCACGTCGACCTTGAGGCGCGCGAGCCCGGCCGCGAGCTCATCGTACCGCTCCGGCTTCCCCTCCGGATCGCGCCACTCGATAGCGAGGTTCTGCCCTTCGACGTACCCCGCTTCGCGCAGGCCCTGCGTCAAGAGCTCGGACACCCCGACTCCCAGCGCGCCGATCCGGAACACCTTCCCCGCCGGCTGCGCCTCCGCGGCGCCCGGCGCGGCGAGGATGGCAGCGGCAGTCGCGATGAAGGTGCGCCGGTTCATTCAATCTCGGGCGATGCGCGGAACGAGAGCGCGGCGGCCCGAGCGGGCTGCCGGCTCACGGGTCCTGCAGGATCATGCGGCGGTAGGATTCCGCTGCCTTCAGCTTCCGGCGTCGGCCCTGCTCGGCGGCCCACTGGGTGATCATCTCGGAGGGATCCCACTCGCCCATCTGGCTCTTGTGGGCGCGCAGCGCGGCCACCTTCACGTCGAGCGTCTCCGCGATGTCCACGTAGGTATCCGCGCGCTCCGCGCCGTGGATGTAGACCTGGCGCACCTCGTGGGGCTCGAGGCCTTCCGCGAGCAGCTCGGGGAAGATCAGGCGCGTGCCCGCGGAGGGGAACACCGCGTCGAGCGCCACGTCCGCGGCGGCGCGATGGTCCGGGTGGTTCATGTACGTGGTGCCGTAGTAGCGCACGGTGGGATCGCCGGTCAGCACCGCCTCGGGCCGGTGGCGGCGGATCAGGCGCGTCAGCTCCCGGCGCAGGGGGATCGACGGCTCGAGCATGCCGTCCTCGTAGTCGAGGAAGATCGTCTCCTTCACGCCCAGGATCCGGCACGCCTCGCGCTGCTCGTCTTCCCGGATCGCGACGAGCGCCTCCCGCGTCATGTCGAGCGGCGTGTACTTGTTGGAGCCGGCGCCCCCCCGGGTGATGCAGACCGTGACGATCTCGCAGCCGGCGCGCGCCCACTTGGCCAGCGTGCCGCCGACCGTGAACTCCTGGTCGTCCGGGTGCGCGTGGATGCTCATCGCCCGCTTGGGCGCGGGCGGCTCGCTCGGCTTCTTGACCGGCACGCGTGAGCCCGGCTAGCGGGCGAGCGCGTCCCAGCAGACGCGCGCCATGCGGCCGATTACGGTGTTGGCCGCGGTGAACCCGGGGGTGCCGTCGGGCAGCGCGGCGGGCACGCGATCGGTGTACGCGGTGAGGATGAAGAGCGGCCGGTCGCCCTGGTAGACGATGCCCGCGTCCATGAAGCCGCGCGATCCGGTCCCGGTCTTGTGCGCGATCTTGGTGCCGAGCGGCAGCTGCGAGGGCAGGCGCGCCTTGAGCTTCTGCCACGACAGGATGTCGAGCGCGAGCCGGCAGAGCGCCGGGGTCACGCCCAGGCGCGCCGCCGCGGCCGGATCCTCCGCGCCCTTCAGGATCGCCTCCAGCAGCAGTCCCTGGTCGTTCGGCGTGGTGCTGGTGACCTGATCGAGCGCGTGGTCGGGGCCCAGGCGCGGGGGAATGCCGAAGCGGTGAATGGTGCGCGTCATCCCGACCGCCTCGCAGAGGCGCTGGATCTCGCCGAGGCCGACCAGGTCCACCACGAGCCCGGTGCAGGCGTTGTCGCTGACGATGATCATCATCACCAGCGCGTCGCGGAAGGTGATCGAGAAGCCGGGCGTCAGGTGCTGGAAGGTGCCCGAGTCGTTGTCCTGGTACTTGGCCTCGATGGTCACCTTCTGGTCGAGCGCGAGCTTGCCGTCGTGGACCGCCTTGAGCGCGGCCATGAGGATCGAGATCTTGCGCGTGCTCGCCGAGGGCACCGGCACGTCGCCCAGGCGATCGGCGCGCTGGCCGCTCGCGAGGTCCTTGAGGTACCAGCTCGTCTGGAACGGGAGCGCGTCGCAGAGGACATTGAGACGGCCGGCCAGCTCGTTCATCGCGTCACTCCCCCAGGCCCGGCATGGTGAAGGCGGCGCGGCCGAGCTCGGCCGCGAGGGCCGCGCGCTGCTCGGGCGTGAGCGCCACCAGGGGCGGGCGCACCGTGACCCAGGCCCCGTCGCCGCCGTAGCGGGCGATGACCGCCTTGAGCGCGGGGATCATCGGGTAGCGCTGCATGATGCCGCGGATCTCGTCGAGGCGCGCCTGCTGCGCGTCCGCGTCCGGGTTCTGCCACTCGCGCTGGAGCTTCGCGATCGGGCCAGGGTTCACGTTGGCGGTGGCGCTGATGCAGCCGGCGCCGCCGTGGCGCATGTTGGCGAGCAGGAAGGTCTCGCTGCCCGCGAAGACGTCGAAGCCGCCGGCCGCGAAGGCGTCGAGCATCGCCTTGGTGTTGTTCCAGTCGCCCGAGCTGTCCTTCACGCCCGCCACGATGCCCGGGTAGGTCTTGATCAGCCGCTCGATGAGGCCGAGCGTGATCGGCACCTGCGACACCGGGGGGATGTGGTAGACGTACAGGCGCAGCCGCCGGTCGCCCACCCGCTCGATCACCTCCGCGAAGCTCCGGAAGAGGCCGTCGTCGGAGACGCCCTTGTAGTAGAAGGGCGGCAGCATCAGGACGCCGCCCGCGCCCAGCTTCATGGCGTGAGCGGTGAGCCGCACCGAGTCGGTGAGCGCGCAGCAGCCGGTGCCCGGCATGAGCCGCGCCGGATCGATGCCGCCCGCGACCAGCCGGTCCAGCAGCTCGACCTTCTCCTCGGTGGAGAGCGAGTTGGCCTCCGAGTTCGTCCCGAACACCGCGAGGCCCACGTCCTGCGACAGGAGCCAGCGGCACTGCCGCACGAAGCGCTCCGGGTCGGGGGAGAGGTCGGCCTTGAACGGGGTGACGACGGGGGAGAGGACGCCCCTGATGCGATCGGTGCGGTCTGGTGTGCTCACGATCTGGGCTCCTTGGCCTCTTAGTTAGCCTACGGGCACCCATCGGTAGCACCGAGTCCTTGCCGGTGGGCCCGGGGCCGAACCCCCGATCTGAGGGCCGGCGAGCGCGGCCGCCCGCGCGGCCGACTCCACATGGAGCCGCATGGACCCGGTCGGGGCGAGGTTCCACTTTCCCGGGCCATAGAGCTGCCCGTAGCGAGGACGAGCCTGTCGAGCCGGGGGACGGACGTCGCGAGCCGCTCGAGCGCGCCCATGCCGCGGACGATCACGAGCCGGTTGCCTTCCGCGCGCGTGTCGAGCGGATCCTCTTCCGGATGCGGCTCCGGGCCGGCGGCATACGCCCAGGCGATCGACTGGGCGACGAGGCGCGCGGGCGCCCGCGCGCACCGCGGCGGCGACGAGGGTGCGGGTGCCCTCCACGCGGATCCGGGCGTTCCGATTCGTCATCTCGGTCAGGCCGGCGGGACCGACCTGATCCGGGAGGCTGGTGATCAGCTGGACGAGACCCCGGCCGCGCGGCCCGTCCCAGTCGCCGAAGCCGAGCCTCATCGACAAACGACGGCCACGAGGCTGCGCGCCGGCGGCTCGGATGGTCTCGGTCCGCCCGGGCGACCGCGTCCTGCCGGACACGCGGCAGCCGAGGGCCACCAGCTGTCTCACCAGCCGTTGTCCGATGACCCCGCTCGCTCCGGCCACCAGAACCTGCATGTTCTCCGGCGCGGCCGCGCCGCCGGCTAGCGCGAGATCAGCGCGGCGACCGACTTCAGCGGGGTGCCGTCTTTTCTCGTGATCGCCCGCCGCGCGGGCCAGGTCTGGTCCCCGAAGGTGGGCTGCCAGCAGGAGTGCTTGCCCGCGCCGCCGGTCACGATCACGGTGACGTCGTCGACGGAGCGCACGGCCGGGACCATGGTGTCGGGCGCGTCCTTGGCCCCGCGCTCGATCAGGTGCGCGCCGGTACTCGTCGCCCAGGCGGGCGAGCGGGAAGCGGGCGTGCTCGAAGAGGAACTCCTTCACCTGGCGCTTGCTGAAGCCGTCGCGCGCGATGGTGGCGGCGTGCTCGGGGCCGAGGCAGAGCAGAGGATGGCCGCCGGCCAGGATGTTGTTGCTGCCCGCCTGGCCCATGGCGCCCGCGACGACCTTCAGGATGCCGAGGCCGGTGTAGCTGAAGTGGTCCTGGATGTTGTGCGGGCCCTCGCACGCGATCGCGGTGACCACGCTCGTGTCGGCGGGGAAGCCGTGCTCGACGTGCAGCGGCTCCCACGGATTCGCCGCCTCGTTCTCGGCCACGCAGTAGGCGATCTTGGCCGGGCTGCCCTGGGTGGCGCGGTCGCCGGTGCCGGGCAGGCCGCCGCCGACGTTCATCAGCAGGAGCCGGATCGCGCGGCCGATCGTGACGTTGGCGCGGAAGCCCTGGCCGAAGGCGTTGTAGCCCGCGTTGATCCCGACCTCCTTCGCGATCGGCCCGTTGACGATGATCAGCGGGGCCACCGGATGCGTGGTGGCCTGGATCGGAGTCGAGGTTGAAGAGCGGGATCGGCCAGCGCCTCGACCGCGGTGATGATGACCGGCAGGTACTCCGGCCGGCAGCCCGCCATCACCGCGTTGATCGCGATGCGCTCCACCGTGGCCTCGCCCTGCCGCGGCGGCAGCACCGCCGACCAACTCGCGCGGGGCGCGGTCGGTGAAGCGCAGGAACTCGCGCACGTCGCGTCGGTCGGGCGGGACGATCGGCAGCCCGTCCGTCCAGCCGCGGTCCTGGTAGTGGCGGTTGATCGTCCGCGTAGCCGCCCTCGAAGCCGGAAGTCTTCGCCGCCGGGCCCGAGCGACGCGCTCATGCGTCGGGTGACGCGCCTTCCGGACGACCTCGACCGCCAGGTCCGCCTTCTTCATGACCTCGTCCTCGCGGATGCCGCCCAGCGGATGGGGGATCAGGGCCAGGGGCAGCTCGGCGAGCCCGCGGTTCTTGGCCTCGAGCCTGGCGAGCTGCTCGAACTCATACGTCCCCATGACCACCGTCGGGATCCCCCGCTGCTCCAGCACGATTGCGCCGTGGATACTCCACGACGTGCACGACCCTCAGTCGGCGCTGCCGACCAGGACGAAGTCGCACGTCGTGAGCGCGGCGAGGATATCCGGGTTGGGCGCGCCCGCGATGCCCTTCTCGCGCTTGACGACGTCGCGGACGCCGTAGCTCTCCTTGAGGCGCTGCGACCACCGCCAGCATCAAGGTGCCCGCGTTGGCCTTGCTGTTGTCGAGGATGCCCGCCCGCTTGCCCTCGAGGCTCGCCAGGCGCGGGGCCAGGCCGGAGGCCAGGATGCGCGGCTCGGCGGTGGGGTCGTAGAGAATCTGCTCGTCGCTCATCGGTTGATCTCCTTCCGCTCGCGTAGCAGCGTCAGCATCCGGTCCACGCCCAGCTCGAGGCACCGCTTGATCTCGTCCTTCGTGGCGCGGTAGCGGTCCTCGCCCTGGCCGAACGGGTCGTCCACGTCGCCGCCCTCGCCGGCCAGTTCGTGGAGCGTGAGGATCGGGCGGCCCTGCGCCTCCTCGTAGGCGCCGATCATGGCCTTCTGCTGCGCGGTCATGGTCACGATCAGGTCGGCCGCGGCCACGATCGTCGCGGTGGCGGCGCAGGTCGGTCGAGGCGAAGGCGTTCTCGGCGAGGTGGATGTCGTCCTCGCGCAGCACGATGCGCGCGTCGAGCGAGGGGATCATGCCGTCGCGCGCATGGTTGGCGACACCGCCCGAGCTCACGCGGACGTTCCCATTCACCCCGCGCGCATCGAGCATCTTCTCCAGGAGGACGTGGGCCATGACGCTTCGGCAGGTGTTGGCGTGACAGACGAGCAGGACGTTGGTCAACGCGACTCCTATGGAGGCTGTTGTAAGGTGATGCGGCGGTGCCAGTCTAGCAACAAGGCGGGCCGACAGGAAGATGTGGCGGATGGCCCGAGGGCGGGTGTAAGGTCACCCCGCCTGGCCGTCCTTTCGCTCGATCCCCCTAGACGCGCGGTCAGACGGGAGTGTCTTGGTGGAGCGGTCGATCGACCTCAGTACCGCGGTGCGCGCCACCGAGATCTTGCGCGTTGCGGGAGTCCTTCGGCCATGCTGAGCGGACTCATCCTGGTCGGGGCCCTCCAGGGCTGCTCGGTGTCGCCGGCCCAGCAGGAGGCCATCCGCCAGGCGTGGCAGGAGAAGGACGCGGAGCGGGCCGCGGAGTGCCGCCGGGCGGCCCGTGGGTTCGTGGCCGGAGGCTGCACCGGTGGCGGCGGGCCGTGAAGACCCTCATCGTGGCTGACGATGACCGGGACTACTGTTATTTCGTTGGCGTCCTGCTCGTGCCGTTGGCCGATACCGTGACCATCGTGGGGGAGGCGGGGAGCGGCGAAGAGGCCCTGGCTCTCGTCTTGCGCAAGAAACCCGACATCGTCGTGGCCGACTTGCTCATGCCTCGCGTCAACGGGATCGAGCTGACGAGGCGCATCAAGCGAGAGCTGCCGGACACGAAGATCATCCTGATGAGCGCCTACCCCACCGAAGCCAACAAGCGCCTGGCTCTCGTTGGCGGCGCGGACGGCTTCCTGGACAAGACGGCACTCGCCAGCGAACTACTCCCGGCGATCCGGGATATCGCGACCGGCTAACGCGCCTCCCAGGGCGACTGCCAGTACCGCACGCCCTTGCCGAGATCCTTCCACTCCTGCTTCGGCCGCTCGGCGAGGCTCTTGCCGAAGTTGGTGCCCGGCGGCTCGTGGAGGCCCTTGCCGAGCGTGTCCGGGAAGAGCTTGGCCAGCTCCTCGGGCTCGAGCTTCCGGTCCGCCTCGATGCGGCGGATTGGCTCGGGCAGCGCCATCAGGGTGTAGCCGTAGCCGAACGAGTGGAAGACTTGCCCGTTGACGTGGCCGGCGCCCTCGCTGGCCAGGTAGACCACGAGCGGCGCCACGTTGTCGGGATCGCGCTCGGTGCCGATGGCCTGCTCGCTCGGCCACTTGCCGGTCTGCTCGAAGACCTGCCGGCCGCGAGGGGTGGAATCGATCATCCGGGTCGCCCCGCTTGGCATGATCGCGTTCGAGGTCACGTTGTACTTGGCCATGCCGTTGGCGGTGGACCAGGAGAGTCCGATGATGCCGGCCTTGGCCGCCCCGTAGTTGGGCTGGCCCGGCGAGCCGAGCGCGGAGACCGACGACATCGAGATGATGCGCCCGTACTTCTGCTCGCGCATGTGGGGGGCGGCGGCCCGGGTGCAGAAGTAGGTGCCGTCCAGATGCACCGCGAGGACCGCGTCCCACTCCTCCTTCGCCATGTTGAAGATCATCCGGTCGCGCAGGATGCCGGCCACGTTGACCAGGATGTCGATGCGGCCGTAGGTCTTGACCACCTGCTCGACCATCTCGTTGGCCGCCTTGTGATCGGCCACCGAGCCGTAGTTGGCCGACGCGGCGCCGCCGTCCTTGACGATCTCGTCCACCACCTGCTGGGCCGGACCGGTGCCGACCCCCTCGCCGTCGAGCCCGGCGCCCAGGTCGTTCACCACCACCTTGGCGCCGGCCTTGGCCAGCGCGATCGCGATGCCGCGGCCGATGCCGCGCCCCGCGCCCGTCACGAGCGCGGCCCTGCCCTCGAGGAGCTTGGCCATGTCCGGGCCTCCGGTTACGCGGTCGCCCGCGCGAGCGGGCCGCGCAGGAGCCGTCCGGGATGCGCGCCGGTGTGCTTGCCGTCGCGCAGCAGGATCTCGCCGTTGACCACGGTGGCCGCGATGCCGCGGGTGCGCTGGATCAGCCGCTTGGCCCCCGCGGGCAGGTCCCGCACCACCTCGGGCAGCTCGGCCGCGATGGTGTCGGGGTCGAAGACCACGAAGTCGGCGGCCATGCCCTCGCGGATCAGGCCGCGGTCGGTGAAGCCCCAGTAGCTGGCGGGCACGAACGACAGCATGCGCACCGCCTGCTCGAGGGTGAGCGCCTGCTTGGTGCGCACCCAGTGGCTCAGCAGGTAGGTCTGGAGCGAGGAGTCCATGAGCTGGGAGACGTGGGCGCCCGAGTCGGAGAAGGTCACGACCGCCTGCGGGTGCTTGATCAGCTCGATCGCGTGCTCCTGGTTCTCGTTCGCGATCGGATTGAAGAAGAAGCGGTCCATGTCCTTCTCGAGGGCGAGGTCGATCATCGCCTCGACCGGGTCCACGCCGCGCTCGCGCGCGATCTCGGCCACCGACCGGTGCGGCGGATCCACCTGATCCATCACGAAGAGCCAGTCGTAGGCGGCCTGCCGCGCCTCGGTGCCGAGCGCCTTGCGGGTGTCCGCGCTCGCGCGCGGCCTCGACCAGCTTCTTGCGCAGCTCGGGATCGCGCAGGCGCGTCTGCTGCTCGGCGAGCGGCAGCGCGCGCAGCTCCTTCCACACCGGCAGCCGGTCGAACGGGAGCTGGGTCTTGAACGAGAGGACCACGCTGAGGGCCCGGCTGTGCACCTGGGCGAACATCCGCCCGCCCGCCGCGTTGGTCTCCTCGATCAGCTTCACGTAGTGGCGCCACATGTCGGGCGCGTCCTTGCGGGTGAAGAGGCCGAAGGTGATCGGCCGGCCGGTCGCGACCGCGAGGGCCTTGAGCCGCTTGTGGTAGTCGGGCAGGTCCGGGTGATCCACCTTGCGATCCACGCCCTCGCCCGCGAGCTCGAAGATGCCCGCGTTCAGCTCGCCCATCGCGCCGACCAGCCGCTGCACCTCGCTCCAGCGCGGCCATGCGGCTCGCCACCGGCTTGGAGTCGGGCGTCTCGTGGCTGGGCGACCGCGACGTCGTGAAGCCGATGGCGCCGGCCATCAGCGCGTTGCGCAGCTCGCGCTCCATCGCGGCCAGGTCGTCCTCGCTCGCGGGCCCGTCGAACGCGCGCTCGCCCATCACGTAGGTGCGCAGCGCGGAGTGGCCGATGTAGCCCGAGTAGTTGATGCCCTTGGGCAGCGAGTCGAGCGTGTCGAGGAACTCGGGGAAGGTCGTCCAGCGCCAGTCGATGCCGGCCTCCATGGCCTCGCCCGCGATGTCCTCCGCGCGCTCGAGGTTGCGGATGACGAGGTGCCGGTCTTTCTTGGCGCAGGGCGCGAGCGTGAAGCCGCAGTTGCCCATGACCACGCTGGTGATGCCGTGCCAGCAGGACGAGGTGCCGAGCGGGTCCCAGAAGACCTGCGCGTCCATGTGGGTGTGCCCGTCCACGAATCCCGGCGCGACGACTCTGCCCTCCGCGTCGATGACTTCCTTGGCGCTTTCGCGGAGTCGACCGATGGCGACGATCTTGCCGTCCTTCACGCCCACGTCTCCGCGGTACCGCGGCAGGCCGGATCCGTCCACCACCCATCCGTTCTTGATCAGCAGGTCGTAGGCCATCGCGCTGGCTCCTCTCACACCCCACCCCGGGGGTCCTTCTGGAAAGCGGCCCCATGGTACCCTGACCTGCCGGTCCCGCCACCAGACGGGGGGAAGCCGGCCCCCGCGGGCCCCGGGAGGGCACATGGACCTGGGCATCTTCGATCACCTCGACCGGCGGGACATGCCGGTGGCCGAGTTCTACGAGCACCGGCTGCGGCTGCTCGAGAAGTACGACGCGGCGGGCTTCTACTCCTACCACCTGGCCGAGCACCACGCGACGCCGCTCGGGCTGGCGCCCATGCCGGGCATCTTCCTGGCCGCGGCCACCCAGCGCACGCGGCGCATCCGCCTCGGGCCCTGCGTCTACTGCCTGCCGCTCTACAACCCGCTGCGATTGATCGAGGAGGTCTGCATGCTCGACCATCTCTCGCGGGGCCGGTTCGACTTCGGGGTGGGCCGCGGCATCGTGCCCGTACGAGATGGCGTACTTCGATCTCCACCATCTCGAGACCGAGGACATCTACCGGGAGACGCTCGAGATCGTCCTGCAGGGCCTGACGACCGACGTGCTCGACCATCGCGGGCCGAAGTACACGTTCAGAAAGGTGCCCGATGATCCTGAGGCCGCTCCAGCAGCCGCACCCGCCGCTCTGGTACGGGCTCGGCCACGCGGCGGGCGCCGAGTGGGCGGCCACCAACCGCGTCAACGTGATCACGAACTGGGGGCCGAGATGTCGGCGCCGCTCTTCGACGCGCTACCGCGAGGTGTGGCAGCGCAAGCACGGCGATGCCGCGATGCCGAGGCTCGGCATGGGCCGCCACGTGGTGGTCGCTCCCACCGAGGACGCGGCCAGGCGCTCGGCCGCGCCAACTACGCGGTCTGGTACGCCAACCTCACCAAGCTCTGGCGCGACTTCGGCGCGGTCCCGTATTCGCTTCGCGCCCGACTTCGACGAGGCCGGCGCGCGCGGCGTGGCCATCGCGGGTACCCCGGCCCAGGTGCGCGCGGAGATCGAGCGGCAGGTCGACGGCGAGCGGCTGCAGCTACATGACCTGCCGGCTGATGTTCGGCGAGATGACCGAGGCGGAGGCGGCGCGCCAACGTCGACCTGTTCGTCGCCGAGGTCATGCCGTCCGTCACCGCGCTGGCCGTGCCGGCCTGACGCGGTGAGACTCCAGGGGCGCACCGCCTTCGTCACCGGGGCGAGCCGCAACATCGGGCGCGCCATCGCGCTGGCCTTCGCGGCCGAGGGCGCGGATCTCGTGCTCAACACCCGCTCCAACCGCGACGAGCTGGAGGCGGTGGCGGAGGAGTGCCGCCAGCGCGGGGTGCGCGCCGCGGCGGTGCTCGGCGACATCGGCGATCCCGACGCGGTCGAGAGCATGGTCAAGAACGGGCTCGCGGTGTTCGGGGCGATCGACGTGCTGGTGTGCAACGCGGCCATCCGGCCGCACAAGGCGGTCACCGAGACCTCGCTGGAGGACTGGCACCGCGTGTTCGCGGTGAACCTGCACTCCGCCTTCTACCTGGCGCGCGCGGTCGTCCCCGGCATGAAGGAGCGCGGGCGGGGGAGCATCATCGCGCTCGGCGGACAGTCGAGCATCACCGGGCGGCCGGGCACCGCCGCGGTCACCGCGGCCAAGACCGGATTGCTGGGTCTGGTGCGCGCGCTGGCCGCGGAGCTCGGGCCCTCGGGCATCCGCGTCAACATGGTGGTGCCGGGGACCATCGACACCGAGCGCCGTTACGCCGAGTGGTACCCTGAGTTCCGCCAGGCGCCGCCGGGCGGGGCGGAGCAGCTCAAGCGCATCCCGCTAGGCCGGCTGGGCCGCCCGGAGGAGATCGCGGAGGCGTGCCTGTTCCTGGCATCCGACGCCTCCGCGTACGTCACGGGCGACACGATCCGCGTCATGGGCGGCAGCTTCATCGGTTGACGGCAGAAGTGGGGTTGACGGCAGAAGTGGGGTTGACCGCAGCGCTGGAGATAGAGAGGAGAACAACGTGGCCGCACAGGCGATGGTGCTCGAGTTCGGGATGGGCGTGGACGTGCACGGAGACGAGGGGACGAAGGCCGCGTGCCGCGCGGTGTCGGACGCGATCCGGCACTCGAGCCTGCCGCTCTTCACCGAGGTGCGCGCCAAGGGCGGGCGCATGCTGGTGGACGTGACGGTCGGCGTACCCGATCCCGGCAAGGTGGACGTGGAGCGGGTCAAGAAGGAGCTGCCCCACGGCGAGGTGACGGTGCGCCCGGTGCAGGGCGGCCTGCGCGTGCCCAACGCGGACACCATCATCGCGTGCGCCGCGATCACGGTGAGCGTGGAGTACCCCGCGATGAGCGCCCGGGAACCGGGCGCATCCCCGGTGGAGGTCGCGGCATGACCGGGATCGGTCTCAAGCGGCTGCAGCACCTCGTGCTCTGGGTGTCCGACGTGGACCGGAGCGTGCGCTTCTACTGCGACGTGCTGGGCTTCGAGGTGAAGGCGCGCTACCCGAACGCGGCCTTCCTGCGCATCGCGGGGAGCAGCGAGGATCACCACCTGGGCCTCTTCGAGCAGCCCGGGGTCACCGGCCCCGACGAGGGCGCGGTGCGCATGTACCACTCGGCGTGGGAAGTCGGTGAGCTCACCGATCTGGTGCGCGCGCGGCGCCGGCTCATCGAGGCGCGCTCGCTGGTGGGCTCCTCGGACCACGGCGTGAGCCTGTCGCTCTACGCCAAGGATCCCGACGGCCTCGAGTTCGAGGTGTTCTGGACCGTGCCCGGCGGCCGCCCGGTGGGCACGCGCGCGCTCGACCTGGAAGGGGAGCTGGCCCGCCGGGGCATCCCGATGCCCCAGGAGATCGACGTCGCCCCGTCCACATGACGTGTAGCGGCTGCGGCTTCGAGGCTCCCGCCGACTTCGCGTTCTGTCCGAAGTGCGGAGGCAGGCTGGCCGCTGCGCCGGCAGCGCCGCCACCGCCTCCGCCCCCGCCGACCCCCGCGCCCGACAGCGACCGCCGCCCGGTCACCGTGCTCTTCGCGGATTTGGTCGGCTTCACCGCGCTCAGCGAGGGGCTCGACGCCGAGGACGTGCGCGCGATCCAGGCCGACCTCTTCCGCGAGATGTCCGCGTCGATCGAGCGCTACGAAGGCTTCGTCGAGAAGTTCGTGGGCGACGCGGTCATGGCCGTGTTCGGCGCCCCGATCGCGCACGAGGACGATCCCGAGCGCGGCCTGCGCGCCGCGCTTCTGATGCGCGAGCGGGTGGGCGCGCTCAATCTCCGCTGGGAGCGGCGGCTCGGGCGACCCCTCGCGCTCCACATCGGCGTCAACACCGGCCCGGTGGTGGCGGGCCGGATCGGCGCGACCGCCGACGCCGCCTACGCGGTGACCGGCGATACCGTCAACACCGCCTCTCGCCTGCAGAGCGCGGCGCCCTCGGGCGAGATCCTGATCGGCGACACGACGTATCAGCTCACCCATCACGCCTTCGCGTTCGCCCCGCGCGAGGAGATTCCCCTCAAGGGCAAGAGCGAGCCGGTCGGGGTCCATCGCGTACTGGGCCCGCTCGCGGCCCCGCGTTCGGCCCGCGGGCTCGAGGCCCTCGGGCTGGCCGCGCCGCTCGTGGGGCGCGAGCGCGAGCTGCGCCGGATGGACGCGGCCTTCGACGACATGCGGGCCGGCCGTGCCCAGGTGCTGAGCCTCATCGGCGAGCCGGGGGCGGGGAAATCGCGGCTACAGCGGGAGTTCTTCGCGCGCCTCCAGGGGGCCGGGCACCTCGAGGGCACCACGATCCGCCGCGCGGCGTGCTCCGCCCTGGGCGAGCAGACCTACGGAGCGGTGGCCGCGCTCCTGCGCGACGCCTACGGGGTGGAGCACGGTGATTCCGTCGACGTCACGCGGAGCAAGCTCGCGGCGGGCCTGGAGACGCTCGGGGTCGACGCGGAGGAGCGGGCCGCGATGGTGGCCGCGCTCGCCCGGGTGTTCGGGCTCGAGCAGGACGACGCGCGCATCCGCCATCTGGAGCCCGAGCAGCTCAAGCGCCAGATCTTCATGGCCACCTACGTGCTCGTGGAGCGGAGGCTGGCCACCGGTCCGCTGGTGCTGGTCGTCGAGGATCTGCACTGGGCCGACGCCGCCTCCATCGAGCTGATCGGTGCGGTCGCGGACCGGCTCGCCGATCGTCCGCTCCTGGTCCTCCTGATGTATCGGCCCACGCTCGAGCCGGATGCGCTCGGCACGAGCCGGACCCCGCACACCGCGATCGAGGTCACGCCGCTGTCGCGGTCCGGGAGCGAGGACCTCCTGGCCGCGTGGTTCGGGGACTCGACGCACCTCTTCCCGGAACACCTGCGCGCCCAGATCCTGGAGCGGGCCGGCGGCAACCCGCTGTATCTCGAGGAGGTGGTGCGCGCGCTGCTCGTGGCGGGGGTGCTGGTCCGCGACGGCGAGGCGTGGCGCTGCACCGCCGAGGCCTCGACCGCGCAGGTGCCCGCCACCCTGCACGGGCTGCTGCTCGCGCGCCTGGACCGGCTCGACGCCGTGGAGCGACGGGTCATCCAGGAAGCGGCGGTGATCGGACCCCACTTCGAGGTGTCCCTGCTGCGGGCGGCCTCGGCGGAGCCCGCCGCGGTGGACGCGGCGCTCGCCGCGCTCGCCGGCGCCGACCTGGTGACGCCGGGGCCGGATCACCAGTTCCTCCACGGCCTCCTCCAGGAGATCGTGTACCAGAACATCCTCGTGGCCCGTCGCACCGAGCTGCACACGCGCGTGGGGACGGCCCTCGAGGCCCAGGGCGCGGAGAATCCGGAGAGTCTCGAGCGACTGGTGGTCCTCGGCCACCACTGGTCGCTCGGCGCCGACAAGCGTCGGGGCGCGCGTTACCTGATGTCGGCGGGTGACTGGGCGCGCGGCATGTACGCCAACGCGGACGCGATCCTGCACTATCAGCGGGCCCTCGACGCGCTCGAGCGCGCCGACGCGCCGGCCGGGGCGGCGCAGATCGAGGCGGAGCGCCTCGTGGCCCGGGAGCGGATGGCCGACCTGCTCGGCCCGACCGGACGCCGGACGTCCGCGCTCGGCGAGTACGAGATCGTCGAGGCCGGATACCGCGCGGCGGGGGACGCGGCGGCCGAGGCGAGGATCCTTCGCAAGATGGGGGGCCTCCACTGGGACGCCGGCGCGCGAGCACGGGCGCTCCAGTGCTTCGAGGCCGGGCTCGCCCTGCTCGGTGACCATCGCGAGCACATCGAGCAGGCGCATCTCTACCAGGAGATGGGCCGGCAGGCCTTCCGCAGCGGCGACAGCCAGCGCGCCCTCGAGTGGGCGGAGCAGGCCCGGCTCCACGCCGAGCGGCTCGCCGCCGACCCCGCGCTCGACGCGGACGGGCGCGTGGAGGCGGTGACCGCCGCCGCGCAGAGCCACAATACCCTCGGCGTGGCCTGCGCCCGGCTGGGCCGGCTGGAGGAGGCGGTCGCGCACATCGAGCGCAGCGTGGCCCTCGCCCGGGAGACCGGGCTGCTGCAGGCCGCCTGTCGCGGGCTCGCGAACCTGAGCGTGCTCTACAGCACGCTCGATCCGGCGCGGGCGATCGAGACCTGTGCCGCCGGCCTCGAGATGGCCAAGAAGATCGGCGACCTCGGGTTCCAGTCGCGTCTCTACACGAACCTCGCGGTGGCCTATTGCGCGCTCACCAACCGATGCGACGAGCAGGGCGTCGGCGCCGCGCACACCGCGATCGACCTCGACCGGCGCCTCGGGCAGCTCGATCACCTCGCGGTGCCGCTGATCGTGCTCGGGCAGATCTACCAGTGCCACGGGGATCCGACCCGCGCGATCGCGCACTACCGGGAAGCGCTCGCGCTCGCCGAGGAGGCCGACGAGCCGCAGCTGCTGTTTCCCTGCTACGATGGCCTCGCCACCGTCCACCTGGATCTGGGCGACGAGGCGCAGGCCGAGGACTTCATGCAGAAGGCCCAGGCGGTCTGCGAGCGGGCCGGGCTCGAGCCCGACGCGCTCGTGGTGCTCCCGTTCCTGGATTGACGCGAACCCGACCCGAACAGAAAGGCACTGAGCCATGGCGTCCATGCTCCTTCGACCCGGTGATCCCGCCCCCGACTTCGCGCTGCCCGCGGTCAATCGAGAAGGCCAGGTCTCGCTCGATGATTATCGCGGTCGCAGTCCGGTCCTCGTTGCCCTGTTCCGCGGCCTGCACTGTCCCTTCTGCCGGCGCCAGCTCGTACAGCTGGGCACCACGCAGGAGAAGCTGAAGGCGGTAGGCGTCGAGACGATGGCGGTGGTCAATACCCCGCTGGAACGCGCGCAGCTTTACTTCAAGTATCGCCCCGCGCGGGTGCTCCTCGCCGCGGACCCGGACGCGAAGACGCACCAGGCGTTTCGGGTGCCCGCGGGCACCCTCGTCGAGAACGAATCGGAAGCCTCGTGGTCCAAGGGGACGGTCACGATGGGTCAGATGCAGGCGGCCCGGATCAATCCGACCGGAGAGCTGCCGGAGCCGCAGAATCCCTTCGTGGCGATGGAGACCCTGAACAAGAAGGACGGGTTCGAGGTGACCGAGGTCGATCACCAGATCGCGGCCAAGCACGGCATGCAGCTGGGCGGGCACTTTCTCATCGGCCGGGACGGGATCGTTCGCTGGCTGCAGATCGAGGGTTTGGAGCGGGTCGAGGACATCTCCAAGTTCCCGAGCGACGACGAGATCGTGGCCGCGGCCCGCGCTCTCTAGGAGATCACCCCATGGACATAGCCATCCCGATCTTCGAGGGCATCACCGCGCTCGACGCCATCGGCCCCTACGAGGTGCTCTCGCGCCTGCCCGGCGCCCGGGTCCGCTTCATCGCGGTGACGGCCGGTCCCTATCGCACCGACAATCGCCAGCTCACCCTGATGGCGGACGAGCCGCTGTCCGCGGTGCCGCATCCGGAGGTGGTCATGGTGCCGGGCGGCTTCGGGACGCGCGCGCTCGAAACACCGAACCCGCTGCTGGACTGGATCCGCACGGCCCACGCGACGAGCCAGTGGACCACGTCGGTCTGCACCGGCTCCATGCTGCTGGCCGCCGCGGGCGTCCTGAAGGGGCTCGAGGCCACCACGCACTGGATGTCGCTCGACCGGCTGCCCGCGTACGGCGCGCGGCCGACGCTCAAGCGGGTGGTGGAGCAGGGCAAGGTGATCACCGCGGCGGGTGTGTCCTCGGGCATCGACATGGCGCTCACCCTGGCCGCGCGCATCGCGGGGGACGACGTGGCCCAGGCCATCCAGCTCGGTATCGAGTACGACCCGCAGCCGCCGTTCCGGGCCGGCTCTCCCGCCACCGCTCCCGCGCACATCGTGGAAGGCCTGCGCGCGCGGATGCGGGCGCGGATGGAGCGCGACGAGGCGGCCGCATCCCGGACGGCCTGACCCGCGTTCGGTCATGGAGCGTCGCCGGCTGGGACGGACCGACATGGACGTGAGCGTGCTCGGCTTCGGCGGCTCCGAGATCGGCTACGAGCGAGCCGGCGGGCGCACGGTGGCCCGCCTGCTCGACACCGCGCTGGACGCCGGTCTCAACGTGATCGATACCGCGGAGTGCTACGAGGACAGCGAGGCGCTGATCGGCGCCGCGCTGGGATCCCGCCGGGACGAGATCTACCTCTTGACCAAGTGCGGCCATCCGCGGGGCTACGGCCGCGGGGACTGGCGCGAGGCGTCCCTCCTCTCGAGCATCGAGCGGAGCCTCGAGCGGCTGCGTACCGACCGGCTCGACCTGATCCAGCTCCACAGCTGCGACCTGTCCGATCTCCGGAAGGGGGAGGCCATCACCGCCCTCGAGCGGGCGCGGGAGCGCGGGTGGACCCGCTACATCGGCTACAGCGGCGACGGGGAGGCGGCGCGCTTCGCGGTCGAGTGCGGGCGCTTCGACACGCTGCAGACCTCGGTGAGCATCGCGGACCAGGAGGCGATCGAGCGGACGCTGCCGCTCGCGGTCGAGCGGGGGATGGGGGTGATCGCCAAGCGGCCGATCGCCAATGCGGCGTGGCGCTACGCGCGCCGCCCGTCCGAGCCCTACTACCAGCCCTACTGGGAGCGGCTCCGCGCGCTGGAATATCCGTTCCTGCGTGACGCGGAGCGGGTGGTGTCCACCGCGCTACGCTTCACGCTGGCCGCGCCGGGCGTGCACACCGCGATCGTCGGGACCAAGCGGCCGGAGCGCTGGCCGGAGAACGCGCGCCTGCTCCAGGCGGGCCCGCTCCCCGCCGAGGAGGTCGAGCGGATCCGCGCTCGATGGAGGGAAGTCGCTCAGCCCTCCTGGACCGGCGAGGTCTGACCGCCTAGCCGATTTGGTAGCGCTTGATCGCGGCCTGATCGAAGGCCAGGCCGAGGCCGGGCTTGTCGGGCACCACGAGCTGGCCGTTCTCGATCTTCGGCGTCTCCTCGTAGAGCTGTAGCGTCCACGGCATGTACTCGACGGTGAGCCCGTGCGGAATCGCCGCGATCAGATGCACGTGGATCTCCGGAATCAGGTGGCTCACCACCGGCAGGTTGAACGCCTCCGCCATGCCGGCCACCTTCATCCACTGGGTGATGCCGCCGACCCGCAGCAGATCGATCATCACGATGTCGATCGACCGCGCCTCGAGGAGATGCCGGAACGGGACGATGCCGTAGTGGTATTCGCCCGCCGCGATCGGGGTGTCGAGCGCGTCCGCGATGCGCGCGAGGCCCGGGTAGTCGTCGTGGGCGGTGGGGTCTTCCAGCCAGAAGAGGTGGTGGTCCCGGATGCGCTGGCCCACGTCGATCGCGTGATGAACGCTCCAGAGCTGGTTGATGTCGCACATCAGGTCGATGTCGGGGCCGATCGACTCGCGCATCACCCGCACCCGCTCGACCGACGCGGCGATCGTCGCCTCGCTCCCGCACTGCATCTTCATCTGGCGGAAGCCCATGTCGCGCAGGCGCGGGCCCGCCTTGGCCAGGTAGTCCACCGGGTGCTGGCGCATGAGCGCGCCGCTCGCGTACGTGGGCGCGCGGTCGCGCAGGCCGCCCAGCAGCGCGCAGACCGAGCGGCCCGCCGCCTTGCCCATGAGGTCCCAGCACGCCATGTCCACCGCGGACAGCGCGAGCGCGAAGATGCCCCCCGGGCCGCAGCTGCCCGCCATGCGCCGGCACTTGCCCGCGACCGCCTCGACCTGGCTCGGGTCCATCCCGATCGTGAGCCGGGCGAGGCCCTCCACCGCGGCCCGCAGCGCCGGGGTCAGCGCGCCGCCGAAGAACGTGAGCCCGATGCCGACCAGCCCCTGGTCGGTGCCGAGCTCGAGCAGCACGAACTCCCGCGTGTCGGCCGGGGCCGGCAGCCCCACGACCAATGGATTATCCGCCGGGGTGGAGAGGACGCGCGTGGTGACGTGGGTGATCTTCATATCTTCATTTCTTGTGCTTGCCGGTGAGCTGAGGCGTGGTGCCCTCCTGGCCCTTCTCCTGCCGGTCGAGCCGCGTCTCGCGGGACCACGTGCGCTTGAGCTCGTCCTTGATGTTGAAGTGCAGCGTGCCGAGCCCCTCGGTCTCGAGCTCGATGCGGTCGCCGTCCTGGAACCCGGAGAGCCCGCGGTGGTTGGTGCCGGTGGCGAGGATGTCGCCCGGCTCCAGCGTGTGGATGCTCGTCACCCACTCGATGCAGCGGGGGATCTTGTGGGCCATGTCGCTGGTGTTGAACGCCTGCTTCACGGTGCCGTTCACCGAGAGGCGGATCGCCAGCTTGTGCGGATCCGTGATCTCGTCGGCGGTCACCAGGTAGGGGCCGATGGGCGCGAAGGTGTCGCGCGACTTCATCTGGTAGAACGTGTTGCCGGTCGGCAGGAGGCCGCGCGCGGAGCCGTCGATGAAGTTGCAGTAGCCGAAGACGTACTCCATCGCGCGGGCGGCCGGCACCGCGGTGGCGCGCTTGCCGATCACGAGCGCCATCTCCGCCTCGCCTTCGAAGATGGTGGCGGGCACGTCGGGCAGCACCATGGTCTCGTTGGGGCCGATCACCGCGCCCGGCGACTTCATGAAGGCGTTGATCGGCGCCGGCTCGGTGCGGGTGCCGTCCTCCATGTAGTTCACCGCCATGCAGACGATGTTGGTCGGCTTGGGCAGCGGGGGCCGGATCCGGACTCCGGTCACCGGGACGGGCTTGCCGCGGCCGGCCGCGTCCTCGATCTTCTTGCGGTAGTCCGCGAAGCGGGCGATGAGGCCGCTCATCAGGTCCCCGGGGCCGGTGTGCGGGATGTCCTTCACGGTGTCCGAGACGTCCACCACGCCATCGCCACGGAGCACGCCGAGCCGGTAATCGTCGAAGAGCAGTAGTTTCACGGAATCCTCCTTGTCGTTCGGGAGCTGCCTCGCAAGCCGCCCCATCCTACTCGCGGGCCCGGGTGTTGACAACGGGGCCGCCCGCGGCCACCCTCTCGCTGAATCCATTCCAGGGAGGAGCCCCAATGAAGGGACGGGTGGCGGTTCTCAAGGCGTACGGCGGCGAGTTCGAGCTGCGCGAGTACCCGGTGCCGGATCCGGAGCCCGGGGCGATCCTGATCAAGCTGACCCGCGCGGGCGTGTGCGGCTCCGATCTCCACATCTGGCGGGGGGAGATGAAGGAGACGTACGGCGCGCTGCCCAAGGACCTCACCTTCGGCCACGAGATGTGCGGGCGGGTCGAGCGGCTCGGCGCCGGCATCACCACGGACTCGATGGGCCGCCCGCTGCGCGAGGGCGACCGCGTGACCTTCTGCTACTTCTTCCCGTGCGGGCGCTGCCCGGTGTGCCTGAACGACGAGATGGGCAGCTGCCCGCAGAAGGGCCGGCCGAACCGGGTCGCGGGCACCGCGCCCTACTTCAACAACGCCTACGGCGACTACTACTACCTCCGGCCGAACCACTTCATCTTCAAGCTGCCCGACGAGATTCCCGAGGACATGGCCACGCCGATCAACTGCGCGCTGTCCCAGGTGCTCTACGGGCTGCGCAGGGCGGGGTTCCGCGCGGGGCAGTCGCTGGTGGTGCAGGGCGCGGGCGGGCTCGGCGTCAACGCGGTGGCGGTGGCGCGGGACATGGGCGCGGACACCGTGATCGTGGTGGACCGGCTCCCGGAGCGGCTCGCGCTCGCGAAGGCGTTCGGGGCCGACCACACCGTGAACGCGAGCGAGATCACCAGCGCCGACAAGCGCGTGGACGCGGTGAAGGCCCTCACCGGCGGCTTCGGCGCCGACGTGGTGGCCGACTTCGTGGGCTACGCGGACGTGATCCCGGAGGGGCTGCGCATGCTGCGGGGCGGGGGCTGCTACCTGGAGGTCGGCTCGATCTCACCCGGCAACGTCTTCTCCTACGACGCGACCGCGCTCGTGCGCGGCAACACGCACCTCGTCGCCACGTCCAACTACTCGCCGTGGGCGCTCGAGCAGTCGCTCTCGTTCATGAAGCGCAATCTCAAGCGGTTCCCGTTCGACCGCGTGATCTCCCACGTGTTCCCGCTCGAGCGCATCTCGGAGGCCTTCGCCCAGTCCGACTGGGCCCGCCGCGGCGGCGACCCCGCCGGCGTCTCCCGCGCCGCCATCTCGATGTGAGATGGGGTCAGGTCTTGAATTACGACATTTCTCCGCCTAGCGGGCAGGCAGGCTCCGTCGCGGAAATGTCGTAATTCAAGACCTGACCCCATAGCGGCGGATCAAGGCTTCGTCGAGGACGAGGCCGAAGCCGGGCGCGTCGGGGATCTCGAACAGGCCGTCCTTGGCTGCGGGGCGGTTGGCCCAGAGGGCTTGCCAGGCCGGGTCGCGCTCGGGGTCGGCGAAGCACTCCACGTAGGTGCCGTGCGGCACCGCGGCCAGCAGGTGGCCGGCGATCTGAGGTTCCTCGTGGTGCGCCATCTTCACGCCGGCGGCCTCGCACAGCGCGGCGGCTCGGCGCCACTCGGTCACGCCGCCGCCCTCGGAGGCGTCGAAGTTGACCAGGTCCACCGCGCCCGCGTCCAGGAGCCGTCGCACCGCGTGGCTGGTGATCTCGGACTGGCCCGCGGTGATCGGGATGCGCGTCGCCCGCCGCACCTCCGCCATCATGCGCGCGTCGTCGTGCCAGTGGCACGGCTCCTCGAACCAGCGGATGTCGAGCGGCTCGACGAGGCGCGCGAACCGGACCGCGTCGTCCACCGACCACCCGCGGTTGGCGTCCACCGCCAGGACGAAGTCGGGGCCCGCGGCGCGACGGGCCGCCGCGACCCGCTCGGCGTCGGCCTCCGGCGCGAGGCCGCCCACCTTGAACTTGCAGCCCGCCATCCCGGCCTCGCGATAGCTCTCCATCTCGCGGCCGATGTCGGCCAGGGTCTTGCCGTCGCGGTAGTAGCCGCCGATGGAGATGATGGGCAGGCGCCGGCGGGGCGAGCCGCCGAGGAGCGCGCACACGCTCTGCCCCCGCGCCTTGCCGACCAGGTCCCAGATCGCGCAGTCCACGCAGGCGATGGCCTCCACCAGGGTCTTGCGGTCGCGGCTGCTGTGGGTGAGGGAGAAGAGGCGATCCCAGATCTGCTCGCCTTCGAGCAGGTCCCGGCCGCGCAGGAGCGGGGCCAGCTCCTCGTGGATCAGCCGGACGATCTCGATCCCGTGCTCGCGGTTGTCACCGTTGTAGACACAGCTGACGAGGCCCTCGTCGGTGCGCAGGCGGGTGACCACGGTGGAGCGCTTGAGGACCGCGTAGGTGCTCCCGCCGAAATTGCGCGTGAGCGGGATGTCGAGCGCGATCGCCTCGATGCTGTGGAAGCGCATGCCCGCTCCCGGAAATGTCGGAATGTAAGACCTGACCCCGGCGTCCTGACCCCGGCGTCAGCCGATGGCCTTCTCGACGGCTTGCTTCACCTCGGGCGCGCTGGGCGCGGTCTTGGGCTCGAAGCGCGCGGCGACCTGGCCGGTCTTGTCGACCAGGAACTTGGCGAAGTTCCACTTGATGTCGCCGGGCCCGTCGGGCTTGGTCGTCAGACCGGTCAGCCAGGCGTAGAGCGGGGCGCGGTCGCTGCCGTTGACGTCGATCTTGGAGAACATCGGGAACGTGACGCCGTAGTTGGTCGAGCAGAACGCCTTGACGTCCGCGTCGCTGCCCGGCTCCTGCCCCGCGAACTGGTTGCAGGGGAAGCCCAGCACCGCGAAGCCGCGGGGGCCGTACTCAGCCTGCATCGCCTGCAACGCTTCGTACTGCGGCGTGAGGCCGCACTTCGACGCCACGTTGACCACGAGCAGTGCCTTGCCGCGATAGTCCGACAGCGACTGCTCTTTCCCGTCGATCGTCTTCACCGTGAAATCGTAGATCCCAGCCATCGTGGGCTCCTTCTCGTCACGCGGCCATCGGGAGGCCGTCGAGGGAAATGTCGTATTTCAAGACCTGACCCCAGTCAGGGGGGCCGGCAGGGCCGCGAGGGCCTTGCGGAATCGGGAGGCCTGGCCGATCAGGTCCTGGTCGAAGGGGGCGGTGGAGGGGCCCTTGTCGATCTTCACCACCACGATGAACGGGCCGTCCTCCGTCAGGATCCGGCCCGTCGCGCGCTCGAGCTCCTCCTGCGTGCGCACCTCGATGCCCTTCTCGATGCCGGCGCCGCGCGCGATGCCGACCAGGCTCGCCTTGCGGGCGGTGGCGGTGGCCTGGCCGCCGGTGGTCTGGTGGACCTCGTTGTCCCAGACCATCAACACGTAGTTCTTCGGCGCTTCCGCCGCGATCGTGCAGAGCGAGCCCAGGTTCATGAGCAGCGAGCCGTCGCCGTCCAGGCAGATCACGCGCACGTCGGGGCGGCCGATGGCGATGCCGAGGCCGATCGAGGAGCACTGGCCCATGGCCCCGAAGGTGTAGCAGTTGAGCGGGCGGTCGGCGATCTGGAGGAGGTCGAGTGAGGCCTGCCCGAGGTTCGAGACCACGACCTCGTTGGTCAGCCGGGAGGCGAGGCACCTGGTGGCGCCGGCGCGGGTGAGCGGGCTCATCCGCGCTTGCCTCCGGTCAGCTCGGAGGGCAGCACGATGGCCACCGGCTGCGAGCTCACGTAGCAGAGCTTCACCAGCCCGTCGGTCTGGTGCTCCAGCTCCGCGATCGACATCGGCCGGATCCACCGGATGCCGAGCGCGTCCAGGATGTGGGTGACCGCCCGGCCCATCGGCACCTGGGCCGGGTTGAACTCGCCCAGGTCGCCGCGGTGGCTCATCACCAGGACCATCGGGATCATGCTCGCCATGTTGAGCGAGGCGAGCGCGTTCGTGCAGTTGCCGAGGCCGCTGTTCTGCATCAGCAGCGCGCCGCGGTGCCCGGCGAGCCAGGCGCCGGAGAGCAGCCCCACCGCCTCTTCTTCTCTGGTCGTCGTGACCACGCGGCACTGGGAGTCGGCCCACAGCTCGTCCAGCACGTGGCTCACGATGTAGTCGGGGACGGTGGCGAACAACCGGATATCGTTGCGGCGCAGCACGTCCGCGACGTGCTTGGCCCAGCTCGGCTCGGTCATTTGCGGAATCGCCTGGTCGGGATCTAGTTCGGGACGATCGCGGCGCGGGTGACGTGGCCCTTGTCCTGCTGGACGAACGCCTCCTCGATCGATTCGAGCGGGAACTTGTGCGAGATGATCTTGTTCCACGGGTAGCGGCCGCGGGTACGCGTCATCATGTCGAGCGCGCCGCGCAGGTGCTCGGCCTCGTAGTGGGAGAGACCGATGATGCGGCGGTTGCCGAAGATGATCCAGGCCGGATCGAACTCGGCCTTCCAGCCCACGTTGATGTTGCCGATCTCCACGTAGGTACCTTCCGGCGCGGTCATGCGGAGCCCCTCGTCCACCACCTTGGGGTTGCCCACCAGCTCCATGACCACGTCGCCGCCCCAGTCGTCGGTGAGCTTCCGGACCGCGTTGATGCGATCGTCCGGCGTCTTGTGCTCGCGCATGTCCACCACGTCGGTGGCCCCGAACGAGCGCGCGAGGGTCAGCCGCTCCTCGACGCCGTCGATGACGATGACGCGCGCCGCTCCCATCTCCTTCGCGACCGCGCACGCGTAGACGCCGAGGCCACCCGCGCCCTGGATCACCACCGTCTGCCCCGCGCGCACCGCCGCGATGTCGAGGCCCGCGTAGACCTGGGAGAAGGCGCAGTTGACGCCCGCGGCCATGTCGTCGGTGATGTCGTCGGCCAGCTTGAAGACCGCGTGATTGGGCCGCAGGTAGAAGTACTCGCCGAAGCCGCCCTGGAAGTGCGGCCACACCTCGCAGGAGACGAGGAAGTTGGCCTGGCGCACCGGGCAGGACTTGGTCTTGCCCTTGAGGCACATGCGGCAGCGCCCGCAGGGGAAGAAGAAGCGGTAGGCGACGCGGTCGCCGACCGCGAGCGGCCGGCCTGCCGAGTCGGTGGTGACGCCGGGGCCGAGCTTGGCCACGCGTCCCACGTGCTCGTGCCCGGTGTTCAGCGGCAGCGGCCGGCCCATCTTCACGTAGTCGAGCTCGCCCCGCCAGTAGTGCAGGTCCGAGCCGCACACGTTGGCCATCGCGACCTTGACCAGGATCGCGCCGGGCTCGGGATCGGGCACCGGATACTCGCGGATCTCGAACGGTTTGCCCGCGCCGTGGAACACCGCCATCCGCGCCGTGTCTGCCATGAGCTCGCCTCCTCAGATGATGGACGACGGGCGGAGTCTAGCATGGTAGGCTACGTGGCGCCCGGGAGGGCCAAGCCATGAAGATTGCGATCCTCGACGACTACCAGGACACGATCCGCACGCTGCGCAGCTTCCCCAAGGTCGCGAGCCATGACGTCACGATCTGGAACGATCACACCAAGGACGTCGACACCCTCGCGGGCCGTCTCAAGGACACCGAGGTGCTCGTGCTTCTGCGCGAGCGCACCCCGATCCGCGGGCCGCTGATCGAGCGCCTCGACCGGCTACGCATGATCACGCAGGTCGGCGTGGTCCCGAACATCGACGTCCCCGCGTGCACAAAGCGCGGCGTCATCGTCTCCTCGAGCCAGCAGCCGGGCCGGCCGTCGTACGCGACCGCGGAGCTGACGTGGGGCCTCGTGATCGCCGCGATGCGGCGAATCCCGCAGGAGATGATCGCGATGCGCGCGGGCAAGTGGCAGGCCTACCCGATCGGCCTCGGCCTGCGCGGCAAGACGCTCGGCATCCTGGGCTACGGCAAGATCGGGGCGGTGGTGGCGGGCTACGGGCGCGCCTTCGGCATGAACGTGCTGGCGTGGGGCCGCGAGAGCACGCTCGAGAAGGCGAAGGCCGACGGCTACACCGCGGCGGCGAGCCGCGAGGCGTTCTTCGCCGACTCCGACGTGGTCTCGATCCACGTGCGCCTGATCGACGCGACGCGCGGCATGGTGACCGCGGACGATTTCGCCCGCATGAAGCCCTCGGCGGTGTTCGTCAACACGAGCCGGGCCGGGCTCGTGGTGCCCGGCGCGCTCGAAGCCGCGCTCGCCAAGGGACGGCCGGGCATGGCCGCGGTCGACGTGTTCGAGGACGAGCCGGTATACGGCGCCAAGCATCCGCTGCTCGCGATGGACAACGCGATCTGCGTGCCGCACCTGGGCTACGTCGAGCGCGACAGCCTCGAGCAAATGTACGACACCATCTTCGACCAGGTGCTGGCCTACGGGGCGGGCAAGCCGATCAACATCCTGAATCCGGAGGCCCTGGCGGCCGCCAAGTCATGAGCATCCGGGACAAGGCGTACATCGTCGGCGTCTTCGAGCATCCCACCCGCAAGGCGGATAGCATCTCGCTCGCCCAGCTCCACGCGGACGTGGCGCACGGGGCGCTGGCGGACGCGGGGCTCTCCAAGGACGACGTGGACGGGTACTTCTGCGCGGGCGACGCGCCCGGCCTGGGCGGCCTCTCGATGGCCGACTACATGGGCCTGCGTCTGCGGCACATCGACACCACCGAGACCGGGGGCTCGTCGTACGTGGTCCACGTGGCCCACGCCGCGGAGGCGATCGCGGCGGGGCGCTGCGACGTGGCCCTGATCACGCTGGCCGGGCGGCCGCGCGCGGAGGGCATGGCCACCGGGACCGCGCCGCGCAACTACGGCAGCACCGCGCCCGACGTGGCCTTCGAGGCGCCGTTCTCGCCGACGGTGGTCAACCAGTACGCGATGGCGGCGATGCGTCACATGCACGAGTTCAAGACCACCAGCGAGCAGCTCGCGTGGATCAAGGTCGCGGCCTCCCAGCACGCCCAGCACAATCCGCTCGCGATGCTGCGCGAGGTGGTGACGGTGGCCGACGTGGTCGGCTCGCCCATGATCTCGGATCCGCTCCATCGCTTGGACTGCTGCGTGATCAGCGACGGCGGCGGGGCGGTGATCGTGGCGCGGCCCGAGGTGGCGAGGCGGCTCAAGCGCCCGCCGGTGACGGTGCGCGGGGCGGGGGAGGCGGTGAAGCACCAGATGGGCGGCCAGGTGGATCTCACCTACACCGGGGCGCGCTGGTCGGGCCCCGCCGCGTTCGAGAGCGCGGGCGTGACCCCGGGCGACATCAAGTACGCCTCGATCTACGACAGCTTCACGATCACGGTGCTGATCACGCTCGAGGATCTGGGGTTCTGCCCGAAGGGGCAGGGCGGGCGCTTCGTCTCCGACGGCAACCTGATCGCGGGCGTCGGCAAGCTGCCGTTCAACACCGACGGCGGCGGCCTCTGCAACAATCACCCGGCCAACCGCGGCGGGATGACCAAGGTCATCGAGGCGGTGCGCCAGCTCCGCGGCGAGGCGCATCCGGCCGTGCAGGTGAAGAACTGCGACCTGGCCCTGGCCCACGGCACCGGCGGCTCCCTCGCCACGCGGCACGCCAGCGCCACCCTGATCCTGGAGGCCAGATAGCCATGGCCGCGAGCGCGCCGAAGATTCCGGCTCCGATCCCGTCGCCCGAGACCGCGCCCTTCTGGGAAGCGGCGGCCAAGGGCAAGCTGCTCGTGAAGCACTGCACCGCCTGCGGGCGCGCGCATCACTACCCGCGCCCCCACTGCCCGTTCTGCGGCAGCGACCGCACCGAGTGGAAGGAGTCCGCGGGCCGCGGGGTCATCTACTCCTACAGCGTGATGCGGCGTGCGACCCCGCCCTACACCATCGCCTACGTGACGCTGGAGGAAGGGCCCACCATGATGACCAACCTGGTGGACTGCGACGTCGACGGGCTCCGCGTCGGCCAGCCGGTGCGCGTGGTGTGGACGCCGACCGACGGCGGCCCGCCGGTGCCCATGTTCACCCCCCGGTAGCTCTCCCTCGTGGGACGCTACCGGCTCGGCATCGACATCGGCGGGACGTTCACCGACTTCAGCCTCCTGGACGAGAGAACCGGCGAGCTCTCGAGCTTCAAGTCGCCGACCGTGCCGGGCGATCCCGCCCGGGGCGTCCTCGACGGCTTTCGCGCCCTCGTGGCGGAGCGGGGGTTCGACCCGGGGGCGCTCGACTACCTGGTCCACGGCGCGACGATCGCCATCAACACCGTCATCCAGCGCAACGGCGCCTCGCTGGGGCTCCTGGTCACCGCGGGCTTCGGCGACGTGCTCGAGATCCAGCGGCTCCGGCTCGCGAGCCCGGTGAACTTCACGGCCACGCGCCCGCGGCCGCTCATCCCGCGCTACCGCGTGGGCGAGGTGACCGAGCGCATCCTGACCGACGGCACCGTCGACACCCCGCTCGACCGCGCGGAGCTCCTGCGCGAGGCGACCCGGCTCGTCGAGCGGGAGGGCGCCGAGGCGCTCGTCGTCTCGTTCGTCAACGCCTACCGCACCCCCGCGCACGAGGCGGAAGCGCGCAAGGTCCTGGCGGAGCGCTTCCCCGGGCTCCACGTCACGTGCTCGCACGAGATCTGGCCCCAGATCCGCGAGTACGAGCGCACGATGGTGGCCATCCTGAGCGCGTACGTGCGGCCGCGCGTGGATCAGTACCTGGGGCGGCTCGAGCGGGAGCTGGGCGGCGTTGGAGTGCGCGTGCCGCTGTACATCACGAAATCGAACGGCGGTGTGACCACCGCACGCGACGCGCGCCAGGCCACCGCGGAGACCATGCTGTCGGGCCCGGCCTCGGGTGTCATCGGTGCGACGCACGTCTGCGTCCGGGCCGGCTACCGCGACCTGATCACCTTCGACATGGGCGGCACCAGCGCCGACATCGCCCTCGTGCGAGACGGCCGCCCGGTGTACTCGACCAGCGAGACGGTGGGCGACTTCCCGATCGTCATGCCGGTGGTCGGCGTGTCGTCGATCGGGGCGGGCGGCGGCTCCATCGCGTGGCTCGACCCGGTCGGGGTCTTGAAGGTCGGCCCGCGCAGCGCGGGCGCCGATCCGGGGCCCGCCTGCTACGGCCATGGCGGGACCGAGCCGGCGCTGTCCGATGCCTTCCTCCTCTGCGGCTTCCTCAACCCCGACAACTTCGTCGGGGGCCGGCTTCGCCTCCATCCCGACCAGGCCGCGCGGGCCATGCGGCCGCTCGGCGAGGCGCTCGGCCTCGACGTGCACGAGACCGCCGAGGCGGTGATCGAGGTGGCCACCGCCAACATGTACGCGGCCTTCTCGAACGTGCTCGCCCGGCACGGACTCGACCCGCGCGACTTCGCCCTGGTCGCCTTCGGCGGCGCCGGCCCCATCGAGGCGTGCTTTCTGGCCGAGGAGTTCCACATCCCTCGCGTCATCGTGCCGCCGTCCCCGGGCACGCTCTGCGCGCAGGGCGCCATGATGGCTGACGTCAAGAGCGACTACGTGAAGACGATTCACCGGAAGCTCTCCGCGACCTCGGGCAAGCTGCTCGCCGCCGAGTGCGCGGACCTGTCGGCGCGCGCGACGCGCTGGCTCCGCGAGGAGGCGCCCGCCGTCCCGGAGAGCACGATCGCTTACAGCGCGGACCTCCGCTACGTGGGGCAGGCCTTCCAGATCGAGGTGCCGATCGAGCCCGCGTGGCTGGAGGAGCCCGGCCCCGATCGTCTCCGGGACGCGTTCCACGATCTCCACGACCGCCTGTACGCCCACGCCGACCGCGCCGCCGACGTCGAGCTCATCGACCTACGCGCGACGATCACCGGCGCCACCCCGAAGCCCGCCCTCCGGGCGGTCCCGAGCGGAGGCGGGCCGGCGACGCCGGCGGGGCAGCGCGCGATCCACTACCGCAAGCAGCGCCACCACGCCGCGGTGTACCACCGGGGCGACCTCCTGGCTGGCCAGCATCTCGTTGGCCCCGCCGTCGTCGAACAGGAGGACACGACCACGCTGGTGCCGGCGGGCTTCCGCGCCACCGTCGACGCGTTCGGCAACCTCGTCATCGAGGCTGCGTAGCCATGGCCATCGACCGGGTCACGCTGGAGATCCTGCGCAATCACTACCAGGCGGTGGTGGAGGACATGGCGCGGATCATGGAGCGCACCGCCTACACCACGTTCGTGAAGGAGACCGCGGACTTCTCGACGGGGCTCGTCTCGACGGGTGGGGAATACGTGGCCTATCCCTGGAGCCTGGGCGCCTCGTCGTATCTCGGGCTCAACATGGCCCACACCCTCGCCTACTTCGACCACTACGACGAGGGCGATATCGTCATCTGCAACGACGCGTATCTGTCGGGCCCGCTGTGCACGCACTTGCCGGACATCCACATCCTCCGCCCGATCTTCCACGAGGGGCGCGTGATCTGCTGGGGCTACGCCTTCGTCCACTCCTCCGACATCGGCGGCGCGGTGCCGGCCAGCGTCTGGCCGCGGGCGACCGAGATCTTCCAGGAGGGTCTGCGGCTTCGACCCACCAAGCTCTACCGGGCCGGGGTCCTCCAGGAAGACGTCAAGAACCTGATCGGGGACAACTGCCGCATCCCCGACGTCAACTGGGGCGACATCAAGGCGATGGTGGCCGCGGTCAGCTCGTGCGACCGGCGCGTCCAGGAGATGATCGGCAAGTTCGGCCTCGCCACCGTGGAGGAGGGGATCGACGCGGTCCTCGACTACGCCGAGCAGCGGGCGCGCGTGGCGATCCGCAAGATTCCCGACGGCACCTATCGGTTCACCGAGTACATGGAGGACGACCTCCGCTCGGAGGTGCCGGTCCGCATCCAGGTCGCCCTGACGATCGAGGGTGACGCGATCCATCTCGATTTCACCGGCACCGATCCCCAGGTGGGCTCGGCGCTCAACATGGCGACCCATGGGGTGACGCATCCATTTCTATGCCAGGCGATCAACGCCTACCTGGTCACCGAGGATCCGGGAATCCCGAAGGCCTCCAGCATTCTCCGACCGGTGCGGGTCACGGCGCCGCCCGGCTGTCTCGTCAACGCGCTCTTCCCATCGCCGATCGGCGTGCGCTACGGGACCGTGCTCCGGGTCTTCGACGCGGTCCTCGGCGCGCTCGCCCAGGCGCTCCCCGGCCGCGTGCCTGCCGCGCCGGCGGGCGGGATCTCCCCCGTGGTGGCCTCGGTCCTGGACCTGATGACCGGCCAGCGGCAGGTCCAGGTCGTCGAGCCGATGCTGGGCGGCGGCGGCGGCCGCCCCGGCATGGACGGGATCAGCGGCGCCGATTCGACCGCGGGCTTCCTCCGGAACACGCCGGTCGAGAGCATCGAGGCCGAGGTGCCGATCGTCATGCGCCGCTATCACCTGATTCCCGACACGGGCGGAGCGGGAGAATTCCGCGGTGGCCTCGCGGTGCGCCTGGACTTCCAGGTGTTTCACCCGCACGCCATCGTCACCGCGCGCGGGATGGAGCGGTGCCGTCTGGAGCCCTGGGGCGTCGGCGGGGGCCGTGCGGGCACGATGGGGAGCTGCGTGGTCAATCGCGGGACGTCGCGGGCGCGCGACATCGGCAAGGTCGACGTGCTGCACCTCGAGCCCGGCGACGTGGTGAGCTTCTTCTCGCCGAGCGGGGGCGGCCACGGCGATCCGCGCCGCCGGGACCCGGAGGCGGTGCGGGCCGACGTGCGCGCGGGATTTCTCAGCGCCGAGCGGGGCCGCGAGGCCTACGGCGTCGTGCTCGCCGACGGGGAGGTCGACACGGAGGCGACGGCGCGGCGGCGCGCGGCCATGCCGGCCTCGCCCGGCGAGGGATTCGACTTCGGCGCGCGCCGCGCCGAGATGGAGCGACGCTGGCCGCCCGCGATCCAGGATGCCGCTCACCGGGTCCTCGGGAGTGTGCCGCCGGCGGTGCGCGACTGGGGCAAGCACCAGATCTACGAGCGGATTCGCGAGATCACGGTCACTCGCCCGCCGACCACGGCCGACGTGGACGCGGCCTGGGCCGACATCCGGGCGCGCCTGGCGCGCGCGCTCGGGGAGACGTGAGGCCGCGGAACCCGGCCGCCGGCGGCCCGCTGGGGCCGACGTTCACGCCGCGGCAGCGATAACCCGCTCGTCCTCGAGCACGTCGGCGCTATAGTAGCGGCGTGCTGCTGCTGGAGCCGATCACGTGTCCGCTGGGCGTCGCGGCGGCTCTACCTGATGCGTGACCAGGTGCTCGGCGTGCTGAGCGAGTTACCGGTCGCGCGGTGCGAGGGCTGCGGCCTCCTCGATCAGAACCCGAGCGGGCGCGTCGACCAGCTCGGCCTGGCTTGTCCTCCGGATTACCCCGCGCACGCCCGCGACCCGGAGCTCGGGCGTATCGTAGTCGGTGGGGGGCTTTCTGCCGGTCCAGGGCGGAACCGTCGCGGTCACCGCGATCCATGCCTTCACCGACCAGGTCACCGGAGTCGGCGGCTCCATGAAGCGCAGCATCGACAGCAAGGTCATGGCGGGCAAGATGAAGGAGATGTACGAGGCCGCGCGGGAGAGGAGCCAGAAGGAACGTTGACGCCCCCTCTATATGCCGAATAGCGACCGCATGCTCGCCCTGGAGCCGATCACGTGTCCACTGTGCGGGTCGGGGGCGTCTCGGCGGCTCTACCTGATGCGCGACCAGGCGCTCGGCGTGCCGGGTGAGTTCCCGCTCGCGCGCTGCGAGGGCTGTGGCCTCCTCTATCAGAACCCGCGCGTGCGCGTCGACCAGCTCGGCCTGGCGTACCCGCCGGATTACCCCGCGCATGCCCGCGACCCGGAGCTCTGGCGGATCGTGCGTCAGCTCGACGCAGGCGGCCGCTGGTTCCTGGCCACGCGGCTCGGCTACGCGCACCTCCGCCCGGATCGGGTGAGCGCGGCCGAGCGGCTGCGCGCGCTGGGCCGGCGCCGCAAGTATCTCGAGCTGTTCCCACCGTGGGCGCCCGAGGGACGCCTGCTTGACGTGGGCTGCGCGACCGGAAGATACCTGCGCCAGATGGGCGCGGTGGGCTGGCAGCTCGCCGGGATCGAGTTCGATCCGGAGGCCGCCGCGAAGGCGCGCACGGTCACGCCGGATGTCTTCGAGGGCGATCCCGTCGACGCGCCCTTTGCGCCGGGCCGCTTCGATGTGGTCACCGCGTTCCACGTGATCGAGCACCTCCCCGACCCGCTCGGGGCGCTGCGGCGCATGGTCGAGTGGCTCGCCCCGGGCGGCCTCATGATCGTGGAGGTGCCGAACGTGGGCGGGGTGGGGGGGCGCGTGTTCGGACGCTACTGGTCCGGTCTCGACTTCCCGCGTCACCTCATACACTTCACGCCGGAGACCATGGGGGCGATGGTGGCGCGCGCCGGAGGCCGGGTGGAGCGCGCCGCGCATCGCACCAAGCCGCGCTACCTGATCCGGAGCCTGCGCAACCTGCTGGGCGACCGATCGGGCCCGGCCGCGCGCTCCGCGCTGGCGTTGAGCCGGAGTCGCGTGGGCGCCGGAGCGATGAAGCTCGTCCTCGAGGGACTGATGCCGCTGGCCCGGCCCACCGGCCTCGGTGAGGCGGTGCGCTACTTCATCCGGCGCGCCTGACCGCACGCCGGCGCCGTCCTCGATGGACGCGGGCCCGCTCCTCGTCGGTATCGCGTGCGCCGCCGCCCTCGTGACCGGCTTCCTGCGCAACGCGGTGGGCGGAGGCATCGGGCTCGCCCTCACGCCGATCCTGACGATCGTCCTGCCGCCCCAGCAGGTGCTCGCGATGATCGGCCTGCTCCTGCTCCTGAGCGACCCCATCTCGCTCTGGCTCTACTGGGGGCGCTGGGACCGCGGGGAGGCGCGCCGGCTCGTGCCCGCGATGCTCGTCGGCATCGCGCTGGGCGGCTGGCTGGTGGCCGGCCTCTCCGCGACGTCGCTGCGCCACGCCATCGGCGCGGCCGCTCTGGTCTTCGGATCGGTGCAGCTCGCGGTCATGCTGCGCGGCGGGACGCCGTCCGCAGCGCCGGTCGCGCGGCCGGTGGCGATGGGCGTCGGACTGGTCGCGGGGGTGGCCTCGACGGTGGCACATTCGGGCGGCGTGGTGCTCGGACTCTATCTGGTCGGCCGGCCCCTCAGCAGTGCCGGCGTGGTGGCGACCGGCACCCTGGCCTACGCCATGTCCGACGTGGTGAAGGTCGGCACGTACGCCGCGATCGGCTGGGTCACGCCCCCGCTCCTGCTCGCCACCGTCGCGGCGACGCCGTTCCTGTACCTCGGGAGCTGGCTGGGATACCGGCTGAACGCCCGGCTGCCGCGGCGGGCCTTCGCGCTGACCCTGGTGGCCATCGCGCTCGCCGGCGCGCTCCGTCTCCTGCTGAGCTGACGCGCCGAATTTCCGCGGCTCGACCCGGCGAGCGTGGGAGGATGGACGGCGTCGGAGCGAACGTGGACGACACCTCCTCGCCGTTGAAATCGATCATGAAGTGGGTCGGCATCGTGGCGGCCGTGCTGTCGCTGATTGCCGGGGTGCGCCAGTTCCTCACCCTGAGCGCCGACTCCGCGGAGCGCGAGCGGCGGATCGGCGAGCTGCTGGCGACCGGCGCGGCCCAGCAGCAGGCCCGGGACTATCCGCAGGCGTGGACGACGCTCGAGACCGCGCTGGCGCAGGCCGAGCAGGGCAATCTCCTCGCCAAGCTGACGCGTCGGCTGGGCGAGCGGCGGCGACAGGTGAGGGCGGCGCAGGAGAACCTGGCGATGCAGTGGCTGGAGAACATCTCGGTGCCGCAGGGGCAGACGTTCACGAGCATCGTCGACAAGGTGCTGCCCGTGCTTCATCGGGGCGCGCTCGAGGCCTCCGGGGCGCGGGTCGGTGACCTGTACGCGCACATCGGCTGGGGATACTTCCTGAAGCGGCGCGACGGGCCGTCGACGCTGGATCCCGCCCCGTGGTACGCCAAGGCGCTGGAGAGCGATCCCGCCAATCCTTACGCCCACGCCTTCTCGGGTCACTGGAAGATGTGGAGCAACGAGCCGCTCGACGCCGCGATGGGGGAGTTTGCCAGGGCGGTGGCGAGCGATCGCGAGCGCCCGTACGTGCGCGGCGTGCAAGTGTCGGCGTTGCTGAACCGGGGCAGCGTCGACGCCCGCCTGGAGCTCGTCAAGGTTGCCAACGAGATGCGCAAGAACGGCGAGCCCATCGACGGCCGATTGCTCCGTGAGCTGAGGGGGATCTACCAGGCCGCGCTGCACGACAAGCCCTCGAGTGACCGCCTGATCGTCGCGGTGCCGGCGCCGGAGCATCTGGCGACGATCCAGATGATCAAGGCGGGCTCCTCCTCCGCGGCAGGGTCGGACGAGTCGCTGGATGTGGCGAGAGCGCTCCTGGAAGAGGCGGGAGGCCTCCCGGAAGACGCGCTGAAGACCTGGCGCGCGGTGCGCGCGAATCAGCCGGAGGCGGCCAGTCCGATCGCCCGGCGTGCCGACGCGGCGATCAAGCGCCTGGCGAGATGAGCGGTCGGCCCTTGCGCTGCGCGGACCATCTATAGCTTCGCCATCACCCGATCCGCGAAGTCCTCGATCACGCGGTACTGCCGGTTGAGCGGCGGGTAGAGCATGATCTGGCTCAGCCCCTGGCTCTCCAGCTCCTTCAGGCGCTCCACGATGCGCTGGGGCGCGCCGGTGAGGCACGTGGCCTCGATCAGCTCCGGAGTGACGAAGCGCGCCTCCTCCGGATCCACGAAGCTGTAGTGGCTGCCGTGCAGGCGCTGGTGCCGGACCTCGGGCGGCGCCTCGTTGAGCCACCCGAGATAGGCCTTCCACACCGGCCGCGCGTAGGCGGGCGGCTCCGCGCCGGTCTCCAGGTGGTGCGCGACCAGGTAGTGCAGCCCGGTGATCACCGCGGCGCCGCACTCCGCGATGATGCGCTCGGAGTTGGCTGCCTCGCCCGGTTGCAGCAGCGCCACGTTCACCATGGCCGAGGTGTAAAAATCCTTCGGCAGCGCGCGCCCGGCCTTCTGGGCGCCGCGGCGCGCGTTGGCGAGCATCTCCGGGACCGTGCCGCCGCGGGGCAGGCCCGAGACGAGCCCGTCGCCCAGCTCGCCGGCCAGGGCCTGCGCCTTCGGGCCGAACGCCGCGATGTAGACCGGGATCGGGTGGTCGAGATCGATGAAGCGATGCTCGCGCATCTGGAACCGGATCGGGTGAGTCTCGCCGTTCAACGTGTAGTCGACCTCTTCGCCGCGGAGCAGGGCGCGGACGGTCTGCACGTACTCCTTGAACGGAGCGAGGCGCATCGGCTTCTGGCCGAGCGTGCGCATCGCGGTGTGACCGGTGCCGAGCCCGATGAAGCAGCGGCCGGGCGCGAGGCGGTTGATGGTGGCGATGCCGTTCGCCGCCACCGGCGCGAGCCGGAGCCCGGGCACGTTCACCCCGGTGCCGAGGCGCATGCGCCGCGTCTGCTGGGCGGCCAGGGCCAGCACCGCCCAGCAGTTCGACCGGATCATCTGGCTGTCGGTGACCCAGCAGTGCGAGTAGCCGAGGTTCTCGGCGTGGGTGATGTAGCCGATCTCGTCGATCTTGGCGTGGACGATGCCGAAGTCCATGGCTACTTGTCCAGCCACACCTCTTGCATCCGCCCGTAGTTGTAGAGCGCGTTGTGGGGGACGAGGTTCTTCACGTGGGGCCAGCGCGCGAAGTATTCCTTGCGCCAGCCCAGCATCGGGCGCGCCACGTCGGTCTCGAGCTTGCGCTGGATGTCGGCCACCAGCTTGAGCCGTTTGGTGCGGTCCAGCTCCTGCGACTGCTGGTCGATCAGCCGGTCCATCTCCTCGCTGCAGTAGTCGGTGTAGTTGCGCGGTGACCCGCACTTGTAGTTCTCGAAGAGGTACGCGTCGGGATCGTCGAACCCGCCAGCGGTCAGATTGGCCCCGATCTGGAAGTCCCGCCGCGAGAGGGCCGGGAACCAGGCCGCGGTGTCGAGCTGCTTGAGAGTGGCCTCCATCCCGATCAGGCGGAGCTGGTCCACCACGTAGGACGCGAGGTCGAGGTAGATCGGCAGCGTCCGGGTGACGAGGTCCACTCGGAGCGGCTTGTCGGGCCCATATCCGGCGCCGGCGAGGAGCCGCTTGGCCTCTGCCTTGTCCTTGGCGGGGTCGCGGTAGCCGGCCAGCGTGCGGAGCTCCGCGTCGGGCAGACCCCAGAAGCCGAGCGGCTTGGGCATGAGGGCGGCGCCGGTGACCGCGCCGTTCTGGCGGACGCCCCGGACGTAGGCGTTGCGGTCGAGCGCGAGGTTGACCGCCTGGCGCACCACCGGGTTGTCGAACGGCGCGCGCTTGTGGTTCAGGATCACGTTGTCGCTGCCGTTCTGCCCGACCTCGGTGATGACGATCGCCGGCGCCTGGGCCTTGACCGCGTCGGCCATCGCCTTCGTCATCTCGAGCGGCAGGAAGGCCTCGACCCGCCCGGCCTGCAGCGCGGCGAGGCGCGTACCCCGCTCCCGGATGATGGTGTAGCGGATGCCGTCGAGGTAGGGCCGATCCGGCACGAAGTAGCTCGGGTTGCGCTCCAGCTCGATGAGCTGCCCTCGCAGGTACTCCTTGTGGCGGAAGGGGCCGGTGCCGACGCAGCGCTGACGGAGATCGGCGACCGGCACGTGGGCCGGATAGACCGGGGAGTAGCCGGAGGCGAACATCAGGAGCAGCGACGGCTGCGGCCGCCTCAGCCGGAAGACCACCGTATGGGGCTCCGGGGTCTCGATGGCTTCCACGTTCGCGTACCAGTCCTTGCGGGGGCTCGTGCGCATCTTGGTCGCGCTGTCCGGCGCCTCGCGGACCATGTCGAAGGTGTGCTTGACGTCGCGCGCGGTGAACGGCTTGCCGTCGTGCCACGTCACGTTCTTCCGCAGGAAGAGCACCAGGTTCCGGAAGTTGTCCTGCCACGACCACCGCTCTGCGAGCTCGGGGATGACCGTCTCCGCGCTGTCGAGCGGCTTCAGCGGGTCGAAGATCACGAGGTTCGAGTAGCACGGCGACATGGGCCAGACGTTCGAGATGGTGGCCGATTCGTGGACGAGCAGCCCCGGGGGGTCCTCGGTCAGCACCGAGTTGAGGATCCCTCCGCGCTTGGGCGTGGCGCTCTGGGCGCTCGCGGGCTTCGTGACGAGGACCGCCGTGACCAGGATCAGGAGCGCGAGGACCACGGACGGCAGAGCACGTCGGGGCATGGAGTTCTCCATCGGTCTGGGCTAGTGCATCACGAGGCCACCGGTGACGTTGATGGCCTGGCCGGTCATGTAGGACGACTTGCTGGAGGCGAGGAAGCCCACGAGGTTGGCCACGTCCTCCGCGGTCTCGATGCGGCCCAGCGGGATCTGCTCGACGCGCTGCTTGAGGTACTCGCCGGGCTTGAGGCCGAAGAGCTTCTCGCCCGCTTCCCGATCGATCTGGAAGATCATGTCCGTCTCCACGATGCCGGGGCACACGCAGTTGGCGCGGATGCCGTCGGCGGCGTGAGCCAGGGCCAGGCTCTTGGTCATGCTGATCACCGCGGCCTTGGTGATGCCGTAGACCAGCGAGGTCTTGAGCCCGATCTTGCCCGCCATCGAGGCCAGGCTGATGATGTTGCCGCGTTTTGCCTTCACCATGTGGCGCAGCACCGCCTGGCTCGCGAAGAAGACGCCCTTGGCGTTGACCGCGAGCAGCCGGTCCCAGTCGTCCTCGGTCACGTCCACGGTGTGGGCGGAGCGATGGATGCCCGCGTTGTTGACCAGGATGTCGATGCGCCCGAGCTCGGCCACGGTGCGGTCGGCCATGGCCTGCAGATCGGCCATGCGGGTGACGTCGGTGCGGAGGGCGAGCGCCCGGCGCCCGAGCTTGCGCACCTCGTCCGCGGTGCGCTTGACTGGTGGCCTCGTCCATCTCGGCCACCACGATGTCGGCCCCCATGCTCGCGAGCTCCATCGCGATGGCGCGGCCGATGTTACGCCCCGCGCCGGTGACGATCGCGGCCTGTCCCTGGAGGTCCATCTGGGTGCCGGCCATCTCAGCAGCAGCCGCCGGCGATCGTCGCCTTGGTCCGCTGGATCAGCTCGAGGCGCACGTCGTCCGGGGCCTGCACGAAGCAGATGCGGGGGCCGCCCGGGATCTCGATCGGTCCTTCGAGCAGCCTGGCCCCCAGGCCTTCCAGCCGCATGATGTCGGCCTCGAGGTTCTCGGAGTCGAACCCGAAGTGCTCGAGACCGTGGTGCGCCTTCGCATCGCCCGCGCCGAGCTTCTCATTGGTCCGCGCGCCCGAGATGTTCACCGGGGTGCCGTCCTCGCTCTGGCAGCGCACGAAGCGGTCGCCGAAGACCCGCGTCTCGTCGGAGAGGATCTTGAACGCGAAGGCCTTCACGTACCAGTCGGCGGTCTTGCGGGGATCGGAGGCCTTCAGATGGATGTGATTGATCCGGTAGGGCATGGCGGTGTCCTTTCGGCTGAGGTATCGTCGGTGGCGCTGCCGCGCTCGGTGCCGCGCTAGAGAATAGTAGGACCCGCTCGCCGGTTCAAGGACCGGTGCGTTCAAGAGGAGCGATCCATGGACATCGGCTGCCACCTTCCCAACCAGGGCCCGCTGGCCAACGGCGAGGCCCTCACCCGCTTCTGCCGCGAGGCCGAGCAGCGCAACGTCGCCTCGCTCTGGGTGAGCGACCACGTGATCTTCCCGCGCACCGCCACCGGCAGCTATCCGGGCGGGCGCTTCCCGCATCCGCCCGACAAGCCGTATCTGGAGCCGGTGACGGTGCTGGCCGCCGCCGCGGTCCTCACGGCGCGCGCGCGCCTCGGGGCCTCGGTCTTCATCCTCGGGCACCGCCACCCGGTGGCGATGGCCAAGATGCTCACCAGCATCGACGCGCTCTCCCGCGGCCGGCTCATCTGCGGCGTGGGCGTGGGGTGGTGGAAGGAGGAGCTCGAGATCCTGGGCGTGCCCTTCCACGCGCGCGGCCGCCACGGCGACGAGATCCTGCGCGCGTTCAAGGCGCTCTGGACCGAGGACAACCCGCGTCTCGACGGCGAGTTCTTCCGCTTCCGCGATCTGGGCTTCGCGCCCAAGCCGGTGCAGAAGCCGCACCCGCCGATCTGGGTCGGCGGCGACAGCCCGGGCGCGTTCCGCCGCGTGGTCACGCTGGGCGACGGCTGGCACGCGACGTCCAAGGATCCGGCCCAGCTTCGCGAGGGCCTGGGGCGCCTGGGCAAGGTCGCCGACCAGCACAAGCGCGACATGAAGACGATCGAGATCTCGGTGCGCTACAGCCTGCCCGACACGCTGATCGCGGGCGGGCCCCAGGCGGCGATCGACGAGCTCGCCGGCTACAAGCGCCTCGGCCTGACCCACGTCCTGATCGACTTCCGCCGCGACGACCTGACGCGCATGCTCGAGCTGCTCGACCTGGTGACCGCTACCATCCGCCCCGCCGTGGAGAAAGCCTAGGGCTGGGGTCAGGTCTTGAATTACGACATTTTCTAGCCGGTCAGCCGATACGGCGCGCGGCGGAAATGTCGTAATTCAAGACCTGACCCCTTTCTACTGGCGGCGGCGGAGCATCTGCTGGAGGCTCTGGCGGGTCAGGCCGAGGCGCTCGGCGGCCCGCGTCTTCGAGCCGCACTCCCGGAGCGCGTCCTCGATCATGCGCCGCTTGAGCTGCTCGATCGCCTCGTCGAGCGTCTGGGCCGCCGGCGCCTGCGCGGCCCCCGCGACGATCCGCTCCGAGAGGTGCTCGGGCGCGAGCGGCTGGCCGTCGTCGGCGAGCGCCACCGCGCGCTCGATCTCGTTCTCCAGCTCGCGCACGTTGCCCGGCAACGGGTAGGCGCGCAGGAGGCGCAGGGCCTCGGCGCCCGATCGCCGGGACCGCGCGCCGGGCGCTGGCGGCACGCCTGGCGCAGGAAGTGCTCGGCGAGCGCCGGGACGTCCTCGGCGCGCTCGCGCAGGGGCGGCAGCGCGGATCGGGAACACGTTGAGCCGGTAGTAGAGGTCGCGCCGGAAGCGGCCGGCCGCCGACGTCGGCCTCGAGGTCGGCGTTGGTCGCGGCGATCACGCGCACGTCGACCTTGCGCGATCGCTGGTGCCGCCGACCCGCCGCACCTCGCCCTCCTGGAGCACGCGCAGGAGCCGGAGCTGCATCGCGGGCGAGGTCTCGCCGACCTCGTCGAGGAAGATCGTGCCGCCGTCGGCCTCCTCGAAGAGGCCCTTGCGCTCGCCGGTGGCGCCGGTGAAGGCGCCGCGCGCGTGGCCGAACAGCTCGGACTCGAGCAGCGACTCGGGCAGGGCGCCGCAGTTCTGGGCCACGAAGCGGCTTGGCCCGGCGGGGGCCGTTGTCGTGGATCAGGCGCGCGAAGAGCTCCTTGCCGGTGCCGGTCTCGCCGAGCAGCAGCACGGTGGTGTCGCCGTCGAGCACCTTGCGCGGCCAGCTCGACCGCGCGCGCGCAAGCCCGTCCGCCGCGCCCACCAGCGCGTCGAACGACGGCGGGCTGCTCGCGCGCCTCGGCCGCCTCGCGCCGCAGCGTGTTGTAGGCCAGCTCGAGCTCGTCGCGCAGGCGCGCGTTCTCCCGCGGCGAGCCGCCAGCGCTCGGCCGCGCGGCGCACGACCACGAGCAGCTCGTTCGGATCCCAGGGCTTGGGCACGAAGTGGTAGATGCGGCCGGTGTTGATCGCCTCCATCAGGCTGTCGACGTCGGTGTAGGCGGTGAGCACGATGCGCACCGCGTCGGGCGCGAGCTCCTGGCTGCGGCGCAGCAGCTCGACGCCGGTCATGCCCGGCATCCGGTAGTCGGTGACGATGACCGCCACGTCCGGCTCCGCGGCGAGCAGGCGCGAGCGCCGCGCTCGCCGTGTCTCGGCCCGGAGCACCCGGAACTCGGCGGCGAGGATGGCCTCGAGCGCGTCGAGCACGCGCGGCTCGTCGTCCACGACGAGGACCGTCGTCTCGTCCACCGTCTGCTCCCGGGGCAGGGTTCCGTCACCGGCGGCGCGGTGACCGCGGCCGCCGCCTCGCGGAGGCCGAGGATCTCGTAGAGCGTCTCGCGATCCTTCATGCCCTTGAGCTTCGGCGAGCCGAGCTCGCGATACCGCACGAGGTCCTCGACCTCGCCGGAAGGTGCCTCCTCGGCGGCGATGATATGCGCGTCGAACAGGCGTGTCATGCGCTGGATGCGCGCGGCCGCGATCATGGGCCGCCCCACCACGATCAGCTCGCGGCGCTCGGCGGAGCCGATCGTGCCCGCCATCACCGGGCCCGAGGCGATCCCGACGCCGATGTCGAAGCGGGGCAGGCCCTCGGCGGCCCAGCGCGCGGCGAGGCGCCGGACCGCCGCCACCATGTCGATGGCGGCGCGCACCGCCCGCGCCGGCGCGTCCGGGCCCGTCCTCGGTGCACGCCGAACAGCACGACGATCTCGTCGCCGATGAGCTGCTCGACCGTGCCCTGGTGGCGGAAGATCACCTCGATCATCTCGGCGAGGTACCCGTCGAGGAGGCGGATGACCACGGGCCCGGGCGTGGTCTCGATCAGGCGGGTGTAGCCGCGGATGTCGGCGAAGAGCACGGTGGCCTCGCGCCAGTCGCCGGTGCGCGGGCAGGAGCTCGGGGTTGCCGAGCGCCATGTCGGCGAGCCGGGGCGAGACGTAGCGCTGGAGCTGGGCGCGCACCGAGGCCTCGCGGACCAGCGCGGTCCTGGGTCGGCCCGCAGGTGGCGAGGGTCTGCCTCGAGGTCGGCGTTCTTCGCCGCGAGGTCGCGCAGCGAGCTGCTCGCGCTCGCTCGCGCAGGCGATGGCGCTCCACGCCGCGGCCGGACGGTGTGACGGAGCTCCGTGGGGTCCCACGGCTTGAGGAGGAAGTGGTAGATGTTCGCCGCGTTGATCGACTCCATCAGCGCGTCGGCGTCGGTGAAGGCGGTGAGGAGGACGCGCACCGCGTCGGGCGCGACCTCGCGGCGCGCGGGTCAGCAGCTCGGTGCCGCGTCATCCCGGGCATGCGCTGGTCGCTCACCACGACCGCGACCTCCTCCCGGCCGAGGAGGTCGAGGGCGGCGGCGGGCCGGTCGGCCCGCAGCACGCGGTAGTCCATGGCGAGCAGCGCCTCGAGGGAGTCGAGCACCCGCGGCTCGTCGTCGACGAGGAGGACGGTCGCCTGGCGGTCACTGGGCGCTCGGGGCCGCGGTCCGGCTCATCGGCAGGCGGACCGTGAAGACCGCGCCGCCGTCCGGCGGGCTCTCGGCCCGGATCTCGCCGCCGTGCTTCTTGACGATCTCGTAGCTGATCGACAGCCCGAGGCCGGTGCCCTCGCCGACCGGCTTGGTGGTGAAGAACGGGTCGAAGACGCGGCCGATCACGTCGGCCGGAATGCCGGGCCCGGTGTCGGCGATGCGGATCACCGCGCATCCCGTCCTCCGACCGCGTCTCGATGGTGATGGTGCCCTGGCCCGGGGATCGCCTGGGCGGCGTTGGCGAGCAGGTTCAGGAAGACCTGGTCGATCTGCGAGCGGACGCACTCGACGGTCCGCGAGCTCGCCCGTAGTCACGGACCACCGTGACCCGGTCCTTCAGCAGGTGGTTCAGCAGGGTGAGGCTCGACTCGAGCTCCTCGTGCAGGATCGACCGCCTGCCACACGTCGTCCGGCGTGCGGGCGAACACGCGCAGGTCGCGCGACGATCTTGCGCGTGCGCTCGGCGCCCTCCCGGATGCCCGCGGGTCATCGAGTCGAGGTACTTGAGCGCGTAGTCGACCTGCAGCTCGCCCCTCCGCGCCTGGATCCGCTCGCGGGCCGCCTCCGGGAGCGGCGCGTCCTGGTAGATCTCGAGCATGCCCCGGAGGCGCCGGACGAAGTCGTCGAGGGTGGCGACGTTGGAGGAGACGAAGCCGATCGGATTGTTGAGCTCGTGGGCGACGCCCGCCACGAGCTGGCCGACCGAGGCCATCTTCTCGCGCTGGATGAGCTGCATCTGGGTGGCCTGCAGATCGCGGTAGGCGCCCCGCAGCTCCTCGTTGGTGACCCGCAGCTGCTCGGTGCGGACCCGCACCTTGTCCTCGAGGCTGCGGGACAGCTCCTCGATGGTCTGGAAGCTCTCGGCCTTGTCCACGGCGAGCGCCACCTGGTTGGCCACCGCGGCGAGCAGCTCCACGTCCCCCTCGTGGAACCGGTCCGGCTCCTCGGCGCTCACGGTGAGGACGCCCAGGACCCGGTCTCGCACGCGCAGCGGCGTGGCGAGGAAGCTGCGGACGCGGTGGGCGCGGACGAGGTCCCGGTGGATGGGGACCGACGCGCGCTCCACGTCGTTGACCAGCACCGGCTCGCCGGTGACCGCGGCGCGGCCGCTCGCGCTCGCCTCCGCGTCGAGTGGCAACTCGATCCCCTCGAAGGATGCGAGCGCTCGGATCGGTAGCCGCCATCTGATGGCCGCGCAGTACACGGCGCGGCCGGTCCACCAGGAAGAGCTGCGCGCGCTGGTAGCCCATGCGGTGGACGAGCCGGGTCGAGGGTCTGGTCGTAGATCTTCTCGGGGTCCAGGGTGGCGCTCACCGCTGCGCTCAGGTCGGTGAGGAGGGAGAGCTGCTCGATCCTGGTCTCGAGCTCGGCGAAACTTCTTCTCGAGCTCGCGGTTCGAGTAGATGATCTCCTCGGACTGCAGATCGAGGAGCCGCTGGGTGTGGCGGCGCCGGCGTCCCTCGCGGACCGAGTAGCCGAGGGCCCCACCCGCGATCAGGGGGAGCGGCGTCAGCGCCGCGAGCAGCCAGCCGCCCCCCGTGACCGCGTCCACCACGCCGAGGGCGGTCGATCCGGCTGCGCCCGCGAGAGTGGGCAGCCAGAAGTGCCGACCGAGCGAGGGATTCCTCCACCGCACCTCCCACCGGCAGGCGTCGCCTCCGCGGGCCGCGCAGGTGCTCTCGATGATCCGGGCGCGGGGCAGGCCCCAGTTGGTCGGGAAGCGCTCGATTTGCGCCTTGAGCCACGCGCACGTCCAGAGAGGCATCCAGTACCCGGGGAGGAGCGTCCACTTGTAGCGGGCGCGGCGGCGACCGACCTCGAGCACCTCGAGCCGGTAGAATCGGCTCTGCTGCTGGTAGATCGTCGCAATGCGCTCGTACGCGGCGCGCGGATGGCCGATGCCCATGGAGTACGTGCCCAGGTAGGACCGCTCCTCGCGCGGCTTCCAGTCCATGAAGGACTCGCCGAAGCGGCGGGCCCAGCGCTCCTCGTCCGGCTCGTTCATGAGCCGCTGGGCGACCCGCACCACCTGGTCGGCGACCTCGAGCGGAATCCAGTTGTGGTCGGCCATGAGGTAGTCGCGCGAGCGGCCCGCGACGCGGCAGATCGCGGCGACCCCCTCGGCGCCTACCTCCTTCTCCACGAAGGGGATGAGCCCCTTCGTGAAGATGCAGTTGACCTCGCCCGGCACGGGGGCTCAGCTCGGCTTGAAGACGAGCTTGGAGCTGACATTCACCGGCTTGGCGATGGTATCCCCCACCGGGGACTTCCGATCGATGGTCTCCTTGACCCGGCGGATCTTCTCCTCGGAGGCCGGGCTCTGGATGGTCACGGTGTAGCGGATGTCGGCGAAGCCGTTGCGCACCGACTTGTCGTGGCCGAGCAGGCCGCGGAAGTCGATGTCCGCCTCCATGTCCACCGTGATCCCGTCGATCGGGATGTCGAAGAGCGCTCCGTTGGTGGCGATGCCGGAGATGAGGCACCCCGCGAAGGCCCCCACCAGGCTCTCCGCCGCGGTCGGGGCCGCGTCCACTCCACCCAGCGCCCCCGGGCCGTCCATGGTGACGAAGAAGCGCCGGGTGGGCGGGGTGACCGCGGCTCCCGCGCTCTCCTGCGCGCCGATCTCGACCAGGGCCTTGATCCCGCGCTTCCACGTCGAGCGCACCTTCACCGTGCGCTTGCCCGCCTCCGGATTCTCACGGACCCGCTTGTCGAATGCCTTGATGCCGTCCACGTCCACGTCGTTCAGTCCGAGTGCCATGGTGTCCTCCTCCTTGTCGAATGGGTCGGGGGTACAGGGAATGCCCGGGAGCGTGTCATCGGCGCCCTCCGATCAAGGGCGCGAGCAGCGCGGCGGCGCGACGGGCGCCGTTTGTGTCGACGTCGCGATACAGCACCGGATGCTTGAGCCCTTCCGCGACCGCGTGGGCGAGCGTCTCGGGATCGGTCTCCGCGTAGTCCATGCGCACTCCGGCGCGGTAGCGGGCGAGCCGGTGCGGCACGTGGACGTTCTGCTCGAAGTGATTCCGGATCGGAAAGTAGAGGAACGGCCGCTTGGTGGCGGTCAGCTCCATGCAGGTGCTGAGGCCGCCCTGCACGATCGCCAGGTCGCAGCCGGCCAGGTGCGCGTAGAGATCGGGCACGAAGGATCGCAGCTCGACCCCGGGAGTCGGCGGGAACGCGGCCGGGTCGATCCGCGGCCCGGTCACCACGATCAGCCGGACCTCCGGGGATCGCCGTCGGATCTCGGGCCCGGCCGCGACCACCTTGGCGAGCAGGTGCCGGCCGACCGCGGTGCCGCCCACCGCGGCGAGGACGACCCGCTCGTCCGGCCGGAACCCGAGCCGCGCGCGCAGCGCGTCGCGGTCCGCGAACTCGGCCGGGTCGAAGGGCAGCACGTAGCCCGGGAACTCGTAGTGGGCGCTCGTCCACTCCCGGATGCCGGGGAGGCCCGGCCCGAATGGGCGGTCCACCACGTCGTCGGGGTCGCCCACGAAGAGGGCCCGGTCGCGGACACGCGGGAACCGGGCGACGTGCTCGATCATCTCCGCGTTGTAGTCGGCGGCCAGCGCGGCCTCGCGCGCGCCGGGTCGCGGGTCCATCGGCAGCCAGCCCACGAAGTCGGTGAGCCACGCGAACGGGGCCCGCTTCAGCTCCGGGTTCTCGTGGAGGTAGTGGTCGATCTCCCAGGCCTCGTCGCCGATCACCAGATCGTACGGCTCGGCCTCGAGTACGTCGTGGAGGACCATGAAGTTGGCGAGCAGGATCTCGTCCATGTTCCGCCAGGCCTGGAAGACGTGGAGATCGTGCTCCCCCGCCTCGGACTCCAGATGAACCGACTCCCCGGCCAGGAGCCGGCTCGCCGGGTGGACATGCTCCCCCCGCGCCTCCAGCACGCGGGTCACCGGATCCTGGGCGAGCCAGTGGATCTCGAGCTCAGGGTGGAGCGCGCGGAGCTCGCGGGCGATCGCGACATCACGAAGGGAGTGGCCGAGGCCGATCGGGCTCGAGACGAACAGGGCGCGCTTCGGCCGCGCCATCGCCCGCCGCCACGTCCGGCGCAATGGGGCCGGCGCCTGAAAGAAGTCGCGGAGCAAGAGGTTCGTACCGGACCGGCTGGCGGGCTCCGGGGGCGTGACCCGTGCCTTCGAAGACGCACCAGCGCGGAGCCGGCGATCGCCGCGTGAGCGCGCTCGGCGAGGCGCGAGGGGGCGGATCCGGTCCGAGTCCCCGTGAATGATGAGCGTCGGCACGAGGACCCGGGGCAAGAGCTTTGCCAGCGGCTCGTGATGCGGATACTCATTCATCGTCGCAATCAGGATATCCGGGGTGGTCTCGCGCCCCCACGACACGCCGTCCTCGCGCGGCTTCGTCGAGTGAGGCTCGGGGAAGCACTCGTCGAAGAAGAACTCCAGGAAGTCCTCGAAGTGCTCGCGCCAGTAATGGGCGTTGAACCGCTGCCAGCCGTCGTAGCTGGCGCGGGGCGTGTGGAAGTGCTCAGCCCCACGGAGCGCGTCGTCGAGCCCGGGCGCGACCAGAACGAGCCGCTCGACGCGCTCTGGGTGGTCCGCGGCGAGGATCGCGCCGTGCCAGGCACTGCGGGACTTGCAGACCAGCGAGGCCCTCGCGGTCCCCGTCGCGTCGAGCACGGCGAGGGCGTGGGCGACCGCGGTGCCGTGATCGTAGCCGCGCTCGGGACGCCCCGACCGGCCGTTCCCGGGCGGATCGAACGTGATCACGCGGAAGTGCCGCGCGAAGTACGGGACCTGCATCTTCCAGATCCGGCTGTCGGACGATCTGCCAAGGCGGAATGAGCATGACGGTGCGCTCACCGGCCCCGTGCTCCTCCCAGTAGATCCGCGTTCCCTGCGACTCCGCGTACCCTTCCCGATCCGGCTCGTGCGCGCGCATCGATCGCCTACGAGCAGCTCCGCGATGAGGCGCGCGGCGCGGTCGGTGCCGTCGAGCGGCATCGTCGCGGAGTGGACCGGCTTGCCCAGGTGCTCGACGATGGCGGCCGCCCAGGGCCTCCGGGCTCGTGCGGTCGTAGTCGAGGCGCACGCCCGCCCCGAGGCGATCGAGCCGGCGGGCCACGTGGAGCTGCTGCTCGAAGTGGTGCCGGAGCGGGAAGTAGAGGAACGGCGTGCGCACCGCGGCGAGCTCCATCGTGGTGGTGAGACCCGCCCTGCACGATCGCCAGGTCGGCGGCCGCGTGGTGCTCGAAGAGATCCGGCACGAACGACCGGATCTCGACGCGCGGATGCGGGGACGGCCCGAGCTCCGCCGCGCGGGCCGCCCACCAGCACCATGCGGGCCTCCGGGATCTGGGCCGCGATCAGCGAGAAGGCCTCCGCGCACTTCTCGAGGAGGCCGCGGCCGACCCGGGTGCCCCCCACCGAGGCCAGGATCACCCGCTCGTCCTCGCGGTAGCCGAGCCGGTGGCGCAGGGCGGCGCGGTCCCGGAAGGCGGCGCGGGTCGAAGTGGTAGGTGTAGCCGGAGAAGCGGAAGTGCTCGCGCGCCCACTGCGCGCATGTTCGGCAGGTCGGGGCCGAACTCCCGGTCGAGCACGTCGTCCTCGTCGCCGACGAGGATCGAGCGGTCACGCACGTCGGGGTGCAGGCGCAGGTGGTCGATATTCTCCGCGTTCTTCTCCCAGCACACGGATGAACTCGGTGGAGCTCCGGTCGTCCCGCATCGGCAGCACGCCGATGAAGTCGGTGAGGAAGGCGTAGGGCGCCCGCTTCAGGTCCGGGTTCTCGTGCAGGAAGTAGTCGAGATCCCAGCCCTCGTCGCCGACCCAGAGGTCGTAGCGCTCGCGCTCCACCACGTCCGCGAAGGTCATGAAGTTCGCGGTCATGATCTCGTCCATGTCCCACAGCGCGTTGAACGCGTGCAGCTCGTGGTCGGCGGCCCAGCCCTCGAAGTGCGCGGTCTCGTTCTGCAGCAGCGCGGTGGCCGGGTGCAGCCGCTCGCCCCAGTGGCGGACCACCCGGTCGGCGGGAGCGGCGGCGAGGAAGTCCACCGTGGCGTCGGGATGGAGCTCGCGCAGCCGCCGGGCGATCGCGAGGTCGCGCTGGATGTGGCCGAGGCCGATCGGGCTGGACAGCCACAGGATCTTGCGCTGGCTGGTGGGCCGCGGCCGGCGGGCCGACGTCCCCGGCGTCTCCGCGGGCACCGTGCGCTCGGGCCGGGCCGGGACGGCGGCCGCGTCGACCGGGCGGTCGAGCACGAAGTCGCGGATGAGCCGGTTCACCTTGACCGCGTCGCGGCCGAAGAGGCAGTGGCCGCCGCCCTCGAACGTCGACGAGCCGCGCGCCCGGGATCGCCGCCACCATCTTCTGGGCGTGCGAGTAGGGCACGATCTTGTCCTGGGTGCCGTGCAGGGCCAGGGTCGGCACCGCGATCCGTCCGAGGAGGGTCGTGGGTGTCGGTGCTGTCGATGGCCCGGAGCGACTCGATGAGGACGTCGGGCGTGCGTCTCGCCCGCCCACGCCGATCCCGTCCTCGATGCCCTTCAGCGAGTGGGGCTCCGGCAGCATCCGCTTGAACAGGCGCGTGACGCCAGTCGTCGAAGTCGTCCGCGGATCACCGGCGCCACCTTCTCCTCGAACGGCTCGCGGCAGGGACTCCGCGTACTGCGCCAGAGAGCAGGATCAGGTGCGAAGGCCGGTCGGGATGCTCGATCGCGTAGCGGAACGCGAGCAGGCGCCGCGCACGAGAAGGCGAGGAAGGCGAAGGGCGGCCGGGCGACCTCGTCCAGCACCGCCAGCAGGTCGCCGTAGCGGGTGTCGAGGTCGTAGCCGGTCGCCGGCCGGTCCGAGCGGCCGTTGCCGCGCGGATCCATCGTGATGACCCGGAAGTAGCGGGACAGATACGGGAATCTGGTGCTTCCACATCCGGCTGTGCATGACCACCTGGCACGGCGGCAGCAGGAACAGGTCGCGCGCGCCGCTGCCGGTCACCTGGTAGAAGATCCTCGCGTCGGGCCGGTGCACGTACATGGTCGCTCTCAGACCTCCCGGCCCAGTCGGGCCATCTCGTAGCGGACCAGGGCGGCGCCGCCCTGGACGGTGGTGCGCTTGTCGGTCGGCACGAAGCGGACGGTGGTCGCGTCCAGGATCGAGGCGAGCGTTCGCCGCCGCGCCCGGTTCATGATGTCGTCGCGGAGGGGCGCCAGAGAGGCGGCGACGCCGCCGGTGATCACGATCACCTCCGGATTCAGCAGGCTGGCCAGAGCGCCGATGCCCATCCCGACCGCCTCGCAGGCCTCGTCCACGAGCTCGCGGGCGAGAGGATCGTCCTCGCCGGCCGCCGCCGAACACGCCTTCGCGGTGATCCGGCCCGCGTCCCCACCGGCCCGGGCGAGGACCGCGGAGTCCGGATATCGCGTGAGTCGCTCCCGGACCCGCTCGGTCAGGAAGCCGCCTGCCACGTACGTGCCCAGGCACGCGACGCCTCCGCACACGCATCGCGGCCCGGTGAGATTGACCGCGAGGTGCCCGATCTCTCCCGCCGCGCCGAAGTGACCCCGCACCAGCACACCGTCCGCGATGAACCCCGCGCCGATTCCGGTGCCGATCGCCACGGTGACCAGCGACGAGGCGCCCTGTCCGGCGCCGAACATCCATTCGGCGAGCGCGAGGGCGTTCACGTCGTTGTCCACGAATACCTGGTGCCCGGTCCGGTCCCCGATGGAGCTCCGCAGCGGGACGTTGCCGAGCTCGGGCAGCCAGGCACCCGGCAGCAGCGATCGCACGTATCCCTTCTCCACGTCGACCAGCCCGGGGAGGCCGATTCCGATGCCGGCGACCCGGAGACCGCGCCGATCGGCCAGCGTCAGCATGTGCTCGACGAGCGACGTGATCGAGGCCACCGCATCGCTCCCGGCGGCGGACACCTGGGCGCTCGCGAGCACGCTGCCGTCGCCGGGCTGGACCAGCCCGGCCGAGATCGTCGAGGCGCCGACGTCCACGCCGATGACTGGATCGGTCAGGGGTGCCATGCGATCTCCCAAAGGCAAGCAGTGTGCCAGTGAAAAAACCGTGCGAAAGCGCACGGACTCGAGGGCGGAACGCAAGCTGGGCTTGCGGGCCCCGCGGCGGACGGCCGCAAGTCCGCGCCCCGGCGGAGCCGGCGACCCGCAAGGTGAGATTGCGGTCCCCGACGGCCACCGTGCAAGGTCGAGATGCGCGTTCCTCTCCTGGTCATGTCTTCGGCCGCCCCGTCCTGGGGCGATCTCACAGAGAGTGCGGTGCCAAGTAGCCGAAATCAAGCGAGCGCCGAGACGGCCGCGGGCGCGCGGGCACGGCGCTTGCTCGACGACGCGGTCGATCGACACCACCCGTCACGAGGAGGATCGGCCATGTTTCGACTCGATACCCGCGGTTCTGATGCTCATCACGCTCGTCGCCGTGCCCGTGCGCGCCCAACACCAGCATGCTCACAGCGTCGTGATGCCCGAGACGCTCAAGTGGGTGGACCCGCCGGTCCTGCCCGGCGCCAAGCTCGCGGTCGTCCAGGGCGACCCGAGCAAGGAAGGGCTGTTCGTCTACCGCATCAAGATGCCGGCCGCGTACAAGATCCCTCCCCACGTCCACAAGGCGAGCGAGAACGTCACCGTGCTGACCGGGTCGTTCTTCATCGGGGTCGGGGAGAAGTTCGACACGAAGGCCGGTGTGGAGCTGCCGGTGGGCGGGTTCGTGTCGATCCCGCCGAGCCATCCGCACTTCGCGTGGGCGGGCGACCAGGAAACCGTCGTGCAGGTGCACGGCTTTGGGCCCACCGACCTCGTGTTCGTCAATCCCGGCGGACGACCCCAGAAAGAAGTAGGCGCCCCACCATGACCCCCGGTCAGGCGTTCTACCGTGAGGCCGGTCGCGGCCCCGCGGTGGTGTGCATCCACGCGAGCGCGAGCTCCTCGTCGCAATGGCGGCTGCTCGACCGAGCGCCTGGCCGGCCGCTTTCGCGTGCTCGCGGCGGACCTGTACGGCGCCGGCAAGAGCCCGGCGTGGCCGGGGGCGCGGCCCCTGTCGCTCGCCGACGAGGTCGCCCTGCTCGGCCGGTGCTCGCGGCGGCGGGTGAGCCGTTCCACCTCGTGGGCCACTCCTACGGCGGCGCGGTGGCCCTCGCGGCGGCACTCGCCGAGCCGGGCGGGTCGCGTCCCTCGTCCTGTTCGAGCCGGTGCTGTTCTCGCTGCTGATCGCCGAGGATCCGACCCAGCCGGCGGCGCGCGAGATCATCGCGGTGCGCGACGAGACCAACGCCGCGCTCGAGCGCGGCGACCCGCACGCGGCCGGAGCCCGCTTCGTGGACTACTGGATGGGACCGGGCGCCTGGGCGGCGCATGCCGGACCGCGCCGGCGACGGCCTCGCCGCCGCGATGGGCAAGGTGAAGGCGGAGTGGGAGGCGGCATTCCGACGAGCCGGCGCCACTGGCGGCCTTCGCGGCGCTCGAGATGCCGGTCCTCTATCTCGCCGGCTCGGAATCTCCCGCCTCCGCCCGCGGAGTCGCCCGGCTGCTCGCGCAGGCCTTGCCGCGCGTGACCGCGGTCGAGATCGAGGGCGTGGGCCACATGGGCCCGATCACCCATCCGGATCGGATCAACGCGCTGATCGAGCGCCATCTCGAGGAAGCGGCCCCGGCTGACCCCGCCGGGGCTCGACGGCGGCCCGGGCAGGACCGAACCATCACATGGGCGTATCGCCCGAAGGAGGATCGACATGTCACCCGAGCAGGTAACCCTGGATCCCAGAGAAGGTGGAAGAGTTCCTCGGCAAGGCCATTCAGGACGTCGCGGCCACGTTCCATGCCGGCCTCGTGCTCATCGGCGACAAGCTCGGCCTGTACCGCGCGATGGCCGGGGCCGGCCCGCTGATTCCCGCCGAGCTCGCCCAGCGCACCGGCACGCGCGAGCGGTACGTGCGCGAGTGGCTGTCCTCGCAGGCGGCCGGCGGCTACGTCACCTACGATCCGGCGACCGGCCGCTTCACGCTGCCCCCGGAGCAGGCCTTCCTGCTGCTCGACGCGGATCTGCCCGGCGCGTTCCAGCTCAGCGTGGGCTCGGTGCGCGACGAGCCGCGGATCGCGGATGCCTTCCGCACCGGCGAGGGCGTGGGCTGGCACGAGCACGACGCCGGCGTGTACGAGGGATGCGAGCGTTTCTTCCGTCCGGGCTACGCCATGAATCTCGTCAGTCAGTGGATTCCCGCCCTCGACGGCGTGAAGGCCCGGCTCGAGGCGGGCGGCCGGGTGGCCGACGTGGGCTGCGGCCACGGCGCTTCGACCATCATCATGGCGCAGGCGTACCCGCGCGCGACGGTCACCGGGTTCGACTACCACACCGCTTCCATCGAGGCCGCGCGGCGCGCCGCCGACAAGGCCGGAGTGGGCGACCGGGTGTCCTTCGAGGTGGCGCCCGCGAAGGCGTACCCGGGAAGCGGCTACGATCTGGTCACCTTCTTCGACTGCCTGCACGACATGGGCGACCCGGTGGGGGCGGCGCGCCACGTGCACAAGTCGCTCGGCCCAGGAGGCGCGTGGATGCTGGTCGAGCCGTTCGCCAACGACCGGCTCGAGGACAACCTCAACCCGGTCGGTCGGCTGTACTACTCGGCGTCGACCTTGCTCTGCACGCCGGCGTCGCTCAGCCAGGAAGTGGGCCTGGCGCTGGGAGCCCAGGCCGGAGAGCAGCGCCTGCGCGGGGTGCTGAACGAGGCGGGCTTCACGCGCGTGCGGCGGGTGGCGCAGACCCCGGCCAACATGGTCCTCGAGGCCCGGGCCTGACGGCTTGAGCCCGAGTGTAGAGAGAGAGAGAGAGGAGCCCATCATGCGCATATCCAAGGGTCAGATTCCCGCCAAGATCAATGTCCCCGGCGCGGTCGCGCGTGTAGCCACCGACTTCGGTGACGCAACCGGCTTCGGCAAGCTGGGAGGCGAGTACTTCTCTCTCGGCGCCGGCACCGACATCGCACCGCTGTTGAAGGGGCTCAAGGACGATGCCTGCCACGCGCCGCACTGGGGTTACATGCTCTCCGGAGAGCTCGTGGTCACGTACACGGACGGCAAGGTCGACGCGTGCAAGGAGAGCGACCTGTTCTACTGGCCGCCCGGTCATAGCGTGCGGGTGATCAACGATTCCGAGGTCATCCTGTTCAGCCCGCAGCGTGAGCACGTCCACGTCATGGACCACATGCTGAACGCGATGAAAAGCTGAGGGCCGGATCCGCGAGGGAGGGTCAGGTCTTACATTCCGACATTGTCGGAATGTAAGACCTGACCCCGTCTACTTGATCAGGCCGTAGAAGCGGCCCGCGTTCTCGCACGTCATCTTGTGCATGACGTCGGCGGGCAGGTGGCCGAACTGCTCGGCGATGTACTTGGAGGAGTCGGGCCACACGCCGTCGCCGTGCGGGTAGTCGGAGCCCCACATGAGCGTCTCCACGCCCATGTCGTCGATCAGCTTGGTGCCGATCCGGTCGAACTGGAACGTGGCCTTGCACTGCCGCCGCCAGTAGTCGCTCGGCTTCATCTTGAGCCCGAGATCGGTGAAGCGATCCTCCCACTCGAAGTCCATGCGGTCGAGGGCGTAGGGTACCCAGCCGATGCCGCTCTCCCCGAAGGCGATGCGCACGTTGGGATAACGCTCGAGCACCGCGGCCCCGATGATCGCGGCCAGGATGTTGACCAGATTCATCTGGAACGCGGAGACCACCGTGAAGAAGGCGGCGCGCCGCGTGAGGCCGGTCTGCTTCTCCAGCACCGAGGGCGGCAGCGCCGGGAAGGTGTGGAAGTGCAGCGGCAGGTTGACGTCGTTGACCGCTTTCCAGAGCGGCTCCCACGACGGATGCCACATCGGCTCCATGTCCCACGAGCACGAGAGCTCCATGCCGCGCAGGCCCAGCTTGGCCACCCGGTAGACCTCCTGCACCGCCGCGTCGATGTCGCCGTACGGCAGGCAGGCCAGGCCGATGAACCGGTCCGGGTCGTGGCCGCAGAAGTCCACGAGCCAGTCGTTGTAGATGTGGAACATCTCGGTGGCGGCCTCGTGGTCGTTCAAGCGGGTGGCCGCGCCGAGGATGCCGTAGATGACCTCGGCCTGCACGCCGTCGCGGTCCATGTCCTTCGCGCGCCGCACCGGATCCGTCGGACGGGCGATCCCCTTCTTGCCGTCATCGTAGAGACCGGTCGCCGCCATGACGTCGACGCGGTGATGCTTGCCGGCCTCGTACTTGGACCCGGCCGGGCCCACGCCGCCCCAGAGGCCGAAGTTGGTGCCGTTCCGCGCGGTCCAGAACGGGCCGTCGGGGCCGTCCTTCACGAAGGGCATGCGGTCCTTGAGCGCCGCCGAGGCATTTCCGGTGAACAGATCGCGTGGGATCCAGGGCAGGTCGATGTGGCAGTCGGCGGAGATCCGTTGGTAGCGCATGACGCCCCCTTTGGCCGGTACCGGGTCACTGCGTGCGTGTGGACAGAGCCTAGCTACCGGCGGGGCCCGCGTCAAGCCATGCGGCCGCGCCTTGACTCCGGGGCTCCGGACGCGGCACCATGCCCGGGCCGCCATGCTCCAGGGTATCCGCGTCCTCGACCTCTCCCGCGTCATCGCGGGCCCCTACTGCGCGGCCATGCTGGGCGACCTGGGCGCCGACGTCATCAAGCTGGAGCGGCCGGGCCGCGGCGACGACCTGCGCGCCCTGCGCGGCGATGGCCGGATGAGCGCGTCGTTCGCGGCGGTCAACCGCAACAAGCGCGGGATCGCGGTCGATTTGCAAAGGCCGGAGGGCGCCCGCCTCGCCTTCGACCTGGCCCGCCGCGCGGACGTGGTCATCGAGAACTTCCTGCCCGGCGTGGCCGAGAAGCTCGGCGTGGGCTACGCGGCGGTCCGCGCGGCAATCCCTCGGTGGTCTACGCCTCGGTGACCGGCTTCGGCCAGACCGGCCCGCTCGCACGCAAGCCCGGCTACAACACGATCGCGCAGGGCATGAGCGGCCTCATGGCGCTCACCGGCATGCCGGGCGATCCGCCGACGCGGGTGGGCGGATCGGTCTCCGACGTGGCCGCGTCCTACATGACCTTCGGCATGGTCAACGCCGCGCTCGTGCATCGCTTCCGCACCGGGGAAGGCCAGCACGTGGACGTGAGCCTGGTGTCCGCGAGCCTGGGACTCCTGCCGGATCCGGTCGCGATCTTCTTCGCCACGGGCGAGCGGCCGAAGCGCGCGGGCAACCGCAACCTGAACCTCTCGCCCGCGGAAGCCTTCCAGGCCAAGGACGGCTTCGTCAACGTGGTGCTGCTGAACGCCGAGCAGTGGGGCCGGTTCTGCCAGGCGCTCGGCGACAAGGCCATGGAGACCGACCCGCGCTTCGCCGACAATCCCGGCCCGGCTGGCCAATCATGCCGCCTTCAAGGCGCGGGTGGAGGCCATCCTCGGCACCGGCTCCGTGACCGACTGGGTCGCGCGCCTCGAGGCGGGAGGCATCGCGGCCGGGCCCATCTACGAGTTCCACGAGGTCTTCGAGGATCCGCAGGTGCGTCACCAGGGGCTCGTGGCCGAGGTGGAGCAACCCGGCGCGGGCAAGGTGAAGATGCTCACGTTCCCGGGCCGCGCCTCCGGCACCCCGCCGCGCATCGATCGCCCCGCGCCGCTGCTCGGCCAGCACACCGCCGAGGTACTCGGCGAGCTCGGGCTCGCGCGCGAGGAGATCGATCGCCTCGCCGCCGCGGGCGTCATCGTGCTCGGCGACCAGCCCTAGCCAATCTCGTTAGACGCGGCCGCCCGGCCGCGCGCTTACACGCCACGAAAGGAATATTCGCGCCGGCGTCCCTCGTCTTATCGGGCGAGGAGGACACCGTCATGCGACTGTTCTGGATTCCACTGGCCGCGCTGCTGCTGGCCGGTTGCGCCATAGTACCGCTCGCCCCGTACGCGTACGCGCCGCCGCCTCCGCGGCCGCGCGTCATCTACCGCTACCCGGCTTACCCGGCTTATCCGTACTGGAACGCGCCGCGCTACTACGACCGCGGCCGCTGGTAGCTAGTATCCTCGGCGGGTGCGCCGCCCACTGGCCGGCTTCCGCTGGCTGCTTCCGCTCCTCGGAGGCCTGGCGGTGCTGGCGGCGCCCTCGGAGACGGCACGGCCGCTTGGCCGTCGCGAATCACCAACCGGCGTAGCGCAAGGGTCGTGCCGGGTACTGACCTTCCGAGCGGAAGAAGGTTCGCCGGAATCGTCGAGACTCACGCCCGGAAGGAAGGGGTGGTGAGCTTGTCGCCCCAGCTTGCCGGGTCCGCGCCCATGCGTTCGCCCAGATCGGCCAGATTGTTCATGGTCTCCTTGACGAACACTCCGGGTGCCGGCGGGAACCAGTCGCCGGGAATCGACACGAGGCGAATTTCCACGTCGGCATTGCGCTTGAGTCGAGCGATCTCCGCGAGCGCGACGAGATGCTTCACCGCGGTGGCCGTGGACGCGCGCGTTGCCGTCTCCAGGCTTCGTTGAACGACCGCGAGCCACTTCGGCGGCGTCACGTCGGGCACCGGGCGGAACTGATTGTTGAAAATGATCCAGAATCGGATCGCGGGGATCGGAACGCCTGGATAGGTCCGCTGCCAGACGGCCGGCAGGGCATCCTCCTCTTCGGCCCGTCCGCCATAGAGGATGTTCCCCGTCACGCCGCCATCCACGTAGAGCTCGTGGTCGATGATCCGGAACGGGAACGCGCCGGGGATGCCCGCCGAGGCCAACATGATGCTGTGAAGACGTTCGAGCTCGCCCGAGTCGGCGGCGCGCTGCGCTTCCTCGACCAGGTCGAACACACGCGGTCCGGCGTCGTCGAGGTTGGTCGCGTTCACCACCAACATTCGACCGTCCGCGCCCTCCTTCGCAATTCTGCGCACCATGTCCACCGTGATGTGCCGGCGCATCTCGCGCTCCAGCCCGGGCACCTCCGCGAACGAGATGTTGTCAGGTAGGAAATAGAGCATCCCACGCGGCTTCACCCAGTCCGCCCCTGGGTTGCGGTAGAGGTTCACGATCTGGTCGAGCGCCGGCTCGTCCCCCAGAAAGGCGAACGGCGCGATCAGGGTGCCGGTGCTCACCCCGGTCACGATGTCGAACTCGGGCTTGGCGAGTGGGTGCTGGGCAGGCACCTTATGCCACCCCTTGAGAAACCCCGCCCCGAACGCTCCCCAGTCCCCTCCGCCCGAGACGATCAGGACGTCGAGCACCGGCGGTTCCTTCTGTGCGCCCGCGGTGTACCGGTCGTACTCGGCCTTGATGCGTTCGAGCAGCCGAACGAGCACTCGGCGGTGCGCGCTCGTATTCCGTTCGGCCTCGGCGCGGCGCAGGTTCAGGAGATCCGGCCGGGCTACGGACGCACGTCTGGGAGAGGGACCATAGCCGGCGAGCGCGAGGCCTCCGGCGAGTGCTGATGACCCTACCCGTGCGAGCGCACGACGATAGGCCACCACGCCGAGCGCGGCGGCAAGGAGAAGAACCACAGGCGTTCTCGTTCGCATGGAGCCACCTCTATTTCGCATGAGCCACGTCTGTGAAGAAGAGACCGAGCGGCAAGAGGAACGTCGTCAGGCGACAAGCGAGGTGCGTTGCGCAAGGCGTCCCTCGAGTAACGTCGCCCCTAGCCCTCTCTCTGTAGGACAGGCGGGCACCCTCAGCAATAGGACTTTAGTCCCATGGCCACTCCCCCTTCGGCTTCGGCCTCCTGATGACTGTCCTCGCCACGGGTCGTGGTGCGGGCGGTGGCGATCCCCTACTGGACAATGATCGGAGACCCGCTGACCACAAGCCGATGAGCCGGCGCGTTCGAGCGCGGGCTTCGCCCGCGCAATCTGTTTCTGGGGGAGGTTCGGAAGGGGGCGTAGCCCCCCTCCGAGCTACTTGTCGAGGACTTCGCGGACCTTGGCGATCAGCGCGACGGGCGTGAACGGCTTCCCGAGCAGCAGCAGGCTCGCGTCGAGCACGCCGTGGCGAACGATGGCGTCGCCGGTGTAGCCCGACATGTACAGCACGCGCAGGTCGGGTCGCGTCGCCCGCACCCGGTCCACCATCTCGCGGCCGCTCATGCGCGGCATCACCACGTCGGTGAGGATGAGGTCGATCCGCTTGCCTTCCTTCTCGAAGACCGCGACGGCCTGGACGCCGTCGCTCGCCTCCAGCACCGTGTAGCCCTGCCGCTCCAGCACCTCGCGGGCGAGCGCGCGCACGTCGGATTCGTCCTCCACCAGCAGGATGGTTTCCTGGCCGGTGGCCGGCGGGGGCGTCCCGGTGTCGTCGACGGCGCCGGTGTCGGCCGCGGTCTCGACCTGGGGCAGGTAGATCTCGAAGGTCGTGCCGCCGCCCATGACGCTGCGGACGTGGATCGCGCCGCCGTGCTGGCGCACGATCCCGTGCACCATCGAGAGCCCGAGGCCGGTGCCCTTACCCGCCTCCTTGGTGGTAAAAAACGGCTCGAAGATGCGCGCCTGGGTCGCCGCGTCCATGCCGGTGCCGGTGTCCATCACCCGGAGCACCGCGTACGGTCCGGGCGGGAGCGCGTCCGGCCGATCGGGCGGGGCCGGTCCGAGCCGCACGTGGTCGGTCTCGAGGCCCAGGGTGCCGCCGCCCGGCATCGCGTCGCGCGCGTTCACGGCCAGGTTCATCAGCGCCTGCTCGAGCTGGGCCCGATCGGCGTTGACCCGTCCGGCGCTCGGCCCCGGCGTCACCAGCAGGTCCACGTCCTCGCCGATGAGCCGCCGCAGCATCGTGCTCACGTCGGCGACCATGGCGTTGAGATCGAGGACGCTCCGCTGGAGCACCTGCTTGCGGCTGAAGGCCAGGAGCTGGCGCGTGAGGCCGGCGGCGCGGTCCGCCGTCTTCTGGATCACCTCGACGCTGCGGCGCACCGGGTCATCGGCTTTCAGCTTGCCCAGGACCAGGTGGGTGCGGCCGGTGATGATCGTGAGCAGGTTGTTGAAGTCGTGCGCGACGCCGCCCGCGAGGCGGCCCACCGCCTCCATCTTCTGGGCCTGCCGGAGCTCCTCCTCGAGCTGCTTGCGCTGGGTGATGTCCATCATCGCGCCGATCATGCGGGTGGGCCGGTCGTCCCCGTCGTGCAGCACGTAGCCCCGGTCGTAGGCGTGAGCGTACGTCCCGTCGGCCCGGCGAACCCGGTATTCCGCGCTCCAGCTCTCGGCGCCGCGCTCCACCGCCGCGTTGATGTCGGCCTTCACGCGCTCGCGGTCGTCGGGGTGGATCGTCTCGTACCACCAGGTGATGTCCGGGCCGACCTGCTCCGGGGTGTAGCCGAAGAGCGTGCCCACGCCTTCGTTCCACCAGAGCGCGTGGCTCACGAGATCCCAGTCCCACACCGCGTCGTTGGTGGCGCGCGCCACGAACTGGAAGCGGTCCTGGCTCTCCCGCAGCGCCCGGACCAGTCGCTCCGCGGTGCCGCGGGCGATCTGCTCGGCCTCGAGGATCTGGGCGTTGCGGATGGCGATCGCGGCCTGCGCGGCGAGCCGCAGCAGGACCGACTCGTGCTGGTCGGTGAACGCGCGGGGCGAGCGATTGTCCACGTAGAGCAGGCCCTCGACCCGGTCGTCGATCCGGATCGGCACCACCATCTTGGCGGTGATCCCGAGCGCGGCGATCTGCTCCGCGTAGTCGCGGCTGATCTGCGGATCCTGGAGGTAGTGACTCGTCCGCGCCGGGCGGCCCTGCTCGAGGGCGAGGCCGCCGAGCCCCTTGCCGGGCTCGACCCGGACGCGGGCGACGTCGGTGTACCACGGGGCCGTCCAGTAGTGCAGCCGCACCGCGGGGGAGTCGGCAACGCGCAGGCCGATCATGGCGCCGTCGCTGCCGCAGAGCTCCTGCGCGGCCTCGGCGACGTGCTGGAGCACGGTGGCGAGCTCGGGCGCGGCGCCGATCGTGCGGGCGAGCTCCGCCAGCACCTCGGCCTCGCGCCGGCGCCGCTTCTCCTCCGCGAAGAGCCGGGCGTGCTCGAGGGTGATCGCGGCCTGATCGGCCAGGGCCTCCGCGAGCTGCACCGCGCGGGCGTCGAAGAGGGTGCCGGTCGCGGTGCGCACCGCGAGCACCCCGATCAGCCGGTCCTGCGTGAGCAGGGGCACCGCGAGGATGGCCCGGTCGCCCCGCGCCTCCATGTGCGTCCGCAGGGCCGGGGGGATGTCCATCCGCTCATCGGCCAGGACGTCCGGGCTCGTGATGGTGCGGCGCTCGCGCATGGCGAGGCCGACTGCGCCCGATCCGACCTCGCGCACCGGGCGCCAGCCCGTGGTCGGGCCCGCGGGCCCGTGCGCCACCGCCATCGCGAGCAGGTTCGCGGAGTCGTCGTCCAGGCGGTAGACGACGGCGGAACCGCCGCCCAGCAGGGAGCGGAGGCTCTCGGCGATGCGCTCGCCCACCACGTCGGGGTCGAGCCGCTCGGAGAGCAGCCGGCCGATGCCGGTCAGCGCCCGGGTCTCCTGCTGGCGCGTCCACTGCTCCTCGAGCAGGCGCGCGTTCTCCTGCTCGAGCCACCGCAGCCGGGCGTGGAGCGCCGTCTGATCCTCCGTCTCCGCGCGGTTCTCGGGGCTCATCGGCGTCATCCGCCGTTAGGGGAGCAAGGACCACGCCACGGACAAGTATCTGAAATCACGGGATATCCTGGTCGTCCTCGGTCGCAAACTGTCAGTTTGTGGCTGAAAATGAGCACAGCCCGGCGGACAAGGCCTGGTCGCTCTGCTACGATCCGCTCACCGTTGCCAGCCGCTCACCCCCATCGGGAGACTCACCGTCATGACGACCGACGCGAAGATGATCAATCACCTGTGGACGCACAAGACGCAGGACCATCCGTTCCTGTCCGACGCGGAGCTGGTGATCGATCGCGGGGAAGGGGTGTGGGTGTGGACCGAGCAGGGCAAGAAGCTCCTGGACGGCTTCGCCGGGCTCGCGGTCGTCAACGTGGGCCACGGCCGCCGCGAGATCGCGGAGGCGATCGCGGAGCAGACGGTGCGGCTGGCCTACTATCCGACGACCAGGCAGTTTTCCAATCGGCCGGCGGCGGAGCTGGCCGCGAAGCTCGCGTCGCTCACGCCCGGCGACCTGCGCTACACGATGTTCGCGGTGAGCGGCTCCGAGGCCAACGAGCGCTCGATGCAGATCGCGCGGCAGTACTGGCTCGCCACCGGCAAGCCCGGCAAGCACAAGGTCATCTCGCTCAAGGGCGGCTACCACGGGGCGACCATGGGCACCTTCGCGGTCTGCGGCCTGCCCCATCTCTCCCAGGCCTACGCGCAGCTCGAGGTGCCCGGCTTCGCCAAGGTGGCGCCGCCGCATCCCTTCCGCGACCTCGCGGGCGGCACCGAGGCGGAGCTGATCGCGCGCCGGATCGCCGAGATGCGCGAGGCCATCGTGCGAGAAGGGCCGGACACGGTGTCCGCGGTGATCATGGAGCCGGTGCTCTCCTCGGGCGGATTCATCATGCCGCCGATCGGCTGGCTCCGCGCGGTGCGCGCGCTCTGCGACGAGCTGGACGTCCTGATGATCGCCGACGAGGTCATCACCGGCTTCGGGCGCACCGGGCGGTGGTTCGCGGTCGAGCACGACCAGGTCGTGCCCGACCTGATGTCGGTGGCCAAGGGCATCACCTCGGGCTACATCCCGCTCTCGGCCAGCATCGCGCGCGGCCGCCTCGCGGACGCCTTCTCCGACACCACCACCCAGGAGAACGTGCACCCCAACACCTACGCCGCGCATCCGGTGGCCTGCGCGGCCGCCCTCGCCAACCTGCGCATCATGGAGCAGGACAAGCTGGTGGCGAACGCGGCGGCGATGGGCACGCGCCTGCTCGAGGGCCTGCGGGCAAAGGTGGGCAAGCACCCGATCGTGGGGGAGGTCCGCGGCCGCGGTCTCCTGGTCTGCGTGGACTTCGTGCAGCCCGACGGCTCCGGCAAGCCGCTCGACGGCAAGCTGGTGGCCGAGCTCGACCGCAAGGCCTGGGATCGCGGCGCCATCATCTACGCGCGCGGGACGGTGCTGCGCCTCGCCCCGCCGCTCTGCATCACCGCGGCCGAGGTGGACGAGCTGGTCGGCGTGGTCGCGGACTGCGTCGATTCGCTCCAGCGCGACATGGCGGCGGCCGGCTAGCGCCTAGCCGAGGAACTCGCGCGCGAGCGTCTCCCACATCATCGCGGAGAGCTTGAGGCTCTCGGTGTCCACGCGCTCGTTGTGGCCGTGGAACATGAGCGGGTAGTCGGTGTAGGGGATGCGGAGCGACTGCAGGCCGAAGCCGTAGGCGGGCACGCCCTGCCAGCGGAAGAACTTGGCGTCGGTGCCGCCGGTGGTCATCTTGGGCACCACGCGGCTGCCCGGCATCAGCCGGGACGTCACGCGCTCCATCGCGGCCACCAACGGCGTGTCGTGGGTGCTGAGCGAGCCTTCCTGGCCGCGGCCGGTGCGGATCGTCACCCGCGGAGCCAGGTCGCCGATCGCCTCCCGCAGCATCACGTCCACCTCGTCGCTCGTGACTCCCGGCAGGGCGCGGATGTCCACGTCGATCTCCACCCGGTCGGGGATCACGTTGGTCTTCACGCCGCCGTGCATGACGTTCGGGGAGAAGGTGGTATGCGTGCAGGCGTGGGCCTCGCGCGCGAGTGCGAGGTTGTCCATGCCGCGTACCGTCTCCAGCACCCGGGCGGGATCGGTGAGGCCGGCGGTCAGCTCGGGCCCGAGGTCCATCGCCTTCACGTACTCGCGCCACACGTCGAGCACGCGCGCCTTCGGCTGGTAGGCCGCGATGCGCCGCACCACTTCCGCCGCGGTCACCAGGGCGTTGTCGGTGCGAAACGGGCGGGACCCGTGGCCCGGCGTGCCCGCGACCGTGAGCCGCCGCCAGTTGGCGCCCTTCTCGCCCACCGTGACGCCCAGCACGTGGCCCTTGCTGGTCGGGATCGGCACGCCGCCGCTCTCGGTGATGACGTAGTCCGCCTTCACCGCGTCGGGCCGCCGCTCGACCAGATGCCCGGCGCCGAGATTGCCGCCCGCCTCCTCGTCCGCCACCGCGAGGTAGATCAGCGTACCGCGCGGCTTGAAGCCGCTCTTGGCCAGCCGCCGCGTCGCCACCGCCATCGTGCTGGTGAGGTTCAGCATGTCGATCGCGCCGCGGCCCCAGACCACCCCGTCCACCAGCTCGCCGCCGAAGGGATCGCGCTGCCAGCCGTCCGGGCTCACCGGCACCACGTCGGTGTGCCCCATCAGGAGCAGGCGCGGAGCCTTGGGGTCCGAGCCCTCGATGCGCGCGATGAGGCTCTCGCGTCCCGGCTCGGAGGTGTAGCGCTCGCACGCCACCCCCGCCCCCGCGAAGTAGTCCTCGAGCGCCGCGCAGCTCCGCGTCTCCTGGCCGGAGGCCGCGGTACCGTCGTTGACGCACGCGTTGCGGATCATCGTGCGCAGCAGCTCGGTCGCCTCGGTCTCGATACTCTGCTCGTCTCGCATGGGTTCCTCGCTGGGGTCAGGTCTTACATTCCGACATTGCCGGAGAAGTTCCGGATGATCCAGCCCGCGATGGAGTGACGGGCCGGGCCCACTGGCATTTCGGTGCGCGGAAACCACCGCGCGTCCTCGAGCTCCTCGCGGTCGATGGTGATCTCGCCGCCCGCGTAGCTCGCGATGAAGCCGAGCATGATCTGGCTCGGGAAGGGCCAGTTCTGGCTGCCCACGTACTGGATGTCCTTGACGTCCACCCCGACCTCTTCCTTCACCTCGCGCGCCACGCAGCCCTCGAGCGACTCGCCGTTGTCCACGAAGCCGGCGACCAGCGCGTAGCGGCCCGGCGCCCAGATCGCCTTGCGCGCGAGCAGCACGCGGTCGCCGTCGCGCACCAGCACGATGATCGCGGGATGCAGATGCGGGTAGTGCTCGTAGCCGCAGCCGCCGCAGCGCTTGCCCCACTCGCCCTCGAGGCGGCCGGTGGGCGCGCCGCAGCGCGGGCAGTGGCCGCTGGTGGACTCCCAGTAGAGGAGCTGCATCGCCATGCCGCCCATCGTCAGCAAGTCGTCGGGCAGCCGCGTGCCCTGCATCGGCACGACCGTTTCCGGCTGGAGGCCGGCCGGGACCGGCGCCCCCTTGGGCAGCGCGGCGACCCAGCAAGGCTCGCCCGCCCACGTGCCGAGCCAGTGGCGTGGGCCCAGGCCGTCGACGCCGCGCGGCGGCGCCTCCGGCGTGGCGCCCGCGGGCAGGCGGAAGCCGTCGCCCTCGGGCACCACCAGGAGCTTCTGATCCTGGACGATCAGCCAGCGGCCGACGCCCGCGGGCGCGCCGCCGCCTTCGCGCTTGGCGGGCGTGAACTCGCCGCGAAGGCAGTCCATGTTGAAGGGCAGGTACACGGACAGCGGGGTCATCGTCGTCGTCATCGGCGCGGCCGAGTCTATCACGGAGAAAACCCGGTTGCGCTCCGGCCCCGGCCGGGGTACCACTACCCCGTGCCCGAGCTGCTCTCCGCCCTCGCTGCCTCCGTCGCCGCGCGTCTCATCGCGCGCAAGGAGACGATCGCGGTCTCCGAGTCCTCGACGGGCGGCCTCATCTCGGCCGCGCTGCTGTCGATCCCGGGCGCGTCCGCGTACTTCGTGGGCGGCGGCGTGATCTACACCCAGACCGCGCGCCGCGGCCTGCTCCAGCTTCCCGACGACGCGGTGCGCGGCATCCGCTCCAGCACCGAGGCCGCCGCCCGCATCAACGCCAGGACGGTCCGCGAGCGGCTCGGGACCACCTGGGCGCTCGCGGAGACCGGCGCGGCGGGCCCCACCGGCAATCGCTACGGCGACGCGGCCGGCCACTCGTGCTTCGCGGTGGCGGGCGCGGTGGAGGCGGCCCGCACGCTCGAGACGGGCCGGAGCGACCGCGAAGCGAACATGTGGGCCTTCACCCGGGCCGCCCTCGAGCTGCTCGACACCTGCCTCCAACAAGCGGGAGAGAAACCATGAGCGACTCCAAGATCCGCATCGGCTTCATCGGCGCCGGCGCCAACACGCGCAAGCACCACATTCCCAAGCTCAAGGCCCAGCCCGGCGTCGAGCTGGTCGCGGTGGCGAACCGGTCGAAGGAGTCGGGCGAGAAGGTGGCGAAGGAATTCGGGATCGGCCGGGTGCACGCGGGCTGGCAGGAGATCGTCAACGCCCCCGACATCGACGCGATCTGCATCGGCACGTGGCCCTACATGCATTGCGAGATGACGACCGCCGCGCTCGGCGCGGGCAAGCACGTGCTCTGCGAGGCGCGCATGGCCATGAACGCGGCCGAGGGCCGGCGCATGCTGGACGCCTCGCGCAAGGCCCCGAGCCTGATCGCCCAGCTCGTGCCCGCGCCCCACACCCTCGAGCTGGACGCCACCGTCCAGGCGCTGCTCGCGGAGGGCTTCCTCGGCGAGGTGCTCGCGGTCGAGCTGCAGTCCTCGTCGGGCCGCTTCGTCGAGCCGGACGCTCCGCTGCACTGGCGGCACGACGCCGCGCTCAGCGGGCACAACATCCTCAACATGGGGATCTGGTACGAAGCCATGATGCGCTGGCTCGGCCCCGCGCAGCGGGTGACCTCGATGACCAAGATCGCGGTGCCGAAGCGGAAGGACGCGGCGGGCGCGACCCAGGAGATCAAGGTCCCGGATCACGTGGACATCCTGGCCCAGCTCCGGCGCGGCGCGGTCGCCCACCTGCGCTTCAGCTCGGTGACCGCGCTGGCCCCCGCGTCCGAGGCGTGGATCTTCGGGAGCGAAGGGACGGTGAGGCTGGAGGCCGACGCGCTGCGGCTGACCGGGGCCCGGCGGGGGGAGTCGGCGCTGCGGGAGATCCCGGTGCCGCCCAAGACCCGGATCGGCTGGCGGGTGGAGGAGGAGTTCGTCAACGCGATCCGGGGCCGCGAGAAGATCGCGCGGACGACGTTCGAGGACGGCGTGCGCTACATGGAATTCACGGACGCGGTGACCCGCAGCGCCACCGCCGGCCAGACCGTCGACGTGAAGGAGTTGTAAGTCTGGAGGGCTTCCCACCCTATTCCCCTCTCCCCTCAGGGGAGAGGGCAGGGTGAGGGGTGGTGCTCTAGGCGGGTTACGTCCGGTACCAGTAGGCGATCCGGCCGAAGATCGAGTCCCACGAGTTCAGCTCGATACCGGCCAGGTTGTTGCCGGCGGCGTGGATCACGTTGCGCAACGTCACCGGGATCACGATCGCCTTCTGCACCACGAGGTCGTTCATCTTGATGAACAGCTCGGTCCGCTTGACCGGGTCCATCTCCACCTCGGCCCGGCGCCACAGCCGATCGTACTCCGCGTTCCGCCAGCGCACGATGTTCCGTCCCGTCCAGCCGTTCTCCTTGGTGGGCACCTCCCAGGAGACGAACTGGGCCATGAAGAGCTGCGGATCGAGGCCGGTGAACACGGTGTAGGTCTGCAGATCGGCGTGGAAGCGGACGTTGGTGTCGACGTTGTTGACGTCCGCGGCGAAGAACACCGAGGCCGGGATCGCCTTGATCTCCATCTCGACGCCCGCGCGCGCGGCCGCCTGCTTGATCACCAGCTGGACCTTCTGCACGGTTGCGTTGGCGGCGGCCTGATAGAGTAAGCGCAGCCGCCGGCCGGCCTTGGCGCGCACCCCGTCGGCGCCGCGCACGAAGCCCGCCTGCTCCAGGATGTCGTTGGCCTTGTCGACGTTGAACTCCCAGGTCGTATTCCGCGAGCGGAAGCGATCGGGCGAGGCCAGGAAGTTGGCCGTGATCTGGCCGGTGCGGCCGACCAGGTGCTCCTGGATGGACTCGCGGTCCACCAGCAGGCTCAGCGCGCTGCGCACCGGCTGCTCGCTCAGCAGCGGGTGGGGAGCCTTGAGGCTCGAGCGCTCGCCGTCCATCTCGCGGGCCGGATCCGTCTGGTTGCACTGGATGAAGCTCACCCCGCTGCTCGGGATCGTGAGGACGCGGCCCTTGCCGCCCTGCTCGATCCGCCGCAGGACCTCCTCCTCCACCAGCACGTAGTAGGCGAAATCGTACTCGCCGGTCTGCAGCACCGCGCGGGCCGCCCCCACCGCGTCGCCGCCGCACTTGATCTCGAGCTGGTCGAAGAACGGGCGGTTCGGCACGTGGTAGGTCTTGTTGATCTCGGCGCGGATGAAGTCGCCCGGCCGCCACTCGGCGAGCCGGTAGGGCCCGGTGCCCACCGCGGGGATCATGCCGATGGCCTCGCGGGCGCCGGCTCCCTTGACCTTCTCGAAGAGGTGCCGCGGGAGCAGCCCGCCGCCCGTGAAAGCGGCGTCCCAGGAGGGCTGGGGCTTCTTGAAGACGAGCTTCACGGTGTGGGAGTCGATCCGCTCGATTCGCGTGATGTCCTCGTAGGCCCCGCGGGTGCCCGCGGCGGTCGAGGGGTCGATGGCGAACTCCCAGTTGAAGATCACGTCGTCGGCGGTGAACGGGGCGCCGTCGTGCCACACCACGTTGCGCTTGAGTCGCCACGTCACCCACTGGCCGTCCTTGGACAGCGTGCCCGCCTTGAGCGAGGGAAGCTCCTGGGCCAGGACCGGCACCAGGGTGCCGTCGGCGGCGGGGGCGGCGAGGGGCTCGTAGAAGATCCGCTGGACCGTGAAGTCGCGGAGGCCGCGGCCGAAGTGGGGGTGGAGCAGGGTGGGGGCATCCCACATCAGGATGCGAAGCGTGCCGCCCCCGCCGCGCCGGGTGGGCGCGAGCTCGGCCTCGCGCGGCTGCGCGGTGGCCACGCCCGCCGCGCCCAGGAGGCGGCCGGCTACCGGACCGGCGAGGCCGGCCGCGGCGAGCGCCTGCACGAAATGTCGGCGTGTGAGGCCGCCCTGCCTCACCTGCCCCAGCATCTCCCGAAGGGTCGCTTCGTCCATGGATTCCCGGTTGGGGGGTCCGACATCGATAGCGCGGGGCGCCGGGGAAGTCAAGGGCCCAAGTCCCTTGTCGCTCCGGAAGGAATCGGGGACAATACGGCGCCGCCCATCCGGCCCCAGGAGACCGATCGCCCATGAATCTCATCTCGGAGCGCCTCGACGTCGACGATTACGACGAAGCGGTGGAGCTCTTCTATCAGCGAAACTGGACGGACGGGCTCCCGGTCGTGCTGCCCACGCGGCGGCGGGTGGAGGCGATGATCGCGGGGGCGGGCCGAGACCCTCAGGAGAGCCTCGGCCCGGTGCCCCCCAAGGGAGGCCCCGCGACCGTCGAGAAGCTGGCGATCAACGCGGTGATGGGCGGCTGCCTGCCCGCGCACTTCCCGGTGGTGCTGGCCGCGGTGGAGGCGCTCCTCGACCCGGCCCACAATCTCAACGGGGTGAGCCAGACCACCCACATGTGCGTGCCCCTCGTCATCGTCAACGGCCCGATCGCGCGCGAGCTCGGGTTCAACTCGCGCGACGGCGTCTTCGGCAACGGCTACCGGGCCAACGCGGCGGTGGGGCGCGCGGTGCGCCTGGCGCTGTGGAACCTGGGCGGCGCGGTGCCGTGGGATACCGACAAGGCCACGCTCTCCCATCCGGGCGAGTACGCGTTCTGCATCGCGGAGGAGGAGGAAGACAACCCGTGGCCGCCACTGCACGTCGAGCGCGGCTGCCCGCCGGGGTCCGACGCGGTGACCATCTTTGCGTGCGAGGCGCCCCACAGCGCGTTCTGCTACGGCACGCCGGAGGAGATGCTGCACGTGCTCACCGACTCCATGTGCGGGCTCGGCAACAACAACATGCACGTCATGGGACAAATGCTGGTGGTACTGAACCCCCTCAACGCCGAGGAGTTCGCCAAGCGTGGCTGGTCCAAGACCGACGTGCGCCGCTACCTCTGGGAGCACGCGCGGCGGCCGATCGCGCAGGTGCGGGCCTGCGGGGTGGTGCACGAGCAGTTCCGGAAGATGGAGCGCGACGCCGGCCGCTACCCGCTCCGCTACGACCTCGACAACCCGACCACCCGCGTCCCGGTCTCCGCGGAGCCGGACGACATCCACATCGTGGTCGCGGGCGGCCGCAGCTACTTCGCGGCGGTCCTGCCCGGGTGGGGCGGCTTCGGGGGCTTCGCGGTCACCCGTGCGATCCGGAGGGCCTGAGCGATGGAGATCCTGAGCCCGGTCTGGCCCGAGCCCGGTGCGGGCGGCTCCACGGCCGCGCGGCCGCGCGCGCTCGCGGGGGCCACCATCGCCCTGGTGGACGACAATCTCGACATCCCGTTCACCACCCACCTCGAGACGCTCCTGAGCCGCGAGCACGGGGCCGCGGTGCGGAGGCTCGTGAAGCCGTCCGGCACCGCGCCCTCGCCGCGCGCCCTCATCGACGAGGCCGCGGCCGCCGCGAGCGCGGCGGTGGTGGGCATCGGGCTCTGAGGCTCGTGCACGTCGGGCAGTGTGCTCGACGCCGCCGCGCTGGAGGAGCGAGGGATCCATACCGTGACGATCGTCTGGGACAACTTCGAGAACGCGGCGCGCATGCAGGCGCGCCTGCAGAACGTGCCTGACCTGGCCCTGGTGGTGATCCCTCACCGGAAGGGGGGAGAGACCGCGGAGGACCAGCGGCGCAAGGCGGAGGCCGCGCTCGCCGACGTCGTCGCGGGGCTGCTCCGGTGAACCGGCTCTCCTGGATCATGACCGCGGCGGCGGCCCTCGCCATCGCGTCGGGCAGCCTCGGGGGCTCGTCGGAGTCCGCGCTCGTGGAAGCGGTGGGGCAGGCCCTGCGGATGCTCGGGCTGTGATCGCGCGGCTCTCCTGGGCCGCCGCGCTGCTGGCCGGCATCGCCACGCTGATCATCGCGATGCTGATCTCCGCCGACGTCCTGCTCCGCTACTTCTTCAACTCGCCGCTGCTCTTCGTGGACGAGGTCGCGAGCTTTCTCCTGGTGCTGGTGATCTTCGGGGGTCTCGCCTACACCGCCCTGTGCGGCGCGCACGTGCGAGTGGACCTGGTCACCACGCACCTGCCGCCGGCGCTGCGCGCCTGGCTGCGGGCCGGCGGCCTGGTGCTGGGCATCGTCTTCATCCTCGTGGTGTCGTGGACCACGCTCCAGTCCGCGCTCACCGCCTACCGGTACGGGCGGGTGTCCACCGTCATGCTGTACCCGCTCTGGGTGCCGATGCTGCTGATCCCCGCCGGCCTCATTCTGATGAGCGCGGTGATGCTCGGCGCGCTCCGCCGGCAGGTCCGCGCCGCGCTGGGGCCGCCCGCCGGCCGCGATGAGCTGCCGCTGTCCCAGGAGCCCCGTTGACCGACGCCCTGCTCGGGAGCCTGCTGATCGGGCTCATGTTCCTCCTCCTGGCCCTCGGGCTCGAAGTGTCCATCGCGCTCGGGCTGGTCGGCCTGCTCGGGCTACTCTATCTCAAGGGCTTCTCGGTGGGCCTGGGCGTCATCGGATCCATCGCCTGGTCCAACGCGACCAGCTTCTCGTTCATCGCGGTGCCGCTCTTCGTGTTCATGAGCGGCATCCTGCTGCACTCGGGCATCGGCCGCGGTCTCTTCCGGGCCATGGCGCGCTGGGTCGGCTTCCTGCCCGGCGGGCTCGCGGTGGCCAGCATCTTCTCCTGCGCGGTGTTCGCGGCGGTGTCGGGCTCGAGCGTGGCCACCGCGGCGACCATCGGCATGATCGCGATCCCCGAGATGGAGCGCCGCGGCTACCGCCGCAGCGTGATCATCGGCTCGCTGGCCGCGGGAGGCACGCTCGGCATCCTGATCCCGCCGTCGATCCCGATGATCATCTACGGCGTGATGACCGAGACCTCGGTCGGCCACCTCTACATGGCGGGGATCATCCCGGGCGTCATCCTGTCGCTGACCTTCGCCGCCTACGTGGTCGTCTACGCGATGATCTGGCCGGAGGCGGCCCCGCGCGCGGCCGAGGACCGCGGCTCCTTCGCCTCCAAGCTCGAGGGGCTCCGCGAGGTCCTCCCGGTCGCGATCCTGATCATGGTGGTGCTGGGTTCGATGTACCTGGGCATCGTCACCCCCACCGAGGCCGCGGCACTGGGCACGATGGTGAGCCTGGTGCTCGCCTGGTGGGCCGGGACCCTCACCTGGGCGGCGATGCGGCGCGCCTTCGAGGAGACCGTGCGCACCACCGCGATGGTCATGGCCATCATCATCTTCGCGGCCATCTTCTCCCACGTCATCGCCCTGATCGGCGCGCCCCGGGCCCTGCTCGCCTACGTGGTCTCGCTCGGGCTGCCCCAGTGGGCCTTCTTCGCCGCGGTGTTCTCGTTCCTCCTCGTGGTCGCCTACGCCCTCGAGGAGCTGTCGGTGATGATCATCCTGCTGCCGATCCTGTTCCCGCTCATCACCGGCCTGGGCTTCGACCCCGTGTGGTTCGGCATCATCATGGTGGTGTGGCTAGAGATCGGCTTCATCACGCCGCCGGTGGGGCTGAACCTCTTCGTCATCCAGGGGCTGATGCCGGGGAGCACCGCCCGCGAGGTCACGGTGGGCACCACGCCCTTCGTGATCCTGATGATCCTCATGGTGGTCCTGCTCTTCCTCTTCCCCGATCTGGCGCTCTGGCTTCCCCGCCAGATGATGGCGCGCTAGCCGCCGGACCCGCAGGCCCCGCGCGGGTTCCGCGCCCGAGGGCCGGATCGGGTAGATCGTTCCGTCTGGTGCTCGCGCCGGCGGCGGGCCATCGCGTGTCGTTCTCGGCCACGAGAACTCCGCCGAATATCAACTTCCTGGCCCCCGTCTTTTCCCGCGCATTCGCTCCGCGATCACTACGCGATCATTACGCAATGCGCTGCGCCGGAGCGTCAGAGCTTGGTGGGAAATTACCCACGGTCATAGACTTGAAGGTAGACGACACCGAGAAGCCGCATGAACATCACCCACCCGTTGCTCGCTCTAGCCATCCTGATCGCGATCGCATGGCCGTCCGTTGCGGCCGGCGAATCGCGGTCGCTCGAGGATGCTCTCTTCGAGGAGCCTCGGGTCGAGGAGCGTCCGCGCGACCTGCCTCCGTGGCTCTTCGCCTCCCGCCTCGGCCGGCCTCTGGAGGATCGCCCTCGTGAAGACTCGGGGCTGAGCGACATGAGCGCGCTGCTGCTCCGCGACCCGCCCAGCGCCCCGATCCAGTCCGATCCCCTCACCCTGCGGTCCACGGGCGAGGAGGACTCGAGCGACCTTCGCGTGCTGCTCGGCAAGGGCGAGCGCTGGCACCTGATGCGCTTCGGCGCCGCCGCCGCGTCCCGGCCTCAGGAGGCCAAGTTCACCGCCTACGGCGCCGTCGCCTACATTCCGCCGAGTCTCGGGTCCTCGCGCCCGGAGGGCGGCCTCGGCTACGGGCCGGTGGTGGCGCCGGGCGCCGCCTTCGGGCTCGGGCTCGATGAGCAGGAGGAGCCGGTCTCCCTGGGTCTCAAGGGCTCGATCAGCGACTTCGAGGGTGGCGCCGAGTACCGATCGGTCGGCAAGCGGTTCGAGCGCCTCGTGAGCGGGCCGCCGTCGCAGCGAGACCGGGAGGGCACCGAGCTCTGGGTCGCGCAGCGGCTGGGTCTCCTGCGCCTGCGGCTGACGCAATCCGAGCTGACCGACAATGTGGACCGCAACCCGGCGCTGCCCCGCACCACCCGCGCCCAGACCGCGATCAGCGCTCAGATCGACCCGCGGGGGTGGCCGATCTTCGGGTTGACCTATGCCACCGGCGATTCGGAGCGCGTGTGGCTGACCGGGGACGGCCGCCCGCGCATGACCGAGGAGCAGACCTTCGACAGCCTGTCGGGCAACGTCTACTATGGCGGGCCGCGCTGGGACGTCTCGGCCTCCTCCAGCTACATCACGAGCCGGGACGTGGCGCAGCCCGATCACACGATGGCCATGCTGTATCACGATCTGCGCCTCACGCTGCGGCCGTTCGAGTCCCTCGTCATTGCGCCGGCGGTGAGCACCGGCCTCGACCGCTACGAATGGTCGGGCACCCGGAGCAATACGACCTCGACCTCGCTGCTGCTGTCCTACGGACCGCCCACGAGCTGGTGGAAGCTGTGGACGCTCGGCGCCTACACCGCCTCGCAGGCCAGCGACGGGACCATGGACGGACGCACCCTGAGCCTGAGCGGGGGCCTGTCGTGCGGGCTCGGGCGGCTCCTGGGCGGGCCGACCAGCCTGTCCTTCCAGGCCGGGTACGAGCGATACGACGACGCGGTGTACCGCGACGGCTCCGCGCGCGGCGTCTTCGGCCTCGTGCGCCTCAAGGTCGTCTCCTTCTAGTCGCTCCGCCCATCTCACCCGTGGCGCATGCGCGGGTCGAGGTAGTCCTGCAGCGCGTCGCCGAGGATGTTCAGCGACAGCACCACCAGGAAGATCGCCAGCCCCGGCAGCAGCGCCACGTGCGGGCTCAGGATCACGAAGGTGCGCGCGGTCGCGAGCATGCTCCCCCAGTCGGCGGTGGGCGGCTGGGTGCCGAGGCCCAGGAAGGACAGCCCCGCGGTGGCGAGGATCTTCGCGCCGACGTCCAGGCTGAACGCCACCACGACCGGGGCGAGCAGGTGAGGGAGCAGGTGGCGCCGCAGGATCAGCCGGTCGGTGCTGCCGAGCGCGCGCGCGGCCTCCACGAACTCGCGCTCGCGCAGCGAGAGCACGACCCCGCGCGCGAGCCGCGTGTAGATGGGGAAGCCCACGATGGCGATGGCCACCATCGCGTTGGCGAGGCCGGGGCCGAGACCGGCCACGATCGCGATGGCGAGCAGGATGTAGGGGAAGGCCATCAGGATGTCGGTCAGCCGCATCACCAGCATGTCCACCCGGCCGCCCCAGTACCCCGCGTGCACGCCCAGCAGCACGCCGATCAGCATCGACGCGGTGGCGGTGCCCACCCCGGCCAGCAGCGAGATGCGCGCGCCCCAGACCAGGCGGGACAGCATGTCGCGGCCGAACTCGTCGGTGCCGAGCCAGTGCCCGGGGACGCCGGGCGGCCGGAGCCGATTCGGGGTGTCCACCGCGTCCGGATCGATCAGGGGCAGGACGGGCGCGAGCAGGGCGGCCAGCACCGCGGCGGCCATGACCGCGGCGGCCGCCCACGCGAGGCGATTGCGGGACGTCCGGCGCGTCTCGACCCGGTCCGCGGTGGTGGTCGTCGCCGGCGTCATTCGTACCGGATGCGGGGATCGAGCACCGCGTAGAGCAGATCCACCGCGAGGTTGAAGAACACGAAGACGAGGGCGATCACCAGGACGCAGCCCTGCACGAGCGGGAAGTCGCGCGCCAGGATGCCCTGGATCATCAGCGTGCCCACGCCCGGCCAGGCAAAGACCGTCTCGGTGAAGATGGCGCCGCCCAGCAGGTAGCCGGCCTGCACGCCGACCACCGTCACCGTCGGGATCAGCGCGTTGCGGAGGGCGTGGCGCAGGATCACCGCGCGCTCGACCAGTCCCTTGGCCCGCGCGGTGCGCACGAAGTCCTGGCGGAGGATGTCGAGCAGGGTGGAGCGGGTGAGCCGCGCGATGATCGTCATGGACGCCGCGGCCAGGGTGATCGCGGGCAGGACCAGGTGCGCGAGCAGGTCGCCCAGCCCGCCGCCCCCGTGGGCCGAGTACATGCCCGAGGCGGGCAGCCATCCGAGCCAGAGTGAAAAGCACACCATGAGCACCAGACCCAGCCAGAAGCTCGGCATGCTCGCGCCGAAGATGGAGCCGACCGTGCTGAGCCGGTCCACCAGCGAGTTCGGACGCGAGGCGGAGAGCACGCCGAGCGTGACTCCGCCCACCGTGGAGAGCAGGAGCGCGGTGGCGGTGAGGAGCAGGGTCGCGCGGAACCGGATCAGCACCTCGCCCAGGACCGGCTGCCGCATCCGGATCGAGCGGCCGAGATCGCCCTGGAGCACGTGACCCATCCAGCGCACGTACTGCGCCGGGAGCGGCTCGTCGAGTCCGAGGGAGGCGCGCAGGCGGGCCACGTCCTCCTGGGTGGCCTGCGAGCCCAGCATGATCTCGGCCGGATCGCCGGGCGAGAGATGCAGGACGAGGAACACCACGACGGACACGCCCAGCAGCACCGGCACCAGCAGGAGCAGGCGACGGAGGAGGTAGCGGCTCACCGGCGGGTCCGGCGCCCCCGGCTACTTCAGCGAGATCGTCTCCACGCGCAGGTCGAAGCTCGGGTGCAGCTTGAAGCCCTGCACGCGCTTGGAGAAGGCGCCGGTCTGCACCTCGTGATCGATGAAGATCCACGGCGGATCGTCGTGGAGCAGGCGCTGCGCCTCGCGGTAGAGCTCGGCCCGCTTGGCCTGGTCGGTCACCTGGCGTGCCTGGGTGAGCACCTCGTCGAAGCGCGCGTTCTTGTACATGGCGCGGTTCGGGCCCACCGGCGTCCACTGGCTGGAGTGGAGCAGCGGATACATCACCAGGTCGGGATCCTCCGAGCCGGCCATCCAGGACAGCGCGAACATGTCCTGCTCCTTGGTGCGGAGCTTGGCCAGGAACGTGCCCCACTCCATGGTCTGGAGCGTCACGTTCACGCCCACCGCCTTCAGGTTCGACTGGATGATCGTGCTCATGGCCACCGGCGACTGCATGCCCGAGCCCGACTCCGGCACCCAGAGCGTGGTGGAGAAGCCGGTCGGGAGCCCGGCCTCGGCCAGGAGCTTCTTCGCGCGCTCCGGATCGTAGGGGAAGGGCTTGAGCCCGCCCTCGTCGCCCCAGGTGCCGGGCAGCACCGGGCCCTTGGAGACGGAGCCGGTGCCCTTCAGCACGTCGCGGACGATCGCCTCCTTGTTCACCGCGTAGTTCAGCGCCTGGCGCACGCGCTTGTCGTCGAAGGGCTTCTTGGTGTTGTTGAAGCCGAGGTACCAGACGTGCGCGCCGACCTGCTTCTGCAGCGTGACCTTCGGGTGGTTCTCGAGCTGGGCCACGAAGTCGGGCGGCGTGCCCACGATCAGGTCGAGCCCGCCGGTGAGCAGCTCGGTGAGCCGCGCCTGATCCTCGGTGACGGGCCGGAAGATGACCCGATCGACCTTCACCGGATAGCGCCAGTAGCTCGGGTTCTTCTCGAGCACCACGCGCTGGCCGCGGTCCCAGGACGCGAACTTGAAGGGCCCGGTGCCGACCGGGCTCACGGTGTAGTCCTGGCCCGACTTCATGGCCGCGGTCGGGCTCACGATGGAGGCGGCCGGCGCGACGAGGACCGCCAGGAAGGAAGCGCGGGGCTCCTTCAGGACGAAGCGCACCGTGCTGTCGTCCATCGCCTCGACCGCCTTGACGTTGCCGAAGAAGTAGGCGGCGAAGGGATACTTGCCGAGCTTGTTGGCCGGATGCTCCGGGTTGATCTGCCGCTCGATGGAGAACTTGACCGCCTGCGCGTTGAACGGGGTGCCGTCGTGGAAGGCGATCCCCTTGCGGAGCTTGAAGGTGTAGGTGAGCCCGTCCTTGGAGATCGTCCACGACTCCGCGAGCCCGGGCACGATCTGGGTGGTCTCTTCCGCGAAGGCGACCAACGTCTCCACGACCCGCCGGCCCACGCGGCTGGAATTGAGATCGGTGACCTGGGCCGGATCGAGCCCCACCGGCTCCGCGACCAGCCCGACCACCAGCGTGTTCGCCGACTGCGCGAGCAGCGGGGGCGTGCCGGCGGTCAGCACCACGAGCAGCGCCAGGGCCAGACCCGACCAGGTTCGTCTCCGTCTCATCGCCATGTCCTCCTCGAGCCACGGGCTCCCGGGCAATCGGTCGCCGGGATGGCGGCCGGAGCGCGCCGAGTATAGCACCGCGCGCCGCGGCCTTGACATCGCCCGCCCCCCCACCTAGGGTGATGCCCGACTCGAAAGGAGGCCTCATGGCCAAGCTCAAGTTCGGCGCCTGGATTCCCACCTACGCGTGGAGCGGCAAGAAGACGGATCCGAAGAACATGCGGCGGATCCGCGACTCCATCGTGAAGTGCGAGAAGTACGGCATCGACGTCTGGGTGATCGACCACCTGCTGTCCGCGCCCGGCCTCTACGGCAACGCCTGGCTCGAGCCGCTCTCCTCGCTCGCCTACGCGGCGGCGCTGACCGCGAAGGTGGACATCGCCACCGGCATCCTGGTGCTGCCGGTGCGCCACCCGGTGCTGCTGGCCAAGGAGATCTCGACCCTCTGCCACCTCTCGAACAACCGCTACGTGTTCGGGGTGGGTCCCGGCTGGTACGCGCGCGAGTACGAGGTGACCGGCTCCCGCATCCAGGAGCGCGGCAAGCGCACCGACGAGATCATCGAGGCGGTGACCCTGCTGCTCACCAAGCCGAACGCGAGCTACCACGGCAAGTTCTACCACTTCGACGACGTGACGATCGATCCGCGGCCGCCCAAGATGCCGAAGATCTGGGTTTCGGGCGGCTCGCGCGTGCCCGATCCGGGCGAGCACGACGTGCCGGTCATCGCGACCACCGTGATGGACCGCATCGTCCGAGCCGGCAACTGGCTCTCGCGCTGCTCGGGCACGCAGGAGTGGGTCAAGCGGGACTGGGGGCTGCTGCAGCAGCACTGCAAGACCCTCGGCCGCGATCCGAAGAAGCTCACGTTCGGGCACTGCAACTTCATCCACCTGGTGGACACCCCGAGCCACGCCAAGGCGGTGGCCGCGTCGAAGGCCCCCTTCATCAAGACGATGGGCACGCACCGGACCTACGAGCACCTGCAGGAGTCGTACATGATCGGGTCGATCGATCACATCAACACGCGGATCGACGATCTGGTGAAGGCGGGGCTCAAGTACCTCGTGCTGGGGCCGGTGACGGACGACCCGGCGCAGATCGACCTGATGGCCAAGAAGGTCATGCCGCACTTCAAGTAGAGGCGTCCCGCCCATGCGCTACGGCTTCTACCTCCCCACCCGCGGCCAGACCGCGTCTCCCGAGGCGCTCGAGACCCTGCTCGCGCGCGGGGAGGCGCTCGGCTTCTCCTCGGTGGTGATCGCGGACCACATCGTGTTTCCGGTCACGATCAAGTCGAAGTATCCGTACACCGTGAGCGGGGCGTTCCCCGGGCAGGGCGACGCGCTCGAGCAGCTCTCGCTGATGGCCTTCGTGGCGGGCAAGACGCGCACCCTGCGGCTCATCAGCAGCGTGATGATCCTGCCCCACCGCAACCCGGTGGTGACCGCCAAGATGCTCGCCACCATCGACGTGCTCTCCCGCGGGCGCGTCACGGTGGGGGTCGGGGTGGGCTGGCTGCGCGAGGAGTTCGAGGCGCTCGGCGCGCCGGATTTCGACCGGCGCGGCGCGGTGAGCGACGAGTACCTCCGCATCTTCAAGGCGCTGTGGACGCAGGATCCGGCCTCGTACCGCGGGGAGTTCTATCGGTTCGACTCGATTCGCTGCGTGCCCCATCCGGTGCAGAAGCCACACCCGCCGATCTGGATCGGCGGACACAGCAAGGCGGCGCTCCGGCGCGTGGCGCGCCTGGGCGACGGCTGGCATCCGGTCGGCGCCAATCCGGCCGCGCCGCTGCGCCCGGCCGAGATGCGCGCGCTGCTCGACGAGCTGGCCCGCCTCACCGAGGCGGAGGGGCGCGATCCCGCCGCCCTGACCATCTCCTACAAGGCGCCGATCTACGACGCGGGGCAGGGGGTGGACGGCGGCGCGGAGCGGCGGCCCTTCTCGGGGAGCCAGCAGGCCATCGCCGACGACATCGGCACCTTCGCCGGGCTCGGGGTGAGCGAGCTGATCTTCGACTTCCGCAGCGAGAGCCTCACCGAGAGCCTCGACCGCATGTCCCGCTTCGCCCCCCTGATCCGCCCCTGATTCTCTCCTTCTCCCCTCTGGGGAGAGGGCAGGGTGAGGGGCCCAGGGTGAGGGGCACCGGGTGAGGGGCTACCCCAGCCGCGGATCCAGGAGATCCCGCAGCCCGTCCCCCAGCAGGTTGGCCCCCAGCACGACGAGCGAGATCGTCAATCCGGGGTACGGTGGCGAGCCACCACGCGTTCGAGAGATAGTCGCGGCCCTCGGAGAGCATGAGCCCCCACGACGGCCGCGGGGCCTGGATCCCCATCCCGAGGAAGCTCAGCCCCGACTCGAGCAGGACCATCGTGGCGAACTGGCTCGAGCCGATGACGAGAATCGGGGCGAGCGTGTTGGGGAGGATGTGCCGGGCGATGATCCGGAGGTCGCTGGCTCCGAGGGTGTAGGCGGCCTCCACGAACTCGAGGCGGCGGATCGTGAGCACGTTGGCGCGCACCGTCCGCGCGTAGAGCACCCACCCGCTGAGCGCGAGCACGCCCACCAGCGCCGCCGGGCTCGTGCCCACCACCGCCACGATGGCGATCGCGAGCATGATGACGGGCAGCGCGAGCTGGACGTCGGCCAGGCGCATGAACAGCGCGTCCACCCGCTCGCCGCCGGAGCCCGCCACGAGACCCACCACGATGCCCACCGCGGCCGCGATGAGGACGGAGACCGCGGCGAGGGCGAGCGAGATCCGGCCGCCGTGCAGCAGGCGGGCGAGGATGTCGCGGCCGAGGTTGTCGGTGCCCAGGACGTGCGCGGGCGTGCCCCCGAGCCCCCAGGGCGGCGCGAGCCGCCGGCTGAACTGCGGCTTCACCGGATCGGCGGGCGCGAGCACCGGCGCGAGCACGCTCGCGAGCACCGTGAGCGCGAGCAGGAGCCCGCCGACTACCGCGGTCGCGTTTCCCCGGCGCGGGCGAAGCGTCTCGGGCGCGGCCTCGGGCGCGTTCACGAGTAGCGGATCCGGGGATCGATCACGGTGTAGAGCAGGTCCACCAGCAGGTTGATCAGGACGAAGATGGTGGCCGAGAAGATCAGCACCGTCTGCACCACCGGGAAGTCGCGGAAGAAGATCGCGTCCACCACCAGCTTGCCCATCCCGGGCCACGCGAACACCGACTCGGTGATGACCGCGCCGCCCAGCAGCGTGCCGATCTGGAGCCCGAGCACGGTGAGGACCGGCACCGCCGCGTTCCGCAGCGCGTGCCGGAGCACCACCGCCCGCTCGGCGAGGCCCTTGGCGCGGCCGGTGCGGATGTAGTCGCGCCCCAGGATCTCGAGCATGCTGGAGCGGGTGAGGCGGGCCACCAGCGCCATCGGGAACGCGGCCAGGGTCACCGCGGGGAGGATGAGATGGCGCCAGCTCTCGAACCCGGAGGTGGGCAGCCAGCGCAGCGCGACCCCGAAGAGCAGGATCAGCATGATGCCGAGCCAGAAGTTCGGCAGCGACTGGCCGAGCACCGCGAAGACGGTGCTCGCGAAGTCGTAGCGGGTGCCCCGGTGCACCGCGGCCACGATGCCGAGGGAGACGCCCACCGCGCCGGTGAGGAACATCGCGGCCAGCGCGAGCTGGGCGGTGGCGGCCAGCCGGTCGGCGACGACCTGGAGCGCGGGCGCCCGGTACTGGAAGGACTGGCCGAAGTCGCCCCGGAAGACACTCCGGATGAAGATGGCGTACTGGACGTGCAGCGGCTCGCGCAGGCCGAGGTGCCGGTTCAGCTCGTCCACCGCGGACTGGGGCGCGCCCTCCGGGAGCAGCATCTTGGCCGGATCGCCGGGCAAGACGCGGAGCACGAGGAAGACGAGGACCGAGACGCCGAGGAGCGTCAGGGCCGCCTGGCCGAGCCGGCGAAGGACGTAGGCTCTCATTTCGAGGAGTCCAGGGCCGCGCCCGGTTGCCCGCCGACCCCTGCCGCGCCCGGCACCCGGCTACGCGATCGCGACGTCACTCAGCAGCACGTAGTAGTCCCGGCGCGGCTCGAAGTTGCGCAGGCGATCGCTGACCCCGTAGATCGCGACGCTGTAGTAGGGCCAGATCTCGGCGTCCTCGTCCCACAGGATGCGCTCGAGCTCCTCGTACTTGGCCTGACGCACCTTCGGATCCGGCACCCGGCCCTCCGCGATCAGCTGCTCCACGCGCGGGTTGTTGTAACGGGTGAGCTTCTCGGCGCCCGCCCGCGTGAACCACTGGCCGAAGTACCAGTCCGGATCGTGCGGCATGTGGGCCCAGCCGGAGAAGAACATGTCGTACGTCCCCGCGCTCCGGTGCTCCCGCGCGGTCGCGATCTCGAGGTTCTTGATGTTGACCTTGATGCCCACCTCGCCGAGCATGGCCGCCACCGCCTGGGTGATCTCGAGCTGCTTCGGGTAGAGGTCCTTCATCAGCACGAAGTCGAGCGAGACGTTGGTGTAGCCGGCCTGCTTCAGGATCTGGCGCGCCTTCTCGGGATCGTAGGGCTTGGGCGGCAGGCTGGTGTGGCCGATCAGCCCGGGCGGAACCGGGCTGTCCACCGGCCGGCCGTAGCCCAGCAGCAGCTCCTTGATGATCACGTTCCGGTCGATGGCGAGCGAGATCGCCTGCCGCAGCCGCGCGTCCTTCACCGGCTCCTTGGCGAGCTGGAAGATCCAGCGCTGGGCCTCGACCGCGGGCACGTCGAACACCTTCACCCCGCGGCTGCTCTTGAGCGTCTCGACCAGGTCGGGGGTGACGCGGTCCACCACGTGGATCTCGCCCGCGCGCAGCCCCGCGGCGCGGGTGGAGAGCTCGGGGATGAAGCGGAACGTGACCTTCTCGACCCGCGGCTGGGCGGGCTTCCAGTAGCTCGGGTTGGCCGAGAGCACGATGTGGTCGCCGTGCGTCCACGACACGAAGCGGAACGGGCCGGTGCCGATCGGCTTCTGGAAGAACGCCTCCTCGTTCTTGCCCGCGTGCGCCGGCAGCATGCCGAGCATGGTGAGGTGCGCGGGCAGGGAGCCGAACGGCCGCTTGGACGTGACGGTGACCGTGTAGTCCCCGTCCTTCTCCACCGATTCGATGTCCTGGTACACGAAGGACTTGATGAGCTTGGTGTTGTCCTTCACCCGACGCAGCGTGAACAGCACGCTGTCCGCGTTGAACGGGGTGCCGTCGTGGAAGCTGACGTTTTTCCGGAGATTGAACCGCCAGGTGGTGTTGTTGATCGCGCGCCAGGATTCGGCCAGCGCGGGCACGAACTTCGAGTCGTTGGTGACGTCCACCAGCGGATCGAACATGTGCCGGTGCACCGAGGTGGCGGAGATGGAGTAGTGATTGGCCGGGTCGAGGGTCAGCATGCGCTCGGAGAGCCCGGCGACGAGCTCGCCGCTCCGCTTGCCCTGCGCGCGGGCCGCGCGCGGCAGGCCGGCCGCGGCCAGGCCGGCCGCGCTCAGGGTCAGGAACTGCCGTCGGCCTACCGGGTGGGACGCTGCCGAGCTCTTGCGCATGGGGGACTCCTCCTGTGGGCCTGGGTGTAAGTCATCGGCCCCGCGCTGTCAAGGCCGCCCGGGGCCGACTGGTTGCTCTCGCCCACGGACCCGTCTACTCTATGCCCCGTCGCCGACAAGGAGATCTCCCATGGCCGAGCAGACCCCTGACATCACGATGGACGAGGTGAAGGAGCGCGTGCGCCTCGCCGGTCTCTCCATCCCCGCGAACCGCCTGTCCGTGGTCCGCGGCTTCCTGGTCAACGCCCTGCGGCCCATCCGGGCTCTGGACAGCCGGGCGATCCGGACGGTGGAGCCGGCGGTGACCTTTGACGCCAAGGGCGGGAGCGGATCATGAGCGCCGACGAGCTCGGTTACGCGGGCATCCGGGAGCTGGGCGGCCTCTTCCGCCGCGGCGAGCTTTCGCCGGTGGACTACGCCACCGACCAGATCCGCCGCATCGAGACGCTCGACAAGAGCCTCAACGCCTACGTGACGGTCACCGCGGAGCGCGCCCTCGCCGACGCCCGCGCCGCGGAGGCCGCGCTCAAGCGGGGCGACGCGGGACCGCTCACCGGCATCCCGATCGCGTACAAGGATCTCTACGCGACGAAGGGGATCCTCACCACCGCGGGCTCCGCGCTCCTGGCCGACTGGGTGCCCGACTTCGACTGCACGTGCGTGACCCGGCTGCAGCAGGCCGGCATGGTCATGCTCGGCAAGCTGATCACCCACGAGTTCGCCTTCGGGATCCAGTTCCCGGGCCATCGCTTCCCGCCCGCCCGCAACCCGTGGAACCTCGATCACATCCCGGGCGGCTCGAGCAGCGGCTCCGGCGCGGCGCTGGCCGCCGGCATGGCGGTGGGCGCGCTCGGCTCCGATACCGGCGGGTCCATCCGGGGCCCGGCCGCCTTCTGCGGCATCGCCGGGCTCAAGCCGACCTACGGGCGCGTCAGCCGCGCGGGCGTGGTCACGCTGTCGTGGACGCTCGACCACACCGGCCCCATGGCGCGCTCCGCGGAGGACTGCGCCTTCATGCTGCAGGCCCTCGCCGGCCACGACCCGGCCGATCCCGCCTCCGCCCGCGAGCCGGTGGCGGACTACCTGACCGCCCTCGAGGGCGGCGTCAAGGGCCTCCGGGTCGGGGTGGTGCGCGACTACTTCTTCGAGCAGGTGGAGCCGGAGACGGTGGCCGCCTTCGAGCGCGCGGCGGGCGAGCTGGGACGGCTCGGCGCCACCGTGCGGGACGTGACCATCCCGAGCATCCACGCCACGCCGTCCTTCATGGTGATCATGCTCGCCGAGGCATTCGCCTATCACGAGCGTGACCTGCGCACCCGTCCCGAGCTCTACGGCGACGTGCTGCGCGAGAAGCTGATGGCGGGCGGGCTCTTCCGGGCGGACGAGTACGTCCAGGCCCAGCGCCTGCGGGCCCAGATCCGGGAGGACACCGAGCGCGTCCTGCAAACGGTGGACGTGCTGATCACGCCCACCGCGCTCGGGCCGGCGCCCGCGTTCAAGGTCGTCCTCGATCCGGACTTCCCGTTCGCCAAGAGCAACATGGGGCCATTCAACATCACCGGCCTGCCCACGCTGGCGCTGCCGACCGGCTTCTCCTCCACCGGCCTGCCGCTGTCGTTCCAGATCTCGGGCCGGCCCTTCGACGAGGCCACCGTGCTGCGCGCGGGCCACGCCTATCAGCGGGCGACGGACTGGCATCGCCGCCGGCCGCCGGTGCGCGCATGACCACGGTCGGAGCATCGGGCGCCGCGCTCGACGATCTGAAGGCGTACGTCGGCCGGCGCGAGAGCGCGACCGACGTGGTCACCGCGGCGCCCGCCAACCTGCTGCGCCTGACCTTCGGCCGCGACGAGCGCGAGCTCGGGCCGGGCGATCCGCTGCCGCCGGGCTGGCAGTCGCTCTACTTCCTCCCGCGCTTTCCGCCCGAGGCGCTGCGTCCGGACGGCAGCCCGCTCGACACCGGCGTGATCCCGCCGATGCCGCTGCCCCGCCGCATGTTCGCGGGCGAGCGCTTCCGCTTCCACCATCCGCTGCGCATCGGCGATACCGTGCGCCGCGAGACCGAGCTGGCCGACATCGCGGTCAAGACGGGCGGCACCGGCACGCTCGTCTTCGCCACCGTGGCCCAGCGCATCTTCGTGGGGCCGGCGCTGGCCATCGAGGAGGAGCGCCGCACCGTATTTCGCGAGGAGGTCCGGGCGGGTGAGCGCAACCAGGCGCCGCGCCGGGAGACCGCGCCCGACGACGTGCCCTGGCGGCGGCGGATCGTGCCGGACCCGGTCCTGCTCTTCCGCTTCTCCGCCCTGACCTTCAACAGCCACCGCATCCACTACGACCGACCCTGGGCTATGGAGCGCGAAGGATACACCGGGTTGGTGGTCCACGGTCCGCTCACCTCCACGCTGCTGATCGATTTCGCACGCGACCACAATCCGGGCCGCGTCTTCACGGGCTACGAGACCCAGGCCCGGGCCCCCCTCTTCGATACCGCGCCCTTCGAGCTGCGCGGCCGTCCCACCGCGGACGGTCGCGGCGCCGAGATGTGGGCCGTGACCCCCGAGGGCACGGTGGCCATGAGTGCCCGGGCCGAGCTCGCGTGACGGATCTCTCGACGAAAGAAAGGACGACCGACGATGGCCGATGAGCTCGAGCTGCGGATGGACGCGACCGCTCTCTATCGCGAGGAGACCTACACCGATCGTCGCATCGGCATCATCCGGGTGATGACGCCGGTGAAGACGGACGGCTCGATCGACCTCGCCCGCAAGATCCTCTACGTGGGCGAGGCCCAGCTCCTCTCGCCGATGGGCGCCCTGCCGATCACCTTCGAGATCGACGCGACCTCGCTCGGCGACGCGGCCGAGAAGTTCGCGGAGGGCGCCAAGGTGGGCGTCGAGCGCGCGATCCGCGAGCTGCAGGAGCTGCGCCGGGAGCAGTCCTCCAACATCGTCATTCCCGACCGCATGCCGCCCGACATCGGTGGCCGAGGCGGACCGCGGGGCCCGGGCCGCATCCAGCTCTGATCGCGTCGGCATGAACCTGCTGCGGCCGATCGACCGGACCGTCACCGTCCAGGGCCTGCGCTTCCACGTGCTCGACTGGGGTGGGGAGGGCCGCACCCCGCTCCTGCTCCTGCACGGCTTCACCGGGCACGCGCACGCCTGGGACACGCTCGCCATCGCCCTGCAGCCCCACTTCCACGTCTACGCACTCGACCAGCGCGGCCACGGCGACAGCGATCCCGCCGAGGTCTACGGACCGATCGCGGCGTTCGACGATCTGAGCGGCGTGATCGATCAGCTCGGCCTCGCCCCCCTCGTCATCGTCGGCCTCTCCATGGGCGGGCGGAACGCGATGTACTTCGCGTCCAAGCGCCCCGAGTCGGTGCAGAAGCTGGTGATCCTGGATATCGGACCGGTGGTCAGTACCCGCGCGGCGCAGGCCCCGCCCGGCCCGCCCGAGCCCGAGTTCTGGGACAGCATCGAGCAGGCGGCCCAGCATCTCTTCCGCGGCAACCCGTATCCCGGCATCCACTACTACCGCTGGGTGGCGGCCCAGAGCCTGCGGCAGCGGGCGGACGGGCGCATCGTGTGGGCGTGGCACCCGAGCGTGAAGACGCGGCGCTCGACGGTGGAGGTGGACTGGTGGGCGGCGCTGCGGGCGATCCCGGTGCCGACCCTGGTGCTGCGCGGCGAGGAGAGCCCGATCCTCGATCGCGACGTGGCCCTCCGCATGGCCCGGGAGCTGCCGCAGGGCCACTTCGTCGAGATCCCGCGCGCGGTGCACACGCTGCACGAGGACAATCCGGACGCGGTGCTCGCCGCGCTCAAGACGTTCCTCGGCTTCTAGATCGGAGGCTCACGCGATGGGAGTCGTCAGGCTCGAGATCACCCGGCGCGAGCCGGTTCTGAACGGCACCTACGAAAAAATCGACGGCGTGCTGCACTTCTGCGCGGACCCGGCGGCCCGACAGAACGAGTCGATCGCGGACCTGGGGCTCGCCCCGCGCAACGCGCGCGGGCTCGTCGAGTACTCCGCCGACTTCTACCTGCTCCGGCCCCTCGACGGCGGCCGCGGGCGGCTCCTCCTCGACGTGCCCAACCGCGGGCGCAAGATCGCGCTCGGGATGTTCAACAGCTGCCCACGCTCGAACGATCCCGCTTCCGAGGAGGACTTCGGCAACCGGTTCCTGATGCGCCACGGCTACACGGTGGCGTGGATCGGCTGGCAGCCCGACGTGCCCCGCCGCGACGGCATGATGGCGATGACGGTGCCGCGGGTACCCGGCGTCTCCGAGCGGATGCGCTGCGAGTTCCGGCCGAACGCGCGCGTGGAGACGCTGCCGCTGGCCGACCGCTACCACATCCCGCATCCGGTGGCCCGCCTCGACGATCCGGAGGCGGAGCTGCACGTGCGGGAGCACGGCGACGCGCCCGCGGCCACCGTGCCGCGCTCGGCCTGGCGCTTCCCGGACGCGGGCTCGATCGCGCTCGACGGCGGGTTCGAGCCCGGCCGCATCTACGACTGCTACTACCGCGCGCAGGATCCGCCGGTGGTCGGCCTCGGCTTCACCGCGGTGCGGGACACCGCGAGCTTCCTGCGCTGGGGCACCGCGGCGGAGGGGAACCCCTGCGCGGGCACCATCGAGCGATCGTACGTGTTCGGGGTCTCGCAGAGCGGCCGCTTCCTGCGGCACCTGCTCTACCTGGGCCTCGACGAGGACGAGGCCGGCCGCTTCGTGTGGGACGCGGTGATCCCGCACGTGGCGGGGGCCCGGCGCGGGGAGTTCAACTGCCGCTTCGGCCAGCCCTCGCTCAACGCGGTGCACGCGGTCGGCAGCCTGTTCCCGTTCACCGACGACGTGCAGGACGATCCGGTGACCGGCCAGCGCGACGCCCTGCTCCGGCGGCTGGCCGGGCGGGAGAAGCCGCCGCGCATCTTCACGATCAACACCTCGGCCGAGTACTGGCGCGGCGACGGCTCTCTCGTGCATACCGACGTGGGCGGCACGCGCGACGTGCCCCCGCCGGCTTACGTGCGCCAGTACCTCTTCGCGGGGAGCCAGCACACGCCCGGCGCGCTGCCGCCCCCCGCGGCGGATCCGAACACGGGCGGCCGGGGCTTCCACCCGTTCAGCGTGGTGGACTACTCGCCCCTCCTGCGCGCCGCGCTGGTCAATCTCGACCGCTGGGTGACCGAGGGGGTCGAGCCGCCCCCGAGCGCGGTTCCGCGCCTGGCCGACGGGACCGCGGTGGCCGCGGAGACGATCCGCGGCGCCTACCGCGTCATTCCTGGCGCGCGCTTCCCCGACCACGTCCAGCGGCCGCAGCGGCTCGACTTCGGGCCCGCGGTGGAGCGCGGCATCGCGATCCTGCCGCCCAAGCAGGGCGCGCCCTTCGTGACGTTCGTCTCCGCGGTGGACGGCGACGGCAACGAGCGCGCGGGTATCCGGCCGCCCGAGCTGCGGGTGCCGCTGGCCACCTTCACGGGCTGGAACCCGCGCCATCCGGAGCAGGGCGCCCCGGGCGACATCATGGCCATGATGGGCTCCACGCTCGCCTTCGCGCGCACCGCGGCCGACCGGGCGCGGACGGGCGACCCGCGTCCCTCCATCGAGGAGCGCTACGCGAGCCGCGAGACCTATCTCGCGCGGGTGCGCCAGGACGCCGACGCGATGGTGGCGGCCCGGCAGCTCCTCGCCGAGGACGTGGCCGCGGTGGTGGAGCGCGCGGGCGCCCTCTGGGACTTCGTCTGCCCCCGCTGAGCCGGTCCTGGCCACGCCGCTGATCGAGTGCCACGCCCACGTCTTGCCCGACGGGGCGCTGGCCCGCTTCCCGGACGGCGGCGATCCGCGCTACGTCACCGCCGAGCGCCGCGTGCTCGACCGCATGCTCGAGGCCCACGACGCGTGCGGGGTCACGCACGCACTGGTCTCCGACTCCTTCTACATGGAATCCGCGGCCGCCGCGCTGCCCGGGTGGAGCCCGGCCGATCGTGCCCGGCTCTACAACGACTCGCTGGCCGCGCTGATCGCCCGGCATCCGGACCGGCTCTTCGGGGTGGGCTGCGTGGACCCGTTCTCGGGCGAGGCGGCCGCGCGGGAGCTCGAGCGCATGGTCGGCGAGCTGGGCTTCGTGGGCGCGCTGGTGAACCCGAGCGATTCGCCGTCCGGCGGGCGGCGCTATCTCGACGACCCGGCGTGCGGCCCGCTCCTGGCCGCCGCCGAGGCGCGGGGCCGGCCGCTCTTCATACATCCGTCACGTGATCTGCCGGCCGGCGAGCACTACGATGACTTCGTCATGTCGCTCGCCGTCGGCCGCCCGAGCCAGACCGCGGTCTGCGCGGCCCGGCTGATCTTCACCGGCACGCTCGACCGGTACCCGCGGCTGTCGCTCCTGCTCGCCCACGGCGGCGGCGTGCTGCCCGCAATGGCCGGCCGGCTCGACGCCACCTGGCGGGCCTACCGGCCGGATCGCTGGCAGGGCCCGGACGTGCTCGCGGTGCCCCCCTCGAGCTACCTGGGCCGCTTCCACGTGGACAGCAATGTCTGGTCGCTGCCCGCGCTGCGGCTCCTGCTCGAGGTGCTGGGCCCCTCGCGGATCTTGGTCGGCAACGATCAGCCGCCGGTGTGGTTCCCTCTCGCGGAGTCGCTCGCGCTGCTGGATCAGCTCGGGCTGTCCGCCGCCGACCGCGACGCGGTCCGCTGGCGGAACGCCACGCGCCTGTTCGGGCTCGAGCCGTCGCGGACGGCGCACGCGCGGCCGTGAGCGAGCTGCCCGCGCCGGTGGCGGACCTGTGTGTGATGCTCGCCGCCATCTCCGGGGTCGAGGCGGTGGCGATGGGGGGCTCGCGGGCTACCGGCGTCGCGGACGCGGAGAGCGACTGGGACATCGGCCTCTACTACCGGGGGCATCCGGATCTCTCGCCGCTCGCCAGCCCGGGAGAGCTGCATCCGCCCGGCTCATGGGGGCGCGTCATGAACGGGGGCGCCTGGCTCCGTCTCGACGGGCTCGAGGTGGACGTCCTCCTCCGCGACCTCGACGTCGTCGAGCACTGGTCGGCGCGGGCCCGGGACGGCCTCTACGAAGTGGATGCGCTGCTCGGGTACGTGGCTGGAGTCCCCACGTACAGCTTGACGGCGGAGGTCGCGGTCAACCGGGTCGTCGTGGGCGCCCTCCCGCGCATCGGCGACTACCCTCAGGCGCTGGCCCGGACCGGCGCGTCTCGCTGGCGCCGGCACGCCGAGTTCAGCCTCGTCCACGCCCGGATGCGGGCCGCACGCGGTGACGTGGTCGGCACGGTCGCGCAGGCCGCGAAGGCGGTGATGGAGACGGCCCACGCGGTGGTCTGCCAGCGCCGGGAGTGGGTGCTGAACGAGAAGCACCTCGTCGAGCGAGCCGGCCTTCGCGAGCTGCACGCGCAGTTCACCCGCGTGCCTCCGGCCGCGCCCGGGCTGGTCGACTGGGTGGATGCCCTGCGCGGGCAGATCTGATGTCGGCCATCTCGGTCGAGCACCTGAGCCGCTGGTGGGGCCCCACCCGGGCGGTGGACGACGTGAGCTTCGCGGCCCCCGCCGGCAAGATGCTCGTTCTGCTGGGGCCGTCCGGCTGCGGCAAGTCCACCACGCTGCGGCTCATCGCGGGGCTCGAGGTCGCGACCGCCGGGCGCATCGCGATCGGCGGCGTGGACGTGACCCACCTGCCGCCGGCCGAGCGGGGCCTGTCCATGGTGTTCCAGTCCTACGCGCTCTTTCCCCACCTCTCGGTGGCCGAGAACATCATCTTCGGCCTGCGGGTGCGGCGGGTGAACGCGGCCGAGCGCAGCACGCGCCTCGCCCGGGTGGCGGGCCTGCTGGGTCTCGACGGGCTGCTCGCCCGGAGACCGTCGCAGCTCTCGGGCGGACAGCAGCAGCGGGTGGCGCTCGGCCGCGCCCTGATCGCGGAGACGCCGGTGTGTCTGATGGACGAGCCGCTCTCGAACCTGGACGCCCAGCTCCGCCTCGAGATGCGCCGCGAGATCCGGCAGCTCCAGCAGGGCCTCGGCATCACCATGGTGTACGTGACGCACGACCAGACCGAGGCCATGAGCATGGCCGACCAGGTGATCCTGCTCCGCGACGGCCGGGTCGAGCAGGACGCCGCGCCCGATCTTCTCTACGCCCGGCCCGCCACCGCCTTCACGGCCCGCTTCATCGGCACCCCGCCCATGAACGTTCTCGCGCTCGCCGACGGGGCCGGCGGGGCGATCATCGCGGGAGCGGGCTCCGACGGGCCGCCGGTGCTCGGGGGGCGGGGCGCCGGCCTGCTGCTCGGGATCCGCCCCGAGGACGTGCGCCTGGACGCGGGGGCGGGCGCCGACGGGATGGCCGCGACCGTGAAGAGCGTGGAGTACCTCGGCGCCGATTCGATCGTGACCTGCGAGGTGGGGAGCGAGACTCTCGCGGTACGGGCGCCGGGGCGGGTCACGCGGGTTCCCGGCGCGCCCGTCCGCCTCTCGTGGAGCCCGGGCGCCACGCACGTGTTCGATGCCGAGAGCGGGCGCCGTCGCGACGACGCGGCCGCCGTTTCATCCATCACTCGAGAACGAGGAGGCCACTCATGACGAGACGCATGCTCGGATGGCTCACCGCGGCGCTCCTGCTCGCCGCCTTCGCGGGCGGCGCGGTCCCCGCGGGCGCCCAAGCCCCGGTGGAGCTCACCTTCTACTACCCGGTCGCGGTCGGCGGACCGGTGACGAAGATCATCGATGGGCTCGCCGCCGACTTCGAGAAGGAGAACCCGGGCATCCGGGTGAAGCCGATCTACGCTGGCACCTACCAGGAGACGATCGTCAAGGTGCTCACCGCGCTCAAGAGCGGCGAGCCGCCGCAGATGTCGGTGCTGCTCTCCACCGACATGTTCACGCTCATCGACGAGGACGCGATCGTCCCCTTCGACACGATGGCCACGAGCGCCGAGGACCAGGCCTGGCTCAAGAGCTTCTTCCCCGCCTTCATGCTCAACAGCCAGACCGGCGGCAAGACCTGGGGCATCCCGTTCCAGCGCTCCACCATCGTGCTGTACTGGAACAAGGAGGCCTTCAAGGAGGCCGGCCTCGACCCGAACAAGCCGCCCGCCACCTGGGCCGAGCAGGTCGAGTACGCGCGCAAGCTCACCAAGCGGGACGCGGGCGGAAACGTCAGCCAGTGGGGACTCGAGGTGCCCTCGTCCGGCTTCCCGTACTGGCTCTTCCAGGGCTTCACGACCCAGAACGACGTGCTCCTGATGAACCAGGCGGGCAACGAGACGTACTACGACAAGCCGGCGGTGGTGGAAGCGCTCCAGTACTGGGTGGATCTGAGCGCCAAGCACAAGGTCATGCCCACCGGGATCATCGAATGGGGCACCACCCCGAAGGACTTCTTCGAGCGCAAGACCGCCATGATGTGGACGACCACCGGCAACCTCACCAACGTGAAGAACAACGCCAAGTTCGAGTTCGGCGTCGCGATGCTGCCCGCGGGCAAGCGGCGCGGCTCGCCGACCGGCGGCGGCAATTTCCACATCTTCAAGAAGAGCACGCCCGCCCAGCAGACCGCCTCGCTCCGCTTCATCAAGTGGATCACGTCGCCTCAGCGCGCCGCGCAGTGGGGTATCGACACCGGCTACGTGGCGGTGCGCCCCGACGCGTGGGAGACGCCCGCGATGAAGCAGTACGTGGCGGGCTTCGCGGCCGCCGCGGTGGCGCGCGATCAGCTCCCGCACGCGGTGGCCGAGCTGTCGACCCACGACAACCAGCGCGTGACCAAGGCGCTGAACGATGGGCTGCAGGCCGCGCTCACCGGCGCGAAGGCGCCCGAGCAGGCGATGAAGGACGCGCAGCGCGAGGCCGACCGCATCTTGCGCCCGTATCGGCGGTGAGGGGCGCGCGGCGGAGGTCGAGCGTGCTCATCGTCTGATGTCGCCCGCGTGGCGGGTGCACGTGATCGGGTGGCTGCTGCTGCTGCCCGCCGCGGTGCTGCTGGTGGCGTTCACGCACTATCCGGTGGCCGCGACCATCTACACGAGCCTGTTCTCGAACCCGAAGGCGGGGCGGGCCGCGGTGTGGGTGGGGCTCGACAACTATCAGGCGATGGTCGAGGATCCGGTGTTCTGGCAGGCGCTGGGAAACAACCTCTGGTTCGCGCTGGGCACGATTCCGGTCTCGGTGGCCCTGGCCCTGCTGATGGCGGTGTGGGTGAACGGGCGGATCGCGGGGCGGGGACTCCTGCGCCTGGCCTTCTTCACGCCGACGGTGCTGCCGATGATCGCGGTGGCGAATATCTGGCTCTTCTTCTACACCCCGGGCTACGGCCTGCTCGAGCAGATCACCGGGCTCGTCGGCCTGCCGAGCCACAACTGGCTCGGCAGCCGCGAGACCGCGCTGGGCTGCCTGGTGGTGGTGACGGTGTGGAAGGAGGCGGGCTTCTTCATGATCTTCTACCTGGCCGCGCTCCAGTCGCTCTCGCCGAGCCTGGGCGAGGCGGCGTCCCTCATGGGCGCGAGCCGGTGGTACTTCTTCCGCCGGGTGACGTTTCCCCTGCTGATGCCGACCACGCTCTTCGTGCTGGTCAACGCGGTGATCAACTCGTTCCGCCTCGTGGATCACATCGTGGTGATGACGAAGGGCGGCCCCGACAACACCACCGCGCTCCTCCTGTATTACATCTACGACGTGGGCTTCAAGTTCTGGGATCAGGCCTATGCGGCCGCGCTGACCCTGGTGCTGCTGGTGATCCTCGCCGCGGTGGCGCTCGGGCAGTTCGTGCTGCTGGACCGCCGGGTGCACTACCAGTGACGCGGCCCGGTCGCGCGCTCGAGACGGCGGGGGCCTGGCTGCTCGGCGTGCTCTGGGTCCTGCCACTGGCCTACGCGGTGTGGACCGCGTTCCACCCGGCGGAGTTCTCGACGCGCTTCGTGCCGACCGCGCCGCTCACCCTCGAGAACTTCGTCAACGCGTGGGCGGCCGCGCCGTTCGCCCGCTACTTCGTCAACACCGTCGCGCTGGTCACCATGATCCTGGCCGCGCAGCTCGTGCTCTGCACGCTCGCGGCCTACGCCTTCGCGCGCTTCGCCTTCGCGGGCCGCTCGCTGGCGTTCCTGCTCGTGCTGGTGCAGCTCATGATCATGCCGGACGTGCTCATCGTGGAGAACTACCGGACCATGAGCCGCCTCGGCATCCTCGACACGCTGGCCGCCATCGGCCTGCCCTACATGGCCTCGGCGTTCGGCATCTTCCTGCTGCGTCAGACCTTCAAGACGGTGCCGAAGGAGCTGGATGAGGCCGCGCGCGTCGAGGGCGCCGGGCCGCTGGAGGTCCTGTGGCGGGTCTACGTGCCGCTCGCGAAGCCGGTGTACATCGCCTACGGGCTGGTCTCGGTCAGCTACCACTGGAACAACTTCCTGTGGCCGCTCATCGTCACCAACTCCGTGCAGTCACGCCCCCTGACGGTGGGGCTTCAGGTCTTCTCCTCGGTGGATCAGGGGGTGGACTGGTCCATCATCACCGCCGCGACCCTGATGACCTCCGGCCCCCTGCTGGTCGCGTTCCTGCTCTTCCAGCGCCAGTTCGTGCAGAGCTTCATGCGCGCGGGCATCCGGTGACGCGGATCGCGCGGGCCTAGCGCGGGTTGGGGGCGCCGCCCCGGTCCTGCCCCCCGCGATCCTGGCCGGTGCCGCGCTCGGGAGCGCCCTTGCCCTGCGGCTGCGGTTCCACGCGGTGCGGAGCGGGCGTGCTCTGGCGCGCGCGGGGTGGGGCGTTCTGGACCGCGGGAGCCGGCGGCGACCCGGGTGGAACCGCGGCCGGAGCCGGCCGAACGCCGGGCGCGGTGGGGGCGGCCGGAGCTGCCGGCGCGCCTTGCGGTGCCGGGGCGCCCTGCGGTACAGGGGCGGCCACCGGAGGGGCGGGCGCGCCCTGCGTACTCGGCGCGGGCGGCGTCACCGGCGGCTGCTGGGCCGGCGCCGGAACCCGGGCGGCATCGGGCGGGACGGTCTGACGCGGGCCCCGTTCGCCGCGCGAGCGTCCGCGCTGGCCGTCATCAGGTGTCGCGCGGCCGGCGCCGGCCGCGGGCGCCGGGGCGGCAGCGCCCGCGCCCGGTGTCGGCATCGCAGTCGCCGCCGGCGGCGTCACGCGAGCGGGCGCCGGCACGATGCGCTGCTGTGGCTGCGGGGCGGTCGCGGCCGCCGCGGCGCCCAGACCCTGCTCGCGTAGCACCGGCGCCGTGTCCACGGGCGGTCGCGTCGCCACCACCGGCCGCGCGCGGATCGCATCCGGCGGGCGCGTGGCGGCGGCAGTCGCGCTCCCGGTGACGCTGGCCGCGACCGGCCGCACATCGAGAGCGCCGCGCACCGGCGTGAGCTGGCGCGCCTCGGCGGCGTCGGCGAGGCGGACCGGGCGCACCACACCCTGGCCGAACCGGTCGGCGGGGACGCCCACCACTGCATTGGTCACGTTCACGTTGCGGTAGACGTTGATGGTGTTGACGTTCACGGTCGTGTTGCGGTTGATGACGACGTTGTTCACCACGCGCGGGCCGCCCCAGCCGCCCCACCAGGCGGCGCCGACATAGCGCGGCCCGCCCCACCAGCGGATCACCGGCTCCCCCCAGCCGAGCGGAGCCCAGTAGAGCGGTCGCCCCACGACAACCGGTCCGCCGAGGAAGACCACCAGCGCGGGCGAATAGACGGGCCGCACGATGATCGGGCCCGGCGCCCACGCCCAGTAGCTGCCGACGAAGACCCAGCGGCCGTGGTGATAGGGCGCCCAGCCCCAGGGCGCATCGTCGAGCCACGTCCAGCCGAAGCGGGGGTCCCAGATCCAGCGACCGGTGGAGTAGGGGGACCAGCCCGGGGCCACCCCGGCGGGGACCCACACGCTGCCGTAGCTCTCGACCGTGCGCCAGCTCCCGTGCTGATCGAGGGCCTCCGCACCGTAGACGCCGGCCGGGAGCTGCTTGGCGCTGGCGGGCTGCGTGAGGTAATCGCTCCGCTGATAGTTCCAGCGATCCCACGCGGTCAGCGCGGGCGGCGCGGTCGTCTCGACGCGCGGCGAATCACCGGTGGTGATCACCATCTGCTGATTCGCCGCCACCGCCGTCGCGGTGCCTCCGGACGGCGTCATGACCGCGCTGCCGCTGCGGTAGGTCCGGAACGCCGTCGTGTCCGGCCTGACCTCGGTGTGGTAGTACCCGGGGCGCTCCATCGTGAACGCCCCGCCGGGCGTCGCGAGCTCCACCGTGTGGCCGGGCGCGAGCTCGCGGAGATCGAGGGAGGCATAGCCCGACGTGACGCGGAGCTGGATGAAGTCGGGCTCCTGGTTGTCGAGACCGATCTGGGCGCCATAGGCCGCGCGGGCGAAGGCGCGCGGGCCGATCTGGATCTCCACGTTGCCGGCCGGACCGGCGTAGAGGACGTCGCCCGGCGCCAGGGGCATGTTGAGCGCGGCGGGGGTCCAGTCCGCGGCCCCAGGCCGCCAGAACGAGACCTCGCCGTGCAGATAGCTGACGCGCGGCGGGGTCACCTCCTGGGCGTCGGCCGTGGGCTCGGGGGGCGGGGGACCAGGGGGAGGCGGAGGGCTCGAGCTGCCCGTCCAAGCGGACGGCGCGGCGCCCAGGACCATCAACAACGCCAGCAATCCCGCGAGGATCCGTTGCATCGCTCGCATCGTACTGATCATCGTATCAGATGGAGTTAATGCGTCCCGGGCGATATGCTGGAATCGTTGTAGATGTAAATGAAGGTGGGCCAACGCCCGTCAGAGTGAGGCAGCCATGAGAAAGACCCTGCTGGTCCTGCTGCTCGCGTTCGCGGTGCTCGCGACCGCCGTCACGCCGGGCGATGCCGGCTGGCGAGGCGGCGTCTTCGTCGGCGTCGGCCCCTACTGGGGGCCCTATCCGTACCCGTACTACTACTACCCGCCACCGCCGGCTTACTACGTCTACCGCCCACCCGCCGTCGTGGTGGAGCAGGCGCCGGTGTACGTCGAGCGGCCGCCGGTAGAGCAGCCCGCGCCCCCGGCGGCGGCGTCCACCGCGTACTGGTACTACTGCGAGAGCGCCCGGGGATACTACCCGACGGTGCCGAGCTGCGCGGAGGAGTGGATCAAGGTTCCGGAGCGGCCGCGATGACCCCGGTCGCGCGCGGAACGGTCGCGGCGGTGCTGGCCGTCGCCCTTGTGAGCGGCTGCGCCACCGTGCCGCAGGGTCCGAGTGTCATGGTGCTGCCCGGCAGCACGAAGAGCTTCGAGCAGTTCCAGGTCGATGACGCCGCCTGCCGCCAGTGGGCCTCGCACCAGATCGGCACCACGGCGGACAGGACCGCGACGGACAGTACGGTCGGGGGCGCAGTGATCGGTACCCTGGTCGGCGCCGCCGCCGGCGCGGCCCTCGGGGCTGCGGCGGGCAATGCCGGCGTAGGCGCGGCGGCCGGCGCGGGCGTCGGCCTGCTCGGCGGTACCGCAGTCGGGGCGAGCCGCGGAGACGCCTACGGCGGCTCGGTGCAGCGCCGGTACGACATGAGCTACACGCAGTGCATGTACGCCAAGGGCAACCAGGTGCCGGGCGCGCGCGGCTCGCGGGTGCAGCAGCAACCGGCGTACTCTCCGGCTCCGCCGCCCCCACCTCCGCCGCCACCGGCGAACTCCGTATCGCCCACGATCCCGCCGCCACCGCCGGGACCGCCGCCGCCCCCCACCCGCTAGTTACGCCCGCGCGTCGCGCGAGCGCGAACCCGCTCTCGCGTCGACGCGCGGCCGTTCCTCGCTACGGACGGCGGGGAGGCGGTGGGGGAGGCGGCACCGTCGCGCTGCCGGCGGGCACCCACACCCAGTAGTAAGGCGACGACGACGTGCCGTCACCGTAGAGCTGATACCGGCCGTCGGTCGCCGCGGTCGCCACGCGCGTCGGCGGAAGCGCGGGCGGTGCGGGTGGATTCGTGCCGGCCGGGATCCACACCCAGTAATACGGCGCCGAAGTCGTGCCGTCGCCGTAGAGCTGATACTTGCCGTTGGAGTACTCGACCGTCCGCGGCCCAGGCGCGCCGAGGACCGCGCCGGTGGTCGGGGGATAGGCCGGGTCCTGTATGGCGCAGCCGGAGAGAACGCCGACCGCGAGGGTTGCGGGAACGAGAATTCGTGTGATCGCCCGATGCATGATGGATCCTCCCTGCCCGACCGACGGAGCATTCCGTGTGCCATGCGAATCCGCCACGAAATCACACGCTTTTCGCGGGCGACGCGCGCCGGCGCCCGGGAGAATCTACCGGGCAAGCCTTACCGGATTCTGTCACTGGCGACCGCCCGTGGAATCGGCTAGCATCCCTCTGCCATGACCCGGGACGAGCTGAAACGGAAGGTGTTCGCGGCGATCGATCGGCGCGCCGAGGAGATCGTCGGCCTCGGCGAGCGCATCCGCAAGCAGCCGGAGATGGGATTCAAGGAAGTGAAGACGGCGGCGCTCGTCGAGGCGGCCCTCGGCCGTCTCGGCATGTCGCCCCGGACCGGTCTCGCGATGACCGGCGTGCGCGGGGACGCCCAGGGTCGCGCGGGCGACGGGCCGACCTTCGCCCTGATCGGCGAGCTTGACGGCCTGCGGGTGACCGGGCATCCGGAGGCCGATCCGCAAACCGGCGCGGCCCACGCGTGCGGCCACAACGCGCAGGTCGCGGGGATGCTCGGCGCTGCGATGGGCCTCGTGGACGCGGGCGCCTTCGATCACCTCGCGGGCCGCCTGGTCTTCTTCGCGGTGCCCGCCGAGGAGGGCGGCGACATCGAGTGGCGCCAGGCGCAGATCCGGGCCGGCCGGCTCGAGTTTCCCTGCGGCAAGCAGGAGCTGATGCGCCTCGGGCACTTCGACGACGTGGACCTGGCCATGATGATCCACACCAACTGGCGCGCGGAGGACGGCAAGGCGGGCGTGCCCGCGTCCAACAACGGCCGCGTCGGCAAGACCGCGCGCTTCGTGGGCCGCGCGGCCCACGCCGGCGGCGCGCCTCACATGGGGGTCAACGCGCTCTACGCGGCGCAGGTCGCGCTGGCCGGCATCAACGCGGTCCGCGAGACGTTCCGCGACGAGGACTCGATCCGGGTGCATCCGATCCTCACCCACGGCGGCTCGCAGGTGAACGTGATCCCGGGCGAGGCGCGGCTCGAGATGTACGTGCGCGGCAAGACCGCCGAAGGAGTGAGCGACGCCAGTCGCAAGGTCGATCGCGCGCTCCGGGCGGGCGCCCTCGCCCTGGGCGCGCGGGTGGAGATCGACACCCTGCCCGGACCGATGCCGCTTCTCTGCGACCGCGCGATGGCCCGGCTCTTCGAGGAGACCGCTCGCGGCCTGGTGGGCCCCGAGCACTACCGCGACATCCCGCATCGCTCCGGCTCGACGGACATGGGCGACCTGAGCCAGGTGATGCCGGTGCTGCATCCCTACATGGGTGGCGCCCGGGGACCCGGCCACTCGGCCGACTTCGCGATCGTGGATCCGGAGCTGGGCTACGTGCAGCCGGCCAAGGCGCTCGCCGCGATGGCGGTGGACCTGCTCGCCGCCGGCGCCGCGGGCGCGCGCGAGGTGCTCGCGGGGCCGCGGCCCCCCATGACCCGCCAGGGCTACCTGGCCTTCCAGCGCGGTATCGCCCGCCGCGAGCTCTACGACGGAGGAGACCCGACATGAGCCTGTTCAAGATCCTGAGCCACGTGAGCATCACCGTCACCGACGTCACCAAGGCGCGCGAGTTCTACACCGGCGTGCTGGGATTCCCGGAGATCCCGCGCCCCGCCTTCGACTTCCCGGGCATCTGGTACAGCCTGGGCGGGGACCTGCAGCTCCACATCATCCTGAACGACCAGCTCGTGCGCCCCGCGACGGAGCGGGAGAAGATCGTGGCGCGGTATCCGCACTTCGCGCTCTGGACCGAGGACGTGGACGGGACCGCGCGGCGCATCGAGGAGCTGGGGCTGGTCTGCCGCGACGTGATCTCGGGGCCCACCGGCCTGCGTCAGCTCTTCGTCAAGGACCCGGACGGCAACATGATCGAGTTCCTCGGGCCCAGCGCTTCCGCGGCGGCCCGGCGCATGGAGACGCCCGCGGCCCGATGAAGATCGGCGTCAACCTCATCACGTTCGGTCCGGGCGCAAGCGAGGACGCGCTCGCGCGCTGGGCCGGCTTCGCCGAGAGCACCGGCTACCACTTCATGATGCTCGGCGACCACGTCACGATCACCTCCGACGTGCAGGGCCGGTACCCGGCGCCGTTCTACGACCCGTTCACGACCCTCGCCTGGCTCGCCGGGCTGACCCGTCGGGTGGAGCTGGGCTTCACCGTGATCGTCGTGCCGTACCGCCACCCGCTCGAGACCTCTCGCATGGTGGCCACGCTGGACCGGATCAGCGGCGGGCGGCTCATCTTCGGGGTCGGGGTGGGCTGGGCGCGGCAGGAGTTCGAGGTGCTCGGGCTGCCGTTCGAGAAGCGCGGCGCCATGACCGACGACTACCTCGCCGCGCTCAAGGCCACGTGGACCCAGGACGTGGCCAGCTACCAGGGGCGCTTCGTGTCCTTCAAGGACGTCTACACCGCGCCGCGCCCGCTGCAGCGGCCACACCCGCCGATCTGGGTGGGCGGCTCGAGCGAGGCGGCGCTCCGGCGCACCGTGCGCCACGGCGACGCGTGGCATCCGATCCGCAGCCGCATCACGTTCCTGCGCGACGAGGGCATGCCGAAGCTCCGCGCCATCGCCGAGAAGGAAGGCCGGCCCGTGCCCGCGCTCTGCCCGCGCATCCGCCTGCGCCTGACCGATTCCCCGATGCCGGAGGAGACGCGGCTGGCCGGGGAGGGGACCATCGACCAGGTGCGGCGCGACTTCGAGGCCCTCGCCAAGCTCGAGGTGCCGTACCTCTGCCTCGACACGTTCGCGGACGACGTCGAGGGCTCGCGCAATCACGAGCAGGCGTGGCGCATGCTGACCACGCTCGCGGAGCGAGCCTTCGACCTGGGGCGCCAGAGCCTGCGCTAGCACCCGGCCCGCCACTAGCCTCCGAATGGACGCGATCGACCTCTGGCTGCTGCGCTACGAGTCGGTCCACAGCTTCGTGGCCGACGACCTGGTCGCGGATCTGACCGAGGCGCAGGTGCGCGGGCGGCCCGTGCCCGGGGTCAACCCGGTGGCGTGGCTCATCTGGCACGCGATGCGGATCGAGGACGTGTGCGTGAACCGCTTCATCCTCGACCGGCCGCAGGTGCTCGACGCCGGCTGGCTCGAGCGGCTCCGCGTCGGACGGCGCGACGTCGGGACGGGCATGGACGACACGCAGGTGGCCGCGCTCTGCGAGCGCGTGGACATCGGCGAGCTCCGCGGCTACTGCCGCGCGGTGACGCGGGCCACGCTGGACGCGGTGCCGGCTCTGCGGGGCATGGAGCTCGAGGCGACGATCGCGGCCGACCGGGTCGAGCACGTGTCCACCGTCGAGGGCGCGGTCGATCCCGGCGCCTCCTGGCTCACCGAGTTCTGGGCCGGCGGGCGGAGCCGGGGCTGGATCCTGTTCCAGACGTCCCTGCTCCACGTCTACGGCCACTACTTCGAGGGCCTCGCGACCAAGGGCCTCTGGGGCGCCCGCTCGCGCTAGAGGCGCGCCATCACCTGGTCGGCGAAGAGGCGCAGCACCTGCTCGCGCTCCACGAAGTCCTGGCCGGGGACCTGCGGGAGCAGGATGACCCGGCCCACGCCGCCGACCTGCGCGATGCGCTGCACCTGCCCGCGGACGTCGTCGGGCGTCCCCGCGAGGGCCATCAGGTCGACGAAGCGGTCGGTGACGAGCAGGCGATGCTTCGACGCGGCGGTGGCGTGCTGGTAGGAATCGTACGCGGCGCGGACCTGCTCGATGACCGCCTGGTCCTCGGGGCTCCAGGTCACCGGGAACGCGTGACGGAGGGCGGAGGCGACGCGGCCGCGCACGTGGTCGCGGGCCAGCGCGCGATCGTGCGAGATCGAGGTGGGCGCCCAGATCGCGACGTCGATCGAGCCGGCGGCGCGGCCGCTCGCCTGCACGCCGCCGGCCACGCGGGCGAGCGCGGCCTCGACCAGCCACGGCGCCACGCCCGAGTACATGATCGCGCCGTCGCCGAGGCGCCCGGCCGCGTCCAGCATGCGCGGGCCGGAGCCGGCCAGGTAGAGCGGGACGTCGAGCGGGCGGGGCAGCCAGGCCAGGCGCGCGTCGGTGCCGGTGTCGAGCCGGATCGACTCGCCGCGCAGGAGGCGCTTGAGCGCGTGCGCCATGGACTCGAGCGTGGCGACGCGGGCGGTCCGGGCCACCGACAGCCCCATGGTCTCCGACGCGCTGCCGCCGGTGCCGATGCCGAGGACCAGGCGCCCGGGCGCCAGCTCGTGGAGGGACGCGATGGCGCTCGCGGTCACCGAGATGTGGCGCGTGTGCGGTACGGTGATCCCGGGGCCCAGCCGGATCCGCGAGGTCGCGGCCGCGCACGCGGTCAGCACGACCCACAGCTCACGGCAGACCAGGTGGGTGTCGGCGATCCAGGCGGTGTCGAAGCCGAGCGTCTCGGCCAGCCGCACCTGCTTGACGATCACGGGCAGCGGCTGGCTGGCGAGGATGCCGATGTCGAACTTCATGGACGCGGCTGAGAATCGGGCCAAAGGCCCGGCGCGTCAAGGGGTAAGCTAGGGACCCATGACCCTCGAGACCGGCAATGGACAGGGCTTCGACGTGGCGGTGATCGGCGGCGGGCCGAGCGGATCGAGCACCGCCACCGCGCTCGCGCGGCGCGGCCGTCGCGTGCTCCTGCTGGAGCGCGACCACTTTCCGCGCTTCCACATCGGCGAGTCGCAGCTTCCGTGGATCAACGGGGTGCTGGAGGAGCTGGGCGCCCACGACACGATCGCCAAGGCCGGCTTCGTCGAGAAGTGGGGCGCGAGCTTCTGGGAGATCGACGGCACGCCGGCGTCCTATGTGGACTTCACCGCCGCGGTGGAGACGCCGAGCCCGCAGACCTTCCAGGTCCCGCGGGCCCGCTGGGACGAGCTGCTGCTTCGCCACGCCGAGCGCTCGGGCGTCATCGTGCGCGAAGGGCACCGGGCGGTGGACGCGGCCTTCGAGCCCGACGGCGTGACCCTGCGCTACGCCGGGCCCGACGGAGTGGAGCAGACCACGCGGGTGGCGGCGGTGGTGGATGCCTCCGGCCGCGCCGGCTTCCTGGCCCGCAAGCTCGGCCGCCACGAGCACGACCCGATGCTGCAGCAGGTGGCGGTGCACGCCCAGTACGAGGGCGTCCCGCGGGCCGAGGGCCGCGCGGCGGGCGACATCCGCGTGCTCACGCGGCCCGACGTGGGGTGGATCTGGCTGATCCCGATCTCGGAGACGCTGACGAGCGTGGGGGCGGTGGTGCCGAAGGAGTTGCATCGCCGGGAGGCCAGGGCCACCGCGGAGGAGAGCCTCGAGCACTATCTGGACACCACGCCGGCGTGTCCGTCGGTGATGAAGGAGGCGCGGCGGGTGTCGCCGGCCCGTTTCGACGCCGACTACTCGTACCTGGCCACGAAGATGGCCGGCGATCGCTGGGTCTCGGTGGGCGACTCGGGCTCCTTCCTCGACCCGATCTTCTCCACCGGCGTGCTCCTGGCCATGCAGGGTGGACTCGAGGCGGCGGCGGCGATCGACGCGGGGCTCCGGGCCGGCGATCTCTCGGCCCGCCGGTTCGCGCGCTACGAGCGCATCGTGCGCAAGCGCTACCGGTATTTCCACCGCTTCGTGGTGGGCTTCTACGATCCGTATTTCCGGCGGCTGCTCTTCCGGCGCTCGCGCAAGCTCGGGATCTACGAGGCCGTGCTCTCCGCGCTGGCCGGGAACTGGCGCCCGACACTCGGCACCCGGCTGCGCATCCAGCTCTTCTTCGCCATCGTCGCCATCAAGCGACTGTTCCGCGTCGCGCCGCCCGAAGACGCCGGGGTGTGGCGCCAGTAGCGGTCGCTAGACCCCGGAGCCGAAGCCGCCCGCGGTGCGCACCGTCTGGGCCTCGCCCATGTGCATGGCGGCGTGGGTGACGAGCAGGGCGCCGAGGATGCCGAGGCGCGGCCGGCCGGTGAACGCCTTCGCGACCATCTCGCCCTTGGGGCCGAAGCAGCCGAGCGAGGCCGCCTTCTCGAGCGCGCTCGTCTGCAGCTCGCCCTGCCAGTCGGACGGCCCGAAGCCGCGGATGACGTCCTGGGTGCGGCGGCCCACCGCGTCTCGGTAGTCGCGCAGGGCCGCGACGTCGATCTGGGCGGTGAGCTCGGCAACCTCCGGCTTGGTCATCCCGATGCCGAAGTCGGGCCGCGAGATCTTGAGGCGCCCGAACCATCCGTCGTCCACGACCTGGTCGCGTCCGCTCAGGATCACGTTGGCGAAGACGTCCTCGGCGCGGGCGATGTGCCACATCAGCCACGCCAGCGAGTTCAGGTCCTCGCGCGGACGCACCCGCATCTGCTCGTCGGAGAGGCCGGCGAAGGTCCGCTCGGCCAGGGTGCCCTTCTCGCCGGTGACGCTGGTGGCGTGCATGCGGCGGTGCTCGTCGAGGAGAAGATCGCGCGCGTCCATGAGGCCTCCGCGGGGAGAGTGAGTCGCCGCCGGGTTCAGGTCCGAGGAGTGGGGGCCGGCTCGTCGGCGACCGAGAAGTACCGGCGTCCGGTGTCCGACTGGTTCTCGTAGATCGAGCCCTGGCGCCGGGCGGGCGGCAGGGGCAGACGCACCGGGGCCGGCACCAGCCGGGGCTCGATGGTCGGCTCGCCGGTGATCAGGCGGCTGTCGAACTCGGCGAGATCTGCGACGCCCATGATCGGCCAGGCGTCGGCGGCGCCGTATTCGTAGAGCAGGAGGGTGCGGGGCAGGCTCGAGACGTTCTGGGCCGAGCCGTGCACGAGCCGCACGTGATGGAAGCTCATCGAGCCCGCGCGTCCGGTGAGCGGCACCGCGCGCGCGATCTCGTCGCGGATCGCGGCGGGGTCGATGGCGCCGCAGAAGTAGCCGTCCGCGTGATGATCGAACGTGGGCCCGCGGTGGCTGCCCGGCACCACGAGAAGCGGACCGTTGTCGCTGGTGGCGTCGTCGAGCATCACGCCCACCGCGAGCAGGTCGTCGTTGGTGTGCGGGTAGAACGCCCAGTCCTGGTGCCACTCCACCGGCGAGCCGTAGCGCGGCGACTTGAGATTGATCTTGGAGCCGTGCAGCCGGACGTCCCGGCCGAGCAGGCTCTGCAGGACCGCCACCAGGCGCGGATGCCGCATCAGGTCGTGGAAGACCGGGTAGAAGCGATGCGGCTGCTTGATGCGCCGCACGCGCGGATCGTCGGCGCGATGACCCGGCTCCAGATCGTAGTGCTCGGTGTGGGTGGTCACCGCGCGCGCCCCGTCGAGGACGCGGGCCAGCTCGGCGCGAACCGCGGCCAGCGTGGCGGCGTCGAGCACGTCGGGAACCACCAGATACCCCTGATCCTGGTAGAACTTCACGTCGGCGGGCGAGAGCATGGGAGCGAATCTCCTTGCTCGAAAGGTTAGCACGAACCGGCGGCACTCCGCCCTTGACAGGGGAACGCGGGTGACCGACATTCGGAGCGCGTCCCGATCAAAGACGATCAAGGGGGAACACACATGCCCGATCAGCGCCTCAGCCGCCGCTCACTCCTCGCCGGGGCCGCCGGAGCTTCCGCCCTGCTCACGCTGTCGAAGTCGGCGCGGGCCCAGGGCCCCGCGGTCAAGAAGGGCACCAGCCTTCGCCTCTGGATCCTCAAGACGTACGTGGAGCCCACCAACAAGGCGATCGAGGCGAGCGCCCAGCGCTGGGCGCAGAAGCACGGGGCCAGCGTGACGGTGGAGTACTTCACCTTCGAGGACATGCAGACGAAGTACGTGGCCGCGATCGAGAACAAGAGCACCCCGGACGTGGGCCAGCTCGAGACCGGCGCGCCCGCGCGCTTCAGCGGGATGGGTCAGCTCGTCGACCTCACGTCGTTCGCGCGCCAGATCGAGGGCCAGGTGGGCAAGCCGCCCGCCAACGTGGCGCCGGTCACCATGGTCGGGGACAAGATCTACGCGCTGCCGTGGTACGTGATGGCCGGGTTCTGGTACGTGTGGCGCGACGTCTTCGAGAAGGGCAAGGTGAAGCTGCCCAACACCTTCGAGGAGGCCAAGCAGGCCGCCGCCGCGCTCAACCGGCCCAAGGACAACTTCTACGGCATTGGCCAGAGCTGGAACCGCACCTCGGACGGCTACGGGGTGATGCAGAGCCTGATGTACTCCTACGGCGCGGGCTGGGCGGACAAGGACGGCAAGTACAAGTCCATCAAGACGGCGCAGATGCAGGCGGCCATGAAGTGGGCCACCGACATCTACAAGGACGGCATCCAGCCGGCCGACACTCTGACGTGGACCGGCTCCGGTAACAACGAGAACTTCATCGCCAAGAACATCGCGCAGACCTCCAACGGGCCCAGCATCACCTTCGCCCTGGAGAACGCCCTCGCCAAGGCCACCGACGCCAAGGAGCGGAAGACGCGCGAGGAAGCGCTCGCCAACCACGTGGCCCTGCCGCACCCCGGCGGGCCCGACGGCCGGCGGATGTGGGCCATCGCGATGAGCTTCGGCATCTTCAAGAACAGCAAGGACCCCGAGGCGGCGATGAGCCTGATCGCGCACATGCTCGCCCCCGAGGAGACGGTATCGGTCATGAAGGATTCCTACGGGCAGTTCGCGCCGGTGATGTCCAAGGCGCGCGACGCGTCCAAGGACTACTTCAACAAGAACGACAACTACCGCACGTTCGGCCGGGCCGCGGAGTGGTTCGTGCCCACCGGCTTCCCCGGCCCGGTGACCGCGGCCGCCGCGGAGGTGCAGGCGAGCAACGTGCTCACCGACGCCCCCGCCAAGGTCATCGTGGACAAGTGGTCGCTGGACCAGGCCATCGACTGGGAGGACAAGAAGATCAAGGAAATCTACGACACTCTCCGCGGATGATCTGGCGCGGGTGACGTGGCGCTTCCCGCAGCATCCCGCATTCCCGTGATGCGGCCGCGCGCTTCCCTCTGGAAGCGCGCGCGCATCCGGGAAGCGGGGACGGCGCTTCTCTTCCTGCTGCCGCTGCTGGTCCTGGTGGTGGCCCTGATCGTCTACCCGGTCTACCGGGCGGTCTGGCTCTCGCTCACCGACAAGCTGGTGGGCTATCCCGAGCGGTTCGTCGGCCTCAAGAACTACATCTATCTCGCCGAGGACGACACCTTCCACCAGGTCATCCGGAACAGCTTCGTGTTCACGGGGGTCTCGGTGGGCCTCAAGGTCGTGACCGGCGTGCTGATGGCGCTGGTGCTGAACAACGTGATCCGGGGCCGCAATTTCTTCCGCGGCCTCTTCCTGCTGCCGTGGATCACCTCCACCGTGATCATCGCGCTGACCTGGCGGTGGATGTTCGACGCCTTCCCGGGCCGTGGCTTCTTCAACAGCGTGCTGCTCGACCTGGGATTGCTCAGTCGCCCGATCGCCTTCATGGCCACGCCGGAGGGCGCGATGATGGCGGTGATCGTGGCCAACTGGTGGCGCGGTTTCCCCTTCTTCGGGGTCTCCTTCCTGGCCGGGCTGCAGGCGATCCCGCGCGAGCTCTACGAGGCCGCGTCGGTGGATGGCGCCACCACCTGGCGGCGGTTCTGGCACATCACGCTGCCGGGGCTCAAGCACGTGATGATCGTCACCACGCTGCTGAGCTTCATCCTCACCATCAACGACTTCAACATCATCTACGTGATGACCCGGGGCGGCCCGGGCAGCGCGACCCAGATCTTCGCGACCTACTCCTACCAGGTCGCGTTCAACCAGCTCCGCTGGGGCCGCGGCGTCACCATCTGTCTCTTCGTGGTGCCGATCCTGGTGGTCGGCATCATCCTGATCAGCCGCTACCTCCTCCGGGACAAGAAATAGCCGGCAACGGAAACGACCACAACCAATGACGATCGGATCGAACGAGATGATCAATGTGGTGGGGGGGTGTGGGGGAGGAGCGGCGCCGCTCCCCCCCACTTCAAAGGGGGGCTCCCGTTGAAAGCCCTCACGTGGACCGGCATGGCCCTATTCCTCCTCGTCATCCTGGTGCCGTTCTGGTGGATCGCCAGCATGTCGTTCAAGACGTACGAGCAGATCCAGTTCGCCACCAGCATCTACTTCCCGAACCCGTTCACCTGGGAGAACTACACCGGGCTCTGGACCGAAACGCGCTTCCCGACCTGGCTGCGCAACAGCCTCGTCACCGCGCTGGTGGTCACCGGGATCACCACCGTGGTCTCGGCCCTTGGCGGCTACGCGGTGGCGCGGCTGCGCTTTCCGGGCCGCGAGTCGGTGGCGAGCCTGATCCTGATCCTCTACCTCATCCCGCCCGCGCTGCTCTTCATCCCGCTCTACCGCGTGCTCGCCGAGCTGGGGGCGACCAACCACCTGATGTCGCTGTTCATCTCGTATCCGACGTTCACGGTGCCGTTCTGCACCTGGCTCCTGATCGGCTTCTTCAAGGCGCTGCCGGACGAGCTGGAAGAGGCGGCCCTGATCGACGGGGCGGGGCGGGTGACCGCGTTCGTTCGCGTGCTGCTGCCGCTGGCCGCCCCGGGGCTGGTGGCCTCGGCGATCTTCGCGTTCACGCTGTCCTGGAACGAGTTCCTCTACGCGCTGGTCTTCATCCAGGATGAGACGGCCACCACGGTGCCGGTGGGCCTCAACCTGCTCATCTACGGCGACGTGTTCCACTGGGGCCAGCTCATGGCCGCCTCCGTGATCACCACGATCCCGGTGGTCGCCCTCTACGTCTTCATCCATCGCTGGATGGTGGAGGGGCTGGTCGCGGGCTCCGTGAAGGGCTAGACTTTCCCGCGAGGAGGCTGCCCATGGCGACCATCACGGGCCCGCTCACGGTCTCGCCCGTTCACCCCACCTTCGGGGCCCTGATCTCCGGAGTGGATCTGACCCAGCCGCTCGACGCGGCCACCTTCGACCGTATCGCGGTGGCGTTCGACGACTACTCGGTGCTGGTCTTCCGCGATCAGGCGCTGAGCGACGCGGAGCAGATGGCTTTCAGCGAGCGCTGGGGCCCGCTCGAAACCACCGTGCGGACCATGGGGGGCGAGGACCGGCTGGGGGCCCACATCGTGGATCTCTCCAACACCGACGCCAACGGCGAGCTGATGGGCTGGGACGACCGCCGCATGCAGTATCAGTCCGGCAACCAGCTCTGGCACAGCGACAGCTCGTTCAAGCCGGTGCCCGCCCACTCCTCGGCGCTCTCCGCGCGCGTGGTGCCGCCCGAGGGCGGCGAGACCGAGTTCGCGAGCATGCGCCTTGCGTACGAGACGCTCGACGAGAACGTACGCCGCGACCTGGATCGGCTCGTGGTCGTGCACAGCTTCGGCTTCTCGCGCAGCCTGATCGATCCGGGCATCGGCACCGAGATCGGGCGCGACTACCCGCCGGTGCGTCACGCCCTGGTGCGCGCCAACCCGCGCAACGGGCGCAAGTCGCTCTACATCGGCTCGCACGCCTGGTACATCGAAGGGATGGGGCTCGACGAGAGCCGCATCCTCATCGCCAGGCTGCTCGAGCACACCGTACGCGCCGACCGGGTCTACCGGCACCGCTGGCAGGTGGGCGACCTCGTGATGTGGGACAACCGGTGCGCGCTGCACCGGGGCCGCCTCTGGGACAGCGCGCGCTACGAGCGCGTCATGCACCGCACCACGGTGGCGGGCGACGGGCCGACCGTGTAGGTCATCGCCCCGGGGCCACGACGGCACGGCCCCCGTTTCAGGATCGAGCTGGAACCTTCAATGAGGAGGGGACCATGAGGCGCGGATTTCGGATCATGGCGGTCGCGCTGCTCGGCCTCGCGGGACCGATCGATCAGACCCTCGCGCAGGACCGCACCCCGGACAAGGGTTCCGCGGCGCACATCCGGGCCGTGACCGGCAAGGTGGATGGCGCCTCGATCCAGGCCAATGGCCGCACCGCGCGGGACTGGCCCAGCCACGGCCTGGACTACGCCGAGAGCCGCTTCAGCCGGCTCGGCCAGATCAACGCGGACAACGTCCGGGCCCTCGGCCTCGTCTGGTCGTACGACCTCGAGTCGACCCGCGGCGTCGAGGCGACCCCGCTGGTGGTGGACGGCATCATGTACGTCACCGCCTCGTGGAGCGTGGTCCACGCCGTCGACGCGCGCAGCGGCAAGCGCCTGTGGACCTACGATCCGAAGGTTCCGAAGGAGGCGGGCTACCGGGGGTGCTGCGACGTGGTCAACCGCGGAGTGGCCCTGCATCGGGGCAAGGTGTTCGTCGGCACCTACGACGGCCGCCTCGTGGCGCTGGACGCCGCGTCCGGCACGGTGGCGTGGGAGAAGGACACCATCGTCGACCGGACCCGCTCCTACACGATCACCGGGGCGCCGCGGGTGTTCAAGGGCAAGGTCATCATCGGCAACGGCGGCGCCGAGTACGGCGTCCGCGGGTACATCACCGCCTACGACGCGGAGACCGGCGCGCAGCGCTGGCGGTGGTTCACGGTGCCCGGCGATCCGGGCAAGCCCTTCGAGGACGAATCGATGGCCCGCGCGGCCAAGACCTGGGACCCGAGCGGCCGGTACTGGGAAGCCGGCGGCGGCGGCACCGCGTGGGACACGATGGCCTTCGATCCGGACCTGAACCTGATGTACGTCGGCACCGGCAACGGCTCGCCGTGGGCGCGCAGCCGGCGCAGCCCGGGGGGCGGGGACAACCTGTACCTCGCCTCGATCGTCGCCCTCAACCCGGACACCGGCAAGTACGTCTGGCACTACCAGGAGACGCCGGGGGACAACTGGGACTTCACCTCGAGCCAGCCGATGATTCTCGCCGACCTGAAGATCGGCGGCCAGACGCGCAAGGTGATTCTCCACGCGCCGAAGAACGGCTTCTTCTTCGTCATCGACCGCGCCAGCGGCAAGCTCATCTCGGCGCGCAACTTCGTCGACGTGAACTGGGCGAGCGGCTATGGCAAGGACGGGCGGCCGATCGAGACCCCCGATGCCCGCGTGGTGGACCGATCGCGCGAGATCATCCCGAGCCCCTACGGCGCGCGCAACTGGCATCCGATGTCGTTCAACCCGCAGACCGGGCTCGTCTACATGCCGGTGCAGGGCGTTCCGGTCGGCCTGATGGACAACCGCAACTGGAAGATGAACGCCAACACGCCCGGCGAGCCGCACGGCGGCCTGGGCTGGAACCTGGCGATGTACCTCAACGCGGAGCCGCCGAAGAGCAAGCCCTTCGGCCGCCTCGTCGCCTGGGATCCGGTGCGGCAGCAGGAAGCCTGGCGCCAGGAGCACGTCGCCCCGTGGAACGGCGGCACGCTGAGCACCGCGGGCAACCTCGTGTTCCAGGGCACCGCGGACGGGCGCTTCGTCGCCTACAACGCCACGACCGGCGAGAAGCGCTGGGAAGCCGCGACCGGGACCGGCGTGGTGGCGGGTCCCGTCACCTACCTCGTGGACGGCAGGCAGTACGTGTCCGTCGCGGTCGGGTGGGGCGGCGTCTACGGGATCATGCATCGGGCCACCGACCGGCAGGGGCCGGGGACCGTCTACACGTTCGCGGTCGGGAGCGCGGCGCCCGCTCCGGAGTTCGTCGCCTACCAGCAGGGCGCGCTGGTCCAGGGTGTCAAGTACGACCCGGCCCACGTGCAGGAAGGCACGCTGCTCTACGTCAGCAACTGCGTGTTCTGTCACGGCGTCCCCGGAGTGGACCGGGGCGGCAACGTGAAGAACCTGGGCTATTCGACGAGCGCGGTGATCACCGATCTCGACCAGTGGGTCTTCAAGGGCCCGGCCGTGGCCACGGGCATGCCCGATTTCACCGGGAAGCTCTCCGTGGATCAGGTCGAGAAGATCAAGGCCTTCATCCAGGGCACGGCCGACGCGATTCGCCCAAAGTAAAGTCGGAGGGGGCCCGGGTGGCCCCCTCCGATGCCTCCCCCGACGGCGGGGATTGCGCCGGCGGAGCCGGCGCTCGAACGAACCTCTTCGGGACTAGCCTTCGGTGGTAGTGGAGTTTCCCGAGGCGGCGGGTTTCTGAGCGCCGTCCTCGGGTGTCATGCCGCGCATCCCGGGGCCCTGCGGCCCGCGGTGCTGCATGCGCTGGCTCATGAGCGTGCGCAGCTTCTCACGCTGCTCCGGCGTCAGCACCTGGCGGCTCTGCTCCAGGTTCCGGATCTGGGCCACGCGCCCATCCGCGCGCAGCTTCTCGATCTCCCGCACCTTGGTCTCGATCTTCGCCAGATCCCGCGGCTTGTTGGGATCGGCCGCGTCGGGCGCCATCATGGTCCGGAGGTCCAGCTCGGCGAGCCGCTGCTCGGCCTTCCGTTTGATGGCGTCTCGGCGTGCGTCCGTGCCGAGCTTGCGCAGGTTGTCCACCTGCACGGGCGTCAGCGCGAGGTCCTTCTGGTGCCGCAGGGCCAGCCCGCTCAGAGAGAAGCGATGGGCCTTGGCCCGACGCTGCCACCCGTGATGACGGTGCTGGCCGCCCGGTCCCTCCGGCCGCTGGCCCCAGTTCGACCGCGCGGCCGGGCGCGTGGTGTCCGTGGCCGCCTGCGCGAGTTGCATGCCGTCGAGCGTCTGGGCGCCCGCGGGCAGGGCCATCCCCAGCACTATGGCCAGTCCTGTCAGTGCGTTCCGTGCCTTCATGGTCATCCTCCTTGATCCGTCGATAACGGGGATCCGCCGATCACGGGGGCCCCGGTGGGTTCTCTGCCTCTGCCCCTATGACGAAGCATCGGCCCCGAGCGTTGACAGGGAGCGGAGGAAAAATCAGGAGGCGATGGCGGCGGCGACCTGGCGGGAGACCAGGCGGGCGTAGAGGCCCCGCCGGCGCAGCAGATCGTCGTGACGGCCCTGCTCGACCACACGGCCCTCGTCCAGGACCACGATCTGGTCGGCGGCGCGGACGGTGGAGAGCCGGTGGGCGATCACGATGGTGGTACGCGAGCGGGTCAGGCCGGCGAGGGCCTCCTGCACGACCTGCTCGTTGAGCGCGTCGAGATGCGACGTGGCCTCGTCCAGGATCAGGACAGGCGCCTCGCGCAGGAAGGCCCGCGCGATGGCCACCCGCTGGCGCTGCCCGCCGGAGAGCTGGAGGCCGCGCTCGCCGACCCGGGTGTCGAGGCCCTCGGGCAGCGAGCGCACCAGCGGCAGCAGCGACGCGCGCTCGATCGCGGCGGTCACGTCCGCGACGGTGGCCTCCGGCCGCGCGATGCGGATGTTGCCGCCGAGCGTGTCGTTGAAGAGATGCGTGTCCTGCGCCACCAGCGCGATCTCGCGGCGCAGTCCCTCGAGGCGCCATCGCCGCAGGTCGTGGCCGCCGAGCGTGATGGCGCCCGCGTCCGGGTCCCAGAAGCGCAGCAGCAGGCTCGCGATCGTGGTCTTTCCCGCGCCGGACGGACCGACCAGCGCGACCATCGCGCCCGCGGGCACCGTGAACGACACGTCCTGCAGCGCGGGCTGGCGGCGGCCCGGGTAGGTGAAGGTGACGTTGTGAAGCGCGATGGCGGCCGCCTCCTCGCGGCGGGGGCCGGGCACGCCGGGCCCGTCGGCGATGCGCACCGGCTCGGCGTGGACCGCGTGGACGCGTCGGGTCGCCGCGAGCGTGTCCGCGAGCTGGCGCCCGACCTGCGCGATCTCCCAGACCGGCACGAACGCGGACATCGCGAGCAGGGTGAGCAGCGGCAGCATCGCGCCCTCGAGCCGCCCCGCGGCGACGAGCCACGCGCCCACCAGCGCCACCGCGAGGCCGCCGAGGCCGGTGGCCACTTCCTGGAGCGCCGACTGGCGCGCGAGGTCGGCGAGGAAGGGCATGCGCGCGCCCGCGTAGGCCATCGCGCGCGCGGCGAGCGCCTCGCCGCGGTGCGCCTCCTGTTGGAACGCGACGATCTCGCCGAGCCCCTGCACCGAGTCCACCGTGTGCGCGTTCAGCTCGCCCGACGCCTCGCGGGCGCGCGCGCTCAGGCGATCGATGCGCCCGCGCCCGAGCACCGGGCTCAGCGCCGCGTAGGCCAGGAACGGCAGGACGGCCAGCGCCATCGGCCACCCGAAGGTGGCGAGGGTGGCGAGGACCACCGCGGGGACCAGCACCGCGACCAGGCCGGGCGTGATGGTGTGGGCGAAGAAGTACTCGATCAGCTCGATGTCGTGGGTGGCGACGCCGAGCAGATCGCCGGTCCGCCGCGACGACAGGTAGGCCGGGCCGAGCTCGACGAGCTTGCGGAAGAAGCGCATGCGCATGTCCGCGAGCAGCCGGTAGGCCATGTCGTGGGCGAGCCAGGACTCGAGCCAGTGCAGCACGCCGGCCAGCGGCGCGACGATCAGGAGCGCGGTGAGCCACGCGCCGGTGGGCTCGCCGCGGCTCACCGCGCGGACCACCAGCGCGCTCAGCAGCCCGACGCCGATCAGCGCGGTCACCCGGGCCACCCCGAGCGCGAACGTGACGACGAGCCGGCCGTGGTAGCCCGACGCCATCGCGATCAGGATGCGGCCGACCTCCCACCAGCCCGGTCCCGTCGCGCGGAGGATCGCCGCGGGCTCCGCGGCCGGCGCGCCCACCGGGTCGTCCGGCGCGGGACCGGCCGCGGTCTCGACCACCGTCGCGCCGTCGCCGATCACGCCGTCGGTCTGACCCGCGGCCTGGCCCGCCATGAGGCGGCGGTACACGCCGTCGCCCGCCATCAGGGCGGCGTGGGTGCCGCTCTCGGCCACGCGGCCCTCGTCGAGCACCAGGATGCGGTCGGCGCCGATGATGCTCGAGAGCCGATGGGCGAAGATGAGCGTGGTGCGCCCGCGCATCAGCCGGTCGAGCGCGTCCTGGATGGCGGCCTCGCTCTCCGCGTCCACCGAGGAGAGCGCCTCGTCGAGGATCAGGATGGGCGCGTCGCGGAGCAGCGCGCGGGCGATCGCGATGCGCTGCCGCTGGCCGCCCGACAGCCGCACCCCGCGCTCGCCCACCACGGTCTGGTAGCCCTGGGGCAGGGCCACGATGGCGTCGTGCATGTTGGCGTTGCGCGCGGCCGTCTCGAGCTCGGCCTGGCTCGCGTCGGGGCGCCCCATGCGCAGGTTCTCCTCGATCGTGCCGTGAAAGAGATAGGTGTCCTGGCTCACCACCGCGATCAGCCGCCGCAGGTCGCGAAGGGAGAGCTCGCGCAGGTCGCGCCCGCCGATGGTGACGCGGCCGGTGGTCGGATCCGCGAAGCGGAGCAGGAGGCGCGAGATGGTGGACTTGCCCGCGCCGCTCGCGCCCACCACGCCCACCCGCTCGCCCGCGGCCACGCTGAACGCGAGCGCCTCGAGCGCGGCTCGGCGCCCGCCCGGATAGCTGAATGTGACGCTCTCGAACGTGATCGAAGGGTCGATCGGAGAGTTTGCGGTGAAGCGAATGTTCTTATCGGGGGGGAGCGGCGCCGCTCCTCCCCCGAGCCCCCCCAGCGCATCGTTCTGTTGCGCGGCGGCGTCCGTGACCTGCGGCTTCACCTCGAGGAGGGCCAGGATGGACTGGGCCGCCGAGAGGCCGAGCATGCCCTGGTGCAGCACGGTCCGGAGCTCCCGCAGCGGGCGGAAGATCTCGACGCCGAGCATCAGCACCACCACGAGGGCGGTGAGCTCCATCTGGCCGCCCTGCACGCGATAGCTGCCGATCGCCAGCGCCACCGCCGCGCCCAGCGCGATGCACACGTCGCTGATGCCGCGCGCCAGCGTATTGGTGCTGAGCACCCACATGGTGGCCTGGAAGAGGGCGCGGCCGCGCTCCTCCAGGAGCCGGGCGCGCGCCTGGCTCTGACCGAAGGCGGCCAGGGTGCGCAGCCCCTGGATCGCGTCCAGGAACTCGGCGCCGTAGGCCGCGTAGGTCTTCGACCGCGCGAGGCTCCCGCGGCTGTCCCAGCGGTGCCAGAGCGTGGGCATGAGGAAGGTGGCGATCGCGGCGACCAGGAAGACGAAGGCGAGCGGGAGGTCGATCGCGGCGACCACTGCGAAGATCAGGAACGGGGTGAGCGCGGAGACGAAGAGCTGGGGGAGGAACTGGCCGAAGTACACCTCGAGCTGCTGCACGCCCTCGACGACGGACAGGATGACGTCGCCGGTGCGCGTCTGGGTGAAGTGGGCCGGACCCAGCGCGGTGATCTGCTCGTATAGCCGCCCGCGCAGCCGGCGCTGCACGCGCGCCGCCGTGCGGTGGGCCGCCATCGTGCGTCCGTATTCGAGCAGGCCGCGGACCGCGATGAGGGCCGCGACCCCGGCGACCGGCCAGGCCAGGCGGGCGAGCGAATCGCCGGCGAGCACGCGCCCCAGCACCCAGCCCAGCAGGGCCAGGCGCGCGGTGCCCACGAGCACCGCCAGCAGGCCGGCCAGCGTGGTGCCCGCGATCCGGAGGCGGACGCCCCGCGTGAAGGCCCAGAGCCGGGGGTTCAGATACACGGCGCAGGATACCTCATCCGGGGCCCCTCACCATCAGGACCCCTCACCCTGCCCTCTCCCCAGCGGGGAGAGGGTGGAAGGAAGGCTCTTCATATGCGGCCGGCGACCGCCCGCACCTTGCGGGGAGCCGCGAGCCAGATGGCGACCGCGGAGACCACGCTGCAGGCGATGGAGATCCAGAACGCGAGCGTGTAGCTGCCGGTGTGGTCGTGGAGCGCGCCGGTGAGCCACGGCCCGACCGCGCCGCCCGCGATCGAGGCCAGCATCAGGGTGCCGAAGATCGAGCCGTAGTGGCGGCCCTGGAAGATCTCGGCCGGGATCGCGCCCACGACCGAGGTGAGGCCGTAGCCGAGCATGCCCTGGGCGACCACCATCACGTAGAGCAGGGCGGGGGTCGGGGTGACCGCCAGGAGAAGCAGCGCCGCGTAGCAGATCGCGAACCCCAGCGCGCCCGCGGTCCACACCCACTCGCGCCCGATCCGGTCCGAGAGCCAGCCGAGCGCGATCTGGCCGGGGATGCCGGCCAGGCTCACGAAGCCGAGCGCCCACGCCGCGTCGCTCGGGCTGAACCCGATCTCGGTCAGGTACTTGGTCTGGTGCACCTGTACCGCGTACCAGGCGAAGAGGCCGGTGAAGTACCCGATCGCGATCCACCAGAACCGGGTGGTGCGCGCCGCGCGCGCGAGCGTCCAGTCGACCGCCGCCCACGCCGCGTCCACCACGTTGGACGGGCGCGGCACCGCGCCGGGGGCCGCGGCGCGATCCCCGTCGGGCTCGAGCCCCATGTCCTGGGGCCGGCGGCGCAGCAGCAGGTTGAGAGGCACGAGGAGTAGCAGGACGAGGAGACCCATCGCCCAGCACGCCGCGCGCCAGCCCGAGCGGTCGATCAGGGTCTGCATCCAGGGCAGCAGGATCATCGAGCCCACGCCCACCCCGGAAAAGGCGAGGCTCATCGCGAGGCCGCGCCGGCGCACGAACCAGTCGGGGAGGAAGAGCGACTGCCCGGTGTAGCCGAGGCACACGCTGCCGCCGCCCACCATCACGCCGAGCGTCGCGTAGAGGTGCCACGGGCGTGTCACCACGGTGGCGAGCAGCAGGCCCGCGCCGATCAGGAGCACGCCCAGCTCGATGACGACGCGCGGGCCGCGCCGGTCCATCAGGCGGCCGAGCGACGGGCTCAGGGCCGCCGAGACCAGGAAGCCGAACGAGAAGGCGCCCGCGGTCACGCCGCGCTCCCAGCCGAACTCGTCGAGGATCGGCGGGAACAGCAGCGAGAAGGTGGTGCGCGCGTTGACGCCCACCCCCATGGAGACGAAGACGACGGCCACGATGACCCAGCCGTAGTAGATCGGCAGGCGCACGAGGGGGGATTGTACGCCGTTTGACTCCGCGATGGGGATTTGCCAGGATGTGCCGGCCAGCGGTCGAAGATGCCCATCGGGAGGAGCCGACCATGACGACCACGCCCACGGTCCTGGACATCACCGAGAACGACAACATCGCCGCGCGCGGCGGCGACAAGCTGAGGCGTCGCGTGGCCTTCGTCACCGGCGGCACCCGCGGAATCGGGGCCGCCATCTGCCGCAGCCTGGCCAGCCAGGGCGCGACCCTGGCCGCGGGCTACGCGGGCAACGACGACGCGGCCAAGAAGTTCCGAGACGGCTTCGCCACCACCTACGGCACCGAGGTCAGCATCCACAAGGGCAATGTGGGCGAGCCCTCTGACTGCCGGCGCACCATCGACGAGGTGATCGCGGCCCACGGCCGGCTCGACATCCTGGTCAACAACGCGGGGATCACCATCGACAAGACGGTGCTCAAGCTCTCCGACGAGGACTGGTTCAAGGTGCTGAACGTCAATCTGTCCGGCGCCTTCTTCCTCTCCCAGGCCGCGCTGCGGCACATGGCGGAGCGCGGGAGCGGGCGCATCGTGAACGTGTCGAGCGTCATCGGCGAGATGGGCAATATCGGCCAGGCCAACTACGCGGCGTCCAAGTCGGGGCTCTTCGGCCTCACCAAGACGCTCGCGCGCGAGGCCGCGTTCCTGCTCGCCAAGGCGGGGCGGCTCCAGGATCCGGACGGGGTCGGGCTCACCGTGAACACGGTGACCCCCGGCTTCATCGCCACCGAGATGCTCGAGCACGTCCCGGCCAAGCTGCTCGAGAAGATCGTCGGCCAGATCCCGCTCGGCCGCCTCGGCAAGCCCGAAGAGGTCGCGCGCGTCGTGCACTTCCTGGCCGCCGACGCGTCGAGTTACATCACCGGCCAGGTCTGGGGCGTCAACGGCGGCCTGGACATGTAGCGCCTCTCATCCACAGGAGACCTCCATCATGTGCGTGGACGACGATTCCTTTCCTCCGATCCCTCCGATCTCGGGCGGCGCGGCCGGCTCCCGCGACTTCAAGCTGACGTCGAGCGACGGCACGAGCTTCATGGCCCACGCGGCCCGCGCGGCCAAGCCCACCGGGGCGGGCATGATCGTGATCCCCGACGTGCGCGGCCTGCATCCGTATTACAAGGAGCTCGCCGATCGCTTCGCCGAGATCGGGGTGGACGCGGTCGCGATCGACTTCTTCGCGCGCACCGCGCCGTCGGAGGACCGCAGCGAGGCGTTCGACTTCATGTCGCAGGTGCCGCTGACCAAGCCGGAGACGCTGCAGGCCGACATTGCCGCGGCCGCGGCGTACCTTCGGACCGCCGACGGCGGGCAGGTGAAGTCGCTCTATTCGGTGGGCTTCTGCTTCGGGGGCGCGCTGTCCTATCTGCAGGCGGCCAGCGGGCTCGGCTACGCGGGGGTCATCGGCTTCTACGGCTGGCCGCTCGGCCTCAAGCGCTGGCCGGACCGGCCCAAGCCGATCGACGCGGTGCCGCGCTACAAGGCGCCGGTGCATGTCGATCTTCGGCGGCGCCGACGAGGGGATTCCGCCCGCGGACGTCGAGGCCTTCGACGCGGCGTGCCGCAAGGCCAACGTCAAGCACGACCAGAAGGTGTACCCGGGGGCGCCGCACAGCTTCTTCGACCGGAAGTACACCGAGTTCGCGGACGCGTCGGCCGACGCGTGGAAGCGCGTGCAGGCCTTCGTCAGCGGAAAGTAGGGATCACCTCGCGGGTGAGGATGTCGAGCGTCCGCTTCATCTGATCGAGGGACAGGAGGCCGCTGGGGTTCAGCTCGGCGACGATGCCGCTGAGCCCCAGGTCCTCCGCGATCTCACCCAGCCGGTCGCGCAGGGCCGCGGCGGTGCCGAACGCCACGCGGGTCTCGAGCATCTCGTCGTACGGCATCGTGGTGATCCGGTCCGCCATGACCTGCCGCCGGTCCCCCGGGCCGGTGTCGGTGCGGCCGAGGCCGGACCGGATCAGCTCGATGTGCCGCTGGAAGAAGTAGGTCATCGCCTCCCGCGGCTCCTCGCGCGCGGCGGTGTCGGTCGGCGCCGCGTACACCGGGATGCGCAGGTAGACGTCCGGCTCGCCGGCCTGTCCCGATTCCCGCCATGCGTCGCGGTACGTCTTCAGGTGGCCGCGCAGCAGGGGGATGTCCAGGTCTCGCAGCCCGATGAAGAGCGGGAGACCGAGGCGCGCGACGTGGGGAAAGGTCTCCGGCGAGTTGGCCGCCATGCGCAGCGGCGGATGCGGCACCTGGTAGGGCGTCGGCGACACCGTCACGTCGCGCACGCGGTAGAACTTGCCGTCATAGCTGAACGGCTTGCCCTTCCAGGCGAGGCGGATGATCTCGAGCGATTCGAGGAAGCGCGCCTGGCTCTCGCCGTACGGCACGCCGAGGAGATCGTACGTCCGCGCCGAGCCGCTGCGGCCGACGCCGAAGTCCAGCCGGCCTTCGCTCAGCTGGTCCACGGTGGCTGCTTCCTCGGCGATGCGCAGCGGGTTGCCGAGCGGGAGCACCTGCACCGCGATCCCCACGCGGAGGCGCCGCGTCCGGGCCGCGATGAAGCTGGCGAGGGCGAGGGGGGCGGACTGGATCGATCGATTGCCGTTGAAGTGGATCTCGCCGAGCCAGACGCCGTCGAGGCCGCCGACCTCCGCCGCGTCCGCCAGCTCGATCGTCTCGCGCAGCGTGGCGCCTTCGCTGACGCCGCGGCGCCGCTCTTCCAGGAAGATCCCGAAATGCATGGGGCCGGTCCCTCCGCCCGCGCATCTTGCGCCGGAGGGCTGCCGTCGTCAAGTCACTCCGGCCCGAGGCCGGCGCGGTTAGATCTCCGAGTAACCGCTGCCGCGGGTGTCCACGCCCCGGCCGCGGCCCGCGTCGATCCAGCCGAACTCGCGGAGGATCTGCTGGCTGTAGGTCACGCGGCCGCTCACGCGCTCGACCGGCTCGGTGGCCAGCAGCAGCGCGGCCTGCGCCATCAGGAGGGGCGGCTCGCCCCGTGGGTCGTCGAGGCCGCTCACGAGGCGGTGGTACACGGTGCCGGGGGTGGGCACGACCTGGGAGGGCGACACCGCGGTCACCGAGATGCGGTGCGGGAACACCTCCGACGCCAGGCCCTGGGTGAAGCGCTCGAGCGCGGCCTTCTCGGCGCCGTAGCAGGTGCCGCCGCGCGCGCCCACCGCGGGATCGGAATAGGGCCCGCGCCCGGGGCCGATCGCGGAGCCGGAGGAGATGTTGACGATGGCGCCGCTCCGACGGGTGATCATGTCGCCGAGCACGAGCTGGCTCAGCATGAACGGGGCCTGAAAGTTCACGGCCCACGAGCGCAGCCACTTGCCGACCGGGTAGTCCTTCACCGGGATGTAGTAGGTCAGCGCCGCGTTGTTGACCAGCACGTCCACCGGGCCGTAGTGCCGCCGGGCCGCCTCGATCAGCCGCTCGCACTCCGCGGGCTCCGCGATGTTCGCGGCGATCGCGTGCGCGTCGCCGCCCGCCTCGCGGATGCCGGCCACGGTGGTCTCGAGCGAGCCGGCGAGGGGGTGCTGGCCTTCCTGAAGGGTGCGGGCCGCGCAGACCACGCGGCCGCCCTCGGTTGCGAAGAGCCGGGCGATGTCGGCGCCGATGCCGCGACTCGCCCCGGTGACTACCACGACCTTGCCGTCCAGTCGGCCCATGAGATCCTCCGGGCCGCTATTCTCCACGACGCGCACGCCCGGTCAACCGGCTCGGACCGCCGGCCGACCGGGCGGGCCGAGGCTAGGACGCGCTGACGCGCAGGCGCTCGCCGGGGAAGATGCGGTCCGGCCGGTCGAGGCCGTTCCAGCGCGCGAGCTGCGTGGTGGAGACGCCGTACTGCCGGGCGATGCGCCAGACCGATTCGCCCGTCTTGACCACGTGAAGGCCCGCCGACGCGTTCCCGGGGGCGATCCGACGCGGCGCCGTCTCCAGCTGGACCGCCGCCTGCATCGCGGCCGCGGTGCCGACCGGGATCTTGAGCTCGTACGGAGCGTCGGGCGGGGTCTGCTTTTGCCAGAGCTCCGGATTGAGCTGCTCGAGGTCCGCGAGCGCGACCCCCGAGAGCCCGGCCAGTCGCAGGAGGCGGCTGCCCTTGGGCACGGTCACGACCTCGTAACGCACCGGCTCTTCCGGCACCACCGTGAAGCCGTACTGCTCGGGCCGGCGGCCGATCAGGGTCGCCGCGTGGATCGCGGGGACGAAGTTCTTCGTCTCCGGGAGCAGGTGCGGGCTGCGACGGTGGAGGACCCAGAAGTCGCGCGAGCCCGAGCCCTGGATCGCCTGCTGGACCCGGACCTCGCCCGCGTTGTAGGCGGCCTGGGCCAGGTCCCACGAGCCGAAGACGGTGTAGAGGTCGCGCAGGTAGTTCGCCGCGGCCACCGTGGACTTCTCCGGGTCGAGGCGCTCGTCCGTCCAGCGGTCCACGCGGAGGCCGTAGAGGCGCGCGGTCGGGGCCATGAACTGCCACAGCCCCTTGGCGCCGGCGTGGGAGACCGCTACCGGGTTGAAGCCGCTCTCGACCATCGCGGTGAAGACCAGCTCCTCGGGCAGGCCCTTCTCCTTGAATATGTCAAGGATCATGGGGAGATAGCGGCCAGATCTGGCCAGGCGTGTCTCGGTGATCGCCCGCCGGTACCCGGTCTGGAACTTATCGAGGAAGTGCCGGACATGCTCGTTGAGCTGGACGCGGTAGGCCGTGGCCGGGGCCGGGCGCACCACCGCCGGGGTCGGCTCGGTCACCAGGGCCAGGTTCACCACCGCCGGGGTCACCGGAAGGTCGGGCGCCTCCGCCGGGTATCCGAAGGTCTCGGCCAGGATGTCCTGGGATACGGGCCACGCTACCTGGACCAGCCCGACGGGCTCCATCGGGGTCGGTTCCGTGGCCATCATGGTTGGAGGGTCGATCTCGGCTCGGGCCGGTCCAGCGAAGGCCAGACAGCCTGCCAGGAGAAGGGCACTGCCGGTCACCAGGGTCCGCATTGTTCTAGCCATAGCGGGCTAGAACAGCAAGCGCCATTCCAATGATAACTCACATGATTACATTAATGTTTTCTGGCTGACAGGGGGCCCGGAAATCCCTCTCTGAGTACCTCCCCACCCACGATGGGAGACTTGCACACCACGAATCCTTTGCATGGTCCGAAGTTTGCTCCCGGCCCTTGACGGCCTGGCTGACCGGCCCCATGCTGAGCGGCACCCATGGCCTCGGAGCCTGCGACCGGAAGCCCGTTCGACGGATACGCGCGCCGGGCGACGCCGGCTCCGGACCCCGAGCTGACCCAGGTCGGTCCCGGCACTCCCGGCGGCGAATACCTGCGGCGCTTCTGGCAGCCGGTGGCGTTCACGCGCGATCTGGACGGACCGCCGCGGCGCGTGCGCATCCTGGGCGAGGACCTCGTGGTCTTTCGCGATCGCGGTGGGCGCGTCGGCGTGCTCCACCTGCACTGCGCGCATCGCGGCACGTCGCTCGAGTTCGCCATTCCGCTCGAGCGCGGCCTGCGCTGCTGCTACCACGGCTGGGTGTACGACGTGGACGGGCGCTGTCTCGAGACGCCGGGCGAGCCCGCGGGCAGCCGCCTGTGCGAGCGCGTGTGGCAGGGCGCGTATCCCACGCACGAGTTCTGCGGGCTCGTCTTCGCGTACTGGGCCCGCCCGATCGGCGCGCCCGCGTTTCCGCTCTATCGACACGTTCGACGTGCCGGGCCACACCCTCATGCCCGCGGCCGAGTTCACGCTGCCGTGCAACTGGCTCCAGGTGAAGGACAACAGCATGGACCCGGTGCACACCGCGTTCCTGCACGCGCTCTCGAGCGGCTATCAGTTCACCGAGGCCTTCGGCGGCGGTGCCCGAGCTCGACTGGCTCACCACCGACGCGGGCATGGTCTACATCGCGACCCGGCGCGTGAATGATCTCGTCTGGGTGCGCGTCTGCGACTTCATGCCGCCGAACGTGCACCAGTTCACGCGCGAGATCGAGGAGGCCGCCGCGCCCAAGGTCGGCGAGCCGGCCGGTGATCATCCGCTGGGCGGTGCCCAACGACGACACCCACACGACGAACTTCGAGCTGGCCCAGGTGGATCCGGCGTGGGGGCTCACGCCCGAGCAGGTCGCGCGGCCCGGCTTCGGCCAGTCGGAGGACCGCCCCTACGAGGAGCGCCAGCGCTTCCCCGCCGACTACGACGCGCAGTCGAGCCAGCGCCCCGTCGCGGTCCACGCGCTCGAGCACCTCGCCTCGACGGACCGCGGCGTGATCATGCTCCGGCAGCATCGTGCGCGACGGCATCCGCGCGGTGGCGGCGGGCCAGGATCCCTGGGGTACGCACTGGCCGGAGGGGAAGATCATCCCCACCCACACCCAGGATCTCGTCTTGCGGATCCCGCCCGCCGCGACGCCGGAGGCGGACCGCCGTCTCGTGCGCGAGACCGGTCGGCGCGCGGTCACCGGCTAGGGGCGGCGGCCGTGTGGATCGTCCGGATCGCGCTGGACCGGCCCTACACCTTCATCGTCCTCGCGCTCCTGATCCTGATCGTGAGCCCGGTGGTGATCGCGCGCACGCCCACCGACATCTTCCCCAACGTCAACATCCCGGTGATCGCGGTGGCGTGGCAGTACCGCGGGCTCAACGCGGAGGAGCTGGAGGGCCGCATCACCACGTCCTACGAGCGCGTGCTCACCACCACGGTGGACAACATCGAGCACATCGAGTCCACCACCATCAACGGACAGGCGATCATCAAGGTCTTCCTGCAGCCGAACGCGAGCCTCGACACCGCCAACGCCCAGATCACCGCGATCTCGCAGACCGTGATCCGGCAGTACCCGCCCGGCATCACCCCGCCCCTGATCATCAACTTCAGCGCCTCGAGCGTGCCGATCCTCCAGCTCGCGCTGTCGGGGGAGGGTCTCGCCGAGCAGCAGCTCTTCGACCTCGGCGTCAACTTCCTGCGGCCCCAGCTCGTGACGGTCCGCGGGCGCGGCGATCCCGTATCCCTTCGGCGGCAAGCAGCGCCAGGTCATGGTCGACCTCAACCCGCGCATGCTCCAGGCCAAGGGGCTCTCGCCCAGCCGACGTGCGTCGACTCGCTGGACCTGCAGAACCTGGTCCTGCCCTCCGGCACCGCCAAGATCGGCGAGTTCGAGTACGACGTCACGCTCGAACGCGAGCCCGCGGACGGTGGCCGACCTGGACGACATCCCGATCAAGGTGGTGGGCAACTCGACGATCTACCTCCGGGACGTCGCCCACGTGCGCGACGGCTTCGGGCCCCAGACCAACATCGTCCGGCGGGACGGCCGGCGCGGCACGCTGGTCACCGTCCTCAAGAGCGGCGACGCCTCCACCCTCGACGTCGTCGACAACATCCGGGCCGCGCTGCCCGCGGGTGGCCAGCACGCTGCCCCCCGAGCTCAAGGTCGACCTGCTCGCGGACCAGTCGGTCTTCGTGCGCGGCCGCGGTGAGCGGGCGTGATCCACGAGGCGATCATCGCGGCCTGCCTCACCGCCGCTGATGATCCTGCTCTTCCTGGGGAGCTGGCGCAGCACCCTCATCATCGCGGTCTCGATCCCGCTGTCGATCCTGACCTCGGTCATCGCGCTGAGCTTCCTGGGCGAGACCATCAACATCATGACCCTGGGCGGCCTCGCGCTCGCGGTGGGCATCCTGGTGGACGACGCCACCGTCACCATCGAGAACATCGAGCGCAATCTGGAAGAGGGCCAGGACGCTGCGGGGCGCGATCCTGGACGGGGCGGCCCAGATCGCGGTGCCCGCCCTCGTGTCCACCCTCTGCATCTGCATCGTGTTCCTGCCCATGTTCTTCCTGAGCGGGACCGCGCGCTACCTCTTCGTGCCGCTGGCGGAGGCGGTGGTCTTCGCGATGCTCGCCTCCTACGTGCTGTCGCGCACGCTCGTGCCCACCCTGGCCATGTACCTGCTGCGGGCCAAGGCCCACCACGACGCGCCCGTCGCGTAACCCGTTCGTGCGGCTGCAGCGCGGCTTCGAGCGCGGGTTCGAGCGGCTCCGCGCCGCCTACCGCGGGCTGCTGGAGCGGCTGCTCTCGCCGGCAGGCCGCGTTCGTGCCCGTGTTCCTCGCGGTCTGCGTGAGCGCCGGGCTCCTGGTGCCCTGGCTCGGGCGAGAACTTCTTCCCGGTGACCGACAGCGGGCAGTTCATCCTCCACCTGCGCGCCAAGACCGGCACCCGCATCGAGGAGACCGCCCGGCTGGTCGACCTGGTGGAGACCGCGATCCGCCGGGAGATCCCGGCCGGGGAGCTGGACAAGATCATCGACAACATCGGGCTGCCGTACTAGCACGCATCAACTACATGTACAGCGCGCTCCGGGGTTCATCGGAGCGGCGGACGCCGACATCCTCGTCACGCTCAAGCCCGGCCACGGGCCCACCGCGGACCACGTGCGGAACCTGCGCGCGCGTCTGCCCCAGGAGTTTCCCGGCGTGACCTTCTACTTCGTGCCCGCCGACATCGTGACCCAGATCCTCAACTTCGGGCTGCCCGCGCCGATCGACATGCAGATCGAGGGCAACGACCTCGAGGGCAACCGGCAGGTCGCCAACCAGATGCTGGACGACCTGCGGCGCGTGCCCGGCCTGACCGACCTGCGGATCCAGCAGAACTTCGACACCCCGAAGTTCCACGTGACGGTGGACCGCACCAAGGCGGCGGGGGCGGCTTCACCCCGCGCGACGTCGCCAGCAGCGTGCTGGTGTCGCTGAGCGGGAGCTGGCGCCGACCTCGCCGACCACGTTCCTCAACTGGCAGAACGGGGTCAGCTACAACCTGGTCACCCAGGCGCCCCAGTACTCGGATCCAGTCGCTCCAGGACCTCCAGAACATCCCGATCAGCGCGACGGGGGCGCGGCCCCAGATCCTGGGCGACGTGGCCTCGATCGCGCGGCGCGAGCTCGATGGCGGTGATCTCGCACTACAACATCCGCCGGGTGGTGGACATCTACGGCTCGGTGCAGGACCGCGACCTCGGCGCGGTGGGCCGCGACATCGCCCGCGATCGTCGACGCCCATCGCCCGAACCTGCCGCGCGGCAGCTTCGTCACCCTGCGCGGCCAGGTCGAGACCATGCGCGCCTCCTACCTGGGCCTCCTGGGCGGCCTCGCCTTCGCGATCGTGCTCGTCTACCTGCTGATCGTGGTGAACTTCCAGTCGTGGCTCGATCCGTTCATCATCATCACCGCGCTGCCCGCCGCGCTGGCCGGGATCATCGTGTTCCTGTTCCTGACCGGCACCACGCTCAGCGTGCCCGCCCTGATGGGCGCGATCATGTGCATGGGCGTCGCGACCGCCAACAGCATCCTCGTGGTCTCCTTCGCCAAGGAGCGGCTGGGTGAGCACGGCGACGCCCACCTGGCCGCGATCGAGGCGGGGTTCACGCGCTTCCGGCCCGTGCTCATGACCGCGCTGGCCATGATCATCGGCATGATGCCGATGGCGCTGGGACTGGGCGAGGGCGGCGAGCAGAACGCGCCGCTCGGGCGCGCGGTGATCGGCGGCCTGCTGCTGCGCCACCGTCGCGACCCTGGTCTTCGTGCCCGCGGTGTTCAGCCTGCTGCACGGGCGCGGGCGCCGCGCGGGAAGCCCGCTCCCACCGGCGGCGGCATGAGCCGCTGGCGCGGGTCCTCCGGCTTCTGGATCGTCCTGGTTGCCGCCCTGGTCCTGGGGGGCGCCATCTACGCCGGGCTCCACGGCCGCCGGGGCGCGGACGCGGCGCTGAAGCGGGCGACCGAGGAGGCGGCGGTTCCCACCGTCGCGGTGGTGTACCCGGGCGCCTCCGCGCCCACCGACGAGCTGGTGCTGCCGGGAACCGCCCACGCGTTCACCGACGCGGTGATCTTCGCGCGGGCGAGCGGGTACCTCAAGAAGCGCCACGTGGACATCGGCACGCGCGTGACCGCGGGCCAGCTCCTGGCCGAGCTCGAGACTCCCGAGCTCGACCAGCAGCTCCACCAGGCCCGCGCGGACCTGGAGAACGCGCGCGCGACCATGGACATGGCCCGGACCACGTCCGAGCGCTGGCAGACGCTGCTCAAACGCGACTCAGTGTCGCGCCAGGAGGCGGACGAGAAGGTCAGCGACTACAACGCGCGGCGGGCGATCGTGGATTCCAATGCCGCCAACGTCAAGCGCCTCGAGGACCTCCAGGCCTTCCAGAAGATCACCGCGCCGTTCGCGGGCATCATCACCGCGCGCAACACCGACATCGGCGCGCTCGTCGACGCGGGCGGGGCCGCGCGCGAGCTCTTCCGCCTCGCCGCCATCGACAAGCTGCGCGTCTTCGTCTCGGTGCCGCAGGCCTACGCCCAGGCCGCGCAGCCCGGCACCCCGACCACCGTCACCCTCGAGGAGATGCCTGGCCGCGCCTTCCGCGGCACGCTGGCCCGGACCTCCAACGCCCTCGATCCGGTCACCCGGACCATGGTGAGCGAGGTGGAGGTGGAGAACGCCACCGGCGAGGTGCTGCCCGGCGCCTACGTGGTGGTGCGGCTGCGGGTCGGTCGCGAGGCGCGCGGGCTCACGATCCCCGCGAACACCCTGCTCTTCCGCTCGCAGGGACTGCAGGTCGCGGTGGTGCGGAACGGGCGCGCGGAGCTGGTGGGGGTGACGATCGGGCGCGACTACGGCGGCAGCGTGGAGGTCGTGTCGGGCCTGGGACCGAAGGACGCGGTCATCCTCGATCCGTCCGACTCCCTGGTCAGCGGCGTCGCGGTCCGCGTGCGCGCGAGCGAGCCCTCGAAGCCGAAGCCGGGCGGGTAGCGGCCGGCCGCCCCTTCGCGGGCGCCGGTCCGCTCGCGTGCCAGCGCGCCACCTCCTCGCAGGTGGCGAACCACACGCCGCGCGTGCGGCGCATGGTGGTGACCAGGTCCTCCAGCAGGGCGATGCGAGAGGCGCGCCCGCTCACGAAGGGGTGGCAGGTCAGCACGAAGCAGCCGTTTTCCGGGTGCATCGCCGCGAACTCCTTGCTCCACATCTGGAGCACGCGGCCCGGGTCGGCGATCGCGTTGGAGGCGCCGTAGACGTGGCGGAAGAGCGGGGCGTCGTCGAGCAGCCACTGCACCGGCACCTCGGTCAGTGGTCCCTGGGAGGTCGGCACGTCGTACGGGACGTCGTTGCCCATCAGGGAGCTGTCGTAGAGGAAGCCGTGGCGCTTGAGCAGGTCGGGCGTCCACACGTTCACGTCCCAGGAAGGCGAGCGATACCCGGCCGGCCGCACGCCCAGGCGGGAGGCCAGGATCTCGAGCTGCTCGCGCATCACGCGCTCCTCCTGCTCCTCGTCGAGGAAGCCGAGCGCCTCGTGCACGTTGCCGTGGGCCCCGATCTCGTGACCCGCGTCGCGGATCCGCCGGCACGGCTCGAAGTGGTGCTCGACCGTCCAGCCCGGGATGAAGAAGCTGGCGCGCAGCTTCAGGCGGTCGAGCAGGCGCAGGATCCGATCGACGCCCACGCGGGGCCCGAAGCGGCGCTCCTCCAGGTCGCCCAGGCTGCGCCGGGCCTTCTCGGGCTCGCGAAACAGGAAGCCGGACTCCGCGTCGAAATCGAACGAGAGGACCGCGGCGGACGTGGTGCCGGAGGGCCACGGGTAGCGCATCGCGCGCCCGCCTGCCATCAGGCGGAGGCCGCCGGCTGCCTGCGGCGCCCGAGCCAGAAGCGGGCCAGGTCGTCGGGACGCGGCCACCACACCCGGCCCTTGCCCAGGATGAGCTGGATGAGCCGCTCGACCATGCGCAGGCGCGCCGGCCGGCCGATGATCTGGGGATGGGCGAGCCAGTTGAAGAAGCCGCCCTCCGCGTAGAGCCCCTCGAACTCCTCGGACCAGATCTCCCACACGTCCTGCTGGCTCCAGATGCCGTTGCCGACCGGGGGCACCGCGCTCCACAGGAAGAACGGCGCGTCGTTGTTGCACCACGCGGTGGGGAACTCCACCAGCGGGCCGTGCGCGGTCTCGTGGCAGTAGGGCAGGTCGGTGTCGAGCGCGTTGCTGTGGTAGAGGAAGCCGTGCCGCGCGAGCAGCTCCATGGTGTGCCGGCTCGGGTCGGCGGAAGGCGTGCGCGAGCCGAGCGGAACCACGCCGAGCACCTTCTGGAAGATCTCGAGGCTTCGCACGAGCAGCGCTTCCTCTTCCTCGCGGCTCTTCATGAAGAACGGCTTCTCGTGCAGGTAGCCGTGGTGGCCCACCTCGTGGCCGTGCTTCAGGATCTCCTCGCAGAGCGCGGGGTAGCGCTCCACGATCCAGCCGGGGATGAAGATGCAGGTCTTGATCCCGTAGCGGTCGAGCAGCTCGAGGATGCGCGGCATGCCGGTCTTGGGGCCGTAGGCGCCCATGGACATGTGCAGCGGCCGCTCGGCCAGCGCGGGGTCGCGGTGGATCCACGGGCTCTCGCCGTCGAGGTCGAACGTCATCATGACGGCGCAGCGCGCGCCGTCGGGCCAGGTCACCGTCTCCGCCATCGCGTCCTCCGGGCGCGCCCACCAGGTGAGGTGCAGGGGCCCGAGAATAGTCCAGGCGCGCGGGGCCCCGCAACCCGCCGCGGGCCCCGGGCCTTGACGTGGCGGGGCGGCTCCGCCATCCTTGGGCGCATCGAACGCGCCCGGTATCCTTCCGATGCCGGCCCGAACAGTGGTGACGGGTCCGCGCTCACGAGGCGGTTCGCAGTGATCACCGGCCAGGCTCATCAGGAGGCAGACCATGCGGAGACGTGATGTCGTGAAGCTCATGGGTGTGGGCGCGCTCGCCGCGTCGGCGCCGCGGGCCTGGGCGCAGGGCCGTGAGGTGGTGATCGGCGTGCTCTATCCGCTCAGCGGGCCGGTGGCGCAGGCGGGGGTGGACGCCAAGGCCGCCGCCGAGACCGCGGTCGAGATCGTGAACACCCGCCAGGACCTGGACCTGCCCCTGGCGCGGACCGAGGGCCTCCCCGGGCTCGGCGGGGCGAAGCTCCGGCTGATCTTCGTGGACCACCAGGGCAAGCCGGAGCTGGGCCAGTCGGAGGCCGAGCGGCTGATCACGCAGGAGAAGGCGGTGGCGCTGTACGGGGCCTACCACAGCAGCGTGTCGGCCACCGCGAGCGTGGTGTGCGAGCGGCTCGGCGTGCCGTATCTCTCGGGCGAGTCGTCCTCGCCCACGCTGCACCGGCGCGGGTTCAAGTGGTTCTTCCGGACCAGCCCGCACGACGAGCACTTCTCGATCGCGATGTTCGAGTTCATGAAGGAGCTGCAGGCCCGGAGCGGGAAGAAGATCGCCACGCTCGGCATCCTCCACGAGGACACGCTCTTCGGCGCGGACTCGGCGCGGGTCCAGGAGCAGCTCGCCCAGGCGGGCGGCTACCGGGTGGTGGAGAAGCTCGCGTATCGAGCGCGGACCACCAGCATGCAGACCGAGGTGCAGCGGCTCAAGGCCGCGAACCCCGACGTCCTGCTGCCGACCTCCTACACCTCCGACGCGATCCTGTTCATCAAGACCGCCCGCGAGCTCGACTACAACCCGCCGATGATCCTGGCCCAGGACGCGGGCTACGTGGAGAGCGACTTCGTGGCCGGCGTCGGCAAGGACGCCGACGGCGTGATGTCCCGCTCGGTGTTCTCGATGGACCTGGCCGCGAAGCGGCCGGTGATCGCCCGGGTCAACGAGATGTACAAGAAGCGCACGGGGAAGGACCTCAACGACAACACCTCGCGCGCCTTCACCGGCATGATCGTCCTCGCGGAGGCGATCAACCGGGCGGGCTCGACCGATCCGGAGGCGATCCGCAAGGCGCTGGCCGCCACCGATCTCAAGCCGAATCAGCTCATCATGCCGTGGAAGGGCGTGACCTTCGATCCCAAGACCGGCCAGAACGAGCTGGGCACTCCGCTGATCACCCAGTGGCGCGGCGGAGCGCTCAAGGTCGCCTGGCCCTTCGATCTCGCCTCCGGCGAGCTGATCTACCCGCTGCCCCGGTGGGCCGATCGCAAGTGACGCGCGCCTCGATCCGGACGTGAGCCTCCGCGTCGGCGTGGACGTGGGGGGCACCTTCACCGACGTCGTCTCGGTGGACGACGGGACGGGGGAGGTGCGCTCGTGCAAGGTGCCCACGGTGCCCGACAACCGGGCGCAGGGCGTGCTCGACGGCCTGCGCGCGCTGCTCCGGGCGGGAGAGACGTGCGCCTCGCTCGCCCACGGGACCACCACCGTCACCAACGCCATCGTGGAGGGGCGCGTCGCCCCGGTGGGCCTCGTCACCACGCGCGGCTTCCGCGACGTGCTCGAGATCGCGCGGATGAACCGCGCGCATCTCTATCGTCTCGAGCGGCCCGCCCGGGCGGAGGCGCTGGTGCCGCGCCGCCGGCGCCTCGAGATCACCGAGCGGGTGGGCGCCGACGGCACCGTGCAGACCCCCCTCGCGCCCGGCGAGCTGGAGGGCCTCGTCGCCGCCCTCCGGACCGAGGGGGTGGAGGCGGTGGCGGTGTGCCTGCTGCACGCCTATGCGAATCCGGCGCACGAGCAGGCGCTCCGCCGCGCGCTCGAGCCGCACTTCCGCCACGTCTCGGTGTCGAGCGAGATCAACGCGGAGTTCCGGGAGTACGAGCGCACCTGCACCACCGCGCTGAACGCCAGCGTGATGCCGCTGGCCGACCGCTACCTGGGCGGGCTCATCGCCGCGCTCGGCGGCGGAGCGGGCGGGCCCGCGCTCCGCCTGCTGCACTCCGCGGGCGGCATGATGTCGGTGGCGGCCGCGAAGGCGCGGCCGCTCGCGATGGCGCTGTCCGGCCCCGCCGCGGGCGTGGCGGCGGCCGCCCACGTGGCGCGCGCGCTCGGGGTGGATCGCGCGCTCGCGTTCGACATGGGCGGCACGACCACCGACGTGTGCCTCATCAGCGACGGCGCGGCCGAGACCACCTCGCAGCGCCGGCTGGCCGACTACCCGGTGCGGCTGCCCATGGTGGCGGTGGAATCCATCGGCGCGGGCGGTGGCTCGCTCGCGCGCGTCGACGAGGTCGGCGCGCTCAAGGTGGGGCCGCAGAGCGCGGGCGCTCAGCCCGGGCCGGCGTGCTACGGCCAGGGCGGCACGCTCGCCACCGTGACCGACGCCAACCTGGTGCTCGGATACCTGAACCCGGCGCGTCTCTACGGCGGGAGCATCCGGATCGATCCCGACCGGGCCCGGAGCGCGGTGGAGACCGTCGGCCGGCGGCTCGGGCTCTCCACGCTCGAGGCGGCGCACGGCATCGTGGAGGTCGCCAACGCGAGCATGCTGCGCGCGCTGCGCCTGGTCTCGGTGCAGCGCGGCCACGACCTGCGCCGGTTCTCGCTCATCGCGTACGGCGGCGCGGGCCCGGTGCACGCGGGCGCGCTCGCGCGGACCTGCGGGATCGGGCGCGTGATCGTGCCCGCGCACTCGGGCGCCTTCTCCGCGCTGGGCTGCCTGGTCTCGCCGCTCCGGTACGACGCGGTGCAGACGCACCGGGCCCGGCTCGACGCCTGGGACGGCAAGCTGATCGAGGACCGCTTCCGCTCGCTCGAGGAGCAGTGCCTGCGGCCGATCCTGGAGGAGGGCCACCCCGCGTCCGCGGTGGCCGTGGAGCGGAGCCTGGACGTTCGCTACGTGGGACAGAACTACGAGATCGAGCTGCCGTTCCTGCGCGACCCGGCCGGCCTGCGGGCGGCGTTCGAGGCGCGCCATCGCCGGCTCTATGGCTACGCCACCGGCGAGAGCGTCGAGGTCGTGAACCTGCGCGTGGTGGCGCGGCTCGGCGACGCCGCCCCTCACCCCGGCCCTCTCCCCAAAGGGGAGAGGGAGACTCCGTTGGGTGAGGGGGCCTCGGTCGCCGGCTCGCAGCGGGCCTATTTCCCCGAGACCGGCGAGATCACGATGCCGCGCCACGACCGCACCGTCCTCGCCGCCGGCGTCGTCGTGGCCGGGCCCGCGGTGATCGAGGACGAGTGGTCCACGATCATCGTCTACCCGGGCCAGCGGGCCGCCGCCGACGCGCGCGGCCATCTCATCCTGGACCTGGAGCCCACCTCGTGAGCCAGCCGGCCGCGCGCGTCAGCCCGATCACCCTCGAAGTCGTCCGCCACGCGCTCTACGCGATCGCCGAGGAGATGAGCGTGATCATCATGCGCTCGGCCCGCTCGCCGCTCCTCAAGGAAGCGGGCGACCTCTCCTCCGCGCTGACGGATGCGGAGGGCCGGCTCATCGCGCAGGGCCGCGACATCCCGATCCACATGGGCGTCATGGGCTTCACGGTGAGGGAGCTCCTCAAGCGCGTCCCGGTCGAGAGCCTGCGCGAGGGCGACGTGTGGTTCCTCAACCTGCCCGAGGTGGGCGGCAATCACCTGCCGGACGTGAAGGCGGTGCGGCCGGTCTTCCACCAGGGCCGGCTCATCGCGTTCGCGATCAACCTGGCGCACTGGGCCGACATCGGCGGCGCGGTGCCGGGCAGCTACGTGCCGTGGGCCACCGAGTGCTACCTCGAGGGGCTCCGGATCGCGCCGATCCGGCTCTTCACCGCGGCGGGGCCGGAGCGCCACAGCATCGACCTCGTGCTGTCGAACGTGCGCGGCCGCGAGGAGCGCGAGGGGGACATGCTGGCCCAGTTCGCGGCCAACGACGTCGCCGCGCGGCGCCTCGTCGAGCTGGCCGACGGCTACGGGGCCGACACCCTGGCGGCGTGCTTCGCGCGCCTGCACGAAGAGTCCGAGCAGCAGATGCGCGCGGCGATCGCGGCGCTGCCCGACGGGATCTGGGAGGGCGAGGACCATCTCGACGACGACGGGGTGGATGACCGGCCGATCCGGGTGGCGGTGCGCGTCGAGATCCGGGGGGACGAAGCCACGTTCGACTTCACCGGCACCGCGCCGCAGGCGCGCGGGCCCGTGAACACCACCTACTTCATCGCCTGCTCGGCGGTGTACTACGCGATGAAGGCCCTGGTCGCTCCCGAGGTGCCGCCCAACGACGGCTGCTACCGGCCGTTGAAGGTCGTGGTGCCGCCCGGGACCGTGCTGACCGCGGACCCGGACCGCCCGGTGGTGGGCGGCAATCACGAGACCTCGCAGCGGGCGGTGGACGCCATCTTCCGCGCGCTGGCGCCCGTCCTGGGCCACCGCGTCTCGGCGGGCGGTCCCACCACCGCCGGGCTCATGATCTTCGGGACCCGCCGGGCGGACGGCGGCTGGGGCATCTTCTACGAGGTGCACGGCGGGGGCGCGGGGGCCACGCGCGACGCCGACGGCTCCTCCGCGACCCGCGTGCACATGTCGAACGTGATGAACACCCCGGTCGAGGTGATCGAGCACGAGTACCCGATCGTGGTCGAGGAGCAGGCCCTCCGGGACGGCTCCGGCGGCGACGGGCGTCGCCGCGGCGGGCTCGGCCTGCGCCGCGCGTACCGGGTGACCGCGGACGAGGTCTCGCTCACCACCATGCTCGAGCGTCGCGTGATCCCGCCGTGGGGCGTCGCGGGCGGCGCCGACGGCCTGCCGTTCCGGGTGACGCTCAACCCGGGACCGGCCGCGCGCGACCTGCGCGGCAAGGAGACGGTGAGGCTCGCCGCGGGAGACCTCGTGGTGATCGAGACCTCGGGCGGCGGCGGCTTCGGCCCGCCCGGCGAGCGGCCGGCCGCGGCCCGCGAGGCCGATCGGCGCGAGGGCTACGCGCGATGAAGCTCGCCGACCGGGTCGCCATCGTCACCGGCGCGGCCAAGGGCATGGGCCGCGACATCTGCCTCGCGCTGGCCGGCGAGGGCGCGCACGTGGTGCTGGCCGCGCGCGAGGCCGCGCCGCTCGAGGCGGTGGCCCGCGAGGTCGAGGCCGCCGGCCGGCGCGCCCTGGCGGTGCCCTGCGACGTGGTGGACGAGGCCGCGGTGGAGCGGCTCGTCGCCCGGACCCGCGAGACGTTCGGCGGCCGCGTGGACATCCTGGTCAACGCGGCGGGGGTGACCGGGCCGGTCGAGACGCCGGTCTGGGAGATCCGGGGGGAGGACTGGGACCAGGTCCTGGGGGTCAACGTGCGCGGCACCTTCCTGCCGACGAAGCACGTGCTGCCGGTGATGATCGCGCAGCGCTACGGCAAGATCGTCAACATCAGCGGCAGCTCGGGGCTGCGGGGCTACAAGCTGCGGGCCGCCTACTCCGCTTCCAAGTGGGCGCTGCGCGGGTTCACGCGCACCGTCGCGCTCGAGGCGGGGCCCTACAACATCAACGTCAACGCGCTGCACCCGGGCATCGTCACCGGCGAGCGCATGGCCCGGCTCTGCCGCGACAAGGCCCGGAAGCGCGGCACCACGCCCGAGGCGATTCACGCCGAGTACGTGGCCGAGATGGCGCTCCGGCGCGTGACCACTCAGGAAGACATCGCCCGCGCGGTGCTCTTCCTGGTCTCCGAGGACTCGAAGAACATGACCGGCCAGTCCGTCACGGTGGACGGCGGCTGGGACGTCTGACGCGCCGCGCCGGGCCGGGAACCGCCGGCCCGGCTCCCGCGTTGAAGGCTCGGGAGAGCTTGCCATGCTGACACCGCATCGTTACATCGCGCTACTCGGCGCCCTGCTGCTCACCCTGCTCACCGTCGGGCTGCCGGTTCCGGCCGGGGCGGCCGGGGGCGGGGGTAGCGAGGGGGCCAGCAGCCCCGCCAAACCCGAGGATCCGCAGTACACGTCGGCGGTGAAGGCCATCAAGGCCAACGAGTACGCGAAGGCCATCCCGCTGCTCCAGGGCGTGGTCTCGCGCGACGACAAGAACGCGGACGCCTACAACTGGCTGGCCTACGCCACCCGCAAGACCGGCGACGCGGCCGCCTCGCTGCCGCTCTACGAGAAGGCGCTGGCCATCGATCCCAAGCACAAGGGCGCGCACGAGTACATCGGCGAGGCCTACCTCATGCTCGACAACCTGCCCAAGGCCAAGGAGCACCTCGCCAAGCTCAACTCGCTCTGCTTCATCACCTGCGGCGAGTACCGCGATCTCAAGCGCGCGGTGGACGCCTACGAGAAGAGCGGCGGCAAGTCCAAGCCCACCGCCTCCTCGTCCTGGTAGCCCCGGCCGCTACGTGAAGTTGTAGAGACGGGCCGCGTTGTCGCAGATGATCGCGCGGCGGGTGGCGGCGGGGAGATGGCCCAGCTCGCGCGCGATGTACTCGCGGGAGTCGGGCCACACGCCGTCGGGATGCGGGAAGTCGGAGCCCCACATGACCTTGTCCACCCCTAGCTCGTCGAGCAGCTTCACGCCCACCGGATCGGTCTGGTAGGTCGCCCACACCTGCCGCTTCCAGTACTCGCTCGGCGGCATCGTGAGCGAGAGATCCTTGAACTGATCCTCCCACTCCCCGTCCATGCGCCAGAGGATGTAGGGGATCCAGCCGATCCCCGCCTCGCCCAGCACCACGCGCAGGCGCGGGAATCGCTCGAGCACGCCGCCGTAGATCATGGCCATGAGGATGTTGGCCATGTTGATCTGAAAGCCGGTGATGTGGGTGGCGAACGCGATGCGGGCCTCGCGCTTCTGCGCGTCGGTCACGTCCTTGCCCGCGCGCGTGAGATCGGAGCCGAGGAAGACGAGCTTCTGCATCTCCTCGGGGAGCCGGCTGCCGATGGTGTGGAAGTGCAGCGGCAGGCCGCTCGCGCTGATGACCTCCCAGAGCGGGTTCCAGTAGGGGTCCCAGAGGGGCGTCAGGTCCGTGGAGTTGGCGATGTCGAGCCCGCGCACCGCGCCGCGCTTGGCTACGCGCTCGACCTCCGCGATCGCCGCGTCGATGGGGGTGTTCGGGATCGACGCGAGCCCGGCGAAGCGCTCGGGGTGGCTGGAGCAGAAGTCGGCGAGCCACTCGTTGTAGACCCGCATGACCTCGACGACCGCTTCCGGGTCGTTCATCCGCCCGGTGGCGCCCAGGATGCCGTAGAGCACCTCGGCCTGCACGCCGTCGAGATCCTGGTCCTTCAGCCGCAGCTCCGGCACCGTCAGCCGCCGGATGCCCTTCTTGCCGTCCGAGTAGAGCCCGGTCTCGGCCATGCGGTCGGCGCGATGGATGCGCCCGGGCACGTACTCGCGCCCCGCCGAGCCCATGCCGCAGGCGAGCCCGAGGTTGGCGCCCTTCTTGGTGACCCACGTCGGCCCCTTGGGCTGATCGATGACGTGGGGCATGCGGTCGCGGAGCGCGTGGCTCGCATTGGCGGTGAAGAGATCCGGTGGCAGCCAGCAGAGGTCGAGGTGGCAGTCGGCGGAGATCATCTCGTAGCGCATGGGGGCCTCCTCAGGGCTTGAGCCGGACGTCTTCGTAGGGCGCCGAGTACGGGAACGCGGAGATGAGGCTGAGCGCGGGCTCCTCCACGCGAGGGCCCACGCCGCGGATGAAGCCGTTCTCCCAGATGGGAGCGAAGATCTTCTTCTCGTGCAGGATGCGCTGGATCTGGTGCAGAAGCTCCTCGCGCTTCTTGCGGTCGCGCTCGCGCGCCTGCCGCTCGAAGAGGTCCTGCACCTCGGGCAGCACGCCGGCGGTGTAGGGACCGCCCTTGACGGCCAGGATGGCCAGCCGCGTCGCCGCGTTGCCCGCGGGGCCGAGGCCGCCGAAGACCAGGCCCTTGAGCTTGCCCTGGGGCCAGGACGAGAAGAAGGCGGCGCGCTCCATGGTGCGGATCTTCACGCGGATGCCGACCGCGGCGAGGTAGCTGGCGATGGCCTCGCCGGTGCCCTCGTAGGGCGGGGCGATCGTGAAGTCGCCCGCGTCGAGCCCGCGCGGGAAGCCGGCCTCCGCGAGCAGGCGCTTGGCCCGCGCGGGGTCGTAGGGGTCCCCGTCGATCGGCAGCGCGAACTCGAGCGCGCGCGGCACCACGTTGCCGGTGATCCCGCCGAAGCCGAGCTGCTCGGCGTCGTTCATCGCCCGCCGGTCGATCGCGAGGCTCGCCGCCGCGCGCACCCGCGGATCTTGCCAGGGCGAGCCCGCCTCCCACTGCCCCCGGAAGTCGAGGAAGAAGACCGTGTTGCTGCGCACCGCCATGAGGCGCAGGCCCGGCGTGCGTCGCACCTCCTCCGCGATCGGCCCGTTGAGGAAGTAGGCCACGTCCACGTCGCCCCGTTTCAGCGCGGCGGCCCGGGTGGTCTCGTCGGGAAGGCTGCGGAAGATCAGCTTCTTCACGGACGGCGGCTTCCGCCAGTAGCCGTCGAAGGCCTCGAGCTGGAGCTCGACGCCGGGCGTGAAGCTGACCACCTTGTAGGGTCCCGCGCCGACCGGGGCCTTCTTGAAGCCATCCTCGCCCACCTGCTCGATGTACTTCTTCGGCACGACCCAGCCCGCGCTGCTCGCGGTGGTGCCGTAGAAGGTGATGAAGTCCGGCCACGGCTCCTTCAGGTGGAACTGCAGGCGTCGGGCATCGAGCACGCGAACTTCGTGGACGCGCTCCTTGAAGGTGGTCGCGTTGGCCCCGCGGTAGCGCTCGAAGGAGAACTTCACGTCCTCCGCGGTCACCCGCTCGCCGTTGTGGAAGCGCGCGTTCGCCCGGAGCGTGAAATCGTAGACGAGGCCGTTCGGCGAGACGGTCCACGACTCGGCGAGGCTGGCCGCGCTGGGTCCCGACGGCATCGGCTTGAGCAGCGCGTCGTGGACCGCGTACAGGGTGAGGAAGGGCGTGATCGAGCCCTCGGTCTCCGCCGGGTCGAGCCAGCGCGGAGCGAGGGTGAAGTGGACGGCCCAGATCATCTGGCCCGCGGGCGCGGCGCCCCCGGTCTGCGCCGAGCCGACCCCGGCCAGGCACGTCACGAGCACGATGACGACGAGGACGCCGGTGAGTCGTCGCATGGGCAGGCCCTCCGGGCGAGCCGAGGCCCGATGATATAAACCTATTCGGGGCGAGTAAAGCGGAGAGTTTCAGGTCGGGCGGGAAAACAGCTGGCCGTCGGCTCCGTGCTCCATCTCATCGGCGAGAAGGAGCTGGTCCTCGTCGGCAACGAGCAGACGAAGCGCTTTCGCTTCGGCCCGGACCCGCTCGAGCTCACTTCGGAGCGCCGCATTCTCCCTGGCCAGGTCGATCAACTGGAGCATGGGTGTACCTCCTGGATCGTGAGTAGCAAGCGGTGCGCCAGCAGCTGGAGCCCCCGAGGGCCGGAAAATCCAGCCGATACGAAACACCGGGCCGGCGCCGGGCGGAATTTTCTACTCGGCTACCTGATAAGAACTTCCTCCCCGCGCGAGAGGAAGGATCGTCGGCTCCGGTAACGCCTACCGGACACCTTGGTCGGTGGGCCGCGACAGTCGGACGTGTTCCTCGGCGTTTAGGAGTCGGCACACGCCTTGCGATGAGATATGTCGGGAGGATTCGTCATGATCGAAGCCATCTCGATGTTCCTGATCGGTCTGGGCGCGGTGCTGGTCTCGCTGGCGTCGACACTTGGTCTCGCATGGCTCGCCGTCCTCATTCCCGTGTCGATCGCCGCCGCGGCCGCGGTCTGGCTGTTCCGACTGAGCCGGCGCGGACGCCGCCGCGTGCACGCCAACCGGATCATGCGTGCAAAGCGACCCGAGCGTCGGATGGCGGCATGAGCCCGGACGGGAAAGGAGGCCACCGACCAATGAGGATCAAGACGAGGATCAAGACCGCGCTGGTGATCGGCACTCTGGCCGCGCTTGGACTGGCGAGTCCCTCTTGCTTCGCGGTCGAGCCCGGGCCGACGAACGAGCGAGAGATGGCCCCGCCCGCCAAGAATCTCCGTCATGCGACCGGGACAGTGGTCTCGGTGAACACGATGGCGCGCATGCTCACGCTCCAGACTCCCGGTGGCGGCACGATGCGGCTGACCGCGGAGGCGGGGCTCACCCCCAAGCTCGGCACCTTGAAGAAGGGTGAGCGGGTCAAGGTGAGCTACAAGCACAGCCAAGGGGAGAGGATCGCCACCAAGATCATCTTGGTCTGAGCCCGAGTCCGCCGCCTCGCGGCCGCTCCGCGCGCGCCGGGTGCTATAATCCCGGCGCTCACCCCACAAGGAGCGAGGCCGCCATGAAGACATTCCGGCTCTACACCGGCAAGGACGGGCAGTCCCACATCGAACCGATCGATCTCGCGCAAACCCCCTCGTGGACCAAGGGGCTCGCGACGACCCAGATCTCCTTCCGCGAGAGCCCGGTCGGCAACTTCATCGACTGGCATCCCGCCCCGCGCCGCCAGTTCGTCATCATCCTCTCCGGCCAGCTCGAGATCGGTCTGGGCGACGGCTCCAAGCAGGTCTTCGGCCCCGGTGACGCGCGGCTGGTGGAGGACACCACCGGGAAGGGTCACACCACGCGGGTACACGGCAGCGTGCCGTGCCTCACCGCCACCATTCCGCTCGAGGAGCAATGAGATGGCCACCAAGATCCTCTTCGCCCCCAAGCAGTCCGACGCGGTCATGGAGATCGCCCGCTCCCTCACCCCCGCCGGCTTCGAGCTGCTGGTCGCCGAGTTCGGCACGCCCGAGTTCTACGCCGCGGCCGGCCAGGCCGACTACTACCTGGGCCTGGCCCGCCAGATGGGCGGGGAGTTCTTCCGCTCCGCGCCCAACCTGAAGCTGGTGCAGCTCCTCTCCGCGGGCTACGACCGGGTGGACATCGAGGCGGCCCGCAAGGCGAAGGTCCCGGTCTCGAACAACGGCGGAGCCAACGCGATCGCGGTGGCCGAGCACACGATCATGCTGATGCTCGCGGTGCTCAAGCGCGTGGTGAAGTTCCACAACGACGTGGTGGCGGGCAAGTGGCGGGTGGGCGGCTTCGACGATCAGCGCGTCTACGAGCTCTCGCGCCGGACCCTCGGCATCGTCGGCCTCGGCAACATCGGCAAGAAGGTCGCGCGGCGCGCGGCCGCCTTCGACATGACCGTGCAGTACTACGACATCGCGCGCCTCACCGAGGCCGAGGAGGACGCGCTCGGCGTCCGCTTCGTGCTGCTCCCCGAGCTGCTGCGCAGCTCCGACGTGGTGAGCCTGCACGTGCCGCTCGACGACTCGACCCGCCACCTGATGGGCGCGGCCCAGTTCGCCCAGATGAAGCCGGGCGCGATCCTGATCAACACCTGCCGGGGCCCGGTGGTGGACGAGGCCGCGCTCTACACCGCGCTCACCAAGGACCAGGTCGCGGCGGCCGGGCTCGACGTGCTGGTGGACGAGCCGCCCGCCAAGGACCATCCGCTCTTCCACCTGCCGAACGTGACCCTGACCCCGCACTCGGCGGGCCCCACGTGGGAGAACTGGACCGCCCGCTTCCGCAACGGGTTCGACAACATCCAGCGCGTGGCCGCGGGCCGCGCGCCCAAGTGGGTGATCCCGGAGCTCCAGCAGCCGTGAAGATCCTCTTCGTCCCGAACCTGATCGTCTCCGGCCTCACCGAGGCGGACCGGGCTGGCATCCTGGAGGCGGCGGGCCCCGGCGCGCGCCTCGTGGAGGTCAAGGACAAGGCGGGCCAGCGGCGCGAGCTGCCGGACACCGACGTCATCTTCGGGCGCGTGAGCCCCGAGCTCTTCTCGCTCGCCACGCGTCTCGTCTACTACCACTCGATCGGCGCCGGGGTGGACAGCATCCTCACCCCGGAGCTGATCAATCACGACGTGCCGCTGGCCAGCGAGAAGGGCGAGGTCGGCATCCATCTGGCCGAGCACGCTTTCGCCCTGCTGCTCGCGCTGACCCGCGGGCTGCACACCGCGATCCGCACCCCCGACTACGAGCTGCGCGAGCCCATCCGCGTCCACCAGCGCGAGCTCTACGAGCAGACGATGGGCATCGTGGGCTTCGGCGGCACCGGCCGCGCGGTGGCCCGCCGCGCGGTGGGCTTCGGCATGCGCGTCCTCGGCGTCGACGTCGAGCGCGTCGATCCCGAGCCCGGGGTGGAAGCGATCTGGCCCGCCGACCGTCTCGCCGACCTCCTCGCCGCCTCCGACGCGGTGGTGATCGGCCTCCCGCTCACCAAGGCCACCCACCACCTCTTCACCCGCGAGCGCTTCCTCCAGATGAAGCGCACCGCCATCCTCATCAACGTGACCCGCGGCGAGATCATCCGCGGCGAAGACGTCCTCGCCGCCCTCGAGGAGAACCTGATCTGGGCCGTCGGCCTCGACGTCACGGACCCCGAGCCCTTGCCGAAGAACCATCCACTCTGGATGCACCCGAGGGCGATCATCACGCCGCACACCGCGGGCGGCTCCCCCCGCCGCGCCGGTCGCGTGATCGCCACCTTCTGCGAGAACCTCCGCCGCCGCCGCGACGGCCGCCCCCTCATCGCCCTGATCGACAAGCAGAAGGGCTACTAGCGCGATCAGACGTCGGCGCGAGGCTCCAGCAGCAGCGTCTGGAGCGAGCGCCCGATCGGGCCGGCGGTGTCCCAGAGTCGCGTGCGCGTCAGGCCGATGCCGGGCGCCTCGCCGGTGGTGGCCGCGTCGAGGCACATCCATTCACCGGTCGGGGCGCGCGGCAGGGCGATGGTCAGGTCGGCTTTCACGAAGGTGGCGAGGGCCGGGTCCACCGAGACGGCCACACCGCTCGCGGAGTCGGCGCAGGCCACGAGACACTCGAGCGGCGACGTCGGCGTCTCGCCCGCGACGAGCGGCACGCGAAGCCGGAGCCACGCGGCGACCGGCCCCCGCCCCCACGTTCCGCTCGCGATCCGCCACTCGACGGCGCGGTGGTAGCCCTCGTCGCCGGACATGAGCGGCAGCTCGAAGGGTGCGCTCCCGGCCGGCGGCGCCGGCGCCGCGGGCGCCTCGAGCGGGAGCGCGATCAGGTACGGGGTCACGCGCACCACGAGGCACGTCGCTTCGATCACGGCGGTGCCGTCCTCGGCCAGGACCGTGCCGGCGAGGCGCTGGACCTTGGCGCCGGCGCGGACCACGCGGGTGGCGATCGTCAGCGGTGCCAGCGGCACCGGGCGCAGGAAGTCGAAGGTCAGGCGCGCGATCTGCCCCTCGGCCGCGGCGTGGCGCGCGAACGCGCGGGCGAGGAGCGCGGCGGGCGGCCCGCCGTGCTGGTGCCGCGCGTTCCACGGGCCGCGGGCCGACGCGGACGGCACGAACCGATCGCGGTCGGCGGCGAAGAAGGGCGGGAGCTGGCTCAGGGCGGGCGCCGCGGGCGCTAGATGACGACCGACGCGATGTCGACCGAGGACCGCAGCCCTTCGACGACCACGATGCCGGATTCGGTCACGTGGTGTCGCCGCTTGTCCAGCTCGAGGTCGTACCCGACCGTCGCCCCCTCGGGAATGCGCACGTTCTTGTCGAGGATGGCGCGCCGGATCTTCGCCCGCCGGCCGATGTCGCAGTTGTCGAGGATCACCGAGTCCTCGACCACCGCGCCGGTGTGCACCCGCACGTGGCGCCCCAGCACCGAGTTGCGCACCATGCCGCCCGAGAGGATGCAGCCGCCCGAGACCGTCGAGTCGATGGCCTGGCCGCGGCGCCCGTCGTCGTCGAAGGTGAACTTGGCGGGCGGGTCGGCGTAGCTGGCGGTTCGCAGCGGCCACTGGCGGTTGTAGAGGTTCAGCGCCGGGCTCACCGCGCGCAGGTCCATGTGCGCCTCGTAGTAGGCCTCGAGCGTCCCCACGTCGCGCCAGTAGACCGCCGAGCCCGTGGCCTCGCCGGGGATCTGGTTGGACTGAAAGTCGTAGGCGAACATGTCGAGGCGGTTCACCAGCGACGGCAGCACGTCCCGTCCGAAGTCGTGGCTGCTGTTCTCGCGGGCCGCGTCCGCGTAGAGCTCGCGCAGGAGGGTCCGGGTCGAGAAGATGTAGTTGCCCATGGAGGCGAAGACGCGGTCCGGATCCCCCGGGATGGTGGGTGCGTCGGCGCGCTTCTCGTGGAAGCCGATGATGTGGCCGTCCCGCGCGGTCTCGATCACCCCGAAATCGGCGGCGTAGCGCCGATCCACCGGGATCGCGGCCACCGTGATCTCGGCGCGCTTCTGCTCGTGGAACTCGATCATGCTCGAGATGTTCATCCGGTAGATGTGGTCGGCCCCGAAGATGGCGACCAGGTGCGGATCGGACTGCTCGATGAGATTGGCGTTCTGGTAGATCGCGTCCGCGGTGCCCCGATACCACGATTCTCCCGCCGAGCGCATCTGGGCGGGCACCGGGATGATGAACTGGTCCTTGAGGAGGCCGCCGAACTGCCAGCCGTCCGAGAGGTGCTGCAGCAGCGACTGGCTCTTGAACTGGGTCAGGACGTAGATCGAATGGATCCCCGAATTGATGAAGTTGCTGAGGACGAAGTCGACGATGCGGTACTTGCCCCCGAAGGGGACCGCCGGCTTCGCCCGCTCCTTGGTCAGCGGATAGAGACGGGTGCCCTTGCCACCTGCCAGCACGATTCCGAGGACCCGGAGTCTCATGGGCGTCGCTCTCGCGAGCTAGCCTACCATGCGGCCGGGCCGGGAATAGGGCGACGCCCGCCTCCGCCAGCCTGTATACTGGGGGCCGTCTGGTCCAGGTAGCGGCTCACCTTCGAGTCCCCCACATCAGGCAGCGTCTCCGGTCCCTTCCGCGCGTCAGAGACGTTCCATCGTGCGGAAGCACCAGTCAGGAGACCCTCATGTCCCAGAAACTCTACGTCGGCGGTATTGCATTCACGACCACCAGCGAAGGCCTGCGCGCGCACTTCACGCAGTCCGGCACCGTCGTCTCGGCCGCGGTCGTGACCGATCAGTTCTCCGGCCAGTCCCGCGGCTTCGGCTTCGTCGAGATGTCCACCGCCGACGAGGCGCAGCAGGCGGTCACCCAGCTCAACGAGCGCCCGCTCGACGGGCGGTCGCTCAAGGTCGAGGTCGCGAAGCCCAAGACCGACAAGCCCCGCAGCAGCGGCGGCGGGTTCGGCGGTCGCAGCAGCGGCGGTGGCGGCGGTAACTGGCGGTAGACAATCGAAGGGGGCCTCGACGGCCCCCTCCGAGCCTCCCCCAAGGCTGGGATTGCGCCGGCGAAGCCGGCGCTCGAACGAAGCTAAAAACCTAGCTCTCAGGCGTCGGGGCCGGCCTCGCGATTCACCGCGCTGACCACCGCGCGGAGCGAGGCGGTCACGATGTTGCCGTGGATGCCTACGCCCCACCGTGGCTTGCCGTCGCCCACCTTCACCTCGACGTAGGCCACCGCGGAGGCGTCGGCGCCCCCGCCCATCGCGTGCTCGTTGTAGTCGAGCACCGATACCATGATGCCCGCGTCGCGGCGGAGGGCGTCGACGAAGGCGGCGATGGGCCCGTTGCCGGTCCCCTTGGCCAGCCGCTCCTCGCGGGCGATCCGCAGCGGCGCCTCGATGGTGGTTTCCCCCGCCTCCCCGGCGGTGGTCACCGTGGGGTGATGGGCGAGCTGGAGCGGCTGGTCCGGCTTCAGGTACGTGGTCTCGAAGGCGGCCCAGATCTGATCGGCGGTGATCTCGGTGCCGCTCCGCTCGACCATCTTCTGGATCACGGACGAGAACTCGATCTGGAGCCGGCGCGGCAGGTCGAAGCCGTGCTCGAACTTCATGATGTAGGCCACGCCGCCCTTGCCGGACTGGCTGTTGACCCGGATCACCGCCTCGTAGCTGCGGCCGACGTGGTGCGGGTCGATCGGGAGGTACGGCACCTCCCAGATGTCGTAGTTCTTCCCGAGCGCCTCGAACCCCTTCTTGATCGCGTCCTGGTGCGAGCCCGAGAACGCGGTGTAGACGAGGTCGCCCACGTAGGGGTGCCGCGGGTGCACGGGCAGGCGATTGCAGTGCTCGGTGATGCGCCGGGCCGCGTCGATGTCGGAGAAGTTGAGCTTCGGGTCCACGCCCTGGCTGAAGAGATTGAGCGCGAGGGTGACCACGTCCACGTTGCCGGTGCGCTCGCCGTTGCCGAAGAGCGTGCCCTCGACGCGGTCGGCCCCCGCCTGCACGGCCAGCTCGGTGGCGGCCACCGCGGTGCCGCGGTCGTTGTGCGGGTGCAGGGACAGGATCAGCGAGTCCCGCCGGCTCACGTGGCGCAGGAACCACTCGATCTGGTCGGCGTAGATGTTCGGGGTCGCCATCTCGACGGTGGCGGGGAGGTTCAGGATCACCTTCCGGGCCGGGGTCGGCTCCCACACGTCCATGACCCGCTCGCAGATCTCCACCGCGAAGTCGAGCTCGGTGCCGGTGAAGCTCTCCGGAGAGTACTGGTAGTGGACGTCGCACTCCGGGATGGTGGCGGTCAGCTCGCGGCACTGGCGCGCCGCGCGCACCGCGATGTCCACGATGCCCGCGCGGTCGAGCCCGAAGACCACCCGGCGCTGCAGGGTGGAGGTGGAGTTGTAGAGGTGCACCACCGCCCGCGGGGCGCCGTGCAGCGACTCGTAGGTGCGCTCGATCTGCTCGGGCCGAGCCTGGGTGAGGACCTGGATGATCACGTCGTCCGGGATCAGGTCCTCTTCCACGAGCTGACGGATGAAGTCGAAGTCGGGCTGGGAGGCGGCCGGGAAGCCCACCTCGATCTCCTTGAAGCCGCACTGCACCAGCAGGTCGAACATGCGGCGCTTGCGCTCCGGGTCCATCGGATCGATCAGGGCCTGGTTGCCGTCACGCAGGTCCACGCTGCACCAGCGGGGCGCCCGGGTGATCACCCGGGACGGCCACGTCCGATCCGGAAGCGGGATCGGGGTGAACGGACGGTAGTGCTGGAACGGCATCGGAGCCGGTGGACCTGCCTTGCGTGCCATGTGAACCCCTCCTGTTGATAGAAACAAAAAAGCCTCCCCGGGACATGGGAGAGGCTTTTGGCGCGCGCCGCGAAAGGCGCGCGCCTAACTCAGTAGCAGGGCCTCGAAGCGTCTACTCACCTGCGTCATGTGCCGGGAATTGTGCCCAGACCGGGGTCGATTGTCAAGCTTCCGGTAGAATGCGGGGGTGATCGAGGTCCACGAGGTCACGAAGCGCTTCGGCGCCACCCCGGCCCTCGACGCGGTGTCCCTGGAGGTACGCCCGGGCACTACCCACGTCCTGCTGGGGTCCAGCGGGTCCGGCAAGTCCACCGTGCTGCGGCTCATCCTCGGGCTGATCTGGCCGGACGCGGGCTCGGTGCGCGTGGACGGCACCCCGGTGGAGCCCGGCACGCGCGACGGCCTCCTGGCCCGGATGGGCTACGTGGTACAGGACGGCGGGCTCTATCCCCACCTGAACGCCTTCGACAACGTGGCGCTGGCCGCGGAGGCGCAGCGCTGGCCGCGCGCCCGGATCGCGGGGCGGGTGGGGGAGCTGGCCGACCTGGCCGGGCTCGACGGCGACATGCTGCGACGCCATCCGCGCGAGCTCAGCGGGGGCCAGCGCCAGCGGGTGGGGCTGATGCGTGCCCTGGTGCTGGACCCGCCGATCCTGCTGCTCGACGAGCCGCTCGGCGCGCTGGATCCGATCGTCCGGGCGGAGCTGCAGGAGCAGCTCGGCGCACTCTTTGCCCGCCTCGCCAAGACGGTGGTGCTGGTCACCCACGACATCCGGGAGGCCGCGCGCCTCGGCCACACCATCACCCTGCTCACCGCCGGCCGTGTGGTCCAGCACGGCACCTTCGCGGACCTGGCCGAGCGCCCGGCCAGCCCGTTCGTCACCCAGTTCCTCACCGCCCAGACCCTGTCCGCGGCCGCGCGGCCGGGCGGCTGACGCATGCGCGCGCTCCGACGATCGATGGGGGGCGGGCTGGCGCTCGCCGCGGTGCTGTCGATCGCGGCGGGCGCGGACGCCGCGCCGGACGGGCTGATCCGCGTGGGCTCGAAGTCCTTCACCGAGAGCTACATCCTGGCCGAGATCGCGGCCCAGGTCATCGAACAGGTCGGCGAGGCGCGGGTCGAGCGTCGGGTGGGCCTGGGCGGGACCGGCCTCACCTACCGGGCCCTCGAGTCCGGCGCGATCGACCTCTATCCCGAATACACCGGCACGCTCGCGCGTGTCCTCCTGAAGGACGCCGCGCTCGAGACGCCGGAGGCCATCCGAGGGCGCCTCGTGCCAATCGGGCTCACGGTCAGCGGCTCCCTCGGCTTCGCCAACACCTACGCGCTCGCGGTCCGCGCCGACATGGCGGAGCGACTCGGGCTCCGGACCATCGGCGACCTGGCCCGGCACCCGGAGCTGCGCGCCGCATTCAGCTCGGGCTTTCTCGAGCGCGATGACGGCTGGCCCGGTCTGCGGACGCGCTACGGCCTGACCCTGGCCCGGACGGAGGTCATGGAGCACGCGCTGACGTATCGCGCGATCGCGAGCGGCCAGGTGGACGTCATGGACGTCTTCTCCACCGACGGGCAGCTCGAGCGGTTGAAGCTGCGGCTCCTCGACGACGACCGGCGCTTCTTCCCGGACTACTCCGCGGTGCTCCTGGCCCGCCGCGAGATGATCGAGCGCTACCCGCGCACCTGGGCGCGGCTGCGCGAGGCGCTCGAGGGTCGCCTCGACGGCGCGACGATGGCGCGCCTGAACGCGATGGCGGACCTGGACGGCCGGCGCGTTTCCGAGGTGGCCGCCGCGTTCCTGGGCGCCGCCGCCCGCGACGGCGCGGGGGGCCACCGGGAGATGCTGGCCGAGCTCGCCGCGCTCACGCTGGATCATCTGGTCCTCGTGCTGATCTCGGTGGGCGTGGCGATCGTGCTCGGCATCCCGATGGGCATCGTGGCCGCGCGCCATCGGCGGACCGGCCAGCTCGAGCTCTCCGCGATCGCGATGCTGCAGACCGTGCCCGCCCTGGCGCTGCTGATGTTCATGATCCCGCTCTTCGGCATCGGCAAGGGCCCCGCGCTCGTCGCGCTCTCGCTCTACGCGCTGCTGCCGATCGCGCGGAACACCTACGCGGGGCTGATCGCGATCGACCGCACCCTGCTCGAGATCGCGGGCGTGCTGCGGCTCGCCCCCCTGCGCCGCCTGCTCCGGATCGAGCTCCCGCTCGCCGCGATCCCGATCATGGCCGGCATCAAGACCGCCGCGGTGACCACGGTGGGCACCGCCACCCTGGCCGCGTTCATCGGCGGCGGCGGCTACGGCGCCCTGATCGTCCGCGGACTGGCGCTGGACGACACCGCCACGATCCTGGCCGGCGCCGCGCCCGCGGCGGCGATGGCCCTCGTCTTCCACGCGCTCTTCGAGCTGGCCGACCGCGCGGTGGTGCCGCGTGGTTTGCGGTGACGGGAGGAGACGGGCGGCCTTCTGGGGGTGGGTGGAGACGGGTCCCCTTCCGGCTGACACCGGGACTTCTCTTTCTAATTCGCTCGGCTCGCCTTCGGCTCACCTCGCACGGCTTCGGCCCCAGTCAGCCCGGTCTGCAGTCGACCGTTCCGAGTCGCGCGTGGGCGGTCAGGCGCGCGGTGGTTCTATCAGCGCGTTAAGCTGCTGGCACACCGCGAGGATTTCGGCGTGCGCGCCCGGAAACCACGCGCGGATCCACTCGGGCCGCTCGAAGAACGCGAGAGACGGCTGCCCGGCCCGGCGGATGGCCACGCGCCGCACCAGCCCGCTCGCGTTGATGAAGCTCACGTCGTCGAGCCGGCGCCCCGGCGCGGCGACGCCCGCGGTGATGGGGCAGAGCGCCGCCGCCACCGCCGCGATGGACTCGGCGACGCCCCGCAGGCAGAAGGCGTGAGCGCGCCGGCGCGCCGCCTCGGGGAGCGCCTCGATCAGGGCCCGCATCGTGATGCCGGAGAACACGGTGTCGTCCACCACCGCGAGCGTGGCGCAATCGGCGACGCCGTCGAGCTGGGCCGCGAGACCGCCCGCCTCGGTGCTGATCACGCGGTAGCCGCCGCGGCCGTCCTCCTCGCGGGTGAGGCCGACGCGGCGGATGCGCGGGAACCACCCCGCGCGCGCGTGCAGCGCCGCGGCCACGCGGAGCCCGGCCGTGCCGATCCCGAGGGCCAGCGCGAACGGCGCGTGGTCGCGCTGGGCCACCACGCATTCGACCTGCTCGCCGAGGGTCAGGATGCGCACGCGCTCCGCGTCGCGGGCGAGCAGCGCGAGCAGGCTCGCGGACGAGCCCGGCGGCGGGTGAGCTCGCGCCCTCGTGGCGCGCCACCTCGTCGGTCAGATCGTCGTGGACGTAGAGGACGCGCGGGGTGGGCTGCGCGTACGCGGCGCCGTCCGCGGCGGCGCTCACCGCGGCGGTGCTCACCGCGGTGCGGCGAGCGCCAGGGCGAAGTAGTTCGCGGGATCCACGTGCCACTTCTCGAGGGCGAGGGAGGCGCCCGCCAGCATCTCCACCACCCCGTCGCGCGTGAACTTGTAGGAGTTCTCGGTCCAGATGTCCTCGCCGGGCTCGAAGCGAACGGTGAGCCCGAGGCGCCCGAGCTTCACGGTCTGGGCGCGGTCGGCCACCAGGTGCATCTCGATGCGCGAGGCCTCCTCGTTGTAGAACGCGTGGTGACGGAAGGCCTCGGGCTCGAAGTTGCCGTCCACCGCGTGGTTGATCACGTGCAGGATGTTGCGGTTGAAGTCGCGGGTGACGCCGGCCGAGTCGTCGTAGGCCGCCTCGAGCACCTTGACGTCCTTGACCAGGTCCACGCCGAGCAGCAGCCGGTCGCCGGGGTGGCGCAGAAGCGCGCGCAGGCCGGCGAGCAGGCGCTGCCGCTCCGGCGCGTCGAGATTGCCGATGGTGCTCCCCAGGAACAGCACGAGGCGCCGTCCGGCGGGCGGCGGCACGTGGGCCAGATCGCGCTCGAAGTCCCCCACCACCGCGTGAACGGAGAGCGCCGGGTAGTCCCGGGTGAGCCGGGCGGCGGTGGCCTCGAGGGTGAGCCGGTCCACGTCCAGCGGCACGTAGCGGATCGCCCGTCCCCGCGCGGTGGCCGCGTCCAGGATCAGGCGGGTCTTCTCGGAGGAGCCGGCCCCGATCTCGACCACGTCATCGGGAAGAATTTCCCCGATCAACCCGGGCACTATTTCCCCCAGGAGCGCCGCCTCGGTGCGCGTCGGATAATACTCCGGCAGCTCGGTGATCCGCTCGAACAGGAGCGACCCCGCGCGGTCGTAAAAGTACTTCGGCGGCAGGGACTTCTGCCACGCGGTGAGGCCCTCGCGCACATCCGCTTCGAGACGCTCCTGGCGCGCCGATTCATCCGTATGAATTTCTAGCCGGTAGCGCATGGCATCGTCCTGCTGCAAGCTAGACGCCACGAGCGGCCCCCAGGGGTCCGGAAGGAGTGACATGGTCGAGACCATAGCAGACCGGCTGACCGATGCGTGGGCACGGACCGATCGGATCTTCGAGATCCTGGCGCCTGGAAGCTGGCTCGCCCAGCCGATCGCGCTGCGCCACCCGTTCATCTTCTACCTGGGCCACCTGCCGGCCTTCGCCTGGAACCACGTGAGCGGCGGCGTGCTCGAGCGCCCCCCGTTCAACGCGGCCTTCGACGAGCTCTTCTCGCGCGGGATCGACCCCGACGTGGACGATCCGACCCATTGCCACGACCATCCCGAGGTGCCCGATCGCTGGCCCGCGGTGGAAGAGATCGTCGCGTACCGCGATCGCGTCCGCGAGGCCCTGCTCGCGTCGGTGGATGCGGTGGCGGCGCGCGCGGACACGCACCTGATGGCCCGGGAGGGCCGCGTGTTCAGCATGGTGATCGAGCACGAGCTCATGCATCAGGAGACTCTGCTGTACATGCTGCAGCGACTGTCCCTCGAGCGCAAGGTCCGTCCGGCCTGGCTGCCGCCGTACGTGCTCGGGCCCGGCCGCCCCGCCGGCCCCGTCGAGGTTCCGGCGGGCCCGGCCACCATCGGCGCCCGCTTCGACGAGCTGCCCTTCGGGTGGGACAACGAGTTCTCCACCCTCGAGGTCCACGTGCCCGCCTTCTCCGTGGACGCCACCGCGGTGACCAATCGCCAGTTCCAGGTCTTCGTCGAGGACGGGGGCTACCAGCGCGCCGACCTGTGGACCGACGAGGACTGGGTGTGGCGCGGCCACGACGCGGTCGAGCATCCGGCAGTGTGGGAGCTGGTGAACGGCGCGTGGGTCTATCGCACGCTCTTCGATCTCCTCCCGCTCGATCGGGTGGCGGACTGGCCGGTCTACGTGAGCCTCGCGGAGGCGCGGGCCTTCGCGCGCTGGCGCGGTGGCCGCCTGCCGAGCGAGGCCGAGTTCCATCGCGCGGCGTCCGCCCCCCAGAAGGGGAGCCGGCCGGAAGACGGCAATGTCGGCTTCCGCCACTGGGCTCCAACCCCCGTCGGCACGCATCCCGAGAGCGCGAGCGCGTGGGGCGTGCAGGACCTGGTCGGCGACGGCTGGGAGTGGACGGGTACCGTCTTCGCGGGCCTGCCCGGCTTTTCCACGTACATCCCGGGCTACGAAGGCTACTCGGCCGACTTCTTCGACGGCAAGCACTACGTGCTGAAGGGCGGCTCGTGGGCCACCGCCGACGCGCTGGTGCGCCCCAGCTTCCGCAACTGGTTCCAGGCCCACTACCCCTACGTGTTCGCCAAGTTCCGCTGCGTCACGGATGACTAACCGATCTCGAGGAGAGCGTCGCATGCGGCCACGGATGTTCCTGATCGCGATCCTGCTGATGGCGGCGGGCACGAGTAGCGGGTGCGCCACCGGCGGCACCTCCACCACGGGCGGCCCCTCCATGGACTATCCCAGCCGCGGCTACGGAGGCTACTCCGGCTATGGCCTCGGCGGCTACGGGGGCTATTCCGGCTATAGCCTCGGCGGCGCCATCTACGTCAACGCGTTTCCGTACTTCGCGGACGTGAGCCTGAACGGCAAGCCGATCGGCATCGCCAATGATCTCCAGGCCTCGCTGGTCGACACCCGCGCGGGCGTGCACGCGCTGACCGTGACCGCGCCGGGCTACGAGCCGGCGACCGTGTACGTGCGCGTCGTGCGGGACTGGACGACGCGGGTGCGGCTGACCCTGATCCCGGCGCGCTAGCCGGCGCGGCGCGCCCCGCCTATCCGGCGGGCTCCACGTCCACGAAGCAGGAGTTGAACGGCGTAGCCCCCGCGGGTGACGAGCGGTCGTCGGTCAGGAGGTTCGAGCAGCCGCGCGTGTCCTGCCCGTCCGCGTCGAGGGCGAACCACGCGCCTTCCTTGATGGAGACGGCGCCCGGCGCCACCCGGTCGGTGACTCGCGCCGGGATCAGGGTGCGGCCGCGCCCGTTGAACACGCGCACGCGCTGCCCGTCCACGATGCCGCGGGCGGCGGCGTCGGCCGGGTGGATCCACACGTCGTCGCGGTCGGCGCGCGAGAGGATCGCCTGGTTGTCGTGGATCGAGTGGGTGCGCGCGCGCGACTTGGGCGTCACGAGCCGCAGGGGGTGGCGCGGATCCACCACCTCCGGGATCCAGGTTGGGATCGGCGGGATGGAGCCGAGGCCGTAGGGATCCGGCTTGGCGGCCAGGCTCATCGAGTAGATCTCGATCTTGCCCGACGGGGTCGTGAACCGGTACCGATCCGGGTCGCGGATCTCGTTCGCGAAGGCCACCGCGTCGTCGGGGGCAGGCAGCCGCGCGAGGCCCTTGGCCCGGAAGGTCTCGTAGTCGTCGATGGTGTCCTTCGTCAGCTCGCGAAGCCACTCGTCTTCCGTCTTGTCGTTGTAGCCCTTGATCCCGAGGCGCTCGGCCAGGGCCGCGCAGATGTCCAGATCGTTGCGGCACTCGCCCACCGGCTCGATCGCCTGCTGCATGAAGATCGCGTAGTGGCCGGCGCCCGCCCACGGGGTGTGGACGTCGTTGCGCTCCCAGAAGGTGGTGGCGGGCAGCACGATGTCGGCGTAGCGCGCGGTGGGGGTGATGAAGTGATCCTGGACCACCACGAAGTCGAGCCGCTCGACCCCGGCGATGATTCGCCGGACGTTCGGGAGCTGGTTGAAGAGATCGCCCGCGCAGGAGTAGATCATCTTCACGTCGGCGGGGTAGCCGCCCGCCTTGCCGCGCTCCAGCAGATCGGCCAGCAGCGGCGAGGAGACGCGCCCGTCGATCGGGTTCTCGCCGGTGGGGAGCGCCTGGATCCCACCGCGCCCGGTGGCGCCGTTGCTGGTGCCCGCGTTTCCGCCCGGGATGCCCACGTTGCCGGTCATCGCGCAGAGCGCGTAGGCCGCGCGGTGGAACTGCTCGCCGTGCAGCGTGCGGCCGGGCGCGTAGCCGGTCTGGAGCGCGGCGGGCTTGGCGGTCGCGTACTCGATCGCGAGGGCGCGCAGGGTCTCCGCGGGCACGCCGGTGATCGCGGCCGCCCACTCCGGGGTCTTGGGCACGCCGTCGGCCTCGCCGAGGAGATAGCTGCGGTACGAGGCGCCCGCGGGAGCCCCGGGCGGCAGGTGCGCCTCGTCGACGCCCAGCACGTGCCGGTCGAGATAGGCCTGGTCGTGCAGCCCCTCGGTGAGGATCACGTGGGCCATCGCGATCAAGGCGGCGGTGTCGGTCGCGGGGTTGATGAAGACGTGCTGGTCCGCGAGCTCCCAGCTCGTTCGGGTGCGCCGCGGGTCCACGCAGATGATCTTCACGCCGCGCTGCTTGGCGCGCTTCAGGTACTGGAGCGTGCCGGTACCGAAGGTGCCGTCGGCCGGGCTCCAGCCCCACATGACGATGAGCCGCGAGTTCTCGTAGTCGGTGGGCTCGCGGCCCGCGCTCTTGTAGTCGGCCTTGGCCCCGTAGGTCTGGCGCACCGCGAAGACCTCGGCCTCCGCCGAGATGTTGGTCCACAGCTCGGTGCAGCCCCCGAACATGTAGAGCAGGCGCTTGACGGTGGAACGGCTGTGCAGCATCGAGAGGCTGCCGGTGCGCGAGCAGTCGAGGATGGCGGCCGGCCCGTGCGCCTCGCGGATGCGGAGCATCTGCCGCGCCACCTCGTCGAGCGCCTCGTCCCAGCCGATGCGCTCGAACTGTCCGGCGCCGCGCGGGCCCACCCGCCGCATCGGGTGGAGCAGCCGGTCGGGGTGATTCAGCCGCTCGAGCTGGCCGAAGCCGCGCACGCAGGCGTGGAGCGGCGCCTCCTCCGGGGTCCACTTGCGCGGATCGGTGCTGATCTTGAAGATCTGCCCGTCGCGCACGTGGGCGTTGACCACGCAGCGGCCGCCGCAGTTGTGGCCGCAGGTGCTCGTGACGATGGTCTCGCCCGGCGCGGCGGCCGGCCGGGGCGCTTCATAGCGGATGGCTTTGGGCATGGGGGTTCCCGAGAGATTACCGCCGGGCGGGGCAAAAGGCCAGTCTGCTAGACTCGGGCGCCATGGCGACCCGGGTCGTGATCGTGGGCGGCGGTCTCATGGGGCTCTCCGCCGCGTTCCACCTGCGGCGCGCCGATCCCGGCGGGCGCGTCACGGTGCTGGAGCGCGCCCGCGTGGGCGACGCCGCCTCCGGGGCCAGCGCGGCCGGCGTGCGGGCGATGGGACGCGATCCCGCGGAGCGGGCGCTCGCGCTCGCGAGCCTCGCGCGCTGGCCCGGGCTCGATCGCGAGCTGGAAGCGCCCACGCGATACTGGCGGACCGGCGGCCTGCGCCTGGCGCTCGACGAGGCGAGCTGGCGCGCCGCTGCGCCGTGGGTGGCCGAGCAGCGCGCGGACGGGGTGCCGGTGGAGCTCGTGGACGCCGCGGCGGCGCGCGCGCTCGCGCCCGGGATCGCGGCGGGTTGCCTGGGCGGCGTGCACGCGCCGATCGACGGGCAGGCCGAGGCCCGGCCCGCGACCGAGGCCTTCGCCCGCGCCGCGCGGCGGCTCGGCGCGCGCGTCGAGGAGGGCGTGGATATTGGCGCGCTCCTGGTCGAGGGCGGGCGGGTCGTTGGCGTCGAGCGCCGTGACGGCGCGCGGGAGGTCTGCGACGCGGCGATCGTGGCCGCGGGCGCGTGGAGCGCGCCGCTCCTCGCGGGCGTCGGCGTGACGCTGCCGATCGAGACGCGCCCGCTCCAGATGCTGCTCACGGAGCCGGGCGCGCCCGCGCTCCGGCCGGTGCTGGGCGCGTTCGACCGCCGGCTCAGCCTCAAGCAGCTCGACGACGGCGCCTACCTGATCGGCGGGGGCTGGCCCGCGCGCGTCACCGATCACGCGGGCAATCGCTACGAGATGCTGGAGGCGAGCGTGACCGCGAGCCTCGAGACGGCGCGCGCGGTGTTTCCTCCCGCCGGCGCGTGCGCGCTGGCGCGGGGCTGGGCCGGCCTCGAAGCCTTCACGCCGGACGACTTGCCCATCCTGGGCCCGGTCCCCGGCATCGCCGGCCTGCTGGTCGCGGCCGGCTTCTCGGGCCACGGCTTCGCCCTGAGCCCGATGATCGGCGACATCCTCGCGCGCCTGGCCCTCGGCCAGGACGCGCTGGAGCCCATCTGGACCGGTCTACGCTTCGATCGGGGTCAGGCTCGAATTACGACATTTCCCGGCCTCGGCGATGAGTCGCCGCCCGCCGCGAATGTCGTAATTAAGACCTGACCCGCAGGCTTAGCGGCCGCGGGTGAGCTGGGCGGGGCGGGCGCCGTGGGCGCTGCGCCGCTCGGCGTTGGCGCGGGCGCGCTGCCGATCCTCCGCCTTGCGGGCGCGGATCTGCGCGATGCGCTCGGCCAGCGGGATCTCCAGCTTGTCCGCCGGCCGCTTGGTGTAGTCGAAGCCCTGCAGCTGCGTGCGCGGGAAGCGCGAGCCCACCGCGCGCTCGATGCCGCGCAGGTCGCCCTCCTCGTCCGGCGAGACCAGGGTGAGCGCGTCGCCCACCGCCTCGGCCCGCGCGGTGCGGCCCACCCGGTGGATGTACTCGTCGGGCATGCCCGGCACGTCGAAGTTGATCACGTGGCTGAGCGCGTCGATGTCGATGCCGCGGGCCGCGATGTCGGTGGCCACCAGCACCTGGAAGCGGCCGTCCTTGAACCCGGCCAGCGCCTGCGTCCGCTGGGCCTGGCTGCGGTTGCCGTGGATGCGGTCGGCCTTGACCCCGTGGCGGGCCAGGTAATCGGCCAGCCGGTTGGCCCGGTGCTTGGTGCGCGTGAAGGCGAGCACGCTGCGGGTGCCGGGCTGCTTGAGCAGCTCGACCAGCAGCGCCGACTTCAGCTCCTGCGGCACCGGGTACACGGTGTGGGTGATGCCGACCGCGGGCGCGGACGGCCGCTCGATCTGGATCGCCACCGGATCGTGGAGGATCTGCTTCGCGAGCGCCGCGATGGGGCCGGGCATGGTGGCGGAGAGCAGCAGCGTCTGCCGGCGCGCCGGGAGCTGCTTCAGGATCCGCTGGATGTCCGGCAGGAAGCCCATGTCCAGCATGCGGTCGGCCTCGTCCAGCACCAGCACCTGGAGGCCGTCGAGCTTGGTGTAGGGATAGCGCATGTGGTCGAGCAGCCGGCCCGGCGTGGCGACGAGGATGTCCACCCCGCGGCGGAGTGCCGACTCCTGCGGGCCCATGCCCACGCCACCGAAGATGGCCGCGCCGCTGACCCGCGTATGGCGGGCGAGCTGGCCGCGGTGCTCGTCGATCTGGGCCGCGAGCTCCCGGGTGGGGGCGATGATCAGGGCACGCGTGGTGCCTCGGGGAAGCCCGATCAGCTTCTGCAGAATCGGCAGCAGGAACGCCGCGGTCTTGCCGCTGCCGGTCATGGCGCAGGCGAGCACGTCCCGCCCGGCCATGGCCGGGGGAATGGCGTCACGCTGGATGGGGGTCGGGGCCTGGAAGCCCAGGGCCTCGACGCCACGGAGCAGATCGGGATGAAGCTGGAATTCGGAGAAAGACATGGAGCGAGTAACCTCTTGCGGGCACAGCCGGGCCCGTACAGTCTTCCGCGGATTTCTTGGCGCGCCCCACGATGCGGAAGAGGACGGGAAACGCGGTCTGCGATGTTGCAGTGACTACAGCATACACGCGGCCGGCGGCCGGCGCGAAGAAATAACGCTGGGCGTTACTCCGTGCGCTGGGCCATCCGCTCCGCGATCTCCGCCTCGAAGAGCTGGAGCGTCAGCGGGCAGGGCGGCTCGTTGGTGTCGATGTGCTGGCACTCGGTCTCGCTGCAGCGGACGAAGAGCTTGCCGTGGCCGCCGAGCGACTGGCGGCGGCGCAGCGAGATGGAAACGGTTTCCGAGACGACGCTGCAGTCGTACGACTTCGTGGGAGTCCGGGGCACGGGGGATCCTTTCCTCGCGGTCATTGCGACCGAGGGCCCCAGTATACACGTTCTCGACGGGTAAATCAGGCCCCACGGGTAGCCGCGCCCCGCGCGCGGATCGGCCGGACAGCGCCATGTAGCACGCTGAGTTATACTCCACCGCGATGCGCGCCCTGATCTGTCGTGCGTGGGGACCGGTCGACGACCTGAAGGTGGAGGAGATCGCCCCGCCCGAGCCCGCCGCCGACGAGGTGCTGATCGACGTGCGCGCCACCTCGGTGAACTACGCGGACTCCATCATGGTGGCGGGCAAGTACCAGACGCGCCCGCCGTTCCCGTTCAGCCCGGGGCTCGAGACCGCGGGCGTGGTGGCGCGCTGTGGCGCGGGGGCCACGCGCTTCAAGCCGGGCGACCGGGTGATGGCCACGCTGGCCTGGGGCGGGCTCGCCGAGCAGGCGGTGGCCAAGGAGTCGGAGACCTTCCCGATCCCCGACGGCATGTCCTTCGACGAGGCGGGCGCCTTCCCCATCGCGTACATCTCGAGCGACGTGGCGATCCGCTGGCAGGGCCGGCTCGAGGCAGGCGAGACGCTGCTGGTGCTGGGCGCGGCGGGCGGGGTCGGACTCACCGCGGTCGAGATCGGCAAGGCGATGGGCGCGCGCGTGATCGCGGGGGCGAGCACCCCCGAGAAGCTCGCGGTCGCGCGGGAGCACGGCGCGGACGAGGGGATCAACTACGCGACCGAGAACCTGACCGAGCGGGTGATGGCCCTCACCGGGGACCGGGGCGCGGACGTCTGCTTCGACCCGATCGGTGGCGAGCTGGCCGACGCCGCGCTGTCCTCGCTCGGGTGGGGCGGCCGCATGCTGCTGGTGGGCTTCGTGGGCGGCGTGCAGCAGATCCCCGCCAACCGGCTCCTGGTCAAGAACCGCTCGGCGCTCGGCTGCTCGCTGCGGCACTACCGCTTCAACGCCCCCGACAAGCTGCGCTCGTCCGTGCAGGCTCTGATCGGCTGGTACGCGGCGGGCAAGCTCAAGCCTCACGTCAGCCACCGGCTGCCCCTCGACCGCGCGGTGGAGGCGATCCGCCTGCTGACCGACCGCCGAGCTCTCGGCAAGATCGTCGTCACGCTCGGGAGCTGAGCCGGTGGAGATCCGCGTCGAGGCGCACGGTCCGCACGTCACGGTGGTCACGATCGACAACCAGCCGAAGCTCAACGCGATGCCCCGCGCGATGCTCGCGGACCTGGGCCGGATCTGGGACGAGCTCGAGCGCGGGAGCTGCCGCGCCATCGTGCTCACCGGGGCGGGCCCGCGCGCTTTCTGTGCGGGCGCGGACATCAGCGGCGACCTGAGCGCCTCCGCGGAGACCGCGCGGGTGGTGGGCCACGCGCTGCTCAAGCAGGACGCGTACGCCAAGCCGATCGTGGCCGCGGTCAACGGTGATTGCGTGGGCGGCGGCGTGGAGCTGCTGCTCTCCACCGACATCCGCGCGGCCGCCCCGCACGCCCGCTTCGGCCTGCCCGAGGTGAAGTGGTCCATCTACCCGTTCGGGGGCGCCACCCTCAAGCTCCCGCAGCAGATCGGCCACGTGCACGCGATGGACCTGCTGCTGACCGGGCGGCTGATCGACGCGGCGGAGGCGGCCAGACTGGGCCTCGTCAATCGGATCGTCCCCGCCGAGGGCCTGATGGCCTGGGCCCTCGAGACCGCGGAGGCGATTGCGGCCAACAGCCCCTCCGCGGTGCAGGCGGTGAAGCGGCAGATCAGCGCGACCATCGCCGATCACGCGCGCGGCCGCGAAGCGCTGGAGCAGGAGCTGGGCGACCAGGTGCGGGCGAGCGCGCACTTCCGGGAAGGCGTGGCCGCGTTCCGCGAGAAGCGACGGCCGCGCTACGAATGATCGAGCGTCGAGAGAGGAGTGTCCGATGACCGCGCCGGTTCGCGTCCACATCCGGGTGCCGGGCACCGCGCCCATGCCCGAGCTGATGCGCCTGATCCAGTCGATCGAGTCGGCCGGCTTCGACGGGGCCGGCATCCTCGACAGCCAGATGATCTCCCGCGACACCTTCGTCACCCTCGGCCAGGCCGCGACGCATACCTCGCGGATGCAGCTCTTCCCCGCGGTCACCAACCCGTTCACGCGCCACGCTTCGGTGCTGGCGGGCGCGATCCAGACCGTGGAAGAGCTGGCCCCGGGCCGGGTGAAGTTCGTGATGGGCACCGGCTACACCTCGGCCACCACCATCGGGCGCAAGGCGGCCACGCTCGCCGAGATGCGCGAGTCCATCGCCACCATCAAGACGCTGCTCGCGGGCGAGAGCGCGCGGTTCGGCGAGATCGCGGGGCGCCTGGGCTACGCGGGCGGCCGGCGCATCCCGGTGCTGATGGCCGCGTCGGGGCCCAAGGCCATCGAGGTCGCGGGCGAGGTGGCCGACGGCGTGCTGCTGCTCGTGGGGAGCAACCGCGGCATCGTGCAGCGCGCGCTCGAGCTGCTCGAGCGCGGGGCCAAGCGTGCGGGGCGCAAGGTCGAGGATCTCGAGGTCATCTGGGCGGTGCGCACCGCCGCGCTGCCGACCACCGCGGAGGCGCTGCGCCAGGCGCGGCCCACGTCGGTGCACTGGGGCATCCTGCGCTGGGGCGGCTACTGGCTCGAGCCCGCGGGCCTGAAGCTGCCGCCGCTCACGATCCCCGACGCGGTGTGGAAGATCTATCCCGATCTCTCCCACGCCCACGACTGGGAGGCGGCCATCGCCGCCACGTCGTTCGTGCCCGACGAGGTGGTGGCCCAGCTCTGCGAGGCGATGGGCCTGATCGGCACTCCCGACGACTGCGCCACCCGCATCGGTGAGCTGACCAAGCTCGGCGTGCAGAACCTTTACCTGATGCCGCTCGAGACCTTCACCCCGCCGGTCCGCGAGATCGCGGCCTTCCGCGACACCGTCTTCCCCCGCCTCGCCACCGCCGGCCTTCGTTAGGGGTCAGGTCTTACATTCCGACATTGCGCTCGGGGTCAGGTCTTGAAATACGACATCCCGGCGAACGCGGCCGAGATGAGAGCGATCTCCCGCGTAGCGGGAATGTCGGAATGTAAGACCTGACCCTAGCCTAGCGCTGGGCGGCGAGGTGCTCGGCTAGCTTGAACTTCTGGACCTTGCCGGTGCTCGTGAGCGGCAGGTGCTCTCGCGCCATGACGTGGATCTCTTGCGGGACCTTGTAGGCCGCGAGGGCGTCGCGGCAGAGGGCGCGGAGGGCGGCGGGATCGGCGGCACGGCCGGGCTTCGCCACCACCACCGCGACCAGGATCTCTTCTTTTCGGGGATCGGGGATTCCCACGACGTAGGCTTGCTCGACGCCCGGGTCCGACAGCAGCACCTCCTCGACCTCGAGCGGCGCCACGTTGATCCCGCCGGTCTTGACCATCTCCTTGATGCGCCCGCGAAACCGCAGCCGCCCGTCCTCCCCGATGAACCCGATATCGCCGGTGAGCAGGAAGCCGTCGGCGTCGAAGGACTCGGCGTTCTTCTCGGGATCGCGGTAGTAGCCCGGCGTGAGCAGCCCGCGCACCAGGATCTCGCCGACCTCGCCCACCGGCAGCGGCTTCCGGCTCTCGCGGTCCACCACGCGCACTTCCTGGCCGGGCAGGGGGAAGCCCACCGTGGTGAGCCGCACCTCGGGCGAATCGTGCGCGTCGGTCACCGAGCAGTTGCCGTAGCACTCGGTGAGCCCGTAGACGTTGCAGATCTCGCGCGCGCCGAGGTCCATCACCATCTGCATGGCCGCGGGCGGGCCGATGGCGGCACCGGTGCGGAGCGATGACAGATCGCGCCGCGCCCGGTCGGGATGCTCGGTGAGCGCCAGCGCGATGTTCGGCGTGCCGTAGTACACCGTGCAGCGCTCGCGCTCGATCAGGGCCAGCGCCTCCCCGGCGTCGAGCTGCTCCTGCAGTACCAGCGTGCCGCCGTGACTCATCACCGCGACCAGCGCGTTGGCGCCGAAGCTCCAGAAGAGCGAGATGCCCATCCACATGCGGTCGGCCGGGGTCAGATGCTGCCGCTCACCGATGTTCCACATGTTCTCGAGGAGGCCGCCGTGGCAGAGCTGCACGCCTTTCGGTGTCGAGGTGGTGCCGGAGGTGTAGAGGATGCAGGCCACGTCCGCTGGCGTCACCCCTCGCTGCGCGGCGTCGATCTCGGCGTCGGGCACGTCGCAACCCATGGCGTCCAGGTCGTCCAGCGCGATCGTCCCCGGCGCGCGCTCGACGCCCGCGACCACCACGCGGCGGAGGTCCGGCAGGCGGGCCGAGCCCGGGCCGCCCATCTCGGTCACCGCGTCCGTGAAGCGCTGCGCGCCGAGCCGCGGGATCGTGATGAGCGTGCTGACGCCGCAGTGGGCCAGCACGTACTCGAGCTCGCGCGGGCGCGACCACGTGCTGATCGGCACCAGCGTCGCCCCCAGCGTGGTCACCGCGAAATCGATCAGCAGCCACTCCGGCCGGTTGGTCATGATCAGCGCGACTCGATCGCCCGCGACGACGCCGAGCCGCCGCAGCCCCTTGGCGAGCCGCCGCGCCCGCTCGCGCGTCTCCGCGTAGCTGAGCCGCTCCCCGGCTCCCACGATCAGCTCGTGATCCGGCTGGCGCGCGGCCAGCTCGTCCAGGAGGTCAGGAAGGGTGCGGCTCCGCGGCCGCGGCGCGCCACTCACGATGGAGTCACGATGGGGTCAGGTCTTGAAATACGACATTCGCAGTGTCGCGGGGAGTGCGCGGCGCCCGAAATGTCGTAATTCAAGACCTGACCCCGGCTAGGAGGCGTAGTGGTCGCGGGCGAGCGGGGGCTTCACGTCCTCGCCGGTGAAGAGCACGGTGAGGACGACCTCCACCGAGTGGTTGATGGCGAGCCCCTGGCAGCCGATGGCCGCGCGGGTCGGCTTGCCGCGGTCGCCGTAGAGCTCGACCAGCAGGTCGGTGGCGCCGTTGATCACGCGCGGCTGCTGGGCGAAGCCGGGCGCGGAGTTCACGAAGCCGATGAGCTGCACCGCCTGCTGCACGCGGTCGAGATCGCCGAGCGCGTACTTGACCGCGGACAGGCTCGTGATCGCGGCGTAGCGCGCGGCCTCGTAGCCCTGCTCGATCGAGAGGTCCGCGCCGACGATCCCGGGCAGGTACGGCCGGCCGTCCTTCACCGGCGTGGTGCCGGAGAGGTAGAGCATGTTGCCGACCGCCAGGTGCGAGATGAACCGCGCCCCGGAGGCGTTGCCGCGGTAGTGCTGATCGAGATCGGGCAGGGTCAGGCCGAGCTGGGCGAGCTTCGCCTCGACGAGCATGGCGGCCGGGTCCGGTCAGCGGCCCTGGAACTGCGGCCGGCGCTTCTCCGAGAAGGCCTTCACGCCCTCCTGGTAGTCCTGGCTGTTGAAGCAGTCGGTGATCAGCCGGTCCAGCATGGCCAGGTCGCGGTCGGCCGACGGCTTCAGGAGCTGCTCCACCGTGGCCTTGGCCGAGCGCAGGGTGAGCGGGGCGTTGCGCGCCATGGTCAGCGCGTAGTCCCGGGTGAAGCGCTCGAGGTCCGCCTTCGGCACTACCTGGTTCACCAGCCCCATGCGCAGCGCGTCCTGGGCGCTGAAGTCGGTGCGCGCGGTGAAGAACAGCTCCTTCGTGTACGCGGGGCCGATCAGGTGCATCAGCTTTTCCATACCCTTGTAGTGATAGCCAAGGCCCAGGCGCGCGGCCGGGATGCCGAAGCGGGCGTCGTCGGCCGCGATGCGCATGTCGCACGTGATCGCGATGCCGACCCCGCCGCCGATGCAGAAGCCGTGGATCATGGCGAGCAGGGGCTTGCCGAGCGTGGCCAGCGACTCCGATCCGGCCGCCGAGATGCGCCGGTACTCCTCCTCGTCGGCCGCGTTGCGGCGGCGGTCCTTGAACTGGGAGATGTCGGCCCCGGCGACGAAGGCGGTCTCGCCCGCCCCGCGCAGGATCACCACCCGGATCGCGGGGTCCCCGGAAAGGTCGCGCACGTACTCGGGCATGCGCTGCCACATCTCCTGGCTCACCGCGTTGCGCTTGTGCGGCTGATTGAAGGTGATCCAGCCGATCGGCCCGTCCTTCTCCATCAGCAGCGTCTCGGCCTGGCTCGTCACGGTCTCGCTCATGGGCGGTCTCTCCTGGTCTCGGGGTGCCGTTCGCCCACTGGTGTATCCCGTCCGCCGGCTTCGCGCAAGTGCGGTATCCTCGGCCGCACCCCGGACCATGAGCCGCCCGAGCCATCGCGACGCGTGCCAGGCCTTCCGCTGGGAGGAGAGCGCCCGCGCCATGGGCCTCCCGCCGGGCGCGCCGGTGAATCTCGGCCGGGCGATCGTGGACCGCCACGCCGCCTCCGGCCGCGTCGCGCTGCGGTGGTTCGGCAAGGGCGGAGAGGCGCGGACCTACACGTTCGACGAGCTCGCGCGGCTGACCGCCCGGTTCGCGAACGCGCTGCGGGAGCTGGGCGTCGGCCCCGGCGACCGGGTCGCGGGCTTCATGCCGCGCATTCCCGAGATGCTGATCGCCATGATCGGGACGTGGAAGGTGGGCGCGGTCTACGTGCCGATCTTCACCGGCTTCGGGCCCGACGCGGTCGAGTTCCGGGTGCGCCACAGCGGGGCACGGGTGCTGGTCACGCAGTGGGAGCAGCGTGGGCGGCTCCCCGCGCCCCTGCCGGACGGGGTCACGGTCGTCACGGTGGCCGGCGGCGCAGCCGGCACCGGAGGCGACGTGGACTTCTGGCGCGTGATGGACGGGCCGCCCGACGTGGCCCGATCGGTCGACGTCCGTGGAGACGATCCCGCGGTGCTGCTCTACACCTCGGGCTCGACCGGGCCGCCCAAGGGCGTGAAGATCGCGGCGAACTTCCTCGTGGCGATCCATCCCCACCTCGTCCACGGAGCGGATCTGCTGAGCGACGACGTCTTCTGGCCGACCGGCGATCCCGGCTGGGGCTACGGGCTGGTCTGCTACATGGGCGCGCTCGCCCTGGGGGTGCCGGTGCTCTCGCACGAGGCCGCGCCGACGCCCGAGTTCTGCGTCGCGCGGGTGCGCGAGCTGGGCGTGACCAACCTCGCGACGACGCCGACGCTGCTGCGCGGGGTGATGGCCCTCGGCGCGGTCGCGGCGGGCGGCGGGACGCTGCGGGTGCGCAGCGCGAGCAGCTGCGGCGAGCCCCTCAACGCGGAGGTGGTCCGCTTCTTCCGGGAGCACTGGGGTGTCACCGTCCGCGACCAGTACGGCTCGAGCGAGTTCGGCCTGCCGATCGGCAACTTCGCCACCATCGAGATGGCGGTCAAGCCGGGCTCGATGGGGCTGCCGCTGCCGGGCTGCGAGATCGCGGTGGTCGACGACGCCGGCCGCGAGGTGGGCCCGGACGTGGTCGGCCACGTCGGGATGAAGCCGCACCCGGCGGGCTACTACTCCCTCGGCTACTGGGGCGACGAGGACCGGGACCGCGCGATGTACCGCGGCGAGTGGATGACCTGCGGGGATCTGGCGCGGCGCGACGGGGAGGGCTACTTCTGGTTCGAGGGCCGCGCCGACGACGTGATCAAGAGCGCGGGCTACCGCATCGGCCCCTTCGAGGTCGAGAGCGCGATCCTCAAGCACCCGGCGGTGGCCGAGGCCGCGGTGGTGGGCAAGCCCGACGCGCTGCGGGGCCACATCGTGAAGGCCTACGTCGTCCTCAAGCCGGGCCGCGCGGCGCAGACCGGGCTCGAGGCCGAGATCGTGGACGTGGTGAAGACGCAGCTGGGCCGGCACCAGTACCCCCGGGAGATCGAGTTCCTCGATCAGCTCCCGAAGACCGAGACCGGCAAGATCCAGCGGTTCCTGCTGCGGGGGCGATGACTACTCATGAGGGTGGGCCCGCGCCCGAGCCCAAGCCCAACTCCGAGGAGAATGCGATGCCAGCCTACGAGGTGATCACCGGGCCGAGCCCCTGGCCGGCCCGCTACACGTTCTCGCCCGCGGTCCGCGCGGGCAACCTGCTCTTCATCTCGGGCATGACCGCGGGGGACGAGAGCGGCAAGATCGTCGGGCCCGGCGACATCGCGGCCCAGACGCGCTACATCTTCGAGAAGTTCGCCAGGCTCCTGGCCGCGACAGGCGGCGGCTTCGAGCACATCGTGCAGACCACCGAGTACGTCACCACCACCGAGAACTACGGCAAGACCGCCGATGTCCGCCGCGAGTTCTTCAAGGGCCGCTTCCCGACCGCGACCGGCGTCATCGTGGCCGGCCTCCTGCGCGAGGGCGCGCTCATCGAGATCTCGGCCATCGCCGTCCTGCCCGATCCCAAGGGAGAACCTCATGCCTGATACGCGCCTGATCGACCAGGCCTTCCAGCGCATCATGCGGAGCCTCGTGGACACCGGCCGGGCGCCCCACCACGCGGAGCTGGCGCGCGCCCTCGGCCTGGCCGCCGAGGAGGGCCGGAGCCTGCTGCGCGACGTCATGCAGGCGTACCCGATCGGCTGGCTCCATCCCGAGACCGACTACATCGCCTCGTTCCCGCCGCTCAACAACCTGCCCACCCAGTACCGGATCACGGTGCGCGGTGAGCAGCGCTGGTTCGCGCAGTGCGGGTTCGAGGCCACCTCCGCGACGTGGCTGTTCCCCGGCGAGACCGTCCGGGTGGACGCGCCGTGCCTCGACTGCGGCGATCCGGTCACGGTGGAGATGCGCGGCGGGCGCATCACCTGGGTGGATCCGCCCGAGGTCGTCGGCCATCTCGCCTTCGGGTTCGGCCCGTCGCGCGGCCGACCGTACTACCTCTGAACCGGCATGAACCTCTTCCGGTCGGAAGAGCACGCGCGCCGCTGGAGCCAGTTCGAGCCGCGGTCCGAGCAAGGCTTCATCAGCCTGGCCGAGCTGGCCGGGTTCTTCGGCACCGAGAGCCGCCGGCACATGCTGGACGGCGACTATCTCTCGTCGTGGTATCCCCGCCGCGCCGCCGAGCGGCGCGCGTACCTCGAGCGGATCGGCAAGACCTCGCCGTTCTGGATGGGAACGCCGGACCCGCCGGCGTCCTGATGAGGTAGACTCTGGGGCCGAAAGGAGCCCATCCATGAAAGCGATCCGCGTCTCCGAGTACGGTGGTCCGGCGGTCCTGAAGCTCGAGGAGATTCCCGCGCCCCAGCCGGGACCCAACCAGGTGCTGGTGCGCAACCACGCCGTCGGCATCAATCCGGTGGACACCTACCTGCGGAGCAACACGGACAACCGCGGACCCAAGCTGCCCTACACCCCGGGCAGCGACGCGGCGGGCGTCGTCGACGCGGTGGGCTCGGGCGTGACCGCGGTGAAGAAGGGCGACCGCGTCTACGTGGGCGGGACGGCCACCGGCGCGTACGCCGAGTACGCGGTGTGCGAGCAGACCCAGGTGCACCCGCTCGCCGCCAACGCCACCTTCGCGCAGGGCGCGGCCGTGAACGTGCCCTACGCGACCGCATACCACGCGCTCTTCAACCGCGCCCACGGCGAGGCGGGCGAGACGGTGCTGGTGCACGGCGCGAGCGGCGGCGTCGGGATCGGCGCGGTGCAGCTCGCGCGGGCGCGCGGCCTCACCGTCATCGGGACCGCGAGCACCGAGAAGGGGCGGCGCCTGGTCGCCGAGCAGGGCGCGCACCACGTGCTCGACCACAGCGCGCCGGGCTATCTCGAGGAGTGCGCCAAGCTGACCGGCGGGCGCGGTCCCGACATCATCATGGAGATGCTGGCGAACGTGAATCTCCAGAAGGATCTGGGCGCCATCGCGCTGCGGGGGCGCATCGTGGTCATCGGCAATCGCGGCAACACCGAGATCAACGCGCGCATCGCCATGAACAAGGACGCGGCGATCCTCGGCATGGCCCTCAACCACGCCACCCCGGCCCAGCTCGCGGGCATCCACGCCGCGCTCGTGGAGGGGCTCCGCAACGGCTCGCTCCGCCCGGTCATCGCCCAGGAGCTGCCGCTCGCGCAGGCCGCGCGCAGCCACGAGGTGGTGATGGAAGCCGGCCACCACGGCAAGGTCGTCCTCGTCCCCTGATGGGGTCAGGTCTTACATTCCGACATTTCTGCGCGCGGCGACTCGGTCGGGTCCCGTAACGGGGTCAGGTCTTGAATTACGACATTTCCTCGCGTGCGGCCTTCTGGCGCCGCGCGGCGGAAATGTCGTAATTCAAGACCTGACCCCTCAGAACGAGGCGGTGACGGGGCCGAGGGGGGTGAAGGTGGCCGCGATGCGGTCGCCGCGGGCGATGGGGTACTGGCGGGTGAACGAGCCCGACATCACCTTCATGCCGGCTTCGAGCGCCAGGCCGAGCTCGGCGAGCTTGTTGGCGAGCCACGCGATGGAAGCCGCGGGCGTGCCCAGCACCTCGGCGCCGGTGGCCCGGTCGGGGGCGCCCCCGTTCACGGACAGCTCCAGCGCCACCGTGGCGAGGTCGAAGCCCGCGGGCACGGGCACCGCCGCGCCGGTCACGTAGGCGCGCTGCTGGGCGTTGTCGGCCAGGCTCACGTTCAGGTCGGCCGCGAAGTCGCCGCGCTTCTCGATGATCTCGAAGGCCGGCGCCATCGCGCTCAGCGCGGCCTGCGCCTGGTCGTCGGTGACGCCGGGCCCGCGCAGGGTGCGGCCCACCGTGAGGCAGAGCTCGTTCTCGAAGCCGGGATTGATCAGGTCCGCGAACTGAAAGCGCGTGCCGCTCGGCCGCTCGCCGCTGGCGAGCAGGAAGCCCAGTACCGGCTCGTGCACCTTCTGCTGGATCTGCATCGCCTTCGAGGTGAGGCCGACCTTCCAGCCGGCCTGCCGCTCGCCCGCGGCCACGTGGCGCGCGAGCACGCCGAGCTGCACCCGATAGGCCTCCTCGCGGCTCAGCCGGCTCGTCCACTCGGCAGGCGGCGCGGTCCGGCAGCGGGCCGCGGTCCAGAACGCGGCGATGGCTTGCGCGGTGGTGCTCACGGCTCTCCCCGGCGGACCTGGCACACGTAGGACCGCAGCGCGACCGTCCCGCTGATCGGATCGGCGGAGTCGGGATCGATCAGGTTGTTGTAGTTGGCGCTGGCCGCGCCCTCCGCCGGGTAGCCCCCGAGCTGGAGGGGCTCGCACGGCTGCCACCAGCCGAACTGCGCGCAGACCACGTCGGGCGCGAGGCTCGGATTGAGGCGCGCCCGCGCCCGCATGGTGGCGCGCGGCGTCTCGATCAGCACCCAGTCGTCGCCCGCGATGCCGCGGGCCAGGGCCGCGTCCGGATGCAGCTCGACCTGCGGGTCGGGGCTGTGCCGCCGCAGGCGCGCCAGGCTCCGGTGCTGGCTGTGGCAGAACTGCACGACCTTGGCGGTGGTGAGCTGCAGCGGGAACCGGGCGGCGAGGTCGGGGCGGCTGACCGGGCTCGCGGCGGGCTCGACGAACTCGGGCAGCGGCGCCTGGCCGCACTGCTGGAGCTGCGCGGAGAAGATCTCCACGCGGCGGCTCGGCGTGGCGAAGCCGACCGGGCCGTTGGCGCCGCGGGCCGCGTAGCGCTTGAAGCGCGGCTCGACGGTGGTGCGCACGCCGCCTGGGTTGTCGCGGAGCTGCTCGAGAGTGACACCGGTCGGCTCGAGCATGAAGCGGTGGCCCGCGTCCTCGTCGCCCTCCCAGAAGCGCTCGCCCAGGCCCAGGCGGCGGGCCAGCTCGCAGACGATCCAGATGTCCGAGCGCGCCTCGCCCCTCGGCTCCACCACCGCAGGCCGGAGCTGCACGTGCTGCTCGCCGTCCTGCGTGGGCCCGAAGCCCACCCGCAGCCCCTCGCGCTCCCACGCGGTGGACACCGGCAGCACCACGTCGGCGAGCGCGGCGGTGGGCGTCAGGAAGAGATCGGCGTAGACGAGGAAGTCGAGGCTCGTGAGCGCGGCGCGCGCGGTGGCCGCGCCCGGCGCGGAGAGCAGCAGGTTGGTGCCGAAGCCGACCATCCCGCGCACCGGGTAGGGCGCGCCGTGGAGCATCGCGCGATAGGTGTCGGCCGAGACGGGCCACCCCTGGCGGGCGGGCCCGAGGGGCCGCCCGGCCAGGCCGAGCGCCTTCGCGCGCTGCCGCTCCGGAAGCAGCGCGAGCGGGGCCAGGTCGTTGACCGCCGGGCGGCTCGGCCGCACGTTGCCGCCGGGCGCGTCGAAGCACCCGGTGAGCGCGTAGAGGAGCGAGAGCGCGCGCACGGTCTGGCTCGCGTTGGTGTGCTGCTCGAGCCCCGTCCAGTGGAAGTAGGAGACCGGGCGCCGCTCCCACAGCAGGCGCGCGGTCTCGACGATCTGGGCCGCCGGGACGCCGGTGATCTGCTCCACGCGCTCGGGCGAGTACTCGCGGCAGAGCGCGGCGTAGGTCTCGAATGCGGGCACGCACGTGACGGGGCCGGAGCGCGTCATGCACCGCACGGTCCCGTCGAGCTGCGGGTCGCCGATCGGCTCGATGTAGTCGGCGGTGGCCGGATCGTACGCCACCGGGCGAAGAGCGGCGCGATCCCACGCAACATAGTGTCCGGGGCTGCCCACCGCGGAGAGATCGGCCGCGCTGAGGAGGCGGCCGTTGTCGGCGCGCACCAGGAACGCTCCGTTCGACCAGTCGCGGATGAAGTCGCGGTCGTACCAGCCCTCCGCGATCATGACCGCGGCCAGCCCCAGCGCGAGCGCGCCGTCGGTCCCGGGGCGCACGCGCAGCCACTGATCCGCGCGGGCCGCCGCCCCCGCGTGGCGCGGGTCCACCACGATCAGCGCCGCCCCGCGCGCCGTCATCTCGGAGACGGCGGTGGCCTGGGCCAGATAGGTGGCCGACGGGTTGTGCCCCCAGAGCAGGAGACAGCCGGTGCGATCGAAGTCGGGGGTGCCGATGTCCACCCCGAACGTGAACGGGGTGACGAAGTCCCGGTGCCAGGCGCACAGCTCCTCGCCCCAGACCAGGTTCGGGCTGCCGAAGGCGCGAATCAGCCGGAGGATCCAGAGGAAGCCGTCGGAGACCGCGGTTCCCGCCGGGGTCGTGCAGCCGAAGGCCACGCCCTCCGGCCCGTGCCGCCGCGCGACCTCGCGCATCTTCGCCGCGGTCCAATCGAGCGCGGCGTCCCAGCTGATGCGCTCCCAGCCCGCGTCCGGGTCCGACTTGGGCCGCGTGCGGCGCATCGGGTAGAGCAGCCGGTCCTCCGCGTAGACCAGCTCCGGGGCGGCGCGGCCCTTCACGCAGAGGCTGGCGCCGGTGGGGTGCGAGGGATCAGGCTCGACCGCGACGAGCCGCCCGTCCTCCACCACCGAGACGCAGCCGCACCGGGAGCGGCAGAGCGCGCAGAAGCCCTGGATCCGCCGGGTGGCCATCAGACGGCGAGAAAGCCCCCGTCCACCACCAGCTCGGTCCCGGAGATGTACGAGGCCTCGTCGGAGGCCAGAAACAGGACCGCGTGGGCCACCTCCTCGATCCGGCCCTCGCGCCTCAGGGGGACGGCGTCGAGCAGCGGCTTCCGCCAGACCGGGTCGGCCGAGCCCTTGGAGGTCCGCATCGGGGGAAGAAAGCCCGGGTGCACCGAGTTCACCCGGATGCCGTCCTTCCCGTACTGCACCGCGCCCGACTTGGTCATGATGCGCACCGCGCCCTTGGAGGCGTTGTAGCCCATGTGGATCTTGTCCTGCCCCACGAACCCGGAGATCGACGAGATGTTCACGATGGACCCGCCGCCGCTCTTCCGCATGACCGGGACCGCGTGCTTCATGCCGAGGAAGACGCCCTTGGCGTTGATGTTCATCAGGCGGTCCCACGCGGCGGTGCTCTCGTAGTCGGGATCGTGCGTGCCGCTGATCCCCGCGTTGTTGACGAGGATGTCGAGCCGCCCGTACGCGGCCACGGTGGCCTTGATCGCGGCTTCCCAGTCCGCCTCGCTCGCGACGTCGAGTTTCACGAACTGCGCGCGGCCGCCCGCGCCGGTGATGTTCGCCGCGACCTTCTGCCCGTCGGCGTCCACGTCCGCGACGATGACGCTCGCGCCCTCGCGCGCGAAGATCACCGCCTCGCTCTCGCCCATTCCATGCGCGGCGCCGGTGACGATGGCCACTTTGTCCTTGAGTCTCATCGCGGTCTCCTCCTTGAAGTCAGGATGATAGAGGTTTATCCACAGCTATTCACAAAACTTTCTTTGTCATCGTCTTGACACATCACCACCGACTTCACTAGGCTCCTCATCCATGCAGGCGAGTCGCAAGCCGCTGGCGAAGGTGGAAGGGCGTCGGAAGCTTCGGCTGAGCGGCCTCACCATCGCGTGGCGCGGCACGCCGGACCTCGATGACTGGGTTGCGTATCTCGCGACCCGCACGAAGTCGAAGAAGCTGATCCTCGCGGACCAGGTGTCCGAACGAAAGGTCAACGCGCTGCTGTCGCGGCTGTCCAGCCTCTCGCGGCGACAAGTCGAGAAGCTGGCCAAGGGGTAAATCAGGGCCCAAGGTGGGCACGCGACTATCCACAGTTGTGGATAGGTCTGTGCATAGCTCCACCCATATCTCCCTAACTACCTGTTTCTGTAGGGTAATTCTTCTACCCCTTTTCCACGGTTCGGCGCTCCACGGCGAGCAGTTTCTCGAGGTCGATCACGCCCAGCATCTCGTGCTCGAGCGGGCCCCAGTCGGCCTTCGCCTGGCCCGCCCCGAAGCCGGCGGCCAGATCCGCGTAGACCTTCTTCCACGCCGCGAACGCGGCGAGCAGCGGCGTGGACGGATCCGCGACGATGCGGAAGCCGAGCGCGCCGAGATCCGTGAGCGACATGCCGAGGCCGGCGAGACCGCCGCGCCCCGCCAGATACATGAGCGGGCCGCCGAGCCGCTCGCCGATGAGCCGGAGCTGCTCGGACGTGTTCGCCATCGAGAGTAGCAGCACGTCGGCGCCCGCCTTGCGATAAGCCTCGCCGCGACGGAGCGCGTCGTCCATCGTGCTGGCGCGCACCGCGTTGGTGCGCCCGATGACGAGGAAGTCCGGGTTGCGCCGCGCCGCCACCGCGGTCGCCACCTTGGCCGCCATCAGCTCCACCGGGATCATGTGCTCGATGCCGATGTGGTGGTGCGCGCGCTTCGGCACGAGCTGGTCCTCGATCTCGATGCCCGCGAAGCCGGCCGCCTCGCTCATGCCGATGGTGCGGTGCATGTGCATCGGGTCGCCGTAGCCGCAGGCCCCGTCCAGGATGAGCGGCAGGCGCGAGACCGCGCCGATGTCGAGGGCGGCCTGGCACATCTCGGTGAGGTTGAGATTCGCCTCGAGGGCCACCTTCTGATACCCGGTGGCGCCCCCGCCCAGGTAGCCGGCGGGAAAGCCGGCCGCCTCGACCATGCGGGCCATCAGCGGGTTCAGCACGAGGGGCGCGGTGACGGGCAGCGGGCCCTGCATCAGGGCGCGGAGCGGCGTGGGCATGCGTTCTCTCCCGGGCTCGAGGGCTAGAGGGGAATCGCGAGCAGCGTGTCCACGCGGCTGCTATCGCAGACCACGAGCCGCTCGCGGAAGCGCAGGGCCCCGCCCTCGTCCACCATGGTATCCACGTAGCGGCCGGTGGCGAAGAGGGCCATGCTGCCGTCGCGCATCACGCGCACCACCAGGAACGGTGTCTCCGCGTGGACCGCGCCGCCGGCGCCCGCGCGGATGGCGGGGAGGCCGACCAGGTGCCGGTAGGCCTGCCGCTCGTAGATGTTGGCCTCGCGCAGGGCGGTGACGCGGTCCTTCAGCATGCCGCGGGAGTCGGCGTAGACGAGGCCGGCGGGCAGGCCGCGCCGGTAGTTGTCCGCCGAGGTGATCTTGTAGACGCAGGGGTCGGTGAAGAAGTCCGGCCAGCTCTCGAGGCGGTCGTCGTCGATGGCCCGCGCGTACTCCGCGTTGAGCTGGGAGACGCGCTCGGCCAGCATGCTAGTCGGCCATGTACCGCCGGTACGCCTTCCAGAAGCCGCGCACCGACGCCTCGGTGGCGCGCGTCTCCTGCGACTCGGCGCCCTCGCCGCCCATGTTGACGACCGAGACCTCGTCGCCCGCCGCCGCGACCCCGCGCTGCACGAAGCCGCCCACGCAGCCGTCCTCCATCGAGACGTAGCCCGCGGGCCCGACCAGGTTCGACTGCTTCATGCGGCGGCGCTGCATGTCCGCGTCGTCGTCGGCGAAGCCGAGATAGGTCCAGTGCAGCTCCATCGCACCCGGCCCGCGGGGCAACACCTGCCGCACCGCGAGGGAGTTGTGGATCTGCTGGAGGACGAAGTTCGGGAAGACGGTCAGGATCTGGAGCTGGATGTCGTCGCCGAACTCGTTGACCGCGTCCAGCAGGCTCGGATCGGCCAGGCGGTAGTTCTGGTGCTCGGAGCGGATGCCCTGGTCGCGATAGGCGGTGCTGTGGGCGTCGTCCGCGCGCTGGATGGTATAGCTGGCGTGATGGCCGCCGTCGGGGCTCACCAGAATCCCACCACCCTGGGTGAGCCGAGTGATTCTGAACGTCCCGAAGAAGGTGTGGAGCAGGCTCGCGTGGTAGGTGTCCTTCACGTTCTCCACGTAGAGCTTCCAGTTGTTGGGCAGGGCCTGGGTGAAGCGACCCATCACCCGCGCTTCCTTGTGCAGCACGCGCTGGAGCCGGCCCAGCACCTCGGCGCCCAGGTACTCCTCGATGGGCGGCGTGTCGGGCGACAGCGTCGCGAAGACGAGCCCGGCCAGCACGGTGGTCCGCAGCCGGCGCGGCCCGTGGTCCGCCTTGCAGAAGGACGCGGGCATGCCGCCCTTGCCGTTGCTGCCCTTCTCGAACGCGATGCCGACCAGGCCGCCGGTGAGATCGTAGGTCCACGCGTGGTACACGCACTGGAAGTGGCTGCCGGTGGAGCCACTGTCGTCCAGCGCGATCAGCGCGCCGCGGTGGGCGCAGCGGTTCTCGAAGGCGTGGACTTCGCCCTGCGCGCCCCGCACCGCGATGACCGGCATCTCGCCGAGGAAGCTCGTCCGATAGTCACCCGGCTTCGGGAGGTCGGAGGCGAGGCAGAGGTAGTTCCAGACCGGGCCCTCGAAGATGCGGCGCAGCTCGGCGCGGTAGTTCTCCTCGTCCTGGTAGACCCAGTACGGCACGCGCGCCAATGACGCGCCCGGCCATTCGTGGCGCGAGCCCCGGTCTGTCATGCGCCGGGGAGGATAGCACAGGCCCCGGCACCCCGCCCCTCACCACTCGACCCCTCACCCTGCCCTCTCCCCAGAGGGGAGAGGGTTCTCTGCCGACTCCCTCTCCCCTCTGGGGAGAGGGCCGGGGTGAGGGGTCCCGCGCTACGCGAAGGCGGGCATCACCTCGCCGGCGAAGAGCTCCATGGAGCGCAGCACGCGCGCCTGGTCGAGGTCGCCGAACCAGAAGCTGCAGTTGAAGTGGGTGATGCCGACGTCCCGGCGCAGGCGCTCGATCTGGCGGATGCAGGTCTCGGGCGTGCCGATGACCAGGTAGCGGTCGAGCAGATCGTCCACGTCGGGCTCCTTCGGGGCGGGCACCGGGATCGCGCGGCCGTCCTCGACGCGCTCGTAGTGATTCCGGAGGCTGAGCGTCACGCGCATGTTCCACCGCGCCTCCTCGGCGGCGGCGCGGGCGTCCGATTCGCTCCTCGTCACGTAGACCGCGCGCTGCACGCCCACGTGGAGCGGCTGCGGCGGCTTCACCTCGGACACCACGCGGTCGAACAGCTTCCGGAACTCGGCCATGCGCTCGACCGGGACGCCGAACCCGCCGGTGAGCACGTTGAAGCCGCGGCGCACCGCGCCCTCGACGGAGTCCGGGCTCTGCGCGGTGATCCAGATCGGCGGCCGCGGCCCTTCCATCTGCGGGAAGATCGTGGTCTCGGGAATCCGGTAGAGCTTGCCCTCGTAGCTGAACCGCCCGCCCGCGAGCGCCTTCAGGATGACGTCCACCGACTCCTCCCACCGGGCGCGCCCGCTCTCGAGCTCGAGCCCGAAGCGCTCGAACTCGTAGTGCTGGTAGCCGCGGCCGAGGCCGATGTCGAGCCGTCCCGGGGCGAGGAGCGAGAGCGTGGCGATCTCCTCCGCGACCACCAGGGGGTGGTGGAGCGGCACCACGATGACCGCGGTGCCCACCCGGATGCGGGTGGTGCGTCCCGCCAGGTAGGTGGCGAGCTGCACCGGGCGGGAGAGGTAGCCGTAGGTCGAGAAGTGGTGCTCGGCGAGCCAGATGTTGTTGAAGTTCAGGCGCTCGGCGGCCAGGGCCATCTCGACCGCGCGCGCGTAGATCTCCTTGGACGACCGGGCGGACGGCGACTGCATCAGCAGGAAGGTCCCGAAGTTCATGATGTCCTCATGGTAGGGCGAGGAACTGCCGGGCATTGTCCACGGTGAGCCGCTGCCGCGTGGCCGCGTCGAGCGCGAGCGCGTCCAGCGCGCTCACCGGATCGTCCACGCCCATCTTGAACGGGTAGTCGCTCCCGAGCACGATGCGCTCGGGCCCGAAGGTGTCGAGCGCGAACGCCAGCACCTTGGGCGAGAGGGTCAGCGAGTCCACCCAGACCCGCCGCGCGTAGGCGCTCGGCGGCTGGCCCAGCGCCTGCTTCGCGTCGGGGATCGCGCTCCAGCCCTGATCGAGCCGCGGCAGGATGTAGGCGAAGGCGCCGCCGCCGTGGGCGAAGCACCAGCGCACGGTGGGCCAGCGGTCGAGCACGCCGCCGAAGATCACCCGCGTCATGGCGAGCGCGGTCTCGAGGGGGAAGCCGGCGACCTGCGTCAGGTTGTTCTTGCGGAAGCGCGGATCGCCCAGGATCGGCGCTTGCGGGTGGACGAAGATCGCGACGCCGAGCGCGGCCGCCGCGTCCCACACCGGGGCCAGGCTCGGGTCGTCGAGATCGTTGCCGCCGACGTTGGCGCCGATCTCGACCGCGGGAAAGCGCAGCACGGTGGTCACGCGCTCCAGCTCCTTCACGGCCAGGTCGGGCGCCTGCAGCGGCAGCCCGCCCGCGCCGAGGAAGCGCGCGGGGCTCCGGCCGACCAGCTCCGCGATCGCGTCGTTCTGCATCCGGCACCACTCGGCCGCCGCGGGGCCGGGCGCCCAGTAGCAGAAGGTCGGCGGGGCGGGGGAGAGGAGCTGGCGATCCACGCCGGTCCGGTCCATCTGCTCGAGGCGGCGCGCGGGGTCGAAGGCGTGCGGCGTGAGGTTGCGGTTGAACGTCGCGCCCAGGTAGAGCTTGCACCCGGTGGCCGGGTCGCCCTCGAGCCGCGGCCAGCGGTCGCCGCCGTGGCGCGCCGCGAAGTCCGGCCAGCCGCTCGCGAAGATGTGCGTGTGCACGTCGATCGGTCCGGTCATGCGCCCTCCGCCAGGCCGCGCAGCCGCTCCAGCAGCCTGACCAGCCCCCACGTGTCCTGATGGCAGTACGCGAGCAGATCCGCGCGCAGCCGTGCCCGCTCCCCCGGCTCCATCTCGTCCCCGTGGAAGAGCAGGCGCCCCAGCTCGAGGCTCGCGGTCTCACCCTCGGCGATCGCGAGCCCACGATAGCTCATCTCGGGCACCAGCGCGGGCAGCACGCGCTTGAGCGAGAAGGCGCCGCCGAAGTCCGGATGATAAACGTGATTGCGCACCACCGGCAACAGGTCCACCAGGCGCGCGGCGAGGGCCTCGAGCGGCGCGGCCAGGCCCGGCAGCGCCGCCGCGAGCTCCCGGATCCGGTCGCGCTCGAAGCGCGCGTTGTACGCCACGATGGGGTGGGCGCCCTCGCACGCGGCGAGCAGGCGCGCGGCCAGCGCCGGGCGCGGGTCGCCGGGCCCCTCCGCGAGCCAATCGTGGGCCTGCAGGGCGCCGCGTCCGTCCGGCACCTGCGCGCTGAACTGCACCGGCACCTGGTCGTAGGGGTGGCAGCCGCTCCACACCGGAATGGCCAGGCCGACCGTCTCGAAGTCGAGGAAGGCCACCGGAGGCGTGAACGGGGCGAGCGCGGCGGACAGGGTCGGCTCGACGATCATCCGCCCGGCCTGCACCGCCCGGCGCTGCCGGTCGGCGGCGGCCCCGAGGGCGAAATCCTCGGGCAGATCGAAGATGGTGCGGTAGCCGAGCTCGTCCAGCTCGAACGCGCGCCGTCGCATCGCGTAGAGCGTGCTCACGTGATGCGGCGGCAGCACCGGCCAGCAGCGCTCGGTGAACGGGCACTCGTAGGGCGACGAGCAGTGCGGGCCGGTGGCCACGTACGGCAGGGGGCCCGCGAGCATGGCGGTCATCGCCACGACCTCGCCGGGGACCGCGGCCAGGCGCGCCTCGACCAGCTCGGTGACGTCGGCCCGCGTGAAGAGATTGCTCAGGTCGGGGTACGCGCAGGCACGGTTGAGGTGCATGACCTCCATGCGGACGACGTCGATGCCGCTCCGGCGCAGCACGTGGGTCTGGACCGCCACGTCGGGCAGGTGCTGCGCCTTCACGCTCGTGGTGGACTTGACCTCGATCAGGCGGAAGCCGCCCTCCACGCGCTCCAGGATATCCACCGAGACGAAGACACCGTCGGCGCGGAAGGCGGCCTCGTAGACCGCGGGGGCGCCCTGGGCGAGGGCACGCCGGGTGTCCTCGAGCCGCTGCTCGTAGGCGTTGTGCGGGAGGTCCACGAGCACGCCCCCCGGCACGTAGGTCCGGGCCAGGGCGCCCACCCGGTGGCCCTGGTCGTAGACGGCCTGAAGCGCGTCGTCCACGTCGAGCTCGGCCGCGGCCGGCTCGTGCGCCGTCCACCAGAGCAGTCTGTGGCACTGCAGTCCCGCCATGACGCGGGACTTGGAGAGACCGGGCGCCCGGGCGGGGTCAGGCGGAGACGCCGCCACGCTCCGGGCTCAGCGGAAGAAGCCCATCGCCCGCAGGATCGCGATCAGGATCACCGCCCCGAGCAGCGAGACGATGAAGCTGCCGACAGAGCCGATCGCGGCGATGCCGAACGCCCCCGCCACCCAGTGCCCCAGGACGGAGCCCACGATGCCGACGACGATGTTCGCGATCAGCCCCATCTGGGCGTTGGTCTTCATGATGAGGCTGCCAAGCCATCCGATGATCCCGCCGATGATGATGGCCACGATGAAGCTCATGGATTGTGCCCTCCTCGGGGAAGTCTGAGCGGGCCGACGGTCGCGGCGACGGTAACACAGCCTCCGCGCGCCGGGCCGGCCAATGTATACTCCCGCCACAGAGCAGCCGCCCAAGGGAGGGCCGACCATGGCGACGCAGATGACCGAGCCGCGGATGGACCTGGAGCAGCACCTCCACATGTACCGTCAGATGGCCAAGATCCGCGCCTTCGAGGAGCAGGTGAACGAGCTCTACAAGGGCGCGAAGATGCCCGGCCTGGCCCACCTGTACGTCGGCGAGGAAGCGGTCGCGGTCGGGGTCTGCGAGGCGCTCAAGCGCGACGACTACATCACCAGCACGCACCGCGGCCACGGCCACTGCCTGGCCAAGGGCGCCTCGGTGAGCCGGATGTTCGCCGAGCTGCTGGGCAAGGAGGCGGGCTACTGCCGGGGCAAGGGCGGCTCGATGCACATCGCGGATCCCGAGACCGGGAACCTCGGCGCCAACGCGATCGTGGGCGGCTCCGCCGGCCTCGCCACCGGCGCCGCGCTCTCGGCCAAGATGCGCAAGAGCGGCCAGGTCGCGGTGTGCTTCTTCGGCGACGGCGCGCTGGGGCAGGGCCTGCTCTACGAGGCCATGAACATGGCCTCGCTCTGGAAGCTGCCCGTCATCTATGTCTGCGAGAACAACCTCTACGGCGAGTACACCCCCGGCACCGAGACGATCGGCGGCGAGATTCTGTCCCGCCCCCGCGCGATGGGCGTGCACGCCGAGAGCGTGGACGGCCAGGACGTGCAGGCGGTGCACGCCACGATGAAGCGTCTGGTGGAGCGGGCGCGCCGCGGCGAGGGCCCCGCCTTCCTCGAGTGCAAGACCTACCGGTACTACGGCCACCACGTGGGCGACGTGAACCGGGAGTACCGCACCCGCGACGAGGAGCGGGACTGGATGACCAACCGCGACCCGCTCGAGACGCTGTCCACGCGGCTCATGCAGCAGCGGCTCGCCGAGCAGTCCGTCTTCGACCGCATCCAGGCGGACGTGAAGACCGAGATCGAGAGCGGCGTGCAGTACGCGCTGGCCGCCCCGTACCCCGCCCCGGGCCAGGTGGACGAGGATGTCTACGCCTGACGGCGAGCCCCGCGCCCGCATCGACTACAAGGCGCTGGTGCAGGACGATCGCATCCACGCCTCGCTCTACACCGACCCGCGCATCTTCGCCGACGAGATGGAGCGGATCTTTCACCGCGGGTGGGTCTTCGTCGGCCACGCCAGCGAGATCCCGCGCCCGGGCGACTACGTCACCCGCCGCATCGGGGCCCAGCCGGTCATCATGGTCCGCGGCCGCGCGGGGCAGGTCTCGGTCTTCGTCAACCGCTGCCGGCACCGCGGCACCATGCTCTGCCCGGCCGAGCGCGGCCATGCCCGCACGTTCGCCTGCCCCTATCACGGCTGGACGTACGATGTCGACGGCGCGCTCACCGGCGTGCCCTACCCGGGCGGCTACGCCGCGCTGGACCGGAGCGAGTACGGCCTCGAGCCGGCCGCGCGCGTGTCGAGCTACCGGGGCTTCGTCTTCGCGTCGTTCGCGGCCTCCGGCATCACGCTCCTCGAGCACCTGGGGGCCGCGACCCGGCTGATCGACCGCTCGTGCGATCTCTCCCCCACGGGGGAGATCGAGCTGACCGCGGGCTGGGTGAAGCATCGCTGCGCGGCCAACTGGAAGACGCTGCCCGAGAACGACAGCGACGGCTATCACCTGGGCTTCGTGCACCTCGCGCTCTTCAAGACGGTGCGCATGCAGTACCAGCGGGTGGTCGGCGACGAGAAGGCCATCAAGGCGGTGGTGCGCGACTGGGGCCACGGCCACATCGAGATCGACTGGTCCCCCGGCTACCAGGGCCCGTTCGAGTGGTTCGGCGGGGCGTCGGGCCCGGTGGTCGCGGACTTCGTAGCCGCGCTCGAGCGCCGCGACGGGCCGGAGCTGGCGCGGCAGCGGATCATGCAGGGCCCCGCGCACGCGCTCATCTTCCCGAACCTCTTCCTCGGGGAAACCAACATCGCGATCGTCGAGCCGGTGGACGTCGAGGAGTGCGTGCACTGGCACACCCCGATGTTCTGGAAGGGCGTGCCCGAGTTCAACGGCCGCCTGCTGCGCATGGCCGAGGCGGGCATGGGCCCCGCGTCGTTCCTGATGCCGGAGGACCTGATCATCGCGACCCGGAATCAGCAGGGGCTGCGCGCGCGTACCCCGGAGTGGCTGCTGCTGAGCCGGGGGCTGAACCGCGAGTACACCGACGACCAGGGCCGGGCGGTCTCCCACGTCACCGACGAGACCACGAACCGGGCGCTCTGGCGGCACTATCGCGCGGTGATGACCGAGGCGTAGCGCGCGCCGCCCCGATGGTCAGCGAGCAGGACCACCGGGCGGTCGTCGGGTTCCTGTACCGGGAGGCGCGCCTGGCCGACGAGGCCCGCTACGCCGAGTGGCTCGCGCTCTGGACCGAGGACGCGGTGTACTGGGTGCCGGCCAGCCCCGATCCCGACGCGGATCCGGAGACGCGCATCTCGCACATCTACGACAACCGCGCACGCCTCGAGACCCGGATCAGGCTGCTGCAGACCGGCCACCGCTACAGCCAGGAGCCCGCGTCGCTGATGCGGCGGCTCGTCTCCAACATCGAGGTGGAGGAAGGGCAGGACGGCGAGCTCGTGGCGGGCTCGAACTTCATCCTGGCCGAGCTCTCGGTGCAGGCCAAGGCGGAGATGCACTGGTGGGTGGGGCGCACCACGCATCACCTCCGACGGGTGGACGGCGCGCTGCGGATGAAGCTCAAGAAGGTGGTGCTGATCAACGCGGCGGAGCCGCTGCCGAACCTGTCGTTCCTGATCTGAAGTCCCGGGGCCACCCCCTCACCCTGCCCTCTCCCCCTCACGGGGGAGAGGGAGGAGCGCAGGCTAGGTCGCGCCGTCGGCGGCGAGCGCGCGGATCTGCTCCTCGGTGTAGCCCAGCTCGGCGAGGATCTCGTCGCGGTGCTGGCCCAGCAGCGGCGACGGGCCGATCGTGGTCGGCGAGGCGGAGAGCTTGATCGGGTTGCCCACCGTCACGTAGCGCCCGCGCACCGGGTGCTCGACCTCCACGATCATCTCGCGCGCGAGCAGGTGCGGATCGGCCAGGACCTCGCCGGTGTCCAGGCAGGCCCCGCACGGCACCCCGGCCTCGCCCAGGATCTTCATCACGTCGTGCTTCGGGCGCTCGGACGTCCAGCCTTCTATGAACTGGTTTACCTCGTCGCGGTGAGTCCAGCGCGCGTCCGGCGCCTCGTAGCGCGCGTCGCCGATCAGGTCCTCGCGGCCGATCGCGCGGAGCAGCGGATGCCACATCTGCTGCTGCACGAAGATGAACACGTAGTCGTTGGGGCCGCCCGGGTGGCAGCGGTACGTCGTGCCCGGCACGCCCGCCCCGAGCTGGTTGCCGGTGCGCTCCATGACCTTGCCGAAGCGCTGGTGGTCCCGCAGGCTGACCCGGATGAGATTCACCACCGCGTCCTGCATGGATACCTCGACCCGCTGTCCCTGGCCGCTGGCGTGACGCTGCATCAGCGCGGCGAGGATGCCGATCACGCAGTGCATGCCGGTGCCGGAGTCGCCGATGGACGGCCACGCGAAGGTGGGCGGACCGCCCGGAAAGCCGGTGACGCTCATGGCCCCGCCCATCGCCTGGGCGATCGGCTCGTAGCTCTTGTAGTCGCGATAGGGTCCGTAGGAGCCGAAGCCCTTGATGCTCGCGTAGACCAGGCGCGGGTTGAGCGCGCGGACCGCGTCGTACCCGAAGCCCAGGCGCTCGATGACGCCGGGCCCGAAGTTCTCCAGCAGCACGTCCGCCTTCCCGAGCAGCGCGCGGAAGACCTCCTGGCCGCGCGCGTGCTTCAAGTTGAGCGTCAGGCTCCGCTTGTTGGCGTTGAAGGACAGAAAGAACAGCGCGTCCTCCCCGGGCCGGTCGCGCTGGGAGTACCGGGCCACGTCGCCCTTGCCCGGCTCCTCGACCTTGATCACGTCGGCGCCCAGCCACGCCAGCATCTGGCCGCACGAGGGCCCCGCCTGGTTGTTCGTCACGTCGACAACTCGGATGCCTGCGAGCGCCTTGTCCATAGGCCGCATGCTTACCACAGCCGCCGGTGCGGGTCGAGGCCCGCGCTTGACGAGCCCGCCGGCGCGGCGCACCCTGCGCCCGATGCGTGAGCCCGATGCGTGACAGGAACGATGCCCGCGCGCTCGCGGTGGTCGAGCGCCTGGCCGCCCAGGGCGCCGACGAGCCGGGCGTCGCGGTGTCGGTGATCCGCGGCGGCGACGTCATCGTGCGGCGGTACGCCGGGCTGGCCGGCCTCGAGCCCCGGATCCCGATCGGTCCGGCGACCCGCTTCCACATCGTCTCGGTCTCGAAGACGTTCGTGGCCGCGGCGGTGCTCGTGCTGGCCTCGCGCGGGGCGCTGCGCCTCGACGACGACGTCCGGCGATATATTCCAGAGCTGCCGGGGCCAGGGCCGGACGGGCCAGCGCCGGCCCGCGCGGTCCCGGTGACGATCCGGCATCTGCTGTCGATGACGAGCGGCCTGCGGGACGTGCTCGAGATCGAGCGGCTGCGCGGCGTCTGGACGTCCGCCCCGTCGAGGACGCGGGAGCTGCTCGACCTGGCGTACCGGCAGACCGCGGCGAGCGCGTCGCCCGGCGCGCAGTACATGTACGCGAACGTGAACGTCCTGCTCCTGGACGAGCTGATCGCGCGCGCGAGCGGCATGCCCGCCGACGCCTTCCGGCGCTCCGCGCTCTACGAGCCCCTCGGTCTGGCCGCGACGATGGCGCGCCCCCACGACGGGCTCCGCATGCCGGACCTGGCCGAGCCCTACGTGCCGGATGGCCGCGGCGGGTGGTCCCGGTCCCACGATCTCCTCGGCATCGCGGCCGACCCCCTCACGACCACGCTCGACGACCTCACCCGCTGGCTCCTGGCCCTGCGGACCGGCACGGTGAACGGGGTCGCGGTGACCGCCGCGATGGCCGATCGGACGCGGTTGCAGGACGGCACGCCGATCCACTACGGGCTCGGCCTGGCGGTGCGGCGCTATCGCGGGCTGACCGTGCTCTGCCACACCGGCAGCCAGCCCGGATACAAGGCCCACGTCGCCTACGTCCCGGCGCGCGACCTCGGGGTCGTGATTCTCTCGAACCGGGAAGACACGCAACCGGCGGCGCTGGCCGCGTCGATCATGGCGGCGCTGATCGGCGACGACTTTCCCGGGCCGCACCCGGCCGGCGCGGCCGGCCGGCGCTCCCGGCAGATGACGGCCGCGGAGCGGTCAGCGGTGGAAGGCGGCTACGTGAACGTCGAGACCGGGGAATGGGCGACGGTCGCCGTCGAGGGCGGCGTCCTCCGGGCGGAGACCCTGGGCGACCCGCTGGTGCTCTACGACGAGGGCGGCGGCGTGTTCCGGGACGGTGACGACTACCGGGCCACGGTGCCCGCCGAGCTCCGGATCGAGCACGGCCCGCGCCCGGGCGACGTCACCGCGCGCCTGGATCTGGGCGGCCAGCGCATCGCGCTGCGCCGGTGCGGCGCGCCTCGCTATGCCGCCGAGGTGCTCGGGGCCTTCGCCGGCCGCTACGAGAGCGCGGAGATCGCCAGCCGGCACGCGATCCGGGCCCAGGATGGCGCGCTGACCGTCGAGTACGGTTCCGGCGTGGACCACGCGCGGCGGTTCGCGATGGAGCCTATCGCACCGGACATCTTCCTCGTCCGCCCGACGGCTCCGGGCATCGCGTACCGGCACGTGTTCCGGTTCGAGCGCGACCCCGACGGAGCCGTCGTGAGCGCTGTCGTGACCATGGAGCGACTGAAAGGCGTGAGGCTCCGGCGCGTGCCCGGCTACTTGCCCTCCAGCGCGGCGAGCGGCGCGTAGTCCGCGGTGGTGCCGTGCCCGCCCGCGAACTTCGCGGGCGCGATGCCCGCCTTCTTCACGCCGGTCACCAGCGAGGTCAGGGCCGGGTTCAGCTTGTCCGGCAGCGGACCGGCGCCGGGGCTCCAGATATCGGTCACGAAGCCGAGCTTGACGTCGGCGACGTAGCCGATCAGCAGGCCGTCCGCGTGCGGGTTGGGGTCGAGCACGTAGAGCTCCACCTGGCGCGTTCCGTCGGTCAGCACGTGCTTGCCGGTCACCTCGACGATCGGGGTGCGGGTGAGGTCGCTCGCGGTCATCACCGGGTTGCGCGTGAACGGCGCGGCGAGCACGCTCTTGTAGTGGGCGGCGGTGCCCTGGCCGGCGACGATGGTGGCCCCCGCGTCGGCGTAGGCGCGCAGGCCGCCCGCGTGGTCCATGTGGTGGTGCGTGAGCACGAGGTACTTGACCGGCTTGCGCACGTACTTGCCCCGCGCGGCGCTGATCGTCCAGGTGGACTGCCAGTCCGAGACGGGAGCGTCGAACACGATCACGTAGTCCTTCATCTCGACGATCAGGCTGTTGTGCGAGCCGCCCACCACGTGCTGGACGCCGGGGGCCAGCTCCTCGAGCTTCAACCCGGGCGAGGCCTGCGTATCGTAGCTCGGCTGGTCCGAGTCGAGGTACGTGCCGATGAACTGCCGCCGGATGATCCACTGGTACGGCACCCCGGCCGCCGCGGCCCGTCGGGCGGTGGCCAGGAAGGGGGCGGGGATCGCGAAGCGGTCCGCCGCGACGGGCGTGTTCACGGTGATGTCGCTGAGCTTCACGTCCATCACGGTGCGGCCGTTCAGCTCGTACTTGCGGGACGCCGCGATGCGGGTCGTCCCCACCGTCTGCCAGTCGGCCAGCACCAGGTCCCAGGTCACGTCGCCCCAGATGTTGTCGTAATCGAGCGCGCGCACGCGGGCGGGCAGCCCGGTGGCGGGGTCGAAGAGGACGGTGAGGGTATGGCCGCCCACCCGGTAGTCCACCGCGGGATGGGAGACGCCGCCGACGGTCACGCTCGGCGCGCCGGCGACGCGGTCCGGGCTCTTCGACATGTCGAACGCGAGCAGGGGCGAGGCGGCGAGCAGCTCGCGCTGGACGGTGGCGAGCCGGAGGCTCGACATCGAGTGCGCCGGCGGGGTCGCCTCGCGGCTCTGCTTGGTGCGGCCGTTGCTGTCGATGCCGGCCACGTAGCCGGCCTCGGGCGTCACGATCTCGGTGAACGTGAAGGTGCGCGGGGCCGGGTACTGGAAGTTGCGCACCCAGTCCATCCGCGTGGCGCCCGCGGCCACGTCGGTGACCGCGACCACCGTCGAGTCGCCGGCCAGGCGCATCTCGCCGCCGGCCTTGGCGGACTGCTCGGGCTCCCACTGCCGCACGGTCGCCTTGTAGGAGATGGTCTTGACCGCGGCGAGCGCGTCGGCGCCGCCCTGGGCCGTGACGGCGCGGGTCACGAGGTCCTTGCCGCCGGACTGCATGGACGCGCAGGCCGCGACCACCATCGAGACCGCCAGCGACACCACGAGCATCTTCGAGAAGCGCTTCATGGGTTCTCCCTCCCGGGAAGTGTGGGTGGCGGCACAGTACCCGGGCGCGCGCGGAACTGTCAAGCCGGCGCCCCCCACCGCACGCCGAGAGCGTGATCTTGCGATAGGATATGCGCCGGACGGCAGGCCGAGGACGCGTGGGGGATAGCGTGTGAGAACCGGCAGCGAGTACCGTGACGCCCTGCATGACGGACGCCGGGTCTGGGTCATCGGCGAGGGGCTCATCGAGGACGTGACGCTTCACCCGGCCACGCGGCCGATGGTGGACGAGTACGTCGCCTGGTACGACCGCCACCACGACCCCGCGTGGCAGGACGTCCTGCTCGCCCCGTCCGACGGTAGCGGCCCGCGGACCCCGTGGGCCTTCGCGCTGCCGAGGACCTCGGCCGATCTGCGCGCGATGGGGCGGAGCTACGCCGAGACCATCTTCCTGACCGCGGGCAACATGACCCACACGCCCGGCTACGGGAACCTGATCGCCCTCGGCCTGCTCGACGTGGTCCAGCAGCGCAACGTCTCGCCGGAGCAGATCGGCGCCGCGGCCGCGTATCGCGATCTGATCGTCCGCACCGGCCGCTTCCTGACCTTCTCCGCGGGCGCCGCCACCATCGGTTACCGGCTCCGCGAGGACGCCGATCAGCGGGCGGCGCTCCGGGTCGTCCGCGAGACCGGCGCGGGCCTCGTGCTGAGCGGCAAGGTGGGGATGCACACGAGCCCGGTCTACGCCGAGGACGTGTACATCGGTGCGCACTCCGGAGTGGACCGCGACGGGCACCGGGCCACGTTCGTCGTGCCGGTGAACGCGCGCGGCGTCACGGTGGTGTGCCGGAAGATCTCGGCCCGCCACGCGAACCCGTTCCTGGCCCCGCTGAGCAGCCGCTTCGACGAGCTGGACGGGCAGATGTGGCTCGAGGAGGTGCTGGTCCCGTGGGACCGGGTCTTCCTCACCGAGGCGTCGCCCGACCCGATCGCGGCGTGGTGCTTCTGGCATCAGCTCTACGCCTGGCTCGCCAAGGCCGAGTTCACGCTGGGGCTCGCGCTCGCCTGTGCGCACGCGATGGGGCTCAAGGATCACGAGCCGACGATCGAGCACCTGATGGATCTGGTCGTGGACGTGCAGACGGTCCGGAGCTGCCAGACCGCCGCGGAGCTCGACTCGGACGTCTCGACCGCGGGCTACTCCATGCCGGGCCGGGGCCACGTGGCGGCGGGCAGCATCGCCATGCAGAAGGCGCGGCAGCGCATGGCCGAGATCCTCCGGATCGTGCCGGGCTCGTCGCTCGTGGTGGCGCCGTCCGACAAGGACCTGACGTCCCCCGAGGTCGGGGCCGGGTTCGAGGAGTCCTTCGGCGGGGGTCAGTACACCGCGCTGCAGCGCGCGGCCCTGCTCCAGCTCGCCGCCGATCACGTGTCCTCGGCCCTCGACGGCCGCGAGTCGGCCTTCGAGCTGCACGCCAACGGGGGACTCCTGGCCTGGCGCGCGCGGCTCCGGCGCGCATTCACCGGGTACAACGCGCTGGCCAACGGGGTGCTCCGCTCGCTGGGCCTCGACATGCCCGCGATCGACCTGGACGGTCTCCGGGCCATCGCCCTGCCGCAGCGCCGGCCCGTCGCGCCGCCCGCCGCCGCCCCGGGGCGGGCCCCGGAGCCGCCGCGATTGGGATAGGATAGGCAACCGGCAGGCACCGCAGGCCACATCGGACCGGAGGCGTGATGTCGCAAGGTCGGCTCGGGCAAGGGAACGCGATTCCGCGCCGGTCCGTGCTCGCCCTGGCTCCGGGGCTGGTGGCCCTTGGCGCCTCCCGCGCGCTGGCCCAGCGCCCGCCCCGCCAGGCCCGCATCGGATGGCTCGGATACGTCAATCCGCCGGACCCGGGGTTCGAGAATCTGCGGCAGGGCCTCGCGGAGCTGGGCTACGTCGAGGCGAAGGACTTCGTGCTGGTCCCGCGCTTCGCGAACGGCGACTTCACCCGGCTGCCCGCGCTGGTCGACGAGCTGCTGGCCGAGCGCCTGGACGTGCTGGTCTCGCGCGGCCCGTCGACCGACTACCTCAAGCCGGCCCGCACGCGCGTGCCGGTGGTGTTCGCCTACAGCGGCGACCCGGTGGCGGCCGGATTCGCGGATAGCCTGGCCAGGCCCGGCCGCAACATGACCGGCATCACCTTCATGGCGCTCGAGCTCTCCAGCAAGCGCGTCGAGCTGCTCAAGGAGCTGGTGCCGCAGGCCACGCAGATGGCGCTGCTGTCGAATCCGGAGCACGCAGGCGAGCTGGACGAGTACCGGGTGACCGAGGACGCGGGCCGCCGGGTGGGCGCCACCATCACGCGGTATCTGGCCCGGAGCCCGGTGGAGCTGCCCGCGGTCATGGAGAAGATCCGCGCGAGCCGTCCGGGGGCGATGATCGTGTTCCCCGATTCGCTCACGCTCGTCCGCCGGCAGGAGATCGCCGAGTTCGCGGCCCGCGAGCGGATCCCCAGCATGTTCGGCTGGACCGAGTTCACGGACGCCGGCGGCCTCGCGAGCTACGGGCCGGGCGTGGTCGACAGCTTCAAGATCCTGGCGAAGTTCGTGGACAAGGTTCTCAAGGGAGCCGACGCGAACCTGGTGCCGATCGAGCAGGTGAGCCGGATAAAGCTGACGATCAACATGGCGGCGGCGCGTCGGATCGGTCTGACGGTGCCTCCGTCGATCCTGGTCCGGGCCGACCGCGTCATCGAATAGCAGAGGAGAAGCTCATGGCCGAGCGCGAGCTGACGTACGGGGAAGCGGTCAAGGAAGCCATCGCGGAGGAGATGCGCCGGGACCCGAGCGTCTTCATCATCGGGGAGGACATCGCCGAGGCCGGGCATCCGTTCAAGACCCTGGTCGGACTGGTGCAGGAGTTCGGCACCGAGCGCGTGATCGACACCCCGATCTCGGAGCCGGGCTACGCGGGCATCGGGGTGGGCGCGGCGATGACCGGCATGCGGCCCATCGTCGACGTCATGTTCGGCGACTTCATCACCCTGACCATGGACCAGATGGTCAACCAGGCCGCCAAGGCGCACTACATGTCGGGCGGCAAGATCAGGGTGCCGATCGTCTTCCGCACCACGCTCGGGGCCACCCGCCGCTCCGCGGCCCAGCACTCGCAGTCGCTCCACGCGTGGGTGAGCCACGTGCCCGGCCTCAAGGTCGCGCTGCCCTCGGGCCCCTACGAGGCCAAGGGGCTCATGAAGACCGCGATCCGCGACGACAGCCCGGTGGTCATCTTCGAGGACAAGATGATGTACCGCGTGAAGGGCCCGGTGCCCGAGGGCGACTACACGATCCCGTTCGGGGTGGCCGAGACCAAGCGGGTGGGCAAGGACATCACGATCGTGGCCACCAGCAGCATGGTCCCAGTTTCGCTCGGGGCCGCGAAGCTTCTGGAGGACGCCGGCATCAGCGCGGAGGTGATCGACCCGCGGACCACGTGGCCGCTCGACAAGCAGGCGCTGATCGACTCGGCGAAGAAGACGTCGCGCGCCCTCGTGGTGGACGAGGGCTACGAGCGCTACGGGGTCACCGCCGAGATCGCCGCGGTCATCGCGGAGGGCGCCTTCTACTACCTCGACGCGCCCGTGAAGCGCATGGGCGCGATGGACGTGCCGGTGCCGTTCTCGCCGGTGCTCGAAGACCTCACGGTGCCGTCGGAGCAGACGGTGTTCGAGGCCGCCAGAGCCCTCTGTCGCAAGGCGTGAGCTTGGCCGCCTCGATCGTCCGCGCCGTCTCCCTGGCCTGCGCCGCCCTGCTCTGGCTGGGCATCGGCGCGCCGACGGCCCTGGCCGCCGGGCGCGAGCCCGACGCGAGCTCGACCGGTGCCGCCGGAAACGGAGCGGTCAAGAGCGTCCTGTGGCTCGCGGTTTCCCCGAGGCTGACTCCCGGGCTGCTGGCCCAGGAGCAGGTGTTCCGGGCGACGCTGAAGGCGGGGCTGCCCGAGGGGGTCACGGTCCACGCCGAGTATCTCGAGATGACCATCGTCGACGACGAGGCGCTCGAGGAGGACGTGGTGAAGTACCTGGCGGCGAAGTACGCGCGAAAGAAGCTCGACCTCGTGGCCGTCGTCAACAGCCGAGGGCTGCGCTTCGTCGTGCGCCACCGCGACCGCCTGTTCCCCGCCGTGCCCGTGGCCTTCGGCGGGGTGGACCGGCGCGCGGCCGCCGACATCGCCCTCACCCCCGACGTCTCCGGCGCCTGGCTGCAGCTGGGCTGGGTGGGCACGCTCGACGCCGCGCGCCGGCTACAGCCGGACCTCGAGCAGGTGGTGGTGGTCACCGGCGCATCCGCCATCGACCGGAGCTGGGAGGCCACCGCGCGCGCTCAGCTCGAGCCCGCCCGGGGGACCCTGGCCATCATCTACATGGGCGGCCTGTCGATCGAGGCGGCCATGGAGCGGGTAGCCGCGCTGCCCGCCCGGACCGCGGTGCTCCTGGGCGCCTTCCTGCGCGACGGAGCCGGCCGCGATTTCCTCGGTCCGGAGATCGTCGGTCGCTTGACCTCGGTCTCGGCCGTCCCCGTCTATGGGATCAGCGACACGTTCATCGGCCACGGGGTGGTCGGCGGACACGTCGTGAGCTGGGAGGGCCAAGGGCGTCGGCAGGCCGAGATTGGAATCCAGCTCCTGCGGGGAGAGCGCCCGGGTCCGGACGAGACGGGGATGAACGCCTACCGCTTCGATGCCCGCCAGCTGCGCCGCCTCAACCTGGACCCACGCCGGCTTCCGCCGGGCAGCGTCCTCCTCTTCGAGGAGCCGTCGGTGTGGCAGCAGTACCGCGTCTTCATCGTGGGCGCGGCGATCCTGCTCGCGCTGCAGAGCTGGCTCATCGTGGGCCTGCTCGCCAGCCGGGCCCAGCGGCGGGGCGCCCAGGCCGCGCTCGCGGAGCAGCTGCGGTTCGAGACGCTCGTCTCGAAGGTCCTGACCACGCTCATGACGTCGCCCCACGAGGCCGAGACTCCGGTGGAGCGGGCGCTGGCCCTGATCGGGGCCGAGCTGGACGTGGACCACGTCCTGCTCGCGGAGCGGAATCCGGCGCGGCGCGCGGCGGACGTCACGCACGCCTGGATCCGCGACGGGCTTGGCCCGCTGCCGCCGTGGATCGAGTGGAGCGCGTTTCCGCGGATGGCCCGCCACCTGGGGGAGAAGCGGGCGGTGATCGTGTCGCCCCGGCATCCCCTGCCCGCGACGGCGGAGACGGATCGCCAGAGCATGCGCGCGATGCGCATGCGCTCGCTCCTCGCGGTCCCGCTGATCCTGGAAGGCACCGCGGCGGGCTTCCTGAGCCTGGCGACGGTGCGCACCGCGCGGGAGTGGCCCCACGAGCTGGTCGAGCGGTGCCGGCTCCTCGCGGAGGTCTTCGTCAACACGATGGCGCGTCGCCGCGCGGAGGCCGCGGTCCTCGTCGCCGAGGAGCGCTTCCGGCGCCAGCGGGAGGAGCTGGCTCACGCCCTGCGCGTGAACACCCTGGGGGAGTTCGGCGTCTCGCTGGCCCACGAGATCAACCAGCCGCTGACCGCCATCACCCTCAACGCGCGCGCCATGGCCGGGCTGCTCACGGGCGGCCCCGCCGAGCGGGCCAGCGCGGCCGAGGCGCTCGCCGACATCGCGGCCGACGCCCAGCGCGCGAGCGCGACGATCGCCCGGATCCGCGCCCTCTCGCGCCGGGAGCACGCGCCGAAGGAAGGGCTCAATCTGGACGCGCTGATCGACGAGGTGACCGGCCTCCTCCGGCCGGATTTCGCGCGGCGGCGCATCGCGGTGGGTCGTGTGTCCGAGCCCGAGCTGCCCTCGGTGTTCGGCGATCCCATCCAGCTGCAGCAGGTCTTCCTGAACGTGCTCATGAACGCGAGCGAGGCCATCAACGACAGTGGCGCGCCCGACCGCCGCGTCACCGTCGTGTCCACCAGCCCGGCTCCCGGCCTGGTGGAGATCGCCGTCGCGGACACCGGCGGCGGCGCCAAGGACCTGGATCTCGAGCACATGTTCGAGAGCTTCGTCACGACCAAGCCGGGAGGCCTCGGCATGGGGCTGGCCATCAGCCGGTCCATCGTCGAGGCGCACGGCGGACGAATCTACGCCAAGGCCAATGCCGACCACGGCCTCACCGTGCACGTCGAGCTGCCCGTGCTGGGGGCGCGCGGCTGATGCCCACCACCGTGATCATGCCCGCGCTCGAGCTGGCGCAGGAGACCGGCAAGGTCCTGCGCTGGATCAAGGCGCCGGGCGACACCGTGCGAAAGGGCGAGCCCCTCCTCGAGATCGAGACCGACAAGGTCACCGTCGAGATCGAGGCTCCCGCCTCGGGCGTCCTGACCAGCGTCACCGCGCAGGAAGGCGACGTCGTCCCGGTCGGCCAGACCATCGCCCTCATCGCCGCAGCGGGCGAAGCCCCCTACTCCCTTCCACCCTCTCCCCTCCGGGGAGAGGGCAGGGTGAGGGGCTAAGAGGTGAGGGGCCCGCGGTGAGGGCGGGACCGTGAAGGCCTCCCCGCTGGCCCGCCGCATCGCGGAGGAGCACGGCGTGGACCTCTCGAGCATCAAGACCTCGACGGGCAAGATCGAGAAGGCCGACGTGCTCGCGTTCGTGGAGAGCCGGAAGCCGGCGGCGGCCAACGGCGCGGCGACGGGGCAACTGATCGCGGCGTCTCCGAAGGCGCGGCGGCTGGCGGCGGAGCGCGGGGTGGACCTGCGCGCGGTGCGCGGGTCGGGGCCGGGGGGCGCCGTGCTGGTGGCGGATGTTCCGGCGGTTGCCGCACCTGCACCCCTCACCACCGGACCCCTGACCTCACCCTCTCCCCAGAGGGGAGAGGGTGTGAGCACGGTGTGGCGGATCATGGCGGAGCGGATGACCGCGTCGTGGACGACGGCGCCGCACTTCTACCTGGTGCGGGAGGTCAACGTGGCGCGCCTGGTCGCGTGGCAGGCGACGGCGCGCAAGCAGACCGGGGCGCACATCACGTACTCGGACCTGCTCGTGAAGCTGGTCGCCGCGACGCTGGCCCAGCACCCGCGGGTCAACGTGTCGTGGAAGGACGGCGCGCTCGAGCGGCACGCCGAGATCAACATCGGCCTCGCGGTCGCGCTGGAGGACGGCCTGGTGGTGCCGGTGATCGCGCGGGCCGACACGCTCGGCCTCAAGGACATCGCGGCCCGCCGCGAGGACCTGGTGGCGCGCGCCCAGGCCGGCAAGCTGCGCCCGGCGGACATCCAGGGCGGGGTGTTCACGATCAGCAATCTCGGCATGTACGGGGTGGATGCCTTCAGCGCCATCGTCAACCCGCCGCAGGCCGCGATCCTGGCGGTCGGCCGCATCGCCGACCGCGTGGTGCCGGTCAACGGGCAGCCCGCCGTGCAGCCGACCATGACGCTCACGCTGTCCTGCGACCACCGTGCCCTCGACGGCGCCCGCGGCGCCCAGTTCCTGGGAGCCCTCGCGGACCTGATCGAGGAGCCCCTGGCCCTCCTCACCTGAGACCGGACACCCCATGCCCCTGACCGACCGCTACGGCTTGCCCGTCACCACGTCGTCGTCCACCGCCTTCGACCGGTTCCAGGAGGGCGTGGACGACCTGCTGGCCTACGGCCCCGGCGCGGAGGAGCGCTTCGCGGCCGCGCTCGCCGCCGACGAGCGGCTGGCGCTGGCGCACGTGGGACAGGCACTCCTCGCGGCGGTGCAGGGGGACGCGGCGGCCGCCCGGGCCGCGAGCGCGCGCGCGAGCCAGACGGTGGACGGCGCCACGCGGCGGGAGCGCCAGCACGTCCTGGCGGTGAGCGCGTTCATCGCGGGCGAGACCGCGCGCGGCCTCGCGCTGGTGGACGAGCACGTGAAGGAGTTTCCGCGCGACGCGATGCTCGTGAACCAGGCGAGCAGCGCGATCGCGCTGGCCGGGCGGAGCGACCGCGAGGCGCACCGCGTGGCCTTTCTCGAGGGCCTGGCCCCCGCCTACGGGGACGACTGGTGGTTCCAGTCCGCACTCGCCTTCACCTACCACGAGGTGGACCGCTTCGACGAGTCGCGCCGGCTCTCCCAGGCCTCGCTCGACCAGTATCCCCGCAACGCGAGCGCGGCCCACAACCTGGCCCACATCGCCTTCGAGACGCTCGACATCCAGGCCGGCTCAGCATTCCTCGACGACTGGATGGCCGGCTATGACCGGCGCGCCCACTTCCACTGCCACCTCGCGTGGCACCAGGCGATGTTCGCGCTGCACGAGCGCCGCTACGCGCAGGCGCTCGAGCTGTTCGAGCGCGAGATCCTGCCCGCGAGCAATCCGCGCTCCACCATGACCGACGGCACCGCGCTGCTCTGGCGCGTGCGCCTCGACGGGGCGAGCCCGGCCGCGCTGCCGTGGCGGGCCCTCGCCGACATCGCGGGACGGGTCTCGCGGCCCGGCTACCTCTTCGGCGAGTGCCACGCCGCGCTGGCCTACGCCGCGTGCGGTGACGAGGCGGCCCTGACCAAGATGATGGACGGCCTGCGGGCGCTCGACGCCAAGGGCAATCCGATCGCGGGCCGCGTCGTGCTGCCGCTCGTGCAGGGGACGGCCGCGTTCGCGGCGGGCGACCACGCCGGCGCGCTGGCCCACTTCGAGCCGGTGGAGGTCGAGATGCACCGCATCGGCGGCAGCCACGCCCAGTGGGAGCTCTTCGAGGAGACCATGGTGGTGTGCTACCTCGAGCTCGCGCGCTACGACGACGCCCTGCGCCTCGTGCGCCGGCGCCTGGCGCGGCGCGCTTCGCCGCGGGACCAGAAGTGGCTCGCGCGGGCTAGCGCCCGCGGCGCGGCGGCGTGATGAGTGGCCGGGCGCAGCCCCTCACCCCGACCCCTTGAGGGGAGAGGGAGGAAGAGAGACGAATGGCCAAGCTGACGCTCAAGGTGAACGGGACGAGTCGGGAGGTCGAGTCGGACGATCCCGACATCCCGCTCCTCTACGTGCTGCGGGGGGATCTCGGGCTGACCGGCACCCACTTCGGCTGCGGGCTCGCCCAGTGCGGCGCGTGCACGGTGCTGGTCAATGGCCGCGCGGTGCGCTCGTGCATCGCGCCGGCGCAGTCGGTGGCCGGGCAGGACGTGGTGACCATCGAGGGCCTGGGCTCGCCCGAGCGGCCCGATCCGCTCCAGGCCGCGTTCATCGCCGAGCAGGCCGCCCAGTGCGGCTACTGCACCGCGGGCATGGTGATGAGCGCGCGCGCCCTGCTGGTCCAGACGCCGCGGCCGAGCGAGACGCAGGTGCGCGAGGCGCTGGCCGGCAACCTGTGCCGCTGCGGCAGCCACGCTCGCGTGATCCGCGCGGTGCTCCGCGCGGCCGCCGCGAAGCCGGGGGCGCGGTGATGGCCGCGCGCGTCTCCCGGCGGAGCTTCCTCGCCGCGGGCGGGGTGTTGATCGTGGGACTCGGGCTCGACGGGCTCGGCCGGGCCGGCGCGCAGTCCATCCCCGACGCGGACCGCTTCCTCGGGAAGTCCCTCGCCCCCGACGCGGTGGACTCGTTCCTGGCCGTGCACCGCGACGGCTCCGTCACCATCTTCGTCGGCCGGGTGGATCTCGGCACCGGCGGGCGCATCGCGATGCGTCAGCTCGCGGGCGAGGAGCTGGACATCCCGCTCGAGCGCATCGCGATGATCGAGGGCGATACCGCACTCACGCCCAACCAGGGCGGGACCGGCGGCAGCTACGGCATCGCCCGCGGCGGCTCCCAGCTCCGCCTGGCCGCCGCGACCGCGCGCCGGGGCTCGTCGACCTGGCCGCGCAGCGCCTGGGCCGGCCCGCCGGCGATCTCGAGGTCGCCGACGGCGTGGTGCGGGGCAAGGACGGCACCGGGTCGGTGAGCTACGGCGAGCTGATCGGCGATCGCGCGCTGAATCTGAAGGTGGACCAGGCGGCGCCGCTCAAATCCCACGACCGCTTCCGCTTCATCGGCAAGTCGCTGCCCCGGCCGGATCTGCCCGCGAAGATCACCGGGCACCACCGCTACCTCCAAGACCTGGTGCTGCCCGGACATGCTCCACGCCCGGGTGATCCGCCCGCCCGCGTTCGGCGCCACGCTGGTCTCGGTCGACGAATCGTCGATCGCCGCCATCGGGGGCGCCCGCGTGGTGCGGATCCAGAGCTTCCTCGCGGTGGTCGCCGAGCGCGAGTGGGACGCGCTGCGGGCGGCGCGCGCGCTCAAGACCCAGTGGAGCGGCGGGCACCGGTCTGCCGGATCATGCCAAGGAGTTCGAGGCGATGCGGACGAGCCGGGTTGTCCGTGACCAGGAGGTCGCCAGGAAGGGCGATCTCGCGGCCCTGAGCGCGCCGCCGGCCGGGACGCGCACGCTCGCCGCCTCCTATCGCTGGCCCATGCAGACCCACGGCTCCATCGGGCCGTCCTGCGGCGTGGCCGACGTGCGGGCCGATCGCGTCACGGTGTGGACCTCGTCCCAGAACGTGCACGGCTTCCAGGGCACGTGCGCCCGGGTGCTCGGCGTCGAGCGCGACCGCGTGCGCGTCATCTACATCGACGGCTCGGGCTCCTACGGTCCCAACGGGGCCGACGACGCGGCTGCGGAGGCGGCGCTCCTTTCCAAGGCCGTCGGCCGGCCGGTACGGGTGCAGTGGAGCCGGCAGGAGGAGCACGGGCTCGATCCCAAGGGCCCGGCCCAGCTTCTCGACCTGCGCGCCGCGGTGGACAAGGACGGCGAGGTGGCCGCGTGGGAGACGCAGGCGTGGCTGCCCATCGCCACCGCCAACCTGCCGAACATCCCGCTCCTGGCCCTGGACGCGGCGGGCATCCAGCAGACGCAGGGCCGCTCCACCGGCCTGATCTACCAGAACGTGGACCCGCCCTACGCGATGCCCAACCTGAACGCGGTCGTGCACTGGCTGCCGGACGCGCCGCTCCGCACCTCGGCGCTCCGCGCGCCCGGCAAGATCGCCAATACCTTCGCGGTGGAGTCGTTCACCGACGAGATCGCCGCGCTGGCCCGCGTGGACCCGCTGGAGTTCCGGGTACGCCGGCTCTCCAATCCGCGCGGGCTCGAGGTGCTGCGCCGGCTCGCCGCGCGCATGGGCTGGCAGCCGCGGCCGTCACCCCGACCGGTCGACCGTCGGGCGGCCGTGCTCACCGGCCGCGGCCTCGCCTACGTGCACTACAAGCACGAGGAGACGATCGTGGCGATGGGCATGGAGGTGGCGGTGGAGCGCGCCACCGGGCGCATCCGGGTGACGCGGGTGGTGTGCGCGCACGACTGCGGGCTCATGATCAACCCCGACTGCGTGCAGGCCCAGCTCGAGGGCAACATCCTCCAGACCCTCTCGCGCTCCCTGCACGAGGAAGTGGTCTACGATCGGGACCGCGTCACCAGCGTGGACTGGGGCTCGTACCCGATCCTCACGTTTCCGGAAGTGCCCAGGCTCGAGTTCGAGCTGATCCAGCGGCTCGACCAGCCCCCGCTCGGGGCGGGGGAGGCGGCCTCCACGCCGGTGCCGGCCGCGCTCGGCAACGCGGTGTTCGACGCGACCGGGGTGCGGCTGCGCACGGTACCGTTCCGGCCCGAGCGGATGAAGGCCGCGCTGGAGGGCCGCTCATGATCGAGGTGCGACGCCTGGGCCCGCAGATCGGCGCCGAGATCCTGGGCGTCGACGTCCGGACGCTCGACGACGCGGGATTCGCGACGATCTATCGCGCGTGGCTCGACCACAACGTGACGGTGGTGCCGGGGCAGGACCTCGCGCTCGACGACTTCGTGACCTACAGCCGCCGCTTCGGCCAGGTCGTCCCGCATCCGTCGAAGATGACGCGCCACCCGGAGCGGCCCGAGGTCACCCTGCTCGGCGTCAACAAGTTCGGCGCCGACGGCGCGCTCGACATGGCGATCTACCGCCGCGGCGCCGAGGGCTGGCACACCGACGGCGCCTACGACGAGGTGCCGTTCAAGGCGACCCAGCTCTACGCCCTCGCGGTGCCGAGCCGCGGCGGCGACACGCACTTCGCCAGCATGTACGCCGCCTACGACGCGCTGCCGCCGCGGTTGAAGGAGCGCCTGGAAGGCCGCAAGGGCGCCTTCACCTACGGGGGCCGCAAGAAGGCGACCGCGCTGCTGAACGCGGAGGACCGCGACTGGACCCCGGTCTTCCACCCGATCATCCGCACGCACCCGGAGACCGGCCGCAAGGGCCTCTACTTCGACCCGGGCAAGATCCTGCATATAGAGGGACTCGAGCCGGCGGAGAGCGACGCGCTGATCGACGAGCTGACCGAGCGCATGATCCAGCCCGAGGGCCAGTACACGCACCAATGGCGCAAGGGCGACATCGTGATCTGGGACAACCGCTGCTCGTACCACAAGGCGGCCGGCGACTATCCGCCGGAGGAAGACCGCATCCACTGGCGCGTATCGATCAAGGAGCGGACATGAACGTCGTCGCGCGAATGCTCACGCAGGAGGAGGACGGCATCCCCGGCTACATGGCGCATCCGGAGGGCCCCGGGCAGCGGCCGGGTATCCTGATGGTCCACCACGCCCACGGGGTCACCGCGGACTACAAGATCGACGCCTATCGTCTCGCGTGCCTCGGCTTCAACGTGCTCGCGCCGGACCTCTTCAACATGTTCGGCATCGCGGGTACCACCCACATCGGCATGGGCGCGGATCTGCAGGCCAAGCACGGCGACGACGAGTTCCTGGGCAAGATGGACGAGGCGTGGCGCTACCTGATCGACCGCATGCGCACCGATCCCGCGCGCACCGGCTGCATCGGCCACTGCATGGGCGGGCGGCTGCTGATCCCCTTCGCGGCCGATCACCCGTCGGTGAAGGCGATCGTGCTCTACTACCCCTCGGTGCGCGACGAGCCCGAGACCTCGCACCGGCCCCGGCACGCCTTCCACCTGGCCAGGACGCTCCAGTGCGCCTCGCTGGTCTTCGCGGCGGGCCAGGACTACATCGCCACGCCGGCCATCCAGGGCCCGCTCTGGCAGAGCTTCATCGCCAATGGCAAGCTCGTGGAGTGGCACTTCTTCTCCGACGCCAACCACGGCTTCCGCCACCCGGACAACGCGGGCTTCCAGCCCTACTACGCGGATCTCAGCTGGCCCCTGACCACGAGCTTCCTGCAGCGCACCGTCTGATCGCAAAGAGGAGATCGACAATGAGCGAGCCCAAGCAGAAGTTCAGCGCGAGCCTGGCCAAGGACGCCGTCTACCAGCAGGGCCTCCGCAGCTTCATGGAGTACCGGGACCTCGGTATCGCGGACGCCACCCACGGCAAGATGCGCGCCCACATCGTCCGCGTGAAGCAGGGCGGCGACACCCACGACCTGCACACCACGGGTCTCCACAAGCACGAGTGCGACTTCCAGATGTTCTACGTGCTCAAGGGCACGATCAAGTTCGTCTACGAGGGCGTGGGCGAGCGCACCTTCGGGCCCGGCGACTGCGTGCTCCAGCCCGCTGGCATCGTCCACAACGAGCTCGAGTGCACCGACGACCTCGAAATTCTGGAGATCTACTCCCCCGCGGTGCACCCGACGGTTGCGGTCGAGAAGATGCCCGAGGTCGTGGCCGCCGCTCACTAGACTCCCGCTTCTCCCTCTCCCCCTAAAGGGGGGAGAGGGTAGGGTGAGGGGGGTCGCTCTCGAACGGATCACAGCGAGGCCCGAGGCCAACCATGCGCAAGACCATCACCGGCACCGGCGGCATGCTGCTCCTCCAGACCCTCAAGGACGCGGGCGTGGAGTACCTCTTCACCAACCCGGGCTCCGCGGAGACCGGCCTCTTCGCCGCCATTGCCGAGGACGGCGACAACCGGTTGGTGGTCGGCAAGCACGAGGGCCTGGTCGCCGCGATGGCCGACGGCTACCACCGCATCAGCGGCAAGGTCGGCGTGGTCATCGCGCACGTGATGGGCGGCTCCTACCAGCTCGCCGGCCAGCTGTTCAACGCGCAGGTCGCGGGCTCATCCCTGCTCGTGATCGCGGGAGACTGGGCTTCGGAGCTCCAGGACTATCGCGGGCTCGCCCCGTTCCCCGGGCTGAGCCAGGCGGAATCCATGCGCCCGATCACCAAGGAGGCGCGCTGCGCCTACCAGGTGCACACGAATCCCAAGGCGATCAGCGTGGCCACCATCCGCGCGCTGCGCGAGGCCACCACGCCGCCGACCGGGCCCGTGTACCTCTCGATCAGCGCGGAGCTGCTGCACACCGAAGGGCTCGAGGCGACGATCGGCGAGGGCGCGAAGTATCAGATCGAGCGGCCGGGGCCGGCGCGGGCCCAGACGGTGGCCGCCATCGCCAAGCGGCTGGGCGAGGCGCAGTGCCCGGTGCTGATGTTCGGCGACGACGTGTGGCGCGAGGGCGCGCAGGCGGAGGCGGTGCGGCTGGCCGAGGCGCTGGAGGCGCCGGTGTTCGCGAGCCGGCAGATCTTCCAGAACTTCCCCACGCGGCATCCGCTCTTCTGCGGCAACTATCCCGTCTCCAAGGACTTCGAGAAGGCCACCGGGCTCAAGCCGGATCTGATCTTCCTGGTGGGCTGCCAGGGCGTGCACGGCAGCGTGAACGAGCCGGTCATCATGCAGATCGGGCCGAACCCGCTGCTGATGGGCCGGCACTATCCGCTCGACCTCGCCGCGCAGTGCGAGACGACGGAGACCCTGCGCGGCATCACCCAGGCGCTCGGCCGCGTGCACGGGCCCGAGAAGGCGGGGGCGTGGGCCACCCAGCGCGCGAAGGTGCGCACCTACGCCGCGATGCTGATCGAGCGGGAAGAGAACCTGGTGCGCGAGCACGAGCACGATTCGCCGGTGCACCCGGCGGTGCTGGAAGCGCACCTCGCGTCCATCCTGCCGAAGAACACGGTGATGGTGCAGGAGAGCTCGACGGCGCGGACCACGCTGCTGCCGTTCGGCCACGGCGGCATGGACTGGACGCGCAGCGGCGGCGGCTCGCTCGGCTTCGGAGTGGGCGCGGCCATCGGGGCCAAGATCGCGGTCGGGCGCGAGCGGCCGGTCGTCCTGCACCTGGGCGACGGCGCGCTCGGCTACAGCGCCTCGGGCTTCTGGACGATGGCGCGCTACAACACCGCGGTGCTCACGATCGTCTCGAACAACGAGAGCTACCAGATCGTGCGGCACAACTGGGCCAAGGAGATGCCGGACAGCAAGATGATCCGCGAGGGCAAGTACCCCGGCCTCTGGCTGAGCGCCCCCGCCACCGACCACGTCGCCCTGGCGCGCTCGCAGGGCGTGGACGGCGAGGCGGTGACCACCGTGAAGGAGCTGGAGCCGGCGCTCCGGCGCGGCATGGACAAGATCACGCGCGAGAACCGGCCGTACCTGATCGACGTGTCGGTGCAGCGCGAGGGAATCGGCGCCGAGTCCACCTGGTACCAGGACTGGCAGCTCTAGGACGCGCTAATCGCCGGCCGGGATGGGGACCTTCGGTCTCCAGTCGAGCCATTCCTTCTGGGGCTTGTCGTGCAGCAGGAAGACCGTCGTCTCCTTCGCGGGAGGCGCCTCGGCATCCTCCGGGGTGGCGAACGCGATACCGCCGGTCACGAGCGATCGCAGGGAGTCCACGTTGACCTGCAGACCGCGGAAGAGGCCGAAGTCGACGTCCACGCCGCCGATGATCCAGAACCGCGAGCCGATCCGGACCAGGCGCGCATACCGCTGGGGGATGAACACGCGTGCCTGCGCGGCCGTGGCGTCGCGGCTGAGATCGGTCGCGGTGACCGAGCCGATCTCGATGCCGCGATAGAAGAGCGGCGAGCCCTGACGGACGGATCCGAGCTGGCTCGCGGTCAGCGTGATGTTGAGCCCGGCCTGGCCCATGCTCGGCGAAGCGCTCTCGAGCCCGACGAAGTCCTTCTTCTCCTTGCCCTTGCCGGGCAGCGCCTGGATGTAGGAGCCGGTGAGGACGGTGCTGAGGCCGCGCACGGTGCCGAAGCCGACCTCGGGGCGCACGATCCAGAAGATCGATCCATCGCGGGCGAGGGCGGCGGCGCTCTGTCGGAGCTGCGCGGTCACCACCACGTGCGCCTGGTCCGGGCTCAGCTCGGCGACGGTGACGTGGCCGACCGGCACGCCCCGGTAGCGGATCTCGGTCTGATCGGGCTTCACGCCGCTGGCGTCCCGGAACTTGATCCGGATGGTCGGGCCGACCTCCTGCATGCGCTGGTAGACGAGACTGCCCGCGACGAGCGCCGCCACCAGGGGAACGACCCATACCAGCGAGAAGCCCCACCGCCGCCGGCGCACCGTCGCCCGCGGGAGCGCCGCCTCCGGCGGCGGCTCCGGGGCGCGCTCCGGCGCCGCTTCCTCCGTCGGGTCCGTCATGGCTGCCGGTCGGGCTCGGCCCAGATCAGCGTGGGGTCGAAGCTGCTCGAGGCCAGGATGGTCAGCACCACGACCGCGCCGAACGCGAACAGGCCGGGCCCGGGAAGGACGGTGGCGAGCTCGCCCAGCTTGACCAGCGAGACGAGGATCGCGAGCAGGAAGACATCGAGCATGGCCCACGGGCCGATCCGGTCGATGGCCCGGTAGATCCAGGTCCTTGCCGGGCGCCGCCGCCGGTAGCCGAGGCCTACGGTCACGACCAGGAAGAAAAGACCGAGTAGTTTGAGGAAGGGAATGACCAGGCTGGCCAGGAACACCACGATCGCGACGAGCGTCTCGCCGCGCTGGAACAGGGTCTGGGTGCCCTCCCAGACCGTGCTCTCGGAGTGGACCCCGTAGAGGTCCATGCGGAGGATCGGCAAGGTATTGGCGGGTATATAGAAGGAGAGCGCCGCCAGCGTGAACGCGGCGGTGCGGGCGAGGCTATTGGGCTTGTGGTCCGCGAGCCGCCCCCCGCACCGCGCGCACGCCGCCACCATGCCCGGGGCGAGCGCCTCCAGGCGCTGCACGAGGCCGCAGATCCGGCAGCAGACCACGGTGTCCAAGGTGTCAGGCCAGTACTGCAATTCCAGGGCCTAGCGCGGGCGGGAGGGTTTGTGCGCCCGGACGCCTTGCACTATGATGCCTGTGCCCTGGCCGAGACAGCCGCCCATCGTGACTGACCGTGACACGCGAGACGCCTTCCCGCCGCCCGCGCGGAGCCGGCGCTGGCGCGCCCTGGGTCTCGTCCTCATCGCGCTCGTCGTGCTCGCCGCCGCCGCGTACGGAGTCCACTCCTGGCGCTACTGGAGCCGCCACGTCTCGACCGACGATGCCTTCGTCGAGGGACATGTCTCGCCGGTCAGCGCTCGGGTTCGAGGCACCGTGCTGGAGGTCCTCGTGCGCGACAACCAGGAGGTGGCGGCGGGGGCGCCGCTGGCGCGCCTGGACCCGCGCGACCTGGAGGTGAAGGTTCACCAGGCCCGCGCCGCGCTCGCGACCGCCGCGGGCCGGCTCAACATGGCCACCGAGGGCGTGCCCCTGACGGACGAGTCCACCCGGAGCCTGGTGACGCGCGCGGAGGCGACGGTGGCGGGGGCCGCGCTCGGCATCGACAGCGCGCGGCGGACGCTCGAGGAGCGGCGCAGCCGGCTCCGCGCGCGTCGGGCCTCGGTCCAGGCCGCGCAGGCCGACGTCGCGGCCCGCCAGGCGGACTTCGAGCGCGCACGGCTCGACCATCGGCGCATGCGGGAGCTGCTCGATCGCGGGCTGATCGCGCATCAGGAGTTCGACCACGCCGAGGCCGCGTTCCGGACCGGCGAGGCGGCCCTCGAGGCGACGCGGCAACGCGTGGACGTGGCGCACGCCGAGGTCGCCCAGGCCGAAGCCGAGATCGCCGCCCAGGAGGTAGCCCTGGTCCAGGCGCGCCGGCTGCACGAGGGCGCCGAGGCCACGCTCGCCGAGGCCCGGAGCCGCCGGCGCGAGGTGACGATCCGCGGCGCGGAGGCGACGAGCGTCGAGGCGCAGGTGGCCGAGGCGCGCGCGAACCTGCGCGAGGCCGAGCTGAACCTCGAGTACGCGACGATCACCGCGCCGGTCGCGGGCCGCGTCACCCGCCGGACGGTGGAGGTGGGGCAGACCGTGCAGCCGGGCCAGCCCCTGCTCGCCATCGTGGACGCGGCCAGCGTGTGGGTGGTCGCCAACTACAAGGAGACCCAGCTCACCCACGTGCGCGCGGGCCAGCGCGCGTGGGTCTCGGTGGACACGCATCCCGACCTGGTGTTCCGCGCGCGGGTGGACTCGATCCAGAGCGGGACCGGCTCGCGCTTCTCGCTGCTGCCGCCCGAGAACGCCTCGGGCAACTTCGTGAAGGTCGTCCAGCGGGTCCCGGTGAAGCTCGTGCTCGAGCCCGGGCAGAACGGGCACGCGCTCCTCGTGCCCGGCATGTCGGTCGTTCCCACAATTGAGTTGAGATGAGCCCGCGAGTGCTGCGGGCGATCGTGGCCATCACCACCATGATGGCCACGTTCCTGGTGGTCCTCGACGTCACGATCGCGAACGTGGCCCTCGACCACATGCGGGGCAGCCTCTCCGCGGGGGTGGACGAGATCACGTGGGTGCTGACCTCGTTCCTCGTCGCCAACGCGATCAGCCTGCCCATCACCGGATGGCTGACCGACCTGCTCGGGCGCAAGCGCCTCTTCATCGTGGCCACCGCCGCGTTCACGATCACCTCCGCCGCGGTGGGGGCGGCCCCGAGCCTCGCGGTCATCGTGCTCGCGCGGTTCCTGCAGGGGCTGGCCGGCGGGCCGCTCGTGCCGCTCTCGCAGTCGACGATGATCGAGACGTTCCCCGCGCGCCAGAGCGGCATGGCGATGGCGATCTGGGGCATCGGCGTCATGTTCGCTCCGATCATCGGGCCGACGCTCGGCGGCTGGATCACCGACAACTGGAGCTGGCGGTGGGTGTTCTACATCAACGTGCCGGTGGGGGCGGCCGCGGTGGTGATGGGCTGGCTGTTCCTCCCCGACTCCGCCGAGGCCCGGCCGGCGGTGCGGCGCGTGGACGTGCCCGGCCTCGTCCTGCTCGTGGTCGGGGTGTCCGCGCTCCAGTTCGTGCTCGATCGCGGCCAGCGCGAGGACTGGCTCGCCTCCCCGCTCATCGTCTGGCTCGGGATCGTCGCCGCGGTGGCGCTGGTCGCCCTCGTGGTGCGCGAGCTCTACGCGGAGGAGCCGGTGGTGGACCTGCGGGTGCTGCGCCACTCGACGTTCGCGGTGGCGACCGCGGCCATGTTCGTCATCAGCATCGCGTTCTACGGGATCATGGTGCTCTCGCCGCTCTACACCCAGATCCTCATGGGCTACACCGCGATGCTCGCCGGGATGGTGCTCGCCCCGGGGGGCGTGGCCACCCTGATCACGATGCCGGTCGCGGGAGTGCTGATGCACCGCATCGATCCACGCTGGGTCATCGCGACGGGCTGCGCCCTGAACGCCTACGCGATGTACCTGATGGCCACCCTGACCCTCGAGGCGAGCTACTGGCACATCATGTGGCCGCGCTTCGTCCAGGGGCTCGGCATCGGCTTCACGTTCGTGCCGCTGTCCACGATGGCGCTCAGCTCGGTGCCGCGGCGCGAGCTGGGCCACGCTTCCGGGCTCTTCAACTTCACCCGGACCGTCGGGGGCAGCATCGGCATCGCGGCGGTGGCCACGATGCTGGAGCGGGGCTCGCAGGTGCACCAGTCGCGCCTGTCCGCCCACGTGAGCCTCTACGACCCCGAGGTGTGGGAGCGCTACCAGACGCTGGTCGGGCTCTACGCCACGCGCGGGGCCGATCCGGCCACCGCCGAGCAGCAGGCGTGGGCGCACCTCTACGAGATGGTGCAGCGCGAGGCGCTCGCGCTCTCGTTCATCGACAACTTCTGGCGCCTGGTGTGGATCTTCGCGGCGGTCATCCCGTTCGTGCTGTTCCTCCGCCGCGGCCCGCGCACCGGTGACAGCCCGGCCGAGGTGGAGCGGGCCGCCGCGATCGTCGAGGGGTGAGGGCGCTGGTGGGGCGCCCCGAGAAGCGATAGGATCGGGGCCACCATGGCTCCCACGACCGCACTCCCCCTGGCGCGATACTCGGTCCTCGACCTCACCCGGGCGCGGGCGGGCCCCACCTGCGTCCGGCAGCTCGTGGACTGGGGCGCCCGCGCGATCAAGATCGAGATGCCGGGCGGGCGCTCGGGCGACGGCATGGGCGGCAATCGCCACGGGTTCGACTTCCAGAACCTGCACCGCAACAAGCAGGCGATCACGCTCAATCTCCGCGAGCCGGAGGGGGTCGCGATCTTCAAGCGGCTGGCGAAGGACGCCGACGTGGTGGTCGAGAACTATCGGCCGGACGTCAAGCGGCGCCTCGGCATCGACTACGAGAGCCTGCGCGCGATCAACCCGCGGCTGATCTACGGCTCCATCTCCGGCTTCGGGCAGAGCGGGCCCTATCGCGATCGGCCCGGGGTGGATCAGATCGCGCAGGGCATGGGCGGCCTGATGTCCATCACCGGGATTCCCGGACAGGGCCCGGTGCGCGTGGGCATTCCCATCGCCGACCTGTGCTCGGGCATCCTGCTCGCCCAGGGCATCCTGGTGGCGCTGATCGAGCGGGAGACGACGGGAGAAGGGAAGTGGGTGCACACCTCGCTGCTCGAGGCGATGCTCTCGATGCTGGACTTCCAGGCCTCGCGCTGGCTGATGAGCGGGGAGATCCCGCCCCAGGCCGGCAACAACCACCCGACCGGCATTCCCACCGGCGTCTTCGAGACCCGCGACGGCCACATCAACATCGCGGCGGCCGGCGACGAGATCTACGAGCGGTTCTGCAAGGCCATCGAGCGCCCGGACTTGCGCACCGACGCGCGCTTCGCGACTTCCAGCGCCAGATCAACGAATCGGAAAATCCTGATGGAGGTGCTGATGCCGGTCACCCGGCAGAAGAGCAGCGCGGACTGGGTGCGGATCATGAACGAGGCCGGCGTGCCGTGCGGGCCGATCTATCGCATCGACGAGGCATTCGCCGATCCGCAGGTGCAGCACCTCCAGATGGCGCAGCCGGTGCGGTCGCCGGCGTTGGGCGACCTCACGATTCTCGGGCACCCGGTCTCGCATGGCGAGCAGCGCCAGCCCATTCGTGCGCCGGCGCCGGAGCTGGGGCAGGACAACGACGCGATCCTGGCCTCGCTCGGCTACTCCAAGGATCAGATCGCCGATCTCGCGAAGCGCGGAGTCGTCTGACGGTGGGCCGGCGGGCGGGGGGCGGGGGGTGGGTCTCTGACCACGTCGCGCTGTTCTCCGGTCACGCGGAGAGTAGTTCCCAATCTGGGTTGTTGGCGGCTTCGGTTTGGTTGGCAGGAACGGGTCACCCGACCCACCCCCCGCCCCCCACCCGCCGGCCCACCTCACGCGAGCTTCATCAGTGACGAGCCCTCGTGCGGCGCTCGAGCAGGTCTGGGCGGTGGCGGGGGGTGAGTCTGTCGCGCTCGAGCGGGTCATGGTGACGGGCGACGATCCGATGCTGCCCACGGATGTGCGGATCGGGACTGCGGCGGCTGGGGTGATCGCGGCTACCGGGCTGGCGGCGAGCGAGGTGTGGCGGCTGCGGACCGGGCGGGCGCAATCGGTGGCGGTGGACGTGCGCGCGGCCATCGCGGCCTTCCGCAGCGAGCGCTACCTGCGCGTGAACGGCGGCCCCGCGCCCGACGGCCGCAGCCCGCTCTTCGGCTTCTATCCCACCGCCGACGGCCGCTGGATCCAGATCCACGCCAACATGCCCCACCACCATGCAGGCCACGTGCGCTTCATGGGCTGCGAGGAGACGCGCGAGTCCATGGCCGCGGCGGTCGCCAGGTGGAAGGCGCAGGATCTGGAGGATGCGCTGAACGCGGCCGGGCTCCCCGCGGGCATGGTGAGGCCCCGGGAGGAATGGCTCGCGCATCCGCACGCGCGAGCGGTGGCCGAGCTGCCGCTGCTCGAGATTGTCCGCATCGGCGATTCCGCGCCCGAGCCTTTCGGGGCCGGCGAGCGGCCGCTCGCCGGCGTGCGCGTGCTCGATCTCACCCGCGTGATCGCGGGGCCCGAGGGCGGGCGGATGCTCGCCTCGCACGGGGCGGACGTGCTGCACGTCTCGGCGCCGCACCTGCCGAACCTGCCGTCGCACGTGATCGACTTCGGGCTCGGCAAGCGCGCCGCCTCGCTCGATCTCCGGCGGGCTCCGGACGCGGACCGGCTGCGGGCGCTGATCGGGCGCGCCGACGTGTTCGCGCAGTCCTACCGCCCCGGCGCGCTGGCCCGGCTCGGCTTCACTCCCGAGGAGGCGGCCCGGCTGCGGCCCGGGCTCGTCTACGTCACGCTCTCCGCCTACGGCCATGCGGGCCCCTGGCGCGAGCGGCGCGGCTTCGAGACGCTGATCCAGTCGGTGAGCGGGCTCGCCCACGAGCAGGGCTTCGGCGGCGGGCTCGGCCGCCCGCTCCATCTTCCCGCCCAGGTCGTGGATCACGCGACCGGGTACCTGGCCGCGTTCGGCGCCCTCATGGCCCTCGCGCGCCGCGCCCGGGAGGGCGGGAGCTACCTCGTGCGCGTCTCGCTGGTGCAGACCGGGCGCTGGGTGGACGGGCTCGGGCGCGTGGCCGGCCGCCACGTGGCCGACCAGACCGCGGCCGACGTCGGCGATCTGCTCGCGAGCTGCGAGAGCCCGTTCGGGCGGCTCACCCACGTGGTGCCCGCCGCGCGGCTGTCCGAGACCGCGCCGTTCTGGGCGTCCCCGCCGGTCCCGGCCGGGACGCACGAGGCGGGCTGGCTCGCGTGAGGCGCCCGCGCCTCGGCCTGGGCGCGCTGGCGCTCGCGCTCGGGCTCGCGGCGGTCGCGGACGGAGCCAGCAGCTCGACGACGCTGGACTTCGTCACCTTCGACGGGATCGACTACGTGCGCTTCATCGACGAGCCCGGCCGCGAGCTGACGCGGGCCGACCTCGGTGTGGAGTTCGGCACCGTCGCCTGCTCCATCGGCGAGGATTCCCGGGCGTGCTCGTACGGGGTCGACGCCGGGGCCGCGTTCATGCCCGCGGGCACCCGGATGTACGCGGTGCGGGGGTACGCCACCGAGTTCCGCCTCGCCGCGGCCTGGCGGGATCGGCTCTTCCTCTACCAGGCGTGGCGCAACCCGCGCGCCCGGGTCGGCCGCGATCTTTTCGACATCGCGGGCCGAGTGCGCGCAATAGACGTGCAGCGCCGGGACGGGCCGCGGGCGCCGCGGGAGGCGACGAGGCCCGTGCCGGTCGCCTCGGCCGGGGACGTCGAGGCCCTGGTCGGGATGATCCTGGGCGGCGCGATGCGCCGGCCGACCCCCCACGCCGCCGGGGAGCCGGAGTACTGGCTCACGCTCTGGCTCGCGGATGGCACGACCCTCGGTCGGCCCTACTACGCCGACACCGGCGAGCTGATGGGCGGTCTCGCGGTGCCGCCCGAGTTCCGCGCGCTCCTCGATCGGTTCCTGGCGAGGTGACCGGACACGGCCTTGACAACGGGGACGCTGACGTTCGAGAGTCTCGGTCCATGACCCGTTCTCGGCCGGCCTCCCGCCTCGTCCTGGTGGGGGCGATCCTCTGCGCCATGCTGGGCCTGTTCGCTCCCGGCGCGGCCGCCGCCCCGGAAGGCACGCTCACCATCGCGATGCACTTCAGCCCGGTGACGCGGTGGCTCGACCCCGCGGAGGGCGAGAGCACCATCACGCCCTATTTCTTGCTCTACGTGCTCCACGACGGGCTGATCAAGCCGATGCCCGGTGTGGGCTCGGGCCCGAGCCTGGCGCAGTCGTGGGCCATGTCCAAGGACATGCTCTCGGCGGAGTTCGTGCTGCGGCCCGCGAAGTTCCACAACGGCGATCCGGTCACCGCGGAGGACGTGAAGTTCTCGTTCGAGCGTTACAAGGGCGGCGCGGCCAAGGTGCTGAAGGACGCGGTCAAGGAGATCCAGACGCCCGCGCCGAACCGGGTGAAGTTCGTCTTCAAGGAGCCGTGGCCCGACTTCGGGGCCTTCTACGGCACGTTCACGGCCAGCGCGGGCTGGGTGGTGCCGAAGAAGTACTTCGAGCGCGTGGGCGAGGAGGGCTACCGCAAGGCCCCGGTGGGCGCCGGCCCGTACAAGTTCGTGAGCTTCAACCCGGGCGTGGAGCTGGTCGTCGAGGCCTTCGACGGCTACTGGCGGAAGACCCCGTCCATCAAGAGGATCGTCTTCCGCAGCCTGCCCGACGAGACCACGCGCGCCGCCGCGCTCAAGAGCGGCGAGGTGGACCTGGCCATGCTGCTCACCGGGCCGACCGCGCAGGACATCAAGCGCACGCCGGGCCTGCGCCTGGCCGCGCCGCTGCTCGGCATCTTCTGGCTCGACTTCCCGGATCAGTGGGATCCCAAGTCCCCCTGGGCCGACCGGCGCGTGCGGCTGGCCGCCAGCCTCGCGCTGGACCGGCAGGCGCTGAACGAGGCGGAGACCCTCGGGCTCTCGCGGCCCACCGGCAGCACCGTTCCGCGCGACTTCGAGTTCGCGCTGCCCTTCGACCCGCACCCGCACGATCCGGCGCGGGCGAAGAAGCTCCTGGCCGAGGCGGGCTATCCGAACGGCTTCGACGGCGGCGAGCTGACCCCGTTCCCGCCCTACAACTCGATGGGCGAGACCATCCAGGGGTGGCTGCAGGCGGTCGGCATCCGCACGCGGGTGCGCAGCATGGAGCGTGGCACGTTCATGACGTCGTGGCGGGAGAAGAAGCTCAAGGGCGTGGTGCTGACCATCAGCGGCGTCTCCGGCAACGCGGCGACGCGGCTCGAGTCGTTCGTCACCAGGAACGGGGCCTTCGCCTACGGGGCGCTGCCGGAAGTGGACGACCTCTTCCGCCGCCAGGCCGGCGAGCTCGACCGCAAGAAGCGCGAGGCCATCCTCCACCAGATCCAGCGCATCCTGAACGAGCAGGTCATCCAGGCGCCGGTCTACCACCTGGGCTTTCCCATCGGCGTGGGCCCGCGCGTGGACGACATCATGGCCACCGCGATCCCCGGGTTCTACATGTCTCCGTACGAGGATCTGAAGCTCCGGGCGCGCTGACGCGGCCCCGGCCGGTTGGGGTATTATGTCGGGCAGTGCATAGAGACCCACAGACAAGAGAGGGCGAGAGCTGACTGATGCGATATGAGGCGCCGGATTCGGTGGAAGGGGCGGTGGCCCTGCTGGCGGGGGCCAAGGGGGAGGCGCGGGTGCTGGCCGGGGGGACCGACCTCCTGGTCCAGATGCGGGCCGACGTGGTGGATCCCGAGCTGATCGTGGACATCAAGAAGATCGCCGAGACCCGGACGGTCACCGAGGAGAAGGGCGGCTGGCGCATCGGCGCCGCGGTGACCGGGGCGGAGCTGAAGGAGCACACCCGGCTCAAGCAGGCCTGGCCGGGCGTGGTCGAGGCGGCCAACCTGATCGGCTCGACCCAGGTGCAGGGGCGGGCCACCCTGGGCGGCAACCTCTGCAACGGCTCGCCGGCGGCCGACAGCGTGCCCGCGCTGATCGCGGCGGGCGCAGTGGCGACCCTGGTCGGGCCCAAGGGCCGGCGGGACCTTCCGGTCGAGGACGTCATGCTCGGGCCCCGCAAGCTGGCGCTGACCAAGGGCGAGATCGTCGCGTCGTTCCTGCTGCCGGCCCGGCCCGCGCGCTCGAGCGATGCCTATCTCCGGTTCATCCCGCGCACCGAAATGGACATCGCGGTGGTGGGGGCGGGGGTAAGCTTGACCCTCGACGCGGGGGGCACCATCACCGCCGCCCGGGTGAGCCTGGGCGCGGTGGCCGCACGGGTGCTGCTGGTGGCGGAGGCAGCCCAGGCCATCATCGGCAGTCGGCTCGACAAGGCGGCGCAGGACCGGCTCGAGGCGGCGGCGCGCGCGGCCTGCCGGCCGATCGACGACAAGCGAGGCACCATCGAATTCCGTACCGACGTGGCGGCCGTGCTGACCCGGCGGACTGCCCTGATCGCGCTGGACCGAGCGAGGGCGAACTGATGGCCAAGCACCACATCCAGGCAACCGTGAACGGCGACCCGGCGGAGTTCCTGTGCGAGACGGAGGACACGCTCCTCGACGTGCTCCGTGACACGCTCGACCTGACCGGCAGCAAGGAAGGCTGCTCCTCCGGCGACTGCGGGGCGTGCAGCGTGATGCTGGACGGCCGGCTGGTCTGCTCCTGCCTCGTGCTGGGCTGCGAGGTGAGCGGCCGGAAGATCGAGACCATCGAGGGCCTGGCCAAGGGCGAGTCGCTGCATCCGCTGCAGCGGCGCTTCCTGGAGGCGGCCGCGCTCCAGTGCGGCATCTGCACGCCGGGCTTCCTGGTAGCGTCGAAGGCGCTGCTGGAGAAGAACTCGAACCCGAGCGAGCACGAGGTGCGCTTCTGGCTGGCCGGCAACCTCTGCCGGTGCACCGGGTATGACAAGATCGTGACCGCGGTGATGGACACGGCCGCGGCGATGAGAAAGGGATGATCATGAGCGAAAAACAGAATGGGGCCGAGACCAACGGACATACCAACGGGAAGCACTACGTCGGCACCCGCACCGTCCGCCCCGACGGGGTGGACAAGGTCACCGGGCGCGCGCGGTTCGGCGCGGACTTCAACCTGCCCGGCCAGCTCATCGGGCGCGTCCTGAGAAGCCCGCATCCCCACGCCCGCATCATCTCGATCGATACGTCCAAGGCCGAGGCGCTCCCTGGCGTGAAGGCGGTCATCACCCGGGACGACTTCGCGGACCAGTCGTCGGAGTTCATCCCGGCCGGCGAGATGATGATGAATTACAAGGACGTGGTCCGGAACGTGATGGCGCGCGAGAAGGCCCTCTACGAGGGCCACGCGGTGGCCGCGGTCGCCGCTACCACCACCGCCATCGCCCGGCGCGCGGTCAAGCTGATCGAGGTCAAGTACGAGGTCCTCCCCCACGTCATCGACGTGGTCGAGGCCATGAAGCCCAGCGCGCCGCTGCTCCACGACGACCTCTTCACGGTCGGCGTCGAGCCCAAGCCGGACAAGCCCTCGAACATCGCCAAGCGCATCGAGATCAAGGTGGGCGACGTGGAGGCCGGCTTCAAGAAGGCCGACGTCATCGTCGAGCGGCTGTTCAAGACCGCGCCGGTGCACCAGGGCTACATCGAGCCGCACGCCGCGCTGGCCACCGTCTCCGAGGACGGCTCCACCGAGCTCTGGACGACCACCCAGGGCCACTACATCGTCCGCGCCCACTGCGCGCGGCTGCTCGGTCTCGACATCGGCAAGGTCCGCGTCACCGCCACCGAGATCGGCGGCGGCTTCGGCGGCAAGACGGTCGTCTACCTCGAGCCGCTCGCCATCGCGCTGTCCCGGAAGGCCAAGCGTCCGGTCAAGATGGTCATGTCGCGCGAGGAGGTGTTCAAGGCTTCGGGCCCGACCTCCGGCGCCACCGTGCACGTGAAGATGGGCGCGACCAAGGACGGCAAGTTCGTGGCCGGCTATGCCGAGCTCAAGTACCAGGCGGGCGCCTTCCAGGGGTCGCCGGTGCAGCCCGGCACCATGTGCGCCTACGCCCCCTACGACATCGCGGACGTGCACGTGATCGGCTACGACGTGGTCTCGAACCGGCCGAAGGTGGCCGCGTACCGGGCCCCCGGCGCGCCGATCTCGGAGTACGCGGTCGAGAGCGTGGTGGACGAGATCGCCAAGAAGCTGCGGCTCGACCCGATCGAGCTGCGGATGATGAACGCGGCGCGCGAGGGCACCAAGGCGGCCTACGGCCCGAAGTTCGGCCCCATCGGCCTCGAGGAGACGCTGAACGCGATCAAGAAGACCGAGCACTGGAACACCCCGCTGCGGAAGTGGCAGGGCCGCGGGGTGGCCTCCGGCTTCTGGTTCAACATCGGCGGCGAGACCACCGTGTCGCTGACCGTGAACGAGGACGGCACGGTCTCGCTGATGGCCGGCACCCCGGACATCGGCGGGCTGCGCGCCTCGCTCTCCTCGGTGGCGGCGGACGAGCTGGGCGTGCCCTACGACAAGGTGCGGCCGATCATCGGCGACACCGGCTCGCTCGGCTTCAACTTCCTCACCGGCGGCAGCCGCTCGGCATTCTCGGGCTCGATGGCCATCGTGGAGGCGGCCAAGCAGATCAAGGCCGATCTCGTCGCGCGGGCCTGCAAGCTCTGGGAGGCCAAGCCGGATCAGGTCGAGTTCAAGGACGGCGCGGTGCGGCCGCTCGGCGCGCTGGGCGAGAAGGTGAAGCCGATGACCATCGCGGACTTCGCCAAGACCGCGGGCAAGACCGGCGGGCCCATCGGCGGCGTCGGCCGCATCAACGCCCAGGGCGCGGGCCCGAGCTTCGGCACGCACCTGGTGGACCTCGAGGTGGACCCCGAGACCGGGCGCGCGACGATCCTGCGCTACACCGTCGCCCAGGACGCGGGCCGGGCGCTGCATCCGGCCTACGTCGAGGGGCAGTACCAGGGCGGGGCGGTGCAGGGGATCGGCTGGGCGCTCAACGAGGAGTACATCTACGGCGACGACGGCAAGCTGCAGAACGCGGGCTTCCTCGACTACCGCATGCCGGTGGCCTCGGACGTGCCCATGATCGACGCGATCCTGGTCGAGGTCGCCAACCCGAAGCATCCCTACGGCGTGCGGGGTGTCGGCGAGACGCCGATCGTCCCGCCGCTCGGGCGCCATCGCCAACGCGATGGAGAACGCCACCGGCATCCGCTTCACCGAGCTGCCGATGTCGCCGCCCAAGGTGCTGAAGGCGCTCAAGGAGAAGGGCCTCAACAAGGCCTGAGCCACACACGCATGGCGCGAGTGGTGCTGATCGGCAACCTCGCGCAGGTCACGGGGGGCGTCGCCGAGTTCGATGTCTCGGCGACGTCCGTCCAGCAGCTCTTCCGGCAGCTCGGCGAGCTCCATCCGGCGCTCGCCCCCCATCTCGAGAGCGGGATCGCGGTCGCCATCGACGGCCAGATCTTCCAGGACGCCCTGCTCGAGCCCATCGGCCCCAACAGCGAAGTCTTCCTCCTCCCCGCCATCGCCGGCGGAGCCGGGGTCAGGTCTTCGAATTACGACATTTCCCCGGGAGAACTTTTCGGCGGGCGGTTGACAAATGTCGTAATTCAAGACCTGACCCCATCCTAAGGAGGCCACCATGGCGCGCATGCAGCCGCTTCCGATGCACGAGCTCGATGACGAGATCCGGCATATGTGCGAGGAGTCGGAGGCGCAGATCGGGACCTCGGCGAGCACGCGGACCTACGCCCGGAACCCCGCGGTGGTGAAGGCGCTGGCCGCGTTCCGCGGGGCGCTCGTACGCGAGGGGACCATCGACCCGGTCATCCGCGAGCTGGTGCGGATCAAGATCGCGGGGCTCAACGCCTGTCGCTACTGACTCAAGGCGCGCTATGCCGGGGCCCGGCATGCGGGAGCGACCGAGGAGAAGATCGCGGCCATCAACGACGAGACCTCCGAGCTCCTCACCCCGCGCGAGCGGGCCGCCGTCCGCTTCGCCGAGAAGCTCGCGGTGGATCACCAGAAGGTGGATGACGCGCTCTGGGCCGAGCTGCGCGCCCAGTTCTCCGAGGCCGAGGTGATCGAGCTGGTCGCGCACACCACGCTCTACATCGGCTTCGGCCGCTTCAACGAGATCGTCGGAATCGACCCCGCCTAGTGCCGGGCGCCCGGCGTCTCGTCCTCGTCTTCGTGGTGGACGGGCTCCGGCCCGACGCCATCACCGCCGAGGACACGCCCACCCTCTTCCGCCTGCGCGCGGAGGGGGTGGACCTGGTGAACAGCCATGCGGTCTTTCCCACCGTGACCCGGGTCAACGCGGCGGCGATCGCCACCGGGACGCAGCCGGGCACGAACGGTCTGGTGGGCAACCAGATGTTCGTGCCCGCGGTGGACGCGCGGCGCGCCTTCGATACCGGCAACTACCGCAATCTCCAGGCGCTCGGGCAGGCGCTCGAGCAGGCCCCCGGCGGCCGTGTCCTGCACGTGCCGACGCTCGCCGAGCGGCTCCACGCCCGCGGGCTCGCGCTGGCCGGCGTCAGCTCCGGCTCGACGGGCAGCGCGTTCCTGCTGAATCCGGAGTCGCGCCACGGGGTGGGCGCCCTCGTCAACGGCTACCTCGATCCGGGCAAGACGGTGGCCTATCCGGCCGCGGTCAGCGAGGCGATCCTGGCCCGCTTCGGGCCCGCGCCGGTGAAGCCGCCGGGCGGCGCGCGCTTCGACGCGGCGGTCAACTGGACGCAGCGGGTGCTGCGCGAGTACGTGCTCCCCGAGCTCGCGCCCGCGGTGGTCATCAACTGGCTCACCGAGCCCGACCACAGCCAGCACCACGTGGGGGTGGGCTCGCCCGCCGCGCGCGAGGCGCTCCGCAACAGCGACCGGGAGCTCGCGGGGGTGCTGGCCGGGCTCGACGCCGCCTCGACCAGCGTGCTCGTGGTCTCCGACCACGGGTTCACGACCAATACCGCCGGGGTGGACGTGGCGGGCGCGCTGGTCCTGGCCAAGCTGAAGGCGGCGCCCGATTCCCTCGACGTGATCCTGGCCAGCAGCGGCCAGGCCGTCGCCCTCCACGTGCCGGACCACGATCCCGACCGGATCGCGCGCCTGGCCCGCTTCGTCCAGGCCCAGGACTGGGGCGGGGTGGTCTTCGCGGCCGCACCCGTGGACGGCGCCTTCCCGCTCGAGCTGATCAACCTGGCGAACCACGAGCGCGGCCCCGATCTGCTCTTCACATTCCCGTGGACGTCCCGGCGCGGCGCCTTCGGGGTGCCCGGCACCGATCTCGCGGCGGTGAGCGCGGGCGGGGCGCCGTACGTCAGCGACCACGGCAGCATGAGCCCGTGGAACGTGCGCAACACGTTCCTGGCGTGGGGGGCGGGCGTGAAGCGGGGCATCACCGCGTCCGCGCCGGCCGGCAACGCGGACGTGACGCCGACCGTGCTCGCCCTCCTCGGTCAGGACGGCGAGACCGGCCTGGACGGCCGCGCGGTCACCGAGGCCCTCGAGGGCGGGCCCGACCCGGAGCAGGTCGCGGCGGAGACCCGCATCCACACCACGTCGGCGGGCACCTATCGCGCCGCGCTGCAGATCTCGACGGTGGACGGCCGCCGCTACGTGGACAAGAGCTGGCGCGTCAGCTGACCTGCGCCACCGTCGGCCGGTCGCCCGCCAGGGTGGTCCGGCGCACGTCGCGCGGCTCGTGCTCGGGGAAGGGCCGCGCGCGGTGCATGGTCTGCCGGTTGTCCCACATCACGAGGTCGCCGACCTGCCACCGGTGCGAGTAGACGAACTGCCGCTGGGTGGCGTGCTCGATCAGGTCGCGCAGGAAGGCGCGCGCCTCCGGCACCGGCCAGCCGATGATGCCGCCGGCGTGTGACGAGAGGTACAGCGACTTGCGCCCGGTCACCGGGTGGGTGCGCACCAGCACCTGGCGCACCGGGGCGAAGCGCGCGCGCTCCTGATCGGTGAAGTCGGTGAAGCCCAGGATCTGGCGCGAGTAGATCTGGGAGTGCTCGCAGATGAGCCCCTCGCACGCGGCCTGCGTCTCCGGATCGAGGCTGTCCCACCCGGCCCGCATGTCCGCGAACTCGGTGTTGCCGCCGCGCGACGGGATGCTGTGGGCGTGCAGCAGCGAGTACTTCGCGGGGGTCGGCTTGAACGAGCTGTCGGAGTGCCAGAGCCGGTTGCCGAGCGCGAAGAGCCGCGTGCGGTTGTCCCGCTCGAACACCCGGTCGTTCTTGTCGAGGTTCGACACGTCCGCGAACGTGGTGGGGATCCGGTAGCCGTTGGCCTCGCGCAGACCCGTATCGATCGCCTGCTCGATCGGGCCCAGCGCGAGGGTGAAGGCCATCTGCTGTTCGAGGGTCACGGGCCGCCCGTGGAAGACGAGCACCGCGTAGCGATCCATGCCCGCGTGAATGGCCGCCGCGTCCTCCGGGGAAAGGGGCGTGGCGAGGTCGATGCCGTCGACCTCGCCGGCGAAGCAGGGTCCGACCTGTCGGATCGCGATGGCCATCAGCGTTTCTCCGCGGGAGTCGAGGTCGCGGGGCCCATGCCCCAGACCTGGATGATGGTTTCCTCGGCCTTGGCGCCGTCGTAGTGCACCTTGTTGGCGTAGTGGACGACGTAGCTGCCCGCCGGCGCGGGCACCGTGGCCTCCGGGTCGAATGTCTCGCCGGTGCCCATCCACCAGGTGCCGGAGAGCACCACGAAGAAGCGGTCGTTCGGATGGAAGTGGGGCCGGCTCATGTTCCCGGGCAGCCACTTGAGCCGCACCACGTACGGACCGGGCTTGCTCGGGTCGCCGAAGAGCACCGCGGACTCGTTGGTGCCCGCCGCGTTGCGCACCCACTTGATCTCGGCGGGCGTCTTCCAGTCCACCGCGGAGCGGTCGATGTCGGGCGCGCCGTGGCTCCCGGGCACGATCACCACGATCAGCAGGAGCAGGGCGAGGACGGTCAGCGGCAGGACGCGGGTCGTTCGGCTCATACCGTCTCCTTCGGGTTTGAGTGAGCCGCCAGCACGGACGGAGGTATGATGCGCCAATCATGGCGGAGACACCAGCCCCCGTCCGCCCCGTCGAGCCGCTCACGCGGCCGTTCGACGGGGTGGTGGCGCTACCGGGCTCGAAGAGCTACAGCAATCGCGCGCTCCTGGTCGCGGCCCTGGCGCGCGGGCGCTCGGAGATCGCCCAGGCCCTCTGGTCCGACGACACGCGCTACATGCACCGGGCGCTCGAGGCGCTCGGGGTGCGGGTGACGGGCGACGAGGCGTCCCGCACCTTCGTGGTCGAGGGCGTGGACGGCCGCTTCCCCGCCGCGGAGGCCACGCTCGACATCGGCAACGCGGGCACCGCGGCGCGCTTCCTGACCGCCGCCGTCGCCCTGGGGCAGGGGACCTTCGTGGTGGACGGCTCCCCCGCCATGCGCAAGCGCCCGATCCAGCCGCTCCTCGACGGCCTCCGCGCCCTCGGGGTGGACGCGGAGAGCCGCGAGGGGACCGGGTGCCCGCCGGTGGTGGTGCGCGCCGCGGGCATCGCGGGCGGCCACGCCCGCATGCGGGGCGACATCTCGAGCCAGTACTTCAGCGCGCTCCTGCTCGCCGCGCCCTACGCGCGCCACGACGTGGAGATCGAGGTGGAGGGCGAGCTGGTCTCGGCGCCCTACGTCACGATGACGCTGTCCACCATGGAGGCCTTCGGGGTGCGGGCCGTGCGGGAAGGCGACCGGCGCTTCCGCGTCCCGGCCGGGCAGCGCTACCAGGGCCGCGTGTACGCGGTGGAGCCCGACGCCTCGGCGGCCTCGTACTTCTTCGCGGCCGCGGCGGTGACGGGCAGCCGCGTGGTGGTGCCCCGGCTCGGCACCGACTCCGCGCAGGGCGACCTCGGCCTGGTGGACGTGCTCGCGCGGATGGGCTGCGAGGTCACGGTGGCGCTCGACACCGTCACGGTGCGGGGCCCCGCGCAGCTGCGCGCGGTCGACGCCGACTTCACCCGGATGGGCGACGTGGCGACCACCCTGATGGCCATCGCGCCCTTCGCGGACGGGCCGGTGACGGTGCGCGGGATCGCCCAGACCCACTTCGAGGAGAGCGACCGGCCGGTCGCCGCCGCCACCGAGCTGCGGCGCATGGGGATCCAGGTCGAGAGCGAGTGGGATTCGGTCACCATCCATCCCGGCACGCCCCGGCCCGCCGACGTGCAGACCTACGACGACCACCGCATCGCGATGAGCTTCGCGGTGACCGGCCTGCGCGCGCCGGGCATCCGCATCGTCAACCCGGCCTGCGTGTCCAAGACGTTCCCGGAGTACTTCGACGTGCTGCGCGGGCTGACCCACGGCTGATCACCCCAGAGAGGAGCGCGCCATGCCACGCGTCACCCCCATCACCGGTAAAGCGGATGTTCCCGCCGCCCACCACGGCGTCGTGGACCAGGTCGTGAAGGTCTTCGGCGGCGTGCGCGGGCCGTTCAGCATGCTGCTGCACAGCCCGCCGCTCGCGGAGCGTCTGCTGCCCCTGGTCACGTTCTTCCGCGACGAGAGCTCGGTCGAGGGCAAGCTCCGCTCGGTGGCCATCCTGGCCGCGGTGCGGGAGCGCGAGGCGGCCTACGTCTGGTCGGCCCAGACCGCGCAGGCGCGGCGCAACGGGGTGAGCGAGGCGACCATCGACGTGCTGCGCGCCCGGGGCGACGCGGCCGCCCTCCCCGCCGACGAGCGCGACATCGTGGTCTACGTCCGGCAGCTCATGCGCACCAACAAGGTGGAGCAGGCGGCCTTCGACGCGCTGGCGCGGCGGCACGACCCCCGGTGGATGGTGGAGATGACGGCGGCCGCGAGCTACTTCGCGATGCTGTGCGGAGTGGTCAACGCCTTCGAGGTGGCGGCCCCGCCCGACGGCGACAAGCTCCCGGCCTGACCGGGGCCGGACCCGTGGATCGCCTGCGGCTGGCCATCGTCGGATGCGGCAACATCTCGCGGCTCAACGCGCCCGGCTATCTCCAGCACCCGCGCTGCGATGTGGTGGCGCTCTGCGACCCGGTGCCCGACCGGGCGAAGCGGCGGGCCGGCGAGTGGGGGATCACGCCGCGGCTGTACACCGACTTCGCGCAGGCGCTGGAAGACCCCGCGGTGGACGCGGTCGAGCTGCTCACCCCCACCTGGATGCACGCGGACCAGATCGTGGCCGCGCTCGGCGCGGGCAAGCACGTGTCGTGTCAGAAGCCCCTCGCGATCACGGTGGCGGAGGCGGACCGGATCGTGGCGGCGGTGGCCCGGGCGCGCACCACGTTTCGCGTCACCGAGAACTTCCTCTACTACCCGCCCATCGTGAAGGCCAAGGCGCTGCTCGACGCGGGCGCGATCGGCGAGCCGTCGCTCGTGCGGATCCACACCACGCGCGCCCAGCGCGTCGAGGGGATCACGCTCGACATGGAGCCGGACGCGATGGTCTGGCGCCGGGACCCCTCGCGCAATCCGGGGGGTGTCCTGTTCGACGACGGCGTGCACAAGTACGGCACCGCGGCCTACTGGATCGGCGAGATCGGCGAGGTCTCGGCGATCGTCACGCGCGGGGCTGACTTCATCCTGGAGACGCCGAGCGTGGCCACGTGGCGCTTCAAGGACCGCGACTGCCTCGGGATCATGGACTACACCCACGCGCCCGAGATGGTCATCCGGGGCCGCTACGTCCGGGTGGACGAGTTCTTCGAGATCCACGGCAGCCGCGGCATCATCTGGGTGACCCGCTGCAGCGGCGAGATGCTCGACCTGCCGCCGGTGCAGGTGATCCGCGGCACCGAGACCGTGAGCTACCAGGTGCCGATGGACTGGCGGCTCGGCTTCGACGGGGCGGCGGCGGACTTCGTGGACGGCGTGCTCGACGGACGCCAGCCGGCCCAGGACGTGCGGGCCGCCCGGCACATGCTGCAGGTGTCGCTCGCGATCTACGAGTCCGGGCGCACCGGCCACACCGTGCGCCCGGACTCCATCGTCTAGCTCAGGCGGACGGCAGGGCCTCGTAGATCGCGCTCTCGAACTGTCCGTAGAGCCTGAGCGCGCGCTGATCGGCGAACGGCAGGATCTGGGTCATGATCAGCCCGGTGAGGCGCTTGGCGGGGTCGAGCCAGTAGTAGGTGTTGAAGATCCCGCCCCAGCTCACGGTGCCGGCGCTGCGGCCGTTCGGCCCGGGCTGGAGATTGAGCATGTAGCCGAGGCCCCAGCGGATCTGGGCCCCGGGGAAGAGATCCACGTCGTTGGACAGGCCCGGGTTCTGCGTCTTCATGATGCCGGCCGGGATGCTGCCGGTGTGGTTCTGCTGCATCAGCGCGATCGTCTCCGGCCGCAGGATGCGCGCGCCCTTCCAGGTCCCTCCGTGCAGCATCATCTGGAGGAACTCGATGTAGTCGCGGCCCGTCGAGTAGAGCGGGCCGCCGCCCGACCAGAACTCGCCCGCCACCGGCACCGCCTCGAGCGGCTGCGGCGCGAGGCTCCCGTCGGCCTGGCGCAGGTGGAGCCGGGCCTGGCGCGCGCGCTGCTCGGCCGAGGGCACGTAGCCGCTGTCCTTCATGCCGAGTGGCGCGAAGATCTTGTCCCGGAAGTAGGCGTCGAGCGGCTGGCCGCTGGTCGCCTCGACGAGCCGGCCGACCCAGTCGGTGTTGACGCCGTACTCCCAGCGCTCGCCCGGATCGAAGATCAGCGGCGTGCGGATCGACGCTACCTTGGCGGTCGCCCGCGCGGGCATGCCCGACGACTTGATGTAGCGCCCGGTGCTCGCGTCCCAGATGTCGTAGCTGAATCCGGCGGTGTGGGTGAGCAGGTGGCGCAGGGTGATCGGCCGCTTCGCGGGGCGGAGCTTCGGCGCGCCCGCGGCGTCGAAGCCCTCGAGCACCTGGGGCGAGCCCAGCGCGGGGTCGACGTTCGGCACCGGGTCCTCCAGCTTGAGCTTGCCCTGCTCGACGAGCTGCATCGCCGCGACCGAGGTGATCACCTTGGTCATGGACGCGATGCGGAAGACGGTATCCATCGTCATGGCGACCGCGCCCGGCTCCAGCACGCGCGGGCCGAAGGCGCCCTCGTAGAGCACGCCCTTGTCGGTGGCCGCCATCGCGACGACTCCGGGCACTTCCTTGGCGTCGGCGGCCTGGCGGAGCACGCCGTCGATGCGCGCGCGGGCCGGACCGGTGCTTCCTTGAGCGTGAGCGGGGCGGGACATCGTGGCGTCCCCCGCGCCGACGGTTACCGCGGCGGCAAGGGCGGCGGCTCCTTTCAGCAGGTCGCGGCGGGTGTGGGAACCTGGCGTCATTGCTCTCTCCTCTTCCGGGTCCGGACGGTTCAGAGCACGGAGCGCACGAGACCTCCGTCCACCAGGATGGTGGTCCCGGTGATGTAGCTGGACTTGCCCGAGGCGAGGAACGCCACCAGGTTGGCCAGCTCGCGCGGCTCTCCGACGCGCCCCACCGCGGTCTCGGCCGCGCGCTGAGCCAGCGCCTCTTCCAGCGTGATGCCGAGCTGCTTGGCCCGGGCCGCCACGTTCGACTGCATCCGCTCGCTCATGATCGAGCCGGGGCACACGTTGTTGACCAGGATGCCGTCGCGCCCGACCTCGTCGGCCAGGGTCTTGGCGAAGGCGACCACGCCCATGCGGGTGACGCCGGAGAGCACGAGGTTGGGGATCGGCTGGTAGACGGTGCTGGCCAGGATGTTGATGATCCGGCCCGCGCCGGCGGCCTTGAGATGCGGCAGCGCGTCACGGCACATGCGGGCGAAGAAGAAGAGCGACCGCTCCACCGCGGTGGCCCACTGCTCCTCGCTGGCGGACTGGGCCTGGGCCAGCGGCGGCCCGCCCGAGTTGTTGACCAGGACGTCGATCCGGCCGAATCGCTCCACGGTGGCGGCCACGAGGGCGCGGATCGTCTCGGGTCGGTCCAGGTCGCCCGCGAACGCGAGCACGTCGCGGCCGGTCGCGCTCCGGATGTCCTTCGCGGCCTTCTCCAGATCGTCCCGCGAGCGACTGCAGATCGCGACGCGGCAGCCTTCCTCCGCCAGCACCTCGGCGCAGGCCCGCCCGAGGCCTTTGCTGGCGCCGCCGACGATCGCCACCTTGTCCGTGAGCTCGAGATCCATGGCGCGTGTTATACCACCAAAGCCTGTGATACGCTTCAGCGCCGGACATTCTTTTACCGACGAGGTGTGACGATGCGGCCGAACAAGATCAAGCAGATGTGGCGCGAGAACAAGTGCGTGACCATGGGCTGGCTCTCGGTGTCCAACGGGTTCACCGCCGAGGTCATGGCCCGCCAGGGCTTCGACGCCCTCGTCATCGACATGCAGCACGGGCTCACCGACATGGCCAATCTCTGGCCCATGCTCCAGGCGGTCTCGCAGACCGACACGGTGCCGGTGGTGCGGGTGGCCTCGAACGACCAGGCCACGATCATGAAGGCGCTCGACTTCGGCGCCTACGGCATCCTGGTGCCGCTGATCAATACCGCCGAGGACGCCGCGAAGGCGGTGGCGGCATGCCGCTATCCCCCGGCCGGCGTGCGCTCCTCGGGGCCGGTCCGCGCGGTGCACTACGGCGGCGCCGACTACGTCTCCAAGGCCAACGACGAGATCGTGGTCATGGCGATGATCGAGACCAAGGAGGGCCTGGCCAACCTGGACGCGATCTGCGCCACCCCGGGCCTCGACTGCATCTACATCGGCCCCGCCGATCTCTCGTTCGCCCTCGGCCTCGCGCCGCGGGGCGACAACCCGGACCCGCTGCACATCGCGACCTGCGACCGCATCCGGGACGCGGCTCACAAGCACGGCAAGAAGGCGGCGATGCACTGCGCGAGCGCCGCCTTCGCGGCCGGCTCGGTGAAGCGTGGCTTCGACCTCGTGATGCTCTGCTCCGACCTGGCGTCGATGGTCGCGGGCGTGCGCAAGCAGCTCGACGATCTGAAGGCGGCGACTGCATAGCGGACTCGGCCGTGACCCGAAGTGACCCCTGAGAGGCGAGTCCATGCTCCACACCCTGCGCGCCACACCCGAGACCTGCTTCTGGGGTTTCTTCGACGCGGCGCTGCCGCCCGTGCTGCGGGTGCGATCGGGCGACCTGGTCCGGATCGAGACGCTGACGCATCAGGCCGGGGACGCGCCAGACCTCATGATGGACGCGGGGGTGAAGGCGGTGTACGACGCCATCCCGATCGCCACGCGCGGGCCCGGCGTGCACGTGATGACCGGCCCCATCCACGTGGAGGGCGCCGAGCCGGGCGACACGCTCGAGATCCGCGTGCTCTCGATGGAGCCGCGGCTCGCCTACGGCACCAACATCGCGGCGTGGTGGGGCCATCTCTACGACGACTTCGGCAAGGAGCGGATCACGATCTACCGGATCGACGCGGCGGCCGGGCTCGCGTGCGCCGCGTTCGCCTTCGACTACACGACGACGTCGCGTTACGAGCAGCCCGGCATCATCGTGCCGCCCGACGCGGGCGCCCGGCAGCCCGCGCTCGCGAACGTCGTGGTACCGCTGCGACCCCACTTCGGGGTGGGGGGCGTCGCCCCACGCGAGGCGGGGAAGCTGAACAGCATCCCGCCCGGCGAGTTCGGCGGCAACGTGGACAACTGGCGCTTCGGGCCGGGCGCGGCCATGTACTACCCGGTCTTCCGTCCCGGCGCGCTCTGCTACCTGGGCGACCCGCACATGGCTGAGGGCGACGCGGAGCTCTCCGGCACCGCGATCGAGGCCTCGGCCAACGCGGTCGTACAGATATCGGTGCGAAAGGACCTGAAGCTGACCACCCCGATGCTCGAGACGCCGACCCACTGGATCGCCCACGGCTTCGACGAGGACCTCGACCGCGCGATGAAGGCCGCCGCGCGGGCCCTGCTCGCGTTCCTGGTCGAGCAGCGCGGGCTGAGCCGCGACGACGCCTACTCGCTGATCTCGGTGGCGGGCGACTTCGGCGTGACCCAGGTGGTGGACCAGCGCCAGGGCGTGCACGGCATGATCGCGAAGAACCTGTTCGTGCCGACCGCGAAGGGCTGAGCTCCATGGCCTACGATCTGATCATTCGCGGGGGGCTCGTGGCCACCGCTACCGACGCGGTCGTGGCCGACCTCGGCATCCGCGGCGGGCGCATCGCCACGATCGACCAGGGCCTGCCGAGGAACGAGCCGGAGATCGACGCGCGCGGCCTCGTGGTGGCCCCGGGCGGGGTGGACGTGCACACACATCTGGACCTCGACCTGGGCGGCTCGCGGACCGCGGACGACTTCGAGTCGGGCACCGCGGCGGCGGCCTGCGGCGGGGTCACCACGATCTGCGACTACGCCTGGCAGACGAAGGGCAACACCCTGGCCGGCACGATCGAGACGTGGAAGGCGAAGGCCCACGGCCGGGCCCACGTGGACTACGGATTTCACGTGATCCTCTCCGAGGCCACCGACGCGATCCTGGGAGAGTTGCCCGCGCTGGTCGGCGCCGGCTTCCCGAGCGTCAAGGTCTTCACGATCCGGGAGTTCGGCCTGCCCGACGAGGCGCTGCTGCGCGTGATGCGGGCGGCCCGTACGACGGGCGCGATGCTCAACGTGCACTGCGAGAACACCGACGTGCTCGACCTCGCGCAGGCGGATCTGATCGCGGCCGGCCGCACCGACCCGCGGCACTACGCGGCCAGCCGGCCCGTGCTGGCCGAGGTTGAGGCCACGCGCCGGGTGATCGATTACGCGGAGCTGGTGGATGCCGAGGTCTACATCGTCCACATGTCCTGCTCCGGTGCGGCCGAGGCCCTGCGCGCGGCGCGCCGCCGGGGCCTGCGGGTGTGGGGCGAGACGCGCCCGATCTACCTGGGCCTCACCGACGAAGCCTACGCGAAGGGCGGGGTCGAGGCCGCGAAGGTCTGCGGCGCGCCGCCGCTCCGCACCGAGCCGGACCTGAACGCGCTCTGGGACGCGCTCCGGGCCGGCGACATCCAGACCATCGGCAGCGACAACACCTCCTGGACCGTGAAGCAGAAGGCCGAGGGGGCGGCCGACTTCCGCAAGATCCCTTACGGCGTCCCCGGGCTCGAGACCGAGATGCGCGTGGTCTACTCGGAGGGCGTGGCGAAGGGGCGCATCTCGCTCCAGACCTTCGTCTCCGCGTTCGCCACCACGCCCGCAAAGCTCTTCGGCCTCTACCCGCGGAAAGGCACGATCGCGGTGGGGAGCGACGCCGACCTGCTGCTGCTGGATCCCGCCGGGACGCAGACCATCGACGAGCGGGTCCTGCACTCGCGCGCCGGGTACGATCCGTTCCACGGTTTCGAGATCCGCGGCGTGCCGCGGATGACCATCTCGCGCGGGGAGGTCATCGCTCGCGACGGGCAGCTCCTGAGCCGGGCGGGCCGGGGCCAGCTCGTGCTGCGGCAGCGCGCGCGGGGCTAGGCCCGGAGCCACCCCCTCACCCTGCCCTCTCCCCCTCGCGGGGGAGAGGGTTGATCATCTCCCTCTCTCTCCCAGGCAGAGGGCCGGGTGAGGGTTCATGATCGCCCTCTCCCTGGGAGGGAGAGGGCAGGGTGAGGGTGGGCGCTCAGCGTGACGGGGCCGGGTGGGTCTTGATCCAGTGCTGCGCGATGTCGACCCGCCGGGTGAACCACACGTCCTTGTGACTGCCGATGTAGTCGAGCGCGCGCTCGAGGCCGGCAGCCCGCGAGGGGTGACCGATCAGCCGCAGGTGCAGGCCCAGCGACATCATCTTGGGCTGGGTCTTGCCCTCGCGGTAGAGCACGTCGAAGCCGTCCTTCACGAACGTGAAGTAGTCGTCCGCGGTGAAGAAGCCGCCGCCGCCGAACTTGGAGTCGTTGGCGGTGAGGCTGTAGGGAACTACCAGATGTGGTTTCTCATTCACGCGGAGCCAGTAGGGCAGCTCGTCGTTGTAGGCGTCGGAGTCGTAGAGGAAGCCGCCCTCCTCGACCACCAGCCGCCGCGTGTTCACGCTGGGGCCGTAGCGGCAGTACCAGCCGAGCGGCCGCTCGCCCACCGTCTTCTTCATGGACTCGACCGCCATCCGGATGTGCTTGCGCTCCTCGTCCTCGCTGAGCTCGTAGTGCTTGACCCAGCGCCAGCCGTGCGAGCAGACGTCCCAGCCCGACTCGCGGATGGCCGCGGCCACCGCGGGGTTGCGCTCGAGCGCCAGCGCGCAGCCGAACACGGTGAGGGGCAGGCCGCGCTCCTTGAAGATGCGCTGCACGCGCCAGAATCCGACGCGGCTGCCGTACTCGAACATGCCCTCGGCGGCGAGGTCGCGGCCCTTCACGCCGTAGTTGGCGGCGCCCGATTCGGTCAGCGTGCCCTCGGAGAAGCCGTCGTCGGCCGCGTTGTACTCGGAGCCCTCCTCGTAGTTCATGACGAAGTTCACGGCGATCCGCGCCCCGCCCGGCCAGTGCGGGTGAGGGGGATTGCCGGCGTAGCCGACGAGGTCGCGCGGGGCGGCGGTGGTCATCGTGCGGGCTCCTCGGGAAGGGCGATGGTGAGCGGCGTGGTGACCGGGACGAACTCCTCGTCGGCCTGGGTCCCGTCGCGCCACATGAAGACCGCGAACGAGGCCGGGCCGTCCAGCACCGTGACCGGGTGGTGCCACGTGCCCATGGCGTAGGTCACGCCCTGGCCGGCGCGGGCCACGAAGGCGCGCAGCCGGGAGAGGTCGGGGCCGCCGCCGGGGGCGTCGAGGGTGGCCAGCACCAGGTAGCGCGAGACGCGCAGGGGGACGAAGGTCTGCGAGGAGTGCTCGTGGCGCTCCAGGACCTTGACCTCCATCGGGAACGTGGCCTTCGGCTCGACGGTGGCGACGGAGAGGCTGACCGGGGCGTGGGCGCGGCCGTTGGCGAGCGTGTCGCTCAGGTAGACGCGGCCCGGGACGGACGGACCCTCCAGCACGGCCCCGAAGGGCTTGAACGCTTCCGCGGTGAGTGGCTCGGCGACGATGCGCATCAGGAGATCCTCCGTGTGAGCCCCACCACCCGGTCCATGATCACCACGAGCAGGGCGGTGGAGAAGATGAGCACGCCGGACACCGCGGCGGTGCGGACGTCGAGCGTGGACTCCAGCATGCTCCACATCCGGATCGGCAGCACGTCGGTCTCGGGGCCCGCCAGGAACAGGGAGACCGACACGTTGTCGAGCGAGGCCATGAAGGCGATGAAGGCCCCGGCCAGGATGCCCGGCCGGATGACGGGCAGGGTCACGCGCCGGAAGGTGTAGAAGGCGCCCGCCCCGAGGCTCGCCGAGGTGTCGAGCAGCCCGCGGTCGAGCTGCGAGAGGCTGGCGATCGTGGTGCGGAGGATGAAGGGCACGATCACCGCCACGTGGCCCACGATCATCAGGGGAATCGAGAGTGGCAGCCCGAGCGTGCTGAAGAACATGAGCGCGGCGAGCCCGAAGGCCAGGGTGGGCAGGATGAGGGGCGACATGAAGATGGCGTCGAGCGCCTGGGCCCACCACGAGCGCCGTCCCGCGATGGCCAGCGCGGCCGCGGTCCCGAGCACGACCGCGACGGTGGTCGACCAGAACGCCACCAGCAGGCTGTTCCAGGCCGCCATGTGGATCTGCTCGGACTGGATGGCGTCGAAGAGGCTCCGGTACCAGCGCAGCGAGAGCGCGGGCGGCGGGAAGCGCAGGGAGCGCGAGTCGGTGAACGAGGTGATCAGCACCACGAGCACCGGGGTGATCAGGATCAGCAGCGCGATCCCGCTCAGCAGGCCCAGCACGAGCCGGTAGGAGATGTCGCCGCCGCTCGATCGCCGCGCCATCGCGCTAGCCGTTCGCGAGGGCGCGGCTGCGCCGGCCGAGCGCGTTCAGCGTGGTCACCACCGCGAGGACCGACACGAGGAGGATCATCGAGATGGTCGCGGCGAACGGCCAGTTGAAGAGGGTGGTGGCCTGCTGCCAGATGTAGAACGGCATCAGCACCATGCGGCCGCCGCCGATGATGGTCTGCGACACGAAGGCGGTGACCGAGCTGGCGAAGACGAGCAGGCAGCCCGCCAGTAGCCCGGGCAGCGAGAGCGGCAGGGTCACGCGGAAGAGGGTGCGCCAGCGCCCGGCCCCGAGGGCGGCGGAGGCGTCCTTCAGGTTCGGGTCGAGGCGCGACATCACGCTGATCAGCGGCAGCAGCATGAGCGGCATCTCGATCTGGGAGAGGGCCACCACCAGGCCCATCTCGGTGTGGAGCAGGCGCAGGGGGACGGTCACCAGCCCCAGGCCCATCAGGGCGTTGTTGATGAGTCCCTCGCGTCCGAGGATGACGATCCAGGCGAAGGTGCGCACCACCACGCTGGTGAGCAGGGGCAGCACGATGATGAAGAGCAGGATGGGCTGCAGGCGCCGCGGCGCCTCCATGAACAGCAGCCCGAGCGGCACCCCGATGCAGGCGGTGAGCGCCACCGTCTTGACCCCGAGGAGCAGGGTCTGGCCCAGCACGCTCCAGTTGAACGAGTCGCCCGCGAACTTGGCGTACTGGACCAGGCCCCAGCCCTCGAACTGCGGCGTCACCCGCAGGCTGATGCCCGCGAGAAGCGCCAGCGGCGCGAAGAAGAAGAACAGGAAGAAGCACGCGAGGGGCAGGGCGAGCCACCCCTCGCGCGCGCGGGGCGCGGCGGCGCGCGGCTCGGCTATTGCCGGATCTCCTTGTTGAAGCGCTCGATCCAGCCCGCCCGCTTGGGATTGATCTGCCGCCAGTCGTGGTGGACGAAGCTCGCCAGCTCGGCGTGCGACTTGACGATGTCGGCCGGGAAGTCGGGCTGGAGCGACACGTTCTTGTTCACCGAGAGAAGGCCGTAGGGCGGCTTCTGGAGCGCGGTCTGCACCTCGGTGCTCAGCACGGTGTCGATGAACCGGTAGGCGTTCTCCTTGTTGGTCGCGTTCTTGACCACGTGCAGCGTGGTGTAGAAGGCGATCGGCCCGGTCTCGGGCTTCACGAACTCGATGTCCACCCCGCGCCCCTTGAGGGTCGAGACGGTCTGATAGTTCGTGTAGGTCACGTCCATCTGTCCCTGCTGGAAGAGCGTGTTGACCGCCACCGGGTTCTGGGCGATCACCGCCACGTGAGGCAGCCACTTCTTGAGCTGCTCGAACGCGGGGTCCACGTTGGTGAGCGAGCCGCCGTAGAGCTTGGAGATCTCGATCAGCGACGAGGTGCCGAAGGTGGTGCCGAAGCCCGAGATGCCGACCTTGCCGTTGTACTTGGGCTCGAAGAGATCCTTCCAGCCCTTGGGTCGGTCCACCTTCTTGGGGTTGTAGGCGATGCCCACGATCTGCGCGGCCACCGACACGCCCCACTCGTCGTAGAACGTCTTCTCGAGATGCACGATGTTCTTGCACCGGGCCGGCTCGAACTTCTCGATGAGGCCGTCCTCGGCCGCGACCACCACCGGGCCCGGGTCGAGCATGAACACGTCGAGCGGCGGCGTGTTGCGCGAGGCCTTCACCTTCGCGACCTGGTCGAGCGACAGCAGCGGGGTCAGGACCGTGTCGACGTCCGCGCCCTTCTTGAGCGCGGGCAGCACCACCGCGCGGTAGGCTTCCTCCCACGGACCCGGGTAGGCGGGCGCCACGACGCGGCCGGCCGCGGCCGCGAAGCGGGGAAGCATCGTGGTGGTGGCGAGGACCGCGCCGCCGGCGAGCAGCGCGCGGCGCGTGATGACGGGGGTGGGCATGGGGTGGCCTCCTCAGGCGGTGGCCGGCTCGGCAGCCGGCGCGGGGAATAAGGACACGGCGGACGGCGTGACGATACCGCAGTAGACCGCGGCGCCCGGCTCGCCCGGCGGCGTCAGACTCTCGCGCGGCTCGGTGACCTTGAGCGACTCGCCGGTGCGGGTGACCACCTCGCTCACGGTCTGCGCGCCGACCGGCATGCGGATGCGCACCTCGACCGGCCAGCGCCCGGGCCCGGGTGTGGGGTACAGGCGCAGGTTCTCGGGCCTCGCGGAGACGACGATGCGCTTGCTCCCGATCTCTCCGGGCACGTCGACGGTCACGCCCGCGTCGAGCGCCACCACGCACATCCCGCTCTCCCGGGCGACGATCTCGCCCGCGAGCAGGTTAGCGGTGCCCACGAAGCTGTTGACGAAGAGCGTGCGCGGCCGGTCGTAGACCTCGACCGGGCTCGCGAACTGCTCCACCCGCCCGCGGTGCATCACCGCGATGCGGTCGGCCAGGCTCATCGCCTCCTCCTGATCGTGGGTGACCAGGATCGCGGTGATGCCGAATTGCCGCTGCAGCCGCTTGACCTCGATCTGCATGTCGAGCCGCAGGTTCTTGTCGAGCGCGCCGAAGGGCTCGTCGAGCAGCAGGATGCGCGGCTCCACCGCGAGGGCGCGGGCGAGCGCGACGCGCTGCTGCTGGCCGCCCGAGAGCTGGCGGGGCATGCGCTCGGCGAGCGCCTCGAGCTGGACGGTGGCGAGCATGCGCGCGACCCGCTCGCGGATCCGCTCGCGCGGGGCGTGGCGGGCGCGCAGCCCGTAGGCCACGTTCTCGTATACCGTCATGTGCGGAAACAGCGCGTAGTTCTGGAACACCACGCCGATGTCGCGGCGGCTCGCGGGCAGGTGATCGATGGAGCGGCCGTCCACCCGGACGCGGCCCGCGGTGGGCACGATGAAGCCGCCGATGATCCGGAGCAGGGTGGTCTTGCCGCAGCCGCTCGGCCCCAGCAGGGCGACCAGCTCGCCCGCCTCGACGGGCAGGCTGACGTCGTCCACCGCGGTGGTCGCGCCGAAGCGGTGGGTGATCGACTCGAGCTGGACGCTGTGGCCCGCTCGGCGGGCCTCGGCCTCGGTGATCACGGCGGTGGGATCAGCCACGTACGCGCATCCGTAACGTCACGTATCGAGCGTTGACGATGATGGCGCGCATCCTACCACACGCGTGGCGTCCGGGTTATGCTGCGTGCGGCGTCGATCCGCGGCGCCGATCCAGGCCAGGAGGTCACCCGCATGAGCACCGGCCCGCTCCGTCCCACCACGCTCGAGATCGATCTCGACGCCGCCGCCGCGAACCTGCGCGCGGTGCGAGGCCTCGTGGGCCCGTCGCGGAAGATCTTCGCGGTCGTGAAGGCCGATGGCTACGGCTACGGCGCGGCCGAGATGGGGGCGGTGTTCGCCCGGAACGGCGCCGACTACCTCGCGGTGGCCGACGTGACCGAGGGCATCCGGCTGCGCGGGCGCGGGATCGCCGCGCCGATCCTCGTCTATCCGAACTCGCTGCCCGACGCCGCGGGCGAGACGCTCGCCCACGGTCTCATCCCGACCCTGGTCGATCTCGACGCCGCGCGGGCCTACGCCGAAGCCGCCGGCGGCCCGTGCCGAGGTGTTCGTCAAGGTGGACGTCGGCCTCGAGCGTCTCGGGGTGCCCGCGGAGCAGGCGGTGAAGATGGTGCTCGCGATGCTCGAGCTGCGCCACCTCCGCCTGGGCGGGCTGTGCGCCCATCCCCACGCCGAGGTCGGCGGCGATCCGGCGTACGCCGACTGGCAGCTCGGCCGGTTCACCGGCGTGGTGGACGAGCTGGAGGCGCGCGGGGTGCGCGTCCCGGTGCGGCTCCTCGCCGCGAGCCCGTTCGTGCTGCGCTTCCCGCACACGTATCTGAACGCGGTGGATCCCGGCCGCATGCTCTACGGGATCACGTTCCCGGGGGAGACGCCGCCGGTCCCGCTCCGTCCCGCGCTGCGCGCCCTCACCACCCGCGTCATCGCGCTCAAGGAGCTGGCCCCGCGCGAGCGCTTCGCCGAGCAGGCGCCCTTCCCGGTGTCGGCGCCGCTGCGGCTGGGCGTGATCCCGATGGGATCGGCCGACGGCCTGCGCTGGCTCCACGCCGGACGCGTCCTCGTCCGCGGCCGGGCGGTGCCGCTGATCGGCTCGCCCTCGCTCGAGCACACCCGCATCGACCTGACCGCCGTCCCCGACGCCGCGGTGGGCGACGAGGTCGTGATCATCGGCCGCCAGGGTGGCAGCGAGATCACGCCGGCCGAGGTCGCCGCGCAGCACGGCCTCGGCCTGCACCACATCGCGACGACGGTCGGCCCTCGGGTCGCCCGCGTCTATCGTTCGGGAGGGTGACCATGCGCTACCGTCCATTCGGCCGCACCGGGTTGAAGGTCTCCGTGGTGGGCTTCGGCTGCTGGCCGATGGCCGGCGATCGCTACGGCGCGATCGAGGACGGGGAGGCGGTGAAGGCCATCCACCGCGCGCTCGACCGCGGGGTGAACTGCGTGGACACCGCGCCCGCCTACGGCGCCGGGCATTCGGAGGAAGTCGTCGCCCGCGCCCTGGAGAAGCACCGCAAGGACGTCATCCTCGTCACCAAGTGCGGCGTGAAGGTGCCGCCCGCCGGGCAGCCGGGGCCGCTGCGGGATTCGAGCCGGGCCAACATCTTCCGCGAGGTCGACGAGAGCCTGAAGCGGCTGCGCACCGACTGGGTGGACGTCCTGCTGGTGCACTGGCCGGACCCATCCACTCCGTTCGAGGAGAGCATGCGCGCGCTCGAGGAGGTGGTCGCCTCCGGCCGCGCCCGCTTCGTGGGCGTCTCCAACTTCACCGGCGCCATGCTCGGCGAGTGCATGCGCACCCGGCGCGTGGACGTCTCCCAGGTGGGCTATCACATGCTCGACCGGCGCCAGGAGCAGGAGACGTTCCCGTACTGCGTGGAGCACGGCATCGGGGTGATGGGCTACGGCTCGCTCGGCCACGGCCTGCTCACCGGCGCGTTCACCGCGACCACCACGTTCGAGGCCGGGCGCGACTGGCGCGCGGGCGGCGTGGCGTTCGGGCAGCCGATCTTCCGCGGCGACAATCTCAAGACCAACGTCGGGGTGGTGGAGCGGCTGCGCCGCGAGGTGGCCGAGCCACGCGGGGTGCCGCTGAGCCAGATCGCGCTCGCGTGGGTGCTGGCGAATCCCGCGATCAGCACCGCGCTCGTGGGGGCCCGCACTCCGGCCGAGGTGGACGCCAACGACGCGGGCGCGGAGCTGGAGCTGACGGCGGCGGAGCGGGCGACGATCGACGGGATCCTGGGCGGCGTGGCGGGCCGCGTGCGGGAGTTCACTCCGCTGCGGCCCGCCATGGAGCCCTGGGGCGAGGAGCTCCCGGCCGGGCAGTCCGTCTGAGGAGCTCCGGAGCCGAGCCACCGGCCTGCCCGGCATGACCACCCCCGCACCCGATCTCCCGCCGATCTCGGCCGGTCGGAAGTGGGCCATCACCCTCACGGTGATGGTGGTGGCCTTCATGCAGATCCTGGACACGAGCGTGACCAACGTCGTGCTCCCGCATCTTCAAGGATCGCTGTCGGCGGGGCTCGACGAGGTCTCGTGGGTGATCACCTCGTATCTGGCCGCCAACGCGGTGGTCATCCCGGCCACGGGGTGGCTCGTCAGCGTGTTCGGGCGCAAGCGGTTCTTCCTGATCTGCTGCACCCTGTTCACGATCAGCTCGTTCATCTCCGGGGCCGCGCCCGACCTGCCCACGCTGATCGCGGCCCGGATCTTCCAGGGGCTCGGCGGCGGGCCGATCATCCCGCTCTCGCAGGCCATTCTCTGGGAGATCTTCCCCTTCCATCAGCGCGGGATGGCGATGGCGGTGTGGGGGGTCGGCTTCATCCTCGGCCCGATCCTGGGGCCGACCGTCGGCGGGTATCTGGCCGACGAGTGGTCGTGGCGCTGGATCTTCTACATCAACCTGCCGGTCGGCATCGTCGGCTTCTTCCTGGCCACCGCCTGCCTGTTCGACTCGCCGTTTCAAAAGAAGCGCGGGCGGATCGACGCGTGGGGCCTGGGGCTGATGGTCGTGGGCTTCGGGTGCCTCCAGCTCGTCCTGGATCGAGGGGAGCGTGAGGAGTGGTTCGACTCGACGGCGATCCTCGCGATGGCGGTCGTCGCGGTCTGCGCGCTGGCGGGCTTCCTGATTCGAGAGCTGAGGGCCGATGACCCCATCCTGGACCTGACCGTCTTCACCGACCGCAACTTCGCCATGGGCGCGACGCTGATCTCGGTCATCGGCTTCGGCATGTTCTCGAGCATGCTGCTGGTCGCGGTCTTCACCCAGAAGCTCCTGAACTACGACGCGTGGACGGCGGGCCTGGTGCTGGCCCCGAGCGGGGTCGGCAACATCCTCTCGCTCTTCGCCTCCGGCATCGTCACGCGGGTCGATCAGCGGATGATGCTGGCCTTCGGGTGTCTCCTGAACGCGGTCAGCCTCTACATGATGACGTCGCTCACGCTCGGGATGGACTACTGGGCGCTCGCGCTCCCGCGCCTCGTCCAGGGCATCGCGGTCGGCTTCATCTTCGTCCCGCTCTCGACCCTCGCCCTCGCGACGATCCGGCGCGACAAGCTGGTCAACGCCACCGCCGCCTACGGGATGATGCGGAACGTGGGGGGCAGCGTGGGCATCGCGCTGATGACCACGCTCCTGGCCCAGCGCAGCCAGTTCCACCAGTCCACGCTGGTGAGCCACGTCACGGTGTGGGATCCGGAGACGCGCGCCCGGCTGTCGACCTGGGCGGGCTACTTCGCCACCCAGGGCACCGACACCTTCACCGCCGAGCGCCGGGCGGTGGCCATGCTGTATCGCGAGACGGTGACGCAGGCGCAGCTGCTGGCTTACACGGACACCTTCTGGATGCTGGCGGTGATGTTCGCGGCGGCGCCGCTCCTGCTCCCGCTCATGCGCCGCATCCGGCTCTCACCGCCGCCGGCCGAGGAAAAGCGCGAGGGCGCCGCGGACCCGCCCGCCCGCGACGCCCCCGATCATCTATAACTAGTCAGGTCTGCGGTACTGCTTTTCTTGTATCCGCTCGGCTCGCCTTCGGCTGCACCTCGCCCTACTTGATGGACATGTCGTAGGCGCGGATCAGCTCGTCGCTGCGCGCCTTCCACTGCAGCCGCTTGTTGGCCCCGTAGAGGTCGATCTGCTGATAGAGCGGGATCGCGGGGATCTCCTCGATCCACAGCTTGTTGATCCGGTGGTACTGCGGCGAGGCGCTTCTTCTCGTCCATCTCCGACTGCGCCTGGTCCACCATCCCGTTGAAGTCCTCGTTGTGCCAGTTCACGAAGATGTTCGGCGGACTTGAAGAGCGGCACGTAGATGGCCTCGGCGTCCATCGTCGGGTGGCCCCAGCCGATCAGCCAGACCGGGCCGGCCTTGTGCACGTACACCATGTTGTTCAGGTAGTTGACGAACTCGAAGGTCCGCAGCGTGGTCTTGATCCCGGCCTTGGTGAGCTGGCCCGAGACCGCTTCCGCGACCTCCTTGTCCCGCACGTAGCGGCCCTGCGGGCCGTTCAGGACGATCTCGAGGCCGTTGGGGAAGCCGGCCTCGGCCAGCAGCTTCTTGCTGCGGGCCAGGTCCTGCTTGACCGGCTTGAGCGAGGCGTCGTAGCCGAAGTGCAGGCTCGGCAGCATGGTCGCCACCCGCACCGCCTTGCCGTCCATCACGCCCTTGATGATCTCGTCGGCGTCGATGGCGGCGGACAGCGCCTGGCGGACGCGCTTGTCCGCGGTGGGCCCCGCGTAGGGGCCGGTGGGCTTGTGGGCCGCGTCCATCTGGTGGGTGTAGATCATGAGCTGGATCGTGCGGATGGAGGGCGCGGTGCTGAGGTAGATCTTCGGGTGCTTCTCGATGATCCCGCCCAGGTGGGGCGGAATATTCGACCGCCACGTCGATCTCGCCGTTCTGCAGCGCGGCCACCCGCACCGCGTCGTCGGGGATCGGCTTGAAGACGACCGTCTTGATCTTCGCCGCGCCGCCCCAGTAGCCCGGGAAGGCCTCCATCACGATCTCTTCGTCCTTGGACCAGCGGACGAACTTGTACGGCCCGGTCCCGATGGGGGCCCGGGAGATCGCGGCCGCGTCCTTGCCCGCGTACTCCTTGGGCGGGTACATCGCGGCCTGACGCAGGGCGATGTGGCTCAGGAACACCGGCCAGGGCTTCTTGGTGTGGATCCGCACCGTGTAGGCGTCCACGATCTCCACCCGGTCGATCGGGGCGAACGACGAGGAGCCGCGCAGCTTGTTGGCCGGGTTGGCCAGACGCTCGATGCTGAACTTGACCGACTCGGCGGTGAAGTCCTCGCCGTTGTGGAACTTGACGCCGCGCCGCAGCTTGAACTCCCACGTGGTCGGCGCCACCAGCTTCGGCATCTCGGCCGCGAGCGCGGGGACCAGCTTGAGGGCCTGGTCGCGCTCGAGCAGCGACTCGAACATCTGCGCGCCCACGTTCGACGCGGGCTGCTCCTGCTGGTTCATCATGTCGAGCGTGGTGGGGTCCACGCCCTGCGCGATCACGACCCGGCCCTCGGGGGCCGCTCCCGCAGTCAGAGGGACCAGGACGAGAGAGAGGACGACAACCGCCGTGCGCCAATGGCCCATATTCTCGGCTCCTTGGAGGGGGAGATTCCTGTCGAGTTGCGCTACTCTATGGGCCATCGCCGGAGGAGTCAAGTTTGGGGTCAGGTCTTGAAATACGACATTTCGGACGGAGGATTCGATGCCCAAGGTGCTGACGGAAGCCCAGATCCAGGCTTTTGATCGGGACGGCTGCCTCTCCCCGGTGCGGGTGATGAGCGCCGAGCGCGCCCGCCGCTACCGGGAGCGCTTCGAGGCCCTCGAGGCGCGCGTCCCCGACATCAAGAAGATGAAGACCAAGTCGCACCTGCTGTGCCCGTGGGTGCTGGAGATCGCTGAGGACCCCCACATCCTGGACATCTTCGAGGATCTGATCGGGCCGAACATCCGCTGCTGGAGCATGGCCTGGCGGGTGAAGAAGGCCGACAACCAGACCTTCGCGGGCTGGCACCAGGATTCCGCCTACGGCGCCGCGCTCCCGGTGGTCCTGGGGGGGCTGGCCCTGTCCGAGTGCGGCGTGCGCCAGGGGTGCCTGCGCGGCATCCCCGGCTCGCACAAGTGGGGCATCCTCAAGCACGACGAGACCGAGGATCCCCACAGCATCCTCGCCAAGGGGCAGTTCATCATCGACGAGTTCGACGAGTCGAAGGCGGTGGACTTCGCGCTCCAGCCGGGCGAGATGGTGCTCTTCGACAACAGCCTGGTGCACGGCTCCGGAACGAACGCGGGCCCCGACCGACGCTTCCTCCTCCTGGTCGAGATGTTCCCGACCTGGGCCAAGCCGCCCCGCCTGCGCCAGGCCGGCATGCTGCTGCGCGGCGTCGACACCACCGGCAACTTCGACGACGAGCCGCGGCCCGACGCCGAGTGGTCCGACACCGCGGTGGCCAACTGGGCGGCGGTGGTGAACCGGCGCGCCCGGCTGATCTTCGAGGACGGCAAGGTGACGGCGAGCGAGGCCTACGGGGGAACGCGACCCGCGACGTAGTGGTCCGCGGCTGCTGCCCACGACTACTGCCGACGACTACTGCCCACGACTACTGAAAAATCTGATCGGCCCGCTGGAGCAGCGGCTGGGGAATCGACAGGTTGACCGCCCGGGCCCCCGTCAGATTGACGATCAGATCGAACTTCGTCGGCTGCTGCACCGGCAGCTGCGCGGGCTTGGCCCCCTTGAGGATCCGGTCCACGTAGACGCCCACCCGTCGGTACATGTGAACGTAGTCGGGGCCGAACGCGATCGTTGCGCCGTCGGCGGCCGCGGCCGGGAACGGGTAGATCGTGCCGAGTCCCTGACCGGCCGCGGTCTCGATGATCCGGTGCCGGTGCCGGAAGGTGAAGGGGCTGGGCTGGACGACGATCGCGCCGGCGCCCTCGCTCTTCATGGCGGCCATGACGTGGTTGATCTCGTCGAGGTCCCCGATCCCCCGGGAGCGAAGCTTCACCCCGAGCGACTGCGCGGCCCGATCGGTGGCCTGGAAGCGGTGCTGCCGTCCGGCCACAGCGTGTGCCAGAGGTAGTCGACGGGCGCCCGCGGCTTGCCCAGCTCACGGGCGAGCTCCACGTATTTCCCGCGCAGCTCGGCGAGCATGTCGCTGAATCCGGTGGCGTTGCCGCCCGGATGGGAGAGACTCTTGACCATCCCGATCCCGACCGGATTGCCCACGCTGATGAAGACGATCGGGACCGTCTTGGTCTGGCGCAGTGACGCCGCCGACGCGCTCGAGCCGCACGGAATCAAGAGCTTGACGCCGCGCTCGAGGAGGCCGTCCACGACCTGGTAGGTGTCGGGCTCCCGCGCGATCCAGGCGACCTCGAGCGCGACCTGCCGGTTCTCGACGAGGCCGACGTCGCGCAGCCCCGCCCGGAAGGCCTCGACCAGCGATTGGTCGTAGGCGCTCGCGGGTGATCCGAGCGGGAGCATCCCGATCCGGACCGGGCTCCCGGCCGGTTGGGCGCTCCCGAGTGTGGGGCCCGAGAGGGCGCCCACGGCCATCGCGCCCAGCAGCGCGCGGCGGGAGACCGGCACGCTCACGGGATGGCGGGACAGGTCCGCCGCGGCCGCAGTCGCTCGAGACGGCGCCGGCCGATCACTGCGCCAGCGCCCCGCCGTCGATGAGAACCTCGCTGCCGGTCATGTAGGACGAGTCGTCGGAGGCCAGGTAGAGCACCGCGCTCACGATCTCGGCCACCGTGCCCATGCGCCCCAGCGGGATGCGCTGGAGCCGGCGCGCCATCGCGTCCTTGTCCTGGAAGGCCTTGTGGAACATGTCGGTGTCCACCGGGCCCGGGTGCACCGAGTTGCAGCGGATCTTGTCCTTGGCGTGCTGGCTCGCGGTCACCTTGGTGAAGATGCGGACCGCGCCCTTGCTCGCCGCGTAGGCCGGCTCCTGGTGCAGCGACTGGCCGATGCCCGCCACCGACGAGATGTTCACGATCGACCCGCCGCCCGCCCGGCGCATGGCCGGGATCGCGTGCTTGGTGCCGAGGAAGACGCCGCGGGCGTTGATCGCCATCACCTGGTCCCACTCGGCCACCGTGCGCTGCTCGATCGGCACCCGGGGGATCGTGATGGCCGCGTTGTTGATGAGGATGTCGAGCTTGCCGTAGCGCTCGACCGCGGTGCGGACCGCCGCCTCCCAGTCCTCCTCGCGGCTCACGTCGAGATGGAGATAGACCGCCTCGCCGCCCGCGGCGCGGATCGCCGCCTCCACCTTCTTGCCGTCGTCGTCCCGAACGTCGCCGAAGACGACCCGGGCGCCCTCCCGGACGAACGTCTCCGCCTCGGCCGCGCCCTGGCCCCGCGCCCCGCCGCTGATCAGCGCCACCTTCCCGTCGAGCTTTCCCATGGCCGGGGATGATACCTGGGGTCAGGTCTTGAAATACGACATTCTTGCGTCGCCGCGGTGTGCGGGCGCGCCTCGGAATGTCGTATTTCAAGACCTGACCCCAGATTGACCTGACCCCAGATTGACAAGGCGCGACCGGACGTGCGATTGAATCGCCCATGCTGGAAGAGCCGACGTCGCTGCGGATCGAGGATCCGGGAGTGCGCGCCCTCTTCACCGAGCCGGCGCGCTTTCAATCCTGGCTGGACGTGGAGGCCGCGCTCGCGCGGGCGCAGGCCGAGCTGGGCATCATCCCGGAGGCCGCCGCCCGCGAGATCGTGCGCAAGGCGCAGCTGTCGTACCTGGACCTGGGCGCCGTGCGCGAGGGGCTGGCGCGCACGGGGCACCCGCTGGTGCCGCTGGTGTGGGAGCTCGACCGGGCCTGCGAGGGTGACGCGGGCGGCTACGTGCACTGGGGCGCGACCACCCAGAACGTCACCCAGACCGGCCAGCTCCTCCAGGTGCGCCGCGCCCACGCGATCTTCCTGCGCCAGCTCGCGGCGATCCTGACCACCCTGGCCGACCTGGCCGAGCGCACCAAGGACGTGCTGCTGCCGGGGCGCACCCACGGGCAGCACGCGGTGCCGGCCACCTTCGGGTTCAAGGTCGCGGTGTGGATCGACGAGCTGGGCCGTCACGTCGAGCGCCTCCAGGGCTGCGAGGACCGCGTGTTCGTGGCGATGCTGGGCGGCGGCGCGGGCACGCTCGCCTCGCTGGGCGAGCTCGGCCTCGCCACCCAGGAGCGAATGGCGGCCCACCTCGGCATGCGGCCGATGCCCTTGCCCGCCCGCACCATCGGCGACCACCAGGCCGAGTACGTGCTGTTGCTGGCCATGCTCGCGGCCACCTCGAGCAAGATCGGGCGCGAGATCTACACGCTCATGAAGCAGGAGTTCGGCGAGGTCGAGGAGCCGGTGCCGCCCGGCACGGTGGGCAGCAGCACGATGCCGCAGAAGCGCAATCCCAAGCTCTCGCAGGACATCATCGCGGCGGCGGCGCAGATCCGCGCGCTGGCCCCGCTGGCGCTCGAGGCCATGCAGACCGAGCACGAGGCCGATCGCACCACCAGCATCATGATGAGCCGCGCGATCGTGCAGGCCTGCGAGCTGACCGGGGACATGCTGCAGCGGATGATGGCCCTCTTCGACGGGCTCCAGGTCTTCCCGGACCGCATGCGGGAGAACCTCGACCTCTCGGGTGGCCTCATCATGGCCGAGGCGCTCATGCTCGAGCTGGGCAAGCAGATCGGCCGACAGCGCGCCCACGACGCGGTGTACGAGGCCGCGCAGGGCTCGGTGACCGAGGGCCGCCCGTTCCGCGAGATGCTGGCCCTCGACCCGCACGTGAGCGCCGGGCTCACCCCGTCGCAGATGGAGGCGCTGCTCGATCCCGCGCGCTACGCCGGGCTCTGCCGCGAGTTCGCGGAGCGGGGCGCTGCGCAGGGCCGGCAGATCGCGGCGGCGATCGAGCGCCGGCCCGCGAGCCGCGCTACCTGAGCTTCAGGTCCTCGTAGGGCGACAGGTACGGGTGCCCGGGGATCGTGGGCGCCTCGCCGAGCCGCGATCCGATGCCGATGAGGAGCGGCGGCTCCACGATGGGCGCGAACATCGCGCGCTCGTGCATGAGCTGCTGGATCCGGTGGAGCAAAGCCTCGCGGCGCTTGCGGTCGGGCTCGGCGGCCTGGTCCCGGAAGAGCGCGTCGATGTCCGGGTAGCCGCCGTACGAGCGGATCCCGGTCGAGAGCACGAAGGCCTCGATCCGCGTCGCCGCGTTCCCGGCGGTGCCGCTGCCCACGCGAATCAGATGCTTGAACTGCTTGTCCTGGTCCGCCTTGTAGAAGGCGGCCCGCTCCATCGGGCGCAGGCGTGAGCGGATCCCGATGGCCTGGAGCCCGTTGATGACCGCCTCGGCTTCGGGCGCGAAGACCACGTCGGTCGCGACCTCGACCGCGTCGAAGCCCTTCGGGTAGCCGGCCTCGGCCAGGAGCTGCTTCGCCCGCGCCGGATCGTGCGGGTACTCGGGGGGCGCCCAGTAGAAGTCGTAGTCCCGGGGGATGATGCTCGAGGCCGCCTTGCCGAATCCGAGATACTCCGCCTGGCTCAGGGTCTTGCGGTCGATGGCCAGGTTGGCCGCGAGGCGCACCCGGCGGTCGGCCCACGGTGACTTCGGATCCCACTGCTGGGTGAACACGAGCCACTCAGTGAAGGTCGGGTAGGTGACCTTGAGGGTGAGGCCCGGCGTCCGCCGCACCTCCTCGCCGAGCGGGCCGCGCAGCGTGTAGGCCACGTCGGCCTCGGCGCGCTTGAGCATGGCCAGGCGCGTCGATTCGTCGGGGACCACCTTGAAGATGAGCCGCTTCACGGCCGGCGCCTTCCGCCAGTAGCCGTCGTGCGCCTCCACGACCAGCTCCACCCCGGGGGAGAAAGAAACGAAGCGGTACGGGCCCGCGCCGACCGGCGCCCGCTTGAAGCCGTCCTCGCCGACGCGCTCGGTGTAGGCCTTCGGCACGATCCAGGCCGCCCCGCTGGCCGGCGTCGCGTAGAACGTCATGAAGTCGGGCCACGGCTGCTTGAGCCGGAAGCGCACGCGGTGGGTGTCCACGACCTCGACCGCGGCGAGGTGGGCCTTGAGCGTGGTCGCGGCGGCGCCCTTGTACCGCTCGAAGGAGAACTTCACGTCCTCCGCGGTGAGCGGGTCGCCGTTGTGGAAGCGCACGCCCTTGCGAAGCACGAACTCGTAGGTGAGCCCGTCCTTCGACTGCGTCCACGACTCGGCGAGGCACGGCGCCCAGGCATTGCCCGGCATCGGCTTCACCAGCGCGTCGTGGAGCGCGTAGAGCGTCAGGAACGGGGTGATGACGCCCGGCGTCTCGGCGGGGTCGAACCACGTGGGGGCCAGCGAGACGTGGACGGCAAGCGTGATCTGCCCGTCCGCCGCGCCGGCCGGCGAGGGCGCCAGCCAGAGGGCCAGGGCGAGAACGAGGGCGACGAGCGGTCGGGACCGGCCGCGCTCCACGGCGGGAGCATACACTTGGGACCCGCCCCGCAGCAGGGCCGGCTCAGTCGATGACCGCGATCGCCTCCACCTCCACCACCAGGTCGGGATGGGCGAGCTTGCGCACCTCCACCGTGGTGCTGGTCGGGAGCGCGCCGAAGTACTCCATGCGCACGTCCACGTGCTTGAAGAACTCCTCGATGTCGGTCACGTAGGTGTTGGTCTTCACGATGTCGTCGAGGGTGGCGCCCGCCGCGGCCAGCGCCGCCTTGATATTCTCGCCCACCTGACGGAGCTGCGCGCGCATGTCGCCCGCCCCAACCACCTCGCCGCTCGGGCTCCGGGCGAGCTGGCCCGACACGAAGATCGTCCTCTTGCCCTCGACGACCACCACGTGGGAGTAGAGCACGTGGCCGCCGACGACTCTCTTGCTGAGGGAGGCCGGTTGGATGTTCTGTCGCTTCATGGGGACGTATGATAGCGGGCCGGGAGGGAGAACACCACATGCTACCAACCCATGGACGCTACGATTACTCGAGCATCACGGCACGGCCGGACTACAGCTGGCCGGGCGGCCGGCGGCTGGCCGTCTACATCGCGCTCAACGTCGAGGCGTTCGGGTTCGGGGTGGGCAAGGGCGCGGCGATCGCGCCGCCGGATCAGGCCCAGAGCCACTCCGTCTACAGCTGGCGGGACTACGGCAACCGGGTGGGCATCTGGCGCCTCTTCGAGCTGCTCGACGAGCTCGGGCTGCCCGCCGAGGCCCAGCTCAACGCCGCGATCTACGACGTCGCGCCCGACGTCCCGGCGCGCCTGCGGGCCCGCGGCGACGAGATCCTGGGCCACGGGCTGACCAACTCGGACGAGCAGGGGCATCTCTCGGAGCCGGAGGAGCGCGCGCTGATCGAGCAGGCCACCGCCACGATCGCGCGCCACGAGGGGGCGCGCCCGGTCGGCTGGATGAGCCCGTGGCTCTCCAACAGCCCGGTCACCATGGACCTGCTGCAGGAGGCGGGCTACCGCTACGTGATGGACTGGACCATGGACGATCAGCCGGTGTGGCTGCGCACCCGCAAGGGCCGTATCCTCGCGGTGCCGTACCCGATCGAGGTCAACGACACGCGCGGGATCGTGTGGTACCGCTACACCGCGGACGAGTTCGCGGACATGATCGTGGATCAGTTCGACGAGATGCTGACGCAGTCGGCGGGCCAGCCGCTGGTGTGCCCGATCTCGCTGCACCCCTTCGTGATCGGCCGGCCGTACCGCATCCGGCGGCTGCGCCGGGCCCTGCAGCACATCCTCGGCCACCGCGAGCGCGTCTGGCTGACCCGCCCGCGCGACATCTGTGCCCACGTCGAAGCGCTGCCGGCCGGGGTCGTGCCCGGCTAGCGTCGAGGTGATGGACCGCGGACGGCTCACGGATCGGGGGATCTGGGTGGCGCGCGGCGGGCGCGGCGAGCGCCTGCTCGTCCTCCTGCACGGCATGGGCGCCAACGCGGACGTCTGGGAGCGCCTGCTGCCATTCGTCGAGAGCGCCTGGCGCGGCCGATGGCTGGCCCCGGACCTGCGTGGCCACGGGCGCTCGGTCCGGGAGGGCCCTTACGGGTTCGGCGCGCACGCCGCCGACGTGGCGGCCCTCATCGAGGCGGAGGCGCCGGGTGCGGTCACGCTGGCCGGGCATTCGTTCGGCGGGGCGGTGGCCGCGCTGGTGGCCAGCGGGTGGTTCGGTCCCCGCGCGCGGGACGTCGCGGCATTCGGCGTCAAGATCGACTGGACGGCGGACGAGACCACGAAGGCCCGCGAGCTGGCCGGTCGCCCCGCGACCGTCTTCGCCACCCGCGAGGAGGCGACCGCGCGCTACCTCCGGGTCTCGGGGCTCACCGGTCTCGCGCCGCCCTCCTCGGCGACCGCGGTCGCCGGGGTGACCGGGGCGGAGGGCGGCTTCCAGGTGGCCTTGGATCCGCGCGTCTACGGCGCGGTGGGCCCGTCGGTCGAGGGCCTGCTGCGCCTCGCGGAGGCGCCGCTCCGGCTCGCCGCGGGTGGTCGGGATCCGATGGTGACGCTCGAGCGGATGCGGCGCATCGACCCCGCCGCGCGGGTCTTCGAGGGGGTCGGCCACAACGCCCACTGGGAGGCCCCCGAACAGGTCTGGGAGTTCATCGCGGGAGGTTTGGCGGCTTCCTCGGCTACCCTGTTCGAGTGAGCCCATGAAGCCCGCGCCCATCTCCCGACGCGCGCTGCTCGGCACCGGCGCGGCCGCCGCGCTCGTGCGGGCGGTCCCCGCGGGGGCCCAGGCGCCCGCGACGCCGCCGGTCCTCGACGACGCCAGCCGGCTCAACGCGACGCCGGTCGCCCGCCACTGGCGTCCCACCCGGATCACCGGCGACGCCTGGCTCGACGCGCTCCGCGCCGAGCTGCGGGCGGCGGCGGCCGCGGGCCGGCCCGTCGCGCTGGGCGCGGCCCGGCACTCGATGGGTGGGCAGGCGCTCATGCGCGACGGCGTCGCGATGACCCTGGACGTGAAGCCGGGCGCCGAGCCCTGGATCGTGCTGGATCGGAGCTCGCGCACGTTCCACGTCGCGCCGGGCGCGCGCTGGCGGCAGGTGATCGGCGCGCTCGACCCGGCGGGCTTCTCGCCCGCGGTGATGCAGTCCAATCACGACTTCGGCGTCGCTGCGACGTTCTCGGTCAACGCCCACGGCTGGCCCGCGCCCTACGGGCCATTCGGCTCGACGGTCCGGTCGCTCCGCCTCATGCTCGCCTCCGGCGAGGTCGTCACGTGCGGGCCCACCGAGAACCCCGAGCTCTTCTCGCTCGCCATGGGCGGCTACGGACTCTTCGGCGTCATCGTGGACCTCGAGGCGGCGATGGTGGACAACGTGCTGCTGCGCCCGACCTACGAGCTGATGCCCGCCGCGCAGCTCGGCCCGCGCTTCGTGGCGAGCCTGGCGCAGGACGCCGCGATCCGCATGGCGTACGGGCGCCTGGCGGTGGACGCCGAGCGGTTCCTCCGCGACGCCCTGCTCGTCACGCTCCGGCCCGTGGCGGGCGCGCCACCGGCCGCGACGTCGGGCGGCCTCTTCGTCACGCTCTCCCGCGAGGTCTTCCGTGCCCAGATCGGCTCGGACCGGGCCAAGCGGGCCCGCTGGTACGCGGAGACGGTCGCGGGCCCGCGGGCGTCCTCCGGGATCGCGTCGCGCAACCGCCTCCTGAACGAGCCGGTGGCGAACCTGGCCGGCCGGGATCGGTCGCGCACCGACATCCTGCACGAGTACTTCCTGCCCGCGGCGGGCCTCGAGCCGTTCCTCACCGCGTGCCGGACCGCCATTCCGGAATCCCGGCAGGAGCTGCTGAACGTCACGCTCCGCTACGTGCAGGAGGACCGGACCAGCGCGCTGGCCTTCGCGCGGGGCGACCGGATCGCCGCGGTGATGCTCTTCTCGCAGCGGATGACGCAGGCCGATGAGGAGGACATGAGGGCGATGACCCAGATCTTGATCGACGCCGCGCTCGACGCGGGCGGCAGCTTCTACCTTCCGTACCGGCTGCACGCCCGCCCCGACCAGGTCGTGCGGGCGTACCCGCGCCTCGAGGAGGTGGTGGCCCGCAAGCGCCACCACGATCCGGGGCTGCTCTTCCGGAACGCGATGTGGCACCGGTACTTCGCGCCATGAACCCGCTGCGGTTCCTCGCCCTCGTCTACGCGGCGCTCTTCGTGCTCGTCACCAGCCTGAACTACATCCCCGGGCTCACCGACGCGGAGGGGCGCACCTTCGGCCTCTTCGCGCTCGACGTCTTCGACGACGCGCTGCACGCGGCCTCGGGTCTCTGGGCCGCGCTGGCCGCGTGGTGGTCCACGCGCGCCACCGTCACCTACTTCCGCTGGTTCGGCACCCTCTACTGCCTCGACGGGCTGCTCGGACTCGCCACCGGCTCGGGCTACCTCGACCTCGGCATCTTCCTCCACGGTGCGCTGGACCTGCCGTTCACGACCCGCGTCCTCATGAACCTGCCCCACATCGCGATCGGCGGCTTTGCCGCGTTCACCGGCTTCGTGCTGGCCCGCCGCTGGGCGCCGAGCGCGGCCGGGTCGCGCCCCGCGGGAGCGCGCTACTAGGATGCGCCGCTGGGCGAAGCGTGTCGCGGGTGCGCTCGCCGTCCTCGTCCTGATCCTGCTAACGCCCATCCTCTGGGTCGAAGTCGCCTGCACGACCGCGCGCGAGCCCGGCACCCTGGCCCGCGCGCCGCTCGTGAACGAGCGCGGCTACGCGCGGCGCGAGGCGGACAGCTATCTGTCCTTTCCCGAGTGGCACATCGTCTATGCCTACGAGGACCTGGCCGCGGTCCTGCGCCGGGGTAACGAGAGCGACTTCGCCTACGGCCGGCAGATCCTCCGGTTCTGGACGAGCCTCTGCGGGCTCACCCGCGTGGTGACCGCGCGCGGTCCGGTAGGGATGGACACCCGGATCATGCTCTACACGATCGGGTGGAGCTTCACCGCCGAGCTCGCCATCAAGGGCGCTTACGAGGAAACCGTGGGGCGCGCCTTCGAGCGGCTCCGCGGGCCCAACAAGACCGCCGAGGACGAGTTCGCCGCGCGCGACATGCACGCCTACGCCGAGTTCCTGCGGCAGACCCCCTGGTACGAGTATCCGTTTGGCTGGCGCCTGCTCGCGTTCTGGCGAAGCACCCCGCTGTGGGGCGACGGCCTCGTGCGAAAGATCGAGCGCCGGGTCGTGTTCACCACCGAGTACGCCACGAAGGCGGTGTACGGCGCGCTGATCGGCTACGTGTCCGGCGCCACCCTGGGAGCCTCGGATCTCGAGATCCACACGGTGGTGGTCGGGCTCGAGCCCGGCGACGCGGCCCGCGAGCCCAAGATGCGGATCGTGCGCGAGCTCGGCGGCGGCCGCACCCTGATCCGTACGCCGCGCTACCAGGCCTACACCGATCTGCTCGTCCGTCTCGCGCGACGCGGGCGCGCGTTCGCGGAGATCGCCGGCAACCACCGCATCCTGGTCACCGTGCTGGCGCCGCCGGATCCACTCCCGCCGGTGCCCGGCGCCACGGAGCTGTTCGAGGCGCCGATCCAGTCAGGCCCGGACCGCCGCCGCCTCGGCCTCGACGTCTCCGTCGAGAGTCTGGCCGCGGCGATCCGGGCGCTGGAGGCCGCGGGCGCCTCCATCGAGCACATCTATGACTACTGACCGCGACTGCTGACGAGGCTCAGATGCGCGAATGCGTGTGATGGACGTCCTCACCGCTCCGGCGGCTCATCGCCACGATGCCGATGACGACCACGATCACGAGGATCGCGCCGAGGACCATCGCCACGGTCGCGTCCACGCCGAGGAAGGTGCCGGGCCGCTCGACCACGCGCTCGGTCCGCTCGGTGCGGGTCTCGATCTGCGTGTTGCTGGACGGGGGCTGTGCCGGCTGCGCCTGCGGGGTGCTGCTCGCATCGCCCTGCGGCGCCGGCTTCGTGTCCGGTGTCTGCTGGGTCTCGGCGGGTGCCGGAGGTGCGGCCGGCTGCTGCGCGGTGACGTCCACCGCGAAGCCACCGATCAGAAGCAGGCTCAGGACGATTCCTGCAATCCAGTTCGTACGCATGGGTGCTGTCCTCCTTGCTCAGGAGAGGGAGCAATGGAGGTGCCAGGCCAGGAAGCCCTAAGATCAACTACTTGCGCCGGCCGGCGGACCGGGCGCTCCGGCAGGGGGCAATTCCTCCCGGGTAGGGGTTTCCCGGCCGCCCAACGGGCGTCCGGACGAGAGTAGAGTCAAGGATCATGGCCACGATGCCTCGCGCGCGGGCCGGCGGAGCCGCGTCCCGGAAGCCCCGGACGCGACGGGCTCGTCTGCGCCCGGCGCTGCGGTCCGTCGGCCGCGGGCTCGCGCGCGCGGGCCGCGTGCTGCTCGCCGCGCCGCTCGCGGTGCGCATCGTGGTGCTGGCCGTCGCGCTCGTGATCGTGTGGTCGGCGGTGAACTGGACGTACCAGGTCATCCGCAAGCCGAGCGAGCTGTTCTTCCCGGTGAGCGGCACGCTCACCAAGGCCCCGGCCGAGACGTGGCGGAGCTACGCGCCGCTCTTCCGCCGCCACGCGACCGCCACCATCACTCCCGAGCTGCTCGCCGCGCTCGCGCAGGTCGAGGGCGCGGGTGATCCGGTGGCCCGCACCTACTGGCGCTGGCAGGTGGCGTGGCACCCGTTCGAGGTGTATCGTCCCGCCTCGAGCGCGGTCGGCATGTACCAGATCACCGATCCCACGTTTCGTGAGGCGAAGCGCTTCTGCGTGCGCGATCACGTGGTGGCCGAGGACGCCTGCTGGTTCCGCAGCCTCTACACGCGGGTGCTGCCGAGTCACGCGGTCGAGCTGACCTCGGCCATGCTCGATCGCGGCGTGACTCGCATCCTCGAGCGCCGGCGCATCGTGACCGCGACGCCCCGGCAGAAGCAGGATCTCGCCGCCCTCATCCACCTCTGCGGCGAGGGCGCGGGCGACGCCCACGCGCGGCGCGGCTTCCGGCTCACGCCGGGGCAGCAGTGCGGCGACCACGACGTCGCCCGGTACCTCGCGCAGGTCAATGGCATGAAGCGCCACTTCGCCCGGCTGGCCGACGGAGAATCGAGCATCTCGGAGAGGAGGTAGCCATGCGTCCACGCCCCGCGCTCTCGATCTGGCTCCTGGGTCTCGCCCTCCTGATCGGCGGGGTCGCGCCGCCGCCGCCCGCCGACGCGCAGGCGGCGAAGCCCATCAAGATCGGGTTCCTGGCGCCGCTCACCGGCGGCGCGGCCCAGATCGGGCGCGACACCGTGAACGGATTCGAGATGTACCTGGAGGAGGCGGGGAATCAGATCGCGGGCCGCAAGGTCGAGCTGATCGTCGAGGACACCGCGGGGAATCCGGGCACCGCGATCACCAAGTTCCGCAAGCTCGTCGAGAGCGATCGGGTCGACATGGTGGTCGGCGAGGTCTTCGCGCACATTGGTTACGCCCTGGCCCCGAAGGCCGAGGAGTTCAAGATGCCCACCATCTTCCCGGTCATCGCGGCGGACGACCTCACGCAGCGGAAGCCGTCGAAGTGGGTGGTGCGCCTCGGGTGGACCGGGAGCCAGCCGTCGCACCCCTTCGGGGAGTACGTGGCGAAGACCCTGGGCTACAAGAAGGTCGCGGTCTTCGGGACCGACTACGCCTTCGGCTACGAGGTGGTGGGCGGGTTCCAGCGAAGCTTCGAGGAGGCGGGCGGCCAGATCGTCCAGAAGCTCTGGGCGCCGCTCGGGACCAGCGATCTGGCGCCCTACATCACCCAGCTCAAGCGCGACGCGGACGCGGCCTTCATCATCGTGGTCGCGGCCTCCGCGCTCCGCTTCCCGGCTCAGTACCGGGACGCGGGCCTGCTCGGGCGGCTCCCGGTGATCGGGGGCGCGGTGATCGTGGACGAGTCCATCCTGCCGAGCTTCGGCGACGAGGCCCTCGGCTATGTCACGCCGCTGATGTACAGCGCGGCCCTCGACACTCCGGCCAACCGCAAGTTCGTGGCGGACTACCGCAAGAAGTACGGCAAGGTGCCGTCCTACTTCTCGGAGACGTGCTACACGAGCGCGCGCTGGATCAACGAGGCCGCGAAGCTGGTCGGCGGGCAGGTGGAGGAGCGCGAGAAGTTCATGGCCGCGTTCCGCCGGGTCGAGATCCCCGACGCGCCGCGCGGGCCGGTGAAGCTCGACCAGTGGGGCAACCCGATCCAGAACATCTACGTCCGCAAGGTGGAGCGCAAGGGGGGCGAGCTGCAGAACACCGTCATCCACACCTTCCCGGGCATCTCGCAGTTCTGGACCTACAAGCCGGAGGAGTATCTGAAGCAGCCGGTGTACAGCCGCGACTACCCGCCGTGCAAGGCCTGCTAGGGGCGCCCGCATGCTGACCCGCATCGACCACGTGATGATCTGCGTGCCGGACCTGGCCAAGGGGATCGAGGCCTACACGCGTCTCGGGTTCACCGTCTACCCCGGCGGCTCGCATACCGGCCGGCCCACCCACAACGCGATCGCGTTCCACGACGAGGACTATCTCGAGATCCTGAGCATCCGCGATCGGCACGCGGTCGTCCCCGGCAGCCCGGACGCGGGCCTCGCCGAGTACCTGGACCAGGGGGGCGGCTTCCGGATCGTGTCGATCCAGAGCGACGACCTGGCCGCGGACGTGGCCGCGATGCGGAGCCGCGGCGTGGACGTGGGCGAGATTCGCGACGGCGGGCGGCGCACCCTGGAAGGCCAGGAGCTGCGCTGGCGCGCCGCGTTCCTCGGCCCGCGCGACGCCCTGCCGATCTTCTTCATCCAGCACCTGACGCCGCTCGCGGAGCGGAAGGCGCACGCCCGGCGCCTGCCGGATCACCCGAATGGGGTGACCGGGATCGAACGGGTCTACATCGCGGTCCCCGACGTGGCCGCGGCGGCCCGGGCCTACGCCCGCGTGCTCGGGGTGCCCGCGCCCGCGGTCCATCGCGGCGCGGTCATCAAGGCGGACATGGCGGTGTTCGATCTCGGCCCCACCGGCCTCACGGTGGCCCAGCCCGCCGAGCCCGGCCCGGCCGCGGAGGCGCTGGCCCGCCGCGGGCCCGGGCCCTTCCAGGTGCTCCACCGCACGCGTGATCTCGGCGCGGTCGCGCGCGTTCTGGCCGATCACCGCGTCCCCGACGTGGTCGAGGGCGTGCGCAACACCGGCGAGCGCGCTCTCCTGGTGCGGCCGGAGCACGCCGCCGGCGCGTATATCGGGTTCGTGGGGATGGCCTAGCCCCCTCACCCTGCCCTCTCCCCCTGCGGGGGCGAGGGTTCCTCGACCACACCCTCTCCCCTCCGGGGCGAGGGTTCACGACACCCTCTCCCCTCGGGGGAGAGGGCAGGGTGAGGGGTCCGCCTTTCAGCGCTCGCGCTCGCGATAGTCGCCGAACGCGGCGTCGCGCTGGCTCAGCAGGTCGCGCACGCTCCCGCCGTCGCGCTTGAACTGGGCGCGGTACTGCAGGCTGGCCTGGGTGGTGAACGCGAGCGCCTGCAGCTCGGTGCCCGCCCGGATGGCCGCGCGCAGCCCCATGATCTCCATCGCCCGGTGGACCGCACGCTTGTTGATCTGTGACAGCTCGGTGGGCACGAGCGCGATGCGCTCGGCCACGCCCAGCACGGTCCGCTCGAGCTCCGTCGCCGCGACCGCGCGATTGGCGAACCCGCGCGCGGCCGCTTCCGTCCCGGTGATCGCGTCGCCGGTCAGGAACATCTCCATCGCGGTGCGCATGCCCATCAGGAAGGGATGGAACTGGTTGTCGGGCGGGCTCATCAGGCGGGTGGGCGGGTAGCCGATGCGCGCGTCCTCGGCCACGTAGACGAGATCGCAGCACGCGGCCAGCTCGCTGCCGCCGGCCAGGCAGTAGCCGTGCACCTGGGCGATCACCGGCTTGGCCAGATCCCAGATCGTGAACCACCCGTCCACCACGTGCCGCGCCCATTGCCCGGGGCCGCCGGGGGAGTAGTAGGGCTGGTTCGCCGAGTTGTCGGCGGAGAGATCGTAGCCGGAGGAGAACGCGGGCCCGGCCCCGCGCAGGACCGAGACCCGCACCGCGGGATCGGCGTCGGCCGCCCGGAGCGCGTCGAGGATCGCGCCGCGCAGCTCGTTGCTGAGCGCGTTGCGCTTCTCCGGGCGGTTCAGGGTGAGACGGCGGACGCCGGGGAGGGGATCGTCGAGCAGCAGGACGGCCATGGCGGCCTCCTAGGCGAGCTGCGCGCGGACGGCGCGCGCGCTCGCGGTCAGCATGCAGAGCTTGTTGAACGCGGTGTGGCGCGGCAGGTACTTCATGCCGCAGTCCGGGGCCAGGATCAGGCGCTCCGCGGGCACCCGCTCGAGCCCGGCGCGGATCCGCGCGGTCACCTGCTCGATCGTGTCCACCCCGGGGTCCGCGAGGTCGATCACGCCGAGGATGATCGTCTTGCCCGCCAGGTCGCTCGAGCACGGCCAGGTCGAGCCGGGGCTGCGCGGCCTCGATCGAGATCTGCTGGGCGGTGGTGCCCGCGAGCTGCGGCAGGAACGAGTAGCCGGTGGGCTTCTGGTGCTTCACCACCGCCGCGTAGCCGAAGCAGAGGTGGAGCGCGGTCGAAACCGTGAGGCCGTGGAGCGCGCGATTGATCGCGGGCACCGCGTAGCGCTTGGCCGCCTCGGGGTCGTTGCGCAGCCAGGGCTCGTCGAGCTGGATGACGTCGGCGCCGGCGGCCTGCAGGTCGTGGGCCTCGGCGTTGACCGCCTCCGCGTAGTCCATCGCCAGCTCTTCCAGATCGCGGTAGTGCTCGTTCCGGGCCTGCTGGGCCATGGTGAAGGGGCCGGGCAGGGTGATCTTGGCCGGGCGGTCGGTGTTGCGGCGGAGGAACTGCATGTCGCGCAGCTCGACGGGCCGCACGCGCCGGATCGGGCCGACCACGCGGGGCACCTGCGTCTCGTTGCCGTTGCGGTCCTTGATGACGCCGGGGTTGTGGTTGTCCACCCCGTCGAGCGCGGTGGCGAACCGGTTCGAGTAGCTCTCGCGCCGGATCTCGCCGTCGCTGATGATGTCGATCCCGGCGCGCTCCATGTCGCGGATGGCGACCACGGTGGCGTCGTCCTGCGCCTGCTCCAGGAGATCTTCCGGCACGCGCCAGATGCTCCGCAGGCGCACGCGCGGGACGCCCTTGGAGAGGGCGGCCCGATCGACGAGCCAGTCGGGCTGGGGATAGCTGCCGACCACCGTGGTGGTGAGCACCTGCTGGGCCATGGTCTGGACCTCCTTCGGGTCAGGTCTGCCGATAGGCCGCCACCCGCTGCTCCAGGCGGCGGAGAAGGATCTCGTGCATCCCGGTGATGCCGAGCACGAGCACGATGCCCGCGTAGACCCCGGGGCTATTGAGCAGCGTCCGGTGCCGGGTGATCAGGTAGCCGAGGCCGTCGGCCGCGCCCAGCATCTGGGCCACGATGACGCCGACGATCACCAGCGCGCCCCCGAGCCGCAGCGCGGCCACGATGGACGGCAGGCTCGCGGGCAGCGAGACGTAGAGGATCTGCTGGGCGCGGGTGGCCCCGAAGGCGCGCGCGGTCTCCGCGAGCGCGGGGCTGAGCGCGGCCACTCCCGCGACCGCGGTCAGCATGGTGGGGATGAAGGCGTAGATCGAGGCGAAGGCGATCTTCGACTCCGAGCCCAGGCCGAACCACACCATCATCACCGGGTAGAGCACGACCAGGGGCACCGCGTAGGCGCTCCGCAGCACCGGCAGGAGCATCCGCCGCGCGGCCGCCGAGGCGCCCACGAGCTGGCCGAGAAGGATGCCGCCGCCGCACACGATGACGTAGGAGACGGCGATCTCGCCGAACGTGGTGGGCAGGCTGCCGAGGTACTCCCGCCGGTCGGCCACGAGGGCGCCGAGCGCCTCGCTGAGCGGCGGCACGAAGAGGCGGGGGATCACCCCCGCGCGCGGCAGCAGCTCCCAGGCCGCGAGGATGGTCAGGTAGAGGGCGGCCTGGCTCCAGTGCAGGCGGGTCACCGGCGCTCCGCGTGCTTGATGTGCTGCCAGATCCGGTCCTTGAGGACGCCGAAGCGCTCGCTCGAGGTCATCGCGAAGCTGCGCGGGCGCGGCAGGTCGACGGGCACGTCGTCCACCACGCGGCCGGGCCGCGCGCTCAGCACCACCACGCGGTCGGAGAGGTACACCGCCTCGTTCAGGCTGTGGGTCACGAACAGCACCGTCTTCCGCGTCTCCGACCAGATGCGCAGCAGCTCGTCGCCCAGCACCATGCGCGTCTGCTCGTCGAGGGAGGCGAACGGCTCGTCCATCAGCAGCACCGCCGGGTTCTGCACCAGCCCGCGCGCGATGGCCACGCGCTGCTTCATGCCCCCCGAGAGCTGATGCGGCAGGCGGGTCTCGAAGCCGGCGAGGCCGGTCAGCTCGAGCATGCGGCCCGCGGCCTCGAGGCGCTCCGCCTTCGCCACCCGGCGCAGCTTCAGCGGGAACGCCACGTTGTCGACGGCGGAGAGCCAGGGCAGGAGGTTGGCCTCCTGGAAGATCACCCCGACCTTGCGGGGCATCGGGCGCGGTGATCGGCTCGCCGTCGCAGAAGACCGCGCCGCTCGACGGCGCGCGCAGGCCCGCGATCAGCGAGAGCAGGGTGGACTTGCCGCAGCCGCTGGGCCCGACCACGGAGACAAATTGCCCGTCCGGGATCTCGAGGTCGATGCCCTCCAGCGCGGTCACGCCGGCCCCGTCCGCGCCGAAGCGCTGCGACACCCCGCGGATGGCGACCAGGGGACGGGTCACGAGCGCTGCCGCCACGCGCCGAGCCGGGTCTCGACCAGGCGCAGCGCCTCGTTGACCGCCACCGCGGCCACCGCCACGAGCACCAGCGCGGCGTAGAGCTGGGGCATCTGGAGGTTCTCGCCCCAGGCCGCGATGCGGTAGCCGATGCCGTCGCGCGCGCCGTAGATCTCGCACAGGAGCACCGCGGTGATGTTGAAGACCATGCCGAGGCGCGCCGACTCGAGCAGGATCGGCGCCATCGCGGGCAGGTAGATCTCCCGGATGATCTGCAGCCGGCTCGCCCCGTACACGCGGCTGACCGTGACCAGCTCGGGCGGCACCGACTGCACCGCCGCGATGCCGCCCATGATCAGCACGAAGATGGTGGTGAAGACCCCGAAGGCGATCTTCTGCGGGATGCTGACCCCGAACACCAGGATGAACACGGGCAGGAAGATGGACTTGGGCACCCCGAACAGGAAGTTGACGAGCGGCCGGAACAGGCCGCCCAGCCCGGGGATCTCGGCGAGGGTGAAGCCGATCAGGAGGCCCACCGGGACCGCGATCAGGAAGGCGGCGACCGCTTCCCACGCGGTGACCGCGAGGCTCGCCAGCACCTCGGGCCGCTCGAGCAGCCGGACGAGCGCGCCCAGGATCGTGCTCGGCGCGGGCGCGAGGCTCGCGTCGATCCGTCCCAGGCGCCCCAGCCCCTCCCAGAGGCCGAAGAGGCCGAGGACGACGGCGGCGACGATGACGCGCTCGTGCCGCCGCATCCCGGGGTCTCTACGGCTTGGTCGGGCTGATCGGCATGTTCATGAACACGTCGGCGGCGGGCGCCATGTCCTTCACCCCGCTCGCGGCGGCCAGGTCCATGGCCTTCTGCACCGAGGCGAGCGTCATCTTCCCGTCGCGGGAGAGCCGGAGGAAGGTCTTCTCGTACTCCATCTTGGCGATCTCGATCGGCAGCTCGTTGTTGGCCGCGATGGTCTTGATCGCGTAGTCGGGATTGTTGCGCATGTACTCCAGCGCGCCGTAGAGCGCGTTGAGCCCCTTCTGGATGAAGGGACGCCGCTCGGTCAGGTTCTTCTCGGTCGCGGTCCAGCCCCCGATCAGGTTCGGCGGCATCGCGGTGGCGAAGTCCATCAGCACGCGGACCTTGCCCTCCGAGACGACCTGGTAGCTGAGGGGCGAGTAGATGACCGCGGCGGCGAGGTTGTCGTTGAGCAGGTTGGGCACGAGCCCGCCCCCGCCCACCGGCACCCGCTGGAAGGTGACCTTGTTCTCGCTCTGGCCCCAGAGGGCGAGCGTGTCGGTGCCCGAGCCGGCCGAGGTGATGCCGACCTTCTTGCCGTCGAGCTCCTTCGCCGACTTGATCGGCGAGGCGGTCCTGACCCCGAGGATCCAGCCCGACCACTCGTCGCCGTTGCCGCCGACGATCTTGGTGAGCACGCCGCGGGTGCGCGAGGTCGCCACGAGCGGCACCGCCACCGGACCCAGGTCGGCCGAGTTCGCCGCGATGGCCTCGAAGGTCTCGCCGCCGCCGCGGTAGATCGTGATCTCCGGCCGGAGGCCCTCCTTCTCGAACAGCCCCTTCTCCTTGGCGACGGTCGCGAGGATGGTCGGGAAGTACGTCTTGGTCGGGCAGCCGATGCGGATCACTTCCTGGGCGCCCGCCCCCGTGGGAAGGAAGAGCAGCGCGCCGGTCACCACCGCCAGCGCCAGCCGAGCCATGAGCTTCGTTGCCATGGAGGAGTCCTCCTGAGGAGATCGGGTATCGCCGGGCATCCTAGCACGGTTGACCGCCCCCGCCGACGGCGGTAGATTCGCGCGGTACCTCGAAAGGGAGGCCACATGGACGCGGGCGCGGCGATCTTCTTCACCGACTACTCGATCGGCCCGGCGGCGCTGGGCCGGGCGCTGGAGGAGCGCGGGCTCGGCTCGCTCTGGGCGCCGGAGCACTCGCACATCCCGCTCTCGCGCACCTCCGCGTTCCCCCAGGGCGGCGACCTGCCCAAGAAGTACTACGACGTGATGGACCCGTTCGTCACGCTCGCGGCCGCCGCCGCGGTCACCACGACGCTCCAGGTGGCCACCGGGGTGTGCCTGGTCGTCCAGCGCGATCCGATCCAGACCGCCAAGGCGGTGGCGACTCTCGACCAGGTCTCGGGCGGGCGCTTCCTCTTCGGGATCGGCGCGGGCTGGAACGCGGAGGAGATGGCCGACCACGGCACCGAGTTCAAGTCGCGCTTCAAGGTGATGCAGGAGCGCGTCGAGGCCATGCGGGCCATCTGGACGAAGTCGAAGCCCGAGTACACCGGAGAGTTCGTGAAGTTCGCGCCGATGATGACGTGGCCCAAGCCGGTGCAGAAGCCGCATCCGCCGGTGCTGGTGGGCGGCGCCTTCCCCTACGGGGCGCGCCGGGCCATCGCCTACGGCGACGGGTGGGTGCCGCACGCGCGCCGGCCCGCCTACGGCGACGTGCTCGGCAAGCTGCCCGAGTTCCGCGCGATGGCCACCGCGGCCGGGCGCGATCCCGCCACGCTGCCGATCACCGTCTTCGGCGTGGCCGAGGACGCCGATCTCATCAAGCGCTACCGCGACGCGGGGGTGGCGCGGCTCATCTTCAATCTCCCATCCGCGAAGGCCGACGAGGTGCTCCCCGTGCTCGATCGCTGTGCTGATCTCATGCGGCAGGTGCAGTCCTGATGGCCACCCACAAGCCCGCGATCAAGCAGATCGCCTCGGGGCTGCGGTTCCCCGAGGGTCCGGTGGCGATGCCGGACGGCTCCGTCATCCTGGTCGAGATCGAGCGCCGGACGCTCTCGCGCGTGACGCCGGACGGGAAGGTCCACGTGATCGCCACCCTCGGCGGCGGCCCGAACGGCGCCGCGATGGGCCCGGGCGGCAAGATGTACGTGACCAACAACGGCGGCCTCAAGTTCGTGGACCGCCCGGGCAAGCTCTTCCCGGTGGCCCAGGCCGACGACTACTCGACCGGCAGCATCCAGGTGGTGGATCCCGAGACGGGCAAGTTCGACACGCTCTACGACCGCTGCGACGGCCAGCGCCTGCGCGGGCCGAACGACCTGGTGTTCGACGGGGCGGGCGGCTTCTGGTTCACCGATCTGGGCAAGACGCGCGAGCGCGACAGCGACCGCGGCGTCGTCTACTACGCCAAGGCCGACGGCTCCTCGATCAAGGAGGCGATCTTCCCGCTCGAGCGGCCCAACGGCATCGGCCTCTCGCCCGACGAGAAGACGCTCTACGTGGTCGAGACCCCGACCGCGCGCTGCTGGGCCTTCAAGCTCTCCGGGCCCGGTCAGATCGAGTCGGCGAACGGCCCGTACCGCGGCGAGAAGGGCACCGTGATCTCCGGGCTCGGCGGCTACCAGATGTTCGATTCGCTCGCGGTGGACGGCGAGGGGCACGTCTGCGTGGCCACCCTGATCACCGGGGCGGTGAGCGACATCTGGCCCGACGGCAGCCGGGTGGACCAGTTCATGCTGCCGGACATGATGGTCACCAACGTGTGCTTCGGCGGCAAGGACCTCCGCACCGCGTACGCGACGCTCTCGATGGGCGGCACCCTCGTGTCGTTCGACTGGCCGCGCGCGGGGCTCGCGCTGCGGCATCTGAACCGCTGATGCAGGTCGGGGTCTGGATCCCGAACTGCCGGCACCTCGCGACACCGGACATCATCCGGCGCACCGCGGTGCGCGCCGAGCAGCTCGGCTACGACTCGGTGTGGGTGAGCGACCACGTGGTGGTGCCCGACGCCAACGTGGACCGGATCGGCGCCGGCATCTTCGACCCGCTGGTGACCCTCGCGGTGGCGGCGGGGGCGACGAGCCGCGTGCGCCTCGGCACCACCGTGCTGATCGTGCCCTACCGCAACCCGGTGGTGACCGCCAAGATGGTCTCCTCGCTCGACGCGCTCTCCGGCGGCCGCGTGGTGCTGGGCGTGGGCGCGGGCTGGCTCGCCGAGGAGAGCGCCGCCCTCGGCGTGCCCTTCGCGGAGCGGGGCGCGATGACCGACGAGTACCTGGCCGCGATGCGGGAGCTGTGGACCAGCCCCGCGCCGTCCTTCGCGGGCAAGTACACGCGGTTCAGCGGCCTCAAGTTCGAGCCGAAGCCGGTCCAGCAGCCGCACCCGCCGATCTGGGTCGGCGGCCACGGCCGCGCCTCGCTCCGCCGCGCGGCCGAGATCGGCGCCGCGTGGCACCCGATCAACCGCTCCCCGAGGAGCTGCGGGCCGGCCGTGCGGAGCTGGCCGCGCTCTGCACCGCGCGCGGGCGCGGGGTGCCGCCGATCGCGCTCCGCAACGACCTCTGCGTGCTGCGGCCGGGCGGGCGCCCCGGCACCTCGGTGCGTGGCGGCAGCGTGCTGGTGGGCGAGCCCGCCGCGCTGGTGGACCGCCTCGCCGAGCTGCACGCGGTCGGCGTCGAGCATCTCGTGATCGAGTTCCTCGCCCCCGACGGTTCCGAGCTCGACGAGCAGATGGCGCTCTTCGCCGAGCGCGTCCGACCCAAGCTCGCGTGACCGCGCCCCGGATGGCGGTCCACCGGTTTGGCCGCGGGCCGGATCTCGTGCTCTTCCACGGCGGCATGGGCTCCTGGAAGCACTGGATCCGCAACGTCGACGCCCTCGCGGCGCGCTTCACCGTGCACGCGCTCGATCATCCGTCCTATGGCGACTCCGCGGCCGTGCCGCGCGAGACCACCGGCCCGCAGTACCTCGACCTGGTCGAGGCGCTGCTCCTCGAGGCGCTGCCGGGCGAGGCGCCGCTCCGGATGGCCGGCTTCTCGTTCGGCGCCGCGATCGGGGCCAGCATGGCCCGGCGCCTGGGCCCGCGGGTGAGCCACCTCTGCCTGATCTCGCCCGGCGGCTTCCCGATGCGGAAGTTCGGCGAGCGGCCGATCCGCAGCTACAAGGAGGCCGGCGGCGATGACCGGCTCTTTCGCGAGATCTGCCGCCACAACCTGCTCGTCAACATGCTGAGCGATCCCGCGAGCGTCTCCGAGGAGACGGTGGACATCCAGGCGGACCTGGTGCGACGAACCCGTTTCGATAGTCGGAAAGTCAGCGCCGGCGGTACGCTCCTCGGCGACCTCGCGGAGGTGGCCCGGCGGGGCGGGAAGATCCGCCTGCTGTGGGGCGATCGCGACGACTCCACGTTCCGCCCCGCCAAGCTGCTCATCGGCGAGATCCAGGGCGCCGTCCCGGGTCTCGACCTGCACCGCATCCCGAAGGCCGGCCACTGGTCGGCCTACGAGAACGCGCCCGAGGTCAACCGCCTGCTGCTGGAGTTCTTCGGCGGCGGCGCAGAAGAGAGGTCACCATGAGCCCGAATCGTCAGCCGGTCGCCGTCGTGGTGGGCGCGACCTCCAAGTGGCAGGCCGATGGCCGCAACACCAAGCTCGCACACGGCAAGGCGCTCGACGACCGCGACCTGCCGGTGGGGATCCGCTGGGGCGTCGGCGGCGCGATCGCGCAGAAGTTCGCCAAGGAGGGCTTCGTCGTCGTGCTCACGACGCGGAAGTCGGCCAACGCGACCGCGCTCGACGAGGCGATCCGCGACGCAGGGCGGGGCGAGCACGATCGTCGAGCTGGACCTGGCGTCCGACGCCTCGATCTCGAAGGCCTTCGCGACGATCCGGGAGCGGCACGGCGATCCCGAGGTCCTGGTCTACAACGCGGGCTACCTCGAGGGCCGCGACCTGCCGCCGGACAAGGAGCTGCTGGAGCACGTCCCGGTCGAGATCTTCGAGACCGCGCAGCACATCGCGAGCCGCGGGCCGTTCCTGGTCGCCAAGGAGGTGCTGCCCGCCATGCGCAAGCGCGGGGCCGGCTCGTTCCTGATCTCGAACAACTCGTCGTCCCTGCGGGGCCGCAAGCGCCTGACCGGGCAATCGCTCTACTACCCGCGGGTCATGATGCGCACGCTGGCCCAGGTGCTGACCGAGGAGTACTCCGAGCACGGCGTGCACGTGGCGAACGTGGTGATCGACGGCCTCATCGACTCGCCGGGGACCCGGGCCCTGCCGCGGGCCCAGAAGCAGCCGGAGATCGTCATGAACCCCGTGAAGATCGCGGAGGCGTTCTACTACCTGCACACCCAGGACCGGTCCTGCTGGACGCACGAGCTGCAGCTGACGCCGTTTTCGACCAAGCCTAGTTTCTAGGCTGGGCTATAGTCGAGAAGGCATGCGCGACCAGAAGATCTTCTACGGCTGGTGGGTGGTGGGCGCGTTCTCGGTCACCACCTTCATGTCGACCGGCGTGCGCCACGCGGTCGGCCCCTTCCTGAAGCCGATGGTCGCGGATCTCGGCCTCGACCGCGCCAGCTTCTCGGCGGTGGTCGCGCTGAGCCTCTTCCTCTACGGGGTCTTCATGCCGCTCGCGGGCATGGCCCTCGACCGCTTCAGCGTGCGGGTGGTCACCACCGCGGGCACGCTGCTGCTGGTGGTCTCGCTGGTGCTGACCGCCTACGTGCGGAGCTTCTGGGAGTTCGCCGCGGTCTACGGCGTCCTGGTGCCGCTCGGGCTGGCCGGCACCGGCCCCGTGATCGCCTCGGGCGTCGTGGCGCGCTGGTTCAGCCGCCGGCGGGGCACCGCGCTCTCGGTGCTCGGCAGCGCGTCGATGACCGGGATGAGCCTGCTCGTGCCCGCGGTGACGTGGCTGATCCTCACCGCCGGGTGGCGCCACACCTACGTGGTGATCGCGGGGCTGGTGCTGGTGATCTCCCTGCCGCTCTGCCTCTGGGTGATGCGCGACTCGCCGGAGTCCGTCGGGCTGACCGCCGACGGCGCGCCGCGGCTGCCCGGGGTGCCGGCCGATTCCGTCGAGCGGGTGACCGCGGGTGAGGCGCTCCGCACCCTCGCCTTCTGGCAGCTCGCCGGCTCCTTCTTCACCTGCGGCTTCTCGATGAGCCTGCTCTCCGCCCACGGCATCCCCATGCTCACCGACCACGGCTACACCCCGATGGTCGCCTCGTGGGCGATGGGCGTGCTCGGCGGCTCGAGCATCGTCTTCACGATCATGCTCGGCGCGCTGTCCGACCGCTTCGGGCGCCGCCCGGTACTGGCCTCGATCTACGCGGGCCGCATCTTCATCTTCACCGGGCTCTTCCTCATCCGCGACAACCCTACCGCGCTGCTCGTGGTCGCGGTGCTGGGCGGGATCACCCTGGCCGGCACCGGCTCGATGACCTCGGCGCTCACCGCCGACATCTACGGGCGCTTCTCGGTCAGCTCGGTGTTCGGCCTGATCTTCCTGGTGCACCAGACCGGCTCGGCGCTGGGCTCCTGGCTGGCCGGGGCGCTGTTCGAATCGACCGGAGGCTACGGTCCGGCCTACGTGCTGGCCTGCGGACTCCTGCTCGCCGCCGCGATCGTCGCGCTCAACGTCGACAAGGACGCGCGCCGCATCTGGCGCGCCGCCACCGTCTCGGGCTAGCGCCCGGGCCTCACCGGCCCAGCGCGAAGCCCGCGTAGCCCCTGGCCGCCACCTCGTCGCACTTCTGGCGGTAGACCCCGACGCCCCCGATGTAGGGCATGAACACGCGCGGCTTGCCCGGGATGTTCGCGCCCATGTACCAGGACGGGGCGAGCGGGTAGAGCGTCATGTGGCCCACCTCGTTGACGTGCTGGACCCACGCCTCCTGGGCCTCCGCGGTCGCCTCGATGGTCGAGAGGCCGCGCTCGCGCAGGTGGGTGACGCAGTCGGCGATCCAGTCCACGTGCTGCTCGATCGACACGATCATGTTGCTCAGCACCGACGGGCTGCCGGGGCCGGTGATCATGAAGAGGTTCGGGAAGCCCTCGACGGTGAGCCCGAGGTAGGTGCGCGGCCCGCCGGCCCACTCGGCGGCGAGCTTCCGGCCGCCGCGCCCGCGGATGTCGATGTTGAGCAGCGCGCCGGTCATCGCGTCGAAGCCGGTGGCGAAGACCAGGTCGTCCACCGCGTACTCGACGCCGGCCACCCGCACGCCCTTCGGAGTGATCGCCTCGACCGGGTTCTTCTTGACGTCCACCAGCGTCACGTTGTCGCGGTTGAACGTGTCGTAGTAGCCGGTGTCCACGCAGAGCCGCTTGGTGCCGAGCGGGTAGTGCTGCGGGCACAGGAGATCGGCCACCGCCGGGTCGCGCACGATCGCGCGGATCTTCTCGCGGAAGAACCGGGCCGCGGTGTCGTTGGCCTCCTTGCTGATGAGCAGATCGGTGTAGGCGGCGGAGAAGCCGAGGCCGCCCCGGCGCCAGCGCTTCTCGTACTCGCGCTCCCGCTCCTCGGCCGGCACCGCCAGCGCGGAGTCGCCGCTCCGCTCGGTCACGAAGCCGACGCGGGACTCGCGGGCCTGGCGGCGGAAGTCGGCGTAGCCGGCCTTCACGCGGCGCTCGTACTCCGGATCGAGCGGCGCGTTCTGGGCCGGCATGCTGAAGTTGGGCGTGCGCTGGAACACGTAGAGGTGGCTCGCCTGCTTCGCGATGAGGGGGATCGACTGGATCGCGGAGGAGCCGGTGCCGATGACGCCGACCCGGCGGCCGGTGAAGTCCACGCCCTCGTGCGGCCACTTGCCGGTGTGGTACCACTTGCCCGCGAAGCTTCCGAAGCCCTCGATGTCGGGCACCTGCGCGTCCGACAGGCACCCGGTGGCCATGATGCAGAAGCGCGCGGTCACCCGGTCGCCCCGGTCGGTCTCGACCGTCCAGCGGCCGGTCCCCTCGTCGAACCCGGCGGAGGTCACGCGGGTCTCGAACTGGATGTCCCGGCGGAGATCGAAGCGGTCGGCGACGTGGTTGGCGTACTTCAAGATCTCGGGCTGGGCCGCGTAGCGCTCGGTCCAGCGCCACTCCTGCTGCAGCTCGTCCGAGAACGAGTACGAGTAGTCCATGCTCTCGACGTCGCAGCGCGCGCCGGGGTAGCGGTTCCAGTACCAGGTGCCGCCGACTCCCTTGCCCGCCTCGTAGACGCGCGCGGTGAGCCCGAGCCCGCGCAGGCGATGGAGCATGTAGAGCCCGGCGAATCCCGCGCCGACGATCACCGCGTCGACCATCACGCCTCCTCGTGTACCGGCACCACGTAGGGCCCCTCGGGGACGAAGGCCACGCGGGGATCCCGGTGCCGCGCCATGCTGTCCGCGATCGCGCCGGCCAGATCGGTCACGCGCTCGACGCCGGTCAGGGCCGCGTCGCGCGCGTCGAGGCCGTCGGTGTAGAGCCGCACGCGGCCGACCCGCATGGGCTTGAGCTGCATCTGGGTCTGCCACTCGTCGATGTCGGCGTGGGGCTTCCCGGCGATGCTCGACGCGAAGCCGTCCGCGCCGAGGTCCACGAGACGGCGCTGCGCTTCCACGTAGTGCCTGGACCCCATGCCCTCCGAGCACGCGGACGCCACGATGAGGTCGCCGCCCGGCGCCAGGATGTCGAGGGGGCCGACCATGCCCTTGACGGTCTGGTAGTACGTCTTGTCGAGCGGATAGCCGGCCGCGCTGGTGACCACGGTCTGGAACCGGCGGCCCACCGGCACGCGCGCGTAGGCGCTCGCGAAGTCGACCGCCCCGAGATGGCTCTGGACCACCTCGCCGAAGTTGACGAAGGCCAGGCGCCGCCGGTCGTCGATCACGGTGTTGAGCGCGAGCGCGCCGCCGAGCATTCCCATGATGGCGAGCTGCTCCTCGTGGAGCGGGTTGCCGTCCAGCACGCAGTTGGCCGCGCGCGGGTGCGCCATGAACGCCGCGTTGTGGAACGTGGTGATGGTCTCGGCGTGCGCCACGCCGGGCGCGATGACCTTGCGCCCGCCCGACCAGCCGGCCATGAAGTGCGGCTCCACCAGGCCGGTGGCGATGCGGAGCTCGGCCTCGACGAAGCGGCGGTCGAGGCGGACCACCGTGCCGCGGACCGGCGTGCGGCCGAGCAGCACGTGGTCCCGGTCGGCGCGCGCGTCGTGGTTGGCGACCGTCACCGTCTCGAGCACCCACGGCTCGCCCACCAGCTCGGCCAGCTCCGCGCCCTCGCTCGGGCGGTGGAGCCCCGTCGCGACCAGGACCGTGATGCCCGCGCGCGGCACGCCCGCGGCCAGCAGGGTGCGGATCAGCGCGGGCAGGAACAGGCCGTTCGGGACCGGCCGGGTGATGTCGCAGATGAGGATGCAGGCGGAGCGCTTACCGCGGGCGGCCTCGCGCAGCGACGGCCCGCCGACCGGCTCGGCCAGGGCGTCCTCCACCGCGGCGAGCGGATCGGCCAGCACCGGCATGGCGCGCTTCTCGATCACCGTCGGCACGCAGCCGTCGGGCGGCCGGACGGGCAGGGTAGAGCGGCCGTACAGGAGGTCGATCGTCACCGGGAGCCTCCCCGCGATCATAGCTCATCCCCGACGCCCACAGGTGCTGCGCGGCGTACGCGCGCCACGGCCGCCAGCGCTCGGCGCGCGCGAGCAGCGCGACCGGCGTCGGCCGGCGACCCTTCCGGTCGGCCATCGCGCGCATCAGGCCGAGATCGGCGGCGGGGAACGCATCGGGCTCGCGCATCTCGCGGATCGCGATGTACTGCGCGGTCCACTCGCCGATGCCCGGGAGCGCGCGCAGCTTCACGATCGCCTCCTCGAGGCTCCGCCGGGGACCGAAGATCTGCGGGTCGGCCACCACCGCGCGCGCCAGCCCACCGAGGGCGGCGGCGCGCGCCCGGGTCAGGCCGAGGCTCGAGAGGTCGGCGTCGGCCAGCCGCTCCGCGCCGGGAAAGACGTGGCTGAGCCCCTCGCCGCCGCCGGCCAGCGGCTTGCCATAGGCCGCCACCAGCCGGCCCGCGAGCGTGGCCGCGCCGGCCACTGTGATCTGCTGGCCGAGCAGGGCGCGCACCGCGAGCTCGAAGCCGTCCCACGCGCCCGCCACGCGCAGGCCCGGCCGCGCCGCCACCAGCGGGGCCAGACGCGGGTCCTCGGACAGGTGCGCGCCGATCACCTCCGGGTCGGCGACCAGGTCGAACACGCGCCGGAGCCGCGCGACGATGGTGGGCAGCGCGGAGAGCTGCGGGAACTGGATCGTGGCGCGGAGCGCGTTCCCCGCCGCCGGCCGCACCGCCACCGTGCCGTGCGCCCCGGCGACCTCGATCGTCCGGGTGTAGCTGTCGCGCGTCACCACCTCGACCCCGGGGATCGCGCGGGCCCGCAGGAACGCGAGCATGGCCGGCCAGTCGTAGGGCGGGCGATAGGGGAGGAGGATCGCGACTTCCCCGGTCGGGCCGGGCGAGGCCGTCCCGGGCCCGCGCCGCAGCGTGCTCGGTGCCCGGCCGAAGAGATGCTGAAAGGTCTCGTTGAACCGGCGGATGCTGCCGAAGCCGGCGGCCAGCGCGACCTCCGACATCGGCAGGCGCGTCTCGTGGATCAGGTGCTTGGCCAGGAGCACCCGCCGGGTCTGCGCGACCGCGACGGGCGAGGCGCCCAGATGCCGGCGGAAGAGCCGCCGGAGCTGCCGCTCGCCCACGCCGAGCCGCTCGGCGAGCGCCTCCACGTCGGCGCCGTCGAGCCCGCCCTTCTCGATCAGCGCGAGCGCCCGCGAGACCGTGTTCGACGTGCCGCGCCACACGCCCAGGTCCGGCGCGCTCTCGGGCCGGCAGCGCAGGCAGGGGCGGTAGCCCGCCTCCTGGGCGGCCGCGGCCGAGGGATAGAACGTGAGGTTCTCCCGCTTCGGGGTCCGCGCGGGGCAGATGGGCCGGCAATAGATGCCGGTGGACTTCACCGCGATGAAGAGCCGTCCATCGAAGCGGGCATCGCGCGTGGCGATGGCCCGGTAGCAGGCGTCGGCGTCCAGGTCCATGGGCTGATCATCACGCACGAGCGGCCCGGCTGTCTCGCGGTTTTCGGCCATCATCGGTGCGGGTCGGTGATGGGGGCCGGATCCCGCCAGCGGGCCCTGGCCCCCTCTGCGATGATCTGGCCATGGCCACGACCGATGTGCTCTGGGCCGCATGGGAGGGCCGGGGGTTCGAGCATCTCGCGCTCCGGCAGGAGGCGGGCGCGGTGCGGGCGGACAGCCTCATCATCGCGGTGGACGAAGACCACCGGCCCTTCCGCGCGCGCTACGTCGTGGAGTGCGACGGCGGCTGGGCGGTGAGGCGGGCGCGCATCGACGTGCTCGAGGAGCCGGAGCGGAGCCTCGAGATCCGGGGGGACGGTCGTGGCGGCTGGACCGATGCCGCGACCGGCTCGCCGCTGCCGCTCGACGGCTGCGTCGACATCGACATCTACCCGTCGCCCTTCACCAACACGCTGCCGATCCGGCGGCTCGTCGATGCCGTCCCCGGGCGCGCGGTGGCGATCGACGTCGCGTGGGTCCTGCTGCCCGCGCTCACCATCGAGGCGAAGCCCCAGGAGTACACGCTGCTCGAGCGTCGCGGCCCCGGCTCGCTCTGGCGCTTCCGGGGACTCGATTCGGACTTCACCGCGGATCTGGCGGTGGACGGCAACGGGCTCGTGCTCGACTACCCGGGGATCGCGCGGCGGGTGCTCTAGCGGAGACCACCCCTCACTTTCACCGCCCCTCACCCTGCCCTCTCCCATGAGGGGAGAGGAAGATTTGGAGGTACGACCATGGCGTCGATCAGGCGAGAGATGCAGGTCAACGCGCGGCCCGAGAAGATCTGGGAGGCGGTGCGGGACGTGGGCGCGGTGCACGAGCGCCTGGCGCCCGGCTTCGTGGTGGACACGAAGATGGAGGAAGGCGCCCGCGTCGTCACCTTCGCGAACGGGATGATCGCGCGCGAGCTCATCGTGGACGTGGACGACGCGGCGCGCCGCCTCGTCTGGTCGGTGGTGGGCAGCCCGCGGCTCACCCACCACAATGCCTCGCTGCAGGTCGCGGCCGAAAGGGACGGCGGGAGCCGCGTCGTCTGGATCGCGGACCTGCTGCCGAACGAGGTCGCCGGCTACATCCAGGCGATGATCGAGCAGGGGATGGCGGTCATGAAGAAGACCCTGGAGCGGTAGCCAGGGGCGGCAGCCCCATCTCTCGCGTGCACTCGCCGAACCACTCGATCACTTCCTTGTGGAGCGGGATGCCGTGGGCCCGGCGCTCCGCCAGCTCCTCGGCCTCGGACAGCCCCGGGTAGAGCACGCGCTCCTGGCCCGGCGCGGGCGCGGCGGTGCGCAGGGTGCGGAGCATCTCGTCCATCGTGTCCTTGAAGCGCCCGAGGTCGGTGAAGGCCTCGATGTTGTAGGCCGCGAACTGGTTCTTGGACCCGCTGCCCGGCGCCAGCATGGTCGGCAGCGCGCCCGCCAGCATGGTGGCGAGCACCTCGGCCATGAGCGCGAAGCCGTAGCCCTTGTGCGAGCCCTGCTCGCGGGTGCCGCCGAGGGGAGCCTGGTAGACGTCCTCGCGATCGAAGAGGGGCTTCTCCTCCATGATCGGCGTGCCCTCCTTGTCGGTCACCCAGCCCGCGAGCAGCGGCGAGCCGATGCGCATGGCGAGCCGGATCTTGTTGCCCGCGATCGCGGAGGTGGCCGCGTCGAAGAGCATCGGCGCCTCGTGGCGCGCGGGCGCGGCGAGCGCGATCGGATTGGTGCCGAGCAGGGGCTTGGCCCCGAAGGTCGGCACCACGTGCAGGCCCGCGGCGGTGAAGCAGGCGCCCACCATGTCGGCCTGGGCGGCCTGCATCGCGAAGTGGCCGATCGCGCCGAAGTGCCCGCTGTTGTGCACCGTCACGATCCCGACGCCGACCTTGCGCGCCTTCTCGATCGCCAGCCGCATCGCCTTCGGCCCCACGATGATACCGAGGCGCTTGCCCGCGTCGATCACCGCGGTGCCGGGCGCCTCGCGCTCGATCGTCCAGCCCGGCCGCGGGTCGAGCTTGCCGGCCCGGTAGTCGCGGACGTAAGCGCGGAGCATGTTCGACACCCCGTGGGTCTCGACCCCGCGCAGGTCGGTCATGGTCAGCACGTCCGCTGCGTCGGCGGCGTCCTCCGGCGTGACGCCGAGCGTCTCGAAGATCTGGGTGGTGGTCCGGCGCAGCGACGCTTCCGAGACCAGCACCTGGTCCTGCGGCGGAACCTTGAAGCGCTCGAGGATCATGGGTCGTCCCTCCCGGCTGCATCCTAACCGAGTTTATTCTTGACCGATCGTTCAAGATTGGCTATCGTCGCCCGCGATGCCGCGCCAGAAGGAGTTCGACCGGGAGGCGGCGCTGGACCGCGCGATGAGCGCGTTCTGGAGCAACGGGTACGCCGCGACGTCCGTCGAAGACCTGGTGGCCCAAATGGGCATCCAGCGAGGAAGCCTCTACGCCACCTTCGGCGACAAGCGGTCGCTGTTCCTCAGCACGCTCGACCGCTACCAGCGGGTGGTCACCCGCGAGCTCTTCGAGGTGCTCGAGGCGCCCGGGTCCGGGCTCGAGGCGATTCGGCGGTTCTTCCGCCTCCGGGTGGAGGCGGCGCTGGACCGGAGCCGGCCGGCGGGATGCCTGGTGACGAACTCGGCGGTCGAGCTGTCGCGGCGCGATCGCGGTGCGTCGGCCAAGGTGGGCGGCTCGATGGCCGGGCTCGAGGCGGCCTTCCTCCGGGCGCTCGAGCGGGCCCGCGCCCGGGGGGAGTTGGCCGCCGGCCGGGACTTGCGGGCCTTGGCCCGATTCCTGACCAGCAGCGCCCAGGGCCTCTCGGTGATGGCCAAGGCCTTCCCGGAGCGCCCGGTGCTCCAGGATGTGGTCGCGGTCGTCCTGACTGCGATCGAGGCCGGGCGGCCGGGGCCCCGTCGGAAGCGGGCGCGGTGATCACGTGAGAGGGGAGCTCGCCGCTCGGCGGTGCGCGTGAGGAGACGCCATGTCACTCGAGGAAAAGCTCGCCGCGATCCGGGAGATGGCCAAGACCCGCCAGCCACCGGAGGTGCGCGCGGTCATGCAGAAGGCGACCGAGGATCTGCGCGCCTCCGGGATCATGGACCGCGTCGTCAAGGTCGGTGCGCCCGCCCCCGACTTCACGCTGCCCAACATGGCGGGCCAGCCAGTGAGCCTGGCCGTTCTTCGGGCGCGCGGCCCGGTCGTGCTGTCCTTCTATCGCGGCCGGTGGTGACCCTACTGCAACGCAGAGCTGGACGCTCTGCAGCAGGCTCTGCCCGAGATCGCCGCTGCCGGCGCCTCGCTCGTCGTGGTGTCGCCCCAGGTGACCCGCACCACGCGAGAGACGGACGAGCCCCGGCCCATGACCTGCGAGGTGCTGCGCGATCTCGGCAATCGCGTGGCCGCGGAGTACGGGCTCGTCTTCACGTTGCCGGAGGCGCTGCAGCCCATCTACACCAAGTTCGGCATCGACCTGCCCCGGGGCAATGGGGACGGCACCTGGCGCCTGCCGGTGCCGGCTCGCTTCGTCATCGACCGGGAGGGCATCATCCGCGCGGTCGACGCCGACCCCGACTACACGAGACGGCCGGAGCCCGCCCAGACGGTGGAGGTCCTGCGCCGTCTGCAATCCCGCTGAGGAGGACGTCGCGATGACCACGCCGTCAGGACTGGACCCGTCGATCCGGAGCCGCGAGATGGTCTTCGAGGCGGACGTCACGGGAGTCACGCCGTTTCTCAAGCTGGCCACCGTGAGCCTCAACGGGGCCTCGCCGATGACCTTCGCCTGCGACGAGCCGCCGAGCCTCGGCGGCCTGGGCTCCGCGCCCACCCCGCTCATGTACTTCGCCGCTGCGCTCGCGTTCTGACTGATGACCCAGGTGTCCCGCTATGGACACATGCTGAAGGTCACGGTGACGCGGATGACCATGCACGTGAAGGCGAGCTTCCGGGTGACCGGCTCGGTCCTGGACGACACGATCGCCGGCGAGATGCTCGGCGCGGAGACCACGCTCGAGCTGGAGTCGCCCGACCCGCCGGACCGCGTGGCTCGGGTCGTGCGCAGCGCGGAGCGCGGGTGCTTCGTGATGCAGGCCCTGCTCCGGCCGGTGCCGGTGACCGGTCGGACGCTCCTCAACCGTGAGCCCCTGACGGGGTAAGCCTCTCGTTGACCCCGGGGCCCGGCGGGTCTAGATTCACTTCCTGGGCGCTCCGGCCGTTCCACCCGGGGCCCCGAGGAGGCTGATCATGCTCGGTCTGGGAATGGCGTCGTCGCACGCCCCGATGATGTTCCAGAAGGCGCAGTACTGGCCGCGGGTGGTCGGGCGGATCCCGGCCGAGGCCCGCGAGCAGCTGCCGCGCAGCGCCCGGGAGGAGATCGCGAGCCCGGCCATCATCGAGGCGAACATCCAGCGCATCGAGGCCGGGCTGGCCACGCTGCGCGATCAGCTCCGGGCCTACCGCCCGGACGCGCTCGTCATGATCGGCGACGACCAGGGCGATCTCTTCGACGACGCCAACAACCCCACGTTCTCGGTCTACACGGGCGAGGAGCCGCTGTGGGGCCGGAGCGCCCGCGACAGCTACGATACGCCGCCGGCCGAGCGGACCAAGCTCGTGTTCCAGCCGCATCCCGAGCTGTCCCGGCACCTGCACCGCGGCCTGGTCAAGCGGGGCTTCGACATGGCCAGCATCGGGCGCTTCGATCCGCGCGGCAATCCCACGCGCGGCGTCTCTCACATGGTCTCGAACCTGGTGCCCGAGGTGGACCCGGGGCTCGAGATCCCGCTGGTCTGCGTGTTCATGAACGAGTACTACCCGCCGCTCCCCAGCGCGGCCCGCTGCGCGCGCCTGGGTGAGGCCATCGCGGAGGTCTTCCGCGATCGCCCGGAGCGCATCGCGATCTACGCCTCGGGCGGCCTCTCGCACTTCCCGGGCATGTACAACGCCGGCTGGATCGACCAGCCGCTCGACCGATGGATCCTCGAGCGGCTCGAGCGCAACGACCTCGCGGCGATGGAGCATCTCTTCACGTTCGACTCCGACGCCATGCGCTCCGGGACGGGGGAAGTCCGGGCGTGGATCAGCACGGCCGCCGCGATGAACCGTCCCGCGAAGGTGGTCGACTACGTGCCGGCGCACTGCGCCCAGACCGGGTGCGGCTTCGTCTACTGGCCCGCCGCCGACTGACCTCTCCCTCTCCCCTGAGGGGAGAGGGAGGGTGAGGGGCGGAGGGTGAGGGGCGGGGATTTGCGCCGGCGCTGGCTCGCCCTCGCCCTGCTAGTCCTGTCATTCGTCCCCGCCACGGCCGCCGCCGGCGTCATCCCGCTCGACCTGCGCTTCGACGGGCGGCCCATCGAGCCCGCGGTGCCGCCGGACTTCACGTGCTGGAGCGCGGTCGCCAACGCCTGGGTGAGCTGCGGCATCAAGCGCGGTGAGGGACCGGGGGCCTGGCTCCTCGAGGGCCTGCCGCCCGGTCGGTACCGGTTGCACGTCAGCATCGACGAGAACCCGGTCAACCCGCGTCGCTTCCCGGGCGACTACGAGGCCCAGCTCCGCTTCGAGGTCACCGAGCGGGGGCCGGAGCGCCTGACGGTGGACATGGTCCGGCTCGTTCACCTGACGCGCCCGGGTGACAACGCCCGCGCTCTCGACGGCATGCTCACGAGCTGCGCGACGCAGCCCGTCTTCGAGACGCCGCGCCACTCCTGGGGGCCGACCGCGCAGATCGAGTTCGCGTGGGACCCGGTCGTGGCGGGCGCCGAGTACCGGGTGAGCGTGACCGCGGTCTCCTGCTCCCAGCCGGACCGCCAGCGAGAGGTCCTGCGCACGATGACCGGCACGACCGAGGTGACCCTGTCCCTGCCGCCCAGCGTGGGCGACGAGCAGTACTACTTCTGGATCGCGGCGTGGCGCGACGGCCGGCTCGTCGGGGATCTCTACACCCACGACGCCGGCGTGCACTCGTGGAACTACCGCTTCCAGGTCCGCAACGCGAGCCTGTCGCGCTGGGTCTACGTGGCGGGCGCGGGCCTCCTGCTGCTCCTCATCGTCGGGGTGACGCGGCTGCTCCCGGCGGCGCCGCCCACGCGCCGGCGGCGGCTCGCCCGCCGGGCCTTCGCGCTGATGATCGTCCTCGCGCTCGCGGGGGGCGCCTACTACGTCGTCCACGATCGGGTTCAGGAGCGCGAGCGGCGCCGCGTGGAGGAGGAGCGGGCGCAGAGCGAGGCCGAGGGGGTGGCCCGGCAGCGCGAGCTCATCGCCGCGTTCGTCTCGGTCGCGCCTCGTCCGGCCTGGTGGGCGTCGGTCCAGACCCCGTATCGGGTGGACAACGTGGGCGACCTGCTCGCCGCCTGGCAGGGATTCCCGCGCGGCGACGACGGCCTGGGCGAGCGGCAGTTCTTCAAGGCGGCCTACCAGGGCATCGTGGACCATCCGGACGACGAGCACATCGTGGCGACCGCCATCGACCTCATGTACTGGGTCGTGGACGACTACCCGCACCGCCTGGCGCTCACCCAGTGGGGCTACGACCGCTACTTCCAGCACCGGCAGCGCATCGACAACTGCGCCAACTGCATGGTGGGGGACCGGACCCAGGGGCTGGCCCAGAATCTGAGCCGGCTCCTGATGGCGGCCGGCCGTTACGACGAGGCGATCGCGGTCTGCCGGCGGCTGATCGACGAGCGCGCGGCCGACGTGAGCCCCTACCGGCTCGCCGAGACCTGGGAGCGGATGGCGTGGGCGTACTGGGAGAAGGGCGAGCGCGAGCGGGCGCGCGAGGTCATCCGGGAGGCGATCGCGAAGTACGGCGGGACGGCGCGCGGCGATGACCTCCGCCGCACGCTCACCACGTTCGACCGCACGCGCTGACCTGGGGCCGGCGCGGGCGCCGGAGGACCTACGGGAGCTGAGGGGTCGGGCGGAGGGTGTAGATGTTGATGATCTTGTCCTGCCGGTGGGTCGGCCGCCAGGGGGGCCAGCTCACCGTCCAGCGATCCCGCGTGACCGCGAAGCCACTTCTTCGGAAGGCCGCCCGCAGCTTGGCGTCGGGCACCCAGCCGGGGTCGGCGAGCAGGGCCAGGCCTCCGGGGCGCAGCGTCCGCATGAGCCCGGTCCCGAGGGCCGGCCACTCCGCGTCGTCGTAGACCACATCGCCGCCCACCACCAGGTCGTAGGTGGCCGGCGCCAGCCGCTCTCCACCGTGGTTCCAGTCCCCGCCTATGGTCTGGGCAGACCCCAGGCCGTTGCGCCGGCAGTTGCGCCGCACCGCAGCGAGGGCCGCCGCCTCCCGGTCCAGGAAGGTGACGCTCGCGCCCAGGCGCCCGCACACGATCCCGATGAGACCGACGCCGCAGCCCAGGTCCAGGACCTGGCGTCCCCGCAGGCCGTCGGCGCCGAAGCGGTCGGTGATGTAGGCGGCCAGCCCCAGGCCCGCGGGCCAGACTCGGCGCCAGTACGTGTGGGTGGAGAGCTTGAGGAGATTCTGAGCCGACGTCTCCTCGATGGAGACGGCCCCGATCGGCTCCAGCGCGAATTCTCGTAGCACTAGGCCGGAGTCTAACGCACGTTGATCCGTCCGTCGCGCAGGTTTATGCTCGGCGCGTCCCGGTCGGTCCGCAGTGACCCCAGTCCCGCCAAAGGAGGCGTGCAATGGCTCTCTCCGTAGGGTTCATCGGTGTGGGGAACATGGGCAACCCGATGGCCGGCAACGTGCTGAAGGCCGGCTTCTCGATGACGGTGTTCGACACGAATCCCAAGGCCATGGAGAACCTGATCCAGGCCGGGGCCAAGCGGGCCGCCTCCGCCAAGGAGGTGGTGGACGCCTCCGACGTCGTGTTGACCTCGCTGCCCGCCTCTCCGGACGTGGAGGCCATGTACCTCGACGAGGGCGGCCTCGTGCAGCGCGCGAAGCCGGGCACGATCCTGATCGACCTGAGCAGCGTGCTGCCCAAGACCCCGCGGATGATCGAGCCGGTCGCGAAGTCCCGCGGCGTGTCCTTCCTGGAGGCGCCGGTCAGCGGCGGCGTCACCGGAGCCCGCGCGGGCACGCTCGCCATCATGGTCGGCGGCGACCCGGCGGCGATGGAGAAGGCGCGCCCGGTGCTGCGCGCCATGGGCCCCAACATCTTCCACGTGGGGCCGGCGGGCGCGGGCAACACCATCAAGGCCATCAACAACATGATGGCGTGCGTGAACAGCGCCACCATGATGGAGGGCTTCGTGCTGGGCGTGAAGGCCGGCCTCGACCCGATGACGATCTACGAGGTGGTGAAGGCCAGCAGCGGGGGCAGCAAGGCCATCGAGCGCATCCCGCGCGCCCTGATCCCGCGCGACTTCGAGCCGGGCTTCAAGGTGGCGCTGATGAACAAGGACCTCGAGACCTTCCACACCATCGCCAAGGAGCTCAACGTGCCGACGACGTTCTCGAACCTGGCCCAGCACTACCAGCAGGCGGCCCTGGCCGCGGGGCTCGGCGAGCAGGACACCAGCGTGGTGTTCACGATCATCGAGCGGCTGGCCGGCATGCAGGCGCCGAAATGACCGCGCGCCGGCCGCCGGCCAAGCCGGGCAAGCCCGCCCGCAACAGCAAGAATCCCTACGGGTACTCCTTCTGGGAGTGGGTCGCGCAGGAGGACCCCGAGTACTTCCGGGCGCGCCAGCCGCTGAGCGCCCTCTCGATCGGCGAGGGCAAGGAGCTCTCGGTGAAGTACCGGGAGATGGTCATCATCGGGATTCTCGCGTTTCGCGGCCGCAAGGAGGGCGTGGTCGCCCACATGCGCCGGGCCATCGAGCACGGCGCCACCAAGCGGGAGCTGCTGGAGGCGATCCAGTCCGCCGCGGTGCCGGGCGGCGGGCCGTGCTTCAGCACCGGCGCGCAGGCCCTGATGGAGCTCGACCGCCAGGGGGCGTTCCGCTAGCGGTCAGACGGTCAGCGTCCCTTCCATCACCGGCGCGCAGCGCCCGCCCACCTGCACGCGGGTGACCACGCCGCCCGCCTTCTCCGCGCGGGTGGCGAGGAGGCTCGGCCGGCCCATCTCCACGCCCTGGAGGACGTCTCTCGTGAGGACGCCGTCTCCCGGCTCGAGGCTCGCCAGCAGCGCGATCAAGGCGCCGTTGGCGCTGCCGGTGGCCGGGTCCTCCATGGTCCCGCCGAGCGGCGAGAACATCCGGGCGCGCAGGTCGGCCCCGTCGCGCCGGTCGGGGGTGCGCGCGTAGATGTGGATGGAGAAGCGGCCGGTCTTGAACGGGAAGCGCCGGGCCGCGTCGGCCGACGCGGCCACCTCCACCCGCGCGTGGGCGATCGCCTCGGGCGAGACCTCCGCGATCAGGAACGGCAGCCCCACCGAGGCCACCACCGGCTCATGACGGACGGTGAGCACCGCGGAGGCATCGAGCCCCACGCACGCGGCCGCGACCGCGGCCGGGATCCGCTGATCGAGAGTCAGCGGCTGCGGGGCGGTGAGCGTCGCGCCGATCACGCGCCCGTCGGCCCCGCGCATCAGGTCGACCGGCACGAGGCCGGCGCCTTCCTCGAAGCGGAGGGTGGGGCCCAGCGTCTGGCCCCGCCGCTCGGCGAGCCGCGCCAGCGTGAAGGCGGCGCCCACGTTGGGGTGGCCCGCGAACGGGATCTCGTTCTGCCGGGTGAAGATCCGCACCCGCGCGGTGTGGGCCGGATCGGCGGGCGGGAGCACGAAGGTCGACTCGGAGTAGTTGAACTCGGCCGCGATCGCCTGCATCTGGTCGGGCCGGAGCCCGGTCGCGTCCGTCACGACCGCGAGCGGGTTGCCCGCGAACGCGCGGTCGGTGAACACGTCGACGGTCAGGTAGTCGTGGCGTGTCGTCATGCGGGTCGCGCTAGAGGCCGAGCAGCGCCTCGAGGTTGCGCCAGAGGATCCGCTCCTTCTCGTCCGCGGTCAGGCTCGCGAGCCCCTGCACCCACGTGACCGGCGAGGGATGCCACGGCACGAAGGGCCAGTCGCTGCCGAGGACGACGCGATCGATCCCGACCTGGTCGATCGTGAACCGGAGCGCGGCCTCGCTGCCTACCACGGTGTCGTAGTAGAGCTGCTTCTGGTAGCTGCTCGGCGCCCGCGGGATCGCCTTCCGCGCGTCCGGATTGCCCTGCCAGGCGCGGTCGAAGCGTCCCATCGCGTAGCAGGCCGGCCCACCGCCGTGGGCGATGCACACCTTGAGGCCGGGGCAGGCCTCCAGGATTCCCCCGAAGATCAGCATGGCGACCACGATCGCGTCCTCGACGATCACGCCCAGGCTGTTGAAGAGCCCGTAACGGGTGGTGCGCTCGGTCATGAAGTTGTGCTGCGGCTGGGGGTGATAGAACAGCACCGCGCCCATCGCCTCGGCGGCCTTGAAGAAGGGCAGGAAGCGTGGCGCGTCCCAGTTCTCCCCGTTCACGATGGTGTCGAGCTCCGCGCCCTTGAGCCCGAGGCCGCGCGCGCGCTCGAGCTCGGCGATCGCGGCCTTCGTGTCCTGCATCGGCAGGGTGGCGAGGCCCGCGAAGCGGGTGGGCCACTGCCGCGTCATCGCCGCGATCTCGTCGTTGACCTCGCGCGCGAGCGCGCCGCCCTGCGCGGCGTCCAGGTGGTAGCCGAAGAAGGGGGTGTGGATCGAGAGCACCTGCACGTCCACGCCCTGCGCGTCCATGTCGGCCAGGCGCTCCTCCGGGGTGAAGCGCACCTTGGGCGAGGTGAAGCCGGTGCGCTTGCCGTTGCCGCCCAGGAACACGCCGAGGCCCTCGCCGCCCTGGTGGCGGAAGCCATACCACTCGCGGCCCGCCTCCGCCGCCTGCCAGACCTCCCGGGGCACCACGTGCGCGTGGATATCGATGGTCCTCATGAGCCGCTCCGGCGGTGGCTCACCGGCGTGGAGCCGGTCCACCGCTTGAACGCGCGGTTGAACGCGCTGACCTCCGAGTAGCCGAGGAGATAGGCGATCTCGGTCATGGTGTGCTGCGGGTCCTTGAGGTAGTTGAGCGAGAACCGATGCCGGGTGTCGTCGACCAGCTTCTTGAAGTCCAGGCCCTGGTCCTTCAGGCGCCGCTGCAGCGTGCGCGAGCTCAGCGCGACCTTCCGGGCCACGTCGCCGAGCTTCGGGTCTCCCTCTCGCATGACCTCGCCGATGGCCCGGCGCACCGAGGCGAGCGCGGCGTCCTCGCGCGGCATCTCCTGCAGCACCTGGTCGAGATACCGGCGCATGATCGGGTAGAGCCGCTCGTCGGCCGACGGCACCTGCCGCTCGACGAACTCCCGCTCGAAGACCATGGCATTGGTCGGCGCCGCGAAGGAGACGGGAGCCCCGAAGACCCGCAGGTGCTCCGCGGTCTGGCGCGGGGCCTCGTGCGCGAATTGCACCTCCATCGGGACCCACCGGCTTCCCACCATCATCCGGATCGTGTTCAGGGCCACCGCGAAGCCGTACTCGGTCTGCTGGCGCGCGCGCTCGACCGGGAGACCGATCAGCGACTGCCGCAGGTACGTCCGCGGCCCCTCGGTGGTGACCGACACCTCGGCCGCCGCGTTGTGAACCTTCATGTAACGGACGGTGTTGGCGAACGCGGCCGCGATCGTGGGCGAGTTCAGCACGACGTAGGCGAAGGGGCCGATGTTCTTGGGCTGGTAGTGCTCGCCGAAGTGCAGTCCGAAGCACTCGTCGCCGGTCACCCGGGCCGCCTCTTCGAGGATCCGGGCGAAGTTGGCGCAGAGCATGAAGCCGTCCGGGCGAGAGAGCTCCTCGCGATCGAGCCCGGCCGTGCGCAGGATCAGGTCGGGGTCACCCTCGGCGGACTTGATCGCGTCGATCAGGCCGGTTGTGGCGGCGAGCGAGATGGTCGGTCGCGGGCGCACTGGGCCGCCACTGTCAAGGAAATGGCGCCCAATGTCAAGACGGGCGCGCGGGGGCGGCGGTAGCGTGCATGAAGGACGCACATCGAACCGTGCTGACTCAACCCATGCAAGCCATCTCGGTCCGGAACGTATCGGTCGCCATGAAGGGCGATCGCCTGATCGCGGTCTTCACGCTCAGCGCGCGGCCCTCCCGCCAGTGGATCGCCTTCTTCCGGGAGCGCTCGTGGTACAGCGTGCTCGACGTGGCTTCGGCCCGGTTCTGGCGGGACGAGTGCCGGATCGATCTGCTGCGTCCGGAGGACATGGTGCCGCTGACCGCGGCGGTCTACCGGTTCGTCGAGGAGGCGAACCTGGACGCCCGGATCACCGGGTGTCCTTGAGCCGCCCCGCCACCTAGCCGGCGGGGCTTCGGCGGATCGCCTCGCGCCAGGCGATCACGAGCGAGTCGCCCTCGACGTCGTGCGCCTCGTCGCGGACCCGCCGCTTCCGGAACGCCCGCTCGGGCTACGGACCGATCGTGACGTCGAAGTGAAGGGTCGCGTCGTTCATATCGTTGGTCCAGCCCCACCAGTCGACCGTCCGCACGCCTGGCTTCAGGATGTTGAAGCCGACCGGCTCGACCGGGTTCGGATGCTTGTCGCACACCGCGCCGTTGGCAGGGCACTCGCGAGTGGCGAGGCACGGGGCGTTGCTGCCCGGCTGGCACGAGAAGAAGACGGCGCGAATGAACATGTTCGCGGGCGCATTGGCGGGCATCACGATCCGGCACCGCAGATAGTTCCCGCCCCCTCCCGCCTTCTCCTCGGTCATGCACGTGTTCGGCCCGCCCGCCTTCCTCCTCGAGATGGTCAGGTCGGTACCTCATCCGACGTTAGCAGGCCACCCCGGGCGCGGCGCCATGAGACCTTGGTCGTACGGGTCTTGCCGGAAACGCGAATGCGGGACGAGCGTGGTGCGGCGGCGCTTCGCGACCGCTACGGCCTGAGCGCCTCGCGGAGCCGCGCCGGGGTCAGCGGCATGTCGAGGTGGGTGACGCCGAGCGGTGAGAGCGCGTCCACGGCCGCGTTGACTATTGCGGGCGGGATCGCGATGCAGCCGGCCTCGCCCAGGCCCTTGGCGCCGAGCGGGTTGAGCGGCGACGGCGGTGTGCAGCTTCTCGATGTGCACGGGCGGCACCTCGTCGCGCGGGGGATCGCGTAGTCCATCAGCGTGCTGGTCACGACTGGCCCTCGCGTCGTACACGATCGTCTCCATCAGGGCCTGGCCCAGGCCCTGGGCGAGGAGCCGTGGAGCTGGCCCTCCGCGAGCAGCGGATTGATGATCGTGCCCGCGTCGTCCACCCAGACCAGCTGCTCGAGCGTGAGCTCGCCCGGTCTCCCGGTCGATCGAGAGCGCGCAGACCACCGCGCCCAGCTCCACGCCTCGCCGCTCGGGCTGGAAGTAGGTGCGTGGCCTCCAGCCCCGGCGTGTCACCCGCCGGCAGGGCGGCGCCGCCCGCGTAGGCCGCGGTCGCGACCTCCTTCCACGCCACGCGCTTCTGCGGCGCCCCCGCCACCTGGAAGCCGCCGCGCACCGGCACGATGTCCTCCGGCGCGGCCTCGAGCAGCCGGGCCGCGATGCGGCGGCCCTTGTCCCGCACCTCGACCGACGGCCAGCGAGCGCGCCGCCGCCGAGCGCGACGCTGCGGCTGCCGAAGGTGCCGAAGCCCTCGGGCCCGCAGCGCGTGTCGCCGTGCATCGACCGTGACCTCGTCGGGCGTGACGCCGAGGAGATCGGCCACGACCTGGGCGAACGTCGTCTCGTGGCCCTGGCCGTGCGCGCTCGACCCGGTGATCGCGGTGACCTTGCCCGAGCGCTCCACGCGGATGGACTGCCGCTCTCCCAGCCGAGCGCGCACGGCTCGACGTAGCGACACGACCCCGACCCCGACGATCTCGCCCCTTGGCCGCCGCTCGGCCTGGCGGCGGCGGAGCCCACCGTAGTCGGCCGCCGCGAGCGCGCGATCCAGCGCCTGGGGATAGTCGCCGGAATCGTAGACCTGGCCGGTGATGGTGCTTGAACGGGAAGCGGTCGGCCGGGATCAGGTTGCGGCGTCGCAGCTCCGCGGGGTCGAGCCCGATCGCGCGCGCGGCGGTGTCGATCAGCCGCTCGATGAAGAAGCACGCTTCCGGGCCGGCCCGCGCCGCGATAGGCCGAGACCGGCGCGGTCGTGGTGAGCGCGCCGTCGACCGTCGATGTCGCAGGCCGGGATCACGTAGGCGCCGGGCATGCAGCGCACGTGATTCCACGGCGAGCCCGCGGCCGCGTTCATGAGGTGCGCGCCGAGCGGCGCGGTGATCCGGGCGCGCAGCCCGAGTGATGCGACCGCGCGCGTCGAGCGCCAGCTCGCCCTCGCAGACCGAGCCGCGTGCCTGGTTGGTCGTGATCATGTCCTCACTGCGCGTCGCGACCCACTTCACGGCCGGCCGAGGCGTCGCGGGCGAGCCAGGCGAGCAGCACGTCCTCGCGGTAGGGGCCGCTCTTCACCCCGAAGCCGCCGCCCACGTCGGGCGCGATCACGCGCACGTGGTCTCCGGCAGCTCGAGCAGCCGCGCGACCTCGCCGCGGATGCGGAACGGGGCCTGGCAGGAGACCCACATCGTGAGGTCCCCGGTCGGGCGGTCGAAGCTCGCCAGCACCGAGCGCGGCTCCATCGCCACCGCCGAGATGCGCGTTCTGGGCCACCCGCAGCGGGACCGCGTGCGCGGCGGCGGCGAAGGCGCCCGCCGCGTCGCCCTCGCGCAGGGTGCGGGTGAGCGACGCGATTGCCGTCGATGCCGGAGAAGAGCAGCGGGGCGCCGGGCGCCAGCGCCGCCTCCGGCTCGGCCAGGCCGGGCAGGGGCTCGTAGTCCACCGTGATGAGATCGAGGGCGTCGTAGGCCGCGTAGACGTCCTCCGCCACCACCGCGGCCACCGGCATCCCGACCGCGTGGACCTGGCCCTCGGCCAGGATCGGATGCGGCGGCACGCGCATGTCGGCCATGAGGCGATTCACCGGCATGGGGCCGAGGTGCGCGCACGTCCTTCCCGGTGACGACCAGGAGCGTGCGCGGGGCGCGCCGGGCCGCCTCCACGTCGACGTGGGCGATGCGGGCGTGGGCGTGCGGGGAGCGGAGCAGGGCCACGTGCAGGCACCCGGGCGGCGTCATGTCGTCCACGAAGGCGCCCGCGCCGAGTCAGCAGGCGGTGGTCCTCGCGGCGCTTGAGCGGCCGGCCGATCCAGCCGTCGCCCTGCCGCTCGCTCATCCGAGGAAGCGGGAGACGGCGCCCACGAAGGCGTCGGGCTGCTCGTAGGGCAGCATGTGGCTGGCGTCCGGGACGATCTCGACGGTCGCGCCCGGGATGAGCCGGCCCCAGCGCGTGGCGTAGGCCGGGACGATCAGCTTGTCGGCGGCGCCCCAGAGGACCAGGGTCTTCGCGGTCAGCCGGTAGAGGCGCTTCGACACGCGGCGGTTCGGGATCGGGAAGAGGATCTTGCCCGCCATCGCGAGGCGGCGCTGCTGGCCCAGGTAGAACTCCTTGAAGACCTCCATGTCCGAGAAGTCCGCGCCGCCGGTGAGCAGCGCCTGGCCGCGCACCGGGTCCTGGAAGAGCAGCTCGATGAGCTGGCCGGGGAGCAGGGCGAAGATGTCCGGGATCGGATGCTCGTCCATCCAGAGCCCCGCCGCGGCGGCCAGCACGAGCTTGCCCGCGTCGCCGGGCGCGACCGCGGCCATCTCCGCCGCGATCATGCCGCCCATCGAGTGGCCGACGAGGTGCGGCCGCGTGAGGCCGAGCGCCGCGACCACGTCCCAGCCGTGCAGCGTGAAGTCGAGCATGTCCTCCAGCAGCTCCTCGCCGGTGGACTCGCCGTAGCCGGGCAGCTCGGGGGCGAAGACGTGATAGCGCGCCGCGAGCTGGTCGAGGAACGGGTTGTCGGCCAGCAGGCCGCCCGCGCCGTGGAAGAACACGAGCGGCATGCCGCTGCCGCCCTCGAGCACGCGGCAGCGCGTGCCCTTCCTGGTCTCGATCGTCCTCGCTTTCATGCCGGCGGCCAGGTCTGCCCGGGCTTCTCGGCCCCGGGCTGCATCTCCTCCGGATGGAGGCGGTCCTCCATCGGGTGGATCCACCAGCGGTCGTCGTGCTCCCACTCGGGCCACAGGTTCCGCAGGTGCGGCATCACCTTCTCCGCGAAGAGCTTGGTGGAGTGGCGCGTCTTCCAGTCCGGCATGTTGCCGATGTGCAGCAGGCAGAAGAGGTGGCCGATCCGCAGGCCCTTGATGCACTCCTCGAGCTGCTGGCGCACCGTCTCCGGGCTGCCCGCGATGACGAAGCGCTCGTCGACGAGCTGCTTCCAGGTGAGGTTGGCCATCAGCTTCTGCGCCTCGAGGCGGAGCTGGGAGAGCGCGCCGTACTTGATCGTGTTGACGGTGCGATAGCCCGGCGGATCGGCGAACGGCGGGAACACGTGCAGGCACCGGTTGAAGAAGTAGAGGCAGTGCTCGGCGTAGAGCTCCTCGGCCTCCGCGTCGGTGTCGGCCACGCAGATGATCTGGGCGAACGCGGCGCGGTAGGGCGAGTCGTCCTTGCCGCGCTTGGCCACGCGGTCCCAGTAGCCCTCGAGCAGGGACTTGCCGCGCACGTAGCCGTAGAACGACAGGTACGAGTAGTTGTAGTCGTGGTCGAGGCAGAAGTCCCACGTCTCGATCGAGCCGCCGCCCGGGATGTAGATGGGCGGGTGCGGCTTCTGGATCGGCTTGGGCCAGCAGTTCACCCAGCGGAGCTGGTTGTACTTGCCGTCGAAGGCGAAGGGCTCGTCCTCGGCCCACGCCTTCATGATCATGTCGTGGGCTTCCTGGTACTTGTCGCGGGTCAGCGCGGGGATCTGGCCGTAGCAGAAGTTGGTGTCCATCGGCGTGCCGACCGGGAAGCCGGCCACGAGGCGCCCGCCCGAGATCACGTCGAGCATCGCGAACTCCTCGGCCACCCGGATCGGCGGGTTGTAGCCCGCGATGGAGTTGCCGATTACGCAGATCGCAGCGCGACTGGTCCGGCGGGCGAGGCCGGCCGCGATCAGGTTCGGGGAGGGCATGAGCCCGTAGCCGTTCTGGTGGTGCTCGTTGCAGCCGATGCCGTCGAAGCCGAGCGTCTCCGCGTACTCGAGCTGGTCCATGTACTGGTGGTAGACGACGTGGCCCTTCTTCGGGTCGTAGAGCTTGCTCGGGATGTCCACCCACACCGAGCGGTTCTTCTCGCGGAAGTCGTCGGGCAGGTACGGCCAGGGCATCAGGTTGAACCAGGTGAATTTCATCAGTCCCCTCCCACGCTGGGTTACCAATGCGCCGGAGTGTACCGCAAATCTCCCTCTCCCCTCGGGGGAGAGGGTGGGGGTGAGGGGCTACAGGGCGAGGGGGTTCACACGACCGCGCGGGCACGCCCCCACATGGCCGCGCGCCACCGCAGCGCGATCAGCCCGGTCACGACGATCCCGGCCGCGGCCATCACCGTGATGGTGAGCGGGTAGCCGATCCGATCGATCAGCGCGCCGGAGGCGATGAGCCCGATCGGCAGGCCGTAGACGCAGAGCGAGCGCACGCCCATGACCCGCGCGCGGAAGCCGGGACCCGAGGCGGTGAGCAGGGTCGCGGTCATCGAGATCATCGCGACGCTCTGCACGAAACCGGTGACCAGCAGCACCACGAGGCCCGGGCCCAGGGTCGGCACGTGGGCGAAGACGAGCAGGAGGACGTACCAGAGCACGGTGTGCACGAGCGTGTAGCGCTCGGGATGGGCGGGCCCGCCGGTGACCACCATCGCGATCGAGGCCAGCAGCGCGCCGAACGAGAACGCGGCGGCCAGCCAGCCCAGCCCCGTTGCGTCCACCTGGTACACGCGCTGCGCGATGTAGGGCAGCAGGCCGCCGGAGGCCGGGTACGCCGTCAGATTGATCAGGAACGCGAGCCACATCGGCGCCAGGAGCTGCGGCCGGCTCAGGATGTGCGCGACCCCGTCCTTCAGCTCGCGCCACCCCCAATCCCTCTCCCCCGAGAGGGGGAGAGGGTAGGGTGAGGGGGCGGCGAAGTCCGGCACCGGCCGCGCCCGTGCCACCCCGAACGTGAGCGCCAGGCTCGCCAGGTAGAAGCCCGTCACGAACACGTACGTGAGACCGATGCCCAGCATCGTGGACAGCCCGGCGCCGGCCAGCGCGCCCCCCACCCGCGCGGAATCCATGGTGGCGCGCGACATGCCGAGCGCGCCCATCAGGTGGTCGGGCGGGATCGTCTCCCCGATCAGGGCGTTGCGCATCACCAGGTCGTTGGGGCGCACGATGCCGTTGAGCGCGGCCAGCGCGATGGCCCAGGCGGGCGTGAGCCAGCCGGTGAAGGCCAGGACCATCACCGCCACCGCGAGCATGGCGTAGATGCCGCGCATCGCGCAGAGCATGAGGCGGCCGCCCACCCGGTCGCCCAGCACCCCGAACATGGGCGCGGCGAGCGTGCCGAGGAACTGGGCGGAGCCGAAGAGGGTGAGCAGCAGCACCGAGCCGGTCTGCACCATCACGTACCAGCCCAGGATGAGCGTCTCCATCTCGAAGGCCCAGGAGGTGAGGAGATCGGCGGGCCACTGGAAGCGGAAGCTGCGGACGCGGAACGCGGCGAGCATCAAAGAGCGCCGGCGACCTCCTTCATCCACCGGCGCGCGAACGCGCGCGGATCCGGCACGAAGCCGGTGATCATGAACTGGCGTGCTCCCGCGTCCATCGCGCGCCGAAGCTGGGCCGCGCAGTCGGCGGGCGTGCCCGCGACCGCGAAGCGGTCGGCGAGGAACTCGGTGAGGTCCCAGCGGTCGGGCAGGCTCGCGTTGGCGGCGCCCGCGATCTCGTGGTGGTGCGCGTTGTACTCGCGCTGGAGCGCGCGGATCTTCTCGTGCAGGTCGGGCGGCACGCCCTTGCCGTCGAGCGTGAAGCGGAAGGCGTGGTTGGCGCTCGCCGCCAGCGCCATCTTGATCGGCTCGATCGCGGCGGCGCGGCTGTCGGCCAGGCTGGTCTTGGCGAACCACCAGACGTCCACGTCGGCCAGCGTGCGACCCGCCGCCCGCGCGCCGCGCTCGATGGCGGCGAGCGACAGCGCGATCACGTCCGGGGTCAGGCCGAGACCGCAGATCACCCCGTCGGCGACGCGGCCGGCCAGCTCGAGCGTGCGGGGGCCCTCCGCGGCCAGGTAGACCGGCACGCGCCGCGTCGAGCGGTGCACGCGCCACGGCCGCCCGCCACGGTCCACCACCTCGCCCCTGGTCAGCCGGCCGAGCGTCGCGATCGAGTCCTCGAGCCCGGCCACGGTGGCGGGCGGCGCGCCGATCGTGTAGATCGCGCTGTCGCCCGAGCCCAGGCCGAGGACGGCGCGCGCCGCCCGCGAGCTCGTCCACGCTGGCGATGGCGCTCGCGGTGACCACCAGGTGGCGCGTCTGCGGATTGGTGACGAGGGGCCGAGCTTCACGCGCCGGGTATTGAGCGCGGCGAGCGTGAGGGCGACGTAGAGCTCGCGGAACACCGACTGCGAGTCAGCCACCCCGAGCCAGTCGAAGCCGGCCGCCTCGGACTCGCGGCAGAGCTCGCCGAAGCCGGTGAGCGACTCCGGCAGGAACACGATGCCGAACCGCGCCGTTGCGGTGGACATGATCGGCCACACCCTAGCACAGAGCGGCCGCGCATCGCCCCGGCAGCGCACGCATCAAGAATCCGTAAAAATCGGGCCGGGCCGGCACGCCGAGGGTGAAGGGCGCTAGAGTTGGCGACCAGGATGAAACCGATCCACGGGGACCCGATCGTCGCCTTCCGTACCCGCCGCCGAGGCCGGTCTCCGGCGCAACTCATCGCGCTGTCCTTCGCGGCGGCCATCGCGGTCGGTACCGTGGTGCTCAGGTTGCCGGTCTCGCACGCGCCCGATGCCAGTATCGGCTGGATGGAGGCGCTCTTCACGGCCACCAGCGCGGTCTGCGTGACCGGCCTCGTCGTGGTGGATACCGGGCGCGACTTCAGCCCCGTGGGGCAGGCCGTCATCGTCATCCTGATCCAGATGGGCGGGCTCGGCATCCTGACGGTCGGCACGCTCCTGGCCCTGGTCACCGGCCGGCGGCTCGGGTTCCGGGAGCGCATGAACGTGCAGACCCAGCTGAGCTCGCTGCAGGTTGGCGGCGTCGTCCGCCTCGTGCGCCGCATCGTCGGGGTGGTGCTCGGCGTGGAGCTGGCCGGCGCGCTCCTTCTCTATCCCCGGATGGCGACAGCGGATGGATGGGGGCCGGGCGCTTGGCAGGCGGTCTTTCACTCGGTCAGCGCGTTCAACAACGCCGGGTTCTCGCTCTACCCGGACAGCCTCACGCGCTACGTGGGGGACCCTCTCGTGAACGCCGTGATTCTCATCCTGATCGTCCTGGGCGGCCTCGGATTCGTCGTGGTCGTCAACCTGATCGCGCGGCACTGGCAAGCGCAACGGGCGCCCCTGAGCCTGCACAGCAAGATCGCGCTGACCGCCACCGCCCTGCTGATCGGGGCGGCGACCGTCCTGTTGCTCGCCCTGGAGTGGACGAATCCGCGCACCCTCGGCGCCCTGCCCGCACCGGTCAGGGTCATGGCCGCGCTCTTTCAGGCGATCACGCCTCGCACCGCGGGATTCCACACCGTCGACTATGCCGAGATGGAGCAAGCCACCCTGCTGGTCACCATCCTGCTCATGTTCATCGGAGGCAATCCCGGATCGACGGCGGGCGGAATCAAGACCGTCACCTTCTTCGTGCTCGTCGGCAGCGCCTGGAGCCTGAGCCGCGGGCGCGGCGAGCTGCAGCTCTTCGATCGGCGCGTACCGGTCCAGACGGCGGTACGGGCGGGTGTCATCACGCTCAGCAGCTTCGTGGTGGTCTCCGTCGGGTTGATCGTCCTGTCGATGACCGACGCCGAGCCCGGCCTGCTGCGCCTGGCCTTCGAGACGTTCTCGGCCTTCGGCACCGTCGGCCTGTCGATGGGCATCACCGCCGACCTCAGTCCGGCCGGCAAGCTCGTCATCGTCGTGCTGATGTTCATCGGCCGCCTCGGCCCGCTGACGCTGGGGCTGGCGCTCGCGGAAGCGCCGCCGGAGCGGCGGCTCGAGTATCCGGCGGAGGACGTCGTCGTCGGCTGACCGGCGCCCGGGAATCCGGGTAGCTTCGGGTGGCCGTCTCGGGCGGTCCGCCCAGGAGGAGGAATCGTGAAGGCCAGACAATTCTTGGTCATCGGGGCGGGGCGATTCGGCTCGGCGGTCGCCACGACCCTGTACAGCCTCGGTCACGAGGTCGTCGTGATCGACCGCAGCGAGGAGGCCATCGAGACGATCATGAGCCAGGTCACCCACGCCGCGATCGGTGACGGCAGCGACGAGGCCACACTGCGGAAGCTCGGCTGCAGCAATTTCGACGCGGTCATCGTCGCGATCGGCGACGATCTCGAGGCCAACATCCTCGCGACCGTCGCCGCGAAGACCGTCGGCGCGAAGCACGTGATCAGCAAGGTCCCCTCGACCCTTGCGGCCCGGGTGCTGGCGAAGGTCGGTGCGGACGAGGTCATCCGGCCCGAGCACGATATGGGAACCCGGGTCGCCAGGCAGCTCGCGAACCCGAGCATCCTGGACGCGTTCAACCTCGGCTCCGCGCACGGCGTGATCGAGATCGAGATCCCGGAGCGGCTCGCCGGGTCGCTCGAGAGTCTGCGCCTGCGCAACCGATTCGGGGTGCAGCTGATCGCCGTGAACCGGGCCGGCACCCTGGAGATCGGTCCGCCCGCCAACTTCGAGCTCCGGCGGGGCGACAAGGCGGTGCTGATCGGCAGTAACCAGGCGATCGAGCGCATCCGCGAATACCTCAGCGAGTAGGCCGGGCGCACGGCGGGCATCGGCGGCCTTGACGTCCCCGGAATTGGGGAGCAGACTTCGCGGGTGCCGCCGTCGTGGCGGTGGTCCCGAGAGCCCCTGCACAGCCCGGGTATAGGGAGGTCGGTGATGATCTACGAGTTCCGGACCTACACGCTCAAGCCCCGCAGTCTGGCCGAGGTGGAGAAGCGCTACGGCGAGGCCTACGAGTACCGCAAGAAGTACTCGCCGCTCACCGCCTTCTGGCACACCGAGATCGGCCCGCTCAACGAGATCATCCACGTGTGGGGCTACAAGGATCTCGCCGAGCGCGCCCGGATCCGGGCCGAGGCGTCCAAGGACGCGAACTGGCCGCCCAAGATCCGCGACTTCGTGATCGATCAGGACGTGGAGATCCTGACGCCGCTGTCCTTCGTCCCCGACATCACGCCGGGCACGCTGGGCCCGATCTTCGAGATCCGGCGCTACAGCCTCATGGCCGGCTCGCTGCCCGGCGTCGCGAAGCGCTGGGAGGGCGCCATCGGGGAGCGGATCAAGCTCTCGCCGCTGGTGCTGGCCGCCGGGGTGGAGTTCGGGGCCGCGAACCGGTTCGTCCACATCTGGGGGTACAAGAGCATGGACCAGCGGCTGGCCGTGCGGGAGCAGGCGCGCAAGGCGGGCATCTGGCCGCCGGCGGGCGGCGGCGACGAGCTGCTCGCGCAGTCGAGCAAGATCGTGATGCCGTCGGCGTTCTCGCCGCTGCAGTAGGAGCGGCGCGATGCCCCCGACGAAGCTCGCCCATCTCGTGTTCCAGACCAATCGTCTGCCCGCGATGCGGGATTGGTACTGCACCGTGCTCGACGGGCGCGTGATCTGGGGGAACGATCGCCTCTCCTTCGTGACCTACGACGACGAGCATCACCGCGTGGCCTTCATCGACCTGGGCCCGCTGGCCCACCGGGACCTGGAGGGGGGCGACCTCCGGTACCGGCCCACGGACCAGCCCGGCCTCCACCACGTCGCGTTCACCTTCGCCTCGATGGGCGAGCTGCTCGGCAACTACGAGCGGCTCGCCACACGGGGCATTCGCCCGTTCCGCTCCATCAATCACGGGCCGACGACGTCCATGTACTACGTCGACCCCGACGGCAACCGGGTGGAGCTCCAGATCGACAACTTCGCCACCGCGGAGGAAGGGCAGGCCTGGATGCGCTCCCCCGCCTTCGACCGCAACCCGATCGGCGTCGAGTTCGACCCCGACGACCTGGTCCGCCGCTTCCACGCCGGCGTCCCGGTCGCCGAGCTCGTCATCCGCGACTAGCCGGGGTCAGGTCTTGAATTACGACATCTCGGGCCGCGCGCGATGACGCCGAAACCTCTGGAGCCGCCCGCCGTCGCCACCCTCCTGCAATCCGCGGCCGCCACGATCCACGCGGAGCTGTCCGCGCTCCCCGTCCCGGTGCTCGAGTTCCACCCGGCCCAGGGCGAGTGGTGCGCGAAGGAGGTGCTCGGTCACCTGATCGAGTGCGAGAAGCGCGGCTTCTCGGGCCGGATCCGCATCATCCTGAAGAGCGACGAGAGCCCGGCGCTCGAGGGCTGGGACCAGGACGCGGTCGCGCGCGCCCGGAAGGACTGCGCGCGCGACTGGCCCGCGCTCTATCACGAGTTCCTCCAGCTCCGGAGCGCCAGCGTCACGCAGGTCGCCGGCTCTCGCAGCGGCCGACCTGGCGCGCCGCGGGCAACACCCCAAGGTCGGCGCCCTCACGGTGGCCGACCTGCTCCACGAGTGGGTGCACCACGACCGCAACCACATCCGCCAGATGCTGGCCAACGTGCAGGCGTACGCCTGGCCGCACATGGGCAACGCGCAGCGCTTCTCGCATCCCTAGCCGCGCCCTCCGCCGATCGCGCGGCCGCCTGGGCCACCGCCCGCTCGTCGATCACCCCGTCGGCCGGGCACCACCGGGACCGGGCCGTCCAGGAGGTGGGGGTAGCGGAGCCCGGTGGCGGTGTTGAACACCACCACCCGCGAGGAGCGGTCGAGCTGGCCGTCCTTGACCATGCGGCGGACGGCGGCCACGGTGGCTCCGCCCTCGGGGGAGAGGAAGAGCCCCTCCTGGCGGTTGACCCAGCCCGTGAAGTGGAGGGTCTCCTGGTCGGGGACGCCCACCGCCCAGCCCCGGGTGGCCGCGGAGGGCTTTCAGGATCAGGTAATCGGCGAACGGCTTCACCACCATGATGCCGGGCGCGATGGTGTCGACGTGGCGGGCCCCCAGGCACTCGTCCAGGCCCTCGTGGAAGGCCTTGACCACCGCGCCCCCCTCGACCTGCACCGAGACCAGCCGGGGCCGCCGGGGACCGATCCACCCCAGCTCCTCCAGCTCGTCGAAGACCTTCCACATCCCGATGATCCCGACCCCGCCGCCGGTCGGGTACAGGATGGCGTCGGGCACCTCCCAGCCGAGCTGCTCGGCGATCTCGATACCCATGGTCTTCTTGCCCTCGACGCGGTAGGGCTCGCGGCCGGCCCCGGCGTGGAGCCAGCCGTGGCGCCGGGCGGCCTCGGTCATGATCCGGAAGACGTCACCCACGGTGCCGTCCACCCGGTAGACGTGGGCCCCGTTGGACAGGCTGCCCTTCCAGCCGAGCTCCGGGCACTCCACCGGAAGGGCGGTGTGGATCTCCACTCCGGCCCGGGCCCCGTAGGCCGACCAGGCGTGGCCGCCGCTGCCGACGGTGGGCTGGGCGAAGCGGGTGTGGCCCAGCTCCTTCCAGCGGGAGATGGACGCCGAGGCGCCGCGGGCCTTGAAGGTACCGGTGGGGTTCATCCCCTCGTCCTTGACCCACAGCTCGCCAACCCCGACCTCGCGGGCCGCCTTGGGCACCGGGATCATGGGGGTGAAGCCCTCGCCCATGGTGACGATGGAGGCGTCGTCGCGGAGCGGCAGGAGCTCCCGGTAGCGCCACATGGTGGGGGCCCGGCGGGCGATCTCCTCGCGGGTCACCGCCTTCCGGATGGCCGGGAGGTCATAGCGGACCAGCAGCGTCGCCCCGCACTCGCAGACCGCCCGCGCCGAGTCCCCCGCGTAGTACGCCTTGCACTCGCGCACTCCAGCCCCGCCAGGTACCCTGCCATCTCGCTCCTCCCCCTCGAAGTGCCCGCTACCTTAGCACGCCCCTCTGGGGTCAGATCTGGGGTCTCAACGGTTCGAGCGGGACATCAGCCCTCGACCTCGCGCTTCGCGCGCCCCCGCCCAACGGTGAACTGTCTAGACCCTAAAGCCTGACCCCGGCTAGCGGAGGCGGGGCTCGAGGAGGTCGCGGATGGCGTCGCCGACGACGTTGAGGGAGAGGACCAGGGTCATGATGGCCAGGCCGGGGAAGGTGGCCAGCCACCAGCCGGTCACGAGGTACTCCTTGCCGTCGGCCAGGGCCATGCCCCAGGTGGGGGTGGGTGGAGGGACGCCGAGTCCGAGGAAGCTGAGGGTGGACTCCAGGACGATCAGCCGCCCGACCTCGGCGGTCATGATGACCAGGGCGTAGGAGACCACGCTGGGCAGGACGTGGCGCAGGAGGACCCGGCCCGGGTGGCCCCCAGGCTGATGGCCCCCAGCACGAACTCCGTCTCCCGCAGGGCCAGGGCCTGGCCGCGCACCACCCGGGCGTAGGTCACCCACCCGCTGAGGGCCAGGATGACCAGGAGGTTCTGGAGGCTCGGCCCCAGGACCGCGATGACCGTGATGGCCATGAGGAGGAAGGGGAAGGCCAGCTGGACGTCGATCAGCTTGGCCACCACCGCGTCGACCCGGCCCCGCAGGAACCCGGCCAGGAGGCCCAGGGTCGAGCCCTACCGTCCCGCCCAGGAGCGTCGACGACGACGCCCACCAGGAGTGACACCCGGGCGCCGTAGAGGAGCCGGCTCAGGATGTCCCGGCCCTGCTGGTCGGTGCCCAGGAGGTGGGCCCGGCTCCCCTCGGTCATGAAGGCCGGGGGCTTGAGCCGGGCCGAGAGGTCCCCCCGGGTCGGCGGGTAGGGGGCCAGCTGCGGAGCCAGGACCGCGCAGGCGACCGCCACCACCACCGGCACCGCCGCCACCAGGAGCCCCAGGGACAGGCGGAGCCGTCGGCCGGCCCGGGGCACGGGCGGCTCAGCTCCGAACCTTCACCCGCGGATCCAGCCAGGCGTAGGCCACGTCGACCAGGAGGTTGGCGCTGACGAACACCATGGCCAGCACGAAGACCGCGGCCTCGACCAGCGGGAAGTCCCGGTTGTAGATCCCGAAGATCAGGAGCCGCCCCACCCCGGGCCAGGCGAAGATCATCTCGCACACCAGGGCTCCGCCCAGGAGCAGCCCGAACTGGAGCCCCACGAAGGTGACCACCGGGATGGTGGCGTTGCGGAAGGCATGGCCCAGGACCACCCGCCACTCCCGCAGCCCCTTGGCGCGGGCCGTCCGCACGTAGTCGGCGTCCAGCACCTCCAGCATCCCGGCCCGGACCAGCCGGGCGATGGCCGCCATGGGGTAGCTGGCCAGGGCCAGGGCCGGCATGACCAGGTGCCGCCAGGTCCCGTAGCCGGTGGTGGGGAGGACACCCAGGGTCACGGCCAGGACCAGCATCAGCATGAGCCCGGTCCAGAAGATGGGCGCCGACTGGCCAAGGGCGGCCAGGGTGATGGCCGCGTGATCCACCAGGGTGCCCCGCCTCACGGCAGCCACGATGCCCAGTGGCACCGCCACCACCACCGCTAGGACCAGCGAGGCCCCGGCCAGGAGGAGCGAGGCCGGCAGCCGCTCCAGGACCAGCCGGAGGGCCGGCTGCTGGTGCTGGAGCGAGACCCCGAAGTCGCCGCGCACCAGCTTGCCCAGGAAGCGCCAGTACTGGACGTGGAGCGGCTGGTCGAGGCCCAGGCTCCGGGTCAGGGCCTCCACCTCCTCCTGGGACGGGTTCGGGGGCAGGAGCATCATCACCGGGTCCCCGGTCATGTGGAGGACCACGAACACCAGGGTCAGGACGGCCAGGGCCACGATGGCCGTGTGGCCGAGCTTGCCGAGGAGGAAGTCGCGCATGGCCGCTGGCCGGTAGGAGGGCGGGACCGGCGCCGGCCCAGGAGGACCGGCGCCGGTCGGCCGGCGGCTACTTGAAGCTGATGTCGTTGACGATGATGCGCTGGTCGCCGCGGGCCTTGTAGGCCACCTCGTTCCGGGCGGCGTCGATCAGCTCGCCCTGGAACAGGAACAGCTCCACCGCCTCGTCGTGGTAGATCTGGGCCGCCTCGTGGTAGTTCCGGAGGCGCTTCTGGGGTTCCAGGCTGTAGCGGGCCTCTTCCATGAGGGTGTGGAAGCGGGTGCCCTCGGCGCCGCCGGGCCAGATCTTCTGGACGATGCCTCCCGGGCCCCGGAGGCGCCACAGGACGCCGTCGGTGTCGTAGGTGGTGCTGGCGGGATCGGCGAGCAGGAGCCCGGGGAAGGTGTTGGTGCGGAGGAGCTGGAGGCGGTTGGCCGGCTCCAGGACGCCCACCTTGGCCCGGATGCCCACGTCGGCCAGCATGGTGGCCACCGCCTCGGTGAGCTGCTTGTCGTTCAGGTGGATGCCGTTCCCGCTCTGGATGTCGATGTCCACCCCGTTGGGGAAGCCGGCCTCGGCCAGGAGCGCTTGGCCCGGGCCGGGTCGTAGGGATACGGCTTGACCTGGGGGTTGAAGCCGAAGTCGGTGTTGGGGACGCCCTGGCCGACCGGCACGGCGAAGCCCTTGTAGAGCTCCTTGACGATCTTGTCCTTGTCGACCGCGTAGTTCAGGGCCTGGCGGACTTTGGCGTTGGCCAGGGGGCCCTTCTGGGCGTTGATGAGGTACACGTGGACCAGGTTGGTGAGGGTGTGCTCGACCCGGCAGCAGCCGGCCTTCTCCAGCTGGGCCACGTGGTCGGGGAGGACCTTGGTGGCCAGCTGGACCTCGCCCCGGGTCAGGGCGGCCACCCGGGCGAAGTTGTCGGGGATGGGCCGCCAGATCGACCTTCTTGATCTTGGGGGCGCCGCCCCAGTAGCCGTCGAAGGCCTCCAGCACCAGCCGGTCGTCCTTCACCCACTCGGCGAGGCGGTAGGGGCCAGTGCCCACCGGCTTCGTGGCCGAAGGCCGCCCAGTCCACCTGCTTCAGGTACTGGGGCGGCAGCATCTGCCCCCGTAGCCGGCGAAGCGCTTGACCAGGAGGGGGTCGGGCTTACTGGTGATCACGTTGATGGTGTAGGGGTCGACCACCTCGGCCCGCTCGATGGTGGCGAAGCCGCCGTACACCTGGTGGACGCCCTTGGTGATCAGGCGGTCGATGGTGAACTTGGCCGCCTCGGCGTTGAAGGGCTCGCCGTTGTGGAACTTGACCTTCTGCCGGAGCTTGAACTGCCAGGTGTGCGGATCGACGCTCCGCCAGGAGAGGGCCAGCTGGGGGACGAGCTTGCCGATGTCCTTGGGGTCCCAGGTCACCAGGGCGTCGTAGAGGTTGTAGAAGAGGTTCAGGTTGTGGATCTGGGTGGCCTGGGTGGGATCCAGCGTCATGATGTCGGCGCCCTGGGCGATGACCAGGTCCTGAGCGATGGCGGGGCCGGCGGGGAGCGCGCCCGCGAGCAGGGTCAGGCAGAGACCGAGCGTGACGGCGAGAACGGTGCGTGGCATCAGGGTGACCTCCTTGGAATGAGCACGACGGTGACGATCAGAACGGCCAGCTGCCATAGCGGCCCTGGAGCATCGGCGGGCGCCCGAAGCGCTCGGATGAGAAGGGGGCGGCGTCGACCACCGATACGCGGCCGTCGACCACCAGCTCCGCGACCATCTCGCCGATGACCGGCGAGTGCTTGAACCCGTGCCCGCTGAAGCCGAGCGCGTGGACGAGCCCGGGGACCTTCGGGCTGCGCTCGATGACGAAGTGCAGGTCGGGGGTCAGATCGTAGACCGAGGCGTAGCCGCCGACCGCCTCCGCGTCGGCGAATCCCGGGAAGCGGCGCGCGGCGGCCTCCGCGGTCCACGCCACGCGGTCCGCGTCCACCCGCTCGGAGAAGGCGTCGGGATCGGCGGGCGCGCTGACCCCGGCGCGATTGCGGGTGCCGACCAGCACGAGGCCGCCCGTCTCCGGCCGGTAGTACGCGCGCTCCACCATGTCCACCAGGACCGGGCGCGGGGCGGCCGCGTCCGCCCGGGGCCGCAGGATCACGAGCTGCTGCCGGCTCGCCACGATCGGGAGGTCCACGCCGACCGCGCGCGAGAGCGCCGCGCCCCAGGGCCCGGCCGCGTTCACGACGGTGGCCGTCTCCACCGGGCCGGCGGACGTGCGAACGCCCGAGATCCGCCCGCCCGTCACCGTGAAGCCCTCCACGTGGCAGTCCTGGCGGATCTCGACGCCCAGCTCGCGGGCGCGCGCCGCGTAGGCCTGGCTGACGCCGGCCGGATCGCCGTAGCCGGTGTCGGTCTCCCAGGCCGCGCCGCCCAGACCCTCGACCGAGAGCCCGGGCACCACGCGCGCGAGATCGCGCGGGGCCAGCTCCTCCACCTTGACCCCGAGGCGCTGCATCATGGCGATCGTGTCGCGCATGGCCGGCACGTCTTCCGGCGCGAGCGCCATCACGAGCCCGCAGCGGGTGATCTCGGCCGGGCGGCCGGTCAACTCCTCGAAGTTGTCGTAGGCCTCGAACGAGCGCGCGGCCATCCGGGCGTAGAGCTCGATCGAGTAGTGGCGGCGCAGCAGCGCGCTCGATCGCCCGGTGGGGCCGGAGGCGACGTGGCGCTTCTCGAGCAGCACGATGCGGCCGGCCCGCCGGCGCGCGAGCTGCAGCGCGATGGAGGTGCCCATCACGCCGCCGCCCACGATGACGACGTCAGCGGTCGCGGCGGCCACCGGCTACCCGTAGACCGGGACGCGCCACTCGGGATGCGGCGCCGAGCCGTCGCGGACTGAACGGAAATAGGCGTCGCGAACCTTGGCGGTGAGCGGCCCCATCACGCCCTCGCCGACCGGGCGGCGGTCGATGGACAGGATCGGCGTGACCTCGGCGGCGGTGCCCGCGAAGAACGCCTCGTCGGCCACGTAGAGCTCGGTGCGGTCGATCTCGCGCTGCTCCACCGTCACCCCGAGCGATTCCGGGAACAGGGTGAGCAGGGTGGCGCGGGTGACCCCTTCCAGGATGTTGCTCGTCACCGACGGGGTCATCGGCCGGTCCTCGGTGACCAGGAAGAGCGTGTAGCCGGGCCCCTCGGCCACGCTGCCGTCCTGGTTGAGCATGATCGCGTCGTGGTAGCCGTCGGTCTTCGCCTGGAGGAGGGCGAGCCGGCTGTTCTGGTAGTTGGCCGCCGCCTTCACCCGGGCCGGGATCGGCGTTGTCGGCGGTGCGGTGCCACGAGCTCACCCCCACGTGGAGGCCGGCGGTCTCGAAGTACCGGGTCGTCGGGATGGGCGCGATCACGTAGCCCACCGGCTCGCGCGAGGCCAGCCCGCCGTCGTCGGTGTCCACGAAGACGATCAGGCGGACGTGCAGGTCCTCGTGAAGATCGTTGGCCCGGATGATCGGTCGAGCGTCTCGCGCTCGAGCCGGGCCGCGTCCGCGGGCAGGGGAATGCGGGCGATCTTGGCCGACCGCTCGAGGCGCCGCAGGTGCTCGCGCGGAGCGGAACACGTAGAGCTGGCTGGTCCGCGTCGCTCCAGTAGGCGCGCATCGCCTCGTAGACGCTCGCCGCGTACTTCATCGCGGTGGAGAGCACGTGGACGCGCGCGTCCTCGTAGGGGACGATCTTGCCGCACATGTTCAGGAGGCGGGGCTTGGCCATGATCGGACTCGCGGATGAAGATGATGGTCGTGGGTGGGCCCATGTATACCAGCAATGGGTAGCGTTGCCAATTGCGCGGTCGGCCTTCGCCTTGACAGCCGGCGAAGCCGAGCCTAGTCTTTGCTCGTTCACGACGCGACGCTCGCGACTCTCACCGAGACGAGGTATTGCCATGGCCGACACCGTGAAGACCCGCTCCGCCGAAGAGACCAAGCTGCTCGACCGCGCCCGCCAGCGCCTGCCCGGCGGCGTGCTGGGCACCTCCCGCTACGCCGACGACGTGGGCTTCGTGGTCAAGCACGGCAAGGGCTCGAAGATCTACGACGTGAGCGGCCGCGAGTACATCGACTACGTGATGGCCTCCGGCCCGATGGTGCTGGGCCACGCCCACCCCGCGGTGGTCGCCGCGGTGCGCGCGCAGCTCGAGGCCGGCACGACCTACTTCATGGTGACCGAGCCGATCATCGAGCTCGCCGAGGAGATCTGCCGCGCGGTGCCGTGCGCGGAGCAGGTGCGCTTCACCTCGACGGGCTCGGAGGCCACTTTCTTCGCGCTGCGCGTCGCGCGCACCGCGCGGCAGCGCGACAAGATCCTCAAGTTCGAGGGCGGCTACCACGGCGCCCACGACTATTCGATGATGAGCTCGGCCCCGCGCTCGCCCAAGGCCTTCCCCGCGCCGGTGCCCGATTCGTCGGGCATCCCGCGCGCACTGGAGGATGAGGTGCTGGTCGCGCCCTTCAACGACCTGGCGACCGTCGAGGGCATCGTGGCCACCCACGCCGACGAGCTCGCCGCGGTGATCGTCGAGCCCTTCCAGCGGCTGATTCCGCCGCAGCCCGGCTTCCTGCAGGGCCTGCGCGAGATCACGCGGCGCCACGGCATCCTGCTGGTATTCGACGAGGTCGTCACCGGCTTCCGCCTCGCCTACGGCGGCGCCCAGCAGTACTACGGCGTGGTGCCCGACATCGCCTGCGTCGGCAAGATCGTCGGCGGCGGCTTCCCGCTCGCCGCGGTCTGCGCCTCCGCCGAGCTGATGCAGCCCTTCGATCCGGGGCAGGACGGCAAGGGCGACTTCATCTCGCAATCCGGCACGCTCAACGGCAACCCCATCGCCGCCGTCGCCGGCCTGGCCACCCTGGCCGAGCTGCGCAAGCCCGGCGCTTACGAGACCTTCCACGGCACCGGCCGGCGCCTGATGACCGGCCTCGCCGACCTGGCCCAGCGGTCGGGCCTCCCGGCCCAGGTGGTGGGCGAGCCCGTGCTCTTCGACATCCTCTTCACCGGCGAGCCCGTCACCGACTACCGGTCGCTGCAGAAGGCCGACGGCGCCCTGGCCCGCACCTTCACCACCGAGCTGATCAAGCGCGGGGTGGTGAAGAACACCCAGAAGATGTACATGTCCCTGGCCCACGGCGCCGCCGACGTGGACCGGACGCTCGAGGCCTGCGAGGCCGCGCTGAAGGTGCTGCCGAGGAAAAAGACGCTACGATCTTGACCCGCCCGTGATCCGCCTCGCCGAGTGCACGTCTCGTGAGGCGGCGCGCCTGGCGCGCGACCCGCGCGCGCTCGTGATCCTCCCGCTGGGCGCGGTCGAGCAGCACGGCCCGCACCTGCCGCTGCTGGTGGACTGGCTCGGCGCGGAGGAGCTGGCGCGCCACGTGGCGCCGCATCTCGTGCGCGCGGGGTACCGGGTGGTGCTGGCCCCCGCGCTGCCGTACGGCGCCAGCCCGCTGGCCGAGACGTGGCCCGGCACCGTCTCGCTCTCGCGCGCGACGCTCACGCGCGTCATCGTGGAGGTGATCGGCAGCCTCGCGCGCCACGGCTTCCGGCGCTTCGTGCTCGCGAACTACCAGGCCGATCCGGCGCACGTGCGGGCGATGGGCGAGGCGAAGCGGGCGCTCACCCGGGGCGACCGGCGCCTCCGCATCCTCTTCGCAGGCTTCAGCCCGGAGGCGCGGAGCATGGCCGCGATGCTCGACCCGAGAGTGCTCAGGCTGTCACGCAGCCCGAATCCGAAGGGAGAGTGGCACGCCGGCGAGCTCGAGACCGCGCTGGTGCTGGCGCGGCGACCGGACCTGGTGCGCCAGGCGGTGGCGCGCCGGCTTCCGCCGGTGTGGGTGGACTTCCGCGCCGCGCTCCGGAAGGGAGCGCGGCGGTTCGAGCAGATCGCGCCGGGAGGCGCCGGCTACTTCGGCTGGCCCGCCGCCGCGCGGGCGGCGACCGCGAAGCGGGCGCTTGCGCTGCGGGGCAGGCTGATGGCCGGCGAGATCATCCGAACGCTCGGGCGAGCGCGCGACCCCGCCGACCGGACGCCGCCGGCCCGGGGCCGAGCCCGGTCCCGATCAGGGCGAGAATGACGCAGACTGGAACTCGCAGAAGCCGGCGATCAGCTCGCCGCGCCACCAGCCGCCCCGGCGCTCGCAGGAGGCCTTGAGCTCGGCGTCGGTGTACGTCGGCCCCTGAGGCATGCCGCTGCAACCACTGAACAGGCCGGCCGCGGCGGCCGCCAGGAGCACCCCGAATAGAATCTTCCGGATTTTCATGCCAGACCTCCCCTACACACAACTAGGATGCAGGGAGGCGAGTTCCGGATTCCCGGGCCGGGAAGTTCCTACCTGGCCAGGGCGTAGGCCTCGTCGATGAGCCGCACCGCGCGCAGGCAGTCGTGCACGCTGATCGGGGGCGCCGCGCCCCGCTGCCACGACTCCAGCGCGTCGCGGATCGCTCCGAAATAGCGCGCGTCGCTGTCGGGGGCCGGCGTGGTCTCGTCGCCCTGGGCGGTGGCCAGCTTCAGCACCCCGTCCTTCAGGGTGAGGATGGCGTCGCGGCCGGCGATCTTCCACTCGCCGTCGGTGCCGACGCGCGGGAAGCCGTTACCGACCTCGACGGTGCCCAGGATCCCGGTCGCGGAGCGCAGCAGCACCGAGGCGTAGTCCTCCACGCGCTGGCCGTGGGCGCGCGTGCTGATCTGGGCGCCGGTCACCTGCGCGTCCTCGCCGGTCAGGTAGCAGGAACATGTCGAGGCCGTGCGAGCCCAGGTTGCGCAGGCAGCCGCCGCCCGCCTCGGCGGGGTCGAGCATCCACGCCGAGTCCCACGCCGGGTAGCGCGCGGGCGCGGGGCGATTGATGCGCACGTAGATGTGGGAGATCGGGCCGAAGCGCCCCTCGGCGAGGAGCTGGCGGGCGCGGACCGCGAAGGGCTGGTAGCGCTGGAAGAGGGGCACCGCGGCGTAGCCCTTCACGCGCGTGGCCTTCTCCGCGATGGCCTGCACCTCCGCGGCGCTGATCCCCATCGGCTTCTCCATCATGAAGGGCAGGCCGCGGTCGAGCAGGTCGTGGGCGATCTTCGCCATCTGCCGGTGGCGGCCCAGGCCCAGCACGAAGTCGGGCTTCGTCTCGGCCAGCATCTGCGGGTAGTCGGTGAAGGTCGGCGGGCTGCCCACCGCGTCCGCGCGCTTCTTCGCGAGCGCGGCGTCGCTGTCCTGCACGCCGACGAGCACCACCTCGGGCATCGCGGAGAGATGGCGGAGATAGGCGGCGTCGTGCACGGCGTGCCAGTGCCCGACCTCGATGGCGGCGATGCGGATCGTCATGAAATCCTCCGGAGGGGACGCAAGATGTGGGGCCGCGGGGAGCGTCGCATGGATGTATGGGGGCGATGGTCATCGCGAACGCCATACATGGTACGCGGCGTCGCCGCGCTACCAGATGTATGGGGAATTGACCGCGCGCCGCGAGCGGCGCGATGCTCGCGCCCATGATGACCACCGACGATCTGCACACGTTCTTCGAGCGAGGCTGGAACCGTCACGACGTCGACCTGCTGATGACCTTCATGGCCGAGGACTGCGTCTTCGAGTCCGCCGCGGGCCCCGAGGCCTGCGGCACGCGCCACGCCGGGCGCGAGCGCGTGCGCCAGGCGTTCGCGCGGGTGTTCGAGGTGTACCCGGACGCGCGGTTCGGGGAAGCGCGCCACTTCGTCGCGGGCGACCGCGGCGTCTCGGAGTGGCGCTTCACCGGCACCACCGCGGAGGGCAAGACCGTCGAGGTGGACGGCTGCGACCTCTTCACCTTCGCGGGCGGCAAGATCGCGCGCAAGAGCGCGTATTTCAAGACCCGCACCGCCTGACCGGCGACGTGTAAACGCCACGGGACGAGACTCCGTCTGACGGGACATTAGCTGCCAGGGCCGGTCCCGGCCCAACCCCGTCACGAGGAGGAACAGTCCCATGCACGTTGCCAGGATTGCCACGATCGGGATCGTCACGCTCGCGCTCGCCGTCCCCGCCTTCGCGCAGGAGACGCGCGTGGACCGCCGGCAGGACCGCCAGGAGCAGCGGATCGACAAGGGCGTCCAGTCCGGCGCCCTGACTCCCCGCGAGACCCGGAAGGTCGAGCAGGGTCAGCAGCACGTCGAGCGGCTCGAGACGAAGGCCCAGTCCGACGGCAAGGTCACGGCCCGGGAGAAGGGCCGGCTCGAGCACGCGCAGGACGTGCAGAGCAAGCGCATCTACAACCAGAAGCACGACGCCCAGACCCGTTAACGCGGCAGGGCGCGGGCGGCGGCGAGGATCTCCTCCTCCGAGGGGAACTTGCCGACGCCCGCGACGCCCTCGGTGGCGCACTCGATGTTGGCCCAGCGGACGATGCCGTCGCGATCGATCAGGAACTGGCCCCTGAGCTGGGGAAACTGGCGATTCAGGTCGGCCTTGTCGGTGTCGTTCTCGGTGTAGCCGTCCTGCTTCGCCAGGGTGGCGGCGGCCTCCGGTATGGGCAGCGGCGCGGGAAAGTCGCCGTAGGGATTGATCCGTGTCGTCTGCATCTCCTTCAAGAACTCCGGGGTCGCCGCCGGCTTCGGCAGACCGTACGCGCGGTGCGTGGACATCTCCGGGTCGGCGGCCAGGCGCAGGGGGGTCGGCCGGTACTTGAAGTAGAGCCGGGCGTTCTCGGGGGCGGTGGCCACGACCCCCAGCGCCTCCACGCCGAGCGCCTTGAGCTTGCTCTCGACCTTGCCGATCTGCACGATCGATCGCCGGCAGAACGGACACCAGAGCCCGAGGAACAGGGCCAGGAAGACGGGGCTGCGGCCCCGGTAGTCGGCCAGCGAGATGGCTTCTGGCCGGTCGACGGCCGGGAGGCTGAAATCGGGCGCGGGGTCACCCGGCGCGACCGGCGGACGCGTTTCAGTCGTCATGATGTCGGACTCCTTCTGGGCAGGTCATCGATACGCGGCCAGGACCGCCTGCGCGAGCTCGCGCGTCCTGGCCGTGCCGCCCTGGTCGGGGGTGAGCACCTTCCCGTCCCGGTAGACGCGCGCCCACCGCGGCCTCGAGGCGCTGCGCCTCGGCGGTCATGCCCATGTGCTCCAGCATCAGGGCCGCCGACAGGATCGTCGCGGTGGGATTCGCGATGCCCTTGCCCGCGATGTCGGGCGCCGAGCCGTGGACGGATTCGAAATAGGCCCAGCCGTCGCCGAAGTTGCCGGACGGGGCGAGCCCGAGGCCGCCCGCGGTCTCCGCGCCCAGGTCGGACAGGATGTCGCCGTAGAGGTTCATGCACAGCACCACGTCCATCGCCTTCGGGAAGCGCACGAGGCGGCGCGCGGCGTCGTCCACGTGGAAGTGCTCGAAGGGCAGGCCCGCCTCGCGCACGATCTTCGCGACGATCTCGTCGTAGAGCCCGTCGGTGCGCGGCAGCACGTTCGACTTGGTCACCAGCGTGATCTTGCCCGGCTTGCCGCGCTGCTGCCGCCGGCGCGCCAGGTCGCAGGCGAAGCGGGCGATTCGCTCGGCGCCGCGCGGGGTGACCACCTTCACCGCGTAGCGGCCCTCGGTGCCGAAGTCCTTCAGGCGCTTTCCGGTCCGGTCGCGAGAGGTCCGGCAGGAGCCGCACGATCTCGGCGAGGTCGCCCTCGCGGCCGGGGTAGAGGCCCTCGCTGTTCTCGCGCAGCAGCACGTAGTCGATGCCGTCGGGATCGGCCAGCGGCGAGCGCATCCCCGGGAAGTAGCGGATCGGGCGCACCCCGGCCCACGCGGCCATCTCCCAGCGGAGCCAGGAGACCACCCGCGAGGTGGACGGCCCCGCCGCGCCGAACAGCACGCCGTCGGCCTCGCGGGCCGCGCGCTTGGTCTCCTCGGGCAGGGGCGAGCCCTGGGCGGGCGTGAGGATCTTGAGCGGTAGCCCCGTGCCCATCAGCAGCTCGCACGTGGCGTCCACCACTTCGGGGCCGATGCCTTCACCCGGCAGCGCGACGATTGTCTTCATGGGCCACCCCCTCCTGGGGTCAGGTCTTACATTCCGACATTTGCGGGCGGGTAACGGCTCCACGCTGCGCAGGTCGACAGATGTGCGAATCTACCACGATCGGGATGTTGGAATGTAAGACCTGACCCCGGACAAAGGAGCCTGACATGGCCGACGCGATGTCCGCGATCCTCGAGACGACCCAGGCCGAGCGCCTGGCGACCGGCTTCGTCTTCACCGAGGGGCCGCTCTGGCACCCCGACGGCTTCTACTACTTCGTCGACGTGCGCGCGAGCATGCTCTACCGGGTCACCCCGGGGCGCCCGCACGAGGTGGTGCGCGAGAAGACCGGCGGCGGCAACGGCACCACGTTCGACCTGCAGGGGCGGCTCGTGCTCTGCGAGGGGGACAACCGGCGCGTCGTGCGGCAGGCCGCCGACGGCCGCTTCGAGGTGCTGATGGACCGGTTCGAGGGCAAGCGTCTGAACCGGCCCAACGACGTGGTCTGCACGTCCGACGGGAGCATCTACTTCACGGACCCGGGCCTGCGCGTGCCGCTGGCGGAGCGGGAGGTGCCGCACGCCGGCGTGTACCGCGTCGCTGCCGACGGCGCGGTGAGCCTCGTGGCGGACTTCGAGTACCCGAACGGGCTCGCGTTCTCAGCCGACGAGCGGCTGCTCTACGTGGCCAACACGCGCTGGGCGCAGTACATCCACGTGCTCGAGCTGGACGGCGACGGCCGCGTGCTGCGCCGGCGCATCTTCGCCGACATGTCCTCCGACGAGACCGACGGCGTGCCCGACGGCATGAAGGTGGACGTCGAGGGCCGCGTCTACTGCACCGGCCCGGGCGGCACCTGGGTCTTCGCGCCCGACGGCACGCGGCTCGGGATCATCCGCACGCCCGAGGTGCCGGCCAACCTGGCCTTCGGCGGCCCCGACCTCCGCACGCTCTTCTTCACCGCGCGCACCTCGGTCTACACGCTGCGCGCGAAGGTGCCGGGGCAGCCGCACCCGTGGTACCGGCTGCGGGCCCGGTGACGCGATGCCCTTGCCGCGCCAGACGATCCTGGTCGTGGACGACGAGGACGACATCCGCGTGATCGTGCGCCAGATGCTGGCCACCGAGGGCTACGTCGTGCTGGACGCGAGCGATCCCCATCACGCGCTGCGCCTGGCCGGCCAGCAGCCCGTGGACCTGCTGATCACCGACGTGGTGATGCCGCTGATGCGGGGCACGGAGCTGGCCCAGCGCCTGCTGGCCCTGGTGCCCTCCGCGAAGGTGCTGCTCATGTCGGCGTTCAAGGTGGCGGAGATCACCGCGTCCGGGCATCCGTTTCTCCCGAAGCCCTTCACGCCCGACGCGCTGCTGGGCCGGGTCCGCGACCTCCTGCGGGACGAGCCCTCCCCGTTCGCGCGGAAGCCCCCCGCCCGCCCGCGCTGAGCGCGCGC
>CAVXJS010000015.1:0-400255 GCA_963762145.1 uncultured Candidatus Rokubacteria bacterium
GTGCTGGCGTTCAACATGCTGGGCGATGCGTATCGCGGAGTCTTCTTCGATCCGCGGCTGCGGAGTCGGTAGACGGCGCGTGGCGACAACGTCGGTCGTTGAACCGTCACGCCGTGACCGACCGTGGCCGTCGAGCATCGCCGAGGCCCGCGAGCTGTCCGACCCGGCCATGCGCGGGGTCGGCTACGACCCCGAGGAGGCTCGCATCCTCGCCGACCACGTGATGGACGCGGCACTCTGCGGCTACGAGCACTCGGGCCGGCCCAACTGCCTCAACGTCACCCGTATCCACTCTTCAAGCTGCCTCGCCGCCCAATGCGCGTGGTCAAGGAGACCAGCGTGTCGGTGCCCTTCGACGGTGGCAACCAGAGTGGCATGGTGGGCATGCACTACGCAGCCCCGCGCCGACCATGCGATACTCCCGGCGTGGAGCCCAAGGCGAGAGCGATCGTCCGCGAGTTGAAGCCGGCATCTTGCCAGATGCGTCAGCGCGGCCAGCTCAAGCGCCAGCTCGCCCTCCGCTGCGCCGAATAGCCTTGGCGGATATCTGTATGCGCTCCGAGATCATACGGTCGCCGGCCTAGGAGCCATCACAGAGGCTCAACACTTTCAGGCAAACATCGTCAGGTCCGGAATACTCTTATGCACCAAGCAGGCGGCCTTTCGTGGGTTGCTGGCTGAGATCGATGCGTGCCTTTCGGTTGTCGCTCGTCTCTGAAGTCAACGGGTTGGGCCGCCGTTCTTGCCGTGAGTTGTTCCGCGCGCTACTCTCGCCGCACTCTCTCGATGGGGTGAACCAGTGCCGATAGTGGGAGATCGGGCATGAAGTGTCCCCGGTGCCAGGAGGAGAACCCGCCACAGGCGAAATTTTGCCTGGAGTGCGCGACCCCGCTCGTTCTCCGATGTGCGAACTGTGGGACGCAACTCCATCGGCGGCCAAGTTCTGCTTCGAATGTGCGAAGCCGGTCGGCGGTCCCGATCCCCACCGCGATTGGTTTCACCGGATGCCTACACACCCAAGCACCTCGCGGAACGGATCATCAACTCCAAGGCCGCCCTCGAGGGGGAGCGCAAGCAAGTCACAGTTCTCTTCGCCGAACTCAAGGGCTCAATGGAGTTGCTCGCCGACCGTGATCCTGAGGAGGCGCGGAAGCTCCTCGACCCCGTGCTCGAACGGATGATGGAGGCGGTGCATCGCTTCGAGGGCACCGTGAACCAGGTGATGGGCGACGGGATCATGGCGCTGTTCGGCGCGCCGGTGGCCCACGAGGATTATGCGGTACGAGCCTGCTATGCCGCGCTCCGGATGCAGGAGTAGGTGAAGAAGTATGCGGAAGAGTTCGCACCGCTCCCACGCGTGAAGCTCAGATCGCGTTGGGCTCAACTCCGGGCGAGGTCGTCGTGCGCGCCATCGGGAGCGATCTTTACATGGACTACACCGCGATCGGCCAGACGACACATCTCGCCGCGCGGTCGGAGCAGCTTGCAAGCCGGGGCAGCACCGGAATACGCAGTTAGGGACATCGCAGCCGCTAACCCCTTTGCTTTATACCAGACTTCACCCAGGAATTGAACCGCGATGCTGCCGCCCAGCGACCAATAACTGGAAGGCGTGGAATGCTCGCCATGCGCGGCCTGGGATGGCGAGGTTCATCGAGAGAAGTGCGACGGCGCGCGGCGAGGGGTCTCAGCGTCGCTGGACGGCATTGACATTGCCTCCACCCGGCAGGGCCAGCCCGCTGACGCCCCAGCTTTCTTCCGCCGTTTCCCGTACTGTCCGAAAACTCGTCCTATGCTCATGCTGCCTGATAGTAGTAGCGCAGCAGGCGCCCCAAGCGGTCGCGGCAGCGAATTCCGGCGCCACCGACCGCGCCACGCCGGCGGAATCACAGGTTTTGCCGAGGCCCTGGATGTTCCGCTCCTCATGGTAGTGCACCACGAATTCTTTGAGCGCGTGCAATAGACAGGCCGTTCGCCGACGAGGATCAGGCGGTCAAGGGTGCAGCGCGCCTCAGGTCTGCCGGCGGAAGCGTGACGACCTTGTCGTGAATGAATGGATGTGGGAACTCTTCGTGTAGTTCTTCGCCAGAAGGCGCTCGAGCCTGATCTGCGCGGTACTCGGAGCCGGTCAAGCAAGTCCGAGACGCCGCGCCGGTTGCCATCACAGGTGGTCGGCGCGGGTTTCGGCGCGGGTTTCGTTTACCTGAGTCTCACTCGTTTCCAAATACCAAATCGCTCCCTCGCAACCGTTCGATTCGAGGACTTCTAGAAGGGGCCGCCACCGGCCGGGCCCTTTCGTTAGACCGGCATCCCTCTAACCACAAAATCCGATCAGAAAATTCCTCATCCGCGGCGCGAGAGACAGGCACGCACGCGCGCCGCGAGCTGCGGGATCGAGAAGGGCTTGGTCAGGTAGTCGGTTGCTCCGAGATCGAAGCCGGCACGAGTATTGACCTCGTCATCCAGTGCCGTCAACACGAGGACTGGCAGCGCCGCCGTCGCTGGCCTGGAACGAAGCACCTTGAGCACCTCCAGGCCGCCCTGCTTCGGCATGAGCAGGTCCAGCACGAGAAGATCGGGTGCCTGCGCGTCGATCAACGCGAGTGCCTCCTGGCCGGTGGAAGCTTCGCTTACGATGTGGCCGTCCTGGCTCAGAGCCTTGTGCACGAGGGTACGGAGGTCCGGGTCGTCGTCCACGACCAGGATGTGGCTACCGCGCAGGGCGTCCCGACCCGAGTGCGGAGCCAGCGGCGTGCTGGCCAGTTGCCGGACGCTGTGCGGCTCGACGGCCAGCTCGAGGCCCTCGTAGGCGCAGCAGACCCGGACAGCGTAACCAAGCTGCTCGGCGTACCCGCGGGCGCGCTTCTCGATCGCCTCGACGAAAGCGTCGTCGTGGGTAGGATCGTGGTGGGTGAGAGCGAGTTGACGCACCCCCGCCGCGGCGGCCAGCCCCACGGCATACTCGTAGGTGCTGTGGCCCCAATTCTTTTTGGATAGGTACTCCTCCGGAGTGTACTGCGCATCGTGAATCACCAGGCCGGCGCCGGCCATGAATCGCGCGTGGCGCCGGTCCCCCTCGTGCACGATGGACTCGGCGTGGCTGGACGCGGGGTGGTCGTGCCAGAGCGTTTCGGAGAAGGGCTCGTGGTCGCACAGGTACACAACAGCCGCGCCGTCGGCCTCGACGCGGTAGCCCAGCGTCATTGCCGGATGATGGAGGTACTGCGCGACGATCCGCGCGCCGCCGATCTCGTGCGTTCCTTCTCCGAGCTCTCGGAAGGTGATGGTTGCCGGAAGCTGGCCGATCTCGACGGGGAAGTAAGTGAACTCCATCTGGCCGGAGAGAACTTCGCGCAGAGAATGTCCGCTCCCTTCCGGACCGCAGACCGTGATCTGGTTCCCGGGAACGAAGAGCGGGGCGAAGAAGGGAAAGCCCTGGATGTGATCCCAGTGCGTGTGGCTGAGCAGGATCGTCGCCGAGATGGGCTTGGGTGTGTGCGCCATGAGCTCCGCGCCGAGCGGGCGGGCGCCCGTCCCGCAGTCAAATATGAAGCAGGCGCCCCCGCTCGTCGTCACTCCCACACACGAGGTGTTGCCGCCGAAACGGACGGTGCCCGGGCCTGGCGTGGCGATCGACCCCCGGGTGCCCCAGAATCGTACTCGCATACTCCCTCCAGTGTCAGTTATTCGTACTCCACGTGGAGACCGTCGAGGTACCGGGCGAGCTCCGCGGCCCGCGCGCGAATCTCCTCGGGCTCACGGCGTCCGGCCGCCTGCTCCAGGGATGCGCCGATCTCCGTAATCCGGTTCAAGCCGTAGCCGGCGCCTGATCCCTTCATGTTGTGGCCCAGGATGCGAACGTTTTCGTAATCCGCGTGTGCGAGCGCTGCAGCGATCGCCTCGACGTCCCTCCGCCGGTTCTCCAGGAAGCCGGGAACCAGCTCCGCGAGACGCGAGTCCACCCGGACGCGGACGCGTCCCATGGTGTGCTCTTCGATGGCGTGCAGGAGCGTCGCTTTGCGGATGGGTTTGGTGAGGTGGGCCGTGCAGCCGGCATCGAGGCTCTTTTGGACCTCCTCCGGCAGCGCGTGAGCGGTCAGTGCCAGGATCGGAACCGGCCTGGCGCGGTTCTCGCCTTCCCACTGGCGGATCCTGCGTGTGGCGGAGTAACCGTCCATGACCGGCATCTGGACATCCATGAGCACGACGTCGTACGTGCCGGAGATGCACATCTGCAGGGCGACCTCGCCGTTGCAGGCCAGGTCCACGCTGCACCCGCTGGCGTTCAGGTACGATTGGATCAGCAGCACATTATCCAGGGAATCCTCGGCCAGGAGGATCCGCAGCCCTTGCGCGTCTTCCAGCACGCCTCCCGGCGCTGCGGGCTCCACCAGAGCGGCCGCGCCGGCGCGGGCCTGCTGGATCGCCTCCAGGAGCTCGGCGCGCTTCACCGGTTTCACCAGGTACGCCGCCACCCCTAGGTCGCGGCTTCGGGCGAAATCCCCGGCGCGGTTGTCCGAAGTGAGCATCAGGATGGTCGTCCCGGCCATGGTCGGATGCTGATGAATCTGCTCGGCCACCTGGAACCCGTCGACTGCGGGCATGCGGCAGTCCAGCAACACGAGGGCATAAGGGACAGCGGCCTGCTGTGCCCGCAGCAGCTCCGAGAGCCCCTGCTCGCCCCCTGTCCGCTTCCGTCACCACGGCGCCCCAGCGCGAGAGCATCTCCCTGAGGATCAGCCGGTTCGTCGTGTTGTCGTCGATGACCAGGGTCTTCACGCCCTTGAGATCCATCAGCCCGGAGAGGACCCTGAGCGGGGGCTTGCTGCCGACCGCGAACCGAGCCGTGAAGTAGAACGTGCTTCCGGCTCCGATGCTGCTTTCCGCCCAGATCCGCCCCTGCATCAGCTCGACGACCTCCCGCGAGATGGCCAGTCCGAGGCCGCTCCCGCCGAACTTGCGCGTCGTGGAGGTGTCCACCTGGGCGTAGGGGGCAAAGATCAGCTCGCGCGTCTCCTCGGGAACCCCGATCCCGGTGTCGCAGACCGCGAACCGCAGTGCGCCAGCGGCGGCGTCCTCGGGATCACGCTCGACCCGAACGATCACCTCGCCTTGCTCGGTGAACTTGATGGCGTTGCCAATGAGATTGATGAGCACCTGCCGCAGCCGGGCCGGATCGCCGACCAGCGCGGTGGGGATCTCCGGAGCGATGCGGAGCGCCAGCTCGAGCCCCTTCTCGTGGGCGCGAATCGCCATCATCTCGAGCGTCTTGTCGAGGACCTCGCCGAGATCGAAGTCGATGCTCTCGAGCACCAGATGGCCGGACTCCACCTTGGAAAGGTCCAGGATGTCGTTGATCAGGTCCAGGAGCTGGCTCCCCGCCTTCCTGAAGATGCGGACGTACTCGCGCTGCTCCGAGGCCAACGAGGTCTCCCACAGCAGGTCCGCCATGCCGATGATGGCGTTCATCGGCGTCCGGATCTCGTGGCTCATGCGGGCGAGGAAATCCGATTTCGCCAGATTGGCTTTTTCCGCCGCGGACCTGGCGCTCTCCAGCTCGACATTCTTCTCCTGCAGAATCTGATCCAAGCGTTTGCGCTCGGTGACGTCGCGCGCGGCGGCGAACACGCCCTGCAGCCTCCGATCCCGATCGTAGAAGGTGGTCGCGTTGTAGGACACCACGGTTTCCTTGCCGTCCCTGGCGCGCGCGGTGAGTTCGTAGTCGGTGACCTTCTTTTCGCTCAGCACCCGCTTGATACCCGCCTCGGCCAGCTCCGGATCGGTGAAGTAGCTCTTGAACGGCGCGCCGATCAACTCGTCGCGCGTGCAACCAGTGAGCGCCTCCATCTGCTTGTTGACGTCGGTGATGATGCCGGACGGATTGGTGGTCATCAGCGCGTCGATGTTCGACTCGATGAGAGAGCGCGTGTAGAACTGCTGGTCGCGCAGGCGCTGATCGAGCTGCTTCTGGTCCGCTTCGACCTGCTTGCGCGCAGTATTATCGGTGCCGATCAGCAGATAGCCGATGATGGCGTCCTGCGCGTCGCGCAGCGCCGTGACGGACACCACCGCCGGGAACCGGCTCCCATCCTTGCGGAAGTAGGTCAGCTCGTAGATGTCCTCGATCCCGCGCGAGGCCTTGAACACCAGGGCCTCAAAGCCCGGCGTAATCGGGGTCCCGAGCTCGACGCTGAGCGCCTTGGCGCGCGCGATCACTTCCTGCGGATCGGAAATGTCGGCCGGCGTGATCTTGTTCATCACTTCGGCGGCCGTGTAGCCCAGCATCCGCTCCGCGCCGACATTGAAGATCTGAATGACGCCCTTCTCGTCGGTCGCGATACTCGAGAAGTTGGCGCTGTTGAAAATCGCGCTGCTGCAGGGCCCCCGCCTGGAGCAGCGCCTCTTCCGCCTGCTGGCGCGCGGTGTTATCGGTGCCGATCAGCAGATAGCCGATGATTGTTTCTTGAGCGTCGCGCAACGCCGTGACCGACACGACCGCCCCGAAACGGCTGCCGTCCTTGCGGATATACGTCAGCTCGTAGATGTCCTCGATCCCGCGCGCGGCCTTGAACACCAGGGCCTCGAAGCCCGGCGTAATCGGGGTCCCGAGCTCGACGCTCAGCGCCTTGGCCCGCGCGATCACTTCCTGCGGATCGGAAATGTCGGCCGGCGTGATCTTGTTCATCACCTCGGCGGCCGTGTAGCCCAGCATCCGCTCGGCGCCGACATTGAATAATTGAATGACGCCCTTCTCGTCGGTGGCGATGCTGGAGAAGTTCGCGCTGTTAAAAATCGCGTTCTGCAAGGCCCCCGTCTTGAGCAGAGCTGCTTCGCGCCGGACTTCGGTGATGGCTTCCGCCTTGCCGGCGTCGCCGTCGAGAAGGGCGGAGCTGGATGTCTCGGGCATGGCTTCCTCCGTTCAGATCAGAGATGCGGTCGGCGAACGCTTCGGCGCGCTCCGAATCTAGTCGACCTTCACCGAGCCTGTCGATTGGACCTTCGTCCACCGGCGGCGCTGCCACCCCGCCCGCCGCCTATTGGGCTTTGGTCCTGCCACCCATCCCGGCAAGGGCTTCGGCGCGGCGATGTGTAGCGCGCAGGAGTAATTACCGAGACGAGGCGAGGCAGCGCGCAGTTCGCACGCTTTACCGCCCCAGGGGCGTAGGTGGGTGCTCCCTGCCGATCTCCTTCGCCCTCCCCCTCCCCTGGCCTGGGGAGGGGGAGGGACAGTCACGGGGTGGGCGCCAGAGGACTACACCGTCTTGGTCAGCGCGCGGACGATCTCCCGGCAGAACGCCGGCAGGTCGTCCGGCTTCCGCGAGGTGATGAGGTTGCCGTCGACCATCACTTCCGTGTCCGACCACTGACCGCCCGCGTTGACCATGTCGTCCTTGATCGAGAAGAACGACGTGACCTTCTTGCCCTTGACGACCCCGGCGCTCGCCAGCATCCAGCCGGCGTGGCAGATGGCCGCCACGACCTTGCCCTGCTGCGCGGCCTCACGCACCAGCTTCACCATCGACGCGTGGCGGCGCATCATGTCGGGCGCGTAGCCGCCCGGCACGACCACCGCGTCGAATTCCACCGCGCTCACGGCCTCGGCCTGCACATCGACCGTGACCGGGTAGCCGTGCTTGGAAATGTAAGACTGGGCACCCCCGGCCCCCACCACCTTCACCTCGGCGCCCTCCTCCTTCATGCGGTAGTACGGCACCCACAGCTCCATCTCCTGGTACAGGTTCTCGGCCAGGATCGCGATGCGCTTTCCCTTCAGGTTCATGTGTGGCCTCCTCAAGCTTTTCTGGACGTCTGAGAGAAGAACGTGCCCATCAGCTGCTGCAGCTGCTTGCCGCCACAGCCCGGACACTTGTACTCTCCGCGCTCCCGCGCCCCGATGGACAGGGTCAGGGCCACTTCCTTCTTGCACCGCTCGCAGTAAAACTCGTAGTGCGGCATGGGGGGTCCTCCTCCGGCTTCGGCCTGGTAGGAACCGGTCTGCGGCTCTCTCGAGCCCGCGCCCTGAAATATACTCCCTTCCCGACGATCTGACGCGGCCTACCATGCCGCTACCGCCCCGACCGTCAACCCCCGAAAGGGGGCGAAACACAACCGGTCGACCGCGAGATCGATCAGATCTTCGGGGAGGGCGACTACGTCACCACCCGCTGGACGGCGACCGGCAATACGCTGAAATGGGGCCTGCTGGCGGACAAAGGTGAAGCCGATCTCGCGGAGACCCAGGCTAACGCTCCCGTTGCGGCGCGGGTCACGCCCGTCGGCCTCGCATCGCTGCGCACCCTGCCTCCGATCCACCAGGATCTCGATCACGCCTTCGGCTTCCTCAGCAGCAAAGTCCCGGCGCAGAAACGTAAACAACTCACGTTGTTCAGATCGCGGGCCACGACGAACCACCGGATCGGAAACACCGCGACTGGCCCGTGCGCTATACGACCGTGTTCAGGGTGCCGCCCACGGAGTGACGGTTAGTTGCTCGCCGCGGTGGGCGCGAGGGCCTGGTAGGCCGGACAGCTCCACAGGCGCCGCTCGACCTCCGCCGCATATTGCCGGAACAGGCGGCCCCCCACCCCGCCGTAGCGTGCTTCGAGCTCGGCCGCCTGGATGTCCTCGGGGAGATCGGCGGCCTCCGGGAAAAAGTTGTCGACACGAAAGCCCGCCGCGAGGCGCGCCTGGAGGGCCCGCGCCGCGGTGGGGTCGCGGGTGGCCAGAAGGCTGAACGTGGTGCCGGCCCGGTCGGCCAGAAGGTCGCCGAACGAGAACCCGCTGCCGCCCCCCGCATCTAGCTCCTCCTTGAACACGCCGATGGCGTCGCTCGGCGCCTGGGCCGACAGCACGGTGAGCGCGGCGCTGACGAAGAAGTGTTTTGTCCAGTCTTCACGGCCTCGGAGGGTGGTCCGAGCCAGCGGCGCGGCCCGCCGCCAATCCCGCGTGTCCAGGACCGGGCCCACGAAGTCCTCGAGGCGCCGATGCCCGAGCAGGAGGCCCAGGGCGAGAAGGACAGCCCGGTTCTCGAGCACGGGCGGGCTCGTCGCGGACCGCTCCCGAGCGTGGGCAAAGGCCACCTCCACCGCGGCCCCAAGGCGGGGCTCGCCACGGGGTAGGCTCGGGGCGGCCTCCAGCAAGCGCTCGACGTGCGCCCGGACGGCGAGCCGCATTTCTTCGTTCGCGCCGGTCCCCCAGATGAAGCTGGCGAGCAGGCCCGGTGGGAGCTCCATGCGACGGTAGACGAGACTCGCGCGGCCGGGGCCGATCTCGAGGCGCTCGACGCCGGCCAGGACGGGGCGGGCGCGCCGTTCGGCCTGGACAATGTGGCTGATGAGCGGCGCCGCCCACCGCAAAGGTGGGCCAGGCACGGCGAACCACCCGAGCCGCAGGGTCGGGTCGGCCACGCTCACCCGGCCTTGGTCGATCTGCATGCGCGCCGCGGCCACGACATTCAGGAAGCGAGAACTGCCGGTGGGCCCGGCGAAGCGAAGCGTCACCGACACCGCCGCCGCTTGGGATGCCATGAGGTCGACCCGGGCCCTCCCCCGCCCCTCGCCAAGCACGACAGGAAGCCCCCAGGCTAGGAGCAGGTCGATGTCGCGGCTCTCGAGATTGAGGGTGCGTGTCTCTCCGGCCGCGAGCGTCTTGGGGTTCTTGTCCCGGAGGAGGCCGTACAGTCGTCGCTTCTCTTCGGACGTCACGGCGGGACTGTCTTGGACGAGCGGCTCACGCTCGGCCGTCCCGAACAGCACGAGGCCAAACAAGATCGGCGCGACCAGCAGGGTCGCACCCAGAACCAGCAGCACACGGCGGCACGCCCCGCGGCCGGCCAGCCACACGAGGGTTGCACCGACGCCCAGGAGACAGCCGACAGTTGGGAGAAACAGATCCGACGGCCCTGGCCACTGCCAGGGCGGGCCGATTCCGCACGCGAGGACCACAAGGGCGATGAGAAGGCTTCCACCACTCGCCGGGGCGGCCACGGGGAACATCCGCAACCGATCGCCGCGCGGCCGGGGCAGAGACAGCACGGCGAGAATGCCCACGGGCAGAAAGCGCACCGTCTCCAGCAACACGGACACGCCGAGGGCGAAGGCCAGAGCGCGGACGCGGGAGCCGGTCGTGAGGTCGAAGAAGCCGGCTCCGGCGATTCCTGCGCGCCCACCGGGCGTGAGAGCCGAAGTCGCCAGGAGGCCGGCGTAGCCGATCAGCGCGAGCCGGATCGCCCAGCGCGCCCGGACCGAAGACAAGGATGCCAGCGTCACCGATCGAGTATAGGGCAGGGTCCCGGCAAGATCTGCTCCGAGCGCACGGCGCCGAACCAGCACCCCTCAGGCCGGGCGTCGGCCTCGACGCTGGCGAATCTCGCGGAGGAGGGCGGACATGCTTGGCCGGGGCTTTTTCCGCGCGCCAAGCGCCGCAGGCCGGCGGCGGACGGCGCTGGGCATCGACGAATGATGATGGCAAACGATGCAGTATTGCCCTTCGATCGCGACGCACTCGTTCAGTGCGTGTTGACACGAGGTATCCACGCGGCAGGCCACGCACATGATGGACTGAGAAGAGCAAGCTGCGTTCCAGCCCGGGGTGCGCCAGAGCTCAGGTACTTGCGGAGCACGGAGTGCAATCCGACGAAAGGAAAGTAGCGACTATGGGTAACGGGATCACCTATTCAAACCCTACCTCTACCGACAGGGTGGTCAACCGACCCGGAACTTGAAGACGTACGGGCTGTGTGAGGTACCGACGATGATCACGTCCCCGTCGTGCAGGGAGAGGGTGCCGCCTTGGGTATTGCCACCCACGGTCCGGCCTTCGACGATCGTCCCGCAGGTACTCGCGCGATCCACGAGGACATACTCGGCCTCACCGTGGTCGATCTCGAAGTGCTCCCGACTCACGTTCAGCGGCTCGACATGCTCGGCCAAGTACAGGTCGTTGCTGGGCCGGGATCCGGGATCGCGGCGCTCGTTGACAACTCCGTGGGGTGTTCGCTGCATCCCACGAGACTCGCGGCCGACCCGATATGGAAATCGGGTAATCTCCCGCTCCCGGGCACCGAGGGCGATCCGCGACTCGGGGGTAAGGGCCACGAGCAGTACGCGGCCCTGTGGAGCAGGCGATTCTGTCACTGGTCTCCTCCCACCATGACCTGGAGTGCTGACGGCGTCGCCTCAGAGTATGCGGGGCCAGGTTCCGTCCGGGCAAGTGCGCCTGCGGGGATCCCAGGCACGAGGCTTGCCGTTACTCGCTACCCGCGGACCCCAGATGGACCAGGTCGGGGATCTGTTGCGAGCCGACCTCAACCACACCGTCGACAGAATCCGCCATCTGGGCGGCGGGGTCGTATTCCACGAGTTTCCCGATGCCGGGGGTGAACCCGCCGGCCCTGGCGACGAGGGAGAGCTCAGCTCACTCCGTGAAGAGCGCGAGCGAAGCTTCGGCACCTGGCGCGGCAGCGAGCAGTCCCCGAAGCTAGCGCCTGTACCCTCTGTCGAGACCGTCAGGAGCGCGGGATCTCCTAGGTCCAGTCCTTCCAGCCTAGCGGCAGAGCTCCAGGGGCTGGCCCGCCTCGGCTGCGCGGTACTGCTCGACGGAGACCCGGTGCCAGGTGCCCGTGGTGTCTTGCACCCAGTAGTCGCGGACGATCTCGGGCCGGCGGGCCTCCTGGAGCTGGCCCGTCTCGCTCGTGAAGCCTCGCGGAGCCGTCTCGAGGCGCCCACGTTCTTCCTTCTGCGCCACCGTGATCGAGGGCTGCTGGCAGGAGAGACCGGCGCACCCGGAGAGGGCAAGGCCGATGGCACCCGCCGCGATCCGAAGCGCGAGTCCACGCCAGCGGCTGCTTTTGGGCAGTCCGGGTGTCAATCGATGGACAACCGCGCGGGCACTGGCACCGTTTCCCATCCCTCAAGACCCCTAACTGGCCGATTTATCAGCCCACTCGTTGCTCGGCCCTGGCTGGCCGACCTGGCACAAGGGTTGCCCTTTTAAGCCTACCAGAGCGGCAGACCTTCTCGACAAGGGCAAACCCATCGTGAGGTGGGGACGCAAAACCACGGATCAGGCCGTAGATGCCTGACAGCCGGGTTACCGAAGGAAGGGTTCTGGAGGTCTCCCGCAAAAGGAGACCTGTCATGATGTCCCTGCGCAAGACCGCCCTTGCCTGCACGCTCATCCTCGCCGCCACCGGCTGCACCTCCGTCGGCTTCTCCGGCGAAGATGTTCGCCTCCACGCCAAGGGTGACACCCTCTACGTGATGGCCCGCAGCGGAAATGTGGGCCGGAACCTCTGTGCCTCCCTGGGCGGCGATGTCGCACGCGCCGAGGGCCGGTGGGCCGCCGACGAGGGGCGCACGATTCAATCGGGCCGGGTGGCCGGATGTCACACGGTCCGCCACATCATCGTGTGCTCGGATGAGGATACCGCCTGCGTGGCGCACGAGGAGCGACACCGGACGGAAGGCGCCTTCCACCGCTAGCCGCCGCGCTTGACAAGGGGATTCTCTGCACCCTAGAGTGTCCCAGCTTCCCGACCTTCCAACGTTCGCGCGCAACGACCGCGGTTCCGAAGGGGGCCCAGGCATGACGCACCGGATGTTCATCGTGGCGCGGGGCGACGACCACCTGTATGAAGACCTCCGGCAGCAGTTCACCGAGAACCCGGATGTGGAGGTGCTCGTCGACCGACGGCATGGTGAGCGACGGCGGAGCCAGACCCCGTCCGATCCGGATCGCCGGCGCGGCGACCGGCGCGGTCGGGGCTTGGCTGGCGACCACGTCATCAGCGCCGGCGCGGTACCCGGGCTTCCCGTCCTGATCGTCGAGCTGGAGCGCACCCCCGCGCGACAGGCGCTGCCGGCCGAACACTAGGGCTGGTAGCCGGCGCCGTGTATCATAGGCGCCAAGGGAGCCAGCGAGTGCAAGGCCGATACGGTTACCGATGTCTACTTGTGGCCCTCGGGCTGGCGGCCGCGGTCCTCCCGGGATGCGCGACGACCGCCACCACCCAGGCCGACTGCTACCCCTACATCTTTCTGGATTCCCGGTACGCGATCCAGGCCACCTCGCGCGACTCGGGAGCGACACGGTCGAATGGCAACTGCTATCACTTCGCCTACCAGAACAGCCGGCTCGTTCGCGTGGACTACCGCCGGGACGGTGCGCTGACGCCGGACCCGACGTCGGGCGTTGCCAGCATTCACATCGAGTATCTGGACGGGGCCGAGAAGCGGGCCTTCCTCGATGCGGCTGGCAAACCGGTCGCCAATCACATGGGCCTTTCAGCCGTCCTGCTCCGGTACGACAGCAAGGGCACTCCGATCGAATGGCGGAACCTCGGGCCTGGCGATCGCCTCAAGGAAGCAACTGACTCGGGGTTGGCCATGTTCCGTTGGACGTACGATCCGCACGGGCAGGCGGTCGAGGTGCAGCACTTCGGCGCGAACGGGCAGCTCAAGGCGGACCGGCGGCTGGGTGTGAGCATCGTCCGCTGGGAGTATGACCGCGACGGCAACACCATCGCCGAGAGCTACTTCGGACCGGACGGACGTCCGACCGTGGATTGGCTGCGGGGGGTGGCGGCGGTCCGATGGCGGTACGGCTCGAACGGAAAGACGGTCGAAGAAAGCTACCTCGGTCCGGACGGGCAGCTCCGAGAGGACCGCAACCGAGGCGTGGCGATCGTGCGCTGGCAGTACGACGACAACCGGAACACGCTCGAGGAACGTTACCTGGGCACCGACCAGCGCCTGAAGGCCGACCGGCGCCAAGGGGTAGCCATCATCCGGTGGCAATACGACGCCCAGGGACGCGAGATCGACACGCTGACGTTCGACCGCAACGAGCTTCCGGTCTCGAAGTCTCACCGGTAGTCCGCCCGTCAGAGCGGCGTCACGTCCTCAGCGTCGATCTCGACCGAAACCGACTGCCGGATCAAGGTCACGGACAGGACGACCCGAAACTCACGATCCTTTCGCAGCAGCCGTCCGCGGACTCCCGTGAGCGCCCCCCGGATCACTTCGACCATCATCCCCTCGGTGAGAAACGGGAAGGGCTCGTAGCTGAGGCGGCTGCCGGCTAGGGTGCGGATGGCCTCGATCTCGCGGTCTGGAATCTGCTCCGGTTCTCCGCTCTGGCCGACCAGCCCCACCACGCCCACGGCCTTGAGCACCCGCAGCCGATCCAGGCGGCGGAAGCGGGCGAAGCAGTAGCCAGGGAACAGCGGTTCCTGGACCCGCTTGATCCGATCTTTCCATCGGCTGCGTCGCTCCTGGGGGGCAGGAACGCGTCGATCCCGGGCCGGTCGACAAGCTGCGCGTGCACTTTCTTCTCTTGTCGTGAGCGAGTTCGCACCGCGTACCAACGCGGCACGAGTCCGGCATCCTCGGCCCCGCCTGGTTGTTGCTCGGCGGGCGCGTGGCGGCTGTCGCCGCCGCGGCTCACTTCTGTGGCTCGGCGATGAACGAGGTGCCCGTTCGGGTGGTGTTGAACCGGATCAGGTAGCCGACAGACGCCCCGCACCGATCCAGCGTCCAGCGTTCCACCCACCGTCCGGCGACGGGCCGGTCGCCCTCGACCTGGCCCCCCTCCAGCGGCTCAAGGACCGTCGTCGCGACGACCTTGCGAATCCGACAGCGCGCCTCCAGGCCGGCCTCGGCCAGGTCCCGCTGAGTCAGGAAGGCAAGTGTGTCACGCTGGAGGATGGGGTCCGCGATGGTATCGCCGGGCACCCTCGTGGCTTCTGCCTCGGAGACCTCGCGCTGCATGCTCACGTCGAGGTCCCCGTCCGGGGCCCGGTCGAACTTCACCACGTACGGCACCGCCACCCCACAGCGATCCACCGTCCAGCGCTCTGTCCAGCGGCCAGATACGCCCTGAGCGGCGAGCTCGACGGGGATCAGCACCTCCGTGGTGCTCACGCTGCGGCTCCGACAGCGCGGATCGCCGCCCATCTTCTCGGACGCGTCCAGGGCCAGGAGCAGGTCCGACAGGGTTGACGGCGGCCGGCCGGTCTGCGCCGGGCCGGTGGCGCAGCCGCCGAGCAGCGCCATGAGCACGACGGCAAGCAGAAGCCGCACCGACTACTGCCTCCAGACGCCCTGGGAGCTGCCCTCGATGAAGCCGAACTCAGGCTCGACCGCCATCATGCTCTTCTGGCCGTCCGTGAAGACCCAGATGATCGTGCCCCTCGCCGCCGCCACGGCCGTCGGCGTGGAGATGGCGAAGTTCGACTGGCGGACCCTGGCCAGGGTGACGGCGGCCTGGGCGACCGTCGCGCGCACCTTACCCACGACCAGATGCAGGAGCATCAGCCGGCTCTGGCTCTGCGGATCATACTCCATCTTGGTGAGGATCAGGCGGCTGTTCTCGGTCACCACGACCGTGCTCGAGTCGGGCAGCGTCAGCTCGGCCGACGCCCCCGCGTACGCTCTGACATCGTCGCCCTCAGCCAGTTGGGCTCCGACCACCGCCGGGACCCACTGGGTCTGACCCTTGGCGAGAACCTCTACGCGCCCGACGACACGCTTGAGCTCGGCACTCGGCGCGCTCTGTTGCGCAGCCACGAACCCCGGCGTCGTCAGGAGGAGGAGACCGCCGACAACGGATACGCCCGCGAGCCGGAAGGACCTGCGTCGCAGCAATGCTCGCATATCTGGGTCTCCCTGGCGTGCTACCAAGGTCCGACAGCTTCGAACCGGCGCCGAAATGCGCCTAATCGTAACACATGCTCAGACGTCGAAGGTCGCGCCTTCAGTACCCGCGACGAGCCCGAAGGACAGAGGGCCAGTCGCCCGGACCGCCGCGTCGATGCGGTCGAGCATGGCATCGTCGTGAGTCGGGTCGTGGTGGAACGGCACGAGTCGCCCTGCCCCGGCCAGCGTGGCGAACGCGACCGCATCCCCCATCGCGCTGTGCCCCCATCCAACCCGGTCCTGGTACTCCTCGGTCGTGTACTGCGCGTCGTGGATGAGCAGGTCCACACCGGCGGCCAGGTCGAACCCGGACGTCCACCCCGGCTCCCCCGGGAACTCCCGAACCCCGAGGGCGGGCTCGTGGTCCGGCAGATAGGCGACCGCGCGGGGCCCTTCGGAGATCCGGTAGCCCACCGTCGAGCCCGGATGACAGACAAGCTCGGCCTCGACCTCGAGCCTCCCGAGCTCGAAGCGCTCGGGAGGAACATTGTGCAAGGTCAAGTGGCATGGCAGATCGCGCAGCCGGATCGGAAAGAGCGGCGGCGACAGGTACCGGGCCAGGCGGGTGCGCAGGTCGAGGGTGGGGGATGGGGGCCCCCAGACATGAATCTCGCGGCCCGGCTCGTAGAGGGGCTCGAAGAAGCCGAGGCCCTGGATGTGGTCCATATGCAGATGAGTCAGCAGCAGGTCAATGCGCCCTCCCCCGCCCCGCACTGCCGCCCCCAGCCGCTGGATCCCGGTGCCCGCGTCCAGGACCAGGAGCGCATCGTCCTTGCCCCGCACCTCGACGCAGGACGTGTTGCCACCGTAACGGATCGTCTCGGGCCCCGGGGCGGCGAGTGAGCCTCGAGTCCCCCACAGCGTGACCCTCACGTCAGGCGTTCCTCCCAGAAGATACCCACGGCGCCCAGCCGCCGACCGCCCTGCCCGTCGAGGGGAAATGCGGTGGCCCCAATCTTTCTCGAGACCCCATCGAGGCCTCGGATCCAGAACGCCAGATGGGCGGCCCGATGCTTGTGCAGCGCGATGCTGAGCGGGAGGGCCTCCCCCGGCAAGGGGGAGCCATCCTCCCCGATCGCGGCGAAGAGGCTGGACCACTCCCCTACCGACATCTCCCCCGTTTCATCGTACCGACTGCCCAGCAGCTGCTCGGCGGGCTCGTTATAGAAGACGAGATTTCCGGCCGGATCCACGAGGAAGATCGGCATCGCGAGGGAGCTCGCGAGTTGGCGCATCAGGATGAGCTCGACCGCCTTCTGGGACATGCAATCCCCCATTCAGGTTCGCTGGGTCCGAGCGCCAGATGCAATCCCAGGGCCATGAGGCTCCACGCGGCAGAGTCGAATTAACTCACGGGGTAACGATGACCGCTGGGCTGGACGGGACATCGCGAGCGCTCGATGCCAGGCAGCCCGCCCGGCGCGGCGCTGAGACAAAATGCCACGCGCCCCGTCACTGCCGCAGCTTGAAGCGCTGGATCTTGCCCGTCGCGGTCTTGGGCAGCTCGGTGACGAACTCGATCCAGCGCGGATACTTGTAGGGCGCGATCTTGTCCTTCACGAAGGTCTTGAGCTCGGCCTCGAGGGTCGCGGAAGCCGCGTGGCCGTCCTTCAGCACCACGTAGGCCTTGGGCTTGATCAGCTCGTCGGTATCCGCCTGGCCCACCACCGCGGTCTCCAGGATGGCGGGATGGCTCATCAGGGTGTTCTCCACCTCGACCGGCGAGACCCAGATACCGCCGACCTTGAGCATGTCGTCGGCGCGCCCGCAGTACCAGAAGTAGCCGTCCGGGTCCTGATAGTACTTGTCCCCGGTCTGCATCCACTGGCCGAGCAGCGCGTCCTTCGTCTTCTCGTGCTGATTCCAGTAGTAGGCCATGATCGAATCGCCCTTGACGCGCAGGTTGCCCACCTCCCCCGCCGGTACCGGCCGGCCTTCGTCGTCCACCACCATCGCCTCGTACCCCGGGACGGTGAGACCGGTTGATCCGGGCCGGGCGAGCCCCGGGCGATTGGACAGGAAGATGTGCAGGATCTCGGTGGTGCCGATCCCGTCCAGGATCTCGACGCCGAAGCGCTCCTGCCAGCGGCGGTAGAGCTCCTCGGGCAGGGCCTCGCCCGCGGAGACACAGAAGCGGAGGCACGAGAGGTCGTAGCGCTTCTCCGCCTCCTTCACCTGCAGCATCGCGGCGTAGAGCGTGGGCACGCCGAAGAAGAGCGTCGGGCGGTGGCGCTGGATCAGCTCGAACATCGCGTCGGGCGTCGGGCGATGCGGGTAGAGCACTCCCTGGCCGCCCACCCGGAGCGGGAAGTACCCGTTGTTGCCGAGGCCGTAGGCGAAGAAGAGCTTCGCGGCCGAGACGGTCCGATCGGCCTCGGTCATGCCGAGGACTCCGAGCGCGTAGGCGTCCGCGCACACCACCATGTCGTGCTGCAGGTGCACCGCGCCCTTGGGCCGGCCCGTGGAGCCCGATGAGTAGAGCCAGAAGGCGGCATCGTCCTTCGAGCTGTCGAAGGGCTCGAGCCGCGCGGAGGCCTTGGCCACCCAGCTCTCGAAGGCGATGTGCGTCCCGGACGCGCGCCCGGCGACGACCACGTGCCGGAGATAGCGCGCCTTCGCGAGCGCCGGCGCCGCCTCCGCCAGCAGGGCCTCCGAGACGATCGCGACCGGCGCGCGGCTGTCGTCGAGGAAGTACAGGTAGTCGTCGGCCCGCATCATCGTGTTCGCGGGGATCGGGACCGCGCCGATCTTCATGGCGCCCCAGAAGGCGCCGAGGAACGCGGGCGAGTCGAGCAGCAGGCACAGCACCCGCTGCTCGGGGCGCACGCCCAGGTCGAGCAGCGCGTTGCCGGTCCGGTTGACCAGCTCCTGCAGACCCGCGTAGGTGATCGACCCCTCGTCGTGGAAGAAGGCCACCTTGGCCCCGCGGCCCTCCGCCACGTGACGGTCCACGAAGAACGTCGCCGCGTTGAACCGCGCGGGCACCTCGAGCATCAGCGCTTCCGCGACGCCTTCCGCCGGGCCGGCGTCTTCCGCGCGGCCTTGGGGCGAGCCGCGGGCCGCTTCGCCGCGGCGGCAACCGCCGCGGGCTTGACCGCCATCGCCTCGACCTCGACCAGCAGCTCGGGCAGCACGAGCCGGCTCACCACGAGCAGGGTATTGGGCGGGTAGGCGCCGTCCGGAAAGTACTTCGGGAAGACCTCGGCCCGCGCCGCCATGAAGCCCGGAATGTCCTCGGCGTGGGTCAGGAATGTCTGCAGGCGCACGATCTGCTGCATCGTGCAGCCGGCGGCTTCGACGATGGCGCGCACGTTCTCGAGCGCCTGCTTCGTCTGCGCGCCCACGTCGCCGACCGCAACCGTGCGACCCTCGTCCATCCCGACCTGCCCCGCGACCACGACGATCTCGCCGCCGGGGGCGACCATGCCGTGCGAGTACATCCCGAGAGGGGGACCGAAGCGCTTGGGTGTGACGGGCGTGGGTCTGGTGGGGGCCATGGCGCCTCCTCCGTCAGCTCAACCGGACGTATTCGAAGTCCTCGGCCTGGCTGTTGACGCCGCGCGCGGGCGGCGCGATCCAGCCCGCCATCTTGCCGCGCTCGGTCACCGGCTTCATCAGGCTCCCCACGTAGGCCTCGTCCTCCTCGGTCGGGAGCCATTCGCGGTGCCGCGCGTCCCACTCCGCCTGGCTGACGACGCGGCCGTCGGGCGACACGCGGACCTCGGCGAAGGCCCCGATGGCCCGGCGGAAGGCGCGGTGGGGCAGCGTGAGGGTGAAGTCCACGCCCGCATTCTTGATGATCTCGTTCCAGCGGTTCACCCCCCGCTGGCAGTCTGCCACGTAGTCGTCGCGCAGCCGCTCGTTGAGCGAGACCAGCGCGGGCTCCTGCCGGGTGACGATCTTCTCCCCGTCGAGCCCGATGACCGGATAGGTCCCGCCCTTCAGGCGGTGATCGTCGCTCTTCTTGGTCTCCTCGAAGCGCCCCTTGAGCCCCGCGGTGTAGAAGTTCGCCGCGTTGGTCGACACCTCGGAGCCGAAGAGGTCGAGCGAGACCGAGCAGTGGAAGTTGATGTACTTCTGCATGGTCGGCAGGTCGATCCCCCCGTGCTTCCGCACGTCCTCGGTCTTGTGCTCGCGCATGAGCTCGCAGGCGCGCTGCACGATGCGCCCCACCCCGCTCTCGCCCACGAACATGTGGTGGGCTTCCTCGGTGAGCATGAAGCGGCAGGTTCGGGAGAGCGGGTCGAAGCCGCTCTCCGCGAGGCTGGCGAGCTGGTACTTGCCGTCGCGATCCGTGAAGAAGCAGAACATGAAGAACGACAGCCAGTCCGGGGTCTTCTCGTTGAAGGCCCCCAGGATCCGCGGCTTGTCGTGGTCGCCCGAGCGCCGCTGCAGGAGCGCCTCCGACTCCTCGCGCCCGTCGCGGCCGAAGTGCGCGTCGAGCAGGTACACCATCGCCCAGAGGTGCCGTCCCTCCTCCACGTTGACCTGGAAGAGGTTGCGCAGGTCGTAGAGCGACGGGCAGGTGCGCCCCAGGTGGCGCTGCTGCTCCACCGACGCGGGCTCGGTATCGCCCTGCGTCACGATCAGCCGTCGCAGCGTCGCGCGATATTCCCCCGGCACGTCCTGCCAGGCGGGCTGGCCCTGATGGTCGCCGAAGTTGATCCGGCGGTCGGCCTCCGGCTCCGCGAGGAAGATGCCCCAGCGGTACTCCGGCATCTTCACGTAGCCGAACTGGGCCCAGCCCTTGGCGTCCACGCTCACCGCGGTTCGCAGGTAGACGTCCTTGGACTGGAAGCCCTCGGGTCCCATGTCGTGCCACCACTCGAGGAACTTGGGCTGCCAGTCCTCCAGCGCCCTCAGCAACCGGCGGTTCTCGGTGAGGCTCACGTTGTTGGGGATCCGCTCGTTGTAGTCGATGGGCGCCATCACACTCTCCTGCGGTCGAAATCGCCCCGCTCACCGGTGCCGTACACCTTGAGCGCGCCCTTGGGGCCGACCGCGTTGGGCCGCTGGAAGATCCAGTTCTGCCAGGCCGAGAGGCGCGCGAAGATCTTGCTCTCGAGCGTCTCGGGGCCGCCGAAGCGCAGCGAGGCTTCCATACCGGTCAGCGCGTCCGGCGAGAACGCGGCGCGCTCCTCGATGGCGATGCGCACCTCGTCCTCCCAGTCGATGTCGTCCGGCGTGAAGGTGACGAGGCCGGCCTCCGCCGCGGCGGCCGCGTCGAGATCCTCGCCGATCCGGCCCTTGAGATCGTCCACGCGCCCCGGCTCGTCCAGGAAGCGGCTCGCGAGGCGGGTGAGCCCGTTCACGGTCGGGTACGGGCCGAAGTTCATCCCGGTCAGGCGCAGCGACGCCGGCCTCCCCGGGTCGCCCTCGCGCGCGCCGTCGAACATGAAGGTGCGATCGGCGGCGAGCGCCAGCTCGAGCAGCGTGCCCGTGAAGCACGAGCCGGGCTCGACCAGCGCGAAGATGGACCGCGAGGAAACGTCGAGGCGCTTCAGCGTGCGCTTCATGTAGAGCCGGATCTCGCGCACGAGCCAGTCCGCCTCGTGCTGCGCCAGCACCCGGTCGTGGGCCTCCACCAGGTCCGCGGCCCCGGTGGTCCGCAGCACCCAGAGGCCGATCTCCTCCTCGTTGGCGCGGAGATGCAGGATCAGGTCGTCCAGCTCTCGCGCGACCGCGAGCGGCCAGAAGCTCACGCCCGCCGCGTGGATGCCCGCCAGGTCGGGCGGGGCCGTCGTCGGCGCGGCCACCGTGATCTCGGCCACGCCCTGCGCGCGATCGATCGCGCAGGTGACGTGAGCGTAGGCGATCCGATCGCCCTCGATGCGCCGCTCCAGCGGGGTCAGCGTGATCCCGCTCGCGCCGGCGGGACGATCGGTGCGGGCGGCCAGCTCGCCGGCCCGGGTCTTCGTGGCCTCGGCCAGGCGCGAGCGCGGCACCACCTCGTCCACCAGGCGCCACTCGACCGCGCGCTGGCCCTTGATGCCCTCCTCGAGCGTGCAGAAGAAGTCGGCGCGATCGCGCCGCACCCGCCGCTTGTCCACCAGCCGCGTGAGGCCGCCGGTGCCGGGCAGCACCGCCAGCAGCGGCACCTCCGGCAGCGCCACCGTGGTGGAGCCGTCGTCGGACATGATGATCCAGTCGGTGGCGAGGGCCAGCTCGTAGCCGCCGCCCGCGCAGGGCCCGTTCACCGCGGCGAGCCAGACCTGGCGGGAGCTCGTGGTGGCATCCTCGATCGCACTCCGCGTCTCGTTGGTGAACTTGCAGAAGTTCACCTTCCAGCCGTGCGAGGACTGGCTGAGCATCCGGATGTTGGCGCCCGCGCAGAAGATCCGCTCCTTGCCGGAGGTGAGGACGACCGCCCCGACCCCCGGGTGCTCGAAGCGCAGTCGCTGGATGGCGTCGTAGAGCTCGATGTCCACGCCCAGGTCGTAGGAGTTGAGCTTGAGCTCGTAACCGGGCACCAGACCGCCGTCTTCCTTGACGTCCATGGCCACGGTGGCCACCGGGCCGTCGAAGGACAGCTTCCAGTGCTTGTACCGGCCCGGATCCGTCCGGAAGTCGACCATCACACGCGCGCCGTCGCCCATGACCTCTCCTCTAGCCGAGGATCACCCACAGCACCTTGGCGACCCTGGATCCCACGTTCTCCCAACCGTGCGTGGTGCCGCCGTCGAGATAGGCGCTGTCGCCGGCCCCGAGCACGTGGTTGTCACCGTTGTACTGCAGGGCCACCTTGCCCTCGATGACGTAGAAGAGCTTCATCTGCCCCGGCTCGATGACCACCTTGTCCGTCTTCACGCCCCGCGACCGCGGCCCGAGCGTGGACATCACCGCCCGGATCTTACCCTGGAAGAGCCCGGCCCCCAACACATGCCACTTCTCGGTGGTCCCCTCGAAGGACACTACCGGGTAATCGGCCTTCCGGCTCACCAGGAGCCGCCCGGCCGGCGCGGGCTCGAAGAGCGCGCCGATGGACACGCCCAGGGCGGCGGCCAGCTTGCCCAGGGTCGGCAGCGACGGGGTCAGACGCCCGGACTCGATCTGCGACAGCATGCTCGCGGTGAGGCCGGCCTTCTCGGCGAGCTGCCGCTGCTGCAGCGCCCGCTCGGCGCGGAAGGCCTTGATGCGCTGGCCGAGAGCGGTCATCCTTCCGCCTCGTCCGGCAGGCCGGCGAGGCGTCGCAGCGCGCGCGCCACGTACACGCGCACCATCTTCTTCCGGTACGGGTGCGTCATGTCGGTATTGTCCAGCGGCTTCGCGGGGCGGTACGCGGCATCGGCCGCCCGGTCGATCAGCTCGGGCGTCAGCCGCTCGCCGACCAGCACGCGGGCGGCTTCCAGGGCCTCGCGCGGCAGCGACGCCACCGCGCCCAGCACGATGCGGGCCTGGCGCACCACCTCGCCATCCATGTGCAGCGTGGCCGCGACGCCCAGGACCGGGAAGTCGAAGGAGCCGCGGCGGCGCAGCTTGAGATAGATGGATCGGGCGCCGTCGGCGGGGGGCAGGACGATCTCGGTCACGATGTCTCCCGGTTGCTTGGTCAGGTACTGGATGCCGTCGTCCTGGTAGAGCGCCGAGATCGGGATCGTGCGCTCGCCGGCGGGGCCCGCCAGGCGCACGCTGGCGCCCAGGCTCCACAGCGCGGGCGCGGTGTCCGAGGAGGACACGGCCCAGCAGCGCGGGCTGCCCGGCGCGACCAGGCAGATCTCGCCGTCCTTCTTCATGCAGAAGTCGACCGCCTTCCGCCACTGGTAGGACTGGTTGTAGTAGTTGCACCGCGTGTCCACGCACACGTTGCCGCCGAGCGTGCCCATGTTGCGCAGCTGCGGCGTGGAGACCGCGCCCGCCGCGGTGGCCAGCGCCGCGTAACCCGCGCGCACCTCGGGGTGCCGCGAGACCGCGGTCAGCGTGGTCCCCGCGCCGATCGCGAGCGCGCCCGCACCCGGCTGCCGCACGCCGGCCAGGTCGCGCACGCCGCGCAGGCCCACCAGCACCGTGGGCTCGAACTGCCGCCGCTTCATGTTCGGATACAGATCCGTCCCGCCGGCCACCAGCATGGCCTCGGGCCCGTGATCGGCCATGAGCTTGACCGCGTCGGCCACCGACACCGGCGAGAGATACGTGAACGGCGGCAACCGCATCATGGCGCGCTCCCTCCCCTTCCCCCTCTCCCCTCCGGGGAGAGGGCAGGGTGAGGGGCCGGAGGGTGAGGGGCCGGAGGGTGAGGGCTGGCGAACGGCCTCACCGCAATATCCTCCGCCGGCTGCCCGAAGGCCGACTCGACGACCTTCGGCTCCGGGAACGTGAACACGGGCAGGCGATCCGGCCCCAGGCGCCCCGACTTCCCTTGGCGCTTGGCATCCATCGCCTTCGTCACCTTCTCCGGCGTGATCGGCGTCTCGTCGATCCGCACGCCGACCGCGTCGTAGACCGCGTTGGCCACCGCCGGGATCACCGGCAGCAGCGGGCCCTGCCCGGCCTCCTTGGCCCCGAACGGGCCTTCGGGATCGTCGCTCTCGACGAGAATCGTGTGGATCTCCGGCGTCTCGAGTGTTGTCGGGCTCTTGTACTCGAGCAGCGAGGGGATCTTGTGGACGCCCTTGCGGAAGACCTGCTCCTCCATCAGCACCTCGCCCAGGCCCATGTAGATCGACCCCTCGACCTGGCCTTCCACCAGCAGCGGGTTCAGCGCCCGGCCGACGTCGTGGGCGATCCACACCTCGCTGGGCGTGACCATCCCGGTCTGGCGATCCACGTCCACCTCGACCACGCAGGCGGAGTAGGAATAGCAGGGCGAGGGGCCGACGCCGCCGCCCTTGTACTTGCCTGCGCGCTTGGGCGGCGCGTAGGAGCCGGGGAAGGCCAGCACGCCCCACATGCTCTCGGCCAGCACGACCGCCTCCGGGAACGACACGCCGTGCTCCGGATCGTCCTGCACGAACACGCGGCGCTCGCCGACCGCGAGCTGGTCCGAGGCGACCTCGAGCTTTCGCGCGACCGCGGCGAAGATCTTCTCGCGCAGGCGCTCGGCGGCCTGGATCGCCGCGTTGCCCGCCATCAGGGTCACGCGCGAGGAGTAGGAGCCCAGATCCACCGGCGTGAGGTCCGTATCGGCCGGGTGCACCCGGATGTCCTTCGGCTCGATGCCCAGCACCTCGGCGACCAGGTAGGCCAGGATCGAGTCCGAGCCCTGGCCGATGTCGGTGGCCCCGCAGAGCACCGCCACGAGCCCGCTGCGATCGGCGCGGACGACCACGCCGGAGTGCGGCATGTCGTTCCAGTAGATCGCGGTGCCCGCGCCGGTGAGGTAGGACGAGCACGCGATGCCGATCCCCTTCCCCGGGGGCAGGTTCCCGCGCTTCTCCCGCCAGCCGGACGCCTCCACCACGCGATCGATGCACTCGCCGAGGCCAATCGTGGTCACGGTCAGGTGGTTGGCGGTCTTCACGAACGGCTCGGCCAGGTTGCGCCGCCGCATGTCGGCCGGGTCCAGGCCGAGCTGCTCGGCCGCCTTGTCGATTTGGCACTCCATCGCGAAGCGGGGCTGGGGCGTCCCGTGCCCGCGCTTGGGCCCGCAGGGCGGCTTGTTGGTGAACACGCGCGCGCCCTCGAACTTGTAGACCGGGATCTTGTAGGTGACGGTCTGGAGCGCGCCCGTATAGAAGGTGGAGGCCACCCCGTAGGATCCGTAGGCGCCCCCGTCGAGCCAGGAGCGGAAGTGCATGCCGGTGATCGCGCCGTCCTTCTTGAAGCCGGTCTTGATCCACATCAGCACGGGATGCCGGCCGCGGTGGACGTAGAAGACCTCCTCGCGGGTCAGCGTGAACTTCACCGGCCGGCCGGTGAGCTGGGAGAGCTTGCACGCGGCGATCTCGTGGGCGAACGGGTCGAGCTTGCCGCCGAAGCCGCCCCCGACCGGCGCCGCGACGACCCGGATGTGCGCCTGGGGCACGTCGAGGATCTTGGAGAGCAGCCGGTGCACGTAGTGGGGCGTCTGGGTCGAGGACCAGAGCGTGAGCTTGCCGTCGGCGCCCCACTGGGCCAGCGCGGAGTGCTGCTCCATCGGCAGGTGGGTGTTGCCCTCGAAGTAGAAGACGTCTTCCCGTACCAGGTCGGCCGAGGCGAAGGCCGCCTCCACGTCCCCGAACTGCAGCGACACCGCCTTGTGCACGTTCGGCCGGTCGCCGTACTCGTGGATGCGCACCTCCGGGTGCTTCAGCGAATCCTCGATGGACATGAGCGGGCGCAGCGGTTCGTACTCCACCTCGATCAGCTCGCTGGCGCGCTCCGCCGTCTCCTCGTCCACCGCGGCCACCGCCGCGACCGCGTCGCCGACCATGCGCACCTTCTCCACGCAGAGCGCTTCCTCGTCCTGCGACACCGGCAGGATGCCGAACTTCACGCGGGGCAGGTCGTGCCCGGTGATCACCGCGTAGACGCCGGGCAGCGCCCGGGCGCGCGTGGTGTCGATGCGCTTGATCAGCGCGTGCGGGTGCGGGCTGCGCAGCAGCTTGCCGTGGGCCATCCGCGACATCACCATGTCGTCGGCGAACTTGGTCTCGCCGACCACCTTGGCCCAGGCGTCGATCTTGGGCAGCGACTGGCCGATGATCGAGAAGCGGTCTTTCTTCATGGGCGGGCGCTCCCCTCATCCGCTCGGCTCGCCTGCGGCTGCGCCTCGCCCTGCCGTTGCATGCGGAGGGCGGCGAGCTCGACGGCGTCAAGGATCTTGGTGTAGCCCGTGCACCGGCAAAGATTACCGGCCAGCGCGTGCTTGATCTCCTCGCGGGTCGGGGCGGGAACATCCACGAGGAGGGCCGCCGCGGTGAGGAGGATACCGGGCGTGCAGTAGCCGCACTGAGCGGCACCCAGCTCCGCAAAGGCCTGCTGCAGCGGGTGGAGCCGGCCGCCCTCGGCCATGCCCTCGACGGTCTTGATCTCATGCCCCTGGCACTCCACGGGCAGGGCCAGGCAGGAGAGCACGGGGTCGCCATCCAGTAGCACGGTACACGTGCCGCACTCGCCCAGCTCGCAGCCGTGCTTGGTGCCGGTGAGGTTCAGCTCCTCGCGCAGCACCTCGAGCAGGGTCTTGTGCGCCGGCGCGAGGACATCGCGCTCTTCCCCGTTGATCTTGAGCGTCAGGAGCGTGGGCACCGAGGGCTCCTCTTGCTTAATGATGAAACCAGGATTCAGTATTACTAAAGTTCACGGTGGCCTGTCAAGCGAAGCATAGGTGTCTCGACCTGAGGACATTGACCGGCCTCCTCGAGATCGCTACGCTCGAGACATGGCGCCCGTGGACGTCAAGATGCACCGGTGGCGGCGGGTCGAATACGAGCGGCTGATCGAGACCGGCTTCTTCCGGCCCGGCGATCCGGTCGAGCTCGTTGGTGGTCAGCTCATCGTGGCGGAGCCGCAGGGAAGCCGGCACTTCGCCGCGGTCCAGGCCATGGAGGAAGCCCTGTGGAAGGCGTTCGCCCCGGGCTGGCAGGTACGCGGGCAAGGGCCACTGGCACTCGACGACGAATCCGAGCCGGAGCCTGACGTTGCCGTCGTGCCCGGAAGCTTTCGTGACTACGTGGCCGGACACCCCTCGCAGCCGGCGCTCGTCGTGGAGATCAGCGAGTCGAGCCTCGCGCTGGACCGGGACCACAAGGGGAGCCTCTACGCCCGCGCCGGTGTCGCCGACTACTGGATCGTGAATCTCGTGGATCAGGCCCTCGAGGTACATCGCGACCCGGGCCCTGATCCAGCCGCGCCCTTCGGGTGGCGCTACCGGTCGATCGAGGTGCTCCGCGCCGAGGGCTTCGCCTCGCCGCTGGCCTCGTCCGGCGCCCGGGTCGACGTCCGCGACGTCCTCCCCTGAGCGGCGTCGAACCCGTCAGGCGTAGCTCATCAGCTCCAGCAGGTTGCCGTCGGGGTCTCTGAAGTAGACCGACGTCCCCTCGCGGCCCCGGGCCCCGAATCGCTTGACCGGCCCCACCTCGATCGTCACGCGGTGAGCGCCCAGACGCTCGACGGCGGCCTCGATCGGGCCGCTCCACTCGAAGCAGAGGTCTTCAGACCCGATCTGCATGTTGGCCGCGTCCAGGCCCACCGGGCGGCCCGCCTGATGCACGTTGATCATGGTGCGCCCCGCGCGGAGCGAGGGGAAGCGCCGCCGACCCTGGCGCCACTCGTCAACGCCGAGCGGCTCGCAGCCGAGCACACCCGTGTAGAAGGCCAGCGCGGTCTCGAAGTCGCGCACCACGATGACCACATGGTCGAGACCGTCGATCATGGCTCAGTAGCCGAGCCCCCACGTCTCCGAGAACAGCGAGGCCGCCTTGTTCTCGTCGGCCGTCGTCTGTCGCTCTTGCTGGAGCTTCTGCTCGAGGCCGAGCGCCTCGTACTTCTGGAACTGCGACTCGTTCCCGACGTAGAGGCACTGGCAGAACTTGGCGTCGGCCCAGACATAGACCAGGCGATCCTGCACCTTGTAGACGAGGATCTTCCGCTGGATCAGCGTCTGGAGGTGGGCCTCCTTCGCGGGCGTGGCGGCGAGACGCTTCTGGAAGCCGGCAGCGGTCAGCCCCTGCTCGTTGGCGCTCGCGTAGCGGCTCTCCCGCGACGCGCACCCCGCGAGGACCAGCATCACCGCGAGCAGCGCGCAGAGTCCCCGGCGGCGGCCGGGCCGCCGGGTCACCACGGCCACCCGCCCCACGCGCTCCCAGTGCATCGGGGCGTACAGATTGGTCTGCGCGGCCATGAGCTCTTCGTCCGCGAGGCGCTTCTGGAGCCCCAGTCGCTGGAACTCCTGGTAGTTCTGCTCGGTCCCCGCGAACAGGCACCGGCAGACGTCGGGATCCGCGTACACGAAGTAGACCTTGCCGTCCCGCTCGTGCGGGACCAGCTTCCGCGGGGTGAGGGCCTGGAGGCGAGCCATCTTCTCGGGCGTATCGGCGAGCTTCATGTAGAAGCCGGCCGCCGCGAGCACCTGCTCGGTGTCGGTCGTCTGCTTGTCGCGGATCGTCGCACAGCCCGCGAGCATCAGCGCCGCGAGCACGATGATACCGCCGGTCTTCCCCACGGGGCTAGGCCCCCCGCCGCGTCGGATTCCGGAGCGCGAGCAGATCCTGTGCGCGCACCGCGATACCGCTCTTGACCTCGGGCTGGGCCGGCACGATGTAGAAGCGGCCTTCGCGGATGCCCTCGACCACCTGCTCCGCCACCTCGGACGGCGGGTACCCGCCCGCGAGACGGTCCGACAGCCCCTGCCCGAACGCCTCCGCCATCGGGCCGGCCTTGCCCGCCTCGGCGAGAGTCTCGGGCCGGTTGCGGGACGACCGCATGATGTTCGTGTCGATCAGCCCGGGGCAGAGCACGGACACGCCGATCGGCGCGCCGGTCACCTGGAGCTCCTTGTACATGGATTCCGAGAGCGCCACGACGCCGTGCTTGGTGACGTCGTAGACCGACATGAACGGCGCGGTGGTGAGCCCGGCCATGGACGCGGTGTTGACGATGTGGCCCTCGCTGCCGCCGGCCAGCATGCGCGGCAGGAACGCGCGCACCCCGTGGATGACGCCCCACAGGTTCACGTTGATGACCCACTGCCAGTCGGCCAGGGTGTGCTCGTGCACCGCCCCGATGACCGCGACCCCCGCGTTGTTGCAGAGCACGTGCGCGGCGCCGAACGCGTCGTAGGTCTCCCGGGCCAGGCGCTCCACGTCCTCCGGGCGCGAGACGTCCACCTGGGTGACCAGGGGTCGCGCGCCCTTCCGCCGGAGCCCCTCGGCCGCCGTGGCCAGGGCCGACGCCTCGATGTCGGCCATGACGACCTTCGCGCCGTCGGCCGCGAAGCGCTCGGCCAGCGCGAGCCCGATCCCGCTCGCCGCCCCGGTCACCACCGCGACCCGGTCCTTGAAGGTCTTCACGGGCACTTCGCTCGCACTCATCTCGGATCCTGGTAGCATGGCGGTAGGGCCTGGGCAAGCCGCCCGATCGGCTCCAGAGAACCGCCGGCGGCCCGACCGCATCGACCAAGGCCCCATATCGCTCCTCACCGGCGCGGATCAAGCTGGCCTTCATAGGAAGGTACACAACGGCGTGACCGAACTCATTGGCATCGTCGATGACGACGCTTCCGTCCTGAGAGCTCTGAGCCGGCTGCTCGGCGGCGCCGGCTTCACCGTGAGGGCGTTCAGCTCGGCCGAGGAGTTTCTCGGCCTGGAGCATCCCGAGAGCATCAAGTGCCTGGTGCTGGACATCCAGATGCCCGGGCTGAGCGGCTTCGAGCTGCAGGAGCGTCTCGCGGAGGCCCAGGTCACGATCCCGATCATCTTCATCACCGCCCACGACGATGTCCTTACTCGAGAGCGGGCCCGCGAAGGGCGGGGTCGCGTATCTTCCCAAGCCCTTCGACGCGCACTCCTTGCTCAAGGCGATCGCGACAGCCCTCGACGGCAAGTGAGCGCCCCGGGGCGTCACTGCGGCGCGACGATGACCGTCCGCACCACCCCGAGGTACTGCTTGGCCACGCGCTGCACGTCGGCCGGCGTGACCTTCCGGACCTTGGCCAGGTACACATCGAAGAACTCGTGCCCCACCCCGGCCAGCTCGGCGGCTCCCAGGTACCAGGCCTGCCGCGCGTTCGTGCGCCGGTCCATGGCCTGGCTGCCGATCACGTAGGAGCGGGCCACCGCCACCTCCTCCGCCGACGGCACCTCGCTCTGGATGCGCGCGAGATGCTCCCGGAGCGCGGCCTCGGCCTTGGGCACGTTGGCGGGAGCCGTGCCCAGGATGGCGACGAACCCGCTCGTGTCCAGCCGCGGCGGGTACTGGGCGGCCGTCGAGTACGCCAGCGCCTGCTTGTCGCGCAGGTCGGAGAAGAAGCGCGAGGCCATCCCCCCGCCGAGGATCGCGGTCATGACCTTGAGCGGCGCGTAGTCGGCGTGGGTGAAGGGGGGCGCCAGCGCGCCCACGAAGATCTGGGCCTGGGCGCCCGGCACCACGTGCACCTCCCGCGTGGCCGCCATCGCAGGCGGCGCGGGAATCGACGGCACCGGAGCCTTGCCGGCCGGCATCGTGCCGAAGAGACGCCGAGCCTCCGCGAGCACCTCGGCGCTCTTCACGTCGCCGCTCACCGCGAGGACCATCTGGTCGGGTACGTACTGACTCCGGTAGTAGGCCATCAGCGCGTCCCGGGTGAGGCGCTCCACGCTCTCGCGCCGACCGAGCGGATCCCACGCGTAGGGATTGGTCCCGAAGAGGGCGGCCCGCATCCGGTCGGTCGCGGCGTCGAAGGGCTTCTCCCCGCGGTTCCGGATCTGCCGGAGGATGAAATCACGCACCGGCCCCACGGTGCCGTCCGGGACGGTGGGGCGGAGCGAGACGTCGGAGACCAGCTCGAGCATCTGCCGCCAGTTGCGCGCGAGCGCGGTGGCGGTGATCTCCGAGTAGTCGGCTTCGCCGTAGGCGTCGATGCTGCCGCCCATCCGGTCCGCGGCGACCGCGATCTGCTCCCCGTTCATCTTCTCGGTGCCCCGGACCAGCATCGTCTGCAGCATGTTGGAGATGCCGGCATTGTCCGGGGTCTCGGTGCGCGTGCCCATCTTCACCAGGAGCGAGTAGGCGACCACGGGCGCTTCCGCGTTCTCGCGCACGACCACCGTGAGGCCGTTGGGTAGACGGCTGCGCGTGACCCCGCCGGTCTGGGCGAAGACCGCGGTCGGGGCCAGGAGAGCCGAGCACCGCCACCAGGACGAGCGCGCGGCGGCTCACTGCGCTTTCCTCGGGACGAAGGCGATCCGCGCGTACGCCGTCGTGGGGAGGTACTTGCGCGCCGCATCGCGGATCTGCTCGCGGGTGATGGTCTGGAGCCGCTCGATATAGCGCAGCTCGTCCTCGAGCGTGGCGGTCATGCGCGCGAGGCCGTACGCGGAGGCCACCCCGTCGGACGTCTCGTAGGCGAAGGCATGCTCGGACTCCGCCTTGATCATCGCCAGCTCCCGCTCCTCCTCGGTCGGCCCCTCCCGCTGCAGGCGGCCGATCTCTTCGATGATTCGCTGCTCGGCCTTCTCGACGTCGCCCGCCTCGAGCGTCGCCTGGACGTAGAACATGCCCGCGAGCTGCTGCGTGGAGTTGTTCACGCTGATCCGCGACACGATCCGCTCGCCGTCACGAAGCGTGGCGACCATGCGCGAGCTCTCGCTGCCACCCAGGATCGTGGCGACGAGATCCAGGGCCAGGCTGTCGCGATCCGACGCGCTGGGCGCCTGCCACCCGATCGCGAGCTGCGCCTGCTGCTCCGGCCGCTCCACCGTACGCGTCAGGCCCTCCTTGATGGGCGCGAGCGTGGGAACCGCCGGCGGCGTGTATCCGGTGCGGGGGCGCCGGCCGAAGGTACGGTCGACCATGGGCCGGACGGCCTTGGCGTCCACGGGACCCACCACCACGAGGGCCATGTTCTCGGGCGTGTAGAACCGGCGATTGAACGCTTTCAGGTTGTCCTGCGTCGCCGCGCCCATGGTGGCCGGCGTCCCGAGCACGGGGCGGCCGTAGGGATGCGGACCGAACACCATCCCGTAGAGCTGCCGCACGATGCCGCTCCGGGGATTGTCGGTCTCGATGCGAGACTCCTCCGCGATGACCTGGCGCTCCGCGTCCACTTCCTTGGGATCGAACGTCGAGCGGAAGGCCATGTCCTCGAGCAGCTGGAGGGCGACGGGCGTCGCCTCGCCCGGCACCTGGACCTGATAGGTCGTGTAGTCGAAGGTCGTGAACGCGTTGGAGCGCCCGCCGGTCCCCTCCACCGTTTGATCGATGTACCCCGGGCCGAACTTGTCGGTCCCCTTGAAGAGCATGTGCTCCTGGAAGTGCGCGTGGCCGAGGGTCTCCGGGCTCTCGTACCGCACGCCCGTGCCCACCCACAGGTACACCGCGACGATGTCGGCCGCGCGGTGCTGCTGCACGATGAGGGTGAGCCCGTTGGGCAGGACCTCGACCACCGGGGGCTGGCCCTGGCCTTTCCCGGAGGCCGTCGGCGCGGCGCTGGCGCACCCGGCGACGAGGCCGGCCAGCGCGGTGGCCGCGGCCAGCTTCCAGAATCGCTTCGCGGGCGGTCTCATGGTCTCTACTTCGCCCTGTAGAAGACGACGTCGAACGTCTGCCGCTGGACCGCCTGGAAATAGGCTCCGCCAAGCTGATCGGTCTTCGGATCATGGGTGAGCGTGTACGTGCTCCCGGGGTAGTTGGGGGCGCGGAGCTCGACGAAGACCTTGAGCGTCGATCCGGCGCGAGTGGCTTCGGCCCGGGCGACGTTGATGGGCCGCGGGTTGAGATACGCCGCGTCGACCACGCCACTGGCGTCGACGGACCGGATCTCCAGAACGTAGCCGCCGTCGGGCCGGACCCAGCGACCCTTCAGCCTCTCGAAGCCGGCGTCGCTCGCGCCGGCCCGGAGGAGGATCGCGGCGGCAACGAACCCCACCGCCAGCACGACGGTCACGACGATGACCGGCGCCCGGCGCCACCAGGCGCCGCGAGGCCGTCGCCGCTCGTTCTCCTTCTCCTTCCGCTGCCTGGGCCGGCTCATTCGTTCTCCTTGGCTAGCGCTTCGTCCCAGACCTTCTCGCATCTCAAGGCCAATTGACATAGGACCTTAGTGCTACCTGCGACAGTGCTACCTACGCCTTCGGCGCGGCCGGCTTCGCAATGAGCCCGGGCGGACGGCCCGCCTCCTCGGACTCCGGGATCCGAGCCGGCGGGAGCGTGACCGACACCGTGCTGCCGCGGCCGGCGTGCCGGACCACTGCGATCTCTCCGCCATGATCCCGGACGATGGTCCGGCTGATCGAGAGCCCGAGACCCAGGCCCTCCGGCTTGGTCGTGAAGAACGGCTCGAACATCCGCGCAAGGGCCTCCTCGCTGAGGCCGGGGCCGGTATCCGAGACGAGGAACTCGACGCCGGCCGGTCCATACCGCGTCCGCACGACCAGCTCGCGCGGGCCGGCCGCCACCCCGCTCATGGCCTCGAAGGCGTTCATGAAGAGGTTCAGGATCACCTGCTGCAGCTGCACCCGCTCCCCGAGGACCGGGGGAAGGTCCGGGCTCATCTCGAGCCGCACCGAGATGCCCTTGGTGACCGCGTCGTTGCCGAGCAGCCTCGCGACCTCGCGGACGAGCGGGTTCAGGTCGACCGCCACCTGGTCCGAACCGCCCCGCCTCAGCAGGCCGCGCACGCCCCGGATCACGTCCGCGCCCCGCTTGCCGTCCTGCACGATGTCCGACAGGATCGCCCGCAGCTCGACGAGATCCGGGGTCGGCTCGTGGAGGAGCCGACCCGCGGCCAGGGCGTTCGTCACCATCGCGGTCAGTGGCTGGTTGAGCTCGTGCGCGAGGGACCCGGCGAGCTCGCCGACGGCCAGCACCCGTGCCGCGTGCGCGAGGCTCTCGCGCTGTTGCTGGGCTTCGAGCTCCCCGCGCTTGCGATCGCTGATGTCGCGATGCGTGACGACCGCCCCGCCCTCCGGGCGGCCCAGCGGCACCACCAGCATCTCCCACCAGCTGCCCGGCGCGCGCTCCGGCCCGGCGTACTCCAGCGAGAACCCCGGGCGAGTCCGATCCAGCACCGCCTGGATCCCCGCCAGCGCCAGCTCGGCATCCTGCACCCCCCGCTCCGCCCCTCGGCGGCAGGCGTCGAGGTAGTTCCCGCCGGCGACGAACTCCGGAAGCAGGACCCCACCGTAGGCCTGGCTCACCCGGATCCAGGTCTCGTTGACCCGCACGATGGCGCCCGCGCGGTCCACGACGGCGACCGCGCCGACCAGTGACGCCAGCACCGCGCGATTCAGCGCCTCGCCCTTGCGCGCCTCGGCTTCCGCCTGCTGACGTATGACCGCGGTGGTGAAGACCTCGCCCAGCAGCTGGAGTCGCTCCACGATCTCGTCGGGCCACGTCCGCTCGTGCCGCAGGGTGGCCAGGGTCAGGATTCCGAACCGGGTCCCTCCCGCCATCAGCGGAACGACCACCACGGACTTGGCGCCGTACCGGCGATAGCTCTCTCGATCGGTGGCCGCTTCGCCGGGCAGGTCCTTGAGACGCGAGAAGCAGATCGCTTCTCCGCGGCGACTTCGTTCCAGGCCCCACGGGAACTCGGCCACCTGGATCCCCGCCGGCAGTCGCCCGATCCCTTCGCGAGACAGGGCGTGCTTGAGCACGAGCGTGCGGCCGTCGTCCGAGAGCTGTCCGAGCGTCGCGCGATCCACGTCGAGGCACTCGACGATGCGAGCCAGGCCATCCTGCACCGCGTCGGCAATCTCCTCCGAAGACCGGCGCGCGAACCGGGCCGACACCTCCGAGAGCAGCGCCTCGAACGCGAGCCGCTCCCGGAGCGTCGCTTCCGCCCGCTCCCGCTCGCGAAGCACGGCCGCGAGGAACAGCAGCGACACCGCGGTGACGATCATCACCATGAAGAACTGAGTCGCGAAGTCGTGCGCGGACTCGGACGGGCCGGCGAGCGATCCGAGGTGACGTGCGGCTCCGAAGGTCATGCACAGCGTCGTGGCCAGGAGCGACACGCTGACGCCCAGGGACCCGAAGCGCACCGCCGCCCACAGCACCAGCGGCAGGGGCGTGTAGACCAATGCCAGGACGCGGCCGGGCTCGGATACGCCGATCATGATCCCGGCCGCCGCGAGTCCCGCGGTCAGGACGGCCGCCTCCGCCCACCGACGCAGCGGAGGAGGCCGGCTCCACCAGGCGGAGCCGCGGGTGACCCCGAGCACGAGCGCCGGCGTCACCACGAGAATCGTCAGCGTGTTGCTCGCGAAGCGGAGCGTCCACGCCGGCCAGTAGCGAATGTCCGCGGGCCATGCGGTCGCCACCCAGATGGCGACGTCGGCGAAGGAGCTCACGAACGGGGCGACGAACGCCGCCACCGCGATGAAGACGGCGACGTGCCGGAGGTTGCCGAAGTCGAGCCGCGACCCGATGAACCGGCGCACCGCGAGGGCCCCGATCAGCGCCTGCCCGCAATTGGTGACGAAGAGCCCCAGGATCAACGGCCAGGGGAAGCCGGCCCGGTATTCCATCACCACGTGGGCCGGGAAGGCCGCGAGCAGGTAGATGCCCCAGGACCGGACCGGCGTCAACAGCAGGACCGAGAGCAGGATCGCGTTGGGCGGCCAGAGGATCGAAGGGCCGCCCTGCGGATACCGCGCGTGCATGCCGATCTCGGTCCCGACGTAGTACCCCACCGAGACGAGGACCGCGATCAGCGCGGTCCGGGCCGCGAGCTCAACGCGCGGAACCTGGGAGCCCAGGGCCCATCGACGCGGAGGTGATGCCATGACGCTCATATCTCGGGCATTCCTCCCGCTTGGCACCGCCAAGCCTCGTCTTGAGTAGCACGGGCCGGGCGGCAAAGGCAAGCGACAGAAGTGCTACGGAGCGTCTGATCGCGACGTAGGCAGCCGGCGGGGATCAGCGCTTCCAGGCCCGGCCGAACGCCTCCAGGAGCGGTAGCGTCGGGGTCGCCTTGCACGTGGCGATCGCCCGGTCGACGCGGGCCCCGACCACCTCGTCCTTCCAGACCTTCGTGCCGGCTTTGCCGTCCTGATAACCGTTGAAGTAGATGAGCACCCGATCGCGCCTCTCCCCGTCGAGCGCCAGGAACTCACCGCACGTGAGCTTGGCCAGCTCGAACTGGTTCGGGAAGATCTGGGCACCACCGGATGCGGGCAACAGGAGTCCGCCGACCAGCCCCAGGAGCAGAATTCTCAGGATCATCGCGGTGTCGTCTACTTCTTGAGCTTGATCTCCACGCCGCTCCCCGCCAGCGCGAACTCGACGCCCTGGGCCGTCGCGGTCAGCGCCATCTCGACCCCGTTCTGGTTCTTCAGTGCGGCCGCCCCCGCCCCGCCGCCCACCACCGCGCCGGCCTTCGCCAAGGCGTAGTTGCCGTCGAAATCGGAGAGCGTCTTCAAGTTCACCACGTCTCCCTTCGCGGTGATCTTGGAGACGCCGAGGTCCACGACGCTGAGCCCCCGGACCGTGAACGGATACTTCTTTCCGCGATATTCGAGGATGCCGTCCCCCCAGCTGACGCCCACGCCGAGGGCGACCGACTTGCTCTCGAGGGTGACCTTGCCCTTGGTATCGCTCTGGGCCGGGGCCATCGAGGTCGCCACGAGAAGGGACGCCAGGCTGAGTCCGAGCACGGTGAGGAGCATCGTCGTCCTGCGCATACTTGAACGCCTCCTGGCTGTTGAGGAATGTGAGTGCGAGAACACTAGAACAGGTGGTGGGCCGCACATATAGGACCAAGGTCCCATAGCCACCGCCGTCCACCGTCCGACAGTATTGCCTAGCCATGACGACCATATCAAGATCAAGTTCGAGAATCGCCGGGATCGCCCTCGTCGCGCTGGGCCTGACCGTGGGACCGCCCTCGATCGGTTCGGCGGCTCTGGACGGGTCGACTCCCATGATGTGCGCCGTGACCACGGTCATGGAGTGCGACGCCTCCGGCCAGTGCGAGCGGTTCAACCCCACTCGACACCCGGACTTCCCCCCCTTCCTCCGGGTGAACGTACCCGCGAAGACGATCACCCTGAGCCCCGCCGACTCCAAGAAGAGCGAGATCAAGAGCGTCACCCGGCTCGACGGGCGCCTGATCCTGCACGGCGGAGAGAACGGCCGGGGCTGGGCCGCCACGATCGCGGAGGACAGCGGCCGCATGGCGGCGGGAGTGGTGGCCGACGACTTCGCCTTCACCCTGTTCGGGACCTGGACGACCCCCTGATCGCCCCGCGCCGGATAGAGGTGGACGGGCGCCCACCCTCGGATTATCCTGCTGGCACCATGAAGCAGGCCGTCGTGTATGTGGTCGACGACGACGAGTCCCTGTGTCGCGCGCTCGCGCGTCTCTTCCGCTCGGTCGGGCTGGAGGCGCAGACCTTCCCGTCGGCCCGGGCATTCCTCGACTACACCCCGCCGGATCGGCCGGCGTGCCTCGTGCTGGACGTTCGCCTGCCCGGGCCCAGCGGCCTCGATCTCCAGTCGGCCCTGAGCCGGTCCGGACGAGACGTGCCGATCGTCTTCATCAGCGGCCACGGGAGCGTGCCGACCAGCGTCCGCGCCATGAAGGGAGGCGCGGTGGATTTTCTCGAGAAGCCCTTCAACGAGCAGGACCTCCTGGACTCGGTCCAGCACGCGCTCCAGCGCAGCCGGGAGCAGCGGGCCGACCGGGCCGAGCGCGCGGACCTCGAGCGCCGTCTCGAGACCCTGACGCCGCGCGAGCGCGAGGTGCTCGCGCTCGTGGTGGCCGGGATGCTGAACAAGCAGATCGCCGACCAGCTCGGAAGCGCCGAGAAGACCGTCAAGGTCCACCGGGGTCGGGTCATGGACAAGATGGAGGCGGACTCGGTGGCGGACCTGGTCCGGATGACCGAGAAGCTCGCCTCGCCGACGACGAGGCACTGACCGCCGCCCGGAGCCCGATCGCATACGACCAAGGCCCAATATCCATCCGCTCGCCCCTCCCTCAGACTGCGAGGCATCATGAGCTGGGCCGATGCGACCCTGCACCCGGACGCGGAGACCAGAGAGAGCGCTCCAGTGAGTCGCGTGATCGGTGTCGTCGACGATGACGCCTCCATCCTCCGCGCGCTCAGCCGGCTGCTGAGCGCGGCCGGCTTCACCGTGAAGACCTTCCACTCGGCCGAGGAGTTCCTGGCCCTGGAACAGCCGCCGGGCATCGACTGTCTGCTGCTGGACATCCACATGGGCGGGCTGAGCGGGTTCGATCTGCAGGAGCGTCTCACCGCGCGGCATAGCCCGATGACGGTCATCTTCATCACCGCTCACGACGATGCCCCGACACGGGAACGGGCGCGGAAGTCGGGCGCCGTCGCGTACGTCCGCAAGCCCTTCGACGAGCACGCGCTGCTCGGAGCGATCGAGAAGGCTTTCGGCCCTCCGCGTACGACCAAAGCCCTATAGCGCGAGACAGCGCTCGGTGCCAGCATGCTGCCGGCACGAATCATTGCCGGCGGCCGGCCCGAATTCAGCGACCCGGCATCCCATGAAGGACTCATGACACGCCCGAACCGCCTCGCCGCCGTGCTCCTGGGAGCGCTGGTCGCGGGCTGTCCAGCTGAGGCTGGTAGAGCGAGTACTTCGCGCCGCGCCCCGTGTGCGCCCGGGGCCAGGGATCCGGCGTCACCTGTCCGGGCGGCGGAGGCGCCGGCTGGACCTGACTCATCCCCGGTGGCACCAGCGCCGTCGAGGTCACGATGAAAGCACAGGCGAGCGCCAAGCCCCGGTGGAACAGGCGTGTCATGGCGCCGACCTATCCTCCTGTCACGATCTCGAACAGAGCCCCGCGAACGCCCGCCATGCTAGTGGGATCCAGAGGTACCGCCTATGGGACTTTGGTCTCATTGCCCTATCCTTCGTGGGACCAACGTCCTATTATGTCGAGCGCCGGCATCACTCATACTCCGGTGACGCGAGAGGCAGTGGACGCATACGACCGGGCGGGGCCCGAAGGGAGCGGACGACCCATGGGACGTCGAGTTCGAGCCGTGATGCTGATCGGAGCCGTCCTGAGCTGCCTCGTGGGCGGGGCAGCCAGTGCGCAGGACAAGCCCGCGGACCAGATGGAGCTCCTGCGGGAGAAGGCGCGCGCGGACAAGAAGCTGGTGGTGGCGGAGGCGCTCGCGCTCACCGAGGGCGAGGCGAAGGTCTTCTGGCCGGTCTACAACGCGTACCAGAGCGACATGATCACCCACTACGACAAGGTGCTCGAGTTCATCGATCGGTTCTCGAACAGCTACGACTCGATGACCGGTGACGCCGCCATCAAGCTCTTGAACGAGTACCTGGCGCTCGAAGACCAGCCACGTCGCGCTGCTGAAATCATACGTGCCGCGATTCCAGAAGGTGCTGCCCGCCATCAAGGTCGCCCGCCTCTACCAGGTCGAGAACAAGATCCGGACGCTGGTGAACTACGATCTCGGCCGGCAGATTCCCGCTCGTCAAGTGAGCGCGACCACCTCAACCCCCATCCGGTGAACACAGGAGAGCGGACGATGCTCAACGCGCGACTTGGAGCAGGCCTGCTGGCGCTGGCGCTCGCGGTTGCCGCGCCGACGATGAACGCGCGGCCCGCCGTGGCCGCCTCCGCCGCCGATATCAACCGCGACGTGGACCGGGCCATCAAGGTCCTGCTGTCCAAGGATCCGGACGCGCGCAAGCTCGCCAATCAGGCGAAGGCGGTGCTCGTCTTCCCCAATATCGTCAAGGCCGGGTTCATGTTCGGGGCCCAGTACGGCGACGGGGCGATGCGCGTGAAGGGCAAGACGGTCGGCTACTACAATACGCTCGCCGCGTCGTACGGCCTCCAGGCCGGCGTGCAGACGTTCGGCTACGCCCTCTTCTTCATGACCGACTCCGCGGTGGCATATCTCGCCAAGAGCGACGGCTTCGAGCTCGGCACCGGGCCGAGCATCGTCGTCCTCGACAAGGGTGCCGCGGGGGGAATCAGCACCAGCACGGTCCAGAAGGACATCTACGCGATCTTCTTCGACCAGCGGGGGCTGATGGCCGGGCTCGGTCTCCAGGGCACGAAGATCAGCAAGATCGACAAGTGACAATGAAGATTGCCGCGCTGCTGATCGTGGTCGGGCTGGGCGCCGGGTGTGCCTCGTCTGCGTCCGAGGGCTGGACGAAGCCCGGCGCCACCAAGGAACAGGCCAACAAGGACTCGGCCGACTGCCTGTTCGACGCCCAGACCGTGCGGCCGGGTGGTGGGTCGGCCGGCCCCGCGATGACGGTCGATCAGGTGAAGTATCGCCAGTGCATGGCGAACCGCGGCTATTCCGCGGGCCCGCCGAAGTAAGCCGCGCTCGATCCGGCGTCGTCGTACCTGCCCGGCTTTCACGCGGTCCTGCTCGGCTGCCCGAAAGCGACGGTCCCTGGAATACAGGAGCACCTGACAAGACGACGTACGTCTTGACGCACATCCTCGCCGCGGCCGAGGGCCCGACCCGCGCCGTCGTCAGCGGCAGTACTACGTCAGCACCGGCTACGCGTCATGGCCGACCAGTGAAGAAGCTGTTCGAGGCCGGACGGAAACAGGTCAAGTAGCCGCGCCGGCCTCGGCGCTCCTCGGCTACTGGTCGAGGGTGAACTTGATACCCTGCGCGCCCAGCTTGAGGCTTGCGCCCTGCGTCGTGCTCGTCAGCTCGACGACAACCCCGTTCTGATTCTTCATGATGGCCGCGCTGGCTCCGCCGCCGACCGTCGCCCCCGCGCTGCCCGCCGTGTAGGTGCCCGAGAAGTCCGCGACCTTCTTCAAGTTGGTGACCTTGCCGGTCGCGGTCGCCCGGCTGATCCCGACCTCTCCCACGGTCAGGCCGTCGACCTTGACCGGGTACGTCTTCCCCTGATAGGTGAGCGTTCCCTTGCCCCAGCTGAAGCCGATTCCGGCTGCGACCGAGCCCTCCGACAGGGTCAGAGTCCCGTCGGTGTTGCCCTGGGCCAGAGCGAGAGCGCTTACCAGCATGACGAGACCAGCGGCCGCGACGAATGTGACGATCGAACGACGCAAGGCACACCTCCTTGAGGGTGGGTTCGATTCTACGGCTGAGACCCGGTGGCCTCGTCACCTCGGCCGACCCACGCCACCAGCAGGGTGTAGGTCACCGCGAGCACGACCGGGCCGACGAACAGGCCGATGATGCCGAACGCGAGCAGGCCGCCGATCACGCCGGCGAAGATCAGCACGAGCGGCAGGTCCGCGCCTCGCTTGATCAGCACCGGGCGCAGGACATTGTCGAGGCTGACCGTGACGATCGACCACACGAGCATCACCACCGCCCAGACCGTCGCGTCCTGCCAGTAGAGCCAGATCACCGCGCCGAACAGGACCGGACCAGCACCGATCTGCGCCACCGCGAGCAGGAACATCAGGGCGGTCAGGAAGATCGCATGCGGCACCCCGGTGATGGCGAGACCGATGCCGCCGATCGCCGACTGGACCAGCGCGGTGACGACGATGCCCAGGGCGACCGCGCGGATCGCCAGGGCTGAGAGGACAACGGCCCTGTCCCCCGACTCCCCGGCCAGCCGTCGCGCGAACGCGCGGACCCCGGTCGCAACCGTCTCGCCCTGGGCATACAGCAGCGCGGCGATCCCCACGGTGAGGATGAGCTGGACCAGGAGGATGCCGAAGCCTCCGGCCTTGCTGACGACCCAGGCACCAACGCCGGCGACGTAGGGCCTGACGCGGGCCGCGAGCTCCTCCGGCGGGGTGGAGGCCACCTTCTGCCATTCGGCGGCGACCCGCTTGCCCACCAGTGGCAGATCGCTCACCCAGGCCGGTGGTCCCGTGGTGACGGTCACGGCCAGCGATTTTGACCATTCCACCATGTCGGGGGCCCGCTCGACCACCACCGCGATTCCGAGCGCGATCGGCGCCACCACGATGACGACCATCGTCGCCGTCATCACGGCCACCGCGAGGCCCCGCCGGCCCCCGAGGCGCGCCTGCACCGCCCGCATCAGGGGCCACGTGGCCACGACGATCATGGTGGCCCAGATCAGCGCGGGCAAGAACGGCCGGAGCACCCAGAACGTCGCGCCGATCAGCCCGCCGAGCACCACCACCGCGAGCACGATCCGGGTGACGTCCCACGAGGCGGGCGCGTTGGTCTCCGGCTTCACGGGCAGGGACGTCTCCATCGGCGCCCCGTATCCCACCACGAGCCCGGTCGGTCCGGTATGGGACCAAAGTCTCACTATGACCACCGGAGATCTTGCGCCATACTCGCGCGGTGCTGCGGATGGGATGACCCCCTTGGAAACGGTCGCCTGCCCGGCCTGTGATTTGCTCCAGCGCATCCCCCCACTGCCCCACGGCGGGAAGGCAGCCTGTCCGCGGTGCGGGCAGACGCTCGCCAGCCGGCCAACGGACCCGCTCGACCGCCCCCTGGCCCTCACCGTCGCGGCGGCGATGACGCTGATCGTCGCCAACGTCGCTCCGCTGATGGGACTCTCGGCGGTGGGGCGCCAGGCGAGCACGAGCATCATCGGCGGCACCCTCGAGATGTGGCTCCAGGGTCGCGAGCTGACCGCGGTCATCGTCGCGTTCTGCGTGCTCATCGCGCCGGCCACCTACATCCTCTTCATGCTGACGGTCCTGCTCGCGGCGCGCCGGCCACCCGCGCCGCACTGGGTCGCCGAGCTGTTGCGGTGGGCCGACTTCATGCGGCCGTGGTCGATGATCGAGGTGATGATCCTGGGCATTCTCGTGGCCCTGATCAAGATCGCAGAGCTAGCGACGGTGGAGCCCGGCATCGGGATGTACGCGGTGGGCGGCGCTCGTCCTGCTTCTGCCCGCGATCGCGATCAACTTCGATCCGGACGAGATCTGGAAACGCGTCGAGTGGGCCGACGGCTCCTTCGACGCGGAGGCCGTCCGGTGAGCTCTCGCGCGTTGTCACCCGCGGTCCCCTGGTCCGCGAGCGTCGTGAGCACATCGGATGCCAGGTGCGGCGGGAGGTATTTCGCGCCCCGGAGCACGGTGTGGATGGCCGCGATGAGCTCCTTTCCGGCCCCGTGCTTCGCGACGAAGCCGAAGGCACCGGCGCGGAGCGCCGCGGCGGCCAGCTGGGCGTCGGCGTGCATGGTCAGGAAGATCACCCTGGCCGCGAGCGCTTCCGCCTTGAGCTGGCGGAGGGCGTCGAGCCCGCTCATGCCGGGCATGGCCATGTCGGTCACGATGACGTCGGGTCGGAGCCGGCGGGCCGCCGCGATCAGCCCGGTCCCGTCGGTCACCGTGCCGACGAGCGTGAACTCGTCACGCAGGAGGCTCGCGAGTCCCTCCAGGACGATCGCGTGGTCGTCAGCGAGGAGGACGGTCGCCCGGCTCATCCTGGCTCTCGGACAGCGGGACCACGACCCGGACCTGCGTGCCTCGCTCCGGCTGGGAGTCGATCGTGAGGCGGCCTTTCACCAGGCGCGCTCGTTCATCGAGGCTGATCAGGCCCAGGCCACCGCGGGCCCGCCCCTCCGCGAGGTCGAACCCGCGACCGTCGTCGGTGATCGTGAGTGTCAGGGCACTGCCGTCGCGCGCGAACGTCACCTGCACCCGACTGGCCTTCGCGTGCCGGACGACATTCCGGAGCGACTCCTGGGTCACCCGGTAGAGGCAGAGCGCTACGTCGGCCGGCAGGGTCTCAAGGCCGCCGTCCGCCTGGAGAGTCACCGTGAGATCCCCTTCCCGTTCGAGCTCGCGGCAGTGATTCCGTAGAGCGGCCGCCAGCCCCGCGTACTGCAGGACGCCAGGATGAAGCTCGTGCGACAGGTGCCGGATCGTCTCCACCATCTCGGCCGTGCGTCTCTGGAGCCGTGCGAGCTGCTGCCGTCGGTCGGGCGCCGTGCTCTCGGGGAGACCGGCCTCGAGGGCGGCCACCGTGATCGACAGCGCGGCGAGCTCCTGGCTCACGCCGTCGTGCAGCTCGCGGGCGATGCGCCGGCGCTCCTCCTCCTGCGAGGTCATCAGCCGCCCGGCCAGGTCCCGGATGTGCTCCGCACTCTCGTGCGCCGCGCGCTCGGCCCGCTGCCGCGCCAGCGCGTTGGTGAAGACGTCGGCCAGGAGACGGAGCCGCGCGATCAGCTCGTCGGGCCAGGCGCGCTCCGCGAACACGGTGCCGACCGACAGGCCGCCGACCACCGAGCCCCGCTCGACGAGCGGGACCACCGCGTTCGATCGCGCGCCGAATCGAGCAAGGCTCTCGCGATCGGTCGGGGCGCCGTCGCGGAGATCGGCCGGACTGCGCACGACGCGCCCCTGACGGACCTCGGCGAAGATCCGTGGCGCCGCGCTCGCCTGGGACCGTCGACGGGGGAGGCAGGACGTTCTCGCGGGTCCACGAATGCGTGAGGCGGGCCCGGTCGGGATGATCCTCGAGAGCCCAGATGCCCGCCCGGTCCACCCCGAGGTCCTCGACGACGCGCTGGAGTCCCGTCCGGACGCGCCGGTCTATCTCGGCCGCGGGGCAGGACAGGAGCCCGGTGGAGAGGTCCGACAGGAGGGTCTCGAACCGCAGGCGTTCGGTCGAGGCCCCGCTGGGCGCGACGGCGCTGGGCCCGCTGGACCAGCAGGGCGCCGATGAGCCCGCCCTGGACGAGGAGCAGGCTGAGGCCCCCGACGATATATCCCCGGTAGAGCTGCCAGACGGACGGCTCGTGGAACAGCACGACGCTGCCGGGCGGCAAGCGCCGGCGATCGATCCGCCAGCGGTCGACGACGCGGGCGTCGAACACGTGGGCATTGGTGCCCTCGCTCGTGGCGTCGGCCGGTCCCAGCCGCTCGCCCTGGAGGACCCGCCGCGCGAGCGCGGCTGCCCGCGTGGCCTGCTGCTCCCACCTCACGACGTAGCCGCCGACGACGCCCCGCCCGACGTGCACGTCGAGAGCGGAGTAGACCGGGACCGACGCGGTGCGCGCGACCTGCTCCGCCACCTCCGCGTTGGTGAACGTGCGGCCGGCGCGATCGCCGGTCTGCGCGCAATGCCATCAGGCGGCGGCGGAGCAATGGCGCGGATCGCACCACGACCTCGCCATGCAGCCGCCGACCGACACCACCGTCGTGGGCGACTTCAATGCCACGCGGTTCACCTACGCGGGCGTCACCTCGACCTTCTCCCGCCGCGACGGCAAGTTCACGGTGCGGACCGACGGCCCCGACGGCAAGCTCGCCGACTACGACGTCAAGTACACGTTCGGCGTCGCGCCGCTCCAGCAGTACCTCATCGAGCTCGCCGGACGGTCGCCTGCAGGCGCTCAGCATCGCGTGGGACGCCCGTCCGCGGGCACAGGGCGGGCAGCGCTGGTTTCATCTCTATCCCGGACCAGCGGGTGACCCACGGGACGAGCTCCACTGGACGGGCCCAGCCAGAACTGGAACTACATGTGCGCCGAGTGCCACTCGACGGGCGTCCAGAAGCGCTACGATCCCGCAGACGCGGCGCTTCGCGACCAGCTACGCCGAGGTCAACGTCTCCTGCGAGGCCTGTCACGGCCCGGGCTCCAATCACGTCGCGTGGGCCGGGGCAGGAGGCGGCCGGAAGCGTCCGATCCACCAAGGGCCTCGCCGTCACGCTGGACGACCGCCGGGCGGTCACGTGGACGATCAGCGCGGAGACGGGCAATGCCCAGCGCTCTCCGCCCGGCCGGCCGGGGCGGGAGGTGGAGGTGTGCGGGCGCTGCCACGCGCGCCGGGGCCAGTTCTCCGACGACGGTGGGCACGGGCGGCCGCTCGGCGACAGCCACCGGGTGGCGCTCCTCGAGGACCGCCTCTACTACCCCGACGGGCAGATCCGCGACGAGGTGTACGAGTACGGCTCGTTCCTCCAGAGCAAGATGTTCCACCGCGGCGTGACGTGCTCGGACTGCCACGACCCGCACAGCGGCAAGCTCCGCGCGCCCGGGAGCCAGGTGTGCCTCGGCTGCCACTCGGCGCAGAAGTACAGCGCGGCCACGCATCACTTCCACCCCACGGGCTCGCGCGGCGCCGACTGTCTGCGGCTGCCACATGCCCACCACCACCTACATGGTCGTCGACCCGCGCCACGACCACAGCTTCCGGGTCCCCCGTCCCGATCTCTCGGTCACCCTCGGCGTGCCGAACGCGTGCACGCGATGCCACGCGGATCGCCCGGCCGCATGGGCGGCCAAGCAGGTGGAGACCTGGTACGGGCGCGCGCCGCGCGGCTATCAGCGCTACGCCGAGGCGTTCGGCGCGGCCGCCGCCGGAGCGCCCGGCGCCGGCGAGCTGCTCGCGGCGGTGGCCCGCGACGGAGACCAGCCGGCCATCGCGCGGGCGACCGCGATCGCGCGCCTGGGTCCCGGCGCCGGCGGCGTCGACGCGGCCCGCGCGGGCCTGAAGGACGGCGACCCGCTCGTGCGGCGCGCCGCCGCGACGGCACTCGAGAGCTCTCGAGCCGGCGCGCCGGGTCGAGCCGCTGGCTCCCCTGCTCGACGATCCCGTCCGCGCGGTGCGCATGGAGGCGGCGCGCTTGCTGGCCGCGGTGCCGCGGGAGCGGCTGACCGACGCGCAGCGGGCCGCGCTCGACCAGGGCCTCATGGAGTACGTCGCGGCCGAGCGATTCAATGCCGACCGCCCGGAGTCACACCTGAACCTGGGGCTCCTGTACGCGGCTCAGCGCCGGACTCCCGAGGCCGAGGCGGCGCTGCGGACGGCGCTCGTGGTGGACCCGCGCTTCGTGCCGGCGGCGGTGAACCTGGCCGACCTCTATCGCGCGGCGGGCCGGGAGGCGGAAGGCGAGCAGGTCCTGCGGGACATCCTCAAGCAGGATCCACGGAGCGCGACGGCGCATCATGCGCTCGGGCTGCTCCTCGTGCGGCAGAAGCGCATGCCGGAGGCGATGCCGGAGCTGGAAGCGGCGGCGCGCCTGGCGCCCGAGAGCGCCCGCTACGGCTACGTGTATGCGGTGGGGCTCGACGGAGCCGGGCGGCGGAAGCAGGCGATCGAGACCCTCGAGCGAAGCCTTCTCCGCCACCCCCACGACCGCGACACCCTGTCCGCGCTGGTCGCCTTCACGCGCGAGCAGAGCGGTCCGCGCCAGGCCCTCGTGTATGCGCGGCGGCTGGCGGAGCTCGAGCCCGCGAATCCCGAGGTGCGCCAGCTCGTCCAGCGGCTCGAGGCCGAAGGCCCGCGCTGAGCGCGTCGGCCCCTTGCGAGACTCGCTCCTGTCCCGCGAGGGGCCGCTGGCCTACCTTACTTCTGGCGCTTCACGTTCACGGTCGCCGGCATGATGCCGTAGACCATCCCGGTCATCTCGTCGCCCTTGACCGTCAGCGAGCCCGACCCGTAGGCCGCGTCCAGCTTGATCTCGTTCCCGCTCACCGTGCCGGCGAAGTTGGTCGGCTCGGAGCTCGTCGGCCCGGTCACGGTCATCGGGCCGGTCACCCTAGCTCCGTCTTGCTTCAGGTCCATGATGACCTGCCCGCCGCCCATGGTCGGGTTCCGGAAGGACCACGTTCCATTCCGGCGGCACACCCGGCGAGCATCATGACCAGCCCTACGAGGAGACCCTTCCGTGCGTAGCTCATGCGCTTCTCTCCTTTGGATTGGATGACCACGTCGGGGAGCCTCCTGCGATCCCACCGCCCGGGATGCTAGGGCAGCGCGAACCCGTAGACCATAGGACTTTAGGCCTACGCGCGCCCGGGCCCCGACGGGCCAAGCGCCCGACCTGCTCAGTTGGCCGGGATGGTGAGCACCGGCGCCGGGGCCTTGTCGCCGGTATCGGCCAGCGTCATCAGGATCAGGAGGAACGTGAAGACTCCCTTGGACCTGAGATCACGGTTCTCGATCCAGTACCAGGTGTCCCCGTAGCGAACGGCCGCGAAGGCGTCGTCCGGGCGGAACGAGCCGCTGAGGATCCGCAGCAGCGGCGGCAGGGTGTCCTCGCCGCCCGCCAGGGCCGGCGGAACCGGAAAGGCGCGGCCGTCGCGCGCATGATCCTCCGGGACGCTCACGGTGGCCGAGAGCTCGAGGAGGATCTGCATCCCCGAGCGGGTCTGCATGGCGATGACGTCGTCGCGGTCGGTGCCCTGCCCGTACACGACCCGGGCCTCCGTCTTGTCCGGGTTCAGCCCCAGGAGCTTCCGGACGATGGCTCGATCGGCCTGCACCTCCGGAGGAACCGGCTTCCGGGGGAACGCCATGACGAGGCCTTCCCGCTTCGACTCCTTGTCGACCTCGACCCGAAACGCGATCGCGCCGGACTCCTGGACGCGCCAGAAGGCCTTGAGCATCTGTACGAACTCCGCGTCCGGGGCTCTCCCCCGCCCGCCCGCCCGGCCGTTCGAGAGCCCGTTCACGGTCTGGACCGCGACCGAGAGCAAGACGTCCGCCCGGTAGCCGGCCTCGATCAGCTCCATCAGGCGGATCGGGGGAATCGGCGTCATCAGGGTCCGGATGAAGCCGGACCCGGTGAGCGGCACGTAGGTGACGGTGGGCCGGTCGGTGTACTGGCCCTGGGCCCCCAGGCCGATGCTGCTATTGGGAACCCCGGGGACGATGGTGCTGGAGTTGAAGATGCTGCCCGCGGCCGAGAACGAGCTCTGCAGCTGGTAGCTGCTGACGATCTGCCCCACGTCCACGAAGATCGGGGTGTCGGCATAGCGCAGCTTGACGATGTTGAGCAGCGTCTGCTGCTTCCAGGAATTGGCCACCGCCGCCGTGTAGTCCAGGCGGTCCCGGTCGAGGGCCACCGCGCCGAAGCTCGAGCACCCGGCGAGGCCCACCGCGCCCATCAGAAAGACGATTCGCGCCGCGAGCAGGCGACACGCTCCCGGTCGAGACGTTCCTGGTGGGCGCCGACTGATCCGACGCACCTACGGCAGCGTGCAGTTGCCGAAGATGGCGAACAGCCCGTCGGTCTCGACGACCGAGCTGCCGAAGGCGCCGCTCTCCGAGCCGATGACGATGCTCCACGCCTTGCCGTTCTCACCCCCGTGCAGCATCAGCTGGCCGTCCAGGATCATCGACGTCTTGATCTCCGTCTTCCGCCCGCCGCCCTCGTTGTCGGTGAGCAGCTTCCCCTGCACGTCAATCCGCACGAAGGGCGGCAGGTTGTTGCCCGCGTGCGGCGTGCTGCGCTCGCACTTGCCGTCCGCGGTGCACTCGCTCATCGCGGTGATCGCGCACAGCATGGGCTTCGACCCGTCGTACTTGCCCGCCGCCGACACCAGATCGGCCGGATACGCCAGGACCACGCCGCCCAGTACCAGGCTCAGGCTTGCCGCCCGCAGTCGGTTCATCGTCGCTCTCCTCATGGCTCTAGTTGACCGTGTAGCCCTTCGCGCCCATGCAGGAAGCGAGGGCGCGCTTGTAGTTGTCGCTGTAGGCCGCCTGCGCCTGCTGGTTCTGGGCCATCACCGCCTCCTGCTGATGCATCTGATCGCGCCGGCGCATCCCGCCCACCATGGCCCCGGTGGCCGCGCCGACGGCCGCACCCTTGCCCGCGTCACCCCCGATCGCCCCGCCGACCGCCCCGACCGCCGCGCCGCGCGCCGCGCCGCGCGCCGGGCTTGCGGTGGTCGGCGGCGGCGCGACCGCCTGCGGCGCGGCCATGGGCCCGCCGGTCTGCTGCTGCGCCCACGCCTGGCACTCTCCCGTGTCCTGCGCCTGCTGCTGCGGGCTCTGGCCCCGCTGCGGGTAGATGAACACCTGCTGCCCCCACGCGCTACTGACCATGAGCAGCAGCGTGCCGGCCACCACCCAACCCCTCACCAGAACGGATCGCGTCTTAGTCATCTCTCTTCCTCCTGTTCGGAATGTCATCGGGTCTCGGACAGTAACCCGCCTGCCTTCACGCCCGCGTGGAGCCGGAGAATGCGCCGCACCTCCTCGATGGTGTGGGGATTCCCCTGCGTGGAGTGATTCGACTTCACGATCAACTCGGACTCCACCGGCATGATGTGGGCGCTCGAGTACTTTACCACCCCGTCGTCGCCGTCCTCGACCGGCCCGTCCCCCTCGACCGCGACGATCGAGTTGACGGTGATGGGCGGCGCGACCGGAATCTCCTGCAGGGCCTTGATGAAGTGATGGTTCGGTGACATGTTGTCGACCGCCGAGGGAACGACCATCGACATGGCCCCCGGATTGCGGGCCAGGTCCGCAGTCGTGTCGGCGATGTTAGCGGGCAGGCTCAGCATCTTTCTGGTGAGGTTGGCGATGATCGTGCGTCCGGCCACGAAGCTGCCCCGATGCGGCGTGCAGATGAACACCACGCGCGAGACCTGGGGCACGGGCTCGACGAACATGCCGCGCCGGAGCAGGTCGCGGGTCCGATCGGAGAGCACCATCTCATCGAGCGGCTTCTTGCTCGCCGCGTTCCAGAGCCGATCGCCACTGCTGATGCTCTGCATCTTGACCAGCAGGCCGCCCTGGCTGTGTCCGATCAGCACCATCCGGCGCAGGGCGGCGTCCTTGCCCTCGGGGTCGAGCCGTGCGACCGCCGCGCCCAGCGCCTCTCGCAGCCGGAGGGCGGAAAGCCCGATCGGATTACCCGAGTCGTACTGGAAGAACCAGAACTGGTAGCGGCTGCGGATCTCCGGGTCGGCCTGGAGCCGGTTGAACATCTCGGCCCAGCGCACGATGCTCGACGCGGTGCCGTGCACGAAGACCACCGGGATGAGGCCGGGCCGGTAGGGCGTGGTGGAGACGAGCGGGGGCCGCTCTCGCATGAGGCCCGAGAGCCGGCCCAGGAACCCGAACATCTCGATCTCCATGACCGGCAGACCCGTGAACGTGAGCGCGATCGCCGCCGACGGCTCGCTCTCGAGCGGCACCTCCTCCCCCGCGATCGCGACCGACTCCGCGTCCCAGGCCAGATGGAGCTCGAGACGACCCGCGAGCGGCTCTCCCTGTACGAGAGCACGCCGCGCGGCGGAGATCCGCAAGAGAGCGGTCAGCGGTATCTTCATCCTCGGCGCCACCAGGTCCCGGCCCGGCTTCGAGGCGTCGATCAGGCGGCTGGAGGCCGCCAGCGGAGCGCCGATTCCCGGCCCGCGATATCGCATGGCCAGCCCGTACACCTCCAGCTCCGCGATCGGGATGAACTGGTACAGCTCCCGGTCGCCGGCGCGAAGCGCGGCGGGATCGAAGGCTACGGCGATCTTCCCGAACGGCAGGTCGAACGTGCCGGCGCGCGGCAGGACCTCCGATCCGTCCTCCGAGACGAAGGCCGTCATCAGCGCCCAGTTGTACAGGTCCGCCGCGATGCGCAGGCGAGGGTCGAAGCGTCCGGGCGCCGATCCGCTTCCCTCCGGGAAGAGGAAGGCCCACGCGTAGACGGCCCCCGCCATCTGGTAGCTCGGCTTGCCCGCGATCTGACCGTGCAGGAATGACAGCTCGGCCAGGGCGAAGAGCAGGTCCGGATCGCCACCGGTCGCAACCATCGTCTTGTGCAGCGCGGCCAGGACATCCTCCGGGCGCTCGTCGAACTCCACGAAGAGCCCCTGCTCGAGGAGCACGTTGCGCGTCTGCCAGGTCGGCTCCCCGGTGCTGGTGGCGCTCCGGGCGAGGTCGCGCAACACGACCTTGGGATCGGTCCGGTTCGTTCCCACCGGGCCCGCGCAGGCGGCAAGGACGAGGCACAGTGCACCCAGCACCGCGAGCGGGCGCCACCTCGAAGCGATCATATGCTGCCGTTCATCCCACGACCTCCGCGTGTCGAGGCACTCCAGTCCCGTCCGCCGTGTCGACTCGGCATCATCTCACGAAACAGCGGGGATTCCGGTCCCGGCCTCACGATGCGGCCGTACCGGCCGGAAGACCCTGAGCGCGCCCCCAAGACTATCTCGCTCAATCGTCCCGCCGGGACTGCACCAGCGACACGAGGCGAGCCAGCATGATCGTGAGATAGAGCTGTCCGCTCAGCGCCTCCAGCACCGCGAGCGCTCGCGCGAGGGGATGCACCGGCATGATGTCTCCGTAGCCCATCGTCGTCAGCGTCACGAAGCTGTAGTAATACGTCCACTGCAGCGTGCCCCCGTCGTCGACAGCTCCCGTGAATGCATCCGGATGCCAGAGCGTCACGAGCCCGTACGCGTGCGCCCAGGTCAAGCCCAGCAGCAGGTAGACGGCGATCGCCCCCTCGATGCGGTTGGTCGTGATGGGCCCGCGGCGAAGGACCAACCTCAGGATCACGGAGCAAAGAACGCCGAGGGTCGCCAGCGTGGAGATCTCGCCCCAGACCGTGAGGCTGGGCGTGGCGAAGAGCCAGCTCGCCCAGCGCACCAACAACGTGACGCCGGTGATCACGCACACGAACAGCACGATCCGTGGCCGGTCGGCCACCGCCGCCGCGCCCGAGATCAGCATCACGGAGGTGAGGACATCGCCGATCAGCCTGCCCGCCAACCCGACCGGCAACAGCGCCGGCATGAAAATGATCGCGACGACCATCGCGAGGAAGATCGAGAGATCTCGATCGTCCGTCCAGAATCGGAATCGCGCCGGCCGCGCCGCTCGCGTCACTGCACCCTGGGTGGCAACAGGTAGAGCGTCATGGCAAGGATCGAGCGCCCGCTGTTGGTGACGAGGGTGACGGTCATGGTGTCGATCAACACCATGACCACTGCGCTCCGGTATAGGACCTTGGTCCTATGGCGGACCTCTACGAGCCCGAGTACGTTCGCTTCCGAGTGTCAGTCCACCTTAGTGAGGAGCGCGTGAGCGTGCCGATCAAGAGCTACCTGGCCCATCCGGCAAGATCACTCAGAGGAGGATCCATGTGAGACAAGCCCTTGGTCGTCGCGGCTGGTCACCGATCGGCTGGCTGCTGGTGCTGACCGTGCTTCTCGCTCCGCTCGGCTGCTCGTTCTCGTACAGCTCGAAGAGCTCGTCGGACTCCTCCGCGAGCAGCTCGCGCTCCTCGAGCCCGGGCGACAGCGCGTTCCTCGACGACGTGAGGAGCACGACCGAAGCCTACGCGAAATCGGGAGGGCCGTTCGACGCGTACCAGAAGAAGCTCGGTGATCTCGCCAAGGAGCACGGGATCACCAACTGGGAGGAGAATCTCGCCGCCTACGTCGCAATCGGGGAGGGCCTGGGCGAGGCGAAGGCCAGCCCGGGCCTCGTGGAGGCCTTCAAGGACAAGCTCGCCCCGCCGGGCAGCCCTTCCAGCTCCGACAAGCGCAACGCGATCCAGAAGGGGTTCGAATCCCGAAAGTGACCGGACTCACGCGGTACGCGCTCGCCATCACCGTTCTCCTGGTGGTGGCGAGCGTCCCGGCGTCGGCGGCCCCGCCCGCCCGCCAGGTCGAATACCTGTACATCAACGCGAGCGAGGGGAGCGCGAGCGGCGGACACGCGGCCGTTCGCTTCGGCGATCAGGTCTTTCACTTCGAGCATCGCGCGCCCGGCATTCTGGTCCTCGCCCGCGACGGCTTCGAGCGCTTCCGCCACCTCTACGGCGACCTCGAGAACCGCACCATCCGGGTGAGCCGGATCCCGGTCAGCGACGAGACGTACGACCTCCTCCTCGCCCAGTTCACCCGACACCATCTCGTGCAGCGCCAGCGCCTCGAGGCCCTGGAGGGTGTGCGGGCCGATCGCGCGCTGCTCGAGATCCTGTCGCGGCAGGACGCCGTCCCGGTCGAGGGGCTTGGCCTCTTCGTCGAGGCCGCCGCGGGCGACGCCTCGACCGCTCCCGAGCCGACCCTGGTCGCCCTGCGCGCGCGGGTCGCTGCACGCTATGGGTCGGAGTTCATCGTTCGACGCAGCGCCGAGCTCGCGGCCCGCCTCGCCGAGCTCGAACCCGACCGACCCGGCCCGGCGCGCCCCGGCACCGCCCCCACCGTTGCAGACGACGATCTCCTTCCCCCGTCCTATCCCTTCTCCGAGCGCTTCCGGGACACGAGTCAGGCGCTGGCCGCGCTCGACGTGCTCGACGGCGCCCGGCCGCCTGGGTCCGGCGCGATCATCTCGGCGCCGTCGCGGCCACTGCCGCTCCAGTCGGGCGAAGCCGCGATCGTGACGAAGCTGGCCGATGCCCTCGAGGAGACCCTGGTGCGGCTCCTGGACACCCCGCGCCCCGACTGGGGCCTGGCCATGCTGGTCGGCATGGCGCGCCTGACCGCGCTCCGCGAGACGGCGCAGACCGGGCGCTGGGTCGTGCTCGACGCCTTCTCGGCCGATGCGCCGACCCTGCCGCCGGCCCGCTCGACGCGGCGCCGACAGGTCCTGACCACGATCCGGGAGGAGAATCTGGCCGCCTTCGACGCGGCGCGAACGGCCCTGCTGGCGGCGGCGGACGGAGCGGAGGGATTCCCCGAGGGCCTCTACGCGCGGCTGGAAACGGCGGCGAATCGCTGGCTCGAGGTCGCCCGCGCGCTCGACGAGACGCGACCGCTGCGCGTGCAGCGCGGGGTCCTCCTGCCCTCTCGCCCGGGCCTCCCCCCGCCGAGCCGCACGCCGCAGTACGATCCGACCCGGCTCGCGCGGGCGGTGGAGGCGGTCACCCGCGAGGAGAGCGGGTCCCTCACGGCCCTGGAGCGCGATTACGCGTACAACATCGTGGCGCGCAACTGCGTCTCGGAGATCTTCCGCGAGGTCGAGATCGCCCTGGCCCGGGGCGCGAACACGGAAGACCCGGCCCTGATCCGCGAGGAATCGATCCGCCGGCTGGGCGGCCACGTCGAGATGGCGGGCTCCCTCGCCTTCATCCCGCGGATCTCGGCCCTGGTGGTGGAGGACACCTACGCGGTGGCCGAGCGCCTGCGCTTCGCCTCCTACCGCGACCGCCAGCTCGCCCTGATGCGGCGGGACGAGAACGCGGTGTGGGTGTTCCTGCGCGAGTCGAACGTCGTCACGTCGACGCTCTACCGCGCGCAGCCCAGCGACTCGATCTTCCTCTTCTTCACCGACGACTTGGTGGCGCCGCGCCCGCTGTTCGGCGCGGTCAACCTCGTGACCGGTCTCGCCGCGAGCGCGGTGGGCCTGGCGATGCTGCCGGTGGACGGCGGCGAGATGCTCTGGGCGGGCCTCCGCGGGGCCCTGTTCAGCCTCCCCGAGCTCGTCTTCCAGAACATCCGCAAGGGCTCGTTCGACCTGCCCGCCGGCCGGTGACGCGCCCCCGGCCGGCGAGGGTCCTCCTCATCGCCGTCGTTACTTGGCCGGCTTGTCGAGGGCGACCGCCAGCGCCTGCGTGTAGGTGATCTCGACGAGGTCGCCCGCCTTGACGTTGGCGAGATTCGCGGCGTCCTTCACCTTGATGGTCTCGACATTACCCTGGGGCCCCTTGATCGTGACCGAGGGCGCCTGCTTGTTGACGGCGGTGATGGTGGCCGTGACGCTGACCTGGCGGGCCATCGCCCCGGCCGGGTTCTCCCCCGGCTTCGAGCCCACCCGGCGCTCCTCCACCGCGGCTCCGCGAGCCGCCGAGCCCGCCTTCTTCACCTCGATCGCGAGGGCCTCGATATACGTACCGACGACCGGGTCCCCGACCTTGAGAACATCGAGCTTGGCGGGGTCGTTCACATCGAGCGTGATCGTCCGGCCCTTCGGCCCCTTCAGGGTGACGGTGCTCTTCTCCTTGTCGACAGCTGAGATCGTACCCCGCACCGTGACTTGCCGCGCCTCCCCCATGGCCGGCTTCGCCTCGGACTTGGCGCCGGCAGGCGGGGCCGACGGCGCCGGCGTCTGAGCGAAGGCGGGGGTGGCATAGGCAGAGAGCAATCCGACCATCACGAGGATCGTCACGCGGGCTCGATTCATTTGTCATCCTCCCTCTGGTGAGCGCCGAGGCTCACGATCGTGGTTCGGCATTATAGTCCCATCCGCGGGCGCGGCGGGTTCGCGGTGGAGCCGCACCTCCTGCTGCGGCAACGGGATCGTCATGCCCGCCTTGCGAAGGGCCGCGTAGACGGCGACCCCGACCTCGCTCTTGACCGTGCCGTGCCGGTCGAGGCGCGCGGTCCACGAGTACAGCACGAACCGGAGCGCGCTGTCGCCGAAGCCCAGGAACAGCGCCTCCGGGGGCGGCTCCGCGGCCACGTCCGGATGCGCCCTCGCAACGTCGGCCAGGACCTTGAGCACCTCCTCCGGGGCCGTCCCGTACGCCACGTTGACCTGGACGTCGAGCCGCCGCCGGTACACCGATGGTGTCCAGTTGATGACCTGCTGGGCCACCAGCATCGAGTTGGGGACGATGACCTCGGCACCCTCCCCACCGGCCACCGTGCTCGACCGGATGCCGATCCGGCGCACCACGCCCTGGACGTCCCCGATCTGGATGGCGTCCCCGACCCGCACGGGCCGCTCGAAGAGCACGATGAGCCCGGAGACGAAGTTGTTCACGATGTTCTGGAGCCCGAAGCCCACCCCCACGCCCAGGGCCCCCCCGAGCACGGTGACGCGATCCAGGTTCACGCCCAGCATGAGCAAGGCGACGATGAATCCCAGCGAGACCATCGCATACCGCACGAGGGTCGCGAGCGCGTAGGGCAGCCCCGGCGCAAGGTGGACCCGCGGGAACACGTCCTCCTCGAGCACGAACCGGACGAAGGAGGACAGGAGGAACGCGAGCCACACCGTGAGCGCGAAGGCGATGACGTCCCCCAGCGAGAGGCTGAACGCCCCCCGGGTCAGCTCGGCACCGAGGATGCGCCGGCCCCAGGCCCAGGCCGGCGTGAGGAGGCCGAAGTAACCGAGCGTTCCCACGATCCACGCGATCACCCCGAGGCCGCGCAGCATCACGTGCGCGCGTTGCTCGAGGAGCGCCCGGTTGTGCTCCACCATTCCGAGCCCGCGGAGCGGCGGAGCGCGCAGCGCGAAGGAAACCAGGCCGTTCGCCAGGTGTCGCCCCGCCTCGAGCGCGAACGCAAGGAACCCGCTCGCGAAGAGTCCCGAGGCCACGAGTCGCGCAAGGGCCACGTGGCCCAGGACGGCCGAGACGAAGGCGATGACGAAGCCCGCGAGCGTAAGGCCCAGCGCGACGTGCACCGTGCGGCCGATGAGGGGGCCCATGTTTGCGAAGAGAGCCTGGGCACGGGCTCGCTGGAAGAACCACGCGAGGACGCCCGCGGCGGCCAGCATCTCCAGGACGAGCAGGTAGCGCTCGGCCCGCGGCAGCCCGACGACGAGCCCGCGGAGACGATCCACGACGAAGAATGCGGCCAGGAGGTACAGCCCCCGGAGCAACCGCGGGGCGACGAGGTCTCGGAGAATCACCAGCAGGGGAACGAGCGTCCCGATCTCGGCGAGGGTGTGAGCGATCCGCGATCCCGCGGCGTAGATCCAGAACGATACCAGCAGAGCGAGGACGAGCGCGGCGGCGACCGGATGCTCGAGCAGCGGGCCGAGCGACGCCACGGCGGCGTCGGCCGGCCGGCCGCGCGCGCGGCGGCGGGCCAGCCAGAAGACACCGACGAGGCCGAGCACGAGGGCGGCGTGTCCGGCCATGTTATCGGACTGGTCACGGATGAGCTGCCCGAGCGCGGCGCGCACGGACACACCCGTCGAGCGCAGCGCGGCGGCGGCCTCGGACGGCGTGAGCGGGTGGATCCGCCAGATCGGCGGGCTCTCGCGCACGAACAGGTCGCCCGCGGCCCGCCGGCGGGCCCGGCCCAGCTCGACGAGCGCGTCCTCGCAGCGCGACAGCTCGCGTGCGACGCGATCCTGAAGGACCAGCATGGCGGCGCGGGCGGTCTCGACGCGCTTTCGCGCCGTCTCGATGGCGGCGAGCACGGTGTCGATGCGCTCGAGGGTGGGCCCGGGCGTCGTGTCGCGGACGCTCCGGCGCGTGAGGTTCCACGTCTCCTCGAGACGCCCGAGCCGGGCGCGCTGCTCGTCGAGCTGGATCGCCTGGGCGGTGAGGGTCTCGACCCAGGCGGCAATGGAGAGCCGGGCGGCCTCCCACGTCTCGATCAGGCTGTCGAGCTTGCCCAGGCTGGGCCGCTCGTCCAGGGCCTTCCGGGTCTGATCGCGGTCGACGGCGATGCGCTCGCTGAGCGTGGGAAGCTCGGCCTCGATGCTCTCGATGCGCGCGCTCGGCGCCAGCGTCGCGTCCACCGCGCGCAGGAACTCGCCGACGTCCCCGGCCTGACGCGCGACCTCGGCGACGGGGATCGAGGTGAGGGGCGCCGCGGCGCCGCTCGTGCGGGGCGGGTCTGCCGCCCGGCCCTGGGCGAGCGCCGGACTCGCCAGCGCGAGCACAAGGGCTAGTGCTCCCAACCAGAGCGCGTGGAGCCTGGTGGTACCGCCCGGTGCTTCCCCCGACCTCATGATCCTGTCTGTCTCTCTACGGTGCGGGAGGGCCATGGACAATAAGACCTTGGTCCCATTGCCCCCCACCCCCAGTCGCGTAGGCTTCGATGGCGATTGTTCCAACTTGAATGCGGAGGATATGCCATGCGCGCGGTAGCCGGTGGAACGATGCTGTTGCTTGGAGTGGCGCTGTTCACGGGAGCGTGCGCGACGTCGGAGGAATGGTCGGAGTGGCGCTCGCACAGGACCCACTTCGCATCCGGCCAGCACGGGATCTTCTCCCTGCGAAACAACAAGGACGGCTCGAACCCACGGGTGACGCGACTGGACGTCGATGCGGCGCGGAGCGAGACCTGGTGGGGCAAGGCGATCACGGTCAATCCCGACCAGATCTTCCAGAACTAGGCCGGCCAGAGGAGACCTCTCATGCGACTCAGAGCGTTCGCCGTCATCGTGCCGACCATCGGGCTGGCCTTGATGCTCACCGGATGCCCGAAGCGTCCGATGGTTCCCGTCGCCTCGGCGCCGCCGCCGGTCGCTCCGGCCCCGACTCCGCCCCCGGCACCCGCACCGGCGGCCCCGACTCCGCCGCCGGTCGTCGCGGCTCCGGCCGCGCCGCCGACGCCGGCTCCGACCCCGCCCCCGGCTCCGCCGAAGGAGTACATGCCCAATAGCGCGCTCAAGCGGATCAACTTCGCCTTCGACCAGGCGGTGATTCGTCCCGCCGACGCCAAGACGCTCGACGCGAGCGCTGTCTGGCTCAAGGCGAACCCGAACCAGCTCGTGCTGATCGAAGGGCACTGCGACGAGCGCGGGACCAACGAGTACAACCTGGCCCTGGGTGACCGGCGGGCCCGGGCCGCGCAGAACTACCTCGTGGCGCAGGGGATCGCGGCGGATCGCATCACCCTGATCTCCTACGGCGAGGAGCGGCCCCTCTGCCAGGAGAAGACCGAGACCTGCTGGGCGACGAACCGGCGCGACGAGTTCCTGACCAAGGAGCGCTGACCGGCGCTCACCGCGCCATCCGCGGAAGGCCCTCGCGGATGCGCGCGGAGAACTGCGGGTCGGCGTCGGCCGCCTTGGCCCGGTCGTTGACGCGGCTCTTCTCCCGGAAGGCCGGGAATGCCAGCGAGCGATCGAAAGCACCGATGTCGTAGCCCAGTTCGTCGAGGTGGCCGTTCAGGAAGAGCTTCCAGCTCCACCAGGACCGCTGGGCGTCCGAGGCGGCGAGACGCTGGATCGCGGTGGTGCAGTTGTCGGTCAAGGCGTTGTACCACTCCGCCCGATCCCGCAGGTCGTTGACCGCCTGGAGGTACCGGAGCAGCAGGAGCCGGGCGTTGGCCGGCGTCACATCGAGCCGGTAGACGTAGACGTCCTCGCCGCGGTAGTTGGTGCGGAGGCGCACCACGTCGCGCTCGTCGGCGACCACGTAGGACAGCTCGTACTGGCGGAAGAAGCCCCGCAGGGCCGAATACGACTCGCCCTTCTCCTTGCGCGTCTCGATGGAGACGGCCAGGTACTGGTCGCCCTCGAACCCCCAGCTCATGATGGTGTGGGCGATGTGGGGCGATCCCCAGTAGACCAGGAAGAGGTCCAGCGAGCGGAGCTTCAAGAGGTCCAGCTCGCGGTCCTCGAGGCGTACGGTGTAGTCGGTCTCGCTGCGATACTCCGCATTGCGGACGTTGTGCACGATGACGCGATCCCCGCGGATCTCCGCGTAGGGCAGCGTTGCCACGTCGGGCTGCCACTCACGGGTGTTCGACGGTGGGATCGCGAACCACGCGATGAGGACCACGACGAAGGCGGCCCCGATCCCGGCGAGCACCCACCGGCGCGGGCGCACCAGCACGAGGGCCACCAGGGCCGCCACCGGCACGAGCAACGCGAGCCCGCCGCGGAGCCAGGTCGGCCCTGGGGCCAGGTCGAAGTACAGGGCGAGCGCTATCCAGCCGAGCAGGCACGCACACATCAGCCCCAGCAGGATTCGCCCGACCCACACCAGGGCGCGCAGGCGCACGGCTCCGTCCCTCAGAACCGGATGTACATGCGCGCCCCGCCCACCACGACGGTGTCCACGTTCTTGAGCCCCCCGCTCGAGCCCAGCGTCTTCTTGAGCCCGGGATCGATCACCTGCAGGTCGAGGCTCATGTTGAGCCACCGCGTGAGCGAGGCGTTGTAGAACATCTCGACCGCGTCCTCGTGGTCGAAGCCGAGGTCGAGCTGCTGGCGCAGGAACGGCACGAAATTGTCGCTGAACTGGGTGCGCGCCCACCCGACCCCGAAGGTGTCGTGCGGACGCCCCGGGACAACCCCCTTGCCGCCGATCCCGGCCATGTAGCTGTACTTGATCGGGTTCGCGTCGCCGTCCGAGGCGCCGAAATTGAAGAACATCCCGATCCCGCGCTTCTGATCCCCTCCCGGGTGCCAGAAGTACTGGTCGAATCCGTAGAACACGGTCCAGGTGCTGTCCTCGCGGTTGGCGGGTCGGGCCGGGGTGAGCAGCTGCGGGAAGAACCGCTCGAGGATCCGCCGGAGGATCGGGCCTGGATCTCCGAGCCGAGGGAACCTCTCCTCGGCCAGATGCCGCGCGATATTGGACGGATCCTGGATGAGCGAGAGGCGGCTCTTGTTGCTCCAGAAGCCTCCCACCGTCTGATGGCCGACGAGCCCGAACGGCTTGATGGTCACCTGGCCGCTGGCGACAACGGCCGCGCCGTCGTCGAACGCCTCGGAGATGTCGTTGTTCGTCGGCGTGCCGCTCGGATCGAGCGCCATCGCCGAAAGCACGACACCTTCCCACGGCAGGGCGACGACACCCCCGCCGTACGCCGAGATCGGCACCAGGATGAGGGCCGTGGGAAAGGCGAACGCGGTGTTCATGAACTGGTTGCGGATGTCGCCGGCAAACTCGCCCTTGAAGCCATCGAGCGTGAAGACCTTGCCCGCGAACACGCCGAACTTGGTGCTGAGAAACTGGTGAACGTCGCGTGCAGGAGCGCGGAGCTGGGCTGGCTATCCTTGGGGAACAGCAGGAAGGTGTTCACGGGCACGATGGCGCCGGTGTTTCCATCCACGCTGTCCCCGAAGCTGCTGTCGCCGTAGAACTTGAAGAACCCGCCCGGCCAGAGGCCCAGCTTGCCGGTGTCGATATTGAGCGTGTAGTCGGCGTTACCCCAGAACTCCCAGCCGGTGTCCCGGCCGCCGGTCAGCACACCCTGCGGGGTCAGGAGCAGGTCCGCGTCGAGCACCACGCCCTTCTTGCCGAGCTCGTCGCGCAGTCCCCACCAGCTACCGGTCAGCCGGGGGCGGTCCCAGAAGTCCCCGCCCCAGGTGGGCGGCACATCGACCGGCTGCGCGCTCGCCGCGCCCGGCGCGGCCAGCACGGCCAGGCCGAGCAAGACCTTCCAGGCGCTCTTCATCCCGCGATCTCGCGCTACTCGGGCAGTCCGTTGAGCAGGTACATGGCCGCGATGAGGGGGCCCGCGGTGGTCATGGATCCGAACCACTTCTCGAAGATCGGCACCACCTCGCCCGAGCGGTACGTCTGGGCCAGCGCGCGATTCACCGAGAGCCGGAACGCCGAGTCGCCCCGCCGGAGCATCAGACCGTACGGCTCGTAGGAGAAGTAGTCGTCGACGAGCGAGAGCTTGGCGGGGTCCTTGGATGTCCGGCCGATCCCGATCAGGATGACCCGGTCGGAGGCATAGGCGTCGGCGGTGCCGGCATCCAGCGCCGCCACCCCGGCGGCGTGGTCCTTCACCGTGACCATGGTCGCGCTCACGGTGTGCTTCTTGAGCGCGGCGGCCAGGCTCTTCTCCGTCGTGGTGCCCGGGATGATCGCGATGCGCTTGCCCCCGAGCGTGGACACGCCGCGAATCATCGAGGAGTCCGTGACGAGCAGGCTCCCGCCGTCGGCAAAGGTCAGGTTGCTGAAGTCCACTTGCTCCTGTCGGGACAGGGCGGCCGTCGTGGACCCGCACTCGAGATCGATCGTGCCGTTGGCGACCGCCTGCATCCGGTTCTCCACCGTGACCTTGACCCACTTGACCTGGAGGCCCGGCAGGGCGAGCTCCTTGCCCACGCTGGCCGCGACGCGCGTGCAGAGATCCACCGAGTACCCGGCCGGCTTGCCGTCGTCGCCCACGAAGGAGAACGGGCGCGAAGATTCCCGATAGCCGAGCGAGATGGTGTTGCCCTGCTTGATCTTCTTCAGCGTCCCGTCCGGCTGGGCCAGCGCGGGACCGGCCAGCATGGCGATCGTCAGGAGCAGCGTCAGCGAGCGAAGCGATCGGATCATCGTGTCCCTCATGTTTTCTTCCAGCTCCCGTCGGGGTTGAAGAGCTTGATGCCGCGCGCGATGGCCGCGGTGTTCGGACCCAGGTCCTTCTGGTAGACGACGCCGTCGTGGTTGACGATGAAGGTCATCACTCCGGAGATACCATACTGGGCCGGGAAGGCCACCAAGGCGAATCCGCCGATCATGCGCCCGTGGGCCACGTAGTCGTAGGCCCCGCCCGGGGCGTCGGGGCCCTGAGCGGTGAGGATGCGGTAGAAGTAGCCCTGGTAGGGAACCGGCGCGATTCGGCCCTGCCTTCCATAGCCCTCGCTCCGAGCCTGTACCACCAGTGGCCCGAGCGGGCTCGGCGCCTCCCCGGCCTTCGTCTCCCAGAACAGGCCGTCCCGCTTACCGGGCGAGCTCCCGAAGTGCTGGGCGTACTCGCGCAGGCCGTCGGCATTTCGATCATCCGAGTAGTACTCGCGCTGCGCGTCGGCGTAAGCCAGGGACACCTGGATCGCGTGGAGCTCGTTTCGTCCGATGCGGCGGTTGACGATCTCCTCCTTCCCCGCCTTCGTGTCGAAGCGCCAGACCGGGCCCTCCGGCACCAGGGGAATCGGGAACGGGAAATCGTCCGGGCCCACGAAGAGGACCACCTTCCCGCCGCCGCCCTCGAGGCGATGGGCCTTGTCATACTCGGCGGCGAACCGTTGCCCGGTGTTGCGGTCGGCGACCGGGTCGCCCGAGTCGACCAGCGGCAGCCCCTCCGGCCCCAGGATCGCGAGCAGCGTCTTCTTATCGCCGGCCTTGATCGCATCGACCAGCGCCGTCGTCGCCTGCTCCAGCGAGGCGAACCGGCGCTGCTGACCATCGGCCGCGAAGAGTCGCGGCTCCGGCGCGGACATCAGGATCAGGGCGAGCAGCAGCGCAACGAGCCGTCCTAGCGCTCTCATCGGCGGCCGCCTCCACGACCACCGCCGCCACCGCGGGACCCCCCGCTCGAGGCGCCGCTCGGTCTGGTCTGAGCACGCGACCCACTCCCCGAGCTCATGCTCTGGCGACTCGATCCACCCCCCGCGCTCATGCTGCTCTGGCGACTCGATTGCCCTCGGTTGCTGGAGGCCTGCGCCTCGCGCCCCTCGCCCATGCCCTGGAAGGCGCTCCCGCCTCCGCTCTCCGCCCCGCGGGCGGGCTGCTGGCCCGCACCGGCCTGCCGCTGGCCGACGCCACTTCCACCGCCGGGCCCGTCTCCCCGCTGGCCGCCTTGCTGTCGCGGCTGAGCCGAAGGCTGAAAACCCGAAGCGCCGCCACCACGCGAGATATCCTGGCGGCCCTGCTCGGCCCGCCCGCGGAAGTTCTCGCGCGACTGAGTCGCCTGGGGATTGCCGCCCCGGTTATATTTCTGCTGGGTCGCCGAGTCGCGATACTGGGCCCCGCGCCGATTCTCCGGGTTGTGCTGAAAGTTCTCTCGGTTGCCCTGCCGCTCGGTGCGCTTGTTCGCGATGTCGGTCTTGTTCACGTTGTTCGAGAAGCTGTTGTACTGATTGTTGTTGATGTTCACGTCTCCGCTTCCCCAGTTGCAGTTACCCCACAGGGCGCCGCCCACCGCGACGCCGGCCGCGAAGGAGAACAGGCCCACGCCGGCCACGTAGCCCGGCGGGTAGTACGCGTACGGCGGGTACGCCGGGTAGGGCCAGGCGCCGTAGACGACGGTCGGATTGTACGTCGGGACGTAGACGACCTGAGGGTTCGTGGGCACGATCGTGATGACCGTCGGCGGCGCCTGCTCGACGATCACCTGCTGGGGCGCCGGCGCGGGCTGACCCGCAACAGGCGGAGGCGGCGGCGCCGGGGCCGCCGCGGCGGCCGGCTCGACCGTGACGGTCTGCTCCGCGGTGGTCTTGAGATTCCCCGAGGCCTGCGCCTTCGCCCGCAGGCGCTGGATCGCGTCCATCAGCTCCTTCTGCTGCGCCAGAAAGGCGTCCCCGAGCTTCTGGGTCCAGTCGAGCTTGCTGTCCATCATGCCGAGAACCTGCGGGAAGGTGGTGAGCGACTTCACGCTGTCGTCCCAGGTCTGTTCCTGGAGCGCCTGGGCGAGCGGATCGCCGGTCAGGCTCGGGTTGTCCTTCATGAACCGCGCGGCCTGGACGATCTCGAGCGGGTAGGTCGAGGCCATCAGGACCTGCGCCACCAGCGGATCAGGGTACAGCGCGATCGGGGCGGCGATCTGGTCGAGCTCCTCGGCCTTGAACGGCGCGGGAGCCGGGGCAGCCAGGGGCGGTGCGGGCGGAGCCGTCTGGGCAGGTAGCAGGGGTGGCACCGCCAGGGTCAGTGCGACCACGCAGGCAAGGATCCGGTTGATCAAACGCGCGCTCACCGGACGAAGGCCATGGCATCGCTCGCAAACCATTGAACTGACATGGGGACTCCTTTCCCGTCGACAGACCCGTCGCGCGATTCTGCTGCGGGTCCGGTGGAAAAGCCATAAGACTTTGGTCCTATGGAGCCCCCGGCTCAGCGCAGGCTCAGCTTACCGAGTAGCCACGCCCCGTCATGCACACGCCGAACGCGCGATTGTAGTTGGCCCGCCCCTGATCGAGGGTGTTCTGCTGCTGCGACGCGTAACTCGCCTGTTGCTGCCGATCCTGCTCGACCTGCTCCGCCCGCCGCATGAGCCCGAAGAGACCGCCGACCGCGGCCCCGATGGCGGCCCCCTTGCCGGCGTCCCCGCCGATGGCGCCGCCGACCGCGCCGAGGGCCGCGCCGCCGAAGGCCCCCCGGAGCAGCCCATCCTGGGGAGCCGCCTGCATGGGCGGCGGTGCCGTGGGCGGCGGGGGATTTGCGGAATCGAATCCGCTCTGCTGAACGGCCCAGCTATAGCACTGACCCCGATCGAACTCCTGCCGCTGCCCAGACTGACCTTTCTCGGGATAGACGAAGGTCTGTGCGGCGCCGAGGAGGCCGGCAGGGGCGGGGTGGCTGCCATCGGAGGGACACCCATCGCCGGGCTCACCCCCATTCTGGGCGCAGCCCGCCATCGTCAGCAGGACACACGCTCCCGCCAACCTGCATGGCGGCTCGCGAGGCTCGCATGAGGACACGGTCGGCTCGTAGCACCTCGGCGCGCATGACGTGAGTTCCTCTCTTCCCTGGTGGGCTGGACGCGCGAGAGTGTAAACGTCGGGTCGGGGCGATCCGCCATCGTCCCTTCGTCTCACGGCGCATGAGACCAAAGTCCTATACCGCTCCGCCATCCGCGCGTTGAATATTGCCCCAGCGGTGAGTCACGCTCGGGATGGCAACGCATATCTGCTATGATCCGCCGACGGCACGCATGACACCTTGGTGCTATAGGCATCCTGCCTGGAAGTTGCTTAGATTCTGAAAGCTGGTGACTGGGTACCGGTACCCCGGCAGAGGAGGCGCACGATGATGTTCGACCTGCAATCGACGTTCTGGCGGCGACGGTCGCTCGGCTTGTGGCTCGGCGGCATGGGCTTGCTGGCCCTGACCGCGGGGTGCGACAAGGCCAAGAGCAAGGAAGTCGCGGCGGCCCCGCCCAGCGTGATCGTGGTCGAGGTCGTGCAGCGCACGGTGCCCATCGTGCGCGACTTCACGGCCCGGACCGAGGCCATCCCGACCGTCGAGGTGAGGGCCCGCGTCGCGGGCATGCTCGAGGAGGTGCTGTTCAAGGAAGGCAGCGAGGTCAAGCAGGGACAGCCCCTGTTCACCATCCAGCGCGAGGAGTACACGGCCTCGCTGGAAACAGCAAAGGCCCAGCTCGCCAAGGCGCAGGCCGACCTCACGCGGGCCCGGGACACGTCCGTGGTGGATCGCGCGCGCGCTCAGCTCGACGAGCGTAAGGCCGATCTCGGCAAGGCGCAGAAGGACGTCGCCCGGTATAAGCCGCTGGCCGAGGCTCGGGCCATCCCGCAGCAGGACCTCGACACATCTCAGGCCCAGGAGAAGGTGGCCCTGGCCGCGGTCGAGGTCGGGGAAGCCGCCCTCAGGGACGCGGTGCTCGTCCAGCGTACCCAGGTCCAGCTTTCCGAAGCGGCGATTCTGTCGGCACGGGCGTCCGTGACCCAGGCGGATCTGAACCTCGGTTACACGACGGTGCGGGCTCCCATCAGCGGGATGATCGGGAAGATCAAGGTGGACCGGGGCAACCTGGTCGGCAAGAGCGAGCCCACGCTCCTGGCCACGGTCTCCGCCCTGGACCCGATCTACGTCGAGTTCGCGGTCGCCGAGGCGGACTACCTCCGGCTCGCCCCGCGCGTTCGCGTCGACCCCCAGGGGCGGGTGCAGAGCCGGGACGCCGCCCAGCTCGAGCTGTTCCTGGCCGACGACAGCCGCTTCCCGCAGAAGGGGCGCCTGGTCTTCGTGGACCGGGCGCTCGACCAGAAGAGCGGCACCATCGGCGTGCAGGCCGAGTTCCCCAACCCGAGCAGGCTGCTCCGGCCGGGACAGTTCGCCCGCATACGCGGAGTGGTCGACGAGCGGACGGATGCGGTGCTCGTCCCGCAGCTCGCCGTGCAGGAGCAGCAGGGGTCCAAGACGGTGCTGGTCGTGGAAGACGGCGACAAGGTGGCGCTTCGGCCCGTGACCCTCGATGAGCGCATCGGGGAGCTCTACATCGTGACGTCCGGGCTCAAGGCCGGCGAGCGGGTCATCGTGGATGGAGTCCAGAAGGTGCGGCCCGGCATGCAGGTCAAGGCCGAGCTCAAGGCGGCCGCCGGCTCCGCGCCTGCGCCCGCGCCGACACCGGCACCGGCGCCGACCCCCGCGCCGCCGGCCGCCAAGCCGAAGAGCGGAGGGTAGCCCTTGGCCCAGTTCTTCATCAATCGCCCGATCGTCGCGATCGTCATCGCGATCATGACCGTCCTGCTCGGGGGCTTCGCGCTCACCGGGCTCAGCATCGAGCAGTATCCCTTCCTCGCCCCGCCCACGATCCGCGTCACGGCCACGTATCCGGGCGCCTCGGCGGTCGCGGTGGAGCAGTCGGTGGCCACGCCGGTCGAGCAGGAAGTCAACGGCGTGGAGTCGATGATCTACATGCAATCGTCCAACACGAGCGACGGCCGCATGCTGCTGGACGTCAGCTTCACGGTGGGCGTCGATCAGGACAAGGCCAACGTGCTCACCCAGAACCGCGTCACGTCGGCCCAGGCGCGCCTGCCGCAGGAAGTGAACGCCCAGGGCGTGACCGTGAAGAAGCAGAGCCCGAGCATCCTGATGCTCATCTCGGTCTACTCGCCCAAAGGGGCCTACGACGCGAACTACCTGATCAACTACTGCGGGATCAACCTGCGGGACCAGCTCCTGCGCATCCCCGGCATCGCCCAGGTGGACCTGTTCGGCGGCACCGACTACGGCATGCGCATCTGGCTCAAGCCCGACAGGCTGGCCAAGCTGGGGTTGACGCCGGCAGACGTCATCTCCTCGATCAAGGAGCAGAACCTCCAGGCTCCGGCGGGCCGGATCGGCGCAGCGCCCTCGCCCAAGGACCAGCAGTTCACCTACACCGTGTCCGCTCCCGGCCGGCTCACCCTGCCCTCGGAGTTCGAGAACATCATCATTCGGGGCACGGAGGCCGCCGCCCAGGTCCGCGTCCGGGACGTGGGCCGTGCCGAGCTCGGCTCCCAGGACTACAACTCGTTCGGACGCCTCGACGGCAAGCCCGCCGGGGCGATGGCGATCTACCTGCTGCCGGGGGCCAACCAGCTCCAGGCATCTCAGGCGATCTACGACACGATGGAGCGGGCGAAGGGTCTCTTCCCGCCGGACATGGACTACAAGATCGTCTACGACACGACTCCCGCCGTCAAGGCGTCGATCGAGGGGATCATCCACACGTTCGTCGAGGCGATCATCCTCGTGACCCTCGTCGTGTTCATCTTCCTGCAGAGCGTGCGGGCGACGATCATCCCTCTCCTCACCGTGCCCGTCTCGCTCATCGGCACCTTCCTGTTCTTCCCCCTGCTGGGCTTCTCGGTGAACACGCTGTCGATGTTCGGCCTCGTGCTCGCCATCGGCATCGTCGTCGACGACGCCATCGTCGTGGTCGAGGCGGTGATGCACCATATCGAGCACGGCCTGGCCCCGCGGGAGGCAACCGTCCAGGCCATGAAGGAGGTGTCGGCTCCGGTCATCGGCATCGCCCTCATCCTCTCGGCCGTGTTCGTCCCGGTCGCGTTCCTGGGCGGCCTCACCGGCCAGATGTACCAGCAGTTCGCCCTGACCATCGCCATCTCGGTGCTGCTGTCGGCCTTCAGCGCGCTCTCGCTCGCGCCGGCGCTCTCGGTGATGCTGCTCAAGCCTGCCCACGGGCCGATGAGGGGCCCGCTCGGGAAGTTCTTCGGATTGTTCAATCGCGGGTTCGATCGGGCGACCAACGGCTACATCCACGTCACGCGGCTGCTCGTTCGACGCGCGGTACTGACGATCGTGCTCGTCGCGGTGGTGGCGGTGGGCGCGGGCCTCTTCGGCCGCGCGCTGCCGGCGGGGTTCATCCCGGACGAGGACCAGGGCATCATGGGGGTCAACATCCAGCTCCCGCCCGGGGCGTCCCTCGAGCGGACGGGCGCGGTGCTGACCCAGGTCGAGCAGATCGTGGCGAAGACCCCGGGGGTCGACTCGTTCTCGACGATCGGTGGCTTCGGGCTCGTCACCAACACCTTCCAGCCTAACTTCGGGACCCTCTTCGTCCGCCTCAAGCCCTGGGGCGAGCGTCACGGCCCCGACCTCCACGTCAAGGGGGTCATGGCCAGCCTGCAGCGAGACTTCTCGAAGATTCCCGAGGCGATCATCTTCCCCTTCAACATTCCGACGATCTCGGGGTTCGGCGCCTCGGCGGGCTTCAAGATGCTGCTCCAGGACCGGAGCGGCACGCTCTCGGTGCAACAGCTCGGGGCCGAGATCGGCAAGTTCCTGGCCGCCGCCCGCCAGCGGCCCGAGCTCGGCAACCTCTTCACCTCGTTCGACCCGAACTACCCTCAGGTCAAGGTCGAGCTCGACCGGGAGAAGGCGCGCTCGCTCGGTGTCCCCGTCAACGAGGTGTTCCAGGCGATGTCGGCGGCCATGGGCGGGACCTACGTGAACGACTTCAACCGGTTCGGGCGGCTCTTCCGGGTGTACGTGCAGGCGGAGGCCGACTACCGTCGCAAGCCTCGCGACATCGGCGACATCTACGTCCGCAGCGCGAGCGGAACCATGATCCCCCTCTCGACGCTCGTGACCATCTCGTCGGAGGCGGGCAGCGAGATCACCACGCGCTTCAACCTGTTCCGCTCCGTCGAGATCAGCGGGGCCCCGGCGCGCGGCTACACGTCCGGACAGGCGCTGGCCGCTCTCGAGGAGGTCTTCGCGCAGACCATGCCGAAGGAGATGGGCTTCGCCTACTCCGGCCTGTCCTATCAGGAGAAGGTGGCGCCGCCCGCGGGGCCGATCTTCGTCCTCGCCATCGTGTTCGTGTTCCTCCTGCTCGCCGCCATGTACGAGAGCTGGCGCCTGCCCTGGGCGGTGCTGCTCGGCTCTCCGCTGGTCGCCCTCGGCGCCTTCTTCGGGGTCTGGCTGATGGGCTACGACAACAACGTGTACGTCCAGGTCGGCCTCATCATGCTCATCGGCCTCGCGGCCAAGAACGCGATCCTCATCGTCGAGTTCGCGAAGGCCAAGCACGACGCGGGCGCCTCGGCCCAGGAGGCGGCGATCGAGTCCGCGCGGCTGCGCTTCCGGCCCATCCTGATGACGGCCTTCGCCTTCATCCTGGGCGTGGTGCCGCTTGATGCTCGCGAGCGGCGCGGGCTCCGGGCGCCCAGAACGTCATGGGCACCGCGGTGTTCTGGGGCATGCTGGTGGCGACCGCGCTCGGGGTGTTCCTCATCCCCGGCAACTTCGCCTTCGTCGAGGGGCTGGGGCGGTCCAAGACAAAGCGCCCCGCGCCGGCGCCCGCGCCGCACACCGGCGTGGCGCTGGGCGAGCAGGGGCATCCGTGAGACGCGCGGCGCTGATACCGGCGGCGGCCCTCCTCCTGGCCGCGCTGTACCGTGGGGCCCGACTATCGCCGGCCCACGGTGGACACGCCCCCTGACTTCCGCGGCGCCATCGTGCCCGCGAGCGGGCAGTCACTCGCCGATCTCACCTGGTGGGAGATCTTCCCGGACGAGGCCCTGCAGTCGCTCATCCGCACCGCGCTCGCCCAGAACTACGACGTGCGCATCGCGGCCGCCCGCATCCTCGACGCGCGCGCCCAGGTCACGATCGCCCGCTCGTTCCAGTTCCCGGAAGCGGCGGGCTCCGCCAGCGCCCAGTACCAGCGGGTCGAGGGAACGCTCGCTCCCTTCCAGATAAAGGAGACCTTGGCCCCGGTCGGGGGGCTCGACTTGTTCTTCGAGCTCGACCTCTGGGGCCGGTACCGCCGCGGGTCGGAGGCGGCGCGGGCCGAGCTGCTCGCCAGCGAAGAGTCCCGGCGGTTCGTGATCAACACGTTGGTCTCCGACGTGGGCTCGGCCTACTTCCAGCTCCGGTCGCTGGACGAGGAGCTCGAGATCTCCCGCCGGACGCTCGACTCGCGAACGGCGTCGCTGGACCTGGTCAAGCTGCGCGAGGCCGGCGGCGTGGCGGGCATGCTGGACGTGCGGCAGTCGGAGATCCTGGTGGCCACCGCGGCCGAGGCGATCCCGGACATCGAGCGCCAGATCGAGCAGACGGAGAACGTGATCAGCGTGCTCCTGGGGCGGCCCCCGGGGCCCATACCGCGCGGCCGCCCCCTCGGCGAGCAGATCACCGTGCCCGCAGTCCCCGCCGGTCTGCCCTCGACCCTGCTCGAGCGGCGACCCGACGTTCGCCAGGTCGAGGAGCAGCTCGCCGCGGCCACGGCGCGCATCGGGGTCGCCAAGTCCGACTACTTCCCGCGCGTGTTCCTGACGCGGCGCCGTGGGGGCCGGCGGCATCATGGTGGATGGCCGGATGTTCGGCCCGCAAGGCATCTTCTCGGCCCTCCCGTCGTTCACGGTCCCGATCTTCAACTCGGGCCGCGTCTCGGCCGGGGTCAAGTCCGCCGAGGCGCAGGCCCAGGCGGCCGATGTTCCAGTACCAGCAGGTGGTGCTCGGGGCCTTCCGCGACGTGTCCGACTCGCTCGTGGAATTCCGCAAGCGCCGCGAGTCCCGGGTCCAGCAGGAGCTACTGGCCATCGCCGCCGGCGACGCGACGCGGCTGTCGAACATGCGCTACACGGGCGGGGTGTCGCCGTACCTGGAGGTCCTCGACTCCGAGCGCCAGCTCTTCGACGCCGAGCTGAGGCTGGTCCGGAATCAGCGCGACGAGCTGCTCGCCGTCGTCCGGCTCTACAAGGCGCTGGGCGGCGGATGGAAGGAATGAGCAGCGCGGATCCGCCCCGCCTCTGATCCTCGAAGTCCGCGGATGAGCGAGCGCTACGATCTGGTCGTGATCGGCTCCGGTCCCGCCGGCCAGCGGGGCGCCATCGCCGCCGCCAAGCTCGGCAAGCGCGTCGCGATCATCGACCGGCAGGCCGCGCTCGGTGGCGTGTGCCTGCACACCGGGACCATCCCCAGCAAGACCCTGCGCGAGGCGATCCTCTATCTCAGCGGACGGCGCGTGCGGAGCTTCTACGGGCCTGACTACGCGCTCAAGCACCAGATCCGCATCGAGGACCTTCGCCTGAGGGTAGACCAGGTGGTCGCTAGACAGCAGGAGGTGGTGCGCGACCAGATCCGGCGGAACAGCATCGACTTCGTCGACGGCCTGGCGCGCTTCGTCGATCCGCACACCCTCGAGGTGGAACGGGAAGACGGGCCGCCACCCGGACGGCTCGAGGCGGACCACGTCCTCATCGCCTGCGGCACGCGACCCGCGCGGCGGGAGGACGTCCCGTTCGACCACCTCGGCATCCGCGACGCCGACCAGATCTGGGAGACCACCGAAGGCGTCCTCCCCGGCTCGGTCGTCGTCATCGGCGGCGGCGTGATCGGGCTCGAGTACGCCTCGATGCTGGCCGCGATGGGAATCGCGGTGACGCTGGTGGACGCGCGCGCCGAGCTCCTGGAATTCGTGGACCGCGAGATCCTCGGCCACCTGCTCGATCACCTGCGGCAGGCCGGCATGGTGTTCAAGCTGGGCCAGGAGGTCACCGCCGTCCGGGGGAGCCGGGCCGAGGGCGTGAAGGTGGACCTCGCGTCGGGCGAGACGCTGGAAGCCGAGGCCATGCTCTACGCGGCCGGCCGCCAGCCCAACACCGATCGGTTGAACCTGGCCGCGAGCGGGCTGACGGCGGGCCGGCGCGGCCGGCTCGAGGTCAACGGCCAGCTCCAGACGCGCATCCCGCACATCTACGCGGCCGGCGATGTGGTGGGCTTCCCGGCCCTCGCCTCCGTCTCGATGGAGCAGGGACGAGTGGCCGCCTGCCACATGTTCGGCCAGCCCGCGTCGCTGCCGACCGGACTCCAGCCGTACGGCATCTACACGATCCCCGAGATCTCCACGGTCGGCCAGACCGAGCACGAGCTGGCCGCGGCGGGCCGGGCGTACATGGTCGGGCGATCGCGCTTCGACGAGCTCGCCCGGGCCCAGATCATCGGGGACCGGACGGGCCTGCTCAAGATCGTCTTCGACCCGGGCAGCCTGCGCCTGCTCGGCGTGCATCTCATCGGCGAGAGCGCGTGCGAGCTGGTCTCCATCGGCCAGGTGATCATGAGCACCGGCGGCACCCTCGAGACGATCCGGGACACAGTCTTCAACTATCCGACCCTGGCCGAAGCCTACAAGGTCGCGGCGCTGGACGGCCTGAACCGGGCCTCCGCATAGAGATGCTCGCCGAGCAGCGGCGGTTGCTCGAAGCGGAGGCCCGCACCGCGCACTGGCGGCGCTGGGGCCCCTACCTCTCCGAGCGTCAGTGGGGCACGGTCCGCGAGGACTACAGCGCGGACGGCAACGCCTGGGAGTACTTCCCGCACGATCACGCGCGCTCGCGCGCCTATCGCTGGGGGGAGGACGGGCTGGGGGGCATCTCGGACAACCACCAGCGGCTCTGCTTCGCGCTGGCATTGTGGAATGGGCGCGACCCCATCCTCAAGGAGCGTGCCTTCGGGCTGAGCGGGCCGGAGGGCAACCACGGCGAGGACGTGAAGGAGTACTACTTTTACCTCGATTCCACGCCCACGCACTCGTACATGAAGTTCCTCTACAAGTACCCTCACGCGGCCTTCCCGTACGCCCGCCTCGTCCAGGAGAATGCCCGGCGCGGTCGGAACGAGCCCGAGTTCGAGCTGGTCGACACCGGGGTCTTCGCCGAGAGCCGTTACTTCGACGTCACCGTCGAGTACGCGAAGGCCGGGGCCGACGATATCCTGGTGCGCATCACCGCGGTCAACCGGGGCCCCGAGGACGCGGAGGTTCACCTCCTGCCGACCCTCTGGTTCCGCAACACCTGGGACTGGGACGTGGGCGCGCCCAAGCCCCGCCTGAGCGCGCCGGAGGGCGTCTCGGGCGCGGCCGCGATCGCGGCGGAGCACCCGACGCTCGGGCACTACCGGCTTCTCGCCGAGGGGACGCCCGAGCTCCTGTTCGTGGAGAATGAAACCAACGTCGCGCGTCTCTTCCGCGCCGCCGAGCCTACCCGCTTCCCGAAGGACGGGATCAACGACCACGTCGTCGAGGGGCGGGCCGGGGCCGTGAACCCGGCGCGCGAGGGCACCAAGGCCGCCGCGCACTACCACCTGACGCTCAAGCCCGGCCAGAACGCGACCCTCCGGCTCCGGCTGAGCGCCGCCGCCCCGACCTCCCCCAGCGGGCCGTTCGGGCGCGGATTCGACCGGACGATGGCGGCGCGCCTCGAGGAGGCGGACGAGTTCTACGGCCTCGTCATCCCGGCCACCCTGTCGGCCGACGGGCGCTCCGTCATGCGGCAGGCGCTCGGGGGCATGCTCTGGAGCAAGCAGTTCTACCACTACGACGTCAAGCGGTGGCTGGCGGGCGATCCGACCCAGCCGCCCCCTCCCCCGGAGCGCCGGTCCGGACGGAACAGCGACTGGACCCACCTCTACAACGAGGACATCATCTCGATGCCGGACAAATGGGAGTTCCCGTGGTACGCCACGTGGGACCTCGCGTTCCATACCATCCCGCTCGCTCTCGTGGACCCCGAGTTCGCCAAGTCGCAGCTCATCCTGTTCCTGCGCGAGTGGTACATGCACCCGAACGGCCAGAGCCCCGCCTACGAGTGGGCGCTGGGTGACGTCAACCCCCCGGTCCAGGCGTGGGCGGCCTGGCGAGTGTACAAGATCGACCGTCGGATCCGCGGCGTGGCGGACCGGGACTTCCTCCAGAAGGTCTTCCACAAGCATCTCCTGAACTTCACCTGGTGGGTCAACCGCAAGGACCCGACGGGGCGCAATGTCTTCCAGGGCGGATTCCTGGGCCTGGACAACATCGGCGTCTTCGACCGCTCGGCGCCGCTGCCGACCGGGGGCTTCCTCGAGCAGTCCGACGGCACCAGCTGGATGGCCATGTATTGCCTGAACATGCTCGCGATGGCCCTCGAGCTCGCGCGCGAGGATCCGGCCTACGAAGACGTCGCGAGCAAGTTCCTCGAGCACTTCGTGTACATCGCGTACGCCACGTGTCACGTGGGCGGACAGGACGTGAACCTCTGGGACGAGGAGGACGGCTTCTTCTACGACGTCCTGGCGCTCCCGGACGGGCAGCGGCACCGCCTGAAGGTGCGCTCGCTGGTGGGCCTGATCCCCCTCTTCGCGGTCGCGACGTGGGACAGCGAGCACACCGACCGCCTCCCGGGCTTCATGCGGCGGGCCCGATGGTTCAGCGCCAACAATCCCGAGTTCCGCGAGCACGTCGCGGCGATCGACAAGCCGGGCGGCGGAAAGCGCTTCCTCACCTCGATCGTCACGACGGCCCAGCTCCCCCGACTCCTCCGCTTCATGCTGGACGAAACCGAGTTCCTCTCGCCGTACGGCGTCCGGGCCCTGTCGCGCCACCACAAGGATCACCCGTACGTCCTGCACGTCGACGGCCGGGATCACCGGGTGAGCTACGATCCGGCGGAGTCCTCCACCAGCCTCTTCGGAGGCAACTCGAACTGGCGCGGGCCGGTGTGGTTTCCCGTCAATTTCCTCCTCATCGACTCGCTCCAGAAGTTCCACCACTTCTTCGGCGACGACTTCAAGATCGCGTGCCCGACGGGCTCCGACCAGATGATGAGCCTCTCGCAGGTCGCCGCGGAGCTGTCGCGGCGGCTCTCGCGCATCTTCCTCCCCGGGGAGGACGGGAGCTGCCCCGTCCACGGCGGCACCGAGCCCTTGTGGCGCGACCCGCACTGGCGCGGCCTGATCCCCTTCCACGAGTACTTCCACGGCGACACCGGCGCCGGGCTCGGCGCCAGCCACCAGACCGGCTGGACGGGCCTCGTCGCCAAGCTCCTCCAGCAGAGCGGCGAGTGACGTGAGCGTGAGCTCCCCGCGACCGGCAGTCTGGGGCGTCTTCGCCCGGTTCATCCACGCGGAAGTGACCGGGAGCATCCTGCTCCTGGCCAGCACGGTCGTCGCCCTCGCCTGGGCCAACTCGCCGTGGCGCGAGAGCTATGACCACCTGCTCCACATGAAGCTCGGGCTGACGTGGGGCGCGCAGTCCTTCGCACTCTCGCTTCACGAGTGGGTCAACGACGGTCTCATGGTCCTCTTCTTCTTCGTGGTCGGCCTGGAGATCAAGCGCGAGGTCGTCGTCGGGCACCTGTCCTCGTTGCGACTCGCCGTTCTCCCCGCCTCCGCGGCGGTGGGTGGCATGCTGCTGCCCGCCGCCATCTATGCCGTCTTCAACGCGACCGGACCGGGCGCCCGCGGGTGGGGCATCCCGATGGCCACCGACATCGCGTTCGCGCTGGGCGTGCTGGCCCTGCTCGGCTCCCGGGCCCCGGTGGCGCTGAAGGTCTTCCTCACCGCGCTCGCCATCGCCGACGACCTGGGCGCCGTGCTCGTCATCGCGCTCTTCTACACCGAGACCATCCGCTTGGACGCGCTGGTCTACGCCGCGGTCTTTCTCGCCGGGTTCTTCGTTCTGCTCCGCGCGAGGGTGCGGCAGCCGCTGGTGCTGCTCATCCCGGTGCTCGCGGTGTGGCTGGCCGTCTTCGCCTCGGGCCTCCACGCGACCGTGGCCGGGATCCTGGTCGCCCTGATGGTGCCGATGAAATCACCGATCCGACCGCAGCGCTTCGTGGAGATCGTCCGGAGCCGTCTGCCCGAGCTCGAGCGGGGCGACGTGACCCGGCAGAGCGTTCTGCTCGAGGAGCGGCAGCTCGACACCGTCCTCGAGCTGCACGAGGCGGCCGCCGATCTCCGACCGCCCGGGCTCACCCTCGAGCGCCTCCTGCATCCGGTGCAGGCCTACCTGGTCTTGCCGCTTTTCGCCCTCTTCAACGCCGGGATCGCGATCGACGGGCACGTGCTCGATGTCGTGACGGGCCCGATCAGCGTGGGCGTGATCCTGGGCCTCCTGATCGGCAAGCCGCTCGGCATCATGCTCTTCAGCTGGCTGGCCGTGCGGACCGGGCTGGCCGGCCTCCCACCCGACCTCGGGTGGCCCGCACTGGGCGCCGTGAGTTTTCTCGCCGGCATCGGGTTCACCATGTCGCTCTTCGTGAGCGAGCTCGCCGTCAAGGCGGGGCCGGCGCTCAGCCAGGCCAAGATCGGGGTCCTCGCCGCCTCGCTGCTGGCGGGGGCGATCGGCTACCTGCTCCTGCGTCTCACGCTGCCGCGGGCTGCGGACACGCGCCGATGATCAACGGGCGCTAGACGGAACCGGGCGCGGACAGGGCCTTGGCGCTCGAGATTAGCGCCAGGTGCGTGAACGCCTGGGGGAAGTTGCCCACGAGGCGCTTGAGGCCCGGGTCGTATTCCTCGGCGAACAGGCCGACGTCGTTCTGCACGGCCAGAAGCCGGCGGAACAGAGCCTCGGCCTCCGGCCGGCGGCCGATCAGCGCCAGCGCGTTGACCAGCCAGAAGCTGCACGCCAGGAACGCGCCCTCGCCGGGCGGCAGCCCGTCCGCCGCATGGTCGTCCGGTATGTAGCGCATCACGAAGCCATCCCGGACGAGCTCGCGCTGGACGGCCTCGACGGTCCCGACGACGCGCGGATCGGACGGCGGGAGGAATCCGACCTGCGGGATCAGCAGCAGTGCGGCATCGAGCTGCCTGGAGCCGTAGTACTGCGTGAACGTGTTGCGGCCGGCGTCGTAGCCCTCGCGGCACACCTCCGCGTGGATGTCGGCGCGCATCTGCCGGAAGCGTTCCACCGGGCCGTCGAGCCCCAGCTCCTCGATCGCCCGGATCGTGCGGTCGGCGGCCACCCAGGCCATGACCTTCGAGTGCACGAAGTGCCGCTTCGGGCCGCGCACCTCCCATATTCCTTCATCGGGCTCCCGCCAGTGCGACTCGAGCCACTCGATGACACGCCGCTGCACGCTCCATCCCTGGGGTGCCGGCGGCATCCCGAGCTGCCGAGCCCGAGACACGGTGTCGATCACCTCGCCATATACGTCCAGCTGTCGCTGACCGGACGCGGCGTTGCCGACCCGGACCGGACGCGAGTTCTCGTAGCCGGGCAGCCAGTCGAGCTCGTACTCGTCGAGCCGGCGCTCTCCGCCGAGGCCGTACATGATCTGGAGCTCCTCGGGATCACCCGCGACCGCGCGCAGCACCCAGTCACGCCACCTGACCGCCTCGTCCACGTAACCGGCCGACATCAGCGCGTCCAGCGTGAAGACGGCATCCCGCAGCCAGCAGAAGCGGTAGTCCCAGTTCCGGACCCCGCCGATGAACTCCGGCAGCGAGGTCGTCGGGGCGGCCACGATCCCGCCCGTCGGCGCGTACGTCAGCGCCTTGAGCGTGAGCAGCGAGCGCCCCACCTCCTCGGGCCAGCCGCCCCGGTAGGTGGAACGGCCCGACCACTCCCGCCACCACGCCTCGGTCTCGCCAAGCGCGGCGGCGGGCTCGACGGGTGCCGGGGGCGCCTCCCACGAGGGATACGAGGTGAGCAGGAAGCTCACGCGCAGGCCGGGGCCGACCGTGAACTCGGCCGAGTGCTCGAAGTCGTGGCCGCGAAGCGGCACATCGCCGCGCAGCTCGAGCGCGTCCGGACCGGCGCCCACGCGAAGCGCGTCGCCGTCCTGGCTCACCCAGGGCCGGCTGCGTCCATAGTCGAAGCGGGGCTTGAAGCGCATCCTCATCGGCACCTCGCCTCGCACGCCCTCGACCACCCGCACGATCCGCGAGTGCGACCTCCACGGCGGCATGCAGTCGACGACGCGCGCGGCGCCGTCCGCGGTCTCGAACTCCGTCTCGAGCACGAGCGTCGGACCCCGGTAGCGCCGCGTGGTCCGGGCCACCTCGGCGCGAGGGGCCACGTCCCAGAATCCGTGCTCGCCCGTCCCGAGCAACGACGCGAAGCACGCGGGGGCGTCAAAACGGGGCAGGCAGAGCCAGTCGATGGACCCGTTGGTGCCGACCAGCGCGATCGTATGCGTGTCGCCGATCAGCGCGTAATCCTCTATGCGCAGTGACATCCGGGCGATCTTAACCCACCCCGAGAGCCACTTGACCTGGAGTTCTTTTCGGCGGATTCTTCAGCGCGTCGAGATGCCAAGGGTGCTCACCAGCAGACTCCTCGCCGTGATCCTGGCCGCCACGCTGCTCCCCGCCTTCGCCCCCGCGGCCCGGGCCCAGAACCTGGACGATCTCTTCCGCAAGGTGAGCCCGGCCGTCGTCGTCGTGCGGAGCAAGGGGCGCGACGTCGGCCCCACGGGGATCTTCCGCTTCAGGGAGACGGGGTCCGGGGTCCTGATCTCCAGCAACGGCCAGGTGGCGACGGCCGCGCACGTCGTCAACGGCATGGACGAGATCACCGTCGAGGGTGTCGGCGGTGAGGTCGTGCGCGCGACCCTCCTCTCAGCCGATGCGGCCGCCGATGTCGCGCTCCTGCAGCTCGAGCGGGTGACCAAGGCCATGCGGGTCGCGCAGATGGGCGACTCCGACACGGTGCAGGTGGGCCAGCAGGCCCTCATCGTCGGCGCGCCCTACGGGCTCTCGTACTCGATGAGCGTGGGCTGGATCAGCGCCCGCTGGCCGCCCAACACGATCTTCCCCGACATGCCCCTGGCGGAGTTTCTTCAGACCACCGCCACCATCAACACCGGCAACTCCGGGGGCCCCCTGTTCAACATGGCAGGCGAGGTCATCGGCATCGTCAGCCAGAACATCTCGAAGTCCGGCGGCAGCGAGGGGCTGGGCTTCGTCGTGACCATCAACAGCGCGCGACGCCTCCTGGTCCCCCGGAAGGTGTTCTGGGGTGCGCTCCAGGGCCTCCTCCTCACCGGCGACCTCGCGGCGATCTTCAACGTCCCCGCGCCGGCCGGGTTCCTCGTCAAGACGGTCGCCCAGGGCTCGACGGCGTGGAACATGGGGCTGCAGGGGGGCGACCGGGTCGTCACCATCGGCGGGAAGGAGATCGCCCTGGGTGGCGACATCATCCTCTCGGTCGACGGCATCCCCGTGGTGTCCGAGGACAGCATCGAGATGATCCGCAACCGGCTGGCCGGCGGGTCCCCGGGCACCACGCTCAAGATGAGCGTGCTCCGCGCCGGCAAGGTCCTCGAGCTCACCGGCACGAGCCAGTAGCCGGTCCGGCCCGAGGCGTAGCACCAAGGTCTTATAGACCCGGCTCCTCGTGTCCGCGACTCTAAGATCGCACGACGTCCGCTACCCGAGCCGTGCCTGGAGGTGACGCGATGAAGGCAACGCAGATGCTTCACGAGCTGGGCCAGAGCCTGTGGCTCGACAACATCACGCGTGACATGCTGCAGAACGGCACGCTCAAGCGGTACATCGACGAGCTGTCGGTCACCGGCCTCACGTCCAACCCGACGATCTTCAACCAGGCCATCAAGAGCAGCACCGCCTACGATGCCGCGATCCACCAGAAGCTCCGGGAGGGCAAGACCGGAGAGGCGCTGTTCTTCGAGCTGGCGCTCGCCGACCTCACCCAGGCCGCCGATCTGTTCCGGCCGATCTGGGACCGGACGAACGGCGTGGACGGCTGGGTGTCGCTCGAGGTCTCGCCACTGCTCGCCTACGATACGGCCAGCACCCTCGCCGCGGCCAAGGACCTGCACGCCCGCGCGGGGCGCCCCAACCTCTTCATCAAGATCCCCGGCACCTCGGAGGGCTTACCCGCCATCGAGGAGGCGATCTTCGCGGGGGTCCCGATCAACGTGACGCTCCTGTTCTCGCGCCAGCAGTACGTGGCGGCCGCCGAGGCGTTCCTTCGCGGCATCGAGCGGCGCATCGCGGCCGGGCTCAAGCCCGAGGTCGGGTCGGTGGCCTCGGTGTTCGTCAGCCGATGGGACGCCGCCGTCGCGGCCAAGGTGCCGGAGGCGCTGCACAACCAGCTGGGCATCGCCATCGCGAAGCGCACCTACAAGGCGGCCCGCGCCCTGCTCGGCTCGCCGCGCTGGGGGCGCGCCTACAATGCCGGCGCCCGTCCGCAACGCCCCCTGTGGGCCAGCACGGGAACCAAGGACCCGCAGGCGTCCGACGTGCTCTACGTCAAGGCGCTCGCCGCCCCGTTCACGGTGAACACGATGCCCGAGGGCACCTTGAAGGCGCTCGCCGACCACGGCCAGCTCAGCGAGATCCTGCCCGCGGACGGGGGTAACTGTGAAGAGGTGATCGCGCAGTTCGCGCGGGCCGGCGTCGATGTCGATGCCCTCGCCGCCCAGCTCCAGGACGAAGGGGCGAAGTCCTTCGTGAAGTCCTGGCACGAGCTCATGACGGTCCTCGACTCCAAGAGCGCGGCCCTGGGGACCGCGCGCAAGGCTCCGTGAAGATCCTGGTCGTCGACATCGGCGGGACCAACGTCAAGATGCTCGCGAGCGGGCAGCGCGAGCCACGCAAGTTCCCTTCCGGCCCGACCCTGACGCCCCGGCAGATGGCGGCTGGAGTCAAGCAGGCTGTCCAGGGGTGGCAGTACGATGCGGTATCGATCGGCTACCCGGGGCCGGTGCGCCTTGGCCAGCCCGCCTCGGAGCCCCACAATCTCGGCAAGGGATGGGTCGCGTTCAACTATCGCGCCGCCTTCGGGCGACCCGTGAAGATCATCAACGACGCGGCGATGCAGGCGCTGGGAAGCTACGAGGGCGGGAGGATGCTGTTCCTGGGGCTCGGGACCGGGCTCGGCTCGACCCTGATCGCCGACGGCGTCATCCAGCCGATGGAGCTCGGTCACCTGCCCTACCGGAAGGGCACCTTCGAGGATTACCTGGGGATACGGGGCCTGGAGCAGAGGGGGAAGAAGAAGTGGCGGGCCGCGGTCGAGGACGCCGTCGCCCGTCTCGTCGCGGCCCTGCAACCCGATACCGTGGTGCTCGGGGGAGGCAACGTCAAGAAGCTGAAGGCGCTACCGCCCCTCTCTCGGGCCGGCGTCAACGCCAACGCATTCCGGGGAGGCTTCCGCCTGTGGGAGGCGACGGACGACGGCAAGATGTCCGTCAAGCCGAGCCGGCTGCTCTCCCCGGAAAGACACCTGAAGCTCCGCTAAGGAGGCACCAATGCAGCTCGGAATGATCGGCCTCGGTCGGATGGGCGCCAACATGGTGCGCCGGCTCATCGCGGGCGGCCATCAGTGCGTGGTCTTCGACATGTCCCCGAACGCGGTGAAGGAGCTGGCCCAGGAGAACGCGATCGGGGCGGCCTCGCCCGCCGACTTCGTGAAGAAGCTGGACAAGCCGCGCGCGCTCTGGCTGATGGTCCCGGCGGCCGTCGTGGACAGCACCATCGACGCCGTGCTGCCCCATCTCGAGCGGGGCGACATCGTCATCGACGGCGGCAATTCCTACTACGTCGACGACATCCGGCGCGCCAAGGAGCTCGCCGCCAAGGGCATCCACTACGTGGACGTGGGGACGAGCGGTGGGGTGTGGGGCCTGACCCGCGGGTACTGCATGATGATCGGCGGCGAGGAGGCGGTGGTCAAGCACCTCGATCCGATCTTCGCCCGCCTGGCTCCCGGTGCGACCGAGATCGAGCGCACCCCGGGGCGCGAGAAGATCAAGGGCACCGCCGAGCAGGGATATCTCCACTGCGGGCCGAACGGCGCCGGCCATTTCGTCAAGATGGTGCACAACGGCATCGAGTACGGCGCTGATGGCCGCCTATGCCGAGGGCATGGGCATCCTGCGGTCCGCCAATGTCGGCAAGCAGGACCACGCCAGCGACGCCGAGACGACGCCGCTGCGCGACCCCGAGCACTACCAGTACGACTTCAACCTGCCCGACATCGCCGAGGTGTGGCGGCGCGGCAGCGTCATCGCCTCGTGGCTGCTCGACCTGACCGCGATCGCCCTGATCAAGGATCCCGACCCTCTCCAAATTCGCGGGCCGGGTCTCCGACTCGGGCGAGGGGCGGTGGACGATCAAGGCCGCCATCGACGAGGCCGTGCCGGCGCACGGTCCTGTCGCCGCCCTGTACGAGCGATTCAGCTCGCGCGGCGAGGCAGAGTTCCAGGACAAGCTGCTCTCGGCCATGCGCTTCGAGTTCGGCGGCCACCACGAGAAGCCGGGCGGCAAGTAGCGCCCCGCCGGAAGGAGCTGCCGTGAGCACGTCCCACTCCGACGCCCTGGTCTTCTTCGGCGCCACCGGCGACCTGGCCTACAAGAAGATCTTCCCGTCGCTCCAGGCGATGGCGAAGCGCGGCCACCTCGACGTGCCGGTCATCGGCGTGGCCAAGGCGGGCTGGAGCCTCGAGCAGCTCAAGGCCCGGGCGAAGGACAGCCTCGAGAAGCACGGCGGACTCGATCCGGCCGCGTTCGCCAAGCTCGCCGGCCTGCTGCGCTACGTCGACGGCGACTACCACGATCCGGCGACGTTCGCGGCGATTCGCGAAGCGAGCTCGGCTCGGCCCAGCGCCCGGCGCACTACCTGGCCATCCCGCCCGTCCTGTTCGGGCTGGTGGTGGAGCAGCTCGCCGGTCGGGCTGCGCCAAGGCGGCCCGCGTCATCGTCGAGAAGCCCTTCGGGACCGACCTCGCCTCGGCCAGGAGCTGAACCGGATCCTGCTCAGCACCTTCGACGAGAAGTCGATCTTCCGCATCGACCACTACCTCGGCAAGCGGCCGGTCCACAACATGCTCTTCTTCCGCTTCGCGAACACGTTCCTCGAGCCGTTCTGGAACCGCCAGCACGTCGAGAGCGTGCAGATCACCATGGCCGAGAACTTCGGCGTCCAGGGCCGCGGCGCGTTCTACGACGCGACCGGCACCATCCGCGACGTGATCCAGAACCACCTGCTTCCAGGTCCTGACCAACCTGGCCATGGAACCGCCGGTCCGGACCGACAGCGAATCGATCCGCGACGAGAAGGTCAAGGTCCTCAAGGCGATGCCGCCGCTCGGCGCCGAAGAACGTCGTCCGCGGCCAGTTCCGCGGCTACCGCCAGGAGACGGGCGTGGCGCCGGACTCCAGGTCGAGACCTTCGCCGCGCTGCGAGCTCGACGATCGACTCGTGGCGCTGGAAGAGGCGTGCCGTTCTACATCCGCGCCGGGAAGACTCTGCCGGTCACCTGCACCGAGATCCTCGTCCGGCTCCGCCAGCCGCCGACGATGTATCCAGCACTTCGACCTCAAGCCGAACTACTTTCGGCTTCCGCATCAGTCCCGACGTCACGATCGCCCTCGGCATGAACGTCATGGCGCCGGGCGAGGAGATGGTCGGCGAGCGGTCGAGACTGCTGGCAGCCGCCACCCCGCGCGGACGAGATGGACGCCTACGAGCGGGTGCTCGGCGACGCGATGGACGGCGACGCGACCCTGTTCGCCCGCGAGGACTACGTCGAGGAGGCGTGGCGCATCGTCGACCCGGTGCTGAAGGCGAGCACACCGGTCTACGAATACGAGCCCGGCACCTGGGGACCGCCAAGGAGGTCGTGACCAGCAGATGTCGCCTCCCGGCGGCTGGCATGGCCCGACGATCGACCGCCGGCCGCCCGGCGCAGCGAGGAGAGACCGATGAGGGTCGCCGCATCGTGACCCGATGACCGACGCAGAGCTCGACCAGCTCGCGATCAACACCATCCGCACCCTCTCGATCGACGCGGTCCAGCAGGCGAAGTCCGGACACCCCGGCACGCCGATGGCGCTCGCCCCGCTCGTCTACACGATCTGGAACCGCGTCATGCGCTTCGATCCCGCAGGACCCGATCTGGCCCAACCGCGATCGGTTCGTGCTCTCGAACGGCCACGCCTCGATGCTGCTCTGGTCCGTGCTCCACCTGACCGGCGACCCAGGCGGTGAACGCCGACTACGAGCGGCTCGGGCACGCCTCGGTGACGCTCGACGACATCCGCCACTTCCGCCAGCTCGACAGCAAGGCGCCCGGGCATCCCGAGTATCACTGGGTCTCCGGCGTCGAGACGACGACCGGCCCGCTCGGGCAGGGCGTCGCCACCAGCGTCGGCATGGCCATCGCACAGAAGTGGCTCGCCGACCGCTACAACCGGCCCGGCTTCGAGATCTTCGACTACGACATCTACGCCGTCTGCGGCGACGGCTGCCTGATGGAGGGCGTCGCGTCCGAGGCGGCGTCGCTGGCCGGGCACCTCGGGCCTCGACAACCTCTGCTGGGTCTACGACAACAACCACATCACGATCGAAGGGCAGCACCGACATCGCCTTCACCGAGGATGTCGCGGCCCGGTTCCTCGCGTACGGCTGGAACGTGCTGCGCGTGGGCGACGCCAACGACATCGATCGCATCGAGCACGCGCCTCGACGTCTTCCGGAAGACGAAGGGCCGCCCGACCTTCATCGTCCTCGACAGCCACATCGGCTACGGCTCCCCGCACAAGCAGGACACCGCCGCCGCCCACGGCGAGCCGCTCGGCGACGACGAGGTCCGGCTCGCCAAGCGCAGCTACGGCTGGCCCGAGGACGCGCAGTTCCTCGTCCCCGACGGCGTCCGCGAGCACTTCGCCGCCGGCATCGGCGCGCGCGGCGCGGCCGCGCCGGAGCAGCTGGACGGAACTCTTCGCGGCCTATCGCGCCAAGTATCCCCGAGCTCGCGACCGAGATCGAGCAGATGCAGCGGCGCGAGCTGCCGGCCGGGTGGGACCGCGAACCTCCCGGTCTTCCCGGCCGACGCGAAGGGCATCGCGGGGCGGGACGCGTCGGGCAAGGTGCTGAACGTGCTCGCGCAGAACATCCCCTGGTTCCTCGGCGGCTCGGCGGACCTCGGCCCGTCGAACAAGACGCACGCTGACTACGAGGGCGCCGGCGACTTCCAGGCCGACACGCCGGGCGGCAAGAACCTGCACTTCGGCATCCGCGAGCACGCGATGGCCGCGATCGTGAACGGCCTGTCGCTCTCGAAGCTCCGGGCCTTCGGCGCGACCTTCTTCATCTTCAGCGACTACGCGCGGCCGGCGATCCGGCTCTCGGCGCTGATGGAGCTGCCGGCCCTCTTCGTCTTCACGCACGACGCCATGGGCGACGGCGAGGACGGCCCGACCCACCAGCCGGTCGAGCAGCTGGCGTCGCTGCGCGCCATCCCCGGGCTGGTCATCGCTGCGGCCCGGCGACGCCAACGAGGTCGTCGAGGCCTATCGCTACATCATGCAGCTGCGCCACCAGCCGGCGGTGCTGGCGCTGTCGCGCCAGCCCCTGCCGACCCTGGATCGGCAGCAAGTACGCGCCGGCCGCCGGCGTCGCCCGCGGCGCCTACGTGCTCGCCGACGCCCCGGCGGCAAGCCCGAGGTGATCCTCATCGCTCGGGCAGCGAGGTGATCCTCGCGGTCGCAGGCCCACGAGAAGCTACGTCGCCGAGGGCATCCGCTCGCGCGTGGTCTCGATGCCGTCCTGGGACATCTTCGAGCACCAGACGCCGGAGTACCGGGAGAGCGTGCTGCCGCCGACAGTGAAGGCGCGCGTCGCCGTGGAGCAGGCCTCGACGATCGGCTGGGAGCGCTACGTCGGCGACGCGGGCCGCGTCATCGGCATGAAGACCTTCGGCGCCTCGGCGCCGCTCAAGGAGCTGCAGAAGAAGTTCGGCTTCGAGCCCGACCACGTGGTGGCGGCGGCGAAGGAGGTGCTGGGCCGGAACCGAGCACGCGCATGATCACCGCCGGCCCTTGCTCCCGGGCGTTCACCGTGATCGGATAGCGCCGTGACGCCACAGCCCGCCGCCGCATCGACCGCACCACCCACGAACTACCCGGTCCAGTGGGCGCTCACGTCTCGGGCGGTCCTGGCGATGCTTTTCGGCCTGGCCGAGGGCGCGATGATCCTCCTGGCGTTCTGGCTACCCCGCATCACGGCGGGCCTGATGGGCACGATGTTCATGGGCTTCGCACTGCTGGACGGCCTCGTGGCCCTCTTCGCAGCCGTCTGGGGGTGGCGCCGCGGCGGCCGCTGGCGTCTACTCGCCTGCAAGGGCGTGACCGGAGTCACCGCGGGGGTCGCGGTCATGTTCCAGACTCCCGGTCAAAAGCCGGGCGCGCTGGCCATCTTCGCGTGGTGGGCGATCATCACCGGATTGCTCCAGGGCGTGGAGGCCATCTTCCTCGGTGCCCACCGGGGCCGACCGGTCCTCGTGGCGACCGCCGTGCTCTCGCTGGCCTTCGGGTCACTGATCCTGGGCCGGCCGCCCCGGGACCTGATGACGCTGGTCATGCATGTCGCCGCCTACGGCATCCTGCTCGGCATCCTGCGTCTGATCGTGGCCACTCGGCTGCGGAGCCCCGACCTGGTCTGAAGCATCACGCAACAGGTCGGCCGTGCATGGCGGCCAACGCCGCGTCGTGCAGGAGCCCGTTGCTGGCGAAAACGGTACTGCCGTGGATCCCGTCCCGCCCATCGAGATCGGTGAGGCGGCCGCCCGCCTCTTCCACGATGACCTTCAGCGCGGCCACGTCCCACGCCTTCACGGTGGTCGAGAGCGCGATCTCGCCCTGCCCCTCGGCCACCCAGAGATAGGCCGAGAAGTCGCCGAAGCCGCGCTGGACCTGCGTCCGATCGGCCAGGCGCAGGAACCCGTCCCAGTAGGCGCTCCGCCGCAGGAAGTTCACCGAGGAGTGCACGACCAGCGCGCGGTCGAGCGCGTCCACCGAGGACACGCGGATCCGCGTCCCGTCGCGCCAGGCCCCCTGCCCGCGCCAGGCGGTGTGCAGCACGCCCGGGACCGGCTGGAACACCGCGCCGGCCGTCACCACGCCGTGCTCCTCGAGGCCGATGAGCACCGCCCAGGTGGGGATGCGCCGCACGAAGTTCCGGGTCCCGTCGATGGGGTCGATGATGAAGCGCCGATCCGGCGGGCCCGCCTCGCCCAGCTCCTCGCCCAGCACGCCGTGGTCGGGACAGCGCGCGCGCAGCACGGCCGCGATCGTCCGCTCGGCCTCCCGATCGGCCTCGGTGACCGGGGAGCGGTCGGGCTTGAGCGAGACCGCGAGCTCACGCCGGTAGTGTTCGAGCGCCACCGCGCCGCCCGCGCGGGCCGCTTCCACCATGATCTCGAGCCGTGGATCCATGCCGAGAGGGAATTGTCCCTCAACGGACCGGCGCCGCCAGCAGGAATTCTCGGATCGTGGCCGCGACCCCGTTCAGCCGGTGGACGCCGATCGACATGTGGTTGCGGTCGGCGATCTGCTGCACCTTCACGTCCGGCAATTCCTGCCGGATACGCTCCATGCTGGCGTGCCGGAACGGCACCATCGTGTTCTGCTCGAAGTCGCGCAGCTTCTGCGCCAGCGCCGCATCGCTCCGATCGGTGGAAAAGAACGCGGTGGCATACAACGCCAGCGCGGGTGTCCGCACCTTCGTGTAGTCGCGCTTCCACGCGCCGAGCGTCGCGACCAGCAAGTCCACCGCTTTCCCGGCCGGCACCGGATGCAGAGTGCCGTCCGCGTCGGGCTGCGCGAGGTCGCGGAGATAGGCCTCGAGTCCGTTCGTCCACGGGGTGTCGCCGAGCCACGCGGCCCGGTACCACGCCCGCAACGCATCCAGCGAGCGCACGTCGGCGGCGCCGGGGCCGTTCACGGCGAGGATCTCACCGAACGCGCTGAAGAAGGCCGGGGTGGACCAGTCGTAGCCGGCCTCCAGGTAGACGAGACGCTCCACGCGGGACGGATACTGGCCCGCGAACGCGGTGATCTCGTTGCCGCCCATGGACCAGCCGAGCAGGCTGGCGCGCGGGATGCCGAGGTGGTCCAGTAGCTGGCGCAGGTCCTCCACCAGGGTGGCCGCGTCGTACGGCCCGGGCGGGGCCTCCGACCGGCCGTGCCCCCGCCGCGCGTAGGCGACGATGCGGAATCGGTCGCGCAAGAGCAGGGCCAGATCGTCGAAGACGTGTGGATCGTCGCCCAGTCCGTGAATCATCACGAGCGGCGGCCCGTCGCCGCCCCAGTCGAGGTAGTTGAGCCTGACGCCGTTCACCCGGGCGAAGGCGGACCGGTGAGCGGAGACGTCGATGAAGCCGGCCAGCCCTTGAGCGCTCGTCGCCTCGGGGACCAGCGTCTCGCCGAGGCACACCGCAACCACGACCGCCGTTGAGACAACCCCCGCGATGCGATGGAGGAGCATCACGTCATGCGCTAGCGGCGCCAGCCGCCGGCGAATCGACCGCCGCCTCCACCGAACCGGTCGCCCCAGCCTCCGCCGCCGCCGGACCAGCCGCCTCCACCGGACCAGCCCCCGCCCCGCGGCTCTGGCTGAAGCTGTCGAAGCGGTCATCGCCCCGGGGCGCGCGCCTGCTGCTCGCCGCTCCCCCACGAGGGCGTGCTCGCGCCTTGCCATCCGCTCGCGCTGTGCTGCTGCCACCCACCCGTGGTGCCCTTGTAGACCTGACCGTTCTTGTCGGCGTAGACATCGTTGCCTTCGCGAGCTGCTCCGTCGGTCGTGCGCGGTTGGCCGGTACTGGCGGAATAGGCCCCGCTCGTGCCGGTTAGGTTGTCAGGCCGGCCGGGGATTGGTCTATAGGACCTTGGGCTTATCGATCCTGGGCGCCCGCGGTATGCTGGAGCGCCGCCGCACCCTGAGCGGGTGGGCGCTACCCTCACCAGGAGGATGCCGATGAGCCGCTCCGAGACCCCGCCCGGCCCCCGCTTCACGCCTCTCACCGAAGCCGCCATGACCCCGCGCCAGCGCGAGAGCTACCAGGCCATCGTCTCGGGGCCGCGCAAGGGAGCCCGCGGGCCCTTCAACGCGCTGCTGCGCAGCCCGGAGGTGGCGGACCGCGTGCAGAAGATCGGCGAGTACATCCGCTTCCAGTCCTCGATCCCGCCTGCGCTCAACGAGATGGCCATCCTGATCACCGGGCGCTTCTGGGGCGCGCAGTACGAGTTCTGGGCCCACAGCCAGCTCGCGCGCACCGCCGGCCTCCCCGACGCGATCATCGACGCGATCGCGGAGAACCGCCGCCCCGCGACGATGACCGACGACCAGCGGATCGTTCACGATTTCTGCACCGAGCTGTTCCGCGACAAGGCGGTGTCGGACGCCACCTTCAAGGCCGCCGTCGACCGCTTCGGCGAGCAGGGCGTCATCGACCTGATCGCGGCGTCCGGCTACTACTCGATCGTCTCGATGGTGCTGAACGTGGATCGCCATCCCCTGCCCGCCGGGGAGCGCCCGCCGCTCAAGCCGCTCTAGTCACGTCGCGCCCGCCGCCCGCTGATCCCGCCGGCGTGGAGTAAGATACCGGGGTGCCGCCGCCCAAGCTCATGTCCATGCGGGACGCCGTCGCCCGCTTCGTGCCGGACGGCGCCTCGATCTGCATGGGCACGGCGCTCGAAGCGCTCATCCCCTTCGCGGCGGGCCACGAGCTGATCCGCCAGCGCCGGCGCGACCTCACCCTCATCGGCCCCATCTCCGACATCCTCTTCGACCAGCTCATCGGCGCGGGCTGCGTGCGCCGGGTGATCGCGGCCTGGGTCGGCAACGTCAGCGCCGGCCTCGGCTACAACTATCGCCGCGCGGTCGAGCAGCGTGAGCCCGGGCCGATCGACGTGGAGGACCACTCGAACCTCTCCATCGCCTTCGCGCTCCAGGCCGCCGCCCTCGGCGTGCCCTACCTGCCCACGCGGTCGTTGCTCGGCACCGATCTCCCGCGCTCCAACCCGACTTTCAAGGCGGCGACCGATCCCTGGTCGGGCGCCCCGCTCCTGCTGGTGCCCGCGATCGCGCCCGATGTGGCGATCCTCCACGTGCAGCGCGCCGACGAGGAAGGCCACGCGCACGTCTGGGGCACGCTCGGGGTGACGCGCCAGGCCGCCTTCGCGGCGAAGCGCGTGATCATCGTGGCCGAGGAGATCCGGCCGCGCGCGCGCATCCTGAGCGATCCGGGCCTCGTGCTCACCCCCGCGCTCAAGGTGGCCGCCGTCGTCCACGAGCCCTGGGGCGCGTTCCCCTCGCCGGTGCAGGGCTACTACGGCCGCCGTCACGACTTCTATCACCGCTTCCACGAGGAGAGCCGGACCCCGGAGGGCTTCCGGCAGTGGCTCGATCATTGGGTCCACGGAGTCCCCGACTGGAAGGCCTTCCTCTCCCGCCTCGACGCGGGCGTCCTCGACGCGGTGCGGGTCCGACACCCCTTGCCGTCCGAGCCACTCGACTACGGAGCCTGAGCCATGAAGATCACCGCCATCGAGGCCGTGCCGCTCGCGATTCCCCTCAAGCCGATGACGCCGCCGTCGCCCTGGACCGGCGGCACGCGCAAGCAGATCTACGTGGTCGTGCACACCGACGAGGGCGTCACCGGCCTCGGCGAGGCCTTCGCCTACGGCGCGCCGCTCGCGGTCGTGAGCGTCATCGAGGAGAGCCTGGCCCCGCTCGTGGTCGGGCTCGACCCGCTCGCGATCGAGGCGGTCGTGGACGTGATGCATCGGGGCACCATGATCTACGGCCGGCGCGGGCTCGGCATGTTCGCGATCAGCGGGATCGAGATCGCGCTGTGGGACCTGCTCGGCAAGGTGCGCAACGCTCCGGTGTACGAGCTGCTGGGCGGCGCCCGGCGGCCGCGCCTGCCCGCCTACGCGAGCCTCCTGCGCTACGAGACGCCGGAGGCGGTCGCGGGCGCCTGCCGCCACTTCGTGGCGCAGGGCTTCCGCATGCTCAAGCTGCACCAGACCGACGTGGCCTCGGTGGCCGCGGCGCGCGCCGCGGTGGGCCCCGACGTGGAGCTGATGCTCGACACCAACTGCCCCTGGACGCCCTTCGAGGCCATCGCGATGGCCCGCGCGCTCGAGCCGTACCGCCTCTTCTGGTTGGAGGAGCCGGTGTGGCCGCCGGAGGACTACGCGGGCCTCGCGCGCGTCGCCGCCGCCACCGAGACCCCGATCGCGCTGGGCGAGAACGAGTCCACGCTCTACGGCTTCAACGAGATCGTGCGGCAGCGAGCGGGCGACGTGCTGCAGCCGAGCATCACCAAGGTCGGCGGCATCTCGGAGTTCCGGAAGATCGCCGCGCTGGCCCAGGCCGCGAACCTGCCGATCGCCCCGCACTCGTTCTACTTCGGGCCCGGGCTGGCCGCCACGCTGCACGTGGCCGCGACGTTCGGCGGGCCCCTGCCGGTGGAGTTCCCGACCGGCGACCAGGAGACGCCGTTCCTGGCCCGGCCGATCCAGGCGCGCGACGGCTGGATGGAGGTGCCGAAGGGCCCCGGCCTCGGCGTCGAGCTCAACCCCGAAGCCATCCGCCGCCACCCCTTCGTCAAGGGCACCGCCCAGATCTTCGACCTCCGCCCGTGACACGCGACCGCCGGGCCGCGGGATTGAAGGAACAGCGGATTGCCGGGCCGCAAGATTGCCGGACCGCGGGATTGCCTGGCCACCCGGTTGCCAGCACGCCCCGATGAGCCCGCAGGGCGAAGAGGCCAAACCGCAAACCGAGATCATCTACATCCAAGCGCTATGAAAGAGAAGCTTCCGGTAGATTTCACGGAGCGCGAGCTGATGGTGATAGCCGCCGCGCGCGAGATCCGCGACGACGACGTGGTCTTCGTCGGCATGCGGCTGCCCCTGATCGCGTTCGCCTACGCCAAGCGCACGCATGCGCCCGGGGCCACCGGCCTCTTCGAGAACGGCATCGTGCGCGATCAGCCGGCGCCCGAGACGCTGATGACCATGAGCGACACGCCGAACATCCCGGGCGCCCTGTGGTGCACGGGCACGCTCGAGATCATGGCGTTCCTCCAGCAGGGGCTGGTGGACCTGGGGTTCATCGGCGGCGCCGAGATCGACCGGTTCGGCAACCTGAACACGTCCTACATCGGGGACTGGCGCCGGCCGAAGCTGCGGCTGCCCGGCAGCGGCGGCGGCGCCGACATCGCGAGCCTCGCCCGGCGCTTCGTGGTGATCATGCCGCAGGAGAAGCATCGCTTCCGCGAGCGCGTGGACTACATCACCTCGCCCGGCTTCGGCGACGGGCCGGGCTGGCGCGCGCGGGTCGGGCTCACCGGCGGCGGGCCCGCCGCGGTCGTCACCACGCTGGGCGTCTTCCGCTTCGACCCCGCAAGCTGCGAGATGTACCTGGCCTCCTATCATCCCGGGCAGAGCGTGGAGAGCGTCCAGGCCGCGACCGGGTTCACGCTCCGGCCCGCGCCCGACGTGGGACCGACCCCGACGCCCACCGCGGCGGAGCTCGCCATCGTCCGCGCATGCGACCCCGCCGGCTTCTGGACCCGCAGCGCGTGACCCCGGCCGATCCGGCGGTGGCGGCGGGCCGGCGGTGGCTGATGTGGGGGATCCCGGCCCTCATCTTCCTCATCGCGTTCCTGCACCGCGCGGCGCCCGGCGTGATCGCCAAGGAGCTCATGCAGGCGTTCGAGATCACCGGCACCGTGGTGGGCCTGCTCTCCGCGATGTACTTCTACTCCTACGCGGGCTTCATGGTCCCGGGCGGGGTGCTGATCGACAGCGTGGGCCCGCGCTGGGTGATCGCGGGCGGCGGGGCGGTGATGGGCGTGGGCTCGCTCGCGATGGGGCTCGCCGCGAGCCCCACCGTGCTCTTCGCCGGCCGCCTGCTGGTGGGCCTGGGCGCGACCGTGACCTTCACCGGGGCGCTCAAGATCGCGGCGAACTGGTTCCCGCGATCGCAGTTCGGGATGATGTCCGCGCTGACCGCGACGGTGGGCGTGCTCGGCGCGCTCGTCGGCAGCGCGCCCCTCGCCGCGCTGGCCGGGAGCGTGTCCTGGCGCGGGCGCCCTCATCATCATCGGCGCGGCCACGCTGGCGGCCGCGCTCCTCTGCGCCGCCGCGGTGCGCGATCAGCCCGCGGACGCGCCGCGTGCGTCCGCCGACGCGGCGTCGCTCCGGGTCGTGCTCGCCGGCACGCTCCAGGTGCTGCGCAACCCGCACACCTGGCCGCCCTTCCTCTGCTTCTTCTTCCTCTACGCCGCGATGGGCAACTTCTTCCTGTGGAGCGTGCCGTTCCTCCGGGACGTCTACCAGCTCCCCATCACGCAGGCCGCGCTCTACGCCTCCCTGCCCTCGCTCGCGCTCCTGGTCTCCGCGCCGCTGACCGGATATCTGTCCGACCGCGTGCTGCACCGCCGGAAGCTCCCCTACATCGTCCTGGTCGCCGGGCAGTTCCTGGTGTGGCTCGCGTTCCTCCTGACGCTCGGCACCCTCGCGCTGCCCGGGGTCTGCGCGCTCTTCGTGCTCCTGGGCGTCATGGGCGGCGCCTTCGTGCTCACCTGGCCGATGGGAGCCGAGGTGAACCCGCCCGAGCTCGCGGGCAGCGCGGTCGCGGTAACCAACCTGGGCGGCTTCGTGGGCGCCGCCCTCACCCAGGGTCCGGTGGGCGCCGTGCTCGACGCGGGATGGACCGGCGCCCTCGTCGAGGGGGCCCGCGTGTACCCGGTGGCGTCCTACCGCGGCGCGTTCGCGCTCTGTGTCCTGTTCGTGCTCCTGGGTGCCGCGATCAGCCTCCTGCTGAAGGAGACGCACGGGGAGAACGTCCATCACCGGCTGCGCCCGGCCCATCCGCCCGCGGGAACCGCGCCCCGTAGGGCTCGGGGGGAATCCTGAGCGCGTTGGTGACGAACGCGATCAGGTGGTAGAACCCGGCCAGCGCGATCAGCTCGATGAGCTGCGGCTCGGTCCACTCGGTCCGCAGCGCGGCCCAGAGGGCGTCGTCCACCCGGGCCCGGTCGTGGAGGGCGTCCACCAGCCGGAGGAGGAGGCGCTCGCGCTCCGGGAACGCGGCGGCCTCCGCCTCGGGCGCGCAGGTGGCCGCGACCTGGGACGCGGTGAGGCCGACCCGCTCGGCGAAGAAGGCCACGTGCACGCCCCATTCGTACTCGGAGCCGCAGCGTGCACAGGTCCGGTCGATGACGATCTCGCGCTCGCGCAGGCTGATCGAGCCGCGGTCCAGCAGGCCGCCCGCCATCACGCGCAGGAAGACCCGCTCGTTGACCGCGAGGGTGCGGAAAGCGCGAGGGGCGCCGGCGGCATGACGCGGTCGAGCGCTTCCTGGACCAGCGGCGACTAGGGGGCCTCGAGGGGGGCGATGCGGGCAGCGGTCATGGCGTCGATCCTCCGGACATCCCTGCTATCGTTTCAGTAGCAGACATCCTACCGCTACGTATTCAGTAGCGCAAGAGAGGCGCGATGGCGGGGACGCCCAGGCTGGGACGGCCGGTCCGGGGCTCGCGGACGGGGCGGCCGATCATGGCCCTCCTGGACCTGCTGAGCCGGCGCTGGACGCTGCGGGTGATCTGGGAGCTGCGCGGCGGCCGGCTGACCTTTCGCGCGCTCCAGGAGGCCTGCGGGGGCGTGAGCCCGACCGTGCTCAACGAGCGGCTGCGCGAGCTGCGGGAGAGCGGGCTGCTCGACTCGGCGGGCGCGGCGGGCTACGGCCTCACGCGGATGGGGCGCGATCTGATCGAGCAGTTCCTGCCGCTGGTCGCCTGGTCGGCCCGGTGGGCCGCCGCGGTCACTCGCGGTCGAGGAACCCCTCGGTCATCGCGTTGACCTCGGGGATGCCGGTGCGCGCGATCGCGTTGATGCGGGCCTTGACCTCGGCGAGCGGGCGGACCGGCTTCTTGGCCAGGAGCTGCGCGTACTCGAGCGCGGCCTGCGCCAGCTCCGCCCCCGGCACCACCCGATTCACGAGGCCCCACGCCTGGGCGTCGGCCGCCGAGTAGCGGCGCGCAGCCCATGATGATCTCCTTGGCGCGCGCCGGCCCGACCAGCCGCACGAAGCGGGTGGTGGTGCCGACCCGAGCGGCACGCCCAGGTCCACCTCCGGGATCCAGAACTGCGCCTCCGCGGCGGCGATGCGGAAGTCGCACGCGAGCGCGAGGCCCCAGCCGCCGCCGACCGCGTGGCCGTTGACCGCGGCGATCGTGGCCTGCTCGAGATTCTCCAGCAGCGCGTTCGACGCGCTCGAAGAGGCGACGGAACTGCGACTTGCGCGAGAGGAAGAGCCGGCGGCGCTCCTCCGGCGTCGCGGCCTTGGCGTGCCCGGCGTCGGCGCCGGCCGAGAAGACGGGCGGTGATCCGGTTAGGATAACGACTCTAGTAGTCGCGTCGTCGCGCAGCTCGGCGAAGGCCGCGCCCAGGTCGGTGAGCATCTCGTCGCTCAGCGAGTTGCGGCGGTCCGGGCGGTTCAGCGTGACGGTGGCGATGGGGCCGTCGCGGGTCAGAAGGACGTTGCCGGGCAAAGCTACCCCCTCACCTACCCTCTCCCCTGAGGGGAGAGGGAGGACGCGTTCTCGTCGGCTAAGAGGCGGTGGCGGCCCGCGCGCACGAGCTCGGTCGAGCGCGCAAACCCGGCGCCGGCGCGGCGGTCGGCCTCGATGGCGGGGCGCACCGTGTCGTCGAGGAAGCGCTCGAGCGCGCCCGGAGAGGCGGCGACGCACGTCGCCGTAGCCCTTCACGATGTTGCCCAGCTCGGCGACCTCCGCGGCCAGGGCCGGGTCGAGAGCGGCGGCCGTCCGCACCGCGTCCTCCCACCGGCTCATCAGCGCGAACTCCGCTGCCGCCGCAGCGACGACGGGCGCAGCCCGCGGAGGCGGGCGAGCAGCCAGACGCGCAGGAAGCCCAGCACCGAGGTGGTCTTCACGTGCTGGCCGATCGTCGGGCGGCCGTCGGGCCACCGCCGCTCCGCCCAGCGGGCGATCGGCGCGCCGATCGCGGCGGGCAGGATGCCGTAGAGCTCGTCCAGGTCCGGCTTCAGATAGTCCGTGACCACGACGACCGAGCCCTCGGGCGCCGAATTCTCGCGGCGAATGCGCTCGAAGCGGCCGCGGCGCGTCTTGAGGTCGGCCACGCGGATGGCGTCCTCGTAGGTCATCCAGACCGCCAGGCGCCGCGCGAAGACGCGCGTCAGCCGCGCGCCCGGATCGAGCGCGTGGACCGGCCGGACGCGCTCGAGGAACAGCTCCGCGTAGCGGACGTCCTGGTAGTCGATGAGCCGCGCGAGCGCTTCCCCCAGGGTCGCGTGAAGCGAGTCCGGGAACTCGGTCTCGGTCCGGGTCAGCCAGCGCCAGGAACGCGGCGCCGCGCGACCCGAGCGCGGCCGCCCGCTCGGCCTTCACGGCCGGCCACGGCCGCTCGGCGGGCGGCCCCTCCGCCCCCGCCGCACCGGCCGCCACCAGCTCCTGGCCCGCCTTCAGGCCGCGCACGTTCCGTTCCACCGCGACCCCGCCCTCGCGGATCGCGGCCTCGAAGTCGGCCGCGGTCATCGGCAGCACGCCGGTGGCCGAGAGCGCGCCCAGCAGCAACGCGTTGACCTCGGTCTGGTGCCGGCGCGCCGCGGCCAGGGCGTCGAAGCCCACGAAGCGACGGCTCAGCTTGCGGGCCGCGGCCTCCAGGCCCTCGCTCGGGTAGATCCCGTCGCCCGGCACCGACTTCTCCGCGATCGAGAAGAGCCGGTGGGTGCTCGCGACCAGCGTGGTGCGCCCCGGCGAGGCGTAGTCCATCTCGATGGTGCGCCCGGCCTCGAGCAGCTCGGAGGCGATGATCACGTCCACGTCACCCGGCGTGGGATAGAGCGAGAAGTTCGGCTCGGCGCCGCCCGCCTCGATGCGCTCGGGAAAGACCTCGACGTAGTAGGTGGTGGCGCCGGTGCGCTGGGCCACGCCCGGGATCGAGGTGGCCTGGGCCGGGTAGCCCGCGTGGGCGGCCGCGCCCACGAGCCACTCGGTGAGCACGCCGCCGCCCTGGCCGCCGAGCGCGGCGATCAGGATCGAGACGGGGCGGCGCGCGGCCATCACGCGGGCTGGAGCCAGCCGATGACGCGGCGCCGCAGCCCGTCGAGGGCGCGGGAGCCGGCGCCCGGGTTGTGCACGACGCGCGTCTCGTAGAACGACGGGCACAGGACGGCGGCGTGCGCCACCTCCCCGCAGAGACCGCAGCCCACGCAGCTCTGCGTCCACGTGGGCCACCGGATCGTCGCGCAGCGGGTCGGGATTGTCCTTCAAGGTGAGCGACGGGCAGCCGTTGAAGCGCATGCACGACTTGTCGCCGGTGCACACGTCGGGGTCCACGCCGAAGCGCGGGACCTCGACCCGCCCGCCCGCCTTGAGGCGCGCGGCCGTCTCCGGCTTCACGCGCCGCTGGCGCTCGAGCTGGCACTCCGCGCGCGCGATGATCACCTTGAGCCCGCCCGCCGCGGTGGTCATCGCCTCCTTGACCACCTTCAGGGTCTCGCCGACGCGGTACGGGTTCACGGTCTTGATCCAGGACACGCCGAGGCTCCGGATCGTGTCGGCGATGGACATCTTCACCGCGTCGCCGCGCGGGTTCTTGCCCGAGGAGGGATTGGCCTGCTGGCCGGTGGCGGAGGTGTAGAAGTTCTCCAGCACCACCACGATCGAGTCCTGCTTGTTGAAGACCGCGTTGGCCACCCCCGCGGTGAGGCCCGAGTGCCAGAAGCCGCCGTCGCCCAGGATCGAGATCACGCGCTTGTCGAAGCTGGGCGCCACCGCGCTCGCGGACGCCACGCTCATGCCGTAGCCCAGGATGGTATTGCCCTGGTTGAACGGCGGCAGCGTCGCGAAGGCGTGGCAGCCGATGTCGGCGGCCACGTGGGTCTCACCGAGCTCGCGCTGAGCGATCTTGAGCGCGCTGAAGACCGGGCGCTCCGGGCAGCCGGTGCAGAACGCGGGCGGGCGCTTGGGCAGCGGCGCGCGGAGCAGCGCCCGGCCCTGCCCCACGTGTTCGGTGAGCGCCTGCCGCCGCCGCTCCGCGTCGCCGCCCAGGAAGCGCGCGAGCGCGGCGAGCACCACCTCGGGCACGTACTCGCCCTGGGCCGCCACCAGGTCCTTGCCGTGGATGCGCGTGGTGAGCCCGTGCTCGTAGGCCATCGCCTTCAGCTCCTGCTCGATGAAGCTCGGCATGCCCTCTTCCAGCACCAGCACGCGCTCCTTGCCCTCGAGGAACGACACGAGCTGCTCGGGCACGAGCGGGTGGATCACGTTGAGCACCAGCATCGGGATGCGGGAGGCGCCGAAGGGATCGGCCATGCCCAGGAGCTCGAGCCCCCGCAGCGCGGTCGGGGTGAGCCCGCCCTGGAGGATGATGCCGAGCTCCTTCTCCTCGCCGGGGATCACCTCGTTGAGACCACGCTCCACGATGAAGCGCCGCGCCGCGGGCAGCCGGCGCTCGAACTTCTGCGCCTCCTGCGTGTAGGTCGACGGCGGGTGGCTCAGGCGGCCGTAGTCGAAGGAGTGGCGCTCGAGCCGCGCGTTCATGGAGACGGCCGGGCGCACGTTGTCGCGGCAGACCAGGCTCCCGCGCATGTGGGCGGCCCGGATGCGCAGGCTGATCACGGTGGGGAGGTTGGAGGCCTCGGACAGGGCGAAGCCCTCTTCCACCATGCGCGCGAGGTTCTGGAGCGTCGGGCGCGGGTCGATGAGCGGCAGCGACGACTTGAGCGCGAAGGAGTGGGTGCGCTCCTGGATGACGCTCGCGCCCGCCCCGTAGTCCTCGCCGACCACGATCAGCGCGCCGCCGATGACCCCGGCCGACGCCAGGTTCGACAGCGCGTCCGCGGCGACGTTGGTGCCCACGATGGACTTCCACGTCACCGCGCCCCGCATCGGGTAGTTGATCGAGGCGCCGAGGAGCGCGGCGGCCGCCGCCTCGTTGGCGGAGGCGTCCAGGTAGACGCCCATGGGCCGGAGCAGGGATTCGTTGGCGTCGGCCAGGACGTCCAGGAGATGCGAGACGGGGGCGCCCGGATAGCCGCCCACGTAGGAGACCCCGGACTGGAGCAACGCCTTGGTGATGGCGAGGATCCCCTCGCCCCGGAGCACCTGCCCGTCGCCCAGCGCGAGCTGCTTGACCTCCTCCGCGAAGGACCGTTCCATGGCGTGGAAACTCTAGCACGCCTCGGGCGGGCCGGCTCGCCCGAGAAGCGCTAGGAGCCCCTGCGCCCGACCCGCGGCACCACGTACGCGTCGATCTCTTTGTTCTGCAGTTTCGCCAGGAGGCCGGCGAACGACGACGTCCGGATGATCGAGTTGAACTGGCTGCGGTAGTTCGACACCAGGCTCACCCCGTCGAGCACCACGTCGTACACCACCCACCGGGTCCCGGTGTCGAGGAGCCGGTAGTCGATGGAGATCTCGACCCGCCGATCGGTCGTGATGCGGGATCGCACCTGCGCGTAGGAGCCACTGACCGACTCGCTCAGGAAGGTGATCTTCTCGCCCGCGTAGTTCTCGATGCTGGAGAGATAGGAGCGCTCGAGCAGCGCGGTGAAGAGCCGGACGAACTCCTGCTGCTCCGAAGGCGTCCGCTCCTTCCAGTGGCCCGCGAGGGTCAGCCGGCCCATCTCCTTGAAGTCGAACAGCCCGTCGGCGAGCTGCCGGATGTCGGAGCGCCGCCGACCCTCGCTCACCGGCGTCGGCGAGGCCTGGACGATGGCCAGCACGCGGTCGACCGACGTCTTCACCAGGTCGATCGGACGGGCCCGCCCGGGCTCGGGGGCCGGTGCGGCGGCCTTCTCGCGCTCCTGGGCATGAGCGAGCGGCGCGACGGAGGATAGCGCAAGGAACAGGAGCGCGAGCGCCCACCTGGAGGTATTCATGCCCTCAACCCTAGTGAGAGCCGGGCGGCTCGCATATTGGACCTTGGTCCAACCCCGGATGGCCACCGGTGGACGGGGCCCCCGTCTTGGCGGATACTCGGGGACCGACCGACCTGAAAGGAGGGGCCCATGGCGCACTTCACCACCAGCGACAGCGTTCGCATCTACTACGAGTCGCACGGCACCGGCGACCCACTCCTCCTGGCCTACGGCATCGGCGGCAACGCGGGGATGTGGCAGCCGAACATCTCGGCCCTCTCCGCGCGGCACCGGCTGATCCTCTGGGAGCCGCGGGGCCACGCCCGCTCGGAGAGCCCGGCCGATCCCACCAAGATCACCTTCGGCCACTGGGTGCTCGACCTGCGCGACCTGATGGCCCACCTGGGCCTCGTCCACGCGGTGGTGGGGGGACTCTCGCTGGGCGGAGGCATCGCCACCCGCTTCACGCTCGCGCACCCCGAGCGGGTGCGGGCCCTCATCGTGGTGGACTCTTCCTCCGCGGTGGGCCTGCCGCTCTCGGTCGAGAACCTGGTGATGCGCGCGAAGTCGATCGAGGTGACGCTCAAGGGCGGCATGGACGCCATGGCCGAGTTCGCGATCGCGTCGAACCCCAACGTGGCGGGCCGGCTCCGGCTGGACCCCGGCGCGCGCCAGGAGATCTTCGACTACTACCGGAGGCTGACCCCGATCGGCTACGCGAACGCCCTGCGCGCGCTGCTGCAGATGGATTACATCACCGAGCGGCTGCCCGAGATCACCGTCCCCACGCTCCTGATCTGCGGCGACGAGGATCCCTCGCTCGAGCCGATGCGGGTGATGGAGCGGAAGGTCAAGTCGTCACGCTTCGTGCTGCTCTCCCCCGCGGGTCACTTCGGCAACCGCGACCAGCCGGAGGACTTCAACCACGCGGTGCTGGAGTTCCTCGACGCGCTCGGACCCGCGTGACCGCGACGTCCGCGCCGCGGACCCCTTCCTTGCAGTCCGGGCAGTAGTAGCCGACCGACACCGGGTGCCCGCACCCGGAGTGGACGAGCTGGGTCTCGCGGTGCACGTGCCGGCCGCCCCACGCGGCGAGCGCCCCCACCACCATCCCGAGCTCCCGGCCCCGGTCGGTGAGGTCGTACTGCGCGCGCGGCGGGTGATCCGAGTAGAGCGTGCGCCGGATCAGCCCGTGCGCCTCCATCAGCTTGAGGCGCGCGGACAGCATGTTGGGGGCGATGCCGGGCAGGCTGCCGAGAAGATCCTGGAAGCGCTGGGTGCCTCGCAGCAGGTCGCGCACCACCAGGAGCGTCCAGCGATCGCCGATGACCTCGAGCGACTTCGCCACCGGACAGGACTGGTTGTATCGCTTCGCCATGGCCCGAGTATACCGGGGGCTTGACACGAAAACAAGCTACTAGTATTTTACTAGTCACTATGGCAAAGGCACTCGACTTCATCCGGATGGTGCAGCGCGGGGAGGCGGCCCCACCCCCGGTGGCGGACCTGATCGGCTTCACCCTCCGCGAGGTGGATCCCGGCCGCGCGGTCGTCGCGTTCGACGCGGGGCCGCGGCACGCCAACCCGATGGGCACGCTCCACGGCGGCGTGCTGTGCGACATCGCCGACGCGGCCATGGGCATGGCCTACGCGGCGAGCCTCGACGAGGGGGAGACCTTCACCACGCTGGAGCTCAAGATCAACTTCCTCAAGCCGGTGCGCACCGGCCGGCTGATCGCCACCGGCCGCCTGGTCAAGGGCGGGCGCACGGTGGGGCTGCTCGAGTGCGACGTGGTGGACGACAAGGATCGTCTGGTCGCGCGCGCGTCCAGCACCTGCATGACGCTCCGGGGCGAGCAGGCCGAGGGCCGCTGATGGGCCCCGCCATCGCCGCGGCGGCGCCGGTCGCGGCCGCCGCGCTGTCGCCGCGCACGCGCCGGCTCCTCGAGGGGCCGGTGGCGCGCACCCTGCTCGCGCTGGCCGCCCCCAACGTGCTCGTGATGGTGCTGCAGGCCGCGGTGAGCACCCTCGACGCGGTCTTCGTCGGCTGGCTCGGCTCGGCGGCGCTGGCCGGCGTCTCGATCGTGTTCCCGCTGGTGATGCTGATGCAGACGATGTCGGCGGGCGGAATGGGCGGCGGGGTGGCCGCCGCGGTGGCGCGGGCCCTCGGGGGAGGCCGCCGCGCCGACGCCGACGCGCTCGTGATCCACGCGGTCGTGATCGCCCTGGTCATGGGCGGGGCGTTCACGCTCGCCCTCGAGCTGGCCGGCCCCGCGCTCTTCCACGCGATGGGCGGAACGGACGAGGTCCTCGCCGCCGCGGTCACCTACGCGCGCGTGATCTTCGGCGGCGCCGTCGCCTACTGGCTCTTCAACACGCTGAGCAGCGCGATCCGCGGCAGCGGCAACATGGCGGTGCCCGCGGCGACCATGGTGGCGACCGGGATCGTCTACCTGGTGCTCTCCCCCGCCCTGATCCTCGGCTGGGGCCCGCTGCCCCGCCTGGGCATCGCGGGCGCGGCCGCCGCCAGCGTGTTCTCCTTCGCGCTGGGCAGTGTCGTGCTGCTCGCGTTCCTCTACTCGAGCCGGAGCCTGGTGCGGCCCGCGCTGCGGGGCCAGGGGCTCCGGCGCGGCCTCTTCTGGGAGATCCTGCGCGTCGGCGCCCCCGGCTCGCTCAACACCGTCGTGACGAATCTCACCGTCGTGGTCCTGACCGCGCTGGTCGGGCCCTTCGGCGCGACGGCGCTGGCCGGATACGGCCTGGGCGCGCGGCTCGAGTACCTCCAGATCCCGATCGTCTTCGGCCTCGGGTCGGGGCTCGTCACCATGGTCGGCACCAGCATCGGCGCGGGCGATCGCGCGCGTGCGGTGCGCGTCGCCTGGGTCGGCTCCGCGATGGCCGCGGGCATCACCGGCGTGATCGGCATCCTGGCCGCGCTGTTCCCGCTCGCCTGGCTCGGGCTCTTCACCACCGACCCGGGCGTGCTGGCCGCCGGCACGCGCTACCTCACGATCGTGGGCCCGTTCTACGGCTTCTTCGGCGCGGGGCTCGCGCTCTACTTCGCCTCGCAGGGCGCGGGCCGCCTGCTCTGGCCGCTCCTCGCCGGCTTCACGCGCCTGACCATCGCGGCGGTGGGCGGCTGGCTCGCCACGCGGTGGCTCGGGGGCGGCCTCACCGGGATCTTCGTGGCCATGGCGGCGGCCCTCGTGGTGTTCGGCACCATCAACGTCATGGCGGTCCGGCTCGGCGCCTGGCGCGCGCGCGGCCGGCAGTCGGCGTGAACGCCCGGCCGGGACTCCTTCGCCACCCGCGCTGACCGCCGCGCCCCATTTGCCCGCGCCGTCACGGATATGAAACAATCGCGGGCGATGACCCGCCGCGCCCGCGCCGTGCTCACCGTCGCCTGCGGGGCGCACTTCATCCACGACGGCTTCTCCGACATCCTGTACGTGCTGCTGCCCGTGTGGGCGTCCGAGTTCGGCCTGAGCTTCGCGCAGGTCGGTCTGCTCAAGACGCTCTACACCGGAGGCATGGCCTCCTTCCAGGTGCCGGCGAGCATTCTCGCGGAGCGCCGCGGTGAGGCACGGCTGCTGGCGGCGGGCACCGCGGTCACCGCGCTCGGCTTCCTGATCGCCGGCCTGACCGGCAGCTTCGTCGCGCTGCTCGCCTGCCTCGTGGTCGCGGGCCTCGGCTCCGGCTGCCAGCACCCGCTCTCGTCCTCGCTGGTGGCGCGCGCCTACGAGACGGGGCCCCGGCGCACCGCGCTCGGCACCTACAACTTCTCCGGCGACCTCGGCAAGGTCGCGGTGCCCGCCGCGGTGGCGCTCGCCCTGCCCTGGCTCGGCTGGCGGGGCGCGGTGGAAGCCTACGGCATCGTCGGACTCGCGGCCGCCGCGACGATCCTCGTGCTGCTCGCGCGCCTGGGCGCGGGGGGAAGCCCCGCGCCGGCGTCGACCGGGGCGGCACCGGCGCGCGGGAGTGGCTCTGGCATCCGTGACGTGCGCGCGTTCACCGCGATCTCCGCGATCCACGTCATCGACAACTCCACGCGCACCGGGTTCCTCACCTTCCTGCCCTTCCTGCTGATCGCCAAGGGCGCGACGCTGCCCTCGGTGGGGCTCGCGCTCATGCTGGTCTTCATCGGGGGCGCGGTGGGGAAGTTCGCGTGCGGAGCCCTCGCGGATCGGGTCGGGGTGATCCGCACCGTGGTGGTCACCGAGCTCGTCACCGGCGCGGGCATCCTGTTCCTGCTGACGCTGCCCTTGACTGCCTGCCTCGTCGCGCTCCCGGTGCTCGGCGTGGCGCTCAACGGGACCTCGTCCGTGCTCTACGGGAGTGTGGCCGAGCTGGTGTCGAGCGAGCGGCGCGCCCGGAGCTACGCGGTCTTCTACACGCTCGGCATCGGGGCTTCCGCGCTGGCGCCCTTCGTCTACGGGCTGCTCAGCGACTGGGGCGGCGTCCGGCTCACGCTCGCTGTCGTGGGCTGCGTCGTCTTCCTCACGCTGCCGTTCACGCTGCCTCTCCGCTCGGCCCCCGCCGCCGTCGCGGCTTCTCACTCCGTACGCGTCTGGGCCCGGCGCGCAGGCAGGGCGGCGGGGGGCGGCCGGTGGGCCTCTGACCACGACACGCTTTCTCGTCTTACGCCCTGGAGAGTTCCCAATCCGGGATCGTGCGGTTCCGGGCTTCCCTCGGCGGGGAACGGGTCACCCGGCCCACCGGCCGCCCCCCGCCGCCCTGCCGCGCGCCTACCGTGGGATGCTGGGGACGGACACGCGCTCCGTCACCGGGGTTCGGTCGTTTCCCTTGAGCCAGGTGAAGGTTAGGCGGCCGTCGGGGTCGAAGTGGATTTCGGTGAGGGTGGCGGCGAGTGATGCGCCGGGGGTCCAGTCGCGGGTGATGCGGGCGACTTCGCGGCCCGAGAAGATCTGGCGGACTGCGATCGACCTGGCGTCTTCCTGGGCGACGAGGAGGCGGCGGAGGTCGACGTCGAGGACCTGGGGCCTCGGGGGGGAGAGGCGGCGGCGCTTGGCTTCGAAGAAGTAGCTGGTGTGGCAGGTGGGGCCGCAGGTGAAGCGGATCTCGGCGAAGGTGGCGGCACGCCAGATGACGTCGGGTCTGGGGAGGGTCGGCCAGCCCGTGGGCGGGTCGAGCCAGACCGGCTTCTCGGGATCGCCGTAGTAGTAGCCGACGCGGCAGTCGCGGTCGGTCCGGCAGTCGGCGATCAGGCCGGTGCTGGGGAACGCGGAGCGGTAGAGGCAGCGGAAGGGCTGCTCACCGCCCGGCCCCGCGCAGTCGCCCGCGACGGGCTGGGGCGAGGAAGCGGCCGCCATCGAGAGCAGGCCGGCCAGCAGGAGCGGGGGAAGCGTGAACAGCGCTACGCCGGCTTGGACGTGAGCAGCTCGGTCATCCGGGTGAAGAACTGATCGAGCATCATCTTGGTGACGCCGCCGAGCATCCGCTGCCCGACGCTCGCGATGAGCCCGCCCACCTGCACGTCGGCGTCGTAGCTCACCTTGGTGCCGCCGGCCACGTCGGACATCTGCATGCCCGCGTCGCCGCGGACGAAGCCCGGGCCCCCGCTGCCCTCGACCGCCATGCGGTAACGGTTGGGCGGCTCGAGGTCGCTCAGCTTCACCTTGCCCTCGAACGTGCCCTTGATGGCCGCGACCCCGACCTTCATGGTGGCCTTGTACTCGTTGGGTCCGATCGCCTCCAGCTTCTCGCAGCCGGGCAGCGCCTGCGCCAGGATGTCGGGATCGAGGAAGGCAGCCCACACCTTCTCACGCGGGGCCGGGATGTCGGCGGAGCCTTCGATCTTCATGTCAGCCCTCGAGCGTGCGAACGGCGGCGGCCATCCGTCGTAGCCCTTCGTTGATGGTGTCGAGCCCGGTCGCGTACGAGAGGCGGATGTGGGCGTCGGAGCCGAAGTCCACCCCGGCCACGGTGGCGATGCGCGCCTCGTCCAGCAGGAACGCGCACACGTCGGCGGAGCCGCGCAGCACGCCGGCCTTCGCGCGCTTGCCGAAGAGCCCGGAGACGTTGGGGAACGCGTAGAACGCGCCCTTCGGCATCACGCAGGTCACGCCCGGGATCGCGTTGAGCGCCTCGATGATCACGCGGCGGCGCCGATCGAACTCGCCCGCCATCTTGGCCACCTCGTCCTGCGGGCCGGCGAGCGCCTCCACCGCGGCCCACTGGGCGACCGACGTGGGATTGGAGGTGACCTGGCTCTGCACGTCGGTCATCGCCTTGATGACGGGCCTGGGGCCGGCCGCGTACCCGATGCGCCACCCGGTCATCGCGTAGGCCTTCGAGCACGTGTTGACCACGATGGTCCGCGCCTTCACCTCGGCGGACAGCGACGCGATGGACACGTGCCGCCCCTCGTAGGTGAGCGACTCGTAGCACTCGTCCGAGACGATCCACAGATCGCGCTCCACCGCGAGCTTCGCCACCTCGGCCAGCGCGTCCGGGGAGAACACCGCGCCGGTCGGGTTGCCCGGGCTGTCGAGCACGACCAGCTTCGTTCGCGGCGTCACCGCCCGGTGAAGCGCAGCCGGGTCGAGATCGAAGCCGGTGGCCTCCTGCGGTGACCACCGGGACCGGCACTCCGCCCAGCAGGCGCACCTGCTCCGGGTACGAGACCCAGTACGGGCTCGGGATCAGCACCTCGTCGCCCGGATTGATGAGCGCCATCACGATGTTGTAGAGCGTGTGCTTGGCGCCGCAGGAGGCCGTCACCTCGTCCGGCGCGTACTCGAGGCCGTGGTCGCGCTTGAACTTCTGGCAGATCGCAGCGCGCAGCTCGGGAATGCCCCCGACCTCGGTGTACTTGGTCTGCCCCTTCTCGATCGCGCGGACCGCGGCGTCCTTGATGCGGGAGGGCGTGTCAAAGTCGGGCTCGCCCGCCCCGAAGGAGATCACGTCGATGCCCTGCGCGCGCATCGCCTTCGCCTTGGCCTGCATGGCGAGGGTCGGCGAGGGGGCCAGCGTCTTCATCCGGTCTGCCAGCATGGGCTCCTGCCTTTGACTATCTGGGCTTGGAAAACTTCTGGGCCAGGCGCTCTTCCACCGGCGGCGGGACCATGCCGGTGATCGGGCGCGCCCAGCGAGGCGACTTCCTTGATGAGGCGCGAGGCGATGTAGGTGTAGCGCTCGTGCGGCATCATGAACACGGTCTCCACCGTGTGGCGGAGCTTGCGGTTCATCAGCGCCATCTGGAACTCGTACTCGAAGTCGGAGACGGCCCGGAGGCCGCGCACGATGCAGTCCGCGCCCTCGCGCTCCACCAGGTCGATCAGCAGGCCATCGAACGACGTGATGCGCATCCGGCCCATCCCGATGCCGGCGGTGCACTCGTCGATCAGCTCGAGACGCTCCTTGACCGTGAAGAGCGGCTCCTTGGAGGGGTTCGCGACGACCGCCACGATCAGCTCGTCGAAGATGCGCAGGCTGCGCTCGATCAGATCCAGATGCCCGTTGTGCATCGGATCGAACATCCCGGGATACACCGCCCGCTTGCCCACGCTCGCCCCCGTGCGTTCCGTCTGGAAACTGCCCGAAAACGTTGCTCAGTCTACGCGTCGGCGAAAGAAAGTCAAGGTCGTCTCCCCGAAGCGACGCGCCTTCCAGAGCGTGAGCGCGCCCGGAGCCGCGGCGGGCGGCGTCTTGGTACCGTGCTGGATCACCACCACCGCGTCCGCCACCAGCACGTGGCCGGCCGCCACCGCGTCGAGCGCGGCGGACGCGCGCGGCGAGTCGTACGGCGGGTCGAGGAAGACGACGCCGAAGCGCTCGCCCGCCGCTTCGAGCTCGCCGACCGCGCGCGCGGCGTCGCTCCGCATCACGCGCGCCTGATCCGCTATGCCCAGGCGCTCGACGTTGTCGCGCAGCGCGCGCAGGGCGGCGCCGTCCTGCTCCACGAACACCACCGACGGGGCCCCGCGGGAGAGCGCCTCGATGCCGACGCCGCCCGCGCCCGCGAAGAGATCGAGAAACGGGCCCGCGTCGAGGTACGGCATCAGGGTGTCGAGGCAGGCGATGCGCACCTGATCCGCGGTCGGCCGCGTGGTCCGTCCGCGCGGCGTGGTCAGCCGCTGGCCCTTCAGCGCCCCCGCCAGCACCCTCACGGAACCCTCTCCCCTCTGGGGAGAGGGCAGGGTGAGGGGGTGAGTGATGAGGGGGTGAGTGGTGAGGGGGTCCTCACGGCGTCGTCTCCGACGCCCCCACGCGGCGCCCGTCGACTCTCCACTGCTCCCCCTCGCGCAGCACCGCGTACTCGACGCGGTCGGGCACCCCGTCCCTCTCCGCGGCCCGGGTGGCCTCGACCAGGAACACCACGCGCGAGGGGCTGCGCCGGATCTGCTGCACGCGGAAGTCGGCGTAGCGCGGCTCGCTCGCCGCCCGCGACTCCGCGTACTCGGCGTCGGTGCCCCGCCCCTGCCGCGTCCACTCGGCCTGCACGCGCTTCGATAGGCGCGGCCAGCACGGCGCGAAGCGCCGCGTGCGCTCGCATGCGAAGTAGTCCTCGAGCGTCTGGCGGGCGCGGGCCAGCTCCACGCTGTTCTGGCCCGCCGCCGGCGCCGGCGCGCCCAGCGCGCCCAGCGCGAGCGCGCCCACCAGGGCCCACCGCGCGCGGACGCGCATCAGCCCACCCCGGCCAGGTCCAGCTTGCCGCGCCATCGCTGGAGCAGCGCGGCCCGCAGGGCCCGGTGGGGCGGCAGCGACGAGATTGGGGTCCTCGCGGATCAGCGCGACCGCGTCGCGCCGCGCGGCCTCGAGCGCGGCCGCGTCGCGGAGCAGGTCGGCGACGCGGAACTCGGGCAGGCCAGACTGGCGCGTGCCGAAGAAGTCGCCGGGGCCCCGCAGCGACAGATCGGCCTCCGCGATCTTGAAGCCGTCGTTGGTGGCGGTCATCGCCTCGAGGCGCCGCTTGGCGTCGTCGGACGAGGCGCCGGAGAGCAGGATGCAGTAGCTCTTCCACGGGCCGCGGCCGACGCGCCCGCGAAGCTGGTGGAGCTGGGAGAGGCCGAACCGCTCCGCGTGCTCGACGAGCATCACCGAAGCGTTCGGCACGTCGATCCCGACCTCGATGACGGTGGTCGACACCAGGACGTGGATGGCGCCCGCCTTGAACTCCCGCATCACGCGATCCTTCTCGGCGAAGGGCATGCGCCCGTGCAGCAGACCGATGGTGAGATCGGTGAAGACCTCGCCCTGCAGGCGCTCGGCCATCTCGGTCGCCGCCTGCAGATCGAGGGCCTCGGACTCCTCCACCAGCGGGCAGACCACGTAGACCTGGCGGCCGTCGCTCACCTGCTCGCGCAGGAAGCGGTAGATCTTCCCGCGCGCCGAGCCGGGGCGCGACCGGGTGAGCACCGGCTTGCGCCCGGGCGGGAGCTGGTCGATCACCGAGACCTCGAGGTCGCCGTAGAGCGTGAGGGCGAGCGTGCGCGGGATCGGGGTGGCGGTCATCACCAGCACGTCCGGGCTCTCGCCCTTGCGCTTGAGCGTCGCGCGCTGGTGCACGCCGAACCGGTGCTGCTCGTCGACCACGGCCAGACCGAGGCGCCGGAAGCTCACCGCCTCCTGGACGAGCGCGTGCGTGCCGATCACGCAGCGGATCTCGCCCGCCGCGGCGGCCGCGAGCACCCGCTCGCGCGCCTTGCCCTTGACCGCGTTGGTCAGGAGCCCGACCTCCACGTCGAGAGGCCCGAGGAGCTGGGTCAGGGTCATGAAGTGCTGCTCGGCCAGGATCTCGGTCGGCGCCATCAGGGCCGCCTGGTAGCCGGCCTCGACCGCGGTGAGGATCGCGAGGGCCGCCACCATCGTCTTGCCCGACCCCACGTCGCCCTGGAGCAGCCGGTTCATCGGATAGGGCTCCGCCATGTCCTGGCGGATCTCGCGCCACACGCGCTCCTGCGCTTCCGTCAGCGCGAACGGCAGCGAGCCGAGGAGGCGCCGGGCGAGCGCGCCGGGCGGGTTCATCGCGAGGCCGGGCTGACGGCCCTGCCGCTGCCGGCGGATCGCCAAGCCCAGCTGGAGCAGCAGGAACTCGTCGTAGACGAGGCGGCGCCGGGCCCCCGCGTAGTCGGTGTCCGCCTTCGGGAAGTGGCCGGCGCGCAGCGCCTCAGCGAGCGGCACGAGGCGGTGCTTCGCCCGCAGCGCGTCGGGCAGTGGATCTTCCAGGCCGTCCACGTAGCCGTCCACCAGCCGCTTCATCAGCCGGCGCATCGGCCGTGCGGTGAGGCCGCGCGTCAGCCCGTACACCGGCACCAGGCGGCCGGTGTGGAGCGTGTCGTCCGACGGCTCCCCTGCGCCCTCCGCGGGGTCGTCCTCGACGACCTCGTAGTCCTTCACGTTCATCTGAAGCGGCCCCGAGCGGTAGCGCTGCGCCTTGCCGTGGACGATGAGGCGCTGGCCGCGCTGGAAGAGGCGCTCGAGGTACGCCTGGCCGAACCACACGCAGGTGAGGAAGCCGGTGCCGTCGCTCAGCAGCACCGACAGCGGCACCCGTGGCCGGTTCCGGGGGGCGGGCTGATCGCCCGGATGGTCCCCGTCACCGTGGTCACGTCATCGGGCTTGAGGCTCCGGAGCGGGGTGAGCTGGCTCCGGTCCTCGTGCCGGAGTGGGAGGTAGTAGAGCGCGTCCTCCACGGTGTCGAGGCCCAGATTGGCGAGGAGCTTGGCCCGCTGGGGCCCGACGCCCTTGAGGAACTGGAGCGCCGTGGCGAGGGGATGGGTCGCGGACGCTCCCGCGCTGCGCGGGGCGCCGGCCGGCTTACTCGGGGCCAACGGTTTGCCTCATGCCAGCCCTCATGCTATAAAAGGTGGCCGCATCCAGCAAACCACACTCAGACCCAGGGATCGGCAGGGGATCAAGCATGGCTCGAATCTGTGATGTCTGCGGGAAGGGTCCGGCCGTCGGCCACAAGATCAGCCACGCCCACAACGTGACCAAGCGGCGGTGGCTTCCGAATCTGGTCTCGCTGCGCGCCATGGTCAAGGGCCGGCCGCAGCGGATGCGTGTCTGCACGCGCTGCCTGAAGGCCGGCAAGGTCGTCAAGGTCGTCTAGCTCGGTAGAAAAAGAGGGCGGGGGGTGTCACCACCCCCCGCCGTACTCTGCAGCGTAGCTTCTGAATGAGTCCCGGTGGGAGGCCGCCACCCCCCACCGCACGACTACCGCACACTTACTTCTTCTTCTTCTTGGCCGCCTTCTTCTTCTTCGCCATGAGGGTCGTCACCTCCTTTCATTGAGAAATAACCTCACGCTTCGCTACTTCCTCTTACCCTTCTTGGTGGCCTTCTTCTTGCCACCCTTCTTGACCGCCTTCTTGCGCTTCGGCATGTGAGGTCTCACCTCCCTTCGGTCGTGGACTCAGTAACCCATCGCTTCGCGCCGGAGATGCGCGGCCTGATCCCGGCCGCGGCGCTCGTAGTGATAGAGGTCCGCGAAGAGCTGGGGCAGGCAGACCACCGGGAGCCCCCCCTTTGCCAGCGGGGCATAGAAGACGCCCTGGTCGTACGGAGAGAGCAGGTAGACGTTCCCCTCCCCCTCGGCCGGCCGTAGTCCCAGCGCCCGGGCCACCGGCTGCGGGTCGCCCTCCAGATAGCAGTGGATGGCCGGGAAGCGGACGTTCGGCGCCACAAGCGCGGCGCCCGAATGGAGCGTGAACGCGTACCGGCGGTGCGCCTCGTGGGCCGCCCGGCCCAGCTCCGCCACGAGCCCGCGGGTGATCCGCTCCGGGGAAAAGTAGGCCTGGACGTCGTTCTGCCGGTACGAGTAGGCCTCCACCCAGGCATCCAGGAGCTCCCCCGGCCGGGTGAGCTGGATACGCTGCTGGCCGTTCCGCTCGACCCAGGACAGCTCCTCGAGGCGCTTCACCACGTTGTGGGCATGGCCCAGGCTCACGTCGGCGGCCTTGGCCAGCTCCTCGAGCCGCCAGGCATGCTGGGGGTCTACCAGGATGACCCTGATGACCCTGGTCGCCCGGGGGGCGAACAGCGACTTCAGGGGCCGGTTGGAGGGCCGGAGGTTCGGCTTGCCCTCCTTCTCGATCAGCACGTTCTCGAAGCTCAGGTAGCAATTGCCGGAAAGGTCCAGGTACCCCAGCCCGCTCCGTTTGAGGAGGGACGCGCTCTGGGGGCTGATGTACGGGGATACCGCGACCGGGTAGGCCTCCGGCATGTCCTTGCGGATCTCCAAAAGCCTGGTCACGGCCTCCCTGATCTGCCGGGGTTGGCCGAGAGAACTGACACCAATTGCCAGTGTGTGAGGCCTGTCGCCCATCTTGAATTTCATCAGCAGATCAGCTGTTTGACCGCCTATCTTGACGTCGGCGGACTGCTCCCACCCACTGGCTTTCGACATCAACTCGCGCACCCGCTGCGCTGCCAGGGTCTTGATATCGTCTGCTTTCGCCATTCCTTCTTGTCCACTTTCACTTGTTCCTTCATTTTCAGCGTATGCTGAAACCATATGAACAAATGAAAATCCTGTCAAGCAAAAATCTTCGGGGTTACTGGTCCCCAATCCCTTCCATGGTCTCGTCGTCGAGGCCGAAGTAATGGCCGACCTCGTGGACCACGACGTCACGGACGAGATCAGCCATTTCCTCGGGATCCGCGCAGTCCTCTTCGATGGGACCCTGGTAGATGTGGATGGTGTCCGGCAGGACATTGCCGTAGGAGGAATCCCGGCGGGTGATGTCGATGCCCCGGTATAGCCCGTAGAGGGTGTCCGGAGGCTCGATCCCCATCTCGGCGAGCGTCGCGTCGTCGGCCCAGTCCTCGACCACGACGGCAATGTTGGCCAGCTTGTCGCGGAAGGCGCGCGGCAGCTTGCGGAGGGCCGAGTCGACGAGCGCTTCGAACTGCCGGCGGGTCATCAGATGGCTGGCTGGGGACGGCTGGCAACTGCTCGGGGGCTAGACCCCTCGGACCCGCTCGACGTTGGCGATGTCCTTCACCTCGCGGATGGCCTGCATGATGTCCTGGAGCTGGCGCAGGTCGTCCACCTCGACCACGAAGTGGTTGAGGCCCTTGCGATCCTCGGTGACGGTGATCTCGGCCTTGATGATGTTCCCCTGCCGCGAGGAGATGGCGCTGGTGATCTCCGCCAGCAGGCCCGGGCGGTCCTGTCCGATGTAGACCGCGATGCGCACCGGCCGCTTGGTCGGCTCGCCCGCCTCCCACTCCACCGCCACCAGCCGCTCCTTCTCGAGCACGTTCTTGACCACCGTGAGGCAGTCGCGGGCGTGCACGGTCAGGCCGCGCCCTCGCGTGATGAAGCCCACGATGCCGTCACCGGGCACGGGCGAGCAGCACTTCCCGAAGCGGACGAGCAGGTCGTCCACGCCCCGGATCCGGACCGCGGTGCCGTCGGCGCGTCGCGCCGGGCGGGCCGGCTTCGCTTCCGCGGGGGCCTCGCCATCGGCCGCCGGCGGTGCCACCCGGCCCAGGACCTGCTGGATCGACGTCTTGCCGTAGCCGATCGACGCCAGCAGGTCGTCCACGGTCGGGAACCCCAGCTCGACGGTGACCTTCTTCATCTCGTCGGAGGCGAGCAGGGTCGACGGAGCCAGCCGGTACTTCCGGGCCTCGCGCTCGAAGAACTCCCGGCCGAGCGCCAGCGAGCGGGTGCGCTCCTCGATCTTCAGCCACTGGTTGATCTTGGCGCGGGCGCGGTTCGACTTGACGATCTTGAGCCAGTCGCGGCTCGGATGCTGGGTGGGCGACGTCACGATCTCGACGATGTCGCCCTGGTGGAGCGTGTAGCGAAGCGGGACCAGCTTGCCGTTCACCTTCGCCCCGACGCAGTGATGCCCGACGTCGGTGTGCACGGTGTAGGCGAAGTCCACCGGGGTGGCGCCGTCGGGAAGGGCCTTCACGTCCCCGCGCGGGGTGAACACGTACACCTCGTCGGGGAACAGGTCGAGGCGGACGCTGTCGAGGAACTCCTTGGGGTCGCTCGTCTCGTTCTGCGACTCCAGGAGCTGGCGAAGCCAGGTGAACGCGTCGTCGAACTTGTCGCGGTCGCTCCGCTTCTCCTTGTAGAGCCAGTGGGCCGCGATACCTTCCTCGGCGATCCGGTGCATCTCCCCCGTGCGGATCTGGATCTCGACCGGGTCGCCCTTGGGCCCGATCACCGTCGTGTGCAGCGACTGGTACATGTTGACCTTGGGCATCGCGATGAAGTCCTTGAAGCGGCCGGGCACCGGCTTCCACAGCGAGTGCACGACCCCCAGGGCCCCGTAGCAGTCGCGGACGGTATTGGTCAGCACGCGGACCGCGGTGAGGTCGTAGATCTCGTCGAATTCGCGCCCGCCCTCGTGCATCTTCTTCCAGATCGAATAGAAGTGCTTCGGCCGGCCCGCGATCTTGGACCCGATCCCCACCTCCCCCAGCTTCTCGTGGAGCAGCGTGATCAGGTGGTTGATCTCCGCCTCGCGCTCGAGCCGCCGCTTGGCGACGCGGCGCATCAACTCCTGGTAGTCGTCCGGATGCAGGACCCGGAGGGCCAGGTCCTCGAGCTCCGCCTTGACCTTGGCCATCCCGAGGCGGTGGGCCAGAGGGGCATAGATGTCGAGGGTCTCCTGAGCGATCTTCCGGGCCTTCTCCGTGGGCAGGTACTGGAGCGTCCGCATGTTGTGCAACCGGTCGGCCAGCTTGATCATCAGCACGCGGAGGTCCCGTGCCATGGCCACCAGCATCTTGCGGAAGTTCTCGGCCTGGCGCTCCTCCCGGGAGGAGAAGGCCAGCTTGCCGATCTTCGTCACGCCATCCACCAGCTCGGCGATCTCGGTGCCGAACTCGCGCTGGAGGTCCCCCTTGGTGGCCTTGGTGTCCTCCAAAACGTCGTGGAGGAGCCCGGCCGTGACCGTGGTCACGTCCATCTTGAAGTTGACGAGGAGGCCGGCAACCTCGAGGGGGTGGGACAGGTAGGGCTCGCCGGAAGCGCGCTGCTGACCGAGGTGGGAGCGCTCAGAGAATCGGTAGGCGCGCTCCAGGAGATCCAGGTTGGCGGCAGGCTGGTACTTGGGGATCTCGTCGATCAGCGTCTGCAGTTGGGTCAACCGTTACCCTCCCCAGGTTGACCACTGATTTTGCCACTAAAATCAAGCTTTTGCTACGGCTTTTTTCCTCTTGGCGACCCACCGCTCCCGCCAGTTCGACCACTCCACGATGAGGGAGCCGGCGATGTAGATCGTCGAGAAGGTGCCCGTGACGACCCCGACGGTCAGCACGAAGGCCATATCCTCCAGGACCTTGCCCCCGAAGAAGAAGAGGACGGCGGTGGTGAAGAAGACGGTCAGGGCGGTGAGGACCGTCCGGGACAGGGTCTGGTTGATGGCGTTGTTGATCTGGGTCGCGAAGGTCTCGCCCCGGCGCCGCTTGGCCCGGTTCTCGCGCACCCGGTCATAGGCCACGATGGTGTCGTTGACCGAGTAGCCGATGATGGTCAGGAGGGCCGCCAGGATGGCCAGCGACATCTCCCGGTTGGTCAGCGACATGGCGGACAGGCAGATGAGCACGTCGTGGATGATGGCGGCCACGGAGGCCAGCCCACCCACCAGGTCGAACCGGATCGCAATATAGGCCAGGATGCCGGCCATGCTCCAGAGCACGGCGTAGATGGCCTGGATCTGGAGATCCCTCCCCACCTGCGGTCCCACGAACTCCACCCGCCGGATCTCGTGCTTGCCGAGCTCCGGGTCCTTGGAGAGGGCCTCCTGGGTGCGCCGCGTCACCTCCTCGGAGGAGAGGGCGGCCAGGGGGAGGCGCAGCAGGTACTCACGGGTATCCCCGAACTCCTGGATGACGCTCTCGCCCATCTGCACGGTCTCGAGCGCGTGCCGGATGCGGTCCACCGCCACCGGCTTCTCGAACCGCACCTGGATCAGGGTGCCGCCGGAGAAATCGATCCCGTAACGCAGGCCGCCCTTGGCCACCATGGAGGTGAGCCCGGCCAGGATGAAGAGGATCGAGATGACGTAGGCCCAGCGCCGCCGGCCGATGAAGTTGAAGTTGGTGTCCCGGAACAGCTCGATCATATGGACAGCGTCTCCCGCTTGCGCTGGCCCATGTAGATCAGGTCGAAGAGCAGCCGCGTGAAGAAGACGGCAGTGAACAGGCTGACCGCGATCCCGATCATCAGGGTCACCGCGAAGCCCTTGATCGGCCCGGTCCCGAACTGGTAGAGGATGAGGCCCGAGACGAGCACGGTCACGTGGGTGTCGATGACCGTCTTGAACGCGCGCGAGAAGCCCGCGTCGATGGCCCCACGTACCGTCTTGCCCCCTCGCAGCTCTTCCCGGATGCGCTCGAAGATCAGGATGTTCGTGTCCACCGCCATGCCGATGGTGAGCGCGATGCCCGCGATGCCGGGCAGGGTCAGGGTGGCGTGGAAGCCCGCCATCGTCGCCATCAGCAGCAGCAGGTTGAGGCCCAGCGCCACGTCCGCGATGATGCCGGACAGGCGGTAGTACACCAGCATGAACAGGAACACGAGCGCGGTGGAGGCGAGGATCGCGACGATACCCTGGCGGATGGAGTCGGCCCCCAGGGAGGGCCCGACCGTCCGCTCCTCGAGCACCTGGACCGGTGCGGGCAGCGCGCCCGCCCGCAGCACGATAGCCAGGTCGGTGGCCTCGTCCGTGGTGAAGCCGCCCGTGATCTGGGCCCGCCCGGACGGGATGCGCTCGCGGATCTGCGGGGCCGAGTGGACGTTGCCGTCGAGCACGATGGCGAGGCGCTTGCCCACGTTGGCGTCGGTCACCTCCGAGAAGGCCCGGGCGCCCGCGGCATTGAAGTCCACCGAGACGTAGGGCTCGCTCGTGTTCTGGTCGATGGAGACGCGGGCGGTGCTCACGTCGCGACCGGTGATCGCCGCCTTCTTCTGCACGAGGAACGGGACCTTCTTCTCCTCGCGGGTCTGCTTGTCCACCCGGCGCTGGTAGAGGATCTCGGTGCCCGGCGGCGGCCCGGTCCGGAGCGCGGCCTCCGCCTCGGTGCGCTCGTCCACCATCTTGAACTCGAGCAGCGCGGTCTTGCCGATGAGGGCCTTGGCGCGCGCCGGATCCTGCACGCCCGGGAGCTGCACCAGGATGCGGTTCTCGCCCTGCTGCTGGATGGATGGCTCGGCGACGCCGAACTGGTCGACGCGGTTGCGGATGGTCTCGAGCCCCTGGCGCACCGCCAGGTCGCGGATGTGGCTGGCCTCGGACGGCTTGAGCGCCAGCACGACGCGGCCGGCGGCCTGATCGGCTTCCTTCCGGTCGAAGGTGGGCAGGACCTCTTCGGTGGCCTTCACCGCCGCGTCCCAGCTCTGCGGGTTGGCGAGCTGGAGGACGAGCTCGGACGTACCGCGCCGCTCGACCCGCGTGACGCCGATCCCGCGCTTCTCCAGCTCGGCCTTCGCGGTGTCCCCCGCCCGCTCGACCTGCGCCTCGATGGCCTTGTCCACCTCGACGCCCAGGACGAGATGAATGCCCCCCTGCAGGTCGAGACCCAGATTGATGGTGTTGGCGGGCGGATACAAGTACCAGATCGACACCGCGATGACGACCACGACGAGGGCGATGCGGATACCGAGCTGACGACGCATCCTAGGCGCTCGACTCCTTGTCGCCCGCGACGGGCACGATGCGCCCGATGGAGCCGCGCTCGAAATCGAGCTTCACCTGATCGGCCACCTTGAGCGTCACGGTGTGCTCGGACAGCCCCACCACCGTGCCGTAGAGCCCACCGGTGGTGACGACCCGATCGCCCTTCTTGATCGCGCGCAGGAGGTTCTCCCGCTCTCGCCGCTGCTTCTGCTGGGGGCGGATGATCAGGAAGTACATGATGGCGAACATGCCGATCATCAGCGGGAGGACGGACATGATGCCGCCGCCGTTACCGCCGCCGCCGGGCGATGGCGCCATCGCGTATGCGAAATCGATCATGAAAATCAGGCCTCCGAGTCCGCGGGAATGTCGGCCGAGCCGCGCAGGGATTCTACCCCATAACGCTCCAGAAACCGAGACCGGAACGAGGCAAAGTCGCCGCGCGCGATCGCCTCGCGCATCTGCCGCATGAGGCCCAGGTAGAAGGTGAGGTTGTGCAGGGACAGGAGCCGGTAACCGAGGAGCTCGCGGGCGCCGAAGAGATGGCGCAGGTACGCACGCGAGAAGCGGCGGCAGGCCTCGCAGGGGCACGCGGCGTCGAGCGGCGCGCCGTCGTGCCGGAAGCGGGCGTTCTCGATGTTGAGCGGTCCGTCCGGAGTGAAGGCCTGCCCGTTTCGCGCGTTGCGCGTCGGCATCACGCAGTCGAAGAGATCGACGCCGCGGGCCACCGCCTCCACCAGATCCCCGGGCTTCCCGACGCCCATGAGATAGCGCGGGCGGTCGGCCGGCAAGCTCGAGGCCACCAGCGCCGCGATGTCGTACAGCTCGGGCTTGGGCTCGCCCACCGCGAGCCCGCCGATGGCGTAGCCCGGCAGGTCGAGCGCGCACGTCTCCTGTACCGCGCGCCGCCGCATCGCGGGCGAGGTGCCGCCCTGCACGATGCCGAAGAGCGCGCCCGGCGCGCCCGCGGCCCGGTGCGCCGCGACGGCCCGGCGGAGCCATCGCAGCGTCAGCGCGAGCGAGCGCTCGGTCGCCTCGAGGGTGGCCGGATGCTCCAGACACTCGTCGAGCGGGTGGAGCACGTCGACGCCGAGCGCGTGCTGGACCGCGACGACCGACTCCGGCGTGAGCGTGCGGAGCGTGCCGTCCACGTGAGAGCGGAACTCGACGCCCTCTTCCCCGATCCGCCGCAGGTTGGCGAGGCTCAACACCTGGAAGCCGCCCGAGTCGGTCAGGATGGGCCCGTCCCAGGCCATGAAGCGATGGAGGCCGCCGAGCTCGCGCACCAGCTCGGGCCCCGGGCGCAGGAGGAGATGATAGGTATTGGCGAGCACGATCTGGGCGCCGGCCGCGATGAGATCGGCCGGGGTCAGGCTCTTGACCGTGCCCTGCGTCGCCACCGGCATGAAGGCCGGCGTCTCGACCGCGCCGTGCGCGGTGCGGATCCGGCCGAGGCGCGCGGCGCCGTCGGTCCGGATCAGCTCGAAGCCGAAGGGCTCCACGCTCACTGGATCAGCATCGCGTCGCCGTACGAGTAGAAGCGGTAGCGCGCGGCGACCGCGTGTCGGTAGGCGTCCAGGATCAGGTCGCGCCCCGCGAGCGCGGCGACCAGCACCAGCAGGGTCGAGCGCGGCAGGTGAAAGTTGGTGACGAGCGCGTCCACCACGCGGAAGCGGTGGCCGGGCCGGATGAAGAGGTCGGCCGCGCCCGCGCCCGCTTGGATGCGCCCGTCCCCGCCCATCGCCCACTCGAGCGCCCGCGTCGTGGTCGTCCCCACCGCGACGACCCGGCGGCCGTCGCGCTTCGCCTCGTCGACCGCGCGCGCGGTCTCGGCGGGAATCTCGATCGCCTCCGCTTCCAGGTGGTGCTCGTCGAGCCGCGTGGCCCGCAGCGGCCGGAAGGTGCCCGGCCCCACGTGCAGCGTCAGGTAGTGGGCCGCGATCCCGCGCGCGGCCAGCCGCGCCAGCAGGTCCGGCGTGAAGTGCAGCCCCGCGGTGGGCGCTGCCACCGATCCGTCGTCGCGCGCGTACACGGTCTGGTACCGCTCGCGATCCTCCGGCTTCGGCGCATCGTGCCGCGCGATGTACGGCGGCAGCGGCGGCAACCCATGCCGCTCCAGCAGCTCCCGCACCGGCCACGGCGCCTCGATCTCGACGACCCGCGTCCCCGACTCGCCCTCCCCCACGATGCGCCCGCGCGCCACGCCACCCGCCAGCTCCACGCGTGCCCCCACCCGGCACCGCCGCCCCGGCTGCACCAGCGCCTCCCACCGCCCCTCGCCCACCGGCCGCAGCATCAACAGCTCCACCGGCCGCCCGCCCTCGACCGCGGTCCCCAGCAGCCGCGCCGGGATCACCCGACTCCGATTCGCCACCAGGCAATCCCCCACCCGCAGCAGATCGGGCAGGTCGCGGAACGATCGATCCTCCCACGCACTCCGCCCCCGATCGAGCACGAGGAGCCGCGACGTATCCCGCGGCTCCGCCGGCTCCTGCGCAATCAACTCCGCCGGCAGCGCATAGTCAAACAGCGAAACGTCCATAACCTACGAAGTGTAGCCCGCACCCGCCCAACGAACCAGCCGGACGCCAGAGAGGGACGGGAGGGAACCACGAAGAGAGACCGGGGCGTCGGGTGGGGCGGGGGGCAGGTGGACCGGGTGACCCGTTCCCCGCCAACGGAAGCCCGGAATCACGCGATCCCAGATTGGGAACTTCCCAGGGCGATAGACGAGAAAGCGTGTCGTGGTCAGAGGCCCACCTGCCCCCCGCCCCGCCCGACGCCCCGCCGCCCGCGAGAGCGAGAAGCTAGCCGATCCGCGCGCCAGGCGCGACGTCGACGTCCGGCGCGAGCAGGATGACCTCGCCGGCCTCGTTGTACGCGCCGAGCACGAGCACCTCGGAGACGAAGGGCCCGATCCGCTTCGGCGGGAAGTTGACGACCGCGACCACGCGCCGTCCGACCAGCGCGGCCGGCGCGTAGTGATCGGTGATCTGCGCGCTCGAGCGCTTGATGCCGAGCGGCCCGAAGTCGATCTCGAGCTTGAGCGCGGGCCGCCGGGCCTCCGGGAACTCCTGGGCTGTCACCACCACGCCCACGCGCATGTCCACGCGCGCGAACTCCTCCCAGGACAGGCTCACGCCGATCGGCGCGCTCAGCGAGCGGTCGGCGCGGGCGGGAGCGTGGCGAGCACCGCGCCCGGATAGTAGTAGGCGACGATCTGCTGCGCCTGGTAGCCCTGGTCGGCCATGGTCTTGGCGCTCCACTGGTCGAGCCCGACCCCGTGACCGTAGCCGCGACCGACGAAGCGGGCCACCGGGCCCGCCACCGACACCGCGAAGAGCGTGCTCTTGAGCGTGTCGTAGCCGACCAGGCGGCGCAGGTCGTTGCCCCGGAGCATGACGGTGCCCGCGGTGCCGCGAACCGCGATCCGGGCCACGCGGAGGGACGTGCTCCGCTCCAGGACGTCGAGCGCCACCACGCGTCCGACCGACACCCCGCCCCGCAGGAGCGCGGCCGAGAGATCGGCCAGGGGCAGATCGAGTCGCCAGCGCTGATGCGGCGAGCCGGAGGGGAACTCGACCCGCACCGGCTTCAGCGCGGGCATGTTCGTGGCCGCGAAGACGACGCGCGGGTCCTCGGTGTGCCCGCCGCTGTCGGTGTGGTAGAAGGCGGGGAAGAGCTCGCCATTCCACAGCAGCACCTGGCCGGCCGTCTCGTTCACCGCGGCCCACACCGGCGAATCCGTCGGCACGCGGCCGCTGTACTGCTGGTTCAGCGTCGAGGCGACGAGGTGGAACGCCTTCTCCGCGTTCAGGCGGCGGTGATAGGCGGCGTAGGTGCGCGCGACCACCGCCTGCGCCTTCAGCATCTCGACCGGCATCTTGTCGCCCGCCTCGGCCTTGACCGCGCCGGCCAGGTACTCCTCGAGCGGCAGCTCGTTGATCACGGTGAGCGCATCGCCGGTCTTCACGATCTCGAGCGCGCCGGGATACTCGCGGCCGTTGAAGCGGAGGAACCCGGTGTCGCCGGCGGCCAGCCGCAGGCCGTCCATCACCCGCCGCCCACCGCCGCTGACCTCGAGCGCGCCACCCTTCCACGTGATGCGAAGCCACGTCGGCGAATCCGCCACCACCGCCCGGCCCGCGAGGTCGCTCACCATGATGGGCCCGCCGCCCACCTCGACGACCCGGAGGCCCTCGGCGATGGCCACCCGGATGTCGCCCGAGGCCGCCGCCGGGCCCGCGCCGAGCAGCAGGGCCAGCGCGACGAGCGCGCCGACCTTCAGGACGCGCGACGACATCAGCGCCGTCCGAAGAGCGAGAAGAGCAGCGTCAGGATGACGGAGACGATGAGGCAGGTGGCGAGCGGGAAGTAGAAGGTCCAGCCTCCCCGTTCGATATGGATGTCTCCCGGCAACCGTCCGAGCCATGGCACCTTCCCCGAGAAGTGCCCCGCGACGAGCAGGGCCGATCCCAGGAGTACCATCCCGAGCCCGAATAGCAGAAGCATTTTGCCCAGCGGAATCACAACGGTAGCTGCCCCTGACCTCCCGGAGCGGCCGGCAGGGCGTGTCCCAGGTGCGCGTACGCCGCGGCGGTCGCGCGGCGGCCGGTCGGGCTACGGACCACGTAGCCGATCTTGAGCAGGAAGGGCTCCACCACTTCCGCCAGCGTCTCGGCCTCGTCGTTGATGGTGGCGGCGATCGCTTCGAGCCCGACGGGGCCGCCCTTGTAGTTCTCGATGATCGCGGTGAGGAAGCGCCGATCGAGCCGATCGAGCCCGACCTCGTCGACGCCCTCCTGGTCGAGCGCGCGGACGGCCACCTCCGGGGTGACGGTGCCGTCCGCCTTCACCTGCGCGTAGTCACGCACCCGCCGAAGCAGGCGGTTGGCGATGCGCGGCGTCCCCCGCGCGCGGCGCGCGATCGCCTCCGCGCCTCCGGGCGCGATGGGCGCCCCGAGGATGGACGCGGAGCGGTTGATGATCGCGGTCAGATCCTCGCCCGAGTAGAAGTCCAGGTGATGGAAGATCCCGAAGCGCTCGCGCAGCGGGGAGGAGAGCATGCCCGGCCGCGTGGTCGCGCCCACCATGGTGAAGGGGCGCAGGGGAATGCGGATCGTGCGGGCGTTCAGGCCCTTGTCCATCACGAAGTTGACCGAGAAGTCCTCCATCGCCGGATAGAGCAGCTCCTCGACCACGCGCGGCAGCCGGTGGATCTCGTCGATGAAGAGCACGTCCTTCTCGGCGAGGTTGGTCAGGATCCCCATGAGGTCCGCGCCCCGCTCGAGCGAGGGGCCGGCGGTGGTGATGATGTTCGCCTGCATCTCGTTGGCCATGATGGTGGCCAGCGTGGTCTTGCCGAGTCCCGGGGGACCCGAGAGCAGGACGTGATCGAGCGGCTCCCCGCGCCGCCGCGCCGCCTCGACCGACACGCGCAGGCTGTCGACCGCCGCGCGCTGCCCCACGTACTCGGCGAGGCGCTGCGGCCGGAGCTGCCGCTCGACCTGCGTCTCCTCCGGCAGGGCGACGCGGCTCATGACGCGGGCCTCGTCGGTCATCCCCCCGTCCACGTCAGCCCTTTCGGCCGCCACGGTAGATCTCGTCGAGCAGCTCCTCGGGAGTCGTCACGCCGGGCCGGCGGGCGAGCGCCGCGCCGATGATCGGGGCCGCCTCGCTCGGCCGGTAGCCGAGCTGCTTCACCAGGATGTCGAAGACCATGCCGCGCAGCGCTTCCTCGTCGGGCGCGACGACCGCGGCCGGCTCCGGGCTCGCCGCCTCGCCCCGGGCGAGCGCGAACTTGGCCACCTTGGCCTGGAGCTGCGCCACGATGTTCTTGGCCTTCTGGGGGCCGATGCCGGGCAGGCGGCGCAGATAGCCCTCGTCCTGCCGGGCGATGGCCGCCGCGATCTCGCCGACCGGGGCCGCGAGGGAGCGGGCCGCCACCATCGGGCCCACGTCCTTCACGGTGATCAGCTTCTCGAAGAACTCGCGGTCGAGCTCCGAGGTGAAGCCGATCAGCACCGGGCGCGGCTGGTTCTGGGTGGCGTGGTAGTGGATCTCGAGCGCCACCTCGTCGGCCGCGTCCCCGTCCGCGGCCTTGGCGTGCACCAGCTCCTGCTGGGTCACCGGCGGGACGAAGACCTCGTAGCCCACGCCCGCCGCCTCCACGACCACGCGATCCTCGAGCTTGCGCCGCAGCTTCCCCCGCAAGGACGCGATCATGGCCGTCCGGTACCCGCGACGCGATGAACCGGCGCACGGCCTCGCTCGTCGGTTGCCCGCCATTGGGGAGTGCGGGGGCCATTTCTGGGCCCCCGCAGCTGAAGAGAAGCTTCCGGTTGTCCGGCCGCGCCCGGGTGCCGCGACCCTACCGGTGACACGCCCCATCCCGGTCGCCGCCAGCCCGAGCGCGTCCGCCACGTGCGAAGGCCGCGGCAGCTCCTTGAGCCCGAGCACGGTCTGGACCGCGCGCTGCATCTGTCCCTTGCCCGCCGCGCCGTTGCCGGTCATCGCGCGCTTGACCTCCGACGGCGCCAGCGCGAGGACGCTCACCCCGAGCTGACGCGCGGCCAGGTAGATGACGCCCCGGGCGTGGCCCATGAGGATGGCGGTGCGTGGGAACTTGTACTCGGTGTAGAGATCCTCGACCACGAGCAGCCCGGGCTCCTGCAGCTCGATGATCCGGTGCACCGCCCGATGCAGGGCGTTCAGACGGGCCTCCAGCGGCTGCCCGGTGGTGGTGCTGATGACACCGGCGTCGCACACCGTCACCCCGCCGGGCCCCACCTCCAGCACGCCGAACCCGGTGGCGACGAGCCCCGGGTCCACCCCCATGACGCGAAGGGCGCTAGGCCGCGGTGATGGCGTCGATGACCTCGTCGGCGATGTCGTAGTTGGAATAGACGGACTGGACGTCGTCCTGCTCCTCGAGGGCCTCGATGAGCCGCAGCACCGCCGCGGCCTCCTTACCCTCTACCTTCACGGTGGATTGCGGCACCATGTCCACCCGCGCCTCGACCACCGGCATCCCCTGCCGCTCGAGCGCCTGGCGGACCGTCTCCATTTCATCAGGACTCGCGGTGACCTCGAACACTTTTTCTACCTGCTTGACGTCGGTCGCCCCCGAGTCGAGGGCCTTCTCGAGCAGATCGTCCTCCTTCACCTTCTGGGCGTCCACCTCGATCATGCCCCGACGGTCGAACATCCAGGCCACGCAGCCCGACGTACCCATCCGGCCCTCGTTCTTCTCGAAGATGTGCCGGATCTCGGGCCCGGTGCGGTTCTTGTTGTCGGTCAGCGTTCGCACCATGACCGCCACCCCGCCCGCGCCGTAGCCCTCGTACGAGATCTCCTCGTAGGACTCGCCGGGAAGCTCCCCGGTCCCCTTCTGGATCGCCCGCTTGATGTTGTCGGCGGGCATGTTGGCCGCCCTCGCCGACTCGGTGGCCGCCTTCAGGCGCAGGTTGCCCTTGGGATCGCCCCCGCCGTTCTTCGCCGCGACCGTGATCTCACGCAGGATCTTCGAGAACAGCTTCCCGCGCTGCACGTCCGTCTTGCCCTTCTTCCGCTTGATCTGCGACCACCGTGAGTGTCCAGACATGCCAATCTCCTACGCGCTGAGTGATTGTTTCAGGGTCTTGACGCGCTCCAGCCGCCGCCCCCGGCGCTCAAGGGCCAGAGCCCAGCGCCGCTGCTCGGCGGGGGTCTCGGGCGTGAAGGACCGGCACGGCCGGGGCCGCAGCGGAGCGCTCGGATCGGAGCCCAGGTGCACGAAGGTGAGGTAGGCGGTGCAGGCGTGCTTGATCTCGCCGGTCCACGGCACCTCGCTCAGCACCTTCACCCCGATCTCCAGCGACGACGTCCCCACGTGGTTGAGGCCCGCCTGGAAGGTGACGACCTCGTTCGCATGGACCGGGGCGTAGAAGTCGAGCGCGTCCAGGCACGCGGTCATGACCAGGCCCCGGCAATACCGCATGGAGAGGATACCCCCCGCCTCGTCGATGTCGAGGAGGAGCTTGCCCGCGAACATGGTGTTGCCGAACAGCAGGTCCTCGGGCAGCACCGACCGGCAGGATTCGAATCCCCAGCGGAGCTGCTCCGGCGCGTCGTCCTCGACCTCGCGGTTGCGCTCGGCACGCCGGGCGAAGCGCGCGAGCCGCTGGGCGCGCCGCTCGCCGGCCGCCGCGTGCAGGGCCTCTTCCTCCGCCCCGCGCGGCGCCACCGTCTGCGGCACCGGGAGCGGCTTGACGTGCTCGTCCACCTTGACGAAGACGAGGTGGGAGGACAGGGTGAGCGCCCGCTCCCCGGTCGCGGGCTTCTCGGCGTACACCCGCACCCCGACCTCGAGCGAGCACCGGCCGACGTACTCCACCTGGGCCCGCAGCACCGCGACCTCGCCCACCTTGACCGGGTGCAGGAAGTCGATGTCGTCCATGGCGCCCAGCACCACGTTGCCGCGCGCCACCCGCGAGGCCGCGATCGTCCCGCAGGTGGCGATCCACTGCATCATGCGCCCGCCGTGGATCTGCCCGGGCGCCCCCGCGTGCTCGGGGAACACCCAGTTCACCATCTCGGTAGCCGTGTCGGAGATCGAGAGCATGGTCAGCGTCGAATGTCGCGTAAGTCTCGCATTTTTCTACCACGGAGGGCCCTCCAAGTCCAGACGCGGAGCCCCCGCCGGGGCGTTGACAATCGCGCGGCCCGGCCCTAGGGTTGGGGCCACGTCAGGGGGCGAAGCACACCGTACCAGAGGCACCGGCGCCGGGAGGGCCCACATGGAATTCGAGTACTCGAAGAAGACCAAGATGTACATGGAGCAGCTCACCGACTTCATGAACAAGCACGTCGTGCCCAACGAGCAGGTCTTCGCCGACCAGCTCAACTCGGGGCCGACGCGGTGGCAGATCCCTCCCATCATGGAAGACCTCAAGGCCAAGGCGCGCGAGCGCGGCCTCTGGAACCTGTTCCTGCCCGAGAGCGAGCGCGGCGCCGGCCTCACCAATCTCGAGTACGCGCCGCTCTGCGAGATCATGGGCCGCTCCCCGATCGCGCCGGAGGTCTTCAACTGCTCGGCGCCCGACACCGGCAACATGGAGGTGCTCGAGCGCTACGGCACCGCCGAGGACAAGAAGCAGTGGCTGCAGCCCCTGCTCGAGGGCAAGATCCGCTCCGCCTTCGCGATGACCGAGCCCAAGGTGGCCTCCTCGGACGCGACCAACATCGAGTCGCGCATCGAGCGGCAGGGCGACCACTACGTGATCAACGGGCACAAGTGGTGGACGTCGGGCATCGGCGATCCGCGCTGCAAGGTGCTCATCTTCATGGGCAAGACGGACCCGAAGAACCCCGACAAGTACAAGCAGCAATCCATGATCCTGGTGCCGCGCGACACGCCCGGCATCAAGGTCGTGCGCATGCTGACCGTGTTCGGCTACGACGACGCGCCCCACGGCCACGGCGAGGTGCTGTTCGAGAACGTGAAGGTCCCCGCGGCGAACATGCTGCTGGGCGAGGGCCGCGGCTTCGAGATCGCCCAGGGCCGCCTGGGCCCCGGCCGCATCCACCACTGCATGCGCCAGATCGGCGTGGCCGAGCGGGCGATCGAGCTGATGTGCAAGCGCGCCACCAAGCGCGTGGCCTTCGGCAAGCCGCTGGCCGACAACGACATCACGCTCGAGCGCATCGCGGAGTCGCGCATCGAGATCGACCAGGCGCGGCTGCTCGTGCTCCACGCCGCGTACATGATGGACACCGTCGGCAACAAGGCGGCGCGGCAGGCCATCGCGGAGATCAAGGTCGCGGTGCCGAACATCACCGGCCGCGTGGTGGAGCGGGCCATGCAGCTCCACGGCGGCGGCGGCGTGAGCCAGGAGTTCCCGCTCGCGTCCATGTGGGCGCACTCGCGGACGCTCCGCTTCGCCGACGGGCCGGACGAGGTGCATCGGCGGCAGATCGGGCGGCTCGAGCTTCGCAAGCACAGTTAAGCGGAGGGGAGCGGGCGGGGCGGGGGTGCGGGGGGTGCGGCCTCTGACCACGACCCGCTCCCTCGCCACCTCGCTGCAGGAGTTCCCAATCCGGGAAGGTGCGCTCTAGGCATTCCCTCGGAGGGAACGGGTCACCCGGCCGCACCCCCCGCACCCCCGCCCCGCCCGCTCCCCTCCGCTCGGGTCTTTTGAAACTGCTGAACCACAGAACCAACCCCTCCCCAGACACAGAGCGCGTTCGGAACAACTATCTGCAATTTCGAAACGGTTGTCCGCCGACTGGGGGAGTGCGGGAGGCATGTCTGGGCCCCCGCATTAAATAGAGAAGCGGAACCGTAAATCTCGCAGCAGCCGGTTGACCCGACCGTGTCGCCGCGGGGCCATTCGCGCGAGGGCTGAATCTCCTGGGGCTACTCCCGCCAGCGCGGGTCCAGCAAGTCTCGCAATGCGTCGCCCAGCAAGTTTATCCCCAGGACCGCGAGCAAGAGCGCGGCGCCGGGGAAGAACGCGACCCAGGGGGCGGCGGCGAGGAAGGTCTGGCCCTCGGCGAGCATGCTGCCCCAGGAGATCGTGGGGGCCTGGGCGCCCAGGCCCAGGAACGACAGGCCGGCCTCGGCGATCATGTTGCTGCCGACGCCGATGGTCGCCGCGACGATGATCGGGCCCACCGCGTTCGGCAGGAGATGGCGGACCAGGATCGTGGCGTGGCCCACCCCGAGCGCGCGGGCGGCCTGCACGTAGTCGCGCTCCTTGAGCGAGAGGATCTCGCCGCGTACGACCCGCGCGATCGTGGTCCAGCCCAGCGCGACCAGAACCAGCGCCACCTTGTCGAGCCCGGGCCGCTCGAAGACCGCAATCAGCCCGATGGCCAGGATCAACGAAGGAAAGGCCATCACCACGTCGGTGGCCCGCATCAGCAGCGAATCGCGCCAGCCGCCGTGGTAGCCGGCGAGCAGGCCCACCGCGATGCCCAGGGTCGCGGCCAGCACCTCCACCCCGAGGCCGAGCGCGAGCGAGACGCGGCCCCCGTGGAGCACGCGCGAGAAGAGATCGCGAGCCAGCGCGTCGGTGCCGAAGAGGTGCGCGGGCTCCGGCGGGCGCAGCATGACCTCGCTGAGCGCGGCCGGCACCGCGGTCGGATCGTAGGGCGCGAGCCACGGGGCGAGGAGCGCCGACGCGGCGAAGAGACCCACCAGCGTGGCGCCGATGATGAGGCGTCGGCCGCGGCGTGAGCGAAGCTCTCCCGCCGGGCGCCGGAGCGTGTCAACCGCCACGGCGGATCCGCGGATCGATGACGAGATAGGCCAGGTCAACCACCAGGTTGGCGAGGACGTAGATCACCGCGAAGACGAGCACCGCGCCCATCACGACCGGCAGGTCGCGCTGCCCCACCGCGGCCACCAGCATCCGGCCGAGGCCGGGCCACGCGAAGACCGTCTCGGTGAGGGGCGCGCCGACGAGGAGATCCGCGATCCCGATGCCGATCACGGTGATCACCGGGATCAGGGCATTGCGCAGGGCGTGCTTGGCGATCACCAGCCATTCGCCGAGCCCCTTGGCGCGTGCGGTCTGGATGTACTCCTGCCGGATCACCTCGAGCAGGTTCGAGCGGGCCATGCGCGCAATGGTGCCGGTGTGGATGGCGCCCAGCGTGAACGCGGGCAGGACCAGGTTGGCCCAGGCGCCGTCGCCGTAGCCCGAGACCGGCAGCCATCCGAGCCACACCGCGAAGAGCAGCGAGAGCATCATGCCGAGCCAGAACACCGGCGTGGAGATGCCGAGCACCGCCGCGCTCATGAGGAGCTGATCGAGCAGCCGACCCGGCCGCAGCGCGGCCACGATCCCCATCGCGAGGCCGACGACGACCGCGATCACGGTGGCGGCCAGGGCCAGGCGCACGGTGGCGGGCAGCCGCTCGGCGATGATCTCCGCGACCGGCCGCTGCTGGTGATAAGACGTCCCGAGGTCCCCGCGGCCCAACCGCGACATCCACGTGAGGTAGCGCACGTGCACCGGTTGGTCGAGCGCGTAGTCCCGGCGGATCTGCTGGACCAGCTCCGGATCGGCGCGCTGGCCCAGCATGGCCCGGGCCGGATCGCCCAGGCCGACCGCGGTGAGCGCGAAGACGAGCAGGCTGACGCCCAGCAGGACTGGGAGGAGGGCCAGGACGCGCTTGGCCGCGGGTTCTAGCAGGTCGGAAAACATTGGGCGGTCAGCCGGCGCGCTGGCGCGCGCTTGCTTGGGCAGCCGTTCTTTCTTTCATATGCGAGGGCCCAGACATGGCCCCCGCACTCCCCCAACCGCGGACAACCGGCCGCGGACAATCCGTTACTCGATCTTTACTTTGCGCAGGGGGGCGAGGAACTCGGGCGCGGTGGAGAGGGGGGAGCGCTCGAGGCCTTTCACGGTGGGGCGGATCAGGGCTCGGCTCGCGTAGTGGTAGAGCGTGATCCACGCCCCGTCGTCGAGCAAGCGCTGCTCGGCACCCTGGTAGACTTTGAAGCGCGCCGGGCCGGCCGGCATCACGTCGGCCTGGTCGAGGAGACGGTCGAGCTCCGGGCTGCGATACCGGGAGGTGTTGCCCGCCGCGCCGATGTTCCGCGAGTGAAACAGGACGGTCAGGAAGTTCTCCGGATCCGGATAGTCGGCGATCCAGCCCTGACGGAACATGGTCACCGCTCCCTCGTCCACCACCTTGAGGTGCGCGGCCCAGTCGAGCCGACGCAGCTCGAGCGTGATCCCCACCTCCCGGAGCTGCGCCTGCAGCAGCTCGCCGATGCGCTGGTTCAGATCGCTGGTGTTGAAGTGGTAGGTGATGGGCGGCAGGCCCCGGCCCCCCGGGAATCCCGCCTCGGCGAGAAGCTGGCGGGCGCGGGTCCGATCGAGGCCGGGCGCGGTCACGGCCGGGTTGTAGCCCGGCAGCGCGGGAGGCAGGATGCCCTGGCCCGCGATCACGCAGCCCTCGAGAAGTCCCTGGACGATGGCGGCCGGGTCGATGGCATGCGCCACGGCCAGGCGCATCCGGCGGTCGTTGAACGGCGGCTTCTCGACGTTGAAGCGCACCCCGTGGGTGCCCAGGGTCGGCCAGATCGCCACCTGGGCGCGAAGCCCGGGATCGGCCTGCACGGCCCGGCAATGGCCGGTCGGAATGTCGCTGATGTCGAGGTTACCGGCCTTGTAGTCGTTGAACCGGGTGATCTCGGCCGGGATGATGCGGAACACGACGCGCTCCAGGTGGGGCGCGCCCCGAAAGTGACCGGGGAAGGCCTCCAGCACGACGCGGTCGTCTCGCCGCCACTCCTTCAAACGGAACGCGCCGGTGCCGACCGGGCGACTCGCGAAGGCCATCCCCAGGCGCAGGACCTCCTCACGCGGCACGATGGACGCCGCGTCGTAGGCCATCAGGTGGAGGAACGGGGCGAAGGGCTTCTCGAGGGTCAGCTCGACGGTGCGCTCGTCCACCACCCGCACCCCCGAGATCTCGGGCGCCCCGCCCTTGATGAAGGCGGGCGCGCCCACGATCTTCTCGAAGACCCACGGCCGCTTGCCGCGCGCGGCGCGCTCGAAGGAGAACTTCACGTCGGCCGCCACCAGCGCGCGGCCGTGGTGGAACTTCACGCCGGGCCGCAGCACGAAGGTATAGACGCGATGATCGGCCGAGACCGTCCAGCGCTCGGCCACGCCCGGCAGGGGCTCGAGCTTCTCGTCCAGCTCCACCAGGGTGTCGAAGATCTGGCGCACGACCGCGGAGGAGGTCGTGTCGGTGGCCTGGGCCGGATCGAGCGTCGGCGGATCGGAGATGAAGACGCCGCGCAGCGGGCCCACCGGCTTGCCGCTCTGGGCCTCCGCCGGCCCGGCCGCGAGGAGCAGGCCCAGCAGCAGGACGCGGAGGCCCTTCACCGCTGGGGGGCCGGCGCGGGTGCCGCCGCCGGCGGCGGCGCGTCGAGCCAGACGCGGTCGAAGCGAGGATTGCCGCTCGGGTGCAGGCGAAGGTTCCGCACCTCCACGCGGCTCGCCGCCCAGTGCAGCCGCACGTAGAGGGGCACCCACGGCATCTCCTCGGCCAGCATGGCCTGGGCGCGCACATATAGGCGCTGCCGCTCCGGCCGGAACGACACCTGGCTGGCCCGGATGAGCAGGTCGTCGAGCGTCCGGTTGCGGTAGAAGGACATGTTCAGCGCCGTCGGCCCCTTGGTCGCCCCTTCGCTGCTGGTCAATGGGTAGAGCAGGAAGTGCGGGTCGCCCGCCTCCACCCGGGCCTCGAGCAGCGCCATCTGATGCTGACCGGTCCGGGCGACCTGGAGCGCCGCCTCCGGCGCCTCGACCTGGATCGGCACCGTAAAGCCCGCGTTGGCCAGCGAGGCGCGGATCGCCTCGGCCACCTGCGTCTGGTCCGGGCGCTTGTCGCCGTCGCTGATCAGCAGGCCGGCCGCAGTCCCACGCGGGAAGCCCGCGTCCGTCAGCAGGCGCTTGGCGTTCGCCGGGTTCGCCTCGAGCACCGGCGAGCCGTCGCGACGCGCCCAGACCCCGAGCGGCAGAAACGAGAGCAGCGGCACGCCGGCCGGCGCGACGGTGGGGGCGAGCAAGCGCGGATCGAGCGCGGCCGCCACCGCCTGGCGCGCCTTGAGCCGGTTGAAGGGCTCCCGCTCCGCCTCGAGCGCCAGGTAGCCGATGCGCCAGCTCGGGATCGACTGGGTCCCGACGGTTCGGGACGGGGCGATCTCGGTGAGCAGGACGTCCACCGCCTGCGCCGCCAGCATCGCCTCGCCGCGGGCGTCCTCGCCGGTCTCCAGGAAGACCAGCCGCGTCGAGCGTGGCGGCCCGCCCCAGTAGGCCGGATTCGCGTCGAGCACCACCCTGCCCTGGCTCGCCTCGGTGAGCGCGAACGGTCCGGTGCCGACCCACCGCTGCCCCGCGCTGCTCGCCAGCACGATCGAGAACCCCGGATGGGCCAGCACCGCGGGCAGCGGCGCGTAGGGCAGGAGCAGGCTGATCTGGACGGTCCGCGCGTCCACTGCCTTGACTTCCTTGACGACCCCGGGCGTCCCCCGGATCAGACGCGGCGCGATCATGTTGGGCTGGGGCGCATGGACCGCGGTGGGCTGGATGACCCGGTCGAGACTCTCCACCACGTGCTGGGCGGTCAGCGGGGTGCCGTCGTGAAACCGCACGCCGTCCCGTAGCCGGAAGGTCCACAGGAGGCCGTCGCGCGACACCGACCACTGGGCGGCCAGCCCCGGCTCGACATCGCTGGTGACGTCGCGGTACTGCACCAGGGTGTCGAAGATTTGCCGTGCGATGACGGAAACTGGTCCCTCGAGCGTGGTCGCGGGGTCGAGCGCGGCTGGCACCGACGGCAGCCCCACGCGGAGGATGCCGCCCTGCGCCCAGGCGCCATCCGCCAGCGTGAGGACGGCGGCGAGCGTGATCGCGATGCGCCCGCATGCGCTCCACATGATCGAGTTATACGACGGAATCCGGCCGCTGCGCGATGCGTAGCCACTTTCCGCGCCGCTGATCACCGGGTGGGCTCGCGCGCAGAGCCGCGCGCCCGTCCGCCGCTCGAAACGCGCGGGAACCGGCGGGATCGGCCGGCGGCGGGCGTGGCACCGAACGTGCTTTCTTGTTAATCAGAGGAGTCGGGAGCGCTCCGGAACCGGGTCGGGTGAGCCACGGTTAAAGCGGTGAGAGCGATAGGTGATCGCCGCACCACGAATCGGAGAAAAGGAAATGAAATCAATGGCTCCCGAGGGCAAAATGAGGCCAATTCGCTTGACTTAACGCGAAACGGACTCCTATACTGAGTTCACCTTTCGGAGGCTTGGGCGGCGCGCGACGGAGCGCTGGAAGTGCCCGCTGGTTCACCCGGAAAGGAAATGGGCGAACATGAAGGAGTTCGACAAGAAGGGCAATCCTAGCCGAGAGCCCGCATCCGAAGGGATGAAAGGCCTCTCGAAATTCCTCCCCATGACCGACTCTAACTACCGGCGACGCCTCACGGAGTACGAGGTCCAGGTCCAGGACCTCCAGGCCTACGTCCGCTCGCTCGAGACCGAGACCGGGCGGCTGCGCAAGAAGCTGGAGGACGCGCCGAAGGAGTTCATGATCCTGGAGAACAAGCTGCGCGAGGCCAATCGCCAGCTCGTCCAGGCGTTCAATCAGAACGAGAAGCTCGTCAACGCGCTCTACGAGGCGCGCGAGCAGATCACCTCGCTGAAGGAAGAGGTCGACAAGCTCTGCGCGCCGCCCTCGACCTACGGGGTCTACCTCTCGGTCAACGAGGACGGCACCGTCAACATCCTGTCGCAGGGCCGCAAGGTGAAGGTCAACCTGCACCCGTCGATCAAGGCGGAGGACATCAAGCCCGGTCAGGAGCTGATCCTGAACGAGGGTCTCAACGTGGTGGAGACCGCGGGCTACGAGATCCAGGGCGAGGTCGTGATCCTGAAGGAGCAGCTCGACGCCGAGCGCGCGATCGTCACCCAGCGGGCGGACGAGGACCGCGTCGGCATCATCGCGGACCCGCTGCGCCAGGTGAAGCTCAAGATCGGCGACCACCTGCTCATCGACGCCAAGAGCGGCTACCTGCTCGAGAAGCTGCCCAAGAGCGAGGTCGAGGATCTCTCGCTGGAAGAGGTGCCGGACATCTCCTACGAGGACATCGGTGGCCTCGGGACCCAGCTCGAGACGATCAAGGACGCGGTCGAGCTGCCGTACCTCTACTCCGAGTACTACAAGGAGCATCACCTCGCCCCGCCGAAGGGCGTGCTGCTCTACGGCCCTCCGGGCTGCGGCAAGACCATGATCGCGAAGGCGGTGGCCAACAACCTCGCCGCGCGGATCTCGGAGAAGCGCGGCGAGAAGGTGAAGGGCTTCTTCCTCAACATCAAGGGCCCCGAGCTGCTCAACAAGTACGTCGGCGAGACCGAGCGGAAGATCCGCGAGATCTTCATCAAGGCCCGCGAGAAGGCGGCCGAGGACGTGCCGGTGGTGGTGTTCTTCGACGAGATGGACGCGCTCTTCCGCACCCGCGGCTCGGGCATCTCCTCGGACGTGGAGACCACGATCGTGCCGCAGCTCCTGGCCGAGATCGACGGCGTCGAGCACCTGAAGAACGTCATCGTGATCGGCGCCTCCAACCGGCAGGATCTGATCGACCCCGCCATCCTGCGGCCGGGCCGGCTGGACGTGAAGATCAAGATCGAGCGGCCGGACCAGCTGGGGGCAGCCGACATCTTCAACAAGTACATGACCACCGAGCTGCCGATCCACGAGTCGGAGATCCGCGAGAGCGCGGGCGACGCGCAGGCGGCGGTGGACCGGATGATCCAGGCCACCATCGAGGAGATGTACAGCCTCGAGGAGGAGAACCGCTTCCTGGAAGTGACCTACGCCAACGGGGACAAGGAGGTCCTGTACTTCAAGGACTTCTCCTCGGGGGCCATGATCGAGTCGGTGGTGCGGCGGGCCAAGAAGCTGGCCCTGAAGCGCTACATCCAGCTCAGCGAGAAGGGCATCAAGGTCGAGGACCTGCTGAACGCGGTGCGCGAGGAGTTCAAGGAGAACGAGGATCTGCCCAACACGACCAATCCGGACGACTGGGCCAAGATCGCGGGCAAGAAGGGCGAGCGCATCGTCTACGTGAAGCCGCTCATGGGTGAGACGAAGGAAAAGCAGCGCGCCGTCGAGCGCGTGATCAATACCGGCCAGTACCTGTAGGCCCTGCGGCGGGGGGGAGCGCTGGGCTCCCCCCCGCCGTGTGTCTTTCAACCGCCCAGCGCGATCGAGCATCCGGGGACGTCAATGGCGATTCCGAAAGTAATGGGGATCGAGACCGAGTACGGGATCACGGTCAAGAACCAGCCGGACTTCAACCCGATCCTTTCCTCGCTGCTCCTGATCAACTCCTACGAGACCTATCGCTCCTCCCGGATCCGCTGGGACTACGAGGCGGAGAGCCCGCTGCGCGACGCGCGCGGCTTCGAGTACATGGAGGACAAGGAGGTCCCGTCGAAGGAGGAGTCGCGCCTCATCAACCTGATCCTCTCCAACGGCGCACGCTTCTACGTGGATCACGCGCACCCGGAGTACTCCTCCCCGGAGACCACCAACCCGCGCGACTGCGTGATCTGGGACCGGGCGGGCGAGCGCATCCTGGATCTCTCGCGGACCCGGGCGGAGGCGGTCTCGCCGCCCGAGCAGCGCATCCTGATCTACAAGAACAACACCGACTCCAAGGGCAACTCCTACGGAACCCACGAGAACTACCTCATGGACCGCAAGGTGCCCTTCGCGCGGATCGTCCAGTACCTGCTCCCCTTCTTCGTGAGCCGCCAGGTCTACACCGGCGCGGGCAAGGTGGGGGCGGAGAACAACACCGAGTTCTGCGAGTTCCAGATCTCCCAGCGGGCCGACTTCCTGGAGACCGAGGTGGGGCTGGAGACGATGCACAGCCGGCCCATCATCAACACCCGGGACGAGCCGCACGCGGATCCCGAGAAGTACCGCCGCCTCCACGTGATCGTGGGCGACGCCAACATGAGCGAGGTCTCCACCTACCTCAAGTGCGGGACGATGGCGATCGTGCTCAGCATGATCGAGGACGACTTCATCGACCGCGATCTGAGCCTGGACAGCCCGGTGGTCTCGTACCGGCGCGTCTCCCGCGACCTGGGCTGCCGCGAGACGATGCGGCTCAAGGACGGCCGCAACCTGACCGCGGTCGATCTCCAGCGCGAGTTCCTCGACCTGGCCCACCGCTACTACCGCGACCGGGAGCACGAGCCGTGGGTGGAGGACGTGATGGCGCGGTGGGGCTCGGTGCTGGACCGGCTCGCGGTGGATCCCATGAGCCTCGACCGCGAGCTCGACTGGGTGATCAAGCACCAGCTCATCGAGAACTACCGGGCCAAGCACAGCTGCGAGTGGTCGGACTCGCGGGTGGCCATGATCGACCTCCAGTACCACGACATCCGGCCCAGCAAGGGGCTCTACTACAAGCTCGAGGAAGCGGACGCGGTGGAGCGTCTCAGCACCGAGGACGAGGTGACCAAGGCGATCTACGATCCGCCCAAGGACACCCGGGCCTACTTCCGCGGCATGTGCCTGCAGAAGTACTCCGACGAGGTCGTCTCCGCCTCGTGGGACTCGGTGATCTTCGATCTCAAGGAGGGCCCGCTCAAGAAGATCTTCATGCTCGAGCCGCTCCGGGGCACCGAGGCCCACGTGCGCCAGCTCTTCGACGAGTCGGCCACCGCGGGCGCCCTGCTCAAGAATCTCGGCAAGCCGAGCGGCGACTTCTAGGATGCTCGATCCGGAGCGCTGGAAGCAGGCCTTCTTCGACTACTCGACCTCGAGCTTCGCCGAGATCCTGCACCGTGCCGCGCCCCACCTGCTGCCCGGCCGCGCCGAGGGCGGGTCGGACGAGGGGAGCGTGCCCTCGGTGCCGCACGGCACCACGGTGCTGGCCCTGCGCTACCGCGACGGGGTGATCATGGCGGGCGACCGGCAGGCCAGCGAGGGCTACCAGGTGGCCCATCGCCGCATCGAGAAGATCTTCAAGTCCGATGACCTCTCCGGCGTCGGCATCGCGGGCGCGGCCGGGCCCGCCATGGAGATGGCCCGCCTGTTCCAGACCGAGCTCGAGCACTACGAGAAGGTCGAGGGCGAGAACCTCTCGCTGGACGGCAAGGCCAACAAGCTCGGGCAGATGATCCGCATGAATCTGCCCATGGCGATGCAGGGCCTCGTGGTGGTGCCGATCTTCGCGGGCTTCGACGAGCGGGCCGGCGTGGGGCGGCTGTTCAAGTACGACGTCACCGGGGGCCGCTACGAGGAGACCGACTACTTCGCCCAGGGCTCGGGCGGCAAGGACGCGCGCGACTCGCTGAAGAAGCGCTTCCGGCGCGACATGAACCGTGAGGAGGCGCTGCGAGTCGCCATCGAGGCGCTGATCGACGCGGCCGACGAGGATCTCGGCACCGGCGGGCCCGACCTGACGCGCGGCATCCTGCCGTCGGTGAAGACCATCACGCGCTCGGGCTTCGCGGACGCGCCCGAGGACGAGATCCGGCGCCACTGCGAGGCCGTCCTCAATGACCGCAACCGTCTCTAGCCCGCGGGGACTCTGATGCCGCTGCCCTACTACGTATCGCCCGAGCAGATGATGAAGGACAAGGCGGAGTATGCCCGCAAGGGCATCTCCCGCGGCCGGGCCATCGTCACGATCGAGTACCGGGACGGCATCCTGCTGGTGGCCGAGAATCCGTCGACCCTGCTGCACAAGATCTCGGAGATCTACGACCGCATCGCCTTCGCGGGCGTGGGCAAGTACAACGAGTTCGAGAACATGCGGGTGGCCGGGGTGCGGCACGCCGACGTCAAGGGCTACTCCTACAGCCGCGGCGACGTGAGCGCCAAGTCGCTCGCGAACGCCTACTCGCAGGCCCTCGGCAACATCTTCACCCAGGACATCAAGCCGTTCGAGATCGAGGTGCTGGTGGTGGAGGTGGGCGACGCCAACGGCACCAAGAACGAGATCTACCACATCCTCTACGACGGCACGATCGAGGACGAGAAGAACTACGCCGCGATGGGCGGCCAGTCCGAGGAGATCCGGCGGTACCTGAAGGACAACTTCCAGGAGAACCTCGACGTGGCCGCGGCCTTGAAGCTGGGCGTCCGGGCCCTCATGGTCACCCAGAACAAGACCCTCACCGAGCGAGATCTCGAGGTGGCGGTCCTCGACCGCACCAAGGAGCGCCGCAAGTTCCGCCGCATCCCCGCCGAAGCCCTCCACCAGCTCCTCACCGAGACCACCTAGCCCGGCAGTTTGAAGCGACGTCGACCTGCTTCGTTCGAGCGCCGGCTCCGCCGGCGCAATCCGTCTTTGGGGAGGCTCGGAGGGGGCCGCCGAGGCCCCCTTCGAATGTCTATTTGCCCGGCGGCCACTCCCCTGCTACCCTGAGGGTCACATGAAGCGCCGGATCTTCGGCCTCGAGAACGAGTACGGTCTCACCTGTACCCTGAACGGTCAGCGCCGCCTGTCGCCCGACAACGTGGCGCGGTACCTCTTCGAGAAGGTGATCCCGGGCGCCCGCAACGCCAACGTCTTCCTCGAGAACGGGGCGCGGCTCTACCTCGACACCGGCTTCCACCCCGAGTACGCCACTCCCGAGTGCGACGACATCACGGATCTGGTGATCCACGACAAGGCGGGCGAGCGCATCGTGGAGGACCTGCTGCACCAGGCCGAGAAGCGGCTCCGCGAGGACGGCATCTCCGGCCACATCCTGCTCTTCAAGAACAACACCGACTCCGCGGGCAACTCGTACGGCTGCCACGAGAACTACCTGGTCAGCCGTGACGTGTCGTTCCAGCGCCTGGCCGAGGGCCTGATCCCGTTCTTCGTGACCCGTCAGATCTTCGCGGGCGCGGGCAAGGTGCTGCAGACCCCGCGGGGCTTCCACTACTGCCTCTCGCAGCGGGCCCAGCACATCTGCCAGGAGATCTCGGGCGCGACCACCTCGTCCCGGTCCATCATCAACACCCGCGACGAGCCCCACGCCGACGCCGAGAAATACCGCCGCCTGCACGTCATCGTGGGCGACTCCAACATGTCCGAGGTCGCGACCTATCTGAAGGTGGGCACCACCGCGCTGATCCTGGACATGATCGAGGACGGCCACTTCGACCGGGACTACAGCCTGCAGTCGCCGGTCCAGGCCATCCGGGACATCAGCCACGACCCGACGCTGCGCGAGACGATCCGCCTGAAGGACGGGCGGGCCATCACCCCGCTCCAGCTGCAGATGGAGTACCTCGAGCACGCGACCCGCTACGTGCAGGCCATCGACGCGGACCCGGTCACCCGGGACGTGCTCGCGCGCTGGACCTACGTGATCGAGCAGCTGGCCGACGACCCCATGCAGCTCAATCGTGAGGTCGACTGGGTGATCAAGCAGCAGCTCATCCAGGCTTACATGGAGAAGAACCGCCTGTCCTGGCGCGACCCCAAGGTCTCGCTCATGGACCTGCAGTACCACGACATCCGGCCCGACAAGGGCCTCTACTTCAGTCTGGTACGCCGCGACCTGGTGGACCGCATCACCGACGATGAGTCCATCGAGCGCGCCAAGCACATGCCCCCGCAGACCACACGGGCCCGGCTGCGGGGCGAATTCATCCGCCAGGCCAACCTCAAGGGCAAGGACTACCGGGTGGACTGGGTCTATCTCAAGCTCAACGATCCGGAGCGCGAGACCATTCTCTGCAAGGACCCATTCCAGAGCCACGACGAGCGCGTCGAGCGACTGATTCGCTCGTTCTAGACGACACCGCTCGCGCGGGTGCCGGCGAGCGGCGCAGGACCAACCAACCGATGCCTCTCACGCCGCTTTCCTCCGACGTCATGGACACCATCGTCGCCGGGCAGCACGGCGACCCGTTCGCCGTACTGGGCCCGCACCCTGGAGGCGCCGGCACCGTCGGCGTCCGCGTCTTCCTGCCCGCGGCCCGCGCGGCCTCGGTCGTCACGCCCGACGGCGCGATCACCCCGCTGCGCCGGGCGCATCCGGGCGGCCTCTGGGAGGGCCCGCTGCCGGGCCGGCGCAGCCTCCCCCTGGCCTACCGCCTCCGCCTCGAGGACGATCAAGGACGCGTCACCGAGATCGAGGACCCCTACCGGTTCACGCCCACCCTCAGCGGCTACGATCTGCACCTGCTCGGCGAGGGCACGCACTTCCGCCTGTTCGAGCGGCTCGGGGCCCACCCCCTTCGCCACGAGGACGTGGACGGCGTGCGCTTCGCGGTGTGGGCGCCCAACGCCCGGCGCGTCAGCGTGGTGGGCGACTGGAACGGCTGGGACGGGCGGACCCAGCCCATGCGCCTGCACCCGGGCAACGGCATCTGGGAGATCTTCCTGCCCGGGGTACCGCTGGGCGCCCGCTACAAGTACGAGATCGTCGGGCGGGACGGTGGGCTGCTCGCGCTGAAGTCGGACCCGCTGGCCTTCGCCTTCGAGCCGGACGATCCGCGCACCGCCTCCGCGGTCGTGGACATCAACGGGTTCGCGTGGGGCGACGCGGAGTGGATGGACGAGCGCAAGCGCCGCAACACGCTCCACCGCCCCATGTCGGTCTACGAGGTGCACCTGGGCTCGTGGCGGCGCCCCGAGCCCGGCACGCTCCCGAGCTACCGGGAGCTGGCCGAGCAGCTCGCCGACTACGTGAGCGAGATGGGCTTCACCCACGTCGAGCTCATGCCGATCACCGAGCACCCGTACTACGCCTCCTGGGGCTACCAGACCCTCGGCTACTTCGCGCCCACCCGCCGCTACGGCACCCCCGCCGACTTCATGGCGTTCGTGGACACGCTCCACCGCCGCGGCATCGGGGTGATCATGGACTGGGTCCCGGCCCACTTCCCCAAGGACGCCCACGGGCTCGCCTTCTTCGACGGCACCCACCTCTACGAGCACGACGATCCGAACCTGCGCGACCACCCCGACTGGGGCACCCGCGTGTTCAACTACGGCCGCCGAGAGGTCGCCAACTTCCTGATCGCCAACGCGGTGTTCTGGCTCGAGCGCTACCACATCGACGGCCTGCGCGTGGACGCGGTCGCCTCGATGATCTACCGCGACTACTCGCGGAAGGCGGGCGAGTGGGTCCCCAACGAGTACGGGGGCCGCGAGAACCTGGAGGCGCTCGCCTTCCTGCGGAAGCTGAACGAGGTGGTCTACGGCGGCCAGCCCGGCGCGTCGACTATCGCGGAGGAATCGACCGCGTGGCCCCAGGTCTCGCGCCCGGTCTACCTCGGCGGGCTCGGCTTCGGCTTCAAGTGGAACATGGGCTGGATGCACGACATCCTCGACTTCATGCAGAACGAGCCGGTGCACCGGAAGTACCACCACAACCAGCTCACCTTCGGTCTCCTCTACGCGTGGACCGAGAACTTCGTGCTGCCGCTCTCCCACGACGAGGTGGTCTACGGCAAGCGCTCCCTCGCCCGCAAGATGCCGGGCGACGACTGGCAGCGCTTCGCGAACCTGCGCCTGCTCTACGCGTTCATGTGGGCCTATCCCGGGAAGAAGCTCCTCTTCATGGGCGGCGAGTTCGGCCAGTCCGACGAGTGGAGCCACGACCGCGCCCTGGACTGGTCGCTGCTCGAGATGGGCCCCTACCACCGCGGGGTCCAGCGGCTCGTGCGAGACCTCAATCACGTCTACCGGAGCGAGCCGGCTCTCTACGAGGTCGACTTCGACTCGGCGGGCTTCCAGTGGATGGACTGCAGCGACTGGGAGCAGAGCATCGTGGCGTTCTGCCGCTTCTCCCGCGGCCAGGAGCGCCTGCTGCTCTGCGCGTGCAACTTCACGCCGGTGGCGCGGCGGGGCTATCGGGTCGGCGTCCCCAGGCCCGGCTTCTACCGCGAGGTCATCAATTCCGACGCCTCGGTGTACGGGGGCAGCGACGTCGGCAACGGGGGCGGCGTGGCGAGCGAGCCGACGCCGTGGCACGGGCAGCCGCACTCGGTGGTGCTCACCCTGCCGCCCCTCGCGGCGGTCTGGCTGATCCCGGCCTGAGCCGGCGCCCACCGATGGCCGACGCTCCGCGCACCCGGCCGGGCCGGCCATACCCGCTCGGCGCCACCTGGGACGGCGACGGCGTCAACTTCGCCCTCTTCAGCGAGCACGCCACCGCGGTGGCGCTCTGCCTCTTCGACGAGCGCGATCCGGGCAAGGAGCTCCGCCAGATCCGGCTCGAGGAGCGCACCGATCAGGTCTGGCACACCTACGTTCCGGGCATCCGGCCGGGCGCGCTCTACGCGTACCGGGTGAACGGGTCGTACGAGCCCGCTCAGGGGCACCGCTTCAACCCGGCCAAGGCGCTGCTCGATCCGTACGCGAAGGCGATCGCGGGCACGCTCGAGTGGCAGGACGCCTTCCTCGGCTACCGCATCGGCGACCCGGCGGGGGACGTCACGCCGCACGATCGCGACAGCGGGCCGTACCTGCCCAAGAGCGTGGTGGTGGACGGGACCTTCGACTGGGAAGGCGACCGGCCGCCGCTCACCCGCTGGTCGCGCACCATCATCTACGAGGTCCACGTCAAAGGCTTCACCCGACTCCATCCCGACGTGCCGCCCGAGCTTCGCGGCACCTACGCGGGCCTCTCGTGCGACGCGGCGGTGCGGCACCTCACCGAGCTGGGCGTCACCGCGGTCGAGCTGCTGCCCATCCACCACTCGGTCACCGAGAAGTACCAGGCCGATCGCGGGTTCACGAACTACTGGGGCTACAACTCGATCGGCTTCTTCGCCCCCGACTCGCGCTTCTCCTCCTCGGGCCAGCGGGGCCAGCAGGTGGACGAGTTCAAGACGATGGTGAAGCGGCTGCACCGGGCGGGCATCGAGGTCATCCTCGACGTGGTGTACAACCACACCGCGGAGGGCAACCACCTAGGGCCGACGCTCTGCTTCCGCGGCATCGACAACGACGCGTACTATCGCCTCTCGCCCGAGGATCCGCGCTTCTACGTCGACTACACCGGGACCGGTAACACGCTGAACATGCGGCACCCGCGCACGATCCAGCTCATGATGGACAGCCTGCGCTACTGGGTGCTCGAGATGCACGTGGACGGCTTCCGCTTCGACCTCGCGGCCGCGCTGGCCCGCGAGCTGCACGACGTGGACCGGCTCTCCGCCTTCTTCGACGTCATCCACCAGGATCCGGTGATCTCGCAGGTCAAGCTCATCGCCGAGCCGTGGGACTTCGGCGAGGGCGGTTACCAGGTGGGCAACTTCCCGGTGGGCTGGGCGGAGTGGAACGGCAAGTACCGCGACACGATCCGCCGCTACTGGAAGGGCGACGAGGGGCAGGTCGCGGAGATGGCCTACCGCCTCACCGGCTCGAGCGATCTCTACGAGATGGGCGGGCGCCGGCCCCACGCGAGCGTCAACTTCATCACCGCCCACGACGGCTTCACCCTGGCCGACCTCGTCTCCTACAACGACAAGCACAACCTCGCGAACGGCGAGAACAATCGGGACGGCACCGACGACAACAGCTCCTGGAACTGCGGCGTCGAGGGTCCCACCGACGACCCCAAGATCGTCGCGCTCCGCGAGCGGCAGGCAGCGCAACTTCCTGGCCACCCTCTTCCTGTCCCAGGGCATCCCGATGCTGCTGGGCGGCGACGAGATGGGCCGCACCCAGCGCGGCAACAACAACGCCTATTGCCAGGACACCGAGCTGTCGTGGTTCCACTGGCCGCCCACCGAGACCGGGCGGCGCCTCATCGAGTTCACCCAACGCCTCATCCGGCTCAAGAAGGCCAACCCGGTCTTCCACCGGCGCATGTTCTTCCAGGGCCGTCGGATCCAGGGCTCGGCGGTGAAGGACCTGGCCTGGTTCCGCCCCGACGGCCAGGAGATGACCGACGAGGAGTGGCAGAACAGCTTGAGCCGCTGCCTCGGGCTCCGGCTGGCCGGCGACGCCATCGAGGAGGTGGACGACCTGGGCGAGCCCATCGTCGGCGACACCTTCCTGATCCTGCTCAACGCCCACCACGAGCCGGTGCCCTTCGTGCTGCCCGCCCACGCGACGCGCGTGCACCTGGGAGCCCGTGCTCGACACGCGCGACTGGGACGGCGACGCCGATCGCCCATCCCTCCGCACCGGCGAGCAGTACATGCTCGAGGGCCGCTCCGTCGCGGTCCTGCGCCTGCGGCCACCCACGCGCCCCGCTCGCGAGCCTGCCCAAGGAGCCTGACTTGACGACCGACGCGCCCGAATTCGACTCGGAGCTGCACCGCACCGCCTGGCCCAGCTCGACCGCGTCGCGGCCCGGCTCGCGCTCGACCCGAGACATCCACGAGCGGCTGCGCTATCCGCGTCGCGCGCTCGTCGTGTCGGTGCCCGATTCGCATGGACAGCGGCGACACCGAGGTGTTCATCGGCTACCGCGTGCACCACTACACCGCGCTCGGCCCCACCAAGGGCGGCCTGCGCTACGATCTCGGGAGTCAACCTCGGCGAGGTGACCGCGCTCGCGATGCTGATGAGCTGGAAGTGCGCGCTGATGGGCCTTCCCTACGGCGGGGCCAAGGGCGGCGTGCGCTGCAATCCGCGCGAGCATGTCGCCGCGCGAGCGCGAGCACCTCACCCGCCGCTACACCGCCGAGATCATCCATGATGATCGGCCCCGACCTCGACATTCCCGCCCCCGACCTCGGGACCGACGAGCAGACCATGGCGTGGATGATGGACACGTACTCGATGACCCAGGGCAAGAGCGTGCCCGGCGTGGTCACCGGCAAGCCGATCATCGTGGGCGGCTCGGCGGGCCGGCGCGAGGCCACCGGGCGCGGCATCGTCTACGTGCTCTACCAGGCGGTCAAGAGCCTGGGGCAGGAGCTGCGGGGCAAGAAGATCGTGATCCAGGGCTTCGGCAACGTCGGCGGCGTGGCCGCGCGCCTGCTGTGGAACGACGGGTGCACGATCGCGGGCATCAGCGACTTCAAGGGCGGGATGTGGAATCCCGCACGGCCTCGACGTCCACCAGCTCGAGGCACACGTGGCCGCAGACCGGCAGCGTCGTCGGCTTCCCGGGGCGGCGAGCCGGTCAGCAACGAGGCCATCCTCGAGCAGCCCTGCGACGTCCTGATCCCCGCCGCGGTCGACTCGGTCATCCACGCGCGCAACGCCGACCGCATCAAGGCCAGCATCATCGCGGAGGGCGCCAACGGGCCCACCACCCCCGAGGCCGACGTCATCCTGCACGACCGCGGGGTGACGGTCATCCCGGACATCCTGTGCAACGCGGGCGGGGTGGTGGTGTCGTACTTCGAGTGGGTGCAGGGCCTGCAGTACTACTTCTGGAAGGAGAGCGAGATCATCGCGCGCCTGCAGGAGATCATGGCGCGGTCCTACACGAGCGTGTGGCGCACCGCCCAGAAGAACGGCGTGGACCTCCGGACCGGCGCGCTGATGGAGGGCATCAGCCGGGTGGCCGACGCCCACGTGTCCCGCGGCCTCTATCCGTAGCCGACGCGGCGGCGGCCGGCGCCGCCTCGATCGAGGGCCGGCGCAGGGCCCACCGGATCCCCGCCGCGGCCACCAGCACGCCCGCCACGCTCGCGAGCTGTCCGACCCGGAAGGGGCCGATCCAGAAGCTGTCGAGCCGCAGCGCCTCGATGAAGAACCGGCCCACCGAGTACAGCCCGATGTAGCTGAAGAAGACCGCTCCGGGATACCGACCGACTCGCGGGCGGATCCAGCGCACCAGCAGCGCGAACACCACCAGGTTCCACAGCGATTCGTAGAGGAACGTGGGGTGGAAGAAGTCGAGCTGCCGGAACTCCATCGGCCGGTGGCTCGGTGAGATGTAGAGCTTCCACGGCAGATCGGTGGGCGCCCCGAAGGCTTCCTCGTTGAAGAAGTTCCCCCAGCGTCCGATCGCCTGGCCCAGGACCATGCTGGGCGCGATGACGTCGAGCGCGCGAAGCACCGGCACGCCCCACCGCCGCGCGAGCCACGCGCCGACGAGCGGGCCCACGATGATGCCGCCGTGCATCGCGAGCCCGCCCTCCCAGACCGCGACGATCTTCGCCGGATACCGGCCGTAGTAGTCCCAGTTGAAGGCCACCTCGTAGAGGCGCGCGCCGACCAGGCCCGCGACGACCCCCCACTGCGCGGCCCGCACGAGCTGGTCGGCCGGCAAGCCCTCCTGGACCGCGCGCCGGTGAGCGAGCCAGAAGCCCACCAGGATCGCGGCGGCCATGAGGACGCCGTACCAGCGGATCTGGAGCACGCCGAAGTCGAGCGCGATGGCGCCGGGAGAGGCGAACACGCCCAGCACGATACCACGGCCTCGGCGCCATTGACGCCACGTGCGATCGTCCCTAGACTCGGCGCACCCGAGAGGAGATCCCATGCATCCGGTTCACCGCCGCACGTGTGGCGGCCCATCGATCTACACGCCGGCGGCCGCGCTCACCGTCCTGACCCTGGTCATCGTGGCGGCGGTGACGATCGTGGACTCCGAGCTCGCCGCCCGGCTGATGCGCGAGAACGGCCCGATCGAGTGGCTCCAGGTCATTCTGTTGGTCGGGACGGCGCTGATCACGGCGAGGCTCGCCACGATCGAGTGGGCGGAAGGTCGAAGCGGCGCGCCCGACCTCTTGCTCACCACGGGCTTCGCGCTCCTCGCGTTCTGCGAGATGGAGCTACCCCGGCGCATTCTCGGGAAGTCGACCAAGATCGCCCGCCTGGCCCGCGAGGTGGCGGCGGGCATGCCGCGCGAGACCGTGATCGTCCTGCTCGTGGCCGGAGTCGCGGTGGCCCTGGGCGTCTACGCCTTCCGCTATCGCGCCGACATCGTCATCTGGGGATGGTCCGTGCTGGAGACCGCGTGGGGCCGGCTGTTCCTCCTGGGCATCTCCCTCCTCGTCCTCACCGAGCTCTTCGAGCGATCGCTCAACCAGATGGCGGGGGCAGGCCTTCCGAAGCCGCTGCTGGAAGAATCACTCGAGCTGCTGGCCGCCCTCTACTGCTTTCTCGCCATGATGCGACGGCGTGCGGTCAGTGGCTCACCTGGCGGCCGGGTTCAGGGCTACCGGTAGTCGAGCCCCGCGGCCGCGAACTTGGCCTTGAACGCGGGGCGGGTCAGGAAGGCGATGAAGGCCCGGGCGGTCTCCGGCGAGGCGCTGCGCGCGGCCAGGCCCGCGGAGTAGACGGTCACCTTCTGGAGATCCGGCGGCAGCGGGCCGACCAGCACCACGCCCTTCACCGGTACGATCTCGCTGATCTGGTGCACCACCACCTCGGCCTCGCCGGTCGCGACCTTCTCGGCGGGATAGCCGCCCGGCACGAGCTGGGTCTTGCCCTTCACCGCGTCCGCGATGCCCAGCCGGTCCAGCACGCTCGCGAAGTGGATGCCACTGGTGGCGCCCTGCGCCGGATCCACGTAGACGATCGACTTCGCGGAGAGGAGCGCCTGCTTGAAGGCGTCCGAGGTGGCGATGTCGGGTCTCGGCGCGCCCTCCCGCACGCCCAGCCCCATGCCCGTCCGCGCGAGGTCGGCGCGGCTGCCCGCCACCACCGCGCCCTGCTTCGCCACGTCGTCGATGGCCACGTCGGTCATGATGACCACGTCCACCGGCTCGGCGGAGGCCAGCTTGCCGCGCGTGACGCCGACGGTACCGAACGAGAGCGTCACGGTATTCCCGGTCTCCTGCTGAAAGGCCTGCGCGAGCTCGGTGACGATCGCCCGCACCGCGCCCGCGCTGAAGACCCGGATCTCGGCGGCGGCGGTCACGCCGACCCCCGCGCTCGTGATTGCCGCCCACGCCACCACCGTGATCGCTATCCGCAACAGGGTCGTCATGTCTTGTCCCCTTCGGAGGCCGGGACCGGGCCCACCTCCGGGTTCAGGTCGTGAAGCGGCCCGCCCGGCGAACCTCCGGCGTCAACCTCCATGACCGCCTCGGAGGAAGGCGGGCAGGATCGGCAGCGCGGTGATCGCCACGCCGAGCGGTTTCATCGCGTCGGCCACCGCGTTCGCGATGGCCGCCGGCGCGCCGATCGTACCGCCCTCGCCCATGCCCTTGTAGCCGCCCGGCGTCAGCGGCGACGGCGTCTCCAGATGGCCGATGACGAAGAACGGGAGCGCGCCCGCCGTCGGGAGCGCGTAGTCCATCAGAGTGCCGGTCACGAGCTGGCCGCTCTCGTCGTAGACGAGGCGCTCGCCCAGGGCCTCGCCGATGCCCTGGGCCACCGCCCCGTGGATCTGCCCCTCGACGATCATCGGATTGATCACCGGCCCGCAGTCCTCGACGACCGTGTATTCGCGGACCGTGACCCGCCCGGTCTCGGGCTCCACCTCGACGCCGGCCACGTGCACCGCGCCCGAGAAGGTCGGCCCCGGCGGATCGAAGGACTGGGTCGCCTCGAGTCCCGGCTCCATGCCCGCGGGCAGACCGCCGGGCGGCGGCGCGCAGGCCAGCCGCGCGACCTCGGCCACCGACACGCCACGATCGGGCATCCCTCGCACGCTCACGCGCCCGTCACGAAGCAGCAGGTCCGCCGGGCTCGCCTCGAGCACCGCCCCCGCGATCGCCAGCAGCTTGCGCCGCACGGTGCCCGCCGCCGCGTCGGCCGCGCCGCTCTGGGCGATGGCGCCGCGGCTCGCGAAGGTGCCGGTCCCGCCGGGCGCGCTGTCCGTATCGGGCTGCCGCACCGTCACCGCCTCGAGCGCCACCCCGAGCTGATCGGCGACGAGCTGCGCGGTGGTGGTGGCGTGCCCCTGCCCCTGGGAGGGAAACGACACGTAGCAGGTGACCTGGCCGTCCGCCGCCATCTCGACCCTCGCGGCCTCGTGTCCCGGCACGTCCGCCATGCCGCGGCGGCGATACGTCTCGGAGCCGATGCCCGTGTACTCCGTGTAGCACGCCAGGCCGACGCCCAGCAGCCGGCCCCGCGCCCGTCCGGCCTCGCGCTCGCGCGTGAGCCGGTCGTAGCCGGCCAGGGTGAGCGCCTCCTCGAGCGCCTTCGGATAGTCGCCGCTATCGTAGACGAAGCCGGTGGCCGAGGTGAAGGGGTAGGCGTCCCGCGAGATGAGGTTGCGGCGGCGGATCTCGGCGGGGTCGAGGCCGAGCCGCGCGGCGAGCAGGTCCAGCGTGCGCTCCATCACGAAGGCGCCCATGGTCATGCCCACTCCGCGGTAGGCGCCGAGCGGCGGCTTGGTGGTGGCGAGCGAGGTGAGATGGAACGCGTAGGCCGGCGTGCGGTACGGCCCGGGCAGGATGGACGCGGTGCCCAGCGGCTCGAGGGCGGCGGTGAGCGGGTAGATGTGATAGGCGCCCGCGTCCGACCACAGGCGCGCGCGCAGCGCCAGCAGCAGGCCGGTCGGATCGGCGGCCGCCTCGATCTCCACGCGTGCCTCGCGGGTCTGGGCGGCCGCGGAAAGGTTCTCGCTCCGGGTCTCGATCCACTTCACCGGGCGCCCGACCCGACGGGCCAGCGCGGCCACCGCCAGGTCCTCGGGCATCAGGTGCATCTTCTGGCCGAAGCCGCCACCGGTATCCGTCACGATCACGCGCACGCGGGCCTCGGGCAGATCGAACGCCCGGGCGACGCCGACGCGAAAGACGTGCGGCACCTGGCTGCCCGTCCAGAGCGTGAGCGCGTCGCCCTCCCACCGCGCGATCACTCCGCGGCCCTCGAGGGGCGAGGCGGAGCAGCGGGCGTGGGTGAACGTCTCGCGAATCACGACGGCCGCCGCCGCGAAGGCCCCGTCCACGTCGCCCTGGCCGCCGCGCCGCTCGAAGAGCACGTTGGAGCCGTGCTCGGGGTGCAGGCGCGGCGCCCGGGGATCGAGCGCGGCGGCCGCGTCGGGCACCGCGGGCAGCGGATCGTAGTCGACCTGGACGAGCCCGCAGCCGTCCACCGCGGCGTAGGGCGTGGTGGCGGCGACCGCCGCCACCGCCTCGCCGACGAAGCGCACGCGAGCGGTCGGCAGGGCGGGCCAGGCCGTCGCGGCGAAGCCGGGCGCCTCGAGCCGCGGCGCGAGCGGGGCCACCACCCCGTCGAGATCACGGCCGGTCAGCACCAGCTCCACCCCGGCCGCGGCGCGCGCGGCCGTGGTGTCCACCGAGCGCAGCTCGGCGTGGGCGTGCGGACTCCGCGCGAAGGCGGCGTGCAGCAGGCCGGGCAGCGTGACATCGTCCAGAAAGCGTCCGCGCCCCGCCAGCAGGCGCGGGTCCTCCAGCCGCTTGACGTGAGCGCCGAGATAGCGCGGCGGCGGCGCGGACAGGAGCTAGCCCCTCACCCTGCCCTCTCCCCTTCGGGGAGAGGGTGAGCCCACCGGCTCATGGCCGCGCCACGCGGGGCAGCACCTCGCTGGCCAGCAGCTCGAGCTGGTCCATCCCCCAGGTGAGCGGGTTCAGCACGACGTACTCGCAGCCGCCGAGGTTGGCGACCTTGGCCCGGATCTTCTCGGCCAGCTCCTCCGCTTCCCCCAGGAGATAAAACTCCCGCCAATAGGGGAGATCCATGCCGGAGTAGGTCTTGAAATGCGGGATCGCGGTCTCCGGCTTCTCGCCCTTGCGGAGCACCCACACGAAGTTCGAGTAGACCTTGTTCATGTCGCCGGGCTTGCGGCCGAACTCGCCCATGAAGCGCTGGATCTTCTCCCAGTCCCCCTTCACCATGTCGGCGGTGGCGGAGGAGTGCGGGACCCAGGTCTTCGCGTACTTGGCGATGCGCCGCAGCACCGGGTCGATGTTGGTGACGGTCTGGCCGTACACCTTCTCGAAGGGCTGGCTGCCGCCGCCGATCCAGATGGGCGGATGGGGCTTCTGCGCGGGCTTGGGATCGATCGTGAGGTTGCGGAACTTGTAGTACTTGCCCTCGTACGTGACGTTGTCGCCCGCCCAGAGCGCGGTCACCGCCTCCAGCATCTCGTCCATCCGCCGGCCGCGCTCCTTGTGCGGCACGCCCATGAGGGCGAACTCCTCCTCGTGCCAGCCGACCCCCGCGCCCAGGATGCTCCGCCCGCCCGAGAGCAGGTCGAGCGTGGCCCACTCCTTGGCGAAGTAGGCCGGGTTGCGGAGGGGGAGGACCAGCACCATGGTGCCGAGCTTGATCGTCCGCGTGACGCCGGCCAGGGCCGAGAGCAGCGCGATCGGCTCCAGCCAGGTGCAGGCGTAGGCGGGCGGGGTCAGCAGGAGATGGTCGATGGACACCGCGCAGTCGAAGCCCAGGTCCTCCGCGCGCCGCAGGTAGGCGCCCATCTCGGCGAGCGAGGCGGTCCGGGGGCCGAGCGCGAAGCTCGGGAGGCGCAGGCCGAACTTCATGCCTCCGGCACCGAGGCCGCCTTTGGCGCGCGGCCCACCGGAACGACTCTTTTCCGGGCGCGTCCCCGCGACCTTCTGCGGTTTGCGGTTTGGCCTCTTCGCCCCTTTGGGGCTCATCGGAGTCCGTCCTCTTTCTTGGCCTCGGCCACCGTGAGGCCGCCGACCCGCGCATGGGGCCGCCCGCCGTCGGTGACCACCAGGGCCACCAGGATCTCGTTGGCGCGAGGGGCGTCGTTGACCCGGACCTCCATCGCGTCGAAGTGGGTGCGCACGAAGGCCGCGTCCTTGTAGTGGAGCGGGACGTCGATGGTGGCTCCGGGGCCGCCGAGCTTCTTGGCGGACGGGATGATCGCCTTTCCGCCGTGCACGAGCGCGCGGAACGGGGTCCCCAGGGTGGGATGCAGGATCGCGGCCGCGTGCTCGTACTCGCCGTCCGTTCCCACGATGGCCGCCTTGCCGTAGGAGTGCACCGGCCCGCCCAGCGCCATCACCGCGCGGCGGCCGAGGAGATCGCCCAGCTCCTCGCCGGTCTTGACCAGCTCCTGGAGGTCCTCGACGTAGCGCCCCGCGAACGGGTTCGCGATCACCGCGATCGCCGCGATCTTCCTGAGCGGCTTCTCCAGGCGTCGCCCCCCGTCCTCCTGGATCTCCTCCACCACCGTGAGCAGCTTCCGAATTTTCATCGAGTGACCTCCTGCGGCATCAGTGACCTCCCGCGGCCGGACCCTGCCCCTTCACGACCTCCGCCGCGCGCGTGGCGGGCGGGGTGTTCCGGCTCCGCCCGATCTTGATCTGCCCGTCGATGAGAATCATGGAGACCCCGAAGAGATCGCCGACCCGCAGCGCCTCCAGCGCGGTCCGGCCCTGCGAGCCGATCGGCGCGTCCACGATGCAGACGTCGGCCTCCCGGCCCGGCGCGATCACACCCACCGGCAGCTTGTAGACCCGCGCGGTATTGCCGGTCGCCATGCACACCGCCTCCTCGGGGGCGACGCCGCCGAGCGAGACCAGGTGGGCGAGCACGCGCAGGATGCCCAGCGGGACCACGCCGGTGCCGGAGGGCGCGTCGAGCCCGATGATGATGCGGTCGGTCGCCTTCGCCTCCTGGGCCCGGCGCAGGGCGTGGAGCGCGGCCTTGCCGTTGCCGCAGTGGACGATCTCGAGTGCCATCCGGGTGGCCACCAGGGCATCGATCTCGCGCTCGCTCATCGCGGTGGTCCCGCCGTTGATGTGGCCGACCACGTCCGGGTCGGCCTCCAGCACGACCTCGCCACTGATCGCGTTGGAGCCCGCGATGGACGGCCCGCCGGTATGGATGGTCACGGTCATGCCGTGCTTCTTGGCCCACCGGACCATCGGCGCCGCGTCCTTGCCGGTCTTGACCGAGCCGAGCCCGATCTCGCCGACCAGCTTGACGCCGGCCTTCGCCATCTCCGCGAAATCCGCCTCCTCCATGCCCAGCTCCAGGATCGGGGCGCCCGCGTGCATCTTGACCCCGGCGGGCCGCGCGTTCGCGTAGGCCTTGGCGGCCACGATGGCGAGCGCCTTCAGCCCCACGATGTCCCTGGGGCGCCCGGGCAGGTGCACCTCGCCCGCCGAGATCATGGTGGTGATGCCGCCGTTGAGGCCGGAGTCGATGAAGTCGATGGTCCGCTGCCGAGGCGTGAAGTCGCCGAAGACGGGATGGCAGTGCGAGTCGATGAGGCCCGGGACCACCGTGCTGCCCCGGGCGTCGATGACGGTGTCGGCGTCGTCCTCGAGGCCGCGCCCGATCGCCGCGATCTTGCCGTCCGCGATGGCGATCGAGTCGCCGTCGAGCAGGGGCTTCGCGATGTCGCCGGACACGATCTGCCCGATGTTCCTGATCAGCGTCTTCAAGGCGCCTCCGGCCTCCCTATGTCCCTCTCCCCTCAGGGGAGAGGGCAGGGTGAGGGGTGGTAAGTGAAGGTGATGCTCATACCGTCAGATACTTCCTTCGCAGTGCCTCGTCGGCCATGAGCTGGCTCATGGGCCCGTCGAAGCGGATCTCCCCCTTCTCGATGATGTAGGCGCGATCGGCGAGCCGCGCCGCGAACTTGAGATTCTGCTCGGAGAGCAGGATCGTCAAGCCCTCTCGCTTGAGGGCGGCGATCTGGTCGCCGAGGGCCCGCACGATCACCGGGGCCAGGCCCTCGGACGGCTCGTCGAGCAGCAGCACACGCGGGTTGCCCATCAGCGTGCGCGCCACCGTCAGCATCTGCTGCTCGCCGCCCGAGAGGCTCCCGGCCCGGCGGCTCGCCAGCTCCAGGAGCTTGGGAAAGAACTGGTAGACGCGCGCCTCGCTCCACACCCCGCCGCCCTTGGCGCCCACCGTCAGGTTCTCCTCGACGGTGAGATCGGCGAAGATGCGGCGGTCCTCCGGCACGTATCCCACCCCGACCCGGCTGATCTCGTGGGTCGGCCGCCGCGTGATCTCGCGTCCGTCGAAGCGGATGGCGCCGGCGGTCACCTCGACCAGACTCACGATCGCCTTGAGCGTGGTGGACTTGCCCGCGCCGTTGCGCCCCAGCAGCGACACCACCTCGCCCGCCCGCGCGGAGAGCGTCACGCCGTGGAGCACCCGCGACAGGCCGTAGCCGGCCTGCACCGCCTCGAGCTCGAGAGAGTCCTTCATTCGTCCTCTCCCAGATATACCTTCTGGACCTGGGAGTCGGCGCGGACGGTGGCGGGGGTGCCGTCCGCGATGACCCGGCCCTGGTGGAGCACCATGATCCGGTCGGCGATCGCGAAGACCACGTCCATGTCGTGCTCGGTGAAGAGCACGGTCAGGCCGCGGGCGCGGGCGATGCGCTGAGTGAGCGCCATGAGCGCCCCGCGCTCCGCGGGCGCCATGCCCGCGGTGGGCTCGTCGAGCAGCAGCACCTCGGGGTCGTTGGCGAGGGCCACCGCGAGCTCGAGCTTCTTGAGATCGCCGTAGGCGAGCACCGCCGCGACCCGCCCGGCCTGATCGGCCAGGCCCACCTGCTCGAGCAGGGCGTGCGCCTCCCCGGTCTGCTGATGCTGGGCCCGCTCCAGCAGCGCGTAGGTCTTGCCGAGGTGCGAGAGCCGCGCGACCTGCACGTTCTGGAGCGCGGTCAGCGTGGCGAACGTCGCGGTGATCTGGAACGTCCGGCTCACCCCGCGCCGCCAGACCGCGTAGGGCGGCAGCCCGCTGAGGCGCTCGCCCTTGAAGAGGACGAGGCCCGCGTCGGCCCGGAGCTGGCCGGTCAGCATGTTGAAGAAGGTGGTCTTCCCTGCGCCGTTGGGCCCGATCAGGGCGCGGATCTCCCCCTTCGGCATGGCGAGATCCACGTCGCGGACCGCGCGCACGCCGCCGAAGGCCTTCGAGAGCCCGCGCGTCTCGAGCACCGGCACGCCCCCCAGGACCGCGCTCACGAGCGCCGCCCGGCGAGCATGCCCGCGATGCCGCGCGGGAAGGCCAGCACCAGCACCAGGAGAATCGCGCCCAGCACGATCTGCCAGTAGTCGGTGTAGCGCGTGATCACGGTATCGAGCAGCTTGTAGACCGCGGCGCCGATGAGCGGCCCTGCCGGCGAGCCCACCCCGCCCAGCAGCACCATCACCAGCGGCTGCACCGACATGGGTGACTCGGTGTAGACCGGGAACACGCTCCCCTTGAGGAAGGCGTAGATGGCGCCCCCGAGGCCCGCCACGAATCCGGCCACCACGAACGCGGTCCACTGGAGCGCGCGGATGTTCACGCCGACCGCCTCCGCGCGGCGCGCGTGATCGCGCACGGCCCGCAGCGTGAGGCCGAAGGGCGACGCGGTCACTACCCGAAGCAGGAGCAGGCCCACGAGGGTGGCCGCGAGCGCCCAGTAGTAGTAGCGGCTCGGCGTGCCCAGCCAGCGGGCCGGCCAGACGCTCAGCATGCCGTTGTCGCCGCCGGTGACGTCGTCCCACTGGTGCACCACCGCGTAGACGATCTGGGCGAAGGCGAGCGTCAGCATCGCGAAGTAGATGCTGGTGAGCCGCACGCAGAAGTAGCCGAAGACGCAGGCGGCCAGCCCGGCCACCACCGGGGCGAGCACGAACGCGGCGGGCATGGGCAGGCCGGCCAGCTGGAGTAGCACCGCCGCGCCGTACGCGCCCAGCCCGAAATAGGCCGCGTGGCCGAACGACACCATGCCGCCCACCGACATCAGGAGATGCAGGCTCGCCGCGAAGAGGGCGAAGGCGAGGATCTCGACCGCGATCGAGACCCAGAAGGTCGGCAGCACCAGGGGCAGGCCGGCGAGCGCGATCAACCCGGCGCCGAGCCAGATCGGCCCGAGCCGCCGGGGCTCCGCCTCCACCACCCCGCCGCTACCCGGCGGACGGAGCTGGATCTCGGGCCGGCCCAGCAGGCCCCACGGCCGGACCACCAGCACCACCGCCATCACCACGAAGATCAGCACGATGGCGATCTTCGGCAGCAGGAGCACGCCGTAGGCATTGAGCACGCCGATGAGGAGCGAGGCGAGCAGCGCGCCCCAGACCGATCCCATGCCCCCGATCACCACCACCACGAACGCCTCCACGATGATGGAGGTGTCCATCACGGTGGTCAGCGCCAGCCGCGGGACCTGGAGGGCGCCGCCGAGGCCGGCCAGGAAGGAGCCCAGCACGAACACGGAGGTGAAGAGCCGCGACTGGTCCACCCCGAGCGCGGCGACCATCTCGCGATCCTGGGTGGCGGCGCGGATGAGCACGCCCCACCGCGTGCGATGGAAGAGCAGCCAGAGGCCGAGCGCGACGAGCGGCCCGAAGGCGATGACCGCGAGGTCGTAGGAGGGAAAGAGCTGGCCCGCGATCTGCACCGAGCCGGCCAGGCCCGGCGCGTTCGGGCCGGTCTTGTTGTCGGCGCCCCAGAGGTACCGGACCGCGTCGGCGGTCACCAGCACCAGCGCGAAGGTGAGGAGGAGCTGGTAGAGCTCGGGCGCCTTGTAGACACGCCGGAGCAGCAGCACCTCGACCAGGCCGCCCAGCGCCGCCACCAGGACCGCCGCCAGCAGCACCGCCGCGTAGAAGGCCACCGGACCGCCGGGGAGCGCCGCGGCCAGCGAGTAGGTCAGGTAGGCGGCGAGCATGTAGAAGGAGCCGTGGGCGAAGTTGACGATGCGGGTGACGCCGAAGATCAGCGAGAGCCCGGACGCGATGAGGAACAGGAACATCGCGTTGGCGAGCCCGCTCAGCAGCTGGACGAAGAGGAGGGACATGAGGCCCCCTCACCCTGCCCTCTCCCCCGCGGCGGGGGAGAGGGAGATCGAGTGAGAGTCGGTCTTAATTGGCCGGGCGAAGCTTCTTGGCTTCTTCTTCGGTCGGCAGCACCTTCTCGCCCGGCACGTACTCGTGGTTCACCATGATGCCGACCCCGCGCTGGGGATCGAGCTTGGTCGTCCCCACCCACGCACCCATGGTGGACTGCCCGTCCGCGGCGCGGAACATGACCGGTCCCATCGGGGTCTCGACCTTCAGGCCCTTGAAAGCGGCGACCAGCTTGGGCGTCTCCGTGGAGCCCGCCTTCTTGATCGCCTCGGCCACCGACATGTAGGCGATGTAGCCGATGATCGAGCCGAGCACGGGGGTCTTGTCCCCGCGCTTGATGTAGCGCGCGACCCACTCCGGATGTCCCGCGGTCTTCACGTCGTACCAGGGATAGCCGGTCACCAGCATGCCCTCGGGCGCCTCGAGCTTGAGCGGATCGATGTACTCGGGCTCGCCGAGCAGGATGCCCACCACGAACATCTTCTGGAAGAGCCCCCGCTTCTGGGCCTCGCGCACGAACGCGAGCCAGTCGCTGCCGAAGAGCGAGACGTAGAGCGCGTCCGGGTTCTGGGCCATGATCGCGGTGACGAGCGGGCCAGGCTCGATCTTGCCGAGGGTCGGCCAGTGCTCGCCCACCATCTGCACGTCGGGCTTCAGCTCCTTGAGCCGGTCCCGGAAGGTCTCCCACGCGCGCTTGCCGTACTCGTAGTTGGGGCCGATGGTGGCCCACTTCACGTACTTCATCTTGCCGGCCTTGTCGGCCAGCATGCGCCCCTGCTCGTAGGTGTTGGGGCGCAGGCGCACCGCGTAGTCGTGTCCCTTGGACCAGGTGAGCGCCTCGGTCAGCGACTCGGAGGCCATGAACATGGTCTTGTTCTGCTTGGCCCAGTCCGAGACCGCGAGCCCCACGTTGGAGAGGAAGGTCCCGGTGATCATCGCGACCTTGTCGGACTCGACCAGCTCCTGGGCGTGCTTGACCGCCTCCGCCGGCTGGGCCTTGTCGTCGCGGAACAGGACCTCGATCTTGCGGCCGAGCACGCCTCCCTTGGCGTTGATCTCCTCCACGGCCATCTCGACGCCGACGCGGTAGGGTCCCGTGAAGGGCGCGCCGATGCCGCTGTAGGTATTGATGTCGCCGATCTTGATCGGCGCCTGGGCCGCGACGGAGCCGGCCCCCAGCGCGAGCAGGAGCGCGGCCGTCAGGAGGGACAGGAGACGGGGTGCACGCATGCGGAACCTCCTCGTGGTTCGTGTGTCGCTGAGTAGAGCAAATGCGCGGAGACAGTCAAGCCGATTCTCCCGCTTGACAGGAAGGATAGCCGAGTGGTTTCCTCTGGGGCAAGCGGAGATTGCTTTGGACGAAAGCCCGGAAACGAGGCAGCTGGTCGACGCGGTGGCGGCACGCCTGCGGGAAGCGCGGCGCGCCCATCGCCTCACCCTGCGCGCGCTCAGCGAGAAGACCGGGCTCTCGGAGCCGTTCCTCTCGCGGCTCGAGCGGGGGCGCGTCTCGACCTCGATCGCCAATCTCATCCTCATCACCCGCACCGTCGGCATCGATCTGGGGCAGCTCTTCCAGGGCGTGTCGGGCACGACCACCACGCAGCACTACGCGCTGGTGCGCGCGGCCGAGCGGCGCCCGCCCCAGGACGTGCCGGCCACCGGCTACACCTATCAGCCGATGGCGGTGGGCTGGCCGGGACAGCGGATGGACGCATTCGTGCTGACGTTCCCGGTCAAGAACCGGGCCGACGTGCTCACCGCGCACGAGGGCGAGGAGCTGTCGTTCGTGCTCCAGGGCGAGATCCTCTTCCAGCTCGGCGACGAGAAGATCCCGCTCAAGACCGGCGACTGCCTCTACTTCAACGCCGAGATCCCCCACATGGGCAAGAACGTCGGGCGCGTGGACGCCAAGGTGCTCATGGTGGCGGCCCCCGGCCGCGGGCCCGGCCGCGAGTACGGCTGGTGGAAGGTGCCGGGCCCGGCCGCGACAGCGCCGCCGCGCCGGGCGCGCCGGTCATCCCGGACAAGGAGAGATCCCTAGGATGGAGCAGAAGATCTACACCTCGTGCACGCTGGACTGCCCGGACGGCTGCGGGATCATCGCCCACGTGAAGGACGGGCGCGTGGTGAAGCTCGAGGGTCACCCGGATCACGAGTTCACCCAGGGCTATCTGTGCGGCAAGACCTACCGCTTCCCGGAGCGCGTCTACAGCCCCGAGCGGCAGCTCCATCCCCTCAAGCGCGAGAACGGGCGTCCCGGCGGCGGCTGGGTGCGGATCGGCTGGGACGAGGCGCTCGACCTGGTGGCGGACAAGATCCGCGGCTACCTGGCCGACCCGGGCCCGCTCTCGATCATGCACTACCAGCGCACCGGGTCCTGGGGCGCCACCAAGCTGCTGAGCCGGCGCTTCTGGAACCTGCTGGGCGGCGTCACCACCACCAGCGGCTCACTCTGCAGCGGCGCCGCGCGCGCGGGTCAGGCCCTCGACTTCGGCGTGCGCGCGGGCCACGACCCGTCCGACATGCTGAACAGCCGCCTCGTGCTGCTCTGGGGCCGCAACCCGATGGCCACCAACCTCCACACGGTGCCGATCCTCAAGGAGATCCGGAAGCGCGGCGGCCGCGTCATCCTCATCGACCCGGTGCGGAGCGAGTCGGCGAACTTCTGCGACGAGCACGTGCAGCCCCGCGTGGCCTCCGACGCGGAGCTCGCGATGGCCATGGCCAAGGTCATCCTCGAGGAGGGACTCGAGGACCGCGTCTACCTCGAGCGGCACGCGCACGGCCTGGCCGACTACCGCGCCCTGCTCGACGCCCGCTCGCTCGGCGAGCTGGCCGCCGCGTGCGAGCTGACCGAAGAGGCGATCCGGAAGCTCGCGCGCGAGTACGCGAGCACCAGGCCCGCGTCGGTGCTCCTCGGGTGGGGCCTCAACAAGTACCAGCACAGCGCGGAGATCTTCCGCTGCGTGGACGCACTCGGGGCCCTCTGCGGGCACATCGGGGTGCCCGGCGGCGGCGTCTCGCACGGCTACAACACCCAGCGGCACTTCGACAAGACGGTGGAGGCCGCCGACCGCGCCACGCACCATCGCGCGATCCCCGAGCCCCTGCTCGGCGCGCGGGCTCCTGGAGGCGCAGAAGCCGCCCATCCGGATGATGTTCGTCAACAGTGGCAACCCGGTGAACCAGTCGCCGAACTCGAACAAGGTGGCCCAGGGCCTGGCCGGCCTGGAGTTCGTGGTGGTCGTGGACCAGGTGCTCACCGACACCACCGACTACGCCCACGTGTTCCTCCCCACCACCACCTTCCTCGAGGAGGAGGACATGCTGGTGTCGTGGGGGCACAACATCATCGGCGGGGTCAACCGGGTCATCGAGCCGGTGGGCGAGGCGCGCTCCGATCTCCTGATCTTCCAGCAGCTCGCCGACCGTCTCGGCATCGGCCCCGAGATGGCGGGCGCGCCGCGGGACTGGCTCTCGCGCATCTTCACGCCGCTCACCCGGCGCGGTGTGAGCATCGACCAGGTCATGGAAGCGCCGGTGCGGTGCCCGGTGGCCCCCATGGTGCCGTTCGCGGATCACGTCTACCCGACCAAGTCGGGCCGCTTCGAGTTCATCACCCAGCTCAAGCACGAGCCTCGCGTGGTGCCGGACTACCCGCTGACGCTCGTGACCAACTACAGCAAGAAGTGGCTCCTCTCGCAGATCCTCGAGAAGGAGCACCCGTCCATCGCCTCGATCCGCATCGGCACCGAGACCGCCCAGCAGAACGGCATCGCGAGCGGCGAGCGTGCGATCATCCGCTCCCCGGTGGGCCACCTGGAAGTCGAGGTGCTGGTGGACGCGCGGATCGGCCGCGGCATGGTCATCATGCCGGTCGGCACCTGGATCAAGCGCGGCGGGGGCGCCAACGTGCTGACCGAGGACATCATGTCCAACTTCGGCCAGATGGCGGCATACGGCGAGACGCGGGTGCGGCTCGAGCGGGTCGCCGCGGCCTGAGCGGGAACCGGGCGCGGTCCCGGCAGGTTAAAGTCGGCCAGGGAGGAACACCCATGGCCAATCCGCTCAGCCGTCGCGAGGTTCTGAAGTACGGCGCCTTCACCACCGTCGGAGGCGTGCTCACGCCGGGCGTCGTGCTCGCCCAGGCTATCACCACCGATAGCAAGGGCATCATCGCCCGGGACATCCCGCTCACGTCGAGCGGCGCCACCATCCCCGCCTACGACGCCCGCCCCGAGGCGGCCGGCCGCTACCCCATCGTGGTCGTCATCTCCGGCTTCACCGGCAACTCCGACCAGAACAAGGACGTGGTCCGCCGCTTCGCCCAGGCCGGCTACTACGCGATCGCCCCCGAGCTGTACTCTCGCGAGGGCGGCATGCAGGGCAAGAACTTCCAGGAGATGGGCCAGATCGCGGGCCGCGTCACGCGGGCCCAGTACCTGAGCGACATCCGGGCCGCCGCCGACTACGCGAAGCAGCAGTCCTGGGCGCGGGCCGACCGCCTCGGGGTCACCGGCTTCTGCGGGGGCGGCGCCCTCACCCTGCATACCGCGGCCGAGTATCCCGGGGTGACCGCGGCGGTGCCGTGGTACGGGCAGGTCAAGCGGGTCTACTCCGACGCGCCCGGCGTGGACGCCTTCAGCCTCGTGGGCCGGATCAAGGCGCCCGTGCTGGGCCTCTACGGCGACGCCGACCCGGGCATCCCCTCCGCCGACGTCCGCAGCTTCGAGGCCGAGCTGCGGAAGGCGGGCAACGCGAACGTCGAGTTCATCCTGTACCCCGACGCGCCGCACGCGTTCTTCTCGGACGATCGGCCGCAGGTGTACAAGAAGGAAGCCAGCGAGGACGCCTGGAAGCGCTGCCTGGCGTTCTTCGAGAAGCACCTGAAGGCCTGAGCCTGGCCCGGCAAACTCCAAGCTTGACATCGGGCGGGTTTGCCTCCAGATTGGCGCAAATCCAGAGGTTTGCGGTTACCCATCTCACACGTCAGCGACGACTTGGAGGATAGAGGATGAGCCCAAACCATGCCCATCTCCTGCTGAGCCGCCGGGACCTTCTCAAGCTTGGCGCTACCGGCGCCGCCCTGGCGCCGATGATGTCCCCCTTCCCCGCCTCCGCCCAGACACCCAAGCGGGGGGGGACCCTGAGCCTGCGCCTCTGGGACCCGCCGCACTGGGACCCGCACCTCACCGTCTCCTACAAGACCCATATCGCCTACTCGTTCACCCATAGCCGGCTCGTGAAGCACAAGGCCGGGCCCGGCGTGCAGCCCGGCACCTTTCCCCTCGAGGGCGATCTCGCCGAATCGTGGACGCAGCCGAACGAGAACACGTACGTGTTCAAGCTGCGCCGCGGGGTGAAGTGGCACAACAAGCCCCCGGTGAACGGGCGGGAGCTGGTGGCCGACGACGTCGTCTACACGTTGGAGCGCTTCCGCACCGTGAAGGGCAACGCGAATGCCTACATGCTGGCGGCGCTCGATCGCGTGGAGGCGGTGGACAAGTACACGGTCAAGTTCACGCTGAAGGAGCCCTACGCCTGGTTCCTCGACATCCTGGCCAACCCGCACGCGGTCTGCATCGTCGCCAAGGAATGCGTGGAGAAGTTCGGCGATCTCAAGAAGCCCGAGGCGACGGTGGGCACCGGGCCCGTGGATGCTGGACAGCTACCGGCCCGAACGTCGGCTTCACCCTCGTGCGCAACCCGAGCTACTTCGTGGCCGGTCTCCCGAACATCGACAAGGTCGAGGCTTTCGTGGACGAGGACAATGCCTCGCGCATGGCCGCGTTCATCGCGGGCAAGTACGACCTCGGCTGGGAGTTCCCGGGACAGATCAACCGCACCGATTGGGTGCAGATCAAGGACACGCCTGAAGCAGCGGCGGCCCAATCTCAAGACCCAGGACTACCCCGCCAACGTGATGACCCATCTCTACTTCCGCAACGACAAGGCCCCGTTCAGCGACGTACGCGTGCGGCGGGCCATGTCGATGGCCATCGACCGCAAGGGCATCATCGACGCGACCGCGGAAGGGCTCGGGGTCCAGAACCCGGCGGTGCCCGCCGCGCTGAAGGAGTGGTCCATCCCGGTCGACCAGCTCGGTGAGGGTGCCCAGTACTTCAAGCACGACCCGGCGGCGGCCCGGAAGCTCCTGGCCGAGGCCGGCCACCCCAAGGGCTTCCCGGTCACGATCGACTTCACCACGTACGGATCCCAGGTCCTGGTGGACGCCTGTCAGCTCGTGCTCAAGAACCTCAAGGACGTGGGCATCGAGGCCAAGCTGAACACCAAGGAGTACGGGGCGTACATCTCGAGCACCTTCTACGGCAAGTACGAGTCCATGGCCCTCGGCCCGCAGACTCCGTTCCTCGAGCCGGACAACTTCCTCTTCGGCCAGTACTATCCGGGGGAGATCAAGAACCACGGTCACATCAACGACCCGGTGCTCGCCGACATGCTCGTCCGGCAGCGCCGGACGATGGACGCCGCGAAGCGCCGCGAGATCATCTACGAAGATCCAGCGACACATCGCCAAGCAGCAGTGCGTACGTGCAGCTGTGGTCCGGCGTGTACGTCGGGGTCTGGGACGGGGCGCTCATGAACTATGGCCCGAACCTGGGATACGACTACGGTGGCCGGCTCATGGCCGCCTGGCTCGACCGCTAGCCGACGGCAAGGAGGCCATCGCCATGGACCAGTCCGGATCGTCCCTCACCCGCCGTGACGTGCTCAAGCTTGGCGGCGCCGCGCTCGCGGCGTCCTCGGTCCTGACCGGCGCCCGGCCGGCGGAGGCCCAGACCCCGAAGCGCGGAGGCCGGTTCCGGCTGCGCTCGCACGTGCCGCCGGTGCACTTCGACCCGCACCAGACCCTCGCGTTCTCCACCATGATCCCGCTGTCGTTCGTGTACAGCCGCCTCGTGAAGGTCAAGGGCGGCTCCGCGGTGGTGCCGGGCACCCAGCCGGTGGAGGGGGACCTCGCGGAGTCGTGGGAGCGGCAGGGCGACACTGTCTACGTGTTCAAGCTGAGGAAGGGCGTGCGCTGGCACAACAAGCCCCCGCTCAACGGCCGGGAGCTGACCGCCGAGGACGTGCGCTACACCTACGACCGCTTCCTCAACATCAAGGGCAACAGCAACCGCTTCACGCTCGAGATGGTGGAAAAGGTCGAGGCCGTCGACAAGTACACCGTCAAGTTCACGCTGCGCGAGCCCAACGCCTGGTTCATCGACCGGCTCGCCTCGACGTCCACGTGGATCATCGCCAAGGAGTGCGTGGACCAGTACGGCGATCTCAAGCGGCCCGAGACCTTGGTGGGCACCGGCCCGTTCCTGTACCAGAGCTACGAGCCCAACGTGCGGATGACCTTCAACCGCAACCCGAGCTACTTCGTCCCGGGACTGCCCTACGTGGATGGGGTCGACATCACGCTGTCGCAGGATCCCGCCGCCGCGTTCGCCCAGTTCCTCTCCGGCGACTTCGACTTCGGCCCGGAGTACGGCATGGTGATCCGCCGGAGCGACCTCGACATCGCCCTCCGGCGCGTCAAGGGACTCGGCATGCGGGATTACATCGTGGTGTTCGGCGGCTACACCGCGGTGAAGCTCGACCAGGAGCCGTTCAAGGACGTGCGGGTGCGGCGGGCCTTCGCGATGTCCCAGGACTGGCGTGAGGTGCTCGAGACCAATGCGTGGTCGCAGGGCAAGGGCGCCCCGAACCCGCTCATCCCGGCCGCGCTCAAGGAATGGTCGATCCCGATCGACCAGCTCCCGGCGGAAGGGCGCAAGCTCTATGAGTTCGATCCGGCCGGCGCCAAGCGCCTGCTCGCGGAGGCCGGCCATCCCAACGGAATCAAGATCCCCATCGAGACCACGCCCGGCTACGGGCCGGACTGGATGGACGCGGTACAGGTGGGCCTCCGCAACTGGAAGCAGGGCGGCATCGAGGGAGAGCTCAAGCTGAAGGAATACGGGGCCTTCGTCTCGAGCGCGATCTTCGGCAAGTTCGAGAAGAGCATCGTGACGCTCCGGGGCGGCACCACCGACCCCGACACCTACTTCACTCCGTTCCTGCCCGGCGAGGCGCTGAACGCCTCCGGAGTGAACGACCCGAAGCTCACCGAGATGATCAAGCTCCAGCGCCGTACCTTCGACGACAAGAAGCGGCGCGACATCGTCTACGACATCCAGCGCTACGCCTCCCAGCAGGTCTACTACGGCTACGGCGCCTCGGTGAGCGCGGTCGGCGCCTGGATGCCCTACGTCAAGAACTTCGGCCCGAACATCGGCCACGACTACGGCGGCCGTCTCATGGTCGCGTGGCTGGACAAATAACCCAGGTCACGGCTCGACTGGCGTGACGTGAAGCGCTACATCCTGCGCCGTCTGCTGGTGGCGATCCCGTCGTTGCTGATCGCCTCCCTCATCGTCTTCAGCCTGCCCCGGCTGATCCCGGGCGACGTCGTCCAGCTCATGCTCGAGGAGAAGGCCTACGGCAAGGACCTCGAGGACCTCCGCGCCAAGCTCGGCCTGAACCGGCCGATGTACATCCAGTACGTGGAGTGGCTCGGCCAGGTGACCCGCGGGGACCTTGGCGAGTCGCTGTGGACCAAGCGCCCGGTGCTGGAAGAGCTGGCGCGCCGCCTGCCCATCAGCCTCGAGCTGGGGGTGCTGGCCCTGTTCTTCGCGATCGTCATCGCGGTGCCGATCGGCGTGCTCGCCGCGATCCGTCAGGACACGCTGGCCGACTTCCTCATGCGGAGCATGGCCATCCTGGGACTCTCGGTGCCGGGCTTCTGGATCGCCACCCTGTGCGTCCTGCTCCCCGCGATCTGGTGGGGCTGGAGCCCTCCGATCCAGTTCACCGCCTTCTCGGTGGATCCGTGGGCCCACTTCGCCCAGTTCCTGCTGCCCGCCTTCATCCTCGGCATCGCCTCCGCCGCGGCGATCATGCGCCTCACCCGCGGCACGCTCCTCGAGGTGCTCCGTCAGGACTACGTGCGCACCGCGTGGGCCAAGGGGTTGCGCGAGCGCGTGGTGGTCGTCAAGCACAGCCTCAAGAACGCCCTGATCCCGGTCATCACCATCCTCGGCATCCAGATCGCGCAGATCCTGGGCGGCACCGTGATCTTCGAGAGCATCTTCGGGCTGCCCGGCATGGGCCGCTTCCTCTTCGACGCGATCAACCAGCGCGACTATCCGGTCATCCAGGGCGTGAACCTGCTCATCGTGAGCGTGGTGGTCCTGACCAACTTGATCGTCGACGCGTTCTACGCCTTCCTGGACCCCCGCATCCGCTACTAGAACAATGCGAAGCAACCCGAACATAAAGCAATGCAAAGCAACCCTATAGAGGTCGCCCCTTGGGGCGACCGGATACAAAAAAACAAGAGCGCGTCGCCCAACCGCCTCGCGGCCGTCCTCACGGCCCTCTGGCAGTTCACCTGGCGCAAGCCGCTAGGCGCCCTCGGCGGGTTCATCGTGCTGGGGCTGCTGATCATGGCGATCTTCGCGCCGTGGATCGCGCCCTACCAGTACGACGAGACCATCCCGGGCGCGCGCATGAAGGCCCCCGGCGCGCAGTTCTGGATGGGCACCGACAACCTGGGCCGCGACGTCTACAGCCGCGTGGTCTACGGCGCCGCGGTGTCGGTGACGGTTGGTTTCGGGGCCGTCCTCCTCGCCAACATCCTCGCCACCGCCATCGGTATCACCAGCGGCTACTTCGGCGGCGCCTACGACATCTGCGTGCAGCGGGTGGTAGACGCCTGGCAGTCCTTCCCGTTCCTGGTGGTGATCCTCTCGCTCATGGCGGTGCTGGGGCCGGGCCTGCTCAACCTGATCCTCGCGCTCGGGGTGCTGGGCGCGGCGGCCGCCTCCCGGGTGATCCGCGGGACCACCATCAGCGTGATGCAGAACACCTACGTGGAAGCGGCGCGGGCCCTCGGCGCGGGACACCTGCGCATCATGCTCCGCTACATCCTGCCCAACGTGGCCGCCACCGTCATCATCCTGGCCACCATCGGGCTCGGGGGTGCCATCCTCGCGGAGTCCGCGCTGTCGTTCCTGGGCTTCGGCGTGCCGCCTCCCTACCCCTCCTGGGGCGCCATGCTGTCCGGCTCGGGCCGCTCGTTCATGTACCGCGCGCCGTGGATGGCCATCTGGCCGGGCGCGGCCATCTCCCTTGCCGTCTTCGGCTTCAACATGCTGGGCGATGCGCTGCGCGACGAGCTCGACCCGCGGCTGCGGGGCGGGGGCGGGCGACCGGTCAGCTAGACAAGCAAGGGGGCAGCGGCGGTTACCGCTGCCCCCTTTGAAGACCGCCCCTCACCCTGCCGTCTCCCCTGAGGGGAGAGGGGGATGAGGTGGCTAGGCGAACTTGGCGTAGATGGCCTTGATCTTCTCCTCGGCCCACTTGATCGTCTGCTCGAGGTCCATCTTGTCGGTCGCGAACTGCGCGAGCGCGTCCACCATCACGAACTGCTGGTAGACCTCGTCCGCGGCCGGGGTGAGCGGCCCCGGGTAGCCGGTGGTGAAGTGGTACTCGGCGTCCTGCTCGAGCGGCTTCAGCTTCGGGTCCTCGCTGATGATCGGGAGCGGCGGCTTGGCGTAGTTCTTGAGGAACGGCATGTTGTAGCCGGTGCTGGCCTTGGCGCCCTCGCGGTAGACGTCCACGAGCGCTTCCAGGAACGCCTTCGCCCCGTCGCCGTTCTTGGAGAACTTGGTGACGCCGTAGGCGCGGCAGTTGGCGAACGACCGCCGCGTCGCCGGGCCCTTGGGCGAGAGCTGCACGAAGATCTTGTCGGCGAGCTCCTTGTTGGAGCCCTCGATCGTCCGGTAGGCGCTGATCGGATTGTGGATCCAGGAGCCGCGCCCCGAGGCGAGGAAGCGGTTGTTGGAGGCGTCGTCCCAGGCGAGGACCTCGGGCGTCATGGCGTCCTTGTAGAGCGCCTTGTTGAACTTGAGCGCCTCGCGCATCTCCTTGGAGCTGTAGGTGATGGTCTTGCCGTCCTTGCCCACCTCGGAGGCGCCGTGCGACCACATGACCGCGCGCCAGGACGCGCGGGAGTCGTCGTGGTGCGCGAGCCCGATCCCGACCGGGAAGCCCTTGGCCTTGAGCTTCATGCCACCCTTGTGCAGGTCGTCCCAGGAATCGGGGCCGTTGGGCATGCCGATCTCGGTCCACAGATCCTTCCGGTAGAGACCCGGGAAGTCGATGAAGAAGTCGGGGATGGCGTGGAACTTCCCGTCGGCCCGGACCTGGCAGTAGTTCTCGGCCAGCGGGCGTCCAGCCGCCGTGCTTCTTGGCGAGCTTGTCGGCCACGTCCTGGACGTCCATGAGGGCGCTGGCCCACTTCTCGGTGCCGGTGCCCACCAGCTGCACGATGTCGTGACCCGACTGGGTCGCGATCTCGGCCGCGATCTTGGCCGGGATCTGCAGGTGCGGGACGTGGTCGATGGTGACCTTGATCCCGCTCTTGGTGCTCCACTGCTCGGCGAAGGCGTCGAACCACTTGTCGTAGGCGGGCACGAAGTGGGTCCAGGCGAGCACTCGGACCTCCTTGGCCTGCGCCCACGCCGGGCGGATCCAGACGTGGGGAAATGCGCCGAGACGGCGGTGGCGCCCGCCGCGGTGCCGAGGAACTGCCGTCGCGAAAGCTTGCTCATGCGGTTTACCCCTCCTTGGGTCGTGAGTTGCGGATCACTTCAGCGCGCCGGCGGTGAGCCCGTGGATGAAATGGTCGAGGCTGAACGCGTACACGATGGCCACCGGCACCGCGCCGATGAGCGCGCCCGACATGAGCGAGCCCCAGTAGAAGACGTCGCCCCGGATGAGGTCGCTCGTGACCCCGTACGAGATCGTCTTGTTGGCGGACGCGGAGATGAACGTCAGGGCGTAGATGAACTCCTGGTACGTCAGCGTGAAGGCGAAGATCCCGGCGGTGATGATGCCGGGCACGATCACCGGGATGATGATCATGCGGAAGGCCTGGAAGCGGGTGCAGCCGTCGATCTGGGCGCTCTCCTCGATCTCCTTGGGCACCGTCCGCACGAAGCCCATGAGGAGCCAGGTGCAGAACGGCAGGGTGAAGGAGGGGTAGACGATGACCAGCGCCCAGACCGAGTCGATGAAGCCCGAGCCCGCGCACGAGCTGGGAGAGCGGCAGGAACAGCAGCGTCGACGGGATCAGGTAGGAGAGGAACATCGCGGTGGATAGCGGCTGGGCCGCCCGGGAAACGCATGCGGGCCAGCGCGTAGGCCGCGGGCAGCGCGAGCAGGAGCGTGATGATCACGACGCAGGACGCCGATGAGGAGGCTGTTCTTCAGCCAGGTCGGGAACAGCGTGCCCTGGAGCAGGAGCTTCATGTGGTCGAGGGTCGGGGGCTCCTTGAACCAGAACGGGGCGGTCTCGAGGTTGTAGAGGTCGCGGTCCCGCTTGAAGGCGGTGATGACCATCCAGTAGAACGGGAACAGCACCACGAAGAGGTAGGGCGACAGCGGCAGGTACGGACCGTAGTCGCGCTTGATTCGTCGCCAGGGTCCATGGGCGGCCATGCCCTAGTCCCTCCGGAGAAACCGCAGCATCAGGATCACGATCAGGGCGAGGAACGGGAAGATGAACAGGGTGATGGCGGCCCCCATGCCGAGGTCGCCGGCGTTGATGCCGATGTTGTAGGCATAGGTGCCGAACACGTGCGTGGTGTTGTACGGCCCGCCCTGGGTCAGGAGCCACACCGCCGAGAAGTCGGTGAACGAGAACACCACCGAGTAGAGGAGGCCGACGAGCAGGATCGGCCGCACGATGGGCACGATCACGTAGTGGAAGCGGCGCAGCGGCCCGGCCCCGTCGATCTTGGCCGCCTCGATGACCTCCTGGGGCACCGCGGTCAGCCCGGCGAGCAGGATCACCGCCGAGAACGGGAAGCCCCGCCAGACGTTCATGATGATGACCGACCACATGGCCAGCCCGGGCTCGCCGAGCCACTGCCACGGGTAGTCGATGATGTGCGCGCGCATCAGCATCCAGTTGATGACGCTGTAGAGCGAGTCGAACATCCACTTCCAGGCGAGCGACGAGAGCGCGATCGGGATCACGAACGGGATCAGGATGATCCCCTGCGCGATGCGCTTGCCCTTGAACGAGCGGTTGAGGGCGAAGGCCAGCGGCAGCCCGATGATGAGCCGGATCAGCTCCGAGCCGATGGTGAAGACGAAGGAGTTGCGTACGGTCTGCCAGAAGGTCGGGTCGGCGAACAGACGGGTGTAGTTCTGCAGGCCCACGAAGTGGGAGTCGGGCGAGCCGACTCGGGCGCTCGAGACCGACAGGTAGATCGACATGAAGAACGGGTAGGCGATGAAGAAGGCCAGGTAGAGAAACGCGGGGGCGATCCAGAGGAAGCCCTGCACCGACTCGCGCTGGAACCAGCCGCCCCGCGCCGATGCCCGGGCGCGCGCGACCGGCTCCGCCGTCGCGCCGGCCAGCCCGGGGCCGTTGGTCATGGATCAGGCCCCGGCGGCGCCGGTGCGACCGGATGAGCGGGCAAGGGCCCAACGCTGGGTGTCCATGGTCCTAGTCTTATCCTCGGGATGGCGGACGTGCGGCGAGGCCGGAACGTGTGGCCAATCGAAGCGAGGCTCGAATGTTATAGCACCCGCTCCGAAGGAGTGTCAACTTCCGGCGGGACGCCCGGGCGGTGCTTTTCTGATAGGGTAGCGCCGTGATCATCCTCGGCGTGATCCCGGCGCGGCTGCGGTCCACTCGCCTGCCCCGGAAGGCCCTGCGCGCGATCGGCGGCGTGCCGATGGTGGTGCAGGTCTTCCGCCAGGCCTCCCGCGCTTCCGTGCTCTCCGATCTCCTCGTGGCCACCGACAGCGAAGAGATCGTCGAGGCCTGCCACGCCCATCACGTGCCCGCCGTCATGACCAGCGCGGCCCATCCGTCGGGCACCGACCGGCTCTGGGAGGTCTCGCGGGCCCGTGCGGCCGACGTGTACGTCAATATCCAGGGCGACTATCCGACGATCACCCCGGGCCACATCGAGCGGCTCGTGAGGCCCTTCCTGAACGAGCCCGAGGTCCAGGTGACCACGCTCAAGATCCGCGCCACGCGGGAGGAGGTCGCGAGCCTCACCGTCAACAAGGTGGTCACCAACGTGCACGGCGACGCCCTGTACTTCTCGCACCTGCCCATTCCGTTCGACCGGGACAACCGCGGCGGCATCACCTACTGGAAGCACATCGGGCTCTACGCCTATCGGCGGGCGGTCCTCGACACCTTCCACTCGCTCGCCCCGTCCTCGCTCGAGCGAGCGGAGCAACTCGAACAGCTGCGCCTGATGGAGGCCGGCATCCCGATCCACGTGCTCGAGACCCACGAGCCCATCATCGGAGTGGATACCGAGGAGGACCTCCGGGCCGCCGAGGCCCAGTTGTCGTCGCGACCCCGGTGACCAATCGCTGGGTCGTGCTGGCCCTGATCATGGCCGCCCAGGTCATGGCCAACGTAGGTCCCCTCGGCATTCCCTCGATCGCCCCGCTCATCCGCGAGGACCTCGGCCTCTCGGTGACGCAGGCGGGCTCGTTCCTCTCCGCGTACTACATCGGACCAGTGCTGATCTCGCTGCCCGCGGGTTGGCTCGCCGACCGCTGGGGCGTCCGGGGCGCCATGATCCTGGGCCAGGGCCTGATCGCGATCGGGCTCTTCGCGGCCGCGGCCGCGCCGAGCTTCTCGTTCCTGGTCGTGATCCTGGTGCTGGCCGGCGCCGGCTATGGCGTCCTCAACCCCACCACCACCAAGGCGGGCATGGCGTGGTTCCCTCCGCACCAGCGCGCCACCGTCGTGGGCCTCAAGCAGATCGGCCTGCCGGGCGGCGGCGCGCTGGGCGCACTGATGATGCCCCCGCTGGCGCTGGCCTTCGGCTGGCGCCCGGCGGTCGCGTTCTCGGCGGCCGTGGTGGCCGGCCTCGCGGTACTGACCTGGGCGCTCTACCGCGATCTCCCGGAGCCGGCCTCGACCAGCCCCGCGCGGGCCCGGACCAGCTTCTGGACCGTGCTGGGCAATCGCGATCTCTGGCTGGTCGGCATCAGCACGCTGATCTTCGCGGGCGTGCAGACGGTGTTCCTCTCGTTCCTCGTGCTCTACCTGCGCGACGTCGTGGAGCTGCCCCTGGTGGTCGCGGCCAAGTACCTGGTCGCGGCGCAGGTGAGCGGGGTGGCCGGGCGCGTGCTGTTCGGGCTCCTCTCCGACCGGGTCTTCGGCGGACAGCGCCGCATCGTGCTCGGGATCGCGGGCCTGGGCTCGATCGCCTGCGCGCTCCTGCTCGCCGGCGCCGCGCCGGGCGCCGGTCCCGGGCTGCTGGCGCCGCTGGCCGCCGGCATCGGCTTCTTCGGCGTCGGGTGGAACGGCGTGCAGCACACGCTGATGGCCGAGCTGGCCGGGCCCCGCGCGGCGGGGACGGCGGTCGGGCTCGGCCTCGCGATCTCCTCGCTCGGCGTCACGGTCTGCCCGCCCGTGTTCGGCCTCGTGGTGGAGCGCGTGGGCGGCTACGGCTTCGCGTGGGCAACGCTGGCCGCGGGCATGGTGGTCGCGCTACTCTTGCTCATTCCCGTGCGCGAGAGGGCAATGGCGACCTCATGACGCAGCGGTTGTTCTACGGCTGGGTGGTGCTGGCGGCGGCCTTCGTCATCATCACGATGTCCATCGGCACGCTCTTCACGCTCGGGGTCTTCCTCCGGCCCATCGAGGACTCGATGGGCTGGAGCCGGTCGGGCATCGGCGCCATCGGCCTCTTCAACTGGATCGTGATGGGCGCGGGCGGCGTGGTGTCGGGCTTCGTCTCCGATCGCCTGGGCACACGCCGCGTCGTGATGGTCGGCGCGGTGCTGCTCGGCCTGGGCCTCGTGCTCTCGAGCTACGTGCAGCAGGTCTGGCAGCTCTACGTGACGTTCGGGCTCCTGGTGGGCGCGGGCGTGAGCGCCTTCTACGTGCCGCTCACCGTGCTCGCGATCAAGTGGTTCGAGGGACGTCGCGGCATGGCGGCCGCCGTCGTCTCCGCCGGCAATGGACTCGGCATCCTGGCGCTGGCTCCCCTCAGCCGCTGGCTGATCAACGAGTTCGACTGGCGCGTGGCGTTCCTGGTGCTGGGGAACCTGGCGTGGGTCGTCGTCTTGCCGACCGCGTTGCTCTTGAGGGCGCCTGGCGGACAACCGGGCGGCAGCGGGCAACCGGCTGGCAGATTGTCGTTTAGTTCTTCAAGCTCTCCAAATGCGGGGGCCCAGAAATGGCCCCCGCACTCCCCCAGTGGCGGACAGCCGTCTCCAGCGTTGGGCTTCGATGGGCGGTCTCCGTGGAAGACCTGGCCGTTCTGGGCGATTGCGCTCACGCACTTTTGCTGCTGCGCGGCGCACTCGGGGCCGCTGTTTCATCTCGTGAGTCATGCCATGGACCAGGGCGTGCCCAGGATGGCGGCCGCCGGCATCCTCGGCGCGTCGGGGCTGACGTCGATCTTCGGCCGGGTCGGCACCGGCGATGATCGCCGACCGGGTCGGTGCCAAGCGCACCCTGCTGATCGCCCTGAGCCTGCAGGCGGCCCTGATCTTCCTGTACCTCTTCGCCGGCACCGAGAGCGCGCTCTGGATCCTTTCACTGGCCTTCGGCGTCGCCTACGGGGGCGCCATGCCGCTGTATGCGGTCGTCACCCGGGAGTACTTCGGTGAACGCGTCTTGGGCACGGCCTACGGCGGGGTCTTCTTCATCTCGTGCATCGGAATGGGCCTCGGCTCCTACGCCGGAGGGGCGATCCACGATCTGCTGGGCAGCTATCAGTGGCTCTTCCTGGGCTCATTCGCGATCGGGACGATGGCGATTGTTCTGGGCGTGACACTGAGGGCCCCGGTGACGGCCCCGGTCCCGCGGCCGAGCCCCGCGCCCCGGGGGCTGAACAGCCGTTTCCCGTTGACAGGACGTGGCGTTCCTTGCAAGAATCTGCCACCACTTAGCCAGCGCTCTTACCATCCCAATCGCAATCTCCGTGATGGCCGTCACGAGGTCTCGACCTCGCAGCCGGGGCACCTACCCCGCAGGGAAAACCTCGCGCACATGAGACGCGATGGAACGCTGCCCCAAAACCGCTGGTTCACCGGGTCAAGGAGGACCTGATCATGACCGAGCAAGACCCGAAGGAGACCGGCGTCGTCCAGCTCGATCGCCGCGCATTCATCAAGACGGCGGGAGCCGCCACGGCGGTCGCCGGAGGCATCGAGGGGATCCTGGCCGCACGGCGTGCGCCGGCCTTTGCCCAGGGCACCAAGCTGCACCTCGTGCGCTGGGTGGACTTCATCCCGGAAGCCGACGTCGAGCTGAAGCGCCAGATGCCGGAAGCGGGCAAGGCCCTGGGCGCCGAGGTGACGCTCGAGACGATCAACGCCAACGACCTGCAGCCGCGCATCACCGCCGCGATCCAGTCGGGCTCGGGCGCCGACCTCTTCATGATGGCGTACAACTGGCCTCAGCTCTACCAGAACGCGCTCGCCGACGTCACCGACGTCGCGGAGGCGATCGGCAAGGCTCAGGGCGGTTTCTACGGCGTCTACCGGCCGTCGTTCCAGACGGGCGGCAAGTGGCTGGGCGTCCCCCACTCCATCGTGGGCAACGCGATCGCATACCGGAAGTCCTGGTTCAAGGAGATCGGGATCGACGGGTTCCCCAAGACCTGGGACGAGCTGCGCCGCGCCGCGACCGCGCTCAAGAAGAAGGGCAAGCCATACGGCCAGACCCTCGGCCACACGTTCGGCGACGCGCCCACCTGGGCCTATCCCTTGCTCTGGTCCTTCGGCGGTGCCGAGACTGACCCGAGCGGCAAGAAGGTCGTGATCAACTCGAAGGAATCGATGGAAGCGGTCAAGTACATGGCCGCGCTGTGGAAGGACGGCTGCGACGAGGGCGGGCTGGCCTGGGACGACACCAACAACAACCGCGCGTTCCACGCGGGCGAGATCGCGGCGACACTGAACGGGGCCAGCATCTACATCGTGGCCAAGCGCCAGAAGGAGAAGATCAAGGACGACAAGGGCGAGCCCCTGTTCATGGACGTCGATCACGCGATCTACCCGCTCGCCGGAGGCAAGGGGATCTACCCCCTGTACTTCAGTAACGGGCACGCGATCATGAAGTACTCGAAGAACCAGAAGCTGGCGAAGGATCTCCTCCGCTGGATACACAAGGACGAGAACTTCGAGAAGTGGTTCCAGGTGTGCGAGGGCTACAGCGTGGCCGCCACGACCGCGTGGGAGAAACACCCCATGTGGGGCCGGATCGACAAGCCGCTCCAGATGTTCCGCACCGCGGCGCGGGACACCCGCATCTTCGGCTACGCGGGGCCGTCCACCGGCAAGGCCACCGAGGCGTTCTCCAAGTACATCGTCGTCGACATGTTCGCGAAGGCAGCCCAGGGGATGAAGCCCGAGGACGCGGTCAAATGGGCCGAGGGCGAGCTCAAGAAGGTCTACGAGGCCTGATCGACGGGGCCCGACCGGCGGGCCCAAGGAGGGGTCGATGACGACTCCCGATCGAGACAGCAGCATCGGTTCACGCGCGGTCAGCCGTCGCACGTTCCTGGCCGGATCCGCCGCCGCCGGCGTCGCCGCCGCGGCGGGCCTGGAAGGCATCCTGGCCGCGGGGCGCGCCCCGGCCTTCGCCCAGGGCACGCGCCTCAACATCGTCCGCTGGGTGGACTTCATCCCCGCGTGCGACGTGGAGCTCAAGCGCCAGGCAGTCGACGCGAGCAAGGAACTCGGGGCCGAGGTGGTATTCGAGTTCATCAACGCCAACGACATCCAAGCCCGGGTCACCGCGGCCATGCAGTCGGGCGCGGGCCCGGACATCATCCAGATGCTCCACAACTGGCCGCACCTCTACGCGAACGGGCTCGTGGATGTGAGCGACCTCGTCGCCTGGCAGGTGAAGGAGCAGGGCGCGCTCTACCCCCTGTCCGATGCCAATACCAAGGTGGCCGGCAAGTACCTGGCGCTGCCGCACGGCATCGTGCCCGGCCTCATCGCCTACCGGAAGTCGTGGTTCGACGAGATCGGCGCCACCACCTTCCCCAAAACCTACGAGGAGCTGCGCCAGGTCGCGATGAAGCTCAAGAAGAAGGGCAAGCCCTACGGCCAGACCCTCGGCCACACCTTTGGCGACGCCCCGGGCTGGGCCTACCCGCTGATGTGGAACTACGGCGGGATGGAGGTCGACAAGAGCGGCAAGACCGCCATCGACAGCAAGGGCACGGTCGAGGCGGTCAAGTTCATGACCGCGTTCTGGAAGGACGGCTGCGACGAGGGCGGACTGGCCTGGGACGACACCAACAACAACCGCGCCTTCCTCGCCGGCGAGATCTGCGCCTCGCTCAATGGGGCCTCGATCTACATCGCGGCCAAGCGCGGCCAGGAGAAGATCAAGGACGACAAGGGCGAGCCGATGGTGCGTGACATCCAGCACGCGCGCCTGCCCGCCGGCCCGGCCGGCTCGTGGAGCTACCAGGCCTCTTTCCACCACGGGGTCATGAAGTACGGGAAGAACCAGAAGCTGGCCAAGGACTTCCTGAAGTGGCTCCACGGCAAGGAGCAATTCGGCAAGTGGTTCCAGGTGGCGGAGGGCTTCTCGATCGGCTCCACCAAGTTCTGGGAACAACATCCCCTCTGGACGACGATCGACGAGCCGATGAAGGGCTTCCGGACCGCCGCCGACAACTCGCGGGTCTTCGGGCACGCGGGGCCGCCGTCGGCAAAGGCCACCGAGGCCTACTCCAAGTACGTCGTCGTGGACATGTTCGCCAAGGGGGCCCAGGGCATGAAGGCGGAAGACGCCACCGCGTGGGCGGCGACCGAGCTCAAGAAGATCTACGGATGAGATGAAGAAACCCATCGCGGGCGGGTCGGGAGTGGCCGGCATGGAGGTCGTGCTGCCCCATCCAGGCACCTCCCGGCCCTCCGGGATGACGCGCTTTCTCGAGAACGAGCGGCTGCTCGCCGCGATGCTGCTCGCCCCCACCGTCGTCCTGCTCGGCCTGTTCATCGCCTACCCGTTCGTGATGGGGGTGTGGCTGTCGCTCACCAACGTCAGCGTGGGCAACCCGGGCGAGTTCGTCGGGATCAAAAACTTCATCAAGGCGTGGAACGACTCGATCTTCCGGACCGCGTTCTACAACACGACCTTCTACACCTTCTGGGCTACGATCTTCAAGCTGGCGCTGGGCATGTGGCTGGCGCTTCTGCTCAATCGCCATTTCCGGGGCAAGCGCATCGTGCGGGCCGCGATGCTGCTGCCGTTCATCGTGCCCACCGTGCTCTCCACCTTCGCGTGGCGCTGGATGTTCGATCCCACGTTCAGCGTGCTGAACTGGCTGCTCTACCAGGGCGGCTTCATCACCACCAAGCTCCCGTTCCTCTCCGACGGCACCTACGGCATGTGGTGCGCGATCGTGGTGAACACCTGGCGCGGCATGCCCTTCTTCGCCATCACGCTGCTGGCCGGCCTGCAGACCATCAGCACGGATCTCCAGGAAGCGGCCTCGCTGGATGGCGCCAACGGCTGGCAGCGGTTCTGGCACGTGACCCTGCCGCTGCTCAAGCCGGTGACCCTGGTGGTGGTCGTCTTCTCGATCATCCAGACGTTCTCCGACTTCCAGCTCATCTACGTCCTGACCGGCGGCGGGCCCGCCAATGCCACTCACCTGCTCTCCACGTACGCCTACCAGATCGGGGTCGCCACCGGGTTGCTCGGCGAGGGCGCGGCCATCTCGCTGTTCATGCTGCCGGTCCTCTTCCTCGTGGTCTGGCTCCAGCTCCGCTACCTCCGCCGCATGGAAGGGGCCTAGCCCGACATGCAATCTCCGAAGCTGGTGGGGGGGCACGGGGGAGGAGCGGCAGCGGCGCTCCCCCCATTCAGAACAATGGTTATTGAAAGGCGCTGGAAGCGGTGGGTGTACTTCTATATCCCGCTCACCATCTTCATCATCGGCACCTTGTTCCCGTTCTACTGGATGCTGATCACCGCGATCCGGCCGGACGCGGAGCTCTACCGCTCCTGGCGGGCCGCCAACAACACGCCGTTCTGGACGCTGCAACCGACCCTCGAGCACTTCCGGGATCTCATGGCCAAGACCACGTTCCCGAAGTGGCTGTGGAACACGTTCTTCATCGCCTGCGTGTCTACCGTGATCTCGCTGTTCTGCGGGCTCCTGGCCGGCTACGCGCTCGGGCGGCTCAAGTTCCCGATGGCGGGCACGCTCGGCACCAGCATCTTCGTCACCTACCTGGTGCCGCCGACCCTGCTCTTCATCCCGCTCGCCAACATCATCCGCACCTTCCAGCTCGGGGACACGCCGTGGGCGCTGATCCTCACCTACCCGACCTTCCTGATCCCCTTCTGTACCTGGCTCCTGATGGGCTACTTCAAGACGATCCCCAAGGAGCTCGAGGAGTGCGCGCGCATCGACGGCGCCACCCGTTTCGGAGCCATGGTGCGCATCATCTTCCCGATCGCGGTGCCCGGGATCCTGTCCGCGGGCATCTTCGCGTTCACCCTGTCCTGGAACGAGTTCATCTATGCGCTGGTGTTCCTCTCCTCGCCGGAGAAGAAGACGGTGCCGGTGGGCGTCGTCTCGGAGCTGATCCGCGGCGACATCTACTTCTGGGGCCAGCTCATGGCGGGAGCGCTGCTCGGCTCCATCCCCGTCGCGATCGTCTACTCGTTCTTCGTCGAGTACTACGTCACCGGCCTGACCGGCTCGGTCAAGGGCTGACGCCGGCCAAGAGGAGGTGATCAGGCCCCCCAGAAGCGCGCAATCGCATCCGTAAGCAGGGATCGATCTCTCGGCCCCCAAACCCTCATCGCGGAGGCTCGCCATGCGATATCGATCGCTCAGGACGTTCACCGCCCTCGCCGTCGCCCTGGTCGGTGCGGCCTACCTAGGGTCCGCTTTGACCGCCCCGCCCGCCGAGGCCCAGCGCAAGGTACAGTGGAAGATGCCGAGCGCCTTCGGCAGCAAGCTGCCTCACCTCGGCACGTCCGCCACCCGCTTCGCCGACAACGTCAAGGTCATGTCGGGCGGCTCCCTCGAGCTGAAGTTCTTCGAGCCCGGCGCGCTGGTCCCCGCGCTCGAGTGCTTCGACGCGGTCTCCAAGGGCTCGGTGGAGTCGTGCTGGACGACCCCCGGCTACCACACCGGCAAGTATCCCGCCCTCGCGTTCTTCACCACCGTGCCGTTCGGCCCCCAGATCGGCGAGTTCCTCGCCTGGAAGTGGTTCGGGGGCGGTAACGAGCTCCGCAACGAGATCTACGCCAAGCACAACCTGATCGCGCTCGACTGCTTCGCGATCGGGCCCGAGACGTCCGGGTGGTTCCGCAAGGAAGTCAAGAACGTGGCCGAGATGAAGGGCATCAAGATGCGCTTCTTCGGCCTCGGCGCCCAGGTGATGCAGAAGCTGGGCGTCAACACCCAGCTCATGGCCGCCGCCGACATCTACCCCGCGCTGGAGCGGGGCGTCATCGACGCGACCGAATTCTCGATGCCGACGATGGACCTGGCGCTGGGCTTCCACCAGATCGCCAAGAACAACTACTACCCGGGCTGGCACCAGCAGGTCTCGGTGAGCGAGCTGTTGATGAACAAGACGGAGTGGGACAAGCTCTCCGAGCAGCACAAGCGCATCATCCAGGTCGCGCTGAACGACGCGGTGATCCACACCTACGTCGAGACCGAAGCGAAGAATCCGCCGGTGATGCAGGAGATGAAGGACAAGCACAAGGTCATCAACCGCCGCTGGTCCGACGAGGACCTGGGCACGTTCGAGAAGGCGTGGCTCGAGGTGCTGGCCGAGGAGAGCGCCAAGGACCCCCTGTTCAAGAAGGTCGCCGACCATTTCCTCAACTGGCGGAAGACATACAAGATCTGGGGCGACGCCCAGGAATTGAAGAGCAGCTACATCAAGTAGCGCGCACGGAGCGCGTGGGGGGCCGTCCGGCCCCCCACGCTTCTACTCAAGGAACCCGGCGAGCTTCGGCAGCCACAGCACGATGCTGGGAAAGTAGATGCAGAGCAGCAGCCCGACGACCTGCAGCGCCACGAAGGGATACATGCCCTTGTAGACATCGCTCATGGTCACGCCGGGCGGCGCGGTGCCCTTCATGTAGAACAGGGTGGCTCCGAAGGGCGGGGTCATGAACGCGGTCTGCAGATTGACCGCGACGAGCGTGCCGAACCAGGCCATCAGGTACTGGTTGCTGCCCAGGTGAGCGGAAAAATCGTACTTCGCGATGATCGGTCCGAACACCGGCAAAACGATCAGGCAGATCTCGATCCACTCGAAAGGAAACCCCAGGAGGAAGACGAGGACCATCACGAAGGCGAGCACCTCCCACCCGGTGTCGATCCCGAACGAGCCCAGCATCCCGATCATCAGCTCATCGCCACCCAACACCCGGAACACGTAGGAGAAGCCGGTCGCGCCCAGGAAGATCATGAAGACCAGGCCGTTGTTCTTGCAGCACGACCACAGGGCCTCGTTCATCATCTGGAGCGTCAGGCGCCGGTTCAGCGCCGCGATGAGGAGGGAGCCGAACACCCCGACCGCCCCGCTCTCGGTCGGCGTGGCCCAGCCCGCGAAGATCGAGCCGATCACGATCACCATCAACGCGGTCATCGGGAACAGCCCCCGCCAGACCGCGGTCCAGAACTCGCCTCGGGTCTGGGGCCCGTACTCGGGCGGGAGCTTGGGCGCCTTCCGGGGCTGGAAAATCGCGACCGCGATGATGTAGAGCAGGTACAGCCCGGAGAGCACGAACCCCGGCATCGTGGCGGCGAGGAATAGGGCGCCCGCCGAGGTCACCAGCATCTCCGCCATCACCACCAGCATGATCGCGGGCGGGATGAGGATCCCGAGGGTGCCGGCGGAGGCGATCGTCCCGATGGCCAGGCGCTTGTCGTAGCCGGAGGACAGCATCTGGGGCAGCGCGATGACCGAAAGGGTGACCACCGCCGCGCCCACCACCCCGATCGGCGCGGCCAGAATGGTGCCCATCACCATGACCGCGACCGCGAGGGCGCCCGGGACCCGTTTCAACAGCACCTCGGTGGCCTTCAGCATGTCCATCGCCGAGCCGGAGCGCTCGAGGACCGACCCCATGAAGATGAACATCGGGATCGACGCCAGCACCGGGTCGGCGGCGACGCCACCCCACATGCGGAGCACCACGTCGTAGAGGCCGATCAGGTTGAACACCCCGAGCGCCCAGCCCGCGAGGGCGAACAGGAGCGCCATTCCGCCCATGATGAACGCGACCGGATAGCCCATGAAGATGACGAAGAACATCGCCACGAACATGATCAGGGCGAGGTGATCGGCGATCCAGTCGAGCACGATGGAGATCTCCACGGGGCTAGATTTCCAGCTCGGTGTGACCGATCTGCAGGTTGACCTCGTCCTCCGGCAGTCCCCCGAACAGGAAGACGATCACCCGGGCCAGGACGCTCAGGATGCCGAGCACCACCATCCAGAGCCCGGCCGCGTAGATGCCCTTGATGAGCCACCGGTAGCGGAGTCCGACCGTACTGTCCGACTGCTCGGCGAGCGCGTAGGACGACGCGACGAAGTCCAGGCTGTGGTAGGCGACGAGCGCGCAGTACGGCAGCGCGAAGACCAGGCAGCCGACCAGCTCGATCCAGGCCTTGCGCCGGAACGTCAGCTTCTCGGTGAAGGAGTCGACCCGGGGATGCGCGTTGACCGTGTAGCCGTAGCCCATCCAGAGCGAGAAGAGGGCGGCGTGGAAATGCCACTCGAGCTCCTGGAGCTTGGTGAGGGGAACCGGGAGGCCGGTCTTGCGGGCGATGACGTCGAAGCACGTCACCGCGGCCATGACCACGAGCAGCCACGCGGACGCCCGCGCGACCGACTCGAGCATCCGTCGCGTACCTTCAGAAAACTTGAGGAGAGCGGACACGACACCACTCCTTACTCCGCGGCGGGGCGAGCAGAGGGCGAGTGTCCGACGTGAAGCTCCCCGGTGCCGCGGGGCATGACGTTTTTACCCCGCCGGGGGCCTCGCGAAGCACGAGGGGGCCAGCGAGCGCGACCACGCTAGGGTCGAACCGGAACGCTGTCAAGGACTATCTGTCATTGACAAGTGATCTGGCCGCTCGCGTTTGACACGTGATCTGACCGCTTTCGGCCCCCTGTGGAGCGGTCAGATCACGTGCTCTCGGGAGCAGTCAGATCATGTGCTCCCGACACCCGCTGTCAAGGACTCTTGACAGCGGGTGGTCACGCCCTTAAAATCCCGCAACTCGTCCCGTCCCGTTCCTTCGATTCGGATTTGGCCCGCTCCTCACACAAGGAGGTGCCCCGATGAAAAGGTCCCTTGGAGTTTTCCTGGCCGGCATCGTCGCCGGCCTCCTCGTTGCGGTGGTCGTCCTCGGTGGGTTCTTCGCCGGTCGGGGCGCGCCACCTCCCGCCAGCGCCCAGACTCCGATCCGCTGGAAGATGCAGACCGCTTGGCCGCTGGGCGTGTTCCCCGACGATGCGGCCAAGCTGCTGGTGGCCACGATCGACAAGACCTCCGGCGGCCGGCTCAAGATCGACGTGTCGCCGGCGGGCGCCGTCGTCCCGCCCTTCGAGATCCAGGACGCGGTGAGCCGCGGCGTCCTGGACGCCGGGCACACCACCCCCGGGTACATCATCGGCAAGCTGCCCGCCTTCATCCCCCTGACCCACGGGCCCCTCTTCGGCATGGACTTCATCGACTACTACGGCTGGTACTGGGAAGGCGGCGGGCACGAGCTGCTCCAGGAAGCCTACCAGCAGAAGCTGAAGATGAACGTGGTCAGCTTCCAGGTCCATCCGGAAGGTCCCCAGGCGATGGGATGGTTCAAGAAGGAGATCCGAACCTTCAACGACATCAAGGGGCAGCGGTACCGCATCTTCGGGATCGGCGCCGAGACCTACAGCAAGCTCGGCATCGCCACCGTGACGCTCCCGGGCGGCGAGATCGTCCCGGCCCTCGAGCGGGGCGCGATCGACGGCGCGGAGTGGGTCAACTGCTCCGACGACAAGATCCTGGGCATCGACAAGATCGCCAAGTTCCACTACGCCCCGGGGATGCACGAGCCGGTCACGGTCGGCGAGTTCATCATCAACAAGGCGAAGTATGACGCGCTGCCCGCCGACCTGAAGGAGATCGTCAAGGTCTCCGTCCAGGCCTCCTACTGGAATCACTTCGTCCGCTTCCAGGAGAAGACGGCCAAGGCCTGTGTGGACATGCTCGCTTCGGGCGTCAAGATCATCAAGACGAGCGACGAGCTGAACCGAAGCTTCCTGAAGGCGTACGACGACATCCAGGCGGCGAACGCGGCCAAGGACGACTTCTACCGGAAGGTCATCGACTCGCAGAAGAAGTACTCCGCCCTGGTGGTGCCCTACCGGATGTCGTACTGGCCGAACTACAACTTCATCGGAGAGCACTACTACAAGGACAAGATCTGGCTGAAATAGCCCGTTGGTGAGGCGGGACCCCGGACGGCGGAGCGGCGCCAACCCGCCGTCCGGGCCTTCGACAAAGCGCTCCGCCGACCCACGGATTCACTTTCCCTGAGCTCGGCTCTAATGTCCGCGAACCGAAGGGAGGGGCCGTGGCGACGGCTGCGCCGGTAGAACCCGAGCATCGTGACGCGAGTCCGGCCTACCGGACTACGATCGAGCTGATCGACCGCTTCGCAAGCTACGTCGGCCGCATCACCGCGTGGCTCATCATCCCGATGACTATCGCGGTCACCTGGGAGGTGGTCGCCCGCCACTTCTTCCGCGCCCCCACCATCTGGGCCTTCGACGTGATCTACATGATGTACGGCACCCACTTCATGCTGGGAACCGCCTACACCCTCATGCGCATCGGCCACGTGCGCACCGACATGCTCTATTCGCGCTGGTCCATCCGCCGCCAGAACCGGATCGACGCGATCGGCTACTTCTTCTTCTTCTTTCCGGCCATGATCTTTCTGTTCTACTTCGGCTGGCAGGAGGCCTATCACGCGTTCCAGATCGGGGAGACCTCGGACGCGAGCCCGTGGCGGCCGATCGTCTGGCCGTTCAAGTTCGTCATCCCGTTCACCGCGCTGTTCATGCTCATCCAGGGCGTCGCGGAGCTCATGAAGAGCCTGTACGCCATCCGGACCGGCCGCGAGTGGGTCCATCGTGAACACTTGGAGATCGGATGAGCCCCGAGCTGCTCGGCGCGTTTATGCTGGTGTTGATGCTGGGGGCCATCTTCATCGGCTTCCCGATCTCGTTCACCTTGCTGCTCCTCGCCCTGATCTTCGGCTGGGCCGGCCTCGGCGACCGGGCCTTCTACATCATGGTCTTCCAGACCATCGGCCTCATGAAAGAAGAGGTGCTGGCCGCGGTCCCGCTCTTCATCTTCATGGGCTACCTCATGGAGCAGGGCGGGCTCATGGATCGTCTGTTCAAGGGTTTTCAGCTCATGATGGGGCCGGTGCCCGGCTCGCTGTACGTGGGCGTGCTCATCACCGCCACCATCTTCGGGATCGCCGCGGGGACGGTGGGCGCGACGGTGGTCCTGATGGGCATCATGGCGGTGCCAATCATGACGAAGGCCGGGTACAACATCCCGATGTCGGCGGGGGCCATCACCGCCGGCGGCACCCTCGGCATCCTCGTTCCCCCCAGCGTCATGCTGGTCGTGATGGGCCCGGTGATGGGGGTCTCGGTCGCCGAGCTCTATGCCTCGTGCTTCGGCCCCGGGTTCCTCCTGGCGGCAATCTTCATCATCTACTGTCTCGTCCGGAGCATTATCAACCCGAAGCTCGGGCCGCCCCTCCCGGTCGAGGAGCGAACCGGGAGCATCACGCAGATCGCCATCGAGCTGACGCTGGGAATGGTGCCGCACGCCATCCTCATCATCGCGACCCTCGGGACGATCGTCTGGGGCTGGGCGACACCCACCGAAGCCGCCGCGATGGGCGTCGTGGGCGCCGCATTCCTCGCGGTGATCTACGGGCAGTTCACGTGGCTGCGGCTCAGGGACGCCGTGTACAACACGCTGCTCCAGTCCAGTACCGTCATCTTCCTCGCGGTCTGCGGCAACGTCTTCGGGGCGGTGTTCTCGAGGCTGGGCACCGCTACGATGGCCACCGACGCACTCCTCGCGTGGCAGATCCCGCCGGTGGCGATGTTGACCCTGATCATGGTGGTCATCTTCCTGCTCGGCTGGCCCTTCGAGTGGCCGGCCATCATCCTGGTCTTTGTCCCTCTCATGCAGCCGGTCATCGTGGCGATGAAGATCGACATGCTGTGGTTCGCCACCCTCATCGCGATCAATCTGCAGACCGCTTTCCTCTCGCCACCGGTGGCCATGTCCGCGTATTACCTCAAGGGGGTGGCGCCCCAGTGGTCGCTCGGGGACATCTACCGGGGCATGGGGCAGTTCATGGTCCTCCAGCTCATCGGACTGGCCCTCTGCATCATCTTCCCCGAGATCTCCCTCTGGCTTCCGCGCTACCTGTTCGGCAAGTAACGCCCAAGTAATCCCAATAACGGAGGACGTGCCATGAAACCCCGCAAGCTCATCGTCGCCTGGATCGCCTTTGCGCTGCCGGTGCTGATCCTCGCCGCGGTCCTCTGGCGCGGCCCCGGAGACGCCGGGGCACAGCAGAAGATCGTCTGGAAGGTGCAGAGCACGTGGCCGGCCAACAACCTCCTGCACATCTCCGCCCTCGAGCTGGCCAAGATGGTGGAGGAGATGTCGGGCGGCCGCCTCAAGTGGGAGATGTCGGCAGCGGGCACCACGGTGCCCGCCTTCGAGGTGCTCGATGCGGTCAACCGCGGGATCATTGACGCCTCCCATGCCTGGCCGGGCTACTGGGCGGGCAAGAACTCCGCGGCCGGCCTGTTCGCGCCCGGCCCCGGCGGGCCCTTCGGCATGGACCGCGAGGAGTACCTCGGCTGGCTCTTCGCGGGCGGCGGGCTCGAGCTCTACAACGAGATGCTGCAGAAAGAGCTGAAGATGAACGTGGTGGTGCCGGTCTTCACCACCAGCCTGCCCTACTGGGAGCCGCTCGGCTGGTTCAAGAAGCCGTTCAACAGCCTCGACGACCTGCGCAAGATGCGGTTCCGCACCTCCGGCCTGGGCATGGAGATGATGAAGGGCATGGGCGTCTCGGTGGTGACGCTCGCCGGCGGCGAGGTCATCCCCGCGCTCGAGCGAGGCGCCATCGAGGGCGCGGAGTGGGCCGTCCCGAGCCACGACATCCTCATGGGGTTCCAGAACGTGGCCAAGAACTACTACATGCCGGACCTGCGCCAGCCCGCCTCCTATCAGGAAGTGCTGATCAACAAGGCCAAGTGGGACGCGCTGCCGAAGGACCTCCAGGCGATCGTGAAGTGGGCCGGCATGGCCGAGATCATCCGCATGACCGCCTACAGCGTGGACCAGGACAGCAAGGCGGTGGAGGAGCTCGAGAAGAAGCATGGCGTCAAGATCCTCAAGACGCCGGACGACGTCCTCAAGGCCCAGCTCCCCGCCATCGACAAGGTGTACGAGGCCGAGGCGCAGAAGAACCCCTTCTTCGCCAAGGTCCTCAAGTCCCAGAAGGACTTCGCCTCCCGGGCGGTGCCCCACGCCCAGAAGATCCGGCCGCCCATCGAGGTGGTCGTGGCCCACTACTGGAAGAAGTAGACCCCGTCGCCTCACCCTCCGGGCCCTCCCGCCGACGGCCGGCCCCGCCGGCGGGAGGGCTCCCACCCTGCCCCCGGTGAGCCGCAACTGCCCGCCAAGCTGTGCTAGTATCGGCGCCCAGAGCCCGGAGCACCCGACTTCGGGGAACCTATTTGAGGGAGAGCGCCCAATGGCACAGGTAGTCCTCAAGGACCTCAACAAGAAGTACGACGAGGTGCACGCCGTCAAGGACGTGAACCTCACCATACGCGACAAGGAGTTCATGGTCTTCGTGGGCCCGTCGGGCTGCGGCAAGACCACGACGCTCCGCATGGTCGCGGGACTCGAGGAGATCACCTCCGGGGAGATCTCCATCGGCGACCGGGTCGTCAACGACCTGCCGCCCAAGGACCGGGACATCGCGATGGTGTTCCAGAACTACGCGCTTTATCCGCACATGAGCGTGTACGACAACATGGCCTTCGGCCTCAAGATGCGGAAGTTCCCCAAGACCGAGATCGCCAAGCGGGTGCAGGACGCGGCCGAGATCCTGGGCATCCAGGAATTGCTCAAGCGCAAGCCCCGGCAGCTCTCGGGCGGCCAGCGCCAGCGCGTGGCGGTGGGCCGCGCGATCGTGCGGCATCCGCAGGTGTTCCTCTTCGACGAGCCGCTGTCGAACCTGGACGCCAAGCTGCGGGTGCAGATGCGGGTGGAGCTCAAGCGCCTGCACGAGCGCCTGGAGACCACCGCGATCTACGTGACCCACGACCAGGTCGAGGCCATGACGCTCGGCAGTCGCGTGGTGGTCATGAAGGACGGCTGGGTGCAGCAGGTGGGCGAGCCGCTCGAGATCTACGGCAAGCCCGCCAACAAGTTCGTGGCCGGCTTCATCGGCTCCCCCGCCATGAACTTCCTGCCGGTCACGGTCAGCGAGACCAGCGGCTCGATCTTCCTCGAGACCAACGGCCTCCGGACCAAGGTGCCCGCCTCGAAGGCGGGCTCGCTCCAGCCCTACAAAGGCCAGGCGGTCACCCTCGGCATCCGGCCCGAGGATCTGCGGGTGGGCTCGGGCGCCGACTCGGCGGACCTGGCGTTCGACGCGGTGGTCGAGGTGGTTGAGCCCCTCGGCTCCGAGATCCTGCTCAACGTGAGCGTGGGCGGCCAGTCGGTGGTCTGCCGGGTGGAGCCGTCGGTGAAGGCGAAGCCCCACGAGAAGATCCGCATGGCCTTCGTGCCCGAGCGCATCCACTTCTTCGAGTCCAAGACCGAAGCGGTCATCAAGTAGGGAACGCGGCGGGGGAGGCGGTGACCCGCCCCCCGCCGCGTTCCCACGGGGCTTGACAACGGTCGGGCCACCGGCTAGAAGTGGGCCGTCCTAGCCTGCTCAACGTTGAGGAGGTGAGAACAAAAGCGCCAGGGTTCTCCATATGGTCCGAGACCTCCCGACTCCGACGGAGGCTATTCATGGATCAGACGGCTCCCCGTAAGATGCAACGGCGTCAGTTCCTTCGCATCGCCTCCGGCACCACGGCCGGAATGGCCTCTTGGCTCGCCCTCGGCAAGGCACCCGCCTTCGCCCAGAAGCGCGAGCTGACCTTCCTCTCCTGGAACCACTTCGTGCCCGCGTCCGACGACGAGCTCCGCAAGCAGGCGGAAGCCTTCGGCAAGGCCAACAACTGCACGGTGCGGGTGGACACCATGGCGCACCTGCAGATGCCCTCCAAGATCGCCGCCGAGGCCCAGTCACAGTCGGGCCACGACATGTACCGGACCGCGAGCGCCGACCCGTTCCTCTACGAGAACCTCCTCGTCACGATGGACGATCTGGTCGCCAAGGTCGGCAAGCAGGGCGGTGGCTGGTACAACTTCGCGGCGGAGAGCTGTCAGACCAAGTCCGGCTGGAAAGCCGTCCCGTGGTTCTGGGTCTCGTTCCCCGGCACCTACAACATGGCCCACTTCAAGAAGGCGGGCTTCGAGCAACCTCCGAAGACCTGGGACGAGCTGCTGAAGATGGGCAAGGTGCTCAAGAAACAGGGTAACCCGGTGGGCATTCCCATCAGCCACTGCTCGGACGCGCACTCGACGTACTGGTCGGTGGCGTGGTCGCAGGGCGCCAAGGTGCTCGAGGCCGACGGCAAGACACCGGCCATCGTCTCCGAGAAGACGGCGGCTGTCATCGAATGGTACAAGGAGCTCTATCGGGACGCGATGGAGCCCGAGGTCCTGTCCTGGGACGACGCGGGTAACAACCGCTTCATCCTCTCCGGCAAGGGCTCCTGGATCCACAACCCGGTGAGCCCGTACAATGCCGCGCTCGCCAACAAGCAGCCCATCGCCGACGACATCAACCACCACAATAGCCCCGGGGGACCGGCGGGCATCCACTCGGCACCGCCAAACCTGAGCATCGGCATCTGGAAGTTCTCGAAGAACCAGGAACTGGCCAAGGAGTTCATCACCTACCTGTTCCAGAAGCAGAACTTCGACGCATGGATCGTCGCGTCGAACGCCTTCAACCATCCGCCGCTCAAGAACCTCGCCGACCATCCGATCTGGGCGCGGAACCCGAAGTTCGCCATGCTGCCCAAGGAGGCCGAGTACGCGCACCCACGCGGCTGGCCGGCCAAGCCGAGCGAAGCGGTTCAGCGCATCGACGACAACTACATCATGACCGACATGGTGGCCAAGGCGGTCAACGGCATGCCGACCAAGCGCGCCATGGACTGGGCCCAGGAGCAGATCGCGCTCGCGGTCAAGGGACAGTTGAAGGTCGGCTAGGATGGCCGTCGGACCACGCGTTCTGGAGGCGGCCGGGCTCCCGGGGCCCGGCCGCCACTCACGGCTTCGCGAGTGGTGGGAGCAGGAGCACGTCTTCGGTTACAGCCTCATCGTGCCGGCCCTGGTGCTGCTCGTCGCGCTGGTCGCCTTCCCCTTCGGGATGGCGATCTACTTCAGCCTCTCCGATTACTGGGTCGGATCACCCGGCGCCTTCGTGGGCCTGTCGAACTACCGCGACATCCTCGGCAACGAGACGTTCCGCCAGACGGTGCAAAACTCCTTCGTGTTCACCGGCATCGCGCTCACCCTCAAGGTCGTGCTCGGGGTCTGGCTCGCGATGCTCCTGTCCCGGAATCTGAAGTTCAAGCGCATCATCCGCGGCGTCGTCCTCCTGCCCTTCGTCATCCCGACGGCGCTGTCGACCCTGGCATGGCTCTGGATGTTCGATTCGCTCTACAGTGTCGTCAACTGGACTGCCATCCACCTGCACCTGATCAACGCGCCGGGGCCCAACTGGCTCGGCCAGTCCGCGTACGCCATGACCGCAGTCATCGCCGTCAATGTCTGGCGTGGCCTGCCCTTCTTCGCCATCACCGTTCTGGCGGGGTTGATGGCGGTGCCCAAGGAGTTCCACGAAGCCGCCGAGGTAGACGGGGCCAGCTCGTGGGGGCGCTTCTGGCACGTGACCCTCCCCCTGATCAAGCCGGTGCTTGCGGTGGTCATCCTCTTCTCGACGATCTTCACCTTCGCCGACTTCAACATCGTCCAGGTGTTGACCCGCGGAGGCCCGATCAACACGACCCACCTCTTCGCCACCCTCGCATACCAGGTCGGCCTCCAGGGCGGAAACCTCGGCCAGGGCGCGGCGATCTCCCTCTTCCTCTTCCCCCTCCTGGCGCTGGTGGTGTTCCTCCAACTCCACTACGTCAGGAAGGACTAGCCGTGGCCACGGCCAGAAGCCGCGGCGCCCGCATCCGGTCCAACGTGTTCGCGTACGCGAACCTGACGCCGTACGTCTTCTTCGTGCTCTTCCCGTTCTACTTCATGATCGTGACGTCCTTCAAGTCGAACGCCGAGCTATACAACCTCAAGTCGATCCCGTTCTGGATCCAGAGTGGCGTGATCATGGACCACTACGCGCTCCTCTTCCAGAAGACCGATTTCGTCACCTGGATGAAGAACAGCCTGGCCGTGGCAGTTGTGGCGACGACGGTCTCGGTGGCCATCTCGATCCTGGCCGGCTACAGCCTGGCGCGCCTGCGCTTCCGCGGCGCCGCCGCCTTCGGCACCGCCATCTTCATCACCTACCTGATCCCTCCGACCTTGCTCTTCCTCCCGCTGTCGCAGGTGGTCGTCTGGTTCGGGCTTGCCGACTCGATCTCCGCGCTCATGGTCATCTACCCGACCTTCCTGGTGCCGTTCTGTACCTGGCTGCTGATGGGCTACTTCCGGACCATCCCGCGTGAGGTCGAGGAGTGCGCCCTCGTGGACGGTGCTACCCGCATGCAGACCCTGTCGAAGATCGTGCTGCCGATGGCCATCCCCGGGGTCATTTGTGCCGTGCTCTTCAGCTTCACGCTCTGCTGGAACGAGTTCACCTACGCGCTCACCTTCATCTCCCAGTCCGCGAACAAGACGGCAGTGGTGGGCGTGACCTCGGACCTGATCCGCGGCGACATCTACTTTTGGGGCTCGCTCATGGCGGGCGCGCTGCTCGCGAGCATCCCCATCGTGATCGTGTACGTGCTCTTCCTCGACTACTACGTCTCCGGTCTCACCGCCGGCGCCGTCAAGGGTTAACCGCCGACCAGCGAGGCGACGGCTTTCCCTACCTCGGTGGTGGTGGCGGTGCCGCCGAGGTCGCGCGTGAGGCCCTTGCCCTCGGCCACGAAGCGCTCGATCGCCCCCACCACCGCCTGGGCCGCCTCGGGGTGCCCGAGGTGGTCGAGCAGCATCGCCCCCGTCCAGATCTGAGCGATCGGATTGGCGATGCCCTTGCCCGCGATATCCGGCGCCGAGCCGTGGACCGGCTCGAACATGGACGGATACTCCTTCTCGGGGTTGATGTTGCCGCCCGGGGCGATCCCGATCGAGCCCGCGATGGCTGGGCCCAGGTCGGAGAGGATGTCGCCGAACAGGTTCGAGGCCACCACCACGTCGAACCAGTCCGGGTGCTGGACGAAGTGGGCGGTGAGGATGTCGATGTGGTACTGGCTCGTCTTCACGTCGGGGTAGCTCTTGGCCATCGCGGCGAATCGCTCGTCCCAGTACGGCATGCTGTGGATGATGCCGTTCGACTTGGTGGCCGAGGTGACGTGACGCCGCGGCCGCTTCTTGGCCAGCTCGAAGGCGTAGCGCATCACCCGGTCGCAGCCGCGCCGGGTGAACACCGACTGCTGCACCGCCAGCTCGTGGGGCGTGTCCCGATAGAGGCGCCCGCCGATCTCCGAATACTCCCCTTCGTTGTTCTCGCGCACGATCAGCATGTCGATGTCCGCGGGGCCACGATTGGCGAGAGGCGAGCGCACGCCCTGGAGCAGCCGCACCGGCCGCAGGTTCACGTACTGGTGGAATTCCCGGCGGATCGGGATGAGGAGCCCCCAGAGCGAGACGTGGTCCGGCACGCCGGGAAACCCCACCGCCCCCAGGTAGATGGCGTCGAAGCGGCGGAGCTGCTCGAGCCCGTCCTCGGGCATCATGCGACCGGTGCGCGCGTAGGCCTCGCAGCTCCAGTCGAAGTGGGTCCACGAGAAATCCACCCCGAAGCGGCGACCGGCCGCCTCCAGCACCCGGATCCCCTCGGGCAGGACTTCCTTGCCGATACCGTCGCCGGGAATGACCGCGATCCGATGCGTCATCGAACGCCTCCTCAACGCTGAGAGATGATCACCTGGGGGCCGGCCGGACCCGGCACGCGCAGCTCGCTGCGCGGGAATCCGGCGCGGCGGAACATGGCCTCGAGCTCGGCGAAGGTGTAGGCGTCACCGGCCGGGGTCGTGCAGAGCATCACGAGACTGAACATCGCGGCGTGCGGGGGCGTCACGCGCCCCTCGTCGGGCACGAACTCCACCGTCACCACCCGCCCGCCCGGGGCGAGGGCCCGCGCCACCTTGACGAGGAATCCCTCGCAGGTGGCCGGATCGAAGTGGTGGAGGAAGTTGGGTAGCAGCACGAGCTCGTACGGACCTCCGAGAGGCGTCTCGAAGGCGCTGCCGGCCAGCGCGTGGAAGCGCCCCTCCACGCCCGCCGCGCGCGCGTTCTCTCGCGCCACCGCCAGCACCGCGGGCCAGTCGAGCGCGGTGACCTCCGCGGCTGGATAGGCCGCCGCGAACGCGAGGCCGAACAGGCCGTGGCCGGCGGCCACGTCGAGCACGCGGAGCGGGGCCGCCGCGTCCACCTCCACCGTGTCGACCACCGCGCGGGCCGGCGTCCGCATGAGCGGCGCCATGGCCCGCGCGAAGCGCACCCAGACCGAGTGCTCCGGCGTCACGGTGCCCGCACCGGCCAGCCGGGTGCCCCCGTGGCGCACCGCCTCCGCCACGTCGGCGAAGGCCTCGCGGAGCTCGGGCGCGTAGACGAAGTCCGCCGCGGCGGCAACGCACGCCGGCGATTGCCGATCGAGGAAGAGCGCGGAGTCGGCGGTCAGGGAGTAGGTGTCGCCGTCCTTCCGGAGAAGGCCGGCGGCGGTGAGGTAGTCGCAGAGGATGCGCGTTCCGCGCGGCGAAGCCGCACAGCGCTCGGCCAGCGCGTGCACCGTGGCCGCGCCCGCCCCGATGGTGGTGAAGAGGTCCAGGTCGAGCGCCCCCTTGACGGCGGCGCTGCGCTGGTACGCGGTCATCGCCCCGAGGAACGCATCGGGCGACGGCGCCGCCGCCGCGGCCGGACCCCCCTCGAGCAGCGCGACGACCTCCGGCGGGCGCAGGTGCAGGCGGAGCGCGCCGCGGCCGGGGGCCACCGGGCCGGAGCACTCGATGACCGCGACCCCGCTCTTGGCCATCTCGACGCGCGCCGAGCCGTCCCGGCTGATCAGGAGCCCGGCCAGGCGGGAGAGGGTCGGCTCGTGACCCACGCAGAGCAGCGCGGCGGTCTCGATCTTGGCCAGGCCCGCGAGCGTCGAGCCCGGATCGGCCTCATCTGCGAGCAGCTCGGTCAGCTCGGGAGGGGCCGCGCCGTAGATGCGGGCGGTGATCTCCGCGGTCTCGCGCGCCCGCACGAGCGGGCTCGAGAGCATCCGATCGAAGCGCAGGTCCATGCGCCGGAGCGCTTCGGCCACCCGCGCGTGCTCACGCCGCCCCGCGTCGGTGAGCGGGCGCCGGCGGTCGTCGGGCCAGCGGCGCGAATCCGCCGCGCCCGCCTCGCCGTGGCGCATCAGGATCAGGAGCACGGCGACTACTATCGCACGAGTTCCGGGCCATTGGATGCGCGCCCGGCCAGCCCAGTGGTGAACGGGGCCGGATGGGGATAGAGTGACACTTCATGAAGCTCGCTCCCGAGATCTCGCTGCTCGGCGGGCTGGTCGTCCTGCTCATCGTGACCATCCTCTTCATGGTGCTGTGGGGTCGCCGGCGGAGCCGTGGTCCGGCCGAGGAGGCGGCTCCACCCGTCGCCGCGCGCGGTCCTGAGGACGTCGCGCCGTGGGTTATCGAGGGCCAGCTGCTCTTCAACCTGTGGCAGGAAAGGATCGAACGTTTGGAAGAGCTGAAGGGGCGCCTGTCCGGAATGGCGCAGGAAATCGAGCAGCTGCGGGCCGAGATCGGTCACATCGATGAAATGCGCGCCCAGATCACCCGGCTCGTCGAGGAGGGCGAGCGCTACCGGGCGGAGCGGGACCAACTTCGCGAGATCCTGGCCCGTATCGCCGCCATCGCCCAAGAGGCGGCGGCTCAGCCCGGGGATCCGGGGAACGTGTGAGGGCCAAATGGATGCTCGTGGTGTTCGGCCCGGTCCTGCTCACCGCGATCGGGAGCGTCCTCGTGATGCTGCTGGTCCCCCATCCGGTACCCAAGACGGCCAGCGGCGGCCAGCGGCTCTACCTGACCCACTGCGCCACCTGTCACGGGGCCGATGGGCGGGGGTCCTGGCGGGCCACGGTCTTCCTGATGCGCCCGGGTGACCTGTCGGATCCGCGACTGATAGACCGGCTCCCGGACGACTACCTCTTCACGTTGATCAAGAACGGGGGAGCGACGCTCGGCAAGCCCGGCATGCCGTCCTTCGGCTACCACCTGAAGGACGACCAGATCCCCGAGTTGATCCGCTATCTGAGAACCCTACCGAAACGTTAGACCGGGGAGCAGTGGCAGGGCGAGGCGCAACCGCCGAAGGCGAGCCGAGCGAATACAAAATGAAGCAAGGCAGGTAAGCCCGAACGGGTCGCCCGACCCGAGAGCTCTAGGCGCGCGGCCGGATATCCGACATCGTCGCGCCCAGCACCGCCTTGTCGAAGGGCTTGTTGATCACGAAGTTCACGCGACTGCGCTCCTCGCGCGTGATCTCGGTCTCGCCCCACCCGGTGATGAGACCCACCGGCAGGCCCGGCCAGCGCTCCTGGATGGAGGCGGCCACGTCCCAGCCGTTCATGTCGGGCATGCCCAGGTCGCTGATCACCACGTCCACCAGCTCGCGATTCGACTCGAGGAAGGACAGGCCCTCGCGGCCGCCGGGGGCCTGGGTGACCGAGTGCCCCTGCTCCTCGAGCATCTCGGCCAGCGTGCTCCGCACCTGCAGCTCGTCGTCGATCACCAGGATGCGGAGCGGCAGCGCCGGCGACTTCTGCTCGAGCCCGCCGCTCGTCTTGGCGACCGCGGTGGCCTTGGAGGCGGTCGGCAGGCTGACCTCGACGGAGGTGCCCTGCCCCTCCGTGCTCTCGAGCGTCAGGGTCCCGCCGTACCGCTGCACGGTGCCGTAGGCCACGCTGAGCCCCAGCCCGGTGGCCTTGGGTCCCTTGGTGGTGAAGAAGGGCTCGAGCGCCCGTCGCCGCACTTCCTCGGGCATGCCCGCGCCGGTGTCGGTGACCGAGCAGTACACGCGATCGTCCTTGGCCCAGGTCTTCAGCGTGACGCGGCCGCCGCCCTGGGTGATGGCGTCGGCGGCGTTGAGCACCAGGTTCATCAGCACCTCGCGCAGCGGCGCCGGCTCGCCGGAGGCCGCCGCGATGACGCCCGCCTCCACCACCACCTCGATGCGGCTGCCGCGCAGCTGCGCCTCGTCGTGCCAGCGCGGCCGCGTGAGCTCGACCACCTCTTGCACGAGCTGGTTGAGATCCACCGCCACGTCGGAGACCGGCTGCACGCGACTGAACCGCTGCACGCGCCGCACCACCTCCGCGCCGTCCTGGGCGGTGCGCTGGATGATCTCGAGCGAGCGCCGCATGCCGGCCTCCTGGACCTTGCCCATCATGAGCTCGACCCGCCCCAGGATCACCGCGAAGAGGTTGTTGAGATGATGGGCCATCCCGGACGAGAGCTGACCCATCGCGCGCAGCGTCTCGCCGCGCACGAGCTGGCCCTGGGTGGACTTGAGGTCGTCCACCACGTTCTGGAGCTGCGAGGCGGAGGACTGCGCTTCCTCGAGGAGGCGCGAGTTGTCCACCGCGTAGCCGATGTAGGTCATCAGCGCGTTCAGGAACTGAAGGTCGGTGGAGCTGAACGGAGGCGGGCGCAGCGCGTCCGAGACCACGCCGTCGCGGCGCTTGGCCATGTTGATCACGCCGATCACGCGGTCGCCGACCCGGATCGGCATGCAGATGAACGAGCCGTTGCCGTACTGGGGATCGTTGGCCTTGTTGAAGCGCGGATCGGAGGCGATGTCGTCCACCAGCACCGGCTCGCCCATCTCCACCACCTTGCCCGCCACTCCCTCGCCCACCTTCACCTCGACCGCGGGCACCACCGCGTCGGGGATGCCGCGGGAGGCCGCGAGCTTCAGCACCGTCCGGTCGCGGTCGAGGATCATGATGGAGCCGACGGTCGCGCGCACCGCGCGCATGGTGGACTGCAGCACCAGGCCCAGCAGGTCCTGGATCTTCGGGATGCGGGCGGCCAGCTCGACCATCTCGTTGAGGGTGCCGAGCTTGAAGACCAGATCCTCGAGCCGCTGGGTGGAGCCGCGCAGGTCGTCGAGCATGTGGTAGAAGGCGTCCCGCACCTGGCCGATCTCGGTGACCTCGCCGAGGCCGGGCACCGCGCCGGTGCCGCGATCGCGCCGGCGGAGCGCGTCCGCCTTCACCTCGCTCGGCGACAGGAAGCCCTGCGCGAGCTGGGCGATCTGGTCGACCATCTTCCGGAAGACCAGGAAGCCGAGGATGGACACCACGACGGCCGCGAACAGGCCGACCTGCGCCTCCGTGCTGTGGAGCATCTCGTGGCGCGAGAGCAGGTAGACGAACAGGAGGATGGGCAGGAGCGCGACGAGCGCGAACACGATCGAGGCCGCTTCGCGCAGGCTCATGGTCCGGGAGCGGCGCCGATTCTTCCCCATGGTGTCCTTGACCTTAGCTGAGGGTGCTGGATTTACCGAATTTTCTGGATCTCGACCGCGATCAGTCGGCCCGGCTCCTGGCGGACGGTCACGCGAACCCGGTCGCCCCGGTGCAGGTCGGCCCCGTCCAGCAGCCCGCTGGATTCCGCGAAGATCGCCATGGACTCCATCTCATCCATGAATCCCGGCACCTTGTCGTGGCGGACCAGCAGCAGCGTTGGCCCGCCCCGCGCCTCGAAGATCCCGGTGACCCGGTAGAGCCCGGGTCCCGGAAAGGCGGCCCGGTAAGTTCCCCAGATGCCGGCCGCGAAGCCGGCGAGGAGCAGCAGGAACAGCGCGGGAACGGCCGCGCGCCGGAACGCGATTGCGCCTACTCGACGTCTTCCGGGGGGGGAATCTTGCCCGCCACGTGCTCGGGGGTCAGGATCCAGGTGCCGGCGCAACCTTCCTTGAACGTGTCGACCGCGGCGCGGTAGGCGCTGCCAAAAGTGATGATCATCAACGCGGTGCTGGCCACGGTGCCGAGACCGCAGACGATGGCCTTGCCGGGCACGTAGACCACGTTCAGGAACCCGGCGCCGACGCGGTCCCCGTCGGTGACCTCGACGTCCGCCGCGCCCGTCGAGAGCTCGGCCGCCTGGACCACGGCCGCCCGCGACAGCAGCGGGCCGGTCAGCGCCATGAGCGCGACGAGCAGCCCACACAGCCATTTCGTGGCATCCCGCATCATGTGTCTCCTTCTCCGGGTGGTGAATCTCCGTATGCATCTCATAAGGTACAACGAATTGATTATCTGCACCTAGATGCACAGGCGGCCGGCTGACCCGCCCGCCCTGCTCCTTCCCGGCGCCGGCCGGCCGGCACCGCCGGCTCGAACTCCTTCCAGATCAATAGCTTGCCCTGCATGGGCGTCCCCTCGACATCGCTCCGCGAGGGTCGTAGACTCTCGGGTGCCGGCCGTCGGCGCGCGTCACAACCCTACGCAAGGAGACACACCCATGAAGATCGTCCGCTTCTCCCAGAACGGTCACGCCCCCCGGCTCGGCTGCTTCCTCGGTAGCGACCGCATCGCCGATCTCGAGGCGAGCGCGGCCGCGTTCCTCGCGGCCCGCGGCGTGGTGCGCGCGCCGATCATCGCGGCGGCGCTCTTTCCGCACGACAGCACCCGCGGCTTCCTGGAGGGCGGCAGCGCGAGCCAGGACATGCTGACCGCCATGATGGACGCGGCGCGCGGCGGCAAGTTCCAGCCGGTGGCCCACGCCCTGTCCTCGGTGCGCCTGCACGCGCCGATCGCGGACCCGGGGAAGTTCATCTGCATCGGCCTCAACTACAAGGACCACGCGGCGGAGACAAACAACCCGGCGCCCAAGCAGCCGCCGGTATTCCCCAAGTGGGCCAACGGCATCCAGGATCCGGGCGAGCCGGTCCTGCGGCCGCGCGGGGAGAAGACGCTGGACTGGGAGGTCGAGCTGGGCGTGGTGATCGGGCGCACCGCCCGCTTCGTAAAGAAGGAGCAGGCCCTCGACTACGTGTACGGCTACACCATCATCAACGACGTGAGCGCCCGCGACTTCCAGTTTCACACCACCCAGTGGAGCGCGGGCAAGGTGGGAGATACCCTCGCGCCGGTCGGCCCGTACATCGCGGATCGCACCGAGATCCCGGATCCCCACGTGCTGGATCTCAAGGCCTGGGTCAACGGCCAGCTCATGCAGGACGGCTCCACGCGCAACTTCATCTTCGACATCGGCTACATCGTGGAGTACCTCACCAACTTCATGACGCTCTCCCCGGGAGATCTCATCGCGACCGGCACTCCCGCCGGGGTCGGCTTCTCGCGCAAGCCGCAGGTGACGCTGCAGCCGGGCGACCGCATGAAGCTCGAGATCACCGGGCTCGGCTCGCTCGAGAACAGCGTGAAGGACGCCTGAGGGGCGCGCGCGGCGATGGCGGTCCGCTCGTTCCTGCACTACGCGCTGGAGGTGCCCGACCAGGCGGTCGGGCAGCGGTTCTACGAAGATTTCGGCCTGGTGGACGGCACCGGCTCGAGCGACGCGGTCCGCCTGCGACCCGAGCGCGTCGGGCGCGACACGGTGCTGCTCTTTGCGGGCCCGCACAAGCGCCTCCACCATCTCTGCTACGGGGCCCCCGGGGAGGACTTCGCGCGGGTGCGAGGAGCGCTCCGGAGCGCGGAGATTCCCGAGATGGATGCTCCCGCCGGGGCCCCGGAGGGCGGCGTCTGGTTCCGCGATCCGGACGGCAACGCGGTGAACGTCCGGGACGAAGCCGCGCCCACGCCGCCGGCGGACCCGCCGATGACGCTCAACGGCCCCGGCTATACCCAGCGCGAGGCCGCGCGGGGCTACCCGGAGCGCGGCCTGCGGATCGCCCCGCGCAAGCTCGGCCACGTCCTCCTCTTCACCCCCGACATGGAGCGCCTCATGCGCTTCTACACCGGGACGCTCGGCATGAAGCTTTCGGACCGCTCGCGGGGCATCATCGCGTTCCTGCGCTGCAACACCGATCACCACACCCTGGCCCTGCTCTCCTCGCGCGCGCCGGGCTTCCACCACGCGTCGTTCCAGGTGGGCAGCGTTGACGAGATCGCGATGGGCGCGGTGCGCATGGCGGAGCGGGGCTGGCAGCCCGGCTGGGGGCTCGGCCGCCACGTGATCGGCTCCAACTTCTTCTTCTACCTGCGGGATCCGTGGGGCAGCTTCAGCGAGTACTACTTCGACCTCGACTACATCCCGGAGGCGTGCGCGTGGGAGCCACGCGACTTCCCGCCCGAGGATTCCCTCTACGTGTGGGGTCCGTCGTGTCCGGCCGACTTCGGCGAGAACAAGGAAGCATGGACCTAGAGTTCCTGCACGCGCTCGTTCAGCCCGCCACCACCAAGATCGTGCTCTGCTCGCTCGACGGCCTGGGCGGCCTGCCGCGTCCCGCGACGGGCAAGAGCGAGCTGGAGACCGCCCGGATCCCCAATCTGCACGCGCTCGCGGGTGGATCCGCGTGCGGCCTGCTGCGCCACGTGGGTCCCGGCATCACCCCGGGCAGCGGGCCCGGCCACCTCGGCCTCTTCGGCTACGATCCCCTGCGCTATCCGGTGGGGCGGGGCGTGCTCGAGGCGCTCGGCATCGACTTCGAGCTGCGCGCGGGTGACGTGGCCGCGCGGGGAAACTTCTGCACGGTGGACGCGCGCGGCAACATCACCGACCGCCGGGCCGGGCGCATCAGCACCGAGGTCTGCGTTCGCCTGGTCGAGCGACTGCGCGAGATCCGCCTCGACGGCGTCGAGGTCATCCTCGAGCCGGTGAAGGAGCACCGCTTCGTCCTCGTCCTCCGCGGAGGCCATCTCTCCGGGCGGCTTTCCGAGACGGATCCCCAGCAGCTCGGTGTCCCGCCCCTGCCCGTCCGGGCCCTCGCCCCCGAGGCGGACAAGACCGCCGCGCTCGTGAACGCCTTCGTGGAGGCCGCGCGCCCGCGGCTGCGCGACGCGGCGCCCGCCAACATGCTCCTGCTGCGCGGCTTCGACCAGCAGCCGCGCCTGCCCCTCTTCCCGGAGACGTTCGGGCTGCGCGCCGCCGCCATCGCGGCGTACCCCATGTACCGCGGGCTCGCGCGCCTCGTCGGCATGGAGGTGCTCAAGACGGGCGGGACGTTCTCCGAGGAGATCGATACGCTCGAGCGCCAGTGGAAGCAGCACGACTTCTTCTTCCTGCACTACAAGGACACCGACAAGGCGGGCGAGGACGGCGACTTCGACGCGAAGGTCGCCGCGCTGGAGCGCTTCGACGCGCTGCTGCCGCGGGTGGTCGCGCTCCGGCCCGACGTCCTCGCCATCTCGGGCGATCACGCGACCCCGTCGATCCTGAAGGGCCACGGCTGGCAGGGGGTGCCGGCGATCCTGGCGAGCCCCTACTGCGGGGGGGACCCGGTGAGCCGCTTCACCGAGCGGGATTGCGCGGGCGGGTCCCTCGGGGTGATCCCGGCCCAGGACCTGATGCCGCTCGTGATGGCCAACGCGCTCCGGTTCACCAAGTACGGGGCGTAGCGGGAGACTCGCGGTATCCTGGCCGAAAGACCATGAGGCGCTCCTACTGCCTCCTGTCCGCCGCCGTCCTGCTCGCCCTGGGGGTGATCGGCCTCGCCGTGCCCACGCGCGAGTCCGTCCCGCCCGTGGTGACCGAGGCGCCCGGGGCGACACCGGCCCCGGCGGCCTCCGAGCCCGTCGAGATGGTGCTCAAGCGGGGCGAGACGCTCGAGACCGCGCTGCGCCGGACCGGGGTCGAGCGCACGGACGCGGCCGCGATCGTGGCCGCGCTGCGAGGCAGCGTCAACATGCGCCGCCTCGCCCCCGGTGAGCGGCTCACCGTGCAGCCCGGCGTCGACGGCAAGCCCGCCGCGATCAGCTACGCCCGCTCCCCCGCCGAGCGCTACGAGATCCGCCCGGGTCCCGACGGGCGGTGGGCGGTCAACGCGGTGCGCCCCGACGTGGACACGCGCGTGGTCGCGATCATCGGGGAGGTGCGGGACTCGCTCTTCGCGAGCATGGAGCGGCTCGGAGAGACGGCCGCCCTCACCGCGCGGCTCGTGAACCTCTTCGAGTGGGACTTCGACTTCGCGGCCGACTCGCTGCCCGGAGACCGCTTCCGCCTCCTGGTGGAGAAGCGCTACGTCGGCGACGACTTCCTGGGATACGGCGACGTGCTCGTCGCGCAGTACGCGAGCCACGGGCACTCGCTGCTCACGAGCGTCGCGTTCGACGACACCGCGGGCCGCCGCGAGTACTACGACGCGAGCGGGCGCTCGGTGAAGAAGATGTTCCTGCGCGCCCCGCTCGACTTCACGCGCGTCACCTCCGGCTTCTCGCACGCGCGCTTCCATCCGGTGCTGGGCGGCTACCGGCCGCACCTCGCAGTGGACTACGGGGCCCCGACCGGCACGCCGGTGCGCGCGGTGGCCGACGGAGTGGTCATCCAGGCGGGCTGGAACGGGGGCTACGGCAATTCCATCGCGCTGCGCCACGGGCGCGGCTACGAGACCATGTACAACCACCTGTCCAAGATCGACGTCCGCCCGGGCCAGCGCGTGCGCCAGCGCCAGATCATCGGCCGCGTCGGCAGCACCGGGCTGTCGACCGCCCCGCATCTCGACTACCGCGTCCGCAAGGGCGGGGTCCTGGTCAACCCGCTGGGGGAGAAGTTCATTCCCGGCGCGCCCGTGCCCGCCCACCGCCGCGAGGCGTTCACGGTGCACGTCGACGCCCTCCTGGGGCGGCTCGACGCGCAAGCTCCGTTCCCCGCGCGTCCGCCGGGCCGCTCCTGAGGCAGCGCACCGGCTCGAGCCTCTGCTACGCCTGCGGGAAGCTCAACCGCGTGGACGCCGCGGTCTGCTTCTACTGCGGCGCGCGCCGCCCCGGGCTCTGGGGCTTCGGCCCACTCGCGGGCCGGCTGATCGGCCGGCTCGACTTCGCGCGCGCGGTCACGATCGTGTGTGTGGTGGCCTACGTCGCGTCCATCCTGCTGGATCCCCGCGCCGCCGCGCAGTTCCGGAACCCATTCGATCTCCTCTCGCCGAGCTCCCGGGCGCTGATCACGCTCGGCATGACCGGTGAGCCCGCGTGGCGGGCCGGCTGGTGGTGGACGCTGATCACCGCGATCTATCTCCACGGGAGCCTGCTCCACATCGTCTTCAACCTCCTGTGGATCCGTCAGCTCGCGCCCGCGGTGGAGCAGCTCTTCGGCACCGCCCGGCTCGTGGTCATCTTCACGGCGGGCGGCGTGGCCGGGTTCGTCCTCTCCAACATCGCGAGCGGGACGTGGACGATCGGCGCCTCGGGGGCGGTGTTCGGTCTCCTCGGCGCGATGGTCGCCTACGGCCGCACCCGCGGGGGCACCTTCGGAACCGCGGTGTTCCGGCAGTACGGCCAGTGGGCGGTGCTGATGTTCATCTTCGGGTTCTTCATGTCCGGCGTGAACAACTGGGGGCACGCGGGCGGCTTCGTGGGCGGCTATCTCGCCGCGCTCGTGGTGGGCCACGGAGAGCATCGCTCGGAGCGCGGCCTCGATCGGGTGGCCGCACTGGCCACGGTGGGCCTGACCGTCGTGTCCTTCGCGCTCGCCCTCTGGAACGGCTTCCTCAGATAGCCCCGCCGCGGTCAGTCCGCGCGGCCGGCCTCCCGACGGAACGCGTCGATCTGCTCGGGCAGCCCGAACACGCGGAGCCGATCGCCCGGGCGTAGCTTCGTATCCGCGGAGGGATTCACCACCGCGTCGCCACCCAGCCGCCCCACCGACACCACCGTCACACCGAAGCGCTCGCGAACCCGCGCCTCGCCGAGCGAAAGGTCGGCGAGCGCGCCCGCGCCCAGCGTGACCTCGTGCACCTCGGGCAACGCCTCCGCGCCGCCGAGCCCACCGCGCGCGTCGGCGCCGTCCGGGTTCATGGCGTGGCGGAAGCGCGTCAGATAGTCGAGCACCCGCTGCTGCGGCAGGGCGAGCTCGCGGAGCGCGTGACGAATCAGCGTGGCCGCCGCTTCCAGCTCGGGCTGAATCACCTCGGTGGCGCCCGAGTCGGCCAGCCCGACGCGGCTCGAGGCGCTGTGCGCACGCGCCAGGATCGGCACCCGCGGGTTCGACGCCCGGACACCCCGCACCGCGAGCTGAGCCCGATCCATCTCGGGCAGCGCCACCACCACGAGCGACGCCCGTCCCGCCCCGGCCTCCTCGAGAAGGCGCGGCTGCGCGGCGTCGCCAAACAAGCACGGCACCCCGCGCGAGCGAAGGACCCGGACGATGTCCGGATCCCGCTCGATGACGACGAAGCGGATGCCGAAGGTCTCGAGCGCCTCGCCCACCGCGCTGCCGACGCGGCCGAACCCGCAGAGCACGACGTGCTCCGCCACCGCCCGCTCCACCGCGGGCGGGGCGGCCCGCTCCTCGACGCCACGGTATCGGGCGATCCAGCCGGGGACGGCGCGCACGAGCACCGCGTTGATCAGGATGGTGACCAGCGAGGCGGCGAGGGTGGCATTGTAGATCTCGGGACCCACGTGGCCGGACGTGCGCGCGACCTGGACCAGGACGAAGGAGAACTCGCCGATCTGCGTGAGTCCCACTCCGACCAGCAGCGCCGTCCAGAAGGACTCCCGGAAGAGCCAGACCACCACCGTCCTCAGCACGAGCTTGCCGACCACGATCATCGCCACCATGGTGGCGAGCAACGGAACGTTGGCGAGGAGAGTGGCGGGATCGATCAGCGCCCCGATCGTGACGAAGAACAGCGCGACGAAGACGTCCCGGAGCGGCAAGAGTCGCGCCAGCGTCTCGTGGGCGTATTCCGAGCCGTTGATGATGAGCCCCGCGAGGAACGCGCCGAGCGCAAGCGATAGCCCGGCGGCCTGGGTGAGCGCCGCCGTCCCTAGCCCGACCGCGAGCGCAACGAGGAGGAACATCTCGTCGCTGTGCATCCGGGCCACCCGCGTCATCAGGGGTGGGATGAGCTTGGCCGCGACGTAGCCCGCCGGGATCAGGACCAGCAGCGACTTGCCGAGGGTCAGCGCGATCGTGAGCAGCCGGCCCGGCTCGAGCGTACCGAGCGCCGGGATGAGCACGATCAGGATCACCACCGCGAGGTCCTCGACCAGGGTGATGCCGATCATGATGCGACCGTGTCGCGAGTGGAGCTCGCCCCGGTCCATCAGCAGTCGTGCGAGGACCATGGTGCTGGCCATCGAGATGACGATGCCCGCCATGGCGCCCTGCAGGAGAGGCCATCCCAGCAGGGCGGCCGCGCCCAGCCCCATCGCGACCGAGAGCACGATGCCGAGCGGCCCGCCCAGGAGCGCCACCCACTTCACGCGGAGAAGATCGCGCAGCGAGAATTCGATGCCGATCGAGAACATCAGCAGGATGACGCCGATCTCGGCGAACAGCTCGAACGCATGGAGATCCGAGACCGCGGGCCCCGGCGTGAACGGGCTGATGAAGATTCCCCCCAGGACGTAGCCGAGGATGAGGGGCTGGCGGGCAAGGCGGGCCACCGCACCACCCGCGACCGCGGCCATGAGCACGTACGCCAGGTCGCGGAAGAAGATGGATTCGGTGACCACGGCCAAGTTTCGCATTGTCGACGCATGGCGCCAAGCCTCGTTTGGGCGGCGGCCGTCGGCGTATACTGCTCGCCGGAGGTGTCTCCATGACCGAGCGACGGAGAGCACCTGCGGCGGGGCCGCAGGCCAAGATCAAGCAGCTCGAAGCCCGGCTGGCTCGGGTGGAAGCGGACCTCGCGGGCGTACGGAGCACGGCGGCCCGGGGTGGCCTCACCCGGGAGCGCCTGGCCGGCATCGAGAAGTCGATGGCCGCGCAGGTGGCCCGCGCCCAGGCCGGGCTCCGCGACTCGGTGAACCGGCTCAGCCGGACGCTGCTCAGCGCGCGCTCACGCAAGGAGGCGGCGCAGCAGATCGCGCAGGCGCGCCAGAGCGTGAAGAAGTCGCTCGACCGGCTCGGGGAGACGCTCGGCGAATCCCAGAAGAAGATCACGCGCGAGGTGAGCCTCCTGACGCGGGGTCTGAAGGCCGGCGTCCAGGCCGGCCGCGCCGCCTACCGGGGGCCCCGCCGCTGACCGGATTTTCACTTGGCGGCCCCCACGGGTGGGCCGACAATAAGGAGGCCGGGGCTCCAGAGTCCCGAGCGAGGCCGACATGCGAGCGGTGCTGATCTGTCCGGATGATCTCCTCGAGCACGTGGTCACGGCCGCGGCCTTCCCGGGCGAGCGGCCGTTGTACCTGGTGTCGCGCGCGAGTCTCCGCACGCGGCTCGCGCGGCGGGGCGACCGGGCGGTGGCCGGCAAGGTGACGCAGGCCGCCTTCCTGCACGAGGCCTTCAAGGGTGGGCGCGGGCCGGTGGTGGTGGCGGCCCCCGCGGGCCAGCTCGCGCGCGTGATCGCGGCGGTCAAGGAGGCGGTCCCGGACGCGCCCCTGCTGGTGCTCCGCGACGACGACCGGCATGTGTCCAACGCGACGGTGGTACCGCTGTCGGCCTTCGGCGAGCGCATCGTCCAGCCCGCCCTCGAGCGCGCCACCCAGCGGGCCCGCGCCGAGCGGCTGCGCGCCCACTTCTACGACGCCGAGCGCGTCCTGATCCTCATGCAGGACGACCCGGATCCGGACGCCATCGCGTCCGCGCTGGCGCTCAAGACCCTCCTCGGCCGCACCCGCGCGTCCGCGCCGATGTGCACCTTCGGCACCATCACCCGGCCGGAGAACGTGGCGATGTGCAAGATCCTCGAGATCGAGGTCGAGGCCATCGACGCGGCGGCGCTCGACCAGTTCGACCGGGTGGCGATGGTGGACGTGCAGCCCTCGTTCCTGGAGGAAGAGAAGCACTTCGGCGAGGTGGACCTGGTGATCGATCACCATCCGGTCGAGCAGCCGATCCGGGCGCGCCTGAAGGACGTGCGCCCGTCCTACGGCGCGACGTCCACCATCATGGTCGAGTACCTGCGCGCGGCGGACGTCAAGATCACCCAGCGGCTGGCCACCGCCCTCCTCTACGGCATCAAGTCGGACACCCTGGGGCTCGAGCGCGGCGGAACCAAGGCGGACCTCGAGGCCTTCACGTATCTGTACCTCCTCGCCAACCACAACGCGCTCCGGCGCATCGAGCGGCCGGAGCTCTCCCCCGCGGCCCTCGACGTCCTCGCCCGCGGCCTGGCCAAGCGGCGCGTCGTGGCAGGCGTGTTCTTCTCGCACCTGGGTCGGGTCGCCACCGTGGACCTCATCCCCCAGTTCGCCGATTTCGGGCTGCAGGCCGAGGGCGTCCAGTGGTCCGTGGTCTCCGGCGTGGTGGACGACGAAGTGCACGTCTCGGTGCGCAACGTGGGCTACGTGCGGAGCGCGGGCGACGTGACCCGCGCCGCGTTCGGCGAGCTCGGCATGGCGGGCGGGCACCGGACCATGGCGAAGGCGGTCTTCCCGGTGCGCCATCTCGGCCGCGCGGCGAGCGATCCGGCCGCCAGTGACGCGTGCCAGGAGCGCATCATCGAGCGCTTCGTGCGGGCGCTGGGCGGCAACGCCAGACTCACGGAGGGCGGCCCGTCATGATCGCCATCTACCTGCTGATGGCCCTGCTGGGAAGCGCGGCGACGATCTTCGCCCTGCAGAACAGCGGGACGGTCGACATCTCGTTCCTGGCCTGGAGCGTGACCGGCATGCCGGTGGCTCTCGTGATCCTCCTCTCGCTGCTGCTCGGCGTCGTCTTCGCTTCGCTGAGCGGGGTGGTGAAGATCCTGAAGCTCCGGTACCGGGTCCGGCAGCTCGAGACCCAGGTCGCGCAGCTCATCGCCGCCCAGACGCCCCCAAGCTCCGCTCCTCGCGCGCCCCAGGGCCCCTCGCTCCCGTCCTAGGCGGTCCGATGGCCGAAGGCGCCCGTCTCACCGACACGGTCCAGGATCTCCTGGAGTCGGGGCGGCGCGAGCGCCTGGGCCAGATCCTGGAGGACGCGCACGCCGCGGACATCGCGGCCGTGCTGCGCGATCTGACCCTCGCCGAGCAGGTGACGGTCTTTCGGCTGCTGGGACGCGAGCTGGCCGGCGAGGTGCTGGCCGAGCTGGACGACCAGCCGCTGCACGAGCTGGCGCGCGCCCTCGACGAGGGGGAGATCTCGAGCATCCTCGACCGCATGAGGCCGGACGACGCGGCCCAGGTCCTCGAGGATCTGCCCGCGGAACAGGCCGAGAAGGTGCTGGACCTCATGAAGGAGGAGCGCTCCGAAGAGGTCCAGGAGATTCTCGAGTACGGCGAGAAGACGGCCGGGCGGCTCATGTCTCCGGACTTCCTGGCCGTACACGAGCACCTCACCGTGGCCCAGGCCGTCGAGCAGGTGCGGAAGTCTCCGGTCGCCGAGACCGCCTCCACCCTCTACGTGGTGGACGACCACGACCACCTGGTCGGCAGCCTGCCCTGGCGCCGACTGGTCACCGCCGACCCGACCGCGCCGGTCCGCTTCCTCCGGCAGGACGAGCCGGTCCGGGTGACCGCGGACATGGACCAGGAGGAGGTGGCCCGCCTCGTGGCCAAGTACGACCTGGTGGCCGTCCCGGTGATGAGCGCCGATCATCGCCTGCTGGGCGTCATCACGGTGGACGACGTCATCGACGTCATCCGGGAGGAGGCCACGGAGGACATCCAGCGCCTCGGGGGCGCGGCGGGCGACGAGACCGTGCTCGACCCGGCCCGGACCGTGTTCCCCAAGCGCCTGATCTGGCTCCTGATCAACCTGGCCACCGCGATCCTGGCCGCCTCCGTCATCGGCCTCTTCGAGGGTTCGATCCGGGAGCTCGCCCTCCTGGCGATCTTCATGCCCATCGTCGCCTCGATGGGAGGGATCGGCACCACCCAGACCGCCACCGTGGTGGTGCGGGGGCTGGCGCTGGGGGACATGACCGCGGCGCACCTCTGGCGGGTGGTCCGCAAGGAGACCACCCTGGCCCTGACCATCGGACTGGCCAACGGGCTGGTCATGGCGGGCATCGCCTACGTCTGGAAGGGGCAGGCCCTCTTGGCCGGGATCATCGCGGTGGCCATGACGCTCAACATGGTCGTTGCGGCGGTCGTCGGGGTGGTCGTTCCCCTCCTGCTCAAGAGCTTCCGGGTGGACCCGGCCATCGCCTCGAGCGTCATCATCACGACCTTCACCGACGTCTTCGGCTTCTTCTCCTTTCTCGGGCTCGCCACCCTCCTGATCCGCTTCCTGCTCTAGCCCCGGCAGCCACGGTAACTTTTACGTCTCGGTCGTGTAAAAACGAAGCAAACTCCTGCCTTTGGCCTGCCCCGCAACATTTTCCGGGTCCGGACTAGCTGAAAAATCACGACTTCTGATAAAGTACCGCCCCGCTGACCATGACGCGTTCTGGCATGCCGGTTGCGATGACTTGGCCGTGGAGAACGCCTGACGTTTCAGGCACCTCCGTACCTGGCGCTCGGCGTGGAACCGCTCCCCAGCCTCTTGGATGTCGCTACGGGCGCACCCACCGAGTGTCTCGAAACCACTACAACTATGGGCCCCCGCCAGGGGTGTCGGAGGAGGATAGGGACCGTGAGGCTCGACACGAGGTCGCGCGCCATACGGCGCGCGCAGCCCGCCGGCTCCCGCGCTCGGTTGGAAGTTCGCGGGAAGTTCTTCTTCGCTGGAGATGACAAGGTTCCGCTCCGGGGGGTCACCTACGGCCCTTTCGCTCCGGACGCGAATGGTTATAGATATCCCGCCCCGGAGGTCGTCGCGCGGGACTTCGCCCTGATGACCGAGCTGGGGGCCAACTGCCTCCGGCTCTTCACCCCTCCGCCCCGCTGGCTCCTCGACCTGGCCGCAGAGCGAAACCTCTGGGTCCTCGTCGGAATCCCGTGGGCGGAGCACATCTGCTTTCTCGACTCGGAGGAGATCTCCGATTCGGTCCGCCGCACCGTCACGGACGTGGTCGAGGCCTGCCGCGATCACCCGGCCGTCGGCGCGTTCCTGGTCGGCAACGAGATCCCGCCGGACATCGTCCGCTGGTACGGCGCTCCGCGCATCTCCGGGTTCCTGCGTGAGCTGGTCGGCCTGATCAAGCAGATGGAGCCCACCGCGCTGGTCGGCTACGCCAACTATCCGTCCACCGAATATCTCGAGACCGACTTCACCGATTTCCTCGCGTTCAACGTCTACCTGCACTCGCGAGCCCGAATTCCGGCAGTATCTCTCGCGGCTGCACAACCTGGCGGGCGACCGGCCGCTGGTGCTCACCGAGTTCGGCATCGACTCGATCCGCGAGGGCGAGGTCGTCCAGGCCTCGACCCTGTCGTGGCAGGTCCGCACCGCGCTCGAGATGGGCGCGGCCGGCACGGTGGTCTTCTCGTTCACCGACGAGTGGTATCACCGGCGGCTGCGACATCGCCAACTGGGCTTTCGGGCTCGTCGACCGCGAGCGCCGCAAGAAGCCAGCCTTCCAGGCGGTGCAGCGCTGGTACAGCGCGCCGGGGCTCCCCGCGCTCTCCGAGTATCCCAAGGTCTCGGTGGTCATCTGCGCCTACAACGCGGAGCCGACCATGGAGGCCTGTCTCGAATCCCTGCGCAACCTTCGCTATCCCGCCTTCGAGGTCGTGGTCGTGGACGACGGCTCCACCGACCGCACCGGCGCCATCGCGGACAGCTTCGAGGGCTTTCACGTCATCCACCAGCCGAACAAGGGGCTCAGCGCCGCGCGCAACGTCGGCATCGCGGCGTCGACTCGGCGAGATCGTCGCCTTCACCGACTCGGACTGCGTCGTGGATCCGGACTGGCTGCACTACCTGGTCGCGACGTTTCTCCAGACCGGGCTCCCCGCGGTGGGGGGGCCCAACCTGCCGCCGCCCGAAGACTCGATGGTGGCCGCGTGCGTGGCCGCCTCGCCCGGCGGGCCGACTCAGGTGCTGCTCGACGACGTGGTGGCCGAGCACATCCCGGGCTGCAACATGGCGTTCCGGCGCGAGGTGCTCGACGAGATCGGCGGCTTCGATCCGATCTACCGCTCGCGCGGGCGACGACGTCGACGTGTGCTGGCGGCTTCAAGACCTGGGCTACCGCATCGGCTTCAGTCCCGCGGCGATGGTCTGGCACTTCCGGCGCAACACCATGAAGGCCTACATCGGCCAGCAGAAGGGCTACGGCAAGGCCGAGGCGCTGCTCTACTTCAAGCCACCCTCAGCGCTTCAACGCGCTCGGCCAGTCGCGCTGGCGCGGGCGCATCTACGGCGGCATCTCCGCCCTCTTCTCGCTGCGCCGGCCCGTCATCTACTGCGGCGTGTTCGGCCGGGGGCTCTTCCAGACCCTCTACCAGCCGCCCTCCACCGTCCTCTCGCTACCTGCCCTTCACGCTCGAGTGGAACCTGGTCGGAGCCGCCCTCCTCGTCTACGGGGCCATGAGCGGCGGGTGGGCCTGGCTCGGGGCGGCGCCGATCATGCTCTCCTTCGCCTGCTGCCTCGGGGCGGCCATGCGGGCGCGGGTCGACCCGCGTCGCCGACAGCGTCCGCGGACGGCTGCTCATCGCGGTCCTGACGTACTTCGGGCCGCTCCTGCGCTCGCTCGAGCGCTATCGCTGGTGGGTGCGCGGGCTCACCGCGGCCGAGCCCTCGGAGTCCGAGCGGCCCATGCAGGCGCTGCCCTGGTCGTGGGCGCAGCGCGCGTTCTCGGCCGCGTTCTGGACCGAGGACGGGCTCGAGAAGGAGACGATCCTCCACGGGCTCGTGGACGCGCTGACGCGGACGGAAGTACTTCGTCCTGGTGGACCAGGGCTGGAGCGAGTGGGACCTCGAGGTGCACGGCGGGGTGTGGTCCCGCGGGCGGATCAAGGTGTGCACCGAGAACCACGGCGGCGAGCGACGTGTCCTGCGGGTGCGGTGCGCGCTCCGGACGTCGCGCCTGGCCCGCGGAGTGCTCGTGGGCGCGGTGGTCATGGCCGGCGCCGGGCTGACGCTCGGGCTACCCATGGTGGCCGCGGCGGGCGTGGCCGCCGGCGTGGGGACGGCCGCGGGCCTGCTTCGCGAGGCGGTCGGGCTCGGACGCACGCTCTACGACGCGCTCCATGGTGTCGCACGCCGCGCGCGGCTGCACTATGCGCCGCCGCTCGACGTGCGTGACGCCGTGGTGAAGTGAGCCGCCTCAGCCGGCGCGTCTTCGGCTACATCTGGCCCCACCGTGGTGGCATGCTCTGGGCGCTGGCCCAGGTGTGCCTGATCAGCGCGCTCGAGCTGCTCAAGCCCTGGCCGCTCAAGCTGATCATCGACTCGGTTCTCGGCGGCGCGCCCCTGCCCTGGGAGCTGGCGGCGGGCCTGGGCACGGGCGCGATGCTCCTGGGCGCCTGCGCGGCCCTGGTGGTGATCTACGCGGCGCTCGGGGCGGCCAACGTGTGGGCCAACATCACCACCATCCGCATCGGGCAGCGGATGGTGCGCGACCTGCGCAGCGATCTCTACGCCCATCTTCACCGGCTCTCGATGGCCTTCCACAGCCGGGCCCAGGCGGGCGACCTGCTCTACCGGGTGACCGCGGACACCTTCGCGCTCCAGGCGCTCACCATGAACTGCCTGTTCCCGGCGGCCAGCGCGCTCATCCTGCTGATCGGGATGTCGGCGGTCATGGTGCACCTCGACGCCGAGCTCACCCTGCTGGCCCTGGGCGTGTGCCCGCTGCTGCTGCTCGCCATCGGCCGCCTGAACCGCCGGATCAGCGCGGCGGCGGGCGAGATGCGGGAGCGCGAGAGCGAGGTCCTCGGCGTGGTGCAGCGGGCGATGGGCGCGATGCGGGTCATCCAGGCGTTCACCCGGGAGGAGGACGAGCACCGCCGGTTCATGACCGCGAGCGAGCGGAGCCTCGCCGCCGGGCTCCGGCTCTACACCCTGCAGACGTTCTACTCGGGGGTGGTCAATCTGGTCATCGCCCTCGGCACCGCGGCGGTGGTGTGGATGGGCGCCCGTCACGTGCTCGACAGCACGCTGACGGTGGGGAGCCTGGTCGTGTTCATCAGCTACCTCGCGGCGCTCTACGGGCCGATCAACGACATGTTCCAGGTCTACGGCCTCGCGCTCAGAGCGCGCGCGTCGGCGTGCGGTCGCGTGCTCGACGTGCTCGACGTGGAGCGCGACCTGCCGGACGGCGACCGGGCCTTCCCCGCGGAGGGCGCGCGCGGCGAAGTGGCCTGGGAGGGCGTGGACTTCCAGTACGCGACCGGGCGGCCCGCTCATCCGTGACGTGACCCTGCGCGTGGCGCCCGGCCAGCGCGTGGCGGTGGTCGGACCGACCGGCGCCGGCAAGTCCACGCTCCTGAGCCTGCTGCCCCGCTTCTACGATCCGACCCGCGGCCGCGTACTGGTGGACGGCCGGGACGTCCGGGAGTACCGGCTCGCCTCGCTGCGCCGCCAGATCGCCATGGTGCTCGCAGCCGCCGCTGCTCTTCCCGGTGAGCCTGCGCGAGAACATCGCCTTCGGCCGGCCCGACGCCCGGATGGAGGAGATCATCGCCGCGGCCAAGGCCGCCCGCATCCACGAGATGATCGCGCAGCTGCCCCGGGGGTACGATACGAACGTGGCCGAGCAGGGTGTCACGCTCTCGGAAGGCGAGAAGCAGCGGCTGACCATCGCCCGCGCCATCCTGCGCGACTCGCCGATCCTGATCCTGGACGAGCCGACCTCGGCGCTCGACCCCGAGACGGAGGCCCTCGTGATGGTGGCGCTGGAGCGCCTGCAGACCGGTCGCACGACGTTCATCATCGCGCACCGGCTCTCGACGGTGCGCACCGCCGACCTGATCGTGGTGATCAAGGACGGCCGGATCGTCGAGCAGGGGACGCTCGCCGAGCTGGTGGCGCTCAGGGGCGCGTTCGCGACGATGTACGGAGGGCCGGAGACCCAGCGGACAGGAGGATCCCGTTGGCCGCTCGTAAGCGTCTCGTGGTCCTGCACCTGGCCGGTCGCTATCCCCTAGGGGGAATCGGCTGGCAGGCGGCGCAGTACGTGCTGGGCCTCACCCGGCTCGGCCACGACGTCTACTATGTCGAGGACTCGCGGGCCCATCCCTACGACCCCCGGGTCAAGAGCGTGGTGGCGGACTCGAGCTACAGCGTGGCCTTCCTGGCCGACGCGATGGCCCGCTTCGGCCTCGCCGAGCGCTGGGCCTACGTGGACGGCGTGACCGGCAACTGCCATGGGCTGTCACGGGAGCGGCTCCGGACCCTCTACCGGGAAGCGGACGGCCTCCTGAACGTCTGCGGCGCCACGCAGCTCAACGAAGAGCACCTCCGGTGCCCGGTGCGTATCTACGTCGAGACCGATCCCGTCTTCGAGCAGATCCGGGTCGCCGAGGGCGATCGCCCGGCCATCGAGGCCCTCGCCGAGCACACGCACCACTTCACCTACGGGGAAAACCTGGGCCAGCCCGACTGCCCTATCCCGCTCGACAAGTTCGCCTGGCGGAAGACCCGGCCGCCCGTGGTTCCCGACCTGTGGGATGCCACGGTCAACCCGGCCGCCGAGCGGTTCACGACCGTGGCCACCTGGAAAAACGTTGGCAAGGACATCCGGTTCCGGGGCGAGACCTACTACTGGTCCAAGCACATGAACTTCCTCCGGATGGCCGATCTGCCGAGCCGGACCCGCCAACCGCTGGAGCTGGCCCTCGAGGTCGAAGACGAGGCCACGCAGGATTTGCTCGCCCGGAACGGCTGGCTGATCACGAACGCGTTCGACGCCTCCCGGGATGTCGCTGCCTATCAGCGCTACATCGAGCGCTCCCGAGGGGAGTTCACGGTGTCCAAGGACCTCGTGGCCCGGACGCGGAGCGGGTGGTTCAGCGACCGTAGCGCCTGCTACCTCGCGGCGGGTAAGCCGGTCGTCACTCAGGACACGGGCTTTGGCAAGTTCATGCCCACCGGCGTGGGGCTGCTCGCATTCGACACGGTGGACGAGGCCGCGGCCGCCCTCGATGAGGTGAACCGCGACTACCCGCGGCACTGTCGGGCCGCCCGCGAAATCGCCGTGGAAACCTTCGGCGCCGAGCGGGTGCTGAGTCGACTGTGCCGGGAGGCCGATCTGTAAGTATTTTCCCCTTGAAGATCAATAGGTCAGAAAGCACTTGGCAACCTGCGTCACCCTATGCTACAAGGGCGAAGGCTGGGCAATTGGCGTCGACTTCCGGAGGGGGACCCATTTGGACGCGGCACTGGAGAAAAGGCAGGTCAAGCGGGCCTATAAGCTCTACGCCCCCGCCTATGACTTCGTCTTCGACTGGATCTTTCATCCCGGTCGCGAAGCCGCCATCCGTCTGCTCGCCATCAAGCCGGGAGACAACGTTCTCGAGGTCGGTATCGGCACGGGGCTGAATCTTCCCCTCTACCCGACCAACTGCCGGCTGACCGGCATCGATCTCTCCGAGGAGATGCTGGAGAAGGCGCAGGACAAGGTGGTCGAGCTGGGGCTGGGCAACGTCACGCTCAAGACCATGGACGCCACCGTGATGGACTTTGGCCCGGGCGAGTTCGACTCGGTGGTCGCCACCTACACGATCAGCGCCGTGCCCGATCCGGTGGGCGTCCTGCGTGAGATGAAGCGCGTGGTGAAGCCAGGGGGCAATATCGTGCTCCTGAATCACTTCCGGAGCGAGCGCCCGGTGATCGGGCGCCTGGAGGATCTGGTCGCTCCCGTGTGCACGAGGCTCGGGTGGAAGTCGAACCTTCCACTCGAGCCCCTGCTCCAACAGGTGGGCCTCATCCCCGAGATCACCACCAAGGTCAATCTGTTCAACGGGTGGCGCCTGATCAAGTGCGTCAACCCTAAGTAACGACTCGCCGCCGCTACTGCTCCGGACTCTCCAGCTCCTGCCAGCCGCGTCGCAGCACGACGATCTTCTGGACCTGCCCGGAGCGGGCCTCCACCCGGATCACGTCTCCAGGCTTGAGGAAGGCCAGGCTGGCATCCTGCGTCTCCTCGGTGACCACCCGGGCCTCCTTGTCCACTTCCGACACGCTCACCTGGCCGGTGCCCGTGAGCGACAGGACACGCCGAGCGGCGGGATCGACGTTGAGGACGGTGTGCCGGCCGGCTTGGAGGGCGCCCGTCAGCTGGGAGGGGCTGGGGCCCGGCTCCTCACGGAACTCCAGCTCCGCGACGGACACCGGCGCCGAGTCCGGCATACCGTGTGGCGTCCCCGGGACCACCGTGGGCGAGAGGTCGACGCGGACTCGCTCGCTCACGACCTCGAGGGCAGCGACCCCCAGGACACAGGCGGCGATCACGCTACCAACCAGGACCCGGACTGTCATCGTGCTCATGGCGTGTCCTCCTCTGCTCGGAGGATCAGCATCACGAGTGCCACGAGATAACTAGCTGAAGTTACTGTTCATCCGGCCCTCGATCCCGATCCGAATGGGCAAGCTGCCTGAAGCGCCGCCGGAGGAATGCCCGAAGCCGGGCTTGCGCTCGGTCAGTCGCCTTCCGATCATGGGCCGGTGACCAACACTCGCCGGCCCGGCACTTCGTAGTTGAGCGCGACCGGGCGACTCGTCCTCGCCGGTCTCCTTGCGCTCCCCTTCTTCGCGAGCGCGTGGGCGCTGGCGTTGACCACGGCGTTCCTCGCCGAGTTTCTGGGCCAGGGACGCTGGCAACCACTCTCGAGGCTCACCGCCGAGCCCGTCACGCGCGCCCTCCCCGCCGCGACTGGCGCGCGCCCGGTCCCGATCGATCTGTACGTCCGCGCCGCGCTGCGGCGTCCACCGGGCCTCGTCCTCGTGCACGGCCTCTCGGCCGAGGGGAAGGACGACCTGCGCCTGCGCGACGCGGCCCGGCTGCTCGCGCGCGGGGGCTGGGCGGTGGCGGTCCCGACGGTCGAGGGTCTGACCGTGCTGCGACTCCGACCGGAGGCCGCGGCGGCCGTCCACGCGAGCGTGGAGGCGCTTGATGCGGCCGGATACCGGCCGGTGGCCTTGCTCGGCATCAGCCTGGGCGCGGGGCCAGCGCTTCTCGCCGCGTCGGACCCGTCGCTGGCCTCCCGGCTCTCCGCCGTCCTGGCGCTGGGCGGGTATGCCTCCGCGGTGGAGCTGCTGCGCTACACGCTGACCGGTGCTTACGCGTTCGGCGAGGTGGCCGGCCGGACCACCGGAGTGCTGGAGCCGGCCATCGCCCAGTTCGCGCGGGCCAACCCCGAGCTGCTCGACGAGGCGGGGCGACGCCTCGTGGACAATCGCGACCCGGCGTCGGTGGACGAGCGGGTCCGGGCCCTGCCCCGGGGCACCCGAGACCTGCTGGAGGCACTGTCCCCCGGACCGAGAATCGGGAGCCTCCGCGCCCCGCTCTTCCTGATCCACGGCCGGCAGGACCCGGCGGTGCCGTTCACGGAAAGCCTGCGGCTCGAGGCCGCCGCGCGGGCGGCGGGGCGGCCGGTGCGGACCGCGATCGTGGGGGCGGTCGGCCACGTCGAGGCCGACGCGCGCGCCGGGCTGGCGGACCTGCTCCGGCTCTGGGCGACCTTCTACGCGTTCCGGCGTACCGCCGAGGACTAGCTACTTCGGCGGGTTCAGGTTCATGAGCTGCATGGCGTCGCGCACCGGCTGGTAGTCCCGGTCGTCAGCCTCGACGAACCCGTCGATATCGTAGATCTGCTTCAGCAATGCTCCGTGCTGGGGCGCCTTGATGGCGAGGAGCGCGCGCTTGAGCCGGGCCACCGTCTCGTCGGGCACTCCCGGGCGCACGCAGATACCCGCCTCCGGGATCTCGGGCGTCTCCCCGACGTAGGCGATCTGAGCGATCAGCGCGGGATCCTTCAGGTGCAGCTCGGGCGCCTTGTCGAACGAAGCCGCCGCGTCCACCCGCCCGTGGAGCACCGCCTGGAGCGCGGCCTCGTGCGTCCCGCTGAAGAGTGCATCCTTGAAGAAGGTCTTCGGGTCGCGGTCGCGGACCAGGCCCTGCTTGATCAGCAGCACCATCGGATAGATGTAACCCGAGGACGACGCGGGATCCACGAAGGCCACCGTCTTGCCGCGCAGGTCCTCGACGCGCCGGATGCCGCGGTCCTTGCGCACGTAGAACCGGGCGGTGTAGGCGGTCTTGCCGCCCCAGACGTCACGCACCAGGATCCGGCAGCCCGCCTCACGATTCGCGAGGACGTATCCCACCGGATGCACGAAGGCGAGCTCCACCCGCCGGCTCCGGAGGGCCTCGATCACCCCGGCGTAGTCCGAGGCCACGAGCGCCCGCACCGGCACGCCGGAGATCTCGGCCAGCGTCTTCGCAAAGGCGTCCCCCGCGTCCTTGAGCGCGGTCGGATCGCGCGACGGGGTGAAGACGAGGGTGAGCGGCGTGGACTGGGCCGTCACCGGAGCCGCATCGGCGATCCAGCCAAGCAGCACGACCGAGAGAGGGACGAGGACGCGAGCGAAAAATCGCATGCGCGAAGACCCTACCATGCACCGTGCCGGCCCAAGGGTATTTCATACCCTCCGGGGTGTTTCCTTCTTACACGGTTACGGGATGCGGTCCCGACGGGCCGGGCGCGGTCGATGAGGCACAAGGCCTTGATTCCTGCGGGAACGGGAGACCTGTCCCGGCAGGTGGCATGCGTGATGCTGAATCCGGCCGAAGGGAGGGAGTGCCATGAAGCGACTTGCGTGGTGGTCGGCCCTGGTCATCGTGGTCCTGCTGGCGGTCCCGAGCGCGATGGCGCAGACCCAGCCGGCGCCGCCGCAGACGCAGCCGAAGCAGCCTCCGGCGCAACCCCAACCGACGCAGAGCCAGCCGGCTCAACCCCAGCCACAGACCCAGCCGGTGCCGCAGGCCCAGCCGGCGCCGATGCAGCCGGCCGCAACTCTGCCGATTCCAGCGGGGGCGGACTACATCATCGGCGCCGAGGACGTCCTCGACATCCAGGTCTGGGGCAGCAAGGACCTGAATCAGACCGTGTTCGTCCGCCCGGACGGGCGACTGTCCCTGCCCCTCGTGGGCGAGATCGCGGTGGCGGGGAAGACCGTCCAGCAGGTGCAGGATCACCTCCTGTCCGTCTACGAGAAGACCGTCAAGGGCGCCGTGGTCACCGTCATCGTCAAGGAGATCAAGAGCCGACCGGTGTACTTCGTCGGCGGCTTCGGGAAGCCCGGCGTGATGCAGCTCACCGGCGACCTGACGCTGCTGCAGGGCATCTCCATGATGGGCGGTGTCGTGCCGGAGGCGGACGGCGAGAAGGGATTTCTCCTGAGGCGTGACAAGAAGGTTCCCATCGACTTCAACCGCCTGGCGCAGCGAGGTGACCTGAGCCAGAATCCCAAGCTCGAGCCGGGGGATTCGGTCGTGGTCCCGCTCGCGGAGGCGGTGTACGTGAACGGCGAGGTCAAGAAGCCCGGCGCCGTCAAGTACGAGGGAGATCTCACGCTCCTGAGGGCGCTCACCCAGGCCGGTGGGCTCACTCCGCTCGCGGCCGGGAGCCGCGTGGACATCATCCGTGGCGGCCCCGAGAAGAAGGATCGAATCCGGGTCGACGTCGATCGGATCATGCGATCTCCAGAGGGCAATCAGGACGTCCGGCTGCAGCCGAACGACATCATCACGGTTCCGCAGCGACGCTTCTAGCGCGATCGGCCCGCCCGAATTTTCCCCCGCTGGGGCGCTCCCCTGGTTAGAGTGTGCTCACTCGATAGAGCGCACTGCACCGCTCACAAGGAGGACTGCGATGCCCAGGACGACCCAGCTCACGCTCAGTCTCGTGTCGCGACCCGGCACGCTCGCCACGCTGGCCCGAACCCTCGCCGACGCCGGCGTCAACATCGTGGCCCTGAGCGCCGCCGAGGTCACCGGCCGCGGCAAGATCCGGCTCGTGGTCAAGAACCCGGTGCAGGCCAAGCGCGCGCTCCGCAAGGCCAGGTATCGGTTCACCGAGGAAACGGCGTGGGCGCTGCGGCTGCGGAACAAGCCGGGCGTGCTCGCCCGGGTCGCGGCCCGGCTCGCCAAGGAGCGGATCAATGTGCGGTCGATCTATGCCACCACCGCGGGCCGGGGCGCCGCGGTGGCCGTCGTGACCGTGGGAGGCAACCCGGCCAAGGCGCGCAAGGTCCTGGGCCGCTGAACCCGCCGGCCCGGCCCGCACGGGGTCCGGGCCGGGGCCTACCGCAGCACGTACATGAGGCCCTCCGCGCCGCACCGGCAACGGCCGGGCGCGAACGGGGGCCGCCGCTCGCCAAGATCGTCCAGGATCCGGGTCAGCGCGCTGCCGGGTTGCAGGGCCAGATCCCGGGCCAGGCACGCCGCGCACTGCGCCTCCCCGGGGTGGTCCCGCAGGTGCTGCCGCACGATGCTCTCGGTCAGGTCGTCGTCTGCCATGCTAGGCAGCCTAGCAGATGATGCCCGCGGATCACGCGGGTTCGCTGCCGGGCTCGACCGCTGCCGTCTGGGCGCGACCCTGGGTACGTGCTTACCCAGGTGAGTGCCGTCCGGACAGATGTGCCCCCCGCAGTTCCCGCGCAGCCTTTGCAGCACGCCCGTAGGGCACTGACCTCGCAACGAAAACACGTGGCAGCAGCCTCATGGCACACCTTTCGCTCTGCCGGACGTGGGTACCAGAGTTGCCATGAGTCACGACTGGACACCAAGACAGGGAGGACAGCTGGAAAGTCAGCTTGCCGCGCCTCGCGGTTCAGGCTCGATTGGCCCGCCCCTGAGCACCACCGTGCGTCCCCGAGCTTGGCCAGGAAACTCCGGGCGCTCAAGATTACGGTGCTCTTGGCAATTCTCCAGACCGCTCTGGTCGCCGGCCTCTGGTGGCTGAGTGAGGAGTGGCTGACGCCGAGGATGCCCACCAGCATCGAGCACGTCGCAGATCTCTACGCCGCGGCCGCCGGCCGATTCATGGTCGCGACCGACCAGAGAGCCCTCGACATTCTCGTCAAACAGGGCGCGGCATGGCCGATGATCACATCCGTCGGCGTCGAGGACGCTCGCGGAACCGTGCTCGCCCACACCGATCCGGCACGGGTCGGTCGCATCGGGAACGAGGCGACGACGAGCGGGCTCGCGTCAACTCCGGGCGGCCCGCTTCGCGAGATCACGGTGCTCATCCTGAACCCCGATCAGAAGATCGGCCCGCCGGTCGGCCGGATTCGCCTTGGCTATCGCACCCTCGCTGAGGGGACGATCGTACCCAGCACGCTTGCTCAGGGGTCCGTGGTGTTGTTTCTCGTGGCCACCGTGGTCGCCACCATTCCCCTCGGCTGGCTGGTCATCGGACTCGCCAAGCCGCTTGGGCGTCGGCCCGAGGCATCGGGCTCGCCGCTCGAGACACTGGCCCGGGTCGCGTGGACCAATCAGGGACAGGCCGCGACCGAGGTGCGGAACTTGAAGGTCGTGCTGGCCGAGCGAGACGCTCAGATCGCACGACTCACGGAGGCCGTGGAGCACACGGCTCGGTCGAGATCGACCGACCCTTCCCATCAGCGTGCCATCCTTTCCGTCACGCAGGCGGTCCGGACCTCCCTCAGCAACATCCTCGGCTTCTCGAAGCTACTCTTGCGAGAGCTCGACGGCAGGTTGACCGAGGCGCAAACCGCGGATGTGCGGAACATCCAGCGGGCGGGCGCCGAGCTGCTCTCCTTCGTCACCGCGATATCCGAGCTCAACCGGGCCGCAGCAGGACAGATCCTCATCCAACCCGAGGCGATGGACGTCCAGACCCTACTGGACGAGCTCGCCGCGGAGTATGGATCGGCCCACTCGCTGGACATCAAGGTGGAGTGTCCGACCGGGTTGCCGATGGTGAGGACGGACCGAGGCCACCTGGGGCAGATCCTTCACACATTGATCATGCAGGCGACGCTGCCGAACGGGAATCACGGCGAGGTCGTGCTGCGGGCGCGGCCGAACGGCGAGATGGTCAGCATCTCCGTCGCCCATCCGGGCCGGATCGTTTCTGACGATGACCTGGCGACGATGTTCGACCCGCACAGTTCGAGGGAACCGAACACCGGACGCATCGGCCTGACCCTGGCTCGGTCACTCGCCATCCTCAACGCGGGTAGCCTCGCAGTCGAAAGCGAGCCGGACATCGGTGTTGTCTTCACACTCACAGTCCCCACGGAACCCGCGCACGCCGAGTAGCCTGATCGGCCACGGGCAAGGGAAGAGGGAGCATCATGGAAGACACGCTTCTCTACATTGACTCGGAGCCGGCAACGCGGCTGCTCGTTCGCCGGGTGCTGGGCTCGGCCGGATTCCGCGTACTCGAGGCGGAGAGCCTTGACTCCGGCCGCGAGCTTGCTGAGCACTCGCGGCCGGAGATTGTCTTGCTGGACGTCGACGACGCTACGGCGCCGGCCGGTCTTCTGCCGACCTTCCGGAAATCGCCCGGCATGGAGCGGTCGGTCTTCCTGGCTTCCACCGCCGACGACCGGCCGGCCCGCACCGAGGATCTGGTCGCCTGCGGGTTCCAGGGGGTTCTGGTCAAGCCACTCGACATCGATACCCTGGCGAACGAGCTCAAGCCCTATCTCAGCCGAGAGCCGCCCTGGCCCAACCCGCCAAGCCGATCCACACCGTCCCGACGTCCCGCCTCGGCATCCGGTCGCGCTGGCGGATCGACTTCGGCCCGATCATGGAGCGGCTCGTTCGCAGCGTTGACGCAGCCGACGGCGTGCTGACCCTTCTCGACGAGGAGCGGACGACGCTGATCGCCGTCGCCACTTCCTCGCTCCGGGGCCCGGTCGACGGCTCACGAGTCGGCGTCAGGTTGCCGGTCACTACCCTGGAGTGGATCCGTCCCTCGCTCAGGACTGCCGATCCCACGCTGCTCAACGCGGACACGGTGAGGCCGTCGGGTCTCCTCCCTGACGAGAGCACGGTTGCCCTCGTCGTGCCCGTCGCGAAGGACGGCGAGGTATACGGGCTGGTCATCCTGAGCGAGCGGCGTCGTGGCCGGTTCCTCTTCCCCCCGCCCAGGTGGCGGAGAGTATCGCCGAAACGGCTCGGATCGGCTCGATCCTGGCGGAATCGGATCGGCTGGACGAGGCCCTGGATCTGAAGCGTCACGAGATACAACGCTTCCGGCTTGCCGCGGGCCGGACCGTCGCGCTCGCCGGGCACGCCGCGGGCGCGGCGAGCGGAGAGCGGGAGACCGCCATCCGGTTGAGCTTGAGGCTGGCGGAGCAGCTCAAGCTCCCGCTGACCGAAGCGGTCCTCCTACATCAGGCCGTGGAAGCGCACGATCTCGGGCGGACGTGGATTGCGCACGCCCTTCTCCCCCACGCTGGCCTCACGCCCGCCGCTGCTCAGAACCTGCTCGAGGGACATGGGGACCATACGACCGCGATCCTGAGCGCGCTGGAGTGGCCACAAGCGGTCCTCGACCTGGTCCGGGCGCATCGGGCATGGTGGAGCGGCGAAGATCAGCCTGACGGTCCTAGCGGCCGCGACATTCCCCTGGCCGCCCGCATCATGGCGGTCACCACGGCCTACGAGACCTTGACCACCTGCCCCGGCCCTCACCGGGGAGCGCTACGCAGTCGCGAGGCGATCGCGGAGCTGACCCGCGAGTCGGGACGGCGTTTCGATCCAGATGTGGTCGCGGCTCTCGCCGCGGTGCTCGAGGAGAGCTGAGCCGCGAACAGACCAGGCGGCGGTGGAGGGCCGGGCCTGACCGTGCTGGGACCCACTCACCAGTGTGAGGAGTCGGGCAAGACTCCCCTCCGACGAGCTCACGGGCCCGGCGATCGGCCGCTGGGGTGGCAGACGAAGACCTAGACCTCTGGGCCACTGGCCCACGTAGGGCGGGTCGACTACGATAGCCGCGCCATGCTCTCCCGTGCCCAGGAAGCTCGCGTATGACCCTTCCGCCGGGATCGGATTGGAGCAACCTCGACTGGCTGACCGCCCTTCGCGCGGACAGCGATGTAGCGTGGGCGGCGATCCGGGAGCGCGTACTGCGCCACCTCCGCGCCTATCTGCGCGGCCGGGGCCGACCGCTCGCCGATGACGACCTCGAGGCGCTGGCCGAGGATGCCGTTCAGGACACCCTGTTGACGGTTCGAGCCAAGCTCGACACGTTCAGGAACGACAGCCGATTCACGACGTGGGTCCACCGTATTGGCGTCAACGCCCTGCTCGGGCAACTGCGTCAGCGACGCTGGAAGTTGCGGTCGCCGGGAACGGCGAGCGACACCGTCCCCGACTCTCTGACCGAAGAGGGCGTGCCGGCTCCCGAGCGGGCCGCCCTGCAGCAGGAGTTGTGGACGCTCGTCAGGCAGCTGATCGAGGTGGAGCTGACGCCGCATCAGCGAACCATCCTGGTCGCCCATGTCTTTCACCAGCAGCCGCTAGATCTCCTGGCGGCAGAGCTCGGCACCTCGAGGGATGCGGTGTACAAGGCGATTCACGATGCGCGGCGAAAGCTGCGTGCGGCGCTCCTCGCGCGGGGTGTCACCGTGGCGGAGGTGCTCGGGGTCTTCGGGAAGGGATCACGGCCGTGAATCACGCCCAGTTCTTGGAGCTCCTCCGAGCCATTTTCGAGACCAGGGACGACGAGATCGTCTGCTCCGAGTTCTTCGAGCTGCTCCCGCAATACGTCGACCTCGTCCTGGCGACCGCTGACGCCTCACGGCTCGGCGAGCCCGCCACAGTCCTGCCACAGGTCGCCCATCATATCCTCCAGTGCTCGGAGTGCGCCGAAGCGTACGAGGCGCTGCTCGAGATCGAACGGTCCTCGCGGTAAGATTCCCGCGCGCTCCTGCATCTAACGTGTAGCAGGAGGCGTAGGGAGGCCGTCAACCAGCCGTACGGTCCCGCGCTCACGTGTGCCCATAGAAGCTCGTGAGGAGACACCGTTTATGAAAGACACCGGGCGTATTGTGGGTATCTCTGTTCTGGCGCTCGTCGTCGGCGTAGCGTGCATGCAGCAGTCGACGCGAGCTCCCGAGATGAGCGGGGGGCCCGACGCGGAGGAAGGATTCGACAGGACGATCGGCGCGCACGCACGACAACTCATGGACGAGGGACGAACGACCTTTCGCAATGACACGTTCGGGAGCGAGGGGTTCTGGGGCGGCGCAGTCCAGCTCCACCGCGCGATCGCGGGTGAGAAGAACGGCGGTGTCGGTCCGGGGCTCTCACCTAAACAGGCTCTTGCCCTGGGCCTAAAAGTGGATGCCTCCGCGCTTCCGGCCGCCCTCGCGGAGGCACTCAAGACGCGAAAGGTCGATCTCGACGATCCCGCGAGCACCATTGCCTTGCTGAAGGCCAACGTGGTCGTGGGTGTCACCGGCTTCTTCGATTCCCAGGGGCGGATCATGTCGGTCGGCATCCAGTGCGCCCTCTGCCATTCGACCGTCGACGACGGGTTCGCGCCGGGCATCGGCCGTCGGCTCGATGGCTGGCCCAACCGCGATCTCGACATCGGCGCCATCGTGGCCCTCTCACCCACCCTGAAGCCCTACACCGATCTGCTCGGCTCGGACGACGCTACGGTGCGCAAGGTGCTGAGGAGCTGGGGGCCGGGGAAGTTCGATGCTCAGCTCACCTTGGATGGCAAGGCGTTCCGGCCGGACGGCAAGTCGGCCGCCACGTTGAATCCCGCGGCCTTCGGGCTGGCCGGCGTGAACCAGCACACGTGGACCGGCTCATGGGGCTCGGTCACGTATTGGAACGCGTTCGTGGCGAATCTCGAGATGCATGGCAAGGGCAACTTCTTCGACCCACGATTGAGCAACAAGGAGCAGTATCCGGTTGCGGCGCGGGCTAACCTCGGGAACGTCCGAGCGTCGGAGGATCGGATCACCCCGAAGCTTGCCGCGCTTCACTTCTATCAACTGGCCATCCCGGTCCCCAAACCCCCGGAGGGAAGCTTCGACAGGGCGAGCGCAGATCGCGGGCGCGCCGTCTTCAATGGAAAGTCAAAGTGCGCCGTCTGCCATGTGCCCCCCATCTTCACCGAGCCGGGCTGGAACCTTCACAAGCCCGAGGAGATCGGCATCGACTCCTTTCAGGCCGATCGCGCCCCTGATCGAGCGTACCGGACGACGCCCCTGCGGGCGCTCTGGGACACCAAGAAGATCCACAAGGGTGGGTTCTATCACGACGGTCGCTTCGCCACCCTGCAGGACGTGGTGGATCACTACAACACGTTCATGAAGCTTGGCTTGACCACCGCCGAGACCCGAGATCTCATCGAGTACCTGAAATCCCTATGAGGGCCCCCGTCGCTGCTGCAGCGGGCGGAACAGGCGATTGAATAAGGCTTCTTCCGGCACTGGCCCTCGCTACATCCAACCGGGAGACTGGTACTCACAGTAACCATCGAGTATGTTCGGGCGCCACCACCCCCCTTGTCGCTCGCAAGTGGCCCTGAGCTCTTCCGGCGTATACAGCGGCGGGCGCGGGGTGCCGCCGCAGCCAACCAGGACGGCCACGGCCAAACCGACAAGGAGAGCCCGGCTCCACGCCATCGTCGGCATCACGCGAACTAACTGACGGCCCACATTTCTAATCTTACGGTGGGGGTCAACACCCCCGAATGCGACTTCTTTGGAGGTGAGTCGAGGCGGGCTCTACAAGGCGTAGTCGTTAGAACAACCAGCCGTCGTGGCTCTCAGACGCAGCGGTTGCGACTCCTAATCACGTCACCAAGTGTCTTCGATGATGTCACATCTCCAACACATGCGATGTTGGTGCTAATACCACGGGTGATGTGGTCCATAAGCGTTGGTGACAACCACAGCACCGCCCAGATGGTCAGCGCGACCAGAGCGACGAGGAGGATATTGAAGACGTCCGTCGCCTCTCGTTTCAAGTATTCGCGCCAGGTAATGGAGAGCATGGTGGAACTACTGGCCGGGGTTGCCCGAGTAGATCGACATAAATCGCTTGTACTCCGACTCTAGGGTGTTCTTGCCGTGTGCTTGGAGCGTGGCTTTGATCCATGTCGCTCGAGACCCCGGTTCCTCCATACATGCTAGGTAGAATCGCATCAGGCCCTCCGGCCCGCCATTTCGCAGGGCCGTCTCGGCGTCTTCCAATAGCGTCCAATCCCGGATCAAGCCTCGGCCACCCTCAACGATATTCTCGATCACGGCCATCATCTCCGCTTCTCGTGCCGTCTGCGTTACCTCCTCGTTCATCGCACTCCCCCACGCCTCTGTTCAGCGAAAAGCAGCATGTCGACCTCGCCCGATCATCCGGTCCACCAGCTGACGGAGTTGGTGCATGGTGAAGGGCTTCCCCAGAACCGGTGCGCCCGTCTCTCTGAGGAAGACTCCGAACTGAGGATCGTGTGCCTGCCCGGTGATGAACGCGATGCGTTTCAGGGCTTGCGGATGATCACGCCGGACGTGCTCGTAGAGCGCTTGACCATCCAATTCTGGCATGCGCATATCGGACAAGATTAGATCGAACGGATTGCGGCCGATGCGGTCGAGCCCATCTTTGCCGTCCTGGGCGGTCTGTACGTCATGGCCATCCATGACGAGGATGTCCGCGATGGTCTGTCGGATCTCAGGCTGGTCATCGATGACCAGGATGCGCGACCGTCCCATCGCCTACCTCCGCCGTTTCAGAGTCATATCCGTATCCTTCATGTCAACACGATCAGCGTCAGACGTTGCCTATCCCCGATCAATCGGACGATCAGGCGGCAGCTACGAACGTCATGCATGGGGTTTAACCGGGTCGATTGGACTTGATAGCTGCGCATCGTCGCATGGGTGAGCAACAGTGGGGCCAGGGCAAAAGCGACTTCGAAGACGGGCTTATAGGCAGTTTTCGGGTAGATGCTTTACGCACCTGTGAAGTTATTCCTCGATGCGAACTGACACGAAATGTCGCAACTTGAAAGAAGAGTTGCCCACAGCAGTCAAGAGACGTGGAACTCTAGCCCGTTCCCAGCGGGCGGCGGTAGGCTTTGCACCCAGGGTGTGCAGCGACTACTTGCGCCTGTGCCGTCTCCAGTGAGCAGCGAACCCCAGCCCCGCCATCGTGGTGCCCCAGAGGAGGAGTGTAGTGGGCTCGGGAATAGGCGCGATGCCGAGGTCCGAACCGAGACTAATTCTGTCACCCGTCCCTAATCCGCCGCCGCCCGTCGCCATCGCCTCGAGGAATTCGATCCGCAATGCGCCTTGCAGCGCCCACGGCGGGCCGTTGGCCTTCTGGACGGGACCGTCATGATGGTCGAACGGCGCGACATTGTCTCCCCCTGAGAGGGAGACCAGAGGAGCGTTGATATTGGCAACCCCGCCGATCACCTCTGCGTTGATACGACCCTCAAACTGCCTGATCGATATGCCGCCGATGACCGCGGGATGTACCGGGTTGTCAAAGACGCCCTTGATGCCGTCCTGTGCATTCACGGGCGCGGCGGGATCAGAAAAGGTGTGTCGAAAGTCTATTGCGAACAGGTGGTCGATCGCGCCGGCCTTCCGGTCGATCACCAGATCCAGGAGCGTCAATCGGTGAGTGACCGGCGGCACGAGCGTGCCTGCATCCGCAAAGTCCGCGGTTACGATTCCCCTGACCCTGTAACCCGGGACCGCAAAGCCCCGCGTGGGGTCATCACTGTCGAACTGGATGATATGCTGCCCGTTGTTCAGATCCTGACCGGCCCCCGCGCCGACACGATCGCCAATCACTGTCCCGTCGATCGATATCTGCACCGCCAGAACGTCACCCGGCCACATCAGCACCGACGAAGCGCCGAGCAATAAAGCCATCACGACGCAGTAGTGTAAGCCCCGCGGAATCATAGGGTCCTCCGTTCGAGTGAGGGTCTCGGAGGTCGAGGCAGTAAGCACGAATTCATGATCATAGTAGTAGCACTCGCTGATGCGGTGCCCGTTGCGAGCGCGAAGCAAAGGGCGCGAATCTCATGCCCCCTCCATCCGCCACTGGCGGGACGCCTTCCCCCTGAGGGCCGAACGGTGGTGCGGTAGAAACAACCAGGACTCTGGTACTGTCTCCCAGATAATGTCAACGCTGCCGTAGCCCAGCGCGTCAACGCTATGTTAGTCTCCTGCCCCATGCCAGCAATCCTTGCCGCCTGGTGGCAATCGTCGCTCAGGTGGAAGAGTCACCACGGGTATCTCACGTCCGCACGTCGGACATGGACGCTTGGCGTGGGGCTAGCCGCGCTCGTCTAGCCAGGTGGGCGGGTTCAAGCGGACTTGCCCTCTTCGCGCTTTCGCACGTCAAGCCCAGCCAACTCCTGGCGGAGCGCGCGCGCCACGGCCACGTCATGGCTCTCCGCATGCTCCAGGAGAGAACGCGCCTTCGCCTCTGGCCAATCCAACTCGTAGCCATGGTCAAGTTGGGCCGTCCGCTCTCGGTCCTCAAGTAGTGTTCCGAGTGCTGGTGGCAAGGCCTCATGCGATAGCAGCGCCTGCCAGTCCGCGAACGTCAGCGGGCACGTCACGTCAGCCATACACGCCTCCCGAGGTCAGCCCTTCACGCAGACGACTTGCTTGAGGGTCGCCACGACCTCGACCAGGTCGGCTTGCGCGGCCATGACGGCGGCGATGTCCTTGTACGCGCCTGGACTCTCGTCGAGCACCCCCGCGTCCTTCCGGCACTCCACGCCAGCCGTGGCAGCCGCGTGGTCGGCCAGGCTCAGCTCGCGCTTGGCGCGGCCGCGGCTCAGGCGACGGCCGGCTCCATGGGAGCAGGACTCGTAGGAGGCTGGCGCGCCCCGGCCGGCCACGATGAAGCTCTGCGCCCCCATGCTGCCGGGGATGATGCCGAGTTCCCCCTGCCGGGCGGAGACCGCTCCCTTGCGCGTCACGTAGAGCCCGGCCTCGCGCTCCTCGACGTAGTTGTGGTGGCAATTGACGGCGTGCGCTCGGCCTTGGATGGGCCGGCCGAGCGTGGCCGCGATCGCATCGAGGACGATGCGCATCATTACCGCGCGGTTCGTCTGAGCGTAGCGCTGCGCCCAGAGGACGGCGCGCCGGTAGTCGTCGAAGAGCACGGTGCCATCGTCGAGCCAGCCCAGGTCCCGGTCCGGCAGGGTGCGGTGCTGCTTCAGGGCGTACGTGCGCGCCTGCTCGATGAAATAGGTCCCGATGCGGTTCCCAGGGCCGCGCGAGCCCGAGTGCAGCATCACCCAGACGTTCTGCCGGGTGTCCACGCAGATCTCGATGAAATGATTGCCCGTGCCCAGCGTGCCGAGCTGCGCCTCCTGCACCCCTTCGAGCTTTGGGTAGCGTGCGACGATCTCCGCCCATTCCGCCGCGAGCGTGGCCCAGTGCTGGCCAACCACGCGCGTCGGTTCGTAGCCGGCCTGGGACCACGAGCCTCTGATGCCAGGCCCGCCATGCGGGACGGCCGCCTCGATGGCCCGGCGCAGCGCGGGCAGCTTGCCATCCAGCGCACTCGCTGGCAGCTCAAGCTCCTGCGCGATCATGCCGCACCCAATGTCGACGCCGACCAAGGCCGGAACAATGGCCGATCGCGTGGCAATCACGCCACCGACCGGCCCGCCCTTGCCCCAGTGTCCGTCCGGCATGAGACAGACGGCTTCCGTCACCGGCAGCTGGGCGACATTCCGTACCTGCTGCAAGACCTCCGGCTCCATCGGAGAGCCCGCCGGTTCCCAGAGGCGAATCGGGGCCTTTCCTTGCTCGATCAACTCCCGCATAGCGGAGAAGGGTAGCACTGCGAGGGGGGCGCGAGGCGATCGCTACGGATGCTCATGCTCCGCACTCGCACCACCCTGGGCCTCGGGGCTGGGCTTCCAACACCACTCGGCGAGCCAGAGCACTCCCAGGAAGATGGAGAACCACAGAATCCATGCCGCCATCAAATGGGTCCACCCCCACCTGAATGCGTACCAATACGCGATGGCCAGGAACAGACAGAGCAACAGCGCGGAGAACGTATAGGCCGCCCAACCCGCCACGCGGCGCCAACGCGGCAAGGGGGCCTCCATGGGCAGCATGCGCCACCTGCCTTCTAGCCTGTGGCTCGGATTCAAAAATTCGACCTGTGCCCACAGGTATCCCACTCGGTAGGCAATGGCCGCCACGATGATGAGAATGAAGACGACCAGAACCACCACTCCGGCGCCGTCCATCTGCCCTCCTACTTCAGGTACTCCGCCAGCCGCTCCTGTTCCTTCCGCATCACTGGACTTCTCCACGCTCGATCCGGCCCCGAAGCGCCTCGAGCTCCTCATCCCTCACGATGAGCAAGGCCAGCGAAGCCTCGGCTCGCTCCTCCCAGGTCATCTCACCGACGGCGGCACGCCAGAGATCGAGCGCCCGGAGCAGCGTCTCCTGCTCGCGCACTGTCATCGCCGCGCGGGCGTCAGGCACAGGTTCCGACCGAGCTGCCGCGCCATGATCGGCCGCCAGCGCAGGTCGGCGGCCTCGTGCTCGTTTCCCTCGATGCGCTGGTCGAGGGCGTGGAGACCATGGCCCACGGCCCGGACGGCCAGCTCCGCCGTGTGGGCCGAGACCAGGAGTTGTGCCAGGCCCGATTCGCCCATTCGTCTCCTCCTGTCGTCTCGCCCCGTGGGTGTCAGCGCACCACGGGGGCTTCTTGCTTCTCCTAGGCGCTCGATGGCGGCGTCGCGATCTGGCCGGAGGTCGGATCACCTCCATAGATCCCCATCGTCAGAACTTGTCTGTCCACCGGATTCAGCGTCTTGCGAGGGCGCGGACGCCTCGGCGGCTTCTTCCTGGTCGGTTTCCGGCGCGCCACAGGCTTCCTCTTGGCGGCCGTTCGCTTGACCTTCGTCTTGGCTGCTCGCGCCCTCTTCTTCCGCGCCATGATTGCCCCTCCTTCTAGACCAGCGCAACCTGGATTCGCGCAATGGAAGGCCCCCATTCTCCAGCCGTCCGAGCGTGTGTCGCGTGAGCCGTCAGCCCATCCATACGCGAATCCTGTGCATGGCGCCGTCGTCGACCAACGAAAGACCGTCAATCCCGATCACGGCACGGACATCATCCACTTCCACGCGCTCGACCCCGCGGGTCACGCCCCGCGGGTTCTCCACCGAGATCTCGTATCGCGACGAGTGATACCGGAAGTGAATGGAGAAGCCGACCCAAGCCCGTGGGATGCAGGGATCGATGAAGAGCGCGGATCCCCGCAGCCGGAAGCCGAGCAGCCATTCGATGCCGGCCCTATACATCCAGCCCGCCGAGCCCGTATACCACGTCCAGCCCCCGCGACCGATATGAGGGGCTTCGGCGTAGACGTCGGCCGCGACGACATACGGTTCGACCCGATATCGATAGAGGCCGGCGCGAGTGCTGGTGTGGTTGACGGGATTGAGGATGGAGAAGAGTTCACCCACTCGGTCGCCGTCGCCGAGGGCGGCGAACGCCATGATGGCCCAGATGGCGCCATGCGTGTACTGGCCACCGTTCTCGCGGATGCCGGGCGGATAGGCTCGGATATAGCCGGGATCGCGACGCGGACGCACGAAGGGCGGACTGAAGAGGAGCACGAGCGCCTGCTCGCGCCGAACGAGGTACTCCTCCACCGCGCCCATGGCCTGAGCGGCGCGAGCGGGATTGGCCGCGCCCGAGAGGACGGCCCAGGACTGTGCGATGGAGTCGATACGGCACTCCGCGTTTTGCGCCGAGCCGAGCGGGGTGCCGTCGTCGAAGTAGGCCCGGCGGTACCAGTCGCCGTCCCAACCGTGGGTATCGAGCGCCTTTCGCAGGGCGACGGCGTGGGCGCTCCAGCGCTCGGCCCGTGCGCGCTCACCGCGCGCCTCCGCGATCGGGGCCCACTGCTCGAGGGTGGCGAAGAGGAACCAGCCGAGCCAGACGCTCTCACCGCGCCCTTTGGGCCCGACGCGATTCATGCCGTCGTTCCAATCGCCTGAGCCCATGAGGGGCAGCCCATGCGCGCCCACCGCCAGGCTGCGATCGATGGCCCGGGCCCCGTGCTCGAACACCGAGGCGCGCTGGGCGGAGACGCTGGGCTCGAAGTAGGCCTCGGCCTGCTCGTCGCCCAGGGGCTGGCCATCGAGGAACGGAGCCTCCTCGTCGAGCACGCTCCGGTCTCCGGTGACGCTCACGTAGTGCGCCACGGCGTACGGCAGCCAGAGGAGGTCGTCCGAGATGCGGGTGCGGACGCCGCGTCCCGAGGGTGGATGCCACCAGTGCTGGACATCGCCCTCCGGGAACTGTCGCGAGGCGGCACGGACGAGATGCGCGCGCGTGATGTCACGGGCGGCGACGGTCAGCGCCATCCCGTCCTGGAGCTGGTCCCGGAAGCCATAGGCTCCCCCCGCCTGGTAGAAGCCAGCTCGCCCCCAGAACCGGCACGCGAGCGCCTGGTAGAGAAGCCAGCGATTGAGCATGAGATCCAGGGAGCGGTCGGGCGTCTTCACCTGGACCGCTGCGAGGAGATCGTCCCAGCGGGTGGTCACCGTCTCGAACACCGCGTCGAGGTCGGCATCGCGATAGCGCGCGATGAGGACCTGGGCTTCGGTCTCGGACTCGCCCTGGCCGAGGAGGACGACCACCTCCGCCTCCTCGCCGGCGGCCAGGGTGAGCGTCTCCTGGAGCGCCCCGCATGGATCGAGCCCGGCGCCCAACCGCCCCGAGAGGGGCTGACCTCGTTCGAGCGCCTCCGGATGGTCGAGGGTGCCGTTCCGCCCCAGGATCTCGGTGCGGTCGCCCGTCCACCCCATCTGCTTCCCCCGCAGGTCGAGGAAGGCAACCCGCCCGGGGAAGTCGTGGGTCCAGGCGTTCCGGGCGAGAAGCGCCCCGGTGCGCTCGCAGAGCCCGGTGACGACGAACGGCGCGGTGGTGGAACGCAAGGGGCCGAGCACCCACTCGACGTACGCGGTGACGGTGAGGGTCCGTGCGCTGGTCGACCGGTTCGCGACCCGGAGCCGGCTGATCTTCACGGGATCCTCGAGGGCCACGTACTGGAGAAGCTCGAGCTCGATGCCATGGGAGCGATGGGTGAAACGGCTGTATCCCTGCCCGTGACGACAATGATAGGGCCAGGCCTCCTCGCGGATGGGCAGGGCGGTCGGCCCCCAGAGGTCTCCGGTGTCGTCGTCGCGCAGATAGATGGTCTCTCCGGGAGGATCGGTCACCGGGTCGTTCGACCAGGGCGTGAGCTGGTTCTCCCGGCTATTCTCCGCCCAGGTGTAGCCGGCGCCCGATTCCGAGACCTGGAACCCCAGTCGCTCATTGGCGATCACGTTGATCCACGGGGCGGGCGTCCACTGGCCCTCGCCGAGCGCGATCATGTATTCGCGGCCGTCCTCCACGAAGCCGCCCAGTCCATTGTCGAACTCCCACACGGGACGCGGCGGGAGCGGCTCGGGCGCGGCCCGCCCTGCGCGCGAGGGGCGCTGGTCGCGCCGGCGCGCCGGCGTGGGCCGCTCCGCGCGCGCCACCTGCTCGGCGAGGGTGCCCTGGCGGCTCAGCAGGATGACGCGCGCCGCGGCGGTCAAGCAATCGCGCTCGCCGGGAGACAGGAGATCGCCGCGCAGCACGAAGATCGAGCCCCCCTGAGTCGCGCCGAGGGCGGGTCGGCCCGCTCGGACCAGGCCCTCGAGCGCCGTCTGGAGATCCTGGAGATACGACGCGGGCTTCTCGTTGAGGATGACCAGATCCACCGCGAGGCCCTTCAGCCGCCAGTACTCGTGCGCGCGCAGGAGCTGGCGGACGATGCCGCGATCCTCCACCTCGTCGATGCGAACGAGCACGATGGGCAGATCACCGGAGATCCGGTGCGCCCAGAGCGCGGAGGGGCCGAGCGTGTTACGCATGAGGACGGCGGCGGGCGCGCGCATGCCCGGGTCGGCATGGAGGATACGGTTGGCGAGCTGCTGGAAGAGGTGCGCCTCCTCCGCGCCGATACCCAGGTGGTGGAGCTGCCCCTGCGCCTGGGTCCAGGCCAGCGTCGCGATCCGGTCGAAGGTGGCGGAATCGCGGTACTTGTCGGCCATGAGCAGGGCGGCCGGCCGCGCGGTCGCGATCAGGGTGGTGAACACGATGCGCGCGCTGGCTCCCGGCGCCAGGCGGAGACGTCGCCGCAGACTGAAGATCGGGTCCAGCACGGCCCCCGAGGTATTGGAGAGCGGCCGGCCCTCGATCATCGACATCGGGGTGCGAATCCCGCGACCTCGCCCCAGGAAACGAGAGCGGTCCGTCTCGTACTGCGAGCCTCCCACGCTCGTTCCCTCCACCGCCATCACGTGGGCGGCCCAGACGCGCTCCTCCTCGTGGCTACGGGGCAAGCGCGTGGCGAGGAGGGTGTCGAGCTCCGGCAACGCTTCGGTCTGCACGAAGAGGTTGGAGAAGGCCGGATGCGCGGCATCCGCCCGCGGCGGCGCCAGCACGAGCTCGGCATAGGAGGTGACGTCGATCTCGCGCGCCTCGCTGCCCAGATTGATGAGCGAGATCCGACGGATCTCGGCGTCGTCCTCGGACGAGACGAGCACTTCGAGGGTGCTCATGATGCTGCCGTCGCGCCGGCGGATCTCGGCCCGGTCCTCGAGGAAGATCGCCTGGTAGGTCTCCGCCTCCACCCCGGAAGGCTGATGACCCGCCGACCACACCGCCCCGCTCCGCGCATCGCGCAAGAAGATGAAGGAGCCCCAGGCATCCCGGGTGACGTCCTCCCTCCAGCGGGTGACCGCGAGCGGTCCGCACAGGCTATAGCCCGCGCCGGCCGCGGTCACCATCACCACGTAGCGCCCGTTGGACAGGAGGTGCGTCCGCGGCAGCGGATCGGCGGGCGACGTGAACCGGCGGGCGGCCGGAAGCGCCGGCTCGCGGAGATGGCCGGGCGCCCGCACCTCTTCCCCCCGCGGCCGGGTCACCGGCACGTCGCGCGGCGCGCGCTCGTGCAAGAGGAGCTCGGTGGCCTCGACGACGGGCTCGCCGTGGAAGCGCTCGCGCATGAGCCCATCCAGGAGCACGTTGGCCAAGGCGGTCACCGTCATGCCCTGGTGATGCGCCATGTAGGCGCGAACCACCGCGACCCGCTCGCCCTCGGGCAGGCGGGAGCGCGTGAAATCCAACGCCTCGTAGTAGCCATGCATGCCCCGCCCGCCCAGCCGCGCGAGCTCGACGAAGTTCCGCGCCGCCGCGGGAGCGTCCACCAAGGCGGCGAGGGCGGTCGCGTACGGGGCAATCACGAGGTCCTCCCCCAATCCACGCTCGAGGCCGAGCCCCGGCACCCCGAAGCTGGAATACTGGTAGGTCAGGTCCAGGTCGCGCACGTTGTACGCGGACTCGGAGATACCCCACGGCACGGCATGGGAGGCGCCATAGGCGATCTGGCGCTTGACGACCAGCCGGCAGGTCTGGTCGAGGAGACTGCCCTCGGGGGCCCGCATCACGAGCGCGGGCATGAGGTACTCGAACATCGACCCCGACCACGATATCAGCGCGGTGCCCAGGTCCACCGGGGTCATCGGCCGTCCGAGCCGGAACCAGTGCTCCGGCGGCACCTCGCCGCGCGCCACCGCGAGGAAGCTCGTCAGCCGCGCCTCCGACGCGAGGAGATCGTAGCGCGCGTCGTCGAGGGCACCGTCGGCGACGCGGTAGCCGATGGCGAAGAGCTGCCGGGTCTCGTCGAAGAGGAAGGTGAAGTCCATCGACGCGGCAAAGGCCAGCGCCGCCCCCGCCGCCTCCTCCAGACGCCGGGCGGCGGCCGCGCCGTCGAGGGCCGAGCGCTCGAGGGCCTCCAGCGTCTTCACCGCGCGTCCGCGATCAAGGCGCCCACCGGCAATGGCGTCGGCCGGGCCCTCCACGAGGGTGGCGAGCTCGCGCGCCGCCGCGCCGGCCAGCGCCGGCACCTCTCCGAGAAAAGGCATGGCGCTGAGCAGCCGCCCCGCCGCCGGCAGGCCCGCCGCCAGCTCGGCGGGCAGCCCAGCCATCACCTCGTCGAGGGTTTCCGCCCAGGGGGCGAGCTCGTCCAGATCGCGCCGGTGGCTTGCGATCGTCGATTGCAGCGTCTCGACCCAGGCGGCGGCATCGCCGCGCCGCGTCTCGTCGAGGGCGGCGACGAGCTCGGTCAACGGAGCGGCGGCGGCAGCCAGCTGCCGCAGGCGGCCGGCCCACTCCGGCGCGGTCGTGGGCTCGGCGACGAGCGCAGCGCGGAGCGCGTCCACCGCCGCCTGGAGCTGCGCGACGACGGGCGCCGCGTCCTTGTCCGCGCGCGGAAGAGACTCGGCTAGGGGGATGAGTGCGTCGTCGATCCCTCGTCCTGCCCGGCGGTCCACGAGCGGACGTCGCACCCGCTCCCGGACCGCGGTGGCGACCACACCGAGATGGCCAACCAGATTGCCGCTGTCCACGGTGGAGACGTAGCGTGGCTCTAGCGGGCGTAGGCTCTGCGTGTCGTACCAGTTGTAGAAGTGCCCGCGGAACCGCTCGAGCTGCTCCATGGTGGCCAGGGTGTGGCCGAGCCGGTCGGTCAGATCGAGCGTGCCGATCCAGCCGAGATCGCGCGCGGACACCGCCGAGAGCAGGTACAGACCCACGTTGGTCGGGGAAGTCCGGTGGGCGACCACCGGACGGGGATCCTCCTGGAAATTGTCGGGCGGCAGCGCGTGGTCCTCGGAGCCGACGAAGACCTCGAAGAAGCGCCAGCTCCGGCGCGCAACCGACCGCAGCACGTCGAGCTCCTCGCGCCGCAGCTCCTCGGTGGGACGGGCGGGCGGGGGCAGGCTCAGCCACCGGGTCAGCCCGGGCGACAGGAGCCAGAGGGCCACGAGAGGGAACGCGATGAACCAAACCTGCCCGGCACCCCATGCCGCCACCACCCCGGCGATCACGGCCAGGGCCACTGCGCCCCACATGCGTCCATAGACCTGGGCGAGGTCGAGGCTCGAGCTCGACTTCACCTGCGCGGCCGATACCCATTCGAGCAGCCGGCGGCGCGTGACGAGTCGCCACAGGGTCCGCAGCACGGCGTCGCCCATCAGCCAGGCCTGATGGGCGAGGAGGGTGAGGGCGAGTCCGATGTGCGCGCCGGCCAGCGCAAAGCTTCCCGTGATGGAGCGGAGGTAGACGCGCTTGGAGATGCCCGGGCGCTTCGGCACCACGTCGGTGGTGACGGGCACCAGTGCGGGGAGCATCAGGGAGAGAAGGACGAGCTTGGTCCAGACCCCGGCCGCGCCGCCCGGCAGCATCCACGCGACGAGCAGGGTCAGGAAGGCGCACGGCGCGGACAGAGTCCGGCGCAGGTTGTCGAGCATCTTCCAGCGCCCGATTGAGGTGATGCGGGCCCGCGTCGGGCCAGTCCCCGCCGTGCCACGGAGCAGCCAGGGCAGGAGCTGCCAGTCGCCGCGCGCCCAGCGGTGCTGGCGGGAAGCCGCCACCTCGTAGCGTGCCGGGAACTCCTCGAATAGCTCGATGTCCGTCACCAGGCCCACCCGCGCGAACAGGCCCTCAAAGAGATCGTGGCTCAGCAGCGCGCCCTCCGGCACGCGCCCGGCCAGCGCCGTCTCGAAGGCGTCCACGTCGTAGATGCCCTTGCCCGTGTACGAGCCCTCTCCGAACAGGTCCTGGTACACGTCCGAGACCGCGGACGCGTAGGGGTCGATGCCGGCGGGTCCCGCCGAGATGCGCTGGAAGGCCGAGCTCTCGAGCTCGGCGGGCATGGTCGGCGCAATGCGTGGCTGGAGGATCCCGTACCCCGCGACGACGCGCCGCTCGTCGGCGAGCCGGGGTCGGTTGAGGGGATGCGCGAGCGTCCCGACGAGGCGAGCCGCAGCCCCCCGGGGGAGCTGGGTATCGGCATCCAGGGTAATCACGAAATGCACGCCTGTCGGCGGTCGCAGGGGCGCGGGGCCGGTGGCGATGTAGGTCGTGTCCGTCGCGCCCCGCAGCAGTCGATTCAGCTCATGGAGCTTCCCCCGCTTTCGCTCCCAGCCGATCCACCGGCCCTCGCTCTCGCTCCACGTTCGCCGGCGGTGAAAAAGGTAAAATCGTGGCTCGCCATCCTCGGCGGAGCCGTGCTGGCGATTGAGCTCATCGATGCCGGCTTGCGCGACGGCGAGCAGACGCTCGTCGCCGACAGCCGTGGCCGCGTCTGCGTCGGTCCAGTCGGAGAGAATCGCGAAGGCGAGGGATCCCTCCGCGTTCGCCAGGTAGTGGATACCGAGCCGGCGTACTTGCTGGACGATCTGCGCCTCGCTGGTGAGGAGCGTCGGCACCGCCACCAGGGTCTTGAAGCGAGGCGGGACGCCTCCGACGAGGGCCAGGCGTGGCAAGGCGCGGGGGGGAAACACTTCCATCACCGCGCGGTTCACGAGCGCGATGGCCACGTCGGAGGCGGGGAAGAGGGCGAGGGCGGCCAGGGCCACCAGCAGGCCGGTGGCGATCCCCTGCTCCCCGCTGTAGAGGAGGGGCAGGCAGAGGAAGGAGGCGGTCACGATCGCGATGCTTCCGAGATAGCTCCACGTCGCGGAGGCGACATACGCGCGGACGAGATGCTGGCGGAGCCGGATGCGATAGCCGAGGGCCTCCTCGAGCCGCGACCGGCCGCGGGAGATCAAGTAGTAGCCGGGATCTTCCACGTTCGGCGCATGCGCCCGGGCAAGGCCCAGCGCAGCACGTGCGACCTCCATCTCGGTCCGCCCCGAGCCGCGCGCCAGATCCTCGACAGCCTTGCGGTAGCGGTCGCGGGTAGCGAAGTCCATGGCGCCGAACTCGCTCTCGGCGCGCAGGATGCGATCCACCAAGCTCACGCTCTCGAAGAAGTCCCGCCAGTCGAAGGTCGCCATCATGCGGAGGCTGGTCATGACGTTCCGCACCGTCACATTGGCGGCCCCCTGGCGCTGGTACTCGGCGCGCACGAGCTCCTCGGCCGGCGTACCGGCGGCGACGAGCCGCTTCTCGAGCCAGGCCAGCGCCGGCGTGGTGTTGGGGTCGTGGTCTCGCAGGCGCTGGACGAGCTGTACGGCATAGGCGGACGTGAGTACCTCGTCGCCCAGGCGCCCGAAGGCCTCGGGGTCCGCCGGCCGGCCGCCCTGGCCGAGCAGGACGTCGGCGAGCCGGTCCGCCTCGAGGCGGGCGGCGCGCCCCTCGACGATCTCCTCGGCCAGCCGCCGGAGGTTCTCGAGCAGGGTGAGGCGCAGCGCGATGGGCACCGCCCAGACTTCGGAGATGAGGAGCGGCTCGACCCGCTGGAAGGCCCCAACGAAGCGCCGGAGGGAGGCGGGCTCGAAGCGGCTGTCGGTGTGCTCGATGTAGGTCCAGGCCAGCCCCACGGCCCGTGGCACCTCCCGCAGCGGGCCCTCGATGAGGGTGGGAAGCTCTCGGTAGAACCCCGGGGGAAGATCGGTACGGACTTCGTTGAGGACGTCCTCGACGATGTAGAAGTTGTCCACCAGCCATTCCGCGGCGGGCATCGTGGCGCGCTCGTCGTGGATGACGGCCGCGAGGGCCCGGTAGCACCGGAGGAGCACCCGGCCGTTGTCCCTGACGCGGGCGAGGAGGGCGGCGCTGGCGCTCTCACGGTCGGAGACGCGGTGGCGGGCGAAGGACTCGGCAAGCTGTTCGAGTCGCTCGACGCTGAGGAGCTCGCCGCGAATTGGCTCGGGGCCGAAGAGGGTCATTGAGCGAGAGCGTGTCGGGAAGAACTGACCTGGTAGATTTTACCCATCAGTAGAAGTGAAATGCCAGCCGGCACCGACACAGGGTTCGACTTCTCCCATAGATGGCGGACGCGGAGGTGGTGGCATCTCAATTGCTCCGGATATTTGCGGCGAGGGCAGCAGTTATCAGACCTAGGTCCAACTGCTGGCCCGCAACCAAGGAGCCAGCATAACTCATGAGAATCGCGATCGGCTTGATCGGACTGGGTGTGGCGGGTGGAGTGGTTCCCACTGGCTTGGCCGGAGTAGCTCATGCCGGAGCCGTGGTCGGCGGCACCGCCGCTGCCCTCGTGCTTTTGTTGACGGTGTGCCTCGCCGCGCCCGCGCTCGGTCGCCGGCGATCCGGTGCGACGCGAGGGGGGGCCAAGGCGACGTCCTTCAATAGCACCGCTCCTCTGAGTCGCTCCCCCGCTCGCAGCATCTAGCGTTCCCCGCGCTGACGTACGAAAACGAGTTGGGTTAAGCGCCGTCGGCGGCGGCGGGCAGTTCCACGATGGAGGCCGGGCCGTTTGCACTGGGCTTTACCATGAGCCGGCGCGCATGGAAGGGACCCAGGGTCGCCCGATGGCCGATGCTGAATACCATCGTCTCCGAGAGCCGCTCACGCACCAGCCGATAGAGGCGCGCCTCCGTCGCCTCGTCCACCGCCGAGGTCGCCTCGTCGAGAAAGAGCCAGTCGGGCTTCTGGACCAGGGCCCGCGCGAAGGCCATGCGCTGCTGCTCGCCGGGAGAGAGCTGGAGCGCCCAGTGGGCGGACTCGTCGAGGCGCCCGGTGAGGTCCTTGAGGTCCACGGCCTCGAGCGCGTCACGCAGCGTCTTGTCATCCACACCGCCCGCGGGCATCGGATAGCTCACCACGTCCCGGAGCACCCCGATCGGCAGATACGGCCGCTGCGGGAGAAAGAGGACGCGGGCACCCTGCGGCACGTGGATGTCGCCACGCCCGAACGGCCAGATGCCGGCGATGGCACGGACGAGGGTGCTCTTCCCCGAGCCCGACGCGCCACCCAGGAGCACGGTGTCCCCTTGCCGGAGCGAGAGGTTGATGTTCGCCATGAGCGGCTGGCCACCGGGTAGATCGAGATCGACCCCTTCCACGGTCAGCTGAGTGGGGCGTCCGGCGGCAACCCGGACACCGCTCTCGGTCGACTGCCGGCGCACCTGCTCGAGCGCCCGATCGAAGCCGGCGAGTCGCTCGACCACGGCACTCCAGGACGCGATCTCCTTGTATGACTGGATGAAGAAGCTGAGCGCATCCTGCACCTGCTGGAAGGCCTGGGTCGTCTGCATGAGGCCGCCGAGGCCGATCTCACCCCGGAAGTAGCGGGGCGCCGCGACAATCGACGGGACAATCCACGCCCCCAGTCCGTAGGCGTTCGTGAAGTAGGCCATCCGCTTCTGCCGGCGCATGATGTCCCACCAGTTGCCCACCACATCCTCGAACCGTTCGCGAAAGCCACGGAACTCGTCCGGCTCGCCGCGGTACAGGGCCACCCCCTCGGTGTTCTCGCGGAAGCGGACGAGGCTGAACCGGAAGTCGGCTTCGTACCGCTGCTTGTCGAAGTTCAGCCGGACCAGCGGGCGGCCGAGCCAGTCGGTCAGCCAGGTGCCGGCGATCGCGTACAGAACGGCCACCCAGACTATGTAGCCGGGAATCGTGAGAGAGAACCCGCCCATCGGAATGGTGAACGTTCCGGACAACCCCCAGAGGATCGCCACGAAGGTCACCAGCGTGACGATCGCGCGCAAGCCCCCGGTGAAGAGGCCGAGAGTCTGGGCGGCGAGAAGGTGCACGTCTTCCGCGATGCGCTGGTCCGGGTTATCGGTCTCCCGCGCCACGAGCTGCATCCGGTAGTAGGCGCCATCGGCCAGCCAGGCGCGGAGGTAACGGTCGGTCAGCCAGCGTCGCCAGCGGATCTCGAGCATCTGGTTGAGATACACCTGGTAGACGGCGAGGACGATGAAGATGCCGATCAGCCACGTGACGCGCAACAGCTGCCCGCGAAAGGCCACCAGGTCCTTGTCCTGGAGCGCGCTGTAGAAGGCGTTGTTCCACTGATTCAAGAGAACCGTGAGGTAGACCATGCCGAGCGTGAGCAGCACGACGGCGAGCAGGAGCCCCCGGGCGGCCCACCGGTCCTCCGAGAACCAGTACGGGCCGATCAGGGCCCATCCGTTGGAGAGGGTTCGGCGCAGATTGATCCTGGCCGGACCGTCGGAGGGCTTGGGGGGAGCGGTCCCCGGGCCAGAGCTCCGGGGCTCCTCGTCGCGACCCCGATTCCTACGCCCGAGCCGCAACCTGAGACTCCGTTTGTTGCGTCTCCGACCCGCGGCTCTCGCGCTTGAAGCGAGAGCGCTGCGTCAGAGCGATCCTACCGCGGCTTCGCCGTGGCGGGGAGCCGTCGAAGGGCATTCGCTTGAAAGACCGGGTGGCAATGATCCATAGTGTGATCTCACGTGGTGATTTTACAGGACTCGTCGGGGAATACCCGAGAAGGAAGCGCCGGCCAGGGCGGCGGGGGCTACCAGCACGGCCAAGCCCAGACGACGGAGAGACAGTGATGCGCCAACGGTTACTCGTGCTGCTCGGACGCATGCGGCGGGGAGCCCCGCACGTGTTGGGCTCGGCGTCGCTTCTCATGAGCCTTTCGTGGGTGGTCGTCGGGTGCGCGAGCACCTCGCTGATACCGGAGACGCAGGCGGGGGCCATCAAGGACCGCGACCGAGCTCTCGCGTCTCACGCCGCCGCCATCCACGCGGCCATCGGCCAATCCGGCAACCTGGGAGCCCTGGCGTTTCTCGACGCCAAGGATGGTCGCCTGGTCGTCCTGCCTGGCGACGGCCCGGCCGATGCCTGGTCGCGTTACATGGCGTCGCCGGAGGGCGAGGCAGGTCGCGCGGCGGTGCCCCCGGTGCTCACCTTCGTACATCGAGCGGACGTACCCAAGGCTCCCGAGACCGTGACCCGGAGTGCCCTGCAACAACAGCAGGCCCTGGCCGCTCTGGGAACCGAGCTCCGCGACGCGCACCGGCGCCTCGAGGAGCAAGTGGCCATCGTACAGCGCGAGCTCGCGGCGTCGATGGCGGTGACGAAGCAGGAGGCGGCCGCACGCGCGGACATGCAGACCGCCTTGACCTCGCTCGTCCGAGGAGCTGGCGACGGTTCGTAAGTTCATGCTGCAGACGGCCCAGCTCGGCTGGCTCAATCACGAGCTGAATGTCGAGAACGCGAGCGGCATCGGGAAGGTGGCGACGGCCAGCCAGGAGCTGTCCGCCAGCTCGGAACGGCTGGAAGAGACCTTGCGACAGCTCTCGAAGAGTCTGGCCGGGCAGCTCAAGGATCTGGCGAACCGGCTCGACACCATCCAGGGCAAGGTCAGTAGCCTCAAGTGAGGCGGGCGATGCGCGAGAGCGGCACCGGGAGGCAATGGCTCCAGGCCCTGATGGCCTGCCTTCTGCTATCGCTGACCACGGTCCCGGACGGGCGCGCCGGCGAGTGGGAGGACATGCGTGAGAGCTACGACAACAAGCTGAAGGCTCATGCCAAGCGGATCGCCGAGATCGAGGCAAGGGAGCGTGGGATCGCGGATCAGGAGAAGCGCGCGGAGAAGATCACGCGAGATCGGATCTCCGGAATCAAGGGCTCCCTGAAGGGCGGCGGCGGCAAGGCCAGGAGCCTGGCCGGCACCGCCGAGCGGGCGCCCCGTGACGCGAAGGCATTGATCGACGTGTCCAGAGAGCAGGGCGAGTATCTTGACATCGTCATGAGCGAGTGGCGAGCGGACGGGACGGAGCGGAGAAAGCTCCGCGGGTCAATCGCGACCCTGCCGAAGAACCTCGAGCATGTCAGCGCGAACCAGGCGAGGGCGACCGAGGTTGCGGAGGCCACGAGCAGGCTCGTGCCGGAGTCAGGCCTTCCCGAGAAGGTCGGCCGGATCGAAGCCGCGGAGAAAGAGCGGACGAGATGGCTGCGCGAGCAGGCCGCGCTGGAGCGAGAGCGCCAGATGAGAGAGCGCAGCGCCGCCGAGCGCGAGCGGGGCGTGCGGTGAGGCCCTAGAGCGCGAGCTGGCCGCCGACGACCCGCGCGTAGTAGCCCTGCTCGGCGATGAGGTCGTCGGGGGCGCCCATCTCGGTCAGGCGGCCGTTGTCCACGACCAGGATCTTGTCGACCCGCCGGATCGTGCTGAGCCGGTGGGCGACCATCAACGTCGTGCGCCCGCGCATCAGCGCGAAGAGGCTGGCCACGACCTGGGATTCGCTCTCCACGTCGAGCGCGCTCGTCGGCTCGTCCATCAACAAGATGGGCGCGTCCTTCAGGAACGCGCGGGCCAGGTTGATCCGCTGCTTCTCCCCGACACTCAGGCGCGCGCCCCCGTCCCCGATGACCGTTCGATAGTGCTGGGGCAGCTTCTCGATGAGCTGCGCGGCGCCGGCGGCGTGCGCGGCGGCCTCGATCTCCTCCATCGTCGCCTGGGGCTTCCCGTAGGAAATGTTCTCGGCAACGGTGGTGGGCAGGATGATCGGCTCCTGCAGGACCAGGGCGATCTGAGCTCGCAGGTCCTCCAGACGGAGATCGCGCAGGTCCACGCCTTCCAGCAGCACGGCGCCGCTCACGGGGTCGAAGAAGCGCGGCAGCAGGTTCAACAGCGTCGTCTTGCCGGCCCCGCTCGGGCCGATGATGGCCGCCGACGTGCCCGCCAGAAGCTTGAAGCTGATCTGGCGAAGCACCGGCCGCGAGCTCTCGTACCCGAAGGAGACGTCGTCGTAGGTGACATTGCCGTAGGCCGGGAGTGGCGGGCCCGGGGACCCGGCGGGCGCGCCTCCAGCGAACATGCTGTCGGCTGACGTGGGCAATCCCGCCGTCCCGTCGAGGTCCCGACCTGGGCAGACCGCCCGCGCCCCCGCACGGTCCTTCACCTCCTCGGACGTGTCCAGGATCTCGAACACCCGCCGGGTGCTCGCGCTGGCGCTGGACAGCGTGGCGCCGACATGCGAAAGCTGATGGAGCGGGTCGAAGAGCTGGGCGACGTAGGCGAGAAAAACAAGCAGCTCCCCCACCGTCAGGTTTGAGGCCAGCACCTGCTGGGCGCCCACCCACGTCACCCCGAGCGTGCACGCGCTCAGGATCACCGAGATAGAGCCCCAGTAGAAGACCTCGAGACCCTGCTGCGCCATCTTCTGCTGCCGCGCCGCTTCGGTATGCGTCATGAAGCGCACGTGCTCGTGCTGCTCGCGCGCGTGGCTCTGAATAAGTGGCAGGGCGGTAATTCCCTGATGAATGAGTGCGTAGACCTTTCCCTCCGCTTGTTGAGCGGCAGTGCCCCGCACTCGCATCGCGCGCCCAAAGACCTTGATCGACAATAACAGGATCGGCACCGCGACCAGGGCCACTGCGGCGAGGCGCAGGTTTAGCTGGACCATCGCCACTGCCATGAACAGGAGCGTGCCGGTGGCACTGATGAAGGGCAGTAGCCCTTGCAGCAACAGGGTCTGAAAGGCGCACGTGTCCGTCCCGGCCCGGAAGATGATATCTCCCGCTTCGGTCCCGTGGTGGTAGCGGAGCGAGAGCCGCTGGAGCCAACCGAAGACCTCATCGCGGACCCGTCGCAGGCCCCGCAACCCCACGCCGATCGAGAGGTACGCGTGCCCGGCACATGCGGCCGCGTGGACTAGATGAAGCGCCAGCGAGGCCGCGACGATGGCAGTCAACTGGGCGGGCTGTCCCCAGGTCCGCGCCAGATCCGGCAGCCAGGTAGGGTACGGCTTGCTCCCGAGGATGCTGTCGACCAGGAGTGCCACGGGCCAGGGCTTGAGCAGATTGAGACCTATACTGAGGAGCAACAACCCTAAGCTGAGAGCTATCCGGGCGGAGTCAGGCCGAAAGTAGCCCAGCGCTCGGAAAAACCGGCGCAAGCACCCGACAGAGGACCTGAGATCGCGCGTCAGCTCGGCAGTTCCCATGGAGACAATCCGCCGAGTACGCAATCCACGTGCCACCCAAGTCTCGTGAAGGTTGTCAGGCAAGCCCTTGAACCTATTCCATTCTCGCCGTCCGGAGGTCCGCTGTCCCGGTGTGAAAAGGAATGACGTGTAAATCCTACACTATCGATTGTGTAGACCCGGGGACCGCCAAGAACGCCACCAGAACAGCGTACTGAGAAGGGTTCTACTTTTGCCTCGGACCGGGGCCTTCCGCTGCCCTCCCGGTGCCCACTCCCTAGCTCCCAGACGCTAGGTAAGAACGCGTCGCCGCCTGTCCGATTCGGATAGCCACATACGATAGCAGTCCTCATGAACCGGCACCGTCCCGGTCCCGCGCGGCACCGGCAAATCATACTGAATACCCTGCACGCTGATGCGGAGGCGGCATACTGCACAAGGCTTGACCGCGCCGTGTCCAAACCAGACCGGCGCGGCTTCCAGCAGCCATAGCCGCCCCTCGTCCAAGCCGTCCCTCACGAGCTGCAAAATGGACGGCTGCCGAGTCGAGTCCTCTGGGTTGCGCCGCGACCGAGGAGAGGGATGAGGCAAGGATGCCCTCCGGGAGGGCCCTTCTGCCTCTCCTCAGAGGGCGGAGGGTGAGTATAGAGGGCGGCGGACGGGATATGCAACCGCGTTAGTCCGCTTCCCCTTCCACCACGATCAACCGCCAGCGGCCGTCAGCGTCCGGCTTTCTCGCCCACACCGCGGACACGGACACTTGGCGCGCGGCCGGCCGAGTGGTCACGTTGCAATTCGTTCCGGGAACTTTTTCACCGCGGCCCCCGCATTTCAAGGAGTGAGTTGCTCTCGCGTGCCGAGTTGGGGCCCCAAGGTCTCTTTTCATCGGATGGCACGTGCCTTGCGACTCTCAGATTAATTCCCGTTCTGCGCGCCGCGTCTAACACATCGCACCGGATAAGGAGGAGACGACATGGGAAGGGAATTCGCCGACGTGGGACATCGAGTCGATGAACGTGGTCTGGCAACGGACATCAATCACGCCGTTACAGGCACCGGACAGGTCGGAAGGACCATTGGTGCGGAGTTCGGTGAAGCTTACCGGTTCCTCATGAGAGGCTGCGGCCGCGGCTGGCAACGGATGCAAAACCAAACTGATGAGGTCATTGGCTATGCTCGGAGGGAGCCAGTGACTGCTATGACGGCTGCGGCGAGCGTCGGGTTCCTCGTCGGTCTTGCTGCCTTGGCGCTAGGCTCACGCGCCAGCAGTGGCGGAGGGAGAGCTTGGCTGCCGCAGTTGAATTCGCGACGGAGCTTCCTCGGCAGGCGCGCCGGATCGGGTTGGCGAGGGCTCCTGGGACACTCCTAAGTCGCGGCCGAGCGTGGCGAGGCGCTCGGCAATCGCCCGAAGGGGATGAGCCACCCTCTGGAGGCTGCCCCTTCGGGCTCTATTATCGCGTATCGCGCTAAACGCTAGCGTAATGCCGTTGCTCACTCACGGCGTGTCTCGATAGGGCGCTACCCAGTGGGATGAAGCTCGCCGGGTTTGCGCATCATCTTATCGACCTCCGCGATATGCTGCTCCTCGAGCGTGATTTGCTCCCGAGCGTATTCTTCAAGCCACACGTTCTTGTCTACTACGAGCGCGAGCAGGTTGTAGTACTCGCGGAGTGTAGCGCGCTCGTGATCCAGCGCTTCACCCAGAATCTGAGTGATGTCATGTTTGTGGGACTCGACCAGTTTGCCGATGTTGAGAGAAGGATGGCCACCAAGCGACGTGACATGTTCGCCGGCCATGGCCGCATGGTTCATGCCTTCTGTGGCTTGGTTGCGCATCCAGCTGATGATCGGAATGCGCGCGTGGCCGAAAACCATCAGAGAATAATGTAGATAGCGCACCACGCCAGCGAGCTCGAGCTCCAGGATGGTATTGAGACTACCGATGACTTTCTCGGAATCGATCTTGTCGCGATCACTGCGCATGGTGTCCTCCTTGGTCGCGGCTTCTCCCAAGAGTACCTCTCTGGCGAGCCGAGCGCACCGTTGGTTGTCAGGAGAAGCGTTTCGGGGACTCCGTGTGGTTTCACCTCCACTGGGTGAGGTGCCCAGAAGCAGGGACGCGATGATGATCCTCCGCGCTGTTGTTCTGTTCCGGAGGCACCTCGCGGGGCTTACTTGCTCTCCTCGTTGTCACTGCCGGATGCGGCACCGGCAGCCTGATCCTGTGGAACCCTCGCACCGGCCTACGCAATGGGCGGGGTGCTCTTCGCTACGACGCAGGACGTGGACAAATGGCGGTGTGAGGGCCTGAAGGATGGAGACCGAGCACGGACGCAGAAGCCAAGCGCCACCAAGTAGCGCCCTTTTTCGAAGAGAGTTGAGCCGCGAACAGACCAGGCCGCCGTCGCTACCCGCTCACGGCGCTCCATCTGCGCCCGCCGCCGGCGGGATGTTGATCCCGCGCTCCCCGCGTCGGAAGCCCCATGCGGCCAGGCGCGCGATCAGGGTATTGCGATGCACGCCCAGCCCGCGCGCGGCCCGGCTCTGGTTCCAGTCCTCGCGCTCCAAAGCCCGCAGCACGTAGGCCTGCTCGAAGCGGTCGCGCGCGGCCTTGAGGGTGAGCGGGGCCTCCCCCTCGCCGCGGCCCGGGGCGACCTCGTTCATCGCCAGATCGAGCGGCAGGTCGTCGAGGCCGATCACCGGGCGGGTGGCCAGGGCCACGCTGCGCTCGATGATGTTCTCGAGCTCGCGCACGTTGCCCGGCCAGTCGTAACCGTCGAGCGCCAGCAGCGCGCCCCGGGAGAGGCCGCGGACGCCCTTCTTGAACTCCTGCGAGTACTTTCGAATGAAGCCCGACGCCCTCAAGTCCCCCAAGGACTTGCGGTGACGAGGGTTGCAAGGCGCGGCAAACCGGGGCAGCAGACGCAACCCAGGCGCAACCGCCATCCGTGGATTCCTCGGCACCCCTCCCCCACCCGCCAACCGATCGAGGCGCGCCGGAGTCACCCCCTGAACACGGGCTGGTGCATTGGCTACCTTGCCCTCGTCTCCTCACCCTCCCAAAGATCCCCAACCGAATCCAACCCGGGCTGACGGGATCTGCTGAGCAGGATGGGTCGCCGATTTGCCGTGGATAGGATCAGATCGTCGCACCCCGGAGAACATGACCCCATTTCGCCGCCAAGACCCGGCAAAAGATGACGGCTAAACAACGGTTCCCGGCCGTCCTTGACCCCTCTAGTTCCCCAGACTAAGCTCGCCGCACCTGTCCGACCGTTTGCGGCTCGGCTCGCAGGGAGGCGCTCCAGCATGAAGTGTCCCCGCTGCCAGCACGAGAACGAAGCGGGCGCGAAGTTCTGCGAGGAGTGCGCCACGCCGCTGGCTCGGGCATGCGCCAAGTGCGGTCGAAAACTGTCGCCAACAGCGAAGTTCTGCCCTGAGTGTGCGCACGCAACCGGCTTACCTGCCGCGCCGCCACCGGCTCAGCGATTCGACTCCCCGGAGTCCTACACCCCCAAGCACCTGGCCGAGAAGATCCTCACCTCGAAAGCGGCCCTGGAAGGCGAGCGCAAGCAAGTCACGGTCCTCTTCGCCGACCTCAAGGGGTCGATGGAACTACTCGCCGACCGCGACCCAGAGGAAGCGCGGAAGTTACTCGACCCCGTGCTCGAACGGATGATGGAGGCCGTTCACCGCTACGAGGGCACGGTCAACCAGGTCATGGGTGACGGGATCATGGCCCTCTTCGGAGCACCCCTTGCCCACGAGGACCACGCCGTACGCGCATGCTATGCGGCCCTCGATATGCAAGCGGCGATTGGCCGAGATGCGGAACGCGTCCGGCGCTCCCACGGAATCTCGATCGAGATCCGCGTCGGGTTGAACTCCGGCGAGGTCGTGGTCCGTGCGATCGGCAGCGATCTACACATGGACTACACCGCCGTTGGCCAGACCACCCATCTGGCTGCCAGGATGGAGCAACTTGCGACTGGCAGCAGAAGTCTCCTTACCGCCGGCACCTTGCGGCTCGCGGAGGGCTACGTCGAGGCAAAGCCCCTGGGGCCAGTTCCCGTGAAAGGGCTCGACGCTCCCGTCGAAGTCTTCGAGCTGACGGGCGCGGGTCCTCTTCGATCACGCCTGCGGGTGGCGGCGGCGCGCGGGCTCACCAAGTTCGTCGGGCGCGACACGGAGTTCGAGCAGCTGCGACGGGCGCTCAGCCGTACGGCGTCTGGCCACGGCCAAGTCGTCGCGATGGTCGGCGAGCCAGGCGTGGGCAAGTCGCGGTTGGTGTGGGAGTTGACGCATTTTCACCAGACGCACGGCTGGCTGATCGTGCAAGGGGGCTCCGTTTCATACGGGAAAGCGACGCCGTATCTGCCTGTCATCGACCTGCTGAAGGGCTACTTCCAGATCGCGGACCAGGACGACCACCGAAGGATTCACGAAAAGGTGCTTGGGAAGCTGCTGACCCTCGACGAGGGGCTCCGTCCCGTGCTGCCCGCGGTGCTGGCATTGCTCGACGTGCCGGTCGAGGAGGCCGAGTGGCTGGGGCTCGATCCACCTCAGCGTCGGCAGCGCACGCTGGATGCGGTCAAGCGGGTGGTCCTCCGGGAGAGTCAACTCCAGCCGCTGCTGATGGTGTTCGAGGATCTCCACTGGATCGATTCCGAGACGCAGGCGTTGCTTGATGGTCTGGTGGAGAGCATCCCAGCGGCGCGCCTGCTCTTGCTCGTGAACTATCGGCCCGAGTATCGACATGAGTGGGGGAGCAAGACGTACTACACGCAACTGCGGTTGGACCCGCTGCCGCCGGAGAGTGCGGAGGCGCTCCTTGACGCGCTGCTCGGACTAGACCCGACCTTCGGTGATGTGCGGCGACTACTCACCGCGCGGACGCAGGGGAATCCGTTCTTCCTGGAAGAGAGCGTGCGCAGCCTGGTCGAGACTGGTGCACTCGTTGGGGATCGTGGCGCCTACCATCTCAGTCGATCCGTCTCGACGATCGAGATCCCGGCGACGGTCCAGGCGGTTCTCGCCGCCCGGATCGACCGGCTGCCCGAGGAGGAGAAGAACCTCCTCCAGACCGCCGCGGTGGTTGGGAGGGACGTATCCTTCGGCGTTCTCGAGGCCATCGTCGACCGCCCGATCAAGGACCTGCGTCCCGGTCTCGCGTCTCTCCAGGCTGCCGAATTCCTGTACGAGGCCAGCACGTCGCCCGACCTCGAGTACACCTTCAAGCACGCCTTGACGCAGGAGGTCGCGTATCAATCGCTTTTGAAGGAGAGTCGCGCCCGACGGCACGAAGATATCGCGCAGGTCCTGGAGCAGCGGTTCCCCAGCCTCGCGGAGACCCGCCCGGACCTTCTCGCCCATCACTACACCGAGGCGGGACTAGGTGCGCGCGCCATTCCATACTGGCACCGAGCCGGGCAGCGGGCGAGCGAGCGCTCCGCCCACCTCGAGGCGATCGCGCACCTGACGAGGGGGCTCGAGCTGGTCGCGATCCTTCCAGCGGGAACGGAGCACATCCCGCAGGAACTCGAGCTTCAGGCCGCGCTCGCGGTGTCGTTGATGGCAACCCAGGGCTTCGCGGCCCCGGAGGTCGGTCGCGCATACGCCCGGCTGCGGGAGCTGTGCGGGTATGCGGGCGAGACGGCGCAGGTCGGCGATGCCGTTGCCGGGCTCTGCGTCTATCACATCGTGCGGGCGGAGTTTGTCCCTGCTCGTGAGCTCGGGGAGGAGCTCCTCCGCCTGGGTCAACGGGTCCTGGACCCGGAGCTCCTGCTGCTCGCTCACAACGCACTCATGGGCGTACTGTTTCGGATGGGTGAGTTCGCAGGGTCGCTCGACCACGCGGAGCAGGGCGTCGCCCTCCACGACTCGGGCCAGCATCGCGCTCACGCAGTCCGTCATGGCTTCGATCCAGGCACGAACCTCCGGGCCGGAGGCGCCTGGACGCTGTGGATGCTCGGCTACCCGGACCGGGCGTTGCGGTGGGCCTCGGAGGCGGTCGTGCTCGCCCGTGAGCTTGGACACCAGCACACCCTCGCGCAAACTCTCTATTACGCGGCCCGGCTCCACCAGTTCCGCCGAGACCCGCACGCCGTGGCCGAGCACGCGGAGGCTTGCGTGGCGATCTCAGTCGAGCATGGGTTCTCGTTCTGGCGGGCCGACGGGGAAAAGCTTCTGGGCTGGGCCCTGGCGAGGCAGGGACGGCACACGGAAGGGCTCGCTCATATCCGTGAGGGCCTGAGCGCATACCGGGCGACCGGCGCTCTGACTGGGGTGCCGTATGACCTCGCGCTGCTCGCCGAGGTCTGTGGCCAGGCGGGGTTGGTCGAGGAGGGCTTCGCCGCGCTCGGCGAGGCACTGGCGATCCTTGATCGCACCGGCGAGCGGAACTATGAGGCCGAACTGCGTCGTCTTGAGGGGGAGCTGCACCTGAAGCGCGAGGAACCCACAGAAGAAGCCGAGTCCTGCTTCCGGCAAGCCCTCGACATCGCCCGCCGCCAGGGCGCACGATCCCTCGAACTGCGAACGGCGTCGAGCCTTGCCCGGCTTCTCGCGGGGCGGGATCGGCGTGGCGAGGCTCGGACAACGCTTGGCGATGTCTATGGGCGATTTACTGAAGGTTTTGACACCGCTGATCTGAGAGCCGCCGAAACCTTGCTCAAGGAACTTCTGTGACAATCCGGTCTGGGAGAGATGGGCGCGTCGCGTCGGCGTCGGCCTGCACGACGAGATGGCGCGGATACGGGCTTCGGCATCGCGTCCTGGTCCATCTGAACCGGTCCGCAGACCCCGCCGTCCCTCCTGCAGCGGGCGAATCAGGTGATCGCGTGATAGAGCGACGGACGTTCCTCGGAGTAGTCGCAGGCGCGCTCCTCGCCGCGCCGCTCGCCGCCGAGGCGCAGTCGGTGGCAAGCACGCCCCGGATCGCTGTGCTCGGAGTTACTGCCATGGATCCCTCGCTCGCCGAGGCCTTCAAGCAAGGGCTCGGCGAGGTCGGGTATGTGGAGGGACGAAATGTCGTCGTCGACTCCCGACACGCCGACGGCAGGCCTGAGCGGCTGTCCCAGCTCGCCCCCGACCTCGTTCGGCTCAACGTGGATGTTCTCTTCGTTCGAGGGGCTGCGGCGCTGTCGGCTGCCAAGCACGCGACCAGCCGCATTCCTATCGTTGCGGTTGATCTGGAGAGCGATCCCGTAGCAATGGGATTCGTGCGGACCCTGGCGCAGCCTGGCGGCAATATCACCGGCGTGTTTCTTGACCTCCCGGAACTGAGCGCCAAGCAGCTGCAATTGCTCACGGAAGTCATCCGGCCGATCGCTCGCGTGGCCGTCCTCGGCGATCCGGTGCTCAACGCCCCACAATTTCGGGCGACGGACATCGCCGCGCGGTCGTTGGCGATCGAACCGCTGCCTCTGGAAGTGCGAGCGCCGAAAGACTTTGACACGGCCGTGGAAGCGGCGGTCAAAGGGCGCGCGAGCGCCGGGCTCTTGCTCTCGTCGCCGCTCGTGTTAACTGGCCGAACGCAGATCGCCGCCCTCGCGGTCAAGAGACGGCTTCCGGCCGTGTCCATGTTCGTGGAATTCGCCGAGGCTGGCGGCCTCATGTCCTACGGCCCAAGCCTGCGCGAGGCGTTTCGGCGCAGCGGCGCCTACGCAGGTCGGATCTTGCAAGGTGCCAAAGCGGGGGAATTGCCGATACAGCGGCCGACCAAGTTCGATCTCGTGATCAACCTCAAGACGGCCAAGGCCCTCGGCCTCACGATCCCGCCGTCGCTCCTGCAGCGGGCGGATCAGGTGATCGAGTAGCCAACGGGGCCCTACGCCCGTCGCGGTCGCGATCAAGCCTTGGCCGCCACGCTTCGCAAGCGCGGGCCGAACCCCCGCGCCAGGCTCGATCAAGGAGTTGCTGTCCTTACACAGTGATCTTTCAGTTGGCGAGATCGACGCGAATGGGGCCCCACACGTGAAGGAACCGCTTGCTTGCTGATCCGGAAATGATCATGGCGCTGATGGTTAAGAACCGTGGGGCCGACGCGGCTGCCGTCCTGAGCGGGGTGCTCTTCGCTGCGACGCAGGACGTGGACAAATGGCGGTGTGAGGGCCTGAAGGATGGAGACCCAGCACGGATGCAGAAGCCAAGCGCCACCAAGTAGCGCCCTTTTCGAAGAGAGCTGAGCCGCGAACAGACCAGGCCGCCGTCGCTACCCGCTCACGGCGCTCCATCTGCGCCCGCCGCCGGCGGGATGCTGATCCCGCGCTCCCCGCGTCGGAAGCCCCACGCGGCCAGGCGCGCGATCAGGGTGTTGCGATGCACGCCCAGCCCGCGCGCGGCCCGGCTCTGGTTCCAGTCCTCGCGCTCCAAGGCCCGCAGCACGTAGGCCTGCTCGAAGCGGTCGCGCGCGGCCTTGAGGGTGAGCGGCGCCTCCCCCTCGCCGCGGCCCGGGGCGACCTCGTTCATCGCCAGGTCGAGCGGCAGATCGTCGAGGCCGATCACCGGGCGGGTGGCCAGGGCCACGCTGCGCTCGATGATGTTCTCGAGCTCGCGCACGTTGCCCGGCCAGTCGTAACCGTCGAGCGCCAGCAGCGCGCCCCGGGAGAGGCCGCGGACGCCCTTCTTGAACTCCTGCGAGTACTTTCGAATGAAGTGGGCGGCCAGGGCTGGAATATCGCTCTTGCGCTCCCGCAGCGGCGGGACGCCGATCGGCACCACGTGCAGGCGGTAGTAGAGGTCCTCGCGGAACGCGCGGGCCCGGATGGCCTGGCGCAGGTCGGTGTTGGTGGCCGCGATCACGCGCACGTCCACCTGGATGGTGCGGGTGCCGCCGAGCCGCTCGATCTCGCGCTGCTGGAGCGCGCGCAGCAGCTTGGCCTGGAGGTCCACCCGCAGGCTGCCGATCTCGTCGAGGAAGAGCGTCCCGCCGTGGGCCAGCTCGAACTTGCCGAGCTTGCGGGAGTGCGCCCCGGTGAAGGCCCCTTTCTCGTGGCCGAAGAGCTCGGACTCGAGCAGGGTATCGGGAATCGCGGCCAGGTTCACGGCCACGAACGGCTGGTCGCGCCGCGGGCTCTGGTTGTGGATGGCGCGGGCCACCAGCTCCTTGCCGGTGCCGCTCTCCGCGTTGACGAGCACGGTGGCGGGAGTCTGGGCCACCTGGGCGATCGTCTCGTAGAGCCGCACCATCTTCGGATGGCGGCCCACGAGCTGGTCGAAGCCGTGGGTGCGATCGAACTCGGCGCGCAGGTAGCGCAGCTCACGCTCGAGCCCGCGCTGCCGGGCCGCCTCGCGCACCAGATTCAGGATCTCGTCCACGTCCCAGGGCTTGGCCAGGTAGTCGTACGCGCCCGCCTTCATGGCGTCCACCGCCATGCGCAGGTGCGGATCCGCGGTGATCAGGATGACCGGAATGGTCTCGTCGATCGCGAAGATACGGGGCAGCACCTTGGACCCGGGCTCGCCGGGCATCCGCACGTCGAGCAGCGCCACGTCCACCCGCCGCGCCCCGAGGATCGCGAGTGCGGCGGCGCCGTCGGGCGCCTCCAGCACCTCGAACTCGTCCTGCAGGATGAGCTGCAGCGATTCCCGCACGCCCGGCTCGTCGTCGATGGCGAGCACGACGGGTCGCGGCGGGTAGACCGCCGCGCCGTCACCAGTTCCGTCGGTCTCCTTCCGGATACACCCCTGAGTTCCCACGCGTATCCCTCCAATCGGGAGAAATGACCGGCAAGGTAGGGATCGGCGCGGCTCCTGTCAAGCAGATTTCTACCCTTACTGCGTCACAACGCGGACCCTGCCGTCTCGCCCCGTCTCCTACTCATGCCGCCCACAAGAAGCCCCTAGTTCGGCCACGTCTGATGGTGTACGTTCGACATGCTGGCCGCCCTGCTCCGTCCCTCCTAGACGACACGGCCAGACGAGGCCTGATAATGGCTCGGCGTTGGTCCCCCGAACCCCGGCAACTCCAGCTCCCGAGCCTGCAACGCTGCATACAAGGATTCCGCCCGTGAAGGCAATCAAGTTTTGCACGGACGCGCTGAGACCAATACTCGGGTGGCGTAGACGACAGCAAGTGCGAGCGCTGTTTACGCGGCGTGACAATCCCCACTGGGGCCGGATTGTCATGGATCGGGAAACCGAAAAGCTTGTACGCAAGCTCCCGTATGCTCAACTTGAGGTGCTGGAGATAGCCGGTGAAAAGTGGATGCCCTTCGGATTCAAGAGTTACGTGAGCGTGGACTATCCGGCCTACGATCTCTGTAAAGACCCCTTGCCGGGGCGCTTCGACCTTGTAATCGCGGAGCAGGTCTTCGAACACCTTCTCCGGCCGTACGTAGCGCTGCGCAATGTGGAAGCCATGCTGCGCCCCGGAGGGTATGTACTACTTACCACGCCGTTTCTGGTCTGCATTCATCCGGCGCCGGAAGATTGCACGAGATGGTCTCAGGTGGGACTGAAATACTTCATGGCAGAGTGCGGATTCTCGCTTGAAGACACGGTCACGGGTGGATGGGGGAACCGAGCATGCGTGATCGCCAATCTGAATGGCGATCACAAGTGGGCGACCTACATCCCCTGGATGCACTCTCTCCGAAACGATCCGTGGTTTCCCGTCCACGTATGGGCATTGGGAAGAAAGTCCAGAGCTACCAGCGTCACATCGAGTGATCCGGGATCACCGAGGCCGGGATCAATCCGAGCGTGAGGGTCGGCCGCATAAGCGCGACGGCGAGTATGGCCAAGGTCACGGGCGCGGGGCGATGAGCACCACGTACTCGTTGGCGCCCCCGCCGCGCTGCAGGTACACCGGCACCGACTCGCCAGGTTTGAGTCCCGCGACCGCCTGTCGGAACGCGGCGGCGTCACCGACCGGCCGCCGGTTCACCTCCAGGATCGCGTCGCCCGCCCGGATGCCGGCAGCGGCGCCTGGGCTGCCCGGGGCGACCTCGGTCACCAGGAGCCCGCTCCGGGCCGCGAGACGGCCCTGCTGCGCCGTCTCGGGCGTGAGCGGCTCCACCGTGAGGCCCAGGATCTCGTCGCCGCTCTCGGCCTCCATCGCGTCGTCGGTGGGCTGCTCGCCGATCGTCACGCTCAGGTTGACCGCCTTCTCCTCGCGCATCACCTTGACCGGCGCGGCACGGCCCGGCTCCACCGCCGCCACCCGCTTCTGCAGATCGGGCACGTCCTTGACCGCCGACCCGCCGAACTCCACGATGACGTCGCCCGCCTTCAACCCGGCCACCGCGGCGGGGCCATCCTTCATCACGTCGGCCACCAGTACGCCCGCGTCTTCCTTCACGCCGAAGCCCGCGGCCAGCTCGGGGCTCAGGTCCTGGATGCCGATGCCCAGCCAGCCGCGCACCACCCGCCCGCGGTTGATGAGCTGGGTCATGATGTCGCGCGCCATGTTGATCGGGATCGCGAAGCCGATCCCCTGCCCGGTCGAGACGATCGCGGTGTTGATGCCCACGACGCCGCCGTCCAGGTTCAGCAGCGGGCCTCCGGAGTTGCCGGGATTGATGGAGGCGTCCGTCTGGATGAAGGCCTCGTACGTGGCCACCCCCACGTGGGTGCGACCGGTCGCCGAGATGATGCCGACGGTCACGGTGCGGTCGAGACCGAAGGGATTGCCGATGGCGATGGCCCACTGCCCGACGCGCAGCCGGTCCGAGTCGCCCAGATCGGCCACCGGCAGCGGACCCGTCGGGTTCTCGATCTTGAGCACCGCCAGGTCCGTCCGGCCGTCGCGGCCCACGAGCGTCGCCTTGAACTTGCGGTCGTCGGAGAGACGCACCTCGATCGCGGTCGCGTTCTCCACCACGTGGTTGTTGGTCAGGATGTAGCCGCGCGGGTCCACCAGGACACCCGAGCCCGCGGCCCGACCCTCGTCCCGCGGAGCCCGACGGCGGAAGAACCGCTCGAAGAGCTCGGGGCCGAAGAACTCGCGGAAGCGCTCCTCCATCTCCGGCGCCGCGCCGCTCTCGGGCCGCGCCTCGCGCTTGACCTTGACGCTCACGTTCACCACCGAGGGCGTGACGCGATCCGCGACGGAGACGAACGCGTCCTCCAGGGCGCGCAGGAGCCGCTGCGAGTCGGGTGCGGGCGCGGCCGGGCGTGACGGCTGGGGCGCGCCGGGCTGCTGCCCGCGCGCCGGCACCGCGAATGCGCTCAGGGCGGCCACGAGGAGAAGCGGGACGGCGACGGCGCGGCACGGGATCGTCATGAGCGGGCCTCCGCGAAACATCTTACCGCCCGAGACGGAGGTCGGCTACTCCGGCGCCCGGTCGGAATCGAGCGCCAGCTCGAGCACCCGCGTCGTGGCCGCGGTCACCGGCGCGATCGAGCCGCGGCGGATGCCCGCGACCCAGATGATCTCGCCGCCTGCCTCGACGAGCGGGGTCCGCGGGCGCTGCCATCGCGGCACGCCCGCGTCGATCAGGAACGACTTGAGCCGCCGCAGCGCGGGCGCGCCGAACGGCGAGAAGACGTCACCGCGACGGCGGGCGCGCACCGCGAGCGCGGCCGGCAGCGTGTCGGCGTCGAAGGCGGTGCGCCCCGGCTCGCGCGGGATCGCGTAGTCGCCGGCGCGCGTGACGATGCGGGCGGTGAGGCGCGCCTCGATCTCGGGCAGCTCGAGCGCGCCCGGCACCGCCCAGGCGCGCGTCACGAGCGAGGACAGCGCCACCGGCCCGACGCGGAGCCGCCGGCCGCTGCGCTCCACGGCCAGACGGCCCAGCCGGGCCCCGCGACGGGGCGGCTCCTCCCCGAGCATCCGGCGGAGCGCCCGGTGGGCCGGCCCCCGCAGCGGGCGCGTCTCGCCGAGGACCGCGGCGGCCTGCCGGAGGATCTCGGCGGCCAGCTCGATCGGCCGGTCCGCCAGCGCCCCGACGTCGAGGCAGAGCCCGCTCCCGTCGCGAACGGCCAGGTGCGCGAGGTCGGCGCGGGCCCGCTCTTCCAGGTCGGCCACCACCGCGCGCGCCGCGGCCGCCGACCGCCCGAGCGCGTCCACCACCGGCGCTCCGGCGAGCTCGGCCATGAAGGGCAGCAGGTCGTGACGAATGCGATTGCGGAGGAAGCGCGGGTCGCGATTACTCGGGTCCTCCACCCAGGCGAGCCCGCGGCTGCGCAGGTGCGCCTCGATGGCAGACCGCCGCGTCTCGATCAGAGGCCGGATCAGGAGCCCGCGCGCCGGCGCGATGCCACCCAGCCCGCGTGGGCCCGCGCCCTGCAGGAGGCGCATCAGCACGGTCTCGGCCTGGTCGTCGGCGCTGTGCCCGGTGGCGACGCGCGTGGCGCCGATCTCCCGGGCCACGCGCTCGAGTGCGGCGTGACGGGCGCGCCGGCTCTCCGCCTCGAGCCCGTCCCACGGCGACGCCCGGCGCACCGTGACGCGCTCGACGCGGCAGGGCACGCCCAGACTCTCGGCGAGGCGCCGCACGCCGTCGGCCTCCGCGTCGGCCTCGGGACGCAGGCCGTGATGCACGTGGAGGACGGTCAGGGTGAGGGCCAGGGATTCCCGCAGGGCGCAGAGGACATCGAGGAGAGCGACCGAGTCGGAGCCGCCCGAGACGGCGACCAAGACGATTTCGCCGCCACGGAGCATCCCGTGACGGCGAATGGTGTCTTCGACTCGAGCGACCAGGCTATCCAGATTGCGGCCCCACCCAGACCTCGCCGTCCTCGAAGTGCTCCTTCTTCCAGATCGGCACCGTCTCCTTCAGCGTGTCGATGGCGAAGCGGCACGCCTCGAAGGCCTGCGCACGATGGGGCGAGGACACCGCGATCATCACGCTCGACTCGCCGATCTCCAGGCGGCCGATGCGGTGCACCAGGGCGATCCGGGTGATGGCGGGCCAGCGGCTGCGGATGGCGCCGCCGATCTCGCGCATCTTGGCCAGCGCCATCGCCCCGTGCGCCTCGTACTCGAGAAACTTCACCCGGCGCCCTCCGGTCTGGTCCCGCACCACGCCCGAGAACAGGGCCACCGCCCCGGCCCCCGGATGCTCCACCGCCTGCGCGACCGCGCGCTCCGAAAGCGGCCTGGTGGTGACCTCGATCCAGTCCGGCCCGGGCTCGACCGCGCCGCCGCTCACCGGCGGAAACAAGCAGAGCTCGTCGCCGTCCCCGAGCGGGTGATCGGCGCCGACGTAGTCGTTGCGCAGGGCGAAGAGGGTGTACGGGCGGTACGGAACGAGGACGGGATACTGGCGGGTGACCGCTTCCCAGGCGCGCTCGACGGTCCCCCCGTCGGCGAGCTCCAGGTCCAGTTGATCGCGGCCCGCCTCCTCGCGGTAGCGGGCGAACAGCCGGACCTGGACCTTCATCGAGCGGGCCTGGGCTCTGGCCGGTCGACTAGAACTGGTGCGACGAGCCGCAGCCGCAGGACGACTTCACGTTCGGGTTCTTGATGGCGAACCCGGCGCCCAGCATGTTGTTGTCCACGTAGTCGATCTCGCTGCCCTGGAGATACGGCGTGCTGTGGGAATCCACGAACACCTTCACGCCGTTCGACTCGACCACATTGTCGCCCTCGACCGGGGTGTCGTCCCACCCGAGCTCGTACGACATGCCGGAGCAGCCACCGCCGACGACGCGGATCCGCAGGCCCCACTCGGGCTTACCCTCTTCGAGCCGCAAATCCGAGATCTTCTTGGCGGCCGTCTCAGTCAACGTGAGCATTCGTGCCTCCTTGGGTTTCCCCGCAGGCGCGGGGTATCAGACTGCGGGCTCATTATAGCAGAAGGGTCGGGCCCTTGCCGGGGGAGACCGCCCGCGCTCAGAGGATGCCGCCCGCGGGCAGCAGGGTCAGCTCCTCCAGGGTGGCGTTGGGGTCCAGGGAGGCCATCAGCAGGGCGGCTTCCGCCACCTGGTCCGGGCGCAGCATGCGTTCCCGGGCGGGCGCCGCGGGCATGGCGTCCCAGAGGGGGGTGTCGGTGGCGCCGGCCGAGAGCACTCCGACCCGGACCCCGTGGGCCCGCATCTCCTCGGCCAGCACCCGGGAGAAGCCGAGCAGTGCGTATTTCGACGCGGTGTAGGCGGCGCTCCCGGTGAGCGTCCGGCTGGTCACCACCGAGCCCACGTTGATGATGGTGCCCCGGTGCTGAGCGATCATGGCGGGCAGGACCGCCCGGCAGCACAGCACCGCGCCGCGGAGGTTCACCGCCAGCATCTGGTCCCAGTCGTCCAGCTTGGAGTCCGTCACCGGCGCGAAGGTGGCAAGGCCGGCCGCGTTCACCAGCGCGTCCACCCGCCCCCACTCGGCGAGCGCCCGCCGCGCGAGGGCCTCGACCGCGCGCCTCCTGTCGCACGTCGGTCGGGACGCTGAGGACCCGTCCGCCGGCCTGGGCGATCTCGCGCGCCACGCCGTCGAGCTCGCGGCGCGGAGCGCGCGGCCAGCGCCACCGCGGCGCCCTCGCGCGCCAGGCGCACCGCGACCGCCCGCCCGATGCCGCGGCCGGCCCCGGTGACGACGGCGACCTGGCCCGCGAGCTTCAAATGACCAGCCCCCCGCGCGACCGGATCAGCTCCATGAACTCGGCGCGGGTCTCCGCGTTCTCGCGGAAGGCGCCGAGCATCGCGGACGTCACCGCCTTGGAGTTCTGCTTCTCCACGCCCCGCATCAGCATGCACATGTGCAGCGCCTCCACGACCACCGCGACCCCGCGCGGCTGCAGCACGTCGTTGAGCGTGTGGGCGATCTGAGTGGTGAGCCGCTCCTGCACCTGAAGCCGGCGCGCGAACATCTCCACGAGCCGCGGCAGCTTCGACAGCCCCACGATCTTGCGCGACGGCATGTACGCGATGTGGCACTTGCCAAAGAATGGGAGGAGGTGATGCTCGCACAGGGAATAGAAGTCGATGTCCTTCACCACCACCATCTCGTCGTATTCCTCGGTGAAGAGCGCCTCGTTCAGCACCGCGTGCACGTCCTGCTTGTAGCCGGAGGTGAGGTACTCCCACGCCTTGGCCACGCGGACCGGTGTCTTCTCGAGGCCCTCGCGGGTCGGGTCCTCGCCGATCTCCTTCAGGAGGTCGTGGATCGAGCCGCTCGATCATCGGGGGATCACCTCGTCGGCGTGGGTCTCGCCGGAGTACTCGAACACGTTGTTGGCGGTCTCCACCAGCGCCACGCGCCGGAGCACGCCCGGGGGCAGCGCCGCCTCGATCCATTCGCTAGAACACGCGGGCCAGGTTCTCGCCGGTGGTGATCACGCCCGTCGAGCGCGGGCACGGTGGCGGACAGGTCGTAGTGGTCCACGCGGTCCAGCACCGCGGACTTCACCGCCGCGTCCACCACGCCCAGATCGACCGACATGCCGGTGGCGGGGTCGAGCGCGCCAGCCACCGTCACCTCGAGCCCGTAGTTGTGCCCGTGCTGGCGGAAGCACTGGCCGTAGATCGCGCGTTCTCCTCGTCGGAGAGGGCGGGATTGGCGAGCTGGTGGGCGGCGCTGAAGTGATAGCGCGCGGGTGACCGCGAAGGCGCTCACCCGCCGAGGTACTCCACGTAGAAGGTGGGGTCCTCCCAGAGCCGCAGGCGATGCAGGCGATCGGCGCCGAGCTTGGGGCCGAGCAGGTCCCAGATCACGCGGACGAGGTTCTCGGTGGTGGGGATCGTGCCGGGCGGGAAGAGCGGGTCCAGGTTGAGATCCGCGTGATCGAAGCGGGACACCACCGCATCGCCGACCACGCGCTTGAGCTCGGCCAGGTCCATCACCATGCCCGTGCGCGGGTCGACTCGCCCGCGGATCGTCACCTCGAGCGCGTAGTTGTGCCCGTGCGACACCGTGAGGGAGCCGAACACCCGCGCGTTCTCCTCCGCGCTCCACTCGGGCCGCCGTAGCGATGGCCCGCCGAGAACGTGAACTTCCGGGTCGCGTACACCATGGCGGCCGTCACGCCTCCTCGTGCCTGCTGGCGCTGCCGGTCCTGCGTGGAGTGTACCGCGCTCAGGAAGCGCTCCGCGACGACGCGCGCGGCGTGAACCCCAGCGACGCGGCGGCGGCCCTCCTGCGCCCAGGCGTCGGGCCAGCGCGGGCTCGCGGATCAGCCGCTCGAGCGTCTCCGCGAGCGCGCCCGGATCGCGCGGCGGCGACCAGCAGCCCGGTCGCGCCGTCGAGCACGACCTCGGGCACCGCTGCGGCGCGGCACGCCACCACCGGCAGCCCGGCGGCCATCGCCTCGAGGAACACGATGCCGAACCCCTCCTGCACCGAGGGCAGGCAGAAGACGTCGGCGTTCGACGTACTCCTCGGCGAGCGCGCTCGCGGGTCACGTCGCCCAGGAGGACGACCGCGTCGCCCAGCCCCAGCTCCGCGTGCAGGCGATCGAGGGCGTCCCACTCCGGACCGCGGCCGACGATGCGCACCTGCACCCCGGGCACGCGCGTGCGCAGGAGCGCGGCGGCGTGCAGGAGATCGGCGAGGCGCTTGCGCGGGTACATGCGGGCGACGCACAGCACCACCGGGCCGTGACGGGGCCGCCGCGGCGCACGCCAGAACTGGTCGTCCCAGACCTCGAGGTCGATCGGCTCGGGCACGACCGCCAGGCGCTCGGCAGGCACGCCGTACTCGCGCCGCGGCCACCTCGGCCGAGTAGCGGCTCGTCACGACGACGAGGTCGGCGCGGTGCGACGTTGCGACGCTCCCAGCGCGCCTGCAGCCGAGAGCAGGATCGCGCACCCAGCCCGCGCTCGTTCCGCAGCTCGTCGGCGATGATGCCCTTGAGGCTCGCCACGAACGGCAGCGCGCGCCGACGCGCCCACAGGAAGCCGTCGAGATCCACCCCGAGCACGAGATCGGCCTCGCGCGGCGGCCGCAGGGCGACGGCCGCGTTGTAGAGCCATCGGTCGAGGGTGTGAAACCCGGTGCGGCGCCCGAGCGGGCGCAGGGTGACCTGGTGCCCGAGCTGGGCGAGCCCTTGCGCCAGCCCCGCGATGCCGACGAAGGTCCCGCTCCCCTCGAGAGGATTGAGAGGGGTCGACGAGAGGACGGTGACGCGCAGAGCGCTACCGCCCCTGGAACCGGGGCGCCCGCTTCTCGAGGAAGGCCCGCGTGCCTTCCTTGTAGTCCTCGCTGTCGAACGTCGTGATGCCCAGGGAGCGGAGGTTCTCGCGATGGGCGTCGGTGATGCCCTCGAAGATGGCCTGCACCTGGGCCTTGGTTCCCCGCACCGAGAGCGGCGCGTTGGCCGCGACCTTCTTCAGGTAGTCGTAGGTGTAGGCCTCGAGCTCGGCGGCGGGGACCAGGCGCTGGATGAAGCCGATGCGGAGCGCCTCCTCCGCCTCCACGGTGCGGGCCGAGTAGAGGATGTCCTTGGCGTAGGCCGGCCCGACCAGGTCCACGAGCTGATGCACCGGATCGAGCCCGTAGATGATGCTGAGCCGCGCGGCCGGGATGCCGAACTTCGAGCCGGCCGCCGCGAAGCGGAAATCCGCCGCCATCGCGAGCGCCATGGCGCCACCCATGCAATAACCGAAGACCATCGCCACCGTGGGCTTCGGGCACACCCGGATAGAGGAGTAGGCGGCCTCGGTCTGCTGGTTGTAGTTGAGCGCGGTCGCGGTGTCCTTGCGGTTCTCCTGGAACTCGGAGATGTCTGCCCCGGAGGCGAAGGCGTCGGTGCCCGCGCCGCGGTAGACGATGGCGCGCACCGTGTCGTCCTTGGAGAGGCGGTCGGTCACCGCGGCGATCTCCGACCACATGGCCAGGCTGATCGCGTTGCGCATCTTGGGCCGGTTGAACACGACGGTGGCGACGGGCCCGTCCTGCTCCACCAGGATATGGTCACTCATGTCGTCTTCTCTCCCTTGGGGCTCGCAGGCGGGCCGCGGTCTGGGTCACGGGGAATCAGTTTATCGGACGGCCGGACCGACTTCAACCGAGGGCCTGCTTATTTGGCGATGATTTACCCGGTGCGATAGGATGCGGTCATGGACCCCACGCTGCGGATCGCGCGCCCGTGACCCTGGCTCTCGTCGGACTCGCGGCCGTGGTCTTCACCGCCTTGGTCGGCGTCGTGCACACCGTCACGGAGCGGCGGCGCCTGCGTCGGACCGAACAGCAGTGGGAGGAGCGGGAGCGCCTGCTGAACCGCAAGCCGTAGTTGAAGTGGTGGCGGCGGGAGGACTCGAACCTCCGACACGGGGCTTATGAGACCCCTGCTCTGCCACCTGAGCTACGCCGCCTTGGTAATCAGATCAGCAAGTTGCAGGCAGGGATTCTATCACGCCTCCCCGAGCCCGCCCGGAATTGTGCCGGAAACCGGGCGGATCAGGACGCGAGGGAGGGCGCGGCGTGCGGCGAGGCGGGAGTCGGCGGGAGCTGGCGCTCGACCGCGAGGCGGAGATCGGCCGCCGGCGCGGGCTTCATGAGCACCGGCGCGGCGAGCCGCATGAGGAAGTTCGCGTACTGAGGCGTGTACCCGCGCTGGATCCGGAAGATCACCGGCGGAGCCAGCCGGCCGGAGGTCTTCAGGAGCTCGTACAACGCGGGCCCGTTGAGCTGGGGCATGTTGAGGTCGGCGAGCACGAGATCGTAGCCGTGGCGGGCCAGCAGGGCGACCACGTCCGCCTTCGTGGCGGCGGTATCCACCGCGTAGCCGGCTTCTCCGAGGACGCGCGAGGTTTCCTGCCGTTCTCGCGCGTCATCATCTACCACCAGGATCCGACCGCGCCCGGTGAGGGTCGCGCTCATTGCCGCCCGCTGATGCGGTGCAGGGCCGCCTCGACCGCACGGGTGGCCTGGGCCGCGAGTGCCTGGAGCGCGTCGGACAGGTTATCGCGCTCTCCGCGCAGCCCCTCGTTGTCCTCCCGGAGTCGCCGCACTTCCTCGGCGAGCGCGTTCCGCTCGGTCTCGAGCGCGCTCATGTCGGCCTGCAGGTGTCCCGCGTCTTCCAGCCAGCCGCCCAGGACCTGCACCAGCTCGTGCGCCTCGTCCGCCCACCGGGCCGTCTGGTCGGCCACCCGCGCGCCCGCGCCGGTCGGGGCTCCTCCGTTGGTCCCCTTGCGCGCCACTGTCACGGTGGGCTCGACGCGGGTCGGCCAGCGGCCACGCGAGAGGTCACGCCGGACGCCGGTGGGCGTGAGATCGAGGACCGCGTAGATCCGCGAGTAGGGCAGCCGGGCCGCCTCGTTCGCCTCGCGGATCCACTGGGACTGTTCCGCGCCGAACAGGCAGAGACCACGGGCCTCGGCGGGGAACACCGCGCTGCTGATGTAGCGCACCTTCTTGCCGAGGCCCTGCAGCCGCGCACACGCGGTCACCAGGCCCGGAAGATTGGAGCGGAAATATTCGGGGGGTACCTGACTCAGATCACGCTCGACTGCGAACAACGGCATCGTTCTCTATTCTCCTCGTGGGTGCTCACAACGGTCCGGTCGGATCGTAGGCGGTGCGAGAAGGGGCCGTCAAGTACGGAGGCGCCCTCTAGAAATGCGGGCGCGGACGCGGTCGCGCGCGAATCGCCCCCTTTGATAGGGAATCGCGAGGGTGATGCTCGCCGGCCCGCGCCAGCGCTGCGCGCCCGCATCGAGGCGGCCGCGGAGCCGCATCAGCGCGTGCAAATCTCGTGTTGTGGATGAGTGGGGATAAGTGGATAAGTCCGGCGAAATGGGCAAAATGGCGTGGACACTCAAGACCCCTTTGCTATAATCCCGCCCAGCGCAAAGGCCTTACTCGGGAGGAGCTTTACATGGCCAGCCTCGGCAATCACCCGTGGATCGAAGAAGAGCAGGTGCCGCTGCTCGCGCCCGACGACGAGGACGAGGACAAGGAGGACGCGGACGACGACGCGGATGACGACGACCTCGATGACGAGGACGATGACTTCGACGACGACGACGATTTCGACGACGACGATCTCGACGATGACCTCGACGACGACGAGGAGGACGACGACGAGGAAAAGGACGACGACAAGGACGACGCCTGACTAGGCTGAGGGCTCGATGCAGTGACTGATCCGCGGTCTTTCCCGGGAGGGTAGCGATGGCACTGATGAGCTCCGAGGGCTGGCTGTTCCTCTTGCGCTGGATTCACTTCCTGGCGGGCATCACCTGGATCGGGCTCCTGTACTACTTCAACTTCGCCCAGGTCCCCTTCTTCGCCGAGACCGAGCCGGGAGTGCGCTCGGGCGCGCAGCAGAAGCTGTTGCCCCGCGTGATGTGGTGGTTCCGGTGGGGCGCGATGATCACGTTCCTCTCCGGCTGGCTTTACCTGCTTCACTACTGGCTCGGGCTCCGGGGCATCAACGACCCGGGCACCTGGAAGATCCTGCTGGGGGGGCTCCTGGGATCGATCATGTGGGCCAACGTGTGGTTCGTGATCTGGCCGCGCAACAAGATCGTGATCCAGAACGCGCTCGACACCGCGGCGGGAAAGCCGGCCAACCCGGCGGCGGCCGCGGCGGGAGCGCGGGGCGGCCTGGCCTCCCGCACCAACGTCGTGCTGTCCTTCCCGATGCTCTTCTTCATGGGCGCGGCCAACCACTTCGGCACCCTGACCGTCGGCAAGTCGGGGCTGGTCTTCTGGGTCGTGGCGCTGGCGATCATGGTGCTGGTCGAGATCAACGCGCTGGTGGGCACGCCGGGCAAGGGCGCGGCCAAGCCGCTCGCCACCGTGAAGGGCACCCTCTGGTTCGGCGTGATCCTGACCCTGGTCTACTATCTCTGGTTCGAGATCATGAAGTAGACCCCGCCCGCGCCGCGCGCCCGTCAGGGGCCGAGGTCGGTCAGCAGCTCGGCCTTGGTCTCGTCCGACAGGCGGGCGCGCGCGCGCGCGGCGGGGTGATCGGTCACCAGGTCCACCGGAGCGGTCCGGAAGGCCTGAACCGCCTCGTGGGAGAACGCGAAGCGCACGAAGTGCACCGCGGCGAGCTTCCCCTTCTCCTCGTCGGAGTGACCCGCCTCGAAGACGCCGGGCACCCGCAGCCCGCCCGTCATCTCCATCCACACGTGATCGCCGGTGTCGATGCCCATGAAGCGGTCCAGCACCGGCTTGATCTGGTCCTTGTCGGCGATCTCGATGAACAGCGTGGCCGAGAGCTCGCCCGGCCGGGGGAGCAGCGCGCTGTAGACGTCGATCTCCTCCTGCACCCGCGCGTCGTCGATGATGCGCTCCGCGCGACACATCTCCTGGATCTGGAACAGGAGCGTCGCCCGGTTCTCGAAGACGAACGAGAGGTAGGGGCCCACCTCGACCCGCCGCTTCTCCTTCAGCGCGATCACCCGGCGCCGCCGGTCCTCGCGCACCTTCTCGTACTCGAAGAAGTTGATGACGTCGGCGAGGCGGATCGGGGCCGTCACGCCGGGCGCTCCGGATCGAGGCCGTAGGCCTCGGCCAGGATCTGGATGGGGTGCCGCGCGGTCCGCCCGGTGCCCTGGTGGATCTGCAGCGCGGCGAGCGGGCAGTCGGTGGCGACCCGGTCGGGCTTGGCCGCCTCGACGTCGCGGAACAGGGGCTCGGCCAGCTTCATGGACAGCTCGAAGTACTCCGTCTTCATGCCCCAGGTGCCGTCCACCGCCGAGCAGCGCTCGATCACCTCGACCGGGGCGCCGGTCAGGCGCAGCACGTCGGCGGAGCGGGTGCCCATGTTCTGGGCCTTGAGGTGGCACGGCAGCTGGTAGGCGATGGTGCCCGGCGCGTTCGGGAACGTCGTGTCGAGCCGGCCCTTCTCGTGCAGCCCGGCGAGGTACTCGAAGAGGTCCCGCGTGTGCGCGGCGACCAGGTTGGCGTCCTCCGAGCCGTCGAGCCACGGGTATTCCTGCTTGAGCATGTAGGAGCACGTCGGGCCCGGCACCACGATCTCCCGTCCGAGCCGGACCTGCTCCGCGAGGCTCTTGACGTTCGCCGCGATCAGCCGCTTGGCCTCCGTCACCGCGCCCCCGTCGAGGTAGGGCATGCCGCAGCAGCGCTGGGCGGGCAGCGCCACGTCCACCCCGTTCTTCTCGAGCACCGCCACCGCGGCCTTGCCGGTGGCGGGGTCGTTGTACTCCACCGAGCACGTGGTGAACAGGGCGACGCGGTCGCGCGCCGGCCCGGTCGGTGCGGCGGGCGCCTTCCGCTGGTCGAACCAGCGGGAGAACGTCTCGCGGTGGAAGGGCGGCAGGTTGCGCCGGGCGTGGATGCCGACCGCCTTCTCCATGAACTTGCGGTTCACCCACACCGCGTTCATCCAGTTGGAGACCGGCGCGGTGAGACTGCCGATGCGCCCGACCAGCTCGGTGTTGCCGAGGAAGCGGTCCTGCAGGGTCACGCCGTGGGCGCGCGCCTCCGCGGAGCGGGCGCGCAGCATGAGGCGCGGGAAGTCGACCTCCCAGCGGTGGGGCGGCGTGTAGGGGCAGTGGTTGTAGCAGAGCTTGCACTGGTAGCAGAGATCGACGACTTCCTTGACGTCCGCCGCGGGCAGCTTCTCGACGTCGCCGTCCACCGCGTCCACGTCGAGCCGATCGAACAGGACCCGGAACGAGGGGCAGAGCGGCAGGCAGCGGCGGCAGCCCGCGCAGATGTCGTAGACCCGGCGCAGCTCGGTGTCCACGCGATCGAGCTGCCAGAACTCCGGGACGCGAATGTCGAGTGTCATCGTCCTCTCACGAGCGGGGATGGCGCGAGGGCGAGAGCCGGGCGCCGGCTCCCGCCCCGGCGCCCGGCCCGAGTCCCGTCGAGGGCCCGGCTAGATGGCGTCGGCCGGCTCCTTGCCCGCGACCTGGTTGAGGCCCTTGGTGAAGCGGCCGGCGTGCGACTTCTCGGCCTTGGCGAGCGTCTCGAACCACTCGGCGAGCTCGGCGAAGCCCTCGTCGCGCGCGGTCTTGGCCATGCCCGGGTACATCTGGGTGTACTCGTAGGTCTCGCCCGCGACGGAGGCCTTGAGGTTCTTCTCGGTCTTGCCGATCGGCTCGCCGGTGGCCGGGTCGCCCACTTCCTTCAGGAAGTCGAGGTGGCCGAAGGCGTGGCCGGTCTCGGCGTCGGCGGTGTCCTTGAACAGTCCCGCCACGTCCGGGAAGCCCTCGATGTCGGCGACCCGCGCGAAGTACAGGTACCGGCGGTTGGCCTGCGACTCGCCCGCGAAGGCTTCCTTCAGGTTCTCGTGGCTCTTGCTGCCCTTCAGAGGCTTCCCTGCCATGGTGAATCCTCCTTTCGGTTGATGGTGGCGGCGGCTCGGGGGCGGCGGCCCGCCGAGCTACGGCGTCGCGCGCCGGCTCCGCGCCCGACCACCGGCGCGGCGCTGGCACTCGGAACAGCGGCCGTAGAACTCGATGCGATGGTGCGTGACACTCCCCCCGCTCTGGGCGGCCACCCGCCCGACAGAGGGCGCGCGAGTGCGGATCGGTGCTCGGCGCCGGCGACGTCGCTGATCCGCCCGCAGCTCGAGGCAGGTGAAGTGGTGGTGCTCGCTCAGGTTGCCGTCGAAGCGCGCGTGCGGGCCCGGGCAGCTCCTTCACGAGCCCCTCGGCGACCAGCAGGCGGAGATTGCGGTACACGGTGCCGAGGCTCACGCGGGGCAGCCGGCGGCGGACCATCTGGTGGACCCACTCCGCGGTGGGGTGCGAGTCGGTGCCGCGCACGACGTCGAGGACGACCCGGCGGGGCCCGGTGAGCCGGAGGCCGCGGGCGCGGAGCGCAGTCTCGGCGCCCTCCGACGCGGGCCGAGCCGCCTTTTTAGGAATGGTTCTCATTACGGAACAGGAGAGTACCGGCTCGCGCGGCGCGTGTCAAGCGCCACGCACGCCCGCGCGGCGCGTCGCGCTATTGAAGGCTCCCGGGCCGTCGCGTAGACTCCCCATCTCAGGAGGATCGCTCGAATGGCGCAGCCCCTCTGGCTCCGGATCGAGGGAGCCCGGCAGAACAACCTGAAGAACGTCTCGGTCGACATCCCCCACGACCGCGTCACCGTGATCACCGGGGTGTCGGGATCGGGCAAGTCCTCGCTGGCCTTCGACACCCTCTTCGCCGAGGGCCAGTGGCGCTACATCGAGTCGCTCTCCACCTACGCGCGCATGTTCCTCGAGCGCGCTCGACCGGCCCGACGTGGACCGCATCGAGCACATCCGGCCCGCCATCGCGCTCGAGCAGAAGAACCCGGTGCGCACCGCGCGCTCCACGGTGGGCACCGCCACCGAGCTGCACGACTACCTGCGCCTGCTCTTCGCGCAAGATCGGCCGCGTGCACTGCCCGACCTGCGGCGCGGAGGGGCGGAGCGACTCGGCGGACCAGGTGGCCGACGCGCCTCCTGCGCGACCACCCGGGAGCGCGCGCCCTGGTCTGCTTCCCGCTCGCCGCCGCGCGACGGGCCGCGAGCCGCGCGCCCTGTTCACCGCCCTGCTCCAGCGCGGCTTCGCCCGGGTCAAGGTCGGCGGGACACCGTCGTCGACCTCGCCGAGGCGACCGGCCGCCCCGACGGCGTGCCCGCCGACCGGGCCCGGCGAGCGCCTGACGCGTGGTGCTCGATCGCGTGGTGGTCGGCCCGGACGCCGGCGCCGCATCACCGACTCGCTGGAGGCCGCGCTCGCCGAGGGCGAGGGCCGGGCGAGCGTCGAGATCGCTCGGCCGCGGCGTCGTCGCCGGTGAGCCGCGAGTTCCGCTGTCCGGCCTGCGGGGTGGCGCTGGCGCGGCCGCGGCCGCTGCTCTTCTCGTTCAACCACCCGCTCGGCGCCTGCCCGGAGTGCAAGGGCTTCGGCAACATCCTGCGCTACGACGAGGCCCGCGTGGTGCCCGGATCCGACCCAGAGCCTGGCCGAGGGCGCGGTCGAGCCCTGGTCGCATCCCTCGGGCCGCTGGTACCAGAAGCAGCTCCTCAAGGCGGCCAAGAAGCGCGGCGTGGACGTGAGCCGTCCGTACGCGGAGCTCTCCGCCGCGGACCGGCAATGGGTCTACGACGGCGGCGGCGGGCTTCACCGGCATCCAGCGGCTTCTTCGAGGAGGTGGAGTCGTACCGCTACAAGCTCCACGTCCGCGTCTTCCTCTCGCGCTACCGGAGCCAGTCGCCGTGCCCGCGCTGCGAGGGCCGGCGCCTGCGGCCCGAGGCGCTCGCCGTCCGCGTGGGCGGCGCCAGCATCGCCGAGCTCGGCGACCAGACCGTCGAGGACCTGGACGCGCTCTTCGACGACGCTGCCGCTCTCCCGCTGGGAGGCGGCGGTCGCGCGCGACGTGCTGCAAGATGCTGCGGGCCAAGCTCTCCTTCCTGCTCCGCGTGGGCCTCGGCTACCTCACGCTCGGTCGGCAGACCCGCACGCTGTCCGGCGGGGAGGCGCAGCGGATCAACCTCGCCAACCAGCTCGGGGCCCAGCTCATCGGCACGCTCTACGTGCTCGACGAGCCGTCCATCGGGCTTCACGCGCGGGATACCACCCGCCTGGCCGAGCTGTGCCGGGAGCTCGCCTCCGGCGGCAACACGGTGGTGATCGTCGAGCACGATCGCTGCGCTGATCGAGGCGGCGGACTACGTGATCGAGATGGGGCCGGGCTCGGGCGAGCGCGGCGGCGCCATGGTCTTCGCGGGCACCCAGGCCGACTTCCGCAAGCGATCCGCGCTCGCTGACCGCGCGCTACCTGAGCGGCCGCGAGACGATCCCCCTGCCGCTCGCGCGCCGCGAGGGCCGCCGCTCCCTCGTCCTCGCGGGCGCGCGCGCGAACAACCTGAAGGACGTCACGGTCCGGATCCCGCTGCACACCCTCACCTGCGTGACCGGCGTATCCGGCTCCGGGAAGTCCACCCTCGTCCACGACACGCTCTACCGCGGCGGTGGCCCGGCACTTCAAGGTGGACTTCGGGGTCGCGGGGGAGCACGACGAGCTGCGGGGCCTCAGCACCTCAAGGGCGTCCGCCTCATCGACCAGGAGCCGATCGGCCGCACGCCGCGCTCCAATCCGGTCACGTACGTGAAGGCCTTCGACGAGATCCGGCGGCTCTTCGCGGGCCTGCCGCGAGCCGCAGGCGCTCGGCCTCGGTCCCGGCGCCTTCTCGTTCAACGTGCCCGGCGGTCGCTGCGAGACGTGCGAGGGCGACGGCTTCCAGAAGCTCGAGATGTACTTCGTCGAGGACGTGTACGTGACCTGCCAGGAGTGCGAGGGCCGCCGCTATCGCGCCGACGTGCTCCAGGTCGACCTACAAGAGCCGGGACATCAGCCAGGTCCTGCAGCAGACGGTGGACGAGGCGGTGGACTTCTTCGCCTCCGCAGCCGGTGCTGCAGCGGCGGCTCAAGGTGCTGCAGGAAGTCGGGCTCGGCTACCTGCGCCTGGGCCAGCCCGCGACCAAGCTGTCGGGCGGCGAGGCCCAGCGGCTCAAGATCGCGGCGGAGCTCTCCGCGCGGCCCGACCACCGACCACCTCTTCATCCTCGACGAGCCCACCACCGGGCTCCATCTCGACGACGTGAAGCAAGCTGCTCCTGGTCCTCAACCGCCTCGTGGACGCGGGGAACACCGTGCTGGTGGTCGAGCACCACCTCGACGTGATCAAGACCGCGGACTGGGTGATGGACCTCGGCCCCGAGGCCGGCGCGGCCGGCGGCGAGCTCGTGGCGGAGGGCACGCCCGAGCAGATCGCGCAGGTCGGCGCGTCCTACACCGGGAAGTACCTGCGCGAGCTGTTGCCTCGCCCCATCGGGCGGGCGGCCGCCGGCCGGAGCTGATGGACTATCACCACCTGCTCGAGGCGACGGGCATCGTCGTCTCGGGCGTCCTCTTCTACTCGCTGGCCTACGGTTGGTTCGCTCCCGACGACCCGCGCCGGCGGCCCTTCTGGAGGGTCACGCTCGGCCTGGTCTGGGGCGCCATCGCGGTGATCCTCATGATCTCCCGCATCGAGACCCGCGAGGGCGTCTTCGTCGACGGGCGCGCGATCCCGATCGCCCTCATCGGCCTCTTCGAGGGCTGGGGACCTGCGCTCATCGCGGGGCTGGCCGCCGCGGCCTACCGGATCTACATGGGCGGTTCCGGCGCGGGGGCGGGCCTGGTCGTCATCATCTCGGTGGCGGTGGCGGCCGGGCTGGCGCACCGCTGGGCGGGAGGGACCGAGCGGGTGCGGCTCCACCACGCCTTCGCGCTCGCGGTGGGGACATTCTTCATCACCTTCGCCGGCTTCGGGCTGCTGGGCGAGCCCGGCCGGACCCTGTTCGCGCGCGTCTGGCCGTCCTATCTCCTGCTGACGGTGGGCGGACTTCCGATGCTCGCGCTGCTCATGCAGAGCATCGTCGAGCGGCGGATGCTCGCCCAGGAGCGCGAGCGCTTCCGCGCCGTCCTCGACGACGCCACCGACGCGGTGCGCATCGTGGACGCGGAGAGCCAGCGCATCCTCGACTGCAATCGCGCGGACTGCGAGCTCTCCGGCTTCGCGCGGGACGCGATGCTGGGGCGCGACTCCCGCCAGTTCTGGCCGGAGGGGGGTGCGAGCGGCGCCGCCCGCGCGGAGCCCTCGCCCGAGGCGCGCGAGACGGGGGTGGCGCGGACCCTGAGCGTGCCGTTCATGACCGCGACCGGTCGGACGCTCGCGGTGGACTGCTCGCGCCGCACCGTCGCGTACCGGGGCCGGAGTTACGAGATCGTGATCTACCGCGACGCCGCCGAGCGGCTCGCGGGCGAGGAGGCACGGCGGGAGGCCGCGTCGCTCCGATCCGTGAATCTGCTCGCCCAGGCGGCCGCCCACGAGATCAACAATCCGCTCGCGATCATCATGGGCTACAGCCAGCTCCTGGAGGAGCGCCTGGCCGCGGAGACCGAGGAAGGCGGATGGGCCCGCACCTGCCGCCGCGCCGGCGGGCGCATCCGGGACGCGGTGGGACGGCTCAACCGCATCGTTCGCGTCGAGAGCACCGAGTCCACCGGCTCGCTGCCCCCGATCCTGGACACGGAGCGATCCGGGGAGCGACCCGGCGACGATGCCCGGCGCTAGGCCCGGCGCTCGGCCAGGGCCACCCCGCGTCTTCCACGGCTGGATCGTGGTGACGGGCGCCTTCCTGATCCTCTTCATGGCGTACGGCACCCAGTACGCCTTCGGCGTCTTCTTCGCCGCCCTCATCGAGGAGTTCGGCTGGAGCCGGGCCAGCCTTTCCGGGGTCTTCTCGCTATACGCGTTCAGCTACGCCGCCTTCGCCCTCGTCTCGGGCCGGCTGACCGATCGCTGGGGACCGCGCGCGGTCATCGCAATCGGGGGCGTCCTGCTCGGGCTCGGGCTCATCGCGATGAGCCGCGTCACCGCGCTGTGGCAGCCCTACGTGTGCTACGGCCTCGTGGCCGCGCTGGGGATGTCCACCGCCTACGTGCCGTGCAACGCCACGGTGGCGAAGTGGTTCACGCGGCGCCGCGGCCTCGCGATCGGGCTGGCCAGCGCGGGCGGCAGCCTCGGAACCTTCGCGCTCCCGCCGGTCGCCCACCTGGTGGTGAGCCGGCTCGGCTGGCGATGGGCCTACGTCGTCTTCGGCGTCGCGGTCCTGCTCGCGCTCAACGGGCTCGCGGTGCTCATGCGGCGCGACCCCGAGACGATCGGTCTCGGCCCCGACGGCGACGCGCCCCGCGCGGGGGCGGCACGCCCGGAGGACTGGACGGCCCGCCGGGCGATGCGGACGCGCGCGTTCTGGCTGCTCTTCGCGGTGTTCGGCGCGACGTGGATCCCGGTCTTCGTCCCGCTCGTGCACCTGGTGCCGATGGCGCGGGGACTCGGGGTCCCGCCGCTGCTGGCCGCGACCCTCGTCAGCGCGCTCGGCGCCTCCGCCCTGATCGGCCGCCTGCTCATGGGGGGCGCGTCCGACCTGATCGGGCGGCGGGGCGCGCTCGCGGTGTCCCTCGCGCTGCAGAGCGCCGCGTTCGTCGCCTTCGCGCTCGCCCGCGAGCTGCCCGGGCTCTACGTGGCGGCGATCGTCTTCGGGTTCTCCTACGGCGCCGGCTCGACCCTCTTTCCCGCCGCGGTCGCCGACTACTTCGGGCGCGAGCACGCCGCGAGCATCGCCGGCCTCCTGTTCGCGCTCGCCGGCTCGATGGCCGCCTGGGGCCCGCTGGCCGCCGGCTTCATCTACGACCGCGCCGGGAGCTACCAGCTCGCGTGGTGGCTCGGGGCCGGCTTCAACGCGCTCGCCCTGCTCGTGCTCGTCGTCGCCCGGCCGGCCGCTTCGCGATCCCCGGCTTGACGCCCCCCGCCGCGCTCGCGTAAAGTCCCGGCGCGGAGGATCCCATGCCCTCACTCAAGGACAAGTACTGCATCGTCGGGGTCGGAGAGACCGAGTACAGCCGCCAGTCCGCGCGGAGCACCCGCGCGATGGCGGTCGAGGCGGTCCGCAACGCCATGCGCGACGCCGGGCTCGGCAAGGACGGAGTGGACGGCATGATGTCCTACCAGAGCGGCGACTCCGTCTTCGCCAACTTCGTCGCGCCCGATCTCGGCATCCGGCTCAACTTCTACATGGACGTCTTCGGCGGCGGCTCCTCCACCGAGGCCCTGATCGGCCTCGCGATGGGCGCCATCGAGGCCGGGATGTGCCACACGGTGGCGATCTTCCGCTCGATGAACGGCTACTCCGACTTCCGCATCGGCGGCACCGGGGCCCGCGCGGCCCAGCCGGTGCGCGGCATCGACCTGGCCCAGGTGCCCGTTCGGCATGCGCAGCGCGGGCCAGAACTTCGCGCCGACCTTCATGCGCCACATGTACGAGTACGGCACCACGTCGGAGCAGGTGGCGCACGTGCGGGTGGCCCACAGCAAGCACGCCTCGCAGAACCCGAAGGCGTTCCTCAAGGAGCGCGTCACGGTGGACGACGTGGTCGGCTCCCGGTGGATCTGCAAGCCGCTCCACCTGCTCGACTGCTGCCTCGAGACCGACAACGCCACCGCGCTGATCGTCACGAGCGCCGAGCGCGCGCGGGACCTGCGCCGGAAGCCGGTCTACATCATGGGCGTCGCGGGCCGGGTCAACAAGCCGCGCACCGACTTCCACTGGGCCCACGGGCCGATCACCCGGGTCGCGGGCTACTACGCCAAGGACATCGTGTTCGGCCAGGCCGGCATCACGCCGGAGGACGTGAACGTCACCGGCTCCTACGACGCCTTCACCTTCACCACCATGCTCCAGCTCGAGGAGTACGGCTTCTGCAAGAAGGGCGAGGGCGGACAGTACGTCTCGAGCGGCATCATCGAGCTCGGCGGCAAGCGGCCCAACAACACCTCGGGCAGCCACCTCTGCGAGGGCTACACCCACGGCATCTCGATGGTGATCGAGAACGTGCGCCAGCTCCGCGGCCAGGTCGACGACTACTGCCCGGGCTGGGAGGACGGCAAGCACAGCTACGACTACTCGCCGGGCAAGTGCCGCCAGGTGCGAGACGCGCGCGTCACCATGAATCTCGGCTGGGCGATGCCGCCGACCGGCTCCGCCCTCATCATGCGGAACTAGCGATGGCCTCCGTCGAGTACCGCGGGATGAACCTGGTGATCCCGGAGAACGACTCGGAGTGGCGCGAGCACTTCAAGCTCGCGCGCACGAGCCACCAGCTGACGCTGCGCGCCTGCAAGGCGTGCGAGCTCATGCGCTACCCGCCGAGCCACGGCTGCCCCTGGTGCATGTCGCTCGAGTGGGAGCTGGAAGCGAGGTGAGCGGCCGCGGGCACATCTACTCCTACGAGGTCGTGCACCACGCGATCCAGCCCGGCTTCAAGGAGTGGACGCCCTACGCGGTGGTGCTGGTCGAGCTCGACGAGCAGCGCGGCGCGCCGACCGAGCGACGAGGCGCTGCGCGTCATCGCGAACCTGGTGACGCCCGAGTTCCGGCCGGAGCCGGAGGCCAACGTGGCGATCGGCAAGCGGGTGCGCGTGGTCTTCCAGGACCTGGCGCCGGACTTCGCGCTGCCGCAGTTCACGCTGACCGACGAGCCGGCCGAGGGCCGCGTCTGGCGCTTCCCCGGCTAGCGAGCGCTCCGAGGCCCAGCCACACCGCGCCCTGCACCAGGAGGTGCACGGCGAGCGCCAGCACGAAGGCGACGTCCCGCCCGAGGGGCACCACGCCCACCGCCAGCACGAAGCAGAAGAACCCGAAGCTCCACATCGCGGGCAGGAACGCCCGCAGGAAGCCCACCGCGGCGGGCGCGCCCTGCTGCGCGTGGGTGAACGCGAGCAGGATCGTGGTGGCGATCGGAAACGGGGTGATCGCGCCGGAGAGCCGCGGGCCGAGCCACGTGGCGAGGCCGGTCACCGCGAGCACCAGCACCACCGACGCGCCCATACGCAGAGGCAGGTCCCAGACGGGCGCGGGAGGCGGGATCGGCGCGTCGGGCAGTGGCGGGAGCGTGAACGGCGCGATGGCGAACGCGGCCAGCGCGAGCGCGAGCCCCGAGGCGGCCGTCCAGGTCACCGCCTGCAGCGCGACGGTCAGGAGCGCGAAGGCGATCCAGCCCACCAGCACGCACACCCACCACGGCCGCGCCACCGCGGTCCACGCGTAGATCACCGAGAAGGCGGCGACCGCGGCCAGCCCGGCCAGCGTGGCTTCCGCGGCTCTGGCCACGAACGCGTCGCCCTGCTCGAGAGCCAGGAAGAACAGCACCGGCCCCGCCACCATCGGCAGGGCGTTCAGCCAGCCGCCGAGCCGGGGCCCGAAGCGGCGACCGGCCAGCGTGACCAGGGCGATGAGCCCCGGCACCAGGATCAGCTTGAGAAGGAGCGTCACCGCCGGGGCGGGCGCGCGGAGGGCCTCACGACTTGCAGACGCGGAAGTTGGCGTAGTCGCCCTGCGCGCTGCTCTTGGTGTCGTCGGAGTCGGTGAGCACCGCGATCCCGCCCGGCTTGGGGACCTCGCTCACCCCGAAGTACTTCTGGTAGTCCTCGAGGACGTTCACCCGCTCGTCGGTCCAGTGGCCCGCCTGGGAGCTGGATCGCAGGACGCGCACCTGGGTGCTGCCCGCGCTCGACGTGAGATGGGTGCCCGCCGGCACCACCCGGCTCCAGACGTACTTGACGGTCTTCGCCGAGATCGACGAGGTCGGGAAGACCGCGTACACCGACAGCGCGCTGTCGTTGGTGCTCGATTTCCGCTCGTCGGAGCCGGTGGGGAACTCGATGGGCCGCCACGACCAGGCCAGGATGGGATAGGCCTCGAGGTTCCAGCTCACCTCACGGCCGGCCTGGATGCCGATGCGGCGGGCGATGGCGCGGAGGAAGCGGCGCCCGTCCTCCTCCCGGACGGAGTAGACCGGCCGGCCCGAATCCTTGCGCGGTTTCCACTCCGGAGGGAACTCGCCGACGCGGCCCTGAGAGAAATCGTCCAGCGCGACGCAATCCGCCCCGAGCGCGGAGCCCGGCCCCGCGCCGAGCGAGGCGACCAGGAGGAGAAGCCCGATCAGCGCCCGCGACGCCACCAGGAGTGAACCAGATGATCGACGACCTGGACGAGCTGTCCCACCGTGCGGCACTCCTTCACGATGTCGCAGGCCGGCGAGTACAGGGGCATCACGCTGTCGCCGATCCCCCAGCCCCATTGCCCCTCGGGGTTCAGCCAGATGATGCCCTTCACGCGCTCGCGGATCTGGCGGATGGCCCACGCCTGGGGGTCGTTGTAGTTGTTGCGCGCGTCGCCCAGGATCAGCACGGTGGTCTTGCGGTCGAGCGACTCGATCTCGGTGTGGCTGAAGCGGTTGAACGCATAGCCGAAATCGGAGCGGCAGTGGTAGTCCACCGAGGAGGACTTGAGCGCCCAGTCGATCGCGGTGTCCACCGGGTACGTGCTGAAGGCCTGGGTGACCTCGGCGATCTCCGACACGAAGACGTAGGAGCGGACGCGGGAGAAGCAGTCCTGCAGGCTCCACACGAGCTGGAGCATGAAGCGGGAGGCATTGCGCACCGAGTCGGACACGTCGCAGAGCGTGATCAGCTTGGGCTTCTCGCGATGCCGCCGCCGGAAGCGCATCTCCATCGGGATCCCGCCGTACTGCAGGCTCTTGCGGATGGTGCGCCGCGAGTCGAGCCGGCCCTTCTCCTCCTGGCGCTGGCGCATCGCGAGGGCGTCCTTGATCTTGCGCGCGAGGCGGGCGACCACCGCCTTCATCTGCGCGACCTCGTCGGCGGACAGCGCGAAGAGCGGCTTGTCCGTCAGGACCTCGCGGGTGAGCTGCTCGCCCGCGCGCATGGCGCGGCGCTCGAGCTCGCGCTCCACGTGCTGGCGGATCATGCTGCGGAAGGCCTCGAGGCGCAGGTCGAGATAGTTGCGGATGCGCGCGAGCATGCCCGGGTCGATCCCCTTGGCCTCGAGCATCTGCATGATGCGGCACAGGTCGCGCTCGATCGCCTCCCAGTCGAACTTGTCGTAGATGCGGCGGGAGAAGTAGCCGGTCTGCAGGAAGTACATCAGACGCTCGAGCCCGGCGGTCTGGCCCTCCTGCCGGATGGCCATCTCCATGTCGCTGCCCTCGCCCCGCATCAGCAGCTCGGTGAGCTCGTCGATCTCGAGGCCCTCTTCGGACATCAGGCGGTCGAGCATCTCCTGGATGCTCGGGTCCTCCGGGCCGAGGGCCTTCTTGAGCCGCTGCCGAGCGCCTGGAGGTCGAGGAAGTAGAGGTCGAAGATCCGGTCGAAGGTCGCGTAGTCGCGCGACTCCTTGACGAGCGTGGTGGCGAGCGCGGACTTGAACGTCTCGCCGCTCTCCAGCCCGATCTCCGTCGAGGCGGCGAGCGCGTCGAGCGCCTCGCTGGGCGAGATGCGCATCTCGGCCCTCCGCAGGTCGCCGATGAACTCGAGGATTCGCTGGTCCATTTATCGCGTGAAGTGGACCCAGGAGGACTTGAAGACGTCCTCGCCGCCGTCCCGGCTGATGGGATGCAGGCGCCCGTCCTCGAGGCGAATCAGGCCGTGGAAGGAGCCGTGGCAGATCAGATGCGTCATCTCGAGCTTCCATCCGAGCGGGCCGGCGGGCGCGTCTTCGTCCCGTTCCGTCGCGTGCGACACATCGGTCACGTCGCCGACCAGGTGGAGCACCCGCACCGGCCCCTCGGCGCAGCGCAGGCCGAGCACCACCTTGTAGGCGAGGCCCTGGCGGAAGGTCTCCACCGTCATCTCGCCCGGGTGCAGGAGATGCGGTACCGCCTCCGGCATGGTCGCGAGGTAAAAGTCACGCGGCGCCGGGTGCACGTAGTAGAAGTGCCAGCGTCCCGCCGCGGAGATCCAGAGCTTGGTGTACTCGCCGAGCGCGCCCGAGAGGCAGCGCCCCCCTTCGATGAACACGGGACCCGACGGCCCCAGCTCCGGCAGCCGGATGCGCGGGCTCGGGAACCAGAGCTCGCGAAACTCGGTGAGGCCGGATGGGCTCCCGCTCATGGGCGACTAGCCCAGGTCGGCCAGCACCTTGTCGAGCGCGCCCTTGACCCGCTCGAGGTCCTTCTCGTGCTTGACGAGCATCGTGAGCGTGGACTCGACCAGGTCGCGGTCGAGCGCTTCGGCGTTCAGGATGACGAGCGAGCGCGCCCAGTCGAGGCTCTCGGAGACGGACGGCGCCTTGCGCAGCTCGAGCCCGCGGATGCGCTGCACCGCGGTGACGACCGTCTGGGCCAGGCGCTCGGAGACCTCCGGGACCTTCAGCCGAATGATCGCGAGCTCCTCGTCGGCGGGCGGAAAGTCGATGAAGAGATGCAGGCAGCGGCGCTTGAGGCCGTCGGACAGCTCGCGCGCATTGTTCGACGTGAGCACGACCAGCGGGATGTTCTTGGCCCGGATCGTGCCGAGCTCGGGCACCGAGACCTGGAAGTCGGAGAGAACTTCCAGCAGGAATGCCTCGAACTCGGGCTCCGCCTTGTCGATCTCGTCGATCAGGAGCACGACCGGATCGGCGGACTCGATCGCCTGCAGCAGCGGGCGCGGGGCCAGGAAGCGATGAGAGAAGAAGGCGTCGTCCTGGCCCGAGATGCGGGCGACCGCGTCGGGCAGCGACGGGGCGTCCGCGATCAGCTCGCCGATGCGCTCCTTCAGGAGCTGGGTGTAGAGCAGCTGCTTGGCGTACTTCCACTCGTAGAGCGCCTTGCCCTCGTCGAGCCCCTCGTAGCACTGCAGGCGGATGAGGTGCCGCCCGGTCATCTCGGCGAGCGTCTTGGCCAGCTCCGTCTTGCCCACGCCCGCCGGTCCTTCGATGAGCACGGGACGGCCCATGCGCGCGGCGAGGAAGACCACGGTCGAGATGCGACGGTTGGCGATGTAGCGGGCATTCTTGAACTGCTGCTGGACGTCCTCGACGGACTGGAACATGGCGGCTCCCTGAGTGAGAATTGGGCGCCAGTGTAGCACAATGCCCGCGGCGGTTGGCCGCCCGGGCCGACGGTGGGACACTCGTGGCATGGCCCCGACCCCGGCGCCCGAGGACGGCGCCCGCGCGCGCGTCTACCACCGTCGCCAGCTCGCCCTCTCGCTGCTCGGACTGGCCCTCTCGATCGCCTATCTGATCGCGCTCATCGCGACGCGGGCGGCGGCGCATCTGGCCGACCAGGTGGCGCGATGGACCACGCATCTGGTGGCTCGAGCTCGGTATCGTCCTGCTCGTCCTCGCCGGCGCGTACCGCCTTCTGACCCTCCCGCTGCACTGGCTCGGCGGGTACTGGCTGCCGCGCCGCTTCGGGCTGCTGCACCAGCCGTTCCGGCGCTGGCTCTGGGACGCGGTGAAGGCGGCGCTGATCGGCGCGGCACTGGGCCTGCTGGCGGTGCTGGCCATCTATGCGCTGCTGCGCGTGACACCCTGGTGGTGGCTCTGGGGCGCCGCCATCTTCCTCGCCGGCTATACCCTCCTCGCCCTGGTCGCCCCGATCTGGCTCGTGCCGCTCTTCTACCGCCTGACCCCGCTCCCGGACGGGGACCTGCTCGCGCGACTGCTCGCGCTCGCGCGCCGGGTCGGGGTGCCGGTGACCGGCGTGTTCGTCGTGGACCAGTCGCGCAAGAGCCGCACCGCGAACGCGGCGGTGACCGGCCTGGGCCGCACCCGGCGAATCCTGCTCTTCGACACCCTGCTCGACCAGTTCACCGCGGAGGAGATCGAGGCGGTGCTCGCGCACGAGCTGGCGCATCAGCTCCACGGCGACATCCGCCGCGGGCTCCTGGTCCAGGGCGCGCTCACCCTCGTCACCTTCTGGATCGCCGATCTCGCGCTGGGGTGGGGCGTGGGGTGGCTCGGCCTCGCCGGCCCCGCAGATATCGCGGGACTGCCGCTCTTCGGCCTGATCCTGGTCCTCGTGAGCCTTGCCGCGTTACCGGTCGCCAACGGCTGGTCCCGCCGGGTCGAGTGGCAGGCCGACCGGTTCGCGCTCGAGACGATCGCCGACCCGCCCGCCTTCATCGGGTCCATGGAGCGGCTGGCCACCCTCAATCTGGCCGAGCGCGACCCTCATCGCCTCGAGGAGTTCTTCCTCTACTCCCATCCGGCGATCGCGCGCCGGATTGCCCACGCGCGGCAGTTTCATCACGGTCTGACCTGACAGTGTGTCGGGAGCGTATCGCTCGCGCCTCCCAGGGACCTTCGGGGTTGAATCTAAATAGTTGTTATACATGGTATTATTGATTCGGGCGCCATGGCACTTCGATTGCTTGGTACGGAGAAACGCTTCGACGTAAACAGGCAATGGGGAGCCGAGACGAACTTTCAATGGCCCGAGTCAACAACCGCGGACTAGGCGGCGCGACGTCGCTGATCCGTCACCTGCAGATTCTTCGCACGGTGACCGAGGCAGTGAGCCGCTCGCTCGACCTCAACGAGGTCATCCAGAAGTCGCTGGGCGCGCTCACGCACGTCACCGGCCACGAGATCGCGAGCCTTCACCTCGTCTCCTCCGACGGCAAGACGCTCCTGCTGCGCGGTGAACGCGGCCTCTCGGAGCGCCTGCGCGAGGTCAACGAGATGCTGCCCATCGGCCAGGGCCTCATCGGCCGGGTGGCCGCCTCCGGGCGCGTGCGGCGCGTGGACGAGGCTGGGCGGGCCAACGACCTCCTGCCCGCCGCGCGGGCCGCGGTGACCGCCGACGGGATCCGCGGCTTCCTGTGCGTGCCGATCCGCGCGCGCCACCGGATCCTGGGAACGCTCTCGCTCGGCCGGCAGACCGAGGACCGCTTCAGCAACGAGGAGGTCGCGCTGCTGGAGTCGAGCGCCGACCAGATCGGCCTGGCCCTGGACAACGCGCGCCTGTACACCGAGACGCGCCTGCAGCTCGAGGAGCTGCGCCGCTCGCACACCGACGTGGTGCGGGCCGAGCGGCTGGCCGCGGTCGGCGAGCTGGCGGGCGGCGTCGCGCACGAGATCAACAACCCGCTCATGATCATCCTGGGCCAGGTGCACCTGCTGCTGCAGTCCCAGGACCACGACGCGGTCCTCACCGGGCTCAAGGTCATCGACGGAGCCACCAAGCGCGCGGCCAACATCGTGCGGGAGCTGGTGCTCTTCGCCGAGCGCTCGCCCCTGCGCCGCGCGCGCTGCAAGGTCAGCGACCAGATCTACAAGGTGCTCTCCCTGCACCAGTCGCGCCTCGAGGGCGCCCACATCACGGTGCAGACCGAGTTCGAGGAAGTGCCGGAGATCTGGGCCGACAGCAATCAGCTCCAGGAGGCGCTCTTCCACCTGGTGCAGAACGCCGAGCAGGCGATGTCCACCGCCCGCGGCTCCGGCACCCTCGCGATCCGGGTGCGCCCGGGGAGCGACGGGGGCGTGCGCATCGAGGTCTCCGATGATGGGCCGGGCGTGGCGCCCGACGATCTGGCCCGCGTCTTCAATCCGTTCTTCACGACCAAGGCGCCCGGCGAAGGCCGAGGCCTGGGCCTGTCGGTCGCCCACAGCGTGGTCGCGGAGCACGAGGGGCGCCTCTGGGCCGAGAACCGGCCCGGCGGCGGTGCGATGTTCGTGATCGAGCTGCCCGCCGGCGTTCCGGTCGTCGATCCCGCTCTCAGCCCGTCCTCCTGATCCGTCCGCTCCCGTCGCCCGCGCCCGCGGGCCCGTGGTACTCTGCTTCCTCGTGCGATCCGTAATTCTCGTTCGAACCGTCATCTCGCTGGGCGCGGCGCTGACCCTGGCAGCCTGCGGTACCGTCGAGGGCCCGCGGCGCGCCTCGGACTCGGCGACCAGTCGCTGCACGAGCCAGCCGGGCCGCGGCAGCTCGGTCGACGAGAACCGGCCGATCTTCTTGCTGTTCTGCTCTGAATCGCCCTGAGTCCGGTCGGGGCGCGACGGGGACCGGCTACCGCCGAGGCGGCCAGTAGCGCGCGAGCCCCAGGCGCAGGGCGAGGATCCAGGCCAGCGCGCCCATGATCAGCCAGAAGAGCGCGGCGACCAGCTCGCCGGTCAGCTGCATCCGCTCGAAATGGGGCCAGACCCACCAGAGACCGAAGAGCAGAGCTCCGAGCCAGACCAGCATCAGCAGGGCCCACAGGTAGGCGAGCATCGGGATGGACCTCCCGGACGGCCCGGATCGGGGCCGTCCGGGAGGAGAGCGCTTATCCGCCGAACCGCTTGGCGATCTCGCCCGGCAGCACGGTGACCGCCCAGAAGCCGACGCCGCCGAACCCGGTGACGACCGTGATCCAGAGCAGCCACGTGTTGAGCGTGCTCACCTTGAATCCGTCCGGCAGACGCCGGTTGTTCAGCAAGAGGATCTGCCACGCGCCGATCGACCGGTAGACCAGCGCGGAGATCGCGACGCCGATCCACAGGATGAACGGCTGGGCCACCGTGATCAGGTAGAAGCCGGCCGCGACCGCGGCCGTCACCACCACGAAATAGTAAAAGCGGTACGGACGGCGGGCCCGCCCGGTGACCGCGATGGCGTCGCAGGTCGTGCGCCCGATGTAGGTGTCGTAGAACGGGAACTGCGCGTCGTACAGCGTCACCATGATGAACACCAGCATGAGCCAGCCCGCCATCGGCCCGAGCACACCCGTGGCGATGGTGGCCATCTGGATCGGCACCGCGACGCCGGACGGGACGTTCCCGGTCTTGAGGAAATCCTCGTGGAGGTAGGCGAGCCCGCACACCGAGTAGAGGTAGGTCATGATGAGGCCACCGATGATGGCCCACCACAGGATCAGGCTGTAGCCGCCGACCTTCACCCACTGGGTCATCTTGCGGCGCTCCTCGGGGTCGGCACTGTCCCAGCGCAGCTCCTGCGCCGTGATGTTCTCCGGCGGCTTGAGCACGCCGGTGACTTGGCCGGCGTACTTGCCCATCCCGAAGCCTGCCGCGATCACCCAGAAGCTCACCCACATCAGGCTGCCGCCGGGCTGGTTGAAGAGCGCCAGCGCGTCGGTCTTGGGCAAGGCGGCCGGGTAGCCTTCGAGGGCGAAGGTGATCCCGAGATATCCCATCAGGACCTGCCAGTAGTGCTGCGGCTTGGCCGCGATGACGGTGACGGCCAGCACCAGCACGATGTTCGCGAACATGACGAAGGTGAAGAATTTCGACAGGAAGTTGTACGTCCGGTCCGAGAAGTAGAAGACGACCAGGACCGCGAGCAGCGCCACCACCGCCCAGATGTAGTGCGGGGGCAGCCCGAAGATCGGGGGGTTGCCGATACCGGTGAACCGGTGGGCCGCGATCACCGCTCCGCCCATCCAGGCCGGCCACGCGAAGGTCGCGATGGAGACCACCGCCCAGAACCAGGGCCAGAAGCCGAACGGCTTGAGGTCGTTGGTGGCCGCGAAGAACGAGCGCCCGGTGCAGACGCTGTACTTGATGCATTCGTAGACGAGCGCGGTCTCGAGGACGACCGAGATCGTCATCAGCCAGTGCATGTGCAGCGTGCCGCGGGCGGCGACGTTCGGCAACAGGTAGGCCTCGCCGCCTCCGATCGAGATCCCGAAGTTGATGGCCTGCGGGCCGAGGGCGGCCAGCATGCCCGCAAGGGTCAGAGGAAAGGGATCCGGAACCTTGTGGATCACGCGATCATCGGTGGCGGCGGCACCCGCCGTGTCCATTACTCGTGCCATCGAGTCCTCCCTTCCGGGGCCACTGGTGCGCTCCGGGCGCGCGCGTCATTGCCCGCGCCGGGGCAGACACACGACGGGTCCCGGGGGAGGGCCGCGAGAAACAGATCTCGGCGGGCCGCCATCGAGGTGGCGGGCGAGGGCGAGGAAGAGCGGTCCGAGAACCCGATGCAGGAGCAAGAACGCCTCCCCAGAAAGGGCCGGATGGTCTCGCCGAGGTCGCGGCGAGTCTAGGAGCGGGTCCGCGTCTTGTCAAGGACCGGCGAGGAGGGTATGCTCGCGCCGTTCCGATCCCATCGTGGAGGCCCCCATGACCACCGTCAAGGATTCCATCTCGCAGGCCGTCGACCGCCTGGGCGACGAGCTCGAAGCCCTCTCCCGCCAGATCCACGATCATCCCGAGCTGGCCTATGAAGAGGTGAAGGCCTGCGGCTGGCTCAGCGACTTCCTCGCCAGCGCAGGGCTACAAGGTCGAGCGAGGCGTGGGCGGGGTGGAGACCGCGTTCCGCGCCACCATCGAGACCGGCGAGGGCCCGACCATCGCGATCCTGTGCGAGTACGACGCGCTGCCCGGGATCGGGCACGCGTGCGGGCACAACGTGATCGCCACCTCGGGCGCGGGGGCGGGCGCGGCGCTGGCCGCGGTGAAGACGCAGCTCCCCAAGGGGCGCATCCAGGTGATCGGCACGCCCGCCGAGGAGGGGGGCGGCGGCAAGGTGAAGCTGATCAAGGCCGGGGTCTTCAAGGACGTGGACTGCGCGATGATGATCCACGGCTTCGACCGCACGATCCTGCACCAGGATCTCCTCGGGATCGCGCGCGGCGACCTTCGAGTTCACCGGCAAGGCCTCCCACGCCTCCGCGGATCCGTGGGAGGGCGTGAACGCCCTCGACGCGGTGATCGCCATGTACAACGCGGTCAGCATGCTCCGCCAGCAGGTGCGGCCGGACTGCCGGATCCACGGCATCATCACCAACGGCGGGGCGGCCGCCAACATCATCCCCGAGTACGCGTCCGCCGTCTTCTACGTGCGGGCGCCCCGCATCGACACGATGTGGGATCTGTTCAAGCGCGTCTCGGCGGCCGCGGAGGGCGCGGCCCGGGCCACCGGCTGCACGCTCAAGATCACCCAGCACGACAGCGTCTACGAGCCGATGAAGCGAGCCGCGTGATGCTCGATCTCTTCGCGGCCAACATGAAGGGGGCGGGCCTCACCGAGGGCGCGGCGATCCCCGATCGCCTGGGCTCCTCCGACATCGGCAACGTGAGCCAGGTGATCCCGGCCATCCAGCCGATGGTGGCCATCGCCCCCACCGGCATGGCGATTCACACCCGCGAGTTCGCCGACGCGGCGGTGCAGCCGCTGGCCCGCGCAGGGCATGGTCGCGGCGGCCAAGACCATGGCCCTCACCACCTTCGACCTGCTCGCCGAGCCCGCCCGCGTCAAGGCCGCCAAGGACGAGTTCGCGAAGGGCAAATAGTCATGACCGCCGAGAGCGTCCTGGAACAGGCGAAGAATCGGGTCGCGGAGACGGTCGACCGGCTCGCCGACGAGCTCGAGCGGATCAGCCTTCAGATCCACGGCAACCCCGAGCTGTGTTTCGAGGAGCACAAGGCCTCGGCGTGGCTCGCCGACTTCCTCGAGCAAGCAGGGCGCCGCGGTCGAGCGCGGCGTCGGCGGGCTGCCCACCGCGTTCCGCGCCACCATCCCGGCCACGGGCCCCGGTCCGACCGTGGCGATCATGGCCGAGTACGACGCGCTGCCGAACATCGGCCACGCGTGCGGCCACAACGTGATCGCCACCGCGGGCACCGGCGCGGGCGCCGCCATCGCGGCCGCGCTCGACGCACCCTGCCCTTCCCCGGCCGCATCCAGGTGATCGGCACGCCCGCCGAGGAGGGCGGCGCGGGCAAGGTGCGGCTGATGGACGCGGGCGTCTTCCAGGACGTGGACGCGGCCATGATGATCCACGGCCGCTGCGGCACTCAGGTCTGGCGGCCGAGCCTGGGCATCATCAAGGTCAAGTGCGAGTTCTTCGGCCGGGCTTCCCACGCCTCCTCCTGGCCCTGGCGAGGGGTGAACGCCCTCAACGCGATGATCCAGCTCTTCGTCTCGCTGGACAGCATGCGGCAGCAGCTCCGCCCCGACGCGCGCGTGCACGGCATCATCACCAAGGGCGGCGACCAGGCGAATATCATCCCCGAGCACACCGCCTCGGAGTTCTACCTGCGCGCGCCCACCAAGGACTACTGCCGCGAGCTGCTGCGCCGCTTCGAGGCGTGCGCGGAGGGCGCGGCCACCGCCACCGGCTGCACCGTGAAGGTCACCGCGGACGCGATCATCCACGATCCGCTGAAGGCCAACTTCGCGATGGCCGAGCTCTTCGCCCGGAACCTGGAGCGGATCGACTTCCCGGTGGACCCGGACGACGGCGAGGCGGGGTACGGCTCGACCGACTGCGGCAACGTCAGCCAGGCGCTGCCGACGATCCACCCCTACATCCGCATCTCCCCCGACGGGGTGCCCGGTCATTCGCGCGAGTTCGCGGAGTGGGCCAAGTCCCCGCTGGCGCGGACCGGCATGGTGGCGGCGGCGAAGGCGCTGGCGATGACCGCGCTCGACCTGCTGGCCGAGCCGCAGCAGCTCCGGAAGGCGAAGGAGGAGTTCGCGAAGGGCTAGTCGAGGCGGATCGAGAAGCCGGCCCGGAAGTCCGCGGAGTCCGGCTCACGCTGCAGCAGGCCGCGGCCGGCCCCCCCGTCGAGGCGGCCGCGCAGGAAGCGGTACTCCCCGTAAATCTGGGTGCGCCCCGAGATCGGCACCGACATTCCCGCGCCCAGCCGCACGTCGTCGAGTCCGTCGGTATCGCGCCGCAGGCCGGGCGGCAGCGACGCGGCCCACGGGGCGCCGAGCGCCGTGCTCGAGCCCAGCGAGACGTAGGGGCTCAGGAGCCCGTAGAGGACGTGGCCGTCCGTGGACAGGGGCAGGCGCACCGACGTCTCCCCCGGGGCATCGCTGATCGAGAGGCGCAGATCGGGGATGACGTGCAGGGCCGGCTCCGGCACATCCGTGGCCTGGGCCGCCCCCGCCCACATGGCGGCGGCCAGCACCAGCGCCCCGATTCCGGATCGTCCCCCGCGGCTCATACCTTGAAGTCTACACGGAGCGCCGGGCCCGTCAATCCGTGGGGCCGCGCAGAACCCCTCTCGCCTGGCCGAGGTGATCGAGCTCGTGGAGCCGGAAGATGATGGCGCAGGCCTTCCAGTCGCACTCCTCGACCCACTGCATCGGGGTCACGGTGCCGTCCGGCTGTCGCGTATTGATCACCATGATGATGGGCGCGCGAACCGGGGTCGGCCGGTCGGGCGCCTTCGCGAGCACGTCGAGCACGTCCGCGTGGATGCGACGGAGCTCGCCGCGCAGGTCGTCCCACCGTCGCGCGAAGGGATCGGCCGACTGGAGCCCGGCCGGGATGGGGCTCACCGGCGAGTGGCGGCTCTCGAGCAGCGCGCGCATCTCCTCGAGCGCGAGCGGATGGGTCGCCACCAGATGATCCAGGATCTCGTGCACGCTCCACCCGCCGCCGCCGGGCGCGCGGCGGGCCCGGCTCTCGGTGACGCCACCGAGCAACCCCTCCACCGCGGCGAACGCGTCGGCGACTCGCTCGCGGATCTGGGCCACGGGCGCGTGGGTGCCCTTCTCGAGCAGGTAGGCCTTGGCCTTGGCGTGTTCGGGCGGCAGGGTCATGTCGGGTCTCCATGTTCCAGGTAGCGGAAGAGCACGACCTCGGCGGCCCGAGCCGCGCGCGGCAGCGTCATCAATCCGCGATCGAAGGTGAGCTGCAGCGAGAAGCCGTCCAGGACGGCCAGCACCACCACCGCGGCTTCCTCCACGTTGACCCGGCGAAACTCTCCGGCCGCGACACCGCGGGACAGGCCCCCGGCGATGAGCCGTCGCGCGCGCGCGTACGCATCCCGGTTCACCGCGGCGAGCCGCCGCTCGTGGAAGGCCTCGCCCCAGAACTCGATGAACACGGTCCAGAAGTCCCGGTTGTCCACCGCGGTGCGCAGGCAGGCGCGAATGACCGCGCGCAGCCGCTCCCGCGCGGTCCGGGCCCCGCGCGACTCGGTGACCACGCGCCGGTCGAGGTCCCCGGTCACGCGGCGGGCCGCCGCGGCCAGCATCGCGGCCTTGTCGCGGAAGTAGTAGTGCAGGATGCCCTGGCTCACCGCGGCCTCGGCGGCCACGCGCTTCATGGTGAGGCCGGCGTATCCGTCGCGGGCGAGGCACCGGATGGTGGCGCGGACGATCTGCTCGCGCCGCACCGGGGCCATGCCGAGCTTGGGAGACACGCCGCGCGCCGCTCCTCGTCCGTAGTCTTTATTGGTCGGTCGACCAATTATGCGGATCGGAGTATGCGACGGCGGAGCGGCCGCGTCAAGCGGCCGGGCGGGGAGCGGGGACTACTGGTGCCAGGCGCCCTCGAAGTGGTGCTTGAACTCGTGCATCAGCACGTACGGGTCCGCGGTCGAGATGATCATCCGGTCCGCGGGCACGTAGCAGCCGTGGATGCGGCCGGCGGGGGCCGATTGCGGGCTCCGGAGCCGGCAGATCATCTCCACCTCGGGCTGCGGGCGGATCACGACCGTCACCGGGCCAATCTGGTAGGGAGAGCCGCTCAGCTGGGTCTGCTCGGTACTGAGATAGGGGCCGTGGCTCGCGCACCCGGTGAAAGCCAGCGCCAGCCCGACTCCCGCGATCACCGCCCGGATCCGCTTGGCTGCCATGCCCCCTAGCAAGGCAACCCGGGTGCCATGGACACGACCCGATCGAGCGCGACCCGACATCAGACTTTCCAGTACCTTGCACAGCCCGCCTGCCTGGCGGATCGGGCCCGGCCTCTGGTGTCAGCCCCCCGAACATTGCGGCGACGCCATAGCGGTCCCTCCATCAGAATTTGTGGGTGCCCCCTCCAGGAGGGGAGCCTCGCTAGCCAGCCGGGGCCATACGATCGCAATGATTTCATCTGCTTGGCGATCGGCACGGGCGTTGCTCTAAGAATGACGCATGAGCACGATGCGGCGATGGGTCCTCTCGGTCAGCCTGGCGATCGTGGCCTTCCCCGGCCTTGGGATCGCCCAGGAGCCGGTCGGCGTGGTCACCACCCTGAACGGGCGGGCGACCCGGACGGCCAGCGCACCCGGTGAGACGGCCGCCCCGCTGCGGTTCAAGGACGGCGTCTTCGTCGCGGACACGATCCGGACGGCCGAGCGGTCGTTCGTTCGCATGCTGCTCGAGCGCAAGGCGGTCCTGACCGTGCGCGAGCTGTCGGTCCTGCGGATCACGGAAGACGCGACCCAGGCGGCGGTGGATCTCCAGGCCGGCGGCATCGCGTTCAGCGTCGCCCGCGCCCGCCTGCGACCGGGCGAGACGGTTCTGGTTCGCACGCCGAACGCGGTGGCCGCGGTGCGCGGCACCACGATCATCGTCGAGACGCAAGGCGCGGTCACGCACTTCCACGTCCTGACCGGCGCCCTCGACGTGGCCGCTCACGCCAGCCCGACGGCGTGGCACCGGCTCCAGGCGCCGGCCAGCCTGACCGTCACCGGGTCCGTGGTCGGCAACCCCCGCCGGCTCGACAACGCCACCCGCGACCGGCTCACCGTGGACTACCTGAGCCTCCGGGTGTCCGAGCCGAGCGCGCCGGCGGAGATGGTGGCGCAGGAGCAGGCCAAGGCGGTGTTGCTGGCGCGGCTGATCGGTGGCGACGGCACCGGCGGGGACCAGGTCGACATGCTCGCGACCGCCGACACGCCGGTCACGCAGGCCGCGGCCGGCATGCAGAGCCCGACGCAGGCGCCGGTGACGCCATCGGTCGTACCGGGCACTCCCGCCGGGACGCCCGCGACCCCGCCGGTGCCTCCCCCGCCGCCGATCCAGAGCTGGAACAACCAGACCGCCACCGTGACGGGCGATCTCCTCAACGTGCCGGCCGCGACCATCAGCACGCTCGCGTCGAGCCTCGCGAGCGCGACCGGCAGCACGATCACCGTCACCAATGAAGTCGTGGACGTCACCGGCACCCTGACCGCCGGCGCGGCCAGCCCCTTCGTGGCGCTGCAGTCGAGCACGTTGGCCTCGCGTACGCTGGCCGCGGTCCAGACCGGCACCCTGACGCTGTCCGGCAGCCCTCTCTTCGAGGCAGTGGGCGGCGGCGCCAGCACCACCGACGATCTCGTCCGGGTCAGCGGCGGCGGCCGCCTCACCGGCCCCGCGGGCGGCCCACTCCTGAGCTTGTCGGGCGCCACGCTCGGCGTCGGCAATGGGACCGGCGACCGGCTGCTGGAGCTGGCCGGGACGGGCTCTCGGCTCACGCTCGGAGGCGCGCTCCTCGACGCCACCGGCTCCACCGTGAGCCTCACCGGCACCTCCCTGATCGAGGTGATGACGGGCGCGGGACTGAATGTGGCCGGTGCGCCCCTGGTAAACCTGACGGGTGGCGCGCTGGTGCTGAATGGAGCGGCCACGGGCTTCCTGTTCAGCTCGGCGACCGCGTCCACGCTGGGCGGCGGCCTGCTCGCCACGAACGGCACCGCGATCAACGCGGGGATGGCCTCGCCCGGCAACCTTCTGAGCGTGTCCGGTCCGCTCACGAGCAGCGGCGCGACGCCGCTCCTCTCGCTGGCCGGCGGCGACGTGCGCGCGCGGAACCTGGGCGTGGTGTCGTCGGCGACGGGCGTGCTCACCCTGGGCGGCGCGTTCCTCGATCGGTCGGGCGCCGGCAACACGCTGCTCACGACCGACGATCTCCTGAACGTCTCGGCGGGCGGGCGCCTCGTGGCGGCCGGCGCCGACCCTCTCCTGCGCTTCACGGATACCATCGTCACGACGGGCAACGCCGCCGGCGACCAGCTCTTCCAGCTCACCGGCGCCGGATCGTCGGCGACGCTATCCGCCGGGCTGCTCGGGGCGTCGAATACCGCCTTCTCGCTGACCGGCTCGTCGCTGGTGGACGTCTCCACCGGCGCCGTCCTGACCGCGACCGGCACCGGCCCCCTCGCCGCGCTGTCGGGCGGCTCGCTCGCGCTCGGCAACGCGACCGGCTTCGCCATCAGCTCGACCGGAGCCAGCCAGATCGGGGGCAGCCTGCTGCGCACCACCAATACCGGCGTGACCACGACCGGCGACCTCGTCAGCGTCTCCGGCACGCTCACCGGCACCGGCACGGCCCCGCTGCTCGATCTCGATGGCGGCGCGGTGGCCGCGCGCAACGGCGTCCTGGTCTCCACCACGAACGGGCGGCTCAGCCTGAGCGGCCCCGCGCTCGCTCGCACGGGCGGCACCCTGACCACCACCGACGATCTCTTCAACATCTCCGGCGGCGCCCGCCTCACGAGCGCGGGGACCGGCGCGCTGCTGGGCTTCTCGGGCGCCACCGTCAATGTCGGCAACGGCAGCGGCGACCAGCTCTTCGTGGTGACCGGGGCCGGATCGGCGGCGACACTGGCCGGCCCCCTGCTCGACGCCTCCGCGACCACCTTCACGCTCACCGGCTCGTCCCTCGTCGAGATCTCGACCGGGGCGACGCTCACCGCCTCGAGCGCGGCGCCGCTGACCGCACTGTCGGGCGGCGCGCTGAACCTGGGCACCGCGACCGGCTTCCTCGTGAGCTCGGCCAGCCCGAGCACGGTCGGCGGCAGCCTGCTGCGCACCACCGGCGCGGACGTCGCCACCACCGGCAATCTCGTGACCGTGTCCGGATCGCTCACCGACACCGGCACCACCGCGCTCCTCGATCTCACCGGCGGCGCGGTCTCGGCGCGCACCGGGCTCGCCCTGTCGTCGACCGCCGGCCAGCTCAGCCTGAACGGGCCCGCGCTCGGCCGCACTGGCGGAACCCTGACCGTGACCGACGATCTCTTCAGCATCTCCGCGGGCGCGCGCCTGACGAGCACGGGAGCCGGCGCGCTGCTCGGAATCTCGGGGGCCACCGTCAACATCGGCAACGGCACCGGCGACCAGCTCTTCCAGCTCACCGGCGCCGGATCGTCGGCGACGCTGGCCGGCGGGCTGCTCGAGGCCTCGAATACCGCGTTCACCCTGACCGGCTCGTCCCTGATGGAGGTCTCCACCGCCGCGGTGCTCACCGCGAACGGCACCGGCCCCCTCGCCGCCGTGACGGACGGCTCGCTCGCGCTCGGCAATGCGACCGGCTTCGTCATCAGCTCGACCGGGGCCAGCCAGATCGGGGGCAGCCTGCTGCGCACCACCAATACCGGCCTCACCACGACCGGCGACCTCGTCAGCGTCTCGGGCACGCTGACCGACACCGGGTCGGCCCCGCTGCTCGATCTCAACGGCGGCGCGGTGGCCGCACGCAGCGGCGTCCTGGTCTCCACCGCGAACGGCCGCCTCACCCTGAACGGCCCCGTGCTCAGCCGCACCGGGGGCACGTTGACCCTGACCGACGATCTGCTCGGCATCACGTCGGGCGGCCGCCTCACCGACACCGGCACCGGCCCGCTGCTCGCCTTCTCCGCCGGCACGGTGAGCATCGGCAACGCGGCCGGCGATCAGCTCTTCGTGGTGAACGGCACGGGGTCGCAGGCCACGCTGGCCGGCCCGCTGCTGAGCGCCGCGGGCACCGCCCTCTCCCTCACCGGGACCGCGCTGGTGGAGGTGTCGACCAACGCGACGCTGACCGACGCGTCCGCCGCGCGGCTCGTCAGCCTCTCGGGCGGCTCGCTCACGCTCGGCGCGGCCGCCAACGCCTTCCTGCTGAACACCACGGGCACCGCGACCCTCGCCGGCGGTCTTCTCGACGCCAGCGGCACCGACATCACCGCGGCGGGCGACTTCGTGCGGGCGCTGGGCGGCGGGCGCCTCGTGGTGATCGGGTCGAGCGCGCCGCTGCTCTCGCTCACCGGCGGCACTCACCAGTTCGGCGCGACCGGCAACATCTACCGCCTCTCCGGCACCGCCACCGCGATCGATCCGCTCAGCGGCCTGCTGCTGGGTACCGAGCAGCCGATCCAGGCCGCCGGCTCCCTGTACGAGTCGGTGGGCGCCACCGCGACCACCCAGCGGGCGGTGCGTCTGGACGTGGCCCTGCTCCAGGCCAGCGCGCCGCTGCTGAGCCTGCGGAACAACGGCGCGGTGGCGGGCGGCCTCACCACCACGAGCAACGCGATCGACCTGACGTCCCGGGCCCGGCTGAACGCCACCGCGCCGATCATCGCGCTGGACGGCAGCCGCATCACGGTGACCAACGCGTCGCTGGTCAACGTGGCGGGCGGCAGCTATCTCGGCGTGACCGGCAATCTCCTGAGCGTGGCCAACGGCAGCCAGATCTCGGTCACCGGCGGGACCCTGCTCTTCGCGGCGGGCGGCTCGGTGGTCAACATCAGCGGGGGGCTGCTCTCCTTCGGCGGAACCGGCAGCACGGTCACGGTGAGCAACGCGCTGTGCCCGTGCACGATCATCGGCGGGATCCCGGTGCGGCTCTCCGGAGGCGCGCTGGCCGCCAACATCTCCATCACGAACCCGATCAAGAACGCGACCGGCAACACGGTGTCCATCGCGGCAGGCGCCGCGGCGGTCCGGGTGGACGGCGCGACCACCCGGGTCACGATCAGCGGCCAGTAAGTCCCACGGCGGGGAACCTCCCGCCCGTCAGCTCGCCCCGCGCCGCCGCTCGGCGGCGCGCTCCGCCTCGAGCCTCCCGCCCTCCGCACCCGAGTGATCCGCGTGACGCATGGCCGCCGCGAGGGCCTGATGCCCGGCCCGCTCCGCGATGAGGCGGTGCATCGCCTGGCAGATGCGTCGGTAGGCCGGGTGCCCCTGGGGCGCGGTGCGGAGCTCGATCATGTGCATGGCCTCGCGCGCGTTCAGCTCCATGTAGAAGCGCACGCGATAGGCCATCGCGACCGCGTACGGCGCGACCGCGGGCGTCTCGGCGGCCAGGGCGTCGTGCAGCGCGGCGGAATCTTCCATGACGCGGGTCCACTCGGGCAGCACCCCGGCGTCGCCGAGCTCGTCCGGCGTCACGTAGCCGTGCCGGGTCGAGAGCGGCTGCCATTCGAGGGTGAGCAGCCGGTGCCGCTGCAGGTCGCGGAACGCGCCGTAATCGCCGAGCACGTCGAAGCGATAGACGGTGCGCTCGAACGCGCGGCCCGGCTTGTGGCGCCGGTTCTCCCGGCGGCCGACGTAGGCCTCCAGGACGCGGCGGCGGTCCTCGGCACCGAGCGTGCGCGCCACCGCCAGGAGCTGATCGTCGGGCAGCCGTGAGGCCGCGTAAAGCGCGGCCGCGATCACCTTCACCTCGCCGTCGGGGTCCCAGTCGGTGAGCGTGACCTCGGGCCGGGGCTCGGGCTCGATCCCCTCCAGCACGCGGGCCGCCACCGCCGCGGTGGCCTGGACGGTGTCGGCGAGGTAGCGCGACCAGACCCCGCCCCGCTCGGGGCGCTCGAGCCGCGTCAGGAAGGCCGGGATGACCTTCCGCAGCTCCACGAGCATCAGGTCGGCGTACTCGCGCACCTCTCGCAGCGGATGCGCCCGCATGCGCAGCAGGAGCGCCTCGTAGCCCTGGCCGGTCCCGAAGACGCCGACGTTGGAGCGCGTGGCCGCGGGCAGCAGGCCCCGCAGGCTGTCGAGCGCCTTGGCCCGGATCGTCATCCGGTACACCGCGTCGCCATCGGCGGGGGGCTTGGGAAACCGCCGCGTCCAGTACTCCTGCATCGGCTCGATCCACCGAGCGTAGGTGTCGAACGCGCGATCGAGCGCCTCGACGTAGCGCGCGCGCAGCGGATGCGCCTCGAGCTCGGCGGGCACGTGGTACTTCCACCGGCCCTCCGGCCGATCGGTGTAGGGCACGTAGCGGGTGGACTGCTCGAGGTAGGCCATGAGCCGTCCCCACTCGAGGACCTTGGTCAGAAGATTGGACGCGCCCTCGCAGGCGAGGTGCACGCCGCCGAGCTGGGCGACCGAGTCGTCGCCGTACTCGCTGAACACGCGCTCGTAGAGCCGGTCGGCGCGCGCGGTCCCGATGGCGCCGGCGGCCACGGGCCGCTCGGCCTGCTCCAGGAACTCGTCGAGGAAGAGCCGGCGCAGGGACTTGGCGGAGCGGGAGTAGCGTGCGAACAGGGCTCCCTTGACCACCTCCGGCAGATTGACGAGGGCGAAGACGGGGCCGTCGAGGTCGGTGAAGTACGGGGCGAGCGCCTCACGCTCCGCGGCGGTGAAGGTCTCCACGGCCGTCATCCTAGCACGCGGCCCGCCCGCCGGGGCGCGGGGACCCGCCGGAGCTTGTGCCTCCGGCGGGCCGACCCGCGCGCGGCCGCGACTACTTGATCGCGATCGGGTTGATGATCGCCTGGACCGCGCCGGTGATGCGCGAGGGACCGAGCGTGAAGAGGAATTCCCACGCCTTGTCCTTCACCATCTCCTCGGTGTGCATGTTCTCGAGGATGTAGATGCCGTTCAGCGGCAGCAGGATCTGGTGCACCTCGAACACGCCCGCGGTCTTCTCGAACGGCAGCACCTCGAGCCCCCAGTTGTCGGCGCCCACCATCGCCACCCCGAGCGAGGCGAGGTACTTGGCTCCCTCGACGCCGAGGCCCGGCTCGCCCGCGTTGTAGCGCTTGTTGTCCTTGCCGATCAGCTTGGTCCAGCCGGTATAGAAGAGCACCACGTCGCCCTTGTCGGGAGGCTTGATGCCCTGGCGCTTGATCGCGTTGTCGATCTCGGCGCGATTGAAGGCGGTTCCCTCCTTGACCGGATCGCTGCCCAGGAGTCCCGCCATGTCCAGGAGCACCCCGCGGGTGGCGATGGCGGGCACGTTCTCGATCCCGAGCTTCTTCAGCCCGTCGGCCTGCGCGAACTCGGCGCCCTTGAAGCAGTTGAAGTAGATGTTGTCCACTCCGATGTGACCGAGCCCGTCGAGCTGGGAGCCAACCCCGACCCAGCCGGTGATGATGTCGTCGTTGTAGCTGGTCTTGCTGGGTCCGATCGTGGTGCCCCCGACCTGGCCGGGCTGAATGACGGTCACCGCGAAGGTGCGCGGCGGGTAGGCCGGCGTGTCCTTGTTGGTCTCGATACCGAGCCGGTAGGCCTTCCCCTTCGTGACGAGCTTGGTGGCGGCCAGCGTCTTCTCGGGCGTGACGTAGTTGAGGTTGCCGACCTGGTCGTCCGCGCCGAACCGCGACTTCTGGCAGGTCGCCGGCTGCGCCGACACCGGGGCGGCCGCGATCAGCACCGCGAGGAGGCAGCCGACCAGCCCGATCGTGCGATCGAGTCTTCTCCTAGCCATGGGGCTCTCTCCGTTGAGGGCCGCTCGGGGGAATCCACCGCGCGCGCGGCCGGGCGCGCCGGGGACTGCGTCGGGCACGCCGACGCGGGAATCAGTCACGGGGGACCGCAGATCGCGTGACGCTCGAACGAACGATGAGCCCGACATCGCGAGGGCGAGCCTAGGCGTCGATCTAGACCAAGTCAAGCCCTCACAGGTTGCACGTGCGACGGGTCCGGTGCCATAATCCGCGCCATGCGCGCGTCCGGGTCGCTGCTGGTCTGTCTGGTCGCGCTCGGCCTCCTGACCGGCTGCGTTTCGGTCAGGATCGGCCGCGAGTTCCCCTCTCCCGACGCGCACTGGATCGTCAACGGTCGGAGCGATCGCTGGGGTCTCCAGCGCATGCTCGGCGAGCCCTACCAGGTCGGCTTCGAGAACGGCGATTCGACCTGGCGCTGGCTCTACGTCGAGCGCCTGGGCGCGATCGCGGTGAGCAAGGACCTCATCGTGCGCTTCAGCCCCGACGGCCTCGTCCGCTCCTACTCGTTCACCTCCAACTTTCCCGACGATCTGCGGCGACTCAAGTAACCCGATCAACCAGGAGGCTTCGATGCCCAACATCACCGTCCAGTGGTACGCCGGCCGCACCGACCAGCAGAAGCGCGAGATCACCGCCGCCATCACCGACGCGATGGTCAAGATCGGCAAGACCACCGCCGACCAGGTGCACATCGTCTTCCAGGACATCGAAAAGACGAACTGGGGCGTGAACGGCAAGCTGGCGAGCGACAAGTAGCGCGCACGTGGCGAGGCTCCAGGCCGGCTTCATCCCCATCGAGGGCGGGCACTACTACCGGGAGGCGCTCGAGGAGGTCACGCGCGCCGAGGAGCTCGGCTTCGACTCGGTGTGGATGGAGGAGCACCACTCGGTCACCGACCACTACTGGCCCTCGCCGCTTCCGGTGCTGGCCGGCTTCGCGACGCGGACCACCCGCATGCGGCTCGGCACCGACATCCTGGTCGCGCCCTTCTATCACCCGGTCCGGCTCGCGGAGGACGTGGCCATGCTCGACGTGATGTCGGGCGGGCGCTTCGTGCTCGGCATCGCGATCGGGTACAAGCCGGACGAGTTCGCCCTCTACGGCGCGGAGCTCGAGAAGCGCGGCGCGCGCTTCGAGGAGCAGCTCCGGATCATGAAGGCGCTGTGGACGCAGGACTCGGTGTCCCACCAGGGCACCTACTACCAGGTGACCGGCCGCCTGGAGCCCCGATCGATCACGCGCCCCCATCCCCCGGTCTGGATCGGCGGATGGGGGGACATCACCCTGCGCCGCGCCGCCACCCTGGCCGACAACTGGATCCCGGGCCCCACCGCCGACCTGCCGCGCCTGCTCGCGGGCAAGCAGCAGTTCCTGGCCAACCGGAAGGCGGCGGGGCGGACGGAGCCGATCACCGAGTGGCCGCTCACCCGAGACGTCATCATCGCCGACACCGACCGGGAGGCGCGCGAGCTCGCCGAGAAGCACATCATGATCTCGTACCGCAAGGAGTACGCGGGAGGCTGGCGGCATCCGTTCATCGACGCCTCCATCGCCACCGATCTCGACGGGCTGATGAAGAATCGCTTCCTCATCGGCGGACCCGAGCAGGTCATCCGCGCGCTGCGGCCCTTCGTCGACGAGTACGGCATGACGCATCTCATCTGCCGGGTCTTCTTCCCCGGCATGCCGCATCGGCACATCATGCGCGAGCTCGAGCTGCTGTCCCGGGAAGTGCTTCCCGCCTTCGCCTGACGCGCGGGTCGGTGTGATACGCTGCGGCCGTGCGCTGGCTGATCGTCCTGCCGTTCGCGCGGCCCGGGCTGATGGGGATGGACTTCCGCGACGAGCTCGTGGCCATGGGCCACGAGGTGCGGACCTTCGCCTACCGGCGCGATAACCCGCTCTACAAGAATCGCAGCACCAAGGCCACCTACCAGATCTTCATCCTCCGCCGCCTCGAGCGCGCCTGCCTCGCGTGGCGGCCCGACCTCGTGCTCGTGATCAAGGGTGGGCCGGTCACCCCCGGGCTCATCCGACGCGTGAAGGCGCGGATCGACACGCGCTTCCTGAACTTCTTCCCCGACAACCCGCTGTGGATGATCCCCTTCGACTGCGTCGAGGCCTACGACGCGTTCTTCACCAAGGAGCGCTACGCCCTGCGGGCCCTCGAGCAGGCGGGCCTGCGCAACCTGCACTACCTGCCGATGTACTGCGTCCCCGAGCAGCACCATCCGATCGAGCTGACCGCCGAGGAGACGCGACGCTACGCGGCGCCGATCAGCTTCGTCGGCAGCGCCTATCCCTATCGCGCGCGGTTCGTGCGCGAGCTGGCCGGCTATCCGGTGCGCCTCTGGGGCGGCGGGTGGGACCGCGTCGAGGCGCCCGAGGTGCGCGCGATGGTGGCGGGCGGACCGGTGTGGGGACGCGCCAAGCTCGCGGTGTACTCGGGATCGACCCTGTCCCTGAATCACCATCACCCGATGAACGACATCGTCGGCGTGAACACGCGCGCCTTCGAGCTGGCCGCGAGCGGGGCGTGCCAGGTGGTCGACGCCAAGGACGAGCTCGCCCACCTCTTCACCGCGGGGGAAGAGACGGTGGTGTACCACGACCTGGACGAGCTGCGGCGGCACCTCGACCACTACCTCGCCCACCCCGACGAGGCACGCGACATCGGAGAGCGGGCGCGCAAGCGGGCGCTCGCCGAGCACACCCTGCGCCATCGCATCGAGACGATGATCGCGGTGGTCGGGTGAGCCGCAGCCGAAGGCGAGGCGAACGCATATGAAGAGCCGATTCCTTCGCCACCGCGCTCCGCTGCATCGAGTGCGGACGCGAGCACCCGCTCGAGTACGTGCTCGAGTGCGCGACCTGCCGCGGCCTCCTGGAGCTGGTCTACGACGAGGAGGCCCTGCGCCGCGCGGGGCCCGCCGTCTTCACCGGGGGCGGCCTCTGGCGCTACGCGCCGGTGCTGCCCATCGCCGATCCCGCCCATCGCGTGACCCTCGGCGAGGGGCAGAGCCCGCTGCTCGATTGCCCGGCCCTCGGCCGCCGGCTCGGGGTGCGCCGGCTCCAGGTGAAGTTCGAGGGCAGCAATCCCACCGGAACCGTGAAGGACCGCTCGTCCCCCACCGCGGTGGCGGCCGCGCTCCAGTTCGGCTTCCGCGCCACCTCGGTGGTCAGCTCCGGCAACGCGGGCTCGTCCATCGCGGCCTACTCGGCGCGGGCGGGCCTGCGCTCGCTGATCTTCGCCTACGAGCGGACCTCGGCCCCCAAGCTCCTGCACATGACCGCCACCGCCACCGATCTCGTCCTCTACCAGGGCGTCTACGACGACCTAATCACCATATGGGACCGGCTCGTCGAGGACCGGCTCTTCTTCGACTGCGGCGCGTCGCGCAACGCCTACAAGCACGAGGGCAAGAAGACGCTGGCCTACGAGATCGCCGAGCAGTCGGGCTGGCGCGCCCCGGACGTGGTGGTGGCACCCGCCGCGGTGGGCGAGACCTTCATCGCGGCCCACCGCGGCTTCGTGGAGCTCGAGCGATTGGGCTGGATCCCGCGACGGCCTCGCATGGTGGCCGCGCAGGCGGCGCGGGCCAACGCGATCACGCGCGCGTGGCGCGGCCAGCGGCCGCTCGAGCCGGTGAAGATCGGCTACACGGTGGCGGAGGGCCTCGCGGCCGGCAACCCGGGCCGGAAAGGCGGCTGGGTGCTGCGCATCCTGAACGAGACCGGCGGGGCGGCGGGCGAGGCGGAGGACGAGGAGATCCTCGAGACCCAGGCCCTGCTGGCCCGCACCGAGGGCATCTGGGCCGGGCCCACCGGAGTGGCCGCGCTCGCGGTGCTGAGGCGGCTCCTCGCCGAGAAGGCGATCGATCCCGACTCGACCGTCTGCGTGATCCTGAGCGAGACCGGCCTCAAGACCGAGACCAGCGCGCCTAGCCGCCGGGCCACCGCCTTCGACGAGGACTCGCTGCGCCGGCTGGTCTACGCGACGCTCAAGGCCTGACCGGCCGGAGCCGCAGCCGCCGGGCGGTCAGCGCCGCCATCTGCGGATCACGCTCCACTCCGATCCACTCGCGGCCGAGGGCCGCCGCGATGCGCCCCACGGTGCCCGCGCCCGCGAACGGATCGAGCACGGCGCCGCGCCGCGCGGAGCGCGCGAGCAGGCCGCGGAGCACCGGGTCCGGCGTCGCGTCCCAGAGGCTCTCCGGGTGCGAGCGCGGCAGCGGCAGCATCCAGCAGAGCGTGGTCCCATCCACCCGAACCGGATGCTCCGCCTTCCGGAAGCGCAGCAGGTGGTTCACGCGATTGTCCCAGCGCTCACGCGAGCGCACCTGCGCCCAGAGCCCCTTGGCCTGCAGCCGGAAGCCGGCGCGGCGCAGGTAGGTCGTGACGAGCGCGTCCATGCCCACCCACTCGGCCCCGTCGTGCCGGTCGCCGATCACGAGCCAGAGGTCGCCGTGGTCCGCCAGGACTCGGCGCCACTCCCCCGCGAAGCCGGCCGCGAGCTCGCGCGCGTACCGCTCGGCCCGCGCGCGCCCGCGCCCGCGCACCCAGTAGGGCGGCGAGGTCAGGATGACGCCGACGCTCCCGGTGGCGATGCCGGCCAGGCGGCGGCTGTCCTCCACGAAGAGACGCAATCGGCCGTCACGGCTCGCGTAGCGCTTCATGCCGCGGACGGGCCGGTCAGATGGGACGGCGGCGGCGCAGCAGCAGCGGCACGCCCACCAGGGCCAGGGTCATGCAGAGCACGCTCACGAGCTGCGCGACGCGGAGAGAGCCCAGCATCAACGGATCGGTGCGGAGCGCCTCGGTGAAGACCCGGCCGAGCGAGTAGAGTCCGACGTAGGCCAGGAACAGCGCGCCCGGCGCCCGCACGAGGCGATCGCGAAGCACGAACACCAGGAGGCCGAACACCACCAGATCCCACCCGGACTCGTAGAGGAACGTGGGGTGGAAGAACTCGGCCTGCGCGAACGGCGGCGGGCGGTGCGGCGGCGAGATGTACAGCTTCCATGGCAGCTCGGTGGGCCGGCCGAACGCTTCCTCGTTGAAGAAGTTCCCCCATCGGCCGATCGCCTGCCCGAGCGCCAGGCTCGGGGCGGCCACGTCGAGATACTGTCGTAGGGGCAACCGGCGCCGCCAGGCGTAGATCCCGCCCACGAGGATCCCGCCCAGCACGCCGCCGTGGATAGCGAGCCCGCCTTCCCAGATCGCGAAGATTTTACCGGGGAACCGGCTGTAGTAGTCGAGGTTGAACGCGACATAGTAGAGGCGCGCGCCGATCAGTCCGCCCAGCAGGGCGAGCTCGGAGGCCTTCAGCAGACGCTCGGAATCGAGCCCGCGCCGCCGCGCGTCCCGATGCGCGAGCCAGAGACCGAGCGCCATGGCCGTCGCCATGAGCACGCCATACCAGCGGATCGCGAGGGGGCCCACGTGCAGCGCGATGGCTCCCGGGGACTGGAACATAGAAGGCTTATACGGCCGGTCCCGGAGACTGTCAATAATTCAGCGACTTTCCAGGCGTTTTCGGGCCGAATTTGTTGACACCCCGAAAAAGGCTCCGGTATCATCAAATCAAACAAATCGTCACCCCCGTCCACCATTCACGCGTATTAAGGAGACCTTCGGGTGCCAGGATCAGGAAGTGCCAACGGCGGCGTTGCGGAGCTCGTCCTCAGCGCCGGTCCCGTCGCCAAGTTCGTCCTGCTCCTCCTCGCGACCTTCTCCGTGATCTGCTGGGCGCTGATCGTCGAGAAGTGGTGGGAGTTCCGGAAGATCCGGCGCGAGTCCCTTCGCTTCCGGCAGATCTTCCGGGAGGCGCGTCGCTTCTCGGTGGTCTACGCCGCGGCCAAGAAGCACCGCGACAGCCCGCTCGCCCAGCTCTACGTGGCGGCGGGCCAGGAGCTGGTGACCGCCTACGGGAGCGCGGACATGGTGGACCACGTGCTCGACGACATGGACGAGGGACTGGCGGCCGAGCGCCTCGACTCGACCGGCCGCGCGCTCCGCCGGGCCGGCTCTTCCGAGATCGCGCGCATGGAGCGCTACCTGCCCTTCCTCGCCACCGTGGCCAGCTCGGCGCCGTTCATCGGGTTGTTCGGCACGGTGTGGGGCATCATGACCGCCTTCCAGAACATCGGCCAGCAGGGCTCGGCCAATCTCGCGGTGGTGGCCCCCGGCATCTCGGAGGCGCTCGTGGCCACCGCGGCCGGCCTCGGCGCGGCCATCCCCGCGGTCATGGGCTACAACTTCTTCGTGAACCGTACCAAGCACTGGGCGATGGAGATGGAGGGCTTCACGCTGGATCTGCTGAACGCGTTCGCTCGTCCGGCGCAGAAGATGGCACGGGTGCCCAAAGATGGCCATTAAGGTCGACACGCCCGACTACGGCAACGGCGGCGGTTACCGCATCGGCGGGACCATGTCCGAGATCAACATCATCCCGCTCGTCGACGTCATCCTCGTCCTCCTCCTCATCTTCATGCTGACCGCGCCGCTCATGTACCGCGGCATCGACGTCAACCTGCCCAAGAGCTCGGGCAAACCCACCGCGGTCGAGGAGCGCGTGGTGTTGACGGTGACGAAGGAGCAGACCATCTACATCAACGACAAGCCGGTCGCCCTGGGCGCGGTCGAGCAGGCGCTGCGCGACCTGTTCAAGAACCGGCAGGACAAGACCCTCTACCTCCGGGCGGATCAGGCCCTGCAGTACGGCCTCGTGGTCGAGACGATGGATCGCGTGCGCCGCGCCGGGATCGAGAAGCTCGGCATGGTGACGGAGCCGACTCGCGCTCGATGAGCTCGACCATGGCCGCCCGCCGCTATCCCATCGGCCCGCTCCCCGATCCCGGTCTCAGACGACCGGGTCCGGCGCTGCGGCGGCGGCGCCTGCCGCTGGGGGCCATCGGCTTCTCCGCCGTCGCCCACGTGGTGTTTTTCGGCGGGCTGGCCGCCGTGGTGATGTGGGGCGGCTGGCGCAACGAGAAGATCCAGGTCGTCAACCTGGTGCCGATGGTGGCCGCGGTCGGCAATCCCAACGCCCCGGCCGCGCCGAACCTGCCCGCGCGCCCGCAGGCCCCGGTGGCGCCGCGCGCCCCCGAGCCGGATCCGGCGCCCAAGGCGCCCACGCCGCCCCGCGAGGCGCCGCCGAAGCCGGTCCCGGCCCCGAGCCTCCCACCCCCGTCGCTGCCCGCCGCCAAGCCGTTGCCGCCGCGCGCCGCCGCCCTGCCCCGCCCCGGCGAGAAAGAGCTGCCGTCGCTGGCCACGCCGCCGTCGGGCCGGCCGCAGGGGGAGAAGACGGCCGAGTCGCCCCGTCCCCAGGAGACCGCGTCGCTGGGCGCACCTACCGGCTCGGTCACCGGCGCGGGCGCGCTCACGCTCGACGTGGGCGACTTCCCGCACGCGTGGTATCTCCGCCAGGTGCTCCAGAAGGTCGAGCAGGAGTGGCAGCGCCAGAACCAGCCCAACGACCCGCAGCAGAAGCCGCAGATCTACGTCGAGATCCAGCGCGACGGCTCGATCATGCCGCCCGCCATCCACAAGAGCTCCGGCAACGCCTTCTACGACAATGCGGCCCTCCGCGCGGTCATGGCGGCGGGTCCCTTTCCGAAACTGCCCGACGACTGGACGAAGCCCTCGCTTCGCATTCTGTTCACCTTCGACCTTCGTCGCGGCTGACAACACGAATGGGTGAGCCATGAACAAGCTGATGCGCCCCGGACGTCCGCTCGGCTTTCTGGTCGGATTGGTGCTGCTCGCCGCCCTGGGCGGGGCGCTCTCCTCACCGCCCGCCGCCCGCTCGCAGGCCGCCGACGTGCTGCTCAACGTGCTGGCCACCGGCGCCAAGAAGCTCAACATCGTGATCCCCAACTACACCGTCGTGGGTGCCCCCGATACCCAGGGGCTCGGGCGCGGCCTGGCCCAGGTCACCGGCCGCGACCTCACGTTCTCCAGCCTGTTCAGCGTGGTCTCGGATGTGCCCGCGATCCCGGTCGGGGATCCCGCCGCCCTCAAGGCCACCTTCGCCAACTTCGCGTCGGCGGGCGCTCACGCGGGACTGCAGGGAGTGCTCACCCTGCGCGGCGATCGCGCCGAGATCGAGATGCGGCTCCACGACCTGACCTCGCCCGAGTTCCGGCTCATCGGCACCAAGAAGATCGAGATGCCCGCGTCGCAGACGCGTCGGCTCGCCCACAAGGTGGCGGACGAGGTCGTGCTCCAGTTCACCGGCGAGGCGGGCGTCGCGGACACCAAGGTCGCCTACGTGACCTCGGGATCCGGCAGCAAGGAGCTCGGCCTGATGGACTACGACGGCGCGAGCGCGGCCCCGGTGACGTCCAACAAGTCCATCAACGTCTCCCCGGTGTGGAGCCCGGACACCCGTTCGCTGGCCTTCACCTCGTACATGCGGGGCTATCCCTACCTCTACCGGATGTTCCCGTTCGAGAACCGGCCGGTGCAGGTCCTGGCCGGCTTCCTCGGCATCAATACCTCCCCCGCGTTCAGCCCGGACGGGCGGTCGGTCGCCTTGACTCTCTCCCGCGACGGCAACCCCGAGGTGTACGTGCTGAACCTCGCCTCCGGCGCCTTCCGCCGGCTGACCACCTACGGCGGAATCGACACCGAGCCGAGCTGGTCTCCGACCGGGCGGGAGATCGCCTTCGTGTCCGAGCGGGCCGGGGGCGCGCACGTCTTCGTGATGGACGCGGAGGGCGCGAACGTTCGCCGCCTCACCCAGGCCGGGTTCAACACCCAGCCCCGCTGGTCGCCCAAGGGCGACACCATCGTGTTCACGTCGCGGCAGGGAAATTTCGACCTCTGGGGCATCAGCCCCGACGGATCGAACCTCCGCCGGCTCACCGCCGGCCCCGGCAACAACGAGGGCGCCTCGTGGGCCCCGAACGGCCGCCATCTCGTCTTCCAGTCCAACCGCCTGGCGGGCGGCTATCAGCTCTTCACCATGCTCGCGGACGGCTCGGAGCAGCAACCCCTCACGCGGGCGCCCGGGGAGTCCACAAGTGCTTCTTGGTCACCACGCCTTCCGTGATACGATATTTCGGTCGTGAAGAAATGATCCCTAAGCGCATGAAACCCAGGAGGATTTGATTTATGGCGCATCGTCGGGGAAACGTGCTGCTGGTTGCTCCAGTGCTCGTTCTTTCTCTCTTCCTCGCGGGGTGCCCGAAGCGGCCCGCCACCACGGCCGCTTCCGCGCCTCCACCGTCCGGAGCGCCCGCGCCCTCCTCGGCGGCGCCCCCGACGTCGAGCGCGCCGGCCCCCTCGATGACGCCGGCTCCGGCCGCGCCCTCGACCGCCGCGCCCTCGACGACGCCCCCGGCGCCGAGCGAGTTCCGTGAGACGGACAACCTGAAGGACGTCTTCTTCGACTTCGACAAGTACGACATCCGGCCCAGCGACGCCAAGCTCCTCGACACGAACGCGGCGTGGCTGAAGACCAACAACAACCTCGTGCTGATCGAAGGGCACTGCGACGAGCGCGGCACCAACGAGTACAACCTCGCGCTCGGCGAGCGACGTGCGAAGGCCACGATGAACTACCTGGTCGGCCAGGGCGTGCAGGCGAACCGGATCACGATCATCTCCTACGGCAAGGAGCGGCCCACCTGCACCGAGCACAGCGAAGCGTGCTGGGCCAAGAACCGGCGCGCGCACTTCCTCGTGAAGGCCCGCTGATCGACGCGGAGTCCGTCGTGTCGTCCCGATCGACTGCGAAGGGGAGCCTCCGGCTCCCCTTCGCCGCTTGGACCCTCCTCGCGGTCACGCTCACCGCGGCGGCGGGATGCGCCGACGTATCCGGCCAGGCCCTGCAGCAGGACGTGGCCCAGCTCCGTCAGGACCTCAACTCGCTGACCCTCGCGGTCCATCGCAGCCGCGGGGACAGCGAGACCGTGGTGGGCCAGCTAGACCGCCGCAATCGCGAGCAGACCGCCGAGAGCAGCAAGCAGAGCGCAGCGCTGAACGCCCGGCTCGACGCGCTCGCCGCGGAGGTCTCGCGCGTCACCGCGCGCGTGGACGAGCTCTCCCAGCGGGTCGAGAGCCTCGGGCGCGCCGCGCCCGCCGCTCCCGCTCCTTCGGGTGGCGCGGCGCCGATTCCTCCTCCCGCGCGCTCCGGCGCGCCCGCGCCGTCGGTCTCGGCGGTTCCCCCGCCGGCCCGCTCCGGGGGCGCCAGCGCGGAGGAGAGCTACCAGGCGGCCTATCTCGACTTCAGCAAGGGGCTCTATCCGCTCGCGGTATCGGGCTTCCGCGACTTCCTGCGGCGCTTCCCGGACTCGCCCCTGGCCGACAGCGCTCAGTACTGGATCGGGGAAGCCTACTTCAGCATGGCCCGCGCCACCGCGAGCCAGCCCGAGAAGGCGCGCGAGAACCTCGAGCAGGCGGTGCAGGAGTTCCGGAAGGTGGTCGTGGCCTACCCGCGCGGCAGCAAGGTTCCGACCGCGCTATACAAGGAAGCACTCGCCCTCGTGGACCTCAAGCAGACCGCGCTCGCCCAGGCGCGGCTTCAGTACCTGGTCGAGCACTTTCCGCAGTCGGAGGAAGCGCCGCTCGCGAAGGAGCGGCTGGCCGGTCTGAAGGACTAGCTACGACTGCTCGTCCTGCTCCCCGGGGTTGAAGACCCAGATCACCGTCACGTCGTCATCCGGGCTCGAATACACCATGACGCTGCGGTCCGGGTCTGCGGAGGAGACGTCCTGCACCACCACCGGCGCCGCCAGGGTCACCGGGGGGCTGGGCCAGACCACCAGGCCGACCGCGAGGCTCGAGACCATGAGGCTGCCGAAGGCGACCCGCGGGTGGCCCCAGATCGGCTTCCAGACCGGCAGCCACCAGGACTCACGGACCGGCGGGGGCTTCTCGCTGGCGATCCGGATTCGGACCGCGGGCCAGAAACCGCTCCAGTCGGGAGCGACGACGTCCGGCCCGGCACTCCGGACCAGGAGGCGAAGCCGGGTGAGCTGCGCCACCTCGCCACCACAGCGGGAGCAACGGGCCGCGTGAGCCGTGGCCGCTCGACTGGCGCGGGCCCCGAGCCCGCCGTCGACGAGGCGCTCGAGGCGGGGACGATTCCAGAGACATCCGAGGCTCGGCATCATTGGAAGTATACCTCGTAGGCTGTGACGCGGTCTGGCCCTTGAATATTCCGGCCGGACCCCCTAAGGTCGGAATCCCTATGGAAGAAGCCCTCGCGGTCCACGTTCCGGACGGTCCCGCCCTGGAGGGCCGGCTCGGGCCCGTCGCGAGCCCCAAGGGGGGGTTCGTCATCTGCCATCCCCACCCCCTTTACGGCGGCGATATGGACAATCCGGTAGTCATTCGAGCGGCCGAGGTCGTGCAGGCGGCGGGGTACGCCACGCTCCGCTTCAATTTTCGCGGGGCGGGCCGGTCCCAGGGGACCCACGACAAGGGCGGGGGCGAGCAACAGGACGTGACCGCGGCGATCGAGGCGCTCGCGTCCCATCTGCCCGCCGGGAGCCGGATCGGGGCGATGGGGTACTCCTTCGGTGCCGCGATGGCGGCCCGGGCCACCCGCCCGGGGATGCCGGAGGCGCCGCTCGGGCTGATCGCTCCCCCGCTGGGGATGTACGATTTCGACTTCCTTCACGGGGCTTCCTCGCCGGCGAGCCCGGAGCCCTGCTGATGGTGGCCGGCACCGCCGATTCCTACTGTCCGGTCGAGGCGCTCCACCGGCTGACCGCGCTCACGGCGGCCGAGGAACGGATCATCGAGGGGGCGGACCACTTCTTCTTCGGGAAGCTCTATCCGCTCGGGGAAGCGATCGGGGCCTGGCTGGCGGGGTTGCCGCCGGCCCGGTGATCAGAGCCGCTCGCGCGGCAATCGGGGCGGCGTCGCGGTGCCCGCGGAGAGGATGATGCGGATCCCTTCCTCCACGGTGAGGCCGGTGGGCAGCGTCTCTTCCTTCGCCACCACGATCACGTCGCCCAGGTACAGATTGTTGGTGGGCACGAACACCGTCACCATCGCCCGCTTGCCCTCGACGCCTTCGAGCAGCAGCTCGGAGGTGACGAAGCCGAAGACGTACTCGCCTTTCCGAGGGTGCTCGGCGAGGACGACCGCCTTGAAGGAGTTGCGCTGCTGGGGAGAGAACGACTCCAGCAGCTGCTTCACGGAGGGGTAGATGCTGCGGAAGATCGGCACGTGCTCGAAGAGGCGCTCGATGCGGGCGAGGATGCGGCGACCGACCACGTTGCGGGCGATCGTGCCCATGATGAAGATGATGACGACCGCGGTGAGGAAACCCAGGCCGGGAATACGCCGGCCGAGGATCTGGGTGTACACCGGGGAGAAGAAATCGTCGATCGCGTTCCAGAACACCCACAGCAGCCAGGCCGTGGCGATCGCGGGAACGGTGGAGAACAGTCCGGTGATGAACCGAACCTTCATCCAGTTGCGAAAACTACCCGACATGTCGAATCGATGAGATCACACGCCCCAGGGCAAGTCAAGGAACTGACCGGCAAGGTGGCGCTCGTCACCGGCGGCGCGGTGCGCGTCGGGCTCGAGATCGCGCGCGCGCTCGCCGACGCGGGCGCCGACGTGGTGGTCGGCTACCGCCGCTCGGCCGCGGAGGCGCGCGCGGCGGTGCGCGAGCTGGAGGCTCGCGGCGTGCGCGCGGCCGCGCTGCGCGCGGACGTGGCGCGGCCGCGCGAGGCGCGGGCGCTCGTGGCGGGCGCGATCAGGCGCCTCGGGCGGCTCGACATCCTGGTCAACAACGCGGCGCTCTTCTTCCGCACGCCGGTGCTCACCACGACCCCCGCGCAGTTCGACCGGCTCCTCGCGGTCAATCTGCGCGCGCCGTTCTTCGTGAGCCAGGCGGCCGCCCGCGCCATGGGCCGGCGCGGCGGGCGCATCATCAACATCGCGGACGTCGGCGCGGTGCGCGCCTGGGCCGGCTACGTGCCCTACGGCATCTCCAAGGCGGGGGTGATCATGCTCACGCGCGGCCTCGCGGTGGCCCTGGCTCCCCGGATCCAGGTCAACGCGGTGGCTCCCGGAGTGGTGCTGCTCCCGGAAGGGTTCCCGCGCGAATCGGGGCGCCGCCTCGCCGCGCGCATCCCGATGGGCCGGCACGGACGGCCGGCCGATGTCGCGGAGGCGGTCCGCTTCTTCGCCACCTGCTCCGACTACGTCACCGGGCAGGTGCTCTTCGTGGACGGAGGCATGTCGATTTAGTCGGAGGGGGCCTCGACGGCCCCCTCCGAGCCTCTCCCAACAACGGGTTGCGCCGGCGGAGCCGGCGCTCGAACAGACGTTATGCGAGCCGTCTGCGTAGGTTCTAGATCAGCAGGCGGAGGGCGCCCGGGTGGATCTCGATGTCGAGTGGGGTGTGGGCGCCGAGCTCGCCGTCGAGCTGGACGGGCAGCGGCGCAGGTGCGTCCACGCGCACGCGGGCCGCGCGTCGGATCGCGATCCGGGGATTGGCGAGATGTCCGCCCCAGTAGACCGTCGGGAGCCAGCGCGCCAGCTCGAGCCGGCCGAGCGCGCCCAGCCGCACCACGTCGAGGAGGCCGTCGTCGGGGCGGGCGCCCGGCGCGATGTGCATGCCGCCACCGAACCAGGCGCCGTTGCACACGACCACGCTCGCCGCGGGCCCGGCCCAGGTATCGACATCGTCCAGGCGCACGGTCATCTCGACGGGCCGGTAGTCACGCAGGCTGGTCAGCGCCGCGCGCGGGTAGATCAGCCGCCCGCCGCGCGCGCCGGCCCGCTGGGCGACCACCGCGTCGAACCCCGTGCCGGCGCAGCCCAGGAAGTAGCGGTGACCGCCCGGCCACCGCGCGAGCCCGAGATCCAGGGCGACGACGTGCCCATCGGCCAGGCGGCGTGCGGCGCGCCGCGGATTGGGCGCCAGCCCCAGGTTCCGCCCCGCATCGCGCCCGCGTCCGGTCAGCAGCGCACCGACCGTCACCTCATGCTCCACCCTCAGCGGCGCGAGGCCATTGACCACCTCGTTCAGCGTGCCGTCCCCGCCCACCGCGACCACGAGGGAGACGCCGGCCCGTGCCGCCTCGGCGGCCAGCGTCGCGGCGTGGCCCCGCGTCCGGGTCTCGACCATCTCGAAGGCAAAGCGGCGGGCCGCGAGCACGTCGCGGAGAGACGGCCAGAGGCGCCGGGTGCGGCCGTCGCCGGCCGCGGGATTGACGATGAGGAGGGCGGGTGCGACTATGTGCGGCCGACGCGGCCGCCGCCCATGGCGCGCATGAAGTCGCGCATGGAGGGAAAGCGCATCATCGGGTTCTCGCGCTTCTCGGCGCCGATGGTGGTCTGCGAGCCGCCGTAGTTGTGGCCGGGCAGCACCACCGTCTCCTCGGGCAGCGCGCCCAGGCGCTGCGTGAGCGAGGTGTACATCTCCTGCGGGTCGCTGCCGGGCAGATCGGTACGGCCGCACGAGCGGATGAAGAGCGTGTCGCCCGAGATGAGGCAGCCGTCCACCAGGAAGCACTGCGATCCCGGCGTGTGCCCGGGCGTGTGGATGAACGTCAGCGGCACCTGCCCCACCTGGAGGGTGTCCCCGCCCCGCACCTGGACCACGTCCGAGCCGAAACCCTTCAGGAACTCGCGCTCGTCCTGGTGCACGTAGACCTTCATGGGGTGCTTGGCGAGCAGCTCCGCCACGCCCGGGATGTCGTGGCCGAAGAGGTGGCCGCCCACGTGGTCCTGATGCGTGTGGGTGACCAGCGCGCCGACGAGCCGCATGTCGTCCTGAGCGACGAGATCCGCGATGCCGTCGATCTCCCAGGCCGGATCCACCACGACGCACTCGCGGCTCGCCTGGTCGCCGATGAGGTACACGAAGTTCTGCATCGGCCCCAGCTCGATCTGCCTCAGGTACAGCGGGGACTGCGCCATCAGTTCCCGTTCACCCACACGAGCTGGTAGTAGCCGCCGCTCACGATCCGAGGCTGGTACCCGCCCCCCACCATGACCCCTTCTGCGGTGATGTAGCCGGGCACCCACACATAGGAGGTGTACGCGGTGGGCACCCACTGGTAGGCCCAGTACCCCGCGCAACAGACCACCGCCGGAGCCGTGTAGATCGGCGGGCGACCCGGATGCCCATGCGGCGGCCGCACCGGCACGCTGGGGGCCGGCCGGGCCTCGAGGGGACGCGGCGGCGGTGTCATCGCGAACGGGTTGGGCGCCAGGACGGTCGGGCGCACCTCCCCGGCGATGGCGGGACCGAGGGGGCCGGCCAGAGCCAGGAGTGCAAGACTTGCGATGGCGGCGAGTCGTCGCATGGTTGGTCGGACGCCTGTCACGGCAGCCCTATTCTGCCACGGTCGCCCCGGCCCGGGAACCCGGGGCTTCAGGAGGGAATCTCGGCTCTGGCCTTGCGCAGGTCGTCCAGGTCCTTGCTGGACACCGCGTAGATGCCCGGCTCGGCCCGGAGCTTCACGTAGGTCACCGCGCCGTCGGTGCGTCCGACCTGGAGCGTGGCCAGCTCGGCGCCGCCGTCCTTGAACAGCGTCAGCTCGACCTCGGGCTTGTCGAGGCCCCACTTGGCCGCGTCCTCCGGACCCTTGGCCGCGATCTCCCTCCACTTGAGGCCGCGCAGGGCCAGGAGCATACCGGCCACGCGGCCTTCCTTGGTGCTCCCGCGCGCCGGCTCGACGACCTTCCACTCCTCGCCGCTCTTCTCCACCACCAGGGGCTTGTCGCCGGCGGCGACGCGCGCCTTCTTGACGTCGCCGATCTCGAACGCAGGGCAGCAGGGATCGGTCGCGCAGCTCGGCCACTCCGGGCGCGAGGTCCGAGAGGTTCTTCCCCTCGACCAGCACGACGGGCCCGTCCCCGCGCACCGCGGCCACCGCCACGGGCTGCCCGCCGCGGCGCTCCGCGGAGGACTGCAGCAGGAGCGTCTTCGGCTCCTTGGCGCCCTCCTCCCAGAGCCTGACCGTGACCTCGGGCTTGGTCAGGAAGCGCGGCGCCTCCGCCGGCGTTTCGGCGAGAACGCCCACGGAGCGAAGGTCACGGATCTTCCACAGCAGCCCGGTCACCGCGGACGAATCAGCCTTGAGCGCCTCGGGCGCGCTGATCTTCCAGCCGCTGCCGTCCTTCTCGAGCGTGACCGCGCCGCGCCCGTGCGCGAGCTCTACCTTCGTGAGCTTGTCGTAGGCGTAGGTGACGACGGTCTTGTCGCGCAGCGCCGCCACCGTCTTCGGGAACGTCGTCCACAGCGCCTCCGCGGTCAGGAGCACGCCCGGCTCGCCGTCGCGCTTGACGTAGACCCCCTTCTTCTCCGGCACCGGACGCCCCACCAGCAGGGTCCGGGACGAGCGCTCCTTGTCGCGGCCGAGCCACACCGTGACCCGCGACGGCTTGTCGAGCCCGTAGGGCGCGAGCGACTTCGGCGCGTCGTCCACGAACTCGAGCGCCTTGGCGCCTTCCAGCTTCTGGAGGAAATCGGCCACCATCTCCGCGTCGGCGGGGAGCGGGCGCGGCTTCACGATGCGCCACTTGCCCGGCTCGTCGGCGACGAGGCCGATCTGATCGCCCGCCACGTCGAGGTCGAGGCCGGTGAGATTGCGCCGGTCGAAGGCCATCACGCTGCGGTCGCGGAAATCGGCCGCCGGACGCGTGGTGTCGCGGGCGACGCTCTCCGACATCGTGATCACCGCCGGCTTGTCGCCCTCGCGCGCGTAGACCCAGACCCCGGTCGGGTTCTTGCTGCCCACCCGGAGCACGAGCGGGGCGGCGGCGCCCTTGACCTCGAGGCGCACCTCCGCCTCCGGGGGCGCGAGCCCGAAGTCGGCCGGCTTGGCCGGATTGGGGTCGATCTCGCGATCCATGCGCGCGGTGGCGAGGCCGGTCACCATGTCGTCCACCGCGGCGCGGTCGGCCCGCACCCGCACCGGCTCGAGCATCTCCCAGCCGTCGCTGGTCCGCTTGAGCCGGACGGTCTCGCCCTTGCGGGCGATGGTGACGCCCTCGACGTCCTTGGGCTCGACGGTCCAGATGCGCCCCTTCGCGGACTCCGCCTTCTCGCGCTTGGGATTGAGCCAGTACGTGTCGTAGTAGAAGAAGCCGCCGAGGCCGGCGGCCAGCAGCAGGAGGACGACGAGGGTCTTGCCCGACGCCATGGGAGCTAGCGCGCGCGGCGCCGCTGCATGATCACCGCGATGCCGCAGATCAGCACGGCGCCCGGCAGGACGAGGATCGGCAGGCCCAGCACCAGCCGGGACTGCCCGGACGTCAGCACCACCGGGTTCTGCTTCGGATCCTTGGCGCGGATCGAGATGAGATCTTCCTCCTCCGCGAGCCAGGACACGATGTTGAGGAAGAAGTCGCGATTGCCCTGCGCCCCGAGGAACTGGTTGGAGGCGAAGTCGGCGGTGCCCACCACGACGATGCGGGCCTTGGGCGGCTTCTTGGCCGCGTCGCCCTCCGCCTTCGGATCGGGCTGCGCGTCGACCGTGGCCACCATCGCCACCGCGAGCGGCCCCGTCTTCTCGCTCGGATCCGGGGTGGCCTTTCCGGTCTGGAACACGTTCTTGTCGGACTCGCCCCACGACTGGCGGCTGGTCTGCGCCAGCGGGGAGGCCTGCACGCCCTTCGGCAGCGCCTTGGCCGGCGCCACCGAGCGGGTGAGCGGGAACAGGGTCATGACCCCGCCCATGTCCTTGGTGATCGGGTGCGGATCGTACTGGCCGACCACCGGGACGAGCGGGCCCACTCCGAAGAGCTGGCCGATCGGGTTCGAGCTCGATCACCACGTCCTCGTCCACCACGATCCCGTACTTGGTGAGGTACTTCATGGTGGTCTCGGCCTGGAAGGGCGCGGTCATCAAGAAGACCTTGCCCGCCTTCGCGATGTAGCCGTCGAGCGCGGCGAGCTCCTGCGGGAAGAGATCGGTCTTCGGGCTCGGCACCATCACGATCGCCGCGTCCTCGGGGATCTTCGGGTCGCGGGCCAGGAACAGGTCCTTGACCTCGTAGTTGGCCTTCTCCATCTGCTCCTTGGCCTGGCTGAAGCCGGCCCGGTCCGTGCTCCCGATCTCGCGCTCGCCGTGCCCCTTGAGCACGTAGACGACCCGCTTGCCCGCGCGGGTGATCTTGACGATGGCGTTGGTGAGCTTCTCCTCCTCGGCGTCCTGCACCTTCTCGGTGCGGATCTGCCCGGCCGGGCCGCCCTCGAGCACCACGGTGCCGTAGCTCTCGACCCCGTAGCTGCCGGGCCAGGGCGGGCGCCCGGTCGGTGTCCTCCAGGCGCCACGTGAACTTGCCGCGCGAGTAGGTCGCGTACTGGGTGAGCAGGTCCTCCGCCGTCTTCTTGCCCGGCGTATCCGAGCGGAAGAAGGCGATCGCGCTCGACCGGAGCCTTCAGGGTCCGGAGCACCTGGATCGTCTGGGGCGAGACGCTGTTGCGCTTGTTCTCGGTGAAGTCCCAGCGGACGCTGTGCCGCAGCGAGATCGCGTTGGCCGCCACCACGATGCCGAGGGCGAGCACCGCCATCACCGCGGCCCCCGCACCGTAGCGCGCGGTGCGGGTGCCCATCGCGGTGCGCGCCTCGCCCGCGTTGAAGGCGAGCGAGAGGAGCAGCAGGGCGCCGCCCAGGCCCAGGAAGACCCACTGGGCGGGCACGCCCGGATAGAAGTGCCAGAGGGCGAACGCGAGCAGCAGGCAGACGATCGCGGCGGTCAGCGTGTGGCGCTTGAGCCAGCTCATCGGGCTAGCCCCTCCACCGCTTCGACTCGAGCGAGCGCAGGGTGAGGAACAGCGCCAGCGCCACGCCGGTCACGTAGTAGACGAGGTCCTTGGTGTCGATGAGGCCGCGGGTGAAGCCCTCGAGATGGTCGCCGATCGAGAGGTACTGGAGCACGGTGCGCATCGTACCGCCCGCGAACTCGGCGCCCCAGCCGATGACCCAGAACCCGAGCAGCATGCCGAAGGTGCCGAATCCGGCGACGATCTGGTTCTCGGTCAGCGAGGAGACGAGCACGCCGACCGCGAGGAAGACCGCGCCGGTGAGGATCAGGCCCAGGTAGCCGGTCAGGATCGGGCCCCACTCGACGCGGGTGAAGTACGCGACGAGCGCCGGGATACGAGCAGGGTCAGGCCGAGGAGGATCAGGTAGAGGGCGAGGGCGGCCAGGTACTTGCCGGCGAGCACCTCGCCGTCGCGCACCGGGTAGGTCAGCAGCAGCTCCATGGTGCCGGACTTCTTCTCCTCGGCGAAGAGGCGCATGGTCAGCATCGGGATGAAGAACAGGAGCACCACGCTCATGTTGGTGAAGAGCGGGCGCATGACGTTGTCCACCACGTTGAGGTTCTGGCCCATCTGCGGCGTGCATGAACGACCGCATCGAGGCGTCGCTGTAGAAGAGGAAGATCTGGCTGAAGAACCAGCCGGAGATCACCAGGAAGAACGTGCAGACCACGTAGGCCACCGGCGAGCCGAAGTACAGCCGCATCTCCTTCTTGAACACGGGCAGCCAGCGCATCAGGGTGTCTCCTCCCCGCCGTCGGACCGGCTCGTGCGGCTCCTGCTCCTCGCCCGCGACCACGCGGATGAAGACCTCCTCGAGACTCATGCCGACCGGGTGCAGCTCCTGAGCAGCGCCAGCCCTTGCCGGTGACGAGGCGGACCAGGTCGGCGCCGCACGTCGCGGTCGCGCGCCGCCTCCACCAGCACCCCGACGCCGCCGTCGCGGGGCGCGAGCGGCTGCACCGAGCGCACCACGCCCGGGACGCGGCCACTGCGGAGCGCGGCAGCGTCGCCGTCGGCGGGCCCGCCACCCGAGCTCGATGCGCGCCGACGGGAAGGCCTGCTGGCACGAGCTCGGCCTCGGTGCCCTGGGCCACGATGCGCCCGCGGTTGATGATGACGACGCCGTCGCACACCATCGAGACCTCGGGGAGGATGTGCGTGGACAGGATCACGGTGTGCTGGCCGGCCAGCGACCGGATCAGCGACGCGGATCTCCGCGATCTGCCGCGGGTCGAGCCCGATGGTGGGCTCGTCGAGGATCAGCACCTCCGGATCGCCCAGGAGGGCCTGGGCCAGCCCGACCCGCTGCCGGTAGCCCTTCGAGAGCTTGCCGATCAGCCGGTTCTGCATGTCCGCGATGAAGCACCGCTCCATCACGTCGGCCACCCGGCCGCGCCGCGCGGTCCGCGCCCACGCCCTTGATCTCGGCCACGAAGTCCAGATAGGAGCGCGACCGAGAGATCGGGATAGAGCGGCGCGTTCTCCGGGAGATAGCCGATCCGCCGCCGCACCTCCAGCGACTGCGAGAACACGTCGAAGCCGGCCACCTGCGCGGTGCCGCCGGTGGCGGGCATGAAGCACGGAGAGGATCTTCATCGTGGTGGACTTGCCCGCCCCGTTGGGGCCGAGAAAGCCGACGATGCGGCCCTTCTCCACGGTGAAGGACACATCGTGGATGGCCGTGACCGGTCCGTAGCGCTTCGTGAGATTGTCGACTTGGATCATACGTGCGGGTCGCGAGTTCCGCCGGGGACCGCCGCGAAGTATAGCACAGGGCCGGTCTACGAAGAGCCCCGTGATGACGCCGTCCGGCGTCGACGTCCACCCTCTCGGCGTTGGGCTCTGCGCGGGAAGCCGGGCATCGTGGTGATGTCACCGGTGATGGCCACCAGGAAGCCGGCGCCCGCCGAGATGCGGATCTCGTTGACCGTGATCTTGAAGCCGCGCGGGCCGGTTCAGCAGGGTCGGGTCGTCGGACAGCGAGCGCTGCAGTCTTGGCCACGCAGATCGGAAGCCTCCCGTAGCCGAGGGACTCGGCCTGGGCGATCTGCCGCTCGACCCGCTTGGGGTATTCGACGCCGTCCGCGCCGTAGATCCGACGCGCGATGGTGTCGAGCTTCACCTTGATGGGGTCGTCGAGCGCGTAGAGCGGCGCGAAGGCCGAGCGCTCCCGGGCCAGGAGGGCAAGCAGGCCCCGGGCCAGCTCCTCGCCGCCCGCGCCCCCGCGGCCGAAGACGTCGGCCACGTGCATCGCCACCCCGAGCTCGCGCGCAGCGCTCCCGCACCGCCGCGTACTCCGCCTCGGTGTCCGACGGGTAGCGGTTCATCCCGACGAGCACCGGCACCTGAACTGGCGCACGGCCTCCACGTGCGCCTCCAGGTTGTCGAGGCCGAGGGTGAGCGCGGCCACGTTCTCCCGGTCCAGGTCCGGCACCGGCATCCCGCCGTGGTACTTGAGCGCCCGCGCGGTGGCCACGATCATGGCCGCGTCGGGCTTGAGCCCGGCGAGCCGGCACTTGATGTCGAAGAACTTCTCGGCGCCCAGGTCGGTGGCGAAGCCCGCCTCGGTGAGGCAGATGTCGCCGAGCTTGAGCGCCAGCCGGGTGGCGAGCACCGAGTTGCAGCCGTGGGCGATGTTGGCGAACGGGCCGCCGTGGACCAGGGCGGGCGTGCCCTCCATCGTCTGCACCAGGTTCGGGTGGATCGCGTCGCGCAGGAGCGCGGCCATCGCGCCGGTCACGCCGAGCGCGTCGGCGGTCACCGGCTTGCCGTCGGCGGTCAGCGCGACGAGCATGCGGCCGAGCCGCTGCTTGAGGTCCATCAAGTCCTCGGCGAGGCAGAGCGCGGCCATGATCTCGGAGGCCGACGGTGATGAGGAAGCCCGCCTCGCGCGGCACGCCGTCGAGGCGCCCGCCGAGGCCGACCACCACGTCGCGCAGAGCGCGGTCGTTGACGTCGAGGATGCGCTTCCACGCGACCTGGCGGACGTCGATCCCGAGCGGGTTGCCGTGGTGGAGGTGGTTGTCGATGGCGGCCGCGAGCAGGTTGTGCGCGGAGGTGATCGCGTGGAAGTCGCCGGTGAAGTGCAGGTTGATCTCGTCCATCGGCACCACCTGCGCCTTGCCGCCCCCGGTGCCGCCGCCCTTCATGCCGAGCGTGGGCCCGATGGACGGCTCCCGCAGCGCGATCACCGGCCGGGCGCCGACGCGCCAGAGCGCCTGCCCGATGCCGATGGTCATCGTGGTCTTGCCGTCGCCGGCCGGGGTCGGCGTGATCGACGACACCACCACCAGCTTGCCGTCGGGCCGGTCGCGGCGGGCGGCTCAGCGCGCCGACGCGCACCTTGGCCTTGTCGTGGCCGTAGGGGATCCACTCCTCCGCGCCGAGGCCGAGCTCGCGCGCGATCTCGGCGATCGGCCGGGGCTGCCGGTCAGCGTCGGGGCGTGACGGGGTCGAGGTCGGCATCGGGCATGATCTCCTTCAGCCAGTCGGGGATGGGAATCATCTTGGCGGTGGCGGGGTTCCAGCACGCGTGCACGGTGTGCCCGGTGGCCACCAGCTCCTTGGCCTCGTTGCGGATCTCGTAGCTGAACCGGAAGCTGGCCCGCCTGCGCTCGCTCACCCGCGAGACGACCTCGAGCAGGTCGTCGAGCTTTGCCGGCTTGACGTACTTCACGAAGGCTTCCACCACCGGCAGGTGCACGCGCTCGTTCACCGCCGACATCGGCCAGCCGTATTCGCGGAGGTACTCCACGCGCCCCACCTCGAAGTAGGTGAGGTAGTTGCCGTAGTAGACGACCGACATCGTGTCGGTGTCCTTGTAGCGGACGCGCACGCGGGTGACCGATGGCATCGACGCGCGCCATGGTACCACTCGGGGTCAGGTCTTACATTCCTACATTTCCTCGCGCGAGGTGAGCCCGAGACGCGGCAAATGTCGGAATGTAAGACCTGACCCCAGGCTAGCGCTTGAAGACTTCCTTCAGGAGGTCGGTGGCGCGGGCGGTCGGGTTGGTGCGGATCTGCTTCTCCTGCTCCCCCAGCACCGTGAAGAGCCCGCCCAGCCCCTTGTCCACCACGTAGCCGTCCAGGTCGAAGGTCTGGGACTTGGCGAACGGGATCGAATCGAAGCGCCCGACCAGATCCTTGTACTGCCGGCTCACGCCGACCTGATTCATGGACTGCTCGACCATCGGTCGGAACGCGGTGGTGAGCTGCGGCGTGGTCTTGCCGCGGAAATACTCGGTGGCCGCGGTGTCCCCGCCGTTCAGGATCTTGCGGGCGTCGTCGAAGCTCATCGCGCCGATCGCGTCGAAGAAGATCACCTTGGCCTGGGGCGCGGCCCGCTCGGCGGCGCGGTTCATGCCGAGCACCAGCTCGTCGATCTGCCCGCCGTAGCCCACCGTGCGCAGCCCGCTCTCGAAGCTCCGCAGCTTCTCCGGCATCAGGATCTTGATGGCCTGGTTGGAGAAGTAGCCGTCGGTCTTCCCGGTGAGGCTCACCGTCTTCTCGGTGGCCACCTGGAGCGCTTCCTTGAGTCCCGCGCCGATCTTGGCCTCGGACAGCCCCGCCCCCGCGCTCCCCTCCCCGCCCCCCAGCCCCTTCAGCAGCTTGTCCCACTGCGCGCCGGCGGGTCCCGTCAGCACGAACAGGACCCCCGCGACGGCCAGCCACCCGGACCAGTGCCTCACTCTTCGACGTGTCCGCATGATGTCTCCTCGCTCGGGCTAGAGGTACTGCCCGTAGCGGATCTTCTCGACGACGGCCCGGATGCGCCGGTACACGTCCACCTGGCGCAGCAGGTCCTGGGTGGTGACGAGGCCCGCGTCGTGACCCTGCCCCGCCGCGTGGACCTTCTCCTCGAGCGCGCGACGCAGCAGGTCGCGGATCTCGCCCCCGCTCATGCCGCCCATCGGCGGCAGCAGCGAGCGGTAATCGAGATCGTCCACCAGACGCCGATCCGCGGCGTGCTCGGCGCGCGCCCGGGTCAGCTCGAGGATCTGCTGCTGCGCGGCCGCGTCCGGCAGCGGCACCTCGACCAGGCGATCGAGCCGGCCCGGGGCCACCAGGGACGGATCGACCGCGTCGGTGCGGCTGGTCGCCGCCACCACGACGATCCGGGAGAACGCTTCCAGGGTATCGAGCTTTTCGCAGAGCGCGGCCACGATGCGGGCGCCCGCCTCGCGCGCCTGCGCCGGCGGCAGCAGATGCTCGAGCGCGAGCGCGTCGGCCTGATCGAGATACACCACCGCCCGGCCCTGCTCGCGCGCCAGGCCGAGGATCTCCTGCAGCAGCTCGCCGGTATTCGGCCCGAACTTGGAGGTGAGCGTGCCGAGCTTCAGGTGGTAGAAGATGGCCCCCGCCTCGGTGGCGAGCGCGCGCGCCAGCAGCGTCTTGCCGGTGCCCGGCGGCCCGTAGATCAGCAGGCCCTTGGGCGGGCTGATGCCCCACTTGCGATAGAGCTCGGGATCGGTCAGCGCGGTCACGAAGCTCCGCACGATGCCCTTGGCCTCCGCGAGCCCGCCGATGTCGGCGAAGGAGGTCTCCGGCTTAACCTGTACCTCGACGCGGCCGGTGAGCTCGGCGAGCTTCTCGCCGAGCTTGCTGAAGATCTCGCCCAGTCGGCGCTCGATCGCCCACTGCTGCCCCTCGACATTCTGGGAGGGGTTGTGCGGCGGCAGGGCGGCCGCGCCCGCGCGAGGCGTCTCGCTCGCCACTAGATCCGCTCTCCCGGCCCGCCCGGGCTCCCGGGCGGCCGCTCGGACTTCTCGAACACGCGCTCCTCCGCGAAGACGGGCGCCTTCGCCCGGATGGCCAGCGCGATCGCGTCGGAGGGGCGGGAGTCGAGCTCCATCGCGGTGCCGTCCGAGGTCAGGTACACCGTCGCGTAGTAGGTGTTGTTGCGCAGGTCGGTGATCACCACCTTGGTGACCTGCACCTTGAGCCGGCCGAACAGGGTGAGGAAGAGATCGTGGGTGAGCGGGCGCGGCGGCGTGACGTTCTCGAGCGGCACCGCGATCGCGGTGGCCTCCGCGGGCCCGATCATCATCAGGAAGCGCCGCTTGTCGCGCTTGCCCTCGAGCAACACGCCGTGCTGGCCGCGCGGATCGCTGAACACGCCGATCACCGCGACTTCCTGGAGCGTGGCGGCGGGCGGCGCGGGCGTCTCACCCGGGTTGCGGGCGCCGACGAGGAGCATGCCCAGCGCGAGCACCGGCGCCAGGCGGCGATATCGGGTGCGTCTCACCATGATCGACCGGGCCTCCCACGCGATGACGTGCGAGTCAGTATCGGGCCGCCTCCGGGGCAAGTCAACCAAGCCGCCGCTCAGGACGCGGGCACCGGCGCGGTCACCGGTCGCGCGTAGCCGACGCGGAGCCGGACGCTCAGGCAGGAGCCGACGAGCAGGAGCACGGTGAGCGCGCTCCACATCACGGCATACCCGCGCCCGTGCGCCACGTACCCGAAGGCGATCGCTCCGAACGAGTTGCCGAGCAGGATCACCGAGCTGAAGATGCCGACCGCGCTGCCGCGGCGGCGCTCGGGCGTGACGTCCATCAGGAGGGCCGACATGGCCGGGTAGAGGAAGCCGTGGGCCGCGCCGGCCAGGAACCCGGCCAGGAAGAGGAACGGCAGCACCGGCAGCCGGAGCGCGGGCGCGAACAGGATCGCGACCAGCGCGATGATGCAGGTCGCGGAGGCCTGCACGAACATGCACGGGATGATCACCGCGCGCCGCCCGCGCACGTCGATCAGGTTGCCTCCCACCACCCGCACCAGCATCGCCGCCGCCGCGTACGCGGTGTAGAAGAGCCCGACGCTTGCGATCCCGAGCTCCTCGCCGAAGGTGGGCAGGAACGTGAAGATCGTCCCGGTCCCGAGCCCGAAGAACAGCCCGATCGCCATGTGCATGTGCCGCAGCTCGAGCAGACCTTCCCGGATGACGTGCAGGCCGGGCCGGGCGCCCAGGGCGGCCGGGCGCACGTCGCGCACTCCCCAGCACAGCGCGGCCGCGACCACCGCGATCAGGGTGGTGGACGTGAAGAACGTGGGGAAGCCGAAGCGGCGGATCACGAACTCGCCGAACAGCGGGGCGAGCGACGTGGAGACGAGGCCCGAGAGGCCGAAGATGCCCAGCGCCCACCCGCGCCGCTCCGCGGGAACCATCTCCACCACGTGGATGTAGTTCGCGACGAAGAACGCGGAGAAGGCCACGCCCTGCAGGATGCGCAGCACGCCCAGCAGGGGGAGCGGGCTCGACACCACGAAGAGCGCGCAGGACACGACGAGCGAGAGGACGCCGAGCCGCATGAAGAAGCGGCGCCCCAGGTAGTCGATGAGGGCGCCCACCACCGGCTGGCAGACGATGCCGGCCGCGCTGTAGAGGCCCTGCACGAGCCCGATATCCGCCTCGTCACCGCCGAGCCTCTGGATGTACAGCGGCAGGAGCAGGAAGGTGTTCAGCGCGCCAAAGAAGAAGAAGTTCGTGAGCATGAGCCGCGCGAACGGGCCATGGCTCAGGAGCTCGAGGGTCGAGCTGGTCACACGCGTTGCGGGGGGAGCGACCGCGACAGTAGAATGGCCGGCGGCATGAATCCTCGCGAGTATAGCATGCGGGGTCCCGCGGGCCCGGCGGTCGACGACGTCATGGCCGCCGCCGCGACGATCGAGACCGACGGCCGCGGCCGCTTCCTCGCGCCGCCGGTTCTGCAGAGCTGGCCCGGAATCGTGCACGGCGGCGGCCTCGTCGCGCTGCTGGACTCGGCCGCCGCCGCGCTCGGGCCGGACTCGCGGCCGCGCCTCATCGAAGGACGCCTCACCTCGTCGGTGCCGCTCGACACGCCGCTGGCGCTCGAAGGGCACGTCGACGGCGGCGACACCACCGTCACCATTCTCGACGGGACCCAGCCGCTCACGTCGGCCACGATCCGCCACGAGCCCGTCGACGACGTCGCGCCCGATCCCGCGTGGCGGACGAGCGGCCGCGAGGGCTGGCCGATGCCGCTGTCCGATCAGTGCCTGGCCTGCGGCGCGCACAACCCGCTCGGGCTGCAGCTCGGCCTGCGCTTCGACGCCGAAGGCGTGTGGGCCCGCTTCCCGCCTCGCCAGCCCTGGCGGCGGCCCGGCGATCGCCTCGCGCCCGCGCTGGCCGCGGTGGTGCTCGACGAGATCGCGTGGTGGCTCGGCGCGCTGGTCACGAAGGAAGGCGGCCTCACCAATCGCATCGCCCTGACCCTGCTGCGTCCCGAGGCGATCGCGCCGGGCCCGGTCACCGCGGTGGGCCGCTTCGCCGACGTCACGCCGGTGGACCGCCGGCGCACGTTCTGGCGCACCCGCTCGGCGCTGCTCGCGGCCGACGGTACCCTGCTGGCCACCGCCGCCATCGTCTTCCGGGCGGGCGCCGACTACTCCGAGCGCCAGATGGCCTTCTTCCGCTCGCGCACCGATCCCGAGGTCTTCGAGCGGATGTTCCCGAATCATCGCGGCGAGGGGCGCGACGGGGGGAGTCGGTAACTCCTGCCGAGTGGCTCTTACCGGAGTCCCGTATCCGGCGGCGACTGCGGAGGCCATCCGACCGGTTCTCCTCCGCTCGACCGTGCCCTACGCCTTGGTCTCTTCCTTGCTTACTCAAACGGCAGACGTGCCGAGCGAACACGAAAGAGGAGAACCAGCATGCCCGCAGCCAAGAAGCCCCGGACCAACCAGCGGGACGCGATCACGCTGCTCAAGGACGACCACCGGCAGGTTCGTACGCTGCTCGGCCAGCTCGAGGAAACGACGGACAAGGCGGTCGGCAAGCGCGAGAAGCTGCTCGCCTCCATCGAGCAGGAGCTCACGATCCACACCCGGATCGAGGAGGAGATCTTCTATCCCGCGTTCCGCGATGCGGCCCGGAAGAAGGAAGACGGAAAGCTCTACTTCGAGGCGCTCGAGGAGCACCACGTGGTGGACATGGTCCTACCCGAGATCAAGGGCGCCGACGTGGAGTCCGAGCAGTTCGCCGCCAAGGCCAAGGTCCTCAAGGACCTCGTCGAGCATCACGCGGAAGAGGAGGAGACGGAGATGTTCCCGCGGGCCCGCAAGCTCATGACCCGCGACGAGCTGCTTCGCCTGGGCGCCGAGATGGCCCAGCTCAAGGCGTCGATGACGCGAGGGCTGGTCGACCGGCTGGCCGGACTGGTCGGGGCCTAGCCATGGCCCCCCGGTCCGCCCGCCTGGCGGTGGCCGCGGTCGTCGCGGCCATGACGCTGATCGGCGGGGCTGAAGCTCAGAGCCCGAAGCCGACCCCTGCGCCGAAGACGGACGGCCCGGTTCAGGGCTATCAGGGTGGGTACGATCCGACCGACAAGAGCAAGGCCCCGGCCGCGCCGGACGGCAAGAAGACGGACGCGGGAAACGCCGATGAAGGTCAGCGCGGAACGAGCGTGTCCGGTGCGATCAAGAAGATCGACGGGCGGACCCTCACCCTGGACAACGGCGTCGTTCTCGTGGTGCCCCCCACGTTGCAGGTGGACCAGGCCGTCCTTCGGGTAGGAGCGCGGATCATCGCGCGCTACGAGGATAAGGGCGGCACCCACGTCGTGACGACGATTCGCCGGGAGCCCAGCTAGGCGCGCGCGAAGCACCCGCGCCCAGGCCGCCTCACCGGCGGTCACCGTCGAGGAGATGATCCTCCGCCGGTCTCGCAGGCCGCCAGCCGGGCGCTCAGGAACGCGTGCTCGCGCGGGTTGTTCACGAGGCCGAGCGCGCGCCGGTACTCGACGGCCGCCTCCGGCGCCCGGCCGAGGCGGCGGAGGAACTCGGCGCGCGCGGCGGGCAGCAGATGATAGGCCCGCAAGGCCGGATCGTCGATGCGATCGAGCGCGGCCAGGCCGGCCGCGGGCCCGTCGGCAAGCCCGATCGCCACCGCGAGGTTCAGGTCGATGACCGGGGACGGGGCGAGCGCCGAGAGCGCCCGGTAGTGGCTCACGATGCCCGGCCAGTCCGTCGCCTCCCAGGATGCGGCCTGCGCGTGACGGGCGGCGATGGCGGCCTGCAGCTGATAGGCCCCCGCGCGCGCCGGCGGCCCCGCTCGCTCGAGACAGGCGAGGCCCCGCTCGATCCGGCCCCGGTCCCACCGCCGCCGGTCCTGATCCTCGAGGAGCACCAGATTGCCGTCGGCGTCCGTGCGCGCCGCGGCCCGGGAGGCCTGGAGCTCCATCAGGGCCAGCAGGCCCAGCACCTCGGGCTCGCGGGGCATCAGCTCGGCGAGCACGCGGGCGAGGCGGATGGCCTCAGCGCAGAGATCGTGCCGCACGAGGTCGTCGCCCGAATGGGCCGCGTAGCCCTCGTTGAAGACCAGATACAGCACCGCGAGCACGGCCGACAGCCGCGCGGCCAGCTCGGCCCCTTCCGGCACCTCGTACGGGAAGCCCCCGTCCCGGATCGTCCGCTTCGCGCGCACCAGGCGCTGGGCGATCGTCGGCTCGGACACCAGGAACGCCCGCGCGATCTCCGTCGTCGAGAGGCCCCCCACCAGCCGCAGCGTGAGCGCGACGCGGCTGTCGGCGGGAAGCGCGGGATGGCAGCAGGTGAAGATCAGCCGGAGCCGGTCGTCGGGAACCTCGTCGGGGATCTCGTCGACGCCGGGCACGTCAGGCGCCGGATGCGCCGCGCCGAGCGCCTCGTGGGCGAGGGCGTCCGCGCGCGCGCCCGCGCGGCGGGCGCGGCGCAGATGATCGAGGGCCCGCCGTCGGGCCGTGGTGAGGAGCCAGGCGCCCGGACGGTCCGGGACACCGTCCGCGGGCCAGTGGGCGAGCGCCTGCTCGAAGGCCTCCTGGACCACCTCCTGCGCCGCGTCGATGTCGCGCGTGATCCGGAGCACCGAGGCGACCACCCGCGCGTGCTCGATCCGGAAGACGTCGGCCAGCCGCGCGCGCACGCGCTCGTCGGAGGTCGGGGCCCGCTCGATCGGATCCACGGATCGAGATGGTACGCCAAGTGGGGATCATGCTCGATCCTGGTGGGGCCGGGCCCCGGCGCGCCGGCGGACGCGCCTCCGCTCACATCGCCCAGACCGGCCGCACGTCGACGAAGCCGCCCTCGCCGAGCGGGATCTTCTTCGCCCACTCCAGGGCTTCCTCGCGGGTGTCGCACTCGATCAGGTAGAAGCCGCCCAGGGCTTCCTTCGTCTCGGTGAAGGGCCCGTCCATGATCTGGCGCTGCCCGGCCTTGAAGCGGACGCGGCTGCCGTCGGTGTCGGGGCGCAGGCGCTCGCCGTGCACCATCTTGCCGGCCGCGCGCAGCTCCTGGGCGAAGCGGCCGTGTCCCTGGACCATGGCGTCCATCTGGGCCGGGGACGGAGCGGGCTGGTTCTTGTCGGAGCAGATGAGCAGCATGTAACGCATCGTATGCCTCCCTGTCGTGCCTGGGGTGTCGGGCCGTCGGCCTGGCCCTCATCTATACGACGCCGATGACCCCCGGAATCGACAGGCAGGGTCAGGTCGGACGGCTCGCCCGGGCCTCCGCCGCCTTCACCTGCAGCGCCTCCCAGACCGCCAGGGGCACGGGCGGGTTGCCGAGCACCGCGGCGCGCACCGGCGGGCCGTGGAAATCCGAGCCGCCGGTCGCGAGCAGGCCGTGCCGGCGGCAGAGCTCGACGTAGCTGCCGCGCTGGGCCGGCGAGTGCTCGTTGTAGAAGCACTCGATGCCCATGAGCCCGGCCGCGACCAGGGACGGAATGATCGCGTCCCGATCGGCCAGCCCCGGATGGGCGAACACGGGCACGCCGCCGGCGCGGCGCAGCAGGCGCACCGCGTCCTCGGGCGTGAGCTTCTTGCGCTGGACGTGCGCGGGCTTGCCCGCGGCCAGGTACCGGTCGAAGGCCTCGCGCACCGTCTTGACGTAGCCGCGCTCGACCATCACGCGCGCCACGTGCGGCCGCCCGGCCGAGCCCTCCTGCACCAGGGCGAACACCCGCTCCGGGTCGATCGGCAGGCCCAGCTCCGCGAGACGCTCGGCCATCCGGTGCACGCGCGCGCGCCGCTCCTCCCGCTGTGCGCGGCAGAAGTCCTGGAACCAGGGCGCCTCGTAGTCCATGCAATAGCCGAGGATGTGGATCTCGGCGCCCTCGACGTCGCAGTTGATCTCGATGCCGGGCACGATGGTGAGCGGCGGGTGCCGCCGCGCCTCCTCGATCGCCTCGGCGAGGCCGTCGGTCGAGTCGTGATCGGTGATCGCGAGCACGCGCACCCCGCGGCGTGCAGCCTCCGCCACCAGCTCGCGCGGCCGGAGCGTACCGTCGGAGGCGACGGTGTGGGTGTGGAGGTCGACGCCGCCCGCCATCGGAGCCCCGGGGCGCCTAGCGTGACCCGTTCGCGAGATAGGTGAGCAGCGTCCGGACCCCCACGCCGGTGGCGCCCTTGGGCCCGAGGGGCAATTCCCGCTCGGTGAACGCGGTGCCCGCGATGTCGAGGTGCGCCCACGGCACGCCCGCGGTGAACTCGCGCATGAAGAGGCCGGCCACGATGGCGCCGGCCCCGCGCTGGCTCGAGATGTTGTTGAGATCGGCCACGTCGCTCTTGAGCCCGTCCTTGTACTCGTCGTGCAGCGGAAGGCGCCACATCCGCTCCCCCGCCCCGTCGGCGGCGGCCTGCAGCCGCGAGGCCAGCCCGTCGTCGCTCGCCATCATGCCCGATACGCCCTGGCCGAGCGCGATGACCACCGCGCCGGTCAAGGTCGCCATGTCGATCATCTCGTCCGGCTTGATGTGCTCGACCGCGTAGGCGAGCGCGTCGGCCAGCGTGAGCCGGCCCTCCGCGTCCGTATTGCCGATCTCGATGGTGAGCCCGTTCATCGCCCGCACGATGTCGCCCGGGCGCTGCGCGGTGCCGGAGGGCATGTTCTCGGTGGCCGCGATCAGCCCGTGCACCTCGACCGGGGGCTTGAGCCGCGGGAGAGCCTGGAAGATGCCGAGCACCGCCGCGGCGCCCGACATGTCGTCCTTCATCCGCAGCATGCCGTCGGCGGTCTTGAGATCGAGTCCGCCCGAGTCGAACGTGATGCCCTTGCCGATCACCACGACCCGGCGGCGCGCCCGGCCCTTCGGGATGTAGGTGAGGTGAATGAACTTGGGCGGCTCCTCGCTGCCCTGGGCCACGCCCACGTAGGCGCCCATGCCCATCTTGGCGCACTCGGCCCGGTCCAGCACCCGCACGGTGAGCCCGCCCTCCTCGGCGATCTCGGCCGCGCGGCGCGCCAGGAACGTCGGCGTCACCACGTTGGCCGGCTCGTTGACCAGGTCGCGCGCGAGGCAGGTGGCCTCCGCCGCGACGCGGCCGATGCGCACCCCGTCCCGCGCGGCGGCCCCGCTGCGCCGGTCGGGCTCGAGCACGGTCAGCGAGCGGACCACCTTGCCGTTCTTCTCCTTCAGGTACTTGTCGAAGCGATAGGTGCCGAGCAGGGCGCCCTCCGCGACCGCCTGCGCGCGCTCGCGCGCGGGCAGCCCGGCGGCGGGCATGAACACCGCGATGGAAGCGGCGCCAAGGTCGCGCGCGCGCCGCACCGCGGCGGCGGTGGCGCGGCGAATGGGCTCGGCGTCGCGGGCCCGCGCCCCCGCTTGAGCGGGCCCAGCCCGACCACCAGCACGCGCTCGGCCGGGATCGCTCCCCCGGTATGGAAGTAGGAGATCTGCCCCGGCTTGCCCTCGAACTTCTCGCTCTTCTGGACGCGCGAGAGGAGGCCGCCGAGCGCCCGGTCCAGCGCGACGATCTCCGGCGCGGGCCGCGCGCCGTCGCCGTACTGCCCCAGCACCAGCACGTCCGCGCGCGCTTCCGATGGGCTTCGGGTCTCGAGGGCCAGCTCCATTGCGGTCATCCTCCCTGGGACAGGGTCGTGGGCGGGCAGACGCTCACGGCGCGGCGGACCATGTCCGCGAGCCCGTCGGTGGTGTCGTAGCGGTCGAGGTCGGCGATCGGCACCCAGCGCACCTCGGCGGCGTCGCTGCCCGCGCGCGGGACCCCGGACTCGATCGCGGCGACGTAGTCGATGATCACGTAGTGATAGTGCACGCGGGGCGCCTCCGATCCGTTCCCGGGCACGAGCCGCACCCGGTCGATCACCCCGCAGAGCCCGAGCAGGCGCACGTCCACCCCGCACTCCTCCATCACCTCGCGGCGCGCCGCGTCCTCGATGCGCTCGCCCAGATGCACGAGCCCCCCGGGAATGCTCCACTTGCCCAGGGACGGCGCCTGTCCGCGCTTGACCAGCAGCACGCGGTCGCCGTCCAGGATCACCGCGCCCACGCCCACGCGGGGCGCATCCGGGAACTCGCGCGCGAACGTCATCGGGCTCCCCCTCTCCCCTCAGGGGAGAGGGCAGGGTGAGGGGTTGGGCGTTGAGGGGTCAGGGTAGGGTGAGGGGTCAGGGTGGTCACGGTCATCGCGCGGCCGGATCGCGTCCAGCGGTCGGTCCCGTACTTCTCGCGCACCAGCGACTCCGCGAGCTCCATCTCCTCCGCGGCGAGCCCGCCGGCGGCCAGCTCGAGCCCGTGCGCCGTGCGGAAGCCCTCGGTCAGCGCGGTCATGGCCTCCTCGAACGAGGGGCGCCGGGCCAGCACCGCCTCGAGCGTGGTCATGCCGGCGAGCGGATCGCGCTCGACCGGGAACACCCGACGCAGGCGATCCGGCGCGGCGCCGAGCATCACCGCGCCGTGCTGCAGGAAGCCCGCGCCCTGTCGCCGCTGGGCGCTCCCCACCACCTTGAGGCCGCTGACCTCGAGCTCGTACGAGCCGGTCCGCGCGAAGCAGAAGGTGGGCATCGCGGTGGGATCGGAGGGCTGCACCGGCACCATCTCGACCGGCGCGCCCAGCCGGTTGATCCCGGCCGCGAGGGCCGCGCCGATCCACCGGTACGTCTCGAGCAGGTCCGCCGCGCCCTCGAAATCGCCCGCGCGCGCCGCCACGCTGTAGGTCAGCTCGAGATCCGGTCCTTCGTGGAGGATCGCGCTGCCGCCGGTGGGCCGGCGCACGAGCCCGATGCCGAGCGCGGACGCGGCTCCGACGTCGATGCGATGATCGAGGGGCTGGCCGTAGCCGAGGGAGATGGTGGGGGGCTGCCAGGCGAAGAACCGGAGCGTGGGAGGCGCGGTGCCCGCGAGCCGGCCCAGCAGGAGGGCCTCGTCGAGCGCCATGTTCAGCGCGCCGTCGAGGGGCTCGGTGACCAGCAGGCGGAACGGAGTCGTCACCCCTGGGTCATTTCGTGGGACGCCACCTCAGCACGGGCTGGCGGGCGGCCAGCGTCTGGTCCAGGCGGCGCACCGGCGTCGTGACCGGCGCCTCGTGGATCAGCTGCGGGTTCGTCTCGGTCTCCCGCGCGATCTGGATCATGGCGTCGCAGAACTGGTCGAGCGTCTCCTTCGACTCGGTCTCGGTGGGCTCGATCATCAGCGCCTCCTCGACGATGAGCGGGAAGTACGTCGACGGGGCGTAGAAGCCCAGATCGAGCAGCCGCTTGGCGATGTCCATCGCGGACACCCCGAGCTTCTTCTGCCGACGCGCCGAGAGCACGCACTCGTGCATGCACGGGCCCGGCGCGGAGCGGTCGTAGTCGCCCTCGAGGCGCTTCAGGATGTAGTTGGCGTTGAGCACCGCGTTCTCGGAAACCGAGCGGAGGCCGTCCGGTCCCATGGTGCGGATGTAGGTGTAGGCGCGCACCAGCATGCCGAAGTTGCCCCAGAAGGCCTGCAGCTTGCCGATCGACTGCGGCCGGTTCCAGTCGAGGCCGTAGGCCCCTGCACTCGGATCGTCCCGCTTCACCACCACCGGGGTGGGCAGGAACGGCGCCAGGTGCGCCTTGATGCCCACCGGCCCCGAGCCGGGGCCCGCCGCCGCCGTGCGGGGTGGTGAACGTCTTGTGCAGGTTGAAGTGGCAGACGTCGAAGCCCAGGTCGCCGGGGCGCGTGATGCCGAGGATCGCGTTGAAGTTGGCGCCGTCCATGTAGACCTGCACGCCCTTGGCGTGGCACATCTCGGTGATCTGGTGGATCTGCGACTCGAAGAGGCCGAGCGTGTTGGGCTGGGTGATCATGAACGCGGCCACGTCCTCGTCGAGGTGGCGCTCGAGGTCGACGAGGTCCACGTCGCCGTTGGCCTCGGACTTGAGCTCGACGACCGCGAAGCCGGCCAGCGCGGTGGACGCGGGATTGGTCCCGTGCGCGGAGTCGGGGATCAGCACCTTGTGGCGCCGCTCGCCCCGCGCCAGGTGGTAGGCGCGGATCATCAGCACGCCGGCCAGCTCGCCCTGGGCGCCCGCCGCGGGCTGGAGCGACACCTCGTCCATGCCGGAGATCTCGGCGAGGTCCCGCGCGAGCTCCCACATGAGCTGGAGCGCGCCCTGGCTCGCCGCCTCGGGGGCGAGCGGGTGCAGGCGCGCGAAGCCGGCCAGCCGCGCCATGTCCTCGTTGATCTTCGGGTTGTACTTCATCGTGCACGAGCCGAGCGGATAGAAGTGCGTGTCCACTCCGTAGTTCATCTGCGACAGGCGCGAGTAGTGGCGGATCACGTCGACCTCGGAGACCTCGGGCAGCTCGGCGGGCGACTCCCGCAGGTGCGCCTTGGGCAGGAGCGCGGCCGGATCGCTGTCCGGCACGTCGCTCTCGGGCAGCGAGTAGGCGAAGCGCCCGGGCGAGGAGAGCTCGAAGATCAGCTTGTCGTAGGCGGGCTTGGCGGCGTGCATGGGCGGCCTCAGGCCACCGCCGCGGCCAGCGCGGCCGCGTAGGCGTCGATCTCGTCCTTGGTGCGCTTCTCGGTCACCGCGACGAGCAGGCAGTCCTTGTAGGCGCGGTCGAAGCCCCTTGAGCGGCACGCCGGCGAGCAGCCGGTCCTTCAGGAGCCGCTTGATCACGCGCTCGGGCGACTTGGGGAGCTGGAGCGTGAACTCCTTGAAGAAGGGCGCGGTGAAGCGCAGCCGCACCCCCGGGATCTTCGTGAGCTCGCGCGCCGCGTAGTGGGCCTTGGCGGTCGAGAGCTCGCCCACCTTGCGGAGGCCGCGCTTGCCCAGGATCGCCACGTAGATCGTGGCCATCAGCGCGCACAGCGCCACGTTGGTGCAGATGTTCGACGTCGCCTTCTCGCGCCGGATGTGCTGCTCGCGGGTCTGCAGCGTGAGCACGAAGCCGCGCTGGCCGTCCACGTCCACGGTGGCGCCGACCAGGCGTCCCGGCATCCGCCGCACCAGCTCCTGCTTGGCCGCGAACACGCCCAGGTTGGGCCCGCCGAAGCTCATCGGCACGCCGAGCCCCTGCCCCTCGCCCACCACGATGTCGGCGCCGCAGGCGCCCGGGGGCGTCAGCAGGCCCAGGTTGACCGGATCGGCGACCACCACGAGCAGCGCGCCGGCCTCGTGGGCGATGTCCGCGATGGCCCGGACGTCCTCGAGCGAGCCGAAGAAGTTCGGGTACTGGATCACCACCGCCGCGCTGTGCTTGGACACCGCCTTCCGCAGCGCGTCCAGGTCGGTGATCCCGTCGCCGAGCGGCACCGACTTGATCTTGAGCCCGGGGCCCTCGCCGTAGGTCTCGACCACCTGGCGGTAGAGCGGATTCACCCCGCGCGACATCAGCAGGGTGTCGCGCCCGGTCACCGAGTGGGCCATCAGGGTGGCCTCGGCCAGGGAGGAGGCGCCGTCGTAGATCGAGGCGTTGGCCACGTCCATGCCGGTCAGCTCCGCCATCATGGTCTGGTACTCGAAGATCGAGCGGAGCGTGCCCTGGCTGGCCTCCGGCTGGTACGGGGTGTAGGCGGTGAAGAACTCGCCGCGCGAGATCAGGTGGTTGATCGGGCTCGGGATCGCGTGATCGTAGGAGCCGGCCCCGAGGAAGCAGGCGTGGTCGTCCGCGCCCGCGTTGAGCGCGGCGATGCGCTGAAGATGCCGGATCAGGTCGGTCTCGGCCATCGCGCTCGGCAGGTTGAGGGGCCGCGACAGCCGCGCCTTGGTCGGGATGCGGACCAGCAGATCCTCGATCGAGCCGGCGCCGATGACGCCCAGCATCTCCTTCTGCTGGGCCGCCGTGTTGGAGATGTAGCGCATGCTAGTGCCCACCGCCCGCGGTGAGCTTCTCGTAGTCCGCGGCGCTCATGAGGCCGTCCACGTCCTTGGGATTGGCCATCCGGATGATGAGCATCCAGCCCTTCCCGTAGGGGTCGGTGTTCACGAGCTCGGGCTGCTTCGGCAGCTCCCCGTTGACCTCCACCACCTCGCCCGAGACCGGCGCGAAGAGATCGGAGACCGCCTTGACGGACTCGACCACTCCGAACGTCTTCATGGCCGTGACCTTCGCGCCCACCTTGGGCAGCTCGACGAAGACCACGTCGCCGAGCTGCTCCTGGGCGAAGGCGGTGATGCCGATGCGGGCGCGGTCACCCTCCACCTTGGCCCATTCGTGCTCGCGGGTGTACCTGAGCTCAGCGGGAACGTTCGCCATCGACGCTCTCTCCTAGGTCTTCTTGGTGTGCGAGGGATGGAAGGGGGTCTTGACCACGCGGGCGGCGTGCTCCGCCCCCCGGATCTCCACCGCCAGCTCGCTGCCGACCGCGGACATCGCCGAGGGGACGTAGCCGATCCCGATCGAGCGCTCCACCGACGGGCCGAACGAGCCCGAGGTGACCACGCCCACCGGCGCGCCGCCCGACATGAGCCGGTAGCCGTGCCGGGGTACCGCCCGCTCCGCCATCTCGAAGCCGACCAGCTTGCGGGCGACCCCGCGCGCGCGGAGCGCCTCGATGGCCTCGCGGCCGATGAACTCGCCCTTGGCGGGCTTGACCACCCAGCCGAGCCCCGCCTCGAGCGGGTTCGTGGTCTGGTCGATGTCGTTGCCGTAGAGCGCGTACTTCATCTCGAGGCGCAGCGTGTCGCGGGCCCCCAGCCCGATCGGCTGGATGCCGTCCGCACGGCCCCCCTCGATCAGGGCGGCCCAGAGACGCTCGGCCCCGCCCGCGGCGACGTAGAGCTCGAAGCCGTCCTCGCCGGTGTAGCCGGTGCGGGAGATGATCGCGGGCACGCCCGCCACCGCCCCGCGGACGAAGTGGTAGTACGCGACGCCGGTCACGTCGCGATCGGCCAGGCGGCCCACCAGCGCCTCCGCCTTCGGACCCTGCACCGCGAGCAGCGCGGTCTCGTCGCTCACGTTCTTCCACTCGGCGCGGCCGACGCTGTGCGAGGTGACCCACGACCAGTCCTTGTCGATGTTGGAGGCGTTGACCACGAGCATGTAGTGGTCGTCGGCCAGCCGATACACCGTCAGGTCGTCCACGATGCCGCCTTCCGGGTAGCAGAGGGCCGCGTACTGGACCTGGCCGAGCTCGAGGGTCCGCGCGTCGTTGGTGCACAGGCGCTGGATCGCCGCGAGCGCGTCGGGACCGCGCACCTCGAACTCGCCCATGTGGCTGATGTCGAAGAGGCCGACTCGCGCGGCGTACCGCGCGGTGCTCCTCGATGATCCCGCTGTACTGCACCGGCATGTCCCAGCCGCCGAAGGGAACCATCTTCGCGCCCGCCTTGACGTGAACGTCGCGGAGCGGGGTGCGCTTGAGCGGGGAAGACGCGGTGGTGTCCGTCATCTGGCTGCCCGGGGCGCCCTCATCTTAATGGATGGCCTCCGGCGTGGCAACGATCCGGTAGCCGCGGCTCTCCATGCAGGCGATCCACGCACGCTCGAAGGGGGAGCTCCCGCGGGCGCTCAGCGCGAGGCCGCCGATTCCCCCCGCGCCTGCGCCCGCGATGAGACCATCGCTCGCCGTCGAGGCGGTGGTGGCGGGCAACCCCGTGATCAGCCCGCCGACCGCGGCGCCCGCCGCGCCGAGCGTGAAGACGCGGCGCAGGGTATTGGCCAGCGGCGAGTCTTCGCCGTTGTAGTCGAGGCGGTAGCCCACCTCGGCCTTGCAGTCGGCGACGTCGAGGCGGTGCTGTGTCGGAGTCTGCTCCCGGGTCGCGGCCACCTCCGGCATCCGGGTCACCGCGCAGCCGGCGACCAGGACCGCGGCGGTCAGCGCGAGGGCGGCGCGGCCGGTCGTCATCGGGCGGGCAGCCAGTCGCGCAGCGGCTTCACCTGGCAGCCCGCCTTCTCCAGCGCTTCCCGCACCGTGCGCACGATGCGCTCCGCCCCCGGGGTATCGCCGTGGCAGCAGATGGTCTGGACCGAGATGTCGATCTCCACCCCGTCCATGGTGCGGACCTTGCCCCGCATCGCCATCTCCACCGCCTGCGCGGCGGCCTTGACCGGGTCGGTGATCAGCGAGCCCGCGATCTTGCGGGAGACGAGCGTGCCGTCCACGTTGTAGGCGCGGTCCGCGAAGCCCTCCGAGGCCACGCGCGCGCCCATCTTGCGACAGGTGGCGTCGTAGCGTCCGGACGCGAGCGTCATCAGGATCAGGCCCGAGTCCATCGCGGACTGCCCGGCCGCGGTGGCGAGCGCCTCGTCGGCCTCCATCATGTTGTAGAGGATGCCGTGAGGCTTCATGTGCTGCAGCTCGGATCCCGCCGCCCGCGCGATCTCGCGCAGCGCGCCGGTCTGGTAGCAGAGGTAGTCCTGCAGCTCGCGCTGGTCCACGTCCATCTTCCGCCGCCCGAAGCCCATGAGATCGGGCAGCGAGGGGTGTGCGCCGAGGGCGACCCGGTTCGCCAGCGCCAGCTCCACCGTGCGGCGCATGATGTGCGGGTCGCCCCCGTGGAAGCCGCACGCCACGTTGGCGGAGCTGATGAACGGCATGATGGCCTCGTCGGCGCCGAGCGTCCAGCGCCCGTACGACTCGCCCATGTCGCAGTTGAGGTCGATGGTCTTGCGAGCCGCAGCCGAAGGCGAGGCGAGCGCATTTGAAAGAGGGGCGACGGTGGTCATGGCGCTACTCGAGCACCCGGCCCAAGGTTTCGACGAAGCGGTCCACGTCGGCGTCGGTCATGGCCAGCGAGCAGGCGCCGAGCCCGCGTTGCGAGAGCAGGACGCCCTCGTTGACCAGGCCCAGGAACGTGCGCGCCGACGCCTTGGGATCCTCGGGACGGGCGGAGCGATAGTCGCTGAGCTTCTTCTTGGTGTGGTGGAGCCAGAAGAGCGAGCCGGTGCCGGTGATCTGGCCCGCGTAGCCCTTCTTGCGCAGCACGCGCCGCACCCCGTCGCGCAGCCGGTCTCCGAGTGCCTCGAGACGCGCATACGCGTCGGGCGTGAGCTGCTCCATGGTCGCGATGCCGCCCGCCATCGTGAGCGGGTTGGCGTTGAAGGTGCCGCCGTGGTTGATCCGCCCCTTGCCGTCGCGCGGGTCGTAGTAGTTCATGACGTCGGCGCGGCCGCCGAAGGCGCCGACCGCGAGGCCGCCGCCGATGATCTTGCCGAGGGTCGTGAGGTCCGGCCGGATGTTGAAGCGCTCCTGGGCGCCGCCCGCGGCCGATGCGGAACGAGATGACCTCGTCGAAGATCAGGAGGATGTCCAGGCGCTGGGTGACCTCGCGCAGCTTCTCGAGGAATCCCTCGCGCGCCGGGATCATGCCCGCGTTGGCGAGCAGCGGATCGATGATCAGCGCCGCGACGTCGCTCCCCTGCTTCTCGAGGATCTTCTCGCAGGCGTCCGCGTCGTTCCACGGCAGCGTGACCACGTGCTTCAGCACCATCGGGGGCACGCCCGAGGACCACGCGACCGACTTCGGCCGCTTGCGCGAGCCCGCGGTAGCCGGATCCGGCGCCACGCTCACCAGCACCCAGTCGTGGGTGCCGTGGTAGGCGCCTTCGAACTTGGCGATCTTGGACTTGCCGGTGAAGGCGCGCGCGACGCGCACCGCGTGCATGGTGGCCTCGGTGCCCGAGTTGGCGAATCGCACGACCTCCATGCCTGGGATGCGCGTGGTGAGGATCTCGGCGAGCCGGATCTCGTGCTCGCTCGGGCCCGGGAACGACATGCCGTGCACCGCCGCGTCCTGGATCGCCTTCACCACCTGCGGGTTGGCGTGGCCCAGGATCAGGCTGGTGTAGTTGCCGTTGAAGTCGAGCCGCTCGTGCCCGTCGGCGTCCCAGATCCGCGCGCCCTCGCCGCGGGTGATGTAGAACGGGTACGGGTCGAAGAAGGTGGTCGTCCGGCTGTTGCCGCCCGGCATCACCCGCAGGGCTTCCTCGAAGAGCTGGCGGGAGCGGGGGGTCTTGGCCTGGTAGTCGGTGACGGCGCGCTCGAGAGACATGGCGTTCCTCCCTGGATCCGGTGACTATTCGATTGCGGTGTCCAGCGCCCGCAGGCTCTGCCGCAGCATCGCATGAGCCTCGGCCACTGTCACGCGGCGGAAATGGAGCCGCCCGCCCGGGCTTGACCTGGGCGATCCGGCCGATGTGGAAGGAGCAGATCGTGCCGATCTTCGTGTATCCCCCGGTGGATTGCCGGTCGGCCAGCAGCACGATGGGCTGGCCGTCGCCGATCACCTGGATGCCGCCCAGCGCCACGCCGTCGGAGATGATGTCGTGGCCGCGGGTGTGCTCGATGATCGCGCCCCGCAGCCGTGCGCCCATGCGGTCGTTCTGGGGCAGCATCTCGTAGGGCGCCTCGAAGAGGGCGGCGACGCCCTTCGGCGTGAAGCGGTCGTCCTGCGGACCCAGCACCACCGCCAGCTCGGGGTCGGCGCCCGTAGGCGGGGACGCGGTCCGGATGCAGCCGGTGCGGCCGCGCCGCGCCCGCGGGGCCCAGCGGCAGCCGGTCGGCCTTGCGCAGCGCGCGGCCCTCGAGACCGCCCAGCCGGCCGCGCACGTAGGTCGAGCGCGAGCCCAGCACCGGCGGCGTCTGGATGCCGCCCGCGATGGCCACGTAGGCGCGCACGCCGCTGCGCGCGGGGCCGAGCTTCAGCACGTCGCCCGCGTGCACGCGCAGCCCCTGCCAGGCGGGCACCGGGGCCCCGTTGACGGTGGGCGCCATGTCGGCGCCGGTGATCGCGACCAGGCGGTCGTCGGTGAACTCCACCCGCGGGCCGATCAGCGTGCACTCGAGCCCGGCCGCGGTGTCCGGATTGGCGATCAGGCGGTTGGCGAGGAGGAAGGCCTCGCGGTCCATCGGCCCCGAGGCCGGGATGCCCACGCGGAGATGGCCGGGCCGGCCCAGATCCTGGATGGTGGTGAGCGGGCCCGCGTCCTGGACGAGCAGGTCGCTCATGACGTCGGTGGAGGGCCGGGATCCGGGGCACGTAGCGGCCGGCGTCCACCAGCGGCCGCGATCGCGTCGTACTCGGCGCGGTCGACCGGGCGGAAGCGCACGTGGTCGCCCGCGCGGAGCAGGATCGGATCCGGCGCGGTCGGATCGTAGATGCGGCACCGGCGTGCGGCCGAGCACCCAGAAGCCGCCCGGGCTCTCCACCGAGTAGATGCAGCACTGCACGCCGCCGATGCTCACGCTGCCGGGAGGCGTCTTCACGCGCGGGTTCGTCAGGCGCGGGATCGTCAGGCGCTCGGGCATGCCGGTCATGTACGGGAGCCCGGGGGTGAAGCCGACGAAGTAGACGTAGTAGTCGGCCTCCGCGTGCAGGCGTGCCATCTCGTCGGGGGCGAGCCCGAGCTTGGCCGCGGCCGCCTCCAGCTCGAAGCCCAGCTCGCCGCCGTAGCAGCACGGCAGCTCCACGGTGCGGACCGGCGGCAGCACCTCGGGACGCGCCTCGGCCAGCGAGCGCGCGCAGCGTGGCGGTCAGCTCCTCGTAGCCGACCACCAGCGGGTCGTAGTAGACGAGCAGGGCGCGGTAGCTGGGAACCGTCTCGCCGACACCCGGGCACGCGCTTCTGCTGCGAGCAGGTACTCGAGCGCCAGGATGCGGGCGTTGATGTCCCGGGTGATCTCGTCGCCCAGCTCGACCGAGAGGGCGCGATCCCCGCAGGCGAGGAACCGCGGCTCGGACCAGATCGTCACCGGGCGGGAGGGATCAGATTGCGGCGAGCGTGTGGTTCGGCAGATCGGTGATGAACATGTGCCCCGGGCTGTGGGTGATCATGAACGCGGGCTTCGAGGCCAGCGCCACCGCCTGCGGCGTCACCCCGCAGGCCCAGAACACCGGCACCTCGCCCGCGCGAACGCCCACCGAGTCGCCCCAGTCGGGCTTGTCGACGTCGGCGATGCCGAGGGCCGCCGGGTCGCCGATGTGCACGGGGGCGCCGTGGGCGCCGGGGAAGCGCGCCGAGGCGGTCACCGCCTTCGAGACGAGCCCGGTCGGGATCGGCCGCATCGAGACGACCATGGGCCCGTGGAACTGGCCGGCGGGCCGGCACGCCACGGAGGTCTTCCACATCGCCACGTTCTTGCCCTCGTCGATGTGGCGCATCGGGATGCCGGCGTCGAGCAGCGCCCACTCGAAGGTGAACGAGCAGCCGAGCAGGAAGGCGACCGAGGTCGTCGCGCCAGAACGGGGTCACGTCGGTGACCTCGTCGGCGAGCACGCCGTCCTTGTAGATGCGGTACCGGGGAATGTCCGTGCGCAGGTCGGCCCCCGGGGCCACCCCCACCGGCTCGGGCGAGCCCACGTCGGTCACCTCGATCAGGGGGCAGGGCCGCGGGTTGCGCTGGCAGAAGAGCAGGAAGTCGTACGCCTGCTCCTTCGGCAGCACCGCGAGGTTGGCCTGCACGAAGCCGGGCGCGAGCCCGGCGGTCACGCTCCTGAGCCGCCCGGCCCGGATGTCGGCCCGGATCTCCTTCGGATGGCGCGCGTCGATCGGCATCGGTGGTGTCTCCCGTCGTCCAGTCTACTTGAGGTGCGCGAGCCGGGGCCAGAGATCGGCGTTGGCGAGCACGTGCGGCTTCTCCCCGCGCAGCACGCGGAGCATCTCGGCGGTCACCTGCAGCGCCATCCCGCGCATCGTCTCCCGCGTCACTCCCGCGATGTGGGGCGAGACGATCACGTTCTCGAGCTGGAAGAGCCGGTTGTCGGAGGACGCGGGCTCCTCCTCGAAGACGTCGATGCCCGCCGCGCGGATCTTGCCGCTCTCGAGCCCGGCGACGAGCGCGTCCTCGTCCTGGGTCTTGCCCCGGGAGGTATTCACGAAGATCACGCCGTCCTTCATCTGGGCCACCGCGGCGGCGTCGATCATGTGATGCGATTCCTTGGTGTGCGGCGTGTGGCACGTCACCACGTCGGCCTGGCGCAGCACCGAGGCCATGTCGGGCATCGGCTCGACCCCGCGGTTGCGCACCTCGTCCGCGGGCACGTACTTGTCGTAGCCGATCACCCGCATGCCGAGGGCGGCCGCGGTCCGGGCCACCCGCCGGCCGATGTTGCCGACGCCGATGATGCCGAGCGTCTTGCCGTTCATCTCGAGCATGCCTTCCCAGCGGGCCTTGCCCCAGTCGGCCTTCCGCGTGCGCTGGTCCACCACCACCGCCTGCTTGGCGCACGCCAGCATGAGCATGATCGCGTGCTCGGCCACCGAGTTCGAGTTGGAGCCGGGCGCGTGCACCACCGCGACCCCGAGGTCGGTGGCGGCGGGCAGGTCCACGATGTCGAGGCCGACGCCGTGGCGTCCGACCACCTTCAGCTTCGGGCAGGCAGCCATCAAGCTCCGGGTGCAATCCGGCTTGAGCCGGAACAGGATGCCCTCGGCCTCCTTGGCCGCCTCGATCATGCCGGCCTCGGTCTCGGCGTTGGTGACGACGACCCGGGCTTCCGCCTCCAGTTGCTTCATCCCATCCGCGTGGATGGGCCCACCGAGCACCACGAGCGGTTTCATGGCGCGCATTATAACCTGGCACGGACGTTGCCGGGGATCATGAGCCGGAGCCCATTCATGGACCCGAAGCGCCTCGCGCCGACGCTCGACGCCTTGCGCCGCCGTGCCGCCGATTGCACGGCGTGCGACCTCTACAAGCGCGCCACCCAGACCGTCTTCGGCGAGGGACCGGCACGCGCGCCCATCGTGATCGTGGGTGAGCAGCCCGGGAACGAGGAAGACCTCGCGGGCCGGCCGTTCGTGGGACCGGCCGGGCGTCTCCTCGACCAGGCCCTGGCCGAGGCCGAGCTCGACCGCCGGCGGGTCTACGTCACGAACGCGGTCAAGCACTTCAAGTGGAAGGCGACGTCCGGTGGCAAGCGCCGCATTCACGAGCGCCCGCGCCCGGAGGAGGTGGAGGCGTGCCACCCGTGGTTCGAGCAGGAGCTCTGGCTGATCCGGCCGGCGGTCCTGATCTGTCTGGGCGTGACCGCCGCCCAGGCCGTGCTCCGGCGTCGCGTCACCATCCGGGACGCGCGCGGGCACGCTCTCGTGTCACCGCAGGGCATCCCCACCTTCGTCACCATCCATCCCTCGGCGATCCTGCGGGTCCCGGACCGTGACTCACGCGAGGCCGAGCTTCACCGGCTGGCGAGTGATCTGCGACGCGCCGCCGCCCGCGCCCGGAACCGACGCGTTTTGCGCGCCGTGGAAGAAACGACCCGGTAGAAGTTCCTGTCGGCTCCGGCGCCCGCGAGGGCGCGGCGGCACCCGAGGCGGCGAAACATTGAGGTTCACGCGCGGCCCCGCCCGTCCTCCCGCTGGCACGTCGCTTGAACTCTCGGCGCGGCCACGCATTCAACGAGCCACTCGAAAACGACCGAGCCCGAGCGGGCCGGAGGAGCCGGCATGAAGGAAGAGACGGCACTGGCAGATGGGCAGGAGGACGGACAGGTATCCCCGCGGCCGGAAGCACAGCACTGCTGGGCGGTGATCCTGGCCGGAGGCGAAGGCATGCGCCTTCGCCCGCTGGTCCGCCAGGTATGCGGCGCCGATCGGCCGAAGCAGTACGTGCGCCTCCTCGGCCCACGCACCCTGCTCGGCCAGACCCTGGACCGGGTCTCGCTCGCCTTACCGGAGGAGCGGACCCTGGTCGTCACCGTGCGGCGACATGCCGGTTACATCGCCGAGGAGTTCTCCAACGGCTCTCGCCCTCGCATCCTGGCTCAGCCGCTCGATCGGGGTACCGCCGCCGGCGTGCTCTACCCCGCGCACTGGATTGCGTGGCGGAACCCGGAGGCGACGGTGGCCATCTTCCCGTCCGATCACTTCTTGCTCGGCGACGCGGCCTTCATGGCCCACGTTGCGGAAGTGACCGGCTGGGTCGAGAAGAATCCGGAGCGGCTCGTCCTGCTCGGCGCGCAGCCGACGTCGCCCGAAGTGGAGTATGGGTGGATCGAGCCCGACGGGGTGCTGGGGGATCTGTCCACCGGCGCGGTCCGGGGCGTCCGGCAGTTCTGGGAGAAGCCGTCGGTCGCGCGCGCCCGCGCGTGCCTGGCGGCCGGACACCTGTGGAACACGTCGGTCCTGGTCGGCAAGGTGGCCACATTGCTGCAGATCGGCTGGCAGGCGCTTCCCGAGCTGAGCGATCGGCTCGCCCACATCGAGCCGTTCGTGGGCACGAGCGACGAGGCCGAAGCGGTCCGTCAAGCCTACGAGCTGATGCCCCGAGCCAACTTCTCGAAGAACGTCCTGGAAGTGTGCCCGGATGCCCTCGCGGTGTCGCGACTACCGCGCGTCGTGTGGTCCGATCTGGGCAGTCCCCACCGGGTCATGGAGGCGGTCACCCGGATGCGGATTCGCCCGGAGTGGGCCGAAACCCTGGCGCCGTCGGCCTGAGCCGTGCGTCGCCTCGGCCGATTCAGGCCGAGGCGACGACCCGGGGCACCGGGCGGAGCGGCGGGGACGTCGTCAGCGTGATGTGAAGCTCGCAGTAGTCCTGGAGCAGCTCGGGACTCTGCTCCCGGATCTCGGCCAGCACCGACTCCGCGCCCTTGCCGGTGCGAAGCTGTGTCGCAGCGCGGGCCAGGATCTGCTGGCGACGCGCCAGCTCATGCTGGGTCTCCGAGATCTCGGCCATGCGCCGGGTGACCTCCGTCAGGAGCGACTCGTCAAGCTCTCGCCGAAGCGCCATCGTCGTGGTGTCTCCTCTCGTAGATGCGCAGCACTCGTGGCAGTCAAAGCAACTCGGTTGCCACCTCGGTAAACACTGCCACGACCCTATTTGCGATCCGGGCCGAGCCGGCCTGCGCCAGAAGTGTCCAAGGGTTACCGGGTAGGAACTTCCGGGCATGACGGGCCGAGGAAGAAGAGCGGGTCGTTCTTACCGCGCCACGATGCCGTCAGCCCTCTGTCGCGGCCGGGACTCTCATACAAATCCCACACATCGAGCTCCGGAAGTCCGGGCACGGCAATTGCTCCCAAAGTCGGCATGAGCGATTGGCGATGGCGGTGAAACCTCAGATCCTGATCGTCGACGACGAGGAAGATTCGCGCGCCGCGCTCGAGACCCTGCTCGGCACGTGGGGCTACGCGACGGACGTCGCGTCCCAGGGACGGGAAGCGCTCGACAAAGCGCCGAACATGCGCCCCTCGCTCGTCATCACCGATCTCATGATGCCGGACATGGACGGCCTGACCCTCCTGAGCGCGCTGCAGCAGGAGATGCCGAGGGTGCCGGTCATCATCCTCACCGGGCGGGCGACGGTCGATACAGCGGTGGGCGCGATGCGACAGGGCGCCTACGACTACCTGACGAAGCCGGTGGATCTGGACCGGCTCCGGCTGCTGATCGAGAAGGCCCTCGACCGGGCCAGAACCCTGGACGAGATCACGATCCTGCGGCGACGCGTGAAGGACGTCTGGGGCATGGGTCGGCTGATCGGCCGCAGCGGGCCCATGCAGGATGTCCACCGCCTGATCGAGCAGGCCGCGGCCACCGCCGCGCCGGTGCTGATCCACGGGGAGACCGGCACCGGCAAGGAACTGGTGGCCCGCACGCTGCACGAGCTGTCGGGGCGCGCGGCCGGTCCCTTCGTGGCGGTCAACTGCGCGGCCATGCCGGAGACGCTGCTCGAGAGCGAGATCTTCGGCCACGAGCGGGGCGCCTTCACGGACGCGCGCGATCGGCGCGAGGGCTGTTTCGAGCTGGCCCACGGCGGCACCCTCCTGCTCGACGAGGTCGCCGAGATGGCCCCCGGGACCCAGGCCAAGTTCCTCCGCGTGCTCGAGGAGGGCTCGTTCCGGCGCCTCGGAGGCAAGAGCGAGATCAAGGTGGACGTGCGGGTGATCGCCGCCACCAACAAGGACCCGATCGCGGCCATGAAGGACGGGGCGTTCCGCGAGGACCTGTACTACCGCCTGAACGTCTTCACTCTCGCGGTGCCTCCGCTGCGCCAGCGGATCGAGGATATTCCCTTGATCGTGACCGGCTTCATCGAGGAGTTCAACGGCAAGTACGACAAGCGGATCACCGGCGCCGACGACGGCACGCTCAAGATCCTGATGGCGCACGCCTGGCCCGGCAATGTCCGCGAGCTGCGCAACGTGGTGGAGCGAGCCTTCATCGCCTGCGAGGGCGACGTGCTCACCCCCCGTTACCTGCCGAACACCTCGCCGGTCGCGGCCACCACCGCGTGGAGCGGCGATCCCGACGCCCTCACCGTCCCGATCGGGCTGCCCCTGCGAGAGGTCGAGAAGCAGTTCGTGCTGCGCACCCTGGCCGCCGAGAACAACAACAAGACCCGGGCCGCCGAGCGCCTCGCGATCAGCACCAAGACGCTCCACAACATGCTGCAGCGCTGGGGGCTGCTGGGCCGCACGGCCGCCTCGCGGGCAGGGTCGTGATCCGCGTGGAGGACCGAGCCCCCGAGGCCCATGCGAGCCCGATCCAGAAGCTTGCCGAGCTCGAGGAGGCGATCGGACGGCTTCCCGACCTGTCCGACGAGACCCGCGCGGCCCTGACGAGCCGGGTGACGGCGCTGCAGGCGTCTCTCGAGACGGAGCACCGCGCGGATCGGGAGCAGCGGCACCAGATGAGCCACGACCTCCGGACCCCCCTCAACGCGATCGCGGGCTGGACTCACATTCTCCGGCTCGACGCGACGACCTCCGGGACCGTCCTGCGCGCGGCGGAGGTGTTCGACCGGAACGTGAGGATCCTGACGCGACTGATCGATACCTACACGGACGACGCGGGCCGCTAGCGCGGCACCGCGGCGTCGATCACCTCCGCCAGGCGCGCCGGATCCACCGGCTTCACGAGGTGCGTGTCGAACCCCGCTTCCCGTGACCGCCGGTAGTCGTCCGGCAGGCCGTAGCCGGTGAGGGCCACCAGCCGCACCGGCCGGCCATGCTCGTCCGCCCGCACGCGCCGGGCTACCTCGTAGCCGTCGAGGCCCGGTAGCCCCACGTCGATCAGGGCGATGTCCGGTCGGACCCGGAGGATCGCCTCGACCCCGGCCGGCCCGTCCGCGGCTTCGTGCACCTCGTGCCCGGCGCGCTCGAGGAGGTACCGGAGCATGTCGCGGCTGTCCCGGGTGTCCTCGACGATGAGGATTCGCCGCGACCTCGCGTGGGGCGCGGCCGCCATCTCCGAGACCTTGGCCGGCTCGGGGACCTGGGGCAGCTCCACGACGACCGTGCTGCCGAGCCCCGGCCCCGGGCTTCGCATCTCGACTCGACCCCCGTGCTGCTCGGCGAGGCGCCGCACCAGGGTCAACCCGATGCCGAGGCCGCCTTCCGCCCGGTCGAGGGTCCGCTCGCCCTGGAAGAAGAGGTCGAAGGCCCGCTCGATCATGTGCGGCGTCATGCCGGCGCCGGTGTCCGCCACCGTGAGCCGTCCCATGGATCCGTCGCCGCGCACCGTGACCTCGATGCGCCCGCCTCTCGGCGTGTACTTGACCGCGTTCGAGAGCAGGTTCATGACGATCTGCTCCACCCGCGACTGATCGGCCAGGACCCAGGTGGGCTCGGCCCGCACCGTGACCGCGTGATGGGGCGCCTCGCCGGGAGGCATGAGGCCCGCGACGCATCGCTCCGCGGTCTCGGCGAGGTCCACCGGCACGCGGACCAGGTTGATCTTGCCGGTGCTGACGCGGCCCACGTCGAGCAAATCGTCCACCAGCCGGCCGAGCTGGCGGACCTGCCGGGCGATGACCTCCTGCGCCTTCAGCGCGGGCTGGTCCCGGGTCCCCTGCACGTCGAGCACGCGCACCGCGCTGCCGATCACGTCGAGCGGATTGCGCAGCTCGTGGCCGAGCATCGCAAGGAACTCGTCCTTGGCCCGGTTGGTCGCCTCCGCTTCCTCTCGCGCCTCCTGCTCGCGCGCGAAGAGGGCGGCGCGGACCTGGGCGGCCTGGCGCTCGATGGTGATGTCGCTGACGATGCACACGAGACCGGTCACCGCGTCGCCGTCGAGCACCGGATCCACGAGCAGTCGGAACCAGCCCTGGTCCCGCTGCACGTCGAGGGTCTGCCGCCGCCGGCTCTGCTCCACCCGCGTGGTGAGGGACGGCTCGTCGCCGCCGCCCAGCTGCTGCCAGATGTCGGCCCAGGGCCGGCCCACCAGATCGGCGGGCGCGACACCGACGAGCGCCCCGAACGCGCCGTTGCACCGCACGATCGCGCCGCCGGCGTTCAGGAGGCAGATGCCGTCGCCGATGGCGTCGAAGGTGGCCTGCCACTCGCGGTTGGCCGCCCGCAGCCCTTCCTCGGCGCGACGGAGCCGCAGCAGCGAGTGAATGGTTGCGAGCAGGACGGCGGGCTCGACCGGGTCGGTGAGGTAGCTGTCCGCGCCGCCCGCGTAGGCAAGATCCTGGGCCTTGTCGCTGACGAACGTCGCGGAGATGTGCACGATCGGCACCGTGAGGGTCTCGGGATGTGCCCGGAGCCGCCGGCAGACCTCGAACCCGTCGATGTCGGGCAGGTTCACATCCAGCAGGATCAAGACCGGCCGGCTCTCCGCCGCGATCCGGAGCGCCTCCGCGCCGGTACCCGCCTGCAAGACCTCGAACCCCGCGCGCTTCAGCATCTCGGTGCGCGCATATTGCGATGCTTCGTAGTCGTCCACGTTGAGGATGAGACCGCGTGACTCGGTCACCGAGCGGCCTCCCCGGCGGGCGGGGCCGACAGGGCGGCCCGAAGGTCGTCGGCCGAGTCGCCGGTCGCCAGCGCCTGCTTGGAGAGGATCCGGAGCGCGTGGGGAGCCAGCCGCCGCCGGTCCTCATCGCTGAGGGTCTTCGAGGTCAGGACCACCACCGGGATGTCCATCGTGGCCGGATCCTCCTTCAGCCGCTCTAGCACGTCGAATCCGGACATCTCGGGCATCACGAGGTCGAGCACGATGGCGTCGGGACGCTCCGCCCGGGCGTCGCGCAGGCCTTCCACCGGGCCGGCCGCTTCCCGGACGTCGAAGGTGGTTCCGGCCAGATGGGTCCGGACGAGATAGCGGGAGATCTCGTCGTCGTCGATCACGAGGACGCGGCGGCCGCCGGGCTCCCGGTCGAGCAGACGGTTCAGGGTGCCGAGCAGCCAGGCCGGGTGTACCGGCTTGATCGCGTAGGCGCTGGCTCCCAGGGTCAGGCCCTTGGCGTGATCGTCGATGCTGGACACCACCACGATCGGCATGGTGCGGGTGTCGTCGCGGCGCCGCACCTCGCTGATGAACGCCCAGGCGTCCTCGCCCTGGAGACGGATGTCGAGCACCATCGCGACCGGACGCAGATGGTCGATCAGGCGCCGAGCGTCCGGGAGGGTGCGGGCCGCCACCGCCTGGAAGGACGAGCCGCGGAAGTAGTGCTCGTAGAGCAGGAGATCCTGGGCGCTGTCTTCCACGACCAGCACCGGCACGCGTCCCGCTTCGATCGGCTCGACGGGCCGGATGGTGCCGGCCTCGGCCTCGACCGCGTAGCACGCCGGGATCCGTGGCGGTGAACGTGGATCCGACCCCCACGGCGCTCTCGAGGGTGATGCGGCCGCCGAGCAGCGCGGCCAGCCGCCGGACCAGCGGCAGGCCGAGCCCGGTTCCCCTCACGCGGCGCTGGACCGGGTTCTCGATCTGGCGCGAACTCCTCGAAGATGCGCTGCTGGTCCTCGGCCGCGATGCCGATGCCGGTGTCGGCCACCGAGAAGTCGACCATGCCGTCTTGCAACCGTCCGCGCGCTCACCCGGATCTCGCCGCGCTCGGTGAACTTGAGCGCGTTGGAGAGCAGGTTGCGCAGGATCTGCGAGACCTTCCCCTCGTCGGTGTGCAAGAGCGGGCAGGCCGTCCGGCTCCTCGAAGACGAGGGTGACCGACTCGTTCAGGAGCAGGGGCCGCAGCATGCCGCGCAGCGCGGCGAAGAGGTCCCGGACGTCGAACTCGGCGGGACGGATCACGATCTTGCCCGCCTCGACCTTGGCGAGGTCGAGCAGGTCGTTCACCAGCTCGGTGAGATCCTCGGCGGCCTGGCGGATGTAGCCGACCTGGCGCCGCTGCTCGGCGGTGAGCGGGCGCTCCGCGTCCTCGAGGAGCAAGCGCGAGAGGGCCAGCATCGAGTTGAGCGGCGTCCGGAACTCGTGGCTCATGTTCGAGAGGAACCGCGACTTCATCTCGTCGGCGCGCCGGAGGGTGTCCGCCTTCTCGTCCAGCTCCGCGTAGAGGGCGAGCACGCCCCGGTTGGTGTCGTGCAGCTCGGCGTTCAGGCGGGAGAGATCCTGCCTGGCGCTGCCCGAGCTCGTCGAGCGTGCGCAGCAGCTCCTGGTTCTGCTGCCGGATCTCCTCCAGCGGACTCTGGGGCGCTTCGCCCGCGAGCGCGGTCGCGAGGCGCCGCGAGCCCGGCGGCGGCGATCTCGGGCGCTCGGCGCGGGAACAGCTTGCCGAGCGTGACGGTGGCCCCCGCCCCGGGCCGACTCTCCACGTCGAAGTGATCGACCAGGCGGCGGCGCCCCGAGCATGCCGATGCCCATGCCGGTCGAGGAGCGGTACCGGCCCGCGAGGACGGCGTCGAGATCCCGCGATGCCGGGGCCGCGGTCGCTCACGCGCATCACCAGGAGCTGGGGCGCGCGTGGGCCCTCGACCGTGAACTCGACCTTGCCTCCGCCCGCGTACATGAACGCGTTGCGCGCGATCTCGGAGATCGCGGTCGCGATCCGCGTCTGGTCCTGGCCCTCGAAGCCGAGGCGGGCGGCGATCTCCCGGGCCCGCTGGCGAACCGCGACCACGTCCTGCTCGTGACGAACGAAGAGCGAGGTGAGGAGCACGCTCATGGCCGGATCACGAGGGGGGCGCCGGACCGCCACGACCGTGACGTCGTCGCGGCCCCGGCTCCAGTCCCGGTAGAGGATGCCCGCGACCACGGAGGGATGGCGGCTGGGCAGGCCCGGGATAGCTCCCGATCTGCCAGCGGCTGCCGAGGCCGTCGGAATGCATGACGAGGAGCGCGTCGTCGGACCAGGGATACGCGAACTCGTTGATGCGGCCGGCGCTATGCCCGGCGGTGCCGTTGCCGGAGACGAGGTGCCGGGTGACGCGCGCCCGCGACGATCGCCCCCGCGATGTTGCCGATGCCCGCGAGTAGGCGAGCTGGCCCCGGGCGGGGTCGATGCGCGCCACCGCCACCGCGGCGCCCCGGGTCCCGCGGAGCGCGTCGTGGATCGCCGCGACCTGGGCGGCGGGCGAGAGGTCCGGGGCCGACTCGAAGGCGGCCACCGCCAGCCGCGCGGCGTCCGCGGCGCCGAGCCCGTGCCCGAGCCCGTCGACGACGACCACAGGCGGACACGCGCGGGCAGCGGCCACCGCGAAGGCGTCCCCGCAGACCTCCTCGCCCGCCTTCGGCACGGTCACGCCCCCGACCTGCACCGACGGCACACGCGCGTCGTGCCGACCGGACGCGTCGACCCGCGCCATGATCGCGGTGCCGCCCGGGCCGTGTCGAGTACACGTCCACGAGCGAGGCGAGGCGCTCGCACCGCGCCCAGGCCGGTGCCCGGGCTGCCCGCGGTCGAGTACCCGTCGCGGAAGCACTCGGCGATGCTCGCCATCCCCGCGCCCCTGTCCAGCGCGAGCAGCTCGATCGCGGCGGGCAGCTCGAGCACGCGAACGAGCAGCTCCCCGCCGCCCGCGTGCTTGATCAGGTTGCCTCCGAGCTCGTTGACCACGAGCGCCAGCTTGCCCTGCTGGCCCGCGTCGAGCCCCACCCGCCCGGCGAGCTCCAGGATCGGCGACGCGCCTCGCCCACCTGGCTCGATCGGTGATCACGAACGGGCTCGACGTGCGGCGCCGCGATCATATCCATCTCGTGATGGACACGCGTGTGCCCTGGCCCGGCGCGGAGACGATGTCGAACTCGCTCGACAGCCGCCTGGCCCCGCCCAGACCCAGGCCGAGGCCGGAGCCGGTGGTGTGGCCGTCGCGCAGCGCCTGCGGCACGTCCGGCGATGCCGGGCCCCTTGTCCTCGAAGGTGAGACGCAGCCCCCGGCGTGAGCCCTCCAGCAGCTCCTCGATCCGGGTGGAGCCGCCGCCCCCGTGGATCAACGTGTTGCGCGCCAGCTCGCTCGCCGCGGTCACGATCTTGGTCTGGTCGACCAGGCTGAACGTCGAGGGCTCACCGCCCACCGGCGCGTGACCTGCCGCACGCGCACGACGTCCTCGTCGGAGTGGACGTCCAGCGTCTCGTCACGGACCGTGGGCATCGCGCTCCTCGCCCCGACCGAGGCGCCGGCGGATCAGCGTCCATGCCCTTCTCCGCGTTCAACGCGGTGCGGACCCCGTCGAGGCTCAGCCCCAGCTCGACCAGGGTGATGGCGACCGCGGGACGCATGCCCACCACCACGGTCTCCGCGTCCAGGATCCGCGCCATGTTCGCGATGTTGCCGAGCGCGCGACCGATGAACGAGTCGACGATCTCGAGGGCCGAGATGTCGATCAGCACGCCGCGGGCCCGGTGCCGGACGATCTACTGGGTCAGCTCGTCCTGCAGCGTCATCACCAGGCGGTCGTGCATCTCCACCTGGATGGTGACGAGCAGGAACTCCCCCATCTTCAGGATGGGGATGCGCTCGTCGGGCGGCTTGCCGTCAACCACGGGGCGCGGTTCTCGTCACGCTGGCGCCCACCCGCCCCATCGCGAGCACGAGCGCGTCGGCGAGGGTGGCCTTGGTGGCGACGTTGCCGAGGTCGACGCCCAGATGGACGATGGTCTGGGCGATCTGCGGCCGGATGCCGCTGATGATGCACTCCGCGCCCATGAGCCGCGCCGCGCCGACCGTCTTGAGCAGGTGCTGGGCCACGAGGGTGTCCACGGTGGGCACACCGGTGATGTCGATGATCGCGATCGAGGCGCCGGTGTCGACGATGCGCTCGCAGGAGATTCTCCATCACCACCTGCGTCCGGTCGCTGTCGAGCGTCCCGATCAGGGGCACCGCGAGGATCCCCTCCCACAGGGAGACCACCGGAGTCGACAGCTCGAGCATCTCGTGCTGCTGGCGTACGATGAGCTCCTCGCGACTCTTCATGAAGAACTCGGTGGTCAAGAGCCCGAGCCGGTCGAGCATGAGCGTGACGGTCCACAGCTCGCGGGCGAGCCCCTCGGCGTCGCCGCGATATGCCTCCTGCAGGCGAGAGAATAGCGGCTGCTTGAGCGAGAAGACGAACGTGGCGGTCTCGCTCGGCGTGAAGCCCTGCCGGGCGCGCGAAGCGGAAAGGCCGCGCAGCAGGTCCCGGACCTTCGCCCACGCCGGTCCGTCGATCCCCGCGTTTCCGTCGGCCTGCACCGCGTCGGCGAGGAGCCGCACGAGGGAGCGCGCCTGCGTTTCCACCTCGCCTCGGTCCATGGCGCCCGCGGTACCGCCCTTCGTGACGAGGTCGATCCAATCCGCCAGGATCTTCGGCTCGTGCTCACGCACGATCGCCGCGAGCTTGCTTCTGTGATCAGCCATGTTGCGCGCTCCTGTTCGACGAAAGGATGGGGAACGTCTCGCCAGGATATTAAACGCGTCACGTACCGGGCTTTCAAGTAGCGCGTGGTTCGCGCCGGCCGTTCTGCGAGGTCCGAGCAGAGAGGCCGGTAAAAAATTCCCCCGAGCGGCTGGTGGCCTGGCGGGCCGCGCGCCGGGCGCCGGCCCCCATTGACAAGGCCCGTGTTTTGACGATAATCACCGCACCCGCAGAGCCCGATTCGGGTTCAGTCCAACTTCACGAGCGCTCCGACCCTTCGTCTCATGGAGGAGACGGCGGTGATTCGACTCCAGCGCAGGTGTCCGGCAGGTCGCTCCGGCGGCGTTGCCCGCTGCGCTCTCGCTCTGTCCCCTCGTCCTTCCTGGAGATCGTCCCGATGAGATCCGGCCGCGCGCTCGTCGCCCTGACCGCTGCACTCGTCCTGTCCGGCCTCGTCCCCGGGGCCCGGCCCGCCCTGGCCGCCGGGCCCGAGGGCCAGGTCACGTGGGCCGTTCACGTCTCCCTGGCCCCGACCTGGTTCGATCCGGCCGAGACCGCCGGCATCATCACGCCCTTCATGGTGCTGTACGCCCTGCACGACGCCCTCGTGAAGCCGATGCCCGGCAAGGCGATGGCGCCCTCGCTCGCCGAGTCGTGGACCCAGTCGAAGGACGGCCTCGTCTACGAGTTCGTGCTGCGCAAGAACGTCCGTTTCCACAACGGCGACGTGATGACGGCCGAGGACGTGAAGTTCTCCTTCGAGCGCTACCGCGGGGCGAGCGCGGCCCTCCTCAAGGGCAAGGTCGCCAAGGTCGAGGCGGTCGACCCCCACCGCGTCCGCTTCACCCTGAAGCAGGCGTGGCCCGACTTCCTGGCCTTCTACGCGACCCCGGCGACCGGCGCCGCCTGGATCGTGCCGCGGAAGTACGTCGAGCAGGTGGGCGACGAGGGCTTCAAGAAGGCCCCGGTGGGCGCGGGGCCGTACAAGTTCGTCTCGTTCAAGCCGGGGGTCGAGCTGACCCTGGAGGCCCACGAGCAGTACTGGCGGAAGGCCCCGATGGTGAAGACGCTCGTGTTCCGGCACATCCCGGACGAGTCGACCCGTCTGGCCGCCCTGAAGCGGGGCGAGGTGGACGTGGCCTACTCGATCACCGGGCCGCTCGCCGAGGAGGTGAAGCGCTCGCCCGGGCTCGCGCTCGTGCCGACCTACTTCACCTTCACCACCTGGCTGGTCTTCCCCGACCAGTGGGACGCGAAGTCCCCCTGGCAGGACCGGCGCGTCCGGCTGGCCGCGAACCTCGCGATCGACCGCGCGGGCATCAACAGCGCGGTCTACCTGGGCCTGTCCAAGGTCTCGCACTCCTTCATCCCTCAGGGCATGGAGTACTTCTGGACCCCTCCGCCCTACGCCTTCGACGCGAAGGCCGCCAAGCAGCTCCTGGTGGAGGCGGGCTACCCGAACGGCTTCGACGCGGGCGACCTCACCGGCGACACGATCTACGGCGTGGCCATCGGCGAGCCGGTCGCCAACTACCTGCAGCAGGTCGGGATCCGGGTTCGCCTCCGGCCCATGGAGCGGGTCGCCTTCTTCAAGGAGTACGGCGAGAAGAAGCTCCGCGGGGTGATCTTCAGCGGCAGCGGCGCCCCCGGCAATGCCCCCACCCGCCTCGAGCAGTACGCGGTGACCGGGGGCCGCTACACCTACGGCTCCTATCCCGACGTGGACGGCCTCTACACCGAGCAGGTCAACGAGATGAACCCGCGGGTGCGCCAGCAGATCCTCCACAAGATCCAGCAGCTCATCTACGAGAAGGTCATGTTCGGACCGGTGATCGAGCCCGCCTTCCTCAACGGGGTGGGCCCGCGGCTCGAGGTCCACGGGCTGGGCCTCGTGGCCAATCACGCGTACTCGGCGCCGTACGAAGAGCTGCGCCTGAAGAAGAAGAGGTGAGATGAAGCGCTACATCGCCAAGCGGGTCGGTTTCGCCGCGATCTCGCTCGTGCTCCTGTCGCTCACGATCTTCCTGCTCGTGCGGCTGACCGGCGATCCGACCGTGCTCCTGGTCGAGCCGGGAGCCAGCCAGGCCGACATGGAGGCGATCCGCAAGCAGTTCGGCCTCGACCGCCCGATCTGGGTGCAGTACGGCCACTTCGTCTCGAGCCTGGTGCGCGGCGATCTCGGCCATTCCTTCTACTACCGCACCCCGGTCCTCGAGCTCTATCTCTCCCGGCTGCCCAGCTCGCTCCTGCTCGCGAGCGCGGCCATGGCCTTCTCGCTCGTGATCGGCATCCCCACCGGGATCATCGCGGCGGTGCGCGTCAACCAGTGGTGGGACAGCGCGGGCAAGGTGTTCGCCCTCCTCGGGCTATCGCTGCCGTCGTTCTGGGTGGGCCTCCTCCTGATCCTCTTCTTCTCGGTCTACCTGGGGTGGCTCCCTTCGTCCGGGTCCGGCACGACGGCCCACCTGCTGATGCCCGCCTTCGCGCTCGGGTGGTACTTCGCGGCCGCCCACATGCGGCTCACCCGGTCCTCCATGCTGGACGTGCTGGGCTCCGAGTACGTGAAGCTGGCGCGGCTCAAGGGGCTTCCGGAAGCGCTCGTGATCGGCAAGCACGCGTTCAAGAACGCCCTCATCCCGGTGCTCACCCTGGCCGGCATCAACCTGGTGATCATGGTCAACGTCGCGGTGGTGGTGGAGACGGTCTTCGCGTGGCCCGGCATCGGGCGGCTGCTCTACGAGGGCATCGCCTTCCGGGACTTCCCGGTCGTGCAGGCGACGGTCATCCTGAACGGGGCCATGGTGGTGGTGGTGAGCCTCCTCGTCGACATCCTCTACGCGGTGATCGACCCGCGCATCCGGCTCGCGCGATGAACGGCAGCCGCGCCGCCACGCTCCCCGTTGCCGGGCGCCTCGCCGCGTTCCGGAGCGACGGCTTCCCGGTGATTCCGCTGTCCATCCTGGGCCTGTTGCTCTTCGTGGCCATCTTCGCCAACGTGCTCGCCCCGCACGATCCCGAGGTCGGCAGCCTCGGGGAGCGCTTCCGCCCTCCGTTCTGGCAGCAGGGCGGGAGCGAGAAGTTCCTGCTCGGCAGCGACCACCTGGGGCGCGACGTGCTCTCCCGGCTGATCTTCGGGGCCCGCGTCTCCATCGTGGTGGGGTTCACCGCGGTGCTGGTGGCCGGCGTCCTGGGCACCGGCCTCGGCATCCTGTCCGGCTACCTGGGCGGCTGGGTGGATCAGGTCATCATGCGGATCACCGACACCTGGCTCGCCCTGCCCGCGCTGACCTTCGCGATCTTCCTGGCCGCGGTGGTGGGGCCCAGCGAGATGAACATCGTGATCATCCTGGGCGCGGTGTACTGGACCCGCTACGCGCGGGTGATCCGCGGCGAGGTGCTCTCGCTCAAGGAGCGCGACTTCGTCCGCCTCGCCATCGTGGCGGGCTGCTCCAAGCGCACCATCATGAAGCGGCACATCCTGCCCAACGTGCTGAACTCCGCGATCGTGCTGGGCACGCTCATGCTCGGCGTGGTGGTGGTGACCGAGGCGGCCCTGTCCTTCCTCGGCGTCGGGGTGCCGCCCCCCAAGCCGGCGTGGGGGCTCATGCTCGCCGACGGCAAGAAGGGCATGATGGCGGGCTACTGGTGGCTCACCGTGCTGCCCGGCTGCTGCATCATGTTCATGGTGCTCTCCGCCAACCTCCTGGGTGACTGGCTCCGCGTGAAGCTCGACCCCCAGCTCCGTCAGCTGTGAGCCCGCCCCCTCTTCTCGAGCTGCGCAACCTCTCGACCCACTACGTCAGCTCGCGGGGCACCCGCGTGGTGCGCGCGGTGGACGAGGTCTCGCTCACGCTGGAAGCGGGCAGCACGCTCGGCATCGTGGGCGAGTCGGGCTCCGGCAAGAGCACGCTCGCGCTGACCATCCTGCGCCTGCTCCCGCCCGCGGCCCGCATCACGGGCGGGGAGATCCTCTTCGAGGGCGAGGACCTCCGCGGCAAGTCCGACGTGGAGATGCGGCGCATCCGGGGCAAGCGCATCGCGATGATCCTCCAGGATCCGATGGCCTCGCTGAACCCGCTCTTCACCATCGGCGACCAGGTCGCGGAGCCGCTCCGGGTGCACGAGAGCGCGGGGCGCGCCGGCGCGTGGAGCCGGGCCAAGGACCTGCTGCGGGCGGTGCGCATCTCCGCGCCGGAGTCCCGGGTGGGCGAATACCCGCACCAGATGTCGGGCGGCATGCGCCAGCGCATCGTGGGAGCCATCGCCATCTCCTGCTCGCCGCGGCTGCTGATCGCGGACGAGCCCACCACGAGCCTCGACCTGACGATCCAGGCCCAGTACCTGAACCTCCTGCGCGACCTGCAGCGGCAGCACGAGCTGGCCCTGATCTTCATCACCCACAACCTCGGCATCGTGGCGAAGATGTGCGATCAGGTCGCGGTGATGTACGCGGGGCGCCTCGTGGAGTGGGGGCCGGTGACCCGGATCTTCGACGCCCCCGCGCACCCGTACACCCAGGCGCTGCTCGGCTCGATCCCGCGCATGGGCGACTCGCGCGAGCGTCTGACCGCGATCGAGGGCCAGCCGCCGGACCTGGCCGCCCCGCCGCCGGGATGCGCGTTCCACCCCCGCTGCCCCCAGGCCATGACCCAGTGCCGGGAGGAGTCGCCGCCCGAGACGGTGCTGGCCCCGCGTCACACCACGCGCTGCTGGCTCTCGGTCCCGGCGCCCACGAAGCCCGCTGCGGCGAGATGAGCGTCCAGACGCCCATCCTCGAGGCGCGCAATCTCACCAAGCACTTCCCGGTGAAGCGCGGCGTGTTCGCCAAGACCCTGGGGGTGGTGCGGGCGGTCGATGGCGTCAACTTCTCGGTCCTCCCGGGCAAGACCCTCGGCCTGGTCGGGGAATCGGGCTGTGGCAAGACCACGACCGCCAAGCTGGTGCTGAAGCTGGAGGACCCCACCGGCGGCGCCCTGCGCTTCGAGGGGCGCGAGATCGGCGGCCTCGGGGGCAACGACGTCAAGCAGTACCGGCGCGCGGTGCAGGCGGTGTTTCAGGACCCGTTCGCGTCGCTCAATCCGCGCATGCGGGTGGACGCCATCATCGCCGAGCCCCTGATCACCCACGAGCGGCTGCCCGCCGCCGAGGTGGCCAAGCGAGTGCGGAACGTGATCGACCTGGTGGGGCTGCCGGAGCGGTCGGCGAACCTGTTCCCCCACGAGTTCTCCGGCGGCCAGCGTCAGCGCATCGCGATCGCGCGATCCCTGACGCTCTCGCCCAAGCTGGTCGTGCTCGACGAGCCGGTCTCCGCGCTCGACGTATCCATCCGGGCCCAGATCCTGAACCTGCTGCGCGACCTGCAGGCCCGGCTCGGGCTGTCCTATCTCTTCATCGCCCACGACCTGGCCGCGGTGGCGCACATGAGCCACACCATCGCGGTGATGTACCTCGGGCAGATCGTGGAGATCGGAGACGCGGCGACCGTCGCGACCCGGCCGCGGCATCCCTACACCCAGGCCCTGTTCGCGGCGGCCCTACCCTCGCATCCCTCCGAGCAGCGCGACGAGCTGGTGCTGGCCGGTGAGGTGCCGAGCCCGCTCAACCCGCCCGCCGCCTGCCGGTTCCATCCGCGCTGCCCGCACGTGATGCCCCGCTGCTCGAGCGAGGAGCCGGCGCTGGGCGAGCACGATGGGCGGCGGGTGGCCTGTCACCTCTATACCGCGCCGGCATAGCTCTCCGGCAGGCCGCGCTCGCGGGCTTCCGCGAGCACGCGCGCGTTGACCTCCGCGACGTCGGTCGCGGCGACCACCCGCGCGAAGCCGGACACGTCGCCGGGCGCGTACTCCCGCGGCCACCAGGAGAGGCGGCCCTCGCGCGCCACCTCGAGGAGCGCGGGCGCGAGCCAGGGACTGACCACCGTGACGCGGGTGCCGGCCTCCAGCAGCGACGCGACGGCCCGAACGGCGACGATTCCACCGCCGACCACCAAGCAGGACTGGACGCGCTCGCTCACGTGGCTGGGCTCCATCGGCGAGAGCAACCGCCGTGCCACGGGCGAGCCCGCGCGGAACCGCGACAAATCGGGCCCGGCGCCGCGCGCGGCCGCGGCGCGGTGATCACCCGGCAGGCAGTCGCTGCCGCGAATTCGGTCACGGAGCGGGCAGAGGCTACAATGGTCGGAGCATGGATCTCCTGTGGCTGCTCGTCGACATCGTGCTCCATCTGGACCGGCATCTCAGCGAGATCATCCAGCAGTACGGGGTCTGGACCTACCTGATCCTGTTCCTGATCGTCTTCTGCGAGACGGGTCTGGTGGTGACGCCCTTCCTGCCCGGCGACTCGCTCCTCTTCGCGGTCGGCACCTTCGCGGCCCTCGGGGCGCCTCGACCTGGGGCTGGTCATCGTTCTGCTGAGCGTCGCCGCGATCCTGGGGGACAGCGTCAACTACGCGATCGGGGCGAGGCTCGGCCCGCGCGTGTTCCGGCAGGAGGGGGTGCGGTTCCTGAACCGCCGGCACCTCGACCGCACCCACGAGTTCTACGAGCGCTACGGGGCCAAGACCATCGTCATCGCGCGGTTCGTGCCGATCGTGCGCACGTTCGCCCCCTTCGTGGCCGGCATCGGGCGGATGCAGTACGGGCACTTCCTGTTCTACAACGTGGCGGGGGCGCTCGTGTGGATCCTCAGCCTCGTGCTGGGCGGCTACCTCTTCGGGAACATCCCGGTGGTCCGGCGCAACTTCTCGCTCGTGATCTTCGCGATCATCATCCTGTCCATCCTGCCCGCGATCATCGAGGTGTGGCGCCAGCGGGGCCGCGCCGGAACCGCAGCCCGGTGACGCCCTCCTCCGTCTTCCGGTCCTCGACCTGGGCCCGGGTGGCGAGCAGGCGCAGCATCCGGTAGTTGTCGGCCTGCACGTAGGCGCGGAAGCGCCGGATCCCCCGCGCCTCGGCCGCCTCCAGCACCGCGTCGAGCAGGATGCCTCCCAGGCCGCGCCCCTGCCAGCCGTCCTCCACGACGAACGCCACCTCGACGGTCTCCGGCTCCTCCGCGGGCTCGTAGCGGCCGACGCCGAGGAGCTGGACCCCCGCGACCGTCTCGCGCTCGGCCACCAGGGCCATGCGGCGCACGTAGTCCACGTTGGCGAAGAAGTGGTACCAGTCGGGCGGCAGCCGCCGCAGCACCGTGAAGAACCGCCGGTAGGCGCTATGCTGGCTCAGGCGTTCGTAGAGGTCCACGAGCCGCGGCTCGTCGTCGGGTCGGATCGGACGGATCCGCACGGAGAACCCGTCCCGGAGCGTGACCGTCCGCACCAGCTCGCGCGGGTACGCTGCCGCCTCCGGCACCACCTCGCCCATCGGAGCCTCCATCTCCACGATCGCCTCGCCATTGAGCTGGAGATTGGCGCGAGAAGGATGCGACCCGCGGGGCGGACGCCGGCAAGTCGGACCAGGAGGCGGCCCCCTGGCGGCTACGGGCGGTTTCTTGCGGTTACTTGATGGCGCCGGCGGTGAGGCCGGAGACGTAGTAATCGAGGAAGAACACGTACAGGATCACGATGGGCACCGAGCCCAGCACCGCGCCCGCCATCAGCGAGCCCCAGAAGTAGATGTCGCCGCGGATCAGCTCGGTGGTGACGCCCACGCTCGCGGTGATCTGCTCCGACGAGGACGTGAACGTGAGCGCGTAGATGAACTCGTTCCACGAGAGCGTGAAGGCGAACAGCGCCGCGCACACGAGCCCGGGCACCGCGATGGGCAGGACGATGCGCCAGAGCGCCTGGATGCGCGTGGCCCCGTCCACCATCGCGCACTCCTCGATCTCCTTGGGGACGGTGCGGAAGTAGCCGATGAGGAGCCACGTGCAGAACGGGACCAGGAAGGTCGGGTACGTCAGCACGAGCGCCCACTTCGAATCGCCCATCCCGATCCAGTTGATGATCTGGGCCAGCGGCAGGAACAGGAGCGAGGTGGGCACGAGGTAGGTGACGAAGATGCCGGTACCGAAGGCGGCGACCCCCGCGAACTTCAGCCGGGCGAGCGCGTAGGCCGCGATGGTGCCGATGACCACCGATACCACGGTGGACAGGCCGGTCACGAGCAGGCTGTTCTTGGTCCAGGTGAGGAACTCGGTGTCCCAGAGGAGCTTGGTGTAGTGCTCGAGGGTGGGTCCCTGCGTGATGATGAGGGGCACCGCGAAGCGGTCGTAGAGCTCGCGGTCCTGCTTCAGCGACGTGAGCGTCATGTGATAGAAGGGGAACAGCGCGAAGAGCAGGAACGGCAGCCAGCAGCAGGTGCTTCCCGACCTTCCCCAGGAACGGCCGGCGCGCGACGGTCATCTCAGAAGGTCTGCTTCCGCACGAAACGGAGCTGGGCCCAGACCACGAAGACGAGCAGCGGGAAGAGGTAGAGCGAGATCGCCGCGCCCTCGCCGATCCGGCCGGTGTCGATCCCGATCATGCGCGACAGCGTGGCGAAGAGGTGGGTGGAGTTGATCGGCCCGCCGTGGGTGAGCACGTAGACGATGTTGAAGTCGCTGAAGGTGAAGATCGTGGAGAACAGCACCACCACCGCCAGCACCGGCTTGAGCAGCGGCAGCGTGATGTGCCAGAAGCGCGCGTTGGCCCCCGCCCCGTCGGCCTCGGCCGCCTCGTAGAGCTCCTTGGGGATGGCCACCAGCCCGGCGAGGATGGTGATGGCGAAGAACGGCAGCCCCCGCCAGATGTTGACGGTGATCACCGCCGCCATCGCGTAGTACTTCTGGCCGAGCCAGTTCGGGCCCGGGCGGATCCATGAGCCCGATGGCGATGCCGGTCCAGTTCACCACGCTGTAGAGCGAGTTGAACATCCACCACCAGCCGAGCGTGCTGAGCGCGGTCGGGATCACCCACGGCAGCAGCACCACGCCGCGGATCATGCGCTTGAACCAGAGCTGCTCGTTGAGGAGCAGCGCCAGGATGATCCCCAGCACCACCTTGAAGACCACCGCGATCCCGGTGAAGACGAACGCGTTCTGGAAGGTCTGGCGGAAGGCGTCGCTGTCCCAGAGCTTCACGAAGTTCGGAGGCCGATGAACTCGCTCGGCCGCCCGATGAAGGCGTTGGACATCGAGAAGTAGAGCGCCATCACGAACGGATAGGCCACGAGCAGCAGCAGGAGGAGCAGGGCCGGGGTGACGAAGACCGGCCCCAGGATCTCCTCGCGGTCGAGCAATCCCCGCACCCGGGCCACCAACCCCGGGCGCCCGCGTGGGACCGGAATCTCCTGCGCTCTGACCGCCATGGTCTCGTCTCGCGCGAACTAGCCCGCGAGGATCTTCTTCATCTCGTTCTCGGCCCAGGCGATGGCGTCCTTGGTCGAGGTGCCGGTGACCGCCTTGGCGATCATGTTCGGCAGGAGATAGGAGTTGGTGATGAGCTGCACCTTGTCCGACGGCGGCGCCGGCCAGCCGTAGGTGTGGTACTGCACGCCCTCGCCCTTGAGCGCGGCGTACTTCGGATCGGTCTTGAAGCACCGGGTGGTCCTGGAGGTTCTCGTAGACCGGCAGGTTGAAGGCGTCCCCGGACATGATGTACTCGTCGTAGACCTCGCGCTTGCCGATCAGGTAGCGGATCCATTCCTTGGACGGCCTCGATGTTCTTCGAGAACTTCCAGATCCCGATGTGACCGCGGCACGTCGGTCTCGTGGCGCCCCTGGGGCCCGCGCGAGGCTCCGGTGGTGGTTGATACCGTCGGCGGTGACCAGCTTGCGCTTCTTGGCCACGATGTAGGCCGACACCGGATTGTGGATCCAGCCCGCCTTGCCCTGCTGGATGGACTCGTTGTTGCTCGCGTCCGACCACGACAGGACCTCGGGCTCCATGCAGTCGCGGTACATCTTCTGGTACCACTCGATGGTCTGCACGGTGGCCGGCGAGTTGATGCGGACCGTCTTGCCGTCCTTGTCCACCTCCATGCCGCCGAAGGACCACAGCACCGGCCCCGCGGTCGAGATCGAGTCGTAGTTCTGCGAGATGGGGATCCCGACCGGGTTCCCCATCTTCTTGAGCTCCTTGCCGACCGTGTAGAGGTCCTCCCAGGTGTCGGGGACCTTGAGGCCGGCCTTCTTGAACAGGTCCTCGCGATAGGTCGCGACGAACATGCCGTGGTACTGAGGCACCGCGCGCCAGACGCCCTTGACGTGCGCGCCCTCGTAGGCGGAGGAGAGCGCCTTGCCGTGCTTCTTCTCGAGCTCGGCCACCACGTCCGAGACGTCCACGAGCTGCGGCTCGTAGAGCCACGGGAAGTGCATGCGCATCTCGACCAGGTCGTGGCCGGCCTGCGTCTGGATCTCGGATGCGTACTTGGCCTGCTGCGGGCCCATGTGGGAGATGTGGTCGATCTTGAGCTTGATCCCGGTGTCCTTGGTGAAGCGCTGGCCGATCTCGGCCATCTTCTTGTCGGACGCGGGCGCGAAGTTGTTCCAGCAGAGATATGAGATCTCGCGCTGCTGGCCCCGGGCCGGCGGCACGCGGGTGGCGAGGATGCCGGCGAGGCCGGCTCCGGTTGTCGTCAGGAACTGGCGGCGGGTGACGGATCCCATAGGCTCCTCCTCACTGAGGGGACGGGTCGGGGCATAGATCCGGAAAAGGTGTGTGCGGACTGTATGCTGCGCGCCCGGCTCCTGTCAAGCAATCCCGCGGATAGGTTCACGCGTAGACGCGGAGAATGCCGTAGAGCACCGTGCCGACGAGCAGGGCTCCGGCGATGAGGGTCAGCGCGACCTCGCGCGGCCCGCGTCACGACGGGCTCACCGGGTGCACGACCATGGCCACCGGCGGCCGGAGCTTGCTGCAGCCCGAGGCCGAGCACGAGCAGGCCCAGGCCGATCAGGTCGGTGATCAGCGCCGGGTCGATCAGGCAGAAGGCGGCCGCGATGAAAATCGCCGCGCTCGGGCCGGGCGACTCCGGATGAAGTAGCCCTCGAGCCCGGCTGCGAGCGCGATCACCCCGATCGTGCCGGTCAGCACGGCCACGGCCGATGTCCGTCCACGGCCCTGAGAACAGCAGTGCCGGATAGTAGACGAAGAAGAACGGCACGATGAAGCCGGCGGCCGCGAACTTCACCGCCTGCCAGCCCGCCGCCCAGAGCCCGAGCGACTGATCGACGCGGCGGCATACACCGCCAGGGCACTCCGGCGGGGTGACCGCGGAGAGGCAGCGAAGTAGAACGCGAACATGTGCGCGGCCATCGGGGCGGCACGCCGAGCTTGATGAGCGCCGGGATCAGCAGCGCGGCCAGCATGATGTACGCGGCGTGGTCGGCAGCGCCATGCCCAGGATGATCGCCGCGACCATGGTGATGAACAGCGCGAGCAGCAGGCTGCTGCCCGAGATGCTCCACCAGGAAGCTCGTGAAGCGGATGGCCAGGCCGGTCTGGAGCATGACGCCGATGATGATGCCGGCGGCGGCGGTGGCCATCGCCACCGGCACCGTCTGCTCGCGCCGTCCCGAGCGCGGCCGGCCCGTCCCGGAGACGAGTGCATCCGCCCCCGTCCGCGAGACCGCGACAGCTCGCATGGCCGCCGGTTCCGCGAGCCCGGTCGATCACCAGAGCGGCTCTACCGCGACGGATCCCAGACCGGACCGAGCACGATCACGGACGCCGCGTCGAGATGATCGCGGCGTAGGTGGCGGTGAAGCCCTGCAGGAGCAGAAAGAAGATGATGAGCAGGGGGATGAAGAGGTGCCCCTGCCGCAGCATGATGTGGCCGAGGATCGGCAGCTCGTCCCGGGGGATACCGCGCAGGCCGCTCCGGATCGCGTTGAAGTGGATGGCCGCGAAGAGGGCGCCGTAGTAGAACAGCGCCGGGATAGGGCGGCGAGCATGATGGAGCCGTAGGAGACGCCGAGGAACTCGGCCATCACGAACGCGGCCGCGCCCATGATCGGCGGCATGATCTGCCCGCCGGTGGAGGCCACCGCCTCGATCGCGGCCGCCGCTTCCGGCTTGAAGCCGGTCCGCTTCATCATCGGGATGGTCAGCCAGCCGTCCACCATCACGTTGGCCACCGCGGAGCCCGAGATGGTCCCGAACAGGCTCGAGGACACCACCGCGACCTTGCCGGGGCCACCGCGCGCCCCACCCGCGATGGCGTTGGCGAAGTTCATGAAGAATTGGCCCGCGCCAGACTTCTCGAGGAACGCTCCGAAGATGATGAAGAGGATGACGTAGGAGCCGGCGACACCGAGCGGGATCCCGAAGATGCCCTCGCTGGTGAAGTACGTCTGGTCGAGCAGGATCTCGAGGTCAGGCCCGGTGGTGGAAGATCCCCGGGAGCCAGGGCCCCGCGAGGGCGTAGAGGATGAAGCTCGCCGCCAGCGATGGGCAGGGCGGCGCCGATGGTGCGCCGCGTCGCGTCGAGAACCAGGACCACCGCGAGTGCCGCCATCGCGATGTCCAGCGCGCTGAGGGGGTCGGCGGTGGGGAAGCGGCTGTTGACGTACTCGTACCGGACGAACAGGTAGCCGGTGCACGACGAGCGAGAGGGCGGCCCGACGCCAGATCGGTCCACGGGATCGCGATCCGACGGGCCGCCCTTGCGCGCGGGGAAGAGCAGGAACGCGAGCACCAGGCTGAACGCGAGGGTGATGATCCGCAGCGCCAGGCTGTCCGGCGGCGCGGGCGTGAGCCGGGCGTAGACGTGGTAGAGGGACATGCACACCGCCACCACGCCGATGACCAGGCCGGCGTAACCGGCGAGCTTGCGCACCGGAGCGGTTACTTCAGGAGGCCGGCTTCTCGGTAGTAACTCTCCGCCCCGGGATGCCGGGGCATGCCGAACGACTCGGCGAAGTGCTGCGGAGTGGTGCCCTTCATGACCGAGCTCACGTGGCCGAACGCGTCCCGCCCCTCAACGATCGCCTTGGTGACCTTGTAGATCGCGTCGGCGGGCGCCTTGGACGAGGCGATGAGGATGGTCGGGGCCTGGATGGTCACCACGTCCTCCTCGATCCCGTAGGCGCCATACGTGCCCTTGGGGACCACGTGGCGGATGAATCCGGCGTTGAGGGCCTGCATCTTCTTGATTGTGTCGTCGCTCAGACCCACCATCCGCAGCTTCCGCGAAGAGCCCACGTCCAGCACGAACGAGGCCGGGACGACGGTGTACCACCCCATCGCCACCGCCTGCCGGTTCTTGATCAGCTCGCCGTTCTCGGTGATCGAGCCGTAGCTCTTGGTCCCGAGGTCGTCGAGCTTCAGGCCGACGACCTTGAGCAGGAGCTCCCAGCCCTCGGCGAGGCTGGTGTTGCCGCGCGGCGGCAGCGCCACCGCCTTGCCCTTCAGATCCTCGAGCTTCCGGACGTCGCTGTCCGCGGGCACGATAAGCTGCCAGACGTTCGGGTAATAGTTGGCGACGAACAGGGGCTTGTCGGTCTGCTTGCCCTTCCAGGTGTTCACGCCTGCGCGCGCGTCAGCGAGGACGGTGGTCATCGACCAGCCGATGTCGGCCTTGTCGTTGCGGATCTTCTCCATGTTGACGAGGGCGGCGCCCGGCTCGACCTGCACGTCCAGCTCGGGGAACTTCTTCTTGATCACGTCGGCGGTCGCTGCGGCCATGGGCGTCCAGGTTCCGCCGGTCGGGCCGGCCGAGAAGATCGAGACCGACCTTGTCCTGGGCGTGGCTGGGCGCGGCGAGGGCCAGAGTGACGAGCAGCGCGGCGGCCAGATGGAACGACCCGTCAGGGTCATCACGATCATCGGTGGAACCTCGCCTGTTCCTCGAGGATGCGAGCAGCGGTTAGTGAGCGAGCAGCGGTTCGATCCGGCCCGCCGCGTCGAAGCCGAGGGGGTGGCCCTCGCCGACCACGGTCAGGTCGGGACGTTTGGCGATCTCCGGCAGCAGCGCCTCCGAGCACTCGATCTCGCCCAGCACCAGCGTGCTCCGGATCCGGATCACGCGGGCACGCTCGGGCGGGGTGAGGCCGATGCAGTTCAGCGCGTTCTCGACCGCCTCGCGGTCGCTCTCGAACACGAGCGGCAGCTTGGCCCCGTTGGGGGCGCAGGCGGTGAGGGTGTTGATGGCGGTCGGCTTCCAGTCGATCTTCTCGGCCAGCCGGCGCGTGGTGAAGTCGGCGTTGCCGATCCCGGTGGCGTTGCCGTGGCTCTCCTCGGTCAGGTCGAGGGCCACGATCCACAGGATCTTCGGGTCGGCCGGGAAGGGCTCGTGCGGGTTCGACGGGCGGCCGATCACGTTGGTGTCCATGCCGGAGCCGGAGATGTTCTTGCCGATCTCCTCGACCACCAGCACGTCGATGGGGGAGAAGGGCAGCCGCGCCATCCAGTCGCGCGCGTCCTTGAGCATCCGCCGCTCGCCCGCCTCGAGATCGGCGGCGTTGAACGCCTCCACCCTCGCGGTCTCGTCGTACCCGTTTTCGACGATCCCGAGCCCGAACCCGATCCGGGCCTTGGCCAGCATCTCGCGTCCCACCGCGGTGATCACCGTCTCGTAGCCGTGATTGACGTTGGCCCGGTGGTATTGGGTGGCCCCGTGGTACTTGCCGAGCCCGATCGTCATCATCTTGAAGAGGCCGGACTCGATCGAGCCCTTGAAGTCGGTGTGGGGCTTGATCCGATTGACCACCCCGATCCAGTCGGCCTCGGAGGCGATCCGGTCGAGCCAGATCGGCAGCCCCAGGGCCTCCCCCACCTGGACCACGTCCATGGAGGCCCGGACCTCGCAGCCCATGGTGGCCTCGGTGATGCCGTAGTGCTCCAGCACCGAGCGCTGCCCGTCGGCGGTGGCTCCGCCATGGCTGCCCATGGCCGGGAAGACGAAGGGCCGGGCCCCCTGGGCCTTGAGCCAGTCCACCGTGGCCCGGACGATGACCGCGATGTTGGCGATCCCTCGGCTCCCGGCTCCCACCGCCACCCTGTCCCCCCGCTTGATGGGCAGGGCGGCGCCGGCCAGGGCCGTCCGGACCCCTCCCGGGATGTCCTCCAGGCGGGTGCGCGGAAAGGCCTGCCGCACACGGTGCATCGTGGGGAGCGCCACCGATCCCAGCGGCATGGCGGGATCATAATGTACTTGCCCCGGGGCCTGTCAATGTCCTTGACTTTCCAGACTTCCGCCCTTACAACTGGGGGCCAATCAATGGCCAACCGCTGGCCGATGCATATCAAATTCCTCCTGGTTCCCGCGACGCTGTTGAGTCTGCTCCTGCTCGTGAGCGGGTGCACGACCCTTGCGGACTTCTTCCGCCAGCGCCCGCAGGCGCTACCGCCTGCCTCCGAGCTGTATGCGGAAGGCGAGACTCAGCTCGGCAAGGGCCGGTACGACGAGGCGCGCATGGCGTTCCGCAAGGTCGCGGAGCGGCACCCACAGTCGACCTATGCGCCGCGCGCCCGCTTCCTGATCGGCGAGGCGTTCTTCCGCGAGGGAATGTTCGACAAGGCGATCAAGGAGTTCGAAGGCTTCCTGGCCTTCTACCCGCGCCACGAGATCGCCGATCTGGTGCAGTACCGGCTCGCGATGAGCTACTACGACCAGATGAAGCCGGTCGAGCAGGATCAGGAGATCACCCGCAAGGCGATGGAGGCATTCAAGGTGCTCGTCCGCGAGTACCCGGAGAGCCGCTACGCCGCGGACGCGCTCGCCAAGGTCGACGTCTGCCGGGGTCGCCTGGCCCAGAAGGAGCTGTGGATCGCCGCCTACTACATCAATCAAGGCAATCCCGCGGCGGCCCGCCTACGGCTGGAGAAGGTGGTCAAGGAATACCCCCGCACCCTCGTGATCCCGGAGGCGCTCTTCCGGCTGGGTGAGGTATATTCCGGCGACGGACGGGCCGAGGACTCCCAGCGTTTGTACCGGCAGCTGGCGGATGAGTACCCTTACACGGAGTGGGGCAGGCGCGCGGCGCAGCGTCTCCAGGCCGCAACGAGGTAAGTCATGCACGACGTCGTCGATCTCCGATCCGATACTCTCACCCTCCCGACCCAGGCGATGCGCGATGCCATGGCGCGCGCCGAGGTGGGCGACGACGTCTGGGAAGAGGACCCGACCGTCCGGCGCCTCGAGGACACCGCGGCCCGGCGCACCGGCAAGGAGGCGGCCCTGTTCGTCTCCTCGGGCACGCAGGGCAACCTGGTCTCGGTGCTCGCCCAGACGCGCGCCGGGCAGGAAGTGGTGCTCGACGCCGACTCCCACATCTTCAATTACGAGGGCGCGGGCGCGGCCGTCTTCGGCGGCGTGCAGACCCTGCCGGTCAAGACCGCGCGCGGCTTCCTGACGCCCGAGCAGGTGCGCGAGCACATCCGCCCGAACAACATCCACATCCCGATGACCGGGCTGGTCGCGGTCGAGAACACGCACAACCGTCACGGCGGCACCTGCTGCACGCCCGACGAGATCGAGGCGGTGGCCGCCGCGGCCCACGCGGCCGGCGTACCGGTGCACCTCGACGGCGCGCGGCTCTTCAACGCGGCGGTGGCGCTCGGGCGGCCGGTGGCCGACTTCGCGCGCCCGGTGGACTCGCTCACCTTCTGCCTGTCCAAGGGCCTCGGCGCCCCGGTGGGCTCGCTGGTGTGCGGCTCGCGCGAGCTCGTCGCCCGGGCCCGGCGGGTGCGGAAGATGCTGGGCGGCGGCATGCGTCAGGTGGGCGTGCTGGCCGCGGCCGGCCTCGTCGCGCTCGACTCCATGGTGGACCGGCTCGCGGAGGATCACGCCAACTGCCGCCGCCTCGCGGAGGGCGTGAGCCGGCTGCCCCGCGTGAAGCTGGACCTGGCCACCGTGCAGACCAACATCGTCATCTTCCGGGTGGAGCGGGACGGGGGAGCCGCGGAGCTGGTCACCGGCTGCCTCGCCCGCAAGGTCAAGATCCACCAGACCGGTCCCGGCACCATTCGCTGCGTGACCCACAAGGACGTCGACGGCGACGACATCGAGCGGGCCCTCGAGGCCTTCCGCGAGATCACGGCGGCCTGGTAGCCGCCCGCACCCCAGAGGAGGCCGCACCCTATGGCCGAGCGCCTGCTGGACGTCAAGAACCTCAAGACCTACTTCTTCACCGATGAAGGCGTCGTGCGCGCCGTCGACGGCGTCGATCTGTACATCGAGAAGGGGGAAACGCTGGGGGTGGTCGGGGAATCGGGCTGCGGCAAGTCGGTGACCGCGCTCAGCATCATGAAGCTGATCCCCCAGCCCCCCGGCCGCATCGTCGAGGGGGAGATCAACTACAACGGGACCAACCTGGTGACCTTGCCCGCGAACCGGATGCGCAAGATCCGCGGCAAGGAGATCTCCATGATCTTCCAGGAGCCGATGACCTCGCTCAACCCCGTGTTCACCTGCGGGGAGCAGATCGCGGAGGCCATTCGCCTCCACGAGGGGCTCGGGCGGCGCGAGGCCATGGCCAAGACGGTGGACATGCTGAAGCTGGTGCACATCCCCAACGCGGAGCGCCGCGTGAAGGAGTACCCGCACCAGCTCTCGGGCGGCATGCGGCAGCGGATCATGATCGCGATGGCGCTCTCGTGCAATCCGAATCTCCTGATCGCGGACGAGCCCACCACCGCCCTCGACGTCACCATCCAGGCCCAGATCCTCGACCTGCTCAACGAGCTGAAGACGAAGCTGCACATGGCGGTCATGCTGATCACCCACGACATGGGCGTCATCGCGGAGACCGCGCAGCGCGTGGTCGTGATGTACGCGGCCAAGGTCGCCGAGGAGGCGCCGGTCGCCGATCTCTTCAAGGAGCCGCTGCACCCGTACACCCAGGGCCTGCTGCGCTCCATCCCCCGTATCGACCTGGCCGCCACCGCGCGGCGCCGCCTCGAGACCATCCCGGGCACGGTGCCGACCCTTCGAGGCGAGATCGCTCCCGGGTGCCGGTTCGCGCCGCGCTGCCCGTTCGTGAAATCGGTCTGCACCGAGAAGGATCCCGTACTCAAGGAAGTCAAGCCGGGACACAAAGTGTCCTGCTGGCTCTACTAGAGGGCAGCCATGGCTGAGACCGCACTCCTCCGGATCAAGAACCTCAAGAAGTACTTCCCGATTCGAGGCGGACTCTTCTCCCGGGAAGTCGCGCGGGTGCACGCAGTCGACGACGTGAGCTTCGACCTCCTGAAGGGCGAGACGCTCGGGCTGGTCGGCGAGTCGGGCTGCGGCAAGTCCACCACCGGCCGCTGCATCCTGCGGCTGATCGAGCCCACCGCGGGCGAGGTCTGGTTCGAGGACAAGAACGTCACCACGCTCGACAAGCGCTCGCTGCGTCACCTGCGGCGCGACATGCAGATCATCTTCCAGGACCCCTACGCGTCGCTGAACCCGCGCATGACGGTCGGCTCGATCATCGGCGAGGCGCTCGTGATCCACAAGCTGGCCAAGAGCAAGCGCGAGCGCGACGAGCGGGTGGTGCACCTGCTCGAGACGGTGGGTCTGAACGCGGACCACCTGCGCCGCTACCCGCACGAGTTCTCGGGCGGCCAGCGCCAGCGCATCGGCATCGCGCGCGCGCTCGCGGTGAGCCCCAAGCTGATCGTGGCCGACGAGCCGGTCTCCGCGCTCGACGTGTCCATCCAGGCCCAGGTCATCAACCTCCTGGAGGACCTCCAGAAGCAGTTCAACCTGACCTACCTCTTCATCGCCCACGATCTCTCGGTGGTCGAGCACATCTCCACGCGCGTGGCCGTGATGTACCTCGGCAAGATCGTGGAGATCGCCCCCGCCAAGGAGCTCTACACCAATCCGAAGCACCCCTACACCGAGGCGCTCCTCTCCGCGGTGCCGATCCCGGACCCCGCGGTCAAGCGCAAGCGCATCCTGCTCGAGGGCGACGTGCCGAGCCCGATCAAGCCGCCGTCGGGCTGCCGCTTCCACACGCGCTGCCCGATCCGGATCCCCTCCTGCTCCGAGAACGAGCAGGTGCTGAAGGAGATCTCTCCCGGCCACTGGGTCGCCTGCCAGGTCCGCGCCTAATTTCCCCTCTCCCCTCTGGGGAGAGGGCAGGGTGAGGGGCTCGATGGTGAGGGGCTCGATCGTGAGGGGCTCGATGGCGAGAGTTCGACGGTGAGAGGCGCGAGGCGACTTCGATCATGATCAAGTGGTCCGGCATCTTTCACATCCTCGCCACCCCGTTCCGCGAGGACGGCGCGCTCGACGTCGCGGGCCTCCCCCGCCTGATCGAGTCCGCGCTCGCCACCGGGGTCAACGGCCTCACCATCCTCGGCATCGCGGGCGAGGCGCACCGCCTCACCGACGAGGAGCGCCGCCGCGTGGTGGAGACGGTGGTCAAGGAGACGCGCGGCCGCGTGCCCGTCGCGGTGGGCGTCTCGGCCTCCGGCACGCACCTGGCCACTGCGTTCGCCCGCATGGCGCGCGAGCACGGCGCGGACGCGCTGATGGTCGCACCGCCCGCGGGCCTCAAGAACCTGGATTTGGTGGCGGAGTGCTTCCGCATAGTCGCGGCGGCCACCGGCCTGCCGATCGTGCTGCAGGACGAGCCGGTCACCACCCAGGTGAACATGCCGGCGCCCTTCATCGCCCAGCTCTGCGCCGAGATCGCGCAGATCCAGGCGGTCAAGCTGGAGGAGCCACCGACCCTGCCCAAGATCACGCGGCTGCGCGCCCTCTTCGGCAACCGGGTGGCGATCTTCGGCGGCCTCGGCGGCGTGTACTTCTTCGAGGAGCTCTCCCGCGGGGCCGACGGGGCCATGACCGGCTTCCCCTACCCCGAGGCCCTGCGCGGCATTCGCGACCACTTCGTGGCCGGCCGCCGCGACGAGGCCCGCGCCCTCTTCTACCGGTGGCTCCCCCTGATCCGGTACGAGACCCAGCCGGGCGCCACCCCCGGCACCGCGGTGGGCATCCGCAAGGAGATCCTGCGCCGCCGCGGCTTCATCGCCTGCGCGCTCGTGCGGCCGCCCGCGCCGGTGCTCGACGCGGCCACGCAGACCGAGCTGGACGAGCTCCTCGCCGCCATCCTTCCCTGAGCGTCGTGCCCCACGCCCAGGCCAACGGCGTCCGCGTCTTCTACCAGGAGACCGGCGCGCCCGACGCGCCCCCGCTCGTGCTCATCATGGGGTGGGGCGGGGACCACACCGCGTGGGCGCTGCAGGCGCCCGCCTTCGCAGCCGAGCATCGCGTGATCGCGCTCGACAACCGCGGCGCCGGCCAGAGCGATGCGCCGTCCACGCCCTACACCATCGCCGGCATGGCCGCCGACGTGGCGGGCCTGCTGGACGCGCTCGGGATCCGCCGCGCCCACGTCTGCGGCGCCTCGATGGGCGGGATGATCGCCCAGGAGCTGGCCCTGCGCTACCCGGACCGGGTTCGCACGCTCGGCCTGCACTGCACGGCCGCCGCCATCGACGCCTACGGCCGCTTCCTGATCGACACCCTCATCGCGGTGAAGGCGCGGGGCGACCGCGAGGAGTACGTGCGGGCGGTGATGCCCTGGGTGCTCTGCCGCAAGACCATGGTGGAGCGGCCCGAGTTCATCCGCTTCTGGATCGAGCGAGCGCTCGCCTACCCCTACCCGATCGGGCTCGAGGGCCTCTCCCGCCAGGCCGACGCGATCCGCGGCCACGACACCGCCGCGCGCCTCGGGGAGATCCGTGTGCCGACCCTGATCACCACCGGCACCGAGGACATCCTGGTTCCGCCGGTCTCCTCCCGCGACCTGCACGCGCGGATCCCCGGCTCGGAGCTCGTCGCGATGGAGGACGCGGGCCACCTGCACTTCATCGAGCAAGCAGAGCGGTTCACCGCGACCAGCCTGGAGTTCCTCGAGAAGCACCGCGGGGCCTGACGGCCCGCGGCCCGCCCTCAGCGGGCGGATCGGGCGATGGCCGGTGCCGACTCCTCCCAGATATAGCTGTGGGGGTTCACCGGCTGGCTCTTGACCTGGATCTCGTAGTGCAGGTGGGGGCCGGAGGATCGGCCCGTGTTCCCCGTCGTCGCCACCGTGTCGCCCCGCTTGATGACCTGGTCCATGGCCACGTTCACCCGGGACAGGTGACCGTAGAGGGAGCGGGTCTCGTTGCCGTGATCGATGATGAGGGTGACACCGTACTCGGCGTGCGTCCCCGCGAAGATCACCACGCCCGGAGCCGGCGCCCGCACCGCTGTCCCGATCGGGGCTCCGATGTCGATGCCGCTGTGGAACTCCGAGTTGGGCGCCCACGGCGAGCGCCGCTGACCGAAGTCGGAGTTCACCGGCCCGCGCACCGGCCACCGCGATGGCAGCGAGGCGAGGACGCGGCTGGCCCGGCCCAGGAAGCGCTCGAGGGTCCGGATGGACTCGCCCTCCTCTCGGACGATGCCGAGCAGGCGGTCGACCTCCTCCTTGACCGGCCCACGGTCTGGCTCCGCCGCGGTCTTCCCGCCGATGCCGGTTCCCCGCTTGACCGGGGCGGCCTCGGGGCCAAAGGGCTCCCAGATCTTGGCGTGCAGATCCCGCCAGCTATCGATCTCCCCCCGGATCTCGCGAAGCCGCGACTGGGAAGCGTCGAGCAGCCCTTGCTGGATGTGCAGGCGCTCGCTCAGCGCCGCGAACGTGCCGCGCTGGTGGCGGAGGTTGACGTAGTCGGGATAGATGAACGCCAGCCCGAGGATCGTGACCGCGAGCCCACTGACGACGACGCCCACGGCCCAGCCGGGGACCGATAGCCGCAGGACGCGGCTTCCATCGTCCCGGACCATCAGCAGGTTGAACTGTTTGGGCTTGGACATCGCGGGCGGGTCAGCGCTTGAGCGGGACCACTGAGAGATCCCGCCCTGGGGTCATGTCCCGGAGCGGGGCCTCGGCCAGCGGGCTGGGTTTGGCCATCCGACAGTGCCCGTCGAACAGGACTCCCTCCTCGATCACGACCACGGGAGCCTCCACGTCGCCGGAGACCCGGGCCGTCCGCTTCAGCTCGATGCGCTCCAGGGCGCTCAGGTTGCCGGTCACCTGCCCGTTCACCACCAGGCGCCCGGCCCGGACATCGGCATGGAGGACGGCGCGCTCCCCGATGATGAGGGTGTCGTTGGAGCTGATCTCGCCCTTGAACTTGCCGTTGAGCATGACGGTGCCCCGGAACGTGTAGCGGCCTTCGATCTCGGATCCTTCGTCGATGAAGGCGGTCAGCTCGCTTCGCCGCGGCGCCTCTGCCCTACGCCTGAACATAAGACTCGTCCCCCGCTCGCTGGACTGCGTCGTCCTACCGGGTCCTGGCGGCCCCTCGGGGCCTTCGACTCCACTGACTACGGAACGCGTTGGAAGGGTGGGTGCTGGTTACAGTCTCGCCCGGTAGGATTTTCTAGCACGCCCATTCTAGGGGTGTCAACCCCCCGCCCGAGCCCTGGGGGCACCGCCGAGGTGCGTGCTATCTCCGCGCCTTTGTTGACACTCCTGAGTACGCCACAGTATGATCGAACTCCTGATCGAAGTCCTCCCGGGAGAAGATCTATGGACGAGTTCTACCGGATCAAGCGGCTGCCCCCGTACGTCTTCGCGATCGTCAACGACCTGAAGTCCAAGGCTCGAGCTCGTGGCGAGGACATCATCGATCTCGGCATGGGCAACCCGGACCAGGAGACCCCCAAGCACATCGTCGACAAGCTGGTGGAGGCGGCGCGGAATCCCCGGAACCACCGTTACTCGGCCTCCAAGGGGATCACCCGGCTGCGGAAGGCGGTCACGACGTGGTACCGGACCCGCCACGGGGTGGAGCTCGATCCGGAGACCGAGGCCATCGCCACCATCGGAGCCAAGGAGGGCATGGCCCACCTGGCCCTTGCGGTGCTCCAGCCCGGCGACGGGGTCCTGGTGCCGAACCCCACCTACCCGATCCACTCCTACTCGGTGGTCATCGCGGACGGCGACCTGCGCTCGGTCCCGCTGGTCCCGGGGGAGGACTTCTTTGCCCGCCTCCAGGAGACGGCCCGGCTGGCCTGGCCCAAGGCGAAGCTCCTGATCCTGTCCTTCCCGCACAACCCGACCACCGCCTGCGTGGACCGGGACTTCTTCGTGAAGGTGGTGGACTTCGCGCGGGAGCACCACATGATGGTGGTGCACGACTTCGCCTACGCCGACTTCACCTTCGACGGCTACAAGGCCCCCTCGTTCCTGGAGATCCCGGGAGCCAAGGAGGTGGGCGTGGAGATCTTCTCGCTGTCGAAGTCGTACAACATGCCGGGCTGGCGGGTGGGCTTCGTGTGCGGCAACTCGAGGATGATCCACGCCCTGGCCCGCATCAAGTCCTACCTCGACTACGGCGCCTTCCAGCCCATCCAGATCGCCGCGATCATCGCGCTGGAGGGCGAGCAGGGCTGCGTGGCCGACATCGTGGAGCTGCATCGCAAGCGCCGCGACGTCCTGGTCAACGGCCTCAACAAGATCGGCTGGAAGGTGGAGAAGCCCCGGGGGACCATGTTCGTCTGGGCGCCCATCCCGGACGAGTTCCGGAGCATGGGCTCGCTCGAGTTCTCCAAGCTGCTCATCCAGGAGTGCAAGGTGGCGGTCTCCCCGGGGATCGGGTTCGGCGAGTACGGTGACGGCCACGTCCGGTTCGCCCTGGTCGAGAACGAGCAGCGCATCCGGCAGGCCCTGCGTGGCCTCAAGACCCTGAGCGGCCGCTAGCGCCCCGTGAGAACCCCCTGAACGAGATCAAGATCGCCCTGCTGGGCCTGGGCACCGTCGGCTGCGGCGTGGTCAAGGTGCTCCAGAGCCACGGCGCCGAGATGGCCGAGCGCGCGGGGTGCCGGCTCGCCCTCGGGCGGGTCGTGGACGCCGACCTCACGCGCCCGCGCGACGGCATCGACCTGGCCCGCCTGCCCCTGGGCGGCGACGTCAACCAGGCCATCGACGACCCCTCGGTGCAGATCGTCATCGAGCTGATCGGCGGGCTCGAGCCCGCGCGCACCTTCATCCTCCGCGCCCTCGCCGCCGGCAAGCACGTGGTCACCGCCAACAAGGCGCTGCTCGCCCATCACGGCACCGAGCTCTTCGAGGAGGCGCGGCGTCGCGGGGTGATGCTCGGCTTCGAGGCCGCGGTGGCGGGCGGCATCCCGCTCATCCGGGCCGTCAAGGACGGGCTCCCCGCGAACCGGATCCTGTCCACCTTCGGCATCGTCAACGGCACGTGCAACTACATCCTGTCCAAGATGACCGACGAGGGGCGGGACTTCGGCGAGGTCCTGAAGGAAGCGCAGGCCCACGGCTACGCCGAGTCCGATCCGACCCTCGACATCGAGGGCATGGACTCGGCCCACAAGCTGCAGATCCTGGCGACCCTGGCCTTCCGCACCGCGGTGGATCTCAAGGACATCTACACCGAGGGCATCACCGCGGTGACCCAGCAGGACGTGGTCAACGCCACCGAGCTGGGCTACCGCATCAAGCTGCTCGCGATCGCCAAGGCGTCGGACGGCGGGCTGGAGGCGCGCGTGCACCCCACGATGATTCCGGCGGGGTCCCCGATGGCCGCGGTCTCCGGGGTCTTCAACGCGGTGTTCATGACCGGCGACAACGTGGGCAACCTCATGTTCTACGGCCGCGGCGCCGGGCAGCTCCCGACCGCCTCCGCGGTCTGGTCGGACGCGCTCGAGATCGCGCGGCGGGTCGCCCACGGCATCCCGGCGCTGGACATCGATCTCCCGTCCGTCGGCCGGAACCCGCTGCCGCTGCGGCCCATGGACGACATCCGCTCGGCCTACTACCTGCGCGTGATGGCCCTGGACCAGCCGGGTGTGCTCGCCCAGGTGGCGGGCATCCTCGGGCGGCACGACATCTCCCTGGTCTCCGTGCTCCAGAAGGAGCGCGCGCGCACCGAGGCGGTGCCGGTGGTCATGATGACGCACGAGGCGCGCGAGCGGGACATGCGCGCCGCGCTCGCCGCCATCGACAAGCTGCCGGTGGTGGCCGGGCGCACCACGATGATCCGGGTGGAGGCATGACCGCGGGCGCGCGGGGGATCTGAGCCGCCCCTACATGCCGTCGTCCCGACGGCTGGCGCAGATCCTCCTGGGCCTGGCGGTGAGCGCGGGCCTTCTCGTCTACTGCTTCTGGGACGTGGATCTGGCCATCATCGCGGCGCGCCTGCGCGAGACCCTCTGGACCTTCCTCGCGCTCAGCATCGTGCTCGCCTTCGGCTCCCTCTGGGCCCGGGCCTGGCGCTGGGGCTACCTCTTCCCTCCGGGCCCCCGCCCGCCCCATCTCTTCCGGGCGCTCCTCATCGGCTACATGGGCAACAACCTGCTGCCGCTCCGCGCCGGGGAAGTGGTGCGGATCTACGTGGCCTCCCGGCACGGTCCGCGATTCTGGACCACCCTGGCCACCGTGGTGGTCGAGCGCGTCCTGGATGGCCTGGCGCTCGGGTTGATCGTGGCCGGCCTCCTGCTGCTGGTGCCGGTCCCGGCCGAGATGCGCTGGTCGATCGCGATCTTCCTGGCCGTGGACCTGGCCGCCATCCTGGTGCTCGCGATGATTGCCCTCGCGCCCGGCGTATGCCGCGCGCTGATCGAGACGGTCTTCCACCGGGTCGGGTGGCTCGAGCGTCGGCTGATCGGGTTCCTCGGGACGATGACCGAGGGCCTTCGCGGTCTCCGGGCGCCCCGCCACGCGTTCCCGGTATTCCTGGGCTCGCTGGCGATCTGGCTCCTGCTCGCCCTGTCGGTGTGGACCGCGATGCACGCGGCCCACCTGGATCTGCCGCTGGTGGCATCCTGGGTCGTGCTGGCCTTCCTCGGGCTCGGGGTGAGCCTGCCGTCGAGCCCCGGCTTCGTCGGCGTGATCCAGGCCGCGACGGTGCTGGCGCTGGCGCTGTTCGCGGTGCCGCGCGCGGAGGCCCTGTCCTTCTCGCTACTGTTTCACGCCTCGCAGTTCTTCCCGATCACCGCGGCCGGACTGGTGTGCCTGCTGCTGGAGCAGGTCAGCCTGACCGACGCGGCGCGCGCGGCCTCTCAGGGCGTCTCGTCGGAGGGGTAGCGATCGAGGCGGAGCCGGGCGAGCCGGCCCCATCGGCGCCGCTCGACCCATTCGGTGAACCGGTCGCTGAGGTCGATGAGCAGGACCGCGCCCACCGCCACCACGACCAGCCAGCCGAGGCCGCGCAGGGTCGCCGTCGCGCCCGCGACGAGCATCGCGGGGACCGCGGCGGCCACGAGCAGCGCCAGGACACCGATGCCGAGTCGCATATCCAGAGCCTAGAGTTGGACCCCGGGGATCGCCAAGACAATTGCGCGACGCGGCGTTCGCTCGGTCGGAGCGTAAACGGATGGGCGTGCCTCCGCGTCTCATCCGGTGAAGGCGGGGCTCCGCGGATCGTCTCGTAAAATATCTTTGAAACCAGGAGGATAGACCAATGATTGCACGGTCTCGGCGGATGGGACGGGTCCTGGCGGCCACGGGCCTGACGATCGGGCTGCTCGGCACGGCGGCGTCGGCGCAGGAGATCCGGAGCGACGTCTCCGAGCTGCGCCGGGACCGGCGGGAGATTCGCCAGGACAACCGGGAGATCCGCGATGATCGGCGCGAGCTGCGCGGCGATACCCGCGAGATCCACCGGGATCGCCGCGAGCTGCGCGGCGATCGCGGGAGCTGCGCGACGCGTACGGATCGGGCGACCCGCAGGCGGTGCGACAGGCCCGGCAGGACCTGCGGGACGACCGGCGCGATCTCCGCCACGACGTCGGCGAACGGCGACAGGATCGACACGAGCTCCGCGAGGACCGGCGGGAGCGGCGTCACGACGTGCGCGAGCTGCGCGGCGATCGGCGCGAGCTGCGGCGCGACGTCGCGGTCCGGCGCGGGCGGTAGCCGAGGGGGACGCCCCCGACGCGGCGGCGCGGCGAATTGGTGTCGCGTGCACGCGTGTGGGAAGATCGGGGCCAGAGGCGCCCGTGGAGTCGAGCGATGAACAGCTGTGCCGTGCGATCGCTACGCAGGAACCGGGAGCCTTCGATCTCCTGGTCGAGCGCTACCAGGAGCGGGCCTACCGGATCGCCTGGTCCGTGCTGCGCGATCGTGAGGACGCCCGGGATTGCTCGCAGGAGGCGTTCATCCGCCTCCACGAATCGGCCGGCTCGTTCGCGGGGCAGTCGAAGTTCTCGACGTGGTTCTACCGGATCCTGGTCAACTGCTGCGTGGACCTGCAGCGACGCCGGCGCGGGTGGCGCCGGCTCGTCGGCTGGCGGGACCAGCGTGCGGAGGCGCCCGACGAGCCGGATCCGGTGGAGCAGGCGCCCGCGCCCTTCACGGATCCGGTCGAGGGCATGGACGCGGAGCGGCGGATGACGAAGGTCTGGGAGGTGGTGGCCGATCTCTCGCCCCAGCAGCGCGCGGCGGTGACGCTGTCGTGCCGTGAGGGGCTGGCGACGAAGGACATCGCCGCCGTGCTGAACGTGTCGGAAGCCACCGTGCGGGTCCACCTGCACCGCGCGCTCTCCACGCTCAGGCAGCGGCTCGGAGACGAGGGATGAACGACGCACACGTCGAGGAATGGCTGATCGATCACGTTCGCGGCGAGCTCGATCCGGCGGACCGGGTCCGGGTGGACGCCCACCTGGCCGCGTGCGACGCCTGCCGCGCGTCGCGCGAGCGGTTCGGCGCGCTGATGACCGAGCTGGCCCGGACCGCTCCCGCGCCGCCCCCGATCCACTGGGGCGCGTATCGCGCGCAGCTGCGAGACCGGCTCGAGCGCCGGATCTCGGGGCGCAGCGGGGAGCGCGCCGGCCTGTGGGCGTGGGTCGCGCGGCCCCTCCCCGCCCTGGTGGCCGCGGGCCTCGTGGCGCTGCTGGTGATGACCGGGATGCCGGGCGGCGTGCGCCCGCCGGATCCCCTCGCGCTCGACAACACCATCCTGGCGAGCCAGCTCGACATGATCGCGCGGCTCGACGTGGTGCAGCAGCTCGACCTGCTCGAGGACTTCAACGTCATCGGCGATCTGGACGAGCTGCCGGAGCCCCAGAAGAGCTGAGCGGTGACCCCATGGATCTGGCCCGTCGGCCTCGCGGCGCTGGCGCTGGCGGGCGTGAGCGAGGCGACGGCGGCCGAGCCCGGCGGGCGCGCGGGCTCGCCGGAGGCGGTGGACGCGGAGATGCTGAGAGACCTCGACCTGCTGAGCAGTCCCGACTACGCGCGCGACCGCGAGGTGGCGCGGCGCATGGGCTTGTTCGAGCGGCTGCGCATGCTCGAGATCCAGCGCGCGCAGGACGCGGCGGGGGCGGCCGAATCCGCGTCGTCCCCCGCTCCGCCCGTCCGGAGCGTGAAGTGATGCGTCTCCTCGCGCTCGTGGTGGCCGCGGTCCTCGGGCTCGCCGCCCCCGCCACCGCCCAGGCGCCGCCTCCGCCGCCCGCGGACGCGCCGGTCCAGGGCCTCGAGCGGCTGTCGCCGGAAGAGCGCGCGGTGGCCGAGCGCAACCTCGAGCGCTGGCGCGGCATGACGCCCGAGCAGCGGCAGCACGCGCTCGAGAACTACCGCCACTGGAAGAGCCTCTCCCCCGAGGAGCGGCGGAACGCACGCCAGAATCTCCAGCGCTTCCGCCAGATGCCGCCGAGCGAGCGCGCGCGGATCATGGAGGACTTCCAGCGCTGGAACCAGCTCCCCGACGACCGCAAGCGCGAGCTCGAGCGCGCCTACGAGCGCTACCAGCAGCTCCCGCCGGAGCGCCGGCAGCAGATCCAGCAGCGCTACGAGCGGTACCAGTCGCTCACCCCGGAGCAGCGCCAGCGGCTGGACCGAAACCTCGAGCGGTGGCGCAGCATGACGCCCGAGCAGCGCGAGCAGGCCCGGGAGCAAATCCAGCAGCGCCGCCCGCAGTCGGCGCCGCGCGAGGTCCGGCCGCCGCGCGACGACGGCAGCGGCCCCGGCCGTCGCCCGCGCTGACCGCGGCCGCGGCTTTACACCTCGCGCGGGCCTCGTGTAGGATGGCCCCCTCATGGGCCTGCTGATCGTCCAGAAGTACGGTGGCTCCTCCGTCGCCGACGCCGAGAAGATCAAGAACGTCGCCCGGCGCGTGGCGGAGTCCGCGCGTCTCGGACACCGTGTGGTCGTCGTGGTCTCCGCGATGGGCAAGACCACCGACGGCCTCCTCGCGCTCGCGGCCGCGATCACCGCCACCCCGGATCCCCGCGAGATGGACATGATCCTCTCCACCGGCGAGCAGGTCACGATCGGGCTCCTCGCGCTGGCGCTGCAGTCGCTCGGCCATCCCGCCACCTCGTTCACCGGCCCCCAGATCGGCATGGTGACCGACGCGGGGCACACCCGCGCCCGCATCAAGCGCATCACCGCCGAGCGCATCCACGCCGCGCTCGACGCGGGTCGCGTCGCGGTGATCGCGGGATTCCAGGGCACCACCGAGGGCGGCGACATCACCACCCTCGGTCGCGGCGGCTCCGACCTCACCGGGGTCGCGCTCGCCGCCGCGCTCAAGGCGGACGTGTGCGAGATCTTCACCGACGTGGACGGCGTCTACACCGCCGATCCCAACGTGGTGCCCGACGCGCGCAAGCTGCCGCGCATCTCCTACGACGAGATGCTCGAGATGGCCGCGCTCGGGGCCAAGGTGCTCCAGTCTCGCTCGGTCGAGTTCGCCAAGAAGTACAACGTCCCGGTTCACGTGCGCTCCACCTTCAAGCCAGACCCGGGCACGCTCGTGACCAGGGAGGATCACAGCATGGAAGACGTGGTGGTGACCGGCATCACCCACGATCGGGGACAGGCCAAGGTCTCGATCCTGCGAGTGCCCGACCGGCCGGGCATCGCCTCGCGCGTGTTCGGCGGCCTCGGAGCCCAGAACATCGTGGTGGACATGATCGTGCAGAACATCAGCCGCGACGGGCTGACCGACATCTCCTTCACCCTGCCCCGCGCCGACCGCGCCCGCGCGGAGACGGTGCTGGGCGCGCTGGCCCGGGAGATCGGCGCGGAGGGGGTCACCGCGGACGACCGGGTCGCCAAGGTGTCGGTGGTGGGGGTGGGCATGCGCAGCCACGCGGGCGTCGCGGGCCGCATGTTCGAGACCCTGTCCGCGGAGGGCATCAACATCCAGATGATCTCCACCTCCGAGATCGCGGTCTCCTGCGTCATCGAGGACAAGTACACCGAGCTGGCGGTGCGCGCGCTCCACGACGTCTTCGCGCTCGGCGCCGAGCGGCGGGCCTGACCGTGGCCGCCACCGCGCGCGCCGCCGTCTTCTTCGGGCCCGGCAAGCCCTTCGAGATCAAGTCCGTCCCGATTCCCGAGGTCGAGCCGGAAGGCGTGCTGATCCGGGTGTCGCACGCCAACATCTGCGGCTCCGACCTCCACTTCTGGCGCGGCGACGCCCCGCTGAGGCTGCCCGACGACGGCTGGCTCTTCGGCCACGAGATGACCGGGCGCGTGGCGCGGCTCGGGTCGAAGATCAAGACCGACTCGCTCGGCCGTCCGCTCAAAGAGGGTGACCGGGTGGCGTACACCTACTTCTACCCGTGCGGGCGCTGCTACGCGTGCATCCACCAGGAGCCCGCCGCCTGCCCCAACAAGATCGAGCGGCCGGTGGGGCCCAGCGTGTTCCCGCACCTGCACGGCGCCTTCGCCGACCACTACTACCTGCGCCCCGGCGGCCAGCTCTTCCTGGTGCCGGACTCGCTGGCCGACTCGGCGGTGGCGGGCGTGAACTGCGCCCTCTCCCAGGTCCTCTACGGCCTGCACGTGGCGGGCCTCCGGCAGGGCGACGCGGTGGTGATCCAGGGCGCGGGCGGCCTCGGCATCCAGGCCGCCGCGGTGGCCAAGGACATGGGCGCGCAGAGCGTGATCGTGGTGGACCAGATCCCGGGGCGCCTCGAGCTGGCGCGGGCCTTCGGGGCCGACCACACGATCAACGTCAAGGACGTGCCCGACCGGCGCGAGCGGGTGAAGCTGGTGCGGCAGTGGACGGGCGGGGTCGGCGCGGACGTGGCGTGTGATCTGGTGGGCTTCCCGGCCGTGATCCCCGAGGGGATCGAGATGCTCCGCTCGGGCGGGACGTATCTCGAGATCGGCACGATCAGCCGCGGGGCCAAGGTGGAGCTCGAGCCCTCGCTCCTCGTGTGGGGATCCAAGAAGATCGTGGGCGTGATCCAGTACGACCCGTGGGTGATCCCGCGCGCGCTCGACTTCCTCGTGCGCACGCGCGAGAGCCGGCCGTGGGGCCGCATCCTCTCGCACACCTATCCGCTCGAGCAGATCAACGAGGCCTTCGCGGCCTCGGAGTGGCACAACCGCGAGACCACGACGATCACCCGCGCCGCCCTCACGCCGTGAGCCGGACCATCGCGGATCTGATCGAGGAGCGCTTCGGGCTGCCGACCGAGGCGGGGCGGGCGCGTCCCGCCGAGGGCCCCCTCGCCCTGCTGCTCTCGCACCGGACGCAGCGCCGCTACAAGCCCGACCCGATCCCGGCGGACGTGCTCGAGATGGCCCTGGCCGGCGCGCTCTCCGCGCCGTCGAAGTCCGACCTCCAGCAGGTCGGCATCGTGCTCGTGCGCGACCGCGACAAGCAGGCCACCATCGGCGGATTGATCCCCGACATGCCGTGGATCGCGCAGGCCCCGCTCTTCATGGTGTTCTGCGGCGACCACCGCCGCATCCGCCGGGTGAGCGAGCTGCGCGGGCGCCCGTTCCCCAACGACACGCTCGACATGTTCATGAACGCGGCGGTCGACGCGGGGCTGGTCCTGCAGGCCTTCATCACCGCGGCGGAGGCGCTCGGCCTCGGGTGCTGCCCGATCAGCGTGGTGCGCAACCACGTCGAGAAGGTCGCCGCGCTGCTCGAGCTCCCCCCGGAGTCTTCCCGGTGGCCGGCCTCTGCGTGGGCTATCCGCGGGAGCCGGGGTGGACCAGCATGCGGCTCCCGCCCGCGGTGACGGTGCACACCGACCGCTACGACGACGCCGATCTCCCCGCGCAGCTCGCGGCCTACGACGTCCGGCGCGAGGGCCGGCACGCCACCCCGAGGGAGAACCAGCGCTTCGTGGAGCGCTTCGGGTACTCGGAGCCCTACGGCTGGTCGGAGGACAAGGCGCGGCAGTACTCGGTGCCGGAGCGCCACAACTTCGGACCGTTCATCCGGGCCCACGGCTTCGGACTGATCTGACGCTCCGCGGGGCGCGGGCGCCGGAGTGATGCGCTAGGGCCCGGGATCGAAGCAGACGCCGACGCGCCCACGCTCGCAGGCGCACTCGAGCTTGGTCCCGCCCGGGCCCGCCATGATCACGAAGCGCCCCACGCAGGACGGGCGCCGGCTGAGCTGGATCGCGGCGATCCCGGCCATCAGGGCGACCACCACGCAGACCGCGATCGCGAACGTCCGCCGCTCCAGTCGCCGGTTGTCCTGGATTCCCGCTTCCCGCCGCCAGGGCGCCCGCCGCTGCCGGCGCTGCAGGCGAAAGAACAGGAAGAGCGAGCCGCCGGCGAGCAGGCCCGCCATGGTCAGCAGGATGACGAGATTTTCTAGCACGTGAGCTCGACGATTCGCTGAGGAGGCTGCGCCACCCTCGAAGCGCACCGAAGTGTAGCACGACCGGTCGGGGCCGTCCCTCGCGGGGCGTATCCCGATCGGCACTCTAGCCGCGCCCGGATCCTCGTGGGACGGTGGGGCCGTGCTCTACTCCCTGCCGCAGATCCGGCTCCTGATCCTGCTCGCCCTCGCGCTGCTCGTCGGCCTGGGCGTTCGCGAGTGGCGGGCCGGCTTCCCCGATGCGGCGCTCCGACTGGAGCGATTCGATCGCGACGAACCGCCGACGCCGCTCGTGGGCGAGGCGCCCGGGACGCCGGCGCCCCCCACGGCCCCCCGGGCAACTCCGCCCGCGCCGGCCCCGCCCGCGCCGACGCCGATCAAGCCCCTCGACGTCAACCGCGCCGCCGCGGCGAGAGCTCGCCGCCTTGCCCGGGGTGGGGCCCGGGCTCGCGCAGCGCATCGTCGAGGAGCGCGAGCGGCGGGGGCGCTTCGACTCGCCCGAGGCCCTGCGCTACGTCCTGGGCATGGGGCCGAAGAAGCTCGCGGCCATCCGCCGCTTCATCACCGTGAGTGAGTGAGCGGGGGCTCGAGCGCGCGCCGCTCCTGCCGCCCGCCGCCGCGTTCACCGCGGGCATCGCCGCCGCCGGGTGGCTGTCGCTCCCCGCGCCGCGAGTGCTGGCCGCCGCGGCCGCGCTCCTCCTGATCGCCCTGCTCGCGAGCCGCCGGCATCCGCGGGCGGCGCTGGCGCTGGTCCTGGCCGGCGTGACCCTGCTGGGTGCGCTGCGCGCGGCCGGGTCGCCCCTGCCCGCCGATCACCTGGCCCGGCGCGTGCTCGTCGGGACGCAGACCCTCGAGGGGCGACTCGCCGAGGAGCCGGTCCGCTGGACGCCCGATCGTACGCGGATCCTGCTCGACGTGGACGCGCTGCACGCGGGCCCGGAACGACTGCCCGCCGCGGGCCGCGTCCAGCTCACCGTCTACGGCGAGCTCGGTCTCCCGCTCGGCGCGGACCAGCGGGTGCTCGCGGACGCCCGGCTGCATCGGCCGGTCGGCTTCCGGAATCCCGGCGGCTTCGACTATCCGGCCCATCTGCGGCGCGAGGGCGTTCTCCTGGTCGGCCACGCGCGGGCGGACCGGATCGTCGCGTTGACGCCGGACACCCCGCCGTGGCCGGTGGCGGTGAAGCGATGGGCGGTCGGCGTGATCGCCGCGCGGCTGCCCGAGACGTCGGCCCCGCTGCTGGCGGGCCTGCTGCTCGGTGAGCGCTCGGCGCTGCCGCGTGAGATCGACGCGGGCTTCCGGCGGGCCGGCGTCTACCACATCCTCGCGGTGTCGGGCTTCAACGTGGCGCTCCTGGCGGGCGCGGTGTTCGGCGCGCTGGGCCTGTGCGGCGTCCCGCGCCGCGGCGCCGCCGGGGTGGCCGCGGGCGTGCTGGTCGGGTTCGCGCTGGTCGTGGGCGGCCAGCCGTCCGTGCTGCGCGCCACCGTGATGGGATTGCTCCTGCTCGGGGCCCTGTTGCTCGACCGCGAATCCCAGCTTCCAAACGCCCTGGCCCTGGCCGGCCTCGGGCTCTTGCTCTGGCGGCCCGGCGATCTCTGGGAGCCCGGCTTCCAGCTCTCGTTCGCGGCCACCGCCGGCATCGTCCATCTCGGGCCGGCTGTCACCGCGGGCCTCGTCGCCCGCGGCGCGCCGGGCTGGCTCGCGGGGGCGGTGGCGGTGAGCCTGGGCGCGCAGGCCGCGGTCACGCCGCTCATGCTCGCGCACTTCAATCAACTCTCGCTGATCGGCGTGGTCGCCAACCTGCTCGTGGTGCCGCTCGCCGCGGTGGCGACGACCCTCGGGATGCTCGCGCTGCTGGTGGAGCTGGCCTCGAGCACGCTCGCCGCGCTGCTCTTCCACGCGCTCTGGATCGTCCTGATCGCGCTGCGCGCGGCCGTCTCGCTGGCCGCCGCCCTGCCCGCCGCGATGGTCCACCTGCCGTCCCCGTCGGCGACGATCGCGGTCGCCTGGTACGGCGCGCTCCTGCTCGCGCCCGGGATCGCGGCGTCCCGTCGCGTCCGGCTCGTCGTGGGTGTCCTGGTGACCCTGGTCGCCGCGCTCTCGATCTGGCCGTGGCTCCGTCCGACCGAGTCCATGCTGCGCGTCACGTTCCTCGACGTCGGCCAGGGCGACGCGACGCTCATCGAGCTGCCGGAGGGGCCGCGGCTGCTCGTGGACGGCGGGCCCGGCGGCGCCCGCCACTTCGACGTGGGCGAGCGCGTGCTGGCGCCATTCCTCTGGAACCGGCCGCTGGCTCGGCTCGACGCGGTCGCGCTCACGCACTGGGATGCCGATCACTCGGGCGGGCTGGCCGCCGTCCTCACCCATTTCCACGTCGGCGAGTTCTGGGAGAGCGGCCGCCCGCCCGGCGGCGCGCCGGAGACGGTCGCCGCGCTCGTGCGGTCGCGCGCGCCCCGCCGGGCGCTGGCCGCCGGCCAGCGTCTGTGGCTCGGGCCTGCGCTGATCACGGTGCTGGGGCCGGGACCGGATCCGGCCCAGAGCGCCAACGACCAGTCCCTGGTGCTGCGGCTCGACTGGCGGGGCGTCTCACTCCTGCTCGCGGGCGACCTGGGGGCGCGCGGCGAGACGGCGCTGCTCGAGCGCGCGGGCCCGGTGGCGGCGCTCGCGCTCAAGGTCGCCCATCACGGCAGCCGGTTCTCGTCCACCGCGCCGTTCCTCGAGCGGGCCCGCCCGCGGCTCGCGGTGATCTCGGTGGGCGCGCGCAATCCCTTCCGCCATCCGAGCGTGGAGGCGCTCGCCCGGCTGGAGGCGGTGGGCGCGCGCGTCTACCGCACCGACCGCGACGGCGCGGTCATCCTGGAGACCGACGGGCGCGTCCTGCGGGTGACCGCGTGGGCCCGCGGCGTCCGCGAGACCTGGGAGCTCGACCCCGAACGGACCCCGGAAGCACCACGGCCCCCGGGATGAGCCGGAGGCCGTGGCGGACGCGCGGGAAGCGGGAGGCGGTCTAGGTCTCGAAGGCGCGCTCGTAGTGCGCGCGCAGCCGCTCCAGCTCTTCGGGATCGAGACGCATGCCGAGGGAGAGCCCCATCTCGCCCAGGATGGTCTTGATCTCGTTCAACGACTTCTTGCCGAAATTCTTGGTCTTCAGCAGCTCCGACTCGGTCTTCTGCACGAGGTCCGCGATGGTGCGGATGTTCGCGGTCTTGAGGCAGTTGGACGCGCGCACCGACAGCTCGAGCTCGTCCACGTTGCGGAAGAGGTGCTCGTTGACCTCGCTCCGCGGCGCCGGCTCGCCCGCGACCGCCTCGGTCCCCTCGGCCTGCACCGGCGGCGTGGACGGGAAGTCGATCAGCAGCGCGAACTGGTCGTCGAGGATCCGCGAGGCGTCGGCCACCGCGGTCTCCGGCGTCACCGTCCCGTTGGTCCACACCTCCATGATGAGCCGCTCCTGCCCGCCCTTCGGCTCCACGTGGAAGTTCACGCGCTTCACCGGCGAGAAGTCCGCGTCCATCATCATCGCGTTGATGGGCAGCGCCTCGGGCTCGCGCTTCTCCGCCGCCTGGTAGCCCCGCCCGCGCTCCACGCACACCTCCATCTCGAGGCTGCCGTCCTTGTCGAGCGTGGCCAGCGCCACCTCCGGCGTCAGGATCTCCACGTCCGGATCGGGCTCGAAGTCCCGGGCGGTCACCGTCGCGGACCCCCTGGGCCTTCAGGCGGAGCAGCTTGGGGCGGTTGACGTGCAGCGTGAACACGAGCTTGCGCAGGTTCAGGATGATGTCGAGGGTGTCCTCGCGCATCCCGACCAGGTGCGAGAACTCGTGCAGCACCCCCTCGATCTTGACCCAGGTGGGCGCGGCCCCCGTGATGGAGGACAGCAGCACCCGGCGATAGGCATTGCCCGCCGTCAGGGCGAACCCAGGCTCGAAGGGCTCGATCGCGATCTTCCCGTAGGCGCGCTCCCGGGCGAGCCATTCGTGACGGACTGGAAGCACCAGCTCCTGCATGGGTTTCCCTCCTCGGAATTCTGGGGCGGGTCGCCCCAGGCCGGTCATTATACCAGCAACTTCCGGGACCGCCACCCTTCCCCACCCCTCCGGTTTGACTGAGAATCCCAGTCCGGCCAGAATGAAGGCTCACCATGATGGAACGTCCCCGATCGCTTCCGACATGGGGGGTTGGGCCCGGACGCCCCGGGCCGACCTGGCGGGCCGCCGTCGGCTTCGTGGTGGTCGTGGCCCTCCTCGCCCTGCTCCTCGAAGGCTGGTGGATCCTCAGCGTCCCGGCCCCGCTACGCGCCTCGGCCCGGGTCGTCGAGCTCCCCGCCCACAAGGGCGTCATCGAAGTGGCCGAGATCCTGGACGAAGCGGGCGTGATCCGGAGCCGGGTCGGCTTCATCATCCTGGCCCTGGCCCGGGGGAGCTTCCGAAGCCTCAAGGCCGGGGAGTACCAGATCCCCGCGGGCTCCAACACGGTGCGGGTGCTCGAGCAGATCGCGGGTGGCCAGGTCCTCCAGCACATGGTGATCTTCCGCGGAGGGCAGCACCCTGGGCGAGCTGGCGCGGCTGCTGCAGACCGAGCGGCTGGTGCCGGCCGAAGAGATCCTCCGGGTCGGCAAGGACCCCGTCTTCCTGAAGAACCTGGACATCCAGGCCGACTCGGTGGAAGGCTACCTCTTCCCGGACACCTACCAGTTCGTGAAGGGCATGACCCCGGAAGAGATCCTGGCCCGCATGGTGGCGCGGATGCGCGAGAAGATCTCGCCCGAGCTTCTTGCGGAAGCGCGCAGCCGCGACCTGAGCCTGCACCAGGTGCTGACGCTCGCCTCCATCATCGAGAAGGAGGCCGTCGAAACGAGCGAGATGCCGCTCATCTCCGCGGTGTTCTGGAATCGCATCCGGAAGAGACATGCCGCTGCAGGCGGATCCCACCGTGCAGTACGCCGTCGGCAAGGACCGCAAGCGGCTCACCCGCGAGGATCTCCAGGTGGACTCGCCGTACAACACGTACCGGCGCCAGGGTCTCCCGCCGGGCCCCATCGCGAGCCCGGGCCGCGCGGCCATCACGGCGGCGGTGCGGCCGGCGCGCGTCGCCTACCTCTACTTCGTGTCGCTGGACGAGCGGTTCCACACGTTCTCCACCACCCTGGCCGATCACAACGCGGCGGTCGCCCGGTACCGCCTCGCGCGCGCTCGCCCGCCCACGTAGCCGGCATTCGTAGCCGGTATTCAGCGGCCGGCGGGGTCGAGGGCGCCCTCCCTTCCGGGTGCGGTTGTCAGCGTGGGGGGTGGGTGCTATAAACGAGCGAGTCATGGCCTCCGGCGAAGACTCCTCCACCCTGTCCGTGCTACGCCCCGGCGCGTCCGCGGCGTCGCGCCGCGTGCTCGTGGAGGCGTTTCCCCCGGTTTATCGTGCGTCCCGCGCGCGTGGCGGGATGGCTGCTGCACGGGCTGTTCGATCTGCGGGTCGCGGGAGCGGAGCGGCTGCCCTCGTCCGGGCCGTTCATCCTGGCCGCCAACCACCACAACTATCTGGACGGCGTCGTGCTGGGCGTGGCGGTGCCGCGGCCGATCTCGTTCGTCGTGATGCCGCGCGTGTTCCGGGCGACGCCGCTGCACCCGCCGTTTCACCGGCGCATCGGCTCGATCCCGATGACGCTCGAGCGGCCGGATCCCGGCGCCATCAAGCGCGTGCTGCAGGTGCTCGAGGCGGGCCGCGTGGTGGGCATCTTCCCGGAGGGCCCGTTCAGCCAGGAAGGCCGGCTCGTGGGCGGGCCGGCCCGGGGCGGCGATGGTCGCGCTCCGCGCCGGCGTCCCGGTGGTGCCCGCGGCGATCGAGGGCACCTACGAGGCGCTCCGCGGGCGGCGCTTCTACCTGCCGCGGCGCCGGCCGCTCGCGGTGCGGTTCGGACGAGCCGATCCATTTCGGCCGGGCGCGCCTCGGGCCCATCGCGCGGATGGAGCGGGACGACGCCACCCGTCGCATCATGTCGCGAGATCGCCGCGCTCCTGCGCGTGCCGCCCGCCCCCGCGGCGGCCGCCGGCCGCGCGGGCGCCTCGTGACCGCCGCCGGCACGCCCCCGGGCAAGGCCTGGTCCGGGCGCTTCGCCGCAGGGGCCGATCCGGCCGCCGAGGCCTTCACCGCCTCCCTGTCCTTCGACCGCCGGCTCTGGCCCTACGATCTGGCGGGCAGCGCGGCGTGGGCGCGCGCGCTCGCGCGGGCCAAGCTGATCACCGAGGCGGAGCTCGAGAGCCTGCTCGCCGGGCCTCGACGGCGTCCGCGCGCGAGCTCGAGGGCGGCACCTTCCCGTTCCGGCGCGGAGCTCGAGGACATCCACATGAACGTGGAGCGGCGGCTCATCGAGGTGGCGGGGCCGGTCGGCGGCAAGCTGCACACCGGCCGCTCCCGGAACGATCAGATCGCCCTCGACGAGCGGCTCTATCTCCGCGACATCCTCGACCACGTGGACGCGGGACTGGTCGAGGTGGAGCGCGCGCTCGTGGCCCAGGCCGAGCGGCATCCCGAGGCGCCGATGCCCGGCTACACGCACCTGCAGCGCGCCCAGCCGGTGCTGCTCGCCCATCACCTGCTCGCCTACGTCTTGATGCTCGAGCGCGATCGCGCGCGCTTCCGCGACGGCCGCGCGCGGGTCAACGTGATGCCGCTCGGCGCCGCCGCCCTCGCGGGCGCCGCCTTCGCCATCGACCGCGAGGCGCTCGCGCGCGATCTCGGGTTCAGCGCGCCCAGCCCCAACAGCATGGACGCGGTGGCCGATCGCGACTTCGTGCTGGAGTTCCTCGCCGCACGCCGCGATCCTCGGCATGCACTGCTCGCGGCTCGCCGCGGATCTCACCCTGTGGGCGACGTCCGAGTTCGGCTTCGTGGAGTTCTCGGACGCCTTCGCGACCGGCTCGTCCATCATGCCGCAGAAGAAGAACCCCGACGTGGCCGAGCTGATCCGGGGCAAGACCGGCCGGCTCTACGGCAACCTCACCGCCGGGCTCACCGTCATGAAGGGGCTCCCCCTCACCTACAACTCGGACATGCAGGAGGACAAGGAGCCGCTCTTCGACACGGTCGACACGCTCGAGGCGATCTTTCGCGTCCTGCCCCCGATGCTCGGCGCCGTGACCTTCCGGATCGACCGCATGCGGGACGCGGCGGGGGCGCACTACTCCACCGCCACCGACCTGGCGGACTATCTCGTCCGCCAGGGCCTGCCCTTCCGCGACGCGCACGAGGTCGTCGGCCGCGCGGTGCGCCACGCCATCACGCGCGGCGTGGAGCTGGGCGACCTGCCGCTCGAGGAGCTGCGCGGGTTCTCACCGCTGATCGGGCGCGACGTCTACCCCGCGCTGACGGTGGAGGCCTCGCTGCGCGCGCGCGCGGTCATAGGCGGCACCGCGCCGGACGCGGTCCGGCGACAGCTCGAGCAGGTCCGGGCGCTGCTCGCGGGCGGGCCGGGCGCATGAGGGCGGGGGCGCGGGGCGCGCTGCTGCTCCTCCTGGCCGCGAGCGCGCTGGTCGCCTGCGGCAAGAAGGGGCCGCCGGTGGCGCCCGAGTACCGCGTGCCGCTGGGCCCCAGCGGCCTGCACGGCGCGGTGGACGAGCAGAGCGTGGTGGTGAGCTGGACCGGCCCCGACACCCGGGTAGACGGCACGCGCCTGCGCGCGATCGCGCTCTACAAGCTCTACCGGCGGGAAGAGGCCAACGGCGGAGAGCCCAAGTCGGCGATGCTCTCGTCCGGACGCGTCGTCGGCTACGACGAGATCGCGACGATCCGGACCGACGACCCCGCGCCCGCGACCGTGCAGGGCACCTCGGTCACGTGGGTGGACCGGCGCGCGCTGGCGGTCGGCCGCCGCTACATCTACGTGGTCACCGCCGAGGACACCCTCGGGCGGAGCAGCGCGCCCTCCGAGCGCCTGGTGGTCCCGTACCTGGCGGCCCCGAAGGCGCCCCGCGCGCTGAGCGCGGCGCCGGGCGACCGCCGCATCGGGCTGACCTGGCAGCCGCCCGCCGAGATGATGGACGGCTCCCCCGCGCCGGGCGATCTCCGCTACCTGGTGCTGCGGGGCGCGGGCGCGGAGGGCGCGCTCGCCGCGATCACGCCGAAGCCGCTCGAGGCCACCTCGTTCACCGACGAGGGCCTGGAGAACGACACCGACTACCGTTACGCGGTACGCGCGGTGCGGGTGGATCCGGCGGTGACCGCCACCGGCGAGACCTCGGTCGCCGGTGGTCGTCGCGGCGGCGGACACCACGCCGCCCGTCGCGCCCGCCAACCTGCTCGCGGTGCCGTCCCCGGGCGCGGTGCGGCTGGCCTGGAACCCGAGCGGCTCACCGGACGTGGCGCTCTACGCGATCTATCGCGCGGGCGAGACCGGCGATTTCATGCGCATCGCGACGACGATGGCGATCGCGACCGTCTACCTGGACCGCGACGTGCGGCCCGGCGCGACCTACCGCTACGCGGTCACCGCGATCGACCGGGCGCGCCGCCCGAACGAGAGCGCGCGCTCGAACGAGATCTCCGTCCGTCTCCCTAGGCTCGGAGGGGGGCTGCCCCTGCCGACGGTCGTCGCGCGCCTGCGGCGCACTCCTCCCTGCCTCCCCCACCACAGATTGCGCGGGCGGAGCCCGCGCTCGAAGCGGCCCGTCTCAGCGCGGACGCCCGATTGGCCCTCAGGCCTCGTTCTGCCAGACTTGTTCGGGGGCCTGACGGCGGCGCAGGAGGCGTGAGCGAGCCGTCGCGGCCGAGCATGACCTCGGGCGCCTGCGGATAGGAGTTGTAGTTGATCGTGGCCATCCCCGCGCAGTAGGCGCCCGCGCCGCCGATCACCACCAGGTCCCCGATCGCGCGGCGCGGCCACCCAGCGGGGCGCCAGCGCCTCCGGATCGCCGGGGGCCGGCGTGAGGATGTCCCCCGACTCGCAGCACGGCCCCACGAAGACCACCGCCTTCTGCTCGCGCCCGGCCGCGAGCACGTCGATCGGATGCTGGGCGCCGTACAGCGAGGGCCGCGTGATCTCGGGCATGCCCGCGTCGAGCTTGGCGAAGCAGTAGCCCTCCGCGCCGGTATCCACCACGTCCACGCAGGAGGCCACGATCACCCCCGCGTTGGCGACGAGGAACGTGCCGGGCTCGATCTCGAGGTGGAAGCTCCGGCCCGAGCGGTCGTGGAATCCCTCGATCTCGCGGCGCACGTGCGCGCCCACGTCGGCCATGTCCACCGACGGCTCCTCCGGCATGCGGCCGACCTTGAAGCCGCCCCCCAGGTTGATGCTCGCCACCTCGGGCAGCTGGGCGGCCAGGTCGAGGGTCATCCGCGCGCAGCGCTTCCACACCTCCGGATCGGTGCCGGAGCCGACGTGCGAGTGCAGCCGCCGGATGCGGAGGTCGTAGCGCTTGGCGATCGCCTGGACCTCGCCCAGCGCCTCGTGCCAGATCCCGAAGCTCGAGGCGGGCCCGCCGGTGTTGGTGCGCTTGGTGGAGCCGGTGCCGAGCCCCGGATTCACCCGCACCGAGAGCTCGCGGCCGGGCGCGAGCCGCCCGAACTCCTCGAGCTGGTGCAGCGAGCACGCGTTGAAGAGCACCCCGCGCTCGACGTGCCGCGCGAGCGCGCGCGACGGCATCTGCGAGGTGAGCTGGATGCGCTCGGCCGCGAAGCCCGCCCGCAGCGCCCGCTCCACCTCGAAGTCGCTCGACGCGTCCACGTGCAGGCCCAGCTCGCGGAAGAGCGCGAGGATGCCGCGGCTGGGGTTGGCCTTCATCGCGTAGCGCACGGTGAGGCCGAACGGAGCCGGGAACGCGAGCGCCTGCCGCGCCGCCGTCTCGAGCGCGGCGTGGTCGTAGACGTAGCAGGGCGTGCCGAAGCGCTCGCGCACCAGGGCGGCGACATCGGCGGTGACGTGAGCGGTGCGGCCGTCGGCGCGGGGGCTTTCCATCCGCTGGAGTCTACCGCATCACGGCTGCCGCTTGAAGTGCTTCCGGCTCTGGTGTTAGAGTCAAGAAACTCTGCGTCCCACATCGCAGTGAGCAACGGAGGGACTCAACCATGCGCGCGACATTCCAGGGATCGATCGTCGCCCTCGTGACCCCGTTCCGCGGCGGCAAGGTGGATGAGGCCAAGCTCCGGGAGCTGGTCGAGTGGCACGTGGCCAGCGGCACCGACGGCATCGTGCCCTGCGGCACCACCGGGGAGTCGCCCACCCTGAGCCACGACGAGCACAAGCGCGTGGTGGAGCTGGTCATCGAGACCGCGCGGGGGCGGGTGGCGGTCATCGCGGGGACCGGCTCCAACTCCACCTCGGAGGCGATCGACCTCACCACCCACGCCAAGAAGGCGGGGGCGACCGGCGCGCTGGTGGTCAATCCCTACTACAACAAGCCCACCCAGGAAGGGCTCTACCGGCATTTCCGGGCGGTGGCGGACGCGGTCGACATCCCGATCCTCGTCTACAACATCGCGGGCCGCACCGCGGTCAACGTGGAGACGGACACCCTGGCCCGCATCGTCGCGCGACTGCCCGAACGTGGTCGGCGTCAAGGAGGCCTCGGGCTCGCTCGACCAGATGACCCAGGTGATCCTGGCGTGCGGCCCCGACTTCTCGGTCCTCTCCGGCGACGACAACATCACCCTGCCGCTCATGTCGGTCGGGGGCCGCGGCGTGATCTCGGTCATCGCCAACCTGGTGCCGCGCGAGACCGCCGAGATGACGCACGCCGCGCTGGCGGGCGACTGGAAGCAGGCCCGCGAGCTGCACCTCAAGCTCTTCCCGCTGTCGCGCGCGATGTTCATCGAGACCAATCCGATCCCGGTCAAGGAAGCGCTCGCCATGATGGGCAAGCTGGCCGAGCCGGAGTTCCGGCTGCCGATGTGCCGGATGGGCGAGGCGAACCGGCCGCGGCTCCGCGCGGTCCTGGCCTCGCTCGGCCTCGTCAAGGGCTGATCCTCCGCCCGTCATGGCGGATGTCGTCGTCGCCGGCGCCGCCGGCCGGATGGGCAACCGTCTGGTCGCGCTGCTCCAAGAGGACAAGGAGCTGCGGCTGGTGGCCGCCCTCGAGGCGCCCGGGCACCCTGCCCTCGGGCGCGACGCGGGGGAGGTCGCGGGGGTAGGCCGGCTCACCGTCCCGATCACCGCCGACGCGGAGGCGGTGCTCGGCAAGGATCGCATCCTCATCGAGTTCTCGGTGCCGGAGGCGAGCCTGGCCCACGCGCGGCTGGCCGCGCGGCAGGGCGGGCGCGCGGTGATCGGCACCACCGGGTTCACCCCCGCGCAGCGCGAGGAGCTCGCCGCCATCGGCCGCAGCACCGCGATCCTCGTCGCGCCCAACATGAGCGTGGGCGTCAACGTGGCCTTCCGCATCCTCGCGCGACATGGCGCGGATGCTGGGCGACGACTACGACGTGGAGATCGTCGAGACCCACCATCGCTTCAAGAAGGACGCTCCCAGCGGCACCGCGCTGCGCATGGCCGAGGTGGTGGCCGAGGCGCTCGGGCGCGATCTCGCCAAGACCGCGGTCTACGATCGGCACGACAAGCTGGCCGAGCGGTCCCGCGCAAGGAGATCGGCATCGCGGCCCTGCGCTCGGGCGACGTGGTGGGCGAGCACACCGTCTCCTTCGGCGCGCTCGGCGAGCGGCTCGAGCTGACCCACCGCGCGCAGAGCCGCGACAACTTCGCGCGGGGCGCCCTGCGCGCGGCCCGCTTCATCGCGACGGCCCGGCCCGGCCTCTACTCGATGCAGGACGTGCTGGGCCTCGCATGAGGATCGTGCGCTTCCGGGCCGGCGGCAAGATCCGCTACGGCGTGCTCGAGGGCCAGCACATCGTGGAGTACGCGGGGACGCCCTACGGCAGCTTCAAGAAGGCGCGGAAGAAGTACCTGCTGAGCCAGGCGGTGCTGCTGGCCCCGGTGGTGCCCACGAAGATCGTGGGGGTGGGCCTCAACTACCGCGAGCACGCCGAGGAGATGAACGTGCAGGTCCCGGCGGAGCCCCAGTTCTTCTTCAAGCCGATCTCGGCCCTGTGCGGGCCCGACGATCCCATCGTCTTCCCGCCCCAGTCGCGGCGCCTCGACTACGAGGGCGAGCTCGCCATCGTCATCAAGAAGCGCTGCCACCACGTCCCGGCCGAGCGGGCCCGCGAGTTCGTGCTCGGCTACACGTGCCTCAACGACGTCACCGCCCGCGACCTCAACGTGCGCGACGGCCAGCCGACCCGCGCCAAGGCCTTCGACAGCTTCTGCCCGGTCGGGCCCCTGCATCGCCACCGACATCGATCCCAACGGCGTGGACCTCGAGACCTGGGTCAACGGCGAGCGGCGGCAGGCGTCCAACACCAAGCACCTGATCTGCCCGGTCGAGGACCTGGTGGCGCGCGTCGCCGCGATCATGACCCTCCTGCCCGGCGACGTCATCGCCACCGGCACCCCGTGCGGCGTCGGGCCCCTGCGGGCCGGCGACAAGGTCGAGGTACGCATCGAGGGCATCGGCGGTCTGAAGAACCCCGTCATCCGAATCCAGGAGAACCACG
>CAVXJS010000016.1:0-117980 GCA_963762145.1 uncultured Candidatus Rokubacteria bacterium
ACGACCGGGATCGCGCGCAGCACCGTGCCCCGGTCGCGACAGGCCATCTGCCACGGGATCAGGTTCGAATGGTGCTCGAGCTCGCTCACGATGATCTCGTCGCCCGGCTTGAGCGTCCGGCCCACCGCCTGGGCCACCAGGTTGATCCCCTCGGTGGTGCCGCGCGTGAAGATGATCTCCTCGCGGCTCCGGGCGCCCAGGAAGGCGCGCACCGCGTCCCGGGCGGCCTCGTAGCGCTCGGTGGCCTCCTCGCCCAGGGTGTGGATGGAGCGGTGCACGTTGGCGTGGCTGGTCTGGTAGTAGTTCGAGACCGCCTCGATCACCGCGAGCGGTTTCTGGCTGGAGGCGGCCGAGTCGAGATACACGAGCGGATGCCCGTTCACGACACGGGAGAGGATCGGAAAGTCTCGGCGGGTCTTGTCGCCCAGGTTCATCGCGTCACCTCCTGACCGCTGAGGGCCTCCTGCAGGACGCTCAGTGGGAGCGTCACGCACTTCATCCGTGACGGCCGGATATCGGAATCGAGCCGCTCCAGCAGGCTCGAAGTGGTCTGGGTCTGCGCGAAGCCGACCGGCTGACCCTGCGCGGCCTCGAGGAGCAGATCGGCGGAGGCCGCGCAGATCGCGCAGCAGTCGCCGGTCCACCGGGCCTCGGCCAGCCGCCCGTCGGCGAGCCGGCCCTGGATGCGCACGCGGTCCCCGCAGAGCGGGTTGACGTCCTCGTGGGCCACGTCGGGGCGCTCGATCGCGCCGCGGAAGAGCGGCCGGCGGAAGCGCTCCCGGATCACGTCGCTGTAGAGGGCCATGTCACTCGGCCAGCTCGCCGCGGACGCCGGTCTTGCGATACGGCGGAAAGCGATAGGCGCTGTCGCGCGAGAGCAGGCCGCCGTGGCCGAGCGCGGCGATCTCCGCCGCGCCCGTCGGAAGGCCGGCCAGGATGCGCGGCAGCACCAGGTCGAACGTGGTGGCCTGCGAGAACATGCCGCAGGCGGGCATGCCGAGCACCGGGTGGCCCCGCACCTCCGCGATCCACAGCAGGCTGCCCGGGTGGGCCGGCGCGCCGTGCCGGATCATGCGGCCGCCCAGGCGCTCGAGGCCGGCGAAGACCGGATCGAGCGGGTCGAGCGAGCCCGCGCCGGCCGCGATCAGGATGTCGGCGCCGGCGGCCAGCAGGGCCTCCATCTCGGCGGCGACCGCGGCGGCGTCGCCGGCCGCGTAGCGCACCGGCAGGAGCCGCGAGCCGAACCAGTCCACCTTCTCGGTCAGGGAGGACTCGAAGCGCTGACGCTGCGGCGGGGCCAGCGTTTCCCGGCTGAGCGCGGCCAGCACACGGGGCTGGAAAGGCTTCACGGAGACGAGCCCGCCCGCGGCGGCGGCGCGGCCTTCCGCGTCCTTCACCAGGCGGTCCGGGATGGCCAGCGGGGTGATCTTGGCCCGGGCCACCGCCTCGCCCGACTCCACCGGCTGCTGGTCGTAGAGGGTGAAGACCGACATGCCCTCGAGCCCGTTGACCGCCGCGACCGCGGCGGCGTTGACACCGACGAGGCCGCGCCGCTGCGCCGCGAGGGTCCACTGCCCGCCGGTGTAGCCCTTGACCTCCACGTTCGAGCCGCAGGCCGCGGCGGCCAGGCGAGAGCCCGCCGGCTCCTCGTGCACGTCGCCCGGCTCCAGCTCCAGCAGGTGCACCTCCGCCCAGGGCAGCGTCAGCAGACGCGCGGCCGCGCCCGCGTCGAGCGTCTGGCCCTTGGCGATCGAGACTTTCCCGGCCTGGTCGCGCACGTCGTGGCACGCGATGCGCCCTTCGAGCGCGTCGATCGTGACGTCCGCATTCCGGTTTACTGCGACAGCCTTCAAGCTCTGTTCTGATTGGGGGGGAGCGGTGCCGCTCCTCCCCCAAGCCCCCCCACCACACTGTTCATTCTGTCCCTCACTTGAGGCCGCGACGGACTTTTTCGGAGATCGGCATGCCGGTGGCGTTGCGATGGGTGGCCAGCGCCTCGGCCAGGATGCTCAGCGCGATCTCGGGCGCCGACTGGGCGCCCAGGTCGAGCCCGATGGGGACCCGCACCCGCAGCAGCGCGTCCTCGGCCACCCCGTCCTCGCGCAGCAGGTTCAGGATCGCGGCGCCGCGCCGGCTGCTGCCCAGGAGCCCGATGTAGCCCACCGGCGTGCCGAGCGCGTGCTTGAGCACGGGCAGGTCGTACTTGTAGTCGTGGGCCACCAGTACCAGCGCGGTGGTCGCGATCAGCGGGACCTGCTGCACCAGCTCGGAGGGCACCCCGATCCGGAGATCGTCCACGTCGGGGAAGCGCTCCTTGGTGGCGAAGCGCGGCCGGCCGTCTATCACGATGGTGCGGAAGCCGAGCGTCTTGGCCAGCGTCACGAGGGGCATCGCCACGTGGCTCGCCCCCACCACGAGCAGCGTGGACGGGGGCGCGAAGACCTCCGCGAAGGCGCGCACGTTCTCGAGGAAGAGCGTCCGCGACTTGCCCGCGGTCATGGCCTCGCGGGCCTCCGTGGTGAAGCGCTGGTCGAGGAAGGTGTCGCCGAGCGTGCCCTCCTGCCCGCCGTCGTCGAGGAGCAGCAGCTTGGCCCCGTGGCTCGGCGCATCCAGGCGCGTCACGATCACGGCCCGCCCGCCCTGCTCGGCGTGGACGCGGGCCCGCTCGTAGTAGACCAGCGTGGTGTCGTCCTTGTCGGCGAGGGTGACCGGCTCGAGGAAGACCTCGATGGTGCCCCCGCAGGTGAGGCCGATCTCCCAGGCCTCCTCGTCGCCCAGGTTCAGCTCGAGGAGCCGTGGCGCGTTCGTGCCCAGCACGTCGGCCGACTCCTCGATCACCTGCGCGTCCACGCAGCCGCCGATGGTCACCGAGCCGAGCACGCGCCCGCCCTCGCCGACGAGCATCTTCGCCCCTTCCTTCCGGGGCGTGGTGCCACGCGTGTTCACGAGGGTGGCCACCGTCACCTTCGACTCGTTCCGCTTGAGCTGGTTGAGCTGCTCGGAGAGCTCGGTCATGTCGGCTACCTCAGGTTGAGATGGCTGGCCAGATCGCGCAGGCTGGCCAGGTTGTGCGCCGCCGCGAAGTGATCCACGAGCGGCAGCGCCGCCGCCATGCCCCGCGTCAGGGGCTCGTAGGACGGATTGCCCAGCAACGGATTGAGCCAGATGAGCCGGCCCGCCTTGCGCTTGATCGCCAGCATTTCATTGGCCAGGACCTCGGGCTCGCCGGTGTCCCAGCCGTCCGAGAGGACGAGGACGATGGTGTGCCGGTCCACCAGGCTCCCCCACCGCGCGTTGAACTCCTGCAAGGATTCCCCGATCCGGGTCCCACCCGAGAAGTCCCGCACCTCGGTCAGCTTGGCCAGGGCCTGGCGATAGGACGCACCCTTGAGATGCTCGGTCACCCGCGTCAGTCGCGTGGAGAACGTGAAGGTCTCCACGCGGCCGAAGACGTTCTGGAGCGCGTACAGGAACTGGAGCAGGAAGCGGCTATAGAGGTCCATGGAGCCCGAGACGTCGCAGAGCAGCACCAGGCGGACTTTGCGCCTCCGCCGCTCCCGTCGGCGCAGCTCGATGATCTCGCCCTTCATCAGGTTGGCCCGCATGCTCCGCCGCATGTCGATGACCCCGCCCCGCCGGGTCGGCCGCTTGCGACGGCTGATGCGCCGGGCCAGCCGCTTGGCGATCAGGATCGTGAGCCGGGCGACCTCGTCGAGATCCTCAACCGGAAAGGCCGAAAAGTCTTGATCCATGAGGATTTCACGGTCGCTGACTCCCGGGACCTCGAGCGGCTCGCCGTCGTCGTCGCCTTCCTCCTCCCAGCCCTCGAGCGCCACCGAGACCTTCTTCTGGGCGGCCTCCGCCCCGGTGTTGCCGGCGTGCTCCTCCGGGATGGCCGCCTCGGTCGGGCTCATCAGGCCGTCGAGCCCCTGCCCCTCCTCGGCCTGGAAGCGCCAGAAGACGTCGAAGCAGCGGTCGAAGGCGGGGAACTCCTCGCGCCGGGCGACCAGGGTCGTGCGCAGGGCCAGGTAGACGTCCTGGCGGTCCAGCAGGTCCACGACCTCGAGCGCCCGCACCCCGTCCATCAGCTCGGTGACCGTGAGCGGGAGCCCGGCCGCGCGCAGCATCTGCCCGAAGCGGACGACGGCGGTGGTGAGGTCGCGGCGCCCCGCCATGCTAGCCCTCGGCGGCCACGAAGCGCTTGAGACCGCTCGACGTCAGCTCCCGCTTGAAGCGCTTGATGTCGTCGGCGTCCTTCAGCACGCAGCCCAGGGTCTCGAGCACCAGGTCCTCGTCCAGGTGATCGGCGTGGAGCGAGGCGAGGGCCTGCGCCCAGTCGAGGCTCTCCGCCACTCCCGGCACCTTGGAGAGGCGCAGGCCACGGAGGCCCTCCATGAAGCGGGCGATCTGGCGCGCGAGCGCCTCGTTCACGCCCGGCACCTTGAGCGTCACGATCCGGACTTCCTTGTCGAAGCCGGGGAAGTCGACCCACAGGTAGAGGCACCGGCGCCGGAGCGCGTCCGAGAGCTCGCGTACGCGGTTCGACGTCAGGATGACGTACGGCGGATGCGCGGTCCGGATCGTGCCGATCTCGGGGATCGTGACCTGGAACTCGGCGAGGACCTCCAGCAGGAAGGCCTCGAACTCCTCGTCGCTCCGGTCGACCTCGTCGATCAGGAGCACCGGCGGCTTGCCGTCCTGGCTGATCGCCTGGAGCAGCGGGCGACGGATCAGGAAGGGCTCGGAGAAGATGGTGGCTTCCTTTTCCCGAAGCGTATGGGTGGTCGCCTCCTCGAGCTTGATGTGCAGGAGCTGCTTCGGGTAGTTCCACTCGTAGAGCGCCTGGGAGGCGTCGAGCCCCTCGTAGCACTGCAGGCGAATCAGGTTGGTGTCGAGCATGCGCGCCATCACCTTGGCGATCTCGGTCTTGCCGACGCCGGCGTGCCCCTCGATGAGGAGCGGCTTCCGGAGCGTCATGGCCAGGTGCACGGACGTCGCGATGGCCGGATCCGTGACGTAGTTGGCCTTCTCCATCATCTGCTGGATCTTCTCGATCTCGGCTCTCATGGCCCTCTCAGTCTACACCGCGTGATTGCCTGCCCGGAGATTGGCCCGGATCTTCTCATAGTCGTCGGGCGTGTCCACGTCCGGCGGCATGGGCAGGTCGAGCTCGACCCACTCCACGCGGGTCGGCTCCTTCTGGATGATGGGTCGCGCGCCCTGGTCGCCGGTCAGGCGCAGGAGCTCGGGAAAGATCTCGCGCTTGAACACCACCGGGTTGCCCTGCCCGTCCCGGTAGCGCGGCGCCACGATCAGCTTGGGACTCGTGCGCCGGGCCGCCAGCAGGGCCGGGATGATGGATGGAGGCATCAAGGGCTGATCGCCGAGGGCGATCAGGACGGCCTCCACCGACTCGGGCAGCGCGGCGATGCCGGTGCGCACCGACCCGGCCTGGCCCTCCTCGGGCGCCGGGTTCACCACCAGCTGCACCTCGAGGCCGGCCAGGGCCGCCTCGATCGGCTCGACGTCGGGGCCGGTCACGACCCACACCGCGTCCACCCCGCCCGCAAGCACGCTCTCGACCACATACCGGATGATGGCCCGTCGGCCCACCTTCATGAGCACCTTCGACTGGCCCATCCGGCGCGAGAGGCCGGCCGCGAGGACGATCCCCGCGATCACGCGCGGCTCCAAAAACAACGCCCCGCGGAGGTCATCCCGCGGGGCGTGTCGACTGGACGTCTCACCCGAGCGGCTTACTTCACGGCCGCGGCGGCCGCCTCCATCGCCCGCTTGGCGAAGACCCGCACCAGGTGGCTCTTGTATTCGACCGTGCCCTGCAGGTCGGCCTGGACGTCCACGCCCTCGGCCGCCTTCTCGGCCGCGGCCTGGATGGACGCCGCGTCGGCCGCCTTGCCGGTGATCGCGGCCTCGACGCCCTTGGCGCGCACCGCCTTCGTGCCCGCGCCGGTGACCGCGACGCTCGCCTTGCCGACCTTGCCGCCGTCCACGCTGAGCACCGCCGCGACGCCGACCACCGCGAACCGGGAGGCCGGATGCGGGAACTTCATGTACGCCGCACCGGTCTTGCCCGCCATCGCGGGGACGCGCACCTCGGTCAGGATCTCGTCCTCCGCGAGCGCGGTGGTGAGCAGGCCCTTGAAGAAGTCATCCGCCTTGATCGTGCGCTTGCCCTTGGGGCCCTCGGCCACCATCTCCGCGCCGAGCGCGATGATCGCAGCCGGGTAGTCCGCGGCCGGGTCCGCGTGGGCCAGGCTGCCGCCGATCGTGCCCATGTTGCGCACCATCGGATCCCCGATCTGGGCCGCCACCGCGGCGAGCATCGGGCACTTCGACTTCACGACCGCCGAGGACTCGACCTGGTAGTGCGTGGTCATCGCTCCGATGACGAGCGCGCCGCCCTCTTCCTTGATGCCGGACAGGCCGGAAACTTTCCGGAGATCGACGAGGTGCTTCGGCTGGGCCAGGCGCAGCTTCATGGCCGGGAGCAGGCTGTGGCCGCCCGCCAGCAGCTTGGCGTCGTCCTTGTGGCGCCCGAGCAGATCCAGGGCCTCTCTGACGGTGCCGGGGGTGTGGTACTCGAACTGGGCTGGGTACATGTCGGCGTCTCCCCTTACTTCCTGGATTTGGCGGCCTGAACGGTCTTCCAGACCCGCTCCGGCGTCAGTGGCATGGCGTCGATGTGGTCCACGCCGAGCCCCGACAGGGCGTCCACCACCGCGTTGACCACCGCGGGCGTCGAGGCGATCGTGCCCGTCTCCCCCGCTCCCTTGACGCCGAGCGGATTCACCGGGGTCGGCGTCTCGGTGCGATCGGTCTCGTAGAACGGCAGCATGTCGGCCTTGGGGAGCGTGTAGTCCATCATGCTCCCGCTGACGAGCTGCCCGGAGGCGTTGTCGTACACCGCCTCCTCCCAGAGCGCCTGCGCCACGCCCTGGGCGATGCCCCCGTGAACCATGCCGTCCACGATCATGGGGTTGATCACGTTGCCGACGTCGTCCACCGCGAGGTAACGCAGGATCTTCACGTGCCCGGTATCCGGATCCACCTCGACCACGCAGGCGTGCGCGCCGAACGGGAAGCAGAAGTTGGACGGGTCGTAGAAGCTCGTCTCCTCGAGGCCGGGCTCCACGCCCTCCGGATAGTTGTGCGGCACGTAGGCGGTGAGCGCGACCTGGCCGAACGGGATCGCCTTCTGCGGCGAGCCCTTCACCACGAACTGGCCGCCCACGTACTCCATGTCCTTCGGGTTCGCCTCGAGCAGGTGGGCGGCGATCTTCTTGCCCTTCTCCTTGATCTTGTCGAGCGACATCACGATGGCGGTGCCGCCCACCGAGGCCGAGCGGCTGCCGTAGGTGCCCATGCCGAACGGCACGCGGCCGGTGTCGCCGTGCACGATCTCCACGTCGCCCATCGGGATCCCGAGGGAATCGGCCACGATCTGGGCCATCGTGGTCTCGTGCCCCTGCCCGTGCGAGTGGGAGCCGGTGAACACGCTGACCTTGCCGGTGGGATGCACCTGGACCTTGCCGGACTCCCAGAGCCCCGCCTGGGCGCCGAGGGAGCCGACGACCTTGGACGGCGCGATGCTGCACGCCTCGATGTAGGTCGAGAAGCCGATGCCCATGAGCCGTCCCTTGGCCCGGGCCGCGGTCTGGTCGGCGCGGAACTTCTTGTAGTCGAGCATGCCGAGGAGCTTGTCGAGCGCGCCGCCGTAGTTGCCGCTGTCGTAGGACAGCGCCACCTTCGTCTGGTAGCCGTTGTCGAACTTTGGGATGAAGTTCTTCCGGCGGATCTCGACCGGGTCCATCTTGAGCGCGGCCGCGGCGGCGTCCATCATGCGCTCGAGCAGGTAGCAGGCCTCGGGCCGGCCGGCCCCGCGGTAGGCGTCCACCGGCGTGGTGTTGGTGAAGACGCCGGTGACCTCGGCGTGGATCGCGGGCCACTCGTACACGCCGTTCAGCAGCGTGGCGTAGAGATAGGTCGGCACCGCCGGCGCGAAGGTGGACAGATAGGCGCCCAGGTTCGCGGTGGTCTTCACGCGCAGGCCCAGGAGCTTGCCGTCCTTCGCCACCGCCACCTCGGCGTCGGTCACGTGGTCCCGTCCGTGGGCGTCGGTCTGGAAGGCCTCGCGGCGCGAGGACGTCCAGCGGATGGGCCGCTTGATCTGCTTGGTGGCCCAGGTGCAGACCGTCTCCTCGTTGTAGAGGAAGATCTTGGAGCCGAAGCCGCCGCCCACGTCGGGCGCGATCACCCGCACCTTGTGCTCGGGGATCCCCAGCACGAACGCGGTCATCAGGAGCCGGTGCACGTGCGGGTTCTGGGAGGTGACCCAGAGGGTCCACTCGCCGGTCGCGTCCTCGTAGCGGGCCACGCACGCGCGCGGCTCCATGGAGTTGGCGACCAGGCGCTGGTTGATGATCCGCTTCTTGACGACCACGGGCGCCGACTTGAAGGCCGCCTCGGTGGCCGCCGCGTCGCCGATCTGCCACTTGAAGGCCTCGTTGCTCGGGGCCACCTCGTGGATCTGCTGCGAGCCCTTGGCGGCCGCCTTCTCGGTGTCCGTCACCGAGGGCAGGACCTCCCAGTCGACGGCCACCATCTCGGCCGCGTCGCTGGCCGCCGACTGGGTCTCGGCGATGACGATGGCCACCGGGTCGCCCACGTAATGCGCGGCGTCGCTGGCGAGCGGCATGTGGGGCGGGATCTTGAGCTCGGGCAGGAGCCAGCCGCAGGGCAGCGAGTTGACCCCGGTCATGTCCTTGCCGGTGAAGATCGCCACGACGCCCGGCGCCTTCGACGCCTTGGCGGTGTCGATCTTGCGGATCTTCGCGTTGGCGTGCGGGCTGCGCACGAACACCGCGTGGGTCATGCCGGCCAGCTTCAGGTCGTCGGTGTAGTTCCCCTTGCCGGTGATGAACCGGGGGTCCTCAACCCGTTTGATGCTCGCGCCGAGCAGCCGGGCGGTGGCCATGGTCGCGCCTCACTTCCCCGCCATCTTCTCGGCGGCGTACTGGATGGCCTTGACGATGTTGTGGTAGCCGGTGCAGCGGCACATGTTGCCTTCCAGATCGTGGCGGATCTGCGCCTCGGTCGGCCGCGGATTGCGCTGCAGCATCTGGTGGGCGGACATGATCATTCCCGGCGTGCAGAAGCCGCACTGCAGCCCGTGCTTCTCCCAGAAGGCATCCTGGATCGGGTGGAGCTTGCCGTCCTTGGCGAGCCCTTCGATCGTGAGGACCTGCGCGCCGTCACACTGCACCGCGAGCAGCGTGCACGCCTTCACCGCCACGCCGTTGACATGCACCGTACAGGCGCCGCACTGGCTCGTGTCGCACCCGACGTGCGTGCCGGTCAGGCCCGCCTGCTCCCGGATGTAGTGGACGAGCAGCAGCCGCGGCTCGACTTCGTGAGACTGGGGAGCACCGTTGATCGTCATCGACACGGTCTTTTTCACCGCGCAACCTCCTGAGTGATAAGGGTCCGAGGCCGGGAAAGCGCCCCCAACCGTATGCCGGGCCGGGGGCGGTGTCAAGGGGTGGTGAGGAGCCGGCGGCCCTCCACGCGCGCCCGCTCGAGCACCTCGCGGACCGGGAGGCTCCGGTCGCGCGCGATCCGCCGCACTTCCTCGAATTCCGGCGTGACGGTGACCACCCGGCCCTCCAGCCGGGACACCTTGAAGGTCACCGACCCGTAGGCGGTGTCCAGCCGCACCATCTCGCGCTCGAGGCGGCTGCGCTGGTACGCGGTCCAGCGCACCCCGATGGTGGAGGATTCCTCGAACAGAAGCCGCGAGAGGTCGGCGACCCGCCCGGGCTCGCAAAGCGCGGTCAGGACCACCCCCGGGCGGCTGCGCTTCATGATGACCGGGGTGAGCCAGACGTCCAGCGCGCCGGCCTCGAGGAGGCGCTCCAGCAAGGGCTCGTAGAGCTGGGGCGACATGTCGTCGACGGTGGTCTCCACCTGGACGATGGTCTCGGTGGGGGTGGCGACCGCGGCCGGTGCGGCCTCCCCCAGGAAGAGCCGCAGCACATTGGGCGTCTCGAGGTCCATGGTGCCGGCGCCGTAGCCGACCGCGGTGACCCGCATCGCCGGCATGGCCCCGGCGCCGGCGGCCAGCGTCGTGAGGATCGCGGCGCCGGTCGGGGTCACCAGCTCCCGGCGAATGCCCGTGTCGAACGTCGGGAAGCCCTTGAGCAGCTCGGCGGTGGCGGGTCCGGGTGCCGGCATGCGGCCGTGCGGGCCGTCGATGAACCCGCCACCGATCGGTAAGGCTCCGAAGTGGACGGCGTCGATGCCGAGCAGATGGAGGCCGATGCATGAACCGGTCACGTCCACGATGGCGTCTATCGCGCCCACGTCGTGGAATAGCACCCGCTCCGGGGTGGTACCGTGCACCCGCGCTTCGGCCTCGGCCAGCCGGCGGAAGACCCGGGAGGCGATGTCACGAACCGGAGAGGCGAGCTGGCTTCGCTCGAGAATGTCGAGGATCTCGCCGAGTCCGCGATGACCGGCCGGCTCGTGCCGATGCGCGCCCGGGTCCACCGCGCGGCCCATGTAGCCGGGGTCACGGTCGTAGCCCGCCAGGTGCACGTCGATCTTGGTGGCGCGGAAACCCGCCTTCATCACCTCGCGGCGCTCCAGGCGGTAGCCCTCGACGCCAAGACCCGCGAGCTCCTGCGCGAGGGTCTCGAACGGCGCCCCCGCGTCTACCAGCGCGCCCAGGATCATGTCGCCGGAGGCGCCGCTCGGGCAGTCGAAGTAGGCCAGCCGCATATGGGGCTAGCGGAGCTTTGAGGCGAGCTTGTTGATCTGGTTCGCCTGCGCGGCCGCGCCGTAGCCGTTGTCGATGTTGACCACCGAGACGCCGGGAGCGCAGGAGTTGAGCATGGCCAGCAGCGCGGCCACCCCGCCGAACGAGGCGCCGTAGCCGACGCTGGTCGGCACCGCGATCACCGGGCGATCGACGAGCCCGCCGAGCACGCTGGGCAGCGCGCCCTCCATGCCCGCGACCGCGATGATCGCGTTGGCCTCGTTGAGGCGGTCCAGATGCGGCACCAGCCGGTGCAGGCCGGCGACTCCGCAATCGAACAGGCGCTCGACGACGGTTGCCCATCGCCTCCGCGGTGACCGCGGCCTCCTCGGCCACCGGCTGATCGGAGGTGCCGGCGCTGACCACGACGATGAGGCCGACGCCCTCGCGCGGCACCGGCTTTACCACGACGAGGCGGGCGGCCTCGTGCACCCGGCACGGCAGGCCGCTCGCGAGCAGCGCGGCCACCACCGCGGGCTCGGCCCGCGTGGCGAGCACGTTGTCGTGCGCGTCCGCGAGCCGTCGCACGATCGTCACCACCTGCTCCGGAGTCTTGCCCTGGCAGAAGACGGCCTCGGGTACCCCGTGGCGGAGCGAGCGGTGCAGATCCACGCGGGCGAAGCGCAGGTCCTCCACGGGAAGCGCGCGGAGCCGGGCCAGGGCCTGCTCGGGCGCCATCGCGCCGGCCGCGACCGCCTCCAGGAGCGCCCTTACTTTTTCCCGATCCACTTCAGCACCTCGTTGGCGCTGCCGCTCCGGAAGCCCTGGAGATCGAGCGTCACGTAGAGATAGCCCAGCTCGCGGAAGCGCCGCACGATCGTGCCGTGCCGGTCCTCCTCCCAGAGCCGCGGCATCTCCTCCGGCGCCAGCTCCAGGCGGGCCAGGCGGTCGTGATGGCGCACCCGGAACTGACGGAAGCCCAGGCTCCGCACGCAGGTCTCCGCGTCGTCGATCCGGCGGAGCTTCTCGGCGGTGATGGGATCTCCGTACTGGAAGCGGGAAGACAGGCACGCGAAGGAGGGCTTGTCCCAGGTGGGCAGCCCGAGCGCCTTCGAGAGCGCCCGGATCTCCTCCTTCCAGAGCTCGGCCTCGATCAGCGGGGCCCGCACGCCGCGTGCCTCCGCCGCCTTCATGCCGGGTCGGTGATCGCCCAAATCGTCCATGTTCGCGCCGTAGATCACCTGCGCGGTGCCCGCCGCTCGGGCGATCGGCTCGAGGTGCGTGAAGAGCTCCTCCTTGCAGTGGAAGCACCGGTCCGGCGCGTTTCGCGCGTACTCCGGCCGGTCGAGCTCGCGGGTGCGGATGATCTCCTGGCGGAGGCCGAGCAGGGCGGCCAGCCGCTGCGTCTCCGCGAGCTCGGCGGCGGGGTAGGTCTCGGAGTCGGCGGTCACCAGCGTCGCGCCGTCGCCGAGGGCATCCTTGGCCGCGCGCGCGAGGAAGGTCGAGTCGACGCCCCCGGAGAAGGCCACGATCACGCGCGTCATCCCCCGGAGGAGCTCCACGAGCCGATCGTACTTGGCGTCGAGCGTGGCCTGATCCGCCATCGCGTGCTCTCCTTTACCCGAGGATCGGTTGCGCGAGCTGCGCCAGGGAGACCATCGGCCGGGCGCCCACGTGCGCGATGACCTCCGCGGCGGCCAGCGAGCCGAGGCGACCGCACGTCGGCAGGTCGAGGCCCTGGCTGAGCCCGTAGAGCACGCCGGCCGCGTAGAGATCGCCCGCGCCCGTCGTGTCCACCACCGCCGCGACCGGATGCGCGGGCACCGCGTGCGCCTGTCCTCCCGCGAGGATCACCGAGCCCTTCTCGCTCCGGGTCAGCGCGGCGATCTCGCAGTGCCCGCCCACGCGGGCCGCGGCGCCGTCGAAGTCGCCCACCTCGTACAGCGCGCAGATCTCGGCCTCGTTGGCGAACAGGATGTCGACGTGATGATCGACCAGATCGAGGAAGGCCTTGCGATGGCGCCCCACGCAGAAGGGATCCGACAGGGTGAGCGAGACCTTGCGCCCGGCTGCGTGGGCGATCGCCGCGGCGGCCCGGAACGCCTCCTGGGCCTCGGGCGGATCGAAGAGGTAACCCTCGAGGTACAGGATCCGGGCGCGGGTGATCAGGCTCCGGTCGATGTCGGCCGGGCCGAGCCGTACCGACGCGCCGAGGAACGTGCTCATGGTGCGCTGGGCGTCGGGCGTGACCAGGATGAGGCAGCGCCCGGTGGGCGGGCCGTCGGTGGCGCGCGGCGTGTCGTAGCCCACGCCGGTGGCGCGCAGGTCGTGGCCGAACACCTCGCCGAGCTGATCGTCGCGGACCTTGCCGACGTAGTGCGCCCGCCCTCCGAAGGAGGCCACGCCGACCACCGTGTTGGCGGCCGAGCCGCCCGACATCTCGAGTCCCGGCCCCATCGCGCCGTAGAGCTCGCGGGCGCGCGGCTCGTCCACGAGGTGCATGGTCCCCTTGGCCAGGCCCTGCTGCGCGAGGAACGCGTCCTCCGCCTGGCTCAGCACGTCCACCAGCGCGTTGCCGATGCCGACGACGTCGAGCTCGCCCCGATCAGCCACGGCGTGCCTTGCCCTTCGGCGGAAAGTAGCGATCGAGCAGCAGCCCGAGCCGCTTGCGGGTGCGCGGCGGGAAGACCTTGGGCGACGTGATCACCGCGCTGGCCAGCGCGTCGCCGCAGCCCGCGCCGCAGGTCTTGCCCACCCGCGGGATCACGCGCTTGAGCACGACCTTGGCGGTGGCCACGTTCTTGAGGAGGTTGGCCACGACCGCCTCGACCGTCACCGCGGCGTGGTTCTCGTGCCACACGTCGTAGTCGGTGGCCAGCGCCAGGGTGGCGTAGCAGAGCTCGGCCTCGCGGGCCAGCTTGGCCTCCGGCATGTTCGTCATGCCGATGACCGAGACGCCCCAGCGACGATAGATCTGCGACTCGCCCCGGGTGGAGAACTGCGGCCCCTCGATGCAGATGTAGGTGCCGCCGCGGTGCACCCGCGCCCCCGCCTCCCTGCCCCCGGTCTCGAGCAGGTCCCCGAGCGCGGGGCAGACCGGCTCGGCCATGCCGACGTGGCCCACGATGCCGTCCCCGAAGAAGGTCGAGACGCGGCGTTTGGTGTGATCGTAGAACTGGTCGGGGATCACGAGGTCCAGCGGGTGGATCTCCTCCTTCATGCTCCCCACCGCGCTCACCGAGATGACCCAGCGGGCGCCCAGGGCCTTGAGCCCGTAGATATTGGCCCGGTAGTTGATCTCGGTGGGGGTGATCCGGTGGCCGCGCCCGTGTCGGGGCAGGAAGATCACGCGGCGGTCGCCGAGCCGCCCCGTGCAGTAGGCGTCCGACGGATCGCCAAACGGGGTGCGCACGCGCACCCAGCGCAAATCCTCGATCCCCTCCATCTCGTAGAGCCCGCTGCCTCCGATGACGCCCAGCGCGGGCTCCTCGCCCGCCCTCGCCCTGGCCGCGCTCATGTCCCGATCTCCTCGAGCTGCCCGTGGGTGCGGTCCGCGCGGGCCTCCGTGATCGTGAGGGGAACGAGCCGGCGGCAGAGCGTGTCGGGGCCTTCGAAGAGCACCTCGACGTAGTTGTCGGTGAGGCCCGCGAGCAGCCCGGTGGCCCGATCGCGCGCGGCGAGCACCACCGCCTCGCGCCGGCGGCCGACCAGCCCCTCGCGGAAAGCCAGGTTCTTCCGGGCGCCCAGCCGCCGTAGCCGCCCGCTTCGCTCCCGGATCACGGTCGGCGATACGTGGTCCGGCCGGCGCGCCGCCTCGGTCCCCTTCCGGTCCGAGTAGGCGAAGACGTGGAGCGACGAGAACGGCAGCGCCTCCACGAAGCGCATCGTGGCTTCGAAGTCCTCCTCGGTCTCTCCCGGGTGCCCCACGATCACGTCGGCGCCGAGGCCCAGGTCCGGAATCGCGGCGGTCAGCCGGTCCACGAGGGCCCGGTACATGGTGGTGTGGTAGGGCCGACGCATCAGTCGTAGCACGCGGTCGCTCCCGCTCTGGAGCGGCAGGTGCAGATGCGGCGCGATCACCGGCAGCGTCGTCACCGCGTCGAGCAGCTCGGCCGTGAAGTAGGACGGCAGCACCGAGGAGAGACGCAGCCGGCGGAGCCCGTCCACCCGCCCGAGCTCCCGGAGCAGGGCGGCCAGGGAGGTGCGGGGCTCGAGGTCCCAGCCGTAGTGGCCGATGTCCACCCCGGTGAGGGTGACGTCGAGGTCGCCGCGGGCCACGAGGGCCCGCACCTGGTCGAGCACGACGCGGGACTCCTGGCTCCGGCTCCGCCCGCGCGCGGCCGGCACGATGCAGAACGCGCAGCGGTGCTGGCAGCCGTCCTGGATCTTCACGAAGCCGCGCGATCGGCCCGGCGCGCGTGCCAGAGGCGCGACCGGAATCTCGCGCGCCCCGTCGATGTCGGCCACCGCCACCGTGGGCCGCGCCGGCCGGGTGAGCGAGCCGAGCAGCTCGGGCAGGCGGTACTTCTCCTGATTGCCCACGACCAGGTGCACTCCGGGAATCGCGGCAGCCGCCTCCGGGTTGGTCTGAGCGTAGCAGCCGGTCACGACCAGGTACGCGTCCGGGTTCTCGCGGCCGATGCGGCGGATGAGCTGGCGATCGGAGAAGTCCGCGCGGCCGGTCACGGTGCAGGTATTGATCACGCACACCTGCGCCGCGGCCGCCGCCTCCACCACCCGGAACCCGCGCCCTTCCAGCAGCGCGCCGATCTCCCGGGACTCCACCTGGTTGAGCCGGCAGCCGAGGGTGGCCAGCGCCACCGTCACCGGCCCGCTCATGCCGGGACCTGTGCCTCGCGGAGCTGGCCGCAGGCGGCGCCGATGTCCTCGCCCTTGCTCCACCGCACCGTCGCCCGGATCCCGTGCTCGAGCAGCACCGTCTGGAAGTCGAGGATCCGCGCCATCGGTGGTCGCGCGAAGCTCGACCCCTCCCAGTCGTTGAACGGGATCAGGTTGATCTTGCCGCGGATGCCCTTGAGCAGCTTGACGAGGCGGCGCGCGTCCTCGACCGAGTCGTTGACGTCCTCGAGGAGCACGTACTCGAAGGTCATGCGCTGGCGGAACGGCAGCGGGAAGCGGCGGCACGCCGCGAGCAGCTCCTCGATCGCGAAGCCCCGGTTGACCGGCATGATGCGGTCGCGGATCTCGTTGCTGGTGGCGTGGAGCGAGACCGCCAGGTTGACCCGGAGATTCTCCTTGGCCAGCCGCTCGATGCCGGTCACCAGCCCCACCGTGGACACCGTGATGCGGCGGGGCGAGAACGCGAAGGCCTGCGGGTCGGTCAGGAGCCGGAGCGACTTCACGGTGGCCGTGTAGTTGGCGAGCGGCTCGCCCATGCCCATGTAGACGATGTGGGTGATCCGGAGGCCCGCGGCCAGCCCGTCGCGGGCGGCCATCACCTGCCCCACGATCTCTCCCGCGCTCAGGTTGCGCTCGAGCCCCATCGTTCCCGTGTAGCAGAAGGTGCAGCCGAAGCCGCAGCCGACCTGGGTCGAGACACAGAGCGTAAGCCGGTCCGCATCCGGCATCAGCACCGCCTGCACCCGCGCCCCGTCGCCGTAGCGGAGCACGAGCTTCTGGCTTCCGTCCTGCGATGGGGTGCGCCGCTCGACCTCCGGCAGCTCCACCCTCGCCTGGCCGGCGAGGGCCGTCCGGAAGTCCTTCGGCAGGTCGGTCATCGACTCCAGATCGGCCACGCCCTTGCCGAAGATCCACTGGGCGAGCTGACGGCCACGGTAGCGCGGGGCGCCCAGGGTCTGGGCCAGCTCCTCCATCTCCGCGGGTGACAGATCGAGTAGATTCGTCGAGGACATACGCACCGTCGGATAGTAGCACAGGGCTCCGGCGCGCACCCGGCGCCTGCCCCCCGGGCGCGTGCGGCGGTCACCTCTTGACAGGCTCCTCGCTCACGCGTAATGAAGCAGGGCGACAGATCGACACGGCAGAGAGGAGTAGCATCGATGGCCTTCCGGGACACGGCTAAGGACTTCACCCAAAATCTCCCGAAGCACCGGGACAACCTCTTCTACAACACCGACGGGTTCGTCGGTCCGGCAAACGCGCCGGGCATCCATCGGGGGTCCCGAAACAAGACGGACGACGTGATGCTGGTCCAGCACTTCTTGAAAGTCGTGGCGATGAATCCGTCGAAGTTCAAGAACCCGTTCAAGGCGCCCAAGAAGTTCCCGGTCGCGACGATGAAGGTCGACGGCGTCTACGGTGACATCACGGCGGCCTGGATCGTAGCCTTCCAGGAGCATATCAAAAGAGTTGGCATCAGCGTCTTCGTCGACGCGGTCGTCGACCGGGTGAGAAACGGTTCGCAGTTCTCTCCCAACAACTTCGTCTGGACCTTGGTGATGATCAACGTTGCGATGGGCCAGGTGACGGGCGACGAGCTCTGGGACGCATGGTGGAAGGATTCCAGCGTGCCCGGTCTGCTCCGGGACCGCGTCAAAGACCCCTCCTCGTTCCTGTGATCCTGGTTCCTTGTTTGCAAGAGAATTACGGGGGCGTTACGGTAGTGCACAATTTCCGCGAATGGGCCGTGGATAACCCGGTGGGCTCGCGCGAGTCCGGCACGAAATTCCGCACACTAAGAGCGAGTCGCCTTCTTTGGAGGCAATCGCCGGTGAACGGCGATTCGGCAGCCTACTTGAGCGACGCCTCGTGCAGCAACATCCACTGGTCGCCCCGCGGCGTCCACGTCACGCGGTCGCGCGTGGCATAGATGTCGACCTGCTGCATCAGGAAGACCCACGTGGCGTCCTCGACCATCGCGCGGGCGAGAGCGGCGTAGATCTTCCGGCGCCTGGCCGGGTCCATGGTCGACCGGCCGGCGTCGAAAAGCGCGTCCACCTTCTCGTTCTTGTAGTACAGACCGCGGCCCTTCGAGGAGACCAGGTTGTATAGCTCGTCGCCGTCCTGCATCGGTCCGCCGAGCCCCAGGAGATAGGCGTCCGGGAACTGCTTGCCGAGGTAGCGCTTGAAGTAGGCGCCCCATTCGGCGACCTGCACCTTGGGCTTGAATCCCGCTTTCTGCCACTGCCCACCGAGGGCCTCCGCGATCTCCTTGTCACCCTGATAGCGTCCCGCCGGCGCGTCGAGGGTGATCTCGAGCCCGTCCGGGTAGCCGGCGTCCGCCAGCAGCCGACGCGCGCGCGCGGGATCGGTCGCATAGCCCTTCACCGAGGGGTCGAAGCCGAACATCTGCGGGGTGAACGGTCCGTCCAGGCGGCGGCCGTTTCCATCCAGGACGCTCTTCACGAGCGCGTCGGTGTCGGTGGCGTAGTTGAGGGCCTGGCGCACGCGAGTGTCCGACAGCGGCTTCTTGAGGGCGTTGAGCCCCAGATAGATGATCCAGGTGCTCGGCACGCGGTGCACCCGGATGCCCGGGGCGCGCTCGAGCTCACCCGCCAGGTTCGGGGGTACCGTGTCGATCACGTCCACCTCGTTGTTCCGGAGCGCGGCCGCGCGGGTGAAGGGCTCGGGGATGGGCTTGTAGACGATGCGCCGGATCCGGGGAGCGCCCCGCCAGTGCCGGTCGAAGGCCTCGACGATCATGTGATCGTCCTTGACCAGCTCCACGAACTTGAAGGGTCCGGTGCCCACCGGCCGGAGGGCCAGCCCCTGGTTGCCCTTCTCGGTGGTGTACTTTGGCGGCACGATCGGAAAGTCGATCAGCCGGTTCAGCAACGGCGCATAGGGCTGCCGAAGCACCAGGTTCACGGTGTAATCGTCCACCACCTCCACCCGCGCGACCTCCCCCACGTTGGCGCGGTTCGGCGACTTCTGGTTCGGGTCGAGCACCCGCTCGAACGTGAACCGCACCGCCTCGGCGTTGAACGGCTCGCCGTTGTGGAAGACGACGCCGCGGCGGAGCTTGAGCTGGAGCGTGAGGTCGTCGAGCGCCTTCCACGATTCTGCGAGCTGGGGCGCGATTCGGTTCTCGGCGTCGCGGCCGACCAGGGAATCGAAGATGTTCACGCCCACCTTGGCCCGGATGGACGAGAGGTTCATCGTGGGGTCGAGGTTCTCGGGCGTCCACGGCAGCGCGACCCGGAGCTCGCCCGGTGACTGGGCGCCCGCCGGACCGGCCGAGAGCAGCCCCCCGAGGGCCACGATCAGCCCCAGCGCCCTCATGGCACCGCCTTGACCGCCGCGGGCACCGCGGCCAGGTGCGCGTCCAGCCAGCACGCGCTCGCGCTTGGTCATGATGCGGCGGAGTCTACCACGCGGGTCTCGGTCCGTCCCCACCGCCCGGCGGCTTTTGTTGCGTCGGGAACTTCCGCGCCGCGGTATGGTCTTACCGTGCGAGAGGCGGAGGCAGGCGACGCGCCGCGCTTCCTGGACCGGCTTCGCGCCGGCGACGCCCCCGCCTTCGAGGAGCTGGTGATGACGTACCAGCATCGCGTCTTCGGGGTGGCCCTTCGCATGCTGGGCAATGCGGCCGAGGCGGAAGAAGTGGCGCAGGAGGCCTTCGTTCGCGCCCATCGCGCGCTCGGTGATTTTCGCGGTGACGCCAAGCTCTCGACCTGGCTCTACGCCATCACCTCGCGCCTCTGCCTGAACCGGCTCGCCACCGGCGAGCGCCGTCTGACGCGCGAGGGCGAGGAGGCGCTGCTGCGTCTGTCGGACGCGGGCCCGCGCCCGGACGCGGCGCTCGAGCGGCGCGAGCTCGAGAGCGCGCTCGGGCGGGCGATCGCCGAGCTGCCGGAGGACCGGCGTATCGTGGTGGTGCTGCGCGACATCGAGGGCCTCTCCTACGAGGAGATCGCGCAGGTGCTGGAGCTCGAGCTCGGAACGGTGCGCTCCCGCCTGCATCGGGCGCGGGCGGACTTGAAGGAGAAGCTGGAGCGATTCCTGCCATGACCTGTGACGAGACGCGCGACACGCTGTCGGCCTACCTCGACGAGGCCCTCGCCCCGGACGAGCGACGCCTGGTCGACGCCCACCTCGAGGGCTGCGCCGAGTGCCGGCGCGAGCTCGAGGCCGTGCGCGGCACGGTCGCGCTGCTGCAGCGGGTGGAGCCGGCGCGCGCGCCGGTGGGCTTCGTGGACCGCGTGGTGGCCGCCGCTCGGCCCCGGCCCTGGTATCGGCGCGTGGCGGACGCCGTGCTCCTGCCGCTGTCGGTCAAGCTGCCGCTGGAGGCCGCCGCGGTGCTGATGGTGGGCCTGCTCGCGGTGTACCTCTTCGAGCGCACCCCGGAGCTGCGGCAGGCGGCCCGCGAGGTGGCCCCGCGCCAGGAGGCCGCCCCGCCGGCGAAGGAGATGGAAAAGGAGAAGCTCGCCGACAAGGCCGCCCCGTCGCCGGCCCCGTCCAGGCCCCCGGCCCCGGCCGAGAAGCCGTCGCGTGCGGCGGGCGAGCGGGATCGCGCTGATGCGTCTCGCGCGCAGGAGGTCAGCCCGTCGGTCCCCGCCTCCCCGCCCGCTGCGAGCGCCCCCTCCGCGCCGGCCGCCCCGCCGCCGCCGGCCCCTTCGCCACCCGCCGCGGCCCCTCCGTCCCCCGTGGTGGCCGTGCCCCCGCCGGAGCTCAAGTCGGGCGCGAAGACCGAGACTGCGCCGAGCGAGAACGTGGCCGGCGCCGCCCGCCCCGAGCCCGAGAGCCGTCAGCGGACCCTCTCTCCCACCGCCAGCGGGGACGCGGCCCGCGGGGCCGCGTCGTCGTCGAGGCTCGCCGCCAAGCGCACGCTGCCTCCCGCGGACGTCGTGGCTCGCGTGGCGGTCCAGGACCGCGACGCGGCGGAGCGCGAGCTCGGCGCGCTCGTCGCGCGCCTGGGCGGCAGCGTCACGCAGCGGCGGCGTGAGGACGAGGCCACCGTGGTCGAGGCGGTGATCCCGAATCCGCGCTACGCAGAGTTCTCGGACAGCGTGGCGCGCATCGGCACGTGGCAGGTCGAGGCCCAGCGCACGGATCTCCCCGCCCAGGTTCACGTGATCCTGCGCCTGCAGTAGCCCGGGAACTTCCCCCGGGTCCTCCGGTCTAACCGGACAGCCACAGTCATCCGGATCCTGGAGGACACGATGAGAGCCTTTCCGAAACGCCTGATCGCCTTCACCCTCGCCGGTCTGCTCGGCGCGGCCCCGGTCGCCGGCGCGGCGCCGGTCAAGATCACCGCCGCCGAGCAGCGCGACGTCATGATCACGGTCTACAACAGCAACCTGGGCCTCGTGAAGGACGTGCGAGAGGTCCGGCTCGACGGCGGGCTGATCGAGGCCCACTTCATGGACGTGGCGGCCCAGATCGATCCCACCTCCGTGCTGCTGCGCTCGCTCACCGACGCGAGCGGCCTCAAGATCGTCGAGCAGAACTACGAGTACGACCTGCTCTCCAGTGAGAAGCTCATGGAGAAGTACCTGGGCCGGAAGGTGCGCCTCTACCAGAGCAACGGTACGTTCCAGGAGGCGACCCTGCTCTCCACCCGGGGCCCGGTGTACGACATCAACGGCCAGATCCACATGGGGCACTTCGGCAGCGTGGTGCTGCCCGCCCTGCCCGAGAACCTGGTGTCGAAGCCGACGCTGGCCTGGCTGCTGCGCAACATGCGTCCGGCGTCCCAGCGGGTGGAGGCGTCCTATCTGACCGCCGGCATCAGCTGGAAGTCCGACTACGTGATGCTCATCAACGCGGCCGACTCGCGCGCCGATCTCACCGGCTGGGTCACCATCAACAACCAGAGCGGCGCGACCTACCGGGACGCCGCGCTGAAGCTCGTCGCGGGCGACGTCAACCGGGCCGCGAGCCGGGACGACTCGCGCCGGGCGATGGAGATCGCCGCGAAGGCGGCGTCCCCCGCGGTGGCCGACCGCGAGTTCAAGTCGGAGGGCTTCTTCGAGTACCACCTCTACACCCTGGACGGTCGCACCACCATCAAGGAGAGCCAGACCAAGCAGCTCACCCTCCTGTCGGCGACGGACTTTCCGGTGGAGAAGCAGTTCATCTTCTACGGCGCCGCGAACTACCACCGGACGCAGTACGGGGTGCCGATCTCGAACCAGAAGGTCGGCGTGTACCTCGACATTCGCAACACGAAGGAGAATCGCCTCGGCGTGCCCCTGCCCAAGGGCAAGGTGCGGGTGTACAAGGCGGACGCCTCGGGGAGCCAGCAGCTCATCGGGGAGGACTGGATCGACCACACGCCGAAGGACGAGCGGGTGCGGATCAAGATGGGCGAAGCCTTCGACGTGGTGGGCGAGCGCGTGCAGAAGGACTGGAAGAAGATCGGGAGCAACCTCTACGAGATCGAGTGGGAGATCACCCTCCGCAACCACAAGAAGGAAGCGGTGACCGTGGAGGTGATCGAGCCCATGCCCGGGGACTGGGAGGTCCTGCGCGCTACCCATCCTCACGAGAAGCTCCAGGCCTTCACGGCCCGGTGGAAGATCCCGGTGCCGAAGGAGGGCGCCGCCACCCTCGGCTACCGCACCCGGGTCCGCTTCTAGCCGGGTGGCTTCCGGTTGACAGGCGCTGCGGCTTAGGGGACCCTAAGCCGCAGAGGCCTTTTCCGATGCCGATCCGCGCGCTGCTCACGCTCCTCCTTCTCCTCGCCGGGGCCAACACGGCCCAGGCTCAGGGCGACCAGCTCGCCCGTGGGCGGCAGGCGGTCCAGAGCATGGCCGGCTGCTACCTCGTGGACTACAGCTATGTCGAGGTCGAGGCCCTCAGGCCGGGCTACGTCCGGGATCCCCGTGTCTACGACGTCAACCGGGACAAGTCGGCGAAGGAATGGATCGTCGCCGAGGCGCTGTCGGCGAACCGGCTGCGCCTGCAGCGCATCCTGTTTCTCAGCGATCTCGCCGGAAATATCCGGGAAGACACGATCATTCGCCATCAGTCGGAGGACTGGGAATACGACGCGGCCTCGCTCTACGACTTCGTCGCGCCGCTCACCTGGCAGGCGCGCGACCTCCGGGCCACGCCCGGGCTCTGGACCCGGCGCGTGACCAACCTGGACGACGGGCTGCGATACCAGTGCGCGGCGCGCTGGAGCGAGGACCGCGCCTACCCGGAGTGGTCCTGCGCGAACTACGCGCCGATCCCCGGCCGCGAGACGCGCGACATGGGCCGGTCCGACTACCAGACGCTCCAGCGCGGGACCCGCGTCATGGTCTACGGCGCGGCCCAGGGTGGGAGCTGGCTCGAGCGGCAGGACAACGTCAAGACGATCCACAACGACACGGGCCGCGTCCCGCTGGTGCGCGAGCTCGGCAAGAACTGGTACGTACGCCTGCCGGATGCGGAATGTGCCGGGCGCGCGGGCCTTCGCGGACAAGCGACGGGACTACTGGGCTCTGCTCCGGGAGACGTGGGACGGCGTGCTCGACGGCTCCGGCCCCTTCGTCGAGCGCGCGCCGGCGGGGCGGCCTCCGCGCTTCGTCAAGATGTTCGAGGTCGAGGACGACGCGATCGCCCGGAACCTCGCGGACCCCGCCGCGCGCGAGGCCGTCCGGCAGCGCATCCTCGGGGTGATCGAGGACTACCGGGCCCGCTAGCGCGGATCGATCAGGAGCAGGTAGAGGTCGAGCAGGTTCGTGTTCGTGGGACCGGTGACCACCAGGTCGCCCAGGGCCGCGAACACCGGGTTCGAGTCGTTCCGGGCCAGCCGGGCCCGCGGATCGTCGCCGCCCTCCCGCACGCGCTTCACGGTGGCACCGTCCGCCACCGCCCCCGCTGCGTCGGTCGGTCCGTCGGTGCCATCGGTTCCCGCCGCGAGCGCCACGATGCCGTCCACGCCGTCGAGCTCGAGCGCGGCCGCCAGCGCCCACTCCTGGCAGCGCCCGCCGCTCCCCGCGCCGCGCACGGTCACGGTGGTCTCCCCGCCCGCGATCAGGCAGGCCGGCGGGGCCACGGGACCCCGACCGGCCTGGATCTCGCGGGCCAGGCCGACGAGGGTGCGCGCCACGTCACGGGCCTCGCCATCGAGCGCGCGCGTCAGCACGTGCGTCGCCCGGCCGAGCGCGCGCGCCCGGGCGGCCGCGGCCTCGACGACCAGCAGATTGTTGCCGATCACGCTATTGGTGACGCCGCGGAAGATCGGATCCTCGGGCTTCGGGGTCTCCGGGATCTCCCCGCGGACACCCCGCTCGAGCCGCTCCACGATCGCGGCGGGCGTCCGCGCGCGGAGCTCGAAGCGGTCGAGGATCGCGAGCGCCTCCGCGAAGGTCGACGCGTCGGGCGCGGTGGGGCCGGACGCGATGACGTCGAGGGGATCGCCGATCACGTCGGAGAGCAGCAGCGCGTGCACCCGGGCGGGCGCGGCGGCCCGCGCGAGCTGACCGCCCTTGAGGAGCGAGCAATGCTTCCGCACCGCGTTGAGCTGGTTGATGTTGGCGCCCGCCGCGAGCATGAGGCGCGTCATCGCCTGCTTGTCGGCCAGGGTGATGGGCGGCGCCGGCGCCGGCGTCAGCGCCGAGCCCCCGCCCGAGACGAGGACCAGCAGCAGGTCGTCGGCGCCGGCGGACTCGGCGAGCGCGCGGATCTCGCGGGCCGCGCGCCTCGCCGCGCGCGTCGGGGACCGGGTGCCCGGCCTCGACCAGGCGCACGCGGGTCGTGGCGACGAGGTAGCCGTCCTTGACCACCACGAGGCCGTCGGCGATGCGCATCGCCGAGGGCGTCCTCGGCGGCGGCGGCCATGGCGCCCGGAGGCCTTGCCCGCGCCGACCACGAGCACGCGCCCGCGCGGCGGCCAGGCGCACGCCGGCCAGGGCGCGCGTGCACGAGGGGGTGGACGTCGGCGGCGGCGCAGCGCGGCGTCGAAGACCGAGCGCGCCGCCTCGCGGAGGCTCAACGGGCGAGCTTCTGCAGCCGGCGCCCCGCCTCGATCGAGCATGTCGTCGGTCTTGGGGAAGCAGAAGCGGATCTTGGTGCGGCCCAGCTCGCGGTGGGCGTAGAAGGAGGAGCCCGGCACCGTCGCGACGCCGATCTCCTGGATCAGGTGCATCGCGAACGCGTGGTCGTCGCGGCAGTCGTAGCGCTTCAGGAAGTGTGCGGCCTCGGTGAGGATGTAGTAGGCGCCGTGCGGCTTGTAGGCCACGAAGCCCGCCTCCTCCACCTGGCCGAGCAGGAGATCGCGCCGGGCCTGGTAGCTCTCGCGCAGATAGACGTAGTACGAGTCGGGAAGCCGGAGCGCGGTCACCGCCGCCTCCTGCAGCGGGTGCGGCGCGCCCACCGTGATGAAGTCGTGGGCGCGCCGGATGCCGAGCGACAGCTCGGGGCTGGCCACCGCGTAGCCGACCCGCCAGCCGGTCACCGAGTAGGACTTCGAGATGCCCGAGATCGTGATCGTGCGCTCGGCCATGCCGGGCAGCGTCGCGATCGGGGTGTGGCCGAGCCCGTCGTAGACGATGTGCTCGTAGATCTCGTCGGTGATCGCGAGCAGGTCGTGCTTGAGGCAGAGATCGGCGATGATCCTGGAGCTCCGCGCGGGAGAACACCTTGCCCGAGGGATTGTTCGGGCTGTTGAAGACGATCGCGCGGGTGCGCGGGCTGACCGCGCGGGCCAGCCGGTCCGGGTCGAACGAGAAGTCGGGCGGCTCGAGCGGAACCCAGACCGGCTCGGCGCCCGCGATGATGCAGCCCGGCCCGTAGTTCTCGTAGAAGGGCTCGAAGATGATGACCTCGTCGCCCGGGTTCAGCACGGCGAGCAGGGTCGCCAGCATCGTCTCGGTGGAGCCGCAGCACACCGTGACGTTCCGGTCGGCCTCGACGTCCATGCCGTAGAACTTCCGGTACTTCTCCGCGATCGCGCGGCGGAGCGACGGCGTGCCCCAGGTGATCGCGTACTGGTGGAAGTCGCCGTCGATCGCGCGATGGGCCGCCTCGATCAGCTCCCGGGGCGGCGGGAAGTTCGGCATCCCCTGGGCGAGGTTGATGCCGTCGTACTGGTTGTTGACCCGGGTCATCTCCCGGATCACCGACTCGGTGAAGCCCTGGACCCGCTTGGAGATCATGCGGCGAGGACGGCTCGCGGGGCGCTACCGGCCGCCCGCGATGGCCGGGACGATGGAGACCTCGTCGCCCTGCTTGAGCGTGGTGGTCGCGCCCTGGAGGAACCGGATGTCTTCCTGGTTGATGTAGATGTTGATGAAGCGGCGAAGCTCGCCGCCGTCCTCGACGAGGCGCTCCTTGAGCCCGGGGAACTGGCGCTCCAGGACCTCGATCAGGTCGTTGACGGTGCCCGCGTCGGCCTGTACCTCGGCCGCGCCCTTCGTGAGGGTGCGGAGCGGCGTGGGAATGCGAACCAGAACGGCCATGTGCAGATCTCCTTCGTCCGGGCTACGTCCCGGTCTTGGACTTGAGGTCGGCCAGCGCCCGGTCGAACGCGGCGAGCGAGGGCTGGATGGTCACGTCGCGGTTTAGCCGGTCCTGCAGCGCGTCGGGCGTCTTGAGCCCGTTGCCGGTGACGCACATCACGATGGGCTCGTCGCGGGGGATGCGGCCGGACTCGATCAGCTTGCGGGTCGCCGCCACCGTCACGCCGCCCGCGGTCTCCGCGAAGATGCCCTCGGTGCGCGCGAGCAGCCGCATGCCCTCGATGATCTCCTCGTCGGTCGCGTGCTCGCCGTACCCGCCCGAATCCTTCACCGCACGGTAGGCGTAGTAGCCGTCGGCCGGGTTGCCGATCGCGAGCGACTTGCAGATGGTCTGGGGTCGCACCGGCTCGAGGACGTCGGTGTCCTTCTTGATCATGGTGACGATGGGCCCGCAGCCGGCGGCCTGAGCCGCGTACATGCGGGTGCGGCTCTCGGGGATCAGGCCGAGCATGGCCAGCTCCTGCATCGCCTTGGCGATCTTGGTGAGGAGCGAGCCGCCCGCGCAGGGCGCCACCACGTGAGCGGGGGCGCGCCAGCCGAGCTGCTCGGCGATCTCGTAGCCGTACGTCTTCGAGCCTTCCGCGTAGTACGGGCGGAGGTTGATGTTCACGAAGGCCCAGTGGTACCGGTCCCCGACCTCGGCGCAGAGGCGGTTGACCTCGTCGTAGGTCCCCCGCACCTCGATGAGGGTGGGGTCGTAGATCAGGGTCGCGATGACCTTGCCCGGCTCGAGATCGGCCGGGATGAAGATGAACGACGCCAGCCGCGCCTCCGCGGCGTGGGCCGCCACCGAGTTGGCGAGGTTGCCGGTGGAGGCGCAGGCCACCGTGTCGAAGCCGAACTCCCGCGCCTTGCCGATCGCCATCGCGACCACGCGATCCTTGAAGGAGCAGGTCGGATGCGAGACCGCGTCGTTCTTGACGTAGAGCTCGCGAACTCCCCACTCGGCGGCCAGGTTGCGCGCGCGCACCAGCGGGGTGAAGCCCACCGCGGCGCCGATCGGCGGCTCGCCGTCCACCAGGTCGAGCGGGAGGAGATCGGCGTAGCGCCAGATCGACCGGGGGCCGGCCTCGATGCGCGCGCGGCTGATACGCGCGCGGATCACCTCGTAGTCGTACTCGACCTCGAGGGGACCGAAGCAGAACTCGCAGACGTGAGACGGGGAGGAAGGGTAGCCGCGGCCACACTCCCGGCACTTCAAGCCCTTCAATCTGTCCAATGGCCTCTCCAATCGGTAGGGGATTTGAGCCCCGGAATGAGCTGCACGATCCGGGTTGGCCGTCCCGGATCACCGACCCAGCGACAACGATTTCGTTTACTTAACACTCGATGCCGCGGGTTGTCAACGCGATGCCGTATCATCGGCATCCGTGGCCCGCACCTGGATGCCTCCCGCGCTGCTCGCAGTCTACGCCGTGGCCTTCGGCTGGCGGGCCCTGGGCGGCGGCCTGCTCGTCTTCGACGATCATCCGGGCCAGCTCTACCGCCTCGCGCACGCGATCACGCTCGGCTGGGCCCCGTGGCGCTTCAATCCGGGCTGGTGGGCCGGCTACGCGGAGCTGCAGTACTACCCGCCCGGCTTCTCCTGGCTCGGCGCGCTGATCCATCTGGCCGCGGACGGCGCCCTCGACCTGGCGGCGGTCTACCAGGTCCTCCTCTGGATCGCCTGGCTCCTCCCAGGGGTGGCGGTGTACGCGCTGCTTCGCCGTGCGCTCGGTGATCCGTGGCTCGCGCTTCCCGGCGCCTTCGTGGCGCTGACGCTGTCGGCGGGTTCACGGAGCGGTGTCGAGGAGGGCCTGCGCTGGGGCCTGGTCGCGGCGCGTCTGGGCTGGGGCGTGCTGCCGCTGCTCGCGCTCTGCCTGCTGCGCTGGGCCCAGGGCGCGACCCGCCCGCCGCTCGCGGGCGCCGGGCTCGTCGCCGCGGTCGTCCTGCTGCATCCGGCTCACGCGCCCGCCGCCGCCGTGCTGCTGGCGCTGGCCGCTCTCCACGGAGCGCCGCGCCGAGCTCGCGTCGGCCTGGCCGCGCTGATCCTCGCCGCCGGGCTCGGGCTGGCCGCGATCTGGCTTCTGCCGCTGCTGGCGCACCTGCGCATGGCCCTGCCGCTCGCCTGGTCCGACGCGACGCCGCTCGCGCTCGGCCGCCGGCTCGTCTCGCAGCCGGTGCTGCTCGCGCTGGCGATCCTGACCGTCATCTCATGGCGCGGGGCATGGCGCGGGCGCGCGCTGCCCGTTCTCCGCGATGCGCGGTGGCTGCTGGGTCTGGCGCCGGCCATGCTCATTGTGATCGCGCTCGACGCTCTCGTCGCGGAGCCGCTCGGCCTGGCGTGGCTCCCGCCGGATCGGCTCGCGGACGGCCTGTACCTCGGGCTCGTGCTGGGCGGCGCGGCGGGATTCGCCTCGCTCGCCGCCGGGCGCGCGCGTCCGGCGGTCGCCTCGGTGGTCGCGCTGGCGGTGTGCGTGCCGCTGGCGTGGGGCCCGGAGGAGCCCGGGCTCACGCTCTGGCCGCGGCCGCGCGAATGGCCCCGGGAGCAGGAGGTCATCCGCGGGCTCCGGATGGAGGCGCTGTGGAACGCGGTTCGGGAGGGCCCGCCCGGCCGCGTGCTGTTCGTCCGCTCCGCCGCGCCCCTCGACTGGCGGCCGGAGTGGTGGCGGCCTCACTCGCATCTCACCGCGCTCACCCCGCTCCGGGCCGGGCGGGCGATCGTCGGCGGCACCTTCACCCATCCATCGCCGGTGGCCGGGCTGGTCTACACGGGCTCGGCGGCACCACGTCCCATCACGAGGCTGGCCGAGCAGCTCGATGGCCGGAGCCTGTTCGGTCGTCCACTCGGAGAGCTCGCGCCCGAGCAGTTCGACCGGCTGGCGCGGAGCCTTGGGATCGGCCTGGTGGTCGCGCAGGAAGAGGACATGGCGAAGATCGGGTTTCTTTCGGATAACCCACGAGTTAAGAGCCTCTCCCGCATAGGCTCGTTCAGGCTGTTCGCGCTGACCGATCCCGTGGTCGAGCCCGTGCCGATAGGGCCGCAGCGCTGGCGCATCGCCGTCGCCTCCGCCTCGCCGGGCTGGGTGTCGCTGCCGATCGCGTACTCACCCCTCTGGGTGGCCACGGGGGCGGGCGCGCCGCTGGCAGTCCGGCGCGACGAGCAAGGACTCCTCGCGGTGGCGCTCGCCGCGTCCCTCTCGTCGGTGGAGCTCGAGCATCGCGCGGGGGCGGCCGAGTGGGCCGGCGGCGCGCTCAGCCTTGGCACGGGGCTCGCGCTCCTCGCGATCTGGTGGCGGCGGGCTACGCGCGCGTGAGTCGGCCCGGGCGCCTGGGCGCCCTGCCGGTCGCCCTCCTGCTCCTCTGCTGCCTGGTCTGGGGCCTGAACCAGGTGGCAATCAAGGTAAGCGTTGCGGGCGTCTCGCCCCTGCTGGGGGCGGGGCTGCGCTCGCTGGTGGCCGCGGGGCTCGTCTGGCTCTGGTGCCGGCTGCGCGGCGAGGCGCTCTTCCGCCGCGACGGCACCGGGGCCTTCGGGCTGCTCATCGGGGTAATGTTCGCGGCCGAGGTCGCCCTCATGTACTGGGGCCTGGCCTACACCACCGCGTCGCGCAGCGTGATCTTCCTCTACTCGGCTCCGTTCTTCGTGGCGCTGGGGGCCCACCGCTACATCCCCGGGGAGCGCCTGACCCGGCGGCGCACCGCCGGGCTGGTGCTGGCGTTCGCGGGCCTGTGCCTGGCCTGCGCGGACGCGCTCTACCTGCCCTCGCGGCGCGAGCTGTTCGGCGATCTGCTGGAGCTGGGCGCCGGGTTCCTCTGGGGCGCCACCACCGTGGTCATCAAGAGGGGCGGGCGCGTGCCGATCGCCCCGCCGCGGATGCTCTTCTATCAGCTCGCGCTCTCGAGCGTGGGGCTGATCGGCGGGTCGGTCGCGCTGCGCGAGCCCGGCGTGGTCGCGCCGACCGTGCCGGTGGTGGCCGCCCTTGCCTACCAGGCCGTCGTCGTCGCGTTCGCGTCGTACCTGGCGTGGTTCTGGCTGCTGCGGCGCTACCCGGCCTCGGACCTCGCGCCGCATCTCTTCTGGACGCCGCTCCTGGGCGTGCTCGCGGGCTGGGCCCTGCTGGGCGATCCGCTCAGCGCCAGCCTGGGCGCCGCCGCGGTGCTCATCGCGGTCGGGATCTACCTCGTGAACCGGTAGGCTACTCGGCGCCCACGGTGTGGGAGAAGCGGGTCTGACCGAGCGCGTCCACGATGCGCACCGTGAGACCGGTCGTGTCGATCGCGACGTCGCCGAAGTTGGCGACCCCGCCCAGGCTCCAGAGCGAGCGCGGGGCGAGCGCGGCGTCGAGCGGGTGCGGCTTGCCCGGGGTGGCCGACAGTGGGCCCGCGATGAACTCGTGGAAGGACCAGTCGGGAGCGGGGTGGTGGCGGATCAGCTCGGCGTGGCGCACGTCGGAGGCGAGCACCACCAGGTTCTTCACGCCCCGCTGGCGCAGCGTGCGCAGGATGGCGTCACGCTCCAGCGCGAAGCCGGTGCCGTGCTCCTCCGGCACGCCGCGGGCATTGGCATTGCTCCAGGAGTCGTGCGCGCGGCCGCCGGTGGGGACCGAGAGGGGCACGCTCGACACCACCACCTTCCAGACCGCGGTGGAGCCGGCGACCGCGTCCATCAGCCAGCGGCGCTGTGCGGGACCGAGCATGGTCTTGCCGGGTCCGTCGGGCGCGGTGTTGGGGCTGCGGTACTGCCGGGCGTCGAGGATGAACACCTCGAGCAGCGCGCCCCAGCGGAACTGGCGGTAGAGGCGGCCCGGCTCCTCGCGCGGCGGCCGCACCGGGAAGTAGTCGATGAACGCGCGGCGGCCCGCGTCCGTCAAGGGCTCGGCGGGGCCGGAGAAGTTGTCCCGGACCTCGTGATCGTCCCAGATCGCGTAGACCGAGGCGCGCCGGAAGTAGGCCTGCACCGCGGGGTCCTCGCGATTGTAGCGGTGCTTGGCCCAGAAGTCGGCGAGGCGCCGGGCCACGAAGTCGTAGCCGGGCTCGTGCAGCCACCCCGCCGCACAGCTGGTCGGCGTAGATGGTGTCGCCGACGAACAGGAAGAAATCGGAGGGTACGCTCGCGAGGGTTCGGAAGATCGGGTAGCCGTCGCCCGGTTTGCGGCAGTGGCCGCGGCTGCCGAGATCGCCGCTCCACGAGAAGCGCACCGGCCGTGCGTCGTTCGGCGCCGGGCGCGGTGACGAACTCGCCGGTGGTCTCGGCCGTGTTCTGGGCCGCGGTGTAGCGGTAGCGGGTGCCCGGCTCGAGGGGCTGGAGCAGGAGCTTGCCGGTCAGGTGGCGGCTCGGCTCGACCCGGATCTCGCCGCGGGCGCCCGCGGGCGGGCTCCCCTCGGCGTCCCGCGCGGAGCGGATCGGCTCGTAGCGCACCGTGACCTCGCCCCAGCTGATGCCGCGCACCCACACCACCGCGCTGGTGTCGGTCACCTCGCCCACCGTGACGAGCAGGCCCGGCTCCGTGGCGGCGGGGGCGGCCAGCCCACCGACCAGCAGGAGGCCCAGGCCGAGCCCCAGAGCCGTCGACGCGCGGCGCATCGCCTCCGCGGGCGCTCCGCTCAGACCATCGGGTCGTAGTTGAAGAACTGCCCCGAGGTGTCGAGCGGCGCCAGGTGGTGCTTGAGCGTGCCGGGGAACATCGCGGCCAGCCGCTCCGGCGTCCACCCCAGATCGTGGTGGATGCTCCGCAGCGGCCGCATGTGGCCGAACAGCATGACCTCCTTGCCGCGCACTCCGAAGACCTGGCCCGAGATCTCCTTGGCCTCGTCGCTGGCCAGGAACACCGCGACCGGGGCGATGTGCTCGGGCCCCATCTTCTTGATCTTCTCGACGCGGGCTTTCTGGGCCTCGGTCTCGGTGGGGATGGTGCCGATCATGCGGGTCCAGGCGAACGGCGAGATGCAGTTGGCGGTCACGTTGTAGCGCGCCATGTCCAGCGCCACCACCTTGGTGAAGCCCACGATGCCCAGCTTGGCCGCCGCGTAGTTGGCCTGGCCGATATTGCCGACCAGCCCCGAGGTGGACGTCATGTTGATGATGCGGCCCCATTTCCGCTCCCGCATGTGCGGGACCGCGGCGCCGGGTCACCGCGAAGGTGCCCTTGAGATGCGTGTCGATCACGCCGTCCCACTCCTCCTCGGTCATGTTGAAGATCATGCGATCGCGGAGGATGCCCGCGTTGTTGACCACGACGTCCACGTGGCCGAAGTGGTCGAGCGCGGTCTGGACGATGCGCTGGCCGCCCGCCATGCTCGCCACCGAGTCGTAGCTGGCCGCGGCCTGGCCGCCCTGCCCCTTGATCTCGTTGACCACGTCGTCGGCCGGGCCGCGCGCGTCCCCCGCTGCCGTCCGAGCTTCCGCCGTAGTCGTTCACCACCACCTTGGCCCCGTGCTTCGCCATGAGCAGTGAGATCTCGCGGCCGATGCCGCGCGCCGCGCCCGTCACCACCGCGACCTTGTCCTTGAGCATCATGACCAAAACCTCCTAACCTCTCTTGTATTCGCTCGGCTCGCCTTCGGCTGCACCTCGCCCATCACTAACCTCTCTTGTATTCGCTCGGCTCGCCTTCGGCTGCACCTCGCCCATCACTAACCTCTCTTGTATTCGCTCGGCTCGCCTTCGGCTGCACCTCGCCCATCACTAACCTCTCTTTGTATTCGCTCGGCTCGCCTTCGGCTGCACCTCGCCCATCACTAACCTCTCTTGTATTCGCTCGGCTCGCCTTCGGCTGCACCTCGCCCATCAGATGATCTTGCGCGCGGCGAGGGAGTCGATCTCCGCGGCGGTGAAGCCGGCCTCGGCGAGGACGTCGCGGCTGTGCTCGCCGAGCAGGGGGGCCGGCGTCCGGATGGTCCCCGGGGTCTTCTCGAGCTTCACCGGGGTCGCCACCGTCTTGAACGTGCCCGCCCGCGGATGCTGCTGCTCGGTGATGAATCCGGTGGCCCTCACCTGCGGGTGGCGGACCAGCATGGGGTAGTCGTTGACCGGCGCGCAGAGCACGTCGGCCTGCTCGAGGACCTCCATCCAGTGGGCCACCGGGCGCGCGCGGAACACCGGGGCGAGGATCGTCTCGAGCTCGCCGCGGTGGGTGAGGCGATCCTTTCGCGTGGCGAACCGGGGATCGGAGCCGAGCGCATCCATGCCGACCGCCTTGCAGAACGGTAGCCACAGACGCTCCACCCACGCGGCCACGAAGAGCCAGCCGTCCGTCGCCTGGAAGGCCTGGTAGGGCACGATCTCGGGATGGCCGCTTCCGTAGCGCGGCAGCGTCTCGCCGGTCTCGTGGAACACGGAGAGACGCGCGGTGTGGGCGAAGAGCATGCCGTTGAGGAGCGAGGCGTCCACCCGCTGCCCCTGCCCGTTCGCGGCGCGCGCGATGAGCGCGGTCAGGATGCCCTGGATCGCGAGCATGCCGCCCAGCGTGTCCGCCACCGGCGCGCCGCACAGCACCGGGCCGCCGTCGGGCTCGCCGGTGATGGCCATCAGGCCGCCCAGGGCCTGGGCCAGCGAGTCGAGGCCGGGCTTCTCGCTCCAGGGTCCGTCGGGGCCGAACGCGGAGATCGAGCAGTAGATGAGCCGCGGGTTGGCGCCCTTGATCGAGTCGTAGTCGATGCCCAGCCGCTCCGCCACGCCGCCGCGGAAGCCCTCGATGATGACGTCCGCCCACGCGGCGAGCCGGCGGAAGGCCAGGCGACCCTCCGGCTGCTTGACGTCCAGGCAGATTCCGCGCTTGTTGCGGTTGACCGTGAGGTGCAGCACGCCCTCGCCGTTGCGGACCGCTCTGGGATAGACGGACCGGCCGGCGTCGGGAGCCTCCCGCGACTCCACCTTGACCACGTCGGCGCCCATGTCGGCGAGATACATGCCGCAGATCGGCCCCGCGATCAGGTGGGCCAGCTCGAGGACCCGCACGCCGTGCAGCGGCGGGCGCAGAGGGTCGGCCATGACCGCATCACCCTAGCACAGTTCAGCCGCGGCTGGTCCGCATCAGGGCGGCGGTGAACTCCGCGCCCAGGATGAAGACCACGCCCGAGTAGTAGGCGAACATCGCCAGCGCCACCAGGACGCCGAGCGGGCCGTAGACCTGATCGTAGACGCCGAACGACAGGATGTACCAGCGGAAGAGCTGCTTGGCCGCCTCCCAGAGCACCGCGGCGAGCAGCGAGCCCGCGAGCGCCGCGCCGACCGGGACCCGCCGGTGCGGGAAGTAGCGATACGGGACGAAGAAGAAGGCGGTGCTGAGGGCCAGGGCCAGCACGAGCGACCAGGAGCGTATCCAGTGGGTCGGGATGCCCATCGTCTGGAAGAGCAGGATCCGGAGCCAGCCGAAGACGTCGCTGATGACGAGGCTGCCGAGGAACAGCACGCCCATCGCCACCACCATCACCATGTCCCGCAGCATGCCGCGCAGGAAGCCGGGGCCGCCCCGGAACCCGAAGATGTCGCTCAGGACCACCCGGATCGAGTTGAAGAGCTGGCTGGCGAAGAGAAGCAGCACCGCAGTGCCGAGGAGGCCGGACAGCCGCCGCCGCCGGATGATGGCCGCGACCGCTTCGTGGAGCTCGCTCTTGTACACCGGGACGATCGCGGAGAGGTGGTTGAGGACCGCGTCCATCACGGTGCGGCGGCTCAGCACGAAGCCCGCGACCGAGACGAAGAAGAAGAGGAGCGGGATGAGGCCCACCATGAAGTTGAAGGCGAGCCCGGACGCCAGGAACATCCCGCGGCGGGCGCGGAAGTTCGCGGCCGCGGTTCTGAGGGCCCCGATCACCAGCCCGCGCCTACACGACGCTCCGGATCAGGCCACCGTCCACCTGTACCGCGGTGCCCGTGATGTAGGACGCGCGCGCGGAGGCGAGGAAGACCACCATCGCCGCGAACTCCTCCGGGGTGCCGATCCGCCCCATCGGGATGTCCGCGGAGGAGAGCGCCATCTGCTGGTCCATCGTGATGCCGGCGCGCTTGGCGCGATCGGTCTGGTGCTCGATGAAGCGGTCGGTCAGGATGCGACCCGGCAGCACCAGGTTGACCGTGATGTTGTCCTTGGCCAGGTCCCCCGCCAGCGTCTTGAACAGGCCCGCGATGCCGGGGCGGATGCCGTTGGAGAGGACGAGGCCATCCACCGGCTGCTTCACCGAGCTCGACTGGATCGCCAGGATCCGGCCCCAGCCCGCCTTCTTCATGTGCGGCAGGACGTCTCTGATGAAGCGAACGGTCGACAGGTGGACCTGCTCGAAGGCTCGGGTCCAGTGCTCGTCGGTCATGCTCTCGAAGGGGCCGGGGGGCGGCCCGCCCACGTTGGCCACCAGGATGTCCACGCCGCCGAAGGCCCGGTTGGCCTCCGCCACGACCTTCGAGATGTCGGCGGCCCGGCTCGCGTCGGCGGTGAGCGCGAGCACCTCCGCGCCGGTCTGCCGCTTCACCTCGGCCGCCGCGTCGTTCAGCGCCGCCTCGCCGCGCGCGCACATCACGACCCGCGCGCCCTCGGCGGCGAGCCCCAGCGCGCTCGCCTTGCCCATGCCCTTGCTCGCCGCCACCACGAGGGCGGTCTTGCCCTTGATGCCCAGATCCATGGGGCCCCCTTTGTCGGCCTGCGTGAATCAGGATGTCTGCTTGTAGAACTCGGCGCGGTCGCCGCCGGTCACCGACAGCCGGCGAACCTCGTTGTCGCGCATGACCTCGAGGGTCATCTTCTCGCCCGGCGCGTGCTTCCAGAGCGAGAGATAGAGCTCCTTGCGCGTCGGCACCTCCTGGGCGTTCAGCGAGACGATGACGTCGCCCTCCTGGATGCCGGAGCGGGCGCCCGGCCCGTTCGGCACGAGGCCCGCGACCACCACGCCCTCCTCCAGCACGTGGGCGAAGACGCCCAGCCAGGCCCGCTGGGGCCGGCTCACCACGCGGCCGAAGCGCATGAACTCCTGCTGGTTACGGCGGTAGTACTCGCCCGGGATGGCGAGCGAGCAGCGCGCGATCTCGTTCAGGTTCAGGGAGACGACGCCCATCATCTGCCCGCTCAGCGTGAAGAGCGGCCCGCCTCCGAAGCCGGGATTGGAGGCGCTCGAGACGATCCCGCGATCCAGCAGATACTCCCAGTAGGCCTCGAACTCTCCGAGATGGGTCACGAGCCCCCCGGCCACCCGGCGCTCGCGGGGGCCGGTGGAGCCGATCGCGAAGACGGGCTCCCCGCGCGCGAGCAAGTCGGAGTTCCCGATCGAGACGGCCTGGAGGCCCTGCCGCTTCACGCGCAGCAGGGCCAGCCCGATCTCGAAGTCCTGGGCGACGATCTCGGCCTTCAGGGCCCGGCCTCGTCCCAGGGTCACCTGGATGGTCTCGGCGCCCATGATCACGTAGTTCACGGTGAGGATGAGCCCGGCGGGATCCACCACCGTCCCGGTGCCCATCCGCTCGTCGCCCAGGATGCGGGTGGAGGGATGGTTCGAGGGAACCTCGGCGTGAATGTGCACCACCGAGCCGAGCAGATGCTTGACGATCTCGACCGACGCGTCCATGAAATGAGTGCCGGATCACGCTAGCATGCGCGGCCCGGCGCGTGCAACGCGGGAGCGGCTATCTGAGGTGGCGCGCCAGGAACTGCTCGACCTGGCGATGGGCGTCCGCGGCGGCGTCTGCCTGGTACGAGACGGTGGCGCCGAGGCCGCCGGGGCGGAAGTGGTTCTCCACCTGGGCCAGCACCTCGTGTCGCTGCCCCTCCACGTCGAAGTAGTGATAGGCGCCCGGGTAGACCACGATGGTGGCGTCGGCGCCGCGGCCGCGCATGGCGTCGACCATCTCCCGGCAATGGACCGCCGGGGTCCAGTCGTCGGCCTCCCCGATGAGCACCAGCAGCGGCCGGACCACCTGCTCCTTAACCAGCGAGGAGCAGTCCGGATAGACTCCGATGGCCGCCGCGAACCCGGTGGCCGGCAGCGTGACGCCTCGGCGCCGGGCGCGCTCCAGACTCGGGCCGTTGATCGTCGCCATGGAATAGACCGCGCCCTGCGACCAGCCGATCGCCGCCACCCGGTCCGCCCGGACCTCGGGGAGCGATTGCAGATAGCGCAGGGCGCCGAACGTGTCGTCGAAGCGCGCGCTGATCGGCGGATCGTCCGGTCCCGAGCGGCAGTCGCCCTTCTCGCCCCGCGGCCCGAGGCTGTCCACGACCAGGGCCACGTAGCCCCGCTCGGCCAGCCAGCGCGCCCAGCGGAATGACTGCGCCTCGATGCCGGCGCAGCCGTGGAGCTGCACCACCGCCGGAAACGGGCCGGGGCCGGTGGGCCGAACGAGCGTTGCGGTGATCGTCAGCGGGGCGCCGGGTGTGATGTTGGGAAAGCGGACGGTCTGGCGTGCGCTGGACGCGGCGCAGCCCGCGAGGAGAGTCGCCGCCATCACCGCCGCCGCGAGCCGGTGCACGGGGCAAGGATATCAGGAGACCGCGCGCCGCCGCGCCCGCAGGCCCTGGGGTAGAATGCCCCCCGGAGGGGATCCAGGCCATCCGGGGGGCGAACGAGTCGGGCCGATGAGCGACGAGCCGTCGAGGGAGACGCGCGCGGAAGCGCAGCGACATTTCCAGCAGGGCTACGAGGCCCAGATGCAGGGACGCCTCGAGGAGGCGGTGGCGCACTACCAGCGGTCCATCACGCTGCATCCGACCGCGGAGGCCCACACCTTCCTCGGGTGGGCGTACAGCCATCAGGGGCGGCCCGACGACGCGATCGCCCAGTGCAAGATCGCGATCGCGGTGGACCCGGACTTCGGGAACCCCTACAACGACATCGGCGCCTACCTGATCGAGCTCGGGCGTGAGGAGGAAGCGGTGACCTGGCTCGAGCGCGCGAAGCAGGCGACCCGCTACGAGCCGCGCCACTATCCGTACTTCAACCTGGCGCGCATCCACATCAAGCGTCACGAGATCCTCGCCGCCATCCGGGAGCTCGAGGGCGCGCTGGCGATCGAGCCGCGGTACGTGATCGCCCGGAAGGAGCTGCACCGGCTCCGCGGCCTGCTCAATTGACCTCGATCCCGCTGCCGTTCTACGACAATCCCCTGCTCTTCGGCCACGACCCGGCCGGTGGCCTGCTCGCCTACCGCCCCGCCGACAGCCACGTCACGGTCTACTCCCGGCGTGAAGGCGTCGTCACCACCACCGACGAGCCCTTCCGGCCGTTCCTGCTCCTGGCCGATCCGGAGCTCCTCAAGGAGCTCAAGGGCGACGTGGAGGTGACCCCGCTCGACGGCGACGGCGTCTACCGCTGGCTCGCGGAGTGCCCGTCCTGGTCGCAGGCCCTCCGAGTTCGCGACCATTGCCTGCGCGTCTCCGGCCAGAGCGCGGGAGCGCCCGCGGCCCCGTACCGGTTCCTCAACGATCCGGTGCACCAGTTCCTGCTGCGATCCGGGAAGACGTCGTTCCTCGGCATGGCCTTCGGCGACCTGCGGCGCATGGCGCTCGACATCGAGGTCACCACCGCGCCCGGGTTCGAGTTCCCGAACGCGGCGCGCGAGTCCGACCGCATCATCGCGATCGCGATGGCCGACTCCACCGGGTTCTCGGCCGTGCTGTCGGGGGCCGAGCATGTCCGAGGCGCAGCTCCTGGCCGAGTGCTCGCGCATCCTCCGCGAGCGCGATCCCGACGTGCTGGAAGGCCACAACATCTTCCGCTTCGATCTGGAGTACCTGGAGGCGCGAGCCCGCCGGCACCGCGTGCCGCTCGCGTGGGGCCGCGACGGCTCCGTGCTGCGCGGCTATCCCTCCCGCATGCAGGTCGCGGAGCGCGCGATCGGCTACCGGCGCTACGGGGTGGCCGGCCGCCACATCGTGGACACGTGGATCCTGGCCCAGCTCTACGACGTGGGCGCGCGCGACCTCGAGTCCTACGGCCTCAAGGACGTGGCGCGGCACTTCGGGGTGGCCGCGCCCGACCGGACGTATCTCCCGGCCGAGGAGATCCCGCGCATCTTCGTGGAGGACCCCGCGCGGCTCATGGCCTACGCGCGCGACGACGTGCTGGAGACCCTGGCGATCTCGGCCATCCTGTCGCCGCCCTACTTCGTGCAGGCCCAGGCCCTGCCCTTCGACTACCAGACCACCGTGCTGCGCGGCAACGCGACCAAGATCGACGCGCTGCTGATGCGGGAGTACCTGCATCGCCGCCAGGCGGTGCCCGCTCCCGGCCAGGGCCGGGGCGTCGCGGGCGGCTACACCGCGATGTTCCAGCAGGGCGTGGCCCGCGACGTCCTGCACGTGGACGTGACCTCGCTCTACCCGTCGCTGATGCTCGGCCAGGGGTTGTTCCCGGCCTCCGACCGGCTCGGGGTCTCCGCCTCCCTGCTCCGCGACCTCCGCGAGTTCCGCGTCTCGGCCAAGCGGCTGGCCCGCGACGCGGCCGCGCCGGAGGACCGGATCTTCCTGAACGCGCTCCAGCAGACCTTCAAGATCTTCATCAACTCCTTCTACGGCTACCTCGCCTTCTCGCAGGGGCACTGGAACGACTTCGACGTGGCCAACCGCGTGACCGGCGAGGGCCGCCGGCTCGTGCAGGCCCTGCTCGACCGGCTCGGCGAGCTGGGCGCCACCGTGATCGAGGTGGACACCGACGGCATCTACTTCGTCCCGCCCGCGCCGGACGCCTCCCGCGCCGCCGCGGTCTCGGAAGAGCGGCTGGTGGGCGAGCTGTCGGCGATCCTCCCGGAAGGGATCCAGCTCGAGCTCGACGGCCGGTACGTGGCGATGCTCAGCTACAAGATGAAGAACTACGTGGTCCTCGACGAGCGCGGCAAGCTCCTGATCAAGGGCTCCGGCCTGCGCTCGCGCGGCATCGAGCTCTTCCAGCGGCTCTGGATGGAGGAAATGTTCCGCCTCCTCCTCACCGGCCGCCGGGACCGAGATCCCGGCCCTGGCGCATCGCTGGGAGGAGGACTTCCGGGCCCACCGCGTGCCGCTGAAGCAGTTCATGAAGACGGAGACCCTGCAGGAATCCCTCGGGGCGTATCGCCAGAAGCTGCAGGCGGGCGCTCGCAACGTGGGCGCGGCCTACGAGCTGGCCCAGGGCTCGAGCCGGACGTACCAGCCGGGCGACCAGGTCTCCTACTATGTGACGGGCGATTCGAAGCGGGTCTCGGTCAACGAGGCGGCCAAGCTCGCGGCCGAGTGGAGCCCCTCCGCGCCCGACGAGAACACCGCCTACTACGTGGCCAAGCTGCAGGAGCTCTACGAGAAGTTCCGGCCGCTGATCGAGCAGGACGGCCTCGCGCCCGTCGTGGAGGCCGAGCCCGAGCCCGCGCCCGCCGCCCCCGTGCAGGGCAGCCTCTTCGACTGACGCGCCTTCACCAGACGAGCGAGAGCTGACGCGGTCGCGCGGGCGCTTCCGCGCGCACTCGATCGTCCCGGGTGCGGGCGGGAAAGCCGACCTCCGCGGCGAGCCGCGCCACCCGGCGCTCGATGTCCTCGCGGTAGGCGCGCGGGGCATTGCCGGGGACCGGATAGAGCGCGCGATAACGCGCGAGCGCCCACGGGACCTCCCGCTGCACGAACTCGAGGAAGAATCGCCAGGTCATCTCGGTTCGCAGGAAGAGCGCCTGGGAGATCGCCTCGCGCGCGCCCGCCGCGAGGGCGGCGGCGAGCAGCTCGCGCAGGCCCGCGTCGCCGTCGGTCAGCAGGGGCAGCACCGGCATGAGGAAGAGGCGCGCGCGAATGCCGTCGGCGGAGAGCGTCCGCATCGCCTCGAGTCGCAGATCCGGCCGGGGCGCCCGGGGCTCGATCTGCCGGAGGAGCGCGGCGTCGAGCGAGATCAGCGAGACGTTCACCCACAGGTCCGAGGCGCGCGCGATGCGGGCCAGGAGCTCGCGATCGCGCAGGACGCCGGTGGACTTGGTGGTGAGGCCGATGCGGAGCCCGGGGACGCGCGCCATCACCTCGAGCACGCCGCGGGTCACCGCGAAGCGCGCTTCCGCCGGCTGGTAGGGATCGGTCGCGGTGCCGATGGCGATCTCCTGCCCGGTGTCGCGGGCGCGGATCAGGCTGCTCAGCAGTCGGGTGTTGCCCGCCTCCTTGACGTAGATGCGCTCCTCGAACTCTTCGGGATCTCCGTGTCCGAGGTACTCGTGCGTGGGACGGGCATAGCAGTACCGGCACCCCAGCTCGCACCCGCGAAACGGGTTCACGGTGAAGCCGAAAGGCATGCTCTCGCCGGTGAGGCGGTTCAGCAAGTTCTCCGACTTGAGCGCCTGGAACGTCACGCCCCGGCGATTGTCGACGACTCCGCCGAGACGCTTGACGAAGCCCGGAGCCGGCCGCGGGTTATCCATATACTGCCCATGTTACTCTCCACATGACGAGTAGTACAATCCTAGAAAAAACCCCGGGGAGCCTACGTGGATCCCCGGGGCCGAAGTCTGCTATCGCCGCCAGCCGCCTCCGCCGCCTCCGCCGGGCCGGCCACCACCGCCACCACCCCGAGGTCCGCCACCACCCCCGCCGCCGGTGCGCTGGGGCTGGGGCCGCGCCTCGTCCACGACGAGGTTACGATCCCTGAAGAGTCGGCCATTTAGCATCTCGATGGCCTTGGCGAGCTCTTCCTTGGTCGCCATCTCGACGAAGCCGAAGCCCCGGGGCCTGCCGGTGAACTGATCGGTAACAATGCGGACGGACTCGACCGTCCCGGCCTGCTGGAACAGCTCACGCAGGTCTTCTTCTGTCGCCTGGAAGGAGAGATTGCCGACGAAAAGCTTTGCAGGCATTGCGAAACCTCCTGCCGCGATCAGGACCGAGTAGACTCCCTCCCGGCTCGCCAGCGGCGTCAAGGAAAGCCATCCGCTCGCGGGTCTCGCCAGGCGGGCCCGCAGCGTGGCGATACCCTACTGATGGTCCTACCACCTGTCAAGCGAATCTTGCGGCAGAATGTTCCTTATTTCACTACGTTATGCCCTTACTCGGCCAGCGCTTCAGCGCAACAAAACTTGCTCAGAGATACACCCCGCGCGTGATGCCGCCGTCCACGGTGATGGTGATCCCGGTGAGGTACGAGGCGCGCTCGGACGCGAGGAAGCACACGACGTCGGCCACTTCCTCGGGCAGCGCGATGCGGCCGAGTGGAAATTCCTGACTACGTTCCTTTACGTAGTGCTCCGCGTCCTGACCGGCCGCCTTCGCCTGCTGCTGCATCAGGCTGTCCCACCGCTCGGTCTTCACCGGGCCCGGCGAGACACCGGTGACCAGCACGTTCGACTTCACGGCGAGGTCGGAGAGCGCCTTGGTGAAGTTGATCAGCGCGGCGTTGGCGGTGCCGCCCATCATATAGGTGACGGCGGGATTGCGCGCGGCGGCGCCGACCACGTTGACGATGCGGCCACCGCCCTGCCGCTGCATGATCGGAAGCACCTCACGGGCCATGCGGATGTAGCCGAGGAGCTTGAGGCTCCATCCCTCGAGCCACTCCTCGTCGGGCGTGGAGAGGAAATCGCCGCCCTTGATCGCGCCCGCGTTGTTCACGAGGATGTCGAGGCGGCCGAGACGCATCACCGCGTCCTTCGCCACCCGCACGACCTCGTCGTGCCGGCTCAGGTCCGCCGCGACGGTCTCGACCCGGCCGCCCGTCGCGCGCTCGACGTCCAGGGCGGCCTGCGCGAGGGTGCCCGCGTCCCGGGAGCAGATCATCACGCGCGCGCCCTCCGCGGCGAGCGATCGCGCGACCGCACGGCCGATGCCCTTGCTGCCGCCGGTGACCAGCGCCGTCTTGCCCTTGAGCCCGAGATCCATCGCCTGACTCCTTTCGGTGTGGCGATCAGCCCCGCGGCTTCTCGCGCGCGAGCAGTTCGTCGAACGTCTCCGCGGGCAAGCTCTCGGCCCAGCCCCGTCCCTCGGAGTCGCGGCCGTAGTACTCGGCCATGTAGACGCGGGCTTCCGGTTTCGTCCGGAAGAGGCGCCAGATGTGCGCGGCGGCGCCGCCGGGCCGCCGCAGGTAGAAGATGGGATCCGCGGGGCCGGTCGGCTCGTACACGGTGCGCTCGCCGAACTGATCGTAGGTGATCCAGGCCACCGCGATGCCGCGCGCGGAGAGCACGCGCGCCCGCAGCGATTCCTCGAGCGGCAGCGACTCCACGTCCGAGAGGCGAGGGCCGTAGTAGACCGGCACCGCCGCCGCGTCCACCGAGAGCACGATGGGCAGCGTGCCGCCGGCGGATTCCAGAAGCGCGCGGGCCTCGTCGCCCACCCAGGCCTGACCCGCGGTGTAGAGATCGGGCCAGGCCTCGAGCAGCCGTCCCGGGGGAAGCAGCTTGCGCCGTCGCGCAACCTCGCTCGCGTCGGACAGCGCGTGCAGGCGCGCCACGCCGCTCAGTCCTCCGCCGGGAAGCGGGGCACCCGGCTCCAGTCGAACCGCGCGGGCGCCTCCGCGCCGAGGGCCAGGATCTCGCCGAGGCACCGGGCCACCGCGGTCGCGAACGCGCTCGTATCCCGGCCGTCCAGCCGGTGGCCCGCGAGCTTGGTCGCGCCGTCGTGCAGGAGCGCGCGCGCGCCCTCGAGATTGCCGTTCGCCAGGTGCTGGAAGCCGACCGCGACCTGGATGAGGCCCTGCAGAGCCTCGCGCTCCGCACCCTCGGCGCGCATCCAGAACGGCTCCAGTACCTCGTGGGTCTCGAAGTAGAGGCCGGCCTCGAACAGGGTGGCCGCTTCCGCCAGCCCCGTCGGCCGCGACGGATCCGGGGCCGCGAGCGGCCGGCCTGCGAGGGCGCGCGCGGCGCGGGCCGCGCGCTCGCCGAATGCGGCGGCGTGGGGACCGAAGCCCGGGCGGATGCGCCAGCCGTCGGGCCGGCGATCGAAGAGCTCGGCGGGAAAGCCCTCGGGGGGCGGCGCGGCGGGATCGAGCGCGCCCGGATCGGCGCACACCGCGGCGACCGCCTCGAGCCCGCGCCGCGCGGCGCTGTCGTGGAGCGCGTCGAGGATGAGATCGGCGAGCCGGTTACGCAGGGGCAAGGGCAGCGGCCGCGTCACCGTCGGCGGGCGCGCCGGCTCGAGAGGCGCCGGTGCGCAGCGCGGATCTGGGCGAGGTGGTTCAGGTCGTGCTCGGCCCAGTGGTCGAGAAGCTGCGGGATCGTGAGGCGGCCGTACTCCGGGTGCCGCCCGTGCTGCGCCTTCTGCGCCGCGCGGAGGCGGCCGACGTAGGCGAGGTTCGAGCGTCGCAGCGCGACGAACGTGGCGAGCGCCTCGCCCGGCGGCGTGCGCCGGTAGCCGCCCCCATCCGCCCAGCGGTCCTGGTCCCACGCGACCAGCACCTGACGCGGCTCGGCCGCGATCTTGCGGATCCGGAACGCGAGCGCGATCTCCGCGTCGGCCAGGTGGCTCAGCACCTCGGCCACCGCCCACTCCCCTCGCCCGGGCCGGCGGGCCACCAGCCCGCGCGCGACCCGACGGAGCGCGCGCGCCAGCCGGGCGGGCGCCCGGCGCAACGCGGTCAGGGGGCGGGCTCGGCCGAGGAGAGCGTGCGGGGCGCGGCACATCGGGCAGGTCGGCACGGGATGCCTCCTTCAGGTGACGTGTTCGACGCGGGTGCCCGCGATGAGATCGTGCAGCCCGCGCTTGTCGGCACGGAAGGCGACGAACAGGTAGCCGATGCCGAGGATGGCGGCGGAGAGCCAGGAGCCGAGATGGCGAAGCACGGAGCGCCCGAACGGCAACGGGGAGCCGTCGACCATGACGACGCGGATGCGGAAGAGCATCTTGCCGAGAGTCTGCCCGCGCGCCCAGTGCAGGAACACGAAGTAGCAGGGGCTCGCCAGGAAGCGGAACGCGCGCGAGGCCGCTGCGGCCAGCCGGTCGTCGGTGAGCGCCCAGATGACGAAGTTGAACGTCATCTCCGCGACCATCACCAGGACCAGGTCGAGGAGCAGGGCCGCCACGCGGCCCCAGAAGCCGGCGGGATGGGTGAGGCGCGGGGCGGTCGGAGGCGGGACCGGGGGCGCCTCGATCGTGGTAGCGCGCGGCGCGTCCGTCGCGTAGGCGGGCGAGGCGCTGGGGGCGACCGGGACCGGCGCGGTCGGCCCGGCCGCCGGTGTGGGCAAGGCGCTCGCCGCGGCCAGCTCGGCGCGGTAGCGGGCCACGTCCACGCCACAGCGCGGACAGTGCGTGCCGTCGGCCGGCGACCAGCCGCATTGCGGGCATGACGACGCCATCGGCGCGTATCCTAGCACGCGCATCGCGCGACGGGGATGCGGGCGGGCGCGCGGGGCGCACGGTATAATGCGCGCGTCATGATTTCCGTCGCCGATGCGCAGGCCCACGTCCTCGCGCAGGTGACCCGGATCGCGCCGCCCGAGGTGGCCGCGGTGGGGGCCTGCCTGGGCCGCGTGCTCGCGGAGGACGTCTGCGCCGCCTTCGACGTGCCGCCCACCGCCAACTCCGCGGTGGACGGCTACGCGGTCCGCTCGGAGGACATACCCGCGAGCGGGACCCGCGAGCTCACCGTGGTGGCCGAGCTCGCGGCGGGCGCGGTCTTCGACGGCACGATCGCGCCCGGCGAGGCGCTCCGCATCATGACCGGCGCGCCGATGCCGGCGGGCGCCGGCACGGTGTACCCGCAGGAGATCGTGGAGCGGAGCGGGGGCTCGGTGCGCATCGGCGCCAGCCCCGCCGGCGTCAACGTGCGTCACCGCGGCGAGGACGTGCGGGCCGGCTCGGTGGTGCTGACCGCGGGCACCGTGCTGCGCCCGCAGGAGCTGGGGGTCGCCGCCTCGCTCGGGCTCCCGCAGCTCCTGGTGCACCAGCGGCCGCGCGTGGCGATCCTCTCGACTGGCGACGAGGTCGCCGAGCCCGGCGACGCGCGCAAGCCCGGCCAGATCTTCGACTCGAACCGCTTCTCCCTGCACGGTCTCGTCCACGCCGCGGGCGGGCAGACCACCGATCACGGCATCGTCCCCGATCTCTACGAGGTGCTGCACGCGCGCCTGCGGACCGCGGCGGCCACCGCGGACGTGGTGATCACCTCGGGCGGCGTGTCGGTGGGCGATCACGATCTGGTGAAGGCGGTGCTCCAGGACGCGGGCGGGATCGACTTCTGGCAGGTCGCGATGCAGCCCGGCCGCCCGCTCGCGGTGGGCCGGATCGGGGCGGCCCTCTTCTTCGGCCTGCCCGGTAATCCGGTGGCCTCGATGCTCACGTTTCACCTCTTCGTGCGCCCCGCGCTGTGGAAGCTCGCGGGGCGGAGGGAGCTCTTCCCTCCCCGGTTCCACGCGGTGGCGATGGAGCCGATGAGCAAGAAGCCGGGCCGCCGGGAGTTCAAGCGCGGGATCCTCTCGTATCACGGCGACCGCTGGGAGGTGCGCATCACCGGGCCCCAGGGCTCCGGCATCCTCACCTCGATGACGCTGGCCAACTGCTTCGTGGTGATCGAGGAGGAGCGCGGCGACGTGGCGGCGGGGGATCGCGTGTCCGTCGAGCCGTTCGCGCTGGCCTGAGCCCATGCCCCACGGCATCGAGACCCGGCTGATCGAGAGCGTCACCCCGATGGTGCGGGACCTGGTCACCACCCAGGCCCGGGCCCTCGCGGATCTCCACTACGCCGACGTGCGGCTCGAGATCAGCGAGGGCAAGTTCGCGGGCGCGGAGAACGGGGAGGCCAAGTCCTCCGGCGACGACTACGCCTTCGCCCTCGGGATCCGCGTCCTCGCGGGGCGCCGCATGACCGCGCCGGGCTACTTCGGCCGCGGGCTCGGCGCGGCGGATGTCCCGCACCTGGCCCGGCTGCTGCGCGAGGGTCTGCTCGCCGCCTACCGGCGCGCGATGGCCAACGCGGAGATGAAGGCGGAGGTGAAGGGCAAGTTCGGCGCCCTCGGTGACGCACTCGCCGACACGCGCCTGCATCCGGTTCCGGTGCGCCAGGCGGTGGTCCCGGCCGTCTTCGAGGTCGACCCTCGATCGGTCGCGCTCGACGACATGCAGCGCCTCACCACCGACGTGTCCCGGCGCGTCGCCGGCTTCCACGCGAGCGCCTCCTACAACTACGTCTCCACGATGACCCAGCTGAGCCGCGAGCTCTTCGTCTCCACCGAGGGGGCGGTCATCGACCAGTCGTTCGCCCTCACCCAGGGCATGTGCTACGTGGTGGCGACCGGGGCCGACAACAGCCAGGAGATCTACGACGTGCTCGGCCACCAGCGCGGCTGGGAGATCCTCACCCGGGGGGTGGCCGAGCCGCTGATCGAGTTCCCGCCCTTCCCGGAATTCGCCCTCGCGCTCGCCGGCGACGCGGTGGAGCTGGCCGCCGCGCCCGCGCTCGCGGCCCCCGAGGGCGAGGTGCCGGTCGTCACCGATCCGCACTACAACACCCTGCTCTCCCACGAGATCGTGGGCCACCCGGTCGAGCTCGATCGCGGGCTCAAGATGGAGACCGCGTACGCCGGACGCTCCTGGCTGCTGCGCGGCCTCGACGACACCCAGCTCGGCCGACGCATCGCCTCACCCCTGGTCAGCGCGTTCTCGGATCCGTCCCTGCCCGGCTACGGCCACTACGCCTACGATCACGAGGGGACGCCGGCACGTCGGGTCGTCCACATCGATCGCGGAGTCTTCACCGGCTTCATGAACAGCCGGCAGACCGCGGCGATCTTCGGCGGCGATCCCAACGGGCACTGGAAGGCCACCGACGCCTCGCTGGTGCCGCTGGTCCGCATGTCGTCGACCGTGTTCGCGGGCGGAGACCAGGACCCGGCGGAGCTCATCAAGGAGATCGACCACGGCTACTTCCTGGTCGGCCACCGGACGCCGTCCATCGCGGAGAGCCGCGAGAACTTTCGCATCACCGCGCGCAAGGTCTACGAGATCCACCGCGGCCAGATCGGCCGGCTCTACCGCGACGGGGGCATCATGGCGGACAGCCGCGATTTCCTGATGCACGTGGACGGCGTGGGGCGCGACTTCCGGCTCTACCCCATTCCCAATTGCGGCAAGGGCCAGCCCATGCAGACGCGCAAGCTCGGCAACGGCGGCCCCACCCTGCGCAGCCGCGCGGTCGTGACCGGCGGAGCCTGACCCGCGTGGATCTCGCGCGGGCGGTCCGGGAGGCGCTCGCCCGCCTCGGCGCCGCACCCGGGGTGCGTGAGGTCGAGGTCTTCGCCGCCTTCAACCGCTCGCTGTTCACCCGGCTGAACTACACCTCGCACATCCCCTGCAACGGCGTGGAGGAGCCCAAGTCCACCGAGATGGCGGGCCTCGGGGTCCAGGCGGTGTTCGACGGGCCCGACGGGCGCCCCTGATCGGCTTCGGCTCGGAGCCCAGTGACCTCACGCCGGAGGGCGCGCTGCGGGCGCTCGCGAAGGCGCGCCAGGCCGCGGTCCACGATCCCGAGTTCCGCTCCCTGCCGCGCTCCGGCGGCGCGCCGCAGGCCCTCACCGCCTATCACGACCCACGGCTCATGAACGTGGAGGACGCCGAGCTGGTGGAGGCGGGCTGGAAGGTGATCACCGGCGGGCTGCGCGCCTTCATGGCGTCGTCCCGGCTCGCCGACCTTTCGCCGGACGAAGCGGGACTCAAGCGGCTCGGGCTCATCCTGGGCGGCGACGTGAGCATTCTCCAGTCGCGCGTGGCGATCGCCTCCAGCGCGATGCCCGAGCCCCAGGCCGACGACTCCGCGTTCATGTCGGCCTCCGCGACCGGCATGGTGGAGGCGCGCGACGCCAAGGGCTCCGGGTGGTCCATCACGACGCGGCTCGAGCACTTCACCGACGAGGCCGGCGGCGAGGCGGCGGGCAACGCGGTGGCCGCGATGGACGGCGAGCGGGTGCCATCGGGCGACTACACGGTCATCTTCGGGCCGCAGCCGGTGGCCGACCTGTGCAACAACCTGATCGTCCCCTCCTGCCAGGCCGGCTCGTTCTACTCTTCCAGCACGCCGTTCCTGGGCCGGCTCGGCCGCGTCGTCGCGGCGCCGGCGCTGAGCATCTACGACCACGGCGCGATGCCGGGGCTGGCCGGGTCGCGCGGCATCACCTGCGAGGGACTGCCCACCGGGCGCACCGACCTGATCAAGGACGGGGTGCTCGTCGGGCTGCTGAGCCACTGGTACGACACCCAGCGGCTGCTCCACGATCCGGCCGCGCGCGAGAAGCTCGGAATGGATCCGGTTGCGGCGGCGGCCGCGCTCACGCCGCGCAACGGCTTCCGCGGAGACGGCGGCTCCGGCCGCTCCTTCGAGGGCACGCCGGGCACGTCGGCGTCCAACGTCATCGTGGAGGGCGCGGATCCGGTGTCGCTCGCGGATCTCGCCGCGCGGGTGCGCGACGGACTCTACGTGGGCCGCATCTGGTACACGTACCCGATCAACGGGTTGCGGGCCGGTGACTTCACTTGTACGGTGGTGGGTGATTCCTTTATCATCCGCGACGGCCGGATCGCGGGACCGCTGAAGGCGAACACGATCCGGATCAACGACAACGTGACGCGCGTGCTGCAGGCCGTCGTCGGGACCACCAAGGACGCGCGCGGCACGCCGCTGTGGGCGGCCGACGAGGTCGTGTACGCTCCCGCGATCGCGGTGAGCGGCGTGCACGTGGATGCGATCGCAGGCTTCATGGAGGGATTGGACTGATGGCGAATCCGGACCTGGCGAAGCTCGAGTCCATCGCCCGCGAGGGGCGGGCGCAGATCATCCGGATGCTCACCCACGCGGGGTCGGGACATCCCGGGGGCTCGCTCTCGGCCATCGACATCCTCACCACCCTCTTCTTCAACCGCATGCGCTACGACCCCAAGCGTCCCGGGTGGGAAGACCGCGACCGCTTCGTGCTCTCCAAGGGCCACTGCGTGCCGGCCCAGTACTACTGCATGGCCCGCGCGGGCTACTTCCCGATGGACCGCCTGATCACCCTGCGCAAGCTCGGCAGCCCGCTCCAGGGGCATCCCGACCGCGTGATGCTGCCCGGCATCGAGGCCGCGACCGGCTCGCTCGGGCAGGGCCTGTCGGTGGCGATGGGCATGGCGCTCGGGCTCAAGCTCGGAGGCAAGGGCGCGCGGGTCTACTGCGTGGTGGGCGACGGCGAGATCCAGGAAGGCCAGGTGTGGGAGAGCCTCATGTCCGCGCCGAAGCTCGGCGCGCCCGACCATCACCTGGACAATCTCTGCGTGATCCTCGACTACAACGGCATCCAGCTCGACAGCTTCGTGAAGAAGATCCTCGACCTCGAGCCGGTGACCGACAAGCTCAAGGCCTTCGGCTGGCCGGTGCTCGAGGTCAACGGCCACGACATCGCCCAGGTGGACAAGGCGCTCGACCAGGCGGAGGCCACCAAGGGCGGCCCCACGTTCATCGTGGCCCACACGATCAAGGGGAAGGGCGTGTCGTTCATGGAGAACGATCCGGAGTGGCACGGCAAGGCGCCCAAGCCCGAGGAAGCGGTGCGGGCGATCCAGGAGATCACGGGGAGCCCCACCCCGGGATGGGCCGAGCCGATCATCGCGGAGCTGTCCGCCCTGGGGAAGAAGTGATGGCGGCCAAGGCCTCGCGGGCCGCGTTCGGAGAGACGCTGATCGAGCTGGGCGCCAAGGACCAGAGGATCGTCACGCTCGACGCGGATCTGTCCAAGTCCACCATGACCGCGGGCTTCGCCAAGAAGTACCCGGCGCGCGCGTTCAATCTCGGCATCGCCGAATCCGGCATGATCGGGGTGGCCGCGGGCCTCGCCCTCGCCGGCCACGTGCCCTTCGCGTGCTCCTTCGCCTGCTTCCTGGTCGGCCGCTTCGAGACGATCCGGGTCTCGGTCGCCTACACCGACGCCCCGGTCAAGCTGGTCGGCACCCACGTGGGCGTGGCGATCGGCGAGGACGGCTACACCCAGATGGGCCTGGAGGACATCGCCTGCCTGCGGGCGCTGCCGAACATCCCGATCGTGCAGCCCGCCGACGAGCTCGAGACGAAGCAGGCGGTCGCCTACGCGGTGGAGCATCCGGGCCCGATCTACCTGCGGCTCACCCGACAGAACCTCGAGCCGGTGCACGACGCGGCCTACCGCTTCCAGTTCGGCCGGGCCGACGTGCTGCGTCCGGGACACGACGTCACGCTGCTCGCCACCGGCGGCCCGGTCTGGAACGCGCTCGAGGCCGCCAAGAAGCTCGCGGCCGACGGGATCCAGGCCGAGGTCATCAACGTCGCGACCATCAAGCCGCTCGACGAGGCGGCCATCCTCCGCTCGGCGGGCCGCACCGGCCACGTGATGACGGTGGAGGACCACAGCATCCACGGCGGCCTGGGCAGCGCCGTCGCCGAGCTGCTCGGCGAGGTGATGCCCACGCCGATGAAGCGGATCGGGGTGACGACGTTCGGGGAGTCCGGCGACTACAAGGGCCTCTACGCCAAGCACGGCCTCGACGCCGACGGCATCGCGGGAGCGGTCCGGAAGTTCCTCAGCCGCTAGCCGCCCGCCTCAGCGGGGCTTCACCACCCAGAGGTACACGGGGGTGGTGCGTCCGCTGATGTCCACCCGGAGCATCGAGGTCGGCTCCCAGTCGCCCATGTCGAAGTTGAAGGAGACGACGCGGGTGCCGGGGGCCAGCTCGCGCTCGAGCTTCGGCCGCAGCCGCAGGTTCACCTCCCGCGTCAGGTAGATCGTGACCACGGTCGCGGCCGAGAGATCCGCCTGGAAGAGATCCTGCTCGAGGAAGGTCACGCGCGTCTCGACGCCCGCGCGCCGCGCGAGCTCGCGGCTCTGCGCGACGAGCTTCGGATCGATCTCGATGCCGACGCCCCGGGCCCGGTAGTCCCGCGCCGCCGCGATGACCAGCCGCCCGTCGCCCGAGCCCAGGTCGTAGACCACGTCGGCCGGCCCCACGCGGGCCAGCGCGAGCATCCGGTCCACCACCTCGGGCGGGGTCACGAGGAAGGGCACGTCGGCGCCCGGATGCGGCGCGCAGGCTCCCGCCAGGAGCAGCAGGCCGAGCAGTCCGGCGCCCGTGCTACGCTTCACGCATGATCTCCGCGGTGGTCTCGTCGCTGCACGTGCTCGCCCTGGCCATCGGGCTCCCCGCGGTGTTCCTGCGGGGCCGCGCGCTCAAGGGGCCGCTCGACGCCGACGGGGTGCGCCGGCTGCTGGCCGCCGACAACGCCTGGGGCGTGGCGGCGGTGCTCTGGATCGTCACCGGGCTGCTCCGGGCCTTCGCCGGGCTCGAGAAGGGCACCGAGTTCTATCTCCGGTCGCCGCTCTTCTGGACGAAGATGACCTTTTTCCTGCTGATCCTCGCGCTCGAGGTCCGGCCGATGATGACCTTCATCCGCTGGCGGATGCAGCTCGGACGCGGGCTCCCGGTGGACACGGCGGCGTCGCGGGGCCTCTACACCGTGAACCACATCGAGCTGGCGCTCGTGGTGGTGATGGTGTTCGTGGCCTCCATGATGGCCCGCGGGATCGGCTTCTAGCCGAGATAGCCGTGCGCGCGCAGGGTGTTCTCCACCCGCGCGCGGTGCTTGCGCTCCCACTCCGGCAGGCTCTGCGCCGCGGTCTCGGCCGCCCGGGCCCGCGCGTTCCGGAGCACCGTCTCCGCCCGGGCCCGCGGCACCACCACGATGCCGTTGTCGTCGGCGACCAGCACGTCCCCCGGGTTGACCCGGACCCCGCCGCACGTGATGGATCCGCCGATCTCGCCGGGGCCTTCCTGACGTCCCGGGATGGGCGAGACCCCGCGCGCGAAGACCGGGAAGCCCCGGCCGCGCGATTCCGCCACGTCGCGGACCACGCCGTCCACCACGAGGCCGGCCACGCCGCGGCGCTGGGCCACCGCGCAGACGTTGCCGCCCGCCACCGCCATCCGATCGTCCCCCGCCTGGACCACGATGACGTCGCCCGGCTCCGCGTGATAGATCGCGGTGTGGAGCATCAGGTTGTCGTACTTGACGGTGCGCACCGTGCAGGCCGGGCCCGCGATGCGCGGCATCGGCGCCCACAGGGGCCGGATCACGTGGCGCATCACCGAGTCGACGGTGAGGAACTCGGCGAGCGCGGTGGTGGGCAGATCTTGAAGACCGGCGACCACGCGCTTCGGCGGCCGCTCCATCGTGAGCTTGAGCGAGGCGCTCCTCTTCCTCATGGCCTCACTCCGAGAGCTTGAGCAGGAGGCCGGTCCGCCGGGATCGAGTGACCGCGGCGGCGAGCGCCCAGTGGGCGAGGACGGCGTAGAGGAGCGAGAGCGCGAAGCCGGTGGCGAAGGGATGGGCGAACTGGGGCGGGAAGCCGTACCCGACGCGGATGCCGTCGAGGAAGTAGGTCAGCGGGATCGCGGCGGAGATCGTCTGGACCCAGCCCGGTAGCACCGAGACCGGATAGTAGATGCCGCCCAGCATCACGAAGAAGTTCACCGCCGCCCACGCGGACGTCTCGGCGCGGGTGCCGAAGAGCAGCACGAGCGCGCAGACCAGGAGCCCGATCACGAGCGCGGTGAGGAAGCAGCCGAGGAGGAAGAGCGCGACCCGGAGAGGGCCGGGCCCGAGGAAGTCGAAGCCGAACGCGCGGCCCCCGATCAGCGCCATCAGGGCCCACACGATCACGCCTCGCCCCACCCCGACGATCCAGGAGCCGAGCGCCAGGTGGTGGATGCGCACCGGGGTGAGGAACTGGTGCTTCATGGACTTCGACCAGATGTCGAAGAGGACCGCGTAGGCGACGTCGAGCTGGCACACCTGGACCGCGGAGAGGGCGACGGTGCCGACCAGGATGAACGCGGTCATCTCGGGCGTCAGGTCCAGGAAGCGCGTGAGGAGGCCGTGCGAGAGCATGGCCACCCCCGGCCAGAACGTGAGCTCGAAGACGAAGAACACGTTCCGCCGGGCCATGATCAGGTTGCGGTAGGCGAAGGCGGTGAGCCGCGCCCACTCGGCGGCCCAGGACTCGGCCGCGCCCGCGGCCAGGCCCTCAGCGCGAGAGCTCAACGAAGACCTCCTCGAGCTCGGGCTCGCGCACCTGGCAATCGCGGATGAGCACGCCGCGGTCGCAGAGCCACTTCAGGATGTCGGGCAGCCGCTTCTCCGAGGAGTCGACCGTGCAGTGGATCCGGTCCTCACGCCGCTGCACCGCCAGCACCCCCGGCAGGCTCGGCGAGGCCGTCGGGGACCGCGGGCTCGAGCCGGAGCGCGATCACGTCCCCGATGCGGATCTGCCGCTTGAGCTCGTCGGCCGAGCCCTCGGCGAGAATGCGCCCGCCCTTGATGAAGGCGATGCGGTCGCAGAGCTCCTCGGCTTCCCGCATGTAGTGGGTGGTCAGGATGATGGTGGTGTTCCGCTCCCGGCGCAGCTCCGCGATCTGGGCCCGGATGCGGATCGACACGTCCGGATCGAGGCCGAGGGTCGGCTCGTCGAGGAAGAGGACCTCCGGATCGTTGAGGAGCGCCTTGGCGAGGGCGAGGCGCTGCTTGAGCCCGGTGGAGAGCTCGTTGTACTCGGTCTTGAGGTGCGACGTCAGCTCGAAGCGCTCGATCAGCTCGCTCGACGCGGTGCCGGAGCGCGCGCCCGTGGAGGCCGTAGAGCCGTCCGTAGAAGGCGAGCACCTCGGCCGGCCGCAGGCTCCACACGAACGACGCGTTGCCGCTCGCCATGTTGAGGCGCCGGCGGATCGCGAAGGCCTCGCGGACGACGTCGTGCCCCAGGATCGTGGCGGAGCCGCTGTCCGGTAGCAGCAGCGTCGCCAGGATGGAGAGCAGCGTGGTCTTGCCGGCCCCGTTGGGGCCCAGCAGGCCGTAGATGGCGCCGCGCGGGACCTGGAGGCTCGCGCCGCGCAGGGCGGCCGTCTCCCGGCGGCGGAACCATCCGCTGCGGAAGGTCTTGGTCAGATCACGCGCTTCGACGGCGAAGGACGACCCGGGCATGGCCCGCTCATCGTACCACCGCGACGTTTGCCGACGCGCGGTCGATCTGGTAGAACCTCCCCGTGAAGCCGACGGGAGTGGCCCATGGCCCGGTGGTGGGCCGGTGACCTCAGACCACGAGCGGGCCGAGGTCGAGGAAGCGAACGCGCGGTTCTACCGCGTGTTCGAGACGCTGGATCTCCAGCAGATGGACGAGATCTGGGCGCACGAGGAGCACGTGCGCTGCGTGCATCCCGGCTGGTGCATGCTCGCGGGCTGGGCCGCGGTGCGGCACTCCTGGGAGGTCATCTTCAAGAACAGTCAGGAGATGCGCTTCAGTATCACCGACGTCCACGCGCACGTGGAGGGCGCCTTCGGCTGGGTGACCTGCACCGAGAACATCCTCTCCGAGTCGCGCGGCAACATCTCGGTCACCTCGGTCCTGGCTACCAACATCTTCGAGCGAATCGGCGGAGAGTGGCTCGTCATCCACCACCACGCCTCCCACATCCTGGCCGGGGATCCGTCGGCGAACGCGTGACCGCGCGGGAAGGAGAACGCATGGACTCCATGGCCAAGGACTCCCTGAAGGACGCGAGCCATCTCTACGAGGTCGAGCGCCGCGCGCGCCACGCCGAGCGGCCCGGGTTCCGGATCACCGAGCTCCAGATCGGTCCCCGGCAGCAGGTGCCGTGGCACTACCACACGAGCATCCGGGACACGTTCTACGTCCTGCAAGGGCACCTGCGCCTCTTCCTGCGCGATCCGAAGGAGGAGGTCCGGCTCGAGCCCGGCGAGTCCTACGCGGTGCGGGCCGGGCGCCCGCACCTGGTCACCAACGGCGGCGAGGCGTCCGCGGTCTTCCTCGTCCTGCAGGGAGTCGGCGAGTACGACTATGTCCCGCTGACCTGACACGGAGCGGTGGTGCCCCTGACCGGACGCGGGGCGGGCGTACCCGCCGCCCCGGTTAGAGCCGGCGCAGGAGCAGGTGCGGGCCGCCCTGGGCCGCCACCGCGTAGCGCCGCTCGACCCCTCCCACCGCGATGGTCACGCTGCTCCCGTCCCGCGTCAGCGTCACGCCGGGCAGGTTCCGCCACGGATAGCTGTCGAGATTCACGAGGACGTAGTCGCTCTTCTCGATGCCGACCGGAAACACGAAGACGAGCGGCCGTAGGCTGAGATGCGGCACGTAGGGATCCTGGGCCGAGACCGCGGCGGCGGGAGGAACCCGTGCCAGCACCTGGTAGGCCGCGCGCGCTTCCGGGACGGGCCAGAAACGGGCGATCGCGAGGTTGTTCACGCTGCGCGAGGCGAGCGCGAGGCTCGCCACCATCGCCACCACCAGCACCGCTACCGGCCAGGCCCCCGCCCGGCGCTTCGCGAGGCGCGCGTAGCCGCCGATCGCGGCCAGGATCACGAAGGGCAGGACGAAGGACTGGTACTGGGTCCGGAAGCCGTAGAGCACCGGGTCCTGGCCGAGAAGGTTCTGGGCCAGCGCGGGAAGCACGCCGAGCAGATCCCAGCCGCCCAGGAGCGGCAGGAAGGCGAGCGGGGCCAGCATCGCGGCGATGTACACCGCGCGGTCGACGGTGAGCAGCGTCGCGAGCGGGCGCAGCGGATGCAGGATCGCGTTCAGCGATGATCTCGGGCAGCGAGCCGCCGAGGTGGGTGTAGCGCGCGAGATGCGAGTAGGACTCCCCGCGATAGGCCGGGATGATCCAGCGCACGTCCACTGCGAGCACAACCAGCGCGGCGACGGCGGTGAGCGTGCCGGTGAGGCGGAGCCGGTGCCTCACGGCCATCCACGCGCCGAGCCCCATGACCGGGAGCGCGGCGTCTTCCCGGCAGAGGAGCGTGAGCGCGGCGGGCAGGAGCGCCAGCCGCGGCCGGCCCGCCTCCACCGCCCAGAAGGCGGCCAGGAGGAGCGGGATCGCGAGCGCGGCCGCGTGAAAGTCGCGCACGTTGATCCCGTGGAGCGACGGGTTGGCCAGGTAGAGCAGCGCGAATGCGGCGGCGGGGCGCTCGTCGCCGAGCCGCGCCCGGGCCAGGCCGAACACCGCGACGCCGCCCAGCGCCAGGGCGACCGACTGCGCCACGAGCAGGACCACCGGGCCCGGTACCAGCCAGTAGGCGGGCACGAGGAGATACATGATCGGCGAGAGGTGGTCGCCCCAGGCGTGCATCTCGGGCAGGCTCACGTACGGGCCCGCTCCCCGGGCCAGGTTCCAGACGAGCTGGACGTAGTAGCCGAGATCGAGCGCGTGGGTCGCGAAGGTCAGGTGGCGGGTGACCGTGATGAACGAGAACACGAGCGCGTAGGCCGCCACCCCGACCAGGACGGCCCGGCGAGGCCGCACCGCGGGCAGCGGGCGCGGCGCCAGCCACACCCGCACGGCCACGAGTCCCAGGAGCAGGAGGAAGAAGTGCTCGGGCCGCCAGGGCCAGTGCTCGCGCCGCCCCGTCCAGAATACGAGCGTCAGACCCAGCCCGGTCGCGGTCAGGACGGCCGCGCCGTCGAGCAGCCGGGCGACGGTCACCGGGGGTCGGCCGGAGGGGACGAGCCGGCCCGCCCGAGGCGACTGTAGCGACCGGCGATGGAGCCGAGCCGGCGGGAGCGCTTGAGCCCGGTCCGGTGGAGCAGGTAGCGCGCGACCACCCAGAGGATCTTGAAGCCGTAGACGCAGGACGCGCCGAAGCTCGCCGAGGAGGCCTCGGGAAAATACCGGACCGGCACCGGGATCTCCGCGATGCGGAACCCGGTGGCCACCACCTGGGCGACGATCTCCTGGTCGAAGACGAAGCCGTCCGAGTTCATGCGGAAGTTGACCGCGTCGAGCGCGTCCCGGCTGAACGCGCGGTACCCGGTGTGATACTCCGACAGCCGGAGTCCGAAGGCCACGTTCTCCACCCCGGTCAGGAACCGGTTGGCCACGTACTTCCACCACGGCATCCCCTGCTCGATCGCCGAGCCGCCGCCCGCGAGCCGGGAGCCCAGGACCAGGTCGGCGTCCCCCTGCTCGATGGGCGCGATGATCTTGGGTACCAGGGTGGGATCGTACTGATAGTCGGGGTGGACCATCACCACGATGTCGGCGCCCGCCTTGAGGGCCTCGGTGTAACAGGTCTTCTGGTTGGCGCCGTAGCCGTAGTTGCGGTCGTGCACGAAGATCTCGAGCCCGAGCTCGCGCGCGACCTCCAGGGTGGCGTCGGTCGAGCCGTCGTCCACCAGGATGACCAGGTTGACGGTGTCCTTGGGCAATTCCTCGTAGGTCATGCGAAGCGTCCGGCCCGCGTTGTACGCGGGCATCACCACCACGACCTTCGGAGCGCCCTTCGAGGACGGCCCGGGCATCTAGCCGCTCCCCGCGCGGCAGATCGCGACGAACTGGTAGGCGAGCCCGCCCGGCCAGCCCCGCGCGGCCCCCGCGCTGAGCGCGTGCACGCCCGAGAGCAGGCGCCCGTGCCAGCGCGGCGGCACCACGAGCGGGAGCGGCACCGGCGTGACCGCGAGCTCGTCCACGCGGAGCCCCGCCGAGCGCAGGAGGTCGAGGAAGGTCCTCCGCGTGAAGAAGCGGAGGTGGGTGCGGTCCAGGATGCCGCGGTCCGCGTAGTCGAAGCGGCCGGCGAGGAGGGACAGACGCACCCAGAGGTGCGCCACGTTGGGCACCGAGACGATCACGGTGCCCCCGGGCGCGAGGGTCTCGTCGAGCGCCCGCAGCACCGCGGCCGGATCGCTGACGTGCTCGAGCACGTCGCCGTAGACGATCGCCTCGAAGGGACCGTGCAGGAGCGGCGGCGCCGACTCCAGGTCGGCTACCACGACTTCCTTGCACCGCCCGTGCGCCCGCGCGGCCAGCTCCGGGTCACGCTCGAGCGCGGTCACGCTCCAGCCCTGGGCGGTGAGACGCTCCGCGAGGAAGCCGTCGGCCGCGCCCACGTCGAGCGCTCGGCGTCCACGGCCCTCGCCGAGTCGCGCCAGGATGACGGAGTGGCTCGAGTGCGGGTCGTTCTTCAGGCGGTAGGTCATGTCTGGGGCGCCATTCCCCCTTCTTCGGAGCTAGGATAGCACCGGCGATGCTCACGGCCGGTTGGAATAGAGCCGTCGCCCGACGAGGGCGCGTCGGGCGCTACCGGTCGACCCGGACCACCGCGTCCAGGGGAAGGTGGCCCAGGAAGTCGGTGACCGCGTCGTCGAGATAGCCGCGGTCCTTGGACTCCAGCGTGACCTTCACCTTGTACTCCGGGTTGGAGAACTCGGGATACGAGCCCAGGAGCAGATCCGGATGGCCGGCGAGCAGCGCGTTGAGGTGATCGGCGAGCGTGCCCTCCCCCATGCTCACGTAGACGCAGCAGAGATGGAACGGGGTGTCGCGGAAGCGCTCCTTGAGCGCGTCGAACTTCTGGCGGAAGATCTCGGGCACACCGGGCAGGATGTAGATGTTCCGCACCACCACCGCGGGGAACACGAGCTCGCCGTCCGCGGTCAGCTCCGCGCCCTCCGGCACTTCCGCCATCTTGAGCCGGGCCTCGTTGAGCTGGCCCCGGCCCTTGAAATAGGCCTCGAGCACACGGACCAGCCGCGGCTCGCGCACCACCCGGACCCCGAGGGCCCGCGCGACGCCCTCGATCGTGACGTCGTCGTGGGTGGGGCCGACCCCGCCCGAGGTGAACACCACGTCGTAGGCCGAGCTGAAGGCGCGCACCTCGGCCGCGATGAGGTCCACCTCGTCGGGGATGACGGTGATGCGGCGGACCTCCACGCCGAGCGCCCGCAGCTCGCGGCAGAGGTAGGCGGCGTTGGCGTCGGTGATCTTGCCCGAGAGGATCTCGTTGCCGATCAACAGGATGCCGGCCGTTTTCGCCATGGGCGAGCCACATCGTAGCATGTGGGGAGTTCTGATAGAATGGGTCGCGCTCCGACGGGCGACTCTCCCTCGCATAGAGGAATGCCATGACCACCGACGCCTCTCCGATCACGCTGCGTGGCTGGGCTCTGATCCTGGGCGCCTCCTCCGGCTTCGGCGCCGCCACGAGCCTGGCGCTCGCGCGCGCGGGGCTCGACGTGTTCGGCGTCCATCTCGATCGCAAGTCCACCTTGCCCAACGTCGAGCGCCTGGCCGCCGAGATCAAGAGCCTCGGGCGCGAGGCCCGCTTCTTCAACGTCAATGCGGCCGACGAGGAGAAGCGCGCGGAGGTCGCGACCGAGATGGAGCGGGTGCTCCGCGAGCGCGACCAGATGGGCCAGGTGCGGGTCATGCTGCACTCCCTCGCCTTCGGCACCCTCAAGCTCTTCGTGGCCGACCCGATCAAGGAGGCGGTGACCAAGGCCCAGATGGACATGACGCTCGACGTGATGGCCCACAGCCTCATCTACTGGGCGCAGGAGCTGGTCGGGCGCGGCCTCATGGGCCGCGGGGGCCGCATCTACGCGATGACCTCGTCGGGCGGGGCGCGCGTGCTGCCCTACTACGGGCCGGTCTCGGCGGCCAAGGCCGCGCTGGAGTCGAACATCCGTCAGCTCGCGGCCGAGCTGGCTCCCCACGGCGTCACCGCCAACTCGATCCGCGCCGGGGTGACCGCGACCCCCGCGGCCCAGAAGATCCCCAACTACGAGGAGTTCTCCCAGCAGGCCGCGCGGCGCAATCCGCATCGCCGGCTCACCACCACCGACGACGTGGCCCGCGCCATCGTGGTGCTGAGTCATCCCGACACGCACTGGATCACCGGCAACGTGATCGGGGTCGACGGCGGCGAAGAGATCGTGGGCTGACCGGCCGGTGCCTGCATGGCTGGCCGTCACCATCCTGGGGATCATCGAGGGCGTGACCGAATTCCTGCCCATCTCCTCGACCGGGCACCTGCTCCTGGTCGAGAACGCGGGCTGGCTTCCGCGCCAGTCCGATCTCTTCAACATCACGATCCAGTCCGGCGCGGCCCTCGCGGTGCTGCTGGCCTTCGGCGGACGCCTGCGCGACTTGCTGGGGCGATGGGACGAGCCGGCGGCGCGCGGCGTATCTCCTGAAGCTCGCGCTGGCCTTCGTGATCACCGGCGCGGGCGGGCTTGCCCTCAAGCGGCTCGGCTTCGGCCTGCCGAAGGAGACCGCGCCCATCGCCTGGGCCACCCTGATCGGCGGGGTCGTGATTCTGGCGGTGGAATGGTCGCTCCGGGCGCGACCGTCCGTCTCCCAGGTGAGCTGGGCGATGGCGGTCGCGGTTGCGATGGGGCAGCTGCTCGCCGCGATGTTCCCCGGTACGTCGCGCTCCGCCGCCACCATCCTGCTCATCATGCTGCTGGGGCTGAGTCGGCCCGTCGCGACCGAGTTCTCGTTCCTGGTCGGCGTGCCCACGCTCCTCTCGGCGGGCGGGCTCGAGATGATGCAGGCTCTCCGTCATTCCACCGGCCCGCCGACGGACTGGGGGCTCCTGGCGCTGGGCACGCTGGTCTCCGCGGTGACCGCCTTCGGGGCGGTGCGCTGGCTGCTCCGGTGGATCCAGACGCACAGCTTCGTCCCGTTCGGATGGTACCGGGTGGCGCTCGGTCTCGTCCTGCTGACCCGGCTCGGCTGAGCCGGCCCGACTGGAGGTAGTCGACGCGATGGCGCACGACGTGGTGGTGATCGGCGGCGGCAATGCGGCTCTCTGCGCGGCGCTCGCCGCGCGCGAGGGCGGAGCCTCGGTGCTGGTGCTCGAGAAGGCGCCGGAGTCCGAGCGGGGCGGCAACTCCTTCTTCACCGCGGGCGGGTTCCGCTTCGCCCACCACGGCCTCGAGGATCTCCGGCGCGACGTCATCCCCGACCTGAGCGACGAGGAGGCGCGGACCATCACCATCCCCGCCTACACCGAGGACCAGTACTACGACGACATCATGCGCGTCACCGAGGGTCGCTCCGATCTCGACCTGGCCCAGCACCTGGTGCAGCGCTCGAAGCCGACCGTGATGTGGATGCGCACCCAGGGCATCCGCTGGATCCTCATGTTCAGCCGGCAGTCCTACAAGGTTGGCGACCGCCACCACTTCTGGGGCGGCCTCAACCTCGAGGCGGTGGGCGGCGGGCCGGGCCTGGTCGAAGCGCTCTTCGAGCGGGCGGCCAAGGTGGGCATCGAGGTGCGCTACGGGATGGCCGGGCACCAGCTGATCCAGGACGCATCCGGCCGCGTGACCGGGGTCAGGGTCCGCAGCGCCACGGGCTCGAGCGAGATCCCCTGCCGCGCGGTGGTCATCGCGTCGGGCGGCTTCGAGGCCAACCCCGAGTGGCGCACCCGCTACCTGGGCCCCAACTGGGACCTCGCGCGCGTGCGGGGCACCCGCCACAACGTGGGCGAGGGCATCGCGATGGCGCTCGAGATCGGGGCGCAGGCCTACGGCCACTGGTCGTCCTGCCACGCGGTGGCGTGGGATCTCAACGCGCCCGCCTTCGGCGATCGGCGCGTGGGCGACATGTTCCAGAAGCACTCGTACCCGCTCGGGCTGATCGTCAACGTGCGCGGCGAGCGCTTCGTGGACGAGGGCGCCGACTTCCGCAACTACACCTACGCGAAGTACGGGCGCGAGATCCTGCGCCAGCCGCAGGAGGCCGCCTTCCAGATCTTCGACCAGAAGACGGTGGAGCTGCTGCGCGAGGAGTACCGCATCCGCGAGATCACCAAGGCCGAGGCGGGCACCATCGAGGAGCTGGCCAAGAAGCTCGAGATCAACCCGGAAGGGCTGGCCCGCACCGTGCGCGAGTTCAACGGGGCGGTGATGGACCAGGTGCCGTTCAACCCCGCGGTGCTCGACGGCCGGGGCACGCGCGGTATCAGCCCGCCCAAGTCCAACTGGGCGCAGCGGCTCGACAGCCCGCCCTACGTGGGCTTCGGGGTCACGTGCGGGATCACGTTCACCTTCGGCGGCCTGCGGGTGGACACGCGCGCCCAGGTGCTCGACACGTGGGACCGGCCCATCCCGGGCCTCTACGCGGCGGGCGAGCTGGTGGGCGGGCTCTTCTACCACAACTACCCGGGCGGCACCGGCCTCATGTCGGGCGCCGTCTTCGGCAAGACCGCGGGCGACTCCGTCGCCGCCGACCTCAAATAGGGGTCAGGTCTTGAATTACGACATTTTCGGCACGCGAGGACACATCTCCCGCGGACAAATGTCGTAATTCAAGACCTGACCCCAGATCGGCGCCGCCCTCAGGCGTCGTGCTTGTGGTGGCGGAGGATCTCGAGGAAGGTGTCGACGACGCGCGGGTCCCAGTAGCCGGCGTCGGCCTCGCGGATCAGGGTGGAGACCGCCTCCGAGCGCGGGAGGGCCGCCTTGTACGGGCGGTCGGTGTGTAGCGCGTCGAAGACGTCCACCACCGAGATGATGCGGGCCCCCAGCGGGATCGCCTCCCCCTTGAGTCCGTCGGGGTAACCCGAGCCGTCCCACTTCTCGTGGTGATGGCGCATGATCGGACGCACCAGCTCCATGCTGCGCAGGCCGAGGACGAGGTCGGAGCCGGCGCCCGGGTGCGCGCGAATCCGCTCGTACTCCATGGGATCGAGCGGGCCGGGCTTGAGCAGGATGCCGTCGGGCACCGAGATCTTGCCGAGATCGTGGAGGTAGCCGCCCAGGCGGAGGGAGCGCACCATCTCCGCGTCGAGCCCGAGCGCCTCCCCCACCGCCACCGCGTAGCGTGACAACCGGTCGCAGTGGCCGAGGGTGTACGGATCGCGCGCCTCGATGGTGAGCGCCAGCGTGGTGATCACCGCCTCGGCGCGCTCGAGCTGGCTCAGGAGCTGCCGCACGCGCAGCAGCGCGGCCAGGCGGGTGCGCAGCTCCACGAACTCCACCGGTTTCGTGAAGAAGTCGTCCGCTCCCGCCGCGAGCCCGGCCACCCGCGCCTCCAGGTCCCCCACCGCGGTGAGGATGACCACCGGCATCAGCTCGTAGCGCGGATCGGCCTTGAGCCGGGCACAGAGCTCGATGCCGCTCATGGCGCCCAGATGCACGTCGGTGAGCACGAGGTCCGGGCTCACCACGTTGAGCGCGTCGAGCGCCTGCTCGGCGGAGGCGGCGATGAGGAGCCGGTAGCCGAGCGCGGCGAGCAGGCCGGAGAGGACATCGCGGATGTGCAGGTCGTCCTCGACGACCAGGATCGTCGGCCGGTCGGGCAGCGCGGATTCGAGATCGAGGCTAGCGCTCATCGAGTGCCCGCTATCCACGCCAGCACGTCCTGCCGATCCCGGCCCTCCTCGAGCACGGAGCGGGAGCGAGGCCATGCCGCGGGAGCGGCGTGCTCGAGGCTCAGGTCTCCGATGGGCTCGGTCAAGGCGGCTATCTTACTCCAGGCGGGCGGCGAAAGTGCCCGGATCAGGCCGCGGCGTTGAGGCGAACGGTCTCGACGAGGAGCCCGGCGGTGAGCACGAGATCGCGGACGTCCACCCACTCGTTCACGGTGTGGATCTCGCGCATGCCGCAGGCGAGGTTGGCGATCTCGAGGCCGCGCTCCACGAAGACGTTGGCGTCCGAGCCCCCGCCGGTGCCCCGCGTGGCGCACGTGCGCCCGATCGCGCCCGCCGCGGACTGCACCAGGCGGACGATCGCGGCCTCGTCGCGGATGTCGAGCCGGCCGTACTGGCGGTCGATCTGGGCCTCCACGCTGCGCCTCGTACTGACGATCCCCCACCCGCACGCGATGCCGGGCCGCCGCCTCGTCGAAGCAGCGCCGCATGTGCTCGGTCTGGGCCGCGAGCTTCTCCAGGCTCAGGCTGCGGGTCTCGCCCCGCACCATCACCGAGGCGGGCACGATGTTGCCGGCGAGGCCGCCCTGGATGACACCGAGGTTCGCGGTGGTCTCCGCGTCCAGGCGGCCGAGCTTCATCGCCGCGATCGCTTCCGACGCGATGCGGATCGCGCTCATCCCCTGCTCCGGGCAGATGCCCGCGTGGGCGGCGAGGCCCTGGACGGTGAAGGTCATGCGGTTGGCCGCGGGCGCCCGCGTGATCAGCTCGCAGACGCCGTCCACGTCGAGCACGAGGCCGCGCTTCGCGCGGAGGCGGGCGGTGTCGAAGTTCTTGGCGCCCAGGAGCCCGTTCTCCTCGCAGATCGTGAGCACCAGCTCGAGATCGCCGTGGGGGATGCGCCGCTCGCGGAGGACGCGCACCGCTTCCAGGATCGCCACCACGCCCGCCTTGTCGTCGCCGCCCAGCACGCTGGTGCCGTCGGTCCGGATCACGTCGCCCTCCACCACCGGGTGGATGGCCTCGGCCGGGCCCACCGTGTCCATGTGGCCCGAAAGCAGGAAGGGCGGAGCTCCCGGCGTGTTGCCCGGGAAGCGCGCGAGCAGGTTGCCGGTGTCGCCGCCGATCGTCTCCCCCGCCCCGTCCACCTCCACGCTCCCGCCCATGGCCTTGAGGATGGTCTCGAGGCGCCGCGCGATCGGGCCCTCGCGGCGGGAAGGGCTCGAGATGGAGACCAGCTCCAGAAACTCGTCCTTGAGTCGTGCCGCGTTGATCACAGCTCGCTCACGCCCAGACGATGTCGAAGACGCGGCAGGTGTTGACGGTGAGCTGGTACATCGCCTCGTCCACCGGCAGCCGCTTGATCTTCGCCACTTCTTCCGCCACCCGCGCGACCAGCCACGGTCCCGAGGTGACGTTCTCGAACTCGCCCTGGTACTGCCAGGGCGCGTCGCTCTCGACCAGCAGCGATTCGATCGGCACGCGCTCGACCATCTCGCGGTCGCGGTCGCGGTAGATCAGATCCGGCGTCACCGAGACGAGGTAGCCCGCGTCCACGATCTCGCGGGTGACCTCGGGCGAGCGCCTTGTGCCAGTGGAACACCGCGCGGTCCACGTCCCGCCGCTTGAGGATCGCGAGCGCGTCGGCGGCCGCCCCGTGGGGCGCGTGGAGGATGACCGGCAGGTCGTAGCGGCCGGCCAGGTCGACCAGGCGCTCGAGGCGCTCGCGGGCCTCGCGGCGCACCGCGTCCGCGTCGGCTACCGCGCCCAGGCCGTACCACGGCAGCCCCACCTCGCCGACCGCGACCAGGCGTGCGTGGTTGGCGTGGATCTGCTGCTCCACCGCTTCCAGGTCCTCGCGGGTGAGCTTCCACTCGGGATGAAAGCCGAGCGCGGGCCACACCGCCTTGGCGTTCTCGAGCGCGGCCTGCAGCGTGCGCTCGTTGGTGCCGTGGTCGCAGCCGACCGCGACCGCGCCCCACACGTTGTGCTCGGTGGCGCGGACGACGGTGCCGCGCACGTCCGCGAAGGCCGGGTCGTGCAGGTGGCAGTGGCTGTCGACGATCATGAGCCGGCGACCGTCATCCGGCCGATGAGCAGCGTCGGGGCGGAGGTGCGGTCGCGGAACACGAGATCGTTGCCGACGCCCTCGACCGCCTGGAACATGTCGAGCAGGTTGCCCGCGATGGTGATCTCCTCGACCGGGTAGGCGAGCTCGCCGTTCTCGATCCAGAGGCCGGCCGCCCCGCGCGAGTAGTCGCCGGTGACCCCGTTGACCCCGAAGCCGATCAGCTCGGTGACGTAGAGGCCGTTCTTCACGCTGCGGATCAGGTCCGCCGGATCCTGGTCCCGCCGCCTGAGGTGGAGGTTGGTGGTGGACACGCTCACCCCGCTGCCGTCGCGGGCCGCGTGGTGGGTGGACGGCAGCCCGAGCTTCCGGCCGCTGTAGGTGTCGAGCAGGTAGGAGCGCAGCACGCCCTGCTCGACCACCACGGTGCGGCGCACCGGCAGGCCCTCGCCGTCGAACGGGCGCGAGCCGAGCGCGCCCGGGAGCGTGCCGTCGTCGACGATGGTCACCGACGGGCGCCGCGATGCGCTCGCCGAGCTTGCCCACCAGGAAGGACGCGCCGCGGTAGAGCGACGGGCCGGCGGCCGCGCCCGCGACGTGGCGCACGCAGGCCGGCCGCCATGTCCGGGTCGAAGATCACCGGCACCTCGGCGGTCGGCACCTGCCGCGCGCCGAGGCGGCGCAGCGCGCGCCGCGCCGCGATGCGGCCGATCTCCTCGGGCGCCTCGAGGCAGCGCGCGCTTGCGCGCTGACGTGATACCAGTAGTCGCGCTGCATCTCGCCGTTCTGCGGTCGCCACCGGGGAGACCGCGAGGCTGAACGACGACGTCTCGGTACTCGCCCGCGAAGCCGTGGCTGTTCGCGTAGGCGTAGCGCGCCCGGCGGTCGTAGAAGTCGCCCGCCCTCGGAGTTGGTGATCCGCGGGATCGGCCTCGAGCGCGGCCGCCTCGCAGCGGCGGGCCAGCTCGATCTTCTCCTCGGGCGCGAGGTCGTGGCCGCGCGGGATCGTCCAGGTCGAGATCGGGCACCTGGCGCGCCAGCTCGCCGGCGTCCGGCAAGCCCGCGCGATCTCGTCCGGACTGGTGATGCGGGCCAGGGAGACCGCCTCGTCCACCAGCCGCGCCGACCGACTCGGGCGAGAGGTCGGACGTGGAGGCGGCCGCCACCGACTTGCCCACGAACACCCGCAGCGAGATGTGCTGCTCGCGCGCGTGCTTGACGGTGTCCACCTGGCCGAGGCGCACCTGCGCCGAGAACGACTGGTCCGCCACCACGAACGCGTCGGCGGCGGTGGCGCCCCGGCGCGTGGCCTGCTGCAGGAGATCGGCGAGCAGCTCGCGCATGCGGCTCAGACCTGGGTGCCGCCGACCGTCATGCCGTCGATGCGGATCGTCGGCAGGCCTACGCCGACCGGCACCGACTGTCCGTCCTTGCCGCACGTGCCCACGCCCTCGTCGAGCTTGAGATCGTGGCCGACCCGCTGACCCGCGTCAGCGCCTCGGGCCCGTTGCCGATCAGCGTCGCGCCCTTCACCGGGCGCGTCACGCGGCCGTCCTCGATCAGGTAGGCCTCGCTCGCCGAGAACACGAACTTGCCGTTGGTGATGTCGACCTGGCCGCCGCCGAAGTTCACCGCGTAGAGGCCGCTTGGCGACCGAGCGGATGATGTCGGCGGGGTCGTCCTCGCCCGCGAGCATGAACGTGTTGGTCATGCGCGGCATCGGGGGATGCGCGTAGGACTCGCGCCGGCCGTTGCCGGTGACCTCCATGCCCATGAGCCGCGCGTTGAGCCGGTCCTGCAGGTAGCCGCGAAGGATCGCCCTTCTCGATGAGCACGTTGCGCCGCGTGGGCACGCCCTCGTCGTCCACGTTGAGCGAGCCGCGGCGGTTCGGGATCGTGCCGTCGTCGACCACCGTGACCAGCTCCGAGGCCACCGACTGGCCGAGTCGGCCCGAGAACGCCGAGGTCTTCTTGCGGTTGAAGTCGCCCTCGAGGCCGTGGCCGACCGCCTCGTGGAGCAGGATGCCCGGCCAGCCGGGCCCGAGCACCACCGTCATCGTCGCCGGCGGGCGCGTCCACCGCGTCGAGCTTCATGAGGGCCTGGCGCACCGCCTCACCGGCGAAGCGCTTCCAGCGGTCCTGCTCGAGGAAGAAGTCGAAGGCCACCCGGCCGCCGCCGCCGAAGCTGCCGATCTCGCGCTGTCGTGCCGTCCTCGACGATCACCGTGACGTTGAGCCGCGTGAGCGGGCGCACGTCGCCGACCGTCCAGCCCGAGGGCGTCGCGATCATGACCACGACCTCCTCGCTGCCGAGCGTCGCGATGACCTGGCGCACGCGCGGATCGAGGCCGCGGGCCTCCGCGTCCATCCGGCCCAGCAGCTTGAGCTTGCGGTCCAGATCGGCCGAGGTCGGAGGCTCGGCCAGCGTGTAGAGATCGTGCGGCGGCCCGTCGCCGCCCACCGCCACCACCGCCGATGTCGAGGAACGGTCCGCGATCGCGCGCGCCTGTCGTGCGGCTTCCTCGAGATTGGGCAGGGCCAGATCGTCGGTGTGCGCGTAGCCGGTGCGCTCGCCGGACTGGGCCCGGAGGCCGGCCCCCTGGCTCACGTGCCGGGCCGCCTTCTTCACCGACCCTTCCTCCAGCACCAGCTCCTCGCTGATCCGGTACTCGAGGAAGAGATCGGCGTGGTCCACGCGTCCGGAGAGGGTCGAGCCGAGCAGCCGCTCCATGGTCCCCGCGTTGAGGCCGAATCGGTCTGCGAAGAAGCGCTCGGGGCGGGCTAGCATTTCCGTCTCCTTGGAGGTCTCAAGGGGGTTCATCCTAGCATCGGCTCCGGAAGGGACCCCCAATGTTTAGCAGCCGTGGAACGTCGGATACGACTGTTTCGATTATCTCAGATGTGTCCACGTCTTGCCGACGCGCGCCTCCGGCGCGAGACGAGGTCAGTCGCGCGCGTCGAGGGCTTCCTGCACCAGCTCGTGCAGCCGTCTGAGCCCGGTCAGCAGCGACGGGCCAGGGCTCAGGATGTCGGCGCCGTCCATCTCGTGGACGCGATGGCCCCGCACCGCGCTGATCCGATCCCAGCCCGGGCGGGCCGCGATCGCGGCCAGATCGGCCGGCTTGCCGCACCACGAGGCGACGATCACCTGCGGGTCCCGCCGGATCACCTCGGCGGGATCCACCACGCGCTCGCGCGCGCTCTTGCCGTCGCGCAGATCCGCGAACACGTCGCGCCCGCCCGCCGCCTCGATCAGCTCCGAGACCCAGCGGATGCCCGCGATGAGCGGCTCGGGCCATTCCTCGAAGTACACGCGCGGCCGGTCGGGCCACACGCGGGAGAACTCCCGCACCTGGGTGATCTCGTCGCGCATGTCGAGCACGAGGGCGCGCGCGGCGGGCTCGGTCCCGAGCAGGCCGCCCACCGTGAGGATCGTCCGCATGACTTCCTCGACCGAGCGCGGGTTCGCACAGAAGACGGGCAGCCCGGCCCGGATCAGCTCCGCGCTCACGTCGGCCTGCAGATCCGAGAACGCGAGGACCAGGTCCGGCTCGAGCGCGAGGATCCGGTCGACGCGAAAGGTCGTGAAGCCGCCCACCCGCGGCTTGTCCGCCGCCTCCGCGGGCCGCCGCGCGGTGCCGGGCACGCCCACCACCCGGTCGCCCGCGCCCAGCGCGTAGCAGATCTCCACGTGCTCCGCGCTCAGGCAGACGACGCGGCGCGGGAACTCGACCGGGGACTTGCCGTACACGACGAGCCCTCAGTCCCGCCCCTCACCCTGCCCTCTCCCCTGAGGGGAGAGGGGGATGAGGTTAAATGTCCCTGCCACCGTCGTAGAGCTCGGTCCGGGCGGTGCCTCGCTGGAAGGCGAGGTACTCCTCCTTGGTCATGCGCGGCTTCCAGGCCTTGAGGATCTCGCGCGCCGAGCCCGCGTCGTCCCACAGCATGTCCACCGCCATCAGCGCGAGCTGCTTGGCCGGCTCCACGTAGGCGAGCTTCGGGTCCGCGATCGCGTAGTCGGCGCCGTGCCCGCCGCCGGTGGCCCCGCCCATGTACGGATGGAGGGTCGGCATCACGTGAGAGATGTCGCCCATGTCGGTCGAGCCGCTGCGATGGCCCGATTCGATCACCTGGTCGGCGCCCAGGAGCGCGGCCGCGTTGGCCTTGAACTGCTCCGCCATGCCCATGTGGTTGAAGAGCGGCAGGTAGCCGGGGAGCGTCTCGATCTCCACCTGCGCTCCGAGCGCGAGCGCGCCGGCGCGGAGCGCCCGGTCCACCCGACGGTTGGCCTCGAGGATCGCCTCCACCGTCTTGCCGCGGACGTAGGTCTCGAGGCGCACCTCGCCCGGGATCACGTTCACCTGGCTGCCCCCGTGGGTGATGATCGGGTGCACGCGGATGGAGTCCTCGTCGCGGAAGGTCTCCCGCAGCGCGTTGATCGCGGAGAGGCCGATGTTGGCCGCGTAGAGCGCGTTGATCCCCATGTGCGGCGCGCCGCCCGCGTGGGAGGCGCGGCCGATGTAGCGGACCGTCTTCACGAGGCAGCCGTTGTTGGAGGCGGCCACCCCCGCCTTCTTCATGTCGGGCTGCGACGAGGTGTGGATCATCATGGCGAGATCGACGTCGTCGAAGTGGCCGAGGCGGAGCAGCTCGGGCTTGCCGCCGAGGAACTCGAGGCGTCCCGCGCGGGCCTGCTGCACGCGCCACTCGACGTCGCCGTATTCTTCCGCCGGGACCGCGAAGAAGACCACGCGGCCGGCCAGGTGCTCGAAGGCGCGCGCCTCGCAGAGGCCCATCGCGGCGCCGAGGAGACCCGCCATCTGGGCGTTGTGGCCGCAGGCGTGCGCGGCGCCGGTCTCGGGATCGGCGATCGGATGCCCCGCCACCACCAGGCCGTCCAGCTCGCCCAGCAGCGCGAAGGTCGGGCCGTCCTTGACGCCCGCCGCCTCGGCCCGCACGCCGGTGAGCGCGAGGCCGCCCCGCGGCTTGAGCCCGAGCTCGGCCAGCGTCTCCTCGGCCAGGCGCGCGGTCTTGAACTCCTTGAAGCCGAGCTCGGGCTGGCGGCGGATGCGCTCGCCCAGGCCGATGATGCGCTCGGCGTTCCGGTCGATGGCCTTGCAGACAGAATCTTTGAGGTCCTTCTTAGTCGTCATTGGTCTTTCACTCCGGTTTGCGGTTAGGCCTCTTCGCCCCGTTCGGGGCTCATCGGGGCGTCGTGGCTACCGTTTCGTGGCTACCCTTTGTTGGCTACGTGTCGTGGTTATTGTGCGAAGCGCTGGGGCAAGAATGGGGTGATCGATGCCGGGGTGTCGCCGTCGACGATGCAGCGGGTCAGGAGCGCCGCGGTGATGGGGGCCATCAGGATGCCGTTGCGGTAGTGCGCGGTCGCCGCGAAGAGCCCCGCCACGTCCGGCCACGGGCCGAGCACCGGCTGGCCGTCGGGAACCCAGGGGCGGAAGCCGCACCAGGAGCGGGTCACCGAGCGGCGGCCGACCTCGGGCACGAGGGCGACCGCCGCGGCGATGAGGGAGGCGAGGCCGTCGGGCGTCACCGCGCGCAGGAAGCCCGCGTGCTCCACGGTGGCGCCGATGAGAATCTCGCCCGACGGCCGCGGCACGACGTAGATGTCGTCGCCGTGCACGGCGCGGGTGATCAGGGGCGGCACATTGCTGACCGCCAGCATCTGGCCGCGCACCGGCGCCACCGGCAACCGGAGGCCGATGGAGGTGGCCAGCTGGCCCGACCAGGCGCCCGCGGCGAGCAGGACCGCATCGGCGTGAACGGTCTCGCCGTCCACGAGCACCCCGCGGGCGCGTCCGCCCTCGATCAGGATGCGGCTCACCTCGGCGCCGGTGCGCACGGTGACGCCCCGGGCCGCGGCGGCGGCGGCGTAGGCGGTCACCAGTCGCTGGTTGTTCACCCAGTGATCGCCGCGGACGAGCCGGGTGGCGCGTACGTCCTTGGAGAGCGCAGGCTCGAGCGCGCGCAGGTCACTCCCCTCCACCATCTCGATGCCGAACTCCCCGGCCAGCGGCCAGGCCAGTCGAAGGCGCGCCGCCTCGATCTCCCGGTCCGAGTAGAGCGGGTAGAGCGTGCCCGCGGTCATCAGCTCGACGTCCACCCCGGTCAGCGCCCGGAGCTCGGAGGCCACGCCCGGATAGAGGCGCCAGCTCTCGATCGCCAGACGGTGAAAGGGCCCGGGCTCCGGTACCGGGCCGAGCGGCGCCAGCAGCCCCGCCGCCGCGCTCGAGGCCTCGGCGCCCGGGCTCGCGCGCTCGAATAGCGTCACGCGGCACCCGCGCTTGGCGAGATCCACGGCGGTCGCGCAGCCGATGATGCCGCCGCCGACCACCACCACCGCGGGCGCGGCCATCAGGCTCTCCCCAGCGCGTCGAGGAACGCCTTCGTGGCGTCCGCGGGGCGTGCGGCGGCGTAGACCGCGCCGATCACCGCCACGCCCGCCGCGCCGGCCCCGAGCACCTCGGGGACGCGCTCCGGGGTGAGCCCGCCCACCGCCAGCACCGGCCGATCTACCGAACGGGCAACCGCTTCGAGCCTGGCCAGGCCCTGCGGCGGCCCGTAGCGCCGCTTGGACGCGGTCTCGTAGACCGGCCCGAAGACGATGAAGTCGGCGTCCTGCGCGGCGGCCTCCCGCGCTTCCGCCTCCGAGTGCACGGAGGCCCCCACCAGGAAGCCGGGCGGCGTGATCTCACGGAGTGCGGCGACGGGCAGCGAGGCGTGCGTGCGCTGGACGCCGTCGGCCGAGGCGGCCAGGGCCACGTCCGTCCGGTCGTTCACGATGAGACGCGCCCCGTGCCGCCGGGTGGCCTCGCGGAGCGTGTCGGCCAGCGCGAGCAGATCGCGCGCCTCCAGATCTTTCTCGCGGAGCTGCACGGCGCGCAGGCCCGCGGCCAGGCACTCCTCCACCACGTCGGCGGGCGGGCGGGGCGCCGCCGCGCGGTCGGTGATCAGGTAGAGGGAGAAGCCTAGCTGGTCCACTCGGGCACGCCCTCCAGCGGGGAGGACGCGGTGGCGTAGAGCTTCTTGCCCATTCGCCCGGCCTTGAAGGCGAGCCGGCCGGCCTCGATGGCCAGGCGCATGGCGGTGGCCATGGCGACCGGATCCTTGGCCGAGGCGATGGCGGTGTTCATCAGGACACCGTCGCAGCCGAGCTCCATCGCGATGGCCGCATCGGAGGCGGTGCCAACGCCCGCGTCCACCAGGACCGGAACCGTGACCGCTTCCAGGATCAGCTTGATGTTGTACGGGTTGCGGATGCCGAGCCCGGAGCCGATCGGGGCGCCGAGCGGCATGACCGCGGCCGCGCCGGCGTCCTCCAGCTTCTTGGCCATCACCGGGTCGTCGTTGGTGTAGGGCAGCACCGTGAAGCCCTCGCGGGACAGCGTGCGCGTCGCCTCGAGCAGGCCGAGCACGTCGGGGAACAGGGTACGCGAGTCCCCGATGACCTCCAGCTTGACCAGGGTTCCCAGGCCCGCCTCGCGGGCCAGGTAGCAGGTGCGGACCGCCTCGTCGGCGGTGTAGCAGCCGGCGGTGTTCGGCAGCAGCGTGTACTTCTTCGGGTCCACGTAGTCGAGCAGGGATTCCCCTTGCCCGGGCAGGCTCACCCGCCGCACGGCGACGGTGACGATCTCGGCGCCAGAGGCCTCGATGGCCTCCCGCATATTCTCGAACGACGGGTACTTTCCGGTCCCGACGATCAGACGCGACTTGAACTCTTTTCCACCCAGCCAGAGTGACGTGTCGTACATGGCCTACCTCCCTTTACTTCTTTACTGCCTTATTTATCCGCTCGGCTCGCCTTCGGCTGCGCCTCGGCCTGCTTGTCGCCCCGCCTGCCGGCTGACCTCCCTGACTTCTCTATGTATCCGCTCGGCTCGCCTTCGGCTGCGCCTCGCCCCGCCACTACCCCCCGCCCATGGGGTGGACGATTTCGAGCTTGTCGCCTTCCTGGAGCTTTGTCTCGGCGTAGCGGGCGCGCTGGGTGACCTCGCGGTTCAGGGCCACCGCGGTGAATTCGCGGCGGACCTTGAGGCGCGCGAGGAGATCCTCGACGCTGAGCCCCTCGGGCAGCTCCATCGGCTTGCCGTTGACGGTGACCGTCATGAAAAAACCGCACACCTTTCCAGGAAAGGGTGCGGTCCAGTGGTCGTGTGCCGCGCCGCGTTCCCTTCGCTGGAATTACCCAGTGCAGGTTCGAGGGGTCCCGGGCCGCACCCGGTTCTCAGGAGACCTCCCCCAGCGACGCGTCCGGATTATACCCCAGCGTCGAGCTGTCGCGCGAGCGCGTCCGGCTCGGTCACCGGGAGCTGGCAGACGTAGCGGCGGCACACGTACGCGGTCGGCCTGCCGTTCACCGGGCCGCGATCGGCCAGGAGCGGCAGCCCCTCGGCACCCGGCGCGCCCGCAACCGCGCCAACCACCACCCGGTTGGGCTGATAGCGGCGGAACACCGTCTCGGCGAGCGGCGTGGCCGCGCGCTCGGCGCCCGCGGGCCACACGAGCGCCACCTCGGCCACCGGTCCTAGGTGGAAGTCGAGCGCCGACAGGTAGCGGCCGAAGCCGGACGGGTACTTCTGCATGACGTCGGCCATGGGGCGGAGGGCCTGCAGCGCGATCGTCTCGTAGCGCTCCTGGCCGGTGACGATCGCGAGCCTCAGGAGCCACTCGATGGTGACCGAGGTGCCGCTCGGCACCGCGTTGTCGAAGATGTTCCGCGGCCGGACCACGAGGCTCTCCTGGTCGTGGCCGGTGTCGAAGAAGATCTCGCGCTCCGCGTTCCAGAACAGGCGCAGGGTCTCCTCGGCGAGACGAAGCGACTCGTCGAGCCAGCGCCGGTCGAAGGTCGCCTCGTAGAGCGCGAAGAAACCTGCGCCGACCATCGCATGATCCTCGAGGTAGCCGGTGATCCGGGCCTGGCCGTCCTTCCACGAGCGCAGCAGCCGGCCGTCGCGCTGCATCGCCGAGGTGAGGAACTCGGCGTTGCGGACCGCGGCGGCCAGGTAGTCGTGCCGGCCGAGCGCGGACGCGGCCTCCGCGAGCGCGGCCAGCATCAGACCGTTCCAGGACGCCAGCACCTTGTCGTCGAGCCCCGGGTGGACGCGCTTCTCGCGGTGCGCGTAGAGCGTCTGGCGGGCGCGGGCGATCCGGGCCGCGAGCTCGTCGGGGCTCACCGCGAGCGTCTCGGCCACCGCCGCGGGCTCGCGCGGCACGAACAGGATGCTGTGGCCCTCGAAGTTGGGCCCGTCGTCCACGCCCCAGTAGGCCAGGGCGGCGCGGGCGAGTGACTCGTCGCCCAGCACCGCGCGGATCTCCTCGGGCGACCAGACGAAGAACTTGCCCTCGACGCCCTCGGAGTCGGCGTCCTGGGCCGAGTAGAACCCGCCGGCCCGATGCGTCATCTCGCGCAGCACGTAGTCGAGCGTCTCCTCGGTCACGCGCCGGTACTCGGCGTCGCCCGTGGCCAGCCAGCCGTGGAGGTAGAGCGAGGCGAGCTGGGCGTTGTCGTAGAGCATCTTCTCGAAGTGCGGCACCAGCCACTGCCCGTCGACCGAGTAGCGATGGAAGCCGCCGCCGAGCTGGTCGTACATGCCGCCGCGGGCCATGCGGGTCAGGGTGAGGCGGAGCATCTCGAGCGCGCGCGGATCGCCGGTCCGCTTCCACACGCGCAGGATCGCGTCCCAGGTCATCGGCTGGGGGAACTTGGGCGCCTGGCCGAGGCCGCCGTCGCGCTCGTCGAACTCGCCGGCGAGGCCCAGGTAGGCGCCGCACCAGGACGTCCTTCGAGAGGACGCTGGCCGAGCGGGTGAGGCGCTCGGACTGCTGCATGCTCTCGACGAGCTGCCGGCCGGCCTCGAGCACCTCGCCGCGGCGGCCGTGATAGGCGTCGGCGATCGACTGCAGGAGCCGCGGGAAGGCGGGCATGCCGTGACGGTCCACCGGCGGGAAGTAGGTGCCGCCGTAGAACGGCACGCCGTCGGGGGTGAGGAACACGGTCATCGGCCAGCCGCCGCGGCCGGTCATGGACTGCACGGCCTGCATGTAGATCTGGTCCACGTCGGGCCGCTCCTCGCGATCCACCTTGACGGAAACGAAGAGGCGGTTCATGAGCGCCGCGATGTCGTCGTTCTCGAACGACTCGCGCTCCATCACGTGACACCAGTGGCAGGCCGAGTAGCCGACCGAGAGCAGCACCGGCCGGTCCTCGCGCCGGGCCAGATCGAACGCCTCGGGGCCCCACGGATACCAGTCCACCGGGTTGTGCGCGTGCTGGAGCAGGTACGGGCTGGTCTCGGAGGCGAGGCGGTTCGCGGGGCGGGACGAGGAGGACATGCGCCAGTGGCCGTTCAGGCCTGCGGGGCCTGGACGAACGGAAGGGCGGCGACCCGGGCCGGCTGCTCGCCGGCGCCGTCCACCACCGTCACCGCGGTGCCCGGCTCGAAGTGCTCGCGGCGCACGTAGCCGAGCGCGATCGGCCGGCCCAGCGCGATCGACCGCACCGCGGAGGTGACGCGGCCGACCTCCTTGCCGTCCACCGTGACCTGTGCTCCCTCGCCGGGAACCCGCTCGCCCTCGATCACGAGACCGCTGAGCGCGCGGTTGACGTGGCCGCGATACTTCACGCGCGCCACCGTCTCCTGGCCGATGTAGCAGCCCTTGGTGTAGCTCACCAGCGCGTCGAGGCGCGTCTCGGGCAGGATCACGGAGTCGTCGACGTCGGCGGGATACCAGGGCTGGCCCGCCTCGATCCGCAGCACCGCGAGGGTCTCGTCTCCCGCCGGCACCGCTCCGGCCGCCTCGAGGGCGGCCCGCACGGTGGCGGCGTGCTCGGCGGGCACCCAGCAGTGGAAGCCGGGCGCGGGGCCCTCCGCCCGGTTGATCAGGCGTACCGGCGCGCCCGGCGATCGCCACCTCGAGGTGCGCATAGGGCGCGAGGTCCAGCGGCGACACCGGCCAGCGCCCTCGAGCAGGCGTGCGCGCGGCGGGCCCCTGCACCGACAGGATGGCGAACGCGTCGTCCGCCGACTCGAAGTAGGCCTTCTCCGAGATCAGATAGCGGTCGATGGTCTGGAGCGTCTTCTCGGTGAGGCTCGCGGGCAGCTCGAGCAGCACCTGATCGGCGGTCGCGTAGACGCCGAGCAGCACCGTGACCTTGCCGTGAGCGTCGAGGAACGCGGCGGGGACCCCCTGGCCCGGCTGGAGGCCCTTGACGTCGTTGGTGAGCATGCCCTGGAGGAACGCGAGCCGATCGCGTCCGGTCACGGTGACTTTTCCGAGCGCGGAGCGGTCGAACAGGGCTGCGCCGTGGCGGGCGGCGTGGTACTCGGCGGCCAGGTCGGGCATGAGGCTCATTGTTGTCGCGGCTGCGGCGCCTGTCAACTTGCGGCTCCCGGCCGACTCGTACACAATGGCCGCCGTGCCGTCCACCGCCTCGCCCGATTCCGGGGCCCGCTCGCGCTTCCGCCGCCGCCTGCTGCAGTGGTACGGCCGCCACCGGCGCGACCTGCCGTGGCGCCGCACCGGGGACCCGTACCACATCCTCGTCTCGGAGATCATGCTCCAGCAGACGCAGGTGGAGCGGGTCGTGCCCAAATACCACGAGTTCCTCGAACGCTACCCGACGCTCGAGGCCCTGGCGGGCTCGGCGTCCGACGACGTCCGGCGCCTCTGGTACCCGCTCGGGTACAACGTCCGCCCGCTCAACCTGCACGGGATCGCGCGCGAGGCGGTGGCGAGCTACGGCGGGCGGCTGCCCGACGACGCCGGGGCGCTGCGGGGGATGCGCGGCATCGGCCGCTACACCGCGGGCGCGCCTGCTCTGCTTCGCGTACGGCCGCGCGGTGCCCATCGTGGACACCAACGTGCGCCGGGTGCTCGGGCGCGTGTTCCTGGGCCCGCGCCGGCTGGCCCAGCTGCGGGGCCAGAAGGCCATGTGGGATCTCGCCGGGCGCGCTGCGTGCCGCGCCGGCGATCCTACGACTACAACCAGGCCCTGATGGACTTCGGCGCGACCTGGTGCACCGCGCGGGCGCCGCGCTGCCGCCCCTGCCCCATGAAGCGCTTCTGCGCGACCTATCGGGCGAATGGCCAGCGCGGTCGGGAGTCCCGGTGGGCGCGCTTGACGGCAAGGTGGCCCTCGTGGCCGGGGGCGGCACCGGGATCGGCCGGGCCATCGCGCGAGCGGTTCGCGCGGGAGGGCGCGCGCGTGGCCGTCTTCGGGCGACGGCCGGAGCCGCTGCGGGAGGTCGCGCGCGCGATCCAGAGCGCGGGCGGGACCGCGATGGCGATCGCGGGCGACGCGGGGCTCGAGCGCGACGTGGCGCGAGCTGGTCGCGGCGGCCCGGAGCGAGTGGGGCGGCGTGGACGTCGTGGTCAACTCGGCGGCGGTGCGGCTCCAGTCGCCGCTGACCGAGATCTCGGCGGCCGACTTCGCGGAGGTGCTGCGCATCAACCTGGTCGGCGCCTTCGTGCTGACCAAGCTCGCGACGGAGCCGATGCGCCAGCGCGGCGGCGGGAGCATCATCCACATCGGCTCGGCGCTCGGCGTCGTGGCCGCGCCGTTCTTCTCGCCGTACGTCGCCTCCAAGGGCGGGCTGAACGCGCTGGCCCGCGCGGCCGCGGTCGAGCTCGTCGGCGACCGCATCCGGGTCGAACGTGGTGGCGCCGGGGACGATCGATACCGCGATCAACGCGGGCGTGAGCGAGTTCCGGCGGCACATGCTGGCGCATCGCATCCCGATCGGGCGCGCGGGGCACGTGGACGACATCGCGTCGGCGTGTCTGTACCTGGCGTCGGATGCTTCGCGCTACGTCACCGGCTCCACGCTGGCGGTGGACGGGGGCTGGACCGCTTCATGAGCGAGCCCCTCTGAGCGCGGGCCCCGTCACCCTGCCCTCTCCCCAGGGGGGAGAGGGAATGATCGACGTCGTGGCGGCGGTGATCGAGCGCGGCGGGCGGATCCTCATCGCGCGGCGCCAGGCCAGGAGCCATCTGGGCGGGCTGTGGGAGTTCCCGGGCGGGAAGCGGCAGGACGGCGAGACGGCGGAGGCGGCGCTGATCCGGGAGATCCGCGAGGAGCTGGACGCGGCGGTCTCGGTCGGCGAGCTGCTCGACGACGTCGAGTGGCGGTATCCCGAGAAGACGGTGCGGCTGCGCTTCTTCCGCTGCGCCCTCGAGGGGGAGCCACGCGCCGCGGAGGGCCAGGAGATCGCCTGGGTGGCGCCGGCGGAGCTGGGCGGCTACGAGTTCCCGCCCGCAGACGAGGGCCTGGTCGCGCGGCTCAGGCGCCGCTGACCGCGAGCGCGTCACGGCGCTGCCGGGCGCTCAGCAGCAGGATCCCCGCGTAGACGACCAGTCCCACCGCCTGCAGCGCGCCGGTGCGCACGATCAGCAGACCGGCCGCCACGAGGCACAGCCAGCGCAGCCAGCCCGAGAGGGGTCCCGCTGCGTGGCCGACCACGAAGGACGCCAGCGCGATCGCGGAGACCGCGGCCAGGGCCGACATCAGGACGATCTGCGGCCAGCTCCCGCGGAGCAGCAGCTCCTGGTGGTAGACGAAGGCGAACGGGACGAAGAAGCCCGCGATGCCAAGCCGGAACGCCTCGATCCCGGTCGCGAACATGTCCGGCCCCTGCGATGTTGGCGGCCGCGAACGCGGTGACCGCGTCGGGCGGCGTGAGATCGGACAGCACCGCGTAGTAGAAGACGAACAGGTGGGCGGCGAGCAGGCTCACGCCGAGATTGCCCATCGCGGCCGCGCCCACCGTGACCGCGATGACGTAGGCCGCGGTGGTGGGGATGCCGGTGCCGAGCACGGACACCACGATGAAGACGAGGATCATCGCCACCAGCAGGATGCCGCCCGCCATCTCGACCACCACCCCGCTGAAGGCCAGCGCGGCGCCGGTGCGCGTCAGCACGCCCACGATCATGCCCGAGCCGGCCAGCGCCACCGCGATGGTCGCGGCGGAGAACGAGGCCTCGGTCAGCGCCTCCCAGCACCGGCGCGGGGTCATCCACGTCTTCCGGTCGAGGAAGGAGAGGACGAAGGTCACCACGATCGTGTAGAACGCGGCCCCGGTCGGCGAGTAGCCCTGGGCCAGCAGGTACACGATGAGGCCGAAGGGGATGACGAAGTAGCCGCGGCGCAGCACCGGACGCCAGGAGGGCAGCTCCGACCGGGGTACCGGCCGCATGCCGTACCGAAGGGCCAGGAAGTGCACCATCGCCATCAGGCCCACGTAGTAGAGGATGGCCGGGATCGCGGCGGCCTTGATGATCTCGAAGTACGAGATCCCGGTGACCTCCGACATGATGAACACGCCCGCGCCCATCACCGGCGGCATGATCTGCCCGCCGGTGCCCGCGATGGCCTCGATGGCGGCCGCGTTCTTGGCGGTGTAGCCGCCCTTCTTCATGAGCGGGATCGTGAACGAGCCGGTGGCGTAGACGTTGGCCACCGTCGAGCCCGAGATCGTGCCGAAGAGGGCGGAGGCGATGACCGCGATCTTGGCGGGGCCGCCGCGGGCCCAGCCCGCCATCCGAACCGCCAGGTCGATGACGAACTCCCCGACCCCGGCCTTCATCATGACCGCGGCGAACAGGACGTAGATGAAGAGGATGTTCGACGAGATGCCGGTGAGGAAGCCGTACATGCCCTCGTCGCCGGCCAGGTAGACGAACTCGACCATCCGCGGGAACGAGTAGCCCTTGAAGTTGAAGAGGCCGGGGATCCACTGGCTGGTGCCGAGGTAGACGAGCGAGACGCAGATGGTGACCGCCATCCAGGGAGAGAGCGATCGGCGGCAGGCCTCGATGACGAGGAGGGCCATGAACGAGCCGATGACGACCTCGATGGGGAGCACCGGCGAGGCGCCTTCCCAGCGATGGTTGAGGCGGTCGGCGTCCCAGATCAGGTACAGGCTGCCCACCGCGGTGAGCGCGGCCCACAGCCAGTCGAAGGCGCTCGGCCGGGTACGCGGCGAGCGGGCATTGAACGGGAACGCGACGAAGACGAGCGGGATCAGGAACAGCAGGTGCACCGAGCGCTGCAGCCGGGGCTCCAGCATGCCGTAGCCCGCGGTGTAGAGATGGAACAGCGCGGCCGCCGCCGCGTAGGCGCCGGCCGCCCAGTCGACCCACCCCTCGAGCTTTCTGATTCGCTACCTCCGGCCCGTCCGGACTACTTGAGCCAGCCCTTCTCCTTGTAGTACCGCTCGGCGCCCGGGTGGAGCGCGACACCGAGGAACAGGTGTCCCTTGGAGGGCTCGTAGTCGGCCAGGCTGCCGTGGATCTTGCGGACGCGGTCCGCGTTGTCGTTCAGCGCCTTCGTGATGTTGTACGCCATCTCGTTCGACATGGCGGTCGACACCGTGATCGTGGTGCCCATCGTGGCCGACACCACCGGCTCGTTGCCGTTGGCGGCCTTGGGATACGTCCCGGCCGGGATGGTCCCCTCGCCCATCCCGAACTTGCCGAGGTACTCGAGCAGCGGCTTCGGGAACGCGAGGATCTTCAGCGTCGCGTCCGACCGAGGCCTCGGTGATGGAGGCGCCGGGCAGGGCCAGGAAGGTGAAGGTCCCGTCCACGTTGCGGTCCTTGAAGGCGCCCGCCTGCTCCGAGTAGGAGCCGCGGAAGAACTTGGTGCCCGCCGCCTCCCAGGTCTTGTAGCAGTCCGCGGTCTTGCCCGCCTGGCAGTAGCCGTAGAACTCCATGACCTTCTCGAAGACCCAGACGTCGGAGGAGCCGGGCTTGGAGATGGCCAGGCGCATCGGCTTCTTGGTCTTGAAGATCTCCTCCATCGCTCATCTTGGCGAACGGCGAGTCCGCCGCCACGTAGAAGTGGAAGGTGTTGAGGCTCATGTTGCCCGCGACCGCGCGGAGCTTGTCCATCTTCTGATCCGGGTACGGGTCCTCGCCGCGGACGGCCGCGCCCAGCAGCGGCGGCAGGCCCATGCCGAGATCGGCGTCGCCCTTCTGGACCAGGAGCGGGTTCTGGGTGCCGCCGCCCGGGATGACCTTGATGTTGAGGCCGGTCTTCTCTCGCAGCAGCTCGGCCATGCCGCCCGAGATCGTGTACCAGCCGCCGCCCACCGCTCCGGCCGTCCACGTCAGCGACTGCTGCGCGGCCGCGCCGCCGCGCGAGCGCCGCGACCAGGGCCAGAGTCATCACCGCGAGCCCGAAACGTTTCAGCATCGATCCTGCCTCCTGTTGGAGCGACTCAGAACATGTTGGCTTCGGCGCGCAGCCGTCCCGCGGCGAAGCGGTCGAGGGTTAATGCGCCAATATCCATGCTGCGGGCGCGCCCGTCAAGGAGCATCTCGGTCATCAGGATGCCGATCGCGGGCGAGTGCATGAAGCCGTGCCCGGAGAAGCCGCACGCCACGTGAAAGCCGGGCGCCTGCGCGGCCGGGCCGAGAATGCCGTGGTAGTCGGGCGTCAGGTCGCGCACCCCCGCGTAGGACCGCATCACGTGGGCCTCGGCCAGCGGCGGCACCCGAAGAGCGGCCGCGCGGAAGACCGCGTCGAAGGCGTCCCAGTCGACGGTGGTGTCGTGGCCCGGCTTGATGTCCTTGTCGGTGCCTCCCATCAGCACCGCGCTCAGCCCCTGCCGGTGGACATAGAAGCCGGTATCGAGGTCGACGATCAGGGGAAAGACAGGCGGCAGCTCCGGCAGCGGCTCGGTGACCATGACCTGGCGCCGGTAGGGCTTCGACGGGATGTCCACGCCGGCCATGCGCGCCGATCTCGTCCGCGTGGGGTCCCGCGCAGTCGACCACGATCGGCGCGGACCATTCCGCGCCGGGCGTCTTCACGCCGATCACACGCTCTCCGGCCTTGACGATGCCGATGACCGGCGCGCCGGTCAGCAGGCGCAGGCCGCGGCTCCGCGCCACCTCCAGGAACCCCGAGAGCAACGAGTACGGATCGGCCGAGCCGTCGTCGGCGCAGAAGGTGCCCCCGAGCAGGTCGGCGGTCACGAGGGCGGCCAGATGGGACTGGATCTCGGACGGCGCCAGGAGCTCGCTCGCCACGCCGAGCCTCCGCTGCAGGGCCACGTTCTCGCGGCACTGCGCGAGCGTGGCCGCGTCGGTCGTCACGAAGAGATAGCCGTGGCGGAGGAAGTCCACCGAGCGGCCAAGAATCTCGCGGTCGTGGGTGAAGTAGCGGTACGAGAGCTGGGTGAGGCGTACGTTGGACTCGGTGGAGAACTGGAAGCGCACGCCCCCGGTTGCCTTCGAGGTGGCGCCGGTGCCGGGCTCGGCCTCCTTCTCCAGCACGACCACGCGCAGGCGCGGATCACGCTCGAGGAGGTGGAAGGCGATGGAGCCGCCGATGATGCCGGCGCCGATGATGACGACGTCGGCGGTCTGGGTCACGCGGGGAGCGGGATCAGGCGGGACGCGGGGCCAGCCCGTGGCGCACCGCCTCGTGCACCATGCGGACCAGCGTGGTGATGTCGAACACGGGCACGCCGGTCAGGGCCTGGATGTCGGCCCGGTAGGGCGGCATGTTCGTGCACTCGAGCACGATGGCGCCGATCTCCGGGATGCGCGTCCATCATCCGCCGGGTCACCGTGAGGTGTTCCTGGCGCGCGGTCTCCACGTCGAGGGTGAGCTGATCGTCGAGCATCACGCGCGTGAACTCCTTCTCGGTCTCGAGCCCCGCGACCACCACCGGCACGTCCGGCGCGATCCCCGCCCCCGCCATGTGCTCGGCGTTCAAGCGCGGAGGCGTTTACGGTGAGGATGCCGACCGACCGCCCCGCGCGGCAGCATGCGGTGCACCAGCGGCACCAGCATGAGGCTCGAGGTGAATACCGGGATGGAGACCGCGGCGGCCAGCTCGGTCTGGAACTTGGCGAGGAACCCGCAGTTGGTGGTGACCGCGCGCACGCCCTCGCGCTCGAGGAAGCGAGCGCCCTCGATGAAGCTGGGCAGCAGCTCCCGCTGGCCCTGGCGGACCACCCGGTCCGGCGAGGCGCCGGTCACGCGGTGGTAGCGAACCGGGAAGTCGAAGGTGGTCGCATTGCCCATGTCGCCCGGGATGCGCGGGAACTGGGTGTCGAGCATCAGGATGCCGACCGAGAAGCCGTAGAGATTCTGCCCGCCCTGTACTCGGCTCGCTCCGCTCACCGGGGTCATGTATTCGCTCGTCTCGCCTTCGGCTGCGTCTCGCCCTGCGAAGCTAGTTCAGCTGCGCCAGCTTCTGGCGGACGCGCCGGAGCTGGTTGCGCACCTGCTCGTGATCCGCCGCGTTGGGGAAATCGGTCAGGTACTGCTCCCAGTCGGCGACTCCGCGCTCGAGCCGCCCATGTTGCTCCACGCCGCGCCGCGGTCGCGCCGCTCCCCCGCCGAGGCCGGGTTGAGCACGAGCAGCCGGTCGATCACCCGGACCACCTTGTCCCAGGCCTCCCGGCGCCAGTAGACGCCCTTCAGATTGGCGAGCATGCGGGTCAGGAACTGGCGCGTTGCCTACCGGCGCGAAGTGCTCCGGCGGCGAGCCGCACCGGCCGGCCCAGCGCCCGGCTGACCAGCTCCCGCAGCTCTCCGTGGTCAGGAGCGCGCCGCGGTTGAAGGGGTCGAGGAGCACCTGCTCGCCCGCGATGCGCGCGCCGGTGATGAAGTGCCCGGGCAGCCCGATGCCCTCCATCTCGAGATCCAGACGCGGCGGCCGACCTCGATCAGCACGAGGGACAGCGTGATCGGGATGCCGAGCCGCCGATTCAGGACCTCGTTCAGGTGACTGTTGCGCGGATCGAAGTAGTCCTCGCGGTTCCCCGAGAAGCCGAGCTCCTCGAAGAGGTACTCGCGAAGCCGGTGGAGGCGTCCGAGAGCATCGTCGGCGCGCCGCGCGGGCTCCGGCGCGCCGCGGCCAGCGCGGTCGAGGCGCGCGAGGTACGCGGCCACGTCGAGATCGGGCTGGTCGACCGGCCGCGATCAGGAGGGCGGCGTGGGCGAGGTGGATCTGGTCGTCCGGGCGATCCACCGCCACGGCGAATGCGGCCAGCGACGGAGTCGGCGTCCATCAACAGCCCGGGCGCGTGGTGGATGCCGGCGGTACGGAGCGCGGCGCCCTGCAGCTCCTCCGCGAGCGCCAGCGTGCGCGCGGAGACCCGGCGCGCCGCCTCCTGCGTCCTCCGGCGTGGTGGCCAGCTTGAGCAGGAGCGAGCGGCCGAGCTGGTGGTGGAAGCGCTCGTCCGGCTCGATGATTTCGCGGTAGAGCGTCGCGGTGAGTCGGTCGCCCGCGCGGTCGCAGAACTCGATGAACTGGCGGTTCTTGACCACCGCGATCGCCTCGCGGGTGAACTGGCCGGCGGCCACCCGCTCGACCGTGGTCGTCGAGCGAGTCGAGGTACTGAAGAGCGGGCCCGTATCCCTTGCGCGAGCGGATCGAAGCCGCGCGCGTCGAAGCCGAGCTCGCCCAGGCGCTCGGCGATCATCCGGTAGTGCTTGGCCTCGTCGCCGGCCTGGCGGGCGAAGGCCATCTTCACCTCGACGTCGGAGGTGGTCGTCAGCCAGCGCGCGGCGATCTCGGTGGCCTCGATCTCGTTCTTGAGGGCGACCTTCAGCAGATTGACGACGTTCAGGTTGCCCGTCGACCTCGGGCGTGAGGGTCGCGTCGGGCGCGAGGCGGCGGAGGAGCGCCTGGTTGCGTCTCGTCCAGCTCGGCGACGAACTCGGCGGCGGTCACGCGGCGCAGGCCCCGCTGGAGGAGCTCGGGCAGCTCCTGGGTCAGCGCTTCCTTGGTCACCACCCGGCGGCAGCGGCGCGTGCAGCGGCTGGGTCGTCCGCGCCAGCGCGTGGGTGGTGTAGCCGAGCACGCGGAGCGGCGGGCACGCGCGTCCAGGCGCGGCGAAGATCGCGTCGTAGTCCCAGCCGTCGGTGGTGAGGTCCACGATGACCAGGGCGGGCGGCTCGCCTTCGAGCGCGGCGGCCAGCTCCTCGGGGGTGCGCGCGAACACGAGCGGGGTGCCGACGAGGCGCGCGGTCTCCCGAATGCGGGCGACGAAGAAGAGGTCCTGGACGACGGCGACGGCCTTGATGGAGCGACTCCGCTCTAGTCGTCCTGCTCCTGGACGCCGAGCCAGTACTTGTTCCACTCGGCGAGGTGCGTCAGCGTCGAGAGGTCGCGCATGCGGTCGAGGTAGACGATGCCGTCAGGTGATCGGTCTCGTGCTGGATCACCCGCGCGAAGAAGTCCTTGGCCACGACGTCGATCTGGTCTGCCCTCGCGGTCGTAGCGCCTCGAGGCGGACGGCGGTCAAGCGCGGCACCATGCCCGCGCATGTCGGGCACGGACAGGCAGCCCTCCCAGCCCTCCTCCATCTCCTCGGTGAGCGGCGTCACCCGCGGGTTGACCAGCACGGTGAGCGGGACCTCGGCGGCGTCGGGGTAGCGCGGGTTGCCGTTGACCTCGATCACGCAGATCTGCCTGGGCACGTGCACCTGGGTCGCGGCGAGGCCGGCGCCGTTGTACTCGCGCATCGTCTCGATCATGTCGTCGATCAGCCGCTGGATTTCCGCGAGCGGATCTCGGCGACCGGGACGGGCTCCGCGGCCTGGCGGAGCACGGGATGACCGAGACGGGCGACCTTCAGGATGGCCATGCGCGTTCTCCTCTCGCGGTCGAATTGTAGCATGGGCCGGTCTGCGGCCGGAATCGGCGGGCGCGGCGACCGGGCGAGCCCGCGCCTCGTTCTCCAGGTAGATCTGGGCGTTGCGGCGGAGCCCTCGGCGGCTTCGCGCGAAGCAGCGGGGTGCCCGCGAACCGCCGGCGGAGCGCGTCGTCGTCCATCGCGGCACACGGCCGCCGCGCCCGGAAACGGAGCAGGCGGCGCGAAGGCCGGCTCGCGGGTCACGGGCGCCTTGCGGTTCCACGGGCAGACGTCCTGGCAGATGTCGCAGCCGAACAGCCAGCCGGCCATCACCGGCGTGCGCGTCCGGGTCGATGTCGCCGCGGTGCTCGATCGTCAGGTAGGAGATGCAGCGGCGCGCGTCGAGCACGTACGGCGCCGGCGAAGGCGCCGGTCGGGCAGGCGTCGAGGCAGGCGCGGCAGGTGCCGCAGCGGTCGGGCGAGCGGCTCATCGTGGGTCGAGCTCGGCGGTGGTCAGCACCACGCCGATGAAGAACCAGGAGCCGAGCTCGCGGGTGGAGCAGCATCGTGTTCTTGCCGATCCAGCCGAGGCCGGCGCGCGCGGCGAGGTCGCGCTCCAGCACCGGCCCGGTGTCGACGTAGCCGCGGCTCCGCGCGCCGGCGGCCTCGGCGAGGATGCGCGGCGAGCCGCTCGAGCCGCGGTCCGATGACGTCGTGATAGTCGCGGCCCCAGGCGTAGCGGGCGACCGGCGCCCAGGACGGATCGGCCGCGCCGTCGCCCTGGTAGTAGTTGAGCGCGACGCACAGACGGAGCGCGCGCCGGGCAGGACGCGCGCGCGGGTCGAGGCGCTCCGCCACGGCGGCGCTCCAGGTAGCCCATGGTGCGCGGCGTGGCCCGCGTCCAGCCAGCGGCGGAGCGCGGGCGCCGTGCGCGGGCGGGGTGGCCGGCCCGATCGCGCACGCGATCGAAGCCCAGGCTCGAGCGCGTGCGCCTTGACCGAATCGGTGAGCGCGGTGGCGAGCAGCGTCATGTCATCCGCCGGCGCGCCTTCGGCTCACTCGCCGAGCTCCTGCGCGGGCCTTCACGAGCAGGTGGCTGCGGGTGAGCGTGCGCCCGCCCGACTCGAGGAACGCGATGTAGCGAAACCAGCGGCCGTCGGCCTTCCAGCGGTCCTGGAGCCCCACCGCCGCGGCCAGACCCTCCTCGACCGAGGCGAAGCGGCGCTCACTCGCGCTCGACCTCCAGCGCCTCGACCGCGAAGCCCGCGCGGTCGAGCGCGGCGCGCATGCGCGCCTCGTCGTAGGCGAAGCGCGAGACGCTGCCGGTCTCCTTCCACTGGTCGACGTGGAAGGCGACCAGCGCGACGCAGCGCCCGGGGGCGAGCGCCGCGGCCGGCGCGCTCGATGATCGCGTCGGAGGCGAAGAGGTGGGCGGTGACCAGGTCCGGTGCTGCCAGGGTCGTAGTCGGCGCGGTCGACGTCGGCCTCGTGGAACTCGACGTTGCCGAGGCCCGCCGCGGCGGCGCGGCGCCGGGCCTCGGATGAGCGAGGCGCGTCGCGGTCGAGGCCGACGACGTTGCGGGCGTGCGCGGCCAGCGCCAGGGCCAGGCGCCCCGCGCCGCATCCGACGTCGAGGACGCGGCTTGCGCCGAGCGCTCCTGCGCGAGCAGACGAGGAAGCGGGCGATCACACCGGGGGCCTGTCGCCGGCTCGGCATGCTCGGGAGGCCGCGGCTACGTCGGCCTTGAAGTACTTGGCCTCGGGGTGGTGGAAGACGAGCGCGGAGACCGAGGCCTCGGGGTCCATCATGTAGCCCTCGGTGAGGCGCGAGGCCGACGCTGCTCCGGCCTGAGCAGGCGAAAGAGCTGCCGCTGGTCGGCGAGGTTCGGGCAGGCCGGGATAGCCGAAGCGACACGCGGATCCCCCGGTAGCGGGCCTTGAGCTTGTCCTGCGATCGGCAGCTCGGGCGGGTCCGGGAAGCCCCACTGGGTGCGCAGCCGCGCGTGGAGCATCTCGGCGAAGGCCTCCGCGGTCTCGATGGCCAGCGCCTGGAGCGACGTGCGAGCGCAGGTACTGGCCCTCCTCCTTCCAGCGCTCGGCGAGCGTCGCGGACGCCCGCGCCGCAGGTGACCGCGAACAGCGCGACGTAGTCGCGGCTCGCCGCAGCCGCTGTCGCGCACGTAGTCGGCGAGGCACAGGCGCTCGCCGCCGGGCTGGCGCGGGAAGTCGAAGCGCCCGACCTCGCGCCCGTCCTCGAAGAGGATGAGAGCGATCGCCCTCGGACCGCCGCCTCGAAGAACCGGTAGAGCCCGTCGGCGCTGGATCAGCCCCTCGCCGACGGCCTCGCGCTGGAGCTCGCTCCACGACCTCGTGCAGCTCGACGCGCCTTGGCGTCGCCCTGCTCGAGCAGCCGCGCCGACCGCGCCGCGGAGCCCGAGGTGCTTGCCCAGGAGCATCTGGAGGTTGAGGTACGGGAAGAGGTGGCGTCGAGCGGCACGTCGCGCAGCACGTGGAGGTCCAGATCGGGCGGCGGCGGCACCGGCGCGGTGCGTGAGACCGCGGAGCGGCGCGGGCGCCGTCACGGCGGCCGGCGCCGCCGCGGCGGCGCGGCCGCCGGCGGCGCGCGAGCGCCTCCTGCTCCGGCGCGCACGCGGTCGACGAGCGTCGTCGCGCGTGGTCGCGCCGAAGAGCCGGTTGGCGAGGTCGAGGCCGTTCATCGCGTCCTTGGCGTAGAGCGCGAGTGCCGCCGTACTCCGCGCGCGATCCGCGTCGCGGTGAACTTGCGGGTCAGCGCCGCGCCGCCGACCAGGAGCGGGATCTCGACGCCGGCCGTCGCGCAGGTCCTGCGCGGTGATCACCATCTGCTGCGCCGACTTCACCAGCAGCCCGGAGAGGCCGATCGCGTCCGGCTTGTGCTCGTGGTACGCGCGCGATCAGGTCCTCCGGCGGCACCTTGATGCCGAGGTTGACGACCTGGTAGCCGTTGTTCGCGAGGATGATCTCGACCAGGTTCTTGCCGATGTCGTGGACGTCGCCCTTGACCGTGGCGAGCACGATCGTTGCCGCGCGAGCGCGCTCTCGTCCTTCTCCATGTACGGCTCGAGGTAGCGCGACGGCGGCCTTCATCGCCTCGGCGCACTGGAGCACCTCGGCGACGATGAGCTCGTTGTCGTTGAAGAGGCGGCCGACCTCGTCCATGCCCGTCATCAGCGGGCCGTTGATGATGTCGAGCGGCGCTCGGCTCCTCGAGCTTGAGGTCGAGGTCGTCGAGCAGGCCGTCCTTCGTGCCCTCGATGATGTAGCGGGCGAGCCGCTCGTCGAGCGGCAGCTGCGCGCCGGTCTCCTTCGCGGCCTCGCGGCTGCCGGCCGCGGAAGTGCGCCGCGAAGGCGGCGACCGGGTCCGTCGCCGCGCCAGTAGATCAGGTCCTCGGCGAGCCTCCGCTCCTCCTCCGGGATCGAGGCGTAGCGCTCGAGCTTCTCGCGAGTTGACGATCGCAGGTCGAGGCCCGCCTTGCGCGCAGTGGTAGAGGAAGACCGAGTTCAGCACCTCGCGGCCGGCGGTCGGGCAGGCCGAAGGAGACGTTGGAGATGCCGAGGACGGTCTTGCATCCGGGGAAGCGCTCCTTGATGAGCGCGGACGCCCTCGATGGTCTCGACCGCGGAGCCGATGTAGTTCGCGTCGCCGGTGGCGCACGGGAAGACGAGCGGGTCGAAGATCATGTCCCTCGGGCGATGCCGTACTTGTCGGTGAGGAGCTCGTAGGAGCGCTCGGCGATGGCCAGCTTGCGCTGGCGGGTGACCGCCATGCCCTGCTGCTTGTCCTCGTCGATGCAGCCGACCACCACCGCCGCGCCGTAGCGTGCGGACCAGCGGCACCACGTGCTCGAAGCGCTCCTCGCCGTCCTCCAGGTTGATCGAGTTGATGATCGCCTTGCCCTGGCACTGTTCGCAGCGCCAGCTCGATCACCCGGGCGTCGGTGGAGTCGATCATCAGCGGCGCCTTGACCTTGCGGGTCACGAAGTCCAGGAAGCGATCCATGTCGGCCAGCTCGTCGCGGTCCGGGTTGGCGAGGCAGACGTCGATGATCTGCGCCCCGCCCCTGACCTGGGCCCGCCCGATCTCGGAGGCCTCCTCGAACTTCTCCGCGACGATCAGCTCCTTGAACTTCCGCGAGCCGATCACGTTGGTGCGCTCGCCGACGATGACCGGCCGCAGGTCCTCGCTCGGGTACACCGAGCTCGATGCCCGCTCACCGCGCGGCGCGCGATCGCGCGCCGGCGACGCGCGGCGGCCGCCCGGTCACAGCTGGCGAGCGCCGCGGATGTGGTCCGGCGTCGTGCCGCAGCAGCCGCCGACCACGTTGACCCAGCCCTCGTCCACGAAGCGCGCGCAGCTTGCGGGCGAGGATCTCGGCGGTCTCCTGGTAGTGGCCGTTCTCGTCGGGCAGGCCCGCGTTCGGGTACACCGAGACGAAGCACGTGGCCACGTCGGCGAGCGTGCGCAGGTGGTCGGTCATGAACTCGGGGCCGGTCGCGCAGTTGAGCCCGATCGAGAACAGGTCCAGGTGCTCGAGCGAGGCGTAGAGCGCCTCCACGTCCTGCCCCGCGAGCATGGTGCCCATGGGCTCGACGGTGCCGCTGACCATGACCGGCAGGGAGATCCCGGCCTCGGCCATCGCCTGGCGTACCCCGATCGCCGCCGCCTTGACGTTCAGCGTGTCCTGGCAGGTCTCGAGCAGCAGCGCGTCCACGCCGCCCTCGATCAGGGCGCGCGCCTGGCGGTAGTAGCCGTCGCGCACCTCCTCGAAGGTCACGTTCGCGGTGACCGTGATCGTCCTGGTCCCCGGCCCCATCGCGCCGATGACGAAGCGCGGCCGCTCCGTCGTGGAGACCCGGTCCACGGCCGCGCGGCAGATCCGGGCGGCGGCCAGCGTGATGTCGTGACAGCGCTCCGTCAGGCCATATTCGGCCAGTACATACGGGGCGCAGCCAAAGGTATTGGTCGAGATCAGTCCGCGCCCGCCTCGAGGTAGGCCGCGTGGATGTCCGCGATGACGTCGGGGCGAGTGAGGACGAGGTGCTCGTTGCAGCCCTCGTACTTGGGCCCGCCGAAGTCGGCCGCCTCGAGGCCCCGGTTCTGGATCATGGTGCCCATCGCGCCGTCCAGGACCAGGATGCGGCGACGCATCAGGTCGCCCAGGAGCACGGAGCGCTCGGCAATGGCCATGGGATACATATTAGCGCATGCGCGCGGCTGGCCAGCGCATGCCCACCCGCCTGCCGCGGCGCCCCGCGCGTCGGGTCAGCGGCGCTTCTTGCGCGTCCGGAGGTCCACCGCGCCAGGGCGGCGGCGGGGATCCTCGCCCCGGGGGAAGATCTGGGTCTTCTGGACCTTCTGGGTCCCGGTGGTCGGGAGGCTCTCGACGAAGAGCACCCAGCCGGGGGCCTTGAAGTAGGCGAGGCGCTCGAGGCAGAAGTCGCAGAGGCGCTCGGCCAGGGCCTGGTCCGGCGCTGGCGCCGGGCATCGGCACCACGCAGGCCATGACCTCTTCCTCGCGGAGCTCGTCGGGCACCGCGAGCACCGCCACCTGGGCCACCGCCTCGTGGGCCTGGAGCGCGGCCTCGACCTCCGCGGCCGCGATGTTCTCGCCCGAGCGCCGGATGATGTTCTTCTTGCGGTCGACGAAGATCAGCATGCCGTCGGTGGTCCGGCGCACCACGTCGCCGGTGTGGAACCACCCGCCGCGCCACGCCTCGCGGGTGGCCTCGTCGTTCTTCAGGTAGCCGGAGAAGAAGCCGTGGCGCGGACCCTCGGCGCCGCCCCAGCGCACGAGCAGCTCCCCTTCCGTCTCGGACGCGCAGATCCCGATCCTGCTCGTCCACCACGCGGGCCTCGAAGCCGTCCCGCGGCCGGCCGAAGGCGCGCGTGTGGATCATGCCGCGGCTCGCGGCGGTCGGCGAAGATGCGGCCGGTCTCGGTCATGCCCCAGACCTCGACCAGGGGGAAGCCGAAGCGCTCCTCGAACGCTGCGTGAAGCTCGGGCTCGACGCCCGCGCCGAGCCCGAACTTGACCCGGTGCGCGGGCTCCTCGGGCGTCCGGCGGCTGGTTGAGCAGGAGCGGCGGCATCACGCCGAGGTAGTGGATCATCGTGGCCCGCGTGGCCGCCACGTCCGGCCACCAGCGGCGCGGGCTGAAGCGCTCGGGCAGGATCGAGGCAGTTCGCGGTGAGGATCGCGCAGGTCGCGGTCACCGCCTGGCAGTTCATGTGGAAGAGCGGCAGCGGGTTCAGGAACCGCTCGCGCCCGGGCTCGATGGCGAGCCGCGCCGCCCAGGTCCGCGGTACCAGGCGCCGGCGTTCAGGTAGTAGAGGTTGGTCAGCACGCAGCCCTTGGGCCGGCCGGTGGTGCCCGAGGTGTAGAGCAGGCCGCACTCGGTGTCGAGCCCGGGCGCGCCGCGCGCGGGGCGCCGGGCCGGGGCGCGGCAGCGCGGCGGGCAGCGCGCTCGCGTCCACCACCGGCAGCGGCTCGGTCGCGCTCGCGGCCGCGGCCTCGAGGTCGGCCACGCGCGCGGGGACGGACACCGCGAGGGCCGCCTCGGAGTGGTCTATCTGGTAGGCGAGCTCGTCGTGGCGGTAGTCCGGGTTGACCGGCACCACGCCGCAGCCGAGCGCGTTGAGCGCCAGGTAGTGGAAGAAGAACTCCGGGCCGGTTCTCGAGGAGCAGGGCGACCCGATGGCCGTGGCCGTAGCCGGCCGCCGCGTAGCGCTCCCTGAAGCGGAGCACCTCCGCGCGCACCGCCGCGTAGGTGAACTCGACGCCGTCCGGATGGTACGCACGGCCGGGTGCCGGCGGCGCGCAGAGGAACGGCGCGTCCGGCGCCGCGTCCGCGGTTGCCATGAAGGCCTCGAAGACGGTCTGCACGGCTCACGACTGTCGCCCACGGCCCGCGCCCTGTCAATCGGGAGCGCGCCCGGGCCTCTCGGCCGCGGGCCTGAGGTATACTCCGTCGCGACGATGGACAACCCGCTCGGCTCCTCGCTCCGCCGCAAGGAAGATCAACGCCTCATCACCGGCCGCGGCCGCTACGTCGAGGATCTCCGCTTTCCCGGCATGCTGCACGCGGCCTTCGTGCGGAGCCCGCACGCCCACGCGCGCGTACGCTCGATCGACGCCGCCGCCGCGCGCGGCCTGGGCGGGGTCGTCGCGGTCTACACCGCGCGTGATCTGCCGGAGTGCGCCCGGCCCATCCCGCCGTCGATGGCGGTGCCCGCCGGCTTCCGGCCGACCACGCAGCCGGTCTTCGCGGATCCGCTCGTGCGCTACGTGGGCGAGGTGGTTGCCGCGGTGATCGCCGAGGACGCCTACGCGGCGGCCGACGCCGCGGCGGCGGTGCGGGTGGACTACGAGCCCCTGCCCGCCGCCGGCACCATGGCGCGCGCGCTCGAGGCCGACGCGCCGCGCGTGTTCGACGGCTGGCCCGACAACGTGGCCGGGCTCTCGACCGCCCGGGTGGGCGATCCGGCCGCCGCCTTCGCGGGCGCCGAGGTGGTGGTGGAGGCGCGGCTCGGCATCGGCCGGGTGCACGGGGTGCCGATCGAGACCCGCGGGATCGTGGCCGCGCCCGCGGGCCCCGACGGCCGCCTCACCCTGTGGACGTCCTCCCAGAGTCCCTACGGGCTGCGCTCGTGCATCGCGGCCGCGTTCGAGCTCGCCGAGGAGCAGGTCCGCGTCGTGGTCGTGGACACCGGCGGGGGCTTCGGGATCAAGGGCCACGCGTACTCCGAGGACCTCATCGTCACCGCGGCGGCCCGCCGGCTCGATCGGCCGGTGAAATGGACGGAGTCCCGTCGGGAGCACTTCCTCACCGCCTCGCCCGATCGAGGGCAGCAGCACGTGGCGCGCCTCGGGCTGAGCCGGGAGGGTCGGATCACCGCGCTCGAGACCCGGTTCACGCGCGAGCACGGCGCCTATGTCGCGAGCGGCGAGGTGGTGACCCGCAATACCATCAACCACCTGCCCGGGCCGTATCGGGTGCCGACCATCGAGGTCAGCGCGTCCAACGTGGTCACCAACGCGGTGTTCGGCGCCGCGTACCGGGGCTCGGGACGGCCCGAGGCCAACTTCGTCCTGGAGCGCCTGATGGATCGCGCGGCCCGCGCGCTCGGCCTGGACCCCGCGGAGATCAGGCGGCGCAACATGATCCGCTCCGACGAGATGCCGTATCGCACCGGCCTCGTCTACCGCGACGGCACGCCGGTCTCCTACGATCCGGCCGACTACGTCGGCACCTTCGACCGGCTCCTCGCCGACTTCGCCTACCCGGAGTGGCGTCGCCGCCAGGTCGAGACGGCCGGGAGCGCGCGGCCGATCGGGGTGGGGCTCGCGGCCTACGTGCAGGGCACCGGAGTGGGCCCGTTCGAGAGCGCGGACGTGCGCATCGACTCCGCCGGGACGGTGCACGTCTACATCGGCGTCTCCTCCCAGGGCCAGTCGCACGAGACGACCATGGCCCAGATCGCGGCCTCCGAGCTCGGCGTGGACGCGGACCGGGTGTTCGTGATCGCGGCCGACACGACCCTGCTGCCCTACGGCAATGGCACCGGCGGTAGCCGGGTCGCCGCCAACGCGGGCCCGTCGGTGGCGCGTACCGCTCGCGAGGTGGCGGGCAAGGCGCGCGTGGTGGCCGCGGAGATGCTCGAGTGCGCGCCCGCCGACATCGTGCTGGCCGCGGGCCGGGCCCACGTGGCGGGGCTCCCCGAGCGAGGCGTGGCCCTGGGCGATCTCTCGCGCGCGGCGGTGCGGAGCAAGACGCTGCTGCGCGAGGCGCGCCCGGGCCTGCAGGCCTGCGGCTACTTCGCCCCCGAGACGGTCACCTTCGCCTTCGGCGCCCAGGCCTGCGCGGTGGAGGTGGACGCGGAGACGGGTCGGGTGCGGATCCTGCGCTATCTCGCGGTGCACGACTGCGGGCGGGCCATCAATCCCATGATCGTGGACGGCCAGCTCCACGGCGGCCTGGCGGGCGGGATCGGCACCGCGCTGATGGAGGACGTGGTCTACGATGCCGAGGGGCAGCTCCTGACCGGGAGCCTGATGGACTACGCGATCCCGTCGGCCGCCGACCTGCCCGCCTTCGAGACCCGCACGGTGGCGTTTCCCTCCACGCGCAACGACCTCGGCATCAAGGGCGTGGGCGAGTCCTCGATCATCGCGCCGCCCGCCGCCCTCGCCAACGCGGTGGAGGACGCGCTCCAGTCACGCGGCGCAGATATCCTCGAGATTCCGATCACCCCCTCCCGGGTGTGGCAGGCGCTACGGCAATGACTGGTGCAGTGGCAGGGCGAGGCGCAGCCGTAGGCGAGCCGAGCGGATAAGTAATTGGGCCAGGCCGGGCGAGGCGCAGCCGTAGGCGAGCCGAGCGGATAAGTAATGGGTCAGGCCGGGCAGGCGCAGCTCAGGAGCGATATAGGCTCGAAGCTTCTCTCAGGAGGCAGTCATGGCGTCGGATCCGATCACGGTCTCGGTCATCCAGCATCGCCTCGAGTCCATCGTGCAGGAGATGGGCGAGGCGATGCTCCGCACCGCGTACTCGCAGATCCTCAACTCGAGCCGCGACTTCTCCACCGCGGTGTTCGACGGACAGGGACGCCTGGCCGCCCAGGCCGAGCACGTGCCGATCCACGTGGGCGCCCTGCCCTGGGCGGTCGCGTCGGTGGCCGACTTCTTCAAGGGCCGCATCGCCCCCGGGCGATCTCTTCCTCCTCAACGATCCGTACCACGGCAACAACCACCTGCCCGATCTCACCGTGCTCGCTGCCCGTCTTCGTGGGCGATCGCGCCCGTGTTCTGGTCGATCAACCGCGCGCACCAGCACGACATCGGCGGCGCCACCCACGGCGCCTACAATCCCGGGCGCCACCGAGATCTGGCAGGAGGGCATCCGCATCACCCCGCTCAAGCTGTACGACCGCGGGCGTGCTGCGGGACGACGTGCTGCAGATGGTGGCGACCAACGTGCGCCACCCGCGCGACTTCCAGGGCGACCTGCGGGCCATGATCGGGCTCGGCCCGCATCGGCGAGCGGCGGCTGCTCAAGCTGGTGGACGACTACGGGCTCGAGACCGTGCTCGAGACCATCGGGGAGATCCTCGACGGGGCCGAGCGCCAGGCGCGCGAATGCATCGGCAGCGTGGAAGGACGGGGTCTTCAAGGGCGAGGCGATCCTGGACGACGACGGCCACGGCATCAGCGACATCCACATCCGCGCCACCGTCACCAAGAAGGGCGACTCGCTGCATGGTGGACCTGACCGACTCGCACGACCAGGTGATCGGCTTCGTCAACTCGTCGCTTCCCCAACACGATGTCCGCGGTGCACATGGCGCTCGCCTACCTGATCGACCCGCGCACCCCGAAGAACGAGGGCACGTTCCGACCGGTCACGGTGAAGGCGCGCGCAGGGCACGCGTGGTGTGGCCCTTCCCGCCCGCGCCGGTGACGCTCTCCACCAACCACTGCGCGCAGGAGATCGCGGAGGCGATGATCAAGGCGCTGGCCAAGAGCTGCCCGGACCGGGTGCTCGCGGGCTGGTCGCGGCGCTTCCGCATCGCGATCTCGGGCACGAATCCGCGCAACAAGCGCAAGTTCATCTGGCACCTCTTCCACGCGCGGGGGGGCGGCGGCGCGTCCTCGGCGGGCGACGGCTGGGAGACGGCGGGCGAGGGCCAGGCGGCGGGCGGCATCAAGTTCGGCAGCATCGAGGTCGCGGAGGCGCGCTTCCCGCTGTTCTTCGAGCGCCACGAGTTCCGGTCCGGACTCCGCGGGCGACGGCCGGTACCGCGGCGGGCGTCGGGCTCGGTGCTCGAGCTGCGCATGGAGACCGACCGAGCCCGCGCTCGGCAACACCGCGGGCGACGGGGTGCGCCATCCGCGCCTACGGGGTCCTGGGCGGGCAGGACGGCCTGCCCCACCGCTACCGGCTGCTCTCGCGCGGGACGAGACCGCGCGTGCTGAAGACGAAGGAGGTCGGCATCCCGATCCCGCCCGGCGACGTCTTCCTGGTCGAGTCCATGGGCGGCGGCGGCTAGGCGGCCGCGCCGGCGCGCCGGCGATCCCGACGCCGAGGCGCCGACGCGCGAACGGTGCGGCGACCGCGCCCGCGCGGCTTCGCGACCTCGCGCGCGAGACGCGCGCCGCCGCGGCGAAGCGCCTGCAGGCGGCGTGACGGCGGTGACGTGTATCGCATCGGCATCGACGTCGGCGGCACCTTCACCGACCTGGTCGGCGGTGGACGACGCGGGGCGCGTGACGCCTCGCCAAGTGCGCCGTCCACCCCGCCGACCCGTCGATCGGCGTGATGGACGGCCTCGGCGCTGCTGGCCGCCGAGCTGGGCACTCGACTCGCGCGGCGCTGCTCGGCGCGACACCGAGCGCATCGTGCACGGCACCACGGTGGCCACCAACGCGCTGCTCGAGCGCAAGGGCGCGCGGGTCGGGATGCTCACCACCGAGGGCCACCGCGACGTCATCGAGATGCGCGAGGGGCTCAAGGACGACCGCTACAACCTGCGCATGCCGCCGCCGGTGCCGCTGGTGCCGCGCGCGCGCCGGCTCGGCGTGCGCGAGCGCATGCGCTTCGACGGCAGCGTGGCAGACGCCGCTCGACCGAGCGCTCGCTCGGCCGCGGCCGATCGCCGCGCTGGGCGCCGCGGGCGTCGAGGCGGTCGCGGTCTGCTACCTGCACGCCTACCGCGACCCGCGCCACGAGCGGGCGACGCGGCAAGCGCGCTCGCGCGCGCGCTGCCCGACGCCTACGTGTCGCTCTCCTCGCGAGGTGCTGCCGCAGATCAAGGAGTACGAGCGCTTCTGCACCACCGTGGTCAACGCCTACGTCGGGCCCGGCGCTCGGCGCGCTACCTGGGCAGCCTGGACCGCGCGGCTCGCGCGAGGCGGGCTATCGCCGGCGACGTGCTGATCATGCAGTCGCACGGCGGGGTGGCGACCGATCGCCGACTCGGTGCGGCTGGCCGCGGGCGCGGTGCTCTCGGGCCCCGCCGGCGGCATCGCGGGCGAGCCGGTACGCCGCGCGGCTCCTCGGCGAGGGCAACCTGATCACGTTCGACATGGGCGGGACCAGCACCGACATCGCGCTGCTCGAAGGCGGCGAGCCGCATCTCACCGGCGACAAGGCGGTCGGCGGCGAGCAAGGTCGCGCTGCCGAGCATCGACATCCACACCCTCGGCGCGGGCGGCGGCTCGATCGCGCGGGTGGACGCGGGCGGGATCCTCCACGTCGGGCCGGAGAGCGCGGGCGCCGATCCCGGGCCCGCGTGCTACGGCCGCGGCGGCACCGCGGCCACCGTCACCGACGCCAACTGGTGCTGGGCTGCTCGATCCCGGCCGGCTTCCTCGGCGGGCGCGCCCGCCTCGACCCGGCGGCCGCGCAGTCGCGCGGTGGAAGGCGTCGCCGCGAAGCTCGGGCTCGAGCTGCTGGCCGCGGCGGAGGGCATCCACCGCGTGGTCAACACCAACATGGCGGAGGGCATCCGCCTGGTCTCGGTGCGCCGCGGCGCCGATCCGCGGCGCTTCGCCCTGCTCTCCTTCGGCGGCGCGGCCGGGCTGCACATCACCGAGGTCGCGCGCATGCTCGAGATCAGCCGCGTGGTGGTGCCGCGCGTGGCCTCGGTGCTCTCGGCCTGGGGCATGCTGGCCACCGACCTGCGCTACGAGTTCGTGCGCACCCACGTGGGCGAGGCCGGCCAGGTCGGCGCGGCGCGCGCTGCGCAAGCTCTTCGCCGAGATGGAGGCGGAGGGGCGGCAGCGCCTGGGCGACGTCGTTCGCGGGCCAGGTCGGACGTGCGCCGCTCGGTGGACATGCGCTACGGCGAGCAGACCTTCGAGATCCAGGTGCCGCTCGACGGGGTCGACGTGGAGGCGAAGGACCTGATGGAGCAGGTGGTCGAGCGCTTCCACCAGCGCCACGAGGAGCTCTACACCTACAGCGCGCCCGGCCAGGACGTGGTGCTGGTCAACGTCGCGCGTCGCCGTGATCGGGCGGCTGCCCGGCCCTGCCCGCCGAGCAGCCGCGGCGCGTGAGCGCGCCGGCGCGCGCCGCGGAGCCGCCGCGTGTACCTCGAGCGGTGGATGGAGGTGCCGGTCTACGACATGGACGGGCTGCCGCCGGGCCAGGAGGTCAAGGGGCCCGCCATCTTCGAGTCGGCCACCACCACCGTGCTGATCCGGGCGCGCGAGCGCGCGGTCGTCACCCCGGAAGGGTGGCTGGATATCCGGCTGGGGTAGCGGGATCCCCTCGTGCGGCGTCACCCCTCACCCTGCCCTCTCCCCTGAGGGGAGAGGGACATGGGTGGGAACTGACCTATGTGTAGGCGCCGACCGAGGCGTCGGAGACGGTGGCCGCGTACTTGGCGAAGACGCCGGTCTTGAAGCGCGGCTTGGGCGCCTTCCACTTGGCCAGACGCTTCTTCATCTCGGCGGCCGGGATCTCGAGATCGAGGCGGCGCTTCTTCACGTCGATGTTGATGATGTCGCCGTTCCGCACCGCGGCGATGGGGCCGCGGTCGGCCGCCTCGGGCACGATGTGGCCGATCATGAAGCCGTGGCTGGCGCCCGAGAAGCGGCCGTCGGTCATGCAGGGCCACGCTCTCGCCCAGCCCCGCGCCCTGCAGCGCGCCGGAGACGTGGAGCATCTCGCGCATGCCCGGGCCGCCCTTCGGGCCCTCGTAGCGGATCACGATCACGTCGTTGGGCTTGATCTTGCCCTTCTTGATGGCCTGGAAGGCGTCCTCCTCGACCTCGAAGACCCGCGCCGGGTCCACGATGCGAGTACTTCTTCTGGCCGGAGAGCTTGATCACGCAGCCGCCCGGGGCCAGGTTGCCGCGGAGGATCGCGATGCCGCCCTCGGGCTTCAGCGCCTGGGCGAGCGACTTGATCACCTTCTGCCCCGCGGGCTCGGCGGCGGCCTTCACCTCCTCGGCGATCGAGCGCCCGGTGACCGTCTTCTCGCTCCCGTGGAGGAGGCGCGCCTCGAGCAGGCGCTTGCCCACCACCGCCATGCCGCCCGCGTCGTACATCTCGGGCGCGGTGTAGTTGCCCCACGGCTTGAGATCGGCGAGCACCGGGGTCTTGCGCGAGATCCGGTCGAAGTCCTCGATCGCGAGCTTCACGCCGAAGTCCCGCGCGGTGGCCATGAGGTGGAGCACCGCGTTGGTGGAGCCGCCGGTGGCCATCACTCCCGCGATGGAGTTCTCGAAGCTCTTGCGGGTCACGATCTTCCGTGGGGTCAGCCCCTTGCGCACGAGATCCATGACCAGCTTGCCGGATTCGAAGGCCACTTCTTCCTTCCGGGGATCGGTGGCCGGGATGTCGTTCCAGCCCATCGGCGACACGCCGAGCATCTCGTAGGCGGTGGCCATCGTGTTGGCGGTGAACTGCCCACCGCAGGCGCCCGCGCCAGGACAGGCGTGGTCTTCCACGTCCATGAACTGCTCGAGCGAGATCTTCCCCGCGTTCAAGGCGCCGATGGCCTCGAACACGTCCTGGATCGTCAGGTTGCGGTTCGCGAACGGCCCCGTCGAGCCCGCGCAGCGCCCGAACATGATCGAGCCGCAGTAGAGCATGAGGCTCGGGATGTCGAGGCGGCCCAGCACCATCGTCATCGCGGGGATGGTCTTGTCGCAGCCGGAAATGGTCACGATGCCGTCGAACATGTGGCTGCGGGCGACCAGCTCGACCGAATCGGCGATGACCTCTCTGCTGATGAGGGATCCCTTCATCCCCTCGGTGCCCATCGTGATGCCGTCGGTGATCGAGATCGTGTTGACCTCGATCGGGGTGCCGCCCGCGGCCCGGATCCCCTGCATGACCTTCTCGGCCAGCTTCCGGTGGTTCCAGTTGCAGGGCATGGTCCCGATCCAGGAGTGGGCCACGCCGATCTGGGGGCGCTTGAGATCCTCGTCGGTGAAGCCGACCGCCTTCATCATCGCGCGGGCGGCGGAGCGATCGGTGCCTTCGAGAAGAACGCGGCTGTGCTTGCGAGGATCGACGGCCATCGGGGACTCCTTTGTCGTGGGCTTGGTCGGAGGAAGTCTACAGCAGGTCGCGAAGCGGGACCAGCGCGTAGCCCTGCCGGCGGAGGTCTGCGATGAGCGCCGGCAGGTACTCGACGAGGCGCCGCCCCGCTCCCGGCACGCCGTCGGCGTCGTGCAGGTCGTAGATGGCGCCGGGGCGGGCTCGGGCGGCGCCGCGGCGCGCCTGCTCGGCGGGAGCCACCGGGCGGCGGCTTTCGGGCTGCACCGTCCAGAACACGCACGGGGTTTCGAGTCGGCGTAGCGCGCCGAACATGGCGAGGTTGGTCTTGCCCCACGGCGGCCGGAAGAAGCGGGGCGGCGCGCCCGCGGCCTGCGTGATGGCGGCGTGCCCGTCGCCGATCTCGCGCTCGGTCCGGTCGGGTCCGCAGCGCCAGAGGCTCGCGTGGCTCCAGGTGTGATTGCCCAGGTCGTGGCCGGCCTCCGCGATGCGACGGGCCACCGCGGGAGCCTGCGCGGCGCGCCGCCCGATCATGAAGAAGGCGGCTCGGACCTCCTCGCGCTCGAGGACGTCGAGCACGCGCGGTGTGCACGAAGGATCCGGCCCGTCGTCGAAGGTGAGCGCCACCGCCCGCCGCTCCCGTGATCCGCGCCACACGCTGGCCAGGGTCAGCAGGTGCGAGCCCCACGTGTAGGCGCCCCAGAAGGCGGGCGCGGCTCCCGCCGCGAGCCAGGCCGCGCGCTTCACGCCGCCGGCCGCTTGGCCACGAGCAGGGTGAGGCGGCCGCTCTGCACCACCTCGCCGTGCTGGTTCAGGATGTTGCGCTCCTCCACGACGACACCGCCCTCCTTCATCGAGCGCTTCGCGACCGTCTTGGAGACGCTGCGGATCGTGTCGCCCACCCGGGTTGGCTTCAGGAAGCGCCACTCGAAGCCCATGAAGGCGAGCACCACGAGGGGTGGCTGGGGTACGCGCCAGCCTAGACCGGACGACAGGCAGAGAGGCAGGAGATCGGGGATCGTGCCCGGCGCGCCCGGTCGAGCGCTGCTCAGCGAGGTGAAGAGGGCGGCGTGCGTCTCGGTGAGCGTCAGGCCGGGCGTCTCGAGAGGCACGCCCGTCTCCACGTCCTCGAAGTAGACCCGGCTGGACGGCTGGCTCGGGGGCAAGGGCGTGCTCAGGACGGCCGGCGGCCCACCAGGTGGTCCGTCTCGCCCTCCTGCACGACCTCGCCGCGCTGGTTGACCACCCGCCGCGCCACCGTGACCACGCCCCAGCCCGGCTGCTCGCCGTCGAGCTTGGCGGTGACCTGGGCCTCGACGTGGATCGTGTCGCCGATCTTGATCGGCCCCTTGAACTTCCACTTCACCGCGGCCAGCGGCCCGGTTACCTGGGCGGTGACCACCCGATCGAGCAGGCCCTGCTGGATGGAGAGCCCGAGGAGGCCGTGCGCGATGCGCTCGCCGAACTGCGAAGCCTTCATGTGCTCGGCGTCGGTGTGCAGCACGTTGTAGTCGCCGCTGAGCCCCGCGAAGATGACCACGTCGGCTTCGGTGACGGTGCGGCCCGGCGAGATGTACTTCTCGCCGACGGGGATGTCCTCGAAGTAGACGGTCAGATCAGCGCTCACCGGCCGTTAGGATAGCACGCCGACTCGCCCCGCCTCTCGTGACCGGAACGGGTGGGACCGAGGAACCTTGACATCTCCGATTCCGGCTACTTAGAATCAGACCGACCGGTCGGTCTGGCTAACTCGAGCATGGAGGGATCAATGGCCGTCGCGACGCCCGCTCCACCCCGACTCCGCGATCCCGTGCTGCAGCCGATCTGGGAGAAGGTCCAGGCCGGAGAGCGCCTGTCCCGCGAGGATGGGCTCGCACTCTTCGCCACCGACGATCTTCACGGCGTGGGCCGCATGGCCGACTTCCTCAAGTCCCGCCTCCACGGCGACCAGGTCTTCTTCGTGCTCAACCGATACATCAACCCGACCAACGTATGTGTGCTCTCCTGCAGCTTCTGTGACTTCGCCCGCAAGAAGGGCGAGGAGGGCGCGTTCGAGAATTCCATCGAGGACGTGCTCAACATGATCAAGCCGGGCACCCGCGAGGCGCACATCGTGGGCGGCCACCACCCGGACTGGCCCTTCGAGTATTTCGAGCGGTTGATCGAGTCCATCCACCACGCGCGGCCGGAGACCCAGATCAAGGCCTTCACCGCGGCCGAGATCGACTACTTCTGGCGGCGCTGGAAGATCGAGCCGGTGGAGGCCCTGACCCGCCTCAAGAAGGCGGGGCTCCATTCGATGCCCGGGGGCGGCGCGGAGATCTTCTCCCGCCGGCTGCAGAAGCTGCTCCACTTCACCGGCAAGGCGGATGCCGATCGCTGGTGCGAGATCCATGGCATCGCCCATTCGCTCGGGATCAAGACCAACGCGACGATGCTGTACGGGCACGTGGAGACCCTGGAGGAGCGAGTGGACCACCTGATCCGGCTGCGGGAGCAGCAGGACAAGTCGGGCGGCTTCATCACCTTCATCCCGCTCTCCTACCAGACCGGGACCACCAAGCTGGTGCCGCGGCAGACCCCGCCCACCGACGATCTCCGGACCATCGCCGCCTCCCGGCTCATGCTCGACAACTTCCCGCACATCGAGGCCTACTGGGTGATGATCGGCGAGGCGACCGCCTCGCTCGCGCTCCACTTCGGCGCGTCCGACGTCAACGGGACGCTCGAGGACGAGAAGATCGCCCACATGGCCCAGGCCGCGAGTCCGGCAGGCCTCGCCACCGAGCAGATCCTCAGGATGGTCCGGGACGCGGGCAAGATTCCCGTCGAGCGTGACGCGCTCTACAACGTCGTGAAGGTGTGGAGCTGAGCATGCTGCGCGTGGGCCGCATCCCCTATCTCAACTGCGAGCCGTTCTTCCACCGGCTGACCGGCGTGGAGCTGGTGGATCTGATCCCGCGCCGGCTCGGAGAGGCCATGGCGGCGGGCGCGCTCGACGCGGGGCCTCTCTCGCTGATGGACTACCTCCGGATCGAATCCGAGCTGACGCCCCTGCCCTACGGCATCGGGTGCCCCACCGGTGCGCGCAGCGTGCTCGTCTTCTCCGAGCAGCCGTTGTCCGGCCTGCGAGGCGCCCGGGTCGGCATCACCGGCGAGACCTCGACCTCGGTCGAGCTGCTCCGGGTCCTCCTGGCGCTCCGCTACGAGGTCGAGCCCGCCGCGTGGGTCACCGCGGAGGAGCCCTGCGACGCCCAGCTCCTGATCGGCGATCAAGCGATCCGACGACTCACCGGAGGCCCGCCGGCCCGGCACGTGACCGACCTGGGGCTCGAGTGGCGCGCGTGGACGGGCCTGCCGTTCGTTTTCGCTCGGTGGGCGGTGGCGTCCCGGCTGCCCATCCGGGAGCGTCGTGCGTTCGAGCACGCGCTCGACGCCGCGCTCGCGCGCGGGATGGCCGCGCTGCCGGAGATCGCCGCGACCAGGGGCGACCTGGGCTGGACCGCCGCGCAGGTCGAATCGTACCTCCGCAACTTCGCCTTCCGGCTCGGCCCGGACGAGGAGAAGGGTGCCGCGGAGTTCGTGAGGATGCGCGCGCAGCTCGGGCCTCTGCCGTGCTGAGCCGCATCCGGGCCAAGGCGGAAGCGGGGACGCGCCTCGATCGCGCGGACGGACTCTGGCTCCTCACCGAGGCGGCCCTGCTCGACCTGGGCAGCGTGGCCCAGGAGGCGCGCTTCCGCCGCATCCCGGAGCGGCGGGTCACGTTCGTCATCGACACGAATCCGAACTACACGAACGTGTGCATCACCGACTGCCAGTTCTGCGCCTTCTACCGGCGACCCGGAGACAAGGAGGCCTACACCCTGACCGTCGACCAGGTGCTCGAGAAGGTCGGGTTCGCGGCGCGCGAGGGCGCGACCACCGTGCTGCTGCAGGGCGGCCACAATCCGGCCCTGCCGATGGACTACTACCTCGAGCTCGTGCGCGAGACGCGGCGGCGCTTCCCGTCGGTGACCCCGCACTTCTTCAGCGCCTCCGAGATCCGCACGATGTCGGACGTGGCCGGCAAGCCGGTCCCGGAGGTGCTGGCCCTGCTCAAGCAGGCCGGGCAGACGAGCATTCCGGGCGGCGGCGCCGAGGTGCTCTCCGACCGGGTGCGCAAGCGCATCGAGCCCAAGAAGGGCGGGCCGGGCGCGTGGCTCGAGGTACATCGCGAGGCGCACCGCCAGGGCTTCAAGTCCACCGCCACCATGATGTACGGCCACGTCGAGCAGCCGGAGGACATCCTCGACCATCTCGACGCGATCCGGGAGCTTCAAGATCAGCACGGCGGCTTCACCGCTTTCGTGCCGTGGTCCTTCAAGCCGGGCAACACCCTGCTCGAGAAGTGGATCAAGCAATACAAGGGCCCGAACGCCTACCTGCGGATGCTGGCGGTCTCACGGCTCTACCTGGACAATTTCCCCCACGTGCAGGCCTCGTGGTTCTCCGAGGGGAAGCGGACCGGCCAGGTGGCGCTGTCGTGGGGCGCGGACGATTTCGGCGGAACCCTCTTCGAGGAGAACGTGCACGCGGCGGCCGACTACGTCAACAAGACGACCGTTGAAGAGATCATGACCCTGATCCGTGATGCGGGCTTCACCCCCGCCCAGCGCACCACCGACTACGATATTCTCAAGACCTACTGATCAGGGCTCAGGACCTACCGGCCTGGGCTCGGGACCGGCTAGATCGGGTCCACCGGCGGCATCGACTTGATCAGGCCCCGCGCGTGCGCCATCTCGTAGAGGCGAGTCAAGGCGGCCCGGCCGTCGTCGCCGAGCCGCTTGGTGTAGTCGTTGACATACATCAGGACGAACCGGCGGCAGGTCTCCTTGTCGATCCCGCGCCCGTAGCGCATCGCGTACTCGATCGCCTCGTCCACGTTGGCGTAGGCGTAGTCGATCGCGTCGCGCAGCCCCTGGGAGATCGCGCGGTGGGTCGCCTCGCCCAGGTCCCGCCTCATCACGTTGATGCCCAGCGGCAGCGGGAGGCCGGACTCCTTCTGCCACTCCTCTCCCATGTCGAGCACCTTGTGGAGGCCCATGCTCTGGTGCGTGATCTGGCCCTCGTGGATCAGCAGGCCCAGATCCGCCTGCCCTTCGAGGACGACCTTGGGGATCTTGTCGAAGGCGACCTCGATGGTCGGCGGGTCGCCCACGTAGAGGCGCAGCAGGAGGGCGGCGGTGGTGTGGCTGCCCGGAATGGCGACCACCTTCTGCTCGAGCTGGTCGCGGGGGATCGGCTCCTTCGCGACGAGGATCGGCCCGTAGCCCTTCCCCATGGACGCGCCGGGATCCATCATCCGGTACTGCTCGTGCACCAGCGTGTAGGTCGCGGCGGACACCGCGGTGACCTCGAGCTCGCCGGTGCGGGCGCGCCGGTTCAGCGATTCGATGTCCTCCAGCACGTGCTCGACCTCGATACCCGGGATCTTCACCTTCCCCGCGTTGAGCGCGTAGAACATGAAGGCGTCGTCGGGATCAGGGCTGTGTCCGATGCGGATCAGCATGCGACCTCCTGCGATACGGGCTGCGGTATGAGCTGCGGTCTGTGCTGCCGTCTGGGCCTCGCCGTGAGTCGTCAATGACGAAGCCGGCGACGCGCGACAAGATTCTCCAGGCGGCGCTCGAGGTCTTCGCGGAGAAAGGGTATCACAGGGCCCTGGTGGACGACATCGTGCGGGCGTCCCGCACGTCGAAGGGCGCCGTGTACCACCACTTCCCGAACAAGGAAGCGCTCTTCCTGGCCCTGGTCGACGAATTCTCGGCCCGGCTGGCGGAGGCGGTGGCCGCGAGCATCGCGGGCGCGCACGGTGGGCTCTGCAAGGTCCAGGCCGCCCTCACCGCGGGGCTCGAGACCTTCGCCCGCCACCGAGAGCTCGCCCGGATCCTGCTCCTCGAGTCGGTGAGCCTGGGGCCCGCGTACCAGAGCAAGCGGCTCGAAGTGCACGGGCGCTTCGCGACGCTGATCCAGGCCTATCTCGACGACGCGGTGGCGGAGGGCTCGATCCCGCCGCAGGACACGCGGGTGGCCACCCTGGCGTGGCTGGGGGCGGTCAACGAGGTGGTGATCCAGTGGCTCTACAGCGGACGGCCGGACCTGATGACCGAGGCGGTGCCCGCGCTGACCCCGCTCCTGCTCCGCAGTATCGGCGCGGCTCAGTAACCGGCCCGCGCGCGGGCGAACCGGATCCTGAAGTCCCCCGCCTTGATGGCGCGCAGGATCGAGTCGGCGTCTCGTTCGGCCTCGACCTCGACCCACGCCCGTCCGAAATCCTCGTCGCGATGACCGTCGTCCGTGGCGACCTTGGGGAGTCGGATGGCCTCCACGTCGTACTCGGGCTGGTACACCCCGGTATCGGTGATCTCGACCGCGTGAATCGGCATCCCGTCGCGCGTGATCGTGCGGATCCGGCGCAGCGTCTGGTCCACCGTCAGCGCGTAGCGGGCGGGGTGATTCAGGATGTAGAGCGTCTCGCGGTCGCCGGTCACCTTGCCCACGTGCTGGCCCAATGGGCGGTAGTCGATCTCGACCCCGGGGAGCACGAGCATCCGGTCGTCGCCGGACGGGATCTGAAACCAGTAGTCCTCGTGGATGCGGTCGTCGTGATCGGTGATGGCGAGAAAGTCGTATCCCAGCTCGCGGTAGCGGGCGATGACCTCGTCGATCGGCCGGCGGCCGTCCGAGAAGGTGGTATGCGTGTGGAGATTGCCCTTCAGGAGGGGCATGTGGCTACCGCACCGCGCTCGGCGCGCGGCCGCTCAGCGAGGGTCGGAGACCCGACGGGCCGAGGCGGCCGGGACGGAGTCCCAGACGATGGTGATGCCGAGGGAAGGCCAGCCACCGCCACTGCGCGCCCACGGCTCCTGCGAGACCAAGCTGCCGACGGGGGTGGAGGGAGAGGTCCACCCCGAGAGGCCGTACTTCGTGCCCCCCTGGGTCTCCCCGTAGAATGGCTCGATGAAGGCCGGCTGGTGACGGACCCGGATGTCGGGCCCGTAGAAGTCCGCCTCGCGGGGCCGGGAGGCCTCGCGGGTGGCCGGCGTCGGTTCGACGATACGAAGCTGCGGCGGCTTTTCCGGCGCGCTGGTTTGCATCTCGACCGGCGCCTGGGCGATGGCCGTACCCACCATCGGGAGCCCGAGCAGGACAACGAACCCCGCAAGACCTGCACCCAATCGGATCCACATGGGCGGATCATCTCAGACGCAGAGCCACGGTGCAAGCAGCACAGGAAGGCGTGAGCGCAGACGTCTCTTCGTTGCCTCGAATTCCCCGGAGGTTTACGATGATCTCGTGGCTTCCCTCAGCTTGAAGACCAGCCTGCTTCGTATCGCCCGTGCGGTCGGACTGTTTGCCCTCGCACGGCGCCGCGTCAACGGGCGGCTTCTCATTCTCGCCTACCACGGGATCGCCCAGGTCGACGAGCATCAGTGGCGGCCCAAGCTCTTCATGAGCCGGGAGACGTTTCAACGCCGGCTGGCCTGCCTTCGGCGGTGGCAAGTCCCGGTCCGGCCCGTCGGGGAAGGCCTGGGGGACCTCCGCCGGGGCGCGAGGGTGCCGTATGGGGTCGCGGTGACCTTCGACGACGGCTACTTCAACTTCATCGATCTGGCGCTCCCCTACCTGGAGACCGCCCGCGCCGAGGCCACCGTGTACGTGTGCACGTACTACTCGTTGCATACCGGCTGGCCGGTGTTCGACCTGGCCGTCGACTACATGTTCTGGAAGCGGCCGGGCGCGGTCGTTCCCGGCGAGGTCATCGGGGAGACCGAGCCGTTGACCGCGGCCACGCCGCACGAGCGGAAGCAGTCGGCCGCCCGCGTGTACGCGTACGCCGAGAGGGAAAAGATGGGCGGGGCCGAGAAGAACGCACTCGGTCGCACGCTTGCGACGCACCTCAACTACCCCTACGAGGAGCTCGTGGATCGGAGGACCCTGTCGCTGATGTCGGGTGACGAGCTCCGGAGGATCGTCACCCGTGGGGCCGCGGTGGCGCTGCACACGCACCGCCACGCGATTCTCGAGTCTCCGGTAGGCCTCCGAGACGAGATCGCGGAGAACCGGTCGGCGCTCATCAAGCTCGGAGTGGCTCCCAGCACGGATTTCTGCTATCCGAGTGGCGAGTGGGCGGCCGAGATGTGGCCCATCCTCGAGCGAGAGGGCATCCGGTCGGCCACCACCTGCGAGCCGGGTGTCGTGCGCTCCGACACGCCGCGCTATGCCCTGCCGCGTTTCCTCGATACCGAGGAGACTCCCGACATCGAGTTCGAAGCTTGGGTCTGCGGCTTCATGCCGTGGCTTCACGATCTGACCGGGCGCTCGCGCGCCAGGCCTAGGGAGCAGGCCGGCTCGGCGTAGTCGGAGGGACGGACTGGGGGACACTCGGGATCCGGGGCGAGGCCTCGACGGTACCGGGAAGCCGGAGCAGCAATCGCAACGCCTCGCCCGGATGCCTGATCGCGTAGCCCCAGTACGGGAACACCACCGCGACGAGCTTCTTCCAGCTGAAGGGGTATCCGGCCTGTTCGAGCGCGCTCCGATGGTAAGCGAGCACCTCGCGACTTCCCGGCGAGACGAGACTCTTGGCCAGGAAGCGATAGTAGTGCGCCAGCGCCTCCTGGAGTCGAGTCTCGTACTCCCGCGCCTCCATGCACCCGGCCCCGAACTTGACGAAGTGACGGAAGCGACCGGCCAGGTAGGTCTTCAGGCGAGCCGCATAGCCCGACTGCTCCCCGGATGAGTGCGCGTGAAGGTCAGGACCTGATGGACGAAGCCGAAGTCGGCCTCGCGAAGAATCTCGTAGCAGGCCGCGACGTCGGCGTGGAAGTCCGACTCGTCGAAGAAGGCGGGCCGCCGACGCACGTACGACGCTCGATACAGCAAGGCGGAGGCGGAACCGAACACACGGGGACCTCCGAGCAGCATCGAGCGCGAGAGTTCCCTGCCCGGTATCACCGTGCTCGGGTACGGCAGTCCGTCGAGGTCGACGCGCACGCCATCCAGCCGGTAGGCCCCGACGGTCGAAGGCGAACGTCACGGATCGGATGTGCACGAAATCGACGCCCTGGAAGTCAGCTAGAGGGAACCGGATCTGGTTCATGATCAGGTGTCCGCTGGGTCGGCGCCGGCCCTCGAGCTGCACGCCGAGCACGTCGTTGCCGACGTCAGCCGCGCCGACGGACACCCGATCTCCGTTCGTGTCCTCGAGGACGATGTCGAAGTCCTGGTAGTCCACGCCGTGGTTGGCGTCGTAGCCCGGATTCATCATGGTCCGGAAGGCGAGGACGTCGTACCCGGAGACATCGCGGTGGACGAATGGGAGCTCGAACGTGACCGACGCATTGCCTTCGGCCGCCGTGGACCAACCGAGCACGCCCTCCTGCAGGCCCGGTCCCACCGGCCCGAACCACGACCATGATCGATGGATGTCGTAGCCGCCTTCCCTCCCGGGCACGCACGGGGTGTCGTACACGTTGGAGCACCACCCGTAGACCCCCATGTCGGTCACGGTGATGTCGCCGCCGAGGTGGTTCGTGGTCAGGTCGCCCGGTCGAACGAACCGGGCGATATCCATCCGATCCGCCGGGGTGTCCGGGGCCATGTAGCTCACCGCGGTCCGTGCCGGGAGGATCGAGTCGGGGGTCGAGACGCCGGTCCACCGCTCGCCCGGCGTGATCTCGCCACCGACGAAGCGCCGGAAGAAGCTCACGATGTAGACGATCCACCGACACGCCGTTGGGCCGTCTCGGTCAGCTGCTCGGGACAGTTGTACGCGTCGTTGAAGGCGCCGGGGTAGCCCGAGGACGGCGACCAGACGGTATTGAAATGGTTGTGGTTGGCCCTGTACGCCGTGACCGTCGCCTTGGGCGTCGTGTCGCCCGGCACGGCGTAGCGGGCGTCGTCGAAGAAGTGGATGCCCTGCAGGTCTGACACGTCGCCGTCGCAGTCGGGCAGGATCACGCCGAGGGCGACGTCGTTGACCGTCACCCGCGTGAAATCCACCGGCGCGAGCGCCAGCACCGCGTCGAGCCCGTACGGAACCGCTCGCTGTTGGTCGACGAGCGCGTTCCACACCGCGCCCTCGCCACCACGCGAATGCCCCATCACGCCGGTGCGCGTCATGTCGACCGCCCCGACGAAGGAGGTGCCGAAGGGGTCGCCGCCCACGGTGTTCCACGCGTTCCACAGATCGAAGTGCTTCTCGAGGAGCAGACCGCGCTGCCGCATCCCCGTATCGGCCACCTGGTTGCCGAGCACGTTGACGCCGTTGCCACTCACGCTCGCGACGATGAACCCGTAGCTCGCCAGACGCTTGGAGATGTAGTCGTATCCCTCGTGGTTCGGGAGCGGTTCCCAACCCTCCCGGCAGGGCCACTGATAGCCGGCTCGATCCCCCCGGTAGCACGAGGCGTGGTTCCCGTGGAGGAACAGCACGAGGGGGAACGGTCCACCGGCGAGATCGGTCGGGTGGGTGACGTCGGCGCGAAGCTCGACGCGGCTCCCGAGTCCCGCCGGCTGGAAGACCTCATCGCCGAAGTCGTAGTCGGTGCGGCTGACCTCGAACGGTCCTCGGGCAGACCCGAGTTCACCGTTCCCGAACCCGGGATACGGCGCGTCCTTCAGGGACGTCCGGCCGGAATCCGGACCTGAGCCCGCACGGACGGTGATCCGAGCGGTGAGGACGGAGGCGTCGGCGGTGACGCCGACCACCGCCCTGGCCCGACCCGCCGGTATCCCGTAAGCGACCGGCCTGCCACCGGCGCGGATCACGTAGCGGAGCGCGCGGGGACCGTACGAGCCCTGCACCCGCACGCGGTACACGGTGGCCGTGCCCGCGGCGACCGCGTGCGACCCGTCCAGATCGATCCGTGTGACGCGCAGCCCATCCTCGGTGCGCACCGGCTCACCCTTGGCCTGGAGCCCGAAGGAGATCGTCGACGGCGTCAGGGTCGGGAACTGCGAGACGACCCTGGCCTCCGCGATCACGGGGGCGACCATGACGAGCGCCACGGCGATCACGGTGAAGGACCGAAGGGAACGGGGTGCACGCATGCGATCCTCCTCCTCGACCTGGGCCGCCAAGGCTACCCCCTCAGCACGACCCGAGGGACGCCGATCGTCCCCGACGCCAACCAGACGGGCTGACCATGGAGAAAGGTTCCTCGCCGCGACGAAGGGGTCGCTACCTCTCCCGCAGGGACTCGGCGAGGCGGTCGACGTCGGCTTCGTCGTTGTACGCGTGCAGAAGAGATCCTGAGCCCATCTCCTCGACCACCGCACACGATCCGTTGATCGGAGGCGAGGCGGGCGGCCGTGATGTCCGCGCGGTTCCGAGCGTGCCGCAGGGACACGATGTGCGGCGACGCCCCCGGATCCCCGGGTCGCCGGAAGGGACGCCAGCCGAGCTCCTCGACCTGGCCGACGAGTCGTGCCGCCAGGTTCGCGGCGTGGTGCTCGATGCGATCGAAGCCGACCGACGACAGGAGCGCGATGGAGGACTCGAGCCCGACCACGGACGCGTACGACATCGTCGAGAGCTCGAAGCGCCGTGCGTCATCGGCCAGTCTGAGCGTTCGAGCGTCGAACGCGAAGGGATCGTTCGTTCCCTTCCAGCCGACGAACCGAGGGAGACGGTCGCGGAGATGCGGAGCGAGCGCGAGCAGCGCCACGCCGCCGTGGCTCGAAAGCCACTTGTAGCCGCTCGTGACGACGGCGTCCGCGGCCCATCGGCTCATGTCGACGGGGCCGGCTCCCGCGACCTGCGTCGCGTCCACCACAACGTGAGCGCCGGCATCATGAGCCCGCGAGGCGACGCGCCCGACGTCGATCTGCGAGCCGGTCGCGTACTGCACCGCACCGAACGTGACGACCGACGTCGCCGGATCGATCGCCTCGATGAGTCGTCGTAGATCGCGATCGACGCGATAGTCCACGAACCGGAGTTCGATCTCGCCTCGCTCGGCCGCCGCCAGCCATGGATAGGTCACGCTGGGGAAGTCCGTTGCCACCAGGACGACGGTCCCCCGATCCGGTCCGAGCATCGACGCGACCTGCCCGAGACCCTCGCTCGCGCTCCCGACGACCGCGACGGCGGCGGCCGTGGTTCCGAGCAGCTCCGCCCCCGCCGTTCGCACGCCATCGAGGAGCTTCGGCCTCCTGCTGGTCGCTTCAGGTGGAGGTTCCCGTGCTGGGCCGTGGCGATCGATGAACGCATGCATCGCTTCGACGCCGGGGCGTCAGGTATCAGACCGAATGAGGCTTGGTTGAGATACGTGCACCGTTCGAGAGCGGCATAGAGGTCGCGGGGAACGAGTGAGGGCATGGGCTCATGCGTCCCGGCCACGAGGCGAGCGGCTCATCCGGCCACGGTGCGCGGCTCGAAGACGACGACCGCCGTCTCGTGCGAGCGTCGTGCGGCGTAGCCGTCGAGGTTCTTGTCCGTTCGCGCCAGCGCTCCCACAGCTGTTCACGCTCCTGGCCGACCGCGGCCCTGCCCAGCACTTCGCGGCGGACCCGGCCGGCGAGCTCGACGACCGCCTCCGGATGGGCCTGCAGGTTCAGCCACCAGGCCGGCTCGGGAGCACCCCAGCCGTTCATGGCCATCGAGATCAGGTTGGGTCCGTCCTCGTAGTAGCCGAGATAACGCTCCGAGGCTCGCCGCTGCGACGGCCCACCGTCGTGAGCCGCAGGGCGCCCCACTTCCCCGGGCGCGGAGGCCACGGCCCTTGCGTCCCCCGGTGAGCCGGACCATCCACCGGTGCACGTGCCAGGCGGTCACGACGAACCACCGCGGTGGCAGGCGCGCCTTACCTTCCGCCATGCCCACTCCCTCGTCGAGACGGCCTCACGATAACTCCCGCCAACTCGGGGGAACCGCAGCTAGCCCTTCCGTTCCAGGTCCAGGACGATCCGAGGAGCTGCTGGGCCTCGAGCCGGACGTCGGTGACGCGCATCCGATCCGAGGTGATCCGGCGCGGCAGCAGCGGGGCCCCGGCCCCGAGCGTGACGGGACACATACCGAGGATCACGCGGTCGAGGAGCCCGGCGTCGTCGAACTGGCCGACGAGGTCGCCGCCGCCGATGATCACACATCACCGTCGCGACGCGCCCGCATCTCGTCGTACACCGGACGGACGTCGCCCTGCACGAACCGGATCTCCGCACCGACGACCGACGGGAGATCCGTGCGATGCGTGAACACCCAGGCCGGGCGGTCGCCGTAGAACGCCTCCCACTGCTCGGGACCCGTGAGGAGGTCCGGATGGTGGTTCAACATCCATTCGTACGTCGTGCGGCCCATGCACATCGGGCCGACGGCCTCGATGAACTCATCCCACGAGGACGCGTCATCGCTGTGCGGCGTCTCGAAGAGCCAGTCGAGCGAGTTGCGTTCGTCGGCGATGAATCCATCGAGCGTGCACGCCGTGAAGTAGACGACCTTGCTCACGCGTCGACCGTACACCGGCCATCCGGTCAGGTGCACCCCTGTGCCAGCGTGCTCGCGGGACAACCCCTCGGCCGCCAGGTTGCCCTGTTCCGGCCCGGTCTGCTCTGGCATGCTGGGGTCGTGGTCGTGCACCCGAGACGGGCGTTCTTGGCCCGTGGCACGTTGCTGAGCGCGATCTTCGGGCAATGGGTCGCGCACGCGCTTTTCGACCCTGACGAGTATTCCCAAGCGGGGCTCCGGTTCACCTGGCACGCGTCCGTCCCGATCGTCGTCCAGACCATCCTGGTGATCCTGGCCGTGGCCGCCATCGGACCGCTGTCCGAGAGATGGAGGGGCACGAAACCCGGACGTGCGCGCCCGCCTTGGCACATGCCTCGGTTGCTTGCCTTCCTCGCCACCGCTCAGCCACCCTCTTCCTCCTCATGGAGGCAAGCAGCGACTCGTTCAGCGGGAACCCTTCACCGACGGCCTCTTCGCGACAGGATTCACCACCGAGGTGGTGATCGCCATCGCGGCTGCCCTACGACGCTCGTCGGCGTCGCGATCGCGGTGGCCCGCGTCGTTCGATCGATCACCGCCGGCCCTCGTCATCGTTCGATCGAGGGTGAGTCCGACCACGCGCTCGAGGCATCGTTCCTCCGTCCCGTGCTCGTCCTCGCGGGCTCGGGCGGTGGTGTTCGGGCACCCCCGCATCAGGCTCACTTCTCCCCCTCAGCGCGGCACTAGGTCCTCGGCCGGGCCGCGCTCCAGCCACGCCCGGAGATCGGGTTAAGCACCTGCCCGGGAGCGAGATGCATGGACAACAACGAGAACCTCGTCGTGGGCAAGCCCCTCCTCGCAGAGCTGGCGGATACTCGCCCCGGTTGGGGCTACCCACATGCCCCACGAGGGACCTGCCTGCTGGGATGCCCTTCGTATGGCTGGTGCCACTGCGGCTGTGGTACCCGTCCGAAACAGTCGGAGGTCACCTACGCGACCGGCAGCCGATACCGCGGCCGCCCGTACGTGTTCGTGCCCGGACATCATCTGCGCGTTGTGCACCCGCGAGCGGGGATGTGGTCGAAGAACGGAGTCGCCGTCGAGAAGGTCCGGCCGCTCGTCTTCTGGCTTCGCGAGCGCCACGGAACGATGCGCGCGGTTGCCGACATGGGCCGACATACCGGAATCGACGCTCCGGGGCTACGTGTACAACACCAAGCGCAAGCGAGTGCCGCCCGAGGCAGCGAGGAAGATCGTCGCTCGTATTGGCCCACCGCAAGCCGCGCAACCCCTTGGATACGTGGGAGGAAGAGCCGGGGCTTCGCGACGTGGCGCAGATCGCCGCCATCCAGCCCGCGGCGTCCACACCAGAGCCGTGAGGGCCTGCGCACCCTTTCGGGATGCTATCGTCCGGACTCGGGAGGACCGGATGCCAGGAAGGGCCGCTGGATGCTCGTCGGCCAGCCGCGTCGCGAGGGAGTTGCGTGACCTCCTTCCTTAGCCGCATCCGGGGCTTGGGCAGGGACACGTGGGCCCAACGCGCCAGCGCCCTCGGGCTCACGTACCATCCGTTGTCGGATCCCATGACATGCGCTCTCAGTTGCGGATGCCGCTCTTCCGCCGGGGAGGCGGTGGGCGTGTCAACGACGCCATGGAAGGCTCATGGCGCGACGCGGAGGTCCGGCTCCTCAGCCTCGCGTGGCACACCGCCAAGACGAACCAGGACGAACACTGGTGGCTCGGCCTCACACCGATCAACGCTCGGACGTCACCCCTTCACATCGGCAAGGTGCCGCCGGACGACCGGTCGATCGACGAGCTGGGACTCGAACGCGTCACCTTCGAGCTCGGAGACTTCAACCGGCAATGGCTGGTCTACGCCGCCAGCGCGGCCGTGGCGACGGCGATCATCGACCAGCAGATGATGTCGTGGCTCATAGCAGTCCCATCCCCAGTGGGATTACGAGCTTGCGGACGGATGGCTCATGGTCATGCGAGAGGATCTCCGCGCGAGCCCCGAGCCAGTACGAGCTCGAACCTGTGCTCGAGGCGCTGCTCGCATTCCGGGAACGGCTCCCGCGCGCAGCTGCCTCGATGTTCGGCTCTACGGGCGCCTGATGCAAACGGAGAAGATGAAGAAGCTGACTCGGCCACGGGGCATGCGTCCACGTCCCCACATGCCCGGCTAGCATGGCCCGCATGGATGCCTCCACGGTCTGGCAGTTCCTCCACATCGTCGCGATGTTCATGGCCGTCTCGATCTTCGTCGGTCAGGGCATGCTCTCCGGCGCCGTCGCTCGGTCGGGGGACGTCGCCGCGTTGCAACGCGTGCTGGCGAGGTCGGTCCGCGCCGGTCGGCGGGCGATGTTCCTCCTCGGGATCGTGCTCGGGATCGTCACGGCGATGACTGGCGACTTCGACCTGACGCAGACGTGGCTCCTGATCGCCTATGCCCTCGCGGCGATCATCCTCGTGAATGGACTCACCTATCACCGGGCGCAGGCCGAGAAGCTCAAGGCGGCGGCCGACGCGGGGGACGGGGACCGGGCGCGGTCGCTCGCGAGCGCGTCGAGCGCCACGCTCATGAACGTGATCGA
>CAVXJS010000017.1:0-116740 GCA_963762145.1 uncultured Candidatus Rokubacteria bacterium
AGATAGGCGGGGATCTGCCGGTGCCACGGGCTGGTGGGGTTGCCCGCATTCCAGAGGTGAATCTGCGCGTCGACGATCAGCATGGTTATCCCAGCGCGCTCAGCAATGCGCGCTGTCGGCTCAGACGCGTCGGGCGCTCCTGAGCGAACCGCTGCACCCCGGCAAAGATCGAGTCCGGATCCAGGTGCGCCTCGGCGATCACGTCTGCCTCGGTGCCGCCGGTTAGCCACACGTTGTCCTGGTCGGCGGTGAGGGGATACTCATCGGTCAGGGAGCCGACGTTGCGCAGCGGCCACATGCGGCGCGTTCCGCTCATCACGAACATGAGATCCTGGCTGGCCTCGGGCGGCAGCACGGCGTGCCGATAGGCTTCGGGCTGGCGGTCGAACAGCTCTTCGCTGATCGCCGCGATGGCCTTCACATTGATGCCGGCACTCGTCAGCCGTGGCAGCACGCTCACGAGATTGAACGTCGAACTCGATCCCTGGGCAACGACGTAGCCGTGTCGTGGGCCCGGCGCGAAGTCGCGGATGACGTAGAGACCCTTGGCGGCGGCCCGCAGGTCGGAGTCGGCGAACGTGTTACGGTCGGCCACGCGGAAGTCCGGGCGGGCCACCTCGATGACGATGACGCCAACCGTTTTCTCGCGCGCGGCGATCTCGGCGGCGGCGAAGTAGCCGGGGGCCACGTCGTTGTAGTCCCAGAAGCTCAGGTTGATGACCTGGTCACGCGGGAAAAGCTTCCACACCTGGGGAGCGAAGATCCCGAAGTGGGTGCGCGCGTCGGCGGCGGTCTCCGGGCCGGAATGTCCGGCGAGGATGTGCAGGACGCCGGTGCGAAACTTACTGTCCTGGTTCTGCTGGCTCCACACGCGCGCGGGCAGGTACATCAGCGGCGTGAAGGCGCCGTAGGTGCCGCTGAACGCCCACACCCCGGCAAACTGGTCGGGGTCCAGCGACGCGCTCTGGCCGACCAGGCCGATGGCGCTCGACACGTTGCCCGCTTCCTCGATCGCGGCCTTGAGCCGCGTCCCCAGGGGGTTGGTTTCGGGATCGTAGTGGCCCCAGATGCTGCCGTGCTCGAGGTTGATCGATTCCGAGAGGTCGGCCGCCAAGGTCAGCACGCGGTTGTCGGTGACGTGGTTCGTCCATTTGACGATCTCGGACACGGCGCGTCGGGCGCCCGCCGTCTCGCCCGCCTTGCGGAAGAGCGCGATCTTGAGCTGCTTCTCCTTGCCCGAGATCGAATTCCTAACCGTGAGCGTCTGCGGCTCTTCGGGAAGATTGGCGACCTTGAGACGGTCGTCGAGGAATGGGTCGTGCTTCACGTCGACGCGGAGCGGGATCTCGGCCGGCACCGAGTCGCCGATCTCGACCAGACGATCGGCCAGCCAGTCCCCGAGGCCATCGCGCTCGAGGACTGACATGACGACGTCGATGTTGGTCTTGAACTGGATGAGCCGCTCGCGCGGGTCGGTGACCGGTCCGTTGCTGATCCCCTGGAACTCGACGCCGTAGCGCGCCTCGAACGTGCGCGCCAGGGCGACGAAATATTCCGAGTTCATCTTCATCCCGTAGGGATGGCTCGGGTAGCCCACCACCTGGTCGCCCGCCCCGGGGATCTTGCCGTTCACCGCGCCGGGCCAGTATCCCTTGGTGGTCGTGCCGATCACGATCATCGGACGGCGATCCGCCGGATCCCAGGCCTCCATGGTCCGGAGCGCGCCCACGATCTGGTCGTAGTCGTGACCATCCGGCAGTGTGAGCACGTTCCAGCCGTACGAAGTCCACTGGTCGACCAGGCGGTAGCCGGAGAACTTGCTGGCCACAACGCCGCCGATCAGCGAATCGTCGATGCCGGCGTTGTTGTCGGACAGGAAGATCCGGAGCCGCTTGCCGACCTGCAGCGCGATGGCCTGGGTCTTGAGCTCCTGGGCGTGTCCCTCGGTCATGGCGAACTCGCCCTCGAGCGCGATGACCTTCGGTGTCCCCATGGGAGCGCCCATGATGTCCCAGAACGCCGCCTTTCCCGCTGCCGTCGCGATTCCGACGCCCGAGGGGCCCCCGTTGACGTCGTTGGTGAGATCGGTGGACTCGATGTGCCCGGACAGCGCCCGGATGCCGCGCCCCTTCGCCTGGGCGAACAGCGGGTGGTCCGACAGCCCCTGGTCCGCGAGCAAGGTCCTCAGCGCGCCGGCGCCGCGGCGGAATCCCAGCGCGTCGACCGGCAGCATCGCGACGTCCGGCGCCACGTGATAGCGGGGATCGCCCGTCGCGTGATGCTTCCGGTACAGCGCCTGCCCCAGGATCATCCACAGCGCGTAGCAGGTGGGGGCGCAGTGTCCCGCCGCCAGCATGAACTTGTCGCCGTACGGATGCTTGGGGCGCCGGTAGTCATAGCGGAGCCCGCCCAGCTCGGGCCCGGCCAGATGCGCCGCTACGTTGAACGGCGTGTAGGCGAGCGGGCCGCCGAAATGCCCGGTCTGGGCATAGTTGCCGAGCAGGGTGAGAGTCATGCAGGTCATGTAGCCGATGTCTTCCAGGCGGCGCCGGTCGTAGGGAAGCCCTGGTGCCATGTCCGACCGTGGCGACGTGTGAACACTCATCGAAGTCTCCTGTTTGTGATTGGGCTAAGGCTCGGCGCGCTCGATCTTCACGCTCCGGCCCGTGCGAGCGGACTCGATCATCGCCAGCGTGATCTCCACGACACGGAGTCCGTCCAGGCCGGTCGCGGCGGGCTGGCCGCCGGTGGCGGCCGCGCGCTGGAAGTCCTCGATCTCGGCCACGTAGTTCGGCAGCAGCGCTTCCGGGTAGTCGGCGGTCTCGTTGACGGTGTCGCTCGTGATCTCGAAGCGGCCGGTGCGCGCTTCCCACATCGAGTGGTGTCCGGCGATGAGCCCGGTGATCCCGTACACGCGGAAATCGTTGCGCGAATCGGGAAGGAGGCGGCTCGCGACCACCTGGCCGAGCGTGCCGTTGGCGAAGCGCAACGTGAGGCAGGCGAGCTGCTCGAGCGGACGTGCGGCCGTCTGGCCGTCGGTGACCGCGGTGATCTCGTCCACCTCGGCGCCGAGCACGAAGCGCAGCAGGTCGACCGAGTGCACGCCGGTGCCCATCATCGTGGACGCGCCCCCGATCAGCTCCGGGGTGTCCCACCACTGCGTGAGCGGCGTACGCGGCGGCGAGCCGTCGCGGCCGCGCACGCCGAAGGCCCACTGGGCCTGGGCGAGCACGATGCGCCCCAGCGCCCCGGCGGCGACGAGGTCGCGGGCCCGTCTATAGGCCGGGTGCTGGCGCAGGTTGAAGGCCACGCCGAGCGTGACACCCGCGCGGCGGCACGCGTGTACCATTCGCACGGCGTCGGCGGTCGTCGTGGCCATCGGCTTCTCGCACAGCACGTGCTTTCCGGCGGCCGCCGCCTGGGCGACGTGCTCGGCATGCAAGGCGTTCGGCGAGGCCACGAAGACCCCGTCGACCCGCGAGTCCTTGAGGAGATCGCCGAGCTGACTGTACGCGGCGCGCACGGCGTGCTTCTGCGCGAACGCCTCCGCGCGGTCCTGATCGCGGCTGTACACCGCGACGAGGTCGCCCCCGTCGGCCGCGGCCATCGCCGGCGCGATCTTGATGTCGGGATGCTTGCCCGTGCTGACGATGCCCCATCCGAACGCCATGGATCCTCCTCGGGATCAGGCCGGCCGGTTCGCCTTGAGGAACGTGCGCACGTGCCGCACCGCGAGCGGGATCTTCTCCTTCGTGTCTTTCCAGGGGTAGAAGGTCATCTCGGCCTTCGGGGCCAGCATCGCCGACTCGAGGGCGGGCTCGTAGGGGTGCGAAGGGGTCTCGTCCGGCATGACCAGCACGGGCACCGGGCAGTTCTGGACGACGTCGCGCGGGACGCTGAACACGAAGTCGGCGTTCGTGACGTACATCCGGGTCAGGAACTTGTCGATCATGTCCATCGTGAGGTCAGGTCGCTGCTCGAGCAGCGCCGGTCCCCAGGTCTGCAGGCTGTTGTCGTACATGGGGTTCGATTCCTTGCGGAAGCCGACCGGCTGCGACACGACCGCGGCGACGATGCGCTCCGGCGCGCGCTCGATCAGCTTCCAGATGAACGGCCCCCCGATGCAGTAGCCGATCACCATGAAGCGCTGGATGCCCAGGTGATCCATGAGGGCGAGGTGGTCGTCGGCATAGGAGTCCCAGGGCCGATCGATCTCGAGCGGCCCGGAGGACTGGCCGCTCGGTGCGTTACGTAGGTCGGCCGTGATGCAGCGGTACTCGTCCTTGAATTCATCGGTCGCGTTGAACGGCGCCCGGTCCATGAAGCCGATGCTCGAGTTCTGGCCCCCGCCGGGAATGACGAAGAGCGGGAAGCCGGAGCCGGCCTCCTGGTAGTGAATGCGGACCGGGCCCTTCTCGTAAAACGCCATGGTGCGCCCCTTTCGCGGCTGGTCTGGTGCGATGGGCAGCATACATCAAACGGGGGAGAAGAATCAGCGGGTTAGCGTCAGGAACCCCGCCGCCAGAGCCGCTCGGCCATCACGCCGACCGCGCGCTCCACCGCCTCCGCGGCATCGAGGATCATGTCCTCGCGGAAGCGACGGCCGACGATCTGGACGCCGACCGGCTGGGCGTCGTTCTCGTTCGCGGGCACGATGGCCGCGGGCAGGCCCATGAAGTTCATGGCATAGCTGTAGAGCGCGCTGCCGAGCACCTCGCGCACGCCCTCGGCGCCCTGCTCGTCACGGTTCCAGGTGAAGATCGGCGCCGGAAGGAAGGGGGTGAGGACCAGCGGGTAGTCGGCCATGAACGTGGTCCAGGCGCGAATGAAGCGGTTCCGGTCGGCGATCGCCTTGAGGAACTCGAGGCCCTCGAACGGCTGGAAGTAGCGGTAGTACTCGTCGAAGATCGCCACGACGGTCTTCGAGCCGTACTTGCGCACGTCGACGTCCATCAGCGCTTTGGCCTCGCCGAAGAGGCAGCGCGCGCCGGTGACCGCGGCCTCCTCGAGGAGGGGTGGCTCGACCTCGCGCACGTCGTACCCGGCGGCGGCCAGCGCCGTGCGCGCGGTGTCGAGCGCCCGGGCGACCGCGGGGTGCAGGGGAAAGTCGAAGGTGTTCCGGGTGAAGGCGACCTTGATGGGCCTCGGCTCGGGCGTCCCCTCGAACGGCATGGGCACCTGCCAGGGATCGCGGGGGTCGTAGGCGACGAGCGAGCGCATGGCCAGGCGTACGTCGCGGACCTCGCGGCAGATCACGCCCTGCACGGACATCACCTGCGCCAGCATGCCGCGCTCGACGGCCGACGAGGGATTGTAGGCCGGCACCCGGCCGAGACCGGGCTTCACCGTGGCCGCGCCACAGGCGTAGGCGGGAAAGCGGAGCGAGCCGCCGATGTCGTTCCCGTGCGCGATCGGGCCATAGCCCATCATCACCGCGGCGGCCGCGCCACCCGAGGAGCCGCCGGCCGAGGCGGTGGCGTTCCAGGGATTGAACGTGCGGCCGTGCAGCTCGTTCACCGTGGTGCCACGGAAGGAGAACTCCGGGGTGTTGGTGCGCCCGACGATGATGGCCCCGGCCCGGCGGAGGTTGGAGACCACGGGCGCATCGGCCGGCGCGATCACGCCCTTGAAGGCGACGACGCCGTTGGGCGTCGCGCACCCCTCTTGATCCACGTTCTCCTTGATCGTGACCGGCACGCCATGCAGCGGCCCGATCGGACCGCCGGCCCTCATCGCCTTGTCGTGGGCCTCGGCCTCGCGCTGCGCGGTGTCACCGAGATCGTCCACGACCGCGTTGATCTGGCCGTTGGTGGCGCGCATGCGGGCCACCGCGCTGCCCACGGCCTCGACGGCGGTCACGCGGCGCGCGGCGATGGCTTCGGCCAGCTCGCAGGCGCTCCACTGCCACAGCGGCCTATTCGAGGCTGCCATTGGTCGCTCCTCTCGCTCAGCTCAGGCCGTAGAAGCCGAGGGCGCCACCGGCGAGCACCTGGTGCTTCGCCTCGGGGGACAGCCGCCCGAGCCGATCGCGGAGCATCTGCGGCGCGCCCGGGAAGAAGCCGTCCGAGTGCGGATAGTCGGTGGCCCACATGATCTTGTGCGGCCCGATGTAGTCGGCCAGCACCGCGATGCTGCTCTCGACCGGCTCGAACGAGATCCAGCAATTGCGCTGGAACAGCTCGCTCGGCCTCGTCTTCGGCGCGGACTCGTTGAAGCCCTGGTCGTCGAAGTGCCGGTCCATGCGGTCGAGCCACGGCGCGATCCAGCCGCCGCCCGACTCGAGAAACGCGATGCGCAGCCGCGGATGACGGTCGACGACACCGCCCCAGATCACGCTCAGGGCGACCAGCATCATCTCCATCGTGTGCGAGACCATGTGGCGCGCCGCCCGGTCGTCCTCGAATCGGTCGACGCCGACGGTCGGCATCGCGGTGGTCGACCCTTCGTGAAAGCCGATCGAGAAGTCGAGCGCCTCGGCCATCGCCCAGAACGGCTCGTACATCGGGTCACTGACCATCTTCTTGCCGTGATAGGGGTTGGGCCGCAGGAACCCGCCGCGCATCCCAAGCTTCTCGCGGGCGTAGCGCATCTCGTCGACCGCCAGATCGACCGACTGCATCGGCAGCATCGCGACCCCGAACAGGCGCTCGGGATACGGCGCGCAGTAGTCGGCCAGCCAGCGGTTGTAGGCGCGGCACATCGCCGCGGCGAGGCCCGGATCCTCGACCGCGCCGGCGAACAGGCCGAGACTGGGATAGAGGAAGGCGGCATCGATGCCGTCGGCATCCATGTCGACGATCCGCGCGTGCGGATCGAACCCGCCCTTGCGCCCCTCGGCATACTTCAGGGTGTTGGCCTTGACGATGCCCTGCCGGACGCCGACGGAGCCCAGGCTGCCGATGCCCCGCGGATTGCCCAGCAGCTTGCCTTCGACGCTCAAGCGTTCCTTGCCGTTGTCGTCGATGACGAACCGCGGCCGGCGCTCGCGGAATTCGGGATCGATGTACCTGTCCCACAGGTCGAGCGGCTCGAGGATATGGCCGTCCGCGTCGATCACGTTGTACGCGCGGGTCATGGGCAACCCCTCCTTACTTCGCGGCCGCCGGGAACGCCGGCAGCTTGCCGATGTCGCGCATGTCGTGCTGGATGATGACGGTCGCTTTGATATTTGCGACGATCTGCTTCATGCGCTCGATCGAGGCGACCGTCGCGGCGCGGTCGACGTTGAAGTGCGGCACGCCGCCACTCTCGTAGTTCTCGCGGAAGTGGACCAGGTCGCCGGTGAGCAGCACCGGGCCCATGTCCTTCAGCCGGATGAGCAGGCAGCTATGGCCCGGCGTGTGACCCGGCATCCTGAGCACGATCACGCTGCCGTCGCCGAACACGTCCTTGTCCCCGGTCAGCGGCTCGACCTTTCTCTTCTCGTCGATCCAGCTCTTGAAGCCCGCGACGTTGGCGCCCTGCATCGGCGGCGTCGAGGTGACGCCGTCCCAGTCGCCCTTGCCGATGAGCAGCGTCGCGTTCGTGAACGGCGCGAGCTGGCCGGTGTGGTCGCCGTGGAAGTGGCTGATGCCGACGAACTTGACTTGATCCGGCGTGACGTTGACCTCCTTCAGGCGATCCACGATGCCGACCTTCGGTGCGTTGGGGCTCCCGCCGGGGGCGAAGCCGGTGTCCCACACCATGTAGTCGTTACCATGCTTGATCAGGTAGCAGCTGAACGTGAACGTCAGCTTGAGATCCTTGTAGGCGAACGTGTCGGTGAAGCGCTGGCCGACGTCCGTCGGCGTGGCGCCGGTGCCGCAGTCGATGCGGGTCAGCGTGACGTCAGCCGGGGCTTGGGCCATCGCCGGCAGGCCGATGAGAACGTTGGCGCACAAGCCGACCGCGAACAGTATCGTGGCTTTCAGCATGGTCTCCTCCCCATAGCGAATCGAAGTGGTGTTGTGCGCGACACGACTAGTTCTTCTTCGGTGCCCAGCCATACGCCTTGGCGCAGGCGCCGCCCATCAGCATTGCGCGTTCACTGGCGCTCAGGCGGTCGGTGTGGCGGAACGGCTCGACGGCCTGTTCGTAGTTGACGACGGCAAAGGCGCGAGTCCAGTCGGTCCCCCAGAGGCAACGCTCGAACCCCCAGGCGTCGAACACGCGAGCGAGCGGGTCCCAGATGTCCGGGAACGGGTAGGGGTCCCGGGACAGCGTGCAGGCACCGCTGACCTTGATCACCGCGTTCCGGCGCTTGGCGAGGTCGAGCACCTTTGGCAGGTCGGCCCAGGGCTGTGGCGGGGCGGGTGGGGTTCGGGGCTGCATGATGGCCAGATGGTCGATGATGAATCGCGTGTCGGGGTGGCGGTCGATGAGCGCCGCGCCCGCGTCCACGTTGCCCCAGCACAGCATGTTGACCGGAAGGTCGTGCCGAACCGCCGTGCGCAGGATCCGGTCGAGGCCCGGGTCGGCCGGATCGCGCCCCGCCTCCTTCGTCATCATGATCCGGATGCCGACCGTGCCCGGCGTTCTCTTCCAGTCGGCGATGACGTCGGCGACGGCCGGATCATCCGGATCGACCGGCTTGACGAGGGCGAACCGGCCGGGATGAGCCCGTTGCACTTCCACTGCGTAGCTCGCGTCGTAGCGGTACATGGAAAAGGCGGAGATGAAGATCGCGCCGTCGACGCCGACCTGGTCCATCGCCGCCACCATCTCGTCACCGGTGACGTGATCGGGCCAGTTCGGGACAGTGTGCCAGGGCCGTTTCGGTGTGTTCGCCTCGTAGACGTGGACCTGGGAATCGATGGTGGCCATCGGAACGTTCCTCCGTGCCAAGCGCGTTCATCACCTCTATCCATATCGGGCGGGAGGTCTGGAGAATAGCCGGTGCCGCCCGCAGAGGCAACGTGAAAGGCGCAGCTACTACGATCAGAAGCGGATGCAGGGGGTGGGAAGGACGATGCCGCCCACGAGGTATCTGCATCAGGGTCCTGTAGGACCACGGCCCCGTTGACCCAGTACAACAAGGTGATCGTCGACGTGGTGGGGTTCTACGGCGCCGACATGAAGAAGGTCAAGCCCAAGGAACAGGAGGCGCTCACCGCTCTGTTCCAGAAGACGCTGACCGACGCGCTGGCGACGAAATATCAGGTCGTGGATCAGTCCGGCCCCGGGGTGATGAGGGTCCAGGCCGCGATCCTGGATGTCGAGGCGGCCACCCCGGGACTGCGGACCATCTCGATGGTCATCCCGCAGGCGCGTCTTCTCGGCACCGGCTACTACGCCGTCGCGGGTAAATACCCGTTCGTCGGAGGAGGAGAAGCGGCGTTGAAGGTTACGGATTCGGTGACCGGCGAGCTCCTGGCAGCGGGCGCGGATCGCCGCGTCGGAGGCGGGTCGGTAGAAAACCGCGGGCCAGTGGCAATGGGGGGATGCCGAGAACGCCGTCAAGAAATGGTCGGAGTTGGCGGCTAACGGGATGTACGCTACACGTCGGACCAGCGGAAGCCATAACTCCGGGCGGAGCGCCGCGCGGCTGTGCGACGTGCAACCGCATCACGTTGCCCTGGGCCTTCCGGCCTGCGCGGCGGCCGCGCCGCTACGTGTCTCCCCGGACCTTCCGCTGCATGGCATCGAGCTCCGCGTCGCGGGTGGGGCGCTCAACTCACGGGCGGTGGAGCTCGGGACGGACCCAGATCGCATAGCCCCCGCTGATCGGATCATCCACGCGGCGGTAGCCTCGAGTCTCCGCATAGTCGATGAACGGTTGAACGAACTCTTTCCGGCGATTGAAGAAGACCGCGTCCGGTGGCCGCCGGACGAGTAGTTCTCCGAGCTCGGCAGCCGAGATCATCCGGTACCGCTCGCGATCTTTCGGAGGAAGGAAGGCCGCGGTCCTCCATGCGAAGACGCCGGTGGCGAACTCCGGATATACCCTGAGCCCGCCCTCGATGGGATCTATGGGCGTCGTGGTCAGCACCAGTGCGCCTGGCGCCGTCGCCGCCTTGATCCGCTCTCCGACTGCATGCTCCCGCATCGGCGTCCAGTGATCGGGGATCAACAGGGAGGGGAGCCGCTGGTAGTTGACCGGCAGGTCAGTAGCTGCGGCGATGATCAGCGCGGCTCCGGTCAGCCGAGTCCACCGGGCCGTCGGCGGCACTTGGGCCGTCGCGAAGACGTAGACGACCACCAAGAACATGAAGGGTAGCAGCGGGTATGCGTGTTGAAGCTGTGGTGGCGTCGGCGCCAGGACGCCGGGGACGAGCATTATCCAGACTCCCAATGTCAGCAGGACCGCGTCGCGGTGCGGCCCGCTCCAGGCCCTGGCTCGCCACGACGCAAAGGTCGCGCAGTACAGGAAGAGGATCAACAACGCCGCGTCCGCGGGTTGATCGACGAGCTTGCGGAGGAAGAATACGGCCTTTTTCGGCAGCGTGACATGAGCGAGAAGGGCGCTGAGCTGCGGATAGCCCAGGTTGCCGAAGATGAACTGGGAGGGTACCGTCACCAGCGGGACGATGGCCGGCATCAGACCGACGGTCATGCCGAGGGCGCAGAGCAGGAGGCCGCCCAGCCGCTGCCCTCGCCGAACCGGCGACCGGCTTAGCCAGAACGACAGCAAGAAGGGCACCGCCACTGGCGCGAAGCTGAGCCGGATACCAATGGCGCAGCCCAGCAGTAGCCCGCTGAGGGCGAGAGAGGCTGGGCGCGACCCGCTGAGCCCCCGCAGATGCAACAGGAGCGCGGCCAGTGCGCAGAGCGTCGAAGTCTCGTGGTTCCAGGCGAGGCCGTCCGTGTACCTGAAGAGCCTGCTGGAGACCAGCACGAGCAGGAGCCCACCCGCGATGAGCCATCGTCCGAGCGGATCCATCCGGCCCAGCAGACGCCAAGCGGTAGCGAAGAGCAGGACCGCGATGGCGGTCCCACAAAGCACCTGGATGATCCGCGCGACGAGGAGCTTGTACGGTGTCCACCAGGTCAGCGCCGCGTAAAGATACACCTGGTTGGGCATGTGGAAGTACGGGTAGTCGCGGTACGGAAGTAAGCCATCCTGGGTCAAGAGCACGGCCGGGGTCACGAACTGGTGCTCATCGTGGTTGAACGATCTGGTCATCGCCCGGGAGAAGGACAGGACGAACACGATCGCGGTGATGCCCACGAACACCAGCCAACGGGTCCTGCGCCCCACTGAACCGTCAAGGGCCATCATCCGGCGCTCCGCTCGTTCGGGTGGAGCAGGCTCGGCTACGGCCATCGCCCAGGCTCCCGGCCAGCCGCGGCGACGCCGACTCGCTAAGCAGGTACTAAGGGAATCCCCCTTTTACGGCCATAGGACCTTGGTCGTACTCGGCTACGTGTCCCCCCGGACCTTCCGCTGCATGGCATCGAGGTAGGCGTCGAGCTCCGCGTCGCTGCCGAAGACCTGCTCGGGTGGCAGTGCTTTGACGATGTCCAGCACCTTGCGCACCACGGGCTGGGGGTTGACGATCACGACCCGCCCGCCGCGCGCCCCGAGCGCCTTGTGCGCCCGCACGAGGCACCGGATGCCGGCGCTGCTGAGGTATTCCAGCCCGTCCAGCCCGAACGCGATCGACGTGACGGCCGACGAGTCGAGCAGCGGGGCGAGGGCTGTCTCGAGCTGCGGCGCGGTGAGGGTGTCGAGGCGTCCCCGGAGCATCACCCGACGCCCGCCGGGTTCCTGGTCAGTGATCTCGATGGCCAGCGCCATAGTGCCTCCTCCAGTGAGCGGTTCCTGCACCTGGGTGAACGCCTCACGCGGGGCCGCGGCCGGCCGGTGGTAGTGCACGGTGAGGATGTTGGTCGGTCCCTCGCGGACGTACTCGCAACGGTCCGCGAGCTGCCGGACCAGGAAGATGCCGAGCCCGCCGACGCGGCGGGTGGCGATGGGTGCCGCTACGTCCGGCGCCGGCTGCTCGAGGGGATTGAACGGCGGCCCGGCGTCCTCGAATCGGATCTGGATCTCCTCGGGGAACAGCCGGATCTCGACGCCTGCCTCGCCGCCCGGCCGGCCGCCGTACGCGTGCGTCGCGATGTTCGCCAGCACCTCCTCGGTCACCAGCACGCAGTCGTGAACGGTCGGCGCGGGCACGTCGCGGGCGAGCAGGATCCCCTCGATCCGCCGCAGCGCGCGAGCCACGTCTTCCGGTGCGCCCGAGACCGACAGCCGCCACCACTCGGGGCCGGCGCCGCCCGCCACGACGTCGGCCGGCCGGTACTGCACCGCGAGCACCGCCAGGTCGTCGCGGGGGCCTCCGCCGGCGGCGAACCGCTCGACGGCGTCCACCAGCCGATCCGGCAGGGAGCGGAGGGCGTCCGCCGGCGTATCAGCCACGACACGCCGGAGCCGCTCCAAGCCGAAGGCCTCGCCGGCCACGTCGAACGCCTCGGTGACGCCGTCCGTGCAGAGGACGAGGGCGTCGCCGGGAGCGAAGCGCCCTGTCCACACGGGATAGGGGCCGTTCGCCTCGAGGCCGAGGGCGGGTCCGCCCTCCGGGGCCAGCACCACGGTCGTGCCGTCGGCTCGCCGCAGGATCGGCGGCTCGTGGCCGGCGCTGGCGTACCGGACCTCCCCGGTCTCGCCGTCGAGCTGGCCGCACGCCGCCGTGACGAACATGCAGGCGTCGTTCCCCTGCGAGAGACGGAGGTCCAGCTCTCGGAGAATCCCATCGGGTCCGGTCTCGCCCGGGCCGATCGCGCGGAAGAGCGCGGTCACGCGGGCCATCAGGAGCGCGGCCGGCACGCCCTTGTCGGCCACGTCGGCGATGGCGAAGACGAGCCGGCGCTCGTCCGAGACGAAGAAGTCGTAGAGATCGCCCCCGACCTCGCGAGCCGGCCGGAGCGTGGCGGCGATCGCGTAGCGCCCGTCCAGGGAGCCGTCGACAGCCACGGGCAGCATCGACTGCTGGATCTGCCGCGCGATCTCCAGCTCCCGGGCCTGCCGCTGCTCTTCGGCGAGCCGGCCCGCGCGCTCTGCGATGTGGCCCTGGAGCTGGACGCGCATCCGGTCGGTGACATCGCTCAGGGCCGCGACCTCGCGGGGGTTCTGGATGCGCGGGAGCGCGGTGTCGAGGTCTCCCCGACCGATGCGCGCCACCGACCCGGCCAGCGACTCGAGCGGGCGCGAGAGCCGACCGGCGACGAGCCACACGAGGCCGAGGGTCAGTCCGAGCACGCCGAGGCCGATGAGGAGCTGCCGCTCGACCAGACCCCTGGCGCCGGCGACCAGCTCGTCGCGCGGGGCGGCCAGGAGCAGGACCAGCGGCTCCCCGGCGCCCGCCTCGATGGGGCGGCGGGCGCCGATCCAGGCCCGGTCCTCGATCCGGAGTGGGATGCTCCGCGACGCCGGAATGGCTGCGGCGAAGAGCGAGCCGAGGATGGGATCACCGAGGTCGTCGAGCCGGACGAGAGCCGGATCACCCGATGGGTCGGCGCGGACCAGCCGACCGGCCTCGGGGAGGGCGACCACAAAACCCAGCCGATCGACGAGGGCGATTCGCGCGGACGGGGTGACCCGGGATCGGGCGAGGTGACGGGAGAGCTCCTGAAGCGTGATGTCCACGCCCACCACGCTCCGGCCGTCCACGCTCCGCTGGGCAACCGTCGTCCCCACCTCGCGCGTGGTGAAGAAGACGTAGGGCTTGGTCCGCACGGTCGCGGCGGTCGGAAGGGCCTGGGCATACCACCCCCGCGTCCGGGGATCGTAGACGTAGTCCGGGCGGAGCTCGTCGCGGAGCACGGCCAGCTGCCGGTCAAGGTAGCGGAACCGGCCCGGGATCGCGCCCTCGCCGGCGGTGCGGCTCTGGACGAGGAAGACGGCCTCCGGCGGCACGCTGCCGATCTGCGGAGGGGCGTCTCGCAGCGAGCGGACCAGGAGGAACTCCCCGCTGGCGAAGCCGACGTAGATGGCGGAGATCTCGGGGTGCTCGTTCAGGGCGGTGGTGAGCAGGGGAAGGGAGTCCAGGCGGGCGGCGGGGCTGGCGGTCTCCGCGAGCCGGTGGCGCGAGAGGAGCTGGACGAGGAGCTGGGCGGGGGCGAGCAGGTCCCGGACTTGGCCGGCCGTGCGCTCCGCTACGTGGAGGAACTCCTCGTCGCCGGCCGACAGCAGCAGTCCCGAGGTGACCACGTACCCGTAGCCAACGCTGGCGAGCCCCGCGGCGGCCAGGAGCGCGACGAACAGCCCCGCGACAAGCACGCGGAGCGAGAGCCCCCGGCGCCCCGGGCGCCCCGGTGCGAGGGGCACCGCTCGGATCACGCCCCGGGTATCCACGATCCGAGCCGATCCTAGCACGAAGCGTACGGGGAACCGCATCCCGGGCGGCCCGCGGGCCGGGCGCCACGCCGTCTCGCGTCGCCGGCTTGTGACGGTGCGGGCCTCGTGCTAGCGTGCCCCTCGCCGGGACCATGGGGCTCGAGATCGAGGTCACCGAGGTGGGGAACGGGGGCTGCCGCGTCGCCCTCCGTGGGCGCCTCGACTCCCAGACCGCGCCGATTCTCGACGAGCGTCTCGAGCTCGTCCTGCAGTCCGCGACCGCGCTCCTCTTCGACATGGCTGGCCTCGAGTACATCAGCAGCGCGGGGATCCGCGTCCTCGTCAAGGCGCGGAAAGCGCTGGAGGCCAGAGGCGGCGGGGTGGCGGTCGCCCATCTGCAGCCGCCGGTCCGGCGGGTCATCGACATCCTGAAGGCCGTGCCGTCCATCGACATCTTCGCCGACGATGCCCAGATGGACGCGTTCATCGAGCGGATGCAGCGCCAGGCGCAGCCCTGACCTCGAAATCCTGGTCGTCGCAAAGCGGCCGGGCGCGCAGGACAGGCAGAACGCCGCTCGTGTTACGCGATGGACAGGCGCTCGACGACCGCGGCCGGAATCGGCGTCGACTTGATCTTGTCCGGGTCGCTCGGGTCGCGTCCGACCCACACGCGAGTCTCGAAGCCCTCGGCCGCAAGCTTGCCGTCCTCGAACAGGTGGTGCTCGATCGAGAAGCTCGACCGGTAGCGGGTCGGGATGTGAAAGCGCGCGCGCGTATCGACCATCGGATAGCCGAGGCAGTCGTAGGCCTTCACGAACTGATACTTGGTCATGCCGAGCGCGCGCTCGAACAGTGCTGTGGTGCTGGAATCAAAAAATGGCGAAGTAGCGCGGGTAGTACACGATGCCCGCCATGTTGGTTGCCACCGACTACTCGATCAGGCCGGCCAGCCGCCACCAGGCCACCTCCAGCAGCAGGACGAGCACGGTGAGCACGGTGAGCGGCAGACCGTATCTGAGTGTCTCTTGGCTGCCGTACCGGCCGGTGGGGCCGGCCCCCAGCAGGATGGTGACGTGCTGGAAGGGCAGCAGGTAGTGCATTTGCACCGCGGTGTACACGAGCAGGGCCGGAACAAGCGGGTCCCAGCCCACGCCCGTCGCATAGGCGACCACCGACGGCGTCACGATCGACATGACCGCCAGCGCGCTGCCCAGGAACATGTGACTGCCGATGGTGGCACCGCCGATCAGCAGGGCGAAAACGTACGGATCGGCGGGCGGCACGATGGGAAGCAGGAGCCACGCGATCCACTGAGCCATTCCGGTCTCGGCGCCCACGGTACCGATGGCCAGGGCACCCACGACGAACATGAGGACCGGCCAGTTGATCCCGGTGGTGAAGTCCGGGGGATGCAGGACATCGCCCACTACGGGTAGGGCGAGGCCAACCGCCACCCCGATGGCCACCCAGGCGGGCGCGGGGTGATGCCATGCCTCGGTCATCCAGAGCAGGAGCGCCAGGACGACCCACGCGAGGGTCCGCTTCTCGACCGTGGACAGGGGGCCCAGCCGCAGCACGCCCGGCACTGCCATGTAACCCGCCCACCCCAGCCACGACAGCTCCGCGCCGGCGAAGGCGATGCTGGCCGTGTTGAGCGCGGAATCGCCGGTCAGCAGGATCATGGACGTCGGCGTGGCGCTGGCAAACGTGGCGAAGCCCAGGGCGCGGGCGTCGGCCGGCTCCATCCGCGAGCCTTCGATGACGGCCGTGACCATGGCCATGATCAGCAGCGTGCGCGGGAACGGGTGCGGAATGATGAAGCTCAGGACGAAGCCGAGCACATAGACCAGCGTCACCGTGCTGGCGTACGAGCGTGCGTAGCGGGACATGAGGCCGTTGGCTACCCGCGTCGCCAGGCCCGACTTGGTCACCGCCGCGGCGATGAGGAAGGCCCCAACCATCAGCCACATCAGGGGGCTCGTCCACAGCGCGAACACGGTGGGCGGCGGGGCCAGTCCGAGCACGATGTAGCCGAGACACAAGAGGAGGGTCGTATAGGCCGGCGCCATCACTCCGAACACCCACCAGAGCACCGTGAACAGGGTCACGGCCAGGGCCCGCTGGCCGGCCACGGGGAGGCCGGCCGGGGTCGGCATGAGCCAGATGCCGGCCAGCAGCGCCAGGGACACCAGAATGGCGAAGCGCTTCCGGCGTTCCAGCGCAGGCGGAGCGGCCTGAGCGGCGCAGGACACCGCCTGGGCGACGGACGCGACCAATGGGTTCATTTCGAGACGCTCCGGCGATGCGGATTGGCCAGGGCATCCATTCGCAGCACGCACTGTGCCGGGAGTGGGGCATCGCCGTGGCGCTGTGTTGTCGCGGGTTTGAACATGGGGGCTAGCCTCGAGCCCTGCGACTACCGCTGACAGCCTGCGACATTTCGGTGCCCGCCGGGAGCGCGAGGCCGGCGGGCCCCGAGATTCACAGGTTCTGCGGCTTGAATTTCCTTCGACGATTGATCGTTGGGCCGGCGACCATGAAGGCGCCCTTGGCCGAGGTAGTGGACCGTCTGAGGTGACTTCACGGAGGCAGCGACGTGCGCCTCCTGTCACCCGAGCTATTACCGATACCGACAACCTCGTCGATCAGATCGACTGTCGGCACATTCATGACGCACTCCTTGCTTCGTCGGAGCATCTCGCACAATGGGGTGGTTCAGCATGGGCTTGCAGTAGGCCGAACGATGGAGAAAGTAGGGAGCAGCACGACGGATGAACTATAATTGCTCGTGGTTCCCGTAACCAGCGAAAGCCCCCGAGAACACACAGGTCTCGGGGGCTTCGTGTTTCTGCTCAAGGAGCTGAGCCAATGAAGGCGATCACGGTAGAGCCGAAGAAGCCCGGGACCGCACGCTTCGAGGACGTCCCAGAACCTGAGGCGCGCGACGGCTCGATACTCGTGGAAGCCATCGCGGTCGGGGTTTGCGGGACCGACGTCGAGATCGTGGAAGGCAAGTACGGTTGGGCTCCTCCCGGCAGGACGCGTTTGGTGCTGGGCCACGAATCCCTGGGCCGCGTGGTGGACCCGGGTTCTACCGGCGGGCTCAAGAAGGACGATCTGGTGGTGGGGATCGTCCGCCGTCCAGACCCCGTCCCGTGCCCGAACTGTGCGGTGGGCGAGTGGGACATGTGCCGCAACGGCCAGTACACCGAACGTGGCATCAAGCAGATCGACGGGTTTATGTCCGAGCGCTGGCGGATCGAACCCGAGTACGTGATGAAGGTGGACAGTTCGCTGGGGCTCCTCGGAGTCCTGCTGGAGCCCACAACCGTAGTCACCAAGGCCTGGGAACAGATCAGCCTGGTCGGCCAGCGCGCCTTCTGGGAGCCGCGTACGGTGCTGGTAACCGGGGCTGGGCCGATCGGTCTTCTCGCTGCCCTTCTCGGGAAGCAGCGCGGTCTGGACATTCACGTCCTCGATCGCGCTGATTCTGGACCCAAGCCGGAGCTCGTCCGATCCCTCGGCGCAAGCTACCACACGGGGGTCGTTGCCGATGTCGGATTCGAGCCGGACGTCATCGTCGAATGCACGGGCGTCGGGCAGGTGATTGCCGACTCGATCCGATCCATCGGGGCGGGCGGCATCGTGTGTCTCACCGGCGTTGGCACGGGGGGCCACACTATCGGGCCCGCCACTGCCGACGTGGCGGCGGGGGCGGTGTTGCGGAACAACGTCGTTGTCGGCAGCGTCAATGCCAACAAGCGGCACTGGTACAAGGCCGGAGAAGCCCTAGCCCGTGCAGACCGTGCCTGGCTGGGTCATCTCGTGACGCGCCGTGAGCGACCGAACGACTTCGCGCGCGCCTTGCAGCGGACGCCGGAAGACATCAAGGTGGTCGTCCAGTTCGCCGACGTGTAGGACGAATCCGCGCTATTTCGGTCCGAACACATCGATGGCGATACGGCCGGCATTGACCGCGCAGGGCCAGCCGGCATAGAACGCCACGTGGGTGATCAGCCCCTTCAGCTCGGTCTCCGTCACCCCATTGTCGAGCGCCCTCTGCATGTGGCCCCGCATCTCGTCGGTCCGGTAGAGCGCGGCCAGCATTGCCACCGTGATCAGGCTACGGTCACGCTTGCTGAGATCGGGATGCTCCCATACGTCGCCGAACAGCACGTCGTCGCGGAGCTGCCCCAGCTTGGGAACGAACTCGTACACGGTTGGCTTCTTCTGAGGCATGGATCGATCTCCTCGTGCATGGGTTGTGTTGACGAGAGCTGCTAGTCGGCGAGCGAGAAGAGCCGCCACTCTCCGGACATACCCTTCAGCGCGTGCTGCCCGCGATCCTCGAAGCGCGCGTCCGATCCGACGACGATGTCCTTCACCGTGCTGGACACCAGGATGTCGCCCGGGCCGCCGAGTCCCTGGATGCGCGCCGCGACGTGCACCGCCATCCCCGTCAGCGCCCGCCCCTGCAGCTCGCATTCGCCGGTGTGGATGCCGGCCCGAATGTCGATGCCGAGACGCTTCACGGCCTCTCGCGCCGCGCGGGCACAGGCGAGCGCGCGCGCCGGAGAATCGAAGCGGACGAAGAACCCGTCGCCGGCCGTGTCGACCTCGATGCCTTCGCACCGCGCGATCTCGGCGCGCACCGCATCGTGATGCTGCGAGAGCACGGCCCGCCAGCCGGCATCGCCCAGACGCCGGGCATGCTCGGTGGAGCCGACGATGTCGGTGAAGAGCAGCGTGGCCAGAACGCGCTTCGCCTCGCTCACCTTCGGCTTCTGACGCTTCGAGGAGTCGATGAGTTGTGCGGTGCCATGGGCGGAGGCGACCAGCTGGCCACCCGCGTCATACACGTCGATGTCGGCGATGGCGAGACCTCGACCCCGGATGACGCCTCTCGCCTCGGCACGCAGGAGTCTGCCGTCAGCCGGGACCGTGCGGAAGAAGATCGTCGACTGATCAAGGCCGGCGAACGACTGGCCGGGCTGGGTGAGCAGGAAGCCGCTGGTCCGCGAAGCGAAGTTGGCCAGCGAGGCGATGGCACCGGGCGCCACGTAGCGAGAGAAACGGCAGAGCCACTCGGTGGCGGGCATGGTCACCGCCCCTTGCTGTTCGTCGATCGCCTCGATCCGGCATCCGGTCAGCTCCGTGAATGGGTTGAGGAATCGGCCTTGCAGGTATGCCTGCACGAAGGCAAAGCCACCTTGCTCGTCAAGCATCCCCGGTGGGGCGAGCTTGCTCCGGACGGCGCGCAGAAAAGGGTCGGGAGTCGAGTAGGCCGCTTCATCCACCCGACGAAGCTCTGGAGGCGGCGGGGGTGGTGGTGGCTCCACCTGGAGAACCTCACATTGGCTGGTTCCGTGCGCCACCTTCCGGCCCTGGGGGTCCTCGATCTCGATTTCCACGAACACATACAATCGGCTGGCGTTGACGACGCGCGCGCGAGCCAGCAAGTTGCCGGCCAGAGGGCGCGTCGGCCGGAAGGCGTTGAGCACCAGCGAGACCGGCTCGACATCCAGGCCGGGTGCGAGCGTGGTCATCGCCACGCCGGTGGCCGCGGTTTCGGCGAACATCGAGAGCTCGAGCTCGCCGGTGGCGATCGAGGACCACCCCGTTGCCGGCATCACCCAGGTTCCAGACCCCGGCCCCACATGGCCCGCCCGTATGCCCAGTAGACGGGCGATCGGGGGAGAGGGCAGCTGAGACTGCTCGAACGCCCGGATGCGGTCGATACCAGGCAACGCCCAGAACCAGAGAGGGGGGACGTGCCCTCGGACCGCTTCGTCGACGATCACCCCGATGTCTCCATGTCCCTCATGCAGAGTGGGCAGGATAGGGGATGGGCGCGTGGTTCCGCAAGGCGGCACTGTGGTAGCTTGCACAGCAGATGATGGACCGATGCCGACCTGACCAAGTCGAGGGGCGAGCCCGGCGATGACGAAGATGCACCTGATGTGGTTCTGCGCGTTCAGCCCGCACGCGGGGTTCGGCCTCGACGGCTGGGCGGGCCCCCGCACGAGCGGCTACGAGTGGACACGGCCGGAGCTCTGGCAGGACATGGCGGTGGCGCTCGAGCGCGCCAAGTTCGACCTGATCATGCTCGGGGACAGCCTCGCGGTGCCGGGGACCTACCAGGGACGGTGGGACGCCTACCTCCGCTACGCCGAGCACGCGCCTTTTCACGATCCGGGCCCCCTCGTCGCCATCATGGCGGCGGCGACGCGGCGCATCGGCCTCGCGGCCACGCTGTCGACGACGTTCTACCCGCCGTTCCTCCTCGCCCGCCTCATGACGACGCTCGACCACCTGAGCAGGGGGCGCATCGCGTGGAACGTGGTGACATCCTACAAGGTCGAGGAGGCCCTGAACTTCGGGTACGAGGAGCTGCTCGACCACGATCAGCGCTACGACCGGGCCGACGAGTACATGGAGCTGTGCTATCGGCTCTGGTCGAGCTGGGATCCGGACGCGGTCGTGATGGATCAGCGGACCGACACCTTCGCCGATCCCGCGAAGGTGCGGGCGATCGACTTCGAAGGCACCTACTACCGCTCGCGCGGCCCCCTCAACGCCGCGCCGTCGCCCCAGGGGCGTCCCGTCATCATCCAGGCCGGCGCCTCGGACCGGGGGCAGGACTTCGCGGCCCGACACGCCGAGGCCGTCATCGTGTCCCGGGAGACGGTGGATGAGATGAAGCAGTACTACGATGCGTTCAAGGTCCGGGTGAAGAAGCAGGGGCGGGACCCCGAGGAGTGCAAGGTCTTCTTCCTCACCAAGCCGATCATCGGCGATACCGACGAGGCGGCCCAGCGGCGCGCCGACGAGCTGTACGCCAATGCCCCGGTGGAGGCCGGGCTGGCGTCGCTCTCGACCATGCTCCAGATCGACCTGTCGACCTACGACCTCGACAAGCCGCTGCCCGCCGCGCTCCAGACCCGGGCCATCCAGGGCATCCGCAGCCAGCTCGATCGCTTCTACATGTCCGGCCGCACTCCGACGCTGCGGGACATCGCCACCCGCAAGGTCAGCATCGACTCCAAGGCCTACATCGGCACGCCGGAGCGCGTCGCCGACGAGCTGGCGCGCACCATCGACGCGGTGGGGGGCGACGGCTTCGCCATCCGGCAGGGCATCTGGCCCGGCTACGTCGGCCCCTTCGTGGAGAAGGTCATCCCGCTGCTCCAGCAGCGCGGCGCCGTGCGCACCGAGTACACCGGCACGACGCTGCGGGAGCACCTGCGGGAGTTCTAGCTACCCTCGCTTCTGCGACGTCGCGATCGCCGCGATCGCATTGCACACGAGCCGGGCCGCGGTCAGCGCGGCGATTCCCGTGGCATCCCGGGACGGCATGAATTCGACGAGATCGAATCCCACGATGCGGCATTTCGCGGCGAGACCGGCGAGCAGCTCGAGCACCTGCCAGTAGAGGAGGCCGCCCGGCGCCCGCGCGAGCACCGCGGGGAGGACCGACGGGTCGATCCCGTCGCAGTCGAGCGTCACCAGGCAGTGGGCGTCCGCGTCCACCATATCGAGAACGGGGGCGATGCCGTGCCGGTGCACGTCCGCCGCGGTGACGAGGCGTGATCCCCACGCGCGAGCGTCCGCTACCTCCTCTGCGCGGGCGCTGCCGGTCCCACGCAGGCCTATCTGCACCATGCGTCGAATCCACGGCATCTCGGACGCGCGGCGCATCGGGCTGCTCCAGCCGTACTTCTCGCCGCGGACCTCGTCGCGCCAGTCGAGATGGGCGTCGATCTGCACGACGGTCAGCGGCCCGCGCCCCTCGAAAGCGCGGAACATCGGGATCGGGACGGAGTCGTCACCCCCGAGCACGACCGGGATCGCGTCGGCGTCGAGCAATGCGCGCACGGCTGCCGTGATCGCGGCGCGGTTGCCCGGCGGATCCGCGGGATCTCCGGGCACGTCGCCACAATCGACGGCGTGGTCGGGCCGCACGCTGCCGATGTCGAAGTCGTAGTGGTCGGCGAGCCGGCCGTAGCCGGTGAGCGCCGCGCGAAGAGCGGCGGGCGCGCCGGCGGAATGGCTCGGCTTTCCCGCCTCGTAGGGCGTGGCGTGGTCGACGCCGAGCACGGCGATCTGGCCGGGCTGCGCGAGGGGGACGGTGGCAGGCCTGCGAATGTCACCGATGGGGTAGGCATGGCGGAATGGTAGCCCGGAAGGGCGGCGACGTCGACGAGGCCGCCGATCACGCCCGCGAAGCCTCGATCACCGAGATGCGCGGACGCCGGCGCAGACATGTTAGCGTTTACACTCGGATGCAGCGGTGACCGCAATGACAAGGGAGGATGTGACCGTGGACGCTTCGGACCAGGAGCTGCAACAGTACCTGTTCGATCTTCAAGGCTATCTGGTGATCCACGACGTCCTGGGGGCGGCGGAGGTGGCCGAGCTGAATCGATTGATCGATGCGCGGCGGCTCCCCGCGGAGAGCATCCGCTTCGGCTCTGCCGCGGGCAAGCACGGACCGGATCATGGCTTCCTCAACTGGGGGGAGCCGTTCTGTCGCCTGCTGGATCACGAGGCGATCTTGCCGATTCTTCGCCTTCGGCTCGGGGACTGTTTTCGGCTGGACCGTCTCTACGGCATCCGCATGCACAAGGGGCAGACCATGGGGTCCATGCACGCGGACTACGGGGCTTCGGCTCCCAACTCCTTCACCAGGCCAGGAGAGCGCTTTCACTTCGCCACGAACCGCATCTACGAGGGGTTCACGGTGGTGGCCTGGAATCTTGCCGATGCCGGACCGGCATGCGGGGGATTCTGGTGTATTCCCGGAAGTCACAAGAGTCACTTCAAGCTGCCGCGCCAGATCCACGAGGCACCGGAAAAGGCTTCCTGCGTGGTCATTCCGGAAGTGCCGGCGGGGTCGGTCGTCCTGTTTTCCGAAGCGATGATGCACGGGACAGCTCCGTGGAGAGCCGACCACGAGCGGCGGACTCTGCTCTACAAGTATTGCGTCTCCCAGATGGCCTGGTCGCGGGCGCGGGTGCTTCCACCACCTGATGTGCCGCTCACCCCGCGACAGCAAGCGCTCCTCACCGAGCCGGCGGATCCCCATACGTTCGTTCCGTCACTCTTCGGCGACGGAGGCCACGACAGATGAGCGATGCCGGGAGGATGCGATGACCAGAGCCGTCGTTGCCCTCGTCCTGCTGTCGATGATCGCGCTCTCCGGCTGCGCGACGTCGAAGGCGACGCCCCTGCCGGCGATGCCGTTCACCGTGGTCGAAGCGGGAATTCCCGATCTGCAGACGGCGCTGTCCGCGGGTCGCGTGACGTCGCGGCAGCTCGTCGTGGAGTACCTCGTGCGGATCGGGCTCTACGAGGACCAGGTGAAGGCGATCATCACCGTGAATCCGAAGGCCCTCGAGGAGGCGGAGGCGCGCGACCGTGAGCGCGCGAGCGGGAGGATTCGCGGTCCGCTCCACGGCATCCCGGTCGCCATCAAGGACAACATCCACACGACCGACATGCCGACGACCGGTGGCGCCGTCGCGTTCGACGGCTACCGGCCCCCGTACGAAGCGACCATCGTCAAGCTGCTGCGGGATGCCGGCGCCATCATCATCGCGAAGACGGTGCTGACGGAGCTCGCGAACTGGGTGGCCGGTGCGCCCGACCCGATGCCGGCGAACTACAGCGGCCTCGCCGGCTACGGGCTCAATCCATACGATCCGCGGCGCGATCCGCGCGCCGCGACGAACGACGGACGTCCGGCGCTGGCGACCGGCGGATCGAGCTCGGGAATCGGCACGACGGCGAGCTTCTGGGCGGTCAGCGTCGGCACCGAGACCTCGGGCTCGATCCTGAGTCCGGCGAACCAGACCGGCCTCGCCGCCGTCAAGCCCACGGTCGGACGCATCAGCCGCTACGGCATCATCCCGATCGTCGCCGACCAGGACACCGCGGGGCCGATGGCGCGCACGGTGACCGATGCCGCGATCCTGCTGGGAGTGCTGGAGAGTGCCGTGCCGGATCCGTACGATCCGGCCACGCGAAAGTGCCAGGCGCCGGGTAACCGTGACTACACCCCGCACCTCAAGCGTGACGGACTCAAGGGCGCACGCATCGGCATCCCGCGCGCGTTCTACTACGACAAGGTGACGCCGCCCGGGGAGACGGCGGCGCGGGGCGGGCTCAACGAAGCGCAGGCCGCCGCGATGGCCGACGCGATCGAGGTCCTCAAGCGCGAGGGCGCGATCATCGTGGATCCGGTGGTCATTCCGAGCGTGGTCGATCCGGACGAGGGGAGCAACTATCTGCGATTCCCGATCTGCGCGGGCGCGCCGCAGGGCAAGGGCGCGGACGAGAAGTGCACGACCGTCCTCAAGTACGGGATGAAGCGGGACTTCAACGCGTGGCTCCGCACGCTCGGTCCCGGAGCGCCCGTGAAGACCCTGGCCGAGCTTCGGGAGTTCAACACCGCGCGTCCCCGGCGGGGAGCGATCAAGTACGGGCAGTCACGCCTCGACATCTCCGACGAGATCGATCTCGAGGCGGATCGGCCACGCTACGAGGCGGATCGCGCGAAGGACGTCGAGCTCGGTGGCGCCCGGGGGATCGACGCGGCGCTGAAGGAGCATCAGCTCGACGCGCTGCTGTTCCCCGGCGGCGCGGGTGCCGACATCGCGGCGCGACCGGGCTATCCGACGGTGATGGTGCCCTTCGGGCTGATCGCGAATATCCAGACGCCACCGTGGCCCGAGGCCTTTCAGGCGAGGCCGACGCCGTTCGGCGTGAGCTTCGCCGGGACGGCGTGCAGCGAGCCGCGGTTGCTGGAGCTGGGTTACAGCTTCGAGCAGGCGAGCCGGCGCCGGGTGCCGCCGCCGGCGACCCCTTGAGCGACCCGCAGGGGGCCGAGCATCATTCCTTCACCGGCGTGAGGATGGGGGCCCCCTTGGTCTTCAGGAACACCACGACGAACCTGGCCGGCGCCGTGTTGCTGGCGTTGCGCCCCACGACATGAATATCGGCGGGCCCCTCGTAGAACGTCTGCCCGGCCTTGAGCGTGACCGCCGGCTGGCCTTTCACCTGCATGACGATCTGACCTTCCAGCACGTAGATGAACGCATGGGCGTCGTGCCGATGAACCATGTCTTGTGCGCCCGGCGGGTACGACACCTCGATCATGCGAGCCTCCTTGCCGGGGTAGTCCTTGAGATCGATCGCGAAGAGGTCCTTCACGTCTGCGGCGTCGGCCGGGACGGCGGCGAGCATCAAGAGTGCCGCCAGGAAAGCGCGGAAGTGCAAGTGTGGGGTCTTCATGTTGCTCCTTTCGTAGCCTTTTGCTTGTGAGCGGCGGAACCATTCGTCGAACCCGGTGCGGCCGAGACGCGCTTCGCCCAGCGGCACGAGCGAGCGCTCCTCGACGCGGCCGCCGAAGTATCGGGCGTCGGGGTCACTCACGACCGGACGCGGATCGCCGAGCGCCTTCAGATAGCGGGCGACGATGTCGCTGAACGGGGCCCGTTCCGGGCCGGCGATCTCGACGATGCCGTTTCGGGGCGGCGCGAGCGCCACATCGGCGACGATGGCCGCGACGTCGTCCGCCGCGATGGGCTGGAACAGGCCGGGCGAGATCTTGACCGTGCTCCCATCCGCACCTGAAGCGGCGATGCTGCCGAGGAATTCCAGGAACTGGGTCGAGCGGATGATGGTGTAGGGGAGGCCGGAGGCCTCGATCAGTTTCTCCTGGGCGACCTTGGCGCGGAAATAGCCGTTGTCGGGCGTCCGGTCCGTGCCGACGATGGAGAGCGCGACATGGTGCCGGACCCCGGCGGCGGTCTCCGCGGCGTGGAGATTGCGGCCGGAGGTCTCGAAGAACGCCAGTACCGCCTTGTCCTCGAATGAGGGCGAGTTGACGAGGTCGATCACCACGTGCGCGCCGGCCAAGGCCTCCTTCAGGCCCTCGCCGGTGATGCTGTTGACGCCGGTCTTGGGGGAGCCGGCGACGACCTCGTGGCCGCTAGCGCCACGAGGCGGTCCAGGGCCGGATCGTTGAAGGCGCGCCACCAATCCCGGTAGGTGGTCGACTCGGTGCTGACACGCCGGTCCGCCGTCTCACCCCAGTTCGGCGAGACGGAGACCTTGGGCTGCTGGTAGTTCGGCCCGATCATGCAGCCCGCGAAGGCCAGGAGCATGGGCACCAGGAGGATGAGCCTGGATCGGAGGCGGAGGCGTGTCCTGCGCGGAGGCGGGCCGAGGCTGGGCCGGGCCCCGTGCCCATGGCCAGGCCTCGTGTTCATGACAACGCAGCATATGGGATCGACGGGAAGGTCGCAAGGCAACGCCCCCGGCCGCTTTCGTGATCTTGCGGATAACACACACTCGGTGGGGCGTTCAGCCGAGACGGACGAGACGATGAATGAGAAAAATGGCCGCGGGGGCATCTTCAGCGACGCTCGTTGACCGGCAAGGGGCCATCGCCAGACAGATTGCCTGGCGGCCCCTTCCAGGATGCCGGGCTGAGTGCCCTACCTATCCTGGAACCCGGGTTCGTGGTCAAGGCAAGGTGCTGAAACCAATGGACTTTGGAGATGTCGACTTCGTGGCACTCCATCTGCAACCCTAGGTTCCCATCAGCATCTAAAGATGGGACGGGCCGGAACTCCGTCAGAAAACGCAGTCAAAAAAGGAGTGGCGCGATGAGAGGGATATTTGCAACGGCGCTGAGTATCGTGACGATGATTTCGCTGTCGGCCACGGCCGGGATGGCGCAGACGTCCTGCCCGCCCGAGGTCGCGTCTGCGAAGGCGATGCTGACGCAGACCGCCAAAAGCCAGAATGTTCAGGCGCCGCGCTCGCTGGCTGGTGCTCGCTCGCAGGACATCCAGTCTCCGCGCAGCCAGGACATCCAGTCGCCGCGGGGCCAGGACGTCCAGGCTCCGCGCAGCCAGGACATCCAGTCGCCGCGAGGCCAGGACATCCAGTCGCCGCGGAGCCAGGACATCCAGTCGCCGCGGGGTCAGGACATCCAGTCGCCGCGGGGCCAGGACATCCAGTCGCCGCGGAGCCAGGACATCCAGTCGCCGCGGAGCCAGGACATCCAGTCGCCGCGGAGCCAGGACATCCAGTCGCCGCGGAGCCAGGACATCCAGTCGCCGCGGGGCCAGGACATCCAGTCGCCGCGGGGCCAGGACATCCAGTCGCCGCGGGGCCAGGACATCCAGTCGCCGCGGGGCCAGGACATCCAGTCGCCGCGGGGTCAGGACATCCAGTCGCCGCGGGGTCAGGACATCCAGTCGCCGCGGGGTCAGGACATTCAGTCGCCCCGGAGCCAGGACGTCCAGTCGCCTCGCTCGGCCGACTTCCAGAAGGCCTCGACGCTCGTGAGTGAGGCCGAGGCGGCGTGCAAGGCCGGGAAGTCGTCCGTGGCGTCCGACAAGGCCAAGGCGGCGATGGAGCTGCTGAAGAAGTAGCGGTTGCTGACGAGCTCATACAGGCCCCGGGGTTCGCCCCGGGGCCGTTTTTTTTCGTGCTGGAGCTTCCTTCAGCGGGCTTTGCGGAACGCGCGCTCGAATCCAGGCAGCGCGCGGACCACCGTGTGACGTTCGACCGTGAGCGAGATGCGGATGTGGCCGGGCATGCCGAACCCGGAGCCGGGCACCGTGAGCACGCCCTCCTCGGCCAGCAGGCGGACGAAGGCCACGTCGTCCGGGATGGGGGTGCGGGGGAACACGTAGAAAGCGCCCTGGGGCTTCACGCACTGGTAGCCGATGCGGGTGAGGCCCTCGTACATCAGGTCACGCTTCTCCCGGTAGGGGGCGACGTCGATCGAGAGGTTACCGACCTCGGCCACCACCCACTGCCAGAGCGCCGGCGCGTTCACGAAGCCCAGCACCCGGCTGGTGAAGGTGCACGCCTCGAACAGCTCGGCCGCCTCGGGCATCCGCGGAGAGAAGGCCAGGTAGCCGATGCGCTCGCCCGGGATGGCCAGCGACTTGGACCATGAAGTGGCTATTACCGCGCGGGTCAGCAGGGGCGGCACCTCGGGCACCGCGACGTCGTCGAAGACGAGCGTGCGGTAGGGCTCGTCGCTGATGACCACGATCGGCTGGCCGGTGCGGCCGAGCATCGCCTCGATCTCGACGTAGGTCGAGGCGGGATAGACGACGCCGCTGGGATTGTTCGGCGAGTTCAGGATGATGGCCCGCGTGCGCGACGTGATGGCCGCCTCCAGCCGGGCCACGTCCGGCGTGAGGTCGGCCTTCGGGGGCACGACGATCAGCCGGCCGCCGTAGTTCTCCGCGTAGAAGGTGTACTCGACGAAGAACGGCGCGACCGTGAGCACCTCGTCGCCCGGGTTGAGCAGCGCCTTCAGCACGGTGTTCAGCGCCGCGCCGGCGCCCACGGTCATGAGGATGTGGCCGGCCGTGTACGCCAGCCCCGTGGCGGCACGCAGCCGCCCGGCCACCGCCTCCCGCACGCGCGGGTGGCCGGCGTTGGGCATGTAGGCGTGCAGGTGGAGCTCGCGGCTGTCCAGCACCCGGCGAGCCGCGGCCAGCACGGCCGGGGGCGGCTCGATCTCCGGGTTGCCCAGCGTGAGGTCGAAGACCTTGTCGGCGCCCCGCTCCTGCTTGAGGCGCGCGCCCTCCTCGAACATCCGGCGGATCCAGGAGGCCTTCGTAAGATTGGCGGCGACCGCGTCGGCGACGATCATGCCGGGAGTATAGGCCATCTAGCGAGACGGGGGCCGGGGGCCGGAAGAAGAGCGTGGTGCGCTACCTCAATGAATTGCCAGGCTGCGCGGCAGCGGCTCGGCCGTGCCGCTATGCGGTCGCTCCCCGCTTCCGGCGTCGGCCTCCTCGCCGTTGCCCGGATCCGCCCCAGCCGCGCGGGGGATCGAGCACGGGCGGCCCGGACGGCGACGTCCGGATCCCGGGCTTGTTCACGACCTGTACGGTGCTCGCCTGGGGCCCGTTCTCACCCTCCTCTTCCTCGAATCGCACCTCGGTCCCCACCGCGAGACGCTCGTAGTCGTCGTGCAGGACGCTGTGCCGATGGAAGTACACCTCGCGCCCTTCGGGCGTCTTCAGGAAGCCGTAGCCCTCGTCGCGCGATGCCCCCGGGAAGAGACGGACGACGAGCGCGCGCGGCTCCTGCAGGGCCTTGGTTTCTCCCCGCCGCCGCTCGGTCATGGACTGGATTTGCCGGCGGGCCGCCCGAAACGCGCCCAGGACGATCGTGCGCAGGCTCTCGTGCATGTCGCTCTCGAGCGGCTCGCGCGTCACCACGATCGGCTGCTGGAGCCCGGCCCCGATGAACAGGCGCACCCGGAATGGGCTGCCGCCCTGCTGGTGCCGCTGTGGCTGCTCGATGGCCACGCGGCAGGAAACCAGCTTCTGTCCATAGCGCTCGAGCTTGTGGGCCTCGCCGCGCACCAGCGCCTCGATGTCGGGATTCGCGGGAATCCCGCGGAACGTGACCTCGACCTGGGCTTCCATGGTGTCGAATGGGAGCATCGGACATGCCAGGGGCGCTCACGCGTGCAGGATCATGGTTTTCAGCGTCCAGAGGGCGGGAAAGAGGTGCCCAGCGGTAACCCTCACCCGGCAATGCTTACGCAACTGAGACGGCCGGTCCGCCACTAATGCCTCCGTGCCCGGAAGAGGTCCGGACCTGACGCCTGCACGTGATCGGGGTCGTACCGATGCTTGGCGCGGGCGACCGCTCCAGGCCGCGCCGTAGTGCTGCTGCCACTCGGCCGGCGATAGCTCCAGCGCGCTGAACGGATAGAGCGTCCCGCCGAGATCGCGGTTGCCCTCGAACAGGGTCCGATTGCCCGCCAGCACAAGGACGACATGGTAAATGCTGGGGGTCAGTGGTCGGACAGCGAGGTGGTGGTAGATGGCAACCTGATCACCTCGCGCAAGCCAGACGACCTGCCCGCCTTCTGCCGCGAGATCGTCCGGGCCCTGACCAAGACCGGTTAGGACCCCGTCCGGGGGGAGCGCCGCGGCCTACCGTCCTACCAACGCTCCGAACCGAGTGACGAATTCGACCTCATTCATGTGTCCCGCTTTTGCCAGCGCGCTCAACGTCTGTGGCACATCGAAATCCTCAGGCTTGAGGCGAATCATGTACGCAGAAAGTGTCTGATATGCCTCGGACTGCACGTTGACGTACCGCACCCGGATCTTGCCGGTCTGCGGGTCGAGCATCTGGCTGAAGGGGATGGGCACCAGTCGGCCGGCCTGGATCGTCACCATCGCGTTGGTCCCGCCTTCGAGGAGGAAGCGCGTGGCCCAGTACCCAAGGCTCCGGCAGTACTGGATGTCATGCGCGCCGGGCGGGGCGCACCGCAGCTCGTATCCGAGATCCTTCGCGACGATCGTCACATCGGCGCCGCGTGCCTGGAGACTGGCGGTCACGCGCTCCCTGAGGACCCGGCCGAGATCGAGCTCCGCCAACCGGACGTTGCCATAGGCGTCACGCTCCACCGGCCCGAGCGTGTCGACGTCGAGCTTCTCCCCGAGTCCTTCGGAGAGTATCGCGACACCATGATCACGGCCTTGTGCCCGGCGCTTGATGATGGCCCCTTCGAGCGTGTTCGCGAGTCGGTCGAGACGGAGCCGGGGCTCCGGAAACTCCTCGGGGATCACGGTCAGCGTGGCCCCCGCCGCGCCGCCAATCCCCAAGGCCAGGTGCCCGGCGTGCCGTCCCATCACGGTGACGAAGAACCACCGTTCCATTGTGGCGGCATCCTGCATGAGATTGCGCACAAGGTCCTTTCCGAGATCGCAAGACGTTGTGAAGCCGAAGGTCACGATATCGCTCGGGAGCGGCAGATCATTGTCGATGGTCTTTGGCACGTGGGCGACGGTGAGCTCGGACAGGGTCTCGGCGAGGCGCGATGCCGCAAAGGCGGTGTCATCACCGCCGATGGTGATCAAGTGATTGACCCCGAGGCGTGCAAGCGTGTCCGCTACCCGGCCGACTCCCTCAGGGGTTTGCGTCGGATTGACGCGTGACGTGCGCAGAATCGAGCCTCCATCAAAATGAATGCGCGAGACGTCGGTGATGCCGAGCTCGGCGGTATGCTCGGCATCCCCGAGAGTCAGCCAACGAAATCCGTCAAGACACCCGAGTACCCGCAAGCCGCGATTCCGTGCCTCGATGGTCGCGGCTGCAATCACCGCGTTGATGCCGGGGGCGGGACCTCCGCCGACGAGAATCGCAAGCGTATTCATGTGGCGTGAGCCACGCCGAGAGCCACGAGAGCGAGCGACAGGACGAGCTCATACCGCATGTGCAGCGGAGGCGCGAGCTTGTAGATGGCGACGACGATGGCGAGAAGCACCGTCCACCACAGGCTGGACATCCCGATCAGGACCATGGCCACCATGAGCGCCGCGCTGCATCCAAGGCAGCTCAGGCCGTAGCGCGCGCCGACGACCGCGGCGCTCCGCATCAGGTTGAAGGGAAGCGGGCCATGCAGCGCGCACAGCTCGCGGCAGCGAGCCTGACTCCCCCGCTTGATCGGGCTGACAGAGTAGACGCCGGCCACCGCCAGAGCCAGTCCCGCCACCACCGCCTGGTTGGGCCAGGGCATGCCCATGGCGGTGTAGACCGCGTAGCACACCACGCCGAAGATCAGCCACACGCCGAGGTACGTGGCCGTCAGCACCCCGGTGGCGATCGGCCATCCCCTTCGCCCTTCTGCCGTCCGCGCAAACTCGAGGACCACCGGGATCGCGGAGGGCAACATCATCGCCGCCATCATCACGACCCAGGTCACCGCGAAGGACTCGAGTGGGCCGAGCCCCATATCCATTCCGGCCATGGCCTGCGAATGGTGGATCATGGCCGCCCAGGCCCCGCCGGCGACCGCGAGGACGACCAAGGCCGCCACCATGGGCCTGGCCAGCTCCGGTCTGGCGTCGAGGGCCTTCATCAACACCCGGCACGCGGGACAGAATCCACCCGGCTTCGCCTGTCTGGCCAGCCCGATCGTGGTAAGAAGCCGGCCGTGCATCAGTCCTGATACTCGTCGCGACGACGAACCCACACGTCCATGCCGCCGTCGCCCTCATCGCGGCCCTTCGGGGCGAGATCCATGTAATGGTAGGCGACGTTCAGCATGTCGAGCCCGCGCGCATAGGTGGAGTACGTGTGGTAAATCTGGCCGCCGTCCTTCAGGAAGACGCTGATGCCGGGCCCCTCGGTCATCGACACCTGGTCGGGGCGGTAGTTGTAATCGGCCTTCTTGGCCTTCACCTCCTCATCGGTGAACGAGACGCGATAGTCGAAGTTGAAGTCGCTTCCGAGCGATGACAGCCACGGGAAGCCCCAGCCCATCCGTGTCTTGTAGGCGGCGAGCACGGAGTAGGGAGCCCGCGAGACCGCGGCCATCGTGATGTCGCGGTGGTTCAGGTGGATGGTGATGCCGTTGAAGTTGTCCATCCAGAACGAGCAGACGAAACAGGGCGCGTTCTGGGTCCAGGTCGTGTGAGGCCCCGCGGTGGCGGGGTTGAACATCGCGTGATAGATGACCAGCTGACCGCGTCCCTCGAAGAGGTCGCCGAGCGTCTGCGGGCCGTGCTCGCCCTCGAAGGTGTATGGCTTGTCGACGAGCTCCCAGGGCAGATCGCGCCGCTCCCGACTGAGCTGGTCGCGCATCCGAGTGAACTCCTTCTCCTTCGCCAGGTGCTTCTTCCGTGCCTTGAGCCACTCGGCGTGCTTGACCACTTTGTGGGCTGGCATGCGATCCCTCCTCTGGTACGAAGGGTAGTCCGGGCGCGTCCGGGACGCTAGTGAACCCCGGCCAGCAGCTCGCCCTCGAAGGCGAGGGCCTGGCTTACCACCTCCTCGGGCGTCTGGAGGACCCCGTAGAGCCCGGCGTAGACGATGGACGGGTCGTGTCCACGCCCCGCCATCGCGCGAAGCTCCTCGTCGAGGCGTCGACAGGCCTCGCGATACCGCCCTGACGGCTCATCGTCGAGCAGGGCCTCGTCGAGGGCGGCCGCGTACAACCGCTCCGAGCGGGCGAGGTGGTGGAGCACGCGGCGGAGTGGCCAGCCCCCGTCGGGGGGAAGCCAGTCCAGCTCGGTCTCGCTGAGCCCGGCCGCCCGCTGGACGACGAGCCGGACCGCCTGGTCGACTCGCCAGAGCCACGCGTCGAGATCGGCGGCGGCCAGCGGCAGCCGATCGTCCGCCAGCGTCACCGTCGACGGCACCCAGCCGTCGGTCGGTGTCGGGACGATGCCGTGCCGCTGCCACGCGATCCACTGGTCGATCTGGTTGAGGTGGTCGAGCGCGTGGTCGAGCACCCGGCGCAGGGCCTTGCGCGGGGTGTAGGTATAGCGGCCGACCCCGGCCGGGGCGGTCAGCGGCGCCGGCCGGGCGTCGGTGAGCCGCGAGAACAGCTCGTCGGTCATCACCGCCGGGACCTCGCGGGCCGGATCGTGGACGGTGAGCCGGGCGAGGTGACGGCGCGCCTGCGCGTGAGCCGCCTCGACGTGGCGGGCCGGGTCTCGTGGGGCCGGCGCCAGGGTCCAGGCCGCGACCGCCCGCACCGCGGTGGCGTGCGCGAGGACGATGCCGCCGTCGGCGCCCGTCTTCAGCACGCGGTCTCTCGACGCGTCGAGGGCCGGTGCGCTCATCGGGCGGCCGTCACCATGATCTCGACGAGCAGGCCCGGGCTGGTCAGCTCGGCCTGGACGCAGGCGCGCGCCGGCGGGTGCTCGCGATCCACCCACTCGTTCCAGGCGAGGTTGTGGGTCCGGAAGAGCGCCATGTCGGAGAGCCACACCTGCGCGGTCAGGAGGCGTGACTTGTCGGTGCCGGCCCGGGCCAGGAGGTCGTCGATCCGCTGGAGAGCCTGGCGGGTCTGGGCGGTGACGTCGCCGACCGGATCGCCGGTGATCCCGCAGACGTACACCCGGTCGCCCTGTGCCACGACGCGGCTGATGATCGGCTTGAAGTTCTCGCTGTCCATGATGAGGTGGCGCTCGATGTCCATGACGGGGTCTCCTTTGGACGACAGCATGGCGCGGAGACGGCCATCCGTCGAATGCATATAGCTGACTCTGTCCATCAGCTATAGTGATCGCGGTGACCATCGACGAGCTCGAAACCTTCGTCTCGATCGCCCGCCGCGGCGGCTTCGCCCGGGCCGCGGAAAGCCTGCACCGCTCCCAGCCCGCGATCAGCCGGCGCGTCGAGATGCTGGAGCAGCAGCTCGGCTCTCCGCTCTTCGAGCGGGTGCGCGGCGGCGTGATCCTGACCGAGGCCGGCCGCACCCTGCTGCCCTACGCGGAGGCGGCGCTGGCCGGGCTGAAGGACGGCGCCGAGGCGGTGCGGGGTCTCGCGCGCGGCGAGCGGGGCGCGGTCTCCGTCGCCCTGGTGGGGACGCTCGCCAGCACCCGGTTCGCGGGCATGCTGCGCCAGTTCGCCCAGCGTCACCCCTCCGTGAAGCTCGAGCTGCGGACCGCGAACAGTCAGGAGGTGAGCGACCTGGTGCGGCGCGGCGAGGCCACCCTGGGGCTCCGGTACTTCACCGACACGGATCCGGGGCTCGTGTCGGAGCAGATCACCGAGGAGGCCCTGGTGCTCGCCTGCGCGCCGGATCATCGCCTCGCGGGGCGCCGGGTGCGCGAACCCGGTGTCCTGGCGGGTGAGCGCTGGGTGGCCTTTCCCCCCGGCGCCGGCGGCGCGAGCCCTTCGCCACCGCGCTCGAGCAGCGGCTCGCGGCGGCCGGCATCGAGGCGGAGGAGATCGTCCGCATCGACAGCCTCACCGCGCAGAAGCGGCTGGTCGAGGCGGGGTTCGGGATCGCGCTCCTCATCGAGAGCAGCGTACAGGAAGAGCTGCGCCTGGGCTCCCTCGCGATCATCGACGCGCCCGCGCTGCGGGGCGGCGTGCCGGTGACCCTCGTGCGGCGCCGCAATGGGTACCTGAGCGGGGCCGCGCTGAGCCTCGTGGTGGTGATCAAGGCGGGGACGACGGCCCCGGCCCGGGCTCGAAAGGGGACCGGCAAGAGGCCCAGACGCTGATGGTCCCGTTCACCGCTTCCCGTAGTCCGTGAAGACGTAATCCCTGGTCTTCACGATCGTGTGGCACCCGAGCCCGCACTTGGCGTCGCTCCCCTGCGGCGGCTGGTCGGCCGGCGTGGCGGGCGTGAACGTATCGGAAGCGGCGTCATACTTGAACGCAGCCCATCCCCATCCGCCGCTGTCCGCGAACCTCTTGCTATCCTTCACCATGAAGTCGACGTCATGCAGGCTAGCCGGTACCGTCGCAGTGGGGAGCGTTTCCAGCTGCTTCGGATTCCAATGGATTTTCGCGACCGCCGAGATCCTCTTGTTCTTCATCGCCACGCTCCTCGTTGTCTACTGGTCGCCGCATCATGACCGTTATGATGCGCCGCCGGGCGTGAAGGAGACAGGCGTTGAGCTGAATCCAGCCCGGGCGATCTCGACCGCGTATTGGACCTAGGTCCACTACCCGATCCCCGGCCGAGCGGCTAGCGTGACGGTGGGAGGGACCGAGACCATGGCTCAAGCAAAACAGATGACACTACACCCACTGCACGACCGTGTCCTCGTCAGGCGGATCGAGGACGAACCGGCTCGCCGCGGCGCCATCATCATCCCGGACAGCGCGAAGGAGAAGCCCCAGGAGGGCAAGGTCATCGCGGTCGGCAAGGGCCGAGTGTCCGAGGCCGGCAAGAAGACCCCGCTGGACGTCAAGGCCGGGGACCGAGTGCTCTTTGGCAAGTACTCCGGCAGTGAGGTCAAGGTGAACGGCGAGGATCTCCTCATCATGAAGGAGGAGGACGTCCTCGGCATCCTCGGGGCCTGATCCCGGGTAGCTCAGCAGCGCCGTCGCGGTTAGACAGCTCGCCAACATTCGCCGGAGGAACAAATCCATGCCCAAGCAGATTGCATTCAACGAGGAAGCCCGTGCCGCGCTCCTGCGCGGCGTCAATGTCATCGCCCACGCGGTCAAGGTGACGCTGGGCCCGAAGGGTCGGAACGTCGTGATCGGCAAGAAGTTCGGGAGCCCCGTCATCACCAAGGACGGCGTGACCGTCGCCAAGGAGATCGAGCTCAAGAATCACTACGAGAACATGGGCGCCCAGATGATCAAGGAGGTCGCGTCCAAGACCTCGGACGTCGCGGGCGACGGGACCACCACCGCCACCGTCCTCGCCCAGGCCATCTTCCGTGGCGGCCTCAAGAACGTGACCGCGGGCGCCAATCCCATGGGGCTCCAGCGCGGCATCGACCAGGCGGTCGCGCAGGTGGTCCAGGAGCTGGCCAAGCTGTCGAAGTCGACCAAGGACAAGAAGGAGATCGCCCAGGTCGCTACCATCGCGGCCAACAACGACCCGACCGTTGGCGCCCTCATCGCCGAGGCCATGGAGAAGGTGGGCAAGGACGGTGTCGTCACCGTCGAGGAAGCCAAGGGGATGGAGACCACCCTCGACGTCGTCGAGGGACTGCAGTTCGACCGCGGCTACCTCTCACCCTACTTCGTGACCGACGCGGAGCGCATGGAAGCCGTCCTCGAGGACTGCCTCATCCTCATCCACGAGAAGAAGCTCAGCGTGATGAAGGACATGCTGCCCCTGCTCGAGCAGGTCGCGCAGTCGGGCAAGCCGATCCTCATCATCGCCGAGGACATCGAGGGCGAGGCACTGGCCACCCTGGTCGTGAACAAGCTCCGCGGCACCCTGCACGCCGCCGCGGTGAAGGCCCCCGGCTTCGGCGACCGCCGGAAGGCCATGCTGGAAGACATCGCGATCCTGACCGGCGGCAAGGCCATCACCGAGGAGCTCGGCATCAAGCTCGAGAACCTGAAGCTCGAGGATCTGGGCCGGGCCAAGAAGATCGTGCTGGACAAGGACAACACCACGGTGATCGACGGGGCCGGCAAGACCGCGGCCATCGAGGGGCGCATCAAGCAGATCCGGGCCCAGATCGAGGAGACCACCTCGGACTACGACCGCGAGAAGCTGCAGGAACGGCTCGCCAAGCTGGCGGGCGGCGTGGCATTGATCAAGGTCGGGGCCGCCACCGAGACGGCCATGAAGGAGAAGAAGGCCCGGGTGGAGGACGCCCTCAACGCGACCCGGGCTGCGGTGGAGGAAGGCATCGTGCCGGGCGGCGGGGTCGCTCTCCTGCGGGCCTCGAAGGTCCTCGACACCCTGAAGCTCTCCGGCGATGAGGCGACCGGCGTCGACCTCGTCCGGCGCGCTCTCGAGGAGCCGCTGCGGCAGATCGTCCAGAATGCGGGTCTCGAGGGCTCCATCGTCGTCGAGAAGGTCCGGAGCGCCAAGGACGTGGCCTACGGCTTCGACGCCGAGTCGAACGAGTACGTGGATATGGTGCGGGCCGGAATCATCGACCCGACCAAGGTGGAGCGGGTGGCGCTGCAGCACGCCGCGTCGATCGCTTCACTGCTCCTGACCACCGAGGCGCTCATCACCGACACCCCGGAGGAGAAGACGGCCATGCCGGCCATGCCGCACGGCGGCGGCGACTTCTAAGCTGTCGATGCCAGCCCGGCGGCACGGAGCCGGGCGAAGGCAGGCCATGTCGATGAAGAGGGTCTACGCGGTCGCCGTCCTCGTCGTGGTGTTCACGATCCTCGCGTACCTCGAGGCCGGCTAGAGACGGCGGCTACTGGCCCGTTCCGATGGAGACCGCGAAGTTGACGGTCTCCTCCCGGAACGGGGACGGGACGTAGACGAGCTCCAGGCGGATCTCCTTCAGCCGGTTCGCCCGGAGCGCCTCGACCGGAAAGTCCACGTCCAGGACGTAGGACGCACCCTGGTCGGGGTCGAGCCACTCGTTGCCGTACCGGGTGAACTTGACGATCGGATCCGTCTGGCCTGCCCCGGGCCGGATCGCCTGCGCCTGGGCATCGATGAACCGGAGCTTGCCCTCGACCAGGCGGACCGTCCGATTCGCGGATGTATTCTGAAGCCGCAACGTCCCGGTCAGGCGCGCCGGGGAAACCACCCGGTCGGAGCCTTTCTCGACGCGCTCGGTGACCTTCAGGTCGATGACCTCGCCGGTGATCATCCCGGACTTCACGGTCATCGACGGTGGGGTCACCGGATAGACCTTGTCCTCGATCGTGACTCCACCCCCGGGATGCTCCCGCCATACCTTCATCTCAGCGATCTCCGGGCGGCATTACGCCGCGATGCTGTGCCACCGCGGGTGAGCGACGATCTCGCAACGCTACTTGGCGGCAGCGGTCTTGAGGACGGCGGCGGCACAGATCTCGGCCACCGCCCGATTCGGCTCCGTTTGCCCCGGGAACGTCGCCCATCCCGTCTTCATCACGAACTCGGTCTGTTCGTACGACGAGCTGATAGCCTTGAGCTCGCCGAGCTTCTTGGCGCGGGCCAGGTCGGACTTCTCCCCGGCGAGACAGATCGGCACCAGTGCGGTGGTGACCGCGCTGTCCGCCTGGGTCATCGCCATCTGGCGTGCCGTGCTATTCGTTGTCCAGCCTCCCCAGTTGAAGCCCACGATCATGGTCAGAATGCTACCGATTACCACACCCCAGATCCCTGGCTTGAGCGACGCGCGTAGCGCTTGCATGAGACGCCTCCTGGCCCTTCGAGAGAGTGTGCAACTGCCCAAGTGTAGAGAGACGATCGCCCTCTCGGCTAGTGGACCAAGGTCCAATAGGCGGTCGTTCAGCCGGCCGGTCATTGCCCAATCCGCACGCGGACGCTATAGTCGTCTCGTCCTGAACGCCCGCCTATTCCTTGGGTGCGGCGGGGACCCCAAGAAGGCAAACGGAGATTCCATGGCAGTCGAGTCGCCGCTAGTGTTCGTCGTGGACGATGACCCCTCCGTGAGGAAGAGCCTCACGCGGCTGCTCAAGGCCGCCGGGTGGGAGGTCGAGGCGTTCGCCACCGGCCGGGAGTTTATGGCCCAACCTCGGCCCGACCGCCCTTCCTGCCTGTTGCTGGATGTCCGGATGCCCGGGTTGACCGGGCTAGACCTTCAGGACGCTCTCACCGGCGTGGGAGAGCGGCTGTCCATCGTGTTCCTCACCGGCTTCGGCGATGTCCGGATGGGCGTGCGGGCCATGAAGGGCGGCGCCGTCGATGTGCTCACGAAACCGGTGAACAAGCAGGAGCTTCTCGGGGCCGTCGAGCGGGCGGTGGCCATCGCGCTCCAGGACCGACGGGAGCGGGCCCGGGTCAAGGAGATCCGGGATCGGATCAAGACCCTGACCCCGCGGGAGGCCCGAGTCTTTTCCCTGGTAGTGACCGGGATGTTGAACAAGCAGAGTGCGGTGGAGCTGGGGGTCGTGGAGAAGACGGTCAAGGTGCATCGGGCCCGGGTCATGGAGAAGATGCAGGCCGGATCGCTGGCCGAGCTCGTCCAGCTGGCCGGCGAAGCGGGGGTGATCGCGGCCAGGTCGGGTTAGGGGCTCAACGCGCAGCTTCGCTGACTGCTTGACGGATCGCGCGCAGCACGGTGAGGGGATCGACGGGCTTCCGCAGGTGGCCGGCGGCTCCGGACTTCTCGATGCGATCGATGGTCGAGGCGTCATCGTGAGCGGTCATGAATATGATCGGGACGGCCAGGCGTCTCTGGAGCTCGAACCCGGTCATCTCGCTCATGTGGATATCCAGCACGACGCAGGCCGCTTGGTTCTGCGGCAGCCAGTCGAGGAACTCTCGGGCCGAGGCGAATACCTCGGCCTTGAAACCGGCCGACCGGACGACACGAAGAAGCGAGCGGCGGACCGAGGCGTCGTCGTCCACGATCGCGATGATCGGCTCATCTATCGGAGAATTTAGGAGTTCGTTCACGTGGCGCCTCCCTCAGCACCACCGTAGACGGACCTGCCCGTGCGTGCTATTGGACCTAGGTCCCGGGTTGCCGAGTCCGGGGCGCGTCGACCGGCAGGGTGAAATGAAACGTCGCGCCGCCTTCGGGATTGCTGGAGGCGCGAAGCTCCCCGCCGTGCGCGTCGACGATCGTCCGGGAGATGGCGAGGCCCATGCCGAGCCCCTCGGCCTTGGTCGTGTAGAGCGGCTCGAACATGCGCTCGACATGTGCCATGTCGATACCGCTCCCGGAGTCCTCGATCGCGACGCGGACGGCGTCGGCGTCCGCCCTCGACGTGCGGACCACCAGGACGGGGTCACGGCCGTTCGGCGCCCCCATCGCCTCCACACCGTTGAGGACCAGATTGAGCATCACCTGCTGGAGCTGTACTCGGTCTCCCCGCACGTGCGGCAGATCCGGGTCCAGATCCAGGGTCATCGGCACGTGCCGGAGGACCATATCGCTCTTCACGAGCTCGGCCACTTCCCCGACCAGGGCGTTGAGGTCGAGCGGCACGTGATCGAGCTCGCCTTTCTTGAGCAGCGCCCTCAGGCGGGAGATCACGGTGGCGGCACGCTGGTCGTCGGCTACGATGTCGTCGAGCAGCTCGCGCAGCTCGCCGAGGTTCGGGGCGGCAGCCTCGAGGAGCTGCTGAGCCACGTACGCGTTGTTGAGGATTGCCATCAAGGGCTGGTTGAGCTCGTGCGCCAGCGAGGCGCTCAGCTCGCCCAGGGCGGAGACGCGTCCGATGTGCGCGAGCTGTTGCCGTAACCGCCCCACCTCGCGCTCCGCCTGAGCCCGCTGCAGGGCGTTTGCCACGACCTCCCCGACGAGGTAGAGCTGCTCCAGCGGTTCGTCCCCCCACGCAGCCTCGGCGGAGCCGGTACCGAGCACCAGTCCTCCGACCAGCGTCTGGCCGGCGCGCAAGGGCAGGGCCAGCGGAGACTGGATGCCGAGCGCAAGGCAGCTGCTCCTATCCACGGCGGCCTCGTCCGGGAAATCCGCGCTTCGGGGAACCCGAACGATGTCACCGTTCTGCAGCCGGACGCTCAGCCAGGGAAATCGGGCCAGGTCGGTCGGTCCATCGAGAGTCCATGAGCGAGCGGTGCCGCTGGGCCCAGGAAGCTGGATCAGTACCGCACGATCCACGGCCAGAAAGTCGACGATGGAGCGCAACGCGCCCTGGATGTCCTCATCGAGATTGACGGCCGAGGCATTGCTGAGGTTGACGGACAGGGAGGACAGAAACCGCTGAAAGCGTAGACGCTCGGCGAGCGACAGGTCCATCCGCTTCCGCTCCAGGGCGCTGGCGAACGCCTCGCTGAGAAGATGCAGGCGGCCGACCAGCTTGTCCGGCCAGGTGCGCTCGCTGTGAACCGAGTCGAAGGACAGCACGCCCAGCATGGGTCCCCCGGCCTGCAGCGGGATCGACAGGTGCGAGCGCGTTCCGAACCGGTCGTATCCCGCACGATCCATCGCCGCTTGCGGGGGGAGCTCGTCGGTGCGAGAGAATCGGACCACCGCTCCGCGGCGGAGCCGGTCGGCCGTCCAGACGAGCTGGTCGGCGGCCAGGATCGACGGCAGCGTCTCGACGCCGGGCGCGGCCCAGGCCACACGGACGCCTGGGGCGCCGTCGCGATACTCGTCCAGGTTCCCCCGATCCGCGCCCAGGAAGGTGACCATCTGGCGGAGCGCGGCTTCGAGCGCCGCGTCGAGACCACCGGCTTCAATGTGAATGAGCTTCGCGGAGAGCTCCGAGAGGAGCGTCTCGAACCGCAGGCGCTCCTCGAGGAGACGCTGCGCCCGGCGGTCCGCCGCGCGGTGATGCAGGAGCCACATGCTGAGGCCTGTCCCGACGGCAATGATCAGCGCGCCTACCGCCAGGTCCCACGCCAGGCCCACGCGAAGTCTCACTTTCCGTCCGCGAGAGCGCGCGGACGGGCCTACTCTAACGCTCGCGGGTCGGCAAAGGCGAGCACCCGTTCAGGCGGGGCCGAGCACGCTACGCGGTCCGTCGGCCGTGGAGTATTGGACCAAAGGGCAATAGGCGGAGGGGTGCGGGCCCCTTAGAGTCGATGTTATGGATGAGGAAGGAGGCTTCGCCGGGCGCTTTCGTGGTCATGAAGGGCCGTACCATCTGTACGATTCGATCGATCGCCCGCTGATCCGGAGGGAGACCGGGGCCCACGTGCTCGGCGCCCTGCTGGACGACCGCGCGCGCCTGGTGTTCCTGGACGACGCGGGGGGTGCCGAGGGCTCGGTGCTGAAGATCACGTATCCCACCCGGGAGTGGGCGCTCGAGCCGGTCGAGCCAGGCGCGTGCGACTGTGGCGACGGCCGATGTAAGGGACGTCTCGCCATCACGCTGCACGACGCGCACGCGGGGCCTGACTGGATGCTGACGTTCCGCGGTTAGCCGTGAGAGAGACGATCGACGTGACGCTTGCGACCGTGATGGCTGAGCTGGACCGGGCCGGGTTCGGCGAGCACTTCGGGGTAAGCGACGGCAGCCTGCGGTCATTCGATAGCGGACGGACCTTCCGCGCGAGCCAGGTCGTGATCCGGGCGTTCCGCCGATTCGAAGGGGTCTCGGATCCGGACGACATGTCGATCGTCTACGCGATCGAAGGGCAGGGCGGTGCTCGCGGGACCCTGGTCGACGCATTCGGGGCCTACTCGGACCCGGCGGTGAGCGCGTTCCTGGAGGGCGTGACGATCGGTGGGGTCGGCCCGACGGCTCACGAGCTGCCCCGGTTTGGACGCTACGCCTATGGTTTTCCGGTGCCGGTCCTGGTGGACGCATCACGAGACGAAGGGGGCGAGAGCGGATCGGTCGCCTGATTCAGGCCCGTGGCGCACATCATGGACCTAGGTCCAATGGGCAGGGGGGGCCGCGAAGCCTAGACTGAAGGCGAAGGAGGCGCGACATGCCCAAGGTGCTGGTGTGCGTGTTCTGCTCGGAGGAGATCGCGGCGGAGGAGAAGTGGCTCGACGTCCCCGGTCGAGGGAGCGAAGTGGCCCATCTGAAATGCTGGAAGGACAGCAATCGTCCGGAAGTCCGGAGTCGCAGCGTCTAGACGATGGGGAGCCGCCATGGGGCGTAAGCCGACTGCGCCGTTCGACGCGAAGGCGTTCCTGACGAAGGCCAACGCGGGACGATCGGTCTCCGCATACCGGAGGAAGCAGGTCGTCTTCGCGCAGGGGGATCCCGCGGACGCCGTGTTCTACATCGAGAAGGGCCAGATCAAGCTGACGGTGGTCTCGGAGCGCGGGAAGTCCGCGGTCGTGGCCATGCTCGGGCGAGGGGACTTCTTCGGCGAGGGGTGTCTGGCCGGCCAGCCGGTCCGGATGGCCACCGCGGAGACGATGACCGACGTGTCGGTCGTGCGAGTCGACAAGCCGGCCATGGTCGCGCTGCTCCACGGGAAGTCGATGTTCTCCGAGCGCTTCATGGCGCATCTGCTGGCTCGTAACGTGCGCTTCGAGGAGGATCTGGTCGATCAGCTGTTCAACTCGAGCGAGAAACGGCTCGCCCGGGTGCTGCTGCTGCTGGCCCGCTTCGGCAAGGAAGGCAAGACCGAGCCGGTCATTCCGAAGATCAGCCAGGAAGTCCTGGCCGAGATGGTCGGCACGACTCGGCCCCGGATCAGCGGGTTCATGACCAAGTTCCGGAAGCTCGGCTTCATCGAGTACAACGGCGGCCTGCACATCCACAGCTCCCTCCTCAACGTGCTCCTGCACGGGTAGGCCTCCCAAGTGTCCAATCCGGGACAGATTGTCCTAGCGCAAGCGTGTATAGGGATGGAGATATGGCGACACCCACCCCTGAACCGGTAAGGCATACCGACCCGCCGGCCGGGCCGACGGCGAGCCTCGGTGAAGTCGACATTCGCGCGGAGCTCGCGGCGCGCCCGGGCCGGGCACCCGATCCAGAAGCACTGGAGCGAGCCCTGGCGGAGCTCGCCCGGGAGATGACCGAGAACCCGCGCCGCATGCTCCAGAAGCTCGTCGAGGCGGCGGTCGACCTGTGCGACGCCGATACCGCCGGGATCAGCCTGCTCGAGGGCGACGTGTTTCGATGGGAGGCGGTTGCCGGGGTGTTCGCCTCGTACCGGGACGGCACGATGCCCCGCGCGGCCAGCCCCTGCGGTGTGTGCATCGATGAGAATGCCACCCAGCTGATGTATCTCCCGGATCGTCACTTCCCCGCCCTGCGGGCCCAGCCGCGCTTCGTCGAGGCCCTGCTCATCCCGTTTCAGGTCTATCGCCGGCCGGTGGGAACCGTGTGGCTCGTGAGCCATACCGAGGAGAAGAAGTTCGACCGAGGGCATGAGCGGATCGTCCGGACGCTCGCCCAGTTCGCGTCGGCCGGGTGGCAGCTGTGGAAGGCGCTCGAGGTCGCCGAGGAGGCGAATCGGCGCAAGGATCAGTTCCTGGCCACACTTGGCCACGAGATCCGGAACCCCCTGGCCGCCATCCGCAACGCGACCAGTATCCTGCAGGAGGTCGACCCCGCGGGCCACGCCATGGCCGTGAGCGTGGTCGCTCGTCAAGCTCTCCACCTCGCCAGGGTGGCCGATGGTCTGCTCGACCTCTCGAGGATCGGTCAGGGCAAGCTGGAACTCCGGACCGGGCCGGTCGAGCTACAGGCGGTCGTGGCAGCCGCCGTCGAGACGACCCACTCTCAGATCGGACGTCGCGGTCACACGTTGTCGGTGGATTTGCCGAGCGCGCCCCTGTGGCTCATCGGGGACACCGTCCGGGTGGTTCAGGTGCTGTCGAATCTCCTCGACAACGCGGCCAAGTACACACCGGAAGGGGGCCGGATCTGGGTCACCGCCCGCCCGGCCGGGGCCATGGTTGAGATCACGGTGCGGGACACGGGGATCGGCATTCCCGGGGACAAGCTGGGTGCCATTTTCGATGTGTTCACCCAGCTGGCGCCCTCGGCGGGTGGACTGGGTCTGGGGCTGGCCCTGGTGCGGGACCTGGCAACGATGCAGGGCGGAAGCGTCGAGGCAGCGAGCGAGGGTCCGGGAAAGGGGAGCCAGTTCACCGTGCGATTGCGGCGGCTGCCGGCGGTGAGCTTGATCCAGTCGGCGACGCGTCTGGAGATCGCGCCGACGCCTCGACGCCTGCTCATCGTCGAGGACTACTCCGATGCCGCGGAGAGCCTGGCCGTCATATTGCGTCGGGATGCCCACGAGGTGCGGATCGCCCAGGATGGGCCCGCCGCGCTGCGGGCCCTCATCGAGTTCCGGCCCGATGTGGTGCTGCTCGACGTGGGTCTGGTCGGCATGGACGGCTACCAGGTGGCTCGTCGGATGCGCGAGGAGGCCTCGGACTCCAGCCTGACCATCATCACCCTGAGCGGACACGGGCAGAAGGACGATCATCGCCAGTCGCGGGAAGCGGGGTGCGATGCCCATCTGGTGAAGCCGGTGCATCCCGGGGTCATTCGCAGGATGCTGGCCGCGGGCGTGCCGGTGACCGTGGAAGGGTAGGGGGATACGGTAGTGCACCATATCTGGCTCGTCCCGCTCATCGCCCTGACGCTCGCCCAGGTCGCGGTCATCGCGACGTCGGTCTACCTGCACCGAGCGCTCGCGCATCACGCCCTGCGGCTGCATCCGGCGGTGGACCTGTGCTGTCGTATCGTGCTGTGGCTCACGACGGGGCAGAGCCGGCGAGAGTGGGTCGCCGTGCATCGCAAGCATCACACCTTCACGGACCGCGACGGCGACCCTCACAGCCCGCGGCTGGTCGGCTTCTGGCACATCCAGCTCTGGAACGTCTACTACTACGTGCGGGAAGCTCGCAACCCCGATACCATCCGCACGTTCGCCCCGGACCTCGAGCCGGACTGGCTGGATCGCGCGCTCTTCTCCCGGGGGCTGCTCGGTCTCGCGGTCGGCATCGGGATGCTGTGCCTGCTCTTCGGGCCCTGGGTCGGTCTGGCCGCGGGGCTCGTGCACGCCGTCCTGTACGTCTTCGTGATCGCGCCGCTCATCAACGGTCTGGGACACTGGCGCGGGGCGCAGAACTTCGGCAACACCGCCTACAACTCGCGAGTGCTCGCCTGGGTGACGGCCGGGGAGAGCCTGCACAACAACCATCACGCCCACCCCCGCGCGCCGAAGTTCAGCATGCGGCGGTTCGAGTTCGATCCGTCATGGGTCGTGATCCGTTGCCTCGCCGCGGTCGGCCTGATCGAGATCGTGGGCAAGCCCATCGGCTAGGCCATGGACGGCCTGTTGAGCATCCTGGTGGTTGTGGTGGGGCTGCTGGTGGTCGCGTGGCTCTTCGGCCCGATGTCCTCGCGTTGAGTTCGCGCAAGTAGCGCCCGCGTGGTCCGGAGGTTCTTGCAACCGGGACTTCATTATTTATCCGCTCGGCTCGCCTTCGGCTTCACCTCGCCATGCTAAATCCCGTCTCTCCCGCCACGGTTCGCGCTCGTACCCATCCCTAAAGGCGTAGACCCAAGGGCCAATGGGACCCGTCTGGTGCCCTGCGTAGAGTCCATATGGAAGAATCGTGGTGCGGTGCAGCCACGTGACGGGCGCGCCGAGGTGATGGTTCGTCCCGCCAGCTAGGAGGATGAGCGATGAGATCGCTACGGGATCCGATCGGACGTAGCCACCGCGCGCGGTATCGGCGCCGAGGCGCAGCGCTGGTGATCCTGGTTGCCGCGGTTTCGCTCGGCACGCAGCCCGCTCTTTCCGGCGACGCCGTGAAGGATGTGCCGCCGACCGCGACCGCGGGTCGCGTCCGACCCATCGATCTGGTCAAGGCGTCCGTCTCGCAGGTGCTGGCGGTCGCGCAGTCGCGCACGGCCGTCAGCCGGGAGAGCGGCCAGCTCAGGGCCGAGATTCGGCGCGTCGCCGACGGGTTGTTCGACTTCAAGGAGATGGCGCGGCTGAGCCTGTCGCGGCATTGGAGCGGGCAGTCGATCCGGGAACAGGAGGAGTTTGTCGGGCTGTTCACCGAGCTGCTTGAGCGATCCTTCCTGTCGACGATCGAGAGCTATGCGGGAGAGAAGATCACGTTCCTGAGCGAGTCGATCGACGGCTCGTACGCGCAGGTGCGGAGCCGGATCACCACCGAACGGCGGATGGACATCTCGATCGACTACCGGCTCATCGACCGGGGCGACCGGTGGGAAGTGTATGACGTGGTGCTCGATGGCGTGAGTCTCGTGTCCAACTACCGGGGTCAGTTCAACTCGATTATCCGGACATCGTCCTTCGGTGACCTGCTGACGAGGATGAGAATCAAGCAGGTCGAGGCGCGCGTGATTCCGCGGGTAGGTCGCGGGTCGTGACCGTGGCCGGGGTGGCGGTCGGAGCGCTGGTCATGACCGCGCTGACCCTGGGGACGGGCGTGGCGATCGGGCGGAGCAAGCCGGCGTGCGATGCGGTGGGCCGGATGATGACCCCGGAGGATGCGGAGGGCCAGGTGGTGAAGGTGGAGCCGGGCCGGAGCCGCTTCAGCGTGCGAGAGTCCGATGGCCTGATCCACGAGTTCCGGGCATCTCCCGAGACGCTTCGGGACCTGAAGGTCGGGGACCGCATCGAGGTGAAGCTCTGGGAAGCGTCGAGGTGTCCCTGACCGCGGGTCAAGCGACCGGATGAGCGGTGCGCACGTACATCTCCGGGGACGGATGTGCTCGCCAGCGAGCTGCGCGCCATCTCGCGGAAGTCGAAGAGGTTGTCGGCGACCTCCCGGAGCAACGCGCGCCGGGCCACGAGGTTGGGCCGGCCACGGAGATCCGGCCTGGTCACGATCTCGATGACCTCCGCGACCGCCGACTGGACCCGCTCGAGTGGGGTGCGGCCTCGAGCGGACGCACAGCCGCTAGCCCCTGCGGTCGGAGGCTAGTCCTTCTTGATCTCCCTGGCCGTCCCGCGCGCGTCTTGCTTGGTGTCCCGGCTGTCCTGCCGGCACTCAGACCGCGTCTTCTCATCCCCCTTCTTGCAGTCCGCCTTCTCGGTCCGTGCGTCCTGGCGGCCATCCTGCTTGGTGTCTCGGGAGTCCTTCCGATCACCCTGCCGGTCGTCTCGCCGCTCCTTCGACTGGGTTTGCGCATATCCGACGATGGGCGTGGTGGCAAGGCCCGGCATCGTTAGCGCCAAGGTCAAGATGCCAACTCGAAGACGCCCTTTCCATTTCATGCGGGGGCTCCTTTCTCGAGAGCACGACTGTCAGAGAACTGTGGAAGGGGTCCGTCTCGGCGGCAATAGGACCTTGGTCGTAGCTGTGTGGCCACGGGGCGGACGGGAGAGGGCACACGAGTCCGACATCGCGGATGTGCTGGACGCCCGCGCGGTGGGGGCGGACCTGACGGGTAGCGGCGTCCCCTCTGGGGACGAGTGCGGTCAGGTGGTCGTGGACGCGACTTCCACGCCGTTCACCGTGTCGGTCGTCTTGTAGGCGCCGGGCGCGGTGATCTCGAGGAGCTCGACGTCCTCCGACCAGCCGGTCACCGTGTGTGACAGCCCCGGCGGGATGATGTGACAGTCGCCGGCCTTCAGCTTGTGCTCGCCGTGGCCGTGGTAGTGGAAGCTCATCCAGCCCTTGAGGACGTAGACGAAGAGGAAGTCGAGCTCGGTATGCTTGTGCTCGGCGATCGGCGGCTTTGAGCCCGGCACGCCCCTGATCACGTGGGCGTCGTACGCGCCCCCGGTGGCCTCCTCGACGCCGAGCCGTCGGTAGACGAACTGCGGTCGCGGCGCGCCGTTGTTCGCCTGGATCGCCTCGAACTTCGTGTCCTCGTGGTGCGTGATGAGCAGCGACTGCTTGAAGTCGGTCTTCTGCATGGTCAGCCTCCGGATAGAGTTGTGTGGCGCCCCCGCTATCCTACTCCCAGATAGGACCCCATCGCTGGGCAACCGTGGTGATCTATCTCCGAACGGGTGCGCCCACGAACGTCGCGATGGGCTGGCCGGTCTCGACGATGTACGTCGACAGCATCCTCCCGGTTTCCGGGCCGAGGTCGCGTGCATTGTGAGGGGTCCGCGGGGGAATGAGGAATCCCTCCCCTGGGGGCAGCACGACGGTGGCACGTCCCTCCACCATCATCTCGACCTGGCCGGCGATGATGTATCCGACCTCTTCTCCGGGATGAGTGTGCCATCCGGATTCGACTCCTGCCGGAATCAATGTCTCCACCTGCACGATCTCGCGGCCAGGAATCGATGACGGCGAGCGCTGGACTTCGCGCCGAGCGAGCTTGCTCGCCAGGGCGTCTCCACCGGTCTGTCCAGATAGGGGAGCCATGGAGGCGGCCACGCCGGCCAGCGCCACAGCTCCAACCAGCAACCGAGCGATCCGTTTCATGGCCCAGGTCCTCTCACGTGTGCCGGCGCAACTGCTCCAGCGTCTCGTACACGGCCTGCACGCGTGGCCAGGCCAGCAGCGTTTGCCGGTAGTGCGGGTCGGGAGCCCCCGTCTCCATGCGCTCGATCGTTTCCACGGCCAGGGTGGCAGCCGAGAGCGCGTCGGCGGGGCGCCCGTCGGCGGCGCACGCCCGGGCGAGCAGATGCGCCGACTGCCAGGTGAGCGTGGGGTAGCCGATGCGCCGGGCGACGTCGAGAGCGTGCTGCAGCTCATCGACGGCGCGGGCCGGCTGGCTCGCGCGCAGGGCCAGGTCTCCCTGCACCTGGTGGAACCAGCCGACATACTTCTTGGAGCCGGTCTCCTCAGCCTGGCGCAGCCCCCGCGCCGCCTGGGCCCCCGCCTCGCCGTCGCGCTGAAGCGCCTGGAGGGCCAGCGCGAGCCCGAATCGCAGATGCATGGACCACCGCCACCGGTGGGCCCCGAAGGCCTTCTCGGCGCGCACCAGGGTCTCCTCGAAGAGGCCCAGCGCCCGGCCCGGATCGCCCAGATGGAAGGTGTCGAACCCGATGTTGATCAGGGCGCTGATCTCCACGTTGCCGTTCTTGATCCGGTGCCCGATGTCCGCGCTCTCGCGGTCGAGCTCCTGCGCGCGGCCGAAATCGCCGAACTCCTGGTAGAGCCAGCCCATCGTGTTGGTCATGCGTCCGACGATGAACGGGTTGTCCCGCTCCCGGGCGAGCTCGCGACCGGCGCGAAGGACCTCGAGGGCCTCCTGATAGTCGCCCCGGCCGATGTGCGAGAAGGCCCGGTTCGACATCGCCAGCACCTCGTTGAAGCCGTCGTGAACGGCGCGCGCCGCCGCTTCCGTCTCGCGGCTCCTGGTGATGGCACTCGCGAAATCGCCCTGCCAGTTGTGCTGCACGTCCAGCTGGGCCCGTGCCTGCACGATGATTCCGGGGAAGCCTCCCCGGTGCGCGATGCGGATCGCCTCGTCGAACTTCCGCCCTCCCTCGGCGAGCTTCGCTTCCATCTGGTCCACGGAGGCGAGGATGAAGAGACAGCGGGCCAGCAGCCGATCGTCGCCGATCTCGCGCGCGATGTCGGAAGCCTGCTCGACCTGCGGCTTGAGCGTCGCGATCTGGTCCCACGAGAGCGCCATCCAGTGCGCGTAGGCGATGTCGGCCAGGGCCTCGCCTTCGAGCCGCCGGTCGGACGCCTCGCGGGCCAAGGCGAGCATCTGGTTCGCCTCGGCGTGGGCCTCTTCCAGGTGCTGGGTCGCGGTCAGGACCTGGCACCGGCGCTGGTGCACCTCGGCCAGCCGGCTACGTGAGATCGCGGGCACGCGCCGCGCCGCCTCGATCGCCTGGGCATACAGATCGAGGGCCACCGGACTGGCGTTGGCGTCCCGGGCCCGGTCGCCCGAGTGGACCAGGTAGTCGAAGGCCTTGGCCCAGTCTTCTCCCTGGGAGAAGTGGTGCGCCAGCTCCTCGTAGTGCTCGGCAAGCCGGTCGGGATAGAGCTCCTCCAGCGCGTACCCCACCGCCTGGTGCAGGGCGCGGCGTCGATCGCGAAGCAGGCTGTTGTAGGCGACGTCCTGGATGACCGCGTGCTTGAAGATATAGGCGGGCTCGGGCATCAGCCCCTTGTCGTAGATGATCTCGAGCGCCTGCAGCTCGCGCAGCAATGCGTCCATCTGCTCGCCCATCCCGGCCACCCGCCGCAGCAGGCGAACCAGGAACTGCCGCCCGATGACGGAGGCGAGCTGCACGGCCCGCTTGCCCTCGTCGCCGAGCCGGTCGAGGCGGGCCATGATGATGTCGTGGATGGTGCCGGGCACGCTGATCTCCCCGGGGCCCTTGACGAGGGTGACGCGATCGCCGTCGCGGCGAAGCACCCCGATGTCGAGGAGGGTCTTGGCCACCTCCTCGATGAAGAGGGGCACGCCCTCCGCCTTGTCCATGAGGGCCGCGGTCACCTCGCGCGGCAGCTCCGCCGCGCCCAGCACCCCGCGGGCCACCGCGAGGGCCTCGCTCTCGCCGAGCGTGGTGAGGCTGATCGTGGACTGGAAGCTGCGGGTCCGGAACGGCGGGGTGTAGCCCACCCGGTAGGTCAGGATGAGCATCAGGGGCACCGCGGTCATCGAATCGATGAGCGAGCCGATGTACTCCTCGCTTCCGCCGTCCATCCAGTGGAGGTCCTCTACCACCAGCACGAGCGGGCGGAGGCGTGCCTCCCGCCGCGTCAGCGCCCGGAGGGCCGCGAACAGGGAGCGGCGCCGACTCGCCGCGTCCATCGCGGCGATGGCGGGATCGCCCGGATCCACTGACAGGAGATAGCGGATGAACGGCACGTGCGGCGCGAGCTCGCCAACGCCCTGCGCGCCGTGCTCGACCCTGGCGATGATCTCGGGCTCGCCGTCGAACTCCTCGATCTCGAAGCTCTTCCGGAGCAGGTCCACGAGCGGAAGGAACGGGATCGACTGGCCGAACGACACGCATTGTCCTTCGAGCCAGGTCACGGGGAGGGCGAGGTCGCCGAGCGCGCGTCGCAGCTCGTAGAGGAGGCGCGACTTGCCGATCCCCGCATCGCCGGCCACGAACACGACCTGCCCCCGCCCGGCCGCCGCCTCGCGGAAGCGGTCTACCAGCAGGGCCAGCTCGCGCTCGCGCCCCACGAACGTGGTGAGACCTCGTTCCTGGCCGATGTCGATCCGCGACCGCGACCCGCGCGGGCGCAGGACCTCGAACGCGTGCGCGGCCTCGTGCCCCTTCACGGCCAGGAGACCGAGGTCGCGCGTTTCGAAGAAGCCCTCGACCGCCTTGTGGGTGGCCTCCGTCACGACCACTGTACCGGGCCGGGCCGCCTGCTGCATGCGGGCGGCGAGGTTGGTGGTGTCGCCCACCGCGGTGTAGTCCATGCGCAGGTCGTCTCCGATCCGCCCCACCACCACGGGCCCGCTGTTGAGCCCGATGCGCATGGCGACCGTGAGCCCGCGCTCGGCCTGCAGGCGGCGGCCGTGCTCCGAGAGGGCGCGCTGGATGGCGAGGGCCGCGTGCACCGCGCGGCGGGCGCTGTCCTCGTGGGCGATGGGCGCCCCGAACAGGGCCATCACCCCGTCGCCGGTGTACTGGTTGATGGTCCCCTCGAAGCGGTGGACCTCGGCGGTGATGAGCTCGAAGCACGCGTTGACGACGCGGTGTACCTCTTCGGGGTCCAGCTTCTCGGCCAGGCTCGTGAAGCCGGCTATGTCGGCGAAGAGCACCGTCACCTGACGGCGCTCGCCCTCCAGTGCCGAGCGCGACTTGAGGATCTTCTCGGCCAGGTGTCTCGGCGTATAGCTCCGGGGCGCCGCGGTCGGGGCCTTGGGGCCAACCGGCTCGCCACACTCCAGGCAGAACTTCGCCGAGCCCGGCAGCTCGGCCTGGCACTTCATGCAGGTGAGGACCAGACGGGCGCCGCACTCCAGGCAGAACTTGGCCTGGGGCGGATTTTCATGCTGGCATCGTGGACACTGCATGCGGAGACCTTAGAGTGGCCGCGCGAAGCGGTCAAGGCTTGACCTGTGGCGGACAGCCTCCTATGATCGTCGCCGGCGTGACATCGATGTCTCATCTGTTCGGCTCCGCTGTGCTGCTCTTGGTCACCTTCCTGGGAATTCCCATGCTGACGACCGCCGCCGAGGATATCGACATGGCGAAGGTCCGAGCGCTGGCGGCACTTCCGGTGAACGAGATCTCCCGCGATTCCCCCGTGCGCGAGCTGCCCCGCGAGAGCTACTGGAAGACCATCCGCGAGAGCCCCGTGCCGGTCGCGGTCATGTTCTATTCCGACGTCGATCCGGAATCGCAAAGGCTGGCAACCCTGGTGCGCTATGTCGCGATCAAGTACAAGGACAAGGTGGCTATCTATCGCGTGATGGTCGCGGCGAACGGCAAGCCCTCGAAAGCGATCGCGGCCGACTACGAGAAGAGCTATAGCCTGGACAAGACTCCGGGCATTCTGTTCTACGACAATGACTCGGGGAAGATGGTCCTGGAGGGCGAACAGTACGTCGACGCGAACTTCAAGGAGTTTCGCACCCCGAGCCTGCTGCTGTGGAAGGTCTACTACAACGCGGTCTGCAGCTACATCGACAAGAACATCCTCGACTGACCATGGATCGGCCGGAGCCGAGCGAGGCGAGCGCGGCGGGCGCGGCGTGGACATCCGGAGACGCGGCGAGCGCATGGAAGAGGGGGGCGGCGGCACGTGGCCGGGCCCTGGATCCGATGACCGAGCTGATGCTCGATCTGGCCGGGGTCACGGTCAGCAGTCACGTGCTCGACCTGGGGGCGGGGACGGGCGACCAGACCATCTTGGCCGCCCGTCGGATCGGCCCGGGTGGCACGGTGCTGGCGACCGATATCTCCGCGGCCATGCTCGCGCTCACGGAGGAAGCGGCCCGTGCGGCCGGCCTGCCGAACGTTCAGACGCGGGTGATGGATGCGCAGCGCCTCGACCTCGAGGCCGGCTCGTTTGACGCGGCATTGGCCCGCTTCAGCCTCCAGTTCGTCCCGGACGTCCAGGCGGCGCTGGCTGAAGTCCGGCGGGTGCTGAAGCCCGGCGGCAGATTCGCGGCGATGGTTTTCTCGGCGGTCGAGCGGAACCCGTTTCGCGCCGTCCCGCAGGCGATCGCCAGCCGTCTGGCCGGCAAGCCGTTCCCCGAATCTGGTCCCGGACAGTGGGCGCTCAACGATGCGACCACGCTCCGGGGTGCGTTTCAGCAGGCCGTCTTTCGGGACGTGGACGTCCGGCCGGTGCCGTTCGTCTACCGATTCTCATCGCTCGCCGACGCCGTGCGGAATCTGGAGGAGGCGCAGCCTCCGCTCGTGAAGCTCATGCACGAGTTGAGCGAGGCTGACCGGGCCACCGCCTGGGCGGAGATCAAGCAGACGCTCCAGCCCTTCGTGGGGCCGGATGGGTTCGCAGCGCCGAGCGAAGCGTTGATCGCCGTCGGCATCGCCTGACAGATTCGAAAGGAAGGGACCGGAAATAGTCAGACCCTTGCTTGCCGAGAGGGGTAGGGCGTGAGCTAGAATCGGCACGTGGCGCATCGGTACCCGCTCGTATTCGCGATCCTGATCTACCTCACGCTCGATCTGTCGATCCCCGCGATGCCGGGAGCGTTCGAGTTCGAGTGCGAGGACTCCGCGGAGGGCACGCGGGTGCGCGCTCGGTCTGCCGCCGAGGTCGTGGCCTTGCCCGCGTTGAGCCGCGATCCGGCGTCGGTGTGCGTACCATTGCGTCTCGAAGGTGATGAACGGCCCACACCGCACGTGTCGGCTCAGCGGCGGGTGCGGCGCCTCGTCAGCTGGGATTCGCAGGCGCGGTACGAGATCCCGCTGTCCTCCGAAGACCCCCACTAGTCTCTCCCGCACGGTTTGGTGTCGGGCGACCCCTTGGCGGGGTCGCCTGTCCTGATCACTCCGGATACGAGGAGGCGACCATGCCGAAAGTCGGACGCTTCGTCACCGATCCCCGGGCCGGCGCGTACTGTCAGATCACGCTCGACAGCGGCGAGAAGGTCGTCGTCAACCACGAGAAGGGCGGCTTCAAGGGCGGTCCGCTGACGATCGAGGTCTCGAGGCTCATGGGCCTCCGCTCCGATCGGGTCTTCGCCTGCGACCTGGATACGCCACCGGGTCAGCGGGTGCTGGCCTGGCTGACTCGGGGCGCCGAGCCCGGCAGCATCGCCGCGACGCCGCTGGGGGCCGCGGTCGAGTTCGTCACGGACGCCGGGACGCTCGCCGAGCTGAGGGCGCGGTGCGCGGCGCTGGCGGCCGGCTGACGGTCGCGGGGAGCGTCAGGGGACCCGTGTCGAAACGGCGCCGGCCCGGACGACTACGTGATGACCTGTGACGATCTCCAACCAAGCCAAGGAGGCACTGACATGTCGACGGTACGTTTACACCGCTTTCTCAAGGCGCCGCCGGAGCGGGTGTACAAGGCCTTCCTCGACCCCGAGGCGAAGGCGAAGTGGCTGCCGCCGCACGGTTTCACGGGGAAGGTGCACCGGATGGATGCGAGGGTGGGCGGCGGCTACAAGATGAGCTTCACGAACTTCGGCACGGGCCAGACCACAGCTTCGGCGGCACGTATGTCGAGCTGACGCCGCATGAGCGGATCCGCTACACGGACCAGTTCGACGATCCGAACCTGCCCGGCCAGATGCAGGTCACCCTCGAGCTCAAGGCGGTCATGACGGGGACGGAGCTGAGCATCGTGCAGGAAGGCCTGCCGCCCCAGATCCCCGTGGAGTTCGCGTACCTGGGCTGGCAGGAGTCCCTGACGCTTCTGGCCTACCTCGTGGAGCCGGAGATCCCCGCGACCCCTTGATGACGCAGCAGGCCGGTCTGTAGCTGCGGACCGTGTCAATTTTTGGCTCAGCCCTGACACTTCGGGGGTGGTCACGCCTGCCCGCGTCTCCTATCGGTGGGAAGAGACAGGGGTTTTCCCTGGCGTGACCTTTGCTCCTGTCACCTTGGCTGGAGAGGTGACGGGGAATGCCGAAGTTGACCCTGGTGAAGGAACGCAAGCCCCTGCGGGTGTTCGATGTGAACTCGTCCATCATCAACATCGGGCGCGCGGAGGACATGCAGCTGATGATCGACGACGCCTCCGTTTCTCGCCGGCAGGCCCAGATCCGCTTTGGCGCTCAGGGCAGCTGGACGATCGGAGATCTCGGCTCGATCAACGGCACCTTCCTGAACGGGCAGCGCGTGACATCAACGCAGCCACTCAAGCGCGGCGACGAGATCTCGTTCGGCAAGTTCTCGTTGTTCTTCGACGGCGCCATCACCGAGCCGGCGAAGCCTGAGGCGGTGGCGGCGCCGAAGCCAGGAGGGGCGCTCACCGACACGGTGTACATGAGCGCCGAGGAGGCGGAGCGCCTGCGTCGCGCGGTGGCCCAGCAACGGCGCGCCCAGCTCCGGTGGGAGGCCAAGGGCCAGGACGGGACCTTCTTTCTGAAGGGCGGGGGCGCCCTGGTCGGGCGTAGCCCGCTGTGTGATCTTCAGGTGGCCGCCGGTCCAAAGCAGCATCTGCTCGTCCTGCGGACCCAGTTCGGGTTCGACGTGCGCAATCTCTCGTGGTGGTATCGCATGAAGGTCAACGGGTGGGCCCTGGAGCAGTCGACGCTCGAGAGCGGAGACGTGATCGAGATCGGCGGACTGCGCGTGACATTCCTCGACGAGCTCGTGGGGGCGTGAGGTCACGGTGCCCGACGTGGTCGTCGATCGAATCAACCGTTACGAGATTCTGGCCGAGCTCGGTCGGGGCGCAACCGGTGTCGTGTACTGGGCCCACGATCCGGAGCTCGATCGACTCGTCGCCATCAAGACCCTTCGGCCCGCCCCCGAGCTGCCGGCGGAGCAATCCGGGATGCTTCAGCGGCGGCTGCGGAGCGAGGCGGCCGCCGTGGCGCGCCTCAATCACCCGAACATCGTCGCCATCCACGACATGGTCATCTGGCAACAGACGCCGTGCGTGGTCATGGAATACGTCGAGGGATGCACGCTGGCGAGTCTCATCATGGAAGGCCCCCTGGCGCCGGGGCGGGCCATTCACATCGCCCTCCAGGTGTGTGACGCGCTGGAATACGCCCACGCGCTCGGCGTGGTGCACCGGGACATCAAGCCGGGGAACATCCTGGTGAGCGCCACCGGTGTGGCGAAGCTCGGAGACTTCAGCATGGCGCCGCGGACCGGCCAGGACGGCGAGGCCGCGGCCCTGGTGGGGACGCCGGGCTACATGGCGCCCGAGTCGGTCATGGACGGGGCCACGGACACGCGGAGTGACCTGTTCTCGCTCGGCGTCGTGCTCTACGAAGCGGTGGCCGGAGTGCGCGCGTTCCCCGGTGTGGATCTGGCGTCGGTGCTCTATGACATCGCGCACGTCGAGCCCGCATCGCCGCGAGAGTACAACGCCGCGGTCACTCCTGCGCTCGCGGCCGTCATCCGGCAGGCCATGGGCAAACAGCCTGGCAGCCGGTACGCGAGCGCCCGGTTGCTCGCGCAGGCTCTCCTCGCGGCGCGCGATGGCGGGGACGCGGCCCCGCGCCCCGGAGCGCGCTGGCCGGGTTGGCGATCGCTGATCGTCGCGCTGGTGGGCCTGGCGATCGCCGGGAGCTCGGTCGGGATGCTGGAGGTCCGACCGCGTGTCGAGCCGCCGGCCCAGGTGCCGGCCATGACCGTCACGGCGGCCGACGTCTCGGCTCGTCCGAAACGGGCGGGGCTGGATGAGACTCGCCGGCCGGTCGAGGTGAGCACCAGGGCGTCGGACGCGCCGGGCGCGATTCCACGTGCGGCGATTCCACGTCCGGAGAGGACTGGCCGCCGCGCTGTCGTCTCCCGTGCGCCTGAGGGGGGCCAGGCCGCGAGTCGCCCGGAGGGCTCGGTGCCGCTGCCTCGAGCCAGCGAGGCGGCCGAGACCGCGGCGTCGCCGCCGCAACGCCTTGGCTGCCTCAGCGTGAATGCGGTCCCCTTTGCCACCGTCCTGGTCGACGGCCAGGTGGCGGGGGAGACGCCCGAGGCATGTCTGCGGGTGAAGGTCGGGGAGCACCGGGTCCAGCTGCAGCAGGACGGCGATCGGAGCCCGGAGCGCGTGGTGCGGGTCGGCGAGCAGCACACGGCAGAGAACCCCGTGCGGCTGAGCTTTGATTTCAGGTCGCGGCGGTTCGGAGAGTGAGGATCACGATGAGCTGGAGCGCCAGGCATATCGGGCTGATCGCAGGGATGTGCAGCCTCGCGGTCTCGGGGTGCGCCACGCTGGACCAGACGGCGGAAAGCGTGGGGACGCCGATGAGGTACGCGTGGGCGGGGGCGGATAGCGGACTCCGCGCGAATCTGCAGCAGGGCTTGACCCAGCTCGAAGCCGCGGATGCCCAGGGGGCGATGCGCTCGCTGAACCGGGCCGTCTGGGATCTGCAGCGGATCCAGGATCGCGGACTGCGCATGGATGAGCTCGCGCGGGCCCACCGGGCGATAGGGGATGTCTACTCTCGCGTGCAGAAGCCGACCTGGGCGGAGGACGAGTGGAAGCTGGCGGCGACATTCGCCGCACGGTCTCGTCAGGCGGCCGTGGCGGGAGACGAACCCTCGCCGCTCGATCGAGGCAAGGCGGCGTATATGTCTGCGCAGTTCCGCGACTCGGTGTCGTGGCTTCAGCGCGCGCTGGTCGACCTCGAAGAGGCGAACGACCTCGTGGCACGCGTGAAGCGCCTCGAGGAGACGCGCTGCTACCTCGGCTTCGCCTACGTCGCTCTCGGTCAAGAGGAGCGGGCCAAGGAGGAGTTCCAGCGCCTGGTGGCACTGGATGCGGCCGCGACGTTCTGCTCGTGCGCGGCGGCGCCAAAGATTCGCCGACTGATCGTCGAGGTGCAGCGGAGCATGCCGCGGTGAAGGTCGAGGTGTTCGGCAAGACGGATCGAGGCCGCGCGCGCCCGGACAACGAGGACGCCTTCCTCGTCGCGGATCTGACCGACTCGTGCGCGCTCCGGCAGTCCATCGTCCTGGAGCGAAAGGTGGGCGAGTGCGGTGTCCTCCTGGTGGTGGCGGATGGGATGGGCGGGATGGCGGCCGGTGAGGTGGCGAGCGACATGGCGACGCACACCATCTACACGCATCTGACCGAGCCGACGCGCGCGAAGGCAACCGAGCCCAGGCTGTTCGCGGAGCGGCTCCAGGAAGCGCTCGAGACGGCCAACGGCGATATCCACGGCTACGCCCTGGCGCACCCCGAGCTGCGCGGGATGGGCACGACCGCGACCGCGGCGGGCTTCCTGGGCGACTCGGTGTACGTCGCGCACGTGGGCGACAGTCGAGCGTACCTGGTCCGTGATCGGCGCATTCGCCAGCTGACGCAGGATCAATCGCTTGCCCAGCACGTGATCCTGCAGGCCCTCGGGCCCGCCACGGACGTGCGCGTCGCCATGACCCATCAGCGGGTGCAGCGCGCGGACATCCTGGTCCTCTGCTCCGATGGTCTGTCGAATGCGGTGTCGAGCGATGAGATCGCGGACGTCGTGTCGGGGGAAGCCGAGGTCTCTGCCGCGTGTGACCGTCTCGTGGCCCTGGCCAATGAACGGGGCGGGGCCGACAACATCACGATCATCCTCGCTCGGGTCGCGCGGTAACGATCGCGGTCACACGCGAAGTCGGCGCTTCAAGATCCGAAGCCCGTTGTCCAGCGGGGCGACCAACCGGGCCAGGAAGCGGCCGACGCGACCCATCTCTCGGTACTTGGCCGCTTCCTGCTCCAGCCGCCGACACTGTCCGTCGAGGAGCGTCTCCGCGTGGGTGACGTAGTTATCCATGATGTTGGCCGGAATGCTCACGGTAGAAAGCAGAGAGGCGGCGTCTTCCGAGCGCACGTAAAAGCGATTGACACCATCAAAGAGCCCGAACCGATAGTCCGCCGCGACCAGCAAGTCTTCCCATAGCTGATGCGTGGGCTCGGGGGACCACGGCTTGGTCGCTTCGATGACCAGGATGCGAGGTCTCCACGTTCGAAAGTCGGCCCCGAGCAGCACCGCCCGCTCGTGCCCTTCCACGTCGATGGACAGGAAGTCGATCGTGCGCTCACCGACGTGCCGCTCGCACAGCTCGGCGAGGGTTAGCAGCGGAACATCGTAGGAGACCGCGGTGTGGCCCTTGTGCTGATATTCGAGGGCCTGTTTCCGGGAGAAGGTCGACAGCGCGACATCCTCCTTGATCTCGTAGAAGGTCGTCTCCCCGATCCGGTCCGAGATACCCGCGCAAACAAGAACGTCTCGCGGGCGCAGCGGTCGGAAGACCTCGGCGCGAGACGGGATGGGCTCGACGTTGACGCCGCACCATCCGCGATCGCTGAAATACTTGGTGTTCGACCCGAAAACCGGATGACAGGCTCCGATGTCGATGAAGAAGCCGGTCTCCTGTTCGGCGAACGCCCGGCGCAGAACGACGTCCTCGCGATTTGACCCGTACGAGACCATTCGCTCGAGCAAGGCGCTCTCGCTCTAGTTCGGCTGGTTTGCCGTGCCGCGGTGGTGATGCGCCATCCGGTCGCATGGTGCAACGGGGGCTGCAGGAGGTCAACCTCGGGCGGCTGCCCGCAAGCTTGCGATCCCGCGGGTAGCGTGTGCCGTTTTCCGTCAGGCCGCCCGACAGGACGTGACAATCTCCGCTCGCCCTTGCGGCTCCCGATCGCCTCGGGGAGCTCGCGCGTGACCGCGGACGCGGGGGAGCTCTCGGGGGTCCGGGCGCTGATCGTGGATGACAACGAGATCAACCGACAGGTGCTGCGTGAGCGGCTCGCGAGCTGGCGGATGCGAGCCGACGACGTGGCGTCTGCCACGGCGGCCCTGGCCGCGCTGCGGGCTGCGGCGGCGGCCGGTGATCCCTTCGGCATGGTGCTCACGGACTTCGAGATGCCGGACGGAGACGGGGAGACGCTCGCCCGAGCGGTGCGCAGTGATCCGGTGTTGCGCGGGGTACCGATGGTGCTGCTGACGTCGGTGGATCAGCCGGAAGGGACCGAGCACGTCCGGGCTGCCGGCTTCGGCGCCTACCTGGTCAAACCGGTCCGCGCCTCGCTCCTCATGGATGCGATGCTGACGGTCTGGAGCGGCCGGCTGGAGAGCGAGGCCCGGGAGATGGTGACCCAGGCGACGCTGACGGGGCGTCGGAGCGAGCGGGCACCGGTCGAGACCGGGCCCGCCACCGCGCTCCACGTCCGGGTCCTGCTTGTCGAGGACAACGCAGTCAACCAGCAGGTCGCGACCGCGATGCTGGAGCAGCTCGGGGCCCGCATGGACGTCGCCGCCGATGGGAAGGAGGCGCTCGAGCAGGTGGCGCTCCTGCCGTACGACCTCATCTTCATGGACTGCGAGATGCCCGAGGTGGACGGGTACGCGGCGACCGCCGAGATCAGACGCCGAGAAGGCGGGGGCCGACGGATCCCGATCGTGGCGATGACCGCTCACGCCATGGAGGGGGACCGGGAACGGTGCCTGGAAGCCGGGATGGATGACTACATCTCCAAGCCGGTGAGCCCCGCGGCCATCGCGGCCGCGGTCCGCCGGTGGGTGCGCGCGTCCGGCGCCGGCCGGGAGGCGGGGCCCGCCGGCACACCGCCCGCGGCCCTGGATGCTGCCCGGATCGCCCAGCTTCGGGCCACCCTTGGACGGGGGAACGAGGCCCCGTTCCGGCGGCTCGTCGAGACGTTCCTCGGTGACACGGGTGCTCGCCTCGGGGAGCTCCGGCAGTGCCTGAATCGCAAGGACGCGGCCATGGTGCGTCGGCTCGCGCACACGCTGCGAGGGAGCTGCCTGAGCCTCGGCGCGCTGCGCATGACCGAAGTGGCGAGCGCGCTGGAGCGCGCGTCTGCGCAAGGGGATGGCGCGACGGCTGCCCTGATCGACCAGCTCGAAGCAGAGTTCCGACGGGCCGAGTCGGCGCTCTCTACCCTCCTCGAAGGGGGCCAGAAGTCGTGAAGATCCTCCTGGTCGACGACGATTCCGCCGCCCGCATGGCTCTGGGTGATCTGCTGGAGCATGGCGGACACGAGGTCGTGACGACGACGGGAGGCCAGGCCGCCTGGGCGGCTGTTCAGGACGAGTACTTCCCGCTGGTGCTCCTCGACCGCATGATGCCCGACCTCGACGGGATCGAGCTGTGTCGCCGGATCCGGGCCCGGCGCCAAACCAGGTACACCTACGTGATTCTCGTGACCATGGTCGGCGGCAAGGAGCCGTACCTGGAGGGGATGAACGCGGGAGCCGACGACTATTTCAGCAAACCCTTCGATCCCGACGAGCTGCGGGCGCGTCTCCGGGTGGCCGAGCGGGTGCTGAATCTACAGGACGAGATCGCGCATCTCCGCGGGCTCCTGCCCATGTGCGCTTACTGCAAGTCCATCCGCGACGAGCACGACGCCTGGATACCGGTCGAGCGGTACATCCAGGAGCGCACGCCCGCCTTGTTGAGCCACGGCATCTGCCCACACTGCTACACCTCGGAAGTCAGGCCGGAGATCGCGCGTCACCGCGCGGCTCGCAGGACCCACGGCTGAGGTCAGACCCGTCTATCGCTTCTCGATGGTGCGGATCACCGCCGTGTAGTACGCCTCGCTCCATCCCGCGTCGGCGGTGGCCTCGAGCAGCCGCCGCGTCGTGCCCGCCTGCTCGAGCGTGACACCCGCAGACTCGGCCAGCTGGATGGCGTACGAGAGGTCCTTCAGGATGTACCGGGTGGGGAAGGCGCCCTCGGTCGGGTGATGGTCGGGTAGCAGCGACCTCATGCCGTGGTTGCGGAGGACGAAGCTGTCGGCGGATCCCTTGGCGAGCGTCTCGAAGAGGACGCGCGGCTCCACCACGCCGGAGGCGCGGGCCACCGCGAGGGCCTCGGCGAGGGCGACCACGGTCTGGGCGACCACCATGTTGTTCATGAGCTTCACCGCCTGGCCCGCGCCCACCCCTCCGCAGTGAGTCACTTCGGAGCCCATGCACGCCAGGAGCGGGCGGAGCCGCGCAAAGAGCGCCGGCTCCCCGCCCACCATGATGCTGAGCGTGCCGTCGCGGGCGGCCTGGGCGGTGCGCGCGATCGGCGCGTCGGCGAAGGCGGCGCCGCGCCCGCCGAAGGCCTGCTGGAGCTCCCGCGCGAGGGCCACCGGGCAGGTGCTCATGTCGACTACCGTCTGCCCCGGCTTCACGAGGGCCGCGAGGCCATCGCCGGCGCCGAGGCAGACCGCGCGCACCTGAGGCTCTCCCGGTAGGCACAGGAACACGATCTCCGCGCGGCGCGCCACCTCGGCCACCGAGGCCGCGGCCTGCACGCCGTCGGCTGCGAGGGCAGCGAGCGGCGCCGGCCGCTCGTCGAAGGCCACCACCGTGGCCCCGGATTTTTTCGCCAGGTTTCGACACATCGCCTCGCCCATGACGCCGAGCCCGACGAATCCGAGCACTCCTGCTGTCGCCATGCCTGCCTCCCTTCGCCCTTGAACGGGCGTGCCGGCCCGATAGTAACTGGGTGGGGTGCAGATTGACAGGCGCGCGCGGCGCTGAGAGGATCGCTCGCCGACCGAGCATGGCAACGTCGGAGCGACACCCGTGACGAGCCCATCCGTGACCACGTCCCCCGCGCCGGAGCCGAGCGCGCCCCTGGCGAGCCGGCTCCGCTGGCTGCTCGGCGCCGGGGTCGGGGCCTGGGCGACCCTGTGTGGGTTCGCCGCCTTCGTTCTCATCCAGGGCAAGCTGGAACTCTCCGGGCCGCCCGTCGAAGGTCGCGGTGCGAGCTCCCCCGTCTTCGAGTTCGTGCTGGGCATCGCGGCGGCCGCGCTCGTCTCGTTCGTCGCCGAATCGCTCCACGAGCGCATCAAGGAGGGCCCACGAGCCGCCACCGTCACCTTTCCGCGCGTGCTCGTGCTGATGCTCCTCCTCGCCGTCTTCGAGGTGTTCGCCTCCGCCGGCCACGAGATGGTCGACCACCTGGTCAAGACGCCCCTCGCCACGATCGCCGCCGACGTCCGGACTGCAGTGGCTCCTGCCACTCCGGCGGCCACGGCAGTGTCGCCCGCGCGGCCGCCGCGTCCCGTCGATCCGTTCGCCGAGGTGGTCCTCCTCGTGGGGCTCTGGGCGTCGGTCTCGGCCGTGCTCGGCCTGCGGCTGATGGGCCTGGTCCGGGATCTGCCGGCAAACTTTCGGTCGGTCGGGCGGGGCGCCCTTGAAGGGCTCTTGGCCGGCTTCCTCGTGGCGCCCTTGATCGTGGTGGGCGTCTTCCTCGCCGTGCGGCTCGGGGTCCACGTCACGACTGATCCGAAGGACGGCGGGGCCGGGATCCTCGCCACGCTCGTGCTCATGGCCGGGCTGGCCGTGGCGGGATGGGCATGGGGGCGCTCACACCGCCGCCTCGCGGCGGTCATCCTCGTCGCGGTGATTGCCTACGTGGTCCGGGCCCTCGATCAGGACCTGGCGCGGCTGGGCACGGTAGCGGTCCTGGCCGCGCTCGTCTGGGGCGTCCCCGCCACGGTGCTCGGCGCGCTCGCGCCGCTCCTGCGGACCCGAGCCGAGGAGCCCCGGCTCTGGGGCGGTCTCGCTGCCGGCACTGCCCTGCTCCTGATGCTCTTGACGGTGTGGCGGCTGAAGAATCCGGTTTTCTACGCGGTGGCGGTCGGGATCGCGCTCATCGCGGCCGTCTTCTTCTTCTGGAGAGGGTCGCCGGCGCGCCTCCGCTTCTATTGGCCCCTGCTGGCGATCGCGATGGCCGCGATGGTCTCGACCTTGACCTTCGTCGTCCAGTACGCGACCTTCATGGGCGTCCTGGCGCAGTTCCATGCCCTCAACGCGGTGCCCGTCTTCCGGCCGAGCCCCATCGACCGGCTCCAGGCCGCGCTGGGAGAGTTCGCGCAAGGTCCAGACTACGAGAACAAGAAGATCCAGGAGCTGGTCCGACGGGCGCGAGATTTCTCACGGATGCCCCGCGACCGCCAGCTTGTCCAGCTGCCCGTTATCCAGGCCACCATCAAGGAAGTAGACCAGTCCCTGCGGGATGAGACCGCCGCCTACTACAAGGCCGGGCGAATGAAAGGCGTCATCACGCGAGATGAGGTGGAGGATCTCTACGGGGCGCTGGCCGCCGCCGTCAACGCCAAGGTCGGTCCGGAACGCGTGGGCCGGCTCGAGCTCTTGCTTGCGAAGGCCACCGAGCTGCTCGAGACGGAGCGAGCCCGGCTGGCCAGAGCACCTGTTTCCCCCCTTCGCGAGCGAGCTCGTGCCGCCGGAGTCGTGCTACCTGATCCACTCGAGCCGTTCGAGCACCTGCGGAGCGACGTCGAGCGGGAGGTCCGGGTCGCTCGCGGAGAGGCTGCGCCCGTCGCCCCCGTCAAGGTGGATCGCCGGGACATCGGGATCCGCGTGGTGATTCCCATGGCGGCCCCGCTGACCGACCTGGGCGCCGCTCGTGAGCAGCTCGCCAAGGTGAGCGCGGAGGCGGAGGCGCTGCAACTCTGGCTCACCGGCCCCACCGCGCGCGCCCTCGAGCTCACGCTGGTGGGATCCTTTGGCTTCTGGATGACGGTCGGGCTGCTCGCCGCGTGGAACATGGCGTTTCCGCTGGCTGACGCTGCTGAGGAGTGAACAGCCCCTCACCCTGCCCTCTCCCCGGAGGGGAGAGGGTGGGGAGGTCGCGGATCTGGGGGGAGTGCGCTAGCATGCGGCATGCTTCTGCGGCTCCTGCTGGTCCTTGGGCTCGCGGCCATCACGGCTGGGACTGGCGCCGCGGCGGACCCGTCGGCGGTGACGTTCAGCCAGCACGTCGCGCCGCTGCTGCAGCAGCACTGCCAGGAATGCCACCGGCCCGGGGGCGGGGCCCCGTTCACGCTGGCCGAGTACCCGCACGTCTACCAGCGGCGCCACAAGATTCTCGAATCGGTCGAGAAGCGGCGCATGCCGCCGTGGAAGGCGGTCTCCGGCTACGGGGATCTCGCGGGCGAGCGCCGGATGTCGCCCGACGAGATGGCCACGATCGCGCGCTGGGTCGCCAGCGGCGCCCCCGAAGGTGATCCGCGCGACCTGCCGCCGGCGCGCGAGTTCAGGGCCCCGAGCGCGCTGGACGCGGCCGATCTCGTGCTGCGACCGGACCAGAGCTTCACGGTGGCGGGGCGCGGCGGCGACATCTACCGGTGTTTCAGCATCCCGACCTCGTTCCCGGAGGACCGCTACTTCACCACCGCGGTGGTCGTGCCGGGCAATCCCCGGATCGTCCATCACATGCTGGCGATGGTGGATTCCACCGGGGCGTCGACGCGGATGACGTCGGGCGGGATGGGGTCCGACGGTGCGTACGGCTATCCGTGCTTCGGAGGGCCGGGGTTCCGGATCGACGGCTACCTCGGCGGCTGGGCGCCGGGGGCCCGCGCGTGGGATCTGCCGGAAGGCGTCGGCATGCTCCTGCCGAAGGGCGCGCGGGTCGTGTTCCAGCTCCACTACCACAACGCGCAGCTCGCGGCGCAGACGGATCTGACCGAGCTCCGGCTGAAGGCGGCGAAGGGCCCGGTGCACCGGCGCCTGCAGTTCATGCGGGTCGGCCGATTCAACCTGACGATCCCGGCCGGCCAGCCACGCTACCAGATCGAGGCGGGAACCCTCGTGACCCGGCCGATGCAGCTGATCGCCATCCACCCGCACATGCACATGCTCGGGCGTGAGATGAAGGTCTGGGCGGAGACGAAGGACAAGTCCGTCACCCCGCTGATCCACATCCCCGACTGGGATTTCCACTGGCAGGGCTTCTACTGGTTCCGCACGCCGGTGGCGCTGCCCGTCACCACCTGGATCGGGCTCACGGCGGCGTGGGACAACTCGGAGGGCAACCCGAGGAATCCGAACAAGCCGCCGCGGGACGTGCACTGGGGCGAGCGCAGCGTCGACGAGATGGGGCACGCCGCCATCCTCTACACGTACGACGACGAGACGCTGAAGTAAGGCGCCGGCGTGCGCGTCGGAGCGTTGGTCCTTGCCCTCCATCTGGTTGTTGCATCCTCCTCCGCCGTCGCGCAGCCGACCGGGAAGGTGCACCGGATCGGCCTGCTCAGGCACTTTGAGTGTCCGGATCCGTTCGGTCTGAAGGATCTGCGCGAGCGGCTGGGCGAGCTGGGCTACATCGAGGGCCGGAACATCGTCATCGAGTGCCGAGCCGCGCCCGGGAAGTGGGAGGAGCTCCCGGAGCTCGCGGCGGAGCTGGTGCGTCTCAACGTCGAGGTTCTGGTCACGGAAGGGACGCCGGCGAGCCTGGCTGCCAAGCAGGCGACGCGGCTGCTCCCGGTCATCATGGTGTACGTCGGCGATCCGGTGGCGAGCGGGCTCGTCAGCAGCCTGGGGCGGCCGGGCGGAAACGTCACCGGGGTGTCGATGAACGCCAACGAGATCGTCCGCAAGGACGTCGAGCTGCTCAAGGAGATCGCTCCCGGGCTCTCGCGCGTCGCGGTCTGGATGGATTCGACGAATCCCAGCCACTTGCCGGCATTTGCCGCAATGGAAGCCACGGCTGACCGGTTGAAGGTCAGGCTGCAGCGGGTCGACGTTCGAACGGCGGCGGATCTCGACGGCGGCTTCGCGGCCACGCTGAGCCACCGGGCCGAGGCGATCGCGGTCTATCCGCTGAGCGTCACCCCGGTCGACATCAAGAGGATCGCCGATTTCGCGGTCAAGAACCGGCTGCCGACCGTGACGAACACCGCCGAGTACATCAAGGTGGGGCTCCTGGCCGGCTACGGGCCGAACGTCCCGGACCAGTATCAGCGCGCGGCGGCCTACATCGAGCGGGTCCTGAAAGGGGCCCAGCCGGCCGATTTGCCCGTCGAGCAGCCTACGAAGCTCGACCTCGTCATCAACGGCCGGACCGCGAAAGCGCTCGGGGTCACGCTGCCGCCGTCGATACGGTTACGCGCCGTGGAGGTCATCGAGTAGGCGTCGAGGACGCCGGCTGGAGCCTCGCCGCGCCGCCTGGGGCGAGCGGCCACACGTAGCGGTCCCACGTGAGGCCGACCACGTCCATCTGGCCCTCCGCTCGCGCCCCCGAGCGTTCCGCGACGCGCCGTGACCGGGCGTTCTGCGGAAGAATGGCCGAGATCGCGTAGGACAGCCGCAGAACGTCCCGCACGTAGTCGCGCACGCAACGCGCCGCTTCGGTCGCGAGACCGTGGCCCCAGACCGCGGGGTCGAACGTGTAGCCGAGCTCACACTCGAAGGTCAGCGCGGTGCCCGCGGGCGCCTCTTCGCGCCCGAACCAGCCTCTGCGAATCCCGTGCTCGGGTGCCGCGGATTCGACCACGAGGTCCATCAGGCCGCAGCGCCCGATCAATCTGCCGTCGTCCTTGCGGAGGACCGCGAGATAGCCGAGCGCGAGCCGCTCATAGCTCGCGAGCGTGTACTGCAGCCATGCGGCCGTCTCTTCGGGCGAGCGCGGCCGGCCTCCGGGATAGAGATGCTGCGCGACTTCGGGTAGTGCGTGGATGCGAGTGAAGAAGGGCAGATCGTCAGGCGTGACGCGGCGAAGCACGAGGCGAGCCGACTCCAGCCGGTCCGTGCCGTGCGCCAGGGTCATGGTGAGAAGCCGTGGCGGTTCGACATCGGTGGCCTTGGTAGACGGTTGAGAGCCCGCTCCTATGGCACCGTACCGGTGAGCTCGATCACTCGCCCGGTACGGAGGATGACGGCCTTGATCTCCTGGCCCGGTTTGAGCGTGGCCAGATGATCACGGATCTTGACCATGGCGGCGGGGCCCGTCGCGGCCACCCCTGCGACGGACAGGATGATGTCACCGCCCAGCACGATCTGCTGGCCGTCGATGGTGACGAGGCGGGTGCCGCCGCGCAACCCCGCCTCCTCGCCCGGCGAGCCCTTGGCCACGCTCTTGACGAGGTAGCCGCTCATGTTGTTGGGGACGTTGAGCAGGTCGGCCAGGTCATCGGTGAGGAACTGCCCTTCCAGACCGCCCCAGAACGACTTCTTGGCGAGGAGGAGCTCCTGCGCGGTCTTCATGGTGACGACGAAGCCCAGGCCTTCGCTCCCGCCCGACTTCGAGATGTTGTGGCTGACGATGCCGATGACGTCGCCCGCCGCGTTGAACATGGGCCCACCCGAGTTGCCGGTGTTGATGGTGGCGTCGGTCTGGAAGAACTCGGCCATGGGCATGGTCTTGTACACCGAGTTCGGAGCCCACCGGGCGCTGATGAGGCCCGCGCTCAGCGAGTAGCTGAGGCCGTAGGGGGCCCCCACGATGTAGACCGGGTCGCCCACCCGGACCGTGTCCGAGTTGGCCATCTTCGCCACCCGGGCCGCCGCGGGCACCCGGTCGATCTGGAGCAGCGAGAGGTCCGCCGCCGGCTCGGAGGCGATCACGCGGGCCGGCATCGACTCGCCGCCCAGGAACTCGACCGTGATGTCGTTCATGGAGTGCACCACGTGGGCCGCGGTCATGATCTTGCCGTCCGCCGAGATCAGCACGCCCGAGCCGGTCTCGTTGAAGCGCGTCTGGCCGCTGGCCGTCACCTCGCTGCCCTTGGCCCGGATCACGACCACCGACGGGGTAACCTTGCGGAACACGTCGCCGGGGGTCTGAGCCTCGGCGGCTCCCGGAATCGAGACCGCCGCCGTCACCGCCGTCACCGCCAGCACCATCGCCCACGCTGCTTTCATGGCGGGCCTCCCTTCTTACTGAATCCAGCCCTGTTCCTGGAATCGCGGCTTCATCAGTCGGGCGATCTCCTTGGCCGTCGCCGCGGCTCTGCCCTCGATCCCGCTGCTGCCGCTCATCTCGCCGTGGGCCTTCATCCCGGTGCTCACGAGGAGGCCCGCCGGGTTACCGGTCGCGATGAGGCCGACGACTCCCACCGCCGCGCCGGGTGTCGTGTTCCCAGCGGCATCCACGGTGCCGGAGCCGAGCTTTCGCAGGCCCTGTGACGTCATCTGGAAGCCTTCGACCGCCGTCCGGAGCTCCGACGCCCCGGCCCCGAAGCCGAGCGCCATGCGCCTGGTGGCGCTGCCCTCGTGCACCGAAAGGATGTAGCCCTTGATGATGACGTCGTTCAGCCTCGCCGGCGTGCCGATCGGGACCTCCGCGCCCGCGAGGCCCATGTCGCGGATCTCGGCGGCCAGGAGGCCGGCCAGGTGGGCGCCCAGCTGGCGGCCCGCCTGGATCTCCTGGGCGGTCTGTGGGGGGGTACCGGCAGTCTGGCTGGCAAGCTCCGGAGCATCCGCGGGCGTCGCGGCGAAGTTGTACACCAGGATGCGATTGGGCCGCGGGAGCTTGTCGGTCACGAGGATCCTTTGGTCGGCAACCTCGGTCGAGGCGCACCCCGCCATGAAAGCCAGAGCCAGCAGGCCCGAGACCATACGGCTACGAGATCTCATCGCAATCCTCCATGGCAAGACCGGTATGGTGGCGCGCGTTCATGCTGGTGACGGCAGTGTGCCGTCCAGCGCGGAACGGGTCAATAGGACGAAGGTGCTATCGGCCGAGCGAGCTCGGCTACTGGGAGGACGGGACCAACGTCCCATAGACCCGGGGGCCCGGGTATGACGACCATGCAGCCAGGAGCCCCAGGAAGCCGATGACTCCCGGCGGGCCGAAACGTAGCGCTACCGCGAGTAGCCTACGCGTTCCGCTCCACCGGCACCTGGCGCCCCGGAAACTCGAAGAGCCGACATTCCCGACGCTCGAGATCCAGGGAGGCGTACGTCCGACGCCGCATGCAGTCGCCGGTGTTGAGGTAGACCCCGCCTCCGCGAAACTCGACGTGCCGCGCGACGTGAGTGTGGCCGAAGACGACGACATCGTAGCCGCCGCGTACGTGCGCCCGGGCGGCCTCCACGTGCACCGCGCCGCTGTCCTTGACGTACATCTCGTAGTCCATGCGATAGCTGTAGTTGTAGAGCTCTGGGAGCCCCATGCGCTTGAGCCGGTAGGTGAGCCACATGTAGAGCTCGACGAGGCGGATCCGGAGCGAGCTCTGGTAGGGGGATTCGTTCTCGTGGCCATGGGACAGCAGGATGCGGAAGTCCTTGTCCCCGCGCTCGGTGCGGGACGGAATGCCGCCCGCGCGCCAGGCCGCCATGTCGTGATTCCCGGTCAGGATCGTGTACCGGCTGGACCGGAAGCGGTCCGTGATGTCGCGGTACTGCCGATCGAAGCGATCGTATTCCGCGAGCCCCTTCCAGGGCAGGGCGGGGTAGTAACACTCGAGCACGTCTCCGAGGAGAATGATCTCATCGTGCTCCCGCTCGAGATGGTCCAGGAAGCCGGCGAGGCCGTCGGGCTGGAATTCCTCGGCGCCGATGTGCAGATCGGAGATGACCGCGATGCGCATGGCGACTACCCGGCCACCGCCTGGAGTCGACCTCCGTTACTTGACGAACGTCAGGCTGCAGGGGCGGGCGTCGTCGTTGCGATTGCCGGCCCCGCGGGTGTCCTCGAAGACGGCGTCGACGCGATAGGCGTAGGCCGCGCCCTGCGCCCCCTTGACCGCGTTCCGCGAATCGCCCACCGTCCCGCGGGCGTCGAGGCTGGCCTTCCCGTCCGGCTGGATCTTCCCGCTGAGCATCAGCGAGCCCGGCTGGCCGGCGTCGCCCAGCTGCGCCACCAGCGCCCCTTCCTTCACCTGTGCGGTCAGCCGTCTCGTATAGGCAGAGGCGGTCCCGTGGGCCGGGCAGTGGACCGTGACGTTCCAGGCGCCGTCGAAGCGCGTGAGAGCCGGCGCCCGGGGCGGCTGACTCACGCTGGCCAGCCGCTGGCGGGCCAGCGTGGCGAACGTCCCCTGCGGATATTGCTTGAGGTAGGCCTCGAATCCCGCGGGATCGGGGCTGTCCTTGATCGACATCCAGAACAGGCCCTCGCGATCGGGCGCCGGCGCGGGTGCCGACACCGCCGCGGTCGTCACGTTGACGGTCACGTTGACGACGAGGTCTCCGGTGAGCGAGGAGGATTCCCACGGTGTCTGGGCACCCTTCGACCGGCGGGCGACGTTGATCCGGACCCGCTTGAACACCTCCTCGATCTTGAGGCCGGGCTCGCGCAGCGCCTCCAGCAGCTCCTCGGTGTAGAGCCCGTTCTTGCCGTCCCCGTCCGCCGCCACCGATCCCGGCGCGGTGGCGTACGCCACCAGCGTGCCCCGCGCCGCGTCGACTGCGGCGAGGCCCCGGGAGGCGCCACGCATCCGGCGCTCGAAGGGGTTGTTGCGGCAGGCATCGAGCACCACGATGTTGACGCGATTCTTCGCCTCGGCCATCTGCTCGAGCAGCAGCTCCACGTCGACGGCGGCGACTCGGGTGGAGGCCTCGTCCTCGATGTCGGCGTCGACCGGCACGAGGTAGTTGCGCCCGCGGACCTGCAGCCCGTGGCCCGCGTAGTAGAAGGCGCCGACGCCGCCCTCGGCGAGGCGACGCCCGAACTCGACGATCGCCGCCTCCATCGTGCGCTTGATGGCGTTCTCGTGGACGAGGACGGTGAAGCCGAGCTCCTTGAGCCGCTGGGCCATCGCCCGCACGTCGTTCACCGGGTTGCGCAAGGGAGACTCGCGGTAGGCGCTGTTGCCGATCAGCAGGGCGAGCCGGGGCTCCTCGCGCGGCGCCTGGGCCGGGACGGACGACGCCAGGGCGAGGATCCCCAGGGCGACGGCGGAGACCGTCCCGAGGCGCCGCCACCCGCTCACATTCGGCATCCGGTCCTCCCCCTCGCGACAAGAAGATGAGCCTGAACGACGATACCATCGCACATTCTCTGCAGGGCGGGTTTTGAACGTGGCACCAGCAGCGGATCTGCTAGGCTGAGGCCCCGTGTTCACGCTCCTGCCCATCGCCGCGCTGGGATTCTTCCTCGGGATCCGTCACGCGACCGACCCGGACCACGTGATCGCGGTGAGCACGATCGTGAGCCGCGAGGGCCGCGTCCAGACCGCCGCCCTGATCGGGGTGCTGTGGGGGATCGGCCACACCTGCACGATCCTGCTGGTGGGGGGCGGCATCGTATTGTTCGAGGTGGTCATCCCGGCGCGGGTGGGTCTCACCATGGAGCTCACGGTGGCCCTCATGCTGGTGTTCCTCGGTGGAGCCACCGTGATCGGGATCCTCCGGCCGCGGGGGCACCATCACGTCCACGGCGATTACGTCCACGCGCATCCGCACGGACATCCGCGGACCGACCACGGCCACGGCGAGCAGGAGACGCCGCTGGCCCGGCTCGACCGGCGATTCGGTCGGCTCGGCCTCTACCACGCGGTGCGCCCGTTCGTGGTGGGCGTGGTGCACGGGCTCGCGGGGTCCGCCGCGGTGGCCCTGCTGGTGGTCGCGACCATTCACGACGCGGTACTCTCCCTGGCCTATCTGCTCGTGTTCGGCGTCGGGACGATCGTGGGCATGATGCTGATCACGGTGGCGATCGCGCTCCCCTTCGCCTACACCGCCCGGCGACTGCTCGGCGTGAACCGATCGCTGGCCCTCGCGGCCGGGCTGCTCAGCGTCGCCTTCGGGCTCTTCCTCACGTACCAGATCGGCTTCGTGGACGGCCTCTTCACGGGTCGGGGGTGAAGCGTCCGGACAAGGACCGCGGGCCTTCCGAATTTGCTATGCTCCGGCCGCGGGCGTGGCGACAGAGCTCGCGGAGGAGGATCTGCGTGGGGAATCCAGAAGGTCTCGATCGCCGAGCGTTCATCCGGGCCGCGGGAGTGGCGGGCGCCGGCGCGCTGGTAGGCGCGGTGCTCCCGGCCCGCATCGCCTGGGCCGCCTCGCTGACCAAGGCGGAGCGCGACCGGATGACGCCGGACGACGTCATCCAGCTCATGAAGAAGGGCAACGAGCGCTTCCGGACCGGGCAGAGGACGACGCAGGACTTCCTGGCGCAGCAGAGAGCGAGTGCGAAGGGGCAGTATCCGGCCGCGGTGCTCCTGAGCTGCATCGATTCCCGGGCGTCCGCGGAGACGATCCTGGATCTCGGCATCGGCGACGTGTTCAACACGCGCGTGGCCGGCAACGTCGTCAACGACGACGTCCTGGGGAGCCTGGAGTTCGCCTGCAAGGTATCCGGCGCGAAGGTCGTGCTGGTGATGGGCCACACCGCGTGCGGCGCGATCAAGGGCGCCATCGATCGGGTCCAGCTCGGCAACCTCACCGGTCTGCTCGCGAAGATCCAGCCGGCGGTGGACGCCACCCCGTATCAAGGCGAGCGCTCCGCGAAGAACTACACCTTCGTGGACGCGGTCGCCCGGAAGAATGTCGAGCTCGCCATGGCCGAGATCCACAGCCGTAGCGCGGTGATCGCCGAGCTCGAGACCAAGGGCGTGGTCAAGATCGCCGGGGCGATGTACAACCTGGAGTCGGCGGTGGTCGACTTCCTGCGCCCGGCCTCCGGACGATAGCGCCTCCTATTTTTGTATCGCGAAGTCTTCCAGCTCGAAGATCTGCCGGATCTCGATCACGTCTCCGTCACTCGCCGGGCACCGCTGCGCCCACTTCATGACCTCTTCCTTCGACTTCGCCTCGACCAGCCAATAGCCACCGAGCACTTCCTTTGTCTCGATGAAGGGGCCGTCGGTCACGGTTGGCTTTCCCTTTGCGAAGGATACCCGGGCGCCCGTCGTGACCGGGTGGAGGCCGTTCAACGACAATATCTTGACGGACTTGGCCATTTCATCGTTGAAGCGGCCCATCTCGGCCACCTTCTCGGGATCGGGCACAAACCCGGGATCCACCTTCTTGCCGCCCTGGTAAACGGCTGGAATCATCAGCATCATGAATTTCATCGTATGTCTCCTTGGTCGCAATTGATCCTTCACTCATGTCGGCACCCCCAGCGTTCGACATTCGCGTCAAACGTATGGCAGGACGCGGTCGCCGAAGAGCCGGATCGCCTCCATGATCTTGTCGTGGGGCGGCCCACCCGAATGGGCGTGGCGGAGCCGGAGCAAGAACGTGCTCGCGCCGGTGGCCTTCTGCCAGCGCTGGAATTCCCGGATGCAGGTGTCGGGGTCCCCCAGGATCAGGCGATCCGGGGCGAGAGTGTCCAGGGTGAACTCCGAGTCGGCGGAGAGGTTGCGGAACTCGGCCAGGCGATTCTCCCAGTAGTAGCGGTAGGCGGTCATCACGTGCGGGCCGTAGACGGCGTCGGCCTCGGCGCGCGAGCGAGCGACCCACGCATCCCGCATCTGGACGACCTCGGCCGGCCGGCGGGCCTCGCGCGCGGCTTCCTTGTAGACGTCGGCGAGACGCGTCGCGTTCGCCAGACCGGTGCTGGGCGTGCCGACGAAGCCGTCGGCGATCCGGCCGGCCCGGCGGGCGGCCGCGTCGATGCTGGCGCCGATCCACAGTGGCGGCCCCGACTTCTGGTAGGGACGGGGACGGATCTGGACGTCCTCGAGCGTGTAGTGCTTGCCGTGGAACGAGAACGGCTCGCCCGCCCAGCAGCGGCGCAGGATCTCGATGCTCTCCTCGAACCGCCCGGCGCGGTCCTCCATGGGGACGGAGAACGCGCGGAAGTCGGCGGGCTGATAGCCGATGCCCACGCCCAGGATGACCCGCCCCTTGGAGACGAGGTCGAGCGTGATGACGTCCTCGGCCACGTGCACCGGATGATGGAGCGGCAGCAGGATCACCGAGGTGCCGACCCGCAGCCGCGTCGTGCGGGCGGCCACCGCGGTGGCCACGATCAGCGGCGAGGGGAGGAACCCGTCCTGGTCCTGGTGGTGCTCGCCGAAGAAGCAGGAGTCGAAGCCGCTGGCCTCGGCCAGCTGGGCCTCGGCGATGACCTCGTCGATGCAGCGATCGAGCTGCTCGCCCCGCGGCGGATTGGCGATCGAGCTGTAGAGGCCGAATTTCATGGCGCCGCTCAGGCCGCGACCTTCATGCGGCAGAAGCAGGAGGCCTTCACCGGCACCTCCGACCGGGCCTGCGCCAGGTCGAGGCGCTGCTTGATCAGGGCGGCCTCCACCGTCTCGCCGCGCCGGGTCAGGCATTCGTGCAGGCCGTGCAGGCTCCAGAGGTTGTCGGGATGCTGGCAGGCGCGGCTGAGCTTGCCGTCGAGGCCGAGATCCGAGCGGTAGATCGCCTCGGCCTCGGCGACCCGGTCCTGCTCCAGCAAGAGCGCGCCGAGCGCGTGGCGGGTCGGCTGCATCCAGCCCCACGGCTCGTCGTAGGGCAGCGCGTCGTCGAGCTCGACCGAGCGGCGCAGATGGGCGAAAGCGACCTCGTGGTTTCCGCGCCGGTACTCCAGCTCGCCGTTCAGCATCTCCTCGGCCACCGCCAGCAGGTCCCGGACGGTATTGTTGTGCACCCGCCGGCTCTCCGGCACCCGCCGCTTCGCCTCGATGAACGCCGCCTTGGCCGTCTCGGCCTGGGCGATGTGGCCGAGCGCCGAATGGGCCACCGCCTGGGCGTAGAGCATCATCGCGACGGTCGAGCAGTAGAGCTCGCGGTCACGCGGCAGCTCCTGGGCGATGATCTCCTGCCACTTCCCGAAGCGCACCAGCACGTGCTGCTTCACCGACAGATAGCCCTCGACGAAATCGGCCATCGGCGGCGAGGGGATGCGCAGGAGCGCCTCCGGCGTGGTGTCGATCAGCTCCTGCGCCGCCTCCATGGCCGCCCCGTACTGGCCGAGGAACATGGCCCCGTAGACCGCGAAGTGGTAGTCGTGCGTGCGGTAGAGCGCGTAGACGTTCAGCGCCCCCTCGCGGGCCAGGAACTTGCGGTCGACCGCGATCGCCTTCTGGTTGTAGACCAGCACGTCGCGGTAGTGGCCGCAGAGCACGTCGATGTGGGTCGGCATGTGGATCAGGTGCCCGGCATCCGGCACCAGATCGCGCAGCCGGTCGCCCGCCCGCAGCGCGCGCTGCGGGAAGGGCGACATCTCCATCAGGTGAACGTAGAGATGCAGGAGCCCCGGGTGGCTCCACGAGGCGGGGATGTCGCGGAAGGCGCTCTCCAGCGCCTCGACCGCTTCCGCCGTGCCGGCACCGTCGGCGATGCCCCCGGTCTTGAGGTTCCACATCTGCCAGGGCGTCAGGTTCATGATCGACTCGACGAAGACGTGGCGCACCTCGAGATCGTCGTGGTTGGCCCGGAACACCTCGCGCATGGCCTCCGCATAGGCGGCGTCCCACGGCGCCTGGTCCTCGATGGCCTCGCGCTGCGGATAGCGCGCGGGCAGGGCGCGGATCAGCGCCCGCTCGACCGGGCTGGCCCCGTCCGCATGGGCGAGCGCGCCCTGCATCGCGTCGTAGGCAGCGGCGAGCGCGGCGGCCTTGCCGGCCGGATCGTAGCGGTACCAGGGCAGGTTGTAGTTCGGCCCGGCCGCATAGGAGATGCCCCAGTAGGCCATGGCGCAGTCGGGGTCGAGCGCCAGGACCTTCTCGAAGCAGGCGATCGCCTCGGCGTGGTTGAAGCCGAAGAGCCAGTTGAGGCCCCGGTCGAACCAGAGCTGGGCGTCGGGCACGGCGGTCGTGACCTTGCGGGTGTACGAGCCGAGGTCGTAGTAGTCCATGTGATCCTCCATGACGGCGGAGTGGCGGCGACGATCCGACTCAATGGGGTCTTCCGGCCCGGCCGATTATGCCACGAGGACGGCGGCAGGCGTACCGGGCGCCCTCACGACGCAGGCATCGCGAGGCAGCATAGGCAGGTGCATTCTTCTCGCACCCGCGTCGAACCTCGTGTCGATCCAGGGCAGATCTGGGCTACAGAAGAATTCCGCCAGCAGCTCTTCCAAAGGCCGTCACTCTGGCGAACCAACTCTGGTACCCGGACCAGGGGACGGTTGTCCCCGAGGGCACGTTCGTCCCTAACGGTCGAGCCAGACGGCCATCATCCGCCCACCGTAGTCGAAGCCGTTGTTGGGCCCGTAGTTCTTCACGTAAGGTTCCCACGCCGACACGACTCTCTGCGAGGCGTCGTAGAGATAGTAGGCGTGGTGTGCCGCGTGGCGCTGGATGTCGAAGATGAGGTCGCGGCGTTTCTTCTCGTCGAAGGTGCGCCGCTGGAGCCGGAGCATCTCGGTGAGCTTGGGGTCGTCGACACCCGCGGCGTTGAGCGGCTGGCCCGGCATGAAGGTCCGGTAGAGGTAAGCGTCCGGGTCGATCCAGGCTCCCCGCAGGCCGAACATCATCTTGTCGAACTTGCCGTAGATCGTGCTGGAGATGTAGGCGCCGTACTCCTTGAGCTTGAGATCGGTGTCCATCCCCGCCGCCTTGTAGTTCTTGAGGGCGATGCTCATGCGGTCCACGTAATCCGGACCGTAGCCGGCCGTGCTCTCGCAGGACACCTTGAACCCGCTGGGAAGGCCGGCCTGGGCGAGGAGGCGCTTGGCGGCCGGGATGTCCTGCTCGTAGAGCTCGCGCCCTTCGGGGGTCAGCTCGGCAACCGGGATAGACCACTCCGCCGAGGCCGCGGGGACCGCCATGTTGGGGGCGCCCTGGCCGAGGGCGTGCGGGCTCGACTCGAGGAACTCCCGCCAGTTGCTCGCGCGCCCCATGGCCCGGCGCACGCGAACATCCTTGAAGGGCTCCTGGTCCAGCTTGACCGCCGTGTAGCCTCCGGTGAACCAGACGTACTCCGCGGTCTGGAGCCCGGTCTTGCGAGGCCGGGCGATGTCGAGATCGGTACGCCGGACGACCTGCTGGTACTCGGGCCCGAAGTCGTATTTTCCCGACAGCCACCCGGAGAAACGAGAAGCCGGGTCGGCATCGATGGTGAGATCCACTCCGTCCACGTGCGGCAGGCCCGCCACGAAATAGTGGGGGTGGCGGACGAAGGTCATGCGCACGTTAGGTTCGTGGCGCTCGAGCATGAACGGTCCGGTGCCGATCGCCGCCTCCGCCTTCCTGAGATCGCCGAACTTCTCCACCGCCTCCCTCGCGATGATCCACGTGGAGGTGGCGGCGAGGGCGTCCATGAACCACGCGAAGGGCTCGGACAGGGTGAACTTCACGGTGTAGCGATCCACCGCCTCGATGCGGTCCACCATCTCGAGCACGGGACGGTTGCCATTCCCCTTGATGGTGAGGAAGCGCTCGTACGTGTACTTGACGTCCTCGGCCGTGAGCTCCCGACCATTGACGGGCGGCTTCGGGTGCCAGCGGACGCCCTTCCTGAGCTTGAAGACGTAGGTGGTGTCGCTGGGCTGAGTCCAGGACTCGGCCAGGTCCGTCTCCACCGGATAGGTGCCGGGCTTCACCATTGGGCCCGCCTTGACCTTCATGAGGCGACTGTAGATGAAGGAGAGGGGGATCATGGTCGCGAAGGAGATGGTCTGATGCGGGTCTAGCCCGACCGGATCGAGCTGGTGGGCAAGGCGAAGGACGCCCCCTCGCTTGGGCATCTGGGCGACGGCCGAGCGCGGGGCCGCAAGATCCGTGACCGCGATGACGCCTCCTGCCGCGACCGCGGTGGCGCCGAGCTTGAGAAGATCACGGCGAGTGGGGGCGGTGGAGTCAGGGGACCTGTCCATGGAGGCCTCCTTGTCTGGTTCGGGCGGTTCTCGGCGAGGTCTTGTCGGGGTCGTCGCTCCTCCGTGCCCTTCGGCTCGGCACGTGGGAATCGGGGCTGAGATTGCGGACACTCTGGGACGGGGCCCCGTCAATGTCAAGGGCACGCCCCGCGCGGTCCGTTTGACAAGCCGAGGGTCCGTCCCCTAACGTTGACCCAGCCAAACGCTTAGTCAACAGGTTGGCAGCGTACCGGAGTGGCAGCAGAGGAGCCGACGATGGCTAAACCGATCATATCCGCCGACTCGCACATCACGGAGCCGCCGGACACGTACACGGCCCGGATCGAGCGGCGCTTCAAGGACCGCGCGCCCCACGTCGTCCGCGACCCGAAGCGCGGGGACCTCTTCGTCATCGAGGGCATCGACAAGCCGATCCCGATGGGCCTGGTCGCCGCCGCCGGCAAGCCGGCGGAGGAGCTGACGAAGTTCGGCGCGCGCTTCGAGGACATGCACCGCGGCGGCTGGGACCCGGAGGCGCGCCTCGCGGACCAGGAGCGGGACGGCGTCGCGGCCGAGGTGCTCTACCCGACGGTCGGCATGATGCTGTGCAACCATCCCGACGTCGAGTTCAAGCAGGCGTGCTTCGACGCCTACAACCTGTGGATCGCCGAGTACTGCGCCACGCATCCGGACCGGCTCATCGGGGTCGGGCCAGACCGCGGTGCGCTCGGTCGCCGACGGCATCCGCGACCTCGAGCGGATGAAGGCCCTCGGGCTCCGGGGCGTCATGATGCCCGGCAATCCCGGCGTGGCCGACTACGACGACCCGATGTACGACCCGCTCTGGGAGGCGGCGGTGGATCTGGCCTGCCCGCTGAGCTTCCACATTCTCACGAGCCAGCAGCGACACGTTCCGGGTGCGCGGGTCCGAAGATCAACGCGTTCATGTCGATCATCCGCGGCTGCCAGGACATCATCGGCACGTTCATCTTCAGCGGCGTGTTCGAGCGCCAGCCGAGACTCCGGCTGGTGTGCGTCGAGGCCGACGCGGGCTGGGTACCCCACTTCATGTACCGCATGGACCACGCGTGGGAGCGTCACCGCTACTGGCTGACCGGAGGGCCGCTCACCCGGCTGCCGAGCGAGTACTTCCGCGAGCACATCTACGCCACGTTCCAGGACGACTGGGTGGCCTTCCAGGTGAAGGACCTCTGCAATATCCGCCGGCTCATGTGGGCGAACGACTTCCCGCACAGCGATTCCACGTGGCCGAATTCGCAGGCGGTGCTCGCGAAGCAGGCCGGCGCACCTCACCGAGGCGGAGCGCGACCTCATCCTCCACGACAACGTGGCCGAGCTCTACGGGCTCGGCGTCGGCGCGCCGACGGGCGGAGGCGCCTCGTGAAGGTCGGGGTCGCCCTCAACATGCTCCAGAAGCCGGGGCTCTCGGACGCCGCGGTGTTCGCCGAGCACATGGCGCTGGGCGACCTCGCCGAGCCCCTGGGCTTCGACTCGCTCTTCGCCCTCGAGCACCACTTCACCGGCTACGCCATGTCGCCCTCTCCGATCCAGCTGCTCAGCTACTACGCGGGGCGCACGAAGCGCATCACGCTCGGCACCGCGGTCATCGTGCTGCCGTGGCACGATCCGATCCGGGTGGCCGAGCAGATCGCCCTCCTCGACGTGATGTCGGGGGGCCGCTGCCTGTTCGGGTTCGGGCGGGGCGCGGCGAGCGTCGAGTACGCGGGCTTCCGCATCCCGATGGAGGAGGCCCGGCCGCGGTTCGTGGAGGCGGCGAAGATCATCGTCACCGCGCTCACCCAGGACGCGTTCGAGTGGGAGGGCGAGTTCTTCCGGATCCCGCGCACCTCGATCCGCCCGCGTCCGATCTCGCATCCCGAGCGCCGCTTCTACGCGTCGTCGGTGAGCCCGGAGTCCGCCGAGATCATGGCGAAGCTCGGCTTCGGGATCCTCGTCATCATGCAGAACGAGTGGCCGAAGGCGGCCCAGGACATCCACCGATACCAGGAGCTGTCGCGGAGCGTCGGCCACGCGCCGCGCCCGCCGATCATCCTCACCAACGTCTCGGTGGCGGAGAGCCGGGCCGAGGCGCACGAGCGCGCGGGATGCTACCTCGCGCGCAAGTGGGACTCGATCGACACGCACTACCACTTCTCGGACGGCCACCTCGCGAACGTGAAGGGGTACGAGTTCTACGGCGGGATGGCGAAGACGTACTCGAAGATGAAGGACGAGAGCTACCGGAAGAAGGCGACCGAGTTCTACGTGAAGATCCAGGTGACCGGCACGCCGGACGACTGCATCCAGCAGGTCGCCGAGCTGCGCCGGCTCACCGGCCTCGATCATCTCGTCACCGAGTTCGGCTTCGGCGGCATGCCGCACGAGGAGGCCGAGCTCAACATGCGCCTCTTCGCGGATCGGGTGGTGCCCGTCCTGCAGCGGGACTCGGCGTTCACGCGCGCCGAGAGCCCGGTCGACGCCGGCGAGGTGTCATCGGGACCCGGCGTCTTCGCTCCCGCGTAGCTCCCTACCTGAGAGGCCGACATGACCTACGACCTGGTGATCCGCGGCGGCACCGTGGTCGATGGCTCCGGGCTCCCGCGCTACCGCGCCGACGTGGGCATCCGCGGGCGATCGCATCGCGCGCATCGGCACCATCCACGCGCGGGGGCGCGAGGAGGTCGACGCGCGCCACCAGGTCGTCGCGCCCGGCTTCATCGACGGCCACACCCACATGGACGCGCAGGTGGCGTGGGATCCGCTCGGCACGTGCTCGTGCTGGCACGGGGTGACCAGCGTCGTCATGGGCAACTGCGGCTTCACGCTGGCGCCCTGCCGGCCCGACGAGCGGCACCTGGTCGTGCGCAACCTCGAGCGCGCCGAGGACATCCCGGCCGAGGCGATGGAGGCGGGCATCGACTGGACGTGGGAGACGTACGCGCAGTACCTCGACGCCGTCGCGCGCTGGCCGAAGGGCATCAACTACGCGGGCTACGTCGGCCACTCGGCGCTGCGCACCTACGCCATGGGCGAGCGCGCGTTCTCCGAGCCGGCCACCGCCGCAGGACCTGGCGGTGATGAAGCGCGAGCTGGCGGACGCGCTGGCCGCGGGGGCGATGGGGTTCACGACCTCGCGCACCCGCAACCACGAGACGGCGGACCGGCGGCCGGTGGCCAGCCGCGTCGCCGAGTGGGGCGAGGTGCGCGAGCTGGTGCGGGTGATGGGCGACCTCGGCGCGCGGCATCTTCGAGATCGCCGGCGAGGACACGGGCCGCGACCCCGACCGCCAGCGCGACTACCTCGGCCGGCTGCGCGATCTGGCGGTGGAGACCGGCGTGCCGGTCACGTGGGGCATGTTCAGCTCGCGCTTCGCGCCGGACGCCTGGCGCGCGTACTTCGACCATGCTCGACGAGACCGCGCGCGCCGGCGGGCGCATGTTCGCCCAGGTGCACAGCCGCGCGCTCGCGGTGCGTGCTCTCGTTCGAGACGCGGCTGCCCTTCGACCGCCTGCCCGAGTGGCGCGAGCTGCGCCGGCGCCCGCTCGACGAGCAGCGCGCTGCTCCTGCGCGACGCCGACGTGCGCCGGCGGCTGGTGAAGGCGGCCGCCGAGGCGGAGTACGGCCGCGTCGTCGGCGCCGAGGCCCGGAAGCCCGACTACGAGTGGATCGATGCTCATGGAGGATCCGTGCGGACCGCACCGGTCGATCGCCGAGATCGCGCGCGAGCGCGGCGTGGATCCGGTGGAGGCCATGATCGAGCTCGCGCTGGAGCGCGACCTCAAGGCGTTCTTCGTCCAGCCGCTGTTCAACGAGAACCTCGACCACGTGCTGGAGATGATGAAGCACCCGCGCTCGGTGGTGACGTTCTCCGATTCCGGCGCGCACGTCTCCCAGATCATGGACTCGTCGCTGCAGACCCAGGTGCTCGCCTACTGGGTGCGCCGCCGCCAGGCGCTCACCCTCGAGGAGGGCGGTGCGGATGCTGAGCCTCGAGCCGGCGTCGGCGTGGGGCCTCCACGAGCGCGGGCTGCTGCGCGAGGGGCTGGCCGCCGACGTGATCGTCTTCGATCCCGACCGCGTGGCCCCCGACATGCCCGAGGTGGTGAACGACCTGCCCGCCGGCGCCCGGCGCCTGCGCCAGAAGGCCACCGGCTTCCACGCCTCGATCGTCAACGGCCAGGTGGTGCTGCGCGACGGGGAGCACACGGGCGCGTTCCCCGGCCGCGTCCTCCGCGGGCCCCTCGCCGGGGCAGGCCGCTGAGTCGACGCGGCGCATGATTCCCGATCGGGTAGTGGAGGCCTTCGAGGGCCCGGCCTATGTCCAGATCGGGAGCCGGGACGAAGCACTCCGACCCAAGCACACGATGGCGGTCGGCGCCATGGTCCACCCCGATCGGCAGACGGTGACCGTGTTCGTCCCGGCCGCGCGCTCCGAGCGGGTGCTGCGCGACCTGACGCGGAACGGTCGGATCGCGGTCAACGCCGGGCTCGCCAGCCACGAGGCCTATCAGCTCAAGGGGACGTACATCTCGTCGCGGCCCACCGACGACGCCGACCGGGCCCGCCAGGAGGTCTACCGCGCTGCGCTGCTGCAGTCCGCCCTCGAGGCCGGGTATCCGGAGGGCCTGGCGCGAAGCTTCTGCCTGGGCTACGCCTATGCGCCGGGCGTGGCGATCACCTTTCGCGCGGAGGAAGTGTTCCTGCAGACGCCCGGCCCCGGCGCCGGCACCCGCCTCTCCTGAGAGGAGCGCCGCGCCCCGTGGGGATCCTTCCGGACGAGATCAAGGCGGCGATGCAGGGGGTGATCCCCTCGCACGTCGTGACGTGCTCGCGTGACGGCACCCCGAACGCGAGCGTCATCTCGCAGGTCTACTACGTGGACCCCGATCACGTGGCGCTCTCCCACCAGTTCTTCAACAAGACCAAGCGCAACATCGAGGAGAACCCGCGGGCGGCGGTCTCGCTGATCAGTCCCGAGACCTTCGACTCGTGGGACCTCGACCTGGAGTTCGTGCGATCCGAGACCAGCGGGCCGGTCTTCGAGGTCATGGAGATGCAGATCGAGGCCATCGCCTCCATGGTGGGGATGAAGGGGATCTTCAAGCTGCGCGCGGCCGACATCTTCCGGGTCGCCGCCGTGACGAAGACGGTCGGCGAGCGGATCCCGCCCGCGGAGATCCCCGCGCCCCGCTGAGGCGGCGGGACCAGAGTGGCCACCGACCCTCGCGATACGTCGGATCTCCGAGAGCAGATCGCCCAGAACCAGCAGGCGATCGATCGGCTCAACCGCGACCTCGCCCGGCGGTCCGACGAGATCCGGATCATCCAGCAGATCTCCTCCGAGATCACCTCCACGCTGAACCTCGACGAGGTGCTCGGGATCGTCCTGCGGGCCATGGACACCGTGCTGGGCTTCGCGCACTCGATGATCCTCCTCAAGGACCTGGGCGACGACCTCCTGCGGGTCGCGGCGACCCGCGGCTACGGGGACCAGCCCGCCGGCGCGCCGGTGCGCCTGGGAGAAGGCGTCATCGGCGTCGTCGGCGAGCGCCGGCGGATGATGCGGATGGGCAACATCGGCGCCAGCATGCGCTATGTCAAGGGCGTGCGGGCGCGGATGGAAGCGTCCGGCGAGGTCGCCCCGTCCGAGGCCCCCACCGCGGTCTTGCCCGGCCTGGCGGACGCGCAGAGTCAGCTCGCCCTGCCGCTGACCGTCAAGGACCGGCTGGTCGGGGTGCTGGCGGTGGAGAGCCGCACCCCGAACGCCTTCGACGAGCTGGACGAGGTGCTGCTGCGCATCGTCGGCAACCAGGCGGCGACCGCGATCGACAACGCCCGCACCTATCAGATGGTGGACCAGCTCGGCCGCCTGAAGCGCTTCTTCTCGCCTCAGCTCGCCGACCTGATCATCCGGGGCGGGGCCGACGATCCCTTGAAGACGCACCGCCGCGAGATCACCGTCGTCTTCCTCGACCTCCGCGGCTTCACCGCCTTCGCGGAGACCTCGGAGCCCGAGGAGCTGATGGGGGTGCTGCACGAGTACCATGCCGAGATGGGGCGGCTGATCCTCGCGCACGAGGGCACGCTGGAGCGGTTCACCGGCGACGGGATGATGGTCTTCTTCAACGATCCGCTCCCGATGCCGGACGCCGCGGAGCGCGCGGTGCGGATGGCGGTGGCGATGCGGGACCGGGCCGCCGAGCTGAGCGTCGGCTGGCGCCGCAAGGGGTACGAGCTGGATCTGGGCATCGGGATCGCCAAGGGCTTCGCCACGATCGGGGCCATCGGGTTCGAGGGCCGCTGGGACTACGGCGCCATCGGCACCGTGACGAACCTGGCCGCGCGCCTTTGCGCGGAGGCCAAGCCCGGGCAGATCCTGATCGCGCCCCGGGTGCTCCTGGAGATCGAGGCCCTCCTGGAGGTCGAGGAGCTGGGGCTCCTCACGGTGAAGGGCCTGGCGAGGCCGGTCAAGCCCCTGAACGTCGTGCGGCTCCGGGACGCGGCCAACAAGTTTGCTGCGCAGGACCCGGCCACGGGGTAGGATTCAGCCGCCACGCCCCTCGAAACGGAACGAGAGGAGAGAGACCATGCACAGGCCCGTGCGGTTTGCCGATGACATCGAGCCGCTGGTGCAGTTCATCGAGGAGACCGACCCGGGCCGGATCCTCGAGGCCACCCTGGCCAAGCTGCGGGACGGCCTGTCGGTCAAGAAGCTCCTGACCGCGTCGGCGCTCGCGGTCACTCGTTCCTCGGACCTGCCGCCCGGCCACCACGGCGGGCCGCTGCACCCGCTCGTCGGGCTCCACGCGCTCCACCACACCGTCGAGCGGGTGTCGGGCGAGCAGCGATTCCTGCCGATCCTTCAGCACGTCGCGCTGTCGAACAAGCACATCAATCACCCCGGCATGGGCCCGTACATCCTGGCGGATGCCGAGCCGGTGGACGTCGGGCGGCGTCGAGGCCACGAAGAAGGCGTTCTTCGCCGCGCGTGGATCGCGGCCTGTACAACGCGCGCGGATCACGCACTTCCTCTGGCTCTGGGACAACATCCCGCACGGCGAGGCGCTGGACCTGCTGCTGACCGTGGCGATCCCGAAGAACATGCTCGACGATCACTACTTCATCTTCCCCATGTTCACGTGGCGCGCCCTCGACTGGCTGGGACGCGAGCACACGCCGTTCCTGATGCGTCCCGCCGTCCGCTACGTCAGCCGGTTCCCCACGCCGCCCGCGCTGCGGGACATCGAGCCGCTGCTCGACGAGTACGAGCTCCTGAAGCGTCCGCTCGGGTTCCACACGAGCCCGGATGAGACGCCGGCGATCGGTCGTCCTGGGCGAGGCGATCACCCGGTGCGACGCCTATGCCGAGATCCCGAGGATGCTCGCGAAGGCCCTCGCGGACGGTCTGTCGCTCCAGGGCACCGGCGAAGCCTTGTCGATCGGGGCCGCCGGCCTGTTCATGCGGTCGCTCACCGGCAATCCGATGGACGTGCACCTGCACACGGGCGTGAACCTGCGCCGGTATCTCCTGAAGCTGGAAGGGGTGAGCCTGCGGAACAAGCTGCTGGCGCTGCTGACGTGGCACACCGGTCCCGAGGTGCGCTCGACGCAGAACCGCATGGAGCCGCCGCCCCAGCCGGATCCGGCGGCGGTCGCGGCGCTGCCCCATCGCACCCAGGCCGCGCTGCTGGATGCGCTCGCGGAGAGCATCTACACGCAGCCGCCGACCGACTGGTCGAAGGTCACCAATCTCGGGCTGATGCGCGCGGTGCCCGAGGTGAAGAACACCGTGAACCTCGCGCAGCAGTACGCCGACCTCGGGTACGACCCGGATGCGCTCATCAGCCGTCTGGCCGACGATCGTCGTGCACGACAACTTCACCGAGATGCACGCCTTCAAGCACCATCAGGCGACCATCGAGGAGTTCCACGCCACCCGGCTTCCGTGGCGCTGGCGCCACCTCGTGAGCGCGGCGCAGGCGTCGGCCATCTCCTACGGCAAGAACATGGAGATCTACGAGGAGGCGGTCGAGCTCCTCCACGCGCAGAGCTAGAGGAGGGGCCCGAGGGGCCCGCGTCTCAAAGGCGCGTGACGTTCGCCGCCACGCACATCCAGCCGGCCCCGCGTCGCGCCCACACGTCCGTGTAGCGTCCGGCACCGGGCTGGCCGTCCGCCTTGGTGTACGTGGTGCGGGCGTGGATCAGCGCCACGTCGCCCAGCACGCGGATGAGCACGTCCTCGATGTCGAGGTTCTTGACGGTCGACCCGCGCCCGATCTGGGCCAGGAAGCCCGCGCGGTCCAGTAGCGAGCAGTCGGGGTTGGTGTTGACGAAGTCCGCGGAGAGGTTCGCGTCGAACCACCGCACGTCCGCCTCGCTGACCGATCGGATGTACTCGCGATTGAGCGCCTCGAGCGTCGCCTGGTCGGTGGCCATGGTCAGCACCTCGTGAAGTGGGCGGACACGCAGAGCCAGCGCCCGTTCCGCCGCTGCCAGATGTCGGTGTAGCGTCCCCGGCCGTGGCTGCCGTCGGGCCGCGTGTCCTCGAAGCTCGCGTGGATCAGGGCCACGTCGCCCACGCGCTGGACCGAGACCTCGGGCGCCCGGAATCGCGTGACGTTATGGGGCCGCCCGATGCGGGCCAGGAAGCCCGCCTTGTCCACGAAGGAGCCGTCGGGGTTGGTGGCGCGGTAGTCGTCGGCCAGGTGCTCCGCGTACCAGGCCACGTCGGACTTCTCCGCCGCGAGCAGATATCCCCGGTTCAAGGCCTCGAGGGTCCCGAGATCGTCCGCGTTGCTCGCCATGGTCATTTCCTCCTTCCATCGTCGTTCGAGCACGGCTATCCTAGGCCCGATGCTGGCACCTAGGAAGAGCCAGTTTTCGAAGGATCGAAGGGGCCAGATCGGCCGGCCCCCCGGCGCGGCGCCGTGCTGCTGAGCCTGCGGGACGCGACCGGGCCACTCTATCGCCGCGTCTACCTGGCGCTCAAGGCCAAGATCCGGGCCGGCGGTCTGGGCCCGGCCACGCGGGTTCCTTCCACGCGGGCGCTGGCGCGGGACCTCGGCGTGTCGCGTAACACCGTGATGCTGGCGTACGAGCAGCTCGCCGCGGAGGGCTACCTGGTGAGCCGGCACCGCGGCGCCACCTCGGTGGCGGGCGTGGCGCCGCCGCGCCCGGCCCCGCCGCCCGCTCGCCCCCCGGCGGAGCGTCCCGCGCCGATCTCCGCCTACGCGCGGCGTCTGACCGCGCGTCTCGACCTCGCGCCCTCCGGCCGGCCCGGCCCCCGCGCCGCGCTCCGCTACGATTTCCGCTACGGCCGGCCCGCGGTGGACGAGTTTCCCCGCGAGATCTGGCGCCGGCTCCTCGCCGCGCATGCCCGCCGCGCCTCCTCCGACGCGCTCGGCTACGGCTCGCCCGCCGGCCACGGCCCGCTGCGCGTGGCGCTCGGCGAGTACCTCGGGCGGGCGCGCGGAGTGGTGAGCGACCCGGATCGCATAGTCGTCGTGAACGGGACGCAGCAGGCGCTGGACCTGATCGCGCGCGTGCTGCTCGATCCCGGTGACGGCGCGGTGGTGGAGGAGCCGCACTACCCCGGCGCCACCATTCCCTTCGAGGCGGTGGGCGCCCGTCTCCTGCGCGTGCCGGTGGACGGGGCCGGGCTCGATCCGGCCCGGCTGCCGCCCGCCGCGGAGCACCCGCGGCTGGCCTACGTGACGCCCTGTCATCAGTTCCCCAGCGGCGTCATCATGCCGGTCGAGCGGCGCCTGGCCCTGCTCCAGTGGGCGTCCCGCGTCGGCGCCTGGGTCGTCGAGGACGACTACGTGAGCGAGTTCCGCTACGAGGGGCGTCCGCTGGAGGCGCTCCAGTCGCTGGACCGCGACGAGCGGGCGATCTACCTGGGGTCCTTCTCGAAGACCCTGTTCCCCGCGCTGCGCGTGGGCTATCTCGTGCTGCCGCGCGCGCTGGTGCGCCCCTTCCTTGCCGCCAAGTGGGCGGCGGATCGCTTCTCCGCCCCGCTCTACCAGGAGGCGCTGGCCGAGCTCATCACCAGCGGCCAGTTCGAGCGCTATCTCCGCCGCGCGGGCGCGCGGAACGCGGGCCGCCGGCGGGCCCTCATCACGGCGCTGCGGGAGTCCTTCGGCGGCCGCGTGGAGGTCGCGGGCGAGAACACCGGCGTGCACCTGGTGGTCTGGCTGAACGACGTGCGCTCGCGGGACCTGGACGCCCTCATCGCGCGGGCGGCCCGGGCCGGCGTGGGGATCTACCCGGTGGCGCCGTACTACGCCGCGCCGCCGCGCCGCGCCGGCCTCCTCTTCGGCTACGCCGCGCTCACGGAAGGGGAGATCCGCGCGGGCGTGCGCCGGCTGGCCGAGCTGCTCTAGGAGCCAGTGCGTCTTGGCGCCCAGTACGGCTCCGGCTGGCGGTAAGATGCAGCGCATGACCGAGCTCGACGTGCTGGAAGCGATCCATACCGCCCGCGCGGTGCGCCGATTCAGGCCGGATCCGGTGCCCGAGGCGCTGATCACCCGGATCCTCGACGCGGCCATCCGTGCGCCGTCGGCGGGGAACGCGCAGAACTGGGCCTTCCTCGTCGTTCGCGACCCGGAGCAGCGGGGCAAGCTGGGCGCGATCTACCGGAAGGCGTCCGACATCGCGAGCGCGATGTACGCGGCCCGGGGCCGCCCGCCCCACCTGAGCGAAGAGCAGTTCGGCCGCCTGATGTCCTCGGGCTCGTTCCTGTGGGACCACATGGCCGACGCCCCCGTGATCCTGGTCCCCTGCCAGGCCCAGCCGAAGCTGCCCGCGCCGGAGGCGCTGCCGGCCGACGTGCGCGCGCGCTACGCCGAGGAGCAGCGCTACGTGGAGCGCATTCGCGGGGCCAGCATCTATCCCGCCGTGCAGAACATCATCCTCGCGTGTCGGGCCTTCGGGCTCGGGACGACGATCACCACGAACCACATCCGCTGCGAGGACGAGATGAAGGAAGTCCTGGGGGTGCCCTCCGATGTCCACACGTTCGCGCTGATGCCGATCGGTTACCCGCTCGACAAGTTCGGCCCGATGGCTCGGCGACCGGTCGGCGAGGTCGCCCACGCCGACCGCTGGGGGCGCCCGTGGCCCGCGTGACCGGGACCGGTGCGAACGTGACCATACGATTGATTCGGTGTGTGGCGCTGGCGGGCCTGCTGCTCTCGTCTCCCGCCGCGGGCCAGGCCCAGGACGCAGCGACCACGTCCCTGCGAGTCCGGTGGGACGTGGATCAGCCGGTCGCCGGCCTCCTGACGGTCTGCGGGCGCGTGTTCAACGACCGACCCATGACCGCCGTCGGCGTTCGAGTGCGGGCCGAGGGCCTCGATCAGAGTGGCGCCGTGGTGAGTCAGCGCGAGGGGCAGGTGCTCGGCCAGATCTCGTCTGGCAGTGCCGGGCTCTTTTGCATCACCATGGCCGCAGGTCCGGCGACGTTCCGCGTCACCGTGATCAGCGCCGGCTGGACCAGCGACGGCTCCTGAGCCGCAGTTCACGCGGCCAACGGTCGACCAGAACCAGGAGGCAATGAATGGCACGCACCGCGATCCAACCCAGCGACATGGCGGATCCTCGGCCCCGCTACACCCATGGCTGGCGCGTCGGCAACACGGTCTACGTCGCCGGTCAGCTCGCGCTCGACAAGGACGGCAAGCTCGTCGGGCCGAACGATATTCGCGCCCAGACCCGACGCGTCCTGGAGAACATGCGCCGCGTCCTCGAGGGCGGTAAGGCGAGCCTCGCGGACGTGGTGAAGGTGACCGTGTTCGTGACGGACATCCGGTACCGGGAAAGCTACGGTGAGGTGCGTCAGGAGTTCTTCCCCGCCAACCCGCCGGCCAGCACCCTGGTGCAGGTGGCCTGTCTCGCCATCCCCGGTGCGCTGATCGAGATCGAGGCGGTGGCCGTGATCGACTAGAGGCCCGCCATCTGGCAGACGATCCGCCACTCGGCCTCCGAGACCGGCTGGACCGACAGGCGGGGGATCCTGGCCAGCGCCATGCCGGCGAGGCGCCGGTCCGCCTTGATCTGATCGAGGCCGACCGGGGTGGGGAGCGCCTTCACCGCGGCGACGTCGACGGCGCGCCAGGCGGAGTCGGTCGAGTCCGGGTGCGCCTCCGCGATCACCCGGACGATGCCGACGATCGCGCGCTCCTTGCCGGTGTGGTAGAAGAACGCCTGCTCGCCCTTCTTCATGGCGCGCAGGTGCTTCTGGGCCGAGTGGTTGCGGATGCCCGTCCATTCCGCGCCGTCGCGCCCCTTCGCGACCTGCGCGGCCCACGACCAGTCGTCCGGCTCGGATTTCAGGAGCCAATGAGCCATGGCACTCCATCCTCTTTACTACACCTGCACGAAGTCCGGCAACGGCCCCGTTGCGGGCGCCGATCCCGCAACTTGACAGGACTCGATCGGCGCGGACACTCCAGAGCAGGAGGGCGCGATGACGACGAGATCAGGGCCGTTCTGGGATGGGGTCGAAGGGCGAGCGCCGATACCGCGTGCCGCAGCCACGCTGGGGCTCGAGTTCATCGGCGCGGACCCGGAGAAGGGCACGATCGAGCTCGCGTTCGCGGCGAAGGAGGACTTCACCAATCCGGCGGGCAACGTGCTCGGGGCGTTCGTCGCGGCGATGCTCTACGACACGGTGGGACCGGCCCTGCTCGCGACCCTCGAGCCCGACCAGTTCCAGTCGACGGTGGAGATGAACGTGAGCTTCTTGCGGCCGGTTCGCCCCGGACGGGTGATCGGCAAGGGACGCGTCGTTCACCGGGATGGCGACATGGCGTTTCTCGAGGCCTCGCTGCTCGACGGTCACGGGACCCTCATCGCCACCGCCACCGCGACCGCTCGGGTCATCGACCTCGCCCGGGCCCGGTCCGCGCCCTAGGAGCGGGAGATGACCCGGATGAGTGATGACGAGCGCCAGATCCGGCAGGTCGTGGCGACCTGGATGGCGGCCACGAGGACGGGAGACCTCGACGCCGTCCTGAGCCTGATGGCGGAGGACGTGGTGTTCCTGCGGGCCGGGCACCCGCCGATGATCGGCAAGGCCGCCTACGCGGCCGCGGCCGCGCAGGCAGGCTCGGTGCGGTTCGACGGGACGAGCGACATCCAGGAGATCCAGGTGGTCGGCGACTGGGCCTTCATGTGGACGAAGCTGACCGTCGCGGTCACGCCGCCGGCCGGCGCCCCGATGACGCTGGCCGGGCCCGTCCTGTCCGTGCTCCGGCGCGAGGAAGGCCGGTGGGTCCTGGCGCGCGACGCGAACATGCTGACGCCCACGCCCGCCGTCAGCGCGTGATGCGGATCGTCGTCGGTATATGATGGCCGACACCGCGACTGCGAGATCGTATCTGCCGGACGGGAGGAAGCCATGAAGGGTGTCGTGTTCCTCGGAGACCGCAAGCTGGAGCTCAGGGAGTTCGCCGACCCGACCCCGGGGGCCCGGGACGTCATCCTCGAGATCAAGGCCTCGGGCATGTGCGGCAGCGACCTGCACAACTATCGCGCCCCGGCCCAGCCGGCCGGCGCGGTGACCGGGGGCATCAAGCGGCAGGCCGGGGTGATCGCCGGCCACGAGCCCTGCGGCGTGGTGGCGGCGCTGGGCGCCGGCGTGACCGAGAAGGAGGCGCGGGTCGGCCAGCGCGTGATGGACCATCACTACGACGGCTGCGGCACCTGCAAGCACTGCCGGGCAGGCTGGACGCAGATGTGTCTCGAGGGAACGGTGGTGTATGGCTCGGGCGGGAACGGCGGGCACGCCCGGTACATGAAGGTGCCGGTGTCCACGCTGGTGCCCCTGCCGGACTCGCTCTCCTTCGTGACCGGCGCGGCGATCTCCTGCGGCACCGGCACCGCCTGGGGCGCGCTCCGGCGGGTGAACCTGCAGGGCGGGGAGACGATCGCCATCTTCGGCCAGGGCCCGGTGGGCCTCTCGGCGACGCAGCTCGCGGTGGTGATGGGCGCGCGCGTCCTCGCCATCGACGTCGCTCCGGAGCGGCGCCGGCTCGCGCGCGAGTTCGGAGCCCACGAGGTCATCGATCCCGGCGCCGGCGACGTGGTGGCGGCGATCCGCGACCTGACCCACGGGGAAGGCGCTCACAAGACGCTCGACGCCTCCTCGGCGCCGGAGGCGCGGGCCGCGGCGGTGCGCTCGGTGCGGTCGTGGGGGACCGCCTGCTTCGTCGGCGAGCGCGGCCAGGTGACGCTGGACGTGAGCCCCGGATCTCCTGCGCCGGCAGGTGACGCTCGTGGGCTCCTGGACGTTCTCGAAGCAGGGACAGGCCGAATGCGCCGAGTTCGTGGCGGACCGACGCGTGGAGGTGGAGAAGCTCTTCACGCACCGCTGGAAGCTCGACCAGGCGGAGGAGGCCTACAAGCTCTTCGACACGCAGACGACGGGCAAGGCGGTCATCCTGCCGGCCTGAGCGAGGGGACCTTCTTCCAGGCGCGCACCACCGGCAGGACCTCCTTCGCGTAGAGGCGCAGCCCGGATTCGGCCAGGTCGAGCGGGGTGCCGCCGAAGCGGAACGAGGTGGCCAGCTCGAAGTCGCCCACGATGGTCCGCCGCTCCTCGAGCGTGCGCAGGATGCGGTCGGGCGTGCCCCACACCGCGGCCTGCATGAAGGCGGAGACGATCCCGTCCATCCCGATCTCCCGGGCCATCGCGATCTTCTGCGCGTAGGCGTCGTACCCCTTCACGGTGCTGAAGTGGGGGCCCAGCAGCTCGTAGTGATAGAAGTTGCTCTCCACGAACTTCCCCATGTACCGGCGGGCCGTCTCCTCCGCGCCGTCCATGGTGGGCGTGCACACGCAGAAGTCGGCCAGCAGGGGAGGCCCCGCCTCCTTGCCGTGCATCTCGCGCACCAGGTCGCGGTGCTTCTGGATGGCCGGCATGCGCATGGGCCAGGGCCGGTCGGCGAACATGACCATTCTCGCGTCGAGGCGGGCGGCCGAGACCACCGAGTCGTCCGACGAGGCCACCGCGTACACGCGGTCGTCGAAGGTCCGCGTCGGACGCGGGCGGATCTCGGTCCGCGGCTGCGGATAGAACGGCCCGTCGCCCTCCATGAACCCGGTGCGGAGGCCCCGCAGGATCATCGCCGCGGCCTCATCGAACCGGCCTCGCGACTCGTCCATGGTGCCGCGGAAGGCCTCGAACTCCCGCCGCGCGAGGCCGCGGCCCATGCCGAGGCGGAGACGGCCGCGGCTCAGGTGGTCGAGGACGGACGCCTGCTCGGCGACGCGCAGCGGATCGTGCCAGGGCAGGATCACGGCGGCGGTGCCCAGGCCGACCTCCGGGCACTCCGCGGCCAGATAGGACATGAGCTGCAGGTTGTCCGGGCAGAACGAGTAGTCGTTCCCGTGGTGCTCAACCGACCACAGTACGTCGAAGCCGAGGCCGGCGGCCAGGCGCGCGAGGCGCAGCTCCTCGTCCCAGGCCTGCTCGTCCGATACGTCGCTCCACCCGTAGGTGGCGAAGATCATCTGCAGGCCGACGTCCATCGCGTCCTCCCGGGAGCCATGATTTCATAACAATTGGGCCTACGCTACGCTGGAGAGGAACGACGATGAGATCTCCGCGTGGGTCGAGCAGGGGTGTTCTCGTGGCGGCGGGGCTTCTGGCGCTCTGCGGCTGTACGACCACGTGGTCTCGACCCCACACGTCCATCGCGGAGTTCCAGCGCGACGACAGCGCGTGCCGGCACATGAGCACGCGCATCGTCGTGGTCTCGCCGGCGCTGACGCGTGACTACGTGGGCCCGACCCAGTACCGGCGCTGCATGGAGGACGAAGGCTACACGATCGGGGGCTCGTGGCCGGGATCGGCGGGGTGGATGGACTGACGCTACCGTCCGGCGAGGGCGCGGTTCTCCAGCCGGCTCAGGAGCCGGACGACGGGCCAGAGCATCGCGAAGTAAATGATCGCCGCCACCACGATCGGGGTCGGGTTGTAGGTGATGCTCTGCGCCTGGCGCGCCTGGTAGAGGAGCTCGGGTACCGCCACCACGCTGCCGAGCGAGGTGAGCTTCACCACCTCGAGCGTGTTGGAGAGCAGATCCGGCAACACGTTGCGCACCGCCTGGGGCAGCACGACGTAGGCCATGGCCTGCAGGCGCGAGAGGCCGGTGGAGCGCGCGGCCTCGACCTGGCCCGCCGGCACGGAATCGATGCCCGCTCTCAGAATCTCGCCGTAGTAGGCGCCGGTGTTGAGGAAGAAGGCGATGGCCACGCAGGCGAAGCCGCCCAGCTCGAGCCCCGCGAACGGCAGGCCCGCGAACAGGAGGACGAGGAGCACCAGAGGCGGGAAGGCGCGGAAGAAATCGACCCACGCCATCAGCGGCCAGCGCACGCACGGGATACTTCACGCTCGCGAGCAGCGCCAGGATCAGCCCGCCGAACAGGCCGAGCGGGACCACGAGCAGCGACAGCAGCACGGTGTTCCGGAGCCCCGCGAGCACGATCGGCCAGGACGCGACGATGATCTCCGGGTTGAAGAAGGTCTGGATCATCGCTTCCACGCGAACTTCGTCTCGACCCAGCGGCCCGCTACCACGACGGGGAAGAAGAGGACGAGGTAGGCCGCGGCGCCCATCATCAGCGGCGAGGGATTGTAGGAGTTGGACATCGCCGAGCTCGCCTGGCCCAGGATCTCGGTGACCGCGACGACGGTGCCGAGCGCGGTGCCCTTGGTGATGGCGATGGTGCGGTTGGTGAGCGGGGGAATGGTGAGCCGGAGGGCCTGGGGCAGCACGACGTTCATCAGGGTCTGGCCGAACGAGAGGCCGGTCGAGCGCGCGGCCTCCCACTGGCCTCTGGCCACCGAGGTGATGCCGGCCCAGAAGATCTCCTCCGAGAAGGCCATCAGCACGAAGGCCAGCGACAGCCAGGTCGAGACGAAGCCGGAGGGCGAGAGATCGATGCTGGGCAGGCCGAAATAGATCAGCACGATGATGACCAGGGGCGGCAGCGAGCGGAACAGGTCGACGAGGAAGATGATCAGCCAGTTGAGCGGCCGGACGCCGAGGCTCCGGAGCAGCGCCAGGGCCAGGCCGGCGCCGATGCCGGTGACGACGATGAGGACGGCGAGCTCGATCGTGACCACCACGCCGGACAGGATGTCCGGCAGGTACCGGAGCATGACCTTCGCGTTGAAGAAGGTGTCGGTGAAGCGCTCCCAGTTGCCGCTCAATGCCGCTGGATCTGGCCGATGAAGGCTCGGGTGCGCTCGTGGGCCGGGGCCTCGAAGATCGCGGCGGGCGGCCCCTCCTCCACGATGGCCCCCTCGTCCATGAACACGACCCGGTCCGCCGCGTTGCGGGCGAAGCCCATCTCGTGGCTGACCACGATCATGGTCATGCCGCTCTCGCGCAGGGAGCGCATGACCTCGAGCACCGAGCCCACCAGCTCCGGATCGAGCGCGCTGGTCGGCTCGTCGAACAGCATGACCCGGGGCTCGAGCGCGATCGCGCGCGCGATGGCCACCCGCTGCTGCTGGCCGCCCGAGAGCTGGCCCGGGGTGTGGCCGGCGCGGTCGGCGAGGCCGACCCGCTCCAGCGCGGCCCGTCCCAGCGCCTCGGCCTCGACCCGCGACTTCCCCGCGACCTTGCGGAGCGCGAGGGTCACGTTGCCGAGCGCGGTCATGTGCGGATAGAGGTTGAAGGACTGGAACACCATGCCGATGCGCTGGCGGGCGTGGTTGATGTCCGTCCGCGGGTCGAGCATGTCGATGCCGTCCACCACGACCTGGCCGGAGGACGGCTCCTCCAGCCGGTTGAGGCAGCGCAGCAGGGTCGACTTGCCGGAGCCCGACGGCCCGATGACGAAGACCAGCTCGCGTTCGGCCACCCGGAGATCGACGCCCTTCAGCACGTGAAGGGCGCCGAAGTGCTTGTGGATGCCCGCGCGCGTCGACGATCGGCCGCCATCCCTCAGGTCAGTTGCACCTGAGCTCGTGCGGCGTCGGGTCGTAGCCCGGCATGCCCGGCACGCCGTAGCCGGGCGTGATCACCACCTCGAGGCCGTCGGCGGGCGGCTTGCGGCCGAACCACTTCTCGGACATCTTGGCGATCGTGCCGTCCTTCTTCATGCAGTCGAGCGCATCCTGCAGCTCGGCGCGGAGCTTCGGGTTGCTCTTCGGCACCGGCGCGGCCCAGTGGGCGCGGGTGTCCTTGAGCTCGAGGTCGGCCACGAACTGGGGGTTCTTCGACGCGGCGTAGACGATGGTGGTGTTGCCCCCGAGCGTCGCGTAGGCGCGGCCCGACAGGACGGCCTGCGTGGCGTCCGGCTGGGTGTCGTAGACCTGCACCGTGAAGCCGTGCTCGGCGGCCTTGGCCTTGGACAGCGTCTCGTAGGGCGTGCCCTTGTTGACGGACACCGACTTGCCCTTGAGATCGGCCCAGTCCTTGATCGGCTCCGAGCCCTTCTTGATGCCGAACTGGTAGGCGGTCCAGAGATAGCCCGCGGTGAACAGCATGTTCTCCGCCCGCTCCTTCGTCACCGTCGTGGGCGCGGCGATGAAGTCGTAGCGGCCGGACTGCATGCCCGGGATCAGGGTCGAGAAGCTCACCGCGTCGATGCTGATCTCGCGCTTCATCCGGCGCGCCACCTCGGTGAAGAGGTCGATCTGGAAGCCCTCGACGCCGCCGCCCATCTTGGGCATCGCGTGCGGCGCGAAGGTGCCGTCGACGCCCGTCCGGAGCGGGGGTAGCTTCTCCTGGGCGAGCGCGGGGCCCGCGCAGAACATGGCTCCCAGTGCAATGGCGGCAAGGCGACGTCGCATCATCATGACCCTCCGTGGCGGTTGGAATCGCATCCCGGGGAGCATATCACCACGTGGGGCGATCCTCGCGCGCCGGGCTGCGCTATACTCCGGCCGGCTCAGGACCGAGCCAGGAGGCGTCCCATGGAGATCAAGGCAGCCGTCTGCCGCGCGACGCACGCGCCGGTGGGCATCGAATCCATCGACATCGACCGACCCATGGGCCGCGAGGTGCTCGTCCGCACCGTCGCCACCGGGGTCTGCCACAGCGACCTGCACGTGGTCGACGGTGACGGCCGGTTCCCGCTCGACCGCGGCATCGTGCTGGGACACGAGGGGGCGGGCATCGTCGAGGCGGTCGGCGACCAGGTGACCGCGTTCCGTCCGGGCGACCACGTGGTGGCGTGTCTCTCCGGGTTCTGCGGGAGCTGCGCCCAGTGCCTCAGCGGGCACCCCAATGTCTGCGTCGGGGGGGCGGTGGCGCGCGGCGAGTCGGCGCCGCCCCGGCTGTCGAAGGAAGGGCACGGCATCCCGTCGTTCGCCGGTATCGGGAGCTACGCCGAGCGCATGCTCCTGCACGAGAACTCGGTGGTGAAGATCGACGACGACCTGCCGCTGGATCGGGCGGCCCTGGTGGGCTGCGGCGTCCTCACCGGCGTCGGTGCCGCGCTCCGCAGCGCGGGACTCGAGGCCGGGCAGACGGTGGCCGTCTTCGGCTGCGGCGGTGTCGGGCTGTCGATCGTGCAGGGGGCGCGCATCGGCGGCGCCCGGCAGATCATCGCGCTCGACCGGTTCGACGGCAAGCTCGAGATGGCGCGGCGGGTGGGCGCGACCCACGTCGTCAACACGTCGAAGGACGATCCGGTCGAGGCGGTGCGCTCGCTGACTGGCCGGGCCGGCGTGGACCACGCGTTCGAGGCCGTCGGCAACACGACCCTCGTGCGTCAGGCCATCGAGAGTCTGGCGGTCCGGGGCACCGCCACCATCGTCGGCGTGCTGCCGCCCGACGCGAAGATCGAGTTCCCCTGGATGGCCATCCGCCCCGAGTGTCGCGTGCAGACCTCGCGCATGGGCGGCAACCGCTTCCGCATCGACATTCCGCGGTATCTCGACTTCTACCGCCAGGGCCGCCTGCTGCTCGACGAGATGGTCACGCGCCGCGGCCGCCTCGACGACCTCAACGAGGCCTTCCGCGCGATGAAGGCGGGCGAGGTCGCCCGCACCGTCTTGACCTTTGACTGAGGGCGCGGGCGACTGAACGGGCTCCCGCCTCCCTTGACAGGCGGGTACCCTGCGGCACATCCTGTCGCGCGGCGGCAGCTGGCGGGCTCGAGAGAAGCGCACGGACCTGGTCAACGGAGAGGAGGCGGCAATGAAGCTCTTCAGCGTCGGCAGGATCACGGTAGCGGTCCTGTTCGCCTCGATCGGGTTCGCGGTGGCCCAGACGGTGCCGGGCCCCACGTCCGAGAAGCCCTTCGACGAGAAGTGGGCGCCCTCGAAGTGGGGCGCGACCGACCGCGCCGGATCGGCCAATCACACGAACAACCCGGCGATGATCGCGCGCGCCCTCGCCACGATCAAGCAGAACAAGGCCATCACGATCGGGAAGTACTACCATAGCGAGGCCCCGGCCTTCGGCCCGCGGGGATGGCAGCTGAGCATTCCCGGCACGCCGACCGGAGGCCCCTTCGGCAAGAACGCGCTCGTCTACCATGACGAGCTCGTGACCACCGAGATCGGCCAGATCCAGACCCAGTTCGACGGTCCCGGACACATCGGCGTCAACACCTCGAAGGGCCCGATCATGTACAACGGGGTGAACGCCTGGGAGGCCTACGAGCGCGGCGCTGGGGCCCGCGTGGTCGGCATGGGCCCCCTGGGAGTGGAGCACGTGGGCGAGCTCGGGTTCGTGTGCCGTCTCGTCGTGCTCGACGCCGTCGCCTACAAGAAGTCCAAGGGGTTGATCCCGGCCGGTGCCGAGATGCTGCCGATTCCCACCAAGCCTGGCGACCCCGGCATCGTGACCGCGGACGACGTCAGGGGTATCGTCCAGATGCAGCGCCTCCGGGAGATCGGCCCGGGCGACTGCGTGGCGCTGCACACCGGGCAGGGCAACAGCTGGAGCAACGACCGCTACAAGTCCATGAAACCCGAGCAGCGCAAGGCAGCCCGCGACCTCTTCAGTCAAGGCGAGCCCGGATTCGGGATCAGCGCCTGCGAATACATGGCAACGCGTGACATCGCGCTGACGTTGTGTGATACCTCCGCGTGCGATGCTCAGCCCTCGGGCGAACAGGGGCCGGATTTTGCGGTTCCCTGCCACACCGAGATGCAGACGCGACGCGGTATCTGGAACATGGAGAACGTCGATACCAAGTCACTGGTCGACAAGAAGGTCCTGGAAGGAGCATTCATCTGGGCGCCCCTCCGCATCATCGGTGCCACCGGCTCGCCGGGCAACCCGATGGTCCTCTACTGACCGAGCCAGAGCCTACGGCCGGCCCCGCGGCGGCTGCTCTCCGCGGTGCCGGCTGAGGCAACCGGAGCGCCGCTACCAGAGCTCACGCGAGGCGAGGCGCGCGCCCTCGGCCAGGGTCGCCAGCTTCGCCCACACGATGTCGGGGTCCACCGCGGCCTGGCCGACCCAGGTACCGAACCCGCAGTCGGTGCCGGCCAGGACGTTCTCGCGCCCGACCAGCCGCGCGTAGCGGCCGATCCGCTCCGCGACCAGCTCGGGGTGCTCGATGAAGTTGGTCGTCGAGTCGATCACTCCGGGGATGATGAGCTTGTCCGGGGGCAGCTTCACGCGCTCGAAGACCCGCCACTCGTGCCCGTGCCGGGGGTTGGCGGCTTCGAAGGAGACGGCCTGGGGCCGGGCCGCGAGGACGAGGTCGAGGATGTCGGCGAGGGGCACGTCGTAGTGATGCGGCCCCTCGTAGTTGCCCCAGCACAGGTGGATGCGGAGCTGCGCGGGCGGGATGTTGGCCACCGCGTGATCCAGCGCCGCGAGGTGCAGGCGGGCCATCTTCCGGAACTCCTCCAGGCCGAGGTCGGCGAACTGGATGTGGCGGCCCATGCCCAGGTCCGGACAGTCCAGCTGCAGGGTGAAGCCGGCCCGCGCCACCGTCTCGTACTCGTGGCGCATGGCCTCCGCGATCGCGAACAGGTAGGCCTCGTGGTTGCGGTAGTGGTCGTCTCTGAAGAAGAGGGAGATCACGCCGGGGGACGCCGCGCTCATGAACACGTCCTGGACCTCGACCGAGCGGAGCGCCGTCTTCAGATTGTCCACGTCGACCTGGGCCGCCTCCCGGTCGCGCAGCCCGATCGGGCCGGTGCAGGCCGGTGTCTTCCGGCGCGACCGGCCCGGATCGTTGAAGACCCGCTTGGCCATCTCCGGAAAGTCCACCAGGTCGCGGTACTGGAGCGCCTGGCTGGTGCCGTCGAACCCGCTCAGCCGGTCCTTGATGTAGGTGGCATAGCTCGGCTTGCTCAGCTCTCCGTCGTTGACGACGGTGATGCCGGCGTCGGTCTGCTTGCGGACGATCTCCGCCACCGCGGCGCGAATGCGCGCGGCCAGCGCGGGCCCGTCGACCGGCACCCCTTCCTCCCGCGCGAACATCATGCGGATCAGGTCGGCCGGCCGTGGGAGGCTGCCGGTGTGGGTCGTCAGGATGCGGTCGAGGCTGCGTTTCATCGCTCGGATCCTCCGGGGCGCATCAGGGATGCGGCCCCCACGGGGCCGCGGTCAGGAGCTTGACCTCCTGGGACATGAGCAGGGGCCGGAACTTCACCGCGAAGCCTTCGACGAAGTCCTTGTTGGCGAAGACCGCGGCCCAGTGCGCGCGACGGTCGGCGTCGTCGTCGAACTTCCAGAGATGGACGAGCTGATTGACCATGCCCGTGTCGGCCTGGAAGTAGCCGATCAGCTTCTTGTCCTGGCCGCCCTTCTGCAGCGCGGGGTAGCCGAGCTCGGTATAGAGCTTGACCGCCTCGCCCATCTTTCCGACGTGCAGCGTGTAGGTCCGCATCTCGTAGAGTGCCATGGGTTCCTCCTGGGGTTGGTGGGGCCTATGGTGGGGCCTGACTCCCGAGGCCGGGCTCAGCCGAGCCGGCGGCGGGCCTCGGCGCGCAGCTCGATCTTGCGGATCTTGCCGCTCGACGTCATCGGATAGGCGTCGACGAAGAAGACGTGCTTGGGGATCTTGAAGCTCGCGATGCGACCCCGCAGACGCCCGAGCAGCGCGTCGGCGGGCAGGTGGTGGCCCGGCTCGCGGATCACGAACGCCACCGGCACCTCGGCCAGGCGCGGATCCGGGTAGGCGACCACCGCCGCGTCGCGGACCTCCGACATGTTCCGCAGATACGCCTCGACCTCGGCCGGCGACACGTTCTCGCCCCCGACCTTGAGCATGTCCTTGTAGCGGCCCATGAACACGAGGTATCCGTCGTCCCGGATGACGGCCATGTCCCCGGTGTGCATCCAGCCCTCGGGGTCGATCGCGGCCGCGGTGGCCTCGGGCTTGTCCCAGTAGCCGTCCATGACGGTGTAGCCGCGCACGAGCAGCTCGCCGGGCACGCCGGGCGGCTGCTCGGTTCCGGTCTCGGGGTCGATCACCCGGTGCTCGCAGTCGTTCATGGGGTACCCGGAGGCGTGCACGCGCTGCTCGCGGGTCGAGGACGCGGGGTCGCAGGAGACGAAGGCCCACGTCTCGCTCATGCCCCAGCCGCTCACGGTCGGACCGAACACGTCCTGCACCTGGTCGGCGATCGGCACCGTGCTCAGGACGCCGGAGGGCAGGGTGCCGAGGCGCAGGGCGAGCCGGCGCGGCCGGCGCGCCTGCTCGGTCAGCAGGTCGAGCCAGTGCGCCTCGAACCCGTGGAGGACGGTGGCCCGCTCCTGCTCGGCCAGATCGAGGGCGCGCTCGGCGTCGAAGACGTCCATCAGGATCTGCTTGGCGCCGACCAGCACCGCGCCCATGGTGATCTCGGAATAGCCATAGATGTGGAAGAGAGGGAGGTAGCTCATGTGGACGTCGTGCATCGTCATGCCGAACAGCTGGGCCCGCTCGTGCGTGTTGCGGATCGGGCGATGCGAGTGCACCGCGCCCTTGGGATGGCCGGTCGTGCCCGAGGTGTAGCAGATGACCATGCGCCCGTCCGGATCGACCGCGGTCTTGCGGGCCGCGAGGGCCGGCGCGTCGACGCCGGCGCCGGCGTTCATGAAGGCCGTCCAGTCCGTGGCGTGATCGAGGCGGGGCTCGCCCAGGACGACCACCCGCCTCAGATCCGGATACCCGTCGACGGCCAGCGTTCCGTCGCCGCGGCGGGCCAGGGCGGGCATGGTCTCCATCAGCATGCCCTGGTAGTCGACCGGTCCCGACCGGTCGAGGGTGATCAGCGTCCCGCTGCGGGACTGGCGCAGGGTGTACGCGACGTCGTCGGTGCGGTAGCGGGTGTTCAGCGGGACCAGGCAGGCGCCGATCTGCGCGACCGCGAACATCACGAACACCCATTCGGGGCGGTTCGTCATCCAGAGCGCGACGTTCTCGCCGGGCTCCACGCCGAGCGCCATCAGGGCCCGCGCGACGCGGTCGGTCTCGGCGTTCAGCTCGGCGTACGTCCACCGCCGGGATTCGAAGACCAGGGCCTCGCGCGGCCCCCAGCGCCGAGCCGCTTCGTCCAGGATGCCGCCCAGCGTGCGCTTCCGATCCCACTCCATAGGCGGGGTGATCCTGCCAGAGACGCGCGGAGGGGTCAAATGCCCGGCGCGGCTTGCCCCCGGAGGCCGGACCCGGTACGATCGCGCGCATGAACTTCGGACTGATCGTCTCGAAGCAGCACCCGCCGGGCGTGTCCATGGTCGATCGCTTCCGCGAGCACGTCGAGCAGGTCCGGGCGGCCCGGGACGCGGGCTTCGACCTCATCGTGATGGGGCAGCACTTCCTCTCGACGCCGTTCCAGGAGGTGCAGAGCCTGCCCGCGCTGGCGCGGCTCGCCGCGGAGACGGGCACCATGCGGGTCGGCGCCACCGTGGTGCTCCTGCCGCTGTTCAGCCCGGTGGACGTGGCCGAGCAGGTCGCCACCCTCGACGTCATCACCGAGGGCCGCTTCATCTTCGGCGTGGGCCTCGGCTATCGCGAGGAGGAGAACGAGGCATTCGGGGTGGCGCCCAAGGAGCGGGTGGGGCGTCTGGTGGAGAGCCTGGAGGTCATCAAGCGCCTCTGGTCGGAGGACGAGGTGACGCACCACGGCCGCTTCTTCCACCTCACCCGGGCGCGCATGATGCTGCGCCCGGTGCAGCGGCCGCATCCCCCGATCTGGTTCGCGGCCAACAACGATGCCGCGGTGGTGCGGGCGGCGCGCCTGGGCGACACCTGGGTGATCAACCCGCACGCCAAGCTCGCGGTGCTCGAGCGGCAGATCGGGGTATACCGCGAGGCGCTGCGCGCGGCCGGCCGGCCGTTTCCGGCCGAGCTGCCGATCATCAAGGAGCTGTACGTGGCCCCCGATCGCCGCTCCGCGCTCCAGGAATGCCGGCCGTTCCTCGAGGCCAAGTACAAGGCCTATGCCTCGTGGGGTCAGGACAAGGCGCTGCCCGAGGGCGACAGCTTTTCCCACGAGTTCGAGGAGCTCGTGGCGGACCGCTTCATCGTGGGCGATCCCGACGACGCCGTCCGCGAGATCAAGCGCTACTCGGAGCGGCTCGGCGCCAACTCCTTCATCTTCCGGGTCCAGTGGCCAGGGATGGAGCAGGCCAAGGTGCTGCGCACCATCGAGCTCCTGGCCACTCGCGTGTTCCCCGCGCTGCGCTGAGGCCCGGCGCGCTCCCGTCACCTCAGCCGGCTCGCTTCCGCCTCCGCCTTCTGCAGCCAGTACCGCATGTCCATCTCGCGGTACATCGTCATCGCGGTCCCGAGCCGCTCGTAGGCCTCCTGCCGCCGGCCGGTACGCCAGTGGAGCTGCCCGATCCCCAGGTGGCAGTGCGCGATCAGGGGACGCATGCCGTGGGCCTCCGCGATGGCCATGGCGTCACGGAAGTGCGCCTCGGCGCGCTCGGCCTGCACGGACCCGTCCTTCGAGACGATCTCCCCGAGCAGCCGCAGGGCCCACGCTTCGTGTCCACGCTCGCCGCGCTCGCGGGCCAGGGCGACCGCCCGGTGCGCGGTCTCGAGGGCTCGGTCGACTCTCCCGCTGAGCACGAGCGTCTCGCCGAGGTGGATCTGGCGGACCGCCTCGTACACCGCGAGGCCCGAAGCCGCCGCCTGGGCGATCCCTTCGTGGTGCAGGGCACTCGCCTCCGTGAGCTGCCCGCCGAACGCATACGCCGATCCCAGCCACCCCGCGGCGGCCGCGAACAATGTCCGGAAGCCGCCCCCGCCTTTCGAGAGCGCGACGGCATCCTCGAGCACGCCCCGGGCGCGCATCCAGTCACCCTGGCGCAGCGTCGCGATCCCGAGGCCGATCTTGGCCACGACCCGGTAGAACGGATGCTCGAGCGCGTCGGCCTCCCGCACCCCCTCCTCCGCGGTGCCCATCGCCTCTTCGAACAGTCCGAGCTCGGCGAGGTTCCACACGAGCCAGGAGCGAGAGTAGTTCGACAGCAGCGCCGGATTCGCGAAGCGTCCCTTGCGCCGCTCCACCGACCCGGGCACGGTGTTCGGTCGAACGATGTCGGCGCTGCGTCGATACTGTCCGATCGCGTGACAGATCATGCCGAGATGCGTGGTCGCCTCGAGCAGGAGGCCGGGGGCCGCGAGCTTGCGCGCGCTGTCGAGGGCCTGCTCCCCGTATTCGAGGGCGCGGTCCAGGGCGCCCACGAGGAAGTAGTGCTCCGCGATGTAGGTCATCGCCCGGGTGTGCCGGCGCTCGTCCTTGACTCGCAGCGCCATCTCGCGCGCTTCCTCGAGCCGGGCGAGCAGCTCCCGGACCTCTCCGTACTGCGCGAGCGTGTTCCGGATGCCGAACCGCAGATCGATGCCAGTGGTGATCGCGCCTTCGCTCTCCGGGAGGTGACGCAGCGCCGCCAGGGCTTGCTCGAAGCACGTCGCAGCTTCACGCAGGGCGCCCTGCTCCACGGCTTGAATCCCGGCCTGGGTGGAGTACATGACGGCCCGGTCCCACGCCTCGCCGCGAAGCAGGTGCTGGGCGAGGGCCGCGACGTGCTGGCTGAGCCGATCGGGCGGCGCCTCCTCCATCACCGCGGCGATCCGGAGATGAAACTCCCGGCGGCGGCCGAGGAGGAGACCGCGGTAGGCGACGTCGTGGGTCACCGCGTGCCGGAACGCGTACTCCTGCTCCGGCAGGAGACGCTCTTCATAGAGGAACTCGCCCGCCTGCAGGCGCCCCAGGCTGGCCTGCAGGTCCTGGTCCGGTAGCCCCGCGACGGCCCGGAGCGCGGAGACGGGCACACCGGTCCCGATCACAGAGGCGATCTGCAGCACGTACTTGTCTTCCGGCATCAGGCGATCGATCCGGGCCGCCAGCAGCGTCTGGAGGGTGCCGGGGATCTCGAGCCCCGTGATCGGCGCGGCCAGGGTGTAGGACCCCCGGTAGCCCGCCAGCGCGCCGGTCTCGACGAGGGTGCGGATGCTCTCCTCGAGGAAGAACGGGTTCCCGTCGGCCCAGGCGGTGAGGCGATGCTTGAGAGGGTCGAGCAGCGGGTCGTCGCCCAGGAGGGCCCCGAGGAGCCGTTCGGCGCTCGCGCCCCGGAGCGGATCGATCCGCAGCTGCGAGTAGTACGTCCGGTTGTTCCAGCTGTGGTGGTATTCGGGCCGGTAGCTGAGCAGGAGCAGCACCCGGGTCTTGGGCAGGCTCTCGACCAGCGTGTCCAGCACGATCTGCGTCTCCGAGTCGACCCAGTGGAGGTCCTCGACCACGATCAGGAGGGGCTGCCGGCGGCTCTCCTGGAACAGCACGCGCCGGATGGCATCGAGTATCCGGTGGCGGCGATGGAGCGGATCCAGCTCCTGCCATTGACTGTCATCCGACACGACACCGAGGACCGACAGAAGGGCGGGGAGCTCCGACAGGAGCGCGCGATCGAGACCCTCGATGGTGCTCGTGGCCTTCTCGAGGGTCGCGGGAATGTCGTCCATCGGCTCGATGTGGAAGTACGAGCGCAAGAGCTCGATCGTGGCGAGGTAGGGCGTGTCGGTCCCGTAGGAGAGGCAGCTGGCTTCGAGCAGCGTGAAGTCCCGGGCGGATTCGGAGCGCGCGAACTCCCACAGGACCCGGGACTTGCCCACCCCGGCCTCACCGACGACGGAGACCACCTGGCCGAGCCCGCTCCGGGCGAGGGCGAGCGCCTGCTCGAGCTGAGCCATCTCGCCGGCCCGGCCCACGAACCGCGTCAGGCCGCGCGCCGCCGCGGCCTGGAGCGTCGTGCGGACGGCCCCGACGTCGACCAGCTCGTAGGCCTCGACCGGCTCCTGAAGACCCTTGACCGGGATCCGGCCCAGAGGCCTGGTGACGACGTACCCCTGGGTGAGATCGAGGGTGTCCGCGGAGATGAGAATCGAGCCCGGGGTCGCGGCCTGCTCCAGTCGAGAAGCCAGGTGGGTCGTCATGCCGACCGCGGTGTAGTCGATCTTCAGGTCCGAGCCGATCGATCTCACGACGACCTCGCCGGAATTGAGGCCGACCCGGATCTGGGGTGCGGCCCGGCCCGGCCCGGCCACCGCGACGCCGTGCGCTCGTAGCGATTCCTGCATCCGGAGGGCCGCGAAGCACGCGCGCACCGCGTGGTCCTCGTGGGAGATCGGCGCGCCGAAGAGCGCCATGATGCCGTCACCCATCACCTGATTGACGGTACCTTCGTAGCGGTGGACCGCGTCCATCATCTGCTCGAGCACGGGATCGAGGATCCGGCGCGCCTCCTCGGGATCCTGTCCGGCCAGGAGCTCCATCGATTCCTTCATGTCCGCGAACAGCACCGTCACGCGCTTGCGCTCGCCCTCGAGGAGGCTCCTGGAGGAGCGAATCTTCTCGGCGAGATGCCGGGGCGTGTAGGTGTGGGGGGAATCGAACCGGACGGGAGGCGATCCCGGTCGATCAGTCTGGATCAGGGACAGACCGCAGTTTCCGCAGAACTTCGCACCCACCCGGTTCGCTTCACCGCAAGCGGAGCAGGTGACTTCGAGACGGGTTCCACACTCGTCACAGAAACCAGTCTCGCGCGGGTTCTCGTGCTGACAGCGCGGACACCGCATGCCGGGAGCCTCCCCGCGCCTCGCTTGGCAACCAGTGACGCGAGCTTAGTCCTCCGCGATCAGGCGGGTCAACCGCGTCGTGACGGGAGCGCCGCGACGAAGGTGCCGCTGATGAGGGTCTCGCCCTTCTGGTTGACGGCCTCGAGCTCGCCCTCCACCAGCTTCTCGCCCGCCTGCTCGAGCTTGCGGGTCACGGTGCCCCGGCAGACCACGTCGTCGCCCGGCCAGGCCCGCGTCGAGAAGCGCACCTTGTAGCGCCGCACGTTGGGCCGTCCCGCGAACGCGGTGACCACCCGGCTCAGGATGCCCGCGTTGAGCATGCCCATGGCGAACACGGTGGGGTTCCCCGAGGCCTCCGCGAAGGTCTGGTCGTGATGGATCGGGTTGAAGTCGCCGGAGGCCCCCGCGTACCGCACGAAGTCGGTCCGGGTGAGCTTGTCGACGCGGATCTCGGGCAGGGCATCGCCCTCCTTGACGTCTTCCCAGAAGCGCTTGGTCGCGGGCATGGCGGCGGTCTCCCTCTAGTCCTTGACGACCTGGCCGGTCTCGATGCCGACGGCGCGCGCGCGGGCCACCAGCGCGCCCTTGGCGTTGCGGTACTCCGTCTCCGTCACCGCGAAGGTCATGGAGCCGCCGCGCTTGCCCGGCTTCTCGTACACGTCGACGATCTTGCTCACCGCGGTGAGCACGTCGCCCGCGTGGATGGGGGCGAGGAACTCGAACTCCTGCTCCCCGTGCAGCACGCGCTTGAGGTCGAAGGGCAGGCGCGGCCGGCCCCGCCCGTCGTCCCAGTGCGAGACGGTCTGCAAGAATGTCACCGGCGGCATGATCCCGCCGGCCTCTTTCGCCGCGTGGCCCTCGTCGTAGTACAGCGGATCATCGTCCTTGATGGCGCGCGCGAACTCCTGGATCTTGCCGCGCTCCACGTGCATGGTCACGGGCTCGCCCGTCCTGCCGATGGCGCTCTTGTCGACCGGCATCGCATCCTCCTGGGGTGGCTCGGCGTCGCGAGCCGGCTAGGTCGCCGGGATGAGCCGGAGCACGTCCTGGCCCACCACCGGCTTGACGAGGTGTGCGTCGAAGCCCGCCTCGGCCGACCGCTGTCGATCGGCGTCCTGTCCGTAGCCGGTCAGCGCGACGAGCCGGACGTCATGGCCGAGGCGCGCCCGCAGTGTGCGGGCGACCTCGTAGCCGTCCACGTCCGGGAGGCCGATGTCGACCAGGACGAGGTCGGGACGGTCGTCGAAGACCAGGGCCATCCCGTCGCGCCCCGTCGCCCCGGCTCGCACATCGCATCCGAGCAGGCGCAGCGCCACGACGAGCGCCTCGCGCCCGTCCGCGTTGTCCTCGATGACGACGATGCGCCGCGGCGGGGCGTCTTTTGCCGCCGGCCCGGCGTCGGGCGGCAAGGGCCTCGAGGTGATGGGCAGGCGCATCGTGAATTCCGCGCCGGCCTCGCCGCGCCCCGCCTTCACGGTTCCGATATGGAGCTCCACGATCCGCCTGACCAGGCTCAGCCCGATGCCGAGCCCGCCGCTGGTGCGGGCCAGCGTGGGGTTGGCCTGGGTGAACAGATCGAAGATGGCGTCCATCTTGTCCGGCGGAATCCCCGGGCCGTTGTCGCTGACGCGCAGGACGGCCTCGGTCCCCTCCGCGGCCAGCGTCAGCGAGATCGAGCCGCCGACCGGCGTGTACTTGCTGGCGTTGTCGAGCAGATTCCCGATGGCCTGCTGGAGGCGATCGGCGTCGCCGAGCACGATGATGGGCTCGGACGGAAGGGAGAGCGCCAGGTTCTGCTGCTTCTCCTCGATCCGATGGGACTGCTGCTCCAGGGAGCGAGCCGTGAGGGCCCGGAGATCGACCGGGACTCGCTCGAGCTCGATACGGCCCCGGGTGAATCGCGCGGCATCGAGGAGGTCGTCGAGCAGCCGGGAGAGGTGAGCGGTCTGACGATGGATCACCGCTCGGGCCATCGCGGGCATCGGATCGTCGGTGGCCGTGTGGTCCAGGATGCTGACCGCGTTGACGACGGCGCCGAGCGGATTGCGAAGCTCGTGGGCGACGGTGGCGAGGAACTCGTCCTTGGCCCGGTTCGCCGCTTCCGCGTCGCGCCGGGCCGCGCGCTCTCGCTCGAACAGCTGCTTGCTCGCGACGTCGGCGTGGGCGCGGTCGAGGCCGAACGCCACGTACTGGCCGACGAGGGTCGCGGTGTTCAGCTCCTCATCGCTGAAGTCGTGCACGAGATCGTAGTAGAGCATGAACTTGCCGATCAGACGGTGCTTGTAGGTCAACGGAATGAAGGCGAGAGCCCGGATGCCTTCCGCGGTGATCACATCCCGAAACGCATTCAGGGTTGGCTCCGCGAGAACGTCCGGGATCGCGATCGGGACGGGGTTCTCGACATCCGCGGCCCACGGGGAGTGGCCCTCCACGGTCGCCCGGTAGCGCGCCGAGAGCCCACGCGCGGCGCGGAAGCGCATGATCCCTTCGTCGTCGAGCAGAAGGATCCCGGCTCGGTGCGCGCCGGTGCTCGCCATCACCGCGTCGATGGCGGGTTCGTAGATCGCACCGGGTCCGTCGGCGTCGGAGACGCAGTCCGCGAGCCGGGAGAGGAGGCGCGGGTCCATCGGACTTGGTTTCGGAAGTGAAGTATAGAGGGGCCACCTACCCTTGGCAACTCGGTAGGGAGCTAGTACACTGCCCGTGCCTTCCGACGCGCCACGGGTTTGACGGACGCACAGCGTCACGGCACCTCGGCATCTGGCTCTGTCTTCCCTTCCGTGCGCGGGTGTTCGATCCCCGCCGAGGATGAGCCAAATGGATGAGGCGGAAGTCCGGCAGAGGGTCGTGGATCGGCTTCGAGGACGGGAAGCTCCCGGGTCAGCCTCCGGATCGCCTGTGGGGAGGCCCGGGAGTCAATGCCCCGTGTGCCGTCTGTGACCGGCCGGTCAGAACGGACGAGATGGAGTTCGAGGTGCAGTTCGCGCGAGACGGAGGCGCTCCCCATTTCGACGTGTTTCACGTCCACACCCGCTGCTACGCGGTGTGGGAGCTGGTCCGAGGAGATCAGTCCGGAGCAGGCTCCGCGTGAGCGAGCGGTCACTCCGGGACCTGGTCAAGGCGCAGCTTGGGGACGGCCGTCTTCCCACGCAGCCGCCGAGACGCGTCTATGGAGGCCTCGGCATCGGGGCGCTGTGCCGGATCTGTGGCCGGCCGGTGGGAACGCACGAGAACGAGCTGCAGGTGCAGTTCATGCCGGATCCGGACCCGCTGAGCATCGTCATCTTCCATCTGCACGCCCCCTGCTACGCGGCATGGGAGCTGGAGCGGTCGGGCTAGTTCAACGGCGGCTGCGCCGCTTGCGCGGGACTTTCTTGCCCTTCTTGCGCGCCTCGGATAGTCCGATCGCGATGGCCTGCTTGCGGCTCTTGACCTTGCCGCCCTTTCCGCCTTTGCCGCTTCTCAACGTGCCACGCTTCCGGCGCCGCATGGCGCCCTCGACGTCCTTGCTGGCACCCCGGCTGTACTTCCGCTTGCGAGACTTTCTTGCCGCCACTGGAGTCCTCCTCCTAGATCAGCTCGCGTACCTTGTCCGCCAAGATCGTCATCGCGATCTTCTCCCGATTGGGCTCGCCTCGGATCAGCGACTTCGCGAAGCTGCACCGTCTGCTTCGACCGTCACCTTGGGGGGCATCGGCGGCTCGAACGGATCCACCACGGCCTGGACGACCACCGGCCCGGGGGCCGCGAGCGCGGCGTCGAGGGCGTCGCCGCACTCGGCCGGGTTCTCGACCGTGATGCCGGTGCCTCCGCAGGCCTCGGCGAAGGCGGCGAAGTCGATCGGGTGGAGCTCGCACGCCGTACTCGGGATTGCCGAGGAAGACCATCTGCTCCCACTTGATCTGCCCCAGCGTGCTGTTCTTCACGACCACCACCTTCACGGGCAGCCGATACTTCACGCAGGTCGCGAACTCGGCCATCAACATCGAGAAGCCGCCGTCGCCGACGAAGGCCACGCACCTGGCGCTCCGGGATACGCGATCTGCGCCGCGATCGCGTAGGGAAGCGCGTTGGCCATGCTGGCGAGGTTGCCCGACACCGAGTGCATCTGCCCGCGCCGCGCCGGGATGTGGCGGGCCCACCAGGTGGTGATGGTGCCGCTGTCGCACGCAGACGATCGCGTCGTCTGCGCAGGCGGAGGCCCAGCTCCCGGGCGACGACCTGCGGCTTCATCGGCTTGTCGCGCGAGTCTCGCGCTCGTCGCATCAGCCGGCGCCAGTCCTTCATGCCCTCCTGGGCCTGCTCGAGGAACGCGCGGTCGGTCCGTGCGATCGAGGAGCGGAGCGAGTGCGTGCGAGCGTGGCCGGCTGTCGCCGATCAGTCCGACCTCGACGGGATAGCGCAGGCCGATCCGCATCGGGTCGAGCTCGATCTGGACCGCCCGCGCCTGACCGGGCTTCGGGGTAGAACTCGATGTACGGGAACGACGTGCCGACGATCAGCAGCGTGTCGCACTCCTCGATCGCCTCCTGCGACGGCCGCGTGCCGAGCAGGCCGATGCCGCCGGTGGTGTACGGGCTATCGTCGGGCACCGCCGCCTTGCCCAGCAGCGGCTTGACGATCGGCGCGCCGAGCGCTCGGCTACCGCTCCAGCTCGTCCGTCGCGCCGAGCGCGCCGCGCCCGGCGAGGATGGCGATCTTCTTTCCGCCGTTCAGCACCTCGGCGGCCTCTTGCGGAGCTTCGTCTCGGCGGCAGCCGAGCGCTGCGCGCCCAGGCGTCCGACGTGTGGTGGGGGACGTTGCGCTTCGAGCGCGTTCCGACCTGCATCTCCTGGACGTCGACCGGGAACGTGACGTGCGCGACGCCGCGATAGGCCAGCGCGGTGCGGCACGCGAGATCGACGACGTTCTCGACGTGGGCCGGGCCCATGACGCGCTCGTTGTACGTGCCACGTCCATGAACAGCCGATCGAGCGTCGACGTCCTGCTGCGTGTGCGTGCCGATCAGGTCGTGAATAGGCCAGCCCGGTGATGGCCAGCACCGGCTGGCCGTCGAGCTTGGCGTCGTAGAGCCCGTTGAGCAGGTGGATGCCGCCGGGTCCCGAGGTGGCCAGGCAGACGCCGAGCCGCCCGGTGAACTTGGCGTAGCCGCAGGCCATGAACGCCGCGGACTCCTCGTGGCGGACCTGCACGAAGCGGATGCGGTCCTGCCGCGTGCGCAGCGCCTCCATGATGCCGTTGATGCCGTCGCCGGGCAGGCCGAAGACCACGTCCACGCCCCAGTCGTGAATGGTATCGATCAGGACATCGGCTGCGGTGTCTGCCATGACCGTTCTCCTCAGGTGAGCACGGGACCGTCGAGGACCCGCCGCAGCCGCTCCGCGGCCTGCGCGCAGGCGGTCGACCGGTCGTATGCGCCCCGGAGCTGAAGGGTCGAAGCGGCTCGGTCGAAGAACTGGAGCAGGTCGCGGGCATCCTCCTCCGTACAGCGCACGCGACGCAGATCGCTGTCCCCGGTCTCGGCCGCGGCGTTCTCGATGGCGACCTTCGTCTCCGGCCGGAGCGAAGAATCGCCCTGTCCGTCCACACCGGCGATCGCGATCTGGCAGGCCACGTCCTCGATGGGCACATCGGGCGCTGGACTCATGGATATCCCCTTTTTGAACGAGATCGGATTGCAGCAAGGGATGTGCCGCGCCGCCAGCCTTCTGTTCCGGGCATGCAGTGTCATTGGCGCCCGACGGGTGGATCGTTCATCCGGATCGGTCAAGGTGACTCAGCAAAGCTGCCGACTGCCGCTGGAAAAAAACTACCGCTGCGCTGCCTCGTGACCCCGACGGAGGCCGCGGCTTCGCCGATTCGCAGACGCCGACGCCCTGGCATTTGCCTTGCTGCACGCGTCAATACGCTCCCGAGCGCCGAAGGAACGAGCAAGCGGCAAAGGAGGGCTCCATGGAGCCACGAGAGCCATTTGACGAAGAGATCCCCATCTTCGACGAGATCGACGGCGACTGGATCGAGGAGGAGGATGACGACGACCTGGCATACGCCTTGAACTTGAAGCGGCGCGCCAGCGAGGAGGAGCAGGACGAAGGTCAGGCCCGGGAGGACCTGTTGTAGGCGCGGGCGCTACCGGTCAGGTCGCCTTGCCGTCGGTGGGCGCGCCGCCGGGGTTGAAGGGCGGATCGTCGTCCGGGATCTCCGGGACTCCGCGGTCGATGTTGGAGGAGACGTACTTGCGCATGCTGAAGCAGCGGTTTCCGTGGCTGGCGGTGTCGCCATCCTGGAACTTCACCGGCCGGCGCTCGCCTTTGTCCCCCGGCCCTTTGGTTCCGGGCTTGTACTTCACCATGAAGTGCAGGTGAGAGAACAGGCTGATGCCACGTTGCCGGCCGCCGCGATCGATGCCCCGCGTGGACGTGGAGCGGGTTGGTCGCGTTGGCGGCGGCGGGAATCCCGGCGGCGATCTCGGTGACCCCGCCCTTGCGCAGGTGAAGGTACTCGGCCACCGACTCGTCCTTGTGCTCGACGTGGATCTCGTTGGGCGTTTGCCACACGTGGTTTTTATTTCAATTGATCCAGCTCGCCATCGATTAACAGCGATACATCAAAGTAATTGATGGATCTGATTCGCAACTGGATTTTTGGTATGTGGTAGTAAAGATCAAGTTGATTAGTCTTGACAGTCGGTGTGCTTTACATAAAAGTGATACAGCAAGATATTCAAAACGATAAAAATTATCAAATGGATCACAGTGGCACCATTTTATTATTGGATCCAAAAGGCCAGCTTTATGCCGTATTTTCAATGCCACATGATGTGAGCGCAATTGTAAAAGATTATGAAGCTATTGTGAGCGAGTATGGGTAAAAATAGTAACTTCTCACTGGTGAACTTGCTGGAGGGTACCTCTCCCCTTGTGGGAGAGGTCGATTCTCGCGTGTTTTTCGCGAGAAGCGGGTGAGGGGTAATAAAACAAATTAAATTTTTATTTACATTAATCAATCATGAACACCGAAATTTTCAACGAAAAAGATATCTGGCGTCCACACGTCACAGTGGCCGCTGTTGTTGAGCGCGACAATAAATTTTTATTAGTCGAAGAAATCGTCAATGGCCAACTGGTTTACAATCAACCCGCAGGTCATTTAGAAGAAAACGAAAATATTGTTAATGCCGTCATACGCGAAACACTAGAAGAAAGTGCTTGGCATTTTGTGCCGCAGCATTTAATTGGTATTTATTTTTATAAAACCAGCAGTGGCATTACTTATCAACGAGTTTGTTTTGTTGGCGAATGTGTAAAACACGAACCATAATGTGAACTCGACACCGCAATTGTGCGTAGCTTATGGCTCACACGTGATGAACTGATTGCTGAATCAAAGGAAACTACGCAGCCCCATGGTGATGCGCTGTATCGATGATTATCTTAAAGGCGTGCGCTATCCCTTAGAACTAGTTGCTGAGTGAATGAATTCTCGCTGAATAAAACCTTAAGGTTAGTTTCCTATAATGACTGAAGGCTAATCAAGCAAACGAGGGTGTTATGTCAAAATGTTGTAAAGGTTGTACTTGTGGATATTGTATAACCGCGGTTTTAGTTTCGAGTGTGTTTGGTGTTTTGATGGCGCTCGGTATTTTAGGTCATTGCAAAGAGCTCATCATCAGAAAAAGGAGCAGTAGAAGCTGCTGCAACAGCAGGAGTTATAACAGCGGGTGTATGTGCTCTTCTGTTTTCTCTCTATGCATGTGTTCGAGTGCCTGCACCTGCGCAGCCACAGCTTAGCAGAAATGAAAACTCCGCATCTTGCTGTTGTCGTCCTTAAGTTGTTGCGAAGTAGTTATTGTTGTAAAGTGATGCAGCTGTTTTTTTTAGGAGTGAGTTATGCCTAATTGTTTTTTCAGTTTTACTCGATGTTGGCCGTTGAAAATGACTGTTGTAGGTGTTGTGTTTGGGGGATGTTTTTGCGGCAAGAGAGGCGAACCCTGCTTATCTTGCGTTGATTGGGGCGGGGATAGTGCTTGATCTACTTTTGCGTGGCTGTGCAAAATGCAAAGAAGATATGCAGCAGCCTGCTCCAATGCAAGCCGCTCCACAACAAGCAGCAGTTGCTCTTCATGCTCCTCCGTTAGTAATTCCAGCGCAAGAAAGTTCCACCACTATAACGGTTGAAGGTAGTGTAGCATCGCCACTACAAGCCCCTCTTCCAGGAGCGGTTAACCAAGAAGGATCTCAATTAAATGCACGCCACGCAACATATAGAGCGAGCCACGTAGATTCTCCTTCTGCTTCTCATGCTCCGCCTCCAC
>CAVXJS010000018.1:0-7558 GCA_963762145.1 uncultured Candidatus Rokubacteria bacterium
GGTTGGCGAAGGTCTCGAGCTGGTGGAGGGCCTCGGGGTCTCGAAGGCGTGCCCGTCCGCGGGGACGATCGCGAGCACGCCCACCGCGCCGCGCGGGCCGGCCAGCGGCACGCACAGCGCGCGGGCGCCCGGCAAGGTGGCCGTTCCCAGCCCGGCGACCTCCCGGTGCTCGAACGACCACTGCGCCACCCCCATCTCGGTCACGCCCAATCGCCATGCCCTCGGGGGCCACGCGGCGCGGGGCCAGGTGCCCGCTCGCATCGGGCGGGAGCAACAGGGCGATCTGGCCGGAGAAGACCTCGCCCATGTGGCGCAAGGCGATCTCCAGGAGATCGTCGACCCCGTGCACGCTCGCCAGCTTCCGGCTCATGCCGTACAGCGCCGCGATCCGACGCTCGCGCTGGCGCGCCGCCACCACCTGGGCCCGGATGCGGACGGTCAGCCCGCTGGTCACCAGCGCCACCACGAGCATCACGAAGAAGGTCAGGAGGTACTCGGAATCCGACACCGCGAACGACAAGTAGGGCGGCACGAAGAAGAAGTCGAAAATGAGGACGCTGAGCACGGACGCCAGCACCGTCGGCCCGCGGGACGCGCGCGTGGCCACCCCGATCACGCCCAGCAGGTACACCATGATGAGGTTGGACAGGCTCACGTAGGGGAACATCAGCCACGCGATGCCGGTGCAGACCGCGACCACCGCGACGGCCAGGCCGTAGGAGGCCCAGTGCGGAACACGGGGCTGAACGCGGAGGGGCCGTACGCGGGGCCGGGGCGCCCTCGCCGCTGACGACCTGGATGTCGATCTCCCCGCTGCCGCGGACCAGCGCGTCGACGATGGAGCCGAGCACGATGCGCTTCCAGAGCGAGCGGACGGGCTTGCCGATCACGATCTTGCTCACGTTCCGCTCGCGCGCGTAGGCCAGGATCTCGTCGCTCATGGTCGACCCGCTCAGGGTGACCGTCTCCGCGCCGAGCGACTCGGCGAGGCGGAGAGTCTGGACGACGCGGTCCCGGTCCGCCTGCGGCAGCCGTGCGTGCGCGGGTGTCTCCACGTAGGCCACGATCAACTCCGCGCCCAGCCGGTGGGCGAGCCGGTGGCCGGCGCGTACGAGCTGGGGCGAGAACGGGCTCGGGCCCACGCAGACCAGGATGCGCTCGGTGACCGGCCAGGTCTTCCCGATGGCATGGTCGCGCATGTAGTCCTGCATCTGCGCGTCCACCCGCTCCGCCGTTTGGCGGAGGGCGAGCTCGCGGAGCGCGATCAGGTTGCCCTTGCGGAAGAAGTTGTGAATGGCCTCCTGCGCCTGCGCCGGGACATAGACCTTGCCCTCCTGGAGCCGCTCGAGGAGGTCGTCGGGGGCCAGATCCACCAGCTCGATCTCGTCGGCGCGCTCGAGGACGGAGTCGGGCACGGTCTCTCGCACCACCACGCCGGTGATCTTGGCCACCACGTCGTTGAGGCTCTCCACGTGCTGGACGTTCAGCGTGGTGTAGACGGTGATGCCGGCGTCGAGGAGCTCGAGGACATCCTGCCACCGCTTGCGATGCCGGGAGCCCTCGACATTGGTATGAGCGAGCTCGTCGACCAGGATCACCGCGGGCCGCCGCGCCAGCGCCGCGTCCAGGTCGAATTCCGGGAGCGTCGCACCCCGGTAGGGGACCAGTCGCGGGGTTAGCGCGGGAAGCCCTTCGGCAAGCGCCGCCGTCTCGGCGCGTCCATGAGTCTCGACGATCCCGACCAGGACGTTCACGCCGTCGTCCTGAAGCGCGCGAGCGGCCTCCAGCATGGCATAGGTCTTCCCTACCCCCGCGGCGGCGCCGAAGAAGAGCTTGAGTCGCCCCTGCGCCTTCCGCGCCTCCTCGGCCATTGCGCGCGCGAGGAGAGCGTCGGGATCCCGACGGTGACCGCTCACCCGGGCACGCGCGGGAGCCGGAGCTCCAGGATGGCCACCGCGATCTGCAGCGTGCGCCACTGGTCGAGGTCCAGCCCCCGGGGATCCCCTTCCCACAGATCGAGCTCCATGGCGCCGCGATTGGTCTCGAGACGGAGGCGGCCGCCACCCTCGGGGAGGCGAAGCCCACGGGATCCGAAGCGGTGAACGGTGGCGCCGGCGGGCAACGGGGACTCCAGCGTGATCTCGGCTTCCGGCCGCGCGCTCGTCCCCGCCTCCGGAGGGGTCACCGCCACCACTCGCCCGGTCGCGTCGCGGAGCACCATCGCCCCCAGCCCGAAGACGCGCGCGAGATCGCCGAGCACCCGATCCAGCGCGGCACGGCCACGCACCTGGTCCACCAGATGACGGAGCAGGGTGATCTCCTCGTGCGCCCGGCCTGCCGCCCGGGACCAGCGTGCGCGCCGCGAGCCGAAGGCCGCCGCGATGAGGCCACACGCGGCGAGGGCCACGAAGGCGATGAGGTCGTCGGTCTTGCTGATCGCCAGGGTGAGGTAGGGCTCGGTGAGGAAGAAGTTCAGGCTCATGGCCGCCACCACCGCCGCCACCAGCGCGGGAACCGTCCCGCCGAGCTCGGCTATGACGATGGTGAAGGCCAGGAAGACGAAAGCGAGGTTCGAGGCGGATGTCACTTCGCGCAGCGGGATCAGGGCCACGCCGATTGCCATCGCGCCCAGCGCGGCCAGAGGGGCCCAGACCTGCGTACGCTCCCATCGATCCATGTCAGCGCCTCCCGGACCGCGCTCAGTATAGCGAGGTCGGCTCTTCAGCGGCCATCCAGGGCCAGGTTCAGAGCGAGAACGTTCACCCGCGGCTCCCCGAGAATGCCGAGGGTACGGCCCTCGATGTGCCGCTCGACGAGCGCCGCACCGTTTCGACGTCGAGCTTGCGCTGCCTCGCCACGCGGGGCACCTGGTAGAGCGCCGCCGCCGGGCTGATATGGGGGTCGAGCCCGCTTCCCGAGGCCGTCACGAGGTCCACCGGCACCGGCGCGGTGTTGCCCGGATCGGCCGCGCGCAGGACCTCGACGCGCCCCTGGACCGCCGCATGGAGGTCGGGATTGGTGGGCCCCTGGTTCGAGCCGGACGAGGCCGCGGCATTGTTGGGAAAGGGGCTCGTCGCCGACGGCCGGCCCCAGAAGTACTTCGGGTCGTCGAAGGGCTGGCCGATGAGGGCGGAGCCCACCGCCTTGCCGTCCTTCACGATCAGGCTCCCGTTGGCCTGGCTGGGGAAGGCGATCTGCGCGATCCCCGTAATCACCAACGGATAGATCACGCCGGTCACGACGGTCAATGCCACCAGCATCACGATGGCGGTGCGACTCTGGCCCACATAGTCTCGACTCCTCTCAGACCCAGCCCAGGGCGACCAGGAGCATGTCAATGAGCTTGATTCCCGGGAAGGGAATGACGATACCGCCGACCCCGTAGACCCACAGGTTCCGGCGCAGCACCGCCGCCGCTCCCAGCGCGCGATACCGGACGCCCTTCAGACGCGAGGGGAATCAAGGCGATGATGATGAGCGCGTTGAAGATCACGGCGGAGAGGATGGCGCTCTCCGGCGTGGCCAGGCCCATGATGTTGAGGACGCCGAGCACGGGATACGTCGTCGCGAACGCCGCCGGGATGATCGCGAAGTACTTGGCGACGTCGTTGGCGATGCTGAAGGTGGTCAGCGCGCCGCGGGTCATCAGCATCTGCTTCCCCGTCTCCACCACCTCGAGGAGCTTGGTGGGGTTGGAGTCGAGATCCACCATGTTGCCGGCTTCCTTGGCGGCCTGGGTCCCGCTGTTCATCGCGACGGCCACGTCGGCCTGGGCCAGCGCGGGCGCGTCGTTGGTGCCGTCGCCCGTCATCGCCACCAGCCGCCCCTCGGCCTGCATGCCGCGGATCAGCTTGAGCTTGGTCTCCGGCGTCGCCTGGGCGAGGAAGTCGTCCACTCCCGCCTCCGCGCTGATCGCCGCCGCCGTCAGCGGGTTGTCGCCGGTGATCATGATGGTCTTGATGCCCATCCGGCGGAGCTGGGCGAAGCGCTCGCGGATCCCGCCCTTGACGATGTCCTTGAGCTGGATCGACGCCGAGGACACCTTGGCGCCGTCGGCGACGACCAGCGGCGTCGCCCCCTCCTTGCGAGACGTGTCCACCGCGGCTGCGCACCTCGCGGGGCACGATCCGCCGAGACTGCCGCACGTAGGCCTCGATCGCGTCGGCCGCGCCCTTGCGGATCTGCCGCCCGTTCATGTCGACGCCGCTCATGCGCGTCTGCGCGGTGAAGGCGACGAACGTCGCCGCCCAGCTGCTCGACCTCGCGCTCGCGGATCCGGTACTTCTCCTTGGCGAGGACGACGATGCTCCGGCCCTCGGGCGTCTCGTCGGCGAGGGAGGCGAGCTGCGCGGCGTCCGCGAGATCGCGCTCCGCGACGCCGCTCGCCGGGAAGAACTCGGTCGCCTGGCGGTTGCCGAGCGTGATGGTGCCGGTCTTGTCGAGCAGGAGCACGTCGACGTCGCCCGCCGCCTCCACCGCGCGGCCCGACATGGCGATGACGTTCTTCTGGATCATCCGGTCCATGCCGGCGATGCCGATGGCGGAGAGCAGCGCGCCGATGGTGGTCGGGATCAGGCAGACGAGGAGCGCCACCAGCACGGTCACCGTCACCGGCGTCACCCTGCCCCGCCGCCTGCGACGCTGTAGAGCGAGTACGGCAAGAGCGTCGCCGTGGCGAGGAGGAAGACGATGGTCAGCGCCGCGAGCAGGATGTCGAGCGCGATCTCGTTCGGGCGTCTTCTGGCGCTTGGCGCCCTCCACCAGCGAGATCATGCGGTCGAGGAAGGCCTCGCCGGGATTGGCGGTGACCGCGACGACGATCCAGTCGGACAGGACCTGGGTGCCGCCGGTGACCGAGCTGCGGTCACCGCCGGCTTCGCGGATGACCGGCGCGCTCTCGCCCGTGATGGCGGCTTCGTTCACCGAGGCCACGCCCTCGACGACGGTGCCGTCGGCGGGGATGAAGTCGCCCGCCTCGACGAGGACACGCGTCGCCCTTGCGCAGCGCGGCCGCCGGGACGGACTCCCAGTCGCGCGAGCCACGCCGGAGCTCGTCAGCCGCTTGGCCTTGAAGATCGCGGCGCGCGTTACGCAACGCCGCGGCCTGCGCCTTGCCGCGGCCCTCCGCCATGGCCTCGGCGAAGTTGGCGAAGAGCACGGTGAACCAGAGCCACACCGAGACCCAGAAGATGAACCCGGGCGGGGCCTCGCCCTTGCCCACCAGCGCCTGGACCCAGAGGAGGGTGGTGAGGATGGAGCCGACGTAGACCACGAACATGACCGGGTTCCGCACCTGGCGCCGCGGCGTGAGCTTCCGGAACGAGTCGACGATCGCCTGCCGGACGATGGGCAGGTCGAAGAGCGAGCGCATAGTCACCGTGCCGGCCATGGGTGCGTCCACTCACCGGAAGCGATCAGCATGAGGTGTTCGACGATCGGCCCCAGCGCGAGCGCGGGGACGAAGGTGAGCGCGCCGACGAGGACGACCACGCCGACCAGGAGCACGACGAAGAGCGGCGTGTGGGTCGGCAGCGTGCCCGGCCCGCGCGGCACCGTCTTCTTCGCGGCGAGCGCCCCCGCGATGGCGAGGGTCGGGAATGGCCAGCCAGTAGCGCGCGAACAGCATGGCGAGGCCCAGCGCGGTGTTGTAGAAGGGCGTGTTCGCGGAAAGGCCCGCGAAGGCGCTGCCGTTGTTGTTCCCCGCGGAGGAGAACGCGTAGAGGATCTCGCTGAAGCCGTGCGCGCCGGGATTGGCGACGCCCGCCTTGCCGCCCGTCGGCGACGACCGCCACCGCCGTCCCGATGAGGACGACCGCGGGCGGCATGAGGATGACCAGGGAGGCCATCTTCATCTCGTAGGCCTCGATCTTCTTGCCGAGGTACTCGGGCGTACGGCCCACCATCAGGCCCGCCACGAAGACCGCGATGATCGCGAAGACGAGCATCCCGTAGAGGCCCGAGCCGACGCCGCCGTAGACGACCTCGCCGAGCTGGATCAGCCACATCGGGCACGAGCCCGCCCATCGGCGTGAAGGAATCGTGCATCGAGTTCACCGAGCCGTTGGACGCCGCGGTGGTGGCCGTCGCCCACAGCGCGGAGTTGGCGATGCCGAAGCGGACCTCCTTGCCCTCCATGTTGCCGCCGGACTGGAGGTCGCTCGGCGTGTGGTCGACGCCCTGCGTCGCGAGGAGTCGCCCCGCGCTGCTCGGCGACCACGCACACGGCCAGCAGGACGACGAAGATCATGGTCATGGCGGCGAGCACCGTCCAGCCCTGCCGGGTGTCGCCGACCATGACGCCGAACGTGTAGCAGAGGGCGGCGGGAATGAGCAGGATGGAGAGCAGCTCGAGGAAGTTGGACGAGCGGCGTGGGGTTCTCGAACGGGTGCGCGGAGTTCGACGTTGAAGAAGCCGCCGCCGTTGGTGCCGAGCTGCTTGATCGCGATCTGCGAGGCGGCCGGGCCCACCGCGAGCGACCTGCTCGGTGAGCGTCGACTTCTTGGTCTTGGGCTGGCCCTTCTCGTCGAGGACGGCGTTGCCGCTCGTCCTTCACGGGCTCCTCGTAAGTGGTGGGCTGGAGCACGGCGACCTTCGGCGTACGGCGCCGAAGGTCTGCACGACGCCCTGGGAGACGAGCACGAGCGCGAGGACGAACGACAGCGGCAGCAGGATGTACAGCGTGGTGCGGGTCAGGTCCACCCAGAAGTTGCCGATGGTCTGCGCGGAGCGCCGCGCGAACCCGCGGATGAAGCGCGGCGAGGACGGCCATGCCGGCCGCCGCGGACACGAAGTTCTGCACGGTCGAGCCCGAGCATCTGGGTGAGATAGCTCATGGTGCGATTCGCCGCCATAGCCCTGCCAGTTCGTGTTGGTGGCGAAGCTCACCGCGGTGTTGAACGACGGAGTCGGCGCGAGACGGCGCCGAGGCCCTGCGGGATTCAGCGGCAGCACGCCCTGGAACCGCTGCAGGGGGTAGACGACGAGGAGGCCCACGAGGTTGAAGACCAGCATGGCAGCCGCGTACGTCTTCCAGCCCATCTCCGCGCTCGGCTTGACGCCGCACGACGCGGTAGATGAGCCGCTCCAGCCAGCCGAGCGCGCGATCGAGGCCGAACGGCCGGCCCTCGTACACGCGCGCCATGTAGGCGCCCAGCGGCTTCGCCAGCGCGAGAGGACGACCAGGTAGAGAGCAGCTGGAGCACGCCGTTGGCGGTCATGAGAACATCTCCGGCTTGAGGAGCGCCAGGACGAGATAGGCCATGAGGCCCAGCGCGACGAGACCGCCGACGAGGTAGAGGAGTGGCATGGCGTCCGCCTAGACCCGCTCACACAGACGGAGGAACAGCCAGGAGAGCGCAAAGAACCCGACCGTCAGCAGCAAGAACAGAACATCGCCCATCGCAGGCCTCCTCTCGGAGGCGCGCGGGGGCGCGCCTCACCTCCTATGAGGGCGAGAGTAGGGGGGGCGGCGCTCAAGATTCGCTCAAGAATCGAGAGCGCGGGGAGGTGGGGGCTAACTCTTCTCCGGCAAGGCGAAATTGGCCTCGAGGATGTGGA
>CAVXJS010000019.1:0-420370 GCA_963762145.1 uncultured Candidatus Rokubacteria bacterium
GGCCACCAACTTCTGAATCAAGGTTTTCCGGGGTTTCTCGCGCAATTCCACGACGGCGCGAGAGAGCCCCGGAAAACCACATAATGCCCCGCAATGACCCCACCGAATGGAAATGAAATCGGAAATGGACTAGGCGGTGAATGAGATAGACCAGTGGGGTGAGCAGAACTGGGATTGGATTCTGCCCGCGAGTCTAGTCCACGCAGGCGGGCCGGGCCCGGGAGATCCGGGACCTGCTCGAGGCCGCGCTGAAAAAGCTAGGGGGAGAGCAGCATGAATCGTCGCGCGTTCCTTAGCGCCCTGAGCGGCAGCCTCCTCGCCGCGCCGCTCGCCGCCGAGGCGCAGCCGGCAGGGAGGCCAGCTCGCGTCGGTTTCCTCACCCCGAGTTCGAGATCAACCTTAGAGTCGGGCGAGCGTCGCGTCAACCGCGAGGCTTTCACACGGGCGGTTGCGTGGGCTTGGCTGGACGGGGAAGGAAAGAACCTCGTCGTCGAAAGCCGATATGCCGAGTGGAGCCTATGATCGTCTTCAGGCCCTCGCTCTCGAACTGGTCAGTCTCCCCGGTCGACGTGCTCTTTGCCAACTCCGCTCCGCCGCGCTGGGCTGCGAAGCGCGTGACGACGTCGAGTCCCAGTCGTGGTCGAGGACGCTCGGCGAGCCGATCAGCGCGGGCCTCGTCTTCGAGTCTCGCCCGACCCGAGCGGAATCTCACGGGAATCTCAGGGCTCGGTGCCGAGCTAAGCGGGCAAGCGACTCGAGCTGCTCAAGGAACTTCTCCCGGGGCTGCGACGTGTGAGGGCTCCTGGTGAACCCGGGGGAACGTGATGACTGCGCCCACGGGTGCGCGAGACGGAGAAGAGGCGGCCGCCATCTATCGGGCTCCGAATCGACGTCGTAGAGGTCCGTAGTCCCGAGCAGCTTAGAGGAGCGCAATCGGCGGGGGTCGGTGGGCGACGGCGCCACGGGCAATGATTATCGTCCCGGACCCGATGTTGGCTCAGCCACGGCCGTCGCATCCAGTGCTCTTCTCCTTAAGCACCGGCTCCCGGCCGTGCACGTTCGAGACGGTGTGGCTTCCAAGCGGGCACCCTGATGCTTTTTGGCTCGAACACGCTGGACCACTACCGTCAGGCGGTGACGCTCGTCGACAAGATCCTCCGCAACGCTCGGGGTCAGCAGATCTCCCGGTCGAGCAGTCCACCAAGTTCGAGTTGGCCATCAACCTCAAGACCGCGAAAGCCCTCGGCCTGACGATCCCGCCGTCGCTCCTTCATCGGGCGGATCAGGTGATCGAGTGATGGACCGGCGGGCGTTCATCGGCAGCTTGGCGGGTGGCCTCCTCGCCGCGCCGCTCGCCGCCGAGGCGCAGCCGGCGGGAAAGGTGCCTCGGATAGGTTTTCTCAGCGCGACGTCCCCTGCCGATAGACCGCACCTGCTCGACGCGTTCCGGCATAGGCTGCGGGAGCTCGGGTGGGTTGAGGGCCAGAATATTGTCATCGACTATCGATATGCGGAGGATCGGGTCGACCGGCTGCCCGACTCGCGGCCGAGCTGGTCCGGCTCAAGGTGGACCTCATCATGTCTTTGGGGACCCAAGGAGTGACGGCAGCCAGGAACGCTACCAAGACGATCCCCATCGTCATGATTGCCGTTCGCGATCCTGTTGGCACCGGGCTCATGGCGAGTCTCGCGCGCCCGGGCGGGAACGTCACAGGGGTGTCCGGCTATGCCGGCCTGGAAATCGTCACCAGACAACTGGAGCTGCTCAAGGAGATCGTCCCCAAGATCCGCCGTGTGGCCATCCTCTCGAACCCGACCAATGCGTACCACCAGCTCGCGATAAGAGAAGCGAACGTCGCGGCCCGGTCGTTGGGAGTGCAGCTTCAACTCCTGGAGGCTCGAGGTCCCGAACGAGTTCGACGGCGCATTCGCGGCGATGGCCAAAGAGCGCGTGGGAGCCCTCCTCGTAGTGTCAGATTCGATGTTCAACTCCCACCGAACACGGCTCGCAGACCTCGCAGCCAGGAGCCGCCTGCCGGCAGCATACGGCATCAGGGAGAGTGTGGAGGCCGGGGGTCTCATGTCTTACGGGTCCAGCTTTCTCGAACTCTACCGGCGCAGCGCCGCGTACGTGGACAAGATCCTGAAGGGCGCAAAGCCCGCCGACCTGCCCGTGGAGCAGCCGACCGAATTCGAGCTGGTCATCAACCTCAAGACCGCCAAGGCGCTCGGCCTGACGATCCCGCCGTCGCTCCTGCAGCGGGCGGATCAGGTGATCGAGTGAGCCGGCCGCGGAAGCCCGGACCAGCCATCCGCAAGGAGAAGAACCTCGTGATGCAGTGTCCCTTCCATTCGGCGCCGGGTTCGTAGTGTCTGTCTTCGGGCATCGGCGCGGGCGGAAGTGGACGAAGCTACTCGTGGCGTTCGTCGCGGGTTTGGTATGCGGAGCGCTCTGGATGCTCCTGGTCGACACCGCGGCCAACACGATACATCCTGACACGATAAAGTGGTGGGCAGTGCTCCTGGTCGGGATGGTGACGGCGCTGATGGTGGCCGTTCTCCTGTCGGTGTCCGCGACCCCAACTGACGTGGCCGGGCTCTCGATGATCGTGGTTGGCTTTCACAGTCTGGCGTTGCCGCTGGCGGCTCTCACCTCGTTTCTGCTAGCGGGCGCAGCATGGTTGCCCGGTGCGAGTGCGGAGCGTCGCGCGGTAGGTCTCGGTATCGCCGGATTGCTCGTGGGGACCCTCTTGGTTCTTCTCGGGGACCGGCTCCTGAGAGTTCGCAGAATCAGACCTCGCAGAATGAGAGTTCACAGGCCCCATTGAGTTCAGAGCATGCCGACCCGCCCCGGCCTAGTGATCCGAGAATCGGTGCTCCTGCCGACGATCAGGCTGGAGAAGGAGACGTGACGCAGGAGTAAGACGTTCCGGGCCTAAACCCGTCGCATAAGGTATTGGAGTACGGAATGAAAAAGAGCAAGAAAGCATCGGCCCGGGTCACCGCGCCGAATCAGGAAGCCGCCGCCGCCGCCGCAGCCTCCAAGATGGCCAGTCGCCGTAAAGCGGCCCGGTCGAGTGCCGTGGAGAACGTCGCCAAGCGGCAGTTCCAGAAGAGCCGAGCGACCGCGATCCAAGCCCATTCCCAGGCGCGCGGGCAACGACGCCAGGCGAAGCGGGACGCTCGGTAACGGAAAGACGCCCTCGGGGTGCGCTAACACTCACGGCGCGCAAGGAGAACCAGGACCATGAGCAACGAACAGTTCATCCAGATCAGTGTCGCAACGATGCCGAGCCAGCCACCGTATGCGCTGGTCTACGCCCTCGATGAGCAAGGGAATGTCTGGAAGCTGGTAGATGGCGGTGTCGGCGGCGCCGCCCAGAAATGGACCATGCTGCGTAACGAGCGCCAGAGCTAAAGCAAGACGCCCATCGGGACAGCATTCACCGTGCGCCGGCAGCGGGAGACGCGGGAGGAGTACTTGAAGTAATGTCAGCCGTCGTGGTCGTCCGGATTCCGCTCGATGCTCTCCGCGATCAGGCGCTCGTCGGACTCCTCGTGGACGACGACGGTGAGGCGCGAGCCGATCGGGAACTCGGCGACGGAGATGGTCGGCGGAATGATGATGCGGCAGTGCTCACCGAGGATGATCGCGCCCGCCTCGATGGCGTGCAACCGGCCGATGATCACCGAGTTCGGCATGAGGCGGGCAGGATAACGCATCGGGGAATCCAGCGGGACACCATCCGAGAGATCGGCCAGGCCTATAGGGGCAAGAGGCCAACGAGAAGAAAGGGGGCAAGTGATGGCAACCTACATGGTGAACCTCACCGTGGAAACGCCCGAAGACGATATTGACGAGCCGGCCGTCGAGCAGGCCATTCGAGACATGGCAGGTGAGCAGAACTGGCAAGTGCTCAGCCTGTTGGTGGTGAACGCATGACGCACGCCCGCAAGAGCACCGGCGGGATGAGAAGCGCGTCAAGGAGATCGAGTTGAGGTTGACCCAGGGCTTGTAGCCGCCTTTCCATCGCGCAACGAGGATGGTAGACTCGCGCACCTTGTGCCCGCCAGCCGACGAGTTCCTCGACGTTCGGCAAGTGGTCCGTGAGGCTTTTGCAGCGGGCACGCTCTGGCGCTTGGACAACCCTATGGTGATTGCCGGTTACGGGAGCGGCTTGCCTTGTCGGTTGTGCGGTAATCCGATTGTCAAGAGCGACGTGCAGTACGACCTAACCGGGCCGAAGGGCGGAGAAGTCCGTACGCACCTGCCGTGCTTCAATGCGTGGAACGACGAGAGTAAGGTGGGAGGAGCCGGCCTCAACCTTTGAGCGGTATTGACCGTTAGCAGCACTCTCAGTGGCGTCGTTCAGGAGTGCGGGAGAGAATGACGATGGCGAAGGCCGGTGGGATCGTGACGCTGACACTCACGCCCGATCAGTCCAGGCAGTTCGCGGCCATCCTCGGTGCGTCTGACACGAGGCTGCTCACGATGCCGGCGAATCGGGTGGAAGTTGTGGAGTATCGCGGTGGTGAGAGTGACGGACTGATCACACTCCATCTTCGCGTAACACGTCTCTCGGCGGCCAATCGCAAGCCGCCGACTTACCCGGCTACAGATTCCAAACGGAAGCCAACGAGGCGTAAGCGGACACGCCGAGCATCGCGACTGTAGAATCCTCGTTCGACTGTTCTGGACGGACGGTGGCGGTTGATTCCGATCCTTGGGAAGGCGAGATAAGGAGAGGCTACGTCAACGGAAGCTGCTGGTGGTCTCCGAATCCCTCGGGTGCGTCAACGCGGACGTCGTGCTTCACGTCCAAGCGGGTTAGCTGGGGATGGAGGCTGGCGGCTGATTTCGCCGCCCAGTCGGACGAGCAGTCCCGCTCCCAACCGCAGGAACACGGCACACGCCAGGAAGGTTTGGGCGGCATAGGTCTCTCCCTCGGCCAGATCGTCTAGGCGGGACACGTTCGGCGCGGCGAGGCGGTTCAACGTACGCCCACCCGTGGTCCGGTCAAGGACTTGCTGCCGAGGCGCGTGAGTTGTAACCCGAAGGGGCAGCCTCAAGAGGGCGGCTCAGCCCCTTCGGGCGTGGTGCCGGGCGCGGCCGTAGCACCCGGTAGAGGCAGCTTACTGCCGCTCGCGCGCTCGGGCTACGGCTTGCTACCCGCGCTCAGTGCCGTGTGTAGATGGTGGTCGTCTGGATGTCGGCATGCCGGAGATGTTCCGTACCGCGCTATTTCCTTCCTTCTTTTGGCAATTGAGCGCGTTGAAGCTCCTCGGCCAGGATGGGGATACCGACATTGCTCGCCTGGAAACCCTGGGCGACGCAGATTTTGAAGACTTCCATGATCTCCTCTACCGTCGCGCCGAGCTTCAGGGCCGTCTGGATGTGCCGGCGTGTGCCGGGCGCGTACATATGAGTAATCGACGCATCCACGGCGATGCTCAGGAGTTCCGCCAGCTTTGGCGAAAATACGCCGCTGGAATAAACCGGGAGGCTCGCGGCAATGATTGCTTCCGTCCACGCCGGGGCAATCTCAAAGAACGCATCCCAGGCCGAATTCCATTGGCCCGCGGCTTTCATCTTGTCGCAGACCGGCGTCGACGCCTCTTTTGGCGTCGGCTTCACACCGACCGCCTTCGCTTCTTCCAGCAGAATGGGTGCGCCCAGACTGCACGTATGGATCGACAGAAGAGACCCGATCTTCAGGATCATGAGAAGCTCTTCGCGGGTCGCGCCGGCGGCGAGTGCGCCGCGAATATGACGGCGGGTTCCCTCGGCGCTCAGATTCGTACAAGCCGCATTCACCGCCACGCTGATCAGCTCGACGTCTTTGCGCGGCAGGACGCCGCTGGTCCACGGGTCGTTGGAGACCTTGAGGCAATCATCGATCCAGGACGGTTCCCATTCGCGAAACTTGGCGAGGGCAGGGTTGTCCCAGGGGCCGGTTGCCGTATCTGCGTTGTCTGGTGCTGGCATTCTTGTGTCTCCTGCAAGCCACCGCAACCAGGCTTCATTGCTGGCGGAGAATTGAGGGTCCCGTCCTCGACTCAGAGTGTAGGAAACATTAGCACCATCCGGTGGTGGTCGCTCGGCCCGACGCGCTCGAGGCTGCGTGTTGGGCAAAACGGAATGCTTCCGCGTGTTGAGATCGACTTGTCCTGAGGGCACCCCGGCCTCGGTCGGGTTTTGCATCGGGAGGCCCGCCGGGCTAGAGTGCCCTCCATGCGAACCGCGAGCGCCGCCGGTCCCGACCGGCCCCGGCAGGTGCTCCTGCTCTACGCCGAGTCACGGCTCGCGCCCGCGATCGTTGAAGCCGACGCGGCCTTCCGCTCCACGGTCTCGTTGGGCCTGGGCGCGCCGGTAGTCTTCTATACCGAGTTCCTCGATCTGCCGCCCACGCCAAGCGTGGTATTCGAGCACCGCCTGCGGGATCTGCTTCGGGACAAATACCAGGAGGTTCATCTCGACCTGATCGTGGCGATGGCGCCCACGGCGCTTCGCTTCGCGCTCGACTACCGAGCCGAGCTGGCTCCCGGCACGCCGATCGTCTTCATGGCGGTGGTCGCACCCGGCGACCTCGAGTTGCCGAGGGACGTCACCGGCGTTCAGATGACCATCGACGCGATGGACACCCTCGGAGCCGCGTTGCGGCTGCAGCCCGCGACCCGACGCGTGGTCGTGGTCGGGGGCACCTCCACGCTCGACAAGCGCCGGGTGGCTACGATCCGGGCGGCGTTTGCCGCCGCGCCGGCTCATCTCGAGTTCACGTATGTGACGGACCTGCCGCTGGACGCCGTGGCCACGAACCTGGCCGCCCTGCCCGACGGGACCATCGTGTTGCTGAGCGCATTCACCCGCGACGGGGCCGGTCGACACCTCACGACGCCAGAGGCCCTGGAGCGATTGGTCGAGCGGTCGCGGGTGCCCATCTATGGGATGGGCGACACCCTCATGGGGCATGGGATCGTCGGCGGTCGTCTCATCGACTTCGAAATGCAGGGCGTGAGGGCCGGAGAGCTCGGGCTGCGGCTGCTCCGGGGCGAGAAGCTCGGACCCGCCGACATCGTGACCCGGAACACGAACACCTACGCGTTCGACTGGCGGCAACTCCAGCGCTGGGGGCTCAAGGAAGATCGGCTACCTCCGGGCAGCGTGATCCGCTTCCGGGAGCTGTCGGCGTGGGAGCGGTACCGGTGGCCGAGCATCGCGGAGGCCGAGGCGAGCGCGCAGCGGGCCCAGCTCGCACACGTCCAGCGGGTGACGGCCGTGAGCGGGCTGGCGGCGACGCTGGCGCACGAGATCAACCAGCCGCTCGGCGCGATCATGAGCAACGCCGAGGCGGCGTGCCGACTCGTGGACCCGGCGGATCCGAAGCATGCTGAGCTGCTGGAGACGCTGGGCGATATCATCGATGACGCGCAGCGCGCGTCGGAGGTGATCCGGCGGCTGCGTGCGATGCTCCGGACGGGGGCGACCGAGCAGAAGCCGTGCGATGTCAACGGGCTCATCGGCGAGGTGCTCCGTTTGGTGGACGCGGACCTGGCGCGCTCCGGGATCTCGACGGAGCTGCGGCTGCGCGCGGGGCTGCCGCCGGTGCGCGGGGATGCCATCCAGCTCCAGCAGGTGATCCTGAATCTGGCGCTGAACGCGGAAGCCGCGATGGCCGACGGCGCGAGCGAGCGGCGGCGGCTGACCGTCGAGACGGCGGAGGGGTCGGCGGACACCGTGCAGGTGTGCATACGGGACACCGGTGTCGGCGTCGAGGAGGGCGATCTCGAGCGCATCTTCACGCCCTTTGTCACCACCAAAGCGGAGGGTCTCGGCATGGGGCTGTCGATTTGCCGGTCGATCGTCGCGGCGCATGGCGGCACGATTCGAGCCGAGCGCAATCCAGGCGGGGGCCTCTGTGTCTACGTCGTGCTTCCGAGCGGCCCCGGCCCATGACCGAAAGCCGCGTGCCCCCCGCTGGGGGAGGGGAATATCGCGCGTCGTGCAGCCCTTGACGCGGACATTCCGCAGGCCCCACTCGGGGTTAGGGCTGGCGTTCCGCGTTCGACTCTCTCGACGTGGCCCAGTTCGCCTTCGACGAGATTGAAGCCGCGCCTAATAATAGAGGATGGGCCCCGAAGGGAGGTAGAGCTCAGGTCGGCCGAACACCCGCGAGGCCATGAACAGCGTCGGGGCCCCGATGTGGAAGCCGCAGCTGACCAGTGCCTCGAGCAGGGAAGCGACCCGGATCGTCACGCTCTCCCGGCCGCCCGCACCCGCCGCCGCGGTCGCTACCGCCCGGAGGAAGACGTCTCGTCGCGCCCTGCCGCTGGCCCGATCCGCTCCCCCGCCGGTAGGCGAAGGCGGCGACTTCGCCCGCGCGCTCGATCGCCACCGCTGCACCGCCGTCGCCCCGCACGTGGGCCAGGTCGGCGGCGCGGTCATGGCCGAAGACCTCGGCGGTCAGCTTCTCTGCCGCGCCGGGATCACACGGCCGCTCCCGCTCCATCGGGTCGAGCCCGGCCCGCGCCTTGAGTCGCGTCACCGCAGCGGCATCCCCATCCAGGCGGTAGATGGGCCAGCGCGGGGCCATCCCGGCCATCACGTAGCGGGCCTGGGCGCGCGGGTCGAGTGTCGCCAAGGTGCAGCGAATCTCGGTTCCGCGCGCCTCGCCGTAGGCCAGCGGCCCGCTCGAGCAGCGCCCGCCCTAGGCCCCGCCCTTGGTCGCCGGGAAGCACGAAGAACATGGACAGGTACCACACGCGGCCGCGGACCAGACCCGAGACCATGTCACGAATCTGCCCTTCCTGGACGGCGCAGAAGTAGCCGTCGGGGTCGCTGGCCAGCCCCGCTCGGGCATCGCTCGCCACTGGCCTGTCGGCCGGAGGTGTTGCCGGCCCACCTCTGCGCACCATTCCGTCATGGCTCGAGGCGAGGTGCACCCGCCAGACTTCCTCGACCTCGTCCGGCTGGACCTTGCGGATGTGCGGCTCGCTCATGGGCGCATCGTCACTTCAGGCTAGTGCGCGCCGGGCCGTCAGCGCCGTTCGGACTCTGGCTCCTCGCGCAGCCACTGGAGGAAGCGCCAGCGGTGGCCCTCGAGGTCGAGTGCCTCGTAGACGCGATAGTCCCGCAAGTGATCGTGCAACCGGCTCACGATCTCTGCACCCGAGGCGAGCGCGCGCTGGTGGTGCGCATCGATGTCGTCGACGTGCACCGTGAGGTACTGGCTCGCGGTGCCAGCCCGCTTCGGACTGAACGCGCCATGGGCGCCTTGCGCGCCGAGCCCGATCATGCCGTCACCGAACTCGACCATGGTGTAGTCGATCGCGCCGTCTGCGCGCACGCCCCGCGCGGCGGCAACCTCGCGGAACCCGAACGCACGCTCCAGGAACGAGAGCGCGGCCCCGACGTTCTCGTACGGAAGCCGTGGAACGATCGTTGGTCGTCGCATGGGCTGGACCTCCTGCCGGATTGCCGCCATGAGCGCAGCCTTTCCCCGGTCGAGCACCGCCGGCTCGAACGCGGCCTCGCGCCGCAGCTTCTTCGCCAGGTCGACCGGCTTCATCGTGATCTTTTCCTCCCTTTCCCGTTCGGCTCGAGCAGTTCGCGCAGACGCGCGCGGGCGCGGTTCAGCCGGGAGCGCACCGTGCCGATGGGCAGCTCGAGAGCCTCGGCCACGCTCTCGTACGGGAGCTCCTCCCAGACGAAAAGCAGGAGCGCCTCGCGCTCCGAGTCCGGCAGTGAGTCGATCGCGTTAGCCACGCGCGGGAACAGCACGCGCGCGTCGAAGGCCGCGGCGCTCGTGCGTCTGTCCGCGGGGTGGCCAGCCGCCGCCATCCGGGCGCTCGCGCGCAGCCGCCGGGCCTCGGCACGCCGGTGCTTCAGCAACAGGTTCGAGCCGATCCCGTACAGCCACGGGAGCGCGTTCGCGCGCGCCGCGTCAAACGTCTTGCGCCGCTCGAACGCGATCCGGAACAGCTCGCCGAGCAGTCCCTCCGCGGCTTCGGCGCCCACCCGGCGGCCAAGGAAGCGGAGCATTGTGGGGGCATGGCGATCGTAGACCAGACCAAAGGCCTCGGGCTCATCCAGTGAGCGGCGGATCACTTCCGCGTCCGAGGGAAAGTCCATCGTCTTCCTTTTCCCGATCGCCGGGTCGGGTTCGCGGGGCAGCAAAACTATCTTTCGCCGCGGGAGGAGGGAAAAGCTGACCGCTTTGAGTCCAGCTGGGTTACCCTCAGACGTCTCGTCCACTTTCCTTCCTCGGCAGTGACGGGGCAGCCCGCCGGTGAAGGCTCTCTACGTTCTTCATAGCTGGCCGGACTGACCGTGAACGCCCTCACAGCGGAGGTGCCCTGATGAGCAAGGATGGCCGGTGCGTGTTGACCCTGGCGCTCGCGCTCCTCGTCGCGGCGCCGTCTCTAGGACAGGGGGAGACGCTCGGCGAGGCGTACGTCCGCGTCAGCACGTCGGTGGTCGTGATCCGGGCTCATGGGGAGGAGGTGGGCGACTTCGGCCCGGTCAAGTTCTCGGAGATCGGCTCGGGCGTCCTGATGTCGCCGGATGGGAAAGTGGCGACCGCCGCGCACGTGGTCCAAACGATGGAGGACATCACGGTGGAGTTCCTCGGTGAGGAGCCGGTCCCCGCGCGCGTCATCGCCTCCGAGCAATGGGCCGACATTTCGATCCTTCAGGTCTCGGTGGTGCCCCGTGGCGCCACCGTGTCGAAGCTCGCCGACTCCGACCGGATCTCCATCGGCGATCCCGTCTTCATTGTGGGCGCGCCCTACGGGCTCAGCTATTCGCTGAGCGACGGGATCATCAGCGCGCGGTGGCCCCCCGACACAGTCACCAAGGATTTCCCGCTGGCCGAGTTCTTCCAGACCACCGCCACGATCAATACCGGCAACTCCGGCGGGCCGATGTTTCAATCGGGCGGGCGAGTTGATCGGGATCGTCAGCCATAACATCACGAAGTCGGGCGGGAGCGAAGGGCTCGGCTTCGTCGTCACCTCGAATACCGTGAGAAGCCTGCTGGTCGAGCGGAACCGCGGGTTTTTCGGGTTCGATGCCATTCTGGTGTCGGGGGCAATGGCCGAGGCCCTCAAGGTGCCGCAGGCGGGCGGGTTCCTCGTGAAGCAGGTGGTCAAGGATACGGTGGCCAGCCAGATCGGGCTCAGGGGGGGAGACCGCACTGCCCTCGTGGAAGGCCAGAAGATCGTCGTCGGAGGCGATATCTTGCTCGCGGTCCAGGGGATCCCCATGGCCAGCGGCGCCGACCGAGCCAAGGTCTTCAAGGGCCTTGAGTCGCTCCGAGTGGGCGACGAGCTGCGCTTCACCGTCCTCCGCGACGACAAGATCGTGGATCTCACGATGAAGTGGACCGGCTTCCCGACTCAATTCGTTCCGCCCGTGAAGTGATCGGGAGATCCCCGGCCTGGAGAAGTTCCACGTCCACATCCTTGAGCGGCCCAAGGCGGAACCGACGTAATCGGCGCACTCAACTCCGCGGCTGGATCGTGTCCTTAATCGCGTCGAGCAACCGGGGTGCGAGGTCGCGCTTGGTGATGAACGAGTCGGCGCCGTTCAGCAACGCAGAGCGCCTCGTCTCATCATCCGTCAGGTTGGTCAAGACCAGAACCCTAGTCTCGGGCCACTCCCTCTTGATCCGCCGTGTCGCTTCGAGTCCTCCAACGCCCGGCATCATCACATCCATCACGACGAGATCTGGCTGAGCCTGGCGCACAAGGATGATCGCCGACTCGCCATCGTCTGCCTCCCCGACCAGAAGCACGCCCGGGTCTTGGCTGAGGATGAAGCCGACCAGGGAGCGGACCTCGACATCGTCATCGGCGACGACGACTCGAACGACTCTGCCCGCGTCTCTAGAAGGTGATGCGTTCGTGGGACTCACACGCCGTCTGACTGCACCACGGAAGACTGCGTCTGTCAACGGACCGAAGGCGACCAACCGCGCTCCTCGACGCGGTAGTCCCGCTGCTTCACTTTCAACCACGCCAGCGTGTGGACGCCCGCGTACGGCGACGAGAATCGGAGTGCAGGTTAGGAACCCGAAGGGGCAGCCTCAAGAGGGCGGCTCATCCCCTTCGGGCGCGATGCCGAGCGTGGCCGTAGCACCCGGGTGCCGCGTAGTGTACCTGCTGGGGCTTACCAGCGCCCTGCCAGTCGCACACTCCAAGATTTGCTCGCCACCAACCACCCCCGCGCTCGCACCGCTGAGCCTCGGTAACGATACGTTCTAGCTCGACTGGAGAGTACTGCCGCGCCCCACGGCCACCCCCTCGTCGGAGTCATCCCAGGGCGAACGTCCCGAGATGCGGGCCCCGACGGTCAGGCCACGCGACCGGCTCTTACCGGAGGCGGAGGCGGTGGCGGTGGAGGTGGCTGCGGGGGCTCAGGCGGCGGAGGCGGCTGCGGGGGCTGCGGCGGCCTCGGCGGGTCGGGCTGAAGCCATTCCATTGGGACAGTGTACCCACCACCAACCGAGATGCCACCCCGCTTTTCGTGTACGACGGACCCGGGTGTTTCTTCCCGTTTTGTCGCCCAGTCGCGGCCGGGACCACACCAAGCGCTTCGTACAGGGGCCGTGGGTGGCCTTGTCGCCTCGCACCCAACTCTTTCCGGGAAATGTTTCCATGCGGCCTCCGCATTTTTCAGAGGAGGTCAGTACCTCAGGCGGTCGAGAGGGGCTCTGAGGTTCCTTTTCATCGGATGGCACGTCCCTTGCGGCTCCTCAAGTCAAGCCTCGTTCTGAGCCGGCACTGGGGGCGGGAGAGCTTGGCTGTCCCAGCTGAATTCCCGCCGGTAGGGCGGGGTCCGGAGGGCTCCTGCGACACTCTTAACCCTTCACCACGTGCCGAGCGAGGATTCGGCCCTTCCGTGCCTGAAGGGGCAGAGGACGCGATTGGAGGGACGGCGCGTAGATGAATGAGCGCGTCTGGTTGGCGTGCGACTGTGGGGCCGACATGCCGCGCCTGCTGCTCGTCGCTGTGGCCGGTGTGGTCGTCATCCTAAGCGGCTGCTCCAAGACCTTGTGGATCATCCCACCGGGCGGTAGCGAGCAGCAGCTCTTGCGAGATTCCTACGCGTGCCGGCGGGATGCCGCCACGCCACCGGCGCCCCGCCCAGTGTTGCCGGCCTCCACTGGCTTCGTCCATCCAAGCCAAGGCTACACGATGGCTCCTCAGGGGCTCCCCACCGCGCCGGGAGATCAAGCACGGGAAGAGGGGCTCGTCGCTCGTTGCATGGAATCGAAAGGCTATCGCCGTCAATAGACGCGGGCGAGGTGTTCGACCTTCGCCCGAAGGGGAGGAGACTCCCATGCGGCTGATCTTGATTTTGTTGTTTGCTGCGTTCTCGATTGCCGTGGCTGTGATAGGGCTCAAGCCCGGCACCACCGCCTTGCGAAACCCCCCCGAGGAATTTATGGCCATGCCCTGGGGCGCCAGCGAGTCCGAAGTCCGCGCGACACTCGCGGACACGGTGCAGGTCGCGGGTGCCCATTGGCCGAGACTCGGCGACTGCCATGACTACCCCGCCTCGGATCGTGGACTCTACGGCGACCGCTTTTGCGTCGGCGGCGCTGCCCTCGGCGGCACCAAGATCGAAACCACGTATTCCTTCCGTCGCGGTGGGTTGGCGTCGCTACGGATGATCTTCAGCTCCGATTCCTTTGATCGGATCGAAAAAATCTTCATCGAGCAGTACGGACCGCCAGTGTCTGCCTTCAATGAGGAGGTCGAGCTATCAACCAAGATCAATCGCTTTCTCCTATGGGAAAGCGAACACATCAAGATCGTGCTACGGCGCTATTTGAACAGCAGCACCCGGGGCGCCGCGACCTACACGACGGCAGGCGAACAGGCCGAGGTGATCCGCCTCGTTCACGAATTGGCCCGGCGGGATGCCGGGAAACGCCCTTAGCGCGGCTGCCGGTCCTCCGCTTGACACGCGCCTGATCTCCCCAGCTCATCTGCCACGCTAGCCTCTCCCGGCGGCAGGCTGTAGCGGCTTCGAAGAGGCGAATAATCGTCGACGCGCTGGCGCCGGCGCCCCGACGGGGCATAAGACCAAAGTCCCATAGCACGGTGCCGTGGACACAGATAGCGTTTCGACGGAGCCCGAACCCAACATCACTTGAAGAGGAGGACAAAAATGGGAATGCGGACGGCGAGAACAGTTCTTGGCTTTACGTTGATGTTCGTCGTGTTCGCGGCGGCGTACGTCTCGGCTCAACAGGCAGCTCCGGCAGATATCAAGAGCCTGGCCGGTAAGTGGTCCGGCTATGCTTCACCCACGAGGGGTTCCAACGTCCCCCTCGAGGTCACTGTCAAGCCGGACGGTACGTACGCGAGCAAGTGGGGCGGTCAAAACGGGACGGGCACCATCAAGATGGAGGGCGGCAAGCTCATGGCTGACGGCCACCTCTTGTATGGTACCGGGGCGACGACCGCCGGCACTGGACGAGCGGAGCTGACTCTCACCAAGAAAGACGGGAAGCAGATGATATCGGGCGTTGGACGTGACAACGACGGGCCGTACAACTTCCAGCTGACGAAGCAGTAAATGACACCGCCGATGCCAGCGGGCCGCCGGCGGGCTGTGGCGGGCGCCCGAGCCGTCGCGATGATCGGGTTGGTAGTCGTCTCCGCTGTCTTCGCGGCGTGTGCGGGCGGCCCCGCTGGCCCTGGGTCGGTCATGGTCCCGGTGACCGAAGTAAAGAGCGTGGCCGGCCAGTGGGCCGGCACCCTGGCGAGAGATACGAACCCGCGGGAGGACTGGGTTCGGGTGACGATCGACCAGGATGGGACCTACGATTTCAGCAGCGCCCGCCAGATCGGAGTCTTGACCGGCAAGGGCAATTTGTCGGTGAAGGACGGCAAGCTCGTCGGCGAGAGTCCCCGGGGCACGAGCGTGTATACCCTCTACGATCGGGGGGGAAGCAGGTGCTCATCGTGGATGTCCGGCTGAACGACGGCGCCTCGTACTCGGCGGTGCTCGGCCGGGCCCCTTAGAGCCCCCGGCCGAGCAGCCGGAACGCGCGGTGGCACTGCCGAACGTGTCCGCCAGGAGGCGGCCGGGCGTCGCCTCCCCCTCGTACTCTAGATCCGACCATTCGCGCGGCGTGAATGTCATGGCCGCTGGCCGGCCCGCCGCGTCGCCACCATCTCGGCGACGCCCCCGGGCATGAACCGCATCGAGAGCACGAGGAGCGCTCCGAATACCGTGAGCACCAGATCGCGGGAAACCATGCCGGCGATGTCGGGCCAGAACTGAAGGAAGAGTCCTCCGACCACGGCGCCCCAGACCGATGTCATGCCGCCGAACACTGAGCCCACCAGCAAGAGGATCGAGAGCCAGTATGTGAAGCTCTCGGGCGCGATGAAGTCGAGGAGCAGCGCCGCGAGTGCGCCAGCAACACCCGCGTACGCCGCCCCCACCGCGAAGGTCAGCGCGGTGCACTGGACGACGTCGATCCCGAGGGCCTGGGCGGCGATCGGATGGTCGCGCATGGCCCGGATGGCTCGGCCCGTGCGGCCGGCAACCAGGTTCCGCGCCATCCACAGCAACAGGGCGAGGATGCCAAGGGTCACGAAGTACCACCACTGATCCTGGCTCACGGGCAGGCCGAGCGGCGCGCTGGGCCGATCCAGGTAGAGTCCCTGCACGCCGCCCGTCCAGGGGCTCAGATAGCTCGACTTGAGCGTCTGCGGCAGCGCCAGGGCCAGGGCGAACGTGGTCAGGGCGAGGTGGAAGCCGGCGAGCCGCGCCACTACACGCCCGAACAGGTACCCGGCGACCAGGCACACGAGCGCGGCGGCGAGGATTCCCGCGTAGGCGGACATGCTTCCATGGCGCATCATCACCGCCAGGGTGTACGCACCCAGTCCGTAGAACGCGCCATGTCCAAGCGAGATCAGCCCCGCCTGGCCCGCGATCAGGTTGAGGCCGAGGATGGCGATCGCGTGCGTTGCGGCAAAGGCAAGCTGGTGAGTCCGGAAGCCCCACAACAGGAACGGGAGCGCGATCGCGCACACGGCGAGCAGTACGACGGCGAGGCGGCGAGGATTCAATGAATCACCGCGCGCGGCCGCCCGACAATGCCGCTCGGCGTGCGCTACCAGGCCAGGGCGTAGGTCGGGCGGCGCGGATCCGCGCCGGCGGACAGCACGCCCGTCTCCGGATCCCGGCTCGTCACCACGGCGCCGACGCCGCACGCGCCGATCTCGGACACGGCGTGACCGAGCGCGCGCAGCTCTCCGCGGGTGCGCTCGGGAATCCCCGCCTCCACGTTGAGCTGACCGGGCCGGTACACGCGCGGCCAGAACGAGTTCACGAGCGTCTGCGTCGAGAAGCGCGGAGCCTCGACGGCCTGCTGGGGATTCATCCCCCAGACGAGCAGGTTCAGCACGATCTGTAAATCTGCCTGCGCCTGGTCGTCGCCGCCTGGGCAGCCGACCGTCGTCACCGGCACGCCGTCTTTGGAGATCAGGTAGCTGATCAGCGTCGTGCGGGGGCGCTTGCCCGGCATCAGGGCGTTGGGATGACCGTCCTCCAGCACGAACATCTCGCTGCGCGTGCTGAGCGTGCAGCCCAGCTCCGGCACGAACGCGGACTTCCGGAACACGCCGCCGCTCGGCGTCAGGCAGATCATGGTGCCGTCGCGATCGATGGCCGCGATGTGCGTCGTGCCATCGGCGGCCGGCGCCACGTCGCCCGCCGATGGGGAGGCCACGCCCGCGTGCGTGCGTGCGCCCACCACGACCGAGCCGGTGTGGAGCGGGTCGCCGGGCGCGGGCGCTTCGGGCATCGCCCGGTCCATGCGGATCAGGGCCGCCCGCTCGCGTGCGTACGCCGGCGCCAGCAGGTCCGCGAGCGGGACGGGGGCGTCGCCGTAGTGGCGCTCGCGGTCGGCGAACGCGAGCTTCAGCACCTCGGTCACGACGTGAATGTAGCGCGAGGAGTTGTGGCCCATCCCGCGCAGGTCGAACGTTGCCAGCATGGCGAGGGCCTGCATGAGCACGGGCGCCTGGGTCCACGGACCCTGGCCGAGGATCTCGCGTCCGGCGAACGCGACCGAGACCGGCGCTTCCAGTCGCGTGCGGTAGGCGGCCAGGTCGCCTGCGCGGAGCAGGCCGCCCACGCGCTCGGAGAAGCCGCCGATCGTCGCGGCGATGTCGCCGCGATAGAACCGCTCGCGCGCGGCGGCGATGCCCGCGACTCGATGCCCGCGGGCCGACGCGTCGGCCTCTACGAGTCGCTCCAGCGTCGCGGCGAGCGCCGGCTGCTGGAACAGCTCGCCGACCTCGGGCACGCGGCCGCCGGGATAGAAGACGTCGGTCCCGCCCGGCGGGTACAGGTCGAACTGCGTGCGGCTCTCGGGGATGGCCAGCATGCGGTGCATGTACTCGTACATCGGGAAGCCGCGGCGCGCGTAGTGGACGGCAGGCGCGAGCACCTCGGCGAGCGTCCGGGTGCCCCTGGTCTCGAGCAGCGTCAGGTAGGCGTCGACGGCGCCCGGCACGGTGAACGACAGGTGGGCGTCCGCGCCCGGGCCGGTCGGAATGCGATCGAGGCCCCGCCCGCGGAAGAAGGCCGTCGTCGCCAGCTTCGGCGCGACGCCCTGGCCACTGACCGCGACCGTCTCGCGCGCGCGGCCGTCGTACACGAGCGCCACGCACTCGCCGCACAGCGTGTAGGACGCGGTCGGCTCCACGACGGCCGCGGCGAAGCCGGCCGCCACCGCCGCGTCGACGGCATTGCCGCCAGACAGGAGCATGCGCATGCCGGTGATGGACACCAGCGGGTGTCCGGTGACGACGACGCCCTGCGTCCCCGCGACCACGGGCCGTGTCGTCGCCCAGTCGGCCGCGTGATGCTCCATCTCGTGAACGCGTGGCAGCTGGTGGGTCATGGCGGGCCGTGCCTCCCGCGGCAATCCTGGCACAGCGACACGGGGCGCGTCAAAGCGCTGCGAGGAGCGAGAGCGGGAGGTCGTCGCCACCCTTGAGAATGTCGAGGTTGCATTCGCGGCCTGGTCCGCCGTACAACGGTCCCGACGTGCCCAGCGCAGCATTGCGTTGGCTGCGCGAGCGTAACCCCCTGTGTGTATCGCGAAGGCGGGAGGTCGGTCATGACCGTGCGGCTGGAGTCGGTGACGTTCACGAGCGGAGACGGGGAGACGCGCGTCCCGTCGTACCTGGCCACCCCGGACGGCGACGGGCCCCATCCGGTCGTGTTGATCCTCCGGGGCGTGGCTGGACCGGACGACGGGTACACGGAGATTGCCCGGCGCCTCGCCGAGTGGGGCTATGTGGCCCTGGTACACGGCTGGAAGGTTCGCGGGACCGACCCGACGGATGAGCCCGTGTATTCCGATCTGCGGGGAGCGATGTCCTTCCTGGGATCGGTCGGACAGGCCGATCTCAAGAGACTGGCCGTCTTCGGCTTCTGTCGGGGTGGGGTGCACGCGCTGATGGCGGCCCGAGCGCACGCGGAGATCCGCGTGATCGTCGTCTTCCACGGCTTCGCCTTCCGACCGGCGGGGGCTCAGCCGGGCGCCGAGCCCTACGATCTCGCCGAGGGCGTGAGCGTCCCCATGCTGGTCCTGCACGGTACGGAGGACGAGCGGGCGCCCATGGCGGACATGCGTCGGATGGAGGCGCGGATGCGGGCCCTCGGCAAGGTCTGCACCTTCGTGTTCTACGACGCGGCCCGCCACGGCTTTGCCGTGCGCACCCACCCTGGCTATGCTGAGGATGCGGCGAAGCAGAGCTTCGACGAAGCCAAGCGCTTTTTGGCGAGATACTTGCCCGTTACTGGATGAGATTGACAGCGGCGCGGGCTGATGCACGCGTGAGAGGAGACGGGCACGAATGGCGACCGACCGACGACAGCAGATCCGGCTGAGCCCCGACGAGCAGGCCGCGTTCTTCCGGGAACGCAAGAAGGCCGCCCTGGCCACCATCGACAAGGACGGCTTCCCCCATGTCGTGGCCATGAACTACTTCGCGCGGGACGGCGCTTTCTACATGACCTCGTACGGGAAGGCGCAGAAGGTCGTCAACATCCGCCGGAATCCCAAGGTGGCGTTGATGATCGAGGCCGGCGACGAGTACGCCGAGCTGCGGGGCGTGATGATCCGGGGGCGCTGCGAGGTCCTCGAGGACGAAACCAGCGTCAGGGCGGCGTTCGAGGCGCGGGCGGGGGCGCAAGCGAGTGCGTCTCCGGTCCAGCCGGGAGCGGTGGCCAGCGCGTCGAAGCGCGTGGTGCTCAAGATCGTTCCGGAAAAGGTAGTCAGCTGGGACCACCGCAAGCTCGGCGGACGGTACTGACCGGCGGACGGAGGGAGAGCGAGGAGAACAGCCCAGTCTAGCGTTGCGAGGTCCCAAGCCCCCGGGGTGAACGGCTGGACGGGACCGGACGATACATCCGCAGCAAGGCTTCCCTCTCCCGTGACCAGTCGTGCGCACAATACCAACCCTGTTCCCGGGCTGCCATCTTCACCGGCGAGGGCGTCACGGGGCGGAGGAGGACCCCCGACTCGTCCGGTCGTGTATACCTGATGGTGGACTGGACGCAATCGGCGACCACCATCGATTCGGCCGGTTTCTCCCCGTACTTCATGGTCCACTCGAAAAAACGGTTCTCGAAAGGAGCGAGGCCGATCCGGCCGTCGCCCACTACGTGAGACGAATGGGGCGAGATGAGCGTCACAGCACCTATTGGCGGGTTCACCCACGTTAGTGGTTCCGTCATTGATCTCCATCTCGACGTACTCGCAACCCTGGAGGGGCCGGGGCCACCACCACCGGTGTCTTCGATCCGTAGCGTCAGCTTTAGCATCTCGTTATGAAACTGGTAACGGGGAATGCTGGGTAGGGTGCCGACTCCAGCGAGGAATACGAGGCCAGCGACAAGAGCGGGCTCTGGGAATCTTGGGAATGTTTTCCTCAGGTCGCGGAACAGCAGGTAGACGAGTATGGCGACCCCTAGCATTCCGTAGATCGTGTGGAAGAACAGCCAGTTCAGTAGCGAGAAGGTCGCATTGATCGAGTAGTCGAGGTTCACTAGGGCATTCTCCAACCTTGTGCGTCTAGCGCGCCGGAGAAAGAAGCAAGTCCTGAGCCAGTGTGACGCCCTCGACGATCCAATGGTTTACCGTCAGACCGCCGCCCGTCAAACGTCGCTGACGGATCATCTTCGTCAGTCGGCGTGACGGTCGTCGGGCGTCCATCACTCGATCACCTGATCCGCCCGCTGCAGGAGCGACGGCGGGATCGTCAGGCCGAGGGCCTTGGCGGTCTTGAGGTTGATGACCAGCTCGAACTTCGTCGGGCGCTCGACCGGCAGGTCTCCCGGCTGGGCGCCCTTGAAGATCCTCTCCGCGAAGCTCGCCGCGCGACGATAGTGGTCAGGATAGTTCACTCCGTAGATGATCAGTCCCCCGGCAAACTCGGCGGACGCATATACCGCCGGCAACCGATGCCTTGCTGCAAGGTCAACGATGAGACGCTGGTTGGCCTGGGTGAGAGTGTCGAGCCCCACGACGGCCGCGTCGGCGCGCTGCCTCATCGCGCCATCGAAGGCTGGCCCCAGGTCGTCCGGCTTTCGCACGTCGACAAGCTGCGCCTGGATACCGAGGGATTGCGCCGCCCTCTCGATTTCCTTCCATGCCGCCGGGATGGACGGGTTACTCATGTTCAAGATGGCCGCGATCCGAGATACTCTCGGAGCCAGCTCGCGGAGCAGCTCGACCCGTTTCGAATAGATTTCCGTGACAATGGCGCTCACGCCCGTGATATTCCCACCCGGGCGGGCGAGGCTGGCGACGACGCCCTGCCCTACTGGATCGGCAAGCCCCGTGATGATCACCGGAATCGCTTGCGTAGCGTTCTTCGCCGCCAGGGCGGCTGGCGTTCCCCTCGTCACGATCAGGTCGACCTTCAGTCGAACCAGCTCAGTCGCTAGGTCAGGGAATCGGTCGTCTCGGCCCTCGGCCGAGCGGTACTCGATGACGAGGTTCTTCCCCTCGACGTACCCAGCATCCCGCAGGCCTCGCCGGAAGGCATCGAGGTTGGCCGCATTGATGGCCTGGGAGGTTCTCTCGAGCATACCGATCCGGTAGACCTTCGCCGCCGGCTGCGCGTCGACGGCGAGCGGCGCGGCGAGGAGACCGCCGGCGACTGTTCCTAGGAAGGTGCGCCGATCCATCACTCGATCACCTGATCCGCCCGCTGCAGGAGCGACGGCGGGATCGTAAGCCCAAGAGCCCGCGCGGTGCGCAAGCTGATGACCAGCTCGAACTTCGTGGGTTGCTCGACCGGCAGGTCGGCAGGCTTGGCGCCCTTGAGGATCTTGTCGACGAACGTCGCGGCCTGCCGGTACTGTTCCTCGGTACTGGTGCCGTATGCCATCAGGCCGTCGCCGCTGCGCACGAGCCGCGGGACCGGGAATATGGTCGGCAGATGGTTCTGCTCTGCAAACGTCATGATCCGCCCCATGTGCATGATCGTGGCGTGGGTCGGCCACACGGTGAGGCCATTCGCTCGGGCCCGCGTGATCTGCGCCAGGGCCGTGGCGACATCATTCGGCCTTCGCAGCTCGACGGAATGGAGCGCGATCCCCAGTGCCCGGGCCGCGACTTCTGAATGCTGGTAGAAGGCCCTGAAGCCCGGAAAGGCAGGGTCCCAGCCGACCGCCAACCGGGAGAGCTGGGGAACCGCCTCCTTGAGCAAGGCCACGAGCTTGCCGCCAAACTCCGGTGGCTGAATGGTCCTCCCGGTCACGTTCCCGCCTGGGCGCGCGAGGCTCGCCACGAGGCCGTTGGCGACTGGATCTGCAGAGGCCATCATGACCACGGGAATGGACCTGGTCGCCTGCTTGGCCGCGAGGACCTCCGCCATGAACGCGGTCAGGATGACCGCAACGTTGAGCCGAGCGAGATCGGCGGCCAGACCCGGCAGGCGTTCGGTATCTCCATCGGCAATGCGCCATTCGATCGTGAGGTTCTGTCCCTCGACATAGCCCAGGTGAGCGAGCTGCTCGACCAGGAAGCGCGGCGCGGCTGCGGTTTCTCGCGAGTCGGCGTTGAGAACACCGATGCGGTACATGCGCGTCGGCTGCTGCGCCAGGGCGGCGAGCGGCACGGCGAGGAGGCCACCAGTCAAGGTGCTGAGTAAGGTGCGCCGATCCATCACTCGATCACCTGATCCGCCCGCTGCAGGAGCGAGGGCGGGACGGTCAGGCCGAGGGCCTTCGCGGTCTTGAGGTTGATGACGAGCTCGAATCTGGTGGGTTGCTCGACAGGGAGATCGCCCGGTCTGGCGCCCTTCAAGACCTTGTCCACGTAGATGGCGGCGCGCCGAAACAACGCCGGGATGTAGGTGCCGTACGACATGAGGCCACCGGCTTCCACGATGATCCCGTTCGACCAGATCGCCGGAAGCCGGTTCCGGGCCGCCAGCTCGACGAACTGCGTCCGGTACGTCGTGAACAGGGGCGTGTCGATGTTGAGCAGGGCGCCCGCGCCACTTACGGCCTTGAAGGCGGCTTCGAAGTCTTCCGGAGCCCTCACCGCGGTCGGCTTGAGCTGTAGCCCCAGGGCCCGTGCGGCTTCCTCCATCTCTTTCCGCTGCACTGGATCGGTTGGATGCGCGGGATGCACGAGTACAGCGACCTGCTTGAGGCGCGGAACAAGCTCTCGGAGGAGCTCCAGCCGCTTGGTGACCGTCGTGCCGGCGTTGACCGTCACGCCGGTGATGTTGCCGCCGGGGCGTGCCAGGCTCTTGATGAGCCCGATCTCCACCGGATGGCTCAGGGTCGTGAAGACGATGGGGATGGACGTCGTCGCGTTTTTGGCGGCCATTCCCGCGGACGAGGCCGAAGCCACGATGACATCGACCCTCGACCGGACCAGGTCTTCGGCGAGCTGCGGCAGCTGGTCGAGCGGTCCGATCCGGAATTCGATGACCAGGTTCTGGCCCTCGACGTATCCCAGCTCGCGGAGACCTTCCCGGAACTCGTCGATCCAGAATTTCGGCGGCTCGCCAGCCCGGAGAAGTCCGATCCGGTAGACCTTCCCCACCGGCTGCCCGTCGGCGGCGAGCGGCGCGGCGAGGAGGCTGCCACTCAGGGCGCTCAGAAATGCTCGACGCGTCATAGATGACTCGCGTCTCGGCTGGGAGGATCTCGGCATGCAGATCAATAGGCGAGCGTGCTGGTGAGGCGCAGGGCCTGCTCTAGGTTGTTGCGCACCTTATCCTGATCCTTGGGTTGGTCCTGCCGGTTGCTGTGGAGCACATCGCGGGCCACCTGCAGGAGCGCGAGCGCCTGCTCCGCTCTCTTTTTCTGCATCTCGAAGAGCGGGTCCTGGAACTTTGCGTTCGAGGCCTTGATGATCATGGTGGATAGGGCGGCGTCGAGCTCGGCGTAGGCGTTGTTGATCAGGCCCTCGGCCCTCTGGCGGTCGGTCAGGTTCTGCAGGGCCTGCCGCTGCAGTTCGGCGCTCTTCTGAATCTGTGCCTGGACGGGTACCGGGGTGCGCGGTGGCTGGGTAGACTGGGCGGCCGCGGAAGACAGGGTCATGAAGACCGCGACCGTGGTCAGGGCGAAAGCGATGGGATGACGGAACCGGGTCACCGCAGCACCTCACTTTCTGCTGAAAGGCGAGACTCAGGGGGCACTTTTCAGGACCTGGCGGAGCGGCCGCTCTTGCACACCGGACAGGGCGAGCGTAGCAGAGATGGCAGGGTCACCGTACGTACGCCTTCTGGGCGGGTTGGCCCCTGTCCGCTCGCCGTCTCGGAGGAGGTAGTCTACTTCGTCGGACGGAAGGACCGACCCTGGTCGACCGGGTAGGACCATGGTCCCATGGACTCGGGACGCCGAGATGGAGGCGGCGATGACGCGGACGCGCACCCCGCGAACAGGACGACGACCAATGCCACTCGGAGATTCATCGCTCACCTCTCGCGTCAGGCCCGCACCTCGCTCGAGATCCGGCAAGGAGCCAGCCTCGTCGACGCCGATCACGGGCATCAGCGAGATCGAGGGCAGATGGCAGGGAACCATCACGCTCGGGTTCAATGGGCCGGAAGAGCTGTACTGGATCACGATTCACCCTGACGGGAGCTATGTCGCCCAGTGGGGCGCGAACTGGCAGTGGGGGAAGGTGATGGTGAGCGGCGGGGCCGCGACCTTCGACGTGACGGCTCCCGGCGCCGCGAGCGGCACGGTCAAGTACTACGCGGGACCCGGCAAGCGCACGCTCATGTTCAATTCCACGTTCGGCAACTGGTCGACATACGTCACTTCCGCGGGCCGGCTGTGATAGGAGACGTTCTCGCTACAAGGACCGTGAGGTCCGGCGACCGCAACGACGATCGGTAGAGCCCGTGCGCGGCGGGGAAGACTCCGGCCCGCGCACGAGCGCAGGTCTGTATCCTCCGATCCATGGATTCCCTCGTCGCCTCGGCCGCGCACGCGCTGGCAGCCGGTGATCCTCTCGGTGCCCTCAAGCGCGTCGCGCTGCGCGACGACCCGCCGGCGCTCGCCCTGCGCGGCATCGCGATGGCCCAGCTCGGCGACTACGAGCCGGGCGCGCAAGCTCCTGCGGCGCGCCGCGCGCGGCTTCGGCGCCCGCGAGCGCCTCGCCCAGGCGCGCTGCCAGGTCGCCGAGGCCGAGGTCGCGCTCGCCGCGCGCGACCTGAGCCGGCCGGTGCGCGCGCTCGAAGCGGCCGCGCGCGCCGCTCGATGCGCTGGGCGATCACGCGAACGCGCTGTACGCCCGCCTCGTCGGCGCCCGCCGCCATCTCCTCGTCGGCGAGCTGGAGGCCGCCGAGCGAGACGCTGGCCGCGGTCGATGTGGCCGCTGGCGGCGTGCCGCCGCCGCTCGCGGCCCGCGCCGAGCTCACCCGCGCCGAGCTCGCGCTCCGCCGCGTCCGGGTCGCGGACGCCGCCGCCGCGCTCGGCCGCGCCCACGCTGCCGCCGTCGCCGCCGGCATCCCGGCCTTGATCGCCGAGGTCGGCCGGGCCCGGCGTGCGCTGTCGGCGCCGTCGGCGCGCCTGATCCGCGGCGGGGTGGTTCGCCCGGTCCGCCTCGACGAGGTCGAGGCCCTGTTCGCGTCCGGCGACCTCATCGTCGACGCCTGCCGGCGCGCGGTTCGCGGCCCCGCTCGCTGCGTCCCGCTCGCCGGACGCCCCGTCCTGTTCGCGCTCGTCGGCGCGCTCGCCGAGGCCTGGCCGGCCGACGTGCCGCGCGATCGACTCATCGAGCGCGCCTTCGAGGCGCGCGCCGTCAACGAGTCGCACCGCGCCCGGCTGCGCGTCGAGCTCGGCCGCCTGCGCGCCGCCCTGCGCCCGCTCGCCCGCATCGAGGCGACCCCGCGCGGCTTCGCGCTCGTCCCCGGTCGGCGGCCGCGGCCGTCGTCGTGCTGGCTCCGCCGATCGACGGTCCCGCCGGCGCTATCCTCGCCCTGCTGGAGGGCGGCGAGTCGTGGTCGACCTCGGCGCTCGCGCGTGCGCTCGGCTCGAGCCAGCGAACCGTCCAGCGCGCGCTGCGCCAGCTCGAGGAGGCGGCGGCGGTGCGCGCCGTCGGCCGCGGCCGATCCCGCCGCTGGCTCGCGCCGGCGCTCGGCGGATTCGCGACAACCTTGTTACTCCCGGGCGCGCTGCCGGTTGGGTAGTCTGGGGTCATGGCAACGACGCGAAAGCAAGACCAAGCAGGCGGAGATCCTCCGCGAGTACGGCCCCTATCCGGGGATGGACCAGGTCCACGGCGTGACGTTCGACGGTGCGCACGTCTGGTTCGCCCGCGGCGAGAGCATCGTCGCGCTCGATCCGGACGAGCGGCGAGCTGGTCCGCGAGCTCGCCGTCGCCGCGCGACGCCGGCACCGCCTTCGACGGCGAATACCTCTGGCAGCTCGCCGGCGACCGGATCCAGAAGATCGACCCGCGCTCGGGCCAGGTCGTCGCCACCATCCCGGCGCCGGCCCACGGGCCGCGACTCGGGCCTGACCTGGGCCGAGGGGACGCTCTGGGTCGGCGAGTACCGCGCCCGCAAGATCCACCAGATCGACGCCGAGACCGGCGCCATCCTGCGCACGATCGAATCGGATCGTTTCGTGACCGGCGTCTCCTGGGTCAACGGCGAGCTCTGGCACGCCACCATGGAGGACGAGCGCAGCGAGCTTCGCCGCGTCGATCCGGAGACGGGCGAAGGTCCTCGAGCGCCTCGAGATGCCGGCCGGCGTCACCGTGTCAGCGGCCTCGAGGCCGACGGCGCCGGTGTCTTCTACTGCGGCGGCGGCACCAGCGGCAAGGTGCGCGCCGTGCGCAAGCCCTGACGCGGGAGAAAGGAGGTCGCGATGTGTCCAGTGTGCCTGGCCACGGTGGGGCTCTACGTCGCCGGCGGAGTGTCGGCCGGCGGGATCACGACCTATCTGGCCGCCAGATTGCTGCGCGGACGACGCGCTCAACACGAATCGGTGACGACAACCGAGAGGAGGGACGAGCGATGACGAAGCACGTGACCGGGACACGTAAGGAGTGGCTCGCCGCGCGGCTCGAGCTGCTCCAGGCGGAGAAGGAGCTCACGCGGCGCAGCGACGAGGTGGCGCGGCGACGGCAGGAACTGCCATGGGTCCGGATCGACAAGGAGTATGGATTCGAGACCGACGAGGGGAGCGCCTCGCTGGCGGACCTCTTCCGGGGGCGCTCGCAGCTCCTCGTGTACCACTTCATGTTCGGGCCCGATTACAAGGCGGGCTGTCCGTCCTGCTCGGCGATCGCGGACGGGTTCAACGGGTTCGCCGTGCACCTGGCCAACCACGACGTCATGCTCTGGGCGGTGTCGCGGGCATCGCTCGCGAAGCTGCAGGCGTACAAGCGGCGGATGGGGTGGACGTTCCCGTGGGCATCCTCGTCCAGCAGCGACTTCAACCTCGACTTCACCGTCTCGTTCACCGAGGAGCAACAGCGCGAAGGGGCATCGAATACAACTACCGGCGCGAGCCGGCGTTGCAGCCGCGCCGCGCTGAGGGAGCCGAGATTCCCTCGCGCTCGACACCCGACGGGCCGACCAGTTCGCGGCCATGTCCGGAACCGACGTGGCCACGTACACGCGCGAGAGGCCGGGCATGAGCGCATTCATGCTCGAGGACGGCGTCGTCTATCACACCTATTCCACCTATGCGCGCGGAGTGGACGGCCTCTGGGGCATGTACCAGTGGCTCGACCGCGCTCCCAAGGGCCGCAACGAGACGGCCGTCTGGTGGCGGCGCCACGACGAGTACGCCAAGGGCTGAGCGGGGTCGGGGATCTGAGGGCGCCTGCGCCTAGGCCTCGGCGGCGCGGCGGCCGCTCGGCGCGAGGAGCAGGCGCCCCCCGACGACGAGGGCCAGGCCGCCCACCGCGGTGACGAAGATCCGTGCGTTCTCCTCGCCCAGGAGGCCGCTCGCGAACGGGCCGAAGAACATCGCGGCGTCGACGCCGACGCGGTACAGGCCCATCCGCCACGCCAGGTGCTCGGCGCGCGTGTGCTCGCGGATCACGCCGACCGGGAGCATCCAGCCCGCGAGGCCGAACCCGAAGCAGGCGCAGCCCGCCACGAACCAGGGGAACGACCCCAGCCCGATCGCCGCCGTGCCCAGACCGAGCACGACGATGACGAATCCGAGGACGGGCGTCCGCCCCAGGCCGTCGGCGAGCCGCCCCACGGGCAGCAGGGCGACGATATCCACGACCTGGGCGAGCATGAGCAGGCCGGAGACGCCGCCCCGATCCAGGCCGAACTCGCGCGTCCCCCTTAGCGGCAGGAGGAACTGACTGACGGCGGACCACGACAGGGCGAGGACGATACCCACCGTGAACATCGCCCACAGCGTGCCCGACATCCGATCCTCGCGGCCTGGATCCGCAGTCGGCGACACGTGCGTCTTCGGCGTTCTCGAGGCATCGGGGAAGCGCCGGCGGATGCTGGGGGCCGCGGCGAGGATCAGGAGCAGGGGGGACGAGGTGATGAGCAGCGAAAGACTCCAGCCCCAGTGGCCGGGCAGCAGCCCGACGAGCCCGAGCCCGCCCAGGACACCGATCATCGCGGAGAACTCGAAGATGTTCAGGCGCATGGAAGCCCCGGGTCCCCGGTCGTCGAGCAGCACCGCGATGAGCCCACTCACGGTGAAGAGGGTGTAGGCGGAGCCCAGGACCAGCCGTCCGAGCACCAGCACCCAGAACGACGGGGACGCCGCGAGCAAGACGGTGCCGGCGAGCATGAGCGCGGGCCCCGCGCAGAGGGTGGTGCCGAGGTAGCGGCCGGCCAGCCAGCCGGCGGGGATTGCGGTGGCCATGCGGGCGAAGCCCAGCGCTCCGGCGACGACGCCGAGCTGCCAGTCGGCCAGCGCGCCGGCGCGGCCGATCTCGGGCAGCAGTGGGCTGAAGGCGCCCATGGAGAAGCAGCTACAGAAGCTGATGAAGCAGAGCAGCGTCGTGCTGCTCAAGGCGAGAGCGGCCTGCTCATTCGCCACCGATCGTGCACCGGCGGCTGCCGGGCAGTCAAGACGTGTCCCGCGGACGCGCCTGGGGTCCCCGCGGCTTGACAACTCCGGCGGGCCCACCCAGTATCGCCGTGCACACGCCCCCATGACCTCGCCATCACCGCGTTCCCGCGCCACCGACACCGCCGAGATCGGGCGCACCGGCCTGCGCGTCTCGCGGCTGGGGCTTGGCGGGGTGGCGCTCTCCGGGGCGCCGCCCGCCACTGACCCGGAGCGCCCCACGCCGGAGGACGAGGGCGTGGCGCTCATCCGCCGGAGCCTCGCGCTCGGGCTCAGCTATCTCGACACCGCTCCGATGTACGGGGTCGGGCAGAGCGAGGCGCGCTACGGCCGGGCGCTGCGCGGGGTGCCGCGGGAAAGCTTCGTGCTGTCGACCAAGGTCGGGCGCGTGCTGCGGCCCGGCGCGCCCGGCGCGCAGCCAACGTGGGCGTTCGACTTCAGCGCGGCCGGCGCGCGCGCCTCGTTCGAGGCGTCGCTGGAGCGCCTGGGGCTCGAGCGGGTGGACATCCTCTTCGTGCACGATCCGGACGACCACCACGCGCAGGCCGTGGCGGAGGCGTTCCCCGTGCTGATGGAGCTGCGCGCGGAGGGGCGGGTGAAAGCCATCGGCGCCGGGATGAACCAGTGGCAGATGGAGCTGGACTTCGCGCGGCGCGGCTTCTGTGACTGCTTCCTGCTCGCGGGGCGTTACACGCTGCTCGACCAGAGCGCGCTCCCGGAGTTCTTGCCCTACTGCCTGGAGCGCGGGATCTCGGTCGTCGCGGGCGGTCCCTACAACAGTGGGATTCTCGCGGTGGGGCCGCGCGAGGGCGCGACGTACAACTACCGGCCGGCCGACGCGGAGATGATGGACAAGGCCCGGCGCATCGCCGCGGTGTGCGCGCGCCACGGAGTGGACCTGCGCGCGGCCGCGCTCCAGTTCGTGCTCGCCCATCCGGCCATCGTCTCGGTGATCCCCGGCGCCCGCTCGATTGGCGAGGTCGAGGAGAACGTGGCCCTGATCGAGCGACCCATCCCGGCCGGGTTGTGGGCAGACCTCAAGGACGCCGGGCTCCTCGATCCCGCCGCGCCCACGCCCGGCTCCGCCCTCTAGCCCTCTGTCGGACCTGGCGGGAAGAAAGAACGCCCCGTTCCGGTAAGAGCTACCCGGTCGTCGGGCCTTCGGTCACGCACTTCGCCTTCGTGCACGCCGTTTTCTGGCTCTCCAGTGACGGCACATGGATTGCTCAGAGGAGGCCCGACGATGAGGATTCGACAGCTGGCGTTCGGCTTGATCGCAATGACGGTGGCCGCGTGTGCCCCCACGGTGCCGCCCAACCGCGTGGCGGTGAGCGACTTCCGGAACCTGGCCGGGACCTACTCCGGCACCATGAACGAGGCGAGCGAGCTCAACCGCTCGGTCCGGCTCGTGCTGCATCCCAATGGATCCTTCGAGCTCGTCGTGGGCGACCCCAAGGGATTCCGGACGACCGGGCAGATGGCGCTGGTCTCGGACGGCTCCCTCACGTACCAGTACAACGAGATGATGGGCCAGGGGCGGGTCGCCACGGGGCAGGGGTGGGTCCACGAGGGTGACGGACGGCGTGCGCTCGTCCTGACGCAGAGCGACGGGTCGACGAAGACGACGGTGTCCAAGCCGCTACCCTGACGCGGGCTCCCGCCGGCGGCTCCTCCTCTCACGCGCGACGGACGGCGACGTGAACACGCGCCGCCTCGAGGTCGACCTCTCGCACCATCCAGTCGCCGGGCGGGACCCCGCAGCGCAGCTCCACGGCGAGGGTCTCGCCACGGATGTAGGGCGAGTGCTCCTCGATCGCCTCCGCGACCTCGCCGTGAGCGTCGACCGCGACGCGGATGCGATCGTCGACATTGAGCCGGGCCTCCTTGCGCATCATCTGGATCTGGTGGACCAGATGGCGCGCCACGGCCTTCCGCCGGAGGTCCGGCGTCATCGTGGCGTCGAGCGCGACGATCACGTCCCGGTCCCCGGCGGCCGCGAAGCCCTCTCGGCCCTCCACCGTGAAGGTGAGATCCGCCCATCCGAGCCTGACCTCGACGTCCCCCACCGGAACGGTGAGGTGGCCGGCAGCGAGCAACGTGTCGCGGATGATGGATCCCGGGCGCTCCGCCAGGGCGGCGCGGAGGGCGGGCACCGCATTCGGCGGCAGCGCCGAGGTGTCGTCGATGTCGAGCTCCACTGAGATGGTGACGTGCCCGTCGAGGCTCGCCACGGTTTCGAGGCGCTCGACGTTCAGCTCATCGAGGATGTCCGGCTCGAAGGCCCGCACCGCGCGCTCCACGTCGGGGGGCGCCACCAGGAGAGCCCGGCCGAGGGGCTTCCGGACCTTGAGGCGGGCGGCGTTGCGGGCCGCCAGGCCGACCTTGAGCACCCGCCGGGCCGCCACGACGGCGGCTTCCAGGTCGGGCCGCGCACGGCCCGGATCGGGCGCCGGGAAGGGCAGGAGGTGGAGGCTGACGGGCGCCTCGGGCGACACCGCGCGCACCAGGTTCTGGTAGACGTGCTCGGTGATGAACGGCATGACCGGCGCGAGGAGCTGGCACACTCGCACCAGCACGTGGTGGAGGACCTGGAACGCGGCCTCCTTCTCGCGGTCGAGCACGCCCTTCCAGAACTCGCGGCGCCGGCGCCGCACGTACCAGTTCGACAGATCGTCGTGGACGAAGGCGTCCACGGCGGTGACCGCGCGGCGGATCTGATAGGTGTCGAAGGCCAGCCGCACCTCGGCGATGGTGGCCTGCAGCCGGCTCAGCAGCCACTGCTCGAGCGGGGCCACGTCCGGCGGGAGGCGGTCCGGGCCCGGCAGCGGCGGCCGGTCGAGGTTCGCGTAGGTGACGAAGAGGGTGTAGACGTTCCAGAACGTCAGGAACCGCCGCTTGACGTCGCGCGCCGCCTCGAGGCCGAAGCGGAGCGGCTCCGTGACGGCCTGGGACGCGAACATGTGGCGGATCACGTCGGGGCCCAGCGTCTCGAGGGTATCGTCGAGCCAGACCGCGTTGCCCCAGCTCTTGTGCATCTCGCGCCCGTCGGCGGCCAGCACCCGCTCGTGCGCCAGCACGGTCCGGTAGGGGCTCGCCCCCTCCATGGCGGTGGACATGAAGAGCAGCGCGTAGAACCACCCGCGGAGCTGGCCCACCGCCTCGACGATGAAGTCGGCCGGGAACCAGCGCTCCCACCGCTCGCGGTCCTCGAGATAGCCCAGCGTGGAGAACGGCACGATGCCCGCGTCGAGCCAGCAGTCGCCGACCTCGGGGATGCGTGGGACGGGCTGGGCGCAGGCGGGGCAGCGGATGACGATGCCGTCGAGCCACGGGCGGTGCAGCTCCGGCACCGCGTCCACTGCCTGCGGGTCCAGGGCCAGCTCCCGAAGCTCCTGCGCGCGAGCCGACCACGGTGAGGCGCCCGCATGCGCACGGGTAGAAGGGCAGGGGCAGGCCCCAGTAGCGCTTGCGCGAGATGCACCAGTCGCCCATGTTGGCGAGCCAGTCGTCCATGCGCAGCTGCATGTGGGCCGGGAGCCAGGTGACGCGCTCGTTGGCGGCCCGGGCCAGCGGCCGGATCTCGGTGGCGCTGAGGAACCACTCGTCCGCGACGCGAAAGATCAGCTCGTGGCCACACCGCCAGCAGGTGGGATACCGATGGCGGTGCGAAGCCCGCGCGAAGAGCAGGCCACGCTCCTTCAGGAGGCCGGCGATCGGGGCGACGGCGTCGAGGACCGCGGTGCCCGAGAGGGAGCCGAAGCCTTCCAGGTAGCGGCCCTCGGGATCCACGGGCGCGACGACGGGGAGCCCGTGCCGGCGGCCGAGGTCGAAGTCCTCGAATCCGCAGCCCGGCGCGATGTGGACGAGCCCGGTGCCGTCCTCGGCCGACACCTCGTCCCAGGGGATCACGCGGTGCTCGATGCCCTGCTGGGCGGGTAGATCGTCGAACGGACCCGACGTATCGCAGCCCGACGAGCTCGGCGCCCTTGACGGTTCGTCGCGGCGCCCCGAGGGCCGGGTAGCGCCCGGCGCAGACCCGCGGCGACGTAGTAGACCGTGCCCGCCCGCTCGCATTCGACGTAGTCGAGGTCGGGGTGCACGGCCACCGCCACGTTGGCGGGCAGGGTCCACGGCGTCGTCGTCCACACGAGCAGCCGGTGGTCGGGCCGATCCCGGAGCGGGAGGGCGACGGTCACCGACTCGTGCGTGAGCTCGGCGTAGGCATCCAGCATCTCGTGCTGCGAGATCGAGGTGCCGCAGCGAGTGCACCACGGCATCGGACGGTGTCCCGCATAGAGCCAGCCCCGCTCGTGGCAGCGCTTCAGAAAGCTCCAGTTGTACTCGATGTTGGTGTCGGACATCGTGAAGTAGGAGCTGGGCCAGTCCATCCACTGGCCGAGCTTCTTCGACTGCTCGGTCTGGACCTGGGCGAAGTGCAAGACCCGCTCGCGGCAGGCGCGCGAGAAGCGCTCCAGGCCATAGGACTCGATCTCCCGCTTCGAGTTGAAGCCGAGCGTCTTCTCGACTTCGACCTCCACCCAGAGTCCCTGGCAGTCGAAGCCGTTCTGGAATCGCTGGTCGTAGCCGCAGAGCGCCCGGTAGCGCTGGACCACGTCCTTGAACGTGCGCCCCCACGCGTGGTGGATGCCCATCGGGTTGTTGGCGGTGATCGGGCCGTCGAGGAAGGAGAAGCGCCGCGCTCCGCGGTTCCTGGCCACGAGACGCGAGAAGACCTGCTCGCGCTCCCAGAGCTGCAGCGTGGCGGCCGCCACGGCGACGAAATCGAGCGGTCCCGGCGTGGAAAACATGCTCGCCTCCCCTTGTCTGGTGTAGAACGACCCGGGTCCCCGGCGAGCTGGGAAACAAAACGGCCGCCAGGAACCCTGACGGCCGTGAGATACGTGGACGCGATGTGCCGACCGTCAGCTCAGAAACTTCCCTCCGGTGATGCCTGAGCGACTAATTCGGCGCATGGCCAGACAATAACACAGGCCGCCCATGGTGAGCAGGCTTGTGCTCAGCGCAAAGATAGCGCGGCGGCTAAGTTCGCGCGGGCTCACCGATTTATCCCGACTCGGGGGCTGGCACGATGCGTGCGGTATGCCCAGCCACCATGCTCCCGAGCGAGGTGGGTGGGCGGGCGAGAGGAGGGCAGGCGGCGGAGCTGCGGCGCCATGCGCGCGAGACCGCCCGCTGGCCCATCGTCCTCGAGACGCGCGAAGGTCACCTGCTGCCACTTCCCCTGATCAATCTGAGCCCGGGTGGCGCGAAGGTCCGCTTCACCGAACGCCTCATGGAAGGTGTGCGGGGACGGGTCTATTTTCTCCCGCCTCACTGGCATCCCCGCGTGGTCGAGGCGGTCGTCTGGCGGATCGATCAGGACGGCGTGGTGCTCCGATTCGATGATGTGAGCCCCGGGACGCCGCCGGCCGACCGGAGCCCCCGAGGATAGCGCGAGAGGACGAGCATAACCGGCCGGAATAGTCTATCCTGCCCCCGCCGAGCCGGTGAGTCACTCAAAGGAGAGATCGCCATGCGCGTCGTCCTCGCCTTTCTCCTGTTCGTCCTCGTGTTCCCCTCCGCGGCGCTGGCCCAGTCGGGCGCCCAGATCACGATCAGCCAGCCCGCCGAAGCCACCACGATGGATCCGGGGCGCAGCACCCAGGTCCTCACCGTCAACTACTTCATCAACCTCTACGACACGCTGACCCGCTGGGACAACGCGCTGAAGCTCCAGCCGGGGCTCGCCACGTCGTGGAAGCAGGTCAACGACACCACCTGGGAGTTCACGCTCCGGCAGGGAGTCAAGTTCCACGACGGCACCCCGTTGACGGCCGAGGACGTCAAGGCCACGCTGGACCGCAACCTCGTCCCCGGCAAGACTGTGGTGAACCCCGGCTTCACCACGATCGAGTCCGTCTCGATCGTGAACCCGTCGACGATCCGCATCGTCACCCAGAAGCCCGATCCGCTCCTTCTCGTGCGGGTCGCCCAGATGGGGGCCCAGATCCTGCCCGCCCGGCTCACCACGGACGACGGCGTCAAGGAGCTGGCCCGGCGGCCGGTGGGCACCGGCGCCTACCGGTTCGTCGAGTGGGTGAAGGACGAGCGGCTCGTCATGGAGGCCAACAAGGACTGGTGGGGCTGGGAGGGCAAGAAGCCCTCGATCGAGCGGGTGATCTGGAAGCCGATCCCCGACGACTTCCCCCGGCTGGTCGCGCTCGAGAAGGGCGACGTGGACATCATCACCAACGTTCCCCCCGACCGGTCCCAGGGCATTGCGGACGGCCGCAACACGCGCCTGCTGATGGTGCCGTCCACCCGGATCGTCAACTTCGGGATGAACTCGACCCAGGCGCCGCTCAGCGACAAGCGCGTGCGCCAGGCGCTCCAGTACGCGGTGGACGTGAACGCCATCATCAAGAGCATCTACGCGGGCCAGGGGAAGCCGATCGTCGGGAGCGTGGCGGACGTGGATTTTGGCCACAACCCCGCGGTCAAGCCCTACCCGTACGACCCGGCCAGGGCCAAGCAGCTCCTCGCCGAGGCGGGCTATGCGTCCGGCGTCGACGTCGCGCTCTACGCGGGCACCGGCACCATGGTCAACGACAAGGCGCTGCTCGAGGTGATCGCCAGCATGTGGTCCAAGGTGGGCATCCGCGGCCGGGTGGAGATGATGGAGATGGGAGCCCGCCAGCGGATGCTCAACGACCGCGCGGTCCCGCCCAACGGCATGCTGCTGGGCAATCCCCAGTCGACCCTGCTCGACGTCGACGGCTCGCTCTGGCGCATCTGGCATCCCAACGGCTTCAACGGCAAGTACTGGACGGGGAGCCAGCCGGGCCAGCGCTTCCACGACCTCATGGAGGAAGCCCGCTACACGCTCGATCCCAAGAAGCGTAAGGCCCTCTACGCCGAGGCGATCGAGATCCGCAACGAGGAGAAGCCCTCGCTCGACCTCTTCCAGGAGATGGTCGTGTACGGCACGAGCAAGCGCGTGACCTTCAAGCCGCGCGCGGACTACCGGCTGATCGTCGCCGAGATGACGCTGGCGGGCCGCTAGAAGCGTCCCGACGAGGCCGGTGTCACCGTGACACCAGTCCCTCCACCTTGGCGGCCAGATCGCGGTTCACGAGGCCCTGCAGCGTGACGCGCAGGTCCGGCCGCCGGTCCATGAACGTGCGCAGGCTCGGGAGCGACCAGCGCATGTAGCGCGCGGGCCCGGTGAAGGCCATGTCCACCGGCGAGGGCTCCCCGGTGAGGGCCAGCGCGGTACCGATGATCTGCCCCGGCCTCATCGTCCCGATGGCTTCGCCCCGCTTGCGCACTTCCGCGCTCCCCGTGATCGGGATGCAGAGGTGCGACGCCGGCTCTCCTTCGGTCACGACCTTCTCGCCGGCTTCGGCGCTCCTCCACTCGCCCACGAGCGACAGCGACACGAACTCGCGCGGCCGGATCGAGCGAAACGCGAGGTCATAGAGCGTCTGTTCGTCCTCGGAGAGGACGACCGGTCGTCGCTCGAGATAGATGCGCGCGATCTGATACAGATTCATCGAGGTGAAGACGAGCGCCCAGAGGACCGGTGGCCAGAGCACGGTCCCCTGGACGAGGAAGTAGGGGATGTTGGTGAGCGCGGCGGCAACGGCAAACCAGCGTAACCAGAGAATGTCGCGCACCGAATAGGACACCAGCAACAGGATGTTCGAGAAGTGCACCAGGTAATCTGCGGCTTGAATGTTCATCTCGAACCTCCGCGAGGCTCCCGAGGGCGGGTCACGCGCAGGGCCGGGACCCGGTGCTCTTCTCGAGCAAGCCGTCACGGATGATCTGCGACCAGAGCTTCTGCGCGACGGCGTCGAGCGACACGGTTCTGTCCTGCCGGAAGACCGGCGCGGCGACCGTCAGCTCTCCGGTGGACTCCGAGAGGATGTGTCCGGTCTGCGTGTCCCAGACCTGTAGCCACAGCCGCAGCGCCGAGATGCGGGTCTGGACGATCTTCAGGCCGCTGAACTCGAACTTGTCGAAGAGAGACTGGCTGAACTCGGCGAGCCCCGGTTGCAGCAGGTAGCGGGAGCCGAGCGCGGTGCCGATGCGCCGGAGCCGGTCGCGCTCCGGGATTCCGCCGCGGCCGTACCCGGCGAGGAGATCGGCGTACTCCACGGCCACCCCGCGGTCGGTGAGCCGATTCAGCACCTCCGGCATCGGAATGGTCCTGATGGGCGGCGAGCCTTGTGCGAGGGCGCTGGTGAGCGCGTACGATACGGTGGGGCTCAGGCCCTGGAGGTTGGCGGGGGCGGCGATGCCGAGGGTTGCGACCGGCTCGCACGCCAGCACCGCCAGGTCGACGGACGGTGGCCGCGGTGTGGACGTGATGTGGCCGTCCGACAGATAGAAGGGCGTGGTGCAGGCGGCCGCGAAGATGGCCGAGAGTACGATGCTGATCGCGACGACACGCCGGCTCGCTCTCATCCTGGCCCCGAGCCATGTTGCGCCCCGGAGGGGTCGCGGTCAAGGCGGAGCCGGTACGCCCGGCCGTCCTACACGAGCACCCCCGGGTAGCCGGACCGGCTGGCCGTGAAGCCGGGGAACAGCGGCGCCTCGGCGGGCACGCCCAGGTGGCGCTGGGCGACCTCGGCGAAGAGGAGGCGGAAGTCGGTCGTGACCGCGAGGTCGCGACCCTCGAAGAGCTGATCGGCCCGCAGCCCCGGCCAGCGCCCGAGCACCCGGCCGCCGCGAACGGGCCCGCCGAGGGCCAGCATGGCCGTCGCGTGACCGTGATCGGTGCCGCGGTTGCCGTTCTCCCGCACCTGCCGGCCGAACTCGGACATGGTGAGGACCACCACATCCGCCATCCGATCCCCGAGATCGCGATCGAGCGCGGCGAGCCCCTGACCGAAATCGGCGAGGCGATTCGCCAGCGCGCCGCGCTCGTTGCCCTGGCCGACGTGCGTGTCCCAGCCGCCGGTGTCGGCGAAGGCAACCTCCACGCCCACGTCGGCACGGACGAGCTGGGCGATCTGCTTGAGGCTCTCGCCGAAGCGGCCGCGCGGATACTGGGCGCCGTTGGCCGGGGCAAGACTCTGCGGGCTGACCGTGCGCAGCATCTTCACGGCCTCGAAGGTCTCGCGGCCGGTCCCGTAGATGAGGTCGCGCACGCCCCGCTCGTACATGGATTCGAAGCCGCGGCGCGCGTCCACCGTCCCCGCCATGCCGGCCGATCCGGCCTTCACGTCGAAGTCGGCGATGCTGCCCATCGCGACCGCTCCCGCGTCCCCGCGGAGAATCCGCGGGAGCTGTGGCCCCATGGAGACGGCCCGGAGCGGCGAGGCGCTGCCACGCGGGATGGCCTGCACGCCGCGGGCGAGCCAGCCGTCGGCGGTGCTCTTCACGCCTGGCGTGCCGGACTCCATGTAGTCCTGCGCGTCGAAGTGGGAGCGGGTGGTGTCCGGCGACCCGCAGGCGTGCACCACCGCCAGGCGGCGCGCGTCCCAGAGGGGCTTGAGCGGCGACAGCGCGGGGTGCAAGCCGAAGAAGCCATCCAGCTCGACGGCGGTGCCGTCGCGCCCCGCGGCGGGCCGCTCGATGGCGGTGGTGGTGCGCGCGGCATAGTAGTCGGCATCGCCGTGCGGCACCACCATGCTGAGCCCGTCCACCGCGCCGCGCTGGAACACCGCGATCAGCACCTTGGGCCGGCTCGCCGGCGCCTGGGCGTGAGCGGCGCGAACGAGGAAGTGCGGGATGCCGGCGAGACCGACGCCGAAGAGCCCGAGCGCGCCCCCCTTCATGAACGCCCGTCGCGAGCAGGAATGCATGCTACCTCCTCTGGAATTCGGGTGAGCCCAGGACGAGCGCCGCGAGCTTCTCCACGTCCGTGTTGCGCGGCCCCCGGTCGTCGGCGGTGGCGCGCACGATCTCCGGGCTGTCGAGCTGCGCGCGGATCACCTCGCGAGTCCCGGGCGACACGTCGCCGTGCAGGACCACCGCGATGATGCGGTCGAGCACCGCGGCGGGCCGTGTGCGGTCGACCGGCCCGAGGGCCTGCGCCAGGTCCACGCGGACCCCGGGCAGCCGATTCTGGGAGAGCGCCAGGGCAAAGTTCATCCGGGCCAGCAGCGCGCCGGTGTTCACCCAGGCCCCCGCCACGTCCGGGTAGCCCGTGGGGGGCTGAGCCTCGTAGAGCGGCTCGCCAAGCCTCGCCACCTGCCGGGCCAGGACGAGGCTGCCGCCCGTCGTCACGCGCCCCGGCCCGCCGGGGACAGCCGGCGCGTCGATCTGCCCGTCGAGCGTGCGCACGGCGCTGACCACGACCTCGAGCGGAGTCTTCGTCTTCGCCTGGTACGTGTCGGCGGCCATGAACTCCGGCGAGCTGAAGATCGCCACCAGGACCGCCCGGATGTCGCCATCGGTGTCGCGGAACACCTTCGCCACGCGTTCCACGAGGGCCGGGGGCGGCTCGTCGGCCACGAACCGGCGCAGGAGCTTGGTGGACACGAAGCGGGCGGTGGAGGGGTGCCGGGTCAGGAGGGTGATCACCGTCATGCCGTCTTCCTTCCCGCCCCCCGCCGGGATCACCGTCCCGAGCACGCGCTTCTGGCCCCGGTCGTGCGCCCCGGGGCGGAACAGGAAGCCGCCGCCCTGCTGCGGCTGGTCGATGGACCAGCCGGTGAAGCAGCGGGCCACCTCGATCACGTCCTGCTGCGTGTAGCCGCCGTCGACGCCCAGCGTGTGCAGCTCCATCAGCTCGCGCGCGTAGTTCTCGTTGAGCCCGCGCCGGCCGCTCCCCGGAATCACCAGGTCCTGGCGGGTGCTCCGCCAGTTGTCGAGATAGAAGAGCATCGCGGGGTGCTGTGCGGTCGCCACCACGAGGTCGCGGAAGCGCCCGAGCGCGTGGGGCCGGATGGCCTCGCGCTCGTACGCGGGCGTCATCCAGCGCGTGGCCGCCTTCAGGATGTACACGTTGAAGTGGTTGAACCAGAAGTCGACCATCACTTCCTGGAGCTGACGCTCGGAGACGACGGCGCGCGTGACCTTGGCGGACTGCAGCTGCGCCGCGATGGTGGAGATCCGCCGCTCCGGCGGGAAGGTCTCGCGGAGCTCCTGCGGGGTCATCTGGCCGGATTCGAACCGCTGCACGTCCTGGGGGCGCGGCGGGGGGAATTCCTGATAGAGCTGGGCCGCGCTCATGGCGACGACCGGGAAGGCTCCGAGCATCGCCTCCAGCGTCCCGTCCGCGATGCGCTCGGGCTCGAGCTGCCGCTCGATCCAGGTGTTGAGCCCCTGCCGCTTCACGCGCTCCACGTCGCCGGGCCGAGGCCCGTAGCCCAGGCGGTTGAGCACGTGGACGATCTGCTGCTTCTCCGGAAGGGGCGAGCGGGCGAGGGTGACGCGGTACCGGGGCGCGGGCTCGGGAGCGGCCGCGATGGTCGCCGGTGCGGAGCGTCCGCTCGAGCAGCCGGCCAGCAGCTCGAACGCGACGCAGATCAGCAGGGCGTGGGCACCGTGACGGCCAGATCGTCCCATCGGCGGCTCCTTTGGGGGAATGTGACGCCCCTCCGTATCTTACTGTTTACACCTCCGTCTTTTTCGGGGGAATCCGGCCCCCCGGGCCGGCCGGGCGCGCCGCCCGGGGACTAGCCGCCGTGCTGCCGGCGGATGTCCGCCAGGTGATGGAGCGCGTGGCCGGCCATGGCATAGGCGATCGCCCGGACGCTGCGGGTGGTCCAGTCCGACGGGGCGCGATATTGCCAGGCCGCGGCGTCCAGTCCGCGCAGGAACGCGATGAACGCGGCGCGCACCGCGATGAGCTCGGCCACGAGCTCATCGAGCGGGCGCGCGGAGAAGTTGGCGACTGCGGCGTACTTCTCGAACTCGACCGCCGTCCACATGACCGGGTCGGCGCGCGCGATGAGCAGCGCCCGGTACCCGAAGACGCGCTCGGTGTCGGCCATGTGGCCGACGATCTGGAGGACGTTCCACTCGCCCGGCGCCTCCCGCCGCCGCGCCTGCTCCGGCGTGAAGGCGTGGAGGAACACCGCGCTCTCGGCGATCTGGCGTGCGAGCGTCTCCACGATGTGCCCGTTGGGGACGAGCCGGATGTACTGAAAATAGTACGGCAGGCACTCGTCGGCGTCCGGACGTCCGGGGCCGCGGTCGGTAGGGGGCATCGTCGCCGAGGCTAGAACTGCGTCTCGATCAGGCCACCGCCCTCGCTCATCTCGCAGCGGCCGGTGCCGCCCTTGTCCGGCCCGACCCCCGGCTCGTTGAGGGTGAAGCGGCAGGTCATCACGCCGCCCCGATCGCCGGCGAGCGTGCTGGTCATGTGATGGTCGCGGGCATTCGGAATCAACACGTACTTGCCCTGGTAGCGCTCTCCGCTCGGCAAGACCGCCGAGAGCTTGCCGCTCCCGCCGAAGAGGCTCGACTCGTAGCTCAAGGTTACGGGCTCGGCCGGCTTCCCCGGCGCGGTGAACCGGCCGGGCATGGGCCCGGCCGCGCAGCCCACCAGCGCGCCCACCGCGACCGTCGCGAGGGTCGACCGCGCGCTCCTTCCCCGGAGCATGCGCCTAGCGGTTCGTGGCGGACGGCTCGTAGGCGCCGGCCCGCTCGTCGCGATGGGTCGGGGCGAGCTCGGTCGCCGGGTCGCCCGCGACGCGCGTGTGACGCATGACCCGCGCCTCGGAGTAGTCGTACGGCCGGGCCCGATGCAGGACGCAGCGATTGTCCCAGATGACCACGTCGCCCGGCTGCCAGCGATGCGCGTACGTTCGCGGCGGGCGGCAGGCGAAGTCGACGAGATCGGACAGAAGCCGCTCCGACTCCGCCTCGTCGAGGCCCGGGATGGCGTGGGCATGGCGGCCGATGTACAGGGCGGGGCGGCCCGTGACGGGGTGGATCTTCACCAGCGGACGCAGCGGCGCGCCCTTCGTGTGGAACCCGTAGCCGGCCCCCGGCTGGACCACGTGACCGATCTTGGCCTGGGAGTGATAGAGGGAGTGGTGCGCCGAGAGTCCCGCGATGCGCTGGCGCGTGGCCTCGTCCAGCGCGTCGTAGGCGGCCCGCATGTCGGCCCACTCGGTCTCGCCCGCGGCGGACGGCACCACCTGGGCCGAGAGCACCGACGCCTTGGCCGACAGGGGCATGTACGAGCTGTCGGTATGCCAGCCCTCGTTGCCGCGCAACGACTTGAAGCGGTGCTCGTCGGCTCGCATGATCGTTCCGTCGGGCTTCTGGTTGCTGATGGCCACCGCCCGCTGCTCCGGATCGGGGGCCAGGAGCTCGATGTCGCCGAAGCGATTCGCGAAGGCCACCTGTTCCGCTTCCGTCAGGTGCTGCCCCGGGAAGACCAGCACCGCATGGTCGTGGAACGCCCGCTCCACCGTCTTCCAGGTCGAGGCGTCCATCCGGGCGAGCTCGAGGTCGGTGACTACGGCCCCCAGCGTGGCGGCAAGCGGCGTGACGGTCGGCTCCATGGGATTCCTCCTGGTCTGGCAGGATGCGTCCGGGGACAGCCCGGAGTCAAGCACGCGGGCGTCCGGCGAGCGCGGATTCGGCCCGCCCGAGCCAGAAGCGCATGTCCAGCTCCTTGAAGAGTCCCGCCGCCGGCTCGAGCTGCTCGCGGGCCGCGGCGGGCTCACCCGCGCCGTGCAGGGCTTCGCCCAGCGCGAGACGGCAGCGGCCGAGGAGCGGCCGAACCGCGAGGGCGCGGGCGATGCCGACGGCCTCCTCGAGGGCCGCCCGCGCCGGGCCGCCCGCCCCCTCGGCGGACCGGATCTGTCCCAGGACGCGCAGCGCCTCGGCCACGAGCCAGCGCTGATGCTGGGCACGGGCCATGCCGAGCCCGCGCTCGACATGGGCGAGCGCCTCCGCCGGGCGTCCGGCCAGCGCGCACGCCTCGGCGAGCATGGTCAGGTTCCAGGCGTGAGTCGGGCGAAGACTCAGCGCGGCCGACTGCGCTGCCGCTTCCGCGAGGAGGGTCACGCCCTCCTCGGCGCGGCCGGACAGGGCATAGGCCTGGCCGAGATCGCTCGCGACGAGCAGGAAGAGCGGCCCGAAGCTGGCGCGGCGGCAGATCTCCACGCTCCGGCCGAGCCACGAGATCGCGAGCGGGAAGTTGCCCTGGACGAGGTGCGGCCGGCCGGCGCCCGCATAGGCCACGGCCAGGGAGAGCTCGTGCTGCGCCGCCTCGGCGAGCCGCTCCGCTTCCTGCGCGTGGGTGGACGCCTCCGTGAAGTCCCCGAGATACGCCAGGGACCACGCCATGAAGGCGTGCGCGGTCGCCGAGCGAAGCGCGGCCCCGCCGGTGGGCTTGCTCTCGGCGCCGGCGACGTTGCGGGCGAACGCGTCGATGGCCTGGCGGAACTCGCCGAGGCTCAGGTAGGCCTGGCCGAGGCGCAGCGTCGCGATGGCCGCCAGGGTGCGGTCGCCCAGTGTCCCGGCGATGGCCAGCGCGCGCTGGGCGGAGTCGACCGCCCGATCGGGCTGGCCGGACCACCAGTAGCCCTGGGTCATGTACGCCGCGATCCGGCCGAGCCTCCGCTGGTCGCCGAGCGCTCCCGCCACGAGCTCCGCCTCGTGGAGCGTCTCGAGCATGCGGACCACCTCGCCGTGCGGCGTCAGCGCATTGTGCAGGTCCAGCCGGAGGTCCACCTCCTGCTCGTCCCGCTCCTTGCCGGGGGGCAGGTGCCGGAGCGCGTCCAGCGCCTGCTCGGAGCACGCGACGGCTTCCCGGTAGGCGCTGTGGGCGGCGGCCTTGGCGCCGGCCTTGCGAAAGAGGACCACCGCCTTCTCCCACAGGCCGCCCTGGAGCGCGTGATGAGCCAGCCGGTCCACCTGCTCGGCGAGCCGCCCGGTCCCCAGCTGCTCGATGACCGACACCAGGCGCGCGTGGAGCCCGCGGCGCTGGCCGTGCAGCAGCGCGCCGTAGGCGACCTCGTGGGTGAGGGCGTGCTTGAACGTGTACTCGAGGTCGGGGAAGAGGCTCGTCTCGTACAGGAACTCGGCGGCCTGCAGGTTGGCCAGCGCCCCGCGCAGCGGTTCCTCCGGGACGTCCTCGAGCGCCTGGAGGAGGGCGAAGGGCACGTCCTTGCCGATGACCGAGGCCGACTGGAGCAGGCGCTTCTCGCGGTCGGGCAGGCGATCGAGGCGCGCGGCGAGAATGGACTGCACCGTCGCCGGCATCTGGATGCCCGCCAGCGGCCGCGCCGCGCGGTACTGCCCCCGTTCGCCCGCCAGCGCGCCGGTCTCGACCAGCGTCCGCACGCTCTCCTCCAGGAAGAAGGGATTGCCGTCCGTGCGCTCGATCAGGAGGCGCTGGAGCGGAGCCAGATCGGGCTCGACTCCGAGCAGCGCCCGCAGCAGCTCGTCCGCGCTCTCGCGCGCGAGCGTGTGGAGGACCAGACGTGTGTAGTAGGTCTTGCCGCCCCAGCCGTCCTGGTACTCCGGCCGGAAGTTGGCCAGCAGGACGATCCGCGCGCGTGGCATGCGCTCGACGAGGCCGTCGAGCAGCGCTTGCGTCTCACGGTCCACCCACTGGAGATCCTCGAGGACCAGGAGCAGCGGCTGGCGCTGGCTCTCGCGCAGCAGGAGCGCGCGGACCGCGTCGAGCGTGCGCTGGCGGCGCAGCGCGGGATCGAGCCCCTGCCACCGCGCGTCGTCGGCAGAGACGTCGAGCAGGGCCAGCAAAGCGGGGAGGTCCGGCTCGAGTGCCGGATCGAGCGTGCGCAGCCCGTCCTGAACCTTGGCGTGAATCTCGCGCGCGCCGTCGCGCGCCTCGAGCTGGAAATAGCCCTTGAGCAGGTCCGTGATCGGCAGGTACGGCGTGGCCTTGCCGTAGGATACCGACCGGCCTTCGAGGACGAGCCACTGGGGCCGTGACACGGTCTGCATGAGCTCGTGGAAGAGCCGCGACTTGCCGACCCCGGGCTCGCCCACCACGGCCACGACCTGGCCCCGGCCCGCCTCCGCCCGCTCGAGCGTTTCGTGGAGCCGGTCGAGCTCGGCGGCGCGCCCCACGAAGCGGGAGAGCCCCCGCCGCGTCGAGGCCTGCAGCCGCGAGCGCACCATTCCGACCCCGGTGACCTCGAAGACCTCGATGGGAGCCTCCATGCCCTTGACCGGCAGGGAGCCGAGCGACCGCGTCTCGACGTAGCCCTCGGCGAAGCGGAGAGTCTCGGCGGTGGTCAGCACCGCGCCGGGCGTGGCCATCTGCTCCATCCGCGCGGCCAGGTGCGTGGTTTGGCCGACCGCGGTGTAGCTCATGCGCAGATCGTTGCCGACGGAGCGCACCACGACCTCGCCGGAGTTGAGTCCGACGCGGATCTGGATCGGGATGCCCTCGGTCCGGCGCACGTCTTCGGCGTGACGCTTGACCGACTCCTGCATGCGAATCGCCGCGTAGCAGGCCCGCACCGCGTGATCCTCGTGGGCGAGCGGGGCGCCGAAGAGCGCCATGATCCCGTCGCCCATGACCTGATTGACCGTGCCCTCGTAATGATGAACCGCCTCGATCATGCGCTCGAGGACGGGGTCGAGAATCTTGCGCGCCTCTTCGGGATCGCGGTCCGCCAGGAGCTCCAGCGAGCTCTGGAGATCGGCGAAGAGGACGGTCACCTGCTTGCGCTCGCCCTCGAGGGCGCTCTTCGAGGTGAGGATGCGCTCGGCGAGGTGCCGGGGCGTGTACGCCTCGGGCGAGGCGAAGCGCGCCCGGCCGGCGGCATTCGCGTCCACCGGCCGACCGCACTGCCCGCAGAAGCGGACGCCCTCGGCGAGCTCGACGCCGCACGAGCCGCACGAGAGCGTGAGCCGCGCGCCGCACTCGGTGCAGAAACGCCTCGAGGCGGGCGTGTCGTGCTGGCAGCGCGGACAGTGCATGGCGCAATCCCTCGGCGCGCGCCGTGAAGAGGGCGGGTCGCGCCCACGAGAGTAGCCCGCGCGGGTCCGAGGGGTCAACACTCCGCGCCCTTCTGCTATACTTCCGTCGCTGTGAACCGACGCAACCTCCTGTTCGAGCTGCTTCCCAGGACGCGGTACGGGGAGCTGACCGTCGTGACGCCGGAGGGAACGTCTCGCCGCTTCGCCGGCGATCGGGAAGGCGAGCGGGCGACCTTCATCCTGAAGGACTGGCGGGCCATCGACGCGATCCTGAGGCGCGGGGACATCGGCCTCGGCGAGTCGTACATGGCGAACCTCTGGGAGACCCCCGATCTCAAGAGCTTCCTGACCTTCTGCCAGCGCAACCGGGACGAGTTCGCCCGGCTGACGCGCTTCGACCTGGTGAACACGCTGCTCTCGCGGGTCGCGCGGTTCACCAGCACCAACTCCTTTACCGGGAGCCGGAAGAACATCGCGGCCAGCTACGACTATCCCGCCGGGCTCTACCAGTCCTACACGGACCGCATGATGACGTACTCGAGCGGCTGGTGGGACGGCCAGGAGATGTCGCTCGACGACGCCCAGGTCAACAAGTACGACCGGATCCTGAGTCGGCTCGGGCCGCCGCCGCAGCATATTCTGGAGATGGGGTGCGGCTGGGGCTACTTCCTCAAGCTCGCCGCCTCGCGCGGCTACCGGATCACCGGCTGCACGGTGTCGCAGCGCCAGTACGAGTATGCGCGGGACCTGAACGAGAAGGAGATCGCGGCCGGGCAGGTGATCCTCCTGCTGGAGGACTACCGGAACATGCCCGGCGAGTACGACGCGGTCATGTCCACCGGCTTCTTCGAGCACGTGGGATCGCAGTACTGGGTCGAGCATTTCCGCAAGGTGAAGCAGTACCTGAAGCCGGGCGGCGTGGCGATGACCCAGACCATGCTGTGCAACCGATTCGACCCCAGGAACGGCAGGGCCTTGAACTTCTTCTCCAAGTACATCTTCCCGGGGGGCGAGTTCCCGTCGGTGGGGACGTTCATCGTCGCGGCCGAGGAGGCCGGCCTGCGGTGCGAGGAGCAGCTCGCGTTCGGCCAGGACTATGCCCGGACCATGGAGGAGTGCTGGACGCGCTTCCACCGGAACCTGGCCGACGTGCGGAGGCTCGGCTACGACCAGGAGTTCATCCGCAAATGGGAGTTCTTCCTCGCGGGCTGGTACGCCATGTTCAAGTCCGGTCACTACAACGTCATGCAGGCCAAGCTGGTGCACTACCCATGAGGAGATCCGAGTGAACCGGTGGCGATCGACGACGACCGCGCTTCTCCTCGTGGCGGGCCTGACGGGTCCGCCCTTCCCGCTGCTCGCGCAGACCCCCAAGCCCGGCGGCGTGCTCACCGTGATGCAGCGGGAAGAGCTGCCGCAGGGCCTGTCGATCCTCGAGACCTCGACGATCGCGACGGTGTGGCCCGCCTCGCCGTGCTTCAACAACCTGGTCTACTTCGATCCGGCCAAGCCCATGGAGACGCCCGACACCATCGTGGGCGAGCTGGCCGAGAAGTGGTCCTGGCAGGACGGCTACCGGAACCTGGTCTTCTTCCTGCGACGGGACGTGAAGTGGCACGACGGCCGGCCCTTCACCGCGCGCGACGTGAAGTTCACGTTCGACGTGGTGCGCGAGGCTCCCGACGCGCCGGCGAAGCTGCGTCTCAACCCGCGGAAGGACTGGTACGCCAACGTCGAGGCCATCGAGGCGGCGGATGCCTACACGGTCGTCTTCCGGCTCAAGCGGCCCCAGCCCTCCATCCTGATGATGCTGGCCTCGGGGCAATCGCCGGTCTATCCGGCCCACGTGCCGATCGCCGAGCAGCGCAACCGCTGCGTGGGCACCGGGCCGTTCAAGTTCAAGGAGTGGCGTCGGGGCGAGTTCGTGGAGTTCGTGAAGAATCCGGACTACTTCGTCAAGGGCCGCCCGTATCTGGACGGCCTCAAGTACGTGATCATCAGCGAGCGCGGGACCCGGACCGCCGCGCTCCAGACCGGCCGGCTCGACACCTCGGCGCCGGGCGAGATCACCAAGAACATCGCCGATCAGCTGAAAGCCGCGGTGCCCGGGATGGTGATCACCCGGGTCGGGTCGCTCACCTCGCCGAACCTGCTCGTCAACCACGCGCGGGCGCCCTTCAACGACGCGCGGGTCCGGCGCGCGGTGGACCTCGCCGTCGATCGCGACGGCTACATCAAGGGCGTGCTGCAGGGCGCCGGGGTGTCCGGGGCGCCGCTGGTGCCGCGGCCCTTCGGCTCGTGGGGCCTCAACGAGGGCGAGATCGTGGGCATCCTGGGACGCCCGGAGGGCCGCAAGGCCGCCGCGCGGAAGCTCCTCGACGAGGCCGGCTACGGCCCCGCGACCCCGCTCCGCTTCGAGGCGCACACGCGCGGCATCGCCACCTACGTGGACCTGGCCTCCTACGTGGTCAGCGAGCTGAAGCTGGTGGGGGTGGACATCACGGTCAAGCAGCTCGACAGCGTGCAGTGGTACGGGGTCACCACCCGCAAGGAGTTCCAGCTCGGCATCAACATCTCGGGCTACGGGGTGGACGATCCCGACGCGATCCTGTTCGAGAACTACACGTGCACCGCGCTGCGGAACTACACCAGCTACTGCGACGAGGGCGTGTCGCGCCTGATCGACCAGCAGTCGCAGGAGCTGGACCCGAAGAAGCGGCTGGCCCTCGTTCACGAGATCCAGCGGAAGCTCACCGAGGCGGGCGCCCGTCCGACGGTGTCCTGGGGCATCGATCACTTCACCCACTGGCCCCACGTGAAGGGCCTGGTGCCGCATCACTCGCTCTACAGCTTCGGCCGGATGCAGAACGTCTGGCTGGATCGCTAGCGCGACTCAGCCCTCGATCAGCTCCACCCGGAACAGCGCGCCCGGATCCTCGACCGCGACCAGGTGGTGGATCGTGAACTCGTAGGCCTCACCCGCGCGCAGGTCGGAGGGCGAGAAGGGGAACGCGAGGTTGCCCGCGATCGCCTGGCGGCCGGGATAGGTCACGTGCAAGGCCACCGAGCGCGCCAGGGCCAGGACGGCGGCGGAGGTCTCGGGGTCGTCGGCGATCACCTCGATGATGAGGCCGATCTCGTGGGGCCGCCCGTGGCGCACCGGCTCGAGCGGGCCCATGACGCCGTCGCGGCCGTAGACGTGGAACATGAGCCGATAGCCGTCGGGGTAGGTGTCGGCGACGCGCGTGCGCACGTTGGCGAGGTAGGCGTCGAGGTTGGCGATGAGCTGGGGCTCGCGTACGCCCGCGATGGACAGCGTGCGGAAGCCGACGCGCGTGACGCCTTCGAGCTTGAGCGTCGGGGTGGCGGCGGGGACGAAGCGCGTGCCGGACACCCGCACCGCGCGATCCCCGGAAGGCTCGAAGCGCGTGGCCTTGAGGTCGATGTGCCCGTGGGGCAGGTGGAGCTCGTAGGGATTGGCCCGCTCGTAGAGCGAGTGCGCGGCCACCGAGGCCACCGTGCAGACCTTGTCCGGGTTCGGCGGCTCGACCGTGAAGGCGTCGTCCTCGATGACGCCGAGCAGGCTGTCCGAGCCGTGCCGCGGATAGGCGGCGGCCCCGCCGCATTCGAGGATCTTGCCCATGTGCAGCGCCAGGCCCGGGTCGAAGCCGGCCCGGATGGGAAAGGCCGCGATGACCGCGGCGTCGCACGCGCGCCCGGCGATGACCACCTCCGCGCCGGCGTCGAGGGCGGCCAGGAACGGCTCCACGCCCATCTGGGCCACGATGCGCGCGGCCCCATCCACGTCGGCGGCGGTCAGCGCGCGGTCGTGGTCGAGCGGGCGCACCCGGCCGCCCGCGACCTGCGTCCGCAGCCAGCCGCGATCCACCTCGGCGTCGATCACCGCGGTGCGGAAGCGGTAGCCCCGCTCGCGGCAGAGCTCGCGGTAGAGATCGAGCGTCCACTCCAGGTGCGGGCGGCCGCCACCCCCGCCCGCGGAGCCGATCAGCACCGGGATGCGCCGGTCGCGCGCGGCGTCGAGGATCATGGTGAGATCGCGCTTGGCCGCGCGGCGGTTGACGAACGGCACGCCCGCGCCCAGGTAGTAGGGACCGGGATCGGTCGAGCCGGCGTCGAGCGCGAGGACCGCCGGGTCGCGGGCGAGGCCGCGCTCCATGGAGCGGGCGGGTATGCCGTAGCCGAGCATGCCGAGCGGTGCCAGGACGGTCATCGGCTGCATGGAGAGCTCCCTCAGACGGGATCCGGCCACGGGATCGCGTGGCCGGCGAGCGGGACGTGCTGCTGCGCTCCGTACACGTCGGTCTCCCCGACCGCGCCGGAGGGCCACGGGCGGCGCAGCGTGATCTTCACCGCGAACGCCGGCTCGAACTCGATGATGTCGACGACGTCGTCGGGCGAGATGCCGTAGAGGCCGGCCACCGTGGCGCGGTCGAGCGGCTGCCCGGCCACGAACCGGCGGTAGGTCGCCTCGTCCGGGAAGACGATGTCGAGGGTGAGGAGGAACGGCCCCGCATTCTTGCTCGTCACGAACGTGGCGATCTCGCCGATGGTCTTCATCGCGAGGCCATCGCACCACTCCGGCCCTGCGCTGTCAAGAGACGGGCGGCGCCTCAGTCCGGAAGCGGCGGGCGCCGCGCGTGCCACTCGGTGGCGCGCTCGTAGGCGCGGGCCGCGCGGAGCAGCGTCGCCTCGGCGAGACGCCGGGCGATGAGCTGCAGGCCGATCGGCAGCCCGCCGGTCGTGAATCCGCAGGGCAGGGAGAGCGCGGGCACGCCGGCCAGGCTCGCGGGCGTGGTGTAGGAGCGCCGGTTGAAGAAACGCCGCCCCGCCTCGGCGCGCGAGGTGATCGGGGCCTGGGCGCTGGCGATCGGCGGGGCCGGCGTGGGCCCGGTGGGCGCCAGCAGCACGTCGAAGCGCGTCAGCGCGCCCTCGACCTGCGCGCGGATCGCCCCGCGGGCCCGCGCGGCCTGCTGGCCGAGCGTGGCGGGCAGCAGCGCCGCGGTGACGAGCCGTCGGCGCGTGCCGGGATCGTACTCGTCGCCCCGGGTGGCCAGGGTGCGGTGATGCCAGGCCGCCGCCTCGCCGTCCGCCAGCGCCATGAAGACCGCGCCGGCCAGGGGCAGCAGCGGCAGGGCGACGTCCTCCACCCGTGCGCCGAGGCGACGGAGCGTCTCGGCGGCCTCGCGGACCGCGGCGCGGACGGCGGCGTCGGTGTCCGGACTGTCGACGAGCTGGGTGACGACGCCGATCGAGAGGCCGGCGACGCCCCGCTCGAGCTCTCCCCGCGGGTCGGAGGGCGCGGCCTGCGCCCACCGGTCGTGGCCGTCGGGGCCCGCGATGATCGAGAGGAGCAGCGCCGCGTCCTCCACCGAGCGGGTCAACGGGCCCGGCGCGTCCATCGACCACGCCACCGGCACGCAGCCCGAGCGCGGGACCAGGCCCCAGGTGGGCCGGAGCCCGACGGCGCCGCACCACGAGGCCGGGCTTCGCACGGAGCCGCCGGTGTCCTCGCCGAGGGTAGCCGCGGCGAGCGCGGCCGCGGCCGCGATGCCGGAGCCGGAGGAGGACCCGCCCGTCTCGCGCGTCTGATCCCATGGGTTGCGCGGCTGGCCGAAGGGGTGGGTGAGCGTGCCGCCCAGCGCGAACTCGGTGAGGTTCAGCTTGCCGAGCAGGATCCCGCCCGCCGCGCGGAGGCGCGCCACCACCGTCGCGTCCTCGATCGGCACGCGGTCGGCGTGAAGCCGCGAGCCCGAGGTGGTGCGCACGCCCGCGGTGTCGAACTGGTCCTTCACCGCGAACGGCACCCCGTGGAGCGGCCCGAGCGCCGCGCCGCGGGCGAGCGCCTGTTCCGCGGCCCGGGCCTCCGCGAGCGCACTCTCCCGACAGACCGTGACGTACGCGTGGAGGGTGGCATCCCAGCGGTCGATGCGCGCGAGGTAGGCCTGCACCACCTCCACCGGCGAGACCGAGCGCGCGCGGATGAGCCCGGCCAGCTCGGCCGCGGTCCGATAGGCGAGATCCGTGGTCATCCGCGGTGCGGGAGATCGGGCGGCGCGATGGGGGCCGGCTCGGCGCCGGCGAGGTCGAGCGCGGCGAGGCCGCCGAGCACCTCCACGAACGCGTTCAGGCGGTGCGTCACCTCGGCCAGGTCGGGGCCGTCGAGCGGCAGGCCGGCGGCGGCGGCGAGCGCGCGGACCTGGTCGGGAGTGAGCTCGATCATGCGGGCCGATCCTACCGGCCGGCGGCGGTGGGGACAACCTCGTTCACGCGCGCCCGGCTGGGGGGCGCTGCTCGCCACGCCGGCGCGCGCTAGGCGGGCCCGAGATCCTCCGCGGCGTCGGCCAGCAGCCGCTCGAATGACGGCGGGAGGTCGATCGGGCGGCCGACCACGCCCGGGCTGTAGCCCTGCAGCCAGTAGCTGTTGGTCGGGTGACCGCCGCCCGCCACCACGATCACGAAGTTGTCGGGGCTCGCGGTGATCGGCCACGGATCGAGCGCGAGGCTCTCGCGGGCCACCTTGCTGGTGTCGATCTCGATCCACGCCGCACCGCCCGCGCGGCGGAGCGCCTCGGCGGGGATGCGGGAGTGCTCCCAGAGGAACTGGCGCATCGAGGCCTTGGTCCAGCCGAGGCCGGCCATGGTCTGCGCGACCACGCCCGGGATCATCAGGATACCCGGGGTGCCGTGCTCGTAGCCGGCGAGCCCGGCCATGTTGGGCACGCGCATGAAGTCGGCCATGCGGTGCATGCCCTGGAGCGCGTCCTCCTCGGGCGTCTCCTTCTTGGCGCCGCGCCGGCGGATGTTCGTGGCCCCGTTGGCGAAGGCGAGGGAGATCGAGCTCTCGCCCGGCGCGAAGCCGTGGCGCTCGGTGCCGTGGGGCGCCCATCCCGGGGGCAGGTTGGCCTCGTCCTCCGCGAAGACCACGTTCGTGTAGCGCAGGCCGCCGTAGTTGGCCATGGTGCCGATGCCGGGCAGGGCGCCGCCGAGGTTCTGCTGCAGCAGGCGCAGCGCGCGGCCGATGCTCGCGCCCGCCGGCCGCTGCGGATCCGGGCCGAGGCAGCCGAAGCCGGCGTTCAGCCGGATCCGAGCGCCGATCGGCCCGTTGACGATCACCACCGGAAACGCGCTGCCCGACGCGGCCTGCAGCGCCTCGCTTCCCGACTCGGGATCGAGGAAGGCCTCCACCGCCGCCACGAGGACCGGGAGGTACTCGGGCCGCCCGCCCGCCATCGCCAGCGCGATGGCGCACGACTCGACCGTGGTCACGCCGCCCCGCGGGGGAAAGGCGCCGAGCTTCCGCCCGCGCGGATGCGCGGCGCCGGCGAGGATCCAGTCCACGCGCGCCCGCGTCGGGGGCCAGAGCGGCAGGCCGTCGCCCCAGCGGTTGGCGAGCATCAGGTGGTTGGCGCGGGCGAGCGCGTCCTCGACGCTCGCGCCCTCCACGGAGATCATGGGCGCCTCGCCCGCGGCGTCGCGGTCGAGAGCCGAGCGCCAGCGCGTCAGCCCGTCGTAGAACTCCTGCTTGCGCGCCTCCACCGGGGTGATGTCGCTGCCCGGCAGGAACATCTCGATGGGGAAGGTGACCATCGCCGCGTCCGGGGCCAGCCCGAGGCCGGCCACCGCATTCGTCATCACGCCGACGAAATCGGCCCGGGTGAGCGTGACCGTCGGGATCCCCTGGGCTTCGAGCCTGGCGGCCGACCGGCCGCACGCCGTGGCGCAGGTCCCTCAGGCGGCGTTGCCGATGATGACGGCGTCGACCCCGCTCGCCTTGACGAGCGCCGCCGTCTCCTCCGAGCCGATCACCGCGTTGCCTTGGGGGAAGGCGTCGATCGGCAGGACCTCGATGCCGGGGAAGTCCGCTTCGAGCAGCGCCTTGAGCAGCGGCAGCATGCGGTAGGCCTGCCACTGCTCGTTGCTGACGAAACCGATCCGCTTGCCGGCGAGCGCGTCGATGCGCGGGGCGTGGGGCTGCTTCACCTCGATGGCGCCGGAGGGGTCGTGGAACTCGAGGGTGATCATTCCGGAGCCGAGTATAGCCCAAGGGCCGCGCTTGACCCGGCTCTCTCGCGTGTGTTAGGTCCGAGGGCACCATGACCATCACGATCTTCGGCGCTGGCGCGATCGGAGGCACCACCGGGGCCGCCCTGGCCCAGGCGGGGCACGACGTGCTCCTGGTGGACAGCAACGCGGAGCACGTCGCGGCCATCAATGCCCAGGGCCTCACGGTGGAGCGCGAGGGCAAGACCACCACGACGCGGGTCCCCGCGGTCCTGGCCCGGGATCTCGGTGACGGCCTGGATCTCGTGATGCTGGCCGTGAAGAGCCATCACACGGAGGACGCGCTCGGTGTGCTGGTTCCGAAGCTGGCGGCGGGGAGCACCGTGGTGTCGCTGCAGAACGGGCTCAGCGAGGAGCAGATCGCCCGCGCGGTGGGCCCGGCGCGCACCGTCGGCTGCCTGGTGAACTGGGCCGCGGACTGGGTGGCCCCGGGGCGCATCCTCCACGGAGGCCACGGGGCCTTCGTGCTGGGCGAGCTCGACGGCCGGATCACCTCTCGCGTGAAGGATCTGGCCGCGCTGCTGAGCGCGGTGGAGCAGACGCCGGTCACGGACAACATCTGGGGCTACAAGTGGGGCAAGCTCATCTACGGGGCGCTCCTCTTCGGCACCGCGGTGGTGGACGCCCACGTGTACGAGGTCGTGGAGCGGAGCCACGGCGTGCAGCAGGCGCTGGTGGGGATCGTGGGCGAGGGGCTCGCGGTGGCCGACAAGGCGGGGGTACGCGTCGAGCCCTTCGACGAGTTCGATCCGGCCTGGTACCGCGCCGCGCTGGCCGGGGACACGAGCGCGCGGACGCGCGCGATGACCGCCATCGCCGCGCACTACCGCGCCCACACCAAGACCAAGACCGGCATCTGGCGCGATCTCGCGGTGCGCAAGCGCAAGACCGAGGTGGACGGCCAGCTCGGCATGCTCGCGCGCAAGGGCGAGGGCCTCGGCGTGGCCATGCCGCTGACCCGACGGCTCGGCGAGCTGATCCGCGATCTGGAGGACGGCCGCCGGCAGATGGACTGGGCCAACCTCGATCCGCTCGTCGCCCTCGCGGGCGGGGCGCGCGCGTGAGGCGCCCGCACTGGGGCTGGCAGGACCCGCTGGAGGCCGCGCTCCTGCCCGCGGTCTCAGCCGACTCGCTGATGACCCACGCCCGCGCCATCGCCACCTGGGAGCGCGAGTCGGGCAGCCCGGGCGAGGCGCGCGCCTTCGACTACATCGAAGCCTGCCTCAAGCGCTATGGCCTCGAGGTGGAGCGCCGCGAGATCGAGGCCTACATCTCGCTGCCGCTGGAGTCACGCGTGCTCCTGCCCGACGGCACCGTGATCGGGGCGCTGACCCATTCGTTCTCCGCCTCCACCGGGCCAGAAGGTCTCGAGGCGGAGCTGGTGGACGGCGGCGACGGCACCGTGGAGACGCTGACGCGGGTCGGCGCGCGGGGCAAGCTCGCCCTGGTGGACAACTTCGCCACCCCGGCGAAGGCGTGGGCCGCGCAGGAGGCGGGTACCCTGGGCCAGCTCTTCACGAACCTGGACCATCTGCACAACATGATCGTCACCACGATCTGGGGCACGCCCAGCCCGGAGACCGCGTGGCGGATCCCGAAGCTGCCGTGCTCCTCCATCAAGAAGGTGGACGCGGAGAATCTGCGCGCGCGGCTCCAGGCCGGCCCGCTCCGCGTGCGGCTCGTGACACGCGTGCGCACCGAGTGGATGCCGATCCCGCATCTCACCGGCCACCTCGCTGGGGCCGAGGAGGCCTTCACGCTCTTCTCCGGCCACGTGGACGCCTGGCATCACGGCGCGATGGACAACGGCAGCGCCAACGCCACCATGCTCGAGGTGGCGCGACTGCTGGGCGGCCATCGCGGCCGGCTGCGCCGGGGGCTGCGGCTGGCCTTCTGGTCCGGCCACTCGCACGGGCGCTACGCGGGCTCGGCCTGGTACGCCGATCACGCCTGGCGCGAGCTCGAGCGCGACGGCGTGCTCCACCTCAACGTGGATTCGACCGGCGCGAAGGGCGCGACCGACTTCACCGTCTTCCACGCCACCGAGGACGCGGCGGACTTCGCGGAGGCGGTGGTGGCCGACGTGACCGGCCAGCGGGGGCGGGCCCGGCACTTCTCGCGCGCGGGGGACCAGTCCTTCTGGGGCATCGGGCTGCCCAGCGCGTTCATGTCCATGTCGCAGCTGCCGCCCCAGGACACGGAGTTCGGCCGGACCACCGAGCGGCTCTTCGGCACCTCCGGCTTCCCCTGGTGGTGGCACACCCTCGAGGACACCATCGACAAGCTCGACGGCGCCGTCCTGGCCCACGACACGAAGGTCTTCGTGGCTTCCGCGCTGCGCCTCTGCAATGCGCCGGTGCTGCCGCTGGGACCGGCCCGCGCCGCGCGAGCGGTGGCGGACGCCGCCGCGGAGCTGCACGCGGGGGCGAGCGGCCGATTCGATCTCTCGCCGCTGGTCGCAGCCGCCCGCGGGCTGGCCGCCTCCCTCGACGCGGCGGCTCCCGGGCTCGCGCGCCTGGCCGCCACCGACGGGGCCGAGACCGCGGCGGTCAACCGGCTCCTCATGCGCCTGTCGCGCGCGCTGGTGCCGCTGCTCTTCACCGGCGGCGACCGCTTCACCCATGACCTGGCCGTCGGCGTCCCGCCGCTCGCGGGGCTGCAGCGCGCCCGGGAGCTGCCCGGCATGGACGCCGCCGCCGACCTCGCCAAGTTCTCGCTCGCCGCGCTGGGGCGCGAGCGCAACCGTGCGCATCACGCGCTCGACGTGGCCTCCGATCTCGCCGCCGAGCTCGGCACCCGCGTCCCACAAGGAGAGATTCGATGACGCGATTCCGGAACGCGTGGCTCGTCCTCATCGCCGTCGCGGTCGCCGCGGGCCTCCTGGCCGCCGCCGGCCCGGCCGAGGCCCAGAAGCGGGGCGGCACGCTCACCATCGTGCGCCCCACCGATCCCGTCTCGCTGGAGCCGAACCTCGAGACCACCGCGCCCGGCGCGTGGGTGTACTTCAACATGCTCGAGGGGCTGCTGACCCTCGACACCAAGATGCAGGTCCAGCCCTCGCTGGCCACCTCCTACGAGGTGATGTCGCCCACGCGGGTGCGCTTCAAGCTGCGCCCCAACGTGAAGTTCCACGACGGCACGCCGCTGAACGCGGCCGCGGTGAAGTTCACCTTCGACCGCGCGCTGAAGGGCACGCCGCCCGCGCGCTGGGCCAGCCTCGCCGGGTCGCTCGAGGGCGCCGAGGTGGTGGACAACCTCACGGTGGACATCGTCACCCGGGAGCCGTACGGCCCGGTGCTGCGCACGCTCGCGATGTACTGCATGGGCATCGTGTCGCCGACGGCGGTGGGCAAGCTGGGCGCGGACTTCAGCCGGGCGCCCGGTGGGCACGGGGCCGTTCAAGTTCGTCGAGTGGAAGACCAACACCCACGTCATCATCGAGCGCTTCCCGGACTACTGGGGCGACAAGGCGCTGCTCGACCGCGTGATCTTCAAGGTCGTGCCCGAGGAGGGCGCCCGGATGATCGCGCTCCAGACCGGGGACGCGGACATGGTGCTGTTCCCCTCGCCGGCGCAGCTCCCGCGCTCCGGAAGGACGCGAAGTTCACCGTGCACGAGAGCACCGGGGTCCGGGTGGTCTTCGCGGGCTTCCACGCGGGCATGCCGCCGCTGGACGACGTGCGCGTGCGCCAGGCCCTGCTCCACGCGGTGGACCGGAAGGCCATCGTGGAGAACATCATGGAGGGCTCGGCGGGGCCCGCGATGGGCGTGCTCGCGCCCGGCGTGTTCGGCTACAAGGACATGCAGCTCGACAAGCTCTACCCGTTCGATCGCGCGAAGGCCAAGGCGCTGCTGGCCCAGGCGGGCTGGACACCGGGAGCCGACGGCATCCTGCAGAAGGGCGGCCAGCGGCTGTCGCTCTCCTGGCTCGCCGCGCGCGGCCGCTACCCCAAGGACGGCGAGATCACCGAGGCCATCCAGGCGATGTTCAAGGAGGTCGGGGTCGAGGCCAAGGTGCAGGTGCTCGAGTGGGCGGCGGTGTTCCACGCAGGTCCGCGGCAACCCGCTCAACCACCACATGTTCACGCTGGGCTGGGTCACCTCCAACGCCGACGCGGACTACTCCCTCTACGCGCTCTTCCACAGCAAGCAGGTGCCGCCCGCCGGCTGGAACACCTCGCGCTACGCGAACCCCAGGGTGGACACCCTCGTGGAGCAGGCGCGCCGCAGCCTGAACCAGTCGGAGCGCGAGAAGCTCTACTTCGAGGTGCAGGACATCCTGGCCAAGGAGATGGTGTGGATCCCGGTGTACACGACCAAGGAGATCATCGTCACCCGGGCCAGCGTGAAGGGCTTCACCATTCACCCGGTCGAGTACAACCTCTGGCTGGGGAAGGCCTGGCTCGACAAGTAGCCCCGTCCGCGATGCTGACGTTCCTCGTCCGGCGCCTGATGCTGGCGGTGCCGGTGCTGCTGGGCGTCGTCTTCGTCGTCATGCTCACCGTCGAGCTGATTCCGGGCGACGCGGTGGCGCTGATGCTGGGCGAGCACGCCACGCCGGAGGCGGTGGCCAAGCTCCGCGACTACCTCGGGCTCGACAAGCCGATGGTCGTCCGCTACGTGGAGTACGTCGGGCGCGTGGCGCGGGGCGACCTCGGGCGCTCCATCCAGCAGAACCGCCCGGTGGTCGACGAGCTGGGCGACGTCTGGCCGGCCACCCTCGAGCTGACGGTGGCGGCGCTGGTGCATCGCCGCCGTGGTGGGCGTGCTCGCCGGCCTCGTCTCCGCGGTGTGGCCGAACTCGTGTGTTCGACACGCTGGCCCGCATCGGCTCGCTGTTCGGGCTCTCCATGCCCGTGTTCTGGACGGGCCTCGTCCTCATCGTGGTGTTCGCGTTCTGGCTGTCGTGGTTCCCGGTGGGCGGGCACCGGCGGCCTCTCGCACCTGGTGCTGCCCGCGGTGACGCTGGCGCTGCCCTCGGTGGCCATGGTCGCGCGCATGACGCGCTCGAGCGTGCTGGACGTGCTGCGCGAGGACTACGTGCGCACCGCGCGGGCCAAGGGCGTGGCCGAGCGGCTCGTGGTGTCCAAGCACGCGCTCCGCAACGCGGCCATCCCCATCCTGACCCTGCTGGGGCTGCAGGCCGGGCAGCTCATGGGCGGCGCGGTGCTGACCGAGACGGTGTTCGCGTGGCCGGGGCTCGGGCGGCTCATCGTCAAGGCCATCTTCGCGCGCGACTACGTGCTGGTGCAGGGGGCGGTGCTGGTCTTCGCGGTGGCCTTCGTCGTCATCAACCTCGCGGTGGATCTGGCCTACGGCGCGCTCGATCCGCGCGTGTCGCGGCAGGGCTAGCGATGGCCATCTCCGCGGTGGGAGCGCTCGAGGGCCCGGCGGTGGCGGTGGTCGAGACGGGGCGGCTGAGCGCCTGGGGCCAGTTCCGGCGCAATCGCCTCGCGGTGGCCGGGCTGGCCATCGTGGCCCTGCTCCTCGTCGCGGCCCTGGGCGCGCCGTGGCTCTCGCCCTTCGATCCCGCCAAGCAGAGCCTGATCGAGAAGCGCGCGAAGCCGGGCGGGAAGTTCCTCCTCGGCGCGGACGAGTTCGGCCGCGACATCCTCTCGCGCGTGATCTACGGCAGTCGCGTCGCGCTGATGGTGAGCGTGCTCTCGGTGGCGGTGGCCCTCTCGCTCGGGCTCACGCTCGGCTGCCTGGCCGGATTCCTCGGCGGCTGGACCGACGCGCTCGTGATGCGCGCGACGGAGGTCCTGCTGGCCTTCCCCTATCTGCTGCTCGCGATCGCCGTGGTGTCCGCGCTCGGGCCCGGGGTGGTCAACACCACGCTCGCGGTGGGCATCTGGGGCGCGCCCACCGTGATCCGCGTGGTGCGCGGCGCGGTGCTGGTCGCGCGCGAGACCGAGTACGTGAGCGCGGCGCGGGCGCTGGGCGCCACCGCGCTGCAGGTGCTGACGCGCCACGTGCTGCGCAACATGCTGCCCACCGTGATCGTGTACTCCACGCTCTTCATGGCCAACGCCATCCTGGTGGAGGCCGCGCTGTCCTTCCTGGGGCTGGGCGTGCAGCCGCCCACACCCTCGTGGGGGCTCATGGTCTCCACCGGCCGCGATCTCCTCCTGGTGGCCCCGCACGTGGCGACGATTCCGGGGCTGGCCATCCTGGTCGCGGTGCTGGGGTTCAATCTCCTGGGCGATGGGCTGCGCGACGCGCTCGACCCGCGCCTGCGGGGCCGGATCTGATGCGCCTCGCGGGGCGGACCGCCATCGTCACCGGGGCGGCCAACGGCATCGGCCGCGCCATCTGCGTGGGCCTGGCGGCCGAGGGCGCCGCGGTCTGGGCCTGCGACGTGCTCGGCCCCGAGCTCGAGGAGACCCGCCGGTCGCTGGAGGCCGCGGGTCCGGCGGCGGCCCGCGCCGGGATCGTCGACGTGCGGAGCCCGGACGCGGTCGGGGACTTCGTGGCGCGGGCGGAAGGAGAAACCGGTCGGATAGACGTGCTCGTCAACACGCGCGGGCGGCGTGGCCGGCCAGGTCAACAAGCCCGTCGAGGAGGTGTCGGACGCCGAGTGGCGCGTGATCTTCGCGATCAACCTGGACGGCGCCTTCCACTTCACCCGCGCGGTGGCCCCCGCCATGAAGCGCGCCGGGCGCGGCGCGATCGTGAACATCTCCTCCGGAGCCGGCCGCTCCTACAGCCTCACCGGCATCCAGGCCTACGCCAGCGCCAAGGCCGGGCTCATCGGCTTCACGCGCCAGACCGCCCGCGAGCTCGGCGCGCACGGCATCCGCGTCAACTGCGTGGCCCCGGGCTTCGTGCGCTCCAATCCCGCCTCCGAGCGGCAGTGGCACGCGATGGGCGAGGCCGGCCAGCAGCGGCTGGTGGACTCCATCGCCCTGCGCCGCATCGGCACGCCCGAGGACATCGCCCGCGCCGTGCTCTTCTTCTGCGGCGACGACTCGGCCTACGTCACCGGCCAAACCATCAGCGTCGACGGCGGGATGTGGATGCTCGGCTGAGGGCAGCCTTTAGCGGTTGCGGCGGATGCGCCGGACGCTGACCACCGCGAACGCGGCCAGGAAGATCCACACCAGCACCGCACCGATCCCGAAGACGGCGCGCCCGACGGTCTCGTCGCCGGGGCCTCGGCCGACGCCGGGGAGGGTCACGGTGAAGGCGCGGGGACCGGGCCCGAACGCGATCCAGGAGCCGACCGCGCCGAGCCCGCCGATGATCCCGACCCCGAGCAGGGTCTGGGTGATGCGCACCCACCGCGGCGTGCCGGCCGGCAGGTCGCCGTCGGGTCCGGCGCCGCCCGCCACCGCGTAGCCCACGATCAGGGCGGCGCCGAGGAGCACGAACATGGAGCCGGCGCAGGCGACCACCCAGCGGGGCGCCTCGAGCGAGGCGTCGCCGCCCGGGATCATGCCCACGGCCAGGAGCACGATGAAGACGCCCATCCCGCTGACGACGAGGCCGAGGGCCACCGCGGCCCGGGGCGAGAGGGGCGTCGCGCTCACCGGGTCCGGGCGGCGGTGAATCCGGTCTTGGCGTACTTCACGTCGCGGTAGTCGCCCGAGAGCACCGGGGCGTGGCGAGGGGCGCCCTGCGAGGGCAGGCACTCGATGAGCGCGTCGTAGTTCGGGTGATTGAAGAAGGCGATGGACAGGCGCGCGCCGCCCGCCGCCCCCGTCGCGGGCGGGTTCACCACACGGTGCAGGTTCGAGAGCCACCGGTCGTTGGTCCAGCGCATCAGCAGGTCGCCGATGTTCACCACGAAGGTGGTGGGGGAGGTCGGCACGTCCACCCAGCGATCGTCGCGCGTGCGCACCTGCAGGCCGCCGGGCACGTCCTCGCCGCTCAGGATCGTGAACCCGCCGTAGTCGGTATGGGCGCTGGCGCGAAGCTGGCCGGGCTCGGGGGGCACGGCCTGGGCCGGGTAGTAGTTGAGCCGCATGGTGCCGATCGAGCGGTCCACCTTGTCGTCGAAGAAGTCCTCCGCCACGTCGAGGGCGAGGGCGGCCAGCCGCATGAGCGTGACGATGAGCCCGCTCATGGCCCGGTAGTACGTGGTGGCCGCGCGCTCGAAGCCCGCCGGCGCGGCCGGCCAGAGGTTCGGCTCGAAGTGCCGACGGCCCAGGGGACCCGTGTAGTACGGGTCGGAGGAGACGTCCACCGGACCCACGTGGAAGAACTCCTTCAGGTCGGGCGCCGCTGCGGTGTCGTTGGCGGACGCCAGCGTCTCGCCGGCCACCGGATGATAGCCGCGGTTGGTGCCCGCGACGGGATGCCGGGCCGCGAGCTTGGCCGCGAGGGGCAGCGCGAAGAACGCGTGGGCGCGCCCACGCAGGTCGTCCACCAGGGCGTCGGGGATCCCGTGGCCGGTGATGGCGAAGAAGCCGATCTCGCGGCAGGCCGCGTCGATCGCGCGGGCGATCGCCAGACGGTCGGCCTGACCCCCGTGGTGGGCCGGCCCCAGGTCGATGACCGGGACGGAGGCCATCGCCTAGAGCGTCGAGAACACCGAGCCGCCGTCCACCACGAGCGTCTGGCCGCTCATGAAGGCGCTGTCGTCGGAGGCCAGGAAGACCACGGTGCCTTCCACGTCGTCGGGGAAGGCGTCGCGCTTGAGCGACCGCGCCTGCATGATCGCGGCCTCCTGGAAGGCGGTGATGTCGGGGTTGGCCTGCACGGTGTCGCTCAGGATGAGCCCCGGCGCCACCGCGTTGACCGTGATCCGGTCCGGCCCGAGCTCGCGGGCGAGCGCGCGGGTCATCGCCACCACCGCGCCCTTCGACGTCACGTAGTGCATGAGTAGCGCGGTGCCCTTGGCCACGATGGCCGAGGCCACGTTGACGATGCGTCCGCCGCCCTGCGCGCGCATCGACGGGGACCACCGCGCGGGCGCAGTGCCACACGCCCTTGACGTTCACCGCCATCACGCGGTCCCACTCCGCCTCCGGGATCGCGTCGAAGGGCTGCGGCTTGAGCGTGGCGAAGACCGCCGCGTTGTTGACGAGCACGTCGACCCGGCCGAAGCGGGCCAGCGTCGCGTCCACCATGGCGGAGACGGAGCCCGCGTCGCTCACGTCGGTGCGCACCCCGAGCGCGCGCCCCGCCGCGTCGAGCTTGTCCACCGCGGCGGCCGGATCGGCGAGGTCGGCCACCACGACGCGCGCGCCCTCGGCGAGAAAGCGCCGCGCGTAGGCGAAGCCGATGCCCGCGGCGCCGCCCGTGATCACCGCCACCTTGCCGTGAAGCCGCATCGTGGCGCGAGCATAGACGACGCTCCCGGAGCGGTCAAGGCGACGCGGGGCTAGTCCTCCAGGAGCACGCAGTGGCGCGGCTCGGCGATGAGGAAGACCGTCTCGCCCTCGGCCACCGGGTCCGTCGCGACCTCGGGCGCGCCTTCGTGGCCACCCAGTCCCGCCAGCTCGCGCCGAGCCGTCCGATGCTGCTCAAGCACGGCAAGTACCAGGCGGCGGTCGAGCTGTTCCAGCGGGAGGTGGCCGCGCGGCCCGACGACGCGGGCGCGCACAACAACCTGGGCGCGGGGCTGCTGCTGCGGGGCGACGTGGCGGCCGCCATCGAGGAGTTCGAGCGGGCGCTGCGCCTCAACCCGGGCCACGAGCAGGCGCGCCGGAACCTGGCCAAGGCGCGGGAACGGTGAAGACGCTCTCGATCGTGATCCCGGTGTTCAACGAGGCCCGGACCATCGCCCGGTGCTGGACCGGGTGCGCGCGGCCTCCACGCCCGGGTTCGAGAAGGAGCTGGTGGTGGTGGACGACGGCTCCACCGATGGCACCCGCGCCTATCTCGCCGGGGTCCGGGAGCCGGGCACGCACTGCATCTTCCACGAGCGGAACCAGGGCAAGGGCGCCGCCCTCCGCACCGGGTTCGCCCACGCCTCGGGCGACGTGGTGATGGTGCAGGACGCCGACCTCGAGTACGATCCCGCCGACTATCCGCTGCTGCTCCGGCCGATCCTGGACGGCAAGGCCGACGTGGTCCTGAGGCTCGCGCTTCCTCGCCGGCCAGGCCCACCGGGTGCTCTACTTCTGGCACTCGATGGGCAACCGCGTGCTCACGCTGTGCTCCAACGGGTGCACGAATCTCAACCTCACCGACATGGAGAGCGGCTACAAGCTCTTCACCCGCGAGGTGCTGCGGCAGGTGACCATCCGGGAGGACCGCTTCGGCTTCGAGCCGGAGATCGTGGCCAAGGTGGACCGGCTCCGATGCCGCGTCTACGAGGTCGGGGTGTCCTACGCGGGGCGCACCTACGAGGACGGCAAGAAGGTCACCTGGCGCGACGGCGCGCGCGCTGTGGTGCATCGTCAAGTACTCCTGGCTCACGCGCGATTGACCGGCGGCTCCCGCCGCCGAATCCCGCCGCTTGACGGGGTTTCCCCGCCGGGGCAGTATCCCCCAACGACACGGAGGTCGCGGGGCCTGGCCAAGGGGGCCGCGGTCGCCGCGCACAAGCAGGGCGAGCGGTCATAGGGGGACGGTCATGGTCGACCTCGGGCGAATGCCACGGACACGGCAGCGCAGGTCCCGGTTCCTGATAGCCCTGCTGGTGGGGCTCTTCACGACGATGGTGGTCGCGGGCGCCATGGCGCAGGCGGGCAAGAGCCTGATCGGCAAGCTGGAAGGGCCGGAGGTCGTCACCGATCCCGCGAAGGTCCCCAAGACGCTCAAGGAGGCGCCGCAGCTCGCCGCGCTGGTCAAGGCGGGCAAGCTGCCGCCGGTGGCCGAGCGCGTCGGGCAGGACCCGCTGGTCATCAAGCCCCTGCACGAGATCGGCAAGTACGGCGGGACGTGGCGCGCCGGCTTCACCGGCCCCGCCGACTTCTGGAACGGGTTCCGGTGCTGCTCGGGCCCGGACCACCTGATGTTCTGGGACTACACGGGCGACAAGGTCCTGCCGAACCTCGCCCGGGGCCTCGAGATGCAGGACGGCGGGCGCACGTGGCTCCTGCAGCTGCGCCGCGGCATGAAGTGGAGCGACGGCAAGCCGTTCACCGCCGACGACTTCGTGTTCTGGTTCGAGGACGTCTACCGGAACAAGGACCTGGTCCCGACGCCGTCCGCGGCCATGGCCATCAACGGCAAGCAGGGCACGATCGAGAAGGTCGACACCTACACCGTGCGGTACAAGTTCCCCGAGCCCTACTTCATGCTGCCCGACGTGCTGGCCGGCTCCACCGACCTCGCCGGCCAGATGTTCGGGTACCGGGGCATGGGCGGCTTCGCGCCCGCCCACTACATGAAGCAGTTCCACCCGAAGTACGCCGGAGCCGCCGAGCTGGACCGGAAGGTGAAGGAGGCGAAGTTCGACAGCTGGGTGCGCATGTTCCTGGCCAAGAACGACTGGGCCCTGAACCCGGATCTGCCGGTGCTCTCGGCCTGGAAGACGGTGACGCCGATCAACACGCCGACGTGGACGCTCGAGCGCAACCCCTACAGCGTCTTCGTGGACACCGCGGGCAACCAGCTGCCCTACATCGACCGCGTGGTCCTGACGCTGGCCGAGAACCTGGAGGTGCTGAACCTGCGCGCGGTCGCCGGCGAGTACGACTACGCGTCGAGGCACGTCGACCTCGGCAAGCTGCCCGGTCTTCCTCGAGAACCAGCAGAAGGGCGGGTACAAGGTCTATCTGGATCCCGGCGACTACGGCGGGGACATGATCATCAAGTTCAACCTGAACTACGACGCGGACCCGGAGATCGGCAAGTGGTTCAACACCGCCGACTTCCGGCGCGCGCTCTCGCTCGGCATCGACCGCGACCAGATCAACGAGACCTTCTGGCTCGGCACGGGCACGCCGAGCTCGGTGGTGCCCGCGGACGGCAACAAGTACAACCCGGGTCCGCAGTACCGGAAGATGTGGGCCACGCTCGACGTCAAGAAGGCCAACGAGATGCTCGACAAGCTCGGGCTCAGCAAGAAGGACGCGCGAGGGCTACCGCCTGCGCGCGGACGGCAAGGGCCGGCTGCGCATCGAGATCATGACGCTCGGCGGCCAGTTCATGCAGTACACGCAGATCGCGGAGATGATCCGCGAGCAGTGGAAGAAGATCGGCATCGACCTCGACGGTGCAGGAGGTCGAGCGCAGCCTCGCGCTCAAGCGGACCGCGGCCAACGAGCAGCAGCTCGGCGCGTGGAACAACGACGGCAGCGAGCATCTGTTCACCTTCCCGCTCCACGTGTTTCCCTTCGAGCTCGCCGCGGTGGCGTCGTCCGGGCCGCTCTACGTCAAGTGGTTCCACTCCGCCGGCGCGCAGGGCAAGGAGCCCGAGCCGCGGATGAAGGAGCTGATGGAGAAGTGGAAGAAGGCCTTCGGCGTGCCCGAGAAGGAGCGGATCCAGCTCGGCAAGGAGGTCTGGAAGATCGCGGCCGAGGAGGTCTACATCATCGGCGTGATCGGCATGGGGCCGGCCTCCATGGGCGTGCGCGTCGTCAAGAACAACATGGGCAACATCCCGTCGCGCCAGTACAACAGCCCGGACGGCAAGACCCCGGGCATCTCGCGGCCGGCGACGTTCTTCTACAAGAACTAGGCCGCGCCCCTCGCCCCGACCCTCTCCGCACCGGGGAGAGGGCGGGCTGAGGGGCGGTGACCCGGGCCCCGACCCATGCTCGCGTACATCGGCCGCCGCGCTCTCCTCGCGGATCTTCACGGTCTGGGCGATCTCCGTCCTCGCCTTCGCCATCATCCAGCTCCCGCCCGGGCGACTACGTCACCTCCTACATCGCCCAGATGGCGTCGATGGGCAGCGTGGTCACCGACGAGGAGGCGCAGAACCTCCGGATCCAGTACGGCCTGGGCCAGCCGATGTACGTGCAGTACTTCAAGTGGATGCGGCTGATCGTCGCAGGGCAACTTCGGCATGTCGATGGAGTGGCGGCGCCCGGTCACCGAGGTGATCGGGGAGCGCCTGTGGCTGACCGTGATCGTCTCGGTGGCCGCGCTGATTCTCACCTGGGTGCTCGCCCTGCCCATCGGCATCTACTCCGCGGTCCGGCAGTACTCGGTGGGCGACTACGTGGCGACGTTCATCGGCTTCATCGGGCTCGCGGTCCCCAACTTCCTGCTGGCCCTGGTCCTGCTCTACCTGGGGTTCGTGCTGTTCAACGCCCACATCGGCGGGCTCTTCTCGCCCGAGTTCCAGGACGCGCCGTGGAGCGGGGCGCGGGCGTGGGACCTGGCCAAGCACCTGCCGATCCCCGCCGTGATCCTGGGCCTGGCGGGGACCGCGCAGCAGATCCGGATCATGCGCGCGAACCTGCTCGACGAGCTGCGCAAGCCCTACGTGGTGACGGCCCGCTCGAAGGGGCTGTCCGAGGCTCGGGTGATCCTGAGGTACCCGGTGCGCGTCGCGCTCAATCCGTTCGCGAGCACGATCGGCTACACGCTGCCGTACATCGTGTCGGGCAGCATCATCGTGTCGCTCGTGCTCGGGTTGCCGACGGTCGGCCCGCTCCTGCTGAAGGCCCTCATCGCCCAGGACATGTTCCTGGCCGGGACCATCGTGCTCCTGCTCGGGGTGATGACGGTGATCGGGACGCTGATCTCGGACATCGTGCTCGTGCTGATCGATCCGCGGATCCGCCTGGAGGAGACGTGATGGCCGAGCCCGAGGCGATCCTGGAGCGCGGCGGTTCGCCCCCGGCGGGCCGACCGCGGTGGCCGACCTGCGGGAGCAGCGCAGTCTTCGTGGCCTCGCAGTGGCAGCTCATGTGGTGGCGGTTCCGCAAGCACAAGGTGGCGGTGGCCAGCGCGCTGGTCGTGGCGGGCTTCTACATGATCGTCCTCGGCGCGGACTTCCTCGCGTACGCCGACCCCAACGCGTCCGAGGCGCACCGCTCGCTCATGCCCCCGCAGCGCGTGTACTGGTTCGACGCGGGGCGTTTCGAGCCCTCACGTGTACGGGCTGAAGGGCGCGCGCGACCCGCAGACCTTCAAGCGCGTCTATCGTCGCGGACCCGGACCAGAAGATCCCGATCCGGTTCTTCGCGGAGGGATTCGAGTACCGTCTCTTCGGCGCTGATCCCGACCACCCGGCATCTGATCGGGGTGGACGGCGGGGCCGAGGCCAGCCAGGCGGTGTTCCTGCTCGGCACCGACGTGCAGGGACGCGATCTCTGGTCGCGGCTGATGTACGGCACGCGGATCTCGCTCACGATCGGGCTGTTCGGGCGTGACGGTGAGCCTGATCCTGGGCGTGGTCCTGGGCGGATTCTCGGGATTCTACGGCGGGGTGGCCGACACCGTCATCCAGCGCACGATCGAGATCCTGCGATCGATCCCGACGATTCCCGCTGTGGATGGGGCTCGCGGCGGCGCTGCCGCGCGACTGGTCGGTCTTGCAGGTCTACTTCGCGATCACGATCATCATCTCGCTGCTCGGGTGGACGGAGCTGGCCCGCGTGGTGCGCGGGCGCTTCCTCGCCATGCGCGAGGAGGACTTCGTCGTCTCCGCGCGGCTGGTCGGGTGCAGCCAGATGCGGACGATCTTCGTCCACATGGTGCCGTCGTTCATGAGCCACATCATCGCGGCGACCACGCTGGCGCTGCCCGCGATGATCATCAGCGAGACCGCGCTGAGCTTCCTCGGCCTGGGCCTGCGGCCGCCCGCGATCAGCTGGGGCGTGCTGCTGCAGCAGGCGCAGAACGTCCAGACCGTCGCGATCTCGCCGTGGCTGATGCTCCCGGCGGTGCCGGTGATCGTCGCGGTGATGGCCTTCAACTTCCTGGGCGACGGCCTGCGCGACGCGGCGGATCCGTATGGCCGCTGAGCTCGGAGGGGGACTCCGTCCCCCTTCCGCACGGTCGTTCAGCGGGCGGTGCCCGCTGGACGACCTGCCTCCCCCTCGGATTGCGCCGGCGGAGCCGGCGCTCGGAGCGGTTTGTATGACGGGTGCGGGTCAGCCCCTGCTGTCGGTGCGGAATCTGAAGACGTACTTCACTCAGGACGAGGGGACCGTGCGGGCGGTGGACGGCGTGAGCTTCGAGATGGCGCCGGGGGCGACGCTCGGGATCGTGGGGGAGAGCGGGTGCGGCAAGAGCATCACGGCCCGGTCGATCATGCGGATCGTCGATCGGCCGGGGCGGATCGTCGAGGGCGAGATTCACTTCAAGCGGCCGGCCGGCGGCGGCGGCTCGGGGCCGGTGGTGGACCTGGCCAAGCTCGAGCCGAACGGCGCCGAGATGCGCTCGATCCGGGGCGCCGAGATCGCCCTCATCTTCCAGGAGCCGATGTCCTCGTTCAGCCCGGTCCACACCATCGGCAACCAGATCATCGAGGCGATCCTGCTGCACCAGCCCCTCGGCCGGCAGGCGGCGCGCGAGCAGGCGATCGAGATGCTGCGACGGGTGGGCGTGTCGCCGCCGGAGGAGCGGGTGGATCAGCTCTCCAACCAGCTCAGCGGCGGGCTGCGCCAGCGCGCCATGATCGCGATGGCGCTCTCCTGCGAGCCGACCCTGCTGATCGCCGACGAGCCCACCACCGCGCTCGACGTGACCACCCAGACGCAGATCCTCGACCTGATGCGGCAGGCTCCAGCAGGAGGACGGCATGGCGATCATGCTGATCACCCACGACCTGGGCGTGGTGGCGGAGATGGCCACCGACGTGGCGGTGATGTACCTGGGCCGCGTGGTCGAGCAGGCGCCGGTCGACGCGATCTTCCACGACCCGAAGCACCCGTACACGCGCGCGCTGCTGCGCTCGATCCCGCGCATCCGGGTCGCGCACGCGCGAGCGGCTGACGCCGATCGCGGGCGCGGTGCCGCATCCCTACGACCGGCCGACCGGCTGCCCCTTCCACCCGCGCTGCCCCGAGTTCATGGCCGGCACGGTGCGATCGGGAGGCGCCGATCCTGCGCCCGGTGGGCGACCACCACGCGGTGAGCTGCTTCCTCTACGAATGATCGCGGCGCGCCAGCCCCTCCTGCGGGTGTCCGGGCTCCAGAAGCTCTTTCCGATCCGGAAGGGCTTCCTGAAGCGGACGGTGGGTCACGTGCGCGCGGTGGACGGGGTGAGCTTCCACATCGACGAGGGCGAGACGCTGGGCCTCGTCGGCGAGAGCGGCTGCGGGAAGACGACGACCGCGCGCTGCATCCTGCGCGCGATCGAGCCGACCGCGGGCGAGGTCTTCATGCGGGTGACCGACGGCTCGGTCGTCGACGTGGGCCGGCTCCCGCGGGCGGAGCTCCGCGCGCTGCGGCGCGAGATGCAGATGATCTTCCAGGACCCGTTCACCTCGCTCAACCCCCGCATGACGCTGCTCGACCTCGTCGGGGAGCCACTGCTGGTGCACGGGCTGCGGAGCCGGCGCGAGCGGGAGGAGCGGGTGGCGGACCTGCTGCGCCGCGTGGGGCTGCGGCCCGAGTACATGCGGCGGTTCCCGCACGCCTTCAGCGGCGGCGAGCGGCAGCGCATCGGGATCGCGCGCGCGCTCGCCCTGCATCCGCGCCTGGTGGTCGCCGACGAGCCGGTCTCCGCGCTCGACGTCTCGGTGCAGGCGCAGATCCTGAACCTGCTGCAGGACCTCCAGTCAGAGCTCCGCCTGACCTATCTCTTCGTGGCGCACGACCTGAGCGTGGTCCGGCACATCAGCAACCGGGTGGCCGTGATGTACGTGGGCCGGATGGTGGAGCTGGCCGAGACCGAGGAGCTCTTCAGCCGGCCGAAGCACCCGTACACCGCGGCGCTCCTGTCCGCGGTGCCCGAGCCGGATCCCCGCACGCGCTCGCGAGCGCATCGTGCTGCAGGGGGAGGTCGCGAATCCGGCGTCACCGCCCGCGCGGCTGCTATTTCCATCCGCGGTGCCCGCATGCGATCGAGCGGTGCCGGACCGAGGCGCCCGCGTGGCGGGAGCTGACCCCCGGCCGCTTCGTCGGCTGTCACCGTGCGGAGGAGCTGGCGCTCGCCGGGGTGGAGTGACCGCCGCTCACTGGCGGATATCCTTGCCGGTGAAGCCAGGCGAGTGAATCTGGGCGCAGGCGATGGAGCAGTAACCGTGCGCCTTCGCGGTCGCGGGGTCGCCGCTCCGGATGGAGTAGGGGAGGAACTTCGCCTCGCCGCATCCGTGACAGACCGGTCGTTGTTCGTCCTGCGGCAGCGCTGGGAGCATGGCGGCATCGTAGCAATGCGCGGGCTGCGGGGCCATTGGACCAACGTCCAATAGGCCGGCCGAGCCATGCCGCACTACAGTGAGCTCGTGCGCCGGCCGAAGATCGTCGGAGCGCCCGTCCGGCGCGGGAACGCCAAGGAGGATGAGCCATGAGTGAGCAGGTCGTGAGAATGGGTCTGATGTGGATCCTGGCCGGCCTCGGTGCGGGCTGGTTGGCCGAGACGTTGATCGTCCGACGGGGCTACGGGCTGCTCGCGGACATGGGCCTGGGGGTCGGGGCGGGCCTTCTCGGGGGCGGCGCGTTCATGATGGTATCCGGTCGTCCGAGTGGAACGCTGGCCATGTTCATCTGCGCGTTCGTCCTCGCCTCCGGGGCGATCGTCGCCCAGCGGCTCCTGCTGCCGCGCACACCCGGCGTGCGGGAGCGCAAGGCCGAGCTGCGCCTCCGCGAGCTGCGGAGCGCGTCGGCGGAGGAGAAGGGAACCGCCTCCGGGCTCCACCGAGTCGGGCGCGGAGTGATCGGTCGGCCCGCCGCGCACGTGCTCATGCGAGTGGCGACGACCGGGATCTACCTGCTGCGCGGGGTGCCCCTCGAGCTGCAGCGCGCGGCGCGGGTGCGCGCGGTGAGCGACGGCACCACGCTCCACCAGGTGCTGCTCAAGGGTCTGGGGGAGTACGCGGCGGGAACCTGGACCCCTCAGCCGGGCGACAAGCGCTCGGCGGCTTGAGGGGCCGGAAGCGCGCGCTTCAGGGACGGGGCTTCGTGGGCCAGTGGCGGTCGGCCACGCCGGGCTCGAGTCGCTCGGGAGCCGCGAGCAATGCCGGCTCCTGCGGATCCTCGGTCTCCACGCTCTCGTCCATCAGGGCCCAGGCGAGCATCCGTCCCTTCGTCGTGCGACGCGGTGACCCGAACCAGACGCGGCCCTCGGTGTCGAGCCCCACCAAGTGCCAGCCGTCGCCCTGCGTGATGACCTGGATCTGCCGGAGACCGTCCATGGGGAACCTCTTCTTTCGCGGACCCACGAGTGGAGCCCGACTCCATCCACACTAGCACGAACGCGAGATTGACAAGGCGGACCGGGACTACTACGGTCAGACATGCTTGACGCGCTGTGGTCGCGGCTGCTCGCCACCCTCGAAGGTCGGGTGCCGGCCGCCGCGCTGGAATCGTGGCTGCGGCCGTGCCGGCTCGTCGCGGCGGACGACGACCACCTGCGCGTCCTCGCGCCCAACCGGTACATGCGCGACTGGATCGGCCAGCACCACGCGAGCACGATCGAGGCCGCCGCGCGCGACCTGCTCGGGGCCGGCGCGCGGGTCTCTATCGAGACGGACGCGGAGCCCGCGCCGGCCTCCGCGCGCTCCGAGCGCACCCCCGACGCGCCGGAACAGCTGACGCCCCGCTACACCTTCGAGTCCTTCGTGGTCGGCAGCTCCAACCAGTTCGCGCAGGCCGCGTGCCAGGCGGTCGCCGAGCTGCCGGGTACCGCCTACAGCCCGCTCTTCCTCTACGGGGGGGTCGGCCTCGGCAAGACCCATCTCCTTCACGCGGTGGGTCACGAGATGGCGCGCCTCCACCCCACGCTGCGCATGCTCTACCTGTCGTCGGAGCGCTTCACCAACGAGCTCATCAATGCCATCCGCTACGATCGCACCGGCGAGTTCCGGGCGAAGTACCGGAGCATCGACCTCCTGCTCATCGACGACATCCAGTTCATCGCGGGCAAGGAGCGCACCCAGGAGGAGTTCTTCCATACCTTCAACGATCTGTACGAGGGCCACAAGCAGATCGTGGTGTCCTCCGACTCCACGCCCAAGGAGATCCCCGAGCTGGAGGAGCGACTGCGCTCCCGCTTCGAGTGGGGCCTGGTCGCGGACATCCAGCCGCCCGACTTCGAGACCCGGGTGGCCATCCTCAAGAAGCGCGCCGAGCGCGAGCGGGTCCAGCTGCCCGACGACGTGGCCTATCTGATGGCGAGCCGCATCAAGACCAACATCCGCGAGATCGAGGGCTCGCTCACGCGGATGGTCGCGTTCTGCTCCCTGACCGGCCGCGAGATGAGCGTGGACGTCGCCCAGGAGGTCCTCTCCGAGCTCTGGGGCGCGGACGAGAAGGTCATCACGATCGAGCACATCCAGCGTACGGTGTCGGGGTTCTTCGGTCTCAAGCTGGCCGACATGCGCACGAGAAGCCGGACGAAGGCGGTGGCCTTCCCGCGCCAGATCGCGATGTACTTCGCCCGTCAGCTCACGCACGCCTCGCTCACCGAGGTGGGACGCGCCTTCGACAAGGACCACACCACCGTGCTCCACGCGGTGACCAAGATCGAGGCGATGATCCGGGAGGACGCGAAGTTCAAGAAGACCGTCGATACGCTCGCCGAGAGCGTGGCCCGGTAGAGGGAGTGCTCCGGTGACCGCGGCCGCCTACACGACCGAGGAGTTCGTGCGCCGCACGGTGGCGGGGCTGCTGCGGGGCCGGTACCGGGGCGGCGCGGTCTGCTCGCGCTGCCTCGTGGGGATGACGCTCGAATGCCTGCACGCGGGATGGCGGAGGTCCGAGATCGAGCACGCGATGGAGAAGGTGTTCGCCGCCCCCGGGGCGCTCGGCCGCGAGTCGGGCGGGCCCTGCGCGCGCTGCAAGCGCCCGGAGCCGTGCATCGGCGCGCCCGCGTCCCCGCCCCTGGGCTCGCTCTAGCCGCTCAGCCGAGCACGACCCGGACGCGGCGCGTGGCCCCGTCGCCGATCAGGGGGATGCCGGCGGCGGGGGAGTGGAGGGGGACGCCGTCGACGTCCACGGTCGAGACGCCGCGGGTCACCCCCTGCGGGTTCTCGACCGAGATCTCGTAGCGCGAGGCGTGATAGCGGAACGCGATCTCGAAGCGCGGCCACGCGCGCGGGATGCACGGGTCGAGATGGAGCACCGCCGCCGCGCAGGCGGAAGCCGAGGAGCCACTCGAGCCCGGCGCGGTACATCCAGCCCGCCGAGCCGGTGTACCAGGTCCAGCCGCCGCGCCCGACGTGCGGCGGCTCGGCGTAGACGTCGGCGGCGACGACGTAGGGCTCGACCTTGTAGCGGTGGACGCCCGGCCCGGGTGCTCGTGCGGTTGATCGGGTTCAGGATCGAGAACAGCTCGGCGGCCCGGTCGCCGTCGCCGAGCGCGGCGAAGGCCATGACCGACCAGATCGCGGCGTGGGTGTACTGGCCGCCGTTCTCGCGGACGCCCGGCAGGTAGCCCTTGATGTAGCCGGGATCGAGCGGGCGTCTGGTCGAACGGCGGGGTGAAGAGCAGGACGAGCTCCGTCGCTCGCGCCGGACGAGGTGCTCCTCGACCGCGGCCATGGCGCGCGCCGCGCGCGCCGGGCTCGGCGGCCCCCGAGATGACCGCCCAGGACTGGGCGATCGAGTCGATGCGGCACTCGGCGTTCGACGGCCGAGCCGAGCGGCGTGCCGTCGTCGAAGTAGGCGCGCCGGTACCAGTCGCCGTCCCAGGCGTGCTGCTCGAGCGCCGTCTTGAGGCGAGCGGCGTGGGCCCGCCAGCGCTCGGCGCGCGCGCGGCTCGCCGCGGGCGTCGGCCAGCGCGCGCGAACTCCCAGAGGGTCGTGTGCAGGAACCAGCCGAGCCAGACGCTCTCGCCCTCGGCCCTCGCGGCCGACCCGGTTCATGCCGTCGTTCCAGTCGCCGGTGCCCATCAGCGGCAGGCCGTGGGCGCCGACGGCCAGGCTGCGGTCGAGCGCGCGCGCGCAGTGCTCGAAGAGCGTGCCGCTCCTCGGCGGAGACGCTGGGCTCGAAGTAGGCGTCGTCCTCGCCCGGCGGCGAGCGGCGGGCCCTCGAGGAACGGCACCGCCTCGTCGAGGACGCGCGCGTCGCCGGTGACCTCGCAGGTAGTGCGACGACCGCGAAGGGCAGCCAGAGCGAGATCGTCGGAGATCCGGGTGCGGACGCCGCGGCCGGACGGCGGATGCCACCAGTGCTGGACGTCGCCCTCGACGAACTGCCGGGCGGCGGCGCGCAGCAGGTGCTCGCGCGCGAGCTCGCGCCGCGCGACCGCGAGCGCCATCACGTCCTGGAGCTGGTCGCGGAAGCCGTAGGCGCCGCCGGCCTGGTAGAAGGCGGAGCGCGCCCAGACCCGGCAGGCGAGCGTCTGGTAGAGCAGCCAGCGGTTCAGCAGCAGGTCCATGGAGCGGTCCGGCGTCTTCACCTGGACGGCGCCGAGCGATGTCGTCCCACTGGGTCGTGACGTCCTTCAGGGCGAGCGTCGACATCCGCGGCGCGATAGCGGACGACCAGCGCGCGCGCGGCCTCCACGGGTCGTCGCCCTGGCCGAGCAGGAAGACGACCTCGTCCCGCGGCGCCGGGGCGCAGCTCGACGCCGTCTGGAGCGCCGCGCACGGGATCGAGCCCGGCGCCGACCCGCCCGGACAGCGCGGTCCCGCGCTCCAGCGCCGCCGGATGGTCGAGCGTGCCGTTGCGGCCGAGGAACTCCGCGCGGTCGGCCGTCCAGGCGGTCTGCCGGCCGCGGAGGTCGGCGAACGCGACGCGGCCCGCGAACTCGGCGTTCCAGGCGTTGCGGGCGAGCAGCGCCCCGGTCGCGGGGTCGATCTCGGTGACGATGAACGGCGCGGTCGCGCTGCGCGAGGCGCCCAGCACCCACTCGACGTAGGCGGTCACCGAGAGGCGCCGCGGCCGTGCCGGACCGGTTCTCGAGCGTCAGCCGCGAGATCTTGACCGGATCGTCGGGCGGGACGAACTGCAGGAGCTCCAGCGCGATGCCGTGCGAGGTGTGCTCGAAGCGGCTGTAGCCCTGCCCGTGCCGGGCGACGTAGGGGGACGCGTCCTCGCGGATCGGCAGAGCGTCGGGCCCCACAGCGCGCCGGTCTCCTCGTCGCGGACGTAGAGCGCCTCGCCCGGCGGGTCGCTGACCGGGTCGTTCGACCACGGCGTGAGCTGGTTCTCGCGGCTGTTCACCGCCCAGGTGTACCCGGCCCCGGACTCCGAGACCTGGAAGCCGAAGCGGGGGTTGGCGACGACGTTGATCCAGGGCGCCGGCGTCCACTGCCCCTCGCCGAGGACGGTCACGTACTCGCGGCCGTCCGTCCGCGAAGCCGCCGAGGCCGTTGAAGAACTCGAGCTCGAGGCGCGGCGGGCGGCGCCTGCGCGGCCGCCGCGGCCCTGATCGGCCGCGGCGCGGGAAGGGCCGCGGCCGGCGAGCCGACTCGGCGCGCGCGAGCTGCTCCGCGAGCGTGCCGTGGCGGCTCAGCGAGCACGGCCCGGGCCGCCGACTGCAGGAGCCGCGTGGTCCGTGGCCGAGAGCAGGTTCGTCGCGCAGGATGAAGACGCCGCCGTGCGGCCGCGCTGCGCTCGGGCCGGGGCGCCGACTGGCTCGTCCGCACCAGGGCCTCGAGGGCGGTCTGGAGGTCCTGGACGTAGGAGTGCGCCTTCTCGTTCAGGATCACGAGATCGACCGCCAGCCCCTTCAGGCGCCAGTACTCGTGCGCGCGGAGGAGCTGGCGGACGATGCCGCGGTCCTCCGGCCTCGTCGATGCGCACGAGGACGATCGGCAGGTCGCCGGAGATGCCGTGGGCCCAGAGGGCCGACGGGCCGGCGCGTGTTCCGCCGCAGCACGTCCGGCGCGGCGCGCAGCGCGGGATCGGAGTACAGGACGCGGCTGGCGAGTCGCTGGAAGAGGTGGGCCTCGTCGCGGCTCGATGCCCAGGTGGTGGAGCTGGACCTGCGCCTGGGTCCAGGCCAGGGTGACGGTCGCGCTCGAAGGTCGCCGGGTCGCGGTACTTGTCGGCCAGGGCCGAGCGCGGCCTCGCGTGACGGCGCGACCAGCGTCGAGAAGATGAGCCGGGCGCGCTCGCCCGGGGCGAGCCGGATCCGGCGCCGCAGGCTGAAGATCGGGTCGAGCACCGCGCCCGCGGTGTTCGACAGGGGCCGACCGTCGATGACGGACATCGGGGTGCGGATCGCTGCGGCCGCGGCCCAGGAAGCGGGCGCGGTCGGTCTCGTACTGGGCGCCGCCCGCGGGCTGGCCTTCCACCGCGACGACGTGGGCGGCCCAGACCGCGGTCTCCGCCGGCGAGCGCGCGCGGCGCGTGGCGAGCAGCGCGCCGAGGTCGGCGACGAACTCGGTCTGGACGAACAGGTTGGAGAAGGCGGGGTGGGCCGCGTCGGCCGCCGGCGGGGCGAGCACGAGCTCGGCGTAGGAGGTGAGCTCGAGCTCCCTGACCCGCGTCACCCCGGTTCGTGACCGAGACCCGGCGGACCTCGGCGTCGTCCTCGGGCGAGACGACGACCTCGAGCGCGGTCGCGATCGTGCCGTCCCGCCGATGGAACTCCGCGCGGTCCTCCGAGAAGGTCGACGTCGGTAGACGGTCGGCTCGACGCCGGTCGGCTGGTACGCCGGCCGACCAGACCGCGCCGCTCTCGACGTCGCGCAGGAAGACGTAGGTGCCCCACGGTCCCGCGTCGCGTCCTCCCGCCAGCGCGTGACGCCGAGGCCGGCGCAGCGGCTGTAGCCCGAGCCCGCGGTGGTCAGCATCACCGCGTAGCGGCCGTTGGAGAGCAGGTGCGTGCGGGGAGCCGGCTCGTGGGGCGTGGTGAAGCGGCGGAAGACGGGCTCCACGAACTCGCGGACGTGCGCCGGCACGTCCACTTCCTCGAGCGCGGGGGCGGGTGACCGCGACGTCGCGGGGCACGCGCTCCTGCAGGAGCAGCTCGGTGGCCTGGACCATGGGCTCGGCGTGGAACCGTGCGCGCATGATCCCGTCGTGGAGCACGTTGGCCAGGGCGACGAGGGTCATGCCCTGGTGGTGGGCCATGTAGGCGCGCACGATCGCCACCGTCGCGCCGTCCGGCACGCCGCGACGGCGTGTAGTCGAGGGCCTCGTAGAAGCCGTAGGGCCCGCGCGCCCCCACCGCGGCGAGCGCGGACGAAGTTCCGCGCCGCCGCGACCGGGTCGACCATCGCGGCGAGCGCGGTCGCGTAGGGGGCCACCACCAGGTCCTCGCCCAGGCCGCGCTTGAGGCCGAGGCCCGGCACGCCGAAGTTCGAGTACTGGTAGGTGAGATCCAGGTCGCGGACGTTGTAGGCCGACTCGGAGACGCCCCACGGCACGCCGTGCTCGGCGCCGTAGCTGATCTGGCGCTGGACCACGAGCCGGCCCGTGTGCTCGAGGAGGCTGCTGACGGGGGCCTCCATCACGAGCGCGGGCATCAGGTACTCGAACATCGAGCCCGACCAGGACACCAGCACCGACCCGCGCCCGACCGGGGTCATCGGGCGGCCGAGGTGGAACCAGTGCGAGACGGGCACGTCGCCCTTGGCGATGGCGATGAAGCTCGCGAGGCGCGCTTCCGAGGCCAGGAGATCGTAGGCGCTGCTGTCGAGGCTGCCGTCCGCGACCCGGTAGCCGATCGAGAAGAGCTTGCGGGTCGGGTCGAAGAGGAAGCCGAACTGCATGGCCTCGAAGAGCTCGGTGGCGGCGCGCGCGACGCCCAGGAGGCGGCCGGCGAGCGCGCGGGCGGCGGCGGCGGATCGCGCCAGGCTCTCGATGAGCGCGTCGATGCGCGCGATCGGCGCCGCCGCCGGGTCGGCGGCCGCGCGGAGGGCGGCGTCGCGGGCGGCGGTCAGCTCGTCCATCGCGGCGTGGCACCGCTCGGGCAGGTCGGCCGGGCTGGGCGGTGAGGAGAAGAGCCGGGTGAGCGCGCTCGCGACCTCGGGCGGCGTGTCCGCGGTGTCGGCCCAGGGGAGCAGCGTGGCCACGTCGCGCTCGTGGCTGGCGAGGGTGGCGCGGGCCGCCTGGGCCCAGGCCAGGACGCCGGCGCCCTCGCCGCTGGTCGCCAGGACGTGCGAGATGTCCACCAGGGTGTCGGCGTACCCCGCGAGTCGGCGGACGCGGGCGAGCGCGTCCGCCGGGCTGCCGGCGCCGTCGCGCAGCGCGGCGCCCAGGCCCTCAGCGCGCCTCGGCGAGCTGCGCGGACGGTCACGGTCTGGCTGCGGTGGCCGTCCGCGAGCTCGGTGGCGGCCTCCCCGGCGAGACGGAGGGCGTCGTCGATGCCCGCGACGAGGTCCGGGTGCGGGAGCGGATCGCTGAATCGCGGCGCGGCACGCGTTGGCGAGGGCGAGGAGATGCGCGGCGAGGTTGCCGCTGTCGACCGTGGAGACGTAGCGCGGCTCGAGCGGGCGCAGCCCGGTCGTGTCGTACCAGTTGTAGAAGTGGCCGCGGAAGCGCTCCAGGCGGCGCATCGTCGCCAGGGTGGCCTCGAGGCGGTCCACCGTCTCGAGGAGGCCCAGCCAGCCGAAGTCCCGGGCCGAGACCACCGCCAGCAGGTAGAGCCCGATGTTGGTGGGAGACGTGCGGTGCGCCAGGACCGGCCGGGGATCCTCCTGGAAGTTGTCGGGTGGCAGGAAGGTGTCGTCGTGTCCGACGAACGCCTCGAAGAAGCGCCACGTCCGCCGCGCGGTCGAGCGGAGGACGACCGAGTCCTCCGGGGAGAGCCGTCGCTGGAGCGACGGGGCGGGCGGACGGCTGACCCGACGGGCCACCGCGGGCGAGAGGCTCCAGAGCAGGAGGAAGGGCGCGGCCACCGCGAGGCTGCTCGGCCGGAGCAGGACGACGAGAGCGCCCGCCGTCGCGGCGAGGATGAGCGCCCCGCCCATGCGCCGGTACACGCCGCTGAGTCCCGGGAGAGATCCGATTTGGTCTGCGCGGCGGTCGTCCATTCCAGCAGCCGGCGGCGCGTGAGGTACAGGCGGAGGAGGGTCCGCCCGATCGCGTCACTCATGAGCCACGCCTGGTGGGCGAGGAAGGTGACGGCGAGCGTGATCTGGGCCGCCGCGATCGTGAAGGTCCGCCCGACGCTGCGAAGGTGGGTTCGCTTGGAGATGCCCGCCCGCTTCGGCATGAGCTCGTCGATCGCGGGGAGCAGGGACGGCAGCGCGATGGTGGCGAGCACGAAGCGTGGTCCACACGAGGGGGAGGCCGTGCGGGAGCAGCCAGCCGACGATCAGGGTGAGCCCGGCGGCGGGCGCCGACAGGGTCCGGCGGAGATTGTCGGTGATCTTCCACAGGCCGACGAGCGGGATCCAGGTCGGGCGCGCCCCCGCGCGGATGTCGCCCCGGATCATCCAGGGAAGGAGCTGCCAGTCGCCGCGCGCCCAGCGGTACTGGCGTCCGGCCGCGACCTCGTAGTCGGTGGGGAACTCCTCGAAGAGCTCGACGTCGGTGACGAGTCCCGCGCGCGCGAAGATTCCCTCGAAGAGATCGTGGCTGAGGAGCGCGTTCTCGGGGACGCGATCCGCGAGGGCCGCGGTGAACGCGGCCACGTCGTAGATGCCCTTGCCGGTGTACGAGCCCTCGCCGAAGAGGTCCTGGTAGACGTCGGAGGTCGCGGTGGCGTAGGGATCGATCCCGGCCGGGCCGGCGAAGATCCGCTGGAAGAGCGAGCGGTCGCGATCCGGGGGGATCGTGGGCGTGATCCGCGGCTGCAGGATCGCGTAGCCGTCCACCACGCGTCCCGCGCGGGCGTCGAAGACGGGCCGGTTCAGCGGGTGCGCCATCGTGCCGACGAGGCGATTGACCGCGCCGCGCGGCAGGCGGGTGTCCGCGTCGAGGGTGATGACGTAGCGGACCCCGCTGGGCACCGCGGCGGCCGGCCCCGGCCGCGTCTCGAACGCCGGTCCGCCCGTGCCGGTCAGGAGCTGGTTCAGCTGCTCGAGCTTCCCGCGCTTGCGCTCCCAGCCCATCCACGTGCCCTCGCGCGCGTTCCAGACGCGCCGGCGATGGAGCAGGAGGAAGCGCGCGCCGCCGGGGAGCGCGGGGCCGCTGCGCGCGTTGAGCCGGGCGATGCCGTCCACCGCCAGCGCGAGGAGCCGATCGTCCTCCGGCGTGCGCTCCGCGGGCGCGTCCCGCCAGTCCGAGAGCAGGACGAAGTGAACGTGGCCGTCCGGGTTGGCGAGGTAGTGGATCTCCAGGCGGTTGATCTGCTCCTCGATCTCGGCCGCGCCGGTCAGGAGCGTGGGCACGACCACGAGAGTACGCATGCCCGCCGGCACGCCCTCGGCCAGCTCGAGGCGCGGGAGCGGGGTCGGACCGATCAGGCCCATGACCGCGCGATTGATGAGGGCCAGCGCCAGATCGGAAGCCGGGATCAGCGCGAGGAGTCCGAGCAGGGCCAGGGCGCCGTGACTCATGCCCGCGGCGTACCCGGCCAGCAGCGGGAGGGCCAGGAGGAGGCCGGTCACGGTGGCGATGGTCGTCAGGTAGCCGGGTGTCGCGCCGGAGAGGAACACCCGGAGGAACCGCCGCCGCGGCGTCACGCGGTACCCGAGCTCGGCTTCCAGCACGCTCCGTCCCTGGGCGAGCAGGTAGTAGCCGGGATCGGTCGAGCGCGCCACGGGGGCCGCGTCGGTGCGCGGCGCGTGCCGCGGCCGCGCGCCGGGCGTGGGCCATCGCGAGCCGGGTGACGTCGAGCTCGGACCGCCCGGAGCCGCGCGCGAGGTCCTCGATCGCGTGACGGTACTGATCGCGGGTGGCGAAGTCCATCGCGCGGAAGGTGCGGTTCGAGCGGAGCAGATCGTCCACCAGGCTGACGCTCTCGAAGAAGTCGGCCCAGTCGAAGGTGGCCATCATGCGCATGCTCGTGATCACGTTCCGGACGGTCACGTTCATGGCGGCCTGGTTCTGGTGCTCGAGCTGCACCAGCGCGTCGGCGGAGGTGCCGAGCGCGGTGAGCTGCTCGTCGAGCCACCGCAGCGTCGGAGTGGACTCGGGATCCTGCTCGCGCAGCCGCTGCACGAGATTCACCATGAAGGCGGGCGACAGGCGGGCGGCCTCGAACCGTTGGAAGGCGAGGGGGCGGCGGGTCCGCCCGCCGAGCCCGAGCAGCTCGTCGGCGAGCGCGTCGGCGCCGAGGCGCGCGGCCCGGCCGTTCACGATGCGCTCGGCCAGCCGGCGGAGGTTCTCCACGAGCACGAGGCGGACCGCAATCGGGATGGCCCAGAGCTCGCCGATGGTCAGAGGCTGCACGCGCTGGAATCGGCGCACGAAGCGCTGCAGCGTCTCGGGCTCCACGCGGCTGTCGGTGTGGGCGACGAACTCCCAGGCCAGGCCGAGGACGCGCGGATATCCCTGCAGCGGCTCCTCCGCGAGCTTGGGAAGCTGGCGGTAAAATCCGCTCGGGAGGTCCTCGCGAATCTGCCGCACGGCCTCGTCCGCGACGTGGAAATTGTCGACGAACCATTCCGCGGCGGGCGTGAGCGCCCCTTCTTCCCGGATCACCGCCGCGATCTCTCGATAGCACTGCAGCAGGACGCGGCCGCTGTCCCGCGCCCGCGGCGAGAAGAGGCGCCCGGAGGTGCCGCCGGCCAGGACCGGCCGTCTCGCCACGCGCTCCGCGAGCTCCTCCAGGCGCTCGGGGCTCAGGAGCTCGGCCCGGATCGGCTCCTGGGACTCGCGTGAGAGGGGAGACGGGGCTGCGGGCGACCGGAAGTCTCGGAGACGCATGCGGCGCTCAGCCCTTCGAAGTCCACATCTGCGAATGAATGTACCACCGTATGAGGCAGAGGGTTGACCGAGGCGCGGTCGCGAGCGTTATCGCTTGACAGCGGGGGAAACGGCCTGTAGGGTGGATTCCGGTGCTGATTCACCCGGCTTTCGGTAGCAGCGAGCAGACGAAGACGATTCGCGACTAACGCCGCGCGGGTATCGACCGCTCGGCGTTTTTGTTTGTCCTCCACTCCTGGAGGGCGCCCCCGCCATGGTGGCGGGGTTTCACGGAGGCGAAAGCCTCAGAATAAGAGGTCGGTTCAATGGCACAGGGCACGGTCAAGTGGTTCAACGATGCGAAGGGTTACGGCTTCATTACCCAGGAGGGTGGCGAGGACGTCTTCGTGCATTTCAATGCCATTCAGGCCCAGGGCTTCAAGAGCCTGGCCGAGGGCGACAAGGTCGAGTTCGAAGTGACCAAGGGCCCCAAGGGGCTCCAGGCCGCGAACGTTCGGAAGGCCTAGCGAGAACTCCGCGTCAAAACGAAGGCCGGGTCCCCGAAAAAGGGGGCCCGGCCTTTTTCATGTCCGGGACCTAGGCTTCCCGATCGGTGGCCAGGCGGCCCCACTTCTTCTTCGAGAAGTTGAAGAGCCACACGGTGCCGGCTGAATCCAGCGCGTACAGCAGGGTCGGGGAGAGCGGGGCCACCGTCGTGGTGATCTGGACGAACTTGGGCTGTCCCTGCGGGTCCATGGGGTCTCCTCTGTGCGAGGCGAGAGCGGGCGCGTCGAAGAAAGCGGCCGGGCCGCATGCATATATGATATAAGTTAAATAACAATAAGAACGTATATTCTCGGTGCGTACTCCGGCCGCGCCCGCATCCGCAAGCACGTCGGCGATACGCCCGAGATATGGAGGCGCAATGTTCGAGGACAGAGCCCGGGTTCTGCTCATCCTCCCTCAGGACGTTCTCGATCGGGCGCGCGTGTTCGCGGGTGAGGCGATGACGAAGCTGAAGGGCCCCGTGAGCCTGCAGATGGTCCTGCGCGCGCTCATCGACCAGGGGCTCCGGCGCGAGCGCGATCGCGCCCTGCTGACCAACATCGAGGTGCAGATGCGGGCGGTCCGGGAAGTCCGGAGCCGCCGCCGCCGGCCTCCCGCGCTGGCCCGCGTCACGCGCGCGGGGGCCCGGGCGAGCGGGCGAAGGAGCTGAATGGCCGAGACGGTCTTCACGGCGGGAGACTTCATCCGGCGGGTGGTCGAGAGTCTCCTCCGCGGTGATTGTCGAGGCCAGCTGGTCTGCGCCCGGTGCCTGGTCAAGCTGGCCAAGGGTCATCTGGACCGGAGCTACACGACGCGCGAGGTGGTCGACGTGGTGGAGGAGATCTTCGGGGCACCCGCGCCGTTGACCCACGCGCCGGCCTCCACCTGCGGGGCGTGCGCGCGGAAGAAGGTCCCATGCCTCGCGGCGGCGGCGTGACGGCTCGTGGCTGACCCGCGTCGGGCGAGCGAGGGGGACGAACAATGGGGGGTAGAAATCGAGTGATGGCGCGGCGGCACTTCATGGGCAACCGGACGTACAAGGGCCTCACCTATACCCTGGAGCTCGAGGCCATCCAGGAGTACGTGTTCAAGGCGCACGCGAGGCTGTCGCCCTCCGGGCCGGAGGTCTCCATCGTGGACGAGACCTCGGACGCGGCCCTCAAGCGGGCCGAGGCCGGGATCCGGCAGGTGATCGAGGAGCGCGAGGCGGGCACCGTCGTGCGGGAGCGCCTGCCCGAGCGGATGTACGGGGACGTCAAGTACACGATCATCGTGCGGACGGAGGCGACGCGCGTCGTGGCCGAGCTCTACTTCATCCGCGCCAACGCGCAACCGCGGCGCCCGGGCCCCGGCACCTTCTTCGCCCTCTTCGAGGGCAAGACCAAGCAGGGGGCGATCGGCCAGGCCGAGCGGGGACTCAAGGCCAAGCTCGACAAGGAGCGTTCGGGCACCACGGCGGCGCGCTCCAGCCGGTAGCGATGCCTGAGACGGGCCTGGGCCTGAGTGCCTTGTGGGAGGAGCGCGACTACAAGGCGTGTGGGGCCTCGATGGAGTGTCGAGGCCGCTTCATCCTCGACAAGCTGTTCGACCGGGACACGCGCCGGCTCAAGGGCGCGTGGCTCGCCGCCTTCGGAACCCGCGTGCTCGGCCCGCCGGAGATCCGGACCGACGAGATCACCAAGGCCCAGTGGCAGGTGATCCTGTCCCACATGGGGGCGAGCCCGGACGAGATCGCCGACGTGCAGACCCGCATGGGGCGTTCCTGACCGGTCGGGTGCGCGCGACCGGTTGACCGCGGTCGCCGACCGCTGCATGATCGGCACCCACATGACGCCGGTCGCCTCGCCACCCCGCTCCGCTGGTTTCCGCGCGCCCGGACGGCTGGGGGCCGGGATCGTGATCGCCGCCGGTCTCCTGCTGATCCTCGCCGCCACCACCAGGCCATTGCCCGCGCCCGCGGGCGATCCCGGCGCGAAGGTGGTGATCCGCCTGCCCGACGTGGTGCGGGCCCTGGTGCTCGGCCTCCTCGCCCTCTCCGCGGTCGTCCTGGTCTCGCTGCAGCGGCGACGCCCGGCCGACGACACGCCCGAGCCTTCCCGCCCGCCCCGGCGCCTTCCTCCGTGGGCGGCCGCGCTGGTCTCCCTGCTCCCGCTCCTGCTGGTGGTGATGGCGTGGTATCTCGTGTCGCGCTACTGGTCCGCCGGGGACGGCCAGCCGATCGAGCGGGCCTTCGCCGCGCTCGCGGGGCTTCTCGATCTCCTCACGCTGCCCGACAAGCCGCCGACCTCGATCCCGTCCCTGGACACCGCGATCGCGGTGCTCCTGCTGCTGCTCGCGTTCGGGATCTTCGCGCTGATGGTCCTGGTCGCGCTGGCCGATCGGCTGGAAACGTGGTGGGCCGCGCGAGGACCCGCCGCCGGCTCGCCCGCCGCGCCCGAGACGCTGGCCGCGATCCAGGCGGATCTGCGGACCGAGCCCGACGCGCGCCGCGCGATCATCCGCGCCTACGGCCGCTTCGAGCGCGCGCTCGCGGGTGCCCGGGCGCCGCGGGCGGCGTGGCAGACGCCGGCCGAGTTCATGCGGACCGCGCTCACCCGGTTCCCGGTGGCGGACGCGCCCGTCCGTCGCCTCACCGCGCTCTTCGAGATCGCGCGGTTCAGCGCGCATCCTCTGGGCGCGGAGGCGCGCGACGCGGCGTGTGATTGCCTGGACGAGATCGGCGCCGCGCTCGAGGAGGACGCGGCCCGTGCGCGCTGAGCGGCTGCTCGCCCCGATCGTCATCCGCTGCGCGGTCCTGGCCGGCGTCGTGCTCCTGGCGGTGGTGCCGGTCTACGTCTTCGTCGAGGCCTCGTGGCGCACCCTGGTGGCGCGGGTGGCGGTGGCGTTCGTGCTCGGCGTCGCCCTCCTGCAGCTCCGGGGGGTGGTCGCGGCGCGGCTCGCGCGCGCGGGCGGCTCGCCGCTCGAGCAGGAGCTCGCGCGGCCCGGTCCCCTGGCCGCGGTGCCGCTGCGCTTCGAGGAGCTGATCGATGACGTGCGGGCGACGCGGCGCAGCCGCGGCCACTTCGAGCGGATCATGTGGCCGCGCCTGACCGCGCTCGCAGGGCGCCCGCTCGCCCGCCCGCCCGTCCGGCTCGGGCGCGGACCCAGCCTGGGCGACCTCCGGCGGATGATCGCGGAGATCGAGCGCGGGGAGGGAGGACGGTGAAGGTCGCGGTCGTCGCGGAGCGGGTGCGCGAGGTGGTCGCGACGCTCGGCCGCATCGTGGTGGGCAAGGACGACGTGCTCGAGCGGATCCTGGCCGGCATCCTGGCCAACGGCCACGTGCTCATCGAGGACTACCCGGGCCTCGCCAAGACCTTGATCGCCCGGCTCCTGGCCCAGGCGCTCGACCTGGGCTTTCGCCGCATCCAGTTCACGCCCGACCTGCTGCCGAGCGACATCACCGGGAGCTTCCTCTACGACCAGCGGGAGAGCCGGTTCGAGTTCCGGGCCGGCCCGGTCTTCACGAACCTCCTGCTCGCGGACGAGATCAATCGCGCCACGCCGAAGACGCAGGCCGCGCTGCTCGAGGCCATGCAGGAGGCGCAGGTGACGATCGAGGGCCAGTCGTTCCCGCTCGAGCAGCCGTTCGTGGTGATCGCGACCCAGAACCCGATCGAGATGGAGGGGACCTATCCGCTCCCCGAGGCCCAGCTCGACCGTTTCCTGCTGCGCGTCGGCATCGGGTACCCCGACGCGGACGCCGAGCGCGAGATCCTGAAGCGGCGGCGCGAGCGCCGCACCGACGCGGCCACCGTCCCGACCATCGTGACCCGCTCCGAGCTCCTGGCGATGCAGAACGCGCTGGAGGACGTCTTCGTGAGCGAGGCGCTCGAGCGCTACATCGTGGCCCTCGCCCAGGCCACGCGGAGCGACCCGCGCGTGACCCTGGGCGCTTCGCCGCGGGGGAGCCTGGCCCTGCTGAAGCTCGCCCGGGCGGAAGCAGCCATCCGCGGGCGCGACTTCGTGCTGCCCGACGACGTGAAGGCGGTGGCGGTGGCCGCCCTGGCCCACCGCCTCGTCCTCCGGCCGGAGCTCTGGGTCTCGAGCACGACGCCGCGGCACGTGGTCGAGAGCGTGCTCCGGGAGGTGCCGGCGCCCGCCGGAGAGCCCGCGTGACCTGGCGGCCGACCGCGCTCAACGTCTCGCTCCTGACCGTGGTCGGCTGGGCCCTCTTCCTGGCCGTGTTCACGGCCCGGGTCGAGCTCGCGGTGGTCGCCATTCCCGCGGTGGTCGCCCTCGTGGCCGGGCGGCGGGCCGGGGCGCCGCCCAGCTGTCGGATCCGCCGCGAAGTCTCGAGCCGGCGCCTCCTCGAGGACGAGTGCGTGACCGTGACCGTCACGCTGCGCGCGGAGGGGCCGCTCCCGCTGGTGGAGCTGCTCGAGCCGCTGCCGCCCCGGGTCGGCCTCGAGCGCGGGAGCCATCACGCCTTCTTCACGCTGCGCGCCGGGCAGGAGATCGCCTGGACCTTCGAGCTGCGCGGCGCGGGCCGCCAGCACCTGCGCCTCGAGGGGCCGCACGTGCGGGTCTGGGGACCGCTCGGGCTCGCCGCCGCCGAGGGCCAGCAGCGGGCCGCCGCGACGATCGCGGTCTACCCGCGGCACGCCCCCATCCGGTACCTGCCGCACCCGGAGCGCACGCAGACGTTCGTGGGCAACTACGTCTCGCCCACGCAGGGGGAAGGCATCGAGCCGGGCGACATCCGGCCCTTCGCGCCGGGCGATCAGGTCCGGCACGTGAACTGGCGCGCGACGCTGAAGCTCGGCCCGCTGCACGTCACGCGACATCACCAGGAGCGGAACGCGGACGTGGTGCTCCTGCTCGACACCCTCTCGGACGTGGGTCCCGACGGCCAGACCGTCGTGGACGCCGCGGTGCGGGGCGCGGCCGCGCTCGCCTCGGCCTATCTCGCGCGCAAGGACCGCGTCGGGCTGATCGAGTACGGCGGCCAGCCGCGCTGGGTGAGGCCGGGCGCGGGCCGCGCCCATCTCGAGCGTCTGCTCGATACGCTGCTGAGCGCGTCGGTCGTGTTCACGTACGTCAGTCGAGACCTCGATCTGGTGCCGCCGCGCATCCTGCCGCCGCAGGCCCTGGTGGTGGCGCTGAGCCCGCTGCTCGACCGGCGCTTCGTGCGGGCCGCGACCGACCTCGCCGCGCGGGGCTTCGATCTCCTGGTCATCGCGGTCTCGCCGGTCCCGGCGGCCCGCGCCGCGATGCGGCGGTCTGCGGTGGTCGACGTGGCGGCGCGCCTCTGGGCGCTGGAGCGCCGGGCCGAGCTCGAAGGGTACCGCCGCCAGGGGCTCCGCATCGTCGAGTGGGACGGGGTCGCGCCCCTCGATGCGGTCCTGGCGCCCTGGAGCCGCCGGTCCCGGCGGCGCGTGCTGGCCGGATGATGCGCCTGGCCGCGCTCGTGCTGCTCGCGGTCCTGGCCGCGCTCCCGCTCGGGGTGCAGCCGGCCACGCCCCCGGTCACCTGGCTCGCCATGGCCGCGCTCCTGGTGGGCGGCGTCGGAGTGATCGCGTGGTCCGTGCCGCTCGTGACCGCGGCCGGCTCGCTCGTGGTGATCGCCTACGCCCTCGCGCTGGTGATCGCGGCGCCGGCCCCCGAGCTCCTCCCGCCGATCGCGCTGGGCGCGACGCTCGTGCTGCTGCTCGCGCTCGTCCACTTCGGCGGCCGAGTCCGCGGGGCCCTGATCGGCCCGGGGGTCATCGCGGCGCAGGCGCGTCAGTGGCTCGCGGTGGTGGGGCTCGGGGTCGCCGCGACCGTCGGGCTCGCCGCGCTGGCGGCGCCGATCGGCGTGGCGCTCCGGAGCGCCACGCTTCCGCTGGTGGTGATCGCGGGGGCGCTCGGCGCGGTCCTGACCGTGGCCGGCGTCATCGCGCTCGTGGCGCGCGAAGGGGAGCGGCGCTAGGCCGCCGGCTCCGGCGGCCGCCGCGCCCAGTCGGTGGCCTCCTCGTAGGCCTGGCCGATCCGGAGCGCCATCGCCTCGGCGCCCGCCTGCGCCACGATCTGCAGCGACGTCGGCAGGCCGCCCGCGGTGAAGCCGTTGGGCACCGCGAGCGCCGCAGAGCCCGAGGTAGTTCACCGGCCGGGTGAAGTGCGCCGCGGTGCCGGCCTGATCCGCCTGCTCGATCGGGATCGGCGGGGTCAGCGCGGTCGGGGTGAGCAGCGCGTCCACGTGGGCCAGCGCGGCGGCCACCTCGCGGCTTCGCTCCTCGCGCTCGGCCAGCGCGAGCAGGTAGTCGCGGGCGGAGACCCCGCGGCCGATCTGGATGCGCGGGCGCACGTGCGGATCCACCGGCTGGCGCTCGTCGTCGACGAGGTGGCCGACGAAGCGGTACCCCTCGGCGCCGATGATGCGGCCGGTGGCCGCCGCGTAGTCGCTGAAGCGGTGGGGGAGCTTGACGCGCTCGATGCGCGCGCCGAGCTTGGCGAAGGTCTCCACCGAGGCGTCGTAGGCGGCGAGCACCTCCTTGTCCACGCCCACCCGCTCGACGTCGGGCATCACCGCGAGGCGGAGCCCGGCGGCGCCGCGCCGCAGGGCCGGCATCGGGTCGTCGGCGGTCCAGGCGAGGGTCTGCCGATCGCGGGGATCCGGCCCGTTGAGGAGCCGGTAGATCAGGGCCGCGTCCTCGACCGATCGCGCGATCGGGCCCGGGGTGTCGAGGGTGAAGGAGAGCGGCAGCACGCCGAACGTGCTGATGCGGCCGGCGGTGACCTTCAGGCCGACGATGCCGCACCATCCGGCGGGCAGGCGCACCGAGCCACCGGTGTCGGTGCCGATGGCGACGGGGGCGAGCCCCGCGCTCACCGACACCGCAGAGCCGCTGGAGGAGCCGCCCGGCGTGCGGTGGACCTTCGGGTCCCACGGGTTCCAGGGCGTGCCCATGTGCGTGTTGGTGCCCCAGCTCCCCATCGCGAACTCGACGGTGTGGGTCTTGCCGAGCACGATCATCCCGGCCGCGATGGCGCGCTCGGCCAGCGTGGCGGTGACCGGCGAGACGCGCTCGGCCCAGACCTTCGAGCCGCCGGTCGTGACGCGGCCCTCGAGATCCACGAGGTCCTTCAGCGCGATCGGCACGCCGTGGAGCGGCCCGATGCGGTGGCCGGAGCGGATCGCCCGCTCCGCGCCCTCGGCGGCCTGGCGGGCCTCGTCCGCGTAGACGGCGACGAAGGCGTGGAGGCGGCCGTCGTGGCGGCGGATGCGATCGAGCAGCGCGCCGACCGCGTCCACCGGAGACAGCGTGCGCGCGCCGAAGGCCTGCGAGAGCTGGGCGACGCCGGCCCATACCGGATCGATGCTGGTCATTCCGCGAGTCCTCCGTATTGGTTGGCGTGCTGGTTGGGCCCGCGCTTGTCCGAGACGATCCGCCCGTCCTTCAGGACGAGGAGGAGCCGGCGCAGGTTGGTGATGTTCTCGAGCGGATCGGCGGCCACCACGATGAGGTCCGCGATCTTCCCGGGCTCGATGGTCCCGAGCCGATCGCCGACGCCGCAGAGCTCGGCGGCGTGCCGCGTGGCGGCCAGCAGCGCCTGCCACGGCGTGGCGCCGGCCGCGACCCAGAGGCCGAGCTCGAGCAGGGCGGCCTCCTTGAGCGGCCGGATGTCGGAGCCGAGGGCCATGCGCACGCCGGCGGCCAGGGCCGCGCGAAAGGCCTCGCGATGCGGCTCGGCCGCCGCGTCCGCGCGGTGGCAGAGGTCGGCGGCCAGATTGCGCTCCTCCACCCAGCGCTTCTCCCACGGATCGCGCGCCTGGTCCGGCGTCAGGTGGGTGATGGCCAGCGTCGGCACGTACCAGGTGCGGTGCGCATGCAGGCTCTCGATGGCGGGCGCGTCCATGATGTACCCGTGCTCGACGCTGTGCGCGCCGAGCCGCGCCGCGGCCTGCACGGTCTCCGGGCTGGCCGCGTGCGCCATCACCGGGAATCCGCGCTGGCGGCAGATCGCGAAGGCTGCCTCGAGCTCCTCCGGCAGGAGGAACGCCTGCGAGTGGCGGTCCCACGCCGGCCCCATGATGCCGCCGGTCAGGTTCAGCTTGATGTGGTCCACGCCGTTCTTGATCTGCTCGCGGATGGCGCGGACGAAGCCGTAGGGGCCGTCGCACTCCCGCGCGTGGCCGGAGGTGAGGAAGTGCCCGCCGGTGGTGGTGAGGAAGTGCCCCGCCGCGAACACCCGCGGGCCCACGTACTGCCCGGCCTCGAAGGCGCGCTTCCACGCCACGTCCATGAAGTGCGCCGCTCCCGCGCACCGCACGCCGACCACGCCGCTCTCGGTCAGGGCCTGCATCAGGCGGTGGCCGAAGATGGCGGTCTGCTCGGCGACGGAGGCGCCGGTGGAGGCGAGGTAGTCGGGGTGGATGTGGACGTCCCAGAGGCCGGGCAGGAGGTAGGCGCCCCCGAGGTCGATCACGTGCGCGTCGCGCGTGTCGGGCGCGCGACCGGCGGCCAGCACCTCCACGATGCGGCCGCGGTCGATGACGACGCTGGCGCCGACCGCCGGGCGGGGGCTCACGCAGTCGATCACCGTCGCGTTCGCGAGCACGGTTCGCATCGCGCCCGATCCTGCCAGAGCGGGGGGGACAGGTCAAACGGGGCCCGCCGGGGACTTGACGGCCGCGAGGAAACTGGCCATGGTGCGGGCATGCCGCGGCCGGCCGGCGTGCCCGTATCCCTCGTCAGCGTCCGCACGCGCGATGGCGTCGTCCTGGACGGCGCGGCCTCCCACCCGCGCGGGCGCCGGCGGACCGCGCTCATCTGGGTGCACGGCCTCGGCTCGACGTTCTCCTCGGGGCAGCCGCTCATCCGGGCGCTGTCGGGACGTCTGAACGCGGCGGGCCTGGGCTACGTCAAGCTCAACACGCGCGGCCACGGCGTCGTCACGCGGGCGGGCCCGCGGCTCGCGGGCGCCGCGTTCGAGGACTTCCGCGAGAGCGTTCACGACGTCCGGGCCGCCATCGCGCTGGCGGTGGCGAGCGGCTACCGGCGCGTCATCCTGGCCGGGCATTCCACCGGCGCCAACAAGGTCCTGCACTACGCGGCGCGGACCCGGGACCGGCGCGTGGCCGGGCTCATCCTGCTCGGGCCCGTCTCCGACATCGCGGGCGAGCGGAAGCGGATCGGCCGCCGCGTGCTGGCCCGGCGGGTCGCGGCCGCGGCGCGGATGGCGCGCCGGGATCCGGAGGCCCTCATCCCGCGCGCCTGGGGCTTCCGGAGCGCCGCGCGCTTCGTCAGCCTCTTCCGTCCCGGCGAGGCGGAGGACGTCTTCCAGTACTACCGGCCCGACGGCGACTGGCGCGCGCTCGCACGGATCCGGGTGCCGACCGCGGTGATCGTCGGCGGCCGCGACGAGTATCTGGACCGGCGGGCGGCGGACCTGGTCGGCGCCTTCGAGCGCCACGCCTTCGGCGCGCCGGCGTTCACCGGCATCGTCGTGCCCGGCGCGTCCCACGGGTTCCGCGGGCACGAGGCCGCGCTCGCGCGCGCGGTCGTCCGCTGGGCGCGGGCGCTGGGCTAGCGTCGGGTGGACGCCCTCGTCTCCGTCCTCGCGGGCCTGGCCCTGAGCGCGGCGGTGGGCTTCAGGGTCTTCGTTCCCCTCCTCCTCACCGGCTCGGCCGCGCGGCTCGGCTATCTCCAGCTGACCTCCGACATGGCCTGGCTCGGATCCGACGCGGCGCTCGTGGCGCTGGCCACCGCCACCGTCTTCGAGGTCTCCGCCTACTACGTGCCCTGGCTCGACAATCTGCTGGACACGATGGCCACGCCGGCCGCGATCGTGGCCGGGGTGATGGCCTGGGCCGCGGTCACCCCGGAGCTCTCGCCGCTGCTGCGGTGGACGCTGGCGATCGTCGCGGGGGGCGGGGCGGCCGGGCTCGTCCAGTCGGGCACCGCCGTGCTGCGGCTGCATTCCTCCGCGTTCACGGCCGGATTCGGCAATCCGGTGGTGGCCACCGGCGAGCTGGCCGGCGCGGTCTCGCTCAGCGTGCTCGCGGTGCTCGCCCCGGTGCTCGCCGCGTTGCTCGGCGTGCTCGTGCTCGTCGGGCTGGGCGCCTTCTACCGCCGCGCCACCAGCCGCCGGAACGCGGCGCCGTACTCGAAGCCGTAGCCGGCTCCCAGCTCGGCCGCGCCCTTCTTCACCCGCTCGCCGATCGTCACGCCCTCCGGCACGTTGAAGCCCGGCATCTGGCTCTGGTGCCGCACCAGCGCGGCGATCTGCCGCTCGATGCCCGCGGTCACGTCCACGATGACGTCCGCCTCGTCGGCCCCCCAGTACCAGAGCTCACGCACCTTGTGCGGCTCGAGGCCCTCCTGGGTGATGTGCTCGGCGAAGTGCAGGTGGTCGCGGGCATACGGATAGACCGCGTCGGTGGTGACGATGCCGGCCTTGCGGTGGTCGCGGTGCTGGAAGCCCTTGATGCGGTAGGGATCGTGCACGAAGACGGTGTGCGGCCGATGACGGCGGATGGCCCGCACCACGTCGCCCAGGAACTCGCGCGTGTCCTCGAGCCGTCCGTCGGGATAGCCCAGCATCTCCACGTGGCGCACGCCCATGAAGTCGGCGGCGGCCCGCTGCTCGAGCGCCCGCTTGCGGGCCAGCTCCGCGGGGGTGAGATCGCGATCGGCGGTGCCCGCGTCGCCGTTGGTGCACAGCACGTAGCTGACCTCGCAGCCGGCGGCCACCCAGGTGGCGATGACCCCGCCCGACCCGATCTCGGCGTCGTCGGGATGGGCGAAGACCACCATGGCGGATTCGGGCGCGTCGGTGACGATCTCGAGCTTGCGGTCGGAGCTGGGCATGGACCCGATCTTACCTCGTCATGACTCGTGTACCGTCGCGAGGACGGCGGGGAGGGCGGCCAGCGCCTCCTGGAGGCAGCGGCGCACCCGCGCGATGTTCGCCTCCGCCTTCTCGGGAATGCCGCCGCGCGAGATCAGGGCCGATGAACTCGTCGCGGCTGGTCGTCATCAGCAAGGAGGCGTTGATCTCGAGCTGGAGCGCGTGGATGCGCCGCGTCCAGGGCTGGCCGAAGGTGGCCACGATGTTGCCGCCGGTATAGCCGGTGATGTTCTGGTGGACCTCGAAGCCGTGGCGGATGAAGATCTCGGCCACCGTGGCCACGATCTGGGGGGCGCAGGTGGCGTCGTGGCGCGTGCCGATGATCACCTGGTGGTCCTTCATCCGCCGCGGGCTGCCGGTGTGGCCATCCAGCAGCAGGGCGTGGCCGTACGCGCGGTGCAGCTCGGTCAGCAGGCCCTGGAGCGTCGCGTAGTACGGGTCGTACAGCGCGCACAGGCGCGCCTCGAGCGCGGGGAGCCCGAGCGGCCGCGCGAAGATCGCCACGTCGCGCATGGTGTGGGTGCGCACCACCCCCCGGCGCGAGCGCACCTCCCCCTCGTGGTGCTCGAAGTCGTCCCGGCGCCGGTTGACGTCCACGAACATCCGCGAGAACGGGGTGGCCAGCACGGTGGCCCCGTGCTCGTGCAGGTCGCTGTAGACGTCGCCCACGAAGGTGTCGGCGAAGCCGTACGCGAAGGTCTCGAACCAGGGCTCGGAGTAGTGGTCGCGCGTGACGTCGGGCAGCGGCTGGGTGCCGTAGTGGGGCACGCTCACCAGGATCGGCGTGCGCCGGTCGTCCGCCGGGTGCCTGACGATCGGGAAGGGGTGCTCCATCAGCTCCGGCCGAGCTGCCGGGCGATGAAGTCGCGCACGAGGGCGACGCACCGGTCGGTATCCGGGCTCGCCTGCTGGGCGAAGCCGTGGCGCGCGTCCGGGAAGTGCGCGCGCTCGATCCGGCCGCCCGCGCCCTCGTACGCCTTCACGAACGCCTCGGTGATGGCGGCGGGGACATTGTCGTCCAGGTCCGGCTGGGCGACCCAGACCGGCGGCAGCGCGGTGGCCCGGCCGGCCCCGACCAGGCGGGTCACGCTCGCCGCCTCCATCGCGGCCTCGTCGGCGAAGAAGGCCCGGTGCGAGGCGATCAGCCGCTTGGCGTCGAAGCCCGAGGGCGGCGGCGGCTCGTGCTCGCGGGACAGCGCGTAGTGATAGCGGGCCAGCGGGTCCGCGACGGGATAGAGGGCCACCACGAAGGCCACCCGGGCGTCGCCCGCGGCCGGGTCCAGCGAGCCGTCGGGCCGCACGATCGGGGTGCCCGCGGCCTCGGGGGCGTCGGGTTTCACCGCGTGGAGCAGGGCGAGCTGACCACCGCTCGAGCTGCCGAGGAGCCCGATGCGCGCCGGGTCCACGTGCAGCCGCCCCGCGTGCGCGCGGGCGTAGCGGACGCCGGCCGCGACGTCGGCGCTCGCGATCGGAAACCGGTGGTCCGGAGCCTGGCGGAAATCGAGTGCGACCACGACCAGCCCCGACGCGGCGAGGGCCCCGCACAGGATGGCGTCGCCGGTGCGGTCGGAGCGCGCCCACGCGCCGCCGTGCACGTAGACCACCGCGCCGAGCGGCCGGTCGGCGGCCACCCGGGGGCGATAGAGTCGGGCCAGCAGCTCCGCGCCTCCCGGCCGCGCGAAGGGCGTGTCGGTCTCGTCCACCTCGTACGGACCGGCGGGATCGAAGCGAACGGCCATGGAGGTCAGCCGAGCCGGGAGAGGTACTGGGCCACGAAGTCGGTGCCGACCAGCGCCACGTACGCGTCGCTGAGCCGCTTCGTGATGGGCCCGGGCACGCGGCCGTCCCCGATCTGCTGCCCGTTGACCGATCGCACGCCGCAGAGACACAGGCTCGTCGAGGTCAGGAACACCTCGTCGGCGGTCACCGCGTCGTAGACGTCGAGGTCGCGCTCCTCGCAGGGAATGCCGAGCTGCGCCGCCATCTCCATCGCGGTTCGCCGGCTCACCCCGGGCAGCACGTACTGCTCCCGCGGGGTGTAGACGCGGCCGCCGCGCACCACGAAGATGTTGCTGCCGACCCCCTCGCAGAGATTGCCGTGCTCGTCCAGCAGGACCGACCACGCGTCGGGGCTCCCGCGCTTCACCTCGCGGTCGGCCAGGATGAGGTTGAGGTAGTTGTGGGTCTTGGCCCGCGGGCTCAGGATCGACGGCGGGGTGCGGCGGATCGACGGCACCGCCACGTCGATCCCGTCGCGGAAGAGAGCGGCGCGCTTGCGGAGGGGCAGCGGCGTGCAGTCCACGATCACCTGCGGGCCGGTGTGCGACCATCCCTCGTCGCCGATGGCGTCCACCCCCCGGCTGATCCGCTGGGCCACCCACCAGTCCCCCGCGGAGGCCCGCAGCGGCTCGTTGCGCTCGACGACCTCCTCGGTGATCGCGATCATCTCCTTGGGCTCGAGGCCGACGTCGATCCCGAGGTACGTGAGCGAGCGATAGAGCCGCTCGACGTGCTCCTCCAGGCGGAAGATGCGGCCGTCGAAGGTCCGCGTCATGTCGAAGCAGCCGTCGCCGCGGTTGAAGCTGCGGTCGCGGTAGGGGATGACCACCTGCGTCTCGGGGACGAGGCGGCCGTTGAAGTACGCGGTGCGGGCGCGCGGGGGCTGGGCCATCGGTGTTCCTCCCACCGGGATACTACTCCAGATCGGCGGCGGTCCGCAGGGCTCGCGGGCTAGCTGTGAAGTCTCACGAGGTTCTCTGCAGGGGGGTTGTCCATCCGGGGGCTCTCAACGAAGCTGGACGCTGCCAAGCACTCCAGATCGCTGAGGAGGATCCCCGGATGAACATCCACCAGAATGCCCGATTGACGCTGCGAGGTCGAGAGGAAGCCGTCCGGCGCGTGACCCAGCTGGGCCACTCCGCGCGGCAGGTCGCCCGGGCCCTGCACACCACCGACGGCACGGTCCGGAAGTGGGTGGCGCGCGCCGTGGCGGGCGAGAGCCTCGCGGATCGCAGCTCGCGCCCCCAGCACAGCCCGCAGGCGATCCCCCCGGCGGTGGTGCTGCGCATCAAGGCCCTGCGGCAACAGCGGTGGACGTGTGGCGAGATCGCGGCGCAGGTGGCGGTGAGTCGCGCGACGGTGGCGCGCATCGTCCGCCGCTGTGGCTGGGCGCGGTTGCACGTGTTGGAGCTGCCGCCGACCTCGCGCCGCTACGAGCGCGCCCAGCCCGGCGAGCTGCTGCACCTGGACACGAAGAAGCTGGGGCGGATCGTCCGCCCCGGGCACCGGCTCACGGGCGATCGGCGCGACACCGTCGACGGCGCCGGCTGGGAGTTCGGCCACATGGCGGTCGACGACACCTCGCGCATCGCCCTCGGGGAAGTCTTGCCCGATGAGCGCGGGGGCACCGCCGCGGGCTTTCTCCAGCGCACCGTGCGGGGCCTGCGCCGGCTCGGGGTGCGCGTGGCGGCCGTGATGACCGACAATGGCGCCGGGTATCGCTCGCGCCGCTTCCGCGCGAGCTGTCAGCGGCTCGGCCTGCGTCATCTCTTCACCCGGCCCTATACCCCGCGGACCAACGGCAAGGTCGAGCGCTTCATCAAGACCGCCTTGCTCGAGTGGGCCTATGCGCGCCTGTACCGCCACTCCGACGAGCGGCGCCGCGCGCTGGCCCAGTGGCTCCATCACTACAACTGGCATCGTCCCCACACGAGCCTCGGCGGCCGGCCCCCCATCACCCGGGTCCTGACTGCTGCGAACCTCGTGAGACTTCACAGCTAGCGGCGGATGCCCCGGATGAGCATGTACTGCGCCGCACGTCCAGCCGCCCGCCCTGGGTCTGGTAGTGGCGGTGATAGGCGTCCACGTCCTGGCGGAGCGCGCGCAGGCGGTCCGGGTCGAGGCTGGCGCCGAGCTGCTTGAGCGGCCCGAAGCCGCGCAGATAGCAGCTCCAAATGTCCTCGACGCTGTCGTGGTACGCGTGGCTCAGACCGGGCTCGAACGAGAGCTCCCAGTCGCGGCCGAGGAGGCGCTCGGCGTGGGCCGGGTCGCCCCAGGCGAGAGGGGAGACCGCGGGGGGCGGGCCGCCGGCGTGCCGGGCGATGACGCCGAAGAACTCGGCGACCGCGCCGCCGGGCACCCAGGCCGCGATGGCGAGGCGCCCGCCGCGCCGGCACACCCGGCCGAGCTCGGCGGCGGCCCGGTCCTGGTTGGCCGCGAACATGACGCCGAACGTGGAGATGACGCCGTCGAAGCGGGCGTCCGCGAATGGCAGCGACTCCGCGTCGGCCTGCTGGAACGCGATCGGGGGGCGCACGTGCGCCGAGAGCTCGCCCGCGGCGGCGAGCAGCTCGGCGGAGATGTCCACCGCGGTGACCTGGGCGCCGCGGCGCGCGGCATTGCGGGCCGACCAGCCCGTGCCGGTGGCCACGTCGAGGATCTGCTGTCCGGCGGTCGCGTTCAGGCGCTGCGCGGCGTGGGCGAGGGCGTCGGAGACCGCGAAGCTGACGTCGTCGTAGGCCCGGCCGCCCTGGCCCCACATGCTCGCCGCCGCTTCGTGATGAGGACGAATGGTCATGAGCGCTCCTCCTGTGGTGACGTTGGGTCCATCATCGGGGGCCCCGGGGAAGGCCGCCAGTCCAGAAACTGTAGTTGGCGGAGCGCGGGGGGCATGGGTATCGTGGCCCCAGGGGTCTCGAGCATGAAGAGCTACGGACAGTTCTGCCCGGTGGCGAAGGCGGCCGAGATCTTCTGCGAGCGCTGGACCGCGCTCATCCTCCGCGACCTCGCCGCGGGCGCGCAGCGCTTCGCGGAGCTGCGGCGCGGCGTGCCGCTCATGTCGCCGACCCTGCTGTCGCGCCGCCTGAGGCAGCTCGAGGCCGAGGGCATCCTGGAGCGGCGCCTGTCGCGGCCGGCCGGGGCTGCACCTATCACCTGACGCGCGCGGGCCAGGAGTTCGCGCCGATCGTGCAGGCCCTCGGGGTGTGGGGCCAGCGCTGGTCCCGGCGCGACCTGGCCCGGAACGAGGTGGATCTGGGACTCCTGATCTGGGCGATGGAGCGCTCGGTGAGAGGGGACGCGCTCGGGCCCGGCCGAGCCGTCGTGCAGGTGGAGTTCACCGACCAGCCGGTCGCCCGGCGCCGCTGGTGGTTCCTCCACGAGGACGGCGGCACGCAGCTTTGTTTCGAGGACCCGGGCTTCGACGTCGACGTGTACCTGAGCGCGACCCTGCCGGACATGATCCGGATCGTCCGGGGCGACCTCAAGCTCGGCGCGGCGCTCGAGCAGGAGCGGCTCGAGGTCACGTGCGCGGGCGGATTGCGTCGCCGGCTTCCCGCGTGGTTCAACCTGAGCCCGCTCGCGGCGATCGGGTCGCAGCGGGCGCGGGCCGGCCGCGCGGGAGGCTAGGCGCGGGGCCGCGTCAGGCCGCGCGCGTCCGCACGAACCGGCCGATCGCGTCGACCGCGGTCTGCGCCTCGTCGAGCATCGGCAGGAACCAGTGCCAGACGTGGATCATCCGCTCGTAGACCTCGAGGCTCGCGTCCACCCCGGCGGCCCGGGACCGCTCCGCGAGCTGCACCGCGTCGTCGAGCAGCACCTCGTCGCTGCCCACGTGGATCAGCAGGGGCGGCAGGCCGCGCAGGTCGGCGAAGAGCGGGGAGGCCAGCGGCGTGCGCGGCGGGGTGGCGCCGAGATAGGCCCGGGCCATCTGCTCGACGCCGTCGCGGCGCACGATCGGATCCGCGGCCGCCTTCGTCGCGTAGCTGGCGCCGCCGCAGGTGAGGTCCACCCACGGGGAGATGCAGACGCCGCCCGCGGGCAGCGGCACGCCCGCCTCGCGCAGGGCCAGCAGCGTGGCCACCGTGAGCCCGCCCCCCGCGGAGTCGCCCGCGATCACGATGCGCGCGGGGGCGATGGCCTGGTCCAGCAGCCAGCGGTAGGCCGCGGTCGCGTCGTCCACCGCGGCCGGATACGGGTGCTCGGGCGCCAGGCGATAGTCGAGCAGGAGCGCGCTCGCTCCCGCGGCGCTCGCGATCGCGGCGGCCAGGTGCCGATGGGAGCGCGGGGAGCCGATGACGTAGCCGCCCCCGTGGAGATACAGCACCACGCGGCCCGGCTCGGCCGAGGGCGGACGCAGCCACTCCGCGGGCGCGACCGGGGCGTTCACGCGCTCCACCTTGACGTCGGGCGGAGTCGGGAAGGCCTTCTCGGCGCGCTCGTACTGGGCGCGGCGCTCGGCGGTGGTGAGCGAGTCGGACGGGGGCAGCTTCGCGAGGTGCGCGCGAACGACGTCGATGCCGCGGTCAGCCATGGGTCTCCTCCATTGAGGAGGGATTCTGCGCCGGGACCGGGGCCGTTGGCAACATGGTGTACTCTCCGCCCATGATTCCACTCGTGGACGCCCACCATCACATCTGGCGGCTGGCGGATCTGGCCTGGCTGCAGGGCCCACCGCAGCCGCGCATCTTCGGGGAGTACGCGCCCATCCGCCGCGACTATCCGATCGAGGAGTACATGGCCGAAGCTCGCGCCGCCGGGGTGGCCCGGTCGGTGTACGTGCAGACCAACTGGCCGGCCGGACGGGAAGAGGAGGAGGTCGGCTGGGTGCAGTCGGTGGCCGACCGCCACGGCTTCCCGCACGCGATCGTGGGCTACGCCGATCTGGCCGCGCCGGCGGTCGGCGGTGTCCTCGACCGGATGATGAAGCATGCGCGCCTGCGCGGCATCCGCCAGCAGCTCCACTGGCACGAGAAGGCGCTCTACCGGTTTGCCGCGCGGCCCGATCTCAGCGACGACCCCGCGTGGCGCGCCGGGCTCGCGGAGGTGGCGCGGCGCGGGCTGCTCTTCGAGCTCCAGGTGTTCGCCGGCCAGATGGAGGCGAGCGCGCGGCTGGTCCGCGACTTCCCGCAGGCCACCTTCGTGCTCATGCACGCGGGCATGCTGGAAGACCGCTCGCCCGAGGGCTGGACCCGCTGGCGCGCGGGCATGCGGGCGCTCGCGGCGGCGCCCAACGTTCACGTGAAGCTCTCCGGCCTCGGGACGTTCGCGCGCGCGTGCTCGGTCGAGCTCTGGGGCCCGGTGATCCGCGAGACCGTCGAGCTCTTCGGGCCGGGGCGCTGCATGTTCGGGAGCAACTTCCCGATCGAGAAGCTGTGGACGACGTACGAGGACGTGGCGCGCGTCACCACCGAGTGCCTGTCCGACCTTTCGGCGGACGACCGTCGCGCGGTCCTCCACGACAACGCGGCTCGCGTCTATCGCCTGGCCGCGTGAATCTCGATCTCCGGACCCTGCAGCTCTTCGTCGCGGTGGTCGAAGAGGAAACGGTGGCCAAGGCGGCCAAGCGCGAGCACATCGCGGCCTCCGCGGTCAGCAAGCGGATCGCCGATCTCGAGAAGGAGGTCAAGGTCGATCTGTTCCGGCGCCACCGGACCGGGCTCGAGCCGACGCCGGCGGGCCACGCCCTCCTCCATCACGCCCGCATGCTCATGCGCAATCTGGCCCAGCTCGAGACCGAGCTCGGCGACTACGAGCAGGGGCTCCGGGGCAGCGTGCGGATCTTCGCCAATGTCTCGGCCCTGGTCCAGTTCCTCCCCGAGGACCTGGGCCGCTTCCTGAGCCAGCATCCGCTGGTGCGAATCGATCTCGAGGAAGCGATCAGCCCCCTGATCGTGCGGGCGGTCGCCGACGGCGTCGCGGAGATCGGCATCTACGGCGGGAATATCCCGGCGCCCGGGCTCACCGTGCTCCCGTACCGCCAGGACCGCCTCGTCGTGGTGGTGCCCGCCCGGCATCCGCTCCGGAAGCACTCCTCTGTCCGTCTGGACGCGGTGCTGCCCTATGATCTGGTGGGTGTCCAGAAGGGCAGCTCGATCGACGCGCTCGTCGTCCGGGCGGCGACGGATCTCGGGCGGCCGGTGAAGCTCCGGATCCGGACGTCGGGCTTCGACGCGGTGAGCCGGATGGTTCACGCGGGGCTCGGTGTCGCCATCATGCCGGAGCTGGTCGCGCAGAGTTACCGGGCCTCCCTCAAGCTCGCGACGGTGCCGCTGGAGGAGCCGTGGGCGACGCGCCAGCTCGACGTGTGCGTGCTGGACATGGTCTCGCTGCCGCCGGCGTCCCGGCTGCTGGTGGACCACCTCACCAGGCGGTAGGGGAGCCGACCGGCCGTCGCCAATCGCGATGGCCGCGTTCCCGATCACGACGCCAGATCCGCGGGTCCCCATTGCTATAGTCCTGTCGTCAACCCGGCAGGTCGATGGCACCGAGGTCAGGGCAATGAAGCCCCAGCGGGGCATCAGGAGAACGGGATGAGCGACGGGACCGTGGACCGCAGGGCATTTCTCAAGAAGACGGCCGTCGCCGGGGCCGCGGCGGTCGTGGCGGGGCGGCTGCCGGCCCCCGGCGCGGTCTCCGCGCAGGACGCCACCGTGAAGGCCGATCCCAAGGTCAAGCGGGGCGGGACGCTGCGGTTCGGGGTGAACAGCGCCCCCGCTCACTTCGACGTCCACCAGTCGGGCACGGTCGGCAATGTCGGGACCCAGGGGCCGATGTACGACACGCTGCTGCGGCGCGATCCCCGGGACGGGCAGACCATCATCCCGGACCTGGCCCAGCGGTGGGAGGTCTCGCCGGACGGCAAGAAGTACACCTTCCATCTCCGCAAGGGCGTCAAGTTCCACGACGGCGCCGACTTCACCGCGGAGGACGTCAAGGCGACCTACGATCGCATCGTCGCGCCCCCCAAGGGCGTGGTGATCCCGCGCTCGTCGCTGTTCACCGCGGTCAGCGAGATCGTGGTGCTCGATCCGCACCGCATCGAGTTCCGGCTCAAGGAGTCGCGGCCGCGCGCCTTCATGCTGGGCGCCTTCGCGAGCGGGTGGAACATCATCGTGCGCAAGAAGAGCCTCGACGACAACGGGGGCAACCTGCGGCAGGTGATGAACTACCCGGGCACCGGGCCGTTCCGCCACGTCTCCCGGAAGGACAAGGAAGTCTGGATCATGGAGCGGAACCCGGACTACTGGAACAAGGGCCTGCCCTACGTGGACCGGCTGGAGATCTACAACATGCCCCCCTTCTCGCCCGACCTGGGCGGGGCGATCCTGACCAACCGGATCGACTACGGGCGGATCCTGGACCCCATCACATGGCGCAAGGCCAAGGAGGCGCCCGGCATGAGCGCGGGCGAGCTGAACCAGGCGGTGATCCAGGCGGTCTACACGAACATGAAGAAGCCGCCCCTGAACGATCCGCGGGTCCGCCGGGCCATCCACCTGGCCCTCGATCGGCACGCCCTCATCGACGTGGTGAAGGACGTGGCGCCCATGATGGTCGGCGGCTTCGTGTACCCGTTCCACGAGTACTCGACCCCGCGCGAGGAGCTCTACAAGCGTCCGGGCTACCAGCGCGACCCGAAGCCCGCCATCCAGGAGGCGAAGCGGCTGATGGCGGAGGCGGGGCACCCGAACGGGATCAAGAACCTCACGTTCCTCGTGCGCGACATCATCAGCTTCCGGCACTGGTCGGTGGCCATCCAGGCCATGTTGAAGGAGACGCTCAACATCGACACGACCCTGCGGACGGTGCAGATCTCCCAGTGGTTCGAGGAGGCGGCGGCCGGCAACTTCGACATCACGATCAGCGCGGTGGTCTCCACGCTCATGGATCCCTCCGACTACTTCACCGCCTGGTACGGCAAGGACGGCTCGCAGAACTACTCCTACTGGACCAACGAGCAATTTCACACCCTGGCGCGCCAGATCGAGCGGGAGGTCGACGAGGGCAAGCGCAAGACGATGGTGCGCCAGGCGGAGCTGATCCTGGAGAGCGATCCGCCGTTGATCCCGATCGCCTACGAGAAGATCTACGACGCCTGGTACAACAAGGTGCGCGGGCAGAACCCGAACACCTTCTTCGGGATCTACGACGTGGTGCGCTGGGACACCGTCTCCATCGCGGAGTAGCCGGCGGCTCCCAAACGCGTGCCGGTGGGCGGGCACTCGTGGCAGAATGACGCGGTGATCGCGCCGGAGCTCCTCTACGGCACCGCGTGGAAGGAAGACCGCACGCCCGCCCTCGTCGAGCTGGCGCTCCGGACGGGCTTCCGGGGCGTCGATACCGCCAATCAGCGGCGGCACTACTTCGAGGCCGGCGTGGGGCAGGGGCTGGCCGCGGCCTACCGCGCGGGCATCGTCACGCGGGCCGACCTCTTCCTCCAGACGAAGTACACGTATCAGCCCGGGCAGGACCACCGGCTGCCGTACGATCCGGCCGCCGATCTCGCGACCCAGGTGGCCCAGTCCATGGCCAGCTCGCTCGAGCATCTCGGCACCGACCACGTGGACAGCTACGTCCTGCACGGTCCTGCCTCGCGCGACGACTGGACCGAGTACGACGCGGAGGTCTGGGGCGCCATGGGACGGGAGCGCGCCGCGGGCCGCACCCGGGTGCTCGGCGTGAGCAATGTCTCGCTCCGGCAGCTCGAGCAGATGGCGGCCACCGGCGCCGAGACGCCCGCGTTCGTGCAGAATCGGTGCTTCGCGGTCGCAGCGGCTGGGACCGCGACGTGCGGGCCTTCTGCGCGGAGCGGCGGATCGTCTACCAGGGCTTCTCGCTGCTCACCGCCAACCCGGCCGTGCTGCAGCCACCCGCTGGTGACCGGCATCGCCGCGCGCAGCGGGGCGACGCCGGCGCAGGTGGTGTTTCGCTTCGCGCTCGCGGTCGGGATGCTCCCGATCACCGGCACGTCCGAGCCCGGAGCACATGGCGCAGGACCTGGCCGCCCCGTCCCTCGCGCTCTCCGACGCCGAGGCGCGCGCCATCGAGTCGCTCGCCGGGTAGGCCACGGGCATGCGCCGCCTGACCGTCCTGATGCCGTTTCACACGCCGTTCTACGCGCCGCTGCCCGCCGGGGTCGCCCTCGGGCATTTTCGCGACGAGGGCCTCGAGATCACGTGCATCCCCGCGGCCGCCTTCGGCAAGGGCACGATGCCCGCGCTGCTCGACGGCGACATCGAGATCAGCCTGGGCGGCCTGATGCGAAGCTTCGAGCTCGCAGACCGCGGAGGGCCGATCGTGGTGCACTTCGCGGAGGTGTGCAGCCGCAACGGCTTCTTTCTCCTGAGCCGGACGCCGCGGCCGGCCTTCGCGTGGACGGACCTGGTCGGACGGACCGTGCTCTCGTTCGCGGAGGCCCCGACCCCGTGGCAGTGCATGCTGACCGTCCTGCGGCGGCACGGCGTGGATGCGGGCCGGGTCCGGATCGACCGGACGCGGCCCTCCCCCGACGCGATCGCGGCATTCCGCGGCGGGCACGGAGACTACCTCGAGCAGCCCCAGCCGGTGGCGGAGGAGCTCGTGGCGGAGGGCGCGGCCCACGTGGTGGCCTCGATGGGCGAGGCCACCGGCCCGGTGCCGTTCACGTCGTACATGACCACGCCCGCATTCCTCGCGCGCGAGCCGGACGTGGTGCGCGCCTTCACCCGCGCGGTCTACCGGACCCAGCGCTGGCTCGCTCGCGCCGCGCCGTCGGCGATCGCGGCGACGATCGCGACCGCGTTCCCCGCGACGGGGCCCGCGCTCCTCGAGCGCGCGGTGGCGCGTTACCACGGGCAGGGCACCTGGGCCCAGGATCCGCTCCTGCGTCGCGAGGGGTACGACTACCTGGAGGAGATCCTGCTCACGGGCGGCCTCATCGGGCGGCGCGCGCGCTACGAGGACCTGGTGGACACCGCGGCGGCCCGCGCGATCATGGCGGAGACGGCCGGCGGCCGCGGCTGATCGGTCATGGTCCGAGCCAGACGCTTCGTGTTGGCCTGCTTGCTCGGCGCGGGCGGCCTCGCCGCGCCCGCGCCGGTGCACGCGGCCGGCTGCGAGGCGATCCTCGGGAAGTGGACCTGGTTCACCGGCGGCGTGGTATCGATCAACGCCGATGGCACGATGGTGCACGACCCCGGCAACGACGGGACCTGGGAGTGCACGGATCGTACGCGGGGCCGGGTGACGCTCCGGTGGCGCCAGGGAGGCTATGTCAATCGGCTGACCCTGTCGGCGGACGGCAACGGCCTGTCCAGCACTGATTCCGCGCAATCGTTCGTGACCGCGAAGCGGGCGGCCGGGGAACAGGAAGTTGGCAAGGATACCCCGTCGAGGCCGGCGCCGGCACCGCCCGCGCCCCGAGCCGCGGAAGCGCCGCGCCCGGCCCCGTCCGAGCCACCGAGCGCGCCGCCTCCCGGTCCCGCTCCGCCGCGCAGCGGCCCGGCTCGTGAAGGAGAGGGGCCATGCTCCGGCAATGCCTGCCCCTCCGTCAAGGTCTTCACCGACGGTGGCTGCGTCTGGCTCCGAAACTCGGTCCCGGCGGTCCTGAACGTCGAGGTCCGGCTGGAGAAGGAGACGCTCAAAATGGTGCTCGAGGCGGGCGACCTGGCGAAGGCGGGACCGTCGACCAGCACGCGGAGCCCGAAATCGCGTCGGGCCGGCGCGACATCCTCCAAGCCGGACCTCGCGCAGACCCGGCACACGACGATCTACGACGCGCTCAGCGGGTCGGACCGTGCGGTGTTCGAGGCACGAGTCGGCACGCCGGCCGGCTGCGTGGCGAAGCCCGAGGCGATCGTCGGGTACACGGCGAGCTTCGCGTCCGCGGAGGCCGCCAAGGCCTTCGCGCTCTCCTCGAAGCCCGAGTCCGTCTCGTGCTCCGGTGACGCGTGTCAGGATCTGGACCACCGCGCGGAGGCGATCAGGGCCTGCCGCCTGACCAATATCGGCCGTCGGGAGATCAAGGTCGGCATCTTCATGAACGGCAACCGCGAGCCCTCGATGACCACGTCGGTCGCTCCGACGAAGGCGATGCCCTTGACCTACTTCAGCGGGTGCTTGCGCGCGCAGGACATCGACCGGATCGAGGCGAGCTACAAGTGAGCCGCAAAGATTGACAGCCGGGGGGCCGCGTGATATTCGCGCTGTGACGTCGAGCGCACGCGACCAGGGCTTGTCTCAACGACGAGAGGAGAATCGCGATGACCTCAGTCACCGTCAACGGCCGCCGGTACAACGTCAACCTCTCCGACGACACCCCGTTGCTGTGGGCCCTGCGTGACGAGCTGGGCCTCACCGGGACCAAGTACGGCTGTGGCATGGCGCTCTGCGGCGCCTGTACCGTGCACGTGGACGGGCAGGTTGTGCGCGCCTGCCAGACGCCGATCTCGGCGGTGAGCGGGAGCAAGGTCACCACCATCGAGGCCATCGGCACCGACCGGGTCGGCCGAGCGCTCCAGGCCGCGTGGGTGGACATGGGCGTGCCGCAGTGCGGCTACTGCCAGGCCGGGCAGATCATGGCGGCCACTGCGCTGCTCAAGCGCACGCCGAAGCCGACCGACGCCCAGATCGACGACGCGATGAGCGCCAATATCTGCCGCTGCGGCACCTACGTGCGGATTCGGGCCGCGATCAAGCAGGCGGCGGCGAGCCAGTCGGGAGCCGCGCGATGAGCGCCCGGGGTACGGAAGGCGTGACCGATCGTGCCCTCGTGCTGGCCAAGCTGAGCCGCCGGGGCTTCCTCCAGGGGATGACCGCGGCGGGCGGGTTCATCCTCGCGGCCGGATTCTCATCCGAGGCGCGGGCCGCCGATCCGCCGAAGTACGGCGCCGACGGCATGCCCAATGGGTGGGTCGACGATCCGTTGGTCTTCGTGGCCATCGCGCCCGACGGTGTCGTCAGCATCACGTGCCATCGCTCCGAGATGGGCCAGGGCGTGCGGACCGGCATGCCGATGATCGTGGCCGACGAGCTCGAGGCCGACTGGAAGCGGGTGCGCGTGGTCCAGGCGCCGGGCGACGAGAAGCGCTTCGGCAACCAGGACACAGACGGCTCGCGCAGCACCAGACATTTCTTCGATCCCATGCGGCGTTGCGGCGCGGCGGCTCGCACCATGCTCGAGGCCGCGGCCGCCAAGCGATGGGGCGTGCCGGTGAGCGAGGTGGAGGCCAAGAACCACGAGGTCGTGCACGCCAAGAGCGGGCGGCGGGCCGGCTATGGCGCGCTCGCGAAGGACGCGGCGCAGCAGCCGGTCCCGGCCCGGGACACCGTGCGGCTGAAGAACCCGTCCCAGTTCCGCTACATCGGCAAGGGCCAGATCAAGCTGGTCGACGGCCCCGCCATGGTGAACGGCAAGGCGCAGTACGGCATCGACACCCGGGTGCCCGGCATGCTCTACGCGGTGGTGGCCCGGCCCCCCGTTTACGGGGGCAAGGTGGTCAGCGTGGACTCGGCCGAGACCCTCAAGGTGCCCGGCGTGCTGAAGGTCGTCGAGATCGAGCAGAGCCCGGCGCCCGCCCAGTTCAACCCGGTGGGCGGCGTGGCCGTGGTCGCGAGCAATACCTGGGCGGCCATCCAGGGCCGGCGGGCGCTCAAGGTGGTGTGGGACGACGGCCCCAACGGCAGCTACGACTCGGTGGCCTTCAAGGCCGCGATGGAGGAGTCCGCGCACAAGCCCGGCAAGGTCGTGCGTGACAACGGCAACGTGGACGCGGCCATGGCCTCTGCCGCGAAAAAGATCGAGGCGGAGTATTACATCCCGCATCTCGCGCACGCGCCGATGGAGCCGCCCGCCGCGACCGTGCGCATCAACGGGAGCAAGGCGGACGTGTGGGGATGCTTCCAGTCCCCCCAGGCCACGAAGGACCTCGTGGCGAAGCGGCTGGGCCTGCAGCCGGGCGACGTGACCGTGCACGTCACGCTGCTCGGCGGGGGATTCGGACGGAAGTCGAAGCCCGACTTCGCCATCGAGGCGGCGGTCGTGTCCAAGGCGATGGAGGGCAAGCCGGTCAAGCTGACGTGGACGCGCGAGGACGACCTGATGCACACCTACTTCCACACGGTGTCGGTCGAGCACCTGGAGGCGGGCGTGGACGGGCAGGGCAAGCCGGTGGCCTGGCTGCACCGCAGCGTGGCCCCGACGCTCTTCTCGACCTTCGTGGACGGCGCCAAGAACGAGCACGCGCTCGAGCTCGGCATGGGCGTCATCAACGTGCCGTTCGACATTCCCAGTATCCGGATCGAGAACCCGGAGGCCGCCGCGCACACGCGGATCGGCTGGTTCCGCGCGGTCTCCAACATCCCGCACGCCTTCGCGGTGCAGTCGTTCGTGGCCGAGATGGCCGCGGCAGCGGGCCGCGATCCGAAGGACTACCTGCTCGAGATCATCGGCCCGGCGCGCCGGATCACGCCGGAGGCGCTCTCGGACAGCTGGAACCACGGCGAGTCGCCCGACAAGTACCCGGTGGACACCGGCCGCCTGCGGCGCGTGGTCGAGACGGTCGCGCGGGAAGCGGGCTGGGGACGCCAGCTACCCAAGGGCCGCGGCCTCGGCATCGCCGCCCACTACAGCTTCGTGAGCTACGTGGCGGCGGTGGTGGAGGTGGCGGTGGACAGCGCGGGCGTCATCAGTGTTCCGCGCATCGACGTCGCGGTGGACTGCGGGGCGACGGTCAACCCGGACCGGGTGCGCGCGCAGATGCAGGGCGCCGCGGTGATGGGGCTGGGGATCGCCACGCTCGGCGAGGTGACCTTCAAGACCGGCCGGGCCCAGCAGGACAACTTCCACACGTACGAGGTCACGAGGATGTCGGGCGCGCCGCGGGAGACGCGCGTGCACATCATCCCCGGGGACTACGCCCAGCCGATGGGCGGGGTCGGGGAGCCTGGCGTGCCGCCCATCGCGCCGGCCCTCTGCAACGCGATCTTCGCGGCCACCGGCAAGCGTATCCGGACCTTGCCGATCCGCGAGCAGCTCAAGGCCTGATAGGTCGAAAGATCAGGGCGTCCCGGCTCAGGGTGACGGCGAGCGGGCCGAGCGCGGCCAGACGGTCGCGCCGGCTCGTCCGTCCCGCCCGGTAGGAGCCGGTCATCACATCGCGGATCGCCTCCGCGTCGAGGCGCGCCACGTGCCGGAGCCGCTCGTGGCGCTCGAGGGTGAAGCGCGACGCGAACGCGGCCACCGCCTGATCCACCCGATCCCGCAGGAGCCCGCGGCCGAGCACCGCCTCCCGCAGCTCGACGAGGTCGTCCGGGCCCGGGATCACCAGCAGCAGCCGGCCGTCGTCCCGGAGCACCCGGCGGAACTCGGCCGGGTTCCGGCGGGCGGTGATGGACGCCACCACCGCGAACGACGCGGCGGCGTAGGGGAGCGAGCGGTCGGCGTTGGCCACGACGAGGTGCAGGCCCGCGTGGCGCGCGGCCGCCGCCTCGAGCGCGGGCACCGAGAGATCCACCCCGTGGCCCTCGCAGCCGAAGCGCGCGGTGAAGGCGGCCACGTAGTGCCCGTCGCCGCAGCCGACCTCGAGCAGCGCCTCCCCGGGGGCGAGGGTCAGCAGATCGCCGATCGCGCGGGTGAGCTCCGCCTCGAAGCCGCCCGACAGGAAGCGCCGGCGCGCCGCGACGGCCGCGGTGGAATCGCCCGGCCGGGCGGAGCGGCGATCCTGGGGCTGCAGCAGGTTGACGTAGCCGCGGCGGGCCACGTCGAAGGAGTGGGCGCGCGGACAGATCAGGCGCTGCCCTTCACGCGCGAGCGGAAGGCGGCAGGCGCGGACCGAGCAGAGCAGCGTGACGGCCATGGGAGGGGGGCGGGCTACCGGGCCGTGATGACGAAGTCGACGGCGGCGGCCTCGCGTGTCACGGTCAGGCGGAGGCGCCGGTCGTGGGCGGCCAGCGCGCCGTGCCACAGCTCGGCCCAGGCGTCGAAGGCGGCCGGGTCGAGCGGCTCGAGGCCGCGCGCGAGTCGCCAGCCCTTCTGACGCACCCGCGCCCGGCCGGGCTCGGTCGAGACCTCCACCGCCTCGCCCTGGGCAGTGGCCAGCGCGGCGAGGTACCGGGCGAAGGCGGCCGGCCCCGAGTCGGCGATGCCCAGAAGCCGCGCGGTCTCGTCGTGGTACTGCATGCCGATGAGCCGCGCGGCGTGGCCCAGCACCCGCCGGGTGTCGGCGGGCCCCAGCAGCGCGAGCAGGACGGGCAGCGCGGTGCGCACGTACTCCATCGCGTAGCGCGAGACCACGAGCTCGAGCCGCTCGGCGGGCCAGTCCGCCGGATCGAGGCGCGGGGCGTGGGCCGGATCGGGGTCCGGCATGAGCTCTCCCGGCGCGAACCGCACGCGCTCATCCGGGGCGAGATCGCGGTCGTGCTCGACGTAGTAGCCCTCGAGGCCCGGGTGACCGTCCACCGTCTGGCCGGTGCAGACGAAGCCCAGGCGCGGATTGCCGAGCGTCACGCCGTTGTGGCCGTGCCAGCCGTGGAGGATGGCCGCGTTCACCCGGCTCGGGATGCCGCAGATCGCCGAGCCGTACCAGATCCAGCGTGGCGGCGGGTACCGGACCCACGCCTTGCGGTCGGATTCGTACGCGTACTCGGTCTTCACGCCCCCCATCTGGTTGGAGAGGTAGTGGTACTGCGCGCAGGCCACCGCGGGCGGCAGGCGGTCGAGACCGAGCTTGGCGAGCCCGGGCAGGAACTTCTCGAGGTGCTGGCGGCGAAAGAGCCGGAAGACGAAGTCGGCGGCCTCGTCCTCGCTCCGGCGCGTGACCAGGGTGAGGACGAGGCCGGTGAGCAGCGCCTGGTAGAGAACCGAGACGGCGCGGTGGCCTTCCGCCACGCCAGATCAGTCGACGATCGCGGCCTGGACGAGCTGGCGGAACAGGTCGCGGTCTTCTCCCCGCCGCGGGCCGGGCTGCCCCTGGCTCATCCACACCACCACCATCTGCTCCTTCGGGTCCACCCAGAAGGCGGTGCCGCCCGCGCCGCCCCAGCGGTACTCGCCCGCCGAGCCGGTGACCCAGTTGAGGCCCGTCTCCCGGCGCACCGCGAAGCCCAGCCCGAACCCGTAGCCGCGGACCAGGGTCGGCGACGCGACCCGGATGTCGCCCACGTGGTCGGACGACATCTGGGCGACGGTGGCCCGGCCGAGCAGGCGCACGCGATCGAGCTGGCCGCCGTTGAGCAGCATCTGGGAGAAGCGCGCGTAGTCCATCGTGGTGCCCGCGGTGCCCGCGCCGCCCGCGTCGTTCTTCTGCGGCTGGGTGACGTCCAGCAGCTTGACCTCGATGCCGGTGACCGGATCCTTGGCGAAGGGCTGCGCGAGGCGGGCCACCTTGCCATTCGGTACCAGGAACGCGGTGTCGGTCATCTTGAGGGGCACGAAGATCCGCTCCTGGAAGAACTGCCCGAGCGTCATGCCGCTCACCGCCTCCACCACGCGGCCGAGCACATCGGTGGAGAGGCCGTACTCCCAGGCCGAGCCGGGCTGATGGGCGAGCGGCACCCGCGCGATCCGGTCGATCTGCTCGGTCGGGGTGACCGCGTCCCAGGTCACCCCTTCCTTGGCGTACGCCTCCTTCACCCCGGCGTTGCTCGTGTTCGGCCCGTAGACGAGCCCGGAGGTATGGCGCAGCAGGTCCTGGATCGTCATCTCGCGCTCCGCCGGCACCAGCGCGTAGGTCACCTTGCCGGTCTGGGCGTCGAGGCTGGGGACGCTCACCTGGAGCGCCTTGAGCTTCGGGAGGTGCCGGGAGACGGGATCGTTGAGCAGGATGCGCCCGTCCTCCACCAGCATCATGATCGCGACCGAGGTGAAGGGCTTGGTCATCGAGTAGAGGCGGAAGATCGCGTCCTTCGTCATGGGCGCGCCGCTCTGCGGATCGCGCTGACCCAGCGCCTCGAAGTAGGCCACCTTGCCCCGCCGCGCCACCAGCGCGACCGCGCCGGGATAGCGGCCCTTGGCGATCTCGCCGTTGACCACCTCGGTGACGCGCGCCAGCTTCGGCGAGGAGAGGCCGACCTCCTCCGGTGTCGCGGTGGGCAGCCCCTGAGACCAGGCCGCGCCGGGGAGCAGCAGGACGAGCAGGGCGACGAGCGCGACGGATCTGTTCATCGGGGTGGTCTCCTCGCTAGGGGTTCTTCAGCCGCATGTCTTCGTAGGACGGGAACGGGAACATCGGGATCGAGTTGACGGTGTGGTCGGCCACCCGCGGGCCGACCCCGATCAGCCCGCGCAGGTCCATGATCGGCGCGTACATGACGCGGTCGATCGTGAGCTGCTGGATGCGGTGGAGCAGGGCCTCGCGCTTGGCGCGGTCCCGCTCGCGGGCCTGCTGGAGGAAGAGCTCGTCGATGTCGGGGTAACCCCCGTAGGCCGAGGCGCCCTTCGAGTACATGAACGCTTCCACCCGGCTCGCCGCGTTGCCCGAGTTGCCCACCGCGGTCAGGAACAGCCCCCGCAGCTTCTTTTCCTGCCAGGCCGCGTAGAAGGCGGCCCGCTCCATCGGGCGCATCCGCATCCGGATGCCCACCGCGGTCAGATTGTTGAGCGCGGCCTCTCCGACGGTGGCGAAGCCGGGAATGGCCACGAACTCGCCCGCGTCGATGCCACCCGGAAAGCCGGCTTCGGCCAGGAGGCGCTTGGCGCGCTGCGGGTCGTAGGGATGGGGCGGCACCTGGAGCGCGAAATCCATCACGCGGGGGACGATGACGCCCGCGGGCGGACAGAAGCCGAGGCAGGCCGCCTCGCTCGTCGTCTTGCGGTCGATCGCGTAGTTGACCGCCTGCCGCAGCCGCTTGTCGCTCCAGGGAGACTTGGGATCCCACTGCTCGGCGAACTCGATCCAGAAGATCGAGGCGTGGCGCGTGTCCACGAGCTGCATGCGCGAGTCCTTCGTCACCGCTTCCGCCTCGGGGCCGTCCAGGAACAAGGCGTAGTCGGTCTCGCCGCTCTTCAGCATGGTGAGCCGGGTGGTGCTGTCCGGCACGCTCTTCATGGTGAGCTTCTTGACGTTGGGGACCTTCCTCCAGTAGCCGGTGAACGCTTCGAGGGTGACGTCCACGCCCTGCCGCTGGCTCACGAAGCGGTAGGGTCCGGCCCCGATCGGCCGCTGACGGAAGCCGTCCGGGCCGGCCTGCTCGGTGTACTTGCGCGGCAGCACGATGCCGGCCGCGGAGGCGGTGGTGCCGTAGAAGGTCATGAAGTCCGGCCACGGCTCCTTCAAGTGGAACCGGATCACCAGTGGATCGACGACCTCCACCTGCCGCACGCGCGCACGGAATTCCTTGGCGGCCGCGCCCTGGTACCGCTCGAAGCTCCACTTCACGTCATCGGTGGTGAGCGCGTCGCCGTTGTGAAACTTGAGGCCGCGGCGCAGCTTGAACTCGTACACCAGCCCGTCGGCGCTCTCGGTCCACGACTCGGCCAGGCTCGGCCCCATCTTCTGGCCGGGCAGCGGACGGACGAGGGCGTCGTGGATGGCGTACATCACGCCGAAGGGCGTGATCTGCGGCGGCGCGGTGGAGGGGTCGAACCAGCTCGGCGCGAGGGTCACGTGGAAGGAGACCGCGATCTCTCCCGCGGGACCGGCCGAGCCGGCCGGCGGGGGCGCCTGGGCGGACGCCGGCGTGAGGACGGCCAGGAGCAGGACGGCGGCGAGTGCGACCGGACCGAGCGGGCGAGGAGCCATCGTGGACCCTCCCTTCCGTCCCTCAGGCGTAGACGAAGGCCCGCCGGGGATTGTCGATCAAGAGTGTCTGGACGATCTTGTCGTCGGCGCCCTTGGCGCGCAGACGCGGGATCACGTTGACGAGCAGGTGGTGGTAGCCGAAGCCGCCCCACCGGGTCAGGCAGTGCTTGTAGGCGATGTCGTGGGACATCAGGATCTGGGCCAGGTGGCCGCGCTCGATCAAAAAGAGGACCTGGCGCATGCGCTCCCCGTCGTTCGGCATGTCGAAGGCGGGATTGTAGGGGTAGTAGGAGGTCTCGAGGCCGAAGAGGTCGTACTCGAGCCGCACCCCGGTCGCGGCCAGCTCGAGCAGGACCCCGGGATCGGCGATGGTGCGCTCGACGTGGCACATGATGGTGCGTCCGAGGTCGGCGCCTTCCTTCCTGATGAAATCGACGATCGCCAGGGGCAGCCGCTCGTGGCGGCCGGGATGGATCATCAGGGCCGCGCCGGTCTCGCGCTGCGCAGCCACCGCGGCCCGCACCACTTTCTTCTCGTTGTCGGTCCAGGGCCAGGAGGTGCCGATCTCGCCGATGAAGCCCGCGCGCACCCCGGTGCCGTCCACGCCCTCGGTGAGATCGGTGACGAGCTCGCGCGCGATGTCGTCCGCGGTACGCCGGTCCATGTCCGGAGGATGCGCGGCGGCCACGTAGTAGCCCGAGCCCATGATGATGTTGAGGCCGGTGGCGCGGGCCACCCGGGCCAGCGCGAGCGGATCCCGCGCGAGCCCGCGGTTCGTCGGGTCCACGAAGGTCTGGCCGCCCGCGTGCTTGAAGAGCAGGGCCTCGTCGCGGGCCACCGTCTCGTCGAGGAGCTGGAGGTTGTCGAGGTTCGAGCTGAAGTTGTGGCGGACCCAGCCCAGATTGGCCAGGCTCACCGGCTGCCGGGCCAGGCCCCGCTCGGCGCCGTTGGCGGGCTCCCGGAACATCACCTCGAAGTCGATGAGGAGATGCTCGTGGGGCAGCGTGATCCCCATCGCCTCGCCGGCGATGGGGCCGAGCACGCTCTGCGCCTGTCCCGAGAGGCCGGGGCCTGGCATGGCGAGGCCGGGAGCCTAGACGTTCCGGTACACGCTGGTCTCGAACTGCCCGAGCAGATCGATCGCGGTGTCGTCGTAGAACGGCAACAGCTGCGACGCGAAGACGCCGGACACGCGCTTGGTGCGGTCGATCCAGAAGTAGGTGTTGGCGAGCCCGGCCCAGGCCAGCGAGTTGGCCGAGCGGCCGCCCGGCACCGCCTTGGTGTTGATCAGGAAGCTCAGTCCCCACTTCTTGCTCATGCCCGGGAAGAGCTCGACGTCGTTCGACAGCGGGGGCGCCGCGGTCTTGAGCGCGCCGATCTCGAGATCGCCGATGTGGTTCTGGGCCATGAGGTCCACCGTGCCCTTCTGCAGCACCTGCGCGCCGTTGTGCGTGCCGCCGTTCATGATCATGCGGCAGAACTGGAGGTAGTCGGGGACGGTGCCGTAGAGGCCGCCGCCCCCCATGTGGAACTCCGGCTCCGGCGGGAGCCCGAACTCGATCGGGGCGAGCGCTCCGTCGGGTCCGCGGCCGTGCATCGCGGAGAGCCGCGCCTGCTGCGAAGCCGAGAGCTTGAACGAGGTGTCCTTCATGCCGAGCGGCCCGAGGATGTTGTCCTGGAGGTAACGGTCGAGCCGCTGGCCGCTCACCGCCTCCACCATCTTGCCGGCCCAGTCGATGTTGATGCCGTAGTCCCACTTGTCTCCCGGATCGAACAGGAGCGGGGTGCCGAGCGCCGCGTTCGTGCAGGTCGTGATCCCGGGGGTGCCGGTGGCCTGCTGGAACTGGGCGATGGCGGGGCTCCAGATCTCGTAGGAGAAGCCGGCGGTGTGGGTCAGGAGATGGCGGAGGGTCATCGGCCGCTTCGGCGCCCGCAGCCGCGGCTGGCCCGCTGCGTCGAAGCCCTCGAGCACGCGGGCCGCGCCCAGCTCGGGCACCACCTCCGCGGCGGGCCGCTCCAGCGAGAGCTTGCCGCGCTCCACGAGCTGCATCGCGGCGGCTCCGGTGATCGCCTTGGTCATGGAGGCGATCCACACCACGGTGTCGAGGGTCATCGGGGCTGGCTTGCCGATCTCGCGCTGGCCGAATGCTCCCTCGTAGAGAACGCCCTTGTCGGTGGTCGCCATCGCGACGATGCCGGGGATCTTCTTGGCGGCGACGGCCTGGCTGAATGTCGAGTCGAGGCTCTTGAAGTCGGCCATGGTCAGCCTCCTTGCTGATGGTGGAGCGGTTGCGGGTTGGCTCGGGTGCGGACGCCCCCGACGCTACCGCCGGGGGCGTCCGAGATCAAGCGCTCAGGCCGGGGCGGGCACCGGCTCCGGGGTGCCGCCGCCCCCGCCACCCCCGCCACCCCCGCGACCCCGTCCGCGCCCCCCGCGCCGGCGCCGGCGCCGGCGCGACCGGTGCGGGGCGTCGGGCGTTGCCGAGGAGGTCGTGTTGCCGGCGGCTTCGTTGCCCGGCGTCGCCTCGTCGTCCGGAGCCTCCTGGTCGATCTCGACGGGCTCGAGCTCGGCATCCGCCATCGGGCCCGTCTCGGCCGGTGTCGGCGCGGCGCCACCCGCGGCGTCCGCCAGTGTGATGCGACCGGTCTGGCTCACCACGAGCTGGCGAATCCGGCGGAGGCGGGTGATCAGCCGGGGCGAGCCCGGCGGCCGGCTGAAGCCGCGCTCCTTGAGCGCGCGGGCCAGCGTGTCGATGAGCACCGCGCCGTTGGGCGCATGGTCGGCCAGCTCCCGGACGACCTCCACCAGCTCGTCGTGGGGCGCGGTGTGCGCATCGGGCTCACCGTGACTGCGCGCCGGCTCGGCCGCGCGCGCCGACGGGGCCGGGCTCGGCGTGCTGCTCCGCGCCGGCATCGGCCCGCGCCCGCCCTGATCGAAGCGCCGGCCGCCGCGGCCGCCCCGGCGCCGCCCACGTCCGCCGCGCCGGCCGCCGCGACCCTCGCGGGGTGCCGGCGCCGCGGCCGCGGGCGCTTCCTCGGCGGATGCGGCCAGGCCGGCGGTGAGGTTGCGGTAGGACAGGCGGCGATACTCGACGCCGAGCACCGCGGCCACGTCGCCGACCGCGTCGAAGGCGCGGTCGTCGGAGATGATCTCGATCAGGTCCCCGGGCCGCCCGCTGCCGAGCCACACGCCCGCGCTCACCGCGATGCGCAGATCGCTCCAGTCCCGCACGCCGGTGGAGGGCGCGCTGTGGACGAGCTGGGCGCCCCGCCGGGCCAGGAGCCGCGCGCTGTCGGCGCCGATGACGCGCCAGTTGCCCACCGCGATCAGGTCCACGCGGCGGTCGGCGCGGTCGATCGCGAGGTGGTCGAGGACGCGACCGATGTGATCGGCCCGGCTCGAGTTCTCCACGTCCACGAAGATCGCGCGCCGGCCGGTCGGCAGCGGCGCCGGCGCGGCGGCCGGCTTCACGCGGCCGGCGAAGACCCGCTCGGGCGTGGCGGTGCGTACCGCGAGCGCGGTCGTCTCGGGCTCCGGCGGATCGGCGGGAGGTGCGGCGACCCGGGTGCGGGTCGGCTTGGTCGGCTTCGGTTTGACGGGTTTTCGGGATCGACTGGGGATCGGTCGCTTTTTCTTTGCCATGGCTGACGAGCCTAGCACTTCCGCACGCGGAGCGGTCGGCCGAAATCCCTGCGGGACCCTCTACGCGAGCATCCGGGCCAGGACGGCACCCTCGACGGCGTCCATCCGGAGGCCCAAGACGCTCGCCACGGTCGGCGCCACGTCGCGGCTCCTGATCGCGCCCAGGGCCACGTCGCGCCGGACTCCCGCGCCGGCGGCCAGGAAGAAGGCCGCGTTGTCGCCGTAGAGCGGCCGCTGGCCGTGAGTGCCCAGGTACTTCGGCGTGCCGTGCTCCTCCGGACCCTCCGCGGTGTCGCCGTAGGAGTAGCCGGGCGCGGCCTCGAACATCACGTCGGCCACCTGAGCGTGCTCGTCGGGCGTGGGCAGGTCCAGGGCGCCGTACTCCGCGGCGGGCCACATGCCGCTCACGCCTTCCATGGCCGCGATCTCCCGGGCGAGCTGGTGCACCGCGGCGAGATCGCCGTCGAGCCGGTAGAGCGCGCCCGCGCCGTGATTCATCACGAAGCGCGCCTCGCGCTCCGCCCCCAGCGTGCGCAGCTTCACGTTGGGCCGGATCTCGCGATGCGACGGCAGGAAGCCGTGGTCGGACACCACGAACACGGTGGTCCGGTCGAGGCCCGGATCGCCGAGCGAGTCGAGGAAGCGGCCGATCAGGCCGTCCACGTACTCGAGGGCCCAGTAGGCCTCGGGCGATCGGGGCCCGTGGAGATGCTGCAGGCTGTCCACGCACAGGAAGTGCAGGAGGAGCAGCGCGGGCTCGTGACGGCGCGCGGCGTGGGCCGCCACCCGGCCGACCATCTCGTCCTTGAGGAAGCGCTTCGGCAGGAGCGCCCACTCGCCCTGCCGGTGCATCGGGTAGCCGAGCGCGGCCAGCTCCTCCCACACCGTCCGCGCGGTCTGCGTCTCGAACACGCGCTGGTCCTTGAAGAAGGGCAGGTTGAAGTCGAGCGTGGCGGCGTTGCGCGTGGCCGGCCAGTCCACCGCCGCGGTGCGCAGGCCCGCGGCGTGGGCCACGTCGTAGACCGTCGGCGCTCGGAGCAGCGCGGGCGCGTCGTAGATCGGATCGCCGGTGAGATCCTCGGTCGCGCGCGTGCCGCGGTTCAGGATGTGGTTCGCCACCACGCCGTGGACGCGCGGGCTCACGCCGGTCACCATGCTGACGTGGGTGGGCCACGTGGTGCTGGGGAAGACCGTCTCCATGCCCGAGGCGCGGGCGCCGCGCTCGGCGAGGCGGCGCAGACGCGGCAGGCGCGCCTGCGGATCCGTCCAGTAGAACGCCGCGAAGCCGTCGATGCTGATGACGACGACGCGGGGCTCCACGGGCGCGAGCTAGGCCGAAGCCGCGGTGGCGGTGGCCCGGGCCCTCGCGCGGTACTTCTCGAGGTTGCCGCCCGACTTGAGCTTGCCGGGCAGGGGGTGGCCCACCACGCGCTCGGCGAGCTGTCCGGCCTCGATCATCGCGTCGAGATCGATGCCGGTGTGCACGCCCATCTCCTGGCAGAGGAAGACCATGTCCTCGGTGGTGACGTTGCCGGCCGCGCCCTTGTGGGCTGCGAACGGGCAGCCGCCCAGGCCCGCCACCGCGCTATCGAAGCGGTCGACGCCGATCTCGAGCGCGGCGACCACGTTGGCGATGGCGAGCGCGCGCGTGTCGTGCAGGTGCAGCTTCACCGGGATCTCCGGCCAGCGCGTGCGGACCGCGCCGACGAGCCGCTTGATCTGCAGAGGGTTCGCCCAGCCCATCGTGTCGGCCAGGCTGACGTTGCCGAGCCGCGAGCCGCAGCCCACCGCCTGCTCCTCCACCTTCTCGATCACGTTGATCACCTGGGCGGGCGTCACGTCGCCTTCGTAGTTGCAGCCGAAGGCGGCCATCACTCCCACGTCGATCCAGTCCATGCCGAGCGCCTGGTAGCGCCGGGCCCAGCCCGGCAGCTCGGCGATCTTCTCGTCCACGCTGCGATTGGTGTTCTTGCGCGTGAAGGTGTCGGTGGCCGCCACCCCGAACATCGGCCGCAACGCGAGCGACTCGCGCAGGCGCGCGGCCCGCTCGAGCCCCGCCTCGTTGAGCCAGATCGCCTCGTAGGCGACGCCGGGCACGCGCTTGATGCCCGCCACCATCTGGTCGGCGTCGGCCATCTGGGGCACCCACTTGGGGCTCACGAAGGACGTGAACTCGATGATGGAGACGCCGGTGTCGGACAGAGCGTCCACCAGGGAGATCTTCGCGGCGAGGCTGATGTCGCCCTTCTCGAACTGGAAGCCCTCGCGCGGGCCCACTTCCTTGATCGTGACGTGGCTCGGCATGTCGCTCATGCGATGACCCTCCGTGACGCAAGCGCGTCGATCTCGTCGGTCTCGAGGCCCAGCTCGCGGAGCACTTCACGCGTGTGCTCGCCCAGCGTCGGCGCCGGGCGCTGGAGCCCCATGTCGAAGGCGGTGCTGTGCACCGGCAGCTTGGGCAGCTTCGCGGTCACGCCACCGGGGAGGGGGGTGTCCAGGAGCTGCCCCGTCGCCTGCAGGTGCGCGTCGTCCAGGAGCTGATCGGGGCGTCGCAGCGGCGCGAACGGCACCCGGCAGCGCTCGAGCCGCTCGGAGAGCTCCATGCTCGAGTAGCGGAGCATCTCCTCCGCGATGCGCGCGGGCAGCCAGGCGCGCGCGGCGACGCGCTTGGCGTTGTCATCCAGGCGCTCGTCCGCGCGGAGATCCTTGAGCCCGAACTCGTCGCAGAAGCGCTCCCAGTGGCCGTTGGACGTGATGCCGATGAAGACCTGCTCGCCGTCGGCCGCGGTGAAGAGCTGGTACACCCCCCAGCCCATGCGCGTGCCCTGGCGGATCTCCGGCATCGGCACCGACGGCTGGCCGGTGGCCGCGTGCTGGGCGAGCCACTGCCCGACCCAGAAGACGACGGTCTCGAAGAGGCCCGAGGTGATCTTCTGCCCGCGGCCGGTCTGCGCCCGCTGATGGAGCGCGGCCAGGACCGCGATCACGCCGTAGGCCGCCGCGCCCACGTCCACGATCGAGGCGCCCGCGCGCAGGGGCTGGCCGCGCGGCCCGGTCATGAAGGCGAGCCCGGCCGACATCTGCGCGAGCTCGTCCAGGAAGGGCCGCGCCTCCGAAGGGCCGGGGAGGAAGCCCTTGAGGGCCAGGTAGATGATGCCGGGATGCACGCGCGCGAGCACGTCGTAGCCCAGGCCCAGACCCTCGACGGCGCCGTAGGCGAAGTTGTCGATGACCACGTCCGCGCCCGCGACGAGGCGCAGGAAGAGGGCCCGGCCGTCGGCCGAGCCCTTGAGGTCGATCGCGATCGAGCGCTTGTTGCGGTTCAGGAAGTGGAAATTGGCCGCGGTGCCCGCCGGCATGCCCCGCGACTGGTCGCCCTCCCCGGGCCGCTCCACCTTGATCACGTCGGCGCCCAGATCGGCCAGCAGCAGGCCCGCCGAGGGGCCCGCGATGATGTGGCCGAGCTCGAGGACGCGCACGCCCTCGAGGGGAAGCGAGGTGGTCATGGCGCGGGTATTGTATCGTGCCCTTGGGCCCGCGCGCGGCCCCATACGTCCTGCCTCCCACGCCCGCCGACGCTGGTAGACTCGCGGCCAGACCGTGAGGAGAAACCAAATGGACGCCGGTGACTCGCCCGAGATCCCGCGACGCGCCTTCATGGCGGTCGTCGCGGGCAGCCTCCTCACCGCGCCGTTCGCGGCCGAGGCGCAGCGGCCGGACCGGATTCGGCGCCTCGGCATCGTCCTCTTCAGTCAGCAGGATCTGGCCGTCATCGGGCCGTGCCTCGAGGAGCTGAAGGCGCTCGGTTACGTGGACGGCAAGACCATCGCCATCGAGTATCGGGACGCGGAAGGACAGTATGGGCGACTTGCAGGACTGGCCGCGGAGCTGGTCCGCCTTGGCCCGGACGTGATCTTTTCGTTCGGCGGCGAGCAGGCCCCTATTGTCAAGAGAGCGACGGCGTCGATTCCGATCGTCGTGGTCGTGAGCAACGATCCGGTTGCGAGCGGGCTCGTGGCGAGCCTCGCGCGGCCAGGCGGGAATGTCACCGGGGTCACGTATGTCCACGATGCGCTGGCCGGAAAGTCGATCGAGCTGCTCAAGCACGCGGCCCCCTGGGTATCGCGGGTTGCCATGTTATGGAATCCGGATCATACGGATCCCGAGTACCGCGAGACGCAGCGCGCGGCAGGGGCGTTGCGAGTCCAGCTCCAATCGCTCGAGGTGCGGGCGGTGAGTGATTTCGAAGGCGCGTTCCAGGCCGCGATCCGCGAGCGGGCGGAAGCGCTCATCGTCGCGGGATCTCGCCTCTTGAATCTGAATCGGCGGCGGATTGGAGACTTCGCGGCAAACAATCGACTCATTCTCGTCGGCACGCCGAGGTGGCTACTGGAGATCGGGGCCCTGCTGACCTACGGGCCCAATGCGGTCGAGCTGAACCGGCGCGCCGCCGGTTACGTCGACAAGATCCTCAAGGGTGCCAAGCCGGCCGACCTGCCGATGCTGCAGCCCGCCACCTTCGAGCTGGTGATCAACCGGAGAGCCGCCAAGAGCCTCGGCCTGACGGTCCCGCCATCGCTCCTGCAGCGAGCGGATCAGGTGATCGAAGAGTGATGTGCGCGGGCCGGCGGGTTGCGCGGCCGGGAGCGCTCTGATACCGTCGGTCGCGCTGGCAGCAAGATCACGGGAGGGGAGCACCGCGATGCCCATCGAAGCTCGGCGCTGGCTCTGGATCCTCCTGCTCACCGCGGCGAGCGTGTTCGTCACCCTCGGCATGGCGTGCGCCACCCCCTTCGCCGCGCTCGCGACGCTGGCCGCGCTCCACATGAGCCGGCGCGACGGGCTCACCCTGATCGGGATCGCCTGGCTCGCCGATCAGGCGGTCGGCTACGGCCTGCTCGGGTATCCGCGCACCGCGAACAGCCTCGCGTGGGGCGTCGTCCTGGGCGTCGGCGCGTTCGCGGCGCTGCTCGCCGCTCAGACGCTGGCCGATCGCGTGCGCGCCCGCGGGGCGGTGCTGGCCGGCGCGGCCGCGTTCGGGGGCGCGTTCGTGACGTACCAGGCGGTGCTCGTGGCCGCGACCCCGGTGCTGGCGAGCGGCGCCGAGGCGTTCTCGCTGCCGATCGTGGGCTGGGTGCTTCGCGTGAACCTGCTCTCGCTGGCGGGACTGCTCGTCCTCTACCGGCTCGCGGTCTGGATCGGGCTCGTGACGCGTGCGCCTCTCGGAGCGCGGGCGACCGTCACGGCAGGCTGATCCCGTGAGCGGCACCGGCAAGCTGGACCGGCCGGGCGGGTCGCTGCACTTCGAGGTCATCGACGCGACCCCGCCCTGGGCCGGCGACGCGCCGCTGATCGTCTTCCACCACGGCATCGGGGCCACCGCCGACATCTGGGCGGAGTGGCTCCCCGCCCTGCTCGACCGCTACCGCGTCGCCCGCTTCGACATGCTGGGCTTCGGCCGCTCCGGTGTGCCGGGGCCGGGCTTTCCCTGGTCGCTCGAGGAGCTGATGGCGGACGCGCTCGAGGTCGCCCGGGCTGCCGGGGCCGAGCGCTTTCACTTCGTCGGCGAGTCGGTGGGGGGGACCGTCGGCCTGCTGCTCGGGAGCCGGCGCCCCGATTCGCTGCTGAGCCTGACCGTGTCGAATGCCTCGCACCGCGGCGGCTCGATCCAGCGGGCGCGCGAGTGGCGGGAGTTCATCCGGGTCAGCGGCATGGCCAAGTGGGGCGAGATGATGACGCCGCTGCGCCTCGATCGCGATCGGACCCCGGAGGCGCAGTACCGCTGGTTCGAGCGCGCCCAGGCCCAGTGCGCAGCGGACGCCGTGCTCGATCTGGCCGACGTGCTCATCGGCAGCGATCTCTCGCCCGAGCTGGGCCGCATCCCCGTGCCGACGCTCCTGCTCGCCCCCGGCCGGAGCCCGTTCGTGCCGCTCCCGGTCATGGAGGAGATGCACGCGGGGATCGCAGGCTCGGAGCTCGTCGTCTTCCCCGACGCGCGCCACGGCCTGCCGTGCTCGCACGGGGTCGCGTGCGGGCGGGCCCTCCGCGCCTTCCTCGACCGCCGCGCCGCCTAGCCCGATGCCGGTCTCCCCGGCCGTCGCGGAGACGACGGACGCGCTCCTGGCCGCCCTGCTCGGTGCGCTCGACCGCGTCGAGTGGGCGCAGCGGCAGCTCTTCCCGCCGCGTGCGCTCGAGCTGGCCGATCGCCTGATGCCGCACGCCGAGCGCCTCGCCGGGCCCCTCTCTGCGCTCGAAGCGGCCGCCTGGCCCGACGACCTGCGCCTGCTCCGCGAGCGGCTCGCCCAGGTCACGCGCCAGGCGATCGACCTGATCGGCGCCTTTACGGCTGCCGCCCGGACCGGCGAGCCCATCGAGCTCTACCGCGCCCTGCGCCGCTTCGCGCCGCTCCAGGAGGCACTCTACCCGCTCGCGCCGGTGCTGGATCCGGTGAGCCGGTGGTTCATCGAGCCGGGCCGTCGCGGCGACGACGTATTGCTCCGGCGGCTGCGCGACGCCGCGCTCCGCGAGGACGGCGCCCGCGTCGGCGTGCTCCACGCGCGCAACGACCACGGCAGCCGCGGCGGGCTCTCGCTCTACGTGCCCGAGACGTGGGAGGCGGACGGGCCGCCGGCGCCGCTCGTCGTGGCGCTGCACGGTGGCAGCGGCCACGGGCGCGACTTTCTGTGGGCCTGGCTCCGCGAGGCGCGCACGCGCGGCGTGCTCCTGCTCTCCCCGACCGCGCTCGATCGCACGTGGTCCATCATGGGCGGGGAGGACGTGGACGCGCCGCGCCTCCAGGCCGCCGTGAAGGACGTCGCGGCGCGCTACCACGTGGACCGGTCGCGCGTGCTGCTCACCGGCATGTCCGACGGCGCCACCTATGCGCTGCTCTGCGGGCTCGCCGCGGGCATGCCGTTCACGCACCTGGCCCCGGCCTGTGGCGTGCTCCACCCGTTCCTGCTGGCACGCGGCGACATCCAGCACGCGCGCGGCCGCCCGATCTACCTGGTCCACGGCGCGCTCGACTGGATGTTCCCGGTGCAGACCGCGCGCATGAGCCGGGACGCGCTCGAGATGGCGGGGGCGCGGGTCGTCTACCGCGAGATCGAGGACCTCTCGCACACGTATCCGCGGGACGAGAACCCGCGGATCCTCGACTGGCTGCTGGGCCCGGTCAGCTCGTGGGAGTCGGCGCCGCGAAGCGGTTGATGGGGAGCGGCGTGGTGACCGCGCCCCGGCACGCCGCGGCCACGTAGGGCGCCAGGCGCCCGGCCAGAGCCCAGGCGTCCGCGGCGCGCTCGCGGTGGCGGTCGGCCGCTTCCTGGGCGCGCGCGTAGATCTTGCTCTCGTCCACCGTGGTCACGCGGCCCTGCTCGAGCACCACGCGCCCGTCCACCAGGACCGTGTCCACGCTGGCTCCCGTCTCGGCATAGACCAGCGCCTTCACCGGGTCCGCGAGGGGACGGAGGAAGATCGAGTCGGTTCGCAGGAGCACGAGATCGGCCTTGCGGCCCGGCGCGAGCGCGCCCAGGTCTCCGGGCTGGCCCATGACGCGCGCGGTGCCCGAGGTGACCAGGCTCCAGACCGTATCGGCGTCCAGCCAGCGGGCGGTCTCGTGCGGGAACCGCACGGTGCTGATGATCGAGGCGATGCGGAGGGCCTCGAAGAGGTTCTGGTTGTCGGCGCAGGTCGAGCCGTCGGTCCCGAGGCCCACCGCCAGGCCCCGGTCGAGCATCTCGCGCACCGGCGCGATGCCCGCGCCCAGGCGGAGGTTGCTGCCGGGATTGTGGGCCACCGCGGCGCCCGCATCGGCCAGCATCCGCAGATCGGCGTCGTCCAGCCAGATGGAGTGCGCGCCCACGAAGCCGGGGCCGAGCACGCGGTGGTCGGCCAGCCGGGCCACGATGCTCTTGCCCCAGCGCCGCCGGCTCTCGACCACCTGGACCTTGGACTCGGCCAGATGGGTGTGGATGCCGACCCCGTACTCCCGTGAGAGCGCGGCGCAGCCGTCGAGCAGCTCGTCCGTGGCCTGGTTCGGGATGGTGGGCGCGGCCGCCACCCGGATCCGCCCCTCGGCGCTGCCGTGCCAGCGGCGGATGGCCCGCTCGGTCAGGTCGAGCAGGCCCTTGGTGGGCGCGGGCCGGATATCCTCGACCGTCCGGCGCAGGTCCGGGGGCAGGAGGTCGCTCAGACCGGGGACGGTCTGGTAGAAGACGATGTCCGCGACCGCGGGGGCCAGCACCACGCGGACCCCGACGTCGGTGTAGGCCTGCACCACCGCCGCGAAGGTCTCGTCGGTGATCGCGGGCACCGCGATGTAGAGATCGTAGGCCCCGGTGCAGCCCGTCTTGAGCATCTCGATGGCGCCGATGGCCGCCGAGAGGTACTCGTCGTCCGGCGTGCGAAATCCAGAGTTTGCGGGCGAGTAGGTCAGCAGGTCCTCGAGCGTGAAGCTGCCGACCCGTCCGCGGGCGAGATGGCTGGCCGCGTGGGTGTGGGCATTGCCCATCCCGGGGAGCACGATGCGGTCGGCGGCCTCGATCACCCGGGCGCCGGGCGGAGCCGTCAGGCCCGGTCCCATGGCGGCGATACGGTCGCCCTCGATGAGCACGTCCGCCCGCTGGAGCCCCGCCGGTGATCCTGCCAGGACCTGACCGCCGCGAATCAGGGTCGTCATGGCCGCCTCCTCAGACCGCCCCGGAGCCGGACAGGGGCCGGGCGGCCGCATCGTCGTCGAGATGGGTGGCGCAGTTGAGCAGCTGCACGCGCCACGGAGCAGGGTGCTCGACAATCGTGAGCGCGGTGTTCTCCCAGCGCTCGGGGACCTCCTCGCCGTCGGGCAGGATCAGGTGGCGGGCGGCCAGCGAGCGGCAGACCAGCCCGTGGGTCACGACCGCCAGATGCCCGCCGGTGCCCGCGGCACGCTCCTGGATCAGCTTCCAGGCCCGGTCCACCCGCGCGTGGAACACCTCCCAGGTCTCCCCGTTGGGCGGCGCGTAGTCGAGCGCGAACATGTCGAAGCCGAGGCTGGCGTAGGGCGTGCCGCGGATGTCGCCGAAGTTGCGCTCCTGGAGCAGGGGATCGTGGAGGACCGGGAGGCCGGTGACGCGGGCCAGCCACTCCGCGGTCTGCGCGGCGCGCGCGTAGTCGCTCGCCAGGATGGCGCCGATTCCCTCGCGCTCGAGCCGGCGCGCCAGCCGCTCGGCCTGGGCGATGCCGCGGGGGGAGAGCGGGTTGTCGGGAAGCTGCACGGTGCGCGAGGCGTTGCCGAGCGTCTCGCCGTGCCGGATCAGGAAGATCAGATCACGCTCTCGCCGCGCAGACCCTGGATGTCCGCCGGGCTGTAGCCGAGGCCCGCGAGGATCTCGGCGCTGTGCTGGCCGAGCTTCGGCGCGGCTCGCCGCACCGCCACGTCGCTGGCCGACAGGCGGATCGGGGTGCGGATATGCGGCACGCGGCCCAGCTCGGCGTCATCCGCGTGGACCACCATCTCGCGGTGCTGTACCTGAGGGTCGGAGAAGAGCTGCTCGTAGTTGTACACGGGCCCGCAGGGCACGCCCGCGTCGTCGAGCACCTTGGTCCAGTGCGAGGTCGGCGCGGTCGCCAGCACCGCGGTGATCTCCTTCTCGAGCGCGAAGCGGTTCTTCCGCCGCTCGGGGGACCGGGCGAAGCGCGGGTCCTCGAGCCACTCCGGATGGCCGAGCGCGCGGGCGCAGCGCTGCCAGATGGACTGGCCGGCGGCCCCGATCATCATGTAGCCGTCCTTGGTCTCGAAGCGCTGGTAGGGCGCGTTCTGCCGGTGGCGCGAGCCCATGCGGACGGGCTCGACGTGGTCGGCCAGCCAGCCCGCGCTGGTCCACGAGGAGAAGCCGACCGCGGTCTCCAGCAGCGAGCACTCGACCTTCTGCCCCTGGCCGGTGCGCTGGCGCTCGTAGAGCGCGGCCAGCACCCCCTGCGCGCCCCACATGCCGGTGCCGAGATCGCAGATCGGCAGGCCCACCGAGGTGGGCGGGCCGTCGGGCTCGCCGGTGACGTGCATGATGCCGCCCATGCCCTGGGCGATGAGGTCGAAGCCGCCCTTCTCCCGGTACGGGCCGTCGGAGCCGAAGCCGGAGAGCTGGGCGTAGATCAGGCGGGGATTCACCTGCCTGAGCGTGTCCCAGCCGAGCCCGGCCCGGTCCATGACGGTGGGGCGGTAGTTCTCTACCAGCACGTCCATGGCGGGGATCAGCTTGAGGAAGATCTCGCGGCCGCGGGCGCCCTTGTAGTCGAGCGTGAGGCTCTTCTTGTTGCGGTTGATGTAGCGGAAGTAGGGATTGCGCTCGCTGCCGTCGCCCATGCCGCGCGAGGAGTCGCCCGCGCCGGGCCGCTCGAGCTTGATCACGTCGGCGCCCATGTCGGCCAGGATCATGGTGCAGAACGGGCCCGCCATGTGCTCGGTCATGTCGAGCACCTTCACGCCGTCGAGCGGGCCCCGCGGGTTCCGATCAGCCATGGTGTGGGATGCCTCCGATATCTCGCGCGTGGCCCAGCACGTGGGTCACCGCGATCTGGTGGAAGACGGTGGCGAGCGGGCCGACCACGCCCCCCGCCGAGCGGATGCGGCGCGCGAACAGCTCCTCGTCGGCGGCTTCCACCGCCCGGATCGTGGCCGCGCGGTTGGTCTCGAACTCGGCGAGCAGCGCGGCGACGGTCATGCCCTCGCGCTTGGCCACCTGGCGGTCGTTGTAGGCGTCGTTGCCGCCTTTCATCGTGCGGGTGGGCGGCGCCTCCTCGACCGGCGCGGGCGGCGTGCGGGCGATGTCGATCAGCCGGGGATAGCTCCACTCGATGGACGCGATGTGGGCCAGGATCTGGCGGCCGTTCCAGCCGTTCTCGTAGCGGCCATCCTCGAGGCGGGCCGGGTCCATCGAGCGCACCAGCGCGATGACCTCGTCACGGCTCGCCGCGAGCGCGGCGAGCAGCTCGCGCTTCGTCGGAGCGGGCCCGTCGGGGATCGCGAGGTAGTCGGCCACGGGGGAAAGAGTGAAGCCATGTCCCGTGGCCTGTCAACCCTGACCGGAAGGTCGCGGACTCGCGCGTCAGGGCGCCCGCAGCTGCGGTGCTCTGATTAGCTCGTGTAGCCGCGCGCCTGCATGCAGGCCGCGTAGGCGTTACGGTAGCGATCGTTGTGCTTTCCGTTCTCGTTCAAGCCATAGAGCGTCCCGCCTCCGGCGCCCACGAGGGCACCGATGACCGCGCCCTTGCCCGCGCCGCTCCCACCATCGACGACGGCGCCGCCCGCCGCGCCGACGGCGGCACCCGCGACCGCGCCGATCGCCCCGGAGATCACGGTGTCCTTGGTGTTCTCACGCTGGCCGGCCTGGGCCGCCGCGGACTGGTTGCAGGTGTTGATCGCCGACTGCGTCGGCACCCCCGCTGCCGTCGGAACCGCCGGTGACGTGGCCACGCGCGGCGTCGTGCGGCCCGGCGCGACGTCGACCACCTTCTTCTCGCTCTGCCCGCCGCTCCAGTTCGCCACGACGAGGCCCGCCGCGAGCGCGGTGGCGACCACGAGAGCCATCCCGATGGTGGTCAGCTTCCACGGATTCTTCCAGCTGTCAGTGTTCATGTCTGCAATCCTTCGTGGCCGCGCTATCAGCTTCGGCCGGTGCGGGGCAGTGGGCCTTGGGTTCACGGTAGAGGAAGCAGAGGCCTCGGTTCAGGGCCGCGCCCCCGCTGAGAAGGTCGCGCGCCGGTTGATGGCGCGACACGGCGCCGTCTTCTCCTTGCATGCGGGCCACCCCCCACCGCGCGACGAGATCATGATGCGATCCGCGAGCGCTCCCTTTGATACCAGATAGGTCTTGGCAGACTGGGCGCGCTGTTCGCCGACGCCTCGGCTGAACGGGCTATCCCCCGGCCCATCGGTGTGGCCCTCGATCAGGAGGACCCGAGTCCGATCCCCAAGTAGCCAGAGGGCATGCGCATCGAGGATCTTCGTATCGCGCGGCCGGATCTGGGTCGTGCCCGCGGCAAAATGGATGGGTGGGAGGAGATCGTTCGCGACAGGGTCGAGGGCCGATACGACGGCCGCGCGCGACGGCATCGGCGGGGCCGTCGGGGCCGCCGGCGTTGCGGGGCGAATGAAGGGGGAGCCGGCGAAGGCCGGAGCAAGAGCCAGGACGGGCAGGACTACCAGCCACGCGAGGGTCCTGACGTGCGTCGGCATCTGCGCTCCGTGCCGGACGCTAGCCGGAGCTCGAGCGGACGGGCCTATCGCATCGCGACCAACCGCCTGTCTCGCTAGGCCGGGTCATAGGTCAGCTCGTTCTTGACGGCGCGGACACCGGACACACCACGGGCCAGTTCGGAGGCGCGGGCGCTGGCGCCGATGTTCGGCGTGACACCCGTGAGGGTGACGACCCCGCCATCGGTCCGGACGTCGATCTTGGTGAGCTGGGTGGTCTTCGCGAGGCTGGCTTCGATCTGGCGCGTGATGTCCTTGTCGGAGACGTCGGTCGCCTTGCGGTCGCCGACCGGAACGACCTGCAGGTCGTTCTTGACGGCCTTGACGTGCTCGAGGCCGCTCGCGATGGATCCGGCCGCGGTCCTCGCCTCGTCCGAATCGACCTTGCCGCGGAGCATGACGGTGCCGCGGACGGTCTCGACGCTGACCTGTCCGCCCTTGACCCGCTCATCGGCGTAGAGCGCGATCTTGGTCTTGGCGGTCAGCCAGGAGTCGGTCACTTCGGTTGTTGCATCCCGGGCGGCGCTCTTGGCCTTCTGCTCGATCTTGTCGGTAGTGGATTGGGAGGTCGCGTGCGTCGGCGCGGCCAGGATCGTTGCCATTGCCAAGGCGAAGGCGCCGAGGAGGCCGAGATGGGGCATCGGCTTTCTACCGGAGCCCGAGGTAGCCGAGAATCGCGAATACGACGACCACGACGCCGATGATGTAGAAGATGTTGGACATGTGTTTACTCCTTTCAGCTCTCGACTGTACTCGGCAGGGAAGCCGAGGCCTAGGGGACCTAAGGTACGGGACCAAGGTCCAATGGCACGGCTTGGACCAGGCGCGATGCAGCGCCAGATTGCGGTGGCTCGTCGAGGAAGAGTAAGGGCCGGGGCGATGTACTCGCCCCGACCCGGGTTGCCTGCCGGTTCTCCCGCGCTAACTTCTCGGGCGGACCAGCACCTCGACTTGCCCGTCCCGCTGCGAGCACGGCTCGGCAGAGTCATTACACTTCGATCGCTGCGTTGCGAAGCCGCCCGTCTCCATGCGGTCGGCGGGGACGCCGGCGCGGATCAGCGCGTCACGAACGTTGCTGACTCGCTGCTGGCTCAGGGCTACGTTGTACTGATTGGTTCCGCGCAGGAGATCCGTGGATCCGTCGATTCCGAGCCGGACGGCCGGATTCTGCGTCATGTAGGTCGCGATCTCGGAGACCTTGCTCATCTCGACAGGCCGGATCTCCGCCTTGTCGTAGTCGAAGCGGATGTCCTTCAGGGCGGTCCAGCGCGGAACGGCGGCGACGGGACCCTGCGAGCCGGGCATGCCGGGTTGACCCTGCGACCCGGTCAGCCCGGTCTGGCCCTGGGACCCGGTCATCCCGGCCTGCCCCTGCGAGCCGGTCATCCCGGTCGGGCCCTGGGGACCCGTCATTCCGGTCGCACCCTGGGGACCGGTCATCCCGGTCGGGCCCGCACAACCGATGGCGAACAGGCCGACTGCTGCAAACCACATTCGATGTCTCATCAGGTGATACCTCCACGATCACGCTAGCAGCACGCCGGAGGCTTGCCTATTGGACCAATGGCCAATCAGGGTCAGTTCGAGAAGAGGTTCGAGAAGAAGCCCGTGACGCTGCGCCCGACGTTGACGGCGCCATCGCGCGCGTTGCCCCAGGCGGTCTTCGCCGGCGGCTCGGCGGCCTTGCCCGCGTCTTTGAGTTTTTCACCGCTGTATTGGGCGCCTTCGGAAACCGTGCCGCCTATGCCCTTGGCGGTCTCTTCGACACCTTCCCCGATCTTGCCGTCGGGGATCTTCTTCGCGCCGCGCTCGACCTGTTCCGTGGCGGCCTTCACCTTCGAGTCGTCGGCCGCGAGGGCATAGCCGGATGCGAGGAGTGAGAACGAGAATACGAACGCCGTGATCGATGCGAGATAGTTCATCTGGGCTCCTTTTCGTGGCCGTATGACCGGCCATACCATACGGCTGAGTCTGGGCCGTTTCGGCCGACCTGCCTATTGGACCTTGGCCCATCCGTGGTCCACCGGCCCCCTGCTCGAGGCCACCCCTTTATCCGGCACGCGCCGTAGGCTCAGTGGCTGTCGCGAGGCCGTCACGATCAGCCAGAGATCGCAGGGGCTCGCCGGCGAGCTGGAAGAGCGTGGGCAAGACCACCAGGGAGGCGGTCAGCGTCGCCGTGGAGCCGATGACCAGCAACAAACCCAGGCTCCACACGCCCCGATGTTGCGCGACGAGCAGGCTGCCGAAGCCGGTGATGGTCGTGAGGCCGTTGAACATCACCGCCATGACAGTGCTGCGCGCCAGCCGTGATCCCCCGCCGTGCTCCGGCGCCGCGAGGGACCGGAGAACAATGTACAGGCCATACTCGGCGGCAGAGCCGATGATGAGCGGCAGCGCCCAGACATTCACGAGATTGAACTTGAGCCCGGCCAGCTCCATGACACCGACCGTCCACAGTGTTCCGAGAATCAGGGGCACCATCGCGAGGACGGTCTCCCGCACCCGGCGGATCATGAGCGCTGCGATGCCGGCAACGAGGACGAAGGCGTACGCCAGCCCCAGCCGGAACGAGCTCTCGATGAGGCGCGTCGCCTCGTACCCGACGACCGGCTGTCCGGTCGCGTTGGGGTCGACGGTCCGCAGCTCCTCCACGAAGCGGGCCTGGCTCGCGTAGTCCCAGGGGTCGTGCCGGGAGTAGACCTGGAGGAGCATTCGCCCGCTCTTGCCGATGAACCTTCGCCGCAGCTCTTCGGGCAGGTCGTCGAGCGTGAGCGGCGCCGGCCTTGTGGCAAGCTGGAGCCGCTGCCATTGCGTGGCGAAGTCGTCTGCAAGCCGCGCCTGGTAATCGGCGAGTGCGACTTCGAGCACGTGTCGCTCGGCGGTCGTGAGCCGTTCGAGAAGGGCAGCCGTCGCTCGAGAAATGACGAGGACCTCTTCCGAGGGCCCTCCCGGACCGCTTTTCGCTTTCGCGGCGTCCATGCGGCGCTTCAAGGTGTCGAGAGCCCGGGTGAGCTCATGCAGATCGAGGGGACGCGGAGCGCCCACGCGGACACTGTCGGCCACGTCTGCGAGGCGCTGAAGGAGCGCCAGCTTCTCGGCGTGCCGATCCGGCAACACCGACAAGACGCTCTGGACATCTGAAACGGAGGGCAGACGCTCGAACGCGGCCTGCTTGGCCTCGAGCTCCGGGAGCGACGTGGCCGTCGATAACGCGGCGAACACGGAGCGTCCCGCCGCGGCGGCCGCCTTCCTCTCCCAGACCACCGACTCGGTGTCGTTGGCCTGGAGATTCAACAGATTGTAGTCGAAGCTCACGCGTGGCGCGGCCCACAGCGACGCTCCGGTCGCGCCGACCGCCACGACGACGATGGTCTTCCGATAGCGCGCGAGCCACTCCAGCGCCGGGACCGCGCGCCGGCTGTCGTGGTCCGCCCGCGCCTCCGGCGGGCGCGCAGCGGCGGGCCGGCCGTCGACCGGCACGAGCAGGGGGGTGTTCTGCCAGCGGTCGATCAGCAACACGGCGGCCGGGAACACGGTCACCATCGACAGGAACGAGAGCAGGATCGCCGTGCCGGAGATGAAACCGAAATCGCGGATGCCCTGGAACTCCGCCGTCATCAGGATGTAAAAGGTCACGGCAGCGGTGAGGGCCCCGAGCAGAATGCCGGGGCCGCTTCGCGCGGCGGTGCGCTCGAGCGCCGCGATGAACGTCCGACCGAGCACGCGCTCTTCTCGATACCGGAAGAGGAAGAAGGTTCCGTAGTCGGTGCCCAGGCCGACGACGACGGAGATGAACATCATGGAGAGGATGGAGAGCTGGCCGACCAGCAGCGTGATGACACCGAGCGACCAGCCGAGGCTGAGCGTGAGGACCACGACCATCGCACACGAGGTCAGGAGGTGCCGGAAGGCGAGCAACAACAGGCCGAGGGTGAGCACCAACGCGAGGGCACTTGCGATTTCGCCGTCCCGGATGGCGGCGCTCAGCTCGTCGCTGAAGAGCGCGGGCGCGCCGGTGACCCCGGCCTCGACCGATGGAAAGTCCTGGCGGAGGCTTGCGATCGCGCCCCGGACGGCGAGGATCGCCGCGCGCTCCGCGGCGAAGGTGCGCGGCGCGTCGGCGAGGTCGATCACGACGAACAGCAACCGCCGGTCATGCGATAGGAAATGGCCGCGGTCGGGGGCGGGGGTGGTAGCGGCGAAGAGGCTCGCCCATGGTGAGCGGTACGGCTGACCGTCGATCCGCTGCGACATGTGGGTCAGGAGATCGTGAAGCAGACGGTTGGGCGCCGGGTTCGGCTCTTCCTCGGCGCCGGGGCCGAATACTCCGGGCAGGAAGGTGGCGCCTACGGACTGGTTGATGCCATCGAGCAGTTGGGCGAGCGTCGGGGTGGCGGCAAAGTCGCCGAGCAGGTCTTCGTGGCTGGCGACCGTGTGGAGGGTGTCTCGCAGCGTGTCTAGCGGCAGGTACAGCAGTGCGTGGGCTTCGAGGCGGTTGGCATCGATGTGATAGCTGATGCGCGCCGTGCCGAGGGCGCCGTCGCGGAGGAGTCGGGCCAGGCGGGCCGCGTAGGCGGTGGAAGTCTCGACCTCCGAGCTTTGGACAACCACGACGATGTCCTCGAGCTGGCCGAAATCCTCCGCGTAGTCCTTGTAGAGCGTGGCGTACCGCTCGTGGAGCGGAAGCAGGTGGAACTTGGACGTCTCGAGCGTCAGGGAATGCGCAGCGTAGCCGACGCCGAGCACGGAAGAGGCGAAGGCCACGAAGACCGTCAGCGCCGGCCGGGCGCAGCAAAAGTTCACGACGCGCTGCAGGAGCCGGCCCGTTAGCGACAGTGCAATCGGCGGGGATCGCCGTCCAGACATGGGTCACCGGGCCAGCTGTCCTCCGGAAGAGCCCGTTGCGGGCGCTGCGAAGCCGATTTGGCGTGATCTGAGTCTTGCCACCAGGGCTTCATAGGAATCGGTCCGGACGACCTTGTTGAATTGTGATCGGTAACTCGCCACGAGGCTGATGCCGTCGATGCTGAGGTCGTAGACTTGCCAGCGGTCCCGGGGGCGGTGCATCCGGTAGTCGAGCGACATCCTGCCGCCTTTGCCGAGGAGGAGCGTCGTCCGCACGACGGCCTGGGACCCATCAACCACGTCATCCTGGAAGGTCATCTCGGAGTTGTACTGGTCCACCTTGGAGATGTACGTGCGCTGGAGGAGCTCGGTGAACAGGCGAACGAACTCTTCACGTTCGGCCGGCGTGCGCTGGGCCCAGTGTTGCCCGAGGGACCGCTTCGCGGTCTCGCCAAAGTCGAAGATCTCGTCGGCAACCTTGTTGACCGCGGCGCTGCGCTCATTGAACTTGGTATCGCCGCTCAGCGCCGGGTCCCTGAGGATCTTGACCACCCGTTCGACTCCATCGCGGAGCTGATCGGTGGGGGGGCCTGCCCACGCGCCCTGAACCCAAGGGAGCGCGAAGAGCGCTAGCAGGATCAGGAGAACCGTGTGTAGAACGACCGTGACAGTCGGCGCGGATACCGAGGCGTCACGGAGCGTGCACCGCTTCGTCGGGGAGTTCCGGTATGGAGCCATTGTCTCCTCCCACTCCAGCAGCTGGAGGATGCCGGATCTGATCCACTGCTCGGCGGTCTCGGTGATGACGACGTCATCTCCTCCGTGCGGCTCGGCACCTGTTTTTGCCTCCACATTAAGGCTCCGTCGGAGGGCCGCCTAGTGGACCTTGGTCCAGTAGGTGGCCGCCATCTTTCGGCAGCATCTCGCCCTTGCCGACCTCAGTGTTCGCCTGTGTTGCTTCGCGTCAACGAGTGGCGAGGCCCAGGAGGGGTTGGGCTTGCGGGGGAGGATTGGACCAAAGGCCAATATGTGACGTTCCTACTGGGCGGTTAGCGTCATAGGAAGGATGCAGCCAACGTTGACGGCATCCCATCGCATTCCGGAGGAGGCCCACATGCATGCACGGCCCGGATCTGGAACAGATGGTTCAACCGCTACACGCCATGTCCACTCAGACGCGGCACTTCGAGCTGGAGAGAGATACGGCACTCAGCGGGCCCCACGGCGATACCCGAGATTCAGCGTGTCGTGGCCCGTGGTGGTGGAGGCCGGGAAGCGTTTCTTTCTCCTGCAAACCGTCAATGTGAGTGGCCGCGGGGCCAGGGTGAGGCCGACGGAGCGGCTCGGTGAGGGTAGCGTCGCCAAGCTGCACTTCCACCCGCCCAACGGGGCGTCGCTCGATGTCGAAGCGATCGTCTGGCGTGTCGACCGAGACGGCTTGGCGTTCTTCTTCACCGACGACTACCAGCGACGCCTGGGCACCCTGCTCGCGCAGGTCGCCGGGGCTCCCCCGGAATTGTGGACGTCCACGCTGACCTAGACCGGCCCGCGAGGTCGAGGTGGAGGTAGAGTCCCGGCGCGCTGTGTCTTGGGGCTGCCGTCGCTCGCGGTGCTGCCGATGGCCACGCCGCCCAGCACCAGCACGATCGCGATGATGAGCGAGAGCGTGAGTGGCTCGCCCAGCCAGAGCGTCGCGGTGATCACGCTGACAACCGGAGTGGCGAGGAGTCCAAGCGACGTCGTGACGGCGGGGAGATGGCGGCTGGCGGTCGCGGTTGCCCAGTACGCAACCGCGGTGCCCACGATGCCCAGGTAGAGGAGGAGTACGACGAAGCTGGGACTCCATTCCCCCGGGGCTGGCGGCGTGGTCGAGAGCGCGATCGGGACCAGGAGCAGGGTCGCGAGCAGCGTCTCCCACGGGATGAGGGCGAAGGGTGTCGAGACCCAGCGATGAGCCCGGATGTGGAGGATGCTGATGGCCCAGAGCAGCGCGCCGGCCAGGATGGCCAGATTGCCCAGGACCACCGCGCGGTCGGTCCAGTCGAGGGCGAGCGGATTGAAGAGCGTGACGAGCCCGGCCAGGCCGACGAGCACCCCGATCAGGCGCCTGGTCGTGAGCGGCTCGCGCAGGAGGAGCGCCGCGCCCGGCGTGACCCAGAGCGGCGTGGTGTAGGCGAGCACCACGGTGCGGCCGGTCGGCACCAGGCCCAGCCCCCAGCTCGCGAGGAGGTTGAAGCCGACCATGTGCAGGAGCGTGATGCTCAGCAGCACCGGGAGATCTTGACGCGGGGGTAACGTCACCCGGCCACGCCACGCGGCGATCGCGAAGAGCGCGAGGGTGGCGATGGCCGAGCGCAGCGTCACCGCCCAGAGCGGCGAGAGCGTGGTGAGCACCACCTTGTTGACGGGCCACGTGAGGCCCCAGGCCGCGATCACGATGACCAGCGCCAGGAGGCCCTGGCGCCGCGGGGTCGAAGGCACGGCGGATCAGCCGCGACGCTGGCGATGAGCGAGGGCGCGAGGCATCGAGCGCGATACTGCCGCGAGCGGCGGCGCGACGTCAAGGCGGGCCCCGGCCCGAGCGTTCAGCGGATCGCTTACCCCTCGGTCGCGCTCACCCTCACGGACCGGCCCGTGGCGGAGGACCGCTCGATCGCGTCGATCAGCTTGTGGCGCTGGACGGCGAGGTCGAAGTCGACGTCGAAGGATCGACCGGCGCGCCAGGGCGTCGGCCATGCGCGCGTAGGCCTGGGCGACGTTGTAGGGCTGGCCGCCCGGCGTGCCCTCCGGAGCGAGCCGGTACTTGGCCGGCACCGGCATCGGAGCCATGGGCTCCTTGCCCTTGCCCGCGTGCACCTGGTTCGGTCCGATGCTGAGCGAGCCATCGGCCCGGATGACCAGGGCGCCCTCGCGCCCGTAGATCTCCATCCGGTTGCCGCTGGGATTCGAGGGAACGGCGGCCACGTTGACCGTGACCTCGGCGCCGCTCACCATGCGGCCGACCACGTTGATGCTGTCCGGCGCGTCGACCGGGACCGGCTTGCCCTCCAGCGTGTGCCACTCCGGGATCCGGGTCGACACGCGGGCCGAGACCTCGGCAAACTCGCCGAGCACGGCGCACAGGGCGTCGATGGCGTGGCCGCCCGCGATGGTCAGCGTGTTGGCGCCGTTGGCGCGTGCGCCCTGCCAGATACGGCCGGGGCCGCGCTGGAGCTGGGCCTGGGCAGCGGTGGTCAGGCTCGCGGTGAGCACCTCGCCGATGGTGCCTGCCTTGACGAGGTCGGCCGCGTACAGGATCGTCGGGTCGCTGCGCGCCTGCAGACCAACGACGGTCCTCACGGCGCGCTGGCGGGCGAGCCCGGCCATTTCTTCGGCCTCGGCCAGATTCGCGCCGAGCGGCCACTCGCAGAACACGGCCTTGCCGGCCTGCAGGCCGGCCATGACGAGGTCCCGGTGCCCGGGCACCCGGACGCAGACGACGAGGAGGTCGACGTCCGGGGCCGTCGCCATGTCGCCGAACCGGTGGAACGCCCGCTCGGCGCCGAACGCCGCGGCCGAGGCCTTGGCCGTGTCCTCGTGCGAGGTGCAGACCGCCTTCAGCTCGTAGCGAGGCAGAGCCTTCAGCGCGGGGACGTGGGCGTTGGCTCCCCAGCCGCTGCCCCCCTGCGTCACGGTCGCTCCCACGATTCCCACGCGTATCTGGTCCGTCATCGGAACCTCCAAGGTGTCATGTCTCGGCGGGAGCTGCCGGCTCGCCGAGCGACAGCATCAGCCGATTGGCCCAGTTGAAGAACGCCGCGGCATGGATCACGTCGGCGATCGCCAGATCGTCGAGCCCCGACGCGGCGCAGGCGCTCCACATGCTCCGGCCCGAACGTGATCGGCGTCGCGGTCAGCGCCACCGAGGCCGCGACGATGGCGTTCCAGCGCTCGCCGAGATCGGCGGTCACGCCGTCGTCGAGCAGGCGCTGCACGTCCGCCTCGCGCTTCGAATAGGTCGCGGCGTGCCGCGCATGCACCGAGGCGCAGTAGATGCAGCCGTTGAAGCGCGAGGTCGCGGCGGCGGCGAGCTCGCGCTCCGCCCGCGGCAGGCCGGCATCGGGGTTGTAGAAGATGTCCTTGTCGGTCCGCGTCCGGGCCTCGAGCGCGTCCGGATCGCGCGCGAGCAGGCGGAAATACGGCGACTTCACGCGCGCGGCGTCCACGAGGCTCGCCATGTGGCGCTCGGTCAGCGCCTCGACCATCAGCGGCTCGAGCCAGGGCAGCCAATCGAGCTGCGCCCGGGTGAAGGCAACGGGAACCGTGTGGTCGGGCGGAACCAGGACCGTATCGGGCATGTCGGGACCTCGCGTGTCAGGAGCGGCCGGCCAGGATGCGCAATCCGGCGACGACCCGAATCTGGAAGGACAGGAAGGCGGCGATCTGGGACAGCGTCACGATATCGGTCGTGGACCAGCCGGCGTCCAGCAGCGCCTGCAGCGCCGCCGGCGCGGCGTCGCGCGGGTGGAAGACGAGCAGGTGCATGTGCTCGAAGGCCGCGGCGAGGCGCGGGCCCAGCACGCGGCGGGTCTGCCGCGCTCACGCGATAGACGGCCCGGCCGTATCCTCGCGGCTCAGCGGACCCGGCGGGGTAGCTGCCATAGGGGCCTTGCGCCCTGGCCTCCGCGATGGCGGCGTCAACCGCTTCGCGCAGCGCCGCCGAGGCGCCGCTGGCGGCGAGGCCCGCGGCGTAGAACGCCGCGATCGCCGCCTCGCCATGCAGGCCGGTGACGAAGGCTGCCCACCGCGAAGCGCTCCTGCGCGGTGACGTCGCCGGGGATCTCCGGCGCGAACAGCGCGCGGTAGCTCGCCTGCGCGTGGGTGCGCGCCTCCGGCCGACGGGCGCGGATCGCGTCCAGGGCCGATCCCGGCGCGATCCCGACCAGCGTGTCGATCACGTCAGCGTCCGTGCCCGGCATGGTCATCGTCTCCTTGTGGTCACGCGACGCGCCGGATCCCCGCCGCGTCATCGCGCTCCCAGCCGAGCGCGGGCGCCACCACCTCGGCGACCAGCTCGATCGACCGCAGGATGAAGGGATGCGGCGGATCGATCGAATGCACCTGCACCGTGAAGTCGGTCGAGCGGGCGAGCGCGCTATCCGCCTGGAGCGAGGCGATCACATCGTCCGGTGTGCCGAGATGGACATTGAAGGCGCCGATCAGGTCGCCGCACCGATCGCACTCGCCGGTCGCGCGGCCCGATCTGGCCAGGCGCGCGCGCTGACGCTCGAGCCCGGCTTCGGCGAAGCGCAGGGCCTCCGTCGCGGTCGTCGGCGACGAACACGGTGCGCGAGGCGAGGATGCGCGGCTCGCGGCCCTCGGGCAGCGCCGCCAGATAGGCGTCGATCATCGGGTTCTGGATCTCGGCCAGCGACAGGTCGGGCGCGTCGGCCGGCCGCGGCTGCGTGCGCGACAGCATCAGACCGTCGCCCGCCGCGCCGGCCCGCCTGGCCCCGTCCACCGTGAACGTCGCCTGCCAGATGCGCTCGACCAGGTGCGGAGTCGACGGATACAGCCGGTCGCCGCCGGGCAGCGGCCGCCCCGCCCAGGCGTCGCGCAGCACCTGGAGGTGCCCGGCGAGCAGCGTCCCGCGCTCGGCGCTGTCCAGGCCGAACGCCTCGAACGCCGAGAGGTTGCCGCCCGGCCCGACGCCCACCTCCAGGCGGCCGCCGGACATCAGGTCGAGCACCGCGGCGTCCTCGGCCACCCGGATCGGCAGCTCCAGCGGCAGGGTCACGATCGCCGTTCCGAGGCGGATGCGCGAGGTCTGCGCGGCGACCTGCGCCAGGAAGACGAACGGCCCGGGCAGGCCGCCTTCGTCCTCGTGGAAATGGTGCTGGGCGACCCAGGCCGAGTCGAAGCCGCAGCGCTCGGCATGGACGATCTGCGCGGTCGCCAGCCGGTAGCGCTCGGCCGGCGTCCGCCTGATCGAGCAGGCGGGTGAAGAAGCCCAGGCGCTTCGGCATCGAGGAGACAGTGTCCGAGATCCGCCGGACTACCGCAAGGGTCGCGGTGATAAGATCCCGCCCAGGGAGGCTGTCCAATGGTGACGCTGCTGACGGAGACGGGTGAGCACGGGGTGACGGGAACGGAGCCCTCGACCGGGGCGCTCTGGGTGTCGGCCAACGACGCGCTCCGGGCGACCGGCTGGGAGGTGAAGCCCGAGGGGCTCTGCAAGGGCCAGGTCTGCGTGCCGTTGCCCGCGGGGCGGGAACGCGAGCTCGTGGACGGCGGCCGGATCAACCTGGCCGCCCTCTGGCGTCATCTCGGCCAGCCCGCGGTGCGGAGCGAGCGCGGCCACGCCTGGGTGCTCGGCGAGAGCGCGAAGGAGCGGAAGGCCGCGCTGCCCTCGCTCGAGGCGCCCGACTTCGCGCTGCCCGACCCATCCGGCCGCATGCACCGGCTGTCCGACTACCGCGGCAAGAAGGTCTTCCTCGTCACCTGGGCCTCCTGGTGAGGGTGCCGTCGCGACCTGCCCGGGTGGCAGGCGCTCCAGGAGGAGCTCGCGGGGCATGACTTCGTGGTGATCGCGGTGGCGATGGATAGCCGCGAGGGCGATCCGCTGCCGTGGATCGACGCGGCGAAGCCGACCTATCCCACGCTGATCGATCGCGAGCATCGGCTGGCCGAGCTCTACGGCATCGTGAACGTGCCGCAGGCGGTGTGGATCGACGAGGCCGGGCAGCATCGTGCGGCCCGCCGAGTCGGCCGGAGCCTACGAGGGCTTCCGTCAGATGAATCGCGCCACCCGCGAGTTGCCGGAGGAGGTGGCCCAGCGCACCGCGCGGGCGAAGGCGCTGTACCTGGACGCGATCCGCGACTGGGCGCGCAACGGCGGGCGGAGCGCGTACGCGTTCACCCCCGAGCAGGCGCGCGCGCACCTGCCCGCGGTCACCGAGGACGCGGCGACCGCGCAGGCCCTGTTCCGGCTCGCCCAGTTCCTGATCCGGCACGGGGAGCAGGCGGAGGCGGAGCGCTGGATCCGCGAGGCCAGCCGCCTCCACCCGGACTCCTGGTGCATCTGGCGGCAGGGCGCCGGCGTGACCGAGCTGGGCCTCGCCGCCCAGCCGGACTTCTGGGCCCGGGTGGACGGGCTCGGCGCGAAGCGCTACTACGCGCCGGTGGACATGCCGGGCATGCCCTAGCCGGCCGTCTCCGTGGAGAGCCCCCGCTTCGGCCTCAACCGCTTCGACTCGCGCTCGGTGGACGCATTTGCGGCCGACGTGTGCCGCGCCGAGCAGCTCGGCTGGGACGCGGCGCTCCAGCCCGACTCCCAGCTCCGGCGCCGCGACACGTACGTGCTCCTGGCCGCGGCGGCCCGCGCGACCGAGCGCATCACGCTGGGTCCGCTCCTGGCCAATCCGGTGAACCGGCATCCCACCGTGACCGCGTCCTCCATCGCGACGGTCGACGAGCTGGCGCCCGGCCGCGTGCTCCTGGGCTGGGGGGTGGGGGACACCGCGGTGCGCCTGGCCGGACTCAGGCCGGCGCGGGTGGCCGAGCTCGAGGCGGGCACGCGGCTCATGCGCGCGCTGCTCGCGGGCGAGGCGGTGGAGGTCGGCGCGGCGCGGCCGGCGTGCTTGCCGCATCACCGGCCGGTGCCGGTGTGGATCGCGGCGGGCGGGCCGAAGACCCTGCGGATGGCGGGCGGGGTGGCCGACGGCGTGTTCATCCGGGTCGGGACCCATCCGGCCAACATCGCGACCGCGGTGAGCGCGATCCGCGCCGGCGCCGCGGCGGCGGGCCGCGACCCGGCGTCGGTGAAGCTCGGCGCGATCTTCCACACCGTCCTGGTCGACGAGCCGGCCCGCGCCCTGACCATGGCCCGCTCGATGGCGGCAGGGTACTACGAGTACTCGCCCGCGCTCTTCGACCCGCCCGCGCTCCGGTGGACCGGGCCCGATCCGGAGCGGCTCAAGCACGACCGCGGCGTATGGCCCGACTTCCACCACGCGACTGATCTCGAGGCCAGCGGCAAGGTCGTGGACTTTCTCCCGACCGAGGCCGCCGACGCCTTCAGCCTCCGCGGGGGAACCGGGGAAGTGGCCGAGCGTCTGCTGGCCGCCCTGCGCGCCGCGCCCGCCACGTTCGAGCACGTCGTGCTGCACCCGATCCCGGACCCGAAGTGGCCCGCGGATCCGGAGCGGGACTACACGGCCCGCATCGCCCGCGAGGTCCTGCCCCGCGTCCGCAAGGAGCTCGAGAAGACCTAGCCGAGCTGCTTGTGGACGAACTCGATGATGCGCGAGATCGTCCGCTCCGCCGCCGCGGGCTTCTTGCCGATGTAGCCCTCGGCCTCGCCTTCGATCAGCTCGAGATCCACCTGGCCGCCGATCTTCCGGTACCCGGCCACGAAGCGGTCCAGGTCGGGACGCGGGTGCGCCATGTCGCGCGAGCCCTGGATGTAGACCACCGGGGGCGTCTCGACGGCCTCGCCGCGCTCCAGCGCGAGCGTGGGGTTGCCCTCGGCCATGGCCTCCTCCGTGCGCCAGTACGCGTCGTGGCCCGGGAGCACCCGATCCACCACGTCCGGATACGGAGCGCCCCCCGCCTTCAGCGCCTTGGCGTAGCGGTAGCGCGCGAGCGGATCGATGACCGGCCAGCAGAGCACCGCGCACTTGACGCTGCCGTCCACGGGCGGGGAGCCGGCGGGCAGGGGCAGGGCGGCGTACTTCGGATCGCGCGGCTTCATGGCCAGCAGCATCGCCTGGTGCGAGCCGCTCGAGGCCCCCATGAGCCCGACCTGGTCCGCGCGCCCACGGAACTCCGCCGCGTGGCTCTTGAGCCAGCGGACGCCGTAGCTGATGTCCTGCAGCGACCCCGGATACGAGGCCTCGGGGGGCTGGCGGAAGTCGAGCGCGGCCACGACCACGCCACTCCGGGCCAGCGGCTCGTTCATGATGGTGTCGTTCGTCCGGTCGCCGCGGCTCCAGGCCCCGCCGTGCAGCTCGACGATCATCGGGAAGGGGCCGTCGCCCCGGGGCACGAACATCCGGGCCAGGAGGGGGTGGTCTCCGTGACGGAGGTACTCCACGTCTCGGACGTCGATCTCGTGGCCCATGGTCGCCATGGCGGCACTCCTTTGTGAGAGAGGGTCGGGGGTCGGTGTCGGCGCGTATGATACACCCGGCCGAGGCGGTGTGCGGGGTTGCCAGCCGGGCCCGCTTCGCTCCATACTTTTCGCGATGCCTTCGACGCCCGGCTTCGGCGAGAAGCTCCGCGCGGTCTTCGGGCTCAGCCCCACCATCCTCTGCCTCACCGGCCTCGCCGACGGCCGCGTGCGCGACGCCAACGACGCCTTCTTGAGCGCCTCCGGGTACACCCGCGAGGAGATTCTCGGGCGCACCCCGGTCGAGCTCGGGCTCTGGGTGGATCCGGCCCAGCGGGACGAGGGCATCCGCCAGCTGAAGGCGGGTCGGACCGTGCGTGGCATGGAGTGCCGGTTCCGGGTCAAGAGCGGCGAGGAGATCGTGACCGTCCTCTCCGCCGACGTCGTGATGTTCGACGGGGAGGCCTGCATCCTGAGCGCGCTCACCGACATCACGGACCGCACGCGGGCGGAGACCGCGCTCCGCGAGAGCGAGGCCCGGTTCATGGTCGCCTTCCACGCCAACCCGCTACCCATGTCCATCACGAGCCTGCGCGATCATCGCCACCTCGAGGTCAACGACGCGGCGGTGCGCCACAGCGGCTACTCGCGCGAGGAGATGCTGGGCCAGACCAAGCCGCAGCTCGGCTTCTGGGTGACCACCGAGCAGCGCGACCGGGTGCTGCGTCTCCTGCACGCCGAGGGGCGCGTGCGGGACCTGGAGGTCACGTTCCGGAGGCGGAGCGGCGAGGAGCGCCAGCTCCTGGTCAACTCGGAGGTGATCAGCTTCGAGGGAGAGCCCGCGGTGCTGAGCGTGTCGCTCGACATCACCGAGCGCAAGCTTTACGAGGACTCGCTCCGCGCTGCGAACCAGGCCAAGGACGAGTTCCTGGCCATGCTCGGCCACGAGCTGCGCAACCCGCTGGGCACGCTGACCAACGCGGTGGCGGTGCTCGAGCGGCTACCGGGGGACGAGACCATGCGCCACGTGGTCGCGATCATCGGGCGCCAGACCGGGCACCTCGGCCGTCTCGTGGACGATCTGCTGGACGTGGCCCGGGCCACGTCGGGCAAGATCGAGCTGCAGCGCCGGCCGCTGGAGCTGCACGCCCTCGCGAGGCGATGCATCGACGCCCTCGCGCAGGCCGGGCGCACCGAGCGGCACACCGTCGTCCTCGAGGGTGAGCCGGTGCACGTGGACGGCGATCCCGCGCGGCTCGAGCAGGTGCTGAACAATCTGGTGGACAACGCGCTCAAGTACACCCCGCCCTCGGGCCGCGTGACGATCAGCACGGAACGGGCGGGGGCGACGGGCGTGCTGCGCGTGCGAGACACCGGCCAGGGCATCCGCACCGACCTGCTCGCGCGCGTCTTCGATCTCTTCGTGCAGGAGCCGCAGAGCCTGGATCGCTCGCGCGGCGGCCTTGGTCTCGGGCTGGCGCTCGTGAAGCGCCTCGTGGAGCTCCACGGCGGCTCGGTCGCGGTCTGGAGCGCGGGGCCTGGCCAGGGCAGCGAGTTCACCGTGCGGCTGCCCGCGGTCGCGGCGCCGGTGGCGGCGGCGGCCGGCAGTGAGGACGGGACCCGGCCCGGCCCGGTGCGGAGCCGTCGCGTGCTGGTGGTGGAGGACAACCCGGACGCGCGCCAGAGCCTGCGCATGCTGCTCGAGATGGCCGGTCACGAGGTCCAGACCTCGGAGGATGGGCCGAGCGGCCTCGCCAAGCTCTACGCGTTCCATCCGGACGTGGCGCTGATCGATCTGGGCCTGCCCGGCCTGGACGGCTACGCGCTGGCCCGCGAGGTGAGGGGACGGCCGGAGACTCGCACGATCCGTCTCGTGGCCGTGACCGGCTACGGGCAGGCCGAGGACCGGAGGCGCGCGCTCGCGGCGGGCTTCGACCTGCACGTCACCAAGCCGGTGGACATGTCCATGCTCGAGGAGATGCTGGGCCGCGCGGGCTGATCCCGCGGCTACGTCGAGGCGGCGCGGCGCTCTCCGATCGGGGTGTCCGCGCTCGGCGCCATCGTGATCTGCGCGGGGTGCTGATCCGGTGAGGGCATCGCGAGCCCCAGGACCGTCTGCAGGTGCTGGAGCGTCTCGACCAGCGTGACCCCCAGCTGGTTCGCGCCAGCCGCCTCGAGCTGGCGGCGGGCAGGTCCCGCGGGCTCGCGCAGTCCCCAGCGCCCCACCACGATGCGGAGCTCGGGGCAGCACGCGCGAAGCCGCTTGCAGAGGTAACGCGTGTGCGTGGCGAGGCCGCTCGCGGGTAGCGCACCGAGGCACACGACCGCGGGCTGGGCCTTCTGGACCAGGGCCACGACCTCCGAGGCCAGGAGGTGGGGCGAGGTGACCTCGAAGGTCCCGCGCGTGGGATCCACGAGGTGACCCAGCATCACCAGGCCCAGCTCGTCCGCCTCGTCGAGCACCGGGATGGCGAGGACGTGGGGTTTCCGGGAGTGCTCCTCCGGCGGCCGCTCGGCCGCGTCCGGGCCCTTGGCGGCGCGGGCCGCTTCACGCGTGGCGTGGAGCTCCTCGACGATCCGGCGCGTCGCCCGCCAGATGGAGCGCTGGGTCGACTCGGGCAGGAGGCTCCGTCGGCAGTCGCGCCGGGCGTGCATGAGGGCGGGCAGGATCACGGTGTCGTAGACCGCCTCGATCGGGTGATCCTTCGCGTACTCGGCGACGATGCGCGCCGCCTCCACCTCGTCCTCCGCGAGCAAGCGCTGGTAGTAGGCGGCGGCCGGAGCGATGGGCGAGACGTCGGCCATCAGGATCCCGATGAACTCCATGCCGGGGACGTGCTTGGCGAGGACGACCAGGCACACCGTGAGGGGCGTGGCCAGCAGCAGCCCGATCGGCCCCCAGAGCCAGGCCCAGAACGCGACGGAGCAGATGAGCGCCACCTGGGAGACGCCCGCGCTCTGCCCGTACAGCAGCGGCTCCAGCGCGAAGCTGCACAGGGCTTCCAGAAAGACGAAGAGCCCGGCCACCAGCAGCGGCTGCTGCCAGGTCGGGAACTCGGCGAGGGCGAAGACGATCGGGATCAGCGCGCCGATCCAGACCCCGACATAGGGGATGAAGCGGAGCACCGCGGCGAGGAAGCCCCAGAGCGGCGCATAGGACACGCCGAGCACGAGGAGGCCCAGCGTGACCCCGAGACCGAAGCTGGCATTGATGAGGGTCTGCATCACGAGGTAACGGCTGATTCGCTGCGAGGCCTCGTCGATGGCCCGGGTCGTGGTGATGAGGCGCCCGTAGCCGCCGAGCCGGATGAGCCGGTTGCGCAGGTCCTCCCGCTCGATGAGCATGAAGATGACGAGCACGATCACCGTCGCGGCGCCGCCCAGGCCTTCGATCAGGGTGGGCAGCTGCCAGAGACCGGTCGGCCGGGACTGCACGACGACCGGAGCGGCCGGCGCGCGCGATCCGGCCGGGGTCGTCTCCTTCTGCAGCTCCTTGGCGACCTGGCTCGCCGCGGTCTGGGCCTTCTCGATCGCGCCGCCGCGCCCCAGCTTGCGGACGTGCGCGATCTTGGCGATGAGGTTGTCGCGGTACGCCGGGATGTGGACGGAGAGCACTGCGATCTCCCGGGTGAGCATCCACGCGACCCCGCCGAGCGTCGCGAAGAGCATGGTCACGACCACCCCGACCGAGAGGGCGCGGCCGAGACCCAGCCGCGTGAGCCAGCCCACCATCGGGTGCACCATGAACGTGAGCAGCATCGCGAGCGCGATCGGGATCAGGAGGCCGCGGGCAAGGTAGAGCGCGGCGACGATCGCGATCACCCCAACGACGACCAAGAACGGCTTCACCGAGTCGGAGACGTTGGGCACAACGGAAGGAACAGCAAGCGATGTGCCACGCCTCGCCGTAGCAAAACAAGCGGAATGGCGACGGTCGCCAGTGCGGCCGGTAGTTTCTTCGCGGTAACTCCGACGCGGGCACAGGGCAGTGACCGCGCCCGCCGCCACGGCTACCTAGGCGTGATCGTGATGGTGTCCGTGCTGGTAGTGGGCGCGCAGGAGATCGAGGCCGAAGTCGCGCCGGGGATCGTGCCAGACCGAGTGGATGTGGTTGGCGTTGTTCTGGGTGTTGTCGTACTCGATCAGGAGGGTGGGCCCGTGCAGCCGGTAGTAGTGCGCGCGGCCCGCGTCGAGCGGTCCGGCCCAGGCGAAGTGCACGCGCTCGAGCCCGGCCTCGCGCATGCGCAGGAGCTCCTGCTCGGCCAGCTCGCTGCGCATGTTGCGCGCGTACTCCTCGATGAGCCGGCCCGCGAGGGTCCGCTGATCGCCGGTCATGTCGGCCAGCGCGAGGCCCGCGGGCGTGGCGAGGCTGTCGGCGCGGCCCGGCCCGGCGACGATGTCGCCGAGCGACTCGGCCGCGATGACGGTGCGGGCGCGCTGGGCCTCGCTCAGGCTCTGGGCGAGGGCCCGGCCCAGATCCTGCTCGGCCGCGAGCGTGCGCTGTCCCTTCTTGGGCCCCGACGGCACCTCGGCGGGGTTCGCGCCCAGGAAGGCCGGGGTCATCGCCACCGGCTGGCCCGGCACGAGCGTGAAGTTGAGCGAGAGATGGTGGCCTTCGACGCGCCAGCCCCAGGGCGCGGCGGCGCCCGGGTTGCCGAAGACGGTGAAGGCGTAGTTCTCCGGATCGCGCGAGAGGCCGAAGGTCTCGATGCGCCGGAGCACCTCTTCGAGCTGGATGACGTTCGTGGCCTTGGTGTAGCCCACCGCGCTCAGGCTCGCCTTCATCAGCTCGTGGGCCGCGGCGCGCGCGGGCGCGGGCATCGCCTTGAAGGCCACGCCCTCGCGGCCGCGCGGCACGTAGTGCCAGTTCAGCCGCTCGCGGTCGCCGATGGGAAACACCGCCCGCCGGCGCGCCTCCGCCGGCAGCGCGCCCAGGAACGCGAGCGCGGAGCCCGCCATGGCCACCCGCGCCGCGTCGCCCGGCTGGGCGAGCGCCGGGCGCGGGAGCGCGCCGACGGCCGCGCTCGCCGCCAGCCCGTGCAGCAGCCGGCGGCGGCTCAGTCGGGACATGCGATCAGGAGTACTTGACGGTGCATCCGTAGGCGCGGGTGACGGGCGTCTTCACCGGCTGGCCGGCCGCGACCGCGTCGAGCGCGGCCCGCACGTAGTTGTTTGCGCCCTGCACGTCCGCGCGGCGGGACGTCGGCCGGTCGTCGATGGCCCCGGCGTAGACGAGCACGCCCGCCTTGTCCACCACGTACATGTGCGGCGTGTTGGTCGCGCCGTACAGCTTGCCCGTCGCGCCCTTGGTGTCGAGCAGGACCGCGGTGGGCGCGGCCTTGCGCGAGGTCGTCAGCTCGTCGGCCTGGGGCGGCGTCACGTAGCCCTGCGTGCCCTCCACCGAGGAGATCATGGTGAGCCACACCACGCCCTGGCCCGTGGTGTCCCGCTGCAGCGCCTGCATGTTGCCGCTGTCGTAGTGCTTCCGCACGTAGGGGCAATCGTGATTCGTCCACTCGAGCACCACCATCTTGCCCTTGTACGTGCCGAGGCTCACCGGGGAGCCATTGGTCGCGTTGACCGTGAAGCCGGGAGCCGGCTCGCCCACCTTGGCGGTCGCGGCCCACGCGGGACGCGTTCCGAGGAGGGCGGAGGAGGCGGTGCCGGCCAGGACGAGGCCCGTGCCGGTGCGGGTGAGGAAGCTGCGGCGTCCGATCAGCTCTGCGCTCATAGCGTCTCCTTGTCGAAGGCTTCGATGATGGTTCCCTCACTCAGGATCTGCGGAAGCACGCGGGGCTCGGCCGTGACGGCGCCTCCGGCTCGCGCGGGATACACGACGTACAGCGGGACACCGCTGCGGCCGAAGGACCCGAGCGCCGAGGCGATCTCCGCGCTGCGGCTGGTCCAGTCGGCCTTGAGGTACACGACGCCCTTGCGGGCGAAGGCCTCGGCCACGGCCGGAGAGCCCAGGGCCACGCGCTCGTTCACGAGACAGGTGATGCACCAGGCCGCGGTGAAGTTCACGAACACCGGCTTGCCCTGCTCGCGCAGCTCGGCGAGCCGGCGCGGGGAGTAGGGCTCCCAGGCCGCGGCCCCCGGCGCCGTCGCGGGAGCCGGCGGGCTCGCCGCCGCGAGCGGAGCCAGCGCGATCGCGGCCACCACGCTGGCGAGCGCGAACCCGGTGGCGACGCGGCGCCAGTGCGGCGCGGCGCCCCGCGCGGCGTGGTGCAGCCAGGCGCCGAAGCCGATCAGCAGCAGCCCCACCAGCACGAGCGCCACCCCGTCGGGCCCGGCCTGGCGGCTGACCACCCAGACGAGCCACGCGACCGAGGCGTAGAGCGGGAAGGCGAGCGCCTGCGAGAGCCGCGTCATCCACGGACCCGGGCGCGGCAGGAGGCGTCGCCACGCCGGGACCAGGCTCAGCGCGAGGAAGGGCAGGGCCAGGCCGAGCCCCAGGGCCTCGAAGACCGCGAGCGCCGCCGCCGGCGGCTGGGTCAGCGCGTAGCCCACCGCCGCGCCCATGAAAGGTGCCGTGCACGGGGTGGCGGCGATGGTGGCCAGCGCGCCCGTGAAGAAGGAGCCTCCGTAGCCGGGCCGGGCGGCCAGCCCATGGCCCACTCCGGTGAGGCGGCCGCCGATGACGAGGAGCCCGGAGAGGCTCAGGCCCAGCGCGAACAGCACATAGGCCAGGGCGGTGACGACCAGGGGGGACTGGAGCTGGAAGCCCCAGCCGATCTTGGCCCCTCCCGCGCGCAGGGCGAGCAGCGCGCCCGCGAGCGCCGCGAAGCAGACCAGCACGCCGGCGGTGTAGACGAGCCCGTGTCGGCGCACGACGCCGGGCGAGACCTCGGCGTGGCCGACGAGGGCGAGAGCCTTTACCGAAAGGACAGGTAGCACGCATGGCATGAGATTCAAGATCAGGCCGCCGGCCACCGCCAGCCCCATCGCCGCCAGCAGGGACAGCGACGGCCCGCCGGCGCCCTTGGCCGCCACGGCCTTGATGGCGAAGGCCTGGCTGACCAGGCCCTGGTCGAGCTTCTCGCGGATCACGAGCACGCCGTCGAGGTCGTCGTCCGCAGCCTCGGGCAGGAGGCCGCGCGCCGCGCGCAGCTTGATCCCATCCGGCGCGATGGTCACCTCCTGGGTGGCCGCGTGGTCCATCACGCCCCAGCGGCCCGGGAAGAAGACGATCTCCGCGATGCGCGAGGCCTCGAGCCCTGGGGCTGCGACCGATACGGTCACCGCCTCGGGGGTCGCGCTCAGCGAGGCGGGCCAGGGGCTCGGCCCGGGCACCGCGCGGCGGGTCCGCTCGATCGCGGCGGCGCCGGCGCCGGGCGCGGGCTTGCCGGCGACGACCGGCAGGGTCAGGGTGACGTCGGCCTCTTCCGGGATGCAGATCTTCTCGCAGACCAGCCACGCGGCGTGGCCTCGCAGGGTGACCGGCGCGCCGGGGGTCAATCCGGCGGGCGCGGTCAGCCGGGTGAGCAGCACGACCTCGCCGGTGTAGCCGTAGCTCATCAGCGGGCCGACCGGCATGCGCTCGGGCTGCGGGAAGACGAGCGGGCCGGCTTGCCAGCCCGTGGGGAGGTCCCAGTCCAGGACGGGGGGCTCGCCCGAATCGCCGGGGTTGGTCCAGTACGTATGCCAGCCGGGCGCGATGCGCTGGCGGAGACCCACCCAGAAGGACGCGCCCGGCTCGATCGAAGCGCCCTCGCCGAGCAGAGTGACGGCGACCCGCGGCGGGCCGGGCGGCGCGGGGGTCTTGACGGTGGGCGCGCGCGTCGGCTCGGCGGCGAGGCCCGAGCCGGCCAGCGTCCCGATCAGCAGCGCGGCGGCGAGGATCCGGATCGCCATCGCGACCGGACCTACGGGCGAGGCTTCACCTTCTCGAAGAGCGGCAGGTACTTGCCGTACCCCTCTGCTTCGAGCTTGGCGACGGGGATGAACCGCAGCGCCGCGGAGTTGATGCAGTAGCGCTGACCGGTCGAGGGGGGGCCGTCCGGGAAGAGGTGGCCGAGGTGGGAGTCACCCTCCGCCGAGCGGACCTCGACGCGGCGCATGCCGTGGGAATTGTCGGCGTGCTCCTTGACCGTCTCGGTCTCCAGCGGCCGGTCGAAGCTCGGCCAGCCGGTGCCGGAATCGAACTTGTGCAGCGACGAGAACAGCGGCTCGCCCGTCACCACGTCCACGTAGATGCCCGCCTCGTGATGGTTCCAGAACTCGTTCCGGAAGGGCGGCTCCGTGGCGCTGCACTGCGTGACGTTGTATTGTTCCGGGGTCAAACGGGTCTTGAGATCGGCATCCGTCGGGCGCTTGGTCGTGGCCATGGCAACCGCAAGTATAACCCCGGGAGGCAAGTCATGAGTGACGAGATCAGCATCCAGTTCACGCGCTTCTCCGCCTTCTACTCGCCCCTGATCGCCACGATCGCGGGCGGCTTCCTCCAGCAGGAAGGGTTCGCGCCGAAGCACTCCATCGCGCCGCTGGGCAAGTCGGCCATCGACGGGGTGGTGGCCGGGACCGTGCACGTGTGCCAGTCGGCCCCGTCCCAGGGCTTCGGGCCCCTCGAGAAGGGCCAGGCTCCGCCCGCGGTGCACTTCGCTCAGATCAACGAGATGGACGGCTTCTTCCTGACGGGGCGCGCGCCGGATCCGGCGTTCTCCTGGAAGAAGCTCCAGGGCAAGCGGGTGCTGGTCGACCACGGCGGCCAGCCGCTCGCGATGTTCAAGTACGCCTGCCACAAGAGCGGGCTCGACTTCGCGAGCATCGTGGCCGTGAACGTGCCGAGCGACCAGATGGACGCGGCGTTCCGGAAGGGCGAGGGGGACTACATCCACCAGCAGGGACCGGCGCCGCAGCAGCTCGAGCACGATCGCGCCGGGCACGTCGTCGCCTCGGTCGGCCAGGCCATCGGGCCGGTGGCGTTCTCGAGTCTGGCCGCGACGCGCGCGTGGCTCGACACCGACATGGCGCGGCGGTTCATGCGGGCCTACCGCAAGGCGCGCGGCTGGCTGCTCGCGACGCCCGCGGCGGACGTGGCGAAGGCCGAGGCCTCGTTCTTCCCGGAGATCGACCCGGCGGTGCTCGCCGCCACGATCGCCTACTACCAGAAGCTCGGCTGCTGGACGCCCCACGTCGAGATCACGCGGCCCGCCTTCGAGGTCGCGCTGGACGTCTTCGAGCATTCCAAGCTCATCACCAAGCGCCACCGCTACGAGGACGTGATCGCGCCCCCACCCGCCGCGAGCTGACCGGGCGCCAGTTTCTGGCCGCTTCGAGCGCGGGCTCCGCCCGCGCAATCCCGCTTTTGGGGGAGGTCCGGAAGGGGGGCAAAGCCCCCTCCGGGTACTACCGTCCGGTCGGGAGCTGGTCGAAGGGCAGATCGCGGTCCACGCGTACGTCCTGGGGCAGGCCGAGCACGCGCTCCGCGATGATGTTGCGCAGGATCTCGTCGGTGCCCGCGGCGATACGCCCGCCCGGGGTGGACAGCAGCGACTCCTGGAAGGCCGCGCGCAGCGGGGCGGTCTCCTTGTCCATGATCACGCCGCCCATGTCGAGGAGATCCATCGCGAACGAGGCGATGTCCTGCGCCTTGGGCGCGTTGACGAGCTTGCCGATGGAGTTCTCCGGGCCCGGCGTCTCCCCGCGGGAGAGCGCGGTCATGGTGCGGAAGCGCGTCAGCCGCACGCCCTGCGTCTTCACGTAGAGATCGGCGAGCCGCTCGCGCACCGCCGCGTCGGCGATCGCGGGGCCGTTCTCGAGCTGCGTGACGCGGGCGAGGCCGAAGATCTCCTCGAAGTCGGGCCCGCGCAGGTCGCCCGAGGTAAGGCGCTCGTTCATCAGGGTGGTGATGGCCACGCCCCAGCCCGCGCCGACCGCGCCCAGACGCTGGGTGTCGGGGATGCGGACGTCGGTGAAGTAGACCTCGTTGAAGTGCGACGCGCCCGAGATCTGCTTGATCCGCCGGGTCTCGATGCCCGGCGACTTCATGGAGAGGAAGAAGAAGGTGAGGCCCTTGTGCTTGGCCGTCTTGGGGTCGCTGCGCGCGACCAGGATCGCCCAGTCCGCCCAGTGCGCGCCCGAGGTCCAGATCTTCTGGCCGTTGATCACCCAGTCGTCGCCGTCGCGCACGGCGCGCGTGCGCAGCCCGGCCAGATCGGAGCCCGCCCCCGGCTCGGAGAAGAGCTGGCACCAGACCTCGTCGCCGCGCAGGGCCGCCGGCGCGTAGCGCCTCTTCTGCTCGTCGGTGGCGTAGGCGAACAGGGTGGGCATGCACATGCCGAGGCCGATCTCGAAGTAGCCGCGCGGCACGAGGAACCGCGACTCCTCCTGGGAGTAGATGACCTGGTAGATCGGCGGCAGGGCGCGGCCGCCCCACTCCGAGGGCCAGTGCAGCGCCGCGAAGCCGGCCTCGGCCTTGCTGCGCTGGAAGGCCTGCGCGCGCTCGAGGCCATCCCAGCCCTCGCGGCCGGGGTAGCGGCTCTGCCAGGTCTCGAAGGCGCCACGCTTGGGCTCGGCGTGGGCGGCGAGCCACTGCCGCACCTCCGCGCGAAACGCCGCTTCTTCCCGCGTGTCGTCGAAGTCCACGATGCGCTCCTACGCCGCCCCGGCTTCGAGCCGGGTGACGAGCAGATCCTTCCAGCGACGAGCGCTGCCCAGCATGAGGCCGGTGAGCTTGGCGCGCCGGTAGTGGAGGTGGCAGTCGAACTCCCAGGTGAAGCCCATGCCGCCGTGCACCTGGATGTTCTCCTTGGCCGCGTGGTAGTAGGCCTCGCTCGCGGCGACCCGCGCCGCCGCGGCGGCGACGCCGAGCTCGGGCGCGTCCTTCGAGAGCGCCCAGGCGCCGTAGTAGGCGTTCGACCGCGCGAGCTCGATGCCCACGTACATGTCGGCCAGCTTGTGCTTGATGGCCTGGAACGACGCGATCTGCCGCCCGAATGCGAAGCGGCCGAGCGCGTACTCGCGCCCCATGTCGAGCGCGGCCTGCGCGCCGCCGATCTGCTCGAAGGCGACCAGCACCGCCGCGCGGTCCAGCAGCCGCCCCACCAGCGGCCAGCCCTGGCCGGCCGCGCCCAGGGGCTCGGCCGCGGCGCCGTCGAGCGCGATCCGCGCGTGCGAGCGGGTCGGGTCCACGGTGGCGAGGCTCGTGCGCGTGACTCCGGGGCCGGCGAGATCGAGCAGGTAGAGGTCGGCGGGACCCTTCGCCGGCGCGGCGAGGACGATCGCGAAGTCGGCCACGTCGCCGTCCATCACCGGGGTCTTGATTCCGGTCAGGCGGGCGCCGTCGGCGCGGGTCGCCAGGTTGGCCGGCGTCGTCACCCGCGGGCCCTCCGAGAGCGCGAGGCAGCCAATGGCCTCGCCCTGCGCGATGCGCGGGAGCCAGCGCTTCTTCTGCGCGTCGCTGCCCGCGATCCGCAGCGCCTCGCCGGCCAGGTAGATCGTGGAGGCGAACGGGGTGGGGGCCAGGCTCCGGCCCAGCTCCTCCGCGATGACGCAGAGCTCGAGGTAGCCGAAGCCGGCGCCCCCGTGGGTCTCGGGAATGGCGGTGCCCATCCAGCCCATCTCGCCCATGCCTTTCCAGAGGTCACGGTCGTAGGGCGCGGCGCCCTCGAGAATGCGGCGGACGCGCGTCGACGAGGCGTGCTCGCCGAGGAACTTCCGGGCCTGCTCCCGGAGCGATTTCTGGTCGGGCGAGAAGTCGAAGTTCATGGCGCGAGGATCATACCAAAGGCGCTTGCCATGCGGGCGCGCGTCTTTCAGAATCGGTGCCTCAACCCCTCACCCTGCCTCTCCCCAACGGGGAGAGGGGGAGAAGACGGAGGCGGACATGCGGGCGACGGCGGCGGTGCTCTACGAGGTCCGGAAGCCGGTGGTGGTGGAGGACGTGGAGGTGATGGATCCGGGGCCGCACGAGGTGCTCGTGCGCTGGGCGGCCAACGGAGTCTGCCACAGCGACCTGCACGTGATCACCGGAGACTATCCGCATCCGCTGCCGGTGGTGCTCGGGCACGAGGCGGCCGGGGTGGTGGAGAAGATCGGGGCGGGCGTCGAGACGGTGAAGGCGGGCGATCACGTCTGCTCGAGCTATATCCCGTCCTGCGGGCGCTGCGCCTACTGCATCGGGGGGCAGCCCACCATGTGCGCGCTCCGCGACAAGCCGCGGTGGTTCATGCTCGACGGCACCTCGCGCTTCCGCCGGAACGGCCAGCCTCTCCACCACTTCCTGCAGGTGGCGGGCTACGCGACCCACGCGGTGCTGCCCGAGCAGAGCGTGATCCCGATCCGGGCGGACGCACCGCTCGACGTGGTGTGCCTGGTGAGCTGCGGCGTGCTCGCGGGCGCCGGGCCCGTGTTCAACCGGGCCAAGGTGCCGCCGGGGGCCAGCGTCGCGGTGTGGGGCTGCGGCGGGGTCGGGCTCAACACGATCCAGGCCGCGCGCATGCTGGGCGCGGGCAAGATCATCGCGGTGGACGTGATGCGCCAGAAGCTGGCCTGGGCCGAGGAGTTCGGCGCCACGCACGTCGTGGATGCCGTCCAAGGAGGATCCGGTCGCCGCGGTCCAGAAGCTCTCCGGCACCGGCGGAGTGGACTTCACCTTCGAGGTGGTGGGCACCCAGAAGACCATCGAGCAGGCGCGTCCTGGCCACCCACCGCGGCGGCACCTGCGTGATCGTGGGCGTCTCGCCCGCGGGGACGCGGGTCTCGCTCGATCCGTCGCTCTTCCTGCAGCAGCGGGTGCTCACCGGCTCGTCCTTCGGGGGCGGCCACCAGCGCACCGACGTGCCGATGCTGATCGACCTCTACATGTCGGGCAAGTACAAGCTCGACGAGCTGATCAGCCGGCGGCTCCCGCTGTCCGAGCTCAACGAGGGCTTCGACCTGATGCTGCAGGGCGAGGTGAAGCGCAGCGTGATCGTGTACTGAGGCGCCGCTCCGGCTGACCGACGGGGCCTAGCGGGGATCGATCGGGGTCGCCATCGGGGCGCGAGCCTCGATGGCTGCCGCGGCGTCCAGGCAGAGATCCTCGCGGAAGCGGCCGGCGGTGATCTGCACGCCCATCGGCACGCCGTCGGCCAGCCCGGTGGGCACCGCGACCGCGGGCAGCCCCAGCACCGGCACCGCCATCTGCATGATCTGGGCGCGCATGATCCGCCGGGTCGTGTCGACGTCGATCCGGTCGAGATCGACCGGAAACGCCGGCTCGTTCGAGCTCGGGGTGACCACGATCGGCCGCTCCTCCAGGAACAGCTCCCACAGCCGCAGGACCCGGTCGCGCTGGGCCAGTCCGTCGAGGACATCCCGCAGCTCGCGGGGCGGATGGACGGCCCGCCAGAGCCCCAGGGCTTCCTGGATTCCCGCGTCCCCGTACTTGGCGGCGGCGGGCTCCAGCGCCGCGATCACGTCCTCCATCCCGATGGCGGCCCAGAGATCGGCCACCGCGCCGAGCTCGGGCGGCTCCACTTCCTCCACCGCGTATCCCGCCTCCTCGAGCCAGCGGCCGGCCTGACGCACCGAGGACGCCACCTCGGGCGCCACGCCGCCGCGGCGGGCGGGGTCCACCACCAGTGCGACCCGAAGCGGGCGTGCGACGGGCCGGCCGTCGAGCGGGACGGTCGCGCAGCGCGGATCGTTGGGATCGGGGATCGCCATGGCGGCGAAGGCCGCGCGCGCGTCGCGCACCCGCCGCGTCAACGGGCCCTGGACGGCCATGAGCTGCGACGAGATCGTGCGGAGGACGGTCGAGGTGAAGTTCCACGACGGGACTCGGCCGTAGCTCACCCGGAGGCCGACCAGCCCGCAGCAGTAGGCCGGGTAACGCACCGAGCCCGCGATGTCGTTGCCGTGGCCGATGGCCCCGATGCCGGTCGCGGTGGCCGCGGCGGCGCCGCCGCTCGAGCCGCCCGGCGTGCGCCCGGGATCCCACGGGTTCAGGGTCGCGCCGTGCAGCGCGTTGTCGGTGAACCAGCGCATCGAGAAGGCGGGGGCGTTGGTGCGGCCGATGACGATCGCGCCGGCCCGGCGCAGGTTGGCCACCACCGGGTTGTCGCGCGTGGCGACGAGATCCTTGAAGGCGACCACCCCGTTGTCGGTGGGGCAACCGGCCTGGTCCACGTTGACCTTGGTGGTGATCGGCACGCCGTGGAGCGGGCCGACCGCCGCGCCGCGGGCCAGGGCCGTGTCGGCGGCCGCGGCCTCCGCCTGGGCCTGCTCGTGCAGTGGCCGCACCACCGCGTTGATGCGCGGGTTGACCGCGTCGAGCCGTGCGAGCGCCGCGCTCACCACCTCGCGGCAGGAGACGTCGCGGCGGCGGATCATCTCCGCCAGCTCGACCGCGTCGAGGCGCCAGAGCTCGGCGGCTATGGCCGGCTCTCCTGCGGGGAGCCGCCGAACGTCAGGGGCGGACGGGCCGGGCTCACGCCGCGGCCTCCGGGCACACCTCCGGAATGGTCTGGTCCAGCACCGAGACGATGCGGTCGATCTCGGGGCGGGTGAGGACGAGCGGCGGGGCCAGCACGATGGTGTTGCCGAGGTGGCGCGCCGCCGCCCGAGCGGCCCGACGATCACCCCGCGCTCCTGGCAGCGGTCCACCAGCTTCTTGATCTGGGCGCGCGGGCATGATCGCCTTGGACTTGCGGTCGACGACCAGCTCGACGCCCGCGTAGAGGCCCTTGCCCCGCACGTCGCCGACCCACGGGTGGCGCATCAGGGTCTTGAGCCCGTCGAGGAGATAGGCGCCGTTCTCGGCCGAGCGCTGGGCCAGCTTCTCCTCGAGCAGGATCTCGATGTTGCGCAGGGCCACCGCCGCGGCCACCGGATGGCCGCCGTAGGTGTTGACCTGGTTGACCTGGCGGTTCTCGGACGCCTCGCCGATGAAGGACTGTGAAGACGCGAGTTGCGCACCACGGTGGCGGCCATCGGCAGGTACGCGCTCGAGATGCCCTTGGCCACCGTGACGATGTCGGGCTTCACGCCCGCAGTGCTGGTGGGCGAAGAGCTCGCCCGGTGCGGCCGAAGCCGTTGATGACCTCGTCCACGTGCAGGAGGATGCCGTACTGCTTGCAGAGGTCGGCCACCGCGGGCAGGTAGCCGTCGGGAGGAACCGCTACGCCCGACCGCGCTCATGACCGGCTCGATGATGACCTCGGCCACCGTCTCGGGGCCCTTCGCCCTGGATCGTCGTCTCCATGTTCTTGACGCAGGCCAGATCGCAGCTCGTGGGCTCGAGGCCGAAGGGGCAGCGGTAGCAGTAGGGCGGCGCCACGTGCACGAACTCGTTGCCGGAGAGCGGCTCGAACTTCATCTTGCGGTCGCCCATGCCGCCCGCGGCCAGCGTGGCCAGCGTCGTGCCGTGGTAGCCGTAGTACCGGCTGATCGTCTTGTAGCGGTTCTGCTGCGGGTACTCGTGGCGCGGCGTACTGGCGCGCGAACTTGAACGCGGCCTCGTTGGCCTCCGAGCCCGAGCTGACGAAGTAGACGTGGTTGTCGCCGCCGAGCAGCCCGTTGACCTTCTCGGCCAGCGCGGCGGCGGGCAGCGTTCATCGCGGTGTGCGGGTAGTAGGAGAGCTTGCGCATCTGCTCGGCGGCCACGTCGGCGAGCTCGGTGCGGCCGTAGCCGATGTTCACGCACCAGAGCCCGGCCATGCCGTCGAGGTACTCGCGGCCGTCGGCGTCGACCACCGTCGAGTCCTTGGCGGAGACGATGACGAGCTGCTGCTGCTCGAGCTGCTTGTGCGGCACGATCGGGTGGATGACGTTGTCGAGGTCTTTCCTGACGACAACCGCGCGCTGGTCGGGGGTGGGCATGGGGGCCTCCTGGTTGATGCCTAGCTCGAGACTTCCTCGGGTCGCAGCCGGAGCTTGGGGGCGTAGAACGAGGCCTCCTGGGCGCCGCGGAGGCACTGGCGCGTGAACTCGATCAGGTGGTGGCTGACCACCGCGGCCTGGATCATCTCCTCGGCCTGCCCGGCCCGCAGCGCGCGACCGGCGACGCGCCAGAACGTGGCGCGGTAGTCGCCGCGGATGCCGATCTGCCACACGATGCGCCCGAGGAGGGCCAGCCCGGACGCCACGTTGCGCCACGATGCCCGCTGCCGGTTCCGCGGATAGGCCGGGCGCTTCCGGACGGTGCGGGCCAGGTGGTGGGCGAAGCGCCGGTAGATCGCCTCCGGCGCGTAGGCGGCGCCGATGCAGCGCCGCCACATGTCGAGGACCTTCGCCTCGGGGAGCCGGAAGACGACGTTGGACTCGCGGCCGCCGTCCGCGAGAATGCGCCCCTCCCGGGCCAGCCGATCCCACAGCGGGGTCTTGGGCAGGGCGTAGAGGATGTTGATCGTCAGCATCGGGATCTGCGAGGCCTCGATGAAGTCGATCAGGTGTCCCGCGGTCGCCTCGGTGTCGGTGTCGAGCCCGAGGATGATGCCCGAGACCACCTCGAGCCCGTACTCGTTCAGCCGGGCGACCGCCTCCAGGATCGGCATGCGGAGGTTCTGGTCCTTCGACATCGAGCGGAGCGCGTCGGGCTCGGGCGTCTCGATCCCGCAGAACACCGCGTAGAACCCGGCGTCGCGCATCAGGGCGAGCACCCGCTCGTTCTTCGCGATGTTCAGCGTGGCCTCGCACGCGAAGCGCACCGGGAACCGGTTGCGGCGCTGCCACTCGACCAGGTGGGGGAGCAGCTCCAGCGCGGCCTTCTGGTTCGCGATGAAGTTGTCGTCCACGAAGTAGATGGTGACCGCGCCGCCCGCCACCAGCGCGTCGAGCTCGGCCAGCACCTGCGCGGCGGTCTTGAGGCGTGGATTGCGCCCGTAGAGCGCGGGGATGTCGCAGAACTCGCACGAGTAGGGGCAGCCGCTCGAGAACTGGATGCTCGAGATGAAGTACTGGGGGAGCTGGATCAAGTGGTAGGCGGGCAGCGGGAACTCGGTCAGCGGCGTGCGCGTCCCGGTATCGAAGCGGAGCTGCTCGCGCGGCCGGCCGGTATGCCCGTCGAGCCATTCGATGATCGCGTCGGTCGAGTCGCCCATCTCGCCAACCTGGATGAGATCGGCGCCCGGGTAGTGCTCCGGGCAGCCCGAGACCGAGGGGCCGCCCAGCACCACCGGCTTGCCCAGGCGGTGGGCGCGCGCGATGACGTCCTCGATGAAGGGGCGCTGCACGTGCATGCCGGAGAGGAAGATCGCGTCGGCCCAGGCGAGCTCGCCGGGGCCGGCCTCGCGCGCGTTCTCGTCCACGAAGCGCACCTCCCACGACTCGGGCAGGTAGGCCGCGATCACCAGCAGCCCCTGGGGCGGCATGAAGGCGCGGATGCGCCCGCCGAAGAGCGGGTAGGAGTAGTGGAACGTGCCGAAGGACGGCGCGTACCGCGGCGAGACGCAGAGGATGCGCCGGCGGTTCAGAGGCGCGTAGCTCATGCGCATCAGGCGCGGGGAGAGGACAGGAACCGAGACGACCGCGCGGCCGGTCCGCTCAGGCGGAGCTCGCGGCGCCGGCGGGCTGCTCGATGTCGAGCGTGGTGACCCGGCGGAGCTCCCGGCGGTACTTCGCGTCGTCGAACGGGCGCGCCCGGTGCATGGTGGCGCGGTTGTCCCAGATCACGAGATCGCCCACGCGCCACTGGTGGCGGTAGACGAACTCGGGCCGGGTGGCGTGCTCGATCAGGTCGCGCAGCAGCAGGCGGCCCTCGGGCACCGGCCAGTCGATGATCCGCGACGCGTGGGAGGCGACGTACAGCGAGCGGCGCTTCGAGCGCGGGATCGTCCGGATGAGGGGATGGATCGCGCCCTTGAGCGCGTCCTGCTCGCTCTCCGAGAACTCGAAGCCGAGCGTCTGGCGGGAGTGGGCGATCGAGTGGTGCACGCGAAGCCCCTCCAGGCGCGCCTTCTCCTCGTCGGGGAGCGCGTCGTAGGCCGCGCGCATGTCCGCGTACTCGGTGTCCGCGTCCACCGGGGGGACGACCTTGGCCGAGAGCATCGAGTACCGGCCGGGCGGATCCTGGAAGGAGGCGTCGGTGTGCCAGAGCCGGTTGCCGAGCCCGTACATCCGCCGGCGGCTGTCGGACCTCATGATCTCGCCGTTCTCGTCGAGGTTCGAGATGTCGCCGAGCGCCTCGTTGCCGAACCGGTTCTTCTGGATCGCGCTGCTACCGAGCTTGGTGTGGAGCGCTCCGTCCAGTCGCTGGGCGAAGTCGAGCTGCTCGGCGATCGGTGAAGGGCTGGTCGTGGAAGACGAGGACCGCGTACTCGTCCATGCCCGCGCGGATCTCCGCGAGGGTCTCCGGATCGTGGACCCGGCGCAGGTCCACCGGGCCGACCTCGCCGACGAAGTGCGGGTGAAGCTTGCGGAATGTCAGGGCCATGACATGTCTCCCGCCACGAATCTAGGCCGACCGGGCCGGGGAGTCAAGCAAACGGTCGGTCCCGTCGACAAGCCGCGCGGGACCGTGCCAAGATGCGCGCCGGGAGGCGACCTGACATGAACGTCGGATTCATCGGACTGGGACTCATGGGCGCCAGCATGGCGTCGAATCTGCAAACCGCCGGCCACGCGCTGTTCGTGCACGACGTGCGGAAGGCGGCCGCCGCCCCGCATCTGAGCGCGGGTGCGGTCTGGAAGGACAGCCCCCGCGCGGTCGCCGAGGCCGCCGAGGTGGTGTTCACGTCGCTGCCCGGCCCGCCCGAGGTCGAGCAGGTCGCCATCGGGCCGGACGGGCTCCTCCACGGCGTCCGCGCGGGCTCGGCGGTCTTCGATCTTTCCACCAACGCGCCGGCCCTGGTGCGGCGGCTCGACGGGCTCTTCGGGGCCCGCGGAGCGCATGTGCTCGACGCCCCGGTGAGCGGGGGGCCGACGGGCGCGCGGACGCGCCGGCTGGCGATCTGGGTGGGCGGCGAGCGCGCGGTGTACGATCGCTACCGCCCGCTGCTCGAGGCGATGGGCGATCAGCCCTACTACGTGGGCCCGGTGGGCGCGGGCGCGGTGGCCAAGCTCGTGCACAACTGCGCCAGCTTCACGATCCGCGCCGTGCTGGCCGAGGTGTTCAGCATGGGCGTGAAGGCGGGCGTGGCCCCGGAGCTGCTCTGGCAGGCGGTGCGCCAGGGCAACAGCGGTCGCCGGCGCACCTTCGACGTGCTGGCCGAGAAGTTTCTGCCCGGGGAGTTCGAGCCGCCGTCCTTCGCGCTCCGGCTGGGTCACAAGGACGTCTCGCTGGCCACCGCGCTCGGTCGCGAGGTCGGCGTGCCGATGCGGCTGGCCAACCTGGCGCTCGAGGAGATCACCGAAGCGCTCGGCCGCGGCTGGGGCGACCGGGACTCGAGCAGCTTCATGCTGCTGGAGGAGGAGCGCGCGGGCGTGACGATCAAGGTGCCCCGGGAGCGCCTCCAGCAGATCCTCGAGCAAGACGGACGGTGAAGCGGCCCGGGCTCGCGCTGCTGGGCGCGCTGATGCTCTGGCCGGCGGCGGCCAGCGCGCAGGCGCCGCCGAGCCCCGCGCTGACGAGCTACGTGCAAGGTCTCGACGCGCTCCGGCAGGGCCGCTACGACGAGGCGGCCGCGGCCCTCGGCCGCGCGGTGCAGGCCGGGCCGGATCCCTCGTTCGTCCTGGCCCGCGGGGTGGCGCAGTGTCTCGGGGAGAAGCCTCGCGAGGCGATCGCCGACTTCGAGCAGGCCAAGCGGGCGGGACTGCGCTCGCGCGAGGCCGATCTCTGGATCTACACCGCGCAGATGATGAGCGGAGGCCGCGAGCGGAGCAGCCTCGACAACAAGGGCCGCGGCGGGCAGGGCTGGTTCGGCGGGGCGCCCGGCCACGTCATCCAGGGACGCGACGACTACCCGACCGACTACGCGTCGTTCGTGTACTACGAGATGGCGACGCCTTACAGCAAGGGCGTGACACCGGCGGTGCGGCACGCGATGCGGCAGGCCGGCGCCTGGTTCGCCAACCGCGCGGCCACGCGCGCCGACCTGGCCCCCGTGCACCTCGCCCGCGCCCGCGAGCTCTTTGCTCAAGGGAGCTACGCGGCGGTGCTCGACTCGCTCGCGTTCGTGCGCGGGGTGTACCCCGCGAACGCGGACGTGCACGCCTACTCGGGTGGCGCGTGGCTGCAGCTCGGCCGGTCGGCGAGCGCGCGGCGCGAGCTGACCATCGGGCTGACGCAGCAGACCCGCGCCCCCGACGTCTACGTGAGCCGTGCGGTGGCGGCGGCGCGCCTGGGTGATGGCGCGCGCGCCCGCTCCGATCTCGAGACCGCCTCGCGGTACGACGCCGCCCTCGGCGCCCGGGTCCGCGCGCAGGTCGAGAAGGAGATCGCGGCGGGCCGGGCGGACGGCCAGCCGGAGTCCCTGCTGGCGGCGCTGGAGTCGAGCGCCCGCGGCGGCGCGCCGCAGGAGACGCTGGTCGGCCAGGCCCTGACGCTCCATCGGGCGCTGGCGCCCCGGCGTCTCCGCTACGACGAGTGGTACCAGGACCGCATGCGTGAGCTGGAAGACGCTCAGCGCGCCCCGCCCAAGTCGCCGCCGCCGTACGTGGCGCTGGCCCGCTTCCTGATCGAGGAGGCGAACCTGGCGTACCGCGGCGAGGACGTCGAGCCGCGGCAAGGGCCGCAACCCTTCCGCTGGCAGCTCTCGCGCCAGGCCGAGCTGCGCCGCGCGGTGGTGGTGTGCGACGAGGCGCTGGCCGCGCAGCCCGGCCACATCGGGGCCCAGACCGCGAAGGCGATCGCGCTGGTGCGCCTGGGCGACGCGGCCACCGCCGAGCAGATCGTCAACCGCGTGCTCGCCGACGCGCCGCAGAACCCGGAAGCCCTCCGGCTGCGGGGGAAGTTCCTGGTGGAGCGCGCGGGGGCGCTGTACGCGCAGGCCGCTGCGCTCCGCGCCCCGCGCATCGAGACCAGCTCGCATACCGAGACCCGCTCCGACGGGGTCTACCGCGTGACCCAGACGACCTACCATGCCCCCACCGGCGACGCCCTGGCGCAGGCGGCCCAGCTCGAGGCCCAGGCCGCGGAGCTGATGCGCGCCTCGCGGGCCGCGCTCGCCGCCGCGCTCGCGGTGCTCAAGGACACCTTCGAGGGCGACATGCTCCAGGCCGAGGTGGACTTCGCGGCGGGCCGTCACGAGGCGGCCTTCGCCGATCTGCAGAGCGCGCTCCGGCGACAGCCGCGCTCGCTCGACGCGGCGGCGAGCACGGACGAGGCGGGGCGCGAGATCTCGGTCGCCCTCGTCAATCGCGACCGCGACCTGACCGCGACGATCGAGGTGACGGGGGCGGACGTGGCGGGGCCGGTGCGAGTCTGGGAGGTGAACGGGCCCGACGTCGGCGCGATGAACTCGTTCGAGGCACCGCGCCGCGTGGACGTGCGTGAGAGCCGGGCCACCGCGCGGAGCGGCGGGCTCGACCACGTGTGCCCGGCGCACTCCATCACGATCCTGCGCCTGACCGCCCGCTGACGGTCAGCCCTCGGCCGCGACGGTCTTGAAGGCGCGCTCCGCGGCCTCGAGCGTGCGCGCCACGTCCTCCTCAGTGTGGGCCGCCGACACGAACCAGTTGTGGGTGGGGTGGGCGTAGGCGCCGCCCGCGGTCACCAGCCCGCACCAGCGGCGCGTGCGCCGCCGCTCGGGGTCGTCGACGAAGCGGATCACCGGCATCGCGGGCTGGCCGACCGGCATCAGCGGGACGCCGTGGCGCCGCGCCTGCTCGGCGAGGCCGTCGCACAGGAGCGCGCCGGTCCGCTGGATGCGCGCGATCGCGTCGGTGCGCGCGAGGACGTCGAGGGTGGCCAGCGCTGCCGCGAAGGAGGCGCTCGCGAAGAAGAACGAACCGGTGAAGTAGATGCGCTCGGCGGCCGGGCGGAGCGCCTCGCGCGCGAGGCCGGCGGAGAGGGCGTGGCCGTTGGCGATGGCCTTGGAGTAGCAGATCAGGTCGGGCGCGGCCCCGAAGTGCTCGCACGAGCCGCCCAGGTTGAACCGGAAGCCGGCGCGCACGTCGTCCATCGCGAAGAGCGCGCCGTGAGCGTCGCAGAGGGCGCGGAGGCCCGCGAAGAAGCCGGGGGCGGGGGCCGCGCCGGTCACGTGGTCGAACGGGGCGGTCATCACCACCGCGATCTCGCCCGGGTGCGCGGCGAACAGGGCGCCGAGCTCGTCGAGGTCGTTCCACGCGAACTCGAGCAGGTCGTCGCGATAGTGCGCGGGCACGCCGGGGAGGTGGGGGAGGGCCCACGGGCGCGCGGCGTGGTAAGCGCCCCGGACCCGGGCGATCCGCGGCCGGCCGGTATGCCCGCGCGCCACGTCCACCGCCCAGCTCGTCGCGTCCGCGCCGTTCTTGCCGAAGACGGCGAAGTCCGCGCGTGGCGTGACGGCGACCAGCCGCTCCGCCAGCTCCACCATGCGCGGGCCCGGCAGGGGTAGGCAGTCGCCGCCGGCCCGCTGCTCGGCCACCGCCGCCTCGATCGCGGGGTGACCGTACCCCAGGATCATGGGTCCATAGGCGCACATCCAGTCGACGTACTCGTTGCCGTCGACGTCCCAGACGCGGGAGCGCTCGGCGCGGGCGAGGAACCGGGGATGCTCCTCCCCGAGGGCGGCGCCGTTCTGGTGGCCGTAGACGCCGCCCGGCATGACCCGCCGCGCGCGCTCCCACAGCGCGTGGCTCGCGGCGAGGCGGGGGGACGGAGTGTCCATCGCCGGGCATGATAGCACCCGGCCGCGGACAGCCGCGCTAGCGCTGCTCGAGGCCCAGCGCCATCACGGTCGCCTGATCCGGGCGGCCGGTGACGCGGAGCCCATGACGGCGCTGGAAGGCGCGCAGCGCCTCCGCGGTATGGGTGTTCATCATCGCCTCGGTCGGCCCCGCGGAATAGCCCCGCTCCTTCAGGGCGGCGCGCACCGCCCGGAGGCGCTCCTCGTATCGGGTCACCAGTACCGACGGCTGGTGCTGGCGGGAGTACTCCATCCGGTGCATCAGGTCGCGCTCCCAGCGGCCGGTCATGGTGAGCCCGATCTCGATGACCCCGTACACCACGAGCACCGCGAGGCCCGCGACGAGAGGAAAGAAGACCACCGGTCGAAGGATGTGCCGCCGTAGCGGGCCGCTCAGTTGGTCGATCATGCCGAGCGGCAATTGCAACCGGTGTGCCGTGGGCGAGGCCTCGAAAGTCGGGGAAATTCGCGGGTCGTCCGGCGCGAGGAGTTCCCGGCGGAAGAAACTACCGAGAACGGAATGACCGGCAGCTGCGCGCGGGTGCTAGAGGTGCGGGAGAACGGTGGAGGCGAAGAGCCAGGTGCCTTCGGGCCGGGGCACGTCGGCGAAGTTGACGGTGAGCCGGCGAGCGCCCTGCTTGATGATGCCCCGCATCGTCTCGGTCACCTGGGCGGGGGTGCCGACGATCTGGATGTCGCTCAGCGAGCGGGTGCCCGGCGCCTTCTTCAGGCGCGCGATCTCTCGCTCGTTCTCCGCGATCAGGATGCCGACGCGGACCACCTGCTCGATCGTGTCGTAGTCGCGTCCCACGTCGCGACAGTGGGCCTTGAGCACTTCCTGCTTGTGGGCGTAGGCCTCCGGCCCTTTCCAGACGTAGTTCCACCAGTCGGCGTGCGCGGCCACCACCCGCAGCAGGTACTTCTCGCCGGAGCCGCCCACCATGACCGGCGGCACCGGGCTGGGCCGCGGCTCGCAGTAGGCGCCCGAGATCTGATAGTGCTCGCCGCGGTACTCGGCCGGCGCTCCGGCCCACATGCCCCGGATCAGCTCGATGGCTTCCGCCAGCTGGGCGATGCGCACCCGGGCGGGCGGGTAGGGAAAGCCGTAGGTCCGGTACTCCTCCTCGTTCCACCCCGCGCCGATGCCCAGGATCACCCGCCCGCCCGAGAGGGCCTGCGCGGTCGCCGCCATCTTGGCCAGGTGGGCCGGGTTGCGGAAGCTGTTGCAGAGCACCTCGTGGCCGCAACGCTTGTCGGGATAGCGGGCCAGCGCCCAGGTGAGGAGCGTCCAGCCCTCCGCCACCTTGTGGGCGCCGTACTGCAGGTGGTCCGGCATCCAGAGGATGTCGAAGGGCGAGACGGTCTGGTCGAAGTACGGGAAGGTGTCCTCGACGAGCCGCGACCAGATGTTGAGCCCGACGGGAACCGCCACGGTGGGAGCCGCTAGCCGCGGAAGTGGCGGCGGTCGCCCGCCCGGAGCCAGAGGCGCACGAGGTGCCGCCGGTCCTCGGGGCGCTCGGCGTCCTGGTACGGGGTCCGGCCGTGCACGATCACGCGGTTGTTCAGCACCTGGATCTGGCCGCGCTCGATCCAGAGATCGAGGCGATGGGCCGGATCGCTCAGGAACGCGTCCATGAGGCGCACCGCCTGCGCGCCGTCCGCGTCGAGCGCCCGGCCGGTCTTCTCGTAGCCGCGCACGATGTGCCGGGCGTTGAAGCGAGTCCGGAGGCCGCTCTCCCACGCGAACACGGGCCGGAAGTTGGTCGCGGCCGCGTCCGCCGCCTGGTACTCCTGATGATCGCGGTAGAACGCTTCGTACAGGCGGCGCAGGAGCGCGGGATGCTCGCTCAGGAAGTAGTTGTGGGCGGCGGCCGCGCTCGACACGATGCTCATGCCGCCGGCCCGCGCCGGCCGCAGGCAGAAGAGGCTCACGTAGTTCGGCGGCGCTTCGCCCATGCTGCTGTCGGTGTGCATCTCGAGCCCTTCCGGAGTCAGCGCCGCCCGCGTGTCCTGCGTGTACTCCTGTCCGTCGTGGCGGACATCGTAGATGACGGTGCCCTTCCACTCCTGCGCCACCGGGGGCTCGAGGAAGCTCATCAGCAGCCAGTACAACGCGATCGCCTCGTCGCGGCTCATGGCGTCCACCGGGAGGCGGTCGAGCATCACGAAGCCCGGGCCCTCGTCGAGCCGGCGGCGGACCTCGCCCATCCACTGCGCGGTGGCCGCGAGCGGGAAGTGCTCGGGCAGCAGCAGGAGAGTCGGAACCGGCGCTCGACGCAGCTCGGCGAGGGCGCGCTCCAGCTCGCTCAGCACCGCGGCGGGGATCCGGATCAGGTAGCAGTCGGCGGCCAGCGTCGGGCCGTGCCAGGCCGCGGGCTCCGGGATGAGGGCGGAGAGCATGGCGGGCGCCTCGGTGGTCGTCACGGCTCCGTATTCTAGCAGCCCACGCCGGCGCGCTGGGCCTTTACCTGGTCGGGGCGAAGCGCTAGCATGGCGCCGGCTCAGGGCGGACCCGTACGCGTCCGCGGGAGAAGAACCCGCAGCACCCAGGGTCCAGAGACCCAAGGGGAGGATCGCCATGATAGGAGCCTCGATGACGCGGCTGATCGTCCGGACGATCGTCGCCGTCAGCGGTCTCGCGCTCGTCGCGTGGCCGGCCATTGCTCAGCAACCCACCTCACCACCGGCTGAGCCTCCGAAGCAGGAGGAGGTGCCCTTCTGGGCCATCGGCCGACCCAAGGACGGGCCGGGCGCGCAGATGGCGCCGGTGCCCGCGTTCCCGATCCCGACGCCGGCCGACAAGCTGCCGATCTCGAAGATGAAGGTCCCCGCCGGGTTCAAGGTCGAGCTGTTCGCGGCCGAGGTCTTCGACGCGCGCGGGCTCCGGCAGGGCGACAAGGGCACCGTCTTCGTCAGCTCGCTGTTCGGAGCGGGCAAGATCTACGCGCTCGTCGACAAGGGCGGGAAGCGCGAGGTCAAGGTGATCGCCGAGAAGCTGATGCTCCCGAACGGGATCGAGTTTCACAGGGGCTCGCTCTACGTGGCGACGCCGAAGGAGATCACCCGCTACGACGACATCGAGGCCAAGCTCGACAATCCGCCCGCGCCGGTGAAGATCTACGACCAGTTTCCGGGCGAGGTGCCGCACGGCTGGAAGTTCATCAAGATCGGCCCCGACGGCAAGCTCTACGCCCCGGTGGGCGCCCCCTGCAACATCTGCGAGCCCGACCCGGAGAAGTACGCGAACATCCGCCGCATGAACCTGGACGGCAGCGGCGTGGAGATCGTGGCGCGCGGCGTGCGCAACACGGTGGGGTTCGATTTCCATCCGAAGACCGGGGAGCTCTGGTTCACCGACAATCAGCGCGACTGGCTCTCCGAGGATCTGCCGCAGGACGAGCTGAACCGCCTCGCCAAGTCCGGCCAGCACTTCGGGTATCCCTACTGCCACCAGGGCGACTTCGCCGACCCGCAGTTCGGGTGGGGGAAGGCGTGCGGCGATTTCGTGAAGCCCACCCTGCTGCTGGGGCCGCACTCGGCTCCGCTCGGCATGCGGTTCTACACCGGCAAGATGTTCCCGGCCAAGTACCACAACGCCATCTTCATCGCGCGCCACGGGCCCTGGAACAAGACGAAGAAGTACGCGGCCGACGTGGTGGCGGTCTTCCTCAACCCCAACGGCACCGTGAAGTCCATGGAGCCGTTCCTCACCGGGCTCGTGGAGAACAACACCTATCTCGGCCGTCCGGTGGACGTGCTGGTGATGAAGGACGGCTCGCTGCTCGTCTCCGACGACCACGCGGGGGCGGTCTACCGCATCAGCTACGGCAAGTAGTGACCGCCCGGCGCGGGTCGGGGACGAGGTGGCGATCGTTCCCGGCCCGCGCCCTCGTGCCCGGCCTGCTGGCGGCGCTGCTGCTGCCGGTGGGCTCGGCGCATGCGCAGTCGGTGGACGAGCGGTTCCAGGTCTGCCTGGCCTGCCACGGTGCCGACGGCCAGTCGCGCATTCCCGAGACGCCGTCCCTCGGCGGTCAGCCCGGCTTCTTCGTCATCGCCCAGCTCTTCCTCTTCCGGGAGGGCCGCCGCGACAACGCAGCCATGGTCGCTGCCGCGAAGGGCCTCACCAACGACGACCTCCGGGCCTTCGCCGAGCGCATCACCCGGCTGCCGCCCCCACCGCCCCCGGAGGATCCCCCGGATCCGGCCCGCTTCGCCCGCGGCCGGACGCTGACGCTCCGCCACCCCTGCGGGGTCTGCCACAACCCGGACTTCTCGGGGCGGGAGCAGATGCCCCGGCTCGCCAATCAGCGCGAGGAGTACCTGCTCAGGACCATGCGGGAGTACAAGAGCGGCACCCGGCTGGGCTACGGGGGGGCCATGGCGCAGGAGCTGGCCGGACTCAGCGACCAGGATCTCATCGACCTCGCCCACTTTCTCGCCCACCAGAAGCCAACTAACTGATCAGCAAGACCAGGTCCGCGAGCCTATGGCCGTGCTGCAGCAGTGGCGGCGCGCAGCGCGTGCCAGACGCGCGCGGGGGACATCGGCATGTCCAGCTCTCGCACCCCGCGGCCGGCGAGGGCGTCGAGCACCGCATTCACGGCGGAGGGTAGCGCCCCGGCCACGCCCGACTCGCCGGCGCCCTTCACGCCCAGCGGATTGGTGGTGCAGGGCACCCCGTGGTGCCCGACCCGCAGGGCGGGGAGGTCGTCGGCGCGCGGCAGCAGGTAGTCCATGAACGAGGCGGTCAGCAGCTGGCCGTCCTCGTCGTACACGACGTGCTCGCCCAGGACCTGCCCCAGGCCCTGGGCGATGCCGCCGTGGATCTGCCCCTCCACGATCGTCTCGTGCACCATCCGCCCCACGTCGTCCAGCGCCGCGTAGCCCACCACCGCGACCCGTCCCGTATCCGGATCCACCTCCACCTCGGTGACGTGGCAGCCGTTCGGGAAGCTCATCTGGGGGGAGACGAACTTGGCCGTGCTGTCCAGGCCGTCGACGAGCTCGGGCGGGGCGTTCGGCAAGGTCCGCGCCCGGACCGCCAGCTCGAGGAGGTCGATCGCGCGGTCCGTGCCCTTGACGCGGAAGCGCCCGTCCGCGAACTCGACGTCGGGGACGGCCGCCTCGAAGTGATGCGCCGCCGCGTGGCGCCCCTTGTCGATGGCGGCCTCGCAGGCCATCACGGCTGCGCTGCCCGCCATCATCATGGACCGGGAGGCCACGCTGGGCGTGCCCGCCGGCACCAGGTCGCTGTCGCCCTGCACGAGGCGCACCGCGGAGGCGTCGATGCCGAGCCGGGCCGCGACCAGGAAGGGGAACGTGGAGAGGTGGCCCTGGCCCATCGGCTGGGCGCCGGTGTGGAGCGCCACCGTGCCGTCGTCGGCGAAGCGCAGCTCCACGACCTCGTCGAGAATGCCGCCCGCGACCTCCAGGAAGCAGGCCAGGCCGATGCCGCGCAGGCGGCCGGCCCGCTCCGAGGCCGCGCGCCGCTGCGGGAACCCCGGCCAGTCGGCCAGGACCAGCGCCCGGTCCATGATCGTCTCGAACTCCCCGCTGTCGTAGACGGGGCCGTTGGGCGTGCGATAGGGCATGGCGGCGGCCGGGATCAGGTTGCGCCGCCGCAGCTCGACGCGGTCCACGCCGGTGGCCCCGGCCGCCTGATCGATCAGGCGCTCGATCAGGTAGAGCGCCTCCGGGCGCCCGGCCCCGCGATAGGGCCCGAGCGGCGCCGCGTTGGTGAACGCCAGGGTGACGTCGATGGCGATCGCCGGGATGCGGTACACGCTCGACAGGCAGTTCTTGGTGTTGTTCGTCCCGAACACCGCCGCGAACGCGGTGACGTACGCGCCGATGCCGACCCGCGTGCGAACGCGCAGGGCCAGGAAGCGGCCGCGCGCGTCGAGCGCCAGCTCTCCCTCGAGCATGCCGTCGCGGCCGTGCGTGTCGGCCAGGAAGCTCTCGACGCGGGTCGCGCGCCACTTGACGGGCCGGCCCACCCTCCGCGCGGCGAAGAGCAGGGCCGCGTACTCCGGGTAAGCCTGCACCTTCATGCCGAAGCCGCCGCCCACGTCGGGCGTGATCACGCGGAGCTGCGAGGGCGGGATCTTGAACACGCCCTCGGCCAGGAGCCGGCGCACCACCGCGACGCCCTGGGTGGAGGCGGTGAGGGTGAAGCGCTGGGTGGCCTCGTCCCACTGGCCGATCGCCGCGCGCGGCTCGAGCGCGGAGGGCGCCAGCCGCGTGTCGTGCAGGCGCACCCGCGCCACGTGCGCGGCCCCGCGCATCGCCACGTCCACCGCGGCCGCGTCGCCGTCGGTCCAGTCGAAGGCCACGTTGTCCGGCGCCTCGGGCCAGATCGGGTGCGCGCCGGCGGCCAGGGCGCGGTCCACGTCGGCGGCCGCGGGCAGCGGGTCGAGCTCGACCCGCACGAGGGCCGCGGCGTCGGCGGCCTGGGCGGCCGTCTCGGCGACCACGATGGCGACCGACTCGCCCACGTAGCGCACGCGGTCCACCGCGAGCGGGGGGATCGGAGCCGCCGCGAGGGGTTTGCCGCCGCGGCCGGGGAAGGCGGCGGCGGGTGGGATCGCGCCCAGCCCCGCCGCGGCGGCGTCACGCCCGGTCAGGACCGCGAGCACGCCCGGCGCGGCGAGCGCCCGGCGTGTGTCCACGGCGCGAATGAGGCCGTGAGCCACGGTGGAGCGGGCGAACGCGGCGTGGACCTGGCCGGGCAGGTCCACGTCGTCGGTGAAGCGGCCGCGGCCGGTGAGGAGCGGACCGTCCTCGCTGCGCCGCCCGCCGGCCGCGGAGCCGAAGCGCAGCGAGGACTCGGTCAATTCCGGAACGAGGAGTCGGTTCGGTCCAGCCGGCGCAGGAGGCCCGGCCACACGAGCTTGCCCTGGCCGCCGTTGCGGCGCTGGTTGGCCACCGCGTTGGCGTAGCCCTTGTCCATGACTTCCTTGGGGACCGAGATCAGCTCGCCGCCGCCGGACTGGGCGCGCACCTGGATCTGGCAGGAGGCCTCGAGGTAGTACATGTTCACGAAGGCGTCGGCCACCGTCTCGCCCACCGTCAGCAGCCCGTGGTTGCGGAGGATCAGGCAGCGGTTGTCGCCCAGGTCCGCCACCAGGCGCGGCTTCTCGTCCTCGTCGAGCGCGGGCCCCTCGAAGTCGTGGTAGCCCACGCTGTTGAGCACGAACAGCGAGTGCTGCGAGATCGGCAGGAGGCCGGCCCGCTGGGTGGCGACCGCGACCCCGTTCGCGGTGTGGGTGTGGAGCACGCACTTGGCGTCGTGGCGGGCGCCGTGGATCGCGCTGTGGATGATGAAGCCGGCCGCGTTCACGTTGAACGGCGAGTCCTGCACCTTGTTGCCGGCCTGGTCGATCTTCACCAGGCTCGACGCGGTGATCTCATCGAAGAAGAGGCCGTAGGGGTTGATCAGGAACTGGTCCTCGGTGCCGGGGACGCGGGCCGAGATGTGAGTGAAGACGAGGTCCTCCCAGCCGTAGCGCGACACCAGGCGGTAGGCGGCGGCCAGGTCCACCCGGACGGCCCACTCCTCCTCCGATACCTTTCCCTTGAGCGACGGAATCTCGAGCGTGGTGGCGGTCATGGGGTCCTTTCGCTCAGCGAAGGTTGTAGAGCTTGACGACGTTGTCGTAGGTGATCTTCTTCTGGACGCGCTCGGGCAGGTTGCCGAGGTTCTTCTCGAGGTGCCGGCGCGAGTCGGGCCACACGCAGTCCGGGTGCGGGTAGTCCGCGCCCCAGATGATGTTGTCCTCGCCGATCAGCGGGATGATGGGCTCGAGGAACTGGTCCTGCTGGTAGGTCACGTAGCCTTGCCGCCGGAAGTAGTCACTCGGCTTCATCGAGAAGCCGAGGCCGCGGGCCCGGTCCTCGTACTCGGTGTCGAAGCGATCGAACACGTAGGGGAGCCAGGTCACCCCGGACTCGCCCAGCACGAACTTGAAGTCGGGATACTTCTCGCACGCCCCGGAGGTGATGATCGAGACCAGCACCTCCATCGTGTCGAGCTGGAAGAGCGAGGAGCGCACCAGGCGCCACTGCAGCATGTACTGCTGCTCCATCGCGGGGGAGTCGGGCGCGCGCAGGGCCTTGAAGCCGGTCGAGTGGAACGCAATCGGGAAGTGGCACTCGGCCGCGGCCTCCCACAGTGGATACCACTCGTGCTGGTAGAGCGGGATGCTCATGCTCTTGAAGCCGAGGTCGCCGCCCTTGAGGCCCATCTTGGCGCAGCGCCGCACCTCGGCCGCGGCCACCTGCGGATCGTTGCTGGGCACGATGGCGAGGGGAAAGATCCGGTTGGGGTCCGACTTCTTGGCGAAGTCGGCGGCCCAGTCGTTGTAAATCGCGTTGGCCCAGGCCCGACGCTCCCCGCTCGCGATCATGTCGTTGATCATGAGGCAGCCGTACACCACCTCGGCGTCGAGACCGTCGCGGTCCAGGTCGGCCAGCCGCAGCTCGGGCGTGGTGGGCCGGGGCCGGGCGCCCGCGCGATGGTCCCACTCGAAGCCGCACGAGGCCATCTCGTCGATGCGGGCGAAGGCGCCGGGGGTGCGCTTGAGGAAGCCGGGGCCCACCCCGTTCCACATCCCCTTGTCCTGCGCCTCCACGAACCAGTGGCAGCCGTCCTCCAGCTCCTCCACGCGGGGCACCAGGAGCTTCCACTTCGAGGGCGCCTGGCTGGACCAGAGGTCGGGTGGGCAGTAGGTGAGGTCGATGTGGTTGTCGCCGGAGATGAGCCGCTCTAGCATGACGCCCTCCTTGGCCGGGTGGGGAGCAACCTGTCGCGGTGATCGTACTCCCGAAGCATCCGCCAGGACAAGAGACTACTGGCGGGCCGCGCCGCCCCTCCGGGACAGCAGGTCGAAGTAGGTCCTGTCGCGCCGCCTGGCCACCAGGTCGAGCGGGGTTTTGCCGTCCTTGCTCCGGAGGGTCGGGTCCGCCCCGTGGCGCAGGAGCATCTCGATGTGCCGGCGGTCGCTGTTCTTCTTGAGCACCATGTGCAGCGCGGTCACGCCCTTGCTGTTCTGGAAGTTGACGTCGGCGCCGTGGCGGAGCAGCCGCTCGGCGGCCGAGAAGCGGCTCCACTTGATCGCGCCCAGGAATGGGGTCTCGTCCTCGACGACCGGGTCCAGCGACGCGCCGCTCTTCACCAGCAGGTCGATGGCCTCCAGATTGTCCGCGAAGGCGGCCGCCCACAGCGAGTTCTCCGGGGTCGAGCCGTGCTTCAGGAGAAACCGGGCGAGCGGCAGGTTGCTGCCCCGCGAGATCGCGTACCAGAGCGGGGTCGCCTGGAACGCGCCCTCCGCGAAGGCGGGCGCGTTGACGTCGAGGCCGGCGTCGAGGAGCCGCCTCGCCAGGGCGAGCGCGCGGGCGCTCGTTCGGGGATCGGCGGGGAGGCTGCAGAGGAAGTGGAGCAAATTGCGGCGGCGGTCGTCGACGGCGCGGATGAGCTCGGGCTGTGCGTGGAGCAACCCGGCGACCGCGTCCGCGTCGAGGGCCTTGATGGCCTGGAAGAGTCGCGTCTTGCTCATGGTGGGCGGGCTCCCTTGGAGGTCAGCCGGTGTTGCGCAGGCCGGCCGCGATGCCGTTGATGGTCACCACGATGATCTCGCGGTGCTGCGCGGCCTCGTCGCCATCCTGGTCCGTCAGCGCGCGCAGCCGGCGAAGCATCTCCACCTGGAGGTAGTTCAGCGGGATCCACGTACGGGTTCCGCAGGTGCACCGAGCGCTGGATCACCGGGTCGCCGTCCATCAGCTCGGCGTGGCCGGTGGCGCGCAGGATGGACTCCCGCGTGCGCACGAACTCGCTGCCGATGCGCGTGAACACCGCGGTGGCCAGCGCCCGGCTCGGCACCAGCTCCGAGTAGAGCGCGGCGATGCCCATGTCGGCCTTGAGCAGGGACATCTCCGCATTGTCCAGGATGGCCCGGAAGAATGGCCAGCCCGCGTACATCTCCCGCAGCCGGCCCGCGTCCGCGCGGGCCAGCGCGGTGCCGAGGCCGTACCAGCCGGGCAGGTTGAAGCGGCTCTGCATCCAGGAGAAGACCCACGGGATCGCGCGGACCGCGCTCCGCGTGAGGCCGCCGCGCGCGGCGCACCGCCGGCCGCGAGCCCAGGCGCAGCCGCGAGAGCTCCTCGATCGGGGTGGCCGCGCGCCAGTACTCGAGGAAGCCGGGCGTGCGCTCGACGAGATCGTGATAGGTCTCGCGCGCGGCGCCGGCCATGAGATCCAGGGCCTCGCGCCAGGCGGGCGGCGAGCGCCACCGCCGCTTCCGCGTCGTCCGCGGAGGCCAGGAGCACCGCGCTCACGATCTGCTCGACGTGGCGGTGGGCGAGCGCGGGATCGGCGTAGCGCGAGGCGATGGTCTCGCCCTGCTCGGTCACGCGGAAGCGGCCCTCGCACGGTGCCCGGCGGCTGCGCGCGGATCGCGCGCCCGGCGGGGCCGCCGCCGCGCGCCACCGTGCCGCCGCGACCGTGGAAGAGGGTGAGCCCGACGCCGTGCTCGCGGCAGACGCGCGCGATCGATTCCTGGGCCCGGTAGAGCGCCCAGTTGGCGGCCAGGTAGCCCCCGTCCTTGTTGCGAGTCGGAGTAGCCGATCATCACCATCTGCTCGCCGCCGCAGGAGTCCAGGTGCGCGCGGTAGACCGGCAGCGCGAAGAGCGCCTCGAGGGTGCGCGGCGCCGCGTCGAGATCGTCGAGCGTCTCGAAGAGCGGCACGATCTGCATGCCGGCCGCGCCGCCGGCCCAGCGGGCCAGCAGCAGCACCGTGAGCAGGTCCGCCGGCCCGCGGGTCATCGAGACGATGAAGGGGCCGAGCGACTCCCGCCCGTAGATGGCCTGGGCGCGGCCGAGCAGGCGGAAGAGGCGCCAGGTCTCGGCCGGCAGCTCGTCGAGCGCGAGCGCCGAGATCTCCGAGGCCTTGGGCGCCTCCTCGGCCAGCAGACGCAGGAGCACCGCGGTCGCGGGCCGGCGTCGTCGCGCTCGGCGAAGCCGGTCTCGAGACCCAGGCGGGCCAGGATGCTCGCCGAGCGCGGCGGCGAGCCGCCCCGAGTCTTCCCGGATGTCGAGACGAGCCGCGTGCAGGCCGAAGGCCTCGAGCTGATGCTCGAGCGCCCGCACCCGGTCGCCGGCCAGCGCGGGCGGGACGCCCTGGGCGACCAGGTCCACGACCTTCCGGACCTCGGCGACGGTGGCGCGCGGCGGGTGCGGCGCCTCGTCGAGGAGGCGCGCGGTCATGTCCTCGCGCGAGGCCGCCTCCAGGTCGGCGGCGAGCAGGGACAGCGCGAGGCGATAGGGCTCGCCCGCGTAGCGCTGCTCGAGATAGGCCACGTGCGCGGGCAGGGGCCGGCGCGCGTCGAGCCAGGCGGTCAGGGCCTCGGGCGGCGGGCAGCGCCGGCCGCTCACGCTCAGCCGCCGGGCGAGGTCCTGCAGCGGAGCGCCGGTGCCGCTCCACCGCGAGCCCGCGATGCAGTCGCAGGGTCTCCGCGGTCAACTCGGTCACCACCGAGGGATTGCCGTCGCGATCGCCGCCGATCCACGAGGCCACCGTGAGCCATGCGGGCGGCGGGAGCAGGCCGGGGTAGTGGCGCGCGACCGCCGCCTCGAGATCGGCGGCGATGCGGGGCACGAGATCCCAGAAGACCTCGTCGACGAAGTAGAGGCCGGTGCGCACCTCGTCGGTGACCGCGGGCCGCGTGGTCCGCGCGCGGTCGGTCAGCCAGAGCGCGGTGATCTCGGCCTGGAGCCCGGCCAGGAGCTCGGTCCGCTCCCGGGGCAGCAGGTCCAGATCCTGAAGGCGGCGCAGCCCGTCGCTGATCCGCTGGAGCTTCGAGAGCACGGTCCGGCGCTTGGCCTCGGTCGGGTGCGCGGTCAGCACCAGCTCGATGCGCAGCTCGCGCAGCAGCGTCGCCATCCGCTCGACGCCGACGCCACGGGCCTGCAGGCGCGCGACCGCCTCGCCGATGGATTCGCCGATCGGCGCCGGGTGCTGCGCGCGCTCGCGAGCCCGCAGGGCCTGGATGCGGTGCACCTCCTCGGCCAGGTTGATCAGGTCGAAGTAGACTGCGAAGGCGGACGCGGTCGCGCGCGCGGCGTCCGCCGGGAGATCGGCCACCGCCAGGGGCAGGCGGACCGCCGCGTCCATCTCGCCGGCGCGCCGCGCCTTGGCGAGCGCGCGGATGCGCTCCTCGGTCTCGAAGAGCGCGACGGACTCCTGGGCGCGGAGGATCTCGCCGAGGGCTTCGCCCAGCAGGTGGATGGTGGCCGAGAGGTCCACTGCGGAGCCCTCCCCGTGGCTCGTGTGGGCTCGCCGCTACGGCCGAGTCAAGCGGGCCCGGCGAGCGGGCTCTTGTGGAGCGCGCCGTCCTTCATGATCATCCGGATCGCGGCGCGGTCCTGCAGGATCGCGATGTCGGCGAGCGGATCGCCGTCCACCAGCAGGAGATCGGCGAGGGCGCCCGGCTTGACGACTCCCAGCTCGCCGGGAAAACCCATGATCTCGCCGCCCAGCCTGGTGGCGGCCACCAGCGTCTCCATCGGGGAGTAGCCGAGGACCTTGACGAAGAGCCAGAGATCGCGCGCGTAGGTGCCGTGAGGCGTGTACACGAAGCCGTAGTCGCCGCCCGGCAGCACGCGGATGCCGCGCGTGCGCATGCGGGCGATGGTCTCCACGGTGGCGGCCAGCTCGCGCTCGAAGCCCTCCGCGCGCTCCGGAGTCACGCCCCACTGGCCGTGGGCCTGGGTGAGGTTGTAGGTGATGCCGAGCGCGGGCGCCACGAAGACGCGCTCGCGGGCACCCTCGAGCGCGTCGAGCGCGGCCTCGTCGCAGTAGTTGGCGTGGTAGATGATCTCGATGCCGTGCTCGACGGCCATGCGCACCGAGTCGCCGCTCCGGCAATGGGCGCACACGCGGAGCCCGCCCGCCCGCGCCACCTCCATGGCCGCCGCGACCTCGGCTGGGGCCATGGGCGTCAGCTCGGACGACCACGCCGACGTGCCGAGATCACCCGAGAGATTCAGCTTGAGCAGGTCCACGCCTTCGCGGGCGAGCAGCCGGCAGACCCGGCGGATCGCGTCGGGGCCGTCGGCCACCCAGCAGAAGGTCGGTGTCTCGTGGTGCGGCAGGTGGAGCAGGTTGGTGTCGCCCAGGCCGCCGGTCACGGTGATCTCGGGCCCGTTGGCGAGCAGGCGCGGGCCGGGGAAGCGGCCCGCCTCGATCTCGCGCTTGACCACCACGTCGAGGCGCGGCTTGGCCGCCGCGGCGGAGAGCGCGCTCGTGTAGCCGGCGTCCAGCATGGTGCGCGCGTTGCGAAGGGTGGCGAGCAGGTGCTCCTCCGGCGGCAGGCGCGTCATCTCGTACGACGTGATGTCGGCGAAGCTGAGGTGCGCGTGCGGCTCGATCAGGCCGGGCATCAGCGTGGCCCCGCGGCCGTCGAGGACGCGCTCGCCGGGGCGCGGCGTCGCCGGCTCCTTCGTGACGTCGGCGATCTGGTTGCCGTCCACGCGTACCGCGCCCGGGAACGGCTCGCGGCCGGAGCCGTCCAGGATGCGTACGTTCGTGATCAGGAGGCTGGTCATGTGAGTCGGAGTCTAGCATCGCGGGGCGCGGGCGGCGATGGCATCCCTCTTGCGTCCCATCTCGGAACCCAGAGGAGGGACCGATGCCGACCTACCTGATGAGCTGCACCCATTGCGCTTACGAAGTCGCGTTTCGGACGGAGCCGGATGCGAAAACCGAAGGAGTTCGGCACCTTCTACAGTTCCCGGCCCACGGCGTGAAGGTCACGCCCAGTGAGGATGCCATTATCCGGGATGAGGAAAGAGTTACCGCGTAATACCCAAAATTACAGGTACTGCCCCGGCTCCCGGAGAGGGTCTCCGGGCGCCGGGGGCAGTCCGCGGTGCCGGCGCATCTCCTCGATCTCGGCCCGCGCCTGCATCTGCTGCGTCCACAGCGCGGCCTGGATCCCCTGAAAGAGTCCCTCGAGCCAGCCGACGAGCTGGGCCTGAGCCAGCCGGATCTCGGACTCGGTCGAGCTGCTGTCGAGCGGGATCGTGAGCGTGTCGAGCTCGTCCTGCAGGTCCTTCGACACGCCTTCCTTGAGCCCCGCGAGCGCCCGCTGGTAGACCTCGCGCACGCGCTGCCGTCCCGCCTCGTCCGGCTTGGACTGGCGGACGTCCGCGAGCATCTCGCGGATCATCGACGCGATGCGGATCAGCTTGGCCGGCTGCTCGATCGTCGGCCCTTGCGGGATCTGGGCCGGGAGAACCTCGGGATGCTGGTCCGGATGCGCGTCGTCGTTGGGCGTCATGGCTCCGATGCTACCACGCGCTGCTCCAGGGCCGGTCGCCGTGGATCGGTCGAATCAACACGGTAAGGCGTTCCGCTCCGATGGGGGGCGCGCGTGGCGCGGGGCGACAAGCGACTGATCTCGTGGGCTTTCCGCGCGGGCACGGCCTTTGCGATGTCCGGCCCCAAGACGCGGCACCGAGGAGGAGCGACGATGACTCGACGGATCACGACGGGGCTGGCGATGGGCGCGGTGATGCTGGGAGCGATGATCGGATCGGCGGCGCCGGCGCTCGCCGCGATGGCCGCGATCACCACGGTGGCCCCGGTCGGCGACGACGTGACGGAAGAAGGCGTGAAGGCCGCGGCCGCGAGCGCGCTGGGACGGGCAGTGCGCGGGGCACAGGCGATGGGCCTCGACGAGGTCATGCTCAAGAGCATTCGCATGGTGCCGGGGACCGGCGTGGTGGTGGAGATCGTCGCGACCGATCAGGACACGTCTCTGGAGGAGTCGGCCGCCGAGCGGGAGCCGGTCGCGCCGTCGGGCGCCCCGCGGATCTAGCCCTTCCGGGGCTTCTCCGCGACCGGGTAGCCCTTCTTCTTCCACTCCGCGAAGCCGCCGTCCATCTCCACGACCGCCTCGAGGCCCATCTGCTGGGCCACGTCGGTGGCCAGGGCCGAGCGCCACGCGCCGTTGCAGTAGAAGACGAACTCCTTGTCGGCGGCGGCGAAGACGTCCTTGTGATACGGGCTGTCCGGATCCACCCAGAACTCGAGCATGCCGCGCGGGCAGTGGAAGGCGCCGGGGATCATGCCCTCGCGCTCCAGCTCGCGGACGTCCCGGAGGTCGACGAACACGACCCGGTCGCTGCCGAGACGGCCCTTGGCCTCCTCGAGGCTGATGGTCTTGATGCGCGACTTGGCCTCGTCCACCATCTGCTTGAATCCCTTGCGTGGGCTCTTCATGGTCGCTCCTCAGGTCAGACTTCCAGGTTCTCTCTGCGCACCGCCGCGTTGGCGGCCAGGTCGGCGGGCGTCCCATCGAACACGATACGCCCGTGGCCCATCACGTACACGCGGTGCGAGATCTTGAGCGCGATCGTCAGCTTCTGCTCGACCAGGAGGATCGAGACCCCGCGGCTCGCGATCTCGTCGAGGAACCGGCCCACCTGGGTGACCAGCATCGGGGCGAGCCCCTCGGTGGGCTCGTCGATGATGACCAGCTCGGGGTCGCCCATGAGGGTGCGGCCCATGGTCAGCATCTGCTGCTCGCCGCCCGACAGTACGCCGGCCAGGTTGTCCTGCCGCTCACGCAGGTGCGGGAAGAGCGCGAACATGTCGTCGAACGACCAGCGGCCGAACCGTCCCGCGCGTTTCTGGCCGAGCTCGAGATTCTGGCGCACGGTCAGGGTGGGGAAGACCTGGCGGTCTTCCGGCACGTAGCCGATGCCCGCGTGGGCGATCTGGTCCGGGCGCAGCCCGACCAGGCTCTTGCCCTTCCACAGGACCTCGCCCACCGGCTCGACCAGCCCCATGATCGCCTTGCAGGTGGTGGAGCGGCCGACGCCGTTGCGCCCGAGCAGGCTCACGATCTCGCCCGCGCGCACCTCGAGGTGCACGCCCTGCAGGATGTGGCTCTTGCCGTAGAAGGCGTGGAGATCGCGGACGGTCAGCATCGGAAGGCTCGCATCAGGCGATCTCCGCGGGGACCCCGAGATAGGCCTCCTGCACCGCGCGGCTGGCCCGGATCTCGGCGGGCGGCCCGGACGCGATGACCTGGCCGTAGACCAGCACGGTCACCACGTCGGCCACGTCGAAGACCACGCTCATGTCGTGCTCGACCATCACGAGCGTCTTGCCCGCGGTCACGCGGCGGATCAGGGCGACCGCGTGATCGGCCTCGCTGCGGCTCATGCCCGCGGTGGGCTCGTCGAGCAGGATGGTGTCGGCGCCGCCCGCGATCGTGATGCCGATCTCGAGCGCGCGCTGCTCGGCGTAGGAGAGGAGGCCCGCGGGCACGTCCCGGCGTGCTTCCAGATTCACGTCGGCGAGCAGGCGCGCGGCCGCCTCGTTCAGGGCGCGCTCGCCGCCCAGCAGGTGCCAGAACGAGTAGCGGTAGCCCCGCGACCACAGGAGCCCGCAGCGGATGTTCTCGAACACGGTCATGCGCGCGAAGATCGAGGTGACCTGGAAGCTCCGGGAGAGGCCGCGCCGGTTGATCTCGTGCGGGGCCAGGCCGTCGAGGCGCCGGCCGTTCAGCTCGATCGCGCCCGAGGAGACCGGGAAGCGCCCGCTGATCAGGTTGAACAGCGTGGTCTTGCCCGCGCCGTTGGGCCCGATGATGGCGTGACGCGAGCCCCGGGCCACGTCGAGGCTCACGCCCATGATGACCGCGGTGGGCCCGAAGCTTTTGTGCACGTCGGTCAGGCGCAGGGCAGGCGCCGCGACGGGAGCGCTCATGCCCGCGTCCCCATCGCCTTGATCTCCTCGGTCACCGCGCCCCACGCGGCGCCGATCCGGCGCATCTCCCCGCGTAGCCAGAGACCGCCCGCGGCCAGCAGCAGGACGGCGGCGATCCAGGGCGTGGCGCTGCGCGGGTCCACCGTGACGCCCGAGAGGGTCAGGCTCTTGCCCTGGGCCGCGCCGATGGTGAGGAACGAGCAGAGCTCGATCGCGAGCACGAAGCCGACCACCACGAGGAGCGTGGGAACGACCAGGCGGGCGTAGGGGCCGGCCAGGCGCCCGAGGCGGCCCGCGCGCCAGATCGGCTGGTGCATCATGACGAGGCCCGCGATGCCGCCCGGGGCGAAGGTCACCATCATGATGAACAGCACGCCCGCGTAGACCAGCCACGAGTTGGAGAGCAGGCTCACCCAGCTCTGGAGCAGCACGATCAGGACCGCGCCGATGACCGGCCCCGCGAAGGCCCCGACGCCGCCGATGTAGGTCATGAGCAGCGCGTTGGCGGCCATGCCCCCGCCCACCGTGTCGTAGGTGACGATCTCGTAGGTCAGGGTGTAGAGCGCCCCCGCGATGCCCGCGAAGAATCCGGAGAGGGAGAATTGGACGAAGCGCACCATGCGCGGGTCGTAGCCCACGAACTGCGCGCGCTCGAAGTTGTCCCGGCACGCGTTGGCCATGCGCCCGAGCGGGGTGCGCGTGAGGAGCAGCATCAAGGCCACCGCGACCACCGTCCAGGCCACGATCAGGTAGTAGACCTGCAGCGGCTGCGCGTAGCCCACCCCGAACACGCTACGTCCAATCATGCGATTGGTGCTGACGCCGCCCTCGCCGCCGAAGAAGGTCTGGAACATGAGCGCGCACGAGGTGACGAGCTCGCCGATGCCGAGGGTGATCATGGCGAAGGCGGTGGCGCGCTGCTTGGTGGCGAAGTAACCGAAGAGGATCGCGAAGACGAGGCCGCCGAGGCCGCCCGCGAGGGGCGTCAGCTCGAGAGGCAGCCAGAACGTGCCCGCCTTCACCGCGTTCAGGGTATGCGCGGTGACGTAGCCGCCCAGCCCCAGGAAGACCGCGTGGCCGAACGAGAGCAGCCCGGTCTGGCCCATCTGCATGTTGTAGCTGAGCGCGAAGATGATCATGATGCCCATCTGGCTCAGCATGGACACCATGAAGCCGGAGTGCCGCCCGGTGCTCCAGTCGTAGGAGAGATACGGCACCAGCAGTGCTACCAGGAGGGCGATCAGCCACGGCCACTGCCGGCCGAGGAAGCCGAGGGTCTGCGACGCGCCCAGAGTGCGGGCGGCGGGTTGGGCGATCGGCTCGCTCATGTGTCGCGGGTGCCCATGAGGCCGCGCGGCTTCACGAGCAGCACGAGGATCAGCATGAGGTAGGGCAGGAGCGCGCCCACGCGGGGCAGCGGGATCGTCAGGAATTCGGCCAGCGGCGTGGCGGACGTCACCGGGAGCCCGACCCGGGCCAGCAGGTCCGCGAACGACACGTCCAGGACCACCGCGAAGGTCTGCACCAGGCCCATGATCAGCGAGGCGATGAAGCAGCCCGCGAGCGAGCCCAGGCCGCCGAACACCACCACCACGAACACGATCGGGCCCATCGTGATCGCCATGGACGGCTCGGTCACGAGGAAATTGCCCCCGATCACGCCGGCCAGGCCGGCCAGGGCCGAGCCGCCCGCGAACACGATCGTGAACACGCGGGGCACGTTGTGGCCGAGGGCGCCCACCATCTCGGGATGCGTCAGGGCCGCCTGGATGACGAGGCCGATGCGCGTGCGCGTCAGGAGGAGCCAGATCGCCACGAACATCAGCGCCGAGATCAGCAGCATGAAGCCGCGGTAGGCGTGGAAGTTCGAGCCGTAGATCGTGAAGAGGGGGCCGTCCAGCAGGGCGGGCACGCGGTAGGGCACCGGCAGCAGGCCCCACGCCATCTGCACGCCCTTCTCGATGATGAAGGCCAGCCCGAAGGTGAAGAGCAGCTCTGCGATGTGGCCGTTCTTGTGCACGCGGCGAAGCGCGTACATCTCGATGAGCGCGCCCAGGAGGCCGCAGATGGCGGGGGCCAGGACCAGGGCGGGCCAGAAGCCGGTGACCCGGCTCACCGAGTATGCGAAGTAGGCGCCCAGCATGTACATGCTGGCGTGGGCGAAGTTGAGCACGCCCATCATCGAGAAGATGAGGGTGAGGCCGCTCGCCAGCATGAAGAGCAGCATGCCGTAGACGAGGCCGTTGAGCAGCGAGACGAGGAGGACTTCCATATGAAAGAGCCTTCCCACACCTGCTCCCTCGCCCCCTCACCCTGCCCTCTCCCCTTCGGTGAGAGGGTTGGGTGAGAGGGGAGAGGGCCGGGGTGAGGGGCCTCCTAGTTCCTGAGCGCTACGACGACGGCCGCTTCATGTTGCAGGTATTGGGCTGGTCGAGGTCCTTGGGCAGGACGGTGGTCTCCGTCTTCCAGCCGAGCCCGGTCTTCTCCGAGTCGTACTTCACGCCCTTGGTGAAGACCCCGACGAAGTACTCGCTCAGGATCTGGTGGTCGGCCTTCCGCATCGTGACCTGGTGGCCGAGCATGTCGGTGATGGTCAGGCCCTCCAGGGCGGCCGCGAACTTGACCGGATCGGCGGAGCCCGCCTTGTTCATCGCGGCCTGGAGGAACTCGAAGATGGTGCGGAAGCCGCCCGCGTAAAAGTCGAAGTCGTGGGTGGAGCGGAACTGCTTGGTCCAGCCCTCGGTGTCGGGCTTGTTGGTCTCCACCGCGATGTTCTCGTGGAAGGCCATGACCGAGCGGACCTTGCCGTTGCCGGCGGGGCCGATGGCGGTCGCGCCGCCGCCCAGGTGGGCGTACATCGTGTAGTAGCGGATGTCGAGGCCCGCGTCCATGCCGCCCTTGATCAGCAGCGTCATGTCGGGTCCCCAGTTGCCGGTGAGCAGGGCCTGGGCGCCCGAGGCCTTGACCTTCGTGATGTAGGGCGAGAAGTCCTTCACCTTGCCGAGCGGGATCAACTCGTCGCCCACCACCTTGACGTCGGGCCGGAGCTTGGTGAGGAAGGTCTTCACGTCGCGCTGCACCGACTGGCCGAACAGGTAGTCCTGGTTGAGCAGGTAGACCTTGTTCACGTCCTTGGGCAGGGCGCGCACCATGGTCTCGGCCTTCATGCCCACGTGCGCGTCCATCCGGAAGTGCCAGTAGCTGCACTTCTCGTTGGTGAGCTCGGTGGCCACCGCGCCGCAGTTGACGTAGACGATCCGGTTGGTCGGGTTCCGCTCGTTGTGCTTGTCCACGCCCTCGATGAGGGCGGCCGCGATGTTGGAGCCCGAGCACTGCATGATCACCGGGATGTTCTGGTCGGTGGCCGCCTTCAGCGCGAGCAGCGCCTCGGAGGGCTGCGACTTGTTGTCGAAGGAGACCAGCTCGAACTTGCGCCCGAGCGCCCCGCCGCGGCCGTTGATGTAGTCGATGATGTACTTGAACTGCTGCAGGTTCTGGTCGCCGACCTGCGCGAAGGGGCCCGACAGCGGGTCCGTGTACATGATCTTGATCGTGTTCTGGGCCTCGGCCGGCCCGGCGCCGACGGCGAAGCCGGTGGCCAGGAGAGTGCCCAGCAGGGTGGATATCAGTCGCTTGAGCCGGTCGCGCATGAGGCCTCCTCTTTGAGTGGCGCGGGTCGCGCCGCCGTCCATGATTCGAGCAGGGCGAGGGTATCCCCGTCCGTGGCGCAAGTCAAAGAAGATAGTAGGATAGCGCTCATGCTCAACGTCCTCGTGACCATGCGCTTCGACCAGGGCCAGCTCGACCGGCTGCGCGCGGTGTCCCCCGAGATCGCGGTGTCGCAGGCCGATCCGGACGCCGCGGACTACGCCAGGACCGACGTCCTCTACGCGGGCGCGCCGCCCCGCGATCTCTCGCGGGCTCCCGGGCTGCGCTGGGTGCAGCTGCACATGGCCGGGGTCAACGGGCTCGCCGACCATCCGCTCTACACGGAGACCGCGATCCCGCTGACCACCACCAGCGGCGTGCACGCGGCCACGATCGCGGAGTACGCGGTGACCATGCTGCTGGCCCTGGCCCACCGGGTGCCCCGCATGGTGGAGTGGCAGCGGCGCGGGGGCTGGCCGCCCGACGAGCGGCGCTGGGAGCTGTTCGTGCCCGCGGAGGTGCGTGGGGCGACGCTCGGCATCATCGGCTACGGCAGCATCGGGCGCGAGCTGGCGCGCATCGCCAAGGCCGCGTTCGGCATGCGCGTGCTCGTGACCAAGCGCAATCCGGCGCAGCGGGCCGACGACGGCTACGCGCTGCCCGGCACCGGCGATCCGGAGGGCACGCTGCCCGACGAGTGGCTCGGCCACGACCGGCTCGACGCGCTGCTGGAGCGCTCGGACGTGGTCGTGCTGTGCGCGCCGCTGACGCCCGAGACCCGGGGCCTGGTCGGCGAGCGGGCGCTCGCCCGCATGAAGCCCTCCGCGTTCTTCATCAACGTGGGGCGCGGCGCCAGCGTGGACGAGGCGGCGCTGGCCCGCGCATTGCGCGACGGCCGGATCGCGGGCGCGGCGGTGGACGTCTTCGGCGAGGAGCCGCCTCCCGCGGGGCACCCGCTCTACGCGGTGGACAACGTCATCGTCTCCCCCCACGTCTCCGGCTTCCTGCCGAGCTACGACGAGAAGTGCTCGGTGCTCTTCGCGGAGAACCTGCGGCGCTTCCTGGCTGGCGCGCCGCTGCTGAACCTGGTAGACCGGGCTCGCGGCTACTGAGCGCGACCTGGTCGAGGGTGCACTGGCGCGGCGCCTTGTCGGGCCGCCAGCGCAGGAAGCGGGTGGCGTGACGGAAGCGATCTCCCGTGAAGTGGTCGTAGCTCACCTCGACGACCAGCTTGGGCTCGAGCGGCTCCCATTCCGCCGAGCGCTCGGTACTCCATCGGCTGGGCCCGCCCGGCGCGCGGCCCGTGAATCCGGGCGGCTTGATCAGGGGCTCGAGCTTGGCCAGGAGCGTCGTGCGGGCGGCGGCCGGGAAGCCGGACGTGAAGCCGACGTGATGGAGCAGCCCGTCCGCGTCGTAGAGGCCGAGGAGGAGCGAGCCCACCACCCGCGAGCCCGATGCGAGACGGAAGCCGCCCACCACGCAATCGACCGTGCGGCGGCGCTTCACCTTCTGCATGCCGGTCCGCTCGCCGCTCTGGTAGGGCAGGTCGAGCCGCTTGGCCACGATGCCGTCGAGCGTACCGCCCGCCATGTCGAGCCAGGCGCGCGCCTGGGCCGCGTCCTCCGTGGCGGGGGAGAGCCGGACGTCGTCGCGACCGGCGAGCGCCTTGGCCGCGAAGGCTTCCAGGCGCCGCCGGCGCTCCAGGAGCGGGCGATCGACGAGCGCCTGGCCCGACGCGTCCACCAGCAGGTCGAAGACGATGAGCACCGCGGGGCGCTCCCGCGAGAGCCGCTCGATCCGGCTCGCGGCCGGGTGGATGCGCTGGAGGAGATCGTCGAAGGACAGGCGGCCGTCCAGCGGGATGACGATCTCCCCGTCGAGGACGAAGGAGCGGGCGGGCAGCGCGCGCAGGTGCGCGACCACCTCCGGGAAGTAGCGAGCCAGCGGCTGGCCGTTCTTCGACTGGAGCTCGATCCGGTCGCCGTCGCGGAAGGCGAGGCAGCGGAAGCCGTCCCACTTGGGCTCGTACTGCCAGCCGGGACCGTCCGGGATCTCGTCCACGAGCCGCGCCTCCATCGGCGCGTAGGGCGGCGCGAGCGGCAGGCTCACAGCAGGCGCTCGAGGCGGAAGCGGCCGGTCCGCGCCAGCAGGGGCTTGAACAGATCGCCGTGGCGGGCGATGCGGGCGGCCATGTTGTCCATTCGGAAGTCCTCGATCCGGAAGCCGTGCTCCACCTCCCGCCACGTGACCGGCGCCGCGACGGGCGCGCGCGGCCGCGGCCGCACCGAGTAGACCGAGGCGAGGGTGCGCCCCCAGGCGTTCTGGTTGTAGTCCACCAGCACCCGGCCCACCGGCCGCTTCGCGATGCGGTACTCGGCGGTGATCAGGCCCGGACGCGCGGTGGCGAGCGCCTGGGCGAGGGCCTTGGCCACGCCCCACACCTGCTTCTGGGTCGGTCCCCGGACGATCGGCACGTAGACGTGGATCCCGCGCGAGCCGGTGGACTTCGGGTAGCTCGGCATCTTGAGCCCGTCGAGGGCCTCCCGCAGGACCAGTGCGGTCTGCTGCACCTGCTCGAAGTCGGCGCCCTTGACCGGGTCGAGATCGAAGTGCAGGTAGTCGGGGCGGTCGGTGTCGTCGCAGCGCGCGTACCAGGGATTCAGGTCGATGCAGCCCAGGTTCACCACCCAGAGGAGCGAGGCCACGTCCTGGACCATCGGGAAATCGATCACGCTGCCGGAGCCGTGCTCGATGGCGCAGGTCTCGATCCAGGGAGGCCGCGGCGAGGGCGCGCGCTTCATGAAGAAGAACGGGGCGCCCGCACCGCCCGGGTATCGCTTCATCACCATCGCGCGGTCCTTCAGGTGGGGCAGCAGCGCCGGAGCCACGTCGAAGTAGTACTGGAGCAGGTCGCGCTTGACGATGCCCTCGTCCGCCCAGAAGGGCTTGCGCAGGTTGGTCAGCGTGACCGAGCGGCCGCCGATGCGCGCCTCCACCGTGTCGGTGTCGCGCGGGAGCAGCCGCACGGGAGCGCCCGCCGCCGGCCGCGTGGCGCGCCGCTTCGCCAGGGGACGCGGGCTCATCGCAGGCGCTCGAGCCGGGCCGGCCGGCTGCCGCGTCGCTCCGCCCCCGTCACCGACACGTAGGCCAGCTCTCGCCCGGCCCGCACGCAGCGCAGGAGCAGGCCGCCCCGGCTCATGTCGCCCCGGCCGACGAAGTCGGACGGGAAGCGCAGCCGGTCACCGAGAGCCTCGGTGAGCGGATCGACGTACTTGCCGGTGGCCACGCTGCCGAGCAGGACGGCCTCGGCCGAGGGCGCGAGCGCCGCGGCGAGGCGTCGGGCGTCGCGCCGCAGCGGGCGGTGGTAGCGGACGTCGTCGGCGTCGATGTCCACCTGCGCGAAGGCGCGGAGGCGTGCCAGGTCCACCGGCTCGTCGGCCCGACGGAGGCCCTCGTTCGGCGTGATCACGTACACGCCGGCCAGTCCGGCGGGCGGCCGGGCGAACGTCTGTGCGTAGGCGAGCTTGCCGCGGAAGTAGAGGCCGCTCAGGAACGAGAAGACCTCTCCCAGCGGCACCCCGGGCGGGCGACGGACGCGACGGGCCAGATCGAAGTCCGCGCCCTCCCGGAAGAGCAGGCCGGCCCGCTCGCCGCCGCAGTGGGCCGGGGAGAGGAGGAAGACGCGCTCGGGCACACTCATCGGCCCGCGGCCTGGGGCCGACGGGGGCGCGTCCGCCGGGCGCCCGTCGGAGCCACCGCGCGGACGAAGGCGTCGGCGTCGAGGGTATTGAGCACCTCGCCCCGGCGGACCCAGCCGCGGCGGGCCATGGCCACGCCGTAGCGGAGGTTACGGAGCTCGCCGGTGGCGTGCGCGTCGGTGGAGATGACGAAGCGGATGCCGCGCTCCCGGGCGGCGCGGACCCACCGCGGCTCGAGATCGAGCCGGTGGGGGTCCCCGTTGATCTCGATCGCCGCGCGTGAGTCCGCGATCACGTCGAGGATCTCCTCGACGCGGGCCGGGACCGGCGGGCGCGACAGGATCAGACGGCCGAGGGCGTGCCCCCAGATCTTGAAGCACGGGTGCTTCATCGCTCGAATGATCCGCTCGGTCATGCGATCGGCATCCATGCGGTGCCGCGCGTGGATGCTCGCGATGATCACGTCGAGCCGCTCGAGGATGGCGTCGGGGTAGTCGAGCGCGCCGTCGGCCAGGATGTCGGACTCGGTGCCCCGGAGCAGACGGACCGACACCCGCTCCTGCACGCGCGCGATCTCGTCCCACTGGGTGCGGAGCCGGTCCGCGTCGAGGCCGTTGGCGTAGAACGCGGTCGGGGAGTGGTCGGTGATCGTCAAGTAGCTCATGCCGAGCCGGTCGGCGGCGCGCGCCATCTCCTCGATGGTGTGGCGGCCGTCGGAGTAGTCGGTGTGGCAGTGGACGAGGCCGTGCACGTCGTCGAGCGCGACGAGGTCCTGCGGCAGGGTGCCCGCGCGCGCGGCCTCCACCTCGCCCGCGCCCTCGCGCAGCTCCGGCGGAATGTACGGCAGGCCCAGACGTCGGTACAGCTGCGCCTCGTCCTGGCCGGCCGCGCGCTCGAGGTCCACGGCTCGCTCCCGGGCGAGGGGCTCGAGGGCGCGGAGGTGCGCGTCGGAGCCGGTGGCGGACAGGAGGGCCGCGGCCCAACGATCGGGCGTGGTCACGCGCAGCTCGATCGGGAGACCGGCCACGAGCGTGGCGCGCGCGGTCAGCCCGTCGCGCGTGCCGCGAGAGACCAGCAGTGGAGAGGAGAGCGCGCCATCGAGGGCCGCGTCGGGCTTGCGCGAGGCGAGCACGACGACGAGGCGATCCACCGTCTCCGTCCACCGGCGCAGGTCGCCGGCCACCTCCGCCGCGGTCACGCCGGGGATCGCGCGCAGGTGGGCGAGCACCCGCTCGGCCACGTCGAGGGCGTGGGGCAGCAGCACGCGACTGGGCGCCTTCGTCTCCGTCGCGCTGGTATCGAGGGCCCGGATGCTCTCGAGGATGCGCTGCTCGGTCTTCTCGCCGAAGCCCTTCACGGTTCGCACCCGCCCCGCCTCGCAGGCGGCCCGCAGGGCCTCGACGGTCTCGACGCCCAGCGCGGCGTGGAGCGCCTGGATCTTGCGGAGCCCGAGGTTCGGGATCCGGCCGAGCTCGCGCGCTCCGGCGGGGAGCGCGCCACGGACCTTCTCGAGGGTCTCCGAACGGCCGCCGCGGGCCAGGTCGGCGATGACCGCGGCCAAACCCGTCCCGATGCCGGCCAGCGTCGTCAGCCGGTCTTCGGCCACGAGGCGCTCGAAATCCGGGTCGGTCAGGCGCTCCAGCACCCGGGCGCCGCGCTCGTACGCGCGGGCGCGGAACGGCTCGTGGGCGGTGAGGGCGAGCAGGTCGGCCGTCTCGCTGAGCGCGCGCGCGATGGCAAGGCGATTCATCCAGGAACAGTTGAGCAAGTGACGTGCCGTCGCGCAACGAGTCGTCGCGTGGCCGGTCGGGCGAGGGCCGGGCCCCCGGCCAGCCCTACGCTGCTGCGAGGTGAGGCGTTCCTACGCGGTAAGAACGGGCGTCACGCGCCGCCCGGATCGGCTGGGCCGAGCACCCCGGAGTGCACCGCGCGAATCTCGATCAGCTCGCCGTCGCGGGGGGACAGCATGGCGAGGGCGTTCGGGGCGATCTCGCCGCGCCGGCCGTTGCCGGGCAGGAGCGCGGTGACCCAGGCGCGCAGTGGCGCACCGCGCGGATTGACCAGCTCCACGATCGCGCCCGGGCCCACGTCGAGCGTGGCGGCGGTGTCGGTGTCCAGCCGCAGGAGGCGGCCCCGCTCGGCGTCGAGATCGCCGACCGGCGTCAGGCGCACGCGCAGCCGGGCCGCGCGCTGCGTCTCGCGCCGGGCCTGGGTCGCGCCGGTGTCCACCGCGCCGTCGCGCCAGATCACGCCGTAGACCCGCTCCGCGGCCGCCGGGGTGACGTAGCCTTCGGCGATGTCCGCGGCGACCGCCGCCGGCTCGCGGGCGAGGGGATCGCCGAAGCCGCCGCCGCCCGAGCTCTCCATCAGGAGCACGTCGTCGCGCCGGAGCGGGAAGCCGCCCACCTTGCCGGGCAGCGGGGAGGGCTGGATCGGCTGCCCACCGCGGCGCACCCAGAAGCGATTGGTCGCGCCCGAGCCGCCGCCGCAGACGCCGAAGGGCGGCAGGACCGCCTTCTCCGCGAGCACCGACAGCCGGCTCGACTCCACCAGGATGCGGACTTCCCGCGTGAGCCCGAGGCCACCGCGCCACTGTCCCGGCCCGCCCGAGTCCGTGCGCAGGGAGGTGCTCTCGATCAGCACGGGATAGAGCTGCTCCACCGCCTCGATGGGCTGGAGCGTGGTCATGTCGCTCTCGGTCCACGTGCGGACCGTGTTGCTGCCGTCGCCGCCGTGGAAGCCGCCGGTGCCGCCCGCCGGGTACTCGTAGAAGATGAACGTCTCGCCCGTGCGCGGATCGGGCCCGCCCACGTAGCAGTGATTGCCGCCGCCCTTGAGATCGCCGGCCACCCGTCCGTCCAGGGCCTGGGCCAGCGCGCCCATCACCGCGGTCTCCACGCAGTACTTGCACCTCGACCATGCCCCCGCACGGCGCCGGGGGGTTGGCGTTGACCACGGTCCCGGGCGGCGTGATGACGGTCAGCGGGCGAAACGCGCCCGAGTTCACGTCGGTGCCGGGATCGAGGAAGGACTTGATGATGGTGAACGCGCCGGTCGGAGCCATCGCCGGGCCCACGTTGGTGGGCGCGGCGGCCTGGGGCGACGTCCCGGTGAGATCCACCGTGATCGCCTCGCCCGCGACGGTGACGCGCGCGCGGATGCTCAGCGGCTCGAGGCGCGTCCGTCCACCCTCGAGGTGCGCCTCGTAGGAGTACTGGCCGTCGGGCAAGGCGCCGATCGCGCGCCGCATGCGCAGCTCGGCGCGGTCCATCAGCTCCACCACCGCGGCCCGGACCACCGCGGCGCCGTAGCGCGCGGCGAGCGCTTCGACCCGCTCGGCCGCCTTGCGGCAGGTGCCGATCATGGCGTCGAAGTCGCCCTTGCGCTCGCGCGGCCCGCGCATGTTGTGGAAGATCAGATCGAGCGCGGCCTGGTTGGGCACGCCGCGGTCCACGATGCGGATGGGCGGGATGCGGACGCCTTCCTGGAAGATCTCGGTGGCGTCGCCGGAGAGGCTGCCCGGGCTCATCCCGCCCACGTCACCCCAGTGGGCGCGCACCACCGGGAAGACGAACAGCCGGCCGTCCGCGAAGAGCGGATAGATCATGGCCACGTCGTTCAGGTGGGTGCCGCCGGTATAGGGGTCGTTGTGCAGGAAGATGTCGCCCGGGTGGATGTCGTCGCCGAACTTCTCCTTCACCGACTTCATCGACCAGCTGATCGGCACGATGTGGAGCGGGTGGTCCTGGCCCTTGGACATCGCGACGAGCTGGGCGTCACCGTCCATGAGCACGCAGGAGAAGTCCTCGCCCTCGTAGAGGATCGAGGAATAGGCGGTGCGCACCAGGGTCACGCGCATCTCGCGCACGATCGAGGAGAAGGTCTCGCGCAGGACCTCCAGCGTGATCGGGTCCACCGCGGGGGCGCTCACGCGCGGGCCTCCCGCTCGAACCGGAGATTGCCGTGGGCGTCCATCGCGCCGTGCCAGCCCGGCGGCACCACGGTGGTGGCTCCGAACTCCTCCACGATGGCGGGCCCGTGAAGCTCCGCCCCCTCGGGCAGGCGGTCGCGGTCCCACACCGGGCAGTCGTGCGCCCGGCCCTCGAACCAGACCGGGCGACGCTCGGCCAGCGCGCTCGCCAGATCCGCGCCGGGCGCGACGTGGCGCGCCGCGGCTGGCTTGGGCACGAGGCCGTAGGCGGTCTGCCGCGCGTTCACCAGCTCGACGGCGGCCTGCGGGTTGGCGTGCCCGTAGGTGTCGCGATGCTGCCGGTGGAAGTCGGCCTCGATCCGATCTATCTGGAGGTCGGGGTCGGCGACCGGGGTGTTGAGCTCGAAGGCCTGGCCGCGGTAGCGGAGGTCCAGGGAGCGCAGGAGCTTCTGCTGGTCGGGCGCGAAGCCCTCGCGCTCGAGCTGCTGCCGCGCGACGGCCTCCATCTCCGCGAAGGCCAGGCGCAGGGCGGGGAGGCGCTCGCGGAGCGGGCCCACCCGCGTCCGGACGTCGTCGTGCTTGATGTCGGCGGCCAGCAGGCCAAGCGCCGAGAAGTTGCCCGGATGGCGGGGGACGAGAACGCGCGGGATGCCGATCTCCTCGGCCATGGCGAGGGCGTGCATCGGCCCCGCGCCCCCGAAGGCGATCAGCGTGAAGTCGCGCGGGTCGTGCCCACGCTGGATCGAGATCTCGCGGATCGCGGAGGTCATGCGCGCGACCGCGATCGTGACGACGCCCTCGGCGAGGGCCTCGACGCCGAGCGGCCGCTCCATCCGCGCCGCGAGGTCCGAGACGGCGCGGCGCGCCTGCGCCGGGTCGATCGCGATGCTGCCGCCCAGGCGGCGGCGCGTCCCGATGCGGCCGAGCACGACGTTGGCGTCGGTGACCGCGGGCTCGGTGCCGCCCTGGCCGTAGGCCGCCGGCCCCGGTGCGGCGCCCGCGCTCCGGGGGCCGACCTGGAGGCTCCCGTCCACGTCGAGCCAGGCGATGGAGCCTCCGCCGGCGCCCACCGTGTGCATGTCGATCTGAGAGACCTTGACCGGAAACGCGCCCACCATGGCGTCGGCGCTCATCAGGGGCTGGAGGTCGCGCACGAGGCACACGTCGGTCGAGGTCCCGCCCATGTCGTAGGTGATGAAGTCGCGGAGGCCCGCGGCCGCGCCCACGAAGCAGGCCTGGCTCACCCCGCCCGCCGGCCCCGAGAAGATGGTCTTGATCGGCAGGCGGCGCGCGGTGTCGGTGGTCATCATGCCGCCGCTCGAGGCGACGGTGAGCACCCCGTAGGCGTAGCCGGTGGCGAGCAGGCGCTCCTCCAGGGAGGTGAGGTAGCCTTCCATGAGGGGCTGCAGGTACGCGTTCAGGACCGTCGTCGAGAACCGCTCGAACTCGCGGTACTCGGCCACCACGTCGGCCGAGCAGGAGACGGGCAGGCCGGGGGCGCGGCCCTTCACCGCGTCGGCCACGAGCCGCTCGTGCGCGGGATTGAGATAGGCGTGGAGCAGACAGACCGCCACCGCCTCCGCGTCGGCGGCGATGACGCCGTCGAGCGCGCGCTCGATGGAGGCCGGGTCGAGCGGGACCAGGACCGCGCCGTCGGGGCCGAGCCGCTCGGTCACCTCGAAGCGGTGCTTGCGCTCCACCACCGGCTTCGGCCGCACGAACGTGGGGATGAACAGGGCGGGAATGTTCCGCTTGGTGCGGCCGATCTCGATCAGGTCGCGGAAGCCGCCGGTGGTCAGCAGGGCGACCCGCGCCCCGCGTCGCTCGAGCACCGCATTGGTGCCCACGGTGGTGCCGTGCACCAGGCGGCGCACGTCCGCGCTCGCGATGCCGAGGGCCGCGAGCCCGGCCAGTACCGCCTCCGCCTCGTGGCGAGGGCGCGACGGCACCTTGGTGACGACCACGCGGCCCGTCTCGGCATCCACCGCGGTGAGGTCGGTGAAGGTGCCGCCCACGTCGATGCCCACGATGTACACGGTCAGAGCTCCGCCGCGTCGAGCACGCCCTGAGCCGCCCGCACGAGGCACGGGGCGCGGTCGGCGATGTGCGCCATGCGCGGGTCGGTGGACTCGCCGCGCACCCAGCGGCGGTGGAGCTGCACCACGACGACCACCGTCTTCCAGAGCGCGAAGGCCTCCCACCAGCTCACCGCGCCGGGATCGACGCCGGTCCGCGTGATGTAGCGGGCGGTGATCTCCGCGCGCGTTGGCAGGCCCATGAGGGCGAGCCCCGGGCGCGTCCCGCGCTGGGTGGCCGCGGTGTCGGTGGGATCGGGCCAGTAGTTGAGCAGGGTGCCGAGGTCCACGAGCGGGTCGCCGAGGGTGGTCATGTCCCAGTCGAAGATCGAGGTCACGCGGTCGGGGTTCTCCGGGGCGAACTGGCAGTTGTCGAGCTTGAGATCGTTGTGGACGATGGACGCCCGGCTCGGCGTCGGGCGGCGGGCGGCCAGGCGCGCGTGGATGCGCTCCATCTCGTCGGTGGCGTCGTCGGGCCGGGCGAGCGACCAGCGCTTGGCCCAGCCATCGAGCTGGCGGTCCACGAAGCCCTCGGGGCGGCCGAGCTCGCCGAGTCCGCACGCCGCGGGCGAGAGGGCGTGGAGGTCGGCCATCGCGTCGACGAGGGCGAAGGCGAGTGCGGCGGCCGGCGTGGGGATGCGCGCCCAGGGCGGCGCGGCAGCGTGTCGCGGACGACCTCGCCGCGGCGGCGCTCCATCACGAAGAAGTCGGCGCCCAGCACCGCGGGGTCGTCGCAGAAGAGATAGCCGCGCGGGGCGCCGGTCGAAGTGCGGCCAGAGCCGCGAGAGCACCTTGTACTCGCGCTTCATGTCGTGGGCACCCGGCGCGATCTCGCCGAACGGAGGCCGGCGCAGCACCACCTCGTGAGGCGCCCAGCCGGAGCAGATACGTCAGGTTGGCCGAGCCGTTCGGGAACTGGAGCACCTCGAGAGGGCCGCGCGCGGCCGGGCAGCACCTCGGCGAGCCGCGGGGCGCAGCCACGCCTCGAGCGCGGCCCAGTCGAGCTGCTCGCCGGGGCGGACCGGCGCGACCTCGGCCGGCGCCTCGACCGCGGACGGGGGAAGGGTCAGGCGACTCCTCCGTGGATGCCGAGCACCGCGCCGGTGGTGAAGCTGGAGGCGGCTCGAGGCGAAGTAGAGCGCGGCGCCGACGACCTCCTCCGGCTCGCCCCCGCGGCCGAGCGCCATCGTCGCCCGGGCGCGCTCGCGGAACGCCTCGAGGTCCCAGGCCTTCGAGATGTCGGTGAGGAACGGGCCCGGCATGATGCAGTTCACGCGCACGGTCGGGCCCGAAGGCGCGGGCGAAGCCCACGGTCATCGCGTTGACGCGCGGCCTTGGCCGCCGCGTAGGGGATGACGTTGGCGGTGGGACGGATCGCGGACGTGCTCGAGACCATGATGATGGACCCGCCCGCGCCGGCCGCCATGCGCGCGCCCACCATCGCGGTGAGCCGGAACGGGCCCTTCAGGTTCACGTCGAGCACCTTGTCCTAGAGATCCTCGGTCACGTTCTCGATGCGGTCGTAGAGCGGGGACATGCCCGCGTTGTTGACCAGCACGTCGACGCGGCCGAACTCCGTGTACGCGGTCTCCGCGAGCGCTTCCACCTGGCCCCAGTGGCCGACGTGGCAGGCGACCGGGAGCGCGCGCCGGCCGGTGGCCTGGCGCACCTCGGACGCGGTCGCCTCGCAGGACGCGAGCTTGCGGCTCGCGATGATCACGTCGGCGCCGGCCTGGGCGAAGGCCAGCACCATCGCCCGGCCGAGCCCGCGGCTGCCGCCGGTGACGAGCGCGACCTTGCCGCTCAGATCGAAGAGACCGGAGGAGCCGGCCATGCGATCAGCAGCCGAGCTTCAGGGCGAGCTCCACGAAATCGCTCGCCACCACGTCGAACGGCTGCCCGGCTCCGGCTGCGAACCGGGGCGGCCGGGCCCGAACTCGAGCGGGCGCGGCACGAAGGCGGTGCGCAGGCCGCAGCGCGCCGCCGCGGCCAGATCCGCCGGGTGGGCGGCCACCATGAGGCACTGCTCGGGGCGGAGCCCCAGGGCCTCGGCGCTGCGCAGGTAGGCCTCGGGGGTCGGCTTGTAGCGCGCGCGCGGCCTCGGCGCCGAGGATCGCGTCCCACGGCAGCCCCGCGCGCTTGGCCATGTCCACCATGAGCGCGATGTTGCCGTTCGAGAGCGTGGCCAGGGTGAAGCGCTGCTTGAGGCGGGTGAGACCGGGGACCGCGTCGGGCCACGGATCCAGCCGGTGCCAGGCATAGTTCAGGTGATCGATCTCGGCCGGGGAGACGCCGGTGATGCCGAAGTCCCCCAGCAGCCGCACGAGGCTCTCGCGGTGGAGCTCGTCGAGCTTCGCCCACGGGCGCCGCCCGCTGCGGACCTCCTCCATCGCGGGCTGGTAGAGGCCCCGCCAGGCGTCGGCGAACTTGGCCCAGTCCACCGAGAGCTTCCGGGGCTTGCCGAACGCCTCGCCCTCCCGGGTGACGCTGGTGCGCCAGTCCACGACGGTGCCGAAGACGTCGAAGGTGAGCGCGCTGATCGAGGATGGGTCCATGGTGGTCTCCCGTGAGGTGGCTCTCGTCGGGGATGCTACGACGGCCGGATGGGCAAGGCAAGCCGCGGCGAGGGCCGGGGCCGTGCTAATGTCGGCGGCGATTCACCACTACGAACCGGGAGGGCGACCATGCTCGCGATCTGGGTGAAGGTGAAGATCAAGGCGGCGATGCGGGACAAGTTCCTGAAGGCCATCGAGGCCGACGCGCTGGGCTCGGAGCGGGACGAGCCGGGCTGCCTGCGCTTCAACGTGCTGCAGGACGAGAAGGACGAGAACGTGTACTACTTCTACGAGGTCTACAAGGACCAGGCCGCGCTCGAGGCGCACCGCAACACGCCGCACTACGCGATCTGGCGCGGGGTGGCCGACGTGCTCGAGGGCCCGACCGAGCCCACCCGCTGCAAGCCGGTGTTCCCGGCGGCCCGCCAGTACTGGGGAAAGGTCTAACTTAGCGACCCTCGATCGCTTACCGCTCGCCCTTCGCGCGGTTGGCGACCTCGACGGTCTGCTTGTCGACGTCGAAGCGGTGGGTCTCCTTCGGACTCCACGTCGCCGCCGGTGACGCGGATGAAGAAGGTGTCGTCGCCGAACTCGATGGAGTGGATGTCGCCCACCGCGAAGGCGGCGGCGTGGCCGGGCTCGTTCATGAACTCGCGCTGCAGCGTGAGCTCGGCGTGGCCCGGCCGGCTGCCGTCGTCCAGGCGGCGCCAGCGACGCATGCGCGTGGCGTTCTGGTAGTTGCCGTAGACCACCCAGCAGGGGCCGTGGTCGTGCACCGAGGACTTGCTGGCCTTCGGGCGCGCGTGGACGAGCACGTGCACGTCGGTCTCCGGATCGTGGCCGATGGTGGCGCGCTCGACGTAGGGCACCGGATCTCCCAGGTGCTTCTTGAGCAGCTCCGGGTTGTGCAGGAGCTTCTCCAGGTGATCGCGGATCTCGGCCAGGCCGGTCGGGATGCCCTTGGTCTGGATGGTGGCGCGCGTGTCGGCGAGGAACTGATCGAGGGAGTAGGTCGTGTCCATGGCCGCCCTCCTTGGGTGACGGCCGAATCATAGCAGAACGTCGTGTACAATGAACTCCCGTGTCCGCTCCCACCGATCGTCCCGATTTCCGCCCCGGGTTTCGCAATGACGTTCGTGTCATCGGCCTCATCAGCGCCGCCCATTTCTTCAGCCACTTCTTCCAGCTCACGCTGCCCCCGCTCTTCCCGCTGCTGAAGGAGGTCTGGGGCGTGCCGTACGTGGCGCTCGGCCTCGCCATGAGCGTGTTCTACGCCGCGTCCGGCATCGGCCAGCCCCTCTCCGGCTTCCTGGTGGATCGGCTGGGCGCGCACCGGGTCCTGCTGGGCGGGATGGCGCTCTTCTCCGCCTCGATCGTGCTGGCCGGTCTCGTGCCGGTCTACTGGCTGCTGCTGCCGGTGGCGCTGCTGGCCGGGCTCGGCAACAGCGTGTTCCATCCCGCGGACTATTCGATCCTGAACGCGTCGGTGGACCCGCGGCGGATCGGGCGCGGCTACAGCGTGCACTCGATCTCCGGCAATCTCGGCTGGGCGGTGGCGCCCATCGTGGTGGTCGGCCTCACCGCGCACTTCGGCTGGCGCGTGGCGCTGGTGACGGTGGGCGCGGCCGGGCTGGCGGTGGTCGCGGTGCTGGCGACGCAGCTTCGCGCCTTCACGGGCGGGCGGCCGGCGGAGCGGGCCCGGAGCACGACGGGATACGGGGTGCGCCTGCTGCTGACCGCGCCGATCCTGTCCGCGTTCGCCTACTTCGCGCTGATCGCCACCGCGCTGATCGGTCTGCAGACCTTCGGCGTCACCACGCTGATGCGGATCTACGACACGCCGCTGTCGGTGGCCACCGGTGCGCTGACCGCGTTCCTGGTGGGTGGGGCCGCGGGCATCCTGGCCGGCGGCCTGCTGGCCGACCGCACGCGGCGGCACGATATCGTCGCGGTGGCGGGGCTGATCACGGCCGCCGGATTCATGATGCTGCTGGCTACCGGCGCGCTGGCCCCGGCGATGCTGCCGATCGTGCTCGGCGCTGACCGGTCTCTGCCACGGGGCGACCGGGCCCTCGCGCGACATGCTGGTGCGGTCGGCCACGCCGCCGGGCGCCTCCGGCAAGGTGTTCGGCTTCGTCTACTCCGGGCTCGACCTGGGCGCCTGCCTCACGCCGCTCGCCTTCGGCTGGCTCCTCGACCACGGTGACCCGCGTCTGCTCTTCGTCGCGGTCGGCATCCTGATGCTCTTCACCATCGCCACCGTCGTCCAGGTCCGCCGCAACGCCCAGCCCGCCCCCGCCAGCGCCTAGCCTGGGGCGCCTAGCCCGGGGTCAGGTCTTGAATTACGACATTTCTCTCCCCGTCCGTTTCTCACTCGCCAGAAGAATGTCGTATTTCAAGACCTGACCCCGGACTAGAACCAGCGGGATTTGTCCACCACGTTGCGAAGGGGCTGGTCGGCCAGGAAGCGGCGGCAGTTGTCGAGCAGGATCTCGCAGCGGCGATCGTCGAGATAGGGACCGTAGCCCGCGGTGTGCGGGGTGATCAGCACGTTCGGGGTCGTCCAGAGCGGGTGATCGGCGGGCAGGGGCTCCTGCTCGAAGACGTCGAGCGCGGCGCCCGCGATCTCCCCGGCCCGCAGGGCCGCGACCAGGTCGTCGAGCCGCGTGGTCAGGCCCCGCCCGATGTTGATGAAGAACGCGCTCCGCTTCATGCGCTGAAAGCGCGCGCGATGCATGAAGCCCTGGGTCTCCGGCGTGTGCGGCACCGTGAGGATGACGAAGTCGGCCTCGGGGAGGAGGCTGTCGAGCGCGTCCGGGCCGTCGAGCTTGGACACGCCGGGCGGCGCATCGCGCCGCCGCGCGTCGATGCCGATCACGCGCATGCCGAAGGCCTCCGCCAGCCGCGCCGCCTCGCTGCCGATGCCGCCCACGCCCACGATCAGCGCGGTGGCCTCGGGCAGGTGCACCACGCCGGTATCGGACGGCGCGGGCTTCCACTCGCGCCGGAGCTGGAGCGGCAGGTAGTGGTGGAGCCCGCGCGCGAAGGCCAGCACGAAGGCCATGATGTGCGCGCCGATGTGGTCGTTGTAGATCTCGCGGAAGTTGGTGACCACCACCGGGTGCGCGATCAGCTCGTCGTGGTAGTAGCCGGCGGGCGGCGCGGCCTGCGGCGCCTGCAGCCACCGGAGCCGGCCGGCCTGGCGCGAGCAGCGCCGGCGTCGGCGTGCCGAAGGCGGCCTCGGCGCGGCCGATCTCGCGCGCGGCCTGCGCCTCGTCCTCTGCGACGACGACGGTCAGCTCGGGCAGGGCGGCGCGCACGCGCGCGGCCCAGGCGCGGGTCGTCGCGGTCTGGGGCGGGAAGCATCAGCAGGGTGGTCATGGCCCCACACCATACCACCCGCGGTCGATTTGGAGACAGACCGGCCGGGGCGCTACGATCGAAAGAGCATGGCGAGCCGGATCGGCGTCCTCGGCTGGGTCACCGGCGTGCTCTCGGCGGTGCTGGGCGCGCTCGCCTTCGGGGCGGTGCTCTGCCTCTGGTTTCCCGCCGTCCTCACCACGCCCGCGCTGCGCGACGTCTATCCGATGGAGATCGTGCGGACCACGATCAAGATCACGCTCGGGGTGGCCTTTGTCCTCGGCCTGCTGAGCATCTTCCTGAAGCGCCGCAAGGCGCTGGGCCTCACCGGGGCCGGGCTGGCGCTGCTGGCCACGCTCATGGGCGGGCTCCGAGGTGGCGGTGGCCACGCCGGTGGCGCGCGGGAGCCACGTGGGCCTCGACTGGTTCCTGCTCGATCTCTTCCTGCTCTCCGCCATCTTCGTGCCGATCGAGCTGCTCTTCGGCCGGCTGCGCCAGCAGCCGATCTTCCGGCCCGAGTGGCGGACGGACCTCTGGCACTTCGGGGTGAGCCATCTGCTCGTGCAGCTCACCGTGTTCCTGACCATGGCGCCCGCCGCGATCTTCTTCCGCTGGGCGGTGGCCCCGGAGCTGCAAAGCTGCGGTGGCCGCGCAGCCGCTGGCGCTGCAGTTCGTCGAGGTCCTGCTGGTCGCCGATCTCACCCAGTACACGGTGCACCGTCTCTTCCACCAGGTGCCCTGGCTCTGGCGCTTCCACGCGATCCACCACTCGAGCCGGCAGATGGACTGGCTGGCCGGCTCGCGCCTGCACCTGGTGGACATCGTGGTGACGCGCGGGCTGTCGTTCGTGCCGCTCTACGTGCTCGGCTTCGCCCAGGGCGCGGTCTTCGCGTACGTGCTCTTCGTGTCGTTCCAGGCGGTGCTGATCCACGCCAACGTGAGCTGGCGGTTCGGGCCGGTCCGCCACCTCCTGGCCACGCCCCAGTACCACCACTGGCATCACGCGGTCGAGCCGGTGGACGTCAACTTCGCCGTGCACCTGCCGGTGATCGACCGGATCTTCGGCACGCAGTACCTGCCGCGCGACCGCTGGCCCGAGGCCTACGGCCTCGCCGGCGCGGCGGTGCCCGCCGACTACTGGAGCCAGCTCGCCTATCCCTTCCGGCGCACGCGCTGACGGACGGCGCGGCTAGAAGCGGCCCGCGCGGTAGGTCTCGGGCGCGAAGCGGCCGAAGAGCAAAGCCATCGTCGACGAGCAGGATCGCGGTGCCGGCCAGCGCGGCGTCGATGCCGGCCAGGTCGGCGGCCAGCCCGAGCGCGATCGGGCCCACCACGTAGCCGAGGTCGGCGAGCATCCGGTAGGTGCTGACCGCGGCCGCGTTCATGCCCGGCGGCGCGGTGTCGGCCGCGTAGGCGGCGGGCGCGGCGCCGCTGATCCCCATCGCGACGCTCCATGCCGCGCAGCGCGGCGAGGAACCAGCCGTAGGTCGGCGCGAGCAGGAAGAGGACCAGCGAGAGGCCGGACAGGATGGTCGCGGGCACGATGATGATCTTGCGGCCGTAGCGGTCCACGAGCACCCCGGTCGGGATAGGCCACGACGAGGCCCACCACGCTGGCGAGGGCCAGGCCGAAGCCGATGCGATCCGGATGCAGCGCGAGCCGGTCGCGCGCCAGGATCGGGACCACGTTGAAGAGCGCGCCGGTGCGGGCCACCGCGTTCACGAAGGCGATGCAGCTGACCAGCATGAAGCCCCGGTGCGCGGTGAGCAGGCGGAGCTGGGCCCGGTACGGCACGTGGGCCGGTTCGGGCTCGTCGGCGGGCCGGACCGCGCGCGTCTCGGGAATCGCGAGCCAGGCCACCGCCGAGGCCACCAGCGAGGTGACCGCGTAGGCCAGGAAGGGCGCCGCGAGGCCCCAGTGGGTGGCGAGCAACCCGCCGGGCAGCGGCCCGATGCCGACCGCGAAGATGAACGCGCCCTGGTAGGCCGACATCATGCGCCCGCGATTGGAAGGCGTGGAGATATCGGCGATCACGATCAGGCCGGTGGTGAGGACGAGCGCGGCGCCTGCGCCGGCCACGAAGCGCGCGCCGACGAAGGCGGGGTAGGTCGGCGCGAGCGCGCAGAGCACGTTGCCCAGGGCGGAGAGGACGCCGCCGATCGCCAGCGTGTTGCGCCGGCCGAATCGGTCCGCGAGCTGGCCCGCGGGCACCGCGACGAGGAAGCGGGCGAGCCCGTAGATCGCGATGGCGAGCCCGATGGCGGACTGGGTGACGTCGAAGGAGCGCGCATAGAGGGCGAGCGCGGGGATGATGCTGCCGAAGCCGAGCTGGTTGACGGCGATGAGCACGCACATCCAGACGAGGATGCGGATGCCCGCGGGCTCTCGCATGACCGTCTGGGTGTATCACTAAATCGGCAGGGCCGTCCACGGCTGCCGGGGGGGCCCGGAAGCTCCTGGGCGGCTATACCCGGCTTTCGCCGCTCTCGAGCCCGATACTTCCGTAGTGAGCGGACCCGGGCCGTGGGCTGGTACCACGGTCTGGTGGGCGCCCCACCGCCCGGTTACCGCCCGAGGTCGCCTTTCTCGCGGCGTTCTTGCGGAAAGCTGCCGGGTCGAGTCTCCATGGTATCCACCTCGACTCTTAAGATAGACGACAGAGGTTACACGTGCCGCCTCGAAGGCAGTTTGCCGAAGGAGGGCCATGATTCGCGCGGTGCTCGTTCCATGATCGGCGTGGGGCGTCTGGTGAGTGTGGTGGCGGTGTTCTGGGCGGTGGCCGGTTTCGCGCCTGCTCCCGTGGGCGCGCGGATCGAGTTTCCTGGCAATACCACCGTCCCGCGGGCGGTGCAGCAGTTTGCCTGGCGAGTGATCGAGACGCGGTGCAACTACCAGTCATACGAGCTCGAGCGACGCTCCTTCTGGGCCTACAGCGTGGAGACCAGCAGATCCGGCACGACTGTCGCCTACTCGATCCACATCGTGTCGGACCTGAGGTGGAAAAAGACAGAGCCTCCCTCCACCATCGACATGACCGTCGTGGACGATGGCAGCATGAGGCTCACGTCGCTGAAGTCCACCTTCGTCGTCTGCGAATCGCCGCTGAGCTAGCGGGATGGGCGCAGGGTCCGAGACGGCGCAGGCACCTAGCTCAGGGTGATGCCGCGCTAGGGTGTGTCCCGCAATGCCGTGGAGCGCAGGCCCGCCGAGGCGTATGATCGGGCGCACCACACGAACAGGAGGCCGTCATGGCGACCGGCACGGCAAAGGGATTCGCGGTATTCGCGGGGGTGACACCGGAGATCATCCGCGCCTCGGCCCGCGAGGCCGAAGCGCTCGGGTATCGCTCGTTCTGGGTGAACCATCCGGGCCCGGTGGACGGCCTCGGATCGCTCGCGCACGCGGCGGCGGAGACGCGCCGGGTGGACCTGGGCGTCGGCGTCATCCCGCTGCACACGCGCGGACCGGAGGCCATCGCGGACGGGGTGCGTGGGCACGGGCTCGCGCCGGAGCGGCTGCTCCTGGGTGTGGGGAGTCCGAACCCGCAGGCCCTCAAGCGCGTGCGCGACGGCGTGGCCGCGCTGCGGGCCAAGCTAACCACGCGGATCATCGTGGCCGCGCTCGGGCCGAAGATGTGCCAGCTCGCGGGCGAGGTCGCCGACGGCGTGCTGTTCAACTGGCTCACGCCGGAGTACGCGCGCCGCTCCGCCGAGCTGGTGCGCGCGGGCGCGGAGGCCGCGAAGCGGCCGATGCCGCGGCTCTACGCGTACGTGCGCGTGGCCCTGGGCCCGGCCGCCGCCGAGCGCCTGGCCGACGAGGGCGGGCGCTACGACGCGATTCCGGCATACCACGCCCACTTCGTCCGCATGGGCGTGAAGCCAGTGGACACCGCCATCGCCGCCACCTCCGCCGACGGCATCAAGCGGGCCCTGGCCGCCTGGGACGGCGCGGTGGATGAAGTCGTCCTCCGCGCCATCACCGCCAAGGACACGGTCGAGGACCACCTCACGCTGGTGCGCGCGGCCGGCTAAGGCCGGGGTCGGCTAAGGCCGGGGTCAGGTCTTGAATTACGACATTTTTCTCCCGAGACGTGTTCAGCGCCCAGCGGAAATGTCGTAATTCAAAACCTGACCCCATCTAGCTCGTGGCGGACGAGGCGGGCGCCTTCGACGAGGGCGGTCAACTTGAGGCGGGTGGCCCAGCGGGGGGTCTCCCAGAAGCCGCAGTCGGGGTTGAGCCAGAGCTTGTCGGGGGCGACGTAGCGGAGGAGGGCGCGGATGCGCTCGGCGACCTCCTCGGCGGTCTCGGCCTTGAAGGCCTTCACGTCGATCACGCCGGCGCCCAGCTCCTTGTCGGTCGGGAACTCCTTCCAGAGCGCGAGGTCGTCCATGCCGCGGTTCGCGTACTCGAGGACGACCTGGGACGCGGTCAGCTCGTGGATGGCCGGGTACACGTTGCGATAGCTGCGCACCGGCTGGAACGGACGGCCGTAGAGATTGCCGAAGCAGACGTGGACCGCGATCTTGGCCCGCACGCCCTCCACCGCGCGGTTGACGCCCTGGGCGAAGTTGGGCGCGGCGCCCGCGTACATGCCGCTGTGCGGCTCGTCGATCTGGATGAACTCGGCCCCCGCGGCCACCAGCGCGCGGCACTCCGCGTTGACGATGCCTACCAGGTCGGCCAGCAGCGTGTCGCGATCGCGGTAGCCGGCGCCCAGCCGCAGCGGGAACATCAGCGTGTAGGGGCCCGGCACGGTGGCCTTCAGGGGCTTGCCGGTCAGCGCCCGCGCCAGCTTGAACTCATCCACGATGCCGAGCCCGGCCGGAGCCGTGATGCGCTCCACGACCTCGAAGGGCGTGTTCGTGTCCCAGTGCGGCTGGCCCAGCTTGCGGGGCTCCTCCATGGTCCGGAGGCCCTTCAGGTGATCGTAGAAGCCGATGATGAAGCGGACCCGGCCCATCTCGCCGGTGGTCAGGACGTCGATGCCGGCCCGCTCCTGGTCGAGGAGCGCGACCTGGGTGGCGTCCTCCATCAGCTCGCGGACGTCGGTGGCGCCCAGGCGCCCCGCCTGGAGCGCCTCGCGGGCGAGCCAGACCCAGCCGGGCAGCCCATGGCTCCCGACGACCGAGGTGGGCAGGAGCGTCGAGGGCAGCGTCATCGCGGGGGTCCTTTCCTTCGCTGGCGGATCTCGTCCATGGCCGCGCGGTGCTCGGCGGAGTCGAGGCAGTCGCGGAAGCCCGCTTCCATCTCGCGGCGGAACGCCTCGAACGGGAGATCGAAGGCGCGCGCCAGGAGGCGCTTGCTCACGCCCACCGCGGTCCTGGGAAGAGCGAGGAAGCGGGCCACGCACGCGTCGAGCGCACGGGGAAACTCGGACGCCGGGACCACCTCGTTGACGAGCCCGTAGTGCGCGGCCCGGTCCGCCGAGATCGGCTCGCCGGTGAGGATCATCTCGCGCGCCCGCGCCGCCCCGATCAGCCGCGGAAGGCGATAGAGCGCCATGGACGGGATCAGGCACTCCTTGACCGCGGGCAGGCCGATGATCGCGTCCGCCGCGGCGAGCCGGTAGTCGCAGACCAGGGCGAGCTGGAGGCCGCCGCCCAGGCAGTGGCCGTTGATGGCCGCGAGGAACGGGATGGGCATCCGCTCGATCGCGGTCATCGCGTCCTCCCAGGCGACGAAGTGGGGCAGGGTCATCTCGCCCGCGGCGAGGGACCCCAGATCGACGCCGGTCGAGAAGGCGCGCCCGGCCCCCGTGATGACCGCGACGCGCACCTCGCGGAGAGACCCGACGCGCGCGACGACCTCGACCAGCTCGGCCACCCAGGCCGGATCGCCCGCGTTCAGGACCTGGGGCCGGTTCAGGGTGATGCGGGCCACGGGCCCGTCGAGCTCGAGTCGGACGGCGTCCATCACTTGCCGAAGAGCAGCCGCGGCAGCCAGATGGCGACGGGCGGCACCAGCCAGACCACCACCAGCATCAGGAGGCCGAAGAGCAGGTAGGGCGTCACCGCACGGTAGACCTGACCCATCGAGATCTCGCGGGGCGCCACGCTCTTCATCGTGAAGAGCAGCATACCGAATGGCGGGGTCAGGAGCCCGAGCTGCAGACAGATGAGGAACATGACGCCGAACCAGACCGGGTCGAACCGGTAGAGCTCGACCAGCGGCATGAAGAAGGGCAGGGTGATCAGCATCATGCTCACCTGGTCGATGAAGCAGCCCAGCACGAGGAGCGCCAGCATCATGGCCCAGAAGACCACCACCGGGCTGAGCTGCGCCTGGCTGATGAGGGTGACGAGGCCGTTGGTGGCGCCCGAGAAGGCGAGGATCTGCGAGAACGTGGTCGCCCCCACGATGATGAGCAGGATGATCCCGGAGATGGCGGCCGTCCCGAGGAGCGCCTTGAGCAGGCTGGGCCAGGAGAGCGACCGGTAGAGGGCGGCGACGAGCGCGGTGGCGACCGCGCCGACGGCCGCCGATTCGGTGGGCGTGGCCCAGCCCGCGGACATGGCGAGGACGACGACCCCGAAGATGAGCAGCAGCGGCAGCACGTACGCCACGAGCGGCCACCAGCGCGCCCAGCGCGTCACCGCCTCGCCCTCGAAGGGCGGCGCCAGCGCCGGGTCGAGCGAGGTCCGGATGACGATGTAGCCCACGAAGAGGATCGACAGCAAGACGCCGGGGACGATGCCCGCCACCAAGAGCTGGGAGATCGAGATACCGGCGAGGCTGCCGAGAAGCACGGTGAGGGCCGAGGGCGGGATCAGCATGTCCACGCCCCCGATGGCCATGATCGGGCCCATGGCCATGCTCGGGTGGTAGCCCCGGCGCAGCATCTCGGGGAGCATCAGGCTGCCGAGCAGCGCGGTGGTCGCGATGGTCGACCCGGAGATCGCGGAGAACACGGTGCCGGCCACCACCGCCACCACCGAGAGGCGGCCGGGCACGCGCCAGATCAGACGGTCGATCGCGTCGATGGCCTTCATGGCCACGCCGGTGTGGAAGAGGATCTCGCCCATCAGCACGAAGAACGGGATCGGGGTGAGGGAGAAGCTCGCGATGGAGGCGACCCCGTTGCGGATCATCTGCACGAGCCCCGCGTCCCCGCCGAGCCAGACCCACGAGCCGATCGCGTTGATGCCGAGGAAGGCGAAGGCCACCGGCAGGCCCACCAGGAAGAGGGCGGTGAGCACGCCGAAGAGCACGAGGGCCGCGAGGTACCAGGTCATCGGCTATGCGCGCGCGAGGAGCCGCCGCAGGAACTCGACGGCGAGGAAGGCGAAGCTCACCGGCACCGGCGCGAAGAGCCACCATTCCGGGAACACGACGGACTTGATCACGAGCGAGCCCTGCTGGACGGAGCTGGCGATGGCCCGGATCCCGTAGACGACGAAGACGGCGGACACCGCGAACCCGGCCGCGTCGGCCGCCCGCTCGAGCGCGCGGCCCAGCCGGCGGGGCAGAACGGTCATCAGGGCGTCCACCCGCACGTGCTCGCTGCGGGCCAGCAGCCACGGGGCGATGAGGAACGTGGCGAGGGGCAGGCAGTACTCGGAGACCTCGAGGATCCAGGGCAGGGTGCCCCAGTCGAGGTTGCGCGCCACCACGTCGGCGGTGACGAGGAGCGCGAGGGCGCCCAGCAGCAGGGCGGCGGCCACCGCGCCGGCGTGGAGCAGTCCCAGGTAGGCGCGGGCCGCCATTCGGACCGGGGATCCGGCTAGCGCCGGGTGAACAGCTCGCGCATCTTCGGGCCGTGCTCGGGGCTCGCCTTGAGGACGCCGGCCCAGCCCGCCTCGTAGGCGCGGTCGACGTAGAGCTTCGCCTGCGGGCCCTCGAAGCGGATCACCTGGATGCCGGCCTGCGCCTGGCGCGCGGTCTCCTCCTGGGCGTAGGTCTTCCAGAAGTCGTTCTGGCCCTCGAGGGCCAGGGCCTGGCGCGTGAGGAAGTCGCGCTGGGTCTGGGAGAGCTTCTTCCAGGCGTCCTGGTTGACGAGCAGCGAGACCTCCGCGTCGTAGAAGCCGGGATCCACGCGGTACTTGGTCTTCTCCTGCCAGTTGAGGTCGAAGATGCCGCCGATCGGCCAGCCGTAGCCGTCGACCACGCCCCGCTCCAGCGCGGTGTAGACCTCGCCGGGCGCGGTCTGCATCACGGTGGCGCCGAGCGCGGTGAAGAAGTCGCGGTACACCGGGGTGACGCGGATCTTGAGCCCGGTGAGATCCGGCTTGTCGATCTTCTTGTTGAGGTAGACGTGGAAGGACTGGTGCTCCACGATGCGCGCCAGGTAGTGCATGTTGCCCTTCTGGCTCCACACGCGGCTGATGTAGTCGTAGGCCCCGTTCTTCCGCTGCTCGGCGATCGGCATCTGGGTGAGCTTCAGGGCGTCCGATTCCGGGAACACGCTCGTGTAGAAGGCTCCGGTGGACATCGCGATGTCCACCACGCCGGTGCGCACCGCGTTGCCAACCTCGAAGGTGGGGACCGCCTTCGGCCCGCCGATGAAGTTGAGCCGCAGCACGCCCTTGCCCTCGTCGTTCACGCGGGCGATCCAGGTCTCGAGCCGCTTGACGTAGAGCGAGCTCTCGGGGAATGCGCTCACGACCTTGAAGGTGACCTCCTGCGCTCCCGCCGTGGCGGGCGCGAGCAGCAGGACCGCGATGAGGCAATGAGCGAGTCTCGTCATGGACCCCTCCTGGAGGCGACGTCAGGTTTCGCGTGGGCTGCGGGCGGAGAGTAGGGGAGCCCGCGCCGGTTGTCAATTCCCGACGCCCGGCCGGTTGGCGGTCGCCGGACCGCGTGCTAACCTTCCGCGCAGGAGGGCCTTCGGATGCTGAGCCGTGAGGACAACGAGCTCCTGACCCGGACCGGGCCGGGCACCGCGATGGGCGACCTGATCCGCCGGTACTGGATCCCGGTGGTGGAGTCCCGGGAGCTCGAGCCGGGGGGACGCGTGAAGCGCGTGATGCTGCTCGGCGAGCGCCTCATCGTCTTCCGCGGCCGCAGCGGGCGCACCGGCCTCATCGGGGAGTTCTGCCCGCATCGCGGCGCCTCGTTCTACTACGGGCGGGTCGAGGAGAACGGGATGCGGTGCGCCTACCACGGCTGGAAGTTCGGCCTGGACGGCCAGTGCCTGGAGATGCCGAGCGAGCCGCCCGAGTCGAGCTTCGCGACCAAGGTCGCCCACACCGCGTATCCGTGCGTGGAGAAGGGCGGGGTTGTCTGGGCCTACATGGGGCCGGCCGGCGCGCCCCCGCCGCTGCCCGAGCTCGAGTTCACGCTGCTGCCCGAGGGGCACACCTTCATCTCGCGGCGCGTGCAGGACTGCAACTGGTTCCAGGCGATGGAGGGCGGCATCGACTCGAGCCACATCTCGTTCCTCCACGCGCCGATCGATCACCGCAACAGCGAGGTCACCGAGGACATGGACCGGGTCAGCTTCGGGGTGGGCGCCGCGGTCTCGACGGGCGACCGCGCGCCGCGCTTCGAGGTGGCCGACACCGACTACGGGGTGGTGATCGGGGCGCGCCGGGCGAACCCCGACGGCCGGTGGTACTGGCGCATCACCCAGTTCCTGCTGCCGTTCTACACGATGCCGCCCACCGATCTGGACGAGCGCATCGTGCAGTCGCACATCTGGGTGCCCATGGACGACACGCACTCGGTGAACTGGATGGTGACGTGGCATCCCGACCGCAAGCTGACCGACGAGGAGATCCGGCTCAACGTGGAGGGCAAGGGCGCGCACGTGTGCGACTACGCGCCGGCCACCTCCGAGCCCTACGGCGACGTGCGGACCGCGGCCAACCGGGCCAACGACTACTTCATGGACTGGGAGGTGCACCGCACGCGGATGTACTGCGGGATCCCGGGCTTCGGCGTCCAGGACCAGGCGGTGCAGGAGAGCCAGGGCGAGATCGTCGATCGCAGCCGCGAGCGCCTGGGCTCGAGCGACACCGCGATCATCCAGGTGCGTCGGCGCATGATGACGGCGGCCCGGGCGCTGCGCGATCACGGCGCTCCCGCGCCCGGCGCCAACCCGCGGTCCTTCCTCGTCCGGTCCGCCTCCGTCGTGCTGGCTCCGGGCGAGAGCTGGGTCCAGGGCGCCATGGCGCGCATGGTGGTGAGGGCGGGCGACCAGCTCACGCTCGCCTGATGCCGGGCCGCATGGCCGGCCGCGTGGCCCTCGTCACCGGCGGCGGGGGCGGCATCGGAGAGGCCACCGGCCGGCTATTCGCGGAGGAGGGCGCGGCGGTCACGCTGCTCGACGCCGACGCGGCCGCGGTCGAGTCCGCGGCGGCCGGCATCCTGAGCGCGGTGCCGGGGGCGCAGGTCCAGGCCTTCGTCGGTGACGTCACCCGGGAGAGCGACGTCCGTCGAATCATGGACGAGGCGTCGGCGCGCTGGGGTGGGCTCCACACGCTGGTCAACGTGGCGGGCGTGCGCGTCTACGCGCCGCTGGCCGACGCGGACGCGGCGGACTGGGAGCGCATCATCGGGGTCAACGTGCTGGGCACCGCCCACTGCTGCAAGGCCGCGCTGCCGCGGCTCCGCGCGTCGGGACGCGGCACCATCGTGAACGTCTCGTCGGTCTACGGGGTCATGGGCCGGACCGGCATGGGCCAGTACGACACGACCAAGGCGGCGGTGCTCGGGTTCACGCGGGCCCTCGCGGTGGAGGAGGCCCCGCAGCGCATCCGCGTCAACGCGGTGTGCCCCGGCGGCACCATCACCCCCTACCACATCCGGCGCGCCGGGGCGCGCGGGGTCTCCGAGGCCGAGATGCGCACCCAGCGCGCGGGCGACAACCTGCTCGGGCGCTGGGCGGAGCCGCGCGAGGTGGCGTACCCGATCCTGTTTCTCGCCGGGGACGAGTCGTCCTTCATCACGGGCGCCACCCTGATGGTGGACGCCGGCCGCTCCATCTTGTGACCGCGTCCGACGCGGCGGCGCGCCTGCGGTCGGTGGACGCGCTGCGCGGGCTCACGGTGGCCGCGATGGTGCTGGTGAACAATCCGGGCACGTGGAGCGCGGTGTACGCGCCGCTCCGGCACGCGGCCTGGCACGGGTGGACGCCCACCGACATGGTCTTCCCGTTCTTTCTCTTCGTGGTGGGAGTCTCGATCCCGCTGGCTCTGGGGCCGGCGCTCGAGCGAGGCGCGACCGGGCTGCCCGCGCGCGTCGTCCGACGGGCCGCGGTGATCTTCGGGCTGGGCCTGCTGCTCCACGCGCTGCCTTTCTTCCCGCTCGCCGACCTCCGCATCCCGGGCGTCCTGCAGCGCATCGCGGTCTGCTACCTGCTGGCCGCGCTGCTCGTGCTGGCCACCGGCGGCGCGCACGGCTGGCGCGCGCAGGGGGCCGTCGCGGGAGCGCTCCTGGTGGGGTACTGGCTCGTGATGACGCGAGTGGCCGCGCCCGGCCACGTGGCCGGCGACCTGAGCCCCGAAGGCAACCTCGCCGGCTACGTCGATCGGCTCGTGCTCGGCACGCGACACATCTGGCGGGCTTCCCGGTTCTACGATCCGGAGGGCATTCTCAGCACCCTGCCCGCCACCGCGACGACGCTCCTGGGCGTGCTGGCCGGCCACTGGCTACGGGCCGGCCGGTCCGGAGCGCGGGTCGTCGGAGGGCTCGTGGCGGCCGGGCTCGCCGCGACGGCGCTCGGCTGGCTGTGGGGTCTCTCGTTCCCGGTGAACAAGTCCCTGTGGACCAGCTCGTACGCGCTGCTGATGGCGGGCCTGGCCGCGCTCGCGCTGGCCGCCTGCTACTGGATCATCGAGACGCGCGGCCGCCGCGGCTGGGCCGCGCCCTTCGCGGTGCTGGGGGTCCACGCGCTCACGCTGTTCTTCCTGTCCAGCCTGATGGCGAAGCTCCTGTTGATCGTCCGGGTGGGCCCCGGCGGTCCGCGGCTCCACGCGTGGCTGTTCGAGCACGGCTTCGCGCCCTGGGCCGCGCCGGTCAACGCGTCGCTGGCCTACGCGCTCGTGTACGTCCTGCTGTGGTGGGGGCTCATGTGGGCGCTCGACCGGAGCGGGCTGCGGCTGCGGGTCTGACGAGCGGCGGTCGGGCGCGGCTCACGAAGGGATTGCCCCGCAGCCAGAAGCGCCACGGCTGCGCGACCCAGTCCCCCGCGTAGTCGATGCCGACGCGCGGGCCGGCCGCGATGGCGTCCGCGGAGACGCGGCGGCCCGGCTCGAGCCAGATCCGGTCGCCGAGGAGATCGGCGCCGTCGAGCCGGCGGTCGATGCCGAGCGCGATGCAGAGCTTGCCCGGGCCGCTGGTCAGCTCGCCGGGCGCCGCGCCGCCGCGCCGCCGGCGCATCAGGTCCACGCCCTCGAGCGGCTCCAGGGCGCGCACCAGGACCGCGTGGGGCACGTCCGCGACATTGGTCACCACGTTGAACTGGTGGTACATGCCGTACACGAAGTAGACGTAGGCGATCCCGCCGCGCGCGTACATCGTCTCGGTGCGGCGGGTGCGCCGGCCCCCGTAGGCGTGGGAGGCGCGGTCCTCGGGGCCCCGGTAGGCTTCCGTCTCCACGATGATCCCGGACACGCGCCGCCCGTCGCGCGCGCGCGCCACCAGCCGGGTGCCCAGGAGCCGCCGGGCGAGCGCCACCACGTCCGCGCGCGTGTAGAACGCGCGCCCGAGCTTCACGGCGTCCGCGGGGTGCGCGCCGCGCCCGGCTCGATCGGGAAGAGGCGGTTCTCGCGCATCAGGCGATCGGTGGTCTCGTACAGCGCGAGGAACTCGCGGGTGAGGCGGCTCGCCACCTCGGGGTGCTCGCGGGAGAGATCGGCGGGCGGCATCGCGTCGCCGTCCACCGCGAGCAGCTCGGCCTCGCCCGCGGTCAGCCGGTACCGCAGCGCGAAGCCGTCCTTGAAATAGAACGTCTCCTTGGTGTCGCCGCTGATGATCCCGGCGGTGACCGGAGGCTCGAAGAGGCTCCGCCCCATGCCCGCGTAGGCCCGGTCGCCCTCGAGGAGGGAGCCGATCGTCGGCAGCACGTCCACCTCGCTCGCGACCCGGTCCGGAAGCCCGGACCAGCGGGCGCGCGCGCGCGCGATCGGAGGCCCGGCCAGGATCAGGGGAAGGCGGAGGCGCTCGAGCGGCAGGGAGCCGAAGGTCGGGCCGGTGTGATCGCCGATCACGACCAGCAGGGTCTGGTCGAAGTCGGGCCGCGCCGCCCGCAGCCGCTCGACGAACGCCCGAATGCTGTCGTCGGCGTAGCGGAAGGTGCCGAGCGGGCTGTTGCCGAGGGGCATCGGCGCCTCGGGCGGCACCTGCCACGGCGAATGGCTCGTCCCGGTCATCACGTAGAGGCTGAAGGGCCCCGGGGTGGCGGTGACCGCGCGCGCGGCCTCCAGGAGCAGCGGGCCGTCGTTGATGCCGAGCGGCCCGATCGCGGCCGGGCCCAGCGGCTTCTCGAGCGCGTCGAAGCCGGCGGCGCGGAAGCCCAGGTTGCGGAGAAAGGTCGTGATCTCGGCGGTGCGGTGGCGGAAGCCGGAGAAGGCATAGTGCTGCGCGCCGGGCGAGGTCAGCATGCGCGGCAGCGAGGCGAAGTAGGTGCCCATGATCGACTGGGAGAGCCGCACGCCGCTGCCGCCCAGGGCGTGGGTCCAGTGAACGCTCGTGAGCGTCGCGAAGACCGCGCCGTCCGTGGAGGGGAAGCTCTGATAGATGCGCGGGAAGTAGAGGCCCTCGGCCGCGAGCGAGCGCAGGAACGGCATCACCGGCCCCTGCGGCTCGTCGTGCTCCAGCAGGGTGGCGCCGAGGCCCTCGACCTGGATGAGGACCACGTTCCGGATCCCGAGGCCGGCCGTCCCGCGCAGCGTCCGCAGGAGCGGATACGGCCGATCGCCCTCCGGGAGGCCGAGCAGCCGCTGGGCGAGCGGGAGCGCGTCCACGGTCTCGACCCGATACGGCGGACGCCCGCCCCCCATCGCCACCGGCAGGTACTCGCGGATCAGGTCCCAGAGGGGATTGACCACCGCCTGATTGAGCACGTAGTCGTCCAGCGCCATGTGGTGCCGGCTCGCGATCCACGCGACCTCCGTCTTGGGCCGGCCGCCCACCTGCTTGACCGTGATCGGCTGCGCCATCGTGAGGGCGAACAGCGCGAGGACGCCCAGCGCGAGCGCGGGAGCGTACCACGGGCGCCACAGGTCGTGGCGGTGGCCGCCGAGCCGGCGGACGTGGCGCGCGGCGAGCGTGACGAGGCCCGCCAGGACGAGCAGCACCAGCGCCACCAGCAGCGGATGCTCCCGGAGAAAGGGTCGCAGCGCCACCCAGATGTCGCCGGGCTCGGCGAGATACGCGAAGAGCATCTCCCAGAGGTGCTGGTTGCGCTCGCGGACGAAGAGCAGATTGATCGCCGCCACGGTGGCGTTGATCGTGGTGATCACCCAGAGCCCCGCGCCCAGGACGCGCCCGCGCACGCGACGGGTGAGCAGGATGAGTCCGCCCAGGATCAGCAGCTCGAGGCCCAGGAGGGCCAGGTCCAGGCGGAGGCCGTGGAGCAGCACCGCGGGCACCTCCCCCCACGCGGCGCGCCGGGCGAACCACGCCACGAACAGCAGGCGGTAGGCGGCCAGCAGGAGCAGGTTGAGGACGACCAGGCCGAGCGCGTGGGCGGTCAGCCGGAGAGCGCGTGGCCCCCCGCTCATCGCACCCCGAAGAGCGACGCGAAGAACTCCACGCGCTGTCCGAAGGTGGCGGCGCTCGCGTCCGCCCAGATGCTGATGAGCGCGAAGAATGTCCATACGCCGGCGATCTGACGGATCCGCGACGGCAGCGTGGTGGGGGTGGCCGCCCCGGCGCCCCGCCGCTGCTGCTCGCGCCGCATCGAGACGTAGATGCCGAGGCTCAGCAGCAGGCAGTAGAACGAGCGGGCCTCGAGCCACGGGCGGAGCCCGGGCAGGTCGAGGGTCAGCAGGAACGTATCGTTGAACACGATGTGGTAGTAGAGGTTGCCGAAACCCGCGGCGGCGAGGGTCGCGGCGAGCATGCGCAGCGCCGGCCGCCCCCGGAAGCGGCGCACGTAGGTCGGGAAGAAGAAGAAGTCGACCAGCATCTCCTTGAAGTAATAGTAGTAGCGGTTCCAGAACTCGACCAGGGACGGGGCCAGGAGCGGCTTGTAGGTGTTGCGGAAGATGTTGAACCCGAAGAGCCGGAGCACCCCGATGATCTCGTGCCCCCGCGCGGCCACCTTCAGCACGTCCCAGATCAGCCCGGCGTAGAGCGCGCTCCACGCCGCCGCCCACGGCGCCCCGGCGCCCGCGGGCAGGAGCGCCTCGACGCGCGGTACCCCGAGCCCGTACGCGCTCCAGGTCCCCCGCGGCTCGGCGTAGACCAGCCCGGCCATCAGCCCGAGGAGACCGTGGTAGATCGCGGCGAGCGCGAGGAGCTTGAGCCCGGCGAGCTGCGAGCGGGCGAGGGCCTCCTCGCTCGTGGCCTCGTGCCGCGCCAGATGATCGAGCCCCTTGCCGTAGGGCACGCCGGTACCGCCGTAGGCGGGATAGAGGTAGAGCAGGTGATCGGAGAAGCGGGTGCCCGCCATGCGCCCGCGCTGGCCGGAGAGGAGGAGGTAGCCCAGGCGCCAGAGCAGGAAGGCCAGCGCCAGCACGAGCCCCGAGAGCGTGAGGGCGACCACGCCCCCGCCGTCGGGGACGAGCCAGCCCAGGACCACGATCGTCCAGAAGGCGCCGTGCAGCCAGAGCTGGGGCCGGCCGCGCACGATCGCGGGCAGGGACGCGAAGCGGCGCGCGGCCACGTAGACCGCCACCGCCACGACGAGGCAGAGCAGCACGATCAGCGCGGCGGCGAGCGGGCCGGCCGGGGCGCGGACATCCACCGCGGGCGCCATCTCCTTGAGGGGTCGCCGCACGACGATGTAGAGCGCGCCCAGGGCGAGCAGCGCCCGGCGCCGCCGCGGCGTCAGGCGGGAGAGCAGCGGCCCGGTCCACGCCTGCCAGCGCGCCACGACGGCGGGATTCTCGTGGAGCTGGGTCAGTCGCCGCGTCGTGCCCCGGAAGCCCGCCGCGCCGCTCACCGGACCTCCCGCTCGATCAGGTCCAGGATGCCGCTCACCGAGGTGAGCTGCTCCGGCTCCAGGCCGACCGTCGCGAAGTCGATCCGGTACTGCTCCTCGAGAAAGGCCACGATCTCGAGCAGGGCCAGCGAGTCGATCAGCCCGCTCTCCACGAGGCTGTCGGTCTCCGCCACCGAGTCGAGCGGCCGGTCGGGCTTCTGGATGGTGCGCAGGAACTCGAGCACCCGCTCCCGGTGGCGCTGGCGCACTCAGCGTCCCTGCAGGATGCGGGCGAGATCGAGGGGCGGGCGCCCCGCGCAGGCCTCGCGCACCGCCTCGCGGCTCACCTTGCCGCGCTCGGATCGCGGGATCGCGTCCACCAGCCACCACCGCGCCGGCAGCTTGCCCTCGGCCAGCCGCCCGCGGATCCACGCGTGCGCCTCGCGCACCGCCGCGTCGTCGCCTTCGGTGAGCGCGATCGCGAGGCCCACGTTCTGCCCGTAGAGCGGATCGTCCACCGCGAAGGCGCAGACGTCGGCGACGCGTGGGCAGCCCTCGGCCGCCGCGTCGACCTCCGCGGGGGAGATCTTGAGCCCGCCCTTGTTGATCTCGTCGCGCTCGCGCCCGCGCAGGTGGAGCCAGCCGCGCTCGTCGAGGAGCCCCAGGTCGCCGGTGGCGAAGCGGCCGTTCTGGATCGCCCGCCGGGTCAGGTCGTCCTGCCCGAGGTAGCCGCGCATGAGCGTCGGGCTCTCGATCCACACCTCGCCGACCTCACCCGCCGCACACGGCGCCGCGTCGGCGCGCTGCACGTGCAGGACCGCGCCCCATGGCGGCCCGATGAGGCCGTCCGCCGGGGTGAACGGGCCGTCCGAGGTGCCCGCCACCCAGCTCCCGGTCTCGGTGAGGCCGTAGGTGTTGAAGACCTCCTGCGTGCCCGCCCAGCCGCGAATGCTCTCCCACAGCGTCGCGGGCAGGGGGGCCGAGCCGCAGTGCACTCGCCGGAGCGTGCCGCCGCGCGGCGGGCGGGCCACCCGGAGCGCGAGGCGCCACATCGCGGGCACCGACGACAGGAAGCTGATCCGGTGCTCGTCGATGATCGTTCCCAGCCGGAGCAGCAGATCGGGCCGGAAGGGCGGCGTGATGAACAGGTCCCGGCCGGCGAGCCAGGGGAAGAGGCTGTTGCAGATGAGCCCGTGCCCGAAGTGGGTCGGCAGGAGGCACAGCGTGCGGGCGTAGGCCTCGAGGCCGAGCGCGTCCCGCAAGGCGTTCCACCGGGCGGCCAGCGAGGCGTGGGTGTGCACGACGCCCTTGGGCACGCCGCTGGACCCGGAAGTGAAGAGGACGAGCGCGTCGCACTCCGGGCGGGCCGCGTCCGCCGGCAGATCGGCGGGTGAGAGCGGCTGGGTGGCGTCGACGACCGTCACTCGGGGCGGGAGCGCGCGGGCGATCACGCCGTCCGTGCCGTCGTCCACCACCGAGAAGCGGGGCGCCACGGTCTCCACGAGGCGCTCGAGCTCGACGCGGGTGAGGGTCGGGTCCAGGGGCACCGCGACGGCGCCCGATCGCCAGATCGCCAGGAGCTCGGCGAAGAACTCGAGCCGGTTGCCGAAGTGCAGCAACACGCGGTCGCCGGGGTGGAGGCCATCGCGGCAATAGCGGGCGGCCCGGGCCGAGACCTCGCGTGTCACGACCGGCGGAGTCCAGTGCCGACCGGTCAACGGCTCGGTGAGCGGGCCGACGGTCAGCAGGACGCGCGCCTCTTCATGACCGTTCTGCATGATACCGCGAGGGGCGCACGGGGAGAAAACACCACGGGCGCGGCCGAGAAGGGACCGCGCCCGTGATCCGACGCCGGCGGACTACCCGGCGCCGCCTGCTGCGTTGGGCCGCCCCGCTAGCGGCGCGCTCCCACCACGAGCAGAACCACTCCGCCGGCGAGCGCCAGCCCGCCCAGGATCGGCGGGAGGGGGATCGTCCGCTCCTTGTCGGCGGTCGCCTTGATCGGGCCCAGATCGATGATCTTCTCCCGCGTGGTATAGGTGATGCCCTGGTAGGCGAGGGACACCACCCCGATGGCGATCAGCACGATGGCGATGATGAGGGTTCCGCTCTTCATGCGATCTTCTCCGTCAGAAGCGGGCGGTGAAGCGCCCGGCCTTGCTGTCCTTGTGGCGCTGCTCGACCACTTCCCAGTTGACGTTCTCGAGAAAGGCCTCGATGTAGTCCTCGCGGCCCCCGGCCCCGTGATCCACCATGAAGGCGTGCTCGAACACGTCGAGCACCACGACCGGATCGAAGCCGGCCGGGTGGCCCTGCTCGTGACTCGACACCCACCAGTTGAAGAGACCGCCGGTGGCGGGATCCCGGTACAGGATGGCCCAGCCGACGCCGCGCATGCCGCCGGTCTTGGCGAAGTCCTCGCGCCAGGCGCCCACCGAGCCCCAGGCCGCGCCCAGATCCACCGAGAGATCGCTTCCCGGGGAGAGCTTGGAGCCCCCGGCGAGGTTGCCGAAGTAGTACTCGTGCAGCACGATGCCGTCGACCTCGAACCCGAGGCGCCGCTTCAGCTCGGCCCAGACGGGTGTGCCGGGCTCCGCCTTGGCGGCGCCATCGAGGAGACCGTTCGCGGCCTTGACGTAGCCCTCGTAGAGCTTCCAGTGCTGGTCGATCTGATCGTCCGAGATGCCCGCCAGCGCCTTCGGCTTGAGATGATCCTGGACCTTGAAGTTCATGACGTGCTCCGGCCCTAGATCGGCCGTCGACCCTGGATGACCCGGATCAGGACGACCGCGATGGCGATGAGGAGCAAGAGGTGGATGAAGCCGCCGAGCGTGTAAGAACTGACCATGCCCACCGCCCAGAGCACCAGCAAGACCACGAAGATCGTCCACAGCATGTGAGTCATCCTCCCATGTCCTGCGAGTAGGAATGCTCGATCCCGTTCGTGCGTGTCCAGTACGCACACGATGTGCCACCCCGGGTCAAGCAGGCGAAGTGCGTGATTCGTGACGCGGAAGTCGCGTTGATGCAGCGCGCACCGGCACGACGGCGCCCGGGGGCGGGTCAGGATTACCGGGTAGAAGGGTTCCGTTCCCGCAGGTGGCACGTCACTTGCGACCGTTCAGGCGTCATGAGAACTCCCCGACCCCTGGAGATGGAGATCGTGCTGCCGGTGGCGGCGCGAGCAACGTTTGGATTCGTGGCCGGCTTCACCCGCGCGATGACCACGACACTGGGCGCCCTCGTGCTCATGACGAGCCTGGTGCCTGTGTTCGCGGTGTGCATGGCCGCGCTGGGCGCGCGGCAACCGGACGAGGAGCGATTCAGGTCGTCGGCTGACTCCGGTCGAGAATCCGCCTGATCCCGGCCAGCGGGATCGCGACCCATTCCGGGCGGTTGTCGAGCTCGTAGCGGAGCTCGTAGGCCGCCTTCTGTAGCTCGAAGGGGGCGACCGCCGAGCGGAGTGCCTCGGCGGTCGCCGGGACGAGCGGCACCGTGCTTTCCGTGACCGTGTCCAGATAGCCGGCGAGGAAGGCGTCGCGGGCCCGCGCCTCCCAGGCGGTGAGCGCGACGAGGGCCGTGGCGCGCTCGGATTCCGGGCGACGGAACGCGATCGCGTGCACCGCGTAGTCCAGGGACCGCAGCATGCCCGCCACGTCGCGCAGGGCGGGCTGTTTCTGGCGGCGCTCGCCGAGCGGCCGGGCCGGCTCCCCTTCGAAGTCGATGATCACGAAGTCGTCGGTCGTCTTGAGCACCTGGCCGAGGTGGTAGTCGCCGTGCACGCGGATCTTCACCGTCTCGCCCGGGAGCCCATCCAGCGCCGCGAGCGCCCGCGGCACGGCGTCCGCCGTCTGCGCGCCGTCGGCGCCGAGCCGCGCCCGGACGTCTGAAGCCGCCAGCTCGCGCGCGATGTCGCCGGCCCACCGCGCGACGTCGTCGTGGCCGACGGGCTCCGGGCGGAAGTCCTCGTCACGATGGTCGGAGGCCAGCGCGGCGTGCAGGCCTCCGGTGACCGCGCCCAGGCGATGGACCTCTTGCAGGAGGGGATCGGGCCGTCGCTCGATCTCAGGGCCGCGGGCCGCGAGCGCCGAGACCACGTGAGTCCATCCGTCTCCGGTATTCGGCACGAACGCCTGGAGCACCGCGAGCGCCGCGGGCTCGCCCGCGCCGGCGTACTCGACCCAGCCCGCCAGCCGCGGCACGTGGCGGAAGGCGGTGCGCGTCGTGAGGAACCGGGTGATCTCGAGATCGGGGTTGAGGCCAGGCTGGGGTCGGCGCAGCGACTTGAGCACGAGGTCGCCCACCACGATCGAGGTATTGCTCTGCTCGCCGGTGAGGCGCCGGGCGACCAGCGCGTCCGGATCGGGCGGGAATGCCCAGCCCTCCGTGGGCCGGAAGGCGAAGCGGCCGTGGCGACCCTCGGCGGAGAGGCCGGACGCGATGGCGGCGAGGACGCGACCTCCGAAGCGCGGGTCGTGGTGGGCGTCCACCACTGCCTCCGCGCCCGCGCGCGCGAGCGTCGCCTCCGGCGCGGCCTCGGCCGACACGGTGACCGGGACGTAGTAGCGGTCGCCGTCCACCGCGAGGAGCAGGAGCACGCACGGCCCGTCGGGATCGAGGACGGCCCAGTCGAGCACCTCCACCGCCCCGACGCCGCGGGTCTTGGCCGCGAACCAGCGCTGGCGGATCAGGAAGCGCGCGAGATCGGGGCGGCCGGGGCCCGCGAGCAGCGCGACGAGGGCGGCGGGATCAGAGCGGAGCGGCCTCGATGCCATAGAGGGGCTGGTCGGGCAGCGGTGGCTGCAGCCGGAACCAGTAGTAGCCGTAGGGTGCGAGGCTGATGAAGTAGGGCTGCGCCCCGATGGTGGGGAACCGGGTGTCGCCCAGCATCTCCACCGGGGTGTACCCCTTCCACGCGCGCAGGTCGAGCTCCGCCGGCTGGGCCGAGCCGGCGAGGTTGTGGACCGCGATCACGGTCTCGCCCTCGTGCTCGCGCGCGTGGGCGAGGACGCTCTCGTTGGCCGGGCGCAGGAAGGTGAGCGAGCCCCGGCCGAAGACGCGCGTCTTCTTGCGCACCGCGATGAGCCGCTTCATCCAGTTGAGGAGCGAGGACGGGGTGCGTTGCTGGGACTCCACGTTGATCGCCTGGTAGCCGTAGACGGTGTCGACGATGAGGGGCAGGTAGAGCCGCGCGGTGTCCGCGCGGGAGAAGCCCGCGTTGCGGTCGCCCGTCCACTGCATCGGGGTGCGGACGCCGTTGCGGTCGCCCAGGTAGATGTTGTCGCCCATGCCGAGCTCGTCGCCGTAGTAGAGGATCGGGCTGCCGGGCAGGGTGAAGAGCAGGCTCGTGAGCAGCTCGATCTTGCGCCGATCGTTCTCCAGAAGCGGGGCGAGCCGCCGCCGGATGCCCAGGTTGAGCCGCATGCGGGGGTCGGACCCGTAGGCGTAGTAGAGGTGCCGGCGCTCCTCGTCGCTCACCATCTCGAGCGTCAGCTCGTCGTGGTTGCGCAGGAAGAGGCACCACTGCGCGGTGGCGGGAATCTCGGGGGTGTGCACGAAGATGTCGGTGATCGGGCGCCGGTCCCCGTGGCGCACGGCCAGGAACATGCGGGGCATCAGCGGGAAGTGGAAGGCCATGTGGAACTCGTCGCCGTCCCCGAAGTAGGGGCGGACGTCGGCGGGCCACTGGTTGGCCTCGGCGAGGAGAATGCGCCCCTCGTACTCGCGGTCGATCGTGGCGCGGATCTCCCGCAGGAAGGCGTGGGTCTCGGGCAGGTTCTCGCAGTTGGTGCCTTCGCGCTCGATGAGATAGGGGACCGCGTCGCAGCGGAAGCCGTCGAGTCCCTTGTCCATCCAGAAGCGCATCACGTCGAGGAGCTCGCGGCGGACCTCGGGGTTGTCGAAGTTGAGGTCCGGCTGGTGATGGAAGAAGCGGTGCCAGTAGTAGGCCTTCGCCACCGGATCCCACGTCCAGTTGGAGCTCTCGGTGTCGAGGAAGATGATGCGGGCGTCCCGGTAGCGCTCGTCGGTGTCGCTCCAGACGTAGTAGTGGCGGTAGGGAGAGTCGGGCGAGCGGCGGGCGGCCTGGAACCACGGATGCTGGTCCGAGGTGTGGTTGACCACGAGATCGGAGATGACGCGCATGCCGTGGCCGTGGGCCGCCTCGAGGAAGCGCTCGAAGTCGGCCATGGTGCCGTAGTCGGGGTGGATCGCGCGGTAGTCCGCCACGTCGTAGCCGTCGTCGCGCAGGGGCGAGCGGAAGAACGGCAGGAGCCAGAGGCAGTCGACGCCCAGCTCCTTGAGATGGCCGAGCTGGCTGGTGAGCCCGATGAAGTCGCCGATGCCGTCGTCGTTGCCGTCCTTGAACGCGCGCACGTGCAGCTCGTAGAAGACCGCGTCCTTGTACCAGCGGGTCGGTCCATGATCTGCTCACGCGTAGTAGTCGAAGTCGCGCTCGCGGCGGCGCCAGCGGCCCACGCGATAGATGTGCGCGGGGGCGACGCGCGGGTCGAGCGTGACCGAGTGGGTGGCGCCGCGCACGAGGCGGCGGTCGCCGCCCAGGAGCTCGTGGATCTCGTAGGTCTCGTCCGCGGCGATCCCGATGTCGGCGAGCGGGATCTGCAGCGTGGCCTCGTGGGTCGCGAACGGGTCCAGGTTGACCGCGACCAGGATCACGTTGTCGCGCGCCGGGGTGTGCTTGCCGTAGAAGAGCACGTGCGGGCTGTCCGCCGGGTAGAAGCGGAGGCCGGCCATGGCGTGGAGCGCCGGGTTCTCCCGCCGGATCGCGTTGAGCCGCGCGATGTAGTCCGAGATGTTGCCGGGCGCGCTCCAGTCGCGCACCCGGATCTCGTACTTCTCCGAGTCCCGGTATTCCTCGGTGCCGGGCAGCGGCGTGCCCTCGCAGAGCTCGTAGCCGCTGTAGATGCCCCACACCGACGAGAGCGTGGCGGCCAGGGCGGCGCGCATGCGGAAGGCGGGGGGCCCGCCGCGCTGCAGGACCTCGGGGAGGATGTCGGGCGTGTTGACGAAGAAGTTGCCGCGGAAGTACTCGGCCATCTCCGAGCGGGTGAGCTCCTCCAGGTACTCGGTGAGCTCCTCCTTGAAGTTGCGCCAGGTGAAGTAGGTGTAGGACTGCGTGAAGCCGGCCTTGGCGAGCGCGCGCATCACCTTGGGCCGGGTGAAGGCCTCGGAGAGGAAGATCACGTCCGGGTCGCGGTCCTGGACCTCGCGGATCAGCCAGGCCCAGAAGTCGAGGGGCTTGGTGTGCGGATTGTCCACCCGGAAGGTCCGCACGCCCTGCTCGATCCAGAATCGCACGACGCCCAGCAGGGCGTCCCAGAGCGACTCCCAGGCCGGGCTCGCGAAGTTGATCGGGTAGATGTCCTGGTACTTCTTGGGCGGGTTCTCGGCGTACTTGATGGAGCCGTCGGGCCGCGAATAGAACCACTCCGGGTGCTCCCGCACCCACGGGTGATCCGGCGAGCACTGGATCGCGAAGTCGAGGGCGATCTCCATCCCCAGGTCCTGGGCGGCCTTCACGAGACCGCGGAAGTCCTCGAGCGTCCCCAGCTCGGGGTGCACCGCGGTGTGGCCGCCCTCGGCGCCCCCGATGGCCCACGGGCTGCCCGGGTCGCCGGGGCCCGCGACCAGCGCGTTGTCCGGACCCTTGCGCGCGGTCCGGCCGATGGGATGGATGGGCGGCAGGTAGACGACGTCGAAGCCCATGCGGCGGATCTCGGGAAGCCGGTCCACGCAGTCGTCGAAGGTGCCGTGGCGGCCAGGCACGCGGCCCTGCGAGCGCGGGAACAGCTCGTACCACGCGGCGAACGCGGCGGCCGGCCGGTCGACGACCACCTCGAGCTCCCGATCGTGGCGCGTGAGGTCGGGCCGCGGCTGGACGCGCGCCATCACCTGACGGAGATCGGGGTCGAGGAGGACGTCGAGGCGGTGGTCGCGCGAGGACGCGGCCTCGAGCCGCTCGATCGCGCGGGTCACCGCGGCGGCGTCCGCGTCCCGCGCGACGTCGCGCGCGAGCCGGAGCATCGCGCCGCCTTCCAGCAGCTCGCTCGTGAGATCGGTCTGGCCGCCGGCCAGGCGCCGCCGCATCTCCTCGACCCAGGAGCCGAAGGTGTCGGTCCAGGCCTCGACGGTGTAGCGATAGCGGGTATTGGCCTCGAGAGGGAACGACCCGGCCCAGCCGTCGTTGTCCACCGGATGGAGCGCCGCGGTTCGCCAGTCGGTCTGCCCGGCGGGCCGGAAGCGGATGGCCGCGGCGAGGAGATCGTGGCCTTCCTTGAAGATGTCGGCGGTGACGGTCAACGCGTCTCCCGCGACCCGCTTGACCGGATAGCGGCCGGCGTCCACCGCGGGGCGCACGTGCTCGATCACGATCGGCCGGCGGGTCCGCGTCATCGCCACCGGTCCACCAGGTAGGTCTTGTCCTCCTCGAACATGCCGCCCAGACGCGTCGCGCTCTGGACCATGGCGGCGGGTGGCCGCGTGCTGGTCTCGAGGATCACCGAGGCGGCGCGGCCCAGGTAGAGCGGGGCGAGCGACTGGGCGGCGTGGCTGCGGTAGACGACTCGCGCGCGGTAGGCGAGCAGGAAGTCGTAGACCACGCGCGTCCATAGCCGGTCGGAGAAGCGGAAGCGCTCGAGCGGCCGATCGCTCAGCTCCAGCACCTCGCCCAGATTCTCGGGAGCCAGGATGCGCTCCCACACCGGAAGGAGGTCGCGCACGCCCTGGACGAAGCCGACCTGCATGCGCTCGGGGTCCACGATCGGCCCGCCCGGCAGCGGCTCGGGCGGCACGCCGAAGGTCGCCACCGGCTCCGAGCCGCGGATGTCGAGCCAGTACTGCTCCGACTGCTCGGCCAGGGCGAAGAGCGCGCCGGCCACCCGGCCCACCGTGCGACCCAGCGGCGCGGGGGGCTGGCTGGCCGTCACCGTCCGCGGACCCAGCACGGCCTGCCCGACCGTGAAGCCCCGCTCGATCGCGGTGGCGGGCAGCCAGAACTCGAGGCCGTGACGGCCGAGGTCGGTCTCCCAGATCGGCTGCGCGAGGAAGGCGTCGGCGGCCGCAGCCGAGCAGGCGAACTCCTCGGCCAGCGGATGGGCGAGCTGCCGCCCGAACAGGCTGCGCATCAGCGGCACCACGAGGGCCTGGGTGAGCGTGCCGTCATACCGGTAGCGATGATAGATGGGCAGGACGAGCCCGACGTCGTCCTTGAGCACCGGGGTGGCCAGGGCGCGGACCCAGTCCGGGGTGGTGCTGCCCAGATCCGCATTGAGCGTCACGAGCGCCCGCGCCTCGAGCCTCCGGCCGACGGTGAGGATCGTTCGGACGGCCTGGGCCCAGTCGAGCGCGCCGTCCGCGGCGTGGCCGCCCCCGGCGGCCCGGATCACGCGCACCGGCCCCAGGGCCGCCGCGAGCGCAGGCGGCGTCTCCACGGAGCCCGTCTGGTCCACGTGCACGACCACCGCGCCTTGGCCGGCGAAGTGCGCATCGAGGCTCGCCCGCACCGCGCCGGCCACCGCGGCGACGGTGGCGCTCGGCCCGGCGGTGGCGAGGCCCACCACGAGGTCGGCGGTGCCGATCCGCTCGACGGTGGTCCGGACCTCGGGCGCGAGCTCGAGCGTTTCCATCACCGGGTGAGATGGGCGAGCAGCGCGAGATAGTCGCTGAGCTGGCGGGTCACGAGGAAGTTGCGGCGCACGTGCTCGCGCCCGGCCGCGCCCATGCGGCCGATGAGCTCCGGATTGCTCAGAAGCTGCCGGATGCGGAACGCGGCTCCTTCCACGGTCTCCACGGTATACCCGGTGACGTTCACGACCATCTGAAATGGAATGCCCCCCGCGATGGTGCCGATCACCGGCTTGCCCTTCCACATCGCGGTGGCCACGTCGATGGTGAAATCGGCCTTGAGCGGCTTCTGAAACGCGATCGTCGCGGCGCGCTCGAGCGCGTTCAGCTCCGTCTGGGGATCCGGGGGGAGCACGATCACCGCGATGTCGGGATCCTGTCCCGCCGCCTCCTGCACGTCGGCGAGGACATCATCGCCGGGCGCGGGGGGCGGACCGGCCAGGACGAGCCGGACGTCGTGGTGCTTCTTCACCAGCCGGAAGGCATTGATCACGCCGAGCGGGTCGTGCTGGCGCTCGAAGGGCCCCACCTGGAGCAGGATCGGCTTGTCCCGCGGGACGTGGAGGCGGTCCAGCTGGGCGGCCTGCTCGGCGCGGGTCATCTCCCGGTTGCGCTCGGAGAGCGGATCGATCGACGGGTACACGACGAACCGCGGGATCGAGAGTGGGGTCGCGAAGCGGGCGAGGGAGAAGACGGCCGCGTCGTAGCGCTGGGCGATCGGGCGGAGCGCGCTCCAGACCTGCGGCTGGGCCGAGGAGAGGTCCTGGTGGCACCGCCACACCCAGCGGCCCGCGCCGCCGCGCTGCTCGACCAGGCCGAGCGGGGCGGCGTCGTGCACCATCACGAGGTCGGCGTCGAGCCGGAGCCGGCGCGCGTTCTCGGCCGCGGTCTCGCTGAGGCGGGCCAGCATGCCCTCGGTGATCACCTGCTCGGTGCCCGCGAGGGCCCGGCTCACCGCGCGGCCGACCTGGTCGAAGTCGGCGGTGCCGATCGTGATCTCCCAGCTCGTATCCACCCCCAGGTCGTTCATGATCGGCACGAGCCGGTTCAGCACCTCCACGCCCACGCCCCCGTACCGCGAGGCGCTCACGTGCACGAAGCGCTTCCCGCGCAGGCGCTCGCCGAGGCGCATCAGGATGTCCACCGCGCCGCGCGGGGCAATCTGGCGGTAGTCGTCGAGCTTGAGCAGCGAGCCCGGGGCCATCAGGCGCCTCCGTCCGCGATGGCGTCGGAGAGCACGTTGAGATGACGGTCGCGGATGCGCTCGAGGCTGCCCGCGTAGGGATCGATGTGGGCCAGGCGCTCGGCGACGTCGGGGAGGCCGAGCCCTCTCGCGACCCATTCCGCGAAGTCGCCGCGCCCGCGTCCGGCGCGGTAGCGCGCCTCGATCGTGTGGAAGAAGACCGCGCTCACGTCGACCTCGACCAGCGCGTCGCGCAGCTCGGGCAGGGTACGGGCCTGGTGGCCGGTGGGCACCGGGACGAGGTGCATCTGGAAGAAGCGGAAGCGCTTGCCCTGGGTGCGCGAGGGCGCGGTCCCGAGGTGCTGGAGGTGATCCGAGATGGTGGCGACCAGCTCCTCGCGCACCCGCTCCATGGAGCCCGCGTGGAAGGCATCCACCCCGGCCAGGCGCTCCGCGAGGCGCACGTCGCGCACCTCGGTGCCCACCCACAGCGCGAAGTCGTTGGGATAGGCCTCGGCCAGGACCGCCCGGCGCAGCAGCGAGGCGGACGTGTGGCAGAAGACGGACTCCACCGGCACGCGCTCGAGCTGCTCGAGCAGCTGACGGGCGTCGTGGGCCTCGTGGGGCAGCAGCTCGTTCAGCTCGAGGCAGCCGAGGAAGACGAAGGGCTCGGTGGGGCTCATGCGGTAAGCTCTCCGGGAGGACGACAACCGTGAGAATCCTGCTCCTGAGCCGCGAGTACCCGCCGCACATCTACGGCGGGGCAGGCGTGGTGGTGGATCACCTGAGCCGCGCGCTCGCCCGCCGCGCATCGGTCGAGGTGCGCTGCTTCGGCGAGAACGACCAGGTGAAGCCCGGCTTGACCGTGCGGGGCTACGCGCCCTGGCCGCGCCTGGCGGGAGGGCCGGAGGTGCCTTACGCCCCCGCGCTCGAGGCCCTCTCGGTCGGGCTCGCGATGGCGCGGGATCCGGTCGCGGCCGACCTGGTGCACACCCACACCTGGTACGTGGGGCTGGGCGGAATGCTGGTGCAGTCCATCCACGACGTTCCCCTCGTGGTCACCCTGCACAGCATGGAGCCGCTTCGACCCTGGAAGGCCGATCAGCTCGGCACCGGTTACGCGGTGTCGACCTGGGCCGAGCGGCTCGCCGTCGAGCGCGCCGACCGCGTGATCGCGGTGTCGGCCCAGATGCGCGGGGACATCCTGACCCACTTCCAGGTCGATCCCGCTCGGGTGGTGGTGATCCACAACGGGGTGGACGCGGAGGCCTTCGCGCGCACCGACCGGCAGGACGCCCTCGCGCGCCACGGAGTGCGCGCGCCCTACGCGCTCTTCGTCGGCCGGATCAGCGAGCAGAAGGGGATCTTCCAGCTCCTGGAGGCCGCGCGGACCTTGCCGGCGGGCGTCCAGCTCGTGCTCTGCGCCAGCAGCCCGGACACGCCGGAGCTGCTCGCCCGGCTCGAGGCCGCGGTGGCGGGGCGCCCGGAGATCCGATGGATCAACGCGATGCTGCCGGTGCCCGAGGTCGCCCAGCTGTACAGCCACGCCGCGGTGTTCGTGTGCCCGTCCATCTACGAGCCGTTCGGCCTGATCAACCTCGAAGCCATGGCCTGCGGCACGCCGGTGGTGGCGAGCCGGGTCGGCGGCATCCCCGAGGTGGTGGTGGACGACGAGACCGGCCGGCTGGTGGAGCCCGGCGACGTCGCCGCGCTCGGCCAGGCCCTGCGGGAAACGCTCGCCGATCCGGCGCGCGCCCGACGCATGGGCGAGGCCGGCCGCCGCCGCGTGGAGGCCCAGTTCTCCTGGGATCGGATCGCGGAGCGGACCATGACGGTCTACCGGGAAGCGATCGATTCCAGGGCGGCTCATCGGGGGCGGGCTCCCGCGAGATAGAACGCCACGCTCCACGGCGGCAGCGCGGACCACGTGGGCGATGGCAAGGCGAGCGCGTAGAGGCGGCGGCCCCAGTCCGCGCCCGGCCCGTCGTGCGGAACAGGGGCCGCGCCCAGGTTGGCGACGAGCCGCAGCGTGCCGGTCGGGAACGTCCAGGCGACCTCGAGCGCGGTCTCGCCGAGGGCCTTCCACGAGACGGCCGGGACCGGCTCGTCCGCGAGCAACGACGCGATCTCCCGGGTCCGCAGCGCGAGCAGCGCCTGGTGGAACGCGAGCCAGTCCTTGTGGACGGCGGCCCGCGCGTGACTCCAGTCGAGGCTCGAGCGCCGGAACGTGGACTCGGCCTGGGGATCGGGGATGCGCTCTCGCGTCGCGGGATCGGCGAACTCGGGGAACCGCGCGAACTCACGCCGCCGTCCCTCGGAGACGAGCGGGCCCAGGTCCGGGCCCAGATCGCTGAAGAACAGGAACGGCTCCGGCGCGGCCCACTCCTCGCCCATGAACAGCAACGGCGGAGCGGGGGAGAGCAGGAGCACCGCGGTGGCCGCGCGCACCGCATCGGGCGAGGCGAGCGCGGTGATCCGCTCGCCGAGCGCGCGATTGCCGATCTGATCGTGGTTCTGGAGGAAGCCCACGAAGGCGGTGGGCGGCAGGTCCGCGGAGGGCTCGCCGCGGGCGCCGCCCCGGTACGCGGACCACTCGCCCTGGAACGCGAAGCCCTCGGCCAGGCATCGGCCGAGATGCGGCAGCGGCGGCTGGTAGTCGCCGTAGTAGCCGCCGCGCTCGCCGGTCAGGAGCACGTGCAGCGCGTGGTGCACGTCGTCGTTCCACTGGGCCTGGTAGAGCGGGCGCCCGCCGTCCGCCCGCCGGAGGTAGCGCGCCTCGTTGGCGCCGTTCTCCAGCACCAGGTGCACGCGGCGCTCGCGGGCGGGCCCGTCGGCCACCGCGCGGGCCAGCTCCTCCAGGAGGTGACGGGGCGACTCGTCCACGATCGCGTTGACCGCGTCGAGGCGCAGGCCGTCGAGGTGGTACTCCTCGATCCAGTAGAGCGCGTTGTGGATCATGAACGCGCGCACCACCTCCGAGCCGGGCCCGTCGTAGTTGATCCCGTCGCCCCACGGGGTCTGGTGGCGCGGGTTGAAGAAGTCGGGCGCGTAGCGGTGCAGGTAGTTGCCCTCGGGCCCGAAGTGGTTGTAGACGACGTCGAGGAAGACGGCGAGGCCGCGCGCGTGCGCGGCGTCCACCAGGGCCTTCAGGTCCTCGGGCCGGCCGTAGGTCGCCTCGGGCGCGTACAGGAGCACGCCGTCGTAGCCCCAGCCCCGGCGGCCCGGGAAGTCGGCCACCGGCATCAGCTCCAGCGCGGTGACGCCGAGGGCGACCAGGTGATCGAGCCGCTCGGCCACGGCCGCGTGGGTGCCGGCCGCGGTGAAGGTGCCGACGTGCAGCTCGTAGAACACGAGCCGCTCCGGAGCGAGCCCGATCCAGGCGGTGTCGGTCCAGGCATGGGCCAGGGGGTCCACGACCTCGCTCGCGCCGTGCACGTCGCCGGGCTGGAAGCGCGCGGCCGGATCGGGCACGAGCAGCTCGCCGTCGATGCGGAAGCGGTAGCGCGTGCCCGCGGGCGCTTCCCGCGTCACGTACTCGGCCCATCCTCCCGCGTCGCGCGGCATCGCCACCGCGCGCCCCGGCTCCTCGAGCCAGAGCTCGACCTGGCGAGCGCCGGGGGCCCAGAGGCGGAACCGCGTGGTGCCGTCCTCGCGGACCTCCGCGCCGAACGGCATCCGATGCGCGCGCCGCGCCGCCGGGCTCGGGCTCACGGCCGGCCGGCCTCGCGCGCGAGGAGTGCCACCGGGAAGTGGGCGAACAGCGCGGGTACCGGGAGCACCGTGACGCCATCGTACCGCTCGGTGGCCACCGTGAGCCCCGAGAAGCGGTCGCGGTAGACGCCGGCGAGGTCGTCGGCGAGAGCGACCCACGTGTGCTCCCACGCGGGCTCGCCGACCGGGAAGCGGCCGGTGAGGCCGGCGAGGCGAGCGGTCAGGCGCGGCACCGCGGCGATCACCGCGTCGGGTCCGTCCACCCGCGCCAGCGCCACCACGTGATCGGCGTGGCGGCCGCCGGGGGCGAGCCCGCGGTACTGGCCCGCGGCGAAGAGCCGGCCCCGCTGCCGCCGCAGGGTGAGAGCGCGGTGGGTCAGGAAGAGCTTCACCCGACCGTCCGGCCAGTGCTCGAGCAGCTCCGCACAGAGGGCGGTCAGGTCGGGGGCCTCCGCGCCTTCTCCGGGAACGCGGGCGCGCAGGGCGTCGAGGAGCGCCACGCGGTGGGCGAAGTCCACCGGCCGGCGGTTGTCGGGATCCACGAGGGACAGCTCCCAGAGCTCGGTGCCCTGGTAGAGATCGGGAATTCCCGGGGACACGATCTTGAGCAGGGTCTGCGCGAGCGAGTTGACCGCCCCGTGCGCGGCGATCAGGCGCTGGAACGGCCGGAAGGCGGAGAGAAAGGCCCCGCCCGGCGCGAGCAGGCCGGTCACGAACCCGCGGGTCGCCGCGTCGTAGGCGGCGCTCGGGTTCACCCAGCTCGTGTGCCGCTTGGCCTCCTTGGTGGCCTTCTCCATGTAGGCGGCCAGGCGGTCGGTCAGCGTCTCGATCGGCTCGTCGGTGTCCCGGGCGGGCCAGGCGCCCACCAGGGTCTGGTAGAACAGGTACTCGTCGTTGGCGTCGGGCGCGGCGCGGCCGTCCACGTCCACCTTGAAGCGGCGGGCGAGGGCCCGCCAGCGCCGGACCTCGGCGGCCCAGGCGGCGGGGACCTCGGAGAGCACGTTGATGCGCGCGCGCACGTCCTCGCCCCGCTTGGTGTCGTGGGTCGCGGTGGCGACGAGGGACTCCGGCCACCGGTCCAGACGCGCCGCGTTCTTGTCGTGGAAGACGGCGGGCGATTCGCCGTAGCGCGCGGGATCTCCGCCGACCTCGTTGAGCGAGACGAGGCGGTTGTAGACGTAGAACGCGGTGTCCTCGACGCCCTTGGCGGTGATCGGCCCGGTCGTCTGCTGGAAGCGCATCGCGAAGTGCCGGCGGGCGGCCAGGTCGCCGGGATCCGGGCGGGCCGGGTTCCGCACCAGGAGGACGTCGCGAAGGAAGTCGAAGATCGAGACGTTCACGGTGGGGTTGCGGCGCTTGGCCTCCGCGACCGCTTCCTCGATGTACGCCCGGTCGCGGGCGCTCGGGTCCCGCCCGTCGTCGCCCACGTAGGTGCGGTAGACCGAGAATGCGGCCACCACCTCGCGGATCACGCGGACCAGGCTGTAGAGGGTGAAGTCGCGCGAGAGGCGATCGCGCTCGGACATGGAATCCAGGTGATGGCCGAGCTGGTTGATCTCGCTCGCCATCGAGACCTGCATGATGAGGCGCTTGGCGGCGTAGGTGTGATCGGCGAGCAGCCCGCCCGCCCCGGCGAGCCGCGTGTACAGCGAGGTCATCTGCCGGGACGTTCCGCGGTCCACGAAGAGCCCGTTCACCGAGGCCAGGAAGTCGTAGCCGGTGGTGCCGGCAACCGCCCACCAGTCGGGCAGGGGCTCGCCCGGACTCAGGATCTTCTCCGCTGCGATCCAGAGCGGCCGGGCCTCCGCGGCGGCCGGCTGCTCCAGGGCGCGGGCGCGGTAGAGCGCGCCGAGCGCCTCCGCCTCCGCGGGGCCCAGCTCGGGCACGAGGCGTCGCGCGGTCGCCACCAGCGCGCCTTCCTGGAGGCGGCGGAAGTACTCGCCCGGCGCGTAGAGCCCGTCCGGATGGTCCACCCGCAGCGCGGTCACCTTGCCCTCGCCCACCAGCCGCACCACGAGCTCGTGGGCCGCGTCGAACACGACGCGCTCCTCCATGCGGATGGCGGCCAGGTGGCTCACGTCGAAGAACCGGCGGTAGTTCACCTCGTCGCCCGCCACGCGCCAGTCCGCGAGCCGGTAGGTCTGGGCCGAGAGCAGGCGGTCGAGCGCGTCGAAGCTCGCCGGGTTCCCCGCGACGCCGTTCACCGCGCGCACCGTCTCCTCGATGTGCTCGCGGATCTCGGCCGACTCCTTCGCGAGGGCGGCGAGGCGCCGCTTGGCGATCTCCTTCTCGCGGAGCCGCTCCTCGAGGCGCGCGGGATCGGTCTCGGTACGCCCGGGCAGGTGCTCGAGCGCGGTCAGGATGCTGCGCAGCTCGAGCAGCCCCGTGTCTTCCGGGCCCAGGCGGCCCGCGAGGACGGGCAGGCGCTCGGTCAGGATCTGCGCGTAGGTGTCGGGGGCGATGGGCAGGCGCGCGCCGGCGTAGCGGAGGTGGAAGGCACCGTCCGCGAACTCGAGCTGGAGCTGCTGCGACTCCAGCACGCGGCCGTACTGGTCGGGCAGGACGGGCAGGAGCACGCGATCGCGCAGCTCGGGCTTGAACGGTGTCCAGTCGATGTCGAAGAACCCGGCGCGGGGCGAAGCCCGGCCGTTCTCCAGGACGTCCAGCCACCAGGGATTGGCGTCCCCTGCGATGCCCATGTGATTGGGCACCACGTCGAGGATGAGGCCGAGGCCGCGCGCGGCCAGCGCGGCGGCCATGTGATCGAAGGCGGCCGCGCCGCCGATCTCGGGGTTGAACGCGTTGTGATCGGTGACGTCGTAGCCGTGCGAGCTGCCGGGCCCGCAGCGGAAGCAGGGAGAGAGGTAGGCGTCGCTCACGCCGAGCGCGTCGAGGTACGGGCCGAGCGACGCCACCGCGTCGAAGCCGTGCGCGCTTCCGAGCTGCAGGCGATACGTGGCATGACGCTCGCGGCGCAGCGCGGCAGCCGCCTGCTGGAAGAGGACGCCGACCTCGATCATGCGCTAGAGGTGGGTCAAGGTCTCCCGCGGATGCGGCTCGCGGTTGCGCAGGTGTCGCTCGAGGATCTGGCGCGCCAGCGCGCGCCCGCCGAGGCCGAAGGCCAGGGCCAGGGCGAAGATCAGGCCCCCGAAGGTGATGCCGAAGGCCACCAGCACCATCTCCTTGCCGATCCCCAGGTGGGTGATCGCGGTGGCGCTCGCGAAGAGCAGCACGCCCCAGCGGATCGCGCGCGCGAGCAGGCGCGCCTCCGGCACGCGCGCGTTGACCGCCGCGATGAGGGCGCCCTCGCCCAGGAAGTTGGCCACGAGCCAGCCCACGAGCAGGATCAGCGCCGCGCCCATCACGCGCGGCACCCACGCGAACATGAACTCGGTGAGGCGCCCGGTGCCCGGAATCGCGAGCGCGTCGATGGCCATGGACAGGAAGAGGACGAGGATGCTCCAGAAGACGACGAGTGCCAGCACTTGCGACGGCGGCCGGCGCACGCCGGCGCGGCTGAGCTGCGAGACGATGCCCCAGCTCTCGGCGCGTCGGTCGAAGGCCACCGCCTGCGACACGCGCCGGGTGAGGCGCGCGGCGATCCAGGCCCCCGCGAGGCCGACGACCGCCAGGGTCAGCATCGCGAGGATGCCCGGCATCACGAGGACCAGCCTCGTCTTCAGATCCGCGAGTGCGGCCCACACGAGATCACCCCACATGTCCGTCATGTTCCGCGCCTCCTTCCGTCCGTTTCGGTGCGGGAATGTCCCACGGTATCACGCGTGGAAGGTCGCAGAAAGGCTGCCCGCTGGGAGTATCACGCCGACGAGTCGGTGTTACCGCCCTCGGTAACGTTTACCGGTCCTTCGCGCGACGCGGGCCGGCCGCGGCGCGGCCCGCCGCGTGGGTCCGCGGCTTTTCGAGCGCTTGGCGGCGCCGCCGACCGGGACGCCGCGTGGCACAAGGCTTGCCGATGTTCCGAGCGTCATGAGGATCGCCCTGCGTGCCGCCAGGAGGTGTCGATGAGTCCGGCGGGCCGCGCCCGGCTGCCTCTGCGCGAGCGGATCGCGCAGAGCTTCACCCAGGTCGAGGACGTGCTCTACGTGGGGATCGGCGTGATGCTGGCGGCCGGCGCCATCGGGCTCCTGATCAGCGCGGGAGCGACGTTCGCGCGCAGCGTGGTGGTCGGGGCGATCGGAGGCAGCATCGTGGGACTGCTCGACCAGCTCCTGCTGATCCTGATGATGATCGAGATCCTCTACACGGTGCAGGTGTCGTTCCGGGAGCACGTGCTGGTGCCGGAGCCCTTCGTGCTGGTGGCGATGATCGCGGCGGTGCGGCGGATCCTGGTGCTCACCGCGGAGTTCGGCAAGCTGATGGAGCAGGGCGACCAGGTCTTTCGCAACGCGATGATCGAGCTCGGGGTGCTCACCGTGATGACCGGGGTCATGGTGGCCTGCCTGGTGGGCCTGCGAAAGCGCGACAAGGCGGTGGTGGCCGAGCGGGCCTGAGATGTCTCACGCGAGGAGCGGGACATGAAGATCCAGCAGATCGACGAGGTGGACGGACGGCGCACGTTCGTGATGGTTTGCGACCGGGGCGACGACCCCGTGGAGGCTCTGACCGCGGCGGCGAAGCGCTTCGACCTCTCCGCCGCCTCGCTCACCGGGATCGGAGCTTTCTCCGGGGTCACGCTCGGCTTCTTTGATCGGGGCCGGCGGGACTATGCCCGCCGGGTCATCCGGGAGCAGGTCGAGGTGGTCTCCCTGCTCGGCAATGTCGCCCTCGATGGCGGCGAGCCCCGGGTGCACGTCCACGTGGCGGTGGCCCGATACGACGGGAGCGCGCTTGGCGGCCACCTCCTGGGCGGGACGGTGGATCCCACCCTGGAGGTCATCATTCTCGAGTCGCCCAGAATCCTCCGGCGAAAGACAGACCAAACGACGGGTCTGGCGCTCCTCGATCTCGATTGGAGCCGGTCCTAATTACACGGTAATATCTTCCTGTCACTCAGAGGATGAGGGGCAAATTACGCTCCAGTGAACTTTTATCTTCGCCATCGTAACTAACAGTAAAGATGTAATAGAAGTCTATTTTTCCCACCTGGGTCCTTCAGCCTGTTTTTGAGGGGCATATGGCTTGCAGCCATGGGGCGACTACTCAAATTCGTCACGTGAACCCTCGCGCGCTAGCCGAAAGGGGCTGACCATGAAGCATCGGATCCTGATCGCAGATGACGACGAGTCCGGCCGCGGCGGTCTGGCCGCCTTGCTGACCATGTGGGGGTACGACGTGCAGGAAGCGGTGGACGGCAAGGATGCGCTGGAGCGCGCACCGACGTTCCGGCCCCACGTCGTGGTTGCCGACATGGTCATGCCGGTGATCGACGGGATCGGGTTGCTCAAGCCCCTCGCCGCGACGGTCCCGGAGGCCGCCGTCATCCTGCTCACCGCCCACGGGTCCATCGAGACCGCGGTGTCGGCCATGAGGGAGGGCGCCTACGACTACATGACCAAGCCGGTGGACCCACGCCGGCTCCGGGTTCTCGTGGAGAAGGCGGTCGAGAAGGTCCAGGTCAACCGCGAGGTCACCGTGCTTCGCCGCCAGCTCAAGGAGACCCGAGGGCTCGGTCCCCTGCTGGGCGTGAGTCCCGCGATGCAGGAGGTTTATCGGCTGATCGAGATGGCGGCCCCGAGCCCGGCGCCGGTGCTGATCCTGGGCGAGACCGGGACCGGCAAGGAGCTGGCTGCACGCACCATTCACGAGCTCTCGAACCGGGCGAAGGGGCCCTTCGTGGCGGTGAACTGCTCGGCGATTCCGGAGACGCTCCTCGAGAGCGAGCTGTTCGGCCACGAGAAGGGGGCCTTCACCGGCGCGATGGCGCGCCGGCCTGGGTACTTCGAGCTCGCCGATGGCGGGACCATCTTCCTCGACGAGATCGCCGAGATGAGCTCGGCCCTGCAGGCCAAGTACCTCCGCGTGCTGCAGGACAGCCAGGTGCGGCGCATCGGCGGCCACGACGAGGTCTCGGTGGACGTGCGGGTCGTGTGTGCGACCAACAAGGATGTGGTCAAGGCGGTGCAGGAGGGGGCGTTCCGGGAGGACCTCTACTACCGGGTGAACGTCCTGACGATCCCGCTGCCGCCGCTGCGCCGGCGGCACGAGGACATCCTGCTCCTCGCCGAAGCCTTCATGGCCGAGTTCAACGACAAGTACGAGCGGCAGGTGCGCGGGATCGACGAGGCCGCGCTCAAGCTGCTGCGCGAGCATGCCTGGCCTGGCAACGTGCGGGAATTGCGGAACGTCATCGAGCGCGCGGTGGTCTCGTGCGAGGACGGGATGATCACTGCCGAGGCCCTGCCGATCGCTCCGCTGGGGACCCAGCCCACCGAGCGCGCCAACGTGGTGGTCCTGCCGGTGGGCACCACCCTCGACGACGGCGAGAAGCAGCTGATCCTGAGGACGCTCCAGTCCGTGAACAACAACAAGACCCGGGCCGCCGAGATCCTTGGAACCACGCCGAAGACGCTCCACAACAAGGCACGCCGGTGGCGGGAGCTTCAAGCCGAAGAGCGGTAGGGGACGCCACGGGCGGCGGCGAGGCAATCGCCGCCGCCCGTGTTTTTTCTGCTTTTCTTCTGCGGATTTGACCTGAGGAGTAGTCCTGCCCGAAGGAGCTAGCGGCGGCGTTCGCCGGCGCGAGGCTGGGCGCCGATCCACACCACCCAGGGCCGGCTGGAGGAGGCCTCCTGCCGGATCTCAACCGGATAGCCTTGCTGCTGGATGCTGCTGGCCAGACGACTGGCTGCGTCCCGGTCCGCGAAGGCGGCCGCAGGGGTCCAGTCGCGGCCGCCCTTCCCGGTATCCACCGCAGGCGCTGTGGGCGCGGCAGGTGTGCGACCCGGCGTGGTATTCAGGACGGCGGCCTGGGGCTGCCGAGGTGGCTCGGGCGCCCGACTCACACGAGACTCGGGTGCCGGCACGATAGCAGGTCGCGGCTGGACCGGCGGGAGTGAGGGCGCCGCGGGTGGCGGCCCAGCGGGCGGAAGTGTCGGTCTCGTCGACTCGACGGTGGCCGCCGGGACGTCTGGTGTGCTCGGCGGCGCGCTCGGCACCGGTGAGGGAGCCGGCTCCGGTACGCTGCGGGACCCGGTGATGTCCCGTGGGTCCGTCGGCCTCGGCGATGGGGCGAGCGGGTCCAGCACGCGGGACGCGGCGAAGGGGTCGCGAAGCGCCTCGGACATCGACGGGGGTGCCAACTGCGATCCGCTCACGAGCGGGGCAGACGGACCTGGGTCGCTCGCCGTGGCAGCGGTGTCCAGCACCGCTCCCACCATGTAGCTCAGGCCGAAGAAGATGAGCAGGAACGTGGGGACGAACGTGGCCGCGGCGATCAGGGGCCCGGGCACGGCACCCAGGAGCTGGAGGCCGCGGGGCTCGTCGACCCCCTCGTCGTCAAGCTCGTCGACCTCGTCTCGCTCCTCGGGAAAGACGTCGTCCTTCGAAATGAGGTCGGACGGCTCCGGCACCACGTCCTCCTCGATGTCGTCTTCGCGCTCGCGGGCTTTCATTCGGAGTCTCACGCTGGCAATCATACGCAAGTGACGTGCCATGCACGAACGGAAAGAGTCTCCGGTTCGCGACCGGGATGCCCGCAACGACCGATGGAGGGCGGGTAGGAATTTCCGAGGGGTGTCGAGGAATTTTTTCCACGTCGGAGGAGTCGACGCGCTGGCACGCGGGTTGCGATGAGCGCGGCGCTCAGGAGGTGCTCAATGCGATCGATCCGTCGGATGTTCCAGAATGGTCCGCCGCGCTGGCGAGTGGCGATTCTCGAGTCGGATACCTCCTCTCGCGTCGCGCTGCGCGCGGCCGTCGAGGACGCGGGCGGTCTCGTCGCGGTCGAGGCTCCGCTTCGCCTCGACGCGGTCGTGCTGATGAAGCAGACGCGACCCGACGTCGTGATCATGGCGCCCAGTCTCTCCGGAGCGCGCGAGCCGGCCCTGATGCCGCGCATCACCGCCGAGCTGGAGTGCCCCGCCGTCCTGTTCACGCGCGACACCGATCAGACCGTGGTCAAGCAGGCCAATCGTGCCGGGATAATGGGCTTCATGCTCAAGCCGCTGCGTGCGGCGGAGATCGGGCCGACGCTCGACCTCGCCCTGGCGCGGTTCCGCGAGCTACGCCGGCTCCAACAGGCGCGCGCCGAGCGGCCGATCGTGGATCAGGCGAAGGGCAAGCTGATGAGCGACCGACAGCTCAGCGAGGCGGAGGCGTTTCGGTGGCTGCGGCGCCAGGCCATGGATTCCCGGCAGCGCCTGGGCGACGTGGCGCGGGAGGTGCTGGCGGGAGAGGCCGCGTTCCAGGCGCTCGCCGAAGGGGCTCGATGACGCGCTGCGCGTACTTAGGCCGATTGGGGCCGGCTGGAAGGCTTTACACGATCGGCCATGAAATTCCTACTCGGTCGGGACGGTTCGTCGTGCGGGCCCCACTTCGATCATATGACTGGGGAACTTGCCGGGGGGCGGGATCATAATCGAGCTGGCATGGGCGATGCTACCTCAGGATCCCACGGAGGTGACAACCATGGAAATCATCGTGGTGGCGACGATGCTGCTCGTGGTCGTGCTCCTTGGAGTCGCGGTCAAGCTCTACGACCTCAAACGGAAGCGAGAGGATGAGGCGATCGCGGCCCAGGCCAGGATCTCCGATGCCTTGCTGATGGACGCGACCCTGGCCGGGTTGCCGCTGACGCCCACCGCGCATCTGCCGCTCTGGAAGGGTTCACCGCTCGTGGTCGAGATCACCGGCCAGGTGCCCCGACCCGAGCTTCGCGAAGCGGCGGTGGACGTGGCCAAGCGTGAGATGAATCGTAGCCGGTCCGACTTCCGCATCGAGGACCGGATCGCGGTCCACGCCGCGTAGCTGCATGCGCGCAGACCTGCTGCCGCGATACCTGGTTCCGATCGTCCTGGTCGCATTGGCCGTCGGGGCTCCGGCGCCTGCGCGCGCCGGGGCCCCGACCGACCAGCTCAAGGCCTCGGTCGACCAGATCATCAAGGTCCTGGAGGATCCGGCGCTCAAGCCGGAGGCCAGGGCCCAGGAGCGACGGGCTGCGATTCGCAAGGAGGCCGAAGGGGCCTTCGACTTCACCGAGACCGCCAAGAGGGCTCTCGGCCGGCACTGGCAGGCCCTGGCCGAGAAGGACCGGCAGGAGTTCACGGCGTTGTTCACCGATCTGATCGAGCGGGCCTACATCTGGAAGATCGAGCGGTATAGCGGCGAGCGGATCGCGTACGCGGGCGAGGCGATGGACGGCGGGCTCGCCACCGTGCGGACGCGGTTCGTGACCAAGCAGGGGACCGAGGTGCCGGTGGACTACCGGATGCAGCAGCGGGGGGACCGGTGGCTCGTGTACGATGTCTCCGTCGAGGGCGTGAGCTTGATCAACAACTACCGGACCCAGTTCGACAAGATCATCCAGACCTCCTCGTACGCGGAGCTGGTCCGGAAGATGAAGGCGGCCGAGTTCGCCCAGCCGGCCTCACCGCGGTCGTGAGCCCTCCCGGGTCGCGCACCGGGGCCGGCCGCCTCCTGGCCGCGGCCGTCCTCGTGGCGGGTCTCGCGGGCGCGTGGGCGGGGGTGGCCCCGGCGGGAGAACGTCGAGCCGGCTCGGTGCTCGCGGTCGATCCGCAGGCGCGTACCCTGATCGTCGATGAGTTCGGCGCCAACGCCGAGCGGCGTGCCCTGCGGGTGCAGGTGCCGCGCGAGGCGGTGGTGCTGCTCTCGCAGCGAAATCTCGCGGGCCGCGACGTGAAGGACAGCTTCAACGAGCGCTCGATCACCCTCGCCGATGTCCGGGTAGGCGACTTCGTCGTCATCGAGCTGACGAGCGACCCCGAGGTGGCGCGGGTGGTGATGGTCACCTTGCGGAGGGGTGCCGGCTCCTAGTGCGCCGGCAGGCCGCCTGATGGCCGACGGGTGGGGAGGCCGATACCGCGGCCTTCGCCGGTGGACTCTTCTCGCGGGCATCTTGCTGGCCATCGTGGTGCTGGTCGGGGGAGGCCTCGCCATCTACGCGGCTCGGGCGCTCTCGCGGTTCGAGCGGGTGGAGGCGCGTCGCTCCACCGTGCTCTACGCCGCGCCGCCCGTGCTCCGGCCGGGTGTCAACGTGAACGCCCTCGACCTGGCCGGGATCCTCGGCCGCCAGGGCTACCGCGAGACCCGCAACGCGGGAGCATCCGGACAGTTCTCCCGCTCGGACAGCGCGTGGGAGATCAACGTGGCCGGGGCGGCCCGGGTCAGGCTGACCGTATCGGGTGGGCGGGTCACCCATCTGCGGCAGGGCGACTCTGCGGTACAGAGCGTCGCGCTGCCCCCCGAGCTGCTGGCCAGCGCCGGCGCCGACATGGGAGAGAACATCCGTCCGGTTCGCCTGCCCGACGTGCCCCAGGTCCTGCGCGACGCGGTCCTGGTCACCGAGGACGCGCGCTTCTATGAGCACGGCGGCGTGGACCCCCGCGGGATCGTGCGCGCGCTGTGGACCAATGTCCGGAAGGGGCGCGTCGCCGAGGGGGGCAGCACCATCACGCAGCAGCTCGTCAAGAGTCGGCTGCTCAACCCGGAGCGGACGCTGGCGCGCAAGATCAACGAGGCGCTCCTGTCGACCGTGCTCGAGTGGCGCTACGGCAAGGATCAGATCCTCGAGGCCTACCTCAACGAGATCTATCTGGGACAATCGGGGGGCTCGGCGGTGCGCGGCGTCGGCGCCGCCTCGCGAGCGTATTTCGGCAAGGAGGTCCATCAGCTCTCGCTGCCGGAGGCCGCGCTGCTCGCGGGAATGATCCGCGGACCCAACAACTACTCGCCGGTCGGCAATCCCGAGCGCGCGCGGGAGCGGCGCGACGTGGTCCTCACGCGCATGCGCGACCTCGGCAAGATCTCGGAGGCCGACCTCCGCCGCGCCCGCAAAGAGCCGGTGCGCGCCCGCACCACCCCGGTGAACGGCCTGATGGCGCCGTATTTCGTGGACTACGTCCGCGCCGAGCTCGAGCGGAACGCCGACATCGACCTGGCCGACCTGCACGGGGTGCGCGTCTATACCACGCTCGATCCGGTGCTGCAGCGGCTGGCCGAGGCCGCGGTGGTGAGGGGCATGGATCGTCTCGAGACGCTGCGCCCGCGGCTGCGGCGGCAAAACCCGGAGGAGCGCCTGCAGGTGGCGATGATCGTGCTCGACCCGGCCAGCGGTCAGGTTCGCGCGCTCGTCGGGGGCCGCGACTACCGGGCGAGCCAGTTCAACCGGGCCGTGCTCGCCCGACGGCAGCCGGGGAGCGCGTTCAAGCCGTTCGTGTACCTGGCCGCCCTCACGCCGCGGAAGGACGCGAGCCTCTTCACGGCCGCCACGCTGATCGAGGACGCGCCCATCACGGTCACGGTGGACGGCAAGCCGTGGACGCCCAAGAACTACGACGACCGCTACGAAGGCCCGGTCACCGTGCGCCGGGCCCTGGAAGGCTCGCTCAACACCGCGACCGTCCGCGTGGCCCAGGCGGTGGGCCTGCCCGTGGTCATCGACACCGCGCGGTCGATGGGCATGGAGGTCGATCTCAAGCCGGTGCCCGCGCTCTCCCTGGGCGTGTTCGAGATCACGCCGCTGGCGCTCGCGCGCGCGTACCTGCCGCTGGCCAACGGCGGGCTGGCGCCGACCGGTGGCGGGGTCGTGGAGACGGTCGCCGACGAGGGGGGGCGCGCCATCTGGAGCGCGCGTCGCGAGGCGCGTCCGGTGATCGGCGCACCCGAGGCCTTCCTGGTCACGTCGCTGCTGGAGGGCGTGGTCAACGTGGGCACCGCGGCCTCTGCGCGCGCGGCCGGGGTGCCCGGCGCGGTGGCCGGCAAGACCGGAACGACGAACGAAGGGCGGGATGCGTGGTTCGTCGGCTATGCGCCCAACCTGCTCGCGCTCGTCTGGGTGGGGTTCGACGACGGGACACCCGCCGGGCTATCCGGGTCGGAGGGCGCGCTGCCGATCTGGTCCGAGTTCATGCGGCAGGCCCTCGACATCTACCCGGGCGGCGCGTTTCCTGAGCCGTCCGGCATCACCCACGCGAAGGTGGACGTGACCACCGGCCGTCGGGCCACCGCGTTCTGCCCCCTGGTGACGACCGAGGTATTTCTGGCCGGCAGCGAGCCCACGGCCTGCGAGGAGCATGGCGGGGCCGTCATGGAGCAGATCGAGCGCTGGTGGGATAAGGTCCGGGGCTGGTTCGGGAAGTAGCGAGCCCGGCGTCGGCGGCCTAGACCGCGAGCAGGCGACCGAAGCGGCGCAGGCGGTCCTGGATGTCTCCCATGAAGAGGAAGGCCATGCCGTCGGAGTCCTGCCGCCAGACCAGCGCCGGCACGTTGAACGGCGACCCGTCGGGCGGCCGGAACCGGAGCTGAGCCGGCGTCCCGATGTCGATCCGTTCCTTGGGTCTCACCTTCGCGCCGCGGGCCGAGATGTCCATCGTCTGGAGGAGGAAGCGGCGCTTGCCGGCCTCCACGACGACGAGCCAGGAGACGTCGGTGCGCGGATGACGGCGGCGGTCGGCGTGCCTTGTGGTGACCATGCCCGGGGGTGCGAGCAACCTGCGTGCCTCGGCCGGACGCCCGTCATATCAACCGGTTGGACCCCGTCAACCCGTTGGCGGACCGTCAGATCCGTGTCGTGACGCTGACAGTGTTCGCCGGCTGCCAAAGCGTGTAGAGTCGGGGCCCATGAGCCCGGCGACGGCCGAGGTGGTGATCTGCGGGGCCGGGATGGCCGGCATCGCCGCCGCGTATCACCTGGCGGTGCGTCGCGGCATCGGCGGGGTCGTCCTGGTGGACGAGCGTCCGGCGCTGTCCCTGACCAGCGACAAGTCCGCCGAGTCCTACCGAAACTGGTGGCCGGGCCCGGGCGACTCGATGGTCGCGCTGATGAACCGCAGCATCGACCTCATGGAAGAGCTCGCCGCGGAGAGCGGCAACGTCTTCCTGATGAACCGGCGGGGCTATCTCTTCGCCACCGCGCAGCCGGAGCAGATCGACCGCTACGTGCAGGCGGCCGAGGACGCGGCCGGCTTCGGCGCCGGCCCGGTCCGCATGCATCGCTCGGCCGCGGACAGCTATCAGCCCGCGCCCGCCGTCGGCTACGAGAAGCAACCCATTGGCACCGACGTCATCACCGACCCGAGTCTGATTCGCCGTCATTTTCCGTACCTCGCACCGGACACGGTGGCGCTGCTGCACGCGCGGCGCTGCGGCTGGTTCAGCGGTCAGCAGCTCGGCATGTACATGCTCGAGCGGGCGCGGGACCGGGGGGTCCGGCTGATCGACGGACGCGTGGAGCGCGTGGAGACGGCGGGCGGCCGGGTGACCGGGGTGGTCGTGAGCGGGCGTGACGGTAGGCGGACGATCGGGACGCCACGCTTCGTCAACGCGGCGGGGCCCTTCGTCAAGGATGTGGGCCGGCTGCTCGGCATCGAGCTGCCCGTGTTCTGCGAGCGGCACGCCAAGGTCGCCTTCCACGACACGCTGGGCGTGGTGCCGCGTCACGCGCCGATGATGATCTGGACGGACCCGGTGCGCCTGCCGTGGTCCGAGGACGAGCGCGCGGAGCTCGGAGAGGCCGAGGCCCTGCGGCATCTGCTGGAGGAGATGCCGGCCGGCGTGCACGGACGTCCCGAGGGCGGGGGAGACAGCCCGATCATGCTCGGGGTGTGGACCTACCATGCCGAGCCGATGGAGGCGCGCTTCCCGATCGAGTTCGATCCGGCTCACGCGGAGATCGTGCTCCGGGGTCTGACGCGGCCGCTGCCCGGGCTCGCCGCGTACCTGTCGCGCTTCCCGAAGTGCTTCGTGGACGGAGGCTATTACACCAAGACGCAGGAGAACCGCTTCCTGTCGTGCCCGCTCCCCCTCGAGGGCGCCTACCTCATCGGTGGCCTGTCGGGCTACGGGATGATGTCGTCGAACGGGGCCGCCGATCTCCTCGCGGACTACATCGCGGAGCGGCCGCTGCCCCGCTACGCTCCCGCCTTCCACCTGGACCGCTACCAGGATCCGGCCTACCAGAAGCTCCTGGACGACTGGGGCGACTCCGGGCAGCTCTGATCGGAGGGGGCCTCGGCGGCCCCCTCCGAGCCTCCCCCTGAAACGGGGGTGCGCCGGCGAAGCCGGCGCTCGAACGGAGACGGATCCTACGAGCTTGGCGCTCTGGCGCGGAAGCTACATCTACCAGTACTGCATGGCGTCGCGGAGGATGAGGTCGAGCTCGGCGGCGCCCACGTGGCGCGGGGCGCCCGCCAGGAGGCGCGGCTGACGTAGCGTGCCCTCGATCAGCGCGGGAAGATCGCGCTCGGTGTAGCCGATCGCGGTGAGGCCGTTCGGGATGCCGATGTCCCGCATGATCGAGAGGAGCGCCTGCGGCAGCGCCTCGCGCCGCCCGGCCTCGTCGAGATCGGCCACCGGCCATCCCAGTAGCTCGGCCGCGCGCAGATGGCGTTCGGGCGCGGTCGTGTAGGTGAAGCGGAAGGCGGCGGGCGCGGTGAGGATCACCGACATGCCATGCGGGACGAGCGGGTGGCGGGTTCGATAGCCGCTCGGGATGTAGTCACGCACGAGACCCGCGATCGGGTAGGCCACCGCGTGGGGGATGTGCACGCCCGCGTTGCCGAAGCCGACGCCCGCGTAGTTGGCCGCCAGCGCCAGGTGCAGGCGCGCGTCGACGTCGAGGCCGTTGAGCACGGCGCGCCGCAGGTAGCGAGCCGCGTATTCCATCGCCTTCTCGCACCAGATGTCGCTCGCGGGATTGGCGCCGATGTAGGCCGGCCGGTCGGGCGGGTGGTGCTTGGCGCGCGCGTTGTACGGGCGCGTGGTGTACGACTCGATGGCGTGGGTGAGGATGTCGGCTCCCGCCGCCGCGGTCACCTCGGGCGGGACGGTGAGCGTGTTCAGCGGATCCACCACGCCGAGCGCGGGCCGCAGCAGGCGGTGCGAGACGCCCGCTTTCACGTTCTGGTCCACGATGTGAGTCACCGCCACCGCGGTGGTCTCGCTGCCGGTGCCGGCGGTGGTGGGCACCGCGATCAAGGGGCGCACCGGGCCGGGTACCGCGATGCCCTTGCCGACCGGCTTGTTGATGTAGTCGAGCAGCGGCGCCGGGTAGCAGGTGAGGAGGTTGGCCGCCTTGCACGTGTCGATGGTGCTGCCGCCGCCCACCGCGATCAGTCCGTCCCAGTCCTTGCTGCGCGCGTACTCGCCCGCCTCCTCCATGGAGCGATCGGTGGGCTCCACCTCTACGCCGTCCCAGACGTCGGCCTTCACGCCCTGTTCCTCGAGGAGCGCGCGCACGCGTTCGGCGAGGCCGAGCTCGGAGATGTGGCGGTCCGTGAAGATCAGCGCCTTGCGGATGCCCAGGCGCGTGGCGTCGAAGCCGATCTCGTCCATGGCGCCCAGCCCGAACTTGATCGGCGAGTTCTCCATCACGAATACGGTCTCGGTCGGCAGGGTCACGCCCTTCATGCGGGCCTCCAGTGGGTGGCGGTGCGTGGGATGTCCGGCTGGTCCGAGATTATAGAATCGCGGGGCCGACTGCGATACCCTCGCGCATTGCGAGCCGCCGGCCGCTGGGTGCGGCCGCGCCGGACCCCGAGCTAGGAAGGGAGCGCGACGCGGGCGAGGAGCTTGACGTCGTCGAGCAGCGCCCCGGCTCCGCGGACGACGCAGGTCAGCGGGTCGTCGCTCACGCGGATCGGCAGGCCGGTCTGCTCGTGGAGCAGCAGGTCGAGCCCGCGGAGGAGCGCGCCGCCGCCGGACACCACGATACCCTTGTCCACGATGTCGGCGGCCAGCTCGGGCGGGATCTGCTCGAGGCACGTGTGCACCGCGCTCACGATCGCCATGATCGGCTCGCGCAGCGCCTCGCGGATCTCCTCGCCGGTCACCAGGATGGTCTTGGGGATGCCGACGATCAGGTCGCGGCCCTTGACCTCCATGGTGAGGTGCTCGCCGTTGACCGGGTAGGCGGAGCCCAGCCGGAGCTTGATGTCCTCCGCGTGGCGCTCGCCGACGAGGAGGCTGTAGTTCTTGCGGATGTGCTGGATGACCGCGGTGTTCATCTCGTCGCCCGCGATGCGGGCCGACTTGCAGTAGACGATTCCGGACAGGGACATCACCGCGACCTCGGTGGTGCCGCCGCCGATATCCACGATCATGTTCGCGCCCGGCTCGGCCACCGGGAGGCCCGCGCCGAGGGCGGCCGCGATGGGCTCCTCGATCAGATAGGCCTCGCGGGCGCCCGCCTGCTTGGCCGACTGTCGCACGGCCCGCTTCTCGACCTGGGTGATCCCCGACGGCACCGTGACCACGACGCGCGGGTGCACGATGCTGCGCCGCTGGTGGGTCTTCTTGATGAAGTAGTGGAGCATCTTCTCGGTGGAGTCGAAGTCGGCGATGACCCCGTGACGGAGCGGTCGGATGACCGAGATGCTTCCCGGGGCGCGGCCGAGCATCGCCTTGGCCTCGTGGCCGGCGGCCAGGACGACACCGTCCTTCATGGCGACGATGGACGGCTCGTTGAGGACGATGCCCTGTCCTCTCACGTAGACGAGGGTATTGGCGGTTCCCAGATCCACCGCCAGGTCGTCGGCCAGGAAGCTCATGAGGGATCTCAGAGGCATGTCCGGTCCTTTCGGGACAGGGAGGGAACGCAACGGATGTGCCAGTGGGAGCGGCAACCGGGACGACGCGAAGTGGTTGCCGGAGGGGCGTCTCCTACCATAGGCGGGGGTGAGCAAGCGCCTCGCTCCGGCGAAAGTGTCAGCATATGTAGGTTTTACATTACACCAATGTAATATTTACCCCGATTTCTGCCCCGGGAAAGGGCCTTGTCAGCCCCGGGACCGCGTCGTAATCTTGGGCGCCATGAAGGCCCCCCGGAAGCCGCCGGCGAAGATCGAAGGTCGCAAGCGAATGCAGCAAAGCGGACTCACGGTCGCCTGGCGGGGCACACGGAGTCGCAAGGACTGGGCGGCCTATCTCGAGAACGGGAGCGAGAAGGGGCGCCTCGTGCTCGCTGAGCAGGTGTCGGAGCGGGCCGTGAAGAGCCTGCTGGCGCGGATCCAGAGCCTGTCGCGTGACGTCCTCGAGGCCATGGGGCGCCCGGTCGAGGCGGTCGCCGCACAGGGTGGGGGGCCGCCGCCCGCTCGCCGGCCGCGCGGGAGTGACGAGGGGCGATCGAGCTCCGAGATCGTCGTGCAGGCGGTGCCGGGTCGCCAGCTTGCGCTGACCGGGGACACGGAGACGGAGGCATCGGCCACCGCGAGCTCACGTCGCCGCCGGCTCCCGGCCAAGGTCGAGCGCAATCCCTCCGCCGAGCGTCGCCCGGCGCGGGTCTCCGCCCGCGACCTGGCGGGAACCGTGCGGCAGCTTCGCTCGCGGCTCGAGAGCCTGGAAGAGGAGCAGCATGAGCTTCGGGCCGAGCTGGCCCTGCTACGGGGCGATGCCGAGGCCTACGAGGGGACGACGCCCAGCATCTTCGTCACGGGGTGGTTTCGCGCGGCCCTGGTCCTGATCGTGCTGGCGATCGTCGTGGTGATCAGCGTGCCCTGGCTGATGGAGGTCTTCGAAGGGGGTGCGCGAGAGTCACGTCCGCCGATTCGCGACGAAGCGCCGGTGACCTTGCCGGATCCGCCGCCGAGGAGCCGCTGAGCCTACTGCTCGGCGCAGCGCAACGCGACGCGGGCGTACTCGATTCCGCCAGGGTAATAGTAAATGGTCCCCGAATCGCCCTCCCGCTGGAACGGCTCCCCCGACCAGCTGTCGTTGATCGCCTTGACCGTGATCAGGTGCCGATCGAGCGCCGCCTTGCACTCCTCGCCGGTGGCGTAGCGGCCGGCGATGATCTGGTCGGTCGGGAGGGGCGGGACGCGGGCGAGCCAGCGGAGCATGATCGTGTCCAGCGGGTTGTCCTTGATGGTCACGGATAGGTCGGACCAGAGAAGCCAGACCAGACTCAGGGCCCCGACCCACTTTCTCATGGCCAGACTCTAGGTCCCGACCTCCCTGGCTGTCAAGGTTAGGGGGCTCGGGAACCTACCGGGGGCTTCGTGCGTTGGGGCACAAGCTGGGTTCGCCGAGGCGGGCCCGAAACCCGGGCGAGAGGGGGTAGAATAGGGCCGGCAGATGGAGACCATCCTGGTGGTGGACGACGAAGCGCAAGTGCGGACCCTGGCGCGTGACATCCTCCTGGGAGCCGGTTACCGAGTGCTCGAGGCCGAGGATGGTGAGCAGGCGCTTCGGCTCGCGGAGGATCACCAGGGCGCGATCCACGTCCTCCTGACCGACATCATGATGCCGGGTATCAACGGCAAGGAACTGGCGGACCGGTTCCTCATCGCGCGCCCGGACGCCAAGGCGATCTTCATGTCTGGCCGGGCCGCCGAGGTGATCAGCGACGCGGGGGTGCTCATCCCGGTGGACGCGTTCCTGGCCAAGCCCTTCACGGTGGAGCGCCTGCTGAACAAGATCCGCGAGCGGCTCGAGTATCGCTCGCCCTTCTCCCGTCCCCGCTAGCCGTCCCGCGGGCGGCCCCGATCGACCTCCTCCTCAGCCGCTGTCCATCTGAGCGGGGCGCTTCACCCGGTCGCCCGGCCGGAGGTTCAGGATGGCCTCCGGGAATACCCGCGCCAGCCACCCCACCACGTCGTTCACGGTCACGATGCCGATCGGGCGGTGATCACCGTCGACCAGGGGCACGGTGCGATACCCCGCACTGTGCATGCGGTTGATGGCGAAGCAGATGCGGTCGCCGGGGTTGAGGGCCTCGGGATCGGCGGTCATCACCTCCGCCAGGCGTGTCCGGGCGAGATCGCGCCCCTGGCGGACCACGCGGGTGAGCAGATCGCGCTCGGTGAAGATCCCCACGAGCCGGCCAGTCTGGTCGACGATCACCACGCCCGCCCGGTGGTTGTCCCCCATCCGTGTGACCGCCTCCGCGACCGAGGCTTCCGGGAGCATGCGGATCGGCTCGCTGGGCGCGAGCATGCGCACCTCGTCGCTCAGCAGGGCGTCCTGGAGCTTGCGGAACTCCGCGTCGAGGGATTCGGAGTACTCGTCGTGGAACTCGCTCATGACCGCCACCTCGAGGGGTGGAGCATGCTAGGCCCGCGTTGATCGTGGTGTCAAGACTGGGAAGGCTCCTGCCTACTCAGGGAGCAGGAGCGCCCAAGCTTGGTGCGGTGGTTCCCATCGTTCGGCGCGCAGGCTGCGCACGTGGCGGCCTCGAGGGCTCGGATGCGAGCATCGCTTGAACCCGGGTGTCGAGCGACGATGGGTAAGTGACTGATGCGGATGATGTCGTCGTATGCAAGTCGTGCAGGGTCCGCTGGCGCGCGAGCCGGGGACTTGGCGGCGGCAGACGCGCCGCGAGTCGGGTCCGGGTGGCACCGAGTTTGCCGAGTATCGACCGCCTTGAAAGTCATTTGCTCGCGGTGTCAGGAGGAAGGGAAACCGAGCCTCCTGGTCACGATCGACATCCCGGGTGATGACCGCGAGATCCATGGGCTCTGCTGGACGCACCGGCTCCGCCTCCTGGCCAGGTCGACCGACTCGACACCCCCTCGCGAGCCCGGCGCGCGCTGACATGCTGTTCGGGGGACGGATTCGCCGGATGTCGATCTGGTTCTGGCGAACCGTCCCGGCCCGGCGGCTACTGGTGATCGTCGGGCCGGGACGGCCCGCGCTGGTGCCCCGGATCGAGCGGCTCTTCGAGGGCGAGCCCGGCACGGTGGACGTGGTGCTCGACCGCAGGCGCCGCGAGCGCCGCATCGTGGTCATGACGCGCCAGCCGGAGCGGCGGAGGCGGGACCGGCGGCGGCCGCGGGGCGGTGGCCGGTCGCGCGACGTCTCGGTGGTGATTCGGCGCGAATCCGCGCCCGGACTGGATTACACTCCCCCCATTCATGCGGCTCATGCCGCTCCCATTCATGTGAAAGGAGAAGTTCGAACGATGAATGTCGAATCCAAGCAAACGCGCGACGGAGACGACGTGCGGCGCTGGCTCGAGGCGGGGCAGACGCAGCTCGCCTCGCTCCTGGAGCTGCTGCACGAGCACGACCGGCTCCGCGATCGCGTGGAGTCTTCCGAGCGGGAGAACGAGCGGCTCCGGGGTGTCACCTACGAGAACGAACAGCTCCGCAATCGACTCGAGACCTCCGAGCGTCAGGCCGAGCACCTCCGTCAGAGCATGACCGAGCTGCGCACCGAGAACGAGCGGCACCAGAAGGAACGCGAGGAGGCCGCCGAGCGGCTCAATCATCTCGTCAACGAGATCGCGCAACGCCTGCGTCCCGGCGCGGGAGTCTCGCGCAGCTGAGAACCTCGTCGCCAATTTTTGTCCGCTTCCCGGCGGTCGCGTGCCGCCGGGCGGCGGCGAGCGCGATTTTTGAGGGGTTTCCCGGACGTCTCCCTTGGCACCCCCGATGCAGCCCAACGGGTGCCGATCGCGACGCGCAGAAACTTCCCCATGACCGATACCGACAGCGCGAGACCGCGGGTCCTGCTGGTGGACGACGAGGAAGGCGTGCGCATGAGCCTGCGCGCCCTGCTCGAGCGCGAGTATCGGATCGCGAGCGTCCCGAGCGGCGAGGCCGCGATGGAGGAGCTCCCGCGCTTCCGGCCCGACGTCGTGCTGCTCGACGTGCGTCTCCTGCCGAGCATGAGCGGCCTCGACGCGCTCGAGCGTATCAAGGCCTTCGACGAGCGCATCGAGGTCGTGATGATCACCGCGTTCGCCTCGCTCGCCACGCTGAACGAGGCACTGCGCCGCGGCGCCTGCGGCTACCTCATCAAGCCGTTTCCCCGGCGGGATCTCGAGCTGATGGTCCGGGACGCGCTGGACCGACGCGGGCCGCGGCTCAACTGAGACCTTCGAGCGCGACGTTGACAGGATCGGCTCCCCCGGTCAGAATTTGCCCAGACACTCCAGCTCAAGCGACGGGAGGGTATCGCCCATGAGTCTCACGAGTCAGGTCGAGAAGTGGGTGGATGAAGTCGCCGAGCTGACCGAGCCGGCGAGAGTCGCGTGGGCGGATGGCTCGAAGGCAGAGTACGAGCGCCTGATCGCCGACATGCTGCGGGACGGCACGCTGCTTCCGCTGAACTCCCGGACGTACCCGAACTGCTACCTGCACCGCAGCCACCCCACCGACGTGGCCCGCACCGAGCAGCTCACCTTCATCTGCACGCGGAGCCGGGAGGACGCGGGGCCGACCAACAACTGGATGGCCCCCGCGGAGGGCAAGGAGAAGCTGCGCGCGCTCTTCCGCGGGTGCATGCGCGGGCGCGCGATGTGGGTGATCCCGTACCTCATGGGCCCGGCCGGCTCGTCCATGAGCCGGGTGGGCGTCATGGTCACGGACAGCGCGTACGTGGTCGCGAGCATGCACATCATGACCCGTGTCGGCGCGGTCGCGCTCGAGCACATGCGCGGCCCGGACGACTTCGTGCGCGGCCTGCACTCGCTCGGGGACCTCTCCCCGGACCGGCGCTTCATCCTGCACTTCCCCGAGGAGCGGCTGATCTGGAGTGTGGGCTCGGGCTATGGTGGCAACGCGCTGCTCGGCAAGAAGTGCCACGCGCTCCGCATCGCCTCGTCGCAGGCCCGGACCGAGGGCTGGATGGCCGAGCACATGCTCATCCTCGGGGTGGAGGACCCCAGCGGCCGGGTCACCTACCTGGCCGCCGCGATGCCGAGCGCGTCCGGGAAGACGAACCTGGCCATGGTGGTGTCGAGCCTGCCCGGCTATCGCGTGTGGACGGTGGGTGACGACATCGCGTGGATCCACGTGGACAAGCACGGGCAGCTCCGCGCCACGAATCCGGAGCGTGGCTTCTTCGGCGTCGCGCCCAACACGAGCGCGAAGACCAATCCGAACGGGGCGGCGATGGTGCGCTCCAACACCATCTTCACCAACGTCGCGCTGACCCCCGCGAACGAGCCCTGGTGGGAAGGCATGGGCCCGGAGGCGCCGGCGGGCATGCTCGACTGGCAGGGCAAGCCGTGGACGCCGGGCAGCGGGCCGGCCGCGCATCCGAACTCGCGCTTCACGGTGCCCGCGCAGCAGTGTCCGTCCATCGCGCCCAACTGGGAGGATCCGGAGGGCGTGCCCCTCTCCGGCTTCATCTTCGGCTCCCGCCGCGCCCGCGTGGTGCCGCTCGTGTTCGAGGCGTTCGACTGGAACCACGGCGTCTTCCTGGGCTCGGCCATGGGCACCGAGACGACCGCGGCCATCACGGGACAGGTCGGCATCGTGCGCCGGGACCCGATGGCGATGATCCCGTTCTGCGGCTACAACATGGCCGACTACTTCGCCCACTGGCTGTCCGTCGGGTCTCGCGTGAAGAATCCGCCGAAGATCTTCCGCGTGAACTGGTTCCGGCGCGACGCGGAGGGGCGATTCCTCTGGCCCGGGTACGGGGAGAACGTGCGCATTCTGAAGTGGATCGTCGAGCGCATTCATGGAAACACCGGCGGCGAGTCGGTGGAGACGCCGATCGGCCACATTCCGGCGAAGGGGGCGATCGATTGCACGGGCCTCCAGATGCCTCCCGGCGCGCTCGACGCGGCCCTGCACGTCGACCGCGAGGAGTGGCGGCAGGCGCTCGATGAGCTCCGTGAGTTCTACGAACAGTTCGGCGAGCGGATGCCGCCGGCGATCTGGAAGGCGCACGCGGAGACCGCGCGCCGTTTCGGTCTCTGAGCGGCCGAGGAGATACGGCATGAGCGGTGAGACGCTGCGTGGAGCCGGGCTCGCGCTGGTGATGCTGGTCGGGCTCGGCGGCTGCTCCCTTATCAGCTCCGACGATGAGTTCCCGCCCGCCCAGCCGCCCGCGGCCGCGACGCGCTTCAAGGTCACCGCGCCCGGCGGGTTTCCGGAGGACGTCTACCTGTCGGCGTGGGGGGAGGGCTACGTGATCCACGCCGCCGGCCAGGCTCCCATGTACCTGATCTCCGACAAGAAGGGCGGCTTCATCATCCAGCGCCCCGGGGAGACGGCTACCTGGGTGTCCCCGCGGCCGGACGGCAGCGGCTGGACCATCCTCTCCCCCAGCGCGCCGGCCACCCTCCTGCTCAAGCAGAAGGAAGGCACCTGGATCCTGCAGCCGCCCGGCGAGCTACCAACCCTGATCGTTCCGCAATAGACGCCCCCTCCCGGGGCCTCTGCATAGTGTCAGCTCCCTGACAGTGGCCCTGTCATGGAGCGTCCACCAGCTGCCCTTCGTTGTCGGCTGACTGGCTGTTCACCTAGATAAATCAAGTTGTTATCTGTCCTCTGCCTCCTGGCAGGGACGTTGCGTACCCGTAGTTGATTCCCACGCGGCGACCCTGTCGAGGAGGCAACACACGATGCACGGATGTGCCGGCGCCAAGCTGGCCCTGGTCGGGCGGCAGTAGCGGCCACCCCTGCCATGTGGCCCTGGAAAGCCCGCGTCTCTCCCGCGACCCGAAAGAAGCTCACCGCCTTCCTCGATGAAGGCTCGGAGATCGAGGGCAAGTACACGTTCACCGGCACGGTCCTCCTCAACGGCAAATTCCAGGGTGAGATCGCCTCGCCGGATACCCTCATCATCGGCGAGCGCGCGGTGGTCAATGCCACCGTTCGCACGGGCACGCTCGTGGTGAACGGGGAGCTCGTGGGCAACGTACACGCGAGCGAGCGGGTGGAGCTCACCGGCAAGGCCCGGGTCTTCGGGGACCTCGAGTCGCCGGTCGTGGTGCTGGACGAGGGCGTGCTGTTCGAGGGCCACTGCCGCATGCCCAGGTCCGGAGCGTCCGATCCGATGCGGGAGGCCGCGGCGGTGGTCTCCCTCAAGCGGTCATGAGCGACCGGCACGGCGGCGGCTTCACCCTGGTCCTGGTCCACAGCCGCGGCACGCGCATGCTTCACGTGGGCTGCCCCAGGTGGCTTCTCTGGGTTGGCCTGACCCTCCTGCTGATGAGCGGCGCGCTGCTCACCGGGACCTGGATGGACTACTTCGCGCTCAAGCGGGCACAGCTCCAGGCCGCCGCGCTCGAGCGCCGGGTCGAGGAGCAGCGGGCCGAGATCGAGGTCTTCGAGCTGCGGGTGGCGGAGGTCAACCGCGAGGTGGCCGGCTGGCAGACGATGCACGTGCGCCTCTGGAGCGCGTTCGGCCCCGCCCCCGGGCACGGGGGCAAGGGCACGGGCATGGGTGGCGCGGTGGCCGTCCTGCCGCTGGTCTTCGCGACCGAAGGGCCTGCTCTGCCACAGCAGCTCGCCTTCCTGGCCAGCACCGTGAGCGAGAGTGGCGAGAGCCTGCGGGCGCTGGGTCGCTTCGTGGACCGCACGCGCTCGGTGTTCCTCGCGATGCCCTTCCGCTGGCCGGTCCGCGGGCCGCTGAACTCGCGCTTCGGGCACCGCCCGTCGCCCTGGACGGGCGAGCCCGAGTTCCATCGCGGCCTCGACATCAGCGCCGGCCGCGGCACTCCGGTGTACGCGCCGGCCACCGGCACCGTGCACTACGCGGGCGCGGGCGGCGAGTACGGCAACATCGTGATCCTCGATCACGGGAACGAGCTGCGCTCCCTGTACGGGCACCTGCAGGAGGCCCGCGTGAAGCACGGCCAGCGCGTGGAGCGCGGCCAGCTCATCGCTCTCACCGGCAACACCGGCCGCACCTCCGGCCCCCACCTGCACTACGAGATCCAGGTGCGTGGCCAGGCGGTGGACCCCCGCCAGTACATCTCGGAGTAGCCGCGACGTAGGCCCCGCAGTTGTGGTTTGATCTCCTCACGGTCGACCAATTCCGACGAGGAGGATCCCGCCATGCCCATCGTCTCCGTCAAGGACCTCACCACCGACCTGCTGATCCGCTACGGCTTCCAGATCCTGGGCGCCCTCGTCATCCTGGGTGTCGGCTTGCTCCTGGCGCGCTGGGTGGGCAATCTCATGGCGCAGTGGCTCGAGCGCCGCAACCTCGAGCCGCCGGTCCGCAGCCTCATGGTGAAAGCGGTACGGGTCGTGGTGCTGATGTTCACCCTGGTCGTCGCGCTCGACAAGTTCGGCTTCCAGGTGGCGCCGCTGGTGGCCGGCATCGGGGTGGCCGGCATCGGCATCGGCATCGCGCTTCAGGGCGTGCTGGGCAACGTGGTGGCCGGCCTCAGCATCATCATGACCAAGCCGTTCCGGGTGGGGGAGTGGATCTCGATCGTCGGAGTCTACGGGCAGGTGAGCACGATCGAGCTGTTTTCCACCACGCTGCTCCATCCCGACCAGTCCCGGGTCGTGATTCCCAACCGCAAGATCGTCGGCGAGATCCTGCACAATCACGGGATCACCAGACAGCTTGATCTGAAGGTGGGAGTCGCCTACGGGACCGACCTGTCCAAGGCGCAGGCCACCGCGCTGGAGACGCTGCTCGCCAACCCGCGTGTGCTCAAGATCCCGGCGCCGGAGGTGGGCATCGCGAGCCTGGGTGACTCGGCGATCATTCTCGCGCTGGGCCCATGGGTGGCGTTGCCCGACTACGCGCCGGCTCAGGGCGAGCTCTACCAGGCGGTGGTGGAGCGCTTCCGGGCCAGCGGCATCGAGATGCCTGCGCCCCAGCGGGAGGTGCGACTGCACGCGGCGGCCTGAGCGCCGCGCGCTCTGCTACGCGGTGCCGGTCGGCGTAGTCGCGCTACTCGCCGAATGAGGGAGGCCGAGCGACTTCCTGGAGGAGCAGCAAGAGCACCGCGGTGGTGACCAGGCACGGTCCGATCACCTCGAGCCCGGCACGCGTCGCGAGCAGGCCGGTGAGGCCGGGAATGGCGGCAACTCCAAGACAGGCGCCCGCGACCTGGAAGCCAATTGCGGACGTGGCATGCGCGGACCCGAGGCGAGCCGGCGTTTCCGCGATCAGCGTCGGGAAGATCGGGGCCAGGGCGAAGCCGAGCGCGGCCAGTCCAACCGGCCCGGCGCCCATGCCTGGATCCCACCAGATCAGCACCGCACCGGCCAGCGCCCCAATCGTGCCGATGCGGAGAAGGGCATTCGCGGTGAGTCGGCTCGCGAGCGCTCCTGACACGACGCGGCCGACGGTGAGTGCCCCCCAGTAGATCGCGATCCAGATGCCCGCGGCGCCCGTCGCGATCCCACGCGCCTCCGTGAAGAGGCTGTAGGTCCACTGGCCGGCCGTCACTTCGAGGCCCGCATAGACGAAGAAGAGGGCGACGTGGAGCCAGACTCTCGGCCGCCCCACCGTGTCGAAGAGTCCGGCCGCACGTTCGGGCGCAGTGGCCGGCGAGTCCGGGTCCGAGCGCGCCATCGTCCACAGGGAGATCGTGACCAGGAAGCTCACCGCCATCGCGGCCAGCAGGACGCCGATCCCCGCGTAGCCCCAGCGCCATCCGAGGCCCGAGGTGAGGACCGCGGTCATCAGGAGCGGACCGAGCATCGCGCCGACGCCGTAGCAGGCGTGAAGCCAGCTCACGAGGCGCGGCGAGAACCGCGCCGCCGCGAAGGCGTTGATCCCCGCGTCGATGGCACCGGCGCCGAGCCCGGCGAGCAGGCCGGCCGCCACCATCACGCTCCAGGCCGGAGCCAGCGCGCAGGTGAGGGCATTCACGGCCATCAGCACGCTGCTCCACAGCAGCACGCGCCCGACGCCCAGGCGCGCCACCAGCGCACCGCTGCTGAAGCTCGAGACGAGATAGCCGATCATGGCCGAGGCGAGCAGCGAGCCGAGCTGCCCCGGAGGCAGGCCGAACGAGCGGCGGATCGACGGCCAGGCCACGCCGAGGATCCCGTCCGGGAGTCCCAGGCTGACGAAGGCCAGGAGCGCGATGGCGAGGAGCACGAAGCGGCGCGCTCCGAGACTGACTAGGCGGTCGCCGCCACCGAGTAGATCGGAACGGCCTCGCGCCGGGTCTTGATCTGGGTGGGCCCGAGGGCCTCGACGTCGAATCCGTTGCCGAGGCCGCTCCGGGTGTTCTCGTCGATGAGGATGGGCCGGCCGAGCACCTTGGTGTGAGCCTCCAGATGCGCGGCGAGGTTCACCGCGTCTCCCACGCCGGTGTAGGTCATGCGCTGCTGGGTTCCGGTGAAGCCGGCGATCAGAGGCCCGGAGGCGATGCCGATGCCGATTCGAACCTCGACCGCGCCGCGGCGCGCGCGATCCTGGTTGAAGGCGTCCATCATCTCGAGCATCTCGAGGGCGGCGCGTACCGCGCGGGTGCGGTGGTCCGTCAGCGGAAGCGGCGCGCCGAAGATCGCCATGAGGCCGTCTCCGAGCATCTGGTTGACGATCCCGCCGTGCCCCGCGATCGCGTCGAAGGTGAGGGTGTAGTAGCTGTTGAGGAGCTCGATGGTCTCGGCGGGCGGCAGGGTCTCGGTGAGGCTCGTGTACGAGCGGATGTCCGAGAACATGACGCTGGCCTCGACCTGCTTGTATCGGCCGTCGAGAGAGCCGCCCGCGGTCAGCACCTCGTCGGCCACCTCGGCGGTGGCGAACTTCCGGAACAGCTCGCGCTGGAGGTCCCGCAGCCGCTTCTTCTCCAAGCTCGCCGCCACGCGGGCTCGGAGCAGCACCGGATTGACCGGCTTGAAGAGGTAGTCCTCGGCGCCCATCTCGATGCAGCGCGCGACGCTGTCGACCTCCTCGACCGAGGACATCATGACGACCGGGACGTCCCGCAGGCGCGGGTCGGCGGCGAGCGCGGCCAGGGTCTGGTAGCCGTCCATCTCGGGCATCTCGATATCGAGCAGGATCAGGTCCGCGCGCCGCTGGCCGAGCGCCTCCAGCGCCTGGCGCCCGTTCTCGGCGAACGCGACGGTGTGTCCGAGCTGCTCGAGGGCGCGTCCCAGCAGGAGCCGGTTGACCCGGTTGTCGTCGACGACCAGGAGGCTGCCCGCCGCGGTGCTAGTCGGTGTACTCACGTCGGACATCTCCCAGCGCGTGTGCCACGCGCTCGTTCAAGTTCGCGAGCTGCTCGACCCGGTCGCCGGCCTCGTGCAGGTCTCCGGCCTGACCCAGGAGCTCGAGCTCGCGGGCGAGCGCGGCGAGCCCGCCGGCGCCCAGGCTCTCGCTGGTGGACTTCAGCGAGTGGGCGGCCCGGCGGAAGCCGTCCCGGTCCGTCCGCCCGAGGGCGGCGCGGAGTGCGGTCACCAGGTCCCGGGCGTCGGCGATGAAGGTGTCGATCAGCTCGACGACGAACGCGCGATCCATGGTGCCCCCGAGCCGCTCGATCACCGCACGGTCCACCACGCTCGCGGCCGGCGTGGCCGCCCCGCGCCGCGGGCTGCGGCCCAGGGCGGCCACCAGCTCCTCGACACGGATCGGCTTCGCGACGTAGTCGTCCATGCCCGCCGCGGTGCACAGCTCGCGGTCGCCCGGCATGGCGTTGGCGGTCATGGCCACCAGGCGCGGCCGGCGCTCCCCGGGCCAGCGCCGGTTGATCTCGCGGGAGGCCTCGAAGCCGTCGAGCTCCGGCATCTGCACGTCCATGAGGACCACGTCGTAGGTCTGCCGGCCGACCGCGTCGATGGCCTCGAGGCCGTTGGCGGCCAGATCGGCCCGGTAACCCATCTGGCCCAGGATGCGAAGGGCGACCTTCTGGTTGACCACGTTGTCCTCGGCCACGAGGATGCGCAGCGGGTGCCGGCGGGCCATGTCGGGGTCGAGGTCGGTCTGCCCCATCCGCCGCTGCGGCACGTGGACCGGCTGCTCGGCAAGGACGGAGACGATGGCGTCGAAGAGCTGGGAGGGCTTGATGGGCTTGTTGAGATACGCGGCGAAGCCGGCCTCCTCCGCGCGCGCCTCGCGGCGGCCCAGCGAGGTGAAGAGGATCAGCGGCAAGGCCGTCCCGGCCGGTTGCTCGCGGATGGCCCGCGCCAGCGCCACGCCGTCCATCTCCGGCATGTGCATGTCCAGGACGCCGGCGTCGAAGCGCTCGCCGTCCCGGATCCAGCCGAGCGCCTCGGCCGGCGATTCGGTGGCGCGCGCCCGCATCCCCCAGGTGTCGAGGTGCGAGACGAGGATGCGCCGGTTGGTGGCGTTGTCGTCCACCACCAGGATGCGCTTGTCGTGTAGCGACGGCTGCACGCCGCTCAGGTCGCGCCGGACGGGGACCGGCGACTCGGCGGCGGGAACTTGGATGGTGAAGCGGAAGTCACTGCCCCCGCCGACCTCGCTGGTGACGCTGATCCGACCGCCCATCAGCTCGGTCAGGCGCTGGCTGATCGCCAGCCCGAGCCCGGTGCCGCCGTAGCGGCGGGTGGTGGAGGCGTCGACCTGGCTGAAGGACTGGAACAGGCGGCCGAGGCGGTCGGACGGGATGCCGATGCCGGTGTCGCGGACCGAGAAGGTCAGCTCCCACAGGCCGGCGTCGCGATGCGCGGTCACCGAGAGCACGATCTCGCCGCGCTCGGTGAACTTGACCGCGTTGGAGAGCAGGTTGAGCAGGATCTGGCGCAGGCGCGTGACGTCGCCGACGACCGCGCCGGGGGTCCCGTCGCCGAAGAGATACGCGAGGTCGAGGTTCTTCTCGGCGGCCCGGCTCGCCACCAGGTCCAGCGCGGACTCGACGCACTCGCGGAGGTCGAACGGCTGGGCCTCGAGCTCGAGCCGGCCCGCCTCGATCTTGGAGAAGTCGAGGATGTCGTTGATCACGGTGAGGAGCGCGTCGCCGCTCTGCCGCACGATCTCCGCGTACTCGCGCTGCTCGTCGGTCAGCGCGGTGTTGAGGAGCAGCCCGCTCATGCCGATCACCGCGTTCATCGGGGTGCGGATCTCGTGGCTCATGGTGGCCAGGAAGGCGCTCTTGGCCTCGTTGGCCGCCTCCGCCTCCCGCCGGGCCAGGAGGAGCTCGGTGATGTCGTGGTAGATCCCGATCATGCCCATCCGGGTGCCGTCCACGACCACCGGCATGGACGAGATCTCGACGTCCACGATGCTGCCGTCCTTGCGGGCGCGCCGGCCGATCGCGCGGATCCATTCCCCGTCGAGGGTCTGGCGGATGTTGGCGCGCACCTCTTCCCGCTTTCCCGGGGCGGCCACCAGGTCCTCCATGCGGCGCCCGAGCGCCTCCGCCGGGGTATGACCGAAGAGGCGCTCGGCGCCGGGATTCCAGCCCGCCACGGTGCCCTGCAGATCCATCGTGACGATGGCCACCGGGCTGGTCTCGACGAGAGCCTCGGAGTACTGCTTCTGTCGGTGGATCTCGCGGAACAGCTCCGCGTTGTGGATGGCCAGTCCCGACTGGGTCGCGAAGGTCTGGAGCATGGCCACGACCTCGGGCGAGAACGCGCCGCGCTCGCGCCGCAGGATGACGAGGCCGCCCAGCAGGCGGTCTTCCCGCACCAGCGGCACCGCGAGGAGCGAGCGCAGCCCCTGCTGGATGAGGAGGCGCTGGACCTGGGGGGCGACGAGGCGGGCCGCGGCCTCGACGTCCGCGACCTCCACGGGGGCCCGCTCGACCCCCGCCCGCCCGATTGCGCCCTCGCCGAGCCGGATCGGCGCGGCGCGCACCGCCTCCAGGAACGCGGACGGGATCTGGTGGGCGACGCGGGCGTGGAAGCTCTGGCTCGATTCGTCGAACTCGTAGACGATACCGCCGGCGCTGCCGGAGAGCTCGACCGCGCGGCTGACGATGGTGGCCAGCACGGTCTCGAGGTCCAGCGTGGAGCTGACCGCGCGGCTCACCTCGCCGAGCGCCTGGAGCTCGCTGACCGAGTGGGTGAGCTGGCCCGTCCGGGCTTCCAGCTCCTTGAAGAGGCGGACGTTCTCGATCGCGATCACCGCCTGGTCGGCGAAGGTCTGCATCAGGCTGATCTGCCGGTCGCCGAAGCCGCGTGCCTCGGCGCGCCAGCACGCGATGACCCCGACCACGGTGTCGTCCCGCAGCATCGGGACGGCGAGGAACGAGCGGTACCCGCCCGCCCGCTGGGTCGCCGCGCGGAGCGGATTGGCCGGCAGCGAGAGCACGTCGTCCACGTGGATGACCCGGCGCTCGAGGACCGCCTGGCCGATGGCCACCTCGGGCCCCGGCCGATAGGGGAAGAAGTCCACCCAGGCCTGGAGGATCTGCTCGCGGCCGGGGCCGTGGACCGACCCCTGGTGGAGCATCTCGCCGTCGAAGCGCAGCAGCGCGCCCGCGAACGCCTCGCACAGGCGGACCGCGCTCTCCACGATGGCGTCGAAAACCGGCTCCACGTCGGTGGGCGAGCTCGAGATCACGCGGAGGATCTCGCCGGTCGCGGTCTGCTGCTCCAGCGTCTCGGTCAGGTCGCGGTTGCGGCCGTCGAGCTCGGTGAAGAGGCGCACGTTCTCGATCGCGATGACGGCCTGGTCCGCGAAGGTCTTGAGGAGCTCGATCTGGCGGTCGGAGAAGTGCCCCACCTGCGACCGTCCGACTGCGATCGCCCCGATCGGGCGGCCCTCCCGGATCATCGGGACCGCGACGATGCTGCGAAAGGTGACGACGCGCGCGACCGGGCCGAGGGTGAAGTCGGGATCTGCGTCGATGTCGGGGATGTGGGCGACGATGCCGTCGAGGATCGACCGCCCCGCGGCGCTACCGCGATTCGGCGGAGCGGAGAAGGCGCGGCGTACGGCCTCCGTCGCTTCGGTGGTGTGACCATGGCCGGCCACGAAGTGGAGCAGCTCGCCGTCGAACCGAAAGACCTGGCAGACGGTCCCCTCGCACAGGCGGGCCGCGCTCTGAGCGATCGTGTCGAACACGGGCTGAGCGTCGGTGGGCGAGCTGGAGATGACCCGCAGGATCTCGCCGGTGGCGGTCTGCTGCTCGAGGGTCTCGGTCAGCTCGCGGTTGCGGGCCTGGACCTCGGTGAACAGGCGCACGTTCTGGATCGCGATGACCGCCTGCGCCGCGAAGGTCTTGAGCAGCTCGATCTGGGTCTCGGTGAAAGGACGCGGGGTGGTCCATCGGTGGACGACGATGGCCCCGACCGGAGCGCCCTCGTGGAGGATCGGAACACACAGGACACTCCGGAGTCCGACCCGGCGCAGCGAGTCGAGATCGAAGGTGGGGTCGTCGAGCACATCGGGGACGTGGGCGGCATTGCCGGTCAGGATCGCGCGGCCGGCCACACTGCCCAGCGTCGCCTCCATCGGGTAGATCTGGCGAAGGACCGCGCCGCCTTCCGAGCTCGTGTTGTCCAGGGACCGGAGGTTGATCAGCCGGCCGTCGTAGGTGAACACCGCGCCGGAGTCGGCGTTGCACAGACGCCGCGCGTTGCCGGCGATCGTGTCGAAGACGGGCTGGACGTCGGTGGGCGAGCTCGAGATGACGCCCAGGATCTCGCCGGTCGCGGTCCGCTGCTCGAGAGTCTCGGTCAGCTCGCGGTTGCGGGACTCGAGCTCGGTGAAGAGGCGGACGTTCTCGATCGCGATGACCGCCTGGTCGGCGAAGGTCTGCACGAGCGCGATCTGGGCTGCGGTGAAGGGGCGGACCTGGCGACGGCCACAGCCGATCACGCCGATCGGCACCCGGTTGCGGAGGATCGGGATGGCCAGGAACGTCCGGTAGGGCGCCGCACGCTGGAGCACCTGCAGGGTGTGCGGATCGTAGGCGGGATCCTCCAGCACGTCCTCGCAATGGACCGCCCGGCCCTCCACGAACGCGCGGCCCATGATGAACCCGCGGTGCGCCGGTCGGGGAAGAGGCTCTGGTAGGCTCGGGTCTCCGCGGGGGACATGTTGTTGATCGCGGTCAGGTGAAGCAGGCCGTCATCATCGAGCCGCGCCACCGCGCTGAATCCGGCCTCGCACAGCCGCGCCGCGCTGGTCACGATCGCGTCGAACACGGGCTGGACGTCGTCCGGCGAGCTGGAGATGACCCGCAGGATCTCGGCGGTCGCCGCCTGCTGCTCGAGCGCCTCGGCCAGGCGCCCGGCCGAGCCGCCGGTCGAGGGGGCTCGACGGGTGGAGGAGGCACCGCGCCGGGCGGGCTTCACCGCGGCGGCCTTGATCTTCCTTGATTTCGCCTTCCGGGGGATAGCCCTCTCCTTGCGCGAGTGGCCGGCGCCCTGGAGCGGGCCGGGGACCGGACGACAGGCTAAGCGAAGGGGCCCCGCAGAGCAAGCCCGGTCGAGGCGCTGCCGGTCAGGCCTCCGCGCCGGTCTGGGTGTGGCTCCGGAAGGTCACGGTCTCGTCCCCGATCCGCACCCGGGCGTCCCAGGTGATGTCGATGGCCCCCTGCACGCTCTGGTGGGCCGGGCAGCCTTGCGGGTGCAGCGCCAGCGCCCGCTCGGTCGCGTCCCGGCTCTCGGCGGGCACCGCGAGCTCGTAATGGACGTGGATGGACCTGATGCGGATGGTCTTGCCGACCCCGACGATGCGGCCTTCCACGGTGGCGACATAGCCGTCACGGTCGAACGCGATCTTGCGCCCTGCCAGGGCGCCGCGCAGCGTGCCGTACATTCAGCCGGCGACGGCCGCGACGATGTGGTCGAGGGTGGAGGCGACCGGCGGCCCTTCCGCGACGCCGTAGTACTCGCGGAGCTTGCCCTGCACGCCGTAGACCACCGGAGCGGGGACCTCGCCCAGGTAGGCGTGGCGGTAGCCGTGCCGGTTCTCGAGACGGGCCTGAGAGATGTATTCGAAGTCGTCGGGCATGAAAGCCTCCTCGGGTTGTTTGGACGTGGCCGGGGGCGGCCGCGGTCAAACTCTAGCATCCGGCCGCCTTGAGCTGCGCGCGGAACGTGGTTAGCATGCGTCGCGGAGGGGCGCGATGTCGGCAGAAGACAACAAGGCACTGGTGCGTCGGATCCTGGCGGAAGTGCGCGACGGGTGGACCCAGGCGGTCATCGACCAGTTCTTCGCGCCGGACTACCGCCGCCATCTCACGCCGACCGGCCCACACCTCACTCGCGAAGAGCAGCGGGAACGGGCCTCGAGACTGCGGGTTGCGTTTCCGGACGCCGAGGCCACGCTGGACGACATGCTCGCCGAGAGGGACCGCGTGGCATATCGGCTCACCATTCGCGGAACCCATCAGGGCTCCTTCCTCGGCGTGGCCCCAACCGGCCGTCGCGTGACGGTCTCGTTTTTCGCGATCGTCCGCGTCGAGAATGGCAGGCTCGCCGAGGAGTGGGGCGGCCTCGACCAGGTGGACCTGCTCCGGCAACTCCGAGAGCCGAGCGAGCCGTCCCGCTGAGACGCATCCTCGCCCCGCCTCTCGCGACGTGTGGCATGATGGCGCCATGGCGGAGGCGGAGCGCGCGGTCGGGCTGGCGATCATGGCCAAGGCGCCGCGGGTAGGGGCCGTGAAGACGCGCCTCTGCCCGCCTCTTCGCGCTCCCGAGGCGGCCGAGCTGGCGCGGTGCTTCCTGCTGGACACCGTCGACCGGGTGCGGATGGTGGCCGGGGCCCGCCCGATCATCGGCTACGCGCCGATCGAGGCACAGGGTCTGTTCGAGGAGGCCGCGCCGGGCTTCGCGTTGATTCCGCAGCGCGGCGGCGACCTGGGTGAGCGTCAGCTCCACCTGATCGATGACGTCCTCGGGCTGGGCCTTCAGGCGGCGCTGCTGATCGGCACGGACTCGCCGACACTGCCCCGTGAATGTCTGGACGAGGCGGTCGGCCTGGTCATGGCGCGCGACGTGGACGTGGTGCTGGGCCCCACCGAGGACGGAGGCTATTACCTCGTGGGGATGCGCGCGCCTCATCCTGCCCTGTTCGAGCACATGCCGTGGAGCACCCCCACGGTCCTCGCACGCACGCTCGACCGGGCTCAGCGCCAGGGTCTCCGGGTGGCCTGCCTGCCCACGTGGTTCGATGTGGACACCGGGGCGGATCTGGAGCGCCTGCGCATCGACCTGGAGGCGTCGCCCGCCACCTGGCCACGCCTCACCCGCGCGTTTCTCGAGCGCCGAATCGTTCGGGCCGCCGCCGCAGACGGCGGAGGAACAGCGGCTTCACATCGCCGGTGATCGCCCGGCGCCCTGCTGGTCCGAGGCGTACACTGAAGCGACCTGGATGAGCGCCCAAGCGTGACGGATCAGGCGCAGCTCGAGGGGCTGGCCGCTCGGGCGCTGGAGCACGTCCGCGACGGGATGCTGGTGGGACTGGGCTCGGGCGCTGCCGCGACCGCCTTCGTCCGGGCGCTGGGGGTGCGAGTGGGCCGCGGGCTGCAAGTTCGGGGTGTGCCCACGTCGGAGGCGACGGCGCGACTCGCGCGAGAGGTCGGGGTACCGGTGGTGGGCCTCGATGAAGGGATTCTCGACGTCACGGTGGATGGGGCGGACGAGGTGGATCCAGACCTCGATCTGATCAAGGGCTATGGCGGCGCGCTGTTGAGGGAGCGGATCGTGGCGAAGGCTTCGCGCCGGCGGATCAACCTGGTGGGTCGCGAGAAGCTCGTACCGGTGCTGGGCAGCCACGGCCGTCTCCCGGTCGAGGTGATTCCCTTCGCGTGGCCGCTCGTCGTGCGCGAGCTCGCCGCGCTGGGTTGTCGCCCGACGCTGCGCACGACCGAAGGGCAGCCCTTCGTGACCGACAACGGGAACCGCATCGCCGACTGTGCGGTTCGCGCCATCGAGGCGCCGGCGGCTTTCGACCGCGATCTCCGGGCGATTCCGGGTGTCGTGGACACGGGACTCTTTCTGGGTATAACCGATCTGGTTCTGGTCGCCGAGCGTGGAGGCATTCGGGAGATGAAGCGAGGAGCGACGAGCCCGTGACGCGGTTGCGGTCCTGGTGAGGACGATCCGTCGGCTTCCCGACCCGGAGGCGGTCAGCCGGGCGGCGGCGCAGGATCTGGTGGAGCTGGCGCGAGCGGCCATCGCCGAGCGCGGGCGCTTCTGCGTGGCCCTGTCCGGCGGCTCCACGCCCCGGCGCATGTACGAGATCCTGGCCGAGTCTCCGCGGTGGGCCCAGCTCGACTGGCGGCGCGTCGAGTTCTTCTGGGGCGACGAGCGTGCGGTGGGGCCGGAGCATCCCGAGTCGAACTACGGCGTGGCGGCCTCCGTGCTGCTGGGCAAGCTGGGCGTGATGCCGGACCGGATCCATCGCATCCATGGGGAGATGGCGGACCCCGAGGCGGCGGCGGCCCGCTATCAGGACGAGCTCAGCCGGGTCTTCGCGGTGCCCGACGACGGCTTGCCGCCGATCTTCGACCTGATCTTCCTCGGCATGGGCGGCGACGGCCACACCGCGTCGCTGTTCCCGTACAGCCAGGCCCTCACCGAGAGGCGCCGCTGGGTGGTCGGTTATACCGTGGCGCGGATCGGCAAGACCCGCATCACGATGACCCCGCCGATCCTCAACCGGGCGGCCGAGATCCGGCTACTGGTGACGGGCGCCGACAAGGCCGCCTCGCTTCGGGAGGCCCTGGAAGGACCCCGGGAGCCCGAGCGGCTCCCGGTGCAGCTCGTGGTTCCTGAGGCCGGGCGGCTCGTCTGGCTGGTGGACCGGGCCGCGGCCGCCGAGCTGAAGGGCGACGCCGCCGGCTAGCCCAGATCGTGGAGCGGCACCGCCTACTGGCCCGTGGAGGCCGCCGCAGCGGGTCAGCCCAGATCGTGGAGCAGGCGCGCCGTAGTCAGCACACCCTGGTAGAGGTGGTCGAGACGCAGATGCTCGTTGGGGCTGTGCTGGCGATTGTTGGCGTTGGCGTAGGGCACCACGATGGTGGGCAGCTTCAGGATGTCGGTGAACGCCCAGAGCGGCACGCTGCCCCCCATGGTCGGCAGGACCACCGCGGGCTCCCCGCCGTGCGCGCGCTCCACGGCCTCGATGACCTCTCGCGAGATCGGCAGATCCGCGGCGGTCTTGGCCGGATCGTAGCCTCGCCGCTCCACGACCCGGACCGCGCGCCCGCGTAGCTCGTCCGGGATCGGCGCGTCTGCCGACTCGATCACGGTGAGGCCCTGCGCGCGGATGTGATCGAGGATCCGCCGGTACACCACCTCCACGCGCTGGTTCTTCACGAGCCGGGCGTCGAACGCCACCGTGGCGTGGCTCGGGATGATGGTCTGCGCTTCCCGGCCGGTGAAGCCGCTCTTGAGCCCGCGGATGGTGAGCGAGGAGCGGAACATGAGCCGCTCGAGGTACTCGGAGGGCAGGGGCACGCCGAGCTCCCGCTCGATCGCGCCGCGGTCGAGGGGGATGCGCCCCATCAGCTCGCGCTCGGCCGCGGTGGGCGGGACCACGCCCTCCTCGAGGCCTTCCACGAGCGGCGTGCCGTCCGGCGCGGCCATCGAGGCGAGCAGGCCGACCAGGCGCCAGGCCGGATTCGGGACGCTGAAGTTCCCGGAGTGCACGTCACGCCGGGCCGCCTCGAGGGTCAGCTCCAGCGACAGGATGCCGCGCGCGCCGAAGGCCACGGTGGGCCGACCGCTCGCGTCCTTCGGCCCGTCCATCACCAGCGCGACGTCGGCCGCGAGGAGGTCGCGGTGCCGCTCGGTGAACGAGCCAAAGTTGGTGCTGCCCATCTCCTCCTCGCCGTCGAAGATGAACTTGAGCGCCACCCGGGGGGCGATACCGTGCGCTCGCATGAGCTCGAGGGCCGTGAGATGGGCCCAGATGGGCCCCTTGTCGTCGGAGGCGCCCCGGGCGTAGAGCCGGTGCTGCGGCAGGAGGTCGTCCGCGACGTCCGCGAGGCCCAGGACGGGCGAGCCCTCCTCGGCCGTGCCTCGACGGAGCACCGGCTCGAAGGGTGACGGCTGGAGCCACCCGGCCGGAGGGGCGGGCTTGACGTCATAGTGGCAGTAGATCAGCACGGTTCGGCGGGCCCCCGGCAGGAGGAGAGATCCGTAAACAGTGGGATTTCCGCCCGTTTCCATGACACGGGCCTCGAGGCCGCGAGCCGTCATTCCCTGGGCGAGCCATGCGCCGCCGGCTCGGACGCCCTCCGGGTTCTGGCTCACCGTATCGAGGCGCAGGAATTGGGCCAGGCCTTCCATGATGGGCCGATGACGGGCGGTGATCGCCGCCCGAAGGTTGGCCCAGGCGACCTCATCCGCCACCTTGGGTATCACCTTGGGGGTGGTCATGGCCTACCTTACCTGCCGGGACTGCCCGGTACCAGGCCTTTGGGGCCCTGTCCGGGAAATTGGACTATTCGGACCCCTTCTCGGTAGAGTCGATGCTCACGTGACCGCCCGGCCATGTCTCCCACTCGAGATCGCTCCGTGAAGAAGCGCCGCGCCTTCCTGGCGGTGGTCATGATCCTCGACCTCTGCCTGGCCAATGCCTGCCTCCTCGCCGGCCCCGTGGTCGCGCCGGCGGTGGCCCAGCAGTCCGAGGCCGACGTGTTCGTCGCGCAGGCCATCCTGGCCTATGACGGCCGGAAGTACGACGAGGCGCTGGCCTTCCTGAAAGAGGCGCTGGCGCTGGACCCCAGGAACGTCGAGGCCCTCTATTACTCGGGCCTGGTCCTGATGGCCCAGCAGAAGACCGAGCAGGCGGTGGAGGTGCTGGAGAAGGCCCGGGCGCTCGCGCCGCGCGACCTGTCGATCCTGTTCCTCCTGGGCGTGGCCTATTTCGCCCTCGAGCGCTACGACCAGGCCGAGGGCCCGCTGACCCAGGTGTTCAACGAGCGGCCCCAGACCGAAGGCGTCGGCTACTACGTCGGCCTGATCCGCTACCGGAAGAAGGACTACCAGGGCGCCCTCAAGGCCTTCCGGGCCGAGACCTCGAAGAACCCGAATATCCAGCAGCTCGTCAAGTTCTACTCCGGGCTCACCCTCGCCATCCTGGGGCTGCCCGAGCAGGCCGTCGCGGAGGTCGACGCGGCGCTGAGATTCCAGACCGGCTCTGCGCTCACCGGCCCGGCGGAGCGAATCCGGGACTCCCTGGTCGCCGCGAAGGACACCGAGCGGCGGTTGCGCGCCGAGGTCCGCGTGGGCTTCCTGTACGACAGCAACGTGAGGGTCGAGCCGCAGCCCAGCCACGACCCCACCGCGGAGTCGTTCCGGCACAACAAGACGGCCACCCCCGGCGAGATCTTCGGGGCCCGGCTCGAGTACACCTGGCTGCGGACCGGCCCGTGGGAATCGTCGGTCGCGTACTCGTTCTTCCAGACGGTCAACAACCGGGAGGGGCTGTCGACCTTCGACGTGCAGAACCATCTGGTGTCGGCGGCCCTTTCCTATAAGGGGGCCCTCGCCGGGATGCCCTACCAGGTGGGTACCCAATACTCGTGGGACTACATTTCGCTCGGCGGCGACTCGTTCCTGCAGCGGCAGAACGTCACGCTCTTCGGAACGCTGGTGGAGAATCAGGCGAATCTGACCACGCTGCTGGCGCGCTTCCAGGGCAAGGATTTCTACGGCATTGTGCAGCAGCCGCTTGACGAGGATCGCGACGCGCGGAACTTCATGGTGGGGTTCACCCACGTCTTCCGCTTCGCCCAGGACCGGCACTTTATCCGGCTCGGCTACCAGTACGACTACGAGAATTCGGACGGGCGGAACTACAGCTATGCCGGCAATCGCTTTCTGGCCGGGGGGCAGTACACGCTGCCCTGGGGATCCACGCGGCTCAAGTACGACTTCGATCTCCACCAGCGCGGATACTTCTACGCGAACACGATCCTGCCCGCGATCAATCCGAACACGCGGCAGCGACAGGACCTCGAGCAGAACCACATCTTCCGCGTCGAGCAGGTCCTGGCCACGAACATCGGACCGGTCTCGATCGGCTGTGCGCCGACCGCCCCCTGTCCGCTGACGCTGGCTGCGGAGTACCAGCGGACGAACGCGGACTCCAACCTGCCGGTCTACGACTACGTCCGGAACGTCTGGTCGCTCACGCTGTCCTGGCAGTACTGAGGAACGACGCGGCTACTGGCCCTGCTTGACCTGCGCGCCGCCCGTGACGGTGATCACGGCGGATCCCGGCGCGATCGAGAGGGTATTGCCGGCCAGGTTCAGGATCGGGTTGCTCAGGCTGATCGATCCGCCGCCCGTCACGAGGACCGGCAAGTTCCCGATCATCGTGCAGCCGTTGGCGCAGAGGGTGTTCGAGATCGAGAGCGTGTTCCCGGTGCCGATGAAGTTGACGAGGGCGCCCGTCACATTGAGAGTCGAGCCGCCGCCGAGGCTCAGCAGCGCACCGTTGGTGAAGGTGAGCGTGCTGCCGTTGGCGATGCGGAAGAGGTCGCCCGCCACGGTGAGGCTCGCCCCCCCGGTGAGGCTCACCCCGTGCCCGGCGACGGCCAGGGCGCTGGTGTTCAGCGCGGTGATCTGGCTCAGCCTCACCGCCGCGCCGCCCGAGATATCGACGAGGCCGCGCCCCGTGGTCAGTGCGGCGTGCTGGGTCAGGTTCAGGAGCGGCGCGCTGGCGCGCACCAGGTCCAGCACCGCCCCGCCGCTCACCGACAGGAGCGCCCCCGCGGCGCTGGCGCTCGAGCCCACGAGATCCACCAGGGCGGACGCGCCGCTGCCGACCATGGCCGCGCCGCCCGAGACCCGGATCACGTCCGACCCGAGGGCGAGGCCGCCGTTCTGGTCGTGGAACAGCGTGCCCGTGAGGCTGAAGGTCGCGCCCCCGCTCAGGGTGAGCACGCTGGCCGCGCCGAGCTTCGCGGGATCCAGGTAGAGCAGCGGCGCCGCGCTGCTGCTGGCGAAGACGGCCCCGCCCGACACGTCCATCAGGCTCTGGCCGACGCTCAGCGAGCTGCCCAGGGCCTCGAGGATCGGCACGGCCGGCGAGTCTGTCTGCCCCCGGGTCAGCGAGTAGAGACTGGCGGGCGCGGTCACGGTCTGGCCGTTGAAGGAGAAGCGCGCCTGGCCTGTGGGGCCCGTGACCGGCCCGGGCGCCGGGCTGCCGGCCGCCGGCGCCGCCACCAGGGCGGTGACGGGCGCATCCGTGATGCCCGGCGTTTCGCTGGTCTCGGCGCCCGGCGGCGCGGCCGACGCACCATCCCCGCCCGCACCCGCACCGGCCATCTCCGGGGCGAGGAACTCGGCCACCGCGAGCGCCTTCGCCTGCTCGCGCGTGGTGACGCCGGCCATGAACTCCACCGGCCCCTCGGTGATCTGGGGCGCGGAGCGGAGGTCGGCGAAGACGCGCTCGGCGGCGGCGGGTGACAGCGGCGCCTGCGAGAAGGGCTCGCTCCCGGTGCGGCTCCAGCTCTGCAGCGTGCCGACCTGGGCCGCGGGGGCGCCCGGGTTATTGGGGTCGGACACCTCCACGAGGCCGTGCAGAACGTGGACCTTGGTCGTGTAGCGGGGCTGGCCCGGAGAGCCGCCCGATGCCGGGATCAGCTCGACGACCAGGACCGTCCCGCGGATCGCCGCGATCGCGTTCGGGGTGCGGATCTCGATGACCTCGCCGGGCCGCATGCGCTGGCGGACGACGCCCATCGCGATCTTGCCGGCCGTGAGGTCGACGGTGGAGCGCCCCGTCTCCTCCTTGATCGTGAGGGACGAGAGCTCGCGCACCGTCACGAGCGCCTTGCCGCCCAGCAGGACGCGGACCACCGACTTCTCGGCCGTCTCGATGTAGTCGCGGACGAAGACGTCGTCCTTGAACTGGAGCGGCCGGGGAGCGGGCAGGGCGGCGCGCGCCACCGTCACGGTACCGGTCAGCGTCGTGACGACGCCGACGCCGCGGCCGCCGTCGCCGGCGGTCTGGGCGGGGGCGGCCGCCGTCCAGGCGGCGAGCAGCAGGGCCACCGAGGTCACACGCGCCAGCCATCTCATCACGATCACTCCTCCGTGCAGGGGTTGCGCGGTGACGCCTGCGCGCCCGCGGGGCATGACATAGCAAGCGGGTTGCCACGGGCGGAGCGTTCGGAAGTCAGTGGAAGATCAGGCGAGGCGGGAACGCGCGGACGCGCTGCGACCCTCAAAACATGACGGGCTCCCGACGTTTTGCGTCGGAAGCCCGCTGTTCCGCCCCCGGAGGGGCGGGAGCCTACAGCCCGTTGATCGTGACCTTGGTCGTGGCGCCGTCCACGCGGATGAGCGCCGCGTTCGGAGCGAGGTTGACGGTCCCGAGGCCACCGTTCTTGATTGCGCCGGTGATGCTCACGTTGCTCGCCAGCGCGCCGCCGGTCAGGCTGACCGGGATGCCGCCGATGGTGGTGCAGGGGCAGAAGCTGTTGGTCACCGAGACCAGGTTGCCGCCGCTGCCGCCGAAGCCGATCAGCGCGCCGGTCACGTTCAGCATCGAGCCGCCACTGAGGCTGACGAGGGGCCCGCTCAGCAGATTGAGCGAGCTGCCGTTGGTGAGACTGAAGAGGTTGCCCGTGACCCGGAGCACGCTGCCGCCCGCGAGGCTCAGCGCGGCGCCCCGGCCGACCGTGAGAGCACTGCGATCGAGCGCCACCACCGAGCCAAGGCTCGTGACCTTGGCCTGGTAGGAGAGGTTCACGGTGTCGGCCGCGGTGGTCAGCTTGCTGCCGTTCCGGAGCACGAGGAGGGGCGCGCTCGCCTCGAGCAGGGCGTTGTCCACACGCACGGCCTGGGTGGCCGTCACGGTGGCATTGGAGGCATCGAGGAGCGAGCCCGCATGCAGGAGCGGGCGGTGCGTGCCGAGCGTGAGGCCGGTCTCCGCATCCGGCGCCGCGGTCGTGCCGTAGAGGTCGAACATCGGGACGCCCGCGCCGCCGAAGGTGTAGACGCCCCCGTCGAAGCGGGCGAGCGGATCGGTCGAGGACGTGGTCAGGACTCCGCCCTGCATCACGGCCAGCAGGCTCCACGGCACGGTCAGGTTGCTATCGGTCGCGTGCAGCAGCGGGCCGGCCAGCGTGGCCCGCCCGTCGCAGCAGACCACCATGAGGGAGTCGAAGGTCTGGGTCGCGTTCTGGAGCTGCAGCAGCGGGTCGGTGCCGTTGCGGACCAGGCTGTCGCCGCGGCGGAGGAAGTAGAGCGGGGGATCCTGTCCGACCGCCGCCGCGTCAACCAGGGCGGCCGAGTCGATGATGGTGTCGCTCCGGTCGAAGACGTCGAAGCTCAGCGTGGCAGCCCCGGAAGTCTCCGGCACCCACTGTGTGTTCACCGTCTTGAAGCCGGTGCGCCCGTGGGAGCCCGAGGTCGAGAACCCGAGCGCCGTGGTCACCTCATTCGAGGTGACGAAGGTGGACGCTAGGCGGGTCTCCTGCGCGAGCTGGGTGATGGTGCCGGAGGGGCTGGTCACGAGCGCCCGGAAGATGTCGTCGACCTGCTGCGTCGGGAACTCGTTGGTGATGAAGTTGTAGTTGACCTGGACCGTGTAGAGGCTGCCACCCGTGACGTTGAATGCCTGGGATACGCGGCCACCCTGGGTTACGCCCTGGGGCGGGGACGGGAACAGGGGGTTGTTGAGCGCCGGCAGCGCGCCCGTGCCCGTGTGGATCAGGGCCATGCTCTGGCCCTCGGGTGGCGTGATGGAGCCGAGGCTCGAGACAACGCCGCCGCCGCCGCTCAGCGTCCAGCCCGTCAGACCGGACTCGAACCCGGGATTGACCAGCACGTTGCTCTTCGGTCCACCACCGGGAGGGGGATTGTTCGTGCCATCGCCCGGAGGAGGATTGTTCGGGGTAGGAGTTGTGCTGGTCGTCGTGGGCGTTCCCGGGATCTGGCCCGTCTTGAAGGGGTCTTCCGTGTCCGGGTTGACCGGGGCCACGTTGCCGGAGGTCGGGGGCTGAACCGTCGGATTGGCGATCTGGAACGCGGAGACGGTCCCGGTCGTGACGAACTGGGCGACCTGCGTGGCTTGGCTCGCCTGCCCCTGCATCACCGCGTTCGTGACGTTCTCCGGCGCGGTGGCCGCGCGGGCGCTGGTCTGCACGTTCACGAAGCCGTTGGCCTCGGCCGCGGTAGCCGGCCGCTGCTGCCCGTTGGTGGAGAGCTGCCCGACCGGGAGGGGAACCGTCGGTCCGGTCCCCTGCTGGTAGGTGCAATCGCCCGAGGCGCAGAAGGCGGTGGTGGTGCCGCTGCCCGGGGTGCCGGCGGCGGCCCCGCGGAACTCGACGGCGAGGATGCTGCCGCGCACCGCGGCCACCGCGTTCGGGGTGCGGATCTCGATGGACTCGCCCGGGCGCATCCGCTGCTTGGCGACGGCGAGGACCACCTTGCCGTCGGGCAGCGTGACGATGGCGCGCCCCGGCTCCTCGCTGATCGTGACCTGGGAGAGCTCGCGCACCGTGAGAATGGCCTTGCCGCCCAGCAGCACGCGCACGAGGGAATTCTCCTGCGTGCTGATGCGGTCGCGTCCGAACACGTCGTCCTTGAACTTGAGCGCGAGCGGGCTCGGAAGCGCCGGACGAGCCACGGTGGCGCGGCCGTCGATCGTCGTGACGATGCCGACGGACTCCGAGGTCTGCGCCGCGACGGGAGGCGGAAGGAATGATGCTGCCATCGCTGCCGCCGCCGCCATCCACGTCCACCGTCTCATCGTGTGAGCCTCCGTGTTTTTGCTCGTGAGCGAGTGCCTGATTATGCGTTCAGCGGGGACCCGGTGCAAGAGGGAGCGACGCGAAAATCGCTTTCCGCACGAGGGCTCCGTCAACGCGTGGACATCGCGCACATGTTGCGCTCCGCTCGTGGCTCGCGCGGGCAGTTGTGACTCGCGCGGTGGTATAGTCGGAGGCTGAGCGCGACCATCCATGTTCGACATCGGCCTCCAGGAGCTGGCTCTCATCTTCGTGATCGCCCTGCTCGTGTTCGGCCCCAAGAACCTTCCCCAGCTCGGCCGCTCGCTCGGCCGGGCCATGCGTGAGTTCCGGCGGGCCAGCGACGAGTTCCGGTCCACGATCGAGACCAATCTCAAGATCAACGAGCTGGACCCCCTGCCGGATCCCACGCCCGCCGCCTCCACCTCTGCCGATCTCGTGACCGAGCCGGCGGCGACGACGGAGGCTCTGCCGGAGTCGGTCCTGAACCCTCACGAGCCGACGGCCGTCGTCGTCCCGGAAGGGGAGAACTACCTGGCCCAGCGCAGCGCCAAGCTCTTCCACGGGCGTGACTGCAGCTGGGCCCGGCGGATCGCCGAGCCCGAGCGCGTCTACTTCAAGCGGGTGAGCGAGGCCCGCGAGGCCGGCTACGCGGCCTGCCCAGTCTGTGAGCCCTGGGAGCCGGCCGGCTGACCCCCCCTTTTTTTGCTTGTCCAACTCAACGGGTGTTGACTATCATCTGTTGAGCCACAGCCAGAGGCCAGGGGAGGAGACCAGGGTGAAGGAGATGACGGATCGGCAGCGCGAGGTTCTGGAGTTCATCCGGATCTTCGGGGAGCGGCACGGCGTGCCGCCCACCGTCCGTGAGATCGGAGAGCGCTTCCACTTCACGGCGCGCGCGGCCTTCGACCACCTTCGGGCGCTGGAGCGCAAGGGCATGCTGGAGCGCCGGGTGACCGGCAAGCGCGCCTCCCGGACCCTCGTGCTCCCCGCGCACAAGGGGGCCCGCCGGGGGGACGCGACGGTCCCCGGCATTCCCGTGCTCGGCCGCATCGCGGCGGGCGCCCCGATCACCGCGGTGGAGAACCACGAGGACACGATCCCGCTGCGGGCGGACTGGCTCGGCGCGGGCGGTCTGGAGGTGTTCGCGCTCCGGGTGCGCGGAGACAGCATGATCCAGGCGCACATCGTGGACGGAGATCTGGTCCTCGTGCGCAAGCAGGAGACGGCGGGAAGCGGCGACATCGTCGCGGCCATGCTGGACGGCGAGGCCACCGTGAAGCGCTTCGCCCGGGAGGACGGCGCGGTGGTGCTGCACCCGGAGCATCCGACGATGAAGCCGATTGTGGTGGAGGCCGGGCGCGGCGACTTCCGCATTCTCGGCAAGGTCGTCGGCATCATGCGGCAGATCTGAGCGGCAGATCCGAAAGGAGCAGGGACCATGCGGCGGGTAGCGGTGATGGCGATACGGAGCAGGAAGCGGCGGCCGATCACGCGCCGGGACTGGAAGTCCGACTGGCGGCGCGACGTGCGGCGCCGGGTGTGGATCGGTTCGCGCGCGCGGGCCAGCGCGACGCGGCCCCTTTTTTTCGCCTTGAAGACTCAACAGGTGGCGACGCTTCGTCCGGTCGATCTCCTGGGCGCGGCGGCCATGCTGCTGGGCGTGGCGTCGTGGGGCGTGCTGGCTGCGCTGCTGGGAAGCTGACGCGGAGCCGGATTCAGGCGCGATCCGGCCGGTCCCAGGGCCGGACCGCGATGAAGATCTGGAGCAGATCGCCGTCGAGCGCGCCTGCCTTGCGCTCCTGGCCCAGGATGTCGAGCGCGCGCTCTACCGGGACCGCGGGCTTGTAGGGCCGGTCGCGTGAGGTGAGCGCGTCGAAGATGTCGGAGATGGTCATCATGCGCGTCTGCACCGAGATGTCCGGGGCGCGCCAGCCATCCGGGTAGCCGCCACCGTTCAGCTTCTCGTGATGCGAGCGCGCGATCTCCGGTACGCGCCGGAGCTCCTTGGTCCACGGGATCTGCCTCAGGAACTGATAGGTGTGCACGACGTGGGACTGGATCTGCTCGTACTCCTCGGCAGTCAGGCTCCCCCGGGGGATGGCCAGGATGCGGGCCTCTTCCGGCGTGATCAGCGTCAGCGAGTCGCCCAGATGATCCGGATAGGCGTGCACGGCCAGGTCACGGATCGAGGCGGAGACGTCGTCGGGCATCACGGTGGGCTCGTTGGCCGCCGCGACCGCCTTGAGATGCTGGTCGATGTCGGCGAGCGCGGCGGCCAGCTCGGCGTCCCACTCCGCGGAGCGATTGGCGAAGCCCTCGCGGCCGTGCAGGAGCAGCCAGTCCATCTTGCGGCGCGCGTGGAGCAGCTCGATACCGCGCCGGATGATCTCGCCGCGCTGCCGGATGATGTCGAGCTGGCCCACCGGCAGCTTCTTGGCCTTGACCAGCACTTCCTCGCGCACGCCGACCTTGCCGAAGTCGTGGAGCAGCGAAGCGTAGCGGATCTCCTTCATCTCGTCGGCCGAGAAGCGGACGTCGCGGAAGGGACCGCCGTCCCGGTCCACCGCGGTGGCCAGCGCCACCGTGAAGTCGGCGACCCGGAAGGAGTGACCCGAGGTGGTCGGGTCGCGCGACTCGATCGCGGTGACCGAAGCCTGCACGAACCCCTCGAACAGGGCCTGGATGGACTGGTAGAGGCGACTGTTCTCGAGGGCCACCGCGGCCTGCGAGGCGAGCGAGGTGGCGAGATCGCGGAAGCGCCGCGAGTAGGGCATCACCTGGGCCAGCGCGTCGGCGGGCGTCGCGAAGACCGCGCCGGAATCTCGCTTGCAGTTGATGAGCTGCAGCGCGCCGATGACCTTGCCCTGCGGCGTCGTCATCGGCACGACCAGCATGGACTTGGTGCGATAGCCGGACCGCTCGTCGAAGTCGCGGTTGACGCGGAACGGCGAGCCGGGCGGCAGGACGTAGGCGTCGTCGAGCTGCAGCACCACGCCGGTCAGCGCCACGTAGCCGGCCACGCTGGCGTCGTCGATCGGCAGGGTGAACTCGGTGAACGGCACCCGGACCGAGTCGTTCTGGGCCAGCTTGAAGCGCAGGCGCGCGGTGCCGTCGGCTGCGTCCTCCACCACGTAGAGCGACCCGGCATCGCTATGGGTGATCGCGCGGGCCTTGGTCAGGATCAGGCTGAGGAGGGCGTCGGTGTCGCGCTCGGCGGAGAGCCCGACGCCGATCTCGTTGAGCTCCTGCAGCTCGCGGCGACCCGCGGCGGCCTCCCGCCGGGCCGCCGCGTGGTCGCACGCGTTGCGGAGGGCGGCGGCGAGCACCGCGGGGGCGGCCGGCTTGCCGAGGTAGGCGTAGCACGAGACGGCCGGCGTGGCGTCGGAGGCGACCAGGGCGACCACCGGTAGGTCGGGCGCCTCGGCGGCCAGGCGCGCCGCGACCGGCGCGTCCGCGGTCAGGTCCACGAGCGCCACCGCGGACTCCTCCGGCGCGGCCGGCGGGGCGCCCGTCGAGGGCAGGGGCAGCGCCTCGAGATCGCCGGGGAGTGCGGAGAGCAGGGTAGCTGCCGGGGAACCCGCCGGGTACCAGACCACTCGGCGTGGCATGTATCGAGGGTAGGACCCCCCTCGGCGGCGTGTCAAGCAACCCGACGGCTTGACCGTCTCCCGCCCGGGTCGGTAAGATCACCCGGCCATGACCACGCGCGTATCCACGGGTAATTCCAGGCTGGACGAGATGCTGGGCGGCGGGCTGCTCCCGGGCACCCTGATGGTCGTGTACGGGGCCACCGGCATCGGCAAGACCCACCTGGGCCTGGGTTTCTGCGATCACGGCGCCCGGGCGGATGGGGCCCGCGGCATCGTCTTCGACATGAACGTCCGCGGCGACTCCCAGCAGCACCACGCCTACGCCGCCCGGCTGCACGACTGGGATCTCAAGCGCTGGACCCACTCGGTGCTGCCCATGGCGGAGCCGTTTCCTTCCGCCGAGCAGATGCAGGCCTTCTACTGCGACGCGCTGCCGTGGGTCGGCAAGCTGCGCGACTATCAGGTCGCCAGCGGGGACGGGGTCGAATTCGACTGGAACTGGAAGGCCCAGTACAACCAGGCCCTCTACACCGTGCGGCCCTTCGTGTACTTCCATCTCGGGGCGGGAAGCCGGCGCATCGTGGTGGACGGCGTCGAGCCGATGGACGTGCCGGGCGACTACATCCAGCCCTACATCTTCGACGACCTGTACCGGAAGACCATCCACCGCGACAGCGAGACGCTCGGGATGGAGATCTGCATGCCGGTGTGGAAGCACCGCGCCTTCATCGACGCGCACCGCTACGACCACGCCGCGGTGACCACGATGCTCCTGGTGACCACCGAGGAGACCCAGCTCGAGCACCTCATCGCCCGCAAGGTCGCGGCGGGCGATATCGGCGCGGTGGCCAATACCATCCTGGTGATGGGCAGCGAGCGCGTCGGCAACCGCCTCGCGCGGATGCTCTGCGTGGTCAAGCACCGGGGGAGCGCCAAGAGCGACGAGATCACCGAGTACCGCGTCACCGAGCGGGGCTTCGAGCTGGGCTGAGCCGCATGGACCAGGCCGCGCTGCTCCGGCGTCGGCGCCTCAACTTTCGCCAGCTGCCATCTCGCCGCGTGCGCTCCGCGCGGAGCGCCCTTGCCTTCGTGGAGACGGTGGGCCTCTGCTCGACGTTCCATCGCTTCCCGGAGGGCCTGGGCTGCCTCTGGGAGGCGGTGGTGGGGCGGGCCGCGCCGCGCTGGCCGCGCCGCTCGCATCACGACGACGGCATCGGCCTGACCTGGGAGCTGAAGGACGTGCTGCCCGCGCGGCGGCAGGTGTACTACGGCAAGCTCGTGAAGGGCCGGCCGCTGCTGGTGGCGCTCGATCTGTTCCCGGCCTTCTACGCCCTCGTGCGCGGCGCGCAACGGGCGAGCGCCTACCGCAAAGAATACGAGGCGGGCCGCCTCTCGCTCAACGCCAAGCGCATCATGGACAGCCTGGTGCGCGAGTCGCCGCAGTACACGCGAGGCATCCGCGCGGAGTGCTTCATGCTCGAGCCGGGCAAGACGCGCGAGTTCGAGCGGGCCATGGGCGAGCTCCAGCAGGGGCTCTGGATCGTGAAGACGGAGGAGCGCTACGAGCCGACCTTCTCGTACCGATGGGACCTGCTCGAGCGGTGGCTGCCCGAGGTGGTCGCGGAGGGCCGGCGCCTGCGCCGCCCGGCCGCGCTCGAGCGGCTGCTCTCGCGTTATCTCGCCGGCGCGGTGTACTCGACGCCGGCGCTGCTCGCGCGCCTCTTCGGGGTCCCGCGTCGCGAGGTGGAGACGGCCCTGGCGGCCCTCGTGCGGGCGGGCCGCGTGAGCGCGCCCCGCGAGGTGACGGGCTGGTCCGGCCGGTGGGTGGTGAGCCTCGTCTGATGGCGTCGCCGCCGCCCGGCTTCCGGTACATCGACGTCCACACCCACCTGCATCCCGAGTGGCTCTCGGCCGCGATCCGCCGCTGGTTCGTGGGCCGGCCGGGCTGGGACTTCCAGTACGGGACCGAGCCGGAGTGGGTCGCGCGCTTCCTCGCCGAGCAGGGCGTGGAGCGCTTCGTCTACTTCTCCTACGCCCACAAGCCCGGCCTCGCCCGCGAGCTCAACGCGTGGCTCCAGGAGACGGCCCGGCGGCTGCCCACCGGCCTGCCGCTGGGCACGGTGCACCCGGGCGATCCCGACGTGGTCGACGTGGCCCGGGAGGCGCTCGACGACCACGGCTTCAAGGGCTTCAAGTTCCACATCAACGTGCAGCGCTTCCATCCGGACGATCCGCGCATCCTGCCGGTCTACGAGCTCCTGCTGGCGCGGGGGGCGGTGCTCCTGATCCACGTGGGCAGCGCGCCCTGGCCCAACGAGTACGACGGATTTCCGCGCTTCGAGCGGGTGATGAACATGTTCCCGGAGCTCAAGGTGATCGTGGCCCACATGGGCCAGTTCGAGACGCGCCGGCATCTCGAGCTGATGGAGCGGTGCCCCAACATGTATCTCGACACGACCGCCGCGATGGCCCCCCACAGCGCGATCTACCGGGAGGGGCACGGCGCGAGCGCCGCCGACGTCACCGACGCCGATCTCGTGCGCTGGCAGGATCGCATCCTGTTCGGGAGCGACTTCCCCAACACGCCCCACAGCTACGAGGACGAGCGCCGGCCGATCTGGGAGCGGGCGGTGCCCGAGACGGTTCACCGCAAGATCTTCCACGACAACGCCCAGCGGCTGCTCGGGCTCTAGTGCGCGTCCGGCTGGATCAGTTGCCGGAGGAGGGGCGTCGCGCGCTGGCCGCGCTCGCCGAGCTGGCGGGCCCCGCCGGCCCGGCGTGGGTCGTCGGCGGCACCCTGCGCGAGGTCCTGGCGGGCGGCACCGCCGCGGATCTCGACGTGGCGGTGTCCGGGGGCGCGCTCGAGCTCGGCCGCCGCCTCGCCGACCGGCTCGAGTCGTCCTTCGTGGTCCTGGACGAGCTCCGCGGTGCCGGGCGCATCGTGCCGCGGTCGGCCGGTCCGGTCGTGGATCTGGTGAACCTCCGGGCGCCGACCATCGAGGGCGACCTGCGGGCCCGCGACTTCACGGTGAACGCGCTCGCCGTGCCGGTGGCGGAGATGCTGCGCGAGGGCGGCGCCACCGTCCTGGACGTCACGGGAGGGCTCGACGACCTGCGCGATCGGGTCGTGCGCCCCTGCGGACCGGCTGCGATCACCGACGATGCGGTCCGCGCGCTGCGCGGGGTCCGGCTCGCGATGCGTCCCGGGTGGCGACTCCATCCGGACGCCGAGGAGGCCATCGAGGCGGCGGCGCCCCTGGTCACGCGCGTGGCCGCGGAGCGGATCCGCGACGAGCTGGTCGGCATCCTCGGCGAGCCGGCGGCCGCCGCGGGGCTGCGCACGCTGGACCGGCTGGGCGTCCTGGCGCCGCTGCTGCCGGAGAGCCTCCCGATGCGCGCCACCGCCCAGCCGCTCCCGCATCATTTCGACGTCTGGGAGCACTCGCTGCGGGCGGTCGAGGGGATCGACCGCGTGCTCGCCGGCCTCGACACCCTCACCCCGTGGGGTCCCGCGCTGCGCGAGCATTTGCGGCAGGACCTGGGGGGCGGGCTCACCCGGCGCGAAGCGCTGAAGCTGGCCGCGCTGCTCCACGACGTGGCCAAGCCCGAGACGCGGACCGAGGTCGGCGGGCGCGTACGCTTCATCGGCCACGACACGGCGGGCGCGCGCCGCACCGGCGAGATCGCCCAACGCCTCCGCCTCTCGCGGCATGCCGCGCAGGTGCTCGAGCGGCTCGTGGCCGAGCACCTGCGGCCGATGCATCTGTCGCAGGCGGGTCTGATCACCCGGCGCGCGCGCTTCCGGTTCTTCCGGGCGCTGGGTGACGAGGCGCGCGATCTGTTGCTGCTGGCCCTGGCCGACGCGGCCGCGCTCGACGGCGCTTCTCCGCTGACGGTCTGGGCGGGCGCGGGAGGCGAGGTGGTGCGCACCCTCATGGCGGGCGCCGACGAGGAGGCGGCCGCGGCCGGCGCGCCCGCGCTGCTACGCGGTGAGGACGTCATGGCCGCCTTCGGCGTGGCGCCGGGGCCGGAGGTGGGCCGCCTGCTTGCCCTGGCCCGCGAGGCGCAGGCCCTCGGGCTGGTGCGCACGCGTGACGAGGCGCTCGCGCACCTGCGACGCGAGACGGCGGGGGGAACTTGACACCCGGCCGGACGGTTGCCTACAGTGAGGCCACTTTCCCGCCAACTTCACCGCTTCCAAGGAGGCTCCAGATGGTCGTGAGACGTCTCTGTTCGCTCGTACTGGCCCTGCTCGTGGCGCCGGGCCTGGCCTGGGCCGCTCCGGAAGGCAAGGTCGTCATCGCCCAGGGCGTGGACCCCACGACGCTCGACACCCAGAACCAGCAGGAGACGCCCGCGTCGGTGGTGGCGAGCCATCTGTTCGACACGCTGGTGGAGCGCGATCAGAACCTCAAGATCGTTCCCGCCCTGGCCGCGGAGCTGCCGAAGCTGGTGGCCCCGACGACGTGGGAAGTGAAGCTGCGCCGCGGCGTCAAGTTCCACAACGGCGAGGAGTTCAACGCCGAGTCGGTGAAGTTCAGCCTCGAGCGGGTCAAGACGGGGCTCCGGGCCAGCTCCAACTTCCGGCCCATCGAGAAGGTCGACATCGTGGACGCCTACACGGTGCGCGTGCAGACGAGCAAGCCGTGGCCGATCTTCCCCACGATCATGACCTCCCGCCAGGCGTCCATGTACCCGCCCAAGGCCTACGCGGGCAAGGACTCGGCCTTCATCTCCAAGAACCCGATCGGCACCGGGCCCTACAAGCTGGTTCGCTGGAGCAAGGACGAGGAGATCGTGCTCGACGCCAACGACCAGTACTGGCGCGGCGCGCCCAAGATCAAGACGGTCGTGTTCCGGCCCATCCCCGACGACGCGGTGCGCGTCGCCGCGCTCCAGAACGGGGAAGTGGACGTGGCGGTGAACATCCCGCCGCACCTGGCCAACATCATCAACAATCATCCGAAGATCTTCCTCTCCACCGCGCCGTCCATCCGCACGCTGCAGCTCATGTTCGTGACCCACGAGTACGACGCGCAGCACAAGCCGGTCGGGCCCTACAAGGGCGTGACCGCCGACAAGCGGGTGCGGCAGGCCATCGCCTCCGCGCTCGACGTGGACGAGATCATCAAGGGAGTGCTGGACGGCAAGGCGATGCGCACCGCCACCCTGCTGACGCCGCTGCACTTCGGGTACGACCCCGCGCTCAAGCCCATCAAGCAGGACCTGGGCAAGGTCAAGCAGCTCCTGACCGAGGCCGGCTTCCCCGGCGGGCTCGACCTCACGCTGAATAGCCCGCAGGGCCGCTACGTACGGGACAAGGAAGTGGCGGAGGCGGTGACCGGCCAGCTCACCAAGGCCGGGATCAAGACCCAGCTCAAGACCTTCGAGTTCGTCAACTACCTGAACACCCTCGTCTACGTGCACAAGCCCGGCCCGGTGTGGCTGATCGGCTGGGGCACGGCCACGGTGGACGCCGAGACGGTGTACGGGCCGCTCTTCCGGAGCGGCAGCAACCTGGGCAACTACCACAACGCCGACTTCGACGGCATGGTCGACCTGGCCCAGACGCAGATGGACGAGAAGCAGCGGCTCGCCACGTACCACCGGATCAACAAGCTGTGGATCGACGACATGCCCGCGGTTCCGCTCTACCAGCAGCTCGACCTCTACGGGGCCAACAAGCGGCTCAACTGGAAGGCCCGCAGCGACGAGCTGATCAAGGCCTACGACATGTCATTAAAATAGGTCCGGGTTGACTGCCCACCATCGAAGACTAGAATAGGACGGCACCGGTAGCGCGGGCGTGGCGCAATGGTAGCGCACGAGCTTCCCAAGCTCGGGGTTGCGAGTTCAAATCTCGTCGCCCGCTCCAGTTTCGCGAAGGGGGTCACGGAGAACCGTGGCCCCCTTCGCACGTCACCCGGCTTCCAGGCCGAGCGCGGCTTCCCACGCCTGCTGGGTGGCGATCTCCTGCGTCCACGGACGCATCAAGGCGCCGGCCCGGGCGTCGCGCGCGTAGCGCTCCAGCGGATAGCGCTTGAGGAGGCCGCGCCCGCCGCAGACCCGGATCGCCTCCTGGGTCACGGTGACCGCGGAGCGCTGCACGGTCACGTGCGCGGCCCGCGCGCGCTGCACCACGTCGGGTGGGCAGTCCACCCGCGCCTCCGAGATGGCCCGATAGTAGAGGGCGCGCGTGCCCTCCAGCGTGAACAGCATCTCGGCCACCGCGTGGCCCTTCACGGCCGCTTCGGTGTGGAGGCCGGGTGAGCCCGCCATCTGGCCGGTCAGGTAGGCGAGGGCGCCGTCGTAGGCGGCCTGCATGAGGCCCAGGAAGGTCGCGCAGAACGTCAGCGGGGAGAGCTGGGGGAAGGCGTTGTACATCGCGCCGAAGAGGCCCGGCGGCAGCACCTCGCCGTCGTCGGGCACGAAGACGTCCTGCAGCACCATGTCGCGGCTGACCGTGCCGCGCATCCCCATGGGGTCCCAGTCGCCCGGGAAGGAGACCCCTGGCGCGTCTTTCGGAACCTGGAGGTAGAGCGTGCGCTCGATCCAGGGCTCGTCGCCCAGACGGATGGCGGGCGTCGCGAAGTAGGGCGCGGATCCGGCGAGCGACACGAAGAACTTCCGCCCGTTCACCACGTAGCCTCCGTCGACCTTCCGCGCGGTGGTGCCGAACCGGCGGCCGCCCATGCGCAGCGCGGTGTCCGTCTCGCCCTGCTCCACCGGCTCGCTGTGCGGCTGGCCGTAGAAGGCGCCGGCCTCGATGACCTCGCGGAACTTGGCCGCGCGGAGGCGCTCGTGCCGCGCGCGCGCCGTGGACGACATCGGCATGTCGTCGGCGAGCACGCCCATCATGAGCATGGTGAGGCAGTGCATGTTGAACGTGAGCGCGGTCGAGGCATTGCCCTGCGCGAGTTGCTCGGCGACCAGGCAGTAGGTCTCGTACTCGGCGCCCAGCCCGCCGTGGCGGGCGGGGACGCAGAGGCCGAGGAGGCCGCTGGCCCGGAGATCGGCATAGTCGTCGAACGGGAAGGACGCCTCGCGATCGTGGCGCTCCGCGCGGGGCGCGAAGCGCTCGCGGGCGAGGCGGCGGGCCGTGGCGATCAGCTCGCTCTGGCGGGCGGAGGGCTGGAGGTCCATGGCCGCCCGCTACTGTACCGCCTTCCGTGCGTTCTCAATGGATTCTTGCGCTTATACTCTGGCCCATGACTCGATACTTCTGCCACGAGCATCCCGACGTACTGATCCTCGAGGCCCGTGTCCTGGACGCCCGGCCGGGCGGGGTCGTCCTCGACCAGTCACCCTTTCATCCCGGCGGAGGCGGCCAGCTCGCGGATCGCGGGACGCTGCGCTGGCACGGCGGCGAGGTCTCGGTGACCGGCATCGAGGCGGCCGGCAATGGACGCTACTGGCATCTCCTGGCGGATGGGGCCGAGCTGAACGGGACGGTGGAAGCCAGGGTCGATGCGGCGTTCCGCTCGATGATGGCCCAGCTCCACACCGACACCCACATCCTGAACGCGCTCGTCTTCCGGCAGTTCCAGGGCGCGCTGGTGACGGGCGCGCAGCTCAACGAGGACGGCACCGCGCGGATGGATTTCGACCTGCCGGAGGCCGACAACGATCGCCTTCGCGCGCTCGAGCCCGAGATCAACGACGTCATCCGCCAGGACCTGCCGGTGCGCTACGCCTACGTCTCCGAGGCGGACGCCCTCGCCGAGCGCGGCCTCGTCCGGAACCGATCGGTGGCGCCGCCGCCCACCGAGGACGGCACGATCCGGGTGGTCGAGATCGTGGGGCTCGATCGCCAGGCCTGCGGCGGGACCCACCTGGCCTCGACGGCAGGCTCGCGTCCGCTGCGGATCCTCAAGATCGACAACAAGGGCCGACACAACCGGCGGATCAAGATCGGGCTCGCGGGCTAGGCCCCGCGGTGAAGCCGGTCAGGCGGGGCCGAAGCCGATGACGGTCTGGCTGTCGATCTGCACGGGACGGAAGCGCACGGGCAGGCCGGCCTTGAGCGTCTCGAGGGGGATGTCCACGATGCGGCCCAGCAGGGACAGGCCCTCGTCCAGCTTCACCACCGCGACCGCGTAGGGCACCTCGCCCCCCCGGCCCCGCGGGGCGACGCGGATCACGGTGTGGGACACGATGGTGCCGGCTCCCCCGAGCGGCACCGGCTGCCAGTCGCGCTGCTGGCAGCTCGCGCAGAACTCCTTCGGGGGGATGGCCAGCTCCCCGCAACGACCGCAGCGGATGCCGGTGAGCCGGCCCGCGCGTGCTTCTTCGAAGAAGATCTTCAGGTTGATCACACGCTCAGTCACGGCCGAACAGGCTCACGACGACCGTCGCGGTGTTGCCCCCGAGCGTATGGGTCAGGCCGGTGCGGGCGCCGTCCACCTGACGCCGGTCCGCCTCACCGCGGAGCTGGGTGACGATCTCCGCGATCTGGGCCGCCCCGGTGGCACCGATCGGGTGGCCCTTGGCCTTGAGCCCGCCGGATGGATTCACCGGGAGCTTGCCCCCGAGGCTCGTCCAGCCCTTCTCCGCGGCGAGGCCGCCGGTGCCGGGCTCGAAGAACCCCAGCCCCTCGGTGGCCACGATCTCGGCGATCGTGAAGCAGTCGTGCAGCTCGACCACGTCCACGTCGGTGGGCGTCTTGCCGGCCTGGCGATAGGCGCCCTGGGCCGCCCGCTCGGTGGCGGTCACGCGGGAGAGATCGCGCTTCTCGTGGACGAACATGGTGTCGGTGGCCGCGTGCGAGCCCAGCACCCAGATCGGGCGCCGGTGCCGACGGGCCACGTCCTCGGACGCGAGCACGAGGGCGGCGCCGCCGTCCGTGAACGGGCAGCAGTCGTAGAGCTTGAGCGGATCGGCCACGTACGCGCTCTTGAGCACCGTCTCCAGCGTGATCTCCTTCTGGAACTGCGCCTTCGGATTCAGCACGCCGTGGCGGTGGTTCTTGACCGCCACGTGGGCCATCTGCTCCTCGGTGGTGCCGTACTTGTCCATGTGCGCCCGCGCGATCAGCGCGAAGACGCCGGGGAAGGTGAGCCCGGCGGGCTGCTCGAGGGAGGCGTCCGAGCAGTAGGCGAAGAACTCGGTGGCCGATTCGGTCGGCACGTTCAGCACGCGCTCGGCGCCGCCCACCAGGATCACGTCCGAGGCGCCGCTCGCGATCGCCATGACCGCGTGCCGGAAGGCCACGTGGCTGGTCGCGCAGGCGTTCTCGAACCGGGTCGTGGGGACGGTGGGGAGGCCGAGCAAGGTGGCGGCCAGCGGGCCCATGTGGAGCTGACGCTCGGTTTCGCCTCCGGTCACGTTGCCGAAGTACATGGCCTGCACGGCGCTCGGGGCGATCCCGGCGTCGGTGATGGCGTCGGCGGCGGCGGCCGCGAACAGCTCGGCGCTGGTCCGATCGTGCTTGCCAAACTTGGTGACACCCACCCCGATCACGGCGACGCGACGCATGAGGTCTCCTGAGCCCGCTGAAAGTATTGACGTTCCTGTACTCGGCATCATACCGCGCCGCTTCGCCAAATGATCGTGAAAGCCGGGGTCGCGTGGTACGGTGAGCCGCATGACCGTCGAAGAAGCCCTGCTCGCGGTGGTGGGGGCGGTCGCGCTGGTGCTGCTCTTTCTCGGCCTCGCGGACGCCCTCGAAGGAGATCCGCGCGTGTGGCTCCGCGGGCGCCGCCGGCGCCTCTCGCGGCCCGGGTCGTCCCAGCCCGGCCACCGGTCCGCTGCCCGGGCACCGCTGGCTCGCCGGGCCACCCCGGTCGCTGCCGCGTCGTCGGACCCGGCGCCGAGGGCCGCCAACCGGCGGGCGGGGACGGCACCGCCTGCCGAGCCCGCCGCGGCGGAGCCGGAGCCGGCCCGGGCCATGGTGAGCGCGGAGTGGCGAGACCGCGTGGCCGCGCTGATCCGCGGACGCGAGTGCGGCGAGGCGCGCCAGCTCCTCGAGCCGGCGCTCGAGGGCGGCCTCGTGGATCGGGACACCGCGGAGTTCCTCCTGGACGTCTGCTCCACGGCGGTGGCCCGCGACCTCTGGCGCCTCCGCCGCGCGGTTCGCCGCGCCGGCGGCGACGAAGCGCCGCTCGCGGGCTCGCTGGAGGTGGCCCGGGTCGTCCTGGAGGCGCCCGTGGCGCAGAGCCTCCCGCGGGAGCAGCGGCGGCGCGTGACCGGTCGCCTCTGGCGCGGCCACACGCGGCTGGGCCTGCGGCGGTGGCGCGCGGGGACGTTCGAGTCGGCGGTCGAGGCCCTGTTCCAGGCGCTCGGCGTGCGCGGGATCGACGAGCGCCGGCGCCGGCTCGCCCGCGAGCTGCTGGTCCGCACGCTCGAGGACATGGCGGGCGAGAATCTCGAGCTGATCCCGCAGCTCCTGGAGGGTGACCGCGCCGCCGCGCTCGGCCAGGCCCAGCGGCTCCTCGAGCACATCCGCCGCACCCGGGAGGAAGGCGTGTCGGCGGAGGACCTGGCGGTGGCGGCCTCGCGCGCGCGCCAGCTCATGGAGCACATCGAGCACACCCCGGTGCGATGACCGATCTCGGCCCCGCCCTGACCCTCGGCCAGATGGTGGACCGGGCGGCCGCGCGGTTCCCCGACCGGATCGCGGTGGTGTTCAAGCAGGAGCGGATCAGCTACGCGGAGCTCAAGCGCCGCGCCGACGATTTCGCCCGCGGGCTCCTCGCGCTGGGGCTCCGGCCCGGAGATCACGTCGTGCTCTGGATGCCCAATCGCGTGGAGTGGAACGTCGCGAACCTCGGCATCGCCAAGATCGGCGCGGTGACCGTCACGTGCAACAGCCGCTACAAGGCCTTCGAGCTCGAGTACGTGCTGCGGCAGTCGGACGCGAAGGCTCTGATCATGGTGGACCGCTTCGCGGCGGCGTCGGTGGACTACCTGGAGATCCTGCGCGAGCTCGGCCCGCGCGAGCGGTTCCCCGCGCTGCGCCACGTGATCGTGCTGGGCGCCCAGCGGCCCCCCGAAGCCCTCGGGTTCGACGACGTCGAGCGGTCGGGGCGCGCGGGCGGGGGCGATCTCGACGCGGTCCGGGTGCGCCCCGAGGATCCGGTGGAGATGCTGTACACCTCCGGCACCACCGGCGAGCCGAAGGGCTGCCTGCTCTCGCACGGGAACATGTTCTACAAGTGCCGGGTCTACACCGACCTGCACGCCTGGACGTCGGAGGACCGGTGCCTGGTGCCGGTGCCGTACTTCCACATCTTCGGCTCGATGGGCGGCGTCGCCGCGAACTGCCTCGTGGGCTCGACCCAGGTGCTGATGGACGTGTTCGATCCGCTGGAAGCCATGCGCCTGATCGAGGCCGAGCGGGTGACGATCTTTTCCGGGGTGCCCACGATGTTCATCACGATCCTGGGTCACCCCGCGTTCGGCACGCGCGATCTCCGCTCGCTGCGGACCGGGTCGATCGGGGCCGCGCCGGTCCCGGTGGAGATCATGCGGCGGATCCTGGACCGCGAGCGCGGGCTCGGCATGGACGCCCTGGTCGTCTACGGGCTCACCGAGGCGACCGGGGGCACGCACTGGACGCGGCCGGGCGATCCGATCGAGCGCCGGGTGTCCACCGTCGGGGTGCGCACCGCCGAGATCCTGGACCGCGTGCTGGACCCCGCGACCGGAGACGAGCTGCCGCCGGGCGCGGAGGGCGAGCTGTGCATCAAGGGTCCCACCCTCATGCTCGGCTACTACAACAAGCCCGAGGCCACCGCGGAGAAGATCCGCGACGGCTGGCTGCACACCGGCGACATGGCGGTCCGGGACGCGGACGGGTACGTGCGGATCACCGGGCGGCTCACCGACATGATCATCGTCGGCGGCTTCAACACCTACCCGGCGGAGATCGAGGACTTCCTCCTGCGCCACCCCAAGGTGCTCGACGTCTCCATCGTGGGCGTACCCGACCCGGTGATGGGGGAGGCGGTCATGGCCTTCGTGATCCCGAAGGATGGGGCCACGCTCGCGCCGGAGGAGATCGTCGCCTTCGCGCGGGGGAAGATCGCCAACTTCAAGGTGCCGAAGTACGTCGAGATCGTGGACCGGTTCCCGCTCACCGGCTCGGGCAAGGTGCAGAAATTCAAGCAGAAGGCCTACGCGGTCGAGAAGTACTCCCTGCGGGGGGCCTAGCGGGCCGGGTCGGTCGCGCGGGCGCGCGCTTCCGAGAAGATCTCGAGCGGCATCCCCAGGAACGTGGCGACCACGTCCGGATCGAAGTGGGTGCCCGCCGAGTCGCCGGATCCGATCGCGCGCCGCCTCGAGCGAGATGGCCTTCGAGTAGGGCCGGTCGAAGGTCATCGCGTCGAAGGCGTCGGCGATCGCGAAGATGCGCGCGCCGAGGGGGATGCTCGCGCCCCGCGAGCCCGAGCGGATAGCCGGTGCCGTCCCAGCGCTCGTGGTGGTGGTGCACCACCGGGATCGCGTCGCGCAGGAACGGGATGCTTCTCCAGGATCTGCCGGCCGATCTCGGGGTGCGCTGCGCATGATCGCCCACTCCGCCGGCGTGAGCGGGCCGGGCTTGAGGAGGATCGCGTCGGGGATGCCGATCTTGCCGATGTCGTGCAGCAGGACGCCGCGGCCCAGCGCGTCGAGCTCGGCGGCGGGCAGCCCGTGCGCGCGCGCGAGGGCCAGCGAGTAGGCGTGGACGCGGCGGGAGTGCAGCTCGGTGCCGACCTCGCGGGTGGCCAGGACGGAGCCGAGCGCCTCGAGCGTGGCCTGGTAGGTCTGCTGCAGCTCGCCGCAGCGCGGCGGCGAGATCGCGGGTGGCCTCGGCGACCCGCTGCTCGAGCAGCGCCTGGTGCTCGCGGCGCTCGATCAGGAGCTGGCGGCGCTCGAGCGCGCGCTCGGCCGAGAGCAGGAGCTGGTCCAGGTTGACCGGCTTCAGGATGAAGTCGCTGGCGCCCATGCTTCAGGCTCTCGACCGCGGTGCGCACGTCGCGCGGCGCCGGTCAGCACGATCACGGCCGCGTCGGCGTCGACGGGCCTTGAGCGTGCTGGAGGAGCTGGAGACCGTCCATGACCGGCATCTTGAGATCGGTGATCGTGAGCGGCGGCGCGCTCGGTCTCGAAGAGCTCGAGCCGCCTCCCGGCCGTTGCCCGCCATCCGGCACTCGTAGCCCGCGGAGCCGAACACCGCGCGCAGCGTGGTCGCGGATGTCGTCGCTCGTCGTCGACGATCAGGACCCGCCGGGCCGAGGCGGTCACGCGGTCACGCGCCCGGCCTCCGCGCCGGCGCCGGCCGGCCGCGACGTCCTCGTGCACCGACACGCGGTTCTTGCCCGCGCGCTTGGCCGCGTAGAGCGCCTCGTCGGCGGCCCGGATGAGCTCCTCGGCGGCGGGGGCCACGTCCTCGGGCAGGGAGGCGATGCCGAAGCTGGCGGTGACGCGGCGGCCGTGCGCGAAGGTCCAGGTGGAGAGCACGTAGCGGATGCGGTCGGCGTAGAGGCGCGCGCCGCTCTTGCTGGTCTCGACCAGGAGCACCGCGAACTCGTCGCCGCCGTACCGGCAGATGACGTTGATGCCGCGCGACTGCTTGAGCAGGATCTCGGCCATCGCGCGGAGCGTCTCGTCGCCGGCCCCGTGGCCCAGGTCGTCGTTGACCGCCTTGAAGCCGTCGAGGTCGAGCAGCACCACCGAGACCGGGTGGTTGAAGCGGCGGTAGCGCGAGACCTCTTCCTCGAGCCGGATCGAGAAGAAGCGGCGGTTGTAGAGGCCGGTGACCTCGTCCTTGAACGAGAACTCCTTGAGCTGGGCGCTGGTGGACTCGAGCTCCTTGTAGGCGGTGTCGAGCCGGCGCGCGTACTCGTTCACGTCGGAGGCCTGCTGCTCGATGGTGACCAGCATGCGCGAGAAGGAGTGCATGAGCGTGTCCACCTCGTCGCTCTGCTGCACGTACTGCTGCACCGCGGTCGTCTCGAGGCTCGGCGACGGGCCGGGTCGGGCCCGTCGCCGGTGCGGGCCGCCGCGGCGCATCGAGCGCATCCGCGTGGCGCACCACCGAGGTGGCCAGGTCCCAGAGCATGAAGCTGCCCGCGGCCATGAGGAGCCCGGTGCCGCCGAGCATCACCAGCATCCACGGCAGGTTGCGCTCCTGGGCCTGGGGATCGAGCAGGGGGAGCGCGTAGGCGTAGACGAGGTAGGCGACCACCAGCATGGGCAGGAAGGCGGTCAGGCTCATCGCGATCAGAATCTTGCGCTTGATGCGGCGGGCCGCGGGGGTCTCGGCAGCTCTGGCGCGTCTGGCCATGGCGTCAACCCCAAGGATAAGCGGCGACGGCCCTTCTATGCCGCGAGAATTTCAGCGCGCCGCCCTTCCTTGACGGGGCGCGGAAGGCTGGGGTACGGTAGCTTGCCATGGCCCAGGAAGCAAAAGTCGTCAATCCTGACAGGCAGATTGACTGCACCGGGCTCTTCTGTCCGATGCCGATCGTGAAGACCCGCGAGGCGATGACCCAGATGGCGGCGGGGCAAGTCCTCGCGATGCTCTCCGACGATCCCGCCTCCGACCCGGACATGCGCAGCTGGGCGCAGAACACCGGTCACGAGCTGCTCGAGGTCACCCGGAACGGGGCGGTCTACCGCTTCGTGATCAGGAAGTCGCGGTAGATGCCGGTGGAGCCCGCCGGGGTCGAGCCCGGCCGCGTCTATCTCGACTACGCCGGGTTCGCGCCCGTGGACCCGCGGGTCCTCGCGGTCATGCGCCCGTTCCTGGAAGCGGGGATCGGCAACCCGTCGGCCCGTCACTCGCTGGGCGCGGAGGCCCGGGAATCCCTCGACGCGGCCCGGGTGAAGGTCGCGCGCCTCTGCGGCGGCGCCTCGGGCGGGATCGTGTTCACCTCCGGCGCCACCGAGGCCAACAACCTGGCGATCAAGGGCGTGGTCGCCCGCGCCCGCGGGCGGCGGGGCGGTCCGCGTCCTGCTCTCGGCCATCGAGCACATCTCGGTGATCAACGCCTGCCGCGACCTCGAGAAGGCCGGGGTGACCGTCGGCTACCTGCCGGTGGACGGCGAGGGTCGCGTCGATCCGGACACGGTGCGCGGCGGCGCTCACCGCGGACACGGTGCTCGTCTCGATCGCGGCCGCGAATCCCGAGATCGGCACGGTGCAGCCGATCAAGGACATCGGGCGCGCGACGCACGCGGCGGGCGCCGTGCTGCACGTGGACGGCGTCGGCGCGCTCGGCCGGGTGCCGCTCAACGTGGAGGCGATGGGGATCGACCTCCTGACCGTTTCCGGGAACGATCTCTACGCTCCGCCCGGGTGCGGAGCGCTCTGGGTCCGGCCCGGCGTGCGGATCCACCCGCAGGTGCTGGGCGGCGGCCAGGAAGGCGGCTACCGCTCGGGGACCGAGAACGTGCCCGGCGTGGTCGGCCTCGGAGTCGCCGCCGAGCTGATGCGCGTCGAGGGCGCCCACCAGGAAGCGATCCGGCTGGCCGGCCTGCGCGACCGGCTCATGCATGGGCTGCTCGAGGCGATTCCGGACTGCCGGCTGACCGGCTCGGCGACCTCGCGACTGCCCCACCACCTGAGCCTCGTGGTGCGCGGGGTGAAGGCCGACGGCGTGCTCCTCGACCTCGATCTGGACGGCGTGGCCGCCTCTTCGGGATCGGCGTGCGCCTCGCTGACCCAGACGACGTCACACGTGCTGCGGGCCATCGGCTGCGCGCCCGAGGAGGCGGACGGCTCGCTCTGCTTCACGCTCGGCCGGTGGAGCACCGCCGCCGACGTGGACGCGGTGCTCGACCGGCTGCCGCCCATCGTGGCGCGCCTGCGCGCGCTGGCCGCCGCGCTCCACAGCTAGACCGCCCGCCTCGCGCCGTGAAGCTGGTCCTGTTCGACATCGACGGCACGCTGATCACGTCCCGCGGCGCGGGGCGGCGCGCGATGCGGGCCGCGCTCGAGCGGGTCTTCGGCACCGCCGGAGGGATCGACGAGTACAACCTGGCCGGGCGGACCGACACCCGCATCGTCCACGACGTGATGGGCGCCCTCGGCTGGGAATCCGCGCGGGTGAACGAGCGCCTCGACGACTTCTTCGAGGCCTACGCGAGCGGACTCGTCGGGCGAGATCGGGGACGGCCGCCACGTCGTCACGCTGCCGGGGGTGGCCGCGGTCGTGGAGGGCCTGGCCGCGTCCCCGGACGTGGTCCTGGGCCTGGTGACGGGCAACATCGAGGAGGGCGCCCGGATCAAGCTCCTGCCCACCGGGCTCTGGCCGCACTTCCGGGTCGGGGCCTACGGCTCCGATCACATGGACCGCCGGCGCCTGCCGTCGCTCGCGACGCGCCGGGCCCACGCGCTGGTGGGTTACGCCTTCGCGCCGCCCGAGGTGGTCGTGATCGGCGACACCCCGCACGACATCGACTGCGCCCGCGCCTTCGGTGCGGTGGCGATCGCGGTCACCACCGGCCAGTACACGCGCGCCGAGCTCCTCGCCGACCGGCCGGACCACTTGTTCGACGACCTGGGCGATGTCGCAAAGGTGCTCGAAGCTGTGCTGGGCCGGTGAGAGCGTCGGAACGAAAGTACGCCGGACCCGAGCCGCGCGGAGCGCGGCAATGGGGGAGTGCGGGGGCCATTTCTGGGCCCCCGCATTAGAAAAGTAAAGCGGGTTGCCCCACGCCAGAGCGTCGCAGCCCACCCGGTGTACGGGTCTCAGCCAGGCGGGCCGTGCTAGGCCAGGGGCCTGACGCCCAGCTCGCCCGCGATCTCGTTGCACTGGCGAACGAGGGCGGGGGCGACCGGGATGCCCTGGGCGCGGCGCACGCGCTCGGTCTCGGCCTCGGGCTCGCCCGCAGTGTAGATGCGCTCCTGGCCGTCGGCGCGCGGCGTATCGTGGAGGGCCTGCAGCATGTCGTCCATGGCGGCGGTGAAGTCGTCGACGGGCCGGAAGCGCTTGATGTCGATCGCCGCGAAGCAATGGCCGGTGTTGGTCTCCTTGCGCTCGCGGCCGTTGGTGCGGTCGAGCACGTTGCCGTAGACGCCGCCCGAGAGCACCCCGGAGAGGATGTCCACCATCACACCCAGGCCGTAGCCCTTGTGGCTGCCGAGCTCGCGGCTGCCGCCCAGGGGGGAGAGCAGGCGCGAGGCGAGGATCTCCCGCGCATCGGAGGTCGGCCGGCCCTGCGCGTCGAGGCCCCAGCCCTCCGGGATCGGCTTGTTCCAGCGCGAGGCGATGGTGAGCTTGCCGACCGCGACGGTGGTCGTGGCCATGTCGAGCACGAACGGTGCGTGCCGCGCGGCGGGCGCGGCGAGGCTGAGCGGGTTGGTGCCCATCATCGGCTTCCGGGCGAAGGTCGGCACCATGGCCACGAAGGGCGAGTTGGTCACCGCGAAGCCGATCATTCCCCGCGCGAGGGCCATCATGGAATAGTTCGCGCAGGCGCCGAAGTGGTTCGAGTTGCGCACCGCGACGATGCCGATGCCGTAGGTCTCCGCCTTGGCGATGGCGAGCTCCATCGCCAGGACGGAGGCGGGATGCCCGAGGCCCTTCTGGCCATCCACCAGGGCGGTGGCCAGATCGTCGCGCGCCACGGTGGGCTCGGCCTCGGGCCGGATGAAGCCGGCCCGCGTCCACTCGACGTACTTCGGCAGCATGCCGATGCCGTGGGAGTCCACTCCGCGCAGGTCGGTGCGGACCATGAGATCGGCGGAGAGGGCGGCGCTCCTCGGCGACATCTTGAGGGCCTCGAGCACCGAGACGATGTAGGCGGTGAGCGCAGGAGCGGAGACGGTGACGGCGGTATCGGCCATGGCGGTGGGATCCTCGCTCAGGGCAGCCCGGTGATCTTGATGCCCGAGTTCTTCAGCTTGTAGCGGCGGTTGATCGTGGCGAGGACGGCGGTGATGCCCTCGAGCGGTCCCGCGTTGGTGAGAGCGCCCACGTCCACCGCGCGCAGGCCCATGGACGCCCCCAGCTCGGTCGACGAGCTTCTTGGCCTCCGCGTCGCCGCCGCAGAGCAGCAGGTCGCACTCGATCGCGTGGTCGCCCGCCGCCAGCTCGTGGGCCGCGATGTGATGGAAGGAGGCCACCACCCGGGCCTCGGGGCCCAGGATCTCCTGCGCTTCCTCCGCGGCGGAGCCCTGCGCCGGCGGCGTGAAGAGGCGGCCGCCGCCGAAGGTGAGGGGCACCACCGTGCTCACCACGATCTTGCCGCGGCAGACGTCGCGCAGCTCGGGGAGCGTGGTCTGCAGGCCCGTCGCGGGCACGGTCAGCACGACCACATCCGCGGCGGCCGCGGCTTCCCGGTTCGACTTGCCGTCCACCCGACTGCCGGGAGTGGACGCGGCCAGCTCCGCGGCCTTCGCGCGGGCGCGCTCCGGATCGCGCGAGCCGATGATCACCTCGTGCCCGGCCTGCGCCCACCGCAGCCCGAGCCCCACGCCTTCCTTGCCGGTGCCGCCCACGATGCCGATCCGCATGCCGTCTCCTCGCTCTGGGTTATCGGAACAGATCGCGGGCCGGATCGCGAAGCAGGGCGCGGCTCGAGCCGTCGCCCCGCTCCCAGTCGAGCCCGCGGATGATCGCCACCGGAATACGGTCGAGCTTGCCCATCACCGGCTCCGCCGCCCCGGCCAGCTCGTCGGCCAGCGCCAGGATGGTCGCCTGGAGCACGTAGCCCGCGGGGTCCAGCTCGCCGAGGTAGCTCCGGATCGGCTCGAAGCCGGCGAGGCCGACCGCCACGTTCACGAGGCCCTCCCGCCAGGGCCGACCGAAGGTGTCCGCGATGATCACGGCCAGCTCGAGGCCGGTGAGCGCCTGCAGCCGCTCGAGGAGCGCGGCCGCGGAGCGGTCCGAGTCCGCCGGCAGCAGGCACGCGGTGTCCGAGTCCACGTTGGACTGGTCCACCCCCGCGTTCGCGCAGACGAAGCCGTGATGCGTCTCCACGATGAGCACGCCCTTGGCCTGGCGCACGATGCGCCGGCTCTCGCGCAGGATGACCTCGACGAGGCGCGGATCGCGGCCGATGTCCTCCGCCACCGCCTGGGCCCGCGGGGAAGGCGTCACGTCCGACAGCCGCACGAGCCGTCCCTCGGCCTTGGAGACGATCTTCTGGCTGATCACCAGGAGGTCCCGCGCCTCGATCGGCGTGCCCTGGCGGCGGGCCGCGTCCGCGATCAGGGCGGCCACGTCGTCCCCGGGCCGGAACTCGGGGAGGCCCCCGACGCCGATGACCTCGTAGCGAGGCGGCATGGTTATCGAGTCCCCGCCGCCCGGGCGCCCGCGGGGAAGCCGCGCAGGAGCCGGGCGCTCCGGGTGGCGGGCCCGCGCTCGAGGAGCACGGGCAGGTCGTCGGGGGCGTCCACGTCGAGACCGATCCCGGGCAGCTCGAGCACGCGCGGAGCCAGGCCGGCCGCCCGCGCGGCCTTCAAGTGATTCTCGAACGAGGGCTCGCCAAACGTGAGCGGCCATGGCGTCGGGCGGGGCCAGGAGGGCCGCGTTGGTGCCCAGGCCCGAGCGGGAAGGGACGAAGACCACGCCGGCGGCTTCGTCGAGGGCGTCGCGGAGCGCGGCGATCTCGAGGGCGGTGACGCAGGGCACGTCACCTGGCAGGGTGAGGAAGCGCGCCACGCCGCGGTCGACCGCCTCGCGCTGGGCGAAGGCCACCGCCGCGGTGTGGCCGCGGTTGTCGCTCTCGGCGAGGCACTCGACGCCCCGGGCGCCCGCGACGGCCCGTACCTCCGGATCGCGGGTGACCACGAGCACGGCGCCCGGCAGGGCGGCCGCCGCGGCGTCGAGCACGTCCTCGAGCATCGCGCGCGCCAGCGTCGCGGCGCTCGGACGGCGACAGCGCGGGAATGAGACGCTGCTTGGCGTTGACCAGGTCCTTGCACGGGAACGGCCAGGAGAAGGCTCATGCGGCCGCGCTCAGGACAGAGCGGGCCAGCGTGATCTCGGCGTCGCGGCTCGACATCATCGTGGGCGCGGGCACCGGCCTGACGCCCGCCGCCCGGATCTCCTCGCGCCAGGGCTCGGTCCTGCTCGTCGAAGACGAGGCGATCGAGCCAGGGCGCCGTAGGCCCGGGCGACGCCGGCGGCCGAGACCGGCAAGCCCGCGGCGGCCATGAGCCGCCCAGCGGGCCCGAGACGGCGGCGCCACCCACGATGGGGCTGACGGCGACAACGTTCGCCGGCGTGGCGCCCAGAGCCTCCACGAGCCCGGGAACGGCCAGGATCGGGCCCACCGAGGTGATCGGGTTGGACGGGCACACCAGCACCGCATCCGCGCCGGCGATGGCGTCCAGCACGCCCGGCGCCGGTGCCGCCGCGGCCGCTCCGGCATAGTCCACCGCGCGCACCTCGACCTGCGCCTTCTCGCGCACGAAGTACTCCTGGAAGGTCGAGCCAGCCGTCCGGGCCGAGGATGCGGGTGCGCACCGGCTGATCGGACATCGGCAGCACGGTCGCCGTCACCCCGAGGGCCGCCGCGATCGAGCGCGTGACCTCGGTCAGGGTGCGGCCTTCGCGGAGCAGCCGCGTCCGGTGCAGGTGGGTGGCCAGGTCGCGGTCGCCGAGGTTGAACCAGACCGGCTCGCCGAAGCGCGCGATCTGGTCGAGGGCATGGAACGTCTCGCCGGTGAGGCCCCAGCCCTTCTGCTCGTCGATGCACGCCGCCCAGCGTGTAGGAGACGGTATCGAGATCGGGTGAGACGTGCAGGCCCCAGATCTCGGCGTCGTCACCGGTGTTCACGATGACGGTGAGATCGCGCGGGTCCATGATCCGGCCGAGGCCGCGGAGCAGCTTGGCGGCGCCGGTGCCACCCGCGAGCGCGGTGAGCTTCATGGCGGCGGGAACGGCGGGTCAGTGCTCGCCGCGGGCGAGGGCGGAGCGGGAGCCGCCGCGACCCGCGGTGCTCCAGAGGGCGGTGCCGCCGCGCCAGCCGAACAATCCGAGTCCGGGGCGCCCCTGGAGCTCCCGGGGTAGCTCCGCCTCGGGAGTCGGAATGAAGCCGCTGCGCACCCAGATCCGGTCGAGGCCCTGGGGTCGCGTGAAGACGGTGGTGACGCCCTCGGTCGCGGTGTACGCGAGCGTTTGGCCCACGAGCTCGGCCGCCACGGCCAGCACGTCGTCGGCCGGTGTGTCGGGCGGGGCCACGACCACGGGACCGTGCAGCATCGCCGTGGCGCCCGCCCGCTCCATCAGGACCGCTCCCACCAGTCGCTCCCCGTCCCAGGCACCCCAGCCGGCGTGAACGTTGGCCGGTGGCGGGGTCCAGGCTCCCGTGAATCGGAACAGCTCGAGGGCCTGCTCCCAGGACGCGGGGAGCGGTCGGTATGCGAGAGCGCCGTGCGGGTTACTTCTTGCCAAGCACCGAGTCCTTGAGGGACTTGGCGAGCCGGAACTTCACCACGCGCTTGGCCGGGATCTTGATGGGCTCGCCGGTCTGCGGGTTGCGGCCCATCCGCGCCTTGCGGTTGGCGAGCACGAGCCGGCCAAAGTTCGGCAGCACGAACACGTTCTTGGCTTCCTTGGTGGCAAGCGACAGCAGCTGGTCCATGACGTCCACGACCTGCTTCTTCGAGAGCTCCGTCTTCTGGGCCAGGTGAGCGATGATGGCGGACTTCGTCATCGTTTTTGCCATGTGCTTCCCTCCGGGTTTGAGTGTGAGAGTGAACGGTCGGGCCGTTGGGGATTCACACGTCGCGTGAAGCCAAGGGCCAATTCTACTCAAGCCGCCCCGCGCGCTCAACTGCGGAATACGCGGGCGTACGCGCGGCGCCTTAATCGGCCGGCGCGCGCGTGGGATGCAGGAAGCGGAACTGTCCGGATCCGGCGAGGGCGCGATAGGAGCCGAACCGCGCCTCCGCGTCGTGCACGTGATCGAGCGGAGAGTCGTCGGACGGATCCTCGACCTCGTAGACGCGGCAGCAGATCGTAGGTGGTCGAGCGCTGGGCCGGAACGCGTCCGGCATCGCGGATGAGGCGGCGCAGCTCGACCGGCGGCACGAGCTGGCCGTAGCGACGCTCCCGCGGAGGTGGAGATCGATTCATTGATCAGGGTGCCGCCCATGTCGTTGCAGCCCGCCGCGAGCAGGACCTGGGCGAGCTTCGGCCCCTCCTTGACCCAGGAGCACTGGATGTTGCGGAAGAGCGGGCCCAGGAACAGGCGCGCGAGCGCGTGCATCCGGACGACCTCGAGGCCGGTGGCGCCCTGGCGAACGCCGGGCACGAGGCCGCGGCGGTACATCGGCGCCTCCTGGTGGATCAGGGAGAGCGGGACGAACTCGGTGAAGCCGCCGGTCTCCTTCTGGATGGAGCGGAGCAGGTCCATGTGCCGCACCCAGTGCTCCGGCCGCTCCACGTGGCCGTACATGATGGTGGAGGTCGTGCGGATGCCCTGGGCGTGCGCCGAGGTGATCACCTCGATCCACTGGTCGACCGTAATGCGGCCGCGCGCGATGACGTCCCGGATCTCCTGGTCCAGCACCTCGGCCGAGGTTCCGGGCAGCGTGCCGAGGCCGACCTTCTTGAGCTCGGCCAGGTACTCGGGGATGGACAGGCCCGAGCGGGTGGAGCCGTACAGGATCTCCTCGGGCGAGAAGGCGTGCAGGTGCATCTCGGGCAGGGCCGTCTTGATCGCGCGGCAGAGATCGATGTAGTACCGCCCGTCGAGCTTGGGCGGCAGGCCCGCCTGGATGCAGACCTCGGTGGCGCCCATCTCCCACGCCTCGATGGCGCGGCGGACCACCTCGTCCATCGGAAGGAAGTAGCCTTCCTCCTCGCGGTGGTCGCGGCTGAACGCGCAGAACGTGCAGTGCTTGATGCACACGTTCGTGAAGTTGATGTTGCGGTTGACGACGTAGGTGACCACGTCGCCCACCTGGCGCCGGCGCATCTCGTCGGCGACCAGCGTCAGGGCCTGCAGGTCGCGCCCCTGGCTCTCGGTGAGGCGGATGCCGTCGGCGACGGACAGCTCGCCGCCGTCGAGCAGTGCGCCCAGGATGCGGCGGGTATCGGGCGAAGCCCAGTCGAGGGATATCGTCGTCGGCTTGTCGATCGGCATCACCAATGTCTCCATATCTCCAGATCGGATCGGACATACCCGTCGGCGTCCACGAGGTCGGCCACGCGCGGGCGCAGGCGCTCGTCGAGGAACGCCTCGCGGGTAGTGTACTCGGGATAGATGGCGAGGCGCTCGCGCAGCTCGTGCCCGGCGGCCTCGGTGCGGCGCCGCAGCTCGGCCAGGCCGGGCCAGGGGCGCTCGGGATTGATGTGATCGGGAGTCAGCGGCGAGATGCCGCCCCAGTCGTTGAGGCCGGCGGCGGGGAGCTGGTCGTAGCCTTCCGCGGAGAGGTTGGGCGGGGCCTGGATGTTCATGGACGGGCCCAGGAGGAGGCGCGCCACTGCGACGGTCCGGAGGAGATCGAGCGCGCCGGGCTCCGGCCAGCCCCGCATCGGGATGGTCGCCTTGGCGCGGAAGTTCTGGACGATGACTTCCTGGATGTGGCCGTGACGCTCGTGCAGGTCGCGGATGGCGAGGAGCGACGTCCACCCGCTCGGCGTGGGTCTCGCCGATCCCGATGAGGATGCCGGTGGTGAACGGGATGCCGAGCGCGCCCGCGCGCGCGATGGTCCGGAGGCGCCGCTGCGGGACCTTGTCCGGCGCGCGATCGTGCGCGGCGCCGGGGGCGAGCAGCCGCTCGGACGTGCTCTCGAGCATGATCCCCATGCTCACGTTGACCTCCCGCAGCGAGGCCAGATCGCGCTCCGTCATCAGCCCCGGGTTGGCGTGGGGCAGGAGACCCGTCTCGTCCAGGACGCGGCCGCTGATCTCGCGCAGGTAGCCGAGCGTCGTCCGGTGGCCCACCGAGCGCAGGAAGGCGCGGTGCTCGGAGAAGAGCGCCTCGGGCTTGTCGCCCAGCGAGAACAGGGCTTCCTTGGCGCCGAGCCGCGCGCCCGCGCGGGCCAGGGCCAGCACCTGGTCGGGCGTCATCGTGAAGGCGCCCGGCTCGCCCGGATCCTTCCGGAACGTGCAATAGCCGCAGTAGTCGCGGCAGAGCGTGGTGAGCGGGATGAAGACCTTGGCCGAGAAGGTAATTCGCCGGCCCCGGCCCCGGTCGCGCAAGGCCGATGCGGCTCCGAGGAGCACGGACAGACGATCGGCCGGCGTCTCGAGAAGCGCGGTGGCTTCCGCCGCGTCGGGCGTCCGGCCCTCCGCGAGGCGGTCCAGCGCCCGCTCGACCGCGGTCAGCTCGAGTACTGCCATGAGGACACGCGGCTGGGGGTCACGCGGATCATGAGGCCCCGCTCGCGCGGCAGGCCGAGGGTGCGGTACTGCGCGTACTTGGCGACGAGCAGATCCACCCCGTGGGCGAACTGCGGCCCCTCGGTGAGCAGATCCGCCTGCCCCTGGATGATGACGTAGCGGAGACGCGTCCAGTCCTCGTCATACTGGTCGATCACGATTGAGACGCGCGGATTCTCCCGGAGGTTCCGGATTCGCTTGAGCCCCTCGGGCGGGGCCTGCTTCGGCTTGGCGTCCACCGCGGAGTACAGGGCCCGACCATCGAAGGCATAGCAGATCGGGACCACCATCGGCTGGCCCCCCGCGTCCGCGGTGGCGAGCCGACCCACCCGCGCGCTCGTGATGAAGCCGGCGACGGGCGGGGGAATGGGCGCGGTCGGACTCGACGGCATCGACCGCCCCTAGCGGGGCGTCCGGAGGACCTTCGGTCGGACCTCCTGGGCGAAGCGATCGATCAGCGTGAGCTGCCCCTTGAGATCCTGCGGCGCCGGATCGAAGACGAAGTGCGAGACGCCGAGTGCCTGATAGCTCTTGATGTGGCGGATCACGTCCTGGGCGGCGCCCCGGAAGCCGGGCTGATCGCTCACCGCGGCACGGCCACGCCGGGGCGCCAGCTCGAGCGGCACCCGGACCGAGAGGGTGATGGCCTTCGGATCGCGCCCGGCCTTCCGAGCCCAGCCGTGGATCAGCTTCACCTTCTCGGCGTACTCGTCGGGCAGGAGCATGGCGGGCGGCCGCATCGCGATGGGATGCCAAGCGTCCGCCAGCTCGCCCGTGCGGCGCAGCGCCACGTCGGTATGGCCGCCGATCCAGATCGGGATGCCACCCTTCTGGCGCGGCTTGGGCATCGCGCTCACCGAGGGCAAGCGATAGTGCGGGCCGGTGGACTGGGCGGGCTCCTTCGTCCACATCTCCCGCATGAGGCGCAGGTACTCGTCGGTGACCTTGCCGCGCTCGGCAAACGGCGGCGCCTGGAGCGCCTCGAACTCCTCCTTCATCCAGCCCACCCCGGCCCCGAGGATGATGCGGCCCCCCGACATCACGTCCAGGGTGGCCAGCATCTTGGCGGTCACGACCGGATTGCGGTACGGCACGACCAGCACGCTGGTGCCGATCATCACCCGAGAGGTGAGGCCGACGAGGACGCCCATCATCGCCATCGGCTCGAGGTAGCCGTTCGTCCAGTCACCGGTGAAGCGCCCGCTGGCCGCGTAGGGATAGGGCGAGCTGTAGGAGGTCGGGATGACCACGTGATCGGTCACGAAGACCGAGGCGTAGCGGAGGGCGTCGACCTTCTCGGCCAGCTTGGTGAGGGCCTCCGGCGTCGCGAGCGGACCACGGCCCGGCAGAGCGAAGCCGAATTGCATGAGCCGCATATTGCTCGCGGCGTTTGGGCCTGTCAAGGCGGGCGGTTTTGGCGGGGTTTCCGCGATCCATGGTCGGGCGACCCGCTTGGCGTGCATCGGTGAGCTTCTTTATTTATCCGCTCGGCTCGCCTTCGGCTGCGCCTCGCCAAGCCGCTGCCTGTTTGCGCCAACGGCGCGTCCATGGCCAATGCGCGTGGCCCCGCGCGACCATCGCGTGGCCGTGTCAGCGGGCTGACACCAAAAAATCGGGCTATGCTAGGCTCGTAATTGCCATGTTGATCGGGAGAGCCTCGTGAAGTCGCGCATCCTGGTGGTGGACGACGAATCGGTGATCGCCGAGAACCTTCGTCTGACCCTCGAACGCGAGGGTTATGACGTGGAGACGGCCGGGAACACCGTCGGCGCCATGCTCCGGATGGAGACCCGGGAGTTCGCCCTGGGTGTCGTGGACCTGATCCTCCCGGACGGCGACGGCCTCCATCTGTTGCGCCTGCTGAAGGCCAAGGATCCCTCGATCGAAGTCATCATCATGACCGGGCACGGATCCATCTCGAAGGCGGTCGAGGCCACGAAGCAGGGCGCCTTCTACTTCGTCGCCAAGCCCTTCGACGCCGACGAGATGCTGATGCTCGTGGGCAAGGCTCTGGAGCGCCGCCGTCTGCTCGCCGAGACGTCGGACCTCCGGCGCAAGCTCGCGGAGCAGGCCGCCTACGGCGAGATGCTCGGATCCTCCCCGCGATCAAGCGAGTGTTCGAGATGCTGGAGTCGGTCGCGTCCTCGGACGCCAACGTGCTCATCGTCGGCGAGAGCGGGACCGGCAAGGAGCTGGCCGCGAACGCGGTGCACGCGAAGAGCACGCGGGTCGATGGGCCGATGGTGAAGATCAACTGCGCGGCGCTGCCGAAGGATCTGATCGAGTCGGAGCTCTTCGGCCACGTGAAGGGCGCGTTCACGGGAGCGTCCACCGACAAGTCGGGCTTGCTGGAGGAGGCGCACCGCGGCTCGCTCCTGCTCGACGAGATCACCGAGATGCCGCTCGACCTGCAGGCCAAGCTGCTCCGGGTGCTGGAGGACCGCACGGTCCGCCGGCTCGGCGGGGCCAAGACCGTGCCGGTGGACTTCCGGCTGATCTGCTCCACCAACCGGGAGCCGGAGGTGGCGCTGCGCGAAGGACGTCTGAGGCAGGATCTCTACTTCCGCATCAACACGGTGACCGTGGCGTTGCCGTCCCTGCGCGATCGGACCGGCGACATTCCCCTCCTGGCCAAGTCGTTTCTCGAGCGCTTCCGGGCCAAGCACGGGCGCGAGGTCGAGACCATCGACCCGGAGGCCTACCGGCGCCTGCTGTCCTATGGTTGGCCGGGCAATATCCGCGAGCTCGAGCACGCGATCGAGCGGGCGGTCCTGGTGGCCCGCGGGCGGGAGATCAGCCTGGCGGACCTGCCCGAGCCGCTGCAGGTCGATCCGTCGCCGGGCGGCTCGGCCCCTCCGCCCGGCTCGCTGGAGGAGATCGAGCGTGTCTCCATCGTGCGGGCGCTCGAGTCCACCGGCTGGAACAAGCAGGCCGCGGCTCAGGTCCTGGGGCTCAGGCGCCCGACCTTGTACTCGAAGATGCGCCGGCACGGGATCCCCCAGCGCCGCGCCTGACGTTCGCCCGAAGACACGCTGTTCGGTTCGATCGTCAACCCCCTGCCGCTCCGTCCCAGGCTCGCCCAGTCAACTAGCTGAAAGATCAGGCGTCCAGTTTTGGCAATGCTCTTGCGTGCCCTCGGGCGCACGGAGGTAGCGCCGTGCCCCGCATATTGCTTGTCGACGACGATCCCGCCTGGCGGAATCTCTATCGAATGACGCTCGAGAACCAGTTCGACCTCTTCGAGGCAACCGATGGGTACCAGGCCCTGTCCGTACTGGGCGCGGTGCGGCCCGACGTGATCGTCCTGGACCTCCGGATGCCCCGGATGGACGGGATGGACTTCATCCGGCGCCTGAGCCGTCGCAGCCCGCGACCCAAGGTCATCGTCTGCTCCGGGATGTTCACCGAGGTGGAGCGGCCCCAGATCCCAGGGGTGTGCCTGGCTACCAAGACGGCCGACCTGAAGGAGCTCTGGGCGGCCCTCCGGAGCACGATTCCCGGCGCGGCCGAGATTGCCGCGCCCGCCAAGCAGGCCGTGCCCGTCGAAGACGCCGTCTGGCGCGACTGAGGACGGGACCCCCCGTTCGGCTGCCCAGCCGAAAGGCAGTTGTGAGCACCCTGCCTAATTAGTGGCCACCCGCCTCCCCGTCTCACCGGGAGGTGTCTTCGCAATCGTTTGATTTCTTGATGGTCTGGGCTGAGTTCCCACCGGCACGACGAGTGCAAAGCAGCCGCCCCGGGGAGGCCCACATGAAAAAGATCGAAGCCATCATCAAGCCGTTCAAGCTCGACGACGTCAAGGAAGCACTGACCGGCATCGGGGTCATCGGCATGACGGTCTCCGAGGTCAGGGGGTTCGGTCGGCAGAAGGGCCACACGGAGCTCTACCGGGGCGGTGAGTACACGGTCGATTTCCTCCCCAAGATCAAGGTCGAGGTGGTGGTGCCGGACAACCTCGTCGACAAGGTCGCCGGGGTCCTCGCCGGCGCAGCCAAGACCGGGAATATCGGTGACGGCAAGATCTTCATTCAGCCGGTAGACACGGCGGTTCGGATCCGGACCGGCGAGCGGGACGAGAGCGCGCTCTGATGCGCCTTCAAGGAGGACACGCGGTGACGGCACGGATACGTTCGATTCTGGTCCTGTTGTGCGTCCTTGCTCTGACGCTCGCCCCGGCTGGCCTCGCCCTGGCCCAGACCCCCGCGCCGGCCCCCACGGCCCCGGCGTCCGGCGCGCCCGCGGCTCCCGCAGCCCCCGCGCCGCCCAAGATCGACAGCGGCGACACCGCCTGGGTCCTGGTGTCGAGCGCGCTGGTGCTGCTGATGACCGCGCCGGGCCTGGCCCTGTTCTACGGGGGCATGGTGCGGCAGAAGAACGCGCTGGGCACGCTGATGCAGAGCTTCATCATCCTCGCCCTGATCTCGGTGCAGTGGGTGCTCTGGGGCTACTCGCTCTGCCTTCGGCCCCGACAAGGGCGGCATCATCGGCGGGCTCGAGTGGGTCGGGCTCAGGGGCGTCGGGCCGGAGCCCAACGCGGACTACGCGGCGACCATCCCGCACACCGCCTTCATGCTGTTCCAGATGATGTTCGCGGTCATCACGCCGGCGCTGATCACGGGCGCCTTCGCCGAGCGGAAGAAGTTCTCGACCTTCCTCGTGTTCATCCTGCTCTGGGCCACCTTCGTCTACGACCCGCTGGCGCACTGGGTCTGGGGCATCGGCGGGTGGCTGAAGAACCTGGGCGCGCTGGACTTCGCGGGCGGCACCGTCGTGCACATCTCGTCCGGCATCTCGGCCCTCGCCGCCGCGCTCGTGATCGGCAAGCGCAGGGGTTACGGCCACCAGCCCATGCCCCCGCACAACCTGCCGTTCACCGTGATGGGCGCGGCCTTGCTGTGGTTCGGCTGGTTCGGCTTCAACGCGGGCAGCGCGCTGGCCGCCAACGGCCTCGCCGCGCATGCGTTCATGACCACCAACACCGCGGCCGCCGCGGCCGCGCTCGGGTGGATGTTCACGGAGTGGATGTCGCGTGGCAAGCCGACCGTGCTCGGCGCGGCGTCCGGGGCGGTGGCCGGCCTCGTCGCCATCACCCCGGCGGCTGGGTTCGTGACCCCGATGGCCTCGATCGTCATCGGAGCGGTGGCGGGCTTCATCTGCTACAGCGCCTGCAACCTGAAGTCGAAGCTCGGCTACGACGACTCGCTCGACGTGGTGGGCGTGCACGGGGTCGGCGGCACGTGGGGGGCGCTCGCCACCGGAGTCTTCGCCACGAAGCTCGTCAACGACGCGGGTGGCGACGGGCTGCTCTACGGCAACCCGAAGCAGCTCTGGATCCAGTTCGTGGCCGTCGCGGTGACCTGGATCCTGGGCTTCGTGATGACGGTGGTCATCCTCAAGGTTCTCGACGCGGTCATGGGTCTGCGGGTCAGCCAGGAAGACGAGATGGCCGGCCTGGACCTGTCGCAGCACTCGGAGACGGCGTACATGCTCGGCGGCTCGGCCTCGTACGGCGAGTACTCGATGGGGGGAAGCGCATCCGCCTTCGAGGGCATGAAGCCGGCCGAGGCCAAGGCCCGTCCGAGTCACTAGGAGAGGCGGGGCCCGCTTGACGGGTCCCGGGCAAAACACTTATGGTTGGTGGCCGGTGGAGCCACGGAGGCTCCGCCGGCCCGCGGTTTTTCCCACCCAGCACTGAGGCCACAAGGAGGCAGGCGAATGACCCCGAAGGACGTGTTGAAGATGGCGAAGGAGAAGGGCGTCAAGATCATCGATCTGCGGTTCATCGACATGCCCGGCCTCTGGCAGCATTTCTCCATCCCGGTATCCGAGCTGAGAGAGGACATCTTCGAGGACGGCCTGGGCTTCGACGGCTCCTCGATCCGCGGGTTCCAGACCATCGACGAGTCGGACATGCTGCTCATCCCCGACCCCTCGACGGCCCAGATGGACCCGTTCACCGCGGTGCCGACGCTGGTCCTGATCTGCAACGTCAAGGACCCGATCACCGGCAAGGCCTACAGCCGTGACCCCCGCTACGTGGCCCAGAAGGCGGAGGCGTTCGTGAAGAAGAGCGGGGTGGGGGACACCATCTTCATCGGCCCCGAGCTCGAGTTCTTCTTCTTCGACTCGATCCGCTTCGACCAGAGCTACAACTACGGCTTCTACTTCATCGACTCGGAAGCGGGCGCGTGGAACACCGGCCGGGAGGGGACGCCCGACCGCCCGAACCTCGGCTACATCCCGCGCTACAAGCAGGGGTACTTCCCGGTCCCGCCGATGGACAAGTTCCAGGACATCCGGTCCGACATGGTGCTGGCGCTCGAGTCGGTCGGGGTGCGCGTCGAGGTCCACCATCACGAGGTGGCGAGCGGCGGGCAGACCGAGATCGACATGCGCTTCGACACGCTCACGAAGATGGCCGACAAGGTGTGCTGGTACAAGTACTGCGCGAAGCAGACTGCCAAAAAGTGGGGCAAAACAGCTACGTTCATGCCCAAGCCCCTCTTCCAGGACAACGGCTCCGGCATGCACACGCACCAGTCCATCTGGAAGAACGGCAAGAACCTCTTCTACGAGCGGGGCGGGTACGCCGACATCTCGAAGATGTGCCTCTACTACATCGGGGGCATCCTGAAGCACGCCCCCGCGCTGCTCGCGTTCATCGCGCCCTCGACCAACAGCTACAAGCGGCTGGTGCCGGGCTACGAGGCGCCGATCAACCTGGTGTACAGCCAGCGCAATCGCTCCGCCGCGATCCGGATCCCGATGTACTCGAAGGCCGAGGGCGCGAAGCGGATCGAGTTCCGGACGCCGGACCCGACCTGCAACCCGTACCTCTCGTTCGCGGCGTGCGTGATGGCGGGCCTCGACGGCATCGCCAACAAGATCGATCCCGGCAAGCCGGTGGACAAGGACCTCTACGAGCTGCCCGCCGCGGAGCAGAAGAAGATCAAGCAGCTTCCCGGAGCCCTCGACATCGTGCTGGACAACCTCGAGAAGGATCACGACTTCCTGCTCAAGGGCGACGTGTTCACGCCGGACCTGATCGAGACCTGGATCGACTACAAGCGGAAGAACGAGGTGGACCCCGTCCGGCTGCGCCCGCACCCGTACGAGTTCGCCCTCTACTACGACATCTAGTCACTGCGCGCTCGGCTTGGCCGGCCCCGGTTCGGCGCACCCGCCGGATCGGGGCCGGTTCCCTTCTCCGGTGACGCATCCCTCGCCTGACCGCCCCGTGGGCAGTGTGCCCGCCCGCTGGGCAGCCGCACGCCGACGGCGCGCTCGCGGCGTGGGGCAATCGCGGCCGTCGGGCGGCCCATTCGCCTGGCACTGAACTCGCATCCGCTCGGACCACCCGGGACCCCGAGACGCGGGCTTCCAGTGCGACGCCTACTTTCTCCAAGGAGGTTGTCCCGATGCGAATGACGCGAAGGTGGCTGGCCGCGGCCCTGATTGCGGTGCTCGGCAGCGCCGCGACCGTATGGGCCCAGACGCCGGCTCCGGCGGCCGAGGAGAAGAAGGAGGAGGAGAAGCCGAAGACGTTCTGGGAAGAGCACAAGCTGTTCGCGTACATCGAGAACAGCTTCACGGTCAACCTGACCGGGGCGGGGCGCGGGGGGGTCAACGAGTTTCGGTTCTACGACAACACCGAGGGCTACACGTTCAACGCGGCGGAGTTCAGCATCAAGAAGGATCCCTCCGAGCGGTATCCCTTCGGCTACGGGGTGGCCATCACGGCGGGGATCGACTCGCAGAAGAACCACTCGTACGGCATTTTCCGGGGGGTGACCGACCAGTTCGCGTTCCGGAACACCGAGAAGTTCGATCTGCTGGAGGCCTACGGGTCGTACATGATCCCGGTCGGGAACGGGCTCACCCTCAAGGCGGGCAAGTTCGTGACGCTGCTGGGCTACGAGGTGATCGAGTCGCCCAACAATCTGAACTTCTCGCGGGGCTACCTGTTCACCCTCGCGATCCCGCTGACCACGACCGGGGCCCTGTTGTCGTATCAGTTCACCGACTGGTTCAGCGCGACCGCGGGGGTGATCCTGGGCTGGGACGACTCGCAGAACGTGAACGACCCGATGAGCTACACGGGGCAGTTCGCCTTCACCCCGATGAAGGACCTCACCGCGAACCTGAACTGGATCGTGGGACCGGAGCAGGTGGATCCGCGCCGGTTCGGCAACGTCCCGCGGGACCAGCGCACCTACGTGAACAGCCACCTGCGGTACGTGCTGGACTTCGTCTTCCAGTACACCGGGTTCAAGAACCTGACCCTGGCGCTGAACGTGGACTACGGGCACGAGCAGGCCGACCCCTTCCTGCGGTCGCTCAACACCCGTCAGAACAACGACTCGACGTGGTGGGGCTGGGCGGTCTACGGCGCATACGATTGGACCGAGAAGTTCCGGACGGCGGTCCGGCAGGAGTTCTTCCGGGACGCGCAGGGGGGGCGCACCGGACTCGGGGAGGCGACGGGCCTCTGGTCGACCACCGCGACGCTGCAGTACAAGATCTGGCGGGGGCTGTCGGGGCGGCTCGAGTATCGGCACGATCAGGCCGACGACAAGGTGTTCCGGGTGCGCTACTCGCGGCCCGACATCACGTCGCAGGGGCTGCTCGCGCGCGGCCAGAGCATGGACACGTTCTCGATCAGCCTCATCTACTCGTTCTTCTAGCCGCCTCGCTCCGGCTCGCGGCTGCTCAGGCGATAGGCGACTTGATCGCCGCCTGAGCAGCCGGCCCCGGGGCGGCGTCGTCCAACCCCTCGGTTTCCCTCGACCCCGTCAGTGGCACCTCGCTTGCTAGTTCACGCACGCATGAAACCACACTGGCGAGTGCTCATCATCGACGATCACGCTCCGTCCCGAGCCGCGGTGGCGGAAGCGGTCACGGCTCAGGGCGGGCAGGTGGTAGGGAACGGTAGTCGGGCCGAGGACGTCCTGCGCCTCGTGGACAAGCATCGACCCGACGTCACGGTGCTCGCGGTCGGGCTTCCCGACGGCGACGGAGTTCAGGCCGCGCGCGAGGTCATGACGGTGTCGCCGTGTCCGGTGGTGCTGGTGACGAGCCACACCGATGCCCCGGTGGTCGCGCGGGCGGTGGACGCGGGGGTGCTCGGCTTCCTGGCCAAGCCGGTCCGCGCCGAGGAGCTCGGGCCCACGCTCGACGTGGCGGTGCATCGCTTCCGCGAGATCGAGGCCATGCGGAAGGAGAACGAGCAGCTCAAGCGCAAGCTCGAGTCGCGCAAGCTGGTGGAGCGCGCCAAGGGCATCCTCATGACCCGGCTCGGCCTCAGCGAGCCGGAGGCGTTCCGGCGGATCCAGAAGACCGCCATGGATACGCGCAAGCCGATGGCGGAGGTGGCTCAGGCGCTCCTCCTCACCGAGGAAATGGGCCACGCCCGGGCGAAGCTGTAGACACATCTGCCGAAAACACGGGCACACCAAGAGGACTGCCTACCGAGTGGGCAGTCCTTTTGAGTTACGGAGGCCGCGCTTCGGCGCAACCCGTGGATATATCTCGGTATCGGTGGGGGCACGCGGATTGCTCAATGACCGGACGGCGCACCGAGACAGTGGGGTCGGAGAGCACGCGCCGGGAGAGTCCTAACTGACTGTGACCCAATGACGGGTCCGACCATTTCACCGATCGGAGCGAAAGGAGACCCGTATGGCGACAGTTTCTCGGAGGGACTTTCTCAAGACCGCCGGCGCGCTGGGAGCCGGCGCGGCGGCGGGCATCGGCTTCCCGGCCGTCCTGCGCGCGCAGGGCGGAGGGACGGTCAAGGTCGGCGTGCTGCACTCGCTGTCCGGCACCATGGCCATCAGCGAGGTATCGCTCCGGGACGTCTGCATAATGGCGTTCGAGGAGATCAACGCCAAGGGCGGGGTCATGGGCAAGAAGATCGAGCCGGTGATCGTGGACCCCGCCTCGAACTGGGATCTGTTCGCGGAGAAGGCCAAGCAGCTCCTCCTCCAGGACAAGGTCGCGGTGACCTTCGGCTGCTGGACCTCGGTCAGCCGCAAGTCGGTTCTGCCCGTGTTCGAGAACAACAACGGCCTGCTCTTCTATCCCGTCCAGTACGAGGGCGAGGAGTGCTCGAAGAACGTCTTCTACACCGGCGCCACCCCGAACCAGCAGCTCATCCCGGCTGCGGAGTACCTGATGTCGAAGGAGGGCGGCGGCTACAAGAAGTTCTACCTGCTGGGCACCGACTACGTCTTCCCGCGGACGGCCAACAAGATCCTGCGCGCGTTCCTGCTCGCCAAGGGGGTCCCGGAGGACTCCATCGCGGAGGAGTACACGCCCGTTCAACCATCAGGACTACCAGACCATCGTCGGCAAGATCAAGCGCTTCTCCACCGGCGGCAGCTCGGCGGTGCTCTCCACCATCAACGGCGACTCGAACGTGCCCTTCTACAAGGAGTTCGCCAACCAGGGGCTGCGCTCCGAGCAGTGCCCGATCATGGCGTTCAGCGTGGCGGAGGACGAGCTGCGCGGCATGGACACCTCCGCGCTGGTCGGCCACCTCGCGGCCTGGAACTACTACCAGTCGGTGGACACGCCGCAGAACAAGAAGTTCGTGTCCAGGCCTTCAAGGCCTACGCGAAGAAGGCCAACCTGCCCGGCGGCGACAAGCGCGTCACCGACGATCCGATGGAGGCGGCCTACTTCGGCGTCTACATCTGGAAGCAGGCGGCCGAGAAGGCCAAGTCGTTCGAGGTGGACGCGGTCCGGAAGGCGGTCTACGGCCAGGAGTTCCTGGCTCCGGGCGGCAAGATCAAGATGGACGAGGCCAACCAGCACACCTACAAGCCGGTGCTGATCGGCGAGATCCTGAAGGACGGCCAGTTCAAGGTCGTCTCGCGCTCCAAGGGCCTGGTGAAGGCCGACCCGTGGAGCCAGTACACGAGCCCCGACAAGGGCTGTGACTGGATCAAGCACCAGGGCACGTACCAGAAGAAGGCGTAAGCCACGCTCGTGTGGAGATCGCTGCTCCTCGCGCTCGCGCTGCTGCCGGGGCTCGCCGCCCCGGCAGTGGCGCAGAGCGCGGGGCCCTCTCCCGAGATCGCCAGACACATCGCGGACGTGGCCTCGGCCGACTCGGCGGTCCAGGAGGCCGCCGCCGTCGCGCTGGGCAAGACGGGTGACCGCAAGATCCTGCCGCTGCTGGAGGCGCTGCGTGAGGGCAGCGTCTACGTGCGCTCCCTGCCCGGGGGCAAGAAGGAAACCGTCATCGTCGGCGACAAGGTCAGCGAGGGCGACAAGACCCTGGTCCCCCTCTTCGCCGCCTACGGCCGCGAGCCGATCGCCGGCGCCGACGGCAAGCCCCTGCTGGCCGACCTGTCCACCCTCGGGGAGGTCGTCGACCGGGCGCAGCCTGCGCATCGCGATCCGCCCGCTGATCGACGCGTTCTCGGGCCAGAACGACCTCGCCAACCCGGATCCGGCCGCCCGCCGCGCCGCCGCCACCAAGATGGCCTACACCGGCGACGCGGCGACGCTGCAAGCTGCTCGAGGACGCCCTGCCCAAGGAGACCGATCGCTGGGTGCGCTTCGCGCTCGAGGAGGGCGCGGCCCTGATTCGGCCTGCGCACTCGGGGACCCGGCCGAGCGGGTGATCGCGGCCGAGACCCTCGGCGCGGCTGCGCAGCGCCAACGCGATCGGAGCCGCTCTACCAGATCGCGGGGGATCCCCAGGCGCCCGCCCCGCTCGCGGCCGCGGCGCAGGTCGCGGTGAAGCGCATCGAGCGCTGGGGACTCTTCACCCAGGCCATCGAGATCGCCTTCCAGGGCCTGTCGCTCTCCTCGATCCTGCTGCTGATGGCCCTGGGCCTCGCGATCGTGTTCGGGCTCATGGGCGTCATCAACATGGCCCACGGCGAGCTGATGGCGCTCGGCGCCTACGCCACGTTCCTGATGCAGGGCTGGTTCGCGACGTACTTCCCGGGGGGCTTCGACTACTACTTCCTGGTCGCGCTGCCGTTCTCGTTCCTGGTGTCGGCAAGCGCGCGGGCTTCCTGCTCGAGCGCGGGGTGATCCGGTTTCTCTACGGACGGCCGCTCGAGACGCTGCTGCTGACCTGGGGCGTGAGCCTCATGATCCAGCAGGGCCTCCGCCTCTGGTTCGGCGCGGCCAACGTGGACGTGAGCTCGCCCCGCTGGCTGTCGGGCGGGATCCCGGTCATGATCGGCGTGCAGCTCCCCTACAACCGGCTCTTCATCATCGGCGCTCGCCGCGATCTGCGTCGGGGCGATGTACCTCCTGCTCTTCCGCACCGACGCGGGCCTGCGCATCCGCGCGGTGACCCAGAACCGCGGGATGGCCGCCTGCCTGGGCGTCCGGGCGCGGTGGGTGGATGCGGGCACATTCGCGCTCGGGCGCCGGGCTGGCCGGGCTGGCCGGCTGCGCCATCACCCAGATCGGCAACGTGGGCCCGGAGCTCGGCCAGAACTACATCGTGGACTCGTTCATGGTCGTGGTCACCGGCGGCGTCGGCAAGCTGGCCGGGAGCATCCTCGCCGCGATCGGCATCGGCGGGCTCAACAAGGTGATCGAACCAGGAATGGGCGCGGTGTTCGGGAAGGTGCTGATCCTGGTCCTCGTGATCCTGTTCATCCAGCGGCGGCCGTCGGGGCTCTTCGCGACCAAGGGACGCTATGCGGAGTCTTGAGCGCTGGGGCCTCGTCGCGGGCGCGCTCGCGCTGGTGGTCGTGCTCCCGGTGCTCAACGCGCTGCCGCGCGGGGTCCCCGCTGCGCGTGTCCGACTTCACCCTGAATCTCTTCGGCAAGTTCCTGGCCTACGCGATCCTCGCGCTCGGTATCGATCTGATCTGGGGCTATACCGGAGTGCTCTCGCTGGGGCACGGCGTCTTCTTCGGGCTCGGAGCGTACGCGATGGGTATGCACCTGATGCTGGAGATCGGGACCCGGAGCGTCTACGGCAACGTGCTGCCGGACTTCATGGTGTGGAACCAGGTGACCGAGCTGCCGCTGTTCTGGAAGCCGTTCTACAGCGGCGCGTTCACCCTCATCGCGGTGCTGGTGGTGCCCGCGCTCTTCGCCTACGTGTTCGGGTACCTCACCTTTCGCAGCCGCATCCGGGGCGTCTACTTCTCGATCATCACGCAGGCGCTCGCCCTCTCCACGTGGCTGCTCTTCAACCGCAACGCGATGAACCTGGGCGGCACCAACGGCCTGAGCGGCTTCAAGAGCGTCTTCGGCTTCACGCTGAACAGCGCGGCCACCCAGCGCGGGCTCTACGTCGTCACCGCGGTGTGCCTCTGCGCCGCCTTCCTCCTGTGCCGGTGGATCACCCGCTCGCCGGCGGGGCGCGTGCTGATCGCCATCCGCGACAGCGAGAACCGCGTGCTCTTCTCCGGCTACTCGCCGGCCGCCTTCAAGGTCTTCGTGTTCGTGGTCTCGGCGGTGCTCGCCGGGGTGGCGGGCGCGCTCTACGTCCCGCAGGTCGGCATCATCACGCCGGCCAAGATCGGCGTGCTGCCCGTCGATCGAGATGATCATCTGGGTGGCGGTGGGCGGGCGCGGAACGCTGCTCGGGGCCGGTGGTGGGCGCGCTCGGGGTGAACTGGCTGCAGAGCGTGCTGACGACGCACTATCCGGATCTCTGGCTGCTCGTGCTGGGGGGCCTGTTCGTGGCGGTGGTGCTGTTCTTCCCCGACGGCGTGGTCGGCACCGCGCAGAAGCTGATCGCCCGGATGTGCCCACCGACCAGGCAAGAAGCGGGCGTTCGGCCGAGCGGACGTCCCGATGAGGGCCAGAGGCCCGAAGAGGCCAAAGCGCAGGGCGAAGTACAGGTGCGAGCGCGCTGAAAAATGGCGTTCACCGCCGCGGCGCCCGAAGGCTCGATCATCTACCTCGAGAACGTCACCGTGGACTTCGACGGGTTCAAGGCGCTTCCACGACCTGAACTTCTTCATGGACTACCACGAGCTGCGGGTGGTGATCGGGCCCAACGGGGCGGGCAAGACGACCCTCCTGGACGTGGTCTCGGGCAAGGTGCAGCCGGCGGCGGGCCGCGTGATCTTCGGCAAGCACACCGAGCTGGTCGGCCTCCGGGAGAACGAGATCGCCAGCCTCGGGATCGGACGGAAGTTCCAGACTCCGTCGATCTTCGCCAACCTGAGCGTGCGCGAGAACCTCGAGCTGTCGCTGGCCCGGCCGAGCAAGGGGGTGCTGGCCACCCTCAGGGCCCGCCTCGACGGGGATCAGCGTGGCCGGGTCGAGGAGACGCTCGTGACCATCGGCCTGGGCGGCCGTGGCGCGGAGCGGGCCGGCGGGCTCTCGCACGGCGAGAAGCAGTGGCTCGAGATCGGCATGGTCATCGTGCAGCAGGCCGCGCTCCTGCTCGTGGACGAGCCGGTGGCGGGGATGACCGACGAGGAGACCGCACGCACCGCCGAGCTCTTGCTCTCGATCGCGCGGGATCGGGCCGTGCTCGTGATCGAGCACGACATGGAGTTCGTCCGGAGCCTGGCCCGGAAGGTGACCGTCCTGCACGAGGGCCGCGTGCTCTGCGAGGGCTCGGTGGACCAGGTGCAGCAGGACGAGCGGGTGCGCGAGGTGTACCTCGGCCGGAGCGGCTCGAAGCAGGCGGCGCATGCTTGAGGTGCGCGGGCTCAACGCGTTCTACGGCGAGAGCCAGGTGCTCTGGGACGTCTCGCTCGAGGTCCCGCCGGGCAGCGTGGTCTGCCTCATGGGGAGGAACGGGGTGGGCAAGACCACGCTGCTGAAGTCCATCATGGGGCTGCTGCCGGTTCGCTCGGGGCGGGTGAGCTTCGACGGGACCGACCTGGGCGGCCGGAGGCCGGAGGAGCGGGCCTCCTGCGGGATCGGCTACGTTCCTCAGGGGCGCGAGATCTTCCCGAACCTGACGGTGCAGGAGAACCTGCGCATGGGCATGCTCGGCCGCGGGCGCGGCGGGAGCAACGGCCACGGTGACCCCCTCGAGCATGTCTTCGAGCTCTTTCCGAAGCTGAAGACGCTGCTCGGGCCGGAAGGGGGGCGTCCTCTCGGGCGGCGAGCAGCAGCAGCTCGCCATCGCGCGTGTGCTGCTCGCGCGCCCGAAGCTCCTCCTGATGGACGAGCCGACCGAGGGGATCCAGCCGTCGGTCATCGACCAAATCGAGGAAGCCATCGAGCGGATCAAGGGGCAGGGCATCGCGGTGCTCCTGGTCGAGCAGTACCTGGAGTTCGCGTGGCGACTGGCGTCCGCGTACGCGATCATGCGCAAGGGCACCATCGTGTCGAGGGGCGCGACGAAGGACCTCCGTGAGGATATGGTCAGGCAGCACCTGACGGTTTAAACTCCCCCAATGCACCTGACCCCCCGCGAGCAGGACAAGCTCCTCATCTTCACCGCCTCGGAGCTGGCTCGCCGCCGCCGGGCCCGCGGCCTCAAGCTGAACTATCCCGAAGCGCTCGCGCTCATCACCGCCGAGATCCTCGAAGGCATCCGCGACGGTCGCAGCGTGTCCGATCTCATGGCCTTCGGTATCACCATCCTGAACCGCGCCGACGTGATGGAGGGCGTGCCCGAGATGCTCGAAGAGGTCCAGGTCGAGGGCACGTTCCCCGACGGGACGAAGCTTGTGACCGTTCACCACCCGATCCGGTGATGGCTGACGTACCCGCACCTCTATTAAATGCGGGGGCCCAGCCGCGCGAAGCGCGGCAATGGGGGAGTGCGGGGGCCATTTCTGGGCCCCCGCATACAAAAGAAGAGCGGGCTGCGCCTTCCACCCAAACGAGCGTGCGGACATGATCCCTGGGGAATACCTGCTGGCAGACGGTGACATCGACGCCAACGTGGGTCGACGGACGCTCCAGCTCACGGTGGCGAACACGGCGGACCGGCCGATCCAGGTGGGGTCGCATTTCCACTTCTTCGAGGCGAACCGGGGGCTGCGGTTCGATCGCGAGCAGGCCTTCGGGATGCGGCTCAACGTGCCGGCCGGGACCGCGGTGCGGTTCGAGCCTGGAGACGAGAAGGTGGTGACGCTGGTGGAGCTGGGCGGCGCGCGAGAGGTCTACGGGCTCAACGCGCTCACCGATGGATCCGCGGGCGCGCCGGGCCGCGCCGCGAGCGTGCAGCGCGCGCGGGCGGGCGGGTTCCTCGGAGGCGGCTCGTGAGCCTGCGGCTCCCGCGGCGGCAGTACGCCGACCTCTACGGTCCCACCGTCGGCGACCGGGTTCGGCTCGCGGACACGGATCTGCTGATCGAGGTCGAGCGCGACTTCACCTCCTACGGGGACGAGGTGAAGTTCGGCGGCGGCAAGGTCATTCGCGACGGCATGGGCCAGTCGGCTCGGGCCACCGCGGGCGAGGGGGTGCTGGACCTGGTGATCACCAACGCCCTGATCCTCGATCACTGGGGCATCGTGAAGGCGGACATCGGCATCCGGGCCGGACGCATCGTGGCCGTCGGCAAGGCGGGCAACCCGGACATCATGGCGGGCGTGACCGCGGGGATGGTGATCGGCGCCTCCACCGAGGTGATCGCGGGCGAGGGGCGGATCGTCACCGCGGGCGGCATCGACAGCCACATCCACTTCATCTGCCCGCAGCTCGTGGACGAGGCCCTCTCGGCCGGGCTGACCACGCTGATCGGCGGCGGCACCGGCCCCGCCACCGGCACCGCGGCCACCACCTGCGCGCCGGGAGCCTGGAACATCCACCGCATGCTGGAGGCCGCGGAGGCCTTCCCGATCAACCTGGGCTTCCTCGCCAAGGGCAACGCGTCGCGGGCCGAGCCGCTGCGAGAGCAGGTCGAGGCCGGGGCGATCGGCCTCAAGCTCCACGAGGACTGGGGGACGACGCCCGCGGCCATCGACGCGGCGCTCTCGGTGGCGGAGGAGATGGACATCCAGGTCGCGATCCACACCGATACGCTCAACGAGGCGGGCTTCGTCGAGGACTCCATCCGCGCGTTCAAGGGCCGGACGATCCACACCTATCACACGGAGGGGGCGGGCGGGGGACACGCCCCCGACATCATCCGGGTGGTCGGCGAGGCCAACTGCCTGCCTTCCTCGACGAACCCCACGATGCCGTTCACGGTGAACACCATGGACGAGCACCTGGACATGCTGATGGTGTGCCATCACCTGAACGCGAAGATCCCGGAGGACCTGGCCTTCGCGGAGTCGCGCATCCGGGCCGAGACCATCGCGGCGGAGGACGTGCTGCACGACCTGGGCGCGATCAGCATGCTGTCCTCCGACTCCCAGGCGATGGGCCGGATCGCGGAGGTCATCTCGCGGACCTGGCAGACCGCCCACAAGATGAAGACGCAGCGCGGGGCGCTCCCCGGCGACGGCCGGCACGACAACGCGCGCGCCAAGCGCTACGTGGCGAAGTACACGATCAACCCCGCCATCGCCCACGGCATCGCGCACGAGGTGGGCTCGATCGAGCGGGGCAAGCTGGCCGACCTCGTGATCTGGAAGCCCGCGTTCTTCGGCGTCAAGCCCGAGCTGGTGCTCAAGGGCGGCCTGATCGCGGTGGCCGCCATGGGCGATCCCAACGCGTCCATCCCCACGCCCCAGCCGGTGCGCTACCGGCCGATGTTCGGCTCCTACGGCGCCGCGGTGTCGTCCACCTCGCTGACCTTCCTGTCGCGCGCCGCCGCCGAGGACGGCGTGGCGAGCCGGCTCGGCTTGCGAAAGGCCACCGCCACCGTGCGCGGGTGCCGGGGGCTCACGAAGGCCGCGATGATCAACAACAGCTACCTCCCGCGCGTCGAGGTCGACCCGGAGACCTACGAGGTGCGGGCCGACGGCCAGGCGCTCACGTGCGAGCCCGCGCGCGTCCTGCCGATGGCGCAGCGCTACTTCCTGTTCTAGTGCCATGCGGGTGATCACCGAGGCGCCGGCTCCGGTGGACGCGGGGGCGCTGGCAGGCCGGACGCGCGATACGCTCCGGCTGACCTGGGAGGAGCGGCGCTGGACGCGCAAGAAGGTCGTGACCACCGCGGGCCGTGAGGTCGCGCTGGCGCTGCCGACCGGGACCGTGCTCGAGCCCGGCGACGTCCTGGCGGTGGAGGAGCAGTGGTACCTGATCGTCGAGCCGCGGCCGGAGCCGGTGCTCGCGCTCTTCCCCGAGAGCTACGAGGCGGCGGTGCGGATCGCGTTCGACGTGGGCAATCGCCACTTCTCCCTGGGCGGTGACGAGGACATCCTGCTGGTCCCCGACGACACCGCGATGGAGGACCTGGTGCGGCGGCTCGGGGTGCGCTGGGAGCGCCGGGAGGCCGTGTTCTCGCCGGTCGACGCGGCGGCGCGAGACGGCGGCGATGGCTGATCCCCGGCTGGTCTCGCTGCTCCACTTCGCCGACAGCGCCTTCCCGACCGGCGGCTACGCGCATTCGTTCGGGCTCGAGCACTACTGCCAGGCCGGCATCGTACGGGACCGGGATGGGCTCGAGCGCTTCCTGCTGACCCAGCTCGAGGGCGCGGCGGGGCCCTGCGATGCCACCGCGGCCGCGGGGGCGCTGCGGGCTCTCGGTCGCGGCGATCTCGAGGCGTGCCGGCGCCTGGACGAGGCCCTCGAGGCCATGAAGGTCGTGAAGGAGTTCCGCGAGGGCAGCCGGCAGATGGGGCGGCAGACCCTTCGCGTCGCGGCGAGCCTCATCGGCGAGCCCCGCCTGGGCGAATATCTCGAGGAGGTCAACGCGCAGCGCGCCCCCGGCCACCACGCGGTGGCTTTCGGCATGGTCGCGGGCGCGCTGGGCTGGGAGGCCGAGACGGCGGTGACCGCGTTCCTGTACTCGACCACCGCGCTGCTGGTGGGCGCGGCGCTGCGCCTGCTTCCGATGGGCCAGCTCGAAGGGCAGGCCGTCCTCTGGACTCTCCATCCCGTGATCGAGCGGGTGGCGCGCGAGGCGGCCGAGCGTCCGCCCGCCGATCTCTGGAGCTTCACGCCCGGGCTCGACATCCAGGGCATGCTCCACGAGCGCCTCGACGCGCGCCTGTTCCGCTCATGACCGGGCTGCCGCGGCCGCTCAAGATCGGCATCGGGGGGCCGGTGGGCTCCGGCAAGACCGCGCTCGTCGAGACCCTGTCGCTCCGTCTGCGGGATCGCTTCGACATGGCGGTGATCACCAACGACATCTACACGCAGGAGGACGCGCAGTTTCTCATCCGGCGGGGCGCCTTGCCCGCCGAGCGGGTCGTGGGCGTGGAGACCGGCGGCTGCCCGCACACCGCCATCCGGGAGGACGCCTCCGTGAATCTGGAGGCGGTGCACGGATTGATGGGGCGCTTCCCGGGGCTCGAGCTGCTCTTCGTGGAGAGCGGAGGGGACAACCTGGCCGCGACCTTCAGCCCGGAGCTGGTGGACGCCACGATCTACGTGATCGACGTGGCCCAGGGGGAGAAGATCCCTCGCAAGGGAGGGCCGGGCATCATGCGCTCCGACCTCCTGGTGATCAACAAGATCGACCTCGCGCCGCACGTCGGCGCCGATCTCGGGGTGATGGAGCGCGACGCCAAGCGCATGCGAGGAGAACGCCCGTTTGTCTTCACCAATCTCCGGGAGGGCACCGGCGTCGACGCCGTGGTCTCCTGGATCCGACGCGACCTCCTCTTCGAGCCCTGAGCCGCGGCCCGCGCCGGGCCGCACCGGGCGGGACGGCCGCCTCCGCCTGGCCTTCGAGGCCCGGGGCGGGCGCACCGTGCTCACGGAGCGGCGCTTCACGCTGCCGCTGCAGGCGCTCGAGCCGATGGACCTCGACGGGGACGCCGTCGCCACGCTGCTGCTGCTGAACCCGACGGGCGGGTTGCTGGCGGGCGATCGCCTCGAGACCGAGATCGCGCTCGGGTCCGGGAAGCCGCGTCTGCCTGTCCACGCCCTCCGCCACGCGGGTCTACCGCAGCCCGGGGCCCGTCGCCGTCCAGCGGGTCACCATGGACGTGGGGGCCGGCGCGACGCTCGAATGGCTGCCCGATCACGTGATCCCGTCGCCGGGAGCGCGGCTCCGGCAGACGACCGAGATCCGGCTGGCCGCGGACGCCACGCTGCTGTATCTCGACGCGTGGGCGACGGGGCGCGCGGCGCGCGGGGAGGCCTGGGGCTTCGACCTGCTGGACAGCAGCCTTCTCGTTCGCGACGAGGTGGGGCCGCTGCTCCGGGAGCGCTCGACCCTGACCGGACGTCCGCCCCGGGACGGGCTGGGAGGCACCGAGGGCTTCGCCTACGTGGCGACGTTCGTTGCCCTTCGGCCGGCGGGTCAGGGCTGGGACGAGCTCGTCGGGGCACTTCAGGGGGCGGTCCGCGTCGCGCGTGATGATGGACGAGCGGGCGTGACCATGCTCGGCCGCGGCGGAGTGCTGGCCCGCCTCCTCTATCCGTCGGCGCCCGCGCTCCATGCCGCCGTGCAGGCGTTGTGGGCCACGTGCCGGCGCCGGCTGCTCGGACTTCCGCCGGCGCGCCTGCGAAAGCTCTAGGCTGCTATACGAACTTCGCATCAGGCCGGCGCGCGTGTCAGGTCGGCCGGGAGGGCCATGATGGCTGAGAGTCCGACACCCGAGGAGCTGGGCGCGTACGTGGACGAGACGGCGAAGCGGGTCGGCCTGCCCATCGCGCCCGAGCACCGGCCGGGGGTGATCCAGTTCACCGGGATTCTCCTCGTTCACGCCGCGCTCGTGATGGAGTTCTCGCTGCCCGACGACGTGGAGCCCGCGCCGGTGTTCCGGCCATGAGCGTCGCGATGTCGCGCGCCGACTACGTCGCCTCCGACGGCGTCGGCCTGATCGCCGCGATCCGGGCCCGCCGGGTCAGCGCCCGCTCGGTGACGGAGGCGGCCCTCGCCCAGGTCGCGACCCGTGGTGCCGCGATCAACGCGTTCACCACCGTGCTGGCCGAGCAGGCGCGGGGAGACGCGGACCGGGTGGACGCGGCGCTGGCCGCGGGCGGCGACCCGGGGCCGCTGGCCGGGCTGCCCTTCGCGGTCAAGAATCTCTTCGACGTGGCCGGCATCACCACGCTCGCGGGATCCAAGATCAACCGGGACCGGCCGCCCGCCGCGCGCGACGCGCACGCGGTGGCGGCGCTCCGGGGCGCCGGAGCGGTGCTGGTGGGCGCGCTCAACATGGACGAGTACGCCTACGGCTTCACCGGCGAGAACGCGCACTACGGGCCGGTGCGGAACCCCCACGATCCGACGCGCGTCGCGGGCGGCTCCTCGGGCGGCTCGGGCGCGGCGGTCGCGGGCGGGCTCGTCCCGCTCGCCCTGGGGTCGGACACCAACGGCTCGGTGCGCGTTCCCGCGGCGCTCTGCGGCGCCTTCGGACTCAAGCCGACCTACGGGCGCGTGTCCCGGGCGGGCACCGCGCTCTTCGCGAGCAGCTTCGATCACGTGGGGGCGCTCGGCCGCTCGGTGCGCGACGTCACCGCCGCGTTCGACGTCATGCAGGGACCGGATCCGGACGATCCGGTCTGCTCCAGCCGGCCCGCGGAGCCGTGTCTGTCGATGCTGGGCGACGGCGTGGAGGGGCTGCGGATCGCGGTGCTCGATGGCCACTTCGCCCGTGGCGGCGAGCCGGAGGCCTTCGCGGCGGTCGCCAAGGTGGCGGCGGAGCTCGGCGTCTCCCGACGGGTCACGATTCCGGAAGCACACCGGGCGCGGGCCGCGGCCATGGTCATCACCGCCTCGGAGGGCGCGAACGTCCACCTGGCCGACCTCAGGCGTCGGCCGCAGGACTTCGACCCGCTCACCCGGGATCGCTTCCTGGCGGGCGCGCTGGTGCCGGCCGCCGTCTACGTTCAGGCGCAGCGATTCCGCGCCTGGTACCGGGCCCGCGTCGCCGAGCTCTTCCGCGAGGTGGACGTCCTGCTGGCGCCGACCACGCCGTGTCCGGCTCCGCCTATCGGCCAGGAGTGCGTCCTCCTGGACGGCGTCGAGGTCATGGTCAGACCCAACCTCGGGGTCTACACCCAGCCCCTGTCCTTCATCGGTCTCCCGGTGCTCTCGGTTCCGGTCGCCACGCCCGGGCCGATACCGCTGGGCGTGCAGCTGATCGGCGCGCCCTTCCGGGAGGCGCACGTGCTCCGGGTCGGCGCGCTTCTCGAGGCGAAGGGCGTGGCGGCGGCCGTGGTGACGGCCTGATGCGCCTCGACGATCTCTAGCCCCGATCTCTAACCCCGAAGATCTCTATTGGACACGACGCCATCACCGCGTTTCGCCCACGCGCGGCCGAATATCGATCTGCGCCGGACTCTCGCGAACACGGTGCTCATGCTGCGACGACTTCGCGACGTGTCGTTTCTTCCTGCCCAGCATTGAGGCTCGTGATTATGCCGTGAGCAATCCAGGCGGCCCTTCCGCTCGACGTTCCGGCTAAGCCCTTGATTTCCTATCCGACGGATCCGGGCACAGCCCTTGCTGCGCTGAAGCGGCATGAGCGTGGGGCGAGGGACCGAAAGCTTCGACGAGCTCGTGAGCGCCGCCCTGCCATCGCTCGTGAGCGAAGCGGCGGCGGTAGACGGAGGGCGGCTCTACCGGAGCGTGATGGCCCGGGTGGAGCTGCCGCTGCTCCGCCATGCGCTCGAGCTCTGCGGCGGCAATCAGCTCAAGGCCGCGAAGCTGCTCGGGATCAACCGGAACACCCTGCGCAAGCGTCTGCGACTGCTTGGCCTCCTGCCGGTCACGGGCTCGAACGGAGCGAAGGCGAGCGCGCGGTCGGCCTAGGAAGCTTTACGCCCTTGGCGGGGCCGGGGTAGACTTCGCCTCAGAGTGCGCCCGCGAGCCGTCAGCATCGCCTCCTCGCTCCTCCTCCTGGTCGCCTGCGCGAGCGCCGGGACGGAGACGCTCCCGGGGTATCCACCCCATCACGTGGCCGCCGGCGGATTCCGGAATCTGGATCCGGCCTTCTCTCGACCGTCCGCCTGGACCCGCTGGACCTTCATCGCGGGCCGGATGTGGGACGGCCTGGTCTCGCCCCGCAGCTTCGAGGCCCCCCGTGTCGCCAACGACGGCGTCGCACTGCGGGCGACCCCGGTTCCGCGCAGCATCACGTGGGTCGGACACGCCACGGTCCTGGTCCAGGTGGACGGCGTCAGCATCCTCACGGATCCCAACTGGAGCAACCGGGCGGGGCCGACCTCGTTCATCGGAGCCCGGCGGCTGAACGCGCCGGGGCTCGCGTTCGAGGCCCTGCCGCGGATCGACGTGGTGACGATCTCGCACGATCACTACGACCATCTCGACCTGCCGACCGTGAAGCGCCTCGCCGCGACCCACGACCCGGTCTTCGTGGTGCCGCTCGGCCTGAAAGCCTGGTTCGCGGACAACGGCATGCCCCGCGTGGTGGAGCTCGACTGGTGGCAGGAGCACGAGCACCGCGGCGTGCGCTTCGTGTGCACCCCGGCCCAGCACTTCACCCAGCGCACGCTCTGGGACGCCAACCGGCGCCTGTGGGCCTCGTGGGCCGTCCTGGGACGGGAGCGGCGCTTTTACCACGGAGGGGACACCGGCTACTTCGACGGCTTCAAGGAGATCGGGCAGCGGCTCGGCCCCTTCGACGTGGTGGCGCTGCCGATCGGCGCGTACTTACCGCCCGAGATCATGAAGTGGGTGCATACCACGCCCGAGCAGGCGGTGCAGGCGTTCGTGGATCTCGACGCGCGCACGATGCTCGGCATGCACTGGGGCACGTTCGACCTGGCCGACGAGCCGCTCGACGAGCCGCCCGCGCGCATGCTCGCCGACGTCGACCGTCGCGGGATCGATCCGGCCCGCGCCTGGGTTTTCAAGATCGGGGAGACCCGCGCCTGGTGAGGGCGCCCGGTCGATGGCCCAGCGCGTTCTGATCGTCGAGGACGAGCCCGATATCCGGGACCTGCTCGTCTTCCATCTCGAGCGCGACGGCTACCAGGTGGCCAAGGCCCGGAGCGGGTCGGACGCCCTGCGGCAGGCTCAGATGTCACCGCCGGATCTGGTGCTGCTCGACCTCATGCTGCCCGAGATGGACGGGCTCGAGGTCTGCCGCCGGCTGCGCCAGAACACGGTCACGCAGGGCATTCCCATCGTCATGCTCACGGCCCGGGGGGATGAGGTCGACCGGGTGCTCGGCCTCGAGATGGGCGCCGACGATTACGTGGTCAAGCCGTTCTCTCCCCGCGAGCTGATGGCGCGCGTTCGCGCGGTGCTCCGGCGCACCCGGCCGCACGCCGGGCACCGCGCCGCTCACGGTCGGCCGCCTCAGCATCGACCCCGCGGCCCACCTCGTGACGGTGGACAACGCGCCGGTCTCGCTCACCCGCCGCGAGTTCGACCTGCTGCGGGCCCTGGTGGAAGCGCGGGGGCGGGTCCTGTCCGCGGGAATACCTGCTGGATCACGTGTGGGGCTACGCCGCCGCCGAGGAGATCGAGTCCCGCACCGTCGACGTGCACGTGCGCCGGCTGCGGCAGAAGCTCGGGGTGGAGGGGCAGCGCATCGGCACCGTGACCGGCGTGGGCTATCGCCTGGAGGGCGCGGACTGATGCGGGCGCTGCTTCGCATCGTCCGGCGGAGCATCGCGCTCAAGCTGACGCTGACCCTGGTCGGGTTCGTGGCGGTCACCAGCCTGGTGGCGGGGGCCTATCTGACCCGGGCGCTGGAGAGCTTCGCGGTGGAGTCCCTGGAGACCCGGCTCGGCTCGGTGGCCGCCGTCGTCCACGATGAGGCCCGGGGGCTCCTCCGGACGGGCGCGTCCGCGGCCGCGGCCCAGGATCTGGCCGTCCGCGTGGCCCGGGCGACGGGCGCGCGCGTCACCCTCATCGCGCCGGACGGGCGCGTCCTCGCGGAGTCGGAGCGCGCGCTCGTCGACGTGGCGGGCGCTCGAGAGCCACGCGGAGCGGCCCGAGGTTCGCGACGGCCCTGGCGGGGCGCACGGGGCGCTCCCTGCGCCGCAGCGCCACCACCGAGGCGCCGCTCCTGTACGTGGCGGTGCCGGTGCGGGAGGAGCCCGCGTGCTCGGCGTCCTGCGCCTCGCCCTGCCGCTCTCCGCGGTGACCGCCTCCTACGCGACGCTGCACCAGGTGATGCTGGCGGGCGGCGCGGTCGCCCTGCTCGTCGCGCTCGGGATCGGCATCTTCGTGGCGGGACGGGTGACGCGGCCGGTGGTCGAGATGCAGTCCATCGCCCGCCAGATGAGCGAGGGCAGCTTCCTGGTCCGGGCGCCCACCCGCTCCACCGACGAGATCGGCACCCTCGGTCGATCGCTCAACGTCATGGCGGGACGGTTGCGCGAGAAGATCCAGGACCTCGAGCAGGAGCAGGCCAAGATCACCGCGATGCTGGACGCGATGATCGAGGGGGTCATCGCGGTGGACGGCCACGAGCACGTCCTGCTCATGAACGAGCAGGCGCGGACGATGTTCGGCCTGGGCAGCTCGCGCGGCGAGGGCAAGCCGTTCCTCGAGGTCATCCGGAACGCGGACCTGCACGAGATCTTCCGCGCCGTGCACGCGGGCGGCGCGGGGCAGGCCCTCCGCCAGGAGATCGAGATGACGAGCCCCGCGTATCGCATCGTGGGGGTCAATGCGGTCGGGCTCTCTCCGGTCGCCGGTGAGCCGGGCGTGGTCATGGTGCTCCACGACCTGACCGCCCTCCGCCAGCTCGAGCGCGTTCGTACCGAGTTCGTGGCGAACGTGAGCCACGAGCTGCGGACCCCGCTGACCGCCATCCAGGGCTACCTGGAGACCTTGCTATCCGGCGCGCTCGAGGAGCCGGAGAACGCCCGGCGCTTCCTCGAGATCGTGCTCCGCCACAGCGAGCGGCTGGGGCGCCTGCTGAACGACCTGACCGATCTGTCGAACATCGAGCTCGGCAAGGTGACGCTCCGCAAGGAGCCGGTGCGGCTCGACGAGCTGGTGGCGTCGGTGGTGGCGATCATCGGGCCGCGCGCGGCCCGCTCGCGGGTGACGGTGAGCGCGGACACCCCCGCCGAGCTGCCCGAGGTGGCCGCCGACCGGGATCGGCTCGTGCAGGTCCTCATCAACCTGGTGGACAACGCGGTGAAGTACACGCCCGAGGGCGGCGCGGTCACGGTGACCGCGCGCGCCGTCGGCGACGCGGCGGTGGAGATCGCGGTGGCCGACACCGGCATCGGGATCCCCGCGGCCGATCTGCCCCGCATCACGGAACGGTTCTATCGCGTCGACAAGGCGCGCTCGCGCGAGCTGGGCGGGACCGGCCTGGGCCTCGCGATCGTGAAGCACCTCGTCCTGGCCCACGGGGGCGAGCTGCGCATCGAGAGCCTGGAGCAGCAGGGCACCACCGTCCGCTTCACGCTTCCGATCCGCCCCGCCACCTAGTCCCGCCGCGCGGCTCCCGACCGCTCGGCATCCTGACCGCGGAGCGGGGCGCGCCGCTCTTCCCGCTGGATCCCGACGGGTATGACGGCGAGCCCATCGCCTTTCTCGCCGGCGATCCGATCGCGCACGACGAGAGCCTGCGCGAGGTGCTGGAAGTCGGCTGAAGTCGGGCTAGGCGCGGCCCTCCGCGGCGACCAGGGCGTAGAGACGGTCCTGGGAGCGGACGGGGGGCGTATCGAGGGCCCGAACGCGGGTCGAGCTGCCGTCGAGGAGGATCTCGCGTGCCTTCACGGTATCGCTGAGCTGCAGCTCGAGCACCTCGAGGATCTGGGCCTGCAGTCGTGCGTCCAGCACGGGGAAGGCGATCTCGACACGATGGTCGAGGTTGCGGGGCATCCAGTCGGCAGAGGCCAGCCAGTACTCGGGTGCGCCGCCATTCTGGAAGTAGAAGACCCGGGCGTGCTCGAGGTAACGGTCCACGATCGAGATGACCCGGATGCGATCCGACAGGCCCGGGATTCCCGGGCGGAGACAGCAGATGCCGCGCACGATCAGGTCGATCGTGACGCCGGCCTGGCTGGCCAGGTAGAGCTCCTCGATCAAGGTGCGGTCCACCAAGCCGTTCATCTTGGCCACGATGCGCGCGGGCCGGCCGCGCCGGGCGTGCTCCGCTTCGCGGCGGATGCAATCGCGGAAGCCGTCGCGCAGGCCGGTGGGCGCCACCAGCAGGTGCCGGAAGCGGCGCGGGCGCGTGTAGCCGGTCAGCATGTTGAAGAGCTCGGTCACGTCCTCGCCGAAGGACTCCCGGCAGGTGAAGAGACCGAAGTCCCCGTAGATACCGCCGGTGCGGGCGTTGTAGTTGCCGGTCGCCAGATGGCAATAGCGCCGGATCCCGTCGGGTTCCTGGCGGACGACGAGGCAGGCCTTGCAGTGGGTCTTGTAGCCGGGCAGCCCGTAGACGACGTGCGCGCCGACTTCCTCGAGCGCGCGCGCCCAGCGGATGTTCGCCTCCTCGTCGAAGCGCGCCTGCAGCTCGACGAGGACCGCGACCTCCTTGCCGTTCTCGGCGGCCAGGGTGAGGGCGTGCGCGATCGGCGAGGTCGGGCTCACCCGGTAGAGCGTCATCTTGATGGCGAGCACCCGGGGATCCACCGCGGCCTCGCTCACGAAGCGGGTCACCGCGTCGAACGAATGGTAGGGGTGGTGGGCGAGTACGTCGCCGTTGCGGATCGCGCTCCAGACGTCGGAGGAGCCGTCGAAGGCCGGGAGCGGGCGCGGGGGCATCGGCGGGTCCTTGAGGCGCGGCACATCCAGCGCGGCGTAGAGCTGGAAGAGATCCGAGAACGCGGTGAACCCGGCGCCCGCGTAGAGATCGTCGGGGGCGAGCTCGAGCTCGTCCACCAGCATGGCCAGCAGCTCCGTGGGCAGGTCGGAATCGTACTGCAGGCGCACCGCATCGCCCATGCGCCGATCCCGGACGCCGGCCTCCACGCTGGTGAGCAGATCCACCGCGCGCTTGCGATCGAGCGCGAGGTCCGCGTCCCGGGTCACGCGGATGGCGTGGCAGGACAGCACCTCGTACCCGTTGTAGAGCGCGTGGAGCTGAAGCCGGATGACATCTTCGAGCAGCATGAACACGTGCTGGCCCGCAGGCCCGGGGAGGGGCACGAAGCGCGGCACGACCTGGCTGGGGATGTGGACCACCGTGAGTGAGGTATGGGGCAGCGCGCTGGGGGTCGCCGCCCGGACCGTGACGACCAGGCAGAGTGACCGGTTGCCCAGATGAGGGAACGGGTGGCCCGGGTCGATGGCCAGCGGGGTCAGGACCGGCATCAGTGTCCGCTGGAAGTACCCGTCGAGGAAGCGCTCCTGGTCCGGGGTCACTTCCTTGGGACGGACGAGCCGGATCCCTTCCGAGGCCAGAATCGGCCCCAGGTCCTCGAGGAAGCAGCGGTGCTGGGCGTCCACCAGGCGGTGGACCTTGTCCGAGATCGCGGCCAGGGTCTCAGCGGGGGACAGACCATCCGGTCCCGTGGTGGGATCCCCGGCGCGGATGCGGCGCTTCAGCTCGGCGACCCTGACCATGAAGAATTCGTCGAGGTTCGAGCTGAAAATAGCCAGGAACTTTACCCGTTCTAGCAGAGGGACCGAGGAGTCCTGGGCCTCTTCGAGAACACGCCGGTTGAACTCCAGCCAGGAGATCTCGCGGTTCACGAAGACGTCCGACGGCAGGGCGATCCGGTCCGGCATGGGCGCCAGTCTCCGAGAGGCGGGTCAGGAGGTCAAATCACAGAATTGTTACGTTCCGTTGAAGCTATCGGTTCAGCCAATTCAAGCCCCATCGCTCATCGGGAAGTCGGATTTGACGCTTCCCGTCGAGGCTGTACGATGTGCCCGAATCATACAGCCGATCCAGCCTGAACGGGAGACCCACACATGAAGCGACGGGAGTTCCTCAAGAACGGGATCGCGGTCGGGGCGGCCGCCGCGGTGGGTGGCCTGCCGCGCATCGGAGCGGCGTCCACCGGCTCGGACGGAGCCAAGTGGCGCACGTTCGAGGTGCTGACCCGCGTGGAAGTCGCCAATCCGACCGGACCCACGCGCGTCTGGCTTCCGATGCCGCTCGCGGCGGACACGGACTACCAGAAGAGTCTCGGACAGAGCTGGACGGGCAATGCCGGCTCCGCCCGCGTGTATCGCGACGACAAGTACGGGGCGGCCATCTTCTACGCGGAGTGGCCGGCGGGTGAGACCGCGCCGGTCGTGGAGGTCACGACCCGGTACGCCGCCCGCGATCGGCTGGTCGACGTGACGAAGCCGGGCATGAATCCGTCGCCCGAGGATCGGGTCATGCTCAACCGGTACCGCGAGTCCACCAAGCTGGTCCGGACCGACGGGATCGTGAAGAAGACCTCGCAGCAGATCACCAAGGGCGCGGACAAGGACGTGGACAAGGCGCGCGCCATCTACGAGTGGATCGTGGACAACACGTTTCGTGACCCCAAGGTTCGGGGCTGCGGCGTGGGGGACATCCGCGCGATGCTCGAGACCGGCAACCTGGGGGGCAAGTGCGCAGACCTCAACGCGCTCTTCGTGGGCCTCGCGCGGGCCGCGGGCATCCCGGCCCGTGACGTCTACGGCGTGCGCACCGCGGACTCCGCCGAGTTCAAGAGCCTGGGCAAGTCCGGCGACATCACCAAGGCGCAGCACTGCCGCGCGGAGTTCTACCTCGCCAGCCACGGCTGGGTGCCGGTGGACCCGGCCGACGTCCGGAAGGTCGTGCTGGAGGAGCGGGGCGGCATCCCGCTCGGCGATCCGACCACCCTGAAGGCGCGGGCCAAGCTCTTCGGGCAGTGGGAGATGAACTGGCTCGCGTACAACTACGCGCACGACGTCAAGCTGCTGAACTCGCGGGACGACGCGGTCGCCTACTTCATGTATCCGCAGGCGGAGACGACCGAGGCACGCAAGGACAGCCTGGATCCGGACAGCTTCAAGTACAAGCTGACCACGCGCGAGATCGGTATCTAGCTCGCACGCCCGCTCGCTTCTCGGCACCTGACGCCCCCGCGTTCCGGCGGGGGCGTCGTGCTTCTGCCGCCTGCGCGTTCACCCACCATTTACTCCGGCGTCATCATCGCGTAACCCCGCCCGCGCACACTCCGCCCATGACACGAACGAGCGTGGGGGTGGAGCCGATGGTGAGCGGTAGCCGGCGGGGAGGTCCCGAGAAGCCGACCGTGCCTCGTGGGCCGCGGGTGCTGGTGGTGGAGGACGAGGCGGACGTGGCGGAGATGATCCGCTACAACCTCGGCAAGGAAGGCTATGACGTCCGGCTCGCCGCCAACGGGACGGATGCCCTCCGACTGGTGAAGGACGCGAAGCCGGACGTGATCCTGCTGGACATCATGGTGCCGCAGCTCAACGGATGGGAGATCTGCCGTCGGCTCAAGCAGGATCGGGAGACCGTCGCCATCCCGGTGATCATGGTGAGCGGGCGGGTGGAAGAAGGCGACAAGGTGCTGGGCTTCGAGATGGGCGCCGACGACTACGTGACGAAGCCCTTCTCGCCGCGGGAGCTGCTGGCTCGCGTGCGGGCGGTGACCCGGCGCGGACGGCCGACGGACCTGGATGGCAGCCAGGTGCTCCGCGCCGGTGACCTGGAGATCGACCGGCAGCGCTTCGAGGTCAAGATGAAGGGGCGCCTGGTGGAGCTGACCCGCAAGGAGTTCGACCTGCTCGCCACCCTGATCCGCACGCCGGGACGGGTATTTGGCCGGGAGGAGCTGCTGGATCTCGTCTGGGGCCAGGACGGCTTCGTCGAGCCCCGGACGGTGGACGTGCACGTGGCCCGGCTGCGCGCGAAGTTCACGGCGGCGCGGGCCCCGATGCCCGCGATCGAGACGGTCCGGGGCGTGGGGTACCGGTTCCGGGATTCCGGGGGGACCGTAACAGAACCGTAACGGGTCGGTTACCGTCCCGCAACAGGAACAGGGGACCCTAAAACCAACAAGAGGAGAGAACAAGATGAAGAGGGTGATCGCAGCGCTGGCCATTGTCGGAGTGACCACGGCCGTCGGGTTCGCGGCGGGGCCGCCCAAGCTGGACCCGGGCCTGGCCGGGTACAAGGCCGTAAGCGGCGTCAGCGGCAACGTCTCCAGCATCGGCTCGGACACGCTGAACAACCTGATGACGCTCTGGGCGGAAGGGTTCAACAAGTTCTACCCGAACGCGAAGATCCAGATCGAAGGCAAGGGCTCGTCCACCGCGCCTCCGGCCCTCATCTCCGGCACCGCCCAGCTCGGGCCCATGTCGCGCGAGATGAAGGGGACCGAGATCGATGCCTTCGAGAAGAAGTACGGCTACAAGCCCACCGCGATCCGGAGCTCGGTCGACGCCCTCGCGGTCTTCGTCAACAAGGACAACCCGATCAAGTGCATGACCATGAGTCAGGTGGATGCGGTGTTCTCGAAGTCGCGCCGCGCGGGCTACAAGGAAGACGTGAAGACGTGGGGGCAGCTCGGCCTCACCGGCGAATGGGCCACCAAGCCGATCAGCCTCTACGGACGCAACTCGGCCTCGGGGACCTACGGCTTCTTCAAGGAGCACTCGCTCAAGAACGGAGACTTCAAGGACGAGGTCAAGGAGCAGCCGGGCTCGGCGTCGGTGGTGCAGGGCGTGACGGTGGACCGCTTCGCCATGGGGTACAGCGGCATCGGCTACGCGACGGCCGGGGTGCGGGCGGTCCCGCTCGCGGCGAAGGAAGGGGCGAAGTGCTACGAAGCCGACCCCGAGAATGCCTACGCGGGCACGTATCCCCTCTCGCGATTCCTGTTCGTCTACGTCAACCGGGCGCCCGGGAAGGCGCTCGATCCGCTCACCCGCGAGTTCGTGAAGCTGGTCCTGTCCAAGGAGGGCCAAGAAGTGGTCATCAAGGACGGCTACTTCCCGATTCCCGCGACGATCGCCAAGGAAGAGCTGAACAAGGTCCAGTAGGTGGCGATCAGTCCGGAGGCGCTTCGCGCGGGCGGGCCGGCGGCACCGGCCCGCCCGCTGGACGTCTCCCCGGTCCGCACGGCCCGCCGGATCCTGGCGGACCGCTGGGCGTCGCGCCTGGTCGTGGTCGGCGGCATCGTCATCATCGCGTGCATCCTCGCGATCCTCTTCGTCATCGCCGCCGAGGTGTATCCGCTGTTCAAGGTCCCGACCGCCGACCCGATCGGTTCCCCGACGGCCGCCGCGGCCGGGGGCGCGGTCGCGGCCGGCCCGCTGGGCGTCGACGAGTATCGAGAGGTCGCCACCCAGGTGATCTCGGGGGGCGTGCTGCAGATTACCGACCTCAAGCGAGGCCGCGTCCTCGCGGCCGTGCCGATCCAGGGACTCGAGGGCGCGATGGTGACCCGGGTCACCGACACCGGGGCCGGCAAGTACCTGGTGGGAACCTCCAGGTACCTGATCGGCACCTCCGATGGCCGGGTCATCCCGCTCGAGACCAAGTTCGACGTGACCTTCACGGACGGCAAACGCGAGGTCGTGGCCCAGCCCACGTTCGGAGCCCCGTCGCAGCTCGACCCGGAGGGGAAGCGGCCGATCCTGGACATGGCGAGCACCACGGCCGATTCCGGGCCCGTCACGGTGGCGCGGGTCGGTCCCGCCGAGATGGTCGTCCAGACCGTGATCGAGACCAAAGCGCTCGTGGGCGGGAGCCGACGCGAGGAATCGCTGGCCGCGCTCCCGCTGTCGATCGAGGGCGAGGTCACCGCGCTGGCCCTGGATCGTCGGGCCGAGGATCTGTTCATCGGCACCTCCCGCGGGCAGGTGGTGCGGTACGACCTCCGCGAGAAGGCGAGCCCCACGGTGGCCGAGGCCGTCACCGTGAGTCCCGGGGTGGCCGTGACCGCGCTGACATTCTTGCTGGGGGACCGCACGCTGGTGGTGGGCGATCACGCGGGTGGCGTGTCCTCGTGGCAGGTGCTGTGGCCCCAGGGCCGCCTCACGCGCATCTACCAGTTCCAGGGCCATCCGGGGCCGGTGATCGCGATCAGCGGATCGGGCCGCGACAAGGGCTTCGTCACGGCGGACGCCGCGGGCGGCCTTCATCTCCACTACGGCACCTCCGGCAAGACCCTGCTCTCGATGCGCGCCGGGGGTGGCGCGATCCAGTCCGTCGTGTTCGCCCCGAAGGCCGACGCGGTGCTCATCGCCGACCCGCGGGGCTCGATCTCCCAGTGGAAGGTGAACAATCCCCACCCCGAGATCACCCTCCGGACGGTGTTCGGGAAGGTGTGGTACGAGGGCTACAACGAGCCCGCCTACGTCTGGCAGTCCACCGGCGGCACCGACGACTTCGAGGCCAAGTTCAGCCTGACGCCCCTGATCTACGGCACGCTCAAGGGGACCGTCTACGCCCTGCTGATCGCCATCCCCCTGGCGCTGCTGGCCGCGGTGTACGTCAGCGAGTTCATGCATCCGACCCTGAAGGCCTACATCAAGCCGGTGGTCGAGATCATGGCGGCGCTGCCGAGCGTCGTGCTGGGCTTCCTGGCCGGGCTCTGGCTGGCCCCGATGGTGGAGAAGGTGGTTCCGGGCCTCTTCCTGATGCCGCTCGTTCAGGCGGTCTTCATCGTAGGTGCACTCCTGCTGTACCGTCTGCTTCCGGCGGGAGTCCGCTCACGCTTCCGGCCGGGGAGCGAGGTGCTCCTGCTGCTCCCGGTCGTGGTCCTGGGGATGTGGGTGTCGTTTCACCTCGGCGGCGCGGTCGAGTGGGCCCTCTTGGACGGCAACTACCGGGGCTGGCTGCTGTCGGCCCTGGGCCTCACGTACGACCAGCGAAACTCCCTCGTGGTGGGCATCGCGATGGGGTTCGCGGTGATCCCGATCATCTTCACGATCGCCGAGGACTCGCTGTCCAATGTGCCCCAGCACCTGCGGGCCGGTTCGCTGGCCCTGGGCGCCAACCGCTGGCAGACCGCGTTGCGGATCGTGCTGCCGACCGCCAGCCCGGGCATCTTCTCGGCCATCATGATCGGCTTCGGACGGGCGGTGGGCGAGACCATGATCGTGCTGATGGCGACCGGCAACACCCCGGTCATGGACCTGAGCATCTTCAACGGGTTCCGGGCGCTCTCGGCCAACATCGCGGTGGAGCTGCCGGAGGCGCCGGAGCAGGGCACGCTCTTCCGCGTGCTCTTCCTGGCCGCGTTCCTGCTGTTCTGCCTGACCTTCGTCGTGAACACCGTGGCCGAGCTGGTCCGGCTCAAGCTCCGGCGAAAGTACCAGTACCTATGAGCAAGCTCTGGAAGAGCGGCGAGCCGTTCATATGGCTCACGGGTGGGGCCCTGGCGGTCGCCCTGCTGATGGTGGCCGGCCTGGTCGGGCTGATCCTGTACAACGGCCTCGGCTTCTTCTGGCCGAGCAATGTCCTGCGCGCGAGCCTGGCCGACGGGAGCGTGATGACCGGCCAGCTTGCCGAGCGGGAGCCGGTGCCGGGGCAGGCGGGCGCCTACCGGATCAAGATGAAGGTGGGCAATCGCGACATCTACGGCGCCGACTTCCGGTGGGTGGACGAGAGCCAGATCGGCAAGCGCGAGTATCCCGCGGACGTCGCGTTGATCGAGCGGACCGAATGGGGCGCGCTGATCGGGACGATCAAGCAGCTGCGCGACGGCGACCGCGTCCTCGCGACCGGCCCCCAGGCATGGGGCGAGCTCGAGCGGCGCCTTCCCGAGGTGACGCGGGTCCGGCGCGAGATCCGGCGGATCGAGACGCGCGAGATCGGCGGGATCAACTACCAGCAGGAGCAGGTCCGCCTCGGGCTGAAGGGGCTCGAGCTGAAGGGCATCACGTCCGGACCAGAAGTCGAGGCCCTGAAGGCCAAGCTCGCCCCGCTCCAGGAGCAGTACAAGGTGCAGGAAACGCGCCTGGCCGAGCTCCGGAAGAGCCAGACCGCGACCATCCTGGTCGAGGCCGACGGGGGGAAGGACAAGGAGTGGCCGCTGGCGCAGATCGTGGACGTCCGGTTTCCCAACACCATGGGCGTCGCCGCGAAGACGGTCTACTACGCGGGACGGATCTGGGAGTTCGTGTCGGACGAGCCCCGGGAGTCGAACACGGAGGGCGGCGTGTTTCCGGCCATCTTCGGCACCGTCATGATGGTCGTGATCATGAGCATCCTGGTCACTCCGCTGGGCGTGCTCGCCGCCTTCTACCTGCGGGAGTACGCCCGGCAAGGCCTGTTCGTGAGCGCGGTGCGTATCGCGGTCAACAACCTGGCCGGCGTGCCGTCCATCGTGTTCGGAGTGTTCGGGGTGGGGTTCTTCATCTATTTCGTCGGCGGCTCCATCGACCAGCTTTTCTATGCGGAGGCGCTCCCGACCCCGACCTATGGCACGGGCGGCATTCTCTGGGCGTCCTTGACACTGGCGCTCCTCACGGTGCCGGTGGTCATCGTGGCGACGGAGGAAGGGCTGGCCGCGATCCCGCGCGGGACGCGGGAGGCCTCACTGGCGCTCTCGGCCACGAAGCTCGAGACGACCCTGCGGGTGGTCTTGCCCGCGGTGATGCCGTCCATCCTGACCGGGCTCATCCTGGCCATGGCCCGCGCCGCGGGTGAGGTTGCCCCGCTCATGATCACTGGCGTGGTGAAGCTGGCCCCTTCGCTGCCCTTGGACGGATACTGGCCCTTCCTACATCTCGACCGGAAGTTCATGCATCTCGGGTTCCACATCTACGATGTCGGGTTTCAGTCCCCCAACGTGGACGCGGCGCGCCCGATGGTGTTCGCGACCACGCTGCTCCTGCTCCTGATCGTCGTGCTGCTGAACATCTTCGCCATCGGCATGCGCAACCGGCTCCGTCGCCGGTATGCGACGTCGGCCGTCTAGCCACCTGGCACGGAGGGAGAACATGGTCGGACATGGACCTGTTACGATCGGGCACAACCTGAATCCCGGCGCGCTGGAGGCGCCCATCATCGAGATGCCCATGGTGGAGATCGAGAAGGTCTCGCTCTGGTACGGCGCGAAGATGGCGCTCCGGGAGATCTCGATGTCGATCCCCAAGCACCGGGTCACCGCCTACATCGGCCCGTCCGGCTGCGGGAAGTCCACCCTGCTCCGGTGCCTGAACCGGATGAACGACCTCGTGGACGGCGTGCGAATGACCGGGAGCATCCGCATCGGCGGCACCGACATCTACGGACCCGGCCTGGACGTCACCGAGCTCCGGAAGCGGGTCGGGATGGTGTTCCAGAAGTCGAACCCGTTCCCCAAGTCGATCTTCGAGAACGTGGCCTACGGCCCCCGGATTCTCGGCGTCCGGAACCGGAGCGATCTCGAGGGGATGGTGGAGCGCAGCCTGCGGGCCGCCGCGCTGTGGGACGAGGTCCACGACCGCCTGGGGGACAGCGCGCTGGGCCTCTCGGGAGGGCAGCAGCAGCGTCTCTGCATCGCGCGGGCGATCGCGGTGGAGCCGGACGTCCTGCTCATGGACGAGCCCTGCTCGGCCCTCGATCCCATCGCCACCGCCAAGATCGAGGAGCTGATGCTGGAGCTCAAGAACAGCTACACGATTGTCATCGTCACCCACAACATGCAGCAGGCGGCCCGGGTATCCGACCATACCGGCTTCATGCTCCTGGGGGAGCTGATCGAGTTCGGGGTGACCCGCCAGCTCTTCACGAATCCGCGGGAGAAGCAGACCGAGGACTACATCACCGGACGCTTCGGTTAGGCGAGGGAGGACGCGATGCAACGGCACTTCCACGAGGAGCTGGAGGGCCTCAAGCAGACCCTGCTGGCGATGGGGGGACTGGTCGAGGACCAGATCCGCCGGGCCATGCGCGCGCTGCTCGAGCGCGACGACGTCATCGCCCAGGACGTCATCGAGCGGGACCGCCAGGTCAACGCCTACGACGTCGAGGTGGACGAGCAGTGCGTGAATCTGCTCGCGCTGCACCAGCCGGCCGCGGGCGACCTGCGCTTCATCACCACCGCGATGAAGATCGTGACCGATCTGGAGCGCATCGGCGACCAGGCGGTCAACATCGCCCAGCGCGCGCTGGAGCTGAATCGGGAGCCCCAGCTCAAGCCCTACATCGATCTGCCGCGGATGGCGGACAGGGCGCAGCGCATGGTCAAGGAGAGCCTGGATGCCTTCGTGGCGCGGCGACACCGCCCTGGCCCGTCGGGTGTGCGCGGAGGACGCGGAGGTGGACGCCCTCAAGGAGCAGATCTTCCGGGAGCTCCTGACCTTCATGATGGAAGACCCCCGGACCGTCTCCCGCGCGATCCGGGTGATCCTGATCTCCCGGTTCATGGAGCGGGTGGCGGATCACGCCACCAACATCGCGGAGATGGTCATCTACCTGGTCGAGGGCAAGATGGTCCGGCACACGCTGGCCTGAATGGGGCGCCGTGTATACTGCTGATGTGAGTCCGGATCGGCATTACCACCTCCAGTCCGAGGACGCCAACCGGCGAATCGACGCGCTGCTCGAGCAGCTCCGGGTGCCGGAGTCCACCTGGCCGCTCTACGCCGATCTCCTCACCACCGCGCTCAAGATGTACGAGGACGGCGCGGGCGTGGCGGACCTCCGGATCGCCAACGCGGCGTTCAAGGAGATCCGCTACGGGTTCAAGGTCTTCGCGCCGTGGCGCACCGTGCCGAAGATCACCGTGTTCGGCTCCGCCCGGACCCCGCGGGCCCACCCGATCTCCGAGCAGGCCTACGCCTTCAGCAAGCGGATCAGCGGCGCGGGCTGGATGGTCATCACCGGCGCGGGGGGCGGCGTCATGAGCTCGGCCCAGGAAGGCGCGGGCGCCGAGCGCTCGTTCGGGCTCAATATCCGGCTGCCGTTCGAGCAGGAAGCCAATCCCTGGATCGCGGACGACCCGAAGCTCGTCTCCTTCAAGTACTTCTTCACCCGCAAGCTCTTCCTGGTGCGCGAGGCCCACGCCATGGCGTTCCTGCCCGGCGGGTTCGGGACCGCCGACGAGGCGTTCGAGGCGCTGACCCTGATCCAGACCGGGAAGTCGCCGGTGCTGCCGCTCGTCATGCTGGACGAGCCGGGCGGGACCTACTGGAAGACCTTCGACGAGTTCATCCGGCGGGAGATGGTCGGGCGGGGCACGGTGTCGCCGAACGACCCCGAGCTCTACCGCGTCACCGACGACGTGGAGCAGGCCGCCGCGGAGGTCGAGGGGTTCTACAAGCTGTACCACTCGCAGCGCTACGTGCGCGACGCGCTCGTGCTCCGCATCCGACGCCCGATCGCTCCCGCCGCGCTCACCGAGCTCAACGCCCGCTTCGCGGACATCCTGAACGCGCCCGCCGCGCAGGCGATGGGACCGATTCCGGGGGAAGGCGACGAGCTGCCCGACCTGCCGAGGCTGGTGCTCCCCTTCAACCGCGCCGGCTTCTCCCGCCTTCGCAGCCTGCTGGACTTCGTGAACGCCAGCTAGCGCTCTCCCTCTCCCCGCTGGGGAGAGGGCAGGGTGAGGGGCTGCAGGGTGAGGGGGCTACTCCGCCTCGTCCCGCTCCTCGGTCGTCTGGCACGCGGTGCAGACCCACGTGCGGAGGAGGGTGACGCGCTGGGGATCACGCCGCAGCGTCCACGGCATGAGCTTCTTCGCGCCGCAGCGCGGGCATTTCTCGGTCGGCTGACCCGGCTGCACCTCGTGCGGGAGCCACGGGATCTTGGGCTTCATGCGCGGGATTATACGCTAAGCTCGGCCGGTGCCGACCGCCTACGTGGTCCTCCTCGTCTCCAACCTGATCTTCGCCACGGGCTACTCGGTCTCGCGCATCGTCCTGGAGGACATCGGACCGGCCACCCTGGCGATGGCGCGCCTGACGATCGGCTCGCTGATCCTGGTGCCCTGGGCCTGGCGGGGCATGGTCGCGGCCAAGCTCTCGCGCGAGGATCACTGGCGCCTGGCGCTCACCGGGGTGGTGGGCTTCACGGTGGCGTTCGCGCTCGGCAACTGGGGCCTGGCCCACTCGACGGCCAGCAACGCGGCGCTGCTGATCACGGTGGAGCCGGCCGCCCTGATCCTCCTCTCGCCGCTCGTGCTCGGCGAGCGCCTGTCGCGGCGCGAAGGCCTGGGCGCCGCGCTGGCCATCCTGGGCGCGGCGGTCATCGTGGTGAACGGCATCCCCGGCGTCACGCAGTCCCTGGCCCCCCACTGGCGCGGGGACATCGTCCTGATCCTCTCCGGCGGGGCCTACGCGGCATACTCGCTGATCGCCCGGCCCGTGCTCCTCCGCCACCCCGCGCTCGTGGTGACCGCCTACTCGGTCGTCTGGGGCGCGGCCGCGATGGTGCCGGTCGCCGTGCTGGAGTGGGCCACCGCGCCCCCGTCCACGTGGACGCCGCGGGCGGCCATCGGCGCCGTCTACCTGGGCGTGGTGATGACCGCGCTCGGCTACGCGGTCTGGAACTGGTGCCTGGAGCGCGTGGAGACGCCGCGCGTGGCCATCTTCCTCAACATCCAGCCGCTGGGCGGCGCGCTGCTCGGGGTGTTGTGGCTCGGCGAGCAGATCACCGCGTTCACGGTGGCCGGCGGGCTCCTGATCCTGGCCGGGCTGCACCTGACGGTGAAAGCCCGCCGGAGAGGGTAGAATACCGGCATGCGGCGGGTGCGGGTGGGGCTGGCCCAGGTGAATCCGACGGTGGGCGCCATCGAGGCCAATGCGCGGCTGGTGATGGCGGGCATGGACCGGGCGCGCGCGCTGGGCTGCGACATCATCGCGTTCCCGGAGCTGGTGCTGACCGGGTATCCGCCGGAGGACCTGCTGTTCAAGCCCGCCTTCATCGAGGCCAATCTCCGGGCGCTGGCCGACGTGGCGCGCGCGAGTCGCGGCATCACCGCGGTGGTCGGCTTCGTGGACAAGCGGGACGACATCTTCAACGCGGCCGCCATCCTCCACGACGGCGCGCAGGCCGGGACCTATCACAAGCAGTACCTGCCCAACTACGGCGTCTTCGACGAGAACCGGTACTTCCAGTCGGGAACCGAGGCGCCGGTCTTCACGCTGGGCGAGACGGTCATCGCGGCGAACATCTGCGAGGACATCTGGTACCCGACCGGCCCGACCACGCTGCAGGCCCTGGGCGGCGCCGAGCTGGTGCTGAGCATCAACGCGTCGCCGTACCACGCGGGCAAGGGGCGCTTCCGCGAGAAGATGCTGGCCACCCGCGCCGCCGACGATCTCGTGTGCCTGGCCTTCGTCAACACGGTGGGCGGCCAGGACGAGCTGATCTTCGACGGCCAGTCGTTCATCTTCAACGAGAAGGGCGAGTGCGTGGCGCGGGGGAAGGCCTTCGAGGAAGACTTCATCGTCGCCGACCTCGATCTCGACGAGGTCTTCCGGGCCCGGCTCCACGACTCGCGGCGGCGCAAGGAGAAGCTGCGCGCCACCGCGGCCCAGTCGCGCCGCGTGGTGCTGCCCCCACGGCCCGCGCCGGAGCGTCCGAAGCTGCCGGTCCACGAGGTGCCGGTGCTGGAGCCGGTCGAGGAAATCTACCGCGCGCTCGTCCTCGGCACCCGCGACTACGTGACCAAGAACGGGTTCAGCCACGTGGCGCTCGGGCTCTCGGGCGGCATCGACTCCGCACTGGTGGCGGCCATCGCCTGCGACGCGCTCGGCGCCGCCAATGTCACCGGCGTGACCATGCCGTCGCAGTATTCGTCCGCGGGCACGCGGGGCGACGCGGCGCGGCTGGCCCGCAACCTCGGCATCGAGTTCCTGCGCCTGCCGATCACGCGGGTGCTGGCCACCTACAAGCGCGCCCTCGCCAAGCCCTTCAAGGGGCTCAAGGAGGACGTGACCGAGGAGAACCTGCAGGCGCGCATCCGCGGCAACTACCTCATGGCGCTCTCCAACAAGTTCGGGTGGCTGATCCTGACCACCGGCAACAAGAGCGAGATCGGGGTGGGCTACTCGACCCTCTACGGCGACATGGCGGGCGGCTTCGCGGTGATCAAGGACGTGCCGAAGACTCTGGTCTACCAGGTGGCCGAGCACGTCAACCAGAAGGCGGGGCGCGACGTCATCCCGCGGTCGATCTTCGACCGGGCCCCGTCCGCCGAGCTGCGACCCGACCAGACCGACCAGGACACGCTGCCGCCCTACGCGATGCTGGACGCGATCCTGGAGGCGTACGTGGAGGGCGATCAGGGGGTGGCGGACATCGTGGCCCGCGGCTTCGACGCGACCACCGTCAAGCGCGTGATCGCCATGGTGGATCGCAACGAGTACAAGCGGCGCCAGGGCCCCATCGGGATCAAGATCACGCCGCGGGCCTTCGGCAAGGACTGGCGTCTACCCATCGTCAACCGCTTCCGCGAGTAGCCCCTGCTGCGATCGCTGGCCCATTCGCTATGGCCTGATCCCGACCTGCCAGGCGGCGCACTTCGGGCGCGTCTACGCGGCCTACGGGGTGTCTGTGGGTCTTGCTGCTGTGGGGCTGGGCCGCGGATGCGTCGCGCGTACGGCACCGAGGACCGCTTAGCACAGTACCCGTACGAGTCGCCCGCCCGTAAGTCTGGCGCTAAGCCTCACGTCCTTTTTACACGGTGGGCGCGGCGGTTCTACCGGAACTGGCTTGGCCCGTATCGCGCCGTGACATAAATAGACACGATTTCAGCCACTTGCGTCATCAGTATCCTCCGGCGCAGTAATTGCAAGTGGCCCGTCAACCCTGCCGCATCAGGGTCCGGCGTAAGGTGAATCGCTAGGTGAACGCAACGGGCATTCCCGAGGCGAAATGATCTCCATCCGGACACCGATACGGTTGCAGATACCCAGCGCTTGTCTCGCGGCGGGAGCCGTCCTCTCGCGCATAGGGCGCTTGGCCTTCGCGCCATTGCCTCGGAAGAAGGCCGCGGCTGTGCGGGTGCGAAACAGGATCGCGCTGGCGCGCGCCCGGCTGGCGACGCCATCCCTATACGACTGCCAGGAGCCTTTGGTGTCGGTGTTGATCCCGACGTTCAACCGATCCAAACTGCTGGCCGAGCGATCCATCCCCTCGGCCCTACGGCAGACGTACCGCCGCATTGAGGTCGTCGTCGTGGGCGACGCATGCACGGACGATACTCCGGCCGTCGTGTCGCGGATCGGCGACCCGCGCATCCGGTTCGTCAACCTCCCTCACAAGGAGGTTCTGCCGGATGATCCCGTGCACGCCTGGATGGTCGCTGGGACTCAACCGGCGAACTTCGCGCTCGGCCTCGCGCGAGGGCGCTGGGTGGCCTGGCTCGATGACGACGACGAGTTCTCCGATGACCACGTCGAGACGCTCCTGGGAGCGTGTCTCTCGCGACGACTCGAGTTCGCGTACGGCATCATGGACTTCGAGGTCGGCTCCGGCCGCTGGCAGGAAGTGGGTGAGTTTCCTCCCCGTTGCGGCGGGATCAGCAACGCCTCGGTACTCTATTCGTCGTATCTGTCGTTTCTCCGCTACGACCCGGAGGCGTGGCGAATGGAGGAGCCCGGGGACTGGAATCTCTGGAGGCGAATGTGGGAGGCCCGGGTTCGGATGGGCTTCGTGGCGCGCGTAGTCGGCCGCCATTTCAACACCTCGAACCGGAGCAGCTAGGGGCCCGCTGGTGTGAGCGGCTACGCCCACGAGACGTACGCGACCTCCTTCGCTGATCTCGGCATGCCTCGTCGCCTTCCGGAATGCGGCGGCTGGCTCATCGTGCGCGCGATCCCGGGAGAGGACACGGAGGTCTCCAGGGCTGCTGGATGCGATGGGCTGCTATCCCATGTTCTCGTGCTTGGATTGGACCGGCCTCACGTGCGACCTCGCCGCGGTTGGCCGCGACCTCATTAGCATCGCCATGGTGACGGACCCATTTGGCAATTACACCGAGCCGCAACTCCGCGACTGCTTCCCGGATCTCTTCCGGCCATTCAAGGACCATTTCGTCGTTGACCTGCGGCAGCCGCGATGTCGTCCAATGTCCGATCACCATCGGCGAAACGTCGTGAAGGCACATCGCCACGTACAAGTAGAACGCTGCCAAGAGCCGGAGAGAGTTGCGGGTGTATGGGCCGAGCTCTACGAGGGGCTCATCGCTCGACACCACGTCCGCGGTTTGGCTGCGTTCTCACCCGCGGCACTGACGCGACAACTCCAGGTGCCGGGCGCCGTCGTGTTTCGCGCCGACGACAGCGGTGCCACGATTGGGATTACCGTCTGGTATACGAACGCTCGGGCAGGATACTACCATCTCGGAGCGTATAGCGATGCCGGCTACAGGGCCGGAGCTTCCTTCGCCCTCTTTGACGAGGCACTGAAGTACTTCGCCGAGATCGGTCTCGATTGGCTCGATCTCGGCGCGGCTCCGGCCTCGACAGCGATGGTCGGCGACGGGCTAAGTCGCTTCAAGCGCGGGTGGGCGACCGGCACGCGCCCGGTCTATCTGTGCGGACGGATCCTCGACCGCCCGACCTATGCCGCCCTGGCCGAATCGAGAGGCGTCAGCGGGACGACCTATTTCCCGGCGTACCGAGACGGTGAGTACCGGTCGCTCGGTCTCCCCAGAGAGCGCTTGTCGCGATGAGCGACAAGCCCTATACCGGGATCGTACGATTTGCCGAGGCCTGCTTCGATCACCACGGGGACAACTTTCGCGGCGTCGGTTGGACCAAGACCCAGGAGCAGACCGACCGGCGCTATCGGGTCATGCTCGGCCTAATCAGGCCTGCCGGAGGACGTCCGGTCACCCTCCTCGACTTTGGTTGTGGCGCGTCGCACCTCTACGAGTACATCCGCCGGCAGGGCCGCGACGACATCCACTACAGCGGGTTGGACGTCTCGGCTCGGTTCCTCGAGCTCTCACGACAGAAGTTCCCTGAGATCACCTACTACGACGTCGACGTGCTCGACGACTACCGCGGGCTGCCCGACTTCGACTACATCGTCATGAACGGCGTCCTCTCGCTCAAGGCGGCGCTCACCCAGAACCAGATGACCACGTATCTCGAAGCTCTGGTCGCGCGCGTGTGGGAGCGGGCGCGTCATGGAATCGCGTTCAACGTGATGTCCAAGTACGTCGACTGGGAGCGAGACGACCTCTTTCACGTTCCAATGGAGATGTTGGGCCGCTTTCTGACCGCCCGTATCAGCCGCCACTTCGTGGTACGGCACGACTACGGGCTCTACGAGTACACGGCCTACGTCTATCGTCATCCCGTGGACGTGTCGGAATGAAGGTAGCTCTCGGAGATCTTGCGGTGCTCGGGGGCACCCCCGCGTTCAAGGAACCCCGCCATGTGGGGCGGCCGAACGTGCTCCGCCGAGAAGCCTTCATCGCGCGAATCGAGGGAATGTTTGAACGCGGGTGGCTAACCAACGACGGCCCGTATGTGCAGGAACTGGAGCGAGCCCTCGAACGACTCCTAGGAGTTGAGCACTGTTTGGTGGTGAGCAATGCCACGATCGGATTGGCGATCGCCGCGCGCGCCATCGGGCTGACCGGGGAAGTGATCGTGCCCGCCTTCACGTTCGCCGCCACGCCGCACGTACTGGAATGGCAGGGGATTACGCCGGTGTTTGCCGACGCCGATCCGACGACCCACAATCTCGATCCTGCGAGCGTGAAGCAGCTCATCACGAGCCGCACCACCGGGGTGCTGGGCGTACACGTGTGGGGGCGGCCGTGCGCGGTCGACGAGCTGACCGACCTCACCGACCGGTACGGGCTCGCTCTCTTGTTCGACGCCGGGCATGCGTTCGCGGCGTCGCACCGTGGTCGTATGCTGGGCAATTTCGGTCGTGCCGAGGTCTTCAGCTTTCATGCGACCAAGTTTGTACATTCCTTCGAGGGCGGCGCTATCGCCACCAACGATACCGCGCTCGCCGCCCGGATCGCACGGATGCGGAATTTTGGATTCGACGGAGAGGGTGAAGTCACTGACGTGGGTATTAATGGCAAGATGAACGAGGCGGCGGCGGCGATGGGATTGACGTCGCTGGAGAGCCTGGAGCAGATCGTCGCGGTGAATCGCCACAACTACGAGATGTACCGGGCGCGGCTCAGTCGAGTTCCTGGCCTGCGCGTTGCTCAGTACAGTTCCTGCGAGCGGGCGAACTACCAGTACGTCGTGGCGGAAGTTGATGCGGGAGAGGTGGGCATCAGCCGGGACGTGCTCCTCAGGGCCTTGGTGGCTGAGGGCGTGCTCGCTCGGCGATACTTCTATCCGGGCTGCCACCGCATGGAGCCGTATCGCTCGATGGCGCGCTACCGCGGTGTCCGCCTTCCCGTGACGGAGCGGCTGGCGGAGCGAGTGCTCTGCCTGCCCACCGGAATCGCGATGTCAGCGGGCGACATCGATGAGGTCTGCGACATCATCGAGATGTGCCTGGCTCACGGCCCGGAGCTTTCGATCCGCATTCGCGATCTGCCGCACCCGACGAAGTAGCGACTGGCCGTCTGACATGGTGGGAGGCGAGCGAATCGATCCGACGGATCACCTCCGCCGCCCGTGGCGCGTCCACGCACTGGCCGCCGCCGAGCGGCTCGAAGTCCACGACGTCTGGGAAATCGCGATTCAGCTGCCCGCCGGCGTGCCGTTGGCCCGGTGGGTGGAGAGCCTGAGCCAGGAGCCTCGGCCGCTTGCGGCCCGGGCGCTGTTCGCGCTGCGGATTGCCATGGGGCGACTCCTCGGCCTTGATCGGGGCAGTGCCGGCTTCGTATCGGTCTATCAGGAGTCCGACGAGCAGCTCTCACGCATTACCAACCGGACCGTGACCGCGTTCCTGCACTTCTCGCTGGCGGATCGGCGCCCTCGGCTGACCGTGTACGTGCGTCCGCACGGGCCGCTCGGGCGCGGCTACCTGCACCTCATCGAGCCCTTCCGGCGCTGGATTGTGTATCCCGCGCTTCTCGCGGCGGGAGCCCGGGCAGCGGCGCGGCTGGGTGGGGTGCGGCGGTAGCGGCCTACAGGGTCGGCAGGGCGTCCAGCGACTGCAAGGTCGCGAGGCGGCGGTAGATGCCGTCGCCGCGGGCCATCAGCTCCTCGTGGGTGCCCATCTCGGCGATGCCGCCGCCGTGGATCACCACGACGCGGTCCGCGTGCTTCACGGTGGCGAGCCGGTGCGCGATGACGAGCACGGTGCGGCCCCGCATCAGCTCGGACAGCGCCTGCTGCACGAGGAACTCGCTCTCCGCGTCCAGGTCCGAGGTGGCCTCGTCCAGGATCAGGATCGGCGGATCCTTCAGGAACGCGCGGGCGATCGCGAGGCGCTGGGCCTGCCCGCCGGAGAGCTTCACGCCGCGCTCGCCCACCGGGGTCGCGTAGCCCTCGGGCAGGGAGGCGATGAAGTCGTGGGCCTGGGCCAGGCGGGCCGCGTGTTCGATCTCGGCCTGCGTGGCGCCGGGCTTGCCGTAGGCGATGTTGTACCCGATCGAGTCGTGGAAGAGAAAGGTGTCCTGGGTCACGATGCCGATCAGCGAGCGCAGCGAGGCCACCGTGACCGTTCGCAGATCGTGCCCATCCAGCGTGATGCGCCCGGTGCTGACGTCGTGGAACCGCGGCAGCAATTCCATCAGGGTGGTCTTGCCTGCGCCCGACATGCCGACGAAGGCCACCAGCTCGCCCTTGTGCACCGTCAACGAGATATCCCGCAGGGCCCACTCCTCCGCCTCCGGATAGCGGAAGCCGGCCGCCTCGAAGACGATGGAGCCGGTGAAGCCGGGCAGGGGGGTCGCGCCGGGCGTGTCCACGATGGCCGGCGGGGTGTCGAGGATCTCGAACACCCGCTCCACCGAGGCGATGGATTGCTGCACGGTGTTGACCATGCGGGAGATCTGGCGCACGGGTCCGTAGAGGAGGATGACCGCGGCGGTGAAGGAGAAGAACTCGCCCGGGGTGAGCGCGCCCGCGATCACCCGGTAGCCGCCGTACCAGAGCGCGCCCATGATGGCGAGGGCGCCCAGCACCTCCATCACCGGCTCCGCCATCTCGTCCACCCGGCGATCCTGCAGCGCGAGCGACAGCAGGCGATCGTTGACCTGATCGAACCGCTCCTGCTCGAGGCGCTCACGCCCGAAGGCCTTGACGATCTTGGTGCCGGTGAACGACTCCTGGAGCACCACGTTGAGCTCCGCGATCTTCTGCTGGGTCCGCTTGTTGATCCGGTACAGCTTCCGGCCGATCGCCCGGATGGTCACGCCCACCAGGGGGAAGACCGCGATCGCGATCAAGGTCAGCAGCCACTCGCGCAGGAACATGACGACGAGCAGCGCGATGATGGTGCCGACGTGGCGCACCGCCATCACCAGCACCGTGGAGGAGAGCCGGGCGAGACGGTTGACGTCCGTGACCACGCGGGTCATCAGCTCCGCCGAGTGCAGCGAGGCGAAGAAGGCGAGCGGCATGGACTGGATGTGGGCGTAGAGCTCCCCGCGGATGCGGGCGATGACGCGCTCGCCCACCGACGCCATGAGGTAGGACTGGCCGAAGCGCCCGAGCCCCTTGGCGAGGTAGGCGCCCAGCAGGGCGAGGGGGATCAGCTTCAGCATGGCCAGGTCGCGCTTGAGGAAGATGTCGTCCATCGCGGGCTTGACCAGCCAGGCGATGAAGGCCTCCGCGCTCGAGACCAGCAGGGCGAGCAGGCCACCCGCCAGGAGGACCGGCCAGTACGGCCGCAGGTACGGCAGGAGCCGGCCGAGCAGCCGGTAGCGCGCCTTCACCGGCGCGACCTCCCGGCCCACAGCCGCTCGTAGAGGGCCTCCGTCCGCTGGATCTTCTGGATCATGGAGAAATGGGCCTCGACTCGCTTGCGGCCCGCCCGGGCCATGGTCTTCGCGCGCGTCGGATTCTCCAGCATGCGCAGGATCGCCTGGGCGAGCGCATCCGGATTGCGCGGCGGGACGAGCAGCCCCGTCTCGCCCTCGAGGATGAGCTCGGGGTGCCCCTCGAGGTTGGTGCCGATCACCGGCGTCTCCACCGCGAGGGCCTCGCGCAGCGAGCCGGTGAGGCCGAGCCCGGCGTAGGACGCGTCGACCACGAGGTCGCTCGCGGCCAGGATCTCGGGGATGTCCTCGCGATGCCCGAGGACGTGCACGGACTCGCCGATGCCGCGTCGGAAGGCCCGGTCGCGCATGGAGACCACGCGGGCGGGCGGAGCGCCCACGAAGAGCAGCCGCGCGTGCGGCAGGGCGTGGCAGACGCGCGTCATCGACTCGAGCACGTCGTCGTTGCCGCGCCAGGAGCGGATGCCGACCTGGGTCACGAGCGTGTGCTCCGGCCCCAGGCCGAGCTCCTCGCGGATGCGCCGGCCGTCCACGCCGGGATGGAAGCGACCGAGGTCCGTCCCCGAGTAGATGACCTCGATCTTCTCCGCGGGCACCCGGGCGCCGACGAGCCCCCGCTTGATGGACTCGCACACCGCGACGATCGCGGTCACCCGCTTCGTGGTGTAGCCGAGGCGGTTCCAGCGGTCGAGCGGGAAGCTCACCCCGCGGTTCAGGACCAGCACCGGGATGCGCACGGTGAGGCCGGCCAGCATGGCGAGCGTCCGCGCGCGTCCCTTCTGGCAGTGGACGATCTGGATGTCGTGGTCGCGGATGATCTGGGCGATGGTCCACGCGGACGGGAGATCGATGCCGTTCCGCATCGGCACCGAGGCGTGCTCCACGTTGGCGGCCGCGCACGCGCGCGCCCAGTGCTCGTTCGGGCGGGTCGCCACCACCACGTGATGGCCACGCCCGGCCAGCCCGAGGGCCAAGTCGCGGAGCTGGATGGCCGCGCCGGTGAAGTAGTCCGACTTCGGGTAGATCTGGAGGATGTTCACGCGCGGCTCACGCGGTTCCCGGTCGGCGCCGGCCGCTCAGCGGGCGTGGAAGAACTCCCGCACCGCCGCCACCACCTCGTCGATCTCGGCCACCGTGTGGCCGGCCGACATCGGCAGCGTCAGGATCTCCTTCACGATCCGCTCGGTGTGGGGCAGGGCGGCCGCGCTGAGCTGCTCCAGGGCGGGCTGCTGGTGGCTCGCCACCGGATAGTGAATCGCGGTGGTGATGTCGCGCTCCTTGAGGAATCCCGCGAGCGCGTCCCGCTCGGGCGTCCGGACCACGTAGAGGTGATAGACGTGGTGAGCCCCCGGCGCTTCCACCGGCAGCGCGAGCGGCAGGCCCGCGAGCCCGCTCTGGTAGCGGGCGGCGAGGCGCCGCCGGTGGTCGTTCATCGCGTCGAGCCGGCGCAGCAGCACCCGGCCGACCGCAGCCTGGATGTCGTTGAAGCGCAGGTTGAAGCCGATCTCGGCGTGCACGTCCTTGCTCAGGCGTCCGTGGTCGCGCAGCCGCCGGCAGCGAGCGGCCACGTCGTCGTCGTCGGTGGCCACCAGGCCGCCGTCGCCCATGACGGGGAGGTTCTTGGACGGGTAGAACGAGAACACCCCCGCGCGTCCGAACGTGCCGACCTTGCGCCCCCGCCATGCGGCCCCGTGTGCCTGCGCGCAGTCCTCGAGCAGCCAGAGGCTGCGCTCGGCGCAGAGCCGCCGCACGCCGTCGAGATCCGCGGGATGGCCGTAGAGGTGTACCGGCACGAAGCCCACCGTGCGCGCCGACACCTTGGCCGCCGCGTCCTCGACATTCACGGTGTAGGCGTCGTCCACGTCCACGAACACCGGCACCGCGCCCGCGAAGCAGATCGCCTCGATGGTGGGGAAGGCGGTGTGCGAGGGGACCAGCACCTCGTCGTCGGCCTTGACCCCCAGCGCCTTGAGCGCCATCCAGAGCGCGGCGGTCCCGCTGCTCGTGAGGATCGCGTGCCGGCTTCCGAGGTACCGGGCGAACTCCTCCTCGAAGGCCTTGGACTCGGGCCCGAGGATGTAGCGCCGCGAATCGATCACGGCCAGGACGGCGGCCTTGATCTCGTCGTCCACCGGCGGCCGGGACAGCGGGACGGGCATCGGAGCGATCCTCCCTGCTTAAGTATGCAGCCGCGAGTACTTTCCGCGGAAATAGAGGAGGGGCTCCTTGCCCGAGTCGTCGCTCCACTCCCCGGACTCGACCTGGGCCACGAAGATCATGTGGTCGCCGCCCGGGTAGGCGTGCACCACCACGCACTCGAGGCGGGCCAGGGCGTCCGGCAGCACGGGCAGGCCGAGCGGCCCGGGACGGTACTCGAGGCCTGCGAATTTCTCCTCGCCGGGCGCGGTGGTGGACGTGGCAAAGCGCCGGGACGCGCCTTCCTGTCCCTGGCACAGGACATTGACCGCGAAGCGCCCGGCCGCCCTGATCGCGGGGTAGCTCTGGGCCTTCTGCGAGACGCAGACCAGGATGAGGGGCGGGTGCAGCGACACGGACGTGAAGGAGCTGGCGGTGAGGCCGGTCGGGCGATTCTCCGCGTCCCACGCGGTGATGATGGTGACGCCGGTGGCGAAATGACTCATCACACGGCGGAAGTCGTCGGGCCCGAGCACCTGAACGTTGTAGCAGTTCCGACCCGATTTTTCAAGTTCTCCAAGGGCTTGGCACGCACCCGGTGTATACTGCGATGACATGACGACAGTCACCGAGAACACCGTGCTGGCCGCTCTCCGCGCCGTGCGTGATCCGGACCAGGGCCAGGACATCGTGAGCCTCGGGCTGGTCAAGGAGCTCCACGTGCACGACGCGGAGGTCTCCTTCACCCTGGCCTTCGCCGGGCAGTCGCCCGCCACGAAGGCCGCGCTCCATAGCAGCGCCTCGAAGGCCATCTCGCAGCTTCCGGGCGTGAGCCGCGTCAGCGTGAAGATGGGCTCCGCGGCGGCCGCCGGCCGGGCGCCGGCCGCGGCCCAGGGCCATGCCCACGGCCAGCCCAGCGCGCCCGCCGCGGCGGAGCTTCATCCCCGAGGTCAAGCACACGGTCGCGGTGTCCTCGGGCAAGGGCGGGGTCGGCAAGTCCACGGTGGCGGTGAACCTGGCGCTGGCGCTCAAGCAATCGGGCGCGGAAGTCGGGCCTGGTGGACGTCGACGTCTACGGCCCCGACGTGCCGCTGATGATGGGCGCGCAAGGGCAAGCCGGGCATGTTCGAGAACAAGATCATTCCGGTCGAGGCGCACGGCATCAAGATCATGTCCATCGGGCTCCTGGTGGCGGAGCGCGAGGCCCTGGTGTGGCGCGGCCCGATGATCCACTCGGCGGTGCAGCAGTTCCTGCGCGACGTCAACTGGGGCCCGCTCGACTATCTGGTCTTCGACATGCCCCCGGGCACCGGCGACGCGCAGCTCTCGCTCTCGCAGGTCGTGCCGCTCTCCGGCGTGGTCATGGTGACGACGCCCCAGGACGTGGCGCTGCTCGACGTGCGCAAGGCGCTCGGCATGTTCCGGAAGCTCAACGTGCCGATCCTGGGCATCGTCGAGAACATGAGCTACTTCATCGCGCCCGACACCGGCCGTCGCTACGGCATCTTCGGCGAGGGCGGCGGCCAGCGCGTGGCCGAGGAGTTCGGCGTGCCGCTCCTCGGGCAGATCCCGCTGGAGATGGAGACGCGCGAGGGCGGCGACGCCGGCGTGCCCATCACGGTCGGCCGGCGCGACTCGGCCCAGGCGCAGGCCTTCCGGAAGATCGCCGCCGCCGTCGTCGCGCGGGTGGACGCGGTGGCCGCGCTCAAGCTTCCCAGCATCGGGTAGCGTCGGTTGGCGGCCCAGATCTCGCTGCCGATCTTCCCGCTGCCCGACCTCACGTTCTTCCCGCACACCTTGCTGCCGCTGCACATCTTCGAGGCCCGCTACCGGGCCATGATCACGGACTGCCTGTCGCGCGACAAGCGCCTGGCCGTGGTCGGGCTCAAGCCGGGCTACGAGGCCAGCTACGAGGGCAAGCCCCCCGTCTACGCGGTCTGCGGGGTGGGGCGCATCGTGCAGTGGGAGCGCCTGGCCTCGGGACGCTTCAACCTGCTCCTGCGGGGCGAAGGCCGGGTGCGCATCGATCGCGAGCTGCCCACCGACACGCTCTACCGGATGGTGGCCGCCACACCGCTCGCCGAGACGGCGGCCGACGCCCGCGGCGCTCGCGGCCCTGGCCGGACGGGTCAAGGCGCGCTGCCGGCAGATCCTCACCGCCCTCGGGCGCTCGAACGAGGAGCTCCTCGGCATGATGGACGGTCTCGACCAGCCGGCCGAGCTCTGCGACCAGGTCGCCGCGGCCCTGGTGCCTCTGGCCTCGGCCCGCCAGGCGCTCCTGGAGGAGCTCGACGTGGAGCGGCGGCTCGAGCGCCTCGCGGGGGCGCTGGACGCCCTCCTGAGCCAGCTCACCGGGGAAGGGGGCCGCGCCGTGAGGCGCGCGATGACCGCGCTGCTCCTGGCCGCGAGCCTGCTCGCCCCCGCGGCGGAGGCGACGACGCGCTGGGGATGGCTCGGCGTGCGCATCCGCGACCTGTCCGAGCAGGAGATGGAGGAGATCTCGCAGAAGTTCGGCCTGCGCGAGGGCTTCGGCGCGGTGATCGTCGAGGTGATCAAGGAGACGCCGGCGGCCGCCGCCGGCCTGCGCACCGGGGACCTGGTCGTGGCCTTCAGCGACCGCCCGGTGGTGGATACCCGGGGCCTGCAGCGCGCCATCGCGTCCACCACCGTCGGCGAGAGCGTGAAGCTCACCGTGCTGCGCCGCGAGGAGGGCCGCCGGCCGGTGCAGGTGAAGGTCGGCGCGATGCCCGACGCGGTGGCGGCGGAGCGCGTCGCCGCCGAGTACGGCTTCTTCGTTCGCGACCCGGAGGGCCAGCCCGAGCTGGGGGGCGTCCGCCCTCCCGCGGCGCCGTCGGTCGCCGCGGTCCTGCCGCGGAGCCGCGCGGAGCGGGCCGGGCTGCGGGTCGGCGACGTCCTCACCGAGGTCAACGGCCGGCCGGTCGTCACGCTCGACGCGGTCCGGGAGGCCCTGCTGGCGGCCGGCCCGGATGGCCCGCTCCCATTGATCGTGCGGCGGGACCGGGAGCGGGTGATGGTCACGCTCGAGCCCGTGGACCGCTGAATCCCCGCGGGAACCCCGGCGTCGAGGCCGGGGTTGCTTGAGGAAAGTTGTTAGCCCCCGGGGGCATGGCCGGGGTAAGATTTCCCCAATTCCACCACCAATTCCTCGTCAAAGGAGACGACCGATGAGCAACCAGCAGACAGCAGTCGAGGCCCCACGCCGGCGCTTTCTGAAGGGCGCCGCGGCGGCGGGTGTGGCGACGCTCGGCTTCCCCATGGTCGCCAAGGCCCAAGGGCCCATCTCCATGCGCTGGCAGTCGCACCTGGCCGGCCAAGGACATCTTCCACGAGTACGCCACGGACTTCGCGAAGAAGGTCAACGACATGACCGGCGGCGACCTCAAGATCGAGGTGCTGCCCGCCGGCGCGGTCGTTCCGGCGTTCGGCCTGCTCGACGCGGTGTCGAAGGGCACGCTCGACGGCGGCCACGGCGTGCTCGTGTATCACTACGGCAAGCAGACCGCGCTGGCGCTCTGGGGCTCCGGCCCGGCCTTCGGGATGGACGCCAACATGCTGCTGTCCTGGCACAAGTACGGCGGGGGCAAGCAGCTCCTCGACAAGCTCTACAAGTCGGTCAACGCCAACGTGGTCTCGTTCCCCTACGGACCGATGCCCACCCAGCCGCTCGGGTGGTTCAAGAAGCCGGTGACCAAGCCGGACGACTTCAAGGGGCTCAAGTTCCGCACGGTCGGCATCTCCATCGACGTGTTCACGGGCCTGGGCGCCGCGGTGAACGCACTGCCCGGCGGCGAGATCGTGCCGGCCATGGATCGCGGCCTCCTCGACGCGGCCGAGTTCAACAACGCGACGTCGGACCGGATCCTGGGCTTCGCGGACGTCTCGAAGGTCTGCATGCTGCAGAGCTACCACCAGAACGCCGAGCAGTTCGAGATCAGCTTCAACAAGACCAAGTACGACGGCCTCCCCGACAAGATGAAGGCGATCATCGAGGACGCGGTCGAGGCCGCCTCCGCCGACATGTCGTGGAAGGCGGTGGATCGCTACTCCAAGGACTACGTCGAGCTGCAGACCAAGGACAAGGTCCGGTTCTACAAGACGCCGGACGCGCTGCTGCAGAGGCAGCTCGACGCCTATGACGCCGCCGCCGACAAGAAGGCGGCCGACAACCCGCTCTTCAAGGAGATCGTGGAGTCGCAGCGCGTCTTCGCGGCGCGGGCGGTGAAGTGGGATCTCGACACCAACGTGAACCGCCGGATGGCCTACAACCACTACTTCAACAAGCCGGCCGCGAAGAAGAGCTAGTCCGGCCGTGACCAGCGAGCAGGCCGGCAACCGGCTCCCGCCGGGTGGCCGGCCTGCTTGGTGTCCGGGCCCCTGACTCCATGAGCACCCTGCGCTTCATCCACGCCGTCGACCAGGTGAGCTACTGGTCGGGCAAGACCTTCGCCTGGCTGATCGTCGCCCTCACCTTCGTGGTGTCGATCGAGGTCTTCAAGCGCTACATCCTGAACGCCCCCACCGCATGGATCTTCGACTTCAACAACATGCTGTACGGCACCCTGTTCATGATGTGCGGGGCCTACACCCTGGCCCAGGCCGGTCACGTGCGCGCCGACTTCATCTACATCTACATGAGGCCGCGCGGGCAGGCCACCCTCGACCTGACGCTCTACCTGCTGTTCTTCATGCCGTGCATGCTCGGCCTCATCTACGCGGGGGGCGGCTTCGCGCTGGACTCGTGGCGTATCGGCGAGCACTCGACGGTCACCGCGGAGGGGCCGCCGGTCTACCACTTCAAGACGGTGATCCCGATCGCGGGCGTGCTGGTCATGCTGCAGGGGCTGGCCGAGATCGTCCGCTGCGTGGTCTGCCTCCGCACCGGGGAGTGGCCCGCGCGCCTCGCCGACGTCGAGGAGATCGACGTCATCGACACCCAGCTCGGCCACAGCCAGTACGTGGACGAGGAGTCGAGGCGGGCCGCCATGGAGGGCGCGAAGGCGATCGAGGAGGCCGCGCGCCACCGGAGCGTGATGGAGGAGGGCGTCGTGCACGAGCGGGCGGTGCGCGAGGACGACAAGCGACCGTGAGCGATCCGTCCTTCGGCCTCATCATGCTGGGCCTGATCGTGGTCGCGATCATGATGGGCTACCCGACCGCGTTCACGTTGATGGGCCTCGGCATGGTCTTCGGCTTCCTCGCCTTCTGGATCCCGGACGCCCACTGGTACGACAACCGCGTCTTCGACCTGATCGCGCAGCGGACCTACGGCGTGATGACGAACGACACGCTGCTCTCGGTCCCCCTGTTCGTCTTCATGGGTTACGTGATGGAGCGCGCGGCGCTCGTGGACCGCATGTTCCACAGCGTGCAGCTCGCGTTCCGCCGGGTGCCCGCCTCCCTGGCGGTGACCACGCTGCTGGTGTGCGCGTTCTGGGGCATCGCGTCCGGCATCGTGGGCGCGGTGGTGGTCCTGATGGGCGTCATCGCGCTGCGGCCGATGCTGAAGGCGGGCTACGATATCCGGCTGGCTTCGGGCGCCATCACCGCGGGCGGGACACTGGGCATCCTGATCCCGCCGTCGGTCATGCTGATCGTCTACGCGGCGGTGGCGGGTCAGTCCATCGTCAAGCTGTACGCGGCTGCGATGCTGCCGGGCTTCTTCCTGACGTTCCTCTACCTCGTCTACATCCTGGGATGGGCGATCATCAATCCGAAGATCGCGCCCAAGCTCGGGCCAGACGAGTACCGGGTCGCGGTGCCCGAGGCGCTCCAGCGTCTCGAGCGCGGACCGCAGCGCCGGATCGTGCCGGGGCTGCTGGCCGCGCTGGTGCGCCCGAGCCTGACCCGCGCGACCGGCTACCGGACGGTGCTGGCGAACCTGGCCGCGATCGCGGTGCCGGTAGTGCTGACCGCGGGGACCCTGGGCGTCACGTGGTGGTACGTGGTGGTCTACAACGCCCCCGAGGTGGTGGCGGCGGCTCCCGCGGCCCCGCTCGCCGCGGCGGCACCGCTGGCCCAGCCCGCCGCGCCGGCGGCTCCCGCGGCCAAGGAAGAGAAGCCGCAGGAGCTGGGCGCGGCGGTCCCGGGCGAGAAGGAAGAGCAGCCCCAGGAGCTCGGCTCGGGCTCCGAACCGGAGTCGACGGAGCGGGGACCCGACGGCAAGCTCGAGGAGATGTCCTCGGCCCGCGAGGTGCCCACCGGGCCGGCGGCGAGCAAGGTCCCCGCGAACTTCATCGCCTGGTTCGTGGGCGTCGCCGCCCTCCTGGCCTTGATCCTCCTGTTCTACTTCTGGCGCATGGATGGCGAGCAGCTCGAGATCCTGAAGGAGCTCATCGCCTCGGTGGTGCCGCTCGGCGTGCTCACCGCGGTGGTGCTCGCAGTGATCCTGTTCGGCATCTGCACCGCCACCGAGTCGGCCGCGATCGGCGCGCTGGGCGCGCTCTACCTCGCGGTGATGGCCAAGTTTCGCAAGGAAGTCCTGTGGTGGAGCCTCGCGGGCGCGATCGCGGGCTTCACGCTCGGGTGGTACGAGAACGAGCCGTGGATGTCCATGCTGGTGGCGGCGTCCATCGGGGGCACCTTCCTGGGGACGGTCGCGCCCGGGTTGCTGCACCTGCGCGACTCGGAGCTGCGCGAGAACCTCAAGCAGTCCACCTTCCTGACCGCCAAGACCACCGCGATGGTCTGCTGGCTCTTCGTCGGCTCCGCGCTCTTCTCGGCCGTGTTCGCGCTGCACGGCGGGCAGTCCCTGATCGAGAACTGGGTGCTCAGCATGAACCTCTCGCCGCTCGGGTTCCTGTTCGTCGCCCAGGTCCTGATCTTCCTGCTCGGCTGGCCGCTCGAGTGGACCGAGATCATCGTGATCTTCTGCCCGATCTTCATCCCCCTGCTGAGCCACTTCGACATCGACCCGATCCTGTTCGGGACCATGGTGGCGGTGAACCTGCAGGCCGCGTTCCTGTCCCCGCCCGTGGCCATGTCCGCGTTCTACCTCAAGGGCGTGGCCCCCAAGCACGTGACGCTCAACCAGATCTTCGCGGGGATGATGCCGTACATGCTGATCGTGCTCGTGTGCCTGGCGTTCATGTACATCTGGCCGGGCATGACGCTCTGGCTGCCGAACTTCCTGTACGGCAACTAGCGACCCATGGGATCTCGGGAGCCGTGGGAGCTTTCGGCCGCGGAAGCGGGGGGATTGATGCGCGCCGGGCGCATCACTTCGGTCGAGCTGGTCGAGAGCTGCCTGGGGCGCATTCGCGACACGGAGCCCCAGGTGGAGGCGTGGATCCACCTCGACCCTGAGTATGCGGTGGCACAGGCCAAAGCCGCGGATGAGTGGAGATTATCAGGTCGCCCGATCGGAGGGTTGCACGGGGTCCCGATCGGGCTGAAGGACATCATCGACACGGCCGACATGCCGACCGAGAACGGGTCGGTCCTGCATGCGGGGCGGACGCCGTCCCGGGATGCGGCGGTGGTGGAGCGGCTCCGGGCGGCGGGGGCGGTGATCATGGGCAAGACGGTGACCACGGAGTTCGCCACGCGGACGGCGGGCAAGACACGCAACCCGCACAATCCGGCGCATACGCCGGGGGGCTCGTCGAGCGGGTCGGCGGCGGCGGTCGCCGCGGGGATGGTGCCGCTCTCGCTCGGGAGCCAGACCGGCGGCTCCACGATCCGGCCCGGGTCCTACTGCGGCGTCTATGCCCTCAAGCCCACCCACGGTCTCGTGTCGCGGCACGGGATGTTCCAGCTCTCGCGCAGCCTCGACCACGTCGGGCTCTTCGCGCGCACGATCGAGGATGTGGCCCTGCTCGCTGGAGGACATCGCGGGCTACGACGAGCGCGATCCCGACACGCATCCGCGGGGGCGGGGCGCCTATCGCGCGGTGGCGATCGAGGAGCCGCCGATCGAGCCGCGCTTCGGATTCTTCCGGTCGGGGCGGTGGGATCGCATCGCGGAGGACGCCCAGGCGGCGCTCGGGGAGGTGGTCGAGCACCTGGGCGGGCGCGTGGAGGAGTTCGAGCTGAGCGCCGGCGCCGACGAGCTGGCCCGGTGGCACGCCGTGATCATGGACTCGGAGGTGGCGGTCAACCTGCGGCGGGAGTGGGAGACCGGGCGCGATCGGCTATCGGCGCCCCTGCGCGCGCGCATCGAGGCCGGGCACGCAGGTGCGGGCGCCCGAGTACCTGGCCGCGCGGGCGGCGGCGGGCCCGCTCCTGGCCACGTTCACCGAGCTCTTCGAGCAGCGCTACGACGCGATCCTCACGCCCGCGGTGCACGGGACGGCGCCGGCCGGCCTGGAGTCCACCGGCGAGCCGACCTTCTGCACCCGTGGACGATGCTGGGCCTGCCCTCGGTGAGCCTGCCGCTCCTCCAGGGCGCCAACGGGCTGCCGCTCGGCGTGCAGCTCGTCGGGCCGCGCCACGGCGACGGGCGGCTGCTGCGCACCGCGCGCTGGCTCGCCGGAGTCCGTGGGGGCCTAGGACCCACCCCTCATCCGGCACCCCTCACCCTGCCCTCTCCCCTCAGGGGAGAGGGTTAAAATGACTCCCTCTCCCCCCTGGGGAGAGGGTTGGGGTGAGGGGCGGGCGGTATACTACCGGGGACATGATCGTCCTCGGCATCAACGAGACCCACTGCGCGACCGCCGCCGTCCTGCGGGACGGGCGCATCATCGGCTGCGCCTCCGAGGAGCGCTTCACCCGGCTCAAGAACGACGCCGGCTACCCGCGCCGCGCGATCGATGCGCTCCTCGCCGAGCTCGGGATCACGCCCCGGCAGATCGACGTGGTGGCCCTCGCGGGCGCGCGCGCGGCCTCCCGCGAGTGGCTGAACCGGGTGCTCCACGACGAGGAGTACATCAAGGAGTACTACGGCGTGTCGTGGCCGTCGCCGCCGCCGCGCCCTCGAGAAGAAGCGTGCGGAAGTGGGGCGCCAAGTTCGGGCTCATCGACGCCTCGCGGGGCAAGTTCGGCATCTCGCAGCGCGAGCGGCTGGGGCTCGTCACCGAGCACCTGGGCATCGCGGCCGACCGCATCGTGTGCCTCGACCACCACACGTGCCACGCCGCCGCCGCCTACTGGGGCTCGGGCTTCGCGGGACGCGACGCGCTCGTCCTCACCAACGACAACTCGGGCGACGGGCTGTGCGCGACCGCGTCCACCGGCCGGGGCCTCGCGCTCGACCGCCACGAGGCCTCCCCGAGCGCGCCGGGCTCGCTGGGCGCCTTCTACTCGTTCGTGACGCTCGCGATGGGGATGAAGTTCGGCGAGCACGAGTACAAGGTGATGGGCATGGCGCCGTACGCGCCCGAGACAGTACGCCGCGCGCGCGGAGGCGGCGCTGCGCGAGGTGTTCGATCTCGAGGAGGGCCGGCCCGCGCGCTTCCGCTGGCGCGCCCAGGGCGAGCGCTACCAGCTGCTGCTGCGCGCCATGGTCGGCCTGCGCTTCGACTGGGTCGCGGGCGGCGCCCAGCGCCTCCTCGAGGACGTGCTGCTGCGCTGGAGCCGGCTGATGCGCCAGCGCTACGGCGGCGCGCGCCTCGCGCTGGGCGGCGGGCGTCTTCATGAACGTGAAGGCCAACATGCTGCTCGGCCAGCGAGGACTGGGTCGAGGAGCTCTTCGCGTTTCCGTCGTGCGGCGACGAGTCCAACGCGGTGGGCGCGGCGTATCTCGGCTACGTGCAGGAGTGCGCGCGTCGCGGCGTGGCCGCCGCGCCCGCGCCGTTCGGCCCCGCGTACCTGGGCCCCGCGGTGACCGACGAGGAGGCGGAGGCCGTGATCCGCGAGCGCGCGACCTCGAGGGGCGGTACAAGGTGGCGTTCCACGAGCGCATCGAGGAGCGCATCGCGGAGCTCCTGGTCTCGGACGGCGTCGTGGCCCGCTGCGCGGGCCGGATGGAGTTCGGCGCGCGCGCGCTCGGCAACCGCTCGATCCTGGCCAATCCCGTCGGACCACCGCGTGGTCGGCCTGATCAACCGGATGATCAAGAACCGCGACTTCTGGATGCCGTTCGCTCCGACCGTGCTGGCCGAGCGGGCGGCGGACTACCTGGTCAATCCCGAAGGGCTTCGCCTCGCCCTACATGATGCTGGCGATGCCGACGCGCCCGGAGGCGCGGGACGCCCTGGCCGCCGCGCTCCATCCCCACGATGCCACCGCGCGGCCGCAGATCCTGGAGCGCGACGTGGAACCCGGAGTACCACGCGGTGATCCGCGAGTTCGAGCGGCGGACCGGCGTCGGCGCGGTGCTCAACACCTCGTTCAACCTGCACGGCGAGCCCATCGTCTGCGGGGCCGCGGACGCCGTCGACACCTTCGAGCGGTCCGGCCTGCCGCACCTGGCGGTCGGCCACTGGCTGATGTCGAAGAAGTAGGGCGACCCTCACCTAGACCACCCTTACCCGACCACCCCTCACCCTGCCCTCTCCCCTGAGGGGAGAGGGGGATAGGGAGGGACGGCCCTTAATAGCCGAGGGCGCGGTCGACCTGGTAGCGGAGCGGGCGGTTGGCGGTGTAGCGGCGGAGGTTGTCGTCGAAGATGGGCCCGATCTCGCGCGGGGTGCTCGGGCCCGAGATGTGCGGGGTGACCACCACGTTGTCGAAGTCCCAGAGGGGATGGTCGGCGGGCAGGGGCTCGGTGTCGAAGACGTCGAGCACCGCGCCGCCGATCCGGCGCCCGCGTAGCGCCTCGAGCAGTGCCGGCCTCGTCCACGATCGGCCCGCGCGCCAGGTTGAGCAGCCACGCGGTCGGCTTCATCGCGGCCAGCTCGGCCGGGCCCAGGAGGCCGCGGGTCTCCTCGCTCAAGCGGCAGCGTCAGGACCACGAAGTCGGCGCGCGCGAGCGCCGCGCGGAGGGCCTTCGTCCGGTAGACGCGCACGGCGTCACGCGCGGCGCGGCCGCTCCGGGTGACTCCGATCACCTGCATGCCGAGGGCGCGGGCCGTCTTCGCGATGGTGCGGCCGATATCGCCGAGGCCGACGACGCAGAGGGTCTGGCCGCGCAGGGGCACCGGGTCCACCGGCGCCCAGCGCCGCTGCCGCTGGCTCGCCCGGAAGCCGTCCATGCGCTGCGTGACCCAGAGGCACCAGCCCAGCGTGTACTCGGCCATCCACGGGCCGAAGATGCCGGCGGCGCGGGTCACCCGCACGCCCGGGGGTAGCTCGGGTACGAGCAGGCGCTCGACGCCGGCGCCCATGCACTGGATCCAGCGGAGGCCCTTGGCGCCCGCGAGCAGCGGGCGCGGCGGGCCCCAGCAGTAGAAGATCTCCGCGTCGGCGCCCGGCCCGGCGGCCTCTTCCGGGGTGGAGGCCACGTGGACGCGGAAGGCGCGCGACGGCAGACGGATGAGATCGGCGTAGGCGCGGGCTTCCGCCGGGTCGGGGTAATACACGAGAATGCTGCGGGTCACGCGCCGATCTTGGCGAGGAGCCGGTCTTCGAAGGAGAAGTCCACCGGCCGATCGGCCGCCCCCTGGGCCCGATACCAGTCCCAGGTCTGGGCGAGCCCCGCGTGGAGTGTGTAGCGGGGACGGAGGCCGAGCTCGTTGCGCAGCTTCGTGGTGGTGTGAACCGCGTGGCACTCGTAGACGAGGTTCTGCCCGAAGACGGGGCCCGGCTTGTCGAAGCTCTTGAGCAGGGCCGCGTCGAAGTGCCGCAGCGTGACCGGCCGGCCGATCACCTCGGCGATGAGCTCGACGAAGCCCACCTGGCTCACCACGTCCTCGCCCATCACGTTGTAGGCCTGCCCGTAGGCCCGCGCGTCGCCCAGCAGCGTGGCCATGACCTCGGCCAGGTCCTCGACGTGACCGAACTGCCGCAGCCAGCCGCCGTGGCCCGGCACCAGCACCGGCCGTCCACGGCTGATCCGGTCCATGAAGAAGGTTTCGTTGTTGCGGGTGTTGAGCGGGCCCATCACGTGGGTGGGACGGACGATGGTCACCGGCAGCCCGCGCTCCCGGAAGCGCGCGAGGAGCACGTCCTCCCCGCCGATCTTGTGCCGGGCGTAGTCGCCCCAGTAGAAATTCCGCGCGGTCTCCTCGGAGTAGGGAACCGGCAGCGCGTGATCGTAGACGCGGCACGTGGACACGAAGAAGACGTGCGGGGAGCCGGGAAGGGCGTCCACCAGCGCGGTCACGTCCTCCGGCAGGGTCGGCGCGTAGGTGACGTCGTAGACGCCGTCCCACCGGGTGCCGCGCAGCCGCTCGCGGAGCCCCGCGTGATCCTTCCGGTCGCCGACGATCGCGGCGACGCCGGGGGGCAGCCGGTCGGGATGACGCCCCCGGTTGAAGACGGTGACCTCGTGACCCCGCTGCTGGAGGGCCCGGAGCAGGTGCAGGCTGATGAACTCGGTGCCGCCCATGACGAGCACGCGCATGACGGCGATGATTCTATCAGAGCCAGCCGGAGCGCTTGAAGCGGTAGTACAGGATCCCGCAGAGGGCCACCGTCACCGTCATCACCACCGGGTAGCCCCAGCGCCACTGCAGCTCGGGCATGACGTCGAAGTTCATGCCGTAGACCCCCGCGATCATGGTCGGGATCGCGAAGATGGCGGCCCAGCCGGTGATGCGCTTCGTGGCCTCGTTCTGGGCGATGGTGGTCAGGGACAGATTGGCCTCGAGCGCGGTCCCGAGGAGCTCGCGGAGGGCGTCCACCTTCTCGTTGATCCGGATCGCGTGATCGTAGACGTCGCGGAAGTAGGGCCGCGCGTCGTCCGGGATCAGGTCCAGGTCCGTGCGCATCAGGCGGTTGCAGATGTCGATGAGGGGGGACACCCCACGCTTGATCTCGAGCAGATCCCGCTTGAGGGTGTAGATCCGCATGGTGGTGTCGCGGCTGATGCGCTCGTTGAAGATCTCGTCCTCGAGGGCGTCCAGGCCGTCCTCGAGCCCGTCCACGATCGGAAAGTACTGGTCGACCACGAAGTCCATGATGGCGTGGAGCACGAACGCGGGCCCCTTGGCGAGGAGCTGCGGCTGTCCCTCGCAGCGCGCGCGCACGTCGGCGTAGGACAGAGAGGGTCCGTGGCGGACCGAGACCACGTAGCGGGCCCCGACGAAGAGGTGGGTCTCGCCGAACGCGATTCGCCCCTGCTCCCGGTCGGGCTGCGCGGTGCGGAGCGCGATGAAGAGCGAGTCCCCGTAGCGCTCCAGCTTGGGCCGCTGGTGGGCCAGATGGGCGTCCTCGATCGCCAGGTCGTGCAGCCCGAACTCGGCCTGCACCTCCTTCAGCAGCGCCTCGTCGGGCTCGTAGAGGCCGATCCAGACGAAGCGGTCCTCCTGCTTGAGGACCTCGCTGATATCCTCGAGCGCGACCTCCGCCACGCGGCGCCCCTCCGCGTAGGCGGCGCACGCGACGACCTGGTTGCTGTTGTGGCCCGGGCTCATGCGCTCGTTCATCGGTCGGGGCATCCCTTTCCGGGCTATCTGCCGGAACCTTCTCTTTTGTATCCGCTCGGCTCGCCTGCGGCTGCGCCTCGCCAGGCTACTGCGGCGCGGCGGCGCTGTCATCCCACTGTGACCGCGACGCAGGTGGTGGTACGGGTGACGCCGTCGATGATGCCGATGGAGTCGGTGACGAGGCTGCCGATGGCGTCGAGGGTCTGACCGTCCACCACCGCGATGAAGTCGTAGGGCCCGGTGACCGCGTCCATCGCCGCGACGGTGGCGCGCGGGCTCTTGATCTTGGCGAGGGCCTTCTTCACATTCTTGGTCTTGCCGGCGGACGTCTCGATGAGGACGTAGGCTTTCATCGTGCTCTCCTTTGGCGGCCGAGGGCCCGCCAGGCCACGAGCCCGGCGAGCAGGGCGGCGGCCGATACCGCGATCGGACGGAAGTTCGTGCGGAAGAAGGGGATCGCGAAGAACGGCGAGCGCCGGTCGGCCGGCCGGAGGCGGCCGTCCAGGAGCCCATCCACGACCGCCATCGCCTCGTCCATCAGCACCTGACTCGTGACCCGCGCGAAGGCCGGGTCGGCCATCGCGGGATGCCCCACGTAGCCCGGACCGCCGCCGCGCACCGCGTAGTTCGGGCGAAGCCGCTCGAGAAACGAGTAGCGCGCGGCGGGGAGCTGCCGGTAGTCGCGGTCCACCAGGTCCGGTCGCAGCACGAGCATGATCGAAGTCTCCCACCACCCGCCGTGCGCGTCCTCGGAAAATGCCGCCCGCTCCGGCTCGGTCAGGGGGCGCCCGAGACCGGCCTCGATCCGGGGCAGGAGGCGGCCGCGCAGGAATTCCCACGCGAGGTGTCCGGTAAAGGAGGCCATCGTGATGCGGTGACGGCGGGACACGATGGCCGCCGCCTCCTCCAGCGCGACCAGGTGCCCCGGGCCCCCGTGCCCGTTGGACACGAGCACGTGGCGGAAGCCGGCCCGGCCCAGGGCCGAGCCGTAGTCCACCACCGCGTCGCGGACGACGCGCTGCCGGACGGCGACCGTGCCCACCGAGTCGAACGTGAAGGAGCCCAGGTGGAGCGTGGGCGCCAGCACCACCGCCCAGCCGGGCCGCCCCTGCACGAGCCGCTCCGCGATGGACTCGCTGAAGTGGCGCGCGGTGAAGGCGTCCACTCCGACCGGGAGATGGGGGCCGTGGGTCTCGAGTGGACTCACGGTCAGGATCACCACGGTGCGGGCCCGGTCGAGCGCGTCGAGCTGTGGGGTGGACAGCTCCTCCAGGCGGTGGATCAAAAGCTGCTCCCCCGCGTCGCGGCCAGGTAATCGTCCCTGGCCCGCTCCAGCTCGGCCACGAGGGCCTGCCGCTCCGCCAGGAGCCGCGTGGCGGACTGGCGGTGGGTGAGGGAGAGCACGCCGAAGCGAAGCTGGTTCCGTAGCCGACCGACCCCCCCGAGATAGCGATACGCGAGGAGGCCGCTCACCGGCAGCGAGAGCGCGAACCCGAGCGCCCACGCGGGGCCCAGGAGCCGCCACACGATCCAGACCTCGAGCGCCCAGAAGACCGGGAACGCCACGATGCTGGCGAGGAGGCGCGTCGTGGCGTAGTCCGTCTCCTTGCGTGCGGTACGGCGCGCGAGCCAGCGCGGCAGGAGGTACGGCAGGCCGTTCACGACCAGGCCGTAGGCGAAGAACGGGAGGCCGATGGACGCCTCCCACGAGTGCCGCAGGCGGGCCCGCGGGGCCGGACGATGGGCGCGACTGCGGACCGCCTGGTCCCGGACCTGGTAGGCGGCCAGGAGGGCCCGATACTTCTGTACCGCTGTCCAGAGGCGCGCGACCCGCTCGGGATCGCGCTCCTCGAAGTGCGCCGCCGCGTCCGCGATCGCGCGCGAGAGCCGCAGGGGGTCGATCTGGCGCGCCCCGAGGCCGCGCTCCTCCTGCAGCTCGCGGATCAGGTCGCTCCGGTAGATCTCGTCCACGGCGCGGATCAGCTCCTGCCGCTCCGGGCGCCCCACGTTGAGGATCTCGGCCTCCATGCCCCACTGGATCGTCGTGGTGAGGGCCTCGACCGCCTTGGCGGGCTCATCCCGGTACACGGGCGCGTACGGCGCCAGCGGGATGGGCTCTCCGAACGAGACCCGCACCTGGCCGCGGAAGGCCTTGCGCGCCTCGAACGTGATACCCACCGGGATCAGGGTGAGCGGCGCCCCGCGCCCGGCGGCCTGGTAGTCCAGGGCGATGCGCGCGGCCCCGGTCTTGATCCGCTGGACGCGGCTCTCCGAATGGGTCGTGCCCTCCGGGTAGATCCCGACCAGCTGCCCCCGCTCGAGCGCACGGAAGCAGGCGGCGAAGGCGTCGGCGTTCCGGTCCATCTTGTCGGGATCGTCCTGCCTGCGGTAGACGGGGATCGCCCCGCAGGCGGCGAGGAAGCGGGCCACGAGCGGGTTGCGGAACAGGGCCGCGGTCGCCAGGTAGTGAACCTTCCGCGGCAGGACCCCGCTGACCAGCAGGGAGTCGATCAGGTTGTTGGGGTGGTTGATGCAGAGGAGCACCGGCCCGGAGGCCGGCACGATGTCGACGCGGACCACGTCCACGTCCTTGAAGAAGAACCATAACCAGAAGCGTCCAACTGTCCGGACTCCCGAATAGAAACGATCCTGTGCTCACTGGGCCAGATACCGCTTGAGCGTCCCCGCGAAGGAGGTCGGGCTCTCGACGGGTCGGCGAGCCGTGAAGTCCACGCGCGTGCCGCGCTCGGTGGCGTGGTCGGCCGGATTGAAGCGCACGGTCACGGTCATCGCCTGGCTCTCGGCGCGGAGGTGCAGGGTCTCGCCCGCGCTCTCGTCGCCCAGGCGCGCGATGATCACGTAGAAGCCGTCGGCGTCCGTCTCGCCCAGGTAGGAGAACCCGGTCTTCTCCCGGAGCAGCTCCACCCGCACGCCGCGCCGGCCCCGGTTCTCGGCGTCGACGACGTAGCCGAGCACGACGTAGCGATACGAGACCTGGTGCTCGGCCCGGGCCAGGCCGGCGGGGGAGCCGGGTATCATCGGGCCCGGGAGCCCGGCCAGAACGCCGGTCACCGCGAGCGCCAGGACGGCCGCGCCGCGGCGCTTCACGACCCTAGACCGTCAGGTCGGCCGAGCGGATGCGCTTCACCCCGGCCTTCTTCATCTGGTCCCACGCCTTGGCCAGAGACCCATTGGTGTCGATGCCGCGACAGGCGTCCTCGATCACCAGCGCGCCCAGGCCGACCTTGCGCGCGTCCAGCGCCGACCAGCAGACGCAGAAGTCGGTCGCGAGGCCCACCAGGAACACCTGGCGAAAGCCGCGGTCGCGAACATAGCCGCTCAGCCCGGTCGTCGCCTTGCCGTCGGCCTCGAAGAAGGCCGAGTAGGAGTCCATCTGCTTGCGATAACCCTTGCGGATGACCAGCTCGGCGTGGGGGATCTTGAGGTCCTTGTGGAAGTCGGCACCGGGCGTGCCCTGCACGCAGTGATCCGGCCAGAGCACCTGGACGCCGTAGGCGAGCTTGGTGGTCTCGAACGGCTTCTTGCCGGGATGCGCCGAGGCAAACGAGATGTGACCCGGGGTGTGCCAGTCCTGGGTCATGATCACGTGCTCGAAGCCCGCCGCGATCTGATTCACGAGCGGGACGATCTGGTCGCCCTCCTTCACCGCCAGGGCCCCGCCCGGGATGAAGTCGTTCTGGACGTCCACCACGAGGAGGACGTCACGCCCGCCCGGCTTGATCCTGGCGGGCGTGGCCTGAGCTCGGGCCTGCCGCGTGTGACCCGCCACCCCGGCGGCCACGAGACCGCCCACGGCGCCGCTCAGGAACTGTCGCCGACTGGTGCTCATATATGTCTCCTCCCTCTGGGCCACCGTGGGTCTGCTCCGCCCGAGAGTATCGTCCCGGCCCGACACGTTCAAGACTCGCCTTCCGCTCTCGTGCGAGCCGAGCTATGGTGACTAGACGATGCTGCTGGCACGGGTCCTTCAGTGGTATCTGCGAAGCTCTCTACGGGGACGAACCCGGCTGACCGCGCTGGCTACCCGCCACCTCAGATCCCTTTGGTCGGTGCCCATCCGGATCCAGGGCTGCGCTCCGCTCTACGTGGATCTCCGGTCCCCCCACGCACGGTACCTCCTGGAGGGTGAGCCATGGACCCGTGCCCCCTGGGAACCGGCCGAGCAAGCCGTCATGAGGCGTGTCGTCGCTCCCGGTGACGTCGCGCTGGACATCGGCGCAAACATCGGCGTCCACTCGGTTCTGCTCTCCGCGCTGCTGGGCCCACGAGGCCGACTCTTCATCTTCGAGCCCAACACGGAGCTCATCCGGGGCCTGCGCCGCACCGCCCTCGGGTTGGGCAATGCTTCGGTGCTCCCGTATGCGCTGTCGGACGAGACGGGTGAGCGCACCCTGTTCATCTCAACCGATGCGATGAAGACCAGTCTCGCGGACTGGACCGACCGGAGCGTGGACGGCGAGGCGCGCCCGGACACCTGCGAGCAGCGCCTCCTGGATGGTCTGGTCGCGGACGGCACGATTCCCCAGCCGGCGTTCATCAAGTGCGACGTGGAGGGTGCCGAGCTGCTGGTCTTCCGCGGCGCTCGGACGGTCCTCGACCGGCCCGATGCCCCGATCATTCTCTTCGAGGTGAACGTGCATACCGCCGCGGGATTCGGAGTCCCGATTCTGGCCGCCCGGGATTTCCTCGCCGGTCTGAGCCAGCCGCGGTATCGATTTCTCGCGGTCGGACACCAGGGAGAGCTCGTTCCGGTCGCCACCTCCTTCCGGGCCGGCAACGTCCTGGCCGTTCCCGAGGCGAAGGCGCGGGCCTTTCCAGAGCTCGAGTAGGCGTCGCACTTATCTTGCTAGTCGACGCTCACGTAGCGGGGTGCGGGCAACGTGACGACAATTCTCGTCACCGGTGGGCTGGATTCGACGTCAGCGGTCGCGTATACAACGTCGGCTGAGGCGGGCAGGTCAGTCTTTCGCTCCCGCGAACCCACTGAGCACTGCCGCCGTATCGCAGGAGTGTCACAAGAGCTGGGTACCGTACCGGAGGAACGAGCGCTTGACATGTTGGAGCCGATTTTCGGCGGCGAGTCCGTCTGAGTCTCCGCAGACATAGAGGATGGGAACGGCACATGGACATCGCGGTGGTGACGGGGGCGGCCGGCTTGGTCGGCGCCGAATCTGTGCGCTTCCTCGCCGAGCAGGGGTTGAAGACGGTTGGCATTGACAATGACATGCGCAGGTACTTCTTTGGAGAGGAAGCTTCGACCGCGTGGCAACGTCGCGAACTGGAGCAGACCGTGCCCGGCTACATCCACCACTCCACCGACATTCGCGACCAACCGGCCGTGTTTCGTATCTTCGCCGAGTACGGCCGCGATGTCCGTCTGGTCATCCACGCGGCGGCCCAGCCCTCTCACGACTGGGCCGCGCAGGATCCGATAACAGACTTCACCATCAATGCGAACGGAACACACGTTCTCCTGGAGGCTACGCGTCAGCATTGTCCTGACGCGGTGTTCATTTTCACGTCCACCAACAAGGTCTACGGAGACCGGCCAAATGATCTACCGCTGGTCGAAGAGGACACTCGCTGGGAAGTGGACATTACCCATCCCTATCACAAGGACGGCATCGACGAGATGATGAGCCTCGACGCCACGACGCACTCCCTCTTCGGGGTCTCCAAAGCCGCCGCCGACCTACTCGTCCAGGAGTACGGCCGATATTTCGGCATGAAGACTGGCGTCTTTCGGGGGGGGTGTCTTACGGGGCCGGGGCATTCGGGTACGCAGCTCCACGGGTTCCTTGCCTACCTCATGAAGTGCGCGATCACCAGAACGCACTACACGGTGTTCGGCTACAAGGGTAAGCAGGTGCGCGACAACATCCACAGCCGCGACCTCGTGAACATGTTTTGGCACTTCTACGGTAGTCCCCGTCCGGGCGAGGTCTATAACGCAGGGGGATCTCGATTCAGCAACTGCTCGATGGCGGAAGCGATCAGCCTGTGCGAGCGCATCACGGGGAGGCGACTGGACTGGTCGTATGCAGAGAACAATCGCACGGGTGATCATATCTGGTACATCAGTGACGTGCGGAAGTTCCGCCGTCACTATCCGGACTGGACCTACCGGTACGGGCTCGAGGATATCCTGGTGCAAATTCACGACGCCCTTTCGACGCGGGGGTGAGCTGGTCCTTTCGCTGGGCGAGACGAAGAGCGGGGAGGCCATGACGGGCGCCTGGGAGTACCCGCTCGCGCGGGTTAGTCGTGCGCCAGCCTAGCCTCCGCTAGCGGGCCACCGGCTCGATCACGACCGCGGTGCCGTAGCAGAGCACCTCCGTCACGCCCGCGGCCACGTCGTTGGCGTCGTAGCGCATCGCCACGATCGCGTTGGCGCCCATCTGGGCCGCGTGCTCCAGCATCAGGTCGAAGGCCTCCTGGCGCGCGCGCTCGCACAGCTCGGTGTAGAGCGTGATGTTGCCGCCGAAGAGGGTCTGGATGGTGGCGCCCAGGTTGACGATGAGGTTGCGGGACCGCACCGTGATGCCGCGGACCACGCCGCGATAGCCCACGATCCGATGGCCCTCGAACTCGAACGCGGTCGTCACCCACTGGGGATGGACGGGCATGAATTCCCCCTCACCCTGCCCTCTCCCCCAGGGGAGAGGGTGGTCGGAGATTAATCGACGACCGCGACGCCTTCGATCTCGATCAGGCAGTCGTCGTCGTAGAGGCCTCGGACCTCCACGAGAGTCATGGCCGGGTAGTGCCGGCCGAAGTACTCGCGGTAGACCGCGCCGATCTCGCGCCCGCGCGCCTTGTACTCGGTCTTGGAGAGGACGAAGACGGTGAGCTTGACGATGTCGTTCATCTGGCCGGCGCGGGCAGCGACGATCGCCTTGAGGTTCTCGCAGACCTGCCGGAACTGGGCGACGAGGTCGCCCTTGCCGACCACCTGGCCTTCCTGGTTCAGCGCGACCTGCCCGGCCATGTAGACGGTCTTGCCGCCCTGGACTTCCCAGGCGTGGGAGTAACCGGCTGGCTTCGGGAGACTCGGCGGATTGACGGCCTGCATGAGCTTGGGCATGGTTCCCTCTCTCCCCTGAATGGCTGCGGGCGATTATACTACCCGGGCTTCATGGGTCGCCCTTTCGCGCAGGTCACGCTCGCCGACGCCGTCGGCCGTCTCCGCCCCGGCATGAAGGTGCTGCTTGCCCCGGGATGCGGTGATCCGAGCGCGCTCGTCGCCGAGATCCTGCGGCAGGCGGACCGGCTGGCTCCGCTCACGTTGATGGGCGGGCTCCGGCTCGACGACTACGCGTTCGGGGCGCCGGCCTACGCGGGCAAGGTCCGCTTCGCGACGTGGCACATGTCGCCGCGGCTCGCCGCCGCGGCGGCCCGCGGCGACGTGGACTTCGTGCCCGCGCGGTACTTCGACACCGTGAGCCTGTTCGCGGCGGGGGGGCCCTGGGCGCCCGACGCGGTCCTGGTCCACGCCGCGCCCCTCGATCGGGGCGGATATCTGTCGCTCGGCGTCTCGGTGAGCTACCTGCTGTCCGCCGCGCGCCGGGCCCCTCTCGTGATCGCCCAGGTCAACCCGCGGATGCCGCGTACCCTGGGCAACGCCTTCCTGCATCGCTCGCAGGTGGACCTGTGGGTCCCGGTGGACCACCCGCTCCTCGAGTACCCGCCGACCCCCGTCGGCGAGGTCGAGCGGCGGATCGCCGCCTACGTGGCGGACCTCGTCCCGGACGGCGCGACGCTCCAGGTCGGCGTGGGCTCGATCCCGCAGGCGGTGATGGAAGCGCTCGCGGGCAAGAAGGACCTGGGCGTGCACTCGCTCCTGGTCGAGCACATGCTGCCGCTGGTGCGGAGCGGGGTGATCACCAATGCGCGCAAGCGCCTGCATCCGGGCCGCATGGACGTGGGCGAGATCATGGGCACCGCCGCGCTCTTCGAGTGGAGCCACGAGAACCCGCTCGTCAACATGGAGCCGTCCGACGTCGTGCACGATCCGGAGGTGGTGGGCGCGCTCGGCGACTTCGTCTCGGTGAACTCGGCCCTGGAGGTGGACCTGCTGGGACAGGTCAACGCGGAGAGCGTGGACGGCCGGCAGGTGACCGGCATCGGCGGGCAGTTCGACTTCGTGCTGGGCGCGGCCCGGGCGGAAGGGGGGCGGTCCATCATCGCGCTGCCCGCGACCGCGAGCCGGGGCACCCTCTCGCGCATCGTGGCGCGGCTGGCCGCGGGCGCCCGGGTGACCACCCCGCGCTTCCTGGCCGACTACGTGGTGACCGAGCACGGGGTGGCGGCGTTGCGGGGAAAAAGCGACGCCGGGCGGGCGCGGGAGCTGCTCCACGTCGCCGACCCGGCGTTCCGGGATCGTATCGAGCGCGAGATCAGGCCTTGAGCTTGTCGATCTCGGCGAAGACCTCCTGATCCTCGGGGAAGCGGTACGTGACCTGGTTGTCGTAGATCATCTTGTCGTCGGCTTCGACGGTGAAGATGCCGCCGACGCCTTCACGCAGCTCGGACTCGATGCCGTACTTGCTCTTGATCGCGGCCTGCAAACTGGAGGCCTGAGGGAGATAGTTTCACTCGCCGCAGTACGTGATCCGGATGTGCATCCGATTCCTCCTTGGCGCCGAGTTTGCGCCGGACTGTCGCGTATGATACGAACGCCCGCGGGGACTGTCAAATGACCCGACACCTCCTGATCGATTCCGACCCTGGCATCGACGACGCGCTGGCGATTCTGCTCGCTCTGCGCTCCTCCGACGCGCGGGTCGAAGCGGTGACCACCGTCGCCGGCAACGTCTCGGTGGATCGCGCGACCGCGAATGCCCGCCGCATCCTCGCGGTCGCCGCGCCCGATCCGCCGCCGCCCCTTGCCGGCGGCGCTCCGGCCCCGCTCAAGCGCGCGCTGGTGACCGCGCACCAGGTGCATGGCCAGGACGGGCTGGGGAACCTCGAGCGGTTCGTGGAGCCCAGTGGCCGCCCGCGCTACCCCGAGCCCACCTACGCGATTGAGATGCGGTCGGGACCCGAAGTGATTCTGGACGCGGCAGATCGCTGGGGAGCCGAGCTGACCATCGTGGCCCTGGGGCCGCTGACCAACCTGGCGCTCGCGCTCCAGCAGGACCCCCGGCGGCTCGGCCGGGCCGGCCGCATCGTGGTCATGGGCGGCGCGATCGCGGTGCCCGGCAACATCACCCCGGCCGCCGAGTTCAACTTCTACGTGGATCCGGAGGCGGCCGCGGCCGTGCTCGAGGCGGGGCTCGCGGTCGAGCTGGTGCCCCTCGACGTGACGCGACGGGTGGTCCTCGCGCAGACGGCGCTGACCGAGCGGCTTCGCCGGTGCTCCGACCGGGTCGCCCGCTTCATTCTCGATTTCACCCTGCACGGCTTCGCGTTCGGGGCCGAGCGGGAGGGCGGGGGCATCGTGCTGCACGACCCGCTGGCCATGGCGGTGGCGCTCGACCCCTCGCTGGTGACCCTGGAGCCCGTGTGCGTCGAGGTCGAGTGCGAGGGCCGGCTCACGCGCGGGCTCTCGCTCGCCGATCGCCGCGAGATCCCCTCGCACCGGAAGCGCGCGTCCACCTGCCGGGTCGCGGTGGACGTGGACGTCGAGCGCGTGCTGGAGATGGTCCTGGAGCGCCTGTGCCCCGTCTCTGCGTGATCGGCTCCGCCAACGTGGACTTCACGGTCGCGCTGCCGCGCCTGCCTCGCGTGGGGGAGACGGTCTCGGCGGGCACGCTGCTGGTGAACCGCGGCGGCAAGGGCGCCAACCAGGCGGTGGCCGCACGGCGGCTGGGCGCCGAGGTGCGGATGATCGGCTGCGTGGGTGACGACGACTCGGGCGGCGAGATCCGCCGGGCGCTGCTCGAGCAGGGGATCGGGGTGGACGGGCTCGTGACCACGCCGGACGCGGCCACCGGCACCGCGCTGATCTTCGTGGATCGCGAGGGGCAGAACCAGATCGGGGTCGCGCCGGGCGCGAATCACCGGCTCACCGTCGAGATGGCGCGCCGGGGGGAGGACGCCATCGCCTGGGCCGAGGTCGTGCTGTGCCAGATGGAGGTCCCGGTGCCGGTGGTCCGCTGGGCGCTCGAGACGGCGCGGCGGCACGGCGTCACCACCGTGCTCAACCCGGCGCCGGTGCAGGAGCTGTCCGACGACCTGCTCGCGCTGGTGGACTACCTGACGCCGAACGCGGGCGAGGTGATGGCGCTCACCGGCATCGAGGTGCGGGATCTCGATACGGGCCGGCAGGCGGCGGGCCGGCTCGTCGAGCGCGGGGCGGGCACCGTGATCATCACGCTGGGCGAGCAGGGGGCGCTGGTCTGCGACGGCACCGCGGTGGTGCACTTCGAGGCCTTCCCGGTGGACGCGGTGGACAGCACCGGCGCGGGCGACGCCTTCAACGGCGCCCTCGCGGTCGGTCTCGCCGCGGGCGGCAGCGTGGAGCAGATCATCCCCCTCGCGAGCGCCGCCGCCGCCCTGACCTGCACGCGCCGCGGCGCCCAGGACGCCCTCCCCACGCGCCAGGACGTCGAGCGCTTCCTGCAATCCCTCCGCAACCGCTAGCCTGGGGTCAGGTCTTGAATTACGACATTTCCGCGCCCGCGGCTTTCACCAGAGGCGAGAAGAATGTCGTAATTCAAGACCTGACCCCCTACTTGAGGCGGGCGCGGAGGGTGTCGACTCGGGTGACGGCTTCGCGCACGCGGGATTCGGGGAGGGTGCCGGCGGCGATGGCGCGGGTGATGGCGGCGATCACGCGCTCCGCGGCGCGGTCGTCGTGCCGGGTGGTGTTCTGCGCGATGAGGAGCACGTCCACGCCGGCGCCCAGCGCGAGGACCGCGGCGTCGTCGAGCCCGTAGTGCTGGGCGATGGCGCCCATCAGCAGGTCGTCGGAGACCGCCACGCCGTCGTAGTGAAGCCATCCGCGCAGGACCCGCTGCACCGTGAAGCGCGACAGCGTGGCCGGGTCCCATGGGTCGAGCCCGCGATTGAAGACGTGCGCGGTCATGACACTGTCCGCCAGGCCCGCCGCGATCAGGCTCCGAAAGGGCGCGAGCTCGATCCGCAGCCGGGCGGTGTCGCTCACGTCGGTGAAGCCCAGGTGCGAGTCGGCGCGGCTCGAGCCGTGGCCGGGAAAGTGCTTGAGCGCGGTGAGCACGCCGGCCTCGTGCATGCCGAGCACGAAGGCGCGCGCGTGGGCGGCGACCCGTTCCGGATCCGACGAGTACACGCGCCCGAGCGCGACCACCGCCGGATTGGTCGGGTTCACCGCCACGTCCACGACCGGGGCCAGATTCCAGTTGATCCCGGCCTCGCGCAGCATCTCACCCATGCGCCGGGCCTCGGTCTGGGTGAACACCGGGTCGTCGCGCTCGCCCAGTTCCTTGGCGGGAAGGGTCGGGGGATAGCCGAGCCGCGGCGAGAGGCGCATGACGCGGCCCCCTTCCGCGTCCACCGCGATGAAGAGCGGACGGCCCACGCAGCGGGCCGCGAGGGCCTGCAGATCGCGCGTGAGCTCGGTCACCTGGGCCGGGCTCAGCATGTTGCGCGGCTGGCCCGACGCGGCGAAGCGCTCGAAGAGGAGCACGCCCCCCACCTTGACGTCGCAGACGAGGCGGCGGATCTCCTCGTTGCCCGCGACCTGGGTTCCGTTGAAGCCGATGAGGAGCAGCTCGGCGATGCGGAGCTGCGCGGGATCGGGCGCGGGGCGGGGCGTGATCAGGGCACACCCCGAGAGGACGAGCGCCGCGACGAGGGCGCCGAGGCGAAGCCGGTATCTCTCCCTCGGGGAGGGAGAGGGGGCCATCAGGCGCGAGTGCCGCGGGCGGCCGCGACGAGACGGCGGACGCGCTCGACGTCCACCGGGTTCGACAGCCGCCCGTCCCGCTTGATCGACGTGCCCACGATCACCGCGTCGGCCACCGAGAGCAGCTCGGCGACCGTCTCCGGCGAGGCCCCGCTTCCCACGAGGAGCGGCGCTTCCGGCACCGCGCCGCGCACCCGCTTGAGGTCGGCCATCGGGGTGGGCTCGCCGGTGGCCACGCCCGAGACCACGAGGGCGTCGGCCAGCCCGCGCGCGTAGCAGTCGCGTGCCTCCTGCTCGAGGGGCATCGGCGCCAGCGGCAGGCCGTGCTTGGCCTGCACGTCGGCCAGGATCCCGATGTCCAGCCCGAGAAGCCGCCGGTACCGCAAGGTATCGTGCGCGTCCGACTCGATGATGCCCTGGTCGGCGGCCACCGCGCCCACGTGGACGTTCACGCGCACGAAGCGCGCGCCGGTGGCCGACGCCACCGCGAGGGCCGAGCGCACGTCGTTCTTGAGCACGTTGACGCCGACCGGCAGCGAGAGCGCGCGACGGATCTCGGCGACCGCGACCGCCATGCCGGCCACCGTGGCCGCGTCCACCCGCCGGGCGGTGAAGGGCACGTCGCCGTGATTCTCCACGAGGAGCGCGTCGGCGCCGCCCTCGGCCAAAGCGCGCGCGTCGTCCAGCGCCGCGCGGACGAGCGCGGGCATGTCGCCGTCCCAGCGCGGACTGCCCGGCAGCGCGCGCAAGTGCACCATCCCGATCACGGCGCGAGGTGTGCCGGGCGGCAAACCGAGGACGCGCGCGAGCGTCATGGGAAAAAAGGATAGCACGCGCCGGGAATCCACCACGCCGGGGAAGGCGTCAAGTGGAGCTATACTTGACGCCGTGATGGCAAAGGCGCCGAGCAGTGCCGGTTCGACTGTCTTCTACGGGTGGTGGGTGGCCTTGGCGCTCTCGATCATCGTGTTTCTGTCCTCGGGAATCCGCTTCACGATCGGCCCCTTCCTCAAGCCGGTCTCCGCGGATCTGGGCGTGGATCGCGGCACCTTCTCCCTGGTGATCGCGCTCTCCCTGCTGCTCTACGGCGCCTTCATGCCCCTGGTCGGACGGCTCGTCGACCGGATGGGCTCGCGCGTGGTGTGCACCGCCGGCGCGGTGGTGATGGCGGGGTCCCTGGTGCTGACCGGCCGCATGACCACGCTCTGGGAGTTCTACCTGTACTACGCGGTGATCGGCTCGCTGGGCCTGGCCGCGACCGGGCACGTCATGGGCTCGGTCACGCTCGCGAACTGGTTCGTGAAGCGGCGCGGGGTCACGATGAGCTTCCTCGGCTCGGCCTCGATGGCGGGCATGGCGCTCCTGGTGCCCCTGGCCATGTGGTGCATCCTGCGGTTCGGCTGGCGCGCGAGCTTCGTGATCCTCGGCATCGGCTCGCTGCTGATCATGCTGCCGCTGACCATCTGGGTCCTGCGCGACGATCCGGAGAGCCTGGGCCTCGAGCCGGACGGGGTGCCCGCCGCGAAGCCAGAGGGCGTGTCGGCGCCGGTCGAGCGCACCGCCATCGCGGACGCGCTGCAGGTCCCGTCGTTCTGGCTGCTCACCGGCGGGCTCTTCAACTGCGGGTTCTCCATGAGCCTGCTGTCGGCTCACGGCGTGCCGATGCTGACCGACCACGGCTTTCACCCCATGGCCGCCTCATCGGCGATCGGGTTCCTCGGCATGACCGCCATCGGCGGCGGGATCATGCTCGGCCTGATCTCCGATCGCTGGGGCCGCAAGCCGGTGCTCGCGGCCGTGTACCTCTTGCGGATCGTCGCCTTCAGCATGCTGTTCCTGGTGCGGGACCCGTTTCTGCTCCTGGTCGTGGCCGCGATCGGCGGGGTGGGCATGTCGGGCAGCCTGGCGATGACCTCGGCGCTGACCGGGGACATCTTCGGACGCTACTCGGTGGGCTCGCTCTTCGGCCTGATCTTCCTGTCCCACCAGGTGGGCGCGTCCCTGGGCACCTGGCTGGGCGGGTTCCTGTTCGACGTGACCGGCGGCTACGGCGCCGCCTTCGGGGTGGCCGGGGCCCTGCTGCTGATCGCGGCGATCCTGAGCCTTTCCATCAACGAGCATGCCCGGCCGGCGTGTCGCACGGTGCCGATACCGTCGCGTCCGCATCCGGTGGCGGGAGGGAGCTGATGGGCTACAGCACGATCCTGGTGGATCGAACCGACGGCGTCGCCACGATCACCCTCAACCGGCCGCAGGCCCGTAACGCGCTCGATCTCGTCATGCGTCGCGAGCTCCTGACCGCGCTGGAGGAGCTCGAGGCGGAGGCGGCCGTGCGGGTGGTCATCCTCACCGGTGGGGGCGGGCACTTCTCGGCGGGCGGCGACGTGAAGACCATGGCCGCGAAGCGGCAGACCGCGGCGGAGGGCCGCGCGCGCGTGGAGTCGCTGAATCGCTTCATCATTCGCCTGTTCGAGTATCCGAAGCCCACGATCGCGATGGTGGACGGCTTCGCGGTCGGCGCCGGGTGCAATATCGCGCTCGGCTGCGACATCGTGATCGCGTCCGACCGCGCCCGCTTCGGCGAGGTCTTCGCCAAGATCGGGCTGGTGCCCGACGGGGGCGGCACCTGGCTGCTGCCGCGGCTGGTCGGCCTGGCCAAGGCGAAGGAGCTGGTCTTCTCCGCCGACATCATCGACGCGGCCGAGGCGCTGCGGATCGGGCTCGTGAACCGAGTCGTCCCGGCCGCCGAGCTCGAGTCGACGACCCGCGCCCTCGCCACCCGGATCGCGGCGGGTCCTCCGGGTGCCATCGGCCTCGCCAAGGCCCTGCTGAACCGCTCGACCACGGTGGATCTGGGCACCTCCCTCGGCTTCGAGGCCTACGCGCAGGCGCAGAGCATCACCACCGACGACCATGCCGAGGGCGTCCGGGCCTTCCTGGAAAAGCGCCCACCCAAGTTCACCGGGACATGAGCCACGCGGTGCTCGAGGCCGTCGAGACCGACGAGGCGCATCCGCTCGGCCTGATCTCGCATCACCTCCATTCGGACGGCACCGCGGTGGACGCCCTCTACGGCGAGATGTGGGGCTCGTCCACGTTCCCGCCCGTGTCGAAGAAGAAGATCGACGACGGGCGCACGCGTCCGCGGATGAACGGGCGCGCCGTCTTCGTGAACGCGGTGCGGCGGGTCCGGGAGGTCGTGCAGGAGTGTCTCGACGCCAATGACCTGCGGGCGGCCGACGTGGATTGCTACCTGTTCCACCAGGCCAACGTGCGGATCATCGAGGCGGCCGCCGAGCATTTCCAGATCCCGGCCACGCGGTACTTCAACAATCTGGACCGTTACGGCAACACCGCCGGCGCGTCCGTTCCCATCTGCCTCCACGAGGCGCTGGCCGAAGGCCGCATCAAGGAGGGCGACCTCGTCATGCTGGTGGCCTTCGGCACCGGCTTCTCGTGGGGGGCGACGCTCCTGCGCTGGTGAGCCCTCCCGACGGTCTGCGCGGCTGGCTCCAGCGTCTCGGCTGGAGCCAGCGCCCCGAGCGCCGAGCCCTCGTGCTCGCCGGCGGCGGGGTCATCGGCGGCATGTACGAGGTCGGCGCCCTCGCCGCGCTCGACGAGGCGCTGCCCGGCTTCCGCGCCAACGATTTCGACCTCTACGTGGGCTCGAGCGCGGGCTCGGTGGTCGCCGCGCTCATGGCCAACGGGGTGCGCCCGCGCGACCTGTACGCGATCCTGGACGAGGAGCGCGACGACCCGCTCAACTTCAATCGCGGCGCGGTCTACCACAAGGGCTCGTTCGCGGCCGCGACGCGCAACGTGGCGCAGTTCATGTGGGCCATCGGCAAGCGCGCGCTCATCGACTTCCGGCTCGAGTGGCCCGATCTGCTCGCGCGCAGCGGCGGCGACATGCCGGCCGGCTTCTTCTCGCTCTCGCCCCTCGAGGCGTATCTGCGCGAGGCGTTCCAGGCCAAGGGACTCTCGAACCGGTTCAGCGGGACGCCCCGTCCGCTGCTCGTCGCCGCGATCGCCCTCGACCGCGCCGAGCGCGTGGTGTTCGGCCAGGGCGATCTGATGGACGTGCCGATCTCGCAGGCGATCGCGGCCTCCTCGGCGATTCCCGGCTTCTTCGAGCCCTACCGGATAGGGGGACGGGACTACGTCGACGGCGACGTGGGCTACACGGGCCACGCCGACCTGGCGGTGAGCGCGGGCGCGAACGTGCTGGTCGCGCTCAACCCGGCGGTGCCGCAGTGCCTGAACGAGCAGGACGGCCCCGAGATCCGTCGGGGCGGCCTCTACGCGATCATGGAGCAAGCCGGGCACATCTCGAGCCTCAACCTGTTCAATATCGGGCTCAGCGCGGTCAAGCTCCAGCACCCCGAGGTGGAGATCCTGGTGGTCCAGCCGGAGCCCAAGCCATCGCCCCTGGTTGGGCCCTCGATGGGCTTCGAGGCCAGCCGCGCCGCCCTCCGTTATGGGTACAGCACGGTCAAGGAATGGCTCGAGGGACCGGGGGGCCTGACCGCGACCCGCTTCACGCGTGCTGGTGGGGGTTGAAGATAGCTTCCGTGACAAGGAAACATTCTTCACATATGTGGCACAGGAGGTGTACCCGGGTGCAGAGGTCTACCAGTCCAAACAGTAGATATATAAAGAGTTGCAATGCGGCACATAATTTGCCTAGGACCTTCCCGAGGAGAGTCTATGACCAAGAATTTGGCCAAGCAGTGGTTTAGTAGTCTCGCAGTAGCTGGCTGATGTCGGTCGGGGCCGCCGAGGCAGCCCCGATCACCTACTTCGGCCAGGACGTCGGGGCCAATGCCGACGGGGGCGCGCAGATCGCAACCCACCCGAACTCCGACGCGGCGCGCAACGCAGTTCCTTGCACCCTCTCGTCGCAGACGACCCAGACAATCTCGAAGGGATCGGGAACAACACACCCGCGCCGATCATATCCTCGGCTTCGGAATCCTGCAGCGGTTGCGGGAAACGTCGTCGTCGGTGGCGGGGAGTGACACCCAGGGCGGCTTTCCGATCTCGGGGGCCAACCTGTTTCAGATCGACGGGAGGGCTTCACGCTGACCCTCAACACCGCGGTGACCGCGTTCGGGTTCTACGGAATCGACGTCGGTGACGTCGGGGGCCAGCTAAGCCTGACCGAGTTCGGGAACGTTCCGCACACGGTAGCCCGCACCTGGCCAACAGCGGGGGCGTATTCTTCTACGGTGTCACCGACACGACTCCGTTCAGCGTGATCACCTTCAACAACAGCAGTCGGAATCGACCGGTTCAACTTCGACGACTTCACGATTGGAACGGTCAACGAGGACCTGGCGGCCGTCCCGGAGCCCGCCACACTGCTCCTGCTCGGAACGTCGCTGGCCGGAATGGCCGGCGCGGCCTGGAAGCGGCGCAAAGCCGCCCGGCTCGCGGACTGAGTTCACGCGGGGAGACGGGCCCGCCGCGCGGCGGGCCCGTCGTCACCCGCGGCTGACCTCCTCGGCCACGTAACCCCCCTCATTCAGCTCGCGCTTGATGGCCTCGATCTGCTCGGGGCCGGAGGTCTCCAGTGTCAGCTCCACTTCGCTGTCGCCCAGCGGCGCCCTCGAGAAGGCCCGGTCATGCTCGATCCGGAGCACATTGGCCCGCGTGCGGGCCACGACGGCGGTGAGCGCGGCGAGGGCTCCCGGGCGGTCTCGGAGCCGGACGCGCAGTCGCACGAGCCGGCCGTCCTTCACCAGACCGCGCTCGATCACGCGTGAGATCACGTTGACGTCGATATTGCCGCCGGAGACCACCAGCGCGACGGTCTTGCCGTCGAGCGCCACGCGCCGGTTGGCCAGGGCCGCCAGTGGGACAGCCCCCGCGCCTTCCACGACGGTCTTCTCGATCTCCAGCAGCAGCAGGATGGCGTTGGCGATCTCCTCCTCGCTGACGGTCACCACGCCGTCCACGTGACGCCGGGCCAGGTCGAGCGTCTGCTCGCTCACCCGGCGCACCGCGATGCCGTCGGCGATGGTCGGGGCGGCCGGAAGGCGGTCGCGCGCGTCGCCGGCCAGGGCCGCCTGCATTGCCGCGATCTCCCGGGCCTGCACCCCGATGACCTTCACCGCCGGACGATCTGCCTTGATCGCCGTACCGATCCCGCCGATGAGGCCACCGCCGCCCACGGGTACCAGCACCGCCTCCAGGTCCGGGACCTGCGCCATCACCTCGAGCCCGATGGTGCCTTGGCCGGCGATCACCCGCGGGTCGTCGAAGGGGTGGACGAAGACCAGCCCCCGCTCGGTCTCGATCTCCCGGGCGCGGGCGTGCGCCTCTTCGAAGTTCTCCCCGTGCAGGATGACCTCGGCCCCGTGGCGGCGGGCGGCGGTCACCTTGGCCAGCGGCGCCCACTCGGGCATGGTGATGACGGCGGAAATGCCGAGCTTGGCCGCATGGAAAGCGACCCCGAGGCCGTGGTTGCCCGCGCTGGCCGCGACCACGCCGCGCCGACGCTCGTGGGGTGAGAGCTGCAGGAGGAGATTGGCCGCCCCGCGCTCCTTGAACGAGCCGGTCATCTGGAGGTTCTCCAGCTTGAGGAAGACGCGGGCTCCGGTCAGCGCAGAAAGGGTTTCCGAGTAGGGGCAGGGCGTCTCGGCGACGATGCCGACGAGCCGGGCCCTGGCCGCCTGGATGTCGGCGGCGTCGATCATGCGCGGGCGATCAGAACGGCAGCTCGGGCTCGTCGTGCGAGGGAGACATGAACCCCACCGGCATCAGGACCGTCGAGCGGGCCCAGCCCACGCGCCCGCGCCAGTCCACGAGGATGAGACCGCCCTGGCCGCGGCCCTCCTCGACCAGTACGCTCAGCGCGACCTCGCACGCGTGGCTGGGGTCGCCGACCGTCTTCATGATGTCGAGCGCACGCCGCGCCAGGGTGACGCGGATGATGGCCTCGCCGTCACCGGTGCACGACACGCCGCCGAGCGTGCTCTCGGCATAGGTGCCGCAGCCGATGAGGGCACTGTCACCCACGCGTCCGGGCAGCTTCCCCGACGTGCCCCCGGTCGAGGTGGCCGCCGCGATGGTGCCACGGCGGTCGAGCGCCACCGCGCCCACCGTGCCGGCCTGAAGGGCGGCCAGACGCCGGCGCTGCGGCTCGGTCACGAGCTCGCCGGGGTGGCAGAGCGCTACGCCGAGCTCCTCGGCCCGCGTGAGGGCGCCGGGCCCCGCAAACAGCGAGTGCCGGCCCGACTCGAGGATGCGCCGGGCCAGCGTGATCGGATTGCGGACGCCCGAGACCGCCGCCACCGCCCCATTCCGGAGCTGGTCGCCTTCCATGATGGACGCGTCGGTTTCCACGGTGCCGGCGGCGGTCAGGACGGAGCCCCGCCCGGCATTGAAGCGCGGATGGTCCTCGAGGTGGCGCACGGCCGCTTCCACCGCGTCGAGCGCGGTGCCGCCCCCGGCGAGGGCGCGCCAGCCCGCGATGACCGCGTCGCGCACGCCCTCGCGAAGCTCCTCGCGGCCGCCCGGATCGGCACCGGCGCCGCCGTGCACGATCAACGCGGGGACGCGGCTTGTCATGACTCGGCGCCGATCGGTATCATGCCCGGGTGATTGTCGGTCAATCCGCATCACAGGACAAGTCGGGACGCGATGCGCTCACCGTCCTCGCGCGGCGGATCGTGCGCTGCCGGATCTGCCCGCGCCTGGTGCGCCATCGCGAGGCGGTCGCGGCGGCGCCCCCGCGCCGGTATCGAGGCCAGCGCTACTGGGCGCGACCGCTCCCGGGCTTCGGAGATCCGGCGGCCCGGGTGCTCCTCGTGGGGCTGGCGCCCGCCGCGCACGGAGGCAATCGCACCGGGCGGATGTTCACCGGCGACCGGAGCGGCGACTGGCTCTTCCGTGCGCTCCACGAGGCCGGCTTCGCGAATCAGGCCACATCGACGGATCCCGGCGACGGGCTGCAGCTCCAGGGCGCCTACATCACGGCCACCGCGCGCTGCGCGCCGCCGGCGAACAAGCCGACACCGATGGAGATGGATCGCTGCCGTCCGTTCCTGCTGGAAGAGCTGCGGCTGCTGCCCGACGTCCGGGTGGTGATCGCCCTGGGCAAGATCGGATGGGACGCCTACCTGCGCTCGCGGCGGGCAGCGGGACTCGCGGTGCCGCGGCCCCTGCCGCGATTTGGCCATGGCGCGGTTGCGGCGATGCCCGACTGCGGGCCCACGCTCCTCGGGTGCTTTCATCCGAGTCAGCAGAACACGTTCACCGGGAAGCTGACCCGGGAGATGCTTCGCGCGGTGTTCGTTCGAGCACGGGGGCTGGTGGGGCGGTGAGCCGGGAGGGGAAGGGGACCACTCCCCTCGGGTGTTACCATGGAGCGTGCGTCGCGTGAGTCCACTCCTGGTTCTCGTGCTGTGCCTGATGCTCGCGACCGCGGCGCCGACCGCGGCGCAGCAGCTCGCGGTCACCGAGGCCACGCTCGACAACGGGCTGCGGGTGCTCGTGCAGGACGACCCGCGCAACCCGATCGTGGCGGTGCAGGTGTTCTACCGCGTGGGCTCGCGCAACGAGCGGCCGGGGGCGACCGGCCTCGCCCACTTCCTCGAGCACATGATGTTCAAGGGCACGCCCACCTATGGCCGCGGGCAGATCGCGCGCCTGATCGAGGCGAACGGCGGCCGGGACAACGCCTACACCACCAAGGACGTGACCAGCTACTACACGAACATCGCGGCGGACAAGCTCGACCTGGTGCTGCGGATCGAGGCGGACCGGATGCGGCACCTGCTCCTGGACGCCGCCGAGATCGATTCCGAGCGGAAGGTCGTGACCGAAGAGCGCCGGATGCGCACGGAGGACGATCCGGACGGGCTGGTGTACGAGGAGATGAACTCCCTCGCGTTCAAGGCGCATCCCTATCGCTGGCCCATCATCGGGTGGATGTCGGACATCGCCCGCATCAACCAGGCCGAGCTCCGCGCGTTCTACAACGCCTACTACCAGCCCAACAACGCGATCCTGGTCATCGCGGGCGACGTCCGCGCGCCCGCCGCGCTGGCGATGGTGCGGCGGCACTTCGCCGGGCTTCGCCGGGGACCCGCGCCGCCGCCGGTGACCGCGATCGAGCCGCCCGCCATCGACGAGCGCCGGCTCGTGGTGCGCCGCGAGCAGGCCCAGCTCCCGATCGTCAACATCGCGTGGCACGTGCCGAACCACACCTCGCCCGATGCCCCCGCGCTCGAGCTGCTCTCCACGCTGCTGTCGTCCGGGCGCGCCTCGCGGCTCTACCAGAAGCTGGCCTACGAGAAGCGCATGGTCCTGAGCGCGGGCGGGGACTATTCCTACTTCTCGCTGGATCCCTCGCTCTTCTGGTTCTACGCGGCGCCGCTGCCCGGCCAGACGCCCGAGGCGGTCGAGGAGGCCCTGCTCGGCGAGATCGAGCGGCTGAAGCAGGAGGTGGTGCCCGAGGAGGAGCTGGCCCGGGCGCGGAACCAGATCGAGGCCTCCTTCGTCTGGCAGCAGGACTCGGTCTTCTCGCGCGCCTCGGTGCTCGGACGCTTCGAGATGCTGGGCTCCTGGCGCTTGCTCGACGGCTACCTGCCGAAGATCCGCGCGGTCACCGTCGCCGACGTGCAGCGGGTGGCGCGCACCTACTTCCCCCTCGATCGCAAGAACGTCTCGATTCTGCTACCCCCGGAGCCGGCCGCCCCGGCCTCCCGGTGAGCGTCCCGACGTCCCGGGTTCGCCCGATGGCCTCCCGGCTGGCCAAGGGCACCCTGGTTCTGGCGCTCCTGCTCGTGCTGGGCCTGGCGTATGCCTACGGCGGGCGGCTCTTCGGGTCGGGGAACGGCAAGCCCGCGGTGAGCGTCACCGGAACGATCGAGGCCATCCAGGTGGACGTGAGCGCCCGGATCGCGGGTCGCATCATCGAGCGGCCCGTCAACGAAGGCGACCGGGTCGTCGCCGGCCAGCTCCTGGTGAGGCTCGACGAGACCGAGCTGGCCGCGGAGGTCCGGCGGCAGGAGGCGGCGGTGCGGACCTCCGAGTCCGCCCTGAACGACCTGCTGGCGGGGGCGCGACGCGAGGAGATGGAGGACGCCCGGGCGGCGCTCCAGAGCGCCTCGGCGACCCGGGAATGGACCGAGCGCGACTTTCGCCGGGCCGAGGGGCTGTTTCGCCAGACCCTGATCGCGGCCCAGGAGGTGGACCGGGCACGCCAGGCCTACGAGGTCGCCGCGGCCCAGGAGAAGTCGGCCCGCCAGAAGCTCCTGCTGCTCGAGGCCGGCTCACGTCCCGATCAGGTCGAGGCTGCCCGCGGCCAGCTCGCCCAGGCCCACAACGCGCTGGACATGGCCAGGACCCGACTCAAGGAAATGACCATTCTGTCGCCACTTGATGGCGTGGTCCTTCGGAAGAACCTCGAAGTTGGCGAGCTGGCCAGTCCGGGCGTGCCGATCCTCACCCTGATGAAGCCGTCCGACATCTGGGTGCGAGCGTACGTCCCCGAGGAAGAGGTGGCGCGGATCAAGGTGGGCAGCCCGGCGCAGGTCGCGGTGGACGGGTATCCGGCCCGGCGGTTTCCCGGCCGGATCACCGAGATCGCGGCGGAGGCCGAGTTCACGCCCGGAACGTCCAGACCCGGAAGGAGCGGCGTGAACCTGGTCTTCCGGATCAAGATCGCGGTGGACAACCCGGAGGGCATCCTGAAGCCCGGCATGCCCGCGGATGCCGATATTGACTGAGCCGGGCGGTCACGCGGTCGTCACCCGGGGGCTGACGCGGCGCTTCGGTCGGCACATCGCGGTGGACCACCTGGATCTCGAGGTGCGCGCGGGCGAGCTGTACGGCTTCCTGGGGCCGAACGGGGCGGGGAAGTCCACCACGCTCCGCATGCTGTGCGGGCTGCTGCGCGCCGAGCGAAGGGGGCGGTACCGGTGCTCGGCATCGACCTGGTCGCCGAGCCCGAGCGCATCAAGTCGGTGATCGGCTACATGTCCCAGAAGTTCTCCCTCTACGACGACCTCACGTGAACGAGAACCTGACGTTCTATGCCCGCGTCTACATGGTGCCCGCGTGCGATCCGGCCCGCGGATCGCCCAGATGATCCAGCTCGCCGACCTGGGCGGACGCGAGCGTCAGCTCGCGGGCACCGCTGTCGGGCGGCTACCGCCAGCGCCTGGCCCTGGCCTGCGCCCTCGTGCACGCGCCGCGGCTGGTCTTCCTCGACGAGCCCACCGCGGGTGTGGACCCGGTGTCGCGGCGGAACTTCTGGGGCCTGATACGCCGCCTGGCCGACGAGGGCACGACGATCCTGGTGACCACCCACTACATGGACGAGGCCGAGCTCTGCGACACGCTCGGATTCATCTACCAGGGCAAGCTGATCGCCCAGGGCTCACCCGCCTCCATCAAGACCACGACCTTCCGCCAGCCGGTCATGGAGGTGGAGACCGCGGAGCTGCGCCGCGCCGCCGACGTGCTGGGAGACTGGGACGCGATCCGAGGAGGTGCAGCGCGTCGGCGCGCGTGCTGCGCCTGGTGGTGCGGAGACCACGCCTGACCCCGGCCGACGTCGAGCGGGCATCTGCGGGCCGAAGGGCTCGAGGTCCGCTGGGTGCAGGAGGTGGAGCCCTCGGTCGAGGATCTCTTCGTCTCCTTCGTGGACAAGCAGCGCAAGGCCCGCCTCCGCGAGCAGCTCCGCGCCCTCGACCCCGGAAGCGCCCCTCACCCCATCCCTCTCCCCAGGGGGAGAGGGGCACGTCGGACACCCTCTCCCCCTGGGGAGAGGGCAGGGTGAGGGGCCGGAGGTGAGGGGCCTGGAGGTGAGGGGGCTAGATGGGCTCGCGTCTCCTCGGCATCATCGTGAAGGAGTTCATCCACCTCAAGCGCGACATGCTCGCCCTCGTGCTCGCGCTGGCGGTGCCGGTGGCCATGCTCTTCATCTTCGGCTGGGCCATCAACACCGACGTCAAGCACATTCCCACCGCGGTCTTCGAGCAGTCCGGCAGCCTCGAGGCGGAGCTCTTTCTCGAGGCGATGGAGAACAGCCAGTACTTCGACGTCCGCCGGCGCGTCACGAGCCACCACGAGCTGACGCGGCTGATCGACTCGGGCGAGGCGAAGGTCGGCGTGGTGATCCCGCCCGACTACGCCCGGCGCCTCACCCGGCAGGACGCGGCGATCCAGGTGATCGTGGACGCCTCGGATCCCCAGGTGGCGACCTCGGCGCTCAACGCGGCCACCTCGCTCGGCGCCCAGCGCTCGCTGCAGGTGCTGACCCGGACGCTCGAGGGCACGCGGCTCTCGCGCCAGGCGGAGCCGCCGGTGGACGTGCGGGTCCGCGCCTGGTACAACCCGGATCTCGTCTCGGCGATCTTCATCGTGCCGGGGCTGATCGGCGCGCTGCTCATGCAGACCACCATCACCGCGATGGCGGTCTCGGTGGTGCGCGAGCGCGAGAAGGGCACGCTGGAGGCGCTGATCGTGAGCCCCATCCGGCGCTGGGAGCTCCTGCTCGGCAAGATCGTGCCGAACCTGCTGGTGGCCTTCGGCCAGATGACCATGGCCCTCCTGGTCGCGCACTACGTCTTCGACGTGCCGATCCGGGGCAGCCTGCCGCTTCTTTACGCGCTCTCCCTCGTATTCATGATGGGCACGCTCGGCGTCGGCATCCTGCTCTCGGCGGCCTCCCGCACGGTGCCGCAGGCCATGCAGCTCGCGTTCCTCACGTTCCTGCCGTCCATCTATCTCTCCGGGCTGCTCTTTCCGATCGAGGGCATGCCCACCGGGGCGCAGTACCTGGCCGCGATCATCCCGCTCACCTATTTCCTGAAAATCGTGCGCGGTATCATCCTCAAGGGCGTGGGCTTCGAGTACCTGTGGCCCTCGCTCGTGCCGCTGATGATCTTCGGGACGGTCGTGTTCTCGCTCGCGGTGCTCAAGTTCCGCAAACAGCTCGATTGACGAGAGAGGCCCTCATGCGAGTCATCCTGGCCGTGCTGCTGCTCCTGCTCGCCGGGCCCGCCCAGGCCGCGGGCCCGCTGGCGCATCGCGAGGTCCTGGCCAACGGGGCGGTGCTGCTGGTGGCCGAGCGGCCCGCGATCCCCATCGTGGTGGTGCGCGTGGGCGTGCCCGCCGGCGCGGTGCGCGATCCGGCGGATGCGCTGGGCGTCGCCAACCTCACCGCCGCGCTGCTCACGCGCGGCACCGCCCGCCGGACCGGCCCGGAGCTGGATCGCGCCATCGAGTTCGTGGGGGGCAGCCTCGAGGCCGGCGCGGGAAGCGACGGGGCGGCCGTCACGCTCTCGGTGCTCAAGAAGGATCTCGCGCTCGGGCTCGACCTCCTCGCCGAGGTGCTGCTGCAGCCCGCGTTCGCTCCCGACGAGCTGGGCCGCAGGGTGGCGGACATCCAGGCGTCACTGCGCCGAGCGGAGCAGGAGCCCGAGACCGTCGCGCGCGCGCGAGCTGAGCCGGCTGATGTTCCCCGGGCATCCGTACGGGCGGCCCCCGTACGGCACCATCGAATCCGTCGGGAAGATCACGCGCGAGCAGGTGAGCACGTTCTACCAGCAGCACTACCGGCCGGACGGGGCCAGCATCGTGGCGGTGGGGGACGTGACGGTCGCGGAGATCCGCCGCGAGCTGCTGCAGCGCCTGGCCGGCTGGACCGCGCCGGCGGCGCCGGTGGGCGCGGTGGCGAAGGCGTCGGTCATCGCCGCCGTCGAGGAGCGCAGGATCGTCCGGGACCTGACCCAGACCACGGTGCTCCTCGGGCGTCCGACCATCAGACAGGATGACCCGGACTACTTTCCCCTCTCGGTGGCCACGTACGTCCTGGGCGGCGGGTCCGCCTCGCGACTCTACACGCGCGTGCGAGAGGAGCGGGGATTCGCCTACTCCGTCTACAGCTCCGTGATGCCGGCGCGCTACGGGGCCTCGGACCTCGTCTCGCTGCAGACGCGGACCGACGGGGTGGTGGAGGCCGTGCGGCTCACCCGGGAGGAGATGGCGCGGCTCGCGCGGGAGCCGATGGCGCCCCGGGAGCTCTCCCTCGCCAAGTCCTACCTCATCGGGAGCTTCCCGCTGCGCCTCGACACCTCGGACAAGCTCGCGCGCTTCCTCGGGGCGGTCGAGGAGAACGGGCTGGGGCTCGACTATCCGGACCGCTACAAGGAGCGGATCGCGCGAGTCACCGCCGCGGACGTGCAGCGGGTCGCCGCGAAGTACCTGGACCCCGCGACCTTCTCGGAGGTTCGGGTCGGTCGCTAGCGCGGCTCACCACCACCAGCCGGGATAGTACCGGCGCGCGCCCAGGTAGAAGGGGTCGTAGTAGTAAGGCCCGAATGGGCCGAAGCCCCAGGGGTACGGGTAGTAGGCGGGGCCCACCAGCACGTCCTTTGGCCAGAGGCGGATCCGCTCGACCTTGATCACCGGATAGCGGTAGGGGACCTCGCCGATCTTGCGCTCCTCCTCGCCGACGACCTCGCCCACCACGGTGATGCGCCGGCCCGGGGCGTAAACGGCGGGATCGAGGAACTCCGGCGTGCTGGAGGAGGGCACGGCCGGGCGAGCTATCGATGCGCTCCGGGGAGTCGTCGCCGCGGAGCCGCCGCAGCAGGAGCTCGATCTCGGTGACGCCCGGGCGGGGCTGGATCCCGAGGACCTCGCCCCCCACGATGACCCGCGTGCCCTTGAGCGCGGCCGACTGACTCACGAGCTGGTCGGCGGTGATCCGCGTGTCCACCGTGCGCATGACGGACTCGGGGAAGGCGGTCGCGCAGCCACCGACCAGAACTCCCAGCAGGATCAGCCAGAGCCCGCGCATGAGCCCACGATACCGCCCGGTCGGAGAGGTCGCAATCGCTGTGCTACAATCCGCGCACATGAGGCGGGGTCGCTCATGCCGGCGGTGGTGCTCGGTGATGGCGGCCTGCCTGTCGCTGATCTGCACTGCTCCCCTCGATGCCGCCCTGTTTGCCCTCACACCGCCGGACCGCGAGGAAGCCATGCGGGTCGGGCGGCGCAGCGTGACCACGGAGAGCTGGGGCGGGGAGTGGCGGGTGAGCGGCGAGGAGGGGCAGGTCGTCACGGTCATGACCCCGTTTCATCGGCTGGCCCTTGCCGCGCGCAACTCGGCCTTCCAGGACAAGGAGCTGAAGCCGCGTGAGGTCGAGTCGGTGCTCAAGGACCAGCAGGGCAAGATCGTGCTGTGGGCGACCCTGCGGGGCACCAAGGCGGACTTCGCGCGCTTCTACACGCCCGCGTTGATGGCGCGGCAACAGGCGATCAAGGCCTCCTTCACCCAGAACGAGCGGACGGCGCTGCGGGGCGACGACGGCAAGTTCACCGCGCGCTGCGTGTACGTGTTCCCCGCGGAGGGCCTGAATCCGGGGGACACCGTGACGCTCCTGGTGCGGGACAGCGACGACAAGGTGGTAGCCAAGTTCACGGTCGACCTCTCGACCATGCGCTAGAGGCGGAAAGGACGCCCCGACGGTGACCCCGGAACGGTTCGCGGAGGGCCTGACCTTCCCGCAATACCTGGCTCAGATGCGCTCCAACAAGGAGCGCTTCGAGAAGCGAATGGCCGATGCGGAGATCACCCCCGCCGATCGGGAGGCGCTCCGCGGACGCAAGCTGAAAGTCCTGGTGATCACCGAGGACTGGTGCGGCGACGCGCTCGTGGGCTTTCCCGCGCTGGCCCGGCTGGTCGAAGACGCGCCCGACGTCGAGATGCGCGTGTTCCTGCGCGACGCGAACCCGGACGTCATGGACCAGTACCTCAAGAAGGGGCTCTACCGCACCATCCCCGTGATCGTCTTCTTCGACGAGCAGATGAACGAGCTGGCGCGCTACATGGAGCGCCAGGACGTGGTGACCGAGCTGCGCACCTTGCTGAAGGTCTGAGGAGGACCGAGCCATGAAGGCGATTCGCGTACACGCTCCGGGTGGTCCGGAAACCATGAAGCTGGAGGAGGTGGCGGCCGCGGCCCCGGCGGCCGGACAGGCCCAGGTGAAGCTCGAGGCCTGCGGGGTGAACTACATCGACGTGTACTTCCGCACCGGCGCCTACAAGGCACCCCTCCCGCTGACCCCCGGCATGGAAGGGGCGGGCACCGTGAGCGCGGTCGGCGCGGGCGTCTCCGACGTCAAGGTGGGCGACCGGGTGGCGTGGACCGGCGTGATCGGCTCCTACGCCCAGATGCTCTCGGTTCCGGCCGACCGCCTGGTGGCCCTGCCGGACAAGCTCACGTTCAAGGACGGCGCCGCGGCGATGCTCCAGGGGCTCACCGCGCACTACCTGGTGACCTCCACCTGGCCGCTCAAGAAGGGCGAGACCGCCCTGGTGCAGGCCGCCGCGGGCGGCATGGGACTGCTGCTCTGCCAGATGGCCAAGATGCGCGGCGCGACCGTGATCGGGACCGTCTCCACCGAGGAGAAGGCGGCGCTGGCGAAGGCGGCGGGCGCCGACCACGTCATCCTCTACACCAAGCAGGACTTCGAGCCCGAGGTCAAGCGCATCACCGGCGGCCGCGGCGTGGACGTCGTCTACGACGGCGTGGGGGCGAGCACCTTCGACAAGGGGCTCAGCTGCCTGCGCCCGCGCGGCCTCATGGCCCTCTTCGGCGCGGCGAGCGGGCCGGTTCCGCCGCTCGATCTGCAGCGCCTGAACGCGGGCGGCTCGCTGTTCATCACGCGCCCGAGCCTGAACCATCACATCGCCACCCGCGAGGAGCTCATGCAGCGCTCCACGGAGCTGCTCGGCTGGATCCGCGACGGGAAGGTCAAGCTGCGGGTGGAGCACCAGTTCCCGCTGGAGCAGGCCGCCGAGGCCCATCGCCAGCTGGAGGGCCGCAAGACGACGGGGAAGATCCTCCTGATTCCGTGACCAATCATGTGAAGTGGTCGATGGTGAAGTGGTCGATGCTGAAGTGGACGCTGATCGGGCTGGCCGCGCTGGTGGTGCTCGTCCTGGGCGCCCTGCTCGCGCTGCCGCTGCTGCTCGACACGCCCGCGATCCAGACCTACGCTTCACAGGCCGCCTCGCACGCGCTGGGGCGGCCTGTGAAGTTCGACGCTCTCTCCATCTCGGCCCTGCCGCTGCCGACCGTCCGGCTCCGCGGCCTGCAGGTTGCCGAGGACCCGGGCTTCGGCCCCGGGCCGTTCATCACGGTGACCGAGGGCCGCATGCGCATCCGGATCCGGCCGCTGCTTCAGGGGCGGGTCGAGCTGGCCGATCTCACGCTGGTGGAGCCCCGCATCCACGTGATCGAGGACGCCACCGGCCGGCTCAACGTGGCCACCCTGGGCGGCGGCGCACCGCCCGCGCCGACCGGGCAACCGCGGGTGGGCACCGGACGGCCCGGCGCCGCCACGGCGAGCGCGGTGCTGCTCTCTCGGGTGCGCATCGTCAAGGGCGCCGTCGACTATCAGAAGGCGGGCGCGAAGAGCGCCCAGTTCACCCTCGATGCCATCAACGTCACGGTGACCCAGGCGACCGCGAGCGAGGCCATGCGGGTCAGCGGGAGCGCGCAGGCTCAGCCCGGCAACGTCAAGCTGACCCTCGCGGAGGCCACCGTGGGCGCTGGCGCCCGGCCGAGCCTTCGGCGATGCGCAGCTCAAGGCAACGGTGGACGTGGAGAGCCGTGACGTCGCCCCGGCAGCCGCGCTGTTCGTCCCGACGCCCGGCGTGTCGGGGCCCCTCAAAGGGCGGATCCAGGTGTCGGGTACCGCGGCCCGGCTGACCGCCACCGGAGCGATCGGGTTCGACCGGCTCACCCTGTCCGCGCAGCAGCCGCACTGCCTGGAGCCGAAGCGCCGGTCCCTGACGCTGGATGAGGTCCGGGTGCCGCTGCACTACGCGCCGCCGCAGCTCGAGAGTCAGGCGGTGCAGAGCAAGGTCGCGAAGGGCACGGTCGCCTTCCGGCTCACCGTGGCGCTGGGTCCGCCGCGCGGTGGCCACGCTCCGTGACATCACGGTCAAGGGCGTGCAGCTCGAGCCGGTGCTGGTGGATTACCTCTGCCAGCGCAACGCGGTGACCGGTCCGCTGGACCTGACCGGTCAGGCGACCCTGCAACCGCCGCAGGCCCTGGCCACGCTCAATGGCTCGGGCCGGCTTCACATCGGGGCGGGCGCGTGATCGGGCCCGATCTGCTGAACGCTCTTGGCCAGGCCCTCTCGCTGACCGATCTGGTCTCGGGCACCATCGACGCGGCCCGCCGCGGGAAGCGGCCGGTCCCCGGCTCCCCCCTCAGCTTCGACTCCATCACTGCGACCTACACGATCACCAACGGGGTGGCCCGGACCGAGGACCTGGTCTACGAGGCGCGCGACCTCAAGCTGACCGGGGCCGGGACCTACGGGCTCGTGGACGGACGGACCGCGATGGACGTGCTCGTGACCCAGGGCGGGAACCGGGTGAAGGCACGGGTGGCGGGCGGCCCGGGGGCGCTCACGATCGTGCCCACCGACGTCCGGCTCAAGGAGCCCAAGGAGCTCAAGAAAACGCTCGATCGGCTGTTGCGCTGAACCGCGCCCCGCCCAGCTTGCCCGCCTCCACGAGCCCCACGAAGAACGCGTAGAGCTGGTTGTACTCGTCGTAGCGCCCCTGGCCGAAGCGGGCGACGGTTTGCTCGCGCATCCCGCGGTACATGCGCAGCCGCTCGCGCAGGATCCCGATCCACTCCGCCGAGAGGTCCTCGGCCTCCACCAGAGCGAAGCCGGACCGGGTCAACAGCTCGCGATAGCCCTCGATGGTCTGCAGCGTGACCGCCGCCATCCACTCGTCGAGGCGGCGCCGCTCGTTCGTTCTCGAGCCGGGGCCGCGCGACCCAGTCGCTGAAGGCCAGGCGCGCGCCGGGCTTGAGCACCCGTGCGCATTCCTGGAGAACCGCCGCCTTGTCCGGGACGTGCGAGGAGTCCTTCCTGGCTGACCGCGGCGTCGAACACGCGCGCGCGGAAGGGCAGGACCTGCGCGTCGGCCCGCAGGAGCCGCACCAGGGGGCTCAGGCGCACGAGCGCGGTGAGGCGGGTGCCCGCCGCGCACCGCGAGTGGGTGAGATCCACGCCGGTGACGCGGACGCCGAAGCGATGGGCCAGGAAGCGCGCCGGGCCGCCGAGGCCCGCGCAGACGTCGAGCACGGTCATGCCCGGCGCGATGGCCACGCGTCGGGCCAGCGACTCCACGGCCCCGAGGCCCCCGTAGTGGTCCTGATCCCACGCCCAGAGATCCTCCGGCTGGAGCGGTCCGCCGGCGTGTCCGCGGCGCGTGCGCGCGGACTCCAGGACCTGTGATTCGTTGATCGGGTGACGGTCGTAGAAGTCGGTCACCGCAGGGGCGGGACGGGGATCGCGCACGACACCGAGTGTACGGTTGGGCCGCCTTGAAGTCACCGGGGGCGTGTGGTAGAAGGAGGCGTTTCCATCTGCGCCCCAAGGAGAACCGGAGAGAGCCATGACGGACGCCGCGGTCAATCCCCTGAAGGCTGGTCTCGAGGACGTCGTCGTCTCTCCGTCGGAGATCTGTTTCATCGACGGGCACAAGGGCCGGCTCATCTACCGGGGCTTCGACGTGGACGACCTGGTGGCCCACTCCACCTTCGAGGAGGTCACCTACCTCCTGTGGCAGGGGCGGCTGCCGTCGCGGAAGGAGCTCGACACGCATCTGAAGGCGCTGGCCTCGACGTCGAACCGGAAGCTCCCGCCGAAGCTCCTCGCGATACTCAAGCTGCTCCCCAAGAAGACGACCCCGATGGAGGTGCTCCGGACCGGCGTGTCGGCGCTCTCCTCCTTCGATCCGGACGCGGCCGACAACAGCCGCGAGGCGACCCTGCGGAAGTCGTTGCGCCTGACCGCGCAGCTTCCGACCCTGGTCGCGGCCTGGGAGCGGATTCGACGCGGCAAGGCGCCGATCGCGCCGAGCCCGAAGCTCAACCTGGCGGGCAACTTCCTGTACATGATGAGCGGCAAGAAGCCCACCGCGCTCGCCGCCAAGACGTTCGACACTGCGCTCATCCTCCACGCCGACCACGAGTTCAACGCCTCGACGTTCGCGGCCCGGGTCACCGCCGCCACCCTGTCCGATCTGCACTCGGCCGCGGTCTCCGGCATCGGCGCGCTCAAGGGCCCGCTGCACGGCGGGGCGAACGAGCAGGTCATGCTCATGGTCGAGAAGATCAAGGATCCGGCCAAGGCCGAGGCGTGGATCCGGAAGGCGCTCACCGACAAGGCGCGCATCATGGGCTTCGGTCACCGCGTGTACCGCGTGGAAGACCCGCGCGCGAAGCATCTCAAGCGGCTGGCGCTGGAGCTGGGACAGCAGGTGGGCGACACGAGCAAGGTGCAGATCCTCGACACGGTGGTGCGCGTGGTGGGCGGCGAGAAGCACATCTTCCCGAACGTCGATCTCTACTCGGGCGCGGCCTACGCGGCCATGGGGATCTCCACCGATCAGTTCACGCCCATCTTCGCCATGAGCCGCGTCGCGGGCTGGGCGGCGCACGTGCTCGAGCAGCACGGCAACAACCGGCTGATCCGGCCTCGGTCGGACTACTCGGGCGCGCTCGATCTGAAGTACGTGCCGCTCTCCGAGCGGTAGGCGGTCGCCGGGCCGGCCCCCGGCCCTCCCGTGGCGGCCTTGACGACGAGCGTGGTGCTGGTGGTGCACAACCACCCCGCGCTGACCCGGCGTGCGTGGAGAGCCTCCAGGCGACCCGCGGCCCCTTCGAGCTCTGCGTGGTGGACAACGCCTCCGACGACGAGACCGTGGACTATCTGGATCGGCTCGCCCGCTCGGTCCCGCTGCGCTACCTGCGCAACGACGAGAACGTGGGGCTGATCCGGGCGCTCAACCAGGGCGCGCACCTCGCCACGGGAGATCTGCTCTGCTTCCTGCACAACGACACCGAAGTGCGTGATCCGCGCTGGCTGGAGCGTCTGCAGGGCGCGCTGGCGTCCGCCGCGCGGCATCGGCCTGGCCGGCCTCTACGGCGTGCAGCGGCTCCGACGTGACGGCCGCTACGTGGGCCGGACCATCGTGCACTGCCTCGAGGAGGCGCCGACGCTTCGGATCCCCCAGGCGGAGGTGGCGGTGGTGGACGGCGTCTGCCTGTTCCTCGCGCGAGATGTCCTGGACGCGGCCGGGGGCTTCGACGAGGGCTACGGGTTCTTTCACGGCTACGACCGCGACCTCTCCTTCGCGGTGCGGGAGCTGGGCCTCCGCTGCGCGGTGGTGAACGCGCCCGTTCGTGCACCGGGGCGGGGGCACGCGGACGGGCGAGAACGCACCGGTGGCGCCGCGCGAGGATCTGGCCCAGCGGCAGGCGGCGCTGCGTGCGCTTCGCCGAGAAGTGGGCGCATCGGCTGCCCTGTGACGTGCGGGGCCGGGGCGAGCGCGTGCGCGATTGGTTCCGCGCGCTCGGGAAGGTATGATGCCGCGCATGATCCCCTTCGCGAAGGGCCACGGGCTCGGCAACGACTACATCGTCATCAACGGCGCGGATCTGCCCTCCCCGCTCACCCCGGGACAGGTGACGCGGATCTGCGATCGCAACTGGGGGGTGGGCTCGGACGGCATCCTGCTCCTGGTGCCGGCCTGGGCCGGCGGAGACTTCGGCCTCCGGATCCTGAATCCCGACGGCAGCGAGGCGGAGAAATCGGGCAATGGCCTGCGCATCTTCGCCAAGTACCTCCACGACCACGGCCACGCCAAGCGCGACACCTTCACGGTGGACACCATGGGCGGCCGGGTGGAGTGCCGCTGCCACGTGACCGACGGACGGATGAACGTGGTCACCGTCGAGATGGGCCGCTGCACGTTCGTGGCGCCCGAGATCCCCATGAACGGTCCCGAGCGCGAGGCGGTGAAGATCCCGCTCCAGGTGGCCGGGGAGACCCTGCTCGTCACCGCGGTCTCGGTGGGTAACCCGCATTGCGTGATCTTCACGGACCGCCTCGACGAGGCGCTGGTGCGGCGGCTGGGGCCGCAGGTCGAGCATCACCCCGCGTTTCCGAACCGTATCAACGTGCAGTGGGCGCGGGTGGCCTCACGGTCGATGGTGGACATCCTGATCTGGGAGCGGGGCGCGGGCTGGACGCTGGCCTCGGGGTCGTCCTCGAGCGCGGTGGCGTGCGCCGCGGTGAAGAACGGGCTCTGCGATCACGGGCTGGTCACGGTCCGGATGCCGGGCGGGGAGCTCTCCGTGGACGTGCGGCCCGACTGGTCCATCCGGCTGAAGGGGCCGGTGGAGGAGGTCTATACCGGGACCTTCGCGTCGGACCTCATGGTCGCCCTCGAAATGTCGTAATTCAAGACCTGACCCCCGGCGAGGGCGTTGGAGAGCCAGCGCGCGGCGTAGCCGGCTATCAGGGCGGCGGCGAGGGTCAGGAGCAGGGCGACGAGCGTTTCGGGGACGCCGGGGGCCATGGCGGCCAGCGAGGGCCGCGACGGCAGGCGCCAGGCGAGCAGCGCGAAGAGCGCGGCCCCGTAGGCCAGCGTGGCGGCGATGGGACGGCGCCGAGGGTCCACCAGCGCCATCACGAGCGCGGGCCACAGAGCGAAGAGGTGACGGCGGCCGCCGGTCTGGCCTGCCGGAACCCCCTCCTTGCGGGCCATCAGGGTGGCCACCGCGATCGGGGACGTCGGATCCTTCGTGATCTCCTCGTCGATCACCGAGACGGGCTGCATGATCTCGAAGCCCGTCTGCGCGATCTGCTGACCGATGAGGCCGAGCCCGATGAGCACGACGAGGAGGCCGATGGGCGCCCAGCGGCTGTTCGAGAGGCGGGCGGTCGGCACGTGGGCCAGAGGCAGGATCAGCGCCGAGAGAATGGCCAGCGTGTAGAAGAGCACGCCGCCGTGGAGATACGCCACGCGGGTGGATGGGTCGACCGTGAGGTGCAGCCCGCCATAGAGCACCGCGCCGGTCAGCACGAGCGCGGCGAGCCGGGCCCGGGACCGCTCGGGGTAGACCTCGCGGGCGATGACCAGGCAGGCCAGGGAGTTGATCACCGCGCCCACGATGCCGAGCAGGTGCGGCGGGCTCCAGAGCGTGACGTCGAGGCCGAAGAGCCGATGCCAGAGATCATCGATCGGCGCGGCCAGGACCGTCAGGGCGATACCCCAGGCCGCGAGGTGGAAGCCGCGTGTTCCGATGAGACCCAGGACCCGCAGGGCCGGCGGTGCCTCCGGCGTGCGAGCGGGGCCTCCCGTGAGGGTCTCCCACGCCAGCACGCCGAAGCTCACGAGCACCGCCAGCGCCACCCCCGCGTACGTCATGACGTGCGGGGGGATCCAGAAGGAATCACGCCCGATCAGCACGTGCCACTGGATGTCCCACTGGACGCCCCAGCCCGCGATCAGCTTGGAGGCGAGGAGCGTCCAGAGGGCGCCGCGGCGGATGGACACGGTCGCGCTAGGGCGAGGGACGGGCGGGCGTGGTGGGCGCCTGCACTCCGAGCACCTTCACGTCGAAGAAGAGAGTCTTTCCCGCGAGAGGATGATTGAAATCGAGAACCACCGTGGTGTCCTTGATCTCCTTCACCGTCACCGGGCGGGCTTCGCCTGATCCGCTGCGGGCGGTGAGCTGCGTGCCCACCTTCAGCCCCTCCTTCGGGATGGCGTCCTTCGGGACTTCCTGCTGCGCTCCGGGCACGACGGGCCCGTAGCCGCCATCATCCGGAGCGACCACGACCTTCTTCTCCTCACCGGGCCGCATGCCGACGATCTCCCGTTCGAGACCGGGAATGATCTGGCGCTGGCCTTGCACGAAGACCAGGGGCGTTTTCCCCTTGTTGGAGTCGAGGACCTGGCCCCCGTCGTCCTTGAGGGTGTACTCGAGGCTCACGGTGGATCCGTTCTGCACCGCGCCGGGGGCGAGTGCAGGTGTCTGGGCGAACGTGGTCGAAGCGATGAGCGCCACCAGGACCGCGGCAAGGTTCACGATGCGAGTCATCGGCACTACCTCCCGGCGCGCGGAGAAGAAGCGGAACGCGCGCGTGAATTCGACTCTACACCCGGGTTCCCGGACGAGGCAACGCGGCGCGAGAAAATCTCGCGATCATGCTATGATCCCCGGAACCTTGAGAGCCTTCTGCGCCTGGTGTCAGCGAGAAGGGGGACCGGCCTTCCTCGGCGAACGTGAACCGTTCGACGATGACAGCGAGACCCATGGAGTCTGCCGGCGCCACCTCCAGAACATCCTGGCCGCGCTCCCCTCGCAGTCCTTTCCGGACGTGACGTACCTCTTCGTCATCCGACCGGGGGAGACCGCCCTCCACGACCACCTGGAGCGCGCCTTCCTGGGCGTGCGCGGGGTGAAGATCATCATGGAGCGGCGGGCCGGGGATCGGCGCTCGACGCATCGGCGGGCCGCGCACGATCGGCGCCGCACCGACCGGCGCCAGCCCCGGGGCACATCCCACGCGCTCGGCTACACGACGGTGCGCTTCAGCCGCGCGGCGGTGGGGCAGGGCGACTAGCGGACTAGGTGCCCGGCTTGCCCAGGCGCTGCAGCGCCACGGTGGCGAGCCGGGTGACGTGCTCGGCGATGGCCTTCAGCGTCTCGGCCGCCTCGATCCGCTCCGTCCGATAGGCCGCGAGCTCCTGGCTGAGGGTCTCGATACTCTCGCGGAGCTGCCGATTCTCCCGCTCGAGCTCGTCCGCCTGAGCCCGCTGCCGCTCATGATCCTGAAGGGTGCCCAGCACGGCCCCGAACAAACGCTCGCCCTCCTGCACCCAGCCAATCAGGTCCTGGACGGACGACATGGGGGGGAAGAATACCACGAGCCTTGGAACCCTTAGCCCGCGCAAACCCTGCGCTTGATGGGAATTCCCTAACTATATGGTTTCACTCAGGTTCCGCTCTCCGACGAGAATCGCGGCGACGTCCCCGCGCAGAATCTCCAAAGGATGGAATATCTTTGCCCAACCAGTAGAGGGAACTACCCCTCCATGCCGCGCCGTAATCATCGCGTAAACAATAAGTTAGCTTGGTTGCGGCATTCCTTTGCTGGCACCGCGCTTGCTCTCTTTTCGCCGGCGACCGCGGTTTTCGATAACTTGCACTGTGCACGCACAGCGAACGGAGCAGTCGATCAATGAGTGAGAGCCGCAACCTGGACTACTTCCATTTGCTGAAGGAAGCCAAGCGAGTCACGGCTTCCGGGCACAAGCCCGTCAGACTCGCCGTTCTGGGCGATTGCGCGACGCAGCATCTGATCCCGCTGCTTCGGGCCCTGTTCTCCCGTCACGGGCTCGCGGCCGACATCTACGAGGCCCCCTTCGATGCGGCGGACGTCGAGGCCCGGAACCCGCACTCCGGCCTCTACCAGCACCAGCCCGAGATCGTCGTCGTCCTGAGCACGGTGCAGGCCCTGCGAGACAAGTTCTACCAGCGCGCCGGATCCGCGACCGCCTTTCGCGACGAGACCCTCGATCGCCTCACGAGCGTCTGGGACTCGCTCCGCGCGCACAGCCAGGCGCTTCTGATTCAATCCACCTTCGTCGCCCCGTTCGAGCGCATCTTCGGCCACTACGACCGGCAGGTTCCGGCCTCGCTCTCCTCGATCGTGTCCGACGTCAACGCGGCCATCGTGACCGAGGCGCGGACGCGCGGCAACCTCCTGCTGCTCGATCTCGAGCATCTGGCGTCCTGGGTTGGCCGGCGTTCCTGGTTCGACGAGCGCATGTGGGCCCTCGCCAAGCTGCCCGCCGCCCTCGAGCACCTCCCGCTGGTGGCCCAGAGCATCGTCGACGTGACGCTCGCGGCGAGGGGCCGGGCCGTGAAGTGCATCGCCCTCGATCTGGACAACACCCTCTGGGGGGGCGTGGTCGGCGACGACGGCCCGCACGGCATCCAGATCGCCGCGCACGGTGACGGGGAGGCGTTCCATCGGTTCCAGTCCTTCCTCAAGGAGCTCAAGAACCGCGGGATTCTCCTGGCGGTGTGCAGCAAGAACGAGCACGAGAACGCGGTCCGGCCGTTCGAGGTCAACGCCGAGATGGTCCTCAAGCTCGAAGACATCACCGTCTTCGTGGCCAACTGGGAAAACAAGGCGGACAATCTCCGCCGCATCCGCGACGCGCTGAACATCGGCCTGGACTCGATCCTCTTCCTGGACGACAACCCGTTCGAGCGTGCCGCGGTCCGCGCGATGAGTCCCGAGGTCATGGTCCCGGAGCTGCCGGAGGATCCGGCCGACTACGTGAAGGCGCTGGTGGAGCTGAACCTGTTCGAGACCACCGCGTTCTCGGCGGAGGACGCGGCGCGGTCGACGCTCTACCGCCAGGAAGCTCAGCGGCGAATGGCGGAGACCACCGCGGCCAGCTTCGAGGACTACCTTCTGTCCCTGGACATGACCATCGAGGTGAGCCGGTTCGCGCCCGAGCAGATCAACCGGATCACGCAGCTCCTGCAGCGCAGCAACCAGTTCAATCTCACGACCCAGCGGCACAATCAGGCACAGTGCGAAGCGATGATGCAGGATGTCGAGGGCTGCTGGCCGCTGACCGCGACCCTTCGCGATCGCTTCGGCGATCACGGGCTGATCTCGGTCGTCGTCGCGCGGCCGGACCGCGGCGCGGGCGTCGTCGTGATCTCCGACTGGCTGATGAGCTGCCGCGTGCTCACCCGTGGCGTCGAGGAATACCTGATGAACGAGGTGGTGGAGCGGGCCCGCGAGCTCGGCATGTCCACCGTCACCGCGTCGTACGTGCCGACCGCGAAGAACGGCATGGTCAAGGATTTCTACGCGCGATTCGACTTCCAGAAAGTCGTCGAGCATCCGGACGGACGAATCGAATGGATGCTGCAGGTCGATCAATACGAGCCGCGCCAGGTGTTCATCCGTCCCGCCGCCGCGGCGGTGACGGTCGCGGCGGACGGAGACCGATAACGCCGTGGACGAAGACATCCAGCTCCGACTCACCGAGATCTTTCGGTCCGTGTTCGATGACCCGGACCTGCGCATCACCGCGGACATGACCGCCAAGGACGTTCCCGACTGGGATTCCCTTTCCCACATCACCCTGATCGTGGCGATCGAGCGCGAGTTCCGCATCCGATTCACCACGGCCGAGGTCGCCTCGCTGATGAACGTGGGCGACCTGGCCGACCGCATCCGCAAGAAGCTCCCCTGAGGAGGCCCCGTTCCCATGCAGTTGTCGTCCGTGGAGTTCCTGCTGTTCGTCGGCCTGTCGGCGCTGGTATTTCGCGCGGTGGGCCGGGCGTGGCGGGCGCACGTCCTGCTCGTGGCTTCGTACGTGTTCTATTGCACGTGGGATCTCGGCATGGCGGCGGTCCTGCTCGCGATCACGGCCGCGTGTTACGTCGCGGCGCTGTACATCGAGAGCGCCCGGGGCCGGCCGCTGGCATCGCGGCTCATCGTGGCCACGGTATCCGCCCTGATTCTCTACGTGGTCGTCTTCAAGGTCCGGGCGGTGCTGACGCCGGGGGCGAGCCTGGTCATCCCCCTGGGGGTCTCGTACTATAGCTTCCGCCTCATCAGCTACCTGCTGGACGTCCACTGGGGAACGGTCCCCGCCGAGCGCGCCTTCGTGCCTTTTGCGGCGTATGTCGCGTTCTTTCCCCAGATGATGGCCGGCCCCATCGAGCGGGCGTCCTCCTTCCTTCCACAGCTGGACCGGGGAGAGGGCAGCGCGCCGGGGAGAACCCTCGAAGGGGTGGCCCGGATCCTCCTCGGCTTCTTCAAGAAGTTCGTGGTGGCGGACAACCTGGGCTTGATCGTCGACTACGGCTACCGGCACCTCGGCTCGGACAACGCGGTACCCAGCGCGCTCTCCTTCTACCTGTACCCGTTGCAGCTCTACGCGGACTTCTCGGGGCTGGCCGACATCGCGATCGGGGTGAGCCTGGTCTTCGGCCTGAAGGCGCCGGAGAACTTCGACGCCCCCTTCACGGCGTCCAGCATCAGTGAGTACTGGCGCCGCTGGCACATGACCCTCACGTCGTGGCTGCGGGACTACGTGTTCCTGCCCCTCCGGATGGCCACCCGGAACTGGGGAACGTATGGCCTGGTGGTGAGCGTGACCGTGAACATGATGCTGATCGCGGTCTGGCACGGCTTCACGCTCGGATTCGTCGCCTTCGGGGTGGTGAACGCGGTGGTCCTGGTGATCGACGCCCTGACCGCGCCCCGGCGCCAGAAGTACTGGCGGCGGCATCCCGGGTCCGCCAAGCTGGCGACCTTCGTCGGGGTGATCTTCACGTACCACATCGTGGCGCTGAGCGACACGTTCTTCCGGGCCCCGTCGTTCACGGAGGCCGCGCTACTGCTGGGCGGTCTGGCCTCGGGGCTGGAGCACGCCGGATCGGCGCTCGCGGCGGCCACCGCACCGCCGAATCACTACGCCTGGGTGGCCCTTCCCGGATACGTTCTGGCCGAGATCGCGGACACGATCCGAAGAAGACGAGGCCTGAGCTTGCCAGAAGGAGCGCCCCGGTGGGTCCAGTGGTCGGCGGGCGCCTGCATCGTGCTGGCGTGCGTGTTCGTGTCGCTCCTGTTCCTCGCACGGCAGACGGAGACGAATCCCTTCGTGTATGCGAATTTTTAGAGATCTGCTGGCGACCGTGGTGGTGGTGATCGCCTTCGTGGCGCTCTTCGAGGGCGGCCTGCGTCTGGCCGGGGTGCGGTACGAGTATTCGTTCTACGAGAGCGATCCGGTCCTCTACACGACGTACCGTCCGTACGCGGAAGGCTGGGAGGTCAAGGAGGGCGAGAATTTCGTCCGGATGAACAGTCTCGGCATGCGGGATCGGGAGCGGAGCATCGAGCCTGCGCCGGGGACCGTACGGATCGCTCTCCTCGGCGACTCCGTGGTGGCGGCAACGCAGGTGCCGCTCGAGCAGACCATGGGCCAGGTGCTGGAGCGCCGGCTCAGTAGCGAGTTCAGCCGGACCGGCGCCAGGTTCGAGGTCCTCAACTTCGCCCAGGGGGGAAACACGCTGGCCCAGCAGCACCTGATGATCCGGGAGCGGGTCTGGGCGTTTCGGCCCCAGATCGTCATCGTATTCGTGACTCCGATCTCGGTTCCGACGGCGAGCCGAAAGCTGGACACGGTCGCGGCGCCGAAGCCCTTCTATATCATGCGGGCCGGCCAGCTCATCCCGGACCCGCGGAACCATCCTCCCGCGGCTTCCGCTCCGGCCGCTCGCCGCACGAACGGCATCCTCAAGAACGTGATGAACCGCTATCGCCTGCTGCTCGTGCTGCGCCAGGCGAGCGACCACGGGCTCGATAAGCTCAGGGCACTGCGCCATGTGACCCGGAGCGCAGACGCCTCCACAAACGCCGAGCCAGATCAGAACAAGTCCCCGATGGACATCTGGTTTGGGCCTCCGACCAGGCCTGAAGTGGACGAGGCCTGGCAGGTGGTGGAGGGGCTTCTGGGCCTGATCGCCGAAGACACGCATCGGCACGGGACGGAGCTGTGGATGGCCAGCATCGGGCCCGCGGTGCAGGAGAATCCCGACGCTCGCAATCGCCTGGCTTACCTGAGCGCGCAGGGCTACACCGGGACATACTCGGAGGATCGTTTCGAGATGTTCGCCAAGAAACATGGCATCCCCTACGTTCGGATGTCGCCGCGTATACTTGCGCATGCGGAACGACACGGTGTCTCGGTGCGCGGATTCTTCAATACCCAGCCGAATCAGGGGCACTGGAACGTGGAGGGGAATGCCGTCGCCGCCGGGCTCATCGGGGATGAGCTCCTGGCACGGAGCCACGCGCTCCGCACGCTACGCGAGGCCGGACCGCGCCAGGCGCGGTGACGCATGAGCCGGCGCGCCCTGCGCGTCCTCGGGGGGGCAACCCTGCTCATCTTCCTGCTCGCGGCGTTCACGCCGGCAGTCAACCTGTGGAGCTTCTGGCTGGCGCCGCCGCCGGTGAAGGCCGATCCGGTGGAGGCCATCGTCGTCCTGGGCGGCGGCGGGGTTACCCCGGGAGGAATGCTCGTCGAGCGGTCACTGGGCGAAACCGTCAAGGCGATCATGCTGTACCGCAAAGGGATCGCGCCTCTGGTGGTCTTCTCGGGCTCGCCGGAGCCGGGCACGCGCGATGAAGCGTCCACGCGAGCCGATCTGGCGCGGGAGTGCGGGGTACCGTCCTCGGCGATCCTGACCAGCTCGAGTGCCCAGACGACACGGGAGGAGGCCGTGCAGATTCACCGGCTCCTCAGCGCGCGCGGGGTCCGCACGGTGATGCTCCTGGCCGACGGCCCCGGCATGCCGCGGGCGGTGAGAACGTTCGAGCGGCAGGGCTTCGTGGTGGTGCCGCCCCCGGGGTCCGGCGTGCTGAGCCTGGGCGGCGGCCCCGAGGACCGGCTGAGTCTCGCGCGGCAGATGGCGATCGAGATGGTCGCGCGCCTGTACTATCGGCTCGCGGGCTTCCTGTGATCGGATGCCGATGGATCACGCCTTTCTCGTCTTGCTCGTTGGCACAACCTCGGCGGCCGCGCTGCTCGTCGGGATACGCGGGCTGCGCTTGCCCCGCGCCCGGCTGGTGGTGGGGCTCTGGGGCGCGCTCGAGCTGCTGGGGGTGTCGGTCCTCTTCTTCGTCGCCAATCTCGTCGTGGGCCTCACGGTGATCCTCGCGGTGCGGGCCGTCACGACTCAGTTCCTGTCCGTGTACCTCTTGAACGATGTGGGGCTCCTGGTGCTCTCGGTCGTCCAGGGACTCGTCTTCGAGTGCTGGCGCCGCGGCAGCTGAGAACCAGTCCCCTAGAACCAGCTCGCGACGGCGCTGTGCAGCGCTCTGAACAGCAAGAGACCGACGTAGGTAACGACCAGGAACCCGAGAAACAGCCCGACGTGGTGAAGCACCCGCCCGGAGCGTGAGGGTCGGACGCGACGGAACCCGTGATGCGGCAACGGATGGAGCGTCGGCAAGGCGGTCCGGTAGAACCGGCGCCGGGCTCGCCGGGCCCACACCCCTTCGATCAGACCGCCGATGATGCTGAAGGTGAGCGCGGCAAGCGCGAGGAGCATCAAGGTGGTCATCGGGGCGGCGGGACTCCTGGTCTCTGGCGGCGCGCTCTGTCTTCTCCTCAGGCGGCCGTGGGCTGGGAGTGTATCAGCACCTTGTGAGCGATTACAAGGACGCGGGTACAGGAGCGGCATCCAGCGGCGGCATCCAGCGGCCCATTTACCACTGGTTTTCAGGCATATGCATCCGATTGCATCTTGCCAGGCGGCTTGGCATGAGTGATTGTGTTGCATGCCTCCTGCACCTAGCTTGACGACTTCGCGCTCCGAAGGGAGCCTGACATGACGTGGCGCATCCTGCGAATGGCGGCGGTCTTCTCGGCTGTATGCGGGCTCCTGGTCGGGGCCGGAGCGGTCCACGCGCTGCCAATCGCGGGGGTGGAGGAGGCGCCGGCCTTGCCCACCACGTTCGTGGACACGTCACTCGTCCCCTCGACGGGACAGACCATCCAGGTGGGAGCGGGCGGGGACCTGCAGGCCGCCTTGAACAGCGCGCAGCCGGGCGACGTCGTCTCGATCGCCCCGGGGGCGACGTTCGTCGGCAATTTCACGCTGCCAAAGAAGGCCGGGGATGGCTGGATCACGGTGCGGTCGGCGGCACCGGACGAGAGCCTGGCGCTTCCCGGGACCCGCGTGACCCCGGCACAGGCGGCGGCGATGCCCAAGCTGATCAGCCCGAACAGCGCGCCGACGGTGACCGCGGCCCCCGGCGCTCAGGGTTATCGGTTGATCGGCCTGGACGTCTCGGTCGCGCCGAGCGTGAATACGATCTTCAACATCGTCGCGTTCGGGGGGAGCAGACCTCGCTCGCGGACACGCCCCGCAATCTGATCATCGACCGGTCCTATATCCACGGGCAGCCGCAGACCAACACCTTTCGCGGCGTCCTGCTGAATAGCGCGCAGAGCGCGGTCATCGATTCCCACGTCTCGGAGATCCACGTGAACGGGTTCGACTCGCAGGCCATCCTGGGCTTCAATGGCCCGGGGCCGTTCAAGATCGTGAACAACCGTCTCGAGGCGTCGGGGGAGAACATCATGTTCGGCGGGGCCGATCCGAAGAGCCCCGGCCCTCTCGCCGGCCGACATCGAGATCCGGAGGAATCATCTGTTCAAGCCGCTGTCCTGGAAAGCGGGCGACCCCTCCTTCGCGGGCACCGAATGGACGGTCAAGAACCTGCTCGAGCTGAAGAACGCACAGCGCGTGCTGATCGACGGGAACCTGCTCGAGAACAACTGGCAGCAGTCTCAGAACGGCGTCGCGGTGGTCTTCACGCCCCGGAATCAGGACGGTACCGCGCCTTTTTCGGCCGTGCGGGACGTGACGTTCACGAACAATCGGGTACGCAACGTGACCGGCGGAATCGCGATGCAGGGCTTCGACGACGGGAACCCGAGCCAGCAGCTGCAGCGCGTGCTCGTGCGGAACAACCTGTGGGAGGGGCCTCAGGGAAGGTTCGTGCTCATGGTGGGGCCGATCGAGGGCGTGACGATCGATCACAACACGGCGCTCGGGATGACCCACTCCGCGATCTTCGGCACGAATGCGCCCAGCCCGGGATTCGTGCTGACGAACAATCTGCTCGCATTACGGTCTGTTCGGGATCGGAGGGGATAGCGCGATAAGTGGGATTCCGGCGCTTGCCCTGTACTTTCCCGGCGCGCTCGTGGAGGGAAATGTGCTGATCGGTTCCGGCGACAACGGGCAAAACCAGCTCGATTCCTTGCCGTCGCTCAACTTCGTCGAGCTGAGCTTGTTGGACGTAGGATTCATCGATCCGGCCACCGGCGACTTTCGGCTCTCCGACCTCAGCCCATATCGTCTCGCCGGCACCGACGGTAAAGATATCGGCGTCGATTTCGCCGCCCTCATCGCGGCGATGCTCGCGGGAGCAGCAGCCTGGAGTCCCTGCCGCGCCTGGACTAGAGTACGTATTGCTGGAATTCGAGGCACATCTGACGAGTGCGGGCGCGGCCAGCGGCCGTGAGGTGGTGGTCACTTCGAGCCCGCGGGCCTTCACCTTCTACCCAACGCCCCTGCACCAGCGCTTCCCGCTCGAGCCGCGCCAGCAAGCGGATAGATCGTGCCTTCGGTCAGCACCAAGTCAGTACCGGCCAGCTGTTTCAGGATCTCGAGGCCGTAACGCGGCTCCGGCGCAATCGCCAGCAGCACCGCAAGTTCGAGCAGGCCCCTCCGCATTTGTTCCTGCCAGTTGGCGATCGGCATGATCCGGCGCTCGTGACCTTATACCTTGTGACACAAGGTATCAACAGAGACGAGGGGGACGCGCACGAAAGTTCCGCTATCGGGAAGGACCGCCTCCGCGTCCGCGACCGCCGGCCGGACTCGGGATCACGTAATCCCTCGGCGGCTCGGCACCGAGCAGGTGCTTGACGAAGTAGTCCCATCGCCGGCGCATGACGTAGTTCCCGTGCAAAGCCATGCCCCGAATTCGGGATCATCAGCAGGTCGAATTCCTTGTTCGCCTTGATGAGTGCGTCGGCGACCAGGTACGTGTTGTACGGCGGCACGTTGTTGTCCATCGTCGCCGTGGATCAGCATCAGATGGCCCTTCAGGCCCGCGGCCTGCGTCTGGTTCGCCTCGATCGTGTAATTGTCCGTGCCGTCCGGTTCTGCAGCGGCCCCTGATACCGCTCGCCCCAGTCATCCTCGTACTGGCGCTGGTCGTGGTTGCCCGACTCGGCGATCCCGACCTTGAAGAAATCGTTATACGGTGCACGCAGCAGCCGTCCCGCCGTGATGAAGCCGCCGCCGGAGTGCCCCCACATCGCGGTGCTGCTCGATATCGATCCACGGGAAGCGCTGCGCGAGTTCCTTCATGCCACTGATCTGGTCGGGGATGGTGTTATGCCGTCCCATCGCGCCGTAATAGGCGTCGGTGAACGCCTTCGAACGGTTCAGCGTACCGGTGCCGTCGATGCTGACGACGACGAAGCCGAGTTCGGCGAGCGCCTGCCGGTCGCCGCGCGCCGCACTGAAGGCGCGTGAGCCCACGCTGCCCGACTGCGGACCGGGATACGCCTGGTTGATGATCGGATACTTCTTGCTCGGATCGAAGTTCGTCGGCCGGAAGAGCATCCCGTAGATGTCGTGGCGGGCCGTCGGCAGACTTCATCTTCACTTGCATCGGCGGTTTCCAGCCGGTTGCCAGCAGCTTCGGATGTCGGCCTTCTCGAGCGGCATGATGAGTTCGCCCGTCTTCGCGTCGCGCAGCGTGGTCTCGGGCGCCACATCCGCCTGTGAGAAGGTGTCGACCACGAACTTGCCGTCGGGCGAGAGCTGCACCGAGTGGGTGCCGTTGTCGGGCGTGAGCGAGACGTTGTTCTTCCCGTCCAGCCCGATTCGATAGAGGTGGTGAAGTAGGGATCCTGCCCCTTCTCCTTGCCGACCGCCTCGTACCACATCGTGCGAGTCGGGGCGATCGATGCCGGACGACGCGGGTCACCATGCCGGCGCCGTCAGTGATCTTGTTCTTGAGTTGCCCGGATATCAGTTCGTACAGGTATAGCTGTGCGTAGCCGTCGCGCTGCGAGTACCACAGCACCTCGCTGCTGTCCCAGAAGATCTGCAAAGCCCCCTGCACACCTGCTCGACTCGTCGTCTTGTACGTCGTAGCCGGGCCACCGAGTCTAAAAGCGAGTCCGCTCGATGCACTGAAACGCGCCGAACCGGAAGATACAGTCGTGATCTACTTCGCTGGTCACGGTACTGCGCAGGCGCAACGGTTCTACCTGATACCTCACGATCTCGGTTACACAGGCGAACGCACCAAACTAACCGAACAGGGTTTGAAGACCATGCTCGCGCACAGTATTTCCGACGTCGAGTTGGAAAAGGCGGTCGAAGGGCTGGATGCCGGACACCTGTTGCTGATCATTGATGCGTGCAATTCCGGTCAGGCGCTCGAAGCGGAAGAGAAACGGCGTGGTCCAATGAATTCAAAAGGGCTGGCCCAACTCGCTTACGAAAAAGGAATGTACATCCTGACGGCGGCGCAGAGTTTTCAGGCCGCGCTGGAAGCGGCGCAGCTTGGTCATGGTTACTTGACCTATGCGCTGGTTGAAGAAGGCTTGAAAACGCCTATCGCTGACAGTGCGCCTAAAGATGGTCTGGTGATTGCGCGTGAGTGGCTCAACTTCGCCACCGAGCGCGTGCCGCAGATGCAGGAAGAAAAGATGAGCGCAGGGACGTGGACGTTGGATTGAGATAGCGTTTACGTGAAGGCGAGAAAGCGCACCGTGCAACGTCCGCGCGTGTTTTATCGTAGAGAGCTGGAAGCGAATCCGTTGGTGATAACAAAGCCTAGATAGAGTACAGGATTTTCACGGATGTGCAAGATAAATCCTGTTCATCCTGCTTAATCTTGTTAATCCTGTGGCAACAAACCGTAACCATGGACCATTCCATCGGCAAATCGGTTCCCCGCAAAGAAGGCCGCAAGAAAGTCACCGGCCAGGCGCTGTACGTCGATGATCTGTCGTTTCCGGACATGCTTCACGGCGTGACAGTGCGCAGCCCGGTTCCGCGCGGGCGAATCAAAAACATCTCGTTCGAAGGCGACATTCCCTGGGACGAGTTCACCATCGTCACCGCCAAAGACATTCCCGGCGAAAACTACGTCGCGCTGATTCTGAACGATCAGCCCTATCTCGCCGACGAATTCGTCAATCACCCCGAAGAACCAATCGTGCTGCTGGCTCATCACGACAAATACCTGCTCGAAGAAGCGCGCCGCAACGTGCGCATCGAGATCGAAGAGCTGCCCGCGGTCTTTCACTCGAAGATTCGCTCGCACAAGAAAGAGATCATCTGGGGCGAAGACAACGTCTTCAAAAAGTTTCTGGTTGATAAAGGAAATGTCGACGACGCCTGGGCCAACGCTGACTTCATCGTCGAAGGCGAATACGAAACCGGCGCGCAGGAACAGCTCTACATCGAGAACAACGGCGCGATCGCCATCGCGAATCCAGACGAAGGCGTGACCGTTTGGGGCTCGATGCAGTGTCCTTACTACGTTCACAAAGCGCTGGTTAAGTTGTTTGGTCTGCCGGAAGAAAAGATTCGCGTGATTCAAACTGAAACCGGCGGCGGCTTTGGCGGCAAGGAAGAGTATCCGTCGCTGATTGCCGGCCACGCGGCGTTGCTCGCGTGGAAATCCGGCAAGCCGGTGAAGATGATCTACGACCGCGCCGAAGACATGGTCGCGACCACCAAGCGCCATCCGTCGCGCACGCGTCACAAAACCGCCGTCACGAAAGACGGAAAACTTCTGGCGATGGAGATCGATTTCGTGATCGACGGCGGCGCGTACTGCACGCTGTCGCCGGTCGTGCTTTCGCGCGGAACGATTCACGCCGCCGGTCCTTACTTCTGTCCCAACGTGCGCATTCACAGCCAGCGCCGTGGCGACGAACGTGCCGCCGCACGGCGCGTTCCGAGGATTTGGCGCGCCGCAAAGCATCTTCGCGCTCGAGCGGCACATGGACAAAGTTGCGCACGCGGTTGGTCTGACGCCCGGAAGAGTTTCGCCGCCGCAACTTCATTCACGAAGGCGAAACGACGGCGACGAGCCAGGTGATTCGCGAAAACGTCGACATGGACGGACTGCTCGACTCGCGCGTTTGAGTTGACCGACTACCACGCGAAGCGCGAACGCTTTGCGCGCGAGAACATCGCGCAGCAACGGACGCTTCTCGAAAAAGCAGGCATCGGCTTCGCGTCGTTCATGCACGGCGCGGGCTTTACCGGTTCCGGCGAGGTTTATCTGCAATCGGTGGTCGGCGCTGAAGCGACTGCCGAAGGCCGGGTGCGAATTCTCGCCGCCAGCACCGAGATCGGCCAGGGAACCAACACGATCTTTTCGCAGATTGCCGCCGAGGCGCTCGGTCTCGATTCGATCTGATCGAAGTCGTCCAGCCGGATACCGGCAACGTTCCCAACAGTGGGCCGACGGTCGCTTCGCGCACGTCGATGGTCGTCGGCAAGCTGGTTGAGTCGGCGGTGCTGGGTTTGAAGCAGACGCTTGATCGGCAGCGGCTTGTTGAACGGAGGAGTACACGCAGTCAGAGTTTCAAGAAGCTGTGCGCGAATACATCGCGAAGTTTGGCCCGCTGAAAACTTCAGTCAAGTATCAGCCGCCGCCGAACGTTCATTGGGACGATGAAAAGTATCAGGGCGACGCGTACGGCGCTTATGCCTGGGCGGTTTACGTGGCTGAAGTTTCGTTTGACGAGTTGACTTACGAAGCGCACGTCGAGGATTTCGTGGCGGTGCAGGAAGTCGGGCGCGTGATCAATCCGGTGCTGGCGGCGGGACAGATCGAAGGCGGCGTGGCGCAGGCGATCGGGTTCACGTTGTTTGAAAACGTGGTCTGGAAAAACGGCCGCATGGCGAACAACCAGATGACCAACTACATCATGCCGACGCCCGCCGACATTCCGCCGATTCGCGTCTACTTTGAAGAGAACCCGTACGCCTACGGCCCAGGCGGCGCGAAAGGAATCGGCGAGCTGCCGATGGACGGCGCCGCGCCGGCGATACTGAATGCGATCGAGAACGCGACCGGCGTGAGTTTCAACCACGTCCCGTTGATGCCCGAGAAGATTGATGGAAGGATGTGCAGATCTACAGGATTCGCATGATTTATGCAGATCTGCAAATCTGTAATCGCAATGTCTATGCAATCGAGCTTCAAGGTTAACGGCGAGGCGCGCAGCGTCGAGGTGTTTCCGATGGCGCGCCTGCTCGACGTGTTGCGGGAGCAGTTGCACTGACGGGCACGAAGGAAGGGTGTGGCGAAGGTGAGTGTGGCGCGTGCACGTTGATCATCGACGGGCAGATCGTGAACAGTTGTCTGGTGCCGGTGGCCCAGGTTGATGGCGCTGAGATCACGACGATCGAGGGTGTTGCCGGCAACGGACGAACTGCACGCAGTGCAGCAGGCGTTCATCGATCACGGCGGCGCGCAATGCGGCATCTGTACGCCGGGAATGGTGCTGGCCGCAGTCGATCTGCTCAAGCGAAATCCCGCAACCAACTGAAGCTGAAATTCGCAACGGCCTGGCCGGAAATCTTTGTCGCTGCACCGGCTACATGAAGATCTTCGAATCAGTAGTGCGCGCTTATCAGAAGTGAGAGCCTTCATTCCAGATTACCAGTTAACAACGCCGGCGTTCGCTTGCGGACGCTCTCGCGCTGCTCAAGAACGAACCCGGCGTTTGGAAACCATTTGCCGGCGGCACAGATCTGATGGTCCTGCTCGAAGCCGGCAAGCTGGACCATCGCAACTACGTCAACATCTGGAGCTTGAACGAACTGCGTGGCATCGAAGTGACTGACGCACACATCACTCTCGGCGCGCTGACGACTTACACGGAAGTTCAGGCACAATCCGATTTTGCGCAGCGAGTTTCCGATGCTGTGTCAGGCCGCGAGTGAAACCGGCGGCCTCGCAATTCAAAATCGCGGCACACTCGGTGGCAACATCGTCAACGCTTCACCGGCCGCAGATTCGCCTCCCGCCCTGCTCGCCTACGACGCCGAAATCGAATTGGTATCGACGCGCGGCTCGCGCTGGCTTCCGTATCACGGTTTTCACACCGGCTACAAGCAGATGCACATCGCTCCGGACGAATTGCTGGCGCGAATTCGTCTGCCGCGCAACACCGCAGGCGCGACGCATTACTATCGCAAAGTCGGCACGCGAAAAGCGCAGGCGATTTCGAAAGTCTGTTTTGCTGCGGTCGCGCGAATTGAACAGGGACAATCGACGGACATAAGAATCGCTGTCGGAAGTGTTGCGCCGATCGTCGTTCGCTGCGTGCAAACAGAAAACGCTTTGCGCGGACAAAAGCCCGACGCTGAAACCATTCAGGCAGCCTGCGCGAGCCTGTTGCGCGAGATCTCTCCCGATCGACGACATTCGCTCGACTGCAAAGTATCGTTTGCAGGTCGCGCAAAACTTGCTCACTGACTTTCTATCAACTTTAGAAACTTAGCTCTCGTTTACTTGTAGATGTTACCCCCACCGCGCACAGCTTTTTGGCGTTGGCCAACTTTATTACTCCTCATCGCGTTAAGCGCAACTGTCTTAAGAGCGCAACCCACCGACTTCGAAGGATTCATGAGTGGAATCCGGGCCAACGCTGTTAAGGGCGCCGTGATTTATCAACGGGACAAAGGCAAGTTTATTCTGGAGCCGGGTCTGAGGTTGGAAGAAGGTGATTTCGTCTACACTGATGAAGGTTACACTGAACTGCTGCTACAACCGGGAAACTTTTTGCGCGTCGGCAGCAATACTGAGTGCCAGATCTTCAGCGACGAGCATGACAAGACGCGACTCAAACTCAATCGAGGTACGATCAGTGTAGAGATCCTGGAACGAGGCGGTTCACCGAGTTTCTTCTATACTCATGAGCAAGCCAACGAGCTAATCCGCGTGATCACTCCGAATGCCGAAGTATTCATCACTCGACCAGGCATTTATCGAATTAACGTCCTCAACCGGCGATCGAACGGAGTTAATTGCCCGAGACGGTGAGGCGTTGATTAACGGTCACCGCGTCAAAGAGAAACGCCGCGGCGTGGTGGCAAATGGAAACGTCGCGATGGACGAAATCGATGTCCGTAATGAAGATGGATTTGATAAGTGGGCTCGAGAGCGCGCGGACAAACTCGTCAAAGCAAACAAATCGTTGAAGCGCGATACGTGGACCAAGAAAGCCAGGGCGGGCATGAATCCCGTAACTGTGGAAGCACCAGAACAGGAATTGAACACTAACAAGGGACGTGTTATCTCGGCCAAACCCGGAACAGTAAACTTCGTGGAAGCCGGTGTGGAGTTTAGTCACGCCGGCGAGTGGAAACCACTGAATGAAAAGTCACAACTCGTGACTGGTGATTCGGTGCGGACCGGCAAGAGTAGTTTTGTCGAGCTGGTGCTCTTTCCTGACATGC
>CAVXJS010000020.1:0-11030 GCA_963762145.1 uncultured Candidatus Rokubacteria bacterium
TTCGCCGAGGTCAAGGCCGAGGGCTGAGCGTCTCGCCGCGGCGTGCCCTGCGTCAGCCCGGGGACGGTCTTGTCCGTTTGGACATGCGGAAAGGATTTCCGATTAGCCACAAGTAGCTGAGATCAGCGACCCCATCGCCGCCGGACCCGTGGCACCCCGGATGCACACTCGGGATGCATGAGCGCTCGCGCCGACATTCTCGTCATCGATGACGACCCGGTGATCCGGGACACCGTGGGAGATGTCCTGGGGAGCACGGTCACCACGTCGATCGGGTGGATCGCGGCCGGGCCGCGCTTGGAGTGGATCATCCGCCAGCACCCGGTGGACCTGGCCATCGTGGACTGTCGCCTGCCGGACATCTCCGGGCTCGAGCTCCTGCGTCGCATCAAGGCGCGCTCCCCGGAGACGGAGGTCATCCTATTACCGGGCACGCCTCGCTCGACGGGGCGCTGGAGGCCATGGCGGGCGACGCCTCCTCCTATCTCGTGAAGCCGGTGGGGACGGCGCAGCTCCTCTCCACCGTGGATCGCGCGCTCACCCGTCAGGCCCTGCTGCGCGCCCTCCGCGGCTCCGAGGAGCGCTATCGCCTGGTCGCGGAGGCCATGACCGAGGCGCTGCTCCTGGTCGACCTGGACGGTGGCCTCTATGCTGAACGCGTTCGGGGAGCAGCTCACCGGATATCGCACCGACGAGCTCCTCGGGCGCTCCGTCTTCTCGGTGCTGGACGAGGCGGGCGCGGCGCGGGCGCGGGAGCGGCTGGACGGGCACGCGGTGACGCTGACGCCCGAGTTCGAGTCCGTGATCGTGCGCAAGGACGGCCGGGCCGTGCCGGTGGAGATGGTCTGCACCAGCATCGCCCGCGATGGACGGGTGGTGGGCCACCTGGTGGTGGCGCGCGACATCACCGAGCGGAAGCAGGCGCAGGCGGCTCTGAAGGCACCCGGCACGCGCGGGTGGAGAGCGAGCGGCTGCGCGCGGTCGGCTCCCTCGCCGAGGGCGTGACCGACTACGTGCGCCAGGTCCTCCAGAAGGTCCTCGGCCAGGTGCAGGTGGTGCTCCCGCAGCTCGAGGGCACCGACGGGCACGCGAAGCTCGCTGGCATCAAGGCCACCGTCATGGAGGCGGCCGACGTGCTGAAGCGGCTCCAGGTCGCCTCGGAGGTCCGTACGATCTCGGCGGCGCCGCCCCTCGATCTCAACGACGTAGCCCGCGCCGCCATCGAGGCGGTGCGCGGGCTGCGGCGCGTCGGCGCGGCGCCACGGATCGAGATCGAGCTCACGTCGAGCCCGCTCCCCCTGGTCGCGGGCGAGGCGTCGGTGCTGATCGAGGTCGTCACCGCGGTGCTGGTCAACGCGATCGAGGCGCTCCCGCGCGGCGGGACGATCAAGGTCGTGACGCGGGCCTCGGACCGACACGTCCACTGCGAGGTGCGGGACCCGGGCGTCGGCATGTCGCCCGCGACGCGGGAGCGGGCGCTCGAGCCCTTCTTCACCCACCAAGGCCGGCGAGCACAAGGGGCTCGGCCTGAGCGTCGCCCACGGCCTCGTGCGGAGACACGGGGGAGACATCCAGCTCGCGAGCGTGGAAGGCGAGGGGACGGTGGTCACGCTCCGGCTGCCCGTGCGGGCCGCGGTGGGCGTCTAGCGCCGGCTCAGGCGGAGCGGACCGCGCCGGCCGGAACGCCCGGGATCTCCACCCAGAACGTACTGCCCGCCTCTTCCGTGCTCTCCACTCCGATGCGCCCGCCGTGGGCCTCCACGATGCTCCGGGTGATGGCCAGGCCGAGGCCGGTCCCCGAGATGCCCGCGGTGGCCCTGTTCGCCACGCGGTAGAACTTGTCGAAGACGTGCGGCAGGTCGCGCGCGGGGATGCCGATCCCGTTGTCGGTGACCCGGATCCGCACCGGACTCTCGGCGTCCTCCGGCGCCTCGACCGCGACCCGCACCCGCCCGCCGTCGCGGGTGTACTTGACCGCGTTGCCGATCAGGTTCATCAGCACCTGCTGCAGGCGGCGGGCGCACCCCGGACCACCGCGACGGGCGCCGCCTCGATCGCGACGACGATCCGCTTGGCCTCCGCCTGCGCGGCGAGGGCCGTCACCACCTCGGCGGTCAGGGCACGAGATCGAGCGGCTCGCCCGCGCCTTCGAGGCCGGCCTCGATCTTGCCCAGGTCCAGGAGGTCGGTCACGAGATCGGTCATGTTCTGCGCGCTGCGCAGGATGCGCTCGCACCGATCGCGGTAGGCCTGCTCGCCGCCCGGCGTGGGGGGCGCCTTGAGCAGGAGCTCCGCGGTCATGGCGATCGCCATGATCGGGCTCTTCAGATCGTGCGACACCGTGCTGACGAAATCGCTCTTCATCTGCTCGAGCTCTTTCAGCAGCGAGATGTCCCGGAGGATCGCGGCCAGGCCGACCGCCTCGCCGTACTCGGTGGTCACGACGACGAGACTGGCCTGGGCGGTGCGCCCGTCGGGCAGGGGGAGCTCCGCGATGCCCGGCCGTCCGGCCTCGAGCAGCCGCCGCAGCGGCTCGTGGGTGATCGCCTCGAGGAACGGGCGGCCGGTCATGGCATCCGGCGCCACGCCCAGCATCGCGCGCACCGCGGGGTTGGCGAGGAGCACGATGCCGTCCTGACCGACCATGACCACCGCATCGGCGGTGCTGGTCAGCACCGCGGCCAGCGTGCCCCGGTCGTCGGCCAGGGCCTGATAGGCCCGACAGGTCTCGAGTCCCCCCGAGAGCCCCGCCGCCACGAGCGTGCCGATCTCGAGGTCGTCGAAGGTGTAGGGCATGGCGCGGCGGGCGAAGAGGATCGCGCCCAGGACCTGGGGGCCGCGGCGCACCGGCACGGTGAGCGCGACCCGGAGGCCCGCGCGGACCAGCACGCCGTCGAGATCGGGCGCGGCGTCGGGGATCCTGTCCAGCTCGGCCACCAGGTACGCGCGGCCGGTGCGAATGGTGCGCCCCGGGAGCCCTTCATCCTTGCCAAGGAGGCGGCCGCCCACTATCTCGCCCGGCAGGCCGGTGAGCGAGTGCACCAGGTACCCCTGCTGCTCGACGTCTTCCAGGCAGACCGCGAGGTAGTCGTGCGGGACCACGGCCTGCGCCTGCTCGGCGAGCGTCTGGAAGAGGTGGGTGGGGAGGGGCGAGCCCGAGAGTCCGATCAACATCTCGCCGACCCGTCGAAGGCGGCCGGCTAGATTCGGAGACGACTCCGGAGTGTCCGGTGCCATGCCGCCCTCAGCGGCCCTCCATGATCTCCCGCATCCGCTTGAAGGTCAGGATCCGCCGCCGGTTCGCCTCCGGCATGTTCTCGAGGTCCACCGGCTGCGTCACCGTGAGGCCGTAGGCCTGGTAGGTGGGGATGTCGCGCTCGGCCAGCCCCGCGGTCGCGCGCTTGCGCTCGAAGGCCGCCGCCACGTACGGGGCCAGCTCCTCCGCCTTGCGGGTGGCGCGCGCGGCTTCCCGCTCCTTGAACTCCGGCATCACCGAGGCCGCGAACAGCTCGAGCGACTCGCAGATGTGCTCGTGACGATTCTTGCCCCCCTGCTGGATGAAGATGGTCTGGTCCACCCCGTAGTCCTCGAAGGCCCGCAGCGCGTCGCGCAGCTCCTCGGGGGTACCGATGCAGCCGGTGCCGCCGCCGAGGATCGCGAGGTCTAGCTCGGCGCGGACCGCCTCGTACTTGGCCCAGATGTCGGTGCGGCCCGGCCGGTGCGTGCCGAACACGTAGTGGTGACCCAGGGCGAACTGGAAGAAGCGGAAGCCGTCGGTGCCGCGCCGTCGCGCCTCATCGCCATCCCGATGGCACGAGAAACCGGTAACCATTGCGATGTTGGGATTCACCGCGTGCCCGATCGGCACGCACTCGCGCTTGAACGTCTCGTAGTAATCGTCGACCCAGTGCTTGGCCTCGGCCGGGTCGATGAAGGCGAAGGTCAGCGCGCCCATGCCGAGCTGGGCGGCGAGGTGGATCGTCTCCCGGTTCGAGCACGCCACCCAGAGCGGCGGGTGCGGCTTCTGGACCGGCTTGGGCACCACGTTGCGCACCGGCATCGAGAAGTACTTGCCCTGATGGCCGGGGTAGGGATTCAGCGCGAGCATGTTCGCCACCTGCTCGGTGGTCTCGCGCCACATCGCGCGGCGCTCGGCGGGGGTGACCCCGAACCCCTCCAGCTCCGCGCGGGAGGCCGACTCGCCGGTGCCCCACTCCACCCGGCCGTTGGACACGAGGTCGAGGGTGGCGAGCCGCTCCGCGACGCGCGCGGGGTGGTTGTAGCCCGGGGGCATCAGGACGATGCCGTGTCCAAGGCGGATCCGCTGCGTGCGCTGGGACGCGGCGGCCAGGAACACCTCGGGAGCGGAGGAGTGCGAGTACTCCTCGAGGAAGTGGTGCTCGACCTCCCAGGCGTAGTCGATGCCGAGCCGGTCGGCCAACTCGACCTGCGCGAGCGCGTCCTGGAACAGGCGCAGCTCGCTGCCGTCGTCCCAGGGGCGCGGTAGCTGGTGCTCGTAGAAGACGCCGAATCGCATGCTCGCTCCTTTCGCGCCGATGGCGGCGCCGAGGCGCCGCCATCGTAACGCAGGACGCGAGCAGGCGGGGAAGAACGCGGGCTAGGGGGCCTGGCCCATCAGGACGGTCGGGGCCGGCATCGACGACGTATCCACCGTCGTATCGACCGTCTTGATGGTCGTCGGCAGCGGCGACCAGGTCCGCGCGCTCGGCCGCTGCTCCAGCTCGTTCAGCACGAGCTGGGCGGCCGCCCGCTCGCTGATCCGGGGCGCGGGGACCTGGACCATGGTCGGTCGCGCGGCGCTCGGGTACACCGCGGGGGTGCTGACCATGTGTGCCTTCGAGGGCGGGCGCGGGCTGCGCGCGACCCACTGCGGAGGCGGGATCGGGCGGGCCAGCATCGTCTCGGCGGCCTTCTTGTCGCCCATGCGGCGCAGCACGCGGGCCACGAACTGCCGGGTTTCCTGGAAGGGCGGGATGCCCCGATGGCGGATCACGTGCTGCTCGCCCGCGTTGTACGCGGCCAGGGCGAGCGGCAGGTCGCCCTTGAAGGTGTCGAGCATGGCGCGCAGGTGGCTCGCGCCCGCGTCGATGTTTTCGTCGGGATCGTGCGGATCACGGACGCCCATGATGGACGCGGTGGCTGGCATGAGCTGCATGAGGCCCCGGGCGCCCTTGTGGGAAACCGCGGCGTGATCGAAGTTGGATTCCACCGAGATCACCGCGGTGATGAGCTCCTCGGACAGGCGGTGACGCTGCGCGGCCGCCTTGATGTGAGCCGGGATGGCCGCGAGGTCGTACTGGGGCGCCGCCGGCTCCTCGACCTTGGCCGCCGGCTCCATCAAGAAGGTGGTGTGCTCGATCACATCCGATGCCGACCACGGCGTGCCCACCGCGACCAGCACGCCGAGCGCGAACGCGGCGCCCAGCGACGGCAGTGGGGAAAGCCACCGCATGCGTTCCCACTCTGGAAACAGGGGAAGCTGGCGGCGGTCCGCGTTGAAGTATCGGGTCCAGGTTTTGATCAGCATGGTGCCCATTGGCAACACCTCCGGATGGCCTGGAGGTATGCGAGGCGGGTGCCAAGCGGGAGGGGCCCAGAAGATAGTGTTTCCGGCTACTTGACGAGCGTCGGAGGGGTGTCACGGCGCTCCGGGGCCACTGTCAGGCGACCCCAGTCACGCCGCTGACAGTGCTAACTTTTCGTGATCTGCGAGATCCCCGGCAGGCGGCCCAGGAAGTTGCCGGTGATGCCGCCGTCCACCACGAGATCGTGGCCGTTGACGTAGCGCGCGTCGGGTCCGAGCAGGAACGCGATGACGTCCGCCATGTCCTCCGGCGTGGCCACGCGCCCGATCGGCACCAGCGCGTCGCGCTCGGCCGCGATCGTCTGATTCTCGTACACCTTCGCGGTCATGCCGGTGCGCACCATGCCGGGGGAGAGGCTGTTGACGCGCACGCCGTCGCGCCCGAACTCCTGCGCGAGCACGGAGACGAGCATGATCAGCGCGGCCTTGCTCGGCCCGTAGGGCCCGAGGTTGGCGTGCGCGTTGCTGCCCGACATGGAGGCCACCGCCACGATGGCGCCGCGTGAGGCGGCGAGCGTGTCGTGGGCTGCCTTGGCGAGGAGCCAGGTGGCGCGCGTGTTCACCGCGAACATCCGGTCCCAGTCCTCGACCGCGTAGCTCACGAGCGGACCGGGCCGGTTGACGCCCGCGTTGCTCACCACCCCATCGAGCCCGCCGAAGCGCGCGATCGCCTCCTCCACCACGCGTGCGGGCGCGTCTGCAGTGGCCATGTCGCCCGAGAGCGGCAGCATCGCCGCCCCCAGGTCGACGAGCTCTCGGCCGAGCGCGTCGAGCGCGGGCGAGGGCCCGAGGTCCACCGCCGCGATCTGCGCCTTCCGTCCCGCCTTCTGCGCATCCCGCGCCAGCCGGAGGCAGGTGGCCCGCCCGATCCCGCTCGCCGCCCCCGTGACCAGCGCGCGCATGGCGCTCACGCTCCCGTGAACGTCTTGCCTTCGGTGGCGAGCCGGTCGAGCAGTGGCGCGGGCTTCCAGTCCTCGCCCTGGGTCTTCCGCCACTCGTTCATCCGGTCGCGCATGGCCTTGAGCCCGACCTGGTCCGCCCAGAACATCGGGCCGCCCCGGTAGACCGGCCAGCCGTAGCCGTAGACCCAGATCACGTCGATGTCGCTCGCCCGGATCGCGATCTTCTCCTCGAGGATCTTGGCCCCCTCGTTGACCATCGGGTAGAGCAGCCGGGCCAGGATCTCGTCGTCGCCGATCTTGCGCCGGGTGATCCCCATCTCGCTCGCCACCTCGACGATGATCTTCTCCACGTCCGCGTCGGGGACCGGGGTGCGGTCCCCCTTCTCGTAGCGGAAGTAGCCCGCGCCCGTCTTCTGCCCGAAGCGGCCCAGCTCGCAGATGCGGTCGGCCACCGCCGACTTCACGCCCTTGCCCTTGCGGATGCGCCAGCCCACGTCGAGGCCGGCGAGGTCGCCCATCGCGAACGGGCCCATCGGGAAGCCGAAGTCGGTGAGGACCTTGTCCACCTCGTGGGGCAGCGCGCCCTCCAGGATGAGCTTCTCCGCCTCGCGGCCGCGCTGGTGGAGCATGCGGTTGCCCACGAAGCCGTAGCAGACGCCGACCAGCACCGGCACCTTGGCGATGCGCCGGCCCACGCTCATCGCGGTGGCGATCACGTCCTTGGCCGACTTCTCGCCGCGCACCACCTCGAGCAGCCGCATGACGTTGGCGGGGCTGAAGAAGTGCATGCCGATGACGTCGTCCGGCCGCTTCGTCGCGGAGGCGATCTCGTCCACGTCGAGCGTGGAGGTGTTGGAGGCGAGCACCGCCCCCGGCTTGCAGATCTTGTCGATCTTGGCGAAGACTTCCTTCTTGATCGGCATCTCCTCGAAGACCGCCTCGACCACGATGTCGGCGTCGGCGATCTTGGACCAGTCGGTGGTGCCGGAGATGAGCCCCATGCGCTTCTCGACATCCTGCGCGGTGAGGCGGCCGCGCGCGGCGGTGGCCTCGTAGTTCTTCCGCACCACGCCGAGGCCGCGGTCGAGCGCCTCCTGGGCCACCTCGACCACCGTGACCGGGATGCCCGCGTTGGCGAAGTTCATCGCGATGCCGCCGCCCATGGTGCCGGCCCCGAGCACCGCCGCCTTCTTGATGTCGCGGCTCTTGGTGTCGCCGGGGACGTCGGGGATCTTGGCCGCCTCGCGCTCCGCGAAGAAGAAGTAGCGCTGGGCCTTGGACTCGGGCGAGGTGATCAGCTCCTGGAAGAGCTCGCGCTCGCGCTTCAGGCCCTGGTCGAATGGCAGGTTCACCGCCGCCTCGACGGCCTTGATGCAGTTCTCGGGCGCGCGGAAGCCGCGGGTCTGGCGCGCCACCGACTTGCGGAACTCCGCGAACACCTCGGGCTTGCCCCGCACCGCGCCGACCTTGTCGTCGAGATCGCGGATCTTCTTGAGCGGCCGCTTCTCCGCCACCACCTTCTCCGCGAACGCCACCCCCGCCGCGGTCAGGTCGCCGTCCACGATCTCGTCGATGAGGCCGACCTTGAGCGCCTCGTCGGCGCCGATCGGATCGCCGCTCACGATCATCGAGAGCGCCTTGGGCACGCCGACCACGCGGGGCAGCCGCTGGGTGCCGCCTGCGCCGGGCAGGATGCCGAGCTTGACCTCGGGCAGGCCGAAGCGCGCGGCCTTCACCCCCACGCGGTAGTGGCAGGCGAGCGTCACCTCGAGCCCGCCGCCGAGCGCGGTGCCGTGGATCGCGGCCACCACCGGCTTGGGCGAGGACTCGATCAGGTCGAGCACCTCGTGCAGCCCCGGCTCCTTCGGCGGCTTGCCGAACTCGGTGATGTCGGCGCCCGCGATAAACGTGCGCCCCGCGCACGTGATCACGATCGCGGCGACGCCCGCATCGGCCGCCGCCTGCTTCAAGCCGTCCCGCAAACCCTGCCGCACGTGCTGGCTGAGCGCGTTCACGGGCGGATTGTTGACGGTGAGCACGGCCACGCGGCCGCGGCGATCGAGATCAACGGACTGAGTGATGGCTGTCATGGCCTTCTCCTTCGAAGGTGAGCGGTGAAGTGCCGCCAATCATAAGCGCGTTGTGGAGTCCCGGGAAGAGGAGTTTCTTACCCGGTCGATCCTACTCGCGCCCCGCGGCGACCCCGGCCGGCCGTGGCGCCAAACCGGTGTCTCCATTGAGCAATCGGGATTTGGAACGTTCGGCACGCGGCGTGCGTCTCAAGACCGTAGCCAGGAGGTCGATCATGCTTATCCGAACCATCGTGGCTCTGGTCGTTGCCGCACCGCTGCTGACGCTGCCCGTCACCGTGGGGGCGCAGTCCATGGACCTCAAGACGACACCGCCGCAGCGCGAGCGCATCGCGCCGGCGGTTCCCGAACGTGATCTTCAGCCGCACCGCCCGGTGCTGCCGGATCGCCCGAACTTCATCGCGCCACTGTCGAAGGACACCAAGTCGGGGCGCGCGGGGGTGGCGGGCTGGAGCGCGGTGAATCCGCCGGTGGGCTCCCGCGTCGGCGGCGACCACGAGAATCCGGGCTGGCCGGGGGTGGGGTTCGCGATCGAGTGGGGTCGTCCGGAGCGCGCGAACTAGCTCCGGGCCTCGGCCCTCGCTGATCGTCGGGTCCGCCCGCGCGGTATACTCGTGCCCAAGCGCGGGCGGGAACGCACGGCCCGACTTCAACGGAGGACGAGCCCTGCCGATGGCCATCTCGCCGGCCCCCTCGACGCACCCGGATTCTAGCCGGGACCTGGACCTCGACACGATCATCATCGGAGCGGGCATCTCGGGCCTGTACCAGCTTTACCGTCTGCGGGAGCTGGGCCAGAGGGTCCGGGTGTTCGAGGCCGGGACCGGCGTGGGCGGCACGTGGTACTGGAACCGCTATCCGGGCTGCCGCTTCGATTCCGAGAGCTATTCCTACGGCTACTCGTTCAGCCAGGAGCTGCTCGACGAATGGGATTGGTCCGAGCATTTCGCGTCCCAGCCGGAGACCGAGCGCTACCTCAACCACGTCGCCGACAAGTTCGACCTGCGCCGGGACATCCAGCTCCGGAGCCGCGTGACCGCGGCGGTCTTCGACGAGACCGGGCCCGCCTGGGAGATCACCCTGGCGGACGGGAGCCGTCACCGGTCTCGCCACCTGGTGACCGCGGTCGGCCCCCTGTCCGCTCCGACCATGCCGCGCATCGCGGGCGTCGAGGCATTCGAGGGCGAGGCGTATCACACCGCTCGCTGGCCCAAGCATCCCGTCGACTTCCGCGGGAAGCGGGTGGCCGTGATCGGCACGGGCGCCACCGGCGTCCAGGCGATCCAGGAGATCGCCAAGACCGCGGGACACCTCACCGTCTTCCAGCGGCGCCCGAACTGGTGCACCCCGCTGCACAACCGCCCCATCACCCGAGAAGAGATGGACGAGATCCGCCGCGGCTACCCGGCGCTGTTCAAGCGCTGCCAGGAGACCGCCGCCTGCTTCGTGCACACCATCGACCCGCGCGGCACGTTCGAGGTCGACGAGGCGGAGCGCCAGGCCTTCTGGGAGAAGCTCTACGCCTCGCCGGGGTTCGGCATCTGGCAGGGCAACTTCCGCGACATGCTGATCGACCGGGAGGCGAACCGGCTGATGTCCGACTTCGTGGCGGACAAGATCCGCCAGCGCGTGAAGGACCCGAGGGTCGCGGAGATGCTGATCCCGAAGGACCACGGCTTCGGCACCCGCCGCGTCCCGCAGGAGACCCACTACTACGAGGTCTACAACCAGCCGAACGTCGAGCTGATCAGCATCCTCGCCACCCCGATCGAGCAGATCACGCCGAAGGGGCTCCGGACCGCCGAGCGGGAGTTCGAGTTCGACATCATCGTCTACGCCACCGGCTTCGACGCCATCACCGGCGGCTTCGACCGCGTCGATATCCGCGGGCGCGGCGGGCGCACGCTCCGGGACCGGTGGAGGGGCGGCCTCTCGACCTACCTCGGCGTCATGGTCGACGGCTTCCCGAACATGTTCATGGTGATGGGGCCGCACACCGCGCTCGGCAACATTCCGCGCAGCATCGAGTACAACGTGGAGTGGATCCGCGATCTGCTGGGCTACATGGACACCCGCGGCCTGACGATGGTCGAGCCCCGGTCCGAGGCGGTGGACGAGTGGACCGGCTTCGTGAAGAAGAAGGGGGAGGGCCTGCTCTCCAACGAGATCGATTCCTGGATGACCGGCGTCAACCAGAACGTCGAGGGCAAGCAGGTGCGCATCATCGCCCGCTACAGCGGCACCGCCCCCGAGTACCGCGCGTGGTGCGACCGGGTCGCCGCCGACGGCTACCGGGAGCTGCGCCTCGCGTGACCCCCTAGCGGAGCTCGCGGGCGGCCTTCTCCACGAACCGCTCGAGACCGGCCGCGTCGAGTGACCGCGGCGGCATCAGGATCAGGCGGTGGACCCCGAGCGCGGCGAAGCGGTCCGCGGT
>CAVXJS010000021.1:0-1226670 GCA_963762145.1 uncultured Candidatus Rokubacteria bacterium
GCCGGGCGATGAGCGGCGCCGGCAGGTAGGGCGATGCGGCGCGCTTCAGGATGTGCTTGTTCTCGCCGTCGCGGATCTTGAGGCGCCCCGGCAGGGAGGCCGCGAGCTCGACGAACTCGCGATCGAGGTACGCGGTGCGCGTCTCGAGGGAGTGGGCCATGGAGAGCCGGTCCACGAAGGCCAGGACCTGGTCGGGGAAGACACCGCGAAACTCGGCCTCGAGCACCTGGTTCAGCGGGTCCGCCGCGGTGGCGCGCGCGAAGTACCCGGCCAGATGCGCGTCCGATGAGGCCGCTCCGACCGCCGCGGCGAACGCGGGCGTGTAGAGCTCCCGCTTCTCCGCCTCAGAGAAGACGGCGAGCCGCGCGCGCCACCGGGCTGGATCCCGGTCCGCGATCGTCTCGACCAGCTTCCGGCTGTCGCGGAACCACGGCTGGTCGAGGACGGCGCCACCGCGCCCGACGTACTCGGCGATCACCGGGGCGAGTCGGTGGGAGAGATAGCTGCCGAACAGCTCGTCGGCGCCGTCGCCGGACAGGGCGACGCGGACGTGGCGGCCGATCAGGCGCGAGAGGAAGTAGGGCGAGACCACCCCCGAGAAGGGCTGGTCGAAGTGGCGGAGGATCTGCGGGAACTCCTCGGCGAAGCTCCCGGCCGAGAGCCGCTCCTCGTGGTGATCCGTGCCGTACTGGTCGGCCACCGCCCGCGCCCAGCGCTGATCCTCGTCCTTGCCCGGCGTGGTGCTCTCGGAGTCGTAGGTCAGGGTGAAGGTCTTGATGCGGCCCGGCGACAGGGTCGCGGCGAGGGCCGTCGAGAAGCTCGAGTCCACTCCGCCCGAGAGGTAGAAGCCGATGGGCACGTCGCTCAGGAGCCGGCGGCGTACACCCTCGCGGAGCGAGGCGGCCACGCGAAGCGCGATCTCGTGCTCGTCCATCCGCTCCCAGGCCAGATCCGGCGCCCAGCTGAGCGACCAGTAGGTCGACACCTTCGCCCCGCCGCGGGCCGACCACGCCAGGATCTGGGCGGGGCCCAGGCTCTTGATGCCGTCGAACGCGGTGTCGGGGCCCGGCACGTGCTTGTAGGAGAGGAAGTGATGGACCGCGACGGGATTCAGTCGCCGCTCGTGATCTCGCACCGTGAGGAGACACTTGATCTCGGAGGCAAAGTAGATGGCGCCGGGGCGTTCGAGATAGTAGAGCGGCTTCTTGCCGGTATGATCGCGGACGAGCAGACCGCACTCCCGCGCGTCGTCCCATACCGCGATCGCGAACATGCCGAGGAGGCGCGAGGGGAACAGGGCACCCCAGTCCTCGTAGAGATGCGGGATGATCTCGGTGTCCGTCCGGGTGCGGAAATGGTGACCCTTGGCTTCGAGCGCGGGACGGAGCTCGGGGAAGTTGTAGAGCTCGCCGTTCTGGGTCGCCCAGACGGTCCCCGCCTCATTCGACAGAGGCTGGCGCCCACCCTCGACGTCGAGGATGCTGAGGCGCCGGGCCCCCAGCGTGAAGCGCGGGCCGGAGACCAGGAACTCATCGTCGGGCCCGCGATAGGCGATACGGCGGAGCATCACCTCGACGGTGGCCGGGTCGGCCTTGCCGAAGACACCGGCGATGCCGCACATGGCTACGTCCGGGCGGGATCGCGCAGGATCCCGAGGCGGATGACGTCCACGCGGCCGTCGTCCTGGGCACGATCGCCGAGGAGCAGTCCTTCCCGCTTGAAGCCGGCGCGCTCGAACGCGGCCGCCCCACGAGGATTGGTGACCAGCACGTCGGCCCAGAGCTTCTCGAGCCGGAGCAGGCCGAAGGCGATGCCGACGAGGACGCGCAGCGCGTCCGTCCCGTATCCCCCACCCCAGGCGCTCTTCTCGCCGATCACGATGCGCACCTCGGCCCGGCGGTGGCGCGGATGGATATCGTAGAGCCAGACCACCCCGATGAGCTCGCCGTCGCGAAGGCGGTCGATCGCGAAGACCGCGGCGGAGGGCGAGGCGACGAGCGCGCGGACCAGGCTTCGTGCTCCGCCGGGGTCACCGGGCGGGCACGGTCGATCAGCCGGGCGATCTCGGGATCGTTGACCCAGGCGCGGTAGCGCTCGGCGTCGGCGAGCTGGGCCGCAGCCGGACCCGCGCGCCCTGGATGCACGGGAATCTCCCGATCCAAGAGGCGCGGCTTCATTCCTTCGGCTGGTAGACCTCGACTTCCACGCCGAGGTCCCGCTTCATCACTTCCTTGAGGTGGTCGCCGGAGGTCTTGAGCACCTTGAGCCAGCCGTGCTCCCAGTCGCGGATGCCCGCAAGCCACGCCGAGCAGCCGCGGCACGGCCAGGCCTCGGCGCCCTTGCCCTCCAGGTGCAGCTGGCGGTACCAGTTGAACCGCTCGCCCTGCCAGATCTCCTTGATGCGTCACGTCGTTGGCGTTGGGGAAGAGCGTCGGCGGTCCTGAACGAGATGTCCTGGCCGCACAGCGCGATCCGGCCGAGCGTGTCGACGTTCAGCCGCTCGAACGGCCAGACGCACGGCTCCTTGCGCTCGGTCGGCAGGTCGCTTGTAGAGATGCGGATCGAGCGCGTTGCCGAGCGGGATCGTGGTGTTGTCGTCCCAGGACAGGAACTTGCGCGTGATGACCTCGTCGACGCCGATCTCTTCCATCCAGAAGTCGACCGCCGCCTCGAGCTTTCCTTCGATCGATGTCCTGGCGGATGATCGACACGACGATGCGGGTCGGCGCTGCGGAATTCCTTGCGCAGCTCGAGCGCCGCGCGGACGTTGCCGACGTGGTTCGTCCCACCACTTCTGCGGGTCGCGCGGCGGCGCCGCCGATGCGGCGGGCGGACGAGGGCGTAGGTCTCCGGCGTCGCCGGCGTCCATCGAGAACTCGATCAGGTCGATGCCGGCCTCGAGGACGCGCTCGAGCTTCTGCGCGGTGCTTCGGCAGCGGGCCGAACATGCTGCCGTTGGTGTTCATCCAGATGCGGGCGCCGCTGCGCCTTGGCGTACTCGATCATCTCCACCATCTGCGGGTGGAGCATCGGCTCGCCGCCGCCGGTGCATCGCATCCAGGCGCCGTACGGGCCGCACTCGTCGGCCATCTTCTCCCAGAGCTTGACCGGCATCAGGTCGCCGTCGTGCTCGTGGTAGAACTGGCGAATCTCGGAGTTGCCGTCGGTGTACGGGCACATCGGGCAGCCGAAGTTGCACGGGTAGATGATCGAGATGACGACCATCAGCGGGAATTCTTCCGCGCCCGGTCGCAGGCCGTACTCTTTCGCTCCCGTTACCGTCATGCGGAAAGGCCCTCCATCGCGGCGCCGAGCCCCGTGTTGCAGGCCCGCTCGCACAATACTAGCGCGACTTTAGCGGCGCGGCCCCGCCATTTGTCGACCCGCTTCAGCGAGTGGGGCCGGCCGGAGCGTAGCTGCCCGGCTTGAGCCCGGCGTGGACCGGCGAGACGGGGCTCGCCGCGCGCACGGAGACGGACGGATCCAGCGTCCGCTCCGTCACGGTGCCGGCCTCGAGATCCACGGTGTACTCGGCGACCGGCACGAACTCGAAGTGCCCGCGATCCTTGCGCACGCTCATGTACTCGAAAACGACGTCGGCGCCGGGAGGGCAGCCGAGTGTCCTGCAGTAGCGAAGAACTCGCCCGGAGAAGAGGCCGGAGTCGCCCGGGTAGTACTTGAGCGTGGTGAAGAGGCTGACCAGGCAGATGAACTCGCCCACGTGCGCATACCGGAAGCCCCGCCGGGGCTCGAGCGCGCCGAAGCGCGCCGCCTGGGTGCGGGTGCCGGTGGCCCGATCCTGGAACCAGATGCGGGCCCAGAAGTTGGTGTGGTCCACGCTGAAGACCCGCCAGATGATGATGCCGAAGAGGTTGGCGTAGCGGTCGAGCGCCGCCTGGAGCGGACGCGGCAGGGCGCGGCGCGCGAGGAAGTTGTAGTACTGGCCGGCCTTGGCCAGCGGGAGCAGCAGAGCGTAGGCGTAGAGCGCGACGGTGAGCGCCGCGTTGAGCCAGCCGGGCGCCGCCGTCACCGCCGCGGCGGGCGCGGCCGGCGCGATCGCGGCCACCAGGCGATCGACCACTCCTCCGGCGGGGATGAAGAGGACGCAGCAGAGCATCACCATCTCGCACAGGAAGCCGAGCCGGATGTGGAGCGCGATGAAGGCGAAGCTGCCGAAGATCAGGAGGGCCCCCGGAAGCTGGGTCGCCGGCACCAGCATGAGGAGGCCGGCCACGATCTCGGTCAGGTACGCGAGGTGGTTGAGGGTGTGGAAGATCCAGTGGGAGGGCCGCAGGCGTCCGTAGAGGCGCCCCCAGTACCCCCACCACGGGTTGACCATGCCGAGCTCCATCCCGTCGTTCCGCGGATAGCCGGCGAGCGACTTGTAGGTGCCCGCGCACAGCATGATGACCGCGAAGTCGAGCCGGAAGATGAAGACGGCCGCGGACCGCACGGCTCCGCTCGGGTCGTACGTCGCGCCGTACTCGAGGAAGAAGACGCACGCCGCGATCCAGTAGGTCATGAAGCCGGGCGCTCCCATACCCCGCAGGACGCCCTTCCAGCGCATGGCGACGAAGAAGTAGCGGCACAGGAGGAGATTCACCAGGCTCGCCATCACCGTGAGGCACCCGACCACCAGGCAGGCGGCGCACACGGCCCAGAGCAGCATGATCCCCGGCAGCAGGTAGCGATTCTGGACGAGGTCCACGCGCCGATCCGATTGCGCGTAGCCGCCCCACCGCTCGCTCACGAAGAAGCGCCGCGCCTGCGGCACGGCCTGGGCCAGGGTCAGCAGCAAGAGGACGCCGTAGCCGCAGCGGAAGAGCGACTGGGTGGACGCCGAGAGCGTCGGATGAAGGAACGCGTCCAATCAGCGTCCGGGCGGGCGGGGCGCCGGCTCGCCCGCGTCGACCGCGCAGCCGAGATTGCGCCGGTGGCGCGCCACCCACGCGTAGATCCGGGGCCCGAGGAGAGAAGCGCCCGGGGCGTAGAAGAGGACCAGAAGCGGGAAGAGCCATGGGCTCTCCCACAGCATCCGCCGGAAGGCAAAGAAGCCGCGGGACACCTCACCGTCCGGGGCGATGGCGAACATCGCCTCGTCGGTGTCCGCCCCGGCCATCATCGGGAAGCGCCCCAGGACGGCCTCACGGTCGTTGGCGTCGTGGAGGCGAAACACGTCGCGACGAGCCATCCGTCGGAGGCGCCCGAGGGCGCGCACGCAGAATCCGCACTGGCCGTCGTAGACGATGTCGATCACGGGCGGGCCTCGGGCTCGATGCTAGCGTGTCCCCGCGACGCCGGTCAAGGTTGCGCGGCCGCGGAGCCGAAGCCACACGAGCCCGCCCAGGACGCTCAGGATGAGGAACTGGGAGAAGATGATCAGCGAGATCCCGACCGCGAGCTCCTTGGAGATGCCGAGGCTCCCGAAGAGCAGATAGTGCAGCTGCTCGCGGAGGCCGATGCCGTTGACCGAGATCGGGATATTGGACAGGATCGAGATCGCGATCAGCACGAGCAGGATCGCGCTGTAGGGCACCGCGAGCCCGCCAGACACCCGGAAGTAGGTCTGGTAGACCCAGCCGAACGGGATGAAGTACAGGAACACCGCCAGCAGCACCGCCAGGATCACGCCCGGCCTCCGCCGGAGCGGCCGCCCGCGCTTGCGCACCAGCTCGAGCACCTCGGCCACGCGTCGCAGCAAGGGCACCCGCCGGAGAAGGGCCACGAGCGGGGCGAGCCGGAGCGTCAGCGCGGCGGCCAAGCCGAGGACCAGCACGACGCAGAGGACGGTCAGCACCTGGCGGGCCACCACGAACGCGGGCGTGGTGATGTCCAGCCACCAGACGAGCACGCTGCCCCACGCGGCCATCGCGAGAAAGCCCAGACCCCGGTCGACCAGGATGGAGGTGGCGACGGTCGTGTATCCCTCCTCGCGGCCGAGGTAGTACACGCGCGCGGCGTCCCCGCCGACCATGGTGGGCAGGAAGTTGTTGAAGAAGATCCCGAGCAGGTACGTCTCGACGAGCCGTCCGAGCGCCACCGGGAACCCCATCGCCCCCAGCACCAGCCCCCACTTGAGGACGTACAGGAGCTGCCCCGCGAGCAGCACGCCGAAGGAGGCCAGATAGAACGAGAGCGGGGTGCGCGAGAACGCGGAGTGGAACGAGGACCAGTCGAAGCCGCGGAAGAGGAGCGCCAGGAGCGCCACCGTGACCGCGACCTGGACCGCGAACGCCAGCCGCCTAAGGCTCATCGTACGGAACGACGCGGCCTCGACCCCGGTCCTTGCGCTTCCCGAAGACGATCCACCGGCACCACCAGTACATAATGTCCCTCACTGCGGCGAAGACGGCCGCGGGGCGCGTTCCCTTAGCTGTGCCCTTCGCGCGCTTGATGAAGGCGACCGGCACTTCCTTGATCGTGGTCCCCTTCCACCAGACCTTGAGCAGGCACTCTGGGTTGGTGAACGCGCTCTCAGTCTCGAGCTCGACGGACTGGATGAGCGTCCGCGGGTACACCGTGACGTTCTGATAGTCGCGGAGTGGCAGGCGGAACAACAGCCGGATCAGGAGATAGTTCATCACCGACACCACCGCCTTGCCGAAGTGGTCGGAGCGCTCGGCGAACAGGCCGGTGGGCGAGACCGGGGCGAGGCGCACCCCCTGCAACACCTCGTACTTGGCGAGGAGGCTCAGGGAGGCCATCAGCCCCTGGATGTCGTAGGCCCAGTCCACCGTCTGCCAGAAGAGGTATTCCTTCCGCGCCAGCGTGATGGCGCGCTTCGTGTTGTAGCCGGGGCCGCGATTCCGCTCGTTCCGGTAGAGGCGGAGCCACGGGCGGCTCTGCTGGCAGGCCTGCGCGATGGCCCAGGTCCGGTCGGTGCTGCCGTCGTCGATGAGGATCAGCTCGTAGTCGTCGGCCAGCTCGCTCAGGCAGCGCCCGGCCCGCTCGATGTACTCGGCGACGCTCTCTTCCTCGTTGAGAGCCCAGCCGAGCATGGACAGGCTGACCGTCATGGATGCTCCCCCACCGGCTCCTGAGGACGCGCCCGCAAAGGCGCCGCGTCCCTTCGCGTCGGCCGCGCCATGATACCGCGCTGCCTGCGCCCTCCCGCGGCCAAAATCCGCGATCCGGGCGTGCCCCGCCCGATCACGGCCGCCCCGGCGCCCGCCCTCGGCGCGCGTAGATGTCGTAGACGAGCCAGCGATACTCGTCCACCCGGCCGGCGCGCTCGAAGTGCGCCGCCAGCAGCTCGCGGAGGCGGCCGATCTGGCCGGGACGCCGTGTCGCGAGCGCGTCAACGATCTGGGGCTCAAGGACGACGTAGTCGGCGTCGCTCGAGAGCCAGCGCTCCATCTCGCGATCGCCCCAGAGCCCGCCCTTCTCGATGCCGCGGCGCTCCTGGACAACCGCCAGCGTGTTGGTCGAGTGGATCTGCTGCAGGTACGGCGTGGCGCCGGCCAGGTACGGGATCAGGGAGTCGCCCAGCAAGAATACGCGCGCGCCTGGCGGCACGAGCGCGCGCATGCGCGCCGCCGCCACCGCGAGGTCCTGCATCGGCCGGGCGGCGGCGTCAGCTCCGATGGGGAGCAGCGGGTGGCGGATGACGACCGCGGGAGCAACCATCAGCAAGACCAGCGCCGCGCCGATCGCGACGCGCCCGCTCCGACCCCACCCGCCGTCCCGGAGGACCAGGGCGAAGCCGACCCCGAGCAGCACCGCCACCAGCGGCGCATAGGAGGGAAACCACGCGACGAGGGCCTTCGGAAAGTCCCACAGGATCAGGACCTGAAAGGCCGTGATGTAGACGATCGCCGCCGCCACGAGGCGCACCCGTCCGTCCCGCAGGAACGCGCCGATGGGCCGCCCCCGCCACTGGCCCAGCACGAGCAGGCCGGCGAGCGCGACGAGGGCCAGCATCCAGAACTCGTACATCCGGCCGAAGCGGACCACCGCGGCGAACCGTTCGGACGCCTCGGGCGTCGGGATGTCGACCAGGCTCCAGCCGAGCGGGTAGCCAAGAGGCCGCACGAGGTGTCGGCCGATCGGGACGTAGGCCAGGATCTTCAGATGGCGGGGATCGGCCAGGAAGAACGCCGCGGGGACGGCGGCCGTCGCGAGGGTGACCCAGACGCGCTCACGCCACCCGCGGGCGATCAGCCACAGCACCACGACCGCGGCCGGCAGGATAGGCCACAGGTTGGTCCGGACGAGAAAGAGCAGCGAGAGCAAGACCGCAGCGGCGATCCGGTGCCATGGCGGCCCGCCCGGGAGCATTAGCGCGAGCCCGCCCAGCAGGATCGCCGCCGCGAGGGCATGATAGGTGCCCGTCGCGAGGTAGCCGACGATCACCCCCTGGCTGACCAGGAACGCGGTCGCCAGCAGCCCGCCCAGGTCCCCGGCGATCCGGCGGCCGAGCAACGCGGTCAGCCATAAGGCAACCACCCCGATGCCCAGCGAGACGAGGCGCGCGGCGAGCAGGCTGCGTCCGAATACCACCTGGGACCAGCCGTTGATCCAGAACGGCAGCGGCATCCGGGAGCCGGTGATCTCGTCCTGGAACAGGCTGATCCGGCCGCTGGCCGCCAGGTATCCGAGATGGACGTAGGCGCTCTCGTCGGTCCACGTCACGAGCCGTTGCGCGAGCCAGGCACCGTAGACGACAAATGCGACGCACAGGAGCGTAAGGACCAGCCGGTACGGAGGCGACCACCGCGCGGGCGTGGACGTCGCTACTTGGCGCACTCGACGACCACGAGGTCGTTGTACAGGGGATTGCCGGGGAGCGAGAACACGTGCGTCCGATCCGCGCCCACCTGCTTCACCGCCAGGTGCCGGGCCACGATGGCGACGTACTCCTCGACCCGTCGCAAGAACAGGCCGCGCTCGATGCTACGGAACGCCCGCCGCAGCCCCGATCGGTCCTCGGGAGCCGCGACGAGATCGATGAGCAGGAAGGTCCCCCGCTCCGCCAGGATGGACTTGACCCACTCGAGCTCGGTCGCGAGCACGTCATCGGGGATGTGATGGAAGCAGCAGTTCGCCACGACCAGGTCGAACGGGCCGTGGTGGGCCACCTCATCCCGCGAGGAGACGAAGACGTGCCCGCTGTGCATCCGCCGCGCGTAGGACACCACGCGGTCGTCGATGTCGTAGCCGTGGTAGGCGAGGCCGGCGCCGGTGAAGGTGCTGGCGAAAAGGCCGGTGCCGCATCCGAAGTCGAGCGCCTTGCTCCCGGGCGGGAGGCGCAAGGCCTCGAGTCGACGGCGGAGGCTTCGCCGTTGCTCCCACTTGTTGCCGGAGACGACCCGCTGGCCGAGGTCGTTGACCAGGGCCCAGATCATCGGTCCCTACGCGGCCAGCTTCACCTTGTCGCCCACGACGCGCGCCAGGCGCAGCAGCATGAGCACCCGGATCACCACCCACGAGGGATCGAACTCGAAGCGGCCCATGCTGAACTTGGGGCTCGAGGGATACGCGTGGTGGTTGTTGTGCAGGCTCTCGCCGCCGGTGAGCCAGGCGAGCACGCGCAGGTTGGTGGCCGAGTTGTTGCCGAAGTTCCGCCGGCCCCACCAGTGGCCGAGGCCGTTGATGGATGGGGCCAGCACGAAGACGTAGAGCACGAAGTGGCTCACCGCCAGGAGCAGCCCCCAGGCGGGGCCGAGGACCAGCATGGCCGCGGCGATGCCGAGCACCCCGCCGAGCGTGCCCTTGTTGAAGAGCACGCGATCCCACACGTCGTCCCGGATGTCCTTGGCCCAGCGGGCGAGGGTCTCGGGGTTGCGGGCCTCGCGCACGTAGTAATAGACGTTCCAGAGCTGGATCTTCCAGAAGCCGTGGACGAGGGGGCTGTGGGGATCCCGCTCGGTGTCGGTGAAGGCGTGATGCTTGCGGTGCACCGCCACCCACTCGCGGCGGTTCTGGCCGGTCGTGAACCAGAGCACGAAGCGGAAGACCCAGTCCGCGAAGGGATGCAGATTGAGCGCGCGGTGCGCGAGCCCGCGGTGCAAGTACACCGACGTTGCGATGACGGCGGCTTGCGTTACCAGGAGCGTGCCGATCACGTACAGGAGCGGTCGAAGCACGTATGGGTCTCCTTGTTCTTGGTTACTGCTCTAATTTTTGAGGGCGTTGGCTCGCGGGAACGCCGGCCCGACACCGCTGACCCTGGGAACCGGCACCGATGCAAGGCTAGCACACTCCTCCGATTAGCAGGGGGACAAACGTGCTACGTCACCGTCTTGGGGTCGAGAAGGTCCCGCAGGCCGTCGCCCAGCAGGTTGAGCCCGAGAACGGTCAGCGCGATGGCGCCACCCGGGAAGATGGCATACCACGGGTTGAGGGTGAGAAAGGCCTGCGCCTCCCGCAACATGAGGCCCCACGACGGATTGGGGGGCTGGGTGCCGAGCCCCAGGTAAGACAGGCCCGCCTCGGCCAGGATGGCCACCGGGAAGCTGATGGTGGCCTGGACGATGAGCGGGGGCAGCGTGTTGGGTAGGATGTGGCGGCCGATGACCGCGCCGTCACCGGCCCCGAGGGCGCGGGCCGCCACCACGAAGTCGCGGTCGCGAAACTCGAGGAAGCTCGCGCGGGTGAGACGCGCGAAGACGGGCAGAAAGGCGATGCCGATCGCGATCATGGAGATGGAGAGCGTGGGCCGGAACACCGCGGCGAGCAGGAGCGCGGAGAGGATGGCCGGGAAGCCCTGGATGGCGTCCACCAGGCGCATGAACCCCTCGTCCAGCCAACCGCCGAAGTAGCCGGACAGCATGCCGACGGCCACGCCCACCAGCATGCCGATCGCCACCGCGATCACGCCGACCAGAATCGCGGTGATGGCGCCCCGCATCACCCGCGAGAGCAGGTCGCGCCCGAACTGATCGGTGCCCAGCGGGTGCGCGAGGGTCGGGCCCTGCAGGCGACCCGCGATCGACATCTCGAGCGGGTCCCGGGGCGTGTAGACCAGGCTCACCGCCGCGGTGGCGATCAGGATCAGGGTGATGACGAGGCCGATCACGAAGGTGACGTGCCGGCCGGGACGCCTACGCACGGGCGATCGCCTCAGCCATAGCGGATGCGGGGATCGAGCAGGCCGTAGAGAATGTCCACCGCCGCGTTCACCATCACGATCATCGAGGCCACGAAGAGCACGACGCCCTGCACCACCGGCAGGTCCCTTGCGCTGATGGCGGCCAGGGTGAGCCGGCCGAGGCCCGGCAGGTAGAACACGGACTCCAGGATGATGCTGCCGGCGAGCAACTGGCCGAGCTGAACACCCGCCACCGTCACGATGGGGATCAGCGCGTTGCGCAGCGCGTGCCGGAAGAGCACCCGCCGCTCGGCCACGCCCTTGGCGCGCGCCGTCTTCACGTACTCCTCGCGCAGCACCTCGAGCACCGCCGAGCGCGTGGTGCGGGCCAGCACCGCGAACTGGAAGAGGCCCAGCGCCGCGGCAGGCATCAGCAGGGAGCGCAGCGCAGGCCAGAACCCCTGCGCCCAGCCGTCGAAGCCTCCGGCCCGGACCCAGCCGAGGTGGACCGAGAAGAAGAGTATCAGGAGCAGACCCGCCCAGAAGCCGGGGACCGCGACCCCGATCTGGGACAGGGTCATCGTCAGATAGTCGCCCCAGCGGCGGTGCCGGGTTGCCGCGAAGACCCCGAGCGGGATGGCGGCCGCGATCATCAGCCCGGCGGCCAGCAGGGTGAGCGGCAGGGTCACGGTGAGCCGGGTCAGGATCAGGGTCGAGACCGGCAGGTCGTACTGGATCGAGCGACCCAGGTCGCCGCGGAGCGCCCGGCCCACCCACTGCGCGTACTGGACCGGCATCGGGCGATCGAGCCCGAGCTCCTGCCGCACCCGGGCGACCGAGTCGGCGTTGGCCTCGAGGCCCAGGATGATGAGGGCCGGGTCGCCGGGCAGCACGCGAACCACCGCGAACACCAGGAGCGAGACGAAGACGAGGGTGGCGGCGAGTGCGGCGACGCGGCGGAAAACGTATCGCTGCACGACCTCCCCCTCACCCTGCCCTCTCCCCCGAGGCGGGGGAGAGGGAAAACCGCGATCCCACCCTCTCCCCGAAGGGGAGAGGGCAGGGTGAGGGGGGCGTCACTTCTGCCAGGCCACCTCGGACAGGTCGAGGACCGGGAGCGGCAGGTCCTTCCAGATACCGGTCACGCCCTTCTTGGTGACCACGAGCCGCGGGTGCATGTAGAGCCAGACCGCGGGCGCCTCGTCGGCCAGCATCTCCTGCATCTTCGTGTACAGCTCCTTCCGCTTCTTCTCGTCCACCGTGACTTGCGAATCCTGGTAGAGCTTCTGGAACGCGGCGCTGTCCCAGCGGAAGTAGTACTTGGGATTGGCGAAGTTCCCGATGTCGAACGCCTCGGCGTGGCCGATGATCGACATGTCGTAATCGGGGTTCTGGCAGGGCGCCAGGCAGAAGACCTGCGAGAGCCACTGGCCCCACTCGATCTGCTGGATGCTGGCCTTGATGCCTACCTTGGCGAGCTGGCTCACGATGACCTCGGCCGAGCGCACCGTGTAGTAGTACTGCGGCGCGACCTTGAAGACCGCCTCGAAGCCGTTCGGATACCCGGCCTCGGCGAGGAGCTTCTTGGCCTTGGCCGGATCGTAGGCCACGCGCTTGGAGACGTCCACGAAGTAGGGGTTGGTCGGATCCACGTTGGAGCCGAGGACCTTCCCGTAGCCGAACATCGCCCCCTTGAGGACCTCGTCCTTGTTGATCGCGTGCGTGATGGCCAGGCGCACGCGCGGGTCCGAGAAGGGCTTCTTGCTGTTGTTCATCGAGAGCGTCACGTCGTTGGTGCTGTCGCCCACGATCACCTGGAAGCGCGCGTCCTTCTTGAGCTCATCCACGCTCTCGGGCCCGATGCCGAACGCGGAGACGTCCACGTCGCCGGCCTTGAGCGCGGCCAGGGCCGCGTTGGGATCGGGAATGAAGCGGAAGACCACCCGGTCCAGCTTGGGCAGCCCCTTGACCCAGTAGTCCTTGTTCTTCACGAGCACGATGCGGTCGTTACGCACCCACTCGGCCACCGTGAAGGGGCCGGTGCCCATCGGCTGGCTCTTGAGGGTCTCGACCGCTTCCCGGGGATAGATCACCGAGCCCTGGCGCGCCATCGTGTAGAGGAAGGTCGCGTCCACCTTCTTGAGCGTCACCGTCACGGTGTAGTCGTCCTTGACGATCACGTCCTGGATGGCGTCGTACTGGGTGCGGTACGGGTGCTTGGTCTCCGGGTTCACCGCCCGGTCCAGCGCGAACTTCACGTCGGCCGCCTTCATCTCGCGCCCGTTGTGGAAGCGCACGCCTTTTTTCAGGAAGAACGTGTAGTTCTTGCTGTCCGTCGTGTACCAGCGCTCGGCCAGCCACGGCACCATCTTGCCGGTGCGGTCGATCTTGATCAGCCCCTCCTGGACGTTGTCGAAGACCACCTGGGCGATGGCGGAGGAGGGGTTGGAGGTCAGATCGAGTCCGGGAGGCTCGGTGGCGAGCTGGATCACCAGGGTGCTGGGGGTCTGAGCTGCGACCGGCGCCGCAACCGCGGCCGCGCACAGCGCGGCGATCACCATGAGAATGCTGACACGCTTCATCCGAGTTTCCTCCCCGTGAAGAACTCCACCGTCCGCCGAAGGCCCTCGTCGAACTCCACCAGCGGCTCGTAGCCGAGATCCCGCTTGGCCGCGCTCACGTCGGCCAGGGTGTGCGGGACGTCGCCGGTGCGGGTCGGCGAGTGCTTGCGCTCGAACGGCCGTCCCAGCATCGTCTCCAGCTTGCCGATGATCTCGAGCAGGCTCGTCCGGCTGCCGCAGCCCACGTTGTAGCTCTTCCCGGAGGCGCGGCTGGCCTCCGCCCGGGCGGCGAGCAGGTTGGCCGAGACCACGTTGTCGATGTACGTGAAATCACGCGACTGGGTCCCGTCGCCGTGGACCTGGAGCGGCTTGCCGGTCTGTCCCCACAGGATGAAGCGCGGGATCACCGCCGCGTACTCGCTCTTGGGGTCCTGGCGGGGGCCGAAGACGTTGAAGTACCGCAGGCCCACCGTCTCGACGCCCATCAGGCGGCTCCACACCGAGGCGTACAGCTCGCCGGTGACCTTGGTGGCCGCGTAGGGCGAGATGGGCGCCGTCGGCTGGTCCTCGCGCTTGGGCAGGTCGGGCCGGTCTCCGTACACGGACGACGACGAGGCGTAGACCACGCGCGGCTTCTTCTTCTGGCGCGCCGCCGCGTGCAGCACGTGGAGCGTGCCCGTCACGTTCGAGGCATTGGCGCCCAGCGGGTCGGCGACCGAGCGGGGCACCGAGCGCATCGCGGCCTGATGGAAGACCGCGGTCACGCCCCGGACCGCCCGCTCCACCGTCTTGAGGTTGGCCAGCTCGCCGCGGATGATCTCGAGCCGCCGGTTACCCCGGGCGAAGTCGAGGTTGGCCCGGCTGCCGGTCGAGAAGTTGTCGAGCACCCGTACGCGGTGCCCCTCGGCGAGCAGCCGCTCGACGATGTGCGAGCCGATGAAGCCCGCGCCGCCGGTGACCAGGAAGAGAGATGAGGGAGCCATAAGTGTGCGTGAACAGCGAGTTAAGTATGGCGGTGGGGGCGGGATAAAGTCAATGAACAGAACCGTCGGCCGCACGCCCGGCCCAGGCGGAGGCGGCGAGCACGTGGTAGGTCGCCGCCACACCCTTGTATTCCCGGACCCCGCGCCGCTCGAAGCCGAGCTTGTCCAGCACGCGCTGCGAGGCCTGGTTTGCCGGATAGGTCACGGCCACCACGCGGGGCAGCCCGAGCGGGCCGAGCGCGTGGGCCACCAGGGCGGCGGCCGCCTCGGTGGCGATCCCCTGGCCCCAGGCGCTTCGCGCCAGCCGGTAGGCGACCTCGACATCGCCAGCAGCGGGCACATCGCCACCATCGGGCATCCGGATGAGAGCGCCGACGCCGAGGAACGCGCCGTCGCTCCGGGCCTCGATCCGCCAGAACCCCAGGGGCTCGTAGTCGCCGCCCTGCTCCTCGCGGATGCGCATCCGCGCGCGCTCCCGCGTCTCGGCCGGGCTCTTGACCCCGGCCGGACTGCCCACGTACCGCATCACCTCCGGGTCGCTGTCGAGCGCCACCAGGTCGGCCTCGTCGGAGGGAGCCAGCGCGCGTAGTCGGAGCCGGAGCGTCTCGAGCGTGGGGACCATGGCGGACGTGCCTCCTCTCTTAGCACAGCGGGGTCAGGTCTTACATTCCGACATTTCGTCTCGGGGCGGCAGAACCAGCGCGCCTTGCGATGTCGGAATGTAAGACCTGACCCCATCGCGGCGGACGCCTTGACTGCCCGGGCCCCCGCGGCTATTGTTCCTGCACCCAGATGCTCGGTTCCCACCCTGCGCCATCCGTCGCGCTTCACCGCAAGGAGGCATTCATGCGCCGTATCCTCATCGCTGGCTTCGTCCTGCTCTTCGTGGTCGGCCTCGGGCTCGTCCCGCCGGCTTCCGCCCAGACCAGGGAAGAGACCCTGATCTACTCGCTGCAGTCCGACATCGATAACTGGGACCCGCCCAACTCGGTGCTCCGCGAGGCCATCATTCTCGGCTACCACGTCTTCGACCACCTGGCGGTCCGTGACCTCAAGACCCGGAAGGTCGGGCCGAACCTGGCCATCTCGTGGAAGGCGATCGACGACACCACCTGGGAGGTGAAGCTCCGCCAGGGCGTCAAGTTCCACGACGGCACCCCCTTCACCGCCAAGGACGTCAAGGCCACGTTCGACCGCGTGCTGGACCCCACCAAGAAGATGACCGCGCGGGGCAACCACGCCAAGATCAAGACGGTCGAGATCGTGGACGACTACACGGTCCGCTTCCGGACCGACGGGCCCTACCCGCTCTTCGTGGAGCGGCTCACCGCCCAGGTCATGCAGTCCGAGAAGGTGATCCGCGAGAAGGGCCACGACTTCATGCAGGAGAACCCGATCGGCACCGGGCCCTACAAGCTGGTCAAGTGGAGCCGGAAGCAGGAGCACATGCTGGTGCGCAACGACGACTACTGGGGGGCCAAGCCGGCCTTCAAGTACGTGAAGGTCCGCATCATCCCCGAGAAGGCCACCGAGATCGCCGAGCTGCTCTCGGGCGGCGTGGACATCATCAAGGCGATCCCGCCCGACCAGATGGACGTCATCAACAAGTCGGGCAACGCGCGCACCGCGACGTCGCCGATCCTGCGCACCGCGATGCTGCAGCTGGACCAGGCCGCGCGCAGCGGCCCGAACCCCTTCACCGACAAGCGGGTCCGCCAGGCCGCCAACCTCGCGGTGGACACCGACGGCATCATCAAGCACGTGCTCAACGGGCTCGGGGACCGCACCTCCACCGGCATCAACCCGATGGCCTTCGGCTGGGACGCGAACCTCAAGCCCTACAAGCAGGACATCGCCGCGGCCAAGAAGCTCCTGACCGAGGCCGGCTTCCCGAACGGGGTGGACATCGTGTTCCATGAGGGCCCGCCGATCGTCGAGCCCGCGATCCAGCAGACCAACGACGCGATCGTGGCCGACATGACCAAGGCCGGCTTCCGCGTGAAGCGCAACTTCATCGGCGACAACACGGTGCTGGTGGCGCGGATCAAGGACGGCAAGGCCGGCTCCATGTTCAACTGGTCCTGGGGCTACTACTCGGTGTTCGACGCCGACGCGATCCTCTACGACGTCTTCAAGTGCGGCGAGAACTACAGCTACTACTGCAACCCCGCGCTGGACGACCTGATCATCCAGGGCCGCTCCACGCTGGACGCCAAGAAGCGGACCGAGACCTACGTGAAGGCCCAGAAGCTGCTCTTCGACGAGGCGGCCTACCTCTACAAGTGGGGGCTGCGCGGCGTGTGGGGCATCTCGAATCGGGTCGACTACGAGGCGCCCGCCGACGAAGTGGACCGGATGTTCATCGTGACGCCGCGGAAGAAGTAAGCCGAGCGTTTTCGGGGCCGATCGGCGCACCGCCGCGCCGGTCGGCCTCGCTTTCGTCATGAAGCGTTACGCGCTCCGCCAGCTCATCCAGCTCGCGGTCGTCATCGTCGGGATCTCCATGCTGGCCTTCGCGATCCTGCACGTCATCGGCGACCCGGTCACCCTGCTCCTGCCCCAGAACGCGGGCAAGGAGGAGTACGCGCGCTACTACAAGCTGCTCGGGCTCGACCAGCCGGTGTACGTGCAGTACTGGAAGTTCGCGAGCCGCGCGGTGCAGGGCGACTTCGGCAAGTCCTGGTACACCGACACTCCCGCCTTCAAGCTCGTGATGGAGCGCATGCCGCCGACGCTCTACCTCACCTTCGCCGGCCTGGGCATGGCGCTCCTGATCTCCCTGCCCCTGGGCATCCTGGCCGCGCTCAAGCGGCACTCGCTGGTCGACAACCTGTGCACGGTGGTCGCGGTGGCGGGCCAGGCGATGCCGCTCTTCTGGCTCGGCATCATGCTCATCATCATCTTCGCGGTGCGGCTCAAGGCGCTGCCCGCCTCCGGCTACGGAACCTGGCAGCACTTCCTCATGCCCGCCTTCACGCTCGGCGCCTTCCTGGCTCCGATCACCATGCGCCTCGTCCGCTCCGGCGTGATCGAGGTCATGAGCACGGACTACATCAAGACCGCGCGCGCGAAGGGCGTGGCGGAGTGGATGGTGGTGGCCAAGCACGCCTTCCGCAACGCGTGCATCCCGGTGATCACCGTGCTCGGGCTGCAGTTCGGCCAGCTCCTGGGCGGCGCGGTCGTCACCGAGACCGTCTTCGCCTGGCCCGGCGTGGCGACCCTGACGGTGGACTCGATCCGCAACCAGGACTTCCCGGTGGTGCAGTGCGCGGTGGTGCTGCTGGCCCTGATCATCGTCGCCGTCAACTTCGTGGTGGACATGGTGGTCGGCTACATCGACCCCCGCATCCGGGTGGGCACGTGAGCGCGGCGATCCGGGCCGGGGAGGTCACGCTGGAGCGCGCGAACGCGCCGATCACGGGCCCGACCGCGGGCCGCCGATCCCTCCGGCGGCTCTGGCGGCTCAAGTGGGGCCTGGCCGCCGCGCTGGTCCTGCTCCTGATCGTGCTCGTCACCCTCGCCGCGCCGTGGCTCGCGCCCTACAGCCCGGTGGAGGTGGACATCCAGCACCGGCTGGCGCCGCCCGCGTGGATGGAGGGCGGCAAGACCGACCACTGGCTCGGCACCGACCAGATCGGCCGCGATCTCCTGTCGCGCATGATCTACGGGGGGCGGGTCTCGCTCCTGATCGGGGTGAGCGCGGTGGCGATCTCCTCGACCATCGGGGTGCTGCTGGGGCTGGCGGCGGGCTACTTCGGGGCCAAGATCGACTGGTTCATCATGACGCTGATCAACGTCATGCTCACGTTCCCGTTCGTGCTGCTGGCCTTGGCGGTGATCGCGGTGCTGGGCCCCAGCCTGCTCAACATGATCTTCGTCCTGGGCATCGCGGGCTGGCCGATCTACGCGCGGGTCATCCGGGCCGAGACCATGGCGCTCCGCGAGCGCGAGTTCGTGGTCGCCGGCCGCGCGCTCGGCATGAGCCACGCGCGCATCATCTTCGGCCAGATCCTCCCCAACCTGATCTCGGCGATCACGGTGGTCGCCACCCTGCAGATCGCGCAGGTGATCATCCTCGAGTCGTTCCTGTCCTTCCTGGGCCTGGGCGTGCAGCCCCCGACCCCCGCGTGGGGCAACATGCTCGGGGAGGGCCGGGTCTACATGCTGAACTCGTGGTGGATCGCCGCCTTCCCGGGCGCGGCCATCTTCGTCACCACGCTCGTCATCAACCTCATGGGCAACGCGCTCCGCGACTGGCTCGACCCCCACATGAAGCTATGAGGGCGAGCCGGTCACTTGTAGCCGGAGCCGGCCTTCTTGTACTCCTCGCGCGGCGGCGAAAAGATGTCGAGCACCACCGCGCGCTTGTCGGTGGCGCGGCCGCCGTGCGGCACGTGGGGCGGCGTCTGCCAGAAGTCGCCCGCCTTGACCTGGTGCTCGACCCCGTCCTGGATCCGGATCCACTCGCCCTCGAGGCACACGCCCCACTGCTCGTTGGCGTGCGAGTGCACCGGCGACACCGAGCCGGGCTGGATCTCCACCACCGAGAGCATCAGGTGCTCGCCGGGGAACACGCGGGCGGTCAACCCCTCCGCGAGCTGCCGCGGGATGCCGCCCTCCTTCAGGTTGTGAAAGCACGACGCGTCGGCCATGATCTCCTCCTTTCCTCTGGGGCGCCATTCTACAGGAGACCCGCGTGAGAGTGTTTCTCGCCATGCTGTCGCACGAGACGAATACCTTCAGCAACGTCCCCACCGACCGCGTCCAGTTCGAGGCGCGCGGCCTGAGCTACGGCGGCGAGATCGTCGAGGGCTATCGCGGGACCGGCACCTGCCTGGGCGGCATGATCGGGGCGGCCGAGCGCCTCGGGATGACGCTGCTGCCGTCGGTGGCGGCGACCGCCTCGCCGGCCGGCCTCGTCACGCGGGACATCTACCAGCACGTCAAGCAGCGCATGCTGACCGACCTCGAGGCCGCGGGCCGGCTCGACGGCGTGCTCCTGGACCTGCACGGGGCGATGGTGCCGGAGGGCGTGGACGACGGCGAGGGCGACATCATCGCGGCGGTGCGCCAGGCGGTGGGGCCCGACGTGCCGATCGCGGTCACGCTCGATTTCCACGGCAACCTCGGCCGGGACATGATCGCGGGGGCGGATCTGCTGCACGGCTACAAGACCTACCCGCACGTGGACATGGCCGAGCGCGGCGTGGAGGCGGCCGAGCGGCTCGCCCAGGTGATCGCCGGGCGCCTCAAGCCGACCGCGGCGTGGCGGAAGCCGCCGCTGATGCCGCCGCTCGGCCGCCAGGGCACCGCGCGCGGGCCGATGCGGCGGCTCTACGATCTGGCCGACGAGATGGAGCGAGACCCGAAGGTCATCTCGATCTCGCTCTTCGCCGGCTTCCCCTACGCGGACATCCCCGACGCGGGTCTCGGCGTCTACGTGGTGACGGACGATGACAAGGCCCTCGCGGAGCGGCTCGCCGACCAGCTCGCGCGCGTGGCCTGGGAGCATCGGCACGAGTTCATCCACACCGCGCTGCCGGTGAAGGAGGCGGTGGCCGCGGCGCTCGCCGCCGAGGGCCGGCCCATCGTGCTCGCCGACATGGCCGACAACACCGGCGGCGGCGCGGCGGGCGACGGCACCGAGATCCTGCGCGAGCTGCTGCGGGTGGGCGCGCGCAGCGCGACGGTGGCGTGCATCTGGGACGCCGCGGCGGTACAGGCGTGCGTGAAGGCGGGGGTCGGCGCGCTCCGTGACCCTCGACGTCGGCGGCAAGGTGGACGACCGGCACGGCGCGCCGGTGCGCGTGACCGGCACCGTGCGCACGCTCTCCGACGGACGCTTCATCCACCACGGGCCGATGATGAACGGCCTGCCGGGCCGGCTCGGGACCACCGCGGTACTGGACGTGAACGACGTAAAGGTGATACTCATCTCCTACCGCTGGCAGACGCTCGACCCGGAGATGATCCGGTTCGTCGGGATCGACCCCCTCAGGGAGAAAATCCTGGTCGTGAAGTCCACCATCCACTACCGCGCGGCCTTCGAGCCGATCGCCAAGGAGATCATCGAGGTCGACGCGCCGGGGTTGTCTTCATCCAACCTCGCGCGTTTCGAGTTCGGCGCGTCCGGCGGCCCATCTTCCCGCTCGATCCCGACACCGTGTACGAGCCGGAGTAGAAGGAGGCCCTCGCATGTCGTTCAGCGGCTTCACGTCGTCCGACTTCAAGGTGTTCGATATTCCCGGCTTCGAGCCCCGCATGGCGGCGATCAAGGGTCGCGTCCGCCCCAAGCTGGAGGCGGTGGGACGGGAGCTGCTGCCCGACGTGGCGCGCATCGGCGGCGCGCCCGCCTTCGCCCACGTGGCCAAGCACGCGCGCCGGACCGTGAACGCGCCCGACGACACCTGGGTGGCCTTCGCGCTCGACCAGCGCGGCTACAAGAAGCACTGCCACTTCAAGGTCGCGCTCTCGCGCACCGGGGTGCGCTTCCTGTTCGAGGCCGGCCCCGAGCACGCGCAGAAGAAGCGCTGGCTCGCCGCCTGGAAGCGCCACACGCGACAGCTCGTCCCGGTGCTCCGCCGGGCCAAGGGGCTCGGCTGGTTCAAGGACGAGCACGACGAGGCCCCGTCCGCGATCCTCACCGACCTGCCCGCCGACGCGGTGGCCCGGCTCGGCGACGAGCTCCTGCGCACGCGCGACGGCCAGTTCGTCCTCGGCCGCTGCGTCCCCGCCGAGGAGGCCGCGAAGTGGAAGCCCCGCGAGTACGCGCGCGCTGCCCGCGAGACGTTCACCTGCTCGCGCCCCTGTCGCTTGAAGTGACGGCTCACGGCGTCCGCTGACGCCGGGTCCGTCATATGCGGGGGCCACTGGCCCCCCACTCGCAGGAGCGGACACTTCGTCCGCCCCCAGCGGGTCGCCCCGGACCGACCGTGACCGCCGCGATCTTCGACATGGATGGGGTGCTGATCGACAGCGGGGCGCACCATCGGCAGGCGTGGCGCGCGCTGCTGGCGAGCTGGGCGCCGAGCCCGCGCATCCCGAGCACTGGCGGCTGACCATCGGCCGCCCCAGCGAGGAGGCCATCCCGCTGCTCCTCGGGCGTCGCATGAGCGGCGCGGAGGCGCGCACGCCTGGCGCGGCGCAAGCGCGACCTCTACCAGGAGCTGACCGAGCGCGGCACTCGAGCCGGTGCCCGGGGTGCCCGAGTTCCTCGCGTCGCTGGCCCGGCAGGGCGTGCCGCGCGCCGTCGGCACCTCGGCCTCGCGCTGGGACGCCGAGCGCCTCCTCGACGATCTGGGGCTCGCTGCGCTACTTCGACGTGGTGGTGACCTCCGACGACGTCATGCTGGGCAAGCCCGATCCGGAGGTCTGGACGCAGGCGGCCCGCCGGCTCCGCGTCGCGCCGGCGACCTGCGTGGTGTTCGAGGACGCGCTGGTCGGCGTGCAGGCCGCGCGGGCGGCGGGCATGCGGGTGATCGGGGTCACCACCGCGCACACCGAAGCGGAGATGGTCGCCGCCGGCGCCGACCGCACCATTCCCGACTTCCAGGGACTCGAGTGGAGCCGGATCGCCCGGCCGTGAGCACGGCCGGCTTCTGGGACGGCCTCTACGCGGCCCCCAGGACGGCTGGGATCTCGGGGGAGCCGCGCCGGCGCTCGAGGACTGGCTGGCTCCGGGCGGAACGCTTCCGGGCGCGGACGGCGCGCGGGTTGCGGTTCCTGGGGCGGGCGTGGTCACGATGCGCGCCTGCTGGCTCGTCACGGGCTATCGGGTCACGGCCTTCGATTTTTCCGACGCGGCGGTGGCCGAGGCGCGGCGCGCTGGCGGCGCGCGACGGGGTGGACGTGGCGTTGGAGCAGCGCGACATGTTCGCGCTCGGCGCGGACTCGCGGGGGCCTTCGACGGGGTGTGGGAGTACACGTGCTTCTGCGCCATCGATCCCGGTCGGCGGGAGGAGTACATGCGCGTGCTCCACGCGATCCTGCGGCCGGGCGGGCTCCTGCTCGCCTGCTTCTACCCGCTGCGCGAGGGCGGGGACGGCCCGCCGTTCCCCGTCTCCCGGGGCGACATCGACCGGGCCCTGGCGGGCCGCTTCACGGTGGAGCGGGCCGGGCCGCCGGGCCGCTCCGCCGACCGCCGCCGGGATCTCGAATGGCTCGTCGCGGCGCGCCGGTCCTGATCGGGTTCGTTGACCGGCCGTGCGCGGGCGTGTTAGGGTTGGCGCACTTTTCTCTCGCCGTCCAAGAACTTAAGCCTTAATGAGGAGGCATCCATGAAGTCTCCCCGCACCTTGTCTCGCATCCACTCGGGTCTGGCCGCGCTCGCCGCGATCGCGCTGCTCGCGGTCTCGGCCGCGCCGGCGGCGGCCCAGGGCCAGACCATCAAGATCGGCACCCTCTACGATCACTCCGGGCCCTTCTCCGCCGCCGGGTCGCTCAACTGCTGGCGCGGGGCCAAGATGATGATCGACTACATCAACGAGAAGGGCGGCGTGCTCGGCAAGTACAAGATCGTGCAGGTGGACGGCGATAGCCAGTCCAAGGCCGACGTGGCGATCAACGAAGCGGAGCGGTTGCTCAACGTCGAGAAGGTGGACATCCTGGCCGGCGTCTACTCGAGCGCCCACGCGGTCCCGATCGCGGAGCGGGTGGACAAGCAGAAGAAGTTCCTGTGGATCACCACCGCCATCGCGGACGCGGTGCTGAAGGACCGGAACCTCCAGTACACGTTCCGGCCCCAGCCCAACGGCAGCCTCTTCGGCATCAACAGCGTGGACTACATCGCCGGCTACGCGCAGGAGCGGCTGAAGAAGCCGGCCAAGGACGTGCGCATCGCCATCATCTACGAGGACGGGCCCTACGGGGCCGGGGTGGCCGCGGCCAACGAATCCGCGGGCAAGACACACGGCATGCAGATCGTGCTGAAGGAAGGCTACTCCGCGCAGGCCGCCGACCTCTCCTCGCTCGTGACCAAGCTGCGCGCCGCGCGGCCGGACGTACTCTTCCACACCGGGTACAACCCGGACATCAACCTGTTCCTGCGCCAGTCGAAGGAGCAGGGCCTGCGCGTGAAGGCCTACCTGGGGCACGGGGCCGGCCACAGCCAGCTCGACAAGCTGAAGGAGGCCTTCGGCAACGAGGTGGAGGGCTTCCACAGCGCGGACCCGCCCGCCTCCCAGCTCATCGACGCCAAGAACCTGAAGCCGGGCGTGGCCGATCTGACCCAGGAGATGGTGAAGCGCTACAAGGCCTTCGAGCCGAACGTCCCGGTCAACAACATCGCCCCGCACGTCTCGATGGGCTTCAACAACATGTGGATCCTGCTCAACGACGTGCTGCCACGCGCCATCCAGAAGCACGGCGGCTTCAACGCGGAAGCGCTCGCCAAGGCGGCCCGGGAGACCGACATCCCCGAGGGCGGCAGCATGCAGGGATACGGCGTCAAGTTCCTCGGCGAGGGCAATGCCATGCGCGGCCAGAACGAGCGCGCCATCGCCGCGGTGTACCAGGTGGTGGACGGTCAGTTCCGCCACGTGTGGCCCAAGATCATCGCGACGCCGAACGCGCCGGTCCTGCTGCCCACTTCGTCCCCCTGGGCGTCACGCTAACCTGATCGCCAGCGCGGCGGGGCCCTGGCCCCGCCGCGCCGACTCCCGCGTGCTCACGATCAGCCGGCTCACCAAGCAGTTCGGCGGCTTCACCGCGCTGAACGCGGTCTCCTTCGACGTGAAGCAGGGCGAGATCCTGGGCCTCATCGGGCCCAACGGCTCCGGCAAGACCACCTGCTTCAACTGCATCTCAGGCGCCCTGACCCCGACCTCGGGCACCATCCGCTTCAAGGACCACGACATCGCCGGGCTCACGCCCGACGCGGTCTGCCACCGCGGCCTCGCCCGCACGTTCCAGATCCCCCGCCCCTTCCGGAAGCTCACCATCCTCGAGAACGTGGCGGTGGCGGCCCACTTCGGCGCGGCCCAGCGCAACACGGAAGCGGAGGCGCGCCGCCATGCCCAGGAGATCCTCACCCTGGTCGGCCTGCCCATCGATCCCGACGCCACCACCTCCACGCTCGGCGCGGGCGGCCTCAAGAAGCTCGAGCTGGCGCGCGCGCTCGCCACCCGGCCCACCCTGCTGCTGGCCGACGAGAGCCTGGGCGGGCTCGACCCCACCGAGATGCAGGACGCGGCCGAGATGCTGCGGCGCATCCGCGGCGAGCTCGGCATCACGATCGTGTGGGTCGAGCACATCATGGGGACCCTGCTCCGGGTGGTGGACCGCCTGGTGGTCCTCGACCACGGCGAGAAGATCGCGGAGGGCGCGCCGCGCGAGGTCGCGGAGAATCCTCAGGTGATCGAGGCGTATCTGGGTGAGAAGGTGGTGCTCTCCTGATGCTCGAGCTCGCCCAGGTCACCGCGGGCTACGGGGCCTTCACCGCGCTCTGGGACGTGAGCCTGCGCGTGAGCCAGGGCGAGGCGGTGGCGGTGGTGGGCCCGAACGGCGCGGGGAAGACCACCCTGCTGCGCGCCATCTCCGGCCTCATCGCGCCGCGCGGGGGCCGTGTGACCTTCCAGGGTGCCGAGCTGGCAGGCAAGCCCGCCTACGACATCGTGGCGCACGGCATCGCCCACGTGCCGGAGGGGCGCCGGCTGTTCCCGCAGCTCACGGTGGCCGAGAACCTCAAGATGGGTGCCTTCCTGCCCGCCGCGCGCGCCCACTTCCACGAGAGCCTCGAGCGGGTCTACACGCTCTTCCCGGTGCTGGCCGAGCGGTCCACCCAGCGGGCGGGCAGCCTGTCGGGCGGCGAGCAGCAGATGGTCGCGGTGGGCCGGGCCCTCATGTCGCGGCCAAAACTGATCCTGTTCGACGAGCCCTCGATGGGCCTGGCTCCGGTCATGGTGCTGCGCCTCTTCGACCTGATCCGGCGCGTACGGGAAGAGGGGTACACCATCCTGGTCGTCGAGCAGAACGTGCGGCAGGTACTGAAGCTCGTGGACCGTGCCTACCTCCTGGAAGTCGGGCGTATCAAGATCGAGGGGCGCGCGGCCGATCTCGCCGAGCAGGACTTCGTGCGCCAGGCCTACGTGGGCTTCTGAGCATGCTCGAGCCCATCTTCATCCTCGAGGCGGTGATCAACGGCATCCTGCTGGGCGGGGTGCTCGCCCTCCTGGCCCTGGGGCTCAACCTGATCTTCGGCGTCATCGACATCGTGTGGATCGCGTACGTCGACATCGTCGCGCTGTGCATGTACGGGGTGTATTTCCTGGTCACCCTGTACGGCTGGCCGCTGTGGCTGGCCGGGCTGGCCGCGATCTTGATCGGCGCGGGGCTGGGCGTGCTCGTGCACCTGCTCATCATCACCCCCATCCTCTCGAGCCCGCCCATCAACCAGCTCCTCGCCACCGGCGGGCTGCTGTTCTTCATCCAGTCCGTCGCCACCCTGCTCTGGTCCACCGACCACCGCTCGGTGCGCGTGACCCTGCCCACCATCGAGGTGGGCGGCATCTTCATCTCCTTCTCGCGGCTGCTCGCCTTCGGACTCTCGATCCTGGCCATGATCGCGCTCTATTTCTTCCTCAAGCGCACCTACGTGGGCACCGCGATCCGCGCGGTGAGCCAGGACCGCGAGGCCATCGCGCTCATGGGGGCGCGGCCCCAGCGGCTCTACATCGTCACCTCGGCGGTGGGCGGGGCGATGGCGGGGGTGGCGGGAGCGCTGCTCATCATCCAGTACGCGGTGCACCCCTACTTCGGCGGGGCCTTCGGGCCGCTGACGTTCATGATCTGCGTGCTGGGCGGCCTCGGCAACATGGTGGGCGCGTTCTTCGCCGCGTTCATCATGGCCCAGGTCATCTCGGTGGGCGGGGTGATGGTCTCGACCGAGATGGGCTACGTGATCGCCTTCGTCATCTTCATCGTGCTGATGTTCGTCCGCCCGGGCGGCATCTTCGCCAAGCGCGGATGACCCTCGCGTTCCGCGTCCTGGGGCTGCTCGCGCTGGTCGCGATGGCCCTGATCCCGTTCCTGCCCCTGGGCGCCGCCCAGGAATATATCTGGCACGTCATCATCCAGATCTTCCTGTGGTCGTTCGTCGGCAACGCGTGGTCGCTGATGGGCCGCTTCGGCCTCGTGTCGCTCGGCCACGGCGCGTTCCTCGGCGTCGGCGCCTACGCGACCGTGCTGCTCTGGAACTTCTACGGGATGACGCCGTGGGTCGGTGTCGTCCTCGCGGTGCTGCTCACCGTCGCGCTGGCCCTCGTGGTCGCCTACCCGTGCTCGCGCTTCCAGGTGGTGGGCCACTACTTCGGGCTCGTCACGCTCGCGGTGGGCGAGGTGGTGCGCCTGTGGATCGTGGCCGAGCGCGACTGGACCGGCGGCTCCCTCGGGGTGAGCCTCAAGACCGGCGGCACCGCCTCCGGCCTGTGGACACTCCAGTTCGCCGACAAGCGCGTCTTCTACTATGTCGGCATGGCGGCCTGGCTCTTCGGCCTCTGGGTGTGGTGGCGGGTGGACCGCAGCATGGCCCGCTCGGCCATGGAGGCCATCGGCGAGGACGAGACCGCCGCGGCCTCGGTGGGCATCCGGGTCACGCGCTTCAAGATGGGCATCACCGCGCTGTCGGCCGGGCTGACCGCGCTGGGCGGTGCGCTGCTCGCGCTCTATCTCGCCTACACGAACCCGGACACGCTCTCCGGCATCGGGGTGTCGCTGCGCATCGTCTTCGCGGTGGTGCTGGGCGGGATGTACTCGCTGCTCGGGCCCTTCGTGGGCACCGCGCTGACCATCGCACTGAGCGAGTACCTGCGCATCTACTTCGGCATCAAGCTGATCGGCATCGCGGAGACGATCTACGGGCTCCTGCTGATCATCTTCATCATCTTCCTGCCCGCCGGGATCTACGGGTCGATCCGCGACGCGCTGTTCCGCCGTCGCCCCGCCCGAGCCTCCGGCGCCGCGGTCCGGACGCCCTCGTGACCCGGCGGACGCTCGGCGCCGCCGCCGTCGTGGCCACCGCCATGCTGGCCACGATCATGATGGCCGGCTGCGGCACTCCCACCCTCACCGTGCGCGGGCAGTCCGAAGCGCAGATCCTCAAGGATCGTGCCGAGTGCATCCCGTTCGTGCAGGCGCACATCGAGACGACCCCCGAGCTGGCCGAGGCCGCGTGCCTCGTGAATCGCGGCTACCGCGCGCCGCTCCCGCTCGCCCAGGGTCCCGGCGTGATCGGCGCGCTCTACGCCACCGCCGCCAACCGGGACGCGGCCGTGATCGTGGCGGACTTCCAGGGCTGTCGCGTCGAGGCCTTCAACACCCCGATGCCCGAGCACAAGGAGCTCAAGACCTCCTCGGGCGTCGTCTCGAACTTCTTCGCCCAGCAGTTCCCGCGCGGCTTCTGGAAGAAGGCGATCACCCCCGACCAGTGGGCGCTCCAGACGTTCGCGGCGTGTCTGAATCGCCGCGGCTACACCGTCTCGGACGTCACGCCCATCAGCAGCTAGCGCGCGGAACGCTCCTCGAGCAGCAGCTTCACCGCCCGTTCTTCCTCCTGGTCCGCGAGAAGGACGAACAGGAATATCCGGTCGCCGATGAGCCGCGCGTCGAGGAGCGCCACCACCGTGGGCGTGATTCGACTGACCGCTCATCGTCGTCGATTCGATGTGCTCGATGTTGTCCACCGTCGTCGTCAGGACCCGCTCGAATCCGGTGGTGATGCGTCCCTCCATCTCCTCCGGATTCAGACCGGTGAACTGCCAGGCCACCGCGATCACCGGATGTCGATATTCGGGAAGATGTCGGTGGGGGTACGCAGGATCACCACCGGGCTCATGATGAGAATCAGCAGGGCGAGGACGATGAACGTGTACGGCCGATCGAGCGCGACCCGGACGATCCACATGGCACTTCTCTTGACGCGGCGAGTGAGCGGTCGGTTGCTGAAAAAGACTATCGGATTCCTGCGGATATTTCGGAGTGACCGGAGGCAGCTCGAGAGAGCTGTCGCGCGCGGACGGTCAGGCCGCCGCCCGGGTGCGGCTGCGCAGGGCCTGCCGGAGCGCCCGCACCGTGGGGACGGCGACGGCAGAGAGCGCGAGCAGGGTCAGCACCGCGGAGATGGGCCGCATCAGGAAGATCGCGACGCCGGCGTCCGAGATGATGAGCGATTGCCGGAGCGCGCGCTCCGCGAGCGGACCCAGGACGAGGGCCAGAGTGAGCGCGGCCGGGGAGTAGTCGAGCTTCTTCATGACGTAGCCGAGCACGCCGAAGACCAGCATCACGCCCACGTCCCACACCTTGTTGTTGAGCGAGTAGGCGCCGGTGACGCAGAAGATGATGATCAGCGGCATGAGGACGCTATAAGGGATGCGAAGAGCCCGGACGAACATGGGGATGAAGGCGATGTTGAGCACGAGGAGCATCACGTTGGCGATGTATAGCGAGGCGATGAGGCCCCAGACGAAGTCGGGGTTCTTCTCGAAGAGCAGCGGGCCCGGCCGGAGGCCCCACATCATGAGCCCGCCCAGCATCACGGCGGTGGTGGCAGAGCCGGGGATGCCGAGGGTCAGCATCGGCACCATAGCCGCCGCCGAGGCGGCGTTGTTCGCCGACTCCGGCGCCGCCACCCCCTCGATCGCGCCGCGCCCGAACTCCTCGGGGTGCTTCGACACCTTCTTCTCGAGCGCGTAGGCCAGGAACGAGGCGATGGTGGGGCCCGCCCCGGGCAGCACGCCGATGAAGAAGCCGAGCGCCGTGCCGCGCGCGATGGCCCACGCGGCTGCGCGCCCAGTCGGCGGCGGTGAGCATCACGTCGCGGATTCCGTATCGGGCTCTTCAGGATCCGCATGTCGGTGGCCTGCTCCGCGCCGACCAGCACCTCCCCCAGCCCGAAGAGCCCGATGGCCACGGGCAGGAACTCCACCCCGTCCAGCAGCTCGTTGATGCCGAAGGCGTAGCGCGCGTCGCCCGAGATGATGTCGAACCCCATCATGGCGAGCATCAGCCCGAACACCATGCTCATGTAGCCCTTGAGCGCGTTGTCGCCGGTGAGCCCGGTCACCGTGGTGAGGCCCAACAGCATGAGGGCGAAGGTCTCGGGCGGGCCGAACGACAGCGCCCAGCGCGCGAGCAGCGGCGACATCAACATCAGCAGCACGACGCCGACGGTGCCGGCGACGAAGGAGCCGATGGCGGCGACGCCGAGGGCCGGCCCCGCGCGCCCCTGCAGCGCCATCTGGTAGCCGTCGATGCAGGTGACCACCGAGGCGGACTCGCCCGGGCGTGTTGATGAGCACGGAGGTGATGGTGCCGCCGTACATGGAGCCGGCGTAGAGCGCCGCGAGCATGATGATGCCGGAGACGGGGTCCATGCCGAAGGTGAGCGGCAGGAGGAGCGCGACGCCCGAGACCGGGCCGACCCCCGGCAGGGCGCCGATCAGGGTGCCGAGCGTCACCCCCGCCACCGCCATGAGCAGGTTGAACGGCGTGAAGGCGATGGAGAAGCCGAGCGAGAGGTTGGCGAAGAAGTCCATCAGAAGCCCAGCACGCCCGGGGGAAGGGCACCCGCAACCAGTGGGTGAAGACGAGGTAGTTGACGGCGGCGGTCGCCGACGGCGATGGCGAGGGTGGACCGCCAGCGCATGCGCTCGACAAAGCGGAGGATCGCGACGAGGAACAGCACGGTACCCACCACCATCCCCACGATCTTCAGGACGACCACCAATCCGGCGGTCACGCCGAGCACTGCCACCAGCGCGGCGCAACCCGGCGCCCACCGGGAGCCAGCGGGCGCCGGGTCGGCCCGCTCGCCGGGTCCCGAGCACGAGCCCGGCGGCCAGAACCGCCATCGCGAGCCCGAGCCAGAAGGGCAGGAAACCCGAGCCGGGGCCGGTGGGCCCCCAGTAGGTGTACTTCCAGAGCGCCATCCCCGAGAAGGCCACGCCGAGCAAGAGCAGCCCGGCGCCGGCGATCTGGTCCGCGCGCCGCACGCGCGCTACTTCTTCTTCAGTGCGCCCAGATCGCCGAGCGCCTTCTCGTACTTGGCGTTGAGGCCGTCGAGGTACTTGTTGGCCTCCTCCCCGGCCCACGCGGTCGGCGTCAGGAGGTTGCGCTTGATGTACTGCTCCTGCCACTTCTTGCTCTCGGTCACCTTCTTGAGCGTGTCCTGCCACCACTTCACCGCCTCGGGCTCATGTCCGCCGGCCCGACCACCCCGCGCAACTGCTCCCAGAAGAACTCGTAGCCCCGCTCCGAGAAGGTCGGCACGTCGGCCGCGTCGGCGAGCCGCTTGCGGGAGGCCACCGCCAGGTTGCGCGCCTTCTTGGCCTCGATCTGGGCCACGATCTCGTTGGGGTTCTCCACCGCCGCGTCGATGTGCCCGCCCATCAGCGCGGTGGTGACCTCACCGCCGGAGTTGAAGGGCACGTACTTCACCTTGATCTTGGCCGCCTGCTCGAAGAGATAGGGGAAGATGTGGTCCTCGGTATTCGTCCCGGTGCCGCCCACGGTCAGTACGCTCGGCTTCTCCCGCGCGGCCTTGACGAAGTCGTCGATGGTCTTGAAGGGCGATTCCGTCCGCACCGACAGCATGAGGTCGTCGATGGCCACGATCATGAGGATCGGTCATGACGTCGCGATGGTCGCCCGGAAGGCGCCCTTCCAGCTTCCCGGACACGACCATGGGCGTGGCGCCCGCCACCACGTGGGAGTCGCCCTTCTTGCCGATCAGGTAGGTGTAGCCGACCGCGCCGCTGCCGCCCGTGCGGTTGTTGACGTTGATCGGCACCGGCGACCACTTGTTCTCCTCGATGATGCCCATGATCATTCGCATGAGGTTGTCGGTACCGCCGCCGGGCGCATAAGGCACGACCACCTCGATGGTCTTCGCCGGGTACTTGGCCTGGGCGACCGCGAGCGCGGCGAGCCCGGGGAGGAGCATGGCGAGGGCGCAGAGCAGGGCGAGCGTACGGGTCTTCATTTGGTCTTCCCTCCTGGTTTCGTCCCGCGTTGATCGACGCCCTTGGCCCTCGACGGTCTGTCTCGGTGTACGCGAGCTCGGTCAGGTTCTCCTCGGCGTTCTGGCCGAGGAGCGGCGCCGCCGCGGCGAAGCGTACACTAGCACGATCCGCAGCCGGATACATCCTCGGCCGACCCGCACCGCGAGGAGGTCCCGGGGATACGGGCGGCAATCAGGACGCGCTCGGCACCCGCGATGGACCGATCATGGATTCCTCCTCGTCACATCCCCTGGTGCCGACCCGAGCCCGTTGGCGATCGCCCCGATCGCATAGCGGTGCCGGCGCACACGGCTCGTGAGGTCCACGGCGCCTCAGCGCGCGTCCAGGCCCGGCTGCACCGCGTCGGCGGCCTTCATCCTCGATCTCCGCTCTCCGTCGGCATCCGCCAGCAGCACGAACAGGTAGATCCGGTCGCCGACGAGCTTGGCTTCCCGGAGCGAGACCAGCGTCGGCCTGAACCTGACCGCGTGGCTCGCGAGGTCGTCCACCGCCGCTTCGATCTCCTTCTCGAGCGCCGCCTTGTCCCGGGTCTGGTTCGCCGGGATCCAGGTGAGTGCCTCGATGACGTAGGCGCCGGCGGGGCCGGCCGTCGTCAGCAGGCCGAGGCCGAGAACCGCCACGGGACGATGGCAGCCTTTTGTCGTACCTCACTCATGGATGACCTCCGGAGATGTGGGGTGGTGCTCGTTTCTGCTAGGACGAACCGCAGGGCACCCGCGCGTTGTCGGTGCGGCTTTCCGCAAGAACTCGACAGCGAGGAGGCTAGAAGCGGGGCTCCCGGTGACGCACGAGCCCGTTGACCACGACCGCCACCACACAGACGAAGGGCAGCCAGGCCAGCAGGGAGGACGATCGCGCCTGAAGCACGGTGCCGATCAGCGCCCCCGCGCCGTACACGAGGAAGACCGACGCCAGGAGTCGCAAATGCCGCGTGGCCGAGCCGGTCACGAGCTCGGCCATCAGGCTGGTGAGCGTGCCCGTGATGTAGGTGGACGCGACCCCCGGGACCCCCAGATGCCGGACCGCCGCCGCCTGGATCCCCATCGCGAGCCCCGACAGCGCGATCAGCACGAGGATCACCGGGTCGTCGGAGGGGGCCGCGGCGCCCTTGACCCGCCACATCAGCGCGAAGATACCCAGCGCCACCGCCTCGATCGCCAGCGTGGCCGTCACGATCGACGGCCATTCACCCCGCGCGCGCCCACGCTGGAGCACCATCGCCCCGCCGGCCGCGCCCACGCTGAAGGCCACGAGGGCGAGGGTGGACCGGAGCGCGGCCATGACCTCGCCCTGACCGATCGCGAGGGCCAGCAGCACCGTGTTCCCGGTCATCATCGCGGTGAACACGTGGCCCATCTCCAGATAGCTGATCGCGTCCACGAGCCCGGCCGCGGCCGTGAGCACGAGCAGCATGATGTCGCGGCTCGCGATCCGCTCGGGGAGCGGCTCGATCACGGTCATCCTGTCACTCTACTCTCTCTCACCCGGATCGCTCTAGATCGGCGTGATATCGTCCTCCTGGTATGGAGTCGACGGCGCCGGTCATCTTCGTCGTCGACGACGACAAGGCCGTCCGCGACTCCCTCCGGCGACTCCTGACCTCGGTGGGGCTGACGCGTCGAGGTCTTCCCGACCGCGCAGGCGTTTCTGAGCAGCCCGCGGCCCGACACGCCGGGATGCCTCGTGCTCGACGTGCGCCTCCCGGGGCTGAGCGGCCTCGATCTTCAGCGCGAGCTGGCCGGCACCGACGCGCCGCTGCCGATCGTCTTCATCACCGGCCACGGCGACATCCCCATGTCGGTCCGGGCCATGAAGGCCGGGGCGGTCGAGTTCCTGACCAAGCCGTTTCGCGAGCAGGAGCTGCTCGAAGCCATCCGGCAGGCGATCGAGCGCGATCGCGTCGGCCGACAGGAGCGGCAGGAGCTCGCCGAGCTGCGCCGCCGCTACGACTACCCTGACCCCGCGCGAGCGGGAGGTGATGGCCGGCGTCGTCGCCGGCCTGCTCAACAAGCAGATCGCCGGCCGAGTTCGGGACCAGCGAGGCCACCGTCAAGGAGCAGCGCGGTCAGGTGATGCACGAAGATGCGGGCCGGGTCGGTGGCCGAGCTGGTCCGGATCGCGGCGCGCCTCGGCATCACGCCGTCGCGCGCGGGGAGCGCGTGAATGGCCGATCGCGCCGGCTCCGACGCGCCGCCTCGCCGCTCTCGCTCCGATGGGCGCTGGCGGTGGTCAGCGTCAGGGTGGCCGCCGCGCTCACCACCGGCCCGCGGGGCAGCGCAGCTCTTTCCCGAGCCGCCGGAGCGCTTCGTCCACGGCGTCACCCTGCTCTACGCGGCAGCCGTGCTGAGTGCCTGGCTCGGCGGGATCGGGCCGGGGCTGCTCGCGGCCCTCCTCGCCGCGCTCGTGGTGGACTGGTTCATCACCCCCCCGCTCTACGCGATCACGTTCGACCTCGACTTCATCCTGCGCATCGCCGTCTTCGCGCTGTCGGCCCTTCTCGTCGGCTGGCTGGGCTCCCGTCGCCGCCGCATGGAGGATGCGCTCCGGTATTCACGCGACGAGCTCGAGCTCCGGGTCCAGGCGAGGACCGCGGACCTCACGGACAGCAACGCGCGACTGCAGGCCGAGATCACGGCCCGGGCGCGCGTGGAAGAGACGCTCCGGGATCAGGCCGCGCTGCTCGATCTGACCCACGACACCGTCTTCGTCCGCGACGAGCAGGACGTCATCACCTACTGGAACCGCGGCGCGGAGCAGCTCTACGGGTGGACGAAGGCGGAGGCGATCGGCACGGTGGCGCACACCCGGATGCGGACGGTCTTCCCCGCCCCGCTCCCCGACATCATGGCCGAGCTGACGCGCACCGGGCGCTGGGAAGGCGAGCTCGTCCACACGCGGCGCGACGGGACGCCGGTCGTGGTGGCCAGCCGCTGGTCCCTGCGGCGCGGCGCGCCCGGGCGGGCCCCGGCGATCCTCGAGACGAACAACGACATCACCGAGCGCAAGCAGGCCGAGGACGCCCTGCACCAGGCCAGACCGAGCTCGCGCGCGTGACCCGCGTGACGACGCTGGGCGAGCTGGCCGCCTCGATCGCGCACGAGATCAACCAGCCCCTCGCCGCCATCGTCGCCGACGCGAGCGCCTGCCTGCACTGGCTCGACGCCGACCCGCCCGCGCTCGGCCAGGTCCGCGGGCGCCCTCGCCGCCATCGTGGACGACGGAGACCGCGCGGCGGAAGTTCTCACCCGGATCCGCGCCCTGCTGGCCCGCTCGGCGGTGGCCCGGCGACCGTGGCCGATCGGCGCAGATCATCGCCGACGTGCTGCCCCTCGTCCGCGCCGAGCTCCGACGGCACGCGATCGCGCTCGAGGTGTCTCTGGCCGCGGACCTGCCCCCGGTGCTGGCCGATCGCATCCAGCTCCAGCAGGTGCTCATCAACCTGCTCGTCAACGCGGCCGAGGCCATGCGCGACGTCCCGGCCCGCGCGGCGACGGCTCGTCGTCCGCGCGCGCGGCCGAGGCCATCGACGGTCACGCCTGGGCAGTCGTCACGGTCGAGGACGCGGGCGTCGGGCCTCGGGGAGCTCGAGGCCGATCGCCTCTTCGAGCCGTTCTTCACGACGAAGCCGGGCGGCCTCGGCATGGGCCTCTCCATCAGCCGCTCGATCGTCGAGAGCCACGGCGGTCGCCTCTGGGCCACCGCGAACCCGGAGCACGGCGCGACGTTCCACCTCGCGCTGCCGGGCGGCGCCTGATCCACGCCCCCGCTGCCCGCGGCCCGAAGACCGCAGACTTTACTTGGGCGCGAGGACCGGTGGGCTGTTGAGCGAGTCCGGCGTGGATCGACCGGATCTCGATCCGACCGCTCCGCTCGGGTCGGGGACCGGCCCACCCCGGTACGGCGTGAGCCGCCTGTTCGCCTCGCCGATGCGGCGATACTCGTCGTCGCGCTGCTTCGTCTTCCGCGCCTCTTCACTCAACCCGGGCTTGCCGGCGCCGGTCGGCCCGATCCAGACCGCCGCGTCCCGGTACACCGCGGGAACGTCCACCTTGTACTGCGTGGTCTTGGTGACGCCCTTGGCGTCGACGTACTGGTACTGGGCGGCCGCCTGCCCACAGGAGAGCAAGAGGCTCGCGCCGAGTCCTACCGTCAAGACGAGCGTTCTCATGGTGGTCTTCTCCTCGGGCAGATCGATCCGGGTGATGGAGGACGCAGCAATTCCAGGGCCACCGGACAGCGACATACAATCGGTCGCTTGCGCGGCCGTGGTGTCGACCGGCTGACGCCCGCGGTCACGACACTGACCGCCCAGGGCACGCAGCGCGCAGCGCCGCCGCGGCTTGCGCCCCATTGGGCGAGAGATGATAATCCCCCGCATGGCGAAGTGGCGGGTGTGCCCGGACGAGGAGCCGTCCAAGGCGGCGGCGGCGCTGGCGGACCAGGTCGAGCGCGACGGCGGCACGGTGCTCGCCATCTATCGCGAGCCGGTGGGCGATCACTGGCAGATCTTCTGCCTGCTGCCGCTCGAGAAGGTGGAGCCCACGCCCTACCAGCGCGACCTCTCGCCCACCCACGCCAAGCGGCTGCAGGAGGTGGTCAAGAAGATCGACCGCTTCGTGGATCCGATCGGTGGTCATGTCGCCGCAGGCCCGGCGTCTACTGGACGCCCAACGGCCACCACCGGCGCACGGCGCTGAGAAGCTCAAGGCAAGGTCGTGCCCGGCCATCCTGATCCCCGAGCCGGAGGTGGCCTTCCAGATCCTCGCCCTCAACACCGAGAAGGCGCACAACCTCAAGGAGAAGTCGCTCGAGGTGATCCGCATGTACCGCGGCCTCGCCGAGGAGCAGCCGCAGTCGGGCGAGGAGGACTACGCCTTCCAGTTCGAGGCGCCCGCACTTCATCACGCTGGGCCTGCTCTACGAGGAGAACAAGCGCTTCGCGGGCGGCGCCTTCGCGCCGATCCTGCGGCGGGTGGACAAGTTCCTGAAGGGCCGCTTCGCGAAGACGCTCGGCCGAGCGCGAGGAGCGCGCGGCGCTGGTGCGCGACGCCGACGAGGCGCTCGTCGGGGCGGTCGCCGCGCTCAAGAAGCGCGGGATCAACCATCCCTACGTGAAGAACTACGTGCTCGCGCGCACCACGCCGCTGACGCGCGCGCGCAAGACGCTGCCCTCCTTCGAGCAGACCTTCACGAAGCTCGTCGAGAACATCGAGGCCTTCGACGTCGCCAAGGTGCGCTACGAGGACGTCCAGCGCTCCGCCATCATGGGCGCGCCCGCGGCGGGCTAGGCCCTCGCCATGCCCCGGCCCGCCAAGCTCGCCGACGCGGAGGTGACGCAGCGCCTGGCCGCTCTGCCCGGGTGGCGGCTCGAGGGCGGCAAGCTTCACCGCGAGCTCACCTTCGCGGACTTCACGCAGGCCTTCGCCTTCATGACCGACGTGGCCCGCGAGGCGGACGGGCTCGATCATCATCCGGAGTGGTTCAACGTGTACAACCGCGTGGTCATCGATCTCGCCACCCACGACGCCGCGGGCATCACCACCCTCGACTTCGAGCTGGCCCGGCGGGTCGAGGAGCTGGCCGCCGGCCGCGCCCGGCCCGCGCCGTGACCGGCCGCGTCGCGGTCGTGACCGGGGGTACCGGCGCGCTGGGCCAGGCGATCACCACCAACCTGCTCGAGGCCGGCGGGACGGTGGCCATTCCCTACGCGGTGCCCGAGGAGCTCGCCGGGCTCGAATCGCGTCTGGCCCCCGAGCTGCGCGCGCGCCTGCTCGCCCTGCCCGCCGACGTCACGCGCGAGGACGCGATGGGCAAGTTCGTCCACGCGGTGCGCGACCGGCACGACCGGGTCGACGGCCTCGTCAACGCGGTGGGCGGCTTCGCGGGGGGCGACCTCCTCTCCACATCCATGGCGGAGTGGGAGCGCATGATGGCGCTCAACCTCACCTCCGCCGTCATCGCCTGCCGGGCGGTGCTGCCGGCCATGATCGCGGGGGGTGGTGGCCGCGTCGTCAACATCGCCTCGCGCGCGGTGCTGGCCCCGCAGGGCGGCTTCATCGCCTACACCGTGTCCAAGGCGGGCATGATCACGCTCACCCAGGCGCTCGCCCAGGAGATGAAGAAGCACCGGATCACCGTCAACGCGGTGCTCCCGAGCACGATGGACACGCCGGGCAATCGCCTCGCCATGCCCGACGCGGATCGCTCCGAGTGGGTCCGCACCGAGGACGTCGCCCACGTGGTGGCCTTCCTGCTCTCCGAGCGGGCCGCCGCGGTCACCGGCGCTTCCCTGACCGTCTGACCCGGGTCGCGGGATGGAGACCTTCGATCTCGTCGTGATCGGAGCCGGCGCGGCCGGCCTCAGCGCGGCCCGGACCGCGGCCGGGCTCGGCGCCCGGGTCGTGCTCGCCGACCGCGGCCCGCTCGGCGGGCTCTGCGTCAACCGCGGGTGCGTCCCGAAGAAGGCCCTGGTCGCCGCGGGGCGTGTGCACCGGCAGGTGCGCGAGGCGGGCGCCCTCGGCACGTTCACCGGGCCGGTCCGGCTCGACTGGGAAGCGGTGCAGAACCGCCAGAACGAGATCGTGGACGCGCATCGTCCCGCCTTCGCCGACCTCGAGAAGCGCGGCATCCGGGTGATGATCGGCGAGACCCGCTTCACCGACCCGCACGTCGTCGAGGTGAACGGCCGGCCGCTCGGCGCCGAGCGCTTCGTCATCGCGGCGGGCTCGCAGCCGGTCATCCCCGAGGTCCCCGGCCGCGAGCTGCTCATCACCTCGGACCAGCTCCTCTACCTGACCGAGTTCCCGGCGTCGCTCACCTTCATCGGCGCGGGGCCGGTGGCGCTCGAGCTGGCGGGGGCCTTCAACGACTTCGGCACCCGCGTCACGGTGCTCGCCCGCGACGCCGAGATCCTGCCCGGCCTCGACGCGGACGTGGCCCGGAACCTGCGCAAGCGCATGGAGGAGCGCGGGGTGACGTTCCGGCTGCAGACCGCGGTGACGGGGCTGGCGCGCGCGTCGGACGGCGTGCGCATCGCCTTCTACAGCGCCGGAATGGCGAACGAGATGACGAGCCGCCAGGTGTGCGCCGCGGTGGGCCGCCGCTTTTACCCGCGGACCATCGGCGCCGCCCGGATCGGCCTCGAGATGGGACGCTTCGGCCTGCGCACGAACGCGCACCTCGCCACCTCGGTTCCGCACATGTACGCGGCGGGCGACGCGGCGGGCAACCGGCAGCTCAGCACGGTGGCCGCCCACGAGGGGCACATCGCCGCGATCAACGCCCTGCGCGGCGACCTCGAGCGGGCCGACGAAGCGGTGATCCCCCAGGTTCTCTCCACCACCCCCGAGGTCGGTCTGGTGGGCGTGGCCTACGGCGAGGCGCCCGCCCACGGCATCCACGGCGCGGTGGCGCGCCACGACGCGCGGAACAGCAGCTACAGCCTGGTCACCGGCGAGGGCGCGGGCTACTTCAAGCTCGTCCTCGACCAGGACTCGCAGCGCCTCGTCGGGGCCCAGATGGTCTCGCCCGCCGCGGAGGAGCTGATCCAGCTCTGCGCCCTCGCCATCCGCGCGCGCGTGCCCGCGTCTCTCCTGGCGTCGCAGATCTCGGTGCACCCGAGCCGGACCGACCACCTGCTCCGGGCCTTCGCGCCCGACCCGAGCGCGGTTCCGCGGCCCGTCGAAGGCTCCGGCATAGTAGAATCGCGTCCGTGACCCGACCCGCCACGCGGCGCGCGGTGCCGTGGCTCGCCGTGGCCCTGCTCGTCTCCGCGTGCGCCGGATCCGGCGCGCGCTCTGCGTCGCCCGCCCCCGCCGCGGCCCAGGCCGAGCTGCCCCCGCCGTCGCGTCAGGTGCTGCGCAACGGGATGCGGCTCATCGTGCAGGACCACCGCGCCTCCGACATCGTGGCGATCTACCTCTTCGTGGGCGTCGGGGTGCGCTACGAGGCGCCCGACCAGCTCGGCTACGCCCACTTCCAGGAGCACATGCTCTTCAAGGGCACCGACCGCTTCGGCCCGGGCTACGTGGACCGCACGGTGGAAGGCGTGGGGGGCCGCTCGAACGCGGTGACCTCGTTCGACTACACCTCGTTCTACCTCGTGCTCCCGAGCGACGCGACCGCGTCGGGCATCGAGCTCCTGGCCGACATGGCGTTCCGCTCCAGCTTCCTCCCGGAGGAGATCGGTCGTGAGCGCGAGGTCATCTTCGAAGAGGCGCGCATCGAGCAGGACAATCCGCGCTCCGCGATCGTGCGCCAGCTCTACGGCCTGGTCTTCGCGGGCAATCCCTACGGGCGGCCGGTGCTGGGCACCCGCGAGACGATGCAGGCCGCCACCCAGGAGCGGCTGCGCGCCTTCAACCGCCGCTACTACGTTCCCGAGAACATGACGCTGGTCGTCGCGGGGCCGGTGGATCCGGTCGCGGTGCGCGGCATCGTGGACCGCACGTTCGGCCGCGCGCCGGCCACCGGCTACAAGCCGACCCCGGCGCCCGCGCCCGCGCCGCTCCGGGGCGAGGTGCGCCGCACCGTGGAGCGGGACGAGCAGCAGGCCCACCTCGCGCTCGGCTGGACGGCCCCCCGCTCGGACGACGCGGGCGGCGACGCGGTGGATCTGCTCGCCACGATCCTCGCCGGCACCGAGAGCTCCCGGCTGGCCCTGCGGCTGCGCGACAAGGAGCGCCTGGTCTCCTCGGTGACCATGAGCTACGCCGCGCTGATGGGCGGCGGCATCGTGAGTCTGCGGGCGGAGCTCGAGGCCAAGGACCTCGAGCGAGTGGAGCACGTCATCCGGGAGGAGATCGCGCGGATCCAGGAAAGCGGGCCCACCGAAGAGGAGCGCCGGCTCGCGGTCACCAAGTTCGAGGCGCAGCACGCCTTCGACACCGAGACCTCCGAGGGCCTGGCCTACGCCTACGGGCTCGCGGAGACCACCTGGACGCTCGAGGCGGAGCTGCGCTACGTGGACCGGCTCCGGCGCGTCACCCGCGAGCAGATCCGGGATGCGGCGCGCCGGTATCTCTCGCGCACCGACTACGCGCGGCTGGCCTTCGTGCCGAAGCCCGGAACGCGATGATGCGCCCGCGCGCGCTCCTGCTGGCCGGCCTCCTCGCGCTGCTCGCCGCGCCCGCGTGGGCCCAGAGCCCCGCGGTCAGCCGGGCGCGACTGCCCAACGGCCTGACGGTGCTGGTGCGCGAGAACCCGACCGCACCGGTGGTCGGCATCTCGCTGATGGTCCGCATGGGCACGCGCTGGGAGACCGCCGACAACGCGGGCATCTCCAACCTGGTCCAGCTCATGATCATCCGCGGCACCACCACGCGCGACGGCGGCCAGATCGTCGCAGCGGCCGACGCGATGGGCGGCAGCCTCGAGGCCACCGGCGACGTTGACTTCTCGGAGGTCGCGGCCACCGCGCTCTCGCGCCACTGGGTGGAGATGCTCGAGCTGGTGGCCGACGTGGCGCTCCGTCCCGTCATGCCGGCCGGCGTGGTGACCGCGGTGCGCGACTTCCTCCTACGCCAGGTGCGCAATCGCGGGGACAAGCCCTCGGACGTCGCCCTCGACGCGCTCACCGGCCGGATCTTCGGCCGCCACCCCTACGCGTGGGATCCGATCGGCCGCAAGGAGAGCCTGGAGCGGCTCGACCGCGACGCGCTGCTCGCACACTACAAACGGCACTACGTGCCGGGTGGCCTGGTGCTCGCGGTGAGCGGCCGCGTGAAGACGCCCGAGGTCATGGCGCAGGCCACGCGGCTCTTCGGACCGCTGCCGGCGGGCGCCGCGCCGACCGCGGCCCCGTCGCCTCCCCCGCCCCGGCCCCCTGGCGTGAGGTGCGCGTGGTGCCCGGCGCCCAGGCGCAGATCCTGATGGGCGCGCTGGCGCCCGCGCTCACCGACCCGGACTATCCGGCGGTCAAGGTGCTGACCACCGTGCTGGGCGGCGGTATGGCGGGCCGTTTCTTCTCGGAGCTACGGGACAAGCAGGGGCTCGCCTACACGACGGCGGCCCGGTACCCGGCACGCGTGGACCGCAGCTACTTCATGGCCCAGCTCGGCACCGCGCCGGAGAACGTGGCGCGGGCGGAGGCGGCGCTGCGGGCCCAGCTCGAGCGGGTGCAGCGCGAGCACGTGTCGGACGAGGAGCTACGGGTGGCCAAGGCGTACCTGCTGGGGAATCTCGCGATGGACCGTCGCACGAACGCGCGCCAGGCGTGGTACCTGGCGGCCTACGAGGAATCCGGGGTCGGCTACGAGTTCCTGGATCGCTACGTGACGGCGGTGCGCGCGGTGACCGCCGCCGACGTGCAGCGGGTGGGCCAGCGGTATCTGGGCGTCCTGCGCACCGTCATCGTCCAGCCCACTGCACCCTGAGGCGGGTCGCCTCAGGGCATGCGGGTCATCTCGATCCGCACCGGCGAGTTCAGGTAGAGGAACTTGCCGACGAGCCGGTCACCCTGCAGCGTGAACAGAGCCGCGAACGGCCGGCCCGGCTCGGTGCCGTTCACCCACATGTCGCTCTCGCTGACCGAGACCTCGATCGGCGAGCCGAACGAGGACTTCTCGCGAATCGCCAGCGGGACGCCCTCCGCCACCTGGGAATCCCGGAGCGCCAGGATGCCCTTGCCGGTGGCGCCGTCGAGCTCGAGGACCGCCACCGCCACGCCGCTCCGCAGCGAGCGGAGCAGGCCGTAGCCGCTCCAGGTGCCTTCCCACCGCCCGGCCACATCGGCCCGCGGGCCGACGAGCGGGGTGCCCCGGCCCCACCAGCCCTCGCCCCGGGCCTGGTCCATCACCTCCGGCGTCACGCGGGGCGCGCCGCCCACCACATTGCCCAGCGAGAACGTCATGTGGTTGCCGCTGGCATAGTGCGTCGGGTGCGCCCGCCAGACCTCCCACTCGCGCTGAGTGGCGGCACAGCCGGTTGCGAGGAGAGCTAGGCCCACGAGCAACGGCAGGAAGATCCGGTGGCGCATTAGTGAGTCCCTCCAATCAAAATCCATGTGGAATCACAGTGTTGCACACCGGAATTTTCAACCCAAGCTATTCGATCAGCTCCGGAAAGGCGCGAATAATGCGGTGCGGCGCGACCGGGCAGGACTTGGGCAGCCCCTGGCCGGGAGCATCCACCCAGACGCCCCGAAGCCCGAGCCGCTGCGGCGCCAGCACGTCCCATTCGAGGTTGTCCCCGACCATCCAGGCCTCCTCGGCCTTCACGCCGAGCTTGGACAGGGCATAGCGGTAGACGACCTCTTCGGGCTTGCCGACACCCATCTCGCCCTCCACGACGATCACGTCGAAGAAGCGCTCCAGGTCGTGGCGCTCGATCTTGCGCCGCTGATGGGAGGCATCGCCGTTGGTGACCATGGCCAGGGGAACCCCGCGCGCGCGCAGGGCCTCGAGGGCCGCGACGACGCCGGGGAAGAGCGTCATGCGCTCCCAGCGGCGGTCGGCGAAGTCCGTCGCGATGCAGCCCGCCAGGGCCTCGTCCGCGCGCCCCATGCGGACGAGCGCGTGCGCGGTGATCCGCGTCCAGGCCCGGAGCATGTCGGCGCGCTCCGTGCGGTGGCGGCCCGGGTCACTCCAGAACCAGCGCCGGGTCTCGGCGATCGCGGCCACGAGCCCCGGCGGGTCGATCCCGGCGGGCCCGGCGAGCGCCTCGCAGGCGTGGAGCCAGCACTCGTCCACGCCGCCCGTGTAGTCGAGCAGCGTATCGTCGAGGTCCACCAGCAGGGCCTTCAGGAGGTGACCTCCTGCGGCGCGGCAAAGGGCGCGAGCTCGGGACGACAGACCGCTCGGAAGTTGCACCAGCGGCAGATGCGCAGCTCCTCCGTCTTCTCGAAGCCCGACTCCTCGGCGAGATTCCGGGCCGGATCCTTCAGGTAGGCCTTCATGGAGCGGACCGAGAGCCGGATGTGCTCGCGGACCCGGTCGAGACTGGCCGCGTCCCACGGATGAACGGTCACCTTGCCCTCGCGGAGGTTGACCTCCAGCAGGTCCACCCGACCCAGGTCGACGCCCAGCACCTCGAGGGCATAGAGGGCGTAGCCGCCGAGCTGGAGCCCGGCGCCGTCACCGCCGCCCCCCGTCTTCCAGTCGAGCAGCTGCAGCCGGTCGGCGTGGCTCCAGTAGCCGAAGTCGGGCGCGCTGAACACGCGCGTGCCCTCGAAGGGAAAAGAGCCGATGTCCTCGATGAAGACCCAGCGCTCGGTGGGCGTGCGCTTGATATCGGTCAGGACCGGCAGCCGGTGGAAGTTCCGCAGACAGCGGACCACGTGATCGCGGAGCGCCTGCCACTCGGTGTCACGGATGGTCACGGCGTACTCGTGCTCGAACAGCGAGGGCCGCTTCGGCGCCTGCCGGTAGACCCCGGCGCGCGAGCCCTTCCACTCCTCCCGCATCTGGCGCACCGTGTCCTCGATGAGGGACGCCTCGCTCAGGCCGTGGCCGTCGCGCAGGGCGAGCAGGGAGCGCTCGATGGCTTCGTGGACGAGCCGGCCCGCCCACATCTGACGGGTGGCAAGCTGCTTGAGCACGTAGAGGCGGCGCACGAGCGGGTCGGCGTCGACGTCCCAGCCGCCCCAGGCGCCGTAGTACTGGTAGTAGTAACGCCGGCGGCAGTCCTGGAAGACGTTGTCGCGAGTGCGCGACCAGGAGAATTCGTTCACGAGGTCGGCCACGGATAGAGCATAGCATCCGGGGAACTCGGGGCGTCTCCGCGCAGTTTCCGTGCCCGGGGGTCCTTGTCGAGCGGGTGGGCGGCATGCTAGCCTCGGCCCGCCTCGTGGATCGGCGTTAGTGCCCGTCATTTCAGCGTAACAACCACCCAAGGAGGCCATCATGCCCAAGTCGAAAGCGGCCGGTTTGACCCGGCGCCAGATGCTCAAGGTCGGCGGCACCGCCACCTTCGCCGGTTACGCGGTCGGCGTCGAGAAGGCGTTCGGCCAGGTGATCAAGACCGACACCCAGGGGATCGTGGCCGGCGACGCGGAGGTCGCGATCGGCGGCTACCAGATGCCGGTGTACGAGGCCCGGCCCTCGAACGCCACCAACGCGCCGATCGTGATCGTGATCTCGGAGATCTGGGGCGTGCACGAGTGGGTGAAGGACGTGACCCGGCGCTTCGCCAAGGACGGCTACTACGCGGTGGCCCCCGAGCTGTTCAAGCGGGAAGGCGGCGTGGGCCACATCCCGAACGTTCAGGACATCCTGAAGATCGTGCTCGCGGTGCCGCGCAAGCAGGTGCTCGGCGACGTCGCGGCCGCAGTGGACTGGACCAAGAAGCGGCCCGGAGCGCGCGCGGACCGCGTCGGCGTGACCGGACACTGCTGGGGCGGCTCCACCGTGTACCAGGTGGCGGCCACCAACCCCGACATCAAGGCGGCGGTGGCGTGGTACGGCCCGCCGGCCCGGCCCTACCCCGACACGCCGAACCCGGTGACCGGCTTCGACGTGGTCAAGGACATCAAGGCGCCGTTCCTGGGTCTCTACGGCGAGAAGGACACGAGCCCGACCCCGGAGGACGCCAAGAAGTTCGGCGAGCTGCTGAAGCAGACCAACCCCAACTCGGAGGTCGTCATCTACCCCGGCGTGGGGCACGGCTTCTTCGCGGACTACCGCCCGTCCTACAACGCGGAAGCGGCCGCGGATGCCTGGAAGCGCTGCACCGGCCTCTTCGCCAAGAGCCTGAAGGGCTAGTCGGCCCCGGAGCGAGCGCGGCGCGATCACCTGACGCGCCGCGCTCTTGCCCCTCTGCGGCCCGGCGTGCTAGATTCCCGGCACTTTCCGGGCCAAAGGAGACTCCGCCGATGCCGTTCGTCAACATCCGCATCTACGAGGGCTGGGGCAAGGACAACCTGAACGAGATCGCCAAGCGCGTCACCGCCGCGATCTCGGACGTGACCAAGCTGCCGAAAGAGGCGGTGTGGGTGGTGTTCGAGGAAGTCGATCCGCCCGACTGGTACGTCGGCGGCAAGCCCGGCGAGCGCATGTCCAAGTGACCGATCCTACCGTCTCGATCCGCGATCCGCGCTTCACGCAGGTCGTGGGCAACCGGGTCGAGTTCGAGCGGATCGCCACCGGGTGCCTCTTCACGGAGGGCCCGCTCTGGCACCCGGCCGGCCAGTATCTCCTCTGGAGCGACATGCCCGGCGATCACCTGCGCCGGTGGTCGGCCACGGACGGCGTCGCCACGTTTCGCCGGCCGTGCAACAAGTCCAACGGCCTCACGTGGGATCGTCAGGGCCGGCTCGTGGCCTGCGAGCACGCCTCGAGCCAGGTCTCACGCACCGAGCCCGGCGGTCAGATCGTCCCCCTCGCCACCCACTTCCAGGGCAAGCAGCTCAATAGCCCGAACGACGTCGTCTGCGCGGCGGACGGCGGCATCTACTTCAGCGACCCACCATACGGCCGCGCCGAGTTCTACGGCGTCCCGCGCCCGCAGGAGCTGGGCTTCCAGGGTCTCTTCCGCGTGGGACCGGACGCGAAGAGCCCGGCGCTGCTCGCGGACGACTTCGACCGGCCCAACGGGCTCTGCTTCTCGCGCGACGGCCGGCGGCTCTTCGTGAACGACACGGCCCGCCAGCACATCCGCGTCTTCGACGTGAAGGGCGACGGCGGGCTCTCCGGGGGCGCGGTGTGGGCCGAGACCACCGGCGAGGGCAAGGGCGCGCCCGACGGGATGAAGATCGACTCGGCCGGCCACGTCTACTGCTGCGGCCCCGGGGGCATTCACGTGTTCAGCCCCGAGGCGGTGTGCCTGGGCGTGATCCACGCGCCGGAGTACGTCGCGAACTTCGCCTGGGGCGATGCGGACTACCGAAGCCTCTACATCACCGCGTCCACCTCGGTCTACCGCATCCGAACCGCGACACCAGGCCTCCCCGCGCTGTAGCCATGACCCATCAGCAAACGGCGCGCGGGGCCAGAGTACGATTTTTCTAACGGTCGTCGCAAGCGACGACCTCCATAGGGTGGCATGCGCATCTTCTTGAAAAACGCCAAGCTGATCGACGGCACCGGCGCGCCCGCCCGCGACGGCAGCCTCGTGATCGAGGGCGAGACGATCGTCCACGTGGGGCCGCTCGCGGCCGGCGATGCGCCGTCCGGCGCGGACACGCAGGCGGTGGACGTGGCCGGCCGCACCGTGATCCCCGGCCTGGTCGAGGCCCACATCCATCTCTCGTACAACAACGTGAAGGTGATCGCGGATCTCGACCTGAACTGCCCGCCCGAGTATTCCACGCTGGTCTCGGCCCGGAACGCGGAGCTGGCTCTCTCCCACGGCTACACCGCCGCGCGCTCCGCCGGCTCGGTGCACGGGGTGGACGTGGCGCTCAAGCGCGCGATCAACGAGGGCCTCTACCCGGGCCCGCGGCTCCTCGCGGCGAGCCGCGACATCGTGGCCACCGGCGGCATGTCGGACTGGAACCCGTCCTACCTCAAGCTCGGCATGGACGGCCTCGCCCTCATCGCCGACGGGGCGGACCAGATCCGGATCGCGGTGCGCCGCTCGATCAAGGACGGGGCCGACGTGATCAAGTGCTACGTGGGCGGCGACGCGCTGCTACCCCACACCCCGATCGCGGACTGCACCTATACCCTCGACGAGGTCCGGGTCCTGGTGGAGGAGGCGCACATGCGCGGCCGCATCGCGGCGGCCCACGTGCGCGGAGCGCGCTCGAGCCGCGTGGCGGCCCAGGCCGGGGTGGATTCCATCGAGCACGCCACCTACGCGGACGACGAGACGCTGCGCCTGATCGCCGACCAGGGCCTGATCCTGGTGCCGGGGCTGCGCTATCTCTACTCGATCATCGAGAACGGGCCGCGCTTCGGCATCACCGAGGAGATCGTCGGGCCGTCGGGGCTGCGCGACGAGATCAAGCAGGCCTCGGATACGTACCGCCGGGCCCGGGACCTGGGCATCCGCATGTGCCCGGGCGGAGACTTCGGCTTCGCCTGGAACCCGCACGGCGAGTACGCGAAGGACATCCAGGTCTTCGTGGACGTGATCGGCTTCACTCCGCTCGAGGCGATCACGTGCGCCACGCGGTACGGCGCGGAGCTGATGCGGATGCAGGACCGGATCGGCACGCTCGAGCCCGGCAAGCTGGCCGACCTGGTGGTGGTGAACGGCGACCCCCTGAAGGACATCACGGTGCTGCAGGACCGGAGCCGCCTGTCGGTGATGAAGGGCGGTCGGTTCGTGACGCGCAATCTCTCGTAGCCAAAGGAGGCTTCCCATGATGCTGCGCATACTTCCGATGCTGCTGGCCCTGGTGCTGGCGATGCCGCTGGCCGCCAGCGCCCAGAAGCCGATCAAGATCGGGTTCCCGATGATCCTGTCCGGGCCCGGGGCGCTGTTCGGCGAGCCCGCGTCCAAGGGCGCCCAGATGTACGTGGACGAGATCAACGCCAAGGGCGGCGTGCTCGGCCGGAAGCTCGAGCTGCTGCCGCGCGATACCAAGGGCAACGCGGACGAGGCGGTGCGCGTCTCCCGCGAGCTGATCCTGAAGGAGAACGTGGACTTCCTGGTGGGCACGCTGACCTCCGCGGAGGGGCCGGCGGTCTCGGTGGTGGCGAAGGAGAACAAGGTCGTCTTCATCGCGCCGATCCCGAAGACCGACCAGCTCACCGCCGCCGACAAGCTCCATCCCTACGTCTTCCGCGTGGCCGCCAACACCACGATGGAAGGGCGCAGCGCGGCGGAGATCGTGGCCAAGTGGTCGGTCACCAAGGTCGCCACCATCAGCCCGGACTACGCCTACGGCCAGGACGTCACCAAGTCCTTCGTGGAGCACCTGAAGAAGATCAAGCCCAGCGTGCAGATCGTGGATCAGCAGTGGCCGAAGCTGGGCGAGCCCGACTACACGCCGTTCATCAACGCGCAGATGGCCAAGAAGCCGGAGGCCGTCTTCTCGTCGCTGTGGGGCGGCCACTTCGTGAACTTCTCGAAGCAGGCCAAGCCGCTCGGGTACTTCGACGCGGTCAAGTACAACGTCATGGCCGTCGGGGAGGCGGGCTCGCCCGAATCGACCAAGGCCATGGGCAAGGACTATCCGGTGGGCATCTGGGGCAATTCGTACGATGCCTTCTACTGGGGCGAGTCGGCCGCGCACCGGGAGTACACCGAGAGGCTCTCCAAGTACCTGAAGGACGAGTACCCGTCGTCCTGGGCCATCCAGGGCTACACCGGCGTCCAGTTCCTCGCCGAGGCCATCAAGAAGGCGGGCAGCACCGACTCGGACAAGGTCTCGAAGGCGCTCCTGGGCCTCACCATCGACACCCCGATCGGCAAGCAGACGATTCGAGAGAAGGATCACCAGGCCAATCGCGGCCAGCTCTATGGCAAGACCGTGATGGATCCCAAGTTCCCGTTCGCGATCATGAAGCCGGTGGAGTACGTCGACCCCACCAAGTTCATGGACTAGGCCGGTCTCCCCTCACCCTGCCCTCTCCCCAGAGGGGAGAGGGTGCTCGATTTCCTCTCCCTCTCTCCCATCGAGGGGGAGAGGGCAGGGTGAGGGGGCTTCCAAAGAATGCCCGATCCGTCGTTCGTCTTCGCCCAGAGCCTGAGCGGCCTCACCGCCGCGATGTTCCTGTTCCTCATCGCCTCCGGGCTGTCCTTGATCTTCGGCGTCCTCCGCGTGCTGAACTTCGCTCACGGGACCTTCTACATGCTGGGCGCGTACTGTGCCTTCCAGCTCGTGCAGTGGATCGGTACCGGCCCCGGCAGCTTCTGGCTGGCCGCGCTGGGCGCCGCCCTCGCGGTCGCGGCGCTGGGCGGCATCGTGGAGCGCTTCCTCTTCCAATACCTCTACGGCAAGGACGAGCTCTACCAGCTCCTCTTCACGTACGCCCTCGTCCTCATCCTGTCCGACGTGACCAAGATCTTCTGGGGCACCCAGCAAAAGTCGGTGAGCCGGCCGCCCGGGCTCACCGGCGCGTTCTCGCTCTTCGGGGCCACCATCCCCTACTACAACCTGTTCATCCTATTGCTGGGGCCGTTCATCGCCCTCGCCTTCTGGTTCGTGCTCCAGCGCACCCGCGTGGGGCGCTTCATCCGTGCCGCCGCGCTCGACCGGGAGACGCTGGGCGCCCTCGGGGTGAACGTCCGGGGGCTCTACACCGGCGTGTTCGTCCTCGCCTCGTTCCTCGGCGGGCTCGGCGGCGCCCTGGTCACCCCGGTGCGCACGATCGTGCCCGGCATGGACACCGAGATCATCGTGGAGGCGTTCATCGTGGTGGTGATCGGGGGGCTCGGCTCCTTCTGGGGCACGTTCCTCGGCTCGGTGATCTACGGCCAGGTGCTCTCCTTCGGCATCCTGTTCTTCCCCCGCTTCTCGATCTTCTCGGTGTTCGCCCTGATGGCCGCCGTCCTGATCATCCGCCCCTGGGGCCTGCTGGGCCGGCCCCTCAAGTAACATGCGTCTCTCGCGAATCCCGTGGCCGCTGCTCGTGCTGATCGCCGCGTTCTTCGTGCCCGCCGCGGGCTCGCGCTTCTACACGTTCCTCGCCAACGACGTGGTCATCTGGGCGCTGTTCGCCACGAGCCTGAACCTGCTGGTGGGCTACACCGGGCTCGTCTCCTTCGGCCACGCGGCCTACTTCGGGATCGGGGCCTACACCACCGGCATCCTCATGAAGAAGGTGGGCGTGACCTTCCTGGTCGCGTTCCCGGCCGCCGGGCTCGTGGCCGGGCTCTTCGCCCTGGTCTTCGGCTTCTTCTGCGTGCGCCTCACCAGGATCTACTTCGCGATGCTCACCCTCGCCTTCGCCCAGATCGTGTGGGCCATCTGCTTCAAGTGGAACGAGGTGACGGGCGGCGAGCAGGGCATGCCGGAGATCCCCTACCCGAGCTTCGACTGGGTGGAGTCGCTCGCAACCGTGCTGCCCTTCCTGGGCGGGTACCGCACGTCGGAGTACTTCTACTTCCTCACCCTCGTGCTCGTCGCGATCTGCTTCTGGGTCCTGCGCCGCGTGGTCGGCTCCCCGTTCGGGCGGATGCTCACCACGATCCGCGAGAACCCGGAGCGCGCCGAGTTCATCGGGGTCAACGTCCGGCGCTACGAGCTCGCGGTGTTCGTGCTCGCGGGCGCCTTCGCCGGGCTCGCGGGAGGGCTCTTCGGTATCTTCAACCGCGGGGTGTTCGCCGACTTCGCGTACTGGACCAAGTCGTCCGAGGTCCTGATCATGACCCTGCTGGGCGGCATGGGCGCCTTCTACGGCCCCGCGCTCGGCGCGCTGGCCCTGCTCTGGCTGAACCAGCAGATCGTCTCGGTCACCGAGTACTGGCCACTGATCCTCGGCAGCATCCTGGTCATCCTGCTCTTCGTCTTCCCGGGCGGCCTCGCGGGGGCGCTCGAGATGCTCTGGAACCGCGTGGCCCGGAGGCCCAGCCGTGCTTGACGTGCGCGACGTCCGGAAGAGCTTCGACGGCTTCCAGGCGGTGGGCGGCGTGTCCTTCACGGTGCCGAAGGGCTCGATCAGCGCCATCATCGGACCGAACGGGGCGGGCAAGACCACGCTGTTCAACTTGATCACCGGGCACCTCGAGCCCGACGGCGGGCGCGTGGTCTTCAAGGAGCGCGACGTCACCGGGATCGCGCCGCACGATCTCTGCCGGCTCGGCATGGGCCGGTCGTTCCAGCGCACCAACATCTTCCCGCGCCTGACCGTGTACGAGAACGTCCAGGCCGCCTTCGTGTGCCACCGTGGGCGCGGCTGGAACCTGTTCACCCCGGTGGAGCGCCTCTACCGCCCGGAGACGGAGGCCCTCCTGGAAGCGGTCGGACTCCTCGACAAGGCCCAGGAGACGTCGGGCTTCCTCTCGCACGGCAACCAGAAGCAGCTCGAGCTCGGCATCACGCTGGCGCTGGAGCCGGAGATCCTCCTGCTCGACGAGCCCACCGCGGGAATGTCCGCCACCGAGACGCGCGAATCCATCCGGCTGATCGAGCGCATCGCGGCCGACCGGGGGCTGACCCTGCTCTTCACCGAGCACGATATGGAGGTGGTGTTCTCCATCGCGCATCGGATCACGGTGCTCCACCAGGGCCGGGTGATCGCGGACGGCACGCCCGCGGAGGTGCGGAGCGACCCCGAGGTGCGGCGCGTCTACCTGGGGGAGAGCCGGTGACGGCGGCGCCGGAGCGAGTGCTCGCGGTCGAGGACGTCTACACCGCCTACGGGCTGTCGCAGGTGCTCTTCGGCGTGTCGCTGCAGGTCGCCCGCGGCGAGTGCGTCTGCCTGCTCGGGCGTAATGGGGTCGGCAAGACCACCACCATGCGCAGCATCATCGGCCTCACCCCGCCGCGGCGCGGCCGCGTGGTGTGGAAGGGGCGCGACGTCACCGGCCGGGCGCCCTACCAGATCGCCCGCGCGGGTATCGGCTTCATCCCGGAGGACCGGCGCATCTTCGCGGACCTCACGGTCTGGGAGAATCTCGACGTGGCCAGCCGCGGCACCGCGTCGGGCGGCTGGACGGTGGAGCGGGTATTCGACCTCTTCCCCAAGCTGCGCGAGCTGGTGGACCGCCAGGGCGGCTTCCTCTCGGGGGGCGAGCAGCAGATGCTCACGATCGCCCGCACCCTGATGGGTAACCCGGAGCTGCTGCTTCTCGACGAGCCATCGGAGGGCCTGGCCCCGCTGGTGGTCGAGCACCTCAAGGAGCAGATCGCGCGGCTCAAGCGCGAGGGCCTCACCATCCTCCTCGCGGAGCAGAACGTGGGATTCTCGCTCGACCTCGCCGACCGGGTCTACGTGCTCGAGAAGGGCCACGTCCGCTTCGAGGGCACCGCGCGCGAATTCCGGAACAACGACACGATCCGCCAGCAGTACCTGGCGCTGTAGATCGGAGGGGGCCCCTTCTGCAGTCCAGGAAGGGGCCCCCCTCCGAAGAACGAGTTGCGCCGGCGGAGCCGGCGCTCGAACGAGGCTGGGCGCGAGCTCTTAGCGGCGCACCTCGGTCTCCTGGTCCCGCATGAAGCGATCGTACTCCTCCTGCGCGCGCTCCTTCGAGTAGCCGTACCGCTGCTGGAGCAGGCCGACCATCTGCTCGGCCTTGCCCTCGGCGCGATCCAGCTCATCGTCGGTGATCTTCCCCCACTGCTCCTTCACGCGCCCCTTCATCTCTTTCCACTTGCCGGCAAGGATGTCCTTGTTCATTCGCGGCTCCTTTTTTGACCGATGTGGAATCGACTGCTACCCACGAAAGACGCAAGGGCCGTGCCGCCGCCCGGACGGGGCTTCGCCCGTTCGGTCGCGGCTTTGTCGACGTGGGCGGGCTCCGGGACTTCCCCCGCGTAGCTCTTACGCGGTAGGAAGGCGTTGCCGCGGCGCGCTCAGATCAGGGCGCCCTGCCGTCGCAGCTCGGTCTGCACGTCACCCGGCGGCACATCGCGCACCGCCTTGCCCGCCCGCGCGGCCAGCGCCGCGCACACGCCCGCGCCCTGACCGGTCGCCATCGCGATCGGCATGACGCGATAGGAGGAGTGCGCCTCGTGGGTGCCCGAGATGCAGCGCCCCGCCACCGCGAGCCGGTCGAGGCCCTGCGGAAGGAGACAGCGGAGCGGGATGTCGTAGGATTCGCCGTCGGGCAGCCGCATCAGCACGGTGCCCTTCCCCTTCGGATTGTGGATGTCCAGCGGGTACGTTCCCCGCGCGATGACGTCGTCCGCCTTCCGCGCGCCCAGGATGTCCTCCGCGGTGAGCTGGTACTCGCCGGTGATGCGGCGCGTCTCGCGCACTCCGATCGTCACCCCGCTCTGGGCCAGGTACGACCGCTCGAAGCCCGGCACGTACTTGCGCAGGAAGGCCGCGATCTGCTTCATCTGCCGGCGCGACTGCCACTCGGCCAGCGTGAGGTCCCACACGCTGGTGCCGAGGGCGCCGGTCACCCGGGTGCTGTTGACCGAGAGCTCTCGCTCGTGCGGCGTGCCGAAGAAGAGGATGTCCTCGCGCGCGAGCGCCAGCTCGCCGGCCGCGCTCGCTTCCCGGACGAGGTCCCAGAGCCCGTGCACGCCGCGCCACTGGTCGGGGTGCGCCTGCCGGTAGGCCGCGAACGCGTTCCGTTCGAACTCCACCATGCGGAACATCAGGGTCATGGGCTGCACGAGGCCGTCACCCGAGCGGCCGATCTCGAACGGGGCCCCGGCCAGGGCCGCCACGTCCCCGTCGCCGGTGGCATCCACGATGGCGCGGGCCATGACGACGATCGGCCCCGACTTCGTCTCGAACACCACGCCGTCGGGCCGGGGCGCGCCGATCACCCCGCTGGCGAAGGCGTAGAGGAGGACGCGCACCCGCGCCTCGTCCAGGAGATCCAGGGCCACGAGCTTGAAGATCTCGGGGTCGAAGGGCACCACGTAGCCGGTCTGGGGCGACGGCCTGAGGGAGCCGCCCGCGGCCTCCAGCCGATCCAGCAGCCGCTTCAGCACGCCGTGGACGACGGGATCCCCCGGACCGTGATCGTGCGGCATCAGCTCCGAGGCGCTACCGGGCTCCGCCCGGCCGCGCTGGGTGTGGAAGGACATGAGCGGCATCACGAGCGCCGCGGTGGCATTGCCGCCCAGGAAGGCGTGGCGCTCCACCAGGATCACGTCCGCGCCGGCGTCGGCCGCGCCGATGGCCGCCCCGAGGCCGGCGGGCCCGCCGCCGACCACCAGGACGTCGCACTCCGCGGCGACCGTGGCGGCGCGCGGCGCCAGGGTGATGGTCGCCGGCTCTCGCGGCCGGACCAGCGGCGGCATGGCTAAGCCGGTCCGCCGACCGCCCCGGTGGCCCGGAGCTTCCTGCCCTCGGTCAGGAGCCGGAGCGCGATCTCGTTAGTGCGCCGCGCCCGGGCCTGGATTTCCGGCACCCCCTTCTCGAGCCGCGCCTGGAGGTTGCGCCGCAGGTCCCACCACCGGTCGATGTACGCGATGAGCTGGCCCGCGTTGACCTGCTTGAGCGGGGGCATGGCGATCTCGAGATCCTCGAGGAAGCCGGCGACCTTGCTCGAGTAGGGCAGCGCCACGAACGGGACCCGGTTGAGAGCCGCGAAGATCAGGAAGTGCAACCGCATGCCCACCGCGAAGTCGAAGTGGCTGATGAGCGAAAGGAGCTGGCCCGACGTGTACTCGCCCTTCAGCACGGTGGCCTGGTGGGCGTGGGCCATCTTGGAGACGACCGCGTGGCAATGCTGGGTGTCCTTCTGGCGAGGCTCCATCGGGACGAACACCAGGTCGGCGTCGAGCCGGTCCACCATGTAGTCGGCCGCGTTGGCGAGCAGGGCATGGTAGTGGGCCTCATCGATGTCGGGCGCGGCCGAGCCCGGCTCGCGGACCGAGAGGCCGATCAGCCGCCGGTTCTGGTTCAGACCCTCTCGCTGGAGCGCCTCCGCCGGCAACGGCTCGGGCTCGAGCAGGAAGGCGGGATCGGCGGTCACCTCGATATCGCGCAGGCCGACTTCCTCGAGGAGCTGCTGGGCGCGCCGCTCGCGCACCGTCACCGCGTCCGCCCGGCTCAGGGTGTCGCGCACCAGCGTGCGGGCCGCCGCGTCGTGGAGCGGGCCCGCGCTCACCGCGTAGACGAGCACCGGCACGCTGTGCTCCTGTGCGAGCTCGACCTCCCGGAGATACACCGCGGCGGCGTCGTCGTAGAGGATGCCGCCGCCGCCCAGGATGAAGAGATCGAGCTCGGCGACTTCCGGCCGGACCTCGTCGCGCGAGAGATCGCGCACCGGGATGCTCTTCTCGACCTTGTGCCGCGCCGCGGTGTCCTTGGCGTCGCGGGAGAACACGGTGATCTCGCAGGGCACCGCGGCGCGCAGCTGCGCCACGATGGACTGGAGGATCGCCTCGTCGCCCAGGTTGAGCCCGCCGTACGATCCCGAGATGCCGATCCGGTACACGCGGTCCGCCGCCGCCTGGTTGGCCATGGACCGGACAGGTTCAACTCCTGTGCCACCGAGAACCGCGTGACGGGCCCGGACTTAGCGAAGGAACGCGAAGGAACGATCGCGCCGGTCGGTCGGAACTTCCCGGTCGTGCAGGAAGGAACTTCCCGACCTCCAGGGCGAAGTATGCGCCGTGACGCCGGGCATGCGCCTTGCTTTCTCTCGTCCACATGATCGCCATGACCCGGCGTCGCTGGATCCTCGCGGCCGTTGCCCTCGTCGTCCTGGCCGGCGTCGCCTCCGTCACCGCGCTCTTCTTCATCGACGAGCCGCTGCGCCGCTACACGGAAGCGAAGATGAACGCGCGGCTGAAGGGCTACACCGCGACCATCGGCGCGCTCCATTTCAACCCGATCAACTTCTCGCTCGACCTGCGGGACACCGTGATCGTCCAGCATGAGCATCCCGACCCGCCGGTGGCGAACATCGGCCGGCTCTACGCGAGCGTGCACTGGCGGGCCCTCCTGGCCGGCCGGGTGGTCGGCGACATCCTCATCGAGCGGCCGGTGATCGTCCTCGATCTCCCCCAGGCCAAGGAGGAGATCAACGACGCCACCCCGGTGAAGGACAAGGGGTGGCAGGACGCGCTGCAGGCGATCTATCCCCTCAAGATCAACCAGCTCAAGATCTCGCAGGGCGACGTCACCTACAAGGACCAGGGCCCCTTCAAGCCCTTGCGGGTCTACGATCTCGAGCTGGAGGCTTCCAATATCCGGAACGTCCACTCCGAAGTGGGGGTCTACCCCTCGCCGATGCGGCTCACCGCGCGGGTATTCGACAACGGAGCCATCAGCGCCATCGGATGGGCGGACCTTCTCGCCGAGCCGCACGCCGCGTTCATGACCGACATCAAGCTCGAGAGCATCGAGCTCGACTACCTCAAGCCCATCACCAACCGTTACAACATGGCGGTGGACAAGGGAACGCTCTCCGCGTACGGCGAGCTCGAGCTCGCGCCCCAGTTCAAGTCGGTGAAGCTGTGGAACGCCACCGTGGATGGAGTCCGCGTGGACTATCTGCACACGCCGAAGATGGCGGGGGCGGGCAAGGAGGTTGCGCGCCAGACGATGAAGGCGGCCGAGCGGGCCCAGGACCCGGGCCTCATGTTCCGGGTGGACCGCCTCGACATCGTCAGGAGCAACTTCGGCTTCGTGAACAAGACGGCGAATCCCAGCTATCGCGTCTTCCTGAACGACACGTCGATGACGCTGACCAATCTGAGCAGCCTGCCCAGCGGCGAGACCTCCCAGGCCAAGCTGACCGGCAAGTTCATGGGCAACGGGCCGGTCAGCGCCGACTTCAAGCTGCAGCCGACCCGCCCGGGGCCCGACTTCGATCTGGCGATCGAGATCCTGGAGACGGATCTCAAGACGATGAACGACCTGCTGCGCGCGCACGGCAACTTCGACGTCACGGCCGGACGCTTCTCGATGTACAGCGAGATCTCGGTCAAGAACCGGCAGATCGCCGGCTACGTGAAGCCGCTCTTCCAGGACATCACCGTCTACGACGCGCGGCAGGACCGCGACAAGAACGTGCTCCGGAAGGTCTACGAAGGCGTGGTGGGCGGCGTCGCCCGGGTGCTGCAGAACCGGCCCCGGGAAGAGGTCGCGACCCGCGTCGAGATCTCCGGCCGGCTCGAAAACCCGAACGCGGGCATCGTCGAGACCGTCGTCGGCCTCGTCCAGAACGCGTTCTTCAAGGCCATCCTGCCCGGATTCGAGGCCGGCCTGCGCCGTCGCTGAAGGCTCTGTGGTAGTCTCGGGGCCATGGAGTTCAAGGTCACCTGCCCCTGCTGCGACGGTCGCCTGACGATCGATCCGGTGCTGGAGGCGGTCATCGCGCACGAGCCGGCGCCCCGGGCGAAATCGGGGCTCGGGCTCGACGACGCCCTCGCCTCGCTGAAGGGCGCGGAGGCGCGCCGGGCCGAGCGGTTCAAGGAAGAGCTCAAGGCACAGGAAAAGAAGCCGCAGGTCCTCGACAAGATGTTCAAGGAGGGGATCAAGAAGGCCAAGGACATGCCCGGCCGTCCCCTCAATCCGCTCGATCTCGACTAGCCACCGTGCCCGGAAGCGATCTCACCGCCGCGCTCCTCCGGCGGGTCAGTCGATCGTTCTATCTCTCGCTCGCGGTCCTGCCCGGGTCCGTGCGGCCGACCATCGGGCTCGCGTACCTCTTCGCGCGCGCCTCCGACACCATCGCGGATACGCGGCTCGTTCCCCGGGCCTCGCGCATCGTCCACCTGGAAGCGCTGCGCGCCGCGCTCGCCTCGCCGCCCGACCGGGAAGCCCTCGGCGCGCTCGTGGGCGCCACCGCCGCGTCGCAGGCCCTCCCCGCGGAGCGCACGCTCCTCGAGCGGCTGCCCGACTGCCTGGCCGCCTACCGCGCCCTGCCGGCCGCCGACCGGGCGCGCGTGCACGCGGTGCTCGACACGATCATCGAGGGGCAGACCCAGGACCTGCGCCTCTTCCCGGGGGAGGACGAAGGCAAGCTCGCCGCGCTCGAGACGCGCGAGGACCTCGACCGCTACACGTACCTGGTGGCGGGCTGCGTGGGCGAGTTCTGGACCGAGGTGCACGTGGCCCATCGGCGCCGCCTCGCCCGCTGGGACCTGCCGCGGATGCGCGCGCTCGGCACGCGCTTCGGCAAGGGCCTGCAGCTCACCAACGTGCTGCGCGACGTGCCGCGCGATCTGCGCCAGGGCCGCTGCTACCTGCCGCGCCAGGACCTGGCCCGGTGGGGCCTCGAGCCGCACGATCTGCTGGATCCGGGGCGTGCCCCGGCCGCGCGGCCGCTCCTGCGCGAGTGGCTCAACATCGCGCTCGATCACTACGACGCCGCGTGGCAGTACACCTTCGCGATCCCGCGGCGCGAGGCGCGGATGCGGCTGGCCTGCGCGTGGCCGCTGCTGATCGGCCTCCGCACCCTCGACCTGCTCGCCGCCTCGCCCAACTGGCTCGATCCGGCGATCACGCTGAAGGTTCCCCGCGTGCGCGTCTACGGCCTGATGGCCCACTCGCTCGGCACGGTGTGGTCCACCCGCGCCCTCGGCCGTCAGGCCCGGCGCCTGCGCGAGCGCATCCGACCGTGAGCCGGACCATCGAGATCATCCAGGCCGACGTCTTCACCGAGCGGCCCTTCGCGGGCAATCCGGCCGCCGCGGTGCTGGACGCCGACGGCCTCGACGCGCCCGCCATGCAGCGGATCGCGGCCGAGATGCTGGTTCCGGGCACCGCGTTCGTCTCGGCATCCGCGCAGGCGGGCGTGGACTGGCGGCTCCGCATGTTCACCCCGAAGCGCGAGGTCGGCTACTCCGGCCACACCGCGCTCTGCGGCACGCACGCGCTCGTCGAGAGCGGCCGCCTCGCGGGCGATCGCGTGACCTACGAGACGCCGGCGGGACTCCTGCGGGTCGACGTGGAGCGCGGCGCCGCCCGCGCGCGCCTCTGGCTCGAGCCGCCGCTGCCCGCGTGCCGGCCCTTCGAGGGCGACCTCGGGGAGATCCTGGACGCCCTCGGCCTGGCTCGCGCCGCGGTGGCGGGCTGGGCGCGCCCCGCGGTCACGCCCGACCAGGATCTGCTCCTCCCGGTGCGCGATCTGGCCGCGCTGCGGGCGCTCGAGCCCGACATGCGGCGCCTGGCCGCGGTGCGCGCGCCGCAGCACGCGCGCGGCGTCTGCGTCGTCTCGCGCGAGACGGTGGATCCCGGCTCGCGCAGCCACTGTCGCTTCTTCGCCCCGCACTACGGCATCCCGGAGGACATCGTCACCGGGTCGGTCCACTCCGCCCTCGGGGTCTGGCTGCTCGAGGCGGGCGCGCTGCCGGGCGCCGACGGACGCATCGTCTTCACCGCCGAGCAGGGCGACGGGCTCGGCCGCCCCGGGCGCCTGCAGGTGGAGCTGGAGGCGAAGGCCGGGCACGCCGCGCGCGTGCGCGTCGGGGGCAGCGCGATCACCGTGCTCACCGGCCGCCTGCGGGCGGACGCATGAGCGCGCGGGTCGGCGTAGACATCGGCGGCACCTTCACCGACATCGTGCTGCGCCTGGACGACGGTACCCTGCGGGTCAGCAAGGTCTCGTCCACCCCGGAGGACCCCGGGCTCGCGGTGGTGCGCGGGCTCGACGCGCTCCTCCGCGCGGCCGGCGTCGCCCCCGCCTCCGTCGTCGAGGTCGTGCACGGCACCACGGTGGCGTCCAACACCATCCTGCAGAAGAAAGGCGCGCGCGTCGGCCTCCTGACCACCCGGGGCTTTCGCGACGTGCTCGAGATCGGGCGGGTGCGGACCCCCGATCTGTTCGATCTCACGTGGGAGAAGCCGGAGCCGCTGGTCGAGCGCCGGCACCGGCTCGAGGTCGACGAGCGCATCGCGGCCGACGGCGCGGTCGTCCGCCCCCTCGATCGCGAGGGGCTGCTGGCCGCCGCGGAGCGCCTGGTGGCCGACGGGGCCGACGTGGTGGCGGTCAGCTTCATCAACAGCTACGTGAACCCGGCCCACGAGCGCCTCGCCGAGAGCCTGCTCGCCGCGCGCTTCCCGACCCTCGACGTCACCGCGTCCTACCGCGTGCTGCCCGAGATCAAGGAGTACGAGCGCACGAGCACCACGGTCGTGAACGCCTATCTCCTGCCCGTGATGCGCCGCTACCTCGCGACGCTCGCGGCGGGGCTGCGCGGGCATCGGCGTGGAGGCGCCGCTGCTGGTGGTGGCCTCCAACGGCGGCGTGGTGGGCGCGGCGGGCGCGGGCGAGCGGCCGGTCTTCGCGGTGGGATCGGGGCCGGCTGCGGGCGTGGCGGGGGCGGCGCGCCTCGGGCAGGTCGCCGGCGCCCCGAGCCTCATCGCCTTCGACATGGGCGGCACCACCGCCAAGGCCTCGCTCGTCGGAGAACGGGCGCGTCTCCCTGACCACCGAGTACGAGTTCCGCGAGGGCATCAGCACCTCGAGCCGCTTCATCAAGGCCGGGCGGCTACATGCTGAAGGTCCCCGCCATCGACATCGCCGAGGTGGGCGCGGGCGCCGGCTCCATCGCGGACATCGACGACGGCGGGCTCCTGCGGGTGGGCCCGCAGTCGGCCGGCGCGCAGCCCGGCCCCGCGTGCTACGCGCTGGGCGGGACGCGGCCCACCGTCACCGACGCCAACGTGGCCCTCGGCTTCCTCAACCCGGGCTACCTGGCGGGCGGCGAGCTCCGGCTCGACGCGGCCCTCGCGCGCGCCGCGATCCGACCCACGTCGCGGAGCCCCTCGGCCTCTCGGTGGAGGAGGCCGCTCACGGGATCCGGGAAGTCGCCAACGCCAACATGGCGCGCGCGATCCGGTCGGTCACGATCGAGCGGGGGCGCGATCCGCGCGATTTCACCCTGGTCGCCTTCGGGGGCAGCGGGCCGGTGCACGCGGGCGACGTGGCCCGCGCACTCGACATCCGCCGCGTGCTCGTGCCGGTCTCCCCGGGCGTGTTCACCGCGGTCGGCATGCTCGCCAGCGACGTGGAGCACCATTTCGTGCGCGCGGCGGGCGGCCCGCTCGACGAGGGCGTGCTCGACCGGGCGAACGCCCGGCTCGACGAGATGACGGACGAGGCGCTCGCCACTCTCGCCCAGGAGGGCTATCCGCGCGCGCAGGTGCGCCTCGTCGCCCAGGCCGACCTCCGTTACGTCGGCCAGTCCTCCGAGCTCGTGATCCCGATCGCGGGCGACCGGATCGCGGCGGACCACCTGCCCGCGCTGCGCGAGGCGTTCGCGCGCGAGTACGCGACCACGTACGGCTACGCCACCGGCGAGGCGCTCGAGCTGGTCAACGTCCGGCTGGTGGCCACCGGGGTCCGGCCGCATCGCCTCGACTTCCGTGCGGTGCGCGTGGCGACCGGGGCGCCGGTGCCCGAGACCCACCGGCTCGTGTCCTTCGAGCGACGCGCTCCGGCGCGGGAGACCCCGGTGCTGGGACGCGAGTCCGTGACCGCGTCGGGCCAGGCCGGGCCGCTGATCGTCGAGAGCTACGACTCGACGGTGGTGGTGCCGCCCGGCTGGACCGTCCGCCGCGACGCGGTGGACAATTTGCTGATCACCTTCGGAGAGGACACATGATCGACCCCATCACGCTGGCCGTCATCAAGAGCGCGCTCGATTCGATCGTGGACGAGATGGCCTACACCGTCATCCGCACCGCGCGCTCCGAGATCATCAAGGACGTGATGGACTACTCGGCCGCGCTCTGCGACGCGCGGGGCCGCATGATCGCCCAGGCCAAGACCATCGCCCAGCACCTGGGCGCGATCCCCGACGCGATGGCCAGCGTGCTCGCCGAGTTCTCCGGCGATCTCCGGCCCGGCGACGTGGTGGCCATGAACGACCCCTACCAGGGCGGCATGCACATCCCGGACGTCTTCCTCTTCATGCCGATCTTCTGGGACGGGGAGGTGGAGGCCTTCGCGGTGGTGATCGGGCATCAGACCGACATGGGCGGGCGCGTCCCCGGCTCCAACGCGAGCGACTCCACCGAGATCTACCAGGAAGGCCTGCGCCTGCCGCCCATCAAGCTCTACGAGGGCGGCACGATGAGTCGCTCGGTCCGCCGCATCATCGAGAAGAACGTGCGGGTACCCGATCGCGTGCTCGGCGACCTGGGAGCCCAGTACGCGGCCTGCAAGGTGGGCGAGCGCGAACTGGGTCGGCTCTACGCCCGCTACGGCCGCGACGAGGCGCGGCGCTACACCGCGGAGCTGCTCGACTACGCGGAGCGTCTCACCCGCGCCGAGATCGCCCGCTGGCCGCGGGGCACCTACCGCTTCACCGACCACCTCGACAGCGACGGGTTCAGCGACGAGCCGGTGCCGCTCACGGTGGCGATCACCGTGCACGCCGACGGACACCTCACCTGCGACTGGACCGGCAGCTCGCCCCAGGTAAAGGCCGCGCTCAACTCCACGCTCTCCTTCACCAAGTCGTGCACCTACCTCTCGGTCCGCTCGGTGCTCCGGCAGGACGTGCCCAACAACGCGGGCGTGTTCCGCTGCATCGACGTGATCGCGCCCGAGGGCAGCATCCTGAACCCGCGCCTCCCGGGCGCGTGCGCGGCGCGCGCGCTGACCGGCTATCGGATGCTCGACGTGATGCTGGGCGCGCTGGCCCAGGCCCTGCCCGACCGCGTGCCCGCGGCGGGCGAGGGCGGCAACACCGTGCTCTCCATCGGCGGGCAGACCGCGGACCGCCGCCCGTTCGTGATCGTGGACATGATCACCGGCGCGTGGGGCGGCCGGCCGGACAAGGACGGCATGGAGGCGGTGACGAACCCTTCGCAGAACATGTCCAACACTCCGGTGGAGGTGCTGGAGGCGCAGCATCCGATCCGCATCGACGAGTACGGCTTCGTGCCCGACTCCTGCGGGGCCGGCCGCTTCCGCGGCGGCCTCGGCCTGCGCCGCCGATACACCCTGCTCAACGACGAGGCCACGCTCCAGCTCCGCTCGGATCGCATGCGCTTCCTGCCCTACGGACTCGACGGCGGCGGACCCGCGCGCGGCACCCGGAACATCCTCAACCCGGACACCGAGGCGCGCGTGATGCCGGCCAAGTTCGCGATCGTGCTCCGGCGCGGCGACGTGATCCTGCACGAGCAGCCGGGGGGTGGCGGTTTCGGCGATCCCTTCACGCGCGACCCCGAGCGGGTCGCCGCCGACGCGCGGAACGAGAAGATCACGCTCGAGTACGCGCGCCGCGAGCACGGCGTGGTCCTCGAGCCGGGCACCTTCAAGGTGGACGCGACGGCCACCCACGCCCTGCGCGCGCGCCGCGCCTGACCAGACCCGCCGGGCGCCGAGAAGGGCCCAGCTGCGAGGCGCCGCGCGAAGGCCGCCCGCGAGGCGTACTCCCCGTACGTTGAGCGGGCGGTCGAGCGCGGCAACGAAGCAGATGGGCCCTTATCGGCGCTCGGCTAGTCGCGGAGGGGCAGCGCGTAGAGATCGGGCGGGTTGATCCGCGCGCGCCCGAGCTGGGCGCCGAAGTGCAGATGGGGGCCGGTGGAGCGCCCGGTGGTGCCCACGGTGCCCACGGTCTGGCCGCGCTCCACCATCTGACCCTCGGCCACCGCCACGCCGTCCAGGTGGAAGTAGAGTGTGTAGAGTCCCAGACCGTGGTCGAGGGCCACGAGGCGGCCCGCGAAGAAGAACTCGCCGAGCAACGCCACCCGGCCGCGGTTCGACGCGACCACCGGAGTGCCGCGGTCGGCCGAATAGTCGATGCCGGAATGCGGCATCCGCGGCTGGCCGTTGATGATGCGCCGGGAGCCGAACCCGCCGCCCGGCTTGCGGCTCGCGACCGGCTGGGTGAAGGGACCGCGCCAGAGACGCTCAGGCGTGACCGTATCGTAGAGGGCGCGCATCCGGGCCGCCTCGTTGGCCGCGCGTCGCTCCGCCTCCGGGTCGAGGTTCACCATGCCGCCCGGAAGCGTGAGGCGCTCCACCGGGAAGCCGCCCGCCTTGATCGTCACGCTGCCCGTCGCCTTGCGGGACGCGCCGTCGCCGTCCACGAGCCCGATCCGCCACGGGACCTTGCCGGGCTTGGTCTCGAGATCGACGCCGGCCAGCGCGGCGTACTCGGTGCCGTAGGGGAAGAAGGTCAGGTGCTGCGCGCCCAGGCTGCCCTCCACGTTCTGCGCGCCCTTGGTTCCGGCCACGAACACCAGCACGGTGTCCCCCTGCCGGGGAGCGGCCGGCACCACCCGCACCTGCAGGGCAGCGGCGGGGGCGGCGGAGAAAAGCGTCAGGAGAGCTGCGAGGACTGCGGCTGCGTGGAGCATCGGGACGATTCTACGCCTGGGGCCGGCCGGCGCCCTAGGAACCGAGACCGGACCCCTCACCCTGCCCTCTCCCCTCAGCGGAGAGGGTCGCTAGGAGTCTTTGGGACGCTGCTGGCGAAGGAACTGCTCGATCTCCGCGACGAGGTCCCCGGAGGGCGGCAGCTCGTCCTTGATCTCCGCGACCTCCGACGGCTCGGACGGATCGCTGGCCTCCGCGGGCGCGGGCGGCTCATCCTCATCGTCTCCGCTCTTGCGCTCGAGGCGGCGTACGTAGTCGGCGATCTTGGTGTTCTGCGAGACGATCGAGGTCAGGTTCTGGTCGAACTGCTCGGCGGCCTCGCGGAGGTCGGTCAGATCCGCCTCGGCGTCCAGCATGGTCAGCACGCGCCGCACCAGGGCCAGGGCCGCGCGCGGATTCTCGATCCCGGACACGTAGTGGGGCACGTTCGCCCACAGGCTGGCCGTGGGCACGCGCTCCTCGCGGCAGATGGTGTTGAGGACACCCACGATCCCGGTCGGGCCCTCGTAGCGGGTCGGCTTGAGGCCGAGACGCTCGGAGAGCTCGGGGTCGTAGGAGCTGCCCGACAGGCGGATGGGCTGGGTGTGGGCCACCTCGGCGAGCAGCGCCCCCAGGGTGAGGACCATCGAGGCCCGGGAGCGCCGTGCCAGCTCCAGCACCGCCGCGCAGTAGGTGCGCCACTTGAGATGCGGCTCGATGGCGACCCCCACGACGATGTCGCGCTCGAGCTCCGAAGGCTGGGCTACGGAGAACTCGGTCGCCGGCCAGACGATCTCCCGCTCGGTCCGGGAGCCGGTCTTGAAGCGTACATAGGGCCGGGAGAGGCCGAAGTGGTAAAAATCTTCCGGGTCGATGGTGGCGAGCGGGCGCGACGTCCAGATCTGGCTCAGATAGCGGGCGGCGGTGGTGGCGGACTCGGCCGCGTCGTTCCAGCCGGAAAACGCCACGATGATGACGGGCCGGCGCAGCTGCTCCGGCTCCTCGTGGAGCGTCAGGTACTCGCTCATCGGCGGCGCTCCCTCCTTGTGGAACCCGAGCATGCCTGAGCCGCCCCGGTGCCGCAACCGCAAAAGGCCCGAAATGAAAGTTGACGGCCCACTCAGGGCTTCCGTATGATTACCACTCGTGCGAGACAGGTAGATCGAAGCGCCTTCAAGGAGGCAAGTCATCATGCGTGCATGGCTTTCGCTGGGATTGTTCTTCGGTGGTCTCATGCTGCTGACGTCGGCATGCGCCACGTCGGAGGAGTGGGCGGACTGGAGAGGCCACAAGACCCACTTCGCCTCGGGCACCCACGGGGTCTTCTCGCTGCGGAACAACCGAGACGGCTCGAACCCGCGCGTGAGCCGCGCGGACGTGGACGCGGCTCGCCAGGAGAACTGGTGGGGCAAGGCCATCACGGTGAGCCCGGAGCAGATCTTCCAGAACTAGCCGATCCCACATGCTCCGGCACCACCCGCGACTTCTGGGCGGCCTGTTGCTCACGGCCGCCTTGGTCGTCTCCGGCGGCGTGAGTCACGCCGCTCCGGAAGACGCCCTGATGCCCCTCGAGAAATACACCACGCTCAAGGGCAAGCGCTTGGCGTCTACCCACCGGACGCGGCTCCTCCAGTTCTCGGCGCAGATCTACAACTGCCTCCCCTGGCTGGACGTCCATCAGGGCGGGCTCGGCTTCCCGCGCTCTCGCGATAGCCAGGACGACGACCGCTATCTGTCCACCTGGATCTACGTGGACCAGCGAGAGGATGCAACGTTCACCGCCCTGCCGCAGGAGCGCCGGGTCTCCGCGATGTTCTCGCGCTACGGCGTGGACATGCTGAAGCGCATGTCGACCCTGGCGGACGTGGTGGACGACAGCGACGTGACCGGGCTCTCCGTCGTGCTCTCCTGGCTCAAGCCCGGCACGGGCCGGCCCGGGCGCCAGGCGGTGAACGAGACGTTCGCCCTCTTCGTCGACAAGGGCACGCTGCGTGACTTCCTGGACAAGCGGGTGTCGGCCGAGGAGTTCACCAATCGGGCCAAGTTCAACCTCTTCGACGGTCTCGATCTGGTCGGACGCGTGCCGATCGAGGTCTGGGAGGACTCGTTCAACGCCACCTTCAAGGTCGGCAACTACCAGCCCCCGAAAGGGGTCACCTGTCCCTGAGCCCGCCCGGGCCCATTCCGGGCCCGCGTTTCGCCGCTGCCCTCGCTGGTTTGACACCCCCCGGGGGTTCCGATAGCATCAAAATCACACGATGAAACTGCCCAATCGCCAGAAGACCCAGTTTTCCCTCGTCTATCTGTTCATCGCGCTGATGGTCGTCCTGTCGGTGCAGAGCTGGCTCCGGGCCCCCCAGACCGTGGACATCCCGATGAGCCAGTTCCTGGGCCTGGTCCGCGAGGGAAAGGTGCTGAAGGTCACGCTGGGCGAGCGGGAGATCCAGGGCATCGCCAAGCCGGGCGCGCTGCCGATGCCACCGCCGGGACCCGGGGACCGGCTCCGCGCGCTCCTGGGCCCCCAGGAAGGTCCGACCGCGTTCACCACCGCCCGCATCCCGGCCACCGAGGACTACCAGGTCGTCCGCGAGCTCGAGACCGCCAAGGTCGAGTTCTCCGGGCGCATCGAGTCCACGTTCTGGCGCGATCTCTTCTCGTGGGTGGTGCCGCTCATCATCATGGCCGCGCTGTGGCTCTTCCTGATGCGCCGGATGGGCGGCGGTCCCACCCAGGCCCTGTCCTTCGGACGCTCCAAGGCCAAGATCTACGACCGCAAGGAGCTCAAGACGACCTTCGCGGACGTGGCCGGCGTGGAGGAAGCCAAGGCCGAGCTGATGGAGGTGGTGGACTTCCTCAAGAATCCCAGGAAGTACCAGCGCCTGGGCGGCCGCATTCCCAAGGGCGTGCTCCTCGTCGGCCCCCCGGGCACCGGCAAGACGCTGCTGGCCCGCGCGGTTGCGGGCGAGGCCGACGTGCCGTTCTTCTTCCTCTCCGGCTCGGAGTTCGTGGAGATGTTCGTGGGCGTGGGCGCCTCCCGGGTGCGTGACCTCTTCGAGCAGGCCAAGGAGAAGGCGCCGTGCATCGTCTTCATCGACGAGCTGGACGCCATCGGCAAGACCCGCGCCGGCAACACCGGCTTCCTGTCGGGCCACGACGAGCGCGAGCAGACGCTGAACCAGCTCCTCGCCGAGATGGACGGCTTCGACTCGTCCAAGGGTGTGATCATCATGGCCGCCACCAATCGGCCCGAGGTGCTGGACGCGGCCCTGATGCGGGCCGGCCGCTTCGATCGGCAGGTGGTGGTGGATCGGCCCGACGTCAAGGGCCGCGAGGCCATCCTCCAGGTGCACGCCCGCAACGTGAAGCTGGCCCCGAGCGTGGATCTCCACGTGCTCGCCGCCCGCACCCCGGGCATGGCGGGCGCGGATCTCGCGAACATCATCAACGAGGCCGCGCTCCTCGCCGCGCGCAAGGGCAAGGACGCGGTCGACATGGCCGATCTCGAGGAAGCGGTGGACCGGGTGGTCGGCGGGCTCGAGCGGAAGAGCCGCGTGCTCTCCGACAAAGAGCGCGACATCGTCGCGCATCACGAGATCGGCCACGCATTGGTCGCCTCCTCCCTGCCCCAGGCCGACCCGGTGCACAAGGTGACCATCATCCCGCGCGGCGTGGCCGCGCTCGGCGCCACCTACCAGCTCCCGCTGGAGGACCGCTACCTCCTCACCCGCAGCGAGCTGGAGGACCGGATCGCGGTGCTGCTGGGCGGGCGCGTGGCCGAGGAGGTCATCTACGGCGAGATCTCCACCGGGGCCCACAACGACCTGGAGCGCGCCACCGAGCTGGCCCGCCTCATGGTCATGCAGTACGGCATGTCCGAGCAGCTCGGCCCCATGACCTTCGGGGGCGGCCAGCAGGCCATGTTCCTCCGCGGCTCGGGCATCCCGCACGAGCGCGAATACAGCGAGGAGAGCGCGCGTCGCATCGACAGTGAGACGCGCTCCATCATCGATCGGATCTACGATCGCGTGCGCGACCTGCTGACCGCCCGCAAACGGGTGCTCGTCGAGGCCGCCACCGAGCTCAAACAGAAAGAGACGCTGGAGGGCGACCGGCTCAGGCAGCTCCTGGCCGGGGAGCCCGCGGGAGTGCCACGATGATCTCTGTCAAGCGCAGCACGTTGGCGTTCATTGTGCTCGTCACCCTCGTGATGGGCGCGGGCCTCGGCACCTGGGGCGCCGGCGCGGTGGACCAGGTCAAGCCGTCCGGGCCGGGCGGCGCGCCGGCCCCGGGCGCCCTGCCCTCCGGTACCCAGCCGCGCATCCTCCCGGCGGCCCTGCCGATTCCCTCCGGCAGCTTCGCCCAGGTCGCGGAGAACGTGAGCCCCGCGGTGGTCAACATCAACACGGTGACCCGGGTGAGCGGCCGCACGCCGGTCGAGGAGTTCTTCGGCGACGAGTTCTTCAAGCGCTTCTTCGGGGACGCGCCCGAGCGTCAGCAGGTGCAGCGCAGCCTGGGCTCCGGCGTCATCGTGGACCCGTCGGGGATCGTGCTCACCAACGCCCACGTGGTCGAGCGCGCCACCGAGATCGAGGTGTCCACCGCCGACGGCAAGAAGCACAAGGCCAAGCTCGCGGGCGTGGACAAGAAGACCGACCTGGCGGTGCTCAAGCTGCAGGGCGGCGGGCCCTTTCCGGCCGCCAATCTCGGCGACTCCGACACGGTCAAGGTCGGCGACTGGGTGCTCGCGATCGGCTCGCCGTTCGGGCTGCAGAAGACGGTGACCGCCGGCATCATCAGCGCCAAGGGCCGCTCCATCGGCCAGGGCCCCTTCGACGACTTCCTGCAGACCGACGCGGCCATCAATCCGGGCAACTCGGGCGGCCCGCTCGTGAACATGTCGGGCGAGGTGGTCGGCATCAACAGCGCGATCCTCTCGCGCACCGGCGGCAACGTGGGCATCGGCTTCTCGATCCCGGTCAACATGGCCAAGCGCATCTACACCGAGCTGGCCGCCAAGGGCAAGGTCACCCGCGGCTGGCTCGGCGTCTCCATCCAGCCCCTGACCCCCGAGCTGGCCAAGAGCTTCGGGCTCAAGGAGCCGAACGGCGTCCTCATCTCGGACGTGATGCAGCAGAGCCCGGCCGCGGCGGCGGGCATCGCCTCCGGCGACGTCATCATCGAGTTCGACCGGAAGAAGGTGGACTCGCCCCAGGAGCTCCAGAAGGTGGTGGCCGGGACCACGCCGGGCCGCGCGGTGCCGCTCAAGGTGTGGCGCGACAAGGGCGAGAAGACGCTCGAGATCAAGATCGGCGAGACGCCCGACGAGACGGTCGCGCTCAAGCCCACCAGCAAGGGCAAGAGCCTGCTCGGCCTCGACGTGCGCCCGATCACGCCGGAGCTGGCTCGCCAGCTCAACCTGCGCACGCCGGAGGGCGTCATCGTGTTCTCGGTGGACGAGGACAGCGGGGCGTCGGAGGCCGGGCTCCAGCGGGGCGACGTCATCCGCGAGGTCAACCGGCAGAAGGTCCGGAGCGTCCCGGACTTCGAGAAGGCCACCAAGGACGTGAAGGACGGCGACCGCGTCACGGTCCTGCTGCAGCGCGGACCGCAGTCCCTCTACGTCGCCTTCACCGTCGCTCGAGGCTGAGCAACTCCCCCTCTCCCCTCTGGGGAGAGGGCAGGGTGAGGGGCCCAAGGGTGAGGGGGGGCTCAGCTCGAGCCGTCGTAGGTCTCGCGCCGGCTCATGCGGCGCTGGAAGTCGAGGTAGGCCTGCCGGGTGAGCGGCGGCTTGGCCTGCGCCACCACCTGCCGCCCCACCGCCGCCCCGTCGGCCATCAGGTCCACCACCATCGAGGCGAGCGCCTTCGCGTTGGTGAGGTAGGTCAGCGCGGGGTCCACGATCTCGTAGTCCGCGCCGTGCGGGGTCCCCTTGGCGCCGCCCACGTAGGGATGGATGATCGGCATGACCTGCGCGAGATCGCCCATGTCGGTGGAGCCGGTCCGGTGCCGGATCGTGCGCACCTGATCCGCTCCCACCAGGTCGGCCGCGATGGCCCGGAAGCGCTCGACCATCAGGGGGTCGCAGCGGAGCGGCATGTACCCGGGCAGGGTCTCGATCTCCACCCGGCAGCCGAGCGCGAGCGCGCCCGCGCGGAGCGCGCGATCCACCTTGCGGTCCGCGTCCGCGATGGCCTCGAGCGACTTGCCCCGCACGAACGTCTCGAGCCGCACCTCGCCGGGGATGACGTTCACCTGCGAGCCGCCGTGGGTGATAATCGGGTGCACGCGTATGGTGTCCTCGTCGCGGAACGTCTCCCGGATCGCGTTGATGGCCATGAGCCCGATCTGGGCCGCGTAGAGCGCGTTGAGGCCCATGTGAGGGGCGCCGCCCGCGTGCGAGGCGCGGCCGACGTAGCGGACGGTCTTCACCACGCACCCGTTGTTGGACATCGGCACCGCGAGCTTGCCCTCCTCGGGCCGCGGGGTCGCGTGGATCATCATCCCCATGTCCACGTCGTCGAGGACGCCGAGCCGCAGCATCTCCGGCTTGCCGCCCATGAACTCGAGCCGGCCCGCGTCGCGCTGGGCCACTCGCCACTCCACGTCGCCGTACTCCTCGGCGGGCACGCCGATGAAGGCCACGCGGCCGGCCAGGTGCTCGAAGGCGCCCGCCTCGAGCAGGCCCATCGCCGCGCCCAGCATCCCCGCCACCTGCGCGTTGTGACCGCAGGCGTGCGCGGCCCCGGTCTCCGGATCGGCCACCGGGTGCCCGACCACCACCAGGCCGTCCAGCTCGCCGAAGAGCGCGAGGGTCGGCCCGTCTCCCGCGCGCCCGGCCGCGTCCGCGCGCACGCCGGTCAGGGCGAGACCGGTCCGGGGCGCCAGGCCCATCCGCTCGAAGGTCTGGGCGACGAGCTTCCCGGTCTTGAACTCCTTGAAGCCGAGCTCGGGGTGGCGTCGGATCGTCTCCCCCAGCTCGATGATCTCGGCTCCGCGGCGATCGATCGCCGCCCGCACCTTCTGCATCAGTTCGGACTTGGTCATGGGATCTTCCTCCTGGGAGGCCGCTGAGAAAGGTCCAGATGCGAGGCGGCGTCCGACGGCGGCACGCGAAGCGTGAGCGGCCTCCCTCAGCGCCCGCCGGTGACGGCCAGGGTGTGCCCGGTGACGTAGGTGGCCTCGTCGGAGGCCAGGAACAGGACCGCGTCGGCCACCTCGGCGGGACGGCCGAGGCGGCGCAGCGGGGTCATGCGGTTGGGACTGTACTCGACCGTCTCGTTCAAGCGGCGGAGGCCCGCGCCGACCCGCTCGGTGTCGATCGGCCCCGGCGCCACCGCGTTGACGTTGATGCCGTGCTCGGCCAGCTCCAGGGCGACGTCCCGGATGAAGCCGTGCACTCCGGCCTTGGCCGCCGAGTAGGCCGCGCCGCCCTGGTAGTAGGCGGTCCACGGGGTGCCCTCGCGCGCGCCGGAGGAGAGGCAGACGATGCGCCCGTAGCGCCGGCGCATCATGTGCGGCACCGCGGCCCGCGTGCAGAGGAACGTGGAGCGGAGGTTCAGGCGGAGGACGAAGTCCCAGTCGTCCGCCTTCATCTCCCAGATGCGGGCGTTGCGGCTGCCCCCCACGTTGTTGACCAGGATGTCGAGCTGGCCGCCCCGCTCCACCGCGGTCGCGATCAGCCGCGCGGCGGGCTCCTCCTCGGTCACGTCGCCTACCACCGCGGCGGCCCGCCCGCCCGCCCCGGTGATCGCGGCGACCGCCTGCTCGAGCCCGGCCGCGTCCACGTCGCCCAGCACGACGTGCGCGCCCTCGCCGGCCAGGCGCTCGGCGATCGCACGGCCCAGCCCGTGCGCCGCGCCCGTCACCACCGCGACCTTGCCGTCCACGCGTCCCATCGCGCCGGGTAGTATATCCGCTCGCCCCCGGCCGCGCCTCCCCCGGCCGCAACCTGGGGTAGAATCGGCGCGCACGCTCACGATCCCAGGAGGACTCGCCAGATGCCCACTCGCCGCGACCTGTTCAAGCAAGCCGGAGCCGCCGCCGCCCTCGCCGCCATGAAGCCCGTCGCGGCGGCCGCGCAGGCCCGGAAGCCCACGCTGACCATCGGCTTCCCGTCCACCCCGGAGACGATCGACCCGCACCAGTTCCGCTCGGTGCTGAGCGGCTCGATCATCAACCTGATGGGTGAGACCCTCTTCACCCGCGACCCGCAGACCATGGAGATCAAGCCGCTCCTGGCCGAGTCGGTGAAGAACCTCAACCCGAACACGTGGGAGCTCAAGCTGCGCCGCGGGGTCAAGTTCCACAACGGCGAGGACTTCAACGCGGACTCGGTGAAGTTCACCATCGAGCGGGCGGTGCACGGGAAGCTCAACACCCTGGCCAAGCTCACCATGCCGCCCTCCTTCGGCCAGGAGGTGGTCATCGTCGATCCCTACACGGTGCGGATCGTCACCAAGGTGCCGGACCCGATGCTGCCGAGCCGGCTCGCCGCCGAGTCCATGAACGTGGCCCCCGCCAAGGGGCTGGCCGAGTTCCGGGACAAGTTCGTCACCGATCGGTTCATCGGCACCGGGCCGTTCCGCTTCGTCGAGAACGTGGTGGGCGACCGGGTGGTGCTGGAAGCGAACCCGGGCTACTGGGGCCCGAAGCCGCCCGCCCAGAAGATCGTGTGGCAGGTCATCCCGGACGCGGCCACCCGCCTGGCCGCCCTGCAGCGCGGCGACGTGGACGTCATGCTCAACCTGCCCTTCCCGCTGGCACCCACCGTGGAGGGCGACCCGAACCTCCGGGTGTACTCGGAGCTGAGCTCGCTCACTCACGGCATCCTCTTCAACGCGCGTGAGTCGGCGCCGCTCAAGGACCGGCGGGTGCGGCAGGCTCTCAACATGGCGGTGGACCGCGCCGCGATCCTCAAGGGCCTCTACGTGGGCCGCGGGCAGCTCCTCAACACGGTCACCGGCAAGAACGTGGCCAACACCATGGATCCCGGTCCCTACCCGTACGATCCGGCCCGCGCCAAGGCGCTGCTCGCGGAGGCCGGCTACGCGCAAGGGCTTCGAGCTCACCCTCTGGCAGTCGATCGGGCGCTGGGTGCTCGCCGAGGAGACCGCGCAGGTCATCGCGGGCTACTGGGACAAGGTCGGCGTGAAGACGAAGGTGCAGGTGCTGGAGTGGGCGGAGTACAACAAGCGGGCGGGCGGCCGCGCGCTCAAGGACTGCTTCTACTACGCCTTCATCAACGGCACGTGGGACGCCTCCTACACCGTGCAGCGCTTCAAGCCCGACTTCCAGACCTTCCGCTACTTCGACGCCTCCGGGGACTTGCTCAAGACCATCGAGGAGTACGAGCGCACCTTCGATCCCAAGAGCGCAAGGAGCTCGGCGCCAAGGCGCTCACAGGCGCTGCACGACGAGGCGGTGTGGCTGTTCCTCTGGCAGCTCGACGAGCTGTTCGGCGTCTCGAAGAAGGTCAAGGGCTTCAAGATGCGCCCGGACAATTTCCTCTGGGTGCGCGACACCTACGTGGAGGCCTGAAGCGCTTCCGTTCCTCCTCCGCCGGCTGGGCCACGCGATCATCGTGGCCGCTCGGGGTGTCGCTCGTGGTCTTCGCGCCTCGTCCACCTCTCGGGCGATCCGGTGCTGCTCATGGTGTCGAGCGACGCGCCGGCCGACGTGGTGGCGGCCACGCGGCGCGCGCTGGGCTTCGACCGCCCGCTCCACGAGCAGTTCGCTCAGCTACGTGACCCGCGCCGCCCAGGGTGACCTCGGCGTCTCGCTCCGTAGCAACCGGCCCGTCGCCACCCTGATCCGCGAGCGCCTGCCCGCCACCGTCGAGCTGACGCTGGCCGCGCTGCTGATCGCGGTGGCGATCGCCGTGCCCGCCGGCATCGTCTCCGCCGTCCAGCGCGGCTCGCGCGTCGACCGGGTCGCGATGGTGGGCGCGGTCGCCGGCCAGGCGATGCCGATCTTCTGGCTCGCCCTGCTCCTGATCATGCCTTGTTCGGCGTGCGCCTGCGCTGGCTGCCCGTCTTCGGCACCGGCTCGCTCGCCCACCTCGTGCTGCCCGCGGTGAGCCTCTCGACCATCATCCTCGGGCGGCTGGCCCGCCTCGTGCGCTCGAGCATGCTGGAGGTGCTGGGCCAGGACTACGTGCGGACGGCGCGGGCCAAGGGGCTGGCCGAGACCCGCGTGCTCGCGCGCGCACGCGCTCAAGAACGCGGCGATCCCCATCGTGACCCTGCTCGGCCTGCAGTTCGCCCAGCTCCTGGGCGGGGCCGTGGTCACGGAGACCATCTTCGCGTGGCCGGGCATCGGGCGGCTCGTCGTCGAGGCGATCTTCAACCGGGATTTCCCCGTCGTCCAGGGCGTGGTGCTGGTCGGTGTCGCTGATCTTCGTCGCCGTGAACATGCTGGTCGACCTCGCCTATGCCGCGCTCGATCCGCGCATCCGCTCGGAGGCCGCGTGATGCGGCGCGACCCCGTCTTCTGGCTCTCGGCGCTCGCGCTCGGGCTCATCCTGCTCGCCGCGGTCTTCGCCGAGCGCCTGGCGCCCTACGGCCCGAACGAGCAGGACATCACCAAGCGCCTGCAGCCGCCCGGCATCGACAGCAGCACGTCCTCGGCACCGACGAGGTCGGCCGCGACATCCTGAGCCGGCTGATCTACGGGGCCCGCGTCTCGCTGCTGTCGGCGTCATCGCCGTCGGCCTGTCGTGCCCGCTCGGCGTGCTCGTCGGCCTCGTCGCCGGCTACGCGGGTCGCCGCGATCGACGATGTGCTGATGCACATCACCGACATCCAGCTCGCGATCCCCACCATCCTGCTCGCGATCGCGGTGGTGGCGGTGCTCGGCCCCGGACTGCCCAACGTCATCATCACGCTCAGCGTGACCGGCTGGACGCTCTACGCGCGCCTCGTGCGCGGCGAGACGCATCGACCGTGAAGGACGCGCGACTTCGTGCAGGCCGCGCGGGCCAACGGCGCGGGCGACGCGCGCATCGTGCTGCGCCACGTGCTGCCCAACGTGTTCTCGCCGGTGATCGTGGTGGCGGTCTTCGCGGTGGCCAACATGATCGTGCTGGAGGCGACCCTGTCGTTCCTGGGCCTGGGGGTGGAGCCGAGCGTGGTGACCTGGGGCCGGATGCTGAACGGGGGCCGGCTCTACCTCAACACCGCGTGGTGGCTCACCGCCTTCCCCGGCCTCGCGATCTTCGTCACGGTGCTGGCGGTGAACCTGCTGGGCGACCACCTGCGCGACTGGCTCGACCCGCAGCTCCGCGGATCGCTCGGCTCGGCGCAGGCCTGACCTCGGCGGTCGCTTCACCGACCTCTCAGGTCCCTCTCACCCGGCGTAGCAACCCCGGACGTCCCGCCGTCCTGACGTCCGCCGCCCACCCCGACGATCATCTCGACCTGTCCGATCTGGGCCTGTGATCGGGCGTGGTGGCCAATTGTCGCGATCTTGCGCGAAGGCTCGCAGCAGGCGGCACTCCCTCTAGTGGGGGCATCTGACTGGGTGAGAGCAGACACTGCTGAAAGCAAGCGCATCCGAAACACGAGGAGGAGTCGAGATGACGAGCCCAAAACGAATGTTGGTGGTGGCACTTCTCATGACCGGCACCCTGATCCAGGCTGGCACCCTGATGGCGCAGGAGACCATCACGCCGCTCTTGTCGAACGATCTGGCAGACGTTTCCGGCAAGGAGAGTCTGATGTACACGGTGGAGTTTCCGCCGGGCTTTTCGAGCCCCGTCCACCGTCACAATGCGCATGTGTCTGTCTACGTGCTGGAGGGCTCCGTCGTGATGCAGGTGAAAGGCGGAAAAGAAGTCACACTGACGCCAGGCCAGAGCTTTTCTGAAGTTCCCGGCGATGTCCACGTCGTCAGCCGGAACGCAAGCAGTACAAGGCCGGCCAGATTCCTCGTGTTCATGGTCAAGGACAAGGGCGCTCCGCTGGTGGTCCTAGAAAAGTAGACCGACCCAACCCACAGGAGAGACAAACGTGACAAAAGTATTTCTCGCCGGGGCAACCGGAGCGATCGGAAAGCGCCTCGTGCCGCAGTTGCTCGACGCGGGCTGTGAAGTGTTCGGGACGACCCGCTCAGAGAGAAAAGTCGCCGAGCTCAGGGCCGCCGGCGTCACGCCTATCGTCGTGGACGTGTTCGATGCCCCGGCGTTGTCCCGAGCGATGGCCGCGGCGCGCCCGGACATCGTCGTAAATCAGCTCACGGATCTTCCGGCCAATCTTGAACCGAGCGGCATGGCAGAGGGCATTGTCCGCACGACGCGTATCCGCATCGAGGGAACACGCAATCTGGTTGCGGCAGCGCGTGAAGCCGGTGTCCGCCGGATCATCGCCCAGAGCCTGGCTTGCTGGGTCTACGCGGATGGGCCTCAACCGTATTCCGAAGATGCCCCGCTGGATCTCCGCGCCGACGCACCTCTCGCCATCGTCGTGGAAGGCGTGGCCGCGCTCGAACAATTGACGACGATGTCGCCTCCCGTCGAAGGCGTGGTACTGCGTTACGGTCAGATATACGGACCGGGAACGGGGAGGGATGAGCCGACCCGGCCGGCGCCTCTCCACGTCGACGCCGCGGCCCATGCCGCGTTGCTCGGATTCGAGCGAGGCAAGCCGGGCATATTCAACATCGCCGAGGACGACGGCTTCGTCTCGATCGAAAAAGCACTCGGCGAGCTTGGCTTCGATCCCGGCTTCCGCCTGGACAACGACCGGCGGCGGGATCAGCGGTCGAAGATTCCTTCGGGGATGAGCGCGGTGACCACGTAGTTCGGCACGTCCACCACGTTGCTCACCCGCAGGTCCACCGCCACGCTCGAGATGACGTAGGCCTGCTCGCGCGTGAAGCCGCGCTCCTGCAGCAGGTCGATCATGTTGAGCAGCGCGTTGCGGCAGGCCAGGGTGAGGTTCTCACCCTCGTTCACATCGTCGTCGCGGATCGGCATGCCGGTGGCGGCCAGGAAGCGCTTCGGCGCGGCCCACTCCGGCGGAGCGAAGTAGTCGCGATGGCGGAAACGCGGGCCGCGGGCCAGCGTCTTGCCCGCGCCCCGGATCACCTTGAACTTGACCACCGCGGTGGCGCCCATCTCGACCGCGGTCACGCACACCTCGCCGTCGCCCTGGGCGAAGTGGCCGTCGCCCACCGAGAACAGCGCGCCCTCCACCGCCACCGGGAGCTGGAGCGTCGCGCCCTTGGTGATCTGCTTCACGTCCATGTTGCCGCCGTTCTCGCGCGGCGGGATCGTGCGCAGACCGTGGGTGGCCGCCGGGCCCTTGCCGGGCACCGCGCCCGCCGCGTCGGGCGTCATGACGAGACCCCCGCGGCTCAGGAGGTCCTGCTCGCGCCGGGCCCACGCGGTGACCTGCGCGTGCGACGGCGCCACCCCGATCACGCCCATGAAGGACGCGCCGGGGATGCGCACGCCGGGCAGCTCCTTCGAGGTGGCCCAGCCGTCGGCGATGCTCCAGTGCACCAGGTAGGGCACCGTGTAGAGGTCCCGCAGGAAGCCGAGACCCGGCACGATGCCGGTGAACGCATGGGGCTGAGGCAGGACGTCCACGAACTCGATCTCGAGGAGATCGCCCGGGCGGGCGCCCTTCACAAGCACCGGCCCCGTGATGGGATGGATGGGGCCCGCGTCCATGGCGGCAATGGCCGCCGCGGTGGTGCCTGGCCCGAGCTGGCCGTCCACCCCGTCGCGGGTCTCGAGCACGACCTCCTCGCCTTCGGAGACCTCCAGGATGGGCGGGACGTCCGGATGCCACCGGTTGTGGCCGGTCCCGGGCTGGTCGATGAGCCGCTTCGTGCGATCGATCTCGACGCTCTTCATGACGACGCCTCCGCGCTCCGGAATCCCCGCCAGCGCTCCTCGGCCTGCGCGAAGCCGGGCCCGCGATCGATCAGGGGCAGATCGCGGGCGCGGCGCGCGCGCTCCTCCTGGGTGGCGGTCTTGTCCACCTCGAGGGTGGCCGCGTCCACCACCACCCCGTAGTCCTCGAGCGCGCCGCGTGGCGTGATGAACCCGCGCGCCACGTCCTGGCGCACCCGCTCCGGCTCGCGCGCGAGCGGGTCGCCCCAGCCGCCGCCGCCACACGTTTCGAAGCGCAGCAGGTCGCCGCGCTTCAGGACGATCGCGTCGCCCAGCGCCGGCAGCACGCGCTCCTCCGGCGTCCCCGGGTTGAGCGTGATGCGCCCGGTGCGGCCCGCGCCGCCGCCCGCCACCCCATAGGGCGCGACCACCGTGTTCTCCATCCGCGTGGCCAGCTCGGCACGCTCGGCCAGCACGCGCACGTCGCGCACCACGCCGGTGCCCCCGCGCTGCACGCCCGGCCCGCCCGAGTCCGGGCGCACCGCGTAGCGCTCCACCCGGAGCGGGAAGTCGCGCTCCACGTACTCGACCGGGTAGTTCTCCTGGGCGATGTAGTAGATGACGTCCACCCCGTCCGCGAACGGGCGCGCGCCCAGCCCGACCCCGAGGCCCTCGATGCAGAGGATCGGCCGCTGCCGAACCGCGTCCCAGGACCGGAAGTAGTAGAGCACGTAGACCGGCGAGCCCGCGGGCACGCGGCCGCCGTTGGCCTGCGCCAGCGTGCCGAAGATGCACGACATCACCCGGAAGCGGGTATTGGCGCGCATGCCGAGCGGCGCCGGGAAGCGCGGCTTGAGGATGCTGCCCTCGCGCGCGATCCACTCGTCGAGATTGTGCAGCAGCCCCTCGTTGACCTCCAGGTCGGGGTCGAGCGACTGGAGATACCTCCCGAACGCGATGCGGAGCAGGCCGGGATTGGTGGTGAAGTTGATCGGGCCGCGCGCCTGGTCGTCCGAGCTCGAGCCGTCGAGGCGCACGTGGTCGCCCGCGCGCGTCAGCGTGAGGTCGATGCGATAGGGCCGCGCCTCGGCCCCGCCGTCGCTGTCGAGGAAGTCGTGGAAGCGCCACTCCCCCGGAGGCACGAGCTCGAGGAACAGCTCGCGCGCCCGCACTGCGGTCTGGGCGATGCACTCGTCGAAGGCGGCCAGCAGCGTCTCCACCCCGTAGCGGGCGCAGAGCTCGCCGAGACGCGCCTCGGCCAGGTGGCAGGAGGCCATCATCGCGCGCGTGTCGCCCTCCACCAGGTCGGGCAGCCGCGAGTTGCGGAGGAAGATCCGGTACGCCTCCTCGTTGAGCTGCCCCTCGCGGACGATCCGCACCGGGGGCACGAGCACGCCCTCGTGATAGATCTCGGTGGCGTGCGGTGAGATCGAGCCGGCCCGCAGCCCGCCGATGTCCTGGTAGTGGCCGAACGTGGTGGCGAAGGCGACCGGGCGGCCCTCGTGGAAGACCGGCACCGTGAAGACCATGTCCTGGTGGTGCTGGACCGCGCCGTCCGAGATGTAGGGGTCGTTGAACCAGTACACGTCGCCCGGCCGCATGGTCTCGAGCGGGTAGAGCGCGAGAATCGGCTGCAGCATGCCGGGCCCGCTGCCCGAGATGTGACAGGCCACGATGCGGCCCCGCGTGTCGAAGATGCCGACGAAGTAGTCCTTCTTCTCCTTGATGAAGGGCGACATCGCGCAGCGCTCCATCAGGAGCTCCATGTCGCGGATCGCGGAGGCGAGGCTGCCGCGGATGATCTCGAGCGTGATCGGATCGACGCGCGGCGAGGCGGGCTCAGGCATGGGAGCGCTCCAGGAGGATATTGTGCGCGTCGTCGACGCGGGCGCGGAAGCCCGGCGCCACCAGCGGGGTGGCGTCGTCCTGCTCGATGATGGCCGGGCCCTCGAACGCCATCCCCGGCGCCAGGCCGTCCCGCGCGTAGCAGGGCGTGGAGACGAAGCCCGCGCCGCGGAAGTACACCGGCCGGTGGCCGACGATCGCGGCGGCCAGCGTGCCCCCGCCCGTCACGGGCAGGGTGCGCTCGCCGTGCGGCAGGGCGCCCACCGCGGTGAGCCGCAGGTTCACCAGCTCCACCGGCGCGTTCGGCAGATCGTAGCTGTAGAGCCGCCGGTGCTCGGCGTGGAACGTCGCCACCAGCTGTTCGAGCCGGGCCGCGGTCAGCGGGCCCTCGCCGAGCGGACAGGTCAGCTCGAAGCTCTGGTGCTCGTAGCGCAGGTCCGCGCCGCGCTCGAAGCGCTGCCGCTCGGGCGGCACCTGCTCGCCCGCCAGCCAGGCCTGCGCCTGGCGCTCGAGCTCCCGCCAGGCGCCCTCGAGCTCCGCCACTCCGCGAGCCGCCTCGGCCAGCCGGCGCGCCCCGGTGCCCGCGGTGCGCACGAACGTCGAGCGGATGTCGGTGTCGAGCAGGCCCCAGGTGGACAGCACGCCCGGCCGCGCCGGGATGATCACGGTCGGGATGTCGAGCAGCTCGGCCAGGCGACAGGCGTGGAGCGGCCCCGCGCCGCCGAAGGCCACCAGCGCGAACCGGCGCGGGTCGTGGCCGCGGCCGACCGAGACGGTGCGGATCGCGCGGGCCATGGTGTTGTCCACGATCTCGACGATGCCGGCCGCCGCCTCCTCCACGCCCAGGCTCAGCGGGCGACCGATGCGCGCCGCGATGGCCTCGCGCGCCGCCGGCACGTCGAGCGGCAGCTCGCCGCCCAGCAGGGCCGCCGGGATGCGGCCCAGCACGAGGTGCGCGTCCGTGACGGTCGGCTCGCTCCCGCCGCGCCGATAGCACACCGGCCCGGGCTCGGCGCCCGCGCTGCGCGGCCCCACCGTGAGGCGGCCCGCGCTGGTCACCGTGGCGATGCTGCCGCCGCCCGCGCCGATCGTGTGGATGTCGACGATGGGCAGCTTGAGCGGGAACGGCCCGATCATGCCGTCCTTGGTGACCTCGGGCCGCCCGTCGCGCACCAGGCAGATGTCGGCGCTGGTGCCGCCCACGTCGATCGAGATGATGTCGCCGAAGCCGGCCGATCGACCGACCGACACCGCGCCGACGACACCGGCGGCGGGGCCCGACAGCACGGTCTGCACCGGCTGGCGCACGCAGGTGGCCGCGCTCGTGACGCCGCCGTCCGACTTCATGATGAGCAGGGGCGCCTGCAGGCCCTCGCGGTCCAGCGCCTGGCGCAGCACGCTCACGTAGCGGCTCACCGGCGGCATCACCGCGGCATTGAGCGCGGTCGCCATGGTCCGCTCGAACTCGCGGAACTGCGGCAGCACCTCGGAGGACAGCGACACGAGCACGCCCGGGTACTCCTCGGCCAGGATCGCCTGCATGCGCTGCTCGTGCGCGGGATTGGCGTAGGCGTGAAGGAAGACCACCGCGACCGCGGGCACGCCCATCTGGGCGAGCTGGCGGGCCAGGGCGCGGGCCCCCGGCTCGTCGAGCGGACTGAGCACGGAGCCGTCCACGTCGAGCCGCTCGGCCACCTCGAACACGCGCTCCGGGGTGATCGGGCGCGTGGGCTTGGACCAGCCGTAGAGGTTGCCGTGGCGCGGGATGTCGTGGCGCCCGATCTCGAGCACGTACTTGAAGCCGGCCGTGGTCACGAGCGCGGTGGGCGGCGTCTTGCCCTCGAGGATCGCGTTGGTCGCGGTCGTGGTCCCGTGGAAGACGCGCAGCACGTCGACGGGCGCGCGGCCGGCCAGGGCCAGCACCTTCCGCACCGCGGTGATGAAGCCGGTGGAGAGATCGCCCGGCGTGGAGGGCGTCTTGGCGACCCAGAGCGCGCCGGTGGCGGCGTCGGTGAACGTGATATCGGTGAAGGTCCCGCCTACGTCGATGGCGAGCGTGCAGGTCTTGGTCACGGGCGGGCCTATTGTAGTCCCGTTCCCAGCCAACCGGCCAACCGTCTGCTACACTTCAACCAGGCGACGGAAAGCGGCGCGGACTGAACGGGCCGACGCCGCTTTGTCGTCTAACCATATGGAATTCAAGGACTACTACAAGACGCTCGGGGTCGAGCGGACGGCCGACGACAAGGCGATCAAGACCGCCTACCGCCGGCTCGCCCGCAAGCACCACCCGGACGTCAACAAGGGCAAGGCCGACCGCTTCAAGGAGATCACGGAGGCCTACACGGTCCTCGGGGATCCCGAGAAGCGGAAGCGTTACGACACCCTCGGGCCCGACTGGGAGCGCTACGCCCAGGCCGGCGCCGGGGCCGGCCGCTCGCCGTTCGAGGGCCGCCCCCGAGGCGGCAACGTCCACTTCTCGCAGGAAGGCGACGCGGGCGGCTTCTCGGACTTCTTCCGCACGATCTTCTCGGACCTCGGCGGCTTCCGGCGTGCCCAGGCCGGAGGCGGCGCGACCGAGTTCGAGTTCTCGGACCTGGGCGACGGCTTCGGCCCGGTCAGCCGTGGCAGCGATGTCGAGGCGGCCATCGAGCTCACGCTCGAGGAGGCCTTCCAGGGGGCGAAGAAGGCGATCGCGCTCGACCTCGACGAGCCGTGCCCGGAATGCGGCGGCTCGGGCAACGTCAACCGGCGCCCCTGCCCGCGGTGCCGGGGCGGCGGCTGGACCAAGAGCACCCGGAACCTGGAGGTCAAGATCCCGGCGGGCGTGGACACCGGCTCGCGCGTGCGCATGGCCTCCGAGGGCGTCGGCGGCGGCTCGGGCGATCGCGCCTCCCGCGGCGACCTCTACCTGCGCGTGACGGTGGCGCGCCACCCGCGCTTCGAGCGCCGGGGGGACGACCTCCACGCGGACCTGCCGGTGCCGGTGACGGTGGCCGCGCTGGGCGGCGAGGTCTCGGTGCCCACGCTCAAGGGGCAGGTGTCCATGAAGATCCCGGCGGAGACGTCGAGCGGCAAGACGTTCCGGCTCCCCGGATACGGCATGCCGCGTCTCAAGGGCGGCGGGGCCGGCGACCAGTTCGTGCGGGTGCAGATCACGATGCCGACCGGGCTCAACCCGAGAGAGAAAGAGCTATTCCAGGAGCTGAAGAAGCTCCGACCGGAGACCAACTGAGATGAGGCTGGACAAGCTGACCGTCAAGGCCCAGGAAGCGATCCAGGCCGCGCAGTCGCTGGCCGACCAGGGCAGCCATCAGGCCGTCGAGCCCGAGCACCTGCTGCAGGCATTGCTCCAGCAGCAGGAGGGCGTGGTGGGGCCGCTGCTCGCCAAGCTGGGCGCGCGCCCCGAGGCGCTCGCGCGGCAGGTGCAGACCGAGATCGAGAAGCTCCCCGCGGTGCGCGGCGGCGCGGGGCGTCAGTACGCCTCCCCGCGCTTCGAGGGCGTGATCAATCGCGCGTGGGAGGAGGCGGAGCGGCTCAAGGACGAGTACGTCTCGACCGAGCACCTCCTGATCGCCATCGCCCAGGAGAAGGGCGGCGCCAGCGCGCGCCTGCTCGCCGCCGCGGGCGTGTCCGCGGAGGCCATCTACCGCTCGCTGGTGGACGTGCGCGGCAGCCAGCGCGTGACCGATCCCAATCCCGAGGACAAGTACCAGGCCCTCCAGCGCTACTCGAAGGACCTGACCGACCTGGCCCGCAAGGGCAAGCTCGACCCGGTCATCGGGCGCGACGAGGAGATCCGCCGGGTGATCCAGGTGCTCTCGCGGCGGACCAAGAACAACCCGGTCCTGATCGGCGAGCCCGGCGTGGGCAAGACCGCGATCGTCGAGGGCCTGGCCCAGCGCATCGTGGCCGGCGACGTGCCGGAGGGCCTGCGGAACAAGCGCCTGGTGGGAGTGGACATCGGCGCGATGGTCGCGGGCTCCAAGTACCGCGGCGAGTTCGAGGACCGCCTGAAGGCGGTGCTGCGCGAGATCACCGAGTCCAACGGGGAGATCATCTGCTTCATCGACGAGCTGCACACCCTGGTGGGCGCGGGCGCGGCGGAGGGCGCGGTGGACGCGGCCAACATGCTGAAGCCGGCGCTGGCCCGCGGCGAGCTGCGCTGCGTGGGCGCGACCACGCTCGACGAGTACCGCAAGCACATCGAGAAGGATCCCGCGCTCGAGCGCCGGTTCCAGCCGGTGCTGGTGCGCGAGCCCTCGGTGGAGGACACGATCGCGATCCTCCGCGGCCTCAAGGAGAAGTACGAGGTCCACCACAAGGTGAAGATCAAGGACGCGGCCCTGGTGGCGGCCGCGGTGCTCTCGCACCGCTACATCGCGGACCGCTTCCTGCCCGACAAGGCGATCGACCTGATCGACGAGGCCTCCTCGCGCCTCCGCATCGAGATCGACTCGATGCCCGCCGAGCTCGACGAGACCCAGCGGCGCATCATGCAGCTCGAGATCGAGCGGGTCTCGGTGGCCCGGGAGTCCGACGACGTCTCGCGGGAGCGGCTCGCCCGCCTCGACGCCGAGCTCGCCGAGCTGCGCGAGAAGTCGGCGGGCCTCAAGAACCAGTGGCAGGCGGAGAAGGCCGCGATCATGACCATCGGCAAGACCAAGGAGGACGCGGAGGCCGCCCGGGCCGCGATGGCGGACGCGGAGCGCCGCGGCGACCTCCAGAAGGCGGCCGAGCTGCGCTACGGCACCCTGATGGAGCTCGACAAGCGGCTCGACGCCGAGAACGCGCGCCTGGCCGAGATGCAGAAGTCCGGCCGCATGCTCAAGGAGGAGGTCGACGAGGAGGACGTGGCCGAGGTCGTGGCCAAGTGGACCGGCATCCCGGTCACCCGCCTGCTCGAGGCCGAGGTCCAGAAGCTCGTGAAGATGGAGGAGCGGCTCGCGGAGCGCGTGATCGGCCAGCGCGAGGCGATCGTGGCGGTCTCGAACGCGGTGCGGCGGGCCCGCTCGGGCCTCTCGGACCCGAACCGGCCCATCGGCTCGTTCCTGTTCCTGGGCCCCACCGGCGTGGGCAAGACCGAGCTGGCGCGGGCGCTCGCCGAGTTCCTGTTCGACGACGAGCGGGCCATGATCCGCATCGACATGTCCGAGTACATGGAGAAGCACACGGTGGCGCGGCTCATCGGCGCGCCCCCGGGCTACGTGGGCTACGACGAGGGCGGCCAGCTCACCGAGGCGGTGCGGCGGCGCCCCTACTCGGTGGTGCTCTTCGACGAGATCGAGAAGGCCCACGGCGACGTCTTCAACGTGCTGCTCCAGCTCCTCGACGACGGCCGCCTCACCGACGGCCAGGGTCGCACGGTGGACTTCCGCAACACGGTGGTCATCATGACGTCGAACCTCGGGAGCCAGTTCTTCCGCGAGGAGAAGGACCTCGCGCGGGTGCGCGGGCTGATCCTGGACCTGCTCAAGCAGGCCCTGCGGCCCGAGTTCCTGAACCGCATCGACGAGACGGTGATCTTCCAGCCGCTCGGCCGCGACGAGATCGGCTCGATCGTTGAGATCCAGGCGCGGCACCTGGTCAAGCGGCTGGCCGACCGGCGCATCACGCTCGAGCTGACCGCGGCGGCCAAGGCGCTGCTGGCCGAGGAGGGCTACGACCCGGTCTACGGGGCGCGGCCGCTCAAGCGGACGATCCAGCGCATGATCCAGGATCCGCTGGCGCTGGAGCTGCTGAACGGGACCTACGGCGAGGGCGACTCCGTGGTGGTGGACGCGGACGGGGGCCGCATCGTCTTCCGGAAGCGCGTGGAGGCGAAGCCGGTCTAGGTTCCGATCAGGCCGCCGTCGGCGCGGCGGATCACCACGGTGGCCGAGCGGGGCCGTCCTCCGGCCGGGCCGTCCGGCCACGCGCTGATCCCCTGCGGGGTCGCCGGGTTGCTCCGCTCGCTCGGCGTCTCCCCCGGGTGCTGGATGTTCACGAACATGGTCCGCCCGTCCGGGGTGCCGGTGGCGCCGGTGACCTCGCAGCCGCGAGGACCGGTGAGGAAGCGCCGCACCTCCCGCGTGACCGGATCGGCGGCCAGCATCTGGTTGTTGCCCATGCCCGCGTAGTCCCCCTTGTGGAGGAGCCGCGTGGACACATCGGTCTGGATCCACACCACCCCGCGCCCGTCCACCCAGAGCCCGTCCGGCGAGCCGAAGGCGTCGCCCTTGCTCGCGGGGTCACCCCCGAGGATGAAGACGTCCCACTCGAAGCGCGTCGCGGTCGGATCGCCGCCGCGCTCCCGCCAGCGGATGATGTGGCCGTACACGTTCTCGGCCCGCGGATTGGCCGGATCCGGTCCCGGGCGCCCGGCCTGGCCGCGCGTCTCGCTGTAGGAGAGCGCGCAGTAGGCCTCACCGGTCTTCGGATGCACCGCGATCCACTCCGGCCGATCCATCTTCGTGGCGCCCGCGAGATCCCCGGCCAGACGCGGCGCGATACAGATCTCGGCCTGGCTCGGGAACCCGGCGCCCGCGTCGAGCCCGTTCCGCCCGGGGGCCAGCTCGAGCCAGACGCCGGTGCCGTCGGCGTCGAAGCGGGCCGCGTAGAGCGTGCCGTGCTCGAGAGCACGGCGATGGGCCGGGTCGCGGGTCACGAACTTGTAGATGTACTCGAAGCGCTCGTCGTCCCCCATGTAGAAGGCCACGCGGCGATCCGGCGCCACCGCGACGGCGGCGCCCTCGTGCTTGAAGCGCCCCATCGCGGTGTGCTTCACGGGCGGGCGCGAGGGCTCGAACGGATCGATCTCGACGACCCAGCCGAAGCGATTCGGCTCGTTCGGGTGGCGCGCGGCGTCGAAGCGCTCGTCGAACTCGTGCCAGCGGTACCCGCCGCCCCGCTCGGTAATCCCGTAGCGCTTCTGGAGCGCGGGGACGCTGCCGGAGCGGTTGACGAAGTAGAACTGGATGTTCTCCTCGCAGGTCAGGTAGGTCCCCCACGGGGTGTAGCCCATCGCGCAGTTGCTCATCGTGCCGAGCGCGCGGCGGCCGGCCGGATCGGCGGCGGTCCGCATCCACGCGTGCCCGGCCGCGGGCCCGGCGATCCCCATCGGCGTCGCCGCGGTCACCCGGCGCGCGTAGCGCGACGGCCGTACGACACGCCAGCGGTCGCCGTCCCGTCGCACCTCGATCACCGAGACCCCGTGCGCCGCCTGCGACTTCCGCACCTTCTCGGCGGTCCAGGTCAGCATGCCGTCCGGGTGGAGCAGCCCGTCGTCGGTGTACTCGTGGTTGATGGCGAGCAACCCGCGGGTCGAGCCGGTCTGACCGGCGGGCAGCGGGAAGAAGTGCATGCCGTCGTGGTGCATGCCGGCCTGGCGGAGCTGATCGTCCACGCTGTTGCTCGCGTCCGGCTTGAAGGCGGGGCCGTCGGAGATCGGATCGCCCCAGGCGTAGAGAATTTCCGCGAGATAGCCCGGCGGGACCACCAGGGTGTCCGCCGTCGACACCGGTACGCCGGTGAAGCCGAGCGGGCCGCCCGCCCAGGGCGTGGGTCCCAGCCAGCCCAGGCCGGCCGCGGCGAGGCCGGAGGTCAGGAGGCGCCGGCGCGAGAGGCGCGCCTGGAGCACGTCCGAGAAGATAGACATCGCGGCATGATACCGCGAGAGAACGGCTAGGACTGGCCGAGGAGCCCCGAGACCGCGCGGGAGAGATCGTCCACCGCGAACGGCTTGATCAGCACCGGCACCTGCGTGCCGTGCAGGAACCCGGAGTACTCGGGCGAGTCCACGAAGCCCGAGATGAACAGCAGGTGCGGGCGCGTATCCGGCCAGCGCCGCGTCAGCTCGAGGTAGAGGCTGGGCCCGTCGAGGCCCGGCATCTTGAGATCGCTCACGATCAGGTCGTAGGGATTCGCGGCGTCGAGCAGCCGGAGGGCGTCGGCCCCGTCACGCGCCGTCTCCACCGAGTGCCCGTCCGAGGCGAGCACCGCCGCGACCAGCTCCCGCACCGGAGTCTGGTCATCCACCACGAGGACACGCTTGGTCTGCATGGGCGCCTGCATGCCTCCTGAGTAGAGCAAGGCCCCTGCCAGTCGGCCGCGACCCACGCATCCCGCGGAGATGCCTCGGAATGACCGGTTCTGGGCGTCGCGCCCGTCCGCGCCGCAACAGCACGGACGTCGGCCGGGCGTCGATACGAAAGCTGTCCGCGGCGGGCGCAGAAGGTGCGCGGTGTTCGCGGGCTCAGGTACGGCTCGTCAGCAGCTTGATGCCGGCCAGAGCGAACACGGCTCCTAGCGCCCCCTGGATCCACCGTCGCGCCCGGGAGTACGCGGGCACCATCACCCGAATGGAGAACGCCTGGCATACACCCAGTGGATGATGATCGACAGGATGGACGTCCCGGCCACGATGGCGAATGCGACCCACACGGGTGCGTGCTCCTGGAGCCCCAGAGAAATGATTGCGATCCACGCCAGCGCGGCCTTCGGATTGGTCATCTGAATCGTGAGTCCGCGCACCGCATACCCGAACGGCGTCCGGGTCGATCCGGACAGCGTGGTGGCCTCGAGGTCGTGCGCCGAGGCGGCGGAGCGGAACGACTTGTACGAGAGCCAGAGCAGGTACCGTCCGCCCGCGATCTTGATGGCGGTGAGCGCGGCCGCATATGACGCGAGCAGCGCGGACAACCCGACCGCGGCCAACATGGCCCAGCAGATGGCAATCTCGTCCGTTTGGGTGCGTCTCTTCTGGCGGAAATGAGGAACGGGGGTCCGATTCGTCGCCACTAACTCCCCTATCCGGCGAGCGCGATCATCCATTGTAAGTACCCGCCGGGTCGCCATTGTCTGGATGTCACCGGTCACCCGGCCGGTCTGAATCCCGGGGCGGGCGGTTTGCCATCCAAAGGGGCATCAGCGTAAGCTGGTGCGGTTTCCCGATCGCGAGGAGGAGCGGGTGAAGGCAACGCGGAGCGGAGTGCACTACGCGTGGGTCGTCCTGGGCGCCCTCGTGGTCGTCATGCTGCTGGCCTCCGGCCTGCGGGCCGTCTTCGGCGTGTTCATCAAGCCGATGGAGACCACCTTCGGCTGGGACCGGGCCGCGCTGTCGGGCGCCGCCGCGCTCTCGCTGCTGCTCCTGGGCGCCGCCGGCCCCTTCGTCGGCTGGCTCGCCGACCACTGGGGCCCGCGCCGGGTCATCATGCTCTCCGTGCTCCTGCTCGGGATCGGGACGATCCTGACCTCGCAGGTGAGCGCGCTCTGGCAGGTCTACATCACAGCGGGCGTGTTGATGGCGCTGGGCTCGGGCGGCGTCGGCATGTCCACCGCGGCGACCGTCGCCGCGCGGTGGTTCGAAGGTCGCCGCGGGCTCGTGATGGGCGTGATCGGCGGCGCCATGTCGGCAGGCCAGCTCATCATCGTGCCGCTCGCGGTCATCTTCACCCTCACGTTCGGCTGGCGGCTATCGTTCATCTGGCTCGGCATCCTGCTCTTCGTCATCGCGGTGCCGTTGACCCTCCTGTTCATCCGCAACGACCCGGGCGAGAAGGGCCTCAAGGCCTTCGGCGCGGGCCAGGCCATCGCGCCCGGCGGCATGCAGGCTCCGCCGGAAGGCCGGACCGGCATCGGCGACGCGATCCACGTCCCCGCGTTCTGGCTCCTGGCGGGCAGCTTCTTCGTCTGCGGCTACACGTCGAACGGGCTCGTGCTGACTCACCTGGTACCCCACGCGGCCGAGCACGGCTTCTCCGAGATGCACGCCGCGCAGGCCCTGGGCGTGATGGGCGCGATGAACATCCTGGGTACCGTGCTCTCGGGCTGGATCTGCGACCGATTCGGGCGCAAGGGGCCCCTCGCCTTCTACTACGGCGTGCGCGGCTTGTCGCTCCTGTTCCTGCTCTATGTCTGGAACGTGCCGTCGCTGCACATCTTCGCGGCGATCTTCGGGTTGAACTACATCTCGACGGTGCCGCCCACCACCACGCTGACCGCCAACATTTTCGGCCGCTACTCGGTGGGCACGCTCTCGGGCTGGATCTTCTTCGCGCACCAGGCCGGCGCGGCGCTCGGCGCGGCGATCGGAGGCTGGATCTTCACCGCCACCGGCTCCTACACCTGGGCGTTCACCTCCGCGGCCTTCATGGCGTTCCTGGCGGTGCCCATGGCGCTCGCAATCAAGGAAGTGCCGGTGAACCGGACCCCCAGCAAGACGGTGGCCCCCGCCGGCCTGCCCGCCACGGCGAGCTAGCGGGCTGGAGTAGAATGATGGGCATGACGAACGAAGGCACCACCCAGCTTCCGCCCGATTTCGTGCGGGACTTCCCCTTCGAGAGCCGCCTCAGCCTGGCCCCGCTGATCCGCTTCTGGGACGAGGAGGCCAAGGACCCGTCGGTCTGCGGGGAGATGGCGCGGTCGCTCATGACGCGCGTGCATCAGGTGCCCGCGCTCCTCGGGCCGATCGACGACATCACGGTGCTGGACGAGCACGGCGAGCTGGTGGACGGGTTGATGGGCGCGGTGTTCCCGGCCGTGTTCTGGGAGGAGGCCTTCATGGGCGCGCTGATCCCGTTCACGCTCCGCAGCGTGTACGGCACGCGCGCGTTCGACAACCAGATCATGGGCCCCGACGGCGTCCTCTACGGCCGGCTCAACCTCGAGATGGCCACGCTGAAGGACTTCCGCCTGCTGAACGCCTACGCGCTGATCCTCGAGCGCCTGCACGGCATCAAGTTTCCGGTGGACTATCCGCTGATCCTGACCATGCCGGAGCCCGAGACCGGCCTGGATCGCCATTTCAAGATCCAGTTCGAGGGCCGCTTCGTGGACGTGGAAGCGCTGCGTCCCCTGCCCCCGCTGTCCGACGAGATGCGCGGGCGCCTCAGCGCCCAGGCGGTGGACCTGGAAACCCTCAAGGCCCTGATTCCACCCGGCAGCGTGCGCTTCGTCGGCTTCACGGTGGTGAAGGCGCTGGACGTGACGGACCAGGAGGTGCTCTCGTCGATCAAGCGCGACCTGATCGACAAGGAGTCCATCGTCTCGAACGCGCGCTTCGTGAAGCTGCAGGCGAAGCTGCGGACCCTCTTTCGCCGCGCGGATCTCCACCTGAGCCTGGCCGCCATCGAGGGCGAGCGCGTCCTGGTGCTCAACTCCGGCCACCACCTCGACCACGGGCAGGGCTGCATCTTCGCGAGCTCGGTGCGCGGGAAGACCAAGGACTACGCGGGCTCCGTCTTCGAGAAGGCCGTCGTGAGCGGCCGGCCCATCTTCATCGGGGACCTCGCCGCGGTGAGCCCGCGCTCGGCCAAGGAGGAGATCCTCCTCCAGAAGGGCATGCGGAGCCTGGTGGTGGCGCCCCTGCACTACCAGGGCGAGCTCATCGGGACGCTCAGCCTCTCCTCCCCGCGGCCGGGCGACATCAACGCGCTCCTGGCGCCGCGGCTGCAGGAGGTGCTGCCGCTGTTCTCGGTGGCGGTGCGGCGGAGCGTGGACGAGCTGCACTCGCGGGTGGAGGGCTTCATCAAGGAGCAGTTCACCGCGATCCACCCGGTCGTGGAGTGGCGCTTCCGCAAGGCGGTGCTGGAGACGATGGACCGGCACACCGCGGACGGCGAGCCAGGCCGCGAGATGGAGCCGATCGTATTCCGCGACGTCCACCCGCTCTTCGCGGTGTCCGACATCCGGGGCTCGTCGACCCATCGCGCCTGGGCGATCCAGGCCGACCTGCTCACCCAGCTGGGCCTCGCCCGCGAGGTGCTGCGCGCCGCGTACGAGGTGCGGCCGCTGCCGATCCTCGACCAGCTCACCCATCGCATCGACGGCTCCACCGCCGAGATCGAGGTGACGCTCCGCTCGGGCGACGAGATGGGGGTGCTCGGCTTCCTCAAGACGGATCTCGAGCCGCTCTTCGGCCACCTGCAGACCTTCGGTCCCGCGGTGCGCGAGAGGATCGACGCCTACCGGGCCGCGGTGGATCCGGGCATCGGCCTGGTCTACGCGCGGCGCAAGGAGTTCGACGAGAGCGTGACCCGGATCAACGACGCGGTGGCCTCCTACATCGAGCTGGAGGAGCAGGCGGCCCAGGGCATGTTCCCCCACTTCTTCGAGAGACAAAAGACGGACGGGGTGGACTACACGATCTATCTGGGCGGCGCCCTCCGCGAGGACGGCGTCTTCGACCCGCTCTACCTCAAGAACATGCGCCTCTGGCAGCTCATGGTGGCCTGCGGCATCGCGCTGCGGGTGGAACGGCTGAAGGACCGGCTGCCGGTGCGCCTCGACATCACCAACCTGATCCTGATCCAGCACGCCCCGCTCTCGATCCGCTTCCGCGGGGACGAGAAGCGCTTCGACGTGGACGGCGCTTACAACGTTCGGTACGAGATCATCAAGAAGCGGATCGACAAGGCCATCATCCGCGGCTCCACCGAGCGCCTGACCCAGCCCGGCAAGATCGCGCTGGTCTACTCGCACCCGAGCGAGGCCGCGGAGTGGCGCGAGTACATCGAGTACCTCCAGCGTCTGGGTTATCTGACCCCGGACGCCGAGGAGCTCGAGCTGGACGAGCTGCAGGGCGCCCAGGGCCTGCGCGCGCTCCGGGTGAGCGTGGACCTGGCCAACCGCGAGCTGGACGTGCCGTCCATCACCACGGTGACCGCCGCCGCCCCGCCTCGCGCCGAAGGCGAGAGGACACCGGCGGCGTAGACGTGGGCCGGACCGCGCGGCGGTCTGTCCTGATCCTGCTCGCGGCCGCGACTCTGGCCGGCTGCGCCACCACGGCCCCGGGGCGCCCCCGTACCGCGGAGGTCGACCAGGCGCCTCGCCGCTGCTCTCCCGCCGATCCGGAACGCTGGGCCTGGTTCTGCGTCGTCGGCCAGATCCTCTACGGCGCGGCCGCGTTCTTCACCCCGGCCAGCGCGACGGTGCGCTAGCTCCCCATCACGATGCCACCGTCCACGTTGATCGCCTGACCGGTCATGTAGTCCGAATCCGGACCCGCGAGGAACGCCACCACCCCCGCGACGTCCTCCGCCCGCTCGGGGCGTCCGAGCGGGATGTGCCGGATCCGCCGTTTCCACGCCTCACCCTGCCCCAGCCCCTCGAGCGCACCCCATTCCTTGTCGATCTGCTCCCACATGGGCGTCTCGACCGCTCCCGGGCACACGCAGTTGGAGGTGACCCGCTCCGGCGCCAGCAGCTGGGCGGCGGACCGCGTGAGGCTCACCACTCCCGCCTTGGACGCCGAGTACGGCGTCATGAGGTGATTGCCACCCCGGTACGACGCGATGGACGCGGTCTGGATCAGCTTGCCCCGCAGCTCCGACCCCGCCATCACGTCCTGCTTCACCATGCGCTTCGCCACCGCCTGCATCACGAAGAACACCGCCCGCAGATTCACGTCCATGACGCGGTCCCACTCCGCCTCGGTGACGTCGAACATGGGCTCCACGCGAATGACCCCCGCGTTGTTGAAGAGCACGTCGAGCCGCCCCCACCGCTTGTAGGGCTCGTCCACCATGCGCGCGATGTCGTCGGGCTTGGTGACGTCGGCCTTCACCGCCACCTGCCGGAGCTCGGCGGCGAGCTTCTCCACGCCGGCGCCGTCCTGGTCGGCGAGGACCAGCCGGGCGCCGTCCGCCGCGAGGCGGCGGGCGGTGGCGGCGCCGATGCCGCGGGCCGCGCCGGTGATCAGCACTGTGCGTCCATCGAGCGATGTCATCTTGGCTCCTCTCTGTTCGGTGGGTACATGCCTGTCTCGCTCGGTCGGAGCGCGACTGGCCGATGGTGCAGGACCGTGCGTGAGCAGCCCGGTTGGGCAGCTGCCCGCGCTGCCACCCCGGCGCACATACTCCGCTGCCTCATTCCGGGTCGCTCACCGGCTCACGGCACGCCCAGCAGCTTCCGGAACTCCTCCAGCTCCGGCTTGGGTACCCCGGGATGCTCGCGCACCTTCGCATAGACCTCGGCGGGGTTGTTCTCGATCGCGCGGCTCACCCTCGAGAATACGCGCAGGAGGGTACGGGCCTCCTTGTCGGCCTTCTTCTGCACGAGGGAGCCGCCGATGCGGCCGATGGCACGGATGACCGCGTTGTCGATCTGCACGAACGAGGTGAGCACGGTGACCACCTGCTGGCGGTCCGGCTGGGGAGCGGGCTGAAACTTGTAGGCGAGAGCCACGACCGCCCGGCCCTTGATGTCGGGCAGGGACGACTGGTAGGCGCCCTGGGCGTGCATGAGGCGCAGACCCGGCTCGGCGTGGGCGAGGGCGAACGTCCCCTTCACGCCCCAGCCGTCGTCGAGCCAGAGCGATCCGCCCTCACGCCAGATCTTGTAACGGGCGACCTTCAGCGCCCGGGTGACGTGGCTGGCGAACTCCGGGTGATCGAGCAGGTACTCGAAGACCTCGGGACGGACGAGGTAGGGCTCGAACTCCATCCGCGTGGAGGCGAAGGCGTTCTTGACGATCTGCTCGAAGGCCTTGCGGTCCTTCGGAGGGAGCTGCGGCGGGAGCGGCAGCGTCGGCTGGGCGACACCCAGACCCGTGCCGCCCAGCAGCGCGCAGAGAGCCAGGAGGACGGCGAGCGCGAAGCGGGGGCGTGACCGCCGACGCGGGCGCGCGCCGACTACCAGCCGATGGCGTGCGCGCCGCGGCGTGGATCGGCTCCGCCCAGGCGCACGCCGTCCTTGCCCACCACCGAGGCGCAGACCGCGCCCGCGCGCCAGTCGTAATCGGGCCAGTCGGTGATGAGGTGACCCAGCTTCGCCAGCTCCGCGCGCGTCTCGGGGGCGATGCGGGCCTCGACGTCGAGACGACCCGGCGAGTTCGTGTGGGGCCAGAACGAATCGGGGAAGCTCCGCGTGGCGAGCCGCGGAGCCTCGATCGCCTGCTGGGGCGCCATGCCGTAGGCCACCATGTTGAGGAACACCTGGAGCATCGCTTGCTGCTGCACGTCGCCGCCCGGCGTGCCGAAGGCCATGAAGGCGCGGCCGTCGCGAAGGACGAGAGACGGGGCGGGGGTGAGCCGCGGCCGCTTGCCTCCCGCGACCTCGCTGGGATGCCCGGGCACGAGCCAGCCCTGCGAGCCGCGCGGCGAGACCACGCAGCCGACGCCCGGGATCACCGGCGAGTCCACCCCGCCCGGGTCGCTGGGCGTGGCGGAGAAGGCGTTGCCCTCGGCGTCGATCACGGAGACGTACGAGGTATCGAGCGTGCCCGCGTGCGAGGGCGCGCCGACCCTGGAGCCGGCCGCGTGCCCGTTGCGCACCGCGGCCTTGCCCTCGGGGTCACCCGGCGGGGGCATGTCGGGCCACGCGCGATCCTCGCGGATCAGCCCGCGGCGGAGATCCGCGTAGGCCTTCGACAGCAGCGCGTCCGCCGGGACCTTCACGAAGCGCGGATCGCCGTAGTAGGCCTCGCGATCGGCGAACGCCAGCTTCATGGCCTCGACCAGGATGTGGAGCGCGCGCGGCGTGTTGTGGCCGAGCGCGGGCCAGTCGTAGGGCTCGATCAGGTTCAGCATCTGTAAGAAAACCGGCCCCTGGCACCAGAAGCCGCACGACGCGACTTCATAGTCGTGGAAGGTGGTCCTGAGCGCGGGCGCGATCTCGGCCTGGAACCCGGCCAGGTCCTCGAGCGCCATCAGGCCGCCCTCGCGGGCGTGGTAGTCCACGATGCGCCGGGCGATGTCGCCCTTGTAGAAGGCGTCGCGCGCGGCGCGGATCGCGCCCGCGCGGCCGCGGCTGCGCGAGCGGATCTCGGCCGCTACCATCTCCTTGATCGTCGCGGCCAGCTCCGACTGCACGAAGAGCTGTCCGGCCGCGTGCGGCTTGCCGCCCGGCAGGAAGAGCTTGGCCGAAGTCGGGAAGCGCGCGTAGCGCTCGGCATTGTTGGCCATGATGGAGGCCGAGAAGGCCGAGGTGGGGAAGCCGTGCTCGGCGCACTCCAGCGCGGACGATACCGCATCCGTGAACGACAGCGTGCCCCAGCGCTCGAGCGCGACGCACCAGGCGTCGGGCGCGGCGGGCACGACCGTCCGCAGCAACCCGATCGGGAGATCGCCGCCGTGCTGGGTGCGGAAGAGGTCGGCGGTCAGGCGCCGCGGATAGGGGCCGACCCCGGAGACCTCGAAGGTCTCGCCGGTCGAGGCCAGGTGCACCAGGATCGGCGCCACGCCGGCGAAGCTCACCATGTCGGGATGGACCACACCCAACATGAAACCGCCCGCGACTCCCGCGTCGATCGCGTTGCCCCCGGCGGCCAGCACGCGCGCGGCCGCCTGCGCGGCGAGCGGATGCCCGGCCGCCACCATCCACTTCCGCCCCATCACCTGCGTCATCGGGCCCGAGCCCGCCGCCGCAGCGCTGCGCTGGTACTGCGCGGAGTCGAGTGTCATGGCGCGTATGCTAACATACCGCCATGGCGCACCGCTTGCCGCTCATCGGCGTCAGCACCTCCATCACGGTGGGCGCAAGTCCCGAGCGGGCCTACGTGAATTCCTCCTACCTGCACGCGGTCCAGCAGGCCGGCGGCGTTCCGGTGCCGCTGCCGCCGCAGCTCTCGGCCGCGTCGCTCCAGCAGCTCGCCGGCGCGCTCCACGGCCTCCTGCTCACCGGCGGCGGCGACATGGATCCGGCCCTCTTCGGCCAGGCGCCGCATTCCACGCTGTACGACGTCGCCCCGTCGCGCGACACGCTCGAGACGTCGGCGCTGCATCTCTCGCTCGCGCGCGGAGTGCCCGTCCTCGCGGTGTGCCGCGGGGTCCAGGTGCTGAACGTGGCGCTCGGCGGCACGCTCTACCAGGACGTGGCCACCGAGCCCGGCACCCAGATCCCGCACAGCCAGAAGGAGCCGCGGGATCAGCCCACCCACAAGGTGAAGGTCGCGCCGGGCAGCCGCCTGGCCGAGACGCTCGGCACCGACGAGATCGAGGTGAACAGCATGCACCACCAGGCGATCCACCGCCTCGGCCGCGGGCTCACCGCGGTGGCGTGGGCGCCCGATCAGCTCGTGGAGGGCGCGGAGATCGCCGACCCCGCGCGCTTTGTGCTCGGCGTGCAGTGGCATCCGGAGGAGATGGTGGGCCATTCCGAGCCGGCCCGGCGCCTCTTCTCCGCGCTCGTGGCCGCGGCACGCAAATCCTGACCACCCGCTATTTCTCTCTCTGGGCCACGGCGCTCTACGCCGTGCTCACCGTCCTCTTGGTCAGCTTCTTCTACTGGAGCTGGGGCTCGCCGCTCAACAACCTGGAACGACCCGAGGAGTCCCTCGAGCGCCTCGTCTCTCGCGAGATGGACCTGCACGACGTGATGGACGGATTACCCCGATGGGAGAAGCGGCTCTACGAGATCACCGGCTCGGAGCCGGAGACGTTCGAGGACGCCATCGCGCGCTTCGACGAGCTCGACGAGGAGCAGCGCACCGCGCGCACCGATCTCGATCTCGTGGTGCTGCTGGCGGAGAACGGCCAGCTCGAGCGCGCCGCCTCCATCATCGAGGCCCTGGAGGGGACCGATACCGCGGCCGCGCAGTACGGGCGCTGGCTCGACGCCGCCTATCTCGACGCGCCGTCGCCGCAGGACGCCACTCTGATGGCGGAGGAGATCCGCCGCGAGCTGCCGCGCGACTGGTTCACCGACACGCTCACGCGGCGCCTCGCCACGCGGGTGGACGACCCGGCGCTCCAGACCGAGGCGGAGGCGAGCATCGAGGCCCGCGGCCACGAGCTGCTCCTGCGCATACGGGGACTCACCGGCACGGGCGTGGGCCTGTTCCTGCTGGCCCTGGTGCTCCTGTGGCGCTTGCCCCACTCCCCGCGCGGCGCGACAGTGGCGGACGCGCCGCTGCCGCCGATCTGGAGCGGGGCCGACGGGCTCGGGCTCTTCTTCCGCGCCGCCTTCGCCTACCTCCTGATGCCAGCCGCCCTGGTCCTGCTGCTCCCGCGCACGCCCGGCACCACGCTGGCAATGGGGCTTCTGGGCGGCGTGCCCATGGTCTGGTGGATCCGTCGCTACCTGCACGGCCGCGGCACGACGGTGCGCGAGACCTTCGGCCTGCGCGTGCACGGGCAGGCCATCCGCGTCATCGGCTGGGGCGTCGTGCTCCTCGGCATCTCGATGGCGGGCGAAAGCCTGCTCTCCATCGGCCTCACCGCGCTCGGCGTCTCGTCGCACTGGGCCGACGGCTTCCTCGAGGACTTCCTGTGGGGCTCGCCCACCACCGTGATGGCGGGGACGATCGACGGCGTGATCTGGGCGCCCCTCTTCGAGGAACTGGCCTTCCGCGGTCTGCTCTACCCCACCCTGCGCCTCCGCCTGCCGCCCTGGCCCGCCGCCCTGCTGAGCGCGGCGCTCTTCGGCGTGGCGCACGGCTACGGGCTGCAGGGCTTCGTGGCGGTCACCTGGAGCGGGATGATCTGGGCACTGGGCTACGAGCGCACGCGCAGCCTGCTGCCCGGCATCCTGGCCCACGCGGCCAGCAACCTGCTGGCCACGACGAGCTTCCTGCTGCTGCTCCGGTTCTAGCCCGCCGCACCCGCGACGACTTCGCCGCCCACCATCGTCAGCGTCGGCGTGATGCGCGCGATGGCCGCCGGATCGCAGGCGAAGACGTCGTCGGAGAGCGCGATCAGGTCGGCGCGCCGGCCGACCTCGAGGGAGCCCTGGTCGGCCGCGAGCCCGACGGAGCGCGCGTTCCAGATCGTGAAGGAGCGCACCGCCTCCTCCCGCGTCATGCGCTGCTCGGGCTGCCAGCCCGGATCGGCGCCCTCGAGCGGCCGGCGCGTCACCGCGGCGTGGAGGCCGTGAAACGGGTTGGCGTCCTCCACCGGGAAGTCGGAGCCGCCCGCGATGTACGCGCCGCTGTCGAGCACCGAGCGCCAGGCGTAGGCGCCGGCGAGGCGCTCGGGGCCGAGCCGCTCGCCGGCCCAGCGCAAGTCGGAGGTGCAATGCGTGGGCTGCATGCTCGGCACCACGCCGAGACGCGCGAAGCGCGGGATGTCGGCGGGGGTGAGGATCTGGGCGTGCTCCACCCGCAACCGTGATTGCGGGCCGCCCACGGCCCGCCCGGTCCGCACGCGCTCGAACACGTCGAGCACCATGGTGTTGGCCCGATCGCCGATGGCGTGGACCCAGACGTGGAAGCCGCGGGCGCTCACCTCGCGGGTGAGCCGCTCCACGTCCTCGGGCGGCACCAGGACCAGGCCGGTGTTCGCGGGATCGTCGCAGTACGGCGAGTGCAGCGCGGCTCCGCGTGAGCCGAGCGCGCCGTCGAGCCAGAGCTTGACCGCGCCCACCACCAGCCGCCCGTCGCCCACCGTCTCGGGCGCGCCGTCGCGGTAGCGGCCCCACGCCTTCTTGCCGGACAGCGCCGCGAAGACGCGGAACGGGAACTGGCCTCGCTCGATCAGCCGCGTGTACGAGGCGATCGCCGACAGGTCGAGCCCCGGCTCGTGCGCGCCGGTGAGCCCCTTGGCCAGGCACTCCGCGATGGTGTCGCGCACCGCCTGGTCGAAGCGCGCCTCCGACGGCGCCGGGACGAGCCCGCGGATGATGTCCTGGGCCAGGTCGACCAGGATGCCGGTGGGCTCGCCGTCGCCGTCCTTCACGATCAGGCCGCCCGGCGGGTCCGCGGAGCGGCGCGTGATGCCGGCGCGGGCGAGCGCGTCGCCGCTGGCCCAGGTCGCGTGGCCGTCCACGCGGACGAGCGCGACCGGGTGCCCGGGCGCCGCGCGATCGAGCGAGGCGCGCGACGGGAACCGCTGCCCGGGCCAGCGCGTCTGGTCCCACCCGCGCCCGGTGATCCACTCCCCCGGTCCGAGCCGCGCGGCGGCCGCCGCGACCATCCGGGCGATCTCGTCCTCCGAGCCGGCGGCGCCCAGGTTCAGCTCGAGTCGCGCGCGGGCGAGCAGCATCAGGTGCCCGTGGCCGTCCACGAGCCCGGGCAGCACCGGGCGCCCGCCCAGGTCGAGCGCGGGCTCGCGCGCGGCCGGGTTGATGTCGCCCCGCCGGCCCGCGAAGGCCACGCGGCCCTCGCGGATCACGAGGGAATCCACGACGGAGCCGGCGGCGTCCATCGTGTGAATCCGGCCGTTGGTCAGCAGCACGGGGTCGGCGCGCCGCGCGGGCTAGAGGAGCGTCCAGCGGGAAGGGCCGCCGGCCTCCGGCTCCTCGCTCACCCGCGCCTCGCTCTTGAGCTTGCGCAGGTGGGAGTGCACGGACATGCCGGCCATGCGGTGCAGCGCGGTGATCACGTCGGCGTAGATCACCTTGACGATCTCGGGCACGGTGCGGGGGCCATCGCCGAGCACTTCCAGGATTTGGCGCTCGCGCAGCATCCGGTGATCGATGAATTCCTGGATCTTGCCGGGACCGTCCTCGATCACGGGGCCGTGCGCCGGATAGATGTGCCGCACGCCCAGCGCCTGCACGCGGCGGAGCGAGGCGAGATACAGCCCGAGGTCGCCGTCCTCGTCCGGGATCACGGTGGTGGAGCCGTTGAGGATCAGGTCGCCGCTGAAGAGCGCCTTCTCTTCCTTCAGGAAGAAGCAGAGGTGGTCGGAGGCGTGACCGGGGGTGTAGACGGGCACCAGGGTGACGCCGTCGCCCTCCACGACCTCGCCGTCCCGCAGCGTGTCCACGTCCTCCGGCAGCCCGGAATCCCTGAAGATCATCTTCGAGACCGGCACGCCCGGGAACAGCTCCCGGAGCTGGCCGACGCCGCCCAGGTGGTCGCGATGGCGGTGCGTCAGGATGATGCGCTCCGGCCGTCGCCAGCCGCGCTCGCGCAGGTAGCGCTCGAAGAGGGCGGGATACTCGGACTCGCCGGCTCCGGTGTCGATCAGGATCGGGTAGGCGCGGCCGACCAGGTAGGTGTTGGTGCCGGGCCCGGTCATCATGCCGGGATTGAGCCCGAGCACGCGGCCGACCAGGTCGGTGGGCGTCGCACTGTGCGGGAAGCTCGGATCGATCCAGCTCATGGAGGCGAGTGTAGCAAAGTCGCGAAGCTTGCGACCCGCGGGAGGCTGGGATATAAGCGACCCAGACGCCGCCCACCCCCAACGCCGCTGGAGGCTCGTCATGGTCCTACGCGCAGTGCTCGCCCTGCTCACCGTCCTCGGGCTCGTCACGCCCGCGCCCGCCCAGGTGGTCACGCTGAAGCTCGCCACCATCGTCGGCAACGACAACCCCTTCACCACCGCCGCCTACAAGTTCAAGGAGATCGCCGAGGCCAAGAGCGGGGGCAAGCTCAAGGTGGAGGTCTATCCGGCCGGGCAGCTCACCAAGAACGAGATCGTGGCCATCGAGGGCATGCAGCTCGGCACCGTGGACATCGCCGCGGTCTCGCTGCCGTCCGCGGGCGGCAAGTTCGATCCCAAGCTCCTCGCGCCCGACGTGCCGTTCCTCTACCAGAACCGCGAGCACGTGTGGCGGGTGATGGACGGTCCGGTGGGCAAGGAGCTGATGAAGCACTTCGAGCCGCTCGGGGCCAAGGCCTTCTGCTACGGCGGCGGCTTCGGCTTCCGGGGCGTGCTCTCCAACAAGAAGGCGGTGTTCGTGCCCGACGATCTCAAGGGCCAGACGATCCGCGTCCCGCCCATCCCGACCCTGGTCGAGGTGTTCAAGCAGTTCGGGGCCAACCCGGTGCCGATGATCTGGGGCGAGGTGTACATGGCGGTGCGCCAGGGCACGGTGGACGGGCTCGAGCTGCCGGTGACCACCGCGGTCTCCGACAAGTTCCACGAGATCACCAAGTACTACTCGAAGACCCAGCACTCCTACCCCGCCGCCGCTGTGGCTCATGGCCAAGGCGAAGTACGAGGGGCTGCCCGCCGATCTCAAGAAGGTGATCGACGAGACGATGATCGCCTCGTGCGCGCAGCACCGGCAGGACGAGCTGAAGGCGGAGGTGGAGGGCGTCACGGCCATGAAGGCCAAGGGCATGCAGGTGAACGAGGTGAAGGACCTCCGCCAGTTCCAGGAGCGCGCCCAGCCGGTCTGGAAGTTCCTCGAGCAGAAAGCGGGCAAGGAGCTGGTGGATCGGGTGATCGCGGAGGCGCGGGCCACCGCGAAGTAGCGTGCTCGTCGACTGGGTCTGCCTGGGACTGATGCTGGTCCTGGTGGCGGACGTCTTCCTCGGCGTGTGGAGCCGTTACGTGCTGCAGGCGACCTTCCAGTGGTACGACGAGGTCGCGCGGCTCTGCTTCGTCTGGATGGTGTTCCTGGGCGCCGCGTCCGCGGTGCGGCGCGGCGCCCACTTCCGCCTCCACCTGCTGATCGACCGCCTCGGCCCCCGCCTGCGCCGCGTGAATGATCTCGTGGTCGGCCTGCTCGTGGTGGTCTTCGGCGGCGTGCTGGTGGCGGGCGGCGTCGCGATGTGGCCGGTGGCGCGCGGGCAGGTGTCCGACTCGCTCGAGCTGTCCATGGTGTGGTTCTACGGCGCGCTGCCCGTCGGGGGCGCGCTCATGATCCTGTTCTCGATCCCGCACCTTTGGCGCCTGGCCCGCGGCCGTTGATCCTCGTCTGCCTCGTCTTCCTGGTGCTGCTCGCGATCGGCGTGCCGGTCGCGGTGACGGTGGGCCTGGCCGGCTACGTCGGCGCCGTCCTCGCCGCGCCGGTCCCGCTCGCGGTGACGGTGCAGACCATCCTGCACCAGGTGGACTCCTTCGTCCTGCTCTCGCTGCCGCTCTTCATCCTGGCCGGCGCGCTCATGGAGACGGGCGGCATCGCGCACCGCCTCGTGCGGCTCGCGGTGGCGCTGGTCGGCTGGGTGCGGGGCGGCCTCGGGATGGCGGTGGTGGCGGCCGAGTACATCTTCTCGGGGATCTCGGGCTCGACGGTGGCCGACGTCTCCGCGGTGGCGTCCACCACCATCCCGGGCATGGTGCGCGCGGGCTACAGCCGGGAGCTCGCGGTCGCGGTGGTGTCGGCCGCCTCCGCGATGGGCATCCTGGTGCCCCCCTGCATCCTCATGATCGTGATCGGCTCGGTGGCGAGCCTCTCGGTGGCCGCACTCTTCACCGCCGGGTTCCTGCCCGCGGTGGTCATGGCGCTGGTGCTGATGGCCTACATCTGGCGCACCGCGGGCCGCATGGGCATCTCGGCCGAGCCCGGCCCACCTGGGCGAGCTGGGCGTGGCATTCCGCCAGGCGCTCATCCCGCTCGGCATGCCCGCGATCATCTTCGGCGGCATCCTGGGCGGCATCATGACGCCCACCGAGGCCTCGGTGCTGGCCGTGCTCTACGCCGCGGTGGTCGGCCTCTTCGTCTATCGCGAGATCGAGTGGAAGGCCCTGCCCGGCATCATCATGAACGCGACGATGATCACGGGAGCGGTGGGCCTGCTCCTGGGCACCGCGGGGGTCGTCTCCTGGTTTCTCACCGTCCAGCAGATGCCCGCCGCGATGATCCGGATCATGACCGTGGTGCCGGGCAGCAGCCTGGTCTTCCTCTTCATCACCGCGGCGATCTTCATCTTCTTCGGCGCGGTGATCGAAGGGCTCCCCGCGGTGGTGATCCTGCTGCCGAGCCTGCTGCCGGTGGCGGCGGGGCTCGGCATCGACCCGATCCACTACGCCATCGTCATCGTGGCGGCGGTGGGCATCGGGCTCTTCCTGCCGCCGATCGGGGTGGGCCTCTTCATCGCCTGCGGGATCGCGGAGGTCTCGGTGGACCGGGCCACGCGCGCGATGCTGCCGTTCGTGGCGGTGCTGCTGATCGGGCTCGTCATCATCATCCTGGTCCCGCCGATCACCCTGATCCTCCCCCGCCTCTTCAAGCTGCTCTGAACCCTCTCCCCCTCCGGGGAGAGGGTAGGGTGAGGGGTCTGGTGGTGAGGGGCCCGCTACGCCACCCCGAGGTACCGTCGCTTGACCTCCTCGTCGGCCTCGAGCCCGGCCGGCGTGCCCTCGTAGACGATCTGCCCCTTGTTCATCACGTAGACGCGGTCGGCGACGCGCAGGGCCAGATGGTAGTTCTGCTCCACCAGCAGCAGCGAGAGGCGCTCCGCCTTGAGCGCGGTGAGGATCGTGCCGATCTCGCGGACGATCAGGGGCGCGAGTCCCTCGGACGGCTCGTCGAGCAGGAGCAGGCGACCGTTGGTGAGCAGCGCGCGACCGATGGCCAGCATCTGCTGCTCGCCGCCCGAGAGCGTGCCCCCCAGCTGGCCCTGGCGTTCCCGCAGGCGCGGGAACAGCCCGAACACGCGCTCGAGCGTCCAGCCGGACGCGCGCGCGCCCAGCAGCAGGTTCTCGCGCACCGAGAGCGGCGCGAAGATGCGCCGGCCCTGCGGGACGAGGGCCAGGCCCCGACGCGCGATCCGGTAGGCGGGCCAGCGCTCGATCGCCTGCCCCTCGAAGAGCACGCGGCCGGCGCGGGGCGGGGTGAAGCCCACGATGCTGCGGATCGCGGTGGTCTTCCCCGCGCCGTTCCGGCCGAGCAGGGCGACCGCCTCGCCGGGTGCCACCCGCAGCGTGACCCCGTGGAGCACGTGGCTCTCGCCGTAGTAGGTGTGGATGGCGCTCACCTCGAGCATGGCTCAGGCGCTCCCCAGGTAGACTTCGTAGACGCGCGGGTCGGCCTTCACCTGGGCGAAGGTGCCTTCGGTGAGCACCTCCCCGTAGTGCAGCACCGTGACGCGGTCGGCGAGCGAGCCCACCACGTCCATGTCGTGCTCGATGATCAGCAGCGTGACGTCTCGCGGGAGCGCCTCGAGCATGCGCGTCATGCGCAGGGTCTCCTCGGGCGACATGCCGGCGGTGGGCTCGTCCAGGAGCAGGAGCCGCGGCGCGGTGGCGAGCGCCACCCCGACCTCGAGCTGACGCTGCTCGCCGTAGGAGAGGCGGCCGGCCGGCTCGCGCAGCCGATCGGACAGGCCCACCACGTCGGCCACCTCGCGCGCGCGGTCGAGCGGCCCGCGGCGACGGGTGACGCTGCCGAGCAGATCCCAGCGTGCCGGGGGCGCCCACCGCGGCGGCCAGCCGCAGGTTCTCCTCGACCGCGAGCTTCGGAAAGAGGTTGTTGCGCTGGAACGAGCGCGAGATGCCGCGGCGGGCCACCGCGTGGGGCGCGAGCCCGCCGAGCGGCGCGCCGTCGAGGAGGATGCGACCCGACGTGGGGGCGAGCTGGCCGGTGATGACGTTGAAGAGCGTGGTCTTGCCCGCCCCGTTGGGTCCGATGATGGCGCGGCGCTCGCGCGGAGCGATCTCGAGCGACACGCGGCTGAGCGCGCTCAGCGCGCCGAAGGCGCGGCTCAGCGCGTCGGTGGCCAGGAGCGGCGCGGTCACGCGCGCAGCCCCACGCGGCCGCGCAGCGCGCCCACGATGCCGCCCGGGGCGAAGAGCACGAAGAGGATGAAGGTCACGCCCAGGATCAGCATCCACCGCTCGGTGTAGGTGCTGACCAGGCTCTGCAGCAGGATGAAGGCGGCCGCGCCCAGGACCGGGCCGCCGAGGGTGCCGGTGCCGCCGATGATCACCATCAGCAGGGCCTCCCCGGAGGTCTTCCAGAAGAAGGCGTCCGGCCCGATCGAGCCGTTGAACTGCACGTAGAGCGAGCCGGCGAGGCCCGCGAAGGCGCCGGCGATGACGAAGGCCAGCAGCTTGTAGCGGTCCACCGCGTACCCGACCGCCTCCATGCGCGCTTCGTTCTCGTGGATGCCGCGGAGCACGTGGCCGAAGGGCGAGCGGACGATGCGCCAGAGCACCAGCGCGCAGAGCGTGACCACGCACGAGCAGGTAGCCGTGGAAGCCGCGCAGGCTCGAGACGTTCGCGCCCGGCACCACCGGGCGCGGGATCCCGACCAGCCCGTCCTCGGCCCCGAGCCAGGACACCTGGAAGGCGTAGGCGTAGAACATCTGCGAGAAGGCGAGCGTGAGCATGATGAAGTACACGCCGCTCACCCGGATCGAGAAGAAGCCGATGACCAGGGCGGCGAGGCCCGCCGCGAGTGCGGGCAGCACCAGGGCCGAGATCAGGCCCGGGCTCTTGACGAGCGCGAGCGCGGCCACGTAGCCGCCGATGCCGAAGAAGGCGGCGTGGCCGAAGGACACCATGCCCGCGTAGCCCATCAGCAGGTCGAGGCTCATCGCAAAGAGGCCCCAGATCAGGATCTCCTGGAGGAGCTTCACCGGGTAGTTGCCGGCGCCGAGCGGAAAGAGCGCGAGCGCCACCACGACCAGCGCGAGCCCGACGAGGCGCAGCGTCACTTGAGCGGGCGGCCGAAGAGCCCCTGGGGCCGGAGGAGCATCACGGCGGCCATCACCACGTAGATGATCAGCATCGAGGAGTCGGGCAGCCACGCCTTCCCGAAGGTCTCGGCCTGGCCGATGACGAGGCTCCCGACCAGCGAGCCCTTGAGGCTGCCGAGGCCGCCCACCACCACCACGATCAGCGCGGGGATCAGGATCGTCACGCCCATCGACGGATACGCGGACTGGATCGGCCCCGCGATCACGCCCGAGAGCCCGCCCAGTGCGGCCCCGAAGGCGAAGACGACCGTGAAGACACGTCTGATGTTGATGCCGAGCCCGCCCGTCATCTCGGCGTCGAACACGCCCGCGCGGATGATCGCGCCCAGACGGGTGCGCTCGATCAGGAGCCAGAGCAGCACCGCCATCACGAGGCCGAACACGATGACGAAGAGCCGGTAGGACGGGATGATCGCGCCCAACACCGAGACCGAGCCCGAGAACAGATCGGGCGGCGCGATCGAGCGGATCCGGCCGCCCCAGATCCACTTCACCAGGTCCTCGAAGAGGTAGATGAACCCGAAGGTGAGGAGAACCTGGTCGAGCGGCGGCCGCCGGTAGAGCGGGCGGAGGCAGCTCGCCTCCACCAGCGCCCCGATGAGGCCCACCACGAGCGGGGCCAGCAGCAGGGCGAGCCAGAAATTGCCGGTGCCCGCGATGAGGGACAGCCCCGCGTAGGCGCCCAGCATGTAGAACGAGCCGTGGGCGAGGTTGACCACGTCGAGCATGCCGAAGATCAGCGTGAGCCCGACGGACAGCAGGAAGAGCAGCACCCCGTAGGCCAGCCCGTTGAGCGCCTGCGAAGAACGAGAACGCCGGCATGCCGGGGGCTGGCGCGTCCCCTCGATCAGGCCGGGAGCGTGCAGCCGGTGCCGGGATCGGTCACGTTGGCGACCTTGTCGATCAGCACGTTGTTGAGCCCGCCCGGCGACCTCCTTGACCTCGCGGACGTAGATGAACGGCTGGATCACGTTGTGGCGTCTTGGGGTCGAAGCGGAAGCGGCCGCGCGGGCTGTCGAACTCACCTTCTCGATGACGTCCACCAGCTTGGCCTTGTCCTGGGTGTTGCCGTTGACCGCCTTGAGCGCGCGCACGATCACCTCCGCGGTGTCGTAGCCCTGGCACGCGAACCCGTCCGGCATCTTGCCGCGCGTACTTCTCGCGGAACTCCTTCACGAAGCGCTGGTTGGTCGGGTTGTCGAGCAGCGGCGTATAGAAGTGTCCGGTGATCACGCCGAGGGCCGACTTGCCCTGGGCGGGCAGCACGTCGGGCTCGGTGAGGAAGCCCGCGCCGGTGAGCTTGATGTACTGCTTGAGCCCGAACTGGTCGAACTGCTTCACGAAGTTCACCGCGTCCGTGCCCGAGAAGAAGGCGAACACCGCCTTGGCCCCGGACTGCCGGATCTTGGTCAGGTACGGCGCGTAGTCCGTCTCGCCGAGCTTCGGGTAGTCCTCGGCCACGATCTTGCCGCCCGCGGGGACGAACGTCTCCTTGAAGGCGTTCATCATGTCCTTGCCGGCCTGGTAGTTGGGCGCGGTCAGGAACACGTCCTTGGACACGTTCTTGGCGACCCAGCCGCCCATGGGCTGGCACGGCTGCCAGTTCGAGAACGAGGTGCGGAAGATCCACTTCGAGCAGCGCTCGCGGCTGATCGCGTCGGCGCCCGCGTTGGAGACGATCAGGATGGTCTTGCTGTTGTGGACCTTGTCGCGCATGCCCATCAGGATGCCGCTGTGCACCGGCCCGGTGAGGATGTCCACCTTGTCGGAATCGATGAGCTTCTCGGTCTTGCGGACGCCCACCGGCGGCTGCATCTCGTCGTCTTCCTTGATCATCTCGATCTTGCGCCCGGCCACCGTCCAGTTCTCCCGCGCGAAGACCAGCTCCATCCCCTGGGTGATGCTCTCGCCGAGCACCGCGTAGACGCCCGAGTACGGCAGCACGACGCCGATCTTGATCGGGCCCGATTGCGCACCCGCGCGCAGCACCCACGGCCCCATCGCCGTGCCGGCCGCCGCGAGCGTCGCGCCGCCGAGGAACTTCCGCCGTGTGACCTTGTCCATTCCTGTCCCCTCCTTGGGAGAATGCGAGCGGTCGATTATAGACCGGTTAGGGAGATCACGTAGTTGCCGCTGCCCGAGGAAGGGCCGTAGGCATGGACGGCGGGCACGAAGCGCTGGCCCGACTCCATGAGCGCTCCCAGCAGCATGGCCAGGTGGCGACCGCCCATCTCGGCCTCGGCGGTGCGGGTGAACTCGGGGAGCCAGGCCCAGAGCTTCTCGAGCTCGCCGTCGGCCAGGAGCCGGGCGAACCGGTGGTCGAGCTCCTGGTCCGCCGGCAGGGGCGCCTTCTCCGGCCCCCGCACCAGCTTGTGCGACACGCTGCCGCTGGCCACGAAGCCCACCCGCTTGCCGCTCTCGCCGGCCACCCGGGCCACGTGGCGGCCCCAGGCGTGCGCCTCGTTCAGATCGGCGGAGAGGCAGACCGACACCGGCACGATCGGGGTGCGCTGGGCTCGATCGAGATAGCAGACCATCGGCATCAGGGTGCCGTAGTCGAGCGGATAGTGGACGTCGTTGGCCAGCACGCACTGAAGCCCCGCCGCCTTGCCGCGGGCGATGAGGCGCGCGGCGAGGTCGTAGTCGCCCGGATAGTCGTAGGCCACGCCGTGGATGATCTCGGGCGCCTCCTGCGCGGTGAGCACGCCTCGATGCCGCGGGGTGCCGTCCACCACGGTGGGAAACGTGGTGATCAGGTGGCACGAGTTGATCACGGTCACGTCGAGCCTCGCCTGCGCCACGATCTCGCCCTGCGCGACCAGGCCGTCGCGGACCGGACGGAAGACTTCCGACGCGAGCTTGCCCTCGATGGCGGCCTCGAGCGTGCAGTAGCGCGGGGTGTGGACGGTGAGAAAGGCTCCGGCTAGTGGGCTCATGGGCGGGGCCTCCGCGGACATCCGTCTAGCTTGTCTAGTTCTTCCGGCGGACAACCGTCTAGTTCTTCAAGCTCTTCGTATGCGGGGGCCCAGAAATGGCCCCCGCACTCCCCCAGTCCGCGGACACTCGTCTCGAGCACGATTTTGGGGTTCATGGACTTGGCTCTCCCTTGAGGCGGGCGGCGACCCGCGGGGGGATGGGCCGGGCGGCCAGGGCGCCGCCGGGGCTCTCGGGCTGCGCCACCCAGGCGCGCACCTCGAATCCGGTCGCGCAGTGCCGGCGGCCGACGAATATCTCGTGCTCGACGCGGAACGTCTTCTCGCGCACCTCGCGCACCGTCGTCGCGATCCGCACCAGGTCACCGTAGCGCACCGGCGAGGCGAAGCGCGCCCCCGTCTCCACGATGGGCACCCCCACGATGCGCTCGGCCGGGAACAGCTCGCGCCACGGCAGGCCGAGCGCCTCGAAGAGCGCCTCGGTGCCCAGGTCGAACCACTCGAAGAAGCGCGGGTAGAACACGATGCCGGCCGGATCGGCCTCGCTCCATCGGACCTTCACGGCCAGCGCGTTGGCGACCGTCACACGCGCACCTGCGCCAGCTCCCGCAGGCGGAAGCGCTGGAGCTTTCCGGTCGCGGTGCGCGGCAATTCGCTCACGATCCTGATCTCCCGCGGCCGCTGGTGGGGTGGGAGCGCGCCCTCCAGGAACCGCCGCACGTCCGCCCGCAGCGCTTCCGGCTCCGCGGCCGGATCGCGCGGCACGACGAACACGAAAGGCTTGATGAGCCCGCCGGCCTCCTCGGCGCCCACGACCCCGCCGTCGAGCACGCCGGGGTGCCGGAGCAGCACCGATTCTACCGCGGCCGGGGCCACCCATTGCCCGGCGACCTTGAAGAAGTCGTCCTCGCGGCCGCAGTGGACGTGCCCGCCGTCCGCCTCGCGGCGGTAGACGTCGCCGGTGCGGAACCAGTCACCCACGAAGGTCCGGCGCGAGTGGTCGAGGCGCCGCCAGTACCCGGCGGCCTGCGAGGGGGTGCGCACCCAGAGCACGCCCTCCTGCCCGTCCGGCACCGGCCGTCCCTCCGCGTCCAGGATGCGGGTCTCCGTGCCCGGCACCGGCTCGCCCGAGGATCCAGGCCGGCTCCGGCCCGGCCGGTTGGAGAGCACCATGAAGATGGTCTCGGTGGCGCCGATGCCGTCGAGGATCTCCACGCCGAACCGGTCCCGCCAGGCCGCATAGAGCTCGGCGGGCAGCCGCTCGCCGGCCGAGACGCAGACGCGCGCCGACCCGAAGGTCTCCGCCGGCAGGTCGGCGTGAAGCAGGCGGGCGTAGACCGTGGGCACCGAGAAGAAGAGCGTGGGGCGGATCTCGCGCATCGCGGCCGCCACCGTGGCCGGATCCGGCCAGCCCGGGTGCAGGTACGTCGTGGCGCGGGCGCGGAGCGGAATCAGGAGGGCGTTGCCGAGGGCGTAGGCGAAGAAGAGCTTCGAGGTGGCGAAGATCCGGTCGGCGCCGGTCACGCCGAGCACGTCCAGGTAGTTCTGGCACGCGGGCAGCGTGCGGTGGCAGTGCACGGCCGCCTTCGGCGAGCCGGTCGTGCCGGACGTGTAGAGCCAGAAGGCCATCGCGTCCGAGCCCACCGGCTCGGGCGGCAGCGCGGCGTCGGACGCACCGGCCACCAGGGCGTCGAAATCGAGCGTGTGGAGCCCGAAGGCTTCCGCGTCCACCCCCGCGGCGGCCAGCACCGCGGCATCGGCGACCACCGTCTTCGGCCGGCAATCGTCCAGGATGGTCCGGAGCTGCGCGGCGTCGAGCCGCGTGTTCAGCGGGACCGCCACCGCGCCCAGCTTCAGCGCGGCGAAGAAGGTGGCGGCCCAGGCGGGACCGTCGGGGAGGAGGATGGCCACCCGCTGCTCGGGCTCCACCCCGCGGGCGCGCAACGCGTGGGCGGCCCGATCGGTGAGGCGCCGGAGATCGGCGTAGGTGACGGGGCCGGCCGGGGTGAGCAGGGCCGCCCGCGCGCCGTGGCCCTCTTCGACCGGCGCGTCCACGAAGAGGGACGCCGCATTGTCCATCTCGCCTGCGCTCAGGCCTGGCCGACTCGCTTGCTCCGGGGGATGGAGAAGCCGGCCGTCTCGATGCGGTCGAGGATGCCGTGGAACTTGTGGCGCCCGTCGGTGTGCGCGGCCCACACGTCGTCGAGCGTGTCGAAGCCCGCGATGTACCCGAGCCCGCAGTCGGCCGGCTCCGCCATCGGCATCTCACCCTTGAGGAAGCGGCGGTGGCCCTCGGCGGGGTCGATCCAGAAGCCCTCGGAGGCCTCGCCGCCGAGCAGCCGCGGATCCTGCCCCGCCGGCACCGGGGCCAGGAAGAACCGCGCGGTGAAGCGGATCGGGTTCGAGGGCGGCGTGACGAAGTGGGAGAGGTAGCGGAAAGGCGCCAGGTCGAGGTGCCAGCCCTCGCGGGCAAGCAGCACGTGGAAGGGCGCCTCCTCGCCGACCAGCGCGTGGCGGAGCCGCTCGACGCGGTCGCGGACCTCTGGATCGCTCGTGTCCACCGGCCGGCCGTCGGCGTCGCAGCCGACCAGCAGGCCCGTCTCCTCGACCAGCTCGCGTGCGGCGGTGACCCAGAAGGCGAGCGGCGGGATCCCGTCGGCGGCCGGAAAGGCGGCGAGCGCGGCGGCGGCGGAGATGCCGCGGCAGCGGGCCACCGCCTCCTCGGCGCCATCGGCGGGCTCGACCTTGCCGCCCGGGAAGGCGTAGAAGCCGCCCAGGAAGCGCATGCTCTTCTGGCGCCGGATCATGTACACCTCGACCGGGCAGGCCGCGCCCGGGCGCACCAGCAGCACGGACGCGGCGGGCCGGGGGGCGACGGGGGGAGACGGCGCGGACGTCACGCGGGCGGGACGCGGGACCGCGTGAGACCGGCGAGCTGCTCCAGCAGGGCTTCCGCGGACACCGGCTTGGCGATGACGCGGTCCACGAACTGCATGGACTCGTGGGCCGAGACGCCCTCGCCCCACCCGGTGAGGATGAACACCGCGGTCGCGGGCGAGCGCGTCTTGATGCGCTCGGCCACTTCCCAGCCGTTCATCTTGGGCATGCCGAGATCGGTGATCACGACGTCGTGCGCGCCCGGGATCGAACACCGCGAGCGCCTCGTCGCCGTTGGCCGCGGTCGTGATGGCGTGCCCCTCGCTGCGCAGCACGTCGGAGAGCACGGTGAGCAGGCGCGGGTCGTCGTCCACCAGGAGCACGCGCGCGGCGTGCTCGGGCACGACCTGGCGCTCGGCCACCCCCTCCGAGGCGGGGATGATCTGGAAGCGGCTCGCGTGCAGCCGCAGCCGCACGGTGGTGCCCTTGCCGACCGCGCTGTCGATGTTCACGCTGCCACCGTGCCGCTCGACGATGTCGTAGACCTCGGCGAGGCCCTGCGAGGGCCCCTGCCCGGGCTGGAGGCTCCGCGCGTGCTCGGCCAGGCGCCGTCGCTGCTCGACCGACATGCCCACTCCGGTGTCCTTCACCTCCACCACCACCCAGCCCGAGGCCTCCGCGGCGGCCCGGATGCCCAGGGAGCCGCCCCGCGGCATGGCGTCCACCGCGTTGTGGATGAGGCGCACGAGGGCGTCACGCAGCTCGAAGGCATTCCCCTCGACGGGCGGCAGGGCCTCCATGTCCTGGGTCACCGTGATGACGGTGCCCTTGCGCTCGGCCTCGTCGCGCCAGCGCGGCGCGGTGAGCTCGAGGGCCTCCGCGATGACCGCGGGCAGGCCCACCGGGCCATAGGCGGTCTGGGGCTGACGCGAGACAAACTCCTGAAGCTTACGAACAGTCGCGGATGCCTCGAGCGCCACGTCGCGGATCACCATGAGCCGCCGGCGGGCGGCCTCCGACTCGCTCTCGCGCAGCATCAGCTCGGTGTAGGCCAGGATCGCGGCGAGCGAGTTGTTGAAGTTGTGCGCGAGGCCGCCCACGGTCTCCCCGAGCGCGCGCAGGTCCTCGTTGCGGGAGAGGCCGCGGGGCGCCTCCGCAAGGCGCCGGCCGAGGTCCCGGGCCCAGCTGCGCATCGAGAGCACCGAGCGGTCCATCTCCACCTTGGTGCGGCGGATCTGGCGCGCGATGTCCTGGATCTCCTCGTGGTCGGCGAAGAGGAGAGCGTCGGCGGGTGCGTCGCGCGGATCGCGTCGCATCCACCGGCCCACGTGCTGCCGGACGCGCTTGATCACGGCCAGAGGACTAGAGGTTCACCAGCTGCGCCACCCGCTCGCGGTGATGGGTGGCGTCGCCGAACGTGAACTCGGAGCCCTTGGCCCGCTTGAAGTAGAGGTGCAGGTCGTGCTCCCAGGTGAAGCCGATGCCGCCGTGGAGCTGAATGCCCGCCGCCGCGACGCGCCGGAAGGCGTCGGAGACGTAGGCCTTGGCCATGCTGACCGCGAGCGGGGCCTCCGGCGAGCCCTCGTCGAGCGCCCACGCCGCGTAGTAGGTGATGGACTTGCTGTTCTCCACGTCCACCAGCATGTCGGCGGCGCGGTGCTTGACGCCCTGGTAGGAGCCGATCGGGCGGCCGAAGGCCTGGCGGATCTTCGCGTACTCGACCGTCATGTCGAGCACCTTCTGGGCGCCCCCGCACATCTCGGCGCAGAGGGCCACCGTGGCGCGATCGAGGACGCGGGCGAGCGGCGCCCAGCCCGCCCCCGCCGCGCCGAGCAGCGCGTCGGCGCCCACCGTGACGTCGGCGCACGCGACCTCGCAGAGCTTGCGGGTCTGGTCCATCGTGGGCAGCAGCGTCACCGCGAGCCCCTTGGTGCCGCGGGGCAGCAGGAAGAGCGAGACCCCGTCGGCGCCCGCCCCCGGCCGCGTCCGCGCGGCCACCACCAGGGCGTCCGCGGTGTGGGCGTCGTGCACGAAGAGCTTGGTGCCGGAGAGCGTGTACCGGCCGCCCTTCTCGACCGCGGTCAGCGTCACGCCCGGCCGGACCGAGCTGCGCGCTCGGCTCCATCCAGGCGAGGGCGACCCGCTTGTCGCCCGCCGCGACCTTCGGCAGCCACTCCTTCTTCTGCCCTTCGCTCCCCGCTTCGAGGATGGCCAGCCCGCCCAGCAGCACGGTGGAGAAGTAGGGGCCCGGCGTCACCGCGCGTCCCATCTCCTCCATGAGCACGACCAGGTCCACCAGCCCGAGCCCCATGCCGTCGTACGACTCGGGGTAGATCAGGCCCAGCCAGCCCTGCTCGGCGAGCTTCTTCCACAGCTCGGGGTTGATGCCCTCCGGCGTCTCCATCAGCCGCCGCACCGTGTCGGACGGGCACTCGTTCTCGAAGAACTTCCGGGCGGTGTTCCGCAGCAGCTCCTGCTCCTCGTTGAAGCCGAAGTTCATGGCTTAGCCTTTCGGGAGGCCGAGCACGCGCTCGCCGATGATGTTGCGCTGGATCTCGGTGGTGCCGCCTTCGATCGAGTTGGCCCGCGAGCGCAGGAACGTGTGCTGCCACAGGCCGTCCGCCACCGCCCACTCGCTCCCGTGGGTAAGCTGGCCGAACGGGCCCTGGATCTCCATGGCCAGCTCCTGCACCCGCTGGTGCCCCTCCACCCACATCATCTTGCCCGCCGAGGCCTCGGGTCCGGGCAGCTCGCCTTTCAGCAGCTTGGTGATGGCGCGGGCGCCAGTGTACTTGAACACCTCGGTGTCGATCCACATCTGGGCGAGCTTCTGGCGCATCACCGGGTCCTGGGTCGCCGGCACCCCGTTCTTCTTGGTGTTGCGCGCGAGGTCCACCAGGCTGTCGAGCGCGATGCGCAAACGCACCTGCAGCCCGAACCCGAGCGCGAGTCGCTCGTACATCAGGGTGGTGAGCCCGACCGCCCAGCCGTTGTTGAGGCCGCCCAGGATCTGCGACTCGTGGACCCGGACGTTGTCGAAGTAGACCTCGTTGAACTCCGCGTCGCCCGTCATCTGCTTGAGCGGCTTCACGGTGACGCCGGGGCTCTTCATGTCGAGCAGGAAGTAGGTGATGCCCTTGTGCTTGGGCGCGCTCGGATCGGTGCGGGCCAGCAGCATCATGTAGTCCGCGATGTGGGCGAGGGACGTCCACACCTTCTGGCCGTTGATCACGAAGTGCTCGCCGTCCTTCTCGGCGCGGGTCTGCAGCGACGCCAGGTCGGAGCCCGCGTTGGGCTCGGAGTACCCCTGGCACCAGATCTCCTCGCACGAGAGCATCTTGGGCGGGTAGCGCTTCTTCTGCTCCTCGGTGCCGTAGGCGATGACGGTGGGGCCGGCCATGCCGATGGCCAGGATGTTGAGCACCGGCGGGGCCTTGGCGAGGGCCATCTCCTGCTGGAGGATCATCTCCTCCATGAACGTCAGGCCGCGGCCGCCCGCTTCCTTGGGCCAGGTCAGCCCGACGAAGCCGGCCTCGTACATCTGCCGCTGCCACCGGCGGAGCATCTCGTAGGCCTCCGGCCGCGGGATGTCCGAGCCCTGACTGAGCCGCGCGACCCAGTCCTGCTTCATGTTCTTGGAGAGCCAGCCGCGCACGTCGTCGCGGAACGAGGATTGCTCAGGGGTCAGCGTGAAATCCAATGCGCCCTCCCACGTTGGTGGGTCGTCGGTCGTGAGGTGAACCGAGGTAAGGATGAACGAAGGTTCAGTACGATGATACGAGCGCGCAGGAGAAAGTGTCAAGAGGGTGGGGTATACTCGCGGCGGCCATGGCGACGATCGGCATCTCCCTGCCCCGCTTGAAGAGCCACATCGAGACCCTGTCCACCTACGGGCGCAATCCAAACGGGCGGGGCATCACCCGCTCGTGTTGGAGCCCGCCCCACGAAGAGGCGCGGAAGTGGCTGCTCGGGCAGATGGCCGAGGCCGGACTCGAAACGCGCGTGGACACGGCGGGCAACACGTTCGGCTCCCTCCGCGGCGAGGGCGCGGCCGTGCTGACCGGCTCCCACATCGACACGGTCCCGGAGGGCGGTCCGCTCGACGGAGCCCTCGGGGTGCTGGCCGGGCTGGAGTGTCTGCAGACCATCAAGGCGGCGGGCCTCGACACGCGCCGGCCACTGGCGGTGGTGGCCTGGAGCGACGAGGAAGGCCGCTACGGCAGCCTCTTCGGCTCCCGCGCCTTCACCGGCAAGCTCGACGCGGCCGAGGTTCCGAAGCTCCAGGCGGTGGACGGGATCCGTCTCGTGGACGCGATGGCCCGGGCCGGGTACGACGCCGGCCGGGTGACGGAGGCGCGCTGCGATCCGCGGACCCTCCACGCCTACGTCGAGCTGCACATCGAGCAGGGTCCGCACCTCGAGGCCGCGCGCCTGCCCATCGGGCTGGTCGAGGGCATCGTGGGCATCCGGCGCAACCGCCTCACCTTCGTCGGCGAGCCCGATCACGCGGGCACCACGCCGATGGCCTGGCGCAAGGACGCCTTCCTGGCCGCGTGCGAGTACGCGCTGAAGGCGCGCGAGCACATCGTGCGCAAGGGCAGCGGCCGGAGCGTGACCAACTTCGGACGGATCGAGCTGTCCCCGGGCGTGTCCAACATCGTGCCCGCGCAGGCGGTGCTGCTGCAGGAGATGCGGGAGCTGGACCCGAAGATCCTGGCCCGGCTCGACCGCGAGTGCGCGGCGCTGGCCCGCACGATCACGCGCCGTCGCGGCCTGAAGGTGGTCATCGAGGCCATGTCCCGCACCGAGCCGGCGCGCTGCGCGCCCCGCGTCATGAGCGCGGTGCAGGCGGCCTGCGAGCAGCTCAAGCTCCGCTACAAGCGGATGCCGTCGGGTGCGGGGCACGACGCGCAGAATCTGGCCACCGTGACCGACTCCGGGATGCTCTTCATCCCCTCGCGCGGGGGACGGAGTCACCGGCCCGACGAGATGAGCGACTGGAAGGCCATCGAGCGGGGCACCAACGCGCTGCTCCATACCCTCCTCAAGCTGGCCGGTTAGGGCGGCGCGACGGCCGCCAAGAGGCGCATGTGAAAGTTTCCACTTGGCAACCGTCGGCGGGATCAAGTACACTCCCGCAAGAATCCAGCGCCATCTATCCCATGAGGAAGCTGTGCCCACGATAGTGCACCTGCTGCTGGCCCTGGTCTTGACCGTTTTCCTGGCCGCCCAGGCCAGCGCCCTCGCCTTCGTGCTCCGCTCGCGCCGCGCGGTGTCGGCCCGGGGAGCGCGCCGGCGCAGCGACCTCTTGTGGACCTGCATCCCGGTGCTGCTCGTGCTCTTCCTGGCCGCCCGCAGCTGGGTGGCCGTCGTCGACGTCCACCGGCCCGCCGTGGCCGCGACCGGCACGCCATCGCCCCCGGTGGCGGCCCCGCGCTAGAGGGAACCTCACGACGCCATGACTCCGCCGCCCTCGCCATGATGGAGCCGCCCTCGATGATCCACCGCCTCGTGAAGCGCCTGGACTGGACCCGCCTCGGCCTGCTGGCGGCGGTGGTCCTGCTCGCCAGCGCCTGCAGCGCGGTGGGCTGGAACTGGGACACCCCGATGAGCACGGTGAACCCGAAGTCGGACTTCGGGAAGCTCACGCACGGGATCTTCATGCTGATCTCGTGGTGGACCCTCGGCATCTTCATCGCGGTGGAGGCGGTGCTCGTCTACGCGTGCTGGCGCTTCCGCGAGCGCCCGGGCGCGCCCATCCCCAAGCAGGTGCACGGCCACACCGTGCTCGAGATCTCCTGGACCATCGCGTTCGCGGTCATCCTGCTGATCTTCGCGATTCCGACGATCCGCGTGATCTTCCAGACCCAGGAGGCGCCCGCGGCCACCGCGCTGCGGGTGGAAGTCCACGGCAAGCAGTGGTGGTGGGAGTTCCGCTATCCGCAGCAGAAGATCACGACCGCCAACGAGCTGCACCTGGCCGTCGGGCAGACGGTGTCGTTCGCCCTGTACGCCCCCGACGTCATCCACTCCTTCTGGATCCCGCAGCTCGGCGGCAAGCGGGACGTGGTGCCCCACCGGGTGAACCACATCACACTGACCCCGCAGGTGGCGGGCGAGTACCCGGGCCAGTGCGCGGAATACTGCGGCATGTCCCACGCCAACATGCGCTTCCGGGTCATCGTGCACGAGCCCGCCGACTTCGAGAAGTGGGTGAAGGCCCAGCAGGCGGCCCCGGTGGATTCGCCCGACGCGCTCGCCCAGCAGGGCAAGACGCTATTCACCCAGTCGACGTGCGTGGGCTGCCACACCATCAACGGGATCTCCGCCGGGCACATCGGGCCGGATCTCACCCACTTCGCCAGCCGCAAGACCTTCGCGGGGTCGCTGATGACCACGACCCCGGAGAACCTGACCAAGTGGATCGAGAATCCGGAGCACATGAAGCCCGGCGCGCTGATGCCGAACCTGGGGATGAAGGGGGAGCAGTCGAAGGCTCTGGCCGCCTACCTCCTCAGCCTGAAATAGGGAGACGCCCATGGCGACTCACGCGGCATTCATGCCGGGCGCGAAGGTGGAGGTTCCCACGTTCTGGGGGACCGTCGCGTCCTGGCTCACCACCGTCGATCACAAGCGCATCGGCATCCTGTACGGCTCGAGCGCGTTCATCTTCTTCCTGATCGGGGGCATCGAGGCGCTGATCATGCGCCTGCAGCTCGCCCGCCCCGACAACAACCTCGTGAGCGCGCAGACCTTCAACGAGCTGTTCACCATGCACGGCACCACCATGGTGTTCCTCGCGATCATGCCGATGAGCGCGGCGTTCTTCAATTACATGATCCCGCTCATGATCGGGGCGCGCGACGTGGCGTTCCCGCGCCTGAACGCGCTCTCCTACTGGATCTTCCTCTCCGGCGGGCTCTTCCTGCACGTGAGCTTCCTGGCCAAGGCGGTGCCGGACGGCGGCTGGTTCGGCTACGCCAACCTGACCTCGCACCAGTTCTCGCCGACCCACTCCATCGACTTCTGGATGCTCGGCCTGCAGATCCTCGGCATCTCGTCCATGCTCGCGGGCTTCAACTTCCTGGTGACCATCATCAACATGCGGGCGCCCGGCATGACCCTGATGCGGATGCCGGTGTTCATCTGGATGAGCTTCGTGACCCAGTTCCTCATCGTGCTCGCCTTCCCGGCCATCACGGTGGCGCTCATCCTCCTGATGTTCGACCGCTTCTTCGGCACCCTCTTCTACTCCCCCGCCGCGGGCGGCGATCCCCTGCTCTGGCAGCACCTCTTCTGGATCTTCGGCCACCCGGAGGTCTACATCCTGATCCTGCCCGCGATGGGCATCGTCTCGGAAGTGCTGCCTACCTTCGCGCGCAAGCCGCTCTTCGGCGCCCCGGTCATCATCTACTCCGGCATCACCATCGGCTTCTTCGGGTTCGGGGTGTGGAGCCATCACATGTTCTCGGTCGGGATGGGCCCGGTGGCCGACGCCGCCTTCTCCATCACCACCATGCTGATCGCGGTGCCCACCGGCGTGAAGATCCTCAACTGGCTCTGTACCCTGTGGGGCGGCTCCATCCGATTCACGACCCCGCTCTACTTCTCGCTCGGCTTCATCGCGATGTTCACGATGGGCGGCCTCTCCGGGGTCATGCACGCCTCGCCCCCGGTGGACCTGCAGCAGACCGACACCTACTTCGTGGTGGCCCACTTCCACTACGTGCTCTTCGGGGGCTCGATCTTCGGGCTCTTCTCCGGCGCCTACTACTGGTGGCCGAAGATCACCGGCAAGCTGCTCGACGAGCGTCTCGGCAAGGTGCACTTCTGGCTGATGATGCTGGGCTTCAACGTGACGTTCTTCCCCCAGCACTACCTCGGACTCATCGGGATGCCGCGCCGGATCTACACCTACGCGGGGGACCTCGGCTGGAACTTCTGGAATCTCGTCTCCACCATCGGGGCCTTCATGATCGCGGTCTCCTTCCTCGTGTTCATCGCGAACGTGATCAAGACCGCGCGCGCGGGCCGAGTGGCGAGCGCCGATCCGTGGGACGCCCGCACCCTCGAGTGGGCGATCCCGTCGCCGCCCCCGGTCTACAACTTCGCCCGGGTACCCGAGGTGCGCGACCGGGACGACTTCTGGCTGCAGAAGCACGGAGACGGGCACGGAGGCGCCCCGCGGCCGAAGCCGGCCCCGGTGACCGCGGCCGAGATCGCGGCCATCCACATGCCCCCCAGCTCGTTCTGGCCGATCCTGCTCGCCCTCGCGATGGCGATGATGATCTCCGGCCTGCTGATCAGCATGTACCAGGTCATCGTGGGCGGGTTGCTCACGCTGTTCCTCATGTACAAGTTCGCCATGGAGCTGCACCGCCCCCCCGACGGGCACGGACACTAGGAGAGCCCCCGTGGCCGACCACGCTGCCGCTCACGCCGCGAACCATGCCGTGACTCATGCGGTCCACGATCCGAACATCGGCAACACCGGGCTCGACCATCGCAAGATGGGCATGTGGGCCTTCCTCGGCTCCGACTGCATGTTCTTCGGGTCCCTGATCGGGACGTACCTGGCCTACAAGGGCAAGTCGATCTCCGGGCCGACCCCTCACGAGGTGTTCGACATTCCGCTCACCTCCTACAGCGCGGCGCTGCTGCTCGCCTCGTCGCTGACCATGGTGCTGGCCCTGGCCGCCCTGCAGGACAACCGCGTGAAGGTGGCGGCGGGCTGGCTGCTCGCCACCGCGGTGATGGGCCTGCACTTCGTGCTGAACCAGGTCTACGAGTTCTGGAGCTTCGTCCACCACTACGGCCTGACGCTCTCGACCAGCCTCTTCGGGTCGACGTTCTTCGTGCTCACCGGGTTCCACGGCGCGCACGTCACCGGCGGGGTGATCTGGCTCCTGATCCTGGTGGGGCTGGCCTGGCGGGGCCGGCTCGACCGCCGGGACTACACCAAGGTCGAGATCGCCGGCCTCTACTGGCACTTCGTGGACATCGTCTGGATCGCGATCTTCACCATCATCTACCTCATCCCCTAGGAGCCGCGATATGGCCGATCACGGCACCGCTGCCGCGACGCACGGAGGAGGAAGCGGGCACTCCACCGTCAAGACGTACATCAACGTGGCCATCGTGCTGGCCATCATCACCGCGGTCGAGGTGGCCACGCTCTACATCCCGGGCATCCCGAACTGGCTGCTGGTCTCAGCCTGCTCATCATGTCGGCGGCCAAGTTCTACCTGGTCGTCGGCTTCTTCATGCACCTCAAGTACGACCACCAGATCATGCGGGTGCTATTCGTCGGCCCGCTGGTCATCGCGATCGGCATCATCCTGGCCGTCATGGCGCTGTTCAGCGCCTTCCTGCTGCTGCCCCGCCCCCACTAGGAGTCCGTCCCTGGCAACCGCGGACACCGTGATCCTCGTCCGGGGGGAGGTTCGGAACGGGGGCGCAGCCCCCCTCCGAGTCGACTAGCCATGGCGCACGTAGCACCCGGGCCGGCGGGGCCGCCTCCCCTCGGGCCCGAGGGCTTCGACTGGACCTCCTGGCAGGCCGATCCCGGCGTCGTCACGGGGCTCGTCGTCATGGGCGCCGCCTACGCGGCGGCCCTCCTGTGGCGACGGCGGCTCGCCCCCGAGGCCCGGGTGGAGCCGCTCAAGGTGGCCTCGTTCGCAGGGGCCCTGCTCGTGCTGTTCGGCTCGCTCACCGGGCCCATCCACGACCTGTCGGACTACTACCTCTTCAGCGCGCACATGATCCAGCACATGCTGCTGGTCTTCGCGATGCCGCCGCTCCTGCTGTACGGGACGCCGGGCTGGATGCTGCGCCCGCTGCTGCGCGACGCCAGGCTCCTCGAGCTCGGCCGCGTGCTGACCCGGCCGACGGGATCGTTCGCGACCTTCAACGTGATCCTCATCGCGTGGCACTTGCCGCCCCTTTACAATCTGGCCATGGAGCAGCACCCCTTCCACGTCCTTGGACACCTCCTGATGATGGCCGCCTCCGTCATCCTGTGGTGGCCGGTGCTCTCCCCGATCGACGAGCTGCCCCGGGCGCCCTACCCGATCCAGATGCTCTACCTGTTCGTGGTGGGCCTGCCGATGGTGATGGTGGCCATCTTCATCTCGATGGCCGACGGCCTCCTCTACCCGTACTACGCGGCCGCGCCGCGGATCTGGCCGCAGCTCACCCCGCGCGCCGACCAGCACCTGGGCGGCCTCATCATGTGGATCCCCGGCGGCATGGTCTTCCTGGTCGCGCTCTCCGTCGTCTTCTTCCGGTGGCAGAGCGCGGGCGGCGACGACGCGACGGTGCCCCTCGCCGGGGCGCGCCATGGCCGCTAGGCTCGCCTGGGCCGCGGTCGTCGCGGTCTTCTTCCTGATGACGCTCGGCAACGTGGTGAGCGCAACCGGCTCCGGGCTCGCGTGCCCCGACTGGCCGCTCTGTCACGGCTCCCTGATCCCGCCGCTGCGCCTCGACGTGCTGATCGAGTACAGCCATCGCCTCGCCGCCCTGGCCGCCACGGTGCTGATCGTGGCCACCACCGTGCTCGCGCTGCGCGGCTCGCGCGCGCCGGGGCTTCGGCGTCTCGCCTGGCTGCTGCCCGCGCTCCTCGCGGCGCAGATCGCGCTCGGCGGCATCACGGTCCTGCTCAAGCTCCCCCACCTGATCAGCACCGCGCACCTGGTGAACGCGCTCCTGATCCTGGCCGGCCTCATCGTGCTGGCCCGGGGGCTCCAGTCCACGGCTCCCGCGCGCGCGGGCGACGAGCGCCTGCGGCGGCTGGCCCGCATGGGGCTGATCGTGCTCCTCGTCCAGCTCGCGCTCGGCGGCTACGTACGCCACTCGGGAGCGGGACTCGCCTGCCCCGACTTCCCGCTCTGCAGCGGCGATCTCCTGCCCACGCAGTGGCTGGCCGGGGTGCACTGGGTCCATCGCTGGCTCGGCGTGCTGCTGCTGGGCCTCTTCATTCACGTGGCGGTGGTGGGCCGGACGGCGGCCACTCGCCTGGTCGCCGCGCTCGCGGGGCTGCAGGTCGCCCTCGGCATCGCCACCGTGCTGCTCCAGCTCACCCCGACCGTGCGGGCGACCCACGCCGCCGTCGGGTACTCGATCTGGGCGGTGCTGGTGTGGGTGAGCGTCGAGGCCGGATGCTGGCGCGGAAGTCTCACCGCGCCCGCCCGGCCGGGCGCGACCCGGAAGGCCGCGCATGCCGCCTAGGGCCGCGGCCGCCGCCTCACGCGGCATCGGAGCGCTCACCCTGACGGAGCGGATCGGCGCCTACGCCGAGCTCTCGAAGTTCGGCATCGTGCTCCTGGTCCTGGTCTCCGCGGGCGCCGGCTTCATGCTGAGCGCTCCCCTGGGGCCCGAGTTCCCGTGGCCTCAGGGCCTGCTGGTGCTGGCCGGGGTGATGCTCCTGTCCTGCGGCGCCTCGGCGCTCAACCAGGTCCAGGAGCGCGCCCGGGACGGCCTGATGGCCCGAACCGCGGGGCGTCCGCTGCCCTCCGGACGGCTGTCGCACGCCCAGGGGCTCGCCTTCTCGATCGTGGGCATCGCGGTCGGCGCGGCCGTGCTGTGGCTCGGGATCGGACCCACCGCCGGCATCCTGGGCCTCATCGCGAGCGGCTTCTACAACGGCGTCTACACGCCCTGGCTGAAGCCGCACTCGCCCTTCGCCGCGGTGCCGGGAGCGATCCCGGGCGCCATCCCGCCGGTGATCGGCTGGGTCGCGGGCGGCGGCCACCTGACCGATGCGGGCGCGGTGATCCTCTTCGGGATCTTGTTCCTCTGGCAGATGCCCCACTTCTGGGCGCTCGCCCTCCGCTACCGGGCCGACTACGCCGCCGGCGGCTTCCCGATGGTCTCGGAGCGGGTAGGGGTGGAGGGCACCGCCCGGCTCATCCAGCTCTACTCCCTGGGCCTCACCGCCTGGGCCCTGGCCGCGCCCACCTTCGGGGTGGGCGGCCCGGCCACCCTGGTGGCGGCCGCGGCGCTGGGGGGCCGCCTGATCTGGCTGGCCGCCAAGTTCGCGCGGCAGCCGGACGACCAGCGCGGGTGGCTCTCTCTCTTCCTCTTCTCGAACTTTTTCCTTCTCCTGCTGTTTCTAGTAATGATTGGGGAGCGGCTGGTCCGCCACACCCTGTCCTAGCGCCCGGGTGGCTGCCGGTGGCAAGGCGGGTCGGTTGTCTGTTACTCTGAGTTCCCCTTCTGGAGGCCGGATCGAATGAACATCTGCGTGGTAGGAACGGGCTACGTGGGGCTGGTGACCGGCGCGGTCTTCGCCGATCTCGGCAACGACGTGGTCTGCGTCGACAACGACCAGAAGAAGATCGAGGCCCTCCGGGCGGGGCAGATGCCCATCTATGAGCCGGGCCTCGAGGAGATGGTGATACGGAACAAGGACGACGGGCGCCTCAGCTTCACCACCGACCTGCCCGGCGGGGTCCGCCAAGCCGACGTCATCTTCATCGCGGTGGGCACTCCCCCGAAGGACACCGGCGAGACCGATCTCTCCCACGTGGAGGCGGTCGCCACCCAGATCGGGCGCTCGATGGATCGCTACAAGGTGGTCGTCAACAAGTCCACGGTCCCGGTCGGCACCGGCGAGTTCGTCCGGGAAGTCATCACGCGGTTCCAGCCCCGCCCCATCGACTTCGACGTGGTCTCCAATCCGGAGTTCCTGCGTGAGGGGTCCGCGATCGAGGACACCCTCCGGCCCGACCGGATCGTGATCGGCGCCCCAAACCAGCAGGTCGCGATGACCCTGGTGGAGCTCTACGCCCCGCTCGAGCGGCCCATGATCATCACCGACCTGCCGTCGGCGGAGGTGATCAAGTACGCGTCCAACGCGTTCCTGGCCGCCAAGATCTCGTTCATCAACGCGATCGCCAACATCTGCGAGAACGCGGGCGCCGACGTGAGCCAGGTGATGAAGGGCATGGGCCTCGACTCGCGCATCGGGATGCAGTTTCTCCAGGCCGGGCTCGGCTACGGCGGCTCCTGCTTCCCCAAGGACGTGGACTCCCTCATCCACACCGCGTCCCGTTTCGGGTACGACTTCAAGCTGCTGCGCTCGGTGGTGGAGATCAACAAGGAGCGCGCCCTCCACCTGGTGGACATGATGCGCAAGGCGATGGGCGATCTCGAGGACAAGACCATCGCGGTGCTCGGCCTCGCCTTCAAGCCCAACACCGACGACATGCGCGAGGCCAAGAGCCTCGAGGTGGTCCGGCTGCTCCACGCCGCGGGGGCCCAGGTGCGCGCCTACGACCCGGTGGCGATGGACAACGCGCGGGCCCTGCTGCCGGATAGCGTGGTCTTCTGCGAGTCGGCCTACGAGGCGGCGGCGGGCGCGGACGGGGTGGCCCTGCTCACCGAGTGGAACGAGTTCAAGTACCTGAACCTCGACCGCCTGCGCGGGCTCCTGCGGCACCGGCTGATCTTCGACGCCCGCAACCTGTACGAGCCCGAGCGCATGCGTCGCCTCGGCTTCGAGTACTACTCGATCGGGCGCAAGCCCGTGCTGGCGGGCTGAGGGTCGCGCCGGTGCGCGTCCTCGTGACCGGCGGGGCCGGTTTCATCGGCTCCCATCTCTGCGATTTCCTGCTCGCTCACGGGTGCGAGGTCGTCTGCATGGACAGCCTCCTCACCGGCTCCACCGACAACATCGCCCACATCAGCGACCCACGCTTTCTCTTCGTCAAGCACGACGTCACCAACTACATCGTGGTGGGCGGGCCGCTCGACTACGTGCTGCACTTCGCGAGCCCCGCCTCGCCGATCGACTACCTCGAGCTGCCCATCCAGACCTTGAAGGTGGGCGCCCTCGGCACTCACAAGGCCCTCGGGCTGGCCAAGGAGAAGCGGGCGCGGTTCCTGCTCGCCTCGACCTCCGAGGTCTACGGCGATCCGCTCGTGCACCCGCAGCGCGAGGACTACTGGGGCAACGTCAACCCGGTGGGCCCGCGCGGGGTCTACGACGAGGCCAAGCGCTTCGCGGAGGCCATGGTCATGGCCTACCACCGCGTGCACGGCCTCGACGCGCGCATCGTGCGCATCTTCAACACCTACGGGCCCCGCATGCGGCTCACCGACGGCCGCGCGATCCCCACCTTCGTGCGCCAGGCGCTGCGGAACGAGCCCATGACCGTCTTCGGCGACGGCTCCCAGACGCGCTCCTTCACCTACGTCACCGACCTGGTCGAGGGCATCTGGGCCCTCATGCACGCCCCGGTGAACGAGCCGGTGAACATCGGCAACCCGAAGGAGATGACGCTGCTGCAGCTCGCCCAGCAGATCTCGCGGCTGAGCGGCTCGCGCAGCGAGATCGTGTACCGCCCGCTTCCCACCGACGATCCCAAGGTGCGGCAGCCGGACATCACCAAGGCCCGCCGCCTGCTCAAGTGGGAGCCCAAGGTGGACGTGGAGGACGGCCTCACCCGCACCATCGACTGGTGCCGCAAGCTGGTGGCCCGGCCGTGAGGATCCTCGTGACGGGCGGAGCCGGCTTCATCGGCTCACACGTGGTGGACGCCTTCCTGGCCGCGGGTCACGACGTGGCGGTGGTGGACAATCTCACCACCGGCGACGCGCGCTGGATCAACCCGCGCGCCCGCTTCCACGAGGTGGATCTCCGCAGCGCGGGGCTGGCGCGCGTCTTCGAGACGGAGCGGCCGGAGGTGGTGGCCCACCTGGCCGCGCAGGCCTCGGTCGGCCGCTCGGTGACCGATCCCGCGTTCGACGCCAGCGTGAACATCGGGGGCGGGGTCGCGCTGCTCGAATGCTGCCGGCGCTACGGGGTCCGCCGGGTGATCTACTCCTCGAGCGGCGGCGCGGGCTACGGCGACACCGACGTGATCCCCACCCCGGAGAGCCATCCCAGCCTGCCGATCTCGCCCTACGGCATCACCAAGGTCGCGGTGGAGCAATACGTGGCCGCGTGGATCGGGATCTACGGCATCAGCGGCATCTCGCTCCGCTACGCCAACATCTACGGTCCGCGGCAGAACCCCCAGGGCGAGGCGGGCGTGATCGCCATCTTCTGCCACCGGCTGCTGACCGGCCAGGCGCCCATCATCAACGGCGACGGCGGCCAGACCCGCGACTACACCTACGTGGAGGACGTGGCCGCCGCCAACGTGAAGGCGCTCGAGCATCACGAGGCCACCGGCGGGGTCAACATCTGCACCGGGATCGAGACGTCGGTGAACGACCTCTACGCGGCGCTGGTGCAGGCGGCGGGCTCCAAGATCCCGGCCGAGCACGCGCCCGCCCGGCCGGGCGAGCAGCGCCGCAGCTGCCTGAGCCCCGAGCGCGCCGCGAGCGCGCTCGGCTGGAAGCCCACCGTGTCCCTCGCCGAGGGCCTCCGCCGCACCTTCGGCTTCTTCAAAAAGGAGATCGCGCCATGATCGACGAAGAGCTGCGGGCGATCCTGGCCTGTCCCGCCTGCAAGGGCATCGAGCTGACCTTCGAGGAGACGCGCATCATCTGCCGCGCCTGCCGCAAGGCCTATCCGGTGCGCGACGGCATTCCCGTGATGCTGATCAGCGAGGCGGAGCCCTGGGCCCCGACGAAATAACCGCGGTCATCCTCGCGGGGGGCCAGGGCACCCGGCTCCGGCCCCTGACCCTCGCCACACCCAAGCCGGTCGTTCCCCTCCTCAACATCCCGTTCGTCGCCTACCAGCTGGCCCTGCTCCGTCAGCACGGCATCACCGACGTGGTCCTGTCCTGCTCCTACCTGGTGGACGAGATCCGGCGGATCATGGGCGACGGCGCGGCCCACGGGGTCCGGCTCCGCTACGCGGTGGAGACGGACCCGCTCGGCACCGCCGGCGGCATCCGCAACGCGGTGGACCTCGTGCGGGGGCTCGTGGTCGTGCTGAACGGCGACATCCTGGCCGACGTCGATCTCTCCGCGATGCTGGACTTCCACGCCGAGCGCCGCTCGCGCGCGACGCTCTACCTCACGCGCGTCGCCGACCCCAGTCAGTACGGGCTCGTGGAGCTCGATGCGGACGGGCGCATCCGGAGCTTCATCGAGAAGCCCCCGCCCGGCCAGGCGACGGTGGACACCGTCAACGCGGGCGTCTACCTGCTCGACCGCGAGGTCGTCGCCGCGATTCCGACCGGCCGCGCGGTGTCCATCGAGCGCGAGACTTTCCCCGGGCTCCTCCGCGACCACGTGCCGTTCTTCGGCTGGGTCGCGGGCAACTACTGGCTCGACATCGGCAGCCCCGCCAAGTACCGCCAGGGCCAGCTCGACCTGCTGGCCGGCCGCGTGACCAGCCCGCTCGCGCCCGCGGGCGCCGCGCCCGACGGCCGCGCCATCGCGCCGGGCGCCCGCGTCGCCCCCGACGCGACGGTCACCGGCCCGTGCGTGATCGGCGCGGGCACCCGCGTCGAGTCGGGCGCGCGGGTGGGCCCGAACGCGGTGCTCGGCGGCAACTGCGTCGTCGGCGCGGGCGCCCGGATCGAGGGCGCCATCCTCTGGGACGACGTGGTGGTGGGCCCGGGCGCGGTGCTGCGGGACTGCATCGTGGGCGCGGGAGCCCGAATCGGGGCCAACGCCCAGCTCGGGTTCACCGCGGTCCTGGAGGCCAACGCGGTCGTGGCCCCCAACGCCCGCACGTAGGGCGCCGGCTCCGCCCCCGGCGCCCGACGGGCCGCGCAAGGGCGTGGTATTCTTAGCCGGATGGCCATCGATCTGATCCGCAATTTCTCCATCGTCGCCCACATCGACCACGGCAAGTCCACCCTGGCCGACCGCCTCCTGTCCCTCACCGGGACCATGGACGCCAAGAAGGCGGTGGACCAGGTCCTGGACTCGATGGACCTGGAGAAGGAGCGCGGGATCACGATCAAGGCCCACGCGGTGCGCCTGCTCTACAAGGCGCGCGACGGGCAGGAATATACGCTCAACCTCATCGACACTCCCGGCCACGTGGACTTTTCGTACGAGGTCTCCCGCTCCCTCGCCGCCTGCGAGGGGGCGATCCTGATCGTGGACGCCGCCCAGGGGGTCGAGGCGCAGACCCTGGCCAATTTCTACCTGGCCCTGGACGGCGGCCTCGAGATCATCCCGGTCATCAACAAGATCGACCTGCCCGCCGCCGACGTCGAGGCCACCCGGAACCAGATCACGGAGATCCTCACCCTGGACGGCGACGAGGCTCTCGCGATCTCGGCCAAGCACGGCACCGGGGTGCCGGAGGTGCTCGAGGCGATCGTGGCCCGCGTGCCGCCGCCCAAGGGCGCCGTGGACGCCCCGCTCAAGGCCCTGGTCTTCGACTCGTTCTACGACTCCTACCAGGGCGTGGTGGTCTACATCCGCCTGATCGACGGGCGCGTCCGCGCCGGCTCGCGCGTGCTGTTCATGTCCACCGGCAAGGCCCTCGAGGTCCAGCAGGTCGGCGTCTTCTCCCCCGACATGCGGCCGGTGGAGGAGCTCACCGCCGGCCAGGTCGGCTACCTCACCGCCGCGATCAAGCGGGTGGCCGACGCCAAGATCGGCGAGACCGTCACCGACGTGCTCCACCCGACCGCGGAGCCGTGCCCCGGCTACCGCGACGCCAAGCCGATGGTGTTCGCGGGGCTGTACCCGATCGAGGACACCGACTACGAGGGCCTCCGCGACGCGCTGGAGAAGCTGCGCCTGAACGACTCCGCGTTCAACTTCGAACCGGAGACTTCGCTTGCGCTCGGCTACGGGTTCCGCTGCGGCTTCCTGGGCATGCTGCACCTCGAGATCGTGCAGGAGCGGCTCGAGCGCGAGTTCAATCTCTCGCTGATCGTCACCGCCCCCAGCGTGCGCTTCAAGGTGATCACGCTGGCGGGCGAGACGCTCGAGGTGGAGAACCCCTCCAAGCTGCCGCCCGTCGACCGGATCGAGCGCATCGAGGAGCCCTACGTGCGCGGCTCGATCTTCGTGCCGACCGAGTTCATGAGCGAGATCTACAAGCTCGCGCAGGAGAAGCGCGGCGAGCACAAGTCACTCGAGTACGTGGGCAAGCGGGTCCACATCCAGTTCGACTTCCCGCTGAGCGAGATCGTGGTGGACTTCTACGATCGGCTCAAGTCCATCTCCAAGGGCTATGCCTCCTTCGACTACGACTTCCTGGAGTTCCGGGCCTCCGACATGGTCAAGCTCGACATCCTGCTCAACGGGGATCCGGTGGACGCGCTCTCCATCATCGTCCACCGCGAGAAGGCCTACGAGAAGGGGAAGGCCCTCGCCGAGAAGCTGCGCGCGGTGATTCCCCGCCAGCTCTACGAGGTCGCGATCCAGGCCGCGATCGGCAGCCGGGTGATCGCCCGCGAGACGGTCAAGGCCATGGGCAAGAACGTCACCGCCAAGTGCTACGGGGGCGACATCACCCGCAAGCGCAAGCTGCTCGAGAAGCAGAAGGAAGGCAAGAAGCGGATGAAACAGGTCGGAAGGGTCGAGGTGCCGCAGGAAGCGTTCCTGTCGGTCCTCAAGAGCTAGCGCGCCCGCATGAACGATCTCCAGGTCCGTCCCGAGCGCGACATCGGGCCGCCCCCTCCGGTGACCCGACCCCGGCGCAAGTCCCTCTTCCGGGAGTACTCGGAAGCGATCATCATCGCGGTGCTCCTGGCCCTCTTCATCCGCCAGTTCGCGGTGCAGGCCTTCACGATCCCTTCCGGCTCCATGATGGACACGCTCCTGATCGGCGACTACATCCTGGTCAACAAGTTCCTCTTCGGGGCCGAGATCCCGCTGACCGACCGGCACCTCCCCGGCGTGCGCGACCCGCGGCACGGCGACGTGGTGGTCTTCAAGTATCCCAACGACGAGACGCGCGACTTCATCAAGCGCATCATCGCGGTGGGCGGCGACACCATCCAGGTGCGCGACAACCGCGTGCTGTTGAACGGCCATCCCATCGACGAGCCATACGTGCGCCCGGGATCCTTCACCGGGCCTCCGTCGGCCCAGTGCAGCTACGCCTACGGATGCGATCCCCTCAAGGTGCCCGCGGGCGCCTACTTCGTCATGGGCGACAACCGGGACAACTCGCAGGACAGCCGCTACTGGGGCTTCGTCCGCCGCGAGAAGATCCGCGGCAAGGCCTTCCTGATCTACTGGTCGTGGAACGGGGAAGGACACTGGCTACGCTGGCAACGGCTGGGCAAGTACCTGCCGTAGCCGCGCTGACGCCCCGCGCCGCCCGGCTCGGGGTCTACGTGCACCTGCCCTTCTGCGCGGAGCGATGCGGCTACTGCTCCTTCAACACCGCGCCGTACACGCCGGGTGGGCTCGACCGCTTCCTGGCCGCGCTGCTGCGCGAGTGCGACCTGGCCGGCGCCGCTCCGTGGACGGGCCGCGTGACGCTCGACACGCTCTTCCTCGGCGGCGGCACCCCGTCGCTGCTCGACCCGCCCCAGATGGCCGCCGTGCTCGATCGGATCCGGACCCGCTTCCGCCTGGAGCCCGGGGCCGAGGTGACCGTCGAGTGCAATCCCGACGACGTGACGGTGGCCCGCCTCGCCGGCTATCGGCGCGCCGGGGTGACCCGGATCAGCCTCGGCGTGCAGAGCCTGGACGACGCCATCCTGCCGCGGCTCGACCGGCGGCACTCGGCGACCCAGGCCGCCGCCGCGTTCCGCGCCGCCCGTGAGGCCGGGTTCGACAACGTCAGCGTGGATCTCATCTACGGCCTGCCCGCGCTCGACCTGGACACCTGGACGCGTACGGTGCGAGAGGCCATCGCGTGGGGCCCGGATCATCTCTCCGCCTACGCGCTGACCCTCGACGAGGGCAGCCTCTGGCACGCCGCGGGGGTGAGCGGACTGCCCGAGGAGGACACGGTCACCGCGCAGTACTGGATCCTCGCGCGCCTGGCCGGCGAGGCGGGCTTCGAGCACTATGAAGTCTCCAACTACGCGCGCCCCGGCTTCCGCTCGCGCCACAACCAGCGTTACTGGCGATGGGAGGAGTACCTGGCCCTCGGGCCGGGGGCGTGCGGCTTCCTCGGGCACGTGCGGTACGGCAACGTGAAGTCGGTGGAGCGCTACTGCACCCTCGTGGAGGGCGGAAGCCTCCCGCTCCAGAGCCACGAGACGCTGACCCCGCGCCAGGCCCTCGCCGAGCGGCTGATCCTGGGACTCCGCACGAGCGACGGCATCCCGGCCGAGCGCCTGGCCGAGCGCCGCGCCCTCGAGCCCGGGCGCCTGCCCGAGGTGCTCGACGCGTGGCGCGAGCGGGGCCTGCTCACGGAGCGGGACGGCCGGGTCCGACTCACCGAGGCCGGCTTCCTTCTTTCCGACGCCCTGTTCACCGAGCTGCTCTAGCGGTAAGATCGCGCATGACCATCCCGTCCCTCGATCAGCGAAGCCGCCAGGTCCTCCTGGCCGTCATCGCGGAGTACGTCGAGACGGGTGAGCCCGTCGGCTCGCGCGCGGTGGCGCGGCGGCACATCCGCGGCCTCTCCCCGGCCACCCTCCGAAACGCGATGGCGGATCTGGAAGATCTGGGCTACCTGGCGCAGCCGCACACCTCAGCGGGCCGGGTGCCGACGGATGCCGCCTACCGGTTCTACGTCGATCACCTCCAGCGCGTGCCGTGGGTCGCGGGCAAGGCGCCCGCGATGGGCCAGCCGTCCGCGGCGCCGCCCGACGCGGCCGAGCGCCTGATGGCCGAGGCCCCGGCCCTGCTGTCATCGGGCACGCACATGATGGGCGTGCTGCTCGCTCCGCCGCTCAAGCACACCGCGCTGGATCGCATCGAGCTGGTGGCGCTGGACGAGGAGCGGGCTCTCGCGGTGCTGGTGACGGACACCGGCTGGGTCACCGCGCGGCCCATCAACAGCGCGCCGCGGGGCGGAAGCGAGGAGCTCCGCGAAACGGGCCGGGCGCTGACCCGGCGGTTTCGCGGAAAAACCTTCCAGGAGATCCTCGACGACCTGGCCGCGCCCGCCGACCCGCTCGATCCCCTCTGGACGCGGAGCCGCGGCGTGCTCGACGAGGTGGTCGCGCTCCTGCGCGACCGCACGCTCTACCTGAGCGGCGCCACCAACATGCTGGACCATCCGGACCTGTCGGACACCGCCACGCTGCGCTCGGTGCTGCGCGCCTTCGAGGACAAGGCGCGTCTCATCGACCTGCTCTCCCGGATGGCCGAGGAGCGTGGCCTCCAGGTGATGATCGGTAGCGAGAACCCGATGGAGGACATGCGCGGCTGCAGCCTGATCACGTCCACGTATACCTACCGGGACCAGGTCCTGGGGGTGCTCGGCGTGGTGGGACCCCGCCGTATGCCCTACTCGGAGGTCATGTCGGTGGTGGACGAGACCGCGCGCGCCGTCTCGAGTGCCCTCTCCCGCGTCCGCCAGCACCTGTACTTGCCGTAGCGCGACTTCGGGGCCGTTTTCGAAACGGCTGTCTGCCCCAATCGCGAAAATGGGGGAGTGCGGGGGCCATTTCTGGGCCCCCGCATTAGATAGAGAAGCTTCCCGTATCCAAAGCGTCCACCTCAGTCACAGCGCCGAACCCGTTGCTGGGGCGCACCGGGTGGCCCTCCGGGCGGAGACCGTCCGTCTGCTATACTTGGCTTCTGCCATGAGTGATTCGTTCTTCGATGGGCCGGTGACCAACGAGGCGGCGGAGGAGATCCAGCGGCTCCGCGATGCCCTCGAGACCAAGACCCGCGAGGTGGAAGCCCAGCAGGACCGCTACCTGCGCACCGTCGCCGAGTTCGACAACGTGCGCAAGCGCAGCGTGCGGGAGCGGGAGGAGTACACCCGCTACGCCAACGAGTCCCTGCTGCGTGACATCCTCCCCGTGCTCGACAATCTCGACCGGGCCCTGCAGGCGGCGCGCACCGAGCCGGCGACCTCCCTCGCCACCGGCGTCGAGCTGATCCAGCGCGAGCTGCTGCGCGTCCTGGAGAAGTTCGGCGTGACGCCGTTCACCTCGGTGGGTCAGCCCTTCGATCCGGAGCGCCACGAGGCCATCGCGCGCGTGCAGCGCCCGGACCTGCCCGACATGTCGGTGGCCGCGGAGACCGCGCGCGGCTACCTCCTGCACGGTCGGGTCCTGCGGCCCGCGATGGTCACGGTGGCGGTGGCCCCGGACGACTCGGGCGACTCTCCCGCCGACGCCTAGCGTGGCCACCAAGGATTTCTACGGCATCCTCGGCGTCCCCCGGGATGCCGACGACGCGGCGCTGAAGAAGGCCTATCGCAACCTCGCCCGCGCCTACCATCCCGACCGCAACCCCGGCGACAAGAAAGCCGAGGATCGCTTCAAGGAGATCAGCGAAGCCTACGCCATCCTGTCCGACACCGGGAAGCGCGCCCAGTACGATCGCTTCGGCACGGTCGGCGGGGTAGGCGGCGCAGGCGGGGAGGCGGGCTTCGGCACGATCTTCGAGGATCTCTTCGAGGGGTTCTTCGGCAGCGGGGGCGGCAACCGCTCCCGCTCGCGGGTGCGGCGCGGTGACGACCTCCGCTACGACCTCGAGATCTCGCTCGAGGACGCCGCCCGGGGTATCGAGACCAAGCTGCAGGTCCCGCGCCTCGAGACCTGCGAGACCTGCCGCGGGGCCGGCGTGGAAGCGGGGAGCCAGCCCGAGGTCTGCGGCACATGCCGCGGCCAGGGCCAGGTGCGCTTCACCCAGGGCTTCCTCACCGTGGCCCGCCCCTGCCCCAACTGCCGCGGCGAGGGACGGATCATCCGGCACCCCTGCTCCGGCTGCCGCGGCCAGGGACGCGTGTCCCGCGAGCGGCTGCTGAAGGTCACGATCCCGGCCGGCGTGGAGAACGGCAATCAGCTCCGGCTCAACGGCGAAGGGGAAAGTGGTCTGCAGGGCGGCCCGGCCGGGGACCTCTACGTGGTGCTCCACATCAAGCCCCACGAGATCTTCGTGCGCGACGGCGCGCACCTGATCTGCGAGCTGCCACTGACCTTCCCCCAGGTGGCGCTCGGCGACGAGGTCGAGGTGCCGGTGCTCGACGGCGCCGCGAAGCTCCGGATCCCGGCGGGAACGCAGCCGGGCCAGCGTCTGGTGCTCAAGGGCAAGGGCATGCCGCACCTGCGCGGGCGGGGTCGGGGCGACGCGGTGTACGAGGTGGCGGTGGAGGTACCGACGCAGCTCACCGCGCGCCAGCGGGAGCTGCTGGAGGAGTTCCGCCGCACGCACGACGGCGACTCGAGCCCCCGGGCGTCGAAGTTCGTCGAGCGGATGAAGCAGCTGTTCGGTAGTTGATGCCGTTCTGGCAGCTGACCCTCCCCGCCGCCGCCGACAGCGAAGACGCGCTCACCAACTTCCTCTGGGAGCAAGGCGCGCTCGGCGTGGTCGAGGAGGCGGCCCCCGGCGTCCCGCCGCGCCTGCGCGCCTTCTTCGCCGAGAGCATGTCGTCCACGCGGCTGCTGGCCGCGGTCCAGGACTACCAGGCATCGCTCCGGTCGCTCGGCTTCGCGATCGATTCGCAGGGCACCGAGATCACCCCGCTGCTGGACGAGGCGTGGGCGAGCGCGTGGCAGCAATCGTTCCCGGCCCGCGAGGTGGGCCGGCGCCTCCTGGTGCTGCCGCCGTGGATCGAGCCGCCCGCTCACCGGACCGGACCGGAGCGCATGACCGTGATCATCGAGCCCGGCCGCGCCTTCGGCACCGGCCACCACGGCACGACCGAGGGCTGTCTGGTGCTGCTCGAGGAAGCGCTGGCGATCATGCCCGCCGCGGCCTCGCTCGACATCGGGACCGGCACCGGCATCCTGGCCATCGCGGCGCTCAAGCTCGGCGCGTCTTCGGTCATCGCGATCGACGTGGACCCGGACGCCGTCTCGGCCGCGCAGGTCAACGCGAGGCGTAACGGCTGCGCCGGCCTGACCGTCCGGCTGGCCGAGCCGCAGGAGATCCCGGGCCGCTTCCCGCTCGTGCTGGCGAACCTGCTGACGCACACTCATCTGGCGCTGGCCCCGCAGTACGCGCGTCTGGTGGCCCCGGGCGGCTCGCTGGTGCTCGGGGGCATGCTCCAGGACGAGGACGGGCGCGTCAGCGACACCCTGGCCGGCGCCGGCCTCGTGACCCGGTCCCGCCTGGCGCTGGAAGGTTGGGCCTCGCTGCGCCTCGAGGCCCGGGCCGCGTGACCCGCTTCCTGCACCTCGCGAGGGGCGCGGTGGACGGCGACCGCGTGGCCTTCGAAGCCGCCGCCGCCCATCACCTGGGCCGCGTGCTGCGGGCTGCCGTCGGCGACGTGGTGCAGGCGGTGGACGACGAGGGCGCGCTGCTGTCGGTGCGCCTCACCGCGATCGCCTCCCGCCGCGCCGAGGGCCTGATCGTGAGCCGCGCGGCGCTCGCGACCGAGTCGCCCCTCGACCTGACCCTGGCCCAGGGGGTTCCGAAGGGCGACAAGATGGATGGCATCGTCCGGATGGCCACCGAGCTCGGCGTCACCCGCGTGATTCCGCTGCTGACCGCGCGGACGGTGGTCCGGCTCGAGCCCGCGCGCTGGCCCGCCCGCCGCGCACGGTGGCAGCGCATCGCCAAGGAGGCCGCCCAGCAGAGTGGGCGCGCGGCCGTCCCGGAGATCGAGGAACCGCGTGACCTTGCGCCGTGGGCGCGCGAAGCCGGCGCGACCGGGCTCCTGGTCTGCCTGTGGGAGGAGGAGCGGGAGGGGCTCGCCGCGCGCCTGCCCGCGGGCCGCTGCCCCCGCGTGACCGTCGTGGTGGGCCCGGAAGGCGGGCTGGCCGCCGACGAGGTCCGAGGGCTCGCCGGGGCGGGCGCCGTGGTGGCCGGGCTCGGCCCTCGCCTGCTCCGGACCGAGACCGCGGGCGCGGTGGCGGTGGCCCTGCTCCAGTCACGCTACGGCGATCTGGGCACGGCCTGAGGTGGAGCTCGCCGTCGAGGCCGCGACCTTGTCGGACGCCTTCGCGCGGATCGGGCTCGCGCTGTTCGCCGCCGCGGTGGATCCGGCCTCGGTGGAGGCGGTCGAGGTGAGGGAGGTACGGGCGCACGGAGTGGGAGTCCCCATGCTCCTGCGTCGCTGGCTCGAGGAATGCCTGTACGTTCACGAGGTGGAAGGCTTCGCGTGCCGGTCCATCGAGTTCGCGGTCTTCGACGTCTCCCCGGCGGCGGGGGGCGAAGCGGTGCGCCTGCACGCCTTCCTTCGAGGCGAGCCGCTGGAGCCCACGCGCCACCGGGTTCATCAGCTCATCCGTGGTATAGGGACCGACGAGCCTAGGGTAGAGGCGGTCCCCGAGGGGTTTCGAGTGCGGGCCCGGCTCGAGCTCTGATGTTGCCTAACTGACACAAGCTCCCCCGAGGGGTGTGTCATTCTTGCAACCCCTTACATAGGGCTCGGGCTGGACTCGGCCGATAACGCCAATATAAGCAGTAGTTTGAGTGACATTAGCCCCTCTGGCACCTTGTTTGCCTACTATGTGGCGATCATGGACTTCCAGCAGACCATCAGACGCCCGGTGTGCCTCGAGGGGATCGGCCTGCATTCGGGGGAAACGGTGAAGATGACGATCTCCCCCGCCGCAGCGGATACGGGCATCCTGTTCCGCGCCGCCGACGGCACCCTGATTCCCGCGAATGCCGATCACGTGGTGGATACCAATTCGGCGACCACGGTCGGGGCCTTCGGCGTGCGCATTCGGACCATCGAGCACCTGATGGCCGCGACGTCCGCGCTCGGCATCGACGACCTGATGCTGGACATCGACGGGCCGGAAGTGCCCGCGGCGGACGGTAGCGCGAAGCCCTTCGTGGACCTGCTGCGCTCGGCCGGGCGGGTGAGTCTCGCCGCCCCCCGGCGGCCGATCAGCATCCGCGAGCCGATCCGCGTCGGCACGGAGAGCCGGTGGCTCGAGGCGGTGCCGGCGGATTCACTCCGCATCAGCTACACCCTCGACAACAACCATCCGATCATCGGCCTACAGGCGGGCACCTTCGAGATCACCGAGGAGGTCTTCTGCGAGGAGCTGGCCGCCGCCCGGACGTATGGATTTCTCCGGGACGTCCCGGCCATGCGACAGAACGGGCTGGCGCGCGGGGGCTCGCTCGAGAACGCGGTCGTGGTGGGCAAGCGCTCGGTGCTCAACGACAGCCTGCGCTTCCCCGACGAGTTCGTCCGCCACAAGATCCTCGACCTGGTCGGCGACCTGTCCCTCCTGGGACGGCCGCTCCGGGCGCACGTCGTGGGCCGCAACGCGGGCCACGCGCTGAACCACCAGCTGGTGACCGCGATCCAGAAGGCCCTGGCGGCCGACCGCCGGCGGGCCGCCGCGCGCGTCACCCGCCCCGTCCCCGCCCCGGTGGCTGCCGGCGACGGGTTCCTCCCGGGTGTCGCGGCCCTGTAGGCCGCCACCCCCTCCCGCCCGCCTCTTCCCTACCGCCCGGAGCGCCCGAGGCCGAACCCGCCCTGCCCGCAGGGCCCGACGCTATAGCTATAATGGTCCGGCTGCTCTATGGGGACTTGCCGGCGCCACACGATCCGCAGCTGGGCCTTCGCCGGCGGTCTGCTCGCCGCCGTCCTGCTGGGGACGGCGGCGGCGGACGCCGAGGTCCGCGTCAGCAACCTGGCCGTGTTCCTCAACGACTACGACGTGACCGTCACGGTGGTGCTGTTCGGGGCGGTGCCGAGCGCGCTCCATGAGAGCCTGCACACCGGCATCGCGGCTCACGTGCGCTACTACGTGGAGCTCTGGCAGCACACGCGCCTGGGCGTGGACCGGCGCCTGCAGGCGCGCATGGTGGAGCGGCAGCTCACCTACAACGTGCTCACCAAGGAGTACAAGGTCGCGCCGCTCAAGGGGGAGCAGCGCGAGCCGCTGCTCACCAAGGACCTGCGCGAGGCTCAGCGCGTGATCTCCGAGCTCCGGGTGGGCCACCTGGCCCCGGTCGCCGCGCTCGACAAGCAGGAACTGTACTACGTGCGCGTCCGCTCCGACGTCTCGCTGGGCGGCGTCAACTCCTGGTTCGCGCGCATGACCGGCGAGGCCGAGGAGACCCCGTGGGTGCAGTCGAGCCTCCTCACCCCGGTGCGGAGCCAGTGATGCCGCTCGCGACCCGACCGTCGCCGGTGGACGAGCAGGAGAAGCGCAAGCGCAACCTCCTGATCATCGCCGGGGTCCTCGTCCTGCTGGTGGTGGCCACCGTGTTCGAGGTGGGCATCCGCGCGCCCCAGATCCCGTTCGCCTCCAACCTGATCGTCTTCTTCCTCTTCAACCTCAACCTGGTCGTCTTCCTGCTGCTCCTGGTCCTGCTCTTCCGCAACCTGATCAAGCTCTCCTTCGAGCGGCGGCAAAAGATCATCGGCTCCCGGTTCAAGGCGAAGCTCGTCTTCACCTTCCTGGCCCTGTCGCTGGTGCCCGGCATCCTGATCTTCCTCATCGCCTCGAACTTCATCACCACTTCCATCGAGGGCTGGTTCAAGCCGCAGGTCGAGAAACCGCTCGATCAGGCCATGGAGGTGGCCCAGACCTACTACCAGAGCCTCGAGACCACCGCGCTGCGCCACGGGCGCTACATGGGCCGCGTGATCGAGCGCGACGGGCTCCTCGTCGAGAGCAAGCGCGAGGCGCTGGCCGGCTACCTGGCCGAGCAGCAGGAACGCCTCGGCGTCGCCGCCATCACCATCTTCAACCGGGACGGGCAAGAGCTCGTGCACGTGAAGAATCCGGTGCTCGCCACGGTGCCGACCCGCGAGGCCAACAACGAGCACGTGCGCCAGGCGCTCTCGGGCCAGGAGATCACCACCGTCCACGAGCTCGAGAACGGCGACATGATCCAGGCGATGGTGCCGGTGCGCGACGGCGACCACCCGGTGCCCGCCGCGATCGTGGTGGCGATCCACGTGCCCCAGCGCCTGGAAGCGCGGCTGCGCAACATCAGCCAGGCCTTTCAGGAGTACAAGCAGCTCCGCCTGCTCAAGAACCCGATCAAGGGCATCTACATCCTGCTCTTCCTGCTGATGACCCTGATCATCGTCTTCTCCGCCACCTGGTTCGGCCTCTACCTGGCGCGCGGCATCACCGAGCCCATCCAGATGCTGGCCGAAGGGACTCGAGAAGTCGCGGCGGGCAACCTCAACTACAAGGTGACGGTCCGGGCCGACGACGAGATCGGCATCCTGGTCGACTCCTTCAACCGGATGACGGGGGATCTCGCGGCCTCCCAGTCGAAGCTGGAGGAGACCTACCAGGATCTGCAGGCCAAGCACGGCGAGGTGGAAGATCGCCGCCGTTACACCGAGACCGTGCTGGAGGCGGTCGCCACCGGCGTGGTATCGCTGGACGCGGAGGGGCACGTCACCACCATCAACGGGTCGGCCGAGCGCCTGCTCGGCCTGACCGCGGCGCAGATCCAGGGCCGGCCCGTGGGGCGGGTGTTCCGGTCGCCCGAGTACGCGGAGATCGACGCGCTGATCCAGCGCATGGGCCGCGGACGCGAGGGCACGCTCGATCGCGAGGTGCATCTCCGCCGCGGCGGCCAGGCGGTGGCCCTGCTCGCCTCCGCCACCGCGCTGCGCGGCCCCGACGGCGCCTACCTGGGCATGGTGCTGGCCTTCGACGACCTCACCGAGCTGCTGAAGGCGCAGCGCCTGGCCGCCTGGCGCGAGGTCGCCCAGCGCATCGCCCACGAGATCAAGAACCCGCTCACGCCGATCCAGCTCTCGGCCCAGCGCCTCCGGCGCCGGCTCAGCACCGACCGCAGCCCGGACGAGAAACGCCTTCTGGAAGAGGCCACCGCCACCATCATCCAGGAGGTGGACGCCCTCCGGCAGCTGGTGGACGAGTTCTCGCGCTTCGCCCGCATGCCCGCGCTGACCCCCAAGCCCACCGAGCTGGCGCGGCTGCTCGAGGGCGTGGTGGTGCTCTACCGCGAGTCGCATCCGAGCCTGGCCATCCGCTCCGCCTTCTCGCCGGATCTGCCCCCGATCGAGGTGGACCCGGACCAGATCAAGCGCGCGGTCCTCAACCTGGTTGACAACGCGGTGGAGGCGGTGGGCGGCACCGGCGAGGTCTGGGTCCAGACCGCGTACCTGCCCGAGTCGCACCGCGTCCGCATCGTGGTCAGCGACGACGGACCGGGCATCTCGGCCGAGGACCGCGAGCGCCTCTTCATGCCCTACTTCTCCACCAAGGCCACCGGCATGGGGCTCGGGCTGCCTATCGTCCATCAGATCGTGTCCGACCACGGCGGGACGATCCGCGTGGAGGACAATGCGCCGCGCGGCAGCCGCTTCGTGATCGAGCTGCCCGCGGGCCGGCCGGTGGCCGCGCCGGTGCAGGCCTGAGACCAGCCATGCCCGGCGAGCACATCCTGATCGTGGACGACGAGCGGGCGATCCAGTCGACGCTCCGGGGCGTCCTCGAGGACGAAGGCTATCGGGTCACCGCGGTCGGCTCGGGCGAGCAGGCCCTGGCGCGCCTGCAGGAGGATGTGCCCGACATCATCTTCCTCGACATCTGGATGCCGGGGATCGACGGCCTCGACACGCTGGCCGAGATGAAGCGGCTCCGGCCCGAGCTCGCGGTGGTGATGATCTCCGGGCACGGCACCATCGAGACCGCGGTCAAGGCCACCAAGCTCGGGGCCTACGACTTCATCGAGAAGCCCCTCTCGCTCGAGAAGACGCTCTTGACCGCCACCCGCGCCCTCGAGCACACGCGGCTCGAGCGGGAGAACCGCAACCTGCGCGCCCAGCTCGAGCGCGGCCAGGAGATCGTCGGCAAGAGCCCGCTCATCGAGCATCTGCGCCAGCAGATCGCGGTCGCGGCGCCTTCGAGCGGGCGGGTCCTCATCCAGGGCGAGAACGGCTCCGGCAAGGAGCTGGTGGCCCGCGCGGTCCACACTCTGTCCGCTCGGCGCGATGGGCCCTTCGTCGAGGTCAACTGCGCCGCGATCCCCGAGGAGCTGATCGAGTCCGAGCTGTTCGGTCACGAGCGGGGCGCCTTCACCGGCGCGGTCGCGCGCCGGCGCGGCAAGTTCGAGCTGGCCGACCAGGGCACGCTGTTCCTCGACGAGATCGGCGACATGAGCCTCAAGACCCAGGCCAAGGTGCTGCGGGTGCTGGAGGAGCAGGCCTTCGAGCGGGTCGGTGGCAAGGACACCATCCGGGTGGACGTGCGGGTGCTGGCCGCCTCCAATCAGAACCTGCCCGATCGCATCGCGGCGGGCGCGTTCCGGGAGGATCTCTTCTACCGGTTGAACGTCATCCCGATCGAGGTGCCGCCCCTGCGGCAGCGCCGGGAAGACCTGCCCCTGCTGGTCCAGCACTTCATCGGCCTCTTCTCGGCCGAGAACGGCAAACGGCCCAAGACCATCTCGGTGGAGGCCCTCGCGTACTTCCTGTCGTACGACTGGCCGGGCAACGTGCGCGAGCTGCGCAACATGGTCGAGCGGCTGGTCATCATGAGCCCCCGCGACGTGATCGGCCCCGAGAATCTCCCTCCCCCGCTCCGCCCGCGGGACGCGGAGCCGCCGGGCGATGACGGGCTGCGCGAGCGCACCCTCAAGGAGGCGCGCGAGGCGTTCGAGCGCGCGTTCATCCTGAGCGAGCTGCGGGCCAACGAGTGGAACATGACCCGCACCGCCGAGCGCCTCGGTATCGAGCGCAGCCATCTGTACCGGAAGCTGAAGGCCTACGGGATCAGCGCACCGAAGTAACGTACCTCTTCAGGTTCTATCCAATGCGGGGGCCCGGCTCGGTTGAGCGTGTGACCTCCTTCGACCTGTTGCTGCTCGACTGTCGGCTTCCGGATGGCCGCGTGGCGGACATCGGTTGCCTCGGTGGGCGCATCGTCGAGATCGGGGCGCTCGCGGGGCGGGCGGCGGAGCGCGAGATCCTCTGTGAAGGACGCGCGGTGACGGCGGGGCTCGTGGATGCGCACGTTCACCTCGACAAGGCCTTGCTGGGCGCGCGGGCCCCCAGTGAGCTGGGCACGGTGGCCGAGGCGATCCGGGTCACCGGCCTGGCCAAGCGCAGCTTCACCCGCGCGGACATCGCGGATCGGGCGCGGCGCGTGCTCGACCTGGCGGTGCGCCAGGGCACCACCGCGATGCGCAGTCACGTGGAGGTGGACCCGATCGTCGGCCTCATGGGCTTCGAGGCGCTCCTGCCGCTCCGGCGCGAGTACGCACCCGCGATCGACCTGCAGCTCTGCGCCTTCGCCCAGGAGGGGATCCTCCAGATGCCCGGCACCGAGGCGCTCCTCCGCGAGGCCCTCCGCATGGGAGCGGACCTGGTGGGCGGCGTTCCCTACAACGACACCGACGCGCACCGGCACATCGCCATCGTCTTCGACCTCGCGGCCGAGTTTCGGAGTGGATGTGGACTTCCACGCCGACTTCTTCGACGAGCCGCAGCATCTCCACGCCCTGCACATCGCGGAGGAGACGGTCCGGCGCGGCTGGCAGGGCCGCGTGGCGCTCGGTCACATGAGCGAGATGGCCGCGCTCCCGCCCGACGAGCAGGAGCGGGTGGCCCGCGCGCTGGCCGATGCCGGGGTGCCGGTCATCTGCTGCCCGCGACCGATCTCTACCTGATGGGGCGCAAGGACGTGCGCGCCGTACGCCGCGGAATCGCGCCGGTCAAGCGCCTGCTCGCGGCGGGCGTGACGGTGGCCGCGGCGACCAACAACGTCCGCAACGCGTTCACCCCGCTCGGCACCGCGGGGCTCCCGCTCATGGGGTACCTGCTCGGCGTCGCCGCGCACATGGGGGCCGACCCGGAGCTGCGCCTCGTCCTCGACATGCTCGGCGCGCACCCGGCGCGCATTCTGCGGCTGCCCGATCACGGCCTGGCGGTGGGCCGCCGGGCGGACCTGGTCATCTGGGACGCCGAGCGCGCGGAGGACATCGTCGCCCCCTCGCCCCGTGCCTCCTGGTGGTCAAGGCCGGGCGGGTCAGCATCGAGCACGGGAGGTCGGTGGCGGAGCCCTGGCGCAATTCTTGACCCCGGCCCCGGGACAGACTACGGTGCCCCCACCAGATGCAGTGCCTCCAGTGCCACGCGGATAACCCGCCCCCGGCGAAGTTCTGCGCGGACTGCGGCGCGGCGCTCTCGCCCTCATGCCGGCGGTGCGCCAGCCCGCTGCCGCCGACCGCGCGCTTCTGCCCGGAGTGCGCGGAGCCCACCGGGGCGCGGCCCACCGAAGGCTCCCGCTTCGCGTCGCCCCGTGTCTACACTCCCCGGCACCTGGCGGATCGCATGCAGGGCATGCGCGACTCGCTCGAGGGCGAGCGCAAGCAGGTCACGGTGCTGTTCGCGGATCTCAAGAGCTCGCTCGAGCTTCTGGCCGACCGTGACCCCGAGGAGGCGCGGCAGATCCTCGACCCGATCCTCGAATCCATGATGGAGGCGGTCCACCACTACGAGGGCACCGTCAACCAGGTGCTGGGCGACGGGATCATGGCCCTCTTCGGCGCGCCGCTGGCCCACGAGGATCATGCCCTCCGCGCCTGCTACGCGGCACTGCGCATGCAGGACTCGGTCCGGCGCTACGTGGCCGGGATCCCGGGCCTCGGGGTGCCGGTGCGGATCCGGGTCGGGATCAACTCGGGTGAGGTCGTGGTGCGGGCGATCGGCGGCGACCTGCACATGGACTACTCGGCGGTCGGCCAGACCACGCACCTCGCCGCCCGCATGGAGCAGCTCGCGCAGCCGGGCGCCACCCTGCTCACCCGCGAGACCCTGCAGCTCGTCCGGGGCCACGTCGCGGTGCGGCCGACGGGGCCCCTCGTGATCAAGGGTCTCACCGACCCGCTCGAGGCCTTCGAGCTGATCGGACGTGGACAGGCGCGCTCCCGGCTCCAGGCTTCCGCGACCCGCGGGCTCACCCGCTTCGTCGGGCGCGAGACCGAGCTCGGCATGCTCGGGCGCGCGATGGAGCGCGCCGGGGCCGGGTACGGGCAGATCGTCTGCGTCATCGGCGAGCCCGGGGTGGGCAAGTCGCGCCTCCTTCACGAGTTCATCCACGACACCCTGCCCCCCGCATGGCGGGTGATCGAGACGGCCACTGTGTCCTACGGGCGGGCGACGCCGTACCTGCCGGTCGTCGCGCTGCTGCGCGACTACTTCCAGGTCGAGGACGGCGACGACGAGGTCAAGGTGCTCGACAAGGTGGGCGCGCGCCTGCGCGGCCTCGACGACACGCTCGCCGCGGACATCCCGGTGGTGCTCTCCCTCCTGGACGCGCCCGTCGCCGACGACGCCTGGGACGCGCTCGATCCGACCCAGCAGCGACGCCGCACGCTGGAGTTCCTGCGGCGCCTCTTTCTCCTGGAGAGCCAGGCCCGGCCGCTCTGCCTCGTGCTGGAGGACCTGCACTGGATCGATTCGGAGTCGCAATCCCTGCTCGACCGGGTGATCGAGAGCCTGCCGACCGCCCGGATCCTCTGCGTGGTCAGCTCGCGGCCCGAGGTCGAGCACGACTGGTCCAACAAGAGCTACTACACCCAGATCTCGCTCGAGCCGCTCGCGCCCGGGCTCGCCCAGGCGCTGCTGGATACGCTCCTGGGAGGTGATGCCGCGCTCGACACTCTCAAGGGGCAGCTCATCGAGCGGACGGAGGGGAACCCCTTCTTCCTGGAGGAGAGCGTGTGGCATCTCGCGGAGACGGGCGCGCTCACCGGCGCCCGCGGCGACTACCGGCCCGCCCGCACGGTCCGCGACGCACAGGTGCCCGCGACCGTCCACGCGGTGCTGGCCGCCCGCATCGACCGCCTGCCCGCGCTGGAGAAGCGTCTCCTGCAGGCCGCCGCGGTCATCGGCAAGGACGTGCCGGTGTCCCTGCTCGCCGCGATCGGCGATCTCGGCGAGGATCGGCTGCGGCTCGCGCTGCGGCAGCTCCAGGCCGCCGAGCTGCTCTACGAGATCCCGCTGTTCCCGGCACCCGAGTACACGTTCAAGCACGCGCTGACGTACGAGGTGGCCGCGGCCAGCGTCCTGCGGGAGCGCCGGCGCGCGCTCGACGGGCGCATCGTGGAGACGATCGAGGCCCTCGGAGCCGAGCCGCGCGCGGACCAGGTCGAGCGGCTCGCGCACCACGCCCTCCGCGGCGAGGTCTGGGACAAGGCGCTGACCTATTGCCGCCAGGCCGGCGCCCGCGCCTTCGCGCGCTCGGCTCACCGTGCGGCGGTGGAGTGGTTCGAGCGCGCGCTCACCGCGCTCGCACACCTGCCGGAGACACCGGACACCGCGGGGACCGCGATCGACCTGCGCCTCGAGCTCCGCTCCTCCCTGAGCCCGCTGGCCGAGTTCAGCCGGATGCAGGACCACCTGCAGGAGGCGGAGCGGCTCGCGGAGGCGGCGGGCGACCGGCGCCGGCAGGGGCTGGTCGCCGCGTTCCTGACGAACTTCCACACCGTGATGCTCGAGCTCCGGCGGGCCATCGAGTACGGGGAACGCGCCGTCGCGATCGCGGCCCAGGTGAGCGACGTCGAGACGCAGGTGCTGGCGCATACGTTCCTTGGTCTCGCGCGCTACGGACAGGGCGACTACCGTGCCGCGGTTCAGCTGGCGCGCCACAACGTGGCCCTCCTGCGGGGCGACCTGGTCCGGGAGCGCTTCGGCATGGCGGTCCTGCCCGCGGTCTACTCGCGCACCGTGCTCGTGTGGAGCCTGGCCGAGCTGGGCGAGTTCGCCGACGGCCTCGCGGTCGGCCAGGAGAATGCGCGGATCGCGGAGGCGGCCGAGCATCCCTACAGCATCGTCTTCAGCCGGTGCGGGCTGGGTGCGCTGCACCTGCGTCAGGGCGACCTTCCGCGCGCGGTGGCCGAGCTCGAGAACGGGCTCGCGCTGTGCCGCAGCGCCGACATCCGCGCCCCCCTCCTGAACGTGGTGACCCCGCTCTGCTCGGCCTACGCCCTGGCCGGGCGGATCACCGACGCGCGGAGGGTGGTGGACGAGGCGGTGGAGATGGCGGTCGCGATGGGCGATCCCCTCGGGCACTGGCTCCGGACGGGGGTGCTCGCCGAGATCCACCTGGCCGCCGGGCGCGCCGAGGACGCGCTGCCCCTGGCCCGGCGCGCGGTCGAGCTGACCCGCTACGTGAAGAGCCGCGGGTCGGAGGCCTGGGCGATGCGCCTCCTGGGAGAGGCGGAGGCGAGCCAGCCGGTCCCGCTCGCCGACGACGCGCAGGCCACCTACCGCCACGCCCTCGCCCGGGCGCTGGAGCTGGAGATGCGTCCCCTCCAGGCGCGGTGCCACCTCGGGCTCGCGACCCTCGCGCGGCGGATCGGGCACGACCACGAGGCGCAGGCCGAGATCCAGATCGCCCGGGACACATTCCAGGCGCTCGCCATGCCCTACTGGTCGGCTCGCGCGGAATCGGTCCTGGACGCGAAGCCCGCGGGAGGCTGAGCCCGGCTTGTTGCGGTGCTCCCCCTCGCGTGATAGCGTCCCCGGCTGGTAATCCCTCTCCACTTGGATCTGAAGGAGGGCCCAATCATGTCAGGTGGCACCCGCGGCGGCCAGGCGAAGCTCATCATCAAGAAAAAGACCGTGCACTGGCCTCCCAGCCCGGGCCAGTCGGGCCACCACAAGATCGAGAAGGAGAGCGAGGTCGACGCCCAGACGCCACCGCCCGACCACGCGCTCCAGCTCAAGCTCGGGCTCCGGATCAAGGCCGCGCAGGAAGTCGAGCTCTTCGAGGTCCGCCAGGCCTCGACGGGAACCCAGATGCCCCTGAGCGCGCAGCCGGCCAATGACTCGATCGCCCAGGATCTGGAGATCGCGCTCGGACGCGCCGCCGACGAGCGCTGGGCAACCTATCTGGCCAGCTACCAGCCCAGCTTCGGGACGAAGTTCACGTCGAAGCTCCGGCTGAGTCCTTTCGACGTGCACGATAACGGCTTCCAGGTCGTCACGGTCGCCTTCACGCACGCGAACCGCCAGTTCGCCACCGACAACTACATCTTCGGGCTCAGCATCCTGCCCGGAAAGAACAACGCGGGAATCCAGCTCGGCCTCAACCCAGCGCCGGCGAAGAAGTCGAAGCCCGCGAAGAAGGCCAAGGCCGTCAAGAAGCCGAAGAAGGCAAAGGGCGCGAAGCGACGGAAGCGCTAGACCACGAGCCGATCCGCCCCGACGGCCGCGTCACCCGCGATGCCGCCTCGGGGGCTCTGCGCAGCTGGGTCGACCCGGGCGCGGCGCCGCTCGTGCAAGGGGCGTTCGCGCCGCGCGAGCTCGCGCGAGAGGTCTGCGAGCGCAGCGCCCGCCTGTTCCGATGGGCTCCCGGGCTGCCCGATCTGCGAGACGCCGCGCTCCTCCGGAGTCCGGTTGCCTGGTCGGCCCGTCTGAGCCAGGAATTCAAGGGGCTCCTCGTCGACGCGAGCGAGATCGTCGTGAACATCACGACGGACGGCCGTCTCCAGTCGGTGTACAACCAGTATCATTACGACATCCCGCCGGATCTCGATCCCGCTCGGGTCACGATCGACCCGATCCAGGCCCGGCAGCTCGTCGCCCGCCTCGCCCGCGGATATCGCAACCGGGAGATCAGCCAGCCTCGCCTCCTCGTGCACCGGCACGAACCGATCGAGAAGGGCCCACCACCGCGGGGGCGTCGCCGACGGGCGCGGCGCCCCAGCGAGCGCGCCAGGTTCCTGGCCGCGGTGGGCGCGGAGCTCGCGCGAGGCCGGCGGCGGGGCCCGGGCCCCCGAGTCGGCGCCCACGTGCTCGCCTGGGACGTGAGACTCGACACCACGCGACCACTTCATCGCTGGCGCATCCTGGTGGACGCGGTATCCGGGCGTCTCCTGGAGGTGCGCGATCTCCTCGCGTACGCGACCGGGCAGGCCAAGGTATTCGATCCGAATCCGATCGTCAGCAGCGGCGACCTCGGCCTGTCCTCGGCGACGTCTTCTACCAAGCTGAACGCCGAGCGGGTCAGCGTGACGCTCCTGCGCCTCGATCCCCCCCTCGCCGACGGCCGCCTTCGGCTCGACGGCGCGTGGGTGCGCATCCACGACTTTGGTGATCCGACCCCGGCGGAGCCCGCCAACTCCACGGGGCATTTCGTGTTCAGCAGCAGCAGCCCGAGCTTCCTCGCCGCGATGGTCTATTTCCACATCGACCGGTTCCAGCAGTACGTCCAGACCGACCTCGGGTTGTCGGGCGTTGGCAATCTCTCGGTGCCGGTGGACCCTCAGCTGGGTACCAGCGACGGCTCTCACGGGACGGGCGCCGGGCTCGGCCTCGGGGACGATGCGGTGCCGGACGCCTCCGACGCGATGGTCATCCTCCACGAGTACGGCCACTTCCTGCAGGATCGAGTGAACCCGGGGTCGTCCGTCGGAAACTTCCCGAGCGGCGTCGGCGAGGGCTTCGGCGACTTCCTCGCCGCCGTCTACTACGACGACAAGCACACCAACCCGGCCGAGACCCGCGGGCTCATGTTCTCGTGGAACGCGAATCCAACCGAGAGCTCCGCGGGACGAAGCTACAAGCTCGCGGCGGCGAGCGAAACGGCCTGGGACGCGGGAGGGGGCTACGAGCGGGGCGCGCTCTGGTGCTCCACGATGTTCGAGCTCTATCGCAAGCTCGGCGGCGACTCGGCCCGGCCGGATCGCAAGGCCGCCGGCCGCGATCTGGCTATCCGGCTCCATATCCTCGCGAACATGCACGTGCTCGGGGAGAGCGCCACCGTGACCGAGATGGCACAGGAGATCGAGACGGCCGATTGGAAGATGGGCGGCTGGCGGTACCCCAACGGCCTGCACGGCAAGGTCATCCGCGACACCTTCCGTCTGCGCCACGTCCGCGAGTACTCCGCCCCGGCGGTGGACGTCTACGTCGATGACGGCCGGAACGGCGGCTACGGGTCCGCGAGCGGAAACGACATGTTCGAGGAGGTGCTCTGGAAGGAGCGCCACGATGACGCGACCGACGTCTGGGTGCGGAACGTGGCGACTCCCGGCACGCCGGCGGACCATGTGGCGCGGCCCCGCGTCAATGCCCCGGCCTTCGTCTTCGCACGCGTCAGGAACCGCGGCGCGAGCGCCTCCGGGCCGATCACGGTGAGGGCATTCCGCCGCGCGCCGGGCCGGCCGGGTCGGTGGCCGGTCGACTGGACGGAGCTGGCCGGTCCGCCGGGCGCGATGCCGAGCACGATCCCCGCCGCGCCCGGGGGCGGAGTGATCGTCGGGCCCTTCCCGTGGACGCCCACCGCCGCCGGCAAGCAGGCCATCCTGGTGGTGGTCGAGAGCGCGGAGGACCGGGCGGTGACCCAGGACCTCGCCGCCGGCGCCCAGGTGGACTGGATGGACCTGGTGCCCTTCGACAACAACCTCGCGGTGCGCGAGGTGCGGGCTACGCGGGCGTGATGACGGTCTTCGCGCCCCGCCCGGCGGTGGCGTGCGCGAAGGCTTCCTCGATGCGCGCGAGGGGGAACCGCGCGCCGATCAGCCGCTTCACGCCCAGCTTCGGCAGCAGCGCGAGGGCGCGGCGGAAGGCGGTGCCGCGGCCGTAGGCGCCGTGGATGCGGACCTCGCGGAAGTGGATGTCGAAGAGATCCATCGGCAGGCGGCTGCCCTTGGGGTTGACGCCGACGAGCTGCAGCACGCCGGTCGGTCTCACCATGGCGAAGGCCTCCCCGACCAGCTCCGGCTTGCCCACCGCCTCGCAGACCACGTCCGCGCCGCGCCCCCCGGTGAGCGCCATCACGCGATCGTGGAGGCTCTCGAGGGTAGGATCCACCACCACGCGGGCGCCGAGCTTGCTCGCGATCTGCCGCCGCTCCTCGAGCGGATCGGACAGGATGAGGCGCGCGGCCCCTCGGCGGCGGGCGATCGCCATCGTGAGGAGCCCCATGATGCCACCGCCCATCACCACCACCGTCGCGTTGCGCGGCATCGTGAACATCTCGAGCCCGGAGAGGCAGCACGAGGCGGGCTCCGCGAGCGCGGCGGTGACCGGATCGAGACCCTTGGGCAGGGGGTGCACGCAGTCGAGCGGCAGGGCCGCGCGCTCCGCGAAGCCGCCGACCCGCGTGGCCTTGGCGCACTGGCTGATGCGGCCCTGCTTGCAGTGCAGGCACGCGCCGCAGCCGAAGCTCGGCTCGCAGGCGACGGCACGACCGATGAGTCGTCGGTTGACGCCGCGGCCGACCTCGCGCACCACGCCCGAGTACTCGTGGCCCATGATCATGGGCGGTGTCCACGGGAAGAGGCCCTGGGTCGCGTGCACGTCGGTGCCGCAGATGCCCGCGGCGGCCACGTCCACCACCACCTGCCCGGGGCCGGCGACCGGATCCGGCGCCTCGTCGAGAGTGAAGCGGCTGCCGCCGCGCCAGGTCGCGACCTTCACGGGCGCGCGGCGGCGGCGTGCTTCGAGAACTGCGGCATCACCTGGGTGGCGAGGAGCTCCATCGAGCGGCGCCACAGCGCGGGCTGATCCCAGTCGTGCCCGCCCATCAGGAGCGTGCCGAAGGGACCGGTCTCCTCGCGCAGAGCCACCAGCTGCTCCAGCACGCGGCGAGGGCTGCCCGCGATGACGAGGGCGCGCTTGATCATGTCCTCCGTCACGTCCTCGTCGGGGATGAGGAGGTCGGGCTTGAGCATGAACAGCGCCTTGCGTCCCTTCGAGAAGCTGTGGTGGAAGAAGTGGTAGTAGAACGAGAGCCCGTTGTCGGGATCGGCCAGGTACTCCTCGGCCTGCGCGTCGCTCTCGGTGACGAGCACGCTCCTCGAGACGCGCCAGATGCTCGGATCGGGCCGCCGCCCCACCCGCTCGCAGCCCTCGACGTACTTCTCCCAGTGCCCGCGCAGGTAGCGGCGGTGGAAGAACTGGCCCGAGATCGGGATCCAGCCGCGCTCGCCCGCGGTGATCGCGCTGTTCGAGTTGGGCGTGAGCAGCGAGAGCGCGATCGGCGGGTGCGGCTGCTGGTAGGGCCGCGGCACGGTGCCGACCTTGAACTCGGGCCAGATCCCGTTCTTCAACGAGATCTTCCAGAACTTCCCGTCTATCTCGTAGGGCGGGTCCTGGGCCCACAGCTTGAGCACGGTCTCGATCGACTCGATGACCATCTGCGGGCGCAGCTCGGCCTGGCCCACGTCGAACATCTCCAGATCGCTCACGAGACCGCCGGGGCCGATGCCCATGATGAAGCGGCCCCGGCAGAGCTGGTCGAACATGGCCGCGTGGGCGGCCACCGTGGCGGGGTGGAGCTGCGGCAGGTTGATGACCCCGGTGCCGAAGCGGATCTGGGTGGTGCGGGGAATCAGCGTCGCGAAGAAGATGAGGGGCGAGGTGATGCGCTCGCTCCACGATGAGAAATGCTCGCCCACGAAGGCCTCGGTGAAGCCGAGCCGGTCGGCCAGGACGATCGCCTCCTGATCCTCCTCGAGGATGGTGGCGTAGTCCCGATCCGGGTGATGGAACGGCATGGTGAACATGCCGAGCTTGACCGTCATCGAGGCCTCCGTGGGCGCACGAGAATGTCTCCGACTACTTCTTGGCGCCCAGCCTGGTCTCGAGCAGGAGCTTGACCTCGGCCGCCGCGGCACGCCAGAGCGCGCCACCGGGCTTGTCGTACTCGGCCTGGACCTGGGCGCGGAACTCGTTCATCGCCGCGTCCTGCTGCTCCTTCGACGCGCCCTGGGGCACCGCGCCGAGGGTGCGGGCGCGGATCCCGGAGGCCACGGTGGTCGCGCCGTGTGCGCGCTCGAGCCAGCGGCCGATCTCGTTCCAGTCCTTGTCGAAGAAGACGACCACCGGAATGGACTGGTAGCCGTTGTTCAGGAAGGCGTCGCGCAGGTCCGCGTTCTGGTCGCGCAGGAACACGCGCAGCTCGGCACCCGGCATCGCCTCGACGATGTGCGCGATCAGGGGGGAGTTGCGGTGCACGTCGCCGCACCAGTTCTCGGCGAGCATCACGACGTACTTGACCCCGCTGACGGAGCTGAAGAACTTGCGCTCCTCGTCGGTCAGCTTGGAGTTGGCGTAGTTCCCTTCGGTCTTGGCCCGGGTGTCGCCCATCTGGGCCATGTAGTCCTTCCAGGTCTGGCCGGAGTTGAAGCGCTTCTCATCGAGAGGAATTCTGAGCTGAGCCATTTCGTTGTCCTCGCTTCGGTGTGAGGTTGTGGTTTGGGACGTTGCTTCGGTTTACGGCTCCTTCGATTACCGCTCCTTCGATTGCCGTTTACTACAACAGCCTTTCACTGCTTTTCTTATGGTCGCCTCGCCTTCGGCTGCGGCTCCCCCTGCACTTCCACCTTCCATGGCCGCGAGGAGCATCACCTCGGCGCCGTCGCGGAGCGGGGTGGCGTGATCGGCCAGCTCGCCGTCCACCGCGGCGGTGAGATCGGTCGCTGCGGTGATGCCGAGCGTGGCGAGCAGATCGCCCAGGTTGGCGCCGTCTGCCAGGGTGTGCCGCCAGGGTCCGTCGGGGCTCCCGGGCAAGAGCCGGCGCAAACCCGCGGACAGGATGACCGACACGCCGATCGTGCGGGCCTCGGTGCGCGCTGCGTCGTGAAGCCGGCTCATGGGGTGACCAGGGCGGAGTATACTACGCCGCGAATGAGCCGGCGGGATTGGTTCAAGCACTTCTTCGACGCGAGCTATGTCGCGGCGCTGCGTGAAGAAAAGCCCGTCGAGCAGACGCGCCTCGAGGTGGCCTTCGTGCTCCACAGTCTGCGCCCCCCCGAGGGTGCGCGCATCCTCGACCTGCCCTGCGGGTACGGCCGCCACGCGGCCCTGCTGGCGCGACATGGCTTTCGCGTGGTCGGCGTGGACCTCTCGCGGGCGATGCTCGCGGAGGCGCGACGCCGCTTCACCGAGGGGCCGCGTCTGCGCTTCCGGCGGGAGGACATGCGCCGCATCGCCTTTCGGGAGGAATTCGACGCGGTGGTCAATCTCTACACGAGCTTCGGCTACTTCACGCCCGCCCAGAACGTGGCCACCCTGCGCCGCATGGCGCGCGCGCTGCGGCCGGGCGGGCGGCTGCTGGTGGACCACCGGGATCCGACCTACGACGCGGGCCTGCCGCGCCGGCTCTGGTACCGGACCGGGCGGAATCGATTCGTGCTCGAGGAGCGGCACTTCGATCGACGCACGAAGACGACGGACAGCACGCAGCTCATCGTCACCGCCGGGCAGCGGTGGGTGGCGCAGAGGACCCTGCGCGTTCAGGAGTTCTCGCTCGCTCAGTGGCGACGGATGCTCCGCGACGTCGGCCTGCGATTCCTCCGGGCCTATTCGGGATACGATGGACGACCGTATCGCACGGGCTCGACGGGCCGGCTCATCTTGGTGGCCGAGAAGTAGAGGAGGGGCGAATGACGGAACGCAGGTCCGGCGCCACGCTCATGATGGCCGGGTTGATCGTCGCGTTCATTGGCCTGTGCATCGTGCTGGTGCAGGTCCTCCAGGTGCCACGCTACTGGGTGCCTCTGATGGTCGGAGTCGGGATCTTCCTCGTCGGCCTCGTCCGGTGGCTCACCGCGCGCGATTCGTAGTAGCGACGCCTTGACAGGCGGGGCCTCGCGGCGTAGCATACGAGCACATCACGATTCACTCCTTTAAGCAGGCCCTGCGAGGCCGGCAAGGAGAGATCAGCATGCGGCATCCGAAGAAGATCAGCAGTCCCTCGCCCCGGTCGGGGCATTTTTTTTGCCCGGGCGCGGCGGCATGAGCTCCCGCGAGAAGGCGCAGGTCCTCGACGAGACCGGGCTCGATCGCGCGCTCACCCGGATCGCCCACGAGATCGTCGAGCAGGCGGGCGGCGGCCAGGACATCGCCCTGGTCGGCATCAAGACCCGCGGCGTGACCCTCGCGGAGCGGATCGGCGCCAAGATCGCGGCCATCGAGGGCACCAAGCCCTCGGTGGGGGCGCTCGACATCACGCTCTATCGCGACGACCTCGGTCTCAAGGCCGCGCAACCGGTGGTCCGCAGCACCGAGATCACCTTCCCGATCAAGGACCGCACCGTGGTGCTGGTGGACGACGTGCTCTTCACCGGCCGGACCATCCGCGCGGCCATGGACGCCCTCATGGACCTGGGGCGCCCCCACGTCATCCGCCTGGCGGTGCTGGTCGACCGGGGCCACCGCGAGCTGCCCATCCGCCCCGACTACGTCGGGAAGAACCTGCCCACGAGCCGCCGCGAGACGGTGGCGGTGCTGCTCCGCGAGCACGACGGCGTGGACCGCGTCGTCATCCAGGAGGAGTGAGACGATGAGCTGGAAGCGCAAGGATCTGCTCGGCATGCAGGACCTCGACGCGGCCGAGATCATCGACGTGCTCGACACCGCCTCGTCGATGAAGGAGATCGCGGCCCGCGAGATCAAGAAGGTTCCCACCCTTCGGGGCAAGACGGTGGTGAATCTCTTCTACGAGTCGTCGACCCGCACCCGGACCTCCTTTGAGATCGCGGGCAAGTGGCTCTCCGCGGACGTGATCAACTTCTCCGCCTCCGGCTCGAGCGCGGACAAGGGCGAGAGCCTGCTCGACACCGCGCGCAACATCGAGGCCATGAGCCCGGACGTGGTGGTGGTGCGTCACAAGGCGGCGGGTGCCCCCGCCCTGCTGGCCCGGCACCTGCGCTGCGGGGTGATCAACGCGGGCGACGGCGCCCACGAGCACCCGACCCAGGCCCTGCTCGACCTCATGACGATCCGCGAGAAGAAGGGGCACCTCGAAGGCCTCAACGTCACGATCGTGGGCGACATCACCCACAGCCGCGTCGCGCGCTCCGACATCCACGGCATGCGGAAGATGGGCATCACGGTGACGGTGGCGGGCCCGCCCACGCTGATCCCGGCCCAGTGCCAGGAGCTCGGCGTGAAGGTCAGCCACCGCCTCGAGGAAGCGATCGCCCACGCCGACGTGATCATGATGCTGCGCCTGCAGCACGAACGGATGCAGGGCGGCTTCATCCCGTCGCTGCGCGAGTACTCGCGGGTGTGGGGGCTCTCCCTGGCCAAGCTCGAGCACTGCCGGCCCGACGTCCTGATCATGCACCCGGGCCCGGTGAACCGCGGCGTCGAGCTGGCCCCCGAGGTGGCGGACAGCGCCTACTCGGTCATCCTCGACCAGGTCTCCAACGGAGTGGCCGTTCGGATGGCGGTGCTCTACATGCTGGCCGGGAGCAAGGGCGCATGAACCTGCTGATCAAGGGCGGGCGCGTGGTCGATCCGGCCGGCGCCACCGACGCGGTCCAGGACGTCTGGATCGCGGACGGCCGCATCCACAAGGTCGGCCGGGGCCTGAAGCCGCCCGCGGGCGCCGAGACGGTGGACGCGACCGGCAAGGTGGTGTGCCCGGGCTTCATCGACATCCACGTGCACCTGCGCGAGCCGGGCTTCGAGTACAAGGAGACCATCGCGAGCGGCACGCGGGCCGCCGCGGCGGGCGGCTTCACCGCGGTCGCGTGCATGGCCAATACCTTCCCGGTCAACGACAACCGCGCGGTCACCGACTACATCCTGGCCCGCGCGAAGGTGGAGGGCGTCGTCCGCGTGTACCCCATCGGCGCGGTGACCCGCAACCTCGAGGGCAAGCAGCTCGCGGAGCTGGCCGAGCAGGCCGAGGCCGGCTGCGTGGCCTTCTCCGACGACGGCAAGTGCGTGATGAACGCCGAGCTGTACCGCCGGGCGATGGAGTACGCCCTGCCCTTCGGCGTGCCGATCATCAGCCACGCGGAGGACTGCGAGCTCGCGCACCGCGGGGCCATGCACGAGGGGTTCGTGTCCACCGACCTCGGGCTCACCGGCCAGCCCGCCGCCGCCGAGGACGTGATGGTGGCGCGCGACATCATCCTCGCCGAGCTGACCGGCGCGCACCTCCACATCGCGCACATCTCCACCGCGGGCGCGGTGCGGCTCGTGCGCGACGCCAAGGCGCGCGGCGTCCGGGTGACCGCGGAGGTGACCCCGCATCACCTGCTGCTCACCGACGAGGTCGTGCGCAGTTACGACTCCAACTGCAAGATGGCGCCTCCGCTGCGCGGCAAGCGCGACGTCGAGGCGTGCCTGGAAGCCCTGGTGGACGGCACCATCGACTGCGTGGCCACCGACCACGCGCCGCACGCGCTCTCCGAGAAGGAAGGCGAGTTCGCGGAGGCCGCCAACGGCATCGTGGGCCTCGAGACCGCGGTCCCCCTGCTCCTCGATCGCCTCGTGCGGCCCGGGGTGCTCGATCTCCCGACCCTCGTGACCCGGCTCAGCACCGGTCCCGCGCGGCTCCTGAACCTGCCCGGCGGCAGCCTCGCGCCCGGCGCCGCCGCCGACGTCACGATCCTCGACCTGGAGCGGAGATGGACGGTGGATCCGGCCGCGTTCCGGTCGCGCGGCCGCAGCACGCCGTTCGCGGGACTCACCGGCGCGGGCGCGCCGTGGATGACCCTGGTCGGCGGCGTCAAGGTGGCGTCGTGACCCGGCCGGTCCTGCTCGCGCTCGCCGACGGGCGCGTCTTCCGCGGCGAGGCCCTGGGCGCCGCGGGCGAGGCCACGGCGAGGTCGTGTTCAACACGTCGATGACCGGCTACCAGGAGATCCTCACCGATCCGTCCTACCGCGGGCAGATCGTCTGCATGACCTATCCCCTGATCGGCAACTACGGCATCAATCCGGAGGACGTCGAGTCGCGGCGGCCCTGGCTGGCCGGCTTCATCGTGAAGGAGGCCTGCCCGTTCCCTTCGAGCTGGCGCGCCCGGGTGTCGCTCGACGACCTACCTGCGCGAGAACGGGATCGTCGGGATCCAGGGCCTCGACACGCGGGCGCTGACCCGGCACCTCCGCGACCACGGCGCCCAGGAGGGCATCATCTCCACCGAGGAGCCCGACGCGACGCGGCTCGCGGAGCGGGCGCGGGCCCTGCCCGGCCTGCTCGGGCGCGACCTGGTCACCGAGGTGAGCGTGACACAGCCCCACGGCTGGGACGAGGCGCCGTGGGACCTGGCGCGCGGCTACACGACGCCGCCCGCCCCCCGCTTCAAGGTCATCGCGTTCGACTCGGGGATCAAGCAGAACATCCTGCGCTGCCTCGCCGGGCTCGGCTGCCAGGTCGAGGTGGTGCCCGCGGACACGACGCGCGGCTGCGGTCCTCGAGCGGAAGCCGGACGGCGTCTTCCTCTCCAACGGGCCCGGCGACCCCGAGGCGGTGCCGTACCTCATCGAGACCGTGCGCGGGCTGGTCGGGAAGACGCCGATCTTCGGCATCTGCCTGGGCAACCAGATCCTCGGCTTGGCGCTCGGCGGCAACACCTACAAGCTCAAGTTCGGCCATCACGGCGCCAACCACCCGGTGAAGGACCTCGCCACCGGGCGCGTGGAGATCACCGCGCAGAACCATGGCTTCGCGGTGGACCCGACGTCGCCTGCGCGAAGCCGGGCTGGAGGAGACCCACGTGAACCTCAACGACGGCACGTCGGAGGGGATGCGGCACCGCGAGCTGCCGGTCTTCGCCGTGCAGTACCACCCGGAGGCCTCGCCCGGGCCCGCACGACTCGCACTACCTGTTCCGTCGCTTCGCTGACCTGCATGGACGAAGGGAGGGTGAACCGATGCCCAAATATCTCATCGCCTATCGCAAGACCGAGGAATCGGGCCAGAAGCCGGACTGGGCGGTCTTCACGACCGACAGCGAGCTGAGCCTCGAGGCGCACGCGGTGAAGGAGCGCGTCGAGAAGCGCATGAGCGTGCTCGGCGAGAAGCTGTGGGGCAACGGAGAGGCCACCTGGATCGGCAACGGCCGCCTCGACGACGTGCTCTACCGGCGGGACGAGGCCACCCCCGAGACGTCCATCGTCTACGGGTTGATCGACGCCTAGGAGCCCGCGTGCCGAAGCGCACCGACATTCGCAAGATTCTCCTCATCGGCTCCGGGCCGATCGTCATCGGCCAGGCCTGCGAGTTCGACTACTCGGGCACCCAGGCCTGCAAGGCCCTCCGCGAGGAGGGGTTCGAGGTCGTGCTCGTCAACTGCAACCCGGCCACCATCATGACCGACCCGGAGATGGCCGACCGCACCTACATCGAGCCGCTCACGCCGGAGTTCGTGGCCAAGGTCATCGCGCGCGAGCGGCCCGACGCGCTGCTGCCCACCGTGGGCGGGCAGACCGGCCTCAACCTCGCGGTCGCCCTCGCCGAGGACGGCACCCTCGAGCGCTACGGGGTCGAGCTGATCGGGGCCAAGCTGCCCGCGATCAAGACCGCGGAGGACCGCAACCTCTTCGGGGCGGCGATGGAGCGCCTCGGGCTCGCGATGCCGAACGGGCTTCTTCGCCTCGAGCCCGGAGGAGGCGCTCGAGGGCATGCGGCGCGGCGCATGCAGTTCCCGCTGATCATCCGGCCGTCGTTCACGCTGGGGGGCACCGGCGGCTCGGTCGCCTACCACCCGGAGGAGCTCGAGGCCGCGATCAAGTGGGGGCTCCAGCAGAGCCCGGTCCAGCAGGTGCTGGTCGAGGAGTCGGTGATCGGCTGGAAGGAGTTCGAGCTCGAGGTGATGCGCGACCTCGACGACAACGTCGTCATCATCTGCTCGATCGAGAACTTCGACCCGATGGGCGTGCACACCGGCGACTCGATCACGGTGGCCCCCGCCCAGACCCTGACCGACAAGGAGTACCAGCTCATGCGCGACGCCTCGCTCGCGATCATCCGCGAGATCGGCGTCGAGACCGGCGGCTCCAACATCCAGTTCGGGGTCAACCCGGTGGACGGCCGCATGGTCGTGATCGAGATGAACCCGCGGGTGTCGCGCTCCTCCGCGCTCGCCTCCAAGGCGACCGGCTTCCCGATCGCCAAGATCGCGGCCAAGCTCGCGGTCGGCTACACGCTGGACGAGCTGCGCAACGACATCACCCGCGAGACGCCCGCCTCGTTCGAGCCCGCCATCGACTACTGCGTGGTCAAGATCCCGCGCTGGGCCTTCGAGAAGTTCCCGGAGGCCGACCAGACCCTCACCACCCAGATGAAGTCGGTGGGCGAGGTCATGGCGATCGGGCGCACCTTCAAGGAGGCGCTCCAGAAGGCGGTGCGCTCGCTCGAGCAGGACCGCTGGGGGCTCGCGCTCGACCGGCCGATCGCGGATCTCGACGAGCTGCGCCAGAAGATCCGCATCCCCAACGCGGACCGCTGCTTCGCCATCGGCCGAGGCCTTCCGGCGCGGGCTCGGGACGCGAGGAGATCCACGAGCTGTCCGCGATCGATCCGTGGTTCCTCGACAACATGCGCCAGATCGTCGAGTACGAGACGGTGATCACCGCGGCCGGGCTCGCACGACGCCGACGTCCTACGGCGCGCGAAGCAGATGGGCTTCGCCGACCAGCGAATTGGACAGCTCGTCGGAGCCACAGAAGAAGAGGTGCGGCGCGCGCGGATCGAAGCCGGCATCAAGCCCGTCTATCAAAATGGTCGACACCTGCGCGGCGGAGTTCGTCGCCCACACCCCGTACCTCTACTCGACCTACGAGGAGGAGGACGAGGCGCTGCCGACCTCGCGCGAGAAGGTGGTGATCCTGGGCAGCGGGCCCAACCGCATCGGCCAGGGCATCGAGTTCGACTACGCGTGCGTGCACGCGGCCTTCGCGCTGCGGGACGCGGGCGTCGAGGCGATCATGGTCAACTGCAACCCGGAGACGGTCTCCACCGACTACGACACGTCCGACCGCCTCTACTTCGAGCCGCTCACGTTCGAGGACGTGATGAACATCGTGGAGCGCGAGCAGCCGCGAGGCGTGATCGTGCAGTTCGGCGGCCAGACCCCGCTCAAGCTGGTGGTGCCCGCTCGAGCGCGCGGGCGTGCCGATCCTGGGCACCCCGCCCGACGCGATCGACCGCGCGGAGGATCGGCGCCGCTTCTCGGATCTCCTCGACCGGCTCGGCCTCGCCCAGGCGCCCGGCTCCACCGCCCGCTCCTTCGAGGAGGCCGCCGCAGATCGCCCACACCATCGGCTACCCGGTGCTGGTGCGGCCGTCCTACGTGCTGGGCGGGCGCGCCATGCAGATCGTGTACGACGAGGCGGATCTGCAGAACTACATGAAGGAAGCGGTGCGGGTGAGCCCGGAGCATCCGATCCTGGTGGACAAGTTCCTCGAGGACGCCCTCGAGATCGACGTGGACGCCATCGCGGACGGCCAGCGGGTCGTGGTCGGAGGCGTCATGGAGCATGTGGAGAAAGCGGGGGTGCACTCGGGCGACTCCGCGTGCGCGCTGCCGCCCTACTCGCTGGGCGACGACCAGATCGAGCGCATCCAGGCACAGGCCCGCGCGCTCGCGACCGAGCTGGGCGTCATCGGCCTCCTCAACATCCAGTTCGCGATCAAGAACGAGCAGATCTTCGTCCTCGAGGTCAATCCCCGCGCCTCCCGGACGGTGCCGTTCGTGTCGAAGGCGATCGGGGTCCCCCTGGCCAAGCTCGCCACGCGGGTGATGCTCGGAGACACGCTGGTGGGGCTCGGCTTCGGCGAGGAGCGCGAGGTCCGGCACATCGCGGTGAAGGAGGCGGTCTTCCCCTTCATCAAGTTCCCGGGGGTGGACACGATCCTCGGCCCCGAGATGAAATCCACCGGCGAGGTCATGGGCATCGATCACGACTTCCGGAAGGCCTACGTGAAGTCGCAGCTCTCGGCGGGCTCGCCCCTGCCCACGTCGGGCAAGGTCTTTGTCTCGGTCAAGAACCGTGACAAGCGCGCGGTGCTCCAGATCTCCAAGCGGCTCGCCGAGATGGGCTTCAGCCTGGTCGCCACCGTCGGCACCGCCAAGCTGCTGCAGCGCCAGGGCATGGTGGTGGAGACGGTCTACAAGGTCAACGAGAGCTACCGCCCGAACATCGTGGACCTCATGAAGCGGGGGGAGATCGCTTTGGTCTTCAACACCCCGGAGGACGGTCGCGCGCGCCGGGACTCCTACCTGATCCGGCGCACCGCGGTGACTCAGAACATCCCCTACTACACCACGGTGGACGGCGCCCAGGCCGCGATCGGCGGCATCGAGGCGCTGCTCAAGGGCGAGATCTCCGTGAAGCCGCTCCAGGAATACCATGACGCCTCCTGAGCCGAAGAACCGCTTGATCGTCGCGCTCGACGTGGAGACCCTCACCGACGCCGAGCGGCTCCTGGATCGCCTCCAGGGTCAGGTCACGCGCTTCAAGATCGGCTCCCAGCTCTTCACCGCCGCGGGACCCGCCGCGGTCGAGAGCGTCCACAAGCGGGGGGCGGAGGTCTTCCTCGACCTCAAGTTCCACGACATTCCCAACACGGTGGCGGGCGCGGCGCGGGAGGCCGCGCGCCTGGGTGTCCTCATGTTCAACGTCCACGCCTCCGGCGGCCGCGCCATGATGGCGGCGGCGGCCGAGGGCGCGGCGGCCGCGGCGAAGGATCTCGGCGTGCGCCGGCCGATCGCGCTGGCGGTCACCGTGCTCACGAGCCTGGACCGCAGCGCCCTGACCCGTGAGCTGGGCATCGCAAGCTCGGTCGAGGGCCACGTGCTCCACCTGGCCGGGATGGCGGCGGCCGCGGGCCTCGACGGCTGCGTCGCCTCGCCCAACGAGATCGCCGCGCTCCGCACCAATCGCGGGCCCGCGTGGGTGATCGTCACGCCCGGCGTGCGGCCGGCGGGCAGCGCGGTGGGCGACCAGTCGCGCATCGCGACGCCGGGAGCCGCCGCCCGGGCCGGCGCTCACTACCTCGTGGTCGGGCGCCCGATCACCGCGGCCCCGGACCCGGCCGCGGCGGCCGATCTCATCCTGCGGGAGATGGCATCGTGAGCGCGGCGGACGCCCACGAGACGCTGATCCGGCGCCTCTTCGAGATCGGGGCGATCCGCTTCGGCGAGTTCACGCTCAAGTCGGGCATCGTCTCGCCCTTCTACATCGATCTGCGCGTGGTCATCTCCTTCCCGGACGTGCTGGAGCAGATCGGCGCGCTGATGGCCGCGGAGGTGGCCCGCTGCGGCGGCGACCGCGTCGGCGGCATCCCGTACGCGGGGCTGCCTCTGGCGGTCGCGGCCAGCCTGGCGGGGCGCGTGCCCCTCATCTATCCGCGGCGCGAAGAGAAGGGCTACGGCACGCGGAAGCGCATCGAGGGGCAGTTCAAGGCGGGGGAGCGGGTAGTGCTCATCGACGACATCATCACGGACGGGGCGAGCAAGCTCGAGGCGATTCTCCCGCTGGAAGAGGCGGGCCTGGTGGTGAAGGATCTCGTCATCCTGGTGGATCGGGAGCAGGGCGGACGTGAGCTCCTCGCGGCGCGCGGCTACGCGCTGCACGCGGTGCTCACGATCTCGCAGTGCTTCGACAGCTGGGAGCGCGCCGGGCTCGTGCCTCACGACCTGATCCGGCAGTCGCGCGAGTTTCTCCGGGCCACCCGGTTCGCCTGATGCCCGCCGAGAGCGACAGTCCGGCCGAGGTCCTCGTGGATCGCGAGACGATCCTGACCGAAGTCGCCCGGCTGGCCGCGCAGATCTCGTCCGATTACGTCGAGCGCCCGGCCCATCTCATCGGGGTGCTGAAGGGATCCGCGATCTTCCTCTCCGATCTGATGCGCGCGCTCACGGTGCCGGTGACGGTGGACTTCATCTCGGTGGTCCCCTACGGTCCGGTCACCGCCTCGGGCGTGGTCCGGATCCGGAAGGACCTGGACGAGCCGATCGAAGGGCGGGACATCATCGTGGTGGAGGGCATCTGCGCGAGCGGACGCACGCTCGCCTACCTCCTGCGGAATTTCCAGACCCGGAACCCGGCCTCCATCCGGGTCTGCGCGTTGCTGGCCAAGCAGTGCGCGCGACCCGAGGGGCTCACGCTTCACTACGTGGGCCGCGAGATCCCCGACGTCTTCGTGGTCGGCTACGGCCTCGACAAGGACGAGCGGTACCGCCAGCTCCCGTACGTCGCCCGCCTCGGCGCCTAGGCGATTCGCTCGGCGGGGAGCAATCGGAGCTCGATCTCCCGCCGGCGCGGGCCCTCGAACTCCATCAGTACGACCCGCTGGAACTGGCCCAGGGCGAGCCGACCGCCCTGGACCGGGACGTGCACGCTCGGTCCCACCAAGCCGCACAGGAAGTGTGCGGCCACGTGGGCCGCCGAGTCGTGCCGGTACGCCCGCGACGGGACCAGGCTCTGGAGGATGTCCATGATGTCCTCGGGAACGCCCGCCTCGCCGGTGAGGATCATCAGACCCGCCGTCGTGTGCCGCAGGAAGAGGTGACAGCTCCCGTCCGGGGCGCCGCCCAGGAGCGCACCCACGCGCTCCGTGATGTCCACGACGTCCCGGGCGGAGCGCGTCTCGAGCTCGATGGTGAGGGGCCTCGTGGTGGTCATGTCGGTTCCCCCTGTCCCTCTCTAGGACCGGGGGTCGCTCCTGTCAAGTGCGGTATGCTCGAAGGCAGCCTCATGCGCCTGGATCGCGCGGCCGCCCGGTTGCTCACGCTGCTCCCCCTCGTGGCCCTCCTGGCCGGCTGCGAGAGCGCCGGACCGTCGCGCCCAGCTCAGCTGGCGGAGCGGCCCCACTGGACCGCGGGTGAATCCTGGACCTATCGCGGCAAGGGCCGCGACGGCGCCTACACGATCACCCGGCGGGTCGTGCGCGAGGGCATCTTCGAGGGCTACGAGGCCTACGAGGTCGAGGCGGGCGACTCGCGCTACTGGTACACGAAGCAGCTCGGCTACCTGGCGCGGGTCACCGGTGACCGGACCGTGCGGCGGGCGATGCCGCCCGAGGACTGGCAGTGGCCGCTCCAGGTCGGCCGGTCGTGGTCGGCCACCGTGACGTGGGTGGACGGGCCCGCGCAGGACCAGCGTTTCCTCCTCACCGGGGTCTGGACGGTGGAGGCCTACGAGGAGATCAAGACACCCGCCGGGACGTTCCAGGCCTTCAAGGTCTCGCGGCGAGAGATCGAGAGCGGCGCGGCGCATGAGTTCTGGTACAGCGCGGCGGTGAAGGGCTGGGTGAAGCTGCAGGGCACCAATACCGCCGCCGGTACCTACGAGGAAGAGCTGACCGCTTACACCGCCCGCTGACCGGCGGTCAGCGCTTCTGGTACTCCGGCCGCCAGCGCAGCAGCCGGGCCTCGACCTGCTTGATCCCGAGCGCCATGACGATCCCGATCACGCCCAGTACGAAGAGCGCCACCATCATGTCGGCCGCGTTCAGGGTACCGAGGGACTGGATGATCAGGTAGCCGAGGCCGCCGCCCGATTCGCCCCCGATGAACTCCCCGACCACCACCCCGATGAGGGCGAAGGAGATGGACGGCGTCAGGGACGCGAAGGTCCACGCGAGCGCGGACGGCACGATCACGCTCGTCATGATCTGCCGCTCCGAGGCGCCCAGGAAGCGCGCGGAGTGGATCAGGTCGGCGTCCACGCTGCGGGCGCCCTGGAAGGTGTTGAAGAACACGATGAAGAACACGATGCTCCAGGCGAGCACGATCTTGGCGAGCAGGCCGAACCCGAAGATCATCGTGATGAGCGGCACCAGGGCGATGCGCGGCAGCGAGTTGAAGGCCACGATGTAGGGCTGGAAGACGCGCGCCAGCCCGTCGCTTCGCCCCAGGACCAGGCCGGCCACGAAGCCGGTGGAGATGCCGACCAGGAAGCCCCACACGGTGGACTGCACGGTGGAGAGGGCCATCTGCCAGATGGTGAGCCGCACCTTCGGCGACGTCAGGTAGAGCAGGCGCTCCACGATCGCAGACGGCCGGCTGATGAAGAACGGGTCGATCCAGTAGAGGCCGGGCGTCTTCGAGATCGCCTTGATCCCGGTCAGGTACTGCCAGGCGGCCAGCACCGCGACCAGGATCAGGAGCTGCCACGCGAGGACGCGGAGGCGGGTGCGGGTCATGGCAGACATCCCTTTTGCGGACGACCGTTTACTTCTTCAAGGCTCTTCAGCTGCGGGGGCCCAGAAATGGCCCCCGCACTCCCCCAGTGGCGGACAACCGTTGTGGGTCGCGCCATCATGGGGTCACCGCCCGGAATTCCTCGCCGAGGACGTGCCAGATCTCGCTGTACTCGCGGGAGTACTCGTCGCTCTCGCGGATGCGGATCACGTCGCGGGGGCGCGGGAGCTTCACCTCGTAGATCAGCTTGATGCGGCCGGGCCGGCGCGTCATCACCACGATGCGATCGGCCAGGGTGATCGCCTCGGAGAGATCGTGGGTCACGAAGATCACCGTCTGCTGCTTCGCCTGCCAGATCTCGAGCAGCTCGGCGTGCAGGTTCAGCTTCGTGTGGGTGTCGAGCGCGCCGAAGGGCTCGTCCATCAACAGGATCTCGGGGTCCACCACCAGCGAGCGCATCAGGGCCACCCGCTGCCGCATGCCGCCCGAGAGCGTGGCGGGGAACGCGTCCTCGAAGCCCTGCAGCCCGGCCAGCGCGATCGCCTGGCGCACGCGGGCGTCCCGCTCCGCGGCGGGCACGTTGCGGTACTCGAGGCCGAGCGCGATGTTGCGCTCGACCGTCCGCCAGGGAAAGACGGTGTCCTTCTGGAAGACGTAGCCGACCTGCGACGGCGGCGCGCCGGTGACCGGCCGGCCGTCCACCACGATCTCCCCGCCGGACGGCGCCACGAGGCCGCCGATCATGTTCAGGATCGTGGACTTGCCGCAGCCGGACGGGCCCACGATCGCCACGAACTCGCGCTCGTGGACGTCGAAGGAGACCGGCGAAACGGCGGGGACCTCGCGAGGGCCCTGTCCGAAGGTCTTCGCGAGGTCCCGGATGGAAACGCGGACCCGCGGCGTCACTCCCGGCCGCTTTACTTGTACTTGGCCTGAGCCTTCTTGACGAAGCTCATGTCCACCGCCTGCTTGTACGGGATCGGCTTGTCCACCGCGGTGGGCACCCACACCTTCATGCCGCGCTCGTAGTCTCGCTCCTCGATCACGAAGTCCCAGTCGAAGATCGTCCGGTAGTAGCGGACGGACTCCAGCACCACCTCGCGCTTGAAGGTCTCCATGTACGGCTTCCACAGCAGGTCGGTGACCTCGTCGTCCTTCGCGCGGCGGATCCACTGCTGCGCGCGGTAGCAGGCGTTGACGTAGGCCTGCACGAGATCGGGCGACTTCTCGACGGTTTCCTTCAGCACGTAGCCTACCGTGACCGGGATGGGCCCGCCGAAGACCTGGTTCCACGCCTTCTCGTCCTGGATGTCGTAGATCGGCTTGCCGAAGCCTTCCTCCACCGCCGCCTGCTGCCACTCCGGCACCGCCATGATCGCGTCGAACTTGCCCGCCTTGAGGCCGCCGAGCATCGTGGTCGAGGCACCCCCGCCCACCCACTCCACGTGATCGTTCACCGGCTTGCCGTCCCCGCCCTTGACGTTCTGCAGGACATACACCCCGTACACATAGGTGCCGGAGCCGATCGCGGTGGCCGCGACCACCGCCTTGCGGCCCACCAGCTTCTGGTCGGCGAGGGCCTCGACGGTCTTCACGCCCTTGTCCCACAGCTCCTTGCGCACCACGATGTTGGCGTACGAGCAGCGCGTGTCGGTCGCGAAGACCATCAGCGCGTCCTTGCCCTTCTCGGTGATCTTGAGCGGGTGGTTGGAGTCGCCGAGCGCGAACAGCACCTGGCCCGCGGCGAGCGCCTGCACGACCTTGGCCCCGCCCCCGGGGACCACGAAGTCCGGCGTCTTGACCCCTTCCTCCTCGAAGAGCTTCTTCTGGGCGGCCACTAGGTGCTGGCCGTAGACGAAGGTCGAGACGCTGTGCGAGGCCGAGATGCCCTTCAGGCCCTGGCCCCACGCCGGCCCCGACCACGCCCCCCCGACGGCCAGCGCGCCCCCCACCGCCGTGGATTTCAAGAACTCTCGGCGCGTCCAGGGCGCCCCTTGCGGCTGCTCCGACATTGGTCCCCTCCTTGGGAAAACTGCGAGAAAACTGCCAGGCACTGTACATGCCGGCGGCCCGGGCTGTCAACGCCAGATTGGCCCAAAGACATTGACACATAAGGTTTTTTGGGCTATCGTCCGGTGATGGCAGCGCGGGAGTTCCCCCTCACCTCCACCGTCCGACCTTCGAGCGAGCGATGATCCGCAGCATGACCGGGTATGGGCGGGCGGAAGCGGCGGGGGCGCGCACCATCCTCTCCGTCGAGTGCAAGTCGGTGAACCACCGGCACCTCGATGTGTCCCTCAAGCTGCCCCGGGTCCTGGGTTCATTCGAAGCTGACGCGCGCCGGCTGATCCAGGCCGCCGTGCAGCGCGGCCGCGTGGACGTGAGCGCGACGTTCACCGCGCCCGAAGGCAGCGTGCTGAATCCGCTCACCGTCAACCTGGCCCAGGCCAAAGAATACGCCGAAGCCGCGCGCACGCTCGCCGCGGCCCTCGATCTCGGAGACGGCCCATCGCTCGGCTGGGTGATGGGCCAGTCGGGCGTGCTGTCACGCGAGGAGCAGGCACCGCTGTCGGCCGAGGAAGCGTGGCCGCTGCTCGAACGGGCCCTCAGCGGGGCGCTGACCGAACTGGTGGAGCGCCGCGAGACCGAGGGCCGGGCCCTCGGCCAGGAACTGCTCGGCCTCGGTGCGACGCTGGCCGCCCACGTGGACACGGTGGCCCAGCGCGCCCCGATGGCGGTCGAGCGACGGGCCGGCCGGCTGCGTGAGCGGATGCAGGCCATGCTGACCGGCGCGGACATCGACCAGTCGCGGCTCGCCACCGAGGTCGCGGTGTGGGCGGACAAGACCGACGTGAGCGAGGAGCTGGCGCGCCTGCGGGCCCATCTGACCCAGCTCGGCGCCCTGCTGACCGGTGACGGCCCGGTGGGCCGCACGCTCGATTTCCTCATCCAGGAGATCAACCGCGAGGTGAACACCATCGGCTCCAAGGCGGACGATCTGGAGATCTCGCAGGCGGTGATCGCGGCCAAGTCGACGCTCGAGAAGATGCGCGAGCAGGTGGCGAATCTTGAATAACACGACCTGGATTCGCGCGTGCAGCTGATCAAGCGCCGCGGCACGCTGGTGGTCGTGTCGGCCCCGTCGGGGGCGGGCAAGACCACGCTCTGCCACGAGGTGCGCTCGCTCGTCCCCGAGCTCTACTACTCCGTCTCCCACACCACGCGCGATCCGCGCCCCGGGGAGAAGGAGGGCACCGACTTCTTCTTCGTCTCCGAGGGGCAGTTCACCGCCATGCGCGCTCGCGACGAGTTCGCGGAATGGGCCCAGGTGCACGGCCACCACTACGGCACGCCCGCGAAGGCCCTCGAAGGCGCCTTGAGCCGGGGCCTCGACGTGCTGCTCGACATCGACACCCACGGGGCGCGGCAGCTCCGGCAGCGGTATCCGGAGGCGGTGTCGGTCTTCATCATGGCGCCCTCGATGGCCGAGCTCGAGGCCCGGCTGCGCGAGCGCAAGAGCGATTCCGCCGGCGACATCGCACGGCGGCTGAGCCGCGCCCGGGAAGAGATCGCGGCGTGGCGCCAGTACGATTACCTCATCATCAACCGTGACGTGAAGGACGCGGTGGACCAGCTCGCGACCATCATCCAGGCCGAGCGCTGCCGCACGAGCCGACTGACTCTCAGATTCCCCGACATGGAGGTACCCGCTTGATGGCGTTCCCGTCGCTTGAAAAGTCCCTGGACAACGTCTCCAACCGCTACATGCTCGTGGTGCTCGCGGCCAAGCGCGCGCGGCAGCTCAATCGCGGCGCGAAGTCCCAGGTCGAGAGCCGTCACAAGAAGCCCACCAGCAACGCCCTCGAAGAGATCGCCGAGTCCCGGGTCGGCTACCGGGTGAAAGAGGAAGACACTTCGAAAGTCTGAAACGAGCACAAAGCAAGGCCAAAGCAAGAGCCCAGAAGTCTGAAACGAGTGTCCGCCATCTGGGGGAGTGCGGGGGCCATTTCTGGGCCCCCGCATTAAATAGAGTCTAAAGACTTAGACGGTAGATCTCACATACGGTAAAGCGGACGCAACCATGACCCTTCACAACAAAGAGCTGATCCTCGGCGTCACCGGCAGCATCGCCGCCTACAAGGCGGTCTTCCTGCTGCGCGAGCTGACGCGCGCCGGGGCGCAGGTCACGGTGGTCACCACCGGACACGCCGAGCGCTTCGTGGGGGCCCTCACCTTCCGCACGCTCTCCGGCCGGCCGGTGCTCGCCGACCTGTTCGATCCGCAGAGCGCGGAGGCGGTCGAGCACGTCGCCCTCGCCGAGCGGGCCCACGCCCTGATCGTGGCCCCCGCCACCGCCAACCTGCTGGCCAAGGCCGCCCACGGCATCGCGGACGATTTCCTCACCACCCTCCTGCTCGCGGTCCGATGCCCGGTGCTGATGGCGCCCGCGATGGACGGCGGCATGTGGGATCACGCCGCGGTGACCGCGAACGTGACGACGCTGCGCGGGCGCGGGGTCACGGTGCTCGAGCCCGACGCGGGCGCACTCGCCTCCGGACTCTCGGGCCGGGGCCGGCTGCCGGAAGCCGACGCCATCATGGAAGCGCTCGAGCGCCTCCTGGCCCCGCGGCGCGACCTGGCCGGCGAGCGGGTGCTGGTGACATCGGGGCCGACGCGCGAGCCCATCGATCCGGTGCGCTACATCTCGAATCGCTCGTCCGGGAAGATGGGCCAGGCGGTGGCGACCGCCGCGCTGCGCCGCGGCGCCGAGGTGATCCTGATCTCGGGGCCCACCACCCTGACCCCGCCCGCCGGCGCGGTGTACGTGCCGGTGCAGACCGCGGAGGACATGCGCGAGGCCGCGCTGCAGCACCTCGAGCGCGCCACCATCGTCATCAAGGCGGCCGCGGTGGCCGACTACCGCGTCAAGCAGCCGAGCGCGACCAAGATCAAATCGCGCAAGGACGAAGGGCTCACGCTCGATCTCGCGCCCAATCCCGACATCCTCAAGGAGCTGGCCGCCCGCAAGGGCCGGGCGTTCTTGGTGGGCTTCGCGGCCGAGACCAACGACGTGCGGGCCAACGCGGCCGCGAAGCTGCGGGCCAAGGGTGTGGATCTGCTCGTGGCCAACGACGTCAGCGTGAAAGGCATCGGCTTCGACGCGGAGGACAATCAGGTGACCCTGCTCGACCGGTGGGGCGGCGTGAACGATCTGCCCAGGATGAACAAGCTAGAAGTCGCCGACGCGATTCTCGATCGCGTGCTCGGGCTGCGCGCCGCCGATCGCTCCCCCGCCTCCGACCGCGCCGCCCACTAGCCCGATGAGCGACCCGCGGGAGGCCGTGGCCCTGGCCCTGCGCGGTCTGGCGGACACGCTCCGGCACCACCGCGAGCTGGGGCTGCGCGACGTCGCGCTCGCTACCGTCCCGTTCCCCGATCCGGCCGACGGCCTCCGGGAGCAGGAGCGCGCACGACAGGGGTGTCAGCTATGCAAGCTCTGCAAGAGCCGCACGAACGTCGCGTTCGGCTCGGGCAATGCGCGGGCGCGGCTCATGGTGGTGGGCGAGGGGCCCGGCGAGGAAGAGGACAAGCAGGGGCTGCCCTTCGTCGGGCGCGCCGGGCAGCTCCTCACCAAGATGCTGGCCTCCGTGGGATTCGACCGCGAGCGCGACTGCTACATCGCCAACGTGGTGAAGTGCCGGCCCGAGCGCAACCGCAACCCGGAGCCCGACGAGGTCGCGGCCTGCAGCCCGTTCCTGATGGCCCAGATCGACACCATCGGCCCGCACGTGATCCTGGCGCTCGGCAACTTCGCCGCGCAGACCCTGCTCGGGACCAAGGAGGGCATCACGCGGCTGCGCGGCAAGACGTATCAGTACCGGGCGAGCGTGCTCGTGCCCACCTTCCACCCCGCCTTCCTGCTCCGCAATCCCGGTCCGGAGTTCCGGCGCATGGCCTGGGACGATCTCAAGCTCGCGCGCCGGGAGTACGACGCGCGCTCCGGCGACGGGTCGCGATAGAGCGTGTCCAGCGGATACTCGTCTAGTTCTTCAGGCTCTCCATATGCGGGGGCCCAGAAATGGCCCCCGCACTCCCCCAGTTGGCGGACACTCGTAGTCGAGTGATCGCGGACATAGTCTTTGATATTCCGATCGACCACGCGTTCTCGTATGTGGTTCCGGCGGGTCTGGTGGTCGCCCGGGGGCAGCGGGTCAGCGCGCCGCTCCAGGGCCGGGCGCGGGTCGGCGTGGTGGTCGGGCTCCGCGATGGCGACGCGGCCGGGCTGAAGCCGCTGCAGCGCGCGGTGGAGCCGGTGCCCGTGCTCTCCGAGGCCGGCCTCGAGCTGGGCCGCTGGGCCGCCGGCGAGAGCCTGTCGTCGTGGGGGTCGACCCTGCTCTCGCTCCTGCCGCCGCCCCCGCGCGGGGGCGCCGCCGAGACGGTGTCGGCGCCTGCAGCCCCCGCGCCCGGCCCCACGCGCGCGGCGGAGCTCTGGACGGACGAGCGGCGCGAGGACCGGCTCGTCGAGTGCCTGGAGCGCGAGCCCGGCGCGGCGCTCGTCATCACGCCCGACCGCGAGGCGGCCGCGCGCTGGGCGCAGCGGCTCGATGCGCCCCGGCTCGACAGCGGCGTCTCCGGGGCGGAGCGCCGCCGGGCCTGGTTCGCGGCCGCCCGCGGGCGCAGCCGAGTCGTGGTCGGCACGCGGTCGGCGTTGCTGGCGCCTTTGCCCCCGCCCGCGGTGCTGGCGCTGATCGACGAGCACGATCCGGCCCACAAGCCGCCCGGCGCCCCGCGGCTGCATTCGCGCGATCTGCTCCGGCGCCGGGCCGAGCTCGACGGCAGCCGCCTGCTCCTGCTCTCCGCCACCCCGTCGGCCGAGAGCTGGTGGCACGCGCGCCAGGGCCGGATCGTACGGCCGGACGCGCCCCCGGCTTCCTGGCCGGAGGTCATCACCGCGGACACGCGGGGCATCCTCCGGAACCACCCGCTCACCCTGCCGCTGACACGCGCCATCGAGGACATGTCGCGGCGGGGCCGCCGGGCCGTCCTCATCGTCAGCCGCCGGACGTCCGCGCTCGCCTGCCACGAGTGCGGCACCGTGCTTCGCTGCCCGGATTGCGGCGTGGCCCTGTCCCTCGCCCGCGACCGGAGCGCGCTCCGCTGCCCGCTGTGCGCGCGCGCCGATCCACCCCCCGACCACTGCCCGGCGTGCGGCGGTCATCGGCTCTCCCCGTCCGGCTGGGATCCCGAGCGCGTCCAGGCCTCGGTCGCTCGACGCTTTCCGCGGCTGACCGTCTCGCGGCAGGACCTCGAGGCCCAGGTGCTCGTCGGCACGCCCGCCCTGCTCCGCGCGCTACCCCGGCGGTCGGTCGGCTGCGTCGGCTTCGTCGCCCTCGACGGGCTGCTGCGGGTGCCGGACTTCCGCGCGGGCGAGCGGACCTGGCAGCTCCTGTGGGCCGCCGCAGAATCGGTGACGCCGGGCGGACGCCTCATCATCCAGACCCAGCATCCAGAGCACTACGCGATCCGGGCCGTGCAGGCGCAGGATCGCGCGAGCTTCTACGAGGAGGAGCTCAAGTTCCGGGCCGAGCTCGGCTACCCGCCGTATCGCCGGCTCGCCGAGGTCTCGGCCCGCGGCGGGGAGGACGGCCAGGTGCGGGCCCTCGTCGCCGAGTGCGCGACGGCCCTCCGCGGCATCGGAGGCCTCACGATCTATCCTCCCGTCTCGGTGACCCCGCCGCGCGGGCGCAAGAGCCGCTGGCGCTTCGTGATCAAGGGCCCCGCCGACCTGCCGCGCCTCCTGGCGCCGGCGCTCGAGCCCTTCCTCGGGCGGCGACGGCGCGCGAGCGGTATGGTAGAAATAGAGATGGATCCGCAGTCCAACGGCTAGCGACACGGCCCAGAGAGGGGATGGGACAGTGGCATTGCTCACGGTGAGGCTCTACGGCGACCCGGTCCTGCGTCAGGTGGCCGCCCCGGTGCGCGACATTACCGCCGAGATCAAGCGGATCATCGCGGACATGACCGAGACCATGTGGCACCAGGTCGGCATCGGGCTGGCCGCGCCCCAGGTCGGGCTCCCGTACCGCATTCTCGTGATGGACGACGGCAAGGGTGGCGCGCAGGCCCTGATCAATCCGGAGATCGAGAGCCGCAGCGGGACCATTCGCGAGGAAGAAGGCTGCCTCTCGCTTCCGGGAATCTTCGGCGTGGTCGAGCGCAGCAAGACGATCACGGTGAAGGCCACGGACGCGGACGGCAAGCCGGTCTCGTTCGAGGCCACCGGGCTCAAGGCCCGGATCGTCCAGCACGAGCTGGATCACCTCGACGGCGTGCTCTTCATCGATCGGCTGCCTCCGGTGACCCGGGACCGCATCAAGAAGAAGATCCAGAAGGAAGGCTTCCCCAAGGAGACGGGGAACCACGCCTTCGCGCTCTAGCGAATCCCGGCTGCGCGTTCTGTTCTACGGCACGCCGGCCTTCGCCCTGCCCACGCTCGAGGCTCTGCTGACGCACCACCAGGTGGTGGCGGTCATCACCCAGCCCGACAAGCCGGCCGGCCGCGGGCGCACCGTGACGGCCTCCCCGGTGAAGCAGCGCGCGCTCGACGGCCTCGGTGCCGGTGCTACAGCCGCCGCGGCTTCGCGACGCGGGCTGGCCGGAGCGCCTGGCCGAGTACCGGGCCGACGTGGCGGTGGTCGCCGCCTTCGGCCAGATCCTGCCCAAGGCGGTCCTGGACGTGCCGGTGCAGGGCTCCATCAATGTCCACGGCTCGGTGCTGCCCCGCTACCGCGGCGCGGCGCCGATCGCCTGGGCCATCATGCGCGGCGAGACGGAGACCGGCATCACCACATTCCAGATGGACCCGGGCATGGACACCGGCGACGTGCTCCTGACCGAGGCGACGCCGATCGGCCCCGAGGAGACGGCCGGTGAGCTCTCCACCCGGATGGCGGAGATCGGCGCACGGCTCCTGCTGGGAACGCTCGAGGGCGTCGCCACGCTGCCTCGCATTCCGCAGGATCACACGAAGGCCACGCTGGCGCCCCGACTCAAGAAGGAAGACGGCTGGCTGCGGCCCGCCGAGCCCGCGCGCGATCTCGTCAACCGCGTGCGCGGCTGTAACCCGTGGCCGGGCGCCGCGCTCATGACGCCGGCCGGCCGGCTTCTGGTCTGGCGCGCGACCGCGGTTGCCGCGTCCGGCGCCGCCGCGGCCCCCGGCACCCTCGTCGCCACTCCCTCCACCCTCGCCATCGCCACCGGCGACGGCCTGCTCGTCCCGCTCGACGTCCAGCCGGAAAATCGCAAGGCGATGCGGTGGCCCGACTTCCTCCGCGGCGCCCGCCTGTCGGCGGGCGCCCGCGTGACCGAGCCCGCCTCGTGAGCCCGATTCTCAAGGCGGGCCCGGTCTCCCAGGCCCGATACGAGGCGCTGCACATCCTGGTCCGGGTCGAGCGGGACCGCGCCTTCGCCGATCTCGCACTCGAGGCCGCGCTCGATCGCGCGCGCCTCGACGCTCGGGACGCGGGGCTCTGCACCGAGATCGTCTACGGCACCCTGCGCTGGCGTCGCCACCTGGACTGGCGCCTCACCCCGCATCTCAACCGCCCGCTCGCCAAGCTCGATCCCTGGGTGCGCGCGGTACTGCGCCTCACCGCGTACCAGCTCCTCTTTCTCGATCGCGTCCCGCGCTGGGCCGCGGTCGACGAGGCGGTGAGCATCGCCCGGCTCAAGTCTCGCAACCCGGGCCCCGCGGAATTCGTCAACGCGGTGCTGCGGGCCTTCACCGCGGGCGCCCGCCCCGCCCCGACTGCCCGCCGCTCCGGTCGAGGCGGCCGCGATCCGCTGGTCGTTTCCGGACTGGATGGCTGCGCGCTGGATCGCCCGCTACGGGCTCCCGGAGGCGGAACGCCTCATGCAAGGGCTCGACGAGCGCCCACCCGTGACCATCCGCGCGAACACCCTGCGCATCTCGCGCGAAGACCTCGCGACCCGGCTCCGGGACGAGGAGCTGGCCGATACGGATCCCACGCCGCTCGCGCCGGAGGGCCTCACCGTGCGCCGGGGCGGCATCGGCCGGTGGGCCGCCTTCGCGGCGGGCTGGTGCGCGATCCAGGACGAGGCGTCCATGCTGACGGCGCGCCTGCTCGATCCACAGCCGGGTGAGCTGGTCGCGGACACCTGCGCCGCGCCCGGGACCAAGACCACCCACCTGGCCCAGCTCATGGCCAATCGTGGGCGCATCATCGCCATGGATCCGCACGCGGGGCGGCTCGGGCTCCTGACCCAGGCGGTGTCCCGGCTCGGGGTCTCCATCGTCGAGGCGCACGCGGGCGGCGTGGCCTCGGTGTCGGGGCGCTGGAAGAACCGCTGCGACCGGGTGCTGGTCGATGCGCCCTGCTCGAACCTGGGCGTGCTGCGCCGCAATCCCGACGTGAAGTGGAAGCGGGAGGAGACGGAGCTCGGCCGGCTCGCCGAGAAGCAGCGGGGCATTCTCACCGCCGCGGCGGAGCTCGCCAAGCCGGGCGGACGCCTGGTCTACGCCACCTGCTCGCTCGAGCCCGAGGAGAACGATGAGGTCGTACGGGCCTTCCTCGACGAGCATCCCGACTGGCGTGTGGATCCACCCGCCGCGCTTCCCGGTGCCGCCCGGCGCCGGACGGCGTGATTCGCTGCCTGCCTCACGTGCACGGAACCGACGGCTTCACCGCGGTGCGGCTGATGCCGGCTGCCGAGAACCTGACGCCCTTTGCGGCTCCCGCCGCTTTGGAGTAAGGTCGTCGCATCATGAAGATCGCACCCAGCATCCTGTCCGCCGACTTCGCCGCGCTGGGCGAGGCCATCGCGCGGGTGGAGGCGGCGGGAGCGGACCTGCTCCACGTGGACGTCATGGACGGCCACTTCGTGCCCAATCTCACCATCGGGCCGCCCGGTGATCGAGTCCGATCCGGAAGCGGACCCGCCTCCCCCTCGACGTGCACCTGATGATCGAGGAGCCCGAGCGCTGGGTGGAGACGTACGTGAAGGCCGGCGCGGACTAGGTCACGGTGCACGCGGAGGCCTGCCCGCACCTCGAGCGGGCGCTGCCCGTGATCCGGGAGGCCGGGGCCCGGGCCGGGGTGGCGCTCAACCCCTCCACCCCGCCCGGGGTCCTCCAGTACGTGCTGGACGACCTCGACCTGGTCCTGGTCATGTCGGTCAACCCCGGGCTTCGGCGGCCAGTCGTTCATCCCGACCGCCTACGAAAGATCCGCCGAAGTCAGAGTGATGCTCGCCGGCCGGCCGGTCGCTGATCTCGGTGGACGGCGGGGTCAAGACCGACAATGCCGGCCGCGCTGGCCCAGGCCGGGGCCGACGTGCTGGTGGCCGGGTCGGCCGTGTTCGGCGCCCCCGATCCGGGCGCCGCGCTGGTCGACGCTGCAGGAGTGCGTCGGAAGTACCGAGAAGGGCTTGACTTTTTCCAGCGCTCGCAGTATCCTTTAGCGTTTCCACGAACTGTCCCCTGGTGGAAGAACGCGCATGCTCGACAGCCTGACCACTCGTCTGACCGGCATCCTCGATCGGCTCCGCGGGTTACGGCCGGCTGACGGAGGAGAACATCCAGGAGGCCCTGCGCGAGGTGCGCGTGGCCCTGCTCGAGGCCGACGTCAACTTCAAGGTCGTCAAGAGCTTCATCGACCGCGTGCAGCGAGAAGGCGGTCGGGCAGGACGTGCTCCAGTCGCTGACGCCCGGCCAGCAGGTGGTCAAGGTGGTGCGCGACGAGCTGGTCGAGCTGCTCGGCGGCTCCGGCCACCGCCTGGCGATGGCACCCCATCCGCCCACGGTGGTGATGCTGGTCGGCCTGCAGGGCTCCGGCAAGACGACCAGCGCCGCGAAGCTGGCCCGCCACTTCCAGAAGCAGGGCCAGCATCCGATGCTGGCCGCGGCCGACGTCTACCGGCCCGCGGCGATCGACCAGCTCAGGACGCTCGGCGCCCAGCTCGGCATCCCGGTGGTGGGCGAGGCCACGCAGCGGCCGGTGGACGATCTGCGCGGCGGCCCGGGACGAGGCGGCGCGGCGCGGGCCTCTCGCCCCTGATCCTGGACACCGCGGGGCGCCTGCACATCGACGAGGAGATGCTGGAGGAGCTGCGGGCGATCAAGCGCGCGGTCGGTCCGCACCACGTCCTGCTCGTGGTGGACGCCATGACCGGCCAGGACGCGGTGACGGTGGCCGAGAAGTTCAACGCCGCGATCGGCATCGACGCGGTGATCCTGACCAAGATGGACGGCGACGCCCGCGGCGGCGCCGCGCTCTCGGTCCGCCAGGTGACGGGCCGGCCCATCGCCTTCGTGGGCGTGGGCGAGAAGACGGAAGCGCTCGAGCCCTTCCATCCGGACCGGCTGGCCGCAGCGCATCCTCGGCATGGGCGACGTCCTGTCGCTGGTCGAGAAGGCCCAGGCCACCGTCGACGCCGGAGCAGGCGGAAGCGCTTGCCCAGAAGATCCGCGACGACGCGTTCACGCTGGAGGACTTCGCGACCCAGCTCCAGCAGCTCCGCTCCATGGGCCCGCTCGGCCAGCTCATGGACATGGTGCCGTTCTTCAAGGGCGCCAAGGGGCTGCCCAAGGAGATGTCGGGCGAGGAGCAGGAGCTGGACCGGTACGAGCGCCATCATCGCCTCGATGACGCCGCACGAGCGGCGCGAGCCGTCGGTCATCAACGGCAGCCGGCGGCCCGCATCGCGCGGGGTAGCGGGACGAGTGTCTCCGACGTGAACCGGCTACTCAAGCAGTATGCCCAGCTCAAGAAGATGATGAAGGGGCTCAAGAACATGGAGGGGCGGATGGGCAAGTTCAAGGGCGCCCTGCCCTTCCTGCCGCGCTGAGCCCCCGGACCTACGCAGATCACGACAACCGAACAGAGAGAGGTGACCAGTGGCGGTGCACATCAGGCTGAGACGGACGGGAACGACGCGGAAGCCGGCATACCGCGTGGTGGTGGCGGACTCGCGCGCGGCGCGGGACGGCAAGTTCATCGAGGTGCTCGGGCACTACAACCCGCTCACGAACCCGCCGACGATCAAGATCGAGGTCGAGAAGGCGCAGGCGTGGATCAGCCAAGGGAGCCCAGCCCTCTAACACCGTGAAGCACCTGCTGGCGCGGGCGCGGAGCGCCGCGGGAGCCGTCAAGGCCTAGGGGATCCGGTGACGGGAGCGCCGCTCGTGACGATCGGCGAGGTGCTGCGGCCCTACGGGCTCCGTGGCGAGGTCAAGGTGCGTCCGCTCACCGACCGGCCCCGCGAGCGGTTCAAGGCTCTCATGTCGTGCACGCTGTGGGAGCCCCAGGTGGACCGGCGCGAGCCGTGCCGCATCGCGTCCTGCCGGTTCGAAGGAGACACCGTCTACCTCCGGATGGACGGGGTGGATTCGCCGGAGGCGGCCCGTCGGTTTTGCGGGCGGCTGCTCGCGGTGACCCGGGAGGAGGCCCTGCCTCCCGTGGACGGCAGCTTCTACCCGTGGCAGCTCGAGGGAGCGGTGGTCGAGACGCGCGACGGGCGCGCGGTGGGCCGGTTCGTGGGGGTGGAGTCGGGCGCGCAGGAGCTGTGGCTGGTGGACGACGGCGCCCAGCGGAGGCTCATCCCTGCGGTGCCGGAGATCGTGGTGGAAGTCAGCGTGGCGGATCGTCGGATCGTGATCGATCCGCCGGAAGGGCTGCTGGACCTGTGAGGATCGACATCGTCACCCTGTTCCCGGGGATGCTCGAGGCGCCGCTCGCCGAGTCGATCCTGGGGCGCGCCCGCGCGCGCGGCCTCGTGGACATCCGCGTGCACGACCTCCGGGAGCACGCCAGCGGGCGGCACCGGGTGACCGACGAGCCGCCCTTCGGCGGCGGCGGCGGCATGATCCTCAAGCCGGAGCCGCTCGCCGCGGCTATCCAAGCCCTGCGGGCGGCTGGGTCGGCCGCCCCCGCGCGTGATCCTGCTGGGCCCGGCCGGTCGCCGCTTCAGCCAGGTGGTGGCGCGGGAGCTGGCGCGCCGGCCCCACCTGGTGCTCGTCTGCGGCCGCTACGAGGGAGTGGACGAGCGGGTCAGCGAGCAGCTCGTGGACGAGGAGCTGTCCATCGGCGACTATGTGCTGACCGGGGGCGAGCCGGCCGCGCTGGTGGTGTCGGACGCGGTCACGCGCCTGCTGCCCGGCGTGCTGGGCGACGAGGACGCGCCCGCGCGCGATTCCTTCGCGCGGCGGGCTCCTCGAGCACCCGCAGTACACGCGACCCGAGGTGTTTCGCGGCGCGGCCGTGCCCGAGGTGCTGCGCTCGGGCGATCACGGCCGCATCGCCCGCTGGCGCGCCCTGATGTCGCTGTGGCGTACGTGGCAGCGCCGGCCGGATCTCCTGGAGACCGCCGATCTCACCCCGGAGGAGCAGAAGTGGACCGACGCGTTCCGGCAGGGCCGGACGCCGACGGATCTCCTGGACTAATCATCGAGCAAGGAGCGTCATATCATGGAAGCGATCCGAATCGTGGAAGCGGGTGATCTCAAGAAGGACCGGGGCGGCTTCCGGCCCGGCGACACCGTCAAGGTGATGGTGAAGGTGGTCGAGGGCGAGAAGGAGCGCCTGCAGGCGTTCGAGGGGGTGTGCATCCGCCGCCGCGGGGGCGGCACCGGCGCCTCGTTCACGGTGCGGCGCATCTCCTACGGGGTCGGCGTGGAGCGCACGTTCCCGGTGCACTCGCCGCGGATCGACAAGATCCAGGTGATGAAGCGGGCGACGGTGCGCCGGTCCAAGCTCTACTACCTCCGCGAGCTGGTCGGCAAGGCGGCGCGGCTCAAGGAGAAGCGATTCGCCCAAGTGCCCACCTCCGGCGAGAGCTAAAATCGGGCCCTGACGGTGGGCGCGCCCTACCACTTCGAGAGCGCCGCGTGGCGGCGGGGCATCACCTGCCTGGCGGGCGTGGACGAGGCGGGACGGGGCCCGCTGGCGGGACCGGTGGTCGCGGCGGCGGTGGTGATCGCGCCGGGCGCACGGATCGCGGGAGTGGACGATTCGAAGCGGCTCCTGCCGGAGGAGCGGCAGCGGCTCTTCGAGGTGATTCGCGAGCGCGCGGTGAGGGTGGGGATCGGGATCGTGGATCACCTGACGATCGACCGGATCAACATCCTGCAGGCCACGCGGCTGGCGATGGGACAGGCGCTCGGTGCGCTGGGGGTCGAGCCGGAGCTGGTGTTGACGGATTTCGTGACGGTACCAGGGCTGCGTTGCCCGCAGCGGAACCTGGTGGAAGGCGATCGGCGGTCGGCCTCGGTCGCGGCGGCCTCCATCATCGCCAAGGTGACGAGGGACCGGATCATGGAAGAAGCGGATCGCGAGTTCCCGATCTACGGATTCGGGCGACACAAGGGGTACGCGACGCCCGAGCACCGGAGCGCGCTCGAGCAGCACGGGCCGTGCGCGCTGCACCGGCGCACCTTCGCGGGAATCTGGAACCAGATGACGCTGTTTTCAAGCCGCGAGCTTCAATGGATCGAGGCTGACTAAGGAGTCGTGAACGTGCCGACCGACACCAGGAAGATCACCGGCGTCAGAGGGGAGGAAGAAGCGGCCCGCTTCCTCGCGCGCAGTGGGCTCGCGATTCTGGACCGAAACGTGAGGACCCGCGCGGGGGAGATCGATCTCGTGGCGAAGGAGGGCAAGACCCTCGTGTTCGTCGAGGTCAAGACCCGCCGCGCCGCCGAGGGCGATCCGCCGCAGGCCGCGGTGAACACGCGCAAGCAGAACCGGCTGGGCAAGCTGGCGCACGGCTATCTCAAGCTCAAACGGCTCCGGCAGGTCTCCTGCCGCTTCGACGTCGTCTCGGTGATCTTCAACGATGAAGGCGCGGTCAAGGCGATCAGACACATCCCCAACGCGTTCTCGGTCTCCGCCTGGTAGCAGTAAACGGTTGCGCGGAATGCAGTGGCACGGTGAGGCGCAGCCGAAGGCGAGCCGAACGGATACAAAGAGCTTAAGGAAGTAAACGAAGATCCGGGGCACCGCGACGAAGGGATGCAAGAAAGCGCGCTGAGGTAACCGAAAGCACGATGCACCGCGACGAGCTCTTCAGCAAGACCCTCCCCCTCGACCCCACGCACACCGCGCTGCTCGTCGTCGACATGCAGCGCGCGTTCGTGGAGGAGGGCCAGGCGATGGAGGTCACCCCGGCTCGCGACGTGATCCCGCGGATCCAGGAGCTGATCGCGGTGTTCCGCGAGAAGCACCTCCCGGTGGTCTTCACCGAGTTCACGTACTCACCCGCGGCGCCCCTCCTGGTGGGCGAACTCCATCCCGAGCACCGCCCGGCCACCCCCGGGGCCCCCACCGGCTTCGGCCTCCCCTCGTCCTCGTGCCTGGAGGGCGCGGACAATGCGCGCGTGATCCCCGAGCTCGCTCCGCGCGCGGACGAGCTGGTGATCCGCAAGCACTACTACGACGGGTTCAACGGCACCGTGCTGGACGGCGCGCTCCGGGCGCGCGGCGTCACCACGCTCGTGATCACCGGCACGATGACCGACATCTGCGTGCTTGGCACCGTGATCGGCGGCTTCAACCGCGAGTACCGGCTGATCGTGGTCGAGGACGGCGTGGCCACCCTGTGGCCCGAGATCCAGCGCGCCACGCTCGATATCATCCGCCGGGCCTACGCGCGCGTGCTCGCGGCCAAGGAAGTGGCCGACGAGCTGGCGCGAGGTTGACCACGGCGCGGGTATGCTAGAGTCCTAGCCATGGCGAACGGGCTCCGCTTCCACGGGTGCATGCCGGCCAATCTCCTGCCCTTCACCGCCGACCTGGCCGTGGACGAGCCGGCCTATCGCCGGCATCTTCGCTGGCTCGTCGACGCGCCCGGCGTCACCGGGATCGTGGCCAACGGCCACGCGGCCGAGGTCTCCTCGCTGACGCCCGAGGAGCGCCGGCGGACCCTGGCGATCGCCCTCGACGAGATCGCGGGCAAGGTGCCCGTGGTCACCGGTATCTACTCGGACGGGACGCTCGAGGCGGTGGAGCTGGCGCGAGACGCGCGCGCGGCGGGCGCGGCCGGCCTGCTCGTCTTCCCCCCGACCCTCTTCATGTGGGGCGCCCAGCAGAAGCCGGACATGGTGCTGCGCCACTTCCAGACCATCGCCGACGCGGTGGACCTGCCGCTGATCGTCTTCGAGTACCCGCCCGTGTCCGGGATCGGCTACAGCCCCGAGACGCTCGCCGAGCTGTGCAAGATCCCGACGGTGGCGGGCGTGAAGGACTGGTCGAACGACATCGTGTCGTACGAGAAGAACCTGCGCGCGCTGCGCGGCGCGGGCCGGCCGGTGGCGATGCTCTCGGCCTTCACGATGTCGCTGATGGCGAGCTTCATGATCGGCGCCGACGGCTGCATCTCGGGCATGGGCAGCGTGACCGCCGATCTGCAGGCGTCGCTGCTCGCGGCGGTGCAGACCGGCCGGCTCGACGAGGCGCGGGCGATCAACGACCGGCTGGCGCCGCTCGTCCAGGTGTTCTACGCGCCGCCCTTCGTGGACATGCACAATCGCATGAAGGAAGCCCTCGCGATCCTCGGTCGCATCCCGGCCGCCCACGTGCGGCCCCCGCTCACTCCCGTCTCCGACGACGAGCGGCACCGGATCCGTCTGGCGCTCCGAGCGGCCGGCCTCTCGGCCTAGAGCGTCCGGCTCCGGGCTCTTCCCGGCCGAGCAGGCGCAGTAAGCGCACCCTTGCGGCCGAGGGCGTTTTCACGGTATAAGACCGTCCAATCTCCGCATCCCAGCGAGGTGGAATGGCAGGTCCGGCTGGCCGCAGTCCTGAAGAAGTAGCTCTACTCGAGACGGCGATGCGCGTTCTCCCCGGGGGCGTCTTGGGGGGGTACTACGCTCCGCAGGAGCTGGCCTTCGTCGTCCGCGAGGCCCGGGGACCGCGGCTCTACGACTTCTCGGGCCGCGAGTACATTGACTATATCCTGGGCAGCGGCCCCCTCGTGCTGGGCCACGCCCATCCTGCGGTGGTCGCCGCGGTCGAGACCCAGCTCCGCAAGGGCACCACGTACTTCCAGCTCAGCGAGCCCACCCTGGCGCTGGCCGAGGAGATCTGCCGGGCCGTCCCGTGCGCCGAGCAGGTCCGGTTCTGCGGCAGCGGGAGCGAGGCGACCTTCTTCGCCCTCCGCGTGGCCCGCGCGTTCCGGCAGCGGGACAAGATCCTGAAGTTCGAGGGCGGCTTTCACGGCGTCCACGACTATTCCCTCATGAGCGTGGGCCCCCGGGCGCCCAAGGCGTTCCCCGCCCCCACTCCGGACTCGGCGGGCATTCCCCACGCCATCCAGGGGGAGGTGCTGGTCGCGCCCTTCAACGACGTGGCCGAGGCCCAGGCCATGATCGAGGCGCACCACGACGATCTGGCCGCGGTGATCATGGAGCCGTTGCAGCGGCTGGTCGTGCCGGAGCCCGGGTTCCTCCAGGGCGTACGCGAGATCACCGCGCGGCACGGCGTGCCGCTGATCTTCGACGAGATCGTCACCGGGTTCCGGTTCGCCTACGGGGGTGCCCAGGAATACTACGGCGTCGTGCCCGACCTGGCCGCCTTCGGCAAGATCATCGGCGGCGGCTTCCCGCTCGCCGCGGTGGCCGGCCGCCGCGACATCATGCGGCACTTCTCGCCGGAGCTCGAGCGAGGGCGGAGTTCGTCCAGCAGGCGGGCACGCTGAACGGCAATCCGATCGCCGCCGCGGCGGGGCTCGCCACCCTCGCCGAGCTGCGCCGGCCCGGAACCTACGAGCGCCTGTTCGCGACCGGCACCGCCTCAAGCAGGGGCTCGAGGCGGCCGCGCGGCGCGCCGGGCCTGCCCGTTCAGGTGGCGGGCGAGGCGCCGGTGTTCGAGATCTACTTCACCGACCGGCCGATCACCGACTACCGCGCCACGCTGTCCGCAGACCAGGCCCTCCACGCGGCCTTCACCCGCGAGATGCTCACCCGCGGGGTGGTCAAGGCGGCGCAGAAGTTCTACGTGTCGCTCGTCCACAGCGAGGCGGAGGTGCGCGCAAACCCTGGAGGTCTTCGGCGACGCGCTCGACCGCAGTGGCGGGAACTTCTCACTCGAGCAGCCGATTACGCAGTCACAGGAGGCCTTCACCATGACGAATCACGACAACGATGCGCAGGACATCTGGTACAGCGGCAAGACCACGCGCCGGCGCTTGCTCGGGATGGGCGCGACGGCGGCGGGCGCGATCGGCGCCGGGCATGCTCGTGCCCGCGCCGTGGCGCGCGGCGTTCGGCCAGGCCAAGCCCTTCAAGCTCGGCACGCTGCAGCCCCTGTCCGGGCACCGCGGCGGCCGGCGGCAAGACCGCCCTCGTGGGCGTGCAGATGGCGGTGGAGCGCATCAACAAGGCGGGCGGCGTCAACGGCCGGCCCGATCGAGCTGATCGTCGCCGACTACGAGTCCAAGCCCGACGTCGGGCGGCGCAAGGCGGAGAAGCTCGTCGTCGAGGACAAGATCGACGCCCACGCGGGCGGCTATCTCTCCAACGTCTGCCTGGCCTGCATGCCGGTGTACGAGGAGCACAAGCTGGTCAACATGATCAGCGGTGTGCCTCGACACCACGATCACCCCGAGCAAGTGCAGCCGCTACACCTTCCGGCCGTTCGACTTCGCGCCGTCCCAGGCGGTGGCCGCGGCTCGCCGTACCTGGTGAACAAGGTCGGCAAGAAGTGGCACATCGCCTACGCGGACTACGCGTGGGGCCAGTCCACCCGGGACGCCTACGCCGCAGGAGATCAAGAAGCTGGGCGGCGAGGTCACCGGGACCACCGGCGTCCCGCTCGGCACCGCGGACATGACCGCCGTTCCTGTCAGCAAGATCAGCGGCGCCTACGACGGCCTCTTCGGGATCTTCTTCGGCCCGCAGGGCATCTCCTTCGTCAACCAGAGCTTCGACCTCGGCATCTCCAAGAAGGCGCGCATCGCGGGCGACGGAGCCATCGCGGTTCCCACCAACCTTCCCGCGATGGGGGCCAAGGCCGACGGCTTCATGGGCATCGACCGCTACGTGCCGGTCCTGGAGGGCGTGCTCAACACCCCCTATCACAAGAGGTTCCTCGACGAGTCGGTGCCCCGGCTCCAGGCGGTCGACCCGAGCGCCCGCCCCCGACCGCTACGTGCAGTCCAACTTCGAGGGCGGTCAACTTCCTCAAGGTCGGCATGGAGCGGTCCAAGTTCCGCGGGCGCGAGGACACCATGAAGCTGATCGAGGCGCTCGAGGGCCTGGAGATCAAGGAGGCGAGCGACTTCCCCCAGGGCGACAAGACGCTCCGCAAGGAGGACCACCAGGCCTTCGTGCGCGAGTTCATCTTCGAGGTCCGCGGAAAGAAGTTCAAGATCCTCGACGTCATCCCGAAGGAAAAGACGGTCGTGCCGGCCGCGTGCAAGTTCGCCTAGCCGCGTGACCGCTTCGCAGACGCACGGGCGCCCCGGTCCAGCCGGACCGGGGCGCCGCGGACGCCGATCCTTCGCACCGAGGGCCTCACCATGCGCTTCGGCGGCCTCACCGCCGTTGGCAACGTCAGCATCACGGTGGCGCGGGGCGAGATCCGCGCGATCATCGGCCCCAACGGGGCCGGCAAGAGCACCTTCTTCAACTGCGTGACCGGCGTGCTCCGCCCGACCGGCGGGCGCATCCTCCTGAACGGCGAGAACGTGGCGGGGCTGCCCCCGCACCGGATCTCCCACAAGGGGCTCGCCCGCTCCTACCAGATCACCAACATCCTGCCCGGCGCGACGGTCGCTGGAGAACGTGCGCATCGCCGCCCAGTCCCGGCACCACGGCTGGAGCCTCCTCGCGGCATCACCGGTAGCTTCCACGATCTCATCGACCGGGCTCGGTCGGTCCTCGAGGCGGTGGGCCTCGCGGGAAGGAGGACGAGCTCGCCGCCAACCTCTCCCACGGCGAGCAGCGCAATCTCGAGATCGCCATCGCGCTGGCCACCGAGCCCCAGCTCCTGTGCCTCGACGAGCCGACCGCGGGCATGAGCGTGACCGAGACCCACGCCACCGTCGAGCTGGTGCGCCGCATCGCCCGGAACCTCACCATCCTCGTCGTCGAGCACGACATGGAGGTGGTGATGAGCCTGGCCCACCGGATCACCGTGCTCCACTACGGCGAGGTGCTCGCCGAGGGAACACCCGGCGAGATCCAGGCGAACCCGCGTGTGCAGGAGGTCTACCTGAAGGGCTGATGCTCACGCTGGCCGACGTCCACACCCACTACGCCAAGAGCCACATCCTGCACGGCGATCTCGCTGGAGGTGCAGCCCGGCGAGGTGATCGGGCTCCTCGGGCGCAACGGGGTGGGCAAGTCCACCACTCTCAAGAGCATCATGGGGCTCGTGCGGCCCTCCCAGGGGCGGATCACGTTCGAGGGCCGCGATATCACGGGCATGCCTTCGCACAAGGTCGCCCACCTCGGCATCGCCTACGTGCCGGAGGACCGCCGGATCTTCAAGCTCCTCACCGTGATGGAGAATCTCCGGACCGGTCTCGACCGGGGCGGCCTCACCGAGGTACGGCGCAAGGACCTCCTCGACAAGGTATACGAGAGCTTCCCGGTGCTCGGGGAGCGGAAGGATCAGCTCGGGGGCACCCTGTCGGGCGGAGAGCAGCAGATGCTGGCGATCGCGCGCGCGATGATGCTCGAGCCCAAGATCATCCTGCTCGACGAGCCGACCGAGGGGCTCATGCCGCGCATGGTCTCGCAGATCCGCGACATCATCGAACGGCTCCACCGCGAGGGCGTCGCGATCCTACTCGTGGAGCAGAACGTCGGGCTGACCCTCAGCGCGACCAGCCGCTGCTACATCATGGAGAAAGGACTCATGCGTCACCACGCGCCCTCGGCCGCCCTGACCGCCGACCCGTCCGTCATCCACCAGTACCTGGGGGTGTGAGGGGTGTTCGAGCAGATTCTCGTCCAGACCGTCAACGGGCTCGTCAACGGCATGGTGCTCGCGCTGGTCGCCTCGGGCCTGACCCTGATCTTCGGCATCATGGACGTGGTCAACTTCGCTCACGGCGACCTCGTGATGCTGGGCGCGTTCACCGGCGCGGTCACCGTCGCGCAGACCGGCAACTTCTGGCTAGGACTCCTGGTGGCGGCGATCGTCATCGCGGCGTTCGGGGCGCTGCTGCAGATCACCACGCTGCGTCCCCTGATCGGCCGCGATCCCCTGACCACCATCATCGCGACCTTCGGCGTCTCCCTGGTGCTTCAGAAATACGCCCTCTGGCAGTTCGGCCCGACGGCCCAGAACATCCCGCAGCCGATCCCGGGCCAGTTCGAGCTGTTCTACCTGCAATACCCCTGGTATCGCCTGGGCGCCGCGGCGATGGCGGGCGCCATCATCGGCGCGCTCTATCTCTTCCTGAAGTACGGCAAGTACGGGATCTGGATTCGCGCCACCACCCAGGACCGCGTGATGGCCTCCGCGATGGGCATCCCGGTGCCCCTGGTCCACACCGGGGTCTTCGCGATCGGCTCCGCCATGGCGGCGGCCTCCGGCGTGCTGTTCGCGCCCCTGGCCGCGGTGACCCAGACCATGGGCGCCGAGTTCACGCTGCGCGCCTTCAGCGTCGTGGTGGTGGGCGGGATGGGCAACCTGGGCGGATCCATCCTCGCCGCGCTCTTCATCAGCCTGCTGGAGGCGTACGCCTCGCTGATGGTGAGCCCCTCCCAGGCGGTCATCGTCTCGTTCGTGGTCCTGATCTTCACCCTGCTCTTCAGGCCCACCGGCCTGTTCGTGCCGACCCCCAAGTGACGCTCATGGCCACCCAGACGCATCGCGGATTCTGGCTCGTCTTCCTGGCCGTGGTGGCCGCGCTCGCGGTCGCCCCGTTCGGCCTCCCCGAGTTCTGGCGGAAGTTCCTCACCGAGATCCTCATCTGGGGGCTGCTCGCGATGTCCTCGGACATCCTGATCGGCTACACCGGCATGGTTTCCTTCGGGCACTCCGCCTTCTTCGGGCTGGGCCTCTACGGCGCCGCCGCCGCGCTGCTGGTCATGCGCTCCCCCAACCTCTGGATCGCCCTCGTGGTGGGCCTCGCGGCGGCCGCGCTGGTGGCGGTGTTCGTCGCCTACTTCGCGACCCGCCTGCGCGACATCTACTTCGCCATCTCCACGTTCGTCTTCTCGCAGATCTTCTACGTCATCATCTTCACCTGGACGGAGGTCACCGGAGGCGAGAACGGGCTGTACTTCAGCCAGCCGCCGTTCACGATTCCCGGGATCTGGAGCGGGCGTTTCTCGACGGTGACGCTGCACTGGTTCGTCCTCGCGGTCGTTGCGCTGTCGTATCTCGCCCTGCGCCGGATCACGCAGTCCCCGTTCGGGATGGTGCTGCAGTCGATCCGGGAGAACGAGCCGAGAACGCGGGCGATCGGGTATCACGTGGAGCGCTACAAGATCGTGGCGGTGCTGCTCTCGGGGCTGTTCGCGGGACTCTCCGGGGTCCTCTACGCCATCCAGCATCGCTTCGCCGCCCCGGACTTCGTCTTCTTCACGGTCTCGGGGGAGGTGGTCATCTTCAACGTCATGGGGGGCGTGGGCACGCTCGTCGGCCCGGTGGTGGGCGCCGCGTTCTTCCTGCTGCTCCGCGAGGGCCTCTCCCGCTTCTGGGCCGAGTACTACCTGATCCCGCTGGGCATCGCGTTCATCCTGATGGTGATCTTCATGCCGCAGGGCCTCCTGGGTCACTGGAGGCGACGGCTGAACCAGTAGCTCTCCCTTTCCCCTGTGGGGGGCGCGGGGCCTAGGTGCCGGTGCTTCCGAATCCCCCCGCCCCGCGCTGACTCCCCTCCAGCTCACGCACCTCCACCAGCGTCGCCCGCGCGACCGGCTGGATCACGAGCTGGGCGATTCGCTCGCCGCGCCCCAGGGTTACCGCGGCGGAGCCGTGATTGATCAGCAGGACACCGATCTCGCCACGGTAGCCGGAATCGATGAGACCCGGGGCGTTCAGCACGGTAACCCCGGCGCGCAGCGCCAGCCCCGACCGCGGCAGGATCAGGCCCGCATAGCCCTCCGGAATCGCCACGCGCAGGCCGGTGGACACCAGCTCCCGGCCACCGGGTGGCAGCGTCACCGTCGCGGCAGCGAGGAGATCGAGTCCCGCGTCGCCGGCGCGCGCGTAGTCGGGCAGCGCGAGCGCGGGATCGGCGCGGATCACCTCGACGCGGACGGCGGAGGTCTGGGGCTGGGGCACGAGCGCTTATACCACGAAGCGATTGCGCACGCTGTTCCTGCGGCATACCCGAAATCGAAGAGCCGCCTGACAAATTTGGAGGGAGCCCGAGGACCGGGATGCATCGCAAGCAACTGATTTCACTGGCCTATTCCCTGGCCTTCGTCTTGCTATGTAAACGGACAGGCCAAGGAGGCTGAGATCCATGCTGCGGAGACTGGGATTGCCGGGCTTGCTGCGAGTGGCCGCGATCGTATCCCTCGGCCTGTCGCTGTTCGCGTAAGGAGCTGGTCCTTGCGACGCCCTCTCGTCATCACGCTGATCGTGCTCGCCACGTCGCCCGCCGGGGCGTGGGGTGAGACGCTCGATCTCGCGGCGGAGATCGCCCGCCTTCGCGGCCGGCTGGCCGCGAATAGCGCCCAGGAGCAGCACTGCCTGGCCGGCGCGACCCAGCCCGTCTGGACCGCGTCGCTCGCCAGCGACCTCAAGGCACTACGTTCCCGCGCAAACCAGGCGGCCGCCGAGGGCTCGAGCGCCGAGGCCCAGCGCTGGCGAGAGCTCGCGCGCAAGGCCGAGGCGCTCGAAGCACGCACGACCGCCAACGCGCGAACCGGCGCCGAGCTGTTCCAGAGCCAGCAGATCGGACTCGACTGCCTGGACCGTTTCTCGGCCGAGCGCGAGGCGCTGCGCGCTTCCCTCGAGATCGCGCTGGCGGACTCCAGCGCCTACGGCGAGTCGCTCGGCGAGGCCCGCGAGCACGGGACCACGCGGCTGCGCCAGGATCTGCTGCGTCTCCAGGAACGGAGCCGCGCGCTGTCGGCCCGCTGGAAGACCACACAGGCCGATGCGGGCGCCGGGGCGGAGGCCCTGAAGGCCGAGATGGCCGACCTGAAGCGGCGGAACACTGCAGTGCTCGAGGGGGAGCCGGCGCGGGTCATGGCCGATCCGGCGCTCCGGGCGGCCGAAGCGCTCGTGGCCACCACAGACGCGTGGGACCGGGAGCGGGCCGCGGTGGAACGGCTCAGCACGATCCGGGACGAGGCAGAGCGCCGGAAGACCACGATGGAGCGAGACGAGGCCGCGCGACAGGCACGTGAGTACTGGGCCAGCGCCGAGCGGCTGCTCGGCCGGCGGGGACCCTAGACGGCGTCTAGCCGGGGAACAGCTTCTCCAGCATCTGGCGAAACTCCTTGAGCTTGAACGGCTTGGACACCACGGGCACCTTGGAGTCGGTCAGGAACTTCCCGTAGCCCGGGGCCTCGTCCTCGCCGGTGATGAAGATGAAGAAGGGCGCCGCGTTCGGCTTGAGGCGCCGGATCTCCTGGTAGAGCTTGGGCCCGTCCACCTGCGGCATCTGCAGGTCGCTCACCACCAGATCGTAGGTCTGATGCTCGAGGAGTTTGAGCGCAGCCATCCCGTCCTCGGCCGGATCCACGGTGTGTCCGTCCGCCGCCAGCGCTTCCACCAGCAGTTCCCGCATGTGCTCCTGATCGTCCGCGACGAGGACCCGCAGCGCGCGCATGCCTTCAAGTCTAGCAGATGCCCCTCAAGGTCCGCGAAAGTCGCAGTACCCGCCGATCAGGCCATCCGGTCGCCACCAGCCCCGGCGTCGGTCGCACTCGGCCTTGAGATCAGCCTGGGTATAGGCGTGCGGAATCGCGACGCTGCTGCACCCGGCCAGGAGGATCCCCATCAACACGACGAGTCGGGCTCGCTTCGCGGTGCTCATCTCCGGATAGGGTAGCGCACTCAGGGCCACAATGAACGGCCGGGCGTATCGCTTCCGGGACATTGACGGGGTCGACCCCGGTTCCCACACTGGGTGCCGTGCTCGCGCGCGTCCGCTCCGCCACGCTCAACGGGATCGAGGTCGCCACCATCTTCATCGAGGTGGATGTCACCTCGGGACTGCCCTCGTTCAGCACCGTCGGCCTCCCCGACGCGACCGTGCGCGAGAGCCGCGATCGGGTCCGCGCCGCCATCCGCAACGCGGGCCTCGAGTTCCCGATCGATCGCATCACGGTCAACCTGGCGCCGGCGGATGTCCGCAAGGAAGGTGCCGCCTTCGACCTGCCGACCGCGGTCGGCATCCTGTGCGCCACCGGGCTCATCAAGCCGGGCCGGCTGGATCGCGCGCTCGTGATGGGAGAGCTGTCGCTCGACTCCAGCGTGCGCGCGGTGCGCGGCGTGCTGCCGGTGGCCCTGCACGCGCGGCGGGAGGGCTTCACACCGCTGCTCGTGCCCGCCGCGAACGCCCCGGAGGCCAGCGTGGTCGATGGCATCGACGTCATTCCCATCGCCAACCTGCACGATGCCGTCGAGTACCTGAACGGCGAGCGGGAGATCGGCCCCGCCTTCGGCACGCGCCGGGCCCGGCGGGAGGCCGAGGGCGACGGCCTCGATTTCGCCGACGTGCGGGGGCACGCGCACGCCAAGCGTGGTCTCGAGATCGCGGCGGCGGGCGCGCACAACGTGTTGATGATCGGGCCGCCCGGCACCGGCAAGACCATGCTGGCCCGGCGGGTCGCCTCCATCCTGCCGCCGCTCTCCCTCGAGGAAGCCATCGAGGCGTCCACGGTCTGGAGCGTCGCGGGCCTGCTGCCGCCGGAGGAAGGCCTGCTCGCGTCGCGGCCGTTCCGCAGCCCGCACCACACCGCGTCCGAGGCCGGCCTCATCGGCGGCGGCAGCGTTCCCCATCCGGGCGAGATCAGCCTCGCCCATCACGGCGTACTGTTCATGGACGAGCTGCCCGAGTTCTCCCCGCGGGTGCTGGAAGCTCTGCGCCAGCCGCTCGAGGACGCGCGCGTCGTCGTCTCCCGCTCCGCGGGCACCGCCAGCTTCCCCGCCCGCTTCCAGCTCGTCGCCGCGGCCAATCCCTGCCGCCGTGGTTGCGCCTCGCTCCCGGCCTGCGGCTGCTCCCCGGCCGAGCGCGCCCGCTACCTGGCCCGCCTCTCGCGGCCCCTGCTCGACCGCATCGATCTCCACCTCGACATTCCCGCCCTGCCCTACGCCGAGCTGACCGACGCGGCCGCGGGGGAGCCGTCGTCCGTCATTCGCGCCCGCGTGCTCACCGCCCGCGCCCGCCAGGCGGTCCGCTTCGCGGGCACCGCGACCCACGTCAACGCCGGCATGTCGGGCCGGCAGACCCGACGCCACTGCCCCCTGCCCACCGACGCGTCGCGGCTCCTCGGCCTGGCCGTGACCCAGCTCGGCTTCTCGGCTCGCGCACACGACCGCCTGTTACGTGTGGCCCGCACCATCGCCGACCTCGTGGGCTCCGACGCGATCACCGCCGAGCACGTCTCCGAGGCGATCCAGTATCGCGGGCTCGATCGCGCGCGGTGAGGGTCCCCGTCGACGTAGTAGGGTATCTTCACGGAAGATGACGCTCTTCCAGGGCATGCTCCTGGGCCGGATCCTGCTGCTGGTCGCGCTCGCCGGCCTGCTGTTCACGCTGGCCCGCCGCGGGGTGATCTCGCGACGGCAACGCGCGTTCATCTTCGTCCTCCTCGTCGGCGCCCTCGCGAGCTACGCGAACTTCGGGATCCTGCACCCGAACCAATCCGGCTACCGGCCGGGACACATCCACTACTACGACGCCTTTCACTACTTCATGGGAGCCAAGTACCTCCCGGAGCTGGGGTACTCGGGCCTCTACGAGGCGACCATCGTGGCCGGGCGTGAGCTCGGCGCCTTCGGCGGGATCACCTACGTTCGAGACCTCACGAGCTATGTCCCACGTCCGACCACGACCGTCGCAGCAGAGCCGATCCGGGCGCGCTTCTCAGCGGGGCGATGGGAAGCCTTCAAGCGCGACCTCGCCTTCTTCGGCCCACGGATCGACGCGTGGCCAGAGCTCCTCGTCGATCGCGGATACAATGATCCACCGCCGCGGGCGCTCCTCCTGCACCTGCTGGTCGGGCACCTGGCCGCGAGCGCGCCGACGCTCGCCCTGCTGTCCTCGCTCGACTACGTCCTGATGATCGCGGCGGCCTGGGCCGTCTGGCGCTCGTTCGGCGCGGTGCCCGCCGCGCTCACGCTCACCTTTCTCTCGCTGAGCTTCTACGCGCGATTCGACTACATCGGCGGATCGATCCTGCGCTGGGACTGGGTCGCCGCGCTCCTCGCGGGCGCCGCCGCCCTGGCCCGGGGCGCCGGCACCACCGGCGGGCTCCTGCTCGGGTACGCGGCCGCGGCCCGGGTGTTCCCCGCCCTGTTCCTGGTTCCCCTCTTGATCAAGTGGACGCAGGCGCGGGTGAGCCGGCGGCCCGAGCCCGTGGTGACGTCCTGCCTCCGGGCGGCGGTGGGGCTCCTTCTTGCGATCTCGGTGGGGCTCCTCGCGTGGCCCGATCAGCGCCCGCTCGTGCTCGAATTCTTCGCCAAGATCCGGCTGCACGCCCAGGATCCGTTCGTGAACTCGGTGGGGTTGGGCTCGGTACTCGTGTTCGGCGCAGCACCGTGGAGCACGGCCGCAGACGGAGCGGTGTTCGTGCCCGCGGAGGCGATCGCGGCCGCGCGGCCCGCCGCGTATCTGCTCCCGCTGCTGTCGGCGGGCTATCTGCTCGCCGCCCTCCCCTTGATTCTCCGCGCCCGCCCGCTCGAGAGCATGACCTACGCGGTCCCCCTCGTCTTCTGCGCCTTCTCGCTCACCGGGTACTATTACGGCTTTCTGGCCCTTCTGGTCCTCTTGCCGTGGCACGAGGGTCGGGCGGACCGAATCAGCATCGTCGAGATGGCGCTACTGGCCGTCATCATGGCGAGCGCGTACGCCTTCGAGCTCGCGTCCGCGGACCTGCTCCCCCTCTTCTACCAGGCCTCGATCCAGCTCGGCCTCTTCCTCGCCCTCTGGACGGTCTTCGAGTACGTCCGGCTCACCGGCACGCCGACGGGCGCGACGACTTGCCAACGCTCCCAGATGTGAGAGGATGTTCGCGATTTTCGATCCTCGCTCCCGGAGGTCCCGATGAGCCACGCTGCCGCGCCCCACCCCATGACGCTCGATCGCGAGCGCACCGCTCTGGTCGTGATCGACGTGCAGGAGCGCCTGTTCCCCGCCATGGACGCCGACCATCGGGAAGAGGTCATGCGGAATATCAAGGTCCTGACCGCGGCGGCGCGGCGGCTGAATCTGGGCACCCTGGTCACCGAGCAATATCCGAAGGGGCTCGGCCATACCCTGCAGGAGGTCAAGGATGCCCTTCCCGCCGGGGTGCAGCCGGTCGAGAAAGTCGCGTTCTCCTGCCTGGGGGTCGACGCGTTCCGAAGCCGGCTCACCGCCACGGGCGCGCGGCAGCTCCTCCTGGCCGGCATCGAGGCTCACGTATGCGTGCTGATGTCGGCCCTGGACCTGCTGGCCGAGGGCTACGCGGTACACATCGTGGCCGACGCGGTGACGTCGCGCACGCAGGCCAACTGGCGCCTGGCCATGGCCCAGCTCCGGCAGGCCGGGGCGGTGGTGACCACCACCGAGACCGTGCTCTTCCAGCTCCTGCGTCAAGCGGACACGGACGACTTCCGGGAGCTGGCGCGCCTGATTCGCTGATGCCCCGCTATTTCGACATCCGCACCACGGTGCTTCTCGTGGTCGGGTACGGCATCCTCGCCGAAGAGGAGGATCGCCCGATCGCCTACGACCTCAAGCGCGCGATCGGCTCGCGCAGCGAGGGAGCGGACCATCGAAGCGCGGTCGTGGTGACCGACATGTGGATGCTCAACCAGGAGATGGCCGAGATGTTCCCCGCCATCGGCATCGGGGGCCCCGCGGTCAACGCGTTCACCGCGCAGATCTACGAGGACCTGCCGGTCGCCTTCACACGGGACCAGCGCGTCTTCATCCAGATGAACCAGGACCGCGGCAAGCGGGCCGCGCTCTGGGGCATGGACCAGCGGAGCACTCGGGAAGCGGCGGAGCTATTCGCGAAGGACGGGCTCCTCGACCGCTTCCTCGAGCTCGTCTGGCCGCGACCCGCCTGACCTGGCGGGCGGGCCCGTCTAGCGGGCGACGGTCAGGCGACTGCCGGGCGGCAGGTTGCTGTACGTGACCGAGCCGTTGGGGCCCGCATAGCGATACACCGAGCGCGGGATCACGCTGCGACCGCCGGTCCACACTCCACCGCCCCCGCCACCGCCCAGCACGCGCTGCACGTACTGCTGAGTCTCCGCGTATGGGGGAATACCGCGATGAGTGTCCACCGCGCCCTCGCCCGCATTGTACGCGGCGACCGCCAGCGCGACGTTGCCGGGATAGCGGTCCAGCAGATAGCGCAGGTGGCGCACGCCCCCGTCGATGTTCTCGCGCGGGTTGAAGGAGTCGCGAACGCCGAGCATCACCGCGGTCTTGGGCATCAGCTGCATCAGCCCTCGGGCGCCGGTACGGGACACCGCGGTCGGATTGAACGCCGACTCGGCCCGGATCACGGACTCGACGAGGCTCGCGTCCACGCCGTGGCGCGCGGAGATCTCCCGGATCTCGATGGCGTACTGACCACGAGCAACCTCGGGCATCCGGAGCCAGCCGGTGGCGGTACCCGAAACGACGGGCAGCCCTCGATATCGTGGATCCGCCGGCGCGTTGGTGAGGTGCACGCCCCCCGCGCCGTCGACCATGCGATAGGTGTCAGCCTGAGCGGCGGGGATTGCACCCAAACCGGCTAACAGGGCTACGAAGGTGAGCACGCCTCTCTTGAGCACGCCCTATATCCACGTGGCATGCCACGGGGTCCCAAAACAACGAGAGGCCGTCCGCACTGGACGGCCTCTCAGACTTACTTTTCAGCTGCTTACAGGCTAGTTCCGGGCCTGGAGCAGCGACTCCCGGACGCGATTGTCCCTGGGTATCGGCTCCTCGAGGGCCAGATTCAGCACTTGATCCACCGTATCCACCAGGTGGAAGGTCATCCCCTCGCGCACCTGGCTCGGCACGTCCTCGATCAAGTTTTTCTCGTTTCGTTTCGGCAAGATAATGGTCTTGATGCCGGCTCGCCGGGCCCCGAGGACCTTCTCCTTGATGCCCCCCACGGGCAGCACGCGGCCGGATAACGTCACTTCGCCGGTCATGGCCAGATCCGATCTCACGGGCCGCTGAGTCATCAGGGAAACGAGTGCCGTCACCAGCGTGACACCGGCGGACGGACCGTCCTTGGGAATCGCGCCCGCCGGTACATGCACGTGCAGGTCGGAGGTCTCCCAGTAGTCGGACCGGATTCCGAGTTCCGACACATGCGAGCGCACCCACGAGAGCGCGGCCTGGGCGGACTCCTTCATGACATCGCCCAGCTGACCGGTCAGGGTCAGCGTCTTGCTGCCCTTCATCCTGGTGGCCTCGATGAACAGGATCTCGCCGCCGGTGGGTGTCCAGGACATGCCGATCGCCACCCCGGGAATGCTGGTCCGCTCCTCGAGCTCCTCGTGCATGTACTTCGGCACCCCGAGCAGCTCGCCGACGAGCGCCTCGGTCACCTCCACGAGATCGGTGTGGCCCTCGACCCGGCGCTTGGCGATCTTGCGCGTGACCGCCGCGATCGCCCGCTCCAGGTTCCGCAGCCCCGCCTCGCGCGTGTAGCCGCGCACCAGCAACCGCACCGCCCCGTCGGTCCACTGCAGCTCCACGCCTTCGACCATGCCGTGATCGCTGACCTGCTTCGGCACGAGGTGGCTCCGCGCGATACGCACCTTCTCCTCCTCGGTGTACCCGGCGATCTCGATGATCTCCATCCGGTCACGCAGCGGCGCCGGCACCGTATCCAGCACGTTCGCGGTCGTGATGAACAGGACCTTGGAGAGATCGAACGCCACGTCGATGTAGTGGTCCCGGAACGCCACGTTCTGCTCGGGGTCGAGCACCTCGAGCAGAGCGGAGGCCGGATCGCCCCGGAAGTCCATGCCGAGCTTGTCCACCTCGTCCAGCATCAGCACCGCGTTCTTCGATTCGGCTCGGCGCAGGCCCTGGATGACCTGACCCGGCAGCGCGCCGATATAGGTTCTCCGGTGGCCGCGGATCTCCGCCTCGTCACGCATGCCGCCCAGCGAGATGCGGTGGAACTTCCGGCCGAGCGCCCGCGCGATCGAGCGGCCCAGCGAGGTCTTGCCGACACCCGGGGGGCCGACGAAGCACAGGATCGGATCCTTCCCGGCCGGGCGCATGCTCTTCACCGCGAGGTACTCGAGGATGCGCTCCTTCACCTTCTCGAGGCCGGAATGATCGTCGTCGAGCACTCGCCGCGCCTCGTTGATGTCGAGGTTGTCGGTCGTCTCCTTGCTCCACGGCAGCGCCACGAGCCAGTCGAGATAGGTCCGCGCCACCGTGTACTCCGCGGCGGCCGGCGGCATCTTGCTCAGCCGGTCCAGCTCGCGCACCGCCTCCTTGTGGGCCTCCTCGGTCATCCCGGCCGCCTCGATCTTCGCCCGCAGCTCGTCGAGCTCCTGGGCGCGATCGTCGGTCTGCCCGAGCTCCTTCTGGATCGCCTTCATCTGCTCCCGCAGGTAGTACTCGCGCTGGCTCTTGCCGACCTCCGACTCGACCTGCGACTGGATCTTGGAGCCGAGGGCCAGCACCTCGGCCTCTTTCGTGAGGACCGAGACGAGACGGGCCAGCCGCGCCTTGACATCCGGCGTCTCCAGGAGCTCCTGCTTCACCTGGGTCGTGAGCACGGGCAGCGTGGCCGCGATGAGGTCGCCGAGGCGGTCCGGCTGTGTCACGTTCTGCGCGACGGTCGCCAGCTCGTCGGGCAGCATCGGGGACAGCTCCACCACCTGACGGAACAGGTTCCCCGCGTTCCGCGCCAGCGCCTCCGCCTCGAGATCCCCGGCGGGCGGCGAGAGCTCCGGCACCTGCGCGATGCGCGCGGTGAGATACGGGCGCACCTGCGTCATCTCCGTGATGCGGATGCGATGAAGACCCTGCACCACCAGCCGCACGGTGCCGTCGGGCTGCTTCAGCACCTTGTGCACGGTGGCCAGGGTCCCGACCCGGTGCAGATCGGCCTCCTGCGGATCCTCGGTCGTCGGATCCCGCTGGGTGAAGACCCCGATCAGGCGGCCGCCCCGAACCACGTCTTCGAGCAACCGCACCGACGACTCGCGACCGGCCCCCAGCGGCAGGGCCGACTGTGGAAACAGGACGGTGTCGCGCAAGGGCAAGATCGGCACGCGCTCCGGAACCGGTTCGTCCGAGCTCGGCGAGCCTGCACTGGCCAGGGACATCTTCTCGTCCGTCATGATGATGGCCTCCCTTCCCTCAAAAAAGGTCAACCGGCGAAAGCTGGCTGGATGCCGCCCGGACGAGCGCTTCGCTCTTGCCGCGCCGCGCCTCGTCTCGGGAGTCCGCCATGTCGTTTCGCACGTGATTGGTCAACTCCTCGATCCGCGCCTGCATGTCGAGCATGCGGCGCCTCATCTTTAGGATGATCTCGATCCCGGCAAGATTCACCCCGAGGTCGCGGGCCAGCCGGGTGACGCGCGCGATCTCCTCGACATCCTCTGTCGAGTACATCCGGGTCTTCCCCTCCGTTCGGCTCGGGCGGATCAACCCCTTCTTCTCGTACATGCGGAGGGTCTGGGGATGGATCTTCACCATCTCCGCCACGACACCGATCATGTAGAGGGGCCGACTGCGGTCGGTCATTCGCGCGCGCTCCCGGGTGCCGTGACGTCCGGTTGGGCAGGCAGGAGCCGTCCCAGCTCCCGGAACACCTCCTGCGTCCTGGTATCCAGGCTGCGGGGAATCTCCACCCGCGCGGTCACGTAGAGATCTCCGCGCCCGTCCCCGGCGAGCCGCCGGACGCCCTTGCCCCTCAGCCGGAACACCTGGCTGCTCTGGGTGCCGGGCGGGATCGCGAGGTCCACGGAGCCGTCGACACCCTTCACCTTGACGCGGGCGCCCAGGACCGCCTCGACGAGGGAGAGTGGCACCTCGCAGTAGAGATTGTCGCCCTTGCGCGTGTACCGCGGATCGTCGTGCACCCGCGCGATCACGATCAGATCGCCCCGCGGACCGGCGAACGGCCCCGAGTGGCCTTCGCCGGGGATCCGGATCTGGCTGCCGGTGTCCATTCCCGGCGGCAGCAGCACGTGAACCACGGCGCGGCCCGGCGTGACGCCACGACCGCGGCAGGCCACGCAGGCCGCCGCCACGCGCGTGCCGGCTCCCTCGCAGGCCGGACATACCCCGCTCTCGCGCGAGGACTCGCTCCAGACCGTGCCCAGCCCGCCGCAATGCGAGCAGGTAGTCGGCGAGGCGCCCGCGGCCGCGCCGGTGGCGCGACAGGCCTCGCACGGAGACAACCGGTCGACCGGCACGTCCGCCTCGACGCCGGCGACCGCCTGCGCGAACGAGAGCTCGACCGCGACCTGGGCGTCACCGCCCCGGCGCCCGGAGCGCGGGGCTGTCGCCGGAGCGGGACCGGACCGGTCCGCGCGCCTCACACCCTGCCGGTCATAGACCGAGCGCGCGGTCGGATCGCTCAAGATGCGGTAGGCCTCCCCGATCTCCTCGAAGAGTGCCTGCGCGTCGCGCTCCCAGAAGTTAACGTCGGGGGAATAGCGGCGCGCGAGACGCTGGTAGGCCCGACGGATCTGGACCGTCGTGGCTCCCGCACTCACTTCGAGCACCGCGTAGTAGTCACGCATGGTCGTGCGCGGGGCCGCGCGCTGTTCCGCGGGCCCCGCGCCTCTCGGTTGTTACTTCTTCTCTCCCAGATCCTCGAACTCGGCGTCCACCACGTCCCCCTTGGGCGGCGTGGCGCCGCCCGCGGGCCCCGGCTCGGGCGCCCCGCCGGCGCCGGGCTGGGACTTCGCCTGGGCTTCGCGGTACATGGCCTCCGACAGCTTGTGCGAGGCCTGGACCGTCGCTTCCTGTGCCTTCTTGATCCGGTCGAGATCCTCGGTCTTGAGCGCCTCTCGCAGCTCGCCCAGAGCCGCCTCGGTCGCCTGCTTGTCGGCGGCGTCGACCTTGTCGCCCTGCTCGCGCAGCAGCTTCTCCGTCGAGTACATCACCGAGTCGGCGAGGTTCCTGATCTCGATGCCCTCGCGCTGCCGGGCATCGTCGGCCGCGTTCGCCTCGGCCTCCTTCTTCATGCGCTCGATCTCGTCCTTGCTGAGGCCGGACGAGGCCGTGATCGTGATGTTCTGCTGCTTGCTCGTCGCCTTGTCGCGCGCCGAGACGTTGAGGATCCCGTTCGCGTCGATATCGAACGTGACCTCGATCTGCGGTACGCCCCGCGGCGCGGACGGCAGGCCGTCCAGGTGGAATCGACCCAGGGTGCGGTTGTCCCGCGCCATCGGCCGCTCGCCCTGCAGCACGTGCACCTCCACCGAGGGCTGGCTGTCCGCCGCGGTCGTGAAGGTCTCCGCCTTCTTCGTCGGGATCGTGGTGTTGGCGTCGATCAGCTTCGTCATCACGCCGCCCAGCGTCTCGATGCCTAGGGACAGGGGCGTCACGTCCAGGAGCAGGAGGTCCTTGACCTCTCCGGTCAGCACCGCCGCCTGCACCGCCGCGCCGAGCGCCACGACCTCGTCCGGGTTCACCGTCTTGTTCGGCTCCTTGCCGAACAGCCGCTTGACCTCCTCCTGGACCTTCGGCATCCGCGTCTGGCCGCCGACCAGGATGATCTCGTCGATGTCGTCCGGATTGACCCCCGCCTGCCGCATCGCCTCCCGGCAGGGGGTCAGGCTGCGCTCGATCAGATCCGCCACCAGCGTCTCGAGCTTGGCCCGGGTGAGGGTCACCACGAGATGCTTGGGGCCGCTCGCGTCCGCGGTGATGAACGGGAGATTGATCTCGGTCTGCACCGTGGTGGACAGCTCACACTTGGCCTTCTCGGCCGCTTCCTTGAGCCGCTGGAGCGCCATCCGGTCCTTGCGCAGATCGATGCCGTTCTCGCGCTTGAACTCCTCGGCGATCCAGTCCATCACCCGCTGGTCGAAGTCGTCGCCGCCCAGGTGGGTATCACCATTGGTGGCCTTCACCTCGACGACACCCTCGCCGATCTCCAGGACGGAGATGTCGAATGTGCCGCCGCCCAGGTCGTAGACCGCGACCGTCTCGTCCTTCTTCTTGTCGAGACCATAGGCGAGCGCCGCCGCGGTGGGCTCGTTGACGATGCGGAGCACCTCGAGACCCGCGATCGCCCCCGCGTCCTTCGTGGCCTGCCGCTGACTATCGTTGAAATAGGCCGGCACGGTGATGACCGCCTGGGTGACCTTCTCCCCCAGGTAGGCCTCGGCCGCTTCCTTGAGCTTGCGCAGCACGAGCGCGGAGATCTCCGGAGGAGAGTACATCTTGCCGCGGCTCTCCACGCGAACATCCCCGTTATCGGCCTTGAGCACCTTGTACGGGATCAGCTTGGCCTCACCGAGCACCTCGTCATAGCGGCGTCCCATGAAGCGCTTGATGGAGAAGATGGTGTTCTCCGGGTTCGTGATGGCCTGACGCTTCGCCACCTGCCCGACGAGGGTATCTCCCTCCTTCGTGAAAGCCACCACCGATGGAGTCAGGCGGCTCCCTTCCTGATTGGCGATGACGGCGGGGTCACCGCCTTCCACCACCGCGACAACCGAGTTCGTCGTTCCGAGGTCGATACCGATCACCTTCGCCATGTCGTGTTCTCTCCTGTCTGAGTGTCCCGGGGCTGCGCCGGGCCGGCGGATTTCCTCGCCCCGACCTGATATGAGCGTACTTGACTTATATATGCTGAGTTGATCGATGTCAAATAGGTTGGAATTATTAAATATATGGGAGCTATATCAGACACTTCCGAAGATCCAGCGAATCCGGGGGAAGACCACCCAGTGTTCCGGGCAGAGCTCAGGCGCCCCCGATAGGGACGAAGGCGATATGCGTGCGGGCACCGCCTCGCCCGCGCCTGTGTATAATGCCGGTGCGACTCGACGACTGTCCCAATGGCTGACGCCGCCGGCACTCGCTTCGTCTCCCTCCTCTCCCTCATGGCTCGCCTCAGGGCCGAAGGTGGTTGCCCATGGGACCGCGAGCAGACCCGGACCTCTCTTCGCCCCTATGTCATAGAGGAGGCGTACGAGGTCGTCCACGCCATCGATGAGGGCTCGCGGGATCACCTCGTGGAAGAGCTCGGGGATCTGCTGTTCCAGGTCGTCTTCCACAGTCAGATCGGGACCGAGGCCGGGGAGTTCACGATGGATGACGTCCTGCAGCGGGTCTGCGACAAGATGACCCGCCGGCACCCGCACGTGTTCGGAGGCGACGCGGTGGCCGATTCGCGGGAGGCCCTCGCCCAGTGGGAGCGAATCAAGCGGGAGGAGGCCGGCTCGACCGGCTCCACCCTCGACGGGGTCCCCGCGTCGCTTCCGGCCTTGCTCCGCGCCCAGAAGCTCCAGAGCAAGGCGGCCCGCGTGGGCTTCGACTGGCCGAACTGGCAGGACGCGTGGAGCAAGGTGGGAGAGGAAGTGGGCGAAGTCCAGGAGGCGCTGATCGGCGGAGATGACGCCCGCGTCGCGGACGAGCTCGGTGATTTGCTGTTTTCGATCGTCAATGTGGCGCGGCTACGGGGCATGGATGCCGAGGACTGCCTGCGCCGAGCCTCCGAGAAGTTCACCCGACGCTTCGGGAAGGTGGAGACGGAGATGAAGGCGGGCGGCCGGACGGTCACTGAGGCATCTGCGGCAGACTTGGATCGAGCCTGGGAAGCGGTCAAGGCGCAAGAGGATCAGAGCCCCGAATCGAGGGTGCGGTGATGAAGTGCAAGATCGGCAAGACGACCGTCATCGTCGAGCGGGGAGATATCACGGAGGCCGAGGTCGACGCGGTGGTCAACGCCGCCAACGCGGAGCTGTGGATGGGCGCCGGCGTCGCCGGGGCGCTCAAGCGCAAGGGCGGCGTGGTCATCGAGGAGGATGCGATCCGGCAGGGACCGGTGGAGGTCGGGGAGGCGGTGCTGACGGTCGCCGGGAACCTGGCAGCGACTCACGTCATTCACGCGGTGACCATGGGGAAGGACCTCAAGTCGGACCCCGGGAACATCACGGCCGCCACCCGGGCGACCCTGGCCATCGCCGAGAAGCACAAGCTGTCTTCCCTCGCGTTTCCGGCCCTGGGGAGCGGAGTGGGCGGGATCCCGGCGGCCCAGTCCGCCGACGCGATGCTGACCACGGTGGTCGAGCACGTCAAGCGCGGGCCCTCGAGCCTGGAGAAGGTGCTCTTCGTGCTGTACGAGGACCAGGCCGAGAAGGCCTTCAGCGACGTCCTCAGGCGGCTCGGCGGGGTACGCTAGCCCTCATTTCGCGCACTGGAGCTACATCCGGTGTGGGATACCCGCGTTGAAGCCGCCCGGTCCTCTTCCTGGACCTCAGCCATTAAGGGGTTGCTAAAACCACGCTGGGCTAGAATGGCTTGTCGCCACTGGTGACCGGCCCCGGCCGGACATCCGTCGCGTCCGCAGGTTACCCTGGCAATCTGGAATGCAGGTTGCATGCGCCTTGAGGGGCCCTGGGGCATACACTCAGGTCTTATAGGGAGGTTCAAGGGAACCAATGGCGGCCACGATGCACGACCTGCTGACTTTGATGATCGAGCGTGGGGCATCCGACCTCCACGTCACGACGGGCACCCACCCGCAGATCCGGCTCAACGGTAAGCTCACGCCGATCAGCCAGTTCGAGCCCTTGAGCCCGACCGATACGCAGCGGCTGGCCTATAGCGTCCTCAACGAAGGCCAGAAGCAGAAGTTCGAGGAAGAGAACGAGCTGGACCTGTCGTTCGGCATCCACGGCCTCGCTCGCTTCCGGTGCAACGTCTACCGTCAGCGAGGCGCAGTGGCCTGCGCCATCCGCGTCATCCCGGTGAAGATCCGGACCTTCGACGAGCTGGGACTCCCCGCGATCGTCGAGCAGATGGCCGACCGGCCCAAGGGCCTGATCCTGGTCACCGGCCCCACCGGATCCGGAAAGTCCACGACCCTGGCCGCGATGGTGGACAAGGTCAACTCCGAGCGCTCGGAACACATCGTCACCATCGAGGACCCGATCGAGTTCGTGCACCAGCACAAGAAGTGCATGGTGAACCAGCGCGAGGTGTTCTCGGACACCCACTCGTTCAAGAACGCACTGAAGTCGATCCTGCGGCAGGACCCCGACGTCGTGCTCGTCGGCGAGATGCGGGACCTCGAGACCATCTCGGCGGCGCTGACCATCGCGGAGACCGGCCACCTGACGCTCGGCACGCTCCACACCAACTCCTGCGCTCAGACCATCAACCGGATCATCGACGTCTTCCCCACCAGCCAGCAGGCGCAGGTGCGCGCCCAGCTCTCCCTGGTGCTCGAAGGCGTACTCTCGCAGCAATTCGATCCCGACCGCGGATGGGCGGGGCCGGGCCATGTCGCTGGAGATCATGGTCGCCACTCCCGCGATCCGGAACCTGATCCGCGAGGAGAAGATCCACCAGATCTATTCCGCCATGCAGGCGGGCCAGAAGTTCGGCATGCAGACCATGAACCAGTCGCTGGCCGAGCTGGTGCAGAAGCGCCGCATCAGCCGGGAAGAGGCGATGAACCGCAGCACGCTGCCCGAAGAGCTGGCGGGACTGCTCGGGACCGCGCCGGCCGCCGCCGCGGGCGCCCCCGCCGCGGTCGCGGGCGGCTCTCCGATTCGGCAGACGGTAGTCCACCGGGGAGGCTTATACGATGGCTGTCTTCGTCTATCAGGGTCGCACCGCCAGTGGAAACCAGAACGGGCGAGATCGAGGCGCGCCGACCGCTCGGCGCGGTGGGAGAGCTTCGCCGCCGCGCCATTCTCGTCACCAAGATCGCGGAGAAGACGGCGCCGAAGGTGCCGTCCAAGTTCGGCGGCAAGGTCAAGGACAAGGAGATGGCGATCTTCACCCGCCAGTTCTCCACCATGATCGACGCCGGCCTTCCGCTCGTGCAATGCCTCAACATTCTCGCCGAGCAGAGCGAGTCGAAGAACGCTCCGCGAGCGTGACCGGGCAGCGTCGCCCGGTCACGTCGAGGAGGGCTCGACCCTCGCCGACGCCGCTGAGGCGCCACCCGCGGACATTCGACGACCTCTTCACCAACCTCGTCGAGGTGGGCGAGGCCGGCGGTATCCTCGACGTCGTCCTCCAGCGCCTGGCCGCCTACATCGAGAAGGCGGCGGCCCTCAAGCGCAAGGTCAAGGCCGCGATGGTCTACCCCTGCGCCATCATCGGCGTCGCGCTTCTCGTCGTCATCTTCATGCTGACCTTCGTCATCCCGACGTTCGCCCAGATGTTCAAGGATCTCGGCGCCGATCTTCCGCTGCCCACGAAGATCGTCATCGATCCTTTCGGACTTCGTGCGCAGCTACATCCTCCTGATCATCGCGGGGATGATCGGCGCGGTCATGGCCCTGCGTTCGTATTACCGAACCGAGGGCGGGCGCGCCACCATCGACGCGCTCATGCTCAAGCTACCCGTCTTCGGCACCCTCGTGCGCAAGGTCGCGGTGGCCCGCTTCACCCGGACGCTCGGCACCCTCGTCCAGTCCGGCGTGCCGATCCTGGACGGCCTGCGGATCACCGCCCGGACCGCGGGCAACAAGGTAGTGGAGAAAGCGGTGCTGCAGTGCCGGGCCGCGGTCACGGAAGGTAAGACCCTGGCCGACCCGCTGCGCACCTCCGGGGTGTTCCCGCCGATGGTGACCCAGATGATCTCGGTCGGCGAGCAGACGGGCGCCCTCGACGCGATGCTGAGCAAGATCGCCGACTTCTATGACGACGAGGTGGACACCGCGGTCAGCACGCTGACCTCGCTGCTGGAGCCGATCATGATCGTGTTCCTCGGCGTGGTGGTCGGCGGCCTCGTCGTGGCCATGTACCTGCCGATCTTCAAACTGGTCACGCTGGTCAAGTAGTCCGAGAGCTGCTGGTTGCCCAAGTCGCCCGCGCTCCGTTCGTCCCTCTGGGGGCTGAACCGGGCGCGACTGCTCACGGCCGCCATCGTGCTGGCGGTCGGGGCTCTCCTCCGATTCACGGAGGCGTTCCCATACGCCTTCAGCACGTTCGCGATGGTGGTGCTCGGGGGCGTCGCGGCCTGCCTCGTGCTCCCGCTGGCGGAGCGCCGGGGCGTGCCGCTCGAGCGGATCGCGTGGTTCCAGTTCGGCCTGGACGCGATCCTCATCACGGGTATCGTCACCGCCACCGGCGGGCCGCAATCGGTCTTCATCTCGCTCTACGTGCTCCTCGTGGTGGCCTCCTGCTTCGTGCTGTCCGGCCGGGGAGGCCTCATGGTCGCGGGAATCTGCAGTCTCCTCTATGTGCTGCCGGTCGTGGGCCGGACGATCTTGCCGATGCTGAAGATGGGCGCCCCCTCCGAGAACACCGCGCTCGAGATCTTGACCGTCTTCATGAACGCGGGGGTACTGCTCGCGGTCGCGGTGGTCACCGGAGCTCTCGCGGAGCGCTATCACGAGCTGCAGGAGCACATGGAGGATCAGCGGAAGCACCTGTCCGACCTGCAGGCCTTCCGGGACCTCATCTTCGAATCGGTGGGATCGGGGCTCGTCGGCGTGGATCCGAGCGGCCGGGTGACCGCGTTCAACCGGGCCGCCGAATCGATCACTGGAGTGCGGGCGCAGGATGCGGTGGACCAAGGGTGGGAAACGATCTTCGGTGACGGAGTCGATCTGGCCGAGGTGAGCCGTGCCGTCTCGGACGGAAGCGAGCCCGCCCCGCGCTACGAGTTCCGCCTCCGCCGGCGCGACGGCCAGGAGGTTCCGGTCGGTATCTCGTTCTGGTCGCTTCGCTCCGGTACCGGCGACGTGGCCGGGCTCATCGGCGTCTGCCAGGATCTCTCCAGCATCAAGCAGATGGAGCAGCGCATGCGCCAGGCGGATCGGCTGGCCGCGGTCGGGCGCCTCTCGGCCAACATGGCGCACGAGATCCGGAACCCGCTGGCGTCGATCTCGGGAGCGGTTGAGGCCCTCGCCCAGCGATCTGCCCCCCGACAGCACCCGGAGCCAGCTCGTCGAGATCGTGCTCCGGGAGTCGGCGCGGCTCAACCAGATCGTCGGGGACTTCCTCGAGTACGCGCGCCCGGCCCCGATGGCCGCGATCGAGATCAACATGGCCGAGATCTTCGACGAGGTGCTGCTCCTCATCGAGCACCGGACGCTGCCCGCCAACCTGAAGGTCTCCCGAGAGTACGGCGAGTCGCTGCCGACGCGGGCCGATCCCCAGCGACTACGGCAGGCGGTATGGAATCTTTGCCTCAACGCGGTTCAGGCGATGCCCGACGGCGGTGAGCTCCGGGTCGGAGCGCAGTCGCTCCGCGAGCGCGGAGGGCGCCTCCAGATCTCGATCACCGACACCGGCCAGGGAATCGCGGAGACCGACCTGCCGCACATATTCGAGCCATTCTTCTCGACGAAGCCGGAGGGCAGCGGAATCGGCCTGGCTCTCGTCTATCGGGTCGTCGAAGAACATGGGGGCTCGATCGAGGTGCGGAGCCGCGTGGGCGAGGGCACCACCTTCGTCCTCACGCTGCCCGCTCCGGAAGGGGCTGCCCGCAGATGAGCCCGAACAGCATCCTGACGCGGGGGGCCGGAAGCCGGCGCCGCGAGACGAGGCGGATATGAGTGAACCACGGGTTCTGGTGGTGGACGACGAGAAGAGCATGCGCGACCTGCTGGCCATCACGCTCCAGAAGGCGGGCTACGAGGTGACGCTCGCCGAAGGCGGGGCCGCCGCGATGGAAGCGATCCGCCGAGATCCGTTCGACGCGATCATCACCGATCTGCGCATGCCGAAGGTGGACGGGCTCCAGGTGCTGCGATGCGCGAAGGATCTCTCCCCCGATACCGCGGTCATCATGGTGACCGCGATGGCCTCGACCGAGACCGCGGTGGAGGCGATGAAGCTCGGCGCCTACGACTACATCACCAAACCGTTCAAGCTCGACGAAGTCAACCTCATCATCAAGAATGCCCTCGAGCGAAAGCAGCTGCGCGCCGAGAACCAGTATCTCCGGAAGCAGCTGGAGACCCAGCACCGCTTCGAGAACATCATCGGGAAGAGTGGCCGGATGGTCGAGATGTTCGACACCATCCGCAAGATCGCGGACAGCCCTTCCACGGTCATGATCACGGGGGAGAGCGGCACCGGCAAGGAGCTCGTCGCCCGCGCGATTCACTTCAACAGCCATCGTCGCGACAAGCCCTTCGTCTCCGTCAACTGCGGGGCCATCCCCGAGGGCCTGATGGAGTCCGAGCTCTTCGGGCACGTGAAGGGGGCGTTCACCGGCGCGGTGGCGAACAAGATCGGCCTCTTCAGCGCCGCCGAGGGAGGCACCCTGTTCCTCGACGAGATCACGGAGATCCCTGCCCTGCTGCAGGTGAAGCTGTTGCGGGCCATCCAGGTGCGCGAGATCCGGCGGGTCGGTGACACGCGGGACGTGAAGACCGACGTGCGGCTCATCGCGGCGTCCAATCGCGATCTCGAGACGGCGGTCCGGGACGGGGTGATGCGGGAGGATCTGTTCTACCGCCTCAACGTGCTCCCCATCCATCTCCCGCCCTTGCGTGAGCGTCGCGAGGACATTCCGCTGCTCATCGCCCACTTCCTCCAGAAGTTCAGCAAGGATCTGGGCAAGGACGTGCGCGGGGTCGCCCCGGACGCGCTGTCGGTGCTGGAGCGATACCACTGGCCCGGCAACATCCGCGAGCTGGAGAACGTGCTCGAGCGCGCCGTCGTGCTCGGGGCTGGAGACATGCTGACCGCCGAAGCCCTACCCGAGTCCGTGCGCCGCGAGCGCCCGAGCCGGGGGCCCGAGCTGGTTGACATCCCCGATGAGGGCTTGGACCTCGAGACGACCCTTGACGACCTGGAACGCCGCTATCTGCAGCGGGCCCTCGACCGCACCGGCGGCGTGCAGACCAAGGCCGCCGAGCTCCTTCGCATGACCTTCCGGCAGTTCCGCTACAAGCTACAGAAGCATAGCCTCGCGAAGCGTGGGGCGCCCGGAGACGAATGACATTCCTCGTCGACGTGGTTACGCCCGTCGTCAAAGCGCAATCGGGCTGACAGCGTCGACGACGCTGGACCGTGCGCGGGGTCCAAGCCAGCTTTATACATAGATTCAGGTGGTTAGGTTCTGGCTTGGCTTTTTGCCGCCTTGTCAGGACTGTCAGACTTCTGACGGCCCCCCCCCGGAACGTCGTGGCACCGAAGATGCAATCTCCCTCTGCCAGAAGCAATTCAACTTTCCATACTCGGCCGTAAAAGGCCACTAGGGTTCAGGAGGAATTGAAATGAACAGGTTCTGGAACCGGAAGCGGAAGATGCTGGGCAACCAGCGCGGCTTCACGCTCATCGAGTTGATGATCGTCGTCGCCATCATCGGTATCCTCGCTGCCATCGCCATCCCGCTGTACGCCAACGTCCAGGCGCGCGCGCGGCTGGCCAAGGCCCAGGCTGATGCCCGGGCCCTCGCGTCTGCCGTCAGCATCTACTCCGCTCACATGGGCACGCTCCCCGCGGCCCTGACCGCGCTGTCCACCGTGGTCACCAACTCGCTGGGTCAGTCGGGCGGTCCCTTCATGTCCTCGGTGCCCTCGGGTCCGGCCGGCTGGGGTACGTATGCCTACACCGCCACGGCTTCCGGTACCTTCACCATCACCAACTCCGGTGACAGCACCAGCGTCTCGGTCCCGTAAGGCCTAGGCGCAACGCAGTCCTAGCGGAACCGATCACGCGGGCGAGGCAACCCCTCCCCGCGTGATCGTCGTTTTTGATGCGTCCTCGTGTCGGTGCACCAACGCTGTCCGATGCTCCGGTGATGGCCTCGCCCTCTCCTGGCTGCTCAATCAGCCGCCCGGAAGGCGCCTTCGTACGATCCCCGCGTGGCACACGATGTGCAAATGGTTGCGAGTGCGCCACGGGCGCGGGATCAACATCTCAACCGGAAACAACGGAGGCAGAGTCCATGACGAAGTTCTGGCACCGGCGGCACAAGCTGCTGCGCAACCAGCGCGGCTTCACGCTCATCGAGTTGATGATCGTCGTCGCCATCATCGGTATCCTCGCTGCCATCGCCATCCCGCTGTACGCCAACGTCCAGGCGCGCGCGCGGCTGGCCAAGGCCCAGGCTGATGCCCGGGCCCTCGCGTCTGCCGTCAGCATCTACTCCGCTCACATGGGCACGCTCCCCGCGGCCCTGACCGCGCTGTCCACCGTGGTCACCAACTCGCTGGGTCAGTCGGGCGGTCCCTTCCTGTCCTCCGTGCCCTCGGGTCCGTCTGGCTGGGGTACGTATGCCTACACCGCCACCGCTTCCGGTACCTTCACCATCACCAACTCCGGTGACAGCACCAGCGTCTCGGTCCCGTAGCGGCTCGAGCGCCGTGACCTCGCGGGGGAGGGAGCCGCACGCTCCCTCCCCCGCCTGTTTTCTGGGGCCGCATTTCTTCGGACGGATCCGACCAGCGGCCGCCGTTATAGTTGAGAAGCGCGTGCACAACTACCTGGGCAATCTCGGCGGTCGCGATGAGCAAGGGGCTGGGCAGTGCTGAGCCCGGATGCCATTGCCCTGATCTTCATCGCGCTCCTTGGCCTCTGCGTTGGCAGCTTCCTCAACGTCGTCATCGCGCGAGTCCCGGAAGGCCGGAGCATCGTCTACCCCGGCTCGGCGTGCCCACGCTGCGGGAACTCGATCCCCTGGTACGACAACCTTCCGGTGCTCTCCTATGCGCTCCTTCAGGGGCGTTGTCGAAACTGCCGGGAGCCGATCTCGTGGCGCTATCCGGCGGTGGAGCTCGCATGTAGCCTCCTGTTCGTACTGGCCTATCAGCGCTTCGAGACCGGCACGGCTCTCGCGGCGGCCCTGATCCTCCTGGCCGGCCTTCTGGCGATCACGGCGATCGACCTGGATCACCAGATCATCCCGGACGTCCTCAGCCTGCCGGGGATCGCCCTGGGCGTCCTGTTCAGCCTCGCCCCGGGGGGGATCGGATGGGCACCTTCGCTTCTTGGTGTACTGCTCGGCGGCGGCGTCTTCGTGGTGATCATCGTCGCCAGCACGCTCGTGCTCGGACAGGCAGGCATGGGTGTCGGAGACGTCAAGCTCGGGGCCATGCTCGGGGCTTTCCTCGGCTGGAAGCTCGCCCTCCTGAGCATCCTGCTCTCGACACTTCTAGGAGGCCCGATGGCAGTGGCCCTCCTGGCCACCGGCCGGAAGAGCCGGAAGGATCCCATTCCGTTTGGGCCGTTTCTGGCTCTGGGCGGGCTGATCAGCCTCTTCTGGGGTGAGGCCCTGCTGGGGTGGTACTTCGCACAGTTCCAGGGCTGATTGCCGGTGTGACGGGCGTTGCAGGCTTGACGTCAGACCGTCGAGCGGGCTACAGCAAGCGTGGCCATCCAACGGAAATCGGCGCAGTTGGTCGGTTGGGGTGACACCCAGCGGCAGCCACATCCGGTGGTCTCTCAGGCCTTGCAGAATTCGGCGGAAGGGAGCCAGCCCTATCGATTCTCAACTAGCTGATTTGTTGAGATATTAGTCCATCCGCCCGGACGTGGTCAGGCAGGTAGAGCGGCAGGGCTGAGAGCTGGGCTTCCGGTGGGGCGCTTCGTCTTTGGTCCCCTTCTTGCTATCTCACACCGTTGCCATGCTCAGATACCTTTTGCCCAAGATGCGCGGACGGCGGTCCCAGGCCGGCTACTCGTTGATCGAGCTGGTGATCACGGTCGGCATGATCCTGGTCGTCACGACATGGGCACTGCCCTCCTTCCTGAACTATCTCCGGAATGCCCGAGCCCAGGCCGGGGCACGGGTCGTGAGCGCGTATCTCAACGAGGGCCGGCAGCTGGCGATCAAGTCGAACGGGCCGGTGTGCGTGGCCCATACGACGAGCACCTTGCAGTTCCGGACGACCACCTGCGGCGGAGCCGTGATCTTCGCCCCCGGGCTCTCGGGCGCTGCGGGCAGCGTCAGGCTTCCGGACAACATCAGCCTGTCTTCGGCGGCAAGCGCGACCTTCGGGCAGCTCGGGAACGCCACCACGGGAGCGACATACACCGTGACGGACGTCCCCAGCGGACGGACATTGAGGGTCATCGTCGCGCCCTCCGGCCGTGTCTGTCTCGCCTCCTCCACCGCCACGGCTTGCCCCTAGGTCAGCCCGCGTGCGGTCGCTCCTCGCGCAGGAGCACGGCTTGACGCTCGCAGAGATTCTCCTGGCGCTCGCCGTGCTCTCCATCGGACTCGTCGCCTTGATCTCCCTGCTCCCGCTCGCCGGCTTCGGCGTCCACGAAGGCGCCCACCGGTCCGGCGCAGCCTTTCTCGCCACCCAGCGCCTCGAGCAAATTCGCCTGGCAGTCGGCTCGGGGGCGAGTGTCATCGCGTTCGCCGACGAACCGTCGCTGTCCCCGCCGCACGGCGCCTTTGGCCGGGCGGTTCGCGTCCGGGACTGCGAGGTCGCTCCCGGATGCTCGGGCATCACGGCGGCCGGCGTCCGTCAGGTCACGGTCACCGTGACCTATCCGGCACCGGCAGGGCACGGTGCGGCGTCGGCTCTTCGCGGTGCGGTCACCGTCAGCACCTACATCGGGTCTCGCTGAGATGACCGGCCATCAGGGTGGCGCCGTCCTGCCCGTCGCGATGCTGATTCTCGTGGTGCTCTCGGCCGTGCTGCTAGGTCTGTCGTTGCTCACTGGCCAGGAGCCGCTCATCGCGAGCAACCACGTCATGATCGTCCAGGCCCAGGCGCTGGCTGAAGCCGGCCTCGAGCGGGCGCTGTGGGCGCTCAGCAATCCCGAATCCATCGACGGGATCGCCTGGTCGGGGCCGGTCGCGGCCCCCTACGACGGCAACGCCTTCCTCGGCGTGGCGACTGAATCCGGCGTGATGCTTGGCGGCTTCCGCCTCACGGTCAGCGGCGAGGGTGATCGCCAGCGGGAGGTGGCCACCACCGGTCTGGTGCCCGGCGATGCCGGACCCCTGGGTCGGGCCCGGCAGGACATCACGGCCACCCTCATCCGCCTCCGATTCCCCGCTTCGCTGGCCGGGCTCACAGTGCGAGGCGATCTCGCGATCGGTGACGGCGTCACCGTCGACGCCAGCGCGGATGGCAGCTGCGGCGATCGCGCGGGAACGTGGTCGTCGGGCGTGACCACCGCGGGAGCCGGAGCGCAGGTCCAGGGACGGAGCGGCGATGCGGCAATTCCGAACGAGCCGATCGACATGCAGCAGGCGCGGCCGGTCGAAGCCTTCGACGCCCTCGCCTTCAGCGCCGCCGAGCTGCAGGCGATGAAGGCCGTCGCGCGGGTGCGCGGCACCTACTATCAGGGCGCCGTGACGTTCGACACCTCACGGCGGATCCCGGACGGCGTGGTCTTCGTGGATACGGCCACCGGCCAGCCCATCACCGACGCGACGCCCGCCACCGATCTCGCGGCGGTCACCGTCGGCGAGGGCGCTGCCGGACCGGGCGGATCGTTCCGAGGCTGGCTCGTCGTGAACGGGAGCCTGTCCGTCGGTGGCGACGTCACGATCCAGGGCCTGGCCTACGCGGCTGACCGCTTCAGCCAGACCGGCGCGGCCCGCGTGATGGGCGCCGCGATGGCCGGGCACGTCCGGAGCACGGCGCCGAGTCTGGTCGATTCGCGCCCCGCCGGCGATGCCGCGCTGGTGTGGAGCTGCGAGGCGGGCCGGACCGGCGGAGGTCGCATCCCGCAGCGATGGATGGTGAAGCCGGGCAGTTACCGGGAAGTCGCCGGGTAGACGCCGGTTCCGGATGGAACGTACACCGATGATCGCAGAGCAAGGCGGAAGCCCCACCGGTCGGGGGCGGCGAAACGTGGAAACGCACGCCGTAGGGCAAGAAGTGTTGACAGTTTAAATACGGCACCGTTATAAACTGTCACCACGATAGCGTTTCCTTCCACAACGCACCGGGCTGACAGCTGATTCGCTTCTTCAGTGAAGTGGAGTCAGAGTCAGGAGAAGGCCGGGAGCCGAATATGGCGCTGTTTGGACTAGGCAAGAAGCCGACGACATTTGGGCTCGACATCGGGACGAGCGCGATCAAGGTTGTAGAACTCGTCCAGAGCAAGGGCGGGCTCGCGCTCAAATCCTTCGCCACCGTCCCGCTTCCACGGGACGTCATCGCCGAGGGCACCATCCGGGAGCCTCAGGTGGTGACCGACGCGATCCGAGAATGCGTCGAGAAGGCGGGGATCACCGGGACGAGCACGATCATCTCGGTGTCTGGACGCGAGGCGATCGTCAAGCGCGTTCCGCTTCCCAAGGTGACCGCGAAGGAGCTGGGAGACGCCATCCAGCTCGAGGCGGAGCACCATATCCCGTTCGCCATCGACGACGTTTTCCTCGACTACCAGGTGGTCAGCCAGTCGGCCAACGCCATGTCGGTGGTTCTGGTGGCAACCAAGAAGGTCAAGGTTCTCGAGTACGTAGCCGCGGTCGAGGCGGCCGGGTTGGACGCGGTGGTCGTCGACCTGGACGCGTTCGCGATGCAGAACCAGTTCGAGCTGAGCAGCGCCGGTGATGGGACCGACGCGGTCGCGCTCATCGACATCGGCGCGAGCGTCATGAAGACTAACGTCATCCAGGGCGGGGCCTGCATCTTCGCCCGCGACGTCCCGTTCGGAGGGAACAACTATACGGACGCCATCGCCCAGCGCCTGAGCGTCTCCGTCGAGATGGCGGAGGCGGCCAAGCAGGGGCGCGAGGTCGGCGTGAACTGGGACGATCTCGTTCCCGCCCTGGAGGCCGTCTCCCGGGAGCTGTCGCTCGAGGTCCAGCGGACCTTCGACTACTTCGCATCGACGGCGGAGTCCGAGAGAATCGGCAAGATCGTACTGTCAGGGGGCTGCGCGAAGCTGACCGGCCTCGACGACTTCCTGGGCTCGTCCTGGGGTGTCCCGGTCGAGCTCGCTCGACCGTTCCAGGGCATCGAGCACGACGCGGCCCAGTTCGCCGACGAGGATCCGGAGCAGATCGGCCCCGTGCTGGCGGTGGCGGTCGGACTCGCTCTTCGCCGCCCGGGAGACAAGCCCGCATGATCAAGGTCAACCTCGCCCCTCCCACGACCAAGCGGCCGCGCCGAGCGGTCAGCAGTGGCGCCGAGCTCAATCTCGGCCTGCTGTTTGGTGGGATCCTGGCCGTTCTCGTGCTGATCATCGGCGGTTGGTGGCTCAGCATGTCGCTGGAAAGCCGCCGGCTCACCGCCGAGATCGAGACCAACCGGCGCGAGCTCGAGCGGCTCAAGCCCATCATCGCGGCCGGCCAGCGGTATCGCCGGGAGCGGGATGAGCTGGAGCGCCGGCTCAACGCCATCGAGACGGTGGCCCGCAATCAGGCCCGGCCGGTGTACCTCCTCGACGCCATGGCGGACACCCTGCCGCCCGATCTCTGGCTGACTCGTCTGGAAGAGCGGGGGCCGAGCCTGCGGATCGCGGGCACCACCTACTCGTCGGTCGCCCTCTCCGATTTCATGGCAAATCTGAAGGCGTCCGGGCGCTTCAAGGACGTGGATCTCCTCGACGCCAAGCAAGACCTGAGCAAGTCACCTCGCACGATCACCTTCGAGGTGTCGTGCCGGTTCGAGATTTAGACCCATGGCCCTCCTGGATCCGATCACCAACGCTCCGAAGAACCAGAAGATCGCCCTGGGAGTCATGGCTTGCGTGATCGTCGCGGCCCTGGGCTATTTCCTGCTCCTCTCTCCCAAGCAGATCGAACGGGATGCCCTCCGGGCCCAGGGAGAGCAGGTGCGCGCCGAGCTGACCCAGGCGCAGGCGCTCGAAGCCAGCCTCCGCGGCTTCCGGGCGCAGGCCGAAGCCCTTCGCAAGCGCCTCGAGGCCGCCCAGGAGCGCCTGCCTACGGAGAAGGAGATGCCGGGGCTCTACCGGCAGATCTCGGACCTGGCGTTCCAGTCGGGTCTGGCGATGGCGGTGTTCACCCCCCGGACCCCGGAGGAGAAGGAGATCTTCTTCGACGTGCCGATCACCGTGAACGCCGAGGGCAGCTTCCACCAGTTCGGCAACTTCCTGGCTCGAATGGGCAAGATGCCGCGGATCGTGACCCTGAACGACTGGCGGCTGCTCGGCATCGACCGGCCGACCGGAACGATCCGGGCGGAGGTCACGCTGATGACCTATATCTTCCGGCCGGAGGGAGCGCCGCCGCCCAAGCCGCAGCCGGGACAGCCGGGGGCAGGTCGATGAAGCACGGCGCGTCGGGGCTGGTCGTCATGGTCGGTGTCGTGGCCGCGATGGCGGCGGGCTGCGGAGGCGGGACGCCTCCGCCACCGCCCACCGCCGTGGCACCGGCGGCACCCGCCGCCGCAGCGCCGGTGGTCCGACCCAAGGAACCGGAAACGAGCAAGGCCCTGCCGCCGATCGCATACGAGCCGAAGGGGCGCCGCGATCCGTTCACCCCCATCTTCGTGGGGAAGGACAACGCGGGCCTCTCCGTCAGCGCGGTGAAACTCACCGGAGTCGTCGGAGGCGGAGGGGGGCTGATGGCCCTCGTCGAGGCTCCGGACGGAATCGGATACATCCTGAAGCCGGGCGACGCATTGGGCGATGGGCGCGTCACCGGCATCACGCCAACCTCGGTCACGTTCGCGGTGACAGCTCGAGGCACGCAAGGTGCCTCCAGCCTGACGCTGCGGCTGCCCGAGAACTAGACGGAATGAGGGGGGGGACTGACCTGATGAGAAGCGCGCGGATAGCTGGTCTCGTCGTGGCGGTATCACTGGCGGTCACCGGAATCGGTTCGTCCCAGACGACCGACACGGCGGTCCAGCTCAAGGACGTCACCATCGAGCGAGCGTTCGACGGAGCCGCGGTCACGGTCAAGACCTCCGGACCGAGTCAGTACGAGGCGAAGCTCATCGACTCTCCCACCCGACTCGTCATCGACATCTCCGGAGCGACGTACAGCTCCTCCAAGTCGCGCTGGATGTCCGGTGTCGACCCGATCAAGGAAGTCCGCGCCAGCCAGTGGCGCAAGGGCGTGGCCCGCGTGGTCGTGGAAATGAACCGCAACGATGTCGCCTACCGCATCGATGAGACGCCGGACGGGCTGGTCGTCGCGGTGGAGAACTCGAACGGGCAGTCCCCGGAGACCAAGCTCGAGTCGGCGAAGGTCACCAACGGCGTGTCGGACACGGCGAAGATCGCCCCCAAGCCGGCGGTGGTGGCCACCGTGAAGCCGGCCGAGAAGATCGCTCCGGCCAGCGTCGTCGTGACCGACTCGTCAACGGACGCGGTCAAGGCCACCCCCACGCCAACCGTCGTCGCCGCCGTCGAGACACCCAAGGCCGCTCCCAAGCCAGCCGTCGTCGACATCGTCGAGACGCCCAAGGCTGCTCCCAAGCCCGTGGTGGTTGCCGTCGCGAAGCCCGCGGACAAGCCCGTAGATAAGCCCGCGCCGGCGGTAGCCCCGGTCATCCCGACGCCCGCGCGCAAGGAGCCGCCCGCCTCCGCGGTGGCCGCGGCGCCGGCAGCAGTCCCGGCCAGCCAGATGCTCGCACAGACGACCACGATCCCGGCTCCGGTCGCTCCGGCCCGCCAGATGGTGGCCCAGGCGACGACCCCTCCGCCACCTCCGCCGCCGGCTCCCTCGACGCCCGCGTCCGGTGAGAAGCTGATCTCCCTGGATTTCAAGGACGCCGACGTGGTGAACCTGCTGCGGATCCTGGCCGCGGAGAGCGGCCGGAACATCGTGGCCGGTGACGACGTCAAGGGGCGTGTGTCCATCTCGCTGAAGAACGTGACGTGGGAGCAGGCGCTGGATACGATCCTCGAGGTGCGTGGCCTCGCCAAGGTGGAGCGCGACGGCGTGATCCGCATCGTCTCGCTCGAACAGCTCACGAAGGAAAAGGAAGCCCTCTCGCGCGTCGAGGCGGCCAAGCGAAACGCCGAGATCGAGACGCGCACCAAGATGGCCGAGGCGCAGCTCAAGGAGACGGAGCTCGCGACCCGCAAGCTGGCCGCGGACGCGGCGGCCGCCGAGGCGCAGGCTCGTGGTCCGCTCCGCGAGGAGGTCATCCGGCTGTCCTACGCCGACCCGCTCGAGGTCGCTCTGACCCTGCAGGGTATCCTCGGCATCCCGCCGGAGGGCGTGCAGGTACCCGCGACCCCGCTCGTGCAGGGCGTGCCGGCCGACCCGAGCGTGGTCCCATCCGGCTCGGGGGCGCCGCTCAACCCGGCGCTGGGCCGACTGCCGCAGATCAACTCGCCGTTTCCGCCGCCGGTACAGCCGCCGGTGCAGTCGGTCAGCCAGGACGTGCTGGCCAAGGGCATCACGGTCAGGGCCAACAAGGCGACGAACAGCATCTTCATCCGCCACTACGAAGCCGACCTCGAGCGCCTGAAGAAGCTCATCCGGGAGCAGCTCGACGTGCCGCTTCCCCAGATCAAGATCGAAGCGCGGATGGAGATCCTGGATCGAACGTCGCTCGAAGCGATCGGCGTCCAGTGGGGTGGGGCGGTAGCCGGCAGCGGGCCCGGCGGCAATACGCTGATCGGCCAGGGGTTCAGCAGTGCGACCGACCTCACCCGGACCGGAACCGGCGTGAGCAACATAAGCCCCTCGAACCCCAACCTGAACTTGAGCCAGCTCCTGCCGATCAGCCCGACCGGCAACGGCCTGCCGACCGGCGGTAACCTGGTGAACCTGCCGTTCGGCCTGCTGCCGAACGCCGGCACCAACCCGGCCGGTGGCATCGCGTTCGGGATCGTCGGGACCAAGTTCAACATCAACCTGGCGCTTCAGGCCCTGGCCACCCTCGGGAAGACCCGCACGCTCGCGCACCCCGAGATCGTCACGGTGGAGAACAACAAGGCGGCCTTCACGCTCGGTGAAGAGATCCCGTACGCCACCGTCAGCTCCGCCGGCACCCAGGTTCAGTTCAAGGAGGCGGTGCTGAAGCTCGAGGTGACTCCGACCGTGATCCGTGAGAGGATCGACGGCCAGGAGATTCGCAAGGTCAAGATGACGGTTATCGTGGAGAACAACTCGCGGGGTGACGTGATCTCCCCGGCCGTCGGCGTACAGGTGCCGATCATCAACCGGCGCAAGGCGGAGACGCAGGTCCTCGTCCGGGAGGGCGACCGGCTCGTCATCGGCGGCGTCACCCAGAACGTCCAGCAGAAGACCGTGCGCAAGGTGCCGCTCATGGGCGACGTGCCGATCCTGGGCTGGCTGTTCAAGCAGCGTGAGGACTTCGAGACGGGACGCGAGCTGGTGGTCTTCATGACCCCTTCCATCCTGAAGACTGACGGCGGGCCTGCCGCGGCCCCCGGAAGGTAGGTGGGCGGGCGGCTGCGCTTCCTTACCGCCGGCGAGTCCCACGGTGAGGCGCTGACCGCCGTCATCGACGGACTTCCGGCGGGTCTGGCCCTGACCGAAGCCGATATCAACGCCGACCTGGCCCGCCGCCAGCGGGGCTACGGCCGCGGCGGCCGGATGAAGATCGAGCGGGACCAGGCCCACATCTCCGCCGGAGTGAGATGGGGCCTCACCCTCGGCAGCCCGCTCACCCTGACCATCCGCAACCGGGACTGGGAAAACTGGCAGCAGACGATGTCGGTCGGGCTGCCTCCAGAGGGCGCCGTCCCAAAGATGATCACCCGCCCACGCCCGGGGCATGCCGACCTCGCGGGGGCCATGAAGTACGGTCACCATGACATCCGCAACGTGCTCGAGCGCTCGAGCGCCCGCGAGACGACGGCTCGGGTCGCGGTGGCCGGGGTCGCCAAGCGATTGCTGGGCGAATTCGGCATCACGATCCTGAGCCACGTCACGGAGATCGGCGGGATCCGGATCGGCCCGCTCGAGGTCTCGTGGGATGAGGTCCAGCGGCGTGCGGAGGCCAGCGAGGTCCGCTGCGCGGATCCGGGCGCCGAGGCCACCATGATCGAGGCCATCGACCGGGCCAAGGCAGCCGGCGATACCCTCGGAGGTGTGTTCGAGGTGGTTGCGCTGGGATGCCCGGTCGGCCTGGGCTCCTACGTGCAGTGGGACCGGAAGCTCGATGGGCAGCTCGCCCGCGCGTTCTGCTCGATCCACGCGATCAAGGGAGCCGAGATCGGGCTCGGATTCGAGGCTGCGCGCCGCCCAGGATCCCAGGTTCACGACGAGATCCTCTTCGACAAGGAGGCCGGCTTCCACCGCGGCTCCAACAGCGCGGGAGGGCTCGAGGGTGGGGTGACCAACGGCCAGCCGGTGGTCGTCCGTGCGGCCATGAAGCCGATATCGACCCTGCGCAAACCCCTCCGCTCGGTGGATCTCGATACCCGCGAAGCCGTGGAGGCGGTCGTGGAGCGCAGTGACGTCTGCGCGGTACCCGCCGCGGGGGTCGTGGGCGAGGCCATGATGGCCATCGTCCTGGCCGAGGCGTTCGTCGAGAAGTTCGGCGGGGACAGCGTGGACGAGATTCGCCGCAACTATCAGGGATACCTGGACTACCTCAAAGACTGGTAGGCTTGCCCCTGGCTTCTGTCAGCCGCAGGGGCTTCTGAGCTCGAAGACCATGACCGACATCTCCGTCAATCTTGGCTCGCGCGCGTACCGGATCCTGGTCGCCATCGGCGCCCTGGGCACGGTAGGGGTCGAGCTCGCCAAGCTTCGCGTCGGCCGCAAGGCCGTCCTGATCACCGATCCCGCGATCGACCGGCTGCACGGCGAGCTCGTGGCACGGAGCCTCTCCGGGGCCGGCTTCGATCTGATCCGGATCGCGGTTCCGGAGGGCGAGCAGGCCAAGGGGCTCGAGACGGCGCGAGAGCTATGGGACCGGCTGCTCGACGAAGGGTGCGATCGGAGCTCCACCGTGGTGGCCCTGGGGGGCGGCGCGGTCGGGGATCTCTCGGGCTTCGTCGCCGCCACCTACATGCGCGGTATGAACTTCGTCCAGGTGCCCACCACGCTCCTGGCCCAGGTGGACGCGTCGATCGGAGGCAAGACGGCCATCGATCATCCCCGGGCCAAGAACCTGATCGGCGCCTTCCACCAGCCCCGGCTGGTCCTGGTGGACCCCGCGGTGCTGAGCACGCTGCCCGAGCGCGAGTTCCGCTCGGGGCTGGCCGAGGTGATCAAGCACGGCATCGTCCTGGACGCGGCCTACTTCCGCGACCTGGAGCAGAGCATTCCCGCCTTGCTCGCGCGGGATCTGCCGACGCTGGAGCGGGTGGTCGCGGGCTCCTGCCGCCTCAAGGCACAGGTCGTGGAGCGCGACGAGCAGGAAGCCGAGCTGCGCTGGGTGCTGAACTACGGCCACACGATCGGGCACGCCCTCGAGGCCGCCACCGCGTTCACCCGCTGGGCGCACGGCGAGGCGGTGTCGCTGGGAATCGCGGCGGAGTCCCGGCTGGCCGAGCGCCTGGGCCTGGCGGGCCCGGCCACCCGGGATCGACAGGTGGCCCTGCTTCGAGCGGTGGGCCTGCCGGTGGCCGGTCTCGGGGCGGAGCCCGCCGCGGTGCTCGACGCGCTCAGCCGGGACAAGAAGGCGCGCGACGGCCGGATCCCCTTCGTCCTCTCGCCGGAGATCGGCCGGTTCCAGGTCGTGTTCGACGTGTCCCCCGCCGACATCCTCGCCACCTTGAATCAGCTCACGGCCGACGCGTGAGGCGCGCAGAATTGTCTCCCTCACGCCCCCCGCGTATTACACTCTGGTCATGACGCCGGAGCCTCAAGTCGGCGCCCCGGTCACCACCGAGGACAGCGCCCTGACCGCGGCGATCCGACGCTACGAAGAGCGTCTGGCGCGGGACCCCGGCTCGCTGGCGTTCGCCCCCCTGGCGGATGCCTATCGCAAGGCCGGTCGCGCGCCCGACGCCATTCGACTCTGCCGCGAGGGCCTCGACCGCTTTCCGCAGTACGTGACGGCCCGCCTGATCCTGGCGAAGGCGCTCCTCGACGACGGCAATCCGCGACGGCGCGCTCGACGAGGTGCGCGCGATTCTCACGACCAGCCCGCAGGAGGCGCAGGCGCATCGACTGGCCGGCGACCTGTACCGGCGGGCCGGTGCCCTGGGCGACGCGGTCCAGCACCTGGAGCAGGCGGTGCGCCTCGATCCCGGGGACCGAGAGTCCCGCGCGCTCCTCGACGTCCTCGGAGCCGGCGGGGCGGTGCCGGATGGCTCGGCGCTGAAGCAGCTTCTGGCCGACGACACGTTCGCCACCCTGAGCTTCGGCACCCTGTGCCTCGAGCAGGGCCTGGTGGACGAGGCGGCCCAGATCTTCCTGCGTCTCCTCCACCGCGACCCGGGGCACACGCGCGCCCGGGAGCGACTGGAAGAGGCGCTCCGACTCAAGACACAACGACGGAAAGGGTCCTGACTGTATGGCAGTGTCCACGGCCGAATTCAAGAAGGGTCTGAAGATCCAGTTCGACGGGGCGCCCTACACCATCGTCGACTTCCAGCACGTCAAGCCCGGCAAGGGCGGCGCGTTCGTGCGCACCAAGCTCAAGCACATGAAGCTCGGGCGGGTCATCGACAACACGTTCCGGGCGGGCGAGAAGGTCGAGCTGGTCGACTTCGAAGAGAAGCGGATGCAGTTCCTGTACAAGGACGACCGGTACAACTTCATGGATCTCGACACGTACGACCAGATCTCCCTGTCCGCCGAGGAGGTCGGGGACGCCCGCGACTTCCTCAAGGAGAACACCGAGGTGGAGATCCTGTTCATCGACGCGAGTCCGGTCACGGTGGAGCTACCGAACTTCATCGAGCTGCAGATCGCCAAGACCGATCCCGGCATCCGAGGTGACACCGCCTCCGGCGGCTCCAAGCCCGCCACTCTCGAGACCGGCGCGGTGGTCCAGGTGCCGCTCTTCCTCAACGAGGGCGACGTGGTGAAGGTCGACACCCGCAGCGGCGAGTACCTCGGCCGCGTGTCGGCGGCGGGCTAGCGTCGTGGCCCGGCGGCGACCGGCCCGCGGCTCTGCGAATCCCGCGGGCCTCAGCGTCGAGCAGATGGTCGACCTGGCGGTCCGCCACAACCTGGCCGAGATCGAGGTAGAGGCCGCCGGCACCCGGATCCGGATCGTGCGGGAGCACGCGCCCGGCGCGGCCGCCTCCCGCGCTCGAGGCCGCGCCCGCCATCGCCGCTCCGCTCCTGCAGCCCGCCGCGGAGGCGATCGAATCGACCGCGCACCTCCTCACGATCGAGGCGCCGATGGTCGGCACGTTCTATCGGGCCCCCAAGCCCGATGCCCCGCCGTTCGTGGCCGAGGGGGACGTGGTCAAGGAGGGGCAGGTCATCTGCATCGTCGAGGCGATGAAGCTGATGAACGAGATCGAGGCCAAGGTGGCCGGACGTATCGCCAAGATCGTGGTCGAGAACGGCCAGCCGGTCGAGTTCGGACAGCCGCTCTTCCTGGTGGACCCCCTCCGCTGACCCTCGGGTGATGTTCCACAAGATCCTCATCGCCAACCGGGGCGAGATCGCGCTCCGGATCATCCGGGCGTGCCGCGAGATGGGAATCCGGACCGTGATCGCCCACTCCACCGCCGACGCCGACTCCCTGCCCGTGCGCCTGGCCGACGAGTCCGTCTGCATCGGGCCGCCCGAGGCGCGCCTGAGCTACCTCAACATCCCGAGCATCATCTCGGCGGCCGCGATCACCGACAGCGAGGCGATCCACCCCGGCTACGGTCTGCTCGCCGAGAACTCCGCCTTCGCGGAGATCTGCCGCGCGTGCGGCATCACCTTCATCGGCCCGTCGCCCGAAGCCATCCGCCTCATGGGCGACAAGGCCCAGGCCCGGGAGATGGCCAAGCATGCGGGCGCGCCGGTGGTCCCGGGCAGCGAGGGGCCGCTCTCCGGCGTGGACGAGGCGCAGACCCTCGCGGACTCGATGGGGTACCCGGTCATCGTCAAGGCGGCGGCGGGCGGCGGCGGGCGCGGGATGCGCATCGTGCGCGAGCGGGAAGCGCTGGCCCGCGCCTACACGACCTGCCAGGCGGAGGCGGGCGCCGCGTTCGGATCCTCCGAGCTCTACCTCGAGAAGTTCGTGGAGGACGCCCGACACGTCGAGGTGCAGGTGCTCGGGGACAAGAACGGCATGCGCGCTGCACCTGGGCGAGCGCGACTGCTCCGTGCAGCGCCGGCATCAGAAGCTCCTCGAGGAGGGGCCCGCGCCCGCGCTGCCGCCGGAGACCCGGGCCGGCCTCCACAAGTCGGCGCTCGCGGTGTCGAACGCGGTCAACTACGTGTCGGCGGGCACGGTGGAGTTCCTGGTCGACCGGGAGGGACAGTTCTACTTCATCGAGATGAACACGCGCATCCAGGTCGAGCACCCGGTGACCGAGATGATCACCGGCATCGACATCGTCCGCGAGCAGATCCGAATCGCCTCCGGGGAAGCGCTCGGGTACAAGCAGAGCGCGGTGACCTTCAGCGGCCACGCCATCGAGTGCCGGATCAACGCGGAGGACCCCGAGCATTTCATCCCCTCCCCGGGCCGCATCACCGCCTGGATCGCCCCGGGCGGCCCCGGGGTCCGCGTGGACAGCCACATGATGACCGGCTACACGGTGCCGCCCTACTACGACTCGCTCATCGCCAAGATCATCGTCCACGGCCGCGACCGCAACGAGGCGATCGCCCGGATGCAGCGGGCTCTCCACGAGACGGTGGTCGAGGGCGTCAAGACGACGATCCCCTACCACCTGAAGCTGCTGGCCGACCCGGCGTTCGTGGCGGGCGGATCAACGCTGGCCCGGCTCGAGCAGAACCTCTAGGGCGCCGCGTGCGGCTGCCCTCGCCGCTGTACGCGATCCTCGACCGCTCGGTCTCCGGTGGCCGCGAGCTACCCGCCCTGCTGGATGCGGTCCTGGGAGGCGGCGGCCGGTTCGTCCAGCTTCGCGAGAAGACCCTGCCGCTCACCGAGCTCCTGCCGATGGCGCGACACTTCGCGCGACGATGCCGGGAGGCCGGCGCGCTCTTCATCGTGAACGACCGAGCCGACCTCGCCCTGGCCGCGGGCGCCGACGGGCTCCACGTGGGACAGGACGATCTGCCGGCGCGCCGGGCCCGCCAGATCCTGCGGCCCGGAATGATCCTCGGGGTGTCGACCCACGACCCCGAGCAAGCGCGGCGCGCCGTCGCGGACGGCGCCGACTACGTCGCGGTGGGCAGCATCTACCCGACCTCGACGAAGGCCGGGTTCCAGCTGGTCGGGGCGGACCTGATCCGCCGGGTGCGGCCGGACGTGCCGGTTCCGCTCGTGGGTATCGGCGGCATCACCGCCGACAACGCGAGGGCGGTGCTCGACGCGGGGGCGGACGCCGTGGCGGTGATCTCCGCCCTCTGCGCGGCGCCGGATCCCGAAGCCGCGACGAGGGCCTTGCTCGGGCGCATCGTCGCGGATCGGTAAGGCCTCTCGCGTATGCGCCGGCTCGTCCCGCTCGCCGTCGCGGTCCTCACCGCGGTGCCCTTCCTCTCCACGCTGTCCGGCTCGTTCCTCAACTGGGACGACAACGTCAACTTCCTCGAGAATCCGGCGTATCGTGGGCTCGACCTCGAGCATGTCCGCTGGGCCTTCACGAGCGTGGCCTTCGGCCATTACATCCCGCTGACCCGTCTCACCTGGAGCCTCAACTGGGTCCTGGGCGGGATGAACCCCTGGGGCTATCACCTGGTGAACGTGCTGCTGCACGCCGTCAACGCGGCCCTCTTCTACGTCGTGGCCCGGCGCCTGCTGGCTGCCGCGGTGGCCGATGGCGCCCAGGCCGGACGGCACGGAGCCGACCTGTGCGTGGCCGCGGCGGTCGCCGCGCTGGTCTTTGGCGTTCATCCGCTGCGGGTCGAGCCGGTGGCCTGGATCACCGGCCGCCCCGACCTGCTCTGCGGCTCCTTCGTGCTGCTCACGACGTGGGCTTACCTCCGTGCGACCGAGAGCGGAGGGCCCGCCCACCGCGGCCTCATCGGGATCGCCTCCGTCACACTCGGGGCCGCGCTGCTCTCCAAGGGAGCCGCGCTGCCGTTCGTCGGGGCGCTCTTCATCCTCGATGTCTACCCTCTCCGCCGAGTCCGGCGGCTGGGCCTCCGCGCCCTGGTGCGGGAGAAGCTCCCGCTCCTGCTGGTGACGGTGGCGGGGGCGGGAGCCGTCATCTACGCGGTCCGGCAGGGCGCCGTCCTCACCCTCATCTCCGAGCACGGCGGCGGCGCCCGGATCTCCGCGGCGGCCCATACCTTTCTCGTCGCCCCGCTGAGGGTGATCTGGCCGGCCGCCCTGTCCCCGCTCTACGAGATGCCGGCGCGGATCAGCCCGCTCGAGCCCAGATTCGCCCTGGCCCTGGCCGGCGTGATCGTGGTCACCGTGGTGCTGATCGGGTTGCGCAGGCGCTGGCCCGGAGGCCTCGCGGCGTGGGCGTTCTCGATCCTCATGCTCGCCCCGACGAGCGCGGTGGTGAGGCAGGGTGTCGATCTGTCGCCCGACCGTTACACCTACCTCTCCGGCATGGGATTCGCCGTCCTCGTGGGGGGTGCGACCCTCGGCCTGATCCGGCTCGTTCGGCAAGGAACCCTGACCCGTTCCCTTGGATGGTCTGCCGCCTTCGCGGGCCTGATCGCGATCGGGGCCCTCGCGAGCGCCGCGTGGAGCTACAGCCTGGTCTGGGGGGAATCGGAGACGCTCTGGCGCTGGGCCATCGAGGTCAATCCCGACTGCGGCGTCTGCCACGGCAAGCTCGGCGAGAGCGCCCTCGGCGGGCCGGGGGGACAGGCGCGGACCACGGAGGCCGAGGCGCTGTTCCGCCACGCGATCGCCTTGCGGCCGGATCTCCCCGACGCGTACTACAACCTCGGAACGGCCCTGGTGCTCCAGGGGCGATATAAGGATGCAGAGGTACCGCTCCGTAGGTACATGGAGCGCGCGCCCTGGTCCCCGTCGGGACCGGAGCGCCTGGGCCTCGTGTACCTCCTGCAGGGCGAGCATGAAGCGGCCGTCCCGCTCCTCCGGACTGCGTTCGCCCTGAAGCCGGGTGCCCCGGACCTGGGCCGCTATCTGATCCAGGCCCTCGAGGGCCAGGCCCGGGCGCTCGAGGCCCAGGGACGAGCCGGCGAAGCCGGGGCGCTCCTGGCGGAGGCGCGTGCTGTCATCTTGAAGCCGTCGAAGCCACCCGCCGCGTCCGGTCCATCGTCGCGCCCATGAGGTCCCCGAGAAGCCTCGGCCTGCTCGTGCCCGGGCTGATCTTCCTGCTCGTCGGCGCGGTGTTCCTTCCGGCGCTGAACGGAGAGTTTCTCAACTGGGACGACTCGGTCAACTTCGTGGCCAACCCCCACTACCGCGGTCTGGCCTGGCCGCAGATCAGGTGGATGCTGGGGGCAACGCTCATGGGCCACTACATCCCGGTGACCTGGTTGAGCTTCGGGCTGAACTACACCCTGGGTGGAATGAATCCCTGGGGCTACCACCTCGGAAATCTCCTGGTCCACGCCACCAACGCCACACTCGTGTACCTCATCGCCCGCCGTCTTCTTGCGGCGGCGCACGGAGATGGTGCGCAGCGGGGGCACACGGCGGGCCCGATCGTGGCCGCGGGGGCGTTCGCGGCCGTGGTATGGGGCGTTCACCCGCTGCGCGTCGAGTCCGTGGCGTGGATCACCGAGCGGCGAGACGTCCTCTGCGGGCTGTTCTTTCTGCTCACCATCCTCGCCTACCTGAAGAGCCTCGAGCGGGGCGGGCACCCCAGGCCGATCTGGCAGGTGGTGGCCTTGGTCGCGTTCGCGGCGGCCCTCCTGTCGAAGGCGGCGGCGATGCCCCTGCCTGCGGTCTTGCTCCTGCTGGATCTCTACCCACTCCGACGGAGGGGTGCCGGTTGGAAGCGGCTGGTCATCGAGAAGGTCCCGTACGCGGTCCTTGCCGGCGCGACCGCGGTGGTCGCTCTGATCGCCCTGCCCCGCGGCGCTGCCGTGACGTCGTACGAATCGTACGGCATGGGCGCCCGGATCGGCATGGTCGCCTATAGCTTCATGTTCTATCCTTCAAAACTTATTTTGCCAGTTAGTCTTTCGCCGATGTACGAGCTGCCCGCCCGGGTCGAGCTCGGCAGCTGGCCCTTTCTTGCTGCGCTCGTGGGGGTCGTGGGGGTAACCGCGATCCTCCTCCTAATCCGGACCAGGTGGCCGGGAGGTCTCGCCGCATGGACGTACTCGGCACTGATGGTGCTCCCGGTCAGTGGCTTCGTCCATGCGGGCAGCCAGCTCGTCAACGACCGCTACAGCTACCTCTCGAGCCTCGGCTTCACGGTCCTGGCCGGCGCCGGACTGCTCGCGGTGCTACGCCTCCGGGAGCGGGGCCGCGCGACGAGGACAACCGTCTCGGTGCTGATGGCGGGCGCGGCGCTCGTCATCCTGGCCCTGGGCGTCGCGGCCTGGACGCAGACCTACGTCTGGCGGGATTCGGAGACGCTCTGGCGGTGGGCGGTCGAGATGGACCCGGCCTGCTCGCTCTGTCAAGGCAACCTGGGCTCCGCCATCACCACGGCGGCGCTGGGGCAGGCCCGCCTCGATGAGGCGGAAGGGCACCTGCGTCGGGCGATCGAGCTACGGCCCGACAACCCCATCCCCCACTTCAACCTCGGGACCCTTCTGTCGGTCCGGACGCGGTACGCCGAAGCGGAGGCGGCTCTCCGGCGCTACCTCGAGCTCCTGCCGGCCGCACGGGACGGCCTGGGGCGGCTCGGCCTGCTCTACTTGCTCCAGGGTCGTCTCGAGGATGCGGCCCCGCTCCTCCTACGCGCCCGGGGATTGCCGCCAGCAGGACCCGTGGGGCCGGGCGGCCCGGCCTCCATCACACTCGCGACGGCCATCAGCCTCGTGGAAGACGATCCGGGAACGCTCATCCTGCTGGGGCGGGCGCTGGTCGAACAGGGGAACCCCGGCGACGCGATCTTCGCACTGCGCCGTGCGGCCGTCCTGGATCCTTCGGCCGTGCCCGCCCACTTCTGGCTCGTTCTGGCCTACCGGGGCGCCGGGCGGGACGACCTGGCTCGCGAGCAGCTGGATCTCCTGCTCCGGATCGATCCGCGCGCGGCCGCCGGGGTCCCCGTTCGTTGACGAACGTCCAGAAATCGCTATAATAGCCGCGCTTGAACCCACCCGTTTTCGTCAGGTCAAGGAGGAAGAGCCGATGAGATTTGCACGACTTCGCCTCGTCATCGCCGTCATCGCCGCTTTGGCGTTGGTCCTGCCGGTGGCCTCCATCACCGACGCGCAGTCCAAGGGGACCATCAAGATCGCCTCCCAGAGCCCGCTGTCGGGTGGCCAGGCCGTGCTCGGCGAAGGCATCAAGCTGGGCGCCCAGCTCGCGGTCGAGAAGCTGAAGGGCAACCTCGAGAAGATGGGCTACAAGGTCGACTTCGTGCCGTTCGACGACCAGGCCAAGCCGGACGTCGGCGTGGCCAACGCGAAGAACATCATTGCGGACAAGGACATCATGGTGGTCATCGGCCACCTGAACTCGGGGGTCGCGATCCCGTCGTCCGAGGTCTACAAGGAAGTCACGCTGGCCATGATCTCCCCGGCCAACACCAACCCGGTGGTCACCGATCGCAACTACGTCAACGTGAACCGGGTGTGCGGACGTGACGACGTCCAGGGCGTGGTGGGCTCCGAGTTCGCCCACGGGACCATGAAGGTCAAGAGCGCCTATATCGTGCACGACAAGACCCAGTACGGGCAGAGCATCGCCGAGTTCTTCAAGGCGGACGCCGAGAAGAAGGGGATCAAGGTCGTGGGCTTCGAGGGCACCGAGGAGAAGTCGAACTTCGATCCGCTCCTCACCCCGATCAAGGCCAAGAACCCCGACATCATCTACTTCGGCGGGATCTACGACCAGGGGGCGCCCTTCTTCAAGCAGGCGCGCGAGAAGGGGATCAAGTCCAAGTTCATGGGCCCCGACGGCATGGACTCCTCGGACCTGACCAAGATCGCGGGCAAGGCGGTGGTGGGGATGAACTACACCTCCGCGGCCGGTCCGGCTTCCGCGCTGCCCAAGGCGAAGGCCTTCGTGGACGACTACAAGAAGAAGTTCAGCAAGAACCCCGAGCCCTACGCGGCCGAGGCCTACGACGCGACCACGATCGCGATCAAGGCGCTGGAAGAGGCGGCGAAGAGCGGCAAGGTCACGCGTGAGGACGTCTCCGCCGCGATCCGCAAGGTCAAGCTCTCCGGGATCACCGGCGACATCGCCTTCGACAGCAAGGGCGATCGGCAGAAGGCCCAGTACTTCGTGCTGACCGTCGCGAGCGACAATCCCGACAAGTGGGGGGACAACAAGATCGTCAAGCAGCTCACGATCGCACCTCCCGCGGTCAAGAAGTAGCGCGGCCATCCGCCGGAGGGGCGCCCGGATCCGGGCGCCCCTCCCACTGCTCCCGCCTTCCCGTTGACTGCCGATGGACTTTGAGCTCCTGATCGGCATCTTCCCGCAGGTCCTCATCGACGGCCTCACTCTGGGCTTCATGTACGCCCTGATCGCGCTCGGCTACACCATGGTCTACGGCGTGCTCGAGTTCATCAACTTCGCCCACTCCGAGATCTTCATCATCGGGGCCTTCGTGGGGGTGGAGATCCTGTTGTCGTTCAAGTCGGCGGGCTGGCTGGACGTGCTGCCCTGGGTCCTCGTGCTGTTCCTGGTGCTGGTCGCGGGCATGGCGGTGAGCGGCGCCGTCGCGGTGGTGATCGAGCGGACCGCCTACCGGCCTCTGCGCAGCGCGCCGCGGCTCATTCCCCTGATCTCGGCGATCGGCGTCTCCTTCTTCCTCCAGGACGCGATCCGGCTCTTCGAATCGCTCTGGCGCAACTCCTTCAACCTCGTGTACCCGACCATGGATGTGCTCAATCACCGCTTCGAGCTGACCGAGACGATCGACGTCTCCGTCAAATCGCTCGTGGTGATCGTGGCCGCGCTGCTCATGCTCTGGAGCCTGCACACCCTCGTCAACCGCACCAAGGTCGGGAAGGCGATCCGCGCGGTGGCGGAGGACCAGGCGGCCGCCTCGCTCATGGGCATCAACGTGAACCGGATCATCTCGCTGACCTTCCTGATCGGCGGGGCCATGGGCGGGGGCGCCGGCGTGCTCTTCGGCGTGCAGTACAGCCTGATCAACCCCTACACCGGCTTCATCCCGGGACTGAAAGCCTTCACCGCCGCGGTGCTGGGCGGCATCGGCAATATTCCCGGCGCCATGCTGGGCGGTCTCGTCCTCGGGCTGCTCGAGGCCTTCGCAGCGTCCTACCTGTCGCTGCTGACCGGCGGTGCCTTCGGGGCGGAGTACAAGGACATCTTCGCGTTCTCGATCCTGATCCTGATCCTCATATTCCGTCCGAAGGGTCTCCTCGGCGAAGTGGTGCGGGAGCGGGCATGATCAAGAAGACGCGACAGCTCCCCATAGAGGGCACGCGCCAGCGTGCCCGTTTCCAAGAAGAAGAGGGGGCTGCCCAACCACCAACCCAGTCCGCCAACACGTTACAAACCCGCAAGGAGAACCGGATGAAGGACCTGAACCGTCCACTCCCCGCGAGCATCCTGGTGACCGCCCTGCTCGCGGCCACGACCTGGGGCGTGCTCTAAGCCCCCGTGCGGTGTCGGTCTTCCTGCTGTTCCAGGGCACGCTCCTGCTCCTCTACCTGGCCCGCATGCCCGCCCTCGTCAAGGGCGCCCTCACCGTCATCACCCTGGGTGGGTTGATGCCGTGGTCGGTACGGTCAACGCGTACTACATGGAGATCGCCATCCAGGTCGGCATCTTCGTGGCGCTCGCGCTCGGGCCTCAACATCGTGGTGGGGCTGGCGGGCCTGCTCGACCTGGGCTACGTGGCCTTCTTCGCGGTGGGCGCCTATTCCTGGGCGATCTTCGGGTCGCCGCAGGCGAACCTGATCTTCGGCGGCGACTACTTCCCGCTGAACCCGTGGTGGTTCTTCGTGTTCCTGTTCGTCGGGGTCGGCGGTGGCCGCCGGCGCGGGCATCCTGCTCGGCCTGCCGGTGCTGCGCCTGCACGGCGACTACCTGGCCCTGGTGACGCTCGGCTTCGGCGAGGTGATCCGCGTGCTCGCCAACAATCTCGACAAGCCGATCAACCTCACCAACGGCCCCAAGGGCATCACCCCCATCGGCCGGCCGCCCATCTTCTTCGCCGCGCCCCTCGAGGCGATCGGCATCGATCCCAACCCCAACGTGATCTACCCGCTCTACCTGTACGCGCTGGTGCTCCTCATCGTGGGCGCCACCGTGCTCGCGAATCGCCGCCTGGAGGACTCGCACATCGGGCGCGCGTGGGAGGCGATCCGCGAGGACCAGACCGCGGCCCAGGCGATGGGCGTTCCCCTCGTGCGCATGAAGCTGCTCGCCTTCGCCTGCGGCGCCTCCTTCGCGGGCACCGTCGGGGTGCTCTTCTCGGCCAAGCAGATCTTCATCAACCCCGAGTCCTTCACGTTCATGGAGTCCATCGGCGTGCTCGCCATGATCATCCTGGGCGGCATGGGCTCGATTCCCGGCGCGATCCTTGGCGCCGCGGTGGTGACCATCCTGAACCTGCAGGTGCTCAAGGGCCTCTCGCTCTGGCTCAACGAGCTGCGGAACGCGGGGACCGTCATCTTCGGCTACGATCTCGTCAACCTGCCGACCCAGCTCGAGCCGGCCAAGTACGAGCGGATGGTCTTCGGCCTCATCCTCGTGCTCATGATGATCTTCCGCCCCCAGGGCATCCTGCCCGCGAAGCGCCGGCACCGGGAGCTCGCCGAGAAGCCCTGATGCCTCTGCTCGAGGCCCGGGCGGTGAGCAAGCACTTCGGCGGGTTGACGGCGCTGAACACGGTGGACTTCACGCTCGAGGAAGGTCACATCGCCTCGATCATCGGGCCCAACGGGGCGGGCAAGACCACCTTCTTCAACGTCTTCACCGGGATCTACGTGCCGGAGGAAGGCGTCGTGACCTTCCGGGGCACGCCGGTGCTGGGCCGGCGCCCCGACCAGATCACCGCGCTGGGCATCTGCCGCACCTTCCAGAACATCCGCCTCTTCCCCCGGATGACCGCCATCGAGAACGTGCTGGTGGGCATGCACAGCCGCGTCCCGCTGACCTTCTGGGACGTCGTCAGCCGGAACCAGCGCTGGCGGGACCAGGAGCGGCGGCAGTGGGAGCACGGCGCCGAGCTCCTCGAGGTGGCGGGGCTCCGGGACAAGGCCAACGAGCTCGCGCGCAATCTCCCCTACGGTGACCAGCGGCGGCTCGAGCTGGCGCGCGCGCTCGCCTCCGATCCGGCGCTGCTGCTGCTCGACGAGCCCACCGCGGGCATGACCCAGGGCGAGGCCCGCAGTCTCATGGCGCTCCTGCGCCGGCTGGTGGAGCAGCGCAAGCTCACCTTGCTCCTCATCGAGCACAACATGCGGGTGGTGATGGAGGTCTCCGACCGCGTCACCGTGCTCGACTACGGCGAGAAGATCGCGGAGGGCCGGCCCGGCGACGTCCAGCGGGATCCTCGAGTGATCGAAGCGTACCTCGGGCGCCGGCGGTGGACTCCGGGCGCGAACGCGGCGAGCGGCGAGCGCCATGCTTGAGGTGACCGACCTGCACGTGTACTACGGGGAGATCCACGCGCTGAAGGGCATCTCGTTCCGCGTCGCGCAGGGGGAGATCGTCACGCTCCTCGGCAACAACGGCGCGGGCAAGACCACGACCCTGCGCACGCTCTCCGGCCTGCTCGCCCCGCGCCAGGGGGACGTGCGCTTCGAGGGCACCTCACTGGTCGGCGTGGCGCCTCACGACGTGGTCCTGAAGGGCATCACCCACGTGCCGGAGGGGCGCCGCATCTTCAACCGGCTCTCGGTCGTCGAAAATCTCGAGATGGGCGCCTATACCCGGGCGGACGCCGCGGTCGGGCAGGACATGGAGCGGGTCTTCACCATCTTCCCGCGGCTCAAGGAGCGGCGGGGCCAGGTGGCGGGCACGCTGTCGGGCGGCGAGCAGCAGATGCTGGCCATCGGGCGGGCGCTCATGGCGAAGCCGAGGCTCCTCCTGCTGGACGAGCCCTCCATGGGCCTCGCGCCGGTGCTGGTGGAGCAGATCTTCGAGACCGTCCTCGCGATCAACCAGCAGGGCGTCACCATCCTGCTCGTGGAGCAGAACGCGGCCATGGCCCTGTCCATCGCCGGGCGGGGCTACGTGCTCGAGACCGGCCGCCTGCCGCTCGAAGGCCCCGCGCGCGAGCTGGCCGACAATCCGGAAGTACGCCGGGCCTACCTGGGCGAGGCCTGAGCGCCGGGAACGATGGAGAGGAGCGACAGCATGAAGAGTGCGGGACTGACCTACGAGGAGCACGCGGTGGGAGCCGTGTACCGGACGCTCGGCCGCACCGTGTCGGAGGCCGACATCTGCGCGTTCGTCAACCTGTGCGGCTTCAACGAGCCGCTCTTCATGGACATGGAATTCGTCGCGAAGGAGTCGGTCTTCAAGGGCCGGGCCGCGCCGGGCGCGATGACCTTCTGCCTCTCGGAAGGCCTCATCATGCAGACCGGGCTGATCCACGGCACCGGGATGTCATACCTCGGCAGCGAGATCCGCATCGTGGCGCCGGTGCTGGAGGGCGACACGCTTCGCGTGAGCGTCACGATCACGGACAAGCGCGAGACCAAGAAGGCCGATCGCGGCATCGTGACCTACCGCCACGAGGTCACCAACCAGCGCGGAGAGGTCGTCCTGGAAGCGACCGTGAAGCGGATGATCAAGCGCAAGTCCGCCTGATGCGGATCCTCGGCCGCGAGGTGCTGGAGGCGGTGCTCTCTCCCGCCGACGTGATCGCGGCCGTGGAGCGTGCCTTCCGCGAGGCCGCCGCGGGCCGAGCCGCCGCCCTCCCGCGCGCGGTGCTGCCGATGGGCCGGCACGGGGTGTTCCTGGCCATGGTCTCGGCCCTCCCCCGCGTGGGCGCTCTCGGCACCAAGCTGGTGACGGTCGTGGAGCGCAACCAGCGTCGGGGATTGCCTACCATCCACGCCACCTACCTGCTCACCGATCCGGAGACCGGCGCCCCTCTGGCCCTGATGGAGGCCGGCTTCCTCACCGCCATCCGCACCGGAGCGACGTCCGCCGTGGCCGCCCGCTACCTGGCCCGGCCCGACTCCCGCGTGGTGGCCTGCTTCGGCGCGGGGGTGCAGGCCCGCTTCCAGCTCCTCTGCCTGAGCCAGGTCCTGCCCCTGACCGAGGTGCGGGTGGTCGGCCGCAATCCGCAGCGGGCCGCGGCATTCGCGGAGCGCATGCGCGGCGAGCTGGGCATCGCGGTACGAGTCGCGGCCAGCCGAAAGGCCGCGGTGACCGGAGCGGACGTGATCACGTGCGCCACCACCGCCTCGAAGCCCGTCTTCTCGGGCCGCGATGTCGCCGCCGGCGCCCACGTGGACGGCGTCGGCACGTTCCGGCCCGCCACGCGCGAGATCGACACCCTGACCGTCAAGAGATCGCGGGTCGTGGTCGATACCTACGAAGGGGCCTGGGAGGAGGCGGGGGATCTGCTGATCCCGATCAAGGCCCGCGCCATCACCCGGCGTCACGTGCGGGCGGACCTGGCCGAGCTGGTGGCCGGAACCCGGCGGGGTCGGACCTCACCCGAGGAGATCACCCTGTTCAAGTCGGTGGGATACGCCCCCGAGGATGCCGTGACCGCGCGGCTGGCCTATGACCGGGCGGTGGCGGCCGGACTGGGCATCGAGGTGGCGCTGTGATCCCAGCGGCCGGTCCGTCCCGGCCGGCCAGCCGCTGCTGAACGCAGCAAGGTAGGTCTCACCGAAAATACCCCGGCCCCCTATACTGGAAGTGGCCGACTTCTCTGGCCTTTACGACCATGACTCCAGCATTCCGCCAGGCCACGATCGAGCGATGGCTGCCAGGCCTGACGGCGGTCCTGACCTTCCTCATCTTCCTCCCGACGATCGAGGCCGCGTTCGTCAACTGGGACGACGAGACCAGCTTCCTCACCAACACCGCATACCGTGGGCTCGGCTGGGCCCAGCTCCGATGGGCGCTCACCACCACTTTCCTGGGTCATTGGAGCCCCCTCGCCTGGATGACCTGGAGCCTCAACTACGTCACGGGCGGCCTCGATCCGTGGGGCTATCACCTCGGCAACCTCCTCCTGCATGCCGCCAGCGTGGCCGTGCTCTGGCTCGTCGCGCACCGGCTGCTCGGGTCGAGCGCGGGCACCTCGACCGCCCTCGCCGCCGCGGGCGCGACCATCGCGGCGCTGGTCTGGGGCCTGCACCCGCTGCGCGCCGAGGCGGTGGCCTGGGCCAGCGCCCGGCGAGACGTGCTGTGCGGGCTCTTCTACCTCCTGGCGGTCCTCGCGTATCTGCGGGGCGTCGCCTCCGGCGCGGCGATCGAGGGTCGGTACTGGGCGCTCTCGGTGGGCGCCTTCGCGGCCGCGCTCTCGTCGAAGACCATCGCGATGACGCTGCCGCTCACCCTGCTCCTGCTGGACCTGTATCCACTCCGCCGTCGCGGCCTCGGCTGGTGGATCCTCACCCGCGAGAAGCTGCCCTACGCGATGCTCGCCGCCGCCGCCGGCGTCGTGGCGTTCCTGGCCCGCCAGGAGAGCGGCAACATCACGGCCTACACGGAGTACGGCGCCGGAGCCCGCCTGGCCCTGGCCGCGTACACCCTGTGGTTCTCCTGGTGGACCTCTCTCTGGCCGGTCGGCCTGTCGCCGATGTACGAGCTGCCCCGGCGCGTCGATCTCGGCCAGGCTCGGTTCCTCTCACCGCTGGTGGCCGTGAGCGCATTCACCGCCACGCTCTGGCTGCTGCGGCGCCGGTGGCCCGCGGGGCTCGCCGCATGGGCCCAGTCGGTCATCGTGCTGGTGCCCATCAGCGGGGTGGTCCATTCGGGCTATCAGCTCACCGCCGACCGCTACAGCCATCTCGCAAGCCTCGGGTTGTCGCTCCTCGCCGGGGCCGGGACTCGTCTGGATCTTGCGGCGCGCCGCCGACCGGCCGGTCCGGCGCTGGTTGCATCCCCTCGCGTGGGCGTCGGCCGCGCTGCTGGTGGTGGCGATCGGGGCGACCGCCCGAGCGCAGACCATGATCTGGAAGGACTCCGAGACGCTCTGGCGCCGGGCCGTCGAGGTCGATCCGACCTGCTCCCTCTGCGAGAGCAATCTCGGCCGGGTGGTGGCTCGTCCGGGGCGCTTCGCGGAAGGCGAGGCGCACCTGCGCCGAGCCATCGCGCTGCGTCCGGATCGCCCGGGCCCGCACGAGAACATGGGCGCGATCATGCTCGCCCAGGGTCGCCACCCTGAAGCGGAGGAGCACTTCCGGCGCGCCGCGACGCTCCAGCCCGACCGTGCGGCGTCCCGGAACGCCCTGGGCGTGGCGCTGGCCACGCAGGGACGCGACCGCGAGGCGGAGGCCGAGTTCCAGGAGGCGGCGCGCCTGTCGCCTCGGCTCGTGGACGCCCAGAGCAATCTCGGCGTGCTCTATGCGAGGCAGCGGCGCTTCGAGGAGGCGATCACCGCCCTCCGGCGCGCGCTTGCCCTCGATGGCGGGCGGGACGGGGTCAGGGTCGATCTCGGCCGAGCCCTCAGGAGCCGCGCCATCGAGCTCGCGCGGGAGGGCCGGCTCGACGAGGCCGCGAAGCGCTGGCAGGAGGCGGCGCCCCTCGCGGGTGAGGATCCCGACCTCCTTCGCGCCCTGGGCCAGGCGCTCGTCGAGCGAGGCAAGGGGGTCGAAGCCATTCCGGTTCTCGAGCGGGCGGTCGCGCTGGCTCCCCAGCGCGGCGCGGAGCGCCTCTGGCTGGCGCGCGCCTACCGGCTCGCCGGACGGATGCCAGAGGCCGACCGCGAGGCCGCCACCCTGCGCACCCTGGCGCCCGCGTACGCGGCCGAGCTCGGCCGATGACGCGCCTGCCGCGGGCGCTGCTCCCGACCCTCGTCTCCCTCCTTGCGTTCGCCGCGTTCCTGCCCGCCCTCGAGGGAGGGTTCCTGGACTGGGACGACGACCGGAACTTCCTGTGGAACACCGGATACCGCGGCCTCGGCCTGCGCGAGCTGCAGTGGATGTTCACCGCGACGTGGATGGGCCACTACATCCCGATCACGTGGCTGACCTTCGGACTCAACCATGCGCTCGGGGGGATGGATCCGTGGGGCTATCACCTGGGCAATCTCCTGCTCCACGCGGCGAACACGACCCTCTTCTTCTTCGTCGCGCGCCGGCTCCTGGCGGTCGCCCGGCCGGAAGCTGGGGTGGCCGTCCGCCTGGCGGCCGCCGCCGCCGCCCTGCTGTGGGCTCTTCACCCCCTCCGCGTGGAGTCGGTCGCGTGGATCACGGAGCGGCGAGATCTGCTCTGTGGCTTCTTCTACCTGATCGCGGTGCTCGCCTATCTGCGGGGGGCGACGCGCGAGCACACCCTCACCGGGCGCTGGCTCGTGGCATCGCTCGTCGCCTTCGCGGCGGCCCTCGGCTCGAAGGCGATCGCGATGACGCTCCCGCTGACCCTGCTCGTACTCGACGTCTATCCCCTCCGTCGCCTTCGACTCGGCTGGCCGGCCCTCGTCCGGGAGAAGCTGGGGCACTTCGCGCTCGCCGCCATCGGCGCGGGCGTGGCGAGCTGGGCGGTCACCCGGGGAGCCGGCTGGACGAGCTACGAGGCCTACGGGCTGGAGGCGCGGCTGGCGATGACCGGCTATAGCTTCTGGTTCTATCCCGCGAAGCTGATCTGGCCGGAACGGCTCTCGCCCCTCTACGAGCTGCCCGCCCGCATCCGTCTGCTCGACGCCGAGTTCCTCTGGCCGGCCGTGGCCGTGCTCGTGGTCACCGCCGTCCTGCTGCTCGCGCGCCGCCGTGCCCCCGGCGCGCTCGCCGCCTGGCTTCACTCCCTCATCGTGCTGGCTCCGGTGAGCGGCATCGCGCACGCCGGCCACCAGCTGGCGCACGACCGCTATAGCTATCTCTCCGGTCTCGGGTTCGCGGTGCTCGCGGGAGCGGGCGTCGTGTGGCTCGGACAGCAGCGGGCGCGCGGGCAAGTGAGTCGCTGGGTGGTCGGAGCCACCGCCGCGGCGCTGGTGCTCGCGCTGACCGGACTGGGCGCGAGCACCTGGGTCCAGAGCCGCATCTGGCGCGATTCCGAGAGCCTCTGGCGATCGGCGGTCACGGCTCATCCCACGTGCGCGCTGTGCCGCCAGAAGCTCGGCGGCGTCCTGCAGACAGCGGGTCTCCACCGAGAGGCGGAGGCCGAGCTCACCCGCGCGACCGCGCTACGGCCGGAGCGGCCGACCGCGCACAACAGCCTCGGGGCTCTCTACGTGGACCAGGGCCAGCTCGGCCTAGCCGAGGCGGAGTTCCGCGAGGCCATCCGCCTGGCGCCGCAGTACGCCGAGGCCACCGCAAATCTGGGGGCCCTCTATGCGCGCCAGCGACGGCACGCCGAGGCGCTTCCGTTCCTGCGCCGCGCCGTCGCCCTCTCCCCGCAGTTCGGCAACGCGCGGGGCAACCTGGCGTTCGCCCTCGACAATGCGGGAGTCGAGCTCGCCCAGTCGGGCAAGCCCGCGGAAGCGGTCGGCCTGTTCAAGGAGGCGGCCGAGCTGGTGCCCGCGGAGGCCACCTTCTGGCGGAACCTCGGGCAGGCCCTGATCGAGGACGGGGAAATCGGCGAGGCCGTCGCGCCGCTCGAGCGCGCGGTGGCGCTCCGGCCCAAGGGCGCGACGGAGCGAGTCTGGCTCGCGCGAGTCTACCTGCTCGCAGACAGGCCGGCCGAAGCGCAGGCTCAGATCGACGTGCTCAGAACGCTGGACCCGGCGGCGGTGGGGACGGTCCTCCGCGCGGCCGGCGGGTCGGTCGAGGAGCCGCGCCGCTAGGCTCCGCTCATGGTCCATTTCCTTCTTCCCGACACGGGTGCTGACGGATACTTGGGGAGGTTCTCGCTCTCCACGCGGATGGAATTCACACCCGAACCCTCCGAGGTGATGTCTTGAGCGGAAGCGCCCGGACGGCCGACGCCGTCATCATCGGCGGCGGGGTGACGGGCGTCTCGATCGCGTTCCAGCTCGCAGGGGCGGGCCTCCGGCGAGTCGTCATCCTCGAGTGGAAGTTCCTCGGCTCGGGCGGGACGGGCCGATCCGTCGGCATCATCCGTCAGCTCTATCCCACGCGCGAGACGAGCCAGATGGTGCTCCGCTCGCTCGCGGTCTTCGAGCGCTTCGGCGAGGCGGTGGGGGGCGAGGCGGGCTTCGTGCGCACCGGCGCTCTCATCGGAGTCTCCCCGTCCATGCGGCCCACGCTCGAGCGGACGCTGGCGCTGCAGAAGGGCATCGGCATCCAGGCCGAGATCGTGGAGCCCGCCGACGTGGCCCGCATCGAGCCCCGCATCGACACCTCGGAGCTCGGCGCGGTGCTGTGGGAGCCGGGCTCCGGCTACGGAGATCCCAGCGCGGTGACCGCCGGCTTCGCCGCCGCGGCGCGCCGACGCGGCGTCGCGATCGAGCAGGGCGTCGAGGTGATCGCGATTCGACGCCAGGGCGACCGGGTCGTCGGGGTGGACACCGCGACCGGCGACCGGATCGACGCGCCGGTCGTGATCAACGCGGCGGGGCTCTGGTCGCCCCGGGTCGCGCAGCTCGCCGGCGTGGCGCTGCCCATCGTGATCGGGCGTCATCCGGTCTTCACGGTGGCGCGGAATGCGGGATTCGGCCCCGCGCACACCGTGTACCTGGACCTGGCCGGGGGAAGCTACGTGCGGCCCGAGACCGGCAACCTCACCTTGACCGGATCCCTCACCGATGACGAGACCCAGCACCCGATGGACCCGGATCTCCTCGGCAGCGAGGCCGGCTTCGACGAGGCCGCGGACGTCCTGGCCCGCACCGCCCGGGCCATCCCGGCGCTGACCGACGCGCGGTTCACCCGCGGCTACGCGGGAGCCTTCGACATCACGCCGGACTGGATGCCGATTCTCGACGAGTCGCCGGTGCGCGGCTTCTGGATCGCGGCGGGCATGTCCGGCCACGGCTTCAAGCTGTCCCCGGCGGTGGGCGAGATGATGGCCGCCCTGGTCACGGGCGTCCCGTCGCCGGTGAGCCCCGCGCCGTTTCGGCTGGATCGCTTCGGCTCCCTCGACGCCGCGGGGTCCTCGGGCTTCGTCTCGTCCTACCTGGGAGCGGCCGGCCCGTCGTGAGTGACGTCACCCCGCGGGTGAAACGCCTGCTCCTCGGCCTGGCCGGCCTTCTCTGCATCGCCGAGATCTGGATCTCCGGGCTCAACTTCGCGAACTACCAGATCTGGTACGGGGCCCACGGCTGGTTCCCGGGAGAGCTGGCCTTCCTCCTGCACTACCTGCTCTTCGGCATCCCCGCCATCGTCCTCCTGACGTTCGCGATCCGGGAAACGGCCGGTCCCCGGATCCTGGATGCCATCGAGCGCCTCGATGGACTGAATCCTCGCGAGGTCCGCGCCATCGTCTTCGGCGCCTGCTCGGGCACGTTCTTTCTCACCACGCTGACCCGCCTCATGGTCCTGAAGGACGCGGCGGTCAGCGACGACGAGAACGCCTATCTCTTCATGGCCCAGATGTTCGCGTCCGGAAAGATCCTCGTGCCGGCCCCGCCGGATGCCCTCCGCGCGTTCTTCGAAAACCAGTTCCTCGTCATCAACGCCGGGAAGATGTACGGGATCTACTTCCCGGGACATCCGGCCGCGCTCGCGATCGGGGAATCGCTCGGACTGCTCCACTGGGTGACCACGGTATCGGCCACCGTGACGGTGCTGCTGGCGTTCGCCATCGCGCGTCGCCTCTTCGGCCAGCGGACCGCGCTGCTGGCGCTGCCGATGCTCCTGGTCTCCCCGTACTTCGTGTTCTCGTCCGCCACGCTGCTCGCCCATTCGACGGTGGCGGTGCTTCTCCTGGCGTTCCTGTACGCGGTGCTGCGCGCCCACGAGGACCCGCGCGCGATCCGCTGGTGGCTTCTCGCGGGAGCCGCGCTGGGCTGGGCCACCCTGACGCGGCCGTTCTCGGCGCCGGTCTTCGCGGCGCCCTGGCTGGGATGGCTCGCGCTGCGCTTGTGGACGGCGCGCTCTCCGCGGGCGCTCGTGGGAGCCGGCGCGGCTACCCTGACGGTGATCGGGGCCGGGCTGCTGCTCCTCGACTACCAGCACGCGCTTTCCGGCTCCCCGTTCGAGAGCGGCTACCAGACGTTCAGCCGCCTTCGGAACTGGGGCCTCGTCGGCCAGGCGGTCCGGGCTCCCGCGCCGCTTCCGTCGATCCACGAGCTCGGACACACGCTCGCCCGCTTCAACTTCTGGCTCTTCGGATGGCCGGTCTCGCTGGTGCTCGCGGCCTTCTTCCATCGCGTTCCGGGCGGGCTGCGGCTGTTCGCGAGCTGCGCCGGAGTGCTACTCCTCTATGCCGGCATCTCGGCGGCCAGCATCAGCAGCGCCGGCCCCGCCCACTACGCCGAGCTCGCCGCGCCGCTGGTGCTCCTGTCCGCCAGCGGCTTCCTGCGGCTCACCGAGCTGAGCCGCCGACCCGGAGCTCCCGCGGGCGCGCCCGCGTTCGTGGCCTCGTTCCCGCTCGTCGCCTCGCTCTGTGCGCTGATCACCTTCCTGCCGGTCTACGCCGGCTCCCTGCGGGCCAGCGCCGATCTGGTGAACGCCCCCTACGATCTCGTGGAGATCGAGGTGCCGGCGCCGGAGCGAGCCGTCGTCTTCGTCCACAGCCTCCCGGGCACCGCGCTGCCTCCCTACACCTGGGCCTACTACCGCCGGAACAATCGCCCGGACCTGAGCGATCGCGTTCTCCTCGTCAATTTCCTGGACGCGGATCGGAACCGCGCGCTCATGCAGGCCCTGCCGGAGCGCGTGCCCTACGTGATGGGGATGGACGGGGCGCGCCTGGTGCTGAAGCGCGTCACGCCCTGACCGGGCCGGCGGGCGCTAGCGTCCGCCGGCGCGGGAGAGGCAGACGAGATTGGATCGGAGGAGCGGGAGGCCCGACTTGAGCAGGCGATTCTGGCGGGCGGCCGGGAAGAGCGACAGGAAGGCCTCCGCGTCGAGCAGGTTCAGGTTCTCGATCTCCGCGAAGTAGTCGAGGCCGAGGCGGCGAAGACTGGCCCGATACGCCGCATCCGGGAGCCAGTGGAGCAGCGGCAGCCAGGTGTGCAGCTCGAGCGGGAACCGCTTGTTGGGGGTGGTGAACAGCACGCACCGGGACACTCGACAGACCTCGGCGACCAGAGCCCGCTGCTGATCGCGCGTGCCCCCGTGCTCGACCACCGCGTTGCAGATCCCGTAGTCGAAGTACCCGTCGGGTAGCGGGATCTCCCGGAGATCCGCCTCCAGGAACCGCAGACCCGGAAACGCCTCCTCGAACCAGCCCGCCTCCTCCGCCGCCCGTCCGATCGCGGTGACCTGGCGCCGGTACGGGTAGAGGCTCTCGAAGAAGTAATGCACCGGATGGTCGCGATGCCCGGACACCCCGAAGTCGGCCACGCGCGCCTCCGGGCCGGGGGCGCACTCGCGCATGAATCGGTCGAAGATGCGGCGCCGGACCTGGAAGGCCAGATCGTTCTTGATCCGGTCGAAGGCGCCGAGCTCGGTCGCGTAGCGGAGCGCCACGGCGGGCTAGGCCTCGGGACGACGGGCGATGAACGCCATCGTGGCGGTCCGGCTGACCAGCGCCTGAAAGATGGTCACCGGCAGGAACGGCGCGATCAGGGCCGGATACCAGCGGACGCGGCCGTTCGCGGGTACCCGGAGCCCGCCCCGGTCCGCGAGCCAGTTCTGGATGCCCGCGCTCCAACCGACCGTGCGCAGGCGAGGCACGATGCGGGTGTCCACGAATCCGGTCTGCTCGCAGGCGGCCCGGATGGTCTCGGGGCTGAAGAGCGCGATGTGCCGCGGGAAGTGCAGCGCGCCCCAGTAGCGCCCGAAGAGCCGGAAGTCCCAGCAGTCGATGTTCGGCGTCTCGCCGAAGAGGATCCCGCCCGGCCGGAGCAGCTCCCGGGCGCGCCGCAGCGTCGCGATCGGATCGCGGACGTGCTCGATGACGTGGCCCATGCGAATGAGATCGAACGACTCCGGAGGGAAGTCGGTGTCGACCAGATCGCCCTGGCGCACGTTGAACCCGCGCCGGACCGCCTGGCGGGCGGCCTCCGCGTCGAGCTCGAGCCCGCAGACGTCCCACTCGCCCACCCCGGCGAGGGCGTTCAGGGCGCCGCCCGCGCCGCACCCGACGTCGAGGACCCGGCCGCGAGGACCGATGAGGCGCGCCACCCGCCGCGCGTCCAGCCAGTAGGTGATGCGGAACAACCAGCCCACCACCGGATCATCGCCGTAGACCGCGTAGGTCGGCGGGTAGTAGCTCGGGATCACGTCGCGGGCCGGCCGCGGAGTCTGATAGTAGAGATCACACGCGGTGCAGCGGGAGAGCGTGAAGCGTCCGGACACGCCGTACTCGTAGTCGCCCGCTTCGAGCACGGGCACCGCGTGGCGGTCGGATCGACAGAGATCGCATACCGCCCCGGCCAGCTCGGCGTCGCGGACGGACGCGTTCATGCGCGCTCCCGGACGGCCGACCCGCTCCGCCACTCGGCCCGGATCTTCTGGAACAGGAAGCCGAAATAGCTCCGATTCGTGGGCACCGGGATCCCCGCGGCCACGAGGAGACGATGCACCTCGGGCAGGTTGTAGTTGGGAATGCTGGGAAACACGTGATGCTCGTAGTGGAGGTACTGGCCGAAGGGCGCGATGATCCACCGCTCGACCACGTTCAGACGGCTCGTCCGCGTCACCCACGCCTCCTGCGGCGACTCCGGATGATAGCCCGCCTCGAAGCCGTGCTCCGCGATCGAGCGAACCCGGATCTGGAGTGGATAGAGCGTCATGATGGGCAGGACGTGCAGGAGCAGGTAGGCCCAGGGCCCGCCCGTCATCGTGAACAGCGCCAGGAGCGCGAGCTGGGTGATCGCCACCGGGATCATCGTGGCGGCCATGCGGACGAAGTAGGCCGGCGTGAGGCGCCGCCACGGCGAGACGGAATAGGTGGCGCGGTCGGACTGGGAGTACTGCAGCAGACGCTTGACCGCCGACACCAGGAAGAGGTCCCCGAGCAGGCCCTTGAGCATCGCGGACGCCGACGCCTCCGGCTGGCTGAAGATGATGTCGGGATCGCGATCGGTGTTCAGGTACAGGTGATGGTCCATGTGCGCGGTCCGGTGCCCCCCGCGCGTGTAGCCGAGCAGGTACGCGAAGAGATTCCCGAACCCCTGGTTCAGGCGCGGATCGTGGAACAGGGTGCCGTGGTCGCTCTCGTGCACGAGCTGGGCCGCGCAGTTGAAGTTGCGGATCGCCCAGAGCGCCAGGAGCGCGGCGGTCCACCAGCGGGGATAGAGCCCGAAGACCACCGGTACCGCCACGAACGACGCCAGCGCCGCGATCACGTCCAGCGCGCTGCGCCCATCGCGCATCCGGTGCACGGCTCGGAGCGCCTCGAGACTGATCGCGCCCGACTGCAGCGCTTCCCGGGCGGACCGGGGCGCGCCCACCGTCATGTCCTCGAGACCCGCTCCGCTCCGGTCGGTCATTCCGGTGGTCATCCCTAGAGCGCCTTCATGCGGAGAATCTTGCGGGCCGCCAGCCCGACGCTGCCCCCGATCCAGCCCTTGGGGGTGAGCACGAAGCGGTCGCCCTGGGCCTTCAGGAAGCGATTGGCCAGCATGATCTCCAGACGATCGGCCATGAGCACCTCGACCCCGCACACCGCTTGCATCTGGGCGAGCGTGAGGCGCTGATGAGGCGCGCGGGCCAGCTCGATCAGGAGCCGGACGGTGATCGAGCGGTCGGCGTGGGAATAGAAGAGGCCGGCGGTGAGGAAGAGCAAGACCTGGAGCACGAGGCCGTTCACGAGCCCGAGCCGCCAGTCCGCGCCGACGAACGCGGGAGGGAGGAAGCCCAGATCGGCCGGGGTCATGACGTAGAGCACGAGGTAGAGCGGCACCGTGGGCGCGAACGCCGCCAGCATGGAGGCGAACGCCTTCCGGGGTGCCACGAGATGGAACACCGCCGCCTGCACGAGCACCCAGGTCGTGATGAGCAGGCCGCAGAGCACGAGACCCTTCAGCACCCGGTCCTCCTACGCGCCCACCTGGGCGTTGATCAGCCGCTTGAGAAAGGACCCCAGCGCCGCGACCCGCTCGCCCGGGGCCAGGATCCGGTACGCGCCCGCCTCCTCCCGCACGTAGCCGCCCTGCAGGAGCTTGGGGAGCCGCCGCTGGAAGATGAGGTTGACCGGCTGATCGCTCCCCTGGATGGCGAGGGCCGCGGACCGGGTCATGCCCTCTCGGCCGCGGAGCCGGAGCGCCACCATCACGCTCATGGACGGGCTCAGGCAGGCAAAGTACGAGAAGCACCAGTAGCCGTGGAACATCAGGACGAGGAGCAGGAAGCCGTTCCCGAAGTCCACCAATGGGACGGTCTCCTGCCAGGCGGTGGGCAGGAAGCCCAGATCGGGCGGCAGGAGCCAGAACCCCGCCACGTAGAGCGCCTCCGCGGCGGCGAACGCGCCGATGAACAGCCGGAACTCCTTGTTCCCCCGGTAGAAGCGGAGCGCCACCGCGCTCCCGATCACCAGCAGGGCCAGGGCTGCGCCGGAGAGGACGAGTCCCTTCATCTACTGCATCCACTTCTGGAAGTCGGTCACGAACTGGCGCACCGCTTCGTCGGTCTTGGGGTGGCTGACCATGGCCCGGAAGAACTTCGGGGGCACCGTGACGATGTCGGCGCCCGCCTGGAAGGCCTCGCTGATGTCCGCGATGTGCCGGATGCTGCCCACGATGATCTCGCACGGGACCGCCCGCTCGCGGAACGTCTCCCGGACCGAGCGCACCACCGAGGCCGCGTCGTAGCCCACGTCCCGAATGCGGCCGTAGAAGAGGCTCACGTAGTTGGCCCCCGCCGCGGCCGCCATCACCGCCTGCCCGTAGGACATGCAGCAGGTGCAGTTGACCCGGATGCCCCGGCGCCGCAGCTCGCTGATCACGGCCAGCTCGTCCCAGCCCACCGGGATCTTCACGTTGAGGTTCGGATAGTGGCCGAACTCCCGCACGAAATCCTCGGCTTGCTCGATCATCTCCTCCGGCCGGGTCGAGAAGACCTCGACGCTCAGCGGGATATCGTACCCGTAGCGCTGCACGAGCTCGATGATCTTCTTCATGTGCTCGCGGAAGTCCGCCTTCTCTTCCTTGGCGAGGATCGACGGGTTCGTGGTGATGCCGGCGGGAAAGCCGCGCTCCAGCGCCTCCTCGATCTCTACCAGGTTTGCCGAGTCGACGAAGATCTTCATGATGTCTCCCTCCGGGCCCGCCCCGTCATTCGGTCAGGGTCCAGTAGTAGTCGCCGGTGTAGCCGGCCTCGCGGAACAACCGGCGCCAGCCCTCCGGATCCGAGTAGGTGAGCGCGGTGAGCTGCCAGCGCTCGAACTTCTCGTGCTGCGCCTCGTCGAGCCACGAGTCCACCTGGACGTAGCGATGGCGCCGGCCCACCCGCTCGATCTCGCCGAGCGCGCGGATGCAGTCCGAGCGCTCGAGGTTGTGCAGGGTGTTGATCGACACCACCAGGTCGAACGTCTTGTCCGCGAACGGCAGCCGCTCCGCAGAGCCGCGCGCGAGGAACGGTCGGACGTCGTCCATCGCCTGGCCGAGTGCGTAGGCCGAGACGTCGAGCCCCGCGACGCGCACCCCCGCGATCACGCGGCGCAGGTCGTGGAGGAGGAACCCCTTGGCGCATCCGACGTCGAGGACCCGATCGCCCGGTCGGAGCCCGTAGAAGTCGCGGAGGCGGGCCGCGATCGGCTCCCAGCGCCCGTCGTAGCGGTAGCCGCCGTAGCCCTGGCCGCGGTCGCCGTCGAAGTACTCGCGGGCGAACCGCTTCGCGACCTCGCGCTGGGCGGGGACCGCGGCGGCGCGGGCCGCGATGTCCCGCCGGGCGCGCGGATAGCGGTCGAGGAGATCCACCTCAGCCATTCGCGATCGCTCCAAAGGACGCGAGGGTCGCCCGGAGGCCTTCCCGGATCGGGGTGAAGCGCAGTCCCGGCAGCGCGCGGCCCAGGCGGCCGGTGTCGAACCGGCGGTGCGTGATCGGCCCCTTCCGCGCCGCGCTCGTCACCGTGAGCTCGTAGGGCACGAGGTCGCGGATCGTCTTCACCACGTCCGCGAACGCCTGGCTCTGCCCGGTCGCCACGTTGTAGACGCCGTCGGCGCCGCTCCGGAGCAGGTCCGCGACCACGCGCGCCGCGTCGTCCACGTACAGGTGGTCGCGCTCTTCCTCTCCCGCCCCGAAGATCCGGACCGTGCGGTCCCGGGCCAGGGAGCGCGCGAAGGCGTTGGGGCCGTAGGACGCGTGCGGATCGCCGGGCCCGTAGACTCCGGTCACCCGGAGCGTCAGGAGCGGAATCCCGCCCACGCGGGCCGCGCTCTCCATCACCCGCTCCCCGACGTACTTGCCGATCGCGTAGTAGCCCGCGGGCGACACCGGCGTGTCCTCGGTGACCGGCGCCTCGCCGAAGCCGTACGCCGCGTCCGAGCTCAGGTAGACCAGGCGGCCGAGGCGACGTCCCTCGAGATAGGCGGCCAGGTTCGCGGCCATCGTGGTGTTGGTGAGGAGCGTGGCGGGGCTCTGGCCTCGGTCCGGGGTCAACGCCGACGCGAACACGAGCGCGGTCTCGGGCCCCAGCGCGTCATCGAGGACCGCCAGCGCGTCGGCCCGCGTGAGGTCCAGCGTCCGTGACGAGTGTGCGACCACCGCGACGCCGTCCTTCTCGAGCCGCGCGTGGAGCGTCCGGCCGAGGAAGCCGCTCGCGCCCAGGATCACGACCCGCTCCGCCTTCCCGCTCATCGCGTGAGGCTCTCCCACCGCATCGGCGCGGCCTGCAGGCGCGGATGCGCGACCAGCATGTGCCACACCACCGCCTGGAACGCCTCGGCGTGCGCGGTGACCCGCTCCGGGCTCACGGTGGGGATGACCACGCACGCGTCCGCCACGGTCGCGGTGAAGCCGCCGTCCCGGCCGACGATGGCGCCGATCCGGGCCCTCACCGTCTTGGCGTGCTCGAGCGCGCGGACCAGGTTGATGCTCACCTTCCGCACCAGGTCGCCCCCGCCCACCGAGAACACGAGCACGCAGTCGCGCGGACCGAGGCGGCTGACCTTGAGCCAGTTGGCGAACGCGGTGTCCCAGCCGTCGTCGTTGATGCGGGCGGTGAGCTCCGACACGTTGTCGGTCGGCGCGTAGGCCTCGAAGCCCGAGATCTTCCGGAAGTCGTTCACCGCGTGCGAGGCGTTGCCGGCGCTGCCGCCAACGCCCAGCACGAAGAGACGGCCCCCGCCGTCGCGGGTGTCCGCGAGCAGGTCCACCAGGCTCGAGACCGCCGCGTGATCGATGCGGGCCGCCACCTCCGCGGCCTCCGCGAGGAACTGGGCGACGAAGTTCATGGGAGATCCTCTATCCGCGCCAGCACCGCGTCGACCGCGCCGGCCAGATCGGCCACCCGGGCGTCCGCGACACGGCACTCGCTGTAAGGGCGCTCGATGAGCACCGTGTAGCATCCGACCGCCCGGCCCGCGTCGATGTCCCGCCACCGGTCGCCCACCACGAACGAGGCGGCCAGGTCGAGACCCCAGGCCCGGGCCGCCGCCTCCAGCATGCCCGGCCGGGGCTTGCGACACGCGCAGCCCTCGCCGTCCGCGTGCACGCAGACGAGAATGTCGTCGACGCCCACCGTCTCGCGTAGCCGCGCGTGCATGATCTCGAGGGTCTCGGGGCTGAGCGTGCCGCGGGCGACCTCGGGCTGGTTGGTGAAGACGATCGGCCGCAGCCCGACCGCCCGCAGCCGTCCGACCTGCTCGCGCGCCTCCGGGCAGATGCGGAACTCGGCGAGGGTCACCGCCGCGTGGGCTCGGCCGTCCCGGACGAGCGTTTCCACCAGGACGCCGTCGCGATCGAGAAACGCGGCCCGCCCGCTCACCGGCGCCCCGCCTGACCCATGGCCACGTACTCCACCCCGCGCAGCTCCGCGCGACCGGCGTCCATCACCCCCACGCAGTCGATGACCACGGGATGGCGCATCGCCCGGAACCCGACTCCGGGCGGCGTGGCGAACTCGTCCCAGTCGGTCAGGATCAGCAGGCAATCGGCGCCGACGAGGGCCGCGTCGCGGCTCTCCACAAGGGTCGCGGCCACCTCCGCGCCCGGCGCCTTCACGAGGGGATCGTAGGCGCGCACCTCCGCGCGGCCGCGCAGGTTCTCGATCACGCGCAGCGCCATCGAGTTCTTGGTGGAGCGCGTGTTCTTCTTGTACGCGAGACCCCACACCGCGACGACCGCGCTCGCGTTGCCGTCGAGCACGCGCCGCTCGAGCTGGCGGTGGACCCAGCGATAGCGGCGGGCATTGTGCGCGAGCAGCGTGTCCACGTACTCGACGTCGACGCCGTGCCGCTGCCCGAGCCCGCGCAGGGTCACGAGATCGCGCTCGAGATTCCCGCCCGCGACGCCCAGGCTGGGGCGGATGTACGCGGCGGGCCCGATGCGCCGGTCGAGCCGAAGGGCCGGTACCATCTCCGACCAGTTGGCCCCCACCGCCTCGCAGAGATCGGACAGGGTGTTGGCGTACGTCACCGCGCCGAACAGGTAGAGGTTGATCGCGGTCTTGGTCAGCTCCGCGCTCTCGTACCCCATCGGCAGGATCGGGCATCCGAACCGGCGCAGCCCCTCGTCGAGCTCGGCGGGGAGCGGCCGGCCGGGATCGGCGGCGCCCACGATGAGCCGCTCCGGCTTGAGGAATCGCTCGACCGCGTTGCCGAAGATCAGCGTCTCGACCCAGTAGTAGACCGCGATCCCGCTGTCCGGGCGGCGCGACTCGATCCGCCCGGCGAGCGCGCGAGTGGCACCCGGCGATACCTGACTCATCAGGACCAGGGTGGAGCCGGGCCGCAGGTGGGGAATCGCCGCCTCGATCAGGCGGTGCACGATCTCCGGATCGCTTCCATTGTCCGCGTCGGTCGGGATGTCCCGCGAGACGATCACGAGATCGCATTCCGCGAGCGCGGACGGATCGCTCGAGAACTGGATGCGGTCGCGGGTCGCGGCCAGGAGCTCCGGGAGCCCCGGCTCGTGTACCGGAAGCTCACCGCGCCCGAGCCGGTCCACCGCCTCGCGGTCGAGGTCCACCGCGATGACGCGGGATCCCAGCGAGGCCCACCCGATGCTCGAGATGATCCCGAGGTGGGACAGCCCGAGGAAGCCGGTGGGTCGCGCGCTCACGCGCCGCCCTCCAGGGGGGCCGCGGCCGCCGCCTGCACGGTGCGGGACAGCCACAGGTCGTTCTCGCCGGAGCTGGCGCCGGTCGCGGCCATCGCCTCGAAGTGGCGGATATCGGCGGCCCACGTGGGGTCGGGGCCGTGCGCCATCTCGCGGCTCTCGTCCGGCACGCCGCTGGGGCGGCGCCGGCGCAGGATCACCAGCTCACTCCGGCCCCACTTGGTGAGCCCGTTCATCTCGAGCGCGCCCTCTTCTCCGAGGGCTTCGATGCGCCACCGATTCTTCCACGACAGGAAGCTGCACTCGATGGTCACGGCACGGTCGGCGGTCGCGAGGAGGCAGTGGTCGAAGCCCTTCAGCTCGTGGCGGCGGCGCTCCCACACCCGGAACTCGGCGCCGAAGCGTCCGAAGACGAACCCGGTGAGGTCGATGAGGTGCGAGGCCATGTCCTCGAGGATGCCGAGCGGGCTGTCCCGCCACGTGCCCACGATGTTGCCCGCGCTGCCGTTCCCGTAGAACATGCGCACGCGGTAGAGCCGGCCGATCGTGCCCGCGTCCAGATGGCGCTTGAGGGCCACGACGTTCGGCTCGAACCGGAAGTTGTAGGACGTGTACCAGACGGCGCCGGAGGCCCGGGCCAGCCGGCCGAGCTGCTCGCCGGTCGCCGGGTCCAGGATCAGGGGCTTCTCGACGAGCACGTGCTTGCCGCGAGTGAGGAAGTACTCCATGAGGCGGACCTTCACGTCGTTGGGCACCGCCAGGATCGCCGCGTCGTACCGCTCGTCGGGGCACTGGTCGGGCTGGCGAAAGTCCGCCGCCGGGTTGAACGGATCGACGGTGGCTACGCAGCGGTCCCCCAGGACCGCGCGGCGCTTGCCGCCGATATTGCCGAGGCCGACGAGCAGGTATCTCACTCGAAGTGGGCCCGCTTCTCGATCCGGTGGATCTTCTCGGCCACCTCTTCCGGGGTGATCGGCCGGTTACCCTGATACTCGCAGGCGAGCGCCGCCGACACCGAGCCCAGGACCGACGCGATCACGATGTCGCCGGTGGCGGCCAGCGCGAGCGCGGCGTAGCTCAGGAGCGCGTCGCCCGCCCCCACCGGGTCCTTGAGGGTATCCACCAGGCTGTCGACCGTGAAGAACTCGCGCGGCATGTGGCCCGGCGTCCGGTAGCCGAGAATGCCCCGCTCCCCGAGCTTGAGAATCAGGTGCTTGCACCGGGCGAGCCGGAAGAGCTGGAGCGCGAGCGGCCGCACCACCGAATCCTGGTCGCCCAGGGCGAAGCGCGCCTCGCGCTCGTTCGGGGTCAGGAGGTCGAAGTCGGTGAACTCGAGGATGTTGCCCCAGCGGTTCGACACCTGACTGTCCGCCACCTTGATCGCGCCCTCGGGCACCCGCTCCCGCAGCATCCGGATGCTCTTGGACCGGAAGATCCCGTGGCGGAAATCGCTGAAGATCACGACGTCCGGGCGGCTGTCCGCCATCGACTCGCTGAGGAAGCGCAGCGCCCGGTCCGAGACCGCCCGGTTGTCCACCCGATCCACCTGGAGCATCTTGTGGCCGTCCGCGAAGAACCGCTCCTTCTGGGTGGTCGGCCGGGTGCGATCGATGAACCCGTGCACCACCACCCCGGCCTCTTCCAGGTCCTTCAGCACGAAATCCTTGGCCGCGTCGTTGCCGAGCACCGTCGAGAAGGAGACCTCGGCCCCCGCCGCCTTCACGTGCTTGGCCACCACCGCGGCGCCGCCCGAGAAGACCTCGGTCCGCTCGTGCTTGACGCTGAAGGTCGGCGACTTGGCGGTGGCGCCCAGGAGCGAGCAGGACGAATAGCTGTCCACGATGGTGTCGCCGACCACGTGCACCCGGATCCCCCGCATCCGGCCGAGGGTCTCGCGGAGACGGTCGAAGCCGAAACCCTCCGACTCCATCAGGGCCAGCAGCTTCTCGACCCCGAGGTTCGGCGGCGCCGCCTCGATGAGCCGGGACGAGGAGTAGACCACGTCGCCCGGCGTGAACACGATCTCGCCGCCGTAGCTCTCCAGGGTGTCGATCTCCTCCTGGGTGCGCGGCGGCACCCCCTCGGAGAAGTACTCGTAGCCCTTGGCGAAGTAGTCGGGCTGGAGGTACTTGATGTGCGCGATCGGGGTCGCGTTGGGGTCGATGATCACGTAGTCGACCATCTCGAGCGCGGCCAGGTTGGCCGCCCGCAGCTCCTGCGGCACGTACGGACGGAAGGCCGCCTTGGTCGCGTGCTCGTCGGCGGTCAGGCTCGCGACGAGGAGGTCTGCCTTCTCCTTGGCGTACATCAGGTGGCGCAGGTGGCCGGGATGCACGATGTCGAACATCCCGTGGCACATGATCACGCTCTTGGCGCGCGGCCGCGGGCCGATGGCGGCGGCCAGCTCCTCGAGCGTCTTCACCTTCTGCCGGTAGTCGGCTTTCATCGCGCGAGGTGCTCGAACCACGTCCGGGTGGCGGCCTCGATCTTCTCGGGCGTCCAGAGGGGGGCCGCCCGCCAGTCCTCGATCTGTCCGAGCATCGCGGCGACGCCCTGCGGGAAGGCCACCTCCGGCTTCCAGCCGAGGGCCCGCTGGATACGGCCGACGTCGGCCCACGTGCAGTCCGGCTCGCCCGGGCGCTTCGGCACGTGCACCACGTCGCCTCCCATCAGCTCGATCAGGCGGTTGATGGTCTGGGGATTGCCGGAGCCGAGGTTGAAGACCTGGTTGGTCTCGGTGGACTCGGCGGCCATCAGGTAGGCCCGGGCCACATCGGTGACGAACACGAAGTCCCGCCGCTGGGAGCCGTCGCCGACCACCGTGAACGGCTTGCCGTGGAGCTTCTGGGCCAGGAAGACCCCGAACACCGCGCCGTAGGCGCCGGTGGTGCGGACGCGGGGTCCGTAGACGTTGAACATGCGGATCGAGACCACGGGCAGCCGGTACACCTGGGCCCAGTGCAGCGCCGCGCTCTCCCCCAGGTACTTGCTGAGCGCGTAGGGGTACTCGGGTCGGATGGGCGCGCCTTCCGTGGTCGGGAGCTCGGCGGCCATCCCGTAGCAGGAGGACGACGCGGCGTAGACGAACTTCCGGACCCCCGCGTGCCGGGAGGCCTCCAGGACCGCGAGCGTGCCGTCCACGTTGGCCCGCATGTACTCGAGGGGCCGCTCGATCGACGGCACGATGTCGCCGATGCCGCCGAAGTGGAAGACGTAGTCGACGTCCTGGAACAGCCGCGAGTCCGCCGCCACCGTGCACATGTCGATCTCGTGGAAGGCGACGCGCGGCTCGCGCCGGTGCTGCGCCAGGTTCTCGGCGCGGCCGGTCACGAGGTTGTCGATCACCACGACCGAGTAGCCGCGGTCGACGAGCAGATCGACCATGTGGCTGCCGATGAACCCGGCCCCTCCGGTGACGACGGCGCGCGGCATGCTCAGGCCAGCCCCGAGGCCTGGATCGTCTTGACGTTGTAGTAGCGGATGTCGTTCAGCGGATCCGGGATGCGCCCGGTCCGGAACGCGGCACACAGATCCACCACCGCGTCCTCGATGGTGCGCTGAGGCGCCCAGCCGATCTCCCGCTTGATCTTCTCCGACGACACGTGGTACGAGCGCGTGTCGTTGCTCGGCACCGTCTCCAGCGTGATGGGGCCGAGCTGCGGCATCTCCCGGCTCACGATCCCCCGCACCAGCTCGCCCAGCTGGGCCACCGTGTGGTTCTGATAGGCCGCGTTGAAGGTCTTGCCCGCGATCAGGTCCGCCGGCATGTCGAGCAGCTCGACGTAGAGATCGCTGATGTCCTCGATGTGGATGTTGGGGCGCTTCTGGGCCCCCCCGAAGATCGTGATGCGCCGCTGATTCACCGCGAGGCTCGTGAGGATGTTGACGGTCAGGTCGAGCCGCTGCCGCGGCGAGTAACCGCACACGGTGGCGGGGCGGATGATCACGGTGGTGAAGTCCGGGGCCTGGTAGCCGAGCAGGATCGGCTCGCACATGCCCTTGTACTTGTTGTAGTCGGTGAGGGGCACGAGGGGATGGTCCTCGGTGACGTCCGGAGCGTCGCTGATCCCGTACACGCTCGACGTCGAGGCGTAGATGAACCGGCGCGCTCCCGCCCGGCGGGAGATGCTGACGAGCGGCTCGAAGCAGTCGTAGTTGATCGAGCGGCTCAGCCCCGGATTCAGCTCGAAGCTCGGATCGTTCGAGATGCACGCGAGATGGATGACCGCGTCCACCCCCGCGGCGGCCTTGCCCAGCGCCTTCTGGTCCCGGATATCCGCCTTCACCAGCTCGAGCGACGGGTCGCGGGGCAGCACGTCGGTGCCGAACAGGAAGAGATCGATGACCCGGACCCGGTAGCCCTTGGCGAGCAGCTTCGGGACCAGCACCGCCCCCACGTATCCACCGCCGCCGGTCACCAGCACCGTCGGACGCGTCGTCGCCATCTCAGGTCCTCCGCGCCACCGGCTCGCGCCGGACGTGGATGGTCCACCACGTCTGCCCGATCGCCCGCAGCGCCTTCAGGATGTTCGTGATCGATACGGCCTTCGATCGGCCGTGGGTGCGGTCCACGTGGGTCAGCCCGACCTCGACATAGCTGTACCCGGCGTGGAGCGCGTGGATGAGCATCTGGGTCAGGAAGTAGAAGCCCCCCGCGCTCTTGGGGAGCGATCGCGCCAGCGCGACCGGATAGATGCAGGGCCCCTGGTAGTAGTGCATGTGCAGGCCGAAGAGCCGGTTGACGAGCGCGGTCGAGGCCCACGTCAGGAAGCGGCGATGGAGCTGGCGCGCCCCCGGATTCTGGTGGTACGGCGCCACGATGTCGGCCCGGCCGACCGCCGCGAAGATGTCGTGCACCGAGTCGCGCGCGATCTCGCCGTCGGCGGCGAGAAAGCTGAAGTGGTCCAGCTTCGCCTCGTCGAGAGCTCGCTCGTAGGCGGCCGCGATCCCCATGTTCCGCGGCTGGTGGACGGCGCGGATCCGCGGGTTCTCGCGGCCGAGGCGCTCGGCCAGCTCCCCGGTCCGGTCGGTGCTGCCGTCGTTGATGATCAGGATCTCGTACTCGCTGGTCACCCGCTCGGCGGCCCAGACGATGTCGGCCACCGACCGCTCGAGATTCCCCTCCTCGTTGTAGGCGGGGAGAAACACGCTGATCCGGCGCGCGATCGCCATCTCAGTAGGGCCCCGCGAACGTCGCCTGCACGTCCGCGACGCCGGCCTCGAGCGGGGTGCCCGCCTTCAGCACGTCGAGGCAGGCCTGCGCGATGGTCAGCGGATTGGGATGGAACGCATCTTCCAGCGGCTTCGAGACCGGCGCGGGGCAGTCGGGCGGCGTGACCCGTCGCACCGGGGCCTTCAGATCGTGCCACCCCTTCTCGGCCGCGATCGCGGCCACCTCGGCGGAGAACCCGCAGAGGGCCCAGCTCGTGTCCGCGACCACCAGGCGTCCCGTCTTCCGGAGCGAGCGCAGGATGATCTCCTCGTCCAGCGGGCGGACGCTCCGCAGGTCGACGACCTCCGCGCTGACGCCCTGCTCGGCCAGGATGTCGGCGGCCCGCGCCGCCTCGTAGGCCATCAGCGAGATCCCGACGATCGTGACGTCCGTGCCCGGCCGGACGATCCGGCCCTTCCCGAAGGGCACCGCCTCGAGTCCCTCCGGCACCTCGCCGTCGAGGTCGTAGAGGGCGCGGTTCTCGAGCAGCACGACCGGGCCGCTGCCCTGCAGCGCGCTGACCAGCATCCCCTTGGCGTCGGCGGGCGAAGCGGGAAGGCCCACGTAGAGGCCGGGGAAGTGGGCGAACACCGACTGCAGGCTCTGGGAGTGCGTCGCCCCCTGCCCCCATCCACGGCCGACGATGCCGCGGAATACCACCGGCACGCCGCCCCGGTTGCCGAACATGTACCGCCACTTGGCGGCCAGGTTGAGGAGCTGATCCATGCACAGGAACATGAAATCGTTCCGCGGATGCACGACCAGCGGCCGCTTTCCGACCGCGGCGGCCCCGATGGCGATGCCGGTCATCGCGTTCTCGCCGTTCGGGATGTCGAAGACGCGCGCGGGTCCGAAGCGCCGATGCGCCTCCGCGGTCGTGCCGAAGATGCCCTTGAAATCATCGACGCCGATCCCGGCGACGAAGATGCTCGGGTCCGCTTCCATGCACTGCACGGTCGCTTCGCTGATGGCCTGCCCGTAGGTCAGTCGTCTCATGGGTCCTCAGTACGCGCCGGTGGTGAGGTCCTCGACCGCCGGGAAGGACGCCGCGCGCGCCGCGACGACCGCCGCGTCCACCTCGGCCTGGCTCGCGCGCTCCATCGCGGTGATCGCGGCGGGCGTGCACGCGCCGTCCGCGACGAGGCGCTCGGACGCGCGCCGGATCGGGCAGCGGGCGACCCACGAATCCACCTCGGCCTTGGTGCGGTATCCCTTGTCGTGGTCCCACAGCGGTCCGACGTGCTCGCGCCACCGGTAGGTCGTGCACTCGAGGAAGAACGGGCCGTCTCCGCGCCGCAGGTGCGCCACCGCTTCTCGGGCCGCCTCGTGGACCGCGAAGACGTCGTTGCCGTCCACCAGGCGCGCCGGCATGCCGTAGGAGGCGGCCCGCGCGTGGATCGGCACCGTCGCGGGCTGGCGGACCTCGAGCCGGGTGTGGGTCGAGAACCCGTTGTTCTCGCACACGAAGAGCACGGGCGCGCGCCGCATCACCGCGAAGTTCAGCGTCTCGTGGAAGATGCCCTCCTCCACGGTGCCGTCACCGAAGAAGCTCGCCGCGATCCGATCCCGGCCGTCCATCGTGAAGGCGAGCGCGGTTCCCACCGCGACCGCCATGGTCTGGCCGAGAATCGCGGAGGACGCGATGATGCCCGCGTCGGGATCGTTGAGGTGGACGGAGCCGCCCCGGCCCCGCGCGCAGCCCGTCTCGCGCCCATACAGCTCGGCCACCATTCCGGCGAGGTCGCCCCCCTTGGCCAGGTAGTGGGCGTGGCAGCGGTGACCGCTATAAATGATGTCGTCGCGTCGGAGGGCGCCGCACACACCGACCGCCACCGCCTCCTGGCCGATGGAGAAGTGCGTCGGCGTCCGCATCTCCTGCGACGGGTAGAGATCCGCGAGCGTCTCCTCGACGCGGCGGATGCGGAGCATGCCGCGCAGCAGGTCCACCCCGGAAGCGGTCGTCATGGTCCCCACCTATCTCCAATGTCCAGAGCTGCTCATGGTCCGAGCTACGAGGAGCGTCTCGGCAACGACGCTCTTGGTCACCAGCCGGCCGCCTTCTGGCGGTCCGGCAGCGACTCCGACGCGGAGGTCTATGTCTATATTGTCCTTTTTTATTAAATGTTTATGTGACACAACGGCTGCTGGTCCCGCTGCGGCTGATCCTCGACGGGCGTCGTTAGGCACGAACAATTTGCATCGGGCATGCCAAGGGGTCCTCGTCGTCGCCCTCCAGGGGCCCGCTGTTCGACGCCATGGGGCCTTGCTAGAATGGGCCGCCATGACACCCGGCTCCGCTCCACCGCTCGTCGGCATCCTCATGGGATCGAAGTCCGACTGGGACACGATGCTGAACGCGGCCAAGGCGCTCGACGCGCTCGGCATCTCCTACGAGGTCAACGTGATGTCCGCCCACCGCACGCCCGCGCTCGTGGACGAGTACGTGAGCGGCGCCGAGGCGCGCGGCCTCGAGGTCATCATCGCGGGAGCCGGCGGAGCCGCCCATCTGGCGGGAGTGAGCGCGGCGCGGACCCTGCTGCCGGTCCTCGGGGTGCCCATCCAGTCCAAGGCCCTGAACGGGATGGATTCCCTGCTCTCGACGGTGCAGATGCCGGCGGGCATCCCGGTCGGCACGCTGGCGATCGGCAACGCGGGGGCCACCAACGCGGGCCTGCTCGCCGCCGCCATCCTGGCCAACAAGCATCCCCACATCCGCGCCGCGCTCCGGAAGTACCGGGACGCGCAGACGCAGGCCCTCGCAGGCCAGACGGATCCGCGCACGTAGCGCGATCCCGCACGGAGGCACGCCATGACGACCATGAGCCCGTTCCGGATCCAGCTCGAGCAGGCGGTCAACGCCCGCCACAGCCGGATGAATCCGTTCACCGAGAAGTGGGTCAACGGCGAGCTGACCCGGGCCCAGCTCGGCCAGTGGGTGTGCCAGCACTACCAGTACGTCTCGCAGTTCTCGCGCTGGTGCGCGCTGGTGTACGGCGGCTGCCCGGATCCGGACGCCTGTGACTTCCTGCTCGAGAACATCATCGAGGAGGAGTCCGGCACCAAGCACGTGGATCTCCTCATCCGCTTCGGCGAAGCGTGCGGGGTGAGCCGGACCGAGGTCGAGACCACGCGGCAGCTTCCGAGCACCCGCGGCCTGACCGCGTGGTGCTACGAGACGGCGCGCAAGCCCTTCCACGTCGCGGCGGCCGGGCTGCTGGTGGGGCTCGAGTCGCAGGTGCCCGGCATCTACAAGCGCAACCTGCCGCCACTCAAGACCCACTACGGGTTCACCGACCACGAGGTGGAGTTCTTCGCGATCCACATCGAGGCCGACGAGATCCACGGCGAACGGGGCTACCAGATCGTGGAGCGTCACAGCACGACGCCCGAGAGGCAGCGCGACGCCGCGGAGGCGGTGCGCGAGGCGACCGAGATGCGCTGGCAGTACATGACCGGGCTCCACCGCGCCTTCGTCCTCAAGGAAGACGCGTGAGCGGGCCCCGGCAGGTCGCCTCGCTGGACGAGGTGCCGGCCGGGCAGCTGAAGCTCGTGGAGCTCGACGGCACCCGGATCGTGCTCGCCCGGATCGGCGACGCGGTCTACGCGTGCGGGGATGTCTGCACGCACCGCGGCGGTCCCCTGAGCCAGGGCAAGCTCAACGGGAGCCGGCTCGCCTGCCCGTGGCACGGCTGGATGTACGACGTGCGCACCGGCCAGTGCCTCTTTCCGGGCCGGGGCGCGAGCGTGCCGGTCTATCCGGTGCGCCTGGACGACGGCGCGATCTTCGTGGAGCTGCCGTGATCACGGTCAAGCGGCTCACCCTGGAGGACGCCCTCGTGCTGCTCGCCGCGGCCGAGGCGAAGGCGCGCGAGATCGGCGTCACCGAGACGATCTGCATCTGCGACGACGGCGGCCATCCGATCGCGCTCCACCGCATGACCGGCGCGCGCATCACCGGCGTGGAGATCGCGATCGCCAAGGCCTTCACCGCCGCCGGTCACCGGCGCGCGACGCACAAGTTCAATCAGGCCCCCGCCGGGCCCGCCCTGCCCGGCAACGAGGCCTTCGGCATCCACGCGATGCATCCCGGCCGCTTCGCGGTCTTCGTGGGAGGCTTCCCCATCGAGGTGGACGGCGACGTGGTCGGCGGGATCGGCATCAGCGGCGGAAACGGGGAGCAGGACACCGCCGTCGGCGCGGCCGCCCTGGAGGCGTTCCAGCGCCACGTCGCCGGCTGACACCCGCGTGATCGGCGGGGGTGCGGCCTAGCGAACCACGGTCGGCGCGGCCGCCCTCGGGTCCAGCCGACGGAGCGCCGCGAGCTCCCCCTCGGCCCGCGCGGTCTGTCCCGCTCCCTGGTACGCGTGCGCGAGCCACAATCGGAAGCTGGGCGCCGAGGGATAGAGCTGCACCGCGCGCGCGAGCGGGACGATCGCGTCGCCCGCCCGGCCCTGTTCGAGCAGGGCCTGGCCGAGGAATCGGAGGGTCTCGCCATCGCGGATCAGGTCTGCCGCGGCCGTGAGGTCGTCGCGGGCCCCGTCGGACCGGGAAATGCCACGGGCCCGGCGCAGGAGCGGGATCGCCTCGTCGGATCGCCCCTGGACGAGGTAAAGCACGGCGAGCCGCTCGGCCCCGTCCGGAGCATCCGGCTGCCGCGCCACGTAGCTCCGCAAGGCAACCTCCGCCTCTCCGTAGCGTCCACGGAGCAGCGCGACCGTGCCGAGGTTGAGGTGGCTCAGGGCGTACGTGGGCCGGAGCGCCACCGCCTGACGGAGATGGTCCTCCGCCTCGCTCAGGCCCTGCGGGTCTCGACGGTCGTGCATGAGCGCCACGCCCAGGTTGTTGTGGCAGCGGGAGCAGCGGGGATCCAGCTCCACCGCCCATCGCCAGAGCGTCTCGGGGTCTCGCCACACGTAGGTCTGGCTCCACGTCAGCAGCGCGAGGGCTCCGAGCATCAGCACGATTCCGCCGCTCGCCATCGTCATGGCCGCGCGCCGCACCCGGCCCGTCCGGTGGAGTTCGAGCAGGCGCACGAGCCCGTAGCCGGCCAGGACGACGAATCCGACCTGGGCGAGATAGCTGTAGCGATCCGCGACCATCTGGATGCCCGAGTGCACGACCCCGCTGACCGGCGCGACGAAGTCGGCGGCGTGCGCCCACGCGGCGAGCGCGCCCGGCGCGCGACGCCGGAGCGCGAGCAGGACGCCGGTCACCGCGAGCAGGGCGAGCAGCGGCACCAGGAAGCGGGGATCCAGGAGGCTCACCTGGCTGGGCGCCTCGTAGAGCGGGGACAGATCGGCCGGCCACACGAGCTTCAACGGGGAGAAGCACACGCTGTACGCGATCAGCCCGATGCGCGCCGCGGTGCCGTACCCGCCGTAGTCGCTGAACTCCGCCCCCTGGGCCCGCGCCCACGCCGCCACCACCGCGCCCGCCGCCGCCAGCGCGCAGTACGGCAGCTTCTCAATGAGCACACGGCGCCACCCCGTTCCCCACCTCCGGAGGGGGTATGCGTCGAGGATCAGGAGCGTGATCGGGAGGGTCATGGCCATCCCCTTGGACAGGAGCGCCGCCGCGAAGGCCACGACGGAGGCGACACTCCACCACGTGCGATGCGGGCCGTCCGGGCCCCCGACCGCGCGCAGATAGGCCAGGACCGCGAGGAGGTAGAACGCCGCGCACAGCAGGGTGGCCCGATCGGAAACCCACGCGACGGATTCGGCCCGCTGGGGATGGAGCGCGAAGAGCAGCGCGGCCAGCGCGGCGCCCAGCCTGACGTCCGCGGCGGTCTCCACGGGAGATGGCCGCGCGACGGCCAACAGCCGCCGCGCCACCCAGTAGACGAGCACCGCGTTGACGGCGTGCAGCAGCAGGCTGGCGAGGTGATATCCCCACGGGTCCATCCGGCCGAGAGCGTGGTCGAGGGCGAAGGTCAGCCACGTGAACGGCATGTAGTGGCCCATCAGGGTGTTGGTGAACATCCACCCGATCTGGCTCGCGTCGAATCCCCGGTACCTGAGATTCGTCACCAGGTTGATGTCGTCGTCCCAATTGAATCCGCCCTGGAGGGCGGGCCAGAAGGCGGCGCACGTCACCAGGAAGATGCCGACCGGGAACAGGGCGGCGGGGAGCTTGCGCATCGCGAACCCATTGTCGCCCGGTCGATTTTTGGGGTCGATGGTTTTTCGGCTCGGGTAGACTGATCGTGATGTTGCGTCCCGCCTGGCGAGTTGCGCCCTTCGCTCTCGCGCTCGTGACCGCCGTGGTCTTCGCCCCCGTCCTCCGCGGCGGCTTCCTCGACTGGGACGACCCCATCAATTTCCTGGAGAACCCCTACTATCGGGGGCTCGGCTGGCCGCAGCTCCGGTGGATGCTGACCGCGAGCGTCATGGGCCACTGGATCCCGGTGACCTGGCTGACGCTCGGCGCCGACTTCGCGGTGTGGGGCATGAACCCGTTCGGCTATCACCTCACGAATCTCCTGCTGCACGCGGTGAGCGCCGCGCTCTTCTATCTCGTTGCACAGCGTCTGCTCGGGCTCGCGATGCCGGCGGCCTCGCCCGGCACCGCGAGCCTGGGCGCGGCCGTCGCCGCGCTCTACTTCGCGGTGCATCCGCTGCGCGTGGAGTCCGTCGCGTGGATCACCGAGCGCCGTGATCTCACGTCGGGCCTGTTCTTTCTCCTCGCGATCCTCGCGTACCTGAAGGCCCACGAGCGGCCGCCCGCGGTGGCGACGGGCTGGCGCTGGGTCTCGCTCGCCGCCGCGGCGCTGGCGCTGGCCTCCAAGTCCATCGTGATGGGCCTGCCGCTGGTGCTGCTCATCCTCGATCTCTATCCGCTGGGCCGCCTCGGGCACCGCGTCAGGGACTGGTGGAGCCCCCCGGCCCGGCGGGTCTGGCGCGAGAAAATTCCGTTCGCGCTCCTCGCGGCCGCGACGGGCGCCGCGGCGTACCTGGTCCAGCGGAACGCCGGCTACCTGACGCCGGCGGATCCGGCCGGGCGGATCGGCATGGTCGCGTACAACGTCTGGTTCCACGTCTGGAAGACGGTGGCGCCGCTCGACCTCGCCCCCATCTACGAGCTGCCCTCGCGCGTGAATCCGCTCGAGGTGCCCTACCTGCTGAGCGCGGCCGGCGCCCTCGCGATCACCGTCGCGGTCTGGCTCCTGCGGCGGCGCTGGCCGGCCGGTCTCGCCATCTGGGCCTTCTACCTGGTGACGCTGGCGCCGGTGGCCGGAGTCGTCCACACCGGCAATCATCTCGGCGCGGATCGCAACACCTACGTGCCCGGCATGGCGTTCGCCCTGCCGATCGGGGCGCTGGCGATGGCCATCGTGCTGGCGCGGCGACGGGGTCTGCTGCGCGCCTCCATCGCGGCCATGGCCCTCGCCGCGGTGGCGATGTGGATCGGCGGCCTCGCGCTCGCGGCCCGGGCCCAGTCCTTCATCTGGCACGACTCGGAAACCCTCTGGCGCTACGCCATCGAGGTCGAGCCCGCCTGCGCCATCTGCCACCACAACCTCGGCACCAACGTGGCCCGGCGCGGGGACTGGATCCAGGCGCAGGCGCTCCTCGACCGGGCCATCGCGCTGCGCCCCGACCGGTCGGAGTTCCAGGGCACCTACGGGCCGATCCTGATCCAGATGGGCCGGCGCGCGGAGGGCGTGGCCAAGCTTCGCTACCGCCTCGACCGGGAGCCGCGCGACGTCACCGCCCGCGTCAACCTGGCGATCGCCCTCATCGAGGACGGCCAGCCCGGCGAGGCGATCGCCGAGCTCGAGCAGGCGCTTCGCGTCAAATCGGACTCGGTGCCGGCCCTGACCTCGCTCGGCCGGGCGCTGCTCGCCGAAGGCCGCGCCGAGCCGGCCCAGGCGGCCTTCGAGCGGGCGCTCCGATCCGATCCGGCGGACCCCGTCGCCCATCTCGGGCTCGCCCGCGCGCACCTCGCGCGCGGCGATCGCGCGGCCGCTCGGGAACAGATCCCGCTCCTGGATCGTCTCGATCCCCGCCTCGCTCGTATTCTCGAGCAGGAGATCCGGTAGGCGGACCGCTTTCGGTGTAGACTTCCCCTCGCAGCGACAGCGATTCCCCACATGAGGTCAGCGACATGACGGCCAGCTCCAATCCCTCGCGGATCGGCGTGGACATCGGCGGCACCTTCACCGACCTGGTCTGGGTGGACGAGACCACCGGCGCCGTCCGCGTCGGCAAGGTCCTGACCACCCCGAAGGACCCGTCGCAGGCGGTGGAGGAAGGCGTGGTGACGCTGCTGCACGAGGCGGGCGCCGCCACCACCGCCGTACGCGCGCTGATCCACGGCACCACGCTGGTCACCAACGCGCTGATCGAGCGCAAGGGCGCGCGGGCGGGGCTGCTCACGACCGCGGGCTTCCGGGACGCGGTCGAGATCGGGCGGGAAGGCCGCTACGACATGTACGATCTCTTCATCGACCCGCCGGTGCCGCTCGTGCCGCGCCAGCTCCGCGTGCGAGGTGTCCGAGCGCGTGCAGGCCGACGGATCCGTCCTCCGGCCGCTCGACCTGGCCCAGGCGCGTGCCGCGGTGGCCGAGCTCGGCGCCCTGGGGGTGGAGGCCATCGCGGTCTGCCTGCTCCACGCCTACCGCAACCCGGCGCACGAGCGGGCGCTCGCCCGGCTCTGCGCCGAGCTCGCCCCCGGCGTCCCGGTGTCGCTGCTCCTCCGATGTGGTGCCCGAGATCCGCGAGTACGAGCGCACCTCGACGACCACCGCCAACGTGTACGTGATGCCGCTGATGTCGCGGTATCTCGACGATCTCGAGCGCAAGCTGCCAGGGGCTCGGCGTCCCGGGCCGGCTGTACGTCATGCTGTCGGCCGGCGGCATCGCGACGCCCGAGACCGCCAAGCGCGTGCCGATCCGGCTCGTGGAATCGGGGCCGGCGGCGGGCGCGCTCGCGGCGGCGCGCTACGGCCCGCCGAGTCGGCATGGACCGCGTGCTGTCCTTCGACATGGGCGGCACCACCGCCAAGGCCTGCGTCATCGACCGGGGCGAGCCGCTGCTCGCGCGCGAGTTCGAGGTCGCGCGGGCGTATCGGTTCAAGAAGGGCTGGGGCCTGCCGATCCGCGTTCCGGTCGTGGAGCTGATCGAGATCGGCGCGGGCGGCGGCTCCATCGCCCGGGTCGACCGCTGGGCCTGCTCAAGGTCGGCCCGGACAGCGCCGGGGCGGATCCGGGCCCGGCCTGCTACGGGCTGGGCGGCCGCGAGCCCACCGTCACCGACGCCGACCTGCTCCTGGGTTATCTCGACGCCGAGTTCTTCCTGGGCGGCCGCATGCGGCTCGACGTGGAGGCCGCCCGGCGAGCCGTCGAGGAGCGCGTGGCCCGGCCGATGGGCCTCGAGCTGATCGACGCGGCCTGGGGCATTCACCGCGTGGTCAACGAGAACATGGCGGGCGCCGCGCGCGTCCACGCCATCGAGCGCGGCAAGGACCTGCGCGGCTATCCGCTCTTCGCGTTCGGCGGCGCGGGACCGGTGCACGCCTGGGAGGTGGGCCGCATCCTGCGCGTGCCGCGCGTGCTCGTGCCGTTCGGGGCGGGCGCGCTCTCGGCCTACGGGCTCCTGGCCGCGCCACTCGCCTTCGACTTCGTGCGCACCGCGCCGCAGCGCATGGCCGCGGCGGACTGGGCGCAGATCAACCGGCTCTTCGACGAGATGGAAGCGGAAGGCCGCCGCATCGTGCGCGGCGCCGGCGTGGCCGAGCGGGACATCAGCGTGCGCCGCACCGCCGAGATGCGCTACCTGGGCCAGGGCCACGAGGTGGACGTGGAGATTCCGGCCGGTCCGCTCGGGCCCGAGAGCCTGAGCGCGATCACCGCCGCGTTCGAGGCAGCCTATCGCCTCCTCTATAGCCGCACGCCCGCAGGGCGGTGCCGCTGGAGGCGCTCAACTGGCGCGCCGTCGTCTCCGGCCCGCGCCCGGATCTCACCATCAGCGGCGGGATGGCAGCCCGGCGCAGCCGTCACGCCCGGCCCCAAGAAGCACCGGGCCGCCTACTTTCCGGAGGCCCGTGGCTACGTCGAGACCCCGGTGTACGACCGCTACGCGCTGGGCCCGGGCGTGCGCCTCGCGGGGCCGGCCATCGTCGAGGAGCGCGAGTCCACCGCCGTCATCGGCCCGGGGGCGGTGATCACGGTGGACGACCACCGTACGCTCATCGCCGAGCCGGCGAGCCACGGAGGTGCGGTGATGGATCCGATCACGCTCGACATCTGCTGGAACCGGCTGATCGGGGTGGTCAACGAGCAGGCGGCCGCGCTCGATGCGCACCTCGTTCACCTCGATCGTGCGCGAGGCGGGCGACCTCTCGGCCGGCGTCTTCGACCGGCGCGGCTACATGATCGCCCAGGCGGTCACCGGCACGCCCGGGCACATCAACTCGATGGCACCTGCCATGAAGCACTTCCTGGCCGCGTACCCGATCGAGCCGCTGCGGCCGGGCGACGTGCTGATCACCAACGACCCCTGGAAGACCTCCGGGCATCTCAACGACGTCACGGTCGTGCACTCCGGTCTTCCGCGGGCCGGACTGCGTCGCGTTCTTCGGCATCCACCTGCCACAGCGCCGACATCGGCGGCCGCGTGCTCTCGCGCGGAGGCCCGCGAGGTGTACGAGGAAGGCCTGTTCATCCCGATCATGAAGCTGTACGACGCGGCGGCCGGCTCGACGACTCGCTCGCCGCGATCATCCGCGCCAACGTGCGCGTCGCCCGACGAGGTGCTGGGCGACTTCCACGCGCAGGTCGCGGGCGGCAACCGTCGGCGGGCGAGCGCCTGCTCGAGTTCATGGACGAGTTCGGCCTCGAGCGGCATCGAGCCGCTCGCCGACGAGATCATCTCCCGCACCGAGCGCGGCCATGCGCGAGGCGATCGCCGCGCTTCGGCCGACGGCGACTACCGGTACTGCATCACCTCGGACGGCTTCGACGAGCCGATCACGCATCGCGGTCGCGGTGCGCGATCGAGGGCGACGATCTCGCTGGTGGACTACACGGGCTCCTCGCCCGCCAGCCGGCGCGGGCATCAACGTCGTGATGAACTACACCGACGGCCTACACGACCTACGGGGTCAAGGTCATCGTGAGCCCCGACGTGCCCAACAACGAGGGCGCCTTCCGGGTCCTTCGCATCACCGCGCCCGAGGGCTCCATCCTGAACGTGCAGCCTCCCGCGCCGGTCGCGGCCCGTCACATCGTCGGCCACTTCCTGCCCCACGCGGTGGCGGGCGCCCTCAAGGAGGCGCTGCCCGATCGGGTGATGGCCGAGGGCTCCGCGAACATCTGGGGTCTCCAGCTCACCGGCAAGAACCCCGACCGCACGCCCTGGGTCTACACGTTCTTCAGCTCGGGCGGCACCGGGGCGCGACCCCAGCAGGACGGGCTGTCGGCGACCGCGTTCCCGTCGGGCGTGCTCGGCACCCCGGTGGAGGTCGTCGAGTCGCTCGCCCCGCTGCTGATCGAGCGCAAGGCTCTCCGGGGCGGCTCGGGCGGCGACGGGCGCCAGCGCGGCGGCCTCGGCCAGGTGATCGCCTTCCGGGTCCGCTCCGACGAGCCGGCCACGTGCTCGGTCCTCTGCGATCGCACGCAGACCCCGGCGCAGGGATTCTTCGGCGGCCGACCCGGCATGACCGGGCAGGTGCTGATCAACGGTCGCGCGCCCGCCAATCCGAAGGCCGAGCAGACGCTGCGCCCGGGCGATCTGGTCGAGATCCTGCTGCCGGGCGGCGGCGGCTACGGCGATCCCGCGGAGCGGGATCCGGCCCTCCGCGCGCGAGACCTGCAGCAAGGCTACGTCCTGGGCGCGGAGCGAGGGATCGCGGCGGGCTGATCCCGCTCGCCCCCGGTAGCCTGCCCGCTCAGTCGCGCCGAGCGGGGTCGCGCGGCGAGGTCTTGCCGAGCCGTTGCGCGGCGCGGGCGAGCTCGGCCGCGAGGGCAGGATCGAGCGGGCCGGCCCCCTGCAGCCGCGCGACGTAGCGCTCCCAGGCCGCCCGGGCGCGCGCGGGATCCCGCCCCGCGGTCACCTCCGCGGTGACCCGGTCCGCGAGCGGCAGCTCCGGGCTCATGAGCCGGACCAGCGCGAGCGCGCGCTCGAGCTGCGCCTCGGCCGGCTCCGCCTGACCGACCCACGCGAGCGCGAGGGCGCGGTTCAGCGCCGCGTGGACCTGGTTGGGCTTGGTCCGGAGCGATTCGGTGAGCTCGGGCAGCGCCAGCGCCGGCTCGCCGCGCTGGAGGTACAGCGCGCCCAGCGACGCCAGCACGTCCGCGTTCCCCGGCGCGAGCGCGCGCGCCTCGAGCCCGTGCCGGAGCCCCGCCTCGCGCTCCCCGAGGATGGTCTCGGTAAGTCCGAGCCCCGCGTTCGCCCTCGGGCTCCCGGGCGCGAGGCGCACCGCCTCGCGCAGGTGCTGGTTGGCCGGGCCGATCTCGCCACGGGCGAGCTGGGTGAACGCCAGGTTGAGGTGGGGCATCGCGGCGGCCGGCTCGGTCTCGACCATCCGCGAGTAGAGCCGGTACTCATCGCGCCAGTCCTCGTTACGCCAGAGGGTGAGGACCGCGTAGGCGAGCAGGACCGCCGCGAGGCCGAGGGACGGGATCGGGCGGATCTGAGTGGTACGGCCCCACGCCAGCGGGCCGAGCAGGCGGCCCGCGCCCCAGCCGAGGGCGAGAGAGAAGCCCACCGTGGGGAGGTAGAGGAAGCGCTCCGCCATGACCGCGCTCGGCAGGGGCAGCAGGTTCACCGCGATGGACGGCGCGAGCGTGATCCAGAACCAGAGCGCGCCGAACCCGGCGGCGGGCGCTCGGCGAGCCGCCCAGATCGTCGCACCTAGCATGGCCATCAGACCGGCCAGCGCCAGCCACCACCCCAGGTCCGGCGGCACGGTCTCGGGGGCGATCGCATGGTAGGGACGGGTGGGATACGGAACGATCGTGAGCCAGGCGTACGCGGCCACGATCCGGACGGTGGTCAGGATCCGTTCGAGAAGGGAGCCCCACGCCTCTCCGCCGGGCTCGAGCCCGGCGAGCGCGAAGACGCGCAGGCCGAGATACAGCGCGGTGACCGCACCGTACGCGGCATAGCGACCGGCCGCCCGCCACGCGGCCCCACGGTCCCGCAGGTCGCCACGAACGAGCCCGTCCCAGAGCGCCAGCACGACCGGCAGCGTGATCGCCACTTCCTTGGCGAGTAGCGCGAGCAGGTAGGCCGCGAGCGACCACGCCAGCGGCCCCCACCGCTCTCGCGCGCGGCTCCGGTCGTAGGCGAGCAGGGCCAGCAGGAAGAAGAAGGTGGCGACGACGTCGGTCCGGCCCGAGACGAAGCTCACCGATTCCGTGTGGAGCGGGTGCAGTGCGAACACGAGCGCGCAGATCGCGACGGCGGGTCCGCCGCCCAGGGCCAGCCGCGCCACCGCGAGCACCGCCACGGTCACCGCCGCGTGAGCGATGACGTTCGTGAGATGGAACCCGAGCGGGTGGAGTCCCCAGATCTGCACGTCCAGGAAGAAGGTCAACGTGATCAGGGGCCGATAGTAGCGACTCGCTTCCCCGACCTCGGCCCAGAAGTGCGAGGAGAGCAACGAGGGCAGCGCCTGCCAGTGATGCAGGCGCCAGCTCTGCTGGATGAGGAGCGTGTCGTCCCAGACGAGATCGTACCCGAGCGTCGCGGCGTAAGCGGCCACGGCCACGAGAGCCACGAACGCGGAGACCGCGAGCCGGCCCGGCGTGGCCCGCGACGGATCTGGGGGTGCGGAGGCCCCGGTCATACACGATCAGGTTCTCACGACCGCAATTCACGCCCGGGCTGTATTCCACCGCCGCCCGGGAGGGTCCACGGCGCTGTGCTAGAATCCCGCCAGTCGTCGCCCCCGGTCAGTGCCGACCTCGTAGGCTCAACCAGACGAAGAGGAAGGAGCTCTCGACCATGAAGGCACCTCGGCTCCGCGCGCTCACCGGCCTGCTCGCCGCCCTCCTGATCGGCCCGCTCGCGGGCTCCGTCGAGGCCCAGGCGCCGCGCGAGATCGTGATCGGCGTCATCTACCCGCTGAGCGGCAACCTCGCCCAGATCGGCATCGACTCGGTCACCGCGATCCGGATGGCGACCGACATCTACAACGGTCGGTCCGAGCTGAACCTGCCATCGGCCCGGAAGGCCACCGACGGGCTGCCCGGTCTCGGGGGCGCCCGGGTCCGCCTCGTCGTCGTCGATCATCAGGGCAAGCCCGAGCTGGGCCAGGCGGAAGCGGAGCGGCTGATCACCCAGGAGAAGGTCAGCGCGCTGATCGGCTGCGTGCACTCGAGCGTCACCGCCACCGCGAGCCAGGTGGCCGAGCGGTACGGGGTACCGTTCATGAACGGGGAGTCGTCCTCGCCCACCCTCACCGAGCGCGGATTCAAGTGGTTCTTCCGCACCTCGCCGCACGACGGCCACTTCAGCCAGGCGATGTTCGACTTCATCGGAGACTTCGAGAAGAAGCGCGGCGTCAAGGTGAAGACGCTCGGAATCCTGCACGAGGACACGCTCTTCGGCGCCGACTCCGCCAAGGTGCAGGACGACCTCGCCAGGCGCGGCGGCTACGAGGTCGTCGCCAAACTGGCCTACCGTTCGCGCACGACGAGCCTCGACGCGGAGGTGACGCGCCTGAAGGCGGCCAACCCGGACGTCTTCCTGCCGACGTCCTACACCACCGACGCGACGCTGTACGTCAAGACCGCCAAGACGCTCGACTACGTCCCGAAGATGCTCATCGCCCAGAACGCGGGCTGGGTGGATCCCGCCTTCGTCCAGGAGATGCGCGCGGACATCGAGGGCCACATCACCCGATCCCCCTTCGCGCTCGATCTCCAGGCGAAGAAGCCGCTGATCCGCGAGGTCAACGAGCTCTTCAAGAAACAGAAGGACAACCCGGGCGGGCGTGACATCTCGGAGGCTCCGACCCGTGCCCTCACCGCGTTCACCGTGCTCATGGACGCCATCAATCGCGCCCGATCCACCGGACCCGAGGAGATCCGGAAGGCGCTCGCGGCCGCCAACGTGCCGGCCGATCAGCTCCTCATGCCCTGGACCGGCGTCCGGTTCGACGAGAGAGGCCAGAACACGGGCGTGCGCGCGATTCTCCAGCAGATCCAGAAGGGAGCGTACGCGACGGTCTACCCCTTCGACCTCGCGGCGGCCGACGTGATCTACCCGCTCCCCGGCTACCGGGAAAAGAAGTAGACCGGTCCCGGTCGCCCGGTCGCCATGACCGCCGAGGTCCTCCTGCAGGGCATCGTCAGCGGTCTGCTCATGGGCCTCGTCTACGCGCTGATCGCGGCCGGACTCTCGCTGATCTTCGGGCTGATGGAGATCGTCAACTTCGCTCACGGCGAGTTCCTGATGGTCGCCATGTTCACGAGCTACTGGGCGTGGGCGCTCTGGCGTCTCGATCCGCTCGTCTCGCTGCCCCTCACCGTCTGCCTGCTCTTCGCGCTCGGGGCCGCGACCTACTGGGGCCTGATCCGCTGGATCCTCGACGCCCCGATGCTGGCCCAGATCTTCGCCACCTTCGGGCTCGCGGTGTTCCTGCGCTCCGCGGCCCAGGCCCTCTGGGGCGTGGACTTCCTGGTGGTCAAGAACCCCCTCGTCGAGGGCCGGATCTCGGTGAGCGGGCTCTTCCTGGGCCTGCCGCAGCTCGTGGCCAGCGCGGGCTCTCTCGCCGCCTTCGCGGGGCTGCACTGGTTCATCAGCCGCACCGAGACCGGCCTCGCGCTGCAGGCGACCGCCCAGGACCGGCAGGCCGCTTCGCTGATGGGCATCGACACCCAGCGCATGTTCGCGCTGGGCTGGGGCATCGGGGCCGGCTGCGTGGGCGTGGCGGGGGCGCTGCTCTCGATGTTCTTCTACATCTTCCCCGAGGTGGGCGCCACCTTCGCCCTGCTCGCCTACGTGACGGTGGCGCTCGGCGGCTTCGGCAACGTGCCGGGGACGCTGGTGGCCGGGGTGGTCGTGGGCCTGGTGGAGGTCCTGGGAGGCCTGCTGATCGCGCCCGCCCTCAAGTACGCGGTGGTCTTCGCGATCTATCTCGTCGTCGTCCTCTGGCGGCCTCAGGGCCTCTTCGGCCGCTTCTGATGCGATCGCGCCTCGGCCCCCTCGCGGCCTGGGTGTTGCTGGGAGCGGCGCTCGCTTTCCCGCTCGTGTTCACGCTGCCGTATCCGCGCGACGTGATGATCCGGATCTTCCTCTACGCGATGCTCGCCACCGCCTGGAACCTGCTCGCGGGCTACTGCGGCCAGATCTCGCTCGGCCACGCGGTGTTCTTCGGCACCGGAGCCTACACGTCCACCGTGCTGCTCCGGCAGGACTGGCTCGGCGTCTGGGCGAGCCCGTGGATCGGCATGGCGCTGGGTGCGCTCCTCGCCGCGCTGCTCTCGCAGGTCATCGGCTTTCCGGTGTTCCGGCTGCGCGGGCACTACTTCGCGATCGCCACCATCGCGGTGGGAGAGATCGTGCAGACCATCGTGATCAACTGGGACGCGGTCGGCGGCGCGCGCGGCCTCTTCGTGCCGATCAAGCGGCCCGACTCGTTCCTCAACTTTCAGTTCCACGAGAGCAAGCAGACCTACTACTACATCGCGCTCGCCCTGCTCGTGCTGGCGGTCGGGATCAGCCGGTCGATCGTCCACTCCCGCACCGGCTACTACTTCCGCGCCATCCGGGAGGACCAGGACGCGGCCGCCGCGCTCGGGATCCCGGTGGCCCGCTACAAGCAGCGCGCGATGGCGATCTCGGCGGCCCTGACCGCGCTGGGCGGGACGTTCTACGCCCAGTACGTCTTGTTCATCGACCCCGAGTCGGTGCTTCCGCTGTCCCTCTCGATCCTCGTCTGCCTGGTGGCGGTGCTGGGCGGGGTCGGCACGCTGTGGGGCCCCATCCTCGGCGCCGCCATCCTGGTCCCGCTGGGTGAGGTCACGCGGGTCCAGTTCGGCGGCACCGGCAAGGCCCTCGACCTGGTCATCTACGGGCTGCTGATCATGATCGTCTCGGTGGTGCAGCCCGGCGGCATCATGGCTCTGCTCGAGCGCGGGTCCCGCCGCTCGTGACGCCCCCCGTCCTCGATATCCGGGGGGTGACCAAGCGCTTCGGCGGGCTCGTGGCCAACCGCGAGATCTCGTTCCAGGTCGGTCCGGGCGAGCTGGTCGGCGTGATCGGACCGAACGGCGCCGGCAAGTCCACGCTGTTCGATCTGCTCACCGGCTTCCAGACTCCCGACGCCGGTCACATCCGGCTCGACGGGATCGACATCGCGGGGCTGCGCCCGGACGAGATCAGCCGCCGCGGGGTCGGCCGCACGTTCCAGAAGCTCAAGCCGTTCGGCGGCATGACCGTGCTGGAGAACGTGATGGTCGGCGCGTTCCAGAAGACGGCGGACCCACGGCGCGCCCGCGCGGAAGCCGAGCGGACGCTCGCGAGCGTGGGGCTCGCCGACCGCGCGGGCGCGCACGCGCGGGTGCTCTCGACCGGGCAGCGCAAGCGGCTCGAGATGGCGCGCGCCCTCGCGACGCGCCCGCGGCTCCTGCTGCTCGACGAGATCACCGGCGGAGTGGACCAGCGCAGCATCCCCGCGCTCGTCGAGCTGGTGCGCCAGCTCCACGCCGGCGGCACCGCGCTCATCGTCATCGAGCACAACATGCGCGTGATCATGGGGATCTCCCAGCGGGTGGTCGCGCTCCACCTGGGCGAGGTCATCGCGGTCGGCTCCCCCGCCGCGGTGACGAGCGACGCGCGGGTGATCGAGGCGTACCTGGGGCGTGCCTATGGCGGCTGAGCCGCGCCGCGATGCCCTGCTGGAGGCCGACGCCGTCGACGTGCTGTACGGCGACTACCAGGTCCTCTGGGGCGCGCGCCTCCGCGTGGAGCCGGGGGAGGTGGTGGCGTTGCTCGGGCCGAACGGCGCCGGCAAGTCGACGCTCATGAACACGCTGTCGGGGCTCGTGCGGGCGCAGCGCGGCGCCGTCACGTTCCGCGGCCAGCGGATCGAGCGGCTGCCGGCCCATCGGATCGTGGACCTGGGGATGGCGCATGTCCTCGAGCGCCGACGGCTGTTTCCGTACCTGACGGTCGGCCAGAACGTCCTCCTGGGCGCCTACCCACCCGCGGCGCGGGCTCGGCGGGCTGCCACGCTGCGCGAGGTCGAGGCCCTCTTCCCCCTGCTCCGGGCCCGCTGGGGACAGCCCGCCCATACCCTTTCGGGGGGCGAGCAGCAGATGGTCGCGATCGCGCGCGGCCTCATGGCTTGCCCGACCCTCCTGATGATCGATGAGCCGTTCCTGGGGCTCGCCCCCCAGGTCGTCGCGCAGATCTCCCAGGTGATCACCCGGCTCAACCGGGAGCGCGGGCTGACCATCGTGTTCATCGAGCAGAACGTGGAGATGGCCCTGGGCCTGGCCCATCGCGGGTACGTGCTCGAATCCGGCCGGAACGTCCTCGACGGGCCCTCGGCGGCCCTGCTCCAGTCGGCCGAGGTAAAGCGTATCTTCCTCGGGACTTAGACCGGCCCCGAGTTTGGATGCCCCTCCGAGCTCGCATGCTATGATGAACGGCAGTGATTGATCTCCTGGCTGGGCAGCCCTTGACGAGGGGGGTCGGCGAGTGGGCCTAGCGACGTTCCTTGAGCGCACGTGGAGCGGCATCGCCGGGCTCGTCAAGCCACGCTCGGCCTCCTCTCTCTTTCGGCTGGCCGACCAGTATCGCCACGAAGGGCGTTACGAGGACGCGGCCGAGCTGATCACCGAGGGGCTGCGCGTCTCGCCTAACATCGCGGTCGGTCACCTGCTGGACGCCTACCTTCACGTGGTGTTCCGCGAGATGCCCGCGGCCAAGGCTTCATTCCGGCGCGTCCTCGGGCTCGATCCCTACCACCCGCGTGCCCTGTTTGGGCTCGCGCGCATCGCGCTGGAAGAGGGCGACATCGAGGGATGCCGGCCCTTCCTCGACCGGGCGATCCAGTACTTCCCGGATTTCCCGGAAGCAAAGGCGCTGCAGGAGATGGTGGCCACCTGGACCGCCCCCGCCCCGGGAGCCTCGACGGCGATCGGGGCGATCTCCACCGAGCGGCTTCGGCTGCCTCCGGGCGCCCAGGACCTCGTGCTGACGCGCGCGGACGGCAAACTCGTGTTCGCGCAGGGGAGCGAGGAGCGGCAGAAGCACCTCGGGCTGCACATGACGCAGGTCTACCGGATCGCGTCCGCCACGCTGGCCCGGGCCGGGCTCGGCGCGATGCGACGGGGCGTCATCGAGGGCGCTGAGGAGACGACCTTTCTCCGCAGCGACGGCGGCGTGATCCTGGGTGTCGCGCTCGCGCGTGAGGTCGAGGTGGGAGCGGGACTGGTGCAGGTCGGACGCTTGTGGACGGATCTCAACATCAAGGCCTGAGCCGATGGCCGACCCGCAGACCACCGCCGATTCGACGCCTCCGGGCGGCACGCCGGCCCCGCGCCCATCGCGGGCGCAGGCCTTCCGCGAGACTCTGTCCGAGCTGACCCGGCTCGATGGCGTGCGCGGGGGGCTCATCGTGACGCCGGATGGCCTCGTCATCACGTCGGAGCTGCCCCCCCGCTTCCCGGTGGAGGCGCTCGCCGCGCTCGCGGCCACCCTCGGGCGTGAGCTGGAGCTGGGAGCGAGCCGGCTGGAGCGGGGCGCCTTCCGCACCGCGCTCTTCTCGGCGGACGACGGGACCGTCTTCGTGGGGGGCAGCCCGGTCGGCTACGTGACCCTCGTCGCGGACCGCAACGTGAACAACGAGGGGGTTCGCACCGCACTCGGCCGCGCAGTGGATCGCCTGCGCGGCACCTGGCGCACCCCGTCCCCTTAGGGGAGCGCGTCCGAGTCACCTCGTTCGAGCGCCGGCTTCGCCGGCGCAACTCGTTCTGGGGGAGGCTCGGAGGGGGCCGCCGAGGCCCCCTTCGATGACTTATCCCATCGTCACTCGAATCACTTCCTCCACCGTCGTCACGCCATCCACCACCTTCTGCAGCGCGTTCTGTCGCAGCGTCTTCATGCCCTGCGAGCAGGCGGTCTCGCGGATCTCGGCGGTGGTCGCGTTGCGCAGCATGAGATCCCGGAGCTCGGAGGTGATCGGCATCACCTCGTAGATGGCCACCCGGCCCTTCATGCCCGTGAAGTTGCACGTCTGGCAGCCCTTGCCCTTGTAGAAATTGACGTTGCCGAGCCCCTGGGACACGTGCCCGTAGGGGACCAGGCTCTCCTCGTTCGCCTCGTAGGGCTCCTTGCAGTCCTTGCAGATCTTCCGTCCGAGCCGCTGGGCCAGGATCAGCTGGAGCGAGGACGAGACGAGGAAGGGCGGGATACCCATGTCGAGGAGCCGCGCGGGAGTGGACGGGCAGTCGTTGGTGTGCAGCGTGGAGAGCACGAGGTGGCCGGTGAGGGCGGCGCGGATACCGATCTGGGCCGTCTCCAGGTCTCGGGTCTCGCCGACCAGGATCACGTCCGGGTCCTGCCGCAGGAAGCTCCGCAGGCACGCCGCGAAGGTGCGGCCGATCTCGTCGTTGACCTGCACCTGGTTGACGCCCTTCAGGTTGTACTCGACCGGGTCCTCGGCGGTCATGATGTTGATGTCCGGCGAGTTGATGGTGTGGATCGCCGAGTACAGCGTGGTGGTCTTGCCGGAGCCGGTCGGGCCGGTGATCAGGATCATGCCGTAGGGGCTGTGGATCGCCTTGCTGAACTGCTCGAGGCTCCACGGGTCGAAGCCGAGAGCCCCCATGTCGAGCTGGAGCGCTTCCTTGTCCAGGATACGCATGACGGTCTTCTCGCCGAAGATCGTCGGCAGCGTCGAGACCCGGAAGTCGATCTCCCGCTGGTGGTAGCGCAGCTTGATGCGGCCGTCCTGGGGGAGCCGGCGCTCCGCGATGTCCATCGTGGCCATGATCTTCACGCGCGAGGTCAGGGCCGCCTCGAGGCGCTTGGGCGGCGTCATGATCTCGTGTAGCACACCGTCGATGCGGAACCGGACCCGGAAGACCTTCTCGTACGGCTCGAGGTGGATGTCGGAGGCGCCCCGCCGGATGGCGTCGGTCAGGATCATGTTGATGAGCCGGACCACCGGCGCCTCGTCGGCCGACTCCTTGAGGTCGAAGACGTCGGCCTTGCTGAAGGCGGCCTCGCCGTCCTCGACGACCTCGACGTCGGTGTCGGCCTCCTCCAGCTCGCTCATCATGTCGTTGACGCTGGCGCCCGTCTCGTAGAGACGCTCGAAGGCCTTGCGGATCGCCGCCTCGGAGGCGACCACCGGCTGGATCTGCAGGCCGGTCATGAACCCGACGTCGTCGAGCGCGAAGACGTTGGTGGGATCCGCCATCGCGAGGGTGAGGACGTTCCCGATCCGCTTGATCGGGAGCACGCTGTGCTTCTTGGCGATCTGCTCGGGCACGAGCTTGAGCACGTCCGGATCCGGATCCACCTGCGCCACCGTGATCGCGGGCATGGCGTACTGCTTCGACAGGAACGAGACGAGGCTGTCCTCGGTGATGAACTGCAGGCGCACCAGGATCGTCCCGAGCTTGTCGGCGCTGCCCTTCTGCTCGGCGAGCGCGCGCTGGAGCTGCTCCGGGCTGATGAGCTTCTCGGCCACTAGCCGGTCCCCGAGACGCGACAGGCTGCCCTGGCGACGCTCGATCGAGGAGACCCCGCCCCGCTTGCCCGCCAACGGGGTCGGCGCGACCTCGATGGACGCGGCGAGCGCCTCCATCTCCTCGGTCGCCGGCACCCGACCGGCCGCGGGCTCCGGGGTCGGCGCCACGCTCGCGGACGGCCGTCCTCCCACCGTACCGGCAAGGCGCGCCACGACCCGGGCCAGGCTCTCCCGATCACCCAGCTTGGTGTAGATCTCCTTCAGGGTCTCGAGCGCCCCGGTGTCCGACGGGTTGGCCTCCACGATCATCTCGCAGAGTCGGGCCGACTCGGCCAGGGATCGCTTCTCTTCCGAGGACAGCGAGATCTTGTTGTCGGTCTGCGCCATGGTCGTCGATGTCCGTCAGCTAGACCGGACGCTCCCGCAGCGAGGACTGCACCTCGTCCTTGTGGAGCGGCGTCGACAGCACGCCGGTGCGCTGCGGCCGCGTCCGGGTCTCGGCCAGGATGGCCCCGATCGCGGTGCCCGCCTCCTTGGCGAAGAGACGGACCATGCCCACGGTGGTCCGGCTGTCGAAGATGGCGAGCAGGATCGCGTGCTCGTCCACCGCGGCGACGTGGATGCTCTCCTTGACGCCCTGATGAAACAGCATCGTGAACTCGGTCTCGCCGAGCAGCCGCGCCATCGCGGCGGTCGAGCTGAACGCGCCCGCGGCGAGCGCGGAGAGCGACACGGTGTCGAGCGACCGTGAAGCGCCTCCGCGAGCCAGGAGCTGTCCGCTCCGATCGATCAGGAGCGATTCCATCGCTCCCGATTCGCCCAGGAAGTGCAGGAGAACGCCGTTGATCCGCTGCGCGTCATCCTCGTGGATGGCCAGGTTGTCATTTAGACTCATTGAGCGCCCCCTGTTCTTGTCCGAACCCGGCGACGAGAACCATGCGAGAGACGGTGTTGAGCGTATCGAACACGCCCTTGCCCTCGACGGCGACCGATTCGAAGTACGGAACCCGCCGGCTCTTCCGGTTCAGCATGTATTCGAGGTACTCCACCGGAGCCACGTTGGGCAGGTCCCGCTTGTTGTACTGGATCACGTACGGGATCTCGTCAAGATTGTACCCGTATTCCTTGAGATTCTCTTCGAGGTTTCTGAAGCTCTCCACGTTCTCGGGCAGGCGATCCCACTGCGAGTCCGCGACGAAGACGATGCCGTCGACGCCCCGCAGCACCAGCTTGCGCGTCATGTTGTAGTAAATCTGGCCCGGCACCGTGTAGAGCTGGAACTTGGCCACGAAGTTCCGCACCGTCACCGCGGAGACCGGCAGGAAGTCGAAGAAGAGCGTCCGATCGTCTCCCGTCGCGAGCGACACCATGTTGCCGCGGTTGACGTCCGGGAGGCCGCGGTAGATGTACTGGAGGTTGGCGGTCTTCCCGGCCACCCCGGTGCCGTAGTAGACGATCTTGAAGCTGATCTCTTTTTGCGCGTAGTTGATGATCGACATCGAGTCGCCTCAGGCCGACATCAGCGTCGCCGCTGCGCGCTCGACCTGGCGGTAGGCCAGGCCGGGCCGGGTGACGGATCCACCCGCGACGATGACGATCGACCGCCCGTGCCCGATCTCTTCGGGCTGGATGACGAGGAGCGTGTCGCCGGATCGCAGGATCGCGGTCCGGAACACGGCGCCTGACCCCGCCGCCTTGCGCATCACGGCGTGGAGGTCCTGCGCGAACGCTCCCACCGCAGGCACGTCGTCTCCCGCCGGCAGGAAGAAGTAGAGGACCGCTTCGCTTTCCGCGTCTCTCAGCACCGACGCGGTGACGTCACCGAACGCGGTCAGCCCTCCCGTGAGGACCGCCGCCCGACTCGGCACCGCGGCCGTCGCCAGGCTGGAGCTGGCCGCCGGAACCACGTCCTGACCGGGGCCCGCGGTACGCGCGCCGCGGTCGGCTGCGGCGCGCCGGCAGAGGATCTCGAGCAGCGCGAGCGTGCCGCCGCGAGGCGCCGCGGCCGCGAGAACCGGTCCCCGGTCGGCCGGACCGCCGAGCGGCGTCAGCACGACGGCCGTCTCCGGCCCGCGCAGGGTGATCTGATCGACCGGCCAGGACGGACGGCGATCCGTGAACAGCGGCAGGGCGAGGCCCGCCACCGCGACCGCGGTTTCATGGGCGACCGTCGGCGCGGCCATCGCAAAGACGGTGACGCCCTCGACCGCCTGGACGCTCACGTCGAAGGACGCGATCGGCGCCAGCAGCGCGACGATACGTCGGGCCTCCGCCGCCTCCGCGGCCCCGGGAACGAGCGCGGCGGGAGTCGGGGCGGCCGGCGCCGGCTCGGCCCAGGCGGCGACGGCGGCCCGGGCGGGAGAAGGCTTGGGCCAGGCGAACGCGGGCGGGGCTGGCGGCACCGAGGGCGGTGCGACCACCGGGGTCGGAACGGTCACGTGCGGCTCCGGCTGCGCGAGCACTGGCCGCGTCTCGAGATCGCGGGGGCGGTCCAGCTCGACCCTCGCGACGACCGGAAGCTCCTCCGGCCGCTCCTCGATCGGATCCGGCACCGGATCGATGCGGGGCGCATCGGCCATGACGGGCTCAGGTTCCGGGAGCGACGCGATGGCGGGTTCTGGCTCCAGCACGGTCTCCCGCGGCGACTCCTCGGCAGCGACCGGCTGCGGCTCGGGCTCGGGGGCGGCCGCCGCTTCAACCGACGCCTCGGGCGCCGGATCCGACACGAGCGGCTGAAAGGGCGCCGGGAAGGACTCGATGCCGCGGACGTCGACGGCCGGGCCGGCGGCGGCCAAGAACAGGTCCAGCGGGACCTGCCGGACGACCTCGTCGAGCGGGAGGCGCAGGCCGTTCGGCAGACGCTCGGTCATCTCCGCGTCCGAGACGGCCATCGCCTCCTGGGGGAATTGCGGCGCGATCACGTCCCAGCCGATGCGAATCAAGCCCTCCGCGAGCTGAGGCAGCACGAGCGACTGCGGGATCAGCAGCGCCCCGGGCTGCCGCATCCGCTCGGCCACCTCGTCGAGCGGAACGCGGAACGCTTCCACGGGAAGCTCGGCCGCCACGCGACTCCACGAGATACGCACGATGGGCTCGTCGGTGCCAGGCGCGGCGGCGGCCGAGAGCTCGAGCGCGGCCGGCTCGGGCTTCCTCACCGGCTCCGGCGTGACCGTCATCGCCGGCTCGATCGGCCGGGGCGCGGCGAGGGGCCGGATCGCCACGGGCTCGGCCGGCTCCGCCGGCTGTGACGCCGACGGCACCGCGAGCGGGATCGGAGCGGGGGCGCGCGGCGCCTCCGGCGGCGGCGTCGGCCTGACCGCCGGGGCCGGTGCGATCTCGGGCTCCGGCTGCCTCACTGCCGCAGCCTCGGTCGGTGCCTGGGACTCGTCCATCGGGTGGAACGGCACCGGGATCCGGTGGAGCCCGTGGATCTCGACCTCGGGGGTATCCGCGACGAACAGCTCCTGTGGCAGCTGGCGGATCACCTCGTCGATGGGGAGCCTCAAGCCTTCGTCCAGGTGCTCGGCGATCTCGGCCTTGCTCAATCCCACCAGGTGGGCCGGGAACTGATCGGCGATATCGCTCCACGCGACCCGTGCCATCCCCTCCGATAGCTGGGTGACCACGAGCTCGCCGGAGATCCGGAGGAACCCGGGCTCGGCGAGGCTTGCCGCCACCTCGTCCTCCGGCGCGAGAAAAGTGCCGGGAGGGAGCTGGTCCATGACGCGGTCGAGCGCGATGCGCAGCACGACTTCCGATCGGCCGGGCACGCGGGCCGGCTCGGCGTCGCGCCGGCGCTTTGCCGCCGCGGCGCGGCGCCGACGGGGCTCCTCGTCCGGTGCCGGAACGGGCGCAGGCGGTGGGGGCGGCGCCACCGGGGGGACAGGAGCTGACATCACGCCGGGCTCGGGAGCCGGCTCGGCTCGCGAGAGCAGCGCGTCGCTCAGGGAGCCGCTCCCCTCGAGCGCAGGCGCGCTCGGCACGCGAGTGGGTGTGGCAGACCGGGCCCGACTCACCGACGAGCGCGCGGTCGAGGCACCCCGCTCGCGGGGAAGACGGGCGGGCGCGTGCAGCAGGTCACGGAGCGGCACCAGGAGCAGCATCACGCCGAGGAGCTCCGGCAAGGGCGGCGGCAGCATCCAGGGCAGGGCGCGGCCCGCGAGCGCCGGATCGAGCAACGCGCTGAGCGGCTCTCGGGACATGCTCAGCAAGACGTGGAGTCCGCTCAGGAGCGCGGTGCCCACGAGCCATCGCACGATGGATGGACGGCGAACCCAGAGCCAGACCAGCAAGCCGTACACCACCGGCGGAATGCTCGCGACCGCCCACTTCGGCAACGGCACCTCGAACTGGAGAGGGACGAGGGTCAGGAGGTAGATGACGCCGACATACGCGGCGAGGCCCAGCACCGCCATGAGCCAGGACGAGAGCCGCTGGGCGCTGGACACGAAATGATGGGACGTTCTCATGGAGGAAGGCCTCACACGGCCCGGACCAGGTCCGGGAGCGCTTTCTTCACGTGGTATCGCACCTTGCCGAGCACCGCCGAATCGCCAAGCACCACCGCGAGCATCGCGCCCGCGCCCACGGCATTCAGCAGCACGACACCCGCGTCGTATTCGAGGATCAAGCTCTGGAGGCGCCCCTGGGTCAGGGCCCGTCCCACTCCGTCGGTCACTTCGACCAGACAGGCGGCGAGGGCGCCCGCGAGCTCGGCTTCGGGAAGGAGCCCACCCGCGACCTCCATCAGGGCTCCCTCGCGGTCGATCAGCGCGGTCAGGGAGACCCCGGCCAGCTCGGCCACCCCGGCGAGCAGCGCCTTGAGGTCGGGAGTCGGTGCCGCCGCGGCGACCGCAACCGGCTCCGCGACCGGCGCCGGCGGCTCGGGCTGAGGCACGCGGCGTTCGGGGGCCGTGACCGGCGCGGCGACCGGAGCGGCGGAAGCCGCCGGGACCACCGCGCGGGCCGGCGGGGACGCGACCGCGGGCGCGGGCCGCCCCGCGGCCGGCAACAGGCTCTCGATGCGATGCAGGAGCTCGTCGGCCGCGAAGGGCTTTCGCATCACGTCGTCCGACCGCACCTTGGCCGCACGCTCCATCACGGTGCTGTTGACGATGCCCGAGATCAGCAGCACCGGCGTGTGTCCGAGAGTCGGGTGCTTCTTGACGAAGTCACAGATCTGGTAGCCGTCCATGTCCGGCATGATCACGTCACAGACGATGAGATCGGGCGTCTCGCGCGCGATCTGCTCCATCGCCTCGGTGCCCGAGGCGGCCGACAGCACCTCGATGCGCTTCGACTCCAGGGCCCGCTGCACGACCTTCCGGACGCTGAGACTGTCGTCTACGACCAGTACCTTGGGCATGATCTATCCGTCCCGCCTCGGTCCACGAGCGGCCGCGGCCTCGCGGCGCCCGTCGGCGCTCTGGGTTCCCTCGTCGATCGCTTGCGCCACGCTCAAGAGGAGCTGCTCCACGCTGCGCGAGATGGTGCGCGGTCGTCCCGCCAGGCTCTCGCGCTCGGCGCGGTTGAAGCAGAAGCGCGCCTCGCCTTCCCGCTGGGAGGCGCCTACCATCGCGGCGAAGGCGGGCTCGCCCGTCTTCCCGGAGAAGTCGGCGTGGATGACCCGACCGGCCTCGAAGAGGATGCTCCCCTCGCCGCCCGACAGCGAGAGCAGCAGCTCGCCGGTCTTGACTCCGAGCGAGATGACCTGGGTGAGCTCGGTCAGGTCCATCACGCCGAGCGAGCCCTGGAAGCTGCTGCGCCCCGGCTCGGCCGCGGCCCTTGCGGCCGGCGCCGCGACGGCGGGAGCGGCCGGGGGCCGCGGCGGCATCTTCGCGGGCCCCTTGGCCGCCACCGGCGGCTCCGGGCGGCGCACGGGGGCGACGGGGGGCTCCTCTCCGAGCAGCTCCTTGATGCGCGCCATCACGGTGGCCAGGGTGAAGTCGCCGGTGACCGTCATGTCCACGCCGGCCTCGGTGGCGGCCAGCGCGATGGGCCGATCGCGACCGGCCAGGAGCAGGAACGGCGTGTCCTTCGTCGCCGGATCGCGCCGCACCATCGTGAACAGCTCATAGCCGTCCATGTCCTGCACCTTGGCGTAGCTCACGATCAGGTCGGGCTGCTCCCATTCGAGCATGGTCAGCGCGAACGAGCCGCTCGTCGCGACCGCCGCTTCGTATCCGGCTTCCGCGAGAGCGTGGGCCAGCGCGACCCGGCTGTCCTGGTTGGCATCCACCACGAGCACCTTGGCGTCGGCCATCGCCTACTCCACCAGGCTCCCGCCGTGGGCGGAGCCGGCGACTTCGAGTGCCCGCTCCCCCGAGACGATCGATTCGACGATCCGCACGAAACTCTGCTCGTCCACCGGCTTCGTGACGTAGTGGCGCACGCCCAGGCGCCGGGCCAGGTCGACGTGCTTCGCGCCGGCGCGCGTCGTCATCACGATCACCGGAACCTCGCGGGTCGCCGGCCGCCGCCGCAGGTCCTCGATCAGGCCGTACCCGTTGAGCCGCGGCATCTCGAGATCGGTGACGACCACGTCCACGTTCCGCTCCACGAGCTGCGCGAGCGCGTCCTGGCCGTCGATCGCGGTGACGACCTGGAAGCCGGCCTTCTCCAGCATCTGACCGACGAACTTCCGGATGCTCACCGAATCGTCCACCAGCATGACGGTGGGCCGACGCTCCGCGGGGTCGAGCGGAGCCGGCTCGCGCACCGGGGCGGCTGGATGCCGCGTCGCCGCCTCGCGCAGAAGGGTCGGGTCGAGGAGCAGGATCACGCGGCCTTCGCCCGAGATCGTGGCGCCCGAGAACGGACCCACCCCCTCGACCAGCGCGCCCAGGCTCTTGATGACGATCTCTTCCTTGCCCAGGAGCTCGTCCACCACCACGCCGAAGGGCTTGCCACCACCCCGCATCACCACCACCGGCAGACGCGAGGGCGGCGGAGACGGGACCAGACCCAGCGCCCGATCGAGGCGGACGAGCTCGATCGTCCGGTCGTCGAGCGACACGGTCTCCCGCCCGCCCGCGACCTGGATCTCGCGCGGCGCGACCGACCGCATCGCGCTCACCCCGGTGAGCGGGAACGCCACCGTCTCCGGCCCGCACCGCACCATCAGCGCGTCCGCGATCGCCATCGTGACGGGCAGCTTCAGGACGAAGCGCGTCATGCGCCCGGCCTCCGTCTCGACGTGGATCTCTCCGTTGAGCCGGCTGACGTTGGTGCGCACGACGTCGAGGCCGACTCCGCGACCGGCGGTCTGGGTCACCGAGGACGCGGTGCTGAAGCCCGCCACGAAGATGAGGTTCAGGATCTCGCCCTCGGGCAGCGTGGCCGCCTCGGCCGGGGGCAGGAACCCGCGCTCCACCGCGTGCCGCCGCAGCACCTCGGTATCGATCCCGCGCCCGTCGTCCTCCACCACCACCAGGATGAAGCTGCCCTCCTGGGACGCGGACAGAGTCACGTGGCCGGCCGCCGCCTTGCCGCGGCTCTCGCGCTCCGGGGCCGGCTCGATGCCGTGCGCCACCGCGTTCTGGATCAGGTGCAGCAACGGGTCGGCGATCTGCTCGATGATCCCGTTGTCCACCTCCACCGACTCCCCGCGCACCGTGAGGCTCACCGACTTGCCGGTGGCCCGGGCCGTCTCCCGCACCTGCTGGGCCACCCGCGCGAAGAGCCGGCCGATGGGCACCATGCGCGCGCGCGTGATCTCCTTGCGGAGGGCCGCGGTCAGCCGCTGGATCTGCACCGTGTCTTCCCGGATGTTGCGCAGGAGGGTCGCGTGCTGGCTCTGCACCTCGGCCACGTCCGCGGACATCTCGGTCACGCTGCGGGCCAGGATATTGATGTCGTCGTAGCGGTCGAACTCGAGCTCGGCGAAGAGATCGGAGATGTCGCGCAGCTTCCCTGCCGCGTCGCGCTCGGCGCCGCGGCCGTCGCGGGGCATCGTGGGCGCCTGCTGGCGGAACTCGAAGTCGCGGCCGACCTGGCCGAGGCGCGTGCGGCTGGCGAGGAGCAGATCGCTCACCTGGTCGAGCTGGGCCAGCCGCCGGTCGAGGCGGCTCCGCGCGATCATCAGCTCCCCCACCAGGTTCATGAGCGTGTCCAGCCGCTCCACCGGCACCCGGATGCTGGGCCCGGAGGTCGCCGCGCTCGAGGCGCGGAGGGCCGGCCGCGGCAGAGCCTCGAGCCGGGCCAGGAACTCGGGGCGCACGAACGGCGGCAGCTCCAGCGAGGGCGTCCGCGCGAGATCCGGCGCCTCGGGGGCGACGACCGGATCGGGAGCCTCGACCGCGGGCGGAATGGCCGGGCGCTCGGGCAGGCTCTCCGAGGCCGCCAGGAGGCGCAGGTCGCGCGTCGCGCGCTCGAGCGCCTCCGCCGCCTCCTCGGACACCGCGGCCCCGGACTGGAGCACCCGCTTGATGGCCGCGGCTCCCGAGAAGATCGCCTCGGTCACCGCCGGTGTGGCGGGAAGCCGCTGCTCGCGCAGTACGCCGAGAAGATCCTCGATGTAGTGCGTGGCGTCGCCGAGCGGGGCGCATCCGACCGTGTACGCCGCGCCCTTGAGCGTGTGAGCGGCCCGGAAAACGGTCGCCAGCGTGTCCTCGTCGCGCGCGCCGCCCTCGATGGCGAGCAGGGCGGTGGTCATCGACTCCAGGTGCTCGGCGGCCTCGGGCACGAAGTACTCGAGAACCTCGCCGCCCTCGGCGAAGAACCGCCGCAGGTCGGCGAGCAGCGGTGAGATCGGAGCCGGCGGCAGGGCGATCGCGGGCTCCGGGTCGGGCGCGGCGGCCGGCGAGGCGAAGAACGCGGGATGACGGGACTTGAAGTCCGCGATACGGGCCGAGTCCTCGTTCCCGACTGCGCTGATGCCGTCGAAGACCTCCTTCAGGAGGTCGACGAGGCCTTCCAGGAAGACGGCCGATCCGACCCGCTCGTCGGCCGACGCGGTCGGGGCCCGCTCGAGCAGGCGCTCGGTGCCCGCGGCGAGCTCCGAGACGCCGGGGAACCCGTGAAGGGCGGCCGAGCCCTTCAGACGGTGCGCGAAGACGACGAGTGTCGCGAGAGCCTCCGCGGTCGGATTCTCCGGAGCGGTGAGCAGGCCGAGCTCGTCCTCGATGGCCCCGGCGGTATCCCAGGCCTCCATCAGGAAGATGCCCAGCAGCAGCTCGCGCTCGCGACGATCGGCCATCGGGTCAGCTCGCCAGCTTGAAGCGGGATAGCTTGGCGGTCAGCTCTTCCGCCAGGTGGGCCAGCTGCTCGACGTTCTTCCGGCTCTGCTGCACGCCCTGCTCGGCCTTCACCGCCGCGCCCGCAATCGCCTGCACCGCCCCCGCGGCGGCCTCGGCGCCCCGGACCTGCGTCTGCGAGGCGTGGGAGATCTCGGCCGCGAGCTCGGCGGACGTCTGCGAGATCTTCCCGATCTCCTGGAGGGCCTCCTCCGCCTTGAGACTCACCTCGTACCCGGACTCGACCTCCCGGGTGCCGGCCTCCATCGCCACCACCGCCTCCTGGGTCTCCACCTGCACGCCCTTGATGAGCGTGCCGATGTCCCGGGTGGCCTGGGTGGCCCGCTCGGCCAGCTTGCGCACCTCGTCGGCCACGACCGAGAACCGCAGCCCCGCCTCGCCCGCACCCGCCGCTTCGATCGAAGCGTTCAGGGCGAGCAGGTGCGTCTGGGCCGCGATGTCCTGGATGGTGTTCACGATATTCGAGATCTCGAGCGAGCGGTCGCCGAGGGACTTGATCTTCTTGGAGATCGTCTGCACCTCGGCCCGGATCTGCTGCATGCTCGCCAGGCTGTTGCGTACCGCTCCCTCGCCCTTGCTCGCGGCCTGGAGCACCTGGCGTGCCGCCTTCGCGCTCTGGTCGGCACTGTCCGCGACCTGGCGCACCGAGACCGTCACGTCCGCCACCGAGCGGGTCACGCTCACCGCGTCGCGGGTCTGGGCCTGCGCCGCCTCCGCGAGCTCGCCGGTGATGCGGATGGTGTCCTGCGAGCCCGAGGCCACGCGGAGGGCGGCCTGCCGCACGTCGCCGACGACCGAGGAGATCTCCTCGACCATCAGGTTGATCGCGTCCACCACGTTGCCGAGCACGTCCCAGCTCACCTCGCCGCGCCGGGTGAGGTCGCCCTTGCCGATCTCCACCACCGTGTCGAGGAACGTGATGATGTTCTGCTGCAGGTCCTCGCGCTTGCGGCGCTCCTCGTCGCGGTCGGTCTCGGTCTGGACCAGCGAGCGGAGCCGCACGATGGACTCGTTGAAGGTGACCGCCATCTGACCGATCTCGTCGCGCGACGTGACCGGCACCAGCTGGGAGAGGTCGCCCCGGCCCACGCGCTCGGCCACGCTCACGAGGGCATTGACCGGACGCGTGATGCGCTGGGCGAAGATCACGCCCGCGAGCACCGCGACCGCCGCGATCCCCCCCAGCACCAGGAGCAGGAAGTTGCCGGCCCCGACCGCCGCGGTGCGGATGATCGACTTGTCCATGCCCACCCGCACGGTCCCGAGGCGGCCGCCCAGCATGGGCACGCCAATGTCGATGATCTCGCGCTCGCTCCCGCCGCGGGGATCGGAGATAGGTGAGCTCCTGGACCTGCGGCCGGGAGGCCTGCCCCGGCACCACGTTCTTCTCGATGATGCCCTTGGGCACCACCGGGGCGAAGGTGTGGGCCACGAGTGCGCGCTGGGGATCGTAGACCATGACGTAGGCCACGCCGGAGATCTTGGCGAACTCGTCCACCTGGGCCTGCACGGTGGATGCGTCACGATTGACCACGAGGTCCGCCGCGGAGCTCGACAGGCTGTTGGCGATGGCGCTGCCCTTGTCGGTGAACTCGCGGGTGAGATTCTCCTGCAGCGACCGATAGGCGATGGTCCAGCTCGCGATCGCCACCGGCAGCAGGACCAGCACGAGGAAGATGGTGATCTTGCCCAGCAGGCCGAACCGCGCCCGGGAGACCGGAACGGGTGCGGCCTCGACGGGGGATCCCTCCGCGCCCTTCCTCGACCCGTGCCTTCTCCAGCCTCGCTTCAAGCCGTCCATGCCCATGTTCATGCCTTGACCGCGGCGGCCCAGTCGGCGACCGGCACCCAGCGATCGCCCTCGACCCGCGTGAAGTAGACGCTGTCCAGCCCCTGGTGCCGCTCGGCGCTGAAGGTGAGCGGCGCGCCGATTCCGAGGTCGAGGCCGCGGAGCGATTCCAGCGCCTGCCGGAAGGACGGCCGCCCCGCGTTGGACCCCGCCCGACGCAACGCCTCGACGATCACCCGCGCGTTCACGTATCCCTCGAGGCTGATGAAGCTGTACTTCTGCGGCGCGTAGGCGGCGTCGCGAAGTGCCTCGGGCACCTGCGGGTTTTGCTTGTCCATGAGGGCCCGGTACTCGAGGACGCCCGGCAGCACGGTATCGTCGTAGCTCGGCACCACCTGGGAGTTGATCAGCGCGCGCGTGTAGTCACGGCCCTTCGCGCGACCGTGCTTGGCCAGCAGGCCGAGCATGGCGTCCGATCCCACGAACGAGACGTTGGAGATCGGCGCGGTCCAGCCCGCGTCGCGCGCGGAACGCACGAAGGCAGCGCAGCCCTGGTAGGCCCCGGTGCAGAGCACGACCTCGCTGCCCGCCTCGCGGAGGGCCTGGACCGCGATCGTCATGTCCTCCTCGAACTTGGCGTTGCGGACGTAGGTGGCCTCCGCCACGATCTTGGCGTTGCGCGCGGCGAGGGCCCGAGCGACCCCGTCGGTCCCGCTGCGCCCGTAGGCGTCGATCTGGTAGTACACGCCGAAGCGCCGCGCCCCCGCCTGCCAGAAGCGCTCCACCAGCGCCGACATCTCCTGGCGATAGGAGGCTCGGACGTTGAAGACCTGATCGACGTAGGGAGTCTCGCGCTGGGGCTGAGCGCCGGTGAAGTTGCCTACCAGGACCACGCCCTGATCCGCGTACTGCTTGATCACGGGCAGCGCGCGCGTGAGGGTCGGCGTGCCCACGTAGTTCGAGAGCAGGAACACCTTCTCTCGGTCCAGCAGCTGGATAGTGTTGCGGATGCACGGGTCCGGGTTGTAGCCGTCGTCGAGCGCGACCACCGTGATCTGCCGCCCGAAGAGGCCGCCGCGCGCGTTGATCTCACTGTAGTAGGCCTGCGCGCCCCGGTAGAGCTCGCTGCCGAGGCCCGCCGCGGCGCCCCGGAACGCCGCGCTCATGCCGATCCGGATCTCGCCCGCCTGGGCCCGCGCTGCGGTCCGCGGCAGCACGACACTCGCGAGGCCGGTCGAGAGGACGCTGCCGATGAAGCCTCTCCGGTTCACGCGGATACCTCCTGCGCGATCGTCGAAGTCGAGGGTCGAAGGGCGGCCAGGATCTTCGGAACGTCGAGCAGCGGCACGGTCTCCCCGGCCCAGTGGATCCAGCCCGCCATCACCGGACGGGGTCCCGACATCCGCGCGGCGGTCGGGCTGTCGACCGGCGCCACGTCCTCGTAGGGCTCGAGCCCGAGCACGGTGTCCACGACCAGCGCGGCCTGCACGGCGCCGTCGCGCACCACCAGCGTGCGGAGGGTACGACCGGGGCGGGCGTCCGCCAGTCCCAGCAGGTCCCGGACATCGACGATCGGCATCACGGTGCCCCGGAGGTTCGCCACGCCGACCAGATGCCGGGGGGCGCGGGGGACCGCGGTGAACTCGTCGAAGAGCACGACTTCTCGGGCGCTCCGGACGTCCACCGCGAAACGGGCCCCGGCCAGCGCGAACAGGCAGGCGCGCGGCGCCGGAGGGGCGTCCGGAGCAGCCGGCAGGACGGGGATCACGGGAGTCGGCGTCATCGCGCTATTTCACGAACTGGCGCACCATGCCGAGAAGCTGGTCCGCGGTGAAAGGCTTGGCCAGGTAGTCCGCGGCGCCCTGTCGCTGCCCCCACAGGCGATCGCTCTCCTGATTCTTGGAGCTCACGAACACCACCGGGGTGTCCTTGGTGCGGGGGTCGCGCCGGAGCCCGCGCAGCACCTCGTAGCCGTTGCGCTTGGGCATCACGATGTCCAGGAGCAGCAGGTCCGGCCGCTCCTCCACGACCCGATCCTCCAGGAGCTCGCCGTGATCGTACGACACCACCTGATGCCCGGCCGCCTTGAGGATGCCCTCGATCAGTTTCAGCTCTGACACGGCGTCATCGACAACCATCACTTTGCCCACGAAGCGACCCTCCTCGACTGCGAGTGCACCTGGCCATAGCTTTTCGGGGGGTTCATCTACTGCAAACCCCCTACCAACCGATGTTTTCCGCCGTCTTGGGCGCCGTTCAGCACTCGTCCGGGTCAATGCCGTGGATTCAAGGCTTTCCGGCCCTCCGGGGTCGTTTTGGGGACCGCCGTGGCAGGGTGACACCGGGCGGACGTCCGGTAGGTGACGCCTACTGTCAGAAGGACTGCCCCGAACCGTCGGCTGGACTGCCCAGTCCGCCGGGCACGGGCCGTCCTCCGGGCCCGGGGCCGGGGGTCAACTTGCGATGATGGGGGGGCTATGCTAGCGTGGCGGTGCGTTTTTTATGGAACTCTCACCCGCTGTCCCGCACCAGTCCTGCCCGACCATAAGGAGACCTTGGATCAATGTCCGATAGCACGCTCCATCTCACCGAGGCCAGCTTCGATACGGAACTGGGCAAGCATGCCGAGCTGCTGATGGTGGACTTCTGGGCCGAGTGGTGCGCCCCCTGCCGCGCGATCGCCCCCACGCTCGAAGAGCTGGTGCGGGAAGGAAACGGCTCGGTGACCCTCGCGAAGGTGAACGTGGACGAGCAGCCGGCCCTGGCGGCTCGCTACGGGATCCGTTCCATCCCGACGATCCTGTTCGTCAAGGGCGGCAAGGTGATGGACCAGGTGATCGGCGCGGTTCCGAAGGCGCAGCTCAAGAAGAAGCTGGACGCGAACGCCTGAGCGGCTCATCCATGTCGACGGTGGGGCCGGGTCTCCCCCCGCTCTCTCCTACGCGGGAGGAGTTTCGCACCCTGGCCGGGCAGGGCAACCTGATCCCGGTCTTCGCCGAGCTGGCCGCCGACCTCGATACTCCGCTGTCCGCCTTCCTCCGGCTCCGGCCCGGCGCGTACGCCTTCCTGCTGGAGTCGGTCGAGGGCGGCGAGAAGTGGGCCCGCTACTCCTTCCTCGGCTCGGACCCCCTGATGGTCTTCACCGCAAAGGGCAAGCGGATCAGCGTCCGCCGGGCCGACGGCACCATCGAGCTGCTGCCGGGCTCGGACCCGTTCACGGCGCTCCGGGATCTGCTGGCCCAGTTCAAGCCGGTCCCGGTGCCGGGGCTGCCGCGCTTCCAGGGCGGGGCGGTGGGCTTTCTGTCCTACGACATGATCCGGCACGTCGAGCGGCTTCCGACCCTGACCGCCGACGATCAGAAGCTGCCCGACGCGGTGTTCATGTTCACCGACACCCTGCTGGTATTCGACAACCTGCGCCACCGGCTGCTGGTCATCGCGAATGCCCACGTCGCCCAGACCGATCCCGCCTCTCTCGACCGCGCGTACGACGCGGCCGCGGTCAAGATCGGCATGCTGCTGGGCAACCTGCGGCGGCCGGCCCGCTCCCCCGCCCCGCTCACGCTGCCGCCGGTCGAGCCGCTCGTGGCCCTGGGTGACGAGGGATTCACCTCGACGATGGACGAGGCCGCCTTCACGGACGGGGTGCGCCGGGCGAAGGAGTTCATCGCCGCGGGTGACGCCTATCAGGTGGTGCTGTCGCGCCGCCTCGACACCGAGCTGCGGGCCGACCCCTTCACGGTCTATCGCGCGCTCCGCACGGTCAACCCGTCGCCCTACCTCTTCTTCCTGCGCCTCGGCAAGACCAGCATCGTGGGATCCTCTCCGGAGGTGCTGGTACGGCTCGAGGACGATCGGGTCGAGGAGCGGCCCATCGCGGGAACGCATCCGCGGGGGCGGACCGACGAGGAGGACGCCCGCCTGGCGGAGGAGATGCGCGCAGATCCGAAGGAGCGGGCCGAGCACGTGATGCTGGTGGATCTCGGCCGCAACGACGTGGGCCGGGTGAGCCGCCTCGGCACCGTCGAGGTCTCCGAGTTCATGGTGGTGGAGCGCTACTCGCACGTCATGCACCTGGTGAGTCACGTGCGAGGCCGGCTCGAGCCGGGCAAGGACGCCTTCGACGTGCTGGCCGCGTGCTTCCCCGCCGGGACCCTGACCGGGGCGCCCAAGATCCGCGCCATGGAGATCATCGAGGAGCTCGAGCCGACCCGCCGGGGCCCCTACGGGGGCGCGGTCGGCTACATCTCCTACTCGGGCAACCTCGACTCCTGCATCACGATTCGCACCGTGGTCTGCCACGGCCGCCGTGCGTCCATCCAGGTCGGCGCCGGCATCGTGGCCGACTCCGATCCGAAGACGGAGTGGCTCGAAACGGCCTCGAAGGCGCGCGGCATGATCCTGGCGCTCCGCATCGCGGCGCAGGAGCAGCCCGCGTGATCCTGGTGCTCGACAACTACGACTCGTTCACCTACAACCTCGTGCAGTACCTGGGCGAGCTCGGGGCCCGCATGCGGGTCGCGCGCAACGACGCGCTCACCGTGGACGAGGTGGAGGCGCTCGGGCCCGAGGGCATCGTCATCTCGCCGGGTCCAGGCAATCCGGACGGCGCCGGCATCTCGCTCGATCTCGTCCGACGCTTCCACGCCCGCGTGCCGATCCTGGGCGTCTGCCTCGGTCACCAGACCATCGGCCAGGCCTTCGGGGGCACGGTCGCGCGCGCGCGGCGGCAGATGCACGGCAAGACCTCGCCGATCACGCACGACGGGTGCGGCGTCTTCCGTGGACTGCCGCCGGGGTTCGAGGCGACGCGGTACCACTCGCTGGTCGTGCTCGAGGCGGGCCTGCCCGCCGACCTCGAGATCAGCGCGCGGGCGGACGACGGCGAGATCATGGGGCTGCGACATCGGCGCTACCCGGTCGAGGGCGTGCAGTTCCATCCCGAGTCCATCCTGACCGGCCAGGGCAGGGCGCTGCTGGCCAACTTCCTCGCGCTGACGCCGGTCGCCGCGCCGGCATGAACGCGGAGCCACCCGAACGGGTGCGCCTGGGGAAACTGGGCGAGCTCGGCCTGATCCGTCGCATCCGGAGCCGTGCCGCCACGACCGACGCCGCGCCCGGCGTGGAGGTCGGCATCGGCGACGACACCGCGGTCCTCGCGGTGCCGCCCGGTCACAAGCTGCTCGCCACCACCGATCTCCTGATCGAGGACGTTCACTTCCGCCGGGTCTCCGCCGCGCCCTCCGACATCGGCTGGAAGGCCCTGGCGGTCAACCTCTCCGACATCGCGGCGATGGGCGGCATCCCGCGCTGGGCGCTGGTGGCGCTGGCCGTTCCGGCCGACACCCCGGTGGACGAGGTGGACGCCTTCTACGCGGGCATGGCGGAGGCCGGCGCGCCGCACGGCGTGACCGTCGTCGGCGGCGACACGTCCGCGACTCCGGGTGGGTGGACGGTGAACGTCACGCTCCTCGGGATCCATCCAGGCGAGCCGCGGCTTCGCTCGCACGCCCGCGCCGGCGACGCGGTGGCGGTGACGGGCAGCCTGGGCAGCTCCGCCGCCGGCCTCCACGCGCTCGAGCGCGGGCTCGATCGCTCCCGGGACGCCGGCCTCGCCGGCGCGCGGCTGGCCGAGATCACGCGGGCGCATCTCCGGCCCCGGGCGCGCGTGGCGGAGGGGCGCTGGCTGGGCCATGCGCCCGGAGTCCACGCGATGATGGACTGCTCCGACGGGCTCGCCACCGACCTCGCGCACATCTGCCGGGAGAGCGGGTCGAGCGCCCGGGTCCAGCTCGATGGCGTTCCGGTCGCGGCGGCCGCGCGCGAGGCGGCGCGCGCCCTCGGGGGCGACGCGCGCGAGTGGGCGGTGAACGGCGGTGAGGACTACGAGCTCCTGCTCACGTGTGACCCCGCCGCGGCCGACCGGCTCATCGCGGGCCTCGCGGAGGCGACCGGCACCGCGCTCACCGTGATCGGACGGATCGAGGGGGCGCCCGGCGAGGTCGTCTTCGTGGACGCCGACGGTGCGCCGGTTGCGATGCGCGGGGGGTTCGAGCACTTCCATGGATAACCGGCTGCTCCTCGAGCTGTGCGCCCTCGGGATCCTGGTCCTGCTCTCCGCGCTGCTCTCCGGCTCGGAGGCGGCCTACTTCTCGCTGGGGCGAACGCGGCTGAAGGAGCTGGCGGAGCAGCAGGGCAGGACGCCCGGCCCCCTCGCCCCGCTGCTCGCACAGCCCAACGAGCTGCTCGTCACGCTCCTGGTCGGCATCACGGTGGTGAACATCGGGGCCTCCGCGCTCGCGGCCGCCATCGCCGAGCGGCTCTTCGGCGGCATCGGTCTCCCCATCGCCATCGGCGCCATGGTGTTCCTGCTGACCGTATTCGGCGAGGTGCTGCCCATGACGCTGGCGGTGGAACACCCGCTGCGGTTCGCGAGCTGGGTGAACCGGCCGGTGGCGTGGCTCTCCGTCCTCCTGAAGCCGATCCGGGTCGGACTCGGCGCCTTCACCGCGGTCACCCTCCGCCTGGTCGGCTCCGAGCGGCGCACCGGGCGGCCCGAGATCTCCGAGGAGGAGCTCCGCACGCTGGTGGACGTGGGCGCGCGCGAGGGCGTGGTGGACCGGACCGAGCGCGAGATGATCCACAAGGTGTTCGAGCTGGAAGACACCCTGGTGCGCGAGGTGATGGTGCCGCGTCCGGACATGTTCTGCCTCGACACGTCCATGCCGTCGGACGAGATCCTGCCGCTGCTCCGCGAGCATCTCCACTCCCGCGTGCCGGTTTTCGAGGAGACCATCGACCAGATCGTCGGGGTGCTCTACACCAAGGACCTCCTCCCGCATCTCGACGGGCTGCCGCCCACCTTCGACCTTCGCGCGCACCTCCACCCGCCCTACTTCGTGCCGGAGTCGAAGCGAGCCGACGCGCTGCTCCGCGAGTTCCAGGCCAAGAAGCTGCACCTGGCCATCGTGGTGGACGAGTACGGGGGCACCGCGGGCCTCGTCACCCTCGAGGACCTGCTCGAGGAGCTGGTCGGAGAGATCCGCGACGAGTACGACGAGGACGAGCGCCTGATCCAGCGCGTCGGCCCGCGGACCTTCCGGGTCTCCGGGCGCCTGCCCATCCACGAGCTGAACACCGCCGTCGGTCTCGCGATCCCCGACGAATCTTTCGACACGGTGGGCGGCTGGGTGCTCGATCTCTTCGGTCGCGTGCCCCACCGGGGCGAGAAGAAGGAGACCGAGGGTGGCGTCCGCGTGTCGGTGGAGAAGGTGGAGCGGACGCGCGTGCTCGAGGTGATCGTCGCGCTGCCCGAAGCTCCCGGGGCGCCGGAGGGCGCGTGATCTACGTCTGGCTCATCGGCCTGTCGCTGCTGGTGACCGCGCTCTTCTCGGCCGCCGAGATGTCGTTCATCGCGGCGAACCGGCTCCGGCTGCGCCACATGGCGGAGGGTGGGCACCGGACCGCCATTCGCTATCTGGAAGCGTTCCGGAGCCCGGAGCGGCTCCTCTCCACCGCCATGATGGGCGTCACCATCGCCCACATCACCGCCTCCAGCGTGGCGACCTGGGCGCTCATCCCGCTGGTGGGCAGCGGGGCGGCGATCCTGGTCACCGCCGTCCTCACCCCGCTGATGCTCGTCTTGGGCGAGGTGATCCCGAAGGCGGTGGCCCGGGAGCGCGCGACCGGGCTCATCCTGATCCTGTTCCCGGTGGTGGAGATGCTGGGCAAGATCCTGGCTCCCCTCACCTGGGGCGCCAACGCCCTGGTGGGGCGCGCGCTGGCCCTGGTGGGACGCCAGCCCACCGGAGCCCGCCAGTTCGTGTCGCGCGAGGAGCTGAAGCTGCTGCTGCAGATGGAGCCGGAAGAGGCGGACGTCACGGTCACCGAGGCCGAGATGATCGACAAGATCTTCGACCTGGGGGAGACCGCGGCGCGGGAGGTAATGGTCCCGCTGGTGGACGTGGCCGCGCTGCCCGACACCGCCTCGCCCGCGGACGCGCTCCGTCTCATCCAGGAGCGGGGCTTCTCCCGCATTCCCGTCTTCACCGACCGCGCGTTCAACATCGTGGGCGTCATCACCAGCATGGATCTCTTCAGCCGGGGCGTGCGGGCGCCGGACGTGCGCTCGCTGATGCGCCCCGCCACCTACGTCCCGGAGACCAAGCGCATCGACGAGCTGCTGCGCGAGATGCAGAAGAATCGCGTGCAGCTCGCGGTGGTGGTGGACGAGTACGGCGGCGCGGTCGGCATCGTCACGGTGGAGGACATCGTCGAGGAGATCGTGGGCGAGATCCGGGACGAGCACGACCGGACTCCCGACACCGTGGAGCGCCTGCCCGACGGCAGCTACCGCGTCGCGGGCCGCGCTGGCATCGACGAGGTCAACGAGGCACTCGACTGGAACCTGCCCAAGGGCGACTTCGAGACGATGGCGGGCCTCGTGCTCGCCACCCTGCATCGCATCCCCCTGGTCGGCGAGGTGTTCCGGGTCGGGCGCTACGCCTTCACGGTGCTCGAGGCCGACACGCGCCGCGTCCTCACCGTCCGCGTCACCCCCGGCCCCCTCACGAAGCCCACCCCCGACAAGCCCGAACCCTAGCGCTTGCGCGAAGCAGCAGAACCGTTAGACTAGACGCCGCCAGCGCGAAACACGGCGTCAGGGCTACCCGGTCCTCGTAACGCGAGGCAGGTCGGATGAGCGCTGGCGCAAAGAAGCCCAACCGCCAAACCAGGAGTCCACACGAGCGAACCGGCGCAAGGCGAAGCAGGTCGGATGAGCGCTTGCGCGAAGGAGCCGAACCGCCAACCGAAGTCATCTACATTTAACCTCGAGAAGGAGAAACAGAGATGGCCGGCACGATGGTCGAGTTCCCCAGCAACGGGCACACCGCGAAGGGCTATCTGGCCACTCCCGCCTCCGGCAAGGGCCCGGGCGTCCTCGTCATCCAGGAGTGGTGGGGCCTGGTGGGCCACATCAAGAACGTGTGTGATCGCTTCGCGGCCGCCGGCTTCTCGGCACTGGCCCCCGATCTCTACCATGGCCAGACCGCGACCGAGCCGGACGCGGCGGGCAAGCTCTTCATGGCCTTGAACATCGAGCGGGCCGAGAAGGATCTCTCGGGCGCCGCGAAGTACCTGGCCGGCCATTCCTCGACGGCCAAGCTCGGGGCGGTGGGCTTCTGCATGGGCGGACAGCTCGCCCTCTTCGCCGGTTGCACGAACGCGAACGTGGGCGCGGTGGTGGACTTCTACGGCATCCACCCAAACGTCAAGCCGGACTACACCAAGCTGAGCGGCCCCGTGCTGGGGCTCTTCGCCGAGAAGGACGGCTTCGTGACGCCGCAGACCGCCCGCGAGGTGGAGGCCGCCATCAAGAAGGCGGGCAAGACGGTCGAGATCAACATCTATCCGGGAGTGGACCACGGCTTCTTCAACGACGAGCGGGCCGACGTCTACAACAAGCCCGCCGCCGAGGACGCCTGGCGCCGCACCCTGGACCTGTTCAAGAAACACCTGAAATAGACCGAGGGAGCGCAACAGGCAGCAAACGGGAGTCCGCAGACTGGGGGAGTGCGGGGGCCATTTCTGGGCCCCCGCATTTCAACAGAGCCTAAAGAACTAAACGGAAGACAGCGGAACGGAAGACACCGGAACGGCACACAGCAGAAAGGCAGCCCGCAACACCACTACCCCGCCGCGGCAGCCGCCTTCTTGCGCCGGCCCTTGGCTGCGCCCGCGGAGGCCTCACCCTTGCCGGCCTTCTTGTCTTCCTTGGGCGCCTTCTCGGCCTTGGCGTCCTTCTTCCCCTTCTCCTTGGGCTCTTCGGGCCGATCCACCAGCTCCAGCACCACCATCTGCGCGCGATCGCCGGGCCGCAGGCCCGCCTTCATGATGCGCGTGTAGCCGCCGTGCCGCTCGCTGAAGCGGGCCGCGATCGTGTCGAAGAGCTTCTTCACCACGACCGCGTCCGGCACCATGCTCAGCACCTGCCGGCGCGCGTGCAGGTCGTCGCGCTTGGCGAGGGTCACCATGTGGTCGGCGAGGCCGCGGACCGCCTTGGCCTTGGCCTCGGTGGTCATGATGCGCTCGTGCCGGAAGAGGGCGACGAGCAGGTTCCGGAACAGCGCCCAGCGGTGAGCGGTGACCCGCCCGAGCTTGAAGCCCGCCTTGCCGTGCCTCATTTCGTCCCTCCGCGGCCGATCGCGCCCAGCAGATTCGGATCGATGCGCATGCCGAGCGACAGTCCAAGCGCCGCGAGCGCGATCTTGATCTCCTCGATCGACTTGGAGCCGAGGTTCTTGACCGACTCGAGATCCTCGTCGGTCTTCTGGACCAGGTCCGCGACCATCAGGATCTCGTGGTTCTTCAGCGCGTTGATCGCCCGCGCGGGGAGCGGCAGCTCCTCGAGCGGCTTGGAGAGGCTCTCCTGCAGGAAGCCCTCGCCGGTGGCCTCCACCTCTTCCTCCTCCTCCTCGCGCCCCTCGGGAGCCAGGTGAGAGAAGTGCGACTGTAGGTGCCGCGCCGCCCGCGACAGCGCGTCGTCGGGAGATACCGCTCCGTTGGTCCAGATCTCGAGGATGAGCTTCTCGTAGTCGGTGACCTTGCCGAGCCGCGCGTTCTCCACCCCGTAGGCCACGCGCTGGATCGGCGAGAAGGCCGAGTCTAGCGCGATCGCGCCGTCGGGCACGGTTCCCGCGAGATGCCGGTCGGCCGCCACGTAGCCGCGGCCCGCTCCGATTCCGAGGTCAATCGCGAGACTGGCGCCCGCGGCCAGCGTCGCGATGTGGATCTCCGGGTTCAGCACCTCGACGCCGCTCGCCTCCGATACGTCGGCCCCGGTGACCTGCTTGGGCCCGGTCGCCTCCAGCCGGGTCTCGGTCGGCTCGCCGGAGGGAACGCTCACCGCCAGCTTCTTCACGTTCAGCAGCACGTCGGTCGTGTCTTCCTGCACGCCGGGGATCTGGGTCCCCATGTCCTTCACCCCCGGGATCCGAACCCACGACACCGCCGAGCCCGGCACGATGGCCAGGAGGGTGCGGCGCAGGGAATGCCCGACGGTGAGGGCGTAACCCTTCTCGAACGGCTCGGCTACCAGCCGCCCGTAGCGATCGGAGAGAATCTCCCACTGGATCGACTTCGGCTTCTGAAACGGCGTTCTGGCCATATGCCCCTTCTGGCGGCGAGTCCGCCGCCTACTTCGAGAACAACTCGACGATGAGCTGCTCCTGCACCGGGATCTGGATGTCCTCCCGCAGCGGAAGCCCACGCACCGTGCCCTTCTTCTCGTTGATGTCCAGGTCCAGCCACGGCGGTACCGGCGAGCGCCCCGCCCCGAGGTTGTCGGCGACCCGCTCCTGCATCTTCGAGGTCGTCCGCAGCTGGACCACCTCACCCACCTTGACGATGAAGGACGGGATCGACACCTTCCGCCCGTTCACCTGGATGTGGCCGTGGCCGATCATCTGCCGGGCCTCCCGGCGGGACGCGGCCATCCCGAGGCGGAACACCACGTTGTCGAGACGTCGCTCGAGGAACTTGAGCAGGTTCTCACCGGTGATGCCCTTCTCGGCTTCGGCCCACGCGAAGTAGCGGCGGAACTGGGCCTCCAGCACGCCGTAGATGCGCTTGGCCTTCTGCTTCTCCCGGAGCTGGATGCCGTACTGCGTCGGCTTCGTGCGCCCCAGGCCGTGCTGGCCGGGCGGATAGTTCCTCCGCTCGATCGCGCACTTGTCGGTGAAGCAGCGAGAGCCCTTCAGGAACAGCTTGATGCCTTCACGCCGGCACTGCCGGCAAACGGCGGCTCGATATCGTGCCACTTACGTCTCCTCCTACACGCGTCGCCGCTTGGGCGGCCGGCAGCCGTTGTGCGGAATCGGGGTCACGTCACGGATGGCGGTGATCTCCAGGCCCACCGCCTGGAGCGAGCGGATGGCCGCCTCGCGCCCGGCTCCCGGGCCGCGCACGAACACCTCCACCTGCTTGAGGCCCACTTCCATCGCCTTGCGGGCCGCGTTCTCGGCCGCGGTCTGGGCCGCGAAGGGCGTGCTCTTGCGGGAGCCCTTGAAGCCCACGCTGCCCGCGCTCGCCCACGAGACCACGTTGCCCATCTTGTCGGTCAGGGTCACGATCGTGTTGTTGAAGGTGGCCTGCACGTGGGCGATGCCCACGCGGACCTCCTTGCGCTCCCGCTTGCGCCCGCCCTTCCGGGGCGCAACCGAGGCTTTCTCGTCCGGCTTCTGTTCCGCGGCGTCGGCCATCGACTCGGCTCCTTACTTTTTCGGCGGCGCGGATGGCGCGGCGGCCACCGGCTTCTTCTTCACCATCACGCCCTTGCTCTTGCCCTTGCGCGTGCGCGCGTTCGTGTGGGTCCGCTGCCCCCGAACCGGCAGGCCCTTGCGATGCCGGATGCCGCGGTAGCTTCCGATGTCCATCAGGCGCTTCACGCTCATCGAGACTTCGCGGCGAAGGTCACCCTCGACCTTGTATTCGCGCTCGATGATGTCGCGCACCCGACCCGTCTCCTCGTCCGACCAGCTCTTGACCCGCTTGTCGGGATCCACCCGGGCATCGGCGAAGATCTTCCTCGAGGACGGGATCCCGATCCCGTAGATGTACTGGACCGCGATCTGTCCCCGCTTGTCCCGCGGCAGGTCGACTCCGGCGATACGTGCCATGGTGGCTCCTATCCCTGGCGCTGCTTGTGGCGCGGGTTGGTGCAGATGATCCGCACGACACCTTCGCGGCGGACGACCTTGCAGTGCTCGCACCGAACCTTGATCGATGGACGTACTTTCATATGCTCCTCGGGCTTCTTACCCTTGCCCCTCTATGCCAAACTCGAACACCTACCAACCCGTTCTATTTGAATCTGTAAGTGATCCGGCCGCGGGTGAGGTCGTAGGGCGACAGCTCCACCTTCACCTTGTCGCCCGGCAGGATGCGGATGAAGTTCATCCGCATCTTGCCCGACACGTGGGCCAGCACCCGGTGACCATTCTCCAGCTCCACCCGGAACATCGCGTTGGGCAGCGGCTCCACCACCGTGCCCTCCACCTCGATCGCATCTTCCTTGGCCATGGACTCGCGTTCCCCTCTAGGCCGCGCGATCCAGTCGCGTCAGCACCTCGGGGCCCGCGTCCGTGATGGCGATGGTGTCCTCGAAATGCGCGGCCCAGCTCCCGTCGGCGGTCACCGCCGTCCAGCGATCCTCCAGCACGCGCACCTCCCAGGAGCCCATCGTGATCATGGGCTCGATGGCCAGCACCATGCCGGTCTTGATCACCGGGCCCCGGCCCGCATCCCCGAAATTGGGGATCTGCGGCTCCTCGTGGAGATTCCGCCCGATCCCGTGGCCAACGAAGGCACGCACGACCCCGAAGCCGTGGCTCTCGCAGTGGGTCTGCACCGCGTGGGAGACGTCGCCCAGCCGGTTGCCGGGGCGGCACTGCACGATCGCCTTGTCCAGGCTCTCCTGGGTCACGTCCAGGAGCTCCTGAACCCGCGGGGCCACCGGCCCCACCGGGAGCGTGATCGCGCAGTCCGCGTAGTACCCTTCGACGATACACCCGAGGTCCAGCCCCACGATGTCCCCTTCGCGCAGCTTCCGCTTGGACGACGGAATGCCGTGCACCACTTCCTCGTTGATCGAGATGCAGACGGTGGCCGGGAATCCGCGGTAGCCCTTGAAGGCCGAGGCCGCGCCGCGCGAGACGATGAAGGCCTCCACGTCGGCATCGATCTCCTTGGTGGAGATCCCGGGCTTGACCATCACGCGCAGGCGGTCCTTGACCTCGGCGAGGATCCGCCCGGCCGCCCGCATGTGGCCGAGCTCGCGCGCCGACTTGAGGAGGATCACGAAGCCACCGGCTCCTCGACCGCCTTCCGGATCGCCTCGGCCACCCGATCCACCGGGCCCTCGCCGGCCACGCGCACCAGCAGGCCGCGGTTGCGGTAGTAGTCGAGCAGCGGCGCGGTCTGGGTCTGGTAGACGTCGAGCCGGCGTCCCACCGTGGCCTCCGCATCGTCGTCCCGCTGGTAGAGCTCGCCGCCGCACTGATCGCACCGGCCGGCCACCTTCGGCGGGGCCGAGACGAGGTGAAAGGCGGTGCCGCACTGCCGGCAGACCCGGCGCCCGGTCAGGCGGCGCACCAGCTCATCGCGCGAGACGTCGAAGAAGACCACCCGGTCGAGATCCTGGCCGAGTCGCCGCAGCAGCGTATCGAGGGCCTCGGCCTGGGGCACGGTGCGCGGGAAGCCGTCGAGCACGTAGCCCGGGCGCGCATCGGGTCGCGACAGGCGCTCGTCCACCAGACCGATCACGACCTCGTCGGGCACCAGCGCGCCCTGGTCCATGAAGCGCTTGGCCTCGCGCCCGAGCGGCGTACCCGCGGCCACCGCCTCGCGGAGCATGTCCCCGGTGGCGACCTGGGGCACGCCGGAGCCCGCGGCCAGCCGCCGGGCCTGGGTGCCCTTGCCCGCGCCGGGGGCGCCGAGGAAGATCACGCGGCTCATGCGCCCTTGGCCTTCTTGCGCAGGAAGCCTTCGTAGTTGCGCATCAGCAGATGGGATTCCATCTGGCGCACCGTATCAAGCGCGACGCCGACCACGATCAGCAGGCTGGTCCCGCCGAAGTAGAACGGGGTGTTGAACCACTGGATCAGGAAGTCGGGAAGCACCGAGATCAAAGCCAGGAACATCGCTCCCGGCAGCGTGATGCGGGTCAGCGTCCGGTCGATGTACTCTGCGGTCTTCTTGCCCGGTCGCACCCCGGGGATGAACCCGCCGTACTTCTTCATGTTGTCGGCGAGATCGACCGGGTTGAAGACGATCGCGGTGTAGAAGTAGGCGAAGAAGATGATCAGGGCGCAGTAGAGAACGGTGTAGGTGAAGTGCCCGGGCGACAGGGCCTCCGAGATGTACTGCATCCACGGATGGTGGATGAAGCGCGTCAGGGTCGCCGGGAACAGGATCAGCGAGGAGGCGAAGATGACCGGGATGACCCCCGCGGTATTGATGCGGAGCGGGATGTGGGTGGACTGCCCCCCGTACATCCGCCGCCCCACCACGCGCTTGGCGTACTGCACCGGAATCTTTCGTTGCCCCTCCTGCATCACCACGACCGCCGCGGTCACCGCCACCATCATGATGATCAGGCCCAGAAACACGAAGAGCTTGAGCTCGCCGGTGGAGATGAGGGTGTACGACGACACGATCGCCGAGGGCAGCCGAACCACGATGCCCGCGAAGATGATGAGGGAGATCCCGTTGCCGATTCCCTTCTCGGAGATCTGCTCGCCCAGCCACATGATCAGCGCGGTCCCGGTGGTCAGGGTCAGCATGGTCAGGAGCCGGAAGCCCCAGCCCGGATCCGGGACGAGGACCGCGCCGGTCTGGCTCCGCATGCTCTCGAGACCCACCGCGATGCCGAACGACTGCACGAGCGAGAGCCCGATGGTGCCGTAGCGCGTGTACTGGGTGATCTTCTTCTTGCCCGCCTCGCCTTCCTTGGCGAGGCGCTCGAGCGCGGGGATGACCACCGTGAGGAGCTGCAGGATGATCGACGCCGAGATGTACGGCATGATCCCGAGCGCGAACACGGTGAGCCGGCGCAGGTTGCCTCCCGAGAAGAGGTCCACCATGCCAAGCAGCGTGCCCTGTACCTGGTTGAAGAACTCCGCGAGGGCCGCCGCGTCGATGCCCGGAGTGGGCACGTGGGCGCCCAGCCGGTAAGCGGCGAGGAGCACCAGCGTCATGATGACGCGGCGCTTGAGCTCCGGAACCTTGAAGATGTTCTGGAAGCTCTGCAGCCCTTCGATCACTTGCGGGTCCCCGCGCCCTTGGCGGGCATCGCCTCGACGCGCCCACCCGCCGCCTCGAGCTTCTGCTTGGCCGCCCCGCTGACCTTGTGGACGCGCACCGTGAGGGCGTGCGCGACGTCGCCGTCGCCCAGGACCTTGACCGCGCCCCGGCCCGACTTGCGGATCAGCCCGTTCATCACCAGCGTCTCCGGATCCACGACGCTCCCCGCCGCGAAGCGGGTGGAGAGCTCGCCGACGTTGACGATGGCAAACTCGGTCTTGCCCCCGTAGGGCAGGAAGCCGCGCTTGGGCAGCCGGCGGTAGAGGGGCATCTGGCCGCCCTCGAAGCCCGGCCGCGCTCCGCCGCCGGACCGCGCCTTGAGTCCCTTGTGGCCCTTGCCCGACGTCTTGCCGTGGCCGGACCCCGGACCGCGGCCGATCCGCTTGCGCTTCTTGGTGGATCCCGGCGCCGGCTTCAGATCCTCGAGTCTCATGACTGTTTCCTCGATCCGCTCGGCTCGATCCCTCTATTCGCTCGGCTCGCCTTCGGCTCACCTTGCTCTGCCCCGGCTGCGCCTCGCCCTTCTTCTACCTTGATGGCGAATACCACGTGGCTGATCATGCCGCGGATGGTGGGCGTGTCGTCGTGCTCCACGCTCTGGCGGATGTGACGCAGACCGAGGGCGTGCACGGTGGCCTCCTGCTTCGGGGAGAGCCCGATGATGCTCCTCACCAACGTCACCCTAAGCTTCTTTGCCACCGGCCACCTCCTGCGCTTCACCTTCCATGGACCGCCGCCGCGCCGCGTACGTGGACTGCAGCCGCTTCAGGCGCCGGAACGCGTCCATCGTCGCCTTCAACACGTTGTGCGGGTTGTTGGTGCCGAGCGTCTTGGTGAGGATGTCCTGCACCCCCGCCGCCTCCAGCACCGGACGCACCGCTCCGCCCGCGATGACCCCTGTTCCCTGCGCGGCCGGCTTGAGATACACGCGCGCGGCCCCGAAGTGCCCGGTGATCTCACACGGAATCGTCGTGTTCTTGAGGGGCACCAGCAGCAAGTCCTTCTTGGCGTGCTCGACCGACTTGCGGATAGCCTCGGGAACCTCGCGGGCCTTGCCGAGCCCGACCCCCACGTGCCCCTGCCCGTCGCCCACCACCACCAGAGCCGTGAACGAGAACCGCCGGCCACCCTTGACCACCTTGGCCACCCGGTTGATGGCAACCACCCGGTCGGTCAGGTCCAGTGAATTCGGATCAATCCGCGCTTCCGCCACTCGGTGCTCCTCTCCTAGAACGCAAGGCCGGCGGCGCGCGCCGCCTCGGCCAGGGCCTTCACACGCCCGTGGTACTGGTAGCCGCCGCGATCGAACACGACCTGCGTGATGCCGTGCGCCTTCGCGCGCTGGGCCAGCAGCTCTCCCACGATCTTGGCCGCGGCCACGTTGCCCCCCGCCTTCGCCTTCTGGCGGAAGTCGGGAGCACGGCTGTCCACCGCGGCAAGCGTGCGACCGGTGGTGTCGTCCACGACCTGGGCGTAGATGTGGTTCAGGCTCCGGAACACGGCGAGCCGCGGCCGCTCCGCGGTGCCGATCACCCGCGCGCGGATGCGGAGGTGCCGCACCTTCCGCCCCTGGACCTTCTGTCCGGTCAGCATTACTTGGCCCCCGCCTTCTTGCCCACTTTTCTCCGGATGTGCTCGTCCGCGTACTTGATGCCCTTGCCCTTGTAGGGATCCGGCTTCCGCAAGGCCCGCAGCTTGGCCGCGGTCTGGCCCAGCAGGGCCTTGTCGGCGCCCCGCAGGGTGATCGAGACCTGCCGCTCCACCTCCGCCTGGATGCCCTCGGGAAGCGGGAAGATGACGGGGTGCGAGTACCCGAGGGCGAGCTGCAGGGCCTTGCCCTGGAGCTGGCAGCGATAACCGATCCCGACGATCTCGAGCTTCCGCTCGAAGCCGTCCTTGACCCCGGTCACCATGTTGAAGATCAGCGACCGCGTCAGCCCGTGCAGGGCGCGGACGTTGCGATGGTCGGAGTCCCGGGCGACGGTGAGGACGTTGGAGTCCATCGACACCGAGACCCCGGACGGGATCGACTGGCTCAGCTTGCCCTTGGGCCCCTCCGCCTTCACGGTGGCGCCTTCCAGCGCGACCTTGACTCCCTGGGGGACCGGAATGGGCTTCTTACCGATTCGCGACATGGCTCGGGTCACTCCTACCAGACGTAGGCCAGCACTTCGCCGCCCAGGTGCTGCTTGCGCACCTGGCGGTCCGTCATCACTCCGGCGGAGGTGGAGAGAATCGCCACCCCCATGCCGCCCAGAATGGTGGGGATCTTGTCCTTGGTCACGTAGATACGCCGTCCCGGGCGCGACACCCGCACGATCCCGGAGATGATCTTCTCGCTGCCCACGTACTTGAGGTACACGCGCAGCGTGCCCTGCTTGTTGTCCTCGATGATCCGGAAGTTCTTGATGAACCCCTCGTCCTTCAGGATCTCGGCCATCCGCAGCTTGAGCTTCGACGACGGGATGTCCACCTTCTCATGCTCGGCGCGGCTCGCGTTGCGGATGCGCGTGAGGAAGTCGGCGATCGGATCGCTGTACATGGCGCTACCAGCTCGCCTTGATCACGCCGGGCACCTCGCCCTTGAGCGCGAGCTCTCGGAAGCAGATCCGGCACGTCTGGAACTTACGCAGGAAGCCGCGGGGCCGGCCGCAGATCTTGCAGCGCGTGTAGGCGCGCGACTTGAACTTCGGCGGACGCTGCTGCTTCATGATGAGCGAGGTCTTGGCCATGATCAGGCCTCCGCCGTCCGGAACGGTACACCCAGGTGCGTCAAAAGGGCCTTCGCTTCCTCGTCGGTGCGCGCGGTCGTGACCATCGTGATATCCATGCCGCGGACCTTGTCCACCTTGTCGTACACGATCTCGGGGAAGATGATCTGCTCCTTGAGTCCCATGTTGTAGTTGCCGCGGCCGTCGAAGCCCTTGGGGGGCACGCCCTTGAAATCCCGCACCCGCGGCAGCGCCACGTTGACGAGCCGGTCCAGGAACTCGTACATGCGCGGCCCGCGCAGAGTCACCTTGCAGCCGATCGGCACGTTCTCGCGCAGCTTGAAGTTGGCGATCGACTTCTTGGCGCGGGTGACGATCGGCTTCTGGCCCGCGATCGCCTGCAGGTCGGCGGTGGCGAAGTCCAGCACCTTCGCGTTCTCCTTGCCCTCGCCCACCCCCATGTTGATCACGACCTTCGACAGCCGCGGCACCTGGAACGGATTGCCGTAGCCGCGCTCCTTCATCATGGCCGGGACCACCGCGGTCCGGAACCGCTCCCGCATCCGGGGAGGCACCGCTCCGCTGACGCTGGCTCGCTTGGCCGGCTGTCCCGGAGCGTCGGTCGCGGGCGCGCCCTTGCCGCCCTTGGGGCGCGCGGGGGCCTGGCCTCCGCGTCCCGCTGCGGCTCCGCCGCCCTTCCCGCCCCCCGCCTTGTCCGCCTTCTTCGGCTCTGCCATCACGCCCTCACGCCTTGTCGAGCATCTCGCCCGACCGTCTGGCCACCCGGACCTTCTTGCCGTCGGACAGCGCCTTCATCCCGACGCGGGTCGGCTTGTTGCTGCCGGGATCCACCAGCATCACGTTGGAGAGGTGGATCGCCCCCTCGCGCTCGATGATCCCGCCCTGCCGGATCTTCTGGGTGGGCTTCTGGTGCTTCTTGATCATGTTGATTCGCTCCACCACCACGCGGCCCTTCTCGGGGATCACGCGCAGCACCTTGCCCTTCTTGCCGCGCTCCTTCCCCGCCACCACCACCACCGTGTCGCCCTTCCGCACGTGCGCGATCGCCATGGCGTCCTCTAGATGACCTCGGGGGCGAGGGAGATGATCTTGGTGAACTGCTTGTCCCGCAGCTCCCGCGCCACCGGCCCGAAGATGCGCGTGCCCACCGGGTTGTCGTCGGCCTTGAGCAGCACCACCGCGTTCCGGTCGAAGCGGATGTAGGAGCCGTCGCGGCGTCCCACCTCCTTGACGGTGCGCACCACCACCGCGCGCGCCACCTCGCCCTTCTTCACGGTCCCGTCCGGCACCGCCTCCTTCACCGCCACCACCACCACGTCGCCGAGGGAGGCGTAGCGCTTGTTGGCGCCCCCCATGACCCGGATGCACTGGACCTTCTTGGCCCCCGAGTTGTCCGCGACGTCGAGCATCGAGCGGGGCTGGATCATGACGCGCTCGCCAGCACCTGCAGGATCCGCCACCGCTTTTCCTTCGACAGCGGCCGCGTCTCCTCGATCAGCACCCGGTCTCCGACCTTGCTCGCGTTCTGCTCGTCGTGCGCCTTCAGCCGCTTCGACCGGGTGATCACCCGCTCGTAGCGCGGATGACGGAACACGCGCTCGATGCGCACCACGCGCGTCTTGGTCATCTTGTCGCTGACCACCACGCCTTCCCGCCTCTTCTTCACACCCACGATTCGCTCCTCCCCAACCCGGCTACGCCGGCCGCGGGATGCGCAGCGCCCGCTCCCGGAGAATGGTCTGGGCCCGGGCCAGATCCCGCCGGGCGATCGCCACCCGCGCCGGGTTCTTGGCCACGCCCATCGAAAGCTGGAACCGCAGGTTGAAGAGCTCCTCACCGAGCTCCTGGGCCTTCTGCTGCAGCTCGTCGTCGGACATCTCACGCCACTTGGCCGCCTTCATGGTCGCCTCAGTGCCTCACAGCGCTCGCACGCGGGTCACGAACTTGGTCTTGATGCCGATCTTCTGGGCGGCCAGGCGGAACCCCTCCTTGGCCGTCGCCTCGTCCACTCCTTCCATCTCGTACATGATGCGACCGGGCTTGACCACCGCCACCCAGAACTCCGGGTTTCCCTTGCCCTTGCCCATCCGCGTCTCGGCGGGCTTCTTGGTCACCGGCTTGTCCGGGAAGATGCGGATGAAGATCTTCCCGCCCCGCTTCACGCTACGGGCCAGCGACACTCGGGCCGCCTCGATCTGCCGGTTGGTGACCCAGCCGGGCTCGAGCGCCTTGAGGCCGAACTCGCCGAAGGCCAGGGTGGAGCCGCGCTGCGCCTTGCCCCTCATCCGGCCGCGCTGGGCCTTGCGATACTTGACGCGCTTGGGCATCAGCATGGCGACTTAACCTTCGGCGACGACTTTCTGGGTGGGGAGCACCTCACCCTTGAAGATCCACACCTTCACTCCGATCGCCCCGAACGTGGTGTGCGCCTCGGCGAGCCCGTAGTCGATGTCGGCGCGGATGGTGTGCAGCGGCACCCGGCCGTCGCGGTACCACTCGCGCCGCGCGATCTCCGCGCCGCCCAGCCGGCCCGCGCAGGCGATCCGGATGCCGTCGGCGCCCAGGCGCAGGGCCGAGGTGACCGCCTTCTTCATCGCACGCCGGAAGGCCACCCGCTTCTGGAGCTGCAGGGCCACGTTCTCGGCCACCAGCTGCGCGTCCAGCTCGGGATGCACCACCTCTTCGATGTTGAGGTAGACCTCCTTGGCCGTCCGCATCTGGATCTCGTTCTTGAGCTTCTCGACCTCGGCCCCCTTGCGGCCGATGATGATGCCGGGCCGGGCCGTGAAGATGGTGATACGCGCCCGGTTGGCCGACCGCTCGATGTCGATCCGCGAGATTCCCGCGTGATAGAGCGCCGACTTGATGTAGCGGCGGATCTTGTGGTCCTCGTGCAGCAGCCCCGCGTAGCCCTTGGTCGCGAACCAGCGCGAGCTCCACGTGCGCGTGGTCCCCAGCCGGAATCCGATCGGATGTGTCTTCTGGCCCATGACTACCTCTTGTCTCCCCGCGCCGCCGCGCGCCCGGCGACCGTCTCGTCGCTCAGCTCGATGGTGAGATGGCTCGTGCGATGCTTGATGAAGTAGGCGCGCCCCATCGCCCGCGGGGACACCCGCTTCATGGACGGCCCGCCGTCGGCCACCGCCTTGACGACCCGGAGATCGTCCAGATTCCGCACCTGGTGGTTGTGCTCCGCGTTGGCGATGGCGGAGCGCAGCACCTTCTCTATGAGGCGGCCGGCCGCCTTCGGGGTGTACTGCAGGGTCGCGAGCGCCTCCCCCACCGACTTGCCGCGGATGTGGTCGAGCACGAGGCGGGCCTTCGAGGCGGGTACCCGGATGTAACGCGCGGTCGCGGTCGTGCGCATGCTCAGGACTTCCCGGTCGGGGAGGCGGAAGCCTTCTCGGCCTGCCCGTGGGCCTTGAAGGTGCGGGTCAGCGCGAACTCGCCGAGGCGATGCCCGACCATGTTCTCGGTGATGTACACCGGGATGAACTTCTTGCCGTTGTGCACCGCGAGCGTGTGCCCCACGAACTCGGGGATGATGGTGGACCGCCGCGACCAGGTCTTCAGCACCTTCTTCTGGCGCGTGCGGTTCAGCTCCTCGACGCGCTTCTCGAGGCGCTCCTCGATGTACGGGCCCTTCTTGGTCGACCGTCCCATGGTCTGTCCCGCCCCCTATTTCGTCCGCCGGGTCACGATGTAGCGATCCGACGGTCGCGCCCCGCGCCGCGTCTTGTAGCCCTTGGTCGGCTTGCCCCAGGGGGTCATGGGATGGTTGCCCTTGCCCTTGCCCTCGCCGCCGCCCATCGGATGGTCCACCGGGTTCATCACGGTGCCCCGCACGGTCGGGCGGAATCCCTTCCACCGCACGCGCCCGGCCTTGCCGATGGACACGTTCTCGTGATCGAGGTTACCTACCTGACCGATGGTGGCCATGCAGTCGAGCTTCACCTGCCGGACCTCGCCGGAGGGCAGCTTGATGTTCGCGTGGTCGCCTTCCTTGGCCAGAACCTGGGCGAGCGTCCCCGCGCTGCGGCAGAGCTGACCGCCCTTGCCGGGCTGCAGCTCCACGTTGTGCACGAGCGTGCCCAGCGGGATGTTCCGGATCGGCAGCGCGTTGCCGGGCAGGATGTCGGCCTGCGGCCCCGACATCAGGATGTCGCCCGGCTTGAGCCCGAGCGGCGCGATGATGTAGCGCTTCTCGCCGTCCCGGTAGTGGAGCAGGGCGATGCGCGCGGAGCGACCCGGATCGTACTCGATCCCCGCCACCTTGGCCGGGATCCCGAACTTCTCGCGGCGGAAATCGACGTCGCGGAGCATGCGCTTGGCCCCGCCGCCCCGGTGCCGCACCGTGATGCGGCCGTGAACGTTGCGCCCGTTGGTGCGCCGCTTGGGGCGCAGCAGGCTCTTCTCCGGCGTCTTCTTCGTGATGTCTTCGTTGGTGACGAAGGTCATGTAGCGCCGGGCCGGCGACGTGGGCTTGACGGTGCGGATTCCCATGGTGCTAGGCGCCCTCCACGAGCTCGATCTTGTGACCGGGGGCCAGCGTGACCATGGCCTTCTTCCAGCTCCGGCGCCGCCCCTCGAACTTGCCCATGCGCTTCCACTTGCCCTCGCGGGCCTGGGTGCGCACGTCCGCGACCTTGACGTTGAAGACCTTCTCCACCGCGTGACGGATCTCGACCTTGTTGGCGTCGACCGCCACCTCGAAAGTCACGGTGTTGGTGACTTCCTTCTGCTGCATGCTCTTCTCCGTCATCAGGGGGCGAACGAGCACCGAGCGCGGATCCCTCATGACTTGAGCGCCTCCTGCAGCGCGAGCAGCGCCGCCTTCTCGAACACCACCCGCTCGCTCCGGATCAGCTGGTAGACCGACACGTGCCCGGGCGTCTCCAGGGTGAGCCACGCCACGTTGCGCGCGGCGCGCTTGAGCCCGTCCGGCACCTCGGCAACCACCAGCAGGGTGGGCACCCCGACGATGCCCAGCCCCTTCAGCCGGGTGGCCAGGGTCTTGGTCTTGGCGTCGGTCACCGCGAACGTCTCCACCACCGCGAGCTCGCCGGCGTCCAGCTTCACCGCCACCGCTTCGCGCAGCGCGGCCCGGCGCATCTCGGTGGGCAGGCGCTTGTCGTACTTGCGCGGCCGGGGCCCGAACGGCTTGCCGCCGCCCTTCCACTGGGTGGCCCGGATCGATCCCTGCCGCGCCCGCCCGGTGCCCTTCTGCTTCCACGGCTTGCGTCCGCCGCCCGACACGTCGCTGCGCCCGCGCGTCGAATGCGTGCCCGCGCGCCGCGCGGCCAGCTCCTTCACCACCGCCTGGTGGAGCAGAGGAATGCGCGGGGTGCCGCCGAACACGTCGGCGGACAGCTCGAGGGTCTGGGCCTTGCCGGTGCCGCCGCTGACCGGAACGCTGGGCATGGCTACTTGGCCTCTCGCGCCTTCTGCTGCTGCGCCTTGGTCTGCTTCACGCTCTTGCGGATCACCACGAGCCCGCCGATCGCGCCCGGCACCGCGCCGCGGAGCAGGATCAGGTTCTGCTCGGGGAGCACGCGCGCCACCACCAGGTTGAGGACGGTGCGGCGATCGCCGCCCATCCGGCCCGGCAGGTGGTGGCCCGGCCACACCCGCGACGGATCCGACGACGCACCTATCGAGCCCGGCCGGCGGTGGAACATGGAGCCGTGGGACGCGTCGCCGCCCGACCAGCCGTAGCGCTTGACGCCGCCCGCGAAGCCCTTGCCCTTGGTCACCCCCACCACGTCCACGAACTCGCCCGGAGTGAACAGGCCCACGGTGAGGGTCTGGCCGACCTGGTAGGCGCTCACCGCCTCGGTCTTCTGCAGCCGGATCTCCTGCAGCACCCGCATCGCTCCCGGCACGCCCGCCTTCTTGTAGAGGCCGGCCATCGCCTTGGTGACGTTCTTCTTGCGGGACTCGAAGCCGAGCTGGAGCGCGTCGTAGCCGTGGGTCGGCTTGGTGCGCAGGCCCACCACCGTGCAGGGGCCCGCCTCGACCACGGTCACCGGGATGAGGTTGCCGTCCTCCCCGAAGACCTGGGTCATGCCCTTCTTGCGGCCGATCAGCCCCTCTTTCATCGCCATCGTCTTAGGTTCCTATCTTCTCTCTTGTATTCGCTCGTCTCGCCTTCGGCTGCGCCTCGCCCAGCATTTCTAGAGCTTGATCTCGACGTCCACACCACTCGGGAGGTCGAGCTTCATCAGCGCGTCCACCGTCTGGGGAGTCGGATCCAGGATGTCGATCAGTCGCTTGTGCGTCCGCATCTCGAACTGCTCACGTGAGGTCTTGTCCACGTGGGGCGAGCGCAGCACTGTCCACCGGTTGATGATGGTGGGCAGCAGCACCGGCCCGGTCACGCGCGCACCGGTGCGGCGCACCGTCTCCACGATCTCCTTCATCGAGCGGTCCAGAAGACTGTGGTCGTAGGCCTTCAGGCGGATCCGGATCTTCTGGTCGGCGCTGACGGTAGCCATGGCGTGTTAGTCCACGATTTCCGAAACGACTCCCGCCCCGACCGTCCGGCCACCCTCGCGGATCGCGAACCGCAGCTCCTTCTCCATCCCGATCGGCTGGATCAGCTCGATCGCCATCGTCACGTTGTCCCCCGGCATCACCATCTCCACCCCCCCCGGCAGCGTGCACACCCCCGTCACGTCCGTCGTCCGGAAGTAGAACTGCGGCCGGTACCCGTTGAAGAACGGCGTGTGCCGCCCCCCCTCGTCCTTGCCCAGCACGTACACCTCCGCCTTGAACTTCTTGTGCGGCTTGATCGAGCCGGGCTTCGCCAGCACCTGCCCCCGCTCCACCTCGTCCTTATCGATCCCTCGGAGCAGCGCCCCGATGTTGTCCCCCGCCCGCCCCTCATCTAAGAGCTTCCGGAACATCTCCACCCCCGTCACCACCGACTTCTTCGTCTCCGCCTGCATCCCCACGATCTCGATCTCTTCCCCGACTTTGACAATCCCCCGCTCCACCCGCCCCGTCACCACCGTCCCCCGCCCCGTGATCGTGAAAATGTCCTCGATCGGCATCAGGAACGGCTTGTCCACCGGCCGCGGCGGTGTCGGAATGTAGCTGTCCACCGCCTCCATCAGCTTCCAGATGCTCTCCGACGCCTTCGCGTCGTCCGGCTTCTCCATCGCCCCCAGCGCCGACCCCCGGATCACCGGAATGTCGTCCCCCGGGAACTGATACTTCTTCAAGAGCTCCCGCACCTCCAGCTCCACCAGGTCCAGGATCTCCGGATCGTCCACCATGTCGCACTTGTTCATGAACACCACCAGGCTCGGCACGTTCACCTGCCGCGCCAGCAACACGTGCTCCCGCGTCTGCGGCATCGGCCCATCGTTCGCGGCGACCACCAGGATCGCCCCGTCCATCTGCGCCGCCCCCGTGATCATGTTCTTGATGTAGTCCGCGTGCCCCGGGCAGTCGATGTGCGCGTAGTGCCGGTTCGCCGTCTCGTACTCCACGTGCGACACCGCGATCGTGATCCCCCGCTCCCGCTCCTCCGGCGCATTGTCGATCGTCCCGAAGTCCCGCACCGCTACCGCGTTGAACTTCGTGTGCAGCACCTTCGTGATCGCACTCGTCAGCGTCGTCTTCCCGTGATCGATGTGCCCAATCGTCCCAATGTTCACGTGCGGCTTCGTCCGGTCAAACTTCTGCTTGGCCATGATTCGTTCTCCTGTAGCGGGCTAGCGGGAGCCGCCGCGGGTGGAGCCCCCCTCGCCGCGGCTCTTCGCCATGATCTCTTCGGCAAGGTTGCGGGGCACTTCCTCGTAGCGGGCGAACTGCATCGTATACGTGGCCCGACCCTGGGTCATCGAGCGCACGTCGGTCGCGTACCCGAACATCTGGCCGAGCGGCACGTTGGCGCGGATCACCTGGGCGTTGGCGCGCGCCTCCATCGACAGGATCTTGCCGCGGCGGCTGTTGAGGTCGCCCACGACCGCTCCCTGGAACTCCGAGGGGGTCACCACCTCGACGTCCATCACCGGCTCCAGCAGGACGGGCTTGGCCTTGCGGCAGCCCTCCTTGAATCCCATGGAGGCGGCGATCTTGAAGGCCATCTCGTTCGAGTCCACTTCGTGATAGCTGCCGTCGGTCAGGGCAACCCGCACGTCCACCACCGGGTACCCGGCCAGCACGCCGGTCTCGGCCGCTTCCTTGATGCCCTTCTCCACCGCCGGCACGTACTCGCGGGGAATGGCGGGGCCCTTCAGCTCGTTCTCGAACACCACGCCCGAGCCCGGCTCGCCCGGCTCCACCTCGAGCCACACGTCGCCGTACTGGCCCCGGCCGCCGGTCTGGCGCACGAACCGCCCCTGGGCTTCCGCCTTCTGGCGGACCGTCTCCCGGTAGGCGACCTGCGGCTTGCCGACGTTGGCCTCGACCTTGAACTCGCGCAGGAGGCGGTCGACGATGATCTCGAGGTGCAGCTCGCCCATGCCGTGGATCAGGGTCTGGTTGGTCTCCGGATCCACGTTGACCTTGAACGTCGGATCTTCCATCGCCAGGCGGGCGAGCGACTGCCCGAGCTTCTCCTCGTCCACCTTGGTCTTGGGCTCGATGGCCACCGCGATGACCGGGGTCGGGAAATCCATCGCCTCGAGCACCACCGGCTTGCCCGGGTCGCACAGGGTGTCGCCGGTGCGCGTATCCTTCAGCCCCACGACGGCCGCGATGTCGCCCGCCGAGATGGAGTCGATGTCCTCGCGCTTGTTGGCGTGCATGCGCAGCAGCCGGCCGATCCGCTCCTTCTTCTCGCGCGTGGAGTTGTAGACGCCGGTGCCCTGGTTGAGGGTGCCGGAGTACACGCGCACGAAGGTGAGCTGGCCCACGTGCTGGTCGTTCATGATCTTGAAGGCCAGCGCGGAGAAGGCAGCCTTGGGATCGGCGTCGCGGGTCTCCGGCTGGCCGTTGTCGGGATTCACGCCGGTCACCGGCGGAATGTCGATGGGCGAGGGCAGGTAATCCACCACCGCGTCCAGCATCGCCTGCACGCCCTTGTTCTTGAACGAGGCCCCGCAGATCACCGGGAAGAGCTTCATGGTGATGGTGCCGGCGCGGACCGCGGCCTTGATCTCGGCCGGGGTGATCTTCTCGGTCTCACCGCCCAGGTACTTCTCCATGAGGTGGTCGTCAACCTCGGCGAGGCCCTCGATCATCTTCTCCCGGTATTCCTTCACCACGTCCCGCATGTCGGCCGGGATCTCCACCGTGTTGAACGTCCCGCCTAGGTCCTCGGAGTCTTCCCACACGTAGGCGACCTGGTCGATCAGATCCACCAGGCCGAGGAAGCCGTCCTCGCGGCCGATGGGCACCTGGATCGGGACCGCGTGCGCGCCCAGCCGGTCCTTCAGCATGGCCAGGCACCGGTAGTAGTCGGCCCCGATGCGGTCCATCTTGTTGACGTAGACGATGCGCGGCACCTTGTACTTGTCGGCCTGCCGCCAGACCGTCTCGGTCTGGGGCTCGACCCCGGAGACCGCGTCCAGGATGGCGAGCGCGCCGTCCAGCACCCGGAGGGACCGCTCGACTTCCATCGTGAAGTCCACGTGGCCCGGAGTGTCGATGATGTTGACCCGGCAGTCCTTCCAGAAGCAGGTGGTGGCCGCGGACGTGATGGTGATGCCGCGCTCCTGCTCCTGGACCATCCAGTCCATCGTGGCAGTCCCCTCGTGCACCTCGCCGATCTTGTAGGATCGGCCGGTGTAGTAGAGGACCCGCTCGGTGGTCGTGGTCTTCCCGGCATCGATGTGCGCCATGATGCCGATGTTCCGGGTCTTTTCCAGAGGGTACTGCGCTTCCACTGCTTGTCTTCTCCCTAGTAGGGCCGGCGGCGGGACTCAAGAGAAGAGGGGGGCGAGGTCACCGCCCCCCTCTGTGCATCTCGTCGCTACCAGCGGTAATGCGCGAACGCCTTGTTGGCCTCCGCCATCTTGTGAGTGTCTTCTCGCTTCTTCACCGCGGTGCCGCGGTTGTTGGCGGCGTCCAGCAGCTCGGCGGCGAGCTTGTCGGCCATGCTGCGCTCCGCCCGGCGCCGCGCGGCGCCGATGAGCCACCGCATGCTGAGCGCGGTGCGCCGGTCCGGCCGCACCTCGACCGGGACCTGGTAGGTGGAGCCGCCGACCCGCCGCGATTTCACCTCGACGGCCGGCTTGCAGTTGTCCACCGCGCTCTTGAAGAGCTTGAGCGAGTCCTGGCGGGCGCGATCTTCCATCGCCTGGAGGGCGTCGTACATGATCCGCTCCGCCGTGCTCTTCTTGCCGCCGTACATCATCATGTTCACGAACTTCGCCACCAGCCGGCTCCCGTGCTTCGGGTCCGGAAGGATCTCCCGTCGTGCCGCCCCCGCCCGCCGCATCCTAGGCTCCGGAGCCCTTTGGCTGCTTGGCGCCGTACTTGGAGCGGCTCTGACGGCGTCCGGCCACCCCCGCGGTGTCCAGCGATCCCCGGATGATGTGATAGCGGATACCGGGCAGATCCTTCACTCGGCCGCCACGGATGAGCACGATCGAGTGCTCCTGCAGATTGTGGCCGACCCCGGGAATATAGGACGTCACCTCGAGCCCGTTGGTCAGGCGCACCCGCGCGACCTTCCGGAGGGCCGAGTTCGGCTTCTTCGGCGTCGTGGTGTACACGCGAATGCACACCCCACGCTTCTGGGGACAGGACTCCATGGCGGGCGTCTTGGACTTCTTGCGCACCGCCTCGCGGCCCTGCCGCACCAGCTGGTTAATCGTTGGCATAGTTCGTCATCGACTTTCTCATGGCCTCAATAGGGCCAAAACCCTAACTTTATATCTGACGAGTGCACGTTTGTCAATCGCCCCTTCCGGGCCGGTCCTAGCCGGCCTCGGCCACCGTGTCGTCGTCTCCGTCCACCGCATCGGCCAGGTCGGGAGCGACCTCGGCCACCACCTCGACCGGGACCTCCCCCTCGGCGCCCTGGCTCAGCAGCTCGACCCGGGTGTAGTTGCTGAGCCCGGTTCCGGCCGGGATGAGGCGACCCACGATCACGTTCTCCTTGAGCCCGCGGAGGTCGTCGACCTTGCCGCTGATGGCGGCCTCGGTCAGGACCCGGGTGGTCTCCTGGAAGGACGCGGCCGAGATGAAGCTGTCGGTGGACAGCGACGCCTTGGTGATGCCCAGAAGCACCGGCTGGGCGGTGGCGGGCGACTTGCCCGCGGCGCCCGCCTTGTCGTTCTCGTCCTGGAAGACGAACTTGTCCACCAGCTCGCCGACCACGAACTCGGTGCCGCCGACCTCCTCGATGCGCACGCGCCGGAGCATCTGGCGCACGATGATCTCGATGTGCTTGTCGTTGATGGTCACGCCCTGCAGCCGGTAGACCTCCTGCACCTCGTTCACGAGATAGCGCTGCAGCTCCCGGTCGCCGAGCACGGCCAGGTAGTCGTGCGGGTTCGGCGAACCGCCCATGAGGGCCTCTCCCGCCTTCACCCGGTCGCCTTCGCGGACCGAGATGTGCTTGCCGCTCGGGATCAGGTACTCCTTCGTCTCGCTGTCGTCGGCGCGGATGATCATCTTGCGCATGCCCTTCACGAACCCGGCGAACTCCACCACTCCGTCGATCTCGGTGATGACCGCCTGCTCGCGGGGCTTGCGCGCCTCGAACAGCTCGGCCACCCGCGGCAGACCGCCGGTGATGTCCTTGGTCTTGGTCGACTCCCGCGGGATCTTGGCGATGATGTCGCCCGCGTGCACGTCGGCTCCGTCGCCCACCAGCAGGTAGGCGCCCACCGGCAGCATGTAACGGCCGCGCGTCTCGCCCAGCGCGTCCACCGCTCCCGGGGCCTCGGCGCTCCCCGCGGGGGCCTTCACCGACACCCGCGGCTGCAGCTTGTTCTCCGGATCCTCGATGATGACCCGCTGGGCCAGACCGGTGACCTCGTCGATCTCCTCGCGAATCGTGACCTCGTCCATCACGTCCCGGAAAGCGATGGTGCCCGTCACCTCGGTGAGGATCGGGGTCGTGAACGGGTCCCACTCCAGGATGGTGACGCCGCCCTTGGGCACCCGGGCCCCGTCCCGGAACTTGATCTTGGCGCCGGGGACGACCGGATACCTCTCCTTCTCGCGGCCCTTCTCGTCGTGCAGGATCACCTCGCCGTTTCGGTTCAGGGCCACGACTTCCCCGTCGCGGTTCTCGACCCACCGGATGTTGTGGTAGGTCAGCACGCCGGGGTTCTTGGCGTCGTGCCGGGAGGTGGCCACGACCTTGCTCGCGGTGCCGCCGATGTGGAAGGTCCGCATCGTGAGCTGGGTGCCCGGCTCGCCGATGGACTGGGCCGCGATGATGCCGACCGCCTCCCCGAGCTCGGCCAGGTTGCCGGTGCCCAGGTTGCGCCCGTAGCACATCACGCAGATGCCCCGCTTGGACTCGCAGGTGAGGGCGGACCGGATGCGGACCCGCTCGAGGCCCGAGTCCTCGATCTTCTGGGCCAGGTCCTCCACGATCTCGGTGTTGGCCTGCGCGATGATCTCACCGGTGTAGGGGTCGCGGATGTCGCCCGCGGCCACCCGGCCCAGCACCCGGTCGCGGAGCGACTGGATGATGTCGCCACCCTCGATGAGCGGCGAGGCCTCGATGTACTTCACGGTGCCGCAGTCGTACTCGGAGATGATGACGTCCTGGGCCACGTCCACCAGCCGGCGGGTGAGGTAGCCGGAGTCCGCCGTCTTCAGCGCGGTGTCGGCCAGGCCCTTGCGGGCGCCGTGGGTCGACGTGAAGTACTCCAGCACGGTGAGGCCCTCGCGGAAGTTCGACGTGATCGGGGTCTCGATGACCTCGCCGCTCGGCTTGGCCATGAGCCCGCGCATGCCCGCGAGCTGACGGATCTGCTGCTTGGAGCCCCGGGCCCCGGAGTCGGCCATCATGAAGATGGGGTTGAAGTCGCCGTTGTCGGCGCGCACCTCCATCTCCTTGAAGAGCTGGTCCGCGATCTGCTCGGTCACGTGGGCCCAGATGTCGACGACCTTGTTGTAGCGCTCGCCGTTGGTGATGACGCCGTCCTGGTACTGCTGCTCCACCTCGTTGACGTTCTGGCGGGCGCGCCCGATGATCTCGCCCTTGGCCGAGGGCACGTGCATGTCCACGATGCCGATGCTGAGCCCGGACAGGGTCGCGTAGCGGAATCCGATGTCCTTCAGCTCGTCGAGGAAGGTGACGGTCGCCTCGTTGCCGAGGCGGTTGTAGCAATCGGAGATCAGCTGGCCGATCTCCTTCTTCTTCAGCTCCTTGTTCAGGAAGCGCAGCGGCTCCGGGACGATCTCGTTGAAGAGGGTGCGCCCCACCGTGGTCTCGATGATGCTGCCGTTGTAGCGCAGGCGGATGCGGGCCTGCAGGTCGACATCCTCGTTGTCGTAGGCGATCCGGAGGTCCTCCGAATCCGCGAAGAGCCGGCCCTCGCCCTTGGACCCCGGGCGCTCCTTGGTCATGTAGTAGATGCCGAACACCATGTCCTGGGTCGGCACCGCCACCGGCGCCCCGTTGGAGGGCGACAGGATGTTGTTGGCGGAGAGCATGAGCACCTGCGTCTCCATCTGCGCTTCCATGGAGAGCGGCACGTGCACCGCCATCTGGTCGCCGTCGAAGTCCGCATTGAACGCGGTGCAGACGAGGGGGTGGATCTCGATGGCCTTGCCCTCGACCAGGATGGGCTCGAAGCCCTGGATACCCAGCCGGTGCAGCGTGGGCGCCCGGTTCAGCAGCACCGGATGCTCCTGGATGACCTCCTCCAGGATGTCCCACACCTCGGGGCGCTCCTTCTCCACGTACTTCTTGGCCGCCTTGATCGACGAGGCGATGCCGCGCTCCTCCAGCTTGCGGAGGATGAATGGCTTGAACAGCTCGAGCGCCATCTTCTTGGGCAGGCCGCACTGGTGCAGCTTGAGGTACGGGCCCACCACGATGACCGAGCGCCCGGAGTAGTCCACGCGCTTGCCGAGCAGATTCTGCCGGAAGCGACCCTGCTTGCCCTTGAGGGTGTCGGACAGCGACTTGAGCGGGCGGTTGTTGGGACCGGTGATGACGCGGCCCCGCCGCCCGTTGTCGAAGAGGGCGTCCACCGCCTCCTGCAGCATCCGCTTCTCGTTGCGGATGATGATCTCGGGGGCGCGGAGCTCCATCAGGCGCTTCAGCCGGTTGTTCCGGTTGATCACGCGCCGGTAGAGGTCGTTCAGGTCCGAGGTCGCGAAGCGGCCGCCGTCGAGCGGCACCAGGGGGCGCAACTCGGGCGGGATGACCGGCAGGACCTCGAGGATCATCCACTCCGGCTGGTTGCCGGACTTGAGGAACGCCTCCACCACCTTGAGGCGCTTGACGATCTTCTTCTTCTTCTGGGCCGACGTCTCCACGCCCATCCCGGCGCGCAGCTCACGGGCGAGCACGTCCATGTCCATGCCGCGCAGCAGCTCCCGGATGGCCTCCGCGCCCATGCCGGCGGAGAACGCCTCGTGGCCGTGCTCCTCGGTCAGCTTGCGGACGCGGTCCACCGACAGCAGATCCTTCTTCTTGAGCCCGGGCACCTTGCCGGGATCGACGACCACGTACTCCTCGAAGTAGAGGATCTTCTCGAGCTCGCGCAGCGACATGTCGAGGAGCTGCCCGATCCGCGAGGGCAGACCCTTGAAGAACCACACGTGGGAGACCGGGGAGGCCAGCTCGATGTGGCCCATGCGCTCGCGACGCACGCGCGCCCGGGTGACCTCGACGCCGCACTTGTCGCAGATGACGCCCGCAAACTTCATGCGCTTGTACTTGCCGCACGCGCACTCGTAGTCCTTGGTCGGGCCGAAGATACGGGCGCAGAACAGCCCGTCGCGCTCCGGCTTGAAGGTCCGGTAGTTGATGGTCTCCGGCTTCTTGACTTCCCCGTGCGACCAGTCGCGAATCTTCTGCGGCGATGCGAGCTTGATACGGATCGCCCCGAAGCTCAGCGGCTTCGGGTGACGATCCAGGATGCCCCACAGGTCCTTGGCAGGCTTGTCCTCGCGTACCAGGCTGCCGAAAGGCCGGTCCGTCAGCATTCTATGAATCTCCTTACGACGGCTTCTTGCCGTCCTTCGGGATGAGCTCCACGTCCAGCGCCAAGCTCTGCAGCTCCTTCACGAGCACGTTGAAGGACTCCGGCGTGCCCGGCTCCAGGAAGTTCTCTCCCTTCACGATGGCCTCGTAGATCCGGTTCCGTCCTTCCACGTCGTCCGACTTGACGGTCAGCATCTCCTGCAGGGTGTGGGCGGCGCCGTAGGCTTCCAGCGCCCAGACCTCCATCTCGCCGAATCGCTGGCCGCCGAACTGGGCCTTGCCGCCCAGGGGCTGCTGCGTGACCAGCGAGTAGGGGCCGATGGAGCGAGCGTGCATCTTGTCGTCGACCAGGTGGGCCAGCTTGAGCATGTAGATGTAGCCCACCGTGACTTCCTGGTGGAACGACTTCCCGGTGCGCCCGTCGAAGAGCAGGGTCTTGCCGGTCGACGGCAGGCCCGCGTCACCCAGGTGGGTGCGGATCTCTTCCTCGGTGGCCCCGTCGAAGACCGGGCTCGCCACCCAGAGCCCCAGGGCCCGGGCCGCCCAGCCGAGATGGGTCTCGAGGATCTGCCCCACGTTCATCCGGGACGGCACCCCGAGCGGGTTCAGCACGATCTCCACCGGCGTGCCGTCGGGGAGGTACGGCATGTCCTCCTGGGGCAGGATGCGCGAGACCACGCCCTTGTTGCCGTGGCGGCCCGCCATCTTGTCGCCCACCGAGAGCTTCCGCTTCACCGCCACGTAGACCTTCACCATCTTGATCACGCCCGGCGGCAAGTCGTCGCCGCGGCGCAGCCGGCCCACGCGCTCCTCCAGCATCCGGTCGAAGAACGCGATCTGGTCGTCGGCGAGGTCCTCGATCTTTTTCACCGTGACCGTCAGGCCCTCGTCCTCCTTGATCTTGATCTTCTTCAGCTCGTGCCAGGACAGGTTGTCCATGTCCGGGCGGTCGATCTTGTCGCCCTTCTTGGTGAGCCGCTCCTTGGTGGTCGGGTCGATCAGGTCGCCGACCAGGGTCTTGCCGAACAGCAGGTTCTTGAGCTTCTGGTCGCGCTCCATCTCGACCATGGCGATCTCGTCCTGGTAGTCCTTCTCCAGGCCCGCGATCTCCTCGTCCTCGATCGACTTGGCGCGGTCGTCCTTGTCCACCCCGCGACGGGAGAACACCTTCACGTCCACCACCGTGCCCTCGATGCCCGGGGGCACCGTCAGCGAGGTGTCGCGCACGTCGCCCGCCTTCTCGCCGAAGATCGCGCGCAGCAGCTTCTCTTCCGGGGTGAGCTGGGTCTCGCCCTTCGGGGTGATCTTGCCGACGAGGATGTCGCCGGCCTTCACCTTGGCCCCGATCCGCACGATGCCCGACTCGTCGAGGTCCTTGAGGGCCTCTTCCGAGACGTTGGGAATGTCGCGGGTGACCTCTTCCTTACCCAGCTTGGTGTCGCGGGCCTGGACCTCGAACTCCTCGATGTGGATCGAGGTATAGCGGTCGTCCTTGACCAGGCGCTCCGAGACCAGGATCGCGTCCTCGAAGTTGTACCCGCCCCACGGCATGAAGGCCACCAGCACGTTGCGGCCCAGGGCCAGCTCCCCCTGGTCGGTGGCCGGCCCGTCGCCGATCACGTCGCCCGCCTTCACCCGATCCCCCTTGCCCACGATCGGGCGCTGGTTGATGCAGGTGTTCTGGTTCGAGCGGCGATACTTGGTCAGGTTGTAGATGTCGAGCGGCAGGTCCTGGACCGGATCCGCCTTCTTGGAGCGCGTCTCCGCCCGCACCACGATGCGGTTGGCCGAGACGTACTCGACCACTCCCGGGCGGCGGGCCAGCACCACCGCGCCCGAGTCGCGGGCCACGATGTGCTCCATGCCGGTGCCGACCAGCGGCGCCTCCGGCTGCAGCAGCGGGACCGCCTGCCGCTGCATGTTGGCGCCCATGAGGGCCCGGTTGGCGTCGTCGTTCTCGAGGAACGGCACCATCGCCGCCGCCACCGAGACGAGCTGCTTGGGCGAGATGTCGATGAAGTGGATCTCGTCCGGCGCCACCATCTTGTACTCGCCGCCCTTCCGGGCCGAGACCCGGTCCTGCATGAAGCGGCCCTGCTCGTTCATCGACGCGTTGGCCTGCGCGATGACGTAGCGCTCTTCCTCGAGCGCGGTGAGGTACACCGGATCGCCGGGCAGCACGCTGCCCTTCTCGACCTTCCGATAGGGCGTCTCGATGAAACCAAATTCATTGATGCGCGCGTAGGTGCTGAGCGAGCTGATCAGGCCGATGTTCGGGCCTTCCGGCGTCTCGATCGGACAGATGCGCCCGTAGTGGGTCGGGTGCACGTCGCGCACCTCGAACCCGGCGCGCTCCCGCGACAGGCCGCGCGGGCCCAGGGCGGAGAGCCGGCGCTTGTGGGTCAGCTCGGCCAGGGGGTTCGTCTGGTCCATGAACTGGCTGAGCTGGGAGGAGCCGAAGAACTCCTTCACCACCGCCGAGACCGGCTTGGCGTTGATGAGGTCGTGCGGCATCAGGTTGGTGATGTCGGAGATCGACATCCGCTCCTTGACCGCGCGCTCCATGCGGGTGAGACCGACGCGGAACTGGTTCTCGAGCAGCTCGCCCACCGAGCGGACGCGCCGGTTGCCGAGGTGGTCGATGTCGTCGGTCGGCTTGCTCCCGAGCTTGACCTGGAACAGGTGCCGTATCACGTAGACCACGTCCTCGCTGCGGAGGGTCTTGATGTTGAGGTTGGCCCCGATGCCGAGCTTCTTGTTGATCATGAAGCGGCCGACGCGGGCCAGGTCGTAGCGGCGCGGATCGATGAACATGCCGCGGAACAGCGCGCGGGCCGACTCCACGGTGGGCGGATCGCCGGGGCGCAGCCGCCGGTAGATCTCCACCAGGGCCTCGTCCGGATTCTTGAAGTGGTCGCGCGAGAGCGTCTCGTACAGCGAGCCGTCCGTCTTGCCCGGCACCATCGCGAGCAGCTTGAAGGGGGCCACCCGGCGCCCCATGATCTGGGCCAGGAGCGTGGCGGTGATCTCCTGGTTCGTCTCGACCAGGACCTCGCCGGTCTCCGCGTCCACCACCCGCCCGCCGGTCCGGCGGCCCACCAGCGACTCCGCCTTGACCGGGATCTTGGTGATGCCGGCCTCGACGAGCTTCTCGATGATCTTCGGGTTCAGGGTCTTGCCCGCCTGGACGATCGCTTCCTTGGCGCGGGGCGCCTTGACGTCGTCGCCGACCTTGGCCCCGTTGTGGACCTCGGGGGAGAGCTTCACCCAGGCCATCCGGTCCTCGAAGGAGAGCACCTCCTCCGCCTCGTAGAACTGGCCGAGGATCTCCTCGTCGGAGAGGATCACGCCCTTCTCGAGGAACCAGAACGCGCGCAGGAACGCGGTGGCGAGCATCTTGCGCCGCCGGTCCACCCGCACGTAGAGGATGTCGTTGGCGTCGAACTCGAACTCCACCCACGAGCCGCGGTAGGGGATCACCCGGGCCGAGAACAGCAGCTTGCCCGAGGCGACCGTCTTGCCCTTGTCGTCGTCGAAGAACACGCCCGCGGAGCGCTGGAGCTGCGAGACCACCACCCGCTCGGTGCCGTTGATGATGAAGGTGCCCTTCTCGGTCATGAGCGGCAGCTCGCCGAGATACACCTCCTGCTCCCGCACCTCGCGCACGGTCTGGGTCTTGGCTTCCTTGTCGTTGTCGATGACCTTGAGCCGCAGCGTCACCTTCAGGGGGATCGCGAAGGTCATGCCCCGGTCGTGGCACTCCTCGACCGTGTACTTGGGATCGCCGAAGTGGTAGCTGTGGAACTCGAGCATGGCGTTCCCGTTGTAGTCCTGGATCGGGAACACCGACTTGAAGACCGCCTGCAGTCCCGTCTCGTCGCGCCGCTCGGGCGCGATCTCCTTCTGGAGAAACTGCTCGTAGGACTGCTGCTGGATCTCGATGAGATTCGGAATCTCGACGATGGACGGGATCTTGCCGAAGTCCTTGCGGACCCGGCGCCCGCACTCGATGTTGTGCGCCATACACCCTCCGCGCCCCGTTTGCCGCAGGGCTGGGTTCGACCCGCCGCCGTCACGCACTCCGGGGAGTCCGGAGCCGCGCCCAGCGGCGACACGTTGGTGTCAACGGGGAACCGGACACCGATTCCCCGGTCTGAGTCACTCCGCCGCGGAGGTTATTTGACTTCCACCGTCGCGCCGACCTCCTCGAGCTTCTTCTTCATGTCCGCCGCTTCCGCCTTGCTCACCTTCTCCTTCACCGCCTTGGGCGCTCCATCCACCAGGTCCTTGGCTTCCTTCAGCCCGAGACCGGTCAGCTCGCGCACGACCTTGATGACCTGGATCTTCTTCTCGCCCGCCGCGTTGAGCATCAGATCGAACTCGGTCTTCTCCTCGGCCGCCGCACCCGCCGCCGCGCCGCCCGCCGCCGGAGCGGCCACCGCCACCGCCGCCGCCGCCGACACGCCCCACTTCTCCTGCAGCAGCTTCGAAAGCTGGGCCGCCTCCAACAGCGTCAGCGTGTCCAGCTTCTCCGCGATCTCGTCGATATTCGCCGCCATCTCGCCTGCCTCCTGTGAATGCTACGTCGTGGTTGACTACGACCCGGTCGGCCTACTGAGCGGCGCTCTGGCTCCGCGCCTCGAGAACCCGGACCAGCTCCCGCTGGGGAGCGGTCAGCAGCGATACCAATTGCGACGCCGGCCCCTGCAGCGCCCCCACCAGCTGGCTCCGCAGCGCTTCCTTCGACGGGAGGTCGGCCAGCGCCTTCAACTCCGCGGGCTGGACCAGCTTGCCCTCGACGAAGCCCACCTTGATGGTGAGGAGCGGGTTCGCCCGCACGAAGTTCTGGAGCGCCTTTGCCACCGGCACCGGATCCTTCGTGGTGAACACGAGCCCGGTGGGGCCCTTGAAGTGGCTGTCCAGGGGCCCCAGGTCCGTATCCTTCACGGCCAGCCGCGCCAGCCGGTTCTTCACCACCTTGTATTCGGCCGCCGCCGCCTTGAGCTGCTTGCGCAGGTCGGCGAGCTGGCGGACGGTGAGGCCGCGGTACTCGGTGAGGACCGCGGTCTTGGCGGTCCCCAGACGCTCCCGCAGGGCCGCGACGCTTTGCGCCTTCTCTTGAGTGGGCACTCGCGGCTCCCTATAGCGCCTTCTTGAACAGGTTCGCCACCCGCTGCGGATCGAGGTGGATCCCCGGCCCCATGGTGGACGACAGCGTGACCGAGCGCAGGTACTGGCCCTTGGCCGCGGCGGGCTTGGCCCGCACGATGGCCTCGAGCAGCGCCAGCGCGTTCGCGATCAGGTGGGGCTCCTGGAACGACTTCTTCCCGACCGGCACGTGCACGTTGCCCGCCTTGTCCACGCGGAACTCGACCTTGCCCGCCTTCACCTCGCGCACCGCCCGCGCCACGTCGAAGGTCACGGTGCCGAGCTTCGGGTTCGGCATGAGGCCGCGCGGCCCCAGCACCTTGCCGAGCCGGCCCACCTGGCCCATGAGATCGGGGGTGGCGATCGTCGAGTCGAAGTCCATGAAGCCGCCCTGGATCTTCTCGACCAGGTCCTCGGCGCCGACCACGTCGGCCCCCGCATCCCGCGCCTCCCGATCCTTCTCGCCCTTGGCGAAGACCGCGACCCGCACCGCCTTGCCGATGCCGTGGGGCAGCACGATCGCGCCCCGCACCATCTGGTCGGCGTGCTTGGGATCGACCCCGAGCCGGAGGGACATGTCCACCGACTCGTCGAACTTGGCGTTGGGCAGCTTCTTGAGGATGCCGAACGCCTCCTCGACCGAGTAGTCCTTCTCCCGGTCGAAGATCGACTCGGCCGCCTTCAGCTTCTTGCTCGTCGCTGGCATCTTGGGCTCCCGTGTCCTGCTTCGTCCTGCCGTTCGTTCTGCCGGCTGCCGATCCGCTGATAACCGTTTACTTCTTCAAGCTCTTCAGCTGCGGGGGCCCCGAAATGGCCCCCGCACTCCCCCCGGCCGCGGACGACCGTTCGCGGCTTTGCTTTCGTGCCCTGCCCTAGACGACTTCGATCCCCATGCTGCGGGCGGTGCCTTCGATGGTGCGCATCGCGGACTCAATGGAGTCCGTGTTCAGGTCCACCAGCTTGGTCTGGGCGATCTCGCGCACCTGGGCGCGCGTCACCTTGCCGATCTTGTCCTTGTGAGGGATCGCGGAGGCCTTCGCGATGCCCGCCGCGCGCTTGAGCAGCACCGGCGCCGGCGGCGTCTTGACCACGAAGGTGAACGAGCGGTCCTGGTAGATCGTGACCACCACCGGCAGGATGAGGCCTTCCTGGGAGCTCGTCTGGGCGTTGAAGCCCTTGCAGAACTCCATGATGTTGACGCCGTGCTGGCCGAGGGCGGGACCCACCGGGGGCGACGGGTTGGCCTTGCCGGCCGTGATCTGCAGCTTCACCATCGCCTGGACTTTCTTCGCCATGCTAGAGCCTCTCCACCTGGTAGTACTCGAGCTCGACGGGGGTGAGCCGCCCGAAGATGGCCACCATGACCTTGAGCTTGCCGCGCTCCGGATTCAAGTCGTCGATCGCGCCCTGGAAGTTCACGAACGGCCCCTCGATGACCCGCACCTTGTCCCCCTTCTGGAAGGTGGACTTGAGCTTGGGCTTCTCGGCGCCCTCCTCCATCTGCCGCAGGATGCCCTCGACCTCCTCCGGAGGCAGGGCCACCGGCTTGCTGCCCGATCCGACGAATCCGGTGACCTTGGGAGTGGAGCGGACGAGATGCCAGGTGTCGTCCGTGAGCTCCATCTCCACCAGGAGGTAGCCCGGGAAGAACTTCTGCTCGGTCTCGATCTTCTTGCTCTTGCGGATCTCCCGCACCTTCTCGGTCGGCACGATCACGCGCCCGATCATGTCCTGCAGCCCGAAGATCTTGGCGCGAGACTCGATGCCGGACGCCACCTTGTTCTCGAACCCCGAGTAGGTGTGGACGACGAACCACTGCTTCGCGGTGGTACCCGTCTCGCTCATTTCAGAATGACCTCCACCAGGCGCGACAGGCCCACGTCGACCGCGCCCAGATACATCGCGAGGACGAACACCACGACCAGCACCACCATCGTGGACGCCGCCACGTCGTTACGACTGGGCCAATTCACTCGCCGAAATTCCGCCGCCACTTCCTGGAAAAACTCCTTCACCCGCTTCAAGAAATCCATTCGCTCACGATCTCGCAGTCTGGCAGGCGTGGAGGGATTCGAACCCCCATCCCCCGGATTTGGAGTCCGGTGCTCTAGCCGTTAGAGCTACACGCCTCCGAACCGTCCGCTACTTCGATTCCTTGTGCACGAAGTGCTTCCGGCACCACTTGCAAAACTTCTTGATCTCCATCCGGTCGGGATGCGTCCGCCGGTTCTTGGTCGTCGAATAGTTGCGTCGCTGGCAGTTGGTGCACGCGAGGGAGATGATGTCGCGCATGACCTACTCCACGATCTCCGCGACCACGCCCGCGCCTACCGTCCGGCCACCCTCGCGGATCGCGAACCGCAGCTCCTTCTCCATCCCGATCGGCTGGATCAGCTCGATCGCCATCGTCACGTTGTCCCCCGGCATCACCATCTCCACCCCCCCCGGCAGCGTGCACACCCCCGTCACGTCCGTCGTCCGGAAGTAGAACTGCGGCCGGTACCCGTTGAAGAACGGCGTGTGCCGCCCCCCCTCGTCCTTGCCCAGCACGTACACCTCCGCCTTGAACTTCTTGTGCGGCTTGATCGAGCCGGGCTTCGCCAGCACCTGCCCCCGCTCCACCTCGTCCTTATCGATCCCTCGGAGCAGCGCCCCGATGTTGTCCCCCGCCCGCCCCTCATCTAAGAGCTTCCGGAACATCTCCACCCCCGTCACCACCGACTTCTTCGTCTCCGCCTGCATCCCCACGATCTCGATCTCTTCCCCGACTTTGACAATCCCCCGCTCCACCCGCCCCGTCACCACCGTCCCCCGCCCCGTGATCGTGAAAATGTCCTCGATCGGCATCAGGAACGGCTTGTCCACCGGCCGCGGCGGTGTCGGAATGTAGCTGTCCACCGCCTCCATCAGCTTCCAGATGCTCTCCGACGCCTTCGCGTCGTCCGGCTTCTCCATCGCCCCCAGCGCCGACCCCCGGATCACCGGAATGTCGTCCCCCGGGAACTGATACTTCTTCAAGAGCTCCCGCACCTCCAGCTCCACCAGGTCCAGGATCTCCGGATCGTCCACCATGTCGCACTTGTTCATGAACACCACCAGGCTCGGCACGTTCACCTGCCGCGCCAGCAACACGTGCTCCCGCGTCTGCGGCATCGGCCCATCGTTCGCGGCGACCACCAGGATCGCCCCGTCCATCTGCGCCGCCCCCGTGATCATGTTCTTGATGTAGTCCGCGTGCCCCGGGCAGTCGATGTGCGCGTAGTGCCGGTTCGCCGTCTCGTACTCCACGTGCGACACCGCGATCGTGATCCCCCGCTCCCGCTCCTCCGGCGCATTGTCGATCGTCCCGAAGTCCCGCACCGCTACCGCGTTGAACTTCGTGTGCAGCACCTTCGTGATCGCACTCGTCAGCGTCGTCTTCCCGTGATCGATGTGCCCAATCGTCCCAATGTTCACGTGCGGCTTCGTCCGGTCAAACTTCTGCTTGGCCATCCGGGGGACCTCCTCGTAACCTTACCGGTCGCGGTTGATGGAGCCCATGTCCGGGATTGAACCGGAGACCTCGTCCTTACCAAGGACGCGCTCTGCCGACTGAGCTACATGGGCCTGAACGCTACATGGGGCCTGAATGCCGAGCCTCGTCCTGTGCGCGATCCCAGGGACACGGGTGGAGCGGGAAACGGGATTCGAACCCGCGACCCCCAGCTTGGAAGGCTGGCGCTCTACCGCTGAGCTATTCCCGCCCGTGGTCCTGCCGCGCTCGATATCAGTCACAATTGCAAAAGTGGTGGTGGGGAGAGGAGGATTTGAACCTCCGAAGGCGTTCGCCAGCAGATTTACAGTCTGCCCCCTTTGGCCACTTGGGTATCTCCCCGGTTACACGCCTGATCGTAACCCCTTGATAGTACTGGCGCTGGCGGGAGGATTCGAACCCCCGACCCACTGCTTACAAGGCAGTTGCTCTACCACCTGAGCTACGCCAGCAGTCGCAAACCCTCACTTTAGGTTTGGGGCCCCATCAAGTCAAGGGTTTTCTGTCAAGTCCTTTGTTGCCGCTCCGCTGGCGGAGAACCTCGTAACACAGGACGGCCGCCGCGGCCGAAACGTTCAGCGATTCGAGCCGACCGCGCATCGGGAGACTCGCCACGAAGTCGCAGCTCTTGGCCACGAGCGGCCGGAGGCCCTCCCCTCCCCGCCCAGGACCAGGCAGATCGGACCGGTCAAGTCCAGCTCCCACGGGAGCTTCCCGCCCGTCGGGACCGCTCCCACCGTCCACACGCCTTCTTTCTTGAGTACTTCCAGCGCATTGACCAGGTTCGTTTCACGGGCGACCGGAATCAGCTCGGCGGCTCCCATTGCGGACTTCGCCGCCGCTCCCGTCAGGCCCGCGGCGTGATGCTTGGGCACGATGACCCCGTGGGCTCCGGTGGCCTCCGCGGTGCGGAGCACCGCCCCGAGGTTCCGGGGATCCTGCACCTGGTCCAGGGCCAGGAAGAACGCTGGCTGCCCGCGCTCCCCCGGGATCTCGAGCAGATCGGCGAGCGCCGCGTAGCTGGCGCCCGCGACCCGAGCCACCACCCCCTGGTGGTGGACGTCGCCCGCCATCGCGGTGAGCTGGTCGCGGGTGCGGTAGGAGATCTTCACGCCCTGCCGCTTGGCGAGCCCGAGCAGCTCGTGCAGGGCGGGGCCGCGGCCCTCCGAGATGATCGCGATCTCCTCCACCCGCCGGCTCCCCGAACGCAGCAGCTCGAGCACCGGGTTGCGGCCGAAGAGCGGCGGGCTGTCGTCCGGGGGGCTCTGCCGGGGAGGCATGTCGCGCGTCACGACGTGAGCTTCCAGGTCGTCCCGTCCCGGGTGTCCTCGATGGTCACGCCCAGACGGCCCAGCTCATCCCGGAGCCGGTCCGCCTCCGCGAAGTCGCGCTGCCGCCGCGCCTCCTGCCGCAGGTACACGATCGACTCGATCCGCGCCTTGAGCTGCGGGTCGACGGCGGCCTCCTTGCGCACGCCCTCGAGGAGCCCCAGCACTCGCGCCAGCGACCACCAGCTCGCCCACCCCCAGCAGGAACGCGCCCGCCCCGATGGCGCCCTGCGCGACCTGCTCCCGCGCCCCGTGCAGCACCCGGGCGAGGTCGAAGAGCACGCCCAGCGCCTGCGGGGCGTTGAAGTCGTCGTCCATCGCCGCCTCGAAGCGCGCGCGGTGCGCTGCCACGTCCTCGAGCAGGCCGCCGTCGGGGCCGGGCGCGGGAGTGCCCCGGCCGGCCATGCGCTCCGCCTCCGTCACGAGCGCGCGCAGCCGGGCCAGCGCCTCGCGCCGACTCGGCGATGCGCTCCTCGGCGAAGTCGAGCGGGTGGCGGTAGTGCGCGCCGAGCAGGTAGAGGCGCATGGCGTCGGGCTCGTGGCGCTTGACCAGCTCGCGGATCGTCAGCGTATTGCCCAGCGACTTCGACATCTTCTCGGTGCCGAGGTTGAGCAGCCCATTGTGCATCCAGCACCGCACGAAGGGCTTGCCGGTCGCGCCCTCCGCCTGGGCGATCTCGCACTCGTGGTGCGGGAAGATCAGGTCCTCGCCGCCCCCGTGCAGGTCGAACGTCTCGCCCAGGTACTGGATGGCCATGGCCGAGCACTCGATGTGCCAGCCGGGCCGACCCGGTCCCCACGGGCTCGGCCACGACGGCTCGCCGGGCTTGGCGCCCTTCCAGAGGGCGAAGTCCCGCGGGTCGCGCTTGCGCTCGTCGATCTCGACGCGGGCGCCCGAGACCAGCTCGTCGAGATTCTTGCCCGACAGCCGCCCATAGGCGGGAAACCGGCGCGACCTCGAAGTAGACGTCGCCGTCGACGGGATAGGCGAGGCCCTTGGCGACCAGGCGCTCGATGAGCGCGACCATCTGCGGGATGTGATCGGTCGCCTTCGAGTACACGTCGGGGGCGAGGACGCCGATGCGCGGCCATGTCCTCGCGCTCCGCGGCCACGTAGCGCTCGGAGATCTCCTGGCGCCGTCACGCCCTCGCGCTGGGCGCGCTGGATGATCTTGTCGTCGACGTCGGTGAAGTTCCGGACGAACTTCACCTGGTAGCCGCGGAAGAGCAGGTAGCGGCGGATCATGTCGAAGGCGAGAGCGCTGCGCGCGTGGCCCACGTGGGAGTAGTCGTACACCGTGACGCCGCAGACGTAGATCCCGACGCGTCCCGGCGTGAGGGGAACGAACTCCTCCTTCTTGCGCGTCAGCGTGTTGTAGATCCGCAGGGCCACCCCCGCCTCCTTTCGCTCAGGGCACTTCGACCGCGACCACCGCCATCGACGCGATGCCCTCCTCGCGGCCGAGGAGGCCAAGGTGCTCCGGGCTCTTGGCCTTCACGCTGATCCGGTCCGGTCCGAGGCCCATGGTCGAGGCGAGCTGCTTGGCCATCTCGGGCAGGAAGGCGGCCAGGCGCGGCGCCTGGCAGATCACCGTGACATCGACATTGACCACGCGAGCTCCCTTGGCGGCGATCAGGTCCATCACCGACTGCAGCAGACCCAGACTCGAGGCTCCTTTGTAGCGCGGATCGGTGTCCGGGAACAGCCGTCCGAGGTCCCCCAGCGCCAGCGAGCCGAGCAGCGCCTCGCAGACCGCGTGCGTGAGCACGTCGGCGTCGGAATGCCCGCCCAGACCGCGCGCGGCGGGCACCGTCACGCCTCCCAGCACCAGCGGCCTCCCCTCGACCAGGGGATGCAGGTCGAAGCCCAGCCCGGATCGGGTCTCCGTCATGCCCGGCGGCGGGGCGCGACCCAGGCTCGGGCCGTCTGGAGATCCTCCGGTGTCGTGATCTTGAGGTTCTGCCCGAGCCCCGCCACCATGGCCACGGTCACACCCATCCGCTCCACGAGCACCGCGTCGTCCGTCCCCGCGAAGCCGTCCCGTCGCGCCTTGTCGTGGGCCTCCCAGAGTAGCGCGCGTGTAAAGGCCTGCGGGGTCTGGGTGAGCCAGAGTCCCTGCCGTGGAATGGTGGCCTCGATCTCGCCGCGGTCACCCACCCGCTTCACGGTCTCCCGCACCGGAATCCCGCAGGTGGCCGCGCCGCCCGACGCCGCGGCGGCCAGCACCCGCGCCACCAGCGCCGCGTCGATGAAGGGGCGAACCGCGTCGTGCACCAGCACGTGCTCGGCGAGGTCGGGTACCCGCTGGAGCGCCCGCCACACCGACTCCTGCCGGTCGGCGCCGCCGGCCACCACGTCGAGGATCCGGGGCACGCGCAGCCGCGCCAGGACCCGGCGCGTCTCCGTCACGTGCGCCTCCGGCACCGCCACCACGATGCCCGCGATGCCCCGCGCCCGGGCCAACGCCCTCAGGGTCGCGACGAGGATCGGCACGCGACCCAGACGGAGATATTGCTTGGGCCGGCGGGAGCCCATGCGCGTGCCCAGGCCTCCCGCCGGCACGATGGCGTAGGTCACCGCGGCGCGCTCTCCTCGTCCCGCTGCCGGGCAAAGATCATGCGACCGGCCGCGGTCTGGTAGATCGTGGTCACGGTCACGTCCACCGTCTGGCCGATCAGGCGCTTGCCGTGCTCCACCACCACCATGGTGCCGTCGTCGAGATACGCGACGCCCTGGTTCGCTTCCTTGCCTTCCTTCACGATGTGGACGTGCAGCGGCTCGCCGGGCAGCACCACCGGCTTGAGCGCGTTGGCGAGCTCGTTGATGTTGAGCACCGCGACGCCCGAGAGCTCCGCCACCCGGTTCAGGTTGTAGTCGTTGGTGACGATCTTGCCACCGGTGGCCCGCGCCAGCTCGATCAGCTTGCGATCCACCTCCCGCACCTGCGGGAAGTCCACCTCGTCGATGCGCACGCTGACCCGCGGGACGCGCTGCAGCCGCTGGAGCACGTCGAAGCCCCGCTTGCCGCGGTTGCGGCGGAGCGCGTCGGCCGAGTCCGCGATCTGCTGCAGCTCGCGCAGCACGAACTGGGGCACCAGGAGGGTGCCGGCCAGGAACCCGGTCTGGCAGACGTCCACGATGCGCCCGTCGATGATGACCGAGGTGTCCAGGATCTTGTCGCCCTCCTGGCGCCCCACCGCGGTCTTGGGGAAGAGCTTGACCGACATGTCTTCCAGGTCGTCGCGCTTGGCCAGCGTCACCATCGCGCCCAGGTAGCCCAGCAGCAGCGCGAAGAGCCCGCGCCCGAGCGCGCCAGCTCCCGGCACGACCGCCTCGACCGCGGTGCCCAGCCCCAGGCCGAGCACCACGCCCAGCATGGCGCCGGTGGCGCCCCAGAAGAGCCGGTCCACCGGGATGCGCCGGGCCTGCCACTCCAGCAGGACGACGAGCACGCCGGCCAGCAGGCCGGCGCCGCCGAGGAACAGGTTGTAGGGCTGGTGCAGGTTGAGGGCGTGGGCCAGCGCGAAGCCGGCCGCGGTGGCCGCCATCAGGACCAGCGTCCGGACGATGAGCAGACCTATCTGCATCGCTCCCTCACGGTCCCAGCAGGACTTTCACGGCCTCGTCCACCGACCCCACGCCCTGCACGTCCAGGGGATAGCCCCCGCGATCCGTCAGGCTACTCTGGGGCACCACGGCCGCGGTGAAGCCCAGCGTTGCCGCTTCCTTGAGTCGTGTTTCGAGCCCGGTCACCGCCCGCACCTCTCCGGCCAGCCCGACCTCGCCGACCACCACCAGGTCACCCCGCAGTGGGCGGTCGAGATAGCTCGAGGCCGCCGCGAGCACCAGTCCCAGGTCGGCGGCGGGCTCGGACACCCGCGCGCCGCCGGCGACGTTGACGAAGGCGTCCTGCGATTGCAGGGGGAACCCCACGCGCTTCTCCAGCACCGCCAGCAGCAAGCATACGCGATTGTAGTCAGCACCCAGCACAGTACGACGCGGGGTGCCAAAGCCTGCCGGGGTGACCAGGGCCTGGATCTCGACCAGGAGGGGGCGGGTCCCCTCCAGGCTGGCCACCACCACCGAGCCGGCGGCGTCCTTGGGGCGCTCGGCCAGGAAGAAGCCGGACGGATTCGGGACCTCGGCCAGGCCCCGCTCGCCCATCTCGAAGACCCCGATCTCATTGGTGGATCCGAACCGGTTCTTGACCCCCCGCAGCACTCGATACGAGTGGTGCTGCTCTCCCTCGAAGTACAGCACTGTGTCCACGAGGTGCTCGAGCACCCGGGGCCCGGCGATGGCCCCTTCCTTGGTCACGTGGCCGACCAGGAAGGTGGCGATCCCCCGCCCCTTGGCCAGGGCCATGAGCCGCGCCCCGCACTCCCGGACCTGGCTCACGCTGCCGGGGGCCGATTCGAGCCCGGGCAGGTACACGGTCTGGATGGAGTCCACGATCAAGATCCTCGGCTGGATGGCGGCCACGTGGGCCTCGACCGTCACCAGATCGGTCTCGGCCACGAAGTAGAGCCCCGCGGGCGAGGGGCCGAGGCGATCGGCCCGCAGCTTCACCTGGCCGGCCGACTCCTCGCCCGAGACGTACAGGACCGGCCCCGCCCGCTCGGCCAGCATCCGGCTGACCTGCAGCAGGAGGGTGGACTTGCCGATGCCCGGGTCGCCGCCGATCAGGACCAGCGACCCGTTCACCACCCCGCCTCCCAGGACACGGTCCAGCTCCGCCATGCCGCTCGAGACCCGGTGCCCCCCGTCGCCTACGGAGATCTCGCGGATGGGCTGCGGCCGGCTCGAGGTCACCCCGGCGCGGGCGGGGCCGCGCGCGGGCGCGACCCGTTCCTCGACCAGCTGCACGTAGGCTCCTCCCCGCGCGCAGTCGGGGCAGGTGCCGGGCTTGGCCGCGGCGAGGCCGCACTCCTGGCAGCGATACGTCGTCCGGTCGCGAGCCATCAGCGTCCCCCGCTCCCGCCCGAGTTCCCGGCGGCGGCGCCGGACTCAATCGTCGAGCGGATCAGCGTCCGCAGCAGGAAGCTCCGCCGCGAGCCCTCCAGGAACTGCACGAGGTTCTCGTACACCGTCGGGTCCTCCAGGAGCGCGCCGACCGTGCCCTCGCCCTGCTTGAGCCGGTCGGTGACCGCGCGCAGATTGGCCATCGCAGCGCGGAAGTCGGCGGTGGCGTCGCCCAGCGAGCCCAGCGTGCCGTCGGTGCCGCCGTCGCGGGTGAGCTGGCCCAGCAGGCCCTGGCCCTGGGCCACCCGCTCCGAGACGTCTCGAAAGTTGTGCGCCACGACCCGCAGATCGTCGGCGATCGCCTTGTACTGCGGATCGTGGAGCAGGGCCGACAGGAGATTGTCGCGCGACTCGAGCTTGTCGGCGGTCCGCGCGATCGTGTCCATCGCGGCGAGCAGCGCGCGAACCGACTTGCCGCTGTCCGGCGAGAGCAGCACGCCCACCGCGTGGTCGTCCTGCTCGACCCGGGCCAGGAGCGCCTGAGTGCGGGTCAGGATCGCATTCAGCCTGGTCAGGGCCTGCGGCTCGTCGTAGATCAGCGCGTGGATCAGGCCCTTGCCCGTCTCCACCTCCCGGGCGATGCGATCCACCCGCTCCGCGGTGCCCTTGAGGCTGGAGGCGAGCTCGCGTACGGTCTGGAGCGTCTCCGCGCCGGCCTTGAACATCTGCTGCATCTCGACCGACTCCTGGGTGGTCAGGACGTCGCCCGGCTTGAGCGCGGGCGCCGCGGTGGTGCCGATGGTGATCTCCACGATCTTGTCCCCCAGGAGGCCCTGGGTGGAGATCTTGGCTTCCGAGTCGCGGCGCACCCGCTCCGAGAAGCGCCGCGCGATCGTGAGCGTCACCCGCACCTTGCCGCCCGGCTGCTCGGGCAGCTCGACCGCGGTGACGCGGCCGATCTGGACGCCGGCCAGCCGCACGGTCGCGCCCTCGATCAGCCCGCTCACCTCGGTGAACTCGGCGACCAGGTCGTACTTGCGCTCGAAGTAGCGGCCCTGGGCTCCGAGCAGGTAGATGATCGCGAAGAACACGAGCAGGCCGGACAGGATGAAGGCCCCGATCCGGATCTGCAGGGCGACGCGGCCGTCGGCCACGACTCAGATCTCCCGCAGCTCGCCGGCCAGGAACCGGCGCACGTCCGGGTTGGCGGAGCGGTGGATCTCGGCGGGCGTGCCCTGGTCGGCGAAGTGGCCCTGCATCAGGATCGCCATCTGGTCGGCCACCAGCTCGGCGAACTCCACGTCGTGGGTCACCACGATCGCGGTATCGCACACCCCGGTGCGGAGCTGGGCGATGAGCGCGGCCACCAGCTTCGCGTTGGTGGGATCGAGCCCGGCGGTGGGCTCGTCGAAGAAGACCACCTCCGGCTCCACGATCAGGGCCCGCGCGATGCCCACCCGCTTGCGCATGCCGCCGCTCAGCTCGGCGGGCAACAGGTCGTCGGTGTCGGGCAGCCCGACCAGGTCGAGGAAGTGGTGCACGCGCTCCGTGATCTCCCCGAGGGACAGGCGGGTGTGCTCGCGCAGCGGGAAGGCCACGTTCTCGAAGACGGTGAGCGAGTCGAAGAGGGCCGCCCCCTGGAACACGAACCCGCTGCGGCGGCGGAGCGGGAGCATGGCCTCCTCGCTCATCCGGTCGATGCGGGTGCCGAAGACGCGCACCTCTCCCGAGTCGGGTTGCGCGAGGCCCGAGGCGATGCGCAGGAGCACCGTCTTGCCGCTGCCACTGCCGCCCATCACCGCGAGGATCGTCCCCTTCGGCAGGGCAAAGCTCACCCCACGCAGGACCTGGTTGTCTCCGAACGACTTCCAGACCTCCCGGACCTCGACAAGCGGCGGAGCTGGGATGAGCGGCTGGCCGGGTGTCATCGGCTCACCAGTACATGAACAGGAAGAGCCGCGTGATGAAGAAGTCCGAGATGATCACGCCCATGGCCACCTGCACCACCGTCGCGGTGGTCGAGCGGCCGAGCCCCTCGGTGCCTCCCTCGGTGGCCAGGCCGTTGTAGCAGCCGATCAGGGTGACGAGCCCGCCGAAGACGAAGCTCTTGCCGAGACCGGTGAGGAAGTCCTTGAGGACGACCCAGTAGGCGATGGTGTTCCAGTAGAGATACGGGTCCACGCCGCGGTCGAACACGGCGATCAGCATACCCCCGAGCAGGCCCATTCCGTCCGCGAGGATCGTGACGAGCGGAAAGACCAGGAGGGCGGCCATGAGCCGGGGGACGATCAGCCGCTTGACGTAGTTCACGCCGAGCGCGCGGAGGGCATCGATCTGCTCGGTGACCTTCATGGAGCCGAGCTCCGCGGTGATGCCCGAGGCCACCTTGCCGCCCACCAGGATGGCGGTCAGCACGGGTCCCAGCTCGCGCAGGATGGAGAGCGCGACCACCGGGCCCACGTAGTTCTCGGCCCCGAAGCGGGCCATGTTCACCGCGGTCTGCAGGGCGAGCACCATGCCGGTGAAGAGCGCCGCGGTCAGCGCGACCACGAGCGAGCGCACGCCGATGATGTCGATCTCGCGGGCGACCAGCCAGAAGTAAGACGGCGGGAGGGTCAGGTTGCGGGCCACGCGCATGCCGAGCAGCGCGAGGCCGCCGTACCACAGGGCGGTCTCGCGTAGGTGGTAGCGCAGGTCCCGGGTCGCGATCACCGCCGAGGCTCCAGCGTGAAGCTCTCGACCAGCGCCCGGAACGCGGGCCGCCCGTCGTCGAAGGCCTCGCTCGGAGCCACGTAGAGGAAGTCGTGGACGCACGGCTCCGCGCGCATCACGAAGGCCTCCACCGTGACCGGCCGCCCTTCCGCCAGGCCGCGGACCACCGAGTGGGCCGCCTCGCGGCCGTCCACGCGGGCGGTGCCGTTCTCCAGCACGTCGCGCCGGGTGAGCCCGAAGGTCAGATGCCGCGCGAGCACGTCGAGGGGACGGGTGGACTCGCGTCCGCTGCAGGTCGCGTCCACGACCATGCCGCCCCCTCGCGCCTCCGCGCGCAGGGCGAGGTCGGCCCGCTGGCCGGCCTCCACAGCCCAGCCCGCGGACGGCAGCGTTACGCGATACCCCTTGGCCGAGTAGAACATGCCGTTCTCGATCCGCCCCGTCGCGGTCGCGCAGCCCTCGAGCAGGACGAGGGCGACCAGGACGCGCGCGATGGCGTGGCCGGTCACGTGTCCTTCTTGTCCGGCTGGTGTCGGCGCGCGAGCTCCTGGAAGACGCGGCGGAGCGGAATGCCGCGGGCGGTCAGCAGGACCATGGTGTGGAACCAGAGATCCGCGACCTCGGAGACCACGCGCTCGTCCCCTTCGCCGCCCAGGGCCGCGGTCATCACCTCGGCGGCCTCCTCGCCGATCTTCCGGCAGATCTGGGGCTGCCCCTTCTCGAACAGGGTCGCCACGTAGGAGCCGGGGGCCGGCGCCACCTTCCGCGACTCGAGCACCCGCTCGAGGACCTCCAGCATCGCGGGGCCTGCCGCGCCGGCCGCGGGCGCGGCCACCCCGCCGTCGAGACGGGTGAAGAAGCAGCTCCGCGCTCCGGTGTGGCACGCCACGCCGTCCTGGTGCACCTGGACCAGCAGCGTGTCCCGGTCGCAATCAGCAAAGAGGCCGTCCACGTGCTGGGTGTGACCCGACGTCTCGCCCTTGCGCCAGAGCGCGTTGCGGGAGCGCGACCAGAAATGGGTGAGGCCCGTGCGCCGCGTCTCCTCGAGCGACGCGGGGCTCATCCACGCGACCATGAGGAGCTGGCCGGTCTCGGTATCCTGGACCACCGCCGGGATCAGCCCCTGTGCGTCCCACCTGAGATCGTCCGTCGGGCTCATCGCTCGAGCCTCACCGGGACCCCGCGCTCGGCCAGATAGCCCTTGGCCTCCGGCACCGTGTGCTGGCCGAAGTGAAAGAGTGTGGCCACCAGGGCGGCGTCGGCGCGCCCCTCGACCAGCCCCTCGCGGAGATGCTCCAGCTGGCCGACACCACCCGAGGCGATGACCGGGACCGACACCGCCTCGGCCACCGCCCGGGTCAGCGCGAGGTCGTAGCCGGCGCCGGTGCCGTCGCGGTCCATGCTGGTGAGCAGGATCTCGCCCGCGCCCAGCGTCTCCACCTCGCGCGCCCACGCCACCGCGTCACGTCCGGCCGGCCGCCGGCCGCCATGGGTGTATACCTGCCAGGAGGTGGTGCCACCGGAAGCTTCACTCTCGTATTCGCTCGGCTCGCCTTCGGCTGCACCTCGCAGTGCATCGATCGCGACGACGATGCACTGGCTGCCGAACGCCCGCGAGGCTTCCGACACGAGCTCGGGCCGCTCCAGCGCCGCGGTGTTGAGCGACACCTTGTCGGCGCCCGCGCGCAGGAGCGTGCGGATGTCCTCGATCGAGCGGATCCCGCCTCCCACCGTGAGGGGCATGTAGATCCCCTCGGCGGTGCGCCGCACCACGTCGAGCATGGTCGCGCGGCCCTCGTGCGAAGCGGTGATGTCGAGGAACACGAGCTCGTCGGCCCCCTGGGCGTCGTAGGCCAGCGCGGCGGCCACCGGATCGCCCGCGTCGCGCAGCTCGACGAAGCGGACCCCCTTGACCACCCGGCCGTCCTTGACGTCGAGGCACGGGATCAGCCGCTTGCAGAGCATGGCCGTCTACCGCACCGCGGCCAGCGCGGCGCCCAGGTCCACCGCGCCGCTGTAGAGGGCGCGCCCCACGATGACGCCGGCCAGCTCCGGGACCGTCGCGAGCTGCCGGATGTCGTCGAGCGAGCCGACCCCCCCGGAGGCGAAGACATCGATGCCCGCCGCCTTGGCCACCGCCTCGGTGCTCCAGAGGTTGGGGCCGGTCTGGGTGCCATCGCGCGCGATGTCGGTATAGATGATGCCGGACGCTCCTGCCGCCGCCGCGTCGCGCGCCAGGGCGATGGCGTCGAGATCCAGCACGCGCGTCCAGCCGTCCACCGCGACGCGTCCGTCGGAGGCGTCGATGCCGACGATCACCTGCTCGCCGAAGCGCTCGCACACCTCGCCCAGGAACGCGGGGTCGAGCGCGGCGCGCGTGCCCACGATGGCCCAGCGCGCGCCCGCCTCCAGCACCGCCTCCACGTGGGCGATCTCGCGCAGGCCGCCGCCCACCTGCACCGGGATGCGCACCGCCGCGATCATGGCGCGCACGAGCTCGGTCTGGGCCGGGCGGCCCGCGAAGGCCCCGTCCAGATCCACCACGTGCAGCCGCCGCGCGCGCGCGTCCTGCCAGCGGCGGGCCGTCGCCACCGGATCGTCGGAGAAGACGGTCTCGGCGTCGGCCCGGCCCTGGAGCAGGCGCACGCATCGGCCCGCCTTCAGATCCACCGCCGGCACGATCTCGAACATGGGATTGTTAACTACCTACCATTCCGCGCTCGGTTTCATGATCTCCTCGGCTCGCCTTCGGCTGCACCTCGGCAAACTCGATCACGCTCATGTCTATCTTGCATCGCGGACGATGGCCGCGAAGTTCTCCAGCATGCGGATGCCCCAGCGCTGGCTCTTCTCGGGGTGGAACTGCGTCGCGTACAGGGTCCCGCGCGCGACGGCGGCCGGGAACGTGAGCCCGTAGGTGCAGGTCGCCACCCGGAGGGTCGTGTCGGCGGTCTCCGGGTAATAGGAGTGAACGAAGTAGAAGTGCGCCCCGCTCGGAATCCCGTCGAAGAGCGCGAGGTCGCCCTGGTGCGCGACCTGGTTCCAGCCCATGTGCGGCACCTTGAGGCCGCCCGGGAAGCGGCGCACCGCCCCCGGGATGACGTCGAGGCCCTTGCCCTGGCCGAACTCCTCGCTCTCCGAGAACAGGAGCTGGTAGCCCAGGCAGATCCCGAAGAAGGGCCGCTCGCTCTCGAAGCAGGCGCGGAGCGGGGCGATCAGCCCCAGGGCCTGAAGGCTGCCCATCGCGTCGTGAAAGGCCCCGTCGCCGGGCAGGACCACCGCCTCCGCGTCGTCCACCACCTTCGGGTCCTGGGTGACGACCGCGGGCATGCCGATCCGCGCGAAGGCTTTCTCCACGCTGCCGAGATTGCCCCGCCCGTAGTCGACGATGGCGATCACAAGGTGCCTTTGGTCGAGAGGATGCCGGTGATCCGCGGATTGAGGCGGGTGGCCTCGGCGAGCGCGCGGCCGGCTGCCTTGAAGGTGGCCTCCGCGATGTGGTGGAGGTTCTCGCCGTAGTGCATGTTGAGGTGCAGGGTGATCTCCGCGTTCACCGCCACCGCGCGGAAGAAGTCCTTGAGCAGGTCGAGATCGAAGTTGGCGATCCGCGTGCGCTGGAGCGGCACGTTGAAGACGAGATAGGGCCGCCCCGAGATGTCCACCGCGGCGTGCAGCAGCGCCTCGTCCATGGGCAGGAACGAGGCCCCGTAGCGGACGATGCCCTTCTTGTCGCCGACCGCCTCGCGGAGCGCCTTGCCCAGGCAGATCCCCACGTCCTCCACGGTGTGGTGGAGATCCACGTCGAGATCGCCCTTGGCGTCCACCGCGAGATCCATCAGCGCGTGCTTCGACCACGCCTCGAGCATGTGGTTGAAGAAGGGAATGCCGGTGTCGACCTTGGCGGCGCCGGTGCCGTCCAGGTTGAGCGTGAGGACGATCTGCGTCTCCTTCGTGTTGCGCTCGATCCGGCTCTGCCGCGGCACCGCCGGCTCCGTCTTCCCCGTCATCGCTGGTCTCCCGCGCGTGCGATCCGTATCGCCGCCGCCGCGCCGTGTCCGTCCAGACCTTCCACGCGGGACAGCTCGCCGACGTGCGGCCCCGCCTCGGCCAACCCCTCCGCTGAGTACTCGATCACGCTGAGCCGCGTCACGAAGTCCTCGGTCGAGAGCGCCGAGGAGAAGCGTGCGGTGCCACCGGTCGGCAGCACGTGATTCGGTCCCGCCACGTAGTCCCCCACCACCTCGGGGGTGTGGCGCCCGAGGAACACCGCGCCCGCGTGGCGGACCCGCGCCAGCAGGCCCTCCGGATCCGCCACCTGCAGCTCCAGGTGCTCGGGCGCGAGCCCGTTGGCCAGGTCCACCGCCTCCTCCAGACTCGCGGTGAGCACGAGCGCGCCGTGGCTCGCCAGCGCGTCGGCCGCGATCGCCCGCCGCGGCAGCTCCGCGAGCTGCCGGCCGAGCTCGGCCGCCACCGCGTCGCGCAGCGCGCCCGACGGCGTCAGCAGCACCGCGCGCGCCATCGGATCGTGCTCGGCCTGGGCCAGCAGGTCGGCGGCCACGAAGGCGGCATCCGCGGTGTCGTCGGCCACCACGAGCACCTCGCTCGGCCCCGCCACCATGTCGATGCCGACGTCGCCGAAGACCTGGGCCTTGGCGAGGGCCACGTAGATGTTGCCGGGCCCCACGATCTTGTCCACGCGCCGGATGGTCTCGGTGCCGTAGGCGAGCGCGGCAATGGCCTGCGCCCCGCCCACCCGGTACGCCTCGGTCACCCCCGCGATGCGCGCGGCGGCCAGCACCGCGGCGTTCAGGGATCGGTCGGCCGAGGGCGGCGAGACCAGCACGATCTCGCGGACTCCGGCCACGACCGCGGGCACCACCGTCATCAGCACCGTGGAGGGATAGGCGGCGCGGCCGCCCGGAACGTAGACCGCCACGCGATCGAGAGGCCGGACTTCCTGGCCGAGCCGCGAGCCGTGCCCGTCCTTCATGCGCCAGGAGCGCGGGGCGCACTCGCGATGGAAGCGCTCGATGCGGTCCGCCGCGTAGCGCAACGAGCGCAGCGTCGCCTCGCCGACCGCGCGCTCGGCCGCCGCGTACTCCTCCGGCCGCACCGCGAGCTCGGGCGCGGTCAGGTCCACCCGATCGAAGCGTCGGGTGAAGTCGAGCAGCGCTCGGTCACCCTCCGCGCGCACCGCCGCGACGATCTCGGCGACCCGCCGCGAGATCTCCGGGGCCACCGCGCCGGGCGGACGCTCCAGGGCGCGAATCACGCCAGCTACCCCGCTGACCGACGTCTCGAGCCTTCGAATCATTTCTTGTATTCGCTCGGCTCGATCTTCGAGACCGGCGGCTCGCCTGCGGCTGCGCCGCCTACACCCACGGCTGCGCCTCGCCCGGCAACTGCCTCCCGCATCGCGCCGACGAGCTGGTTCACCCGTGCGTGCTGGGTCTTGAGCGACGCCCGGTTGACGATGAGGCGCGCGGTGGAGGTCAGGATCTCGGCCACCTCCACGAGGCCGTTCGCCCGCAGCGTCTCGCCGGACTGCACGAGGTCCACGATGCGCTCGGCCAGGCCGACCAGCGGCGCCAGCTCGATGGAGCCGTCGAGCTTCACCATCTCGACCTGGATGCCGCGCTCCGAGAAGTACTCCTCGGTCAGGCGCGGATACTTGGTCGCCACCCGCACCCAGGACCACTTGGCCGGGTCGTCGCGCTCCCACAGCTCGCGGGGCTCGGCGACGACCAGGCGGCAGAAGCCGAAGCCCAGGTCCACCGGCTCGTACACGTCCGGCTGCTGCTCGAGCAGGATGTCCTTGCCCACGATGCCGAGATCGGCGGCGCCGTACTCCACGTAGGTCGGGATGTCGGCCGGCTTGAGCAGGATGAAGCGCAGCCCGGCCGCCTCGTCGGTCAGCAGGAGCCGGCGCGAGTCGGGCTCGAAGCCCCGGATGCCCATGCCCGCGAGCAGGGCCAGCGCGGGGTCCAGCAGGCGACCCTTGGGCAGCGCGAGCGTCAGCGGCGTCGTCATCGCAGTCGCTCGATGGTGGCGCCGAGGGTGCGCAGCTTGACCTCCAGCCGCTCGTAGCCTCGATCCAGGTGGTAGACGCGGGAGATCTCGGTACGCCCGCGGGCGGCCAGCCCGGCCAGCACCAGCGAGGCGGAGGCGCGCAGGTCGGTGGCCATCACCGGCGCGCCCTGATAGTAGCGCTGGCCGCGCACCACCGCGGTGGAGCCCTCGGCCTCGATGCGGGCTCCCAGGCGGGCCAGCTCGGCCGCGTGCATGAAGCGGTTCTCGAAGATCGTCTCGGTGATCTTGCTGATCCCGTCGGCGAGCCCGAGCATCGCCATGAACTGCGCCTGCATGTCGGTGGGAAAGCCCGGGAACGGGTTCGTGATCAGGTCCACCGCCTTCGGCTTCGCCGGGCCCTGGCAGCGGATGCGGTCGTCCGTGACCGTGACCGCGGATCCGGCCTCCTCCAGCTTGGCGAGCATCGCGGACATGTGGCGCGGCTCGGCGCCGGTCACCGTGACGTCGCCGCCCGTGATGGCGGCGGCCACGAGCAGGGTGCCCGCCTCGATGCGATCGGGGATCACGCGGTGCCGCGCGCCGCCCAGCTCCGTCACGCCCTCGATCTCGATGCGCTCGGTACCGGCCCCCTGGATGCGGGCCCCCATCGCGGACAGCAGCCGCGCCAGGTCGCTCACCTCCGGCTCCCGCGCCGCGTTCTCGATCACGGTGGTGCCCTCGGCGAGCGAGGCCGCCATCATGAGGTTCTCGGTCCCGGTCACCGTGACGAGATCGGTGCTGATGCGGGCGCCCTTGAGCCGGCTGGCCCGCGCCTCCACGTAGCCGTTGCGGATGAAGACCTCCGCGCCCAGCTTCTGAAAGCCCTTCAGGTGCTGATCGATGGGCCGCACCCCGATCGCGCAGCCGCCGGGCAGGGCGACCTTGGCGAGGCCGGTCCGCGCCAGAAGGGGGCCCAGCACGAGGACGGAGGCGCGCATGGTCGAGACCAGCTCGTAGGGCGCCTCGTTGCTGGTCACCGTCGCGATCTCGACGCGCGTGCTGCCGTCGGGCTCGGTCGAGACGACCCCACCGAGCCGCTCCAGGAGCGAGCGGGTGGTGGTCACGTCGGCCAGCTCGGGCACGTTCTCCAGCACCACCGGACGCGCGGTGAGCAGCGCCGCGCAGAGCGCGGGCAGCGCCGCGTTCTTGGCCGCGCTCACCGCGACGTCACCCCGGAGCGGCGCACCGCCATCCACGATGAGCCGGGTCGCCATCAGCAGCCCTCCCGGCGCGCGGCACCGGAGGCGCAGATCCTGAGCGAGGTCCGCGTGTCCTCCCAGCGCCCGCCGATGTACCGCTCCACGCCGTTCAGGTCCCGCCGGGCCCGGATGCCGGAGAACCCCTCGGCGGCCATGAGCGAGGCGAGCGGGCCCGCCTGGTCCTCGCCGATCTCCATCAGCAGCCACCCGCCCGGCTTCAGCACCGGGGGCGCGCCCACCACGATGCGGCGGAGCACGCCGAGGCCGTCCGGGCCGCCGTCCAGCGCCGCGCGCGGCTCGTGACGCGAGACCTCCGGCGGCAGCGACGAGATCTGCGCGCTCGGCAGATACGGCGGGTTCGCCACCACCAGGTCGAGGCTCGCGGAGAGCGAGCCGAGCGGCGCGAAGAGGTCCCCTGCGAGGAGCCGGACGCGCTCGTAGAGCCCGAGCGCGCGCACGTTGCGAGACGCGACGGCGAGCGCGCCCCCGGCCAGCTCGACGGCCAGCACCTCGGCGCGGGGCAGCGCGGCCGCGAGCGCGCAGGCGATGGCGCCGCTGCCGGTTCCCAGGTCGGCGATCACCGGATCCGGGCAGCCCGCGAGCGCTTCGAGCGCCCATTCCACGAGGCCCTCGGTCTCCGGCCGTGGCACCAGCACGTCGGGGGTGACGGCCAGGCGCAGGCCGTGGAAATCCTCCCAGCCGAGCAGGTACTGGAGCGGCTCGCGGCGCTCGCGGCGCTCGATCAGCTGCCGGTAGCGGACCGCTTCCGCCTCGGTCAGCCGGCGCGCCGGCTCGAGATAGAGGGCGAAGCGCTCGATGCCCAGGAGCCCGGCCAGCAGCCACTCGGCCTCGGGGCGCGCGGGCCCGACCCCGGCCTCCTCGAGCGCGGCGGCCGCGCGCCCCAGCAGCCCGGGGACGGTCGAATCGGCGGCGACCTCGATCACGGCACGGTCTCCGCGAGCTTCTGGCTCTGCTCGCGGTCGCGCAGGCCGTCGATCAGCTCGTCGAGATCGCCCTCGAGCACCGCGGGCAGCCGGTGCAGCGTGACGTTGATGCGGTGATCGCTGACGCGTCCCTGGGGGAAGTTGTAGGTGCGGATGCGCTCGCTGCGCTCCCCGGTACCGACCTGGCTGCGCCGGTCGGCCGCGATGGCGGCGGCCTGCTCCTCCTGTGCCCGCTCCAGCAGGCGGGCCTTGAGCACCCGCAGCGCCTTCGCGCGGTTCTTGATCTGCGAGCGCTCGTCCTGGCAGGTGACGACCAGCCCGGTCGGGAGGTGGGTGAGCCGCACCGCGGAGTCGGTGGTGTTGACGCCCTGCCCGCCGGGGCCCGAGGAGCGATAGACGTCCACCTGGATGTCCTTCTCGTCCACCTTCACGTCCACGTCCTCCGCCTCCGGCAGCACCGCCACCGTGACGGTCGAGGTGTGGATGCGCCCGCTCGACTCGGTCGCGGGCACGCGCTGCACGCGGTGCACTCCCCGCTCGTACTTGAGCCGGCTCCACGCCCCGCGACCCTGCACCAGCGCGACGACTTCCTTGAGGCCGCCCACCCCGGTGGGGTGGCTGTCGATGACCTCCCACTTCCAGCGCTGCCGCTCCGCGTACTTGGTGTACATGCGAAACAGATCGGCCGCGAAGAGGCCGGCCTCGTCACCGCCCGCGCCGGCCCGGATCTCCAGGAAGACGTTCTTGTCGTCGTTGGGATCGCGCGGGATGAGAAGGCCCCGCAGCTCCTCCTCGAGCTTCGCCTGCCGCGCGGTCAGCTCGTCGATCTCGGCCTGGGCCAGCTCGCGCATCTCGCGGTCGGCGTCCTCGGCCAGGATGTGACGGGCTTCCGACACGCGGGCGAGCACGTTCTTGTAGTCGTCGAACTTGTGCACCGTATCCGCGAGGTCGGCCGCGGCCTTGGCGGTCTTGGCGTAGACCGCGGGCTGCCCGATCACCTGGGGATCGGACAGCGAGCGGTTCAGCTCGCCGTAGCGCTCTTCGATCTGCCGGAGCTTGTCGAACATGGGGGCGCCTCAGGAAGTACCCGGAAGAGGGCGCCGCCGCGGCTGGAGACGATGGAGTTGTGGATGGATCTGCGGCTCGGAGCGCGGCGCGGCGCCGAGCCGGGCGCTACCCTTCGGCGATCTTCTTCCTCTTGTACTTCTGCTGGAAGCGCTCGACCCGCCCGGCGGTGTCCAGGAACCGCTGCTTCCCCGTGAAGAAGGGATGGCACTTGGAGCAGACCTCGACCTTGATGGTCGGGACGGTGGAGCGGGTGTGGATGACTTCCCCGCAGTTGCAGGTGATCGTCGTATCAACGTAATCCGGGTGAATGCCAGCCTTCACGGCGCACCTCCTAGATGGATCTCAGAGGATAGCAGGGAGCACGTCAAAAGGCAAAAATGGGCGGCTTTGCGAGCCGCAGCCGAAGGCGAGGCGAACGGATCCGGGAATCTAGCCCAGCTGGTTCATCTGGTTCAGGAAGTCCTTGTTACTCTTGACCATTTTCAGCTTGTCGAGCAGCAGCTCCATGGCCTCGACCGGGTTGAGCTGGGACAGGGCCTTGCGGAGCAGCCAGACCTTCTGCAGCTCGTCCTTCTCGAGCAGGAGCTCTTCCTTCCGGGTGCCGGTCTGCTCGATGTTGATCGTCGGGAAGATGCGCTTGTCCATCAGGCGCCGGTCCAGGTGCACCTCCATGTTTCCGGTGCCCTTGAACTCCTCGAAGATCACGTCGTCCATCCGGGAGCCGGTGTCGATCAGGGCGGTGGCCATGATGGTGAGCGAGCCTCCCTCCTCCACGTTCCGGGCCGCCGCGAAGAACCGCCGGGGCCGCTGCAACGCGTTGGCGTCGAGACCGCCGGAGAGCACCTTGCCGGAGGACGGGATCACCGCGTTGTGGGCGCGCGCGAAGCGGGTGATCGAGTCGAGCAGGATCACGACGTCGCGCTTGTGCTCCACCAGCCGCTTGGCCTTCTCGATCACCATGTCCGCGACCTGCACGTGCCGCTGCGGCGGCTCGTCGAAGGTCGAGGAGATGACCTCGCCCTTCACGGAGCGCTGCATGTCGGTGACCTCTTCCGGCCGCTCGTCGATGAGCAGCACGATCAGGTACACCTCGGGGTGGTTCTTGGCGATCGCGTTGGCGAGGTTCTGGAGGAGCACCGTCTTGCCGGTGCGGGGCGCGGCCACGATCAGGCCGCGCTGGCCCTTGCCGATCGGACACAGCAGATCCATCGCGCGGGTGGTCAGGTTGTCCGAGTCGTGCTCGAGGCGGATCCGCTCCATCGGGTAGAGCGGAGTCAGGTTGTCGAAGAGCGTCTTGTCGCGCGCCTGCTCCGGCGTCTCGAAGTTGATCGCTTCGACCTTGAGCAGCGCGAAGTAGCGCTCGCTGTCCTTGGGCGGCCGCACCTGCCCGGAGATCGTGTCCCCGGTGCGCAGATCGAAGCGGCGGATCTGCGAGGGCGAGACGTAGATGTCGTCGGGGCCCGGCAGGTAGTTGTAGTCCGGCGCGCGGAGGAAGCCGAAGCCGTCGGGCAGCACCTCGAGCACGCCCTCCGCGAAGATGAGTCCGTCGCGCTCGGCCTGCCCCTGCAGGATCTTGAAGATCAGGTCCTGCTTGCGAAGGCCGCTGGTGCCCTGGACGCCCAGCTCCTTGGCGACGTTGTTGAGATCGGTGATCGTCTTGTCCTTGAGCTCGGACAGGTTCATCCGTTTTCCTCCTGCACCGACCGGCCCGCTGGTCTCAGTGGGGACGGGCTGCTGCTCGGCGGGGACGGCGGACGGCGGCTTCGGCGAGGGACGCTTCGGGGTACGTTCTGAAGAAGAGATGGTCGTCTCCGGCGGGTTGCGTGTGTGCGGGTGGTCTACTCTCTAGGAGGTTGGCTACCGTGCGTCGCGGACCACTGTCCCACACGGTTTCCGGCCCTGTCAACCCCCGATTTAGATGCGGATATCGATGATCGCGCGCTGTCTGATCTCCACGAGCCACTCCTTGAGCCGCGCGTCGTACTTCTGGCGGTAGAGGATCTCGCGGATCTGGCCGCGGGCCTGCGCGAGCGAGTCCCCGGTGAGCGCGTCGCGCGAGTCGAGGCGGAAGATGTGATAGCCGATCTCCGAGCGGAACGGCGTCGACGCTTCGCCCGGGGAGAGACGCAGGATCGCGTCCTCGATGTTCTGGGCCAGCTCGCCGCGCTTGAGATTGCCGAGAGAGCCGCCGTCCTTGCCGGACGGATCGTCCGAGTACTTCCGGGCGAGCTCGACGAAGTCCTGGCCCTCGAGGAGATACCCGTAGATCTCGTCGGCCCGGAGCCGCGCGACGGTCCATCCGTCCTCGCCCTTGAGCGGATCGGGCACCACCAGGATGTGCCGCGCCCCGAAGGTGAGCCCGGTCTCGAGCTTCTCGCGGTTCTCGGTGAGATAGCGGTCGATCTCCTGCTCGGTGACCGAGATGCGCAGGGCAACCTTGCGACGTATGATCCGCTGGACCATGAGCTGCTCGCGCAGCCGCTTCTTGACGCCCTCCAGGGTGAGGCCCTGGGTCTTGATCATGGCTTCGAACTCGGCCTCGTCCTTGGACTTGAGCTTCTTCAGGATCTCCCCGAGCGCCTCGGTGAGCTCCGCGTCCTCGATCACCACCCGGTCCCGCTCCGCCTGCTGGAGCTGGATCCGGTTCTCGATCAGGGTCTGCAGGAGCTGCGTGCGCAACGCCCGGCGCGCGTCACCGTCGGTGGGCCGCTCCCGCGTCTCGGCCAGGTAGTAGAGCTCGGCCTCGTCCAGCTCGTACTGGGTGATCGCGTCGTTGTTCACGACGCAGATCACGCGATCCACCACGTCCTCGGAGTCGTGGAGTTCCGCCCGCGAGGTCAGGATGGGGGCGGAGGCGGGCGGTGTCGCGACCGGTGCCTCCGCCGGCGCGGCCGGCTTGCTCTTGCCGATCAGCGGCATCCAGCTCGGGATCGAGCAGCCCGAGATCATCAAGGGAAAGACCAGCAAGGTCACCGCGGCGATGCCGCGCGGACTCATCGGAGGGAGTCCAGCAGCTTCGAGAGGGCGTCGCGCACCGCGGGCCAGGGCTCGGCGGGGATCCGCGCTTCCACCGTGTACTCCTTTCTCAGCTTGAGAGCGCCGCGGCTGGCCGCGATCGTCTTGAGCATCCGCTCCGGGGTGACCGGGGTCGACTGCGCGAACGTCAGCACCGCGCGTCCGCCCCCCGCCTCCACCCGCTCGATGCCGAGCCCGCGGGCGGCCACGCGCAGCCCTACCACGTCCAGCAGCCCCTCCACCGCGGGCGGCGGCGGTCCGTAACGATCGGCCAGCTCCGCGCGGGCATCGGCCACGTCCTCGGGCCGCTCGATCTCGGCCAGCCGCTTGTAGAGCGCCAGACGCTGATTCACCTCGGGGACGTACGCTTCGGGCAGGAGCGCCTCGACGTCCGCCGAGATCACCGGGTCGACGCGCTCGGCTGCTGTTTCGCCCTTCAAGTCTCTCACGGCCTCCGCGAGGAGCTTGCTATAAAGATCGAACCCGACCGCCGCGATGTGCCCGTGCTGGGCCGCCCCCAGCAGGTTCCCGGTGCCCCGGATCTCCAGATCTCGCATGGCCAGCCGCAGGCCTGCCCCCAGCTCGGTGGACTCCTCGATCACCCGGAGCCGGCGCTGGGCCGTCTCGTCCACCCTCCCGTCGGCGGGCACCAGGAGGTAGGCGTAGGCCTGTTGCCGCTCCCGCCCCACCCGTCCGCGGAGCTGGTAGAGCTGGGCCAGGCCGAACCGGTCGGCCCGGTTGATGATTATCGTGTTCGAGGCCGGGATGTCCAGGCCCGATTCCACGATGGCGGTGGACACCAGGACGTCGGCCTGGCCGTCCACGAACTTGACCATCACGCTCTCCAGCTCCCGCTCCGCCATCTGGCCGTGCCCCATCACCACCCGGGCCTCCGGGACCAGGCTCTTGATGAAGGTGGTCATCGAGGCGAGGGACTGGATGCGGTTGTGGACGAAGAAGACCTGCCCGCCCCGGTTGAGCTCCCGCTCGATCGCCTCCTTGATGACGCCGCGGCTGAACGCGGTGACCACCGTCTCCACCGGCAGGCGCTCGAGCGGCGGCGTCTCGATCACCGACAGGTCGCGCACCCCCGAGAGCGCCATGTGCAGCGTGCGCGGGATCGGGGTGGCGGTGAGCGTCAGCACGTCCACCGAGGTGCGGAGCTGCTTGAGCCGCTCCTTGTGGGAGACCCCGAAGCGGTGCTCCTCGTCGACGACCAGGAGCCCGAGGTTCTTGAACGACACGTCCTTGGACAGGAGCCGGTGCGTGCCGACGACCACGTCCACCGTGCCGGCGGCGAGCCCGGCCACCACCTGCTTCTGCTCCTTCGGGCTGCGGAAGCGCGACAGCAGCTCGACGCGCGCCGGGAACGGCCCGAAGCGCTCCACGAACGTGTTGTAGTGCTGCTGGGCCAGCACGGTGGTCGGCACGAGCACCGCGACCTGGCGGCCATCCGCCACCGCCTTGAACGCGGCGCGCAGCGCGACCTCGGTCTTGCCGTAGCCGACGTCGCCCGCCACCAGGCGGTCCATCGGCCGGCCGCCCACCATGTCGGTCTTCACGTCCTCGATGGCGCGGAGCTGGTCCGGCGTCTCCTCGAAGCGGAAGGCGGCCTCGAACTCGCCCTGCCAGGGGGTGTCGTCCGAGAAGTTCGGCCGCTCCGCGACCGAGCGGGTCGCGTAGAGCTTGAGCAGCGCCTCCGCCATGTCGCGCAGCGCGGCCCGCACCGATTCCTTCAGACGCTGCCACGCGCCGCCGCCGAGCCGGTCGAGACGGGCCGAGCCCTCGGGCGCGCCCATGTACTTGGAGATGAGATCGAGCCGCTCGACGGGCAGGTAGAGCCGGCCCCCGTCGGCGTACTCCAGGAGCAGGAAGTCGGCGTCGTGTCCCTCGGAGGACAGCGTGCGCAGGCCGTGATAGCGGCCGATGCCGTGCTGCTCGTGCACCACCAGGTCGTTGGTGGCCAGGTCGTTGAACGAGGCGATGGCCGCGCCGCGCTGGAAGAGCGGGCGCCGCAGCCGGCGGCGCTGGGCCCCGAAGATCTCCTCCTCGCAGAGCACGATGAGGCCGACCGCGGGGATCTGGAAGCCCGCCGCGCACTCGCCCACGAGCACCCCGAGCCCTTCCTGACTCCAGAGCGTCACGTCGGGCCACGGCTCGAGATCGTGCTCGGCCAGCATCTGGCGCAGGCGCGCGCTCTGCCGCTCGTCGTCGACCACGAGGCGCACCGTGAACCCCTCGCCGCGCCAGGTGCGGATCTCGCCGGCCAGCGTCTTGAACTGGCCGCGGTAGCCGCCCACGCCCCGCGTGCCCATCGAGATCGAGCCCTCGCTGCGCTGGAGCAGCGGCAGCTCGAGACGCTGGAAGCGCTCGAGCACCGAGGCGAGCGGCGCCGCCGAGGGCGCGTCGTCGGGCGGCGCCTCCAGCAGCGCGGGATCCTCCAGTACCACCAGCGTCGCGGGCGGCAGATAGTCCACCAGGGTGACCGGCGCCGCGTCCTTCGAGCCGAGCGGCAGGACGGTCAGCTCGCGGAGCGGCGTGATCGAGCGCTGGGTGGTGGGATCGAAGACCCGCAGGGCCTCGACCTCGTCGCCCACGAACTCGGCGCGCACCGGCCGCTCGTGAGTGGGCGAGAAGATGTCCACGATGCCGCCGCGCACGCTCCACTGCCCGACCTCCATCACCGTCTCGACGCGCTCGTAGCCGGCCGCCTGCAGCAGCTCGAGCAGGATCTCGCGATCGCTGCTCTCCCCTACCGTCAAGGTGAACGTGCGACGCTTGAAGGCGGACGGCGGGGGCACCGCCTCCGAGAGCCCCGAGGGCGTGGCCACGATCACCACCGCGTCGCCGTCGAGCAGGCGCCGGCAGCACAGGGCGCGCTCCGCGTCGGGCTCGCGGTGCCGGGTGCCGCGCCAGGAGGTCCCGGTGCCCGAGGGGAACTCGAGCACCCGCGCGTGCTCCCCGTCGTCCCCGCCCGCGGCGGGGCCGCCCGAGATCGAGGCGACGAAGAAGGCGGCGTCCTGCGCCATCCGGTGTCGCGGCGACGGGCCCGGCGTGAGCAGGAGGATCGGGCGGCCGGTGCGCTCCCGCAGCGCGGCCACCACCAGCGCTCGCGAGGAGCCCCAGAGCCCGTCGGCGCGGAGGCAGGGTGCTCCCTTGGCGAGGGCCGCGAGGAGCTCGTCGAGCGCGGCCCAGCGAGACAGGACGGAACCGGCGGGCACGGTCATCACGGACGACAGCACATCAGAGGTACCACCCGCGACGACCCCCGTCAAATTACCGGGAGCCCTGCGCGAGATAGAACGAGAGCGTCTCCAGCTCGATGGCCAGGTCCACGTTCTTGAGGCGGACGTCCTTGCCCGCCTTGATGCGTCCCGGCGCGAAGTTGAGAATGGTCTTGACCCCGGCCGCCACCAGCTTCTCGGTCACCACCTGGGCGGACTCCCCGGGCACCGCCACGATCGCGATCTGGAGATTCCGGGCCTTGGCCTCGCGCGGCAGATCCTCCATGGACTGGATCGCGACGCCGTCCACCGCCTTCCCCCACTTGGTCGGATCCTCGTCGAAGATCGTGGAGATCCGGAAGCCCTGCCGGGCGAATCCCTTGTAGTGGAAGAGCGCGGAGCCGAGATTGCCGAAGCCCACGAGCGCCACCTGCCACTCGCGGTCGAGCCCCAGGATGCGCTGCAGCTCCGCCTTGAGGCCGGAGACGTAGTAGCCGATGCCGCGCACCCCGAACTCGCCGAAGTAGGCGAGGTCCTTCCGGACCTGGGCCGAGTTGAGGCTGAAGCGCTCCGCCAGCTCCTGGGAGGAGATGGTCTTCACCCCATCCTCCTCCAGCTGCTGGAGACTCCGGGTGTACACGGAGAGGCGGCGCACCGTCATCTCCGGGATCCGGGGGATCTTGAACGGTGACCGTCGCGCCATGTTCATTCCCGGGCGCTCACCGCGCCCGTCGGGGCCGCCTCGCGGGAATGCCCGCGTGCCGTCCCGGGGCGTGGCCCCGGGACGGTGCTTTCCAGTATGTCGTTGCTACGACTTGACGAAGAGCAGGATGACCGCGATGACGAACACGAACAGCACGAGCGACTCGATGAAGGCCAGGCCGAGTAGCATCGCGGTCTGGATCCGGGCGATCGCGCCGGGCTGCCGCGCCATCGCGTCGACCGCCTGCCCGGCCGCACGGCCCTGACCGAGACCGCAGAGACCCGCGGCCAGGCCGAAGCCCAGGCCCGCGGCCAGCACCGCGAAGGCCTTGGCCAAGTCGTTGCCGCCCGCGGCGGCCGCCGCCTGCGCCCAGGCCATTCCCGGGACCGCCAGAATCGCCATCATGCTCATGGTCAGAATGCGTTGCACGGCTCTCCTCCTTGTTGAGGGTGACTGCGACCTAGTGATGCTCGGCTTCCTCGACCGCCGCCGCGATGTACAGCATGGCCAGCTTGCAGAAGATGAAGGTCTGGATGAAGGCCACCAGGATCTTCAGCGGGAACAGGAAGCCCACCACGAACACGACCATGATCAGCGCGGCGGGCGCTCCGATCACCAGACCCGCCGTCGAGCCGCGGAGGGCCCAGCCGAGCATCCCGTCGAAGCCCATCATGAAGAAGAAGATGGCGAGGAGGATGTGGCCGGCCATCATGTTGCCGAAGAGGCGGAGCGAGAGCGACAGCGGCCGGGCGCAGTGGCTGATGATCTCGATCACGAACATCAGGGGCTTCAGCACGGTGGGCACCGGCCCCGCGAAGTGCTTCATGTACGGGATGAAGCCCTGCTTGCGGACGCCGATCACGTGATAGGTCACGAACACGATCAGCGCGCACGCCGCGGTGGTGTTGAGGTTCGCGGTCGGCGCCACCAGCCCCGGCACGAGGCCCATCAGGTTCGAGACCAGGATGAAGAGGCCGAGGGTGGCGATCAGCGGCAGGTAGCGCCGCCCCCCGTGCCCGATCGTCTCGTCCAGCTCGTTCAAGAACTGCTCGAGGACGATCTCCATGAAGTTCTGGCTGCCGGTCGGCACGAGCTGCACCCGGCGGGTGGCCACGAAGGCCACCACGACCAGGATGGCCATCGCGATCCACGTATAGAGGATGTGGTCGGGGATGGCCGCGATGTGCAGGATCGGGGGGTGCTCGATCAGCTCCATGTCAGGCGTTCCTCCGCGCGTCGAGCAGGCCCTGGACCAGCAGCACCGGGGGCAAGGCCGCGAGGCCGACCGCCACCGCCACCGGGTTCGCCCAGCCCTGCGCCACCAGCACCCCGAGCGCGCCGAACGTGAAGACCTGGCGCAGCCCCACGCGGCCGATGCGTCCCATCCCGGTGGAGCCTTCCGCGATCAGCGCGGTCGCGCGCCCCACGTCGCGGGCGAGCCAGCGGAAGTTGACGATGGCGATGCCGCCGCCGCCGCCCACGCCGGCCGCCGCGGGCACGCCGCCCAGCCACCACGCGCCCGCGGTCATGGCGGCCACCGTGACGGCTCCCGTCCAGGTGACGCGTGCGGCCAGATCAGCGGTCATCGCGATTCGACTCGTTCAGTGTCTTGATTGTCCTGTAAAAGTTCACGCCCGCCGCCACGATGCCCAGTGCGAGACCGATCAGCAAGAGCCACGGGCTCGTCCCGATGAAGCGATCCGCGAAGTAACCCGCCGCGAGCCCGACGGCCACGCATGCGAACAGCAGCGTGCCCAGATTGACGAGCTGTGCGGTCTGACTCCGCGACGGCCCCCTCTCCTCCGGAGCCATGTGAACAGGAACACTAGCACAGGCCTCCGGGACTGACAAGCATGCACAACTAGTCGATTCATATACACTATTTAACCAATCTCGTCCGTCGGTCAGGCACAAGCAAAGGAGCATTCGCCAATCAGCGGGGAGACCTGGCACAGTCGAGAGCATGGCGTGGGCTCCCGATCCAAACGCGCTGCGTGGTCGCGTGGCCGTCGTGGCGGGAGCGACCCGGGGTGCCGGACGCGGCATCGCGGCGGCGCTGGGTGAGGCGGGCGCGACCGTCGTCTGCACCGGGCGCAGCAGCCGCACCGGATCGCTCCGGTCGGACTACGCCCGGGCCGAGACGATCGAGGAAACCGCCGAGCTCGTCACGCGCCTCGGCGGAACCGGCATCGCGGCCGCGGTCGACCATCTCGACCCCGATCAGGTGAACGATCTGGCCGAGCAGATCCGGAGACGTCACGGCCACGTCGACGTGCTCGTCAACGACATCTGGGGGGCCGAGCTGCTCAAGGGCGGCCCGCCGCAATGGAACACGCCCATCTGGAAGCTCGACCTCGACAAGGGGCTCCGGATACTCCGCCTCGCCATCGACACCCACCTCATCACGTCCCATCACCTGCTCCCGCTCCTCATCGACCGGCCGGGCGGCCTGCTCGTCGAGGTGACCGACGGCACGACCGACTACAACGCCTCGCGCTACCGGATCTCGGTCTTCTACGACCTGGCCAAGGTCGCGGTCAACCGCCTGGCCTTCTCGGAGGGACACGAGCTGAAAGCCCACGGCGCGACCGCGGTCGCCATCACGCCGGGGTGGCTGCGATCGGAGATGATGCTCGAGAATTTCGGAGTCTCCGAGGAGAACTGGCGCGACGCCCTCGACCGGGCCGCTTCCGAGCGCGAACGCCGACCGGCGGCGCCGCCCGACTTCGCCCTCTCCGAATCGCCGCGGTACGTCGGGCGGGCCGTCGTCGCGCTGGCGTCGGATCCCGACCGGGCGAGATGGAACCAGCAATCGGTCAGCTCCGGCCGGCTCGCGCGCGAGTACGGGTTCTCCGACATCGACGGCTCCCGCCCCGACGTCTGGCGATACATCGAAGAAGTCCGCGAGCGCGGACTTCAGGCAGATCCCCGCGACTATCGGTGACTCGCAGGATGGGGTCAGGTCTTGCATTCCTACATTTTTCACGCGTGACGGAAATGCTCTGTCCACGCGGAAATGTAGGAATACAAGACCTGACCCCAAACTAGCCGAAGACGCCGCCCATGCGGGTGCCGGCCATGCGGTTGATGATCGCGACGCTGATCGCGGCGACCAGGATCAGGATCACGCCGAGCGCGGCGGCCTCGTTGGCGCTGCCCGCGATGTAGAAGGCGAAGATGCCGTTGGTGATGGACTCCCAGCCGCCGAGGGCGAGGAACAGCACCGCGGAGGCCTCCTGCAGCGAGGTCATGAACGAGAAGAGGCCGCCCACCAGCACGCCCTTCCAGATCATGGGCAGCGTGACGTCCCGGAAGGTGCGCGGGCCCGAGGCGCCCACGCTCGCGGCGGCCTCCTCCAGCGAGCGGTGCACGAGCAGCAGCGAGGCGTAACGAGCCGCGCACCGTGTAGGGCAGCCGCCGCACCGCGAGCACCAGCGGCATGACGATCCAGAACGAGGTCAGCCCGCGGTCGAAGCCGGGCAGGTCGAAGTGGAACGCGCGGATGTACGCGATGCCGATCGCGGTGCCGGGCATGGCCAGGATCAGCGTGTTGAGCGCGTCGAGCGCGCCCCGCCCCGGCACGGTGGACCGCGCGAGGAGCCACGCGATGGGCACGCCCACCCCGATGCAGATCACCACCGCGAGCCCGGAGTAGAGGAAGCTGTTCACGATGTACTTCGGCGTCTCCACGATCACGCGCTCGTAGTACTGGAGCGTGTAGGCCACCGGCAGCGGCGTCAGCGACCAGCCCTTGCCCACCGAGGCCAGCGCCACCCCGATGTAGGGGATGAACGACAGCAGCAGCAGCGAAGCCAGGAAGGCGATGACCAGCGCCTGCCGGGCGCGGCGAGAGCCGCCGCCGCTCGATCCGCGAGTAGGACAGCGAGGAGTAGTCCTTGATGGCCACGTAGTGCCGCGCGGCCAGCAGGAAGAGGATCGCGAGCAGCACCATCAGCGCGGAGATCACGATGCCCATGCGGAAGATGCGCCGGTCCACGAACTGCACGATGTTGAGGTAGGCCTGCGGCGGCCAGGAGGTCCTGCACGCCCAGCACGAGCGGCGTGGCGAAGTCGGAGAACGTCCAGATGAAGACGAGCAGCGCGCCCGCCACGTAGCCCGGCGTGGTCAGCGGCAGCGTCACCGTCCAGAGCTTGCGACCAGCCGCGCGCGCCCACGCTCTCCGCCGCCTCCTCGAGCGAGGGATCGACCTTGCCGAGGGCGTCCACCACGTTGAGCGTGATCATCGGGAAGAGGTGGAGCGTCTCCACCAGCACCACGCCGTGGAGGCCGTAGAGGAAGTTGACGGGCTGGAGCATGTCGAAGCCAGTCCATCAGCAGCACGTTCACGGTGCCGGCGCGGCCCAGGATGAAGGTGAAGCCGAGCACGCCGACCAGCGGCGGCGAGATGATCGGGATCATGCGTGAGGTAGCTGAAGAGGTTGCGGCCCGCGGAAGTCGTAGCGCACGAGCAGGAACGCGACCGCGATGCCGAGCACCGAGGTCGTGAAGACGGTCGCCACGCCCAGCAGCAGCGAGTTCCCAGCGAGCGCAGGTAGAAGCGGTCGGTGAAGAACTCGTGGAAGTTCGCGAGCGTGAACTGGCCGGCCTCGTCGGTGACCGCGTCGTAGAAGATCCGCCCGAGCGGGTAGAGGAGGAAGAGCGAGCAGGAACGCCCAGATCAGCCCGACGCCGAGCCGAGCCGCGCGCGGCCCGCATCCCGGCCGCGTCAGCGGCCCGGCTGCGCCGTCGGCGGCTAGCGGCCGGGCCCGCCATGCGCGCTCACTCGATCGTCGGCGACGGCCAGGGTCACCGAGGCGGGAAGCTCAGCGTCACCGGCGGGCCCGGCGGCAGCGGCTCGTGGTGCCACGGATCGCGGATGTCCGCCTTGAGCACGAGCCCTGCGGCGGTCTGCACGTCGTAGCGGAGCGTGTTGCCGAGATAGGAGACGAGGCGCGACCCGCCCGCCACCGCGGTTGCCGCTCGGCCGGGGCCGTCCGGCGCCGGCAGCGATCCACGTTCTCGGGCCGGATCGCGAGCACGCAGCGCTCGGCGACGCGGCGCCGCCGTCGCCATCGCCGCGAGCGCGCCGAGCGCGGTGCTCGACGACGCAGGCGTCGCCGCCGGCGCCGTCACTGCACGTCGGCCCGGCACGAGGTTGTTGGTCCCGACGAAGTCGGCCACGAAGCGGGTGCGCGGCCGCTCGTAGAGCTCCTTGGGCGGCGCCGACCTGGAGCACGCGCCCGTCGCTGCATCACCGCGACGCGGTCGGAGAGCGACAGCGCCTCCTCCTGGTCGTGCGTCACGTAGACCGTGGTGATGCCGAGCTCCTGCTGGAGCTTGCGGATCTCGCGCGCGCACCTGGACGCGGATCTTGGCGTCGAGGTTGGACAGCGGCTCGTCGAGCAGCAGGATGTCGGGGTTCAGCACGAGCGCGCGCGCCAGCGCGACCCGCTGCTGCTGCCCGCCGGAGAGCTGGCCCGGGTAGCGCGCCTCGAGCCCGGCGAGGTTGACCTTGCGCAGCCCCTCGGCGAGCCGCGACTGCGATCTCGGCGGCGGGCGAGCTTGCGCAGCCGGAGCCCGTAGGCCGACGTTGTCGGCCACCGTCATGTGCGGCCAGAGCGCGTAGTTCTGGAACACCATGCCGATGCTGCGCTCGTAGGGCGGCAGCCCGTTGACCACGCGGTCGCCGAAGCGGATCTCCCCGCGTCCGGCTGGTAGAAGCCGGCGAGCAGGCGCAGCAGCGTGGTCTTGCCGCAGCCCGAGGGGCCGAGCAGCGTGAACAGCTCGCCGTCCGCCGATGGTGAGATCGACGCGGTCCACCGCGGTCACCGCGCCGAAGCGCTTGGTGACGCCCTGCGATCGGCGATGTCATGCCGGGTCAGCCGGCGGCGACTTCGCTACTTCTTCAGCTCGTCCCACTTGGCCTCGATGTCGGAGCGGAACCGCGTCTTGAGCGCCTCGGAGCGCTTGGTCGCCACGCCCTCGTCGTAGACGTTGGCCACCTCCGCGTCGAAGTACGAGCGCACCCCGCCGGTGAACTCGCACCGCCAGCTCCGCGGTGGAGCCCGGCGCGCCCTGCACCTTGTACTTGGGCGTGATCGGGAAGAGCCCGCGCTCCATGAACACGCGCTGGCCGCGCTCGGTCAGCAGGAACTCGATGAACGCGCGCGCCGCCTTCGGGTTGCGCGCCCCGGCGAGGATCGCCATCGGCTCCGGGGTCACGAACGAGTTCTTCGGCGCCACGAACTTGATGTCGAAGCCGGCGAGCTTCTCCTCGAAGGCCATGTACGACGGCACCGCGAATCCCGCGGCGAACTCGCCCTTGGCGACCACGGTCGGCACGTCGCGGCTCCGCGCGGTGAAGTGGCCGGTGTTGGCGGCCAGCCGCCGCAGCCAGTCCCAGCCCGGTCTTCGCCGTGCATCGACAGCATCACCTCGTAGGTCGCGTTGGACGACGACGACCGCGTCGGCGCGCACTGCGCCACCTCGCCCTTGAGCTTCGGGATTGAGCAGGTCGTCCCAGTCCTTCAGCTCGGCCACGCCGAGGCGCTGGAGGCGCTGGGGATGGTAGACGAGCCCGTAGGGCTCGAGCGCGGTGCCGACCCAGAAGCCGTCCTTGTCCTTGAGCGGGATCGGCTTGGGCTTGCCGATGGACGCGGGAATGCTGTCCCACGCCTCCTTGGAGATCTCGACCTTCTGCAGGAGCTTCTGCTCGGCGAGCTTCTCGAAGAGCGCGGACTCGCCGCCCCAGAAGATGTCCACGTCGGGCCGGCCCTTCCACTCGGTGATGCGGCCGTAGGCCACCGGCGTCCCCGCCGGGATCGCGTTCACCTTGACGGTGACGTTCCAGCTTCTCCTTGGCGTAGTCCGCGAAGGCCTTGAGCGCCGCGTCGTGGATGAACTTGGACACCGGCGTGATCAGCGTTCAGCTCGCCCTCGATGGGCGCCTGCGCGAGGGCCGGCGGCGAGCCGCGCCCAGCCGCCACGCAGCGATGGCGACCGCCGTCGTGATGATCGATCGCAGCATCATGCAGTCTCCTCCTCTCGGGTTCGATCCAGCCCCGCGACCGCTCGACCGCGCGGCGCCAGCCGCCGTAGGCCGCGCTCGCGCGCGCCGGCGGACATCGTCGGGGTGAACTTCGCGTTCGAGCTTCCAGCGCGTGGCCAGCTCGCCGGCTCGTCCAGAGCCCGACGCCCACGCCGGCCAGGTAGGCGGCGCCGAGCCCGGTGGTCTCCGTCACCGACGGGCGCAGCACCTCCACGTCGAGCACGTCGGCCTGGAACTGGCAGAGGAAATCGTTCGCCGCGGCGCCGCCGTCGACCCGAAGCGCGTCAGCGGCATCGCCGCGTACTCGCGCTTCATGGTGTCGAGCACGTCGCGGCTCTGGTACGCGATGGCCTCGAGCGCGGCCCGGGCCAGGTGGGCGCGGCTCGGTGCCGCGCGTGAGCCCGACGAGCGTGCCCCGCGCGTACGGGATCCCAGTAGGGCGCGCCCAGCCCCACGAAGGCGGGCACCAGGTACACGCCGCCGGTGTCCGGCACCGACTCGGCCAGCGCCTGCGTCTCCGCGGCCTGCGCGATGACGCCGAGGCCGTCGCGCAGCCACTGCACCGCGGCGCCCGCGATGAACACGCTGCCCTCGAGCGCGTAGTGCGGTGTCCCCTCCGAGCGTCCACGCCACCGTGGTCAGCAGGCCGCGCGCGGAGGCACGGCGCGCTCGCCCGTGTTCAGCAGCAGGAAGCAGCCGGTGCCGTAGGTGTTCTTCGCCATGCCGGGCTCGACGCAGGCCTGGCCGAAGAGCGCGGCCTGCTGGTCGCCGGCGATCCCCGCCACCGGGATCCCGGCGGGCCTGACGACCTATGTGTCCGCTCGGCTCGCCTGGCTGCGTCTCGCCGAGCACGCCCGCCGACGGCCGCACCTCCGGGCAACAGCGCCATCGGCACGCCGAGGATGCGGCAGCGAGCCCGTCGTCCCACGCGCTGGCGCGTCGATGTCGAAGCAGAGCGTGCGCGAGGCGTTGGACGGGTCGGTCGCGTGCACGGCGCCGCCGGTGAGCTGCCAGAGCAGCCACGAGTCCACGGTCCCGAAGCAGAGCTCGCCGCGCTCGGCGCGCGGGCGCAGCGCTCGGGCATCGTGGTCGAGCATCCAGCGGATCTTGGTGCCCGGAGAAGTAGGCGTCCACCACCAGCCCGGTCTTCCGCCGGAACTCGGGCTCGAGCCCGTCGGCCTTCAGCCGCTCGCAGAGCGCGGCGGTGCGCCGGCACTGCCACACGATCGCGTTGCCCACCGGGCGGCCCGAGGCCCGCTCCCACAGGACGGCGGTCTCGCGCTGGTTGGTGATCCCGACCGCCGCGATCTCGGCCGGCGTGATCCCGGCGGCGGCCACCGCCTGGCCGAGCGGCCTGCACGGTGGTGGCGCCAGATCTCCTCGGGGTCGTGCTCGACCCAGCCCGGCTGCGGATAGTGCTGGGGCAGCTCCGCGTACCCGCGCGCCCGCACCGCGCCCTCGGTCGATCACCGAGCGCGGTGGACCCGGTCGTGCCCTGATCGAGCGCCAGGACGAAGCGCCGCGCGGCTCAGCGGGCCGAGCAGCTCCTTCGGCGAGATCCGGCCGGTCGGTGATCACCACGCCGACGCCCTGCTCGATGAAGCGGGCGATCGCCGCGCGGCTCGTTCACCGTCCACACGCCGAGGGTGAGGCCGGCCAGCCGGGCCTGCCTCGCCACCTCCGCGGTGACGAGCGCCTGGTCGAGCCCGACGAAGCTCACCCCGGCCTGGCGCAGCGCCTCGAGCTGCGCTCCCGACCGTGGCGGCCGGCAGCATGCGCGCCGAGTAGAGCGCGGCCACGCGGGCGTCGGGGCGAAGCTCGCGCACGCGGCGCCACGTCGCGGCCTCGAAGGCCATCACCACCGTGAAGGCGGTGAACTCCTGGCGATCGAGCACCTCGAACACCTTCTCCTCGATCCCGGGGTAGCGCTGGCGCGCGCTCGTCGGTCTTGATCTCGAGCAGCATCTGCCGTCTCCCCGCACGGCGAGCCTCACCACCTGGTCCAGCGTCGGGACGCTCTCCTCGGCGACCGCCCCGTCGCGGTCCTTGAGGCCGCACCGCCCGCAGCTCGGCGAGCGTGCGCGCGCGCACCGGGCCGGTGCCGGTGGTGGTGCGCTCGAGCGTGGGGTCGTGGATCACCACCACCTCGCCGTCGCGAGTGAGATGCACGTCGAGCTCGAGGAAGTCGGCGCCGAGGGCCAGCGCGTTGCGGAACGCGAGCAGGCTGTTCTCCGGCCAGAGCAGCGCGCCGCCCCGGTGCGCGGCGAAGAGCGGCGCGATCATGCCCTGCGCCGCCGCGGTGACGGAGCCCACCACCGCGGTGACCGCGACCAGGCCCAGCGCGAGCAGGAACAGCCCCTTCACTTCTCGGTCTCCACCAGGCCCTTCACGAACCACCGCTGCATCAGCAGGATGACCGCCACCGGCGGCAGCATCGCGAGCATCGCGGTGGACATGATCAGGTTCCAGTCGGTCTGGGCGTCGCCGGTGCCGATCATCTTGGTGATGCCGATCACGATTGTGTCCATGCCGCTGCTGGTCGTGATGAGGAGCGGCCAGAGATACTGGTTCCAGCCGTAGAGGAAGAGGATCACGAACAGGGCGGCGACGTTGGTCCGCGACAGCGGCAGCAGGATGTGACGGAAGAAGCGCAGCGGCCCGGCCCCGTCGATCTTGGCCGCCTCCACCAGCTCGTCCGGGATCGTCATGAAGAACTGCCGGAACAGCAGGGTCGCGGTGGCGGAGGCGATCAGGGGCAGGGTGAGCCCGCCGAAGGTGTCGATCAGACGGAGATCGGACACCACCTTGAACGTCGGGATGATCCGCACCTCCACCGGCAGCATCAGGGTGATGAAGATCATCCAGAAGAAGAACATGCGGAGCGGGAACGCGAAGAAGACCACCGCGTAGGCCGAGATCAGCGACACCGCGATCTTGCCCACCGCGATGACCACCGCCATCACGAAGCTGTTGGCCATCATCCGCGCCACCGGGGAGGCCTTGACGCGCACCCCGCTCCCCTGCGACCACGCCTGCGCGTAGTTCTCCGCCCCGTGCGAGCCCGGATAGATCGGCAGGTCCCCGCGTCCGATGGTCGCCGCGTCGTGGGTCGAGCCGATCAGCGCGGTGTAGATCGGGAAGGCGAAGATCATCACCCCGATCAGGAGGATCGCGTGGGGGAGCCACGCGGCGCGCGACTTGCGCTCGACCATCAGTAGTGGACCCGCCGCTCCACGTAGCGGAACTGCACCGCGGTCACCGCGATGACGAAGACCATCAGGATCACCGACTGGGCCGAGGAGCCGCCCAGGTCCAGGTTGATCACCCCGTCCACGTAGACCTTGTAGATGAGGGTCTCGGTGGACTTGCCGGGCCCCCCGCCGGTCAGCGCGTGGATGACGCCGAAGGTGTCGAAGAAGACGTACACGATGTTGACCACGAGGAGAAAGAACGTGGTCGGGGAGAGCAGCGGGAAGATGATGCTCCAGAAGCGCCGGGCCGGGCCGGCCCCGTCGATGGCGGCGGCCTCGATGACCGGCTTCTGGATGGACTGCAGCCCGGCCAGGAAGAAGAGAAAGTTGTAGCTCACCTGCTTCCAGCTCGCGGCGAGCACCACCAGGAACATCGCCTGGACGCCGTTGAGCTTGTAGTCCCAGAGGATGCCGAGCTTGCGCACCGCCTGCCCCAGGATCCCGATGGACGGGTGGAAGATGAAGAGCCAGAGCACCGCGGCCACCGCGGGGGCGACCGCGTAGGGCCAGATCAGCAGGGTCTTGTAGACCGCGGACCCGCGGAGCCGCTTGTCGGCCATGACCGCGAGCAGCAGCGCGGGCGCCATCGACAGCACGGTGACCGCGACCGTGAAGACGAGCGTGCGCGCCACCGCGCCGCGGTAGAGCGGGTCGGCGAGGACGACGCGGTAGTTATCGAACCAGACGAAGTTCTGCCGCAGGCCGAACGCGTCCTGCACCAGGAACGACTGGTAGACCGCCTGCGCGGCCGGCCAGAAGAAGAAGACGATCGTGATCAGGAGCTGCGGCGCCAGGAGCAGGTAGGGCAGGACCTTGCCGTCGAAGACGACCCGGCGCTGCATGGCCGATCAGCGGCCGCGTCCCCTCCCGGCTACGAGCGGTTCGCCCGCTCGAAGTTGCGCAGCACCACGTTCCCCCGCTGCACCGCGTTGTCGAGCGCCTGCTGCGCCGACTGCTGGCCCTGGAACGCCTTCTCCAGCTCCTCCTGGATGATGTTCCGGATCTCCGGCATGTTGCCGAGCCGCAGCCCCTTCGAGTTCTCGGTGGTCGGGGTCCGGGTCATCTGCAGGAACGGGATGTCGGTGCCGGGGTTCTGCTGGTAGAAGCCGGAGGCCTTCACCCGCTCGTAGCCCGCGAACGTGACCGGGAGGAAGCCGGTATCGGTATGCCACTTAGCCACCACTTCCGGGCGGCTGATGAAGCGGAAGAACTCGGCGACCGCCTTGTACTCCTCCGGCTTGCGGGTCGGCGAGGTCATCACCCAGAAGGCGGCGCCGCCGATGATCGAGTTCTTGGGCGCATCCGCCGTGCCCTGGTAGTACGGCAGCATGGCCGCGCCCCACTCGAACTTGGCCTCGCGCGCGATGCGGGCGCGGAGGCCGGACGAGGCGTGGATGATCGCGCACTCCCCGGAGGGGAACAGCGCGTCGCCCGCCGCGTCGCGTCCGCCGTACTTGAAGCTGCCTTCCTTCTGCATGTCGATCAGGGTCTGCACGTGGCGCACGTGCAGGGGGCTATTGATCTTGAGCTCCGCGTCGAGCCCGGCGAGGCCGTTGGCCTTGGTCGCGAGCGGGACGTTGTGGATCGCGCTGAACTGCTCGAACTGCGCCCACGTGGGCCACGCGGTGGTGAAGCCGCACGGCGTCGCGTTGGCCGCGCGGATCTTCTGGGCCGCGGCCCGCAGGTCGGCCCAGGTCTGCGGCGGCTTGCTCGGGTCGAGCCCCGCCTTCTTGAAGGCATCCTTGTTGTAGAACATGATCGTGGTCGAGCTGTTGAACGGCATCGCCATCATCCGGCCGTCGGGCAGGCTGTAGTAGCCGGCCACCGAGGGCAGGTACGCGGCGGGATCGAACGCGACCCCGGTCTCCTTCATCAGCTCGTGCACCGGCTTGATCGCCCCGCGCGCCGACATCATGGTCGCGGTGCCCACCTCGAACATCTGCACCACGTGCGGCGCGTTGCCCGCGCGGAACGCGGCGATCGCCGCGACCATGGTCTCGGGATACGACCCCTTGAAGGTCGGGTTGACCTGGTACTGGGTCTGCGACTCGTTGAAGTCGACGACGATCTTCTCGAGGATGCCGCCCAGCGGCATGGCCAGCCCGTGCCAGAACTCGACCGTCACGCGCGGGGACTGGGCCCGCGCCGGCGGCGCGTGGTGCGCGAGCGTCGCCGACCCGACCACCACGAGCGCCAGCGCGATCCACCACCAGGACTTCACTGTCTTTGGCATGAATTCCTCCGGGTTGTCTGGCTCAAGCTATCGAACCGGCGTCTCGACCGGGTTGCGCACGGGTGACGTGTTCGTGTCGCCGACGGGCGCGTGCAATATAGCACTATTGACTCGGGGCCGGGAAGTTGCTCTATTCGCAGGCGGGTGGACCGCCGGGGCTTTCTCTCGCGCGCCTCCTCTGGACTGGCCGCCGCGCTCGCGGCGGGGATACCCCGCGCTGTGTCCTCCGCGTCCGCCGCGCCCCCACACCACCTCCAAGCGCGACGTGGTCATCGCGCAGGCGTACGACCTGACCAGTCTCGATCCGCACGCCTCGACGCTGTCGAGCGATTGGCGGATCGCCTTCAACGTCTTCGACACCCTCGTCCGACGCCATCCCGATGGGACGCTGCACCCGGCGCTCGCCGTCGCCTGGAAGCGCACGGCGCCCACCACGTGGCGGCTCGCGCTGCGCTCCGACGTGCGGTGGCACGACGGCACCCGACTCACCTCGATCGACGCGAAGTACAGTCTCGATCGCACCTTCGACGCCGGGGTCAAGGGGGCCCGCCTGCTCGGTGCCTGGTGGACCCAGGCGATGGAGCGGACCGAGGCGCCCGACCCGGCGACGCTCATCGTCCACACGCGGTGGCCCGATCCGCTCCTGCCCGCGCGCCTGGCGTCGTGCGCGGGCGGGATCGTCCCCTGGGCGTACATGGACCGGGTGGGCTTCAAGGCCTTCAACGAGCGCCCGGTGGGCAGCGGACCGCTCCGCTTCGTCTCGCGGAGCCGTGGGGATCAGTGTGTCCTCGACGCCAACGTCGACTACTGGGACGGCCGCGTCGACGTCGATCGGGTCGTGATCAAGGCGGTGCCGGACGACAGCCGACGGGTGGACCTGCTGCTGCGCGGCGGCGCCGACCTGATCGTGGGCCTGGCACCCGAGCACGGTCCTCGCGTGGCCGCGGACCCCTCGACGCAGGTGGCCGGCGTGCTCTACGCCGGGCTCTACGTGCTCGCGGTCAACGTCTGGGTGGCGCCCCTGAACGACCCGCTGATCCGGCAGGCCCTATCGCTCGCCATCGACCGGGAGACGATCGTGAAGGAGCTCTGGCGTGGCCGCGGCCTGGTGCCGAGCGGCCCCATCCCGCGGGGCGACGATCTCCACGACTCATCGCTGCGAGCGCTCCCCTACGATCCCGGCGCCGCGCGCGAGCGGCTGCGGCGGGCCGGCTACCGAGGCGAGGCGATCCACTTCGAGACGACGGCGGGCATGATCGCCAACGATCGGCTCATGGCCGAAGCCATCGTCGAGATGTGGGAGGACGTCGGCGTCAAGGTCGTCCTCGACGTGATCGACACCGACACCCGCCACCGGAAGAACCGGCAGCAGGCGTTCAAGGGGGTCTGGTGGTCCGATCCGACGTCCATCATCCGCGATCCGGACGGGATGATGGGGCGGCTCCTGAGCCCGGGGCAACCGCACGACTACTGGCGCCACGACGAGTTCGATCGTCTCGCCGGCGCGGCTCGCTCCACCGCGGACGGGCGCGCGCGCGCCCTTGCCTACCGGAGGATGACCGCGATCTTCCTGGAGGAGAATCCGTGGATCGTGGTCTTGCAGCCGATGGAGGACTACGGCCTGCGCCGCTACGTGGACTTCACGCCGAGTCCGGATCAGCAGCTCGAGCTGCGCCGCTTCAACTTCCGGATGCGCCGCGCCTGAGCCCCGCGGTCAGGGCCGCTTCTGCTTCTCGTAGACCGCGGTGTTGCCCGGTCCGGGCGGAGCGCGCGTAGAGCTGCTCCTTGTCGGGCCCGTAGGTGAGCGTGATCAGGATGCCCTCGGTGCCGATCTTGTACTGGAGCTGGACCTCGCGCCCGGTGTCGACGTACCGGCCGGGCAGGCGCCGGCCGTCGGGGGTGATCGTGGTCACGCGCCCGTCCGCCGCGAACTCCAGCCAGTCCTTCTTGTCGCCGTCCGGCGAGCGGACCAGCTCCCAGCGGCCCAGCAGCCACCCTTCGTCGGCCGCGCGCGCGGGCGTGACCGCGCCGTGCGCCAGCGCGGCGAGCACGAGGAGCGCAAGCCCGCGCACGAGGCGCGCCATCAGCGGTGCCGGAACCGCCGGCTCAGCTCCACGTGCTGCGAGTACGCCTCGAGCTCGGCGTCGAGACGGCGCGGCGTCCAGCCCGCCAGCTCGGCCATCCGCGCCGCGATGGGCTCCGCGCAGTCGAGGCCCTGGCAGCGGCTCTGGCCGATGCCGGTGCGCCGCAGCAGCACGTCCTGCAGCGACACCGCCAGCTCCTCCCGCACCGCGTGGTGGAGCTGGGCCACGATCTCGGGATTGCTCGGGCAGAGGCGCTCGAAGCCGTCGGGCAGCTTGCGCCCCAGCTCGAGCACGCGCGGGAAGGCTCGACCGTAGGTCTCCACCAGCGTCTTGAGCGTCGCACGGGACAGGCCCGTCGCCGCCATTTCTTCCGACACGTCCATCCACGCGCGCACCTCGATCTTGCCGGCCTCCTCGTCGGTGCCGTCGAGCGCGGCGCGCGCGGTGCGCGAGGCGCCCTTGCGGCCCAGCGCGCGCATCACCCGGTCTCCCACGTCCTCGGCCAGGCTGCGGAAGCAGGTCAGCTTGGTGCCGGTGACGGACAGGAACCGGCCCTCCGGCCCCTCCGGGATCACCCGGTGCTCGCGCGAGACCGCGGAGGCGGAGCGGCCCGGCTCGAAGGAGAGCGGGCCGCACCCCCGCGTAGGTGTAGGCCACGTTCTCGAAGGTGGCGCGCTTGTCCGGCAGCACCTTGGCCACCTCGTCGAGCAGGTAGGTCACCTCCTCGCGGGTGGCCCAGAGGCGGTCCGGGTCGCCGTCGAAGTCGGTGTCGGTGGTGCCGACCAGCGAGAACCCGTGCCACGGGATGACGAAGATCATCCGCTCGTCGTGGGTCGAGAGGTACACCGCGCGGTCGGTCATGCGCGGCAGCAGGCAGTGGATGCCCTTGGTGGTGCGCAGCAGCCGCGGGCTCCGCTCGGCCACCCCCGCGAGCGCGCGCAGCCCGTCCACCCACGGCCCCGCGCAGTTCACGATGGTGCGCGCCTTGATCGCCTGCACCTGGCCCGAGAGCAGATCGCGCACCTGCACGCCGTCGAGCCCGCGGGCGCCCGGGATGAACGCCTCGACCCGGCAGTAGTTGTGGACCCGGGCGCCGTGGCGCGCCGCCGAGAGCACGTTCTCGAGGCAGAGGCGCTCCGGGAAGAGCAGCAGGTCGTCGAAGTAGTATCCGGCCCCCCGCAGGTCCTCCGCCCGAACGCTCGGCTCCATCGCGAGCGCGGCCTCGGGCCGCAGCACGCGGTAGCGCTCGCTGTTCTTGCCCGGGGTGAGCAGGTCGTAGAGCCACATGCCGAGCCGCACCTTGATGAGGCCGCGCGCGGCGCCGCGGTAGACCGGCACCAGGAAGGGCAGCGGGCGCACCAGGTGCGGGGCGAGGCGCTCGAGGGTCTTCTTCTCGCGCAGCGACTCGCGCACCAGCTTGAAGTCGCCCAGCTCGAGGTAGCGGAGCCCGCCGTGGATCAGCTTGGAGGACTTCGACGAGGTGCCGGAGGCGAAGTCGCCCTTCTCGAACAGCGCGACCGAGGCCCCGCGAAGCGCCAGGTCACGCGCCACTCCCGCCCCCGCCATGCCGCCGCCGATCACCACGGCGTCCAGCGCGGCGCCGTCAAGACCAGCCAGCCGATTCGCGGGCGCGCTCACTCCACCAGGTCCTCGATGGATCGTACCACGTGGTCCGGAGCGATCGCGGCGATTCGCGGATCGTCCGCGCGCGTCACGCCGCTCAGCACGAGCACGGTGCCGAGGCCGAGGCGCCGCCCCATCACGATGTCGGTGTCGATGCGGTCGCCGACGATCACCGCCTCGCCCGCGGGGACGCCGAGCGCGGCGAGCGCGACCTCCAGGATGATCGGCGATGGCTTCCCGACGATCGCCTCCACCTTCCGGTCGGTCACCGCCTCCACCGCCGCGATCATGCCCGCGCAGTCCGGGATCTCGCCGCCCTCGACCGGGCAGGTGCGGTCGGGATTGGTCGCGATGAGCCGCGCGCCCTGCCTCACCGCCTGCAGCGCGGTGTTGAGCTTGGCGTAGTCGAAGGTGCGGTCGAAGGCGATCACCACCCAGCGCACGCGCTCGTCCGGCCGCACCTCGAAGCCGTGGGCGCGCATCTCCTCCTGCATCGGCGGCTCGCCGATCACGAAGACCGGCGCTCCCGGGTCGCGGTCGCGCAGGTAGCGCGCGAGGACCAGCGAGGAGTTGATGACGTCGTCGGGCGCGGCGGGCACCCCCAGCCGCGTGAGCTTGGCCGCGTACTCGGTGCGGGTCTGGAGCGGCTTGTTGGAGAGGAACGCGACGCGGCGGCCCGGCCGCGCGGAGGGCGGCGATGGCGGCGTCGGCGCCCGGGGATCAGACGGTCGCCGAGATAGACGGTGCCGTCGAGGTCGAAGAGCCAGCCGCGGTACGGGAGCTTGGGGCGCACTAGGACCCCTCGCCCTGCCCTCTCCCCCGGGGGGAGCGGGAGATCAACGGAGCAGCGGGATGACGGCGGCCTGGGCCAGGTCGAAGAGGGGGCCGGGCAGCCACGCCGAGCTGCATCACGCCCCAGAGGGCCACCACCAGGGCCAGCGCGCCGGAGAAGGACGGGGCCATCACGGTGGGCGCGCCCTCGGGCTCGCGCATGTACATGAACACGATCAGGCGCAGGTAGTAGTAGGCGGCCACCGCGGAGTTCAGCACGCCGATCACGGCCAGCCACACGTAGCCCGACTTCACCGCGGCGCCGAAGAGGTAGAACTTGCCCACGAAGCCCGCGGTGGGCGGGATGCCGATCAGCGAGAGCAGGAACACCGACAGCGCCACCGCCAGCACCGGGTGCCGCGCGGCGAGCCCGCCGTAGTCGGCGATCTGCACCGCCTCGCGCCCGTTGCGCTCGAGCAGCAGCACCGCCCCGAAGGCGCCCGCGGTGGTGAACGTGTACACGAGCAGGTAGAAGAGCACCGCGCCGTTGCCCAGCGAGCCGCCCGCCACCACCCCCACCAGCATGTAGCCCACGTGGGCGATCGAGGAGTAGGCGAGCATGCGCTTGATGTTCTGCTGGGCGAGCGCCACCACGTTGCCCACCGTCATGGTGATCGCGGCCATGCCCCACATGAGCATCGGCCAGTCGAGCGGGGCGCCGCGCAGCGCGGTGAGCAGCACGCGCAGGAGCGAGGCGAAGGCGGCCGCCTTGGAGCCGGTGGCGATGAACGCGGTGATCGAGGTGGGCGCGCCCTCGTACGCGTCGGGCGCCCACATGTGGAACGGCACCGAGGAGATCTTGAAGCCGAAGCCGACGAGCAGGAGGCCGAAGCCGATCGGCCAGCATCGGGTCGCGCCCCGCCCCCGCCGCGACCGCGTTCGCGATGCGGTCGAGGTTGGTGGTTCCGGTGGCCCCGAAGATGAGCGCGATGCCGTAGAGGAAGAACCCGGAGGCGAAGGCGCCCATCAGGAAGTACTTCAGCGAGGCCTCGCCCGCCTCGAGGCGGTGGCGGAAGAACCCGGTGAGCACGTAGAGCGCGATCGACATCGTCTCGAGGCCGAGGAAGACGATGATCAGGTCGCCCGCGGAGGCCATCAGCATCATGCCCGAGGGCGGAGAGGAGGATCAGGATGTAGAACTCGCCCGCCTCCTGGCCCTCGCGCCGGATGTAGTCCATCGACAGCAGGATGACGAGGCCGGTCGCGTAGCCGATCACCACGTTGAAGAAGAGCGCGTAGGGGTCGAGCACCACCATGCCGCGAAAGCCGCGCAGCTCGCCCCCGCCGATCGAGAACGTCATCCAGTAGGTCATGATCAGGGTCAGCACCACCCCGAGCGCGCTGACGAAGCCCAGGTGGTCCTTGCGCACCCGCGGGGGCAGCAGGTCGAGCACGATCACCACGAACACGGTGGCGGCCAGCACCAGCATCGGCAGGAGGGGCCGCAGGTCCACCACCGGCAGCACGAGCGCCGGGTTCACCGCGTCACCATCGCGGAGGCGGTCGCCTGGGCCTTGCTCTGCACCTGGGCGATCAGCGCCTGCACGCTCGGCTCGGTCATCGCGGTGAACGTGGTCGGGTACACCCCGATCCAGAAGATGAACAGGAGCACCGGCAGGAGCACCGCCCACTCGCGGGGGCTCAGGTCGGTCAGCCGGCGATTCGCCTCGTGGGTGACCTCGCCGAAGCACACCCGCTGGTACATCCAGAGCAGGTAGACCGCGGCGAAGATGATGCCGGAGGTGGCCAGCACCGCGGCGAGCCGGTTCACCTGGAACGCGCCCACCAGGACGAGGAACTCGCCCACGAAGCCGTTGAGGCCGGGCAGCCCCACCGAGGAGAGACACACCACCAGGAAGATGACGCTGAAGGCGGGGATGACCTTCCACAGCCCGCCGAAGTCGGCGATGAGCCGGGTGTGCCGGCGCTCGTAGATCATGCCGACCATGAGGAAGAGGGCGCCGGTGCTGAGCCCGTGGTTCACCATCTGGATGAGGCCGCCCACCATCCCCTGCGCGGTGAGGGTGAAGAGGCCCAGGACCACGAAGCCCAGGTGGCTCACGCTGGAATAGGCCACCAGCTTCTTGATGTCGGCCTGCACGGTGGAGACCCACGCCCCGTAGATGATGCCGACCACGGAGAGCGCGAACATCCACGGCGCGTAGTGAAGGCTCGCGTCCGGGAACAGGGGCAGGCAGAAGCGGAGGAAGCCGTAGGTGCCCATCTTCAGGAGCACGCCGGCCAGGATCACGCTGCCCGCGGTGGGCGCCTCCACGTGGGCGTCGGGCAGCCACGTGTGGAACGGGAACATCGGCACCTTGATCGCGAACGCGAGCGCGAAGGCGAAGAACATCAGGTCCTGCGCCCGCCCGCCCGGCAGCACGTAGCGCGCGAGCACCGGCAGGTCGAAGGTGTAGACGTTGGTCGCCGCGCCGTGCTGGAAGTAGAGGGCCAGGATGGCGACCAGCATCAGGAGCGAGCCGGCCAGCGTATAGAGGATGAACTTGACCGCCGCGTAGATCCGGTTGTGTCCGCCCCAGATCCCGATGATGAGGTACATCGGGATCAGCATCGCCTCCCAGAACACGTAGAAGAGGAAGAGGTCGAGGGCCACGAAGACCCCGACCATCCCCGCCTCCAGCAGCAGCATGGTGATCGCGAACTCCTTCCACCGCGACTCCACCGACGTCCACGAGGACAGGATCACGAGCGGCATCAGGAAGGTGGTCAGCAGCACGAGCAGCACGCTGATGCCGTCCACCCCCAGGTGATAGCTCACCCCCAGCGACGGGATCCACGCCTTCTGCTCCACGAACTGGTACTCCGCCGAGGTGGGATCGAAGCTGAAGTAGAGCGGGAGCGAGATCACGAAGGTCACCACGGTGGCGCCCAGGGCCACCAGCTTCGTGACGTGCTCCTGGCGGCGCGGCAGCAGCAGCACGAGCACGGCGGCCACCGCCGGCAGGAAGGTGACGAGCGTGAGCAGGTAGGCCATGCGGGCTACCGGCGCGCCAGGAGGTAGGCGACCACGGCCACCGCGCCCAGCAGGATGCCGAGCGCGTAGTTCATCACGAAGCCGGTCTGGACCAGGCGCAGGCCTCGGGCCCAGGCCAGCACCGCGTTCGCGGAGCCGTTGACGAGCCCGTCGATGACGCGCGGATCGAAGACGCGCGCGAGCCAGAGCGAGAGATGGTAGATCGGCCGCACGAACAGGAAGTCGTAGATCTCGTCCACGTAGTACTTCTCGAGCAGCAGCTTGTGCACCGGGTTGCGCGGCACCCCGATCGACGCGGCCCGCACCGGCGTGCGTCCGTAGACGAACCAGGCCAGCGCCACCCCCGCGATCGCGATCACCGCGGAGACCAGCAGGAGCGTGAACGCGATGCCCGCGCCGTGCTCGCCCTCCTCGACCGGCAGCACCGGCGCGAGGAAGCGCGCGAACGGGGTGCCGGTGGACGACGGGATGCCGACCGCGAGGCCCGCCACCACGGTGGCGACGGCCAGGATCATCAGCGGGACCGTCATGCTGGCCGGCGACTCGTGGATGTGGTGCGCCACTTCCTTGGACATGCGCGGCGCGCCGAAGAACGCGAGGAACACGAGGCGGAACGTGTAGAACGCGGTCATGAACGCGCCCACGAGCAGGAGCAGCCACAGGAAATAGTGGTGCTCGTGGAACACGGAGGCGAGGATCTCGTCCTTGGAGAAGAAGCCGGCCAGCGGCGGCACCCCCGCGAGGCCGAAGGCCCCGATCAGGAACGTGACCGTGGTGGTCATCATGCGCGGGGCGAGGCCGCCCATCTTGCGCAGGTCCTGCTCGCCGCCCAGCCCGTGGATCACGCTGCCCGCGCCCAGGAAGAGCAGCGCCTTGAAGAAGGCGTGCGTCACCAGGTGGAAGATGCCCGCCGCGTACGCGCCCACTCCCACGCCCACGAACATGTAGCCGAGCTGGCTGATGGTGGAGTAGGCGAGCACGCGCTTGATGTCGGTCTGCACGAGGCCGATGGTGGCCGCGAACACCGCGGTGATGCCGCCCACCCACGCCACGATCTCGAGGGAGAGCGGGGCCATCTCGAAGAGCTTGTGGCAGCGCGCCACCATGTAGACGCCCGCGGTCACCATCGTCGCGGCGTGGATGAGGGCGGAGACCGGCGTCGGCCCCTCCATCGCGTCGGGCAGCCAGGTGAAGAGCGGGAGCTGCGCCGACTTGCCGCACGCGCCGATGAAGAGGAGGAGCGCGATGGCGAGGTAGACGTTCGTGCTCACGCTCGCGTCGGCCTTGGCGAAGACCTCGCCGTAGTTGAGCGTGCCGAAGGTCACCCAGATCAGCATGATGCCGAGGCCGAAGCCGAAGTCGCCCACCCGGTTGACGATGAAGGCCTTCTTGCCCGCGTCGGACGCCGCCTTCTTCTCGTACCAGAAGCCGATCAGGAGGTAGGAGCAGAGACCCACCGCCTCCCAGAAGACGTAGAGGACGAGGAAGTTGCCGGCCAGCACCAGCATCACCATCGAGAACACGAACATGTTCAGGTAGGTGAAGAAGCGGGCGTAGCCCGGATCGCCGTGCATGTAGCCGATGGAGTACACGTGGATGAGGAAGCCGACCCCCGTCACCACCAGCAGCATCACCGCGGAGAGCTGGTCCACCTGGGCGGTGACCGCGGTCTTGAAGGTGCCCGCGACCACCCAGGTGAAGAGGTCACCCGTCCACGTCTCCCCGTTCCAGACCCGGGCGAAGACGAGGCACGACGTCACGAACGAGGCGAGCAGCGCCGGCACCGACACCCAGTGCGCCCGGTGGCCGACGGCTCGCCCGAAGAGCACGTTGAAGAGGGAGCCGACCAGCGGGAACAGCGGGATCAGCCAGACAAGTCGTGACATGAGTGTGGTTTCGCGTGCAAACCCGCATCACTCTAAGGGAAAGGGATCAGGGTGTCAAGGATGCGGCGGGTCGCCGCCGTCGCGCAGCCGGGGCTCCACGAAGCGAAAATACATCAGCGGAATCAAGTAGAAGAGCAGCAGGTGCCCGGAAAGCAGGCGCACGCTTCCGACGCTGTCGTCGATGAGAAAGAGCGAGAGCGCCAGGTTCATCAGGACGTACACGAGCACCGCCACGCCAGCCCGCCGGGCCCCCGGGGGGATGAGAGCGACCAGGCTTCGCCACTCCACCATCCGGATCGTGCCCTGCCCCCGTGCGGGAGTGGCCGTCTCGCGGAGGCGGACGATCAAGGCGGCCAGCAGCACGAAGGCGCCCGCGAACAGCACCAGGGCGACCGCGGCGGCGTGGGCGGGCGGAAACGGGGTGAAGGTGGCGAGGTGGAGCGCCGCGCTGGCGACGAAGCCTGCCGTCGCGGTTACGCGGAAGATTTTTCCCCAGTCTCTTTGGTGGGTGGACACGGGTCCCTGTCTAGCATAAACGGGAGCTTCTCTTTTTGAATGCGCTCGGCTCGCCTTCGGCTCGCCTCGCAAAGCTTCGGCCGCGGACGACCCGGTGTGTCTTGTCTGTTTTCGGCCCGTGGTTCTCGGCCCGCGTGGGCACGTGGCAAAACTTAGGCGTGAATTGGGGTGGCTGCTAACATGGCTGCGTGGCTCGCTCGAGCGCGCGCGTGTGGCTCATCCTCTTCGGCGTGCCCATCCTCCTCGTGCTGGGGGCGATCGGGTATCTCGCCTGGCGGCAGAGCGTGTCGGCGGTGCGCGTGGAGTTCCAGCCGGTGCCGCAGTTCATCGGCGCGCGCACGCCGATCACGCTGGTCCTGCGCGCCACGCGCGGCGGGGTCGAGTCGGTGGACATCCGGCTCAACCAGGGCGGCACCCGGGTCAACGTCGCGCAGCAGACCTTCTCGGGCGGCCCCCCCGGCAACGAGCAGCGGGTGCAGCTCATCGTGGCGGGCGGCACGCTCGGCCTGCGCGAGGGCGCGGCGAACCTGGAAGTGCGCGCGCGCGACGGCTTCTGGCGGCCCATTCGCGTCGACGATCGGATGATCGCGAACGTGCCGGTCATGCTCGACTTCACGCCGCCCACCCTCGAGATCCTGGCCTCGACGCGCTATCTCTCCCGCGGCGGCGGCGGGCTGGTCGCGATGCGCGCCAGGGGCGCCGCGCGGGTCGGGGTCAACGTGGGCGACATGTTCTTCCCCGGCTTCCCCGCGGGCGCGCCGGACACCGGGCTGCACGCGGTGCTCTACGCGCTGCCGTGGAACCTGGCGCCCAACGCGCCGGTCACCGCCACCGCGCAGGACGAGGCCGGCAACGCGGTCTCGCGCGCGCTCGCGGTGGACATCCGCCCGCGCAAGTTTCCGATGGACACCATCGACGTGAGCGAGCAGTTCCTCGCGAGCAAGATGCCGGAGCTCCTGCCCGAGCGCGGCCAGATCCCGCCCGATCAGCTCCTCTCCGCCTTCCTCACCGTGAACCGCGACAAGCGGAAGGAAGCCGAGGAGATGAAGAAGAAGCTCGCCCAGAAGAGCAAGCCGACGCCGCTCTTCGAGGGCGCGTTCATCCAGCCGCGCAACACGAAGGTGTTCTCCAACTTCGCGGAGACGCGCACCTATCGCTATCAGGGCAAGGACGTGGACACCCAGGTGCACCTGGGCTACGACCTGGCGTCACTGAAGAACAGTCCGATCCCCGCGGCCAACTCGGGCGTCGTCGTCTTCGCGGCGCCGCTCAACATCTACGGCAACACGGTGGTGGTGGATCACGGCTGGGGCCTGCAGACGCTCTACGGCCATCTCTCCACCATCGAGGTGAAGGAAGGCGACGAGGTGAAGAAGGGGCAGGCGCTCGGCAAGAGCGGCGCCACCGGCCTCGCGCTCGGCGACCACCTGCACTTCGAGGTCCTCATGCAGGGCGTCTCGGTCACGCCCGTCGAATGGTGGGACGGCAAGTGGATCCGCGACCACGTCGGCCGCCCGCTCCGCGAGGCCAACATCCCGCTCCTGCAGTCCGATCAGCCGGCCGCGGACGCGAGCGAGGAACGCCCCGCGTCCGCCCCGACGCCGCGCCGCCGCACCCGCGGCCGCTAGCTACCCGCGTCCTCGTCGAGGTCGTCGTCCTGGCCCCGGCCGGCCCGGCCGATGCTCCGGTCCACGAAGAGGGCGAGGAGCTGCCCGCCCTCGACCAGCTCCGGATCCGGGTTCGGCCGATGCACCTGCACCGTGAGCAGGAACCAGCCGTCCCCGAGGAGGCGCCGCGCCTCGATGAGGCCCGAGGACTCCTCGTCCTGGGTGAGGAAGTCGGGGTTGCCCAGCGTGAAGAACTTCGGGTTGTGCGCGGCCACCTGGATGAGCTCGCCGGTCGCGATCTGGTAGAGCCAGATCTTGGCCACGCGGTCGCTGTTGCCGGGATCCTCGTCCATCAGGATGCGGCCCCAGCGGTCGATGGTCACGTTGTCGAGCATCCCGTGGCCCTCGTCGCCCTTGAGCAGGATCTCGATCGTCCCGCCCCGCTCGGGCTCCTCGACGTCGTCGAAGCGCAGCCGCCACAGGCGGCAGTTGCTGGTCAGGCTCGCGGTGGTCACGAAGTAGAAGTCGTCGCGGCGCTTCGCGCGGGGATCCCAGGCGCCGTCCTCCGGGCGCTGCAGCCGCGTGACCCCGGCCGCGATCGACATCTGCTCGAGCTCGAGCGCGCTCAGGTTGGAGACGTCGCCGAGGTCGCGCATCGCGAACCGGCCCTTGCCGACGAACGTCGAGGTGCCGAGGCCGAAGGCATTGCTCTCCTCGGTGACCGGCTGGCCGTCCACCGAGACCGCCACGCCGTAGAGCCGGCCGTTCGTCAGGCCCGCCTGCTCGATCGGGTGGCCTTTCCTCGTCTTCGTGCCGACGTAGACGTAGACCTCGCTCGGGAAACCGGCCGCGTTCGGCGCGGTGCTCAGCGCGCTGTCGTCGCCCATGATCACCACCGTCTTGAGCTGCGGGTGGGGACTCGCCACCGCGTTCTCGTAGGCGAGACGCCCGAGCCGCGGGAGCTGCCACGCTTCGCCCTTGTGCTTGCCGGAGGCGATGCGCGCCCAGCCGCGGCCCTGCGTCACCTCCTCGCCGTTCATGTAGATGCGGTCCTTGGTGCCGAGGCCGCGATAGGAGAAGGCCCCCTCGGCGGCCAGATCCGCGGAGCAGAGGCGCTCCCAGACGGTGGTCCCGGGGACGTACGCTCCGGTCGCCGCGTCCCAGAGCCGCACGTCGGCGGCCGAGGGCGTGAGGTCCTCGCCCTTCGTCACCTCGAGCGTCCGCGGATTGATCGTCCAGGCCGAGACGAAGGCCCCCTTCGAGCCGTGGGCGCGCGCGATGCCCGCGGTGGCGGTGAGCTCGTGATTCATCAGCAGCGTGAAGCTGTTCCGCGGGCCGTCGTGGCCGCCCAGCCCGTCCGGGATGCCGACCATCCGATAGCCCCCCACGCTGTCCCCGACGGTCAGGATGGACACCGTCTGGACGCCGGGCAGGGCCGGCAGCAGATACGGCTCCGTCGTCGTGCTGGGCCCGATGTTGTGCGGCACGCGCGGCCCGCCGCTCCTGCTCTCATCCGCCCGCGAGCGGGGCGGGCTCGACAGCAGGAGCGGCGCCGTGGCGAGGGTCCCCTTCAGGAATGACCGTCTCTTCATGAGAGCCTCCGTCGTAAGGGTGATCTACGAGGACGGCTCCTTGTAGCAGGCAAGAATGATGAACGCGTGACGACTCCGCGAACCTTCCATGACGGGGTCAGGTCTTACATTCCGACATTTTCAAACGCCCGCGACTCACCTACTGGGCGGAAATGTCGGAATGTAAGACCTGACCCCAGAGGGTGCGGGGCGGGATGAAGTCGCCGATGATGCCCATCAGGGTGCCGAGCAGCGCCGGGCGACGCTGGAGGAAGCGCGCGGCGGGGTTGGCAAGCCCGCGGTGTGCGATGACGAGCTGCAGCGCCCGCGTGACGCGCGCCTTGTCCGCGAACGCCGCGCGCCGGGCCCGCGCGTAGGGCGCGAGCGCGCCCGCCGACACGTCGCCGGCGGTCAGCGCGGGATGCGCCACCTCCGCGAGCAGCTCCGCGGAGCGCAGCGCGGTGTAGAGCCCCTCGCCGGTGAACGGATCGTAGAAGCCGGCCGCGTCTCCCGCGAGCAGCACGCCCCCCACGCGCGGCTCCCCCACGCGATACGCGAGCGGCCCCATCGCCATCACCGGCCCCTCGGCCTTCATGCCGGCCACCCGCGCGGGCACGTGGCGCAGCTGCCGCAGCCGCGCCTCCATGAAGGTCTCGAGCCGCGCGCTGTACGGCCGGGCGTGCGCCAGCGGCACCACCAGGCCGAGGTTGACGATGCCCGGCGCCACCGGATTGAGGATGCAGTAGTCGGGCGGGTCCACGTAGATCTCGCCCCGATCGCCGAGCCCCTCGACGCCGCTCACGTGCCGGATGAGCGCCAGCCGCCGCAGCCGATGCGGGCGCACCAGCCCGAGCGCGCGCGCGACCACCGAGGCGCGCCCGTCGGCGCCCACCACCAGCCGGCTGCGCAGCTCGACCGGCGCGCCGGCCGCGTCCTCCACCTTGACGCCCCGCACGCGGCCGCGCTCCACGATCAGCCCGGTCACGCGATGCCGCTCGCGCACGTCCACCGGCAGCGCCCGCGCCCGCTCCAGCAGGATGCGGTCGAAGACCTCGCGCCGGATCGCGAGCGCGTGATCGCGGTACCCGCGCCACGGCCCGCTGGTCGGATACGTGCCGTCGAGCACGGTGCCGTCGGGCGCGACGATGCGCATGCCGCTCAACGGCTGCGCCCCCGCCGCGTCCACCGCCTTCAGGACTCCCAGCCGGTCCATCACGCGCGCCGCTTCGGGCGAGAGGTACTCGCCGCAGATCTTCGGGCGCGGAAACTCGGCCTTGTCGAGCAGGGTGACCGACCACCCGCGCTCGGCCAGCAGGATCGCGGCCGCGCTGCCCGCCGGACCGCCGCCGACGACCACGACGTCGATCATGACTTGACGCGGACCGCGCAGAAGCGGAAGTACGGCCAGTGATGCACCACGTCCACGCCCACGAGCCCGGCCCGCTCGCAGAGCCCGCTGACCTCCACCGGAGTGTACGAGCGCTTGACGGACAGCGGCCCGTCGTGACGCGAGATCGCGCTGCGGGTGATGAACCGCGTGATCAGCCACACCACCCAGTGGGCGACACGGCTTCGCACCAGGTCGTTGACCACGAAGCCCAGCCGGGCGGCCCGGTCCATCTCGGCCAGGTACCGCACCCCCGCGTCCGGCTCCAGGTGATGGAGCGTCATCGCGGAGATCGTGAGGTCCACCGCCCCCGCGCGGATCGGCAGGGAGAGCGCATCGCCGCGCACGAAGCGGATCTCGGGGTACTCGCGCACCACCTGCGCCGCGATCTGCAGCGTGGCCGCGTCGCGGTCCAGCGCGAAGATGCGGATGCGCCGGCCCTGCCGCCGCGCCCAGCGCACGAGCTCGCGCGGGATGTCCCCCGCCCCGGTGCCCACGTCGAGCACGGTGATCAGCCGCTCGGCGGGCAGCGCGTCGAGCAGGCGCTTCACGTGGACCATCGTCACCATGCGGCCGCCGAACAGCGCGTTGACGCGCGAGATGTCCTTCATGCAGCACGCCATGTCCTTGAACGGGACGGGCGGCCCGTCGATGATCTCGAGCACACCCGCGGCGCGGGCCAGCGGCGAAAAGAAGGGCATGCTACCAGCGCAGCAGGGCGCCCTCGGCCGCGAAGCCCGGCCCGAGCGCGATCATGAGACCCCAGTCCCCCGGCACCGGCTCGCGCGAGCGCAGCAGGTCGTCGAGCACGAAGACCACGGTGGCGGAGGACATGTTCCCGTACTGCTGCAGCACGTTGCGCGAGTGCGTGAGGCGACTCTCGTCCAGCTCCATCAGCTTCCCCACCTGCTCGATCACCCGCCGCCCCGCCGAGTGCAGCACGAAGTGCGCGATGTCGGCCTGCTTGAGCCCGTGGGAGGCCAGCAGGGTATCGGCCATCTCCTTCATCATGCCCGCCCCGATGCGCCGCACGTCCTTGGAGAGGACCACCCGCGGCCGCCCCCCCGGATACTCGAAGCCCATCGCGCCCAGGTGCTCGGAGCGGAACATCGTGCGGTGCTCGACGATCTCCGGACCCGACCCGTCCGCGCTGACCGCGATGGCCCCCGCCCCGTCGGCAAAGATGGCGTGCGCCACCGCGCTCTCGAGCCGGTCGTCGAGGAAGTAGGCCGCCGAGCAGATCTCCACCGCCACCATCACCGCGCGGTGCTCCGGGAACGCGCGGAGGTGGTTGGACACCTGCTGCATCGCCACCATCGCGCTGGCGCACCCGGTGTCGCCCACGTGCACGCGCTGGATGGTGGGCTTGAGGCCGAGCTCGTTGATGATCTGCGCGTCGAGGCTCGGGCACACGCGCCCGGTGCAGGTGGTGGTGGCGAGGAAGTCCACGTCCTCCCGACGCCAGCCCGCCTGCTCGATCGCCCGCGCCACCGCCGCCTTGCCCACCTCCACCGCCCCGCGCCGCCAGCGGTCGTTGAGCTGGTCCACGCTCTCGTCGGGGGTGAACGTCTCGGGGTCGAAATAGAGGTGCCGCGTCTCGATCAGGCTGTTGTTGAAGAAGCCCATGCGGCGCGGATCGTCGTAGCCCGACATGCGGAGGACGGTGGCCTGATCGTAGCGCCAGGGGGGAGTCGCGGTCGCGACGGCAGCGATCTTCGGCGCGGCCATGGATCGGAGGCTACACCCCGCCCCCTTGCCTTGTCCAGGCGACGGGGGCAATATCATTCGCGCTGCTATCCCATCGTCGCCAAGGAGCCGCGGATGCCGCTCTTCTCGTTCGAAGGCAAGTCCCCGCGCGTGCACCCGAGCGCCTTCATCGCCCCCACCGCCAACCTGATCGGCGACGTCACGGTGGAGGAGAACGCCTCGGTCTGGTACAACACCGTCCTTCGCGCCGACTTCAACCCGATCGTCGTCCGCCGCGGCGCCAACGTCCAGGACTGCGCGGTGATCCACGTCACCCCCGCGGGCGGCGTCGACATCGGCCCCGGCGCCACCATCGGGCACCTCTGCCTGGTCCACGCCGCCACCGTCGGCGAGGAAGCCCTGGTCGGTAACTCTTCCACGCTGCTCGACGGCGTCAAGATCGGCGTGCGGGCCATGGTGGCCGCCGGCTCCCTGGTGACGCCGGGCACCGAGATCCCCGACGGCGTGCTGGCCATGGGCGCCCCCTGCAAGGTGAAGGGCCCGCTCGCGGGCACCGCCGCCGAGCGCTGGGTGCAGATGAACCCGGCCGGCTACCAGGCCCTGGCCCAGCGCCACCGCAAGGGAGTGCAGCCCGCGTGACCCCCGAGCCGCGCCGCCACATTCTCCTCACCGGCTTCGAGCCCTTCGACGGGGACACCGTCAACCCCTCGGGCGAGGTCGCGAAGCAGCTCGACGGCACGGTGATCGGCGACTGCGTGGTGCGCAGCGTCATCCTGCCGGTGCAGCACGAGGCGGCGCGCGCGCGGGTGGTCCCGCTCCTGGAGGCGCCGGGACTGGTCGCGGTGCTGCATCTCGGCCTCGCGGGCGGCCGCGCGCGCATCTCGCTGGAGCGCGTGGCCGTCAACGTGATGGACTACTCGCGGCCGGACGCGCACGGCCAGGTGCTGCGCGACGTGGCGTGCGCGGAGGACGGCCCGGCGGCCTACTTCAGCACGCTCCCGCTGCGGGAGACCCTGGCCGCGCTGACCGCGGAGGGGATCCCGGCGGCCATCTCGAATACGGCCGGCACGTATCTCTGCAACGACATCTCCTACACTACACTGCATGCCCTCGACCTGCGGGGCCTCGCGATCCCGACCGGCTTCGTCCACCTGCCGTTCTTGCCGTCGATGGTGACCGTGCACGGGCTCGACGAGCCGAGCATGGACGTGGCGATGATGACGCAGGCGGTCGAGATCGTCCTGTCCCGCATCACCCAACCAGGAGGAGGATGATCCATGAATTCCACCATCCGAGCCGCCGTGGGCCTCGCCCTTGCCACCGGATTGCTGGCCGCCTGCGCCAGCGGGGCGCCGAGCCCGGAGAGCCGCAACGCGCTGATCGAGAGCGCCACCGCCGCGATGCAGGCCATGAACCGCGTGGATCCCGGCGTCGAGGCCATGGCCCGCAAGGGCTACGGGTACATCGTGTTCCCGGAGGTGATCAAGGCCGGGCTGGGCTTCGGGGGCGGCCACGGCTACGGCGTCGTGTACGAGCAGGGGCAGCACGTCGGCTTCGCCGACCTGACCCTGGCGTCGGTCGGGGCGCAGATCGGCGGTCAGACCTTCAGCGAGCTGATCGTGTTCGAGAACAAGGCGGCCATGGACCGCTTCAAGGCGGGCCCGCTCGATTTCACCGCCGGCGCCGGGGCGATGATCCTGCAGAACGGCGCATCGGCGAACGCCCAGTTCGTCGACGGGATGACGGTGGTCGTGACCCCGATCACGGGCGCGATGGCCGAGGCGACGATCGGCGGCCAGCAGCTCAGGTACGCGGCCAAGTAGCCCGCGCGGCCATCTCGCGGCGCGGGCCTCATCGGAGCAGCTCGGCCAGCTTGTCGTAGCTCTCGGCGGCGCGGTCCTCCATGGGCGAGCCGAGGACCAGGTCGCGGGCCGCCCGCGACTGGTAGCGCTGCGTGGCGGTCAGAGTCGTCCGGCCGCCCTGCTCGTCCAGGACCGTCGTGATCACGGCTTCGCCGGGGTACCAGGGCCGGTCGAACCGCTCGGTGTGCACGAGGCGCTCGGGCGGCACGACCTCGCGGTAGACGCCGCCCACGCCGATGACGGCAAAGCTCGCACTGCGGCGCCGCACGAACCGATAGGCGCCGCGGGGCCGTAGATCCACCTCGCAGACCACCAGGGACCAGCCCCGGGGACCGTGCCAGCGCTGCAGCAGCTCGGGCCGGGTCAGGGCGTCGAAGACCTGGCTGCGCGGGGCGTCGAACACGCGCGTCAGCACGATCTCGTCGTCGGTGGGGGTCGTCAGCGTCAAGCTTCCGGTGCGTTCGGTCATTTCGCCCTCCTTCACCGGATGATCGAACGGCGCGGCCCGGAAATCGACACGGCGGCCCCGACGCCCGCCTCAGGCGCGTGTCAGTCGGCGCACGGCCTCCTCGGTTTCGAGCGCCAGCCGCGCGATGAGGTCCGCGGCGGATTGCCGGCGGGCCAGCCGGACCGCCTGGCCCGCCCAGAGTGACAGGAACTCCGCGCGGCCTTGCCGGGCCGCCGCGCTCCGCAGGGGCCGCGTCAGCGCGTTCTGGAGCGGGAAGGGCAGGATGGACTCGGGCGTGCGGTCGATCTCGGTCATGAAGCGGTTGACGATTCCACGCGCGGGTCGGCCCGAGAAGGCGCGGGTCAGGCGCGTCTCGTCCTCGTGCGCCCGGAGGATCGCCTCCTTGTACGCATCCGGGATCCCGGCCTCGTGGCAGGTCAGGAAGGCGGTGCCCATCTGCACCGCGCTCGCGCCGAGGGCGAGGGCCGCCGCGATCCCGCGGCCGTCCATGATGCCGCCGGAGGCGATCACGGGGACCTTCACCGCGTCCACGACCTGCGGCACGAGCGCCATCGTGCCCACCAGCCCCGCCTCGAAGGCGCCCGCGAAGGTGCCCCGATGCCCGCCCGCCTCGCTGCCCTGCGTGACGATCGCGTCCACGCCCGCCGTCTCCAGCGAGACGGCCTCCCCCACGGTCGTCGCGGTCCCGATCACGAGCATGCCCCGGGCCCGGATCGCCGCGAGGGCCGTCGGCCGGGAGCAGCCCGAAGGTGAAGCTGAAGACCGCGGCGCCGGACTCGAGCGCCGCGGCGAGCTGCTCGCCGAACGAATCGGCCGCGAGCGTCGGGAGCTCCGGACGCGGCAGCGCGAGCTCGGCGTAGAACGGCGCCAGCCGATCGAGCGCCCGCCCGGGCTCACGCGGCGGCTCGGGGGCCGGAAGCGGGGCGAAGAGGTTGATCCCGAAGGGGCGCGCGGTCCGGGCCCGGACCGCGCGCGCCGTCTCGACGATCTGCGCCGGGGGTCAGATACGACGCGCCGATGAAGCCGAGGGCCCCCGCCTCGGCGACGGCGGCGACGAGCGCCGGCGTGTCGCCGCCGCCGGCCAGCGGCGCCTGGATCACGGGGTGCCGCAGGCCCAGCCTACCGGTCAGGATCGTCGCGCGCGACATGACGCACCTCCATGCCGGCAGTCTCGGCGGCTCCGTCCCTTTTGAAAAGTGAATTATTGTGATAGGAGTGTTCTCGATATGGGAAACATCGACCTGACCGCCCTGGAGATCTTCAAGACCGTCGCGGAGCAGGGCGGCATCGCGAAGGCGGCGACCCGGCTCCACCGCGTGCCGTCGAACGTGACGACGCGGGTCAAGCAGCTCGAGGAGCGGCTCGGCACCAAGCTGTTCCTCCGCGGGAACCGGCGACTCGTGCTGTCGGCGGAGGGCAAGCGTCTGCTCGGGTACGCCGACCGGCTCCTGCATCTCTCGTCCGAGGCGGAGGCCGCGTGTCGCAACGGCTCGCCGGCGGGAGCATTCCAGATCGGGGCCCTCGAGAGCACCGCCGCGACCCGGCTTCCCCCGATCCTCTCCCGGTTTCACCGGCGCTATCCCGCGGTGCGGCTCGAGCTGGTCACCGGCACGACGGGCGCCCTGATCGCCCGGGTCATGAGCCACGAGATCGAGGCGGCCTTCGTCGCGGAGCCGTTCACCGCGGACGACCTCGAGGGCGACCCGGTCTTCTGCGAGGAGCTGGTCCTGATCACCCCCCGGAGCTTCCGCAAGGTGAAGACGCCGCGCGACATCGGCCACACGACGCTGATCGTCTTCGCGACGGGCTGCTCGTACCGGCGGCGGCTGGAGGCGTGGCTCGGGAGACGCGAAGGTGATGCCCGAGCGCGTCATGGAGTTCGCCTCGTACCACGCGATCGTGGCCTGTGTCGCGGCGGGCGTCGGGATCGCGATCGTGCCGCGCTCGGTGATTCGCGTCAGCCTGGCCGCATCCGGCGTCGCGACGTACGCGCTGCCCCCCGCGGATGGCGAAGGCACGGACCTGCTTCGTCTGGCGTCAGGGCCACCAGTCGGTCGCGCTCGACGCCATGCGGGCCGAGCTACGACGCACGACGCGCCGGTCCTGAGCCCATGGACATCGCGATCATCGGCGGCGGCATCGGCGGGCTGACCCTCGCGCTCGCCCTGCACCAGCGCGGCATCGCCTGCCGCGTGTACGAGAGCGCGCCGGAGGTGCGCGAGCTGGGCGTGGGCATCACGCTGCTGCCCCACGGCATGCGCGAGCTGACCGCGCTCGGCCTGGGCGAGGCGCTGGCGGCCCAGGGCATCGAGAACCGCGACAGCTGCTTCTTCAACCGCTTCGGCCAGCTCATCTACTCGGAGCCGCGCGGCCGGGCCGCGGGCTATCCGGTCCCCGAGGTGGGCATCCATCGCGGCCGCGTGCACCTGACGCTCTGGCGCGCCGCGGTAGAGCGCCTCGGTGCGTCCCGGATCGTCACCGATCACCAGTGCGTCGGGCTCGACCAGAGCGACCGGGACGTGACCCTGCACTTCCGGTCGATCACGACCGGCGCCCCGCGCGCGTCCGTCACCGCCGACGTCGCGATCGCCTGCGACGGGGTGAACTCGGCGGTGCGCCGGCAGTTCTACCCGGGCGAGGAGCTCTGCTTCGGCGGCATCAATACCTGGCGCGGGGTCACCCGCGCCCGGCCCTTCCTGACCGGGCGCAGCTACGTGCGCGTCGGCTCCATCCAGTCCGGCAACCTCGTGATCTATCCGATCGTGGACGACGTGGACGGTCAGGGGCAGCAGCTCATCAACTGGACCGCGCAGGTCGCGCAGCCGGGCTACGAGCGCAACGACTGGAACAAGCCGGGCCGGCTCGAGGACTTCCTGCCCATCTTCGCGCGATGGACCTTCGATTGGCTGAACGTCCCCGACCTGCTGCGCCGCTCGGACGTGATCTTCGAGTACCCGATGGTGGACCGGGACCCGGTGGATCGCTGGACCTTCGGCCGCGTGACCTTGCTGGGCGACGCCGCGCACCCGATGTATCCGCGCGGCTCCAACGGCGCGGCCCAGGCCATCCTGGACGCGCGCACGCTCGCCGACGGCCTGGCCGCGGGCGGCGACCCGGTGGCCGCGCTCGCGGCCTACGAGGCGGCGCGCTCGGCGCCGACCGCGCGCGTGGTGCGCACGAACCGCGAGCATCCCCCGGACTACCTCATCCGTCGAGTGGAGGAGCTGGTGGGCGACGTGCCCTTCGACGATCTCGACCGTTACATCACCCGCGCCGAGCTCGAGCGGCTCTCGGAGGAGTACAAGCGCGTCGCCGGCTTCGCCCGCGAGCACGTGACGTAGAGAATCACCCTTGACGTGATGCCATGTCGGGTCCAGCCTTGCTCGTGGAGGAGGGACCCGACGATGAACCGCTTGAACCGACGGATGACACTGATGGTGTGGGCCCTGGTTGCACTGGCCCTGATGCCCGCGGTCGCGCTCGCCCAGATTCCCGGCGTCGGCTCGATGATCCCGGACAAGGCGAAGCTCCTGGAGCAGGCGCAGAAGCTCGTCACCGATCTGACCGACATGAAGAGCAGCGGCAAGCTGGGGGCGGCCGACACCGCGAAGGTCGATTCCCTGCTGCCGAAGGCGACCGCGGTGAACAGCGAGCTGGCCAAGCCCCAGGTCGAGACCAGCCGTCTGCCCCAGCTCGCCAGCCAGCTCGGCGATCTCCAGAAGCAGACCGCCTCGCTCAAGGGCGCGATGAAGTAGCGCGAGCCCTCGACGCGGTCAACCGGCGCGCCCGACGTCCAATCCTGCGCGGAGCGCGCGGCTGCGCTCGAGCATGGCCGCGACCCGTGACTCGAGCCGTCGACCTGGGCCGGCGCGATCGGACGCGGCCTCCGATTCGAGCAGCTCCCGCTCCCACGCGGCCCACGCGCGCTGCGCCGGCGGGATCAAGCGGCCGGGATCCGCCATGAGCGCGTCGCCCAGCGCCTTCTGCGCCCACCAGGACGATACGGGATCGGGCTCGCCACCCCCGGCGGCCAGCGCCGGTGGCAGCGGCGCGTCCAGGCCGACCGGCAAGAACACGCTCGTGCAGGGCGTGCCCTGGCTGCACCAGAGCGCGACGGGCACCGCCTCGTCGCGGGGCAGCTCCGCCACCAGGCTCGCGGCCGTCGCGGAGACGCCGGGCTCGGGGTGCATGCAGACCGACCAGCCGAGCGGATCGCCGTCCTTCCGGCCGCGCACGGGAATGGTGCCGCCCTCGTGATGATCCCGGAGATGTCGCATCATGCCCGCCACCGTGGGCGCCGCGGGCTCGGCCAGGAACCGGCAGCTCGCCTCGAGGCGCGCCTCCGCCCGGTAGCGCGGCGCCGGGTTCTCGAACGCCTGCCTGAAGTTGAGGCGCCGACCGGCGGGCTCCGCCCACCAGCCCCGCGCTCGCGCGTAGGCCTCGATCCCGGCGGAGGCCTCGTCCCAGTCGTCCTCGATGGTGGCGCAGTTCGAGATCGCGGCGCGCTCGCGGACGCGGCGCGCGACCCAGTGGCGCCCCGAGGTCTCGAGCACCCACGCCTCGGCGGGGTCGGCGATGATGAACGAGTTGTTGTAGCGGCGGGCCTCCCGGTGGCTCGCATTGCCGCCCTGGCCGTGCCGCTCGAGCAGCCCCGTGATGACCTGCTTCGCGTCGGCCGCGGTGCCGCCGCGCTCGAGGCCGAGTCGCACGAGGTCCATGCCGAGCAGGCCCGTGCCGTCCAGCTCCTCGCGCGTGTGCAGCGCCTCGTTGCCGATCACCACGCGGCGCTCGTTGACGCCGTGCTCGAAGCCCCAGAGCCACCAGGGCCGGCTCCCGAGCACCGCTAGGGTCTCCGCCACCTGGGGAATCGTCACGTACTGGCAGCGCAGGCGGCCCGTGGCCTCGTGGGCGAGGCGCGGCGCGCGGAAGAGCGGCTGGCACTCGTCGGGCGGCCGGTCGCTGTTCTTGGCGAACAGCGTGTGCCCGTCGCGCGTGTGCGGGCCGAGCACGACGAGGGTGTCGCAGCTCGTATCGAGCGTCTCCCGTCCTTTCACGGGCCCCACGATACCAGACGCGCTTGTTCCGCGGCCGCTCTTTGGGTAGCGTTGTGGGCCGGACCGACAATACCAGGAGGCTACACGATGAATCTGGGACTCGACGGCAAGCGCGCCCTCGTCACCGGCGGCAGCCTCGGCATCGGCAAGGCGATCGCGCGGGAGCTGGCCCGCGAGGGCGCCGACGTCGCGATCGTGGCGCGCACGAAGGACACGCTCGAGGCGGCGGCCCGGGAGCTGGCCGCCGAGACCGGGCGCCGTGTCGTCCCGCTGGTGGCCGACGTGACGAGCCGGCCGCAGGTGGACGCCATGGTGGCCCAGGCCGCGGCGCAGCTCGGCGGGCTGCACATCCTGGTCAACAGCGGCTCGGCACCCGGAGGCTCCGCCACCGCCACCGGCCCCATCGAGACCGTCGTGGACGAGGACCTGCTCCAGGACTTCAACATCAAGTACGTCGGCGCCCTTCGCTGCGCCCGCGCCGCCATTCCCTTCATGAAGGAGCAGGGCTGGGGCCGCATCATCAACATCAGCGGGACCAATGCGCGGAACGCGGGCAATCTGAGCGGCGGGGCGCGCAACACCTCGCTCGTGCACCTCTCCAAGACGCTCGCGGTGCAGCTCGGCCGCTTCGGGATCACCGTCAACTGCGTGCACCCCGGCATCACGCGCACGGAGCGCACGCCACGCCTCCTCGCCGCCCGGGCCAAGGAGCTGGGGGTGGACGCCGCGGACGTGGAGAAGGCCGACTTCGCGCCGGACTCGCCGCGCGGCAACGCGATCTGTCGGATGGTCGACGCGGCGGAGATCGCCTACGTCACCGCGTTCCTCGCCTCCGACAAGGCCTGGGCGATCTCGGGCGAGCTCATCGTGGCCACCGGCGGCGCGGGCCGGTCCGTGTACTACTGAGCCGGCCGCGGTGATCACGCGCTTCTCCACCCTCTACGTCGGCCACATCGAGCTGGAGCGCTGTGGGCTGGCCGGCGTGCCCGCCGACGACCGCCGGTACTCCAACGAGCGGCTCGCCGAGACGTTCGACACCGCGACCGCGCTGGCCCGAGCCGCCGACACCCTCGGCTACGAGACCCTGTGGCTGGCCGAGCATCATTTCCAGCACGAGGGCTACGAGTGCATCCCGAGCATCCCGATGCTCGCGGTGGACCTGGCCCACCGCACCGAGCGCGTGAAGATCGGCTGCGCCTTCAACGTCCTCCCCGCGTGGCACCCGCTGCGGCTCGCCGAGGACTACGCGGTCGCGGACATCCTCACCCGGGGCCGCGTCGTCTTCGGGGTGGGGCGTGGGTACCACACCCGCGAGGTCGAGACGCTCGGCAACCCCATGCTGGACGCCGAGGCCAACCGCGAGCTCTTCGAGGAGCAAGTGGAGATCATCCTGAAGGCGTTCCGCGAGGAGTCGTTCTCGCACCGGGGCAAGCACTACACCCTGCCTCCGGAGGTCCCCTACCGTGGCTATCCGCTGAAGGAGATCACCCTGGTGCCGCGTCCCCTGCGCCAGCCCGTCGAGATCTGGCAGCCCATCGTGAGCGGCGGCGCGCGGGGCCTCGACTTCATGGCCCGCCACGGCATCAAGGGCGTCATCTCCGCCACCGCCGAGGAGCTGGTCCAGCGCTGGGTCCGCGACTACCAGGAGGCCGCGCGCCGTCACGGCCGGGAGCTCCAGCTCGGCGAGGAGCTGATCCTCGGCTTCCGCATGTGCATCGACGATTCGGTCGAGCGGGCCATCGAGCGCGCGCGGCCGTACTTCGAGGAGCACGCCAAGGTCATGGCGCCGCTCGGCATGCTGCGCTACAGCGAGGAGCACGTCCGCGCGGTCGCCGCCCGGCAGCCGCAATCGCCGACCGCGGCCACGCTCGAGAACGGCGTCCGCAATCGCTCGTGGCTCTGCGGGCCGTCGGGCGATATCGTCGCCTACTTGAAGGAGGTCGAGCGGCGCTACCCGGGGCTGGACCACGTCATGATCGGCTGGGCGATCGGCACGCCGCGGGCCCTCATGGTGGAGCAGCTCACCCGCTTCGCGCGAGAGGTCATGCCCGCGTTCCGTCCCGCGGGAGTCCGCTGACCATGGACGATCTCGTCATCCGCGGCGGCATGGTCCTGGACGGCACCGGCGCCGAGCCCGTGCGCGCCGACGTCGCGGTGCGCGATGGCCGCATCGCCGGCATCACGCCGCGGCACACCGGGCCGGCCCGACGCGTGGTCGACGCCGCCGGGCTCGTCGTCGCTCCGGGCTTCATCGACATCAAGACGCACTCGGACTTCACGCTGCCCTACGCCCCGCGGGCCGAGAGCAAGATCCTCCAGGGCGTGACGACCGAGGTGGTCGGCCACTGCGGGTTCTCGCTCGCGCCGGTGGTGCCGGGTCGGGCGCGGCTCCTCCAGGAGTACCTGGCGGGCTTCGCGCCCTGGATCGAGACGCGGGAGACCACGTTCGCCGAGTACCTGAACACGTTCCCCGCGACGACGGTCAACACGATCATGCAGGTCGGCCACAACACGCTGCGCCTGATGACGGTCGGCATGGACGACCGCGCGCCGACCCCGGACGAGCTGGCGGTCATGCGGCGGCTCGTGGCGGAAGCCCTGGCGGCGGGCGCGATCGGGATGTCGTCCGGTCTCTTCACCGCGCCGGGCTCGTTCGCCCGGCCGGACGAGCTGCACGCGCTGCTCGGCGTGGTGCGGGAGCACGACGGCGCGTACGCGACTCACCTTCGCAGCGAGTCGGCCGGGGTCTTCGAGGCGGTCCGCGAGGCGATCGAGGCCTCGGAGAAGACGGGCGTGCACGTGCAGATCGTCCACATGAAACTCTCCGGCCTCGAGAACCGTGGGCGGGCCGGGGAGCTGCTGGCCCTGATCGACGCGGCCCGGGCGCGCGGCGTGCGCGTCGACTGCGACGCCTACCCCTACACCTGCGCGGCCAACCCGCTGCGGAACCTGCTCCCGCTGTGGGTGCAGGAGGGCGGCCTCGCCGCGATGCTCGATCGGCTGCGCGACCCCGCGGTGCGCCGCCGCGTCATCCGCGAGATCGACGAGCGCGGCCTCACCAGCTTCGGGCGCATCGCCTCGTGGGACGCGGTGAGCATCAGCACCTCGCGGACGCGGTCGGCGGACGCGGGGCGGAGCATCGCCGAGCTGGCGCGCCAGGCCGGCGTGGAGCCGATCGACCTGCTCTGCGATCTCCTCGAGGCGGACGCGGGCGCCACCTTCGTGGTCGTCTGCTCCATCGACGAGGCCGACGTCCAGGCCCTGCTGCGCTCGCCCGCGGTGCTGGTCGGCTCGGACGGGCGGGCCGTCGCGCCGGACAGCGTGGCCGGGCAGGGCCGGCCGCATCCCCGGTTCTACGGGACGTTCCCGCGCGTCCTCGGCCACTACGCGCGCGACCTCGGCCTGCTCGGGCTTCCCGAGGCGGTGCACAAGATGACCGGCGCGCCGGCCCGGATTCTCCGGCTGGCCGAGCGCGGCCTCCTGCGCGAAGGCTACCAGGCCGACATCACCACCTTCGACCCCGCCACCATCATCGACCGCGCCACCTACGACAACCCGCACCAGTATGCGGGCGGCATCGGCACCGTCGTCGTGAACGGGGTCGTCGCGGTGGATTCCGGGCAGCACACCGGCGCCCTCCCCGGGCGCGTGCTCCGCCGCGGCGCCGCCTGAGGCCGGCCGCCGAGCGCCAACCGCTCAGTACTCCGAGAGCAGGCGATCGACCATCGCCTTGGCGCTGGCCCAGTCGTAGGACCGGAACATCCGGCGGTTCACCACCGGCTGCGCGGCCGAGTAGAACATCTCGTACTGGAGCTGGCGGCCCCCGTACTCGGTGCCGATGAAGTCCCAGATCAGCTTGAGCAGCTTCACCCGGTCGTGGGCGCCCGCCGCGGTGGACCGGTAGTAGCGCTCGGTGTGGGCGGCGGTCTCGGGGGAGAGGAAGCTCGCCTGAGACGACGGCAGGTTCTGGAAGGCGCCCCCCGCCAGCTCCCGCACCGTCCGGTACATGTCCACGATGAGCCGGCGCTGCAGGCTCATCCCGGCGTAGATGTATTGCGGATGGGGGCGCGCGTAGCCCTCGCTCACCAGCGGCCGGCGCTCGGCCGCCTGCACCAGCGCGTCGAAGGTGGCGCAGAAGGTGGCGATGTCGCCGCCGAGGGTCGCCTGGGTGGTGGCGTCGCCCTCCCCGCTCCCGACCTCGACCAGCTTCAGGGCGAGGCCGGCCAGCAACTCGAGCTTGACGCCGAAGCGCACCAGCGACTGGAAGTTCGCGGTCACGTGGGCGGGCGATTCGTGGAACTGGGCGGTCACCAGATCCACGTTGCGGTGGACGAACACCTGCTCCCAGGGCACCGGCACGTCGTCGAAGACGACGGTGGTGTCCACCTCGTCGAAGCGGGAGGAGAGCGGGTAATCGTAGACGCTCGTGGCGAGCGTCGCGTAGGGCCGGCGCGGCAGGAGCCGGAGGCCCGGCGCGTTCACCGGCACCACGAGCGAGATCGCGTAGTCCACGTCGCCGGGGGCGAGCGGCGTGATGTAGCTCACGTAGAGCCAGTCCGCCATGGTCACCGAGGTGGCGATCGAGTGCGCGCCGCGGATCACGATGCCGGCGTCCGTCTCCTTCACGACGCCCGGGTGCAGGAAGGGCTCCGGATGCCGGTGGGCCGGCGTGCCGCGGTCGATCTGGGGCGGCACGATCGCGTAGGCCAGGTAGAGGTCCTCGTCCCGCGCCTTCTCGTGGAAGCGGACCACGTTGTCGCCGTACTGGCGGCCCCCGCGATCGAAGAGCTGCCGCCAGCCCGCGAACCCGGTGAGCACGGAGGCCACGTGGTCGGGCGTGCGCCCCATGAGGCCGTACGAGCCCTCGGCCCAGAACCGGTGGACCGCCCGCCGGCGCCCGAGATCCTCCGCGGAGCGCGGGATCAGCCACATCGCGCCGATCGTCTTGCCGGTCGCCGGATCGACGCAGGTGGTCACGTCGGGCGCCTTCGCGGCCGCGTCGTAGCGCTCCGCGATGCGCTGGATGGGCTCCGCGAAGGCGGGATGGCGCGTCACGTCCTGGACGCGCTCGCCGTCGAGGAACACGGCGCGCCCGTCGCGGAGGCTCGCGAGATAGTCGGCGCCCCGGCGCATGGCCGGACTCTCGCACACCGCTTCCGGCAGGGCACAAGCCGGGTGAGACCTTGACGCCGCCCGGCGGCCGGTGCAGTCTCCCGACCAGGGTCGCACTCAGGGGAGCCTCGACATGAGCGAGCGTGACGGAGCGCTGGACGGTGTTCTCAACGGGGTCCGGGTCCTCGACTTCGGACGCTACATCGCCGGGCCGTACTGCGCGGCGCTGCTGGCCGATCTCGGCGCCGACGTCATCCGGATCGAGCGGATCGGCGGCGGTGAAGATCGGTGGGTGGCGCCGGTGGGCGCGGACGGCGTCGGGGCGATGTACGTGGTGATGAACCGCAACAAGCGCGCGATGACGCTCGATCCCGCCTGTCCCGAGGGGCGTGAGATCGTCCGCAAGCTGGTGGCCACCGCCGACGTGGTGGTCGCCAACCTGCCGCCCGAGGTGCTGCGGACGCTGGCGCTCGACCTCGACAGCCTCCGCGCGGTGAAGCCCGACATCATCCTCACCACCGTGACCGCGTTCGGCGCCGGGGGCCCCTGGAGCCACAAGCACGGCTTCGACGGCATCGGCCAGGTGATGGCCGGCGGCGCGTACCTGACCGGCACTCCGGAGCAGCCGCTGCGCGCCTCGGTGGCCTGGGTCGACTTCGGGACGGCGTCGGTCTCGGCGTTCGGCACGCTGGCGGCGCTCATGGCGCGCGACAAGACGGGCCGCGGCCAGAAGGTCGAGGCCGCGCTGCTGCGCACCGCGGTCGCCTTCAACAACCCCACCCTCGTCGAGCAGCAGGTCGTCGCGCCCGGACCGGGTGGCCACGGTCAACCGCGGGCAGACCTCGGCGCCGTCCGACCTGTTCCGCACGAAGGACGGCTGGATCATCGCCTACGCGATCGGCGGCCCGATGTTCGCGCGCTGGGCGAAGCTGATGGGCGAGGGGCACTGGCTGACCGACCCGCGCTTCAAGGACGACCTGGCCCGCGGCGACAACGGCGAGGTGATCTCCAAGCGGATGTCGGAGTGGACCGCCGAGCGCACGACCGCGGAGGCGCTGGCCGAGCTCGAGAAGGCCAGGGTCCCGGCCGGGCCGCTGTACTCGCCCCAGCAGGCGCTCGAGGACGCGCACATCCGGGCCGCCGGGCTGCTGGCCGACACCGACTATCCGGGGCTGCCGCGGCCGGCGCCGCTCGCGCCCATGCCGGTCGATCTCTCCGAGACCCCGGGACGCTTCCGCCACCGGGCGCCGCAGCTCGGCGAGCACACCGACGCCATCCTCACCGAGCTGGGCTACCGCGCTCCGGACATCGCCGGGCTTCGCGCCCGCGCCGTGATCTGACCGCCCAGTACCTTCTCCCCCGCCCCGGGGGAGAGGGCAGGGTGAGGGGGCCTCTCGGTGAGGGGGCGCCTCAGCCGACCGCCATCTCCTTGAACATCGCCACGCGCTTGGCCCGCAGCGATCCCGGCTTGTACTTCTGCAGCCACTGATCGTTCTCGGCCAGGAACAGGCTCGCGTCCATGTTCACGCTCGCGTCACGGTCCTTCAGCGACTCGACCACCGAGCGGAAGTAGTAGTGGTTGAACAGGCGATTGAACTCGGTGAAGTAGATGTCGGCGACCCGCCGGTCCCCGCGGATCGCGAGCATGTTCTCGTCATTGTCGTTGGTGGACGCGTCGCTGAAGTTCGCCGAGCCGGTGACGACCACCGGGTCCGCGCCGAGCGGATCGCGCAGCAGGAACTTGGAGTGGATGAAGCTGACGTGCTGGTTCAGCCCCAGGCCCATCGCGCTGGTCTCCTTGGCCCACTGGTGCAGCGGCTCGCGCAGGAACGAGCCCCAGGCCTTGTAGATGTTCTGCTTCGCGCCGACGAAGACGAAGGTGTTCTCGTTGGCCTTCGTCGGCTTGTCCTTCTTCTCGAGGAGGAAGAACGCGATGGCATTGTCCGGGGTGTTGTCGGTGAGCCGCGCCTTGAAGTCCTTGTTGATGCCGAAGGCGAGGGTGATGCACGCCAGCTTCTCGGCCTCGTCGACCAGCTGGAAGTACAGCGTGAGGATGCTCTCGCCGCGCCGCGGGCTGAAGATCGGCGTGGTGCCCGGGGGGATCCCGGCCAGGCTCTCGGGCACGAGATGCAGCGCCTCGACCGCCTTCTTGAAGTCCTCGTTCTTCTGGCGGACCGTCGACGCGCTGTCCCCCGCCTTGCCCCCGGGGTCCTGCTCGAGCAGCCGCCAGTAGGCCTCGAACCGCTCCGCGACCGCGCCGTCGCGCACCCAGTGGCCCACGTTCGTCTGGCCGTGAATGCCGCCCATGGAGATGTTCGTCGACCCGGTCCACACCTCCGCGGGTGTGCGCGCCGCGCCCTTGAGCAGCACCATGAACTTGTTGTGCTGGATGTCGTTGCGCCTCGCCTCCCGCAGGTGGACGCGGGCCGCGGGGATGCCCGCCGTCTGGACCGCCTTGCGGTTCTCCACCCGCGGGAAGCTCTCGTGGAACTTGCCCTTGCTGTCGGTGTGCTCGTTCACCTTGGCGTCGATGATGAGCTGAACGTCCACCCCCTCGTCGATCGCCTTCTTGAGCGCGGTGGCGACCGGCTCGTAGCGGAACTCGTAGAAGCATCCCAGCAGCGTATCGCCCGCCTTCGCGTTGTTGATGAACTTCAGCAGCGCGTTGTCCAGGTCGCGGCTCAGCCAGTCGAGGGCTTCCCGGCGCTTCGACGCCGGCTTCAGGTCATCCGGCCGCGCGTTGCCGAAGCGACGCTCGTAGGCCTGGCTGCTCGCGACGCCGCGATTGAAGAACACGTCGTGCGGCCCCTGGGTGTAGAGCGGCTCGGTGCGCACCTCGATCGAGATCGGCGCCGCGCTGCGATCGATGTTCTTGGCGGTGCCCTTCAGGGGATGGAAGCGGTAGGTGTATCGATGGTTGGACTTGGCGGTGAAGTCGTCCCAGACGAAGCTCTGCACGGGGTGGTCCCGGGTGCTCACGACCAGGTCCTTGGTCGGGGCGGGAAATACGGACTTGAACACCTTGAAGCCGTACATGAAGTACTGCTCGTCGGCCTGGGGATCGAGGCGCTCGACCCCGAAGCCCAGCAGGCCGGCGGTATCCGCCCCGGCCGCGTCGATCGCGAACGAGATCGTGTTGACGCCGCTGACGGCGTGGATGACATAGCCTCCCGCCGGCTGGGATCGAAAGCGCATGGAAGCACCTCCCCGAGGGGCCGCACGGTTGACCGACGCGAATCGAGCCGACCATAGGCGGGTTCGGCCACCCGGTCAAGATACCCGGGGCCGAGCGGCTCGCGGCGCGACGCACCATCGCTGCGCTTACTGCGCAGCTGGCCGGCGGCCGGGAAAGTCCACTTTCTGGACTTGGCGACGGCGCCGCGACCTGCCATCGTGTCGGCATCGGAGAGCGGATCTCCCGACCCCGCAGCGGAGATACACGAAAAGGAGAGGCGACATGAAGACCCTACGCGGACTGATCAGCGCCGGCATCTCGCTCCTGGTGATTCTCGCCGGCGCCCCCGGCGCCCACGCGGACATCGTCACCGACGCGAACGCGCGGGCCGCCGACGTCGTGTCCCGCCTCCCGGCCCCGCCCATCACGGTACGGATGATGGCCATCGTCCAGGTCTCGGTCTTCGAGGCGGTCAACGCGATCACCAGCCGCTATCCTCCGCAGCGCGCGAAGCTCGCCCCGGCGCCGGGCGCCTCCGTGGAGGCCGCGGTCGCGGCCGCGACGCGCACCGCGCTGTCGAAGCTCATGCCGGCCCAGCAGGCGGCCATCGACGCCGACTACCAGGCGCTGCTCGCCTCGGTCCCCGATGGCGCCGCGAAGACCGCGGGCATCGCGCTCGGCGAGCAGGCGGCGACCGCGATCGTGGCGCTCTGCGCCGACGACGGGGCGGTCACGCCCGACGTCTATCGCCCGCACACGACGGCGGGCGTCTACGTGCCCACGGTGGGGCCGGCGGTGCCGCACTGGGGGAAGCGCCGCCCCTGGGTGATGCCCCGCGGCGACCACTTCCGCCCGGGCCCACCGCCCGTGCTGACCAGCGACCTGTGGGCGCGCGATTACAACGAGATCAAGGCGGTCGGGGGCAAGACCAGCACCCAGCGCACCCCGGAGCAGACCGCGATCGCGAAGTTCTGGGAAGCGACGGCTCCGGCCGTCTACTGGCCGGTCGCCCGCGCGGTGGCCGCCATGCCCGGCCGCGACGTCACCGACAACGCGCGCCTGCTCGCGCTGGCCGGGATGGCCATGGACGACGGGCTGATCGCGGTCTTCGACGCCAAGTACACGTACAATCTCTGGCGCCCGGTCACCGCCATCCGCAACGGCGACCTCGACGGCAACAACGCCACCGACCGGGATCCGGGCTGGACGCCGTTCATCGACACGCCGATGCATCCGGAGTATCCGTGCGCCCACTGCATCGTGTCGGCGTCCCTGGGCGCCGTGCTCGCGGCCGAGATCGGCTCCGGGCCCACGCCCACACTCAGCTCCGCCAGCTCGACCGCCGGGGGCGCCGTCCGCACGTGGACGAGCGTCGATGCCTTCACGAATGAGGTCGCGCAGGCGCGCATCTACGACGGCGTGCACTACCGCACCTCGACGGAGGTGGGCTCCGCGATGGGCAAGAAAATCGGCGAGCTGACGGCGAAGAGCGTACCGAAGGCGACCCGCTGACGTCGAGCCGGCGCTGAGGCGCTGTTCGCTCAGGCTCCCGCGGCGCTGGCCCCGGCGAGACGGCCGAAGACCGCGCCCGACATCAGGCCCGTCCCGCCCGGGTAGTTGCCGTGGAAGAGCCCGCCGACCATCTCGCCGCACGCGAAGAGCCCGGGGATGGACGTCCAGCTCGTGCTCTGCACCTGCGCGTGCTCGTTCACGCGCACGCCCCCGAAGGTGAAGGTGATCCCGCCGGTGACCGGCCACGCGGTGAAGGGCGGGGTGTCCAGGCGCTGGGCCCAGTTCGACTTCGGCAGGGAGAGCCCGCGGGTCGCGAGCCCGTCGCGGACGGTGGGATCGAAGGTGCCCGACCCCACCGCGGCGTTGTACGCCTCGAGCGTCTCCAGGCACCGGGCCTGATCCACCGGGAGCTGCGCGACCAGCGCGGCGAGCGTGTCCGCGACGGCCGGCTGCCCGGTCTTGTAGCGCCCCTCGAGCAGGTCGGTGACCTTGGCGTCGAAGATCTGGTAGGCGACGCCCCGGGTCTGGTTGAGGATGATGCCGCCCAGCTTGGCGTACGTGTAGAACTGGAAATCCTCGCCCTCGTCGAAGAAGCGCCGGCCGTTCACGTCGACGAGCACGCCGTACGGATAGGACAGGCGGTTGGTCTTGTCGGTGAGCTTGCGGTCGCCATGAGGCGGCGCCTCGGCGTCGATCGGGGTCGAGTGACAGCCCGTCCACTGCCCGCACGGCAGGGCGCCGATCTCGAGAGCCATGCGCAGCCCGTCGCCGGTGTTGTAGCGGGTGCCGCGCACCTTGGCGTGATCCCACGGGCGGCCGAGGTACCGCGCCCGCCACTCCGGATTCGCCTCGAAGCCGCCGCAGCCCAGCACGACGGCGCCCGCGCTGATCTCACGGAAGCCGTCGGCATCGCGCACCCCCACCCCGGTCACGCGCCCGCGGGCGTCCTGGACGAGCCGGACCGCGCTGGTGTCGTAGCGGATCTCGACCCCGCGCGCCTGCGCGGCCTTGAACCACATGGCCGAGAGCCCCACGCCCTCGTGGCGGGCCCGGATGATGGCGCCCGGCGACCACTTGATCGTGTTCCCGACCTTCACCGCGCTGAGCGAGACCGCCGGCTCCATCACGATGCCCTGCTGCACCATCCAGCGCACCGTGTCGAGCGAGCGGCCGATCAGGATCTCGGACAGCTCCGGATCGCTCCGCCCCTCGGTGACGCGGTCGAGGTCGGCGCGGAACCGTTTCGCCGGATAGGGCTCGACGCCGGCGGGAAAGTCCGGGACCTCGGCGCGCGACTCGGGCACGAGCGGCAGGAGATCCTCGGGGTTGTCATAGGCGAAGCGCAGAAGGCCGCCGCTGTAGTGGGTGTTGCCGCCGCGCAGCTCGCGCGGCGCCTTCTCGAGCGCCACCACCCGGGCCGCGCCGTGCTCGCGCGCCGACACCGCCGCGGCCAGCGCCGCGTTCCCTGCCCCCACCACCACGACGTCGTAGTCCCGGTCGCCCGCCATGACGCCTCCTATCGGAACGTGAACCCGGCGTAGCCGGCGGCCGCGACCTCGTCGCACTTCTCGCGGTACTTCGGGGCGCCGCCGGCGTAGACGATGAATGTGCGCTTCTGCTTGCCTGCCACGTTGGAGTTGATGCCCATCATCCAGGAGTCGACCTGGGTGAACAGCATGCGCTGCCCGGTCTCGTGCACGTGCTCGGTCCACTCGCGCTCGGCCTCCGCGGTGGCCTCCACGCGGGCGTGGCCCCGCTCGCGCATGTGCGCGATGAGCGCGGTCACCCAGTCGACGTTCTGCTCGATGCAGCGCGGGATGTTGCAGAACGTGGCCGCGTTGTGCGGGCCGACCAGCGTGAACAGGTTCGGGAAAGCCCACGACCTGCAGGCCGAGGTAGGTGCGCGGCCCCTCCGCCCACTTGTCCCGCAGCCGCCGACCGCCCGCGCCGCGGACGTCGATGCGGTCGAACGCCCCGGTGATGGCGTCGAAGCCGGTGGCGTAGATGATCATGTCGAACTCGCGCTCGACGTCGGTCGGTCCGGATGCCGGCGGGCGTGATCGCGCTCGATCGGCGTCTCCCGGAGGTCGACGAGCTGCACGTTCGGCTGGTTGTAGACCTCGTAGTAGCCGCTCTCGAGCGGCACGCGGCGGGTGCCGAAGCCGTGGTTGGTCGGGACCAGCTTCTCCGCGACCTTCGGGTCCTTGACGCGCTCGCGGATCTTCCGGCGCATGAACTCGGTGATGGTGGCGTTGGCCTCCGCGTCGACCAGCATGTCGCGGAAGTTGCCCATCCAGATGCCGAAGCCGGGCTCGCGGTAGAGCTTCTCGTAGAACGCCTCGCGCTCCTCCGGGCTCACCTCGAGCGCCTTGCGCGGATCGGCCTGGTGGATGAAGCAGCCGAAGGAATCACGGCAGAGCGCGAAGATCTCGGGGTAGCGTCGCCTTGATGTCGGGCCTGGGTGGCCGCGTCGATCCGGCTGTTGTGCAGCGGCGCGCACCAGTTCGGCGTGCGCTGGAACACGGTGAGGTGGCCCACCGTCTTGGCGATCTCGGTGATCGCCTGCACCGCGGTCGCGCCGGTGCCGATCACCGCGACGCGCTTGCCGGCGAAGCTCACCGGCTCGTGCGGCCACCGGCCGGTGTGGTAGGCCTCGCCGCGGAAGGTCCCGACGCCCGGGATGGTCGGCATGGTCGGCGTCGACAGGGGCCCGATCGCGGTGATCAGGAACCGGGCGCGCGCGCGCCGGCCGTCCTCGCTCTCGATCTCCCACTGGCCGGCGGCGTCGTCGTAGACCGCGGCCGCGGACCCGGCGTCGAACTCGATGTCGCGGCGCAGGTCGAGCTTGTCGGCGACGAAGTTGCAGTAGCGCAGCGTCTCCGGCTGGGCCGCGAAGTGCTCGCTCCACTCCCACTCGCGCAGGATCTCCTCGGAGAAGGAGTAGCCGTAGGTCCAGCTCTCCGAGTCGAAGCGCGCGCCCGGGTAGCGGTTCCAGTACCAGGTGCCGCCGACGCCGGCGCCGGCCTCGAACACCCGCGCGCGCAGACCGAGCCCGCGCAGCCGGTGGAGCTGGTACATGCCGGAGATCCCGGCGCCGATGACGATGGCGTCGTAGCTGGCCGTGGCAGACATCCCTCGCCTCCCGTCCGGAGCATAGCAAAGCTTGCCGATTCGTCTCGGTTTCCCTATTCTCAGCGGGAGTGATGAAGCTTCGGACGTTCCTCCTCGCGGTCGTCGGCCTGACCCTCGTCCCTCTCGTGGGAGTCGCCGGCGTCGCGATCTGGTGGGCCCACCAGGACGAGCCGCGCGCCATGGAGCAGGCCCCGCGCTTCCTGACCGTGACGGTGGATCGCGAGGCCAGCCCCCAAGTAAGTCGAACCCTCTCCCCTCTGGGGAGAGGGCAGGGTGAGGGGCCGAAGTAGGCCCCGCGCTTCGGGCAATTCGGGAGCGATCCGAGGGCATCACGCCCGCGCGACCGCGCTCCGGACCCGGCGCCAACCGGGAGCTTTGCTCCCACGGCCGCGCCGCCGGCGTGCGCCGGGTGCCTCATTCCACGGTGTTACACGCTGTCCTGACGCGGCCGGTCGAAGGGATGTCGCGCGGCCCCATCCAGTCCCATCGCCCTGGCACTGTCGATGCTGTTGCTCGTTCGCCAGGTGGAGTCGACTGGTGGTGCGAACGCAGCGCGACAGGAGGACAGAGCGATGAACAGAACTCGACGGGCAATTGGGGTCGCATTCATCCTGCTCGCCGTGCTCGGCACGGCCTGGGCTCTGGAGCATCGAGGAGCCGGCCTTCGGACGGAACACGAAGCTCCGCGCGACGCCGGCACGCCCACCACGGTCGCGCCGCAGGAGTCAGGCGCGGGCCGGGTGATCGACGCGCACCCGGAATACGACCGGTCCGATCTTCTCCTGACCCAAGGGTAGGACGCGTCTCCAGGCCCGGGGCCATGGCGGCCGACGGCCTCATGGCCCTGGGCTCTCACCCCAGCAGGTCCTCGATCTTCACCGGCAGCTCGCGCATGCGAACTCCGGTCGCGTGGTGCACCAAATCGGTGATTGCGGCGGCAATGCCGGCCAGGCCGATCTCGCCGATCCCGCGGGCGCCCAGCGCGTTGATCTCCATGTCCGGGAAGTCGAGGAAATGCACCTCGATCGGTCCGGCAGGCGCGCGGGTGGATCGTCTCGCATAGAAACCTCCCGGTCGGGTGAGCGGCTGGACGATCATGGGTTGTGACGGCGCGGAGCGCGCCACGGGCGGCGGGAGAATCGATTTACAGCAAGAACGCGAAACTGACTACGAGGCGGGGGCCCGGCGTTCTACCCGGTACCCCCGCGGCGGTGGAGGGAGGCTCAGCTTCGCTCGGAGCCGACCACCGACACGAACGACACGCACTCCCCCGGCGCCCCGCCCAGGTTGTGCGTCAGCGCGAGCTTCCGCCCGCGCGCGATGCTGGCGATCTGCCGCTTCCCCGCCTCGCCGCGGAGCTGCAGCCACGCCTCGAACAGCATGCGAAGCCCGGAGGCGCCGATCGGGTGGCCGAAGGACTTGAGCCCCCCGTCCGGATTCACCGCCAGCTCGCCTTCCAGGTCGAAGGTGCCGTTGAGCACCTCCTTCCACGCGGTGCCGCGCGGGGCGAAGCCGAGATCCTCCATCAGCACCAGCTCGGTGGGCGTGAAGCAGTCGTGCACCTCGGCCATGGCCAGCTCGGCGCGCGGGTCCTTGATGCCGGCCTGCGCATAGGCGTCCGCGGCCGAGGCCACCACCTCGGGGAAGGTCGTGTAATCGTAGTCGGGGTCGATCGGCCCGGTGGCGGGCCCCGCGATGAACGAGAGCGCCTTCACGAAGAGCGGCTTGTCGGTGTACTTGTAGGCGTCCTCCGCGCGCACGATGATCGCGGCGGCGGAGCCGTCGGACACACCCGAGCAGTCGAAGATGCCGAGCGCGCCCGCCACCTGGGGCGAGCAGGCGATGACGTCCTTGGCCACTTCCTTGCGGAACTGCGCGCGCGGGTTGAGGGCGCCGTTCTTGTGGTTCTTCCACGCGATGCGGGTCATCGCCTCCTTGAAGGTAGCGTCGTCCACGCCGTACTTCTTGGCGTACGCGGGCGCGAGCAGGCTGAACGTCGCCGGCGCGGTGAGGCCCGCGCGCGTGCCGTCCTCCGGCGCGCCGATCGACGGCAGCCCGGAGATGCCCGAGTCCTTCAGCTTCTCGACGCCGATGGCCATCGCCATGTCGTAGGCGCCGCAGGCCACCGCGTAACAGGCGTTGCGGAAGGCCTCGGAGCCGGTGGCGCAGTAGTTCTCGAGCCGGCTCACCGGCTTGTAGTCGAGCTTGAGCGGGCGCGAGAGCGTGAGCCCGCTCTGCCCGGAAAAGAGCGTGCCGAGCCAGAAGGCATCCACCGCGTCGATCGGCACGTTGGCCGAGTTGAGCGCGTCCTGGGAGGATTCCACCAGGAGATCGCTCACGCTCTTGTCCCAGCGCTCGCCGAAGCTGGTGCAGCCCATGCCGACGATCGCCACGCGGTCCCGGATCCCGTTGCTGGCCATGGTGACGCCTCCTCTTGCTCGATCTCACGCGCCCCGGCGGGGTCGCGCCTTCAGGATCTTATCAGCAAATGCGCTACGCGTCGGGCATGCCGTTGGCCTTGCGGATCTTGGCGATCTGCCCGGCGTGGTCGTTCCAGTGGAAGTCGAACATCGCGCCCACGTACACCGGCAGCGCGATCTCGTCGGTCCCCATGAACTGCTTGAAGAGCGGAATCTTCGCCTTCCGTCCCAGATCCGCGGGACCGAGGGAGTCGAGGTAGCTGAGGAGGCCGCGGCGCTGGGTCTCGAGCGCCTCCTGGAGCTGGCCGAGCGTCATCTTCTGCCGCTCCGGCGTGACCGCGGAATCTCCCGGCTTGATCTCGATGACCGGCAGACTGGAGACCGCGAAGCTCTGGAGCACGGCCACCGGCGACTTCGCCTCCGGATCCCCCAGGAGATGGCAGAGGACCTGCCGGGTGGTCCACTCGCCCGGCGCGTCCGACTTGTCCAGGTGCGGCTCCATCCCCTGAAGCTGTTTCGAGAGATTCGCCGCCGCGGCGTCGCTCTTCCGCTTCAGCTCGTCGATTGCCGCAGTGGCCATTGGTCGGCTCCTCGCTGGTGCGGTTCAGCCCCGAAGTCCCGGGGCGACGTGCAGGTCCGCCAGGTTGATTCGATCCTGGAGCTTCGGGTTGTCCAGGTCGACCTGGACCCGGAGCGCCCGGAGGCCCTGGACCCCCTGGAGCTCTTCCAGGTCGAGCTGCTCGGTGCGACCGGTCAGGTAACCGAGACTCTGCAGATACTCGATGTACGCGCGGTATTCCAGCGCCTCGCCGGGCTGGCTGTAGACGAGCGCCACCTTCCCGGGCTGGGTGACGCGCTCGGTCGTCCCTTCGACCAGCGCCTTGTCGATTCGCTTCTTCATGATCTCGTACCGGATGTCGTAGGCTCCATCGACGTCGAACCGCTTCTCGTCGAATCGGAACCGGATCGAGAGCGGCGCGTGCTGGACGAGAATCAAGTGCGTCGTCTCGAGCGGGATCGGCAGGCCGTCGCGCAGCTGATGCGCGCGAGCCGCCATCCCGCACGTGATCATGAGCTGCCACAGACGCAGGTTCTTCAGACAGAGGGGGTCGACGCGGCCGTTCTCCAGCAGCGCCGGGCCGACGTAGATCTGGTAGTCGACTCCGTCGGTCTTCTGCTTCTCGAAGTAGTGCGGGAACCTCGCCTGGGCGGCCTGCTGCTCGAGCTCCAGGTACGACGAGATGGTCTCTGCGATGGAGGTGACGCTCTCCTCGAACATCCGGCGCCGGTGGTACACGGTGCCGAGCGCGCGCGTCGAGACCGGCACGGTAGGCGACGATCTGCTCCCGGACGCCGGCGCCGAACGTGCCGAGATGATCGAGGAGGCCCTCCACCTCGGTCCGCAGGAACGCGATGAGCCCGATCTCGTCGCTCGAGCTCAAACCGCGCTCGATGTGAGCGGTGCGACTGTCGATCCGGTAGGCCAGCTCGTCCAAGGCCGGCCCGGGCCGCGTCTCGCTCGCGCTCTGGACCACCGCCCGCGCGAGGCGAAGCTGCTGGAGCAGGTCGGCCTGGATGGCCCGCCCGCGCTGCGTCGAGGACCCGCGAATGTCCGCGAGGCCATAGAGCGGGTACACGCCCTCGAAGACGATCGGCTCCAGCTCGGTCACCTTGCTCGCGCTGCCGCGATCCCGGTCGAAGGCGTTGAGCACCGCCTTCCGGAAGCGCCACTCGACGGTCGGGTGAATCGCCGTGCATTGCTCGTTGATGACGGTCTGGATGCGGCTGTTCAGCTCCTCCACGCTGCGCTGGACCGCCATGGAGAACAGCGGCAGCACTTCCTGAAGCTTTGGCAGGTGGGTCGCGCTCAGAGCGCCGACGTTGGCGGAGGCCAGCTCGAGGGTGCCGATCACCCGGTCCTGATAGTGGAGCGGCGCGCAGACGATGGTCCGCACCCCGCTCTGGCATCAGCTCCTCCTCCACCGGCGTCCGGCCGGGGTACTCGGTCAGATCCTCGATCACGATCGGCCGATCCTCGACGACCACCCGCTCGTAGAGCGAGCCCCGGTACTCGGCGGTCGTGTGGTGGGCGGAATCCGCGAAGATGCAGGCCTGCTCGTGCCGCGAGGCGTCGCTCAGGACGAGCACGCGATCTCCCTCGACGGCGGCCAGGCCCAGGCGCAGGTCGGGCCGGCGGAAGAACGTCCTGAGCTTCGCCTGCAATCCCTGGAAGTGGGAGCTCGACACGATCGAGTCCTTGTCGATCAGATCGCGCTTGATCGAGGACAGGACCTCCTGGTCGGTGACGTCGACCGCCTTCACGATCATGAAGCCGCGCAGGACGAACCGCTCCGGCGGCAGCAGCGCGCGGAGCTCCTCACCGTCGATGCGGCCCGTCTTCACTCTCTGCCGCACCCCGTCGGGCAGCGGCGGCTTGGACCCGACGACCTCCACGTCGACGAACCGCCAGTCGAACTGCAGCCGGAAGTGCTGATCCAGGCCCGTGACGGAATCGCTGGTGGTGAAGATCATCACCGGAACGTCGCCTCCGAGCTCGACGCCGTAGACCCGCTCGAGGATCAGCTCGTAGGCGAGCGCGAGCCGCTCGGCCGCCATCGTCGGGTCCACGGTGCGCTTCCGCAGGAAGCTCGCCAGGCCCTGCAGCGTGCCGTCCGCATTCATGAGCGAGCGCCGGAAGGGAGGCGTCGCGTAGAACGCCCGCAGATGGAAGGGGAAGAGGGCCGCGCCGTACTCCTGCTCCCAGAAGGCCGGCGGGAAGAGCGCGGTCATCATCAGGTCGACGAACGTCTGATGCGTGCCGATGACCGACAGGTCGTCGATCACCCGGGCCAGCTCGGGGGCCTCCCGGGCCTTCTCGCGAACCAGACCCGGGATCGGCCCCCGGCCGAACTCGTGATAGGCGGAGAGCTGGGTCCAGAACGTGATCAGCGGGGCGAGGCTCAGCTCGCACCTGAACGGGAACGCGTCCGGATCCGCGCCGGCCGTACCACGACCGGCGGTCGAGCCGGACACCGCGCCATTCACCGTCGCCATGCAGGGATTCTACCAGCCGGGTCGACCCCCGTCGCCCCCTGCCGGGCCGGGATCAGCGGAGCGGCTTACACTTCCAGAAGTAGTTGTGCACGTCGTGAGCGGTCATGAGCCGGCGGAACGTCATCTCCACCCGATCGCCGATCTTCACCGCCGCCGGGTCCACGTCGGTCAGCTCGCAGGTGAAGCGCCCCCCGCCCTCGAAGTCGAGCACGCCCACCACCACCGGCGGCGACAGCGAGTAGGCGAGGCGGTCCACCGTGTAGGTCGCGATGGTCGCGGGGACATCCGCCATGCGCTCGGGCGTCATGCGGTCCACCGCCCGGCACTTCAGGCACACGCGCGTCGGCGGCAGGTGCCGCGTGCCGCACGTCTGGCACCGGCTTCCCGTGAAGCCGAACTTCCACGCCTCGGCCCGGAGGGCCGGCGGCGCGGCGGGGGCCTGCGGATCCGGCCGGCGCGGCGGCTCGCGCTTGAGAAAGCCGCGCCAGGTGAGGAACGAGGCGTAGGAAACCTTGCCTCCCGCCTTGATCTGATCGGCCACCGGCACCCGCTGCCGATTTCGCGCGAGCGCGGCGGTCGCCCGCCAGATCGTCACGTCGCAGCCGTCGGCCAGCGAGACCACCATGATGAGGTCGTCGGCCTGCGCGCGGTCGAGCGCGTCGGCCAGCAGCACCCCGGCGTGCGCCGCGCCGGTGTTGCCCACCGTCCCGGTGAGATCGTCGGCGAGCGCGGCCGGCTTTGCGCCCACCGCCGCCGCCGCGCGCTTGTTCGCGCGCCCGTGCGGCCCCGCGACGATCAGCGCCGCGAGGTCGCCGGCGGTGACGCCCGCCTGCTTCAGGGCGCTCGCGATCGCGGCCTCCGCGAGCGGCACGTAGGCGTGCTCGCCGAAGCGCTCCTCCCACTGCCGCGAGGCCGCATCGCCCGGCACCCGCCAGCGCTCGAGGAACTCCGCGGTGACCGACGCGGCGCCGACCGGCTCGGCCAGCACCGGGGTGTCGCCGGCGCCCAGAGCCAGCAGAAACGCCGCCGCCGCGTCGCCCCCGTCGCGCTCGTCCGCGCCGCCCGGCAGCCCGGTGCGGATGTCGGCCAGCACGGCCAGCGTCGGCCGCCCGGCGTCCATCGCGGCGCGCAGCGCGCCCGCCGCCGAGCGGATCGAGCCGAGCATGTCGTAGGCCATCGCGGAGTCGTCCAGCGCGAGCGCCGCGTGGATCGCGGTGGCATTGGTCTTGTCGAGATAGGCCGGGTCAGCGGTGGCGAAGTAGACCGCGGCGGGCGCCAGCCGCGGGGCCCCGCGCAGCGCGGTCCGGGCCGCCTCCACGCCCATGGAGGTCGTGTCCTCGTCGTAGGAGGCGACGACCCGGGTGCCCTTCCCGCCCCCGCTGCCGAGGGTCTCGCCGATGGCCTTCCGGTCGAGGCGGAAATAGGGGAGATAGGCGCCGTAGGCGACGATGCCGTTCATGGGGATCGAACCTATCACAAGTGGCCCATCCCCCTCTCCCTCAGGGAGAGGGCAGGATGAGGGGTGGTCGCACATCTGATAGGCTCCCAGGACATGGCGCCGGAAGCACGCCCCCTGACACTGCTGGAGCGCGAGCGCTGATGTACGAGCCCAGGGGCGGCAAGCTCGAGCTGGTGGGCGTGGAGTACATCGTCATCGCGGCGGCGTGGGATGCGGCGAACAAGACGCCGCCGACCTTGATGGGGCAGCTCTCCACTACAACACCGCCCCGAACCGGTACGGCATCCCGGCGTTCTACGCGCTCCACGTGTGGGCCTGGCGGAGCAACCCGCATGGGGTCTTCGTGGACTGGAACCCGCAGGTGTCGTGCGAGTAGCGCTCGGGCTAGCCAGGGCCGGGGCGCGTGAGTATCTCGATGGCGCGCGAGGCGTCGGCCGGCTGTAGCCCGCGCGCCGGATGCGTCAGGACGAGCCGGGGGCGCAGCTCGCCCATGTCGCTATGGTCGTCGATGATCGCATAGCCGCCCACGGCGTGTTCCGCGAGCCAGGCGGCGATCTCATCTCCCCGGTCGGCGCCGGGCGCGCCGACCGGGGTCTTGTCGATGACGCGGCCGATGAACCCCTCCGCTTCCAGCATCTCCTGCAGCTCGGTGACGGACTTGCCGTGCCGCCAGGTCGACGAGATGACGACATCGGCTCCCGCGCCCGCGACGATCTCGTTCAACACCCGGATGCACCCGGGATCCAGATCGCCGTATCGGTCCCAGTGGCGGATCGGCGCCAGCACGCCGTCGAAATCGAGAAAGACCACCCGTCGCGTCGTCAGGTCTACCTACCCTGCCTCCGTCTCCGCCATGCCGCCAGTCCCATCCCTGTCAACGTGCTGCCAAGAAGAACTAGGGTGGTGGGCTCTGGTACCGGATTCGGCGCCGGCGCGCCCGCCTCGGTGAAGAAGCTCTGTCCGTTTGCGCTCCCCAATCCCTGGCCAAGATAGTTGACAGGATTTGTCGCGGCGCCGGTGGCCGTGTTGACGGTGAAGACCTGGGTGCCCGCGACCGCGTAGAGGACACCGTCGTCACCCGTGGCCAATCCGAAGACATTGCCGACACCGAACGGCCCGACGGCCGCTGAGGTCGCGAGATTCGCCAGATTGATGAGAAAGAGCTGATTCGCGAGCGTGGCCAGGAACAGATCGCCTCCATTGAAGGCCAGATCGCCCCCGGAGGCGGCGGATATGCTCCCCAGGCTGGTGCTCGCTCCAGTCGCTGGGTTGATCGTGAACAGGGACGTCGATTGGAATCCAGCCGCGTACAGCGTTCCGTCAGCTGCAAAGACGAGCGCATTGCCACCCGGGACCGAATGATTCCCGATGAAGGTCGCGGCCGCGGTTGTGGGATTGATAGAATAGAAACCCGTGAAGGTGAGACCGAACAGCTGTCCGCTGGGGCTGAAGGCGATATCGGTCATCGTCACACCCATGTTGCCGATCACGGTGGCGTTGCCCGTGGCGACATCGACGGTCCCCAGATTGCCGGCGCTGTCGTCCACATGCATGACGGGCACCGCATGGGCGATGCTGGCACCTAGAGTCAGAGGTAATGCGATCCCAAGGATTCTGAGCATCTTGATCATTGAGGTCTCCCTTCCCGGGGGGTTATGCCACCGTAAATCTAAACCCTGGTTTCCCGGGTGCGGAAGCTTTTTGATCGCATCAGCGGAACATAGGCTGCCCCTCGGGTCGTGTGCCCTCGACCGCGAATAGCCGCCATGCCCCCGGCACCCCCTTGAGCTCATGCGCTCCCCGGTCCGTGAACTCCACCCCCGAGCCAACCACCAGGTCCTTCACGGTGCTGGACACCAGAATCTCCCCCGCTACCGCGATCGCCGTCACGCGGTTGGCGATATGGATAGCAATGCCGCCGACACGGTGTCCCCCCTCACGCAACTCGATCTCCCCGGCATGCAGGCCGGCGCGGATGTCGATTCCGAGCGCGCGGATCGATTCCCGGATCTCCCTCGCCGCGTGGATGGCCCGTCCCGGGCGATCGAACGTGGCCAGGATTCCGTCGCCGGTTGATTCGATGAACCGTCCCTGGAAGCGGGTGATCTGGTCTCGAGCGATCTCGTCGTGTGTTTCGAGTACGGCCTTCCAGCGACGGTCGCCCATCGCGGCGGCCCGGTCGGTCGAGTTCACGATATCGGTGAACAACACCGTGGCAAGCACGCGATCGGGTACGGACCCGCCAGGAATGCGACCCAGGAACTCCTCGATACGGTCAAGGATCTCGCTGGCATGCTCGGTCACGAGGATCCCGTCCATCCCGGGCAGCTCGACGAGCCTCGCCCCCGGGATGTGCTCGGCAAGGTACCGAGCCTGATCCATGCTGACCATCCGGTATCCACTCCGGCTGAGGACGAGAGTCGGGCACTGGATCAGGGGCAACACATGTCGGACGTCTGCGGCGAGGAGATTGTGAAGCTGGGCCGCCGCGTCACGGGGTCGCGCGGCCGCCCGCAGATATCGCCCATAGCGTTGCCGAAATCCGGGGTCCTCACTGCGGCTCGGTGCGGCAATCGCCGCAAACCCTTCCGTGCCCCAGAGCTCCCCGACCATCGCGTAGGAGCTGCTCGGCGACATCGGGAGCAAAGCCCTCGGGGTAGTCGTCGGCGCGCACGTACCGCGCCGCGGTGTGTGCGAGCACGAGAGCCGCCGTCCGCTCGGGATAGGTGGCGGCGAACAACATGGCCATCGGCCCGCCATCGAACCAGGCCATGATGGCCGCGCTCTCCGAGCCGACGGCGTCCAGGACGACCCGCATGTCGTCGGCCCACTCTTCCCACGTAGGGAGATGGTCGAACGGCACCGGGTCCGAGACACCCGTTCCGCGTCGATCGAACAGGATCACTCGGCTGAACGACGCCAGCCGGTGGAGGAAGTACTCGTTGAGCGGCTCTTCCCACCGAAGATCAATGTGAGAAGACATGCCGGTGAGGAAGACCAGGTCGACGGGGCCCTGCCCCAGGACCTGGTACCCGACCCGGTCATCTCCGACCTTGGCGAACCTCGTCGTCGGTCGCACGGGGGGCCTGCCTCCTCCTGCACCCCCTACACTCTACTCTCTTCGGGAGCTCAGGCGCGCCAGTCGACGGTGACGACCTCCACCGGCTCGTTGAGCCCGGCGAGACGGACGGTGCGCGCAGCCGACCGCGAAACCGCCGTCGTGTCGCCGAGCGTGCTCACGCTGGCCAGGATCTCGTCGCCCACGGCGACCGCCGCGATCCGCGCGGCCGCGTGGACCCCCTTGCCCTCGAAGCCTTCCTCCCGGCGGGTCGCCAGCGCGGCGTGGAGCCCGATCCGAACCTTTGGCGCGAACCCGTGGCTCCGACGATGCTCCGCAAGCGTTCGCTGAATCGCGACTGCACAGGCAACGGCGCTGTCGGGCGTGGCAAACGCCACGAAGAACCCGTCTCCCGCGTGGTCCACCTCCTCGCCGCCGTGCCGGGTGATCAGCGAGCGCAGGGTGCGATCGTGCCACGCGCGGAGATCCGTCCATGCCTCATCGCCGATTGCCTCGATGAGGCCCGTCGATCCCACGATGTCCGTGAACATGAACGTCCGGGTGACGCGCTCCAGGGCCTCTCCACTATTCGCGCGGAGTGGGTCGAGGCGCGCCCGAGCGCGGCGCAGATCCAGCTGGGCTCCGAGTCGCTCGAAGACGCTCCGCGCCGTCTCGAGCTCGAGGCAGGAGGCCTCGGCGTCCCCGGCGCCCTCGTACGCCGACGCGAGGGTCAGCCGCGTCCGCGCCGCCTCGTACGGACAGTTGGCGTCTTGCCAGAGGTGGGCGGCTCGCCGGAGCTCCACGGCCGCCGCCCCCGCGTCGCCGCGCGCGAGCGTCACGACTCCGCGCGCCTGGGCGGCACTCGCCTCCAGCGCCGCGGTTCCATAGGCACGGGCGATCGTTCCGAGCTCCTCGGCGGCGGTCACGGCGCCGGTGAGGTCGTCGGCCGCCACCGCGATCTCCACCCAGGCCGGCAAGAGGCGAGCCCGGTGCGGGGGATCGAGCGACGGATCGTCGAGAGCGCGGCGAATGGCGGTGAGCGCAGCGCCCGGCTTGCCTTCCGCCAGGTACAGCAGCGACTGGCCCGGCTCCGGCTCTCGTCCGAGCTCGCGGGTCTGCCGGAACGCCTCCGCGGCGCCCGTGAGGTCCCCCTCGCGTAGCCGGATCGTGCCGAGCTCCTCGACCGCGGCGGCGTAGTAGCGCGCGTTGAATTCACGGAGCTCCTCGCCCGCCTGCTTCGCCTCGTCCGCCGCCTCGATCCACGAACCGCGCAGCCGGAGGATGCCCGCCCGGTGGACGCGGCACATCCCGGGAAATCCGGCGATGGCCTGGCGGTCGCACCAGCGCTTGGCGCCCTCGGTCCACTCGCGCGCGCGGACGTAGTCGCCCACGCTGACGCAGGTGTCGATCGTATTGCAGTAGATCACCGCGGTGGCGAATGGATTCAGCTCGCCGGAGACCGCCGCGACGGTGGCTTCATCCATCAAGGCGTGACCGGCGGCGACGTCGCCGAGAGAGACCATGATCCGTCCCTGGTCGTGGAGGGCGATCGCCATCAGATCGCGGTCTCCGAATGTCGTCGCGAGATCGAGGGCTCGGCGGGCGTATTCCAGCGCCGCTCGGTTGTCGTGACGCGCCTCGAAGGCGACGACGGTCTGCATGCGGGCCAGGTAGCCCTCCTCGAGGCACGGCGACTGGTCCCGGAGGAGCCGCTCCGCACGGCCGAGCCACGCGGCGCCGACACTGACATCGCCCTTGCTGTAGTAGTTGCGGGCCAGCTCGATGGCGAGCTGGGCGGCGGCCCGGGGAGCATCGACCACCCGCGCGGCGTACGCCTGCTCCCGCGCGCCGATCGCTTCAGCGAGGTGACCCGTCCACCACGCCGCCTCACCCAGGCGCTCGAGATCGGACGGCTCGAGTCGCCCCGTCGTGCCGGCGTCGCGCAGCGCCTCGTACGCCTCGCGCCAGGCGTAGCGGGCGTGCGCGTCGCGGCCGCGGTTGCGCTGCTGGTCCTCCGGCGACGTGCCGGGAAGGCGGTCCTCGGGTGAGTCCAGAGCGGCCTCCCATGGGTGGACGAGGGGGCTGTTCGGCTTCCGCGGCCATTCTGCCATAACCTCCGGCATCTGCTCAGAACACGGTCAGGTCGGCCTCGGCGCCCGCGAGCACGGCCCCCGCGGTGGTGAACGTGTCGAGCTTCACCAGGAAATGCTGCGTGATCGCGTTGACGTCGCGGAAGCGGCGCTGGAGCGGGTTGGCGGCGTAGATCGAGCTCCCACCCCCCGCGTGGTAGGCCATGTCCACGACCGCGGCCGCGGTCGTCGCCGCCCAGGTGATCGCCGAGCGCATCCGGGCCCGGTGCTCGGGCGTGAACTCCGCGCCGGCCACCGCCGTCCCCCACGCGGCCGCGGCGTCGGCGTACAGCAGTCCGCGGGCCGCGCGGAGCTTCGCGTCGGCGGCGCCGAGCTGGTTCTGGAACAGCGGGTTCGTGGCCAGCGAGGTGTGGGCGAGCAAGGGCACCTTGGTGGCGCAGAGGGTCAGGATGTCCTCCAGCGCGCCCTGCGCGATGCCGACCGCGACGCTGGCAACCCCGAAGGCGAAGATCGGCGGCATGGGCATCCGCAGCAGCGGCTCGTCCAGGCACGGCGGATCCGCGAAGGGCAGGCACGTCCGCTCGGCCCGGACGAGCACGTTGTCGGCAGACAGATGATGGCTGCCGGTGCCGCACAGACCCGAGACCGACCAGGTGTCCTCGATCTTGATCTGGTCGGGTGAGAACAGCACCGTGCGCAGCTGGGGGGTACCGCCGTTGTCCTCCATGCAGTTGCCGAACAGCCAGTGGCTGTCCTCGCACCCACTGGCGAACGCCCACCGGCCGCTCACCCGGTATCCCCCTTTCTCGGGCACGGCCGTCCCGGACGGACTGAAGACGCCGCCGATGATGACGTCGGGCCCCTTGGCGTAGAGGGCGTCGAACGTCGCGCTGGGAAGGGTGCCCAGATTGATCCATCCGCCCGCCAGGTTCATCGTCGTCCAGGCCACCGACGCGTCCGCCCGGCTCAGCTCCTCGATCACGCTCATCGCGGTCGCCAGGTCGAAGCCCTCGCCACCGTGGCTGCGGGGCACCAGCATGCGGAAGCAGCCGGCCGCGGTCAGATCCCGGATGAGGTCGCGCGGCAACCGCCGCGCCGACTCGATCTCGGCGGCGCGGGCGGTGATCCTCGGAGCCAGGCTGCGGACGGCATCGAGTACCGACGGGTTTCGGGTCAGCTTTGGATCGGTGGCAGTCGCCATGGTGGGTCTCCTTTCAGGTTTGATCCTTCAGGAGACAGCGTAGGCAGCGGTCGCCGAGGCCCGCATCGCCCGTTCGAGCCAAATTGCGGCGCCCGGGGGCGTGGTACGTTCGTACCACGCCGGCGGGTCAGACCAGGTCGCGCTGGAACGCGAACGCGGTCGCGCCGGCGCGCGACGACACCCCGATCTTGTTGAAGATGTTCTGCAGGTGCCGGCGGATCGTGTGGTCGCTGAGGACCAATGTCTTCGCGATCTCCCGGTTGGTCTTGCCGGCCGCGACGAGGCGAAGCACCTCGACTTCTCGAGCGGTCAATCCGCCCGGGGTGCGGTCGGCCCCCGCGCGAGACAGCGCCTCCACCCGGGCCACGTCCGGAGCGGCGCCGAGCTGCTGGAAGACCCAGCGCGCCGTGTCGAGCTCCATCTCCGCGGTGTCGTCGTCACCGAGCGCCCGGCAGGCGAGCGCGATGAGCACCCGGACCCGCGCGGCCTCGTAGGGCGCCTCGATACCCTGCCAGGCCGCCCAGGCGCCGCGCAGCGCGGTGAGCGCCGCCCGGCCGTCGCCCTCGGCGAGGAGGGCGGCTCCCGTGGCGTGCGCCGCCATCGCGCGCAGCAGCGGCGCCTCGAGCTGCGCGGCGATCCCGGCCAGCTCGTCGGCGCCCGCTCGGGCCGCCCGCACGTCGTTCGCGGCCAGCATGATCTCGACGTACGCGGCCAGGAGCTTGGATCGCGTGGCCTGATCGCCGGCCTCGTCGATCACCCGGCGGATCGCCGCCGCGGCCGCCTCGGTCTTGCCCTGCGCCAGCCGTAGCTGGGCGAGGCCGGGCTGGGACTCGCGCCCCGACTGGCTGGCCTCGCGGTAGGCCTCCTCGGCCTGCGCGAACTCGCCGCGCAGCCGGTGGAGCTCGGCCTGGAGATACAAGGCCCCGCCGACCCACATCCGTCCGACGGTCTGCGGGAGCCGTTCGCACGCCTGCCGGGCCTCGCGCATGGCGTCCGGCCAGGCCCCCTGCAGCTGCATGATCTCGGCGCGATGCACCAGGCACTGGCCGCGATAGGGCACGAGGTCCGGCTGCGACGCGCACCACTGGCCGAAGCGCCTTCGTCCACTCCTTGGCCCGGCGCAGGTCGAAGATCTCCTGGCATTCGCCGATCACGGCGCAGTAGATGATCCCGACCCCGATCGGCGACACCTCACCGGTGGTGACGGCGATCATGACCTCGTCGAACAGCGCCACGCCTTCCGCGGTCCGTCCCGCCCTGATGAGGGCCTCGCCGATGCCGATGCGACCGAACGCCATGAGCTGCGGATCGCCGAAGCGCTCGCCGATCCGCGCCGCCTGATCGAACGTGGCGTGCAGCGGCGCATTGTCGCCTTCCCACATGCACCGGATCGCCTGGAGCTCGAGCAGGTACCCCCGCTCCACGCAGTCGTGCCGGCCATCGTCGAGCAGCCGCTGGCCCCGGGCGAGCCAGCCGCCGCTGCGCGCCCGCTCGCCCTCGAGCAGCGAGGTGAAGCCGAGCCAGAACGCGCACCGTGCCGCCGCCGGGGCCGCGCCCTGACCCAGGAACGCGTGATGCGCCCGCGTCCAGGCGTCGGCGGCCTCCGCGTCCCGGCCGACCAGGTGCGACGCGATCGCGAGCCGCTCGAGGTCTTCGGGCTCGAGCGCCGCCTCGCGATCCGCGGCCGTGAGCTGTGCATGGGCGTCGCCCCAGGCCCGCCGCCCGAACGCCGCCTGGCCCCGGTCGAGCGAGCCGGCCGCCGTCATGGCGCGCGCCACAGGAAGATGTGGTTACGGGTGTCGCGGACGTCGAGCGTGACCGTCCGCTCGGGCACCCAGTCGCCGATGCCGTAGCGGTGGGACACGATTCGGCTGCCGGGCACGAGCTGGCTCGTGAGCTTCGGCCGCAGCCGCGCATTCAGCTCCGGCGAGAGGAAGAGCGTGACCACCGTCGCGTTTCGGATATCGGTATCGAAGATGTCCTCGACGCGGAACGTCACGCGGTCCGCGACCCCGGCGCGGACGGCGTTCGCCTGGGCCTCCCGGATGCGCTGGGGATCGAGGTCCACTCCTACCCCGCGCGCGCCGAGCTCCCTGGCCGCCGCGATGACGATCCGCCCGTCGCCGCAGCCGAGGTCGTAGACGACGTCGTCGCGCGTGACGCCGGCCAGCGTGAGCATGGCGTGCACGATCTCGAGGTCGGTCGCGACGAAGATCACGTCGAGCTTGACGGGGGCCGCGGGCGCGCCGACTCCGGCCGGAGGCGCTCCCGTGGCGCACCCGGCCAGCATGGCCGCCGTCAAGGCGGGCCCGAGCAGGCGAATCGTTCGCCGGTTCATGACAGGAGTGTACGCGGCTGAGGAAGGGAACGCAGCCGAGGCCGGAGCGACCCCGCGCTCCGGCCTCGGCGTGGAACACGTGACTCCGAGCTAGGACTTCGGCCAGACCGCCTTCGAGATCGCGATGCTCTCGGGGTGCACCGCCGTCGGGCGGCCCTTCTGCCACTGCACGATGCACAGCTCGGCGCCGACCCGGCGGCCGTTCTCCTCGAACTTGACCCGGCCGTCGGGGAAGAACTTGGCGGGGCCGTCCTTCAGGTCGATCTTGCGCAGCATCTCGCCCAGCTTCTTGCGGTCGACGGACGCGGTCCGCTCCAGCGCCTCCTTGTAGATCAAGATGTGCGCGTAGGGGAAGATCGAGTCGTGGCCGAACCACGGCTCGCCGGTCTTGGCGATGAAGCGCTGCTCGACGTCGGCCACCGCCTTGCCCGGCCAGTTGGCCAGCCCCACGATCATCCCCTCCAGGTGCTCCTTGCCGGCCACCTTCATCAGCTCGGGCACGGTCCAGTGGCCGCCGCCGCCGATCAGCGGGACGGTCGAGGGCGTGATCCCCCGCTCCGCGAACTTGTCGATCAGCAGCTTGTCGTCGCCCACGTTGGTGGACTGGAACACGATGAAGTCGGGCCGGCCCGACCGGATCTTCTGCACCATCGTCGTCGCATCCGCGAGTGGCGGGGTGTAGACCTCGTCCGCCACGATCGTGAGGCCCAGGTCCTTCGCCACGTGCTCCCGGATGGGCTTCATGAAGCTCACCGAGGAGGCGGAGTTGTCGCCGACGAACGCCACCTTCGTCGGCTTCGCCCCCGTCGCGGCCTTCGCCAGGTCGAGGACCCGCGGCAGCAGCGCGGTGGCCTGGGCCTCGGCGGTCGGCGACGTCTGGAAGACGTACTTGAAGCCGCGACTGGTGATCAGGTCGGAGTAGGACAGGGTCATCCACGGCAGCTCCGCGCGCTCCGACACCTCGGTGGCCGCGAGCGTGAAGCTCGACAGCCAGCAGCCGATGCCGCCCACCACGTCCGGCTCCTGCGCGACCAGGCGCTGCGCGGCGTTCTTGGCCTTCTCCGCGGTGTCGCCGGTGTCGTACAGCACGAGCTTCAGCTTGGCGCCGCCGAGCGCCTTGATGCCGCCGGCCTTGTTGACGTCCTCGATGGCCATCTCCGCGCCCATCTGCTCGAGGATGCCCTGGCGCGCCCAGGGCCCGGACAGCGGGACTACCAGGGCGATTTTTACTTCCTTCGGCGCCTGCGCGCGCGCCCGGCGCACCGGCAGCGCGGCGGCGGCGGTGGCGGCGAGGCCCATCTTGATGGCGGTCCGGCGTCCGAACGCTCCAGGAGTCGTCATGCTGGTCATCTCCCTCGTTGGTGATGTGGTCTATGCTTCGGTCAGGCCGAGATACGAGCGGCGCACCCGATCGTCGGCCAGCAAGGTCTCGTAGCGGCCCTCGAGCACGATGTGCCCCGTCTCCAGCACGTAGCCGTGATCCGAGCGCTCCAGCGCCTCGGCCACCCGCTGCTCGACCAGGAGGATCGTCACCCCGTCCTCCCGGTGGATCTGCGAGATGCGCTCGAAGATCGTGTCGGCGACGCTGGGCGCCAGGCCCATGGACGGCTCGTCCAGCATCAGCAGGCGCGGCGCGCAGGCCAGGCCGCGGCCGATCGCCAGCATCTGCTGCTCGCCGCCCGACAGCGTGCCCGCGAGCTGGGCCGGCGCGCTCGGCCAGGATCGGGAACAGCGTGTGGATGCGGTCGAGCGTCTGCGCCCAGCTCGCGCGCCCGGCCTTGGGATAGGCGCCCATCTCGAGGTTCTCGCGCACGGTCAGCGTCTTGAACACCTGCCGGCCCTCCGGCACGTGCGCGATGCCGAGGTGCGCGCGCTCCGACGGCCGGCGGGACAGCAGGCTCTCGCCCGCGAAGGAGATGGAGCCCGGCGGCGGGCGCGACGATCCCGCTGATCGTCTTGAACAGCGTGGACTTGCCGGCGCCGTTCGGGCCCACGAGCGTGACGAACTGCCGCTCGGCGACGGACAGGGTCACGTCCGACAGCGCGCGCAGGCCGCCGTAGGCGACGGAGAGGTTCCGGACCTCAAGCATCGGCGCGCCAGCCATTTCTTGCCGAGGTAGGCCTCGATCACGGAGTCGTCCTCGACGACGACGCGGGGCAGCCCGGTGGCGAGCACGCGCCCGTGGTCCAGCACCACGAAGCGGTCGGCGAGGCGCATCATCGCGTGCATTGTATGCTCGATGATGCAGATCGTCATGCCCTCGGTGCGCAGCCGCGCCAGCACGTCCAGCACGTCGTCGCATTCCTCGCGGCCGAGCCCGGCCAGCGTCTCGTCCAGCAGCAGCAGGCGCGGATGGCCGGCCAGCGCGCGGGCCAGCTCCATCAGGCGGAGCTGCTTGTTGGTGAGCTGGCCCGCGGGAACGCCGGCACGGTCCTGCAAGCCAACCTGGTGGAGCGCGTGCACCGCCCACGCGATGGCGTCCCGATCGGAGGCGCCGCCGCCGTAGGCGCCCACGATCACGTTGTCGAGCACGGGGAGGCGGGTGAAGCTGCGCACCACCTGGAACGTGCGGCCCACGCCCATGCGGCAGACCTCGTGGGTCTTCTTGCCCAGCATCGGCTGCCCGTCGAGCCGGGCCGAGCCCGCGTCGGCGTCGAGCACGCCGTTCAGCACGTTGAACAGCGTCGTCTTGCCCGCGCCGTTCGGCCCGATGATGCCGAGGATCTCGCCCTCGGTGACCGAGAAGCTCACCTCGCTGACCGCGCGGAGCCCGCCGAAGGCGCGCGACAGCCCTTCGACCTGCAGGAGCGGCCGCGCTCCGTCGTGCCGCCGCGCGCCGCTTGAGAGCGTCGGGTGCGGCGCCGGACGAGGCGGGCCGCCAGCGTCGGGGATCGGCTGCGGCGCCTCGCGGCGAAGCCAGCGGTCGCGGATGGTCCAGTACAGAGCCGTCGGGCGACAGCAGCATGACCGCGATGATGGCGACGCCGTAGACCACGCCCTGGATGCCCGGCAGATACGTGCCCAGCTCGGCCTGGAGCGTCTCGGCCAGCGGCACCAGGATGGCCGCGCCGATCACCGGCCCCCACACCGAGGCCACGCCGCCGAACAGCGTGACCACCACCGCCTGCGCGGAGACGAGCATGCCGAACACCGAATCCGGCGTGACGACCAGCAGCACGCGCGCGTAGAAGCCGCCGGCCGCCGCGCCCATCATCCCCGACACCACCAGCGAGCGCATCTTCCACAGGCGCGCGTTGATGCCCGCCGCCTCCGCCGCCAGCTCGTTCTGCCGGATGGCCAGCAGGGCCAGGCCGAAGCGCGAGTTTTCAATGATCAGCGAGACCACCACGCCGCCCACCAGCAGGAGGACGGCCAGCAGCGTGTACACGCGCGGGTCGTTGAACTCCATGAAGGCCGCCGCGTTGTCGCGGTGCATGGGCATCGAGACTTCCTGGAAGCCCAGGTACTGCATCACGTAGAGGATGGCGAGCGGATAGGCCAGCATGGACAGCGCGAAGTAGTGCCCGCGCAGGCGGAACGTGGGGAAGCCGATCGCGATGGCGGCGAGGCCGCCGATGACCATGCCGAGCGGGATGCCGAGCCAGGGCGAGAGGCTCCAGTAGACGACCGAGAGCGTGACCGTGTACGCGCCGATGCCGAAGAAGCTGGCGTGGCCGAAGGAGAGCTGCCCGCCGTAGCCGGAGAGGATGTTCCACGACACGCCGAACAGGGCCCACACCGGCACCAGCGTGAGGATGAGCTGGTAGTAGCTGTTGGTCACGAACAGCGCGGCCACCAGGTAGACGACCGAAACGACGGCGAGCACGATCAGGTGCCGCCGCAGATGCGGGCCGGCGCCCTGCCTCATGCCCGCTCCGCGGAGCGGCCGAAGAGGCCCTGCGGCCGCAGCAGCACGATCATCAGGAACACGACGAAGATCGCCGCGTTCTGCAGCTGCGGCGGCAGGATCAAGGCCGAGAACTGCTGCACAAAGCCGACGGTGACGCCGCCCCAGAACGCGCCGAAGATGCTGCCCATGCCGCCCAGCACCACGCCCGAGTACATGATGATGACGTAGTCGAAGCCTACGAACGGCCCGAACGAGATGTAGGTGGCCATGAGCCCGCCCGCGACCGCAGTGATGCCGCAGCCCAGGCCGAAGGCGATGCGGTAGGACCGGTCCACGTCGATGCCCATGTAGGTGGCCGCCGTCGGGTTGTCGGCCGCGGCCCGCAGCGCCTTGCCCAGGCGCGTGTACTCGAGCACGAGGTAGAGCACCACCGCCGCCAGCACCGCCACCACGAAGGCCACCAGCTTGGCCTTGTTCACGAAGACGGTGGCGCCCTCGTACACGGGCCCGAGCTGGAAGGCCTGGGAGGACAGCGGCGTGCGGACGGCGACCGGCGTGGAGCCGAACACGATCTGCCCGCCGTTCTGGAGGATCAGCGAGATGCCGAGCGTGACGATGAGCTGGCCGAAGTGGCCTTCATCGAGCGAGCCCACCGTGCGCAGGCCCGACACCCGCGAGATCAGGAACCGGTGCAGCAGCAGGCCGGCGATGAAGATCATCGGCCCCGCGCACATCGCCCCGATGAACGGCCCCCAGTACGGGCCCAGGAAGGCCAGGATCCGCCCCTCGCTGACCAGATAGAAGGAGGCGAACATGCCCAGCATCAGCAGCTCGCCCTGGGCGAAGTTGACGATCCGCATGATGCCGAAGATGAGCCCGAGGCCGATGCACATCAGACCGTAGATGCAACCGATCGTGATGCCCGCGGTGACCGCGTTCAGGACGTTCTCGATCAGGATCTCTGCGTCCACCGCGCTTCCGATCGCCTCCCGTGGGGTGCCGGCCCGGGGGCGCCCGCGCCCTTGCGCGGTGCGCCTGCTGGGGGCAACCCAGGCGACTTTAGCACGTCCGTGGCGAGTGCAGATCGCCAGGGAGAGGCTAGCCGAAAGCGGGTCGTTTGATTATCTCGATGGCGCGCGGGACGTGGGTTGGCTGTAACCCACGGGCGGGATGCGTCAGGGCAAGCTGGGTACGTAGTTCCCCTATGTCGCCGTGGTCATCGATGATCACATAGGTACCCTCGGCATGCTCCGCCAGCCAGGCCGCGATCTCCTCGCCCCGGTCGGCGCCGGGGGCTGGACACGGTTGCTTGTCCTCGGGAGGCCCGCGCCCGGCATTCGCCCGAGCGGGAAGCGTCGCCCTCTTTAGACCGTCCCCCTCGGGTTCTCTCAGGCCTTTCGCTCTTCTCCTTGGCTTGGTCCCTTTCCCTCGTAACTCCCAATGCGCCCCATGTACTGGTTCCACATGACTTGGTACACGGACTGCCCATCCCTGTTAACGCCAACGGTCTCCTGGAGCATGATCGCGTACTCAGGGTTGTCGCTCTTGACTCGGGTGCGACGAGCAACGCCTCGTAGTTCGGCCAAGGTTCACCAATCAACCCCCAAGCCGCAGCCTGAGTGCGCACCGCCACGATAGCCTCGTCAAGTTCCGCCAACTCCAACGCCCTGTTCGTAGTCGTGTGCGATCCTGTCCCGCCGCTTGCGGATTTTGTGCAGTGCCTCAGGATCCAGCACCTTGCTCTGGTCGGCGAGAAACGAGATGCGACCATTCAGGGAGTGACATTTCTTCGACTGACTCTTCGTCATCTGAGTCTCGCAGCCGTGGTCGAGGAGGGTGGCTAGCTCGACAGAGAGTAGGCTCCCGACGATGCGGCGAAGTGGAGGGAACCAGGTCGCCAGATTTCCGTGTACGAATCCTAGTTCCCACGTCATCGTAATCGTCTTGCGGACCATGAACGCGTGCGATGCCTCACGGAACGTGATGGCCAGCGCGGTAGTCTTGAGCACCGTCAGGTTCCCTTGCGCTTGGAGCGCCTTGTCCGGCACTCGACGAGTCTTAACATAGCGGCGTAACCAGTCTGGATGCTTGGTGACTCCTGGCTACGTGACGCTCGCCATGGTTCTCCGGTAGAGCGGCATCCAGCTGGCATCTAAACCGTGTTTGGGCTCTGCGGGTTGTCCTTGCTCCGGGATGCATCAGATCCCGAAGCAGATTGTCTCCTTCGACTCCGGATGAAACAGATAGAGATCCGGCGGGCCAAAGTCGAGTCCCACCACCGCCCCCTCCGGAAACTCCTCCCCCGCCGCTGTCACAGCCTTTACCCGTGTGCCGTCGCCCGTGTCCACGAGCACCTCATCCTCTAGCCCCAACGGCTCCCGCAGAAACACGCGCCCGGCAGTCAACTCCGAACCCGGCGGCACGAGTCGCAGAGCCTGTGGCCGGATCCCCACCTCCACCCTTCTTCAGCCCCTGCAGAACCGCGTGGTGGCGTGGTGCCACTGGGATCTGCCGCCCCATCAGCTCAATGGCGGGTCCGGAAGGCGTCGTTACTACTGCCCGCGGAATGATGTTCATCGCCGGCGTCCCGATGAAGGTCGCCACCGTCATATCCGCCGGCCGCCGGAACAGCTCCCGTGGCGGCGCAATCTGCAGCGCCCGCCCCTGGTCCATCACCGCCACCCGCGTGGACATGGTCATGGCCTCGACCTGGTCGTGGGTGACGTAGATGATGGTGGACGGAGATCTCGCGGTGCAGGCGCAGGATCTCGGTGCGCATCTCCACTCGGAGGCGGGCGTCCAGCGCCGAGAGCGGCTCGTCCATCAGCAGCACCTTCGGCTCCTTGATGATCGCCCGGCCGATGGCCACGCGCTGCTGCTGGCCGCCGGAGAGCTGGCCGGGCTTCTGGGCGAGCTTGTCGCTGAGGCCGAGCGTGGCCGCCACCTTCTCCACCTTCTCGTTCACCTGGGCGCGGGGGAGGCCGGCGATGCGCAGCGGGTAGCCGATGTTGTCGCGCACCGTCATGTAGGGGAAGAGCGCGATGTCCTGGAAGACCATGGCGATGTCGCGCTTCTGCGGGGGCAGCGCGGTGACGTCGGTGTCGCCGAACCAGATGCGGCCGGCGGTGGGGGTCTCGAGGCCGGCGATCATCCGCGAGCGTCGTCGTCTTGCCGCAGCCGGAGGGGCCGACGAAGGTGAAGAACTCGCGCTCGCCGATCTCCAGCGATAGGTCGCGCACCGCCTCGACGGAGCGGGTGCCGCGGCCGAAGCGCTTCTGCAGGCCTTCCAGGCGGACCGAGAATGCCATCGCCTAGCCCGCCGTCCGAAGGCCGCTCAGCAGGTAGCGCTGCAGGAAGAACACGAGCAGGAACGTGGGCACCGAGACCAGCACCGCGGCGGCCATCACCATGCCCCAGTGCACGCCGGTCTGCTCCACGAAGGTGGCGAGCCCGACGGGCAGCGTGAACATCTTGCGGTCCGTCTGCAGGATGAACGCGAACGTGAAGTCGTTCCAGGAGAGCGCGAAGGAGAAGATGGCCACCGACAGGATGCCGGGCCGGGCCGAGGGCAGGCACACCTGGCGCAGGGCGGCCAGGCGGCTCGCGCCGGATGTCCACGCGGCCTCCTCCAGCGACTGGGGCACGATCTGGAAGTACTGCCACATGAGCCAGATGTTGAGCGGCAGGCTGATGGCCATGTGGGCCAGGATCAGGCCGGTGTAGGTGTTCCGCATCTGCAATGCTGAGAACAGGATGTAGAGCGGGATGGCCATCAGCATGGGCGGGAACATGTAGGAGAAGAGCGTGCCGAAGGCGAAGGTCTTCTTGCCCGGGAAGGCGAAGCGGGTGAGGCCGTAGCCGGCCAGGGTGGCCGCGATCACGTTCAGCACGATGGCGCCCACCGCCGCGATCAGGCTGTTGACGAAGTAGCGCGCGAACTCGGTGGCGAAGAGCAGCTCGCGGTAGTTGCTCAGCGAGAAGTCCAGGCGGAAGAGCCGGAAGGGCGGCTTGAAGAGCGCCTCGCGCGGGGTGAACGAGGTCAGCACCATCCAGTAGAACGGGAAGGCCACCGCCACCAGCACCACCAGCAGCAGGGCGAACGGCCCGTAAGACCTGGAGCCGGCTCACCGCCCCACCTCGATCTCCTTCGTGGGGTCGAACAGCTTGAAGTAGACCACCGCGCCCACCAGCAGCACGACGAACATCACGGTGCAGGCCGCCGCGGCCAGGCCGAAATCGAACTCCTCGAAGGCCAGGCGGTAGGCGTAGAGCGGCAGCGTCTCGGTATGCTTCAGCGGGCCGCCGTGAGTCACCAGCCAGATCGAGTCGAACTTGTTGAACATCCAGATGCCGCGGAGCAGCGCGATCACGATCAGCGTGGTGCGCAGGTTGGGCAGCGTCACGTCCCAGAAGGCGCGCAGCGTGCCCGCGCCGGAGACGGCGGCGGCCTCGTAGAGCTTGGGGTTGATGGCCTGCAGGCGCGCCAGGATCAGCAGCGTGGCGAAGGAGCCGTACTGCCAGCCCGCCATGCCGATGACCGACCACATCGCGGTGGCCAGGCCGCCGAAGAAGTTGATGGGGCGGGCCACCGCGCCCGGTCTGCATCAGCACCTGGTTGATGACGCCGTACTCCTGCGAGAGGAGCCACTGGAAGATCAGGGCGACCACGATGGACGGCAGGAGGTACGGGAGGACGAAGAGGCTGCGGACGAAGGTGAGGCCGCGGAAGGCGCGGTTGAGCAGCAAGCGCGGAGACCAGGCCCCAGACGAGCTGGAGGCCGACGGCGCCGAGGGTGAAAACGACGGAGCGCCAGAAGGCGTTCCAGAGCTCGGGCTCTTCGAGGATGTAGCGGTAGTTGGCGAGGCCGACCCACTTCGTGGTGGGGTTGAAGGCGGTCTTCTTGAAGAAGCTGAGCATGACCGCGTACGCGATGGGGAGGTACGCGATCACCAGGAGGAAGATCAGGGCGGGGGCGGTGGTGCCGAAGATCCAGGCGCGCCGCTCGGTGGTGGCGCTCATGCCGGCGGCCCCTCCCCTCCCCCTCACCCTGCCCTCTCCCCCGGAGGGGGAGAGGGTGGAGGAGGGGGGCAACCAGCATCTCAAGATTCACCGTGCTTTCGCTTACCTCCCGTGCCCCGGCCGGGGCAGAACGCAGCGTCGCACTCTACCACGTCCGTGGGCAGTCGGGCCCTAAACCAGGTCGTAGCGATCGAGGTTCATCACCTTGGCCCACGCCGCCACGAAGTCCTGGACGAACTGCGCCTGCGCATCCGAGCTTCCGTAGACCTCCGCCAGGGCTCGGAGCACGGAGCTCGAACCGAAGACGAGATCGACGCGCGTGCCGGTCCACTTGAGCGCGCCCGTCTTGCGATCGCGCCCCTCGAACACGTCCTTGGCGTCCGATGCCGCCTTCCACTCCGTGCCCATGTCGAGCAGGTTCACGAAGAAGTCGTTGGTCAGCGCTTCCGGCCGCTTGGTGAAGACGCCGTGCTTTGCCCCTCCGACGCTGGTGTTCAAGACGCGCATGCCGCCGACGAGCACCGTCATCTCGGGCGCGGTCAGCGTCAGCAGCTGCGCCCGATCGATCAGTAGCTCCTCGGCCGGCACGGGGTACTTGCCCCCGAGGTAGTTCCGGAAGCCATCCGCGAGCGGCTCGAGGACGGCGAACGAGTCCACGTCGGTCTGCTCCGCCGAAGCATCCATGCGCCCCAGCGCGAAGGGCACCGTCACGGCGTGCCCGGCGTTCTTCGCCGCCTTCTCGACGCCGGCGCAACCGGCCAGCACGATCAGGTCGGCGAGCGAGACCTTCTTGCCGCCGGACTGGGCGCGGTTGAACTCGCCCTGGATACCCTCCAGCGTCTTGAGCACCTTCGCCAGCTGGGCTGGCTGGTTGACGTCCCACCCGTTCTGCGGCGCCAGGCGAATGCGCGCGCCGTTCGCGCCGCCGCGCTTGTCGGAGCCTCGGAACGTGGACGCCGACGCCCACGCGGTCGAGACCAGCTCCGAGACGGACAGCCCCGATGCCAGGATCTTGCTCTTCAGCGCGGTGATGTCCTGCGCGTCGATCAGCTTGTGATTGACCGCGGGGATGGGATCCTGCCAGATGAGCTCTTCGGCGGGCACCTCGGGGCCGAGGTAGCGGGCCCGCGGGCCCATATCGCGGTGAGTCAGCTTGAACCACGCCCGGGCGAATGCGTCGGCGAACTGATCCGGGTTCTGGTAGAAGCGCCTCGAGATCTTCTCGTAGGCCGGGTCGAGCCGCAGCGAGAGATCCGTGGTCAGCATGGCCGGCGCGTGACGCTTGGTCTTGTCGTGGGCATCAGGTATCGTGCCGGCGCCGGCGCCTCCCTTCGGTCTCCACTGATGCGCGCCGGCCGGGCTCTTCGTCAGCTCCCACTCGTAGCTGAACAGGTTCTTGAAGAAGTCGTTGCTCCACTTCGTGGGCGTGGTGCTCCACGTGACCTCCAGGCCGCTGGTGATCGTGTCTCCGCCCATGCCCGTGTTGAAGGTGCTCTTCCAGCCCAGTCCTTGCGCCTCGAGGCCGCACCCTTCGGGATCCGACCCCATATAGGACTCGAGGCCGGCGCCGTGGGTCTTGCCGAAGGTGTGGCCGCCGGCGATGAGCGCCACCGTCTCCTCGTCGTTCATGGCCATGCGCGCGAACGTCTCGCGGATATCCCGGGCCGCCGCGATCGGGTCCGGGTTGCCGTTCGGGCCTTGCGGGTTGACGTAGATCAGCCCCATCTGCACGGCGCCGAGCGGGTTCTCGAGAACGCGGTCGCCGGTGTACCGCTTGTCCCCCAGCCACTTGTCCTCGGAGCCCCAGTAAACCTCATCCGGCTCCCAGACGTCCGGCCGCCCGCCGGCGAACCCGAAGGTCTTGAACCCCATCGATTCCAGGGCGACGTTCCCGGCCAGGATCATGAGGTCGGCCCAGGAGAGCTTCCGGCCGTACTTCTGCTTGATCGGCCACAGCAGCCGGCGCGCCTTGTCGAGGTTCCCGTTGTCCGGCCAGCTGTTGAGGGGCGCGAAGCGCTGCTGTCCGGCACCGCCGCCGCCGCGGCCATCGGCGATCCGGTACGTACCGGCGCTGTGCCAGGCCATGCGGATGAACAACGGTCCGTAGTGGCCGAAGTCGGCCGGCCACCAGTCCTGCGAGTCGGTCATCAGCGCCGTGAGGTCCTTCTTCACCGCCGCCAGGTCGAGGGTCTTGAACTCCTTGGCGTAGTTGAAATCCTTGCCCATGGGATCGGCCGGCGACAGCATCTTGAGGTCCAGCTGACTGGGCCACCAGTCTCGGTTCGCCCTGACGCTGCTCGTCGTGTGCGTGAACGGGCACTTTGCTTCGCTAGCCATCGGTTCTCTCCTTTGGTCTATGGGTTGTCGTGGCACGGCGCGCGGCCCGCCTGCGGCCCTTCCTGCGACAGGCGGCGCAGCGCCCATAGAACTCGATCCGGTGATACGTCACGCTGAATCCGCCCGACGACGCGACCCGGCTCACCAGGGCGCGAGAGTGGGGCTCGGTGAGCGGCCCGGCCACGTCGGCGATGCGCCCGCAGGCCAGACAGGTGAAGTGGTGGTGCTCGCTCAGGTTGCAGTCGAAGCGCGTGTGAGGTCCGGGCAGCTCCTTGACCAGTCCCTGGGCGACGAGGAGCCGCAGGTTCCGATACACGGTGCCGAGGCTCACCCGCGGCAGCCGGCCCCGCACCATCTGGTGCACGGCCTCGGCCGAGGGATGAGCGTCGCTCCCGCGGACCACCTCCAGCACCAGCCGGCGCGGACCGGTCAGCCGGAGGCCGGCACCGCGCAGGGCCGCCGACGCCCCGTCGTGTCCTCGCCTTCCCGGGTGCTTCGCCCGGTGCACCATGGCATTCCGCGGCCACCCTGCCGTCCGCCGCCCGTGCGGCGCCGTCGGGCGCCAGCTCCTTGCGCGAAATGGTGCGCTCGGAACCCGGCCGGGTCAAGGGCGGCGGTGGCCAGACCTCTTGCGCCGCGGTATTCGTGCCCCCTCACCCTGCCCTCTCCCCCTCACGGGGGAGAGGGAGACAAGTCCAACCCTCTCCCCGTTGGGGAGAGGGTTCAGCTGACCCGCTTCATCTTCTTGCGGACCTGGGCGGCGGCCTCGTCCACCACCTGCTCCGACTTCATGCCCTTGATGTTGCGCATCGCGAGCATCCAGCCGGCGAGATTCTCGTTGTGGAAGAGGCCGATGTAGGGATTCAGCTCCTTGCCGTCCCAGTAGTAGAGCGGCACGCCCTTGGTCCAGATGGAGTCGAGGAACTTCAGCACGTCCATCCGCTTCTGGATCACCGGGTTGTCCTGGTACTTGGCCGAGTTCAGCATCTGCCGGCTGGCCGGGATGATGTGCAGCGGCACCGCGTGGTACCAGGCGATGAGGTCCGGGTGCTTGAGGAAGAAGGTGACGTACTTCTTGGCCCCATCCACGTTGGACTTCTCCAGGATGTGGAAGCCCTGGACGGACAGGTAGTAGTGATCGGTCAGCTTCCTCGGCAGCTCGAACGGCACGGTGGCGTCGGCGATCTTGGGGTTGTTGGCGATGGTCTGGTCGAGCAGGCGCGAGCCCACGTACCAGGACGAGGCGGCCTTCTCGGTGAAGTAGGTCGACATCAGCTCGCCCCAGTTGAAGGTGCTGGCCTCGGGCGAGAACTTGTGCAGCTCGTTCAGGTAGTCGAGCGTCTCGACGGCGCGCTTCTTCTGGTCGCCCTTGTCCAGCACGACCTCGTAGTCCTTCTTGGCCGCGTCCCACCCGAACCAGTGGACGTTGTTCTTCATGAACATCGTCTCGAGCAGGAGGGTGGAGGCGCCCGTCTCCGCGGAGGGCACGATGCAGCCGTACATGTTCGGCGGATCGTTGAGCGCCTTGGCCGCCTTGAGGTAGTCGTCCCAGCTCTTGGGCGCGCCCAGCTTCTTGGCGTCGTAGAGATCCTTGCGATACCAGCCGTAGGTGAACTGCTGGCTGGTCGGAATCGACCGGTCCGCGCCCTTGTAGATGAGGCGCTGGTTCTCCGCCGCCCCGCCGGTGGCCTTCAGCACGTCGCCCACGTCGGCCAGCTGGTTCTCCAGCGCCAGGTTCATGGCCTGGCCGGCGCCGTACCAGACGATCTCGGGCGGGGTGCCGGCGGCGATCAGTGTGGCCACGCGCTTGGCGATGTTGGCGAAGCCCGGGGTCTCGACCACCACCTCGATCCCGGTCTCCTTCTTGAAGTCGGCGTTGATCTTCTCGTAGACCGCGATGGCCTTCGGGTTCGACTCCTCGGATACGAAGACCACCTTGTTCTTGTCCTGGCCGCGGGCCGTCTTCACCATGATCTGCGGGGCCACCGCGGCCGCGCCCGCAACGGCGGCGCCCTTCACGAACGTCCGGCGATCGATGAACATGTTCAGCCTCCTCGGTTGGGGTCTGGGGTTGCCAGCGCGCGCGCTTTCAACGCCGCGCGATCGATCTTGTTGGTTCCGGCCAGCGGCAGCTCGGGGACGAGGAATACGCGCCGGGGATGCTGGTACGCCGGGCCGTGGGCCAGCGCCCAGTCCTTCACGGCCTGCTCGCCGAGGCCCGAGCCGGGTCGCGCGACCACGAAGGCCACCGGCACCTGGCCCTTCAGCTCGTGATCCACCGGCAGTACCGCGGCCTGCAGGATGTCGGGGTGTCGCTCCAGCGTGCCCTCGACGTCGCCCGGATAGACGTTCTCGCCGCCGCAGACGAACATGTCGTCGGTGCGGCCGACGAAGTAATAGAAGCCGTCGGCGTCGCGGCGACAGACGTCGCTCGTGTCGAACCAGCCGTCCTTCAGGCGCCGCGCCGTCTCCTCGGGCAGGTTGTGGTAGGCCGCCATCACGCCCGGGTTGCGCGTGAGCAGCACGCCCTCGTCGGGGCCCGGGTCGAGGCGAATCTCGCAGCCGTCCAGCGGGTAGCCGATGGAGGTGGCCGGGCGCGGCTTGCCTTCCGGGTGATTGGTGAACATCACCGGGCCCGCCTCGGTCACGCCGTAGCCGTTGCTGGCCGCCGCGTTCGGGAACGCGCGGTGGAGCGCCTCGAAGAGCGCGGGCGAGGCGGGCGCGGAGCCCACGCCGATGAAGCGCACGCTGCTCTTGTCGGTCTTCGCGAGCGCCGGGTCGTTCAGGATCAGGTGGAACATGGTCGGGACGCCCGAGAGGCGCGTGACCTTGTAGCGGCCGATGGACTCCACGTAGAGGCGCTGGTCGAAGCGGGCCAGCAGCACGATCGAGGCGCCCGCGCCCATGCCGACCTTGGTCCACACCAGCGCGTTCTTGTGGTAGAGCGGGGCGGCGACGAGGATGCGATCGTCTTGCGTCATGCGCCGGGCCTTCACCAGCGCGTCGATCTGCCAGGCCTGACCGGCGTGGGTCAGCAGCACGCCCTTCGGGCGGCCGGTGGAGCCGGAGGTGTAGGGCTGCAGGCAGATGTCGTTGGGCGCGGGCTCGACGGTCGCGAACGGGCCAGGCTTCAGGAAGTCGGCGTAGTCGGCGTCGAAGTCGACCGTGGGGACGTCTGGCGCCACCTTTCTGTGCGCGGCGTCCACGAACAGTAGGGACAGGTTGGCGTCCTTCGCGATGAACGCGAGGGATTCGGCGGGGAGCTTGATGTTCAGCGGGACCGGGATCGCGCCGGCGCGCATCGTGCCGTAGAGCGCGGCGATGTACTCCGTGCGGTTGAGGGCGAGGATGCCTACGCGGTCACCGCGGGTGAGGCCGCGGGCGGTGAGGCCGGCGGCTACTGCGTCGCAGGCCGCGTCTAGCTTGGCGTAGGTGATCTCGCGGGGGGTGTCGGGTTTGGAGAGATCGATGATTGCGGTTCTTGTGGACCACCCCTCACCCTGCCCTCTCCCCTGAGGGGAGAGGGTTCTGGTGGTCCCTGTCCCCTCAGAGGAGAGGGTTCTGGAGGTGGTGGTCCCTCTCCCCTCTGGGGAGAGGGTAGGGTGAGGGGCCGGGCCCACCAGCGAGCCGACGTTCACCGTCACGGGGTGACGATCACCTTGCCGAAGACTTCGCGGTCCTGGAGGATGCGCATGGCTTCGGCGGATTCGGCGAGCGGGAGGACGCGGTCGATGATGGGCTTGATGCTGCCGCGCTCGACCTCGCGCAAGAGGGCTTCGAGGTCGCTGCGCATCCAGCCGTTGGCGCCGATGATGTTGACCTCGCGCCGCCAGATGTAGCGGATGTCGGTCTTGGGGTCGAAGCCCGCGGTGGCGCCGCAGGTGAGCAGGCGGCCGTGCTTGGCCAGCGTGCGGAGGCTCGGCACCCAGGTGTCGCCGCCCGTGTAGTTCACGAGCACGTCCACGCCCTGCTTGCCGGAGATCTCCCACGCCCGCTTGGAGAAGTCTTCCTTCGTGTAGTCGATGACGTGGTCCGCGCCCAGCTCCTTCAGGCGCTTGAGCTTCTCGGGCGACGACGCGCAGGCGATGACGCGGGCCTTGAGGTTCTTGGCGATCTGCACGCAGCCGGTGCCCACGCCGCCGCTGGCGCCCAGGATCAGCACCAGCTCGCCGGCCTTGAGCTGACCGCGCGTGATCATCATGCGATAGGCGGTGCCGTAGGCGATGGGCAGCGAGGCGGCCTGCTCGAAGGTGACCGCGTCGGGCATGTGGATCAGGTTCTCGGCCTCGATCGCGATGCGCTCGCAGAGCCCGCCGTTGGCGTGCTCGCCCAGGGCGCCACCCGGCTTGATGTGCGGGTCGATCAGCACGCGCCGGCCGACCCACTCGCGTCCGACGCCCGCGCCCACGGAGTGGACGACGCCCGCGATATCACCGCCCGGAATTCGCGGCATGGCCACCGGCAGGCCGGGCATGCCCTGGAGCACGAAGATGTCGAGGTAGTTGAGGCCGCAGGCCTTGACGCTGACCACTGCCTGGCCGGGTCCGGCGGTGGGCTCTGGCCAGTCCGTGTGCAGCTTGAGCTGGTCGAGCCCGCCGTGGGCCTGGACCGCGATCGCGCGCATTCCTACCGGTCGCCCCGAGTCATGGCCCTTGATGATGTACCACTCCCGGCCGAAAAACCAGAACCCGGGACGTCAGGTCTTCCGGCCGAGCGCGTCCGCTGCGGCCGAGGGCCGGGCCGCGGGCCGGGCCGCGAACCACGCTGCGACGGCCGAGCCGGCGACCGCGACACAGGCGGCCAGGAACGCCAGCCGGTAGCTGTTCGTGACGTCGAAGAGCCAGCCGGCGAGGAAGGGCCCGATGGCGCCGCCTAGCCCTCCTCCCGCCTGGACCACCCCCAGGATCGCGCCCAGGTGCGGGCCGCCGAAGACGTCGGCGGGAATCGTGGAGAGCTGGGCGATCCGCATGCCGAAACCGAATCCGGACAGCGCGTAGAAGAGGAGGAGGATGCGGTCCTCGGGACCCCCGATTGCGGCGAAGCACAGGATCCCGAGGATCGCGATGGCCGTGCCGGCCACGAAGACCCGCCCGCGCCCGGCCCGATCGGAGAGCCAGCCGCCGGCGACGTTGCCCGCCATCATGCACCCGGCGGCGAAGGCGAAGAACCAGACCGCGGTGTCCCGCGGCAAGCCCTGGTCTACCGCGTGGGCCACCTGGTGCGTGGCCATGATCTGGAAGCCGATGACCCCGAGCGCGGTCATGGTGAAGGCAGACCAGAGCCGGACGCTCCGCAGCGCGCGCCGGAGCGTCCACACTTCGCTCGTGGCCCGAGCGCCCGCGGAGGGCGTGAAGGCGGCGCCGCCGGCCGGGCGTTGCGTGGGCGGCGGCTCGCGATAGAGCAGCGTGAGCAGGACGGTCGCGGCCGTGATGATGCCCCCGAAGACGACCAGCGCCGTGCGCCAGCCCAGCATCGCGATGAGCCACGCGATCAGCGGGTAGAAAGCCACCGCGCTGCCCGGTCCACCGGCGCTCAGCACCCCCATCGCCGTCCCGCGCGACCGGACGAACCATCGCGTGACGATCGTCGTCGACGGAATGAGCATCCCGGCGATGCCCGCGGCGCCGAGAACGCCGAAGCACAGGTAGTACTGCGCCAGGGACGTCACCTGGCCGGTGAGCGCGAGGGCCACACCGAGGACCGCGCCGCCGGCGGCCACGACCGTCCGCGTGCCCCAGCGGTCGGAGAGCCAGCCGGCGATCGGCGCGAAGAGAACGAAGCCGAGCCAGCTCAGCGAATATCCGAGCGCGGTCGGGCCGCGACCCCACGCGAACTCCTCGAGCATCGCGACGTAGAAGAGCGCGAACGTGGATCGCACCGCCCACGCGAGCGCGTTGATGGCGGTCGACACCGCGACCACCGTCCAGCGGGAGCGCGCGTCGTGATCGAGGCTCACGTGGCGATACTCGCCCGGGGACAGGCCGGCGTCTGGCGGTTTCCGGACGTCGTCACTGCCGGGCCCCGCGGGGCGCGTGGGGACTACTACTTGGCGTCGCGCTTCGGCCGGAGCTCGAAGCGGAAGTCGCAGTGCGAGGCGCCTTCCATCACGGTCTGCGTGCGCGTCAGCTTCACCGCGGGGTTGAAGCCCTCCACCAGCGAGAAGTCGCGGTTGCACGAGAGCAGCGCGCCCACCTCGGGGATGCCGAGCGCGCGGTACATCTCGGCGTAGCGGCAGCGCGTGACGTTGAACGAGAGCTTCTCCTCGGTCTGCTCGAGCACGTCCATGCGATAGGCGTCGCCCTTCTTCCAGTCTTCCAGCGCGGTGGCGAAGTGGGTGAGGCTGTCGCCGCCCATGCGTCCCGCCAGCTCCTTGCCCTGCGCGCGCGCCACGTCGATGATGACGTTGCGCGCGGTGGCGAAGACCTGCTCGCGGCCGAACTGGGCGCCGAGCGCCTCCAGCACCGGCATCAGCACGCGCGCCTCGATCTCGCGGCGCTTGAGGACGCCGATCTCGTTCAGGTTATCGGGGGGCATCGGGGTGCTCATGGTCCCTCCTTGGCGGGTCGCGGCGAAGCGTAGCACGCGCGGCCCACCGCGACCAGCGTGCCCGAGGAGTCGCGGATCTCCACGTCGGCCACGGAGATCGTCTTGCCCACGCGCACCGTCTTGCCGACCGCGGTCAGGTCGCCCTTCCGGGCCGGCCGCAGGTAGTCCACGCGCATGTCGATGGTGGGCACGCCGGGCGCCGTCTCGGTCATCACCGCGTAGTCGCCCGCGATGTCGGCCAGCGCGCTGACCACGCCGCCGTGCAGCCAGTCGGAGCCGTCCACGCGGATGAACTCATCCCGGTACGGCAGGCGGATCTCGACGCGGCCCTTCTCGGCCGTGACGATCTCGAGGCCGAGGAAGCGCATGAACGGCGAGTGGCTGAAACCGAGCTGCGACAGGTCGGTCCCGCTCACTGCGCCATCTCCTTCGCGCGCGCCTTCAGACCCGTGCGGTCGATCTTGCCGGTGCCGCCGAGCGGCAGCGCGTCCAGGAACACGACCTTGCGGGGGTGCGCGTAGGGGGCGCCGCGCTCGAGGAAGAACTTCCGCACGTCGTCCTCCGTGGTCTTCCCCGCCTCGCGGGCCACGACGAAGGCGATCGGCACCTCGCCCTTCACGCCGTGGGGCGCGGGCACCACGCAGGCGTCTCGCAGGTTCGGATGCTGGAGCAGGATGTCCTCCACTTCCTTGGGGTAGACGTTCTCGCCCGCCACGTTGATCATGTCGTCGCGGCGCCCGACGAAGTAGTAGTAGCCGTCGGCGTCGCGGCGCATCAGGTCGCCGGTGTAGAGCCAGCCGCCGCGGAACTTCTTGGCCGTGGCCTCGGGCAGCTTCCAGTAGCCCTTGGCGAGCCCCGGGTTGCGGGTGACCAGCTCGCCCACCTCGTCCACGCCGACCTCGCGCTTGGCCTCGTCCACCAGCTTGACGTCGCAGCCCGGGAACGCGAGCCCGCACGAGTTGCGCTTCTTGAGCCCCCAGCGCGAGTTGACGATCGGGACCGGCCCGCCCTCGGTGAGCCCGTAGCTCTCGCCGATGGGGGCGCCGAAGACGCGGCGGAACTCGTCGAGCAGCTCCTCGGGCACCTCGGCCGAGCCGCACACCGCGTAGCGCACGCTGGAGACGTCGTGGCGGCCGAGCGCCTCCTTCTCGGCGAGGATCATCTTGTACATCGCGGGCACGCCGGTCAGGTACGTCACCTTGTAGCGGTCGATGGCGCGGATGACCTCGAGCGCGTCGAAGCCGGGCAGGATCACGAGCGAGCCGCCCGCGAGCAGGAACGGCTTCACCGCGCCCGCCATGGCGTTCTTGTGGTAGAGCGGCACCGCGATCAGCGCGCGCTCAGTGTCGTCGGCCAGCAGCGCCTTGCGCATGATGTCGGCGTTCCAGAGCTGCCCGCCGTGGGTCAGCAGCACGCCCTTGGGCTTGCCGGTGGAGCCCGACGTGTAGGGCTGCATGCACGTCTCGTCGAACGCGGTGGCGCGCCGGGCCAGCGTGGGCGCGGCGGCGGCCAGCACGGTCTCGTAGGCCAGCGCGCCGGCGGCCGCGGGCCCGTCGGCGATCACGTGCTTGATCGCCGGGATCTGCGCCGCGAGCATCAGGCCGCGCTCGGCCAGCGCGGCGTTGGCGACCAGCACCGCGGCCTCGGAATCCTCCGCCACGTAGCGGAGCGCCTCGTCGCCCATGCGGATGTTGAGCGGCACCGCCACCGCCCCGAGCCGCATCGTGCCGAAGAGCGTCTCGAGGAAGCGGAAGTCGTTGTTGAAGAGCAGCGCGACGCGGGCGCCGGCCCCGACGCCGAGCGCGGCCAGGGCATTGGCCATCCGGTTGGCCCGGGCGTCCAGCTCGGCATAGGTCAGGACCGTATCGCCCTGGAAGACCGCCGGCTTGGACGGGGTCAGGGCCAGCGCGGTGTCGAAGATGTAGCCGAGGTTATCGGGGAGCATCCGGCCGATACTGCCCCGCCCGCCACCGGTCCGTCAAGGAGGCGGGCCGTCAGCGAGGGCCGTCGACGTATTTGATGCGGCCCTTGAAGCCGGCGGTCCGCTGGAAGGCCGCGAGCACCAGCGGGATATCGGGTCGCTCGATCAGGAAGTTGGTGTCGATGCGCGTCCGGGACTTCAGGCGAATCTCGAGGTTGCGGGCATCCTCGACCTTGTCGCCGATCATCGCCCGACGCTGCGACCAGACCCGGAGCTCGGCGACGTCCGCCGTCGGATAGCGACGGGTGGTGAAGCTGAAGGAGTCGCTGTACTTGAACTCGGTCGGCCCGATCACGAGGAAGGTTTCGAACGCGGCCACGTTCACCAGGGTGGCGAGGGCCCCCCACATCCAGGCCAGCGGCCCCATCTGGCGGGCTCCGAGACGCAGTGGCCTGGCCATCCACGCGAGCGCCGGCCAGTCTGGACGCCCGCGCACCACTCGGTGAAGGATCGACGGGGAGATCACGAGACCGACCAGGAACGCCGGGATCACGGCGAGGATGGGCAGATCGCTCATCCGATGGGAGAACAGGGCCGACGGGTCGGCGCCCGCCGCCGCGAGCAGACGGGTCTGCACGAACCAGAGGGGCGCGCCGACCAGCGCCACGATCAGGAAGCAGCCGAGGGCGTACGCCCGGTTCTCCCGCGGTGGCAGCGGGAACACCGGCGGCTCATTCGACTCCGGCGCCCGCGGCGCGATCAGGATCCGGACCATCCCGACCACCAGCAGAGGCAGAATGCACGCGACGACCGCCAGCATCAGCGGCACGCCCGCGCGGTCACCCCACATGGCCCTGAACCGCCCACGCTCGCGCGGTCAGCTCGATGCGCTGCCCGTCGACCGGCGCGAGCCGCGCGTTCAGGTGCGCCCGGATCTGCTCCCGCGTGGCCTCGCTCACCGAGGCCAGGTAGGTCGGGGCCGAGCCCTGGCGGCCGAGGAACGGGGTCCAGTAGTCGTCGAAGTCCTGGAAGACGGCGGGGATCTCGAGGGCGCGGACCTGCACCGCGCGGAGGCCGGCGCCCTCGAACAGCGCGCGGAGCGGCTCGGGCTGGCAGATCGGGAACCGCTCCGCCTGGTCGAGCTTGGCGGCCCCCGGGCTCACCGCGATCACCGCGTCCCAGAAGTGCCGGATCATCTGCATGCCGCCCGCGTAGTCCCATACGTACAGGCAGACACGGCCGCCCGGCTTCGTGACCCGCGCCATCTCGCGCGCCATCGCCGCGTGGTCGCGGACGAAGTTGAGGACCAGGCCCGAGACGGTCAGGTCGAAGGCGCCCGCCTCCCACGGCAGGCGGGTCGCATCGCCCGTGACGAAACGCGCGCGAGGGTCGCGGACGCGCTCTCGCGCCGCGGCCACGAACCCCTCGGACGTGTCCAGCCCTTCGATCGCGGCGGGCTCAGAACCGGCCAGGATCGTCGCCGCGAGGGCGCCGGTCCCGCAGCCGACGTCCGCCCAGGTGAGGCCCCGCGCGGGCGCGAGCCACCGCAGCAGCTCGACGGCCACCTGGCGGCTCCAGCGGCCGACGTACCGCTCGTAGGCGTCGCCGGATCCCCAGCTCTCCATCGGCGCGGCGGTCATTCGATCACGTGCGCGGCCCGCACGAGAAGCGACTGCGGGATCGTCAGCCCGAGCGCGCGGGCGGCCTTGAGATTGATCATCAGCTCGAGCGTGGCCGGCTGCTCGATCGGCAGGTCCGCCGGCTTCGCGCCCTTGAGGAGGCGGTCCACGTAACCGGCCGCCCGTCGGAAGTTGTCGGGCACGGACGGGCCGTAGGCCATCAGGCCACCCGCCTCGCTGAAGTCCAGCTCCGCGTACATCGCGGGCAGCCGGTGACGGGCCGCCACGGCCACGATGCGCTCGCGCTGGCTCCACAGATAGGCGTCGGCCAGCGCCAGCATCGCGTCCACGCGGCGCCGGCCGCCGCCGGCAAGCGCGCGCTCGATATCCGGTACGTCGCGGGCCTGGACGCTCTCGAGCTGGACGCCGAGGGCCCGGGCCGGCGCCTCGAGGCTCGTCACCTTGTGCATGTTCGCGTCGTTGCGGGGGTTCCAGACCACTGCCACCCGTGCCAGCGACGGCAGCGCCTCGCGCAACAGCTCGAGCCGCTTGCCGTCCAGCTCGACCCCGGTGGAGATCAGGAACCCGGTCACGTTGCCGCCGGGCCGCGCCAGGCTCGCCACCACCCCCTGCTGCACCAGATCGATCGCGGCGGCGCCGATGACGATGGGAATCGTGCCGGTGGCGCGCCGGGCCGCGATGACCGCGGGACCGCCGTCGGTCACGATCACGTCCGGCGAGAGCGCCGCAAGCTCGGCGGCCAGCGCGGGCAGCCGGTCCATCGCCCCCTCGGCCGCCCGGACCTCGAGGCTGATCTGGCGGTAGCCGAGCGCCTGCATCTCCCGCCGGAAGGCCTCGACGTTCCGGGTGTGGACGACGCTACTCGTCAGCCAGCCGATGCGCGGCGGCTTCGCGGACGCCTGGCCCATCACCCCGCCCGGCCGCACGACGAGGGCCGCCCCGAGCGTGGCCAGGAACGCGCGGCGATGCGTCATCCGTGGGCTCAGCGGGCCCGCGCCGCTTCCGTGATCTGCGCCGCGTGCTCCTCGGCGTGCTCGCCCACCCGCCGGGCCAGGAACACGATGGACATGGGGCCGAACGTCGGGTGGCGTCCCTCCCGCGACCAGTCCGCGTCCGGGAGGGTCTGGAGGAGGCGCGCGAGCTGCTCGTGCTCCGCGACGATCGTGGCCAGGAGGTCTCCGGCCGTCTCGCCCCGCGCGAGGCTGGCGGCGCGATAGCCCTCCTCGTCGAAGTCCGCGAAGACGGGCGCGTTCTCGTAGAAGAGCCGCCGCATCCGGAGCCCGTAGACGAAGACGATGACGTCGCGCAGGTGGGTCAGCGTCTCGAGCGCCGACCACTCCCCGGCCTTGGGCGTCACGTCGAAGCGCGCCGGCGGCGCGGTCTCCACCGCGCGCCGCACCACGCCGGTCGACGACCGGATCCGCTCGATCAGCACACGATGCTCAGGGGTCACGATTGGTTCTCCAGGCCCTTGGGGAATCGATCCGCCACGAGGCTGAGGCGCACGCCGTGCTCGAGCAGGGCCTTGAGCCCCGCGAGCACCAGCGTGAAGCCCTCCGTCGAGCCGACCGCCTGCGCGGCGACCGCCTCGGTGTCTCCCGTGAAGCCGGTGTTCGTGATGCTGACGAACGTCGTGCCGTCCGGCAGCGGCGTGAAGATCCACTCCACCGTGGTGGGCGCGCCCTCGCCCGGCCATTCGATGAGGATCCGCCGGTGCCGCTCGATCGCCTTGACGCTCACTTGCGCCGAGACACCGTGCATCTCCCACTCCCAGGTCACCTGCTTGCCCGGCTCCAGCCAGCCGCTGCCCCGGGTGAACCAGAACCGGGACGTGATGGCCGGATCGACGAACGCCTCGAACACCTCGGCGACGGGCTTCCGGATGAGCATCTCCGCCTTTGCGGTGATCATCGCTGGATTCTACCTTCGACCCGGGCCAGCTGCTCGGCGACCGCTCGGTCGCCTTCCAGCCGGAGCACGGGCCCCGGCAGCGCCTTGATCCAGGCTTCGTGAAGCGCGCGGCTGCGCATCTCGACGTCACCGGTGTCGTAGCGGCCGGCCCAGTCGAGGAACTCGACGGAGGCGCCGTGACAGCGCCCCGCCCGGCGCGATGGCCTCGCGGCCGTAACGTGCGGCCTCGCGCGCCCGCAGCCGGGCCAGCCGCACCTCCGTCGGCACCACGAGGAACACGGCCAGCTCGAACTCCGGGATCAGCGGGTCTCCCCAGCCGCACAGCGAGCCCGACAGCACCCATGACGCGGACCCGGCCAGCTCGGACCGGAGCAGCGCCAGCCGGGCCTCGACCGGCCTCGGCTGCGTGTACGGCAGATCGGTCGGCAGCCAGTAGAAGTCATCGGTATCCAGGTGACGGTGCCCGTGCTTCGCGGCCAGCGCGAAGGCGAGCGTGCTCGTCCCGCTGCCCGAGGCTCCGAAGATGTGCACGCGCGCCGTTATCGTGGCGCGGACCCCTCGCGTCAACCGCCGGTGCGCCGGCCGCGGAACCACGTGAGGAGGCCGGCTGTGCTGTCGAGCCGCACGCCCTCGCGCTCGAGCGTCTCGTTCTGGGCCGCGATGATCTCGGGAGCGGACCGGTCGCCGTCGGGCCACGTGCTGTGGCCATCCTCGGCGAGCCGCACCGTATAGCCCAGCTCTAGCGCCCCTCGACAGGTCGCGGTGACGCAGCGCTCGGACTGGATGCCCGCGACGACGAGACTGCTCGCGCCGAGCCCCTGCAGGACCGCGCGCAGGTTCGTGCCCTCGAAGGCGTTCCGAGCGCGCTTCTGGACCAGGGGCTCCCTCCCGACCGGCGACAGGCGCGGCGCGATCGGCCACCCGGGCGCGCCCTCCGCGAAGGCTTCTCCCGCGTCGGCGCAGTGCTGCACGTGCACGACGGGCACGCCCGATGCCCGCGCCTCCTGCAGCAGAGCCTCCGTCTTCTGCAACAGGACGTCGGCCTGATGCGCCGGAGGAATCCCGCATCCGCCAAACGTCGCCTGCTGAAGATCGACGAGGAGCAGCACGGGCGCTTCACTCATCGGGCCGGCCGTAGGCGCGCTCGACGCGGCCGATCCGGATCATGTAGTGCGAGTACCAGATCTCGCGCCCCTTGCGCTTGGCCACCTGGTGCTCCGGATCCCGCGCCCACGCGTCGATCGCGGCCAGGTCCTTGAAGTAGACCGCGGCCACTCCGGTGCCGTCGCGATTGCGGGCGGCCTCGATGCCGAGATAGCCATCGTAGGTCGCCGCGCGCTCCATGAGGCGCTGGAACATCTCGGTGTGCTCGGTGTGATCGACGTCCGCGTTGATCGAGGTGAACACGACCGCGTAGTACGGCGGCTTCGGCGTCTTCGAGATGTAGGGCATCGCGGCCTTCTCGCCCCGCGCGGCTACCGTCCTTGGAACTTCGGCGCGCGCTTCTCCTTGAAGGCCTGCACGCCTTCCCGGTGATCCTCGGTCTCGCGCACCACCGCCATGTGCGACGACACCAGGTCGAGGTGCGTGCGCAGGTCGAGCCGCATGGACTGGTAAACCAGCCGCTTGATCATTCGTACCGGCACCTGCGGGCCGTCGGCGACGCGCCGGGCGAAGGCGTAGGTCTCCTCCGCGAGCTTGTCGTGGGGCACCACGCGGTTGACGATACCGAGCTCGAGCGCCCGCGGCGCCTCGATGAAGTCGGCGGTCCACAGCAGCTCGAGGGCGCGGGCGGTGCCGATGAGCCGCGGCAGGAAGTAAGTGTCGCCATCGCCCGGCACCAGGCCCACCCGGACGTAGCCGGTGGAGAATCGCGCCGCGTCGGAGGCGATGCGCATGTCGCACATGAGCGACATGCCCATGCCGGCGCCGACGGCCACCCCGTTGACCATGGCGATCACCGGCTTGTCCATCGCCTCGAGCATCCTCGGCACGTTGTGGATGTGCTCCCAGAGGCCGTTCTTGTTGTCGAGCGGGGTCGGGTCACCCGCGCCCATGCGGCCGACGTCACCGCCGGAGCAGAAGGCCTTGCCCGCGCCGGTCACGATGACCACGTTCACGTTGGGATCGTGCTGGGCCTCGCGCAGGGAGGCGGCCCAGCGCTCGATCATCGGCCCGGTGAACGCGTTCATCTTGTCCGGCCGGTTGAGGGTGATGGTCGCGATGCGGTCCTTCACCTCGTAGAGCAGCTCGCTGTCCGCCATGGGCGTGTCCTCCGGGACGTGTGGGATCAGGCGCGGAGCTTGCGGCCCCGCCAGGTCTTCAGGGAGTAGAGCGCCAGGAGCCCGGAGCCGAGCAGGACCACCGAGGTCGGCTCGGGCGTGGCGGTGATGTTATCGACGCCGAGGGATCCGGTGATGGCCTCGCTCTGGAGCGACGCGGCCACGGCCTGATAGAGCTGGAGCTCCGCCGTGCTGTGCAGCACGGCGCTCACGCTCCCGATCGCGGGCGTGAGATCCGACGCCGAGATCGGGAACAATCCGGTCACCCAGTCGCCGCCGGTGGGAAGCAGGAAGGCCATCGTCGAGAACGCCGCGTTCGTGGGGGCCCCGCCGATCACATCGGACAGGAGCAGCCGGAGCGAGAGGTCGCTCGGGCCGAGGTTCCGCAGATCCATCCGGATGCCGGTGATGCCGGCGGCGGCGAAGTCGCCGGTCCACTGACGGATGTTGATCGCGCTCAGGCGGTTCCCGGGCCCGGCCCCGCTGACCGCGCTGATCAGCAGGAAGCTATCGCCCGCCCCGCCCGGCCCGCCCGTCGGGACATTCGCGGGCGGGCTCGGGTTGAGCAGGTCGAGCAGCGACACGCTCCAGCCGTTGGTGGATCCGTCCTGGAAGGTATCTTGCTGGCCGATCGAGAGCCCCCAGGCGAGCCCGGGCGCGACGCCGATCAGGAGCAGCAGCACCATCAGTCGCAGCGCATGAGCCATCGATGCTCTCAGTCTTTGGGCAGGCCGAGCACGCGCTCGCCCAGGATATTGCGGAGGATCTCGGTGGTGCCCGCGCGGATGCCGCTGCCGCGGGCCAACAGACAGTAGAACTCCCATTCGCCCTCGTCCGGCGCCTGCGGGGCGCCCGGCATGAGCTGCGAGTAGGGGCCGATGATCTCGGTGGCGAGCTCGGCCAGCTCCTGGTCGAGCTGACTCCAGAAGAGCTTCGAGGTCGAGCCCTCGGGCCCGGGCGCGCCGCCGCGGAGGATCTTGGTCAGGCTGCGGTAGCCGTTGAGCTGGAGCACCCGCTCGCCGATGGACATGGCGGCGATCTTCTGGCGCACCACCGGGTCTTCCGACGCCGGGCGCCCCGTTCTTCATGGTGCGCCGGGCGAGCGAGAGCAGCTTGTGCAGCGCGGTGCGCAGGCTGATGTGGCGGATCATGGTGAGCACGTCGCGCTCGTAGGCCAGGGTGGTGAGCGCCACGCCCCAGCCCTCGTTCACCTTGCCCACCACGTTGGTGACGGGCACGCGCACGTTCTCGAGGAAGACCTCGTTGAACTCGGCCTCGCCGGTGATCTGGCGCAGCGGGCGGATGGTGAGGCCCGGGCTCTTCATGTCGACCAGCAGGAACGTGATGCCCTTGTGCTTGGCCGCGGTCGGGTCGGTGCGTACCAGGAAGAAGCCCCACGCGGCCACGTGGGCCATGCTCGTCCAGACCTTCTGGCCGTTCAGCACGTAGTGGTCGCCGTCCAGCACCGCGCGGGTCTGGAGGTTGGCCAGGTCGCTGCCCGCGTTCGGCTCGGAGAAGCCCTGGCACCAGATGTCCTCCGCGGTCAGGATGCGGTCGAGGTGCTGCGCGCGCTGGGCCGGGGTGCCGTGCTTCATCAGCGTGGGGCCCAGCATGCTGAGGCCGCTGCGGTTGAGCGGCTGCGGGCGCCCGCTGTGCGACAGCTCCTCGTAGAGGATGACCTGGTCCATGATGGAGGCGCCGCGGCCCCCGTACTCCGCCGGCCAGTCCATGCCCACGTAGCCCGCCTTGTGGAGCGCGCGCTGCCACTCGCGCAGGCGCTTGACCTCCTTCACGTCGGCGCGCGAGGAGGCGAAGCCGCGGCCCTTGAGATCGGCGGGCACGTTCTCGGCCAGCCAGGTCGCGGACCTCCTGGCGGAAGTCCTGCTGCTCCTGCGTGAAGTCGAAGTCCATTGCGCTCCTACTCCCCTCTCCCCTCAGGGGAGAGGGCCAGGGTGAGGGGCGGTCTCATCACACGGTCCCCGCCGCATCGGGCCGGGTGACCACCCCGTTGATCCTCCACCCGTCCTCCCAGATCAGCTCGTACAGCGCCTCGACGGCCTGTCCGTTCGCGCCGCGGATCTTCACGGTGACGTACGCGAGGCCGGGCGAGTCCAGCTCCGTCTTCGTCACCGTCGCGAACGTCGAGCGCGCGATCTCCGGGTAGCCGCGGCGCACCATGGTCTCGAAGGCGGCGCGATCGAACTGCGCCCGGATCATCCCCGAGGCGAACGTGAAGGCGGCGTCGAAGTCGTCGCGGCGGAACGCCTCGAGCTGCTTCACCACCGGCTCGGCGGCGCCCTTGGGGTCGGTCCGGTCCGCCTGCGCCCAGGCGACGGCGCAGAGCGGAAGCAGGACCAGCGCGAGGCCGAGTACGATCCGATTCATCATTCCTTTTCTCCCCCTCACCCTGCCCTCTCCCCCTCCGGGGGCGAGGGTAAATCAACCTCTCCCCTCCGGGGCGAGGGTAAGTAACCCTCTCCCCTCTGGGGAGAGGGCAGGGTGAGGGGTGGTCTTAGTGCATCACCGAGCCGCCGTCGACGTTGAGCGCCTGGCCGGTGATGTTCCGCGCTTCCTCGGAGGCCAGGAACACCGCCGCGTGGCCGATGTCCTCCGGCGTCTGCTCGCGCTTCATCGGGATCACGTCGCCCACCCGCTTGTCGAACACCTGCCGCGCGGTCATGCCGGTGAAGGCGGGGTTGGTGTCGGCGATGTGCTGGGCCAGCTTCTCCCAGAACGCGGTCCAGAGCACGCCCGGGCAGATCGCGTTGACGGTGACCCCGTGGGGCGCCAGCTCCTTGGCGATGACCCGCGTGAAGGTGATGACGCCGCCCTTGGCCACCGAGTAGGGCGGCATGGTCAGCGCCGCCAGCGGCCCCGCGATCGAGGCAATATTGATGATGCGCCCGGCCTTGCGCTCGATGAAGTAGGGCGCCAGCGCCTTGCACATGAGGAAGACCGACTTGAGGTTGACCGCGTAGGTCCGGTCCCAGTCCTCTTCCGTGTTGTTGGTGAACGGCATCCCGGGCGCCGACGCCATGCCCGCGTTGTTCACCAGGATGTCCATCCGGCCCATCTCCTTCTTGATGCGGTCGACGGTGGCCTGCACCTCGGCCCCCTTGGTCACGTCGCAACGCATCGAGATGGCCCGGCGCCCCATCGCCAGCACTTCCTTCACCACCGACTCGGCATTGGCGTCCTGGATGTCGGGGATGGCGATGTCGGCGCCCTCCTTGGCCATGCACAGCACGATGCCCCGCCCGATCCCGGCGCCGCCGCCCGTCACCACCGCCACCTTGCCCTGAAGCCTCATCGATCGTCTCCTCGCTGGGGTCGAAGCCCGGCGTCATTCTATACCGGGTGGACGAGGTGCGCAGCCCGGTCCGCCCGCAATCCGCGGATGCCGTTGACGTGCGCGCGCCCGCGCTATAGCGTGGGGCCGCCGCCATGACGTCACGCCGCGCCGCGCGAGTCCGGATCCTCGTCGCCGTCCTGGCCGGCGCCTGTCTCCTCGGGGCCGACTTCGGCCGGCCGGACCCGGCCAGCTTCACGCTGGGCCAGACGACCGAGCAGGAGATCCGGGCGCGCTTCGGCAAGCCCGCCGGCGAGACGGCCGCCCGGGTGGGCGGCAAGCTCGTGACGACGCTCCGGTACGCGTACGCGGAGGCGCGGACGGTCACGGTGCCGGTGCGGACCATGGCCTACGCGTTCCACGAGGGGCGCCTGGTCGGGTTCGACTACATGAGCTCCTTCGCGTCGGATCAGACCGTCTTCGACGAGCTGGGCGTGAAGCGACTCAAGCGCGGGGAGACGACGCGGACCGAGGCGCTCGACGTGATGGGCAAGCCGACCGGGCAGTTCATCTATCCGTCGTCCTACGTCGGCGCGCCGGGCCGCCGCGCCGACGTCTACAGCCACTCGCGCAGCGAGAAGCTCTCCTCGGGCGCCACGCTCGAGACCACGACGAAGGTCCTGACCATCACGTACGACGAGAACGACGTGGTCGTCGAGACCCACCTGGTGATCACCACGAGCGGCAAGCCCCTCAAGTTGACCCCGGATACCATGCGCCCGCCCCAGGGAGGTCTCTCGTGAGCACGCCCACGCTCCGCAGTCACAACTGGTTCGGCAAGAAGGACCTGGACGGCTTCGCCCACCGCTCGTGGATCAAGGCCGAGGGCTTCAGCGAGCTGATGTTCGACGGCCGGCCGGTGATCGGCATCGCCAACTCCTGGTCCGAGCTGACCAACTGCAACGCGCATCTCCGGCAGGTGGCGGAGGCGGTGAAGCGCGGCGTGCTCTCGGCGGGCGGCTTCCCGCTCGAGTTCCCGACCATCTCGCTGGGCGAGATCCTGATGAAGCCCACCACCATGCTCTTCCGCAACCTGATGGCGATGGACGTGGAGGAGTGCATCCGCGCCTATCCGCTGGACGGCGTGGTGCTGCTCTCGGGCTGCGACAAGACCACGCCCGCGATGCTGATGGGCGCCGCCTCCGCCGACGTGCCCGCGATCATGGTCACCGGCGGGCCGATGCTGCGCGGGCGCTGGAAGACCGAGGACATCGGCTCCGGCACCGACAACTGGCGCTTCTGGGCCGAGCGGCGGGCGGGACGGCTCAGCGAGGAGGAGTTCTGCGAGATCGAGGCGTGCCTCTCGCGCTCGGCCGGGCACTGCATGGTGATGGGCACCGCGTCCACGATGGCCTCGATGGCGGAGACGCTCGGCATGACCCTGCCGGGCAACGCGGCGATTCCCGCCGCCGACTCGCGGCGGATGGCGCTCGCGGAGATGTCGGGGCGGCGCATCATGGAGATGGTGCGCGAGGACCTCAAGCCGTCCAAGATCCTGACCCGCGAGGCCTTCGACAACGCCATCCGCACCGGCATGGCCATCGGGGGCTCGACCAACGCGATCATCCACCTGCTGGCCCTCGCGGGCCGCGCGGGGGTGGATCTGGCGCTCACGCGCTTCGACGAGCTCTCGCGCACCACGCCCATGCTGCTCAACGTGCGACCCTCGGGCAAGTACCTGATGGAGGATTTCTTCTACGCGGGCGGCCTCCCCGCGGTGCTGAAGGAGCTGATGCCGCTGCTGCACGGCGACGCGCTGACCGCGACCGGCCAGTCGCTCGCGGCCAACAACGAGGCCGCGGTCAACCACAACCCGGACGTGATCCGCACCCTCGCGATGCCGATCCTGAACGAGGGCGGCACCGCGATCCTCACGGGCAACCTGTGCCCGGACGGCGCGGTGCTCAAGCAGTCCGCCGCCTCGCCGCATCTGCTCACCCACCGCGGGCGCGCGGTGGTGTTCGAGGATCACGCCGATCTGCACGCGCGCATCGACGACCCGGACCTGGAGGTGGACGAGACGTCGGTGCTGGTGCTCAAGCGCGTGGGCCCGAAGGGCGCGCCCGGCATGCCGGAGTGGGGCGCCGCGCCGATCCCGCGCAAGCTCCTGCAGAAGGGCGTGCGCGACATGGTGCGCATCTCCGACGCGCGCATGAGCGGGACGTCGTACGGGACGGTGGCGCTGCACGTCTCGCCGGAGGCCGAGGCGGGCGGGCCGCTCGCGCTCGTGCAGGACGGCGACGAGATCGAGCTGGACGTGCCCGACCGCCGGCTCACTCTCCGCGTGCCCGACGACGAGCTGGCCCGCCGCCGCGCGCAGTGGAAGCCGCGGCCGCCCCACTACACGCGGGGCTATGGCCGCCTGTTTCTCGACCACGTGCTCCAGGCCCACGAGGGCTGCGACTTCGACTTCCTGCGCGGCAAGACCCCGGTCCGCGCCGAAGACACCGCCGGCCCCAGCCACTCGTAAGGGGTCGCCAGGCCGGGGTCATCGCCCGACCGGGGTCAGGTCTTACATTCACACATTGTCGGAATGTAAGACCTGACCCCCGGCTGCTGACCCTTGTGTGAATGTAAGACCTGACCCCGCTGACTGCCTCGGGTTACTGCTGCTGCATGAGGGTGATCGCGGCCTTGGCCTTCTGCGAGGCTTCGGCCATGTTGCCCGCCTGGCAGTCCGTGTCGGCCTCCTTCACCAGGACCGCGGCCTCCTTCATCAAAGGAGGCACCGTGTCCTGACCCCGCGGCTTCTGGTTCTCCGGATCCGGCCGAGCGGTTGCATCGCGCGGGGTCTGGATCTCTCGATCGTTCTGCGTGGCGGCCACCCTGGACAGCATCGCCCGAGCCGAGTCGACCTCGGGGCATGCCGGCGCCGGTATGGCCGACGCGGTCGGAATCGTCAATGCGAATGCGAGACCCATGATCACGCCGGTGGTCTTGATCATTGGTGGTCTCCTTTCTGAGGGCCCCCCGGATTCAGCCTTTGCGTTCTGGAAGTCGCATCGATTGTGCCAAGTTGCGGCCGCACCGGCAGAGAGCGGAACAGGCGAGGTTTGCGCGAGATGAACATGACCCTGGGCAGGGCCCCTGATTGGGCCCCGGTCAAGACGACACAGTAAGGCTTACGCGGGGTCAGGACCTGCAGACGCGCAAATGTCGTAATTCAAGACCTGACCCCGCCCGCGACGCGGCGAGGCAGAGCGACAGCGCGGCATAGGATCGCCACGGACGCAGCGTGGCCTGCGTGGCAGGGGTGCGCCACCACGCCCGCTGTCGCGGGCTCAGCGGCAGACGGTCCGCGAGATCGGCATCCGGCTCCGCCACGCTTCGCATCCCCACCCACCCGGCCGCCGAGCGATCGAGCCCACCCTCCGAGACGAGCGCGGCGACGAGCTCGTCGAACGCCATCCCGCCATCGAAGCGGATCCGGCCCTCGACCGCCGCGCCCGCCAGGCGACGGACGGCCAGCACGCCGGGCGGAGACAGGCCGACGCCTCGGAGCGATGCGCTCACGAGACGCTCCGGGCCCGGGAACACGCGGGTCAGCTCCGGCCGGGCCGCGATCGCAACCGGTCGGCCCACGTGCTCGACCAGCATGCTCATCGCGGCACACGCCCGCTCCGGGCCCACGTCCCGCTGGACGACCGCGCGGAGCGCGATCTCGAAGCCGTCCCACGAGCCGGGCAAGCGGAGACCGGACAGGCGGCGGCTCACGCGCCGCGCCCGGATGCATACCGCCATCGCCTTCGCGATCTGAGCCGGATCCGCGGTCAGATCCAGCATCGTCTGCGCCCGCGCGATCACCGCTCCGAGCCCGGAGTGGTCCGGTAGCCACAGCGACAAGGAGAGCGCGCTCTCCCCACGGATCGGCGTGACCGCCAGCCAGCCGGTCACGTCTCCGAGAGACACGGTCCGGCAATACTCCGCGCCGGTGACGCGCTCGACACCCGGGACGGCTTCGAGGGCCAGCATCCGAAGCATGAGTCGCCAGTCGTACGGCGGCCGGTAGTTGAGCCGGAGCGAGATCACGTCGCCGACGTGACGAGGACTAGGCCGACGCCGGAGCCGCGACGGCGGCCAGCCGTACGCCTCGCGGAACGCGGCGTTGAACCGGCGGAGGCTCGCGAAGCCGGAGGCGAAGGCCACCTGCGTCACGGACAGATCCGTCTCGTCGAGCAGCCGCTTCGCCGTCTGCACGCGGCGGTTGCGCGCCAGGACCCCGGGCGGCGCCCCGCAGTGCTTGACGAACAGGGCGCGTGAGATGGCGCGCTCCCACGCCCATCGCGGCGGCGACGTCGGGGAGCCGCCGCTCGTCGAGCAGCCCACGGTTGATCAGCGCCAGGGCTCGCGACACGGTCGCTCCTGCTCCCCGCCAGGCCGGCGAGCCCGGCGCGGCCTCGGGTCGGCACCGGAGGCACGGCCGAAAGCCCGCCAGCTCCGCCGCCGGCGCGCTGATGAAGAACCGCACGTTCCGCGAGCGGGCGGGGACGACGGGGCACACGGGCCGGCAGTAGATGCCGGTGGTGCGCACGCCGGTGAAGAACCGGCCGTCGAAGCGACGGTCTCGCGCCAGTCGCGCCCGGTCACAGATTGCCTCGGAGGGGAGCCCGTCCACTCCGGTAATTCTAGCAGTGCGCGGGCCGCATCCGACGGCTCGGGCCGACGAGGTCCGAAACCGGCGAGCCGGCAGCGCCTCGCCGGCGCATCATCGGATCATGAAGCCGATCTTCCACGGCTGGTACGTCGTGGCCAGCGCCTTCTTCATCGCGGTCTGCGGGTGGGGGTTCGGCTTCTACGGGCCGGGCGTGTACCTCTCGGCGCTCCACGCCCAGCACGGGTGGCCCACCGCCCTGATCGCCTCGGCGGTCACGCTCTACTATCTGTGCGGCGCGACCTGGATCATCTTCATCGGCGACGCGGTCGACCGCTTCGGACCCCGGCGCATGGTGCTGGTCGGGGCGTGTGCGCTGGCCCTCGGCGTGGCCCTCCTCCCCGAGGCGCGCGCCCCGTGGCACGTTCACGGCGCCTTCGTGGTGATGTCCCTGGGCTGGGCGACCATGAGCGGCGCCGCGATCAACGCGATCGTCGCGCCGTGGTTCGAAACCAAGCGCGGCCTCGCGATCAGCCTGGCCCTGAACGGGGCCAGCTGCGGCGGCGTGCTCGTGACACCACTGCTCGTCGGCCTCACCTCGAGGCTCGGGTTCCGCGCCGGCCTGTGGGTGGCCGTCGCCGTCATGCTGGTCGCGCTCGTCCCGGCTCTCGTCGTGCTTCGACGCGGACCGGCAGAGCTCGGCCTGCTACCGGATGGGGAGCCCCGATCCGGCAGCGGGCCGATCGCTCCGGGCTCGAGGAGCTCCGGCGAGGGGTGGAGTCGGCGGCGCCTGCTCCGCACCCCGGCCTTCCTCACCATCTCGATTCCGTTCGCCCTGGGATTGCTCGCGCAGGTGGGCTTCTTCACGCACCAGATCTCCTACCTGCTCCAGTTCGTCGGCACGCAGTCCGCCGCCCTCGCGGTCAGCCTGACCACCATTGCGGCAGTGCTCGGACGCCGGTCACGGGACTCATCGTGGATCGGCTCGACCGCCGGGTGGTGTCGGCGGCGAACTTCGCGGTCCAGATGGCGGCGCTTGGCCTCGCGGTGGTGGCCGAGACGGTGCCCGCGGTGTTCCTCGCGTGCATCCTCTTCGGGCTGGGAGCCGGCAACGTGATCACGCTGCCCTCGCTGATCGTGCAGCGCGAGTTCCCGCGCGAGCAGTTCAGCCGGATCGTGAGCCTCGTCGTGAGCATCAACCAGTTCACGTTCGCGTTCGGCCCGGCGATCCTGGGAGTCCTGCGAGACTGGTCCGGCAGCTACCGCACGTCCTTCCTCTTCTGCATCGTCCTGCAAGCCATCGCCGCCGCCCTCGTCCTCGTCGGCCGCAACCGATAGCCGGGGTCAGGTCTTGAATTACGACGTTTCTACCGTCACGAGACGGGCTAGGCCCATGAAAATGTCGTAATTCAAGACCTGACCCCATCCAGCGTAGCGCGGAGGGAGCCGGCGGCGTGCTTCAGGCGCTTGCGGGCTTCGGGGGCGTCGACGCGGAGGCGGGCCATGGCGATGGCGACCTTGGCGCTGGCGCCGGAGGCCTCGAGGAGGCGCTCGGCCTCGCGTGGCGTCACGCGGCCGAGCTGGCGCACGAGGCCGAGGGCGCGGGCGCGCAGCTTGGCGGAGCGGGGGCGCAGGTCCACCATGCGGTTGCCGTAGACCTTGCCGAGGCGCGCGAAGGACGCGGTGGTCAGCGTGTTGAGGGCGAGCTTGGTGGCGGTGCCGGCCTTGAGGCGCGTCGAGCCGGTCAGCACCTCGGGGCCGACCGCGAGCGCGATGACCACGCGGGCCGCGGAGGCCGGCACGTCGGGGTTGCAGGTGACGAGCGCGGTCGCCGCGCCGCGCCGGCGCGCCTCCTTCAACGCGGCGCGCACGAACGGCGTCACGCCGCTGGCCGCGATGCCCACCACCATGTCGCCCGGCCGCACGCGCCTGCGGATCTGGCGCGCGCCCTCGGGGCCGTTGTCCTCCGCGCCCTCCGACGAGCGGAACACGGTGCGCTTGCCGCCCGCGATCACCGCCTGCACGAGCGAGGGCGGCGTGTCGAAGGTGGGCGGGCACTCCGCGGCCTCGAGCACGCCCAGGCGCCCGCTGGTGCCCGCGCCCACGAAGATGAGGCGCCCACGACGCGACAGCGCGCGCACGATCAGATCCACCGCGCGCCCGAGGGCCGGCGCCGCGCGGCCCACCGCCTGCACCGCGCGGCGGTCGGCGCGGTTCATGAGCCGCGCGATCCCCGCCGCCGACAGCCGGTCGAGCTTGCCGGTACCCGGGTTGACGCGCTCGGTCGGCAGCCGGTCGTAGCGGATGCGGCTCACGCGTCCATCCTACGTGCTAGTGCCCCTCGAACCCGAGCCATGCCTCGATCTGCTCCACCAGCCGATCGCAGCGCTCGTCGAGCTGCGCGGCGGTCAGGTTGGCAATGGGATGCGGCATGTCGAGAAACGGGTAGCCCGGCTTGCCCCAGCTCTCGGCCATCGCCTTCCCGGTATTGCGGAACGGGGTGGTGACGATGGCGATGGCCGGCACCCCTTGCTCCTCCATCAGGATCGCGTCGAGCACACTGCTCGAGCTGCACGACCCTCAGTCGCCGATGCCGGAGATGACCAGGTCGCACTGCGCGCGGAGCGCCTTGACCGCGCCCTCATCGACCTCGTGACTGGCCGAGCGCTTGCGATTCCGGAACGTGACCGTCATCTGGTGGCGCCGGCCCAGCCGCTCGGCCAGCTTCTCGAGGATGGGGCTGGCGTTGAACTTGGTGTTCTCCACCAGGCCGAGGCGCAGGCCCCGGGGGCTCGCGGGCCGGGGCGCCAGCTTGATCGCGCGCTCCACCGGCTTCGAGGTCGGATCGAAGAGCTTCATGCGGTGCCTCCTTGGTTCGGTATGTCGACGCGTGTCGTGATGCTGCGGGTCCACTTGGTCCCCCATCCCGGCAGGCACGCGGACCAGCTCCCCGCCCGGCCACCCGCGAACGCGATCAGGATGTCCTCGGGCCGCTCGAAGCGGTAGCGCCAGGTCGTCTCGTCCTCCGGGGTCACCGCGCCGGGCAGGCGCGCGCCCCGCTTGTAGTCGGCCACCGAGCGGCGCGTGCGCTCCATCAGGAAGCGCTGCACGTCGAGCCGGCTCCAGCCCGCCTTCTGCAGCACCTCCTGGTGCTCGCCCGCGAACACGATCAGCGTCTCGTTGAAGCCGAGCAGGTTCGACGTGCCCACGTTGCCGAGCGCGTCCGCGAAGCAGTACAGCAGCGGCTCCGGCTCCGCGGCCAGGTGGTTGTAGACCTGGTAGAGGCTGTTCGACGCGATCAGGGTCACCGCGCTGTCCCCGCGCCGCAGGCCGCGCGAGACGTGCAGGGGCTCCCACGGATGATCCTCCTCGTGCTCCGCGAAGCAGAAGGAGTACTTGCCGGGGTTGCCGAGGGTGGCGCGGTCGAGCAGGCCGGGCTTCGTGTTCATCACGTTCATCATGATGAGGCGCACCGCGCGGCCGATCGTCGCGTTGGGCCGGTGACCCTGGCCGAAGGCGTTGTTGCCGCTGTTGATCCCGAGCCGCGAGGCGATCGGCCCGTTGACGACCAGGGCCATCGCGGAGCCGCCGGTGCTGCTGGCCGGGCCGTGATAGGCGAAGGCGGGAGCGCAGAGGCTTCGCACCGCGGCCACCACCACCGGCATGTACTCGGGCCGGCAGCCCGCCATCACCGCGTTGATCGCGGCCTTCTCCGCGCTGACCACCGCGTTGCGGCCGGTGATCGCGCCCAGCTCCTCGGAGCCGTCGAGCCCCGCCGCGGCCAGCATTGCCGCGATGGAGGCGTCCGACGGCGGCACCACCGGCAGGCCGTCGGTCCAGCCCGCCTCGTAGTACGCCTCGATCAGCGCGGCGGGATCCGCCGCCTCGTCGATGTCGCTCATCGCGCGCGCCTCTCCGCTCCCCGCCTCACGGCCGCCCGCTTCTCGATCGCCCGCTTCTCGATCGCCCGCTTCTCAATGATGGCCGAGCCGCTCCGAGATCTCGGCCGCCGCGCGCTTCACCGCGTCCGCGAAGCGCCGGCGCCCGGCCTGGATCCGCGCGGACGGGCCGGTGACCGCGCACGCCGCGACCAGGCGGCCGTCGCGCCCGTAGACCGGCGCGGCCGCGCCCCCGGCGCCGATCACGAACTCGTCCACCGTCACCGCCACGCCCGCGGAGTGGATGGCGTCGAGGCGCCGGCGGAGCAGGTCGCGGCTCGTGGTGGTCCGCCGCGTGTACCGCGTGAGCGGGAGCGTGCGCACGAGGTGCTCGCGCGGCGCGGGGTCCAGGAACGCGAAGAGCCCGAAGCCGGTGGCGGTGCAGTAGAGCGGGCGCCGCTCGCCCAGCTCCGCGCTGTAGCGGATGCGCTGCGGGCTCTCCACCTTGTCCACGTAGACGAGGTCCGCGTGGCCCGGCGGCAGCACCGCCACGAAGGTCGTCTCCCCGGTCTCGCGGGTGAGCGCCTGCAGGACCGGGTGCGCGGCCTCGACCAGGTCCGGGGCGACCGCACCCTTGTCGGCGGCCTCGAGCCAGCGCGGGCCGATCCCGTAGCGGCCGGCGTCGCCCCGCGCCGCGTAACCGCGGCTCACCAGCGTGCGCAGCAGCGGGAGCAGGCTGGTCTTGGGCGCCTCGAGCGTCACGCTCAGCTCGGTGAGGCTCGCCCCCGCGGGCCGGGTCGAGAGCGTCTCCAGGATGTCGAGCACGCGCGCCACCGCCCGGTGACCGCCATCCAGCGAAGCCGCCGCGCCCCTTGACACCATCGCCAAAGACCGTAGCATGGCTGTTCGTGGCTACGCAATCGGTTCCGGATCCGGAACAACCGTCCCCGGGCCCCTCGGCCCGCTGGCCGGCCTGCGGGTGCTGGACTGCTCCTCGCTGATCGCGGGCCCCACCGCCGCGATGTACCTGGGCGACTACGGCGCCGACGTCGTCAAGATCGAGCACCCGCAGGGCGACGGGCTGCGCGTCTGGGGCGCGGTGAAGGACGGCGCCGGCCTCTACTTCAAGATGCTCAACCGGAACAAGCGTGCGATCACCGCCGACCTGCACACCCCGCTCGGCGTCGAGATCGTGCGCCGGCTGGCCGCGCGCGCCGACGCGATGATCGAGAACTTCCGGCCCGGCACGCTCGAGAAGTGGGGCCTGGGCTACGACGCGCTCGCGGCCCGGAAACCCGGGGCTCGTCCTGACGCGGGTGACCGGCTTCGGCCAGACCGGGCCGGAGCGCGATCGGCCCGGCTTCGGCACCACCGCGGAGGCGGCCACCGGCTTCGTGGCCATCAACGGCGAGGCCGACGGCCCGCCGCTCCTGCCGAGCTTCGGCGCTGGCGGACTCGGCGGCCGGGCTCGCCGGCGCCTTCCTGACCCTGGCCGCGCTCCAGGGCGCGCGCAGCGCGGCGGCCGCGGCCAGGTCGTGGACCTCGCCATCTACGAGCCCCTCCTCACGCTGATGGGCCCGCAGCTGATCGAGTTCGACCAGCTCGGCCTCGTGCAGCGGCGCACCGGCAGCCGCACCCCGCTGATCGCCCCGCGCAACACGTTCCGGACGCGCGACGGCAAGTGGATCGCGCTCTCGGGCGCGTCGCCGTCGGTGTTCGAGCGGCTCTGCCGAGTCTCGGCGTGCCGGAGCTGCCCGCCGACCCGCGCTTCCGCGACAACCAGGCGCGCCTGGCCAACGTGGAGGCGCTCGATGCCGCGCTCGGAGCCGCCATCGCGCGCTTCGACCAGGCCGACCTGCTCGCGCGCCTCGACGCGGCCCAGGCGGTGGCTGCGCCGGTGCGGGGCGCCGACGAGGTGCTGGCCGACCCGCACTACCAGGCGCGCGGCTCCATCGCCACCGTGCCGGATGCCGAGCTGGGGCCGCTGCGGATGCAGAACGTGATCGGGCGCCTGTCGGAGACGCCGGGCCGGATCGGCCATGCGGGCCCGCGCCTGGGCGAGCACAACCGCGCGGTGCTGGTGGACGAGCTGGGATTCAGCCCGGCGGAGCTGCGGGCAGGCGGCATCGCCCTGCCCTGACAGCTCCCCGATTCAGCCGCGACGGAGGATCAGCCGCGAGAGACGATCAGCCGCGCCCGACGAAGGGCATCTTCGTCGCCATCACGGTGAGGAACAGCACGTTGGCGTCGAGCGGCAGGCTCGCCATGTACACCACCGCGTCGCGCCACCGCCTTGACGTCCATGGTCGGCTCGACTGCGATGGTGCCGTTGGCCTGCGAGCACGCCCTTGGCCATGCGCGCGGTCATCTCGGTGGCCGCGTTGCCGATGTCGATCTGCCCGCACGCGATGTCGTACTTGCGGCCGTCGAGCGCGGTGGCCTTGGTGAGGCCGGTGACCGCGTGCTTGGTCGCGGTGTAGGGCGACGGAGTTCGGCCGCGGCGTGTGCGCCGAGATCGAGCCGTTGTTGATGATGCGCCCGCCCCGCGGGGTCTGGGCCTTCATGATCCTGAACGCTTCCTGCGTGCACAGGAAGACGCCGGTCAGGTTGACGTCGACGACCGTCTGTCCACTGCTCGTAGGTGAGGTCCTCGAGCGGCACCGGCGGCGCGCCCGCGCCCGCGTTGTTGAAGAGCACGTCGAGCCGGCCGAACGTCTCCTTCGTCTTCGCGAAGAGCGCCTTGACCGACGCGGGATCGCTCACGTCGGTCGGCACCACCAGCGACTGCCGGCGTGCCCTTGCCCTCCGGCGGCGGCCGACTCCAGCACGTCCTTGCGCCGGCCCGCGAGGACGACCGCGTAGCCCTCCTTCATGAGGGCCAGCGCGCTGGCCCTGCCGATACCACTGCCCGCTCCCGTGACGATCGCGACCTTCTGCGTTGAAGTCATAGTCGGCCTCCCGGGGCCGAACGTTAGCCCGGGCCGCGCCGTCAGTCAATGCGGCTATTTGCGGTGACGGCTTTGCTAGTATGAGCGAGGGCATGGCCACGCTGACCGACCACATCACCTATGCGGACGCCCAGCGGCTCTGCTCGCCCGCCCGGCTCTGGGAGCTCTTCGACGGCGACCGGCAGCGCATGAACATCGCGCACGAGTGCATCGACCGGCATCCGGCGGATCGGGTCGCGGTGCGCCTCGTCCACTCGCGCGAGCCGGCGGCCACGACGAGGCCTTCACCTTCGGCCGGCTCGCCGCCGCGTCGGCCCGCTTCGCCCACTACCTGCCGATCGGCGGCGTCGAGCCGGGCGACCGCGTCGGCCATCATGCTGGAGCCGTCGCTCGCCTTCTACGCCGGCGCTGTTCGGCGCGATGAAGCGCGGGGCCATCGCGGTGCCGCTCTTCACGCTCTTCGGCCCCGACGGGCTGCGCCTGCGCATCGACGACTGCGCGCCGCGGCTGCTGCTGTGTCCCCGCGCAGGCCGGCATCGCGCGACGGCCCGGGCTCGCCACCGTCGTCGCCGACGACCTGTTCCTCGCCGCGCTCGCGCAGTACCCCGACGCTACGCGCCGACACGCGCGGCCGACGATCTCGCGGTATTCCAGTACACCTCGGGCACGACCCGGGAGCTGCCGGCCGCGGTGCAGCCACAGCCACCGCTCGCATCGTCACGCTCATGGTCGCCGCGCTCTACGGCACCGGGATCCGCCCGGGCGATCGAGTTCTTCTGCCCCTCGTCGCCCGCGTGGGGTCACGGTCTCTGGCACGGCACGCTCGGGCCGCTCGCGCTGGGCGTCACCACCGGCGCCTTCGCGGGCAAGTTCGACGCCGACCGCCTGCTGCGCGCGCTCGCCGACCACGCGATCACCAATCTCTCGGCCGCCGCGACGCACTACCGCATGATGAAGAGCGCGGGCACCGCCGACCGCTACCGCTACGCGATCCGCAAGCTCTCGTTCACCGGCGAGCCCATCGACGAGGCCACCCGCGTCTTCGTGGAGGCCACCTTCGGCACGCCGGTGTGCAGCATGTACGGCACCACCGAGGTCGGCGTGATCCTCGCGTCAACTATCCGGGCGCGCCGGACTTCGCGGTGAAGCCGGGCTCGCTCGGCAAGCCGGTGCCCGGCGTGGAGGTGGAGGTGCAGCGGCCGGACGGCACGCGCTGCGGCCCCGACGAGGCGGGCGAGATCCTGGTCAAGCGCCGCGACGGCTGGTTCCCGACGAAGGACCGCGGCTGGACCGACGCGGACGGCTACTTCTTCCACGGCGGACGCGCCGACGACGTCATCATCTCGGCCGGCTGGACGATCAGCGCGGTGGAGGTCGAGGGCGCGCTGCTCAAGCACGCCGACGTCCGCGAAGCGGCGGTGATCGGAGTGCCCGATCCCCTGCGCGGCCTCGTGGTCAAGGCCTTCATCGTGAGCCCGCGGCCCGGCGACGACGCCTTCGCGCGCGAGCTCCAGGAATGGACGCGCACCCGGCTCGCCCAGCACGAGTACCCGCGCCGGGTCGAGTTCGTGGCCGAGCTGCCCAAGACGCCCGCCGGCAAGGTGAATCGCAAGGTGCTCCGCGAGCGCGAGGCCGGCGCCTCCGTTCCCACGTCCTAGGAGGGCGAGTACATGGCGGCCCCAACCCAGCAGCTCTTTCCCAAGATCACCCAGCAGGGCCTCGACGACCTGCGCCGCCGCATCGGGGTGCCCATCACGGACACGCTCGAGCCGTGGTGCCACGAGGCCACCCGCGACAACATCCGCCACTACGCCCACGGCATCGGTGACGACAACCCGCTCTGGTGCGACCCGGCCTACGCGGCGCGCACGCGCCACCGCGGGATCATCGCGCTGCCGAGCTTCCTCTTCGCGACGAGCCGCATCATCTCGGGCTACGTGGGCGGGCTCTCGGGCGTGCACGCGATGTGGGCGGGCGCGGACTGGACCTGGCACCAGCCGGCGCGGCGCAACGACGAGATCTCGACCGAGGCGTGGCTCAAGGACCTGATCGAGCACCAGACGCGCTTCGCGGGCCGGTCGGTGCAGCAGATCTACCACGTGAAGTTCCGCAACCAGAAGGGCGAGCTGCTCGCCGAGGCGGACAGCTGGTGCTTCCGCACCGAGCGCGATCACGCGCGCGAGCAGGGCTCCAAGTACGCGGAGGTGAAGAGCCGCCCGCTCCGCCGCTACACCGACGAGGAGCTCGCCGAGGTGTATCGCCTCTACGCGGCCGAGGACGTGCGCGGCGCCACCCCGCGCTACTGGCACGACGTGACCGTCGGCGAGGCGCTGCCGAGGATGGCGAAGGGGCCGATGACGGTGACCGGCTTCATCGCCTACGCGCAGGGCTGGGGCGGTCTCTACATCCGCGCCAACAAGCTCAACTGGAGGCAGATCACCAAGCACTCCGGGCTCGGCATCAAGAACCGCTTCGGCATCCCGGACTGCCCGGAGCGCGTGCACTGGGAGCACGAGTTCGCCACCGCGGTGGGCGCGCCCGGCGCCTACGACTACGGCCCGGAGCGCTGCTCCTGGCTGACCCATCACCTGACCAACTGGATGGGCGACGACGGCTTCCTCCGTCGCGCGCACTGCAAGATCCGCCGCCACAATCCGGAGGGCGACTACCTGATCATCGAGGGCCGCGTCACCGGCAAGCGCGTGGAGGACGGCCGGCACCTGGTGGACATCGAGCAGGAAGCGCGCAACCAGGACGGCGAGCTCTCGGTGGTGGGCGGCGGCGTGGTCGAGCTGCCCGCGCGCGCATGATGGGCGTCCGCCCCGGCCTCGAGGTGCTGGCCGGGCGCCTGGGCTCCCTGCTCGCGGGCCGGCGGGTGGGTCTGCTCGCCCACCCCGCGTCGGTGGCGCGCGATCTCACCCACGCCGCCGACGTGATCCGGAAGATGCGGCGGGTGCGTCTGACCGCGCTATTCGGGCCGGAGCACGGCCTCGGCGGCGTCGTGCAGGACCATGTCCACGTCGGTACCGAGTACGACCGCACGCGCCGGGTTCCGGTGCACAGCCTCTACGGCGGCAAGCGGCTCGAGCCGACTCCCGCCATGCTGCGCGGAATCGACGTCCTCGTGGTGGATCTTCAGGACGTGGGCGCGCGCTACTACACGTACACGTGGACCACCGTGCTGGCCATGCGCGTGTGCGCGCGGGAGGGCAAGCCGGTGATCGTGCTCGACCGGCCGAACCCCCTGGGCGGCGAGCGGCTCGAGGGCAACGACGCCGACCCCAAGTTCGCGTCGTTCGTCGGCCTCTACCCGCTGCCGATCCGCCACGGCATGACCATCGCGGAGCTCGCCGCCTACCACAACGAGACGCAGGGCTTCGGCTGCGACCTCACGGTGGTGCCGATGGCGGGCTGGCGCCGCGAGATGCTGTGGGAGGACACCGAGCTGCCGTGGGTCGCGCCGTCGCCCAACATGCCGACGCCGGACACCGCGCGCGTCTACCCCGGCGGCTGCCTGCTCGAGGGCACCAACCTCTCCGAGGCGCGCGGCACCACCCGGCCCTTCGAGTGGGTAGGTGCGCCGTACCTGGACGGCCCGAAGCTGGCCGCCGCGCTCGAGCGTCGCGGCCTGCCCGGGGTGCGCTTCCGCCCGATCACCTTCGAGCCGATGTTCCAGAAGTGGGCGCGACGCGCCTGCCATGGCGTGCAGGTGCACGTGACCGACTGGGATCGCTTTCGCTCCTACGCGGCCTACGTGGCCCTCATCGCGGAGGCGCGCCGGCAGGCCCCGCGCGGCTTCCGCTGGAAGCGTCCGCCCTACGAGTACCAGTGGAACAAGCAGCCCATCGATCTCATCGCCGGCACCGACCGGATCCGCCGGGCCATCGAGGCGGGCACGTCGCTGGCACGGATGGAGGCCTCCTGGCGCGGAGAGCTGGCCGCCTTCGCGCGGGCGCGCCGGCCGTACCTGCTCTACAGATGACCGGGCCTGGATGAATGCGCTCTCGCTGCTCTTCCTCCTGGCCTTCCTGGTCTCGGTGGATCTGCGGATCATCGCGCCGGTGCTCCCGTCCATCAGCGAGTCGCTGCGGGCGACGGCGGGCGCCATCGGGCTCGCGATGACGAGCTACTCCTTCGCCTACGGCGCGGGCCAGCTCGCCTATGGCGCGCTCTCGGATCGCCACGGCCGGGTAGCGGTGATCCGGGTGGCCGCGCTGGGCTTCAGCGTGTGCACTGCGCTCTCGGCCCTCTGCGCCACCACCTGGCAGTTCGTGGCGGTGCGCCTGCTCGCGGGCGCCTTCGCGGGCGCGGTGATCCCGCTCACCATCGTCCACATCGGCGACACCGTCGAGTACGCGCAGCGCCACGTGATGGTGGCCCGGTTCTCGATCGTGACCTCGGCGGGGCTCGCCTTCTCCGCCGCCATCGGGGGCCTGGTCGCGCACTTCGTCTCGTGGCGCGCGATGCTGATCGGCTACGCGGTGATCGCGCTGGTGCCCTCGGCACTGCTCTGGCGCTTGCCGCCCGGCAAGGCGGCGCGCGCGCCGGGCGACGTGAAGCCGGTGGCGCGCTTCGCCGACTTCCTGATGGATCCGTTCGGCCGACTCGTCTACTTCTCGATCTTCGCGGTGGGCTTCCTCCTCTGGGGCGCCGTGGCGTACCTCGGCGCCTACGCCGCCGCCCAGTACCGGATCAGCCAGCTGGAAGTCGGCCTCCTCTTCGCGCTGTTCGGCGTGGGCACCATGGTGGGCGGCGCCCTGATGGGGCTGCTCCGCGGGCGGCTCTCGGAGCGGAGCCTGGCGGGCGGCGGCGGGCTCGTCATGGGCCTCGCGATGATGATGATCGTCCCGGGCGGCCCGTGGCCGATCTTCGCGCTGGCGATGCTGCTGCTCGGTCTGGGCAACGTCGGCCTGCACACCACGCTGCAGGTGTACGGCACCGAGATCAGCCAGGTCGCCCGCGGCAAGGCCTTCTCACTCTTTCCCGCAAGCCTCTTCGCGGGCATGGCGGTCGGCACCGCGGTGATGGGCTCGCTGGTGGACGCGGGGGGCGAGCGCATCGTGCTGGCGGTCTCCGGCGTGGGGCTCACCGGCGTCGGGGTCATCACCGCGGGGATCCGCCGCAGGAGGATCGCGTGAGCCTCGAAGCGCCAATGAGCCTCGAATCGATGGTAGGCCGGCAGCTCATCGTCGGGCTGCCCGGCCCCGACGCCACCGACGACGACCTGCGCCTCCTGCGCGACATCCACGCGGGCGGGCTCATGCTCTACCGGCGCAACTTCGAGACGCCGGAGCGCTTCCTGCGCTTCATCGCGCGGCTCGAGGAGGGGCTCGGGCGCCGGCTCCTGATCACCACCGATCACGAGGGCGGACGCATCATCATGCTGAACAAGGGCGTCACCATCTTCCCAGACAACCTCACCGCGGGAACCGCGGACGACGAGAGGATGGTGACGCGCCAGGGGCTGATCGAGGGGCGCGAGCTGCGGCGCCTCGGCGTGGACGTCAACTTCGGCCCGTGCCTCGACGTGCTCACCGAGCGCTACAGCCCGAACATCGGCATCCGCTCCTACGGCAAGGACCCGGCGCTGGTCTCGCGGCTGGGCGCCGCGCGCATCCGTGGCATGCAGGCCGGCGGCGTCTCGGCCTGCGCCAAGCACTTCCCGGGCAAGGGGCACGCGCCGGTGGACGCGCACCTGGGCCTGCCGGTGATCGATTCCGACTGGGGCGACATGCACGCGACCCACCTGCCGCCGTTCATGGCCGCGATGGAGGCGGGCGTGGACTGCATCATGACCTCGCACCCGCTCTACCCGAATCTCGATCCGGCGCCCGCGATGCCGGCCAGCTTCTCGAAGCTGATCGTGGAGGACTACCTGCGCGGCCAGGTGGGCTACCGCGGCGTGATCGTGTCGGACGATCTCGAGATGGGCGCGATCGGCGCCCTGTGTCCGATCGGCGAGGCCACCGTGCGCACCGCCGCGGCCGGGCACGACCTGCTGCTGGTCTGCCACACCGCGCCGGCCCAGCGCGCGGCCTACGAGGCGGTGGTCGCGGCCTACCGCGACAAGACGCTCTCGATCCGCGAGCTCGAGAAGAGCATGGCGCGGCTCGACGTGCTCGACGCCAAGCGGCCCGAGCGCGTGACCGGCGGCGCGCCCCGCGCGGAGGCCGACGGCGAGCCGCTGGCCCGCGCGATGGCCGCACGCGCGGTCACGGTCGTGGCGGCACCGGACGCCGGGTGGCGGCCCGCGCTCAACGGGAAGGTCCTCGCGATCTTCCCGCGGCTCTCATCCCTGGCCGACCGCATCACGATCGAGCCGGTCATGCAGGACGAGCCGCGCTACCTGCGCGAGGCGATGGCGCCACACGGCGTGCAGCCCGAGCCGCTGGTGGTGGGCGTGGAGCCGACCGCGGAGGAGATCGAGCGCGCGCGGAGCGCGGCGGCCGCCGCGGACGCCACCGTGCTGTTCCTCTACGACGCGCACCTCTACAAGTCGAACAAGGTGCTGCTGGAGGCGGTGCAGGCGGGCGCGAAGAAGCTGGGCGTGGTGCTGATGCGCGATCCGTGGGACGCGGAGTTCCTCGCCCCGGGGGTGGCCGCGCTCACCGCCTACGGATGGCGCCGGAGCCAGCTCGACGCGGTGATGGCGCGCCTGCTGACGTAGCCGCTCAGCCTCCCCTCGCCCCCGAGGAGAGAGAGACCGGTCGAGCAGACCTCGGGGCGTACGGGGCGACGAGCGCTCGAATCTCCGGTGAGAGAGGATCGACGAAGCGCAGCCGTCGCGAGATGGGATGGCTCGGCAGATGCTCGAGGAGCATTCGGGCGCGAACGTATGTCTCCGAGCCTGCGGCATCGCTCCTGATCGCAAACGCGGCATAGCGCGCCGGCCCCTCGTCGGCGGCCCGAGCGACAAGATCCCAGAATGCGCCGGGACTCGGCCACGCCTTCCATGGGTTGAGAGGGAGAGGCTGACGCGGCAACCTCAGGATGTTCTTGGCGATCCGCTTGTGCCATGGATTCCGGGCGCGGTCGTAGTCGTAGGACGTGAGCGGCACCATCAGCATCGGGCGCGCGTCGGTCGCGGAGGTCGCCGGTGAGCCCAGGTCCGCGCGTGATGGATAGTAGGGGCGGCGCGGATACTGCCGGAAATCCGGCGATGGCGCCGTCGTGTAGGCGCCGAACGTCACGCCGTCATGGAGCGCTTCCAGGCCCGGCTCCGCCGTGACGTCGACCTCGATCCCGAGGGCGACGGCGCGATCCACGATGGCATCGGTCACGAAGTATCCGCCCTGACTCGCTCGACGCGGCGGCTCTCCGAAGCATCGCTCGAACGTGCGCGCGGCCGAGTCGAGGCAGTGCGTCGTCCAGCGCGTGTCCGCATGATCGGAGTATGAGACCTTCCGCTGCTCGTCCCAGCGATAGTAGTGAACGTGAATCCCGAACGGATCACCCCGTGCGCGCAGCTGATCGATCTGGGCGCGGTAGTGATCGACCACGAAATCGGCCCGCCCGTAGCAGCGCTCGATGTCCGGATCCAGTCGCAGAAACCAGGTGGGATGCACGGCCGTGCCGGAACGGTCGGCCAGTGGCCGGCGCAGTCGCTCCACGAAATCCGCCGCCGCAACAAAGCCGCTCCAGGCTGGGAGTCCGGGCCCGGGCTGAAAGTCATCCGGCTCGATATCGATGCGCCAGACCGCGGGAATCGGCTTCATGTCGTCGGGCGCCGCGTGGGTGCGCGGTACCCGGCGGAGCCTAGCCACGCACCGCCAGCGTCGAGCATGGTGGCTGGGCACAGAGCAGGCTTCGTGCCAGGTACAAACTCCTCTGATCGCCGGAACTTAGCAAACGCGCCTGTCACTCCGATGGGTAGAGGCTTACCCACCCTGGGTGTCGCGATACTTGATCCCGGGGCCCCGCTCGAGCAAGGGATAGCCCTGGGCAGGAGGCCGGCGGCTCGCCCTCTCCCCCTGGCGCGAGGCCCGGGGGCGCGGTCCTACTTGGCGATGATCATGTACGTGGCGCGGCCGACCGCCACGAGCTTGCCCGCCGCATCGGTGATCGTGGCCTCGCCGAATGCGATCGTGCGGCCACGCCGCAGGATGCGGCCTTCCGCGAAGACGTCGCCGGTGCTGGCCCCGATGAAGCTCACGTTCATGTCGAGCGTGGCCTGGCCCACCCCGCCCGCGGAAGCCTCGTGCATCGTCGCGAGCGCACCGCCTACCGCCATGTCGGTCAGCGCGGCGTAAACGCCGCCGTGCACCGGCGCGCTCGCTGCGTTGCGCAGCTCGTCGCGCACCGGCACGCGCAGGCGTACCTTGCCTTCGCTCGCTTCGATCACCTCCACGCCCAGATAACGCCAGAAGGAATTGTCGCGCGCGCGGGCGCGCACCCGCTCCAGCAGATCGTCACTCATGGTCTCCCACGGGGCATGTCGGGTTGAACCGCCTCCTCCAGGGTCAGCCGCGGACGGCCCGTGAACACCTCGCGGCGGATCGGGCAGTCGTCGAGGTCGCACATCCGGCAGTAGATGCGGTGGCAGGGATCGGTGTGCAGCGTCATCTCGCCCTCCACCCCGAGGTCCTTCATCACGCGCTCGGCCAAGTCCTCGGACAGCTCGTGCGAGCGCTCCACCGACCAGAACTCGGGGACGACCAGGTGGGCGTCCACGTGGTGGAAGCGCCCCGCGCGGATCGCGCGCAGGTGGTGGACGCGGATCACGCCCTGGCCGAGGTGGGGCTGCAGCACGCTCAGGAGGCGATCCAGCAGGGCCGGGTCCTCCTCGTCGAGGAGTCCCGCGGCGGCCGCGCGGATCAGGCGCACCCCGGTCCACATGAGGTTGAGCGCCACCACCGCCGCCACCACCGGGTCGAGCAGCGCGATCCCGGTGATCCGGACCAGCAGCAGGCCGACCACGATGCCCGCGCTGGTGTAGAAGTCGGCCAGCACGTGGCGGCCGTCCGCGATGAGCGTGAGGGACTCGTACCGGCGGCCGGTGCGGACGAGGTAGTAGCCGAGCGCCAGGTTGACCAGCCCCGCCCCCAGCACGATGGCCAGACCCAGGTCGAGCGACCGCAGCTCCACGCCGTGGGTCAGGCTCTGGACGACCTCGTAGAGAATCACGAGCGCGGCGAAGGCGATGAGGCCGCCCTCGAACGCCGCGCTCAGGAACTCCATCTTGCCGTGGCCGTAGGGGTGGTTGCGGTCGGCGGGCCGGCCCGCGAAGATCAGCGCCCCGATCGCGAACACCGCGGCCACCACGTTGACGATGGACTCCAGCGCGTCGGACAGGATCGCGGTGGAGCCGGTGATGCGATAGGCGTGGTACTTGGCGCCCAGCAGCAGCACCGAGACCGCCAGCGAGACGGCGACCGCGCGCAGCCGCGCCCGTCCCTCTGCGTCCGTCTCGTTCGTCATGGCAAGATGATACCCGGCGACGGGCGCGCTTGCCGCGTCGGGTATCATCCAGATGTAAGGCAACCCTCACCCAAAGGAGCCGCGTGATGATCGTCACCCGTCCCGCCGCCGAGCGCGGCCACTTCGACCACGGCTGGCTGGACACCTCGCACACCTTCTCGTTCGCGAGCTATCACGATCCCAAGCACATGGGCTTCCGGAGCCTGCGGGTGATCAACGAGGATCGCGTGGCGGGCGGGCGCGGATTCGGCGCGCACTCGCACAACGACATGGAGATCGTGACCTACGTGCTGGAGGGCGCGCTCGAGCACGCCGACAGCATGGGCAACCGCTCGGTCATCGTGCCGGGCGACGTCCAGCGCATGAGCGCGGGCACCGGGGTGACGCACAGCGAGGCCAATCCGAAGCCGGACCAGCCCGTGCACTTCCTCCAGATCTGGATCCTGCCGGACCGCCGCGGTCTCGCTCCCGGCTACGAGCAGAAGGCGATCCCGCCGCAGGAGGAGCGGGGGGCGCTCCGGCTCATCGCCTCGCGCGACGGCCGCGACGGCGGGGTGACGATCCACCAGGACGTGGATCTCTACGTCTCGCGCCTCGAGCCCGGCGAGCGGGTCAAGCACGCGCTGGCCAATGGGCGGCACGCGTGGCTGCAGATGGTGACCGGCCGGGTCGAGCTGAACGGGACCGCGCTCGGCGCGGGCGACGGCGCGGCGGTGAGCCGGGAGCAGGCGCTCGAGATCTCAGCCCTCGAGCCCGCCCACTTCCTCCTCTTCGACCTCGCCTAGGTCGTCTGCCCGAGCTGCTGCCCGACGAACTGCTTGGCGTCGAACTCCTCCGCCACGCGGTTGTCGTTCTCGAGGATCGCGGCCGCGTCGGTGTCCGCGAACTCCATCACGCCCATGTCCTCGTAGGCCCGCCGCACCCGGTTGCCCCAGAGCCCGATGTCCTTCACGGTGGGGACGATCCGGGTGAACAGACGCCGGCGGAACTGCTTCATGGTGTCCGACTGATCCACCGCCGCGACGCACTCCTTGACCGGCAGGCCCAGATTCTCCCAGACCTCCTTCTGATTGAACCGGTCGCGCATGTGGTAGCAGGCCTCGACCACGAACTCCTCGCGCTCGTCGCGCTCCGCGTCGGTGAGCTGCGGGTAGTAGTCGCGCAGGGCCAGGCGGCCGAAGGCCACGTGCCGCGCCTCGTCCTGCATGACGTAGGCGTTCACCGCCGCGCACAGCGGATTGGTCGAGTTGTCGCGGATGCGCTGGAAGGCGGCGAGCGCGAGCCCCTCGATCAGGATCTGCATGCCGAGATAGGTCATGTCCCAGCGCCGGTCGGTGATGGTGGCCTCGAGCAGCTTGGCCAGCGTGGGGGTGATCGGGTACGCGAGCTTGAACTTCTCGTGGAGCAGGCGAGAGTAGGCCTCCACGTGGCGCGCCTCGTCCATCACCTGGGTCGCGGCGTAGAACTTGGACTCGTAGGTGGGCACGGTCTGCACGATCTTGGCGGTGGCGATGAGCGCGCCCTGCTCGCCGTGCATGAACTGCGAGAGCGAGTGGGCCTGCAGGTTGCGCCGGATGTACACCCGGTCCTTCTCGCCGAGGCTGTTCCAGAGATCGGTCCCGTGGATCGCGATGGTCCGGTCCGACATCCCCATCGGGTTGTCCGGGTCCACCTCCTGCGTCCAGTCGAGTCGGTCCGCGGCGTCCCACTGCTGCTTCTTGCCCTTGCCGTACAGGCGCAGCAGGTCCTCGCTGCCGTCCTCGTACTCCCAGGTGAACGCGGTCGTGGTCTGACCTTCGACCTTCCACTGGGTCTGCTCGACGGGTAACCGGTACAGGAACGTGCTGGACATGGCATCCTCCGCTACGAGGAAAAAGGAGTGAGTTCAGTGGCGGCAGGATAGCACTGAACGGCCGTTCAGGGAACCCCGGCCCGGCCCCGCATGTCCACCGGGATCCCCTCCGCCACCCGGGCCGCGCGCTCGTGGCGGGCCACCTCGACGCGCACCGCGGCGGGGGTGCGGAAGCAGAGGCCGACGGCGACCACCACCACCGCGCCGATCATGGCCCACCACGTGAACGCCACCTCGGGAATCCACGCCGGCTGCGCAAAGGTCGGCGCGAGGCCGAACCAGGGCGCCGCCCCGTTCAGGATCGTGATGTGGAGCTTGCCGGCCACCACCGTCGCGATCAGCCCCGCGGTGATCGCGAGCAGGTTGCCCCGGTCGGAGCCGCGGCCAGCGGTGAACATCCCGATCAGGAACACGCCGAGCATCGGGCCGAGGATGAAGCCGGCGATGCCGAGCACCACCGGGATGATCCGCACGTCCGGGGTGGTGACCTTCGCGTAGGCGAAGGCGCCGGCGATCACGACCATCAGCACCGCGAAGAGGGCGGTGAACCCGCGCGCCACCCGCACGTGGTGGGTCTGGGAACGGCCGCGCACAGTGGATGTACCAGTCGTTGGTCGCGCTGGTCGCCAGCGCGTTGAGCGCGGCCGAGAGCGATCCCATCGCCGTCGCGAACACCCCCGCGAGCACGAAGCCGCGGATGCCGACCGGCATGACGTTGAGGATGTAGGAGCCGAAGACGTCGGCGTTGGCCCCCGGCCGGAACGTCGGGTCCTGCTGGTAGTACACGAAGAGCAGGATGCCGATGAACGTGAAGGCGGCCGCGATCGGCAGGTCCATGAAGGCGGCGGTGATCAGGCTGCGGCGCGCCTTCTTGTAGGTCTCGGCCGTCAGCATCCGCTGGACCATGTCCTGGTCGGTGCCGAAGGCGGCCATGTTGCCGAGCGTGGCGCCGATCACCGCGGAGAAGAGCGTGTAGGCGCTGGCGAGGACCAGCTTGACGTAGTCCCAGACCCCCATCGCGGAGAGGCCGTGCGCGGTCTTCCACGCCGCGACGCGGGCGGCCTCGAAGCCGTGCAGGAAGTAGCCCTCGTGGCTCGTGATCTGCGGCACCACCCGGACGACCGCGGAGAATGCCGCCGACGTGGAAGAGCAGCGTGGCGATCGCGACCAGCGCGCTGCCGAACATCAGGCAGGCCTGGATGACGTCGGTCCAGATGACCGCCTTGATCCCGCCCACCGCGGTGTAGAGGCAGGTCAGCACCGTGAGGATGACGATCGCGACCAGGTAGGGGCCGACGGTGGTGACCGGCTCCTGCGCGGTCTCGGCCCGGGCGCCCGAGACGAACAGGCGCCACGCCAGCACCATCACGAGCGACGGGACGAACAGCCGCGTGCCCGAGGCGAGCGTGCGCATGAAGAGGAACAGGCCGGAGACGTAGTTCTTGCTCCACGGCCCGAAGCGGATGCCGAGGTAGTCGTAGACCGTGTAGACCTTGTAGTTGTAGTACGGCTTGAGGAAGACGTAGCCGACCAGCACGCGCCCGAGGATCAGCCCGATGATGATCTGCACGTACGCGAAGCTTCGCGTGGTGTAGCCCTCGCCGGGCACGCCCAGGAACGTCGCCGCGCTCGTCTCCGCCGCGATGATCGACGCCATCACCGCCCACCACGGCACGCGGCGGCCCGCGAGGGCGAAATCGTGCAGGCTCCGGTCGCGCCGGCCCATGTACAGGCCGATGGCGATGATGCCGGCGAAGTAGGTGACGATGATGGCGCCGTCGATCAGCAGCTCGGCCGCGGGGGAGAGCACGCTCCATTATCGCGGAGGCGGGCCCCGGAGGCGCCAATCTACGCGCGCACGCCGCGGCGGTCGCGGCGCTGGTCCCATCTCGTCGTTGGTCCCCATCTCGGGGTTAGTTTATGATCGGCGGCGGGAGCGGGGTGGCGAACATGCGGAGCGCGCGACGGTGGATGGCGGTCCTGGCTCTCGCCGGGGCCGTCGCGGCGCCCTCGACGGCGCCGGCCCAGACCTCGGCGCCGATGGAGTTCCCCCCGCCCGGCACCCGCTGGATCATCCGGACGACCGAGCGGACCGGCGGCACGTACCTCGCCACCTACACCGTGCTCGAGCCCGGCGCGCTCCGGGGCCAGCCCGCGTTCCGGGTCTCCGACGCGGTCGGGGTGCAGTTCTTCGAGCGCGCGGGCCGGAACTGGTTCGCCACCGTGGTCCGCGAGAAAGAGCGCACCGGCTCCACGCCCCACACCGGCACGTTCGCGTGGCCGCTCGAGGTCGGCAAGACCTGGACCTCGACCTACCAGTACCGCGATAACCAGCGCAACTTCCGCTACAACAACGTGACCACCTCCTGGCGCGTGACCGCCGAGGAGGAGGTGACCGTGCCCGCGGGCCGCTTCCGGGCCCTGCGCCTCGAGGGCGAGAACAACGGCAACCGGTGGACGACGTGGTACGCGCCAGCGATGCGGATCGTGGTCAAGGAGATCCACGAGCGGAAGGCCGGCCACCCCTCGGGAGCCGGCGAGACCTCCTTCGAGGTCGTTCGCCACGCCGGGCCGGGCGGCGATCCCTGGTTCGGCTTCGGGCTCGAGGCCAGCGCGGCCGCGGTGCGCCGGGGCGAGGGCCGGCGCGCGCTGGCCTTCTACGAGAGCGCGGCGAAGGACTTCGAGGCCCGCGGACTGCCGGTCGAGGCCGCCCAGACCTACACCGAGGCCGCGCGCATCGCGCGCCCGATCGGCGCCACCCAGCCCGGCCTTCGCGCCGGGCTCCGCGCGGTCGAGATCCTGAAGACGGCGCCCCGCACCGATGCGACTCTCGGCGAGCTCGCCAACGCCTACGTCTTCACCGGCGCCCTCTACCGGTCGGTGGGCTCGCGCGCCGAGGCCCAGCAGTTCTTCCAGGAGGGCGCCCAGCTCGTGTCCGCCTTCTCCACCCCGCAGCGCCAGACCTTCTGGTCGGGGGTTTTCGCGCGCGGGCTCGACGAGGTCGCCTATTCCCGCAAGGACTTCGCGGCGGCCGCCCAGCTGGGCGCCGAGTCGGTCAAGCAGTTCGACCAGTACGTGGCCAGCCGGCCCGCCTCCGGCTTCGACCAGAACCGGCGCAACGCCCAGCGCAACCTCGCCCTCGCCCTCAGCGTGCTGGGCGACTCCGAGCGTCAGCTCGGCAACCTTGCGGGCGCCACGGCCACGCTGAACCGCCGCGTCCAGGTCGCGAAGGAGCTGGGGCACAGCGAGCTCGAGCTCGCCGGGCGGAACTCGCTCGGCTATCTCGCGATCGCCAAGAACGATCTCCCGGAGGCGATCCGCTATCTCGAGGAGGCGAAGCGGATCGCGATCGCGACCGACAATCCGTCCTACGTGATGTGGGCCAGCAACGGCATCGGGCGGGTGCGGTTCCGCGAGGGCCGCCACGCCGAGGCGCTCGAGGCCTATACCGAGGCGGTGAAGATCGCGGAGAGCCAGCGCGGCTCGCTGCAGGACGTGGGGCTCCGTAGCGGGTACCTGGAGGACAAGCAGGAGATGTACCACGGCGCGGTGTGGAGCGCGGTGGCCCTCCGCAAGCCCGAGGAGGCCTTCGGGCTGGCCGAGCGCGCGCGCTCCCGCGCGTTCCTCGACCTGCTCGGCACCCAGACCGTGCTCTCCAAGGGCAAGACGCGCGCGCTGGTGGAGGAGGAGACCCGCCTGCGGGCGCGCCTCGCGGGTGCGAAGGCGGCCGCCGACGAGGCGGGCGAGGACGACGCGGAGGCCGCGCGCGCGGACACGGAGACCGCCGATCGGAGCTACCGCGACTTCCTGGACCGGGTCCGCAAGGAGAGTGTCGAGCAGGCCTCGCTGATGTCGGTGGAGCCGGTGAACGTGGCCGACGTGCAGGCGCTGCTGCCCGAGGGCACCACGCTCGTCGAGTACCTGGTGAGCCGCAACGGGAGCTTCGCGTGGGTGATCGATCGCGGCTCGGTGCGGGTGGTGCGCCTCGCCTCCGGGCGCGAGCAGATCGCGGCCGACGTGCGCAAGTTCCGGCAAGGCATCGAGGGCCAGGTGCCCCTGCCCGAGGCCCAGAAGCTCGCGCAGGGGCTCCACGAGCAGCTCGTGGCCCCGCTGCGCCCCCACATCAAGGGCAAGCGCGTGATCGTGGTGCCGCACGACGTGCTCCACTACCTCCCCTTCGGCGCGCTGCGCAGCAAGCAGGATCGCTGGCTCGTCGAGGACTACACGCTCTCGACGCTGCCGAGCGCGAGCGTGCTGCGGTTCCTCGAGGCCAAGCGCACCGCGGGGAGCGGGCCGGTGCTGGCGGTCGGCAATCCCGATCTGGGCGCGGCCCTGAACCTGCGCTTCGCGGAGCGCGAGGCCAGGGTCGTCGCCGACCACTACGCGGGCACCCAGATGCTGGTACGCGGCGACGCCACCGAGGAGCGCGCCAAGGCGCTCGCGGGCGGGGCGCGGCTCCTGCACTTCGCCACCCACGGCGAGCTCAACGAGGCGGATCCCCTCGCCTCGGGCCTCCTCCTGGTACCCGGGGGCGCCGACGACGGCCGGCTCGAGGTGCGCGAGATCTTCGGCCTCGATCTCCACGCGCAGCTCGTGGTGCTCTCGGCGTGCGAGACGGGCCTGGGCCAGCTCAGCACCGGCGACGAGCTCATCGGCCTGCAGCGCGCCTTCCTCTATGCGGGCAACCCCGCGGTCGTCACCACGCTCTGGAAGGTGGACGACCGTGCCAGCTTCGTGCTGATGCGGGAGTTCTACGACGGCCTCGCCAGGACCGACACCGGGCTGGCGCTGCAGGCCGCGCAGCGCGCCGCCATGAAGGAGTTCCCTCACCCCTTCGCCTGGGCCGCCTTCGGCCTCACCGGAGTCGGTCGCTGACCCTGGCCCTCCGGGGCACGGGACGCCGCGCGCGGGTGCTGCGCGCGATGCTGGTCGGTCTGCTGGTCTCCGTCGCGGTCACCGCGCTCTCGCGCACCGGCGTGCTCGCGGGCTGGGAGACGCGGGCGGTGGACGCCTTCCTCTTCCTGCGCGACCGCGAGGCCGCGCCCGAGATCACGCTGGTCCTCATCGACGACGACGCCTTCCAGGCCCTCGGGCAGCGCCAGCCGCTCTCGCGGCGCTACGTGGCCGACCTCGCCGACTTCCTGCTCAAGAGCGGCGCGCGCGTGGTGACGTTCGATCTCGTCCTCACCGCGCCCACCGTGGCCGCGGAGGACCAGGCCCTGCTCGCCACCATCGGCCGCTGGAGCGCGGCGCGGCCCGGCTCGCTCGTCTTCGCCACCTTCGCGATGCCCGCCGGTCAGGACGGCGCGGACGGCTACACCCTGCTCGCGCCCTTCGCGCCGGAGCTGGCCGGGCTGGTGGGCTTCGCCAACGCGCCGATCGGCGCCGACGGCATGGTGCGGCGCTTCACGCCGGTCCTGCCCCGGGCGGGCGGCGGATGGCTGCCCGCGCTCTCGCTCAGCACGCTCGCCGCGTCCGCGGGGCTCCCGCCCGCGGAGCTCGCGCGGCGGCTCGCGGGTGACAGCGACGCGATTCCGCTCCCGGTGCGTGAGCCGTCCGGCGCCCTCGCCGGGCCGACGGAGACGCCGGTGAAACAGCTCGCGGCCCGCCCGTGGCGCGTGGACTTCAGCGGCCCGGCGGGCGCCTTCACGACGTTCCCGAGCGAGCCGCTCGTGCAGCTCGCGCGCGCCGGCGTCGTTCCCGACCAGGACAATCCCTTCAAGGACCGCATTGTCCTCGTGGGCGCGAGCTTCGCGGAGAGCCGCGATACCTTCCCCACCCCGACCGGGCTCATGCCGGGCGTGGAGATCCACGCCCACATGGTGAACACCCTGCTCTCGCGCCGGACCCTGCTGCCGCCGCCCTGGTATCTGAACGTGGCGCTGCTCACGCTGGTCTGCGTGTCGATCTCGCTGCTCTCGCTCTGGCTGCGGCCGGTCTGGCTCGCGCTGGTCGGGCTGGTCCTGGTGGCCGCGCTCGCCGCCGCGTCCTACGAGGCGTACACCCGGGGCGGCTACTGGCTCGACTTCCTGGCCCCGCTCATCGGGATGCTGATCTATCTCCAGGGCTCCCACATGCTGCGCCGCCGCCGGCTGCGCTCGGCGTTCGGCCAGTACGTGAGCCCGGAGATCATGGACCGCGTGCTGAAGACCGGCACGCGGCTGGGCGGCGAGGTGCGCCGCGTGACCGTGCTGATGTCGGACCTGCGCGGGTTCACCGCCATGGCCGAGCGCCTGCCGCCCGAGGTCGTCTCCCAGATGATGAACGAGTACTTCACCGCGATGGTGGACGTCATCCTGGCCCACCGGGGCCTCGTGCAGGACTTCATCGGCGACGCGATCATGGCGGTGTACGGGGCCCCGCTCGACGATCCCGAGCACTGCTGGCACGCGGCCCACAGCGCGGTGGCGATGCACGCGGCGCTCGAGGAGCTGAACCGCGGCTGGGAGGCGCAGGACCGCGGGCCGCTCGCCATGGGCATCGCGGTCCACACCGGCGAGGCCTTCGCGGGGACCCTCGGCGCACCGCGCAAGAAAAAGTACGCGGTGCTCGGCGACACCGTCAACACCACGTCGCGCATCGAGGACTTGAATCGCGACCTCGGCACCGGCATCCTGATCAGCGGCGCGGTGCTCGCGGTCCTGAAGGACCGGGTGGTGGTCCGGGACCGGGGCAGCGTGACCGTCAAGGGCCGGCGGCAGCCGGTCGAGATCTACGAGCTCACCAGCCTGATGGAGGCCTGACGTGAAGAGCGTGCTCCCGCTGCTGTCCCTCGCGCTCGGCGCGCTGCGCGCGCCGGCCGCCGCCACCCACGCCCAGACCGGCGAGACCGCAGCGGTCATCACCGAGATCAAGCCCGCGCGCGGCCGCGTGGAGGTGAAGGCGGCCGCCGGCGGCGACTGGCGGCCGGCACGGCCGCTGCTCGCGCTGCGCGCGGGCGACGTCGTGCGCACCACCGAGGACGCGAGCGCGGTGGTGCTGCTCTCGGGCGGGCGTGGAACCGTGCGGGTCGCGGGCGCCGCGGGGACGCTCACGGTGGCCGGCGTGGCCGCGGCCGGCCAGGGCCAGAAGGCCAAGGCGCTGGTCGACGCGAGCCTGGGCTACCTGGCGGGCACCACCAGGGAATCGTCGCAAGCGGTGCTTGCCACGCGCAGCATGGCGCGGCCGCCCGTGATCCTGAGCCCGCGCAACGGGCCCGTGCTGCCGGAGGCGCTGGCCTTCGAATGGCTCGGCAGCCGCTTCGCCCGCTACACGGTGGCCCTGATCGGCCCGAGCGGGCCGGTCATCGAGCGCCGCGAGGTCACCGGCCCGCGACGGGAGTATCCCGCCGACGCCCCCGCGATCGCCCCGAACGTGCGCTACACACTGCAGGTCACCGCCGGCGGTCAGCCCGCGCAGGAGGCGTGGTTCGAGGTGGTGGACGCGGCGCGGGCGCGCGCGGTGGCGAACGATCTCACCACGCTCGATCAGGAGCTGGGGACGGGCGTGCCGCCGACCTCGCAGGCCGTGATGCGGGCGGGGCTCCTCGCGCGCGAGGGGCTCCTCCACGACGCGCGGCGGGTGGTGATCGTCGCCCTGGAGCGGGATCGCGACGAGCCGACGCTCCACCTGCTGCTGGGCGATCTCTACACCCGGACCGGCCTCACCACCCTGGCCGCCGAATCCTTCGACGAGGCCCAGTTCCTGATGAAGAAATAAACCCTCTCCCCCGAGAGGAGAGGGCAGGGTGAGGGGCGAGCGTTACCGCGCGTCCGCGACCTGGCCCTTCTCGCGCAGGCGGCGCAGCAGGCTCGCGAACGACTCCGCCTTGATGATGCGATCGAACTGGCTCCGGTAGGTGCCCACCAGGCTCACGTTCTCGATGAGCACGTCGTAGGCCGACCAGTCGTCGTTCACGCGGTGCAACCGGTACTCGACGGGGATCTGCGACCCCTTGGCGGTGACGACCTGGGACCGCACCGAGGCCTCCGCGCCGTCCACGCGCTCCCCCACGTAGGAGATGGCCTCCCCCGCGTAGCGGTCGATCTTGCCGATGTACGTACGCGCGATCAGGTCGGTGAAGAGCCGCGTGAACTCCTCGCGCTCGGCGGGCGAGCGGTCCGTCCAGTGACGGCCCAGCGCCCGGCGCGACATGTCGGCGAAATCGAACAGCGTGTCGGCGGCCCGGCGGATCTCCGCGCGCCGCCGCTCGGCGGCCCCGGCGTCAGGGGTGGCGGTCTGAGAGAGACTCTGCAGCGCTTCGTCCACTCGCGATTTCACGGTCTCGGTCGGCGTCAGGGCGGCCGCGACGGTCGCGGTCAGGCCCACGAGCAGCGCGGCGGTCATGGTCATCAGGGTGCGTCGCATGTTGCCTCCAGAGGGTTTGGGGGAATCACCAGCACTGTCCGATTCGACGGGCTGCGTGGGCGTGTATTCCCACCTTACCGTGCTTTCATTTCTGATGCCCGCCGGGGGACAATAGTTCCCATGAATCGCGATATTGCGGCGAGCCGGCGCGGCGAGCGGCCGCTCGTGGTGGTGGATCTGGGCGGCACCTGGGTGCGCGTGGCCCTCTCGGGCGCCGCGCCGCGCGTCTACCGGGGACGGACTCCGGGCGTGGCGGGCCTGCCCGGGCTGCTCGCGCGCCTCTGGCGCCGCTGGCGCCTGTCGCGCCGCGACCTGGCCGCCCTCGGCGTCGCCTCGCGCGGCATCTGGACCCGCGGCGAGCGCCAGGCCCTGGCGAGGCGCCTGCGCCGCTTCGCTCCGCGCGTGGTCGTGATCTCGGACGTGGAGGCCGCCTACCTCGCCGCGCTCGGCGCGGTCCCGGGCGTGCTGCTCCTCGCGGGCACGGGCTCGATCGCGCTCGGACGCGATCGACGGGGACGGCTCGCGCGCGCGGGCGGTCTCGGGCCGCTGCTGGGCGACGATGGCTCCGCGTTCTCGATCGGCCGCGCCTGGCTGCGCGACGCGGAGTCTCCCGCGCGCGCACGGCGAATCGCGACGGCCCCCGACGCGATCGCGCGCGTGGCGGCCCTCGCGCCCGGCGTCCTGCGCCGCGCGCGCCGCGGAGACCGGACCGCCCGCCGCGTCGTGCGGGACGCGCAGCGGTCGCTCGCGGCCCTCGCGGCGGGCACCGCGCGCGCGCTGCGGCTGCGCCCGCCGATCACGCTGAGCTGGGCCGGCGGGCTGCTGGGCAACGCGGCGTTCCGGGCCGGCGTCTGGCGTGACCTGCGCGCCCAGGGTCTCCGGGTGCGGCCGCGTCGCCCGATGGCGCCGGCCGCGAGCCCGGCCGCCTGGCGCGCGGTCTTTCCAGGGATTACCTCGCCGCGCGCGTGACGGGCGCCCGCCAGAGCAGGTAGGCGAGCGGGCCGGTCAGCGCCGCGGCGACCCCGATCGCGGTGTTCGTCCACCCCGCGGTCGCCATCGCGAGCAGGCAGCAGCAGGACGGCAGCAGCGCCACCAGCCACATCCCGGCCCGGCCGCCGCCCACCCGCCACGGCCGCGGCAGCTCCGGCTCGCGGAGGCGCAGGGCCACGAACGCGGCCAGCTCCAGGAGCAGCGTGATCGAGTACAGCCAGATGTTCAGGACGATCAGCTCCTTGAAGCTCCAGAACGCGCAGACGCTGTACGCGACACTGGACAGGACCACCGCGCCCCACGGCGTGGCGAAGCGCGGGTGGAGCCGCCCCAGCGCGGCCGGCATCTGGCCGGCCAGGGCCAGCACGTAGGGCAAGCGCGAGTTGGTGAGGAGCAGCGACAGGAAGAGCCCCACGGTGGCGAGCACCGCGCCGACCGCGACCAGGTTGGCGAGCCACGGCCCGCCGAGCGCCGCGGCGACCACCGGCCAGTGCCCGGTGTCCCAGTCCTCCCAGCCATCCACCGCCGAGAGGCTGGCCGCCACCGGCAGCACGTAGGCGAGCGTGATCAGGGGCAGCGCGACCCACACCGCGCGGCGAAAGCTCGGGCCCGGATCGCGCGTCTCGCCGAGCGTGGTGGTGGGCGCGTCCCAGCCCGAGTAGTTCCACATCATGATCGCGAGCCCCAGGCCGAGCCCGGTGAGCAGGCTCCCCTCCTCCGCCGCGAACGGGCGCCACGGGACCTCGCGGAGCTGCGTGCCCGCGAGCGCGGTGAGCACGACGACCGGCAGGAGCGACAGGCCCGCCATCGCCACCGCGACCCGGCCGGTGATGCGCACGCCCGCGAGGTTGATCGCGGTGAGGGTCCAGATGAAGGCGAGCACGAGGGCCCAGCGCTCGAGCGGGGACATGTGAGGGCGCCAGAAGCCGACGTAGTCCGCGAAGAGCGCGGGATAGACCGCCACGTCCACGAAGCTGTTGATCCAGCTCCACCAGCCGGCCTGGAAGCTCCAGAAGCGGCCGAAGGCGCGCCGCACCCAGACCACGTAGCCGCCTTCTTCCGGGAGCGCGGCGGCGAGCTCCGCCATCGCGAGGCCAACGGGCAGGCTCCAGACCAGCGGAGTCACGAGCAGGAGGACCAGCGCGAGACCGGGGCCGAGGGTGCCGATCGCGTCCTCGAGCCCGTACGGACCCCCGCTGACGTTGAAGAAGACGATGGCGACGAGGGAGAGGAGCCCGATCTCCCCTCGTCGGCGGGACCTCACGCCATGGCGGCTCGGATCAGCGCGGGCAGTCCCTCGAGCCACTCGTCCAGTGGCGTCTCCGCGTCCACCGTGATCTCGAACTTGCCGCTCGGCAGCTTGCGCACGCGGCCCTTGCCGGTGCCGAGCGGGATCACGAGCGCTTCACGGTGCACCCCGAGGGCGTCGGTGACCGCGAAGATCTTGTTGATCTCGGCCATGCCCACCGCCTCGAGCATCAGGGAGCGCTCGGGGAACGCTCACCGCCCGGCACCAGCACCGGGGCCCGTCCATCGGGGGTGGTGACGACGAGCGGGGGGACCTCGACGCGCTGGCCGTTGACGTAACGCTCGTAGTGGCCGGGCACGAGCACCTCGCGCCCCAGGCTCGGCGAGTACACGCTGGCGGGCGGCACGTAGCGCTCGGTGGGCCGCGCGGGCATGGGCAGCGTGCTGAAGGGCTGGGTGGCGAGCCCGCGGGCCCGATCGATGGCGTCGGGCCGGCGGCCTCCGGGCAGGCCCTGCGCGGCGGCGGGCGCCGCGGCCAGCAGCAAGATTCCGATCACGATCGCGCGCATCGGGCTCATCACGTCGCCCAGCGTAGCGCCGGCAATGCGGATGCGCAAGGCGAGGCGTCCGTGCTAGGCTCGAGAGCGTGCGGATGCGAAGCGCGGCGCGCCTGTTTCCCCTCCTCGCGGTGGCGCTCGTCGCCCTCGGGGCGGAGGCCACGCGCGCCCAGAGCCCGGAGCTGCCGATCTTCGACACGCACATCCACTACAGCGCGGCCGACTGGGTCGAGTATCCGCCCGAGCGCATCCTCGGCATCCTCGAGAAGGCGGGCATCCGGCGGGCGCTCGTCTCGAGCACGCCCGACGACGGGACCCTCACGCTCCACGCGCGAGATCCCAAGCGCATCGTCCCGATCCTGCGGCCGTACCGCACCCGGGACGACATGGGCCACTGGTGGCAGGACGCCGCGGTGCTCGCCTACGTGCAGGAGCGCATCCAGAAGAACCGCGGCGTGCACAAGGGCATCGGCGAGTTCCACCTCTTCGGCGGGCAGACCGGGACCTTCGTGGTCAAGCGCATCACCGAGCTCGCGGTGCAGGAGAACATCTATCTCCACGCCCACTCGGACGAGCTCGCGATCATCGAGCTGTTCACGATCGAGCCGCGTCTCCGGGTGATCTGGGCCCACGCGGGCATGTCCTCGGGTCCGCAGGCGGTGGGCGCCCTGCTCGACCGCTACCCGAACCTGTGGGTGGACCTGGCCATCCGCAACAGCGACGTGGCCCCGGGCGGCACGCTCGACCCGGGCTGGCGCGCGGTGTTCCTCCGCCACCCGGATCGCTTCCTCGCGGGAACCGATACCTGGATGACCTCGCGGTGGGAGGCGCTGCCCGGGTCGGTCACCGAGGTGCGCGGCTACCTGAGCCAGCTGCCGCGCGACGTAGCCGAGAAGATCGCCTACAAGAACGCCGAGCGGCTGTTTCCGTAGCCCGGCGTTGTTCGATTCGAGCGCCGGCTTCGCCGGCGCAATCCGTTTCTGGGGGAGGCTCGGAGGGGGCCCCCGCTTGGACTTCAGAAGGGGCCCCCTTCGACGTTACACGCCCAGCTCGGCCGCCGTCGTCTCGATCTGGCTCCAGGTCTGATCCTCGATCGGGATCCCCTGCCGGCGGCGCTCCGCCTCGAGCCGCGCTTCCGGCTCGCCGGGGATCAGGATCTCGGTGGCGCCCTGCGCGAGCGGCGCCGACTTCACCCACCCGAAGAGCGAGGCCACCTGGCGGTGGAACTCGGGCAGCGGCAGGAACCGCTCCACGTCGAGGCAGATCATGAGCGTGCCGTTGGCGAAGACGCCCGGCGGCGGCCCCGCGGGGCCGGTGCCGGAGAGGATGCCGCCCAGGATCTCGACCGCGAGCGAGAGCCCGTAACCCTTGTGCTCGCCCGAGGTGAGCAGCGCGCCGGGCGGGGTGCCGTAGAAGATCTCGGGATCCGTCTGCGGCCGGCCGTCGGCGTCCACGAACCAGCCGGGAGGGGCCGGCTGCTTGCGGTTGCGCTTCACCCGCAGCTTGCCCTCGGCCACCACGCTGGTGGCGAAGTCGAGCACCATCGCGGGGCCGCCCGCGCCCGGGATGCCGACCGCGTGCGGGTTCGTGCCGAGGCGCCGCGCGGCGCCGCCCCACGGCGCCACGTTGAGCCCGTGCACGCAGTTGGCCCAGAGCATGCCCACCAGGCCGGCGCCGGCGGCCATCTCCGCGTAGTCCGCGAGCCGTCCGACGTGGCTGGTGCGCGAGGTCGATGCCGCGCTCAGGCCGCCCGCCTTCGCCTTCGCGATCGCCATCTCCATCGCGCGGCGGCCGACCACCTGGCCGAAGCCCCCGCCGCCGTCGAGCCGCACGAGGGCGGGCGTCTCCGCGGTGACCGTCACCGGGGATCGCGGATCGACCTCCTTCTTCTTCACCGACTCCCAGTACTGCGGGATGCGTATGACGCCGTGCGAGTCGTGGCCGCGCAGGTTCGCGCGCACGAGCAGCGCGGCGATCCACGCCGCGTCGCCGGCCGGCGCGCCCATCGCGGTGAAGATGCGGGTGGCCTTCGCTTCGAGCTGGGCGGGTTCGATGGTCGGCATGTCGGCTACAATACTCCAGCGATGGAACCGACGAAAGCCGAGCGCGAGTTCTTCGATCCGGCGCCCCTGCCGTGGCGGCCCGCTCCCGGATTTGCCGCCGGCGTCTGGGAGCAGATCATCAGCGGCGGAGTCGACGAGGGCGTGACCACGCGCCTGCTCCGCTTCGACCCCGGTTCCGGCAACGACCGGGTCGTGACCCACGACTTCTGGGAGGAGATCTACATCATCTCGGGCACGCTCGAGTGCGGCGGCCGCCCCTATCCGGCGGGCTCGGTCGCGGTGCGGCCGCCCGGCATGCCGCACGGGCCGTTTCACTCCGCCGCGGGGTGCGTGAGCTTCGAGGTCCGCTACCGGGCGCGCTGATGGCGGCCCCCCCGGCCTGGCGCTCGGCCGATCTGCCCATCCGGGTCGGCATCTCCTCCTGCCTGCTGGGCGAGGAGGTGCGCTACGACGGCGGCCACCAGAAGGACGCCTACATCACCGGCGTGCTCGCGCGCCACTTCACGTGGGTGCCGGTGTGCCCGGAGCTGGAGGTCGGCATGGGCGTGCCGCGCGAGCCGATCCGGCTGGTTGGCGACGCGGCCTCTCCGCGCCTGCTGGGCGTCGCGAGCGGGACCGACCACACCGACCGCATGGACGCGTTCGCGCGCCGGCGCGTGGAGGAGCTGCGGCGGCGCGAGCTCAGCGGCTACATCCTGAAGCGCGGCTCGCCCTCCTGCGGCCTCGAGCGGGTGAAGCTCTACACAGGGGACGGGCCGCCCGTGCGCACCGGCACCGGGCTCTTCGCGCGCGGGCTCACCGACGCGTTGCCGCTCCTGCCGGTGGAGGAGGAAGGCCGGCTCAACGACGCGCACCTGCGCGACAACTTCATCACCCGGGTCTTCGCCTACCGGCGCCTCGCCGCGCTGCGGGCCGCCGAGCCGCGCCCGGCCGCGGTGGTGGAGTTCCACACCGCGCACAAGTACCTGCTCCTCGCGCACAGCCCCGCGGCCTACGCGCGGCTGGGCCACCTAGTCGCGGAGGTTCCCCGCCTCGCGCGCGCGGGCTGGCTCGACGGGTACGCCGCGGGCTTCATGGCCGCCCTCGCCACGCGGGCGACGATCAAGAAGCACGTCAACGTCCTGCAGCACATCGTGGGCTTCTTCAAGACGCGGCTCGCGGCCGCCGAGAAGCGCGAGCTGCTCGGGATCATCGGCGACTACGCGGCCGGGCTCGTCCCGCTGGTGGTGCCCATCACGCTGATCAACCACCACGTCGCGCGCTTCGACGTGGCCTACGTCCGCGACCAGATCTACCTGCGGCCGCACCCGAAGGAGCTCATGCTCCGCAACCACGTATGACGGGCTGTGGGTCTGACGGGTTGTGGCAGCGCGCCTCCCGCCGTATTCTGGACGGGCGCGACCATGACGCGATCCCGGCGGAGCTTCCGTCATTCCTAGCAGCCTCCACGCGCGGGCGAGCGCCGAGCGTCGAGCGGGGTCCGGCGAAGGCATCCCCTGGATCCACGTCGGCGTGTTCCTCGCGGGCACGATCCTGGTCGTGCTGTTCACCGCGCACCAGCTCGACACCGAGCGGGAAACCGCCCTCACCCACTGGAAGAGCCGCCTCGCCACCATCACCGTCGACCGGACCCGTCTCGTCTCGAGCTGGCTCGCGGCCCGCCGCGCCGACGCGGAGGTGCTCGCCGCCTTCCCGGCGGTGCGCGCGCAGCTCGCGGGTCAGACGCGGGACGACGAGGCGCTCGCGCGGCACCTGAGCCGCGTCGCCGCGGCCTACGGCTACGTGGGCATCGTGGTCGCGGACGCGAACGGCCACACTGCGGCCCGGTCCGCGTCCGACCCCGGGCTCGCGGCCGTGCTGCTGGAGCACGCCGCGGAGCAGGCCGCGCAGGTGGCCCGGAGCCGGAAGCCGCGCTTCGAGCTCGCGGGCGTGGGCGCGGGGCGGCTGCTCGTGGTCACGGTGCCCGTCTTCTCCGACGGCGCGCCCGCCGGCCTCGACGGCGACACGCGGCCGCTCCTCGGCGTGGTCACGCTCGGCGCCCGGCCGGAGGCCGGCCTCTACCCGCTCCTCGCCGACGACGCGGACCCGACGCACACCAGCGAGACGCTCCTGATCGACCTCGAGAGCGAGCCGCCCGCCTTTCTCTCGCCGCTGCGCCACCCCCTCCCGGCCGACGCCGAGACGCCGAAGCGCTCCCTCGCCGCCCTGGCCGGGCTCGCCCAGGCCGGCGCGCAGGGCCACGAGGCGGTCGGCGAGATGGTGGACTATCGCGGCGTGCCGGTGGTGGCCGCGGTGCGCCGGGTCCCGCCCACCGGCTGGTCGCTCGCGCTCGAGGTGAACCGCGACGAGGCGCTCGCCGAGTTCCAGCGCTCGAGGCGGCTGGCCGGCGCGGCGGCCGCCTTCCTGCTCCTGGCCCTGGCCGGCTTCCTGATCGCGCTCCACCGCGAGCAGCAGCGCGCGCGGCTGCTCCAGCAGCAGATGCGCCAGGCCCGCGCGATGACGAGCCTGCAGAGCTACGCGGACAAGATCGTGGCGAGCGTGCCCGCCGGCCTGCTCCTGCTCTCGGAAGACCTGCACGTCCTCTCGGCCAACCGCGCCTTCCTCGAGTCGTTCCGGCTCCGCGAGGAGGAAGTGCTGGGGCGCGACCTCCAGCAGCTCGTGCGGGCGGAGCGGCTCATGCGCGGCGCCCGCGAGGCGCTCGCCACCGGCGCGACCCAGCAGGCCGGCCTCTACGAGCTCTACGTGTACGCGCGCCGCGACACCAAGCCCGCGCGCATCACCATGAGCGCGATTCACCTGGCCGACGACGAGCCGCCGCGCCTGCTCCTGATCGTCGAGGACCTCACCGAGGAGGAGCGGCTGCAGGCGGCCCACCAGGAGTCGGAGCAGCGCTACCGCGATCTCATCCAGGGCCTCGACGCCATCGTGTGGGAAGCCGACGCGCACACCCTCACCTTCTCCTTCGTCAGCCGCCGCGCCGAGACCGTCCTCGGCTACCCGGTGGAGCGCTGGCTGCGCGAGCCCGACTTCTGGGCCCGCCGCATCCACCCGGAGGACCGCGACACGGTCATGCAGACCTACCGCACCGCGATCGCGGAGGCGCGGGACCACGAGTTCGAGTACCGGGCGATCGCGGCGGACGGCCGCGAGGTGTGGCTGCGCGACATCGTCCACGTGGTACGCGACCCGGACGGCCGGGCCGCCACCCTGCGCGGCCTCACGGTGGACCTCACCGAGCTGAAGCGCTCGGAGCGCGCGCTGCACACGAGCGAGGAGCAGCTCCGGCAGGCGCAGAAGATGGACGCGGTGGGCAAGCTCGCGGGCGGAATCGCCCACGACTTCAACAACCTGCTGATGGTCATCCGCGGCGACAGCGACCTCATGCTGCGCCGCCTCGCGCCCGGCCACTCCCTGCGCCGCAACGCGGAGGGCATCCGCGACGCGGCCGACCAGGCGGCCACCCTCACGCGGCAGCTCCTCGCGTTCAGCCGCAAGCAGGTCATGGCCCCGCGCCTCGTGGATCTCAACGGCATCGTGGCCAGCATCCACGCCATGCTCCAGCGGCTCCTCGGCGAGACGATCAACCTCGTCACGGTGACCGCGCCGGACCTGGGCGGGGTCAAGGCCGATCCCGGCCAGATGGAGCAGATGATCCTGAACCTCTGCGTGAACGCGCGCGACGCCATGCCCGACGGGGGCCGGCTCACCGTGCGCACCGCCAACGTGGACCTGGACGAGGCGGCCGCCGCGCGCCTGAGCGACGCGCGGCCCGGCCCCTACGTCCTGCTCGAGGTCGGCGATACCGGGGTGGGCATGGATGCGGAGACCCGCTCGCACCTGTTCGAGCCGTTCTTCACCACCAAGGAGCAGGGCAAGGGGACCGGGCTCGGGCTCTCGACCGTGTACGGCACCGTGAAGCAGAGTGGCGGCCACATCTCGGTGGAGACCGAGCCGGGCCGCGGCTCCACGTTCACGGTCTATCTCCCCCGCGTGGCGGCTCAGGTCGGGCCGCCGGAGCGGCCCGCCGCGAACGCCCCCGCCTCGCGGAGCGGCGGCGCGCCCGAGGCGACCCTCACCCCGGGCCGCGGCGAGACCATCCTGCTGGTGGAGGACGCTCAGCGGGTACGGGCGGTGGTCCGGGAGATCCTCGAGATGAGCGGCTACGTCGTGCTCGAGGCGCGCCAGGGGGCGGAGGCCCTCGAGATCAGCAACCGGCACGCGGGATCCATTCACCTGCTCGTCACCGACGTGGTCATGCCGCAGATGAGCGGGAGCGAGCTGGCGCAGCGCCTGGCCACCTTGCGCCCGGAGATGAAGGTGCTGTATATGTCCGGCTACACGGATGACGCCATCGTCAGGCACGGCGTGCTGGCCTCGGGCATCGCGTTTCTCTCCAAGCCGTTCACCCCGGACGCGCTCGCGCTCAAGGTGCGCGAGGTCCTCGACGGCGTGGCCGACCGGACGACCGCCGGCCCCTCCGTCACCCCCGGCGGCCGCACCCGCCGCTAGCGCCGCCGCGCCCCGGCCGCTTCCGTCATGATCGATCGCCCCATTCGCGTGCTGGTGGCCAAGGTCGGCCTCGACGGACACGACCGCGGGGCGAAGATCGTGGCCCGCTGCCTTCGCGACGCGGGCATGGAGGTCGTCTACACCGGACTGCACCGCACGCCCGAGGAAGTGGTGGCGGCCGCGGTGCAGGAGGACGTCGACGTGCTCGGCATCAGCATCCTCTCGGGCGCCCACCTGACGCTCTTCCCCCGCGTGCTCGAGCTGATGCGCGGCGCGCGCGCCGGGGACATCCTGCTGGTGGCGGGCGGCGTCATTCCGGACGAGGACGTGCCCGTGCTGCGCGACATGGGCGTGGCCGAGGTGATCCTGCAGGACACGCCGCCCGACACGATCGTCGCCCGCATCCGCGACCTGGTGGCGGCCCGGCCGACCTGCTGATCCCATGACCGAGCCGGATGAGGCCGCGCTCGGCCGGACGCGCGGCGTGGACCTGACGGTCTGGCCGCCGCGCTACGACGCGACCTACCGGCCCGCCCCGTCCGCCGAGCACTGGCTGCCCGAGATCGAGTGCGCGGATCCGGCCGCGCGCGACGCGCTGATCTTCGCCAAGCTGACCCACCAGGTGCGCTACGCGTGGGAGCGGAGCCCGTTCTACCGGCGCCGGTGGCAGGAGGCGGGCGTGTCGCCCGAGACCCTCAAGAGCCTCGACGACCTCGCGCGCTTCCCGGTGGTGCAGAAGGCGGAGCTGCGCGCCGCGCAGGCGGCCGCGCCGCCCTTCGGCGACTACCTCTGCATCGAGCCCGCGCAGGTGGCGCGCATCCACGGGACCAGCGGCACCACCGGGCGGCCCACCGTGTTCGGCATCGGAGCGGACGACTGGGACCGGATCGGCGAGGCCCACGCGCGCATCCTCTGGGGAGCCGGCATCCGGCCGGGCGACCGCATCCTGATCTGCTCGTTCTTCAGCCTCTATCTGGGCTCGTGGGGCGCCCTCGCGGGCGGGGAGCGGCTCGGCGCCACCGTGTTCCCCTTCGGGGCGGGCGCGCAGGGCCAGACGCTCGGGGCCGTGCAGTGGGCGCGCGATCTCCGCCCCTCCGCCTTCTACGGCACGCCGTCCTACGCGCTGCACTTCGCGGAGACCGCCCGCCGCGAGGGCATCGACCCCGCGGGCCTGGGCTTCCGCATCCTCTTCTTCTCCGGCGAGCCCGGCGCGGGGATCCCCGCGACCCGGGCGCTGATCGAGCAGACCTTCGGCGGCATCTGCGTGGACATGGGCAGCATGGCCGAGATGTCGCCCTGGATGACCAACGGCGAGTGCCGCCATCGGACCGGCATGCACCTCTGGCAGGATCTCGTCTACACGCAGGTCTGCGATCCGGAGACGTTCCGGCCCCTGCCCTACGGCGCCGAGGGCACCCCCGTGTACACTCACCTCGAGCGGACGTCGCAGCCGATGATCCGGCTGGTCTCGGGCGACCGCGCGCGGTGGGTGGACGACCCGTGCCCCTGCGGGCGGACCTACCCGCGCCTGCCGCACGGCCTCTACGGCCGCTTCGACGACATGATCATCGTGCGCGGCGAGAACATCTACCCGAGCGCCATCGAGGACACGCTGCGCGCCATCGACGGCTTCGGCGGCGAGTTCCGGGTGATCGTCTCGCGCCGCGAGGCCATGGACGAGCTGCTGGTGCGCGCCGAGTACACCGCGGCCCACGGCGGGCAGGTCGAGCCGCTGCGCGCCCTGATGCGCGAGCGCCTGCGGGCGCGCCTGGGCGTGCACCCGGTGGTGGATCTCGTCCCCGAGGGCACGCTCCTCCGCACCGAGTTCAAAGCCCGCCGCGTGATCGACGACCGCGATCTCTACCACCAGGGACTTCTACCCGGAGACACTCGCCATGTTTGATCCCGAAGCGCTCAAGCGCCTGGCCGCCGAGAAGGCGGCCTGGGACGCCAAGGAGCTCGCCGAGTTCCTCGCCCGCCAGCCGGAGGCGCGCACCGACTATCGCACCGGCTCCGGCATGCCGGTGCAGCGCCTGTACACGCCGGCGGACATCGCGGACGCGCCCGCCGACAACATCGGCCTGCCCGGCCAGTTCCCCTACACGCGCGGGCCGTATCCCACGATGTACCGCGGGCGCAACTGGACGATGCGCCAAATCGCGGGCTTCGGCACCGGGGCCGACACCAACGGGCGCTTTCGCTACCTGATCGAGCAGGGGCAGACCGGGCTCAGCGTGGACTTCGACATGCCGACCCTGATGGGCTACGACTCCGACGATCCGCGCTCGCTCGGCGAGGTCGGCCGCGAGGGGGTCGCCATCGACACCCTCGACGACATGGAGGCGCTCTTCGCGGACATCGACCTCGAGCGCATCTCGGTCTCGATGACGATCAACCCGAGCGCGTGGATCCTCCTCGCGATGTACGTGGCGCTCGCGGAGTCGCGCGGCTTCGACCTGAACAAGCTGTCCGGCACCGTGCAGGCCGACATCCTGAAGGAGTACATCGCGCAGAAGGAGTGGATCTTCCCGATCCGCCCCTCGATGCGCGTGATGCGCGACATGATCGTGTGGAGCGCGCGGAATCTCGCCCGCTACAACCCCATCAACATCAGCGGCTATCACATCTCCGAAGCGGGGGCGACCTCGGTGCAGGAGCTCGCCTTCACGATGGCGAACGCGATCGCCTACGTGGAGGAGGTGACCCGGGCGGGGGTGCCGGTCGACGAGTTCGCGCCGCGCCTGGCCTTCTACTTCGTAGCCCAGGCCGACTTCTTCGAGGAGGTCGCCAAGTTCCGCGCGGCCCGGCGCATCTACGCGCGGCTCATGAAGGACCGCTTCGGCGCGACGAAGGCCGAGTCGATGCGCCTGCGCTTCCACTGCCAGACCGCGGCGGCCACCCTCACCAAGGCGCAGCCGCTCAACAACATCATCCGCACCGCCTTCCAGGCGCTGTCCGCGGTGCTGGGCGGGGCCCAGTCGCTCCACACCAACGGCATGGACGAGGCCTACGCGATCCCCTCCGAGGAGGCGATGAAGATCGCGCTGCGGACCCAGCAGATCATCGCGATGGAGACGCGCGTGCCGCAGGTGGTGGATCCGCTCGGCGGCTCCTACTACGTCGAGGCGCTGACCAACCGCGTCGAGGCCGAGGTCCTCCGCATCCTGGCCAAGGTGGACGCGATGGGCGGCACCATCAAGGCCATCGAGGAGGGCTTCTTCCAGCACGAGATCGCCGACTCCGCCTACGACTTCGCCCGGCGCAAGGCGGCGGGCGAGCAGCCAGTCATAGGCGTCAATACACTGGTCGAACCGTCCGAGCCGCCGCCCCTGCCCATCCACAAGGTGGACCCCGCGGTGGAGGCGCGCCAGATCGGCCGGCTGAAGGACGTGCGGCGGCGGCGCGACCAGGCCCTCGTGGATCGCCTGATGGACCGGCTCGAGCGCGAGGCGCGCGAGCCCGCGACCAACATCATGCCGGTGACGATCGAGCTCGTGAAGGCGCGCGCCACGCTGGGCGAGATCGTGGCGCGGCTCCGCCACGTCTGGGGCGCCTACATCGAGCGGCCGGTGTTCTGATGCCGCCCCGGCCCTTCCGCATCGAGGTCCCCGAGGGCACCCTCGCGGACCTGCGCGAGCGCCTCGCCCGCGCGCGCTGGCCCGACCAGGCGCCCGGCGCGGAGTGGGCGTTCGGCACGAGCCTCGCGTACATGAAGGAGCTCGTCGCGTACTGGACGGACCGCTACGACTGGCGCGCGCACGAGGCGCGGCTCAACGGGTTCCGCCAGTTCACGGCCCCGGTGGGAGGCATCGATCTCCACTTCATCCACGAGGAGGGCCGCGGGCCGGACCCGCTCCCGCTGCTGCTCTCCCACGGCTGGCCCGGCTCGGTCTGGGAGTTCTACAAGATCCTGCCCATGCTCACCGATCCCGCGCGCTTCGGCGGCGACCCGGCCGACGCGTTCACGGTGATCGCGCCCTCGCTGCCCGGCTACGGGTTCTCGTTCGCGCCCGGCCAGCCGCGCTTCGGCATCGCGGAGATCGCCGACCTCTTCGCGTCGCTCATGACCGACACGCTCGGCTACCGCCGCTTCGCCGCGCAGGGCGGCGACTGGGGCGGCTTCATCACGTCGAAGCTGGGCGCCGCGTATCCCGACCGGCTCGCGGCCATCCACGTGAACCTGCTGTCGCTGCGCCGCGACATCAAGCCGCCGGCCCAGCCCTCGCCGGAGGAGAAGCAGTACCTCGAGGATCTCGGTCGGTGGCAGCGCGAGGAGACGGGCTACCAGTGGATCCAGGGCACCCGGCCCCAGACGCTGGCCTTCGGCCTGAGCGATTCCCCGGTGGGCCTCGCGGCCTGGATCGTGGAGAAGTTCCGGACCTGGAGCGACTGCGACGGCGACGTCGAGCGCCGCTTCACCAAGGACGAGCTGCTCACCAACGTGATGATCTACTGGGTGACCGGCAGCATCAACGCCTCCTTCTGGCCCTACTACGCGCGCTTCCACTCGCCGTGGCCCATCGCGGACGGCCAGCGCATCGAGGTCCCGACCGGCTACGCCGCGTTCCCGAAGGAGATCGTGCGGCCGCCGCGGGCCTGGGCCGAGCGCATGTACAACATCCGGCGCTGGACGGTGATGCCGGCGGGCGGCCACTTCGCGGCGATGGAGGAGCCGGCCGCGCTGGCGCAGGAGCTCCGCGCCTTCTTCCGGGAGTCGCGCTGACGCGCCGCCGGCGGCGGGCCACCACCGTCGTCCTGGCGGCTCTCCTGGCCGCCACCGTCGGGTTCGTCGTGTGGGCGGTCGGCATCGAGCCCGGCCGGGTGGTGCTGCGGGAGACGCCGGTTTCGATCGCGCGCTGGCCCGCCGACCTCGGGCCCCTCCGGATCGCCGCGCTCGCCGATCTGCACACCGGGTCGCCCCACATCACGGTGGCCAAGCTGCGCGAGATCGTGGCGTCCGTGAACGCGGCGCAGCCGGACCTGATCGTGCTGCTCGGGGACTACGTCATCCACGGGGTGGCCGGCGGCCGGTTCGTGGAGATCGAGCAGACCGCGGCGGCGCTGCGCGACCTGAAGGCGCCGCTCGGCGTCTTCGCGGTGCTCGGCAATCACGACTGGTGGTACGACGGGGCCCGCTGCGTCCGCGCGCTCGAGGCGGTGGGCATCCACGTCCTGGAAGACGCCGCTGCCGAGGTGACGGTGCGCGGCCACTCCCTCTGGATCGCGGGGGTCAGCGACCTCCGGACCCGCCCGGCCGCGATCGGCCGCGCGCTCGCGCCGGTGCCGGCGGGCGCGTCGGTGATCGTCCTCACCCACAACCCGGATGTCTTCGCCCGCATGCCCGCGCGCGTGCTGCTCACCCTGGCCGGGCACACCCACGGCGGCCAGGTGAACCTGCCCGTGCTCGGGCGCCTCATCGTGCCGTCGCACTTCGGGGATCGCTACGCGATCGGCCACATCCACGAGGACGACCGCGACCTCTTCGTCTCGCCCGGCATCGGCACCAGCATCGTCCCGGTGCGGTTCCGCGTGCCGCCCGAGGTCTCGATGCTCACGGTGGGGCGGTGAAGGCCCCCACCCGGAGTCAGCGCACGCGTCTGCTCGCGAGCGCGGCGCCCGCGCTCGGCGTCGCGCTCGTGCTCACCGCCGCCTCGCTCTGGGGGTTCCTCGCCGCCACCCGCGCGCGGGTCGGCGACCTGCTCTTCAACGCGCGCCCGGCCCAGACCGCGCGCTCCACCGTGATCGTGGGCATCGACGAGAAGAGCTACCAGGCGCTGCTCGGGCGCCACGGCCCGCTCTCGGCCTGGCCCCGCACGCTCTACGCCGACGCCCTCGACGCCCTCCGGCCCGCCGCCCCGCGCGTGGTAGCCTTCGCGATCTTCTTCGACGCGCAGCGGCCCGAGGACGGCGCGCTCGCCGAGGCGATGCGTCGCGCCGGCAACGTGGTCGTGCCCGTGGTGGCGCAGGGGGCGAGGGCCTTCGATCCGCGCCCGGGCGTCGCCCAGGAGTTCGAGACCTTCGTCCGGCCGGCCGCCACCGTGCGGAGCGCGGCGGTGGACGAGGGGCTGGCCAACATCACCACCGGGCGGGACAGCGTGGTCCGGCGCCTTCCCCTCCTCCTCCGCGCCGGCGGCGAGGAGCTGCCGAGCCTGGCCCTCACCATCGTGGCGCGCTTCACGCGCCGGCCGGTCGTCCTGGACGCGCACGCGGAGCCCGGCCTCCTCCACGCGGCGGGCCGGACGATTCCGGTCGCGGAGCACGACACGATGCTGATCGATTTTCTCGGCCCGCCGTCCGAGCCGGGGGGCGCCGGGCCCTTCCCGATTCTCTCGTTCGTGGACGTGCTCGAAGGCCGCTTCGATCCCGCGCTGGTCCGCGACCGCATCGTGCTGCTGGGCCCGACCATCCGGGGCGTGGACGAGCACGCTACTCCGACCACCGGCGACACGCGGATGTGGGGCGTCGAGATCCTGGGCAACGCGGTCGAGACGGTGCTGTATCAGCGCTTCCTCTCGCCCGTCGGGCCCGGCACCACCGCCATCCTGATCGGGGGCATGGCCCTGCTCGCCGCGCTCGTGGTCGCGACGTGGCGGCCCCTGCCCGCCGGGCTGGCGGTCGCGGCCGGGCTCGCCCTCTACGGGACCGCGGCGGCCCTGCTCTTCGAGCGCGGCGTCGTGCTGGACCTGGTCTACCCGCCGGCCGCGCTGCTGATCAGCTTCGCGGCCGCGCTCTCCTCGCGCCTCGTTCTGGAGCAGGCGGAGCAGCGAATAGTCCGGGAGGCGATGGGCCGCTATCTCTCGCCCGCGGTGAGCCAGTGGGTCCTCGCCGATCCGGACCGTTTGCGGCTCGGCGGCGAGACGCGAGAGATGACGGTGCTCTTCAGCGACCTCCGTCAGTTCACCACGCTCGCCCACGCGCTGCCTCCCGCGACGCTGGTGGCCCTGCTCAACACCTACCGCACCGGGATGGCGGACGTGGTCTTCCGCCACGACGGCGTGCTCGCCCAGTACGCGGGCGACGCCATCGAGGCCTTCTGGAACGCGCCGATGGACCAGGCCGACCACGCGCGGCGCGCCTGTCTGACCGCGCTCGACATGGTGGCGGCGCTCGCGACGCTGCGCCCGCAGTTCGAGGCGCGGGGCTGGGCCCATCTCGACCTGGGCGTGGGGATCAACACCGGGCAGATGGTGGTGGGCAACATGGGCTCGAAGGATCGCCTGATCTACACCGCGGTCGGCGATCCGGTGAACGTGGCCGCGCGGCTCGAGGGGCTCTCCAAGGAATACGGCGTGCGGATCGTGGTGGGCGAGGCCACCGTCGCCGCCGAGCCGCGGGCCCTCGTCTACCGCATCCTCGACCGGGTCGCGGTCAAGGGGCGTGGCGAGCCGCTCACCTGCTACGAGGTGCTCGCGCGCGCGGGCGCGCTCGATCCCGCGGGCGAGCGCCGGCTCGCGCGCTACCACGAGGCCCTCGCGCTCTACCGCGCGCGGCGATGGGCCGAGGCGATCCGCCTGCTCGACGAGCTCGGCGCCGAGGCGCCCACCGACGGGCCCATCGCGCTCTACCAGCGGCGCGCGCGCGCCCTGCTCACGGATCCGCCCCCCGCCGACTGGGACGGCGTCTTCGTCGCGGAGTCGAAGTAGACGGTTGGAAGGATGTGCCGCGCCGGTAAGCCGTGCCGGTACGCTTGATCCGCAGGGCATCCGTCCTGCGCCCAGGACACCAGCGTTTCCAGGCTCTTCCGGTCCGGCACGGCGTTTGCCCCTATCCAGGGCAGGAGGTGAACTGCCATGGACGAGCGACCGATGGAACCGTGTCCGCGATGCGGCGGCGACTGCCGGGCGGTCCGGCAGTTCACCCGATGGGGCCGCGCCATCACGGTGCTTTCGTGCCGGGATTGTCAGTACACGCGCCACGCCTTGGTAACCGCGGGAGCGCAGCAGTGATCAACGTGCTCCTGCTGTTCCTCACGACCGGGGTCGCGCTGATGGTGGCCGTCACGTTGATCGTTGGAATAGCGTGGCTCGCGATCGCGATTCCGGTCGTGCTCATCAGCGGCGCCGGCGCCGGTCTGGTCGCCTTGAATCGACGATGGGCCCGCGCACACGTCGGGAGGCCCCACGTCGGGAGGACCCGGTGACGGAGCGCGCCGCGGGCGCCCGGCCGATTCCGTGTATCATCTCGCTCCATGAAGCTCGGATTCGCGCTCCCGACCGCGGGTGACTGGGCCACGCCGGAGAACCAGATTCGCGTCGCGCGCCAGGCCGAGGCGCTCGGCTACCATTCGCTCTGGGTCTTCCAGCGTCTGCTCTACGCGCTCGAGCCCAAGAACGAGTACCCGCCGGTGCCGGGCAAGACGTGGCCCAAGCCGTTCGAGCGCGTCTTCGATCCGATCGTCACCCTCGCCTACGTGGCCGCGGCCACCCAGCGCATCCGCCTCGGCACCAGCGTGCTGATCATGCCGTTCTACCAGCCGGTCGTCCTCGCCAAGCAGCTCGCCACGCTGGACGTGCTCTCGGGCGGCCGCCTGGACGTGGGGCTCGGCCTCGGCTGGTCGCAGGACGAGTACGAGGCGGTCGGTGTGCCCTTCAAGCACCGGGGCCGCCGTGCCGACGAGTTCCTCCGCTGCCTCGACGCGATCTGGAGCCAGGACGTGACCGAGTTCCACGGCGAGTTCTACCACGTGCCGCGCTCGCGGGTGGAGCCGAAGCCGGTGCAGAAGCCGCGCCCGCCCATCACCATCGGCGGCTACGGCTCGACGGTCGTGAAGCGCGCGGTGGAGCTGGGCGACGGCTTCAACGGGGGCAACGTACCGATGGCCAGCGTGGCCCCGCTGGTGAAGGAAGTGAAGGACGCGGCGGCCGCGCTCGGGAAGGACCCGGGCTCGCTCCACATTGTCTGCCGCGGCACGTACCGCGTCCACGACAGCCCCCAGGGCTCGGACCGCCGCCCGCTCTGGGGAACGCTCGACGAGATCCGCGAGGACATCGGCCGCTATGCGGAGGCCGGCCTGACCGAGCTGTTCCTGGAGGGCAATTTCACGCCCGGCGGCGCCTCGCTCGAGCAGGCGCTCGAGGTGATGGCGCGCCTGGCGCCCGGCCGCTGACCTTGGCGAGCGAACGCTGGCGGACCCAGGTGACCGCAAGTGTCAGACTCCATGTCAGAATCTGTGAACCGCCCCTCGATGCCCACTGGGTGCCTGAAGGCAAAGCGCAGTTATTTCATTAGGTTGTCCCGGGCATGGGGGCGGCACTTTTCTTGCTCAACCTGCCTGACATGGACGACAGCCTCCCGAGCATCTTGTGTGTCGATGACGACGTGGACGTCCTGGAACTGCTCAAGGAGTATTTTACCGAGCAGGGATTCGTCGTCCTGACCGCCACCAACGGGGTCGAGGCTTTCCTCCAGGTCAAGCGGTGGCAGCCCAAGGCTGTGATCCTCGACCTGTTCATGCCCCGCCTGGGCGGAATCGGCGCGCTGGGTCGGATCAAGGCGCTCAACCCCGACGTGGTCGTGATCCTGGTCAGCGGCATGGGCAATGCGCTCGAGCTGGTCACGGAGGCCGGCCTGAGCGTGGCCGGCGCCTTCACCAAGCCGCTCAACCTGATGCAGGTGTCCGACACGCTGGCCCGGTCCGGTGTGGTGGCCCCGGCGACCCTGGTCGCGGCGGCGGCGGCGGGTGAGCCCGTGCAGGCCAAGCGGCCGGTGCGCGCGCGTGTGCTCGTGGTGGACGACGAGCTCGAGTTCCGCAAGGTGCTCGCCGAGTACCTCGAGGACCGCGGCTTCGACGTCATCGAGGCGCAGGACGGCGAGGAGGCGCTCCTCCGGGTGCCGGACTTCCACCCGCACATCGTGCTGATGGACGTGATGATGGCGGGCATGGGCGGCGTCGAGGCCCTGAAGCGGATCAAGACCACCGCGCCCGAGACGTGCGTGATCATGGTCACCGCGGTGGAGGACATCGACTCCGCGCGCGGAGCCCTGGCGCTCGGCGCGTCCGACTACGTGACGAAGCCGTTCAGCTTCCAGTATCTCGACTCGGTGCTCGAGGTCCACATGCTGATGGACCACATCGACCCGAAGTCGAGCTAGCGCAGCACCCCCTCCGCCGCCTCCTCGCCCGACCGCACGCAGTCCGCGATCCCGACACCCCGGTAGGCTCCGCCCGCCAGGCGGAGGCCCGCGTGCCGCGCCACCGCCAGCTCGATGGCCTCCGCGCGCGCCGCGTGGCCCACGTGGTACTGCGGCATCGCATGCGGGTAGCGGGCGACCCGGCTGAACCGCGGCGCGCCCGTCACCCCCAGCAGCTCGCCGAGCTGCGCGCGCGCGACCTCCACCAGCGCCGCGTCGTCGGCCTCGAGCGCCGACTCGTTCAGCGCGCCGCCGATGAACACGCGCAGCAGCGCGTGGTCTTCCGGGGCGCGCCCCGGGTACTTCACGCTCGAGAAGGTGCCCGCGAAGACGGGCCGGCGCTCCACCTGCGGCACCACGAACCCGAAACCGTCGAGCGGATGGCGGATGTCGGCGCGGCGATAGGCCAGCGTCACGGTCGCGGAGGAGGCGTAGGGAATTCCCTCCAGCAGGTGCGCGAGGCCCGGGTCCACGTAACGCACGAGCCGCGCGGCCTGATGCGCCTCCGGCGACAGGATGAGCGCGTCGCCGGTGAAGACCCCGCCGCCCGCGGTGGTGACGCGCCAGCCGCCCGCGTCGCGCTCGATCGAGGCCGCCCGCTCCTTGAGGCGCACCGCTCCGGGGGGCAGCCGGGTGGCCAGCAGACGAACGAGCTCCTCCATGCCCTCGGCGAAGGTGACGAAGAGCGACCAGCGCGCGCCGCTCGTTCCCGCGTGGAGCGCCGGGGCCCGGCGGGCGGCCCGCCAGAGCGCCAGGATCACGCTGCGCTCGCGCCGCTCCATCTCGAGGAAGCGCGGCATGGTGGCGCCGAGCGAGAGCTCGTCGGGATCGGCGGTGTAGATGCCGCCGACCAGCGGCTGGGCGACGCGCTCGAGCGCCTCGCGCCCGAGCCGCCGCCGCACGAAGGCCCCGAGGCTCTCGTCGGGGGACCCGCCGCGCGGCAGCACGAGATCGCAGGCCATCCGGAGCTTGCCGGGCCACGAGAAGAGCGACGAGGCCAGGAAGGGCCCGAGCCGGGTGGGCGCCAGGAGCTGGAAGCCCTCCGGCAGCGGATGGAGCCGTCCGCGAAAGGCCACGAAGACGCGCCGGAACCGGTTGTCGGTCCCGATCAGCCGGTCCTCCACCCCGAGCCGGCGGCAGAGCGCGAGCGCCCACGGCTTCTCGGAGAGGAACGAGTCGGGCCCGCACTCGACCAGGAAGCCGTCGCGACGCTCGGTCTGGATGGTGCCGCCCAGACGATCGGCGCACTCGAGCAAGGTCAGCTCGAGTGGCCGGCCGCGCTCGCGCGCCAGCTCCACCGCCCGGTGGGCGGCCGCCAGCCCGGAGAGCCCGCCCCCGACGACGATCAGCTTCACGACGCCGGCCCGCGCCGGACCAGGTCGGCCAGCATCGCGATGAACGCGGGGTGATCGTTGGCGGCGGCGGCGCGATGGAAGCCGATCCGGCAGGACTCGGCCACCGCCTTCGCCTCCACGTCGAGGTCGTAGAGCACCTCGACGTGATCGCAGACGAAGCCGACCGGGACGACCACGACGTCGCGCGCGCCGTCCCGCGCCAGGGTCCGGATGACGTCGGCGACGTCGGGCTCGAGCCACGCATCGCGAGGCGAGCCGCTCCGGCTCTGGTAGGCCACCGACCACCCGGCGGCCCGGCCGAGCGCGGCGGCGACGGCACGCGCCGCCGTCTCGAGCTGGGCCGCGTAGGGCGAGGCCGCCGCCATGGCCACCGGGACGCTGTGGGCGGTGAAGACGAGGCGCGCGTCGGCCCGGCGGGCGGGCTCGATCGCGGCGAGCGCAGACCGCGCGCGGTCCGCCATCGCCTCGATGAACCGCGGATGGTCGCTCCAGGGCGGCGCGTAGACGACCTCGGGCGAGTCCGGGCCGACCTTCTCGCGCGCCGCCGCCACGTCCTCCACGTAGCGCGACCACGAGGCCTCGGTCTGGAGCGACGAGAGGATGATGCCGAGGGCCCGGCGGCAGCCCCGGTCCTTCATCTCGGCCAGGGTCTCGTGAAGGAACGGATGCCAGTTGCGCATGCCCACCCAGACCGGCAGGGCGCGCCCGCCGGCGGCGAGCGCCGCGCGCAGCCCGTCGGCCTGGCCGCGGGTCAGCGCGTTGAGCGGCGAGCGGCCGCCCATCAGGTCGTAATGGTGCGCGACTTCCTCGAGACGCTCGGCGGGGATCCGGCGGCCCGCGGTGACGATCTGGAGAAACGGGCGGACGTCCTCCGGCCGCTCCGGGCCGCCGAAGGCGATGAGCAGGACCGCATCGATGGCCTTCTCCCTCCTTCCAGGGAGAGGGTCGGGGAGAGGCGCATGCCCGCTCGACGCCACCCCCTCACCCTCCCCTCTCCGCGTCTCGGAGGAGAGGGATTCCGAGTCGATCATCGAACCGAGAGCTCGTGGACGATGTCCACCAGCGCCTTCACGTGCTCGACCGGCGTGTCCTTGTGGATGCCGTGCCCGAGGTTGAACACGTGGCCCGGCCGGCCGGCCGCCCCGTCGAGGATCTCGCGGGCCGCGCGGCGGATCGCGGGCACGCCGGCCAGCAGCACCGCCGGGTCCAGGTTGCCCTGCACCGCCACGTCGTGGCCGAGCCGGGCCCACGTGGCGCCGAGCTCCACGCGCCAGTCGAGCCCGATGACGTCGCCGCCCGCCCCTCTCATGAGCGACAGCAGCCCGCCGGTGCCCACGCCGAAGTGGATGACCGGCACGCGGGGCCGCAGGGCGGCGATCGCGCGCCGCGAGTACGGGAGCACGAAGTCGCGGTAGTCGGCGGGCGAGAGCGCGCCCACCCACGAGTCGAAGAGCTGGACCGCCTGGACGCCCGCCGCGATCTGCCCGTTGAGGTACTCGGCGGTGATGTCCGCGAGCCGCGTCATCATCGCGGCCCACGCCTCGGACTCCTCGCGCATGAAGGTCTTGGTGAGGAGGAACTCGCGGGAGGGCCCGCCCTCGATCAGGTACGAGGCGAGCGTGAACGGCGCGCCCGCGAAGCCGATGAGGGGCACCCGGTCGGCGAGCGCCTTGCGCACGCGCCGCACCGTCTCGAACACGAAGCCGACCGCGTCCTCCACGTCCACCGCGGGCAGCGCCCGCGCCGCCGCCGCGGAGCGCACCGGACGCTCGATGCGGGGGCCATCGCCGGGGGTGAACTCGAGCCCTGCTCCGAGCGGCTCGAGCACGAGGAGGATGTCGGCGAAGAGGATCGCCGCGTCCACGCCCAGGCGCTCCACCGGCTGCAGGGTGACCTCCGCGGCCGCGTCGGGGCTCTTGCACAGCTCGAGGAAGCCGAGCCGCGCCCGCACCGCACGGTACTCCGGCATGTAGCGCCCCGCCTGCCGCATGAGCCAGATCGGCGTGAACGGCGTGGGCCGGCGGAGACACGCGTCGAGGAAGGCGGCGGGAACGGCCGGCGACATGCTGCCCGAAGCCTACAGGCGGGTACTGGCGCAGTCAAGGAAGCGGGGCTATCATCCGGCAGCGAGGAGGCTCTCCCAATGCCCTTTCTCTCCGGCAAGCAGGCGTTTCTTCAGATCCTGAAGGACGAAGGCGTCGACACCATGTTCGGCAATCCGGGCACCACCGAGCTGCCCTTGATGGACGGGCTCGTGCGGGAGCCGAGCATCCGCTACATCCTCGCGCTGCAGGAAGCGGTCGCGATCAGCATGGCCGACGGCTACGCGCAGGCGAGCGGCAAGCTGGGCGTGGTCAACGTCCACACCTCGCCCGGCCTCGGCAACGCGATGGGCATGCTCTACGACGCCTACGAGGCGGGGACGCCCCTGCTCGTCACCGCAGGCCAGCACGATCAGGCCATGAACCTCACCGAGCCCATCCTCTGGTCCGATCTGCCCCCGGTGGCGCGCCCGTACGTGAAGTGGTCGCACGAGATCACCCGGCTCGAGGACCTGCCCCGCGCGGTCCGGCGCGCGGTCAAGACCGCGATGGCGCATCCCACCGGCCCGGTGTTCATCTCGCTGCCGGTGGACGTGCTGAACGCGGAGCGCGAGCTGGACCTGATGCAGTCCACCCGCGTGGCCCCGCGCATCCGCGGCGACCGCGGCGCGATCGAGGCGGCCGCCGACCTCCTGGCGAAGGCGTCCCGGCCGATCCTGATCTCGGGCGACGCGGTGGCCCACGGCGACGCGCTCGCCGAGATGGCCCAGCTCGCAGAGCTGCTCGGCGCGCCGGTGTACACCGAGTGCGTGCCCTCCACCTGCTCCTTCCCGTTCACGCACCCGCTCTACCACGGCCCGTTCCCGCGCCTCGGCCAGCCCATCCGCCAGCTCCTCATGCAGCACGACCTGCTGTTCTCGGTGGGCGGCGACCTCTTCACGCTCTCACTACCCTCGGACGTGGAGCCGATGCCGGAAGGGCTGCCCCTGATCCATCTCGACCTCGATCCCTGGGAGATCGGCAAGAACTACCCGGCCCAGGTGGCGATCCAGGGCGATCCGAAGGCCACGCTGCCCGAGCTGGTGGAGGCCCTCAAGCGGCGCCAGACCGCGTCGCAGGCCAAGGACGTGAGCGCGCGCGTGGAGAAGCTGCGGGTCGCCCAGGAGGCGCGGCGCGAGGCGCTGCGCCAGGAAGCGGCCGCCCAGGCGAGCCGTCACCCCATCAGCCCGCTCGCGCTGGTCGGCGCGGTCGCGGGCGCGGTCCCGGACGAGGCCATCATCGTGGACGAGACCATCTCCTCGAGCCACGGCGTGCGCGAATTGCTCCGCGCCCGCGACCACCGCGGCTTCTACGGCCTGCGGGGCGGCGGCATCGGCTGGGGCCTGCCCGCCTCCATCGGCGTGAAGCTGGCCCAGCCCAACCGGCCGGTGATCGCGCTGGTGGGCGACGGCAGCGCGATGTACACGATCCAGTCGCTGTGGACGGCCGCGCACGACTCCGTCGCGGTGGTCTTCGTGATCTTCAACAACCAGTCCTACCGCATCCTCAAGCAGCGCACCCAGGCCCTCAAGGGCTTCTCGGCGGAGGACAACGAGTACGTGGCGATGGACCTGATCAAGCCGGGCCTCGACTACGTGGGCCTCGCGAAGGCGCAGGGCGTGCCCGGCGAGACGGTGGAGAAGGCGCCCGACATCGCCACCGCGATCAAGCGCGGGATGGCCTCCGGCGGGCCCTACCTGGTGGACGTCCGCATCGACGGCTCGCTGCGCGCCTGAGCGCGGGCGGCGGACTCGGCCGCGCGGCCGCGTCCTGCTCGCGGCCCGAGACGTACGCGCGCGGCAACGCTCTTGCGCTGTCCCGGGCCGCGGGTATACCGTCATCTGCGCATGCCGGCCCGCGTATGCCGTCCGCGGAATACTCGCCGCTTCGAGAGGAGTCAACGATGACCGAAGGCAGCCAGCTCATCCGGGGTCTGGAGGGGGTGGTCGCCGCCGAGACGCGTCTCTGCGACCTGGACGGCCGGAACGGACGCCTCGCCTACGGCGGCTACGACATCGACGAGCTGGCGCGACAGGCCACCTTCGAGGACGTGGCCTACCTGCTCTGGCACGACGAGCTGCCCGCCCGGGGGCCCCGCGAGAAGTTCCAGGCCGAGCTGGCGGCCGCGCGGCCCATTCCCGACGCGCTGATCCGCGCTTTCGCGCTCATGCCGCGAGACACCGATCCCATGCGGGTGCTCCAGGCCGCCGTCGCGATCCTCGGCATGCACGATCCGGACGCCACCGACAACTCGCGCGCGGCCAACCTGCGCAAGTCGGTGCGGCCTGACCAGCCAGTTCGCGACCGCCATCTGCGCGCATCATCGCGTGCGGAACGGGCAGGCGCCGGTGCCGCCGTCGAAAGAGCTCTCCCACGCGGCCAACTTCCTGTACATGCTCACCGGCGAGGCCCCGAGCCCGGTCACCACCCGGGCGGTGGACGCGAGCCTCACCCTCTACGCCGAGCACGAGCTGAACGCGTCCACCTTCACGACGCGCGTCATCGCGGCCACCCTCTCGGACATGCACTCCGCGGTGGCGGGCGGGGTGGGCGCGCTGAAGGGCACGCTCCACGGCGGCGCGGGCGAGGCGGTGATGCGCACCCTTCTGGAAGTCGGCTCGCTCGACAACGTGGACAGCTTCGTGGACCGCTCGATGAGCGAGAAGCGGCGGCTGATGGGCTTCGGGCACCGCGTCTACACCGCGGGCGACCCGCGCGCGACGATCCTGAAGGGCCTCGCCGAGGCGGCGTGCCGCCAGTCGGGCCAGGCGCTCTGGTACGACCTGGCGGTCGCGCTCCACGCCAAGGTGCAGGCCACCAAGCGCCTCATTCCCAACGTGGACTTCTACTCGGCGCCGCTCTTCTACTCGATCGGGATCCCGGTGGACCTCTTCACCCCGGTCATCGCGGCGTCCCGCATCGCGGGCTGGACCGCCAACCTGCTCGAGCAGTACGATGACAACCGCCTGATCCGCCCCCGCGCCGACTACAAGGGCCACCCCCGCCGCCCCTTCGTCCCCCTCGACAAGCGATAAGATAGAAGCCGCCATGGGCCAGAGCCTGACCCGCAAGCTCCTGGACGCCCACCTGGTCTCCGGCAAGACGGTGGCCGGCGAAGAGATCGGGCTCCGCGTGGACCAGGCCCTGCTCACCGACACCAACGGGACGATGGCGTTCCTGCAGTTCGAGGCCATGGGCTTCCCGCGCGTGCGCCCGTCGCGCGTGGTCGCCTACATCGACCACAACGTCTACCAGGTGGACTCGCGCAACTCGGACGACCACCGGTACCTGCAGACCGCGTCGAGCCGCTACGGGGCCTGGTTCTCCAAGCCGGGCAACGGCATCTGCCACCAGGTCCACTTCGAGTCCTTCAGCGTCCCCGGCCAGTTCGTGCTGGGCACCGACAGCCACACCCCGCTCTGCGGCTCGACCGGCATGCTGGCCATCGGCGCGGGCGGCCTCGACGTGGCGGTGGCGATGGGCGGCGGGCCGTACCACGTGGTCATGCCGCGCGTGATCTCGGTGTGGCTCACCGGATCGCTGCGCCCGTGGGTCTCGGCCAAGGACGTGATCATGGAGCTGCTGCGGCGCTACACCGTGCGCGGCGGCAGCGGCCGGATCTTCGAGTACGGCGGACCCGGGGCGGCGACCCTCTCGCTTCCCCAGCGGGCCACCATCTGCAACATGGGCGCCGAGCTCACGCTGACCACCAGCGTGTTCCCCTCGGACGAGGCGACGCGCGAGTACTTCCGCCTCCTCGGACGCGAGGCCGACTGGCGTCCCCTGGCCGCGGACGCCGACGCGGAGTACGACGACCGGATCGAGCTCGATCTCTCGAGCCTCGAGCCGCTGGTCGCCATGCCCGGATCGCCGGATCGCGTGGTCCCGGTGTCCGAGGTCGAGGGGCTCGAGATCGAGCAGGTGATGGTGGGCTCCTGCACCAACTCCTCGTGGGAGGACATGCAGGCGGTGACCCGCGTGCTCGAGGGCCGCAAGGTCGCGCCGTCGGTCTCCTTCGTGGTCTTCCCGGGCAGCCACCGCATCCTCGAGGTGATGGCGCGCGAGGGGCTGCTCGCCACCCTGCTCGCGGCGGGCGCCACGATCTCCGAGCCCACCTGCGGCGCCTGCGCGGGCATCGGCCACGTGCCCGCCTCGGGCGGACGGAGCCTGCGGGCCTTCAACCGCAACTTCCCGGGCCGGAGCGGCACCAAGGACGACGCGGTCTACCTGTGCTCGCCGCTGACCGCCGCCGTCTCCGCCCTCAGTGGGCGCATCAGCGATCCGCGCAAGGCCGGCGCGCCGCCCGAGCGGCACTGGCCGGCGAGCCTGCTGGCCTCGGTGGCCGGGCTGATCCCGCCGCTGGCGCCGTCCGAGGCCGCGGGCGTCGAGGTCCTCAAGGGGCCGAACATCAAGCCGGTGCCGCGCGGCGTTCCGACCGAGGAGCGGCTGACCGCGCCGGTGCTCATCAAGCTCGGCGACAAGGTCTCCACCGACGACATCTCCCCGTCCGGCACCGCGGTGCTGATGTTCCGCTCCAACGTGCCGGCCATCTCCGAGTTCTGCTTCCGCAACGTGGATCCCGACTTCGTGGCGCGCGCCCGCGCGGCGGGCGGCGGCGTGATCGTGGGTGGCGAGATCTACGGCCAGGGCTCGTCGCGCGAGGCGGCGGTGCTCTCGCCGCTGCACCTGGGAGTGCGGGCGGTGCTGGCCAAGAGCTTCGCCCGCATCCACCGATCCAACCTGATCAACTGGGGCATCGCGCCGCTCGAGTTCGAGAACCCGGCGGACGCCGACGCCATCGAGCGCGACGACGTGCTCGACTTCGAGAACCTGCGCGAGAGCCTCGCGGCGGGCACCGCGGTGGCGGTGGTGAACCGGCGCACCGGGGCGCGCTTCCGGATGCGCGCGATCCTGAGCCCGCGCGAGCGCGACATGCTGCTGGCCGGCGGCCTGCTCACCCAGACCGCCGCCTCCAGGGGGGAATAGCTCATGGCCCAGCATCGGGTCCGGGCGGTCTACATGCGCGGCGGCACCAGCCGCTGCCTCGCCTTCCACGAGCGCGACCTGCCCCCGGCGGGGCCCGAGCGCGACCGCATCCTGCTCTCCGCGCTGGGCAGCCCCGACCCCTACGGCCGCCAGCTCGACGGGCTGGGCGGCGGCATCTCGTCGCTGTCGAAGGCCTTCATCATCGGCGCCCCCACCCATCCGGACGCGCAGGTGGACTACACCTTCGCGCAGGTCGAGGTGAGCCGGACCGTGGTGGACTACACCGGCAACTGCGGCAACTGCTCCTCGGCGGTGGGGCCCTTCGCCATCGACGAGCGCCTCGTGCCGTCGGCCGACGGCGAGACCGTCGGTGCGGATCCACAACACCAACACCAAGAAGATCATCGTGGCGCGCGTGCCGGTGGCGGACGGCGAGGCCGCGGTGCTGGGCGACTTCGAGCTCCCCGGCGTGGCCGGCCTCGGCGCGCGCATCGCGCTCGACTTCCTCGAGCCGGGCGGCGCCCGCACCGGCCGGCTGCTGCCCTCCGGGCGGGCGCGCGAGATCATCGCCGGGGTCGAGGCCTCGATGGTGGACGCCACCAACCCGATGGTCTTCGTCCGCGCCAAGGACCTCGGGCTCACCGGCATCGAGACCCCGCAGGCGATGGACGGCGACCACGCGCTGGTGGCGCGGCTCGAGGCCATTCGCGTGGGCGCCGCGGAGGCGATGGGCATCCCGGGCAGCGCGGCGACTCCGAAGATCGCGGTGGTGGCGCCGCCCTACCGGCTTCGTCGCGCTCGACGGCGCCGCCTACGACCCCGAGCAGACCGACGTGGTCGCGCGCTGCATCTCGATGGGCAATGCCCATCGCGCGTTCGCGCTGACCGCGGCGATGTGCCTGGCGGTGGCCGCCCAGATCGACGGCACGGTGGTGAGCGAGTGCGCGGGCGGCCGCGTCGGCGACCTGCGGCTCGGTCACCCGTCGGGCGTGCTCCCCATCGCGGCGACGGTGGGCCGCAAGGACGGCGCGCCCTGGGCCGAGCGCGTGACGGTGTACCGCACGGCGCGCCGGCTCATGGAAGGCTACGTGAGGGTGCCGTGACCGCGGGGCGCCCGCCCGCGCTGACCCCGCGCTGAAATGCCGCTGCCGACGCTCACCGACGAGCACGAGATGCTCCGCCGGACGGTCCGCGCCTTCGTGGAGAAGGAGGTCGCGCCCCAGGTGGACGCCTGGGAGGAGGCCGGCCGCATCCCGCGCGCGTTCTGGCGGCGGCTGGGCGAGCTCGGTCTCCTCGGTCTCGAGTTCCCCACCGAGTACGGCGGCGCGGGCGGCGACTTCCTCTCGAGCGTGGTGCTGGGCGAGGAGATGGCCCGCTGCCGCTCCGGCGGCGTCGCCTTCAGCGTGCTCGTGCACACCGACATGTCTTCGCCCTGGCTCACCCGCTACGGCACCGACGCGCAGAAGCGCCGCTACCTGCCGGGCATCGTGAGCGGCGAGACGGTCTGCGCGCTCGGCATCACCGAGCCGGGCACGGGGTCGGACATGGCGAGCATCGCGACGCGGGCGGTGCGCGACGGTGACGGGTACCGGCTGACCGGCAGCAAGATCTTCATCACCAACGGGGTGTACGGGGATCTCTACTTCGTCGCCGCCCGCACCGGCCCCGGCACCGCGGAGCGCCGGCACGCGGGCATCTCGATGTTCCTGGTGGAGCGCGACACGCCCGGCTTCACGGTGAGCCGGCGTGCTCGACAAGATGGGCATGCGCGCCTCCGACACCGCGGAGCTGTCGCTGCAGGACTGCCCGGTGCCGGCCGAGAACCTGCTGGGCGAGGAAGGCCGCGGCTTCCACCAGCTCGCGGCGGGACTGCAGCGCGAGCGCATCATGGCCGCGGTGCTCGCGCTCTCCGGCGCGGCGCAGGCCCTCGAGGACACGCTCGCGTACGTGCGCGAGCGGCACGCCTTCGGCGAGCCCCTCGCGGCCAGGCAGGCGCTGCGGCACCGGCTCGCCGACATGGCCACCGAGATCGAGGCCGCGCGCCATCTCGTCTACCACGCGGCGTCGCTCTACACCGCGGGCCGCGACTGCGTCACCGAGGTGTCCATGGCGAAGCTCTTCGCCACCGAGGTGGCCAACCGGGTGGCCTACCAGGCGGTGCAGCTGCACGGCGGCTACGGCTACATGAGCGAGTTCCCGGTCGAGCGCTTCTTCCGCGACGTGCGCCTGTGGACGATCGCCTCCGGCACCTCCGAGATCATGCGCGAGATCGTCGCGAAGCGACTGCTCTCGTGACCGACACTCCGGCCGCCGTCCTCACCGCGGAGGGCCCGGTGGCCCGGCTCACGCTCGAGCGCCCGCAGGCCCGCAACGCTCTCAGCCGCGCGATGGCGGACGCGCTCGACGCGGCGCTGGCGCGTCTGGCGACCATGGACGCGGTCCGGGTCGTGGTGGTGGCCGGCCGCGGGCGCTCCTTCTGCGCGGGCGCCGACATCGGCGAGATGCCCACGCTGTCGCCCGCGGAGGCGGAGACGCTCTCCGGTCGCTGGCAGCGCATCATGGACGGCTTCGCGGCCCTGCCTCAGGTCACGATCGCGGCGGTGCAGGGCCACGCCCTCGGCGGCGGGCTCATGCTCGCGATCGCCCAGGACCTCCGGGTGGCCGAGGTGTCCGCGCGCTTCGGGCTGCCCGAGGTCACGCTCGGCTTCAATCCCGGCTACGGCATCGCGCGGCTGCTCGACATCGCGGGCGGCGCCCACGCGCGCGATCTCATGCTCACCGCGCGCGTCGTGGACGCGGCGGAGGCGCACCGCATGGGTCTGGTCACGCGCGTGGTGGCCGACGGCGAGCTCGAAGCGGCCGCGCTCGAGCTGGCGCAGGAGGTTGCGCGCTCGCCGCGGGGCGGGCTGGCCGCCACCAAGGCCATCACCGCCGAAATCCGGGCGGGGCGGGCCGGCGCCGAGTCCCGCGCCTACGCCGCGCTCCGGGCCGCGCCCGACGCGCAGGCGCGGATCGCGGCCTTCCTGAATCGCCGCCGGGTCTCCTAGAGAAGCCCCCGACCAGAAAGGACACGTATGGCCGACGCCACGCTTCCACTCCTGTACACCCACGTGATGGGCAGCCACGGCTTCCCCTCGTGGTTCTGGACCGCGCTCGACAAGATCAAGGCGGGCGAGTACGGCCAGACCGACGTGCGCGAGACCTTCGACGACGCCACCCAGCTCGCGATCCGCGACCAGGAGCGCGCGGGCATCGACGTGCTCTGCGACGGCGAGATGCGCCGCTACTTCTTCGTGCAGACATTCTACGGCCACATGGACGGGCTCGAGACGCTCGAGCCGCTGCGCAAGACCGGCCTCTACGCCTACGACAGCGTGCCGCGCTACCGCGCGACGCGGAAGGTCACGGTGCCGAAGGGCCTCGGCACCGTGGACGAGTTCAAGTACCTGGTCACCCAGACCGACAGGCCGGTGAAGGCCACCTGCCCCGGGCCGGTGACGCTCTCGATCCACATCCAGACGCGGCCCGGCGACGCCTACGACGAACGACCGGCTCGCGCTCTGCTGGGACCTCGTGCCCGCGGTCAACGCCGAGCTGAAGGCGCTGGCCGCCGCCGGCGCCACCTGGATCCAGGTGGACGAGCCCTCCGCCGCCATCGTGCCCGGCCAGGCCGCCGAGTACGTGAAGATGTTCAACGCCTGCGTGGAGGGCGTGCAGGCCAAGATCGGCTACCACGTCTGCTTCGGAAATCTATTGTCGCGGCCGCGGGGCAAGCGGTCGTACCGGTGGATGTTCCCGATGCTGCTCGAGACCCGCTGCGACCAGTTCGTGTTCGAGTACGCCAACCGCGAGATGGCCGAGATCGAGATGTGGAAGGAGATCGGGGTGGACCGCGACGTGGCGTGCGGGGTGGTTGACGTGAAGAGCTTCTACATGGAAACTCCCGAGGACATCGCGGAGCGGGTGGCCCTGTGCCTCCGATCCATCCCGGCGGAGCGGCTGTCCCTGCTGCCGGACTGCGGCTTCTTCCCGGTCCCGCGCTGGGTGGCGTTCGAGAAGCTCAAGCGCCTCACCGCCGGCGTGGCGCTGGCGCGCAAGCGGCTGCAGGGCTAGGACCAATCACTCTCACAGAGGAGAGCCTCATGGCAACCGCAGAGGAGAGCCCCACGGCAACAACGAGACGCGAGTTCCTGACCATGGTGGGCGGCGCGGCCGCGGCGGGCGCGGTATCCGCGCCGGTGGTGGCGCGGGCGCAGGCGAAGAAGGGCGTGCCCACGGATCCGGTCAAGATCGGGGTGGTCGCCATCCGGGCCGGCATCGCGGCGCCGGTCGGGACCGCGGGGCTTCGCGGCACCGAGTGGTGGGCCGAGCGGGTCAACAAGGCGGGCGGCATCCTGGGCCGCAAGGTCGAGCTCGTGGTCGAGGAAGAATCCACCCCGAAGGACACCGTCGAGCGCTATCGCAAGCTCATCCTGCAGGACAAGTGCGAGGTCGTGCTGGGCGGCATCTCCACCGGCGTGACCCTGGCGCTGGCCCCGGTGGCCGAGGACCTGGCCACGCCGTGGCTCTCGTGGGACGGCACGACCCAGAAGGGCGTGGACGAGACCATGCCCAATCCGAAGTGGGCCTTCCGCAGCGTGGACAACGAGGTCGAGGCGATCGTGGCCGGGCAGCTCACCCCCAAGTACTTCAAGGGCATCAAGACGGTGGCCGGCATCGGCAACGACTACTCCTACGGCCACGACTGCTGGCAGACGTACCAGGCGGTGCTCAAGCGCTACATCCCGGACGTGAAGTTCGTGCTCGAGCTGTTCCCCAAGCTCGGGGTCACCGACTTCACCTCGCACATCGCGGCGATCCAGCAGTCGAAGGCGGATCTGCTGATGTGCTCGTTCTGGTCGGGCGACGCCACCATCATCATGAAGCAGGCGGCGGCGGTGGGCCTCTTCAAGACCATGAAGGGGGTGTTCACCACCGCGGGCGGCGTGCACGACTCGCTCAAGAAGGAGTTCACCCCCGAGGGGCTCCTGCTCGGCTACAACTCGATGTACTTCGACGATCCCAAGGGCAGCGCGCTGCTCAAGCAGTTCGTCCGCGAGTACAAGGCCAAGTACAACGAGTACCCGCCCTACGAGTGCGACCACGGCTACTTCTGCGCCGAGTCCTACAAGGGCGCGGTGGAGAAGGCCTACGCGGCGGCCGGGCAGTGGCCGTCCAAGGAGCAGGTGGTGAAGGCGCTCGAGGGCATCGAGGTGGAATCGCTCTCCGGCAAGCGGAGCTGGCGAGAGGACCACATCCAGATGTGCAGCTTCTACCAGGGCGTCACGACCCACAAGAACAGCTACGACTTCGTCACGATCGACCCGATCGAGGTCGTCTCGACCAAGCAGGGCATGAAGCCGGCCGGCGCCAAGCTCATGGACTGGATCGCGAGCTGGAAGATCTGACCCCCGCCCACCCCCTCACCCTGCCCTCTCCCCCTCACGGGGGAGAGGGTTCCCGTCCCCCCTCTCCCCACCGGGGAGAGGGCAGGGTGAGGGGGCCGTTCCATGACTTCGATGCGCCGGCGCGCGTTCCTGGCCATCTTTGCCGCCGGCGTCACCCTGCCGCGCCTCGCGCCCGCGCAACCGGCGGGGCGCGTCTACCGCCTGGGCATCCTCGCGCCCACGGCCCCGCCGCCGCCGACCGATCGGAGCATTGCCGTGATCTTGATCCCGAAGGCCCTGGGCGAGATGGGCTATGCGCAGGGCCGTGATCTCGTGGTCGAGGTGCGCTATGCGGAGAACCAGATCGACCGGCTCCCCGATCTGGCGCGCGAGCTTGTCCGGCTCCGCATGGACGTCATCGTCGCGATCAGCGGGTCCTCCGTCCGGGCGGTGAAGGCGCTGACGTCCACGATCCCGATCGTCCTGTACGGGAATCTCGACCCGGTCGCGGCCGGGCTCGTAAAGAGCCTCGCCAAGCCCGAGGGCAACATCACCGGAGTCTTGATCGCACCCGCCGGAACCCTGGCGGCCAAGAAGCTCGAATTGCTCAAGGAAGCGGTCCCCGGGGCCACCCGCATCTCCTTCCTCGCGCCCGCGGATCCCGGCATCAAGCTCCAGGTGCAGGAGACGCGGCAGGCCGCGGCGACGCTCGGCATCAGGCTGACCGTCACCGAAGTCCAGGCCCGCGACTACGAGCGGGCCTTCGCCGCGCTGGCGGCCGATCGGCCGGAAGCGCTCTTCGTCGGCGCGCACACCTTCTTCTTCCGCGACCGCAAGCGGATCATCGCGCTCGCCGCGAAGTACCGCCTCCCCGCGATCTACGAGTGGCCCGAGCACGTGGAGGACGGCGGGATGATGTCCTACGGCAGCAGCCTCACCGGGACGACCCGCCGGGTCGCGGTCTACGTGGATCGCCTCTTCAAGGGCGCCCGGGTCGCCGACCTGCCGATCGAGCAGCCGGCCGAGTTCCAGCTCGTGATCAACCTCAAGACCGCCCGGGCCCTCGGGCTCACGCTCCCGCCGTCGCTCGTGGCCCGGGCCGACCGCGTCATCGAGTAGCCGGACGCTCCTCGCGTGACCGCGAACGTCGTCAACATCCTGATGAGCGGCATCTTCCACGCCGCCATCCTGTTCCTGGTCTCGGCGGGGCTGCAGCTCGTCTTCGGCGTGCAGAAGATCTTCAACCTCGCGTGCGGGTCCTTCTACGCCCTCGGCGCCTACGTCGGGGTCTCGGCCGTCTCGGCCTTCATCGGCGCGGGCGGCTCCCCCGTCCTCTTCATCCTCCCGCTGGCGGTGGCCGGCCTCGCGGTGGGCGCGGTGGGGCTCGTGGTGGAGCGCGGCCTGCTCCGCTTCGTCTACGACCGCGACGAGACCTTCCAGCTCCTGCTGACGTTCGCCCTCGTCCTCATGATGGAGGACGCGATCCGCCTCACCTGGGGGACCGCGCCCCAGTCCACGTCCGGCTACTACCTGCTCTACGGGCAGGCCCGGCTACTGGGCGCGGTGATCCCGGTCTACAACCTGATCGTCATCGCGGCCAGCGTGCTGATCGCGGCCGGCCTCGGCTACATGCTCACCCGCACCGCCTTCGGCCGCATCATCCGGGCCGCCGCCGACAACCGCGAGATGGCCGAGGCGCTCGGAGTGGACATGCGCGGGGTCTACGCGCGGGTCTTCACCCTCGGCACCGCGCTCGGCACGCTCGGCGGCGCGCTCGTCATCCCGGCCACCGCGGCCATGAGCGAGATGGGCATCGAGCTGATCGTCGAGGCCTTCGCGGTGGTGGTGATCGGCGGGCTCGGCAGCATGCGGGGCGCGCTGGTGGGCGCCCTCGTGGTCGGCGTGCTCCGCTCCGTCGCGATCAGCGTGTATCCCGAGATCGAGATGCTCCTGATCTACCTGATCGTGATCGCGGTGCTGCTCCTGCGCCCCCGCGGGCTCTTCGGCGGAGCCGCCGCGTGAGGGGACGCCTGATCCTGGGCCTGGCCCTCGTGGGCCTGCTCGTCCTGCCCCTGCTGCTGAGTCCCTACCGGCTGCTCCTGATGCTGCCATTCATGGCCTACGGGGTGATCCTGCTCGGCCTGAACCTGCTCTTCGCCTACACCGGCCTGGTCTCGTTCGGCCACGCGCTCTTCGTGGGCATCGGCGCCTACACCGGCGCCTTCCTCGCCGCCCACGCGGGCATCCGGTCGATCGAGGTGGTCGTGCTGGCCGCCGCGGTCCTCGGTGCCGTCGTGGCCGCCCTGGTCGGCCTGCTCTGCGTGCGCTACGTGAAGATCTACTTCGGCATGCTCACGCTCGCGTTCGGGATGGTCTTCTACACCTTCGTGCTCAAGTTCTACCGGATCACCGGCGGCGACGAGGGCATGCCGGTGCCGCGGCCCCTCCTCCTCGGGCTGAACCTGGACGCGATGCCCAAGACCGACTACCTGGTCGGCCCCTACTACTACTACTGCCTCGGGGTCCTGATCGTGGCCGCCGCGGTCATGTGGCGGATCGTGCACTCGCCCTTCGGGCTCTGCCTGCGCACGATCCGCGACAACCCGGCCAAGGCCGAGGCGCTCGGGGTGAGCGTGACGCGCTATCGCTGGTACGCGTTCGTGATCTCGGGGGTGTTCGCGGCGGTGGGCGGCGCGCTCCTGGGCCCGCCGATCGGCAACGTGGACCCCACGCTCGCCTACTGGACGCACTCGGGCAGCCTCGTGTTCATGGCGCTGCTGGGCGGCTTCGCCCACTTCTTCGGCCCGGTGCTGGGCGCCCTCGTCTTCATCCTGCTGCAGGACGCCGTGATGTCGGTGGTGCCGTACTGGCGGCTCGTGTTCGGCGCGATCCTCGCCGCCATCGTGATCTTCGCGCCCGGCGGGCTGATGGGCTTCCTGACGAGGCCGCGGCCGTCGTGAGCGCGATCCTGGAAGCGCGGGACGTGCGGAAGCTCTACGGCAGCTTCGTCGCGCTCGACGGAGTGAGCCTCGCGGTGGGCGCCGGCGAGTTCGTCTCGATCATCGGCCCCAACGGGGCCGGCAAGTCCACCCTCATCAACCTGCTCACCGGCGTGCTGCGCCCCACCGCGGGGACGGTGCGCTTCAAGGACCGCGACGTGGCCGGCATCGGCCCGGTGGCCCTGACCGGGCTCGGCCTCGCCCGGAGCTTCCAGCTCGTGCAGATCTTCCCCGACCTCACCGTGCTCGAGACCCTGCTGGCCCCGGTCATCTCCCGGCTCGGCCGGGGCACGTCGCTCTTCCGCTCGCTGGCCGGGGATCGCGAGGTGCAGGACGGCGCGCTCGAGGTGGCCGAGCTCTTCGGGCTGGCCGACAAGCGCCACGTGCCCGCGCGCCAGCTCCCCCAGGGCGACAAGAAGCTCCTCGACGTGGCCTCCGCGTTCGCGCTCCGGCCCGAGGTCATCTTGCTGGACGAGCCCACCAGCGGCGTGAGCACCGCCGAGAAGTCGGCCATCATGGAGATCCTGGTCACCGCGTCCCGGCGCATGGGCCTCAAGGCGATCATCCAGGTCGAGCACGACATGGATATCGTCTTCGGTTACTCGGACCGCATCGTCGCGCTCCACCAGGGGAAGGTCCTCGCCGACGCGACGCCGGCCGCGATCCGCGCCGACGCCCGCGTGGTCGACATGGTTATCGGCCGTGCCCACCCTCTCCCCTCTCGCTCCGAGGGAGCCCGATGCTCACGGTTGAAGCGATCGACGTGTTCATTCAGTCGAGCCACATCCTGCGACGGATCTCCCTCGAGGTCCGCGACCGCGAGGTGGTCTGCCTGGTGGGCCGCAACGGCGCGGGCAAGACCACCACCCTCCGCGCGATCATGGGCTATCTCCGCCCGCGGGCCGGCCGCATCGTCTTCCAGGGCGAGGAGATCCATCGCCGCCGCACCCACGAGATCGCCCAGCGCGGCCTCGGGTTCGCGCCCGAGGACGGCGGGATCTTCGCCGACCTCACGGTGGCGGAGAACATCGAGATCGCCACCTGGACGCGGCCGGGCGGCCGCCCCGCGGCGGAGCGCGTCGAGCGCGCCTACGAGGTGTTCCCGGTGCTGCGCGGCTACCGGCACCGCAAGGGGCCCGAGATGAGCGGCGGCGAGCGGAAGATGCTCTCGGTCGCGCGGGCGCTCGCGCTGGATCCCCACATGCTGGTGCTCGACGAGCCCTTCGAGGGCCTCTCGCCCGCGATCATCCCCGCGGTCAGTCGCGGCCTCGCCGAGATCACCCAGCGCGGGCACGCGATCCTGCTCGCGGAGTCCAATATCCACCACGTGCCCGAGTTCACCACGCGGCTCTACGTGATCGAGCGCGGCGAGATCATCTTCGCGGGCCACCCGGACGCGGTGCGCGGCGACGCGGCGACGATGAGAGTGATCGGCGGCACCGCGTGACCGCGGGCCGCGACCGTCAGCGCGCGGCGGCGCGGATCTCGTCGAGGACGGGCAGGATGTAGCGGCGGAACTGCGCCGGATTCTCGGCCATCGGGAAATGGCCGATCTCGGTCATGACCGTGAAGCGCGCGCCGGGGATCTTCTCGGCGGTGAGCCGCGTGTCCTCCGGCGTGCACGAGAAGTCGTACTCGCCGGTCAGCAGGTAGAGCGGGCAGCGCGCGGTGTCGATCTGACCGACGCGGTCGCGGAAGTCGCCGTCCACTCGGTAGAAGTGGAGATCGCCCTTGAACACGCCCGGCCCGCCCTGCATGTAGCCCCAGAGCGTCTCCCAGCGCGTCTCGTCCGGGCTCTGCGGGGCGATGAGCCCCGACATGAGCGCGCCGCAGAGCTCGCCGCCGTGCACGTCGGGGCGATGGAGCCAGCCGGTATCGTCGTACCAGGGCGGCTGGTAGGCGGCGGACTCGAGCCCGATGAGGGCGCGAAAGCGCTCGGGGTGGGTCCGCGCCAGCTCGAGCACGATCTTGCCGCCGATCGAGCAGCCGAGCACCACCGGCCGCTCGAGGCCGAGCGCGTCGCAGAAGGCCAGGATGAGCTCCACGTAGGCGCTCGTGGTGAGACGGTACTCCTCGTCCTGCCAGCCCGCCGGCGGCAGCGACTTGCCGTGCCACGGCATGTCGAAGGCGAGCACGCGGAAATGGCGGGTGATCGCCTCGTCGTTCAGCAGATGGCGGAACTGGCGGCCGTCGGCCCCCGCGGTGTGCAGGCACACGAGCGGGATCCCCTGCCCCGCTTCCTCGAAGTAGAGGCGGTGCGGGCGGCCGTCGAGAGACAGGCGCAGGTACGTCCCCTTGATCGGCTCGAAGATCGGCTCGGTCATTCAGCGCCTCCGTCGGGGCGCGGCCACCACGTCCTTGACGTAGCGCAGATGGGCCATGAGCGGCACGAGGTCGCCCTCGATCCGGGCCACCCCGAGCTTCTTCATCGCGAAGAGGTCGTGGTACCCGGGCGCGGGTACCGGCTCCCAGAAGCGCTGCCAGGTCTCGGCCGAGGCGCGCAGCGCGAAGGTCCAGGAGCGCATGAGGAAGGGGCCGCGCTCGACCGCGGCCACCCGGCCCTCCACCACCCGCACCAGGAACTCGGCGTCGCCGGCCTCGACCAGGAAGGTGGCGGTCAGATGGCGCCCCCGGCGGACCAGCCCCGCATCGTGATTGACCAGATCCGGGAGAGAGAGGATGCTCGCATGGGTCTCGGCCGCGGCAACGCTCATGGCCGGACAGTATAATCGCACCGCCGGTCGAACGGTGGGCAAGGAGGCGCGGTGGGCGTGACGAAGGCCCTGGCACTCGCAGTCGTCCTCGCGCTCGCGGCCGGGCCGGCCGCCGCGCAGACGCCCGTCGAGCGCGCGAAGACGCTCGAGCTCGATAGCCCCTACATACCGCCCCCGGGTGACGCACTCGAGCACCACGCGTCCGGGTACGCCAAGGTCATGTGCTCCGCGGTGTTCATCACCGGACTCAGCCCGGACTTCGCGGCCGAGAACGTCGGCTTCTTCACCGGCCCGTACTGGGCGCGCGCCCAGCTCGGGAAGCCCGTCGTCGATCGCGGGGCCAAGGCCGTGCACGTCACGCTCCCGAACGGCGTCCGGCGCACCGCCCGGCACCTGGGTGATCAGGGGTGCGTGACGCTGCCGATCGGCAAGGACTCGGTGAGCTTCAGGCCGATCCGCGTCGCAACCCGGCTGCCCGACGCCGCGACCCAGCCGTGGCCCATGGGAGATGCAGTGCCCAAGGAGTCGCCGCCCGCGCCACTCGATCCCGCCCGGATCAAGCAGGCCATCGACGCCGCCTTCGAGCCGGCCGACGGGATGACGGCCGCCGTCGTGGTCACCTGGAAGGGGCGCCTCATCGGCGAGCGGTACGGGGACGGGATCTCGGCGCAGACGCCGCTCGAGAGCTGGTCGATGGGCAAGAGCGTGACCGCCTCACTGATGGGCGTCCTGATCAAGCAGGGGGTCTACGACCTGTGGCAGCCCGCGCCCATTCCCGAGTGGCAAGGTGCGGGCGATCCCCGGGCAAAGATCCGCATCGCCGACCTGCTCCGCATGTCGAGCGGGCTCCGGATCAGGGCGCCCCAGGATCCGGACTACGACCCCTCGGGCCCGTATCCAGACCACGCCTACCTCTACACCGGCAGCGGGAACGCCTTCCAGTACGCGGCCACGCGCCCGCTGCAGTGGCCGCCGGGGACAGTGGGTCGCTACCGGAACACCGACCCGGTGCTGGTCAACTACCTGGTGCGACTGGGCGTGGAGCGGCGCGGGGAGGAATATCTGTCGTTCCCGCAGCGCGCGCTCTTCGACAAGATCGGCATCCGGACGATGGTGCTCGAGACAGATGCGCACGGGAACTTTCTCACCCAGGGCTACGAGCTCGCGTCGGGGCGGGACTGGGCACGCCTGGGCAATCTCTATCTTCAGGACGGGGTGTGGAACGGGGAGCGCATCCTGCCCGAGGGATACGTGCGATTCGTGAGCACGCTGGCTCCCGCGTGGGCGGCCGATCAGCGCCCGGTCTACGGCGGCTTCTTCTGGCTCAACGGCGACGGCAGCTTCCCGGTGCCCCGGCAGGCCTACTACATGGCCGGGGCCGGCGGCCAGTTCGCCCTCGTGATTCCGTCCCACGATCTCGTCGTGGTGCGCCTGGGCCACTACCGGGGCGGGGCCACCGGGTCCTACAGCTTCGGGAAGGCGCTCGCCCTGCTGCTAAAGGCGGTGCCGAGGAGGAGCTGACGCCGCGCCCACCGTCTCCGCGCGCGGCCGGCCGGGTTCGGCCGGCCGCGAGGAGACGGCGTGGGGAGCGTACGGCTCAGGTGCCGCGGCCCCAGAGCCCGCAATAGCGGCGCAGGACGAACTGGAGATTCTGCTGGTAGCCGGCCCAGCTCTCGTACTTCGGGAGCTTCACGTCCTTCTCGACCGCATCCCAGCACTTGCCGGCCTGGGCGGCGGTCTTCACCTCCGCGGAGGCGTCCCGCAGGAACGTGAGGAGATCCCGCACGTCCTGCTTGGTCCCGATTCGTCCGCCCGGGCCGGGGTGGCCGGGAATGACGCGGTCCCAGTCCATCGCGATCACCTGCTCCAGCGAGCTCTCCCATTCGAGCGGGTAGGAATCGATCATGCCCCGGCCGGGGATCGAGGCCACGGTGACGAAATCGACCGCGAACAGGATCCGCTGCTTCGGCAGCCGCATGACGATCGAGCTATCGGAATGGTTGAGACCGACGTAGGTCAGCTCGATGGTGGTGTCGCCGAGTGTGATGGTCCGGAACTGGTCCATCACCTCGTCGACCAGCACGGTGTGGGGATCCCGGAGCGCGGCGAGACGCTCCTGGACCCGGCGGTGCGCGACGACGGTGGCGCCCGCGTCCTTGAACGGCTTGCCGCCCGCGATGTGATCGAAGTGGTGGTGGCTGTAGATCAGGTACTTGATGGGCTGATTCGTGACCTTCCTGATCTCGTCGACGTAGGTCGTCACCGCCTGCGGACGCCCGTAGCCGATGGGATCGGTGGCGATCACGCCCGCCGAGGTGACCACGAACATCGACTGGTGACCTCCGTAGCGGAAGACGTACACGTTGTCGGTGCCGTCGACCTTGGTGGTCGCGAACGGCGGCGGGGTCGGCTGCTGCGCGTGGGCCGCCACGCCCAGACTCGCTGCGGTCAGCGCGACGGCTGCGATGGCATACCACAGTCGTGACATGGGCCGCTCCTTCTCCTGGTGCTATGTGTGGAGGACTCGCCGGCGGACCGCCTGCCGTCCCGGGTCCTTCCGCGGCATCCCGGACCGCGCGGCCGAGCGGATCATCGCGTCGGGGCCCGCCCACGTCAAGGGGCCGGGGCTCCGGGGGTCTCCGCGCGGCGCCTTGACCAGTCGCCGCAGAGATAGGATGCTCGCAGGGTCCGATCGCTCTCACCCCCCTTCAGGAGGACACGCTGATGGCCGCTCTCCCGCTGATCCCGTCCACCGTCGTCGGCTCTCACGGCAAGGCCGGCTGGTGGTACACCGCCGTGAAGGCCTACGAGGCCGGGGACATGGGCCCCGGGGACCTCGACGAGATGTTCGACGACGCGGCCGACACCGCGATCCGCGACATGGAGCGGGCCGGCCTCGACGTCATCACCGACGGTGAGGTGCGCCGCCTCGACGGCTACGTGGATTCGTACTACGCGATCATCAAGGGCATCGAGCCGCTGCCGGTGCGCCGCAAGGCCGGGCCCTGGGGCTACGACCAGCAGACGCGCTACGAAGCAACCGGGCGCATCGAGGCGCCCGCGGGCGGCCTCGGCATCATCAAGGAGTTCGAGTACCTCAAGGCCCACACCACCCGGGGCATCAAGGCCACCTGCGCGGGGCCGCTGACCTTCGGCTCCCGCATCCATCCCGGCAAGCTGTACAAGGGCGTGGTCGACGTGGCCGAGCGCTTCGCCGAGGTGATCAACGCCGAGCTGCGGGGACTGGTGGACGCGGGCGCCGACTTCATTCAGATCGACGAGCCGGCGCGCGGCAACGTGAGCGGCGAGGAGATGGCGCGCCTGTTCAACCTGGCCACCGAGGGCGTGAAGGCCAAGCTCGCCTTCCACATCTGCTTCGGCAACCGCTTCGGCCGCTCGCGGTTCGACCGATCCTACCGGCCGTACTTCCCGGGCGTGCTGAAAGCGCGCGCGGACCAGCTCGTGCTGGAGTTCGCGGGCCGGGAGCTCTCCGAGCTCGACCTCTGGAAGGAGTACGGCCAGGATCGCGAGCTGGGGGCCGGGGTCATCGACGTGAAGGGCTTCAATCCCGAGAGCCCGGAGGACGTGGCGGGCCGCATCCGGCGGGTGCTCACGGTCTGCCGCCCCGAGAAGCTCTACGTCAATCCCGACTGCGGCTTCGGGTGGTCTCCCCGCTACATGTGCAATCAGAAGGTCCGCGCGCTCGCGGCCGGCGCAGTGCTCGCTCGCAAGCAGCTGACCGGATGAGACCAAGGTCCAATAGGAGAAACGGCCTTCTGAGCATGAACTGCACTTGAGCATGAACTGCACTCCGATCTCGTCCTCCCCGCTGCCATTTCTTGCGAGTGTCAGAGGGCTCGCGTCGATCTGCTGACACCATCCGCTCAGTGATTTCACTCGGTTGCGTCGAAGTGTCCGCGTGGCACTCGCTTTGCTCCCTCCAGGCGGACACTGGCTCGACGCAGCTACCGCGCGCCGGTGAGAGGGAGCAAGAACGATCATGTCCGGAACGAAGATCTTCGCGATGGCCGCCGCCCTGCTCTGCGCGGGCCTGCCCGCCGTCGCCGCCGCCCAGTCCGAGGGAAGCGCCGGGATCGTCACCACCGTCAACGGTGACGCGACCCTGATCCGCGCAGCGACCGCCGCTCGGCCGGTGTCGCTGCAGATGCGCGACGAGATCTTCGTGCGGGACCGCATCCACACCCAGCCGCACTCCCTGGTGCGCGTGCTGCTGGGCGGCAAGGCCCTCATCACGGTGCGCGAGCTCTCGATCCTCACCGTGACCGAGGAAGCCGGCCGTGTCACGGTCGATCTCCAGTCCGGAAAGATCGGCGTGGCGGTGGTCAAGGGCCGCATGCGCCCGGGCGAGGTGATCGAGATCCGCTCACCGAACGCGACGGCCGCGGTGCGGGGTACCGTGTTCGTGGTCGAGGTGGACCCGATCAAGGCGGGTGATGCAGCCGCCGCCACCACGACCCGCGTCCATCTCTTCCACGGTGCGCTCGACGTGAGCGCGCACCTCGATCCCTCGAAGCCCACGGTCCGGCTCGCGGAGCTGCAGAGCGTGGTGGTGGCGGGCAACGCGCTGGGGTCGGTACGCCCGATCTCCCGGGACGCGGTCGCCACCCTGACCGCGGATCTGAAGCCGAAGCAGATGCAGACAAAAGACGCTCCCGATGAGTTCAAGAGTCCCCTGATGGCCCGCGAGCAGGGCCGGGCGATCCAGCTCGCCACCGCGCTGCTGCCACCCCTGCCCGGCGGACCGCCGAACCAGGCCGTGCTCCAGAACGTGAAGGGCACCGTGAACGGGACCGTGAAGGGCGTGACCGGTCTCGCGACCAACCTGACCGACGTCACGGCCGAGACCCTCGACCGCCTGATGGACACCCTCGGCCTGGGCGACACGCTGGTGGGCGGGCTGGTCGAGGGCGTCGGAGACACCCTGCAGGGCACCGTGGGCGCGCTCGGCAACACGCTGACGAACACGGTGGGCGGGGTCGGCAACACCCTCACGAACACGGTCGGCGGGCTGGGTGCCACCGTGGGCAGCACTGTCGGTGGCCTCGGCAACACCGTGGGCGGGCTCGGCGGGACTTCCGGTGGCCTCGGTGGCGCCGTCAGCGGGCTGGGCGGCACCTCGGGCGGGATCGGCGGCACGGTCGGTGGGATCGGCGGCACCGTCGGCGGGCTCGGCGGAACCGTCGGAGGGATTGGCGGTGGGATCGGCGGCACGGTTGGCGGGATCGGCGGCACCGTCGGCGGGACCGTGGGCGGCGTCGGTGGAACGGTCGGCGGGGTACTGGGCGGCCTGGGCGGACTACTCGGCGGCGGCCGTTAAGCAACCCTCTCGAGGACCTCTGATCATGAGCGACCGTCTCGATTCTGCACGTGAACGTGGAGTGGTCTGGTACCCCGCGGACTTCTCCCGCGGGGCCCTGGTGGCGGGCCTGCCCGATGACCTCGAGCCGCGATTGCTCGAGCCCGGGCAGCCCGCCACCTTCTCACCCGACGAGGCCGGCGTGCTGCTCCTCGACGGCCCGGTAGACGACCTCGACGCGAGCCTGCTCGAAGCGGCACGCCAGGCCCTCGTGCCCGCGGTCGTGCTCTCGGAATCCCCCGAGGCGGCGCCGATGGCGCGCGGCTTCGTCACGCTCACCCTGCCGGTGGGCCCGGCCACGCTGGCGAGCGTGCTGCGCGCGGCGTGCGAGCAGGCCCGCGTCACGCGCGAGGCGAGGGAGAGCACCCGGCAGCTCGAGGAGCTGAACGCCATCGGCGTGCGGCTCTCGGGCGAGCGCGACACCAAGCTCCTGCTCGAGCTGATCCTGACCAAGGCCCGCTCCATCACCCGGAGCGACGCGGGCTCCATCTACCTGATCGAGACCGCGGGAGACGGCTCGCGTCACCTCCGCTTCGAGCTCGCCCAGAACGACAGCGTGCCGGTCGAGTTCAACGCGGTCGCGCTTCCGCTGAGCTCGGAGAGCCTGGCCGGCCACGTGGCGCTCACCGGCGAGATCCTCGACGTGGCGGACGCCTACGCGCTGCCCGCCGACCGCCCGTACCACTTCAACCCGGAGGTGGACACGCTCGCCGGCTACCGCACCAAGTCCCTGCTCGTCCTGCCGATGCAGACGCCGGGCGGCGAGGTCATCGGCGTGCTCGCTCTGATCAACTGCAAGCGGGAGAGCGGACGCCCCTTCGCCACGATGGCGGCCATCGAGCGCGAGGCGCTCCCCTACTCCAAGGCCTTCCGCAATCTCGCCGCGTCGCTCGCCTCCCAGGCCGCGGTGGCCCTGGCCAACAGCAATCTCTTCCGTGAGCTGACCCGCCGGCAGGGCCGGCTGGAAGCGCTCGTGGACGTGAGCCAGCGCGCGACGCGCCTCTGGCCGCCCGCGACGGTGCAGCGGCGCATCGCCGATCTCTACGCCGGGCTCCTGCAGGCGGACGCGATGGCCTTCCACCTGGTGGACGACGCCCATCTCGTGCGCGTGGAAGTGCGCGGCGAGGGCGCGGACTCGGTCCTCCCCGAGAAGGTCGCGATGGGCGAGGGGCCGATCGGGCGGGTCGCCGCGACCGGCGAGCCGCTCGCCATCATGGATCTGGCCGCCCGCGGGTGGCTCGATCCCGAGGGGCGCGCGAGCGCCGCCCGCCTCGGCATGCGCGCAGGCCTCGCGGTCCCGGTGCGCGCCGGCGATCGGCTGGTGGGCGTGCTCACCGCCTTGACCGGCCAGGTCGCCGCGTTCTCCGAGGACGACGTGGCGGTGGCCAGCACGTTCGCGGCGCAGGCCGGCATCGCGGTGGAGAACTCGCGCCTCTACGCGGAGCTCGAGCGCGCGCTCGAGGGCGTGCAGAAGTCCCAGGACCAGCTCGTGCAGGTGGAGCGGCTCCGGGCCCTCGGCGAGATGGCCGCGGGCGTCGCCCACGACTTCAACAACCTCCTGGCCGTCGTCATGCTGCGCACCGAGCTGCTGCTGGCCCGAGGACAGGCTCCCGCGGTGGCGGAGAGCCTGACCATGATCCGCCAGGCCGCGCAGGACGGCGCGCAGACGGTGCGGCGGATCCAGGAGTTCACTCGCACGCGCAGCACGCGGCCCTTCGGCCAGGTCGACATGCACAAGGTCCTGCGCGAGGTCGTGGAGCTGGCCCGCCCCCGGTGGCGCGATCAGGCGCAGAGCCGCGGCGTCTCCTACGACGTGCGCGTGGAGGGCGGGAAGGTGCCGCTGGTGGCGGGCACCGCCGAGGAGCTGCGCGAGGCACTGCTCAACCTCCTGAACAATGGCCTCGAGGCGATGCCGGCGGGCGGGACATTCACGTTCAGGGCGGACACCGAGGGCGACCGGGTGGTGATCCGGGCGGCCGACAAGGGCTGCGGGATGTCCGAGGAGACACGGCGGCGCGTGTTCGAGCCCTTCTTCACGACCAAGGGGGCTCAGGGGAACGGGCTGGGTCTGGCGGTGGTCTGGGGCATCATGGCCCGGCACGGCGGGGAGATCGCCGTGGACAGCGCGCTGGGCCAGGGCACCACGTTCACGATCCGCCTGCCCATTCCGGCGGTCCTGCCGGTGGACCCGGGAGCCGACAATGGGTCGCGGCTCCCCCGGGGCAAGCGGATCCTCATCGTGGAGGACAACGTCGAGATCCTGCGGTCCCTCGCCGACCTGCTCCGGGACCACGAGAGCCATGTCGTCGAGGCCCCGAACGGGATGACCGCGCTGGCGCGGCTCGAGGTCGAGGCCTTCGACCTGGTCCTGACGGATCTGGCCATGCCGGGGGTGTCGGGCTGGCAGGTCGCCGCGGCTTGCAAGGAGCGTTACCCGGACACGCCGGTCGGCCTGATCACGGGATTCGGTGATCAGCTCGAGCCGGAGAAGCTCGAGCGCCACGGCATCGGGTTCGTGGTCGCCAAACCCTTCTCGTCCGAGGATCTGCTGCAGGTGGTCGCGACCACGCTCCGGGGGACAGAGCCCGCCCGAGCCTAGCTCGCGCTAGCGGGTGCCCTTGCGGCGCTCGTAGTGGCGCCGGCCCTTCGCCCGGTTCCCGCAGCTCGCCATGTCGCACCAGCGACGGCTGCGGTTCTTGGTCCCGTCCATGAAGAGCCGGCCGCAGTCGTAACCGGCGCACTCGCGGACGCCCGTCAGATCCTTCGACGTGAGTAGCTCGGACGCGGACCGCGCCACCCACCAGGCCACCCGATCCAGGCCGAGCGGGGCATCGGGCCAGATCCACTCGAATCCGCCCGAGACGGAAGGACTCAGCCCGGCTCTGGTCATCGCCTTGCCGATCGCCTTGTTGATGGTGCGAAGGTCGGAGTCCGGAGCGGGCAGGCCGGCGGCCCGTGCCGAGAAGACGCCATAGAGGGCCTCACGGAGCAGGAGGGTCTGCGACAGCGCGTCCGCGGCCGCCCGGGGCTGCTCGCGCGCCGTCTCCCCCAAGGCGGCCGCCTCCGCCGGGGTCAGGATGGTGGCCTGGCGAGCCCAGGCCAGCAGATCTCCATAGCTGCCGATCAGGTCGATCTTCTCGCTGAGCGGACGCGCTCGAACCGTGTTGGTGAGATCCAGGCACAGCCGGCCGGCGTTGAGCTCGAACGCAAGATCCATGGCGCCCGACTATATAACCTTCTAATCCGTTTTTTAAAGGGTCTACTGGCGCCGCTTCTGGTAGACCAGGCTGACCAGGAGCAGGACCACGCCCAGGACCAGGAACGAGAGGATCCGGTAGGCGGTCTTAACAGCGCCGAGATCCACCACGAACACCTTGAGCACGGTCAAGCCGAACAGGGCCAGGGCCGCGTAGCGCAGGACCCGATTGGAGCGGAGGAAGCCCCAGGCCAGCGCTGCCGCCGCGTAGAGCGTCCAGAGCAGGGAGAGCCCGACCTGGGTCCGCCACCGCAGCTCGCCGACGAGCTGGGCGCGCCCCGCCGTACGGGCCGCCGCCACCCGCATCTCTTGATAGCGGGTCCAGTTCACGCTCAGGACGAAGAGCAGGGCCAGGCCCGCCAGCCCCGAGAGCGCCCGGCCGATCGAGGCGGCCCGGGGCGTGGTCGTGGATCGGGCCAGCGCCCCGCCGGCCAGGCCGATGGCCACGCAGGCGGCCACCCGGACCACCAGGGGCACGCTCACCAGGGCGCCGGCCGCGCGCCGGGCCAGGTCGTCGTCGACGCCGAGCACCCGGACGAGGACGACGCCGGCCATCAGAGGGGTGGCGATCACGAAGGCGGGCGACGAGGACGCGCGGGCCAGGAAGCCGACGACGACCAGCTCGGCGATCAGCAGGACGGCCGGCCACTGCCCGGACGGCTCCCGCCAGAGCTGGACGGCCAGCGTCGCCACCGCGGCCACCCAGAGGGTGGCCCGCAGGGGCCTGGGCGTCCACCCGGCCAGGGCCCGGCCGCCCAGCCAGCCCCCGACGGCCAGGGCAACCACGACCAGGAGGTGAACCAGGAAGGCTCGGTTCCAGACCGGCCTGATGTCCACCCACCAGTAGGCGTCGAGCCCGACCGCGCGGGCCGCCGCCAGCAGGAGCACCGCCAGTCCCCCCAGGCCGCCACGGGCGCCGGGGACCGCGAGGCCAGCCAGAGCAGCATCACGCCCTGCACCGCCCAGGCGAGCGTGACCCACTGGCCATCGAGCGCCAGGGGCATGACGATGGTGAGGAAGGTCCAGGACACCCCCTCGTGCAGGTCCACGGTCACCCGGTCGCCGGGGACCCGGGAGGCGTAGTCGGCCGACACGAGGCGGTAGAGCACGGCCAGGCCGAGGGCGTACGGGGCCTCCCACGAGGGACGCCAGGCTTCGAGCGTGACGTAGACCGCCCAGAAGTAGGCCGCCGCGTTGGCGACGACAAGGACCAGGTCGATCCGCTCGGCCCGCCAGCCCTCCACGCGTTCACGGAAGAGCGGTACCACCAGGAAGATCAGGAACAGCGCGGAGAGCAGCAGGAGACGCGTGAGCGGACGCGGGGCCTCGGGCTCGCGCAGGAGGGTCGGCAGCACGAGCAGCGCGCTGCCGAGCCACGCGAGCCGGTTGAGCGCGGGCCAGCTGCGGAAGCGCGCCACGAGCAGCACGAGCGCGTCGAGCACCAGCAGGTACGCGAGCAGGTTGCGCTCGTCCGGCCGCTCCACCTGCAACAGCACGGGCGTGAGGAGCCCGCCGAGCACCGCGAGCACGGCGGTGATCAACCGGCTGCTCGCCACCGCGACGGCGGTGCCCAGCAGCGTGACCGCGAACAGCGCGACGAACGCGGCGGTCGGCCCCACGAGGCCGTAGAGCGCGTGGGCGGCGAAGAGCGAGAGGTACAGCACGCCCAGGCCGCCGCCGGCCAGCCCTTCGCTGAGATACGGCACGTCCCGCCGGCGATGCAGGAGCACTCCGCCGCCCAGCATGACGAGGCCCGCGACCAGGCCGAGGGTCACGCGCGCGCCGGGCCCGAGGAAGGCGTTGTCGAAGGCCCACTTCAGGAAGAGCGCGACCCCGACGAGGATCGCGACGATGCCGACCCAGGTCGCCCAGCGCGCGCCGATGCGCTGCTCGAGGTCGAGCCCGCGGGGCCTCGGCGGGGATGGCGCCGGGGTCGGCGAATCGACAGGCGGCACGTCGAGGGGCGGCGCTTCGAGGACGGACCCCGCCGAGAGCGGCGCGATCTCGACCGGAGACGGCCCGGGCGGCGGCGGCGCGGGCGTGGGCTCGACGCTCGGCGCGACGTCCGGCGCGGCCGGGCTCTCCCGCGGCGTGGCGGCGCCCGGTCCGCCCTCGAGCTTCCACACGCGATAGACGAGCCCGCGCACGCGCTCTTCCAGCGCGGCCACGCGCTCGTCCGCGTCCGCGGGCCGTCGCGCGCGCGCCACGCTCAGGGCGACGAACGCCATGACGAGCGCGAGCACGGACAGGCTCAGACCGACGACGAGTCCCGCGGCGAACATGATCTGGCGCGAGCCTACACCAGCGCGTTCACGGCCCGGTTGGATTTGTGCCGTCCGGCGTCTCGGCGGATGGGCGATACTAGGCCCCGTGCTGCGACCTTTTCGGGCCGGGCGCTTCATCGTGACCGCGCTCGTCGTGGCCGCGCTCGTCCGGCCGCACCCCGTCGAGGGGCAGCCGGTTCGCTTTCGCATCCAGTCCGAGGCCAGCGAGATCACGTTCCGCGCGACGTCACGGATGATGAACGCCGAGGGGCACTTCTCCCGCTTCAGCGGCGACGTGATGGTGGATCCCGCCGCGCTCACCACCGGGCGCATCACGCTCACCATCGACGCGGCCTCGCTCGACACCGGCATCGAGATGCGCGACAACCACCTGCGCAGCTCCGACTTCTTCGACGTGGCGCGCTTTCCGACCGTGGCCTTCCAGAGCGTGCGGGTCGAGGCGGCGGGGCGCCGGGCGACCGTGGTGGGCCGGCTGACCCTGCACGGCGTGACCCGGGAGATCACGGTGCCCATCGACGTGCAGATCACCAACACCGCGCTGGTGGCGAGCGGCGAGTTCATCGTCAACCGCGGCGAGTACGCGATCAACTACAACTCGTTCGTCAACCCGATCGGCAACGAGGTCCGCGTGGCGTTCACCTTCCGCGCCCGCGTACCCTGAGGGGACACTCCATGGACGCACGGACCGCAGGACGCCGCATGACCGAGCTCTTGACCCTCACCACCCCGCCGGTGGCGGTGACGTTCACCGCGAGCGCGCCCGCCGGCGTCCCGCGCGTCGCCAAGGCCGGGCCCGCGGGCTGCGCCTACTGGAAGCAGGCCGCGGAAGGCGCAGTGTTCTACACCGAGGCCGCCGATCACTACAATTGCCCGGTCGGCTCGTTCACCCACGGCATCGCGCTGCCCGCCGAGCGGGCCAGGGAGCTCGAGGACGTGGTCGGCACGATGGTGGGGCTGCAGTACATCCGGATGGAGGAGGTGGGCGCGCTGCCGCGCCGGACCGTGCCGTTCCAGGTGGCGGTCTACGCCCCGCTGGCCGAGACGCCGGTGCCGCCCGACGTGGTGCTGGTGCGCGGCCGGGCGCGACAGATCATGCTGGTGGCCGAGGCCGCGCGCGCGGCCGGGATCGCGGGCGACGGCGCCGCCATGGGCCGGCCCGCCTGCGCGATGATCCCCGCGGTCCTCGGCGGGCCTACCGGCGTCACCAGCCTCGGCTGCATCGGCAACCGCGTCTACACCGGCCTGGGCGACGACGAGCTGTACTTCACGATCCCGGGCCCGAAGGTCGGCGAGGTGGTCGAGCGGCTCGCGACGGTGATGGACGCCAACCGGGCGCTCGAGGCGTACCACGAGGGGCGGCGGGTGGGCGTCTAGCCCCCTCACCCTGCCCTCTCCCCCATCGGGGGAGAGGGTGGCTGGTGATCGGGCTATAATCAGTCCCCCATGAACACGCCCCTCGCCGGCCTCCTCGTCGCCGATCTCACCCAGAACGTGGCGGGCCCGTACTGCACCCAGATCCTGGGCGACCTCGGGGCGGAGATCGTGAAGGTGGAGCGCCTCGGCAAGGGCGACGACGCGCGCGCGTGGGGGCCGCCCTTCTGGGGGCAGGAGAGCGCCACCTTCATGAGCGTCAACCGCAACAAGCGCAGCTTGTCGGTCGATCTCAAGGCCGACGAGGGGCGTGCAGTCGTCGAGCGGCTGCTCGGCCGCGCCGACGTGTTCGTGCAGTCGCTGCGGGCCGGCGCCGCGGAGGAGCTGGGGCTGGGCTACGCGCGCGTCGCCGGGCTCAACCCGCGCCTGGTGTACTGCTCGGTCACCGCCTTCGGCACCGAGGGCCCGCTGAAGGACCGGCCCGGCTACGACCCGCTGATGCAGGCCTACGGCGGCATCATGTCCATCAATGGCCATCCCGATCAGCCGCCCGCGCGCGTGCCGGTCTCGGTGGTGGACATGGGCACCGGCATGTGGGCGGTGATGGGCATCCTCGCCGCCCTCCGCGAGCGCGACCGCACCGGCCGCGGCGCCGAGGTCACGACGGCCCTGTTCGACACCGCGCTCGCCTGGTCGGTCTTCCAGATGAGCCACTACCTCGCCACCGGCGAGGTCCCGCGGCCGCAGGGCTCGGGCACCGCCATGATCGCGCCCTACGAGGCTTTCCCGGTCGTGGACGGCTGGGTCATGATCGCGGCCGGCTCCGACGCGCTCTTCGTGAAAGCCACCACCGCGCTCGCGGTGCCGGAGCTGGCCCGTGATCCGCGCTTCGTGGACAACCCGCGGCGCGTCGAGCATCGCGTGGCGCTGCAGGAGACCCTCGCCCGGGTCACGCGGACCATGACCGCGGACGAGCTCCTGGCGCGCCTGCAGCGCGCGGGCGTGCCGTCGGCGCGAGTATCGACCCTGGACCAGGTCGCCACCGAGCCGCAGACCGAGGCGAGCGGCATGCTGCCGGCGGTCAAGCATCCTCGCCTGCCCGACTACCGCGCGGTGGCGCTGCCGATCAAGTGGGACGGCGAGCGCCCGCCCGCCACGCGCGTGCCGCCGCTGCTCGGGGAGCACTCGGCCGAGGTACTGGCCGAGCTGGGCTACGACGACGCGGCCATCCGGGGGCTCGTGGAGCGCCATGTCATCCAGCTTTAAGACGCTGAACGTCGTGACCTCCGCCGAGGGCCACGTGGTCACGGTGGAGCTGAACCGCCCCGAGGCGCTCAACGCGATGAACACCGCGATGGGCGAGGACCTGCTGCGGTGCTTCGAGGACCTCCACCGCGACCGGATCGTCCGCGCGGTGGTGTTCACCGGGGCGGGGACGAAGGCCTTCTGCGTGGGCGGCGACCTGAAGGAGCGCGAGGGCATGACCGACGAGACGTGGCGCGCGCAGCACGTGATCTTCGAGACGGCAGCCGCGCGCGTGCTCCATTGCCCGGTGCCGGTGATCGCCGCGGTCGAGGGCTTCGCGATGGGCGGCGGCTGCGAGCTGGCCGTGCTCTCCGACTTCGTGGTCTGCGGCGAGACCGCGGTGTTCGCGGTCCCCGAGGTCACGCGCGGCATCTTCCCGGGCATCGGCGGCACCCAGCTCCTGCCCCGCATCCTGGGCGCGCCGATGGCCAAGGAGATGATCTTCACCGGCCGCCGGGTGGACGCGCGCGAGGCCAAGGCCATCGGGCTCGTCAACCACGTGGTGCCGGCGGGCCAGGCGCGGGCCCGCGCGCTCGAGATCGCGGCGACCATCGCGGACAACGGCCCCTTCGCGGTGCGGCAGGCCAAGAAGGCGATCGGCTGGGGCGGCGAGACCGACCTCGAGACGGGCATGATCCTGGCGATCGAGGCCTACAACAACACGGTCACCACCGACGACCGCCTCGAAGGCGTCCGCGCATTCAACGAAAAACGCAAACCGCGATTCACCGGAAAATAGCAACTACACCCTCTCCCCTCCGGGGAGAGGGAAGGGTGAGGGGCATATGGCAGACATGACGTTCACGCTGAGCGACGAGCAGAAGGCTCTGAAGGCCGCGGTCTACGACCTCTGCAAGCAGTACCCGGCCGAGTACTGGCGCGAGCTCGACGCCAAGCGCGAGTACCCGGAGGCCTTCGTCGGCGAGCTGACCAAGGCCGGCTACCTCGCGGTGCTCATCCCCGAGGAGTACGGCGGCGGCGGGCTCGGCATCATGGAGGCCGCCCTCATCCTCGAGGAGATCGGGCGGGCGGGCGGCAACCCGGCGGCCTGCCACGCCCAGATGTACATCATGGGCACCGTCCTGCGGCACGGCACCGAGGCGCAGAAGCGGGAGTACCTGCCGAAGATCGCGGCGGGCGAGCTGCGCCTGCAGGCCTTCGGGGTGACCGAGCCCAACGCGGGGTCGGACACCACCAAGCTGCAGACCACGGCGGTCAAGAAAGGGCTGACAAGTACGTGGTGAACGGCCAGAAGATGTTCATCTCGCGCGTGCTGCAGTCGGACCTCATGCTGCTGCTCGCCCGCACCACCCCGGTGGACCAGGTCAAGAAGAAGACGGACGGGCTCAGCGTCTTCCTCATCGACATCCGCGAGCTCAAGGGCAAGGGGCTCGACGTGCGCCCGCTCAAGATGATGATGAACCACTCCACCAACGCCCTCTTCTTCGACAACATGGAGATCCCGGCCTCGAGCCTCATCGGCCAGGAGGGCAAGGGCTTCTCCTACATCCTCGACGGCATGAACGCGGAGCGGATCCTGGTCGCCTCCGACTCCCTCGGCGACGCGCGGTGGTTCACCGAGAAGGCGGTCGCGTACGCGGGGCAGCGCGTGATCTTCGGCCGGCCGATCGGGGCGAACCAGGGTGTGCAGTTCCCGATCGCGAAGGCGCACGTGAGCATCGAGGCGGCCGATCTCATGCGCACCAAGGCCGCGCGGATGTTCGACGCGGGCATCCCCTGCGGCCCGGAGGCCAACATGGCCAAGTACCTCGCGTCGGAGGCGGCCATCGAGGCGGGCAACGCCTGCATCGACTGCCACGGCGGCTACGGCTTCGCGGAGGAGTACGACATCGAGCGCAAGTTCCGCGAGTCGCGCCTCTACCGCGCCGCCCCGATCAACAACAACCTGGTCATCGCCTACGTCGGGGAGCACGTCCTCGGCATGCCCCGGTCATATTGAGGGCAGTCCCCACCTCATTCCCCTTCTCCCCTCAGGGGAGAGGGCAGGGTGAGGGGTGGTCTGACGAGAGGAGCGATGTTAGGTCCGATCCTCGAAGGTGAGCGCGTCCGGCTCGAGCCGCCGCGGGTGGAGTTCTTCCCGGCCTACGAGCGGTGGTTCGCCGACATGGAGGTCACGCGCTACCTGCTCTACCGCTTCCCCTTCACCCCGAAGGCGGAGGCGGAGTGGCTCGAGCAGGTGGGCAAGGACCCGCACCAGGTCATCTGGGCGATCGTGATCAAGCACAACGGCCGTCTCATCGGCAGCGCGGGGCTCGAGCACATCGACTGGCGCAATCGCCGTGCGGAGAGCGGCATTCTGATCGGCGAGAAGGACGAGTGGGGCAAGGGCTACGCGGGTGAGGCGATGCGCCTGCGCACCGGCTACGCCTTCCGCGAGCTGGGGCTCGAGACCGTGACCACCCGGGTCGTGCTCGCCAACCAGGCGAGCCGCCGCGGGCTCGAGCGCGCCGGCTACCGCCAGGCCGGGGTGCTGCGGCACCACTACTTCGTCGACGGCCGCTGGCACGACGCCTGGGTGGGTGAGATCCTGAAGGACGAGTGGGAAGCGACACAGGAGACCAACCGATGAAGATGCCCGAGCGCGTGACGATCTGCGAGGTAGGGACGCGGGACGGATTCCAGATCGAGCCCGAGTTCATCTCGACCGCGGACAAGATCGACGTGGTGAACCGGCTATCCACGGCCGGCCTCCCCCGCATAGAAGTGACCTCGTTCGTGTCGCCCAAGGCGATCCCCCAGCTCCGGGACGCGGCCGAGGTCATGGCCGCCATCACGCGGCGGCCGGGCACGATCTACTCGGCGCTGGTGCCCAACGACAAGGGCGCGGTGCGGGCGGTGGACGCGCGGGTGGACGAGATCCACACCGTGGTCTCGGCCAGCGAGAGCCACAACCTGGCCAACGTGAACATGACCATCGCGGAGTCGCTCGCCAAGCTCGGCGCGGTGGCGGAGGTGGCCCGCCGCGCGGGCGTGCCGGTCGTCTCCGGCATCTCCTGCTCGTTCGGCTGCCCCTTCGAGGGCGACGTGCCGGTCGCCCATCTCGAGTCGGTGGTCGCGCGCCTGGTGGACCTGGGCGCCCGCGGCATCGGCCTGGCCGACACCACCGGCATGGCCAATCCCGCGCAGGTCGGCCGCGTCCTCGAGCGCCTGGTCCCGCGCTTCCCCGGCGTCGAGTGGACGCTCCACACCCACGACACGCGGGCGATGGCGATCCCGAACATCCTGGCCGCGATGGAGCACGGGGTGACCCACTTCGACGCCTCCATCGGCGGGCTCGGCGGCTGCCCCTTCGCGCCCGGCGCCTCCGGCAACGTGTGCACCGAGGATCTGATCCACTGCCTGCACGCGATGGGGGTGGCGACCGGCGTGGATCTCGACGCGCTGATCGAGACCTCGAAGCGCGTGCAGCAGATCGTCGGGCGCGGCCTCCCCGGCCAGCTCGTGAAAGCGGGCAAGTGGGACCGCCGCTATCCGCTCCCGGACGGGGTGCGCGAGCGCATCCCCGCGCGCGCATGACCAAGACCGCTCAGCGGATGCTGCGGTTGATGGATAAAGCCGTCACCGAGTGGACCCTCCCGGTGATCGGCCGCGAGAAGGGGCGCGTGCTGCGCCGCCTGCTGCTCAAGCACAAGCCGCGCCGGGGCATCGAGGTGGGCTCGCTGTTCGGCTACTCCGCGATCCTCGTGGCCGGCCACCTGGCCCGCGGCGGTCGGCTCACCTGCGTGGAGCAGAATCCCTACCTCGCCAAGTTCGTCGAGTACAACGCGAAGGCCGCCGGCCTCGGCTCCCGCGTGAAGGTCGTGGCGGGCGACGCGCTGCGCGTGCTGCCGCTGCTACGCGGCCCGGTGGACTTCTTCCTGATCGACGCCAAGAAGGAGGACTACCTCGACTACCTGCGCGCGGTGGAGCCGCGCCTGCGCCGGGGCGCCCTGGTCGTGGCCGACAATACCGGCATGTTCCGCCGCGACGTGAAGCCCTACCTCGAGCACGTGCGCGCGGGCGGCCGCTACGAGAGCCGCGAGCACGACTTCGGCTTCGACTGCATGGAAGCTTCCGTGTTCCGCGGATAGCGCCCCCTCATGTTCGGCGAGCAGCACGACCCGGAGTTCCTCAAGCATCTCTTCGAGACCACCGAGATCCTGCGCAAGCCGGTGGCCGGGATCATCGCGGGCTACCACGTGCTGCCCTATATCCTGGTGGGCCCGCAGGAGGCGAAGCCCGCCTCGTCGGTCGAGATCCGCGGCAAGATCAAGGTCTCCCCGCGCCTGGTGCTGGCCCCCGGGCGCGCGGGCCAGACCTACGGCGATCTCTTCAAGGAGAGCGAGCTGATGGACGAGGCCCTGATCGCGCGGGTCTTCTCCTTCGCCTACTCGAATCGCCACCAGGTGACGCTCGAGAGCGAGGACCTCAAGATCCAGCGCTGGGACCGCAACCCGCAGGCGCAGGTCGAGCGGGCGCTCGACGAGCTCGCGCAGCGGGAGGTCATCAATACCGGCGTGATCCTCGCCCCCAACGTCAGGTTCTACCCGGTCTCGCTCGACCGGTTCATCACCGAGATCCTCGACCAGGAGTTCAAGCCGTAGGCTCACGCCCGGCGACCGTCATGCCGACCATGGAGGAGTACCTCACCCGGCCCGTCGGCGATCGGCTCGCGCGGCTCCGGAGCACGCCCGCCGAGGTGGCCAGCTTGCTAGACGGCAAGGACGATCGAGCCCTGTCGCGCCGCGCGGAGCCGCGGAGCTGGGCCCCGAAAGAAATCGTGTGTCATCTTCGGGATGTCGAGGAGCTCTTCCTGGTCCGCTTCCAGACCATCCTCGCGGTGGAGGATCCGCCGATCCTGACGCTCAGCGCGACCCCGGACGCGCTGGCCCGCTGGGGCATCGGCGGCGCGATCGGCCATCCGCTCGATCCGGACCGATGGGCGGAGGAGCGCCAGTACGCGCGCTGCGACGGCCCCGCGGCGCTCGAGGCGTTTCGCCGGCGGCGGAGCGAGGTGATCGACCTGCTCGGCGCCCTCGAGCCCCGGCAATGGCGGCGCGCCGGCATCCACCTGGCGCGGGGGCGCATGGAGCTCGCCGAATGGGTGGCGAGCCTGGCCGGCCACGACGACAATCATCTGGAGCAGCTCCGGCGCGCGGTCGATGGCCGGCCCTGAGCCCCACGACCGCCATCGCCCCTGGAGAACGCCATGACCACCGAGACTTACGACTGGGACGCCATCGTCAACGGCCTCAACCAGTACCTGCGCCTGCGCACGATCCCCATCGGCATGAAGCTCTTCGAGACCGTCGAGGAGATGGAGGCCATCCCCAAGATCCGCCGGCCCAAGAGCAAGCACACCACCGACCAGATCGTGGCCCAGGCGCGCCAGCTCGGCTGGACGGTCGGCATCACGATGGCCGACCTCGTCGGCGCGCAGTGCGGCGCGGTGATCGGGCTCCATCCCCAGGACGAGGAGTGGCTCTCCGGCAAGCGCATGGCCGGCGTGTGGTTCAAGACCCAGGAGGACGCGAGCCTCCACCAGCACGCGATGGACTGCGTGCCACACGGACGCTACCGCGCGATGGCGGTGGCCCCCCTCACCTCCGGGCGCCTCGACCCGCCCGACATCTGCCTGATCTACGGCACGCCGGGTCAGATGATCTTCTTCATCAACGGGTTGCAGTGGATCGGCTACAAGAAGATGGCGTTCACGTCGGTGGGCGAGTCGGCCTGCGCGGATTCCTGGGGCAAGGCCCTCAAGACCGGCGAGCCCGCGCTGACCATTCCCTGCTACGCGGAGCGCCGTTACGGCGGCGTGGCCGACGACGAGCTCCTGATGGCGATCCCGCCGCGCTTCCTGCCCAAGGTGGTGGAGGGCCTGGCCGCGCTCAGCAAGAACGGCCTGCGCTACCCGATTCCGCCCTACGGCATCCAGAGCGACGCGGGGGCGGGCCTCTCGGTCAGCTACCCGGGCGCGCCGGCGGCCTCGAGCGGACGCTGACGGCTCAGAGCCCGAGCGCCTCGGCCACCAGCCGGGCCAGCTCGCGGCGCAGCGCGTCCCGCTCGGGCGCGCGCGCCGGCTCGTCGTGGAGGTTGCGCAGCTCGTAGGGATCGGCGACGAGGTCGTACAGCTCGTCCACCCCGTCGCGGTTGACCCAGTGGATGAGCTTGGCCCGCTCGGTGCGCACCGCCTTGTAGCTCATCCCCACCAGCCAGGGCATCGCGTTCTCGCTCCAGTACTCGACGAGGAACGAGGTGCGCCAGTCGGCCGGGCGCCGGCCCCCGAGCAGCGGAACCAGCGAGCGCCCCTGCACCTGCGGGCCCGGCGTCCCGCCCGCGAGCTCGAGCATGGTGGGCGCGATGTCGAGCGCGAGCACGAGCGCGTCGGGCCGGCTGCCCGCGCGCACCAGCGGCGGGTAGCGCACCAGGAAGGGCGACCGGATCCCTTCCTCGTAGGCGAAGCGCCGCTCCGGCCCGAGCGCGTGCTCGCCGAAGAAGTAGCCGTTGTCGCCGAGGAAGACGATGCAGGTGCGGTCGAGCTGCCCGGTGCGCTCGAGCGCGTCGAGGAGCATCCCGATGCCCTCGTCGACCGACGCCATCATGCACGCGCGCAGGCGAATCTCCTCCTGCGTCCCCGCGTGGATCGCGGCCAGCACCGCCTGGGCGCGCTCCGTCGCCTTGAGCCGGAAGGCCTCCGCCCAGGCCGGCTTCTCCCGCACGACCTCCTCGGGCGGCAGCACGTTCGGCCGCGGGGGAAACACGCGGCCCCGGTAGAGATCCTGGTGGCGCACCGCGGGCTTGTAGCCGCCGTGGCGCGTGAGGTCGAGCGTGCCGTCGGCGGCCTGGTGCGCGTCCGGGTGCACCGCCTTGTGGGCGAAGAAGAGGCTCCACGGCTTCGGGCGCGGGCGCTCGACGAATGCCAGGGCCTCCGCGTTCAGCACGTCGGTCACGTAGCCCGGCGCCGCGCGACGCTCGCCGTCCACGTTCAGCTCCGGATCGAAGAGCTTGCCGTGCCCGTCGAAGCTCACCCAGCGGTCGTAGCCGGGGCGCGGGGAGCCGTCGTTGCCCATGTGCCACTTGCCCACGTGCGCGGTCTCGTAGCCCAGGCGCTGCAGCTCCAGGTGGTAGTTCGGCAGCCGGTGGCTCGCCGCGTCGCGCGCCACGTTGTCGATGATGCCGTGGCGGCTCGCGTACTGGCCGGTCGCGATGCACGCCCGGTTGGGCGAGCACAGTGGCGTGGTGTGAAACGCATTGGGGCACATCGCGCCCTCGCGGGCGAGGCGGTCCACGTGGGGCGTCAGCATGTACGGATGCCCGCCCGCGCCGAACTCGTCGAAGCGGAGGTCGTCGATCAGGATCACGAGCAGGTTGGGGCGCGTGGTCGCGGGCGGCGAAGGCACCCCGGCAGCCTAGCACGGCCGGGGCGATCACTTGCTGATGGTGATCGGGACCCCCACCTGGGATACGTCCGTGACCGTCATGTGGAATCCCTGATACAGGATCCGGAAGGCGGTCCGGTCCCACACGGTGCTCGTACCGGAGCCGCAGCGTCGCGTGCAGCCAGATCCGATCCCGCTTGGCGAAGTTCTCGATGTGCAGCGACGCGAACCGCCGTTCGGGATGGAGACCACCGTCCGGTCCAGCGTGCGGACTTGCGTCGATCGGAGCTCGATCCGCTCGACGGTGCCGAGCTGCTCGCCGAACCGGCAGAAGTCGCCCACCTGCACCGGCTGGTCGGCGACCAGCGAGGCGCCCCCAAGAGGTGCTCGACGGTCTTCTGCGCGGCGAGCGCGAGAGCGATGCCGCCCACCCCGAGCCCCGCGATGAGCGCGCTGACGTGCACGCCCATCGCCTCGAGCAGCGAGAAGAACCCGAGCAGGAGCACCAGGAGCTTCAGCGCCCGCTGGGCCAGACCGGCCACCGCGATCTTCGCCTCGTGGCTCTGCCCTTCCACGAGCTTGTCGCCGCCCACGTCGACCAGGCGCAGGAGGAGCCACGTCACCCCGACGACCACGACCACCTCCTCGACCGTCACGAAGGCGTGATGCACGGCCACCGCGAGGCCGAGCAGGCGGCGCGTCACGTGGAACAGGGCCACCGCGATCAGCAGACGGATCGGAGCGCGCGCCGCCTCCAGGTCTGCAAGACGCCCGCCGGCTGACCGCGGGTGGAAAGCGCGCGGAAGAGCCACATGATCGGCATGACGAGGAGCGAGGCCACGAGGAGTGAGACGGGCACGAGACACAGCAGCGCGATCCACTGCCACAGCGCGATCTCGAGGAACGCGCACCTCGACGAACATCGGCGGGAGGCGATCTCCCACCGGCCCGTAGCCGATCTCCGCGTACAGCGCCGGGATCCGGGCCGAGGTTCCGGGGCCGATCTTCCAGATCGGCACGCCGTCCTCGCCCGGGACGCGGTCGAGGAAGAGGGTCACGCCGCCTCTCTTCGTCTCGATCCGGCCGATCACCTCGCGGCTGGGCGGCTGGCCGTCGTGGAGGAGGCCGTCCGGCTCATCGGAGAGCTCGGCGGGATCCACCGGCAAGGCCTGGTCCAGAACCACGCGCAGGTGGCGCGCCAGGATCGGTCCCTGCCTCGCCGCCTCGTCGGCCGGAAAGCGGCTCAGGTCGAGATACGCCGCCGCGCGCTCGTAGTCGCGGCGATCCGTGGCGGTGAGGAAGCCCCGGACGGTGCCGCGCGGGGTCGTGCGGCCGAACTCGTCCGGAGGCAGGATCCCGGGGCGCCTTCGGCGGCGCCGCGGCGACGGGGCCCGCGGGCCCCGGGGCACCCGGGGCCTGCGCGTGACCTCCGCCCGCCGCCGACATCAGGATCCCGGCGGCCAGCAAGAGGATCCCCCACCGCCCTCGCGGTGACATCGGCGCCGAGACGCGTGATGCGACCAACCATCGGCAATTCCCCCAGGCGTCCTCGTGACCGCGGCCGAGGCGCGCTACCGTGAGGCGGTCGGAAACAGGTAGGCTCTTCGAGACTCCGCCCACCATACCGTCCGGTCATCCGGGCTGCAGGTCCTACAAGAGGCGGCAGGAGACTGCCGATGGAGCCGCGCAGGACGGCATCCGCCAGCGGGTCCATGTCGGTCGGCTCGGCATTGATGATGACGACGCGCGCGCCCGCGTGCCTGGCGACCGGGACCACCCCCGCGATCGGAAACACGGACAGCTTGGTGCCCACCGCGAGCATCAGGTCGCAGCGCGCGGCGGCCTGCTGGGCGCGCTCGAGGTCCTCGGCCACGAGCCCCTGACCGAAGGAGATCGTCGCGGACTTGAGGACGCCGCCGCACGATCGGCAGGGCGGATCGTCCTCCCCCGCGCGCACCCGGGCGAGCGCTCGCTCCATGGGCGCGCGCTCGCCGCAGTCCAGGCACACCACCTCGCGCATGGTCCCGTGGATCTCGACCACCCGGTCGGGCGAGGAGCCGGCGGCCTGATGGAGCCCGTCCACGTTCTGGGTGATGAGCGTGTCGAGCTTGCCCCGCCGCTCGAGCTCGACGAAGGCCCGGTGTCCCGCATTGGGCTCGGCCTTCCACACCGGTGAGTCGAGGCGGCTGCGCCAGGAGCGCTTGCGCACCTCGGAATCGGCCAGGTAGTTCTGCAGCGTGGCGAGCTTCTCCGCGCCGGGATCCCGGGTCCAGACGCCCTGCGGGCCGCGGAAGTCGGGGATGCCGGAGTCGGTGGAGATGCCGGCGCCGGTCAGGGCCACGATGCGCTCGGCCTCGTCGATCCAGGCCCGGACGTCGCGAGGAGTCGGCTCTGGCATCCCGGGAGCCTAGCACGGCCCGGGCGGCGGACCGAGGCTCTGGATTTCAAAGTACTTGACACAATGAATCGAGCCACGCTATACGTGAATCGATGACGTCTTCGAACCAGCCCCTCTCCGAATCCCCCGCGCTCCACGCCCGCGCGATGGCCGATCTTCGCTTCATCCGGGAGACCATGGAGAACGTCTCCTCGTTCTCGGCGTTCTCCGGCTGGGGCTTGATCCTGATCGGCGTCATCGCGACCGCCTCCGGGATCCTGGCGGCGCGACAACCCACCCACCTGGGCTGGCTGACGGCGTGGGTGGCGGCCGCCGCCGTCTCGGCGCTGATCGGCGCGTTCTCCACCGCGCGGAAGACGCACGCCGCTCGTCAGCCGCTGATCCCGGGGCCGGCCAGCAAGTTCGCCCTGAGTCTCGCCCCCGCGGTCATCTCGGGGGCCCTTCTGACGGGAGCCCTCGCGCGGGCCGAGCGCTTCGATCTCCTGCCGGGGACGTGGCTCCTGCTCTACGGAGCCGGGCTCGTCGCGGCCGGCGCCTGGTCGGTGCGGGTCGTCCCGATCATCGGCATCACGTTCATGAGTCTGGGCGCGGTGGGGTTGCTGCTGCCCCTCCCGTGGAGCAACTGGCTCCTGGTCGGCGGCTTCGGCGGTCTGCACGTCGCCTTCGGCGTGATCGTGGGGAGGAAGCACGGTGGCTGATTCGAGCGCGGCGCGACGGCAGCGATCGGAGGCTTCGGCGGGGCGGGCCTCGTCGCCGCGGGCCGCCGGCGGGCGCGGCACGCCGCGAGGGTCGGGGAGCCTCGACAACCTCGTCCATCACCGCATCCGTCTCGGCATCGTGAGCGCCCTCGCCGCCGCCGAATCGCTCACGTTCAACGAGATCAAGGCGCTCCTGGAGACGACGGACGGCAACCTGAGCGTGCACGCCCGCAAGCTCGAGGAAGCGGAGTACGTCACCTGCACCAAGACCTTCGACGGTCGGCGGCCGCGGACCGAGTACCGCCTCACCCCGGTCGGCCGCCGCGAGCTCACCCGGTACCTGACCCACATGGAAGCGCTGATCCGGGCGACGCGGGACACGCTCAAGCGCTGACGCGGAACCAAATTTTTTTGCCAGGAGACTTTGACATGCAAAGTACTTCGCACCCTCGACACCCGGGACTCCACGTGGCCGTCATCATGGACGGCAACGGACGGTGGGCCCTCGACCGCGGGCTCCCGCGCGCGGCCGGACACCATGCGGGGGTCGACGCGATCCGGCGGGTCGTCGAGGCCGCGCCCGGCGTCGGGATCGGCACCCTGACCCTGTTCGCCTTCTCCTCCGACAACTGGGCCCGGCCGGTGGAGGAGGTGCAGATCCTGATGGGGCTGTTCGAGCGGTTCCTGCGAGACGAAGCGGCACCGCTGCTCGCCCACGACGTGCGACTGTCCGTGATCGGGCGCCGGGACCGGCTGCCCTCCAGGGTGGTCTCGGCGATCTCGGCCGCCGAGACGATCACGGCGCGAGCGAATCGCCTGCACCTCCGGGTCGCCGTCGACTACTCCTCGCGCGACGCGATCCTCGAGGCGGCCCGTCTCGGCCGGCTCGACCACCTGACGCGCGAGAGCTTCGCGCATCGACTCGGAGAGGCCCACGGCGCGCCCGCGCCCGACGTGGAGCTGCTGATCCGCACCGGCGGCGAGCAGCGCCTGAGCGACTTTCTCCTGTGGGAAAGCGCGTACGCCGAGTTCTTCTTCACGGCTCGCATGTGGCCCGACTTCCACGGGGACGACCTCGCGGCGGCCGTCGCCGAGTTCCGGACGCGGGACCGCCGCTTCGGCGCCCTGTCGGAATCGGGGAAGCGGTGAGCCTCATGGCACGCCCGCTCCTGCTGTGGTCCGTCGCGCTCGCGCTGGGAGGGCTCGGCACCGGCGTCCTGTTCGACGCGGCCCCCGGACTCAACTGGGGCGCGTGGACACTGGCCGTCGTCAGCGGCATCCTGCTCTGCGCCCGGGTGGCGCCCTCGCCGATGCGGGCCTCCCTCCTGCCGCTCGCCCTCGCGGTGGCCTTCGCGGCGGCGGCGGCCATCACCGTCGCGCCGGCCGCTCATGCCGTCATCGTCGGCGCGGTGGCCGTGCTCCTGGCGATCGCGGTGCTCCTGGCCGGCGACTTGGGGTGGAAGCGGCTGACCGCGCCCTTCATGCTGTGGGCGCCCGCGGCGGCACCCCTCCTGGTGCTCGCGGAGGCGATCCGACGCGCCCACGAGATGATCGGGCTCGTCGCGACGCCTCGCTACCGGCCGCTCTGCCGGGGCGCGCTCCTGGCGCTTCCGGTGGTGGGCCTGTTCACGCTGATCCTCGCCAACGCCGATCCCGTGCTCGCCACCCTGCGCGATGGCCTGACCGAGGCGCTGGCCCGCCTGGAATTCGTGCCCCGGCTCATGTTCTGGGGCGCCCTCTTCGCCCTTGCCCTGGGAGGCGGCGGGATCGTCATGCGCCGGGCGAGCGTCCCGGCTCCGGCGTTCGTGGAGCCGGCTCCGGCCCCGCGCCTCGCCGACACCGAGCGCCTCGTCGTGCTCGGCGCGGTCGGCACCCTCTTCGCCGCGTTCCTCCTCCTGCAGCTGAGCTACCTGTTCGGCAACGCCCCGGTCGTCGCGGGATCGGGCGTGACGTTCTCGGAATACGCCCGCCGGGGATTCGCCGAGCTGAGCACGGTGGCGACCCTCTGCACGATTTTGCTGGTGACCCTCGAGCACTGGGCCGCGCGCGGCCCGCGCGAGCGGTGGGCGCGCCTCCTGGCCATCGCGGTCGTCGTCGAGGTCGAGATCCTCCTGATCTCGGCGCTCCGCCGCCTCTGGCTCTACGAGTCCGCCTACGGGTTCACGACCGCGCGGCTCTACGCCCACGTCTACATGGTCGGGGTCGCGCTCTTCCTCGGGCTGCTCGGCTGGCGGCTGTCCCGCGGCTTGAAGGCGGGGTGGCTCGCGCGGCGCGCGGCCGCGATCGCCGCCGTCGCGATGATCGTGCTGATCTACTGGAACCACGAAGCGTGGATCGTCCGTCAGAACGCGGGACGCTTCCTCCGGACCGGACAGCTCGACACCGCGTATCTGGTCTGGGGGCTCTCGCCGAACGCGGCGCCGGCCCTGGTCCGGACGATGCCTCAGCTATCGCCCGCCCAGGCCGACGCGGTGCGCGTCGGGCTTCGGCAGCGCTACGGACAGGTCGCCCGCGGCGCTTCGTGCCGCTGGTTCGAGTGGAATCGCGGCCGGAGCCGCGCGGTGGCCGCGCTCCGGGCGGCGGGGATCGTGGAAGGAGACGTCCAGCTCCATCCTCGCGATTGCGTCGCGCGGTGACGGGGCCTAGCGCCCGCCGCCCAGGACCTTGACCAGGCGGTACAGGAACTCGTGGCCGCCGTACAGCGACTGCACCGGCATCCGCTCGTTGAGCCCGTGCGACCGCGCGTCGTCGGGACCCAGGAAGAGGCCGGACACGCCGTAGGCGGGAATGCCCGCGTTGCGGAGGAAGCGCGAATCGGTCGCGCCGGTGCTCATGGTGGGGATCACCGGAATGCCCGGCCACAGCGCGGTGGTCGTGGCCTCGACCGCCTGCATCAGGTCGGGACGCAGCGACGACGGCTGGCTCAGCTCCGGCTCGGTCATCTGGGTCACCGTGATGCCCGGATCGCCCAGGGCCTTCACGATCTCCTCCCGTACGCGGTCGATCGGCTCCCCCGGGAGGACGCGGCAGTTCACGACCGCGCGCGCGGTCTGGGGCAGCGCGTTGCTCGCGTGGCCGCCCTCGAGGCGCGTGGCCACGCAGGTCGTCCGCATGATCGAGTTGTAGAACGCGTGGACGGCCGAGAGGCGGGCGGCGGCCTGCGGGTCGGGCGCGCCGTCCTTCGCGACCGCGCGCATGTCGTCGGCCACCGCGCCGGCGTGGAGCGGCGCGCTCCGCTGGAAATAGCCGCGGGTGATCTCGTTCAGCCTGGCCGGGAACTCGTGGCGCGCGAAGCGCGCGAGCCCTTCCGCGAGCTGATAGATCGCGTTGTCCTTGCGTGGCATCGAGCTGTGGCCGCCCGGGTTCTTGCTCTCGAGACGGAAGCTCACGGTCACCTTCTCGGCCGCCTGCACGCGGAGCAGCACCGGGCGCCCATCGCGCGTCATCTCGGCGCCGCCGCCCTCGTTGAGCGCGAGCTCCGCCTCGATCAGGGGGCGGTGGTGCTTGAGGAGCCAGCTCACCCCGTTCCACGGCGAGCGGAGCTCCTCGTCCGCGGTCAGGGCCAGGATCAGGTCGCGCTCCGGCGCGTAGCCTTCCTTCTTGTAGCGGATCAGGTTGGCCACGAAGATCGCGGCCATCGCCTTGTCGTCCACCGAGCCGCGCGCGTAGAAGTACCCGTCTTCCTCGACCAGCTTGAACGGATCGCGCTCCCAGTCCTCGCGCCTGGCCTCGACCACGTCGAGATGGGCGAGCAGGAGCAGCGGTTTCTTCGCCCCGGTCCCCTTGAGCCGCGCCACCAGGTTGCCCTTCCGCGGCGCGCCGGGCGGAACGATGATCTGCAGCTCGGCATCTGAAAAGCCACCGGCCTTGAGCCGGGCCGCCATCGCCCGGGCGGCGGCCGTGTTGTCGCCCACCGAGTCGGTGGTGTTGATCTCCACCAGCTCCTTGTAGATCTCGCGCAGGCGTGTCTGGTCCGGCGTGGGGGGGCCGGGGGGCGGCAGCTGCGCGTGAGCCGTCGCCGGCCACGCGGACAAGAGCAGCGCCAGGACCAGACCGGAGCCGGGTCTCATCGCGAGTGGTACAGTACCGAACTGCGCCCCGGCCTGTCCATGGATCCCGGCCGCGACGCCTGGAAGGAGCGCGCCATGCACTGCTGCGGTCACGGGAGCACGCGGCTCACCTCCACCTCCGCGATGTTCGCCGGGCACGCGGGGACCCGGTCCGACGCGCCGGCGGCGGCCGCGGAGCCGTACGCCGCCGCGCGGCGCCTGCTCCGCGAGCACGTCTCGATCGACGTGCACACCCACGCGGGCCCGAATGGCATCACCTCCCGCACCGCGCGCCCGAGCGACGATCTCGCCCGCGGCATGCGCGCGGGCGGGATCGCGGTGCTCTGCCTGGCCGACGTGCCCGACGGGCCGATCCTCGGGCGCGACGCCGGCAACGTGCTCCGGGCGCTGCGCGAGCCCGAGCCCGGCTTCCTCTACCAGTACCACCAGGAGCGCCTCGACTGGCTCGATACGCTGACCGCCAAGCACGGCATTCGCCGCGTCCTCACGGTGGCGGACCTCGAGGCGGCCCACAAGGCCGGCGCCCCCGCGATCATCCTGGACATCGAGGGCCTGGACTTCCTCGAGCGCAAGCTCGAGCGGCTCGAGGAATCGTACCGGCGCGGGGTCCGCACCATGCAGCTCGTCCACTACACCCCGAACGACATCGGCGATTTCCAGACCGGCCGCGTCACGCACGGCGGCCTCACCCCCTTCGGGGCCGACGTCATCCGCGCGTGCCACCGGCTCGGCGTCGTCGTGGATGTGGCGCACGCGACCGCCGACACCGTCGAGCAGGCCGCGAAGGTCGGGAGCAAGCCGCTGCTCCTCTCGCACACCGCGCTGCGGGACTCCCGGGCCCAGGGCGAGACCCCGCTCGTGGAGCGGCAGATCACGCCGGATCACGCCCGGACCGTAGCCGGCACGGGCGGCTCCATCGGGATCTGGCACTTCTTCGCGACGCCCGAGCTCTACGTGGACGGGCTGAAGGAGATGGCGGACGTGGTCGGCGTGGACCACGTGAGCATCGGCACCGATGCCGCCTCCGGCCCCGGTCTCTTCCCGACCTACGACCGCTTCACGATCCTGGTCGACGCGATGCTCCGCGGCGGCTTCACTCCCGCCGACACCGCCAAGATCATCGGGGGGAACTATCGGCGGATCTTCGCGGCTTCGGTGCGCTGAGTCTCGCCGAGCCTCAGTGGACGTCGAGCATCGTCAGGAGCTCGCGCGTCAGGCTGACCCGCACCACGTAGTGCGTCTCGGTCGCGAGCACCCTCCACGCCCGCTCGATCTCGCCGAGCGGGACGTGTCCGGCGCGGAACACGTCGGTCAGCGCGTCCAGCCCTCTCACGCTGCCGAGACTGAGCGCGATCTCGGTGCTGCGTCCCGAGCCGAAGGTCAGCAGATATTCCGCGCTGACCGGGTCGACGGCCGGCCGCAATCGCGTGATGTACATTCGACCAGCGCCGCCACGCCGAGCCATCTGAAGCAGGATACAGATCGAACCGCTGAAGACCGCTTGATGATCGCGTGCGGCCTCGAGCCGACTCGGTAGTTTCTTCCTGACATTCCGCGTCAGGATTCACCCTTGTACGCGATCGGCTCGGCGAGCGGCGTCCGATCCGGATGGACGTGGCCGCAGCCGCCGCACGTGCGCAGCGCGAGGCTGGCGTCGAAGCGCTCGATGGCGGCCTTCAGCTCCCCCTCGATGTCGGCCACGTGCATCGTCACCTCGTGGAGGCGCCGATCGCACCGCTCGCAGAACCACAGGAGGGACTCGGTCTGCTCGGGCCGCCGCTTCACCTCGACCACCAGGCCCCAGGTGTCGGCCGGGCGGTGCGGGGAATGCGGCACGAGCGCCGGCAGCAGGCACAGCTCGCCCTCCCGGATGATCTGCTCGTGCCGCCGGCCGGCCTCCATGTACTCGAGCCGCATCGCGCCGCGCAGCATGTAGAAGATCTCGTCGGAGGGATCCACGTGGAAGTCGCGGCGGGCATTCGGCCCGCGGACCACCATCGCGGTGAACTGCGAATCCTCCCAGATCACCTTGTTGCCGACCGGCGGCTCGAAGGTGGCCCGGTTCTGGTCGATCCACTGCCATAGGTTGAAGGCGACGAGGCCGCGCATGGTCACCTCCGCAGGTAGATCACCAGCGAGACGAGGCTCATCACCACCTCCCCCTGCTGGTTCATGATCCGGCTCTCGATCTTCACGGTGCCCCGGTCGGGCCGGCTCCGCGACGCGATCTTCTCGCGAATCTCCGACTCCACCGAGAGCACGTCGCCCGGCCGCACCGGCCGGATCCACTTGAGATCGTCGAACCCGATGGCCCCGGAGGTGGCGTGCACGGGGGTCATGTGCTCGACCACCATGCGGATGAACATGGCCCCGGTGTGCCAGCCGCTCGCGATGAGCCCGCCGAACATGCTGGCCTTCGCCGCGTCCTCGTCCAGGTGGAAGGGCTGCGGGTCGAACTGCCGTGCGTACTCGACGATCTCGTCCCGGGTGACCTCGTAGCGTCCGAAGCGCATGACGTCGCCGACCTGCACGTCGTCGAAGTACTTCATGCCGCCGGCCGCCGCCGGTACATGGTGATCCCCACCACCGACACCACCACCTCGCCGTGCTGGTTGACCAGCTCGTTGCGGCGCCGGATGAAGCCGATCGGCTTGCTCCGCGAGGGCCAGGTCTCGAGGACCTCGGTGCGTCCGGTCAGCACGTCGCCCGGCCGCACCGGCTTGGGCCAGCGGCAGGAGTCGAGGCCGGGCGAGCCGGTGGCGGCCGCCTCTTCCCGGCGGTTCGCGTCCACCGAGAGGCGCATCAGGAGGGCGCAGGTGTGCCAGCCGCTCGCGATGAGCCCGCCGAAGATGGTCCCCCGCGCCGCCTCCGGGTCGGTGTGAAACGGCTGCGGATCGTACTTGCGCGCGAAGGCGAGCACCTCGGCCTCCGTGATCGAGCACGAGCCGAGCTCGATGACCTCCCCCACCACGAAGTCTTCCCAGTACTTCACCCGACCGTCCTTTCCCGCGCCCCCGCGCGACGCAACCCGAACAGGATAAGGCCGATCGCCAGGGCCGGCGGCCAGATCCATCGCAGCTCCGAGCCCAGCACGGTCAGTCCCCGCGCCGAGAGAAACCGGGCCACCGAGATCGGCGAGGCCTCGACCACCCGCAGGGCGTCGGGCGCCCAGAAGCGCTCGCCCGACCAGGGCCAGAGGAATGCCACCCCGAGCCCGCCGTTGGTGAAGGCGTCCAGCACGCCGTGGGAGGCGGTGGCCGCGAACAGGAAGAGAAAGGCCCGCGCGACGCCGGCGCCGAGGAGGCGGTGGCCGGCGGCGCCGGCGAGCCCTACCAGGGCCGCGAAGAACAGGGAGTGGCTGAAGCCGCGATGGCCCAGGTCGGCGGAGTACGGGATCCCGAGCTGAAACGTGACGACGTCCAGATCGGGAACTACCGCGGCGACCACGCCGGCCACCAGCAGCCGTCGCGGGATGGTCGCCCGCCCGAGGCCCAGCCCGAGCGCCAGCGGGACCGCCGCGTGGGAGAAGACGGTCGGCATCCCGGCTAGCGCAGCTCGAACTCGAAGGTACTGACCACCCGGATGCGCTTCATCGGAGTGCTGGTCGGGCTGAACGGGCCCGACTCGTCGTTGCCGGTCGTCCCGAAGATCTGGATCGAGCCCTGGTTGGCGGAGCGGATCACGCCCACCTGCGCCCCCGAGTCGGCCGCGAACTGCTGGGCGGTCGCGCGGGCATTCTTGGTGGCATCGGCCAGGAGCTGGGGCCGCAGGTCGTTGAACTTGGAGACCACGTAGCGCGGATTGGCCGCGCCCTCGCGCTCGCCGTCCAGGATGACACCGGCCTTGAGCAGCTCCTCGGTGGCGCCGAGGGCGGTCCCCACCAGGTCCACGTTGGCGGTCTTCACCACCACCGAGGTCGTCACCACGTAGCGGAACCGGTCGGCGGCCTGCGGCTGGCCGTACTCCCGGGCGAGCTTGTCCACCGTGCGGGTGGGCTGCCGCTCGATCTCGGTCTCGGCGAAGCCCTGCTTGCGCAGGAAGGCCACCGCCGCGTCACGGTCCGCGCTGATGCGGGTGTGCGCGTCCTGCAGGCTCTCGCTGGCCCGGCGCAGGCCGAGCGTCCAGACCGCCTGGTCTGCCTTGACCTCCCGCTCCACCAGTCCTTTCACCGTGACGACACGGCTGTCGGACCGGAACCGCATCGCCCCCTTGCCGACGAAGTAGCCGCCGAGCGCCAATCCCACCACGAGGCAGAGCCCCACGATGACCGCGGGCAGCACCGCCGACCGATTCTCACTGGATGCCATGGATTCCTCCCGGGTCGAGCTAGCCGCGACGGCTGCCCGCCCGCAATGTCAGTAGGGTCACGACCCCCGCCACCAGTCCCCAGAATGCGGAGCCGACGCCCGAGAGGGTCACCCCGGACGCGGTCACCAGGAACGTGACGAGCGCCGGCTCGCGTTGATTCTCGTCGCGGAGCGCCGCGGCCAGCCCGTTGCCGATGGTGGCGAAGAGGGCCAGCCCCGCGATGGCCGCGACGAGCTCGCGCGGGAAGGCCGCGAAGAGGCCGACCACCGTGGCTCCGAGCAGGCCCACCGCCACGTAGAAGGCCCCGGCGGCCATGGCCGCCACGTAGCGGCGCCGCGGATCCTCGTGCGCCTCGCGGCCCATGCAGATGGCGGCCGTGATGGCGGCCAGGTTCAGCGCGAAGGCCCCGAAGGGGGCCAGCGCGAGATTGGCCAGGCCCGTCCAGCCGATGATCGGCGAGACCGGCACCGCGTAGCCGGACGCGCGGATCACCGCCACGCCCGGCACGTTCTGGGACGCCATGGTGACGACGAAGAGCGGCAGGGCCACCCCGATCAGGGCGCCGACGGTGAAGCGCGGCGTCACCCAGACCGGCGCCGCCAGCGCCAGCCGCGCCTCGTCCAGCCGCAGCAGGCCCTGGCCGGCGGCCACCGCCACGCCCGCGACCAGGGCCGCGATCACCGCGTAGCGCGGGGTCAGCCGCCGCGCGACCAGGTAGACCGCGAACATGCCGAAGGCGAGCGCGAAGCGGGTTCGCATGGCCAGGAACACGTCGAGCCCGAAGCGCAGCAGCACGCCCGCGAGCATGCCGGAGGCGATCGCCACCGGGATGCGGTCCATCGCCCGCTCGAACCAGCCGGAGAAGCCGGCGATCGTGATCAGGGCGGCCGATACCAGGAAGGCGCCCGTGGCCTCCTCGATGGTGAGCCCGGCGGCGCTGGTCACGAGCAGGGCCGCCCCGGGAGTGGACCAGGCCGTGACCACCGGCGCCCGGTAGCGGAGCGAGAGCAGGATGCAGGTCAGCCCCATCCCGAGGCCGAGCGCGAGCATCCACGAGCTCACCTGGGCCGGGGTCGCGCCGACCGCGCCGGCGGCCTGGAGCACGATCACCGCCGAGCTGGCGAACCCCACCAGCACGGTCACGAAGCCGGCGGTCACCGCCGATACGGACAGGTCCCGGGCCACAGACACCCGGCCACTATATACTCCCGGCGTGCGCGCCTACCTCCTGTCCCGGCTCGGACAGACCGTACTCGTCGTCTTCCTCTCGCTGACCGCCGTCTTCTTCCTCATGCGCCTCGGCGGGGACCCGGTCTTGTTATTCCTGCCCATGGACATCCAGGCCAAGGACCTCACCGAGTTCCGCGAGCGCCTGGGCTTCAACGATCCGGTGGCGGTGCAGTACGGCCGCTTCGTCGGGCGCGCGATGCACGGCGACTTCGGCGAGTCGCTGCGCTACAAGCAGGACGCTCTCGGTCTCGTCCTGGAGCGGCTGCCCGCCACCCTCTACCTGGCGCTCGCCGCGCTCGGGCTCACCTTCCTGATCGCGGTGCCGGTCGGCGTGCTCTCGGCGGTGCGCCGCGGCTCGCTCTTCGACTTCTTCGGCATGGGCGCCGCGGTGCTGGGCCAGGCCATCCCCGGCTTCTGGCTCGGCCTCATGCTGATCTACCTCTTCTCGGTCAAGCTCGGCTGGCTGCCCACCGGGGGCACCGGCGGCGTGCGCCACTTCGTGATGCCGTGCGTGGTGCTGGCCTCGTTCTACGCCGCCCGGATGGCGCGGCTCACCCGCTCCTCGGTGCTCGACACGCTCAACGAGGAGTTCGTGCTCACCGCGCGGGCCAAGGGCCTCGCGGAGTGGGTCGTCATCGCCAAGCACGCGCTCAAGAACTCGGCGATCCCGATCGTGACCCTCGCCGGCCTCGACACCGGCCAGCTCCTGGGCGGCGCGGTCATCACCGAGACCATCTTCGCCTGGCCCGGGCTCGGCCGGCTCACGGTGCAGGCGCTGCTCAATCGCGACTTCCCGGTGGTGCTCGCCGCGGTGTTCATCTTCTCGGTCACCTACACCCTGATCAATCTCGTGGTGGATCTGCTCTACGGCTGGCTCGATCCCCGCACCCGGACGCGGGCGGCCCGCGCGTGAAGACCTTCCTCCGGCGGCACGGGCGCGGCGTCCTCGGGCTCATCATCGCGGGGCTGGTGGTGGTGGCCGCGGTCGCCGCGCCGCTGCTGGTCGGCCAGGATCCGCTGCGGAGCGACTTCGCGGTGGGCCTCCAGCCGCCCGGCACCCCGGGCCACCCGCTCGGCACCGACCAGCTCGGCCGCGATCTCCTCGCCCGTGTGCTCTACGGCGCGCGGGTGGCGCTCTTCATCGGGCTCTGCTGCGTGCTGCTGACCGCGGTGGTGGGCGGGCTCGCCGGCCTCCTCGCCGGCTACTACGAGGGGTGGCTCGGCGCGGTGGTCATGCGGGTGGCCGACGTGCAGCTCTCGTTTCCGTTCATCCTGCTCGCGCTCACCATCAACGCGATCGTGGGGCTCGGATTGCGCAACATCATCGTGAGTTTGTCAGTCGCGGGCTGGGTCGTGTATGCTCGCGTCGTCCGTGGGGAGGTCCTGTCGGTGAAGGAGCGCGAGTTCGTGCACGCGGCCCAGGCCCTGGGACTCGGCCGGGCGCGGCTGCTCTTCCGGCACATCCTGCCCAACGTGGCGCCGTCCATCGTGATCGTGGCCAGTCTCCAGTTCGCCCAGTTCATCGTGGCCGAGGCCGCCATCTCGTTCCTCGGCTTCGGGGTGCAGCCGCCGACGCCGGCGTGGGGCAGCATGCTCTCGGAGAGCCGCGACTATCTCTACGTGGCCTGGTGGCTCGCCGCGTTCCCGGGCGCCGCGCTCGCGGTGACCGCGCTCGGCATCAATCTGGTGGGCGACTGGCTGCGCGACGTGCTGGACCCGAAGTTCCGCGTCTGAACATCGAACCAACGAGGAGGCTTTCATGAGGCGCTTCACGACGCTACTGACCGCGCTCGCCGTGCTGCTCGGCCTCGCGGCGTCCGCCCCCGCCCAGGATCGGGTCCGGGCCAAGGAGGTCGTGGTGGCCTTCGCGGCCGAGCCGCGCACGCTCCTGCCCAACACGATCGTGGACTGGACCACCAACAACATGGTCGAGCACATGTACGACCGCCTGGTGGACCGCGATCCCAAGACCTACAAGCCGTCGCCGATGCTGGCCACCGGCTGGAAGGTGGTCAACGACACCACGTGGGAGTTCACGCTGCGCCGCAACGTGAAGTTCCACAACGGGGAGGTCTTCGACGCCCAGAGCGTGAAGGCCACCATGGACTACATCAAGGACCCCGCGAACAAGACCCACTACATGCCGCGCTGGGCCCTGGTGAAGGAGGTCCAGATCGTCAACGACTACACCGTCCGCTTCGTCACCGAGAAGCCGTGGCCCGGCCTCATCGACCGCATCGCGGGCAGCGACTTCCTCCCGATGCCGCCCAAGGCCCTCAAGGACCAGGGCGTGCAGGCGCTCGCGACCAAGCCGATCGGCACCGGGGCCTTCCGCTTCGTGCAGTGGGCCCGCGACGAGAAGCTCGTGGTCGAGCGCAACCCGGACTACTGGCAGACTCCGGCCGAGGCGAACCGGGTGACCTTCCGCTTCATCCCCGAGTTCAGCGCCCGGCTCGCCGCGCTCCTGGCGGGCGAGATCGACATCATGAAGGACGTGCCGCCCCAGAACGTGGAGATGCTCGAGAAGAGCGGCAAGGCCCGGCTGCGCGCCACCGTCTCCTCCCGCATCAACTACCTGGCGCTGGTGAACCTCAAGCCGGGGCCGATGCAGGACATCCGGGTGCGCAAGGCGATCCACGCCTCGGTGAACGTGGACGAGCTGATCCAGCAGGTGCTCAAGGGCCGGGCCACCAAGATGTGCGGCTCGCTCTCCCCGATCAACGTGGACTACTCGCCGAAGCCCCAGTGCTGGAAGTACGATCCCGCGCAGGCCCAGGCCCTCTTCAAGGAAGCGGGCGTGGACCCGACCAAGCTGCAGCTCACGCTCGACACCCCGTCCGGGCGCTACCCGCTCGACAAGGACATCTCGCTCGCCATCGCGGCCCAGCTCCAGCGGGTCGGCATCAAGACCAACGTGGTGGTGAACGAGTGGGGCACGCATCTGGACAAGATCAAGAACCGCACCACCGGGGACATGTTCTTCCTGGGCTGGGGGCCCGCGCTGGACGCGCAGAACACCATCGAGCAGCTCTTCATCGGCAAGCAGACCTATTCGTCCTACGGCAACAACGAGGCCCTCGAGGCCAAGATCAACCAGGCGGTCACCGTGGTGGATCCCAAGAAGCGGCTCGAGGCGTGGGCCGAGATCCAGCAGCAGGTGCGGGACGAGGCGCCGTGGGTCTTCCTCTGGCAGCAGCACGACCTCTACGGGGTCGCCAACTGGATCGAGTGGACGCCGCGGGCGGATGAGCGCATCTGGATGTACGAGGCGAAGCTCGCGCGGTAGGGCGCTGAAAAAGGCCCATCTGCTTCGTTGGCGCCCTCGTCCGCACGCTCGACGTACAGAGAGTACGCCTCGCGTGCGGCCGTCGGGCGCCGCCTCGCATCTGGACCTTTTTGAGCGCCCTACTTACTTCTTGTCCATCTTGTCCTTGTCCATCATCTTGCCGTCCTTCTTCATCTTGTCGTCTTTCATCATCTTGTCCTGTTTCATCTTGTCGTCCATCTTCATCTTGTCGTCCTTCATCTTCTCGTCCATCTTCATCTTGTCGTCCTTCATCTTCTCGTCCATCTTCATCTTGTCGTCCTTCATCTTGTCGCCGCTCGGGGTCTGCGCGTACCCGACCGCGGGCATCGCCGCCACGAGCATCACCGCCGCCACCTGGATCCAGCGCCGCATGAGAAGCCTCCCTCGCCAAGGATGGTGCTGCTGGCTCGAGGGTAGTTCGCGGCGCGGACGGGGTGTCACACGCCCGTGAACTTCTCGTCAATTCGAGCGGAGCGCCGGCGGCGGAGCCTCCGGCAGCTCTTCGTCCTCGGGCATCGGCTCCGGCAACGCCTGTTCTGCCTCCGCCAGGATCTCCTTGGCGGGGTCGGTCAGGTCCGACAGCTCGCGGATCGCCAGGTCGTACCAGTTGTCCATCGGCACGGTGTCACCTCGCTCGGCGCGCTCGGCCGCGCGCCTTTCGTTTGATGTCTCGAGGGGGAGAAGCACGCCCAATGCCAGGCCATTTCAGCCATATTTTCAGGTACTTGCCGGCCTGGGCGCCGGCCGGCCCGAGGGCAGAATGCCCACCGCGCGGACAGGTCTCCTGACCCGCCGCGTCACGGGAAAGCCTGCTAGAATTCGGCCGCTGACCCCTCAACCCCGAGTCCCGGAGGCGCCCCATGGCGATCACGGTCTTCACCAACGCGTTCCTGATCGACTGCACGGGCAAGGACCCCATGGAGGGCGCCGCAGTCGTGGTGGAGGGCGAGCGCATCAAGGACGTGATCGCCTCCGGCAAGGTCGGGCCGCTCCCCGGCAAGGTGGACACGGTGGATCTCAAGGGCCGCACGCTCATGCCGGGCCTCACCGACGCGCACGTGCACGTGTGCGCGGTGGAGGGCAACATCCCCGAGCAGCATCGCCACAACCCCCCGAGCCTCATCGCGGCGAAGGCCCTCCGTCGCATGGAGCAGTGCCTGATGCAGGGCTTCACCACCGTGCGCGACGCGGGCGGCGCCGACTACGGCTTCCGCGAGGCCGCCGAGTCCGGTCTCTACCCGGGGCCGCGCATGCTGGTCTCGGGGCGGCCGCTCTCGCAGACCGGCGGGCACGCCGACAAGCGCCGCCGCTCGGAGTGGATCGAGCCGGTGGACTGCTGCGTGGGCATGGCGGGGATGATCGCCGATGGGGCCGACGAGGTGCGGAAGGCCGCGCGCGAGAACCTCCGCCACGACGTGGACCAGATCAAGATCATGGCCTCGGGCGGCGCGATGTCCCCCGGCGACGAGCTCGACACGACGCAGTACACGGTGGACGAGATGCGGGCGGCGGTGGAGGAGGCGCGCGCGGTCGGCAAGTACGTGCTGGCCCACGCCTACTCCGGCTCCGCGATCCGGAACGCGATCCAGGCCGGCGTGCGCTGCATCGAGCACGGCAACCTGCTGGACGAGGCGGGCGCGCAGGCCATCAAGAAGGCGGGCGCCTACCTCGTGCCGACCATGGTGACCTACGAAGCCATCTCGCGCGAGGGCAAGAACTACGGCATCGGCGACCACCAGATCCAGAAGATCAACCTGGCGCTCGAGAAGAGCCTGGAAGGCCTCACCCACGCCTACCGCGCGGGATGCAAGATCGGCTCGGGCTCGGACCTGCTCGGCGACATGCAGTCGCAGCGCGCGATGGAGTTCGAGCTGAAGGGCCAGGTGATGAAGCCGATGGAGGTGCTGGTCTCGGCCACCATGGTCAACGCGGAAATTTTCAGAATGGCTGACCGAATCGGCTCGGTCGAGCCGGGCAAGTACGCCGACCTGCTCGTGGTGGACGGCGATCCGCTCAAGAACCTGCGCGTCTTCCAGAACACCGGGCACATCCACGCCATCGTAAAGGGCGGCGTGTTCGTCAAGCGCGCGCTGTAGCCGCGCGGATCGAGAAGCGGCCATCGACGGCATCCCGGCGGAACGCCGCCGGGTCTTCATGTCTCCTGTTCCCCATTGGGCACGGCGCGCGCGCTGGTCAAGGACCTTCGCGCCCCCCGACTCTGCCGCCGACCGAGTCTCGAGTCAATCTGCCGCCCGCCGCTCGTTCTGATACAATCCGCCGCGGCCCCGATCGGGAGGGGCGACCGAAAGGAGCCGCGAGTGCGTCAAGTAGTCCGGACCGGCCTGGCCCCGGAGCCGGCACCGTTCTCCCATGCGGTGGTGGCGAATGGCATGCTCTTCACCGCGCACCTGCCCATCCGGCCCGACGGATCGGCGGAGACCGGGAGCGCCGCCGCGCAGGCGGAGCTGGCGCTGGGCAACCTGCAGCGCGCCGTCGAGGCCGCGGGCGCCACCATGAACGATGTGGCCCAGGTGATCCTCTACATCACCCGCATCGAGGACAAGGCGGCGATCGACGAGGTCTACGCTCGCTACTTCCGGCCGCCGTATCCGTCCCGGGCGTGCGTGGTGGTGGCGGGCCTGGTCGTTCCCGGCACCCGGCTCGAAGTGCTCGCCTACGCCGCGATGCCGGCCTAGCGACGATGCGGTCTCATTCACCCCAACGCGGGAGGCTCCCCATGCAGCGACGAAGGTTCCTCGTGAAGGCCGGCGGAGTGCTCGTGGCCGCCGGCACGGCGGCCGTGATCGATGCTCCCAACGTGATCGCCCAGCCACGGGTCCAGTGGCGAATGCCCACCATGTGGCCGCCGGCGCTCGACATCCTGCAAGGCAATGCGCAGAAGTTCGCCAAGATCGTCGACGATCTGACCGGCGGCCGTCTCAAGATCCAGGTATTCGCGGGCGGAGAGCTGATGCCCGCCAGCGGCGTCTTCGACGCGTGCCTGCAGGGTACCGTCGAGGCGTTCAACGGAGCCGCGTACTACTGGGCGGGTAAGGAGAACGCCCTGCAGTGGTTCACGTCCGTGCCGTTCGGGCTCAACACGCAGGGATACACCGCGTGGTACCAGCACGGTGACGGGCTCGCGCTCTGGGAGGAGGCCTACGCGCCCTTCGGGGTGGTGCCGCGGCCCGGGCAGTCGACCAATCCCCAGATGGGCGGATGGTTCCGGAAGAAGATCAACACCATCGACGACCTGAAGGGCCTCAAGATCCGTATTCCCGGCCTCGCGGGTAAGGTGTACGCGAAGGCGGGTGCGGCGGTGGTGCTCCTGCCGCCGGGCGAGATCTACACCGCGCTGGAGCGCGGGACCATCGACGCGGCCGAGTTCATCGGGCCGCACGACGACCTCAAGCTGGGCTTCCAGAACGCGGCTCGGTACTACTATTACCCGGGCTGGCAGGAGGCCACTTCCATCGCGGAGTTCAGCTTCAACAAGAAGCACTACGACGGCCTGCCGGTCGATTCCCGCCGGGCCCTCGATTACGCCGCCGCGGTGATCCTCGCGAGCTCCGACGCGGAGTACTTCGTCAAGAATGCGACCGGGCTCCAGCGTCTCAACACCGAGTTCAAGACCAAGGTGGAGCTGATCAAGTTCCCCGATGCCCTGCTCGACGGGGCACGGAAGGTGGCCGCCCAGGTCATGCAGGAGGAAGCCGACAAGAGCCCCTTGGCCAAGAAGGTGGCCGCCGCATACACGAAGTTCGTGGCCACCACTGCCGACTGGGCCAAGGTCGAGGGCGCGTACTACAGCACCCTGAGCAACTAGCTCGATCCAATCGCACGGGCGGCCGACCTCACGGGTCGGCCGTCCTGTGTTGAGGGAGGAGGTGCGTGATGCGTGAGCTGGCCCGGAGGATAGACCGCTTCCAGGAGCGGTTCGGGCGCGGCGTCTCGTGGCTATCGCTGGGAATGGTTCTCGTCGTGTTCGGCGACGTCATCTGCCGCTATGTGTTCCGAATCACGTCCGGGGCCACGCAAGAGCTCGAGTGGTACCTCTTCGGCACGCTCTACCTCCTCGCCGCCGGCTACACCCTCCTGCACGACGAGCACGTCCGCGTCGACATCGTGTACTCGAAGCTCTCGCCCCGGCGGCGGGCGTTGCTCGACTTCGTCCTGTTCTGGCTATTCTTCTTCCCGTCCTGCGCGGTCGTCATCTACTCCGCCTGGCCTTTCGTGTGGACAGCATGGTCGGTGTGGGAGGGCTCCCCCGACCCGGGAGGGCTCCCGCTCCGCTGGCTGCTCAAATCCATGATCATAGTGGGCTTCCTGCTCCTGTTCCTCCAGGGTGTTTCACAGACTATCAAGTCGTTCTACTGGGCGATGGGCTGGGAGGCGCCCACGCCCGGGCGGGTGGAGGCCAGCTGAGGCGATGGATGGCCTGCCGCTCGACCAGATTCTCGCCGCGTTCATGTTCGCGGGGATGATCGCCTTCCTCTTCCTCGGCTTCCCCGTCGCCTTCAGCCTCACGTTCACCGGGCTCCTCTTCGGCGGGCTCGGCGTCGCCTTCGGCCTCCTCCGGCCCGACTTCATCAACATCCTGCCCATCCGGATCTGGGGCACGATGACGAACTTCACGCTGCTCGCGGTGCCGCTGTTCGTGTTCATGGGCGTCGCCCTCGAGAAATCCGGCATCGCGGAGGAACTGCTCGAGACCATGGCCCTGCTCTTCGGGCATCTCCGCGGCGGCATTGCCATCTCGGTGGTGGTGGTCGGGGCGATCCTCGCGGCGTCCACCGGCATCGTCGGCGCGAGCGTCATCACGATGGGAATGATCTCGCTTCCCACCATGCTCCGCCGGGGCTACGACAAGCGGCTCATCTGCGGGACGATCTGCGCCTCCGGCACCCTCGGGCAGATCATCCCGCCCAGCATCATCCTCATCTTGATGGGCGACATCATGGGTGTATCGGTAGGGGACCTCTACATCGGCGCCGTCCTGCCGGGTCTCATCCTCGTGGTCCTGTATGTCCTCTACCTCGCCGCCATCTCGTGGTGGAATCCGGGGCTCGCCCCCGCCATCGCGGCCGGCGAGATCGCGGCCTTCCGCGCCGACGCGGCGAAGCGCGTCGGGCTCGCCCTCCTGCCCGCCTTCGGGCTGGTGGTCGGGGTGCTGGGGTCGATCTTCGCGGGTGTCGCCTCGCCGACAGAGGCGGCCTCCGTGGGGGCCGTCGGCGGGCTCGTCCTGACCGTGCTCAAGGGGCGCTTCTCCATGGATATGCTCCGGAACGTCATGCGCGTCACCACGCGCATCACGAGCCTCGGCTTCATCATCCTGGTGGGCGCCAACTGCTTCGGTCTCGTGTTTCGCGGGCTGAACGGCGACCACCTCGTCCAGGATTTCCTGAAGTCTCTCCCGCTCGGACCCTACGGCGTGCTCGCCCTCGTCATGTTCGTGATCTTCCTGCTCGGTTTCTTCATCGACTACTACGAAATCTGCTTCATCCACGTGCCGATACTGGTGCCCGTGCTCGTGGACCACTTCGGCTTCAGTGCCCTGTGGCTCGCCATCGTCATCAGCGTGAATCTCCAGACGTCCTTCCTCACGCCCCCCTTCGGCTTCTCTCTCTTCTTCCTCCGGGGCGTCGCCCCGCCCGAGGTGGCGACCGTCGACATCTACCGCGGCGCGATTCCGTTCGTCATGCTCCAGCTGATCGGCCTCGCCCTCACGATCGCGTTCCCCATCCTGGTCTTCGGCCCGCTCGCGTTCTTCCGGGGCTGAGCGGCGCCCTCCGAGGAGGACCCCCGCCATGCTGCGTGATCACGGACGCTTCGCGTACTCGGCGATCGTGGATCGCCCGGACTGGAGCTGGCCGGGCGGGCGCCGCCTCGCCGTGTACCTGGCGCTCAACCTGGAGCACTTCGCCTACGGGGAAGGCCTCGGCCTCTCCTACTCTCCCGGGATCCCCCATCCCAACACCTACAACTGGGCCTGGCGAGAGTACGGCAACCGCGTGGGGGTGTGGCGCCTTCTCGATCTGTTCAAGCGGCTCGAGCTGCCCGTCTCCCTGCTTCTCAACTCCGAGGTGTACCAGCACTGCCCGGAGGTGGTGGCGGCGTTTCGCGCCCGCGGCGACGAGGTACTCGGCCACGGGCGCAGCAACTCCGAACACCAGAACGACTTCGACGAGGCCGGGGAGACCGCACTCATCCGCGACGTCACCGAGGCCATCACCCGATTCGAGGGGCAGGCCCCGCGCGGGTGGCTGAGCCCGGGGGTGAACCCGAGCGCGGTGACGCCCGATCTCCTGCAGGAGGCGGGATACACCTACCTCCTCGACTGGCCGATGGACGACCAGCCCGTGTGGATGAGGACGCGCCGGGGCAACATCCTGAGCGTGCCGTATCCGCATGAGGTGAACGACATCCCGATGATCGCGATCCACCACGGCACCGCCCCCGCATTCGCCCAGATGATCGTGGATACCTTCGAGGAGATGCTGGAGCAGTCCCGGCACCAGCCACTGGTCTTCGGCATCGCACTGCACGCCTTCCTCGTCGGTCAGCCCTTCCGCCTGCACCACCTGCGGCAGGCCTTCGAGCACATGGTGCGCCGCCGCGCCGAAATCTGGCTCGCCACCACCGGCGCGATCGCGCGGCACTTCGCCGAGCGCGTGCCCCCGATCCCCTGAGCCGCTCAAGCGCGCGCTCTAGCTCAGGGGCCGAGACGCCAGACCGCCGCCGCGGCGTCCCGGTGAAGCAGGCGCGCGTCGCCGATCGTCTCGAGGGCGGCGTGCTGAGTCGGCAGCTCCGCGGACCGGCCGGGGTGCGCCAGGCGCACCGCCACGACCACGCTGACCCCGGAGGCGGCCAGGTTCGCCCGCAGCGTCGCCGGATCGACCGTGAGATCGCCGGGCTCCATCGCGTCGCCGATCGGGCGCGTGGAAACGCGACCGTCACCGTCCACCCGCACCGGCTGGAGGTGATTGCGGTCGCCGAAGGCCGGATAGATCCATTGATCGCCGAACACGGCGACGCGCGCCCCGGCCGGCTGGCGATCCAGCACCGCCACCACGGCCCCGAACAGCGGCTCGCCATGGATCAACGCCGTCGTCGCCGCGACCTTCGTGCCGTGCGACCCGACCACACCCGCGGCCGCGCCGAGCGCAAGCGCGCCCAGCACCAGTAGCCGCCCGCGCGTCGTCATGCGCGACGGCACGGCGGCGGCCGCCGACCCGCGTGGCCGGCGCGCGATGGCGTCGAGGAGAAATCCGAGCGCGACCCAGCCGAGGATGGGGATGAGCGCGACGAACCGCATGCTGTCCCAGTGGATGAAGCCCGCGCGGAAGGTCAACGCGTTGCCGGCGGAGTACGGAGCGAACGGCAGCAGGAGCAGGATCGCGGCCATCATGGCGAGCCCCCCGCCCGCGAAGTAGCGTTGAGCGCGGGTCAGGAGCCGTCGATGCCATGCCAGCCAGCCGGCCAGGCCGAGCAGTCCCAGGGCCGCGAGCAGCGCATGCGAGCGCGGCCAGTCCGCGTACACGACGAGGGCGTCGGCGATCATCCTCCCCGCGCCGTACCGGTGCGCGTACTCGAGCAGCGTCGTCTCGGGAAACGTGGTGCCCGGCCAGATCAGGAGCTTCGCCGGGTACACGGGGTTGCCGGTGTGCACGACGTTGCGCACGTACCAGTAGCCGCTTGTCGCCGCCCACGACGCCGCCACGACGAGCGTGACCGCAACGGCTCCACGCCAGCGCCCCCGCGTCCACCCGCGTCGCGCGACCATGCTCAGGACGAGGAGCGCCAGCGGGGCGGCGCTGACCTTCACCCCCAGGGCGATGCCGCTGAGCAGTCCCGCGTACGCGGCGTCGGCGCCGACGTCGCGCGCGGCCTCGTCCGGCCCGCGGGGCACCGCGAACACCAGGCTCCCGAACAGGGCGGCGGCCAGGGCCAGGTCGGCGTCCGAGAAGCTGGACGCCATGACGCCGATCCTCGGCGAGGTCGAGAAGAGGACGACCGGCACCGCCCACGCGCCCGGCCGACACCCCACCCGCGCGAGCAGCGTGGCGGCGCCGCCCGCGACGATACCGGCATAGAGCGGGCCGGTGAGGCTGACCCAGGCCAGCGCCTCACCGCGGGATCCCTGCAACGGGGTCATGAACCACGTGGCGACGACGTCCGCCGACAGCGGATACCACGCCTGCATCGTGAAGGCCTGCGGTGGGCTCGGCGCGGCGAGCGCGTGCTGCCGCAGCCAGAGCGCCGGGTAGACCATGTGGTAGGTGTAGTCGTCCCAGATCCACAGCCCGGTCGCCTGGACGACGTGGGGCCACGCCCACACGCCGAGCACGCCGGCGGCGGCGACGGACACGAGCAGCGCGGTGGGCGAGAGCGAGCCGGCGCCGCCCGGACCCCCGTCATGAGGCGCGGCGCGCCGGACGAGCCACAGCCCCGTGGCGACCGCTCCCGAGAGGAGCAGTCCGAGGCCGGCCGGCGTGAGCTCCCCCAGCAGTCCGGCGGCGAGGACGAGCGAGTGGACGAGCACGAGGTACCCGCTCAGCGTGGCGAAGACCAGGTGGCCCGGACGAGCGGCATACCCGGCCGTGACCGCGAAGGCGCCGGCGACGAAGACGGCCCCGCCGTTGAGGACGAGCCAGACGATCAACGCACGCACGTCATGGCGGCCGCGAGCTCTCCGCCAGCATAGGCCGGCCGCGCGCGGAATGCACGACCGCCCTCTTCGCAAACACCACCGGCGAGCCCTCTGCTATCCTTGGCCTGCTCCAGCTGGAGGGGAGATCAAGCCACCATGCCGAGTGCGGCCGACTTCGAGAAGCTGGGCGTTTTCTACCTGGGCCGGCCTTACGACTGGCAGCAGAAGAAGGCGCAGGACGGGGTGATCCTCTACGACTCGAAGGACCTGGTCACCCACGCGGTCTGCGTCGGGATGACCGGCAGCGGCAAGACCGGCCTCTGCCTGGCCCTGATCGAGGAAGCGGCCATCGACGGCATCCCGGCCATCCTCATCGACCCCAAGGGCGATCTGGCCAACCTCCTGCTCACCTTCCCCGAGCTCAAGCCCGAAGACTTCCGCCCCTGGGTCAACGAGGACGACGCGCGCCGCAAGAGCCTCTCGGTGGACGACTACGCGCGCCAGCAGGCCGAGCTCTGGCAGAAGGGGCTCGCGTCCTGGGGCGAGGACGGCGCCCGCATCCAGCGCCTGCGCGACGCGGCCGACTTCGCGGTCTACACCCCCGGGAGCAATGCGGGCATCCCGCTGTCCATCCTCAAGTCCTTCGCGGCTCCGCCCCCGGCGATTCGCGAGGACGAGGAGCTGCTGCGCGAGCGGATCGGCACCACCGCCACCAGCCTGCTCGGCCTCCTCGGCATCGACGCCGACCCGATCAAGAGCCGGGAGCACATCCTGATCGCGACGATCCTCGATGCCGCGTGGCGCCAGGGACAGGAGGTCGACCTCCCGGGCCTCATCCAGCAGATCCAGACGCCGCCGGTGAAGCGCGTCGGCGTCCTCGAGCTGGACGCGTTCTTCCCCTCCAAGGACCGGTTCGCCCTCGCGATGTCGCTCAACAACCTGCTGGCCGCCCCCGGCTTCGGGGCCTGGATGGAGGGCGAGCCGCTCGACGTGGGCAACCTGCTGCACACGCCCGAGGGCAAGCCGCGCGTGGCCATCGTCTCGATCGCGCATCTCAACGACGCCGAGCGCATGTTCTTCGTCTCGCTCCTGCTCAACCAGGTGGTGGGCTGGATGCGCACGCAGTCCGGCACCACCAGCCTGCGCGCGCTGCTCTACATGGACGAGATCTTCGGCTTCTTCCCGCCGGTGGCGAACCCGCCGTCGAAGACGCCGCTGCTCACGCTGCTCAAGCAGGCCCGCGCCTTCGGTGTGGGCGTGGTGCTCGCCACCCAGAATCCGGTGGACCTCGACTACAAGGGGCTCTCCAACACCGGGACCTGGTTCATCGGCCGGCTGCAGACCGAGCGGGACAAGGCGCGCCTGCTCGACGGCCTCGAGGGCGCGGCCGGCGGCGCCGGGAAGGGGTTCGACCGCTCGGAGCTCGAGCGCATCCTCTCGGGGCTCTCGAGCCGCGTCTTCCTGATGAACAACGTGCACGAGGACCGCGCCGTGGTGTTCGAGAGCCGCTGGGCCATGTCCTATCTGCGCGGGCCGCTGACGCGCGCCCAGATCAAGACGCTGATGGATCCGCGGCGCGCTGCCGCCGCGCCCGGCGCCTCGAGCGCGGCCGCTCCCGCCAGGGGCGGTCGCGCGGCCACCGCCACGCCGGCCTCGGCCCCGAGCGGAGGGAGCGAGCGGCCGCTCCTGCCGCCCGACGTCCCTCAGCATTTCGTCCCGGTGCGTGGCACCGCGCCCGCGGGATCGACGCTCCTCTACCGGCCCATGCTCTTCGGATCGGCCCAGGTCCGGGTGGCCGACGCCAAGAGCAAGGTGGACCTGAGCCGCGACCTGGCCTTCCTCGCTCCGATCACCGGCGAAGCGGTGCCGGTGAGCTGGGAGCAGGCCGCTCCGGCCACCATCACCTCCTCCGACCTGGCGCCGGCCGCCGAGGGCGAGGCGGCTGTTCGCCGAGCTGCCCGCGGCGGCGGGCCGGAAGAAGAGCTACGACGGCTGGACCAAGGACTTCGCGGGCTGGCTACTCTCGTCGCAGCGGGTCGAGCTGCTGCGCAGCCCGTCGCTCAAGGCGGTGTCCCGGCCGGAAGAGTCCGAGCGCGACTTCCGGGTGCGGCTGCAGGAGTCCACGCGCGAGACGCGAGACCAGGCCAAGGAGAAGCTGCGCCAGAAGTACGCGCCGAAGATCGCGGCGCTGGAAGAGCGCAAGCGCCGGGCCGAGCAGGCGGTGGCGCGCGAGAACGAGCAGGTCAAGCAGCAGGGCCTGCAGACCGCGATCTCGGTGGGCGCGACGATCCTGGGGGCCTTCCTCGGCCGCAAGTCCGTCTCGGTCGGCAGCATCGGCCGCGCCACGACCGCCGCCCGCAGCGCGGGCCGCGTCCTGAAGGAGACGCAGGATGTGGGTCGCGCCCGGGAGTCGGTGGCGGCGGTGGACGAGGCGCTCGCCCGCCTCGACGAGCAGTTCAAGGCCGACGCGGAGGCCGCCGGCGCGGCGACCGATCCGCTGACCGAGGAGCTCGAGACGCTGGCGCTCAAGCCCACGCGGCAGAACATCTCGGTCCGGCTGGTCACGCTGGCCTGGGCCCCGCACTGGCGCGACCGCGCCGGCGCCCTCTCCCCGGCCTGGGAGTAGGCCAAAGAGGGTCAGTAAGGCTTACCCGGTCTCTTGGATCCTGCAGGGGATTGAGTCGCGTTTCCCCTTGATTCTCCCCAGTTTTCGGCCCGGCACGCCCCTTGCGATGCTCCACTATCACAAGGAGGATCAGCCATGGTTGAGACCGGAACGATCCTGTTGGCCTTCGGCGTGGTACTGGTCGCTATCGTTTTAGCCTTCGGCCTGGACTGGCTTGCCGTCGCGATTCCTCTCCTGTTTGCCACTGGAGGGGCCTACGTGCTCTTCACGCTGATCCGGCTTTGGTCGCGGCGCGGGCGGCGCAAGAAGACGCACGACCGGATGGCGGCTTAGTCCCATAGGAGCCGGGGCCGGGCGCAACGTCCCCGCTCATCTGCGCCGGGCCTCATAACATCCGAGATGGGCGTCCCCCTCGGGCTCGCGGTAGCGCGGTTCGCCGGGTCGAATCGGCTTCCGGCAGTGTCGACACGTCGGCTCCACCGGCATGCCACTCGACTCCTCGCGCCAGATCGTGTAGCACGCGTCGTGCGCCACCAGGACCACACCGGGTCCGTCGACCTGACACTCGACTTCGGCTGGGCCGATTTCACGACGACATACAAGGCAGGGTCGGCCGGTGCCGCGATGGGGATTGTACGCCCCACGGACAGACGGTAGACGCCCTTGCGCCAACCGGATTCGTACCTGCTGCCGCAGCTGCTCCTCGGGGAGTGATGAGGTCGTCATGGCGACTCCGGTATGACTGGCTCGTGTGACAAGGAGGTTGTAGCGGAGCCAGATGCCACGGGGTGGGACGCCACGGCGCGTCAACCAGCGAGCCCGATGGAAGGCAAACGAAGCCTACACCCTATAGGTGAACCGAACTAGAGAGAGGAAAGCATCGTTACACCGAGTATCGGCGGGCCGACTGGCCTGCTCGGATCGATGTCTACCCTGGCCATGACGGGTCGGAGGTTTTTCCCCTCCACCAGTATCTCGGCGGCACATGCATCGCGGAGCGCCCCGCTCGACGTGTTCACCGCCCACGTATAGGGGCCTCTTACCGACCCAAACAGTAAGTGGAAGTGGTGGTGTCCCGACTGGATTGACGTATTGATCCGACGACCAACCGCACCCTCCCCATACCAAAACAATTCCAGCTTGCCAATGGTCGGCCCGGGTGTAACGGACGCCAGGTAGACATGGACATCTTCAGCGGTCTGGCCTCTGTTCCAGACACCAAGGCACACCTGCGTGCCCGACTCGTCGTAACAGCCCTCACATCGAGGATTGAAAGCTACTTCCAGGTTTGGCTCCGAGGCGGTCCGATGGGCCATGGCGCGGTCTCTGCGGTGGATTGCATCGTCTCTATCGCGGATCGATCGGTATGACCCTTCAAGCACGGCCGCGACGAAGAGTACCAGCCAGCCGATCACCCACTGCCACCACTCGAGTGCTGGAAGAATGTTCGGCAGACGCCATTCATCCTTGAAGGATTGATAGAGCTGCAGGAGGACATACACGGTCGTCAGCGTCCAGACCCATGGACGCCAGACCACTTCCTTCCAAGCGCGTAAGCGGCCCACGATGCTTGCCCTGGTCCTGCCATAGCCTAGCGCTTCTTTCGGCGGGCAGTAAACCGTCGTTTCGGCGTGTCCACGCCCGGCGCGAGGGGGCCACTCTGGCCTCACGAGAAATGGAGGGTCTCGTGTATCGTGGTTGGTCCACGACGCCCCTCGACACACCGAAAGATGCAGGTTCTGATCCTGCAAAGGACGGCAAGACGTAGCATCGCGTACCGCGCATCCGCAAGCCCCGCGCAACCGACGCGGATGAGCTGAAACGGCCGAATCCGGTTGCCGGGGCCCCCTTCCCGGGTCCCATCGGGAGCTTGGCCCTGCCCGTGGCCGCGTGCGCGTCTCGCGTGGCCAAATCGACAAATCGGGCTGCACGCAGTTCCTGAGCCTGCGAATTGAGAGCTGCAAATCTAACAACCCCTCCGGGGTCAATCCCGGGATGCGGTGCGGTTCGCTGTCGTCAGCTTGACCTGCCCACGGCTGACTTCTAGCCTCGTCCTAGGAGGTATGCGATGAAGGAGAGCCGGATTCTTGCCATGGGTATGGCGCTGCTTTTCGCTGGCTGTGCATCTTCGTCACCGGATGCTGCCAAAGTCCGCGTCGTGAATGACGCGAAGCTCGTTAGCACCTGTCAGGTGCTCGGCACGGTGGCCGACAACGAGTTCGAGGACCTGCAAAAGAAGGCGGCTCGCCTGGGCGGGGATGTTGCCCTCATGACACCAGAGCGCAAGGCGAAGGGCGGCTACTTCGGGCTCCAAGACTACATGACCGCTGACGTGTACAGGTGCCGTCGGTGATCTTCTCCCGATAGTCTGACACCAAGGGCGGTGAAGGAGTGCTGTCCCTCACCGCCCGAGGCGGCTGGGAGCTAGCGCCGCTGGTACGGGTTCGTGCCGAGAGTGTTCGGCTGCGTCCCGTAGAGCCCGGAACTTCTCGGCGACCGCGTTCCCGGCTGTCCCGTGTAGGGGTTCACGTTCCCCTGCGTGGACCAGTTGTTGAGGCGGTTGCCGTCTGTCGTGGAGCGCATGTGAGGCTGGACGTAGGTGCCATCTTGCCGCGTGTAGCCCCGGACGCGCGTGTCTCCCGCGATAGCGGTTCCGACGAGCGGCGCGAGGGTCAAAACGGCCAGAAGTGAAGCGAGGACAAGTCGCAGCATCTTTGCTGGACCTTCTGTCGGGTACTCGCACAGGACGATGGGGCTCTACCCGTGGCGTCAGACTAGCAGGTCTAGGAGCAACGAATCGGCAAATCAGCCGTAGGCACGCTGTCTCCGAGGGTGCTCACTTGACGAGCCGCCCGGCTCGCCCTACGCTGCCGCCGATGCCGAACACGCCGCCCGTGCCTGTTCTCGCTCCCGCCGAGCAGACTTGACATGCCGGAACTGCTCGCCGCCCTCGACGCATTCCTGCAGGAGCCCGCGGGCCGCATCACAATCGACGCGATCGTGACGATGCTGACGTGGCACGACGACAACCACCTGGACCAGTTGCGCCGGGCGCTGGAAGGGAAGGCCTGAGAGCGTAGGAAACACTAGCACCCTCCGGCGGCGGTCGCCCCGTCCGTGGCCCCCGGCCCCGTGACGTAACCTCCCAGACTCGGACGCTGGCCGCCCCAGGAGCCGCTGCCACAGCCGGAATGTTCCTCGCCATTCCGATCATCACGGTAGTCAAAGTGCTAGTGGCGAGCAGCGCGAAAAACCTCAAAGCGTACAGGCTGGTCTGAAGAGATCACGCCTCAGGTTTCGACCAGAGCTACCGCGTAATGGTCGCTACGTCCAAGCATCGGATGGTGGAGGACAGTTACATTTAGGTGACAGGGCGCCGCTGCTGAGACCGCAAGCTTTAGTGGCCGAGGGTCGCTGCTGCTGCAAGACGCGCGGCATTTGCGTCCACTCCGAGCAGCGCGTTCGCCAGGGCCAGAGCGGTTGTATCGTCGCTTCTCGACGGAGCTGAGGTTTGCATGCGTGCCAATCACCGCCTCGGCACCCGCCAGAAAGACCCCGCGATTTGTTCGAGGGGCCGGCCGGGCTCGTTAGGCCGCAGACCGTATCGCAGCATCGCAATGATGTCGGCGCTAACCTGCGGATTGGAAATGAAGTAGGAGTGGCCGAAGAAGTCTGTTGTCCCGCGGACCTGGATGATGTCGACTGCGCGCAACAAGGCGATCGCTTCGATCTGGTCAGCGCTGAACATCGTCGCGTCGATCCGCCCGAGCCGGGCGATGCTGCCGAACAGCCAGCTCGCCGTCGCGAGCGCCGTGTCGTCGGGCGAAACGTAGAGGGTGACCCTGAGGCCAGGTGAAGGGGGGATGACGGCGCCCGGGTCCGCTTTCCCGCCGAACGGCAAGTCAGGGTCGGAGAAGACTTTGAAGATCTTGGTCAGCGCGACGTCGCCATCGAGGTCGGGAGCGACGAGGACAACATTGCCGATGCGAAACTCGCGATCCGGTGAGCTCTGGAGTGTGTAGGCTTCGGCGCTGAGCGAGGCCAGCGCCGATGCGAGAGTGTCCGTGCCGCGGCTATGCGCGATGAGGTGGATACGCTCCACGCCCGGCGTCCGGCCGACGATCCGGATCGCCTTCAACAGGTCCTCGACCGCGTATTCGGCCGACTCCCTGTCGACGACGTAACCGAAGAGTATGCCGCGCTGTCCGCCGGCGGGCCACGTGAAGATGCCGCACACGAAGTCCCGTCCCAGGAAATGGCACAGCTCGCCCATCGTCAGCGCTGCATCTTGAAGCTGCTGTGGTAGCCGTGCACGAACAGCACGACTTCCTTGCGGCGCGCGATGGCGAGCCGCCTCGCAATCTCGGCTTGCAGCTGCTGCTTCGCTTTTTCGTACGCCTCGACGACGGCGGGCACACGTCTTATGCCATCCGGAGCGACAGTGACTTCATACGGTATGGCCGGAAAGCGACCGAGCTCCGTGGTCGGCCCGAGCTTGAGCTGCAGTGGATTGACGCGTGGCGTTGCAGTGCTTTCCTTAACCAGCACGTCCCAGGAGACGTCTTCGCCGAACTCGATCATCGCCGATCCGAACCCCATCGAACGCGATCGGCCCGCGGTGTACCGCAAGTCATCGGCTTGCTCTGCCGGTGCGCGATCGGTGATAAACAGCAGATCGAGAGACGGCCGGCGACTGTCGATCGACAACTCGGCGAAGAGCGGCCTCGCATTCTCCCCTGTGTAGAGCACCGGGGTCGGCATCATCGTGTAGGTTCGTCGCGCAACCTGTCAGGACGAATGCGATGGCGGCGATGACGATGGCTGATCGCGCTCCGGGCGCAGGATAGTCGACATCAAGGCCGTCCCGCGGCGATCGCCTCGCCGGTGGGACGCCCCAGGCAGCCGTAGGAGCCACCGCCACAGCGTACATTAGCAGCCTCCTCGCGCGCGCCGACCACGCCCGCCTGGCTGAGCGGCATCCTATGCCGGCACACTGCCGCCGTCAACCGGCAGGTGGCCCGGCCAGCTCAGCGCGGATGTCACCTCGCCGCGCAGGCACGACGGCGTCCATCGCGCCCTCGAAGTGCCGATCAGGACTCGGGTGGCGCGGGGCCGGCCGCGCTCGTCGAGCCAGGTGGGGCGGGTTCATGGTCGGTGCCGGAGGCTACCACCGAGCAAGCACATGGCGCTACGCTGCCCCTACCCGGGTGCTACGGCCGCGCCCGGCCATCGCCCGAAGGGGATGAGCCGTGCTCTTGAGGCTGTCCCTTCGGCTCTTCTACGGCCCGTCTTGCTTCCGCTTCCGCTGCCTCCAGCGAGCCAGTCCCAAGCCTGCCGCCGCTGTGCCGAAGAGGAGAAGAGTGGCAGGCTCTGGGACGGCCGTGGGTGAATGCTCTCCGTGAAGAGTAAATTCCACGGGACCATCTAGTCCGGGGTTCCTATACGCGAGTGTGTAGTTGTCGAAGTGCGGCATATGAGGAACTGACGTTCCGAAGATCGGAGTCACCGCGTTATTCACGAGCAGTTGGTTTACCGCAAGGTTTGGGAACTCCGGCTCGCCGGATTGAGGGCTCACCATGTTGAAGCTTCCCTTGAACTGTGTCCCCTTGTCCAAGGTGTCCTGCTGGTCCCCCTTTACGAGATGCTGCCCTATGAAGTTGAAGAGAAACTGCGTGTGTTCTTGATTGAGAGGTCGGACCTGAACGCTGGAATCCCACTTAGGATGCTCAACACTTGGCCCGGTAAACGCTGGTTGGATCACACGCTCCCAACTGAATTTCCATGTGAACTCCGTATCGCTCTCTGTGTAAGCAAGCGTGTTGATCGGAGCGGCGTGGGTGGGAGGAGTGCTGAGAGGACCGAGTAGGACACTCAACACGGCAGTCAAGAGAATGTAACTGAGATGCATGCCCATACCTCCTACCGTCCTTAGGACGCAAGACTCTCGGACCCGGGTTGTCGCAGACGGTGCTCAGGGGGCGACACACTGGCTGAACTCTATGCCCGCGCCGGATTTGGAAGTCAAGCAAGTCCGAACTCTAGCAGCCTGACCGTCGCTGTCCTCCGCGTGCTACTTCGCCTCGCCTTCCACCACGATCAGCCGCCATCGGCCGTCACGGCCCGGCACCGGGATTCCTTCGACCGGTGCCCGCACCACTCCACCGTTGCTCCACACCCTGAACGGCTCCCACTTGTACCACTTGAGCAGCTCAGGCGGGATGTGCGAATACCGGAATCTCCCGCCCACATGTCGGACATGGACGCTTGGCGTGAGGCTGGCCGCGCTCGTCAAGCCATGTGGGCGGGTTCATGGGCCATGGTAGCGGTCTCGACACACTCTCGTCTACACTCCCCCGCGAGGTCATGGAACTTCGAACGTGGCTAGAATGGTGCTACGCGACGGAAGCTGAGGCGGTTGCGGACCGGCGATGTAGCGTTCCGAGCGGTGCGGCTGCGAGTCACGGAGGGAGCGCATGAACGACCGGGCGAACGACCATGTGACGCTTCTAGGTGTCGCACTCGCCGGGGCTGTTAGCATGGCGGCTGGAGAAGGCGACTGGCAAGCGACGAGTAGCCTCATCGGTGGGACGCTCATTCTTATCCTAGTCACATACGAGCCGCCCGGTGTCGGCGGCAATTGGTTGCGTGGGGTTTCCTGGGGCGCAGTTCTAGGATTGTGTCTCATACTCGTGGCTGGGCCATTCATCTGAACCCGCCGGACAGCCCGCGGGCCCAATGCCTGTCCGTGATTATTTGGGGCATTTCGGTGGCAATTGGCATCGTACTCTGCCGTCGCACTCCCGGATGACTGGCAACCTCGAAGGTCGCTGCCCTTTAGATGAGCGCCCGGCACGGATCAGCGGCTTTAGTCTAACGGGACCAACTAACTAGCGCAGCGCCCGCCCTACTTCCTCGACCATACCGACGTAGATGCTTCGTCGCCCATGACATTTGATGATGCGTCGATCCCCTACACGCGGTTCTTGATAGAACGCAACCCCTGACAAGATCGTGCTCCCTACCTCTAGGTCCCGGTTCGCATTCCGCTTCACGGGGACTTGCCACAGGCCCGCGCCACTGTAGCCACCAAAGTCGGTTGGCGGTCCGTTCTGGCCACCGTATCCAGCTTCAAAGTCCAAGTAGTCGAACTCGCCGGTGACATACTCAGTCTCGACCCACCCTCTGCCGATTCCACCCTCGAAGGTAACTATCTGATTAAATCCCCGTTCAGGACCCGCGCGGTGGTGCCTTCACCGGCGAACCCGCATAGGAACCACAGACCCTCAGTCAAAGCCCGGGGCGCTGGTAACACGTAGTCAGCGGAGAGCTGATAGAACGATTTTCGGGCTAGGAGTGGTCCTACGTCCACATCTGCTAACACTAGTAGCCCAAGATCAGGGCCGTCCTCTGCGCGACATCCGGTCTGCAAGGTTACGCTACGTGTGGCGTATCGCGGGATCGTCGCGCGCTGGATGAGGGGCTGATTCGTACCCGCGTACAAGAGACCGATAGTGTCGCTTTCTCGCAGGTGTGCAAGTACGTGGGCGGCGGTGAGAACTCCGTACGTGCCTCCCACGCGAACCAACGTACCCGAGCCGCCAAGTTCCGCTATCTCGCCAGTGCCTAGACCCGGCCGGACGAATCCTATCGAGAAGTTCGAGATTCTCTGACAGGCGTCCTCGATCAGCTCAGGCGGCAATGCGGTTAGCGGAACGATGTCGGGATCGTCTTCTTGGGCCACGTCAGTCGGCTCCCATCAGCGGAACGTTAGCGACCCGAGCCTTCCTTGATGGCGAGAAGTCTACCAAACACCGTAGACGGCTTGGATACGCACGAATCCGCAAGTCGGGCGCACGAAGACACTCTAACCTCACGAGAAATGGAGGGTCTCGTGTATCGTGGTTGATAACCATGCGTGCGCGCGTCGTCGCCTCCCTCCTCGCGCTTGCCGCTCTCCTCTTTCTCGTCGCGCCGTCGATCACCCCCTCGCCCACCGGCGGCCCTTCACTCACCGCCAACCCCTCTCTCCCCAGAGGGGAGAGGGCGGAGCTGAGTGGGACGGTGGTGCGGACGGTGGATGGGGACACCGTGTGGGTCAAGCTGGCGAGCGGGGTGGAGAAGGTGCGGTACATCGGGATCGACACGCCGGAGGTCCATCACCCGACCCGCGGGGAGGAGCCGGGCGGACGCGCGGCCACCGAGATCAACCGCGGGCTCGTGGGCGACCGCCCGGTGCGGCTCGAGCCCGACGTGCAGCTCCGCGACCGCCACGGGCGTCTCCTGGCCTACGTGTGGGTCAAGCGCGCGGACGGCGCGGAGGTCATGGTCAACGCGGAGATGGTGCGCCTCGGCTACGCCCAGGTGTTGACGGTCCCGCCCAACGTGCGGCACGCGGAGATGTTCCGCAAGCTGGCCGCCGAGGCCCGCGAGCAGCGCCGGGGCCTCTGGGCGCCCTGAGCGGTATACTGGGCCTTCCATGAAGATCGGCTCGGTCGAGATCCCCGCGCTGGCCCGCCTGGCCCCGATGGCCGGCATCACCAATGCGCCATTCCGGCTCGTCGCGCGGGAGTGCGGCAGCGGGCTCACCACCTCCGAGGAAATGGACGCCTCCGCGCTGCTCACCGGCCACCCGCACGCCGACGCGATCGCCGCGTACTATCCCGAGGAGCGGCCGCTGGCCATGCAGCTCCTCGGGAAGGATCCCGATCTGCTCGCGCGGGCCGCCGAGCGCTGCCAGCTCCTGGGCGCCGACATCGTGGATCTGAACATGGGCTGCCCGATGCCCAAGATCACCGGCAAGGGCAAGGGCGCCGCGCTGATGCGCGACGTCGCCGCGACCTCGGTGGTCCTGCGCGCGCTCCGCAAGGCGGTGAGCGTGCCGCTCACGGTCAAGATCCGCGGCGGCTGGGACGACGAGCATCTCAACGCGGTCGAGGTCGCCCAGATGGCGGAGGCCGAGGGCGTGGACGCCATCACGGTCCACCCGCGCACGCGCTCGCAACGCTTCACCGGCCGCGCGCCCTGGACGATCATCCGCGAGGTCGTGGAGGCGGTGTCGGTGCCGGTCACCGGCAACGGCGACGTGCACTCGATGGCGGAGGCGCGGCGCATGGTCGCGGAGACCGGCTGCGTCTCGGTGATGGTCGGCCGCGGCGCGCTCGGCAGCCCCTGGATCTTCGACGAGTCGTTCGAGGCGCTCTCGCGCGAGGGCCAGCGCGCCTACAAGGCCCGCGTGATTGCCCGGCACGTGGCGCTGATCCGCGAGCACTTCGGCGAGAAGTACGCGCTGGTGCAGATGAAGAAGCACCTCGCGTGGTACACGGAGGGGCTCGGCCACGCCACCGAGTGCCGCGCCCGCATCTTCCAGACGCGCGAGCCGGACGAGGTGTGGGACCTGTTCCAGTCCTACTGGGAGCGCCCCCGCCCCGAAATCTCCCAGACCGCCTCGACCTGGTCGCCCCGCATCGCGTAGATCCGGTCGTAGAGGTTGATGGTCGGATCGCAGTGCGGCGGGAAGAACTCGATGAGCTGCCCGAGCTTGGGCAGCCGCCCCGGCTCGCTGGTCATGAGCCGTCCGTGCTCGTCACCCGCCCAGGAGAACTCGACCCCGGGCCACTCGACCGTCTCCGGCACGAACGGCCGGTCGGTGGAGAACGCCTTGAAGCCGCCGTCCACCATCGCCATCTCCGCGGTCGGCACGCTCACCACCGTGGTCAGCACGGTCAGCGCCATCTCGAAGTCGTCGTAGGCCGCCCCGCGCGGGCCGCCGATGCGCCGGTAGTCGAGGTCCATCACGCAGTAGGAGCCGGACTGCAGCTCGGTGAGCCCCTCGAGATCCACGTCGATGTTGAAGGTGCCGCTCGACCCGCCGGTCACGATCTCCACCGCCATGCCGTGCTTCTCGAAGAGCTCGCGTGTCCGCATGAGCCGGCTCATCCAGCGCTTCGACGACCGCCGCCGCTCCTCGAAGCCCATCACGTGGGCGCAGTGGCCCGCGTAGCCCTGCAGCCCGCGGAGGTGGAGCGCGGGCTGCGCGAGCACCTCGCGGCCCAGATCCCGCGCCGGCTCGCCCGGCTGGCACCCGGTACGGCGGCCGCCCACGTCCACGTCCACCAGCACGTTGAGCACGAGGCCCGCGTCCTTCACGGCCCGACCGAGCTCGTGCACGTTGTCCGGGTGGTCCACGACCGCCATGGTCTCGGGCTGGCGCCGGAGCACGTCCAGCAGCCGGCCGATCTTCTCGGGCCCCACCACCTCGGTGGTGATGAGGAGATTGCGCACGCCGGCGGCGGCCATGACCTCGGCCTCGCTCACCTTCGCCACGCAGACGCCGACCGCGCCGGCCGCGATCTGACGGCGGGCGATCTCCGGGCACTTGTGGGTCTTGGAGTGGGGGCGGAGCTTCTTGCCGGCGGCCTTCACGTGGGCCGCCATCTTCTGGATATTGCGCTCGAAGCGGTCGAGGTCCAGCAGCAGCGCGGGCGTGGGGAGCTCGGATCGGTTCATGGCGCACGGAGCATACCATGCGCCGACGCGACCCCGGCCGGCGGCGCGGCCGGAGTCGCGGGAGAGACAGCTAGAGCGCGCGAGCGCGGCGCCGCGCGTCGGCCTCCGCGCGAATCGCCAGCTCGGCGGCCTCGGCCTTGGCCAGCCGCTCGGTCTCACGATCGCCCAGGCGCCCGAACGCTTCGCCCGCCGCCAGCATGCCATCGCGCGATCCCTGCCGGTGCGCCCGGAGCAGCGCGGTCCGGTAGGCGCGGCGCGCGCGGGGCTCGAAGACGTCGGCGCTCCCGGTGGCCCGGGCCGCGCGCATGGCCGCATCGCCCACCGCGATCATCCCGGGCCAGTCACGGCTGGCGTGTGCGGCGACGTAGGCCTCGCGCCACGCCGCGGTGATGGCCACCCTGTCGCCACCCGCGAGCGCCCGGTCCATCTCGGCGATCCTGGCGGCCCAGTCGCCGCGATCGGCATCGGCCGAGGCCTCCGGGATCAGGGGCAGCACGACCCCTCCCGCCAGAACCAGGAGGAACAGGAGCAGCACGAGCGATGCCGTCCGCGTTCGATGTCTCATGGCGCCCTCCTCGCTGAGCTGAAGCATCTGGCCGAGGATCTAGCACCACCTGTGCCACGCCGAACCCCGCGAAAATATTGGAAAGGAGGGAACCCCGTGTCCATCCACGAACGGCACGACGCCCGATCACGGCAAAATACCCGGCACCACCGAGTAAGGGCAGGTGGCGGACCGAGCGGCCGCTCAGGAAGGCTCGACGCTCACCCGGTCGGGCAGCTCGTTGACGTCGTCGGGGCGCCGCGGGAAGTGCCGTCGCAGCACCGCGCCCACCTCGCCGACGGCATGGATCAGACCGTCGCGGAACCGCTCAGCGCGGAAGTGCCCCAGCACCGCCTCCACCAGCCCGTCCCAGTAGGCCTGGCCCACCCGCTCGTGGATGCCGCGGTCGCCCAGCACCGCGAGCTTGTGGTCCCCGACACTCACGTAGATGAGCACCCCGTGGCGCGCGGCGGTCCGGTGCATGCCGAGCCGCTCGAAGATCAGCGCGCCGCGCGCCAGCGGCTCCCCGGGGCAGCGCGCGTCGAGATGCACCCGGATCTCCGCGGAGGTCGCGGCCTCCGCGGCCGCGATGGCCGCGGCCACCGCGTCCAGATCGGGCTCGCTCAGGAATCGCCGCACCCAGCGTGGATGACGCGCCATCACCAGCTCCCGCTCGAGCCGCCGCCGCCGAAGCTGCCGCCGCCCCCGCTGAATCCGCCGCCACTGCTGCCCCCGCTCCCGCCGCCGAACCCGCCCCCGCCGATGAACGGCCCGCCCCAGCCCGTCGAGCTCCCGGTCCACCCGCGTCGCCGCACGTTCGCGCGCGCCACCTGGTTCTGCACCAGGATCATGACCAGCACGAATACCACGAACAGCGCGCCCAGCTCACGCGCGCCGAACCCGTTGGAGCGGCCGCCCTGGCCCGCCGCGGGCGGGCGGGCGTAGGTGCCGGCGATCGCGCGGTCGATGGCGTCGAGCCCCGCCGCGATGCCGTCCGCGGTGCGGCCCTCGCGGAAGCGCGGGGCGACGACGTCACGGAGAATGGACGACGAGATGGCGTCGGTGAGCCCGCCCTCGAGCCCGTAGCCGACCTCGATGCGCATCTTCCGGTCGTCGAGGAAGACGAGGAAGATGACGCCGTTGTCGAGGCCCTTCTGGCCGATCCGCCAGGCCTGCGCCAGCCGGATCGAGTACCCCTCGAGGCTCTCGCCCTCGAGCGAGCGGAAGATGGCGACCACCACCTGGTTGCGGCTGGTGGTCTCCCGGGCCGCGAGCTGCTGCTCGAGGCGATCCCGGTCCGCGGGAGTCAGCGCGCCCGCGTAGTCGTTGATGCGCCGGGTCGGCGACGGCGGAACCCCCAGCGCCGCCGCGCCCGTCGCGACCAGCAGCACGAGGAGCAGCGTGCCGAGCGCGGCGCGGCGGAACATCGGCTCGCTCCGCTCGAAGCGCCCGCTAGAACTTCACCTTGGGCGCTTCCTGGCTGCCCGGCGCCGCTTCGAAGTAGGCCTTCTCCTTGAATCCGCGGAGCGAGGCCACCAGGCTGCCCGGAAAGAGCCGCAGGCGGGTGTTGTAGTCGCGCACCACCTCGCTGTAGCGCATGCGCTCCACCGCGATGCGGTTCTCGGTGCCCTCGAGCTGGCTCTGGAGCGTCAGGAAGTTCTGGTTCGACTTGAGGTCGGGATAGCGCTCGACGGTGACGAGCAGCCGGGCGAGCGCGCCGCCCAGCTCCTGCTGGGCCGCCTGGAACTTGCGGAACGCCTCCGGATCGTTGACCAGCTCGGGCGTGGCCTTGATCCCGGCCACGCTGGCCCGCGCCTTGGTCACTTCCTCGAGCACGGTCCGCTCCTGCGCCGCGTAGCCCTTCACGGTCTCCACCAGGTTCGGAATGAGGTCCGCGCGGCGCTGGTAGACGTTCTGCACCTGCGCCCACTTCTCGTTGACCGCCTGCTCCTGGGCCACGAGCTGGTTGTTGATGCCGATGGCCCAGCCGATGCCACCGACCACGATGAGGGCGATCACGCCCAGCACGATCAGTCCAGTTTTCATGGCCTCAGTATACCCCGCGCTCACCCGCCCAGGTGCGCGACGACCGCGGCGGCGAACTCGGCGGTGCCGAGCGTGCCGCCCAGGTCGCGCGTCTTCTGTCCCTGGGCGAGCGCCTGGTTGTAGGCGTCCTTGATCCGCTGCGCGCACTCCGCGCACGCCGGGTCCTCGCGGGTCTCGGCCAGGTAGTTGAGCATCATCACCGCCGACATCAGCAGCGCGAGCGGGTTGGCGAGGTTGCGGCCCGCGATGTCGGGCGCCGAGCCGTGCACCGCCTCGAAGACCGCGCACTGGTCGCCGATGTTGGCGCCCGGCACCACCCCGAGCCCGCCCACCAGGCCCGCGCACAGATCGCTCAGCACGTCGCCGTAGAGGTTCTCGAGCAGGAGCAGGTCGAAGCGCGTGGGGTCCTGCACCAGCCCCATGCAGCCCGCGTCGATGATCATCTCCTCGTAGTCGATCTCGGAGAACTCCGCGTCGTGGACCGCCCGGGCGCAGCGGAGGAACATGCCGTCGGTGAGCTTCATGATGTTGGCCTTGTGGAAGACCGTGACCTTCTTGCGCCCGCGCTGGCGCGCGTAGCGGAAGGCCCAGCGCGCGATGCGCGTGCACGCCTTCTCGGTGGCGACCTTGATGGTGGTCACCACCCCGGGCGCGAGCGTCGTCTCGATGCCCGAGTAGAGGCCCTCGGTGTTCTCGCGCACGATGACCAGGTCGACCCCGCTGAACCGGGTGGGCACGCCGGCGAGGTTCCGCACCGGCCGCACCGCCGCGTAGAGGTTGAGCTCCTTGCGCAGCCGCACGTTGATCGAGGTGAAGCCCTCGCCGATCGGCGTGGTGCACGGCCCCTTGAGCGCGACCTGGTGGCGGGTGATCGCCTCGAGCGTCTCCCCGGGCAGCACGTCCTGGCCCTGCTCCAGCGCGGCCAGGCCCGCCCGGCCCTCCACCCACTCGAGCGGCGCGCCCGCCGCGCCGAGGATGCGCCGCACCGCGGCGGTCACCTCCGGCCCGATCCCGTCGCCGGGAATGAGGACGACCTGATGATGGCGGGGCATGCGTCCATTGTACGCGCATGCCGTGTTTGTTAGAGTGCGCGGCAAGGAGGACGACGCCCCATGACGGACGCGGTGCATCTCGGCAGCGGCAAGGTCCGCGAGCTGTACGCCCTCGACGACGAGCGGCTGCTCCTCGTCGCCTCGGACCGGATCTCCACCTTCGACGTGGTCCTGCCCACCGAGATCCCCGACAAGGGCCGCGTGCTGACCGGGCTCGCCGCCTTCTGGTTCGCCCGCACCCGCGCCATCACCCCGAACCACCTGCTCGCGATCCGGCCCGACGGCCGGTCCACCGAGTGCCGGCGGCTTCAGATGCTGCCGATCGAGTGCGTGGTGCGCGGCTACCTCTCCGGATCGGGCTGGAAGGACTACGGCAAGACGGGCGAGGTATGCGGCCACCGCCTCCCGGCGGGGCTCCGCGAGTCGGACCGCCTGCCCGAGCCGATCTTCACGCCGGCCACGAAGGCGACCAGCGGCCACGACGAGAACATCACGGGCGCGCAGGCGGCGGCGCTCGTGGGCGCCGAGCGGTTCGCGGAAGCGGAGCGGCTCTCGATCGCGCTCTACCGCTCCGCGGCGGCCTACGCGCTCGAGCGCGGCATCATCATCGCCGACACCAAGTTCGAGTTCGGCGTGGACCGCGACGGCCGGCTCGTGCTGGGTGACGAGGCGCTGACCCCGGACTCCTCGCGCTTCTGGCCCGCCGATCAGTACGCTCCGGGCGGCCCGCAGCCCTCGTACGACAAGCAGTACGTGCGCGACTACTGCGAGAAGATCGGCTGGGGCAAGACCTATCCCGGCCCCGAGCTGCCCGCGGACGTGGTGAGCGGCACCCGCCGGCGCTACATCGAAGCCTTCGAGCAGCTCACCGGCCTTTCGTTCGACGCCTACCTCGCGAACCCGTCCGTCGTCCTGAAGTAGCCTTCTTCCCCTTACCCTCTCCCCGCCGGGGAGAGGGCAGGGTGAGGGGGCCCTCGCGTCCAACGTACCCGCGCTCGGCATCCCGCGCCCGCAGCTCGGCCGGCCGCTGCCCCGCGGGCCCGTATCCCCCACCCCCCGGCGTGCTCACGAGCACGCGGTCACCCTGCTCCAGCACGTGCTGCCGCCGATGGTCCACCTTCTTGCCGTTGATCCGCACGTCGCCGAGCCCGCCCGCGCCGCCGCCCGCGAGCCCGGGCGCGGGGAAGCGCGTGCGCTCGGCCATGAAGCTCAGCACGATCGGGCGCTTCGACTGGCTCTCGATCAGCATGTCCTGGCCGAGCCCTCCGCGGAACCGCCCGCGCCCGCCGGATCCCCCGCGCATGCGCTTGTAGTGGAAGAAGAGCGGGCTGTTCCGCTCGGCCACCTCCACCGGCGTGCTCGAGATGTTGCTGGGCCACGAGAGCACGTGCTCGCCGTCCTTCCCTGCCGTCGCGCCCATGCCGCCGTTGAAGAAGAGCACGGTGGTGTACGGCCGCCCGTCGTCGCGCACGCCGGACTGGGCCACCGCCCAGAGGGGCGAGCCCGCCGCGGCGGCGACCCGATCCGGGATCACCTGGTGCAGGGCGCCCAGGATCAGGATCGGCACGTAGTGCCCGGTCTGGGCGCGGCTCACCACCGCGGCCGGGAAACTTCGGGTTCAGCAGGCAGCCTTCGGGCGCCTCCACCTTCACCGGCCGGTACATGCCCTCGTTGTTGGGCAGCCCCGGCAGCAGCGCGCAGCGTACCGCGTAGGCGGTCATGGCGTACGTGTAGGCCATCACGCAGTTGATGGCGCGCGGCTGCGCGGGCGAGGTGCCCGTGAAGTCGGCCACGATCTCGTCGCCCCGCACCGTGAGCGCCACGCGAAAACGGTAGGGCGCCTCGAAGCCGTCGGTCTCGATCCCGTAGCGGTAGGTGCCGTCGGGGACCATGCGAATAGCGTCCCGCATTGCTCGCTCGGAGCGGGCGAAGAGCTCGTCGGCCAGGCCCTCGAGCGAGTCGAGCGCGTACTCGACCATGAGGCTGCGCACGCGATTTTCCATCAGCTCGTTGGCGCTCACCTGCGCGTAGATGTCCCCCACCGTCTGGTCCGGCGTCCGCACGTTGGCGCGCAGGAGGCCGAGCAGCGTCTCGTCCACCTGCCCTTCCCGCATCAGATGGGTGAGCGGGATGTGGAAGCCCTCCTCGAACAGCTCGCGCGCCTCGATCGCGCGGATGCGGCCGCCGATGTCGGGCATGTGGGCCGTGGTCGCCGAGAAGGCGACCAATCGCGGTTTACTGCCCTCCTTGAGGAGGAAGATGGGCTTGACCAGGCAGACGTCGCTCATGTGGCCGGTGCCCTGCCACGGATCGTTGGTGATCAGCACGTCGCCGGGCCGCATGCGCTCGGGGCCGATGCCGGCGAGGAAGTGGCGCACCGTCGCGGGCAGCGTGCCGATGAAGGACGGGATGCTGCCCGAGTTCTGGGCGAGCGCGAACCCGCGCGCGTCGGTGAGCACGCAGGCGAAGTCGTTGGCCTCGTTGGAGAGGGTCGAGAACGAGGTACGCACGATCGCCTTGGCCGCCTCGTCGACCACCGAGATGATCCGCGTCCACAGCACCTCCAGCGTGATCGCGTCGAACGCGGTGGACGTCATGAGCGCCCCCTCATCCTGCCCTCTCCCCCTCCGGGGGCGAGGGCTCCCGGACTCCCCCCTCTCCCCTCCGGGGAGAGGGCAGAGTGAGGGGCCAGGGTCATCACGATGTTGCCGCTCGCGGCCACGCGCGCGGTGGCGCCGGGGCCGACCACGAGCGTGGAGCCCTCTTCCTCCACCACCGCGGGACCGGCCAGCTCGTCGCCGATGCCGAGGCGGTAGCGGTCGTACACCGCGGTCTCCACCCAGCCGTCTGCGCCCGGGAAATAGGCCCGCCGCGTGCCCTTGAGCGCGCCGCGCGCCCCGCCCCCTCGGCGGCCCTCGAGCACGACATCGCTGCCCGAGACGGGCGCCCGCACCGCCACGCGGATGTTGATGAACTCCACCGGCACGCCCGGCGGCGTCAGCGCGAACTTCTCCCGGTAGGCGGTCTCGAACGCGCCGCGCAGGACCGCGCGCCCCGGTCCGCTGTCCTGATAGGGTCCCGGCGGCAGCGGCACCACCAGGTCGAAACCCTGGCCGAGGAACCGGCCGTCGGCCAGCCGCTGCACGGTGGCGCTCTCGAGCTTGAGCCCGGTCTCGGCCATCACCGCGCGCGCCTCGTCCTCCAGCCGCGCGAATGCGGCCTCGAGCGTCGCGATGCTGCCCTGGTCCAGGCGGATGCCGACGGTGGCTACCCGGTCCACACGCGCCGGCGCCACCAGGAGACCGAGCGCGGAGGCGACGCCGGCCGACGGCGGGCAGATCACGCGGCCGATCCCGAGCTTGCGCGCCACCGAGAAGGCGTGGACCGGCCCGGCACCGCCCGTGCAGAGCAGCGCGTAGTCGCGCGGATCGCGCCCGCGCTCCGCGATGTGCACCCGTGCGGCGCCTGCCATGTTCTCGTTGACGATGTCGTGGATCCCCCACGCGACCTTCGTGGACTCGAGCGCGAGCCGCCGCGACAGCCCCTCGACCGCGGCGAGCGCGGCCGCCATGTCCACCGCCACCTCGCCGCCCGCGAAGTAGTCCGGGTTGAGATAGCCGAGCAGGAAATCGGCGTCGGTCACGGTGGGCTCGCGGCCGCCCAGGCCGTAGGAGGCCGGGCCGGGATGCGAGCCCGCGCTCCGGGGGCCGACCTTCAGGAGCCCGATCTCGTCCACCGCCGCGATGCTGCCGCCGCCCGCGCCGATCTCGATCAGCTCGATCGTCGAGATCCGGATGGGCAGCCCGCTCCCCTCGATGAAGCGCCGCTGCCGCGCGGCCTCGAAGCTGTAGGCGGTGAGCGGCTCGCCCCCGTCCACCAGCGACAGCTTGGCAGTGGTCCCGCCCATGTCGAAGGCCAGAATGTTGTGCGAGCCGCTGCCGGAGGCGAGGCGAGCGGATACGGAAGATCCCGCCGAGCGGAGCGAGGCGCCCGCGCTGTCCGGCTGGCCGAAGAAGGCGGCCGCGATGGCGCCGGCGGCCGGGCCCGACTCCAGCATCTGCACCGGCACGCGCTGCGCTTCCTGCACGTGGGTGAGCCCGCCGCTCGAGAGCATCAGCAGGAGCGGCGACGGGATGCCCAGCTCCGCCACGCGCCGGGCCATCAGGGCGAGGTACTTCTGGGCGAGCGGCTTGATGTACGCGTTGGCCGCGGTGGTGGAGGCGCGCTCGTACTCGCGGATCTCCGGGGCCACCTCGTGCGAGGTGGTCACCGCGATCCCGGGATGGCGCTTCACGATCAGCCGCGCCGCCTCCGCCTCGTGGCGCGGGTTGGCGTAGGCGTGCAGGAACACCACCGCGATGGCCTCGACCCCCGCCTTCGCCAGCGCGGCGGCCCGGGCGGCCAGCATCCGCGTGTCCAGGCGCCGCGCGATGCCCCCGTCGGCGCGCGTCCGCTCGGCGACCTCGAGGCGAAGATGGCGCGGCACGAGCGGCTCGGGCTTGGCGATGGCCAGGTCGTAGAGCTCGTACTTGCGCTCGCGCCCGATCTCGAGCGTGTCCGCGAAGCCCGCGGTGGTGATGAGCCCGGTGATCGCGCCCTTGCGCTCGATCAGCGCGTTGGTGAAGAGCGTGGTCGCGTGGACTGTCCTCGCGAAGGAGCCGGGGTCGAGCCGTTCCTGGGTCAGCAGGCCCGCCACCCCGGCGGCCACCGCGCGCGCGGGATCGTCGTGGGTGGTGAGCACCTTGCGGCTCACGCTGGTTCCCGCCTCGTGGTCGTAGACCACGAGGTCGGTGAAGGTTCCTCCGATGTCGATACCGAGCGAGTACTGGGCCACGGGGCGAGACCCGCTACCGGGGGGCCTTCAGCTTGAGGTCCTCCATCGGGGCGGAGTAGGCGAAACCCGGAATCAGGTTCGCCCCGCTCTCCTCCACCCGCGGGCCGACTCCCCAGATGAAGGCGAGCTCGTAGATCGGGATCGTCGTGACCTGCTCGTGGAGGGTCTTCTGGATCTGCCCGACCAGCCCCTCGCGCTTCTTCGGGTCCGGCTCGCGGCTCTGACGAACGAAGAGATCGTCCACCTCGGGCAGGCTGCCGTAGGCGTAGATGCCGTTCTTCGTGGCGTACGGCTCGAGCCGGGTGGCCGCGTTGCCGAAGGTGGCGGTGATCACGAGGATCACCCCGTGCAGCTTCTTCTCGCGCCAGGCCGTGAAGTAGGCGGCGCGCTCCATGCTGCGCGTCTTGGTTCGGATGCCGACCGCCTGCATGTAGCCCTGGATGGCCTCGCCCATGGAGTTGTACGGCGGGAACGGATAGAAATCGCCGCCGTCGAAGCCGTTCGGATAGCCCGCCTCGGCCAGGAGCTTCCTGGCCCGCGCCGGATCATAGGGCGGCGGGTCATACGGGACCGCGAACTGGAAGATGCGCGGCACGATGCTGCCGGTGAGCCGCGAGAACCCGAGCGTCTCCGCCTGGTTCACCGCCTGCCGGTCGATGGCGTGGCTGGCGGCCAGCCGCACCCGGCGATCGTGCCACGGCGACTTGGGGTCCCACTGGTCCGGCAGCTCGAGCCAGAACGCGCCGGACAGGAGCGGGGCCACCACCTTGAAGCCCGCCGTCTTCTGGATGGCCTCCGCGGTCGGGCCGGTGAGCAGATAGGCGATGTCCACCTCGCCGGTGCGCAGCGCGGCCGCGCGCGTGCTCTCCTCCGGCATCGAGCGCATCACCAGGCGCTTTACCGACGGCGCCTTGCGCCAGTAGCCGTCGAAGGCCTCCATGACGATCTCGACGCCCGGCTTGAAGGCGACCACCTTGTACGGGCCCGCGCCGACCGGCGCGGTCTTGAAGCCGTCCTCGCCCACCTGCTGCACGTACTTCTTCGGCACGATCCAGGCGGCACCGGACGCGGTCGTGCCGTAGAACGTCATGAAGTCGCCCCACGGCTCCTTGAGCACGAAGCGCACCTGATTGGGCGCGAGGACCTGCACCTCCTTGACCTTGTCCTTCAGAAGAGCGTTGCTCGCGCCCTTGTACCGCTCGAAGGAGAACTTCACGTCCTCGGCGGTGACCGGCTCGCCGTTGTGGAAGCGGGCGTTCTTCCGGATCGTGAACGTGTAGGCAAGCCGGTCCTTCGACTCCTGCCACGATTCGGCCAGGCTCGGCTGGCTGAGCCCGCCCGGCATCGGCTTCACGAGCGCGTCGTGCACCGCGTAGAGCACCATGAACGGAGTGTTGAACGCCTCGGTCTCGGCGGGATCCAGCCACTTGGCGGCCAGGGTGACGTGCAGGCCCCAGCGCATCTCGCCCTCGGCGGCGAAGGCCGGGGTAGGACGGGCCAGCATGGCGAAGCCGACCAGCAGCACGGCCATCACGAGCACGGCGAGCGAGGCGATCCGGCGCGGACGAGGTGTGGTCATGGCGAGAAGCTAGGGCCCGCGGCGCGTCCCGTCAAGTGGGGTTGTTGACAGCGCGCGGGCGCGGCGACCATACTCCCGGCACTCTCCGGAAGTTCCCTCGAGTGGCTCCACGGCAAGGACACGTTCGGGAAATGGTTCGCGGTCGAGAACGGCTACCGCGTGGGGGCCACCACCATGTGGGAGAACCACGCGATGTGGAACACGGTGGACGTCGCGCTCAGGCCGTTCCGGGTCGCCGCGCGAGGCTCGCGGATGATCGGCCACGCCGGCCCCTCGAACGCCAAGGCCACCGAGGTTTACAGCAAGTACATCATCACCGTCATCTTCGCCAAGGCGGCCCAGGGCACGTCGCCCGACGACGCGGTGAAGTGGGGTGAGGTCGAGCTGAAAAAGATCTACGAGGGCTGAGCCGGCGGACGGCGCCCCGCCCGCGATCAGAAGATCGCGAGCGGGTGCGCCGGCGCGCCCGTCGCGCCGACCAGGCGCAGCGGCGTGGCGGTGAACAGGAACTCGTTGCGCCCTTCCTCGGCGCAGGCCTTGGCCAGGCGCTCCGGATCCGAGTTGTCGATCAGGGCCAGACCCAGGAACGGGATCGCGAGGTGCGCCGACATCCCGAAGCCCGGGTAGCGGCTCGGGCGCTCGTCCATCATGTCCCACGAGATGCCCGCGATGTCCTTGGCGCGGAACCACTCGAGGCAGGAGAGATGGAGGCCCGGGTGCTCGGAGATCCGCGGCTTCCAGTCCGGATTCTCGAGGCGGAACTTCTCGTCGCCGCTGCGCACCACCACCACGTCGCCCGGCTCCACCTTCACGCCGGCGCGCCGCTCCGCCTCGTCGAGCTCCCGCGGCGTGACCGGGTGGCCGACCGTGACGTAGCCCTTCCTTGCGTCCCGCCGCGATGTCGAGGAAGACGCCGCGCGTGGTGATGCCCCGTTCGAAGATCGGGTCGATGGGGCACCAGAGCGCGCCCTCGGTGGTGAGGCTGTCCGCGAACGAGCGGCCGTTGTAGAGCTCGCCGTCCCAGCCCACGTGGCAGAGCGCGTCCACGTGGGTGATCCAGAAGCCGTGGTAGACCATGTCGAAGCGGTCGAGCACCACGTTCACCCGCTCGCGCTTGGACGGAAACGTCACGTGATACATGTACACCGGCCGCGGGATCACGTCGCGCGCGAGCGACACGGTGCGGCCCTTCTTGATCAGCCGCTGCGCCTGCGCCTGCTTGGCCGGCGTGATCAGGTTCACGGTGCCGAGCTGGTCGTCGTGCCCCCAGCGGCCCCAGTTGTTCAGCTCCTTGAAGTACCCCTCGACGCGGTCGCGGGTGGGCAGGACGACATCGGCCATCGGACGGATCCTTTCCTGGCGGCTAGCGGCGCGAGCCGAGACGGAAGCCGAGCGCCGACGAGGCGATGAGCAGCAGGAGGACGGGCGGCAGGAGCGCGCGGGGGCTCAGGACGGCAGCGGACAGGACCGCGCCGGTCCCGAACGCGGCCCAGAGCGCCCACCATGCGCCGGTCCCACGCCGGGCCAGGGCCCGCGCGAGCGCCGCGCCGAGCAGGGTGCCGAGCGCAACCGTGAAGAGCAGGGCCACGGGCAGATAGCCCGTGGGGCCCGACGCGGCGGGATCGAGGAGGGCGGCCATGCGCCACCCGGGGCCCCAGACCGCGGACGACAGGAGAAACCACGCGACGGCGGCGAGATGCGGGGCCACGAGCCCCGCGAGGGCGGCCAGCAGCGCATCGCGGACCGTGCGCACCGGCAGGGCGGCCATGACCTGCGTCGTCATGGCCGGAAAGGTAGCACGATCCCCGCGACGCCGGATACTCGGCGACGCCATCATGGCGTTTCGCAACGGACTGGCGACGAACGCATGGCGTGTGGTAGCGTCCCCGTGCCCCGGCCTGCCCCGGGGTACCGCATGCCGAGCTCGAGCCTTCGCCACGTCCTCGATGAGATGTCCGCCTACGTGCGGACCATCCGGGCCCACGAGGCCGGCGCGCGTGCGGGCCGCGGTCCCAAGCATCTCCACGAGATGCGCGCCGCCGTCCGCCGCCTCCGGGCGACGCTGCGCGCGAGCCGGGAGCTCTTCGACCCCGAGTGGGTCGACCGCCTCCGGGACGAGCTGGACTGGCTGGGCGGCGCGCTCGGGCACCTCCGCGACCTGGATGTCCTCCATGCCTACCTGCGTCCCCGGCTGGCCGCGCTCGAGGGCTCCGAGCATCGGGCGGGGCAACGGGTGCTCCGGCGTCTCTCCGCCGACCGGGTCCGGGCGCGCGCCGCCCTCAACGAGGCGCTCGACAGCCCGCGATATCCAGGGCTCCTGGAGCAGCTCGAGACATTCCTCTCGAAGCCGCCCGCGTTGGCATCGGACGTCTCCCTGCCCGACGTCGCCACGACGGAGTGGAAGCGCCTGCGCAAGGCGGTCCAGAAGCTGCCCGGACGCCCGAGTGCCGACGAGCTCCACGCGGTGCGCATCAAGGTCAAGCGCGCGCGCTACGCCGCGGAGCTGGCGCGGGCCGCCGCGGGTGAGCGCGGCAAGCGCTTCATCCGCCAGGCGAAGAAGCTGCAAGACATCCTTGGCGATCTGCAGGACGCTGTGGTAATCGAACAGTATCTCCACGATGCCATCGATCGCACGGAGCCCGCGCAGGTCCTCGGCAATGACCTCGTCAAGCGGCAGCGGAAGCGCCGGAAGAAAGCCCGCGCCGCTTTCTTCGAGGAGTGGCCGAAGCTCAAGCGGCGCGGCCGAGAGGCGTGGATCGCCTGACGGTAGCTCGTGAAGCTGCTGCTCATCCGGCACGCCCCCGCGGAGCTCCGCTGGTTCGCCATGCCGCGCATCCTCCGCTCGCTCGGCGGCGCGTAGGCTCCCGCCCGTCATGGCCCGACGCGCGAAGAGGCGGCGGCGCACGGATCTGCTCGCGATCGTGGACCTGGGCTCGGCGGCGGTCCGCTTCATCATCGCGCGCATCCGGCCGAGCTCCCGCTACGACATCCTGGTCGAGGAGCGGGTGCCGACGCGCCTCGGCAGCGGGGCCCCCGGCACCCTGCCGGCCCGCGCGATCGAGAAGACCATCCGTGCCGTCCACCGCTTCTTCGCGCGCCACTCACCCCAGCGGCACGAGGGTCCCCGCGTGCTGGCCATCGCGACCTCGGCGGTCCGCGACGCGCTGAACCGCGACCGCCTCCTCGATCCGCTGCGGCGCGAGGAGGGCATCGAGGTCCGCATCCTGAGCGCGCGGGACGAGGCGCGCCTGGGGGTGGCCGCCGCGCGCGCAAGCCTGTACTTCGGCGACGCGCTGGTGGCGGACCTGGGCGGCGCGAGCCTGCAGCTCAGCCGGGTCCGCGGCGGGCGCATCGTCTCGATGGCGAGCCTGCCCCTGGGCGCGGTGCGCACCACGCACCAGTTCCTGCGCCACGATCCGCCCACCCGGCAGGAGCTCCGCGCGTTCCGCGACGTCATCCGCGAGCGGCTGCGCCCGGCCCTGCCCGCCGCCGAGCGCGGCGAGGAATTGATCGGCCTGGGCGGCACCATGCGCACGCTCGCCAGCGTTCACCTCCGCGCGACGCACGGCGAACGCAAGCACCGCAACGGCCTCGTGCTCCACCAGTCCGACGTGACCGCGATCCGCGAGCGGCTCGAGGCCCTCTCCGCGCGGCGGCGCCGGAAGATCCGCGGGCTCAGGGAGGAGCGCGCCGACATCATCCTGGCGGGGGCGATGGTGGTGGAAGAGGTGATGATCTTCGGCGGCTACCTGCGCCTCGTGATCTGCACCCGCGGCGTGCGCGACGGGCTGCTCTTCCAGGAAGCCTCGAAGCGCCGGTTCTGAGCGCCGGCCGGCTCAGCCGAGCAGGACCGCGTCCACCGGACGCCGCGGGCTCGGCCCGGCGGGCTGCGTGGGCAGCCCCGCCCTGAACGCGAAGGTGGGCTTCCAGTCGGGCTCCCCGGTCAGCGCGGCCAGCGCCTCGGCGGCGCGCGGCGGCTTCCCCTGCTCGCGCTCCCGGTCCACCATCTCCACCGGCTGGTTGATCGGCTGCATCGCGAGCCCGCGGGCGGTGCCCATGAGGTGCAGGCGCTGCCAGCGCTGTCCCGCGCGCAGGGCCTGCGGGCGATCGTAGAGATCGCGGACCGCGATCAGGCCGAAGAGCGCGGTGGTGGGAATCTGCACGTCGCGGGTGGCATCGCGCCAGTAGCGATGGCTCGTCTCGGCCGAGGCGGCCGGCATCAGCTTGGCCATCGCGGTGACGAAGGAGCCGAGGCCGGCCGCGTCCAGGGTGAGCCCGTCGCGCCGCCGCTGCACGTCGGGCCAGCGATGACGGAACCACCGCTCGCTGGCCTCCACCATCGCGGGGTCCGCGATGATCGCGTCGGTGGCGGAGAGCACCAGATCGCCGAACTGCTTGCGCTCGCCCGGCGCCGAGAAGAGGAAGAGGCGCACGTCGGTGTCGTCCTGGAACGCGCCCCACATCTCCTCCAGCGCGCCGGCCGGCAGCGGGCGACCGACCGCGTAGGCGCCCCGATCGGTGTGCCGCCGCGGGATGGCCTCCACGAGCTGGTCCGGCCGCGGCCGGCCCGGGGCGAGCCTGAGCGTCGCCACCGGCTGGGGGCGGGGCGACGGGGTGGCCGCGAGCGGGCCCGGATGCAGCGTGACCGCGACGTCATAGCCCAGGACGCGGGCGGTCCGGGTCATGTTCTCGAGCGCGCAGCCGAGTCCGATGTGCATCTCGCGCAGGTAGGGATCGAAGGCGCCGAGGTTGCGCCGCACGTCGGCGAAGAGCTCGATGCGCGTCGCGCCCACCTGGAAGAGCCACGGCTGGGTGTTGTGGGGATTGGCGGCGAGGATGCCGGCCCGCACCAGCCCGAGCGGCCCCGGCGCCTCGTCGCTCCGCCAGTTCGTCCACGGCTCGTACGCCACGCCGGCCCCGGCCGAGAAGACCCCCTGATCGAACACCCGCCAGACCAGTCCCCCCGCGGCCACGACCGCGACGGCTCCCGCACCTTTCAGCCACGCCCGGCGGTTCACGCCAGAAAAGGTAACACGGCCGCCCGGTTGACCGTCGCGCGGCGCCCGTGCTACAAGCGGGGCTACCCCAACGGACGCGCCAGCCGCAGGCCCGGCAAGGAGGCCCCGCCATGGATCTCAACTACACCGCCGAGGACGTCGCCTTCCGCAAGCAGGTCCGCACGTGGCTCGAGCTGAACATGCCACGGCAGATCCGGAACCTTGACGAGCGCAAGGCCTGGCATCGCAAGCTCTACGAGGGCGGCTACCTCGGCATGGGATGGCCGAAGGAGTACGGGGGCCAGGGCGCGCGGCCGATGGAGCAGGCGATCGTCGCCGACGAGATGGCGCGGGCGGGCGCGCCCGCCCCGACCAACAGCCTGGGAGTCGGCATCGTCGGCCCCACCATCGTGGTGCACGGCACCGACGCCCAGAAGCGGCGCTACCTCCGGAAGATCCTCACCGCGGAGGAGATGTGGTGCCAGCTCTACTCCGAGCCGAACGCGGGCTCCGACCTCGCCGCGCTGCGGACCAGCGCGGAGGACAAGGGCGACCACTTCCAGGTCAACGGCCAGAAGATCTGGACGAGCGGCGGCGCGATCGCCGACTGGGGCCTTCTGCTCGCGCGCACCGATCCCGCGGTGGCCAAGCACAAGGGCATCAGCTGCTTCCTGATGAACATGCGCCAGCCCGGCGTGGACGTGCGCCCGCTCAAGCAGATCACCGGCTCCTCGGAGTTCTGCGAGGTGTTCATGACCAACGCGCGGGTGGAGAAGGAGAACCAGATCGGCCGCCTGGGCGAGGGCTGGGGCATCGCGCAGACCACCCTCGGCTACGAGCGCGGAGGCCGCGCGCTGGCCCGCATCACCACCTACGCCTCGCAGTACCGGCAGCTGATGGACGCGGCGCGCCGCCTCAAGCGCAACGGCCGCCCGATCCTGGACGACGCGGTCACGCGCCAGAAGCTCGGCCGGATCTGGGCCGATCTGGAGGTGGAGCGCTACGGCGCCCTGCGCGTGCTGACCCTCCTGGAGCGCGGCGAGCATCCCGGCGCGGGCGGCTCGCTCACCAAGCTCTCCTACTCGGAGTTCGAGAAGCGCTTCATGGAGCTGGCCGAGGAGATCCTCGGCCCGTACGGGCAGCTCACCGACGGAGTGCCCCCCGAGTACCGATTGGAGGTCGACACCGCGGTGGGCGATCACGGCACCTGGGCCTACGCGTTCCTGTGGTCGCGCGCGGGCACGATCTACGCCGGCTCCTCGGAGGTCCAGAAGAACGTCATCGGGGAGCGCATCCTCGGGCTGCCGAAGGAATCCCGGGCCGATCGCGTCGGAGGCATTCGATGAATTTCTCGTTCAGCGAAGATCAGACCCTGCTCCGGAGCTCCGTCCGCGCCGCGCTCGACGAGCAGTGCAAGCCCGCCCACGTGCGCGCGATGATGGAGGACGCCGGCTCCGGCTACAGCGACTCGCTGTGGGGCGAGATGGCCAAGCTCGGCTGGCTCGGCCTGCCGTTCGCCGAGGAGCAAGGCGGCGCGGGCCTGGGCCTGGTGGAGCTCGCGCTCGTGCTGGAGGAGATGGGCCGCGCCGCGTATCCCGGCCCCTACTTCGCCAGCGTGGTGCTGGCCGGGCTCGGCCTGCAGGCCGGCGGCAGCGCGGCTCAGCAGGAGCGGTGGCTGCCCGCCATCGCGTCCGGCCAGGCGCGCGGCACCGCGGCGCTGCTGGAGGACTCGCTCGACTGGGATCCCGCCACCACCACCGCGACGGCCACGAAGACCGGCACGGGCTTTCGCATCAGCGGCGTGAAGCGCTTCGTGCCGTGGGCCCACGTGGCCGACGTGGCGCTGATCCCCGCGCGCGCGCCCGAGGGCGTCTCGCTCTTCCTGGTGGACCCGCGCGCCGCCGGGGTCACGCTCACCCCCATGGTGGGCATCGATCTCGCCAACCGCTGGTCCGAGATGCGCCTCGACGACGTCGCGGTGCCCGCGGATGCCCTGATGGGCGCGGCGGGCGGCGCGGGCCCGGTGCTGGAGGGCCTGCTCCGCCGCGCGGCGGTCGGCGCCTCCGCCGAGATGCTGGGCGCGGCGCGCCGCTGCCTCGACATGAGCGTGGGCTACGCGAAGGTGCGCGAGCAGTTCGGCCAGCTCATCGGCTCGTTCCAGGCCATCCGCCACCGCTGCGCCGAGATGCTGCTCGAGGTGGAGAAGGCGCACGCCGCGGTGTACTACGCGGCCTGGGCGCTCAGCGCCGGCGCGGAGGACGCGACCATGGCCGCCTCGGTCTGCAAGTCGTTCGTGAGCGAGGCCGCGCGCCAGGTGTGCGGCGACGCCATCCAGGTCCACGGCGGCATCGGCTTCACCTGGGAGTACGATCTCCACCTCTACTTCAAGCGCGCCAAGGCGCTCGAGCCTCTCTACGGCGACGCCGCCTACCACCGCGAGCTGCTCATCCGGGGTCAGGTCTTACATTCCGACAAATGACCGGCGCGCTGGATGGCATCCGCGTAATTGACCTGACCTCGTACATCGCGGGGTCGTACGGGGCGATGATGCTGGCGGACCTGGGCGCCGACGTCATCAAGGTGGAGGCGATCGAGGGCGACTCGTTCCGCGAGCTGCCCGGCTTCTACGGCTGGAATCGCGGCAAGCGCTCGATCGCGGTCAACGTGAAGGACCCCGACGGCCGCGGCATCGTCCACCGCCTGGCCCGCGACGCCGACGTGGTCATGGAGAACATGCGCCCCGGCGTGGTCGAGCGATTGGGCGTGGACTACGAGACGCTCCGGGCGATCAACCCGCGGATCATCTACGCGAGCGTGACCGCGTTCGGCTCCGACGGCCCCTACAAGGAGCGCCCGGGCTTCGATCCCCTGCTGCAGGCCATGGGCGGCGTCATGAGCCTGCAGGGTCTGGGCGCGACCCCCCAGTACCTGCGCATCGCGGTCACCGACTACTACTGCGCCTCGCTCAACTGCCAGATGGTGCTGGCCGCGCTGTTCGCGCGCGAGCGCACCGGCCGAGGGCAGCGCGTGCAGACCTCGTTGCTACAGGCGGTGCTCGCGCTGCAGTCCGGGAACGTGGTGGCCTATCCGGGCCACGAGGTCGTCTACCGCCCGACGCCGACCTACCGCCTCTACCAGGGCAGCGACGGGCAGTGGTTCTTCCTGGCCGTCGGCAACCAATCGTTCTGGGTGAAGCTCTGCAAGACGGTCGGCCGCGAGGATCTGGCCCAGGATCCGCGCTTCGGCTCCTGGTTCTCCCGGCGCGACAACGCCGACGCGCTGATGCCGCTGCTCGAGGAGGCGTTCGGGTCCAAGCCCGCGGCGGAGTGGGTGCGCATCCTGACCGAGAGCGACATCCCGGCCGCGGCGACCCAGTCGCTCCAGGAGTTCATGCGCGATCCCGCGGTGCTCCATCACAAGATGATCGTCGAGTACGACCACCCGGAGCTGGGCCCGCTCTCCCTGATGGGCCAGCCGATCCGGTTCTCCGAGACCCAGGCCCCCGACGCGGGCCCGCCGCCGCTCCTCGGCCAGCACACCGCCGAGGTGCTGCGCGAGGCGGGCTACGCCGACCCCGAGATCGCCGAGCTGCGCCGCCGCGGCGTCGTCGCCGGCAAGGACACGCCCGCATGACCAACGCAAAATCCGACCGAGCGACCACCAAGTACGAGGCCATCCGCTACGAGCAGGCCGACGGCGTGGCCACCATCACCTTGAACCGGCCCGACGTGCACAACGCGATGAACCAGGCGATGCGCCGCGAGCTGCTCGAGGTGTTCACGCACCTGCGCACCGACGACACGGTGCGCGCGGTGGTGGTGATGGGCGGCGGCGACAAGGCCTTCTCGGCGGGCGCCGACATCCGCGAGTTCCTGGAGCCGCCGGTGCCCACCCAGTTCCGCGAGGCGCGCCGGCGCGTGGACTTCCGCCGCGAGATGGAGCGCTGTTCCCAGCCCATCATCGCGGCGATCCGCGGCTACGCCTTCGGCGGCGGGCTCGAGCTGGCCCTGGCCTGCGACATCCGGGTCGCCGCGGAGGACGCGCAGCTCGGCCTCACCGAGATCAACCTCGCGATCATTCCGGGCGGCGGCGGCACCCAGCGGCTGCCGCGGCTCGTGGGCCGGGGCAAGGCGCTCGAGATGATCCTCACCGGCATGCGCATCCCGGCCGCGGAGGCGCTGCGCATCGGCCTGGTGGAGCGCGTGGTGCCGCTCGCGGAGCACCCGTCCGCCGCGCAGGCGCTGGCCCGCACGATCGCGGACAAGGCGCCGGTGGCGCTGCGCTACGCGAAGGAAGCGGTGGTGGGCGGCATCGGGATGACGCTCGAGGACGGCATCCGCCTCGAGAACGACCTCGCCACCCTCCTCCGCACCACCGAGGACCGCATCGAGGGCGCCAAGGCCTTCGTGGAGAAACGCAAACCCCGCTGGACCGGTAAGTAAGGGGTCAGGTCTTGAATTACGACATTTCCGCGCGCGAGGCGACGCCTCCCTCGGTGAAAATGTCGTAATTCAAGACCTGACCCCGGCCTAGCGCGGGGTGTCGCCCGCCAGCGTCACGCGATGCATGAGGCGCTTGAAGCCGGCGTAGTCGTTCACCGCGTTGTGCTGGACGCAGCGGTTGTCCCAGAACGCGATGGAGCCGGGCTGCCACTGGAAGCGGCAGGTCAGCTCGGGCCGCACCTGGTGCTGGAAGAGATACGCGAGCAGCGGCGCGCTCTCCTCCTCCGTCCAGCCCTGGAAGCGCGCGGTGTGGCCGTGGTTGACGTAGAGCGCCTTGCGCCCCGTCTCCGGGTGCGTGCGCGCCACCGGGTGCTCGCTCGTCAGCACCTTCATCTCGACGCCGGCCGCCTTCAGCCGGTCCTCGCGCGTCTTCGACGCCTCCGCCTTGGTCGAGGTGTTGACGCCGACCAGCCCGTCGAGCGCGCGGCGCAGGCCCTCCGAGAGCGTCTCGTAGGCGGTGTACTGGTTGGCGAAGATGGTGTCGCCCCCGTAGGGCGGGATCTCCACCGCGTAGAGCATGCTCGCCATCGGCGGCTGCGCGAGATACGTGGTGTCGGAATGCCACACCCCGCCGAAGTTGATCTGCTCGTGCGCCAGCTTGACCACCGGCGTGATCAGCGGGCACTCCGGCAGGCCCTTGAGCTGCGGGTACTCCATCGGCTCGCCGAAGCGCCGGGCGAACGCGAGCTGCTCGTGCGGGGTCACCTTCTGGTCGCGGAAGAAGATCACCAGGTGGTCGAGATAGGCGTGCCGGATCTCCGCGATGACCGCGTCGTCGAGGGCGGCCGCCACGTTGACACCGCGGATCTCCGCGCCGAGCGCGCCGGCCACCGGCTGCACCTCGATGTGTCGATATCTCCCGGCCTGGTTGCGCGGCATGAGGCCTCCTGGATTCCCGCCTACAGCGAGTTGAAGTGCTCGGCCATCCGCCGGCGGAGCGCGGCGTCCGGCAGCGGCCCCGACAGCGCGCCCAGATTGTCCGCCACGTGGCGGGGATTGCGCGTCCCCGGGATGACGCACGTGACCGCGGGCTGGGCCACGATCCACTTCAGGAAGAACTGCGCCCAGCTCGCCGCCCCCGCCTCCTTGGCCCACTCCGGCAGCGGGCGGCCCTTCACCCGGCGGAACATCGCGCCCTCCGCGAAGGGCCGGTTGACGATCACCGCGGTGCCCGCCTCCGCCGCGACGCCGAGCAGCCGCCGCTCCGCCTCCGGCTCGGCCAGGGAGAAGTTCACCTGCACGAAGTCGATGTCGCCCTTCCGGACGAGCTGCTCCAGATCGCCGTGCGCGCCCGCGTGGTAGTGCGTGATGCCGAGGTAGCGGACGCGCCCGGCCGCCTTCCAGTCCCGCAGCGTGGCCAGATGCGTCGGCGTGTCCACCAGGTTGTGCACCTGCATGAGATCGAGGCGATCCACACGCAGCTTCCGCATCGAATCCTCCATCTGGCGGATGCCCGCCTGCTTGCCGCTCGTCCACACCTTGGTGGCCACGAAGAGCTTGGGCCGCACGCCCAGCTCGGCGGCCAGCTGGCCGGTCACCTGCTCGGAGGAGCCGTACATCGGCGAGCTGTCCACCATGCGCCCGCCGCCTTCCACGAAGACGCGGAGCGTCTCCCTGGCCTGCGCCAGCTCCTTGGCGTCGCCGGCCACGTCGAAGACCTGCCAGGTGCCGAGCCCCACCGCGGGCAGCGCCTCGCCGGACTTCGGGATGCGTCGCTCCAGCAGCCCCTGCCCGCGCGACTCGGCCGGCATCACCAGCGCGCCCAGGAGCGCGCCGGCGGTCGCGAGGAAGGCGCGACGGGAGACCGGACGGGCGTCCACACTCACACGCTCCCGTCCGCGAGACCGGCGATCAGGGCGGCAACGGCGTCGGCGTGGGTGGTGGTCATGGCGTGGTTGGCGTTCTCGAGCGTCCTGATCATACCGCGCGGCGCGTGCGAGGCAATGGCCTCCACGATCCGGCCCGTCATCGCCGGGCTCCGCGAGCCGACCGCGCAGAGGACCGGCATGGCCAGGCCCCGCAGGGCCGCCGCCGAGTACGGGTCGCGAAACGTCGCGCGGACGTCGCGCACGTTGTGCCCGGTGTGGGCGACCAGGAACTCGCGCATCGGCGGGGGCATCTGATCGAGCGCGCCCGCGCCGAACCAGTAGTCCACCATGATCCGGACCGCGCCGGGGTCGCCGCGCTCGAAGGCCGCGCAGTAGCCCTCGAACAGCGCCTGGGCGGCGGCGAAGGCTTCCGTCTCGCCCACCGCGGCCAGCACCGGGATCGCCACCGGCTCGAACAGCGCCAGCCCCCGCGGCTCCACCCGTCCGCGCAGCGCGGTCTGGAGCGCCACCGCGCCGCCGTACGAATGCCCGGCCAGCACCGCGGGCGGGCCGACCTCCGCGATCAGCGCCTCGATCAGCCCCGCCGCGTACGAGCTGTCGCCCGGCCCGTCGTCGCGCGGGCGGCTCGTGCCTCCGTACCCGGGCAGGTTCGGCGAGATCACGCGGAAGCGCGGGGCGAGCCGATCCGCCACCGGCTGCCAGGCGCGCGACGTCCCGGGCGACCCGTGCACCAGCACGATCACCGGACCCTGGCCGGCGTCGTCGTAAGCGACCGCGTCCGCGTCGGAGATCCGGAGCGTGGGCATCCGGCCCTACCGCGCGCCCCGCGAGGGGGCGACCACGATGGGGTCACCCACGCCGGGCGGCACCACGAAGGCGAAGCGGCAGTCCGGCGCGAAGCGGTCGTCGAAGCCCTCGAGCCCCAGCTCGCGCCGCCCCGCGTTGCTCCAGAGCGAGAGCACGTCGCGGCGCCCGAAATAGCCGACCCAGGGCTCGTGCAGGAAGACGATGGGGTGCGCCCGCTGCGCCTCCGGATGCTCGGCGCCGAAGTGGAGCGCGTCCTCGTAGATCGGGCGGGCGAGGCCGCGGCGGGCCGCCTCGGCCAGCGCGTCCGACGCGGTCACCGCGCGGTCGAACCCGAGGAGGACGATCTCCGCGGGCCCGGGCGCCGCCGTGCGCGCCGGGAAGTTCTCGGACGTCACGCAAGAGTGCGCGTACCCGTACCCGCCGGCCTCCACGAGCTGCTCGGTGGAGCCCCGGCCGGCCCGTGTGATCCGGTAGCGCGTCACGCGATCTCGAGCGCCAGATCGAAGGTGGCCGCGTAGCCGGGCGCCGCGGGCGTCACCGCGAGCGTGAGCTGGGCGCCCGCGTTGCGAAAGATGCCGTCCCGCTGGTTGCGCAGGCGCTGCTCGCCTCGCCCCGCGTACGGCGGCCGGGCGAACACCTGGTCGCTGAGCGCGTCGTCGAAGAAGACCTGCGACGTGAAGTCGTGCACCCGGCCCCCGGCCGCCGCCGAGCGGACCTTGAAGTGGATGTGCACGGCCCGGCCACGGTACGCGCCCGGGTAGATCGTGGTGAACCGGACCAGGCCCTCGCCGTCGGTCGTCTGGTAGCCGCGCAGGAACTTCTTGCCGAGCGTGGCGCCGCCCGGATCCTGCACGTCCGAATAGACGCCGAGCGCGTCGCAGTGCCAGAGGTCCACCGTGGCGCCGGGCAGCGGCGCGCACGCGCCGCGGGTGAGGCGCGAAACGCGCAGGGTCAGCTGGAGCGGCGCGCCGGGCCGCACGCTGCCGTCGGCCGGGTCGGAGCGGATGTCCGAGCGATTGAGCTTCTCGTCCACGAAGTACGGGCCCTCGGTCAGCGCGGGGCGCGCCACGCAGGTGGGCGTCCCGGCCGCCTGGGCCAGGGCGGCCCCGGGGGCGATGGCGGTGAGCCCGCCCGCCGCCAGGAGCGCGAGCGCCTCGCGCCGTGTCAGGACCGATCCAGCCGGCCGGTCGTCGTCAGTCATCGCACTCTCCCCTCACAGGCTCGCGAACGCCGCGTGGTACCGGATCGTGCCGGTAGCGCCCCGCAGCGCGCCGGGCCGCAGCTCCAGCACCATGAACGCCTCGGTCGGTACATCGTACTCACAGCCGAGGCCGGTCCGCACGCCGGGAGCGAAGCCGAAGCGCGGATAGTACTCGGGGTGGCCGAGGACCACCACCGCGTCGGCGGGAAGCCGCCGGCACGCCTCCAGGCCCGCGTGCACCAGCCCGGAGCCGATGCCGGACCGCTGCCGGGCCGGCGCCACCGCCATCGGCGCCAGGCCCATCAGCGCGAGGGCGGGATGGCCGGGCAGCGTGACCGGCGAGAACAGGATGTGGCCGACGATCACGCCGGCATCCTCCGCGACCAGCGACACGAGCGGCCGGGCCCGCGCGCGCAGCGCGTCCACCAGGTCGGCCTCGGCCGGCGTCTCGAACGCCGCGACGTTGACGGCGCGGACGCCGCCTGGTCTCCCGCCCGCTCCGTCCGGATCAGCGGAAGAGCGGGACGCACGCGGCCGCGATCTGCTCGACGTGCCGGTGATCGGTGCCGCAGCAGCCGCCCATGACGTTCAACCGCGGCAGGCGCCGCTTCAGCTCCGCGTACTCCCGGCCGAGCTCGGCCGGATCGCCGATATCGAGCACGGTCGCCTCGTTCAGCTCGGCGTGGCTCTGGCGCGAGGCGTTCGCGCGCAGGCCGCGCACCCGCTGCGCCCACGGCTGCGTGCCGTCCAGCACGCGCTCGAAATGGGTCGGGTGCGCGCAGTTGATCATGTAGTAGGCGGGATAGGCCGCCGTCTCGGCGTCCACCCGCTGGATCGCGGCCGGCAGCGTGTCTCCGGTAGGCAGGCGCCCGTCAGTCTCCACCGTGAAGGAGATCACCGCCGGCACGCCTGCGCGGCGCGCCGCGCGCGTGATCCCGATGGCCTCCTCGACGTAGTTCATCGTGATCGCGGTCACGAGGTCGGCGGCGGTGTCGGCGAAGACCCCGATCTGCTCCGCGTGATAGGACTCCGCCTCCTCGATCGACATCAGGGTCGTCAGGTTGTAGCCGTCCCCGCGCGGCCCGACGCAGCCGCTGACCACCGTCCGCGTCCCGGCCTCCTCGATCTCGCCGCGCAGCCCCTCGAGCTGGCGGACGGCCGCGCGATTGAGCCGCGCCAGCTCGGCGGGCGTGTGGCCCAGGCGCGCGGCCCAGTCCCGGCTGGCCCGCCAGGTCGCGGATTCGAGGATGAGCCCCACGCCGAAGCGCCGCGCGACGGCGCCGTACGCGCGAAAATACTTCAGGAGCGCCGCTTCGCCATCGGGCCGATCGAGCAGCGCATAGGCGGCGAAGTCGGGCAGCTCGAGCCCATCGTGAAAGATCAGGGTGGTCTCGATGCCCCCGTCGGTGACGAAGAGATCCCCGCCGAGCTGCGGCAAGCCGTCGCGATACCGAGCCATGGCCGATGATCTTAACGCGCTACGCGCCGAGGCGGGGACGGATCACGCGCTCGAAGGCTTCCACCTCGCCCTCGGGCATCTCGTACCCGCCGGCCAGGTCGTGGGCCGGGAACAGGAACACCTCCTCGACCCCGGCTTCCTCCCGCGCCCGGAGCAGACGCTCCGCGCAGCGCTCGGGGGGCCCGAAGAGGCCGAACGCGTCGGCGATCCGCCGCGCCCGCGTCTCGTCGATCGCCGCGGGGTCGAAGGGCTCGCGGAGCTCGACGCCGGCCTCGGCCAGCCAACGCAGATTCGACGCGCTCGGATACGCGAGGAAGGGCTGGCCGGGCGCGAACCAGCTCCGTACCCACCGCACGCCCACGGCCGCGTCGCCCAGGCCCAGGGTGACCACGAAGACCACCGGGAACCCGGCGAGCGAGCGGCCGGCGCGCCGCGCCCCCTCCTCCAGATGGCCCCGCGCGGCGCGGATCGCCGCCGGGTCGAGGCCAACCATGAGGAACGCCCCGTCGGCGATCTCCCCGGCCAGCTCCATCATGCGCGGGCCGGCGGCCAGCAGGTAGACGGGCGTGGGCGTGGCGCTCCGGTTCCGGAGGCGCGTGGACGCCGAGCCGAAGTCCACGAGGTCGCCGGCCAGGAGCCGCCGGAGCTCCCCGATCGCCTGGCGCATGACGGCCACCGAGGCGCGCGGCTTCCCCACGCTCCGCGTCGAGATGAAGCCCGGCGCGACCGTGAGCATCGCGCGGCCGGGCGCGATCTCGTCCAGGCTGTGCGCGAGCGAGGCGAGCACCAGCGGATGCCGCACCACGGGGCTCGACGTGGCCGGGAACAGCCGCAGCCGCCGCGTGGCCTGGGCGGCGAGGGCCAGCGCCAGGTAGACGTCGCGGCCGCTCGACGGATGGTCGTGGATGCCGACGCCGTCGAGGCCCGCATCCTCGCAGCGAGCGACGAACGCGGCCAGCTCGGGCAGCGGCCGGCCGACGGGGACGCGCAGGTTGACGCGCACGCGGGTCATAGATACCTCCGCAGAAATCCGACCACCTGCGCTTCGTACCCGGCGCGATCGTACGCGAACAGGTCCTCATGGCGCGCGCCCTCGACCATCCACAGGCGCTTGGGCTCGACGGCCGCCTCGAACATGTCGCGCGATTCGGCCGCCGTGGTGTGCTCGTCTCGAGACCCCGCCACCACGAACACCGGAGCGCCGAGTCGGTCGATGAACCGGATGGGCTCGAGATCCGCGGGCGAGACGTCGAGCCGCGGCCCCAGCTGGACGAGCAGGAGTGGCGTCAGGAGCGGGGCGAGGCCGCCCAGCCGGATCCGAATACGGTTCTCGATGGACCGGCGGAAGCGCGGGTAGACCGCTTCGAGCACCACCGCGTCGAAGCCCGCCGGCTGCGGGCCGAGCAGCACCGCGGCGCCCCCCAGCGAGGAGCCGATGACGCCGACTCGACGCCCGGGCGCTTCACGCCGGAGCCACGACAGCGCCGAGCGGGCGTCGGTGGACTCACGCCAGCCGAACGTGATGGCGGTCCCGGGCGTCTCGCCGTGGGCCTGGAGATCGATGAGCGCCACCGAGAAGCCGTGCCGCACCAGCAGGCGGGCTCGGGACAGCATGACCGAGCGGTCGGTGCGGATGGGGTGCAGCAGGAGCACGACCGGCGTCCCCGCCCCTTGATCGAGCCACCAGGCGGCGATGCTCGTCCCGGGGATCGTGAGGGCGCGCGCCGGGAAGTCGGCCGGCAGCGGCACCGCGTGCTGGACGGGCGCGAGGAGCCGCGAGCCGACCCACCACGGTCCGAGCACGCCCAGGGCGGCCGCCACGCCCAGAGCCGCCAGGAGCCACCGCGTCGGCCCGCGCTTCCTCATCACAAGGAGGGAACATAGCACCGGCGGCGGGAGTCATTCGCAAGGATCGCCCTGCTGGCGGCGCGGAGGAGATGTCGTCTAGCGCTCGACCGGCGGCGCGGACCATCCCGCCTGGACGGTGCGGCCGACGGGGCCCGCCTTCGGCGATGAAGAACCACCAGCCGCTCCGCCCGGTGTCATGAAGAGGCCGGACGAATCTACGAGCTAGTCGAGGTTGCGGTAGAACACCGTGGTGCGGCACAGCCCGCCCTGCGGCAGGAGGGCGTAGCCGGGGATCACTCCCACGCGCACCCATCCCTGTCGCTCGTAGAGGCGCTCGGCCTCGTCGCTGGCGGTGTCGAGCACCAGCAGTGTCTTGCCGCATTCGCGCGCGGTGTCCTCGGCGGCCCGCATGAGCGCCGCCCCCAGGCCGCGGCGCCGGGCGCGGCGGTGCACCAGCATCTTCGACAGCTCGGCGCGGTGCGGCTGGTTCTCGGGCTGGTCGAGCACGAGCTGCACGGTGCCGCACACGCCGCGCGCGTCCTCGGCGACCAGCAGCGCGCGCTCGCCCGCGGCCACCCCCTGCGCCACGCGGCGCCAGAACGCCACCGCGCGATCGCGCGTCAGCGGGAGCATGAAGCTGACCGACGCCCCGTCCTCGACGCAGTCGATCAGCACCTCGGCGAGCTCCTCGATCTGCCGGTCATCGACCGTATGCAGCCGTCGTGGGGATCCGGTGGAGGTCATGATCGCCTCGCGGGAGAGTCGGACGCGATCACCACCGCGTAGCGCGTGGGCTTGCGCGTCGGGTTGTGGAACATCGTCGGGCGGTCGAGCTGCATGGCCAGACAATCCCCTTCGCGCAGCCGGTGGCGCTCCCCGCCCAGGGTGATGTCGATCGCGCCTTCGAGCACCCACACCTGCTGGTGCACGAGCCGGTCTCGCGCGCCGGTCTCGAACGCCACGCGCCCGCGGGGCGGGAACTGCACCTCGACGATCTGCATCGGCTGCGGCACGCCGGGCGGCGAGACGTTGCGTCGGAGGTAGCCCGAGGCCGGGTCCTGCCACTGCGGCTGGTCCTCACGCCGCGCCACCGGGCCGGTCCGCGCCGGCGCCGCGGCGGCCGGGGCATCGAACAGGGAGGCCAGCATCACGCCCAGGCCCGCGGCGAGCTTCTCCAGCACCACCGCGGTCGGGCTGCTCTCCCCGCGCTCGATCACCGAGATCATCGAGCGGCTCACGCCGCTCTTGGCGGCCAGCGCATCCAGCGAGAGGCCCCGCGCGGCCCGCAGGTCGCGCACCCGTTCCGCGATGCGCTCGTTCAGGTCCGACCCGGCTTCCGATCTCGCTTCCTTCATGATGGACACACTATCCATCATGCTGGATACCCTCGTCAAGCCCCGGCCGCCGCTCCCCGGTCAGCGCTCGCTGGTGATCACGTAAGCCTGCATCTTGCCGTCCACCTCGCCCCGGCCGAACCGCCGGCCGAGCGCGTCCGCCGTGACCTCGGTCGCTTCCTCGAGCCGCGCGGCGTCGCGCGCCTCGATCTCGCTCCGCAGCGGGGTGCCCTGGCAGTACGCGATCGCGGGGTCCCGCGGCGACGGTGCCCGGCTCCGCGCGGCCAGGGTGACGATCTCCGGCGGCGCCACGAAGCCGCCGCCGGCCAGATCCTGCGCGATCTGCGCCGGCACGTGATAGCCGTGGGGCGTGCGCGCCAGGAACCGGGGCGGATCCGCGGGAAACAGCGGGGCCAGCGCGGCGGTCACGACGTCCGCGAACTCGTTCTCCTCGATCCGATCCCAGACATTGAAGAGCAGCACGCCCCCGGGACGGAGCACGCGGTGCGCCTCCGAGAACGCCCTGGCCTTGTCGGGGAAGAACATGACCCCGAACTGGCACACCACCGCGTCGAACGCACCGTCGGGGAAAGGCAGCTGCATGGCGTCCGCCTGACGCCATTCCACCGGCCGCCGGGTTCCGAGGGCCGCCGCCTGATCGAGCATCGGCTGATTCAGGTCCGTGGCCACGATCGCGGCGCGCTCGGGCAACCCGGCTGCCAGCGCGCGCGTCACGACGCCGGTGCCGGCGGCCACCTCGAGCACGCGGCCGGGCGATCGCGCCGCGAGCCGCCGCGCCAGGTCCGCCGCGTACGGCTCGAAGAGCAACGGGACCAGATACCGCTCGTAGAACTTCGGGATCGATCCTGCGAAGACCTTGTCGGCACCCGCCCCCGTCGTCATATCACGCCACGAGCTCGATGCTGACGACGCCCAGGCGGGCAAATCTGGCCCGGATCGCATCGCCGGGCTTCGGGCGCAGCATCTTCGAGATGGCACCGGACATGACCACGTCTCCGGCCTTCAACGCGAGGCCTCGGCTGGCGAGATGGTTGGCGAGCCAGGCGAGGGCGTTCAACGGATTGCCCATCACCTCCGCCGCGGTGTAGGTCCCGACGACTTCGCCGTTGTGCTCGTACACGACTTCCTCCCGCGCCAGATCGAGCTCCTGGATCGGCACGAGCGGGCTCCCCAGCGCGATGGCCTTGCCAATGACGGTATTGGCGATGAAATCTGCCGCGCCGGGCTTCCCGGAGTACATGAAATCAAGCAGCTCGAGCGCGGGCACCGCGCTCTCCACCGCGAGCAGTGCGGTGGCGGCGGTGACCCTGGGCCCGACCAGCTCGGTGCGCATCCTGAAGGCCACCTCGGCCTCCACCCGCAAGTCGGCGAATCCGCTGACCGACACCGCGGCGCCGCTGGCGTACTGACCCGGTAGCAGAAAGCCGGAGGCTGGCTCCTGGAGTCCCATGACGGCCTGGCCGGACGGGCTCGTAGCCCCCAGCTTCCATCCGATCGTTCGCTCTCCGCGCTGTTCCAGCTTCTCGCGGAGGGCGTCCTGGATCGCGTAGGCGTGCTCGAGCGTGAACTCGCCCATCGTCTCCGAGAGAGGGGCCAGCACTCGACGGCTGGATCGGGCATCGACCAGGCGCTGGACGGCTGCCGGAACCGAGACGGTCATGGACGCTGCCTTGCCTGCCTCATGAGTTTCCTCCTCCGGCGAGTAGCGCCATGAGCGATCACTGGACGACGTAGTCCGCCCGCTGCAGCAGCGCCGGCGGGATCGTGAGGCCGAGCACCCTAGCCGTCTTCAGGTTGATCGCCAGCTCGAACTTCGTCGGCGCCTCCACGGGCAGCTCCGCGGGGTTCGCGCCGGTGAGGATCCGGTGAACGTAGGTGGCGCTGCGACGATACAGATCGCGCCGGTCGGTGCCGTACGACATGAGGCCGCCGGCGTCCACGAACTCCCGGCGGCCGTAGATGGCAGGGAGCCGGCTCATCGACGCGAACTCTAATATGCGCGCCCGGTACGTGAACATCAGCAGGTCCTCCACCGCGATGAGCGCGTCGACCTGGCCCAGCAGCCCTCGCTCGAATAGCTGTTCGAACGACTCGGATCGCTGTACCTCGAGGCTCGTGAGCTGGATCCCCATGGCCCGGGCCGCCTTCTCCGTGTCTCTCACGATCGGCGGCGAGTAGAGATCGCCCGGATTCCAGAGGATGCTGATTCGCGACGCCCCGGGCACCGCCTCCGCGAGCAGCCGCAGCCGTCGCCCGCCCAGATCGGGCGGGCCCGCGGTGTGCAGCCCGGTGACATTGCCACCCGGCCGCTTCAGGCTGGCCACGAGACCCTCGAACACCGGGGCGCCGCCCGATGCCATCACGATCGGGATCGTTCGCGTGGCCTGCCTGGCCGTCAGCGTCGCGGCGGTTCCGCTCGTCACGATCACGTCGACCTCGAGCCGGACCAGCTCGGTCGCGAGGTCCAGGAACCGCTCGGGGCGGCCATCCGCCGAGCGGTACTCGATCACCACGTTCTGCCCCTCCGTGTAGCCCTGCTCCGCCAGTCCCTGGCGGAACGCGCCGAGGTTCGCCGAGTTCGACGCCGCGTCGACGAGCTCCAGCATCCCGATGCGGTATCCCTTCGCCGCCGGCTGCGCCTGGGGCGTGACCGGCGCGGCGAGCACGAGGACCGCCGCGACCAGGCCCTTGAGCCCGGTCAGCCACCCGTCAGGCCGGTGTGGCAAGCTTCAAGCCGACTATTCCAGCGATGATGAGCGCCACGCTGATCAGCCGCCCGGCATTGGCGGACTCTCCCAGCAGCACGATCCCGAGGATCACGGTACCGACCGAGCCCACACCCACCCAGATGCTGTACGCGGTGCCCACCGGAAGGGACTTCATGGCAACGCCCAGGAGCCACAGACTGACGACCATCGCCAGGACCGTCCAGACGCGTGGGCCACAATCGCGTGAACCCTTCCGTGTACTTCAATCCGATGGCCCAGCCGACCTCGAACAACCCCGCCAGCACGAGAATGATCCAGGCCATATCGCGATCTCTTCCTTTCACACCGGCTTGCGCATCGTGATGCTCGTCGGCCGATCGAATCCGGGGTGGGCGGACTCGGCGACCTTGCCAAACCCGAGCGCGGCAAACGTCTCGTGGTTCTCGATCAGCTCGATGCGGGTCTCGAGCTCGAGGAACGGCCGTCCGTGCGCGCGAGCGAGCGCCTCGGCGGCCTCCATGATCCTGCGCGCCACGCCCCGGCGCCTGACCGTCGCATCCACCGCGAGCTTGCCCACGTACACGCAATCCTCGCGCAGGGAGGCGAACCCGCAGCCGACGAGGCGCTGGCCCTCGAGCGCGAGGATCAGGGCTTCCTCCCGGGCCTTCTCCTCGAGCTGCGCGACGTCCATGCGCAGCAGCGACGAGGGCGGATCGATCCGTGATTCCATGTAGGCGTAGGCCGAGCGCAGCAGCGCGAGCAGGCCCGTCCAGTCCGAGAATCGCGGCGGCGACACCACGACCCGCACACTCACTCGCTCAGGATCTTGTCCGCCCACTCGATGAGCTGAACGAGGATGGTGGGGTTCGCGAAGGACGCTTTCTTCCCCGCCAGATCGCTCTCGAGGACTCCCCGAGCCCTCGAACAGGCCCCTCACACGTGGATCGCGATCCCGTGGCCCACCGTCGCGCGGAGGGTCTCGGCCAGCGGCGGCCAGCCCACCGGCACCACCGCGTTGGCGACCGGATCGCGCATCAGCGAGACGGCCTCGCCGAGCAGGAATATCTGAGCCGCGTGGCCGCCCTCCGCCAGGGCGTTGGCGTGCAGGAACGGGAACACGGCCTTGGTCGGATCGTCGGAGCCCCAGGCGCTCTTCAGCAGGATCTTCACGCTCGCCTCGTGCCCGCCTAGACCCGGACCGGTTCGTGCGCCTTCAGGAAGCGCCGCGCGTGCTCCACGACCTCGTCGATGTGCTCCGGCGAATCCTTCCAGGGATAGATGGTCACCTCGGACTTCGGGGCGAGGCTGGCCACCTCCATGGCGACCTTGTACGGGTGCGCGGGCACGTCGTCCGGCGCGATCAGCAACGGGGTCTGGATGGAGCGCACGAAGTCGCGCGACACGGTGAACACGAAGTCGGCCCGGTTGGTGTACATGCTGGTGAGGAAATCATGGACCATGGCCATCGTGACGTCGGAGCGCTTCTCGCACAGCGCGGGTCCCCAGCCCTTGATGTTGTTCTGGTAGAACAGGTCGCGCATCTCGGGCCGGGAGCCGCTCGGCTGCATCATCGCGGCCGCGACGACGCGCTCCGGAGCCCGCCGGATGAGGTTGTGGATCATCGGCCCGCCGATGCAGAAGCCCATGACCAGGAACTCCCGGATGCCGAGGTGGTCCATCAGCCCGAGCTGGTCGTCGGTGTAGGCATCCCAGGGTCGGTCGATCTCCAGGGGTCCGCTGGATCGGCCGGGGTTGGCGTTGCGCAGGTCGGCGCAGATACAGCGGAAGTCGTCCTTGTACCGCTCCATCGGGTTGAAGGGCGAGGCGGTCTGCCAGGATGACAGGGCCGAGTTGAGCCCGCCGCCCGGGATCAGCAGCAGGGGGAACCCGGAACCAACCTCTTCGTAGTGGATGCGGACGGGGCCTCTCTCGTAGAACGGCATGGCGACTCTCCTCTCTGAGCGGGTTGGCGTTACTCTACCTCACCTCTCACGGCTGGTACGGCGCCTCGGACCGGGGCGCATGAGGCAGCTGCTCGTCCAGAGACTGGCGATAGCTCAGGCATCCCCGCAGGAACTCCGGCCACGTGGGGACCGTCGGCACGGGATCCGTCTTCTCGGGTAGGAGGCCCCAGAGATCCGGGTGATGCCAACAAAGATCGTGTCCGGTGCTGTCTCGGTGCGTCCGGATCCCCGCGCGCAGCCGTCTGGCCTCGTCAATCAGCCGCTCGCGCGTCATGCCCTCGAGATCCTCGTCCATCGAGCGCTATTCAACGATCTTCCAGTAAGAGTCCTTGCGTAGGACCTTCCCGCCACGGAACTCCCAGTGATCGCACCCTCGGACCTCTACCTTGCGGCCATCCTTCGTCGTACCGGTCAGCAACCACTCTGATACGCCCATGCTGCCCGACACCCAGTGTCGATCGTCGCCATAGTGCACGTCAGGAGTCGCTTCGAACCTCATCGCCAGGCCCTTGCGCACCCCATCCTTTCCGGTGAAGCGAGTGCCCCACGGCTTACTGCCCCTCGGCATGTCCAGCGATGAGTCCTCGGCAAAGTAGCCCATGATCTTGTCCAGGTCGTGGGCATTGAATGCCGCGGCCAGCTCGAGAAGCAGCTGATAATTGGCCTCTTCCTCGTTCGTCATAGTCGCTCTTGTCCTCTCTGGGTTTCGACCGCCGGTCTGACCCCTTATCGAACACGCCTTGCCCGGTCGAGGAACGCCTCCATCCGTACCTTTTCATCCTCCATGTCCTCCCTCGACCAAGAGGAGCCGGACTCAAAGGTGGCGCCGTCGGACATCTTGACCATCAGAGTATAGCTGGGAGGACCATCGCTCCACTCATGGGCCCGCACATGGACGCTCTCGAGCGAAGACAGCGGAAGCACCCGCGTCCGATGTGGAACGACCGGCGCCCCCGTCGAGTACGTGAACGTCGCACGCGCCGCATCGAGGGTCATCCGGGAGCTCAGCCCCGCGACCGCGGCGAATACCAGCAACGCGCTCAGCGCGACCGCCCCCGCCGAGATGATCGCCGCGAACAGAAACGCGGGGTGCCGGTAGTCGTTCCATTGGACACGCCATATTAGCTCGTATGGTGCGAGCAGCGGAATCAAGGCGAGCAACGCAAAGAGGAGCCGCTTCCCGGGCGGCATCGGCGAGAAGACATCGAGACGCTCGTCGGTCTCGGAGACCTGGATCCTGGATGCCCCGCTCATCATTGCCGCGAGTCGAGGAACTCCTCGATCAGGCGTGCGGTCAGCTCGGGGTAGCGGGTGTCCGTCTGCGTCATCACGACCTCGCCAAGATAGTCCCCATGTCCACCGGGCAACACCAGCAGGCGCGCACCTGAAATCAGCCGAGTCAGCTCGACGGCATGCTCGAGCTTCACGATGTCCCGGTCTCCAAGGACGATCAACGTCGGCGCACTCACCGAGCGCACCATATCATCCGGCACATCCTTGAAGTTCTGCATCCTCGCCGCGTCTTTGTCGTGCATGGTCTTGAGTTGCCGCGCATCCGGGTTCACCCGCAGGAACGCGTCCTTGAGCAGCTTGTGGCATATTCGAGAAGTCGGCCTGCTTCATGAATTCCCAGAGCTGGGGCTGAGCGCCGGCCTTCTTTGTGATCGACGAAGCAAAGACCAGCCTTCGAACCAGCTGCGGATGCCGTATGGCGACCTGGAGCGCGACGCTGGCGCCGTTGCTGAAGCCCAGGATGTCGGCCTTTTCGACTTTCAGATAACGAAGTAAGGCCGCAACGTCGTCCGCGGAGGCTTCGAAGGTAACTGGTGCCTCGCGATCGCTCGTTCGGCCGTGCCCCTGTTCCTCCACCGCGATCACCCTTCGGCTCCTGGCCAGAACCGGAAGCGCTCTGCCGAACGTGACCTCGATGGTCGACCCACCGCCGTGAAGCAGGACCAGCGGCACGCCGTCTCTGCGCCCGTGCACCTCATAGTACATGTTGATGCCGTTGACGGGCGCATGGCCGCTCTCCAGCGCCTTCGCTTGCGGGGTTGACATGTTATGCGCTAGTCGCGTGCTGAATACCAGTCCAGCACCCGTAGGGCGCGGAGCGTGTTCCAGCGGCTGGGCTTTCCTGCCCCGCCTTCCATGTCGAGCTGGACCGGATCGGGGTGGTGCTCGTGAAGCGCCCATCGTCCGTCCTGATTCCGTCTGCTGGTCACGAGACCGACCGCCTCGGCAACGCGCTCGTCCGGCTCGACGCCGGCGGCGCGCAAGTAGTCCAGGCCCCTGAGCACGTCGTAGTGCCACGTGGGCGGGAACGCGAACCGCGTCCAGTCGTGATTGCCCTTTCGGTCCATGACCACCTCACCGGTTGACAGCCTCCGGAACAAGCGACGCGTCAGGAGGTACTCCTGGGCCCGGCCCCGCGCGTCCGTCACCGGCGGCCATGGCGCCTCTGGTCTTCTCGTACGCCAGGAGCCCTTCGAGGACGCAGATCGTGGTGTGGAACGACGACCGCACGGAGCCGCGCTCCGCCTCGCAGTTCCAGCCGCCGTCCGCGAGCTGCTCGCCCAGGAGCCGATCGAGCAGCCGATCGCTCGTCTCACCGAAGTAGGCGCCGAGCGCCAGGACCCGGCCGTTGATGCAGGGCTCGACCTCGCCCTCGAAGAACGGCGAGTCCCCGAACTCCGACCCCCAGGTGACCTGCTCGCGCACGAGCCCCACGGCCCTGCGGGCTCGCTCGCTCGTCGGGTCGAGACCCATATCCCGCAGCAGCACCAGGGTGCACAGGGTGGACTGCCAGTGCGGTGCGGCGATGCCATCACCCCACTTGCCGTCCGGCCGCTGACGGTCGAGCAGCCGGGAACCCCAACCCTCGGCGGCGACCCGCGCTCGTTCACCGGCAACGGCCTCGTCGGGCTCGCCGCAGAGGTCGCGCATGACCTGCCAGCAAATCGAAGGGTCCGAATCGAGCAGCCAGGGTATGACCGATTCCCTCGGCTCCGGGATCAAGATTTGTTCAAGGCGACGGCGGCCCGGATGAGAGCCTTCAGAGCCGCCCGGTCCAGCTTGTCGCCTTCGTGGAAGTCGATGGCGCGCCTGGTGTTGCCCTCGAGACTGGAATTGAAGAGGCCGGAAGGGTCCTTCAGGAAGGCGCCCTTGGCGAAGGTCATCTTCACGACCTTCTTGTACGCCTCGCCGGTACAGATCAGCCCGTTGTGCGACCAGACCGGAGTCCCTCTCCACTTCCGCTCCTCGGTCACTTCGGGGTCCGCCTCCTTGATCACGGCGCGGAGCCGGGAGAGCATCTCGCCCCTCCAGTCGTCTCCCTTCGGCCTGCTCTTCTTCATGCTTTCACCTGGCGCCTGAACACGACATGGGTAGCCTTCTCCGAAGCCACATGCTCGACGCAGTCGTATCCCAGGGCGCGCAAGTCGACGCCTTCGAACAGCCGCTCGCCCTCGGCCCAACAGGATCGGAGCTATGGCCACGTGCATCTCATCGATGAGGCCTGCGCGAAGGTACTGCTGGATGGTATTCGCGCCACCCCCAACCCGTACATCCATCCCGTTCGCTGCCTTACGGGCCCGGTCCAGCGCGTCCTGAACGCCGCCGGTGACGAAGTGGAACGTTGTCCCGCCTTCCATCTCAACCGGCGGCCGCGCGTGGTGAGTCAAGATGAAGACCGGAACGTGGTAGGGCGGGTTGTCGCCCCACCAACCTCTCCAGTTCATGTCGGGCCAGGGCCCCCGTATCGGACTGAACATGTTCCTTCCGAGAATCCACGCGCCGATGCCCGTGACTCCACGTGCCGCGAAGTCGTCATCGATCCCGGTTGTGCCGTCCTCGGCCCCGAACAGGAGACGCTGGAACGTGCGCGTCGGAAGGGCCCACTGATGCAGATCTTCCCCGCCCACGCCGAGGGGATTGTCGATGCCTTGGCCGGGGCCAGCCCCGTATCCGTCAAGTGATATGGTAAAGCTCTCCACTCGGACTCGAGTCATCTCAACCTCTTGTCAAGAGACAGAACATGAACGAACACACGCCCATGAAACACGGCACCCTTTCTATCACACGACAGATCAATGCACCCCGCGAGTTGGTGTATGAAGCCTGGACGACACTTGAACATAGGAGACACTGGTTTGTTGGGCCGGCCTGGACCGAAATAGAAAGAAGCGTAGATTTAAAGGTGGGCGGACGAGAGATTGCGCATGGCCCAAGGACACATCCGCCGCAACCGAGCTAACCTATACCGAGCAAGCGTTCTTCTTGGCCGGAGACTATGGAGCCGAGTCTCGCGAGAAGGGCACCAATGGGCTTCTGGACCAATTTGCGTCCTACCTAGGAACACTGCGTCGAACCGGACCACGCACATAGCTCGCTAGGCATCACGCACGTCGAGACGGATCTGCGCGCCAGGAGGGAGATCCTTTATCTGCCTCCCCACATCGCCGCTCACCGCAAGCCACTCCAGCCGCGACTTGATGGTCATGTTCTCGACGTCATATGCCCCTCCGAGGACCGGCCAGATCTTGAACCCATAGCATTGTCCCTCCCCCAGTGGTCTAAGCGCCGGCTCCGCCACCTCGATCCATGCATCGCCGGCCCAGTCGGTCTGAAACTCCTGATCTGCCCACAGCTCGGGGATTGCCGATTCCGATTCGGCTACTTTCGCGGCCGTCACATCCTCGGGACACACGCGCCAGATGCTCCCATCGCTGAGCTCGACCAGCACGTTTCCAAAGGAATTTTGCGCCAGTACGCGGGTCGCCTCGGCCAACAAGGCCCACGACCACCTCGTCCGCAACACTTCGAGGACCGCAGGCACCTGTGCGGGGCTCTCCAACCAGTGGAGCACATCGCGATGGTCGCGCTTGGCGGCCTACTTCAGGATGGCCAGTTGCGCCCGCTCTCGCCCCGGCTCACCCGGTTCCGCACCGTAACGATCGAGCGCCTGCATGACCGCCGCTACGTCCGTCTCGCCAAAGAGACGGCGAACCATCGCAAGTACATCTTCGCGCTTACGGTTCATGGTCTCACGAGGGCTCGGGCCGCACTTGCGCCTATGACTTGTGAGCCGAGGCCATGAGCTTTACACGCGGGCACGGCAAGCAACATCACCTGGAGGCCACAGAGCGCGACGTAACCGTGGCTCGTCCCGAGGCGCGCTCGGGAGTAGAATTCGACCATCGTGTGCGGCATGAGAGCATGGCTGCTCCTCGTCAGGCTACTACTCGTCGCAGGACTCGGCATCCTGCTCGCGGTACCCTCTCAGGGTGCCGGGCCGGCGGGGACGACGCGCGTCGTGGAGGCGGAGTACACCGGCGACTGGGTCTGCCAGGCGCTCAGGCCGGGCTACAACATCCGGCCTCCCAGCGCCGATGCGTCGCAGCCGCTGACCAATAACATGACCACGCCGTCGACGGTGACCGTGCTGAAGCTCACCCTCCGCACCGACCGGACCTACGTAGCCGCGGACGGCGGCGGGCGCTTCGCACTGGACCCGGCGGCCAAGACGATCACCTGGCTGGACGGCCCGTACCGTGACGCGTTGACGAAGACGCAGCTGGGGCGCCGTGACAACGGCGCGCCCACGCTGGGATTCGTCAAGGACAAGCGCTACTTTGGATGCTTCAAGCCGGAGCGGCAGGAGCGAGGGCGGTAGCGGCGGGCGAACGCCGGGAGCCCTACGTGATCTCCTCCTGGCTCCGGAAGACATCCAGGAGCAGCTCCTCGAAGGTCCGGAAGGAGGCCACCCGCTCGTCCTCGAAGCCGAAGGTGACGACGTGGAAGTGGCGGTCACGCGTGTCGAACACGTACTCGTCCACGTTGCCGGCATTCCCGAGCACGATGACATGGGCCGCGGGACGTCCAGATTCTCCAGGACCAGGTTCTCCGCCTCCTTGAAGAACGCCCCGTTGATCTGCGCGCCGTTGGTCAGCCTCAAGAGGCGCACGAAAGATTCCGGGACCTGTTCTCCCAGCCTCGTCCGGGCGTCGCGCTGGAGATTGAGGATGGCCGCTTCGCCAGCGCCGGGCCTCAGGTAGACGGCTCTCTCCGGATCCGCTCCCAGACGGGCCAGCGTGTCGTAGACACCGGAGGCAAAGCCCGCGTCGACGTACACCCAGGCCGGCCGCTCCGAAGCCAGCGTCACGCTCACGCGTCCGAAGCCGGCGGCCGCTTCCGAACGGTCGGCCGCCGCTAGCTCGGCGTCGGTGACCTCGAACAGCGTGCCGCCCACACGGCTCTCACCCCGGCAGGTGAACGTGACGCTGGCATGGTGCGTCCGGCCACTTGCCGCCACGACCCGCGGATCCTCGATCGGGACCGACGACGCCTCGAACCCGACGAGCTCGTCCCTCGGGCCCCGAAGCAGCCTCCCCAGGATGGACCGTTGCACCTCTTCCTGCTGGAAGGTGCCGTACGAGAAGAGAAGCGGCATGACAACGGGTTTCTTGCTCTCAGGGTTTCCAATCCACCGAGTGCTCCTCGAGGTAGGCGTCGACGGCGGCGCCCACGGTGGGATGGAAGCTCGCGGGACCGAAGTGCTCGAGCAGCTCGAAGCGCTTCAGCTTGTCCTTGACCGGATCCTTCATTTCCGCGAAGCGGATCTCGATGCCCGATTCGCGCAGGGCCTGCTCCAGCTCGGCGAGCATGTCCGCCGAGGTCACGTCGATGCTGGTGACCGGCTCGGCGGTCACGATGATCCGCCGCACCGGCGTCGGCGATTGCGCCACGGCCTCGAGCACGCGCTGGTGAAACAGCTCGGCATTGGCGAAGAAGAGCGGCGCATCCCACCGGAACAGGACCAGGCCCGGAACGAGCCGCGCCTCGGGATAGCGCTTGATGTCGTGGAAGCCCCGGACGCCGTCGGCTCGGCCCAGCACGGCGTAATGTGGCCGCCAGCCGTCCCATAGAAATTCCATGACCGCGATGACGATCGCCAAGCAGATGCCGGGAATCGCCCCGAATGATGCGACGCCAACGAAGCAGACGACGGACAGCCAGAACTCCCAGCGCTGGATGCGGAAAATGCGGCGCAGGTCGGCGAATTCGAACAGACCGATAGCCGACGCAATCACGACGGCTGCCAGCGCGCTGCTGGGCAGGTCTTTCAGCAGATTGGGTGCCACTAACAGCAGCAGCGCGACGGCCGCGGCGCCGACCACGCCGGTGAGCTGGGTCTTCGCGCCCGCGGCTTCGGCGACCGGCGTGCGCGAGGAGCTGCTGCTGATCGGAAACCCCTGGAACAGTCCAGCCGCCAGGTTGGCCGCGCCCAGACCGACCATCTCCTGGTTCGGATCGACATGGGAGCGGGTCTTGGCCGCATACGTGCGCGACAGGACGCTCGTATCGGCGAACGCCACCATGGCGACGGCGCAGCCGCCGATCACCACCTGGACGAGATCGGCGAGCTCGATCCACGGCAGCGCGAACGACGGCAGGCCTTGCGGCAGCGGACCGAGCACCTTCACCCCGGCGCTCTCCAGGCCGAGCGCCCCGACCACGACCGTGGCGCCCACGACCGCGATCAGGAGGCCGGGGATTCGCTTCCAGGGCTTGAGCAGCAGGATCGCCGCCAGCGTCCCGGCGCCGACCGCGAACGTCGTCCAGTTGGCCTGGCCGCCCAGGATCGCCTGAGCGATCCGCAGGACGTCGCGCATCGGCCCGACGCTGTCGATCGAAAAGCCGAACAGCTTCGGCAGCTGGCTGATCAGCACGGTGAGCGCGATCCCGTTCATGTAGCCGTAGCGGATCGGCTTGGACAGCAGCTCGGTGACGAATCCCAGGCGCATCACGCCGATCAGGATGCACACCAGCCCGGACACCACCGCCATCATGCTCGCCAGGGCCACGGCCCGCATCGGGTCGCCGGCAGAGAGAGGCAGCACGACCGCGAGGATCACCGCGGCGAGCGCGGAATCCGGCCCCAGCACCAGGATGCGGCTCGGGCCGAACAGGGCGTAGGCGAGCAGCGGGACGATGGTGGCGTACAGGCCGTAGATTCCCGGGACGCCCGAAGCCACTGCGTAGGCGATTCCGACCGGCACCAGCATCGTGGTCAGCACGAGGCCGGCCATCAGATCGTGCGGCAGCCAGACGGCCTCGTACCGGCCGAGCATCTGCAGTCCGGGCAGCCAACGCTTCCAGCCGTTCATCAATACCTAGGGCAATCCCACCGAGATCCTCTCCAGGAGCTTCGTCGCGGCGTCGAACAGAAAGTACGTGTCGTGCCCGCTACGACGGAACCGAACGACGTCCTGGAATTCGAGTCCTGGGCTGGAACCGAGCCCGGCGGCCACTGCCTCTTTCCGCCGTTGCTCGCCTGACTTCACCTCGGGACTGTGCTCGGACAGTAGCTGCAGGACCTTCTCTTCATTCCACGTTGCGTCGACTGCGGGCTTGAGCTCACCAGCGAATCGTTGATAGTGCAGCTGGGAGCCCTTATCCCATGACTTGGAGAAGTAGATCGTCACGGTGGTGATCCTGTCCCCTTTGGCGGGCTGCTCGAACCGGAAGCTCAGGCCCGCGTCGTGAAAATGAACTTGTGGGCCGGTGACCCCCGCCATACCACGCTGAACCGCGCTCGGCCGACCGAGTAGGTCCGTGAGCTGGTCGATCGTGAACGTCGAGATCGGACGGCCGTCGATGCTGCCCGAAAGCACGTCGATCCCCACCGTCCGTGTGCTCTGGGCCTCAACCCCCGCCGCCGTCATTGCGACCAGGAAAGCTGCGATGCACGCTCCGAACGTCCGCGTCATTGTCCTCCCCGGCTGAGCCAAGCTGCGGTCGATGCCCGATGCTGGCGTGCAGTCTATCACCCGCGACCGTGCCATCACCCTCATGCCGGCGGCTGCAACCGGTTGTCAGGCGCCCTGGGCCGTCTCGGAGTTTCTTGCGGTCATCAGCGCATTCAATTCACGAAACGTGACCGTGTCGTCGGCAAACGCGAACGTTCCTTGCTCTGTGACCTCCCGCGCGGCGCGCAAGAACGCGGTCATCGCCGCCCGAAAGAATGTCGGTCCCAGACTGATACGCCGGACCCCCGCCTCGACCAGCTTGCCGACCGGAAAACATTGATTCTTCGGTCCCACCATCACTTTGAGCGGACGAGACACCGATGCGCACACGGTCCGAATGGCAGCCAAGTCAGGCAGGCTCGGCGCGTAGAGCACATCCGCTCCGGCGGCGGCGAATGCCTGAAGACGCTCGATGGTGTCATCGAGATCCGGTTGTCCGCGGAGAACATTCTCGGCACGGGCGGTCAGCGTGAACGCGAACGGCAGCGACCGTGCCGCCTCGACTGCGGCCCTTATGCGCTCCACGGCGTGGGATCTGGAGTAGATCGGACGGTGGGGATCGCCGGTCGCGTCTTCGATGGAGCAACCAACCAGTCCGACGGAGGCGGCGAGCCGAACAGTTTCGGCGACACTTTCCGGCTCGTTCCCATACCCGTTCTCCATGTCGGTCGATACCGGAAGATCGGTGGACTGGACGAGCGCACGCGCATGGGCAAGCACCTCCGCTCGCGTCACCGCGCCTTCGCCATCCCGCTTTCCAAGAGTGATTGCGAAGCCGCCACTGGTCGTCGCCAGTGCTTCGTACCCCAACCCGGCCAGCATCCGCGCGGTGCCTGCGTCCCACGGGTTGGGGATCACGAATCCGCCCGGACGCTCGTGCAGCGCGCGAAACCGTTCGGCCTTGTCTGCTTGACTGACAACCATCGGTTCTCCCCTCATCAGCGTTGAGCGGACTCACGGTGACTTCGGACGCGCCGATCCGCCGCCGCGTACGAGGTAGTACAGCCCCACCACCAGCAGCAATACCGCAAACACCAACCCAACCACCTGCCCGGCCCCGTAGGCCTCGGCTCCATCACCGGCACCACCCCCTGAAAGACGCCCCAAGAGAATCAGCCCGCCCCACAGTACGCCGATCGCGCCGAGGACCCGGTTACGCACTCTGCACCTCCTCAATCATGTAGAGACGCCTAACGCTCAAGGTGAGCGGCAAGCGCCGCGCGTTCGCTCAAGCGTGGAGTTAGGGCGCGGTCACTGCTCTAGAAGCGAGCAACGGATCCCACTGAGCTTCGTCACCATCCCCGTGGTTTCTGCACGCATTCGTGCGACATGTGGACCATCCCAGTGGACTTGGAAGGCCGCATCGTCCGCATAGACCTCGTAGAGCATCACGCTGCTCTCCTCGTTCCTCGGTCGGAGAACGTCGAAACGAAGAGTGCCCGGCTCATCCTTGAGGCAACGATCGCGGTGGGCCATCAGCAGTGGCAAGAATGCCTCCATATGTCCCGGCGCAATCTCAAAGGTAGCGACGATCGCAAATTTAGCCATCCTGTTGCTCCTCACTACTGCCACGCCAGTTGAACCGATACACAAGCACGCTCCCTTGTCGCTCCCACGCCCGCTAAAGCATGGGGGTTAGGTGGCCTACCTCTCCCAGCCCTCAAGGGTTTTCTCCATCTCGCCACCGCTCGACGGGTACACTCGGTATCCGCGACGCTCGTACCCAGCGACCAGACGGTTCTCGCTGATCCCATCGTCGATCGGACGCGGGTACAGCCGGACGCGTCTATAACCCGCTTGCCGGGCCAAGTCTTCGCCGAACTGAACAAGCGCTGCTCCGATACCTCTCGATCGGAATTCGCTGAGCACGAAGACTTCGTATATCACTCCGAGGGCCACATCTGGATGGTCGTCAAACGACAGGTAACCAGCCTCCTTGTCGTTGACCCTTGCTGCAAACTGGCGCGCATTGGGCCGTGCCGCGCGCTCCGCACGTCCCCGAAGTATTGGACTGGCCAGGTGACTCGGGCTCAGTATGGCCGCCACTCCAATGCTTGGCCTCCGGTTCACGGCGCTATCCACCTGACGCTCCCGCTCATCGGCCGAACGACTTCGAGCGCCGGCGCGGACTCTTCGTCGTGGATCTCACCTTGCAAGCCCCGATGGATCGCCCAGGCTAGAAAGAATCCGATGTGGGTACCGCCATTCTCCGGAGGCAGATCCGGTGGGTAGTCGCCGCCATACCGACCCGCCCGATGCAACTCGCCCATCGTCACGAGATGCCGGGTGAGGTGTTCTGGCAGCCCCGCCTTCTTGAGCTCGCGTTCCCAATCCTCGGCGGGGATGTCGGAGTACGTGACCTCCCGGTTGAGCGCGTCCGAGAACTCCCGGGCGACCCCGTGCATGTCCTGTGACCGCGGACCGGTGAGTTCGTATACCCGGCCCAGATGCGGCCCGGGGTCGGCGAGAACGGCAGCGACCACCCGGGCGACATCAGCCGCCGCAACCGGAGAGGTCTTGCCCCGCCCGAACGGCACCTCGATGCGGCCTCGGGCACGCACGGTCGGAGCGGCCAGAGGGAGAAAGGTCTCCAGGAACATCGTCGGTCGGATGGTGACGACCGGCAGGCCGGACCACGCGAGCGCCTGCTCACCGAGCCAGTGCTGCCGCTGCTGACCGCTCGAGGTGGTCTTCTGAATGCTCATCTGGGAGACGGTCATCTGCGACATGTTGACCACGGCGTCCACCCCGACTTCCCGGGCGACCACCGCCATGGTGACCGTCGCTTCCAGGTACCCGGCAGACACGGACATGCCGAAGTAGACTCGCCGACAGCCGCTGACGACCCGATAGACGTCGGCCGGCTCGAGGAGGTCTCCGACCACCACCTCCGCCCCGACGGCCCGTAGAGCTGCCGCCCGGTCGTCTTCGCGGCGCACCATGGCGCGAACCGGGAGCCCGCGATCGAGGAGCAGGCCGCAGACCGTTCGCCCCACCGCCCCGAGTTGACCGGCCGCCCCGGTGACGAGGATCGGTCCGTCATCGGTCATATGACGGTTCCTTCACGCCAGCCCCTCCGGGGCGACCACGCCCATTGCTTGACGAAGACTGCGAGAGCCTCTTGGCATTCTCTCTAGCTCGGAGAAGACCGCCTCCCATTGCGGTGGATCAAGCCACTCGTACAGATGACCGTCGTCATCAACATCCATGGCTGGTGCCAGCAACTGCATGCGCGCCTGCCACGCGGCAAACGCCCGCCTGGATGCGACTGCCTCCCGGCGGCTCCGCCACATCAGCCCCATACCGAGTGCCATGGCTAGACCAAATAGCGAAAGAAACAGAGGACTCCATGGCCGAGGCCGCACGACAACCAACACGAGAAGGAGCAGCGCCCAGAGAGCATAGTGCGCGAACTGAGAACGCAGGAGCCTATTCATCGCTCTCTGACGCCGACACGCGTCAGCTCATGCCCTCGCGACCGCCTCACCACACTGAAGGAGGTAGCCATTGTTGTCATAGATCGCACACTCGCGCATTCCGTAGTCGAACGTCTCAATGGGATAACACACGCGAGCTTCGTTCTTGAGGCGGGACCAGAGGCCGTCGACATCGCTCACACGAAAGTAGAGCGACCCGGTGAACGCCGGGGCCGGGTCTCTCTACGTTCATTGAATCCCCTCAGAGTCCTGGCTAGCCGGGTAGAAGGCAAAACCAGGCGTTACATCTGGAACATCCTCGACTCCAACCTCGTCAATATCCTCCACATAGATGATCGGCGGATCAGCGCGCTCGTTGAGCACGCTACGGCCAAGCTTTGGATCCTGTCTGATGATCTCGACTGCGGCACTCTCTGCCTCGATCTCGCTGGCCGCTTGGACAAAACGCGTCGTGAAAAACCCAACACACTCGGGACCGGTATCATGCCGAAGCCAGAAGTTCCGGCCACGCACCAACACCCGGTAGTGCGGCATCTCCCCATCCACTCCGTCCAACAGACCAACGTTCAGCGCCTGAACGGGCGACGGTCCAACCTCAACCGCGGCGCGCCGCCTCGATTGCGGCGATGTCGATCTTGTTCATCTGCATCATCGCATCGAACGCGCGCTTGGCGGCGGCGGGATCGGGATCGGTTATCGCGTTGGTCAGAGCGATCGGCGTAATCTGCCAGGACAATCCCCACATGTCCTTGCACCAGCCGCACGCACTCTCTTGGCCGCCGTTGCCGACGATTGCGTTCCAGTAACGATCGGTTTCGGCCTGGTCGGCGGTTGCGACCTGAAACGAGAATGCTTCGTTGTGCTTGAATGAGGGTCCGCCATTGAGTCCGAGGCAGGGAATCCCCATCACGGTAAACTCAACCGTCAACACATCCCCTTTCTTCCCGGACGGAAAGTCTCCCGGGGCGCGATGCACCGAGCCGACGGATGAATCGGGAAAGGTCTTGGCGTAGAATCGCGCCGCGTCCTCAGCGTTGCCATCGTACCAAAGGCAAATCGTGTTCTTTGCTGGCTTCACCATGTCACTCTCCTCCGTGATGAGTGATTCCCTGTGCCTCCGGCCGCTCACAATTTGACCTGCGTGTCAGCGGGCGGAATGCTCGAGGTGGACACGCGACGGCATAGCCAGAGCGCAACACACAGTGGGCCCCACATGAACCAGGACGTCAAGAGGATCACCAGCAAAGCATCGAACACCGAGCCTCGCGCAAGCGCGAGCATACGGTAGCCACACCACAGAATTCCGAGCGACAGACATACAGACGCCAGCCACCTCGCTCCTCGTGCCTGGACTCCTATCGCGGCCACCAAGGCTGAGGCGGCTACCAGCAGGACCATCACGGCGGTGGCGAGAATCTCTGCGGTCCCCCGACAAGGCGTGTCGGAGCACGCCAGTCTGGGATCGACAATCGGCAGGATCGCAGTAGGGGCCAGCAGACCGACAGCAAACACCGCTACGTATACTCGAAGAGCGACGATCAACGGGCGCGAACCTCCTGGAACACCATCCGAAGCGCCAGGCCGACAAACACAAGTCCGAGGACGCTGGACGCCACGTGGTCGAATCTGCCGCTCGGGTTGAAAGCCCAACGCACTGAACCCGCTCCCCACGCTACGCCTAGATTCACCGTCATCACGGTAATCGTGAGGAGTCCCCCCAGCACCGCGATCTGCAACGGCACTTCTTCTGCCGGCGCGGTGGCGAACTGAGGAAGGAACAAGCTGAAGAAGAGCAGCGCCTTGGGATTGAGCAGATTATTGACCAGGCCTCGCCACACCCAGCCACGTGGTCGCTCGCGGTCGATCGCCCGTGGCGCCGCGGAAACCTCCTCGCCGGTACGCCTCGCCTTCCTGAGCAGGCCTATCCCGATCCACAGGAGATAGGCCGCTCCAACGAACCGCACACCGTCGGCGACGACCGGCATGCGTTGCATGAGGTGCCCCAAGCCGAACGCCACCAGGGCTGTCTGAAGGAATCCGGCCAAGGCGATGCCACGGAACACCACACGCCGGCTCGGGCGCCGCGCGCGAGCGCATGAGACACGATCAACGTCAGGTCCGGGCCGGGGGCGACTGCCAACGCGAGCACTGCGAGGAAGAACACCGGAAGAACAGCCGGGTCGAGCATAACGAAGCTTACCATCGAGCGTTCGCGTGAGACTTCCGCGCGGCCTGATAGCACGGCGGCAACGGGTCTAGCGCTTCAACCACGGCCTTTGGGCTACCTCCTCGGCTCATACCGCATCGCCACCGCGCCCGAGCCGAACTCCAGCCGACTTACGAGCTTCAAGTCGAGGCGCTTCGATAGCCCGGCGAACAACGTCGGCCCATGGCCCGCTAGCCTGGGCTGTACCACGAACTCGTACTCATCGATCAATCCCAGCTCCGCCAACGCCAGGGGGAGCTTCACGCCTCCCAGGAACAGTCCCTTACCCGACTCCTGCTTGAGCTGCTGAACAGCTTTCCTCAGATCCCCGCGCACGAGCTCCGCGTTCCAGTCGACCCGGCGCAAGGTGCTCGACACCACGTACTTCCTTGCCGCGTCGATCGTCCGGGCGAAGGGTTCCGTCCAATCGGGCCTCGCGCCCGTCCGCGCCGGCGACCGAAACGCTGCCTCCATCATCTCGTAAGTCACCCGGCCAAAAAGGAGGGCATCCGCCCGGTTGAGGTTCTCGACCGCGTGGCGATGCAAGTCTTCGTCCGCGGACATTGCACGGTGATCGCAGCACCCGTCCAATGTGACGTTGATGGAATACCGAAGGGGTCGCATCACGTAAGCGTACCGATCGCCATAGGGCGGCCTACGCCCGGATCAGGCGCGGCGGGCGCCCGCCAACCACCCGTCAGCGGCCGCGCGCCTTGCCCCTGCCGCCGCCTGCATTCGGAAGTTGGGCGGCACATCACTCTATGATGTGGTCGGCCTGCGCCAGCACAGAGGCGGGAATCTTGATACCTAGAGCTGTCGCGGTCTTCAGATTGATGATGAGCTCGAACTTGTTCGGTTGAAGCACCGGAAGATCTGCTGGCTTGGCGCCTTTGAGAATTCGGCCGGCGTAGATGCCGGCGTGGCGATGCGCATCCGTCATGTTGGTTCCGTAGCTGATCAGACCGCCAGCGGAAACGAGCTCGCGCCGGTCATAAATAGTGGGCAGTCGGTGGCGGGTAGCCAGTTCAGTAAGCCGATCGCGCGCGGAGACAAAAAGCAGGTCGGGGGTGACAAGCAGGGCGCCGACCCTCTGCTCGACGAGAATGGCGAAAGCCGTGTCGAAATCGCGCCTGGTGCGGGCGGCCACGACATGGGTCTGCAGCCGGAGCGCGCGGGCGGCGGCCTCGACATCTTTCGTGTCGGACGCGGCATTGGGGTTGTTCGGATTGACCAGCACGCCGATGGTTCTGGCTGTCGGCACCACCTCGTGCAGAATCTGCAAGCGTTTCGCCAAGAGCACATTGAACAAAAAACTCACCCCCGTGAGGTTCCCTCCCGGACGACCGAGACTGGCGACGAGACCGAACTTGACGGGGTCGGCCCCCATCACGAAAACGACGGGGATAGTCGGAGTCGCGGCCTTCCCGCGAGTGCCAGAGCCGTTCCAGCGCTTGTGACGATCACGGTCACCTGACGGCCGACCAAATCAGCCGCGAGCGGCGACAATCGATCGGATCGGTCCTCCGCCCAGCGGAATTCGATCGTGACGTTGCGGCCGTCGACATAGCCTGCCTCGCTGAGCCCCTGACGGAACCCGGCCACGTAACCTGCCCAAGCCGCGGCCGTCGAGGTGCCGAGGAAACCGATCACCGGCATTGCTGGCTGCTGCGCGTGAGTGGCGGCCGACACGACGAGAAGGAAGATGGCCGTGACGACCGTGACCGCTCTGAGCGGCCGTCTCATAGCTGTCCTTCACGCGTCATCATCGAAGCCCCCATCACCGGTCTGCCCAATGCGCGAACCATCCTGGAAACCTCTCGCCGACTCTGTTGAAGGTCATTTCCTACGCGATGCCCCGGCCGTCGTACGCCGAGGCCTCGGCTAAGACTACCTCGACGTCGACATCCCTATCAGGTCTGTACCTGTCACATGTGCTCATCGGGAAGTCTGCTGCCCGAGCTCTTGGGCAAGCCCGATGAGGATTCCTTCGGGGCCCCGGATGTAGCAGAGCCGATACGTGTCTTCGTACTGGACCACTTCGCCGACGAGCTCCGCGCCGCGTTTGCCGAGCCTGGCGAGCGTATCGTCGATGTCCTCCACGGTGAACATAACGCGCAGGTAACCGAGAGCGTTCACCGGGGCGCTGCGGTGATCGGCGACCACAGGCGGCGCGAGGAATCGGGACATCTCGAGCCGGCTGTGCCCGTCCGGCGTACGCATCATGGCAATCTCGACGCGCATGTCGCGCAATCCAGTGACGCCATCTGCCCAGGCTCCTGCGATTGGGGCGCGCCCCTCGAGCTCGAGGCCAAGTTCGGTGAAGAACTCAATGGCGGCGTCGATGTCTTCTACCACGATGCCGACGTTGTCCATACGCTTGACCGTCATGATGTCTCCTGGGCCTCTAGCGCCGCGTTCAGAGGCGCACCCGGCGCGTCCTCTGCAACGATTAGGCTGTCTCGTGAACACCGTCACGGCTGAGACGCCGCGGACGCATGCAGATGGGCAAGCTTCCACGTCTCACGCTCCCAGACGAACAGGAGTGTGCGTCTCTGCAGGGGCAACTGGCGACCGTCAGCGGTGGACAGCCCGTCAAGCATGAATGTGACGAGCGCCACATCCCCCAAGCGTTCCAGTCTGAGGTCGCGCGGCTTCAGGTGCAGGTAGGGAGGCCCGGGCCTACGCGCCCGCGTTTCCTCGAAGAACCGCCGCCAACGCGCCTCGACTTCTGTCCTTCCGGTCACGCGATCGGGTGTATCACCAAACGGGAAGAAGACCGTCGGCTCTGATGCCCAGATGGTCCGGAATGGCTCCCAGTCGAGATCGTCCAGCGCACGTAGGAATCGCTCAGCCGCCGTGCAGACTCCTGCGAGGTCCTCCGGGGCCTTAGCCTGCGAGGCAGTCACCGGCCCCTGTACCAGCGCAGTTCCCACCACCGAGACCGCCAGAACCGCCACATAACATCACCGGGTCTGCAGCCACCGTAGGGAACGCATAAGCCCCCTTTGGCACCGGCGGTTCGTTCGCGCGCCGGGGTATCGAAGACTTTCTCCGCACGGCCGGTGGGATCCGCCCTGCCCCGTCGACCACCGCTAGAGGTTCGGGTGCCATCAGTCGTTGAGGAAGTAGATGTCAGGTCGATCGAGAACGCCGACCTTCTGCATGGTCTCGCGCAGGTCGGCAGATTCGGCGAATGCCTTCGCGCGGTCTAGGTCCGCGGCGCGGAAGAGGATGACAACCTCGTTCGAGTCGTGAGCGCCCCGGAAAAGGTGCGCTTCCGTGAGGCCGGCTTCAACACGCTTGGGAAGGTCAGCGTCGTATCCGGGTTTCCACACCGAGAAGTCGCGAACCTTGTGCCGCACGAGCATGTAGCGTGCCATGGAGGGCCTCCTTCAGGTTGGTGAGCTGGTTAGAGGGATGATACCCGATTGCCGTCTAACGCTCGCATTCACCCGCGGCCGAGCGAGCGCACGCGAGCCCGGCCGTCAGGTGCAATGCGTGGTTAGCCGGCGCGCCATTCACCGTGGCTCGTATTGCTTTGCGTAGTCGACGGTGAGCCATCGTTCTGGCCGCATACGAACAAGCACGTTCCCGACCACGTCCCGCGTGCGCTCGATGTACGAGTCGCCCACTTCGGTGCCGAGATAACGGCGCGCGAGGGGGCGCCGGTCGCGCTCAAGATCCGCCGCTTCGACCGCGACGATCGGCCCCTCCACGCTGACGTACTTATACGGCAGCGTTTCCGTTTGCACGCACAGACTGAATCGGCCCGCGCGCTCCAGCAGCTTTCCCTTTCGCGACGTCCGACCAGTTATGATTCGGACCTCGCCTCCCGGCTCGTAGGAATACCAAATCGGAACCACGAGCGGCCCATGACCATCTTCCGCAACGCTGATGACGGCCACATGAACGTCGGCCAGAAATGCCTCCCGTTCTTCCTTCGTCATCGTGAGCGACATCGTTGTCCCTTTCGGTCGGAAACTTCATCGGCTAACGCCCGCGCTCACCGGCCGGAGCGAGCAACGTGAGCTCCGGGCCGGTGCCGCGCGACGTTGGGCAGCCCCCCGAACACCGTCACTCGATGACTTCATCTGCATGCACCAGCAGTGATCGAGGGATCGTGAGACCAAGCGCCGTGGCGGTTCTCAGGTTGATGATCAGCTCGAACTTCGTGGGCTGCTCCACGGGGAGGTCACCCGGCTTGGCGCCCTTCAAGATCCTGTCCACGTACTCGGCAGCTCGACGATAGATCTGCCGTCGATTGACGCCGTACGACATCAACCCGCCCTCCTCGGCATAGTCTCTGCCCGGGTACATCGCCGGGAGCCTGACCTTTGCTGCAAGATCGGCGATCTGTCGGCGAAGGCTGTACGTCAATGGATCCGGGATGACGAGCAAGCCACCTGCGCCAGCCGCGATCGCGGCCTCGAACTGGCGTGGCACCTGATCGGCGGTTCTCGCCTCAACCAAGCCGACCGAGTTCGCGACCTCGCGCCCATCCCTGCCCTCTAACGTTTGAGCTCAGCGGCGGCCTGAAAGGGCCGTCCGCTGCAGCGACTTGTTAGGTGGAATACGCTGGGCCACCTATGCCAGGAACCACCACTGTTTTAAAGATTGCCGATTCCCGGTCGGTTGCCAACGACAAGAGCTCGAGGTCAGCGCGATAGGCGGCGAACTGCTCCTGGCCAGGGAAGCTGACAAGATGTATCTCAAACGGGATATCTGGCGAATTCTCTTGCCCCGTGCGAACCACCTTTTCAATTGAGCCGCCATACTTCCTCATGATTCGGGCCGCCTTTCGCTCATAGGCTTCGAATTCAGCAACGGCGCCTGGGCGGACCCACAGACTTACGACCCGATAGATTGGACTCTGCACTCAAACCTCCAAGCCCACCTAACTAGAAGTATCCCGGGCCGCATATTTCCCCCCCCCGGGGTGGGTCTGATGCGGATAATCCCGGCCGGATGGCCGGGTGATGTGGCGGGAGCGGCGCGTGGGGGCACGTGGTTGCGCATGGTCCCGGGGTGCTCAGTTTTACACGGACCTGGGTATTTCTGGTGGGGATTGGGGATGGGCGATTAGAGGAGAGGGAGGCGGTCGGCGGGGCTGAGGACGCCGGCGGGGCCTCGGTTGAGAACGTCGGTGTAGATCATGGTGGTCGAGACGTCGCGGTGGCCGAGGGGCTGCAGTGGCGGGCGCGCAGGGCCGCGCGCACGCGATCCAATAGCCGCGGCGCGCGTCGAGAGGCGTCATGGCGTCAGGCTATCGGGGCGGCGCCGGCACGCAAGACGTGGACATGGCGATACACGGGCGGTAGCATGCAGAGCCGGATGCCCTTCGCCTACTTCCAGCGGCTCACGCGGCGCCAGCAGGCGATCTATCTCGAGAGCGACGGCATCGTGACGATGCCGCTGCCGCAGGCGCGGACGGCTCCAGCCCGTCGTGACCGCGCTGGCCCGGGCGCTCGAGGGCGGCGATCGCGCCACCACCGAGGCGGCTGCGCAGCGGCTGGTCGCGGGCCTGGCCCGCGCGCTGGGCGCGCCGCCGGTGCGCGTGAGCGTGCTGGCCGCGCGGCCGCACGCGCGCTGGGGCGAGCTGCACGGGCTCTACGAATCGCCCGGACGCGGCCCGGAGCCGCCGCTGATCACCCTCTGGATGCGCACCGCGCGGCAGAAGCGCGTGGTGGCCTTCCGCACCTTCCTCCGCACGCTACTCCACGAGGTGGGGCACCACGTGGACTATACTCTGCTGCGGCTGGGCGACTCCTTCCACACCCAGGGCTTCTACGCGCGGGAGTCGCACCTGTTCCATCAACTGGTCACCGACGGGGGCATCCTCATGGCGAGTGTCGAAGAGCAGATGGCGCGCATGGAGCGCACGGCGGAGGACTATGCGGCCGCCATCAAGGGCGTGTCGGACGCCGCGCTCAGCAAGCGGCCGGACGACAAGAGCTGGTCGGCCAAGGAATCGCTGTGCCACGTGCGCGACACCGAGGAGTCCTTCATGATCCGGTTCCAGACCATCATGGAGATGGACGAGCCGCGGTTCCTGCCCGGCGATCCCGACCGCTGGGCGACGGAGCGCCAGTATCAGAGAAACGACGCGGGCGAGGCGCTGCAGGCCTTCCGGGTGCGGCGCGACGAGACCTTGAAGTTCCTGCGCGGGCTACGGCCCGAGCACTGGGAGCGCGGCGGCGTGCACCCGACCCGGGGCCGCATGACCGTCAAGGACTTCGTGGGCCTCATGGCCTGGCACGACGACAACCACCTCGATCAGCTCAAGCGGGCGCTCGCGGGCAAGCCCTAGCGCGCGCCCGCCTGCCGCAGGCGCGCCGCCATCGCGTCGTAGCCCGCGGCCCTGGGCAAGGGCCAGCGGCGTCTTGCCGCCGCGATCCGCCAGGTTCACGTTCGCGCCCGCGTCGATCAGCGCGATCAGGGTGTCGGTGTGGCGCGCGCCGCCATCGCCCAGCACGATGGACTCGATCAGCGCGGTCCAGCCCAGGTTGTTGACGTGGTCGAGCGGGGCGCCCGCGCGGATGAGCGTGCGCACCACCTCCGCGTGGCCCAGGTGCGCAGCCGCGATCAGCGCGGTGCCGTCGTAGCGGCTGGTCACGTTCCGCGCGCTCGCGCCCACCTCCAGCGCCACCCGCAGGGTCGGCACGTCGCCGGCCACCGCCGCGATCGTCACGATGTCGTAGCGGTCGCGCTCGAGGGCGTTCGGGTCGGCGCCCGCGGCGACGAGGGCCCGCATGGCCTCGTGGTGCCCGCCGTAGGCGGCCACGTGCAGGGGCGTGCGGCCGTAGGCGTCGCGGCCGTCGGGCTTCTGACCGCTCGCGACCAGCGCCTTGATCTGCGCCGCGTCGCCCCGGGCCGCGGCGGCGAGGAGCCCAGTGTAGCCGGCCCGGTCCTCCGCCGAGGGCGGCACCTGCGCCGCCACGTAGCCGGCCCAGCCGGCCAGGAACGCGAGCGCCACCGCGCGGGCGATCGCGCGGGCCATCGTGCAGATCAGGGCCGCCCGGCGATGTGCTGGGCCGCCTCGGCCGAGGTGCGTACCGGGATGATCTCGAAGTGGGCCACGTCGCTCCAGGCCTTCATCCAGACGTCGAACAGCGACCGGTCCTCGGTGCGCATGAGCTGAAAGCACCGGAAGTAGTCGAGATCCACCCAGCTGTCCACGTACTCGAGCCCGGGCGGGAGCTGGCGGCCGCGCTCGCGGGCCCGGCGATAGATCTCGGGCGCCGCGCCCGCGTTGAAGTACTCGATGACCATGTAGAGCATGCGGCTCAGGCGGCGACCGCCGCCTCCACCGTCGGCTGGTAGTGCGGAGCGTCGGGAAAGCCCATGGGGCGCACCGCGGGCAGCGTCACGCCGGCCGCGCGGTACTCGCCGACGAAGGCCGACACCGCGCGGAAGTCGCCGATGCCGCCCAGCGCGGCCACCAGGCGGTCCGAGACCGCGTCGGGGCCCGGCGCGCGGTCGAAGGCCGCGACGTCGGCGGTGAAGCCGCTCTGCTCGAGCATCGCGCGGTAGAACGGCAGCACCAGGTAGCGCTGCAGCTCGGTGCGGAAGAGCGCGGTCGCCGCGGCCCGGTCCGCGGTGAGCGCCGCGGGGGCGGCGGCCACGATCTCGAAGCCCTCGAGCGGCTTGCCCGCGCGGGCGCGGCCCCGCTTGATGGCGGGCACCGCGTGGTCGCGCACGTAGGCGGGCGCGGCCAGCCAGAGCACGACGCCGTCGGCGATCTCGCCGGCCAGCTCCAGCATGCGCGGGGCGAGCCCGGCCAGCAGGATCGGCGGGGCGGGCGGGATCTTCGGCAGCCCGCTCTGCCAGTTGACCCGGTAACGCGCGCCCTCGTGACGCACCTTGCCGGTCAGCGCGCCGCGCAGCACCGTGACGTACTCGCGGATGACCTCGAGCGGCTTGCCCATGTCGAGGCCGAGCGCGCCTTCCATCACCGGGCGATGGCTCACCCCGATGCCCAGGCGCAGCCGGCCTCCGCTCGTGTCGGAGAGCGTGAGCGCTTCCTGGGCCAGCAGCACCGGATGCCGCGGGTACGTGGGGATCACGCCCGAGCCGAGGCCCACGTGCGGGGCCACGTGCGCGTAGGCCGACAAGGTCAGCAGCGCGTCGCGGCCGATCCCGTGGGTGACCCAGAGGCTCTCGTAGCCCAGCGCATCGGCGCGCCGGGCGAGGGCCAGCGCGGGCGCCAGATCGGCGCCGGGGCTCAGGAAGAGCGCGGTGCGCGCCATCGCGCTCGGCCCCGGCGCCACGCCGAGCGCCGCGAGCTGGGCGCGCAGGTCGTGGCCCTGGTCCACGCGGTGCAGCACCGCCTGCATGCCGACCGCGCGCGCCGCGTCCACGTTCTTGTCCCAGTCGTCCACGAAGACGCACGCCTCGGGTGGCAGGCCCAGGCGATCGGCGGCGAGGCGGAAGATCTCCGGCCGGGGCTTCGCCATGCCGACCTCGGCGGAGACCACGATGTCGTCGAAGAGGGGTCCAGAGCCAGCTCGCCCTTCAGCCGGCCACGCAGCGAGATATCCGCGTTGCTCAGCACCGAGCAGCGATACCGCGAGCGGAGGGGCCGGGCCAGTTTGATATTGGCGGCGATCATGGGCTGGGCGCGGCGCCACTCGTCGTGCAGGCGCGGCAGCGGCGCGGCCGGCCCGGCGCTCGAGCTCGCGGTGGGCGTTCTCCGTCCAGGCCGCGGGATCACCCACACCGCACTCGATATCGTTCCAGGCCGGGCAGCCGTAGAGCGTCTCGAACACCGAGGACTTGGGCAGGCTGTGGGCGCGATCCAGCTCCCGCGCCACGTCCCAGCGCATGTCCACAGGACGCCGCCGAAGTCGAAGATGACGGCGCGAAGGCTAGTAGCGGGGGCCACGCGGACCCGGGCGGGCTTGGGGAGCTCGAGGGCCGCGCGATCAGTCGTGAGTGGCACCCAGCCGCGCTGCTTCATGCACTGCTCGTCCAGCTCCTGCCCTTGCGTGCACTCGTCCCGGTCGCGCGTGAACTCGGTCACCGTGTAGTTCCCGCCGGGCTTGTACCACTGGCGGTCGCGCTCGGAGCTGCAGCCGGCGGGAACGAGCGACGCGATGACGAGGAGCAGCAGGCAAAACCGTCCGTTCATGTCGGGCATGGTACCATGCCGCCCACCGATGCTGGACACCACCATCGCGGGAAGTCTCCCGAAACCGGAGTGGCTGGCCCCGCCCAACACGCTGTGGGCGCCCTGGCGGCTCGACGGCCGAGCGCTCGAGGAGGGCAAGCGCGACGCGGTGCTCCTGGCCCTGCGCGAGCAGGAGCAGGCGGGCATCGACATCGTGACCGACGGCGAGCAGACCCGCCGCCACTTCGTGTGGGGCTTCGTCGAGGCCCTCGACGGCATCGACTTCTCGAAGATGATCACGATCGGCATCCGCGCCGATCGCTACAAGGCCACCGTGCCGACGGTGACGGGGCCGGTACGGCGCCGCGGCCCGATCCACGGTGAGGACGTGCGGTGGGCGCGGGCCAATACCGGCCGCCGGCTCAAGCTGACGATCCCGGGGCCGATGACGATCGTGGACACCATCCACGACGCGCACTACGGCAGCCGCGAGCGCCTCGCGATGGACCTGGCCCGGCTATCAACGAGGAGGCGCGCGAGCTGGAGGCGCTCGGGCTCGACATGCTCCAGCTCGACGAGCCCGCCTTCAACGTCTACATGGACGAGGTCCGCGACTGGGGCGTGGCCGCGCTCGACCGCGCGGTGGAGGGCCTGCGCTGTCGCACCGCGGTGCACATCTGCTACGGCTACGGCATCAAGGCCAACACCGACTGGAAGCAGACGCTGGGCGGCGAGTGGCGCCAGTACGAGCGGACCTTCCCGGTGCTCGCGCGGAGCCGCATCGGCGGCGTGTCGCTCGAGTGCGCCGGCTCGCGGGTGCCGATCGCGCTCATCGGCCTGCTCGGCGACAAGGACGTGCTGGTGGGGGCGGTGGACGTGGCCACCGACCGGGTCGAGACGCCCGAGGAGGTGGCCGCGGTGATCCGCGCCGCGATGGCCCACGTGCCCGCCGAGCGCATCTTCCCCTGCACCAACTGCGGGATGGTGCCGCTCTCCCGGGGCGTGGCGCAGGCCAAGCTGCGGGCGCTCGGAGCGGGCGCGGCCCTGGTGCGCCGGGAGCTCGGCCGGTGACGCGGAAGATCCGCGTCGGCTGATCAGCCCTTCGAGATCGGCGCCATGTCATGTCCTCCTTGGCCCCAGCGTCACGGGGGGAGGACGGACAATTAACTCCGAGGTGAGCGCGCCGCCTCGATCGCGGCGGCGAGCCGCTCCATGCCGCGGCGCGCCGCCTCGGGGCGCACCGCGGCGAAGCCCAGCACCAGCGCGTTGACGCGCGGGCCGCGGCGCGCGAAGTAGGCGGACAGCGGCGTCGCCTCCACGCCCCGGGCGGCCGCCTCCCGCGAGACGCGCGCCGCGTCGGCGCCCTCGAGATCGGCGATCGCGTGCAGGCCGGTGCGGGTCGGCCGCAGCCGGAGCGCGCCGCCGCAGTACCGCGGCCGCCGCGGCGGTGAGCGCCTCGAGGCGCTCGCGGTAGGCCGACGCGCATGCGCCGCAGGTGGCGCGCGAAGTGGCCCTCGCCGATGAAGTCGGCCAGCACCGCCTGGTCGAGCACCGGCGGATGCTGGTCGGCGGCGGCGCGGGCCGCCACCAGCCCGTCCTGCAGGTCGGGCGGCACGATCAGGAAGCCCAGGCGCAGCGCGGGGAACAGCGTCTTGCTGAAGCTGCCGACGTAGATCACGCGGCCGTCGACGTCGAGCCCGTGCAGGCAGGGGACCGGCCGGGCGCCGTAGCGGAACTCGCTGTCGTAGTCGTCCTCGATCACCCATGCGCCCGCGCGGCTCGCCCAGCGCAGCAGGGCCAGCCGCCGCGGCAGGCTCATGGGCACGCCCAGCGGGATACTGGTGCGACGGCGTCACGTAGGCCAGCCGCGCATCGCCCGCCCCGCGGGCGCCCGTCTCGACGGCGAGGCCCTCGGCGTCCACCGGGACCGGGACGATCCGCGCGCCCGCGCCGAGCAGCGCGCTGCGCGCGCCCGGGATAGCCCGGCTCCTCCATCCAGACGCGATCGCCCGGATCGAGCAGCACGCGGCTGATCAGCTCGAGGCCCTGCTGCGCGCCGGCCACGATCAGGACCTGATCGGCGCTGACAGCGGGTGCCCGCGCGCGGCCTGCACGTGGTCGGCGATGGCCTCGCGCAGCGCGCGAAGGCCGGCCGGCGTCGCCGTAGTCGAGCTGGGCCGGCGTGATCGACGCGCAGCCGCCGGCTCGCGAGCCGCGACCAGAGCGCGCACCGGGAAGAGATCGACCGCGGGGGTGCCGATGCGGAAGGCGCGCGGCGGGCCCGCGAGCCGGTGGGCGCCCTGGGGCGCCGCCACCAGCGCGGCCCCGCGGCGCGAGAGGGGCGGATGCTTCGGCGGCGCGGCGCGGCCGGGCCGTCGCGCCGGCGCAGGCAGATCGTCCGGCAGCTCGTCGGCCACGAAGGTGCCGGAGCCGCGGCGCGCCGGTGAGGTAGCCCTCCGCCTGGAGCTGCTGGACCGCGAGCAGCGTGGTGGTGCGGGACACGCCGAGGTCGTCGGCCAGGGCGCGGGACGAGGGCAGGCGCGTGCCGGGCCCCAGGACGCCGTCCAGGATCGCCCGCTGGATGCTCGCGTAGATCTGCCGCTGGAGCCCGCCGCGCTGGCGCGGATCGAGGCGGATCAGGAGGCTCGTCGGGCGCTTCGAAGTGGCCATACCGTGCGCGCCCCCCGCAGGCTCGCCCGATGATACCAGCAAGTGGCTACATGCCTTCTCGCCGGAACTGGCTCTTCGCGTTCGCCGGCGCGCGCCGGACACTCGTGGCCATGACAACCGGTGCTGCGCGGTCGTCGAGCTAGACAGTACACGCTGCATCCCGGGCCGCGGGACACGCTGGTCCGGACTCTTCGACGAGCACTTCGTCGAGGGTCAGGAGCGGTGCGGCATGCGCGTCATCGGGCAGTTCCGCGACCTCGACGATCCGGACCGCTTCGTCTGGCTCCGTGGCTTCGCGGACATGGAGGCGCGGACGCGGGCGCTCGAGGCCTTCTACGGCGGCCCGGTCTGGAAGGAGCACGGGCCCGCCGCCAACGCCACCATGGTGGACCACACCGACGTGCTGCTGCTCCGGCCGGCCGGCGAGTCGGACGGGTTTCGCTTCGATCCGCGTCTGCGGCCGGAGCCGGAGAGCCCGGCCGTCGCGGGCGGCGTGGTGATCGCCACGATCGACCACCTGAGCGGCCCGCCGTCGCCCGACGTCGTCGCGGCCTCGGGCGACGCGCGCGCGCTGGCCCGGCTCGTCACCGAGCGGGCGCCGAATCCGTTCCCCCGGCTGCCGGTGCGCGAGGACGCGAACGTCCTCGTGACCGTCTTCTCGTTCGCCGCGGCCGACGCCTATCATCCCGCTCCGGTCCCCGCCCCCGGCGTCGACCGCCGCGAGCTCCTGCGCCTGCAGCCCACCCGCCGCTCCTACCTCCGCCACACCCTCCGCCCTCTCACCGAAGAGGAGAAGGCAGGGTGAGGAGAGCGACATGACGCCCACGCCCGATCGCGACGGCTCGCACGACTTCGACTTCCAGACCGGCCGCTGGCGCATCCGCAACGAGCGGCTGAAGACGCGCCTGCAGGGGTGCACGGAATGGGAGACGTTCGAGGCGAGCCAGGAGGCACGCCTGCTTCCGGGCGGGCTCGGCAACATCGACGATTTCGTCACCGACCACTGGCCCGGCTTCGTCGGGATGTCCCTGCGCCTGTACAACCGGCGCACCGGCCGGTGGAGCATCTACTGGGCGAGCAACCAGATCGAGGGGCTCGAGCCGCCGGTGGTCGGGTCGTTCGAGAACGGCGTCGGCGTCTTCGAGGGCCGGCAGGAGCTCGAGGGCCGGCCGATCCTGGTCCGGTTCACGTGGTCGGACATCACGCGGAACGGGGCCCGCTGGGAGCAGGCGTTCTCCCCCGACGACGGCAAGACCTGGGAGAAGAACTGGGTCATGACCATGACCCGCGTGGAGTGAGCGCGTGGAGCTGTTCATCTTCGGACGATTTCACGCGGGGCCCGGGAACGAGCGCGCGCTGGACGAGGCGCTCGGCCAGGTCGTCGGTCCCTCCCGCGCGGAGGCCGGATGCCTGAGCATCCAGGCGTTTCGCTCGACCCGCGACCCGCGCCTCTTCTACATCCACTCGCGCTGGGTGGACGAAGCGGCCTTCGAGCATCACGCGACCCTGCCGCACACGGTACGCTTCATCGAGCGCGCGCAGGCGCTGATCGACCACCCGCTCGATGTGACCCGCGCGCGGCCCGTTGCCTAGGGCTCGGCGCGGCCCTTCGTGGCGAACTGCCGCTCGTACAGCCCGCGCAGCTCCTCCAGCGTGGTGGCCTGGCCGGGCGCCTTGTCCTCCCGGATGCGCGTGATGCGGGCGAAGCGGAGCGCGAAGCCGGAGGGATAGGTGGGGCTCTTCTGGATCTCGTTGTACTCCACCTCGACCACCACCTCGGGGCGCACCCGCACCGTGTAGCCGTCGTCGGCGGTGGCCAGCGCCCGCAGCCGCTCGGTCATCTCGGTGAACTCGCGATCGGTGAGCCCCTTGAAGGTCTTGCCCACGTCGGCCCAGCTCTCCCTGTCGCGCACCGCCAGGTGGTAGTTCGAGAGCCAGCCCACGCGACGGCCGGAGCCGCGGTCGGCGGCGACGATCACGCAGTCCACGCTCTGCGCGGCCTTGAGCTTGAACCACCGCTTGCCGCGGCCGCCCGGCTCGTACGTGCTGCGCGGGTCCTTGGCCATCACGCCCTCGTGGCCGGCGGCCAGGGCGCGGGCCATCACCGCCTGGCCCTCCGCCGCGCTCGTGATCATCGCGCGCTCGGCGAGCCAGCGGCCGCCGGTCAGACGCTCGAGGGCCTCCCAGCGCGCGGCGTAGGGCTCATCGAGCAGCGAGCGGCCGTCGGCCATCAGGCAGTCGAAGAGATGCAGCGTGAGCGGCAGCTCGGCCGCGGCGGCCTCCACGCCCCGCACGCGGCGGAAGCGGCGCATCAGCTCCTGGAAGGGGAGCGGCCGGCCGCCGGCGTCGAGGGCCACCACCTCGCCGTCCAGGATGAACGGGGCGCCGCCGAGATCGCGCCGCGCGATGGCCACGATGTCGGGCAGGCTCCGCGTGACGTCGGACATCCGCCGGCTCCAGATCGCCACGCGGTCGCCGTCGCGGTGGAGCTGGATGCGCGCGCCGTCGTACTTGTACTCGAAGGCCGAGGCCCCGCCGTGGGCGGCCAGCGCCTCGTCCACGTCGCCCGCGATCTCGGCCAGCATCGGCAGCAGCGGCACGAAGACCCGCGGCGCCGCGGCGGCCAGGGCCTCCGCCCCCTGCCCCAGCGCGAGCGCGGCCACCGTGGTGAGATCGCCGGTCACCAGGGCGGCGCGGCGCACCGCCGCCGGCGCGACGCCGGCCGCCTCCGCGATGGCCTCGAGCACGAGCCCTTCCGAGAGGCCCATGCGCATCTCGCCGAAGATCACGCGCTGGAGCAGATCACGCTCTTCCGGCGACGCCCGCGCGGCCAGCTCGCCGAGGCGCGCGTCCCGCACCTTCCGCGCGCCCGCCCCGCTCGCCTCCGCCACCGCCCCGAACGCCTCCGCCACATCCGCCAACCTCAACTCCCCCCTCCCCAACTCCCCCTCTCCCCTCCGGGGAGAGGGCAGGGTGAGGGGCCTGGTGATGAGGGATCTGGTGGTGAGGGATCTGGTGGTGAGGGCAGCCCCCGCACGTTCAGCACCCGCGGGTCAGACACGGGGAACGCGCGCCCACTCAGATACGTCACGGCCAGCCGCAGATCCTCGGGCGAGAGCCCGCGCAGGTAGTCGGCAACCAGGCGCCGCTTCTCGAGCCGGCCGGGGCTCGCGGCTACGCGGGCGCGAAGAGCCGTGAGCTCGGAGAGCAGTGCCATGCGCGCATTATCCTCCTCCCCGGCGTGGCCACTAGCCTGGCGAGGGTGGGATGTCTCGCTGGACGTCTCGCTTGTCTGGGTCCTGCTCGCCCCGTACCGGCGGCATCGGCGCGCGGTGGCGCATGGCGAGATACACGAGGCCGGCGAATCCACATACGAGAGCCACCAGCACGATGCTATCCGCTGGCCCTGCCCACCAGACCCGGATCGCCACCAGGGCAGTAACGAAGGGGATCAGCCACCATAGATGCTTCATCCGGGGGCCTCCTTCCTCGCCGACTCGTCGTACGTGGAGAGGGTAGCGCGACTCCCGGCGCAGGGTCAGTCTCCCCGGCCCCTCACCCTGCCCTCTCCCCGGAGGGGAGAGGGGTTCAGGCGGGGAGGAGGACGAGGAGAAGCCAGCCCACCAGGAGGGTCAGCACGGTGATCGGCACGCCGACCTTGCTGTACTCGAGGAACCCGACCGGGATGCCCGCGCCGCGCGCCTGCTCCACCACGATCAGGTTGGCCACCGAGCCCAGGATCGTGAGGTTGCCCGCGAGGGTCGAGGCCATCGCGAGCAGCAGCCAGGCCCGGACCGGCTCGCCGAAGGTCGGGATCACGCTCTTGAAGAGCAGCACCGCCGGGACGTTGGAGACCAGGTTCGAGAGCAGCGCGGTGACCACCGTGAGCACGAGCGGCCGGTGCAGCCCGGCCGCGGAGGCCCAGCCGAGCGCCTCGGCGGCCAGGCCCGTCTCCTCCACCGCGCCGATCACCACGAAGAGGCCGGTGAACAGCACGAGCAGCCCCCAGTCGATCTCGCGGTAGACCTTCTCCGGGTTCACCCGCCGCGTGAGCAGCGTGCAGGCGGCGCCGCCGATGGCCACCACCGCGATCGGCACCCCGGCCAGGAACGCCACCAGCATGATCGCCACCGCGATGATGGTCTTGATCATCAGGGGGTAGTGCACCGCGAAGCGGTCCTCGAGGTCCGCGGCGGGCAGCGCCTCCGGGAGCTGGCGGCGGTACACGAGCCAGATCACGCCGAACACCAGCGCGAGCCCGATGACCGCGACGGGCGCCTCGCGCAGCAGGAAGGCGCGGTAGCTGATCCCGGAGAAGCTGCCCACCAGCATGTTCTGCGGATTGCCGGTGAGGGTGGCCACGCTGCCCACGTTGGCCGCGGTGGCGAGGGCGATCAGGTACGGCACCGGCGGCAGGCGGAGCTGGCGGGCCAGGTCCAGCACGATCGGCGCCATCACCAGGCACACCACGTCGTTGACGAAGAGCGCGGAGAGCAGGCCCGCCGCGACGATGATCAGGGCCAGCAGCCCGACCGGCGTGTGGGCCCGCCGCACCGCCGCGTAGGTCACGAGCCGGAAGAAGCCGGACAGACGCAGGTAGGCGGCCACGATCATCATGCCGAAGAGGAGCACCAGGGTGTGGGCGTCCACCGCGGCCACCGCGCGCTCCCACGGCAGGACCCCGGTCACCACGACGAGCGCGCCGCCGATGATGGCGACGCCGGTGCGGTCCACGCGGAAGAGCGGCAGGCGGCCGAGGGCCAGGCCCAGATAGGTGCCGACGAGCGCGACCAGCGCGATCAGCCGCTCGAGGTACAGCTCAGCCATCTCGGGCTCGCCCGCGGGGCGTCAGTAGCCGATCGCGGCGCCGTCGCTCCGCGGGTCGGCTCCGCCCACGCGCGCGCCGGTTTCGGGATCGATCGTGATGCCGTGGGCGTGCCCCGCGAGCTCGTTCCACGCCTCCCAGCGATTGACCTCGTGGCCCCGCCGCGCCAGCTCCGCGATGGTGGCGGGCGCGAACCGGCCCTCCAGGTTCAGCACCTCGCGCGCGTCCCCCAGGGCGAAGCGCCCGGCGAGCCAGCGCGGCGCCTCGACGGCCTGCTGGATGTCGAGCCCGAAATCGATCAGCCCGGTATACACCTGCAGGTGGATCTGCGGCTGGCCGTCGGCGCCCATGCAGCCCACGACCTGCCAGAGGCGCCCGTCCTTGAAGGCCAGCGACGCGATCAGCGTGTGCAGCGGCCGCTTGCCGGGCTCGAGGCGGTTGGGATGCGCGGGATCGAGCGAGAAGTAGGCGCCGCGGTTCTGGAGCACGACGCCGGTGCGGCCCGCCACCACGCCCGAGCCGAAGCCGAAGTAGAGGCTCTGGATCAGGGAGACCGCGTTGCCCGCGGCATCGACGGCCGCCACGTAGACCGTGTCGCCGGTCAGCGTGCCGCTCGACGGGACGCGATCCCAGGGCAGCGCGCGCTCGGCGTCCATGAGCGCCCGGCGCTCGTCCGCGTACGCGCGCGACAGCAGGCGCTCGACGGGCACCGGCGCGAACTCGGGATCGGCCACGAGCCGGTCCCGGTCGTGGAAGGCGATCTGCTTGGCCTGGACCAGCAGGTGCACGTGATCCGGCCCCAGGAACGGCAGCGCGCCGATGTCCCACGGCTCGACCAGCCGGAGCGCTTGCAACACCGACACACCCTGGCTCGGCGGGGGCGTCTCGTGGATGGTGACGCCGCGATAGGCGGCGTGGATGGAGTCGCCCCACTTCGCGTGCTGCGCCGCGAAGTCGCGCTCGGTGTAGAAGCCGCCGTGCTCGCGCGCGTGCCGCGCCATCTCGCGCGCGGTCTCCCCCTCGTAGAAGCCGGCCCGCCCCGCGGCCGCGCGCTCGAGCGTGCGCGCCAGATCCGGATTGGTGAGCCGGCGGCCCACCGCCGGCCTCGGCCCGCCCGCGAGGAAGATGCGCGCCGCCGCCGGATCCGCCGCGAGCACGCCGGCCGAGCGCTCGATCCACTCCGCGAGCCGCCGCGTGACCGGGAAGCCGTCGCGCGCGTAGCCGACGGCGGCGGCCAGGTCGGTGGCGAGCGGGAGCCGGCCGTAGGCCGCGTGCGCCTGGTACCAGCCGTCCACCGCGCCGGGCACGGTGAGCGTGGCGGGCACGATCCCGCGCACCGGGATCTCGCGGAGCCCGCGCGCCGCGAACCAGTCCCCGGTCGCGGCGGCCGCCGCGCGCCCCGCCGCCTCCAGCGAGCGCACCGCGCCGGTGCCCGCGTCGTGGATCAGCCAGAAGGCGTCGCCGCCGAGGCTCGTCATGTGCGGGTAGATGACGGAGAGGACGGCGGCGGCCGCGATCGCGGCATCCACCGCGGAGCCGCCGGCCTGCAGGATCGCGACCCCCGCCTGGGAGGCGAGCGTGTGCGGCGAGGTGACCATGCCGCGGTACGCGAGCGTGGCCGGGCGACCGCTGTCCACGATCAACTGAGCGGACGCTCCATCCAGACGTCGGCCCGAGGATTGCGGTTGTAGTCCGGAATCTCCTCGAACCCGTAGCGGCGATAGAGCTTCACCGCCACCGCCAGCCGGTCGCGCTCGCTGTCCAGCCGCAGCACGCGGCCGCCCAGCGCCCGCGCCTCGTCGAGGCAGCGGTCCATCAAGCGCGGCGCCAGCCCGCGCCCGCGGCAGTCCGGGCGCAGCCACATGCGCTTGAGCTCGGCCACGCCCGGCGCGAGCCGCCGCACCGCCGCGGTGCCCACTACCTCGCCCGCGGGGTCCACGACGACCAGCATCACGCCCGCGACGCCGTCGTACTCGCCCTGCCAGTCCGCCACGTCGTGGTCGAGCCCGTCGGGGTCCACGTCCTCGCCGAGGAAGGCGAAGTAGGCGGCGAGCTCGCGCACCACGCCCTCGTGATCGGCCGGGCCCGCGCGGCGCACCTGGTAGTCGCCCGCGGGCGCGGCCGGGAGGGCTATCGCTTGCGGGCATGGGAGGCGAGGCCGCGCTCCCAGAGGTACTCGGTCTCGCCCAGATGCTTGCCGACCCAGCGCGAGAGCACGAAGAACAGGTCGCTCAGCCGGTTCACGTACTTGAGCGGCCACTCGCCGATGTCCTCCGTCCGCGAGAGCGCGAGCACGCCGCGCTCGGCGCGTCGGCACACCGTGCGGGCCTGGTGGAGGAAGCCGCCCACCGGCCCGCCGCCCGGCAGCACGAAGGACTTGAGCGGGGCGAGGTCCTTCTGGCACTCGTCCATCAGCTTCTCGAGCGCGGTGACCTCGGCGGCGCCCACGCGAAACATGCCCTCGTAGAACGACTCGCGCGGGGTGGCGAGCTCGCTGCCCAGATCGAACAGCTCGTTCTGGATCCGGCGCAGGATCTCGTCGAGCCGACGATAGTTCTTGCCGCGCTTGAGCCGGGGCGCGTTGAAGGCCCGCGCGAGACCGACGATCGAGTTCAGCTCGTCGATGGTGCCGTAGGCCTCGATGCGCGGCGAGTCCTTGGGCACGCGGCGCCCGCCGACGAGCGCGGTCGCGCCGTCGTCGCCGGCGCGCGTGTAGACACGGTTGATGCGGACGGGCATGACGGCTCCTCCCGCGCCGAGGCTAGCACAGGTGCTAGACTCTGACCATGAGCGACTGGCGCGCGAACCTCGTCACCACCCCCGACGACGTCGCGCAAATCGTCCGCGAGAACACGCGCATCGCGGTGCTGGGGATCAAGACCGAGGCGCAGCGCGATCAGCCCGCGTTCTACGTGCCCGAGTACATGGCGCGCGCCGGCTACGACATCGTGCCGGTGCCGGTCTACTACCCGGAGGCGACCGAGATCCTCGGCCGCCCGGTCTTCCGCACCGTGAGCGCGGTGCCCGCCCCGGTGCAGATGGTCAACGTGTTCCGGCGGCCGCGCGACATTCCTCCCCACGTGCAGGACATCCTGGCCGCGCGGCCCCGCGTGGTCTGGCTCCAGCTCGGCATCCGCCACGACGAGGCCGCCGAGACCTGGGCGAAGGCGGGCATCCAGGTCGTGCAGGACCGCTGCCTGCTGGTGGAGCACCGCCGCCTGCGGTAGGCGTCAGCGCGCGCTGAGGGCCGCGAGCGCGCGCGTCACTTCCTGGCGCTCCGCCTCGCTGAGCGCGGCGTCGCCGAAGCGGGCGCGCTCGTAGTAGCCGGTGAGGCGCTCGAAGGCGGCCGCGCGGTCCGGCGCGCGCTCCTCCACGCGCGCGGCGAACTGCCGCGCGGTCTCCGCGGCGTCGGGAGCCAGCCCGCGGCGGGCCAGGAGCCGGAGCGCGCGCTCGTAGAACGCGGGCATCCGGGCCGCCGGCCCGCGCCGCGGCACGACGTGCCCGTAGTGCCGCAGCCCCCACAGCAGCGCCACCAGCACCGCGAGGCCCGCGCCGGTCAGCAGCGGGGGGCTCACGCGCCAGTCGCGCGGCCACCGGAGCGCCACGCGCGCGTCCGCGGCCTGGCGATGGACGGAGGCGGCGAGCTGCACCTGGTCGCGCAGGCTCCAGTTGACCACGTAGCGATACCAGCGCATGCGGGCGGCGTCGAAGTAGAGCGACACGCGGCCGGGGATCTCTTCCGCCGTCGCCTCCGCGCGCGGGGACGGATCGAAGGCCACCCAGCCCCGCCCCTCGAGGTAGACCTCGACCCAGGCGTGGGCGTCGCTCAGGCGCACCATGAAGTAGCGCCCGTACGGGTTCCACTCGCCCTGCTGGAAGCCCGCCACCACCCGGGCCGGAACGCCGATGCTCCGCAGCATCACCGCCATCGCGGCCGCGAAGTACTCGCAGTTGCCCGAGCGGCGCACGAAGAGGAACTCCTCGAGGGGGGCCAGCGTGGTCGGGGTCTGCCGCTTGAGCGCGAGGGTGTAGCGATAGTGGGTGCTCAGATACTCGCTGAGCCGGCCGGCCGCCGTCTCCGCGTCGGCGCTGCCCGCGGTCACCTCCCGGGCGAGGCGCTCGATCTCGGGCGCCAGGGGCGGCAGCTGCACGAACCGCGCGCGATCCTCGGCGGACAGGGCGGGCCACAAGCGGCGGCTGATCCCGAGGGGCCGGCCGGGGGTGTCGATCTCGGAGTCGACGACGTAGTGCAGGCGCGCGCTCGGGCTCGACACCGTGAGGCCGTCCATGTCGTCCACCACCAGGGAGGGCGAGCGGAGCTCGATCCGCATCGCGCGCGGCGCCGCGAACACCGCGTCGCTCCCGATCGGCTCGAGGTAGATCTCCTGGCGCACCATCGGCCCCGTTGCGCGGGGCAGCCCGAGCCCGAAGTCGCCGGTGATCGCGCGCTGCAGGTACCGCCGGGGCGCCGACACGCTCGACCACGTCCGCCCGTCGAACTGGTCGAACGCCACGCCGCGCCAGCGCAGCGTGGGCAGGGTGTCCGGCGAGAGCCGCTCGTCCGCCAGGTAGACGCGCATGACCACGGAGCGGTCGCTCTCGATGTCGCCGAAGCTGCCCAGGTCCACCCGGTCCGAGAACCCGGTCACCATGCGCCCGATGGACGCCCGGAGCGGCAGCGCGGCCTGCCCCACCCGCGGGATCACGAAGAAGAGGCCGGCCGCGAGCGTGAAGGTGATGACGGCGGCGGCCAGGCCCACCCGGGTGAGCGGCCCGCGGAAGAAGACCCGCCGCGCGGTGGTGGTGGCGTGGCCGGGGCGACCCGCCAGCTCCAGCTCGGTCACCACGTGGTGGAGAATCAGCATCCAGGTGCCGAGCAGGAAGTAGACGACGAACACGAACAGGAAGCTCAGGTTGAAGCTGATCGAGGCGGCGGCCACCAGCATGAAGAAGGACAGCAGCCCCGCGTCGCGCAGGTCTCGCAGGCCGCGGCGCGCGAAGAGCCGCAGCAGGATCAGGAACAGCAGCAGGTGCACCATGCCGTCGAGCAGCGAGTAGGCCAGGTAGAAGAGATCCACCGCGATGGCCACCGCGGCGGTGGCCACCAGGCTCCAGCCGAGCGCGGGCCGCACCGCGCCGCGCTCGCGCGCCTGCTCGTGGCCCCAGCTCACCAGGATCGCCAGCACCACCAGCGCGGCCCCCGGCGCGCCGATCAGGTTGGCGAGATAGAGCGCGGCCACGCCCGCGCACACCATCAGATACGTGACGAGGCGGAGGGCGAGGAGGGCCGACATGTCAGGCCAGCGCGATCCGGATCTCGCGCAGCGGGCGGGGGCCGCGCCGCGCCTCGGGGCCCGTGGACGCGGCCGGCTCCGGCCGGGGGGCGTCCGCGTCGTACAGCGCGAGCTCGGTGAGCATGCGCCGCAGGTGCGTGCGGCCGTGGCCGAGCGGGACCGCGCAGGCCGCGCCCGCCAGCTCCACCCCCGCGCCCGCGCGGACGAGCGCCACCGCCAGCGAGGCCGCCTCCGAGAGCCCGCGCTCGAGCGCCTCGGTGCCGCGCCGGCCGCGCCCGACCAGCACCAGGCGCGTGTTCGGGCTCGTGTCCGCCTCGAGCTCGCGCACCAGGAGGCCGTCCGTCTTGGCGCTGCTGCGCCAGTGGATGAAGCGCGGGTCGTCGCCCGACCGGTAGGCGCGCAGGTTGTAGAGGTCGTTGCCGCGGCCGCGCCGCCGGGCGGAGGCGTCGCCGCTCTCGCCGAGCCGGCGGAGCGTCTCGGCCGAGACCGGGTGCACCGCCGGGAACACGACCACGTCGTCGGTGAGGGCGGGCCGCCCCGCCTTCACGAAGAGGCCGAAGGGAAAGCGCGTGGTCAGTCGCACGCCGGTGAGGCGATGGCGGCCGCGCTGCGGCAGCGTCTCCTCCCAGGTCGCGAGGCGCTCGAGCCCCGCCTCGATCCGGCGCACGTAGATGAAGCGCGAGGAGGAGTCGAGCGAGCGCGCCTCGGGGGCGAGCAGCTCCACCGTGACCGAGTAGGAGGTGAACCAGCCCTTGCGATTGGCGAGCGCGGCCCCGAGGAGCGCGGGCTGGCCCGCGTAGATCTCGTCCGGCGCGATGCCGGTCAGGTGGAGGCCCCGCATGCTCTGCTCGGAGAGGATGCCCGAGACCACGATGAGAGCCAGCAGGGCCGAGACCAGCAGGTAGAGCAGGTTGTTGCCGGTGTTGATGGCGGCGACGCCCAGTCCCACCGCCACGAGCAGGCACCACCAGCCGTCGCGGGTGGGCTTGATGGTCCGGCGCGGGTGGAAGAGCCGCCAGATCGCGGCCCGGACCAGCGTCAGCACGCTACCTCGGAACGGGAACGTCCTGCAGGATGGCGGTGACGGCGGCCTCGCCGTCCATCCCGCCCGCCGCGGAGCCCGCGAGGGAGCCCTTGACGATCACGCGGTGGGCGAGCGCCGGCACCGCCAGGTGCTTGACGTCGTCGGGCAGCAGGTAGTCGCGCCCGTCGGCGAGCGCGCGGGCGCGGGCGGCGCGCAGCAGGGCGAGCGAGCCGCGCGGGCTCACCCCCAGCGCGAGCAGGGGCGACCGGCGCGTGGCGGTGACCAGCGCGACCAGGTAGTCGAGGACCGATTCCTCCACCCGTACCTTGTCGGCCGCCTCCTGGAGGACCAGCACGTCGTCGGCCTCGACCACCGGCATGAGATCGGCGGGCGCGATGTCGCCGCGCAGCACCGCCTTCTCGTCGGCGGCGGCCGGGTAGCCGATGCGGATGCGCAGGAGGAAGCGGTCGAGCTGCGATTCGGGGAGCGGGAAGGTGCCCTCGTACTCGCGCGGGTTCTGGGTGGCCAGCACCATGAAGGGACGCGGCAGCGGATAGGTCGAGTGGTCGAGCGAGACCTGCGCCTCGTTCATCGCCTCGAGCAGCGCGGACTGCGTCTTGGGCGTGGTGCGGTTGATCTCGTCGGCGAGCACGATGTTGGTGAAGAGCGGGCCCGGCTTGAAGACGAACTCCGCGCGCTTGGGCTCCCACACCGAGACCCCCAGCACGTCGGAGGGCAGCATGTCGGACGTGAACTGGATGCGCTGGAACGAGGCCCCGATGGACCGGGCCAGGCCCGAGGCCAGCGTGGTCTTGCCCACCCCGGGCACGTCCTCGATCAGCAGGTGCCCGCGGGCGACCAGGCCGATGACGGCGAGCCGCACCACCTCCGGCTTTCCGACCAGCGCGCGCCCGACGTTTTCCTCGAGACGGCGGATGGTTTCCGTCGAGTCGCCCATAGGATTCCACTATACCGTACGGGCATTTTTCGGCCCGCGCGGGTCGCTGGCCGGACCCGCGCCCATCGGCTACACTGGCCCCGCGATGGCCTTCGGTCCACCCCCCACCGTCTACTGGCCCCGCGGCGCCCGCGCGGCCTGCGCCTTCACCTTCGATCTGGACGCCGAGACGCTGTGGATGGCCCGCGGCGTTCACGAGCCGGTCACGCTCTCGCAGGGCCGGTTCGGGCCGGTGGAAGCGTTGCCGCGCATCCTGGCGCTGCTGCGAACCCACGACATTCGCGCCTCGTTCTTCATCCCGGCCTGGGTGGCCGAGCACCACCAGGACGCGGTGCGCGCCATCGCGGACGGCGGCCACGAGATCGGCTGCCACGGCGACGAGCACGAGCGGGTGAGCGAATTGCCGCCCGACCGCGAGGAGGCCATCCTGGCCCGCAGCGTGGACGTGCTCACGCGCCTCGGGGGCACGCGCCCCCTCGGGTACCGCGCGCCCGCCTGGCAGCTCTCGGCCGCGACGATCCCGCTGCTCGTGCAGTACGGCTTCGCCTACTCCTCGAACATGATGGACCGGCTCTCGCCGTACCTGCATCCGGTGGTGGGGGGCCGCGCGCTGGTGGAGATCCCGGTGTCGTGGGTGCTCGACGACGCCCCGTACTTCATGTTCACCGGCCAGCGGGCGATCCAGCCGCCGGGTCCGGTGCTGCAGGGCTGGCTCACCGAGTTCGAGGGCATCACGGAGGCGCACGGGGTGACCAACTTCACCTTCCACCCCCAGATCATCGGCCGGCCGTCACGCCTGGCCTGCCTGCGCGAGCTGATGGAGCACGCGCGCCACACGCCGCGGGTGTGGATCGCCTCGCTCGGCGAGATCAGCGCCCACTACCGCACCGCGCTGGAGAGCGCGGCGGGCTAGGCGCGGAAGGCGGGCGCGACCTCGGCCATGAAGCGATCGAGCGTGGCGTGGCGATCGGCGGGGAGCAGGAAGGTCGGGACGAAGAGCATGCCCACGCCGGCGTCCCGGAGCGTCGCCAGCTTGTCCTTGATCTGGCTCACGCTGCCCGCGAGCACCGTGTCGCGCGCCTTCTCCGCGTCGGCGCCCATCCGCTTCATGTAGGCCTGCTCGATCTTCTCGATCCCCGCGCGGTCGTCCGCGAAGCCCAGCACCATCACCGCCGAGCGCAGGATGCTCTTCGGATCGCGCTTCTCCGTCGCGCAGTGCTGATCGAGGATCCCGCCCTTGTGCCGCAGGGTGGCCGGGCCGCCCCACACGTTCCAGTGATCGGCGTGCCGGGCCGCGATGCGCAGGGTGACCTTCTCGCCCCCGCCGCCGATCATCAGCTCGGGGTACGGCTTCTGCACCGGCTTGGGCATGAGCGGCGCGCTCTCGAGCTGGTAGTACTTGCCCTTGTAGTCGGCCTTGGTCCCGGTCCACAGCGCCTTCATCACGTGGCAGGCCTCGTCGAGGCGCGCGAGCCGCTCGCGAGTGGTGTAGAAGTCCATCCCGTAGGCGCGGTGCTCGTTCTCCTGCCAGCCCGCGCCGACGCCGCAGATGAGCCGGCCGCGGGAGATGATGTCCACGTTGGTGGCCATCTTGGCGAGCAGCGCGGGATGGCGATAGGTATTGCCGCTCACGATCGTGCCCACGCGCAGGCGCGTGGTCAGGCCGGCCAGCGCGGCGAGCGCGGTCCAGCACTCGAGGGTGTCGCCGACGCGGTCGGCGGTGTTGGGCATGAAGTGGTCGGTGACGCAGGCCGCGTCCCATCCGGTCTCGTCCGCGTGGCGCCACAGCGTGAGGATCTCGTCCCAGGTCGTGCCGGTCATGCCGGTGAAGATGGAGAATTTCATGGTGGCTGGATGCTACGGGCCGTCATGGGAGAGGTCAAGTGGAAACCGGGTTCCTGATCATTCACCCGGGCGCGCTGGGCGACGTGCTCCAGGCGGTGCCCGCGCTGCGCGGCCTCCGCGCGGCGGCGCCCGCGGCGCCGATCACGTTCGTGGGCCAGCCGCGGCTCGCGCACCTGCTCGTCGAGCTCGGCGCGGCGCAGCGGGCGCGCACCTTCGACGGCTTCGGCCTCGAGGCCCTCTTCGCGGACGCGCCGACGCCGGCCGCGCTGGCGGACGCCATGAGCGGCGCGAGCCACATCGTCTCGTGGTTCGGCTCGCGCGACGAGACCTACGGCCGCCGGCTCCGCGCGCTCGCCCCCCGGGCGCTCGTCGCGCCGCCGGTGCCCGGGGACGACACGCCGGTCTGGCGGCACCTGCTCGGAACGCTGACCGGCTGGGATCTCGCGATCCCGGAGCGCGTGGAGCCGCTGCGCGCGCCCCCCCTGCCCGCGGGCGATGCCGCGAGCCGGCCCCGCCTGGTCGTGCATCCGGGGAGCGGCGGCGACTGGAAGCGGTGGCCGGTCGAGCGCTTCGCGGAGGTGATCCGCGGGCTCGGTCAACCGCGCAACCTCGAGATCCTGGTGCATCAGGGCCCCGCGGACGCGGAGCCGGCGCAGCGCCTGCTGGCGCTGCTCGAGGGCGAGGCGACCGTGCTGCTCCAGCCCGACCTGCCACGGCTCGCCGCGGTGCTCGGCACCGCCCGCGCCTACCTGGGCGGTGACTCCGGGGTAAGCCACCTGGCCGCCGCGGTGGGCGCCCCGAGCGTGGTGCTGTTCCCGCCCGCGACCTCCCGACGCTGGACGCCCTGGAGCCCGACCGCGGTACCGGTCGAGCTCCAGGGCGTGGACGGCGACGTCGCGCGCGCGCGCGAGGCGCTCGCGCTCATGCTCGGCTGATCACTTCTCGGCGTAGGAGCGCAGCATCCAGGCCATCTTCTCGTGCTTCTCCATGAGGCCGGTCAGGAAGTCGTTGGTGCCGGCGTCGTTGTGCTTCTCCATCACGGTTTCCAGGTCCGCCCGCAGGGACCGCACCAGGGCCTCGTGGTCGGCCTGCAGGTTCGCGACCATGGTCAGCGCGGGCGGCTGCTTGCCCGGCTGCTCCTCGAGCCGCGTGTGCTGCGAGAACTCGGCCAGCGTGCCGAAGGCCTTCCCGCCCAGCGAGCGGGCGCGCTCGGCCACGTCGTCCACGACCTCGTCGAGGGCCTCGTACTGCGCCTCGAAGAACTTGTGCAGGTCGTTGAACTGGGGGCCCACCACGTTCCAGTGGTAGTTGCGGGTCTTCGTATAGAGCACGTACTCGTCCGCGAGGACGGTATTGAGGATCTTGACGATGCTGTCCCGGTTGGATTCGGAGATGCCGATATTGAGTGTCATGTGTCCCTCCCTCCAACCCTTCAGATGCAGCCGGGGGCCTCCCGGCTGCATCGTTCCGCCACTTTCTTGCTATTTCTGCTTGGCGACCACGTGGTCCTTGATCTTGTCGTAGGTGGCCTGCGGCACGACCTTCTTCTGGACCAGCTCGTCCTTCCGCTTGTAGGGCCGGTTCTGGACGATCTTCTTGGCGTAGGCGTCCCCGATGCCCGGGACCATCTTGAGATCGGCCTCGCTCGCGGTGTTGAGGTCGATCGGGTCGTGGCCCATGGACTTCATGTCGCTCTTGGCCGGGGGCGTGGGGGCCTTGGGGGCCTGGGCCCAGGCCGCGGGTGCGCTCAGCGCGCCGACCGAGAACAGGGCCACGACGAGTAACGCGATCGATCGCTTCATGCGGTGCCCTCCTGCTGAAATGAGTGAGCTCCTAGCGAATCCCCAGCAGCTCCACCTCGAAGATCAGGGTCGCCCCGCCCGGGATGACCCCGCCGGCCCCGCGGTCACCGTAACCCAGGTGCGCGGGGATGATCAGCTTGCGCTTGCCGCCCACCTTCATGGAGATGACGCCCTCGTCCCAGCCCTTGATGACCCGGCCCTTGCCCACCGGGAACTCGAACGGCGTGCCGCGGTCCACCGAGCTGTCGAACTTCGTGCCGCTCTTGAGCCAGCCGGTGTAGTGCACGCTCACGGTGTCGCCGGTCTTCGGCTGAGCGCCGGTCCCCTCCACCAGGTCCACGTAGCCCAGCCCCGTCGCGGTCTCGACGACCTGCTCGTCGTTCTTGTCGGCCATGCGGTGCGCTCCTTTCGCGCGTGCTGCAGGTGGACGGCGGGCTCCGGCCCTAGCCGGCGGCCGCCGTCGGGAACAGGCGATCCAGATCCCGCGCCAGCGCGTCCGAGACGCGCGTGAGGGGCAGCCGGCACTCCGCCGAGGCGATCAGGCCCTGGCGCCAGAGGCAGTGCTTGATCGGAACCGGGTTCGGCTCCTTGAAGAGCAGCGGCACCATCGCCTCGAGGCGCGACCAGGCCTTGAGCGCGCCCTGGTGATCGTTGGCGGCCATGCGCTCGTACACCGAGAGGAACGTCGCGGTCTCGACGTGCGCGGAGGCGAGGATGCCGCCGTCGCCGCCGTGGGCCAGCATGGTGTAGAAGAACGCGTCCTCCCCGGTCAGCACCGCGAATCCGGACGGGCGCTGCCGCAGCAGATCGAGCGACTGGACGATGCTGCCGGACGAGTCCTTCACGCCCGCGATGTTGGGAACGTCGGCTAGCGCGAGCAGGGTCTCGTTGGTGAGATTCACGCCGGTGCGATAGGGGATGTTGTAGATCAGGATCGGCCGGTCGGTGGCCTCGGCCACCCGGGTGAAGTGCTCGCGCATGCCGTCCTGGCTCGGCCGGTTGTAGTAGGGGCAGACCGAGAGGATGCCCTGCACCGCGTGCTTCTGCAGCCGCTTCACCGCCTTCACGACCTTGCGGGTGTCGTTGCCGCCGACGCCCACCAGGATCGGCACTCGCCCCGCGACGGTGGCCACGGTGCGCTCGACGAGCGCCTCGGTCTCCGCCTCGTCGATCGTCGGGCTCTCGCCGGTGGTGCCGAGCGGGATGACCCCGGTGACCCCGGCGCGCACGTAGTGGTCGAGCAGGCGCTCGTAGCCCGCGTGGTCCACGAGGCCGTCCTTGAACGGAGTGATGATCGGCAGCCAGACGCCGGAGAAACGCATCGCTCTACCTCCTGGACTTCAATAGTACCAGCGGTGCAGCCGCGCGGGGGCCACCCCGCAGAAGTGCAGGAAGCGGAGGGCCCACATGAGGCCGATGGTGCGCAGGGGGCCCTCCCGCTCCCACTTCCGCGCGGAGGTGGTGACGCGCAGGCGGAGCGCGCGCATCCGTCCGCGGCGCTTCAGGGCGCGGCTCAGCTCGATGTCCTCCATCAGCGGGATCTCGGGATAGCCCCCGATCGCCTCGAAGTCGGCCCGGCGCACGAAGATGGCCTGATCGCCGGTGCAGATGCCGGAGGCCCGCGAGCGGGCGTTCATGAACCAGGCGATCACCCGGAAGAGAGCGCGCGCGTTGTCGAAGCGCACGTCGAAGCGGCCGCCCACCACGCCCGGCTCGGCGAGGGCCTGCGCGATGGCCTCCGCCGCGCCCGCGGGCAGGCGCGTGTCGGCGTGCAGGAACAGCAGCGTGTCACCGCCGGTCGCGCGCGCGCCGTGGTTCATCTGGAGCGCCCGGCCCCGCGCGGTCTCGAGCAGCTGCGGTCCCGGCGCGCGCGCCACCACCGCCGCGGTCTCGTCGCGGCTGCCGCCGTCCACCACCACGATCTCGGCCCCGGGACAGTCGCGGGCGAGGTCGGGCAGGAGGCGGGCGAGATTGGCCGCCTCGTCGAGAGCCGGGATGACGATCGCGAGCCTCATCGAACCGGCGCGATGGTCAGCGCGTCGTAGTAGGCGACGGCCCGCTCGCCGGTGTCGTCGGTGTCGGTCATCAGCGCGATGCCCACGATGCGGGGCGGCTCCCCGCCCATGATGCGGCGATACTCCTCGTAGATGTCCCGGGTCTCGGTGACCCAGCGCCCCGCCTCCGCGGCCCCGCTGCGGGCCACCACGATCTTCGCGCGAGCGGTGTAGGCATTGTCGAGCACCGTGCCCACCGGCAGCCGGCTCTCCCACACGTAGTTGAGGGCGACGCCGGGCGGGTAGCGGCCGTAGAAGAGCCGGTACGCGGCGAAGCGCGCGCGCTCCCACAGCGAGGCGCCGGCCGGATCGTACTGGAAGGCCACGTACACGCGCGCGGCGTAGTCGTCGCCCTGCTTGCGCCGCGGATCGGACTTGTCGAGCACGTGATCCACCTTCCAGCGCCAGGAGAGCACGCGGTGGACCTTCGGGTCGAGATCGAGCGGGTGATAGAGGCCGGAGGCCGCCGCGTCGCTCTCCGCGCGCAGCACCCATCGCCCGCCCTCCAGCACCACGGTGTAGCGCGTGTGGCGGGCCACGCGGGGGAAGGTGAGCGCCTCCCAGCCCGAAGGCGGCGCCGTCGCATCCGTGGGCGGCGTGAAGTCGCCGAGCCGCAGCGGCTCGGCCGCCCCGCCGGCGGCGACCGCACACAGCAACCCGAGCAGCGCGGCGCCCAGGCGCGCGCGGCCGGCGCGCGACGTCATCCCGGGCGCAGCAGGTCGTCGAGCGCGGCGCTCCGGCCGCGCAGCCAGCGCGGCAGCAGCGAGAGCGCGACGAGCAGCACGCCGGCCAGGCCCAGCAGGAGCAGCATGCGCCGCGCGTCCCAGGCGCCCGCCACCACCGCCCCCGCCGCCGCGGTGAAGGCCAGCGTGCCCGGCAGCATGCAGAGGAACGACGTCACCGCGTACGAGCCGAACCCGATCGAGGTGAGTCCGTAGGCGTAGTTCTGGAGGTTGAACGGGAAGATCGGCACCAGCCGCGTGACCATCACGATGCGGAACCCGTGCCGCGCCACCGCGCGGTCCATGCGCTCGATCGCCGGATAGCCGGCCATCCAGCGCGCCACCGCCGCGCGGGCCGCGTAGCGCGCGATCAGGAAGGACAGGCAGGCGCCGGTAGTGGCCGCGATCGCCGCGTAGACCGTGCCCCACGCGGCGCCGAAGACGAGCCCGGCAAGGATGGTGAGGGGCAGCGCGGGGACGAAGGCGACCACCGCGATCACGTAGCCCAGGACGAACACCAGCGGCGCCCACGCGCCCAGCCCCTCGATGCGCTCGCGCAGCCGGGCCAGGTTCTCGAGCCGGATCAGGTCGGTGAGCCCGAGGGCGCGGACGACCACCACCGCCAGCGCGAGGGCCAGCAGCGTGACGACCAGCAGCCGCCGGCTCAGTACTTGCCCCGGGCGCGCTCGCGGGCGGGCAGGTTCTCCAGGCAGGTGGTCCACCAGCCGGTGCGGATCGTCTCCGCGAACTCGGCCGGCAAGCCCTCCCGGTCCATCTCGCGGGCCAGCGTCTCGTGATCGTAGACGAGCGGCACGAACTCCACCTGGAGGTCGGGCGCCGCGGTCAGCACCGCGTACCAGACATTGGTGCGGCCGTCGTTCTCGGGCCGCCCGATCACGCCCACGTTCACCGCGTGGCGGGCGTCGGGCAGCGCGCGATGCCACTTCATGCCGGTGTGGGTGCACAGCATCACGTCGGCCTCCGCGCGGTCCATCAGGTGGCGCAGCAGCCCGTTCGGCGTCGCCGACTCCCACAGGAACTCGTTGACCACGCGCGGGGAGCCGTGGCACATCAGCACCCGGTGCGGTCCCAGCTTGAGCCGCCGGTGGCGCGGCAGCGCGCCGAGCCACGTCTTGTTCTCGGCCGAGGTGTGCTCGAACGTGTAGCGGTAGCTGATCGCCGCGTAGTGATTGTCGCGCGGGTCGGTGTAGCCACAGCCGCAGTCGGTGCGCCCGGAGGCGAGCGACTCGTCGTAGTTGCCCTGGATCGCCACGACCCCGTGCTCGCGCAGGAGCGGGAACACGCGGTCCGGATGCGGGCCGAAGCCGCCCATGTCGCCCAGGCAGAACACCGCCTCCACGTCGCGGGCCCGCGCGTCGGCCAGCAGCGCCTCGAGGGCGAGCGCGTTGCTGTACACCCCGCCGAATACCGCGATCCGCCGGTACTCGCCTAGCTGTTCCGACACGTCATCCCCGTCTGGCGGCAGGTCACGCACGCCGGGTGGTAGAGCGGCGTGGGCTGGAACGATTCCTCCAGGCCGCCGCCGGAGAGACGCGCGCCCTCGAGCCCGGCCAGGATCGGGCACGCGTAGACCCCGCCCGCCGCCACCACGCGGGCGTCCGCGCACTGCAGCACCGAGCGGTCGAAGCCCTCGAGGTCCTCCTCGGTGAGCGGCGCGACCGCGCCCGCCGGCTGCCGGCCGAGGCCGAACACCGGCATGATCTTCACGCGCGGCCGCTCCACGCCCTGCGCGTGCAGGAAGTCGCGGAAGCGCTCGTACATGCCGGAGCCCGCCGGGTGCTCGTCGCGCGTGATCTCGGTGGCGGTCACGATCGGCAGCAGGCCCCGCTCGCGCAGCAGCCGGACCGCCTCCACCGCCTTTGCCCACGCGCCCGCGCCGCGGATGCGGTCGTTCCTCTCGGGGTCCGTGTCGTCGAGGCTCACGCGCAGCTCCAGCGAGTACGGCGCCCGCGCGGCCAGCGCGGCGAGCGCGTCGGCCATCGCCGGCCCGATCAGCGTGCCGTTGGTGAGCACGGTGGTCGGCGCGGCCGCGAGGGCCCGCTCGAGGAGCGGCAGGATCTCGCCGTGCAGGAAGGGCTCGCCGCCGGTGAAGTAGATCTCCTTCACGCCCGCGCGCTCGGCCTCGCGGATGGCGCGCTCGATGGTGGCGGGGTCGAGCGGCTTCAGCCAGGGCGACTCCGGGCCGCTCGCGTTGATGCAGTGGCGGCACTCGAGGTTGCACCACGTCCCGGTGATCTGCACCCACAGCGTGGCGAGCCCCACGAACGGGGCGAGCGGCGCCGGGCCCGCGGGGGTGCCCGCGAATGTAACCGTCTGGAGCGGGATCCGGGTCATTCCGCGGGCTCGTGCTTCATTGGAGGCTTCAGCATGCTCCGGTCCCGACGCGGATTGTCACAGCCGCGTCAATTCAGACGAAGACGCCTTCCGGCAGGAACGCGGAGACGATCCAGTTCGGCGCGTCCACGATCTCGCTGATCTTGAGGTCCACCGTCACGCTGCACAGGATGTAGGCCTGCTCGCGCGAGAGCCCGCGCTCGCGGACCAGGTGGTCGATCATGTAGCGCACCGCCTGCTGGGAGGACGCGAAGAGATCGGGCCCGTGCGCGGTGGTGGCGAACCACGTGCCCGCGGGCGCCGCCGCGGAGGGCGCGCGCGTGGTGCGGAGCTGCGGCTCGGCGAGCCCGCGCCCGGACTGGAGCCCGAAGCGCGCGGTCACGCGGCCGCCCATCTCCACCGCGGTGACGCAGACCTCCCCGTCCCCCTGGATCCCGTGGGTGTCGCCCACGCTGAACAGCGCGCCGTCCACCCACACCGGCAGGTAGAGCGTGGAGCCGGCGGTGAGCTGCTTGATGTCCATGTTGCCGCCGTTCTTGCGAGGCGGCATCGTGCTGTGACCGCCCGGCTCGTCGAGGGCCGTCCCCATCACCCCCGGGAACGGATCGAGCGGCACCGCGATGTGGTTCCCCGCGCGCGCGAAGCGCCCGTCGGACAGGTCCCAGATCTGGAGATGCGGCTTGCTGAAATCGGCCTCGGGCAGGAGCCCGCGGCCGGGCCGGATGGCGGTCCAGCCGAACTCGGCCGGCTTCACCTCGAGGATCTCGACCACCAGGACGTCGCCCGGCCGGGCGCCCTTGACCCGGACCGGCCCGGTGAGCGGATGGCCGCGGAAGGGGCCGCGCCCCATCACGTCGTCGTGCGTGGAGCTGCGGGTGTAGTACCGGTTCGCCGCATCGCGGCAGTCGAACACCACGGTGTCGCCCGGCTCGATCTCGAGCCGCGGGGGCAGCGCGTTGTTCCATTCCTGGTGGATCTGCGCGTCGTCGAGGTGATGGTCCATGGCGCCGTCGAGTATACACGCCCGGACACGGGACGGCGGGCGCGTAGTATGCTCTCGGCGTGCCGTTCACCAGGACGCTCTGGAGCAGCATCGAGCCGATCTACGCGACGATCCTCGCGCACCCGTTCCTGCGCGGGCTCACCGACGGATCGCTCCCGCGCGAGGCCTTCCAGTTCTACGCGGTGCAGGACGCGCTCTACCTGCGCGACTTCGCCCGCGCGCTGGCGCTGGCCGCCGCCCGCGCCCCGCGCGAGGACTGGATCATCATGTTCACCGAGCACGCCGCGGGCGCGCTCAAGGTGGAGAAGACGCTGCACGAGTCCTTCTTCAAGGACTTCGGGCTCTCCCCGGAGGCGGTCTCGGCCACGCCGCTCGCGCCCACGAACCTCGCCTACACCTCGTACCTGCTCGCGACGTCGCACGCGGGGCCCTTCCACGAGGCGGTCGCCGCCCTCCTGCCCTGCTACTGGATCTACTGGGAGGTGGGGAAGAACCTCGAGCGCGCGGGCTCGCGCGACCCTCTCTACGCCCGCTGGATCGGCACCTACGCCTCCGAGGAGTTCGCCGCGGTGGTGCGCGACGTGCTGGCGTGCACCGACACGCTCGCCGAGAGCCTGCGCGACCACGAGCGCGAGACGATGCGGCGGCACTTCGTCACCACCAGCCGCTACGAGTGGATGTTCTGGGACATGGGCTGGCGCCAGGAGACCTGGCCCGTCTAGCCTCTCCCTCTGACCGAAGGGGAGAGGGCAGGGTGAGGGGGCCACGGTATGCGAATAGCTCCACGAAGCGCACTTCCCGTCTTGGCGCTGGCCATCGCGGTTGCTGGTTGCTCGACCTACGCGGCACCGCGCTATTCGATCGCTCCAACCAATATCGCGGCCTTGCGCGCGTTCAGAGGGCAGGCGGTCAACGTTGGACCGTTCACCGCTGCAAAGCCCGGGCGAAACGAGATCACCTGTCGCGCGGTCGGGCCAACTCGGACGCCCGACGGCGAGCCATTCGAGGAATACATTCGGAAAGCCTTCATTGCCGATCTGAGCATCGCCGAAGTGTACTCGGCGGCTGCCCCGGTTACCTTGACCGGACGGGTAGACGCCCTCGATTTCTCTTCCGGACTCACGGACGCGGCCTGGGACATCGCCGTAACGATCTCATCGTCAAACGGCAAGAGCGTCTCGGTCGACAATCGCTATCCATTCTCCGGGAACTTCGTTGGTGAAGTCGCATGCAATCAGACCGCCCAGGCTCTGATGCCGGCCGTCCAGGATCTCATCGGCAAGATCATCGCGCACCCGGACTTCGCGGCCCTCTTGCGTTGATGGCCGACAAATAGACAGTAGACGGGAGACCTCGCCCGCCTAGCGAACGGGGCGCGGGCGGGTGAGCCAGATCCCGAGCCCGGTGATCGCCAGCGCCACCGGCGTGAGCCCGCCCGCCACGTAGACCCACCGCGAGACGAGCCCGCCGAAGCGCCCCTCGTGCAGCGCAGCGGTCAGGGCCCAGATCCCCGCGCCGGATTGTGGCGGGGCGCTCGTCACCGCCCCGGTGGCGCGATCCACCCGCGCCACGCTCCCGTCGCGCTCCCGCACCTCCACCGTCCCGGCAGGCGGCGGCACCGCGTCGACGGCCAGCGCGAGCAGCGCCCCGGTCCCCGCCACCGGCAGGTGGAACGCGAGCGAGGCGATCCCGACCACCTTGTGCACGTCGAACCCCACCACGGGCCAGCGGCGGCCGCGCCGGATCGTGAAGCCGCGCGACGGCCGCCGGGTGAAGGGCCACCAGAGGAAGAGCCCGGTCGCGCCCTGCAGCACCAGGAGCCCCCCGAGCGCGCCCACGGCGAAGCGCCCGCGCCCACCGAGGTAGAGCTCGGTGTGAAGGGCGCGCAGCGCGTGCAGCGGCGAGCGCTCGAGCCAGCGGGAGCCGAGCACGCGCGCGGAGCCTGGATCGATCCACACCTCCACGATCTCGCCCCCCGGCCGCTCGAGGCGCAGCCGCGCGGCGTGGCCCTCGCGCTCCGGCAGCGTGAGGCGCACGGGGGCCAGCCCGGGATGCGCGGCCTGGCCGGCGGCCAGCAGCGACCGGAGCGGCGCGCGGACCCCGCCGGTGTCACGCGCAACGCGCCGCCGAACACCGCGTCGTCCAGCTCGGGGCGGAAGACCAGCAGGGCGCCGCTCACGCTCACCAGCAGCAGCCCCGCGCCCGCGAGCAGGGCGATGCCCAGGTGCAGCCACAGGACGGCGGCGCGGCCTTTCCTCATGGGGCCTATGCTATGCTACCGGCGCGTTCCACCCTTCGTTTCGCCGTTGGAGCCAGAGGGCGCGACATGTCGCAGAGCCTTCCCGGATATCTCGATGAGATCAAGCGCAGCAAACCCGACGACCTGGTCGTCGTCTCCCGGGAGCTGGACCCGGCCTACGAGGTCACCGCGCTGGTGGTGAAGCTCGAGCGCGAGGGCCGCCGGCGCCCGGTCCTGATCTGCGAGCGCGTGCGCGGCACCCAGTTCCCGGTGCTGACCAACCTGCACGCGAGCCGCTCCCGCCTGGCGCTGGCCATGGGCTCGGCGCCCGAGGACATGCTGGCCACCTATCTGCGCGGGATGGACAAGCCGATCCCTCCGCGCGTCGTCACGAGCGGGCCGTGCCAGGACGTGGTGCTGACCGGCGACCGCATCAACCTGTACGACCTGCCGCAGATCCTCCACCACGAAGGCGACGCGGGCGCCTACCTCACCGCCGCGATCTCGTTCGCGAAGGACCCGACGAGCGAGACCTGGAACTGCGCCTACAACCGGCTCATGATCCAGGGGCGCGACCGCACCTCGATCCACCTGACCGCGGGCAAGCACCTCTGGGAGTTCCAGCGCATCGCGGAGTCGCTCGGCAAGCCGCTGCCGGTGGCCTTCGCCATCGGCGTGCACCCGGCCATCGCGCTGGGTGCGCTGGCCATCGGCTCCATCGACGAGGACGAGCGCGCGATCATGGGCGCGCTCCTGCGCGAGCCGCTCGAGCTGGTGAAGTGCCAGACCTCCGACGTGCTCGCCCCCGCCCACGCCGAGATGATCATCGAGGCCGAGATCCTGCCCGGAGCGCGGACCCCCGAGGGCCCCTTCGGCGAGTTCACCGGCTACAGCCTGGGCGAGCGCGCGCGCGAGGTGGTACAGGTCAAGGCCATCACCCACCGGCGGGGCGCCTACTTCCAGGACATCACGGTGGCCCACCTCGACCACATGCTGCTCTCCACGATCCCGATGGAGGCCAACCTCTACCGCGCGGTGCGCGCGATGGTGCCCTCGGTGAAGGCGGTGCGCGTGCCCGCGCCGTTCACCTGCTACGTCTCCATCGAGCAGCGGCTGATCGGCCAGGCCAAGAACGCGATCCTGTCCGTGCTGGGCGCCGATCTCTACATGAAGCGCGTGGTGGTCGTGGACGAGGACGTGAACATCTTCGACGACCGCCAGGTCACCTGGGCCATCGCCACCCGCTGCCAGCCCGACCGCGACATCACCATCATCACCAACGCGCGCGGCTCGGACCTCGATCCCTCGTCCCGCGAGGACGGCTACTCCGCGAAGTGGGGCGTGGACGCGACCGCGAAGCCCTCGCTCGCCGGCTACACCCCGCGGCACCGCGTGCCGCCCGCGGTGTGGAAGCGCCTCAACTTGAAGGACTACGTGGAGTAGCGGCCGCGCCCCTCTCGTGATCTCCGAGCGGACGCCGAACGTCACCGCGCGGCTGACCGAAGCCGCGCGCCGTCGGCCCGCGCACCCCGCGCTGGTCTGGGACGGCGGCGCGCTCTCCTGGCGCGAGCTCGAGGGACGCGCGGCCGGCCTGGCGCGGCGGCTCGCGCGCCAGGGCGTGGGCGCGGGCGACGTCGTCGCGCTGCTCCTGCCCAACTCGTGGGGCCTCGTCGCCGCGCTCTGGGGCGGCCTCGCGCTCGGGGCCACCGTGGCGCCGCTCAACCCGCTGCTCGCCGGCGACGAGCGCGAGCGCATCCTCCGCCACCTGGGTCCGAAGGCGGTGGTGGACGCCGCGCCCGCGGAGGAAGCCGCCGACCCGATGGAGGTCGCGGACCCCAGCGCGCCCGGCATCATCCTCTACACGTCGGGCAGCACCGGGCAACCCAAGGGCACGCTCCTCTCCCACGCCGCGCTCGCGGTCGCCAACGAATCCTGGGCCGGTCCGGTCATGGCGCTCGTGCCCGACGATCGCGTGCTGGCCGCACTGCCGCTCGCCCACTCGTTCGGGCTGAACGGGGCGCTGCTGGCGCCGCTGCTGGCCGGGGCCACGGTGGTGCTGCAGGAGCGCTTCTCACCCGACGAGACGCTCGGCGCCATCGGGCGGCACCGGGTCACCGTGTTCCCCGGGGTGGCCACGATGTTCGCGCGCATCCTCGAATCGCCCGCGCTGGCGGGCGCGGACGTCTCGAGCCTCCGCCTCGCGGTGTCCGGCGCGGCGCCCTGTCCGTGGCCGCTCGCCCGCGAGTGGCGGCGGCGCACCGGGGTACGCATCGTGCGCGGTTACGGGATGACCGAGCTCTTCCGCCCCATCTCCTATCAGGCCGCCGAGCCGACCGACCATCCGGATTCGATCGGCCGCGCGGTGCCCGGCGTCGAGCTCCGGCTCGTGGACGACGAGCTCTGGATCCGCTCGCCCGCGGCCATGGACGGCTACCTGCGCGCGCCCGAGGAGACCGCCGCGGTGCTCGAGGGCGGCTGGTTCAAGACCGGCGACCTCGCCACCATCTCAGACGATGGCTTCGTCAGCATCGTGGGGCGCAAGCGCGAGCTCATCCTGCGCGGAGGGTACTCGGTGGTGCCCGGCGAGGTCGAGGCGACGCTGCTCGGTCACCCGGCGGTGGCGGAGGCCGCGGTGGTCGGCGTCGCGCACGCCGAGCTGGGCGAGGAGGTGGCCGCCTTCGTGACGCTGCGGTCGCGCGCCGCGGCCGATCCGGAGGAGCTGATCGCCTTCTGTCGGGCGCGCCTGGCCGGCTTCAAGTACCCGCGGCGGATCACGATCGTGGGCGAGCTGCCGAAGAGCGCGACGGGGAAGATCCTGAAGGGGAAGCTGCGGGAGTAAGGCGCCTCACCTCCTCCCCTCACCCTGCCCTCTCCCCTTCGGTGAGAGGGAGAAGGGGAGCAGGCGGCGCGGGGGTGCTCCCCCCGCGCCGCCGCGCCTATGTGAACGCGCGATCCCTCGCGCGGCTGGACGCTACCTGTTTCGCGGGCCTACTTCTTGACTTCGGGCGTGGGTGCCGGCGTCGTGGCGGGCGCGGCCTTCGTCGCGTCGCCTTCGGCCTTCTTGGCGGCGTGCTTCTTCTTGCCGTGCTGCTTGTCGGCCTTCTTGTCCTTCTTCTCCATCTGCATGTCGCCGCCCTTCGCGGGAGGCGTGGCGGGCGTCGTCGCCGGCGCGGGGGCGGGAGTGGCCGGGGTCTGCGCCACCGCCGAGCCCACCACGCCGAGCGCGAACACCGAGGCCGCCACGAGAGACATCACACGAGCCGTCTTCATTTCAAGAACTCCTCTCTCTACGATGAGATTTGTTTGTGTCTGCTTGCTGCCGGTTAGTCGAACAGGGTCGTGAAGAAATTCTTCACGCTGTGGCCGAACGACACGGCCCCTTCCTTCGTCTTGGTCCAGGCCGACTTGGCCTCGGGCTCCGCCGCCCGCCCCGCCTCCTTGATCTTCTCGCCCGCCGTCTCGGCGCCTCCGACCACGGTGTTGCCGATGCCCTTCGCGGTGTCCTGGACGCCCTGACCGATCTGCTTGGCGCCGCTCTCGACCTGCTGCGCGCCCTGCCGGGCCTTGGCGTCGTCGGCCATCGCGGCCGGCGCCGTCGTCAGCGCCAGCGCCATGACGAGCCCCGTGATCCGCTTGTTCACCGCCGTCCTCATCCGCCGCCTCCTTGCGTCGTGGGTGTAACGCCGTGACTCGCAGGAAAGTTCGGGGCAACCCACATGCCAGCGCCGCGGGGTCGCGGCGAAGGCAATCGCGCGCTGGCAAGGCGTTTGCCTCTCGCGGGCAGCGAAGTGGCGGGGAGGAATTACATGGCGGCGTGTAAGGATTACCAGGAGAAGACGTGGGTCGGAGTCATCTCCACGATCACCGAGTCGGACTCGCCGAGCGCCGCCTCGCGCGGGTACTGCGGATACTTTGCGTAGAGCCGCCGCCGCAGGCTCCGGAAGCGCGGACCGCGCTCGATCACCCGCGCGGTGCCCTGCACCATCACGCCCTGGATCTGGTCCCAGTCGTCCGAGTAGAGATCCACGGTCAGGGCCAGCTTCGGGTTGGCGCGCAGGTTGAGGACCTTGCGCCCCTTCTTCCCCGACGCGAAGTAGATCTTGCCGCCGAGGAGAAGCTGGCAGACCGGCACGAGGTGCGGCACGCCCGCCGCGCCCACGGTGGCGACGCGCGCCACGCGCTCCCACTGGATCAGCTTCGCCTGCGCTTTCGTCAGTCGCATGGGGTTTCCTCCGTGGGCGTGAAGTGTACGCGACGCATTGACCGCGACGCGCGCGTTGATGTAGATTCGGCCGCATGAAAAGCAAGAGCGGTTCCAAGAAGAGCAAGACGTCGTCCGCGCGCGCCAAGACCAAGCCGGCCAAGAAGCCGGCCGCGAAGGCGCCCGCCAAGAGCACCGCCTCGAAGGCCGCCCCCGCGGCGCCCCGCCCCGCCCCCTACACCCCGAAGCCGATCGAGGGGATGGGCTGGGCCCCCTTCCGCTACTCGCGCTAACCCCCCTGGTCCGGGGGGCCGCGCTCGGGGCGCTCCTGCTGCTGCTGACCGGGGGCTGCGCGGTATTCGAGCGGGCTGGTCAAAGCTGGTGGGAGCTGCGGCGCGACTCCTCCGGGCAGGCTCCGGATCCCGCCGACTCCCGGGACGCCATCGTCCAGGTCTATGCGGCCCGGACGGTGGGATGGCGGGGCGTGATGGCGGTCCACAGCTGGATCTCGGTCAAGCCAAGCGGCGCGGACTCTTACACCCGCTACGAGGTCATGGGCTGGGGGGTCGGCGACGGAGCGCCGTCGGTCCGGGTCAACCGGAGCGGGCCGGACAACTACTGGTTCGGGAGCCGGCCGGAGCGGCTGGTGGACCGGCGGGGCGAGGGCGTTGACGAGCTGATCACCCGGATCCAGGCCGCGGTGGAGGCCTACCCCTACCCGACCAGTTACCGCACGTGGCCCGGGCCCAACAGCAACACCTTCATCGCCTACCTGGGGCGGGCCGTGCCGGAGCTCCGGATCGACCTGCCCGCCACCGCCATCGGCAAGGACTTCATCCCCGGCGGGATGCCGGTGGCCATGAGCCCCAGCGGCACTGGGGTGCAGCTCTCCCTCTTCGGGCTGCTGGGGGTGCTGGCCGGCGTGGAGGAGGGGGTTGAGCTGAACGTGCTGAGCCTGACCTTCGGGGTGGACGTCAAGCGGCCGGCGCTGAAGCTGCCGATCGTGGGGCGGATCGGGTTCAGCCAGCTCCCGGACCCTGCGAGATAGTCTCCCAGCCGGCCTCGGCCAAGGGCCGCGCCCGCTCCCCCCGCGAGCGCGCGTTGGGATCGTTCGCGGTGCCGGCGATCACGCGGCCCATGATCCCCTGGGCGATCGCGGCCAGACGGAACATCGCGAAGGCCAGATAGAACTCCCAGTCGGGAATGCTCGAGCGGCCGGTCCGCCGGCAATAGGCCGCCACGTAGTCCGCCTCGGTCGGCAGCCCCAGCTCGGCGAGGTTGGCGCCGAGCACGCCGCCCAGGGTGCTGGGGGCGAGGCGGTAGGGCATGCAGTTGTAGGCCAGGTCGGCCAGAGGGCTGCCCAGCGTGGACAGCTCCCAGTCGAGCACCGCCACCACCCGCGGCTCCGTCGGGTGGACGATGAGGTTGCCGGGCCGGAAATCCCCGTGGACGATCGTGGGCTGCTCCTCCGCGGGCACGTGCTCGGGCAGCCAGGCGATCAGCCGCTCCATGGCCTCGATCGGCTCCGTCTCCGAGGCGCGGTACTGGGTCGTCCAGCGATGGATCTGGCGGGCGAAGTAACTGCCGGGCCGGCCGTAGTCGGTGAGCCCGGCGGCCTGGAGGTCCACCGTGTGCAGGCGCGCGAGCACGTCGTTCATCGAGTTGTAGATGCGCCCGCGATCGCCCGGACTCAGGCCGGGCAGCAGCGGATCGGCCATGACCCGCCCCGCCACCCACTCCATGATGAAGAACGCGGTGCCGATCACCGTGTCGTCCTCGCAGAGGGCGTAGGTGCGCGGCACCGGGACCGGGGTGCGGGCCAGCGCGGTGATGATGCGGTACTCGCGCTCGACGGCGTGGGCGGAGGGCAGGAGCTTGCCCGGCGGCTTGCGGCGCAGCACGTACTCGCCGCCCGGCGAGCTCAGGCGATAGGTCGGGTTGGACTGCCCGCCCTGGAACTGGCTCACGGTGACGGGCCCCTTGAAGCCCAGCACGTGCTCCATCATGTACCGCTCGAGCGCGACGACGTCGAAGCGATGCGTCTCGCGCACCGGCACGGTGTCGGCGGTCGAGGTGACATCGGGAGTCGGGCGCGCGCGGTCCTGGGCGTCCATCGAAGGCTCCATGGGCGAACGAGTCCGGATTATTACACGACCGGGCGGTCAGGGCGTCGCGGGAGTTGACGACGGCGGCGGCTCGAGCGGCGCCGGATACCAGCGCCGCCACGCCCCGGTGAGCGCCAGGATCAGCACGAGCCCGGCCCCGCCGCCCACCGCGCACGCCCAGGAGACGCCCCAGTGCTCGGCCAGCGTGCCCATGATCAGCGCCCCGAACGGCGTCATTCCCGCGAAGACCAGCGCGTAGAGGCCCATCACGCGCCCCCGCAGCTCGTCGGGCACCGCGATCTGGACGGTGGTGTTGCAGCTCGTCATGAAGACGATCTGCGCGAAGCCGAGCGCCATCAGGACCGCCGCGGTCGCGCTGAAGTGGCGCGCGGCGGAGAGCAGGAGCAGCAGCGACGCCGCGGCCACCGCGGGGCCCACCACCATGCCGAGTGGCGGGCGCCCGGAGGACAGGACCGCCACCGCGAGCGAGCCCGCCACCGCGCCCAGGCCGAGCGAGGCCATCAGCAGGCCGAAGCCGTGCGCGCCCTCCTGCAGCACGTCGCGGGCGATCAGGGGCACGAGCACGTTCATGTTGACCACGAAGAGGCTCACCGCCACGAGCAGGCTCATCACGAGCGCGACGCGGGGCGTGCCCGCCGCGTAGCGCAGCCCTTCCGCGATCTCGGCCCGGAGGCCGAGGCCCCGCCGCGGGCTCGGGGTGCCCTCGGTGCGGATGGCCGCGAGGGCGCCGATCACCGCGATGAAGCTGAGGCCGTTCATCACGAAGGCGGCCGCGGTCCCATAGCGCGCTACCAGGAGGCCCGACACCGCGGGGCCGACCACGCGGGCGCCATTGAACACCGCCGAGTTCAGCGCGATCGCGTTCATGAGATCGCCGCGGGGCACCAGGTGCGCGACGTAGGCCTGGCGCGACGGCATGTCGAGCGTGGTGGCGAGGCCGTAGAGGGCGGCCAGCACCGCCACGTGCCAGAACTGCACGTGGCCGCTCCAGACCAGGGCCGCCAGCGTGAAGGCCTGCACCATGAGCGCGGTCTGGGTGCCGAGGAGCAGCCGCCGCTTGCGCACCCGATCGCTGATCGCGCCGGACAGGAACGAGAAGAGGAGGATGGGACCGAACTGGAGCGCGCCGATCAGGCCGAGCCGGAACGGAGAGTTCGTCAGCTCGAGCACGAGCCACGATTGCCCCACGCTCTGCATCCACGTGCCGATGAGGGAGACGAGCTGTCCGCACCAGAACAGGCGGAAATCCCGGTGGCCGAGGGCACGCAGCCCGGCGGGAAGGACCATTCGCTATACTGTGCCATGCCTCTCGCTCGTCTGCTCACGGGTGCCCCGGTCGTGCTCGGCATCGCGCTCGGCCTCGTGGCCGGGCTCGCGTGGGTGGGCGCGGCGCCGTCGAGCCCGGGCGCGAGTCCGGCGCCGCACGGGCTCGTGCAGGGCGGCGGCCCGGGCCTCGCGGGGCAGTTCCTCGTCGCCACCGAGGCGCTGCGCGCGCCCGCCTTCGCGCGCACCGTCATCTACATGGTCCGCGACGACGCGAGTGGCGCGATGGGGCTGGTCGTCAACCGGCCCGTGCGCGACGTGCCGGTAGCGTCCCTCCTCCGCCAGTTCGGCCTCGACGATCGTGGGGTCACCGCCAGCGTGCGCGCCCACTACGGCGGGCCGGTCGAGCGCGGGCAGGGCTTCATGCTGCACACCGGCGAGTACACCACACAGGGCACCGAGCGCATTGCGGGCGACATCGCGCTGACGCCGACGCCCGGCGTGCTCACCGCGCTGCGCGACATCGCCAGCGGCACGGGGCCGCGGCTGTCGCTCTTCGCGGTGGGCTACGCGGGCTGGGCGCCGGGCCAGCTCGCGGGCGAGATCGAGCAGGGCGCCTGGATCACGGTGCTCGCCGACGAGGCTCTCCTCTTCGACGACGACCACGCGAGCAAGTGGGACCGCGCCACCGCCCGCCGCCGCATCAACATCTGATCGGGCTCAGGTCTTACATTCCGACAATGTGTGAATGTAAGACCTGACCCCATCTAGTGCTGACCCCAACTAATGCGCGTTGCCGGCGGTATACGTCGGGGCGGGGAGGCCTTCGATCGCGACGTTGACGATGGCGGGGAGGCCGGCGCGGAGCGCGCGATCGAGGGCGGGCTCGAGGTCCTCCGCGCGCTCGACGTGCTCGCCGTGGGCGCCGAGCCCGGCCGCGAGCTGGTCGTAGCGCGAGGCTGCGAGCTCGCAGCCCACCGTGCGATCGGCGCCGTAGTGCTGGATCTGGAGCTGGTGCTCCGCGTTCCAGCGCGCGTCGTTGCCGATCACGGTCACCACCGGCAGGCGGTAGCGCGCCGCGGTGTCGAGCTCGAAGGCGTGGAAGCCGAAGGTGCCGTCGCCCAGCACCGCGAACACGGGGCGATCGGGATGACGGAGCCGGGCCGCGATCGCCATCGGGATCGCGCTGCCGATGGAGCCCGCCGGGCCATTGATGAGGCGTGTCTCCGCCTCGAGGCCCGCCTGCACCCACTGCCCGAATTCGCCCCCGTCGGCGACCAAGATCGCGCCCCGATCGAGGTGGGGCTGGAGCGCCGCGCAGACCCGGAGCGGGTGGATCGGCGTCCGCGCCGACCGGCGCGCCTCGGCCCACGGCGCCGGCACCGTCGCCCGCGCGCGCATCACCTCGTCGCCCCACGCGCGGTGATCCCAGGCCCGCCCGCGCGCGGCCGTCGCGAGCTGGTCGGCCACCGCCGCCGGATCGGCCACGATGCCGAGCGCGGCGCCTGCGCGCAGCGAGGCCGCGTCGGCATCCACCTGGATCACGCGGCAGCCCGCCGCGACCGCGGGCGGCTGCGCGAAGCGCACCACGAAGTCGGGCTTCTTGCCCAGCAGCACGAGCAGGTCGGCCTGCCCGAGCAGCGGCGCGGCCAGGTGTAGCCACGGGTCGTTGAAGCCGCGCGGGCTCTCCATGGGCAGCGCGGGCACGCCGGTGGCCAGGCTGAGCCGCCCGACCGCCTCGCGCCGCGGCCCGCGCGCCATCGCGCCGCCCAGCAGGATGACGGGCCGCCGAGCGGCCGCGAGCAGCGCCAGCGCCTGCTCCACCTCCGCGGCGGTGGCCGCCCCCGGCGCGTCGCGGCGCGCCGTCCGCGCGACGTCGCCCGCGGCCACCTTGGCCTCGAGCAGGTCGCCGGGCAGGCTCACGTGCACGGGCCCGGGGCGCCCGCTCCGCGCCAGCTCGAGCGCGGTCGCGATGTCCTCGCCCAGTCGCGCCGCGTCCTTGGCCATCCACGAGGCCTTGCAGACCGGCGCGGCCACCGCGGCCTGGTCCATCTCCTGGAAGGCGCCGCGCCCGAGCTGCGCGGTGGGCGCGTGCCCGCTCAGCAGCACCACCGGCGACTCGGCCATCAGCGCGCCGTAGAGCGCCGAGATCGCGTTGCAGTGGCCGGGCCCCGCGGTGACGAGGGCCACGCCCGGCTGCTCGGTGAGCCGTCCCCACGCGTCCGCCATGTGCACCGCCGCCGCCTCGTGCCGCGTGTGCAGGATCGAGAGGCCGCTGCCGAGGCTCGCGTCGTAGAGCGAGAGGATCTGGTTGCCCGAGAGCGAGAAGAGGTGCCGGACGCCGGCGGCGGCCAGCGCCTCCACGACCAGGTGCGCGCCGGTCCGGGTCACGCCGGCCTCACTGCACCCGGCCGCGCGCGGCCACCGGCCATACCACCTCGACCTGCCCCTTCCGCACCCCGTAGATCTCGTCCACCATGTTGGTGACCACGCAGCAGTGGTTGGGGACCACGTTGACCACCTCGCCCACCTTCGGCCGCTCCGCGCAGCCGGCGAAGTCCACCACCGCGTGCTCCTCGGAGAGGTGGGCCACCTGCGCCTCCGGGTACTCCATGACGTGGCCGTAGCCCTTCATGTGGTAGAGATCCGAGGTGAGCACCTTGCTCCCCGCGTCGAGGACGCCGCGGTCGGCGGTCGGCCGGCTCACCACGGTCGCGCGCACGTGCATCGCGCACTGCTCCCACGTGGCGGTGCCGGTCGACACCACCATCGCGTCGTTGTAGACGCAGGTGCCCGCGCGATGCTCGGTGAGCATCGGGAAGCGGTCGACCGTGGCGAGGGCCGGCGTGCCTCCGCCCGAGACCACCGGCACCGCGATGCCCGCCTGCTTGAACAGGGCGAGCGCCCGCTCGAAGAACTCGCGGGTATCGGGATCGCGATTGGGGAAGGTCATCAGTCCCTTGAACTGCAGGCCCGGGAGCGCCATCGCGGTGCGGGCCAGCGCGAAGGCCTCGTCCGGCGACTGCACGCCGGTGCGCTTGAAGCCGGTGTCGCACTCGACGAGGAACTCGAGGTCCACGTGGTCGCGCGCGGCGGCCGCGGAGAGCTCGCGGGCCACCACCTCGTTGTCGAACACCACCGCGAGCCGCCGCACCCGCCGCGCGAGGGCGGTCAGCCGCTCGGTCTTGGCCGCGCCGAGGATGTTGTACGTCAGCAGCACGTCGTCGGCCACCTTGGCGTCGGCGAAGACCTCCACCTCGCCCAGCTTCTGGCAGGTGATGCCGACCGCGCCCGCCGCCATCTGCATCTGGCCGATGGCCGGGATCTTGTGCGTCTTGATGTGCGGTCGGTTGCCGAGCCCGTGCCGGGCCAGGTGCGCCTGCACGCGGCGGATGTTGTCCGCCATCACGTCCAGGTGGATCGTCACGGCGGGCGTCTCGAGCGCGGTGATCGCGGTCATGGGTCTCTCCTCAGTTTGCGCTTCCATAGCTCCCACGGGCGGGCGACGGTGCCCGCGACGGACGCCTCGGCCCGCGTCGCTTCCTCCGGGCTCAGATACGTGACCCCGCCGCCCAGACCCAGCGCCTGGGCCTGCAGGCGCGCGTTGACCTCGGTGTAGACGCTCCGGAACACCACGAGGGGTAGGCCGCTCGCCACCGTGACCGCGCCGTGGCCGCGCATCAGGACCACCGCGCGCGGGCCCAGGGTCTGGGCGAGCGTGCGCCCGAGGGCCGGCGTGCGCACCAGCATGTCGGTGTCGCTCCCCGCGGCGGCGCGGATGTCCCAGACCGGCGCGCCGTCGGCGAGAAACGCGCTCATGTGGAAGAGCGGCCGCAGCGCGACGCCGGTGACCCCGAACGGGATCACCGAGGGGGAGTGGCTGTGCACGACCGCCTGCACGTCGGGCCGCGCCTGGTAGATCTCGCCGTGGATGAAGCGCTCCAGGTAGCTCGTGCGCCCGCGCGGATCGACCGGCTCGCTGTCGAGGCCATACTCCATGATGTCGGCCGCGGTCACCAGCTCGGGCGCCAGCGAGCGCGACATGAGGAAGCGCGCGGGATCGCGATCGTGCCGCGCGCTCACGTGCCCGTAGCCGTCGAGGACGCCCTGGTCCGCCAGGATGCGGTTGGCCGCGACGAGATCCTCGAGGAGCTGCGCGGCCGGCGGGCCCGCCGACGCGGTCTGGGCCTCGAGTGGGGGCGTCCGGTGGAGCGCGGCCACGAGCGCGGCGGCGCTTCCGGCCAGGACGTGTCGTCGGCTCAGGCGGAGCATGCTTGGCTAGGGCGCCGAGACGGTCTGCGCGCCGCTGCTCGAGGTCACGGTGAACGACGCGTCGCCCTGGCGCGCGTAGGCGTACGCGGACCAGCCGGGCGGCGGCGCCGGGATCGAGCCGAGCATGGGGCCGCACGGAGCGCCGGCCACCACGGTCTGGGTGGTCAGCGCCTCGAGCGACTCGGGCAGCGTCCCGCCGCAGCTCGCGCGATAGGTGTTGACCGCGGTCGCGAGGGCCTGCGCGTCGGTGCGGGCCTTGGTGGCGCGCGCCATCGGCAGGTCCTCGCGCACCATCTTCTCCTCCCGCTCGCACGCGCAGAGCAGCAGCGCCAGTCCCGCCACGCCCATCACTCTGCGGATGTCCACGCCCGTCCTTTCCCGGTGAGAAAATCCGACGCGCCAGGTGAATTGTGACAGAATCATACGCCGCCCGACCGTATTCAGCCAAGCCACCCTCACCGACAAGGAGAGCGCGATGAGCGTCAAGCGTCACGGCGTGGGACCCCGACTGAGTCAGGCCGTCGTCCACGGCAACACCGTCTACCTGGCCGGCCTCGTGGCCGGCGATCCGTCGGCCGACGCCAAGGGCCAGACCGAGCAGATCTTGAAGAAGATCGACGACCTCCTGGCCGCGACCGGCAGCCACAAGTCCAAGCTGCTGTCCGCCACGATCTACGTCGCCAGCATGGCCCTCTACAACGACATGAACGCGGCGTGGGACGCCTGGGTGGACCCGGCCAATACCCCGGCCCGCGCCACCGTGGAGGCGCGGCTGGCCTCGCCGAAGTACGTGGTCGAGATCATGGTCACGGCCGCGATCTGAGGGATCCGGTGGCCGCGCCCCGCTTCGGCCAGCCACGCTTCGAGGGCAAGACCGCGCTGATCACCGGGGCGGCCGGCGGCATCGGCCGCGCCGCCGCGGTGCGCTTCGCCGCCGAGGGCGCGCGGATCGGGCTGGTGGACGTCTCGCGCGAGGGCCTGCGCGAGTCCCTCGCCGCCGTCGAGAAGGCGGGCGGCACCGGGCTCACCGTCGAGGCCGACGTGACCCGGGCCGCCGACGTCGCACGTTACGCGGCGGCGGTCGCCGAGCGCTTCGGCGGCATCGACTACTTCTTCAACAACGCGGGCATCCTGGGCGCGGTGCGCCCGCTGGTGGAGTATCCGGAGGACGTCTTCGACCGGGTGCTCGCGATCAACGTCAAGGGTGTCTGGCTCGGCATCAAGACGGTGGCGCCGCTGCTCCGCGCGCGGGGCGGCGGCGTCATCGTCAACACCGCGTCCATCGCGGGCCTGCGAGGCTCGCGCAACCTGGTGGCCTACACCGCCAGCAAGCACGCGGTGGTCGGCATCACCAAGAGCGCCGCCCTCGAGCTGGCCGCCGACCGCATCCGGGTCAACGCGGTCTGCCCGGCCCCGATCGAGACCGACATGGTGCGGCAGCTCGAGGAAAGCGCCAATCCCGCGAATCCGGCCGCCTTCCACGATCGCATGGCCGGCGTGATCCCGATGAGGCGCTACGGCACGCCGGACGAGGTGGCGGCGCTGGTGACCTTCCTGTGCAGCGCCGATGCCGCCTACATCACCGGCGCGATCTATCCCGTCGACGGCGGGTCGATGGCGTAGCCGCTCACCGTGGACCCCTCACCCTGCCCTCTCCCCAGGGGGGAGAGGGAGAGAGGTCAGGAGCCGAGGAGGCTGACGCCGGGTTTTTCCGAGACTCGCGAGCGAGTAGCCGGGGCCGCGGCGGTGTCGAGCTTCTGCAGCTGCGGCATCACTTCCCTGGCGAAGAGGCGCAGGTTGCGCTCCGCCTCGTCGTACGGCATCCCCGCGTAGCCGAACACGCCCACGTAGTGGCTGTTGCCGGTGCGCGCGTGGATGTCCAGGATCTTCTCGTAGCACTGCTCGGGCGTGCCCCACACCTGCAGGTTCATGAAGTAGTCGATGACGGTGTCGGTGCCGTACTGGTGGATCTTCTCCGCCATCTTGCCGTAGTACTCGTAGCCCTTGGTCTGGGCCAGGTGGTCGCCCTGGAACTGGTAGTGATCGAGCACGGTCTGGTAGTAGCCGCCAATGTACCGCCGCGCCATCTCCTCGGCGCGGGCCCCGCTCGGATCGCAGAACGTCCAGCCCGCCGAGATCGGCGGGGGCGCGTCCACACCGTTCACCTGGCGATAGACCTCGCGATAGGCTTCGAGCTCGCGCGCGACTTCCTTCCACGGCTTCTGGGGAATGATCAGGATGCCGACGCCCAGCTCGGCCATGATGCGCACCGATTCCGGGGAGACCGCCGCCGCGTAGGTGCGGCCCCGGAAGGACTTGAAGGGAGCGGGCCGGATCGCGGCCCGCGGCTGCTTGACGAAGGCCCCGTCGTACTCGCAGTAGCCCTGCTCGAGCCCGCGCAGCAGCATCTCCGCGCACTCCACGAAGCGCGGGCGAGATTCGTCCATGGAGAGGCGGAAGCCGTCGAACTCGACCTTGCCCGCCCCGCGCCCCATGCCCAGGATCAGGCGGCCGCCCGAGAGGTTGTCGAGCATGGACACTTCCTCGGCCACCCGCATCGGGTCGTGCCACGGCAGCACGACGACCATGGAGCCGAGCTGGACGGTGCGGGTGCGGCCGGCCATGTAGGAGAGGAACTGCAGGACGTCGGGGCACATCGTGTAGTCCGTGAAGTGATGCTCCACGCCCCACACCGATTCGAACCCGAGCGGCTCGGCCAGCTCGGCCAGGCGCAGCTCGTTCAGATACACGTCGCGATCCGTCCGCGACTGGCCTGGATTCTGGAAGACGGCGGCCATCCCGACATGCATGGTGGGTTCCCCCTCGGCCGGATGTTACGCGAGGGGGAACCCGGCCAGCAAGCGGGTCAGGCGACGCGCCGGAGCTGTCGCTGCGGAGCGGGCGCGGCCTCGCCGCGGCGCACGACCAGCTCGTAGCCGCGCGGCGTGCGCGCCATCAGCACCGGCCAGACCTCCTCCAGCAGCCACTCCCAGCCGCTGGGCACGGCCACCACCACCTGCCCGGCGTGCCACAGCCCGCGCGGCGTCACCTGCACCGATACGAACGATTCGCCGCCGAGCTTCCGGTCCACCAGGGACTGGACGTAGGCGCGGACCGACAGGGCACGGGACTCGCTGCGATCCCGGGCCACGCGCCAGGCAAGCGGTCCGACCACCAGCACCAACGCAATCAACGAAGCCACCGCGATCTCGATCATGGCGTTCTCCTTCCGCGCATTGAGATACCCAGGACCACCCGAGGGATTCGGGCGATTCCCGACATGGAAACGTAAGAATCCATTACCGACCTCCTGCCATCGAAATGGCGTGTGGGAAGGAGAAAGGAAATGATGGCAAAGCGCATTCTTGTTCCGTTGGACGGTAGTGAATCCGCGGAGGTAGCGGCGGCCTTGGCCGCCGACCTGGCCCGCAACAGCGGCGGCGGCGTCCGGTTGCTGCAGGTGTACCCGGTCCCCGAGCACCGCGTGAGCAGCACCGGGCGCGTCGTGGCCTACGCGGACCAGGAGATGGAGCGCCTGAACGCCGAGGGCCGCGACTATCTCGAGAGCGTCGAGGCGCAGCTCGCCCCGGTGTCCACCGAGACCGTGGTGCGGTTCGGGAAGCCCGAGCAGGAGATCCTCGTGGAGGCCGAAGCCTTCGACGCGGACATGATCGTGGTGACCGCGGCCCGTCGAGGCTGGCTCGATCGCCTCACCGGCGGAAGCGGGCTCGGCGAGAAGCTCCTGCACACCTCGCCGGTCCCGGTCGTTCTCGTCCGCGAAGCCTGATCGGAGCTCGCGCGGGCGGCGTCAGTCGTAGAGCCGCCCGCGCTGCAGCTTCCGGTGGCAGTGGAAGAGGGTGTACTCGATCACCCGCGCGGAGACGCCGAGGGCGCGCGCATGGCCCCTCAGCCGCTCCAGGTAGTGCTCCCACTGCGACACCGTGAACGCCCGCCCGCGCTCGTTCCCCGCCACCGACCGGATGCGGAACAGGATCTGCCAGCAGCGGATGTCGAGCACCCCGTAGCGGCGCGGATCGATCAGGGTCAGGATCGCGGAGGCGGTCGCCACGCTGACGCCGGGCAGCGCGATCAGCCGGGTCATGCGCTCCCGCTCGCTGCGCGCGGCGAGCACCGCGCGCGACACGCGTCGGATCGTCGCCGGGGAGCTGCGCTCGTAGTGCCGCCGCGAGCGCGGGCTCTTCCAGCGGCACATCGCGAGGAACTCGGTGCGGGTGAAGCCGCCCGTCGCTTTCACGTGGGCCAGCCGCCGGATCAGGAGCGCGGTCCCCGCGTGCTCCTCCGCGATCAGCTCCCGCCGCAGCAGGGCGCGCAGGCTCCGGTACGGCACCGGCTTCAGCGGCATGTTATGTTACCCGCCATGACCGAGCCCTTCGTGACGATCCCGGAGATCCACCGTGCCGCCAAGGCCAGCCTGCCGCGCAACTCGTACAACTTCGGCGCGGGCGGGACCGAGACCGAGACCACGCTGCGCCGCAACCGGCGCGCCATCCGGCGCCTCGCGGTCCGCCAGGACATCCTGGTCGACGTGCGCCACGTCGATCTGACCACCTCGCTGATCGGCATTCCGCTCTCCTGGCCGGTGGTGATCGCCCCGATGGGCGGGCTCGTCCTCTTCCACCCGGAGGGCGACCGCGAGATGGCGCGCGGGGCCGCCAAGGGCGACACGCTGCAGTTCCTGAGCGGCGCCACCGGCTGGTCGGTGGAGGCGGTGGCGGAAGCCGCGCCCGGCCCCAAGATGTTCCAGCTCTACCACATGGGCGACCGGGCCTGGGTGGCCGACCTGCTCGCGCGCGTGGAGGCCTCCGGCTACCTCTCGGTGTGCCTCACGGTGGACGTGCAGGTCTACAGCCGGCGCGAGCGCGACATCCTCGCGCGCTTCAGCCCGCGCGAGGCCATGCTGAAGGCGCCGAACCCGCGCCCGCCCGATCCGGAGTACCCGGCGCGCCTCACCTGGGCCGACGTGGACTGGCTGCGCAAGACCACCAAGCTCCCGATCGGCCTCAAGGGCATCATGACCGCGCGCGACGGCCGCCGCGCGGTCGAGGCCGGCGTGGAGCTGATCTGGGTCTCCAATCACGGCGGCCGGCAGCTCGACGCGACCCAGGCCAGCATCGACGCGCTGCCCGCGGTGCGGGAGGCGGTCGGCGACGCGGCCAGCATCATCGTGGACGGCGGCTTCGCCCGCGGCACCGACGTGCTCAAGGGCGTGGCGTGGGGCGCCGACGCGGTGGCGATCGGGCGTACCGCGCTCTGGGGCCTGGCCGCCGACGGCGCGGCCGGGGTGGCGTGCACGCTCGACATCCTGCGGCGAGAGCTGCGGACGTCCATGGCCCTCGCGGGCCAGACCAGCATCCGCGGACTCACCCCGGACGTGGTCTTCCGCGTGGACTGAGCCGCGGCCTAGAGGAAGCCCGGCGCCTGGAACTCGCAGAAGCCACCCATCAGGTCATCGCGGTGCCACCAGCCTCCGCGCATCACGCAGATCCCCCCGAGCTCCTCCTCGGTGTAGGTCCGCTCGATCGCCGCACCGCAGCCGGCGAGCGCCAGCACGAGGAGAAGCCCGAGGCCGCGCATCTACTGCATCGGCGAGTAGGCGGTCGGCCGCAGGATGTGGGCGGTGAGCCGGCGCAGCAGCGGACCGTTCTTCTCGGTCTCGGCGAACTTGGCGAGCCGATCCTTGTCCGCGAAGAACCCGCTCCACTTCTTCTCGCGGTCGGCCAGGCTGTCGTAGGCGAGCATGTAGATGAGCTGGTCCGAGGAGCCGCCCAGCTCGTTGGTCCAGAAGCCGACCACCTGGATGTTGTGCTTCTTGAAGAAGTCCATGGTGATCTCGGCGAAGCGACGGTTCAGGTCGGGGAGCCGGCCGGGCATCGCGTGATACGTCCGCAGCTCGTACAGCATGAGAGGGGCCTCCTGGGCAGCACGGTGGGTGGTGTCTGCCGCGACTCTAGGCACGCCTCCGGCTCGTGTCAAGCGCGTGAGATCTAGACTCGCGCGCGCGGCCTCGATCACGGCGCGGGTCGGCCTCCTCCTCACGCTGCTCGGGGCCCTCTCGCTCCTCCTGTCCGGCGCGGGCAGCCGCTGGGACTGGTGGGACTTTCGCACCGGGTTCGCGATCTTCCGCTGGACGCTCTACGGCGGGCTCGGCGCGGTGGTCGTCGCGCTGGCCGGCCTCGTGCTGGCGCTGCTCGCGCGGGCGTACAACACCGCGATCCTGTCGATCGGGACTCTCGTGCTGCTGATCGCGGTCGCGGTGGTGCCGGTCTCGCACCTCCGCGGCGCGGGAACCGTGCCCCCGATCCACGACATCAGCACCGATCTCGACGATCCGCCGCGCTTCGTGGCGGTGCTCCCGCGCCGGGAGGGCGCGCCGAATACTGCGGAGTATGGCGGCGCCGCCCTCGCGGCCCAGCAGCGCGCCGGCTATCCCGATCTCGCGCCCGCGCGCTTCGCCGCGCCGCCGGAGCGGGTGTTCGCGCGCGCGGTGGACGTCGCCCGGGGGCTCGGCTGGGAGATCGTGGCCGCGGTGCCCGCGGAGGGACGCCTCGAGGCCACCGACCGCACCCGCTGGTTCGGCTTCCGGGACGACGTGGTGGTGCGCGTGCGTCCCGACGGCGCGGGCAGTCGCGTGGACGTGCGGTCGGTCTCCCGGGTGGGGCGCAGCGACCTCGGCACCAACGCGCGCCGGATCCGCACGTTCCTCGAGTCGCTGCGGGCGGGCCTCTAGACCGCTAGGGAGCGACCGCCACCCGGGCGACGAAGTCGCGGCGCAGCGTGAGGCCGAGCCCGGGGCCGGCGGGGGCCAGGACGTGGCCGTCCTCGAGCTCCACGCGCTCCTCCACCAGATCGTTGAGCAGCGGGTTGTGCCCGCGCGAGAACTCGAGGAGGTTCACGCTCGGGGTCGACACCGCGAGGTGCAGGCCCGCCGCGAAGAGGATGGCCGAGCCCCAGAGATGCGGCGCCACCGTGAGGTCGTGGGCGGCCGCGAGGGCGGCGATGCGCTGGGTCTCGGTGATGCCGCCCGCGATGGCCACGTCGGGCTGGCAGACGTCCACCGCGCGCGCCGCGATCATGTCGCGGAACGCGAAACGGGTCTGCTCGCTCTCTCCCGCCGCGATCGGGATGTCGGTCGAGGCGCGGACCTCCGCCTGGCCCGCGAGGTTCTCGGACGATACCGGCTCCTCGAACCAGCCGAGATCGCAGTCCTCGATTTTGCGCGTAAAGCGCATTGCTTCCCGCACGCTCCACGTGCCGTGGGCGTCCACCATGATGCCCACGTCGGGCCCGAGCGTCTCGCGCACCTCGCGAACCCGCGCGGCCGAATCGTCCACGCTCTTGTCTTGCAGACCGACCCGCAGCTTCACCGCGCGGTGCCCGCGCTCCACGTACTGGGTCATCTGCTTGCCGATGGCGCCCACCGGCGCCCAGCCCCCGCTCGCGTAGGCCGGGATCCGGTCGCGGTACTGCCCGCCCAGGAGGCGCCACACCGGCTGGCCCACCGAGCGCCCGAGCAGATCCCAGCACGCGATGTCGATGCCGCTGATCGCGCTCATCGCGAGGCCGCGCCGGCCGATGGTGGGAAAGGTCCGCCCTTCGCGGGTGGCGTAACGGGCGCGCGAGCCGTTGTAGAGCAGCTCCCAGATCCCGGTGATGTCGCGCGGATCGCGCCCCACGATGGCGGGCCCCATCTCCTCGCGGATCAGGGTGACCATCGCCGCGTAGTTGCCGAGATTGCCCACCGCGGCCTTGGCCTCACCGAGCCCCAGCAGCCCGGCGTCGGTCTCGATCTCGACCAGGCACATGTTGAACGTGTCGTTGCGGCCGAAGTCGCTGACGTGGGCGTGCTCGGCGGGAATGGGGGCGCGGAGCCAGGTGGCGCGGACGGCGGTGATCTTCATGGCGGGAGCGTACGACTCCCGCGCGATCGAAGTCAACGGCCGGCGGGCGGCACCGCGAGGTGAGTGAAGGCGGTCAGCGGCTCGCGGCGCGCCCGCCATGCGTCGGGGACCTCGGCTCCACCCGGCATGACCACGATGCTCCCCACGATGGCGCACAGGGTGTCGCAGTCGCCCAGGGCGGCCGCCGCCGTCCAGAGCGCCGACTCGTAGTCGCGCAGATGATGCCGGACGCACCAGAGCGCGAACGGCATGGTGTCCTGGGCCAGCGCTCGAATCCCGTTGCCGATCTGGCTCACCACGTCGAGGACCTCCGCGTCGGGTCCGATCGATGAGGCGCGCTCGATCGTGTCGCGGGTCGTGCTGACCGGCACCACGTCGAGCACCGCGCCGAAGAGCGCATCCGGATCGGGTCCGGCTCCGCTCGCCCAGGCGGCCGCGGCGGCCACCGCCATCGCGCCCGCCTGGCCCTCGACATTGGCGTGGGTCACCGCGGCGGCCAGCCGCGCCTGCCCCGCCGCCATCTCGATATCTCCTGCGAAGTACGCCCCGATCGGGCCCGCCCGCATCGCACCGCCGTTGCCCATGGAGCCGACGCCGTCGAACGCGACGGCGGAGAGCGCGCGCCAGTCGCCGCCGCGGGCGATCTCGGTGAGGATCTGGTGGGTCACCCGCCCGTAGCCCCGCCACGGGTCGAGGCGGAGCTTGTGACCGAAGCGCCGGGCGAGCGTGTCCTGATCGATGGCACCGTGCTCCTCCAGTGTCTCGACCACCGAGATGGCCATGACCGTATCGTCCGAGAAGGTCCAGGGCGGATCAGGCAGCCAGCGGTGCTCGAGCCGCGCGAGCAGGGTGCGCGTGTCGACGAGACAGGCCTCCCCGAACGAATCACCCACGGAGAGGCCGTCCAGCGAGCGAAGCGCCCGCGCGCGAGCGGCCGAGCGGTCCATCACGGGCACCTCCATCTTCCGCCGATCGGAGAGGGTCAGTCGATGCCGATCGTACCCCAGAAGATGGGCTCCGGGTGCAGGCGCACGCCGAAGCGGACCTCGACCCCCGTCCGCACGCGGCGCGCGAAGGCGACGACGTCGCGCGCCCGCGCGCCATCGTGGCAGACGATGGCCAGCGTATGGCGGGTGGAGAGGCCGACCGGCCCCTCGCTCTGCCCGCGGGTGAAGCCGGCGCGCTCGATCAGCCAGGCCGCCGAGAGCTTGACCTGGCCGTCGGGCTGCGGCCAGCGCGGCATCGACAGGCCGGCCGCGCGCGCCTCGATCGCAGCCAGCGCGGCCGCGTCCACGATGGGATTCAGAAAGAAGGAGCCGCAGCTCCGCCCGTTCGGATCGCCCGGGTCGAGCACCATGGACTTGGAGCGGCGCACCCGGATCACGGTCTCGCGCACGGTGGACAGCGGGGGCGACGCGCTCCCGACCTCGCGCGCGATGTCGGCATAGCCGAGATAGGGAGGCCCGCCCGGGACGAGCCGGTAGGTGGCGGCGAGGACCACGTACCGCCCCGGGGCGCGGCTCTTGAAGAGGCTGTCGCGGTAGCCGAAGCCGCACTCGGCGGGCGCGAGCGTCACGACCCGGCCGCTCTCGCGGTCGAGCGCGCGCACCGAGGTGAGCGTGTCGCTCACCTCCTGGCCGTAGGCGCCGACGTTCTGGATTGGCGTGGCGCCCACCAGGCCGGGAATGCCGCTCAGGCACTCGAGCCCCGCCCAGCCGCGCTCCACCGTGTGGCGCACGAGGTCGTCCCAGGGCTCGCCCGCGGCGGCCGTCACCTCCACCGCGCCGGGGATCTCGCGCGTGGTCACGCCGCGGAGGGCGATCTTGAGGACGAGCCCGTCCACGCCCTCGTCGGCGATGACCAGGTTGGAGCCGCCTCCCAGGACGCGCACCGGCAGCTTGCGGGAGGCCGCCCACCGGACGGCCTCCGCGACGGTCGCCTCGTCGGTGGCCTCGACCAGGTAACGGGCGGGGCCGCCGAGGTGAAGGGTGCAGTGGGGCGCGAGCGGGGCGTGCTCGACGGGGGTGAGCATGGGCGCGTCCATCTTACCGCGGGGGCGCTCGGCCCCTCACCCTGCCCTGGACTTCACCCTCGCCCCCGAAGGGGGAGAGGGCAGGGTGAGAAGCTCAAGGGTGAGGGGCTCAGCGGGAGAGGAGCCAGCCGAGGGTGCCCGCGGCCAGCACCGCGAGCACCGGCGGCACGCGATCCGACGTGACCAGGAGCGCGGTGAGCGCCGCGAGCGCCAGGGTCAGCGCGTCGTGGATCGCGGTGCGCGCCACCGTGTACACCCCGCCCGCCATGAGCCCGACGCCGACGGGAATCAGTGCCCGCTCCGCGGTGGCGGCCCAGCGCCGGGTGCGCCACTGCTGCCAGTGGTGCGAGATCACCATCGCGAGCACCGAGGTGGGCACGAACATCGCGAGCCCCGCGAGGATGCCGCCGAGCACCCCGTGCGCGCGGTAGCCCACGAAGACCGCGATGAGCATGTTCGGGCCCGGCGTGAGCTGCGTGAGCGTGTAGCCGTCCACGAACTCGCGCGCGGTGAGCCAGCCGTGGATCGTCACCGACTGCCGCTCCATCTCCGGGATCACCCCGAGCCCGCCCCCCACGCAGAGCAGGCTCAGCCAGAGAAAGGTCCAGGTGAGCAGGGCGAGATCCATCATCAGCAGATCTCCTCCCGGGAGGCGCTCCCGGCCGACGGCGGCGCGGCGGGCGGCGCCGGCCCGGTCCAGTGCAGCGCCAGGCTCACCGCCGCCATCACGAGCACCACGGCCACGGTGGGCAGGCGGAGCGGGCCCACCGCGAGGAACGTGATCGCGGCCACCACGAAGCCCCGGGCTCCGCGGAGCGAGCCGCGCGTGATGCGCAGGGTGGTGACGAGCACGAGGCCCACCACCGCGGCGCTCAGGCTGCGCAGCAGGAGCGTGGCGGAGGCGCCGAAGGCGCCGTGCAGGTAGAGCCGCGCCACCCCCACCAGGATGACCGCGCCTGGTAGCACGATCGCGAGGAGGCCCCAGACACCGCCCGCCATGCCGGCCAGCCGGTAGCCCAGGGCGACCGCGAGATTGCTGAAGTTAGGGCCGGGCAGCACCTGGCTCAGCGTGAAGTCCTGCACGAACTCGTCGTGCCGGATCCAGCCGCGGCGCCGCACGAGCGCGTCGTGGAAGTAGGCGCTGCGGCCGCCGCCGAGGCTCGAGAGGCCGGTCCAGGTGAAGACCGCGATCAGCCGGAGGAGGGAGACGCGCCTCACGAGCCCAGCCGAGCGGGGGCGTCAGGCATCGCCCCGGAGTGTAGCACTTCGCGTCTGGAAGGCGGGTTCCGGGGCGTTCTCCCCGGACCTCACCCAGCGATGATAGGCTCACGCGATGACCAACCATGCTCTGAGCCAGCCCGCGGTCGATCTGCGTGAAGCCGAGGGTGTCTGGTGGATCACGTTCGATCGGCCGGAGGCGAGCAATGCCTTCACCCTCGCCGACCTGGACCGCCTGGCCGAGATCTTCCAGGAAGCCGGTGCCCGGCCGCCGCGCGCGGCCGTCCTCACCGGTGCGGGGCCGCGAGCGTTTTCCGCCGGCATGCATCTTCAGGCCTTCTCGGACCTCACGCCGGAGCGCGCGAGGGAATTCATCGTCAAGAACCGAAAGCTTCTGGCGGCCGTCCGGACGGCGTCGTTCCCGACCATTGCGGCTATCAACGGACATTGCCTGGGAACTGGACTGGGCCTCGCGCTGGTCTCGGACCTTCGCATCGCGGTGCCACACGCCACCTTCGGGCTTCCAGAGATCAAGGTGGGGGTACCGTCGGTGTGCGACATCGCGCTCCTTCAGCAGCACATCGGCCTGTCCAAAGCCAAGGAAGTGATCCTGACGGGTGACAGCTATTCCGTAAGCGAGCTCGCCCCCTACGGGTTCCTGAACGCGGTCGTCTCGGCGGATGAGCTCGTCGCCGAGACCGAGCGCATGCTCGCGAGAGTGGTCCGGCATACCCGGACGGTCACGGCGGCACAGAAGCGATTGTTCGAGATCTGGCAAACGACGAATTTGACTGCGGGCATCGACATGAGTGTCGATATCTTCGCCGGCGTATTCGACTCGCGGGAAACGTATGAGCAGATAGACCGGCATCGGCTGGCCATCGGTCGGAAGCCCGAGACCACCTGAGCCCGCTACTGGCCAGCATCTCCTGGCCGCGCTCCACCGACCCTCTCCCCCCGGGTCCGGGGGGAGAGGGCGCGGAGCGGAAGGCGACTACGCGATCAGTAGCGCCAGCGCGGATGAGGGGCCGGGCGATACGGCGCGCCGCCGTAGCACCAGCCCTTCTTCGCGTGGCCGGGCGGGCAGAACGCGGGCTGCGGGTGCACGACCACGTGCCGCGGCACCGGCACGTACACCGGATACGGCTTCACGATGACCCGCGGAGCGGGGACGTACGCGCGAGGCCGCGGCGCGTAGTAGACCGGCGCCGGCGGTGCGTAGACCACCGGAGGCGGCGCGTAGACCACCGGCGCGGGCGCCACGACCGGCCCGCGCTGGAAGATGCCGACTCCGCCCAGGATCTGGTTGAACACGGCGAACGCGCCGAGCCCGAGGGCGGCGTCCGTGGACCCGCCCGCGAAGGCCAGCGTTGGAGCAAAGACCGCGGCAGCGAGAACCAGCGCGATCAGCTTTTTCATGGTGTTGCCTCCTGCCCGGGGCCATGGATGCCGCCCCGTGCACCGCATGAGACGAGACCGGGGGGCGGCGTGTTTACCGGCGGCCGGCCTGGATGGCTGAGCGGCGGAACTCCGCCAATCTGCAGGGGAATTCGAAGCCGAATCTGGCGGACCCACGCCGCTTGTCTTACCATGCGAGGCATGAGCGAACATGCGAGCGTCTGCCCCCTCGATTGCCCCGACACCTGCAGCCTCACCGTCACCGTGGAGCACGCGAAGATCGTCAAGATCCGCGGCTCGCGGGCCAATCCCTACACCGCGGGGGTGATCTGCACCAAGGTCGCCGGCTCGTATCCCGAGTGGGTGCACGGGCCCGGGCGCCTGCAGACCCCGCTGCGCCGCATCGGCGCCAAGGGCGAGGGACGCTTCGCGCCGGTCTCCTGGGACGAGGCGCTCGACATCATCCACGAGCGCGTGACCGGCGTCATCGCGGCACACGGGCCGCAGGCGGTGCTGCCGCTGAACTACGCGGGGCCGCACGGCATGCTCGCCGTACGCCTCGATGGACCTGCGCTTCTTCCACAAGCTGGGCGCCTCGCTGCTGGACCGCAAGCCGCTCTGCGGCGGCATCCGCACCGAGGCCTGGCTCGGCACCTTCGGCACCACGCCCGGCATCGCGCCCGAGCAGGTGCGCGCACTCCAAGCTCGTCGATCGCGTGGGGCAACAACGTCACGTGGTCGAACCTCCACCTCACGCCGATCCTCAACGCGGCCCGCCGCGACGGGGCCAAGCTCGTGGTGGTGGATCCCAAGCGCATCAAGGTCGCCGAGCAGGCGGACATGCACGTCGCGCTCCAGCCCGGCACCGACGTGGTGCTGGCCTGGGCGCTCGCCGCGGAGCTGGAGCGGCGGGGCGCGCTTCGACCGCGCGTTCATCGAGCGGCACGTGACGGGCTTCGAGGAGTTCATGGGCGGACGCGCGCCGCTACTCGGTGGCGGACGCGGCGCGGATCTGCCGGGTGCCCGAGGCGCAGATCCGCCAGCTCGCGGAGTGGTACCACACGCTCTCGCCCGCCTCCATCAGCGTGGGCAACGGGCTCGAGCGCAACCAGAACGGCGGCAGCGGCATCCGCGCGATCTTCGCCCTGCCCGCGCTGGCCGGGAAGTTCGGGGTGCCGGGCGGCGGCCTCGTCAACGGCGCCGGCTTCGCGTTCCCGAAGACGCCCGCCAAGCTGCAGCGGCCGGACCTGCGTGCCCGCCGGGCACCCGCACGCTCAACATCGTGGACGTGGGCGCGCACCTGCTCGATCCCGACGCTCTCGCCGCCGATCAAGGCGCTCTTCATCTACAACCACAACCCGCTCATCGTGCACCCGGACCAGAACCGCATGCGCCGCGGGCCTGGCCCGCGAGGACCTCTTCGTGGTGGGCTGCGACGTGGTGATGACCGACAGCCTGGCCTACTGCCGACGTGGTGCTGCCCGCCTCCAGCCACTTCGAGTACGACGACCTCTACGCGGCCTACGGCCAGCACTGGCTGCAGCGCGCCGAGCCGGTGATCCGCCCGCAGCGGCGAGTCGCTGCCCAACACCGAGATCTTCCGCCGGCTGGCCGCGCGCTTCGGCTTCACCGACCCGATCTTCGCCGCCAGCGACGCCGAGCTGATGGACGACGCGGTGGACGCCGCCGACCCGCGCCTGGGCGGCGTGCGCCCCGAGCCGCCTGCCCACCGACCGCGCCACCGCCATGACGGTGGGCGGCGAGGACGCGATCCTGTTCAAGAACGTCTTCCCCAAGACCGCCTCCGGCAAGGTGGAGCTGGCCTCGGAGTACCTCGAGAAGAAGTACGGCAGCCGGCTGCCGACCTACCGGCCCTACGAGACGACGTTCCCGCTGATCCTCATCACGCCCGCCTCGGACGAGCGCATCACCTCCACCTTCGGCGGGCTCAAGGCGGGCGACGACGACGCCGCCGCTCGAGATGCACCCCGACGACGCGCGGGCCCGCGGGCTCGCGGACGGCGTGCGGGTGCGGGTGTGGAACGAGCTGGGCGAGGTGCACCTGCCGCTCCGGATCACCGACGAGGTGCCGGCCCGGCGTGGTCTGCAGCGCTCAAGGGCGCGTGGATGCAAGACGAGCGACAACGGCCAGACCGTCTCCGCGCTGGCCCCCGGCCACCACGCCGACATCTGCCGGCGGCGCCTGCTACAACGACACGCCGCGTCGAGGTCGCCGCCCTCTAGTTCCCCTCTAGCCCCCACCCTACCCTCTCCCCCTCGACGGGGGAGAGGGGGTGCGAATCCCTCTCCCCTCAGGGGAGAGGGCAGGGTGAGGGGTGGTCTACCTCCGGAATGACTGCACGGCGGCGATGAATCTACCGCTCGACGTTCTCCTCGGCGATGGCCTTGCGGGCCTTCATGTTGAAGCGGCCGTCGTAGACCGGCTGCCCGCCCGTGGTCGGCCCCTGGTACTGTACGAAGAGCATGAGGCCCCCGGTCTTGGTGGAGAGCGCCTCCTCGAAGTGCGGGTCGGGGTAGAAGAGCATCGTCCCCGGCGTGTAGACCGCATCGCCGATCCGGAACTCGCCCTCGAGGATGTACCAGACCTGCGCGAAATCGTGCTTGTGGAACGGATGGTGCGAGCCCGGCTCGTAGCGGACCAGGCCCGCGTTGGGCTCGGTCGGCCGCTCGCCGCGCGGGTGGAAGAGCATCTTGCTCCACTGGCCCGGCCAGCGCAGCGTCTCCCACTCCCGATCGTCGGCGTGCACCGCTTCCATTGGCTGATGCTCTTGCATGACGGTCGCTCCTAGCGCTTGGTGTTGGCGCGGGTGAGCTCGGAGGTCAGGCAGCGCGCCACCCACGCGTCACGCTTGGCCGGCGCGACCACGTCGTCGGGGGTGCGCGGGGTGAAGCGCGCGAGGGCCTCCCAGCAGCGCTCGCGGGCCTGCGCCATCTGCAGATCGGCCTGGAGGACCCGCACGGTGCGGCTCCGCTCGATGTCCCATCGCACCGCCACCACCACCACCGCGAGGGCCGCGCCCACCACCATGAGGAGGAACAGGACGGCGGCCACGCCCTGCCACTGGCGGATGCGCCGCTCGGCGGCGTCCACCAGGCCGGAGATCTTCACCTCCACCGGCCCGCCCGCGTGCCGGATGATCTCCACCTCGCGCCGCGGCGCGTGCGGGAGCAGCGCGGAGGCGGAACGGTCGCGCGCCGGGCGCGTGGGAGCTGCCGCGTCCAGCAGGGACGGCTGTCTCGAATCGATCGCTCCCATGCCTAATCTCCTTTGGTCATGACGCACCGCGGTTGCCCTGCACCGCCCTCCTTCTTAGCGCACTCGGAGCCGCGGGTCCAGCACGTCTCGCAGTCCGTCACCGAGGAGGTTGAGGCTCAGCCCGGCCACCGTCAGCGCCAGGCCGGGGAACAGGCTCACCCAGAAGGCCTCGCGGATGACGTTCTTGCCGCTCGCGATCACATTGCCCCACGACGGCACGTAGGGCGGCACCCCCACGCCGAGGAAGCCCAGGATCGCCTCGGCGAGGATCGCGTAGGCGAAGACGAAGCTGCCCTGCACGAGGAGCGGGCCCACGCAGTTGGGCAGGATGTGGCGCAGCGCGATCGCGCTGTCCCGCCGGCCGAGCGCGCGGGCGGCCTGGATGTAGTCCAGCTCGCGCAGGCTCAGCACCGTGCTGCGGATGATCATGGCGGTGCGCGGCATGTAGACGACCGAGAGCGCGAGGATCACGTTCCACACCCCGGGGCCGCGCGCGGCCATCAGCGCGATCGCGAGCAGGATGGCCGGGAAGGCCATGAGGCCGTCCATGCAGCGCATCACCGGCACGTCGAGACGGCGCGAGTAGCCCGCCGCGAGCCCGATGACGATGCCCCCCGCCGAGGTCAGCAGCATGGTGGTGAGCCCGACCAGCAGGGAGACGCGGCTGCCGTGCAGCACCAGACTGTAGATGTCGCGCCCGAACTCGTCGGTACCAAGGTAGTGCTGCGCGCTCGGCGGCTGCAGCCGGTTGGCGGGCGTGAGCCGCGTGGGGTTGTGGGTGGACACCGCGTCGGCCAGGAGCGCGGCCGCGACCAGCAGGAGCAGGATCGCGGCGCCGGTCACCACGCCGCCGTTCCGGGCCAGCCGCCGCACCCAGCGCTGCCGCTCGGTGAGGGGCTCAATCATAGCGGATCCGCGGGTCGATGAAGGCGTAGAGCACGTCCACCAGCAGGTTGATGAGCACGTAGACCGCCGCGGTCACCAGCACGACCCCCTGCACCACCGGGTAGTCGCGGCGCAGGATCGCGGAGATGACGAGGCGGCCCAGTCCCGGGATGTTGAACACGATCTCGGTCACCACCGCGCCCCCGATGAGCACCGCGGTGGTGACCCCGATCACGGTCACCACCGGCACCAGCGCGTTGCGGAAGGCGTGCACGTAGGTGACCGTGCGCGTGGGCAGGCCCTTGGCGCGCGCGGTGCGCACGTAGTCCTGCTGGAGCGCCTCCAGCATGCAGGAGCGGCTGATCCGCGCGATCAGGGCCGACTGGTTGAAGCCGAGCGAGACCGCGGGCAGCACCATGTAGCGCAGCGCGCTCACCGGCTCGGAGAAGACCGAGGCGTACCCCGCGGCGGGGAGCCACCCGAGGCGCACCGCGAAGAGATAGATGAAGTTGAGGCTCAGCCAGAACCCGGGCACGCACACGCCGAGCAGCGAGCCCAGCATGAGCGTGCGATCCCAGATCGAGCCGCGGTGGGCCGCGGCCACGATGCCGGAGGGCACGCCGATGACCACCGCCACCAGCAGCGCGCAGGCCATCAGCATGAGGGTGGGCTCGGCGCGCTCGACGATCGCGGTCACCACCGGGCGGTCCAGGAAGTAGGACTGGCCCAGATCGCCGCGCAGCACGCGGGCGTAGAACCCCAGGAGCTGCTCGTGCACCGGCCGGTCGAGGCCGAGCGACCGCCGCGTGGCCTCGATCTGGGTCGGGGTCGCGTCGGGCCCCAGCATCACGCTCACCGGATCCCCGGGGATCAGGTGGATGAGCAGGAACACGACCGTCACCACCACCGCCATCACCGGGATGACGGCGAGGAGGCGCCGGATCAGGTACGCGAACACGAAGACCGGTCAGCCGCGCGGGAACCCGCCACGGGCGACTACAGCGGCTTGATCGCGACCTTGCGGAACTTGATCACGCCGTCGCCGTGCTGCAGGGTGATGGGGCCTTCGGCGAACAGGCCGTTGTGGAGCTCGACGGTCTTCTGGCCGTTCAGGAGCACCGTGATCTGCCGGCCCTTGGCGGTGATCTCGAAGGTGTTCCACTTGCCGCCCGCCTTCGGCATTGGGTTCACCTCGACGAAGTTGACGATCCCGCCGGTGCCGTAGGTGGGGTCCTTGCGCTGGTCGAAGATGTTCACCTCGTAGCAGGACCGGTCGGTGATCTTGGTGGGCTCCTGGCAGCGCAGGAAGATCCCGCTGTTGGCGTCGTCGCTCGCCCAGAACTCGACGTAGACCTGGAAGTCCTTGTACTTGGCCTTGCTGACGAGGTGCGCCGCGACGTCACCGGTTCGCTTGTCGGCGACGATCGCGCCGTCCTCCACCCGCCAGTTGCTCTCCCCGACCCGGTCCCATTCGGCGCCGATGGTCTTGCCGTCGAACAGCGTGATCCAGCCCGGGCCGGCCTGCGCCGACGCCCGGGAGACCGCGTGGACGGTGACGACCGCCAGGACGAGGCCCACCGCGAGGGCGAGGGCGCGGATCGATACCCGAGGCATGGTGGTCTCCCTCCCTTACTTCTCGAGCCAGACGTTGTAGAACCGAATGCGTTCGGTCGACTCGTTGAAGCCCTTCAGCGTGTTGCGCGCGGCCCGCAGGCCGAACAGGTCGCCGTACCGAATGACCGGCACCTTCTCGTAGAACTGGCGGGTCTGCTGCTCCCAGAGCGCCATGCGCTTCTTGGGATCGGTCTCGCGGGCCAGCTCCGCCTGCAGCTTCAGGATGCCCTCGTCGGTGGTCCACCCCGGCCAGCTCGCGGTGAGGTAGATGTGGTGGGTCGGGTCGTAGAAGGCGCCCATGCCGGTGGTGAAGACGTCGTACTCCTTGGAATTGTTCCGGCGCTTGACCAGGGTGGCCCAGTCCACCACCTGGAGGTCGATGTTGAAGCCGGCGTCCTCGAGCTGCTGCTTGCTGAGCAGCGCGAAGTCGTACATCCACTTGTACTCCTGGGTGGTCATGAAGCGGATCGGCTCCTTCTTGTAGCCCGCCTCCTGCAGGAGCCGCTTGGCCTTGTCCTTGTTCCGCTCATTCCAGGGCAGCCCCGAGATGTTGGTGTGCCAGGCCTTGATCTCCACCGGGGCGAGGCTCGAATCCATCCGGTAGAACTCCTTCTTGCCACCCGCCACGTTCCGCATGATGGGCTCGATATCGATGGCGGCCTGCCAGGCCTGACGCAGCTTCTCGTTCGTCATCAGGCCTTCCTTCTTGTTGAAGACGGCCACGAGCCAGTAGTAGGGCTTCGAGACGATGGGGCGGGCGTTGGCATTGCCCTTGAGGCGGTCGAAGGCGTCGAGGTTGAGATCGTCGCCGAAGTCGAGCTCGCCGGTCTCCACCTGGGCCACCCGCGTCGCCACCTCCGGCACCGGGACCCAGCGGATCTCGTCCACCCACGCGGTCTTGCCGCCGCCGTAGCCGTTGGGCTTCTCGTTGCGCGACTTGTACTCCTCGAAGCGCACCATGCGGATGTACTGGTCGGGCTTCCACTCCGCGAGCTTGAAGGGGCCGGTGCCCACGTACTCGGTCGCCTTCACCTCGGGCGCGAACTTCTCGGCGATCTCCTTCGGATAGATCGCGCCGAAGTTGTTCGGCACCGCGAGCGAGATCAGCACGATGGCCGATTTCTCCTTGAGCTGCATCTGCACCGTCAGCGGGTCCACCGCGCGGAGCTCGGCCACCTGGGCGAAGAGCGCCTTGCCGTAGATGGACTGCTTGCCCCAGCGGGTGAGCGACGCCACCACGTCCTCGCTGGTCATCTCCTTGCCGTTGTGGAACTTCACGCCAGACCGGAGCTTGAAGGTGTAGGTGAGGCCGTCCTTGCTGACGGTGTGGCTCTCCGCGAGCATCGGGGTCGGCTTGTTCTCGCGGTCGAGGCTGTAGAGGCCCTCGTAGATGTGATTGGTCAGCGTCTCGGTGATGCTCGCGGTGGTCCAGTGCGCGTCGAGCGCGGGCGGCTCGCCGAGATTGCCCACCCGGAGCACGCCGCCCTTCTTCTGCGCGTCGGCGGGTCCCGCCGAGAGCGTGAGCAGGGCGGTCATCGCGAGCGCGGTCAGCCACCGGGGCGAGATCGTTCGACGCGCCATTCCAGCACCTCCAGAAAGCAAGCGGGTGGTCTCGGGTGCCAAGACTCTGCGATGCCGGCCGCGCCTTGTCAACCGCCGCGTGCCCCCCTTAGACTGTCGGCCGGAGGGACCCGACCATGGGCGTCAGCGGCATCCTGCACACCGGCCTCACCGTGAGCGATCTGGACCGCTCGGTCGTGTTTTACCGCGACCTCCTCGGCCTCGAGCTGATCGCGCAGTGGGACAGCAGCCAGCCCTACCTGCGCGCGGTGGTCGGTTATCCGGACGCGGAGCTGCGCATCGCGCTGCTGCGCCTGCCCGCGGGGCCGGACGAGGCGCCCGGGCATCACATCGAGCTGCTCGAGTACCGCCGGCCGCGCGGGAGCCGGGGCGACGCCAACACCTACATTCCCGGCAACGGCCACGTGGCGTTCATGGTGGAGGACATCGACGCCACCTACGCCGATCTCCGGGCGAAGGGCGTGCGGTTCAAGTCGGCCCCGGTGGAGATCAACCACGGGCGCAACGCGGGCGCCAAGGGGGTCTACTTCTTCGACCCCGACGACATCACGCTGGAGCTCATCCAGCCGGCGCGCCGGGCATGACGAGCCTAGATCTCTTCCGGCTGGACGGGCAGACCGCGGTGGTGGTGGGCGGCGCGGGCGGACTGGGCGCGGCCATGGCCCGCGGCCTCGCCGAGGCCGGCGCCGCGGTCGCGGTGGCGGACTTCAAGGCGGGGCAGGCCAAGGTGGTGGCCGACGGGATCGTGAAGCACGGCGGCCGCGCGCTCGCGGTGGCGGTGGACGTGGCCGAGCGGGCGAGCGTGGAGCGCATGGCCGCAGAGACGGAGGCTCGGCTCGGCGCCATCGACGTGCTCGTCAACAGCGCGGGGATCACGCACCGGAGCTCGGCCGACCAGTTCCCCGAGGCCGAGTGGCACCGCGTGATCGCGGTGAACCTGAGCGGGGTGTTCTGGGGCTGCCAGGTCGTGGGGCGGCGCATGCTCGCGCGCGGGCGCGGGTCCATCATCAACATCGCGTCCATCGCGGGCGAGATCGGCCTGACCGGCACCGTGGCCTACGCGGCCAGCAAGGGCGGGGTGGTGATGCTGACACGGGCCCTCGCCACGGAGTGGGCGCCGCAGCACGTGCGCGTCAACGCCATCGCGCCTTCGTGGTTCGAGTCCAACATCGGCGACCTGATCCACCGCGAGCCCAACTACGCCGAGCGCGCCATGCGCCGCGTCCCCATGGGCCGCATGGGCAAGCCCGACGAGCTGATCGGCGCCGCCCTCTACCTCGCCTCCGCCGCCTCCGCCATGGTCACCGGCCACGTGCTCGCCGTCGACGGCGGCACCCTGGCCTCGTAGCCGGTTCCGGCCGCCCGATTCTACGCGGTAAGAGATTCGGGCGGCCGGAGACATCGGCGCGCAAGTCCCGGCCCGCGCGGGGGAATCGGTCAATCATTCCCTGGCACATCGCTTGCGTCTCTCTGGAATCACACGGGCAGACAAAAAGGAGAGACATGCCATGGCGAACATCGAGAAGTCCATCGACGTGGAGGTGCCGGTTCGCACCGCGTACAACCAGTGGACCCAGTTCGAGGAGTTTCCGAGCTTCATGGAGGGCGTCGACCTCGGTCGCCCAGCTCGACGACCGGCAACTGCGCTGGCAGGCGAACGTCGGGGGCAAGGACAAGGAGTGGACCTCCGAGATCACGGAGCAGCGGCCCGACGAGCGCGTGGCGTGGAAGAGCACGTCCGGCGCGAAGAACGCGGGCGTGGTCACGTTCCATCGCCTCGCCGATCGGAAGACCCGCGTGATGCTCCAGCTCGAGTACGACCCGGAAGGCATGGTCGAGAACGTGGGCGACGCGGTCGGTCTCGTGACCGGCCGGGTGAGCCGCGACCTCACGCGCTTCAAGGACTACATCGAATCACGCCAGCGCGAGACCGGCGCCTGGCGCGGCGAAGTCCCCGCCAAGGGCCTGTAGAAGGGGGGTCTTACATTCCTACATTTTCGCCAAGCGCGCCCTCTTCGCGGATCGCCAACAAAATGTAGGAATGTAAGACCTGACCCCAGAGACTAAGCGCCCAGCGCTTCGTGCACCGCGAGCGTGAGCGCGCCGAAGTCGGCGCCCGCGCGCGAGGTGACCGTGCGCGGGCGCGGCAGCGGCACGTCGAACACGCGCGCCAGCCGCCCCGGGCGCGGCGTCATCACCACCACGCGGTCGGCGAGGAAGACCGCCTCCGGGATCGAGTGCGTGACGAACACGATGGTCTTGCGCTCGCGGCTGCCCCTCGCCCCAGACGCGCAGCAGCTCGAGGTTCATCTCGTCGCGGGTCATCGCGTCGAGCGCGCCGAAGGGCTCGTCCATCAGCAGGAGCGGCGGATCGAGCAGCAGCGCGCGGCAGAGCGAGGCGCGCTGCTGCATGCCGCCCGACAGCTCGCGCGGCAGCTTGCCCGCGAACTCGGCGAGGCCGACCAGCCGCAGCAGCTCCGCCGCCCGGCTCCGGTAGGCGGCGGGTCGAGCCCCGACGAGCTCGGCGGGCAGCAGCACGTTGTCGATCGATGGTGCGCCACTTGAGCAGCACCGGCGCCTGGAACACCATGCCGACCTCGGCAGCGGCCCCGTGACCGGGCGCCCGTCCACCTCGACCCGGCCGCGGTCGGCGGCCGCAGCCCCGCGATGATGCGCAGCAGCGTGGACTTGCCGCAGCCGCGACGGCCCGACGAGGGCCACCAGCTCGCCGCGCCCCACCCCGAAGGTCGATGTCCCGCAGCGCCTCGACCGTGCCGGATGCCGTCGTGTAGGTCATCCCCACACGGTCGAGGCGGATCGAGCATCGCGTCACGCCGCGACGATCGCGGGCGGACCAGCTTCGGCAGCTCCATCTTGGTCAGGAACTCGTTGGTGTAGACCGCCTTGCACTCCACCTTGGTCGGCACGCCCATGTACGTGTTGACCAGGTCCACCGACTCGCACATCTTCTTCTCCTCCATCCAGCCGATGCCGTTCTTCGCGTAGCGGTCGGTCTTCATCAGGTCGAGCCCCATCATCATGTTGGGCTCGATGATCGAGAGGTCGATCTCGGGCACCCGCTTCTTGAAGATCTCGAGCGCGGACTTCGGGTCGCTCCATCACGTCGCGCCAGCCCATGTACGACGCCTCGAGGAACGCCCGCAGCACCTTCGGCCGGCTCCTTCATCGTCTTCTCGCTCGCGATGATCGACATGCTGTACATGTCGAAGCCGTGGTCGGCCCACGGCATCATGACCGCGTTGCCCTTCCCATGGCCTTCTCGTAGAACGGCAGGCCGGTGGTGTAGTCGGCCACCGCGTCCACGCGCTTCTCGGCCAGCGCGGGCGACCTTGGCCGCGGGCTCGATGTTGACCCACGTCACCTTGGTCTGGTCGATCCCGTGGAGCTGGCGAAGGCGGGGAACATCTGCCGCTGGCCGTCGCCCGGCGGCGCGCCACGTCTTGCCCTCGAGGTCCTTGGGCTTGGTGATCGGCGCGTCCTTGCGGCTCCAGATGTTCAGCGGGCTCTTGTCGAAGACCATGCCGACCACCTTCACCTTCGCCCCGCGGGCCGACGAGCGCGATGACCACCGCGCTGTCGGCGAGGCCGACGTCGGCGCGCCCGGTGTCCACCTTGGCGATCGAGTCGCCCGAGCCCTTGGAGTTCTGCATTCCACGTCGAGGCCGCGCTGCCTGTAGTAGCCCTTCTCCAGCGCCACCCAGTAGGCCGCGTGGTCGCCCACCGGCGAACCAGTTGAGCGCGAAGACCACCTTCTGCGGCGGCTGCTGGGCCGATGGGGTGTCGGGCGCGAGCGCCATCCCGAGCCCGACGATGGCGAGCGCGAGAGCGAGCGTGACGAGAATCGAGTGACGTCGCATGGAATGTCCTCCTTTACTCCACGGTTTCGGCCCACGGGGCGATCAGCCGCGCGGCCAGCACCACCAGGCCGTACACCGCGAGGCCGACCAGCGAGATCCAGACCAGCGCCGCGAAGGCCACCGGCGTGTTCATGCTCCCCTGGGTGGTGACGATCACGTAGCCGAGCCCCTGCTGCGAGGCGACGAACTCCCCGACGATGGCGCCCACCACCGCCGCCGTCGCGGTGATCTTGAGCGCGCTCAGGATGTACGGATAGGCGTTCGGGATGCGGATCTTGGCGAAGACCTTCCACTTCGGCGCGTTGAACACGCGCCCCAGGTCCAGCAACTCGTCGTCCACCTGGGTCAGGCCCACCGCGGTGTTGATGACGACGGGAAAGAACCCGATGAGCGCCCCGATCAGCATGTTGGGCAGCACGCCGTAGCCCATCCAGAGCAGGAAGAGGGGCGCCACCGCCACCTTCGGAAGCGTGTTGACGAAGACCAGGAAGGGCAGCAGGGCCCGCGCGAGCAGCGGCGACCACGCGACCACCACTCCGAGCGCCACTCCCGCCGCGCCGGCCAGCGCGAAGGCCCCCACGATCTCGAGCGATGTGATGCCGAGATGCCGCAGCCACGGGATCTCGTCGCCCACCATCGCCCGCGCCACCGTCAGCGGCGCGGGCAGCAGGTACTCGCGCACCTGGAGCACGGTCACCGCGAGCTGCCAGGCCACGAGGAGCGCGACGAAGAGCGCGGCGGCGGGGAGATATCGGGCGAGCGCGCGTCCGGTGCCGGTCATCGGAGAGCACGGCCATAGTACTCGACGCGCCCGGGGTGCGGGAGGGCAATGTGCTAGGCTCTAGCTTCGCTGCCGTGCACACCCTCACCTTCCTCGAGCCCGGTCACTTCCACGCGACGCTCACCCTCAAGGCGCCGCACGCCGCCGTCTCGCCGGAGATCTTCGTCTACGCGACCGCGGGCCCCGAGCTGGACGATTTCCTGGCGCTGGTCGAGCGCTTCAACACCCGCGCGGAGCGCCCCACCGCCTGGCGGCCCCGCGTGCGGCTCTCCGCCGATCCCCTCGCCCAGCTCATCGTCGAGCGGCCGGGCGACGTGGTGGTGCTGGCCGGGAAGAACGGCGGCAAGGCCCGGGTGATGCGCCGCCTCCACGCCTCCGGCCTCCACGTGCTGGCCGACAAGCCGTGGCTGGTGACGGCGGCGGATCTCCCCGAGATCCAGGCGAGCCTGGCCGGCGGCCCGATCGCCCGCGAGATGATGACCGGCCGGCGCGACACGATCGGCCGCCTCGTGAAGCGGCTGGTGGACGACGAGGCGGTGTTCGGCGGCTTCGCCACCGACGCGGCACGGCCCGGCATCGAGCAGGAGAGCGTCCACCACTTCGAGAAGCGCGTGGACGGCGCGCCGCTCCGCCGCCCGTGGTGGTTCTTCGACGCGCGCGTCCAGGGCAGCGGGGCGGTGGACATTCCCACCCACCAGGTCGACCAGGCCCAATGGCTGCTCGACGCCGACGCCGCGCCCGGCGACGCGCCGGCCCTGCTCACCGCGCGCGGCTGGTCCACGCGGGTGCCGGTGGACGTCTTCACCCGCATCACCGGCGCGGGTGAGGTGCCGGCCGAGCTGCGCGGCGCGGTCGACGGCGACGCGCTCCGCGTCTTCTGCAACGCGGAGATGGCCTACCGGCTCCGCGGCGTGACCGTGCGCGCGGCCACCCGCTGGGAGGTGTCCGCTCCGCCCGGCGGCGGCGACACCTCGCGCCTCGTCCTGCGCGGCCGGGCCGCGACGATCCAGGTCGAGGTGAGCGAGGAGACGGGCTTCCGGCGCCGCGTGGTCGTCGAGGCCCGGGGCGACGCCACCGAGACCGCGCGCCATCTCGCCCGGATCCTGGCCGGCGGGGAGTGGCCGGGAGCGCGGGCCCGCGCGGTGGACGCCGCGCGCTACGAGCTCGACGTGCCCCCGGCGCTCGACGTGGGCCACGAGGCTCATTTCGCCGAGCTCCTCGGCGAGCTGCTGGGCTGGATCGACACGGGCCACCGGCCCGCCGCGCTCGCCACGCGCACGCTGGCCAAGTACTCGCTCCTGGCCGAGGCCGCCGCGTCCACCGCGCGCGACGAGGCCGCCGCGCGCTGACCCCCTACGCGCCCGCCTCGAGGGAGTCGAAGCTCCAGCGCTCGAGCGGGATCATCGTGTCCAGATCCGGCTCGAAGCCCACCCCGTAGCCGGGCGTGGCGAGCGAGCCCACCCGGAGCCGTCCGTCCTCGATGCGGAGCCAGGCCTCCCGCTCGTCGCCGGTGTAGAGATCGGGGTGATGGCGGAGCGCGGCGGCCCGCTCGCCCGACGAGCAGTGCGCGAGGCCGCGCACGTAGTGGTGGCCGTTGCGCTCGACGTGCGTGATGCCGAGCGCCCGCACGGTGGCCAGGTCCTGCTGCACCGGCACGACCGGCACGTTGGTGAGATCCTCGGCGCTCATGAACAGGCGCGCGGGCCCGGGCTGCCCCGCGTTCCGCCGCTCGACCAGCGAGCGGTTCAGGAAGGATTTGATGATGCCCTTGCAGTTCTTGGTGGACACCCCGCGGTAGCCGAGAGCGAGGGCCCGGGGAAAGGCCTCGAGATCGCCGTCGCTCTCGTCGATGATGATGGGCACCCGGCGGCCGAGCGCGGCGAGCCCCTCGGTCGCTGCGGCGTCGAGCGCGATCCCGCGATCGAGCGGCTGCTCGATGAAGGCGGTCGAGCGCCACAGGCGGGCGAGCGCCCGCGTCCGCTCGATGGCCTCCACGAGCGCGGCGAAGTCGGCCATCGTCTTGTACTGCTCGTTGCCGTCGAGCGTCGCCAGGTAGGCGTCGGGGATCAGCCGGTCGAGCGTCGCCGCGATGCGGGCGAGGCGGTCCACGTCGTCTCCGAGCTGGCCGCCGACTTTCAACTTGAAGTGGCGGAGATCGTGGGCCCGCACGCACTCCTCGAGCGTCTGCGGCAGGCCGTCGCGCAGCCACCCGTCGGCCGGCACGTCGGCCGCGACGATGGGATCGAGCAGGCCCACGGTGTGCCGGACCGCGACGGTGTCCGGCGCGGGGCCGCGGGCCCACGCCAGCAGATCCTCGCGGGTCAGCTCGCGATGCACCGCCTCGGGCCGGATCCCCAGCACGTCGTCGCGCAGCATCCCGACCACGTCGCGCCCCGTGAGACGCCCGGCCGCGTCGGCCAGGGCGCGCTCGAACAGGGAGGAGCCGAAGGCCGCGGTGAGACCGTTGAGCCCGAGGGAGGGGCCGCCGCGCGCACAGGCCGCGTACGCCTCCTGCCAGACCTCGAAGATCGGGCGCGGCCGGCGGCCCGCGTCGAGATACGCCGCCCGCGCGGCGCGGATGGACGCGAGCTGGTCGGTGACGTTGTCGCGGAAGGTCTTGGCCGGATCCTTGTCGAACCACTTCGGCGGCAGGTTGTCGGCCGCGAACCCGCGGACGCGGCGGCCGTCGGCCGCCTCCACGTCCACCGCCAGGTGCAGCAGCGGGAAATGGGTGAGCGTGACCACCCCGTAGCGGAACGGCAGACGCGTGCGCAGGTTGCGCAGGTGGCAGGAGGCGGCGGTGACCGCGAGCGCCAGGCTCACGGCCGGGCGTCGAGTGTCACCGAGGTCGCGTGATCCAGGCCCTCGCGGAGATAGACGAGGTTCACCGTCTCGCCGGGCCGGCGGCGATCGAGCTGCGCGCGCAGGTCCGCGAAGCCGTGGAGCCCCGTATCGGCCAGGCGAACCAGCACGTCGCCCGCGCGCAGCCCGGCCTTCTCCGCCGCGCTGCCGGGAATGACCGAGCCGAGCCGCACGCCGTCCCAGCCGGCGCGCCCGTCCGCCGCGATGCCGAGGAACGCGCCGGCCGCGCGCTCGGCCGGCGCGGCGCGCGCCGAGCGGCGCGGGGACGCGGGGCCCTGCGCGAAGACCGGACGCGGCCCCTCCGCGATGCGCGCGGCGATGCGCGCGCCCAGATCGGCGATGCGCGTCATGCCGGCGACGTCGATCCGGTCCGCGGTGTCCGAGGGCTGGTGGTAGTCCGGGTGCTGGCCGCTGTGGAAGAAGAGCACCGGCACGCCCGCGGCGTGGAACCGCGAGTGATCGGACGCCCCGCCGCCGCCGCCGCGCACCTCGAGATCGAGCCCGGCGTCGCGGCCCGCCGCCTCCACGAGCGGGCGAAAGCCCGCGCCGGTGTCCACGCCCCCGACGAGCAGGGAGCGTCCGGCCAGGCGGCCGACCATGTCGAAGTTGAGCATGGCGGCCATGCGCTCGACCGGGACCGCGGAGGGCTGGCCCACGTGGTGCGCCGAACCCAGCAGCCCGAGCTCCTCGCCCGCGAAGAGGATGAACACCAGGGTCCGGGGCGGGCGCGCCGCCGCGAACGAGCGCGCCAGGCCCAGGACCAGCGCGGTGCCCGACGCGTTGTCGTCGGCGCCGTGGTACACCGACGCGCCCTCCCGCCCGAGATGATCGTAGTGCGCGCCAATGACCACCGCCTCCCGCGCGAGCGCGGGATCCGCCCCGGGCAGGACGCCGATCACGTTCGCGGCGCGGAGCTGCGTGCGCGCCAGCTCCACCTCGAGCTCCACGCGCGCGCCGGTGTCCCCGCGGGTCAGCCCGACGAGCGTCTTGCCGGTGCCGGCCAGCAGCGTGTCGAGGCCCGCGCGGGTCACGCTGCCCGAGAGCAGGGCCACCGGCGCCGCCGTCGCGGTCACCGCGGGCAGCGGGTCCTCGACGATGAGGAGGCCCAGTGCCCCCGCGCGGCGCGCCGCGATCAGCTGCTCGAGCCGGGACGGCCGCCCGACCGACCCCGGCGCTCCGGCCACCGCGAGCGCGATGCGGCCCCGCACGTCCACGCCCGTGTAGTCGTCGGGACCGACGAAGACCAGGTCACCCGAGACGCGGCCGGTGCTTGAGCCACCGTGCGGCGTCCACGCCTGCCCGAGGGCCAGCGGCGTCGCGGCAGGACCGGCCGCCACGAGCCGGCTGCCGGCGCCGGCCCGCGGCTCCTCGCCCACCGCGAACTCCTGGAAGAACGTGCCCGCGTCCCCGCCGGGCTGCAGGCCGAGCCGCGCCAGCTCGGCCGCGATGTAGCGGGCGGCGCGGTCCCCGCCGGGCGTGCCGGAGCCGCGCCCCTCCATGTCCGGCGCGGTCAGGGCCAGCACGTGCGCCTGCAGATCGGCCGCGGCCGGAGGCGCGGGCGCCGCCGCGGCGGTGGTCAGCAGGAGGGCCAGGAGCGCGGTCAGCCCCGAAGCCCGGCGAAGTCGCGTCACGACGCTACTGTACCGCAGGAGACAAGATCGGCGGCTTGGCGGTACACTCGGGCCCATGTCGAGCCTGGCCCGGGTATTGGCCCTGACCGCCGCGCTGCTGCTGGGCGGCGTCGCGGCCGCGGCGGCGCAGGGCCCCGACGTGCTCTACGCCGATTCGCTGCGGCCCGAGTGGACCGTCGAGTCCACGCGGGCGGGACGGCCGCAGGTGGTCGGCTACCTCTACAACAGCAACATCAAGCAAGCGGCCAATGTCTGGCTTCGCGTGGACCAGCTCGGCGCGGACGGCGCGGTGGCGGGCACCTACCGGCGGCGCGTGGTGGGTGACGTGCTGTCGGGCGGGCGCTCGGTGTTCGAGGTGCCCGTGGCCGACGCGGGCGCGCGCTATCGCGTGACGGTGGAGACCGTGGACTGGGTGAAGGAGTGCCGGTAGCGCCCGATCCCCCGACCCACCCCTCACCCTGCCCTCTCCCCTGAGGGGAGAGGGAAAGCCAATGGCGGACCTGCTGGACTCCATCGAGATCGAGACCGCGCCGAATCCCGACGCGGCGGTGGTCTGGATGCACGGGCTCGGCGCCGACGGGCACGACTTCGAGCCGATCGTGCCCGAGCTCCGCCTGCCCGCGACGACACGCATCCGGTTCGTCTTCCCGCACGCGCCGCTCCGACCCGTCACCATCAACCAGGGCCACGTCATGCGCGCGTGGTACGACGTCCGCGCGCTCGCGGGCGTGCGGCGCGAGGACGAGGCGGGCGTGCGCCAGTCGGCCCGCCAGGTCGAGGCGCTGCTCGCGCGGGAGCGGCAGCGGGGCATCGCCCCCCGCCGCCTGGTGATCGCCGGCTTCTCCCAGGGCGGCGCCATGGCGCTGCACGTGGGCCTGCGCCACCCCGACCGGCTCGCGGGGATCCTCGCGCTCTCGTGCTACCTGCCGCTGGCCGTCACGCTCGACGCCGAGCTGTCCCCAGCCAACCGCGACGTGCCGATCTTCTGGGCCCACGGCGTCCACGATCCGATGATCCCGCAGGCCATGGCCGAGCAGGGGCGCGCGCAGCTCGCCCAGCTCGGCTACCAGATCGACTGGCACCAGTACCCGATCCCGCACTCCGTCTCGGCGGAAGAGATCGCCGACGTCGCCCGCTGGCTCGCGCGGGTGCTCGCCGCGTGACGTCCACCCTCAGGAGGTGAGCCCATGCAGGACCGTCTGACCATGCCCATCGGAAACGCGATCTTCACCCAGCGGTCTACTCGAAAGATGCGCCCGGATCCCATCCCGGTCGAGGATCTGCACCTGCTGATGGAGGCCGCGGTGAAGGCCCCGAACGGCGGCAACAACCAGGTCGGCCGCTTCCTGATCGTGAACGACCGCGCGAAGATCCGCGAGTTCGGCGCGCTCTACAAGGAAGCCTGGTGGGCCAAGCGCTGGGACGATCACAGGTGGACGAAGCCGGAGGACATTCCGCTCACCGACAAGAACCACCGCTCCGCGATGGGGCTCTCCGAGGACATGAAGGACGTCCCGTGCGTGGTCTTCGCGTTCACCGCGCCGGGCGGCGGCGCCAACTCGGTGATCCCGGCCTGCCAGAACCTGATGCTGGCCGCGCACGCCCTCGGCATCGGCTCGCTCCCGACCACGCTGCACGCCAAGGTGATGGATCGCTTCCACGCGATGTTCGACATCCCCAAGGAGATGACCTTCCACTTCTGCATCCCGCTCGGCTACCCCGCCGTGAAGTACGGCCCGAGCAAGCGGAAGCCGACCACGGAGACCACCTCCCTCAACCGCTGGGGCGGAGCGGTCCCGTGGCGGTGACGCGCAAGCCCGCGGTCAGCCTCGCCGCGGTCCCCGGCCGCCGCAAGGCGACCGTGGAGATGGCCAAGCGCCTCGAGGAGGAGGGCTTCGCCGGGCTCTACTGCCCGAGCCTGGGCGACGGCCTCGGCCTCTGCGAGGCCATCGCGCTCGCCACCCGCACCATTCCGTTCGGGACCAGCATCTCCAACATCTACACCCGCCATGCCCTCGACTTCGCCCAGACCGCGGCGCTGATCCACGAGCTGTCCGGCGGGCGCTTTCGCTTCGGCGTCGGCATCAGCCACGGCCCCACGCACGATCGCCTCGGCATCAAGCCGGGCAAGCCGCTCGAGGACATGCGCCGCTTCGTGCAGGACCTCAAGGCGGGCGCCAAGCTGGCGGGCGAGCTTCCTCCGATCACGCTCGCCACTCTCCGAAAGAAGATGACGGCCCTTTCCGCCGAGATCGCCCAGGGCGCGGTGTGGGCCAACGCGGCACGCTCGCACATGCCGGAATCGCTCAAGGCCCTCCCCGACGCCGCGCGCACCGGCTCCGACTTCTTCATCGGCAACATGGTCCCGACCTGCATCGACACCGACCGCGCCGCGGCCGCCGCGGTGAACCGTCGCACCCTGACCGGCTACGTGAAGCTCCCGAACTACCAGAACTACTGGATCGAGGCCGGCTTCGAGGAGGAGATGCAGGCCATCCGCAAGGCGATCGCGGCGGGCCAGGAGGACAAAATCCCGTCACTGATGTCCGACCGCTGGCTCTCCCAGGTCACGCTCTACGGCAGCGCATCAGAAGTGCGCGACGGTGTCGAGGCCTGGTACGCGGCGGGCGTGAAGACGCTGATCGTGGTGCCGTCGTCCGCGAAGGGCAATCAGATGGTGGCCCTGCAGGAACTCATCGACCTGTATCGCTGACCACTCGACATCCTCACGAGGTGACCGAATGAGGCGACGGCAGTTCATCACCCTCCTCGGAAGCACCGTCGCCTGGACCGCCTCCGCCCACGCGCAGGGGTCGCCGCCGACTCCGGTGATCGGATTTCTCAACAGCGCCACTCACGAGCTATATCAATTCAATGTGGCGGCGTTCCATCAGGGCCTTCGGGAGGAGGGCTTCATCGAAGGCAAGAACGTGGTCATCGAGTACCGCTGGGCGGGCGGAGACTATGATCGGATGGGGGACCTGGCGAGAGATCTCGTCGCACGCAATGTGGCCGTGATCGCCGCCACCGGAGACGTCTCCTCCGCCCGGGCGGCCCAGTCGGCCACCACGAAGACTCCCATCGTGTTCACGATCGGCGGTGATCCAGTACGGTTCGGGCTGGTCGCCAGGTACAGCCGTCCCGGCGGCAACATCACCGGCATCAGTCTGATCTCCAGCGTGATCGGCGCCAAGCGCGTGGAGCTGCTGCACGACATCGCACCGGGGGCCAAGATCGCCCTGCTGATGAATCCGGACAACCCGAATGCGGCGGCGGAACAACGAGACACCCAGCAGGCGGCTCAGGCCATGGGACACCAGACCGTTGTCCTGAATGTGAGGAACAAGCAGGATTTCCCCGCCGCGTTCGACGCGTTCGTTCGCGAGCGCGCTCGCGCGCTCTTCGTCGCGACCGATCCCATGCTGCTCAGTCAGCGCGATCCGCTCGTCCAGTTCGCCGCACAGCAGCGAGTGCCTGCCATTTATTTCGTCCGCGAGTTCGTGGTGGTGGGTGGGCTGGTCAGCTATGGCGCGAGCATCAGGGAGATGTACCGTCAGGCCGGTGTATACGCCGGCCGGATCCTGAAAGGGGCCAAGCCGGCCGAGCTGCCGGTCCTGCAGCCCACGATCGTCGAGCTGATCGTCAATCTCAAGACCGCGAAGGCACTCAACATCAACCTGCCGCAGACTCTGCTTCTTCGAGCCAACGAGCTGATCGAATGAGCCGGCCGGGGCGGCGCGGCCGGAGCTGATCGACGTCTACCACTGAGCCCGGCGCCGGCTCAGCGCAGCGCCACCGCCTCGAACCGGGCGATCACCGCGCCGGCCGCATCCAGCATCTCGAGGTGGCTGCCCTTGATGCGGTAGCGCGCCACCTTCTCGAGCGACTGGAGGAACAGCTGCTCCTGCTCCATGCCCGCCGGACAGGCCATCATGGTGCCGGCGGTCTGGCGGAGCCGCAGCGTGTCGCCGTCCTGCTGGAAGCTGCCCGTCACGCGGTTGCACCCGCCGCTGCCGGAGACGCGCGGCTCGGCGCTGGCGAAGATGAGGTGCGGCTCGCGTTGCCGCTGCGCCACCCGCACCGGGGTCTCGCCCAGGCGCACCCGCTTCCAGTACGTGTCGCGCAGGGGGCTGTCGGCGAGCGGATTGCCGCAGGTCTCGCGCGGCCAGACGGTGACGAAGCGCTCCACCACCAGGCTCGTGCGTGGCGGCCGATTGGCCTCCGCAGACGGGCGCGGAGCGATCAGGCCCTCGAGGCTCACCAGCAGCGCCTGGCCCGGCTGCCGGCGTTCCTTCAGGTAAGCGGCCTCGAGCGCCCGGTAGTCGCCCTCCATCGCCACCGGCAGGCGCCCGCCGTCGGCGCACAGGGTGATGGTCGCGGCGTCGGCCATGTACCTGAACATGCCGGTCAGCGCCAGGCGCGGCTCGATGAGCCCGGCCTGCGGCAACCGCTGGAGGCGGTCGTCGTGGCCGGATGCAATGGGTTGTCCCGCGAGATCCAGCTTGCGTAGCGTCCGGCCGCCATCGCCCGGCATGAAGAACACCGTCTCCCGGGTACCGCGCAGCACCAGCCGCCCGGTGTCGGGCTCACGCCGCCAGCGGCCGACGTCGTCGAACCGGTTAGGCTCCGGCCGGTCCCTGTAGGTCAGGCGGAGCTGGTAGCGGCCCATGGGCAGCAGATCGAGGTGCCACACGATCGGCCCCCCGCTCGCACCGGGCAGCTCGCCTTCGAACGAGGCGGGCAGATCGATCCCGCCCTCCGATCCCGTCACGGTGGAGAGCCGCCGGCCGGCTCCGGTGGCGACCAGCAGCATCCGGAGCGGCGCGGCGCTGCCCGCGAGCACCGGGTAAGCGCGGTCGGTGGTGAAGAGCAGCCGGCCCTGGTGCCTGACGGTGGCGCGGACGGCATATCGGCGTCTCGGTTGCACTGCCGCGTCGTCGTACGCGATCTCGAAGCGGAATGGTGGCTGCCCTGCCGGATCGATCGTCGCGCGGCCTAGCACCGCCGCCGGCGCGTCGGCGCGCGAAACGTCCTGCAGCACCGCCTCGAAGACCGCGTCAGGCGGAAGCGCGATCCGCTCCCGGTATGCGGCCATGCCCTCCAGCGTCCCGCCCCACGCCGGGACACCGGCCAGTCCCGCAACGCACGCGATCAGCACCGTCGTGGCGAGTCCCCGGCCAAGGAAACGGATCGTGGTGGTTCGCGGGCGTCGCGGGTGCCGACTGTCCAGCATCTCGTCCCGCCACCGATCCTACTCGATCCCTTGGTCCGCCTGGATCGCCCGTCACGCCAGCTCGGCCAGGATCTCTTTCCGGTGCTGATCGAGTGAGGGCGCCACCGCGCGCGGGGACCCGCTGCGCAGCGGCGGCAGACCCGGCACCTGCGGCACCGGCACCCGGCCGAGCCCGGGCTGCTCGATCCAGCTCACCGCGCCGATCGCCTTCACGTGCGGATCCTCGAGGAACTCGAGGTAGGTGTTCACCCGCTGGTGCATGAGCCGCGCCTTGCGCAGCCGCGCCGAGAGATCCGCGGTAGTGCGCTGGGCGAACGCGGGCTCGAGCAGCGCGTTGAGCACGGCCACGTTGGCGAAGCGCGAGTCGTTGGTGGCGAAGCGCGGATCGCCCTTCGCCGCGGGAATCTCGAGCGCGTCGCAGAGCGTGGGAAACTCCGCGTCGCGCAGGATCGTGAGATTGATCCAGCCGTCGCTCGCCTTGAAGGTGCCCGAGGGCGTGAGACCCGGCTGCGGCTTCCCGCCCTCCAGGTGGTGCTGGATCATGGAGACCGCCTGGAGGGTCGCCCCGCCGCGCAGCAGGCTCGACTCGATGTAGCGGCCGCGCGGCTCGTCGCGGCGGGCGTACAGCGCCACCGCCATCGCCTGGAAGTTGCTGAGCGCGGTGGCCATGTCCATCACGATCACGGGCACGCGGTGCGGGATGCCGTCGAGCCCGCGGTTCACCGACATGAGGCCGGTGAAGGCCTGGAACACGGTGTCCACCGCGGGCCGCTCCGCGTCGGGCCCGACCTGGCCGAATCCCGAGACCGAGAGATAGATGATGCGCGGGTTGAGGGCCTCGACCTCCGGGTAGCCGAAGCCGAGACGGGCCGCCACGCCCGGCCGGAAGGATTCGAGGAACACGTCGGCGCTCGACACCAGCCCGCGGAGGATCGCCCGGTCCTCGGCCGCCTTGAGGTCGAGCACGATCGAGCGCTTGCCGAGATTGGCCGCGATCGAGAACGCGGTCATGTCGCCGTAGCGCTTGCCGAGCGCGCGCGCCCAGTCGCCTTCCGGCGGCTCCACCTTGATCACGTCGGCGCCGTACTGGGCCAGCAGCATGGCCGAGTACGGCCCCGCGATCCCCTGGCTCAGATCCACCACCTTGAGGCCGGCGAAGGGCGCGTCGTAACTCATCGCGTGCTTTCCTCCGGGACTGGGACTGGGCGATAATGGCGCCCGCAGATCATACCCGAGGGAGGAACGCTATGCTCAAGGTCGAGAAACCCCAGGATTTGCTCCAGCACGTGGGCGAGGAGCTGGGTCCGTCCGAGTGGCTCACCGTGACGCAGGAGATGATCGACAAGTTCGCGGATGCCACCGGCGATCACCAGTGGATCCACGTGGACGTGGAGCGGGCCAAGAAGGAGATGCCGGACGGCAAGACCATCGCTCACGGCTACCTGACGCTCTCGCTCCTCCCCCAGCTCGCCCCGACCCTCATGAGGATCGAGAAGCGCCGCCGCGGCCTGAACTACGGCTCGAACCGCGTGCGCTTCACCGCGCCGGTGCCCGCGGGCGGGCGCGTCCGGCTGCGCCAGAAGCTGGTCAAGATCGAGCCGGTGGAGGACAACGGCTTCCGCATCACCAGCGAGATGACCATGGAGGTCGAGGGCAACGCGCGCCCCGCCATGGTCGCGGAGACGCTCGGCATCGTCTACGCGTAGAAATCGGAGGGGGCCTCGACGGCCCCCTCCGAGCCTCCCCCTAGAAGAAACGGATTGCGCCGGCGGAGCCGGCGCTCGGAACGACGCGGTCAGCGCGCGCCGATCACCTTTGCGCGCAGATCGGCCACCTGCTGGTGGAAGGGCGTGCTCGGGCCCGCGGTCATCGGAGTGCTGTCGGCCAGCCCGGTGATGAGCTGCACCATGATCGGGCCGTCCTCGGTGAGGAAGCCCGGCAGGCGCTTCTTGAAATCGTCGAGCTCGGTGACGGTGTAGGTATTGCGGTAGCCGGCCGCCTTGGCCATCGCCGCGAAGTCCGTCCCCGGCCCGCCCGGCGTCTCCTGCGAGCCGGACGTGTGGTAGACGCCGTTCTTGAAGAGCAGGTGCGTGAAGTTGCGCGGGGCCGCGCCCGCGATGGTGGCGATCGAGCCGAGCTGCATCAGCAGCGAGCCGTCGCCGTCGAAGACGATCACGCGCCGGTCCGGCGCACCCAGCGCCAGCCCCAGGCCCATCGCGGATGCGCCGCCCATGAAGCCGATGCAGCCGACCGAGAGGTCGTCGGGCGCGATCTTGCGCCACGCGGGCGAGGTGGTCATGGTGGGCACGCAGATGGCCGTCCCGCGGGCGGCCTGGATCAGCTTGAGGATCTCCTCCGGCTTCATCATCACGCGGTCTCCAGCCCGACGAGGACCGCGGCGGGGCCGTTCCGCTCGCGGCTCTTCCGGTAGTACTGGGCGATCAGCTTCACGTCGTCCGGGCCCTCCATGCGGGCGTGGGGGATGCTGAACACGTCCAGCAGCGGCTCGGCGAAGCGCACCATGGAGTGCCGCGAGTCCTTCGGATCCTTGTCCTTCTCGCGGCTCAGCAGCCCGATCATGTAGAAGATCGGGATCTTGCCGTCCATCGAGATGCCGCGGATCGTGTTCACGCTGGCGTAGAGGCCGGCGTGCTGGATCATCACGATCACCGGCTCGCCGGTCATGTAGAGTCCCGCCGCCACCGCGTTGGCATCGTCCTCGGTCGAGCACGTGAGGACGCGCAGGCTACGCTCCTTGTCCAGCGCGGCCAGCACGCTCTTCTGGTGCGTGTCCGGCACGCTGATGATCCAGCCGAGCGGGTCCTGGCGTTTGGCGCCTTTTCGCTCCGACTGGAAAATCTCCTTGAATGCGTCGATGATCAGAGAGGACGGAACCGACTCGGGCATTGGCACTTCCTCCTCGAATGACCGGCTTCCCCGCCGGACCAGCGGAAAGTCTGCCACAGGACGTCGCCACGGGGAAGCGGTACCCGCGCATGTTACGCTGGAAGAGCATGACATCCTCCCCCCTGCCGGACCTCCTCCGGGAGCAGGACGGGCGCCACCCGTTCTGGCTGCGCCTCGTGTTCCTGGCCGCCGCGGTCGTATGCTTCGCGCTCGGCGTCGTCGGCTGGCTCATCCCGGTGATCACCGGCATCCCGTTCTATGCGGCCGGCCTCGTCTTCCTGGGCCTGGCCAGCGACCGGACCCGCCGCTTCATCAACCGCATGGAGCGCCGGCTCTCGGAGAACACCCGGCGAAGGATGCGACGGCTCATCGCCAGGGTCCCCGGGCAGTGGGTGCGCAACCTCGTCAATATTCCCGAGGGCGCCGTCTAGCCGCTTAAGATAGGACCATGCTCGCGCGATTGAGCAGGGCGGCCGCCCTCGCCGGCCTGCTCTGCGTGCCCTTGCCCGCCGGCGTCGCCGACGCCCAGTCGGCGGATGACAACCAGGTCCTCGACGTCCGTCGCCTCTCCGCCGAGCAGCGCCGCCGGCTCCTGGCCGGCGACACCATCGGCTACCAGGTGGCCGAGACCACCGAGACCGAGCTGGGCGCGGGCGTGGCGATGTACCTGCCCGTCCCGCTCGGCCGCGCGGCCGAAGCGCTCACGAGCCCCGACCTCGTCGTGAAGGATCCGAGCATCACCGCCTGGGGGCCGCTCGCCCCGGACGCGACGGTGGCCGCGCTCGCGGGCTACAAGCTCTCGACCGGCGAGGTCGCGGAGGCGCAGGACGCCTTCGAGGCGGTGCGCCGGCGGCCGCCTCAACCTCTCGGCGTCCGAGATCGAGGCGTTCCGCGCGGCCCGGGCCACGCTGCGTGCCACCGACCGGGCGGCGGTGGCGGAGGGCGGCGCGGCTCAGTGGCGCGCGCTCCTCCTCGAGCGCGCGCAGGCGTTCCAGGCGCGCGGGCTCGACGGCGTGGCGCCCTACGCGCGCCGCGGCGGCGTCACCGACCCGGCCGCGGTCCTCCGGGTGGCCGCGGGCGACGCGCGGATCGTCGGCCACCTGACCCCGCGCCTGGCCGACGCGCTCCTGCGCTTTCCCGCCGAGCAGAGCCCCACCGCGATCAGCCAGCTCTACTGGGTGAAGCGCCAGGTCCAGGGCCGGCCCGACCCGATCCTGGTCCACCATCTCGTGGACGTGACGCCCCAGCTCGCGCTCTACGTCGAGCGGCACGTCTACGTGGGCCACTCCTACAACGCGAGCCAGATCCTCTCCGGCGCGGTGCCCTACGAGGACGGGGTGCTCATCTTCTCGACCAACCGCGTCTCCACCGACCAGATCGCGGGCCTCGGCGGGGAGCTCAAGCGCACGATCGGCCGGCGCCAGCTCCGGGGCGAGATCGTCAAGCGCTTCGATCGCATCCGCGCCGCGCTGGTGAAGCCGACCGCGCCGACCGAGCGCGTCGTGGAGAGCCCGTAGCCTCCGTCCGAGCGCGGGCTTCGCCCGCGCAACCTGTTCTGGGGGAGGCTCGGAGGGGGCCCCCTCTTGAACAGCAGAAGGGGCCCCCTTCGACTAATCTCCGAGCACCCGCCTCCGCAGCAGGCGGAGATCGAGCGGCACCAGGATCGCCAGCAGCAGCCCCGAGAGGATCAGCACGCCGGCCAGGTGCCCCGCGACCGGGCCTCCGAGCAGGATGCCGCGGAAGGCCTGGGCCAGGTGATGCAGCGGGTTCACCACATTGAGCGCAACCAGCACGGGGTGCTCGAGCGGAAAGTAGGTCGAGGAGAGCACGCCCATCGGCAGCACGAGCAGGAAGATGGGCAGGTTCATGTGGTCGATGGTGGGCACGATCGCGGTGAAGCAGAGCCCGAGGGCTGCGAACCCGCACGCCGCCACGAACACGATGGGCAGCAGCGCGGGCAACAGGGCGATCCGGATGTCGAGGAAGCCGCTCGCGTTCATCCCCGCGAGCACCGCGGCAACGATCACCACGTACATGGTGGAGAGTAGCCCCGCCCACAGCACCTCGCCCCAGACCACGTGCGGCAGCGCGACCTGGGTGGTGAGCTGCCCCTCCCACGTCCGCTGGTAGCGCATGCGGATGAAGGCGCCGAAGAGCGACTGGAAGATGGCGGTCATGAAGGTCGCGTAGGCGAGCAGCCCGGGAGCCACGTAGCTCATGTAATCAATCGGGCGACCCTCCCACGCGAGGCTCGCCACGTAGCCCCCGAGCCCCACCCCGAACGCGAGCAACATGGTCACCGGCTCGAGCGCAGGAGGTAGGAAGGCGGTGTGCCAGTTGCGCATGTACACGCGCAGGTGCCGCGCCACCACCGCGCGGCTCTGCCACTCGAGCGCCGAAGCCAGCCACGTCATGGCTTGAGCGAGAGCTTGAGGAAGAGGTCGTCGAGGGTGGGGCCGCGCACCTCGTAGCGAAGGGCCGGGAACGCACGCGCGAACTCGGCCAGCTCCTCGCCGGAGACCGGCACGTGCCAGGCGCCGAGCACGCTCGCCGGCTCGCCGCGTCCTCGCGCCCCGAGCCAGGCCGCCACCGCCGCGCCGCCGCCGCCGTCCACCACGATCACGTGCTCGCCCACCAGGTCGCCCAGCACGGTCTTGGCGGTGCCGCGCGCCACCACGCGGCCGTGGGCCAGCACGGTGAGCGCGTCGCTCAGCCGCTCCGCCTCGTCCATGTAGTGGGTGGTGAGGATGATGCCGAGGCCCTCCGCGCGCAGCCCGTCCACGAGATCCCACACGCCCATGCGCGCCTGCGGATCGAGGCCGGTCGTCGGCTCGTCGAGGAAGAGCAGGCGCGGGCGGTGCACGAGCGCGCGCGCGATCATGAGCCGCCGCCGGTAGCCGCCCGAGAGGGTCTCCGGCTTGTGGCCCGCGTAGGGGCCCAGCTCGAAGCGCTCGAGCAGCTCGGCCACGCGGCGCGCGAGGTCGCCCGGCCGCGGGCGGAAGTAGGTCGCGGCGATCGTGAGGTTCTGCTCCACCGTGAAGTCGCCGTCGAACGTGTCGTCCTGGGTGCACACCCCGATCGAGCGCTTGGCCCGCACCAGGTCGCGCCCCAGCTCCACGCCGTCCACGAGGATGCAGCCCTCGTCGGGATGCAGGAACCCGTACAGCATCCGGAGCGTGGTGGTCTTGCCCGCCCCGTTGGGCCCGAGCAGGCCCACGATCTGCGAGGACTCGCAGGCGAGGTCCACCCCGTCCACCACCCGGCGGCCGCCGAGATGCTTGACCAGATTGCGCGCGTCGAGGAGCACGGACATGACTCCCGATTGTACCCGGGCTTGACAAGCCTGGCGCGGGGGGTCAGTGTCTCGAGGGTCCGAGCATGCCAGGAGGAGCCGCCATGAAGCCCAAGCGCCCGCGGAAGCCAGCCCGCTCCAAGCGCCCCGCTTCGAAGCGCCCCGGTCACCCGCCGGCGCGCGCCCCGCGCGATCCGCTGCTGTCTCGCATGGCGGGCGCCGACCATCGCGTGATCGGCGGCGTGTCCATCGACACCACCCGCACCGCCAACGGCCGCGTGAAGCGCGTGTGCTACCCGCCCGGCTTCCGCTGGTCCACCCACATGAAGCCGCTCGTGAACACGCCCCTCTGCATGCACGCCCACGTCGGGTTCCTGGCCCGCGGCCGCGTGCGCGGCACCTACGCCGACGGCTGCGCCTTCGACCTCGCCGCGCCGCGCGCGGTGGTGATCGAGCCCGGCCACGACGCGTGGGTGGTCGGCAAGGACGCGGCCGTGCTCATCGAGTTCGACACCGAGAGCAGCACCGCGGCCCGCTTCGGGCTGCCCGAAAGCCACCGTCACGCGTGACATCCGAGAGAGAGCCCATGACCTCCGAGCTCGAAGACAAGTTCCAGACCCTGCACGAGATCGTGCGCGCCGCCCGCATGAACCTGGCCCCCGGCCCCTGGGATTACCTGGTGGGCGGCACCGAGACCGAGACCACGCTGCGCCGCAACCGCCTGGGGATCGACAGCCTCGCGTTCCGGCCGCGCGTGCTGCGCGACGTCTCGCGCATCGATCCCAGCTCCACGTTCTTCGGGCGGCGGCTGCGCATTCCGGTGATGCTGGCGCCCATCGGGTCGATCGAGTCGTTCACCCCGGGCGGCGCCGCCACCGCGGCCAAGGGCTCCGCCGCGTTCGGAGTGGCGCAGATGCTCAGCTCGGCGTGCAACCCGGGCCTCGAGGCCACCGCCGCGGCGGCCCCCGACAACTTCCGCATCTTCCAGCTCTACGTCCGCGGCGACGACGCCTTCGTGGACGACCACGTCAAGCGCGCGAAGGACAACGGCTACGCGGTCTTCTGCATGACGGTGGACACCGCGGTCTACAGCCGGCGCGAGCGCGATCTGGCCCGGCGCTTCGTCAAGCCGTGGCGGCTGCGCGCCACCGGCCAGGACTTCCAGGCCGCGCTCTCGTGGGACCAGGTCAAGCGCTTCAAGGACCGCCACGACATCCCGCTGATCCTGAAGGGCATCGCCACCGGCGAGGACGCGGCCATCGCGTGCGACCACGGCGTCGACGCGGTCTACGTCTCCAACCACGGCGGCCGCCAGCTCGATCACGGACGCGGCTCGATCGAGGTGCTGCCCGAGGTGGTGAAGGCGGTGGCGGGGCGCAGCGTGGTCATGGTGGACGGCGGCTTCATGCGCGGCACCGACGTGGTCAAGGCCATCGCGCTGGGCGCGCAGGTGGTCGGGCTCGGGCGCCTGTCCTGCCTCGGGCTGGCCGCCGCGGCCGACGCGGGACTCGTGCGCACGCTCGAGCTGCTCGAGGACGAGATCCGCATCGCGATGGGGCTCCTCGGCGTGCACAGCCTGGCCCAGCTCGATCCGTCGTACCTGCACCCCGCCCCGCCGGTCACCCTGCCCCACGTGACGAGCGCGTTCCCGCTGCTCGACCTGGACGACCGCCGCTACTAGCGCCGTGCTCGACCTCAAGATCACGGGCGGGCAGGTGATCGACGGCACCGGCGCGCCCGCGCGCCGCGCCGACGTCGGGGTCACCGGCGACCGCGTCACCACCGTGGGCGACCTCGCGGCCGAGCCCGCCGGACGCACGATCGACGCGGCGGGCCGCACCGTCACCCCGGGCTTCATCGACATGCACTCGCATTCGGACTGGCGGCTCTGGGGCAACCGCCGCGCCGAGTCGAAGATTCGCCAGGGCGTGACCACCGAGGTGGTTGGCAACTGCGGCTTCTCCCCGCCCCGGTCTCGGACGAGTACCGGAGCGAGATGCAGGGCTTCGCCCTCTACGTGCCGCCCGGGATGGACTTCTCCTGGAATTCGGTGGGCGACTACCTGGCGCGCTACGAGAGCGACGGGGTGGCGCTCAACGTCGCCCAGCTCATCGGCCACGGCACGCTCCGGCTCGCCGCGATGGGCTTCGCGCGCCGTTCGCCCACCGCGCGCGAGCAGGCCCACATGGAGCGCATGATGGACGAGGCGATGGCCGACGGCGCCTACGGCCTCGCCACCGGCCTCATCTACGCGCCGGGCTCCTACGCGGCCACCGAGGAGATCATCGGCATCGCGCGCCGCGCGGCGGGCGGCCGCGGCTTCTACGCGAGCCACATCCGCGGCGAGGGCGCGACCCTGCTCGACGCGGTGGCCGAGGCCATCCGGGTCGGGCGCGAGGGCGGCCTGCCCGCGCAGGTGAGCCACGTGAAGGCGGCGGGCCGCCCGAACTGGGGCCGGGTGGCCGACGCGCTCGCGCTCATCGACGCCGCGCGCGCCCAGGGCCAGGACGTGATGGGCGACGTCTATCCCTACACCGCCTCCAGCACCACGCTGCGCACGCTGCTACCCGACTGGGTGCTCGAGGGCGGCATCGACGCGATGCTCAAGCGCCTGGCCGACGGCCCGACGCGCGACCGCATCCGCCGGGACCTGACGGGCGGCGGCGAGACGTTGCTGCGCGGGCTCGACTGGTCCGACATCATGGTGGCGTACTCGCCCTCGCGGCCCGACGCGCAGGGCCGGCGTATCGCCGAGATCGCGGCCGCGCGCGGGCAGGATCCGCTCGACGCGGCCATCGAGCTGATCGTGGCCGAGCAGGGCAAGGGCTACATGATCCTGTTCCAGCTCGACGAGGCGGACCTGCGGCGCGCGCTCGTCCACGAGCACGTCATGATCGGCTCCGACGGCTCGTCGCTCGCCGCCGAGGGCCCGCTCGCCGTGGGCAAACCGCACCCGCGCAGCTACGGGACGTTCCCGCGCGTGCTCGGCCGCTACGCGCGCGACGAGCGCGTGCTGTCGCTCGAGAGCGCGGTGTGGAAGATGACCGGGCTACCCGCGCGGCGCCTGGGCCTCGCCGACCGCGGCGTGCTCGCCCCGGGGGCGAAGGCCGACGTGGTGGTGTTCGACCCGGCGACGGTGGCCGACCGGGCGACCTACGAGGACCCGCACCGGTACCCGACCGGCATCGGCCACGTGCTGGTGAACGGGCGCGTGGTCATCGCCGACGGTGAGCACACCGGCGCGCTGCCCGGGCGGGTGCTGCGGCCCGAATAGACCGCCCCTCACCCCGATCAGCGAATCACCCTCTCCCCTCTGGGGAGAGGGCAGGGTGAGGGGCTCCAGGGTGAGGGGCTACTTCGCGAGCCACGCGTTCCAGAAATACAGATAGGGGCCCGGCTTGAAGCCGCGCAGGTCCTTCCGCATCGCCTGCAGCGTGTAATAGTCGCCGAGCTTGATGCGCCCCACGTCCTCGTAGAAGATCGCCTGCAGCCGCTCGATGATGGCGCGGCGCTTCTTGGGGTCGGTCTCGCGCGCGAGGTCGGCCATCAGCTTGTCCTTCTCCTCCGCGCACCACCACCCGGGCCAGTTGCACTGCAGCGCCGACGCCAGCGCGGGGTCGGGGTTGAAGGTGAATCCGGTCGAGAACAGATCGAAGAGCTCCGCCTTGTTGCGCCGCTGCACCAGCGTGGCCCAGTCCACCACCTGGAGGTCCACCACGAAGCCGGCCTCCTCCATCTGCTGCTTGGCCACCACCGCGGTGTTGTACATCCACTCGTATTCCTTGGTGGTGACCCAGCGCACCGGCTGACCGGCGTAGCCCGCTTCCTTCAGGAGCGCGCGGGCGCGGTCCTTGCTCTTGAGGTTGTAGCCGGTGACCCCGGTCGTGGAGTAGAACGCGGCCTGCTCCGGATAGAAGAGCGCGCCGGAGAGGCGGTAGAAATCCTTGTTGCCGACACCGGCCGCCATGATCGGCTCCATGTCGAGCGCGGCCTGGAGCGCCTGGCGGACCTTCTTGTTCGCCATCACGCCCTGCTTGTGGTTCGGCACCGCGGTGATCCAGCCGTAGGGCTTCACCGCGGCGGCCGCGATGTCGCCACGGGTCTTGATCCCGTCGTACTTGTCCTGGTTGATCTGGTTGGCGAAGTGGTACTCCCCCGTCTCCACGCCGGCCAGGCGCACCGCCACGTCCGGCACCGGGATGAACAGGATCTCGTCGAGGTACGCGGTGCGCTTCCCGCCGTAGCCGTCCGGCGCTTCCTTGCGGGCCGCGTAGTCCTTGAAGCGCGCCAGCTTGATGTGCCGGTCGGGCCGGTGCTCGACGAAGCGGTAAGGGCCGGTGCCGATGAACTCCTTGATCTGCCCGTCCCCCGCCGCGTCGATCACTTCCTTGGGATGAATGGACGCGCCGTTGTTCGGGCTGCCGAAGGCATAGAGCAGCGAGCCCGACGGCTCCTTGAGGTGGATCACCACGGTGTGCGGGTCCCGGGCCTCGACCGCCTCGACCGCGCGCCACACCGCCTTGCCGGTGGTCGCCACCTTGCCCCAGCGGTTGAGCGAGGCCACCACGTCGGCCGAGGTCATCTCCTTGCCGGTGTGGAAGCGCACGCCCTTGCGGAGCCCGATGGTGTGGCGGCGGCCGTCGGGCGTCATCGCGTGCGACTCGGCCAGCAGGGGGATCGGCGCAAACTTCGCGTCGTAGGTGAAGAGGCCTTCGTAGATGTGGAAGGCGATCTCCTGGGTGATGACCGCGGTCGTCCAGTGCAGGTCGAGCGTGGGCGGCTCGCCGATCATCGCCGCCTTCAGCACGCCGCCCGGGCGGGGCGTGTCCTGGGCCGCCGCGGGGCCGGGGAGGATCGTTGCCACGAGGAGGGCCGGGATCGCGAGTGCGCGGGTGATTTTCATGCGGCGACTATCTCCGAGATTGGCCGGGCGGTCAAACCGCCCCCTCACCCTGCCCTCTCCCCCTGCGGGGGCGAGGGTTCTCGAAACCCTCTCCCCGCAGGGGAGAGGGCAGGGTGAGGGGCTCCTGGGGTACACTGACGGTCTCGGCCCCGAGCCGGGAGGAGGCATCATGAGCCAGACAGCCAGCCAGGTCGATCAGGTCCGCGGACGCGCGGTGGTCATGCAGCCGGAAGACGGTCCGTCCTACTGGCAGCCCGTCCCCGCCAACGGCCACGCCGATCCCAAGCTCTACCCCGCCCGCACCGGGTTCGCCGGGCATTCGATGGGCTTTCAGACCATCGCCCCCGGCAGCCGCGTGCGCGAGCACTCGCACGGCGACCAGGTCGAGCTGCAGATCTGCTTCCGCGGCAAGGGCCGCGTGGTGGTGGACGGCCAGAGCCACCCGCTCGTCCCCGGCACCGCCTGCTTCCTCGGCTACGACGTCAAGCACGAGCTCATCAACGAGAGCGCCCAGGACGACCTGGTGATGCTGTGGGTCATCACGCCGCCCGGCCTCGAGCACTTCTTCGAGGCCATCGGCCGGCCCCGCTCGCCGGGCGATCCCGCGCCCGCGCCGTTCGAGCGGCCGACCGACGTGATCGCCATCGAGCGTCGCCTGGGGATGAACGACACCAAGTAGACGCTTCATGCCGCACGTCTCCATCGGCGACGCCGACATCTACTACGAGGAACAAGGCCAGGGCCCTGTCCTGATGCTGGTCCCCGGCCTGGGCGGCCAGGGCGCCTTCTGGGCTCCCCAGGTGCGCGACTTCGCCCGCGACTTCCGCGTGATCGTGCACGATCACCGAGGCGCGGGCCGTAGCACCCACTCGCGCATCCAGTACTCGGTGGACCAGATGGCCGCCGACACCATCCAGCTGATGGATCGTCTGAGAGTCGACACGGCCCACTTCGTCGGCCACTCGACCGGCGGCGCCATCGGCCAGACCATCGCCCAGGACCACCCGGGCCGCATCCGGAGCCTGGTGCTGAGCGCGACCTGGGCCGGGCCGGACGCGTACTTCCGCCGCTGCTTCGAGACCCGCAAGGAGCTGCTGCTCCACCGCGGCTTCGAGAGCTACTGGCGCGCGTCGGTGGTGATGCTGCGGCCGCCGCAGTGGATCAGCGAGCACGACGCGCTGCTGGAAGAGGAGATGAAGCGCCTGGCCGCGGCGCCGCCCCCGACCGAGGTGCTGGCCAGCCGCATCGACGCCATCGTGCGCTTCGACCGGCGCGCGCGCCTGGGTGAGATCCGCTGCCCCACCCTCGTGGTGGTGGCGGGCGACGACGCGCTGACTCCCGCGTTCTACTCGGAAGAGCTCGCGGCCCGGATCCCCGGCGCCAAGCTCGCGGTGCTCCGCACCGGCGGCCACTTCGCGCCCGTGCTGGTGCCCGAGGAGTACAACGCGGCGGTGGGCGGCTTCCTGCGCGACCAGCTCCGCTCGTGACCGTGGCCGAAGCCACCAGCAGGCTTGCCCTCGTGCTGGTGTTCATTCTCGCCATTCTCATCGCGCCGCTCCCCGCCGACGCACAGGCAGAGGGGAAGATCGTGCGGATCGGCCGGCTCTCGCCGCTCTCGGCCGATGTCGATTCGCTCTATCTGGACCCATTCCGGAAGGGCCTGATCGAGCTGGGCTGGATCGATGGCAAGACGTTCACCATCGAGAGCCGGTACGCGGGCGGCCGGTCCGAGCGCCTCACCGAGCTGGCCGCGGAGCTCGTCCGGCAGCGCATGGATCTCATCCTCACCGGCTCGAACCAGGGCGCGCTCGCGGCCAAGAAGGCGACCAGCACCATTCCGATCGTGATGGTGACCACGGGCGATCCGGTCGCCGACGGGGTCGTCATGAGCCTCGCCCGGCCCGGCGGCAACATCACCGGGGTGACCGCGCTCGGCCAGAGCCTGAACGCGAAGCGGCTGGAGCTCATCAAGGAGGCCGTGCCGGGTGTCACCCGGGTGGCGATCCTGACGAACCCCGACTCCCCGTACACGCCGCCGCTGTTGCGGGAAAGGAACGAGACGGCTCGAAGGCTGGGGCTCCAGCTCCCGATCCTGGAGGCCCGCGACCTCGGCACCCTCGAAAAAGCGTTCGCCGCGCTCGCCACCGAGCGGGCCGGCGCGCTCCTCGTGCAGACGGATATCCTGTTCGTCACGCACCGGCGGCGGATCGTCGAGCTTGCGGCCAGGAGCCGCGTGCCCACGGTCTACGGGGACCGCGAGTCCGTCGAGGCCGGCGGCCTCATGTTCTATGGCGCCAGCCTGCCCAGCATGTACCGGGACGCCGCCGGCTACGCCGACCGGATCCTGAAAGGGGCCAAGCCCGCCGACCTCCCGGTCAAGCAGCCGACCACCCTCGAGCTGTTCATCAACCTCAAGACCGCGAAGGCCCTCGGCCTGATCATCCCGCCGTCGGTGATCGGGCGAGCCGACTACCTGGTGGAGTGATGGGCCGCGCGCGCCCGTTCGCGCGGCCGGACATTGCGAGAGTCTTCTGGGGCGAGCCGGCCTACGTGACGACGACGGGGAGCGGCCGCACGATCCGCATGACCGCGCTCACCTATCATCGCAAGACGGCGCGCCGGCGGGCGAAGACGCGATCGGCATGACCGCCGAGCGGACCGTGCTCGAGCGCACCTACGCCGCCTTCAACGCGCGCGACATCGCCACGGTCCTGGCCGTGATGCATCCCGACGTGATCTGGCCCAACGGCATGGAAGGCGGCACGATGGTCGGCCACGCCGCCGTCCGCGCCTACTGGACGCGCCAGTGGGCCGTCGTCGATCCGCGCGTGGAGCCGCGCGGCTTCGCCGTCGAGGCGGACGGGCGGGTCGCGGTGACCGTGCGTCAGCTCGTGCGCGATCTGGCCGGCGCCGTCCTCAAGGAGGCCACCGTCGAGCACGTCTACGCGTTCGAGGACGGCCTGATCAAGTCCATGGAGATCCGCGCGTGATCCGCATCGCGAGCCTGGGCCTGGCGCTCCTGCTGGGCCTGCCCCTCTCGGCCGCGACGCTCGAGGCCGATCCGGCGCTCGCCCGCCTGGCCGAGCAGAGCGGCTGCGCCGGCCGGCCGCTTCACTACGCGGCGGGCTACTTCTCGCCGGCGGATCGGGACAGCGGCATCTTCTGGTGCCGGCGCGACGAGCGGCACGCGGAGGACGGCCGCGTCGTCATCGTGGTGGTGGACCGGCATCAGACGCGGCGCCTCGAGTGCCCGAACGTGATCGTCGCCATCAACGAGCCGGCCGCGCTCCGGGTGCTGCACGACGCTAGGCTGCCGCTGACCGCGTTCGTCGTCCGGCACGAGCCGTGGCGCACGGGACCCGCGGGCCAGGTCACCACCGGGCCCGTCGTGGACGCGGCGGACGGCGCCGTCGGCGAGCAATGGGTCTGTCACCAGGGCGCGTGGCTGGTCCGCGTCCACCACTGACGCGCGGAGGCATCATGCGGCTCCAGAGCTTCTACCCGATCGTGGTCACCGAGCACCTCACCGCCTGCCGCGACTTCTATCGTCGCTGGTTCGGGCTCGAGGTGGTCTTCGAGGCGACCTGGTTCGTCCTCCTGACCGCGGGCGAGTCGGGCCCGGCCAGCCTCGCGTTCATGCACCCGAGACACCCGTCCGCGCCGCCCGGGCCTGAGCAATTCACCGGCCAGGGCATGTGTCTCGAGTTCCAGGTCGAGGACGCACGGGCCGAGCACGAGCGCCTCGCGCGCGAGGGCGCCCCGATCACCCTGTCGCTCCGGGACGAGCCCTTCGGCCAGCGGCGCTTCGGCCTCTTCGACCCGGCCGGCGTGTGGATCGACGTCGTCGAGCAGATCGAGCCCGCCACGGGCTGGTGGGATCAATACCTCGTGCCCGACCCTCGACCCGACTCCCGGTGAGACCGCTGGTCGCGGTCAGTGAGAAGCACCGCTTTCGAGCATCAGGCTGCTGAGCACATCGCCGCGGCTCACGATGCCGGCCAGGATGACCTTCCGGCCCCGGCCGTCGACGACCGGAAGACTGCGTAGCCTGGACGAGAGCATGTGGTCTATCGCGGTAGCCACCGAGTCATCGGGCGCGAGCGTCACGACCCGACGCCTCATGATGTCATCGACGTGTTCTGCCCACAGAACACTCAGCTCGGGGAGAAGACGTTGCGGGCCATGACGGACGACGCGTAGCAGATCGAGCTTGGTGACGATGCCGAGCAGGGCGTCTGCCTCATCGACGACCGGAAAGGCGTTGAACCCGTACGAGAGGAACAGGTGTTGAAGAGTGCGCACGGATGTCTTGGGCGTGACGGTCCGTGGCCGGGTCGTCATGATGTCTCGTATCATCACCGGCGCGATGTGCCTAACCATGGGCCCCTCCTCGGTGAAACAGCTCGGCTCGGATCCGCGCCCGTTCCTCGTCCAGCTGATCGGGAGTCGCTCCAAGCCGTCGCAGAATGCTGTCGGTCATCGCCAGCACGACTTCCCCTTCTCCCGAGACGACCTCGTTGGCGCCAACCTCGAGCAAGGACGCTGACTGGCCCAAGTAGTCGGCTCGCGCGACGACGTGGATCCTGGGATTGATCCGGCGCGCGGCCCGGATGACCTCGGCGGCCCCCGCGGATCCCGACGCACTCAGGATGATGGTCTGGGCACTGGCGACGCCGGCCTGCTCGAGGACGTTCGTTTGATTCGCGTCGCCGTAAACCGCGCGCTGGCCTTGAGCGCGAAGGCTGCGAAAGGTCTCGATATTCATCTCGATGATGGTTGGCTCGATTCCCCGCTCTCGCAAGAGCCTGGCTATCGTTTGCCCGATCGGGCCGTGGCCGACCACGACGGCTTGGTAGGCCGGTGTCGGGTGGGTCTCGGTCGCGGCCGTCGAGGTCTCGGCATGCGCGCCTCGGTTGAGCAGGCGCCACAGCCTCGGGTGTCGCGCCAGGAATGCCTCCATCGAGCCGAGACTCCGATACAGGATCGGGTTGAGCATGATGGACACGATGGCGGCGGTGACAATAGGATTGATCGCCGCATCCGGGAGAACTCCAAGCTCCTTGCCCAGGACGGCCAAGAGGAAGGAGAACTCACCGATCTGGGCGAGCGCGATGGCCACTCCCAGCCCGATGCGAGAGCGGTATCCGAGCAGCGCGACGATGATCATCGCGGCGAGCGGCTTGCCGATCATGACGATCGAGAGGGTGGCGAGAATCAGCAAGGGCGCGGTCATGATCTGCCAAGGATCCAACAGCATTCCCACCGAAAGGAAGAACATCACCGCGAAGGCGTCCCGCATCGGGAGTGCCTCCGCCCCGGCCCGGGCGCTGAACTCGGACTGTCCGACGACCATGCCGGCCAGGAACGCGCCCAGGGCCATCGACACGCCAAAGAAATACGTGGACGCGACGGCGATGCCCAGGGCGATCGCGAGCACGCTCAACGTGAAGAGCTCCCGGGAGTGCGTCTCGGCGATCTTGTTCAGGAACCAGGGAATGACGCGGCCGCCCGCAACCAGGGTGAAGGCGACGAACGCCGCCAGCTTCAGGATGGCCGAAGCGACTGCGATCGGCACGCTCGCAGTGTGATCTGCGCCCGAAGCGACGGAGACCACGGGGAGGAGCACCAGGACCAGCACGGTGAAGATGTCCTCCACCACCAGCCAGCCGATCGCGATGCGTCCCGTCGGACTCAGCAGGGCGTCGTTATCGACGAGCACGCGCGTGAGCACGACGGTACTCGCGACCGAGAGCGCCAACCCGAAGACGATTCCCGCCGACCAGCTCCAGCCGAATGCGATCGCCGCCGCCGCTCCCAGCAGGGTCGCGACCGTGCTCTGGCAGATCGCGCCCGCGATCGCGACGGTTCGTACCGCGAGCAGGTCCTTCAGGTGAAAGTGCAGACCGACGCCGAACATCAGCAAGATCACGCCCACTTCCGCCAGCTGATCGGCGAGGTGCTTGTCGGCCACGAACCCGGGGGTGTACGGCCCGACGAGAACGCCGGCCAGCAGGTATCCGACAATGGGAGACCAGCCGAGGCGGTGGGTGACGTAGCCGAAGGTCAGCGCTCCGATGAATCCGGCGGCCAACGTGAGGATCAGAGCAAGATTGTCCACCCCTATTCACCTCGGCTCAGCAGTCGGGTCAGGAAGGTCACGGGCTCCAGACGGCGGACTTCTGCCGCTGGACTACACCGGAGCAGAAGCGGCCAGCCGCTAGGCGGGAAGCGGCGGGTCAGCTTCGGAAGTCAGCGCTTCGGATTCGTCCTGCGGATTCCGGAAGGGGACAAAGGTGCGAGGAGACGTGGCCGCTCGGCGCAGCGCCGCCGCACGCGGCATCGGAGCCGCCTGCGCGATGGCCGGGAACCGATGGGGGGCCGCAGGCAGCTGGACAGAGGCGGTCTGAATCGACACACGCCGTGCAATCTCGAGAGATTGTCCGGGGTCGAATTGGAACGCCCCCGGCGACAGGGGCATGGCCAGATCACACAGGAACAGTATGGCGACCAGCGCCCACACTCGATTCATCACGGGCCCATGGTAGCAAGCTCACCGGACACCCACAACCCGGCGCTCCTTCCGCTCAGCCGGCTGACGTCGTCGCGAGGATCCGCTTCTCGTAGAGCGCGGCCAGGATCTCGTCCACGCACGCGGCCGCCCAGAGGTCGAAGAACGGGCCGGCCTGCATGGCCGCGAACTCCCGCATCCCGCGGTCCCGCCCCTGCTCCTCCGTCTCGGCCCCGCGCGCGGCCTGCTGGTGGGCGCGCACCGGATCCTTGTGGTAGATGGCCGGGTACTCCATGTAGCGGTGGAGCTCCTGGAGATCCTTGGTGTAGACCGCCACCACCGGCACCGAGGCCCACTCCGCGCCGTTCCTGGCGTTCAGGAACTCGAGCATGAGGTCGTGGTTGCCGTCCGGCGCGCCGGCCGGATCCGGACGCCGCGTGCCCAGGACCTTCCGGCCGTCGCGGTTGAAGATGCGCAGCTCGAGGCCGCCCGCCTCGGCCAGCCGCGCGAGCCACGGCAGGTCGCGGCGGCAGTCGGACGACCAGTCCTCCGAGATCACCAGGATCTTCGCGGGGCCGCCCGGCTGGGCCGCCAGCCACTTGATCGCGGAGGCCTGGTAGTCGTGGAGGCGCGCCCGCGCGTAGCGTTCGCGGAACACCGCGCTGTTGTCCTTGCGCGGGGCGGGCTTGGCCCCGCCGTCCGGGAAGTAGCTGCCGAACGCCTCGCGGGCGAGATTCTCCGCGCTGCCGACATAGGTCACGTACTCGTCGAAGGTCCTGCCCTTGGCGAACCGCTCGGGCGTCACCGCGCTCTTGGCCATCTCCTCCTCCTGGGCTCGGATGCTATGCTCACCAACCGAGAGGAGAATATACATGCTGGAGCTGCGGCCGGGCTGTGAATGCTGCGATCGGGATCTGCCGCCGGGCGCGGAGGACGCGCGCATCTGCTCCTTCGAGTGCACCTTCTGTCGCGCCTGCGCGGAGACCGTGCTCCACGGCCGCTGTCCCAATTGCGGCGGCGAGCTGGTGCCGCGCCCCCGCCGGCCCGCGGACAAGCTCGCGAAGTTCCCGGCCTCCGCCGCGCGCGTACACAAGCCCGCGGGCCGCGCCCGCTGAGGCGCGATGCCCGCCCGCGTGCTGCACGTCGACGCCTTCGCGCCGCGGCCCGGCATGGGCAATCCCGCCGGCGTCGTGCTCGACGCGGACGGGCTCTCCGACGCGACCATGCAGGCGATCGCGCAGGCGGTCGGCTTCAACGAGACCGCCTTCGTGCTGCGGTCGACCCGGGCCGACCTGCGGCTGCGCTACTTCACGCCCGGCCACGAGGTGGACCTCTGCGGCCACGCCACCGTGGGCTCCTTCGTGGCGCTCCACCAGCACGGCCGGCTGCCCGGCGGCGGATTCCCGCGGCGCCTCACGCTCGAGACGCGCGCCGGACTCCTGCCGGTCACGGTGGAGCTGGGCGGCGCGGGCGAGCCGGTCGTGATCATGGCCCAGGCGCCCGCCCAGTTCGAATCCTTCGCGGGTGATCCCGCCGCGCTCGCGCGCGTGCTCGGCATCGCGCCGGACGATCTGCGCGCCGACCTGCCGATCCTCTACGGCAGCACCGGCCTCTGGACCCTGGTGGTGCCGGTGCAGGGGCTCGGCGCGATCCGGCGCATGAGGCCGCTCACCGCCGACTTCCCCTCGGTGCTCACCGAGCGGCCCGGCGCGTCCATCCACCCGTTCTGCCTCGAGACCATCGACCCGGACGCGCACATGCACGCGCGCCACTTCTCCTCGCCGCGGTCGGGCACCGTGGAGGATCCGGTCACCGGCACCGCCTCCGGCGTGCTCGGCGCGTACCATCGCGAGTTCATCGCGGACGAGGGGCCCTCGCCGCTGGTGGTCGAGCAGGGGCAGGAGATCGGCCGCGACGGGCGCGTGCGGGTCTGGGTGGCGCGGCGCGACGGCCGGTGCCACGTGCGCGTCGGCGGCACGGGCTGCTTCGTGCGCGAGCTGGCCATCGAGGTGGCGCATGCCTGAGCCGCCGCTCGCGTTTCGCCGCGCCCGCGCGGAGGACGTCCCCGACATCGTGCGCATGCTCGCCGACGACCCGCTCGGAGCCACGCGGGAGCGCGACGAGCACCCGCTCCCCGAATCCTACGCGCGGGCCTTTCGCGCCATCGACGCGGATCCCAACAACGAGCTCGTGGTGGCCTGCCGCGGCGAGCGCGTCGTGGGCGTGCTGCAGCTTACGTATCTCCCCTCCCTCACCTACCAGGGCGGCTGGCGCGCCCTGATCGAGGGCGTGCGCGTGGCGAGCGGCGAGCGGTCACAGGGATCGGGGAAGGCCCTCTTCGAGTGGGCGATCGCGCGGGCCCGCGAGCGCGGCTGCCACATGGCGCAGCTCACCACCGACAAGGCCCGCCCCGACGCCCGGCGCTTCTACGAGAGCCTGGGCTTCGTGGCCTCTCACGAAGGGATGAAGCTGCGGCTCGGCTGAGGCCGGGTGGCTACCCGATCCAGCGCCTCGAAGAAGCGCTCCACATCGTCGCGGTCGTCGTGCACGTGGGGCGAGACGCGGATGCGCCCTTCGCCGCCCCACACCAGCACCCGCTCGGTGGCCAGCTTCGCGGCGAGCCCGGCCGCGTCCTCGGCGAGGAAGCACACGTTGCCCCCGCGCTCCTCGGGCGCGTCGGGCGTGATCACCGGCCAGCCGCGCGTCTTGAGGCCCTCGATCAGCTCGGTCCCGAGCTCCTGCGCGTGACGCAGGACGTCCGCCGGGGCGATCCGCTCGAGGCGCGCCAGCGCGCTGTCGAGTACGGCCAGGCCGAGCAGGCTCGGGTTGCCCGCCTCGAGGCGCGAGGCGTCCGCTCGCCACGGCATCGCGAGCGGATCCTCGAGGCCGCCGCGATGGCCGACGCTGTGCCAGCCGACGGTGGCCGGCTGCAGCTCGCCCACGCGCCGCGCGCTGTAGGCGAAGAGCCCGACGCCGTGGGTGGCCAGCAGCCACTTGTAGCAGCTCGACACCACGAAGTCGCAGAGCGCGCCGGGCACCGGGACCACACCGGCCGCGTGCGTGGCGTCCACCGCCAGCCGCGCGCCCGCGCGGTTTGCCAGCTCGGCGCAGCGGACCAGGTCGAGGCGCTGCCCGGTGAGATAGCTCACGTGGCTGACGAGCAGGAGCCGCGTACGCCGGTCGACCCGCGCGGCCAGATCGTCCATCGCCACGTAGTGGCCGCGCGCGCGGACCACCCGCGGCTCCACGCCCCGCTCCCGCAGGAGCGCCGCCGGGTAGATCAGCGAGGGGTACTCGACGTCGGCGAAGACGACGTTGTCGCCCGCGCGCCACTCCACCGAGCGCACCGCCTGGTTGAGCCCTTCCGAGGAATGGGCCAGGAAGGCGACCTCGCCGGGCTCGACGCCCAGCAGCCGCGCGGCGCGGGTGCGCGCCCGCTCGCCGATGACGAACATCTCCTCGCGCCCGGCCATGCCCGCGCTCTTGAGCGCGCCGAAGCGCTCGCAGGCGGCGGTGTGCGCGCGCAGCCACGGCGCCTCGCCGCCGGTGCAGAGGTGAGCCACGCCATCGAGGCCGACGAACTCGCTCTTGTCGATCAGGGCCATTGGATCCCTCCCGTTCTGCGGGGTACCCTAGCACGAGGCGACCCGGGGTAGGACTATGGTCCAATGGTGCCCACCATGCGCGGGCGCGCATATTGACCGGCACTTTCCAATGTAACCCGGTGAGAGGGTGGTAGCCGGGGAGGACGACCATGACGACTCCAGGAGAGACGAGCGTCAAGCTGTACCGCGCGGCCGATGCTCCCCCAGCCGCCCTGGCCGGGGAAGCGGTCGCGGTGCTCGGCTACGGGAATCTGGGCCGCACGGCCGCCCTCAATCTTCGGGATTCCGGGGCCAAGGTCCGGATCGGCAACCGGGAGGACGAGTACGCCGAGCGCGCCCGGGCCGAGGGGTTCGAGGTGGTCCCCATCGCGGCCGCCGCGACCGACGACATCGTGTTCATCCTTCTCAGCGACGAGGTCATCCCCCTGGTGTTCGCCACCGAGATCGCGCCCGCGCTCAGACCCGGGAGCGCCATCGCCTTCGGCTCCGGCTACAGCGTAGCCTTCGGCCTCATCCATCCGCCCGAGACCGTGGACGTGCTCCTGGTGGCGCCCCGCATGGCCGGCCAGACCGCGCGGACGCGTTACCAGGAGGGGCGCGGCTTCTGGGCCTGCGTCGGCGTGGAGGCGGATCGGAGCGGGCGGGCCCGACAGCGCATGCTGGGGCTCGCCGACGGCCTCGGCGCCCTCCAGGCCGGTGCCGTGCAGATGAGCGCCAAGGTCGAGGCCACGCTCGATCTCTTCGTGGAGCAGACGGTCGGAGCCGTCCTGGGCATGGCGATCATGACCGCCTTCGACGTCGCGCGCGACGCCGGCGTGCCCGGCGAGGCGCTGGTCCTGGAGATGTACATGTCGGGCGAGATGGAGGCGGTCTTCCAGGGCTTCCGCGAGAGCGGCTTCTTCCGCGCCTCCGAGGATCACGGGCCGACCGCGGTCTTCGGCGGCATCCAGCGCACGCTGGAGATGGATCGAGAGGGGATGGCCGAGAGCTTCCGCAAGATCCTCGAGGACATCTCGTCCGGTGGCTTCGCCCACCGGTTCCAGGAGGAGGCCCGGAACGGGTATCCGATGCTCGAGTTCGCCCGGGCCATGATGCACGGGGGCTCGCCGATCACTGACGCGGAGAGTCAGGTCAGGCGGCTGCGCGACTAGCCGTTGGGCCGCCGCCCCAAACTTCCGGTCAAAGTTTCCCGGTTCTCTCGCGAGGCGTCGTTCCGCCTCCGGAACCCCGCGTTTCGGCCCGCTTCCTCGGCGGACCTCGGTGGCACCTCGGTTGCAACTCTCGTCGACGTGCCCAGCATGACCACGATGCGAACGTGGAGCCCGTGGGCGCGCGAGTACGCGCGAGAGCCGGGACGCTACGTCTTCGGCACCGCGCCGTCGGACTGGGCGCGCGAGGTGGCCTGCCTCGTCCGGCCCGGCGACGCGGTGCTGGACCTGGGCTGCGGCGAGGGACGCGACAGCGTGTTCTTCGCCGGGCTGGGCGCGATGGTCACCGGCCTGGACGAGGCCGCCGGCGGTCTCGACAAGGCGCGGCGCCTGGCCCGCCAGCGCCGCGTGCGCGTGCGCTGGATCGAGGGCGACATGACCGAGGTGTTGCCCGCGGGCCGCTTCGACCTGATCTTCTCGTGCGGCACCATCCACTACGTGCCCCGGAGCGAGCGCCGGTGCCTATTCCGGCGCCTCGCGGCCATGACGCGCCCGGGCGGGCACCAGGCGCACGTGGTCTTCACCGACCGGCACGTGCACGAAGAGAAGGGGGAGATCGTGGACTACTTCACCGCGGGAGAGCTGCGTGAGGCGTTCGTCGAGTGGCAGGTCCTGCGAAACGGCGAGCGCATGATCAGCTGCGCCCAGGACGGGAGCGTGCACGGCCATTCCGTCGAGGAGCTGGTGGCCGCGCGGCCGGTGGTGCCGGCGCCGTGGCCGGCCGAGCCGTGATCCGCCTCTAGGATGCGCGTCGGTCCCGGGCGCCGACTCGGCTCGCCGTCCGCGCCAGACGAGCGAGGTCGAGCTCGATCGAGTCGCGCATGTCCGCCTTCAGCGTGCGCCGCATGTGGGCGAGCGCCCGGGTGTGGTCGGTCGGCGTCCGGCCCACCACGCAGTCCGGCGGCACGACGAGCTCGTAGCCCCGCATGTAGGCATCCTGCGCGGTGAACAGCACGCAGATGTCGGTCAGAAGCCCGGTGAGGATCAGCGTCCTCGCCTCGAAATGCTCCAGCAGGAGCTCCAGGGTCGTCGAGAAGAACCCCGAATGCCGCGGCTTCAGGACGAAATAGTCCCGCGCGTCGGGACGGAGCCGCCGGGTCACGACGCGGCCCGGGGAGGCCCGCCGGCCGCAGTGCGCGACGACCCTCCGGAAGTCGGACCGCCAGCGGCCAAAGTTGTCGTTCACATAGACCGCCGGGACGCCGGCGCGCCGGGCCCGGCCCTTCAGCCGGCGGATCCGCTCCGCCATGGGCCCCGCTCCGGCGAGCACCTCCCGGGCGCCCTCGAAGGTGAAATCGTTGATCGCGTCGATCACCAGCAAGACGACCGGGCTCGCGTCCGGCGCACGGCCATCGAGATCGTTCCCCCGGCCGCGACGACGGATCATCGGACGGGGCGCCGCCGCTCGAGCAGACGGAGCACCACGCGCTCGTCCGGCTGCAGCGCAAAGCGGGGCCCGGCGCGTGGACGCCCCACGATGGTCACCGGCGGACCCAGCGCAGCCTCCTGGAAGGCCTCGAGGACCGCGGGATGGATGTAGCACTTCCGGCAGATGGCGGGCGTATTCCGGAGCTGCTGGGCGACCGCCGCCACGGCTTGCGTGATGTGCTTCCGGGCGCGCGTAGGACTACCCGGGTCCCGCCCCCGCAGCGCCACCGCGGCGAGCACGGTGCCGCCCCAGGTGCGAAAGTCCTTGGCGGTGAACTCGGCTCCGAAGATCTCCCGAAGGTAGGCGTTGACGTCGGCCGAGTCGATCGTCTGCCGCTGGCCGTCGTCGTCCACGTACTGGAACAGCTCGTGACCGGGCAGGTCCTGGCACTGCCGGACCACGCGCGCCAGCCGGCGGTCGGTGAGCGCGACCACGTGCGGCTTGCCACCCTTGCCGCGGAACTCGAACCGCACGCGGCCCCCGTCGACCCGCACGTGCTTCGCGCGGAGGGTCGTGAGCCCGTAGGATCCGTTCTGGCGCGCATACTCCTCGTTGCCGACCCGGATGAGGGTGGTCTCCAGCAGCCCCACGACGGCGGCGAGCACCTTCTCGCGCGGGAGGCCGGCGCGGCTCACGTCGTCCTGGACGCGCCGGCGAATGCGCGGCAGGGCGCGGCCGAAGTCGATCATGCGGGCGTACTTGGTCTCGTCGCGGATCTCGCGCCAGCGCGAATGATACCGGTACTGCTTGCGGCCTCGCGCGTCCCGTCCCACCGCCTGGATGTGCCCGTTCGGCGCCGGGCAGATCCACACGTCGGTCCAGGCGGGAGGGATGGCGAGGGCTCGGATCCGGGCGAGCGTCTGGCCATCGCGTATCGGCCCGCCGTCGGCGGCCCGGTACCGGAACCCGCGGCCGCTTCTGATGCGGGCGATGCCGGGGGCGGTGTCGCTGACGTATCGCAACCGGCCGGACGCCGCCGCATCAATCGACTGGGCGGAGGCGGTGGCAGGCGCCGGGACCAGAGTGCCCACGTCACGCGCTCCGACGACGGGCCCGGCCCGGCCGTCGGGAGGCCGGCGGCGCGGCCGGCGGAGCCAGCGCGCGCGTCGTCCGTGCCGTGATCGCCTGATCCACGGAGAAGAAATCGGCCCAGGGATCCTTGCGGAGTCGCTTCAGCACCGTCTCGACGGTGAATGACTCCGGCCTCGTCTTCGCCGAGAGCTCGGACCAGGCGAGCGGCGTGGAGACCGGCGCGCCCCGCTTCGCGCGTGGCGAGTAGGCCGCCACCGAGGTCGCGCCGCGCACGTTCCGCAGATAGTCGATGAAGATACGACCGCGCCGGGCCGCCTTCAGCGGATTGATCGTGTAGCGCTCCGGCGCCCGGCGGGTCATCTCGGCGCCGATACCTTCGCCCAGCGATCGCAGCGCGTCCCAGCCCGCCTCGGGACGGAGCGGCACCACCACGTGGAGCCCCTTGCCGCCGGTGGTCTTCACGAAGCTCACGAGGCCGAGGTCCTTCAGGAGCGCGCGCGACTCCTCGGCCGCCTCCACCACGCGCGCCCACGGCAGGCCCGGCGCCGGATCGAGATCGAGGACGAGCCGATCCGGCCGCTCGAGCCGCTCGACCCGCGTGCCCCAGGGATGGATCTCGAGCACCCCGATCTGGGCGAGGGCGACGACGCCCGCCAGATCGTCCACGTAGAGGTACGACGCGGTGCCGCCGCCGCGCTCGCGGATGCGCACGCGCTTGACCTGCTTCGGGACCCCCGGCGCGGCGTGCTTCTGATAGAAGCAGGCGCCGCGCTCACCCTCGGGACAGCGGACGATGCTCAGCGGCCGATCCGCCACGTGGGGCACCATCCAGTCCGCGACCGCTTCGTAGTAGCGGGCGAGGCCGAGCTTGGTGATCGCCTGGTCGCGGAAGAGGACGCGGTCCGGATGCGTGAGCGTGACGCCGGCCACCTCGACCGGACCGTCGCTGCCGCCCGCGATCGGATGCGCGCGCGCCGGTCTCGGGATGCGGCCCGTCTCGCGGACGATCCGGGAGGCGGGCTTGTCCTCGCGGAGGCCCTGGAACGCGGGATGGCGCAGCAGCCCGTCGCGCGTCCACTCGGTGAACGCGACCTCGGCCACCAGCTCGGGCCTCACCCAGTGCGCGCGGGCGGGCGGCCGCGGGCCGTGGGGCGCGAACGGCGAGTCGCGCCGCTCGAGCTTGCGCAGCCGCGCGCCCAGGCGCTCGAGCGTGGTCTGGTCGAACCCGGTGCCGACGCGCCCGGCGTAGACGAGGTGGCCGTCGCGGTCGTGCACCCCGAGGAGCAGCGAGCCGAACTCCGCGCGCGCGCCGTCCGGGTCGGTGTACCCGCCGATCACGAGCTCCTGCCGCGCCACGCACTTCACCTTGAGCCACGCCGACCCGCGCCCGGAGCGATACGACGCGCTCCTCTGCTTCGCGATGATACCCTCGAGGCCCAGGCGGCAGGCGCGATCGAACACCCGCTGGCCGGGAGTGTCGAAGTGCTCGGAGTATCGGAGGCGGCCGCGGCGCCGTTTGAGCAGCCGGGCCAGGAGCGTCTTGCGCTCCACCAGCGGCAGCGGCCGCACGTCACGTCCGTCGAGAAAGAGCAGGTCGAAGGCCACGTAGACGAGGCTCCGGCCGGCCTCGAGCTGATCGGCCTGCTGAAGTGCCTGGAAACTCGAGACCCCGGCCCGATCGAGCGCGACGATCTCGCCGTCCAGCAGCGCCTCCTTCACCGGGAGCACCGCCGCGGCCTCCGCCACCGTGGGGAACCGCGCGGTCCAGTCCTGGCGGTTGCGGGTGAGCAGCTTGACGCGGCCGCGCTCGATCCGGAGCAGGATCCGGTAGCCGTCGAGCTTGATCTCGTGCACCCACCCGTCTCCGGGCGGCGGCCCGGACACCAGCGTGGCGAGCTGGGGCGCGACCCACGCGGGCAGCGTCATGCCGGCTTCGCGCGGGCTGGCTTCGCCCGGGCGGGCTTCGAGCGGGCGGGCGCGTCTCGCTCCTTGATCAGCAGCCAGTTCTCCTTTCGCGCGGGCTTCCGATCGCCGTCTCGATCACGCATGCGCACCAGCGCCCAGCCACCGCGGAGCTTGCGCCCGTGCAGGACGAACTTCAACGAGCCCTTTCGATAGCCGGCGCGCGGGTCGCCCGCCGGCTCCCACCAGCCCCGGTCCCAGATCGCGACCTGGCCGGCGCCGTAGTGCCCCTCCGGGATCTCCCCGTGAAAGCTTCCGTACTCGAGGGGGTGATCCTCGACGTGCACGGCCAGACGCTTCTGGCCCGCGACCGGCGCCGGCTGCTTCGGCACCGCCCAGCTCTTCAGCACGCCGTCCAGCTCGAGCCGGAAGTCATAGTGCAGGTGGCTCGCGGCATGGCGCTGGATCACGAAGGAGAGACGCTTCGCGGCCCGACGGGGGCGCCCCCGGGGCTCCGGTGTGTGAGCGAAATCCCGCTTGCGACGATAGACCGCGAGGCTCACCGCTCAGGCGGACTTGCGTCGACGAGGCCGGCGCCGGTCCTCTCCCGTCTTGGCGAGGCTCTGCTTGAGCAGCTCCGCGATGTCGATGATGTCGGCCCGCTTGCGTGGCGTGGCCTCTTCCTCCGTCTCCGGCGCCGTCACCAGCTTGCCCGACCGGCTGCGCTTCTTGATGAACGCCAGCAGCTCGTCCCGGTACTCGTCGTGGTACTGCGCGGGATCCCAGTCCTCGGTCATCTCCGCGATCAGCCGCTCCGCCATCTTGAGCTCCCGGTCCGCGATCTTGACCGTGGCGGGCACTTGGACCCGGGCCGGCTCGCGCAGCTCGGAGGCGTACCGCAGCACGTCGAGCACGAGGACCCGGTCGTGCACCACCACCGCGGCGAGATGCTGGCGCGTCTTCACCACGACCGAGGCCACCGCGAGCTTGCCGCTGCGCCGCAGGGCCTCGCGGAACAGCGCGTAGCCGCGCTCCCCGCCGCGGGTGGGCTCGAGATAGTACGGTCGATCGAAATAGATCGGCGGGATCGCGGTCGCTTCCACGAAGGCGAGCACGTCGATGCGCTGAGTGCGCTCGGGGCTCGCCCGCCGCAGGTCGGTGTCGCTGACGACCACGTACCGCCCGTTGGCCTGCTCCACGCCCCGCACGATCCGATCGCCCGGCACCGGCTTCCCGGTCCGCTTGCTGATCTTCTGGTACCCGATCGGAGAGCTGTCCCGCTTGTCGAGCAGCGTGAAGTCCAGATCGTCGCGCTGCTCGGCCGTCACGAGGGACACCGGGATGTTGACGAGGCCGAAGCTGATGCTGCCGGTCCAGATCTTCGAGGGCACGTCGCGCCTCCGCTCAGCCGGCGGCGGCGACCGCGACCCGACCCGGCGACGGGGCCGGTACGTCGATCAGGTCGGCCCACGCCGGCCGCACCCGCATCCGGGCGAGCACGGAGAGGACCCGACGGGGACTCCCCAGATCACACCAGGTCACCCGGGGAAGACGCGAGACCGCGAGGTGCTCCAGATGTGCCTCCAGGACAGCTCGCGAGAAGCTCGCCCGGGCCATGAAGGAGTAGGCTTCCTGCACCGCCTCCACTTCCCGCTCCGAGTCGAGCCAGGGCCGGATGCCGGCCAGGCACCGGCTCATCTCGGGCAGCGCGCACGCGCCCAGCTCCACGAGCGCTCGCGCGCGCGCGACGGTGATCGCGGTGTTCCACAGGCACGCGGTGGTCAGACACGTCTGGACGCGATCCTCGGAGGGCTTCTCCCAGAACTGGCGCACCCTCGAGACGACGCCGTTGTCGCCATCGATGGGCGCGCCAGGCTCGACCCAGCCGTACTCCCTCTCGGGCGATGTCGGCTGGGCCCCCAGCAATGTCACGTGATCGGGGCGCCGGGCGAGCACCCCGGCCACCTGCTGGACGTGGGCCATGAAGGTGGCCTCGCCCAGGATGAAGTGATCGGACGGGAGGACGACCACCGTCGCGCCCGGATCGCGCCAGGCGATCCACTGGGCCGCGTACAGGATCGCGGCGGCGGTGCCTCGATCGGCCGGCTGCACGAGCACGTAGGGCGGCTGGGCAGAGCCCGCGAACTCCTCGGCGATGTAGGCGAGATGCTGACGGACCGTGACCACGACGGTGCGCTCCGGCGAGATACCCAGAGCCGCGCGGTCCAGCGTCTGCCGCAGCAGGCTTCGCGGCCCCAGGAGCTTGACGAACTGCTTCGGCCGATCCTCACCGAGCATGCGCCGGACGATGGGTCGAAGCCGGACCCCCTCGCCGCCGGCGAGGACGATGCCCCAGAGGCCCCCGCGATCGCCCATCGGGGCTACGCGTTGACCTTGTGCTCGGGCACGCCCGCCATCTCCGCGCAGTGCGCGCAGCAGAAATAGCGCCCGTCCGGCGCCTCGACGCCGTGGCCGATGATGCGGCACGCGCAGTGCGCGCACGTCGGCGCCATCGCGTGCAGGGCACACTCGAACGAATCGAAGGTGCCCTTCCGCTCAGGGGTGGTGATCACCATGGCCTTTTCGTAGTCGTTGCCGCAGACGTCGCAACGTCCCATCGCTTGTCCTCCCGGGGCAACCCGTTCACGAGGCGCTCCGCCACGATCGCAGGGTCTTCGAACGAGTACGGGGTGCGGCGCGCGGCCCGCTCCCGCTGCCGCCGGGCCACATGCATCGGCGGAACCGCGCTCAGCGCCACCAGCGCGACCAGGGGCGAGAGGAAGAACGCCAGCACGAACCACGCGACGGGCTCCCGGCCCTTTTCCCACGCGACCCAGGCGGTCATGGACGCTCCGCCCACCCAGGCCGCGAACCCGAACAGCGTGAGCAAGAATCCCAGCCTCATGAAGTCGGCCACCAGCTCGTTCATGTTCCTACCGTCCGACACCCAGCAGGAACAGGATGAGGATGAGGCTCAACGGCAAACCCAGCAGCCAGAGCAGAATAAGTACCATCACCAGCCTCCCGCCGCGGCCCGTTCACGCCGCGTCCGATAGTGTGTGAAGGTCATCGGCTCCCCCGAGCCCATCCAGCCGCCCACGACGCCGCCCATCAGACCCAGGAGCAAGGCGGTCACCGCCGCCAGAGCGGCGTTCCGGGCCGCCATGGCCGCCGCCGGATCCGGCGTGGCCGCGAGGGCCTGCGCCGCGGCGGGCGGCAGTCCGGCGAGCCCTCCGTACCAGGCGCCGAAGTAGGAGCCCGTGCCCATCGACGCCAGTACCACGAGGATCGGCACGGCGACGAGCCAGACGATCGCTCCGTGGAGCATCGCGGTCTCGGAGCGCCGAATGCCGGCAACCTTGGCCGCTACCCAGCCACCGAGCGCGAAGGCCAGGAACGAGCCGAAGACGCTGAACGCCAGAGCCAGGAAGCCGACCTCGCGCCAGGTGCCGAAGGGCTGGCCGACGCGATGAGCGCCGAGCGCGATGGCCACGAGCCCGAAGACGAGCGCCAGCGCGACCGCCGCCAGCGTCCCGACCCACACGCCGCTCCACGCCAGCGGCCAGGGGAACAACATGTCTCCCCGCTCTCCGTAGCTCACCGTGGTGATCTCCTCCACTCTCACCCGCTCGCCACCCCGCTCCCGCTCCATTCCGTGTGTCCTCCTGGTTCCGGGGAAGAGCAACTTCTGTGCCCGGCCTGCACCTCGTGAAACCCACGCTCGCGTGCGCCGACGGCTCGCCGTACGAGCAGAAATCGGAACGGTTTACCCGGTAAGAACGGCGCGGACCCTCGGAAGGAGCTCGTGCTGATAAAAACGCATGAAGCCCGCCTGGTCCGGCCCGACCTGGTGCAGGCAGACGTGGTCGTAGCCGGCGTCGGCGTACTTCGCGATCCCGGCCACGTAGCGCTCCGGGTCCGGGCCGCAGACCACCGATTCAGCGACCGCGTCCTCGGTGACCAGCTCGGCGACGGCCTCGAAGTGAGCGGGCAGCGGCAGCTCCCACGACAGGCTGCTCTCCATCGCCGCGGTGGGCCAGACCTCCCGCGCGGTGCGGCGCGCGGCCGACTCGCTCCGGGCCCAGCACACGGTCAGCTCCGCGTAGCGCGGCTTCCCGGCGCCTCCGGCCCGCTGAAACCGGTTGATCGCCTCGGCCGACGGGTCGGTCCCGACCATGCCGTCGGCCACCCGCCCGGCCAGATCGGCGCTCCGCGGGCCGCCGACCGCCAGCAGCAGCGGCGGCGGCGCCTCCGGACAGGAGTACAGCCGCGCGTTCTCGACGGTGAAGTGCCGGCCGTGATGGCTCACGTTGTCGCCCGTCCACAGCCGCCGGATCACCTGGACCGCCTCGAGCAGGCGCTCCTGGCGGACCTCGGTCTCGGGCCAGCCCTGCCCGACGATGTGCTCGTTGAGGTTCTCGCCCGTGCCCAGACCCAGGAAGAAACGCCCGTCCATCATGAGCGCGCACGTGGCGGCAGCCTGGGCCACCAGCGCGGGATGCATCCGCACGGTCGGACAGGTGACCGCGGTGCCAAGCTCGAGACGCCGCGTGGCCTGCGCGATGCCGCCGATCACGCTCCAGACGAACGGACTCTGTCCCTGCCGATCGGTCCACGGGTGGAAGTGGTCGGAGATGAGGGCGAACGAGAAGCCGTGCTCCTCGGCCATGCCGGCCAGGCGAACCAACTGTCGGGGACCCTGCTCCTCGCTGGACAGCTTGTAGCCGATACGCACCGGACGGTTCCGGCGGCGCGTCGGCCGCCGCGTGCGCTTCCTCATATCCGGCGCTCCTGGGGCAGCAGACTCGCGATCAGCGGCGCGAACGCGGACGCTTCCACCGGCTTGGCCACGTGGCTGTCGTACCCCGCGCGCAGCGTCCGCCGCCGGTCCTCGGCCGCCGCGTACGCGGTCAGCGCGATGGCCGGGATGTGGCGGCCGCGCCCCGCCTCGAGGTGGCGCACCCGGCGGATCAGGTCGTAGCCGTCCTCGCCGGGCATGCCGATGTCGCTCACCAGCACGTCGGGCCACCGCTGCTCGATGGCGGCCACCGCCTCGGCCACCGACGGCGCGGTCGTCACCCGTGCCCCCTCGAAGCCGAGCGCCACCTTCAGGACCTCCCGCGTCTCGGCGTCGTCGTCCACGACCAGCACGTCCACGTTCTCGAGCCGGCGCGTCACGGTCGGATCGGGTCTGCCCGGCCGGGCGCGGGGCGGCGCCGGGACCGCCTCCGCCGCCGCGAGCGGCAGGCGGACCGTGAAGGTGGCGCCGCGGCCCTCCCCCGGACTCTCGGCCCGGATCGTGCCGCCGTGCAGCTCCACGATCTGCCGCGCGATCGAGAGCCCGATCCCGAGGCCGCCGTGCGATCGCATCGTGCCGCTCTCGCCCTGGCGGAAACGGTCGAAGACGTGCGGGACGAGCCCCGGCGTCATGCCGCGCCCCGTGTCGGTCACGGTCACCTCGGCCTCCGGGCCCACCCGGCGCAGCACCACCGTCACCCGGCCGCCCGCGGGAGTGAACCGGACCGCGTTCGACAGGAGGTTCCACAGTACCTGCTGCAGCCGCGTCGAATCGCCGAGCACCGGCCCGGTCGCGGGGTCGAGCGCGGTGGTCACCGTGATGGAGCGGTTCTCGGCCGCGGCGCGCACGGTCTCGATGGTCGGGACGATGACCGCGGCCAGGTCCACCCGCTCGATGGCGAGACGGAAGCGCCCCGAGACGATGCGCGAGACGTCCAGGAGATCCTCGATGAGCCGCGCCTGCAGGACCGCGCTGCGGTCGATGGTGTCGACCGCGCGGGCGAGGGTCTGCGAGTCCCGGGGCCCGTTGCGCAGGACACCCGCCCAGAGCCGGAGCGTGTTCAGCGGCGTGCGCAGCTCGTGGGAGACGACGGCCAGAAAATCGTCCTTGGCCTGGCTCGCCGCCTCCGCGTCCTGCCGGGCCTTTCGCTCGCGCGCGAGCAGCTCGCCGCGCTCGAGGTCGCGCGCCCGCGCGATCTCCTCGGCCACGTGGCGGCCGGTGGCATCGAGCGCCACGATCGCGACCGCGCGGGGCTCGCCCGCTTCGCGGGCCAGCGAGAGATTCACGGTCACCCGACGGATCGATCCATCCGGCCGGGCGTGCTGGGTCTCGAACGACGCCTCGGGAGCGTCCGGCCTCAGGCCGCGGAGCGCGGCCACCGCGCGGGGCCGATCCGCGACGGGGATGGTCTCCGCGAACGAGGCGTCGCGCACCTCGTCGGGGGCGCGGCCGACGAGGTCGCAGTAGCGCGCGTTGACGAGCACGAAGTGGCCAGCGAGGTCGGTCTGCGCGATGCCGACGGTGGGCTGGCCGACGATCGCGTCGAGCTGGGCGTCGCGGCTGCGGTCCGCGCGCCGGGCCAGGTCCCGCGCCTCCCCGGCCGCCTCGAGGTCACGCGTGAGATCGTCCGCCGTCTCCGCCATCCGCGTCATGGACCGGATGATGGCCTGGCCCGCGACCGCCGCCAGCCCCAGCGCAGACAGCAGCACCGCCGCGCATATCACGCCGAGCGCCCACATCCACGGCGTGGGCGCCGGCGCGACGAGGGCGAGGGTCAGCCACACCGAGAACGCCACCGCCGGCACCGCGCACAGGAGGACGAGCCCCACGAGGTACGCGCGGAGCGACAGGTGCGGCCGGCGCGGGGTCAGCGGGCCAGACATGCCGGGCTCCTGGCCGCGGCCGGCTCGTCCGCCTCCGCATCCCGGTAGGCACGGAAGTGCGGATAGAGATCCACCGGATGCAGGAGCGGCGCCGCGGGCAGCCGCACGGATGGCGGGTGGAGAATGAAGGTGTGCAGCTCCTCCTCGGACGGGCCGGCGTGCGCGCCGAGCTCGTCGATGAAGCTCACGTCGCCCCCGGGCGCGCCCGTGCCGTACAGCACGATGTCACCCGCGCTCGGCATCGCCAGCAGGTCATGGAGCCCGGCCACGACCACCGCGCGATCGGCGCGCCGCGCGAACGGATCACGCACCGCGGGGTCGGACCCGCGGCCCAGCGGCACGCGATGACCGCGGTACCAGCAGAGGGGCCCGCGCGCGCCGCGCACGAGCACGAGACCGATCCCGGTGTGGCGCGACAGGCGCGCGAGGACACCCGGGTGGCGCGACTCGATCTCGGCCGCCGACAGGGTCTCGCGGCGATCCATGAAGTACACGAAGGCGTTGGGGCCGGCCGCGATCACCTTGACCTCGTCGCCCTCCACGCCGAGGGCGTCGCGCACCACTCGCTCGATCGTGATCCCCCGCGTGACGCGATGGAACGGCCGGGTCGGCGCCTGCCCGTGGTCCGAGAGGATGTAGAGGTCATAGCCCATCTCGGGGATGCGGCGGATGACGCGGGCGAGCTGCTGGATCGAGCGGTCCACCCGCCGCAGCGCGCGAAAGGCAAGACGGTCCGCGGGCCCGAAGGCGTGCGAGAACACGTCGTAGTCGAGGAAGTTGACGTAGATCGCGGGCACCCCGCGGTAGAGGTCGGCGGAGACGAGCAGCGTGAAGAGCTGCCGCGCCCAGATGGACACGCCGATGTCGATCGCGAGCGCCTCGATGGCGCGGCGGAGCGAGAGGCGCCCGGCGGTCAGCGCGGTCGCGGTACGGCCCACCGAGCGGGCGAGGGTCACGAGGGTGAGTCCCACGCACTTGAGCGCCACCCACCCGATCAGCAGCAGCGAGAGCGCGGTGCGGCGCAGACCGGAGCCGGCCCGGGTGAGGCGCTTCAAGCGCGCGTAGGTCCACAGGCTCTCGGGCGCACCGCCGGTGAAGACGCAGCCGTAGCAGGCGCCGTCCTCGAGGATCCCCGCGTGGCCGGCGGAGAGCCGACTCTCCACGTGATCGGCCACGCCGCGCTCGGGGAAGTGCAGCTCGCGGCCCTCGCGCTTGTCGTAGTAGTGAAAGCCCGGGATGTCCGGCCGAACGCCGTACATGATCGACGCCTGGAAGGCGGGCGTGGACGTGGGCAGCCCGACCGACAGTTCGCGCCGCTCGAGCTCGCCGGTCGCGAGGAGCCGCCGCGTGTTGCGCATGCTGCCGCCGGCCAGCGCCCGGTCGAGGATCCCGCGGGAGAGCCCGTCGATCTGGATGATCAGGAAGCGGCGGCGCGGCTCGATCCCGCCGGTCGGCGCGAGCCGCATCCACCGGCTCCATCGGTCCATCCCCGCCTGCAGTCGAAGGAAGAGCGACTCCATCGCGCTACCCACGAGCGAGGGCCTTCCGGCCCAGCGCGGCCAGGACGACGAGCACGAGCGCGGCGGCGGCCGCCGCGGCGAGCAATGCCCAGGAGGCGGTCCCGCGCGTCGTCGCGTCCAGGAGGAGGCCGGCACCCACCACGAGCACCGCGTTCATCGGGATCATGGCCAGCTCCGACCAGCCGAAGTAGCGCCAGAAGGTGATGCCGGTCAGGCCGAAGCCGTAGTTCACGACCGCGAACGGCAAGATCGGAACGATGCGCAGCACCGGGATCACGGCCCAGTCGTGCTCCTCCACCAGCGCGGAGAGTCGCGTGAAGCCGTCGGTGCCGGCGAGCCGTTCCGCGAGGGCGTCGCGCGCGAGGTAGCGGGCGATGAGAAACCCGAGCGCGGCCGAGATCGCACTCGCCACCACCATGACGACGAACGCGGGGACGATCCCGAAGAGAAACGGCGACAGCAGGGTGAAGGGCATGCCGGGCACGCCGATCAGGGTGGCGCCGACGTAGACGAGGACGAAGACGGCGGGAGCGAGGACACCCAGCGTCGCGGTCCAGCCCTGCGCGGCCTCCAGGTACCGGCCCACGTCGACGACGTGGCCGACCCCCACCATGGCGAGCAGGAACAGGCCCGCCGCGACCAGCGGCCAGATGCGGCGCCGGCTCACGGCAGGCGGGGGACGGGCGCGGCCACCGCGCGAAGCGGAGAGGCGGGCATGGCGGGCGCCCTAGGCCGACGGCTCGGGGGCCGGCGGTGCGGCGAGCGCGTCCGCGCCGATCGGCCGACTCGCCGCCTCGTCGATCGCAGCCGTCCAGATGGACGCGTCCTCCTCGCTCATGCTCCCGTGCGGCAGGAGCCGCGCGTCCTCGTAGCCCCAGAGCTGCACGTCCACGAGGTACTGCGCGCGCGAGGTCAGCGGGCCCCGGCAGATGCGCCGCGCGGGGGCCTGGCGCATCTCCTGCTCGAGGATCTCGAGGCACCGCCGCATGAGCGGCTCCGGGATGCGTCGCCGCTCGGACGGGTAGATGAAACCGAACATGATCAGGTGGCTCAGGAGCACGCGCCAGTGCTGGCCGAAGCGGCGGGTCAGGCGGCTCCAGTCGATCTGCTCGGCGCGCGCGTGGATGAGGTGCGCGATGTCCGCGCCGTCGTAGCGCTCGCGCTCCATCACGTAGGCCTTGGACCAGATCGTCTCCTCGACCGGGCAGAGATGCACCGGCTGGCCCATCACGGTCGCAGGAACCGCGTGACGGAACCACTCGTCGTCCACCGGGCAGGCCGAGTTGCCCGAGCTCCAGATGACGTCGATGTGGTCGTGGTCGTCGCGCTTGATCTTGCCGAGCCAGTGCGGAAACGTGAGCTCGCTGCGGTAGCCGAGACGCCGCTCCAGATGCGCGAGCGCGCGCGGCGCGTCCCGCTCGCGCATGAACAGGTCGAGATCCTTCACCGAGCGGCCGATGCCGAGATAGCGCTCGAGGGCGTGGCCGCCGCCCACGAGGAATGGAAATCCGCCCGCGCGCAGCTCCGCGAGCACTCGGCGGTAGAAGCGGCGCGTCGCCACCGGCAGCGCGGGCCTCCGAACCGGCGCGCGGCCCGCGGGGGCCGCCACCGCCGGGGTCATGCGCGAGCCCCCGCGACCGTCGTGCCGTCCGCGGGCGCGCCATGGCCAGCCGGCTCCTCGCCAACCGGGATCTCGACCACACGGAAGGGAAGCTGATCGGGGAAGCGCCGGCGCAGGAGCGGGAGCGCCACGTTGTACACCGGCACCCCCGCCGAGGTGGTGCCCTCGAGCTGGCCGCGGTGGGCGTGCCCGTGGAACACCGCATCGGGCCGGTAGCGATTGATCGGCTCCTCGAGGCGGCTCGAGCCCAGGAACGGATAGATCTCGACGGGCTCACCGTCCACGGTGGCGCCGATGGGCGCGTAATGGAGTACCGCCACGCGGCCCCGCGTGCGCAACCGGGCGAGCGCCGATTCGAGCTTGAGCGCCTCCTCGACCGCCGCGGCCACGAACGCCTTCACCGGGCCTTCGCCCCACGACTGCAGCGCGCGGGCCCCGAATCCTCCCGGGAAGCCCTTGGCCCCCGCGAAGCCCACACCCTGCACCTCGATCGCGGTGCCGTCCAGCACCGAGACGCCGGCCGCGTCGGTCAGGATCCGGGCCACCTCGTCGGGGACACCTGATTCGAAATCATGGTTGCCGAGCACCGCGACCTTCGGCACCTTCGTCGCACTGAGTTCCTTGGCCAGGACGCGCGCCTCCTCCGGGGTGCCGTAGTCCGTGAGGTCGCCGCAGAGGACGAGCACGTCAGCGCTTTCCGCAATCTTTGCGAAGAGGGACTGGAAGGCGCCCTCCGAGGTCCGGGTGCAGTGGAGGTCGCCGACGGCGGCGACGCGTAGCGACGGAGTCATGAGGGGTGGGGGCTGCAACCCCCATGCCCGGGGGCGGCCTCGCCAAACCTCGTGTTACCGGCAGGCGGCCGCGCGAAGCCACCCGGGTCGGAAGCTCCTACCCGGTAGATTTGCCTCGCCCCGTCCCCCCCGGCCGGGCCGTGAGCCCCGAAGCCAGGAGCGCGCCGAAGCCGAGCAGGAACAGGCCGCACCGGGCGGCGTGCGTGAACTCCCACTGATCCCGGAGCCGGGTCCAGTCGGCGGGTACGCTGGCCGGCGTCCAGGCCGCGAACGCCGCGTTCACCGGGTTGACGAGGAGCCAGAACAGCACGTGCGCCAGCACCAGGCACGCGGCCCCCGCCGCCGCCCAGCGACGCGCGGCGACGGGTGATGTGCGCGACCTTGCAAGACCGGCAGCCCAGATCACCGCCAGGGCGACGGCGCCGACCTCGATCACCGCGCCGACGATCGCGAAGTAGCGATAGAGCGTATGGGTGACGGTCACGTAGAGCGCCGGATCATACGTGCGACGGACCGGCATCTCGAGCACGTGCGCGAGCGGCGCGCCGATCGCCAGCGCAGCGAGCAGCAGGGTGATGAAGGCCAGGGCGACCATGGCCGCTGTTGACAGCAACCGCGGTGCCAGCCGGATCGGGTCGTCCCGACCGGGTCTCCCCCTGGCAGCGGGCTTGCAGATCAATTCGGTCATGCGAAGCGCGCGCACATGGCACGGAGGTCTGCTGATCGGGCTTGGTCTCGTCCTGTCCCTCGCGTCCGTCGCTCCGGACGCCCTGGCCGGGCCGGTGGCGGTGCGCTACACGGAAGGCGTCACCCACGGTTTTCTGACCCTCCGCTCGACCGCCGGCGACCTGCTGGCCGACGGCGACCTGCTGCAGGTCGTTCGCCCCGAGGGCGTGGATTCGCGCCTCGTGTTCCGCTTCAAGGACGGCTCGCTCTACGACGAGACCGTGGTGTTCACGCAGAACAAGGTGTTCACCCTCATGAGCTATCGCCTCGTGCAGCGCGGACCGAGCTTTCCCGACGCGATGGAGATCGCGGTGACCCGCGAGGGCGAGGGTAAGGGCCGCTACAAGGTCACGTCACGGCGCGCGGGCGGCGAGGCGGAGACCGTGACCGGCGAGATGGATCTGCCGTCCGACGTCTACAACGGCATGTTCATCATGCTGCTCAAGAACCTGCCGAAGGCCACGGCCGAGACGGTCCACGTGCTCGCGTTCACGCCGAAGCCGACCCTCCTCCAGGTCGAGCTCACCCCGCAGGCCGGGGAGACGGTCCTGGCGGGCGACCGCCGGGTCCCGGCCACCCACTTCGTGCTCAAGCCGAAGCTCGGGTTGGTGCGCGGCGCGGCGGCCGCGCTGTTGGGAAAGACCCCGCCCGACTATCACTGCTGGATCACGACCGCCGACCTGCCCGCGTTCGTGGCGATCGACGGCCCGCTCTACACCGGCGGCCCCATCTGGCGGTTCGAGACGACGAGCCCGCGGGGCCCGGAGCGGCCGGCGGCGGGCCGCTGATCGGGTCTCAGGCCGCGCCGCGCCGTCCGGCCGCGGCGAGCCCGGCCGCGATGTCGATGAGGCGGGCCGGATCCACCGGCTTCGAGAGGTGCGCGTCGAAGCCGGCCGCGAGGGCGCGGCGCGTGTCCTCCTCGCTCGCGTACGCGGTCAACGCGATCGCGGGCAGCCGCCGGCCCAGGCCTTCCTCCATCGCCCGCAGGCGCCGCACCAGGACGTAGCCGTCCTCGACCGGCATGCCGATGTCGCTGATCAGGAGATCGGGCCGCTCGTCCCGGATCGCGTCGAGGGCCTGGGCGGCCGAATCAGCGACCCGCACCTGCGCCCCGCCGCGCTCGAGCATGAAGCGCATCACCTCGCGGGCGTCGGCCTCGTCGTCCACGATGAGCAGGCGCAGGCCCGAGAGGCTCTGGCGCACCGGCCCGTCGGTGCTCACCGCGGCGGGCGCGCGCTCGGCGTCGCGGACCGCGGCCGCCACCGGCAGGTGCACGCTGAACGTCGCGCCCTGCCCCTCGCCCTCGCTCTGCACCGTCACGCTGCCCCCGTGGAGCTCGACGAGATGCCGGACGATGGCCAGGCCGAGCCCGAGGCCGCCGTAGGCGCGGTTGGTGCTGCTCTCGGCCTGGCGGAAGCGCTCGAACACGTGGGGCAGGAACTCGCGCTTGATGCCCGCCCCGGTGTCGGCCACCGTGAGCATCACGTCCGAGTTGCGCCCGGCCACCGACACGGTCACCCGCCCGCCCTTCGGCGTGAACTTGATCCCGTTCGAGAGCAGGTTCCAGAGCACCTGCTGCAGCCGGTCCGGATCGCCCATCACCGCGGGCAGCTCTGGCTCGATCCGCGTCTCGAGCGTCACGTTCTTGGCGAGCGCGGCGGGCTCCACCGCCTCCATCGCCGCGCGCACCACCGCGGGCAGGCGAACCGGGCGGGCCTGCAGCCGCAGCTTCCCGGTGACGATGCGCGACACGTCGAGGAGATCCTCGATGAGCTGGCCGAGCGTCTTGGTGCTCCGCTCGATGGCGTCTAGCGCGCGCTCCGCGCTCGCCGGATCGAGATTGGGCGAGCGCAACAGGTAGGCCCAGTTCAGCAGGGGCTGGAGCGGGCTGCGCAGCTCGTGCGACAGGGTGGCCAGGAACTCGTCCTTGGTCCGGCTCGCGCTCTCCGCCTCCGCGCGCATCTGGTGCTCGTGGGCCAGCATGCGCATGTTGTGGATGGCGATGGCCGCGTACTCCGCGAGCTGGCGCAGGACGGTCTCGGTGCGGTCGTTGAACGGCTTCGCGGTGCGCCGGTGCACGTAGAGCAGTCCCTCGACGCGGCCCTCCACCATGATCGGCACCACCAGGGTGGCCACGAGATCCTCGAGCTCGACGATGTCTCCGCGGGCTCGCGTGATCCGCGGGTCCACCGCCATGTTGTCGCTGCGGAACGGGTGGCCCGACTCGAGCACGAGCCCGCCCGCGCCGAAGCCCGGCTCGACCACCAGGCGCTCCGACGCGCCCCGGTACTCGCCGGCTCGGTTCCGCATGACGATGGAGCCGCTCTCCGTCTCGCGGAGGGCCACGCTGGTGAGATCGCACCGGCAGAGCTCCTTGGCGCCGTCCACCACGCGCTGCAGGACGGTGGACACGTCCTGGGCGGTGTTCAGCGAGCGGGCCAGCGCGGCCAGGACCTCCGCCTCGCGCCGCTGCCGACCCGCTTCGACGAAGAGGATCGCGTTCTCGACCGCGACCGCGGCCTGCACCGCGAGACCCTCGAAGCCCGCGAAGTCCTCGAGCCGGAACGGGACGTCCTTGCGCCGGGCCGCCACCAGCACGCCCAGGAGCCGGTCTCGGCTCACGAGGGGCTGCGCCATCGCGTGGCGCACCCCGAGACGGACCACCTCCGGGAGCGCGTAGGGCGAATTCGGGTAGTCGTTGACGAGCAGCGCGCGGCGCTCGCTCGCGCAGCTCGCGACCATCCCGCCCGCGGCCGGGAACGGGGCCTCCGACTCCGGCTCGGCCCGGCCCCAGACCCGGCCGAGGGACTGGCTGTCCTCGTCGAAGAGATAGGCGAAGCCGGCGCCCTCGAACAGCCGCCCCGCCCGCTCCACGATCATGCCGAGGAGACGGTCCAGGTCGAGCTCGGCGCTGAGATCGCGCTGCACGGTGGCGAGGGCCTCGAGCTGCTCGCGGCGTGATGTCTCGAGGGCGAAGAGCCGCGCCTTCTCGAGCGCGACGGCGGCCTGGTTGGCGAAGTCCTGCAGCCGCCGGATCTCGTCCGCCCCGAAGGTGCGGCCCGTCGTGTCCCCGACCGCGAGCACGCCGGTGATCAGGCCTCCGATCGCCAGGGGCACCGCGAGCACCGAGCCGTGGCCCGACTTCTCGACCAGCGCGCGCGTCTCGGGGGTCAAGGTGAGACGGGGATCGGTCAGGACATCGGGCGTCGAGACCGGGCGGCCCTCGGTCACCGCGAAGCCGGCGAGCATCTGGCCTCGTGGAATCCGGGTCCCCGGGGGAAACGGGCCCCCTTCGCCCGAGGTCGCAACCACCACGAGCTGATGCGTCACGTGATCGAGCTCCCACAGCGCGGACAAGGTCCCGCCGAGCAGGCCCCGGGTGGCCTCCGCGATGTGACGGCCCACGCTCCCGGCGTCGAGCGACTGCACGAGCGCCTCGCCCACCGCCGAGAGCGCCGCCGCGTCGCGCCGGGCCGCTCGCTCGCGCGCGAGGACGTCCGCCTGATCGCGCTCGATCGCGCGCCGCTCGGTCAGATCGCGGAATACCAGCACCACGCCCACCGTCTGTCCGGCGCGATCCCGGATGGGGTCCGCGCCGCCCGCGATCGTGTGCTCGGCACCGCCGCGGCGCACGAGCAGGACGCCGGCGGGCAGCGCCGCCGTCCGGTGCTCGCGGAGCGCGCGCGCGGCCGGGCTCTCGGCCGGCGACCGGGTCTCCTCGTCGACAAGGCCGAAGACGGTCGCGAGGGCGCGGCCGCGGGCCTCGGCCGCCGGCCATCCGGTGAGCCGCTCCGCCGCCGCGTTCATGAACGTGATGCGCTCGGCGCGGTCGGTCACGACGACCGCGTCCCCGATGCTCGCGAGCGTGACCGCCATCTCCTCCTGCTGCGCGAGCGCGTGATCCTCGGCCCGGCGGCGCCCGGCGGCCAGCAGGCTGATGGCGACCGCCACGAGCACGAAGATGAGGAGACGGAGGAGGTCGTCGCCATAGGGCGCCTTGATGAAGATCAGGTGCCCAACGATCGAGACGGCGGTGGCCGCGAGCCCCGGGCCCAGACCTCCGTACCAGGCGCCGACGACCACCGCGGCCAGGAGCAGGACGAGCTGCGATCGCTCGGCCAGCGCCACGGACAGGTAGCTGCACGCGAGGGCCACGCCGACCGCCAGCAGGGCGGCGCCGTAGGCGTTGCGAGACTTCGCCGAGCGGAGAGCAAGCACGTCGAATCGAACCGCGGGCCGCTGCATCTCGTCAGGCTCCCGCCATATCATACTCTCGGGGCGCGGCCCGGAACGTGCTGAGAACGCAATGGCCGTGCCCGATCTCGGGCCGGCGCAACGGCGTGGTTTCTTGGCGCTTGTCGCACCGTGTCGCGCGCGGACCCGGTCTCGACAGGTAAGTTAAACCCGGTAAGGTTCGATCCGGCTCGGAGGAGCGAATGAGAGACACGGTTTGGCTGATCGTGGCGATCGTGGCCCTGGTGCTCACGGTCGTCGGCTGGATCGCCCGCGAGCGCTGGATCATCCGGCGGCGGCGGCGTTGACGCCCTTGCGCGCTCGCGCGCAAGGGCGGTAGCCTACGCAGGGCCCCGCGGCGTGGGGATCGAGGCCGCGGGCCGGGGGGAATTCATGGGCGTTCAGAAGGCGCGGATCGGCATCATCGGGGCCGGAGCCATCGGCTGCGTGGTGGGCGGCCTGCTGGCGAAAGCCGGCCACGACGTGACCCTGGCCGATCCGTGGCCGGAGCACGTCGAGCAGATCAAGAGCAGCGGGCTGCGACTCTCCGGGAGCTGCGGCGAGCACGTGGTGCCGGTGCGGGCCCTGAGCCTGGGGGAGTGGAGTCAGGTGCGCGAGCCGTTCGAGGCGGTGTTCGTCGCCGTGAAGTCCTACGACACGGAGTGGGCCACCCAGATGGCGGTGGATCGCCTGCGGATTCCCGACGGCGTGGTGGTGGATTTCCAGAACGGCATCAACGATCATCGCGTGGCCGCGGTGGCGGGGCGCGAGCGCACCCTCGGCTGCGTCATCCTCATCAGCGCCGGCATGTACGAGCCGGCCCACGCCATCCGCACCGATCGCGGCAACGCCGCCTTCAAGATCGGCGAGCACGACGGCACCGACTCGCCTCGCGCCCGCCGGATCGCCGCGATCATGAGCGAGGTCGCGCCCGCGGTGGTGACGACCAACCTGTGGGGCGAGCGCTGGTCGAAGCTCGCGCTCAATTGCATGCTGAACCCGCTCGCGGGCCTGAGCGGGCTCGGCACCGCCGAGGTACGGTCGGACCCGCAGTCGCGCCGCGTGGCCGCGCAGATCGGGGCCGAGGTGGTGCGGGTCGGGACCGCGCTCGGTCACCGCGTCGAGTCCATCCTGGGCATCGAGGCGAAGCGCTTCGCGGACGCCGCGGGCGCGAGCGACATCGAGACGCTCGGCCGCGAGATCGCGGCGGACGCGCAGAGCCGGAGCGGGGGCCGGCCGTCGCTGCTCCAGGACGTGATGAAGGGCCGTCGCACCGAGATCGACTACCTCAACGGCTTCGTCGCCCGCGAGGGCCGCAACGCCGGCATTCCCACGCCCTTCAACGACGCGGTGGTCGCCGCCTTCCACGCGCACGGCGTCGGGCAGCTCAAGCCCGATCCCCGCAACCTCGAGCCCCTGGTCCGCCTCCTGGCCTAGCCCGGGCCCCCTTCGATCTCGTAGTGGAGCTGCTGTTCGTCCTCGGTGTCGGTCTGGCCGCCGGCACCATCAGCGGCATCGTGGGCTTCGGCTCGTCCATCATGCTGATGCCCGTGCTGGTGATCGTGTTCGGGCCGCTCCACGCGGTGCCGATCATGGCCATCGCGGCGATCCTGGCCAACCTGTCGCGGGTGCTGATCTGGTGGCGGGAGGTGGACTGGCGCGCGGTGGCGGCCTACTCGGCCACCGGCGTGCCCGCGGCGGCGCTCGGCGCGCGGACCCTGCTCGTGCTGCCGCCGCGCCTGATCGAGTGCGCCCTCGGCGTCTTCTTCCTGCTCATGATCCCGGCGCGGCGCTGGCTCGCCGCCCGCGGCTTCCGCCTGCGGCTGCCGCACCTGCTGGTGCTCGGCGCGGGGATCGGCTTCCTGACCGGCATCGTGGTCACCACCGGCCCGATCACCGCGCCGATCTTCCTCGCCTGCGGGCTGGTGAAGGGCGCGTTCATCGCCACCGAGGCCGCGGCGTCGCTCGCCGTCTACGGGAGCAAGACCGCGGTGTTCCGCCACTTCGGGGCCCTGCCGCTGCCGGTCATCACGCAGGGCCTCATCACCGGCGCCTCGCTCATGGTCGGCGCCTGGATCGCCAAGCGCTTCGTCCTCCGCCTCGACCCCGACCGCTTCCGCCTCCTGATGGACGCCCTGATGCTCCTCTCCGGCCTCGCGATGCTCTACTTTGGGGTCAGGTCTTGAATTACGACATTTCCGCGCGCGTGGCCTGCCGACCGCGAGCGGCGGAAATGTCGTAATTCAAGACCTGACCCCTACTTGATCTCCGCGTCGTGCTCGCCGATGCGCGGGGGGGCGCGGCGGATCGGGGGACGCTGGCCGTCGAAGGACAGCGGCAGGGCGACGACGTCGTAGTCGTCGCCGGGGAGGCGCTGGATGATGCCGATGGCCTCGGCCTGCGGCTGCGCGACCGCCTCGGGCAGGCTGTGAATGGGGCCGCAGGGCACGCCACCGGCTTCCAGCACATCGATCCACTCGCCCTTGGTCCGGGTGAGGAAGATCGCGTCGAGCTCGGCGAGCAGCGCGGCCTTGTTGTCGACCCGCGCGGCGTTGCTGACGAAGCGCGGATCCTTCGCCCACTCCGGATGCCCGACCACGGCGGCGAGCTTGGCGAAGAGACGGTCATTGCCCGCGGCCACGATCATGGTGCCGGTCTTGGTCTCGAAGCCCTGGAACGGCACCACGCGCTTGCTGCCCGTGCGGTGGCGCTCGGGCACCTCGCCGGAGGCGCGGTAGCTCGCGAAGTGGCCCTTCAGCCACGCGAGGCCCGTCTCGAAGAGCGAGGCGTCGACCACGCAGCCGCGCCCGGTCTGCTGACGCTGCACCAGGCCGGCGAGGGCGCCCATCGCGGTCCACATGCCGGTGCCGTAGTCGAGGATGGAGGTGCCGATCCGGGTGGGCGGCCCGCCCTCGTCGCCGTTCATCATCATCAGACCCGAGAAGGCCTGCACCATCGGCTCGAACCCGGGCTTGAGCTTGAGGGGCCCCGAGCGCCCGAAGGCCCAGACCGAGCAGTAGACGAGACGCGGGTGCCGCGCGAGCACCACGTCCGACCCGAGCCCCAGCTCCTCGAGCGAGCCCGGCCGCAGGTTCTGGACCAGCACGTCGGCGGTCCCGAGGAAGTCGAGCAGCCACGCGACCGCCTTCGGGTCCTTGAGATCGAGGCTGATCCCGCGCTTGTTGGCGTTGACCGCGAGGAACCCGGGCGAGACGCCCTTCCAGAAGGGCGGCCCCCACTTCCGCGCGTCGTCGCCCTCCGGCCGCTCCACCTTGATGACGTCCGCGCCCATGTGGGCCAGGATCTCGGCCGCCATCGGCCCGGCCAGGTTCTGCGCGACCTCGACGACGCGAATGCCCTCGAGCGGGAGCATCGGCGCGGCGCTCACGCCTTCGCCGCCGCGATCGCGTCCAGCATGACCGGCTCGAAGCGGTGGCCGTCCCCGTCGCGCACGACGCGGCCGGGATGCGGGAAGTGGGCGGGCAGCACCAGGTCGCCCGAGGCAGCGTGGCGCTCCACGAAGGCCTTGCGGGTCTTCGCCGCCTGCTTGGCGTCGTAGCAGAAGATGCTGCTCCACTGCGGCTCCGCCACCTGCACCACGCGGTGCATGAGATCGCCGGAGAAGACCGCGTCGCCCGCGCTCGTGTGCACGCGCACCGCCACGTGCTCGGGGGTGTGGCCCACCCACGGCTCGTAGGAGAGCCACGGGTCGATGCGGTACGTGCTGTCCACCATCGTCGCCTGCCCCGCCTCCACCACCGGCACCACGCTGTCCGCGATGCAGCCGGACTTCTCGCGTCCGGCCTCGTACTCGTGCTTCCAGAACTCCCACTCGCTCGCCCGGGAAGACGTACCTGGCCTTCGGGAACGTGGGCACCCACCGCCCGTCCACCAGTCGCGTGTTCCAGCCCACGTGGTCCACGTGCAGGTGCGTGCACAGCACCAGGTCCACCTGCTCGGGAGTGACGCCGGCCGCGCGGAGATCGTCGAGGTAGCCGCCCCGCCGCTTGTTCCACAGATCGGTCTCGTGCCGGATCTTGTCGTTGCCCACCCCGGTGTCTATCAGTACCGTGTGACGTGGAGTTCGCACGATCCAGGTCTGGATGCGCGAGCCCATGTCCCCGGTCACGTCGTCGAAGAAGTGCGGCTTGATCCAGCGGTGGTGCTGGACGATCCGCCCCGCGTCGGACTCCGGGAGCATCTGGGTGGTGGGAAAGGCCGAGCGGCCGATCTCGACGATTCGCGAGATCGACACCTCACCGAGCGTGAGCGTGTGCATGATCCTCTCCTAGCGTGACGTCATGTGCGGCCAGAGCGCTTCGCCGCCCCGGGCCGCGACCGCGCGCCCGAGTGCCACCGACCAGTGGTTCTCCGCGCCGAACTCGGCCCGCCACGACCAGAGCCGCCGCGTGACGAAGTGCAGCGAGTGCTCGTAGGTGAAGCCGATGGCGCCGTGCGCCTGGTGCGCGATGCCCGCGCCCAGGCTCGCCGCCTCGCCGGTGCGCACCTTGGCCACCGCGATCTCGAACGACGCGTCGCCACCCTCGCCGGTGCGCTCCACGATGTGGAACGCCTGCTGCGCCGCCATGCCCGCCGCGGCGGTGTGCCCGGCCAGGAGGGCCAGGTTCTGCTGGATGGCCTGGAACGCGGCGAGCGGCCGGCCGAACTGCTTGCGCTCGGTCACGTACTTCACCGACTGGGCGAGCAGGAACTCGAGCCCGCCCGCCATCTGCGCCGCGCGCACCAGCGCGCCGCCCGCCCACACCGGCTGCGTCCCGAGCCGGCCGCGCAGCGGCGCCGCGGCCACGACCGGCGCGGCGGACCAGGTGAGCGTGTCGCGCGGCTCACGCGCGAGGCTCGCGTCGGCCTCGGTCTTGGCGCTCCCGCCGGCCACCAGCGCGATCATCGGCGCGCCGCCCGCGTCGGCCACCACCACCACGTGCTCGGCGCGCGCGCCCCAGGGCACCCGGGTCGCGCGGCCGCTCAGGGCGAACCCGCTGCCCTGCCGGGCCAGGGTGAGGCCTTCATCTATATGCACCGGGGCCACGGTCATGGGCCCGAGCGGCGCGTCCAGGCCCGCCTCCGCCAGGATCGAGCCGGCCAGGATGGTCTCGGCCAGCGGCACCGGCGCCGCGAAGCGGCCGGCCGCCATCAGCACCACGAAGGCGTCGTTCCAGGAGCCGCCCGCGCCGCCGCGGGCCTCGGGCACCTGCGGCAGCGTGAGGCCGTTCTCCTCCAGCGCCTGCCAGAGCGCGGCGGGCCACTCGCCCTTCTCCGCGCCCTCCAGCACCGCGGTGGTGGCGTGATCGGTGAAGAGGCGCGTGCACGTCTCGGCGAGGATCGTCTGCAGCTCGTTCATGATCGGGCTCCTACCGTAGTCCCAGACCGCGGGCGATGATTCCCCGCAGGACTTCGCGCGTCCCGCCCCGCAGCGAGAACGACGGCGCGTGCTGCACCAGGTAGCCGAGCGTCTTCTCGAACTCGGTGCCGCTGCCGATGCGCGGCTCGGCGCCGGTCAGCGCGTGCACCGCCTCCGGGATCTCCTGCTCGAAGGTGGTGCCGATGTCCTTCATCACCGCGGCCTCCAGGTTCGGGTTCAGCCCGGCCTGGAGCATGGTGGCGATCGAGAGCGACATCTGGCGCAGGGTCACCAGGTGCGCGGTGAAGTGGCCGATCAGCGCGGCGGCCCGCTCGGGCGGCTCCTTCCCCGCCTCGCGGATCAGCTCGATCACGAGCTGGAGCGAGGAGAGGTAGCGCTCGGGGCCGCTCCGCTCGAAGCCGAGCTCGGTGGTCACCTGCTTCCAGCCCTCGCCGTCCTTGCCGACCAGCATGTCGTCGGGCACCAGGCAGTCCTGGAAGTGCACCTCGTTGAAGTGGTGGCCGCCGGCCAGGTCGATGATCGGGCGGATCGAGATGCCGGGCGACTTGAGATCCACCAGGAACTGGGAGAGGCCCTCGTGCTTCTTGTCCGGCACCACCTTGGTGCGGAAGAGCGCGATCGCGTAGTCGGAGAGGTGCGCGTTGCTCGTCCAGATCTTGGTGCCGTTGACCTTGTAGCCGCCCGCGACCTTCTCGGCGCGCGTGCGCACGGAGGCCAGGTCCGAGCCCGAGTCCGGCTCGCTCATCCCGATGGCGAAGGCCAGCTCGCCGCGCGCGATCCTCGGCAGGAAGCGCTGACGCTGCTCCTCGGTGCCGAAGCGGAGCAGCAACGGGCCGCTCTGGCGGTCGGCCACCCAGTGCGCGCTCACCGGCGCGCCCGCGGCCAGGGTCTCCTCGAGCACCACGTAGCGCTCCAGCGCGGTGCGCTCGTGGCCGCCGTACTTCTTGGGCCACGTCATGCCGATCCAGCCGCGCTCGCCCATGCGGCGCGAGAAATCGCGATTGAACCCGCCCCAGGAGCGCGCGCGCTCCGCGGGCCGGTACTGGGCCATCTCGGTCTTGAGGAAGGTGCGGACCTCGTCGCGCAGCGCCTCTGCCTCGGGTGGGAGCGTCGAGAGCTCGAAGTTGAATGTCGCCATGATGTGCTCCTGATTTATCTGAACAGTGAGCGGGCGATGACCATGCGATGGACCTCGGAGGGCCCCTCGCCGATGCGGCGCACCCGGGCCTCGCGATACCAGCGCTCCAGCGGGAACTCCTTCGACACGCCGTAGCCGCCGTGGATCTGCACCGCCGCGTCGATCACGCGGCCCAGCACCTCGCTCGAGTAGAGCTTGGCGATGGAGGCCTCGACCCGCGCGTCCTCCCCGCGATCGGCCTTCCACGCGCCTTCCCAGATGAGCCACCGGCACGCGCGCAGCTCCACCTCCGCGTCGGCCAGCATCCACTGGATCGCCTGGCGCTGGCTGAGCGGCGCCCCGAACGTCGAGCGCTGCTTGGCGTGGGCCACCGCCATGCGGTGTGCCGCGGTGGCGACCCCGAGGTTGCAGGCCGAGTATGGGAAGCGGTTCTTGACCAGCAGATCGAACGCCAGATCGAGGCCCTGCCCTTCCTGGCCGATCAGGTTCTCGGCGGGGATCTCGCAGTCCTCGAAGCTCACGTCGTTGGGAATCGCCGAGGTGCGGATCACCCGGATCGGCTTGGCGGTGAAACCGGGCGTGCCGTGCTCCAGGATGAAGCACGAGATGCCGCCGCGGCCCTTCCCCTTGTCGGTGCGGGCGAAGACGATGCCCCACGGCGCGTCGTGCGCGCGGGAGATGAAGACCTTCCGGCCGTTCAGCACCCACTTGTCGCCGCGGCGCTCCGCGCGGGTCTGGATCGCCCCGGCCGGATCGGAACCCCCGGACGGCTCGGTGATCGCAAAGAAGGTCTCGTTGCCGTCGCGCAGCGTCGGCACTGCGTACTTCTCGATCTGCGCCTTGGTGCCGGCCCAGATCGCGGGCGGCGGGTAGCGACCGAAGACGCCGCAGCCCGGGTTGTAGAGGCCCATGCGGTGCTGCGACATCGCCTCCAGCGCCACGCACATGCTGAACGTATCGAGCCCGCCGCCGCCGTACTGCTCGGGAGCGGCCAGCGTCCACAGGCCGGCGGCCTTGGTCTTCTCGGCGAGGCGTACGTAGTCCGCGCGCGGAATCTCGGGTGCGTCCGGATCGATGGTCTGCTCGAGCGGGATGATCTCGTCCTGCACGAAGCGCCGGATCTGCTCGCCGAGCAGGCGCAGCTCCTCCGGAAGGGTGAAGCCGGGGAACACCGTCATGGTGGTAGTGGCTCCCTGGAGACCGTGATGTGGGGGGATCATACCACCGCGCGGAAAACCGGGTACACTCGGGGGCGGCCCGGCGGGCCGGCAGGACGATACCCGGAGGAGAGAGCTCGAACATGCGGAAGCGCTGGTCCCTGTCGGTGCCGATGGACGGCTTCGCCCTGCCCGAGCTGACCGAGGTGGCCCGCGAGGCCGAGCGGCTCGGCTACACCGACGCCTGGTCCTTCGAGGTGGACGGCGTGGACGCGTTCACGCCGCTGACCGTCATCGGGCTCGCGACGCGGATGCGGATCGGCACCGCGATCGCGAACGTCTACACGCGCGGGCCCGCCACGCTCGCCTCCACCGCGGCCGGGCTGGCCGACGTCGCGCCCGGGCGCTTCGTGCTCGGCATCGGCGCGGGCTCGCAGCCCATCGTGGAGTCGTGGAACGGCGGCAAGTTCAGTCGGCCCGCCACGCGCGTGCGCGAGACGGCCAAGTTCCTGCGCGCGGCCCTCGCGGGCGAGCGCGTGGTGTTCAAGGGCGAGACCTTCGCGGTGGACGGCTTTCGTCTCACGAAGGTGCCAAAGGAGCCGGTGCCGATCCACGTCGCGGCGCTTCGCGAAGGGATGCTACGAGTCGCGGGCCAGGTGGGCGACGGCGTGATCCTCAACTGGCTGTCGCCCGACGACGTGCCGCGCTCCGTCTCCGTGGTGCGCGACGCCGCGAAGCAGGCCGGCCGCGATCCCCTGGCCATCGAGGTCACCGCGCGGCTCTTCGTCAACCTCGATCCGCCCGGGCCGGAGTCGGAGCTGGTGGTGCGCCGCCACATCGCCGGGTACCTGAACGTCCCGGTCTACCGCGCATTCCAGGAGTGGCTTGGCCGCACCGAGGCGCTCGGGCCCATGTGGGCCGCGTGGGGCGCGGGCGACCGCAAGGGCGCGGTGGCCGCCATCCCCACCCGGGTGATGGACGATCTGATCCCGACCGGGACCCTGGCCGAGCTCAAGGCCCGCATCCAGCTCTACCTGGACCGCGGCATCGACACCGCGTTCCTCTCGTTCATGACGACCGAGCAGGATCCCACCAAGAAGCGCGACCTCATGCTGAGCGCATTGCGCGCGATGGCTCCCTCAAGAGAGACGCTTACGGAGGCAACCCATGGCGGATGAGATCCTGCTCTCGGTGGACTCGGGCATCGCGACGGTCACGATGAACCGTCCGGACCAGCGCAACGCGATGAACATCCCGCTGCTCCAGGCCCTGCGCGCGACCTTCGACGACCTGGACGGGCGCCGCGACGTGCGCGTGGTGGTGGTGCGGGGCGCCGGCCCCGCCTTCTGCTCGGGCATGGACCTGAAGGAGATGGAGCAGCGCCGCGGCGAGGCCGATCCGGAAGGCAACGTCGTCCAGATCCTGCAACGCGTGGAGCGCTCGAAGCATCCCACGATCGCCGCGGTGCACGGCGACGCGATCGCGGGCGGCTGCGAGCTGGCCCTGCACTGCGACCTGCGGGTGGCCGCGGAGCCCGCGCGGCTCGGCATGCCGCTGGCCCGCATCGGGCTCGTGATCCCCTTCCCGCTCGGCCAGAAGCTGGTGGAGATCATCGGCCCCGCCCACACACGCCAGCTCCTGTTCACCGGCCAGCCGATCGACGCGCGGCGCGCCTACGAGATCGGCATGGTGCACCAGGTGGTGCCCGCGGACGACCTCTCGGCGGCGGTGCAGACGCTCGCCCGCCGCATCGCGGACAACGCGCCGCTCTCGCTGGCCGGGATCAAGGCGAGCATCCTGCGCGCGACCTCGGCGCGGGAGCAGATCGCCCACGACGACCTGAACGCGGCGGCCACGAAGGCGCGCTCCAGCGCGGACGCGCAGGAAGGGCGCCGCGCGATGCTGGAGAAGCGGAGGCCGGTCTTCCGGGGGGAGTAGCCGGTCAGCGCGGCGGCGCGCCGCCCATCAGCGCCGCCACCGCCCGCGCCAGCGGATCGTCCGCGGCGCCGAGCGCCTCGCGGGTTCGCGCCTGGTCCACCGCGTCACGGTTCTGGCTGAGCTTGGCCTTGCCCTCGAGCCGCTCGATGGGGATCTCGAAGGCCACGATGCCCCGCTGCATGCCGGCCAGGTAGTCCGCGGGCAGGCCCTCGAAGGACCACGCGGTCGGCCCGCCGCCCTCGTAGGTTCGCACCAGATCGGCGAGCAGCGTCTTCACCTGCTCGGGGTCCTCGACCAGCGCGCCGGTGCCGGTGGCGTGCACCGCCACGTAGTTCCAGGTGGGCACGCTCGGATGCGTCGCGTACCACGACGGCGAGACGTAGGCGTGCGCGCCCGAGAAGATCACGAGGGTCGGCCGGCCGGCGGCCAGGTAGCGCCAGTGCGGGTTGGCGCGGGCCACGTGACCGCGCAGGGTGCCGAGCGTCCCGCGCGCGGGATCCACCAGGATCGGCAGGTGGGTGGCGAAGGGCGCGCCCGCGTCGTCGGCGGTGATCATGGCCGCGAAGCTCTGCACCCGCATCAGCGTGTGGCACCACGCGGGATCGGTGATCTGGAACTGCGTGGGGATGTACACGCTCAGGGCACCCGCAGCCGGCCCTCGATCACGGGCACCACGCTGCCGCCGACCAGGATCTCGCTCACGCGCCCGGCCGTCATCCCGACACGGATCCGGATGAAGCTCGGCCGGCCCATGCGCGTGCCCTGCTCGCTCACGATGTCCACGGTGGCGGCCGGGGTCACCAGTCCGCGCTCGACCAGATAGGCCCCGAGCGGCCCGCTCGCCGATCCGGTCGCCGGATCCTCCGGGATGCCCGACGTGTGCGGAGCGAACATGCGCGAATAAACGCGCCCGGCCTTCGGATCAGGATCGGGAGCGAACACGAACACTCCGACGTTCGGCCCTTCCCCCTGCACGGCCAGCAGCGCGGGCACGTCGAGCCGCGCCCGGTCCACGGTCTCGCGATCCCGCAGCGGGACATAGAGGAAGGCGTTGCCGGTGGAGCCGGTGCAGATGGGCGCCCCCGCGAGCAGATCCGACTCGGCCAGGCCCAGGGCCCGCGCGAAGCCCTCGCGATTCGTCAGCGCCGGTCCGAATCGCGCCTCGCCGTGCCGCATCCAGAGAAAGCTGGGGCGCGCGGGGTCACCCTCGAGGGTCACCTCCACCGGGCCGATGCCTTCCTCCAGGTTGAAGCGGTGGGTGTTCGGGGGCAGGAGCTCCTCGGTGGCCAGCACCCACGCGGTCCCGATGGTCGGATGGCCCGCGAACGGGATCTCGCGCGCCGGGGTGAAGATCCGCACCCGCGCCTCGCAGTCCGGCCGCGTCGGGGGCAGCAGGAACGTGGTCTCCGAGCAGTTCATCTCGCGCGCGATGGCCTGCATCTCCGCGTCGGAGAGCCCGGCCGCCTCGAACACGACCGCGAGCGGGTTCCCACCGAAGACACGCTCGGTGAACACGTCCACCTGGACGAACAGGAGCTCGAGCGACACGGGCGTCCCTAGCCGACGCGGCGGCGGCCCTTGCGCACGACGTAGCTCAGGTGCTCGCGCTGCAGCTCGAGCTCCGTGATGCGCAGGAGCCACTCTTCCCGCACCATGGCCATGCCGTCCCCGCCCAGCCGGTTCACTTCCTTGAGCGTCTGCCGGAACGTGACCAGCGTCTCCTCGAGCGTCCGGAGCTCGTCTTCCGCGTTCATGATCATCTCCGCTCCACGCGCGCGATCGTCGCGATCTTGTCGGCGAAGTTCACCTGGCTGTCGTCCTCCGGCGCGTAGCCGAGCTTGATGCGCGCGCTCGCGATGGACCAGAACCGGTGCGTGTTGCCGCTGATGCCGTAGACGATGAGGAACGGCACCCCGTGCTCGTCCCGGATGTCCTCGGTCTCCACCATGCGCACCGCCTGCTGCACCTGATCCCGCTTCGAGAGATAGGCGCCGAGCGCGCGGTGCATGACCTTGATGTCGCCCGGCTTCACCTGGTCGATATCGTCGTCGCGCGGGCCTCCGATGCGCCACTGAACGATCTCGAGCTTGCGCCCGTCCACCTTGCCGGTGGCGAAGACGAAGCCCAGAAGCTCGTAGGCCGCCTTGGCCCAGCCGTACCAGTTGTCCGAGCGCGGCGGCATCTCGGGCGTCACCATGTCGAGCCGGCCGTCCCAGACGAGCCGCTCGTAGTAGTCGGCGGCATGATTGGAGCTGCACACCACGACCCGCCGCACGCCCTCCTCGAGGGCGACGCGACAGACGTTGTAGGCGAGCGCGATGTTGGTGTGCTCGGCCCAGAACTTTGCGTCGCTGTTGTCCTGCCAGGTGGTGGCGTCGAGCCGGGGCGCGCTCACGAAGCCGCAGTGGATCACCGCGTCCGCGCCCCGGAAGTGCTGGCGGTACTCGTTGCGGTCCGGCTTCGTCAGGTCGGCCACCATCAGGCCGGGGACGGTCTTGCCGTCACGGGTGGTGGGCCGCACGTCGAGCAGCACCAGATCCCAGCGCTCCCGGAGCGCCGGCAGCATTCGCTGGGCGACGTACCCCGCCGCCCCGGTCACGACCACGCGCTTCTTGGCCAATGGATCCTCCTCGATGGCCGGCTAGTAGCCCGGCGGGGGAACGAAACCCTGGAACTCGCGCTCGAGCAGGCGCGCCAGCTCGATGCAGGTGCGGTCGCCGTACTGGGGGCCGACGATCTGCACCCCGATGGGCAGCCCGGCGCGCGAGAAGCCGGCGGGCGCCACCGTGGAGGGCAGCAGGGCCACCCCCGAGTAGCCGGCCCAGAAGAGCTGGTCGGTGGTGGGCACCCGGCGGCCGTTGACGAGGACGGTTCGCTCGTGGCGCTCGCCTTCGTGATCGTGCGGGAAGGCCGCGCTCGCCGCGGCCGGGCACAGCAGCACGTCGTAGTCGCGGAAGAACTCGGCCCAGCGCCAGCGCATCTGGTGGCGGGCCTCGTTGGCGGCCAGCCAGTCGCGGTGCGGCGCCACGTTCGCCCGCGTCATCTGGCGCAAAGTAGCTCTCGTCGTCCGGGCGGAGCCCGCGCGCGATCTCCGCGTTCCGCGCGAACTCCTCGGGCGACTGCCGGCCCGAGGTGGCCGCGCGCAGCAGGAGGACGTAGACGCGGTGGATCTCCGCGGTGTCGATGGCGGGCCGCGCGGTGTCGCTCACCCGGGCCTTCTTCCGGGCGAGGAAATCGGCGACCGCCTGCACGCGCGCCTGGACCTCGTCGTCCACCTCGGAGACCGGATCGGTCGCGCATCACCGCCACCCGGAACTCGCGCAGCGCCTTCCGCCGCGGAGCGGGCAGCTCGAGCCGCCAGCCCTCGCCGTCGATCTCGTCGGCGCCCGCCATCACCGCGAGCCCGATCGCCAGGTCGTCCGCGCTGCGCCCCATCGGCCCGATCACCGAGATGTCGCCCTGGGCGACCCGGCCGGGCAGGGCCTGGCCGCGGGGCGGCACGATCCCGAAGGTCGGCTTGTGGCCGTAGACGCCGCAGTAGTGCGCGGGGTTGCGGATGGACGAGCCGATGTCGCTGCCCGCCTCGAAGCCGGTCAGGCCCGCGGCGAGCGCGGCCGCCGAGCCACCCGAGGAGCCGCCGGGGCTGCGGGTGAGATCCCAGGGATTGTTGGTGGTGCCGTAGACCCGGTTGTAGGACTGGTAGTCGGCCAGCCACGCCGGGACATTGGTCTTGCCGAACAGCACCGCGCCCGCGCCGAGCAGGCGATCCACCGACAGCGCATTGCGCGTGGGCACGTTGTCCTTCAGCTCGCTGAGCCCCCACGTGGTCGGCATGCCGACCACGTCGTACGACTCCTTGATCGTCATCGGCACGCCGTGCAGCGGGCCCCAGACCTTCTTCTTGCGGAGCGCGGCGTCGGCCTGGCGGGCGCGGCGGCGGGCCGCCTCCACGTCGCTGGCCACGATCGCATTGAGCTGCGGATTGAAGCGATCCACCCGCGCGAGGAACAGGTCGAGCGCCTCGAGAGCGCCGATCTTGCCGCGCCGGATGTCGGAGGCGAGCTGCTTGGCGCTGCGGAAATGGGGAGCGATCATGGGCACCTCACGGCTCGAGGGTGAACGTCACGGTCACCGAGGCCTGGATCTCCTGCTCGCCGGGCGCCACCGGCACCGCGGCCATGGTCATCCGCGGGGCCATCTCCGCGCGCGGGGAGGGCGCGCCGGCTTCCTGCACCGCCACCACGCGACCGACCCGGAGCGACGCGGCGCCCGCGTAGAGCTCCGCCTTGCGCCGCGCATCGGCCATGGCCCGCCGGCGCGCCTCGTCCCGCAGGGGCTCGGGCTCCTGCCGCCCGAACTGGATGCCGTGGACGAGATTGGCGCCCTGCCCCACCTGCTGATCGAGCACCCGTCCCAGGATCGAGAGGTCGCGGACCTTCACGCGCACCTGGTTGGTCACCTCGTAACCGGTGATCTCGGGCGGCTGCCCGTCACGACCCTGGCGACGGAGCGGCGACACGCTGATGTTCGTGGTCTGGATGTCGCGGGTGGCGATGCCGAGGGTCCCCAGCGCCTGGAGGAGCCGCTCCATCGCCTGGCTGTTGGCGGCGAGCGCCTCCGCGGCGGTGGGCGCCTGCGTCACCACGCCGCTGGTGATCTCGGCCATGTCGGGCGCGGCCGACACCGTGCCGGTTCCGGCCACCGTCACCGTCGAGGTCCCGGCGTGATGGCCGCCGTGCCCCATGGGCGCGCACGCCGCCGCGCCGAGGGCGATCACCGCGAGGCCGAGCGCGGCGGGGAAGCGCTTCACGGTCGGCGCGCGCATCAGAGCGACCCCATCATGAACAGGTCCAGCTCCTCGTCCTTGGCACGCAGCCGGGTGATGAGGAAGCGGAGCAGGTTCAGGTAGATCACCTTGCCCACCCGCGCGTCGCCTTCCGCGATGCTACGGAACTCCTCGCGCGAGAGGAAGAAGAGCTTGGCCCCGGCCGGGGAGCGCGCCGCCGCCGAGGTGGAGTGCTCGTCGATCAGCGAGTACTCGCCGAGGCACCGGCCGGGGCCCATCGTGTTCAGGTGCACCTCGGTGGGGCGGCGGGTGCGGCCGGCGGCCGCGTCGGGCAGGAAGATCTCCACGAGGCCTTCCAGCACCACGTAGAGGCCGGGGCCGCGGGTGCCCTCGGTGAGCACCGTCTCGCCCGGCGCCACCTCGATCAGCAGCCCGCGCGCGATGATGTGATCGAGCGCGGCGGGTGGGAGGTGCTCGAAGACGACCGAGCCTCCGAGAATATGACGGTAGGCATCCTTGGCGAGCTCCATGAGGGGCTCAGTCTGCCACAGACGCCCGCGCTCCGCAGGACCACCACGACGACAGGATGGTAGGATGTGACCGGTCACACACCCTGGCGGCGCCCGCCGACGGCGGGCGCGCTCACGGCCGGCCGGGGCGCGCCCCCGCCGTCCCCTCCAGCACCGCCTCGCGCCACTCCCGCTTGAGCGGGAGGATGGGCGGCATCGGCGCCACGTCGGGCGCCGCGGTCGGCTGCGGCGACCGCGTCCTTGCGATCGGTCGCGGCCCCCTTCTTCATGAACAGGTTGTAGATGGACCACTGGAGCCGGCTGCGGCCGCCGCGGACCGGAAAGCGCCGGACCATGGACGACGGCGCGTAGAACGTCTCGTAGGCGGTGTTCTGCCCCAGCCGGAGCTCGTCGCCCGACATCTGCGCGGGCCGATAGACGACGTTGGCCTGGTCGTACTTCTCCCAATCGAAGGAGACGATGCGGTTGGCCTTCTTCATCTCGTACCAGGTCAGCGTGCCCGGATAGGGCGTGAGGACGGAGTAGGCGCAGGCATCGTAGTCGGCCTCGATGTTGAACCGCGCGGTCTCCTCGAACACCGAGCGGTCGTCGCCGTCGAACCCGAACATGAACAGGCCGAACACCATGATGCCGTAGGAGTGGACCTTCTCCACGAGGGCCGCGAAGGTCTCGGGACGGTTCACGTGCTTGTGCACGCTCGTCAGCGTGGAGCGCGAGATCGACTCGAAGCCGATGCTCAGCAAGGTGCAGCCGCTCGCGGCCGCGAGCTCGAGCATGCGATCGTCCTGCGCGAGCTTCGAGGTGACGCCGGCCTGCCACGTGGACCCCGCGGCCCTTGAGGGCCCGCATGACCTCCTTCGGGCGCTCCGGCGTGCCGAAGAAGTCGGCGTCGTTGATCGAGATCATGCGCGAGCCGCAGTTCTCGACTTCGCGGATCACCTCATCGACCGGACGGTAGCGGAACTTCAGCCCGTTCATCAGCGGCTCGGCGCAGAACGTACAGCCCTGGTGGCAGCCGCGCGAGGTCTGCACGAACGTGCGGTTCACGTAGCGGTGCTTCTTGAGCAGGTCGTACCGCGGCATCGAGCAGGCCTTCCATCGGGTGCAGCCGCTCCGCCCGGTAGGTGCCGCGCATCGCGCCCCGCTCGAGATCGTCGAGGAGCTTGGGGAGCACGAGCTCCGCCTCGCCGATCACCACCGCGTCGCAATGCTTGAGCGCCTCCTGCGGCATGAAGCTCGGGTGCACGCCGCCCATCACGACCGGCACCCCGCGCGCCCGGAACGCATCGGCGATCTCGTAGCCGCGGTTCACGTAGCTCGTCATGGCGGAGATGCCGACCAGGTCCGCCTTGAGGTCGAAGTCGATCGACTCGATGTTCTCGTCGGTCAGCACCACCTCGTAGCGGTCGCGCGGAATGGCCGCCGGCCACGGCGAGCAGGCCCGCGAGCGGCGAGTAGAGCGCCCGGTTGAGATAGAGGGGCCGGGTGGTCAGCGAATCGGTCTTCGGATTGATGAGATGAATCACGCGGGAGCGCGTACCGGTGACCCGACGATTGACCATGGCCTGCTCCTCTCTCACGAGGGCCAGACGGGTTGCGAAGTCGGCATGCAGCGTGTGGGACGCGATCGAATGGTAAGACCGGCCCGCGGGGTCGTCAAGCCGGCGTGCGGAGAGCTGTGATACGGTACGCGCCGTGAGCGAGACGACGCCCGCGGGCCGGACCACGGTGAGCCTGGGCACCGCCACCCCGGGCGGCGGATTCCCGGTCTACGGCGAGGCGGTGGCCGCGGTCATCAACGAGACCGATCCCTCCCTCGAGGTGCGGCCCCACAACACCAAGGGCAGCACCGAGAACGTGCCGCTGCTGGAGGCGGGCGGGCTCGATCTCGGGCTGGTGCAGGGCGAGGTCGCCTACGAGGCGCTCGCCGGCGTCGGCCGCGCGCCCGCCGACCTGCGCGTGCTCGCCGCCATGTTCTCCACCCCCGGCATGTTCGTGGTGCGCGCGGATTCCCCCTATCGCACCATCGCGGATCTCAAGGGCCGGCCGGTGGCCTTCGGGGCGCGCGGCTCGGGCCTGATCGTCCTCGCGCGCTACGTGCTCGACGGCCTGGGCTACGAGCGGGACCGCGACTTCCAGGCCGTCTTCCTCGACGCGGCGGGCGACGGGCCCCGGATGGTGATGGACGGCACGGTGGCCGCGCTGTGGGGCGGCGGGCTCGGGTGGCCCGGCTTCACCGCGGTGGCCCGCGGGCCCGCCGGCGCGCGCTTCCTGGTGCCCGACCTCGACGGCATCCACCGCATCCAGACCAAGCACGCGTTCCTGCAGCTCATGCGCGTGCCCGCCGGGTCCTACCCGGGGCAGACCGCGGACCTGGTCTCGGTGGGCTCGTGGAGCTTCATCATGGCGCGGCCCTCGCTGCCCGACGAGGTGGCCTATCGCCTGGCGCGCGCGCTGCACCGCGGCGAGAGCGCGCTCGCGGGACGGCTCGCGCAGGGGCGCGAGACCACCGCGGCCAACACGGTCGCCGCGGTCGCGCGGCCGGAGTTGCTCCACCCCGGCGTGCGGCGCTACCTCGCCGAGATCGGGCTGCTGCGCGCCGGCTGACGCCCCGCGCATTCCGCATATGGCCCACTCACGCCCCCGGCTCACCGAAGGCCTCCCGCACCCCCTGGGCGCTACCTGGGACGGGCTCGGGGTCAACTTCGCGCTCTTCTCCGCGCACGCCACCCGCGTGGAGCTCTGCCTCTTCGACGCCCGCGGCGAGCGGGAGCTCGAGCGCATCGAGCTCTTCGAGTACACCGACGAGGTCTGGCACGGCTACCTGCGCGACCTGAGCCCCGGCACGGTCTACGGCTACCGGGTCCACGGACCCTACGAGCCGGCCGCCGGTCATCGCTTCAACCCGAACAAGCTCCTGCTCGATCCCTACGCCAAGGGGCTCGTGGGGCGCCTGCAGTGGCGTCCCGAGATCTTCGGCTACACCATCGGCGCCCCCGACGAGGACCTGTCCTTCGACGAGCGGGACAGCGCTCCCTTCGTGCCCAAGTGCCGCGTGATCGACCCCGCCTTCACCTGGACCCGGGACCGCCGCCCCGCGATCCCGTGGGAGCGCACGATCATCTACGAGGCGCACGTCAAGGGGCTGACCCGGCGGCACCCCCTGGTGCCGGAGGCGATCCGCGGCACGTACGCGGCCCTCGCGCGGCCCGAGATCCTCGAGCATCTCAAGGGGCTCGGCGTCACCGCGGTCGAGCTGCTGCCGATCCACGCGTTCGTGGACGACGGCTACCTGCTCGACAAGGGGCTCACCAACTACTGGGGCTACAACACGATCGGCTTCTTCGCGCCGGAGCCGCGGTACTTCGCGACCGGGGAGAGCGCCGAGTTCAAGCAGATGGTGGCGCACCTGCACGACGCCGGCCTCGAGGTCATCCTGGACGTGGTCTACAACCACACCGCGGAGGGCAACGAGCGCGGGCCCACGCTGTCGTTCAAGGGCATCGACAACGCGTCGTACTACCGGCTGGTGGGAGATCAGCCGCGACGCTACATCAACGACACCGGGACCGGCAACACCGTGAACCTCAGCCATCCCCGCGTGCTCCAGATGGTGACCGACAGCCTGCGCTACTGGGTCACCGAGATGCACGTCGACGGCTTCCGCTTCGACCTCGCGACGATCCTGGGCCGGGAGCCCTACGGCTTCGACCAGGGCGGCGGGTTCCTCGATTCCTGCCGGCAGGATCCGGTGCTCAACTCGGTGAAGCTGATCGCGGAGCCGTGGGACCTCGGGCCCGGGGGCTACCAGGTAGGCGCGTTCCCGCCCGGCTGGGCCGAGTGGAACGACCGCTTTCGCGACACGGTGCGGAGCTACTGGCGCGGGGACGACGGCCGCGTCGGGGACATGGCCTCGCGGATCACCGGCTCCGCCGATCTCTTCAACGAGCGCGGGCGGAAGCCCTGGGCCAGCGTGAACTTCGTCACCGCGCACGACGGCTTCACCCTCGACGATCTCGTCTCGTACCACGACAAGCACAACAAGGCCAACGGCGAGGACAACCGCGACGGCAGCACCCACAACCTGTCCCTCAACCACGGCGTCGAGGGCCCGACGGAAGACCCGGCCATCCGGGCGGTGCGCGAGCGCCAGAAGCGGAACATGCTCGCGAGCGTGATCCTGTCCCGGGGCACGCCGATGGTGCTGGCCGGCGACGAGTTCGGCCACACCCAGCGCGGCAACAACAACGCCTACTGCCAGGACAATGAGATCAGCTGGCTCGAGTGGCCCGAGATCGGCGACGACGGCCGGGCCCTCATCACCTTCGTGCGCAAGCTCACGTTCCTCCGCCACGCGTTTCCGATCCTCCGGCGCGGGCGCTTCCTCACCGCCCAGTGGAACGAGGAGCTCGCGGTCAGGGACGTCACGTGGATCAACGCGGACGGCTCGGAGATGAGCCAGGAGCAGTGGCACGACCCGCGCATGCACTGCTTCGGCATGCTGCTCGACGGCCGGGGCCAGGAGACCGGGATCAAGCGGCAGGCCGGCGACGCCAGCCTGCTCCTGATCATGAACTCCTACCACGACGTCGTGCAGTTCAAGCTGCCGGACCTGGTGGGCGGCTCGCGCTGGCTCTGCATGCTCGACACCAACCAGCCGGAACGCTCGGATACGCCCGCCTTCGACGTGGAGCAGGTCTACGACGTCACCGGGCGCTCGTTCCTGCTCTTTGCCGGCCTCACCGCGGGCGGGCCCGGCCGCGCCGTCCGACGCATCGCCCTCGAGCTGACCGCGCTCGCGGCACGCGACTAGCTACGAGAGGTAGGGCCGGAGGTCCACGCGGCGCCCGGACGCGGCGGAGAGGTAGGCGCCGTAGATGACCGCGGTGACGTCGCGGGCGAGCGGGCCGCCGGAGAGCGGCTCGCGGCCGGTGGCCGCGCACTCCACGAAGTCCTGCATCTCCTGCGGGTAACCGGTGGTCCACTCCTCGTCGGGCTGCGGCGCGGTCCAGCCCGCCTTGGTCTCGATCTTCTCCACGATGTACTCGTCGCCGAACACGGAGGCCGCGGGCGCGTAGGCCTGCACGAGATCGTTGGGGTTGATGTTGCAGAGCACCACCGCCTTCGCGCCGTAGATCGCCATCTGGTTGCGGATGCCCCCCAGCACCGTGTCGGCCGCCGAGATTGCGGCCACCGTGCCGTCGTCGAAGGTGATCAGCATGGTGCCCCAGTCCTCCACGTCCGCGCCCTCCACGATGTTGAGATAGCGCGGGGTGGCCGCGCGGAAGGTCGCGGTGTCGGCGAGCTGCGCGGTCTCCGCCATGACCGAGACCGGCCGCACCGGGGCCCCGCGCAGGCGCCTTCCCTCGTCCGCCTTCAGGTACAGCGCGGCGCCCAGGGGATGGCAGGCCTTGCCGATCAGCGAGCCGCCGCCGCCGGTGACCCAGCGCTTGTTGATCGGCGCGTGCGTGCCCGAGTGGCTCTCCTCGCCGACCAGCCGAAGCATGGGCCCGCCCGACGCGGTGAAGAGCCGGCGCGCCTTCTGGATCGGTGGCGCGTAGACCCAGTTCTCCGCGTAGCAGAGCCGCACGCCCGCGGACGCCGCGGCGGCGAGGACCTGGTCGGCGCTCGCGAGCGCGCGGGTGAGCATCTCCTCGCGCGGGGTGGCGGGCGGGCCGAAGAAGCCGGTGAGCGGCTTCTCCACGATCACGTGCTTGCCCGCGCGGGCGGCCTCGATCGCCATCGCGGCGTGCAGGTGCGCCGGCACGCAGAGATCCACCAGGTCCACGTCCGGATCGGCGAGCACCTCGTGGAGGTCGGCCGCCGCGCGCGCCACCCCGAACTCCCGCGCGAAGGCCTGCGCCCGCTCGGGACGCGCCGCGGTCACGCACGCGAGCTCGACGTCCACCCCGTGCACGTGACGGTACGCCTCGCCGTGGATGTGGGCCACGAAGCCCGCGCCCACGATCCCCACCCGCACTCTCGGTCGTGACCCCATCGCGATCTCTCCCCTCCGGGCGCGTCAGCGCGCCCGCAGCCGCCACCAGCCGAGCAGCGCCGCGATCCCGGCCAGCCCGACGGTCCCGTTGGCCATGAGCGCCCGCTGGACGCCCCAGCGCTCGGACATCGCCCCCACCATGAACGCGCCGATCGGGAACACGCCGCCCCAGATCAGCGTGTAGATGCTCATCACCCGCCCGCGCAGCGCGTCGGGGGCCGCGAGCTGCATGGTGGTGTTGCAGGAGACCACCCCGATGATGCCGAAGAACCCGGTGATGAAGAGCACCGCCACCGCGGGCCAGAACGCGCGCACCAGGGCGAGGCCGATGAGCCCGCCGCAGGCCACCGCGCACGCGGCGAACATCAGCGGGCGCGGGGGCCGCCGCGTGCCGAGGGTGCCGAGGGTGAGCGCCCCGCTCACCGCCCCCACCCCGAGCGCGGCCATCAGGAACCCGAACCCCTCCGCCCCGAGCCCGAGCATGGTGCGCACCACGAGCGGAACGTAGACCGTGAAATTGAACACGGTGAGGCTGACCATGAAGGTGAGCCCGAGCGCGAGCAGCATCTCCGGCGTCCGCCAGACGTGACGGATGCCGATGAGGATCTCCTCGAACACCCCCTGGCCGGTGCGCGGCTGCGGATGCCCGCGCGCCTGCAGGGTCAGCATCATCGCGATCGAGACCGCGAAGCCCAGCGCATTGGCCGCGAAGGCGGGCGCGATCCCGTAGCGGCCGATGACCAGGCCGCCGATGCTCGGGCCCACGATGCGGGCCGCGTTGAAGCAGGCCGAGTTCAGCGAGATCGCGCTGCCCACGTCGGCCCGGCCCACCATCTCCGCCACGAAGGACTGCCGGGCCGGCGCGTCGAGCACGTTGGCGAGCCCGACCCCGGTGGCGAGCACCGCCACGTGCCAGTACTCGACGTGGCCGCCGTACACCAGGGCTCCCAGCACGAGCGCCTGCGCACCGAGCACCGACTGGGTCACGAGCAGCAGCCGGCGCTTGCGCACCCGGTCCGCGACCGCGCCCGACACGATCGAGAAGAGGAGGATCGGCCCGAACTGGAGCGTGCCGATCAGCCCCAGCAGCAGCGGCGACGAGGTGAGCTGGAGCACCAGCCAGGACTGGGCCACCGTCTGCATCCAGGAGCCGACCTGGGCCACGAACTGCGCCGCGAAGAACCGCCGGAAGTCGGCGTGGCGGAACGCCCGCAGGCCGGTGGGAAGGGCCATCGGCGGCCGCTCAGCCGCCGGCCACGCCCTGGGTATTGACGAAGATCGAGTAGAGCGACTGGCTCGCGGCGAGGAAGAGCCGGTTGCGCTTGGTCCCCCCGAAGCACAGATTCGCGCAGCGCTCCGGCAGCAGGATGCGGCCGATCAGCTTCGCGTCGGGGTTGTAGATCGCGACGCCGTCGAGGCCCTCGCCCCCGCCCCAGCCGCACCAGAGGTTGCCGTCGGTGTCGCAGCGCAGGCCGTCCGGGACGCCGGCCCCGGTGTTGACGAACACGCGCCCGTTGGCGAGCGCGGTGCCGCCCGCGACCACGTCGAACACCCGGATCTCTCGCGGCATCGCCCCCGACACCACCACGTAGAGCCGTCTCTCGTCGGGGGAGAAGCAGAGGCCGTTCGGACGTGGGATGTCGCCGGTCGCCACAACCGCCTTGCCGGTCCGGGGATCGAGGCGATACACGTTGGTGGGCAGCTCCACCGGCGCGGTGTGACCCTCGTAGTTGCTGAGCACGCCGAAGGGCGGGTCGGTGAACCACACGCTGTCGTCCGACTTGACCACCACGTCGTTCGGCGAGTTGAGCCGCTTCTGCTCGAACGAGTCCATCAGGACCGTGACGGTGCCGTCGTACTCGGTGCGGGTCACCCGCCGGCTGTCGTGCTCGCAGGTGACCAGGCGCCCCTGGCGATCGCGTGTGTTGCCGTTCGAGAAGTTGGAGGGCTTCCGGAACACCGAGACCGAGCCGGCCTCCTCGTCCCAGCGCATGATCCGGTCGTTGGGAATGTCGCTCCACAGGACGTAGCGGGCGTCGCCGAACCACACCGGTCCCTCCGCCCAGCGAAAGCCGGTGGCGAGGCGCTCCACCGCCGCGTTGAAGACACGGTACTTGGCGAAGCTCTCGTCGAGGATCTGCACCGCCGGATCGGGATAGCGCACGGGAGTGGTCTGCATGACCCCCGGATGGTGGCCACTCGCGGCGGAGAAGTCAACCACCTTGTGCTACAGTCACGCGGCGATGAGCAAGCCCGCGCTCCGGCATCTCTCCGCGGTGGACCCGGTGATGCGCGCGCTCATCCGGCGCGTGGGACCCTGCGGCCTCGCGGTGCGCAATCACTCGCCGTTCGAGACGCTGGTGCGGGCCATCGCCCACCAGCAGATTCACGGGCGCGCCGCCGAGGCGATCCTGGGGCGCTTCATCGCGCTCTTTCCCGGCCGTCGCTTCCCGCGGCCGGAAGACATCGCCACCATGGACCCGCGCAAGATGCGCCGCGCGGGCTTCTCGCGCGCGAAGATCCGGTCGATCAAGGACATCGCGCGGAAGACCCGCAGCGGGCTGATTCCCACCCGCGCCGCCTGCCACCGCCTCAGCGACGCCGAGCTGATCGAACGGATCATCCAGGTGCGCGGGGTCGGGCAGTGGACGGTGGAGATGCTGCTGATGTTCACCCTCGGCCGCCCCGACGTGCTGCCGGTTGACGACTTCGGGGTGCGCGAGGGCTTCAAGATCGCCTACCGGCGGCGCAAGCAGCCCACTCCGAAACAGCTCCGGCGCTACGGCGCGCGCTGGGAGCCCTACCGCTCGGTGGCCGCCTGGTATCTCTGGCGCGCGGCCGAGAAGGCCCTGCACCGCAAGGTGGAGCCGGACGTCACGTAGCCGACGGGCGCGCCCGCATCTGCTCGGGGCTCATGCCGTAGAAGCTCCGCGCGCGCTCGCCCACGCCGGGCCACGGATGGGCGCGCAGCACCTCCTCGTTGATCTCGGCGCCCCAGCCCGGCCCCTCGGGCAGGAAGATGTGGCCGTCCTTGATCACGGGCGGCTTCGTCACCAGGTCCGCCTTCCACGAGACGTCGTCGATGTCGATCTCCATGATGCGCACGTTGGGGAGCACCGCGCAGAGGTGGAGCGAGTGGAGATCGGCCAGGTGGCTGTAGTAGTTGTGGGGCGCGATGTTGATCTCGTAGGTCTCGGCCATGCGCCCGATCTGCACCGCCTGGGAGAAGCCGTTCCACGGCACGTCGACGATGGCGACGTCCACCGCGTGCAGCTCCAGAAATGGCCGATATTGACGAGTGGACACCAGACTCTCGAGCGAAGCGAGTCTGGTGGTCGTGGATTGCTTGATCTGGAGCAGCGCCTGCGGGTCCCAGTTGTCGTACTCGACCCACTGCATGTCGAACTTCTCGAGCAGCTTGGCCACCCGCAGCACGCCCTCGGTGCGGAAGTTGTAGTTGAGATCGAGGCAGAGGCCGACCTTGGGCCCCACCGCGTCGCGGAAGGTGCCGATCAGGCGCTCGATCGCGTCGAGGATCTCCACCGTCGGCGCGCCGTCGGTGGAGTTGATGCCGCTCGCGAAGCCGGGGAAGTACACGGTGGCCGGCTCGCCCGGGATCACCATGTTGGTCTTGAGCGCGGTGAACCCGCGCGCCACCACTTCCTTGCCGAGCGCGGTGATGTCGGCGTAGCTGCGCAGCGGCGGCGTGCCCAGCACGTGGCCGAGCCGCGCCCGCGTGGTGCCGCAGTGCGACCAGTACAGCCGCATGCGATCGCGTAGCGGGCCGCCGAAGAGCTCGTAGACCGGCACCCCGAGGGCCCGGGCCTTGATGTCCCAGAGGGCCAGCTCGATGCCGGCCATCGCCTTGTGGCTCACCCCGCCCAGGTTCTGGCGCGTGGCCCGCAGCATGTCCCAGTACAGGCGCTCGACCGGCCGCGGATCCTGGCCGATCAGGAGCGGGGTCAGGTCCTGCACCGAGCCCGCGATGCCGTAGGGGCTCCGGTTGTCGCTGCATTCCCCCCAGCCCACGAGGCCATCGTCGGTCTCGATGCGAACGAAGGTCCAGGGTCTCCAGCCGCCGTCACAGTGCAGGGCTTCCACGCGCGCGATCTTCATGGCGACAGACGATGCCATAGCTCGCAGGCCCGAACAAGAACCCTCGAGCGGATCAGGGCCACGCGGAGAGGCCCTGGCGGAACTGCTGAAGCGTCAGCAGCCGGATGCGCGAGTCCGCGCGCGCGGCCGCCCGCGCCGCCTCGGTGTTGTACCCCCAGGCGGCGAGGAAGAGCGCCACGTCGTCCAGATCGGGATGGGTCGTCACGTGCTGGAGCGTCTCGAGGCGGTCTTCCACGAAGGCGAGCCGCGGCCGGCTCCCGCGCTCGGCGGTCCAGGCCGCGATCAGCGCGCGGAGGTTCAGGCACTTGTGCACGCCGGTCTCCTTGCCCTGCACGTCGGCGAGCCGGACGTCCCACGCATCCAGGATGCGCCGCGCGAACGCGCCCTCCTTGGTCGTGACCAGCACGCTCCGCGCGGGCTCGGCCACGAGACGGCGCAGCTCGTCCACGCTGCCGTACGGGGCGTGCCGCGCGAGCCAGCCCGCCTCGTCGGCGGCGATCCACTCGAGGCGCACCTCGTCCAGCGCGTGGCCGAGGCGCGCGATCAGCGCGTCGCCGCTCGGCGACCCGGTCGCGACCAGCTCCGCGCACACCCGCGGCCAGCCGCCCAGGATCTCCGCGCGGGGCACCCCGCGCGCGATGGCGCGGAGGAGCACCGGCATCTCCCAGCCGCTCAGGATCACCGGGCGGAGCGCGCAGAACGCCACGAAGGCGGCCTCGGCCGGCGGCGCCTCCTCGGGCCACACGCGCGCGCAGGTGCGCCGGCTCGTCTCGAAGTACTCGCGCAGGCCGTCGCAGCAGACGCCGTCGAAGTCGAGCGCCAGGATGTCCGGAATCGTCATGGGCGGACGCCGCCCTGACGCAAATCGCGCCGAAGAAGGTGCGCCCCCGCTCCATAAGCCGCCGACTTTTCAGTCATGGAAGGACTGGCCTCCGTCTTGCTCCCTCTCAACGCTCATGGCCTCACCGGAGCGCAACATCAGCGCGGTGGATCAGCGCCTCGTCGGCCTCGAGGACGAGGCGACACGGCTGCGCGCGGAAGTGGCCGCGCTCCAGGAGGAGATCCGCTGGCTCAGCGGCCAGGACGAGGAGCCGGCGGGCTGGCTGTCGCGCGGCTGGGTGCGCGCTTCGCTGCTCCTGACCGCGATCGGCATGGTCGGTCTCGTCTCGCTCCCGTATCTCCTCAATCTCGACGCCTCCGGTCCGCATGCCGATCCGACGCCCGGCGCGGCCGCCTCCGCCCGCCCGGCTCCCGCCGCGCCGCGTCCCGCGGTCGCCCCCGCGCCCGTCAAGGCCGAGCGCCGCGACGACGCCTCGACTCCGACCCGCGTCCGCGCCCCCGAGGGCCCCGAGCCCGCGCGCGTCCTGTCCGCGGAGGACCGTACCACCGCCGCCCCCCGCCCGCGGCCCGTCCGCGAGCGGCGCGGGCCCCAGCCGTCGGACGCCGTCGTCGTCGCGCCCGGTCGCGGCGAGAGCCCCTAGGCCCGCGCGGGCCCCCGCAGCCGCCCCGCCCACACCGAGAGCGCGGCCACCCCGGCCGCCGCGGCGGCCAGCACGAAGGCGATCGCGTAGCTCCCCGTCGCATCGAAGATCCGCCCGGCCAGCCACGCGCCCAGCGCGCTCCCGAGCGCGCTCGCCACCTGGGTCGCGCCGAAGATCGAGCCGAAGTGCGGCCCGCGGAAGCGGTCGCTCATCATGGCGGGCACGATGAACGCGGTGACCGAGTAGCCCACCCCGAACAGCACCGCGTAGCCGAGGGCGAGCCACGCCGTCGGCGCCAGCGCCACGAGCCACAGTACGCCCACTCCGCCGATCATGCCGATCATGCCGAGCGCGTAGACCAGCTCGCGCGAGAGGTGATCCGAGATCCAGCCTCCCCCGGTCTTGCCCACGATGCTGGAAGCGCCCACCACGCTGATCACCGAGGCGGCGGTCATGGCCGGGAGGCCGTGGTCCACGAGGAACGCGGCCTGGTGGACGTGCAGCGTCTGGCTGCAGATGCTGCCGAGGAAGACGGCCAGACCGATGAGTCGAAAGGACGGATTGGCCAGCGCCAGCCCGAGGGAATGCTCGCCGGCGCCCGGCGTGCCCGCCGGGCCGCGCGCGGCGGGCTCGCGCGGCGCCGGCGGCGTGTCGCGGATGGCCAGGAAGGTCGCGGGCAGGATCCAGAGCGCGCACAGGATGGCGAGCGCGCGAAAGGCCCAGCGCCAGCCGAAGCCGTCGATCAGCGCCTGGCAGAGCGGGACGACCAGGAAGATTCCCAGGCCGACGCCGGAGCCCGCGATGCCGAGGGCCAGGCCCAGGCGCGCCTTCCACTGCCGCTGCACCATCACCACCGCCGGCGTCCAGCCCGCGGTCGCCACCCCGACCGCGGTGAGCAGACCGAAGGTCAGGTAGAGGTGCCACGCGCGCGTGACCAGGCTGTCCGCCCAGAGCGAGCCCGCCAGCAGCACGCCGCCGATCAGGATGAGCCGGCGCGGCCCGAAGCGATCGGCGAGCGCGCCCAGCACCGGCCCGGCGCCCCCGCTGACCAGCGTGAAGATCGAGAAGGCGCCGGCCAGCACCGAGCGGCTCCAGCCGAACTCCCGCAGCAGCGCGACCAGGAAGACGCTGTAGGCGTACCAGACCCCGTAGGCCAGCGCGAGGGTGACGACGGTGACGCCGAGAGCGAGATACGACGGTGCGGGCGAGGCCGCCGGGTCAGGGCGCATGGGCGCCCCACCATACCGCGGCGTCAGTCCAGGCGGAAGCCGCCGGCGAGGCGCCGGGTCAGGAGCTCGCGCTCCTCCTCGAGGCTCGGATCGAGACGCACCGCGGTCTGCACCGCGCGCAGGCCTTCCTGATCGCGGCCGAGGCTCAGCAGGCTGCGCCCCAGGTTCGCGTGGGTGGGCGCGTCGTCGGGATTGAGCGCGAGCGCGGCGCGGTAGGCCGCCACCGCCTCGTCGTACCGCCGGAGGGTCTGCAGCGCCACGCCCAGGTTGGCGTGGGCGCGGAAGTGATTCGGGTTGACGCGGATCGCGTTGGAGAGCCAGTCCACCGCCAGGTCGTACTGGTCGAGCTCCATGTAGAGGCGGCCGAGGTTGGCGTACGGCCAGGAGAACTTCGCGTCGGCCGCGATCGCTTTCTGGTACGCGGTCGCCGCCGCGCCCTGATCGCCGAAGCGGTACTGGAGGTTGTACGCCGCGATGTTCAGCGACTCCGCGGTCTTCGGCACGTCGTACGCGGGCAGGCGGGTGCGGAGGAAGGTCTCCGCCTCGCGCCGCGCGCGCGCGTCCGGCGCGCGGCGGATCCGGTCCTGCAGCACCAGCCGCGAGAGCCGGACCAGGTTGGCGTCGGTCAGCGCGCGCCCGAGCGGCAGGAGGCAGTCCGAGCGCTCCGGCGCGGCGAGCAGGCCGACCAGGGCGCGCGTCTCGGCCCCCACCGTGCCGCGGCCGGCCGCGCAGTAGTCGGTGCCCTCGCGCACCCAGCCGCGCGCGCGCGCCACCTCGAGCGCCCGGGCGGGGTCGCCCGCCTCGAGGTGCGTGGCGAACAGGGCCGCCGCCACCACCTCGCGATCGAGCACCGCATTGGCCAGCCCCACCCGGCTCGCGTGCAGCGAGCGGAACACCCAGTCGGGCAGCATGCGGCCCCAGCGCGAGCCGTTGAGCGAGACGGTGAGCCGCTCGATCGTGTGCTGTCCGGTCTGCGCCCACCGCTCGCCGCGGGTGGATGGCGCCTGCAGGCTGGCGTTCAGGTATTCGGTCGCGAGCGCGGTATTGCCCATGCGCTCGGCCATGGCCCCGGCCCGGTAGTAGACCAGGCCCGAGGGCTGCAGGCGGCTCGCGCGGCTGAAGGCGTCGAGCGCCTCGTCGAACTCGCCCAGCAGCTCGGCCGTCGCGCCACGCCGCATCTGCGCCTCGAGCGAGGCCGGCTCCGCGACCGCGGCGGTCCGGTAATGGTTCAGCGCCTCACGGAGGGCCCGCTGCTGGGCCGCCTCGTCACCGGCCTTGATCGAGCCCCGGGCCCTCGAGTCGGGGCCATTGCAGCCCATCGCCAGCAGGGACACGGCCAGGGCGATGCCGAAGATCCAGCGCATGAGCCCGGGAGGGATGGCCAGCATGACCCTTCCAGACGGCAACATTCTTGCCACCCGGAATGCGGGCCAAGTAATCGGAATTGCAGGAGCCGCCAGGCGGCGATGTGACGAAATTGGGCCGCCAGCTGACACCGAGTCGTCCGGTGTCCACGGGATGCCGGCGCCGCGGGCCGGCTAGGGGCGGACCAGACGGAAGCGGATGCCGCAGATCTGGACGAGGCCGGCGCGGGTCGAATCGGCGCAGGCCAGGTCGAGACCCCCCAGCCCCTCGCCCCGTCCGTCGGTGGCCTCGGTGAAGCGGAGCGTCGCGTCGTCGAGGGCGATGACGCGCTGCCCGTCGCGCATCTGGACCGGGCGCTCCATGACCTCGCTCCAGCGCCGGGCCAGACGATCGGGGTCCTCGCTCTGGAGCTCGGCCGCCGTCATGGCCGTGATCAGGCCCGGCTTGAGCGGCGTGTTGCCGTCGTGAGTGGGCGGGGTGCCACGGGCCGCCCGGATCACGCGCGCCGGGCTGCCAGCCGAAGGACAGCATCGCGGCCCCCACGTCGCGCGGGTGAAGCTGCAGCTCGCGGTATTCGGGATAGCCGATCTCGTTGGCGATGCGCACCCCGACCGCCTCGCAGCGCTTGCGCCGGGGGGCCAGATCGTCGCACTGCGTGATCACCATGTAGCCGCCGTCGCCGCCGCGCCGGTCGAGGTAGCGCCCCGCCGTCGTGCCCTCGCGCACCGGCGCCACCACCTCGAGGAAGTTGTGGCCGATCGGGAACAGCGCGTTCTCGAGCCCGTACTTGCCCACGCCCGGATCCCGGTGGCAGACCTCGAGGCCGAGCGCCGCGCGGAACTCGTCCACCACCGGCGTCAGCTCGCGGGCCACCAGGCAGATCTGTCGCATGCGCAGGCTCATGAGGGGCTCCCCGCTTCCTTGGCCGCCATCTTCTGCTTGAGCTGCTCGGGCGTGAGCCGGACGATGTCCTCGTTCTGGTGCGCGTAGACCTTGAAGCCGTCGGTGTCGAGGTCCTCGAGGGTGATCGTCCCGGCCAGCACGTCGGCCTTCCAGCGCTGGTGCTCGGGCTCACGCGCCTGGAACTCGGGCATCACCTCGCGCGCGAAGAGCTCGAGGCTCGCGCAGATGTCCTCGTGGCTGGTGCGCCCGGTCTGGTTGAGCAGGATGACCTGGTCCACGTTCGAGGCCTCGAACTGGGCGAGCTTCCGGCGGATCGTCTCCGGCGAGCCGATGAGCCCGGCGCTGGAGCGTCTCCTGCGCCTTCGGGGTGTGCCGCCACTCCTGGTAGAGCTTCCACATGTTGCCCTTGCCCGGGCTCGGCCATGCCGTGCCGACCGTAGTGCGAGAGACAGAACACGAAGAACGTCCAGCCCGCCGCCTTCTCGCGCGCCTCCTCGTCGGTCGGCGCGCACATGAAGGCGCTCACCATGGCGATGTTCGGATTCGCGGGGTAGTCGGCAAGCCGGTTGGGCTCGCGGGTGAGGCTCGTGTAGTAGCGGTTCACCCACGCGCGCGCCGCCTCCGGCGAGACGAACTGGAAGCCGAGCGCGCCCATGCCCCACTGCCCCGCGCTCGCGATCGTCGCGATGTTCGAGCACGCGACCCAGAGCGGCGGGTGCGGCTTCTGCCGCGGCTTCGGGATGACGTTGCGGGCCGGGAAGTCGAAGTACTGGCCGTGGAACTCCACCGCGTCCTGGGTGAAGCACGGGATCAGCACCCGCACCGCCTCCTCCCAGACCTCTCGCTTGTCCCTCACGCGACGGCCGAACGGGTGGAGCTCGACCGGCCCCTGCCCCTCGCCCAGCCCGAGCTCCACGCGCCCGCCGCTCAGCAGATCGAGCGTGGCCACCCGCTCGGCCACCCGGATCGGGTGATTGGTCGGGAGCTGGATGATCCCGTGGCCCAGCCGGATGCGGCGGGTGCGCTGGGTGGCCGCGCCCAGGAACACCTCGGGCGCCGACGAGTGCGAGTACTCCTCGAGGAAGTGGTGCTCGACCTCCCACGCGTAGTCGTAGCCCAGCCGGTCGGCGAGCTCGATCTGGGTGAGCGAATCTTGAAGCAGCCGGTACTCGCTGTCCGGCCCCCAGGGCCGGGGGAGCTGATGCTCGTAGAAGATGCCGAACTTCATGACGCGCGCAGCAGACGGCCGGGGCCGCGCGTGCCCGCGGGCTCGGGCAGCCGCCCGTCCTCGATGACGGCCCGGCCGTTGACGAAGGACCACCGGATGCCGCTGGCCCGCTGGACGAGCCGCGGGCCGCCGCCCGGGAGGTCGTGCACCAGCTCGGGCTCGTGGTCGGCGATGGTGTCGGGATCGAAGACCGTGACGTCGGCCGCGAGCCCGGGCCGCAGGCGCCCGCGGTCGCGCAGGCCGAAGAGATCGGCGGGCATCGACGTGATGCGGCGCACGCCGTCCTCCAGCGAGAGCGCGCGGCGCTCCCGCACCCAGTGGCCGAGCAGGCGGCTGGTCTGGCCCGCCTCGCAGAAGAGGGTCAGGTGCGCGCCCGCGTCGGAGAGCCCGATCAGCGAGCGCGGGTGGGTGAAGATCTCGGCCACCGAGGCCGCGTCGGTGTTCATCACCGCCACCGTGAACTGGGTCTGCAGATCGTCCTCGAGCGCCAGGTCGAAGAAGGCGTCGATCACGTCCTGGCCGCGCCGGGCCGCGACCTCCGCCACCGCGAGACCGACGAAGGGCTTGAACGCGTCCGCGCCGACCGCGTGCACCCGGAGGGGCGCGGTGTCGCCCCGGAAGAGCGGCGTGCGGCCGACCGAGGCCCGGAACTCCTCGCGGAAGCCCGCGTCGCGGAAGAGCGCGCGCCATCCCGACGACCGGCGCGTCGAGCACCCGCTTCCAGACCGGGAAGCGAAAGAAGACGAACGCGCTCGCGAGGTCGAACGTCGAGGTGAGCGGAGAGGTCGTCACCTGGGGATAGATCTCGACGCCCTCGCGCGCGAGCGCCTCGATGCGCTCGAGGATCGCGCGGTGCTCCACCGGGTGCGACGGGTTGTGGCGCAGCGAGACCAGGGTCACCGGACGGTTCGCCGCGCGCGCCAGCTCCGCGAAGCGGTCGATCTCGGCCAGGCGATCCGGACGGGTGCCGCCGATGGTCAGCTCGAGGATGCCGCGTCCCGACTGCGCCCATGGTCCGCACCAGGCTCGTCAGCTCGTCCTCGTGGGCGAGCCGGCTCGGCACCGGGCGGCCCCCGATCGCCCACGTGGTTCTGGTTGGTCGTGGACGAGAGCCCCACCGCGCCGAGGGCCATCGCCTCGGTGACGAGGCGCGCCCATGCCCGCGATCTCCTCCGCGGTGGCCTCGCGCTCCCACGCCGCGTCGCCCATCACGTACTGGCGGATCGCGGAGTGGCCGATGAAGCAGCCCACGTTCGTCCACGGACCGATCCGCTCGACCGCGTCCTGGTACTGGGCGAAGGTCTCCCACTCCCAGCGGATGCCCTGGGTGAGCGCCTCGAGCGGCATGCCCTCCACGTAGGTGAGCATGCGCATCAGGGTCAGCCGGTCCTCGGCGCGGCACGGCGCGAGCGTGAAGCCGCAGTTGCCCATCACCACCGTGGTCACCCCGTGCCACGAGGAGCAGGAGGCGAGGCTGTCCCACGTGATCTGGGCGTCGTAGTGCGTGTGCGGATCGATGAAGCCGGGCGCGACGACCAGCCCCGCGGCCAATACCTCGCGCGTGCCGCGGCCCGACACCGTGCCGATCTCGCTGAGCTTCCCGTCGCGCACCGCCACGTCGGCGCGGCGGCCGGGGGCGCCGGTGCCGTCGACGACGAGTCCACCGCGAATCACGAGGTCGTGTGCCGCCGCCTGGGCCGTCCCCTGGGTCGTCATGGGGGCCTACTCTACGGCAACGCCATGGTCCTTGACCACCCCTCGGCCCGGCGCTACCCTCCCTGCACCATGATGAAACGAGCGACCGTCGAGTCCACCGCCGACGCCTATCTCGAGCTCCTGGCCGCCCGCGGCGTCGAGTACTTCTTCGCCAACGCGGGCACCGATTTCGCGCCCGATCATCGAGGCCTACGCGCGCCGCGGCGCGCAGGGCCAGGCGAGCCCGCGCCCCATCACGGTGCCCCACGAGGTGCCGGCGGTGGCGATGGCCCACGGCTACACCATGGTCTCGGGCCGGGCCCAGGCGGTGATGGTCCACGTCATCGTGGGCGCGGGCAACGCGGCGGGCGGCGTGATCAACGCGGCGCGCTCGAACATCCCCATGCTCTTCTCGGCCGGGCGCAACCCGATCACCGAGGCCGGCAACGCGGGCAGCCGCGACCGGCCGATCCACTGGGCGCAGGAGGCCTTCGACCAGGCGGGCATGCTGCGCGAGTTCGTGAAGTGGGACTACGAGCTCAAGCGCTTCGATCAGCTCGAGACGGTGGTGGACCGGGCGCTGACCCTGGCCCAGTCGGAGCCGCGCGGCCCGGTGTACCTCACCCTGCCGCGCGAGGTGCTGGCCGAGCGCCACGACGCCATCGAGTACGCCGATCCCGCGCGCGCGGCGGTGCCGGCCGCGACGCTGCCGGATCCGGCCGCGGTGGACGGAGGCGGCGGCGATGCTGGCCGCGGCCCGCAACCCGATCATCATCACCAAGGCCCTCGGCCGCGATCCGGCCGCGGTGCCCGTCCTGGTGCGGCTCGCCGAGACGCTCGGCGCGCCGGTGTTCGATCAGTTCCACACCTACGTGAACTTCCCGCAGGATCACGCGCTGCACGGCGGCTTCGAGGCCGCGCCGCACCTGGCGGAGGCCGACGCTGATCCTGGTCATCGAGTCGGACGTGCCGTGGTTCCCGCAGATGAGCCGCCCGAAGCCGGAGACGCGCGTCGATCCACCTGGGCGTGGACCCGCTCTTCTCGCGCTACCCGGTGCGCGGCTTCCCCGCGGACCTGGCGCTGGCCGGCACCCCGCGGCTGGCGCTGGCCGCGCTGGCGGACGCGGTGGCGCGGCGGGTGGACCGGGCGGCGGTGGCGGAGCGCGCGGCAGCGCTGGACGGCCGCGGGCGCCAGGCGACGCGAGGCCGCGGCCGCGAAGAGCCGCGCGGTCGCAGGCCGACACGCCCATCGACATGCTCTCGCTCTCCCGCGCGATCGGGGAGCTGGTGGACGACCGCACGATCGTGGTCAACGAGTACGATCTCGACGCGACCCAGTGCACGTTCACCCGGCCCGGCAGCTACTTCGCGGCGCCGCCCTCGGGCGGGCTCGGGTGGGGCCTGGGCGCCGCGCTCGGGGCCAAGCTGGCCGCGCCCGATCACAGCGTGATCTGCTGCGTGGGCGACGGGGCCTACATCTTCGGCTCGCCCACCGCCGTCGCACTTCGTCTCGCGCGCCTACAACCTGCCCGTCCTGTTCGTGGTCTTCAACAACCGCACGTGGAACGCGGTGAAGCGCGCGGTGCAGACCTACGCGCGCGACGGCTGGGCGGTGCGCACCGACTCGATGCCGCTCACCGCCCTCGAGCCGTCGCCCGACTACGAGATGATCTGCCGGGCCTCGGGCGGTCACGGGGAGAAGGTCGAGGATCCGGCCGCGCTGCCCGACGCCCTCCGGCGCGGGCTGCGCATCGTGAAGGAAGAGAAGCGCCAGGTCGTCCTCAACGTGATCTGCAAGAAGCCGTGAAGATCCTCGCCTCCGGCCCCAGCGGGCCGGCGACCGAGCTCGACCCGCTCCGCGCGGCCGGCCACGAGGTGGTGATCGGCCGGCCGCTCGATCAGCCCGGGCGCGCGCGCGTACACCGAGGCCGACCTGCGGCGCGGCCGCGCGCGACGCCCACGTCATCCTCGCCTCGCATCTCGACGCGATCACCCGCGGGGTGATGGAGGCGGCGGCGCAGCTCCGCCTCGTCATCGTGCCGTTCATCGGCACCGACAAGATCGACATCGAGGCCGCCTCGCGGCTCGGCATCCTGGTGGCCAACAGCCCGACGCCGGAGAACTTCATCGCGGTGGCGGAGGCCACCGTGGCGCTCACCCTGATGCTGCAGAAGCGCATCAAGCACAACGAGGCCAAGCTGCGCCGCGGGGAGTGGGCGCAGCGGGGGGACCGCGGCGAGTTCCTCTTCGGCAAGACGGTGGGGCTGGTCGGCCTCGGCCGCGTCGGCTCGCACGTGGCGCGGCGCCTGGTGAACTGGGACGTGCGCCTGCTCGCCGCCGATCCCTACGTCTCCGCGGAGCGGGTCCGCTCGCTCGGCGCCACCCTGGTGGACCTGCCGACCCTGCTCGCCGAGAGCGACGTGGTGTCGCTGCACGCCTCGCTGACCGACGAGACGCGGACCCTGATCGGCGAGAAGGCGCTGCGGGCCATGAAGCCCACCGCGATCCTCATCAATACCGCCCGCGGCGAGATCGCGGACGAGGAGGCGATCGCCCGCGCGCTCACCGAGGGCTGGATCGCGGGCGCCGCGCTCGACGCCTTCACGCGCGAGCCCCTGCCCGCCGCGAGCCCGCTGCGCGCGGTGGACCCCGAGCGGCTGATCCTCACGCCCCACAACGTGAGCCATAGCGAGGCGGGCCGCCGCGCGAACCTCGCGCTCGCGCTGGAGCAGATCCTGGCCGCGGGCCGCGGCGAAGCGCCGGCCCACTGTGTGAACCCGGAGGCGATTCCGCGCTGGAGGAGCTCATGAGCCAGGCCGCGTATCCGATCCTCGACGCCGACGGCCACATCACCGAGTCCATCGAGCAGGTCGCCAAGTACCTCGACGCGCCCTACAACCGGCGGCCGCTCAACTTCTCGTTCTACCCGTGGGACGGCTGGGACCGGCGGCTCCTCGGCACGCTGGGCGACACGGCGGGCACCGCGGAGCAATGGCTGCGCGCGCTCGACCGGGGCGGCATGGAGCAGGCGGTGCTCTATCCCACGCTCGGGCTCTTCCTCTCCTTCCTGAAAGACCGCGAGTGGGCGGTGGCCCTCTGCCGCGCCTACAACACGTTCCTGCACGAGGAGTTCGTCAAGAAGAGCCCGCGGCTGCACGCGGTCGCGCTGCTGCCGGTGCAGGATCCCGACGCGGCCGCGCGCGAGCTGCGGCGCGCGGTGACCGAGCTCGGCCTGGTGGGCGCGATGCTCGCGGCCGACGGCAGCCACCTGCTGGGGGACGCGCGCTTCCGGCCGATCTACGAGGAAGCGGACCGCCTCGACGTGATGCTGGGCATCCACGCCTCCGGCTCCCACCTGGGCGGCGCGGGGGTGGACCTCTTCCCGCAGTTCATCCAGGCCCACACCTGCTCGCACGCGTTCGGGCAGATGCGGCAGATCACCTCGATGGTCTTCGAGGGCATCCCGGAGCGCTTCCCGCGGCTGCGCATCGCCTATCTCGAAGCCGGATGCGGCTGGGCGCCCTACTGGGCGGAGCGGATGGACGACGAGTACGCCAAGCGCGCCTCCGAAGCGCCCGCGCTCACCCGCAAGCCCAGCGACTACATCCGGAGCGGCTCCATCTTCTTCTCCTGCGAGGCCGACGAGTGGCTGCTGCCGCAGGCGCTCAAGCTCATCGGCGAGAACCAGATCGTCTACGCCTCCGACTTCCCCCACTGGGACCACAGCTATCCCGCCTCCCTCGACGAGATCCGCGACCGGGGCGACATCAGCGACCTCCAGAAGCGGAAGATCCTCTCCGACAACACGCGGAGGCTCTACGGACTCAAGGGATGACGCCGCCTCGGCTCCCGTCGCGCTGATCGGGGCGCACAAGCGCTACGGGGACGTCGAGGCGCTCCGCGGGATCGATCTCACCATCCACCGCGGCGAGGTCGTCGCGATGCTGGGGCCGAACGGCGCGGGCAAGACCACGTCCATCAGCCTGATGCTCGGCCTGCGCCAGCCCACCGCGGGACAGGCGCGCCTCTTCGGCCTGCCGCCCACCGACCGCCGCGCGCGCAGCCGCTGCGGGGTGATGCTGCAGGAGTCGGGCACCACCAGCGTGCTGACCGTGCGCGAGATCGTGGACGTCTTCCGGGTCTATTACCCCGCCCCGCTCCCCGCCGAGCGCGCCATCGCGATGGCGGGGCTCGACGCGCAGGCCGGCGCGCGGGTCGGTACGCTCTCGGGGGGCCAGCGCCAGCGCCTCTACTTCGCGCTCGCGATCTGCGGCGATCCCGACGTCTTGTTCCTGGACGAGCCCACCGTGGGCATGGACGTGGAGGCCCGGCGCGCCTTCACGGCCAGCATCCGGACGCTCTCCGCCGCGGGCAAGACCATCGTGTTCACCACCCACTACCTGCGCGAGGCCGAGGAGCTGGCGCGGCGGATCATCGTGATCGACCGCGGGGCGGTCATCGCGGACGCGAGCCCGCAGGAGCTGAAGGCGCGGGTGCCGGGCAAGAAGATCACCCTGGTCGCGGGGCGGCCGTTCGCCCCTGCCGATCTCGACGGCCTGCCCGCGCGGGTCCTGAGCGCCGGCGGCGAGCGTGCGAGCCTGCTCAGCAACGAGCCGGCCGCGGTGCTGCGCGAGCTGTTCCGGCGCGGCGTGGACGTGGTGGACCTGGAGGTGACGGGGGCCGATCTCGAGGAGGCGTTCCTCGCGCTGACCCGGCGGGGGGAGGGCTCGTCGTGAGCGTCGCCGCGCCGCCGTCCACCGCGAGGCTCGACGTCGCGCCGCTCGGGCGCATGCTGCTGGCGCAAACGTGGAGCGAGCTGCGCATCCGCTGGCGCATCCCCGCCTTCAGCGTGACCATCGTGGCGCTGCCGGTGCTCTTCTTCACCTTCTTCGGGCTGCCCTACGCGAAGCAGACCCTGCCCAACGGCATGAGCCTCGGCGCCTACCTGGTCGCCTCGTTCGCGGCGTACAGCGTGGGGAGCGTGATGGTGTTCGGCTTCGGCATCGGGGTGGCCACCGAACGCGGGCTGAAGGTCGACGTGCTGATGCGCGCGACGCCGCTGCCGCCCCTGATCGCGATCCTGGCCAAGGTGCTGAACGCGCTCTTCTACGCGCTGCTCTCGCTCGTGGTCCTGATCGTCTACGCGGTCGTGGTGGGCGGGATCCGCCAGGACCTCACGGTGTGGCTCGACATGATCGCGCGCCTGCTCGCGGGCTCGGTGCCGTTCATCGCGCTGGGCTTCGCCATCGGCTACCTCTGCGGCCCCAACGTGGCGCCCGCGGTCGCCAACCTGGTCTACCTGCCGCTGACGTTCGCCTCCGGGCTTTTCATGCCGCTCTCCCAGCTCCCCGGCTTCGTGCGCGTCATCGCGCCCTATCTCCCCGCCTACCACTACGGCCAGCTCGGCTGGAGCGCGCTCGGAGCCAACACCGAGCGCCTGCCCGTGAGTCTCGCGTGGCTCGCCGGCTACACCTGCCTGTTCCTCGCGATCGCGATCCGCGCCTACCGCAAAGAAGAGTCCCGCAAATTCGGCTAGCTTGGGGTCAGCGGCTAGCTCGGGGTCAGGTCTTACATTCCGACATTTCCGTGCGGCCCGCTTTCGCGCGACGCAGAAAAATGTCGGAATGTAAGACCTGACCCCTTACAAAGCGGCCTTGTTGGCGCGGAGGGTCTTGATCTCGTCGGCGGAGTAGCCGAGCGAGGCGAGGACGGTGTCGGTGTGCTCGCCGCGCAGCGGAGCGGCGGTGCGGACCCCGGGGGACATGCGCGAGAAGTGGAGCGGGGTGCCGACGACCGGGATCTCGCCGAGCTTGGGATGCATCACGCGCTGCACGATCCCGCGCTCGGCGGTCTGCGGGTCGTTCATCACCTGGTCCACCGTGTTCACCGGCGTGGCGGGGACGTCGGCCTGGGAGGGGCCGGGTCGAGGCGCCGATGGTTCCGCCTCGAGCCGCTTGAGCAGGGGCTCGCGGTCGAGGGCGCCGATGGTCTTCTCGAGAATGCCCTCGAGCTCCGCCCGGTTGGCCACGCGCCCCTGGTTCTTCTCGAAGCGCGGGTCGGCGGCCATCTCGGTCAGGCCCAGGGCCTTCGCGAGCTTCTGCCAGAACCGGTCGTTGGCGGCGGCGATGAAGATCCACTGCCCGTCGCCGCACTTGAAGTTGCGGTAGGGCGAGAGCGAGGGGTGCCCCGAGCCGAGCGCGCGCGGCAGCGCGCCGGTGAGCAGGTAGCCCTCGGCGTGGAAGGCAAGCAGGCTCACCGCGGTCTCGAGGAGCGAGCCGTCCACCCGCTGGCCGAGGCCGGTCTTCGCGCGCTGGATGATCGCGTTGGACACGCCGAGCGCGCACAGGATACCGGTGGTGAGGTCGAGGAACGACACCCCCGCCCGCACCGGCTGGCCGCCCGGCTCCCCGGTGATGGACATGATGCCGCTGAAGGCCTGCATGAGCGCCTCGTAGCCGGGGCTGTCCTTGCGCGGCCCGGTGCGCCCGAACGCGGAGACCGAGCAGTAGATCAGCCGCGGATTGATCTGGGCCAGCACGTCGTAGCCCAGACCGAACGACTCCATGGTCCCGGTGCGGAAGTTCTCGATGACCACGTCCGCGTCCTTGACGAGCCGCTTGACCACCTCCACCGCCTCCGGCCGCTTGAGATCCAGCGCGATCCCGCGCTTGTTGCGGTTGAAGAGCAGGTACGCGGCGGCCTCGCCGTCCTTGTGGGGCGGCCACGTGCGCGACTCGTCGCCGGGCCCGGTGTCCTCCACCTTGATGACGTCGGCACCGAGGTCGGCGAGCAGCGCGCCGCACCAGGGCCCCGCGATGACGCGGGAGAGATCGATCACACGGATGCCGTCGAGCGAGAGGGCGGGGTTGGTCATGGCGCGTACTATACCGCCGTTGGCGGTGTATATTCACCCCCCGAGCACCCCTCGGAAGGAGACGCCATGGAGCTCTACGACGTGATGCGCACCACCTTCTCGTGCCGCGACTTCACCGCCGATCCCCTCCCCGACGCGACGCTCTACCAGATCCTCGACCGCGCGCGCTTCGCCCCCAGCGGCGGCAACCGCCAGGGCTGGCGCGTCATCGTGGTCCGCGACCAGAAGACGCGCGAGGGGCTCGGCGCCGCCACCGTGCCCGCGGCCAAGCGCTACGCCGCGCAGGTCGCGGTGGGCGAGAGCCCGTGGAACACGATCGTGCCCACGAAGGTGGACGCGGCCACCGTCGAGCGCACGCCCGCGCCGCCCCGGCTGATCGAGCCGGTGTTCAAGGCGCCGGTGGTGCTGGTGATCTGCGTGGACCTGAAGGTGGTGGCCTCGATGGACTCGGAGCTCGAGCGCGTCGGCGTGATCAGCGGGGCCTCCATCTATCCGTTCGCGTGGAACATCCTGCTCGCCGCGCGCCACGAGGGCTTCGCGGGGACCATCACCACGCTGGCCGCGGCCCAGGAGCCGGCGCTGCAGACGCTGCTCGGCCTGCCCTCCCACGTGGCGGTGGCGGCGGTGATGCCGCTCGGCCGGCCGGTGAAGAACGTCACCAAGCTGACCCGCAAGCCGGTCGCGGAGTTCGCGATGCTCGAGCGCTGGGGCGGCGCGCCGCTCGGCCCCGGCCGGGGCTAGGCCCCGTCCCGGCGCAGTAGCTCGAGGATGCGCTCCCCGGTGATCTCGCCGGGGATCAGCACGTGATCGGCGCCCGCGCGCAGCAGGTCCTCCATGTCGGTCCGCTCCTCGCCGGTCATCACGATGATCGCGCGCGGCGCGAGACGGCGCAGATTGCCCACCAGCCGGCGCGTGCTGATGCCCTTGAGAAAGGTGTCGGAGATCGTGGTCACCACGATGCGGGCCTCCTCGATCCCGAGGTGCTCGAGGGCGTCGGGATTGGCGAGATCGCCGTACTCCCAGAGGAATCCGCGGGCCCGGACCCCGTGGGCCCGATTGGCGTCGTAGTCCACCAGGGTGATGCGCTCCTTGAGCTCGGGCGCCTGCGCCTCCACCAGATCGAGCACCGCCTGGGCGATCCGGAAGTGGCCGAGCAGCACGATGCTGCGCTCCGGGCGCGGGCCCGTGGCGGGCGCGGCGGCCCCGCCCGCGGCGGGACCGCGCGCGAAGGGCCGCAGGAGCCAGCGGGCGATGCGGTCGTTGCCGATGATGAGGTAGGGCGACAGCAGCGAGGTGAGGATCATCGCGGTGAGCACCACCGCGCTCACGTGCGCCGAGACTTGACCATAGCCCGCCCCGAGGGTCAGGATCACGAGCGAGAACTCGCTGATCTGGGCGAGGTTCAGCGCGGTGACCAGACCCGCGTAGAGGCCGTTGCCCATGACGTACGCGGGGGGCAGCACCGAGAGCACGCGGCTCACCAGCACGAAGGCCACGATGAGCAGCGCATGGCCCAGGACGTCTCCGCTCGGCACCGGCACCTTCATGCCGAGGGCCACGAAGAACAGCGTGACGAAGAAGTCGCGCACGCCGGTGACCTTGGAGATGACGTCGGCGCCGTACGGGAACGCGGAGATGCTCACCCCCGCGATCAGGGCGCCCATCGCGCGCGACAGCCCGAGCTCGTCCGCGACGCCCGCGATGCCGAAGCACCACGCCACCGAGGAGATCAGCACCAGCTCCGGCCGGCGCGCGGACGCTTCGAGCAGCGGGGCCAGGAGGTAGCGGCTGGCCAGGAACGTGACGCCGACCAGCACCGCGCCCCCCGCGATGGACTGCGCGATCCGGAGCACCCCCGGCTCGGCCAGGTTCGGCTGCACCGCCATGAACAGGATGGCCCAGATGTCCTGGACCACGAGGACGCCCAGGGTGAGCCGGCCCGAGAGGATCTTGAGCTCGAACTTCTCGCGCAGGAGCTTGACCACGATCAGGGTCGAGCTCAGCGAGATCACGATCGCGAGGTAGACGAGATCGAAGTGGCCGTCGGCCACCCGGTAGCCGAGCCAGGAGAAGAAGGCGAGGCCCAGCAGGCCGTTGATCGCGAACTGGCCCACCCCCAGGACCAGCATGGGGCGGCCCAGACGCTCGAGCTCGCGCAGGTCGATCTCGAGCCCGATGATGAAAAGGAGGAGGATCAGGCCGATCTCCGAGATCAGCTCGGTGCTCTCCGCGCTGGTGACGAGGCCGAAGCCCATCTGCGGGCTCAGCAGGATCCCCCCCGCGATGTAGCCCAGGAGCAGCGGCTGCTGCAGCAGCCGGGCCACGTGCCCCAGGATCGCGGCGAACATGATCCCGAGGGCGATGTCGCGGAGCAGGGTCACGTCGTGCGGCACGGGTCGCGGGCACCTCGGTCTTGAGATAGAATCGGTCGCCGTATCCTAACCAACTTTGGCAGGTTCCGAGGAGGAACTCGTGGAGCGACGCACACTCGGCAAGAGCTCGCTGGCGGTGTCCGCGGTCGGTCTCGGCTGCATGTCCATGTCCAACGTGTACGGCAAGGGCGACGAGACGGAGTCCATCGCGGTCGTCCATCGCGCGCTCGACCTCGGCGTGAACTTCCTCGACTCCTCCGACATGTACGGCTGGGGCCAGAACGAGGAGCTGCTGGGCCGGGCCCTGCGCGGCCACCGCGACCAGGTGGTGCTCGCCACCAAGTTCGGCAACCTCCGCAAGCCGGACGGGACCGCGGGCGTCAACGGTCGCCCCGAGTACGTGCCCCAGGCCTGCGACGCGAGCCTGAAGCGCCTGGGGGTGAGCACCATCGACCTCTACCTCCAGCACCGGGTGGACCCGAGCGTGCCGATCGAGGACACGGTGGGCGCGATGTCGCGCCTGGTGGAGGCGGGCAAGGTGCGCTTCATCGGGCTGTCGGAGGCCTCCCCGGCCACCGTGCGCCGCGCGCACAAGATCTACCCGATCACCGCGCTGCAGTCCGAGTTCTCCCTGCTCTACCGCGTGGAGGCGGAGGAGACGCTGCCGACCCTGCGCGAGCTGGGCGTCTCCTTCATGGCCTACTCCCCGCTCGGTCGCAGCCTGCTGACCGGGCGCACCCGCTCCGCGGCGGAGATCCCCTCCGACGACCGGCGGCGCGACCACCCGCGCTTCCAGGAGGAGAACCTCAAGAAGAACCTCGATCTGCTGAAGCCGCTCGACGAGATGGCCCGGAAGAAGGGCTGCTCGCCCGGGCAGCTCGCGCTGGCCTGGCTGCTCGCGCGGGGCCGCGACATCGTGCCGATCCCGGGCACCAAGCGAAAGGACCGGCTGGAGGAGAACGTGGGCGCCGCGGACGTGCGCCTCACGCCCGAGGAGGTCGCCGCGCTCCAGGACGCCGTTCCAGCCGGCGCGGCCGCGGGCGAGCGCTATCCGGGGCCCGCGATGAAGTCGGTCTACATCTAGGCCCCCGGCACCCGTGGGGGACTGGCTCGAGACGTACCGCGGCACCGTCTTCCGCTGGGAGGTGGACCCGAACGACCACCTCACCGTGGCGTACTACTTCGCCCGCATCGCCGACGCGGGGGCGGGGCTGCTGGCCGCGGTCGGCCTGAGCGCCGCGGTCGTCCACACCGCCGACTCCTACGTACGCTACCAGCGCGAGCTGCGGGTGGGCGACATCATGCACATGGAGAGCGGCGTGATCGCGGTGGACCTCGACGCGCTGGTGCTGGGCCACAAGCTCTTCGACTCCGGCGCGGGCGTCCTCTGCACCACGGTGGAGCAGCGCGTGCGCCTCGCCGGGCCCCTGCCCGCGGAGACGCGGCGGGCCCTGGAGGCGCACCGGGTGGGCTGGGACGGGCCCGCCCGCGAGCGGCGGCCGCGGCCGCCGGGCCTCGCGGGCTTCCGGGACAGCGCGCGCGACGTCGTCAAGCCGCTGGAGGTGGACATCTCGGGCGGCGCCGCACTCTCGCACTACATCCACCGGTTCTCGGCGGCCAACGGCCACGCCATCGCCGCGTTCGGCATGACCCCGGCCTACATGCGCGCGGAGCACCGCGGCTTCTCCACCTTCGAGTTCCAGCTCGAGCTCGGGACCCCTCTCCGGCCGGGGGACGGCGTGCGGGTGCGCTCCGGCGTGATGCACGTGGGCAACTCGTCGCTGCGTCTCCTGCACGTGATGACGCGGGAGCCGGGCGACGAGGTCGTGGCCACGCTCGAGCAGTCCGGCGTCCACTTCGATCAGGACGCGCGCCGGCCCGCCCCGCTGCCCGACGGCCTGCGCGAGCGCGCGCGGGCGCTCCTCGTCAAGGACGCCTGATGCCGTTGAAGCTGGGGCTCTTCTCGATGACCACCGGCCCCTGCACCTATCCGGACGGGGCGGCCCGCGTGGCGCGCGCGGCGGAGTCGGCCGGTTTCGACTCGCTGTGGGGCGGCGAGCACGTGGTGCTGCCGGACCCGCGCGTGCCCCCGTCGCCGCTCGAGCCCGAGGACCGCATCATGGACCCGGTGGTGACGCTCGCCTTCCTGGCCGCGCACACCACGCGCATCCGGCTCGGCACCGGCATCATCATCCTGCCGCAGCGCAACCCGCTGGTGCTGGCCAAGCAGCTCGCCTCGCTCGACGTGCTCTCCGGCGGCCGCCTGATCTTCGGCGTGGGGGTGGGCTACCTCGAGCCCGAGTTCCGCGCGCTCGGCATTCCGTTCGAGCACCGCGGCCCGGTCACCGACGAATACCTGGCCGCACTGCGGGTGATCTGGAGCGAGGCGCGGCCCGCGTATCGCGGCCGCTTCGTGAGCTTCGAAGGAGTGCAGGCGCATCCCCACCCGGTGCAGCAACCCGGGCCGCCGCTCGTGGTGGGCGGGCACACCGAGGCCGCCTTCCGGCGGGCGGTCGAGCAGGGGCACGGCTGGTACGGCTTCGCCCTCGACGAAGGCGGCGTGCAGCGGTGCCTGGACGGTCTCGGTCAGGCGGCCGCGCGGCACGCGCGACCCGCCGCGCTGGGCCCGCTCGAGATCAGCGTCACCCCGCGCCCGACCCGGGGCGGCGAGGCGATGGACCGCGCGACCGCGGACCGCTTCGCCGCGCTCGGGGTCCACCGCCTGATCCTGATGCCGCCGCGGTCACTCGACGCGGCCGGTCTCGAGCGGTTCGTGGAGAAGGCCGCCCGCGAGCTCCGCTAGGACGCCGCCTCCCGTAGCCTCGGCGGCGACCTCGCATATGGTCCTATCCCTCTGAATCCCCCCCCCTCCCCCCCCCCCTGAGCTCAGTTCGCCCGCTCCGGGCGACCCCACTCGATCGCGAAGCCCACCCCCGGCCAGCCCGGATTGTCGTGATCACCACCGACGCGGGAGCCCACCGGCGGATTCGCCGCACTCAAGCCCGCCACGCCCGCGCGACCCCGACTTGGTGTCCTTCGACAGTGGCGCGATGAAGTTCGGACGACCCGGCAGCGCCGGGCGGTGCGGCTGAAGATCTCGTTCGGGAACCGCCGGCGCGATGCGCTCGCGCTGAGCCGGTGTCGTCTTCAGGTCCATCGACTGCGCGGCGACGGTGAGCGGCAGCAGCGTCAACGGCGCGGCAACGAGCAGAGCCACGATGGTTCGGATAAGCATGGTCGTCGTCCTCCTTCGCTACTTGACGACACTCCCTAGGACGCACGGTCCATGCCGAATGTCCCGTCAATTGCCAATGGCGACAACGGTTTAGCCACGGCGGCAGCGGGGAGGCAGCCGGGACCGGAAGGATCGACCAGGTAGAAACTCCCCTTCCCGGGACCAGGCAACGCGCTTATCATGTCGGCACTTCACCGCTCACCTTCGAAGGAGAAGGCCATGACAGCCATCAGTCAGTCCGTTGAGCTCGATCGCCGCGGCCGCGTGGCCGTGCTCACCGTCAACAATCCGCCCGTCAACGCGCTGAGCCAGCACGTGCGCCAGGGGCTGCGGGACGGCTTGAAGCAGGCCGCCGCCGATGCGGGCGTCGCGGCGATCGTGATCACGTGCGCGGGGCGCACGTTTATCGCGGGCGCCGACATCACCGAGTTCGGCAAGCCGCCGAAGGAGCCGGGGCTGCACGAGGTGCTGCGACCTGATCGAGGGCTCGCCCAAGCCGGTGGTGGCCGCGATCCACGGCACCGCGCTCGGCGGCGGCCTCGAGGTGGCGCTGGCCTGCCACTACCGCGTGGGCGTGAAGGCCGCGCGCTTCGGCCTGCCCGAGGTCAAGCTCGGCCTGCTGCCCGGCGCGGGCGGCACCCAGCGGCTGCCGCGCGTGGTCGGCGTGCAGAAGGCGCTCTCGATGATCGTGAGCGGCGATCCGATCGGCGCCGACGAGGCGCTCGAAGGTCGGGCCTGATCGACGAGATCGTGGACGGCGACCTGACCGCGGCGGGCGTGGCCTTCGCGGAGAAGGTGCGTGGCCGAGAAGCGGCCGCTCAGGAAGATCCGCGACCTCGACGACAAGGTCGCGGCGGTGCGCGGCAAGCCCGAGGTCTTCGCGGAGTTCCGCAAGTCGGTGGCCCGCCAGACCCGCGGCTTCCGCGCGCCCGAGAACTGCATCAAGGCCGTGGAGGCGGCGGTGAACCTGCCGTTCGACCAGGGCCTGAAGCGCGAGCGCGAGCTCTTCCAGGAGCTGATGACCTCGCCCGAGTCCAAGGCGCAGCGCTACTTCTTCTTCGCCGAGCGCGAGGCGGCCAAGATCCCCGACGTGCCGGGCGACACGCCGAGCCGCGGAGATCAAGAAGGCGGCGGTGATCGGCGCCGGCACCATGGGCGGCGGCATCGCGATGAACTTCGCCAACGCGGGCATCCCGGTCACGGTGGTCGAGGTGGCCCAGGAGGCGCTCGACCGCGGGCTCGGCGTGGTGCGGAAGAACTACGAGGCCACCGCCGCGCGCGGCCGGCTCACGCGCAGGACGTCGAGAAGCGCATGGGGCTCATCACGCGGCACCACCGACTTCGGCGACGATCGCCGACGCCGACATCGTGGTCGAGGCGGTCTTCGAGGAGATGCCGATCAAGAAGGAGGTCTTCGCGAAGCTCGACAAGATCTGCAAGCCGGGCGCGGTGCTCGCCTCCAACACCTCCACGCTCGACGTGGACGAGATCGCCTCCGCGACCAAGCGGCCGGAGACGTGATCGGCATGCACTTCTTCAGCCCCGCCAACGTGATGCGGCTGCTCGAGAATCGTGCGCGGCGAGAAGTCGGCCAAGGACGTGATCGCCACCGCGATGAGCGTGGGCCGGCGCATCGGCAAGGTGCCGGTGCTGGTCGGCGTCTGCTACGGCTTCGTGGGCAACCGCATGCTCCACCAGCGCGGCCGCGAGGCCGAGAAGCTGATCCTGGAGGGCGCGCTGCCCCACGAGGTGGACAAGGTCCTCTACCGACTTCGGCTTCCCGATGGGCCCGTTCGCGATGGGCGACCTGGCCGGCCTCGACGTGGGCTGGCGCATCCGCAAGGGCAAGGGCGTGAAGTCGCGCGGTGGCCGACCGCATCTGCGAGCTGGGCCGCTTCGGCCAGAAGACCGGCGCGGGCTACTACCGCTACGAGAAGGGCGACCGCACCCCGATCCCCGACGCCGAGGTGGAGAAGATCATCGTCGAGGTGGCGAGCGAGCATGGGCATCACCCGGCGCGAAGATCGGCGACGACGAGATCCTGGCCGCGGCTGCTCTACCCGATGGTCAACGAGGGCGCCAAGATCCTCGAGGAGAAGATCGCGATCCGGGCGAGCGACATCGACGTGATCTGGGTCTACGGCTACGGCTGGCCGGTCTACCGCGGCGGCCCGATGTTCTGGGCGGACCAGGTCGGGCTCAAGGCCATGCGCGACCGGATGAAGGAGTGGCGGAAGACCAGGGCGAGGACTGGAAGCCCGCGCCGCTGCTCGACCGGCTCGCCACCGAAGGCAAGACGTTCACGGGAGCGTGAGCGCCATGCGCGCGCTGGTGACGGGAGCGGCGAGCGGGATCGGGCGGGCCACCTGCCTGCGGCTGGCGCGGGACGCGCAGGCGGCGCGGGCGGCAAGGCGCAGATCGCGGCGGTGGACCTCGCGGCCCTCGCCCGCGCTCGACGCGCTCGGCGAAGGAGCTCGGCGAGCTGGGCGCGGCGGCGATGCTGCCGCTCCGCGGCGACATGGCGCACCGCGGACGCGCCCGGCGCGCGTCGTGGAGGAGGCGGTCGCGCGCTTCGGCGGGCTCGACGGGGTGGTGAGCAACGCGGGCGTCAACCGGCCCGGGCCGCTCGTCGACTACGCGGTCGAGGACTGGGACCGGCTGTTCGCGGTCAACACGCGCGCCACGTGGCTCCTCGCCAAGGCGGCCCACGGCGCTCGAGGCCTCGCGCGGCGCCATCGTGGCGGTGGGGTCCATGTCGGGCAGCAACGCCCACGCCAACCTCGGCGCCTACGGGCCGAGCAAGGCCGCGGTGATCATGCTCGTCGCGGTGCTCGCGCAGGAGTTCGGGCGCGACGGCATCCGCGTCAACGCCGTCTCGCCCGGCATGGTCCGCACCGGCATGACCGCGCAGGTGTACGAGAACGCGACGATCGCGGCCGAGCGCGACGCGCTGGTGCCGCTCGGGCGCGTGGCCACGCCGGAGGACATGGCGGACGTCATCGCGTTCCTGCTCGGCCCCGACGCGCGCTACGTCAACGGCCACGACCTCGTCGTGGACGGCGGCGTCACCGGCAACTTCCTGGGCCGCCTGCCGGGGATCTCGAAGATCACGAAAAGTTAGCACTGTCAGCGGGGTGACTGGGGTCGCCTGACAGTGGCCCCGGAGCCGCCGTGACACCCCTGCCACGCTCGTCAAGTAGCCGGAAACAATCTTCTGGGCCCCTCCCGCTTGGCACCCCCCTCGCATACCTCCTGGCCATCCGGAGGTGTGCGAATGGGTCACCATGCTGACTAAGACCTGGAGCCGATACTTCGACGCCGATCGCCGCCAGCTTCCCCTCTTTCCGGAGTGGGAGCGCATGCGGTGGCTCGCGCCGCTGCCGTCATTGGGTGCCGCGCTCGCGCTCGCCGTGCTGGTCGCGGTGGGAACACCGTGGACGTCGTCGGACGTATTCGAGCGCACCGTCTCGTTGACCGAGCCGGCCGTCGAGCGCCGACGAGCCGGCGACGCCCCAGTACGATCTCGCGGCCATCCCCGACCACATCAAGGCGGCCGCGCAGCGTCACCGCCTGTCCGAAGCGCTCATCACCGCGGTGATCTCGGTGGAGTCCAACTTCGATCACGCCGCGGTCTCCCAGAAGGGCGCCAAGGGCCTCATGCAGCTCATGCCCGCGCACCGCTTCCATCATGGGCGTCCGCGATCCCCACGATCCCGACGAGAACATCGACGCGGGGGCCAGCCACCTGCGCGCCATGCTCGACACCTTCAAGGGGGACCTGCCGCTCGCGCTGGCCGCCTACAACGCGGGCGAGAAGCACGTGGTCCGCCATCGCGGCATCCCACCCTTCCCGGAGACGCGGCAGTTCGTGGCGCGCGTGCTGCGCCGGATGGGCGACAAGCAAGGCGCGGAGACGGTGCTGGCCAAGCCGGTCCCGGCCCCCGCAGTGGATCGCGCGCAGCCCGCGCTCGCAGTCGAAGGCTCACATGGTGAGCGCCCCGCCCAGGTACCCGACCCCCACGCGACCGACCATGCTCCAGGTCGCCAGCCCCCGGGCAGGGGAGCGGGCGGCCGCTCAGCTCGTGCTGCACGAGCTGGAGCAGCGGCCCAGCTCGCGCACCTGGTCGCCGATGCCGGCGACCACTGCGCGGTGGATGCCCGCCGCCGATGCCCGACCCCACCGTCCAGATCGGCGCCCGTGCCCCCGTAGCCCTCCCCGCGTTCTTCCCACCTGCTCGCTTCCTGCGCTACGATGGCGGCGCCCGACGCCGCCACGTCGGCGCGAAAGGAGCGAGCATGCGATTCGGCATCTTCTACGAGCACCAGCTCCCGCGCCCCTGGGACGGAGGGCAGCGAGCAGCAGCTGTTCCAGGACGCGCTCGCGCAGGTCGAGCTGGCCGACCGGCTCGGCATCGACTACGCCTGGGAGGTCGAGCACCACTTCCTCGAGGAGTACTCGCACTCCTCGGCGCCCGAGGTGTTCCTCGCCGCCGCGTCCCAGCGCACGAAGCGCATCCGCCTCGGCCACGGCATCGTGCTGATGCCGCCGGGCTACAACCACCCCGCGCGCGTGGCCGAGCGCATCGCCACGCTCGACCTCGTCTCCAACGGCCGCGTGGAGTGGGGCACGGGCGAGTCGGCCTCGCGCGCCGAGCTGGAGGGCTTCGGCATCGACCCCGCCGAGCGCCGCGCGATGTGGCGGGAGACCGTCGAGCAGGTCGCGAACATGCTGGCGATGGACCCCTACCCGGGCTTCCAGGGCAAGTACTTCTCGATGCCGGTGCGCAACGTGGTCCCGAAGCCCGTGCAGAAGCCGCACCCGCCGCTCTGGGTGGCGTGCTCGAACCGCGAGACCATCCACCTCGCCGCCCAGCTCGGCATGGGCGCGCTCACCTTCGCCTTCATCGACCCGGCCGAGGCGAAGCACTGGGTGGACGACTACTACGAGACCTTCAAGCGCGAGTGCGTGCCGATCGGCCACGCCGTGAACCCCAACATCGCCATGGTCACGGGCTTTTCGTGCCACGCCGGACGGCGAGGAGGCGCGCGCGGCGCGGCACCGACGGCTTCCGCTTCTTCCAGTTCGCGCTCGGCCACCACTACGTCTTCGGCACGCACACGCCGGGCCGCACCGACATCTGGAACAAGTACGTGGCGGTCGCGCGACGCAGCTCGGCCTGGAGATCCTCGGCGGCGGCACCGGCTGCATCGGCACGCCCGACGAGCTGCGCGCGACGCTCCGCGCGCTTCCAGGACTGCGGGCGTCGACCAGACGGTCTTCATCCAGCAGGGCGGCAAGAACCGGCACGAGCACATCTGCGAGTCGCTGGAGCTGTTCGCGGCCGCGGTGATGCCGGAGTTCAAGGAGCGCGAGGCCGAGCGCGGACGCGCGCAAGGCGGAGGAGCTGGCCCCGTACGTCGAGGCCGCCTTCGAGCGCAAGCGGGCGACTGCGGGCGCTGGCCGACGACGAGATCCCGACCTACCAGGCCTACGGCCTCACCGTGCGCCGAGGTGGATCTCGACGAAGATGCCGGAGGCGAACCGGCGGCGTCCTGACCTTCAGGCGGATGCGGGAGATCATGGAGGGCCGCTAGGGCCGGCATGGCGCCGGAGCTCCCGGAGTCGCCCCCGAATCTCGCCGGTCGGCTTCGACGCGTCGGCGAGATGCTCATCGGACTCTCGGGCTCGCCCGTCCCCACCCACCTCTTCCAGACGCTCGCGGAGCAGGCGCAGGCCGTGGTCCCGCACGACTACCTCGCGGTCTGCCTGGAGGACGCCGAGCAGCAGGGCTACCTGGTGCACTCGCTCTCCGGCCTGCCGGGCGAGGCGGTGGCGGGCCGGCTCTTCGGCAAGGACGAGGGACTCCCGGGGCGCACCATCCGCACCGGCCGCGCCTACCTGGTGGCGGAGCTGGATACGATCCCGGACGCCGCGCCCGATCTCGACGGCGGTGCTGGTCCGGGCGGGGCTCCGGGTCGCGCTCACCGTGCCGGTGCGCCGCGGCCCCGAGGTCCTGGGCGCGCTGCTCTTCGCCCGCCGCGCCGCGCCCTATACCTTCGACGACCTCGAGATCGGCACGCTCGTGGCGGCCGGCCTCTCGGGCGGGCTCGAGACCTGTCGCGCCTACCAGGCCCTGGCCGACGAGCGGGGCACGCTGGCCGCGGTGCTGACCAGCACCGCCGATGCGGTGGTCATGGTCGGCCAGGACGGCCTCGTGCTCCTCGCCGAACCCGGCGGTGCGCGCGATGCTGGGCGTGGCGCCGGAGCGCCATGACCGGCCGCCCGTTCGTCGAGGCGATCGCCCACGAGCCGCTCCGCCGGCTGCTCGAGGCCGGACGGCCCGGTATCGCAGAGCTGCTCCTGCCCGATGGGCGCACCGCCCAGGCCAGCCTCGTCGTCGTGACCACCGAGTACGGCGAGCCGGTCGGCCTGGCCGCGATCCTCCGGGACATCAGCCTGCTGAAGGAGCTCGAGCAGATGAAGACCGATTTCGTCAGTACCGTGTCGCACGATCTGAAGAGCCCGATCATGGCGATCGCCATGACCGCGGAGCTCCTCTTCAAGGCGCCGCCCGCGCCGGGCGGCGAGCAGGCCTACCGCGATCGGTGCGACCGCATCCTGCGCAGCGCGAAGAACATGACGGATCTCGTGACCGACCTCCTGGACCTCGGCAAGATCGAGGCCGGCCTCGAAGGGGCGGGCGAGCCGGTCGACCTGGTGCCCCTGATCGCGGACGTGGTGAAGGCGCTCGCCGCACCGGCCGAGGACAAGCGGATCGCGGTCGCGGTCGAGACGCCGGCCGCGGCGGCGGTCCGCGGCGTCCGCCCCCGCCTGCAGCAGGTGCTGACGAACCTGATCGGCAACGCGATCAAGTACACGCGCGACGGGGGCCGCGTGCGGGTCACGGTGGAGGCGCCGGACGGCCGCGGGAGCCCGGTGCGCATCCGGGTCATCGACAACGGCATCGGCATCCCCGCCCGGGACCTGCCGCACGTCTTCGACAAGTTCTACCGCGTGGCGAACAAGGCCACCGCGGGCATCTCGGGCACCGGCCTCGGCCTGGCCATCACCCGGAGCATCGTGGAGGCCCACGCCGGCCGCATCGGCGTGGAGAGCACCGAAGGCGCGGGCAGCACGTTCTGGGTGGAGCTGCCGGGCGGCGTCCCCGGCTGAGGTTCAGCCCTCGGCCTTGACCTCCGCGAACACCTGGCCCGCCGCGATCATGGCTTCGCGGATGATGGGCACGCCCACGTAGCCCGACATGTGGATCAGGGTCTCGATCAGCTCGGTCTCGGTCCAGCCTTGCCGCAGCGCCATGCGCAGATGGATCTTGAGCTCGGGCTCGCGTCCGGTGGCCGCGTCGGAGACCACGCACACGAGCGTGCGCGTCTTGAGATCGAGGCCCGGGCGCGTCCAGAGCGCGCCGAAGACATTCTCGGTGGCCACGTCGATGAACGTCTTCATGACCGGGTCCTTGTAGGTGGTCGCGTTCACACGCTCCACGTACTTGTCGCCCAGGAGCTTGCGGCGGATCTCGCTGCCCTTCCGGTGGAGCTCACTCTCTGCCATGTTCATCTCCTGTCTGGATCGTGTGAGGTGGGGGGAGTTCGGAAGGGGGCGGAGCCCCTCCGAGTCCTCTAGCGCCGGGCGCCGGGACCAAAGAACCCGCCCTTGGGTCGGCCGTGGGCGTGGTAGTGATCGGGGATGTTGCGCATGTGGTCGTCGATGTAGCAGTCGCCGAGCTGCGCGGTCGCGATCTCGCGCAGGCGCGCGTGCATGTGGGTGAGATGCTCGGCGGGGGGCTCGGTGCCGTGGTAGCGCCAGACCACCATGGGCACCGCGCAGATCTCGCACTCCGCGATCCAGCAGATGTCGTCTTCGTGGAACCACGGGGTGATGCGCGCGGCACGGCAGAGATCGCAGCCCGCGACGCGGGCGAAGGCGGGATCCATGGGAACGGAACGGACCGGCTACCCTACCCCCAGAGCGCCCGCATCACGTGCATCGCCACGCGCCGGTTGTAGTCGCGCACGAGCTTGTTGATGCGGAAGAAGTCCAGCACCCACCACGCCGCGAGCCCGCCCAGGGTGATCCAGAACAGGAGCTGGAGGCCGCGCTTGCGCAGGTAGAGGTAGTGCCAGCCGAGGGGCAGGAACGCGAGCGCGACGGCCGGCGATTTCGCCTGGGCCCGATAGCGCCACAGGAATGCGCGCTGCTGATCCGGGGTGAGATACGCGAGCTGCTCGCGCACCGTGCGCGACAGGGAGCGCGCGACGCGCGCGGGAATCACCACCGAGCGATCGCTGCGCGCCTCGGGGCCGCGCCGCTGGGCGGCGCGATCGGGTGGCGGCGCGGTCGGCTTGCGAAACACCGACGGTTCCTGTCCCGTTTGAGCCCTCATGACACTCGGTCCCCCGGGCCGGGAAGGAGCAAGAACGACGCCAGCCGGGCGGGTCAAGCGGGACTTGGACTTAGCCGAGGCGCGCGAATGAACGATTCTCACGTGTCACTCCGGTCGTCCATGGGAGGACGCTTGCTGGGTGTCAATTTTTGACCTCGGGCCAGACCACCATGCCGGTACCCGATCGCCAGGCGACCGCCGGCATGTAGGCGAGGACCTCGGCGGCACCGCTGGTGAACGCGAGCGCGAGAATCCAGGCGAGCAGCTCCGCGGTACCGCCCGAGCCGGCGGCCTCCATCCGCTCGAGCGTGCACTCGCGCAGGAGCGCGGCGTGATCGCCCTGCTTGAGCAGGCCGAGGAACCACCGGTCGAACTCCTCGTCCACCCAGAAATAGCGCGGGCCGCCCGGCTCGTGCGAGAGCCCGCCGGTGGCGACCACCGCGACCCGCTCGTCGCTCGGATAGGCCCGCACCATCTCCCGCATGACCGTCCCCACCTCGTAGGCGCGGGCCGGCGTCGGGATCGGCGGGACCGTGCAGTTCATCGTCACCGGGACCAGCGGGATATCGCCCGCGGGGTTCAGATAGTGCATCGGCACCGACACCCCGTCGTCGAACTGCATCTCGCGCAGATACGAGAAGGCGAGCCGCCGGCGCGCACCCTCGTTGACCAGGTGACGGGCGAGCGCGGGGTGTCCGGCGATGCGGTACTTGGCGAGCGCGAGCCACTCGTCGTACCAGTCGGCGGGGCCCACGTGCTCGGCCCCGATGCCCACCGTGTACTCCGGCGTGTTGTTGATCGGCCAGTTGAGCAGGTGGTCGTTGCTGAACAGCAGGATCACGTCGGGCCGGGCCGCCCGCAGGCGCTCCCGCATCTCGTCGAGCGCGCGCCGGGCGTCAAGCCGCTGGTCCTCCGGGGCCCGGTCGAACCAGCCGGTCAGGCCGGGCGAGTGCGTCATCGCCATCGCGGCCACGATGCGCGCCACGCTCAGCCCTCCCGCCGGGCCGGCGCGGCGAGCCGCTCCGCGGCGGCGGTCTCGGCCGGGTACGCGCGCTTGTAGGCCTCGAGCGCGGGGTGGCTATTGCTGTTGGCGGAGGCGCCGTAGAAGAGCCGGAGGATCTGGGGGATGTAGTACTGGTGCACGCCCATCTCGTTGAGCCGCCGGACGTCCTTGTCCCGGACCGCCTCGTACTCCTCGCGGCTCAGGCCAAACTCGCGGGCGAGGCCTTCGAGATCGCTGAGCCACCGGGCTCGGAGCACGGCGTCCCGGCGCACATAGAAGATCATCTCGTTCACCGGCAGGGTCTTGTCGCAGCGCTCGACGTTACCCATCTGTCCTCGCGGACAGCACCTTGGGGTTGACCTTGAGGAACATGATGACGCAGCGCTCGGGGCCCAGGTTCCGGACGTCGTGCATGACGCTCTGCGGGAACTTCACGATCGAGCCCGCATTCACCACCACTTCCTCGCCGCCGATGCTCATGTGGGCGGTCCCCTCGAGCACGAAGATCGCCTCCTCCTCCTTCGGGTGCGTGTGCATCACGGTGGACTGGCCCGGCTCGTAACAGGCGATCTCCGACCAGAGCTGGTCGGTCTTGAAGAGCATCTTGCGGACGCGCTTGTCGGGAGCGAAAGCCTTCAGCGCGTGCAGATCGAAGATCTGCGCTACACCAGTCACACGCGTCTCTTCCATTGCGCCCGAATCATAGCGCGGTCGCGGAGCCTCCGCCACCGGCCCGCCGCGCGCTCGGAAGTTCGTCGTTGACATCCCCCGACCCGTTCAGTAGAACAGGCCGACGACCGTGCCACAACCTCCCGCCTCGTCCCTCTCGGTCGCTCGGCGCCTCGCGCGATTCGTGTCCGGCTTCTCGCTCGACACGGTGCCGCCCGCCGTCTCCGCGCAGGCGACGCGGCTGACGCTGGACACCCTTGGGAGCTGCCTGGCCTCGTCTCGGCAGGCGTTCGGACGGGCGGTCACCGACGCGGCGGGCCGACTCGGGGGCCCGCCGGAGAGCGTGGTGATCGGCAGCAAGGCGCGGGTCGGCGCGGCCGCCGCCGTGCTCGCCAACGGCACGCTGGCGCACGGGCTCGATTTCGACGACACGCGGGAGGACGCCATCGTCCACACCGGCTGCGTCGCGGTCACGACCGCGCTGGCGGTCGGCGAGGCGGTCGAGGCCTCCGGGCGCGCCGCGCTCGAAGCCTTGATCTCCGGCGTGGAGGTGATGTGCCGGATCGGCCTCGCGGTGCCGGGCCGCTTTCACGCGCGGCACTACCACCCCACCGCGCTCACCGGCAGCTTCGCGGCCGCCGCCGCGGCGGGTCGCCTCTACGGATTGACCGAGGACCAGCTCGTGCACGCCCTCGGCATCTGTGGCAGCCAGGCGTCCGGCATCATCGAGTACCTGACCGACGGGTCCTGGACCAAGCGGCTGCATCCCGGCTGGGCCGCCCACGCGGGAGTGACCGCGGCCTTGCTCGCCCGCGCCGGGTTCACCGGTCCGGAGACGGTCCTCGAGGGGGAGCACGGCTTCTACGCGGCCTTCGCGGGCGGTCACGAGCCGGAGCGGCTCCAGGCGCTGCTCGCGAGCCTGGGGCAGACCTGGGAGATCTCGAACCTCACCTTCAAGCCCTACCCGTGCGGGTCCATCGCGCATCCCTACATGGACTGCGCGCTGCGCCTCCGCGAGCGCTACCGGCCGCGCCCCGAGGACATCGCGGAGATCCGCTGCCGCACCGCGGCGGGCCCGATCCCGCGCCTCTGGGAGCCGCTCGCGGCCAAGCACCGGCCCCAGAACGGCTACGCGGCCAAGTTCAGCCTGCCCTACCTGCTCGCCTCGATCCTGGTCAACGGCCGGGCCACCCTCGCCGACTTCACCGACGAGGCGGTACGCGACGAGCGGCTGCGCGAGGTGGCCGGCAAGGTCTACTACGACATCGACCCGAGCATCGACTACCCGCGTCACTTCATCGGGCACGTGGCGGTGCGCCTGACCGACGGCCGCGTGCTGGAGGAGCGGCAGGATCACCCGCGCGGCGGGCCCGATGCCCCGATGACGCGCGAGGAGCTCACCGCCAAGTTCCGCGGCAACGCGGCGGAGGCGGTGCCCGACGCGCAGGCCGCGCGCGTGGTCACGCTCGTGGACGCGCTGGCCGTGCAGCCCCGCCTCGCCCCCCTGATGGACGCCCTCACCGCCTAGAGGAGTCGTGATGAGATACCGCCGCCTCGCGCTCGTCCTGCTGGTCTCGGCCCTGATCGCCTCCGCCGCGCCCGCTTCCGCGCAGGACGCCCGGCTCGAGGCCGCCCGCAAGGAGGGCAAGGTCGTCTGGTACACCTCGCTCGCGCTGACCAGCTCGGAGAAGGTGGCCAAGCTCTTCGAGACCGCGTACCCGGGCGTGAAGGTCGAGGTGCACCGCACCGGCTCGCAGCGGATCCTGCAGCGGATGATGCAGGAGCTCCAGGCCAATATCAAGAACGTGGACGTCGTCCACACCTCGGACGCCGGCCACTACGTGCTGCTGAAGGACAAGCAGCTCCTGACGCGCTACACCCCGGCCGGGGTGGACCGCTTCGGGGCCGGCTTCAAGGACAAGGACGGCTTCCACTACGGGCTGCGCGCCACCGTGAACGTCATCGCCTACAACCCGCAGAAGATCAGCGCGGCGGACGCCCCGCGCACCTGGAAGGACCTGCTCGATCCGAAGTGGCGCGGCCGGCTCGTCACCGCCCATCCCGGCTATAGCGGCGTGATCGCCACCCACGTCCTGGCCCTCGTGCACCTGCACGGCTGGGACTACTTCAAGGCGCTCGCCCAGAACAAGCCGATGCTGGTGCAGTCGGCGGTGGATCCCGGCGGCATCGTGGCCTCCGGCGAGCGGCCGGTCGCGGTCAACGGCGGGGACTACAACTTCTACCAGCTCAAGAAGAAGGGCAATCCGGTCGAGATCGTCTTCCCCAAGGAAGGCGTGCCCCTGGTGGTCTCCCCGAGCGCGATCACGAGCTTCGCGCCCCACCCGAACGCGGCCCGCCTTTTCACCGACTTCATCTTCAGTCGAGAGATCCAGCAGGTCCTGGCCGACACCGAGGGCCTCTACACCGGGCACCCGGAGGTGAAGTATCCCGCCGACCGGCCGAAGCTCGGGGAGCTCAAGCTCCTGCAGGTGGATCCGGAAGAGCTCGAGAAGCGGAACGAGGAGATCAAGACGCGCTTCGTGGAGTTCTTCGGCGCCTAGCGCGCCCGCTCATGGCCGAGGCGTCGGCGGCATCGCTCAGGCCGGGCCGCTTCGAAGGGCTCGATCGCGCCGCCCCGGTCTGGCTCCTCGCGGCGGGCGCGCTGGTCATGCTGATCCTGCTGCCGATGGGCTGGCTCGCCTACATCAGCGTGACCGGCCCGCGGGGCGGCTTCACCCTCGCCCACTACGCCCGCGTGCTGGGGGACCCGCCGCTCCAGAAGGCGCTCTGGAACACGGTGGTGCTCGCCTTCTGGTCCGGCCTCGTCGCCCTCGCGATCGGGGCGCCGATGGCCTGGCTCTCCGCGCGCACCGATCTGCCCGGGCGGCGGCTCATCCAGAGCCTCATCATGGCCTCGTTCGTGACCCCGCCATTCCTGGGCGCCTTCGCGTGGGTGATGCTCGCGGGCCCCAACGCGGGCTATCTCAACCAGCTCTACCGCAGCCTCACCGGGGCGGAGGAGCCGCTGCTCAACATCTTCTCGATGCCGGGACTGATCTTCGTGGTGGCGATCTACACGTTCCCCTACGTGTACATCATGATCGCCAACACCCTCGGGCTGATCGCCTCCGATCTCGAGGACGCGGCCGCCATCCTGGGCGCGGGCCGCCTGCAGGTCGCGCGCACGATCACGCTGCCGATGGTGCTCCCCGCCGTCCTGAGCGGGTTCATCCTGGCCGTGCTGCAGGCGCTCGCCCTCTTCGGCTCGCCGGCCATCCTGGCCCTGCCCGCCGGCTTCCACACCGTGACCACCCAGATGTGGTCCTTCTTCCAGTACCCGCCCCGCGCCGAGCTGGCCGCCGCGTTCTCGATCCCGCTCCTGCTCGCCACTGCGCTCCTGCTGCTCGCGCAGAAGAAGCTGCTCGGCCGGCGCGGCTACGCCGCGGTGGGCGGCAAGGGCGGGCAGCGGCGGATCATCCGGCTCGGTCCCTGGCGCCTGCCCGCGCTCGCGGGCTGCCTCGCGGTGCTCGCCTGCGCGGTGTTCCTGCCCTACGGCATCCTGCTGAAGACCGCGTTCGCCCGCGCCTGGGCCCAGCCGCTCACGAGCGCGAACTTCACGCTCGAGAACTGGTCGTTCACGTTCCTGCACGACGCGACCCGGGCCGCGATCGTCAACACGCTCGAGCTGGGCGTGCTCACCGCTTGCGTGGGCGCGGGGCTCGCCACCCTGCTCGCCTACGTGACCAACCGGAAGCTCGTGCTGGGCCACCAGGTCCTGGGCTTCCTCGCGGTCTCACCGGTCGTCATTCCGGGCGTGGTCCTCGCGGTGGCGCTCTTCGTCGCCTACACCCGGCCGCCCTTTCTCCTCTACGGCACCCTCTGGATCCTGTTCATCGCCTATCTGACCAAGGAGATGCCGGTCGGCTACTCGCAGGCCGACGCCACCATGCGGGGCATCCATCCCGAGCTGGAGGAGGCGGGCCGCATCCTGGGCGCGGGCCGGCTGCGCGTGCTCCGCGAGATCACCGCGCCGCTCGCCCGCAGCGGCATCATCGCGACCTGGTGCTTCGTCTTCATCGGGGTCATCCGCGAGCTGTCGGCCTCCATCATCCTGTTCTCCCCCAACACCAAGGTGATGTCGGTGGTGATCTTCGACCTGAAGGAGGAGGGCCAGTTCGGCGCCATCGCGGTGCTGGGCATCTTCATGCTCGTGATGACCTTCGCCATCGTGGCCGCCATGCAGGCCGTGCTCGGGCGCGACGTCATGGGGGCGCGATCCTCGGGCGGATCGGGCTGAGCGCGTGCCCGGCGTCGTCATCTCCGGCCTCACCAAGCGCTTCGGCGACGTCGCCGCGGTGGCGGGGCTCGACCTCACGGTGCGGCCCGGCGAGCTCGTCGCCCTGCTCGGTCCGTCCGGCTGCGGCAAGACGACGACGCTGCGGCTGGTGGCGGGCTTCATGGCGCCGGACGCGGGGGAGATCCGCGTGGGCGACCGCGTGCTCTCGTCCCCGGGCTCGGTGATCCCGCCCGAGCGCCGGCGCATGGCGATGATCTTCCAGAGCTACGCACTCTGGCCGCACATGACAGTGGCGCAGAACGTGGCCTACGGCCTCCGCTTCGCGAAAACCTCGCGGGGTCAGCGGGACGGCGCGCCGGCGCGCGCCCAGCGGGACGTCAAAGTCGACGAGATCCTCCGCGCGGTGCAGCTCGCGGGCTACGGCGCGCGGTATCCGGGCGAGCTGTCCGGCGGCCAGCAGCAGCGCGTGGCGGTGGCCCGCGCCCTGGTGGTGGAGCCCGAAATTCTGTTATTGGACGAGCCGCTCTCCAACCTCGACGCGAGCCTCCGCGAGGAGATGCGCTTCGAGATTCGGCGCCTGCACGAACGCTTCGGCATCACCACGCTCTATGTCACCCACGATCAGGCGGAGGCCATGGTGATCTCGGACCGGGCCGCGGTGATCCGCAACGGCCGGGTGGAGCAGATCGGCGCGCCGCCCGAGCTCTTCGAGCGGCCGCGCACCCGCTTCGTCGCCGAGTTCATCGGCAAGACCAACCTGATCGACGCGATCGCCGACGGCGCGGGCACCGTCGCGCGGGGCCGGCTGCGCCTGCGCGTGGCCGCCGACACCCTCATCCCCGGCGCGCCGGCGGTAGTGTCGATCCGGCCGCACGTGATCGCGCTCGGCCCGCGGGCCGCCGCGCAGACGCCGAGGGCGGGAGGGAACGTCCTCGCGGGCACCGTGCAGCGGGCCAGCTATCTCGGCGACGCGGTGGACTATCAGGTCGCGCTGGAGGACAGCGACGTCGTCCTGCGCGTCACCGGCCCGACCCCGGCGCGAGCCCGCGCGGGCGATCCGGTCTCGGTGACGGTGGCGGCCGAGGCCTGCGTGCTGCTACCCGCCGACGACTGAACGGCCCCGCCCCCTCACCCTGCCCTCTCCCGCTCAGGGAGGAGAGGGTGGTGGTGGGCTACAAGCCGCCCCAGACTTCGTGGGCGAGCTCGACGCAGAGGGCGAGCTTCGCCTTCTGATGCTCGACGGTCACCTCGTTGCCCTCGAGCGTCGAGGAGAAGCCGCACTGCGGGCTCACGCAGAGCTGATCGAGCGCGATGTACTTCGACGCTTCATCCAGACGGCGCCTCAGATCGGCCTTCGGCTCGAGCGCGGGCGCCTTGCTGGTCACGAGACCCAGCACCACCCGGATGTGCTTCGGGGCGTGGCGCAGGGGCGAGAAGTCGCCGGAGCGCGCGTCGTCGAACTCGAGGAAGAAGCCGTCGTAGGGCATCTGGTTGAAGATGACCTCCGCGACCTTCTCGTAGCCGCCCTGAGCGCGCCAGCTCGAGCGGAAGTTGCCGCGGCAGAGGTGCGTGCAGACCACCAGATCCCGCGGCCGGTCGCGCAGGGTGGCCTGGATGAGCTTCACCGACAGCGCCAGCACCTCGTCGGGGTCCTCGCCGCGGGCGCGGCTCTGCGCGCGCATCTCCTCGTCGCACAGATAGGCCAGGCTCACGTCGTCGAGCTGGAGGTACCGGCAGCCCGCCGCGTGGAGGTCGGCGATCTCGGCGCGGTACGCGGCGGCGGTGTCCTCCACGAAGGCGTCGAGATCCGGGTACACGGTCCGGTCGATGTTGGCGCGGCCCACCTGGGAGTAGAGCATGCAGGGCGACGGGATCGTCAGCTTGGCGGTGCGCGCGGTGGCCGACCGGAGAAACCGGAACGCGTCCACGAAGATCGGCGCGGGGCGCCCGACGCGCGAGGCGATGCGCAGGTCGGGCCGCGTGAAGTTGACGTCGCCCGCCCGGCCGTGGAAGGTCACCGGGAGCTGCTTGCCCTCGCTGGCGAGGCCGCCCAGGCGGGTGAGAAAGTCCATGTGCCAGGACTTGCGCCGCATCTCGCCGTCGGTGACGCCCAGGAGCCCGGCGTCTTCCTGAAGACGCACCGCCCCCAGGATCGCGGTGTCCTCCGCGGCGGCCAGCTCCGCCACGCTGGCCCGACCCGCTTCGCGGTCGAGCCGCAGGGCCTTGAGCGCGGGCGGCCGCAGCAGGCTGCCCACGTGATCGGCTCGGAAGGGCGCGCGCGGCGGGGCCATGGCTAGTAGAGCCCCCGCCCGGCCGCGAAGACCCGGGCGAGGCCGAGCAGCGCGTCGGTGCCGGGCGTGGGCACGCGGACGCGTTGACCGATCTCGCTCACCGCAGTGAGGAGGCCGTCGATCTCGAGCGGCTTGCCCGCCTCCACGTCCTGCAGCATGGACGTCTTGAACGCGCCCAGCTTGCGGGTCACCGCGTTGCGCTCCTGGCCGCTCTGATGAATGGGGCAGCCGATGCGCTCGCCGATCGCCGCCGCCTCCGCCATGATCGCGAGCGTGAAGCGGTCGAGCAGCGGATCGTCGAGGAGACGGTCGCAGGTGGCGCCGGTCAGCGCGGACATCGGGTTCATGGTCATGTTCCCCCACAGCTTGTACCAGACATCGGCCTGGATGCGCTTGCTCACCGTGGTCTCGAAGCCGGCCGCGGTCAGCCGATCGGCCAGCGCGGTCACCCGGCCCGACGCGCCGCCGGTCGGCTCGCCGACGATCAGGCCCCGGCCGAAGCCGTGCCTCACCAGGCCCGGCTCCCGCACCGAGCAGGTGGCGTGCACCACGCCGCCGATCACGTGCCGCACCGGGATCGCGGCGGCGATCCCGCCGTCCGGATCCACTGCCCGCACCGGCGCGCCGTCGTGCGGCCCCCCGAGCCCGTGGAAGAACCACCACGGGACCCCGTTCATCGCGGTCAGCACGACGGTGTCCGGGCCCAGCAGCGGCCGCACCGACGCGGCGAGGGCGGGCAGAGCCGGCCCCTTCACCGCGAGCACGACCAGATCCTGGGGGCCGAGCGCGCCGGTGTCCTCCGCCACCCGCACGGGCGCGGTGAGCACCGCGCCGTTCTCCTCGAAGCGGAACCCGTGGGCGCGCAGCGCGGCCGCGGTCCGGCCTCGCGCGAGGGCCGACATCTCGGCGCCTTCCCGGGCCAGATGAACGCCGAGGAAGGTGCCGACCGCCCCCGCCCCCACCACGCAGATCCGCGTCACTCGATCACCTTGTCCGCCCGGGCGAGCAGGGAGCGCGGCACGGTCAGGCCCAGGCTCGCGGCGGTCTTGCGGTTCACGATCAGCTCGAAGCGGGCCGGCCGCTCGATCGGGATCTCACCCGGCGCGACGCCGCGCAGAACCTTGACCACCACGTCGCCGGCCTGGCGGAACATGGCCGGCACGTCCGGACCGTACGCCATGAGCCCTCCCTCTTCTGCGAACTCGGGAAACGCCATGATCGTGGGAATCCGGTGCTTCGCGGCCATCGCGACGATCTGCCGTCGCGCCGAGTTGACGACGGGCGAAGGCAGCACGAGCATCGCGCCCCGCCCGGCGGTAACCGACCGGAAGGCGGCCTCGAGCGCCTCGGACCCCGGGGCCTCCATCGTCGAGAGATCGACGCGAAGCGTCCGGGCCGCCGCCTCCGCGCCGCGGAGCAGGTTCGGAGGCGTGGACGGATCCCAGGCCACCGTCACCCGAGACAGGCGCGGGACGAGCTCCTTCAGGAGCTCGATCCACTTCCCGCTCAGCTCCGGAAAATCCAGGAACAGCCCGGTGACGTTTCCTCCCGGCCGGGCGAGACCGCTCACGAACCGCTCGGCGATCGGATCCGACTCCAGGTCCACGGCCACGATCGGGATGGACTTCGTCGCATCGGCGGCCGCGCGAACCGACGCCGGTCCGATCGCCACGATGGCGCTCATTAGAAGCCGCGACAGCTCTCCGGCCAGCGCCGCGATCTCCCCGGCGGTGCCCGCCTGCACGCGGTAGTCGATGGTGAGATTCGTGCCCTCGACGAGCCCGATCTCCTGGAGGGCCTGGCGAAACCCGCCGAAATTCTGCCGGAAGACGGGGCCGTCCGGCGCGTTCCGAAGAACCCCGACCTTGGCCAGGCGCGCCGGCGCCGGTTGCGCCCCGGCATGCCCCGGCGCGGCGACGAGTCCTCCCGTCAGCATGGAGACGAATGTTCTACGGTCCATCGACCGCCTTGGAACGCCTCAATCCTTGAGGCGCACGACGTTGAAGGCCTTCACCGGCCGCTGGAAGCCCTTCAGTGTGAGCTCGCCGACCCCCTCGACCTCCGCGATCTCCTCCACCCCGCCCGCCACCCGCTGCGAGAGCAGGATCTGGCCCGGCTTGGCCTCGCCGCAGAGCCGCGAGGCGAGGTTAGTCACGGTGCCGATCGCGCCGTAGTCCAGGCGCCCCTCGAAGCCGACCGCCCCGATGGTGGCATAGCCCTGCGCGATGCCCACCCCGAAGTCGAGATCGAATCCCCGCTTGCGCCAGGCCTCGGTGAGCGTGCCGATGCGGTCCCGCATCGTGGCGGCCATGCGGACGGCGCGCGGGGCCGGATCCGGGACCTCCACCGGGTCGTTGAAGAAGATCATCATGCCGTCGCCCGCGAAGCGCTCCAGGGTGCCCTCGGCGGCCACGATCAGCCGGCCCATCTCGGCGTGGTACTCGCGCAGCACGGTCATGACCTCTTCCGGCTCCGCGGTCTCCGCGAACGCGGTGAAGCCGCGCAGATCGAGGAAGACCACCGTGATCTCCCGGCGGTGGCTCTTGAGCGGATCCTCGGTGTCGCCCGCCACGATCAGCTCGGCGAGCTGGGGCGAGAAGAAGCGGCGCAGCCGCCCCAGGCGCTCGAGCTGGGCCACCTGGTCCCGCACCCGCTGCTCGAGCGTCCGGTTCAGCTCCTCGAGTTCCTGGTGCAGCGCACGGATTCGCAGCAGCGAGCGCACGCGCGCGAGCAGCTCGGGCTGGTTGATCGGCTTCGTCAGGAAATCGTCGGCGCCTACCTCGATGCCCTTGACCCGCTCCGTCACCGGATCGAGCGCGGTCACCATGACGACCGGCAGGAGCCGCGTCGCCTCGTCGGCCCGCAGCCGCCGGCAGACCTCGTACCCGCTCATCTCCGGCATCACCACGTCCAGGAGGACGAGATCCGGCTGCTCGGCCCGCACCCGCTCCAGGGCGACCGCGCCGGACGGCGCGGTGATCACGGTGTACCCGTGCCCGGCCAGCACGCCCTCGAGCAGCTTGACGTTCATCGGGGTGTCGTCCACCACCAGGATACGGGCCGCCGGCTGGCTCACCGCGCGCGCTCGCCCTTCGCGGGGCGATCCAGCATCGCGCGGACCGCGGCGACGAACTGGTTCACGTCGATGGGCTTGGCCTGGTAGCCGTCGAAGCCCGCGGCCATGATCTTCTGCCGGTCCTGGGTCATGGCCGACGCGGTCACCGCGATCACCGGGATCGCCCGCGTCCGCTCGTCGGATCGGAGGGCCTGGAGCGCCTCGATCCCGTTCATGCGCGGGAGCTGGATGTCCATGAGGACCAGGGCGGGGGGCGTCGCCTGCGCGAGCGCGATGCCGTCCTCCGCGTTCTCGGCCTCCGCGGTCCGGTACCCGTGGAACTGGAGGATGTCGCGCTCCAGCTTGCGGTTCTTCTCGTTGTCCTCGACGATCAGGATCAGCTCGCCGGCCATGGTCGCTCCGGAACTGAGAAGGTGAAGATGGAGCCCTGGCCGACCTGGCTCTTCACCCAGAGGCGGCCGCCGTGAAGCTCCACGAACTTGCGGGCGAGGGTCAGGCCCAGTCCCGTCCCCTCCCGCTTGTGGGCGTAGTCGCCGCCCACCTGCCGGAACTCCTCGAAGATCAGATCCTGGTTCTCCGGCGCGATCCCGATGCCGGTGTCGGCCACCGAGATTTCCACCGCGCCGTCGCTGGGGATCGCCCGCACGTCCACGCGACCGCCCTCCGGGGTGAACTTCACCGCGTTGGACAGGAGGTTGAGCATCACCTGCTTGATCTTCCGCTCGTCGGCCACCAGCTCGCCGAGCCGGGCGTCGACCTCGAGCTGCAGATCGATCCCGTTCCGCACCGCCCGCTCCCGCACCAGCACCAGGGTGTCCTGCAGCGCCTGGGGCAGGTCGAAGCGCGCCAGCTCCAGCTCCATGCGGCCCGCCTCCACCTTGGAGAGATCGAGGATGTCGTTGATGAGCGACAGCAGGTGGCGTCCCGAGGACAGGACGTCCTGGAGGTACTCGTCCTGCTTGGGATTCAGCTCGCCGAACATGCGCTGCAGCAGCACCTCCGAGAAGCCGATGATGGCGTTCAGCGGCGTGCGCAGCTCGTGCGACATGCTCGCGAGGAACTCCGACTTGTGCTGGTTGGCGACCTCGAGCAGCCGGCTCTTCTCCTCGATCTCCCGGAAGAGGTGCGCGTTGGCGATCGCGACCTTGGACTGGTCGGCGAGCGTCCGCATCAGGGTCACCACCCGCTCGTCGAACTCCCCCGGGGCGCGGCGGAACAGGACGATGCCGCGCGCGACGTCGCCGCCCATCATCGGCACCGTGAGCACCGCGCGCAGGCCTTCCTCGTCGAAGCGGTCTCGGAAGGGATAGTCGGGCACCGCCTGCACGTCGCCGACCTGGACCGGCTCTCCGGCCTGGGTCGCTCGCCCGAGCGTGCCCTGATTCATGGCGACCGGGATCGAGTCCACGAAGTGCTGGCTGATGCCCTGGCTGACGACCGCGTAGAACCGTCCGCGCTCGGGACTGTACTCGAAGATGCCGCAGCCGTCCGCGCCCGCCAGTGTGAGCGCGCGACGCGCGACCGCGTCGAGGATCTCCCGGAGATCGAGCGAGGAGCTGACCGCCCGGATGACCTCACTGAGCGCTCCGGTCTCCTCCAGCGACTGCGAGAGATCGTGGGTGCGCGCCTGTAGCTCCTGGAACAGGCGCACGTTCTCGATCGCGATCACCGCCTGGTCCGCGAACGTCTCGAGCAGCGCGACCTGCTGATCGGTGAAGGGCCGCACCTCGGTCCGGAACGCGGTGATGGCGCCGATCGCGACGCCCTCGCGCAGCAGCGGAACCCCGACGGTGGACGCGATGCCCTGCCGCCGGATGGCGGCGGCGATGTCCGGATACTCGGTCTCGAGATCCACCCGCACGTCGTCGATCCGGATCGTCCGGCGCTCGAGCGCGACCCGGCCGGACACCGACCCCGGCGTGAGCGGTCTCGACTCGCCCGCCTCCAGGCTGGACTTGACCGGGCCGTGCCGGGCCACGAGTCGCATCAGCCCCCCGTCGATCTGGAAGACCTGCGCGTTCTGGGCATCACACAGGCGCGCCGCGCTCTCCACGACCGCGGCCATCACCGGCCGGATATCGGTCGGGGAGCTGCTGATGACCCCCAGGATCTCCGCGGTCGCGGTCTGCTGCTCCAGGGTCACGGTCAGGTCCCGGTTGCGGACCTCCAGCTCCTGGAACAGGCGCACATTCTCGATCGCGATCACCGCCTGGTCCGCGAAGGTCTCGAGCAGCTTGATCTGCTTGTCCGAGAACGGCCGCACCTCGCGACGGCGGATGAGGATGACCCCGATCGGCGCGCCCTCCCGCATCAAGGGCGTGACCAGGATGGTCCGCGTGCCGGAGGCCGCGGCCAGCGGCCTGGCATCGGCGTACTCACCATCTAATTTGGCGGCGACGTCCTCGACGTGGATCGTGCGCCGCTCGAGCACCGCCCGGCCGGTGACCAGGCCCGGGATGATGCGCTGCTGCAGGGCCTCGAGGTCCGGCGTCGGGGCAATCGGCACGTCGCCCTGGCCGGCGACGCGGACGAGGGCGTCGCCTTCGATGCGGAAGATCTGCGCGTCGGAAGCGTCGCAGAGCCGCGCCGCGTTCTCGGCCACCGCGTCCATGACCGGCTGCAGATCGGTGGGCGAGCTCGAGATGACGCGCAGCACCTCGGCGGTCGCGGTTTGCTGCTCGAGGGCCTCGGTCAGCTCGTGGGTGCGCTCCTCAACCTTGCGCTCGAGGCCCGCGTAGGACTCCTGGAGCTTGCTCGCCATGCTGTTGAACTGCTCGGCCAGCCCTTCGAGCTCGTCGCCGGTCCGCACCGCGATGCGGTCGGTCAGGTTGCCCTCGCCGAACTGGGCCGCCCCCGCCTGCAGCGCGCGGATCGGCTTCACCATGGTGCGGGCCAGGATGAGGCTGACGATGACCGACAGGACGATGCCGACCAGCTCGAGCAGCGCGGTGCGCCGGACCGACGCCTCCAGCGGGGCGAAGGCCTCCTCGAGCGGCTGCTCCACGAAGACCGTCCAGCGCAGGGACGGGATCGTGACGTGCGCGGTCAGCACCCGCTGGTCCTTCAGATTGCGGGCGACCGCCGCGGAATCCGACAGGTCGCCGGGGGTCGCGGACGGCGTGAGCGCGGTCTTGACGTGATCGAGCCGGGCCAGGTCCGTCTTCTGGAGCACGAGGCTGATGTCCGGGTGGGCGATGAGCGCGCCCTGCCCGTCCACCACGAAGGCCTGTCCGGCCTTGCCCACCTTGATCTGCGACACCACGTCCCAGATGAACTTGAGGTTCACCTCCGCCGCGGTGACGCCGCCGCCCTGCCCGCCCTCGGCGATCGCGATCGCCATGTAGGGCTCGGACTCCTTGCGGAAATACACCGGGCCGCGGTACAGCCGGCGGGCGCGGGCCTCCGTGAAGCGCGGATCGGCCGAGAGATCGGCCTGGCTGCCGAACACGTCCATGGCGAGGCGAGAGACGCGCACCTGCTCCCGTCCGGTGGGATCGATGTAGCTGATCTCCGTGATGGCGGGCACCTGCCGCTGGAGCCGGTAGAAGTCGAAGCGGCGCTGCTCGAGCGGGGCGGCCGCCACCGCGCGGGGCTGGGTCACCCAGCCCATCTGGCGCTCGATCTCGGTGATGAAGCTCTCGATCCGGACCGCCGCGGCCTGCGCCTTCTCCCGCTGGAGGGCCGAGAGGACCTCCTTGCTCTCCTGGTAGGAGAAGTAGATCTCGATGAGGCCGCTGGCGAGCAGGGCGACGGTGACGAGGAGGGAAAAGAAGACGACGTACTTCCAGAAGAGCCGCCGGCGCCTCGGCATCGTTCCGGCGAGTGTAGGCCGGGGCTAAACCCCTGTCAAATATGCCTCCGGCGCCCCGGACCCCAGCGGGCAGCCGGGCGGCATGAGCGCCGTCTTCTTCCGGATGATGTCGCCCGCGTACCGCTCGAGATAGTGGGCGATCGTCTCCACGCGGATCTTCACCGATCCGGCCGGCTTGGTCGAGTCCAGGTCCTGGAACGAGAAGAACAGCGTGCCGGAGCGCTCCACGATCTGCTGCACCGGCGTGTAGGTCGGCTGGTCCATGCCGCACTCGTAGCTGGCCAGCCGGACCACGCAGGCGACCCACGGCATCCGGGCCGCCGCCTTCGCGCCCCAGAGGATCTCGTTGGTGTTGCTGCTGTAGGACGAGGGCCACACGTCACGGATGTCGAACGGGGATTTGATGTGGCCGGCCCGGACGTCCTCCCCGAACGCCCACTGCATCAGGTCGTCGTCGATCGGGAAGTACTGAGCCCACAGCACCGGGTAGCCGTAGGCCTGCAGGTCCACCTCGATCTCGTGGCCGATGCCCGGATCCATGTGATAGGGCCGCGCCAGGACCATCAGGCACGCGCGGTTCTCGCGCGCGCACCACTCGAGGACCTCGCGGCCCTTGGCGCGAAGGCGGGCGTTGAACTCGGTCAGCGCGCGGTAACCCGCCTCCACCGCCCCGCGCCGTCTCCTCGCGCGGTGAGCCCGGGGATCACGCCGTCGAGCGCCTCCCAGAGCTGCTTGGGCACGAGCCGCGGCTCGTCGAGGGAGACGAACGGGGCGGCGTAGCGGATGCCCTGCTCCGCGAAGACGTCGCGCTCCTTCATGAAGCCGGCCTTGATGTTCTCGGGCGCGGCCATCACCCGAGGGCAGGTGAGCGTGCGCGCCACGTGGCCGGAGAGAAACGAGGGCAGGTTGTAGATCATCGGCGAGAAGAGGATGTCGAGCTTCTCGCGCTGGCCGAAGATCAGCTCGCCGTAGTGGCCCGCGATGCACTTGACCGGATAGCAGCAGTCCACCGTGCCCCGGCCCTTGCCGAACTGCCGCCCCTGCTCCTCGGAGGTGTCGGAGGAGAAGACGAGCTGGCGCGCTTCGACCCCCAGCTCGCCGAAGAAGCCCACCCAGAACTGGTGGGTGGACCAGAGGTTCAGGACGCGGGGAATGCCGATCCGGAGGCTAGCCCGCGACGGCCTCGGATCCCGCGCGGGAGCGGCGAAACGCGTCCTTCCGAACCATCTCGGCAACGTTAGGGTAGTCACGCTTGACCTCCTCCAGCTTCGCCTTCACCTCGCGCAGCTCGTTCACGTCCTCGACCAGCCCCTTCGGGCAGGAGTTGCCGCTGATGACTCGCTCCCAGCCCGCGGCCAGGGGCAGCTTGCTCCACGGGCGCCCCCTGGCGCCGGGCAGCTGGACGTCGATGAAGGTGCGGGTGCAGTTGATCGGGCACCACTTGCAGACCGTGTCGGCGGCGGTGGTGCTCGTGTAGGTCAGGGCCGCGATGGCCTCGAAGCCCCGGAAGCGACTCGCGCGGCCGCCCCCGGCCTCGCGCCAGTCGGCGGCGCAGAGCGCGGCGCCGATGGCGCCCGCCTCGCCCGAATAGGGATGGAGGACCACGTCGGCCTCCGGCACCTTGCCGCGTATGAAGTCCACCTGGGCCTTCACCACCGCCATGTTGCGATGGGTGCCGCCCTGCAGCACGAACTTGCGCCCGACCGCGCGCAGATTCTGGAGCTGGCCCGCGTAGATCCAGACGTTGACCGGCAGCACCGCGGCCAGCGCGGCCATGATCTCCTCCGCGGCCCAGCCCTTGCGCTGCTGGTTGACGATATCGGACTGGAGGAACACGCCGCAGCCCATCGCGAGCGTGGGCATCGCCTTGGCCTCGAAGGCCTTCTCAGCGTAGGCCTCGAGCGGGATCGCGTAGCGCTCGGCCACGCCCTGGAGGAATGCCCCGTTGCCCGAGGAGCACTGAGAGTTCAGCCGGAAGTCGGCCACGGTGCCCTGGCGCAGGATCATGATCTTGACGTCGGTGCCGCCCACGTCGCAGATCACGTCCGCGTCGGGGTGGAAGTGGAGCGTGCCGGTGGCGTGGGCCACCGTCTCGACCACCGCCACGTCGGCGCCGACCACGTCGTTCAGGAGGTCCTTCCCGTACCCGGTGAGCGCGAGTCCACCGACATCCGTGTAGCCGGCCTCGCGGACCTGGCGGAACAGCGACTGGGCGTCCTCGATCGGATTGCCCTTGGACAGCGCGTAGCAGGTGAAGAGCAGCTCGCGCGCGGGCGAGAGTACGACCGCCTTGGCGGTGGTGCTGCCGAAGTCGCAGCCGACCAGCACCGGGCCGGCCAGCTCCGCGGCGGCGCACGCCGATGCGGAGCGCTTGAGGTCGAACTCGGCCACGAACGAGGTGAGATCCTCCGCGCAGGCCACCAGCGCGCCGCCGCCCGCCTTGGCCTTCTCCTCCTGCTGGCCCTCGTCCACCCACCAGCGCAGCCGGTCGCGGCCCTGGTAGACCGCGACCTCGTCCGCCTCGCCCGCGCCGATCTCGACGCAGCCGAGGCACGCGTAGTAGAGCGCCTCCGCGGGAACGGAGATGAGCGACGCGGGGTCGCGCCCCTCCGGCAAGGCCACCTTCCGCTGCGCCCACAGCTTGCCCAGGTGATGACGCCAGGCCTCCTGCAGGCCCTTGAAGAAGAGGTTCGGACCGCCCAGCAGCAGGACCTCGGGGGCCGGGGTATTGCCCTTGGTGAGCGTGGCGAGGTTCTGGTACACCACCGCCTCGAAGAGGCTCGCGATGATCTCCTCGACCGGCACCCCGGTCTTCACGAGGGTGTTGGCGTCGGTCTCGGCGAAGATGCCGCACTTGCTGCTGACCTTGTGGAGGCTCATGCCCGCGTAGGACAGGATCGCGAGCTGCTCGCTCGCGACCTGGAGCTTGCGCGCGGTCTTCTCGATGAAGGTGCCGGTGCCGCCGCTGCACGCCGACTGCATGTAGACCTGCTTCGAGCGCCCGATTCCGGTGGGCGTGAAGAAGATCGTCTTCATGTCCTCGCCGCCGATCTCCGACACGAAGCGCACGTCCGGGTGCAGCCGCTCGACGCACGCGGCGACCGCGACCACCTCCTGGATCATCTTGGCCCCGACCAGCGGGCCCAGCAGGCCCGCGCCCGAGCCGGTGAAGAAGATCCGGTCGCGGCCGGGCTCGACCTGGGCCTCCTCCTCCATGCGCCCCAGGAACTCGAGCACCTTCTCGGCCTGGCGCGTGTTGTGGCGCTGGTAGTCCTGCCAGAGGATGCGCCCGTCTTCAAGGGCGACTGCCTTGACGGTGGTCGAACCGACGTCCATGCCGATCAGCTTCATCAGCTGGCCTTCCGCGCCACGTGCAGCACCAGGTTTGCGGCCTGCCCGGCGCATCCCATGTGAGGAACCCGGTAGGTCGCGCGCTTCATCTTCGGATGCGCGTCCAGGTAGGCCCGCACCTGCTCGAGGGTCATGCCGCTCCGCTCGAGGGCCTCGTCGAACTCGCGCTGCGCCCGCTTCCTGGCCTCGGTCAGGATCATCTGGCAGCGGGAGAGCGCGTGCACCTCCGCGTCGCCCTTGATCTCGAGCGGGGCATAGAGCAGGTCGGGGTACTTGCCGATCACGCCCGCCATCGCCCCGATGGACATCGTGTTGGGCATGCACGAGTAGGGCGACAGCTCGCAGATCATGTGGGCCTTCTTCTTCTGGTGCGCCCAGATCGCCTTGCCCACCAGCATGTCGCCCTCGCCGCCGTCGAGGCGGCTATGGAAGTAGGGCGCGGCCAGCTTCCGGAGCTCGAGCTGGTACGGCAGCTCGTGCGGCAGGTTGCCCATGGCCCGGCGCAGCCGGTTGAAGGTGGCGCGGTAGATGGCCTGCACCGCGCGCCCGAGCCCGAGCTTGAGCCGCGCGCCCTTCTCGATGCCGGAGTAGTCCTCGAAGCGCTGCAGCCCCAGCCGCAGCAGGTAGTCCATCCAAACCGTGATGCCGGCCGGATAGACCTCGGCGCCCTCCGCCTCGAGCCAGCGGTGGATGTTGTAGTTGGGATCGCCCTCGACGGTCTGGAGGTAGAACTCGCCGGTGATCTTCACGGTCGGCTTCACCCGCAGGCGATCCACCTCGATGGCGTCGAACTTCGCCCGCACCTGCCGCATCGCCCGGGCGAAGTAGCCGGTGGTCAGGAACCAGAAGACCGAGCGCCACGGCCCCCGCTTGGGCCGGTTCCGGAACGCCTGGTAGAGGAGCTCGACCGACTCCTTGACCACCGCCTCGGTCTGCCCGGGCACGACCTCGTACGGGCGGACCTGGTACTCGAGGTCTTGCACCAGGTCCGTGCAGAAGATCGCCCAGAGGCAGCCGAGCGTGACCGGCAAGGTTGAGATCGAGCCCGTCGCCCATCGCCGCCTTCTGGTCGAGCTGATCCTGGGCGAGGAGGAACATGCGGAAGGCGTCGAGCCCGGAATTGCGCAGGGCCAGCTCGTAGCTCTGGTGGTACTGGCCGAAGCGGCACGCCCCGCACGAGCCCGCGGTGAGGTAGACGAACTTCTGGTTCACCTCCTCGGCGCCGATCTGCTTCGACTTGGTCTTGAGGAAGTTGACCAGGTTGCCGGTGGTGAAGCTGGTCGGGCAGCACTGGCCGATGTCGGCGACCTCGCGGCCGGTGAGGAGATCGTCCCGCGTGGCTACCGGCAGGACCTGCGCCCGGTGCCCGCCGCTCTCCAGCACCGCCTGCAGGATCCGCTCGACACGCCAGTGCAGGCCGCCGAAGAGGATCGTCACCGACTCGCGCTCGGCGCGGGTGAACGGGCGCGGGGTGTAGGCGCGGTAGTGGCCGGCCGCGGCCTGCGGTTCGCCTGGGCGGCGCTCAGTGGTTGCCGTTGCCATTGCGTCCTCCGTGTGGCGGCGCGGGAGCGCGGTCGGCGCCCCCTGCGTGCCGATCCATCCAGGACTCGAGGAGCTGCACCGTCTCGAAGCCGGGCAGACGCCGGATCGTCTCATCCACCTTGCGCGCCGCGGCCAGCCCCTCGGGCCCTCCGAAGAGATACGTGGCCAGGAAGCGCAGCTCGGCATCGGGCTGGACTCCGCTGCCGACCGGGGCCCAGAACCGGTCAACCAGGAAGCGCGCGGTTCGCGCGACGCCGCGGCGCCCGAGGCGCAGCTCCGCCTGGCGGTAGTAGAAGAAGAAATGCCGCGATTCGTCGAGCGCGATGCGCTCGAGCAGATCCGTGAGCACCGGGTGATCGGTCAGGGCGGCCAGGCGCCGGTATCCGGTGAGCGTGGTCAGCTCGTTGATCGCGCCCCAGGTCATGTGGACCGCGCAGAAGCTGGGCCAGGCCTTCGACACCATCGCGGTCGCCGCCGCCTCCACCCGCTTCGCCCAGCTCTCCTGCCCGCGGGGCAGCGCACGCGCGCCCACCGGCGTGCCGGCAGCCTGCAGGAAGCGCTGGATGGCCAGGCCGTGGAAGGTCTCCTCGTAGACCCAGCAGGCGAGGAAGGTGGCGACGTCCGGATCGTCGACGGCGCGGGTGGCCAGCAGCGAGCGGAGGTAGATGATGGTGTGGCTCTCGATGTCCTGCATGAAGCGCATGGTGCGCAGGGCCTCGGGAGGGACGGCATGCCGAGGGACCGCGGCCCAGTCGATGGCCGCTAGGTCCACCGCCCTCGAACGCCCGACATAGCTGTCGATGTCGAAAGCAGGCATCGCTCGCCTCAAGTCATACGACACTGCCGGTGGTATTTCAATGCCCGAACCTCCCCGACCGCTGGGACTCCCTGCCCTGAACTACGGGCCGAGAGGGGAACCGGATCTACGAGGAGGGGCAGTGCGCCCGGACCAGGTCGGCGAGGTTACCGCCGCGGGGGACCGGGTCCAGCGGGCCGACCACCGCCCGGTGGCGGACGATGCCGTCGCGGTCCACCAGGAAAATGCCCTGCTCCATGGCGGTCATGGCGTGGTGGTGGAGCCGGCGGACGAAGTTCCGGTTCATGACGTCCAGCCAGGCGCCCCGGACCTGCGGACCCGTGTCGCCATGAGTGAACGCGTAGGAGAAGCTCACCACCGCCGAACGCGTCGCCTCGAGGGCGCCCCGGTCCCCGAGGCCGTAGACCGCGAAGAGGCGCTTGTCGGGATCGCAGACGAAGGGGTAGGGGGTGGGGCTATGGCCGAAGAAGATGCGGGCGGACTGGAGCAGGTTGGGACCGACCTGGATGATCTCGGCCTCCGCGGCCCGGAGCAGATCGTAACCCTCGCGCATGCCGTCCATGTAGACCCGGCAGAACGGGCAGGTGAACCCGCGAGAGAACCAGACCACGACATTGCGGCGCCCGCGATACGCGGCGAGCTCCACCGGATCGCCCTGGACCGAGGTCAGGCTGAAGAGCGGCGCCGGCTGGCCGACGGCCGCAGGCTCGGGAACGGACGCCACGGGCCCACGATAGCACGCGGCCCGCAAGGTCTCGCCCAGATTGAATTTATTGACGTAGGCGGCCCGGGCTCGCTACCCTTCCGGGTAACCGGTGAACCCCATCAAAGTCGTGTACCACTTCGGGTTTCCAGACGGGGGCTCTAAGGCCTATACCGTCGAGCTGGACCGCGCCACCCTCTCTTATCTGCCCTCGGTAGCCGAGCAGCCGCCCGCGTGGGCGCGGCTCGAGAACCACCAATGCGGCCATTGCCCGCTAAAACCGGCCGAGCATCCCTACTGCCCGGTGGCCACCAATCTCTCCACCCTGGTGGAGTTCTTCAAGGACAAGGCCTCGGTAGCGGAGGCGACGGTCACGGTGACGACCGAGGAGCGGACCTACGTCAAGCAGCTCTCGCTCCAGCGGGGTATCTTCGGCATCTTCGGCCTCGTCATGGCCACCAGCTCCTGCCCGTACATGGACTTCCTCAAGCCGATGGCCCGCTTCCACCTGCCGTTCTCGACGGCGGAGGAAACCATCGTTCGCTCGGTCTCCATGTACCTCCTGCGCCAGTATTTCGTGGCCAAGCGGGGCGAGCAGCCCGATCTGGGTCTCGAGCACCTCGAGACGCACTACGGGAACATCCAGCAGGTGAACGACGGCATTCTGGAGCGCATCAAGGGTGTCGTGGAAAACGACGCCGACCTCAACGCCCTCATCATCCTCCAGGGCTTCGCCGACCTCCTGACCATGGCGATCTCGAAGGATCTCTCCAAGATCGAGCCGCTCTTCTTTAGATCGGAGGGGGCCTAGGCGACCCCCTCCGAACCTCCCCCACGACAGACTGCGCCGGCAAAGCCAGCGCTCGAACAGAACCAGCCGGCACCGGGACCGTGGGCTAGCGGCCGTCGTTCTCCCCTGGGCACAACCGTGATTCGGCCGCTCTAGCGGCCGTCGTTCTCCCCTGGGCACAACCGTGATTCGGCCGCTCTAGCGGCCGTCGTTCTCCCCTGGGCACAACCGTGATTCGGCCGCTCTAGCGGCCGTCGTTCTCCAGCACCTCCCGGATCTGCTCGACGGGCACCGCGATCTTCACGCCCGCGCGCTCTTCCTGCAGCAGCATGGCCACGCGCGAGTCTCGCTCGCTCCAGCCGCGGTTGATCGCCTCGGTGAGCTCTTCCAGAGCCAGGTTGGCCATCCGCATCGGCACGCCCAGCTCCCGGCCCAGGCCGACGGCCAGCGAGACGTCCTTGTGGCTCAGCCGCAGGCTGAACGCGGGCGGATCGAACGTGCCGGGCAGGAACTGGTCGGCGAGCCCGTCGAAGGTGCGGCGCCGCCCGCCCGCCCCCTGCCGCACCGCCTTCCAGAGCGTGAGCGCGTCCACCCCGCCCTTGACGCCCATCGTGAACACCTCCGCGAGCGCGGTCTGCACCGCGTACCCCGCGCAGTTGTGCACGAGCTTGGCGACCGAGCCGGCCCCGATCGGCCCCACGTAGTAGGGCTGATCCCCGATGGCGTCCAGCACCGGCTTGAAGCGGTCGTAGACCTCCCGGTCGCCGCCGATCCACAGCGCGAGCTTCCGTGACTTGGCGCCCTTGGGCCCGCCGCTCACCGGCGCGTCGAGCACGTGGATGCCCTTCTCCTTGAACGCGGGGTAGAGCCGCCGCATCAGGGCGGGCGAGTTCGTGCTCAGATCAAAATAGGCCGCGCCCTTCTTCATGCCGTGGATGAGGCCGTCCGGCCCGAGGGCGACCTGCTCCACTTCCTTCGGCCCGGGGAGCGACGTGAAGACGACCTCCACGCCCTCGGCCACCTGGCGCGGCGTGTCCTTCCAGGTCGCACCCGCCTTGAGATGCGGCGCCGCCGCTTCCTTGCGCACGTCGCTCACCTGCAGCTCGTGACCGCCCGCCTGAAGATTGGACGCCATGCTGGCGCCCATGGTTCCCAGCCCGATGAACCCGACCTTCATGCCTTTTTCTCCTCGTAGACCTGCTTGACGACCTTCGCCGCGGACATCGCGCTGGGCCAGCCCGCGTAGAACGCCAGATGGGTGATGAGCTCGCCGATCTCCTCCTTGGTGACGCCGTTGGCGAGCGCCCGCTCGGTGTGGCCCTTGAGCTGGTCGGGCCGATACATCGCCATCAGGGCCGCCACCGTGATGAGGCTCCGGTCGCGCTTGGAGAGGCCGGGGCGCTCCCAGATATCCGGATAGACCAGGGTCTCGGTCAGCTCGATGAGCCTGGGAGCGACCGTGCGGACCTCGTTGCGAGACGCCGATACCGCGGCTGGTAGGGTCATGCGGGCTCCTCCTCCTGAGAGCGGTCGTGCGCGTTCAAGTGGGCCTTCCGTGTCAACGGGAAACGCGTAGAATCCTGCCACGGGAAAGGAGACTTGACCATGCCCAATGCGCCCTACCGCATCTACGCCGTGCGCTACGCCCATCGCAAGTGCACCACCTCGGAGGCGTTCTACGGCGACTACCACCAGGCGCCCATGACGATGGACTACTTCGTCTGGGCGCTCACCAACGGCACCGAGACGGTGGTGGTGGACCTCGGCTTCACGGAGGACGTCGGCACGCGGCGGGGCCGCCAGTTCCTGCGCTGTCCGGGCAACGGCCTGGCCGAGATCGGGGTGGAGGCGGACTCGGTGAAGCACGTGATCCTGAGCCACTTCCACTACGACCACGTGGGCAACTACGCGCTCTTCCCCAACGCCACCTTCTACGTGCAGGACTCGGAGATGGCGTTCTACACCGGCCGCAACGCGGCCCTGCCCGCCTTCCGCCATTCGGTGGAGGTGGACGACGTGTGCGCGCTCATCCGCCTCAACTACGACAAGCGCATGCAGTTCGTGGACGGCTCACGCGAGATCGTGCCCGGCATCGCGGTGCACCACGTGGGCGGCCACACCGCGGGGATGCAGATCGTCTCGGTGGCGCACGCGCGCGGCCAGGCGGTGGTCGCCTCCGACGCTTCGCACTACTACCGCAACTTCGAGGAGCGCATCCCCTTCAACACCCTTCACGATCTGCCGCGCATGTACTCTGCGTTCGACAAGATCCGCTCGCTCGCGTCGTCGGAGGACCTGGTGCTGCCCGGTCACGACCCGCTGGTGCTCGAACGGCTCAAGAAGGTAGGCGACGGGATCGTGGAGATGTAAATCTGGTGGCGTAGGCGCGGGTGAACTCCGCGCCGAAGAGGACGATTTGCGCCGAGTAGTAGACCCAGGCGAGGATGAGGATGACCCAGCCCGCCGCGCCGTAGGCGGCCCCGACCTCGCTGGTACCGAGATAGGCGCCGATCGCCAGCTTGCCGACAAAGAAGAGCCCGGCGGTGACCCCGGCACCCAGCCACACTTCGCGCCACCGGATCGACGCGTCCGGCAGCAGCTTGAAGATCATCGCGAAGAGCAGCGTGTGCATCAGCATCGAGCCGAGGAAGTCGGCCAGCTCGAGCATGGGGCGGATCGCCGGCAGCCAGCCCCACCCGTAGCGGCCGAAGGCGGCGACCACGGCGCTCAGAACCAGCGAGACGCTCAGCAGGAAGCCGGTGCCCAGCACCGCCGTGAACGACAGGAAGCGCGCCCGGACCATGTCCCAGATACCGCTGTGGGTCTCGGGCTCCACATCCCAGACCTTGTTCAGCGCCGACTGAAGCTGGCTGAACGCGCTGGTCGAGCCGAAGAGCAGCACCAGGAGCCCGAGGAGGGTGGCCCGCCCGCCGGCGTCTTGCCGCCCGGCGCTCTCGATCAGCGACTGGATCGCGCTGGCGCCTTCCTCGCCGACCAGCCCGCGGATCTGCGAGACGATCTCGCCCTGCGCCGCCTCTTGGCCAAACACCGAGCCGGCCACCGCGATCGCGATGACCAGGACGGGAGCCAACGAGAAGACGGTGTAGTAGGCCAGCGCCGCCCCGAGCGTCAGGCAGTCGTCGGCATTCCACTTGATCGCCGCGCGCTTGATCAGCCCCCAGGCCACGATCACGGTCAAGAGCCTCGCAAGGCGCGTGCCGTCAGATCGGACAGACGAGGTGACCGAGGCGCTCGGTCAGCTTCGGGTTCTCCCGGTAGTCCACCGGCACGTCGACGATCGAGGGGCCGTCCCACGCGAGGGCCTCGGCGAGCATCGGGGCCAGGCTCCGCGCCGACTCCACGCGGAAGCCCTTGGCGCCGAAGGCCTGGGCGAGCGTGACAAAGTCCGGGTTAGTGAACTCCACGCCCGACTCGCGGCCCAGGCGCGTCTGCTGCTTCCACTGGATGAGGTTGTAGCCCCCGTCGCGAAAGATCACGTTGACGATGGCCAGGCCCAGCCGCTTGGCGGTCTCGAGCTCCTGGAGGTTCATGAGGAAGCCGCCGTCGCCGCTGACCGCGACCACCTTGCGATCGGGGTGCACCAGCTTGGCCGCCACCGCGGCGGGCAGCGCGAACCCCATCGCGGCGAGACCGTTCGAGATCAGCACGCTGTTCGGCTCGTAGGCCGGGAAGGTGCGCGCGATCCAGAGCTTGTGGCTGCCCACGTCCGAGATCACGATGTCCTCGCGACCCATCGCGGCGCGCAGATCACGCAGGATGCGCTGCGGCTTGATCGGGAAGGTATCGTCGTCGGCGCCCTCCGCGAGCTGCTCCAGGATGTAGCCGCGCAGCGCGCGATAGGGCGCCGGATCCTTCTGGCCCTTCACCAGGTCGTTGAGCAGCTCGAGCGCCTCGCGCACGTCCGCGACCACCTCGACCGCCGGCTCGTAGTGCCCGTCCACCTCGGCGGGGGTGAAGTCGATGTGGATGATGTGCTTCTTGCGCTCCGGGTTCCAGAACTTGGGCGCGTACTCGACCAGGTCGTAGCCCACCGCGATGATCAGGTCCGCCTTCTCGAAGCCGCAGGAGACGTAGTCGCGTGCCTGCAGGCCGGCGGTGAGCAGGGCGAGCGGATCGTCGTACGGCATGCATCCCTTGGCCATGAAGGTGTTGACCACCGGGATGCCGTGGGCGCGGGAGAAGTCGCGCAGCTCCTTGGAGGCGCCGCCGCGGATCACCCCGTTGCCCGCGAAGATGAGCGGGAACGAGGCGGCCTCGATGAGGCGCGCGGCCGACTGGAGCGCCTGGCGATCCGGCGACGGGCGCCGCGGGCGCTCGGTGGAGAGCGGCTCGCCCTCGGCCGCCTCCTCCGCCACGTCCTCGGGCACCTCGATGTGACAGGCGCCCGGCTTCTCGGCTTCGGCCACCTTGAAGGCCTTGCGGAACACCTCGGGGATGACCACCGGCATCTCGGCGCGCGCGTTCCACTTGGTGAGCGGGCGCATGAGCTCGACGATGTCAACGTACTGGTGCGACTCCTTGTGAACGCGGTCCCGGCCCGCCTGCCCGGTGATCGCCACGAGGGGCGCGTGGTCGAGGTTGGCGTCCGCCACGCCGGTGGCCAGGTTGGTGGCGCCGGGGCCCAGCGTGGCGAGACAGACGCCCGCCCGGCCGGTGAGCCGGCCGTAGGCATCGGCCATGAACGCGGCGCCCTGCTCGTGGCGGGTGGGGATGAAGCGGACGTCCGAGTCGATCAGGGAGTCGACGATGTCGAGGATCTCCTCGCCGGGGACCCCGAACACGTACTTGACCCCCTCGTTCTCCAGACAGCGGGCGATCAGATCGGATGCCTTCATCGGTCCACCTCCACTCGCAGTCTACGCTCCCGCCCGAGACGCGGCCACCGTGGCACCAGTTGCCGCGTCTTACTCTCGGGCGCACCATGAGGACAAGGAGGGATGCCATGAGCGTTCAATCGATCAATCCGGCCACCGGCGAGGTCCTCGAGACGATCGAAGAGACGTCGAAAACGCAGATCGAGCAGGCCCTGGCGCAGGCGCACGCCGCCTTCCTCGAATGGCGCACCCGCCCGTTCGCGGATCGGGCCCGGCTCATGCGCGCCGCCGCCAAGGAGCTTCGCGCGAACAAGGCGGAGTACGCCCTGACCATGACCCGGGAGATGGGCAAGCCCATCACCCAGGCGGAAGCCGAGGTGGAGAAGAGCGCCGGGACCTGCGACTACTACGCCGAGCACGCGGAGGCGTTCCTGGCCGAGCAGCCGCGGGAGACCGATGCGAAACGGAGCTTCGTCCGCTTCGATCCGCTCGGGGTGGTGCTGGCCGTGATGCCGTGGAACTTCCCGTACTGGCAGGTCTTCCGCTTCGCGGCCCCGGCCCTCATGGCGGGCAACGGCGGCATCCTCAAGCACGCCTCCAACGTTCCGCGCTGCGCGCTGCAGATCGAGCAGGTGTTCCGCCGCGCCGGCTTCCCGGAAGGGCTGTTCCGGACCGTGCTCACCAACGCGGCGGGGGTGAAGGAGATCATCGCGGATCCGCGCATCGTCGCGGCGACCCTCACCGGCAGCGAGCGCGCGGGCATGGCGGTGGCCGAGCAGGCCGGGCGCATGCTGAAGAAGACGGTGCTCGAGCTGGGCGGCAGCGATCCCTTCATCGTGCTGGCCGACGCGGACGTGGATGCGGCGGCCAGCGCCGCGGCGGACGCGCGGCTGATCAACAGCGGCCAGAGCTGCATCGCGGCCAAACGCTTCATCGTGGTCGAATCGGTGGGGGACCGCTTCCTCGAGCGGTTCAAGACGGAGCTGGGCGCGCGCCGCATGGGCGATCCCACGTCCCGGGACACCGCGGTCGGCCCCCAGGCGCGGCTGGACCTGCGCGACGAGCTCCACTCGCAGGTCACCGAGTCCATCAAGCGGGGGGCCCGGCGGATCCTGGGCGGCGAGGTGCCCGCGGGCAAGGGCGCCTTCTACCCGCCGACGCTCCTGGCCGCGGTGGACAAGGGCATGCCCGCCTTCGACGAGGAGACGTTCGGACCGGTGGCGGCGGTGATCGTGGCCAAGGACGCGGCGGATGCGATCCGCCTCGCGAACGACTCCCCCTACGGCCTGGGCGCGGCGCTGTGGACCGCCGACCGTGCACGCGCCGAGCACCTCGCCGCGCAGATCGAGGCGGGCGCGGTGTTCGTCAACGGGATCGTGAAATCCGACCCGCGCCTACCCTTCGGTGGCATCAAGCGCTCGGGCTACGGCCGCGAGCTCTCCGAGTACGGCATCCGCGAGTTCGTGAATATCAAGTCGGTGTGGATCTCGTAGCACGCGCGAAGACGTAGGGAGGGCTATCGGGTCGGAGCTACCCGGTAGGTGTTACCGCCGTTAGCTTCTCTTTTGGAATGCGGGGGCCCAGAAATGGCCCCCGCATTCCCCCCGTCCCCGTCACTCGCCGTCCAGGGCCTCGGGCATTTTTCGCAGCAGCCGGCCGTGGAAGTATGCGAGGGCGCCGACCATCGCCGCGGCGCCCAGGATGTGCCCGCCCAGGAAGATCACCGGGGTGACCGCCTGGCCGAGCCACTGCGAGAGCGCGTAGACCATCGCGAGGAACACCACCGCGAGGCAGCAGCCGAAGATGAAGATCAGCGCGAGGACACGCTTCTCGCGCTCGGCGAGCGCGAAGAGCCCCGCCACCCCGAGCCCGAGGGCCACGAAGCCGGCGAGGTGCACCGCGGTGTAGCCGGCCACCAGCCGCGCGGTCGGCGCGACCGCATCCACGTCCCGCACCCCGTCGAAGAGCGCGGCGCCCAGCAGCGCGGGGGTCCGCAGGGGCACGCCCGCGGCCAAATCCACGATGAAGAACCACAGCATCACGACGGCAGCTCCGATGAGCCCTACCGTGATGCCCTCTCGCACCGCGTGCGTCGATCGCCGCGACACGCGCGGCCGTGTTCCGTATCGCATCGTCGCTTCACTCATGTCGTGTCCTCCCGCTGATCCCGAGTTGCACATTCGGGACCAGAACCCGGCGCCCACGGCGCGGAAAGAAGTACGCGGCACTCTTTACCGGACCGAGGCGCAGCTCACCGGCGCGCGAGGGCCGATTGGCCAGCATCCTCGTGCCTTTAGGTCGTGGCATACCGCTTGCTCTCTTCCCCATGCGTCACGCAGCGCGGAGCAATCACGTAGCGCACAGGAGGACATCATGGCGCGACAGTCGAAGACGAGCGGGGAGCCGCGCATCGGGCGGAAGGATCTTCAGGATCCGGACCGCGATGTGCGCAGCCCGCGGAAGGGCACCGTGGAACCCGATGCCGAGCGTAGTGACCGGGAGGCCGGTGCGGGGCGGCCCGTGCAGCTCGACGAGGAAGGGCGCTCGCGGCCGGCCGACGACGCCCCGGTAGCTAAGTAGAAAAGAACGGCGAAGTAGAAGGCAACCAAACTCGTTTCAAGGAGGAAGCAAACCATGCGGTATGGCAAGACAATGACGACAGCCACGCTTCTCACCGCGCTCCTCGCGGCGGCTCCGTTCACCGCGGGCGCGCAGAGCAAGACGGAAGAGGCCAAGGACAAGACCAAGACGATGACCCAGGACGCGAAGGTCGCGGTCACCGACACCTGGATCACCTCGAAGACCAAGATGGCCATCTTCGCGGACGAGCGCGTGAAGGGGACGCAGGTCAGCGTCGACACCATGAAGGACGGCGTCGTGCACCTGCGCGGCAAGGTCGACTCGGCCGAGGCCAAGACGGCGGCCGGTGAGATCGCCAAGGGTATCGAGGGCGTGAAGTCGGTGAAGAACGACCTCCAGGTCGTGGCTCCGGCGGACCGCAAGATGGTGAACGCCAAGGACGAGGACATCGACAAGGCAGTGAAGGCGCGGCTCGCGAAGGACGCGCAGGCGAAGAAGGTCGACGTGCGTACCGATGCGGGCGTGGTGACGCTGACGGGCGAGGTGCCGAGCATCACCGCGGCGGCCAAGGCTTCCGAGATGGCGCGTGGCGTGGCCGGCGTGAAGGCGGTGAAGAACGAGCTGACCTTTCGCCAGGCCGGCAAGTAACGCCGGCAAGTAACGAAGGAAGGATCGTTCCATGGCCCGGCCGAGAGGCAAGGGCAGTCGCAAGGTCAAGAAGGTGATGGGCGAGTACAAGCGGGGCTCGCTCCGCTCGTCCTCGGGAGCAAAAGTTCGCAAGCGCAAGCAGGCCGTCGCCATCGCGCTGAGTGAGGCTCGCGAAGCCGGAGCCCGCATCCCACGGCGGCGGCGGAGATCCCGGGCTCGCTGACGCGGCCGGGAAGACCCGGCGCCTCGGGCGCCGGAAGGAAAGGAGTACGACGACATGGGCACCACGGAGAAGCAGGGCCAGCAGGGTCAGCCCGGTCACGACCGGGACAAGGACCGCCAGGGCCAGCAGCAGCAGGAGCCGGGCCGCAACCCGCAGCCGGGTGGCGGTCAGCCGGGTGGTGGTCAGGGCGAGCGTAATCGCTAGTCGATAGCTCTTAGCTCCAGGGGCGGGCGTCGGGGAAATGGTTTCCCGGCGCCCGCCGGGCCACCCACGAAGGCCAGAAGAGGAGGACGCGCGGTGTCACTGATCTTGATCGTCATCCTGGTACTCATCCTACTCGGGACGCTGCCGACGTGGCCGTACAGCTCGGGGTGGGGTCCGTATCCGAGCGGGGGCGTCGGACTGGTGCTGTTGATCCTCGTGATCCTCTTGCTGACGGGACGACTCTGACATGAAAGCCTGCGCGGCGTCGGGACGGATCGCGGCGGCGGTGGCCCTCGCCATGGGCGGCCTCGGACTGGGGCTGCTCCTGCTGGGCAGTCGGCGCGCCGATCCGCTCCCGGTGGCGCGTTGTCCCATCCATGGAATCGCCTACGACGCCGAGCTCGAGGTTTGCCCCGAATGCGCCAAGACCGACGCGGCGGGCGGAAAGGGAGGCACGCGATGAGCGGGATGCCGGCTCTGTACTGTCGGACCTGTAACACCTTTCGGGAGGTCGAAGACTGGCGCGAGCGGGGCGAAGCCCTCGTCATCGAGCTCGGACCCTGCGGCCACGAGATCCGGCGGAGTGCCGGCGTCGAATGGCCCATTCACACCGTGGCAGCGTGAGAAGGAGAACGTCATGTTGAGTCGATTCATGCTCGGAGCGATCGTGGGCGGCATCGCGGTCTACATGTGGGGCGACGAGATCCGTCGCTTCGCGGACACCAAGGGCCGCACCGCGCGGCTGGCGGCGGCGGACACGCTGAAGTCGGTCCAGGACACCGCGGAGGGTCTCTTCGATTCCGCGAAGGATCAGGTGACGTCGACCCTGCAGTCGGGTCAGGACGCCATCCGGCCCGCGCGGGCCACTCGGGAGCGGTGATGAGCGCGCGGGCAGTCGTTGGCGGCGCGCTCGTGGCCGTGACCTTGCTCGGCGGCTGCGCCATCGAGACCACGAGCGGGCCGACGGGCCGGCCGACCGAGACCACGCGCCCGGCCCCCGGCCAGGCCCCGACGACCCCGCAGAAGACGGTCGACCCGGCGCAGGTCGAGCGGCTCAAGAAGGTGATGATCCCGCTGTTGCAGGCCATGAACAAACCGAAGGCGCCGGGCCAGGTCAAGATCGGGATTATCGACGATCCGTCGATCAATGCGGCGAACGCCGGCGGCGGCGAGTTCTACGTGACCACCGGTCTCCTACAGAAGGCGTCCGACGATCAGCTCCTCGCCGTGATGGCCCACGAGGTCGCGCACGACGACCTCGGCCACGTGGCCAAGGCCCAGGCCCTCGGCACCGGGCTCGGGATCGGCGCGGTCATCCTCGACCAGATCATCCCGGGGGCTGGCCGGGTAGCGCCGATCGCGGGGGCGCTCATCCAGAGCAAGTACAGCCGAAGCGAGGAATACCAGGCCGACGCCCATGGCGTGGAGCTGCTCAAGCGGGTGGGCCGGAACAAGGACGTGATGATCAACACCCTCACCTGGCTGATGAGCACGGAGGGGAGCGGCGGCGGGGGCGGCGGCTTCTTGAGCACCCATCCCGAGACCGGAGATCGCATCGAAGAGCTTCGCCGGCTGTGAGCACGATGAGAGGGCGGGCGGCGACCCGCGTGGTCTCCGTCGCCTGCCTTCTCCTCTTGCTCGTCAGTTGCAACCACGTCCAGCCCCACCTCAAGATCCCCGATCTGCGGATCTCCGAGCCGGCGCTCCGCGCCACGCTCGTCGGCTACACCGGCGGCGCGGTGGTGACCGGCAACCGGGTCGAAGTCCTCCTGAACGGCGAGGAGATCTTCCCGGCCAAGCTCGCGGTGATCCGGGCCGCGCGCAAGACCATCACCTACGCCCAGTACGTGTTCGAGGAGGGGGCGCCCGCCGAGGAGACCGCTCAGGCGCTCGCGGAGCGCTGCCGGGCTGGGGTCAAGGTGCACGTGCTCATCGATGCGGTCGGCTCGCTGCTGATGCCCACGCAGTACCGCGACCTGATGACCGAAGCCGGCTGCGAGGTCGCGCTCTACCGCCCGATCACCCCGTGGACCATGGACCGGGCCAACTACCGGAACCATCGGCGCATCCTGGTCGCGGACGGGCGGATGGGCGTCACCGGCGGCTCGGGCACCAGCGGCAAGTGGAGCGGCAACGGCAAGCAGGAAGGGCAGTGGCGCGACACCGACATGCGGGTCGAGGGCCCGGTGGTGAACCAGCTCCAGGGCGCGTTCGCGGAAAACTGGCTGGAGGCGACCGGGGCCGCGCTGGGAGGGGCCGACTACTTTCCGTGGCCCATCGAGGCCAAGGGCGGGGTCGAGTCCCAAATTGTGCGCAGCTCGCCGGCGGGCGGCAGCGTGGCGATGTACACCATGTTCCTGCTCGCGATGGCCTCGGCCCGCCGGACGATCTACATCACCAATCCGTACTTCGTGCCCGACGAGAAGATGATCGAGACGCTGCTCCAGTCTCGGCAGCGGGGCGTGCGCGTCGTCCTGCTCCTGCCGGGAGCGATCGATCACAATCTCGTGCGGCAGGCCAGCCGCTCGCAGCTCGGCCGTCTGCTCCAGGCGGGCGTCCAGATCTACGAGTACCGGGCGGCGCTGCTGCACTCCAAGACCATGGTGATCGACTCCATCTGGGCCACCGTCGGCAGCACGAATCTCGACCGTCGCTCGTTCGAGCTGAACGAGGAGCTGAACCTGGTCGTCTACAACGCAGACGTCGCGCGGCGGCTCGAGCGCGTCTTCGAGGACGATCTGGGACAGTCCCGGCCGGTCACCTACGAGCAGTGGAAGGACCGCGGGTTCATGAGCCGCTTCCTCGAGATGCTCTCGATCCCGGTCCGCGGGCAGCTCTGATCGCGCCGGCGGTTGACGGCCACGGTAGGCTGAAATCATGAGCCGGTCGGCCACGCTCCTCCTCGCCGTCGCCCTGACCCTGCTCGCCGGCGATGGCTTCTCGCCCCTCGGGCCGGGAAGGTCGGGGGCCGAGAATGCGGTTCCGCGCGTCGCTCCTGGCTTCTTCGATCCCGCCCAGCGGGCGGGCAGCGCCTACAAGAACCTGGATCCCGAATACCGGCGCGCGTCCTACTGGGCTCGTCTGCACTCGCTCGTGACTCGGCGCCACCTGGCTGGTGTCGGAGAGCCGGGTCGCGCCGCTGCCGCTCGGGACGCCGGATTGGGCCGCCCTGCGCGATCGCCGCCCGCACGCGCCGACCGTGACCTGGATCGGCCACTCGACCGTGCTGGTCCAGCTCGACGGCGTCAACTTCCTGACCGATCCGACCTGGGCCGATCGCAGCGGTCCCTTCAGCGGTTTCATCGGCGTGCGCCGCTACACGCCGCCCGGTATCCCCTTCGACGACCTGCCGCCCATCGACTTCGTCCTGATCTCCCACGACCACTACGACCATCTCGACGAGCCCACCGTGCGCCGCCTGGCCCGCACGTCCGATCCGCTCTTCGTCGTGCCCCTCGGCATCAAGGCGTGGCTCGCCGATCGCGGCATCACCAACGCGGTGGAGCTCGACTGGGGAGAGTCGGTCACGGTCAAGGGGTTGACGGTGGTGTGTACACCGGCGCAGCACGGCGGCGGGCGCACCGCCATCGACCAGGGCCGTCGGCTCTGGTCATCGTGGGCGGTGCTGGGCTCGAAGCGCTTCTACTTCGGCGGCGACACCGGCTACTATCGCCACTTCGCGGAGACCGGAGACCGGCTCGGCCCCTTCGACCTGGCCGCCCTGCCGATCGGGTCCTACACGCCGCGCGACATCGCCAAGGCCGTGCACATCTCGCCGGAGGAAGCGCTGCAGGCCGCGCTGGACCTGCGCGCTTCCCACATGCTCGGCGTGCACTGGGGCACCTTCGCCCTCGCCCGGGAGCCGTACGACGAGCCACCGGCCCGCATGCGCGCCGAGATCGAGCGGCGCGGGATCGACCCGGACACCGCCTGGATCCTCAAGCCCGGCGAGACCCGTACCTGGTAGTTTTCTCCCTCTCCCCGACGGGGAGAGGGCATGGTGAGGGGCCTACATCCAGTAGTACGGGAACCGGTAGTAGTCGTGCAGTCGGGTCTCGTAGTCGCGCGTGAAGTCGACGTCCGGCTTGTACTCGGGCGCCTCCTGGATGCGCTTCTTCTCGATGTTCATCACCAGTGTCTCCCGCTCGGGGGCCACACTGCTGATCCAGGCGGTCGAGAGGACCACCTTCTTGCCGGGGAGCCAGTTGCCGGTGTCGATGACGAGGTAGCGCAGCTTCATCTCCTGGTCGTCGATGATGAGATCGCTGACGCTGCCGATCTCCCCGTCGGTGGCGAGAATCCGATAATTGAGCACGTTCTTGATGGGTCGCAGCATGGGGAGCTCCTTTCCGCAGAATGTGAATTCGACCGAAAACGGAGCAACATCCATGCCGCGATCGAAGCGGGCTCTGGCCGGCGTTTCCCCTGGGTGGGACGGCACTCGGGACGCGCGGCCGGAATCAACTACTCGGTAGTATCGATGACCTGGCGCACGTGGGAGGCGTCGCTCGTCTCGGCAAAGCGGCCGTCGCGGTACGCGCCACACACACCCCGCCAGAAACTGATCGCGGGCGCGTTGCGCGGGAGCTCGAAGATCTCCCACTGGCCCCTGAACCGGTCGAACAGCGTGAACACCGCCCGCCGGCCGATCCCCCGCCCGCGCTCGGACCGCAGCACGAAGAACTCGGACATCCGGAAGTCCATCCCCGGCCGCAGGTGGGGAGAGGGGGCGTGGTTGACGAGCGCGAAGCCGACCCGCCGGCCGTCCTCGACGATGATCAGCGGGTGGTCGGTGTCCTCCTGAAGCCAGCCCGGGAGGTGGTCCGGGCTCCAGAGACCGCGCTCGTCCAGCGTGTAGTAGGAGTCGTCGAACGCCGAGAGGTCGTGGAGATAGAACGGGTAGACGTTGATCAACCACTCCCGGTCGAGCAGCGAGCGACGCGCATCGCGTAGCTCCACCCGCGTGACTGGCGGAAGGGCGGCTAGGACGACTTCGAGTCGTCCACGTCCCGGGCGCCCACCGTGCGGTTGCGGAACTCGCTCGGGACGGCCCGGCCCGCGTCCGTGAACGCGCGGCGGACCGCCTCCACGTTGGGGCTGAAGATGGTCTTCCGGTTGCTGCGCGCCCACTCGTTGGAGTCGCGGATGGGGCCGAGCGACCCCTGGAAGCGCGGCATCACGTAGCGGGCGAACAGCTCGTAGCTCTTGAGGGTCTGCTCGCGGTTGGCCCACTCGTGGGCGCGGAAGAGGACGCCACCGAAGCCGCCCGCGCTCAGCTCCTCCAGCCGCTCGATGCCGCGAATCACGGTGTCGGGCGCGCCGACCAGCGTGGTGCCCATCTTCACGCCCTCGCGCAGCGGATCGTCGGCGCGGCCCGGCGGGCGGCCGAGGGTGTCCTCGAAGTAGGTGATGGTCTCGTGGCGCTCGCCCCGCGACACCTCCCGGAGCGCCTGCTCGTCGTCATCGGAGACGTGCACGTTGACCACGAGCCGCCACTTCTTCCGGTCCATGGTCTTGCCGTGCTTGGCCGCGGTCTCCTCGGCGATCTTCCACTGATTGGAGAGCGCCTCGGGCCCGCCGGGCAGCCCGGCTCCGAGCGAGAGCACGCCGATGCCGTGCTTGCCCGCGGTCATGACCCCCGCCGGCGTGATGGTGCTGGCCACCGCGATCGGGAAGTGCGGATCGGTGTAGGGCGCGAGGTGCAGCCGGGCCTCGCGCAGCTCGAACCAGTCGGTCTTCATCGTGACCGGCTCCTCGCACCGGAGGAGCTGCATGATCGCGTCGAGAGACTCGTCCATCCGCGCGCGCTGGGTCACCGGCTCGATGCCCATCATGTACGCGTCGGAGACGAGCGCCCCGGGCCCGATGCCGAGCATGGCGCGGCCGCGGGTCATGTGGTCGAGCTGCACGAAGCGCTGGGCCACCATGAGCGGGTGATGGTAGGGGAGGCTCGTGACCCCGGAGCCCAGCATGATGTGACGCGTGCGCTCGGCCGCGGCGGCGATGAACACCTCGGGGGAGGCGATCAGCTCCCAGCCCGCCGAGTGGTGCTCGCCGATCCACACCTCGTCGTAGCCGAGGTGGTCCATCCACTCGATCAGCTCCATGTCGCGGTTCATCGCGAGCGTGGGGTTCTCGCCGACCCGGTGGAAGGGCGCGAGGAAGATGCCGAACTTCATGCCTTTGTGAGCCAATGCCGCCTCCGTGGCCAGGGAATCCGCGTCGAGATACGGCTGAATGTAGCATGCCTTGAGTCGGCGGCCCACCGGTGCTAGAAGAGGCCCATGGATTTCACCTACACGCCCGAGCAGGAGAGCTTCCGCGCCGAGATCCGCGACTGGCTCCGCGCCAACCTCACCGACGATCTGCGCATCGAGGATCCGACCGACGAGCGGGTCGCGCCCGATCGCGCGACGTTCGAGCGCCGGCGCGACTGGCAGCGCCGCATGTACGCGGCGGGCTGGGTCGGGATCTCGTGGCCCAAGGACTACGGCGGGCGCGGCGCCACCCTGATGGAGCAGGTCATCTACGACGAGGAGTGCTTCCGGGCGCGTGCCCCCGTGCTCCCCGGCTACTCCGGCATCGGGATGGCGGGCCCGACCATCATCGAGTGGGGCACCGAGGCCCAGAAGCAGCGCTACCTGCCCCGCATCCTCGGCGCCGACGACATCTGGTGCCAGGGCTACTCGGAGCCGGGGGCGGGCTCGGACCTGGCCGGCCTCAGCACCCGCGCCGACGACCGGGGTGACCACTTCGTGGTCAACGGCCAGAAGGTGTGGACCTCGGGCGCGCAGTACGCGGACTGGATCTATCTCCTCGTGCGCACCGATCCCGCCGCGCCCAAGCACCGCGGCATCAGCTATCTCCTGGTCGACATGAAGACGCCCGGCATCGCGGTGCGGCCGCTCGTGCTGCTCAACGGGCACCGGCACTTCAACGAAGTGTTCTTCGTCGACGTGGCGGTACCGAAGGCCAACCTCATCGGCCGGCAGAACGAGGGGTGGAAGCCCGCGATGACCACGCTCATGTACGAGCGCAAGGGCGGCGGCGGGCGCGGCCACGAGGAGCAGCTGGCGCGGCTGCGCGCGCTGGCCATGACGGTGCCGCTCGACGGCCGGCCCGCGTGGGAGCACCCGGTGATCCGCCAGCGCTTCGCCCAGCTCGTCATCGACGCGCAGTGCCAGCGCTACACGCGCATGCGCAACCTCACCCGGCAGCTCCGCGGCGAGCCGCCCGGGCCGGAGGGGTCGATCCTCAAGCTCTTTGGCTCCGAGCTGGGCGTGCGCATCGCCGACTTCGCGGGGGAGCTGCTCGGCCCGCACGCGCTCGTGAACCGCGCGAGCCCCCAGGTGCCCGATGGCCCCCGCTGGTACAACCGCGTGCTGAGCGCGCGGCAGTACACGATCGCGGGCGGCACCAGCGAGATTCAGCGCAACATCATCGGCGAGCGGGTACTCGGGCTCCCCAAAGACTAGGCGCCGTTGAAGGGCGAGGTGCAGCCGAAGGCGAGCCGGTGGCACGGCGAGGTGCAGCCGAAGGCGAGCGGTGGCACGCGAGGTGCAGCGAGGCAGCCGAGCGAATCCAAAAAGGGGGTCACCGTTTGAGCGACACGAACCGAGAGCAGCAGGCGGAAGCGCTCATCGCGAAGATGAAGGCCGCGCGGGGCTACATGTACCCGGAGTGGGAATTCGCGGCGCGGCAGGACCCCGAGTTCGTCGAGGCCTACAACCGTCTCTACGAGCTCTCTCTGGGCGAGGGCCGGCACGTCTCGGCCAAGGTGCGCGAGTTCGTGGCCATCGCGCTCCTCTGCTTCCGCGGGGGCGAGCGGGCCGGTCTGGTGGCGCACATGCGCCGCGCGATCCAGTTCGGGGCGACCCCCGCCGAGCTCTTCGAGGTGCTCGAGGCCTGCGTGGTGCCGGGGGGCGCCCCCACCTTCCACCGGGGTCTGGGCGCGCTCATGGAGGTCGTGGGCCCCGCACCGCGCTAGGCCGTCTTGACAGGTCCCCGCCGCGGGGCCTAGAGTGCCGGACACGCTTGCCAGCTGGTCGCTTCGCGGAGGCACGGATGGAGTCAGTGCCTGATCACGAACGCTCCTCTCGGTGCGCCGCTCGCGCAAACCCTGTCGTCCTGCTTTCCCGAGCAGTGAACCGCCCCCCATCTGTCCGCCTCGACGCGGAGGAGGTCCCATGAGCACTCGACGCGAATTCCTGACCACGGCCATCGCCGGGGGCGCCGCCGCGGCGGCCCTCGGGCCCCGACGCGCCGGCGCCGCCCCCAAGTCGATGGGGGTCGTCCACGAGAGCTCGTTCATCAAGGGTTTCGACGATTTCTTCGTGAAGACCCTCTCCCCCGAGTACGAGAAGCTCACCGGCATCAAGGTCGCGTACGAGCCGGTGAGCGTCGGCAGCATGCTCACCCGGCTCACCACGATCATCGAGACCAAGTCCGGCCCCGAGATCGTCGCCACCGGCGTCAACTGGCCCCATCTCTTCGACCCGGGCCTGCTCGACGTCACCGACGTGGCCAACGAGATCGGCAAGAAGATCGGCCCCTGGCACGACAACATCCTCGACTCGGTGGTGGTGAACAAGAAGTGGAAGGCGCTGCCCTGGGGCAACATCGGCCAGCTCGAGGTCTACCGCACGGACTGGTTCAAGGAAGTGGGCGTGACCAAGTTCCCGGACACCTGGGAAGATCTCCTCACCGTGGGCCGCATGCTCAAGAAGAAGGGGCACCCCTTCGGCTTCGAGCTGGGCCACGGGTTCGGCGACAACCACGGCTGGATGTACCCGCTGCTGTGGTCCTACGGCGGCCGCGAAGTGGACAAGGACGGCAAGACGGTGCTGATCGACTCCAGCGAGACCGCCCAGGCGGTGGATTTCTGCCGCCGGTTCTACAAGGAGACGATGCTCGAGGACGTGCTGGGCTGGACCGACGTCAACAACAACAAGGCGTTCTTCGGCGAGCAGATCTCCTGCACCAACAACGCGATGTCGATCCTGATCGTGGCCAAGCGTGATTTCCCGGACATCGCGAAGGTCACCGACCACGGCCTCAATCCCCAGGGGCCGAAGGGCCGCTACCACCTCTACAATCCGCAGTCCCACGCGATCGCCTCGCACGCGCCCGACCCGGCGGCGGCCAAGGCCTTCCTGCGCTGGCTCTACGACGACAAGCAGCTCTCCCGCTGGCTCGTCTCGGGCGACGCCTACTACGCGCCGTTCCTGAACGGCTACGACAATCACCCGATGTGGAACGTGGATCCGCGCTACATGCCCTTCAAGGAGTCGTTGAAGACGTCGCGCCTGCACGGGTGGCCCGGCCCTCCCGGCCACGCGATGTCGGAGAGCGTGGCGAAGTACGTGCTCTGCGACATGTTCGCCAAGGCCTGCCGGGGCGATTCGACGAAGGACGTCATCGCCACCGCGGCCGCACAGCTCAAGCAGATCTACAAGGCGAAGTAGGCGATGGCGGTCCGGCCCGACCTGGTGGCCCGATCGGCCCAGGTCGCGGCCCGGCCGCGCCTGTTTCACGGCGTGCTCGAGCGGGAAGCGGCGTTCAGCTGGATCATGCTGGCGCCGGGCGTCCTCTTCCTGCTCGCGTTCGTCGCCTACCCGCTCTTCTACGGCGTCTGGCTGAGCCTGCACGATCGGCCGGTCGCCAAGCCCGGCGTCTTCACCGGGCTCGGCAACTTCGTCACGCTCGCCCACGACGCGGTGTTCTGGCAGGTGACCCGCAACACCTTCGTGTACACCATCGTCACCACCGTGCTGAAGCTGCTGGGCGGGCTCGCGATGGCCCTCGTGATCAATCAGCACTTCCGCGGGCGGAGTCTCGTCCGCGCCTTCCTGCTCCTGCCCTTCATCGTGCCGACCATCCTCAGCACGGTGGCCTGGATGTGGATCTTCGATCCCACCTTCAGCGTCATCAACTGGACGCTCGTCAAGACCGGCGTCGTCAGCAGCGGATTCTCGTGGCTGGGCAACAAGGATCTCGCGATGGTGGCGATCATCATCGTCAATACCTGGCGCGGCATTCCCTTCTACGGCATCACCCTACTCGCGGGCCTCCAGACCATCTCGCCCGAGCTCTACGAGGCCGCCGCCATCGACGGGGCGTCGGTTCGACAGCGGTTTCTTCACGTGACGCTGCCGATCATCATGCCGATCCTGATCATCGTGACCATGTTCTCGGTGATCTTCACCTTCTCCGACTTCCAGATCGTCTACGCCCTCACCCACGGCGGCCCCGCCAATGCCACCCAGGTGTTCGTCACCTACGCCTTCGACGTCGCGATGTCGGGAGGACAGCTCGGCATGGGCGCGGCGGCGGCCCTCGCCATGCTCCCGGCCCTCGCGGTCATGATCGTGGCCCTCACGCTCTATCTGAGGCGTCAGTCGTGATCGACGGGCGCGGCTGGGGCTCGCGGATCCTCCGGATCTACCTGCCGGTGCTCGTCTGCCTGGTGGTGATGCTGTTCCCGTTCTACTGGATGCTCATCGCGTCCATCAAGCCGAACCGGGAGCTCTACAACGCCAAGATCATGCCGCTGGTCGTCTACCAGCCCACGCTCAAGCACTACTACGACCTGCTCGCCGACACGAACTTCCTGCTGTGGACCTACAACACCATGCTGGTCGCGGTGATCACCACCGCGGTCTCCCTGGTCCTCGGGGCGATGATCGCCTACCCGCTCGCCCGCATGAACTTCCCCGGCGCCGCGATCGTGGCGATCGGGGTCGCCGCCACCTACCTGGTCCCTCAGCCGCTCCTCTTCATCCCGATGGCCGACATCATCAACCGGCTCGACCTGGGGAACACCTTGAGCGCGGTGATGCTGACATACCCCACCCTGCTCATCCCGTTCTGCTCGTGGCTGCTCATGGGCTACTTCAAGAGCGTGCCGCGGGAGCTGGAGGAGGCGGCCCGGATCGACGGGGCGAGCCGCTTCCAGGCGATGTGGCGCGTGGTGCTGCCGCTGACCACCCCCGGCCTGCTCTCCGCCGGCATCTTCGCCTTCACGCTGGCCCAGAACGAGTTCCTCTACGCGCTGATCTTCCTCGCCAAGAGCGAGGTGCGCACCGTGCCGGTCGGCGTGATCACCGAGTTGATCCGCGGGGACGTCTTCTACTGGGGCCAGCTCATGGCGGCGGCGCTCCTCGGCTCCATCCCCGTTGCGGTCATCTACTCCTTCTTCGTGGACTACTACGTGGCGGGGCTCACCGCGGGGTCCGTCAAGAGCTAGCGTCGTCCCTCCCGCCGACCCCCCGCCCCACGGGGGCCGCGCCTTGACAGGGGCCGGGCGCCCAGCCTAAAGTGCCGCACACGCCTGAATAGGCTGGTGTTCTTGGAGGCCGGATCTGGCAGAACCCCTCTCCCGGGGGCAGGATGTTCGGCGCACGACCCAATGGCAATACCACGCCACATACAAGGGGAAATGCATGGCACAGCCCAAACAGTCGAAGGCCACCCGTCGTAGCTTTCTGAAGCTCGCCGCCGCCGGGGCCGCCGGGGTCGCCGCGGGTCCCTGGATCTCCCGCAATGCCCAGGCCAAGCCGGTATCGATCACGTTCGCTCGCGAAAGCTCCTACGTGAAGAACTTCGACGTGCACTTCCAGAACGTGATGGCGCCGGCCTACGAGAAGGCCACCGGCATCAAGATCGAGTACCAGATCCAGGCCGCGGGCGGCAGCGCGGTGCCCCAGCTCGTCTCCATGGTCGAGAACAAGGCCGGCGCCGACCTGGCCTGGGTGCAGCAGGAGTGGCTCTATCGCGACGCCCTGGTGGACGTGTCCGACATCGCCGAGGAGGTGGGCAAGCAGCAGGGCGGCTGGTACGACGAGATCAAGCTCCTGTCCGTCGAGAAGGGCAAGTGGAAGTCCATCCCCAACGGGAACATCGGCCAGCTGATGAACTACCGGAAGGACTGGTTCGACGAGGCCGGCGTCAAGAGCTTCCCCGAGACGTGGGACGAGTTCCTGGAGGCCGGCATCAAGCTGAAGGCCAAGGGCCATCCCTTCGGCATGTCCATGGGACACGGCTTCGCCGACAACTACTCCTGGCTCTACCCCCTGCTGTGGTCCTACGGGGTGACGGTCATGGACAAGGACGGCAAGAAGGTGGCGCTCGACACCAACGAGACCGCGCGGGCCGTCGAGTACGTACAGAAGCTGTACAAGCAGGCCTGCATCGAGGACTGCATCGGGTGGCTGGATCCGGCCAACAACAAGGCCTTCCTGACCAGCCAGATCTCGTGCACCAACAACGCCTACAGCATCATGGTCTCGGCCAAGCGCGACCTGCCCGAGATGGGCAAGGTGATCGAGCATGGGCTGAATCCCAAGGGCCCCACCGGCAAGCGCTACCACGCGCTCGTACCGGTGACGCACGGCGTGTTCGCCCACAGCAAGGACCCGCAGGCGGCCAAGGATTTCCTACGCTGGATGATGGACCCGAAGCAGTACCGGCCGTGGATCGCCTCGGGCGACATGTACTTCGCCCCCTACCTGCACGCGTTCGACAAGGTGCCCGAGTGGGACGTCGAGCCGCGGGTGAAGCCGTTCCAGAAGGTGCTCGAGACCGGCAAGCTCACGTCGTGGCCGGCGCCCGCCAACCGCCAGCACGGCGAAGTGGTCAATCGCTGGATCGTGATCGACATGTTCACCAAGGCCTGCACGGGCACGCCGGTCAAGTCGGCCATCGCGGAGGCCGTGAAGCAGCTCAAGACCATCTACGGGTAGGGATGAGCAAGATGCTCGAGGCCTCTCGGGCGGGCGCCCTCGCGGCGCCCGCCCGGCGGCCGTTCCGGCTCCGCGCGTTCCTGGAGCGGGAGTCCGTGTTCTCCTGGCTCATGGTCACGCCGCCGGTGCTGTTCCTGCTGTTGTTCCTGGGCTATCCGTTCTTCTACGGCGTCTATCTCAGCTTCTTCCAGCGAGAAGTCGCCCGCCCTCCCTCCTTCGTGGGCCTGGGAAACTTCGTCACCCTCTCGAACGACCCGATCTTCTGGCAGGCGGTCAGGAACACCCTCCTGTTCACCGCGGTGGCGACCGTGCTCAAGGCGGGCGGCGGGCTGGCCATGGCCCTGGTGATGAACCAGAACTTCCGGATGAAGGCCGTCACCCGGGCCATGCTCCTGCTCCCGTTCATCGTGCCCACCGTGCTCAGCACGGTGGCGTGGCAGTGGATCCTGGACCCCGGCATGGGCCTGTTCAACCGTCTGCTGGTGGTGAGCGGCCTGGCGACGACGGGCCCGTCCTGGCTCGGCACCCCGACCATGGCCATGATCTCCATCATCATGGTCAACACGTGGCGCGGGCTGCCGTTCTTCGGCATCTCGATCCTCGCGGGCCTGCAGACCATTCCGGTCGACCTGCACGAGTCGGCGACCATCGACGGCGCCGGCACCTGGGGCCGCTTCCGGTACGTGACGCTGCCCGCGCTCCTCCCGGTCATCTTCATCGTGACCACGTTCTCGATCGTCATCACCTTCTTCGACTTCCAGCTCGTCTACGTGCTCACCGGCGGCGGCCCCGCCAACTCCACGCACCTCATGGCGACCTACGCCTACAGCCTGAGCATGGGGGCGGGCCAGATGGGGCTCGGCTCCGCGGTCGCGCTCAGCATGGTCCCGGTCCTGGGCCTCCTGCTGGTGCTGCTCACCCTCTACGTGCGCAAGGACTGAGCGCCAAGGAATGAGTGAATGGTCGGCGAGCTGACCTGGCGCAAGCGAATCTTCGGTCTCTGGCTGCCGTTGCTGGCGTTCGTCGTGATCGCGCTGTTCCCGTTCACGTGGATGGCGGCCACCTCGCTCAAGACCAATGCCGAGCTGTACAACCCGAAGGCCAATCCGCTGACGATCCAGCACCCCTCGCTGGTCCACTACATCGACCTGCTGAAGGAGACCAACTTCCTGACCTGGGTGGTCAACACCATGCTGGTGGCCGGGGTCGCCACCTTCATCTCCCTGCTCCTCGGGAGCATGCTGGCCTACCCGCTGGCGCGCATGCGGTTCCGGGGCGCTCCGCTGCTGGCCATCGCGGTGGCGGTGACGTATCTGATCCCCCAGACGCTGCTGTTCGTTCCGATGGCCGATCTCATCGGCCGGATGAAGCTGGGCAATACGCTCAGCGCGGTGATGCTGACCTACCCGACGCTGCTCGTGCCATTCATCGCCTGGCTGCTGATGGGATACTTCAAGACGGTGCCGAAGGAGCTCGAGGAGCAGGCCATGATCGACGGCGCGAGCCGCTGGCGCGCCATGACGAGGATCATCCTTCCGCTCTGCCTGCCCGGCTTCCTGTCCGCCGGGATCTTCGCCTTCACGCTGTCGCAGAACGAGTTTCTCTACGCGCTCCTCTTCCTCAGCAAGTCGAGCGTGCGGACCGTGCCGATCGGCGTGGTGGGCGAGCTGATCCGCGGCGACGCCTTCTACTGGGGCCAGCTGATGGCGGGGGCGCTGCTGGGCTCCATCCCGGTCGCGCTCATCTACTCCTTCTTCGTGAAGTACTACGTCGCCGGGCTCACCGCGGGGGCCGTCAAGGGGTAGCTCCGCCTGCCCCGGCGCCTGGTCACCGGCCGGACGCGGGCGGGGGTGGCGGGGGGTGGGGCTCTGACCACGACACGCTTTCTCGTCTTGTTGCGCGAGTAGTTCCCAATCTGGGATGGCTTGGCTCCGGCGTTCGTTGGCGGGAAACGGGTCACCCGCCCCACCCCCCGCCACCCCCGCCCGCGTCCGGCCTCCCGCGTGGTCTCTTTCTGCTTCAACCCTCTCCCCTCTGGGGAGAGGGTAGGGTGAGGGGCGCTGGCTCGCCTACTTCACGCTTCCGGCGGTGAGGCCGCCCACGAGGTAGGGCTCGATCAGCGCGAAGAGAATCACCACTGGGACGATGGCGATCGTCGAGGCGGCGAAGAGGAGGTCCCAGTGCTGGACGTAGGCGGTCACGTAGGAGGTGATGCCGACGGTGAGGGGGCGCATCGAGGCGTCGGTCATCAGGGTGAGCGCGACGATGTACTCGTTCCAGGCCGCGATGAAGGCGAAGATGCCCGCGGTCACGATCCCGGGCGCCGCCACCGGGAGGATGATGCGGAAGAGGGTGCCGGTTGTTCCGCAACCGTCCACCGCGGCGGCCTCCTCGATCTCGCGAGGGATGGAGGCGAAGAAGGCGCGGAGGATCCAGATCGCGAAGGCCAGGTTGAAGGCGGCGTTGACCGCGATGAGCGCGGCGTAGGTGTTGATGAGGCCGAGCTCGAAGAACTCGCGGTAGAGGCCCACCACCAGCGCGGTCGGCGCGAACATCTGGGTCACCAGGACCAGGAACAGGAAGGCGGCACGGCCCGGGAACCGATGGCGCGCGGTGTGGTACGCGGCGGGCACCGCGGCCACCAGCACCAGCAGCGTGGATACGATGGCCACCACCAGCGAGACGGTGAGCCAGGACTGGAACTCCGGATCGCGCAGCACCGTCCAGAAGTTCTGCGGCCGCCACTCGAGCGGCAGGAGCCGCGGCGGGCTCACGCGCAGCTCGGCCTCCGGCTTGAGCGAGGTGAGGAGCATCACCGCGTACGGCGCCAGCAGCGCGCTGGCCAGCAGCCACCCCGCCGCGCCCAGCGCCGCCTTGCGGATCAGACCGGCTCCTCCCGCCAGCGCGCCACCCGCAGGTAGGCGACCACCGCGGCCAGGATCAGCAGCACGTTGACCACACCCAGCGCGGCGGCCAGGCCCACGTCCCGGAGCGCGCTCTTGAACGCGATCTTGTACATGAACGTGATCATCGTGTCATGGGCGAAGCCGGGGTTGCGGTCGTTGAGCGTCCACACGATCGGAAAGGAGTTGAACACGTAGATCAGGTTCAGCACCGCGGCCACCAGCAGCGCGGGCCGGAGCAGCGGCAGCGTGATCAGGCGGTAGCTGCGCCAGCCCGCCGCCCCGTCCACCCGGGCCGCCTCGTAGACCTCGCCCGGAATGGTCTGGAGCCCCGCGAGCAGGACGTAGGTCGTGAACGGCAGCGACACGAAGACCCCGACCGCGATCATCGCCGCCATCACGGTGCGGTCGTCGCCCAGCCAGTCGATCGGCGCCAGGCCCGCCGCGGCGGTCACGCGGTTGAGCAGGCCGAAGTAGTAGTCGTAGATCCACACGAAGAGCTTCGAGGTCATGATGAGAGAGGCGGCCCACGGCACGATGAGCGCCCACCGCACGAGCCGGCGGCCCGGGAAGGACTCGTTCAGGAGCTGGGCCAGGCCGAGCGAGAGCGCGACGGTGACCGCCACCACCGCCACGACCCACACCACGGTGTTCGCGGCCACCCCGGGCAGCGCCTCCTGCTCGACCAGGCGCGCGTAGTTGCGCAGGCCCACCGCGCCCTGGTAGAGGCCGGTGATCGAGTAGCGGCCGAGGGAAGCGCGGACGAGCTCGACCGCGGGATAGATCACCACCGCCGCGATCAGCAGGAGGCTCGGGCCGAGCCACAGGAGCGCCCGGCCCGCGCCCGGGCCCCGCGGGCGCGGCCCCGTCAGCGAGCGCTCTCCGCCGCGTTCTTCTGGAGGCGGTCGAGTACCTGCTTCGGATCGCCGCCCGGCTGGACCGCCGCGCCGATGCTCTGCTGGACGTCGAGCTTCACCTTGTCCCAGGTGGGGTCGGTGGTGGGCGCCAGCCGCGCGCTCGGCAGCGCGTCGAGATACGGCTTGAGCTTCTCGTTGCCGCTCATGCGCTCGCGGCCCGACTTGGTCACGGGCAGGAAGCCTTCGGCGGTGATCCAGCGCGTGATCTGCTCGGGCTGATAGTAGAGGTCGAGGAACTGGCGCACCGCCTCCTGGTTGCCCTTCTTCTTGAAGGCCATCAGGTAGTCCTCGACCCCGAGAGTCACCGGCGTTCCCACGTTGGTCGGCATCTGGGTGACGCCGTAATTCACCTTCTTCTCGGCGTCGAGCTGCGCGGCGAGTGGGCTGAACCCCATGACCATGCCGACCTTGCCGTCCTTGAAGAGCTGGAACGCGCCGTCGGTGCGGTTGGTCTTGCCCGGATTGATCTGGGTCACCTTGTGGGTGTTGGCGAGCGCGGCCAGGAACTGGAGCGTCTGCACGTTCTTCTCGCTGTTGATCGTCCACGCCTCGCCGCTCTTCCAGTCGCCGCTGTTGTTCCACATCCAGATGGACCACTCGGCCTGCGCCTCCTCCGGCCCGAGCGGCAGCGCGTAGCCGATCGTCCCGTCCCCCAGGGCCTGCACCCGCTTCGCGGCCGACACGAACTCGTCCCAGGTCCGCGGCGGCGCGGCCACCCCGGCCCGGGCGAGCAGGTCGCGGTTGTAGAAGAACGCGCGCGCGCTGGCCAGGATCGGGAAGCCGTAGAGCTTGTCGCGATAGGTGCCGCCGCGCGCGAACGCTTCGAGGAAATCGTCCCGCGTCTTGGGCGACAGGGCCTCGTCGCCCGAATAGAGGAGGCCGTCCTTGGCGTAGCTGGAGAACGAGTTGAGGTTGAGCACGTCGGGCGGCTGGTTGTTCTGGATCATGGTGCTGACCTGCTGATCGATGGAGTTCCAGTCGATCACCTGCAGGTCGACCTTGACCCCGGTCTGCTTGGTGTACTGGTCGGCCAGAGCCTGCCAGAATGGACGGGTATGGTCGCGGCTGTACTCCGCGATGACCACCTTGATGGACTGGGGCTTGTCGCCGCCGCAGCCGCCGGGGGCGAAGGCGGCCACGCCGAGGACGACGAGGGCCAGGAAACCGCGGCGCGTCATCGAGCCCATACTACAAAAGATCCGCCCCGGGGCGTAAGTCTTCCCGCACAGCCCGCCCGCACATGCATAGAATGGGATGTCTCACTACTGCTGGCCCCATGGGAGGTTATCCCCGATGCCAATGACACGTGTCCTCATCGTCGGCGCGCTCGTGCTGATGCTGACGTCGTGCGCCTCGTCCGGTCCGGCGCGGCAGCGGAGCGAGTTCGAGGACGTCCCGGTTCCCGCGGGCCTCACCCTGGACCAGGACCGGACCACCATCATCGAGTCGCCGACCGTGAAGGCGGCGCGCCTCTTCTACAAGAGCCGCATCAAGCCCGAGAGCCTCGGCCTCGCCTACCGGTCCTCGCTCGAGGCCAACGGATGGCGACACGTGTCCTCCACGACGTCGTCCTCCAAGGGCACGACCCAGGTCTACGAGAAGCAGGACAGCTCGCTGCAGATCATGATCTACGAGGGGTGGTACTACACGTGGACCGAGGTCTCGACGACCCGGATCGTCGGGCGTCCGCCCGCGCCGAGCCGGTAGCCACCAAGGAGGACGCCATGAGGAAGCGAATGGGAGTTCTGTCCCCGGCCCTGCTGTGGCTGGTCACGGGCTGCGCGGCCACCGAGCCGGCCTACGTCACGCCGGTTCCGGCCGCGCAACCGACCCGCACGGCGCAGGCGGACGAGCGCGTCGCCGCTGTCGAGAAGCGCGTGAACGAGATGGGCCAGCGCGTGGAGACCCTCGAAGGCGGCGTCGCGAGCGCGCAGAGCCGGGCCGACGAGGCCGCCCGGAAGGCGGAAGGCGTGGACGGCCGGCTCACGCGCCTCTGGTCGAACCGCTTCAACCAGAAGACGGCCGACAGCCTCGAGGTGTTTTTCTCGCCCGATAGCATCGACCTGAGCGATGCGGCCCAGACCGCCCTCACCGCGGTCGTGGCCGAGATGAAGGCGCATCCGACCCTGACCGTCGAGCTGGGCGGCTACACCGACCCGCGGGGCGCCCTCGACTACAACTACGCACTGAGCCAGCGGCGGGTCGACGCCGTCCGTCGCTTTCTGATGGACCGGGGCATCCAGCTCGCGCGGATCCAGTCGGCCAGCCTCGGGCCGATCTCCAGCACCGACATTCCAGACGTGAAGAAGCGGCGGGTCACCCTGCGCCTCATGGTCGACCAGGAGTAGCGCCCGGGGTGCAACCCGACGACGAACCGGCCGCGTCGTGCACGCGCGGGGGCGCGCGGAGCCCGTGGCGAGCGGCCGCCGCGGCCACGCTCGTCACGCTGCTCCTGGCGGGCTGTGCGGCCACCCAGCCCGGCCTCGTCAAGCGCCCGCCGCCGCAGCCGCCGCGGCGGGCCGAGATCGCGCCGGTGGCGCCCACGCGCGCCCACGTCTGGGTGCCCGGCCAGTGGGCGTGGCACCAAGAGCGCTACGTGTGGGTGCCGGGGCGCTGGGAGGTGCCGCCCGCCCCGGGACTCACATGGGTCCCGGGCGGCTGGATGCCGCGGGAGGGCGCGTTCGTCTGGGTTGAGGGGTACTGGCGCGCTCGCTGAGTGGGCGCCGCGAAGGTCGCGAGCCGCCTCACGGCCAGAGCTCCTTGCCCTCCGCGGCGGGCAGCGCGAGGTTGAGACGGCGCGCGAGCGTGGTCGCGATGTCCCGCATGTCGATGAGGCCGAGCGCGCGGCCGGCCGGCACGCCCGGCCCCACCACGAAGAAGGACGCGTGCAGGTCGGGTAGGTCCGGCAGGTGACCGTGCATGCCCGCCATCGCCGGTTTGCCCACCAGCGGGCCGGTCAGGCTCGAGCCCGCGTGCCAGTCCGGCTTGAGCCCGACGACGAACGCGGCGGTGGGAAATCCGCCGCGAGCCCGGAGCGCGGCCGCGTCCAGCACGCGATCGATCCCGTGCGCGGGATCGGCGGCCAGGCGGTCGAGCAGGGCCCGGACCGTCGCCAGGGTGTCCGCGTCGGCCGGATCCTTCAGCACGACCGCGATCGTGCCGCCGGCCGTCCACGACATCGCCTTCCAGTCGGTGACCTTGCCCGCGCTCACCGTGACCAGCCCCGCGCGGCGCAGCTCGGCGAGCAGGTTGAGCTCCATCGTGGTCTTGCCGAAGCCGTGGTCCGACACGATCGCGACGTGGGCACCCCCCGGGGCCACCGTCTCCGCGGATGCGCGCAGCGTGCCGACGAGCGTGTCGATCCGCTCGAGCACCGCCATGGTCTCGGCCGTGAACGGCCCGGTGACGTGCTGCACGTGATCGAGCGCGATGAGATGCAGCGTCAACAGGTTGGGCCGCTTCTTCTCGAGAATGCGCACCGCGTACCGCACGCGCTGCTCGTCCGACTCCACGGTGAGCGCGCGCGGATAAGGGCCGAGCTCCAGCTCGAGCTCGGCGAGCAGGCCCGGGGTGGACACCGCCCGGAGGAGCTTGGCGTCGTCGGGCGCGCCCGACCGCCAGAACTCGGGAATGTTCCAGGTCACGCGCGCGCCCACGCTGGCCGGCCACTGCACGCTGGCGGTGCTGAGCCCCGCGCGCGCCGCCGCGTCCCAGAGGGTGGCCACCCGGATGTCCTCGCTGTACCAGTACCAGCCGCTCTGGTTCTCGCGCAACGGGTCGAACGTGAGATTGGCGTGGATCCCGTGAGTGGCCGGCGAGACACCGGTGATCAGCGTGGTGTGGCTCGGGTAGGTGACGGTGGGGATCACGCCCACCACGCCCTGGGCGAAGGCGCCCTCCCGGAGGAAGCGGCGCAGGTTCGGGATCTTCGCGCCGTACGCGTCGGCGGCGGTCACGTAGTCGGGCCGGAGCCCGTCGATCGAGATCATGACGAGCAGCGGGGTCTGCACCGGCTGCTGCGCCGCCGCCCCCCCGACCAGGACCAGCACCGCGGCCACCAGGAGGAGGGCCCGCGGCGCGAGCCTGACCTGGCGGAGCCGGTCGGGTATCATGGCGCCCACAGCATATAGCACGGGCGCGGAGAGGACCATGACGAGGCGGGCGACGGGCGTGGTGGGCATGCTGCTGCTGATCGCGACGCATGCGGGGCCGGCCTCCGCCCAGGAGGCGGAGAAGATGGCGATGGCGCGGGTCCGGCTCACCACCGAGCCCGGCCTCACCCAGGGCTGCGAGCGCGTCGGCACCACGCGCGACAACTCGATCAGGGACCTCCGGCGCAAGATCGTGAAGATGGGCGGCAACACCGCGGTCCTCGCCTTCGGCGGCAGCGAGGATCTCGCCATGGTCTACGCGGAAGTGTTCCGCTGCGGCGACCTGCCCGCCAGCGCGCCGGGCACCGCGCCGGCCCCGGCCCGCTGACATGGCCTGGGATCCCGCGCAGTACCTGAAGTTCGCCGACCACCGGCTGCGGCCGGCCATCGACCTGCTGAGCCGCGTCGGCCTCCCGCACCCGGGCGAGATCTACGACCTCGGCGCGGGCGCCGGCAACGTCACGCGCCTCATCAAGGAGCGCTGGCCCGAGGCGCGCGTCACCGGGGTGGACGACTCGCCGGCCATGCTCGCCAAGGCCGCGGCCACCGCCCCCGCGATCATCTGGGAGCAGGCGGACCTGGCCACCTGGAGGCCGGCGCGGCCGGCCGATCTCGTCTACTCGAACGCGGCGCTCCACTGGCTCACCGGGCACGAGCGGTTGTTCCCGGCCCTGCTCGCGACCCTGGCGCCCGCGGGGGTGCTGGCGGTCCAGATGCCGCGTAACTTCGGGGCACCGTCGCACACGCTGATCTCGGAGGCCGCGCGCGGCGGGCCGTGGCGCGCGACCCTCGAGCCCCTGCTCCGGCCGGCGCCGGTGGCCGATCCCGATTTCTACTACGACGCGCTCGCCTCCCGCGCCGCGACGCTCGATATCTGGGAGACGGAGTACCTGCAGATTCTCGAGGGCGCCGATCCGGTCAAGGAGTGGACCAAGGGCACCTGGCTCAAGCCGCTGCTCGACGCGCTGGAGGAGCCGGAGCGGAGCCGCTTCGAGGCGCGGTACGCGGAGCTGGTGGCCCACGCCTATCCCCCGCGTCCGGACGGGCGCACGCTCTTTCCGTTCCGGCGCCTCTTCATCGTGGCCCGGGCGCGCTGAGGACCGCATGAAGATCGACGCGATCGACGTCTACTGGATGAGGCTCCCGCTCGCCTTCGTGTGGAAGACGTCCTACGCCGACCAGTCCGTCACCGACACCATCCTGGTGCGGATGGAGGGCGGCGGCCACGAGGCGTGGGGCGAGAGCTGCCCGCCGTTCATCCCGGGCTACTCCGCCGAGCACACCCTCGCCGTCTTCCACACCCTGCGCGAGCACATGGTCCCGCGCATCATCGGCCAGGACATCGAGACCGCCCGGGACCTGCTCGACCGGCTGGCCTTCATCAAGGGCAACCAGTTCGCGCGGGCCGCGCTCGACATCGCCTGGTGGGTGCTGGACGCCAAGCGGCGCGGCCTGCCGCTGCACCGCGCCCTCGGGGGGACCGCGGACCGGGTCGCGGTCGGCGCCGACTTCGGGATCCAGGATTCGCTCGACCTCCTGATGGAGAAGATCCAGGGCGCGATCGACGCCGGCTTCCCGCGGGTCAAGCTCAAGTTCCGGCCCGGCTGGGATCTGTTCATGGTGGAGGCGGTCCGGTCCACCTTCCCCGACTTCACCTTTCACATCGACTGCAACGCGGCCTACACGCCCGCGGACACCGAGCTCTTCCGGAAGCTCGACCGGTTCCGGCTCGCCATGATCGAGCAGCCCCTGGCCGACGACGGCATGAGCCTGGTCAACCACGCGGACCTGCAGCAGCGGATCGGGACGCCGGTCTGCCTCGACGAGAGCGCCCAGAGCCTGGCCCACGTGCAGGCGGCGATTCGCCTCAAGAGCTGCCGGGTCGTGAACATCAAGATGGCGCGGGTGGGCGGGCTCACCGAGTCGCGGGAGATCCAGGCCCTGTGCGCCCAGCACGACATCCCCTGCTGGGTGGGCGGCATGCTGGAGAGCGCGATCGGCGGAGCCATCTGCGCCGAGCTGGCCACCCTGCCCAACTTCACCTACGCGGGCGACATCTTCCCGTCCTCGTACTTCTACGCGAACGATCTCGGCAAGCCCGAGATCGTGCTGAGCGGCCGCGGCGAGGTCGCCACGTCCCGGGTGCCGGGCATCGCTCAGGCGCCCGATCCCGAGCTGCTCAAGCGCTGGACCGCCGAGCACGCGGCGTTTCGCCCCGCCTCGACCCGGTAAGAACGCCCGGATCCGATCAGCGTTCGCTTGCGCGGGCTGGTTTATCGCCGCCTTTCGCGAACCGCGTTCGTGGCATCTCAGTTGCTTGTGAGTGAATGGCATGAGTTCTTCATCGAGCTGCCATCACGGTGTCGCAGGCGGGCGCTACGGTTTGGTCTACGGAGGCCGATCATGAACGTTCGCGAAAACGCGGCGAGGATCGCGACACAGTTCGAGGGCCGATGCACCTGCGCAGCCATGGACGGCGGCGTGGATTGCCCCTGGTGCCAGGTCTTCTACGACGTGCTCCAGGGGTTTCCGATCACCCCACCTCCCGCCCCGCGGGGCGGCGCCCCGGAACGGCGGCTGTCACCCACCGCGGCCTGACCGGGGTCAGTTCAGCCGCTGACGCGGCTGGCGGCTCGTCTGCAGGTTGCGCTGGAGGAACGGGATGAGCTTGTCCCACGCGTCGCGCGCGGGGCCTTCCCGGTAGGTGGCGGGGTTCGTGAAGTTCAGAAACGCGTGCCCCGCGTCCGGGTAGCGGTGGAACTCGTGGGGCTTGCGGTACTTGTCGAGCTGGGCCGAGATCCGGTCCACGTCCTCTGGCGAGGGATTGGCGTCCTCGGCCCCGAAGAACCCCACGATCGGACAGTGCACGTAGGGCGTCAGATCGAACGGGGTCGGGCCGTTCCCCCACGCCTTCATGATGTTGCCGCCGTAGAAGACGGCGGCCGCCTTGAAGACCGGCTTGGACGCGGCCATCAAGTAGGCGACGCGTCCCCCCATGCAGAAGCCGATGATGCCCACGTCCCCGAGCTGGGTGTCCTTCAGCCGACGCGCGTAGTTGACCGCGGCGTTGACGTCGGCGATCACCTCCGGATCCCGGAGGCGGCCGATGCGGGTCATCACGTCGCCGTCATCTGAAACACCGGCCGCGGCGCTTGAAACACGGCCGCGGCGCTTGAAACACCGGCCGCGGCGCTGTCCTGCCGGTGGTAAAGGTCGGGGGCGATGGCCAGGTAGCCGAGCTGGGCCAGGTTGTCGACCCGGTCCTCGATGAACTTGTCCACGCCGGGGCCGTGCTGGATCACGATCACCGCGGGGAAGGCCCGGCCGAGGCTCGGCATGCCGACGTAAAGACGCATCGGGGACCCATCGACGTCCATGCGGTCCCACTGCGCCATGCCGCGGCTTCCTCCGAGTACGTGAGAGAAACGGCCCGGCGGCGGAACCGGTCAGCCGCCCACCGGGCCTTGCTTTCTCGCGCGCAGGCCCTTTGCCTGCGGCATGTCCCGACCAAGGGCCGGGATCTAGGGTGCTCTAGCTGGGCTCGCGCGTCATCAGGCAGGACCCACGCCCGACGACGCGCCGTACGAGCCGGGTGGCGTGTTCTCCATATCCTGACCTCCTGTGGGTTCACGGCACGACAGCCGGCGGCGCCTCACCGTCCGTCCAGTTCCAGGAAACCGCCGCGCGCGCTCGTTGTCAAGCGGGAGGAGGAGTAGACTGCAACCATGTACCGGTTGGCCAGGCTCTCGCTGGTCGTGCTCGCCCTGCTCACGCTGGGGCCCTTAGGCGCATGGGCCGACGACCGGATGGGCGGGCGCCCGGGCTCGCCATTCCGGCCGCACCGGCCGTCCCGGCCCATTGCCCGGCCGCTCCCGATCATCGGATGCTGTCTGGACGGAGGGTACTTCCCTCCGGCACCGCCGGTGGTCGTGATCCCGCCGCCCCCGCCGGTCTACGTGATCGTCCCGTCGCCGCCGAGCCTCGTGTACATCCCGACGCCGCGGGTCGAGCCTGCGCCCGAGATCACGCTGCCCACCGGACGCTGGGCGCGCCACGGCAATGGCGTGGATTACCCGTACGTGTGGGTGTGGGTGGGCCCTGCCGCAGCCCGCTGAGCGAGCTCAGCCTCGCACGACGTAGCCGTAGCGGCGGTTGCTGCGGCCCATCCCGCGCCGCTCGTACTCGGCCTTGAGCTCGGCGAGCCGGCTGGGTCCCGCGAGCTCCACGTGGCGGTTGTAGCGATAGAGGCGCGCGACGTTCTCCCCGAAGATCGCGGTCTTCACCGGGCCGTCGGCCGCCCCGAGCGGCGCGAAGCCGTGCTTTCGCTGCATGTCCTCCGGGATCTCGAGCCGCCGCAGCCCTTCGATCTGCCATTGCGGCGCGCCGGTCCACACCGCGTCGGTTCCCCAGATGACGTGGTCGGCGCCCATCCCGCGCACCAGCATGCCCATGAGGGCCGCGGTGAGGCGCGGCTGGGCCACCGTGGTCAGCGCGAAGAGCTGGCCGAGGTCGGCGTAGACGTTGCTCACCCCGTACTTGCCGGGGATCTCGGCCAGGTCCGTCACCCACTCCACGCGGCCGGTCTGCTCGAACTGGGCCAGCGCGTCGGCGGGATCGCCGCCGCCCGCGAAGCGATACGCCCCGTGGTAGATGATGAAGTTGAGCTGCGGCCAGTCCTTCGCCGCCTTCCCCATGTCGCGCACGTCGCAGTAGGCGCGCAGGTTCGGGAACCGCTGGTCGAGCGCGGGCGCGAAGAGGCCCTTGTGGATGCAGACGTTGATCACGCCCGCCTTCGCCATCTTCTCGTAGGCCGGGTAGAGTAGCTTCTCGTCGTCGAGCCGCCACGGGTGCCGGCTCTGGTCCTTGTTGGTGTTGTCCCCGATCGTGTAGCCCTTCATCGAATCGGGCTTGAGATCCACCAGCGCGCGATCGAGCGCCTCCATCCAGCCGGGCTGGCCCGGGGTGAAGATGGCGTGGGTGAGCAGCCGGCGCCCGCCGAGCCGCGCGTTCACGGTGGCGCGGGCCTGCGCCATCATCTCGTTGGTGAGGAACCAGTCGGAGGGCACGTCGGAGGGCGCGCTGCTGATGAGCGCCACCTTGGTGTCGCTGTCGAGGAAGATCTCCTTGAAGTAGTTGTCGAATTTTAGATCTTCGATGGTCTGCGGCCGGCCCGCGAGCCCCGGGTTCCACCCCGCCCGGCCCACCGCTTCCCGCATGCGCACGAAGCCGGTGAGGCGCGTGTCGTCCTTCAGGAAATGGGTGTGCGTGTCCATGATGAACTGCCCGGCGAGCGCCTTCGCGCGCTCCGCCGCCATGTCCTTGTCGGCGGCCTCGGCGCAGGTGGCCGCGAAGAGCGGCCCGTACACCTCGTTCATGGCCACGTAGGCCGCCGCCATGCCCGCCGCGGTGCGGAAGAAGGCGCGGCGGCTCAACCCCTGTCGGGCGCCCAGCTCGTCGCCGAGCGCCCGGGTCCGCACCTCGACCTCCCGCTGCGCCGCGGTCTGGCGCGTCGGGAAATACTCCTCGCTCGACACGATCTGGGTGGGCACGGGCCCGCGGAAGGCGTGGGTCTCGGCGGGCAGGAGCTGGTGCATCTCCTCGGCGCTCAGCAGTCTCATGGCAGGCTCCTCACGGCGCCCCCGGGCGCCGGATGGTGTGCGTGCCGGGATTCTGGCATACTCGGGCGCAATCCGGCGCGAAAGGAGCACCGTTCCCGATGACGCGAGCGAATCTGAACGGCATCGAGATCGATTACGAGGCGACCGGCGCCGGCCCGGTGGTGCTCCTGAGCCACGGCTATTCCGCCACGCGCCGCATGTGGGACGATCAGCATCGCGCCCTCGGCGACCGCTACCGCGTCATCAGCTGGAGCATGCGCGGCCACGGCGCGACCGAGAGCCCGGCGGACCCGGCCCGCTACTCGGCCCCCCTCACCATCGCGGACATGAAGGCCCTGCTCGGCCACCTGGGGGTGGAGCGGGCGGTCATCGGCGGGCTCTCCCTCGGCGGGTACGTCTCGCTCGGCTTCGCGCTCGAGCATCCGGGCATGACGCGCGCGCTCGTGATCTGCGACTCCGGTCCCGGCTATCGCAACGCCGACGCGCGCGAGGCGTGGAACGCGCGGGCCCGCGAGCGCGCGGTGTCGCTCGAGACGCGGGGGCTCGAGGCCCTCGGCAAGAGCCGCGAGGTCCGGGAGTCGGCGAGCCTTCACCGCTCGGCCCAGGGCCTGGCCCACGCCGCGCGAGGGATGCTCGCGCAGGAGGGCTCGCGGGTGATGGACGGGCTCGCGGACATCCGGGTGCCGACTCTCATCATCGTGGGCGATCAGGACCAGCCGTTCCTCGCCCCCTGCGAGTACATGGCGAAGAAGATCCCGGGGGCGAGGCTCGAGGTCATCCGGGGCGCCGGACACTCCTCGAACCTCGACCAGCCGGAGGCCTTCAACCGCGTGCTGCTCGACTTCCTCGACGCGCTGCCGCCCGCCTAGACGCCGTTACTGGACGGGCGAGAAGGCCGACGGGAGCATGATCTTGTTGGCCATCGTGAGCAGCGAGTCGGCGCCGCCCGGAGGCGGCCACACCCCCATCTCGCGCGCCTTGTTCCGCACCGCGGTCCGCTCGTCGAGGCTCTTGTAGGCCCAGATGTGGATGAAGCGGTTGGCCTCGCCGTGCTCGACGTGCCCGGCCAGCGCGACCGGCGACATCTTGACGCGCTCCTCGATCTTCGACTGCCAGCGCTTGATCAGGTCCGGAAGCGTGCCCGGCCGCATCGCGTAGTAGCGCATCTCGAAGAACGGGCCCATCTTCCCCGGCTTGAGGTCGGGCAGGAAGTCGAACGGCACCACGATCTCCGACTGCATGGTCTCGATGAACTCGGCGATCTTGGGCGGCCAGTTGCCCGCCTTCACCGCGTCCGCCCGGAGGCGGTTGCGCTCGCTCATGTTCTCGTACGGCCACACGTGGATGATCTCGTTCAGCGGCCCGATCTCGGTGTGCCAGAAGGCGGCCAGCGGGGAGATCTTCTTGCGGTGCTCGTAGCCCTCGCCGAAGCGCTTCTCCACCTCGGGGAGGCTGCCCACCTTCACGCGGTACGTGCGGATCTCGTAGATCACGACGCCACTCCTTCTCGACTGCGGGGGAACTGCGGGCGCTGCGGTTTCTCCGATGCTACTGGGCCGTCCAGCCTCCGTCGATCACCAGCTCGCTCCCGGTCACGAAGGACGACTCGTCCGAAGCGAGATACAGAACCCCGTAGGCGACCTCGTCCGGCTCGCCGTAACGGCCGAGCGGGATGCGCGAGACCATGTACTCGTAGTGCCCGGGGTCGCCGCGGCGCGCCTCGGTCATGGGGGTCACGATCGGCCCCGGGTGCACCGAGTTGGCGCGGATGCGCTCGCGCGCGTACTGCACCGCGGTCAGCTTGGTCAGGGTCCGCACCGCGCCCTTGGAGGCCTGGTACTGCGGGCTGCTGCGCTCGAGGCCCACCATTCCGAGCTGCGAGGAGATGTTGACGATCGAGCCCCCGCCCGCCCGGCGCATCGCGGGGATCGCGGCCTTGGTGCCCAGGAAGACGCCCTTGGCGTTGACGTCCATGCCGTGATCCCACGCCTCCGCGGTCGTGTGCTCGAGCAGGCTGCCCCCGCCCACCCCCGCGTTGTTCACCAGCACGTCGAGGCGCCCGAAGCGGGAGACCGCGGTGGCCACCGCGCGCTCCCAGTCCGGCTCGCTCGTCACGTCGAGGCGCACGTAGACCGCCTCCCCGCCCTTGCCGGTGATCTCGGCCTCGACCCGCTTGCCCTCCGCGTCGAGGATGTCGCCCAGGACCACGCGCGCGCCTTCCCGCGCGAACAGGATCGCCTCCGACGCGCCCATGCCGCGCGCGCCGCCGCTGATCAGGGCGACCTTGCCCGCGAGTCTCACTTGGTGCCGAAGAGCCGGTCGCCCGCGTCGCCGAGGCCGGGGACGATGTAGCCGTGCTCGTTCAGGTGGCTGTCGATGGCCGCGGTGTAGACCGGCACGTCGGGGTGCTCCTGGTGGAAGTGCTCGAGGCCTTCCGGGCAGGTCAGGAGGCAGACGAAGCGGATCGAGCGGGGGCCGGTGGCCTTCACGCGGTGGATCGCGGCGACCGCCGAGTTGCCGGTGGCGAGCATGGGATCGAGCACGACCGCGTCACGCTCTCCCATCTCGTGCGGCACCTTGAAGTAGTACTCGACCGCCTGGAGCGTCGTTCGGATCGCGGTAGAGGCCCACGTGGCCGACGCGCGCGCTCGGCAGGATACGGAGCATGCCGTCGAGGAGGCCGTTGCCCGCGCGCAGGATCGAGATCAGCACGATCTTCTTGCCGTCCAGGAGCCGGATCGTGGCGGGCCCCACCGGGGTCTCGGCCGCGACCTCGTGGGTGGGCAGCTCACGGGTCACCTCGTAGGCCAGCAGCATGCTGATCTCCGCGAGCAGGCTGCGGAACTCGGACGTGCTCGTCTCGCGCCTCCGCATGAGGCCGAGCTTGTGCTGCACGAGCGGGTGGCCGATGACGACGACGTCGTCCAGGGCTAGAGGGCTCGGAGGGGGCTGCGCCCCCTGCCGAACCTCCCCCCAAAGGCAGATCGCGCGGGCCAAGCCCGCGCTCGGAGCGGACCCTCCAACCGGCTACGCGTCATGATGGGGTACCAGGACAGACCCTAGACCAGTTCGAGCTGCGAGCGGCCCCAGGTCACGTCGACCTCGCGGGCCGGGCTGACCATCGCGGGTCCCTCGTCGGGGGCGGTCGGCCCCTCGCCGGCCACGGTGGTGCGGTGCATGACCCGCCGGTACTTCGACTCGTCCCACGGGCGCCCGCGGTGGAGCATGCACCGGTTGTCCCACATGACCAGGTCGCCGACCCGCCACTGGTGCGTGTAGACCAGCTCGGGCCGGGTGGCGGCCTCCCGCAGCTCGCGCAGGAGCGCGCGCGCCTCCGCGGTGGGCATGCCCACGATCTCGCAGGCGTGCGAGCCCACGTAGAACGCCTTGCGTCCGTTCGCGGGATTGGCGCGGACCAGGGCCTGCCGCACCGGCGGCACCTGGGCCGCGTGCTCGGGTGGCATCAGCCCGTCGTCCACGAGCCCCCGCGAGTACACGAAACTGTGGACGGCCACCTTGCCCTCGAGGAAGCGCTGCATGTCCACCGGCAGGCGCTCGTAGGCCACCCGCATGCTCGCGAACTGGGTCTCGCCGCCCTCCGGCGGGATCTCGCGGGCGGAGAGCAGCGACGCGTGCGCGGGCACCTTCTTGAACGAGCTGTCGGTGTGCCACATCTGATTGCCCGCATTGAAGAGATTGCGCTTGTCGCCCGCCGGGATCAGGCGGCCCTCCCCGTCCACGTTGGACAGGTTCGAGATCTGGGGCGGGGTGCTCGCCAGGGTGTTGATGCTCCGGATGGTCGTCTCGAGCGGCCCGAAGCGCCGGCTGAACGCGACCTGCTCCTCGTCGGTGAGGGATTGCCCGCGGAAGAGCAGCACCGAGCGCTCGTTGAACGCGGCGACGAGCTCCTGAAACACGGGCTCCTCCACCGTCTTGACGTCGACGCCCACGATCTCGGCTCCGAACAGGGGGTGGAGCGTCCTCGTCGTCAGTGACATGGCGTGCCCTCCTCCGGGGTCCCGATCATAAGCGAGCGGGTCGGGGGCCCGCAACCGCTTGCGCCCCCGGGCCCGGCGGGTATGCTCTCTGCCGGGAGGCCCCACCATGTCCACCGTCTCGTCCCCGATCAGCATCGTCATCGACCGCCTGGCTGGAGGTCCCACCGCGCCCGGGGCCGGCGGCGCGACCCCGCTGCGCACCCGTGTCGCCGAGGTCGTCGCGCAGATGGGCCCGGCCCCTTGGTCGCGGCGCATCATCGCCGACGAGCGCAACCTGGTGACCCTCATCGCCTCTCCGCCGGGCGGCGGCAACCGGCCGCACTGGCATCGCGAGTTCGACGAGTGGTGGGTGGTGCTCGCGGGGCGCCTGCAGTGGGAGCTGACCGGCGGCGTGGTGGTGGACGCGGCCAAGGACGACATCGTGTGGGTGCCGCGCGGCGCGCGTGCACCACATCCGGAACGTCGGGACCGACCTGTCGCTGCGCCTGGCGGTGGCGATGCCGCCCGCCTGGCACTTCTACCACCCGTGCGAGCAGTGCGGCTTCAGCGACGATGGCCCGGAGTCGTGGTGTGCTTGATCGGAGGGGGCCTCAGGGACGCTTGCGGAGGGTGACGCGCCTGCTTATGCTTTGGCCCACTACGCAGCATCGGATAGCGGAGCACCGGAAAGGGGAGCGTCCATGACGACGTCAGCGGGTCCCTCTCACGTCTACGTTGGAGCAGCGAAGTGGACCGGCGGGAGCAAGAGCGGGGTGTTCCGGCGCGGCGAGGACGACACGCGCTGGGAGCTCTGCAACAAGGGCCTGCCCGACGACGTGCACGTGCAGGCGATCACGGTGCACCCGACGAATCCGGACGTGGTCTACGTGGGCACCCAGGACGGCCCCTACCGGAGCGTGGACCGCGGCGAGCGCTGGGACCGCCTGCCCTTCCCGGAGGACGGCGGCCAGGTCTGGTCGATCACGGTGCATCCGAAGAACCCGCGCACGCTCCTCATCGGCACCTCGCCGGTCGGCATCTATCGCAGCGACGACGAGGGCGCCTCGTGGCGGAAGCTGCCGAACGCGGTGCAGCCCGAGCGCGTGAAGATGCCGTTCGCGTGCCGGGTGATGCGCATCGACATCGATCCCGCCCAGCCCGACCACATCTACGCCGCGCTCGAGGTGGGCGGCGCCATGCGGAGCCTCGACGGCGGCGTGACCTGGAACGATTGCAGCGCCGACCTCGTGAAGCTCTCCGATCTGCCGCATCTCAAGAGCCGCATCGTGAGCGACAGTGAGATGGAAGGCATGCTCGACGGCCACGCGCTCTGCGTGAGCCCGGCCGCCTCCGGCACCGTGATCCTGGCCCTGCGCATGGGCCTCTTCCGCAGCACCGATAACGCAGCGCACTGGAAGGACATGGAGGTCGGCCGGTTCTCCCCGCTGACCTACAGCCGCGACATCCGCGTGTCGCCGCAGGACCCGCGTGTGCTCTACGCCTGCCTGAGCCCGGCCGCGCGCAGCGAGGACGGCTCGGTCTACCGGAGCGCCGACCTGGGCGAGACCTGGACGCGCTTCGACCGCGGCGTCAAGGCGGAGAGCACGATGATGGCGGTGGCGCTCCACCCACGCGACGCGGCCCGCGTCTACTGCGTGAGCCGTACTGGCCAGGTGTTCGGCACCCAGGACGCCGGGCGCACGTGGAGCGAGAACCGGCTGCCCGAGGGCGTCGGGGACGTCTACGCGATCGCCTGCGGGTGAAGCTCCTCCTCGGCCCCCTCGGCACCAGGCCCCTCACCCTGCCCTCTCCCCAGTGGGGAGAGGGTAGAGGGAGTGAGGTCGCGGACGAAACAGCGCACGTCGCCCAGGTGCTCGTAGTGCTCGGTGTGGGCTGGCAGGCCGGCCTTCGCCGCGTCGAGCCCGAGTGATCTCAAAACCGGCTCGGTGAGGAGCGCGTAGCCGCCCTTCCGTTCGAGACCGTTCTTCAGCAGCCGGTGCACCAGGATGACCGCGGTGCCGGTCACGCGGTTCCGCCCGCCGACCATGTGGCGCAGGAACGGGCCGTGGTGAACCACCATCTTGAGATCGAGCGACCCGCTCTGCTGACACGCGCCGCACGGGCAGGTCTCGATTTCCTGCATCGCCCGCTGCCGCGCTTTGAAGGCGGCGAAGGCATCTTCCAGGACCTCGAGGAGCCGCTCCTTGGGCAATGGAGACCCCTCCCCACCGAGGGCGAACACCGCGTCGCCCTCGATCTCCTGGATCTCGAGCGGCGGCGACAGGTGCCCGACCACCTCGTCGAGCAGGGCCGCGATGATGTCGGAGCCGTGCTCGAGCTCCGTGGTGGTCACGAAGCGGGTGAAGCCGGACACATCGGCCAGGATCAGGAATCCGTGATCGGTTCGGTTGTTCATGCGTTACCTCCGGTCCGGCCGGTGGCCGAGACGATATCGAGGACCTGGACTGAGCGGGGCAGCTCGATGAGGAACTCGGCATCCCCTTCCAGGTGGTGGATGCGCCGCGGGTCCGGGCCGGCGAAGCGCGACATCGCCTCGATGCTCTCCCAGTAGGAGATCGTCACGAACTCGGTCTCGGTCGCGCGATCCTCGCGGAGCATGTGGACGCCCAGGGCCTTCGCCTCGAGGGGCCGGATGCCGTGCTCGTAGAGATACTGCGCGTACTCGTCGGCCCGGGCGGCCGTCGTGCGCCCGCGCCAGATACGCGCGATCGTGGGGCGGGAAGTCGGTGACTGGCTCATGCCCCTGAGACACCGGCCGAGGGCGGATGTGAAACAGGCCGGGTAGGGGCTAAGTCCGCTCCAGGATGTGCAAACCTCGGCCCCGGTCGATCAGGTAGAAGAGACCACGACCGTCCACCTCGACGTCGTTGCTGGAGACGCGGGCGTGACCGGCGGGGGGCTCCGGCAGGAAGTGGGCGACCTCGCGCGGGGCGTGAGGATTGGCGACGTCCACGACGCGGAGCCCGTAGGCGAACCAGGCCACCGGGATCTCGGTCCCGGTCACCCGCTCGCAGGGCTGATGGCAGCCGGTGAACTCGGGCTGAGGGTCGCCGTTCACTCCCGGCACCTGGAAGGTCGAGATCGGCACCGGGTGGCGCTCGTCGGTGATGTCCACCAGCCAGAGGAACGACGGCGGCCCCGGGGCGGTCTTGGCCACGTCCTCGTCGGCGGCCAGCATGATCCGGCGACCGTGGAGCGGGAACGGCAGCGGCAGCGCGGTATGGGTCGGCGTGATGTAAGGCGGGCTCCAGTCGAGGCCGGAGACGAAACGGGGCTTGCTCATGTCCTCGATGTCGAGGATCACGAAGCCGCCGTGCCAGTAGCTCACGTAGAGCCGGTTGCCCGCGCGGATCGGGTGGTGGCAGCGATGATGGCGCCCCGACCACGCCGGCTTCTCGCCACCCGCGGTCCACTGCCCCGGCATCCACCAGCGCCCCACTTCCTTCGGGTTCGCGGGGTCCTGCAGATCGAGGATCATCACGATGTTGCCGACGTAGCCGTCCATCTCGGGCGAGATGTAAGCGTAGCGCCCGTCGAAGGTGAAGCGGTGCACGCCCGCGCCGCCGCACTTCCAGAACGTGATCTCGCGCGGCTTGCTCGGGGTGGACACGTCGTAGATCACGAGGCCGCCGCCGACGCCGGCCGGGGGCTGGTGGGCGGGCTGGGCCTCGCGGTTCACCAGCATGAGCCCGTTGGCCACGCGCACCTTGTGCGAGTGGGTCTGGGGCGGCACCTCGACGGTGGCGAGGATGCGGGGCCGGGCCGGGTCGCTCACGTCCACGATGCTGGTGCCGTGGGGCGCCTTCATGTGGGCGATGTAGGCGGTGGTCCCGTCGACGGAGACCTGGCCCCCGCCCGGGCAGTCGAGCCAGGACACCTGCCTGATGCCCTGCACGCTCGGCGCGATCGCGGTCGTCATGACGGCCGGAGCCTAGCAGACCGGGGGCCCGTCGCCAAGCCCGGGGGCCATTTGACAGCCCCCGCCGGGGCGTGACACATTCTCCGCAACTCGCAAAGGAGCGTCGCCATGGCCACCTCCGTCGACCGGTCCCTGCGCCCCGAGATCAGCACTGCCTATGCGCGCCTCGAGGAGAAGATCCTGGAGCGGGACCAGAAGGGGGCCAGCGACATCTTCTATGACCTGGTGCGGGCCCAGGTCCCCCTCGCGGAGCTGGCCGGCCAGATCGTCCGCATCCACGCGCCCTACACGCACGTGCCGTACCATCAGCGCCTCGACGACGGCGTGCCGCGGTTCGTCAACAACGACCACTGCCTGCTCAGCTCCCGCGCCAGCCTCGACCTGATGCCGCTGATGCCGCCCGAGCTGGCCTACCTGCCCTACGCCCAGACCATCTGGTACATGCCGACGGGCCTGGATCCCTGGAACCAGCTCCTCGGCAAGATGCCCGGGCACTACGTGCGCCTCTACGAGATCAAGTTCGAGGGCAAGCCGCCCCTGCCCGAGGTGCACTGGCCGGACCAGGCCCCGCTGCCGATCGAGGGGACGTGGCCCGAGCGGCTCAACACGTGGCTCACGCTCGTGCAGCGCGGCGAGGTCATCAACTCCTATCGCGTCTTCCTCGGGCTCTGGGACGAGGCGGTGGGCGACGAGGCGAAGCGCACCACGCTGCTCGCCCAGCTCGTCTTCGCCGGACTCATCGACGTGCAGGACCGCGTGCTGCACAATCGCTCCTACACCACCGGCCACAAGTCCTACCGTGCCCGCGCCACCGTGGAGGTCGCGCGCGCGGTGGGCTGGAAGCACGCGCACTCCATCCTGTACGCGGGCGTGCCCGACATCGCGGTGGGGCCGCGCTGGTACTCGACCTACGAGATGGGCTGCCTCGTGATCCAGAACCTGCTCGACGGCCGGGACCGCGAGCTGCTCGAGAACGACCTGCCGCTGACGCCGGTCGAGTCGCTCGCGCTCCAGCAGGCGATCCTGAGCGGCCAGGAGCCGGCCTTCATCGACCTGATCGTGGCGCTGCTCAAGTCCGGCCGCGGCCACCGCCAGATCATCGACACGATCCAGCTCGCCTCGGCCCAGCTCATCATCGAGACCGGCGACGTCAACGCCTACTCGATGCCGCAGCACAGCTACGAGTACTGCAACACGGTGCGCTGGTTCTTCGACACCTTCCAGCACCCGCACCGCCTCAAGCTGCTCTTCGTGGCCGCCGCCTTCGTCACCCGCGCCGCGCACCACCAGAGGCACACCCCGGACAACAACCCGGTGAAGATCGCGCCCCCCAAGGGCTCCGACGCGCTCACCTCGTCGGAGGTGCTCAAGCGCCTGGACGGCGCGCTCGACGGCCTGCGCGCCTTCGAGGCGATGGACTGGGTCGCCGCCTACCTGCGAGACGGCGCGGACCGCGGCCCGCTGCTGCAGACGCTCGCGGTGGGTGCGGCGAAGGCGGGCAACGATCCGCACAACCAGGAGCTGGGGATCTGCCTGCTCGACGACTACCGCCACTCGACCGCGGAGGAGCGCGACCGTCTGCTCTACGCCTCGGCCAAGCACACCGCGGGGCATCGCAAGTACGGCAGCCACCTGGACGCGTGGCGGCGGTACGCGGACGCCTTCGGCCTCGCCCGCTCCTGAGGTTCCAACTCGACTCCCGAACCATAGAAGACTTACCTGCCCAGGTCTGGAACTTCTTACTTGGCTTGATCGGGTTTCGCCGATCGGGGGCCGCTAAGTATTCACTGCGGTACAAAGACCGCTTTGGCTCGCCTCTTGCCCCGTGAGGGCTCATGGGGTCTCAGAAGCCCCGCGCGGCCGGCGATGATTCAGCAGGCAACGACGCCACCGGGGTGACGGCATTGCTCGCGGAGCTCAGTCCGAGTACCGACTTGCCGTCGCTGGTCGAACGAGTGTCTCGGAGCGATCTCTCCCGGATCGTGATCCCGGCTGCAACCCTTGCCGCCTGGAAACGACGGGACCCCTCAGGCTTGGCCAAGGTCCTTACCTGGCTCGAAGCCAAGGGGGTCACGATCGCGGCTACTTGACGGTATCGGCGAACAGGCGCTAGATAAGTCCTGTGACTGCCCGCGTCTACTACCGCCAGGGCTGAAGCTCCTGCGCCAAGACGAAAGAGTTGCTTTCGTCATGGGGAGTGGCCTTCGAGGGCTTCGACGTCGAGGCCCAGCCGGAGCGCCGGGCTGACCTCGAAGCGTTTGGCGTGATGCGCGTGCCCGCCACCATCGTGGGGGAGCGCATCGTGCACGGCTGGAACCCGCAGGCGCTGGCCGAGCTGGTCGGCGTGCGCTATCGCGCGCCGAAGAAGCTGACCCCGGCCCAGCTCGCCGAGCGGATGGACCTCGTCCTGGCCGCGACCCAGCGGGCGATCCGGCAGGTGCCGCGCGAGCACCTCGGCATGAAGTACCCGGGGCGCGATCGGACGGTGCACCAGCTCGGCTTTCACGTGTTCCGGGTGGCCGCCTCGTACGCGGACACCCGGGAGCAGGGCAATCTCGACGGCGCCTGGTTCGAGGAGAACGCGCCGCCCGAGATGGCCGACGGCGACGCGGTGGCGCGCTACGGGGAGACGGTCCGCGCGCGCCTACGGGCGTTCTTCGCGCGGCCCGGGTGGTGCGATGGCGAGGTGAGCACCTACTACGGCCCGCAGTCGGCGCCCGAGTTCATGGAGCGCACGACGTGGCACTCGGCCCAGCACCTGCGACAGATTTACTGGTTCCTGGACGAGCTCCACGTGAACAAGGACGCGCCGCTCACCGACGCGGACCTCGAGGGGCTGCCGTTCCCGCGCGAGGTTTGGTCTTAGCCCCCTCACCCTGCCCTCTCCCCCTCCGGGGGAGAGGGTTCTTGTTCGCGATGAAGGTGTGGGCCTCGCACACCACCTGCTCGACCCGCTTCCAGCTCGGGCGCCCGTCGAGGCGCACCCCCACCCAGCCGCGCACCCCGACGTAGGGCGGCACGAAGAACCGCTCCGAATCCTCTCGGACGAGCAGCGCCTGGGCGCCGAGCGGCATCGCGAGCCAGACGCCCACGTGCGGGGCGCCGTGGTGATGGTTGTCGAACGTGGCGAACATCCGGCCACTCACCCAGAACGTGGGCTCACCGTGGGAGATCTTCTCCGCGGTCCCCGGCAGCGCGAGGCAGATGCGCCGCAGACGCGCCAGCAGCGTTACGGCGTCACGTGCTTGATGAACCGCTCCGGCGGATCCTCGCCCCACTGGCTCACCAGCCCCTCTTCCGCGGACAGGAGGTTCGAGCCGCTGCGCGCGTTCAGCCGGTCGGTGTCGGCCCACCGCTCGTGCACGCGGCCCCACGGGTCGCTCCAGTAGTCGTAGACCTGGCTGCCCAGGAGATGCCGGCCCACGCCCCACATGTGGTCGTACTTGCCGAGCCCGGCCAGGTACTCGTGATCCTTGAACACCGCGTCCACGTCCGGCACCTCGAACGAGACGTGGTTCATGCCCGCGCGTTCGTTCATCACGCAGAAGAGCGTGTGATGGTCCACGTACTCGTCGCCCCGGTCGCAGCGGTTGAACGAGCCGATGATGTGATCCTTCGCGCCCGCGTAGATGTCGTCGGAGCCGATGAAGCCGAGCGTGTCGCGGAACCACTGCGCGGTCTCCCGCACCCGCGGCGTGCCCATGACGCCGTGGCCGATCCGCTTGATCGGAGTCGGCGACTTGCGCAGGCGCATCAGCGTCCCCGCGCGACGCAGGGGCTCGGCGCCGGTGTTCATCGGGGTGTAGTCCACCGGGATCGCGGGCAGGGTCTCGAGCCCCCACACCACCTCGACCTGGTAGCCGTTCGGCTCGCGCAGGCGCACCCGCCGGCCGCCGCCCGGCTCGTCGATCGCCTCCACCGGGGAGGCGCCGGGCTCCGTCGCCACGCGCGCCAGGTCGGCCTCGCCCGCCGCGTGGTAGGCGAAGCCCACGAAGCCGGCGTCGTCGGCCTTCTCGGTGACGTGAATGTGGTGCATGGGGTCGGTCCCGCGCATGTAGAGCGCCTCCGGCGTCCGCGCAGCGCGCGTGAGGCCGAAGTGGGTGAGGAACTCCTCCTGCGCGTCCAGATCCGGGGCGCGCAGCCGAACCCACGCCAGGTCTCGCACTTTGATCGTTGCCATCGCTATCCCCCTCACCCTGCCCTCTCCCCTGAGGGGAGAGGGAGACTAGATTAGCCCGCGAAAGTGAAACGTGGGTCGGCGGCCGGGATCTCGACCTCCGGCAGCTTCAGCTCGCGGCGCACGATGTTCGCCCCCAGATTGATCGCCACGCTCTTGTAGAACGCGATGCGCCGGGCCAGCCCCTCCCGGCCGAATCCGCAGTCGGTGCTGAGGATGAGCCGCTCCGGCGGCACGTATTCGAGCGCCTTGCGGATCAGGCTCGCCACCACCTCGGGCGGCTCCACCGCCGCGGTCGAGTGGTTCACCACCCCGATGGCGATCTTCTTGTCGGTGCGGTGCTTCCCGAGGAGCGGCAGGTCGCGCCCGCTGGTGGAGGCGCACTCGAGCGTGAGCACGTCGGCGTTGGTGGCCAGCAGGTACGGCAGCGACCGCTCGTAGGACGGCCGCTCCCAGTGCAGCGGCTGCTGGTTCGGATTGCCCCAGCACGTGTGCAGCCAGATCTCGGTGTCGACCCCCGCGATCTCCCGGTTCACCGACTCGGTGTAGAACTCGAGGTCCTTGTCGGAGGCGCCGATGGCGCCCGCGATGTGGTGCTGCGGCTCCTCCACCTGGATGACCCGGCACCCCGCAGCCGCGACCTCCCGGAGCTCCGCGTTGAAGATATCGGCGAGGGCCAGGATCACGTCGCGGTCCCCGCCGTAGTGACGGTCCACCAGCATCTTGGCGAGCGACTGGGCGGTGATCGCGCCGAACTTGACCGGCTTGTTGGCGAGCCGCTGCGCGGTCTTGAAGAGGGCCGCGTACTGGAGCGGGCCGCCCTCGAGCTTGGCGCCCACCACCGCGGGCTGGTAGGCCTCCATCACCTCGTAGAGGATATGGCCGGGCCGGAGCGATTTCCAGCCGCCGCCGGTCGAGCGGTCCTGGGCCCCGGTGATGCCGCGGAGGCGCTCGATCACGTAATAGAACCAGGACTTGCCGCCCACCGTGAGGTCGAAGCGGGAGTCGCCGTCGGTCACGAAGTCGAGCCCGGCCATCTCCTGCTCGCGGACGAGGCAGGCCACCGCGTCGAGGTACTGCTCGCGGAACCGGGAATCGCCCAGCGCGTCCTTGAAGCCGCGCCCGCGCAGCTCCTCGGTGAACCAGTGGGGGCGCGGATAGGAGCCGGTGATGGTGGTGGGCAGGACGAGGTCGCGGGTGGCGTTGAGCATGGGCCCGACTCTAGCGCGCCCGGGAACGCTGTCAAGCCCGCCAAGGTTGACAAATCAGAGGCCCGTCCCTAGTGTAGCGGCGCGAGCACCCGTTCCCTCACCGACGAGGAGGCATCCCCATGCAGAGGCGACAGTTCCTGGTAGCGATGAGCAGCGTCGCGGCCGCCGCGGCGGTCCGGCCTTCCCGGGCCCGTGGCGCGGAGCCGATCAAGATCGGCTACTTCGGTCCGCTGACCGGCAACTTCTCCCAGACCGGCAAGGACATGACCGACGGCTTCAACCTCTTCTGGGAAGAGGTGGGCATGAAGGTCGCGGGCCGCGAGGTGAAGGTGATCGTCGAGGACTCCGACCCCGAGCCCACCGGCGCGCTCACCAAGGTGCGCCGCCTCGTCGAGCAGGAGAAGGTGCACACGATCGCGGGCGGGCTCCTGGCCGCCACCGGATACGCGATCGTGCCCTACATCGAGCAGAACAAGATCCCGACGGTGTACCCGATCACCGCGCCCGACGACATCACCCAGCGCAAGCCCGTGCGCTGGATCGTGCGCACCTCGGCCTCGGGCAGCCAGATGACCCATCCGCTCGGGGACTACGCCTACAAGCAGCTCAAGCTTCGGCGGATGGCGACGATCAGCATGGACTACGCGTTCGGCTGGGAGACCAATGCGGGCTTCCAGCGCGTGTTCGAGGATCAGGGCGGCAAGGTGGTGCAGCGGATCTGGACGCCGCTCAACATCCAGGACTACGCGCCGTTCCTCGCCTCGCTCAAGAAAGACATCGACGGCGTCTTCGCCTGCCACACTGGGGGCCTGTCGCCCCGTTTCATAAAGACCTGGAGCGACGTCGGGCTCAAGGACAAGATCACGCTCGTCGGGGTCGGCACCCTCACCGACGAGAACGTGCTCAAGGCCATGGGCGACGAGGCGATCGGAGTGATCACCTCGCTCCACTACAGCGCTGCGCTCGACACCCCCGCCAACAAGAAGTTCTCCGCCGCCTACGAGAAGCGCTTCGGCCGCAGCACCTCGCTCTACTCCGCCCAGGGTTACACCGGGGCGCGGTTCTACTACGAGGCGCTCAAGGCCATCAATGGGGAGGCCGAGAACAAGGAGAAGTTCGTCGCCGCCCTCCGGCAGGTGGCGGTCAGCGACGATCCGCGCGGCCCCATGAAGATGGACGATCTGAACAACCCCGTGCAGAACGTCTACATCCGCAAGGTAGAGCGCACCGGCGGCAAGCTGCAGAACACCGTGATCCAGACCTACCCGAACGTCTCGCAGTTCTGGACCTACAAGCAGGAGGAGTACCTGAAGACCCCCGTCTACGACCGCAACAATCCCGCGTGCAAATTCTGTGAATAACGCCCCGAGGAGACCCATGACGAAATCCCTGGCCTGGAGCACGCTGGCCGTGGTCCTGCTCGCGCTCACCGCCGCCGGCGCCTCCACGCCCGCCCCGGTGGCCGCGCAGGCGAAGCCGATCGTGTGGAACCTGCCCCACATCTCGGCCCCGACCTACTACCACACGATCAACTACACCGCGTTCGGCAACAAGGTGAAGGAGAAGTCGGGCGGCCGCATGGAGATCCGCTTCCACGCGGCCTCCTCCCTCTACCCCGGGCCCGAGCTGCTCCCCGCGGTGCTCGACGGCCGCGCCGAGATCGGGCCGGTGCTGGCCTCGTATCTCACCGACGTGCTGCTCGAGATGGGCCCGCTCGAGCTGCCGTTCATGACCAGCAGCATGGAGGAGCACAAGAAGGCCGCCTTCGCGTTGCGGGGGTTCTACACCGAGATGCTGGCCAAGAAGGGCCTCAAGATGCTCGCGATGAGCACGTGGCCCTCGCAGCAGATCTTCTCCACCGCGCCGATCCGCACCGTGGCCGACTGGAAGGGTAAGAAGATCCGCGTCTACGGCGCCGACTCCGCCAACATCACCCGGATCCTGGGCGGCGCGCCGGTCAACATCGCCTTCGGCGAGGTCTACTCCGCGCTCGAGAAGAAGACGGTGGACGGGGCCATGACCTCCGCCACCAACGCGGAGCCGATGAAGTTCTTCGAGGTCGCGAAGTACGTGGACTACTGGTACCTGGCCGGCGCCGCGCAGGAGTGGATCGTGGCCAACCAGAAGGCGTGGGACTCTCTCCCCAAGGATCTCCAGCAGATCGTGCTCGATGCGATCAAGGAGACCAACCTCGAGGAGAAGGAGTGGGGCGACGCCATCGCGTTCGACGAGCGGGTGCGCAAGCGCCTGCCCGAGCTCGGCATCACGATCGTGGATCCGCCCAAGGAGGAGCTGGCCAAGGCGCGCCAGGCCGCCAAGGCCGCCTGGGACACCTGGCTCACCCGCACCGGGGCCGACGGCAAGCGCGGCCTCGAGATGGCGCTGAAGGCCCTCGGTCGCTGATCCCCTCCTTCCCCACCCTCTCCCCCGCCGAGGGGGAGAGGGCAGGGTGAGGGGGTAGCGCAGTACGTCCCCGCCTCAAGGGAGCCACATTCATGAGACCACTCCGCGTCGGCCTGACCGCAGCGCTCTTCCTCGCCCTCGCCGCGTTCCCGACGCGTCCGGCCGCCGCCGCGGAGACCATCCGCATCGGCTTCATGGGCCCGCTCACCGGGATCTTCGCCCAGGCCGGCAAGGACATGCTGGACGGCCTCAAGATGGCGCTCGAGCAGGTCAACTACCAGGCGGGTGGGCGCAAGATCGAGCTGATCGAGGAGGACACCGAGGGCAACTCGGCCACCGCCCTCGCGAAGTACCGCAAGCTGGTGGATCACGACAAGATCCACGTGATGACCGGCATCCTCCTGGTCAACGTGGGCAACAGCCTGGTCCCGCTGATCGAGCGCGACCGGCTCCCGACCCTGTTTCTCACCACGCCCGACGACCTTACCAAGCGCAAGGTCGCCAAGTGGATCCTCCGCTCCAACTTCTCGGCCAGCCAGATCATGCACCCGCTGGGCGACTACGCGGCGCGCACGCTCAAGTACCGCCGCGTGGCCACCATCGCGATGGACAACGGCTTCGGCCACGAGGAGGTCGGCGGCTTCCAGCGGGTCTTCGAGGATGCCGGCGGCAAGGTGGTCCAGAAGATCTGGGTGCCGCTCAATGCGCTCGACTTCGCGCCCTATCTCTCGCAGATGGCCCGGGACGTGGACGCGGTCTGCGCGGTCTTCGTGGCCGGCCAGGCGGTGCGCTTCGTGAAGCAGTACGGCGAGTCCGCGCTCAAGGGCAAGACCCCGCTCATCGGCACCGGAGTCATGATCGACGAGAGCGCGCTACGGGGCATGGGCGACGAGGCGGTCGGCGTCGTGGGGTCTCTGCTCTGGAGCCCGACGCTCCAGAGCCCGGCCAACCAGACCTTCATGAAGATGGCCGAGGCCAAGCTCGGACGGACGCCGGCCTACTTCCACGCGATCATGTACAGCTCGGGGCGCTGGATCACGGAGGCCGCCAATGCCCTCAGCGGGCAGGTGGAGGATCGCGAGAAGCTCGTGGCCGCCATCCGACGGGCCATCGAGACCACGCCGGATCCGCGCGGGCCCATCAAGCTGGACGACTGGGGCAATCCCACCGAGAACGTCTACATCCTCCGCGTGGACAAGGTCGGAGGCAAGCTCGTCACCACCGTGATCCACACCTACCCGGCGGTGTCGCAGTTCTGGACCTACAAGCCGGAGGAGTTCCTCAAGACCCCGCCCTACTCGCGCGACTATCCGCCCGCCAAGCCCTGAGCGGCGGGCGCGATGCGCTTCGGCTTCTTCTTCTGGCCGTACACGCCCGAGTACACCGCGCGCATGGCGCGGCGGGGCGAGGAGCTGGGCTTCGATCTGGTCGGCATCGCCGACACCCCCGGCAACGCACTCGACCCGTGGGTGGCCATGACGCTCGCGGCCGCCGCGACGTCGCGGGTGACGCTGGCCACTTGTGTCACCAACCTCGTCACGCGCCACCCGTCGATCACCGCGTCGGCCGCCGCGTCGGCGGACGCGGCGGCCGGCGGGCGGACGATCCTGGGCATCGGCGCGGGGCACAGCGGCGTCGCCAACGTGGGCGGGACGCCGAGCCGCCCCGCGGATCTCCGCGAGGGGCTCACGTTCCTGAAGGCGGCGCTGAGCGGGGCGCCCGCATCCTGGCGCGGCGCCTCCACGCACCTCTCTTGGATCAAGCGTACAATCCCCGTCTACGCGGCCGCCTCGGGACCCGCGGCCCTGCGCGCGGTGGGCGCGGCGGCCGACGGCGCCTTCGTCAACTACGGCCTCGGCGCGCCGCACGTCAGCCGGGTGCGCGAGCTGATCGCGGAGGGCGCGGCCGGCGCGCCCCGCCCCTCGAGCGCGATCGATGTGTGGTCCATCGCCTGCCTCGACGTGGCCGACCGGCGTGACGACGCCTTCGAGAAGCTCGGGAACATCCTGGGCTTCGTCGCGGCGTACATCCTCGGGCCGGACCCGGCCGGGCGCGGCGTGCCGGCCGATCTCGTGCCCGCCGTCCGCGAGCTGCGCGCCACCTACACCACCCGACGGCGCGACATGGATCCCGCACTCACCAAGCGGCTCGGCCTCTTCGACTACCTGCGCGGCCGCCTCGCCATCGCGGGGACGCCGGAGGACTGCATCGCCCAGGTGCGCGCCGCCGAGGCCGCCGGGGTCACCCAGCTCATGTTCACGGTGAGCCTCGCCGCCGATCCCGAGCAAACCGTGGAGCTGTTCGGCCGCACGGTGTTGCCCCGTTTCGCCCGCGGCTGATCCAGTACAATACGCGGCATGCGCGTCGGCATCTCGATCGACCCTCCGCTCGCCGCCATTCCCGCGCTGCTCCGGGACGAAGGCGTGGACGTCTACCAGACCGTGCTCCGCGACCCCGGCCGCTTCGGCAACTACGGCGTCCCCGAGCCGGCCGACCGCGCCGCGCTGGTCGAGGGGCTCCGCGATCGCCCCGTCTGGGGCGTGGCCCACGGCTCGCTGCTCGTCAACCTGGCGAGTCCGGAGGGCCGCATCCGCAATTCCTCGGTCTCGAGCCTGCTCGCCGATCTCAAGGTCGCGGCCGAGGTCGGGCTCGACGCGGTGTGCTTTCACGTGGGCTACGCGAAGGGGCATCCGAGCGCGGACGCCGCGCTGATCCTGGCCACCCGCAAGCTCGGCGAGCTCATCGCGAAGATGCCGGCGGGCCCGCGGCTCCTGATCGAGAATTCCTGCGAGGGCAGCGAGCTCGGCCAGACCATCGCCGAGCTGGCCCGGCTGGTCCGCGACGTGGGGGCGCCGCCCGAGCAGCTCGGCCTGCTCATCGACACCTGCCATCTCCACGCCGCCGGCTTCGACCTCGCCGGCGCGGACTCGGGCCAGCGCCTGGCCGACGCGCTCTCCGCCGAGGGCGTGCTCGAGCGGGTCGTCGCCTTTCACCTGAACGATTCCCAGCTCGCGTGCGGCGCGCACCGGGATCGCCACGCGATCCCCGGCGCGGGCACCATCGGCGAGGGCGTGGCCTCGGTAGCGAGCCATCCGGCCTTCGCGGCGCTGCCCGGCGTGATCGAGCTCTCGGTGGAGGACGCGCGCCAGGGGCTCGCGTTCCTGCGCGAGCGGGGGGCGGCCGGCGGCTGAGCCGGCGGAAGGATTTGCGTATTCTCGCGTTGGCCAGCCGGTAGAGGCCGACGACCTACTCTGGGTAGCCGCGTTCCCAACAAGAATTGCACGTCCCGGCCCGGTGACCGCTAACCCGCCGATTTGCCGTCGTTCCTCCGCCTGGCCCGGGCCTTGCCTCTATGAGGCGCCATGGACACCTTGATTGCGCCAGCCCCCATGAAGGCCATCCCATCAGTTGGCGGCCAGCATCAGCGGACTCGCCGCATCAATCGCCGGGCCAATGTCACGTGGACGGTCTTTGCCCGCGTCCGGGGACAGCGGCTCCGCTTCCACACCGTGGACGTCAGCGCGCGGGGCGCGAAGCTCCGGCCCAGGGGCGATCTGCAGGCCGGCACCTCGCTGACCCTGCAGTTCGTCAAGCCGAACGGGAAACCGGTTCGCGTGGCCGCGATGGTGTGGCGCGTGGACTCGGACGGTCTCGGCGTGCTCTTCCTGGGCAGCGAGTCGGAAGGCCTGATGGCCTGAAACTCGCTGAGGTAAGATTGCGGGGCCGCCGCGCCGGCATGCGCGCGCGGCCCCCATGACGACCACCGGCCACTCGTTTCTCGCCGCGCGCACGCGCTCGGCGACCCAGGGATTCGGCCGGCCGATCCCGCGCAAGGAGGACGCGCGCCTCGTCACCGGGCGCGGCCGCTTCAGCGACGACTTCACCCTGCCGGGGCAGGTCCACGCGCATCTCGTCCGCTCCCTGCACGCCCACGCGCGGGTGCTGTCGATCGAGGCCGCCGCCGCGCTCGCGGTCGCGGGCGTGCTCGCGGTCCTCACCGGGCGCGACCCGGTGGCCGACGGGATCGGCTCGATCCCCCACAACCCGGTGCCGACCAACCCGAACGAGTTCCCGCTGGGCGGCCGCGAGGCCGGACGAGTGCTCGTCACCCCGCACCCGCCACTGGCCGTCGACATCGCGCGCTTCTCGGGCGAGGCGGTGGCGGTGGTGATCACCGAGACCGCCGCCGTCGCGGCGGACGCTCGGGCGGGCGGTTCATGTCCAAGTCGGGCGAGGTCCACTACGACCCGAGGTATAGCTGATGGACGCGTCCTATTTCTACGCGCTCGATCCGGGTGGGCGCCGCGCAGCCTGGATCGCTTGCCAGACGCGTTCGGGCGTCGCCGGCACCTCGATGTGCTCGACGCCCAGTTCGGCCAACGCGTCGCAGATCGCGTTCACCACCGCGCCGAGCGCGGGCGTGGTGCCGCCCTCGCCGCCGCCGCGCAGGCCGAGGGGGTTCGAGGTCGACTCGACCTCGCTGATCTCGGTGGCGAACGACGGGAGCAGGTCGGCGCGCGGCATCGCGTAGTCCATGAAGGTGGCGGAGCGGAGCTGGCCAGACTCCGGGTCGTAGTCGGAGAGCTCCCAGAGCGCCTGGCCGACTCCCTGCGCGATGCCGCCGTGGGTCTGGCCGTGCACAATCAACGGGTTGATGGCGCGCCCCACGTCGTCCACGCTGCTGTAGCGCACGATCTCGACCACGCCGGTCTCCGGATCGACCTCGACCTCGCACACCGCGGAGCCGTAGGGGAAGGACGGCGTGCTCACCGTCTCGTCGCACTCGCCCTCGAGGGGGCCGCGCAGGTCGGCCGGCGCGTCGTCCCGCTGCGCGGCAGCCGCGACCGCGAAGAGGTCGACCGCGCGGTCGGTCCCGCGGACGCCGAAGCGCCGCTCGGCGAACTCCACGTCCTCCACCGCGGATTCCAGGAGCCACGCCGCGAGCCGGGCCCCACGCTCCACGAGCCGGTCGGAGGCCTTGGCCATCACCACGCCGCCCAGGCGCATGGAGCGGCCAGAGTGCGAGCCGCCGCCCACCGCCACCCGGTCGGTGTCGCCCGCGATCAGGCGCACCCGATCGGGCTCTACGCCGAGCCACTCCGCGATGAGCTGTGCGAAGGCGGTCTCGTGCCCCTGCCCGGCCGAGAGCGTGCCGATCACCACTTCGACGACGCCGTCCGGGCGCGCGGTCACCTGCGCCCGCTCGCGGGGCGCGCCGGTGGCGATCTCGATGTAGTTGGCGAGGCCGATGCCTCGGTAGCGCCCGCGGCGCCGGGCTTCCGCGCGGCGCGCCTCGAAACCGGACCAGTCGGCGATCGTGAGCACGCGGTCCTGCGTGCCCGGGTAGTCGCCGCTGTCGTAGACGATACCGAAGGGGTTCGTGTAGGGCATCGCCCCCGGCGGGACCAGGTTGCGCCGACGCAGGTTCACCCGGTCGAAGCCGTGGCGGCGGGCGGCCAGGTCGATCAGCCGCTCCATCACGAACATGACCTGGGGCCGGCCCGCGCTGCGGTAGGCGGAGAGCGGCGAGGTGTTGCTGTGCACCGCGCGGCCGCGGACGGCGGCGACCGGCAGGCGATAGACGGTCGTGGACAGCTCGCGGCCCTTGTTGAGCGGCACGAAGGTCACCGCGTGGGCGCCGACATTGCTCGTGTTGGTGCCGCGCAGTCCGAGGAAGCTCCCGTCCGCGTCGAGGGCCAGCTCCATGGTCGAGACCAGATCGCGGGCCTGGTAGTCGGAAAAAAACATCTCGCGCCGGTCGCCGGTCCACTTGACCGGCCGACCGAGGCGCCGGGCCGCCCAGACCACCAGCGAGTACTCGGGGTAGGAGCTGTTGCGGGTGCCGTAGTTGCCGCCCACATCCTGGGCGATCACCCGCACGCTGGCCTCGGGCACGCGCAGCACCTCGGCGAGATCGCTCTTGAGGCGCACCGACCCGCCCGAACCCGCGTAGAGGGTAACGCGACCGGTGGCCACGTCGTGAACGCCGAGGGCGACGCGCGGCTCCATCGGCACGCCGGTGATGCGCGGCACCCAGGTGTCGAGCCGCACCACGTGGGCGGCCGCCGCGAAGGCGGCGTCGGCGGCGCGTGTGTCGCCCGCCACCGAGTCGACGCACAGGTTGCCGGCGAGAGAATCCCAGAGCTGAGGCGCGCCGCGGCCGACCGCGTCGCGGGTGGCGGTCACCGCCGGAAGCGGCTCCCAGTCGATACGCACCCGCTCGGCCGCGTCGGCGGCGACGGCCGCGGTCTCAGCGACCACCATCGCCACCGCCTCGCCCGCGAAGCGCGCCCGGTCGGTGGGCAGCGGCGGGTACGGCGCGACGAAGATCGGCGCGTTCTCGGGGCCGGCGAGCGGGTACTCGTTCGGGTTGGTCGGCACCGGGCGATGAGGGATGTCCGCGAGGCCGTCGGCCGCCGCGTCCCGCCCGGTCAGCACCGCGAGCACGCCCGGCATGGCGAGCACGGCAGCGGGGTCGATACGTCCGAGGCGCGCGTGCGCATGCGGAGAGCGCACGAAGCACGCGTAGGCCTGGCCGGGCAGATTGACATCATCGCTGTAGCAACCCGCACCGACGAGCAGGCGCGCGTCCTCCTTGCGCAGGACCGGCTTGCCGAATCCTTCGCGGGCCGAGCGGGCTCGCGATTGAAGGAAGGACACGCGAGTGACGGCTCAGGATGGCAAATGGAACCGGATGCCGTGCATGACCACCTCGCGGGACAAGGCCGCGCCCTCAGGCGCTCTCCACTCCGCCGCCGTCAGGAAGAACACGTCGGAAAGCCGGCGAAGGGCATTGTCTCCCGCCAGTGACCCGAAGGCAGCCCTCTCGCAGCCGGCTCGCCGAGTGACAACCGTGGTGATCACGTGTCGCAGGTCGGCGGGCGCGCGCTCTCGGTCAAGAACGGCGACACCGGGCGAACTCGATGACTTGTTCGGCATATCCTTTTTCGGTGAAGCGAGTATACGCGGCTCGACTGCATCGATCTCCCCCTCGATGCTCTCACTCTGCCCCACTATGCTCAGCTCACCGACGCCGCCCCGGGCGAGCCCGCCGGCATCATCCGCGCGCGTGCTGGGGCTCGGACGCTTCTCGGGCTCGGGAACCAGCACTTGGAACCAGCCCGCAAATCCTCGTAAGCACGAGCGATCTTAGCGGGGTAGTGATAATTAAACAGTTGCGAAGCTGCTGAGAAAAGATAGGGCTCCGACCGAGCTACCCCGGCGTTCGTCCGTAAACTCTACCACTTCCTGCGCGTTCGTCCCGCTGCCCCCCCTCTGGCACCCGTCACAGACGGTGGGTGCCGGCGGCTGGAACGTGAGACGATCGAGCAGGTGCTCAGGGTGCCGGAGATCCGCTCAATCAGTGCCGTAACTTTTATCACCCGCAACATGGGGCGAGCGGTCCGGTTCCTACGAGGCACTCGGCTTCTCAATGGCCTACGGAGGCGAAACAGAGGCCTTCCAGGGTCGGGACGGAATCCCTGAATCTTGCGAGGGCCGATGATCCGTCGCCTTCGACGAATACAATGCGCGTCATTTTCCACGTCGACGACGTTGACGCCATGTATGCGCACGTCCTGGCCCCGGGGTTCACGCCGGATACGCCGCCCAGCGACGCGGCATGGGGCGAGCGCTACTTTCACCTGACCGACCCCGATGGCCACGCCCTTTCATTTGCCCGGCCCTTTCGGGGTGCGGACGGATGATCAGGCGCTTCCGTATCTGGTAACATCAATGATCCGCCCGCGCAGGAGCGACTGGGGTATCGTCAGACCGAGCGCCTTGGCGGTCATGGCAATGGCGATCCGTGCAGTCGCGCCATCCTAGTGCGTAAAGGCTTCCTGCAGCACTGGCACTTCGCTACCTCCATCCGGGAGACTGGTACTCGCAGTAACCGTCGAGTATGTTCGGGCGCCACCACCCGCCTTGTCGCTCGCAAGTGGCCTTGAGCTCTTCCGGCGTATACAGCGGCGGGCGCGGGGTGCCGCCGCAGCCGACCAGGACGGCCACGACCAAGCCGACAAGGAACGCCCGGCTCCACGCCATCGGGGGCATCACGCGAACTAACTGACGGTCCACATTTCTAATCTGCCGGTGGGGATCAACCGCGTCCACTTCAGCGCCGAAGACTCCGGAACCCGCCGGGAATCCGGTCTCGGCTGCCGGAACTTTGGGGGCGGAATGGCGCCCGGCAGAACGACCACGCTACCGGCAACAGGCGCGGCTGGTGTCACGGAGATCGCGGTAGTGCAGGCAAGGTTACGACGAGATCTCCGGCGCCGGGTCCGTTAAGTGCCCGGGGGGATTCCTGCGGCTAGCGCCCGGTGGTCCGCCAGGCGCGCCAGGCGCAGCAGCATGAGCACCCGGATCACGACCCACGAGGGATCGAACTCGAAGCGGCCCATGCTGAACTTGGGGCTCGAGGGATACGCGTGGTGGTTGTTGTGCAGGCTCTCGCCGCCGGTGAGCCAGGCGAGCACGCGCAGGTTCGTGGCCGAGTTGTTGCCGAAGTTCCGCCGGCCCCACCAGTGGCCGAGGCCGTTGATGGACGGGGCCAGCACGAAGACGTAGAGCACGAAGTGGCTCACCGCCAGGAGCAGCCCCCAGGCGGGGCCGAGGACCAGCATGGCCGCGGCGATGCCGAGCACCCCGCCGAGCGTGCCCTTGTTGAAGAGCACGCGATCCCACACGTCGTCCCGGATGTCCTTGGCCCAGCGGGCGAGGGTCTCGGGGTTGCGGGCCTCGCGCACGTAGTAATAGACGTTCCAGAGCTGGATCTTCCAGAAGCCGTGGACGAGGGGGCTGTGGGGATCCCGCTCGGTGTCGGTGAAGGCGTGATGCTTGCGGTGCACCGCCACCCACTCGCGGCGGTTCTGGCCGGTCGTGAACCAGAGCACGAAGCGGAAGACCCAGTCCGCGAAGGGATGCAGATTGAGCGCGCGGTGCGCGAGCCCGCGGTGCAAGTACACCGACGTTGCGATGACGGCGGCTTGCGTCACCAGAAGCGTGCCGATCACGTACAAGAGCGGTCGAAGCATGGCGGGGACTTGACCCTAAGCCCGGCGCGGCCCGCGCGCGATCATCCGATACGCGACCAACAATACAATCGCTCCCAGCACGGCCATGATGAACCCTACCGGATCATTCGGGCCATACCAGCCGAACACGCGGCCAACAAGACCGCCAACGAGGGCGCCCGCGACGCCAAGAAGAGTTGTGACGATGAAACCGCCCGGATCCCGTCCGGGAGTGAGGAACTTGGCGGCGATTCCGACGATGAGGCCGAAGACAATCCAGCCAATGACTCCCATGTTGTGTTCTCCTCTGTTCATCTGATGAGCGTGTGTGGTCTTTAGAATGGCTTCATGGTCCTCGGCGTGAACAGCGACTTTCGGCATCGAAGCCAGGCAGGATCGCCTTGGACCTGCGCAACACCGTGATCGTCCAGAACCAGCATCCCGATCCCCCGGTCGCGATAGCTCGGGGTCGTGGTCTTGTTGATGAGCCCGAAATTGCTCTCGACGATGTCGAACCGATCGACCCGGAGCTGCAGACCTGGGCCCTGGGGCTGATCGGCCGCTTTAGCGTTTCGCGGGTCGCCTCTTTTGCCGCGCCCGCCTTAGCAGGAGTCTGAATGTAGTCCACGCGGATGCCGTCCAGGCTCGCGTTCATCTTGTCTTCGGTATAGAGGCGCAGCGGTTCGTCGATGAAGAAGAGCGCGATCACGGAGGCCACGAGCAGGAGCACGACGAGCGCGCGAGGAGCCAGCGGCGCGGGTCACGGTCGTGGCAGGCTGTTCCACCCGCTTCACACCCGGGGCCACGAGTTCCTCGGGGCTATCCTCATCGAGCATGCTGACCGGGGCGTATCAGGCGTTCCAGCGCGGCCTTGATGAAGACAGCGGCAGCGGCCGAGCCCGCCGCTCCGATGATGCGCCGGGTCGCGGTCGGCTCAACCGCGACTCGCTCAGGCCGATCGATCATCCGGCTGAACGCCTCGCGTAGGCGCCCGCTGCGGGCCGTCAGCGTGTTGCGGCGGCGTGCCCGCCATACCTTCAGAGCGATCCAGCCCCCTATGATTGCTCCCGCCGCAAGCACGGTGGATGTGGCACCCAGCGCATGTCGCCGAACCTGGAGCCCGACGTTCGTGAACTCGTGACTACGCCGGGTCAACTCACCCATGAGCCTGGTGAGTTCTGCCCGGCGCCGCACGATGTCCGCCTCGATGGGTTGCGGATCGCGCGGCGCCTCCGCGTCGGCCTCGGTCACCCGACCTGTTGCTTCAGCCACTCCCAGTCCTCCTTGAGCGATTTCCGCGTGAGGGCCAGCGGTGAACTCGGACGCTGCTGCCAGCCTATGTAGCCGGCCCCGGCACCCACCCCGAGCACGATCCCCGCCACCACGAGTGCGGCCAGCCAGCCCGGCACCAGCATGGCCAGCCCCAGGACCGCCGAGACTAGGAGCAGCGTGACACCGACGAGCGCCGCCACCGTCGCCACGCCGAGCCCCACCAGGGCCCGACGTGCCGACCGCACACTGCTCGCCAGCTCGGCACGCGCCAGCTCCACCTCGGCCTGGGCGAGTTGCACGAGCTGGCTGCCGATCTCGCCGACCAGCTCCCGAGTGCCTGGTCCGCCGTTATGCCCGCGCACTTGATGGTACGAGGCCACTACGAGGAGCGCTTCCCTGACGCGCCGGGCCGGGAGCGGCTGATCTTCTTTCCGCCGGACGCGCTTCGGCGCGAGCCTTCCTCCAGGTCTTCTCCCGCGACCCCTTCGCCCTCCACCTCCGGGCGGCCTTGCCCAGCCGCCAGCCAGCTTCGCACCTTTTCCAGGTGCTCCTGTTCCGTGAGCAACGCTTCTTCACACCGCTGGGCCACTTCCTCGTGCCCCGCTAGACGCGCCAACCCCGTGAGTGTCTCCCAACACTCGTTGTCGGCCAGCTCCGCCATCAGGATAGCTTCGAGCGACTGGAGGAGGGTTGTCCGGGGGTCCACGAGCACCTGACCGACGCCGTGCGATGCCGTCAGCTGCACGTTGGCCGCCGGCGTGAGCTCGGTCGGATCCGCCCCCAGGGATTTCACCAGTTCGACAAGCAAGCGGAAGTGCTGCAGCTCCTCGCTCAGGATTAGGGTAATGTCGTCCCGCGAGGGCCCCCCCTCAAACGAGCCATAGGCGTCATGCTTCGATAGCAGGGCTTCGTAGAGCCGGGTCCCAGTTCGTTCGAAGGCGAGCCGCTCTCCAAGCTTGTCCAGCAACAGGGACGTCTCCTCGATCAGACGGAGTCGGTCGGGCTCCTCGTCGGCACCCTCCCGCGCATACTGAACGCGTACAGCGGCAACGGCCAGCGCATTGCCCTCTGACGTGGGGGGAAACTCCTCGACCGCAGTGATCATCTGGGCGGCGCGATCTGGGGCCGCGGCGACCCCCGTTCGGTTCGCCGGGCTCGTCCGATTAGCGGGCATCTTTGGCTCCTTTGCGGCCGGCATGAGCGCCGGCGGGCTGTCCATCGTCCGTCATAGTGGCGAGTTCGGTTCCTGGCATCCAGACATAGCCCCCCGCGACCGTGTCGGACGGGGACCCCTTCGCGTTCAGTTGGTCTCGATAGGCGCGGGTGGCGGAGCTCTCCTTGCTTCTCTCTACGTAGTCGGACCCCACTGCGCTGAGGTTGACCTCGGCTCGCAGTACGTCGCGGACAAATTCTCGGTGGCTCTCGTATCGGATGGGCTCGGGAAGCGATGCCGGCAGGATCTCGGCGGCGTCACGTCCCTCGTGTTCTTGAAAGAGATCCGCCACGAACCGAAGCTGACCGAGTTCGTAGTCAAGGAACCGTTCCCAAATCCTCTTGATCCGGGGATTGGTCTCGAACTCGACGCAGCTCCAGTAGTTATAGACTTCGCCCGCTTCGTGTAGCAGCCACTTTTCGAGCCACGTTTCATTTGGATCGATGATGCTTTCGTACTGAGTGACATGCTGTTCCTCGATCGAGGCAATCTCCGCATAGAGCTGGCGGGCGATCGGGTCGGCGAACATCGGGCCGATGGTCATGTAGTAGTCGTGGGTCTGATGCTCGCCGGCCATGATGGTGAGCGCGTTGAGCTTGGTGATCGCCTCCGCGCTCTGACGGTTGTACGGGCGCCGGAGGTCATCCAGCGGGTGTCGATGCTCCCGCTCGGTCGGCCGCCCGGGGACGATATCGGAGTAGCTCTGGACCAGCGCGTTAGCGTCCTTGCCTTCGATGCGATCCATCAGAGCCGAGTACCGGTAGAGGTGGTCGAAATCCTCGAGTAGGCCGAAGCGATACGTCTGCGCCAGATACGGATCCGGCTCGGCCTGGGCCACGCTGGCCGTGACCTCAATGGCGACCTGCTCGAAGCCAATCGTGGTTTCGAGAGGCGTCTGGTCGGGCGGATTGAGCCAGTTCACCAGGGTTTGCTGGTGCTGCTCGATGCGTCGGATCTGGGCCAACGGCGCCTGAAGGGCTGCGTTCATTCGGGCGCAGGCATGCGAGAATCGGACGGCTTCCGACTCGATCCCGTTCATCAGGATGACTCGCACCCGGGTGAACGCGTCGTCAGTCACTTTGCAGTAGGGCGCTTGAACCAGGTCCTTCCAGGTGAACACCTGCTTGTCCACCGGAACTCCTTTATCCTTGAGAAGTTTCAAAGCCATACGAGTCCTCCGAAGTCGCTCAAAGCGACTAACGTTTCTGGTTAGGTCGGATCAGGGATGCTGCCTACGACCCCTTCAAGTCGGGCGGCTACGATTCCTCATGGCCCTTAACGACTCTCGCAGGCGCCGGCGGCGGTCCGCGATGCTCGGTCGGCCCAACCCGCGCACGATGAACCATCCGGCGAAGAAGCCAGCTAGGATCCAGAGAAAAGTCAGGTCGAGCATTACTCCCCTTCCGCGCAGCACCGCCAGGAGATCCGGCGATGTTACCCACCTGCAAAGCAAACGGTGTGCCGGGAGAAACGGGGTGGCCGCCGCTGCTTCGGTTGGGCTGGAGGAAGAGCGGCTATCGAGAGGTAACGGCGCCAGAGACGTGCTTGTAGCGACCGGAGAGACGAACGGCACAAAAGCCGCGGTAATACTCGCCAACCAATGCGGGCAACCTATCGCAACAAGAACGCCGAGCCCGCCGCATAGAGACGACAGCAACAGCGAGCCTCGGCGCGCGCACTCTACCGTCGTCGGGTGAGCTCTAGGCAACATACAGTACGTGTGACAGTAAGTGTGACTCAGCAAATCCTTGCACTAGCGAATCTCCTACCGGCGCCGGTGGCGGCGCGGGCCAGTGCCCGGCGCCGCTTCGGGCTTCCTTTACAGCTTCCAAGGGGTTAGCTCTTCACTTCCCCGACGTCAACCGACCCAGCGCGCGACAATGACGTGTCCCCGTCGGACCTGTTCGGCCGGTCGGTCGCGAGCGCCCCGACCCGCTCGAGCGGACCTTTTCCCGTGCGCTTCCGAGCCGCGAAGAGAGTTGCTCCTTCGCTTGGTCGAGCAGGACCTCGGACGTGCTTTGGACCGTCCGGAGCAGCCCCTCGACCTTCTCTCTGGCTGGTTCGGAGTTGCCTTTCGCGTACTCACGGAGTGAATCCCGATATTTCCACACCACGAGCCCGGCAATTGCCGCTACCAAGAGTCGTCCCAGCATGTCTGTTCTCCTAAAGTTATGAGGTTCACTCCTCCCACCGCATTCGTGCGTGCCTAAGCAGAAGGGGACGCCGGACTACTTCGTCCCCTTAGCGGTGGGTGGCTCGCACGGATGGCCGGCGGCATTCAAACCGCCCGGACCGCCCGGGCACGGCTCGGTCCGTCCAGGGACAGCGGGATGGACCGGGGGCGTAGCCGTGGCTGGTGACTCGGTTCGCGGTGCCCGCTCCCCAGCAGTGTCCGACCGCTCGCAACCCAAGGCGACCAGAGACAAGCTAGCCAACCCGACCACAAGGCCTACTCGTATCATCAACTGTCTCCCCTCTAGCTTTATAGGTCGCAATAGGGAGCATACGGCGTGCCGTACCGCGCTACGTGCCCCCGTGTCTCAGTAAGATCGAACTGACGCCAAAGACGCGTAGAATGTCCGAACATCAGCCGGCCTGTGGAGTCAGCGGGGCCAACTGCGGATAGATGGCTTACGCGTTTGCAGAGTGATCCTTACCGGCTCGGGCGATTCGGATCCCCCGCAAAGGGACTAGCCGCGGGTGATTCGATCAGGCACGCTAGGGTGGCATACGCGAGCGGTTGGCGACGGCCTAAGGGCACGATTCAGCTCCCAGCTTGATCCAGCTCCAGCTTAAGGACATTGATGAAAGCGCCAAGAAGCGCGGCCCACCTTCAGCAGCAACTCTCGGAGCTCACAGCCTCGGGTGTCCTGACTGAAAGCGGCTTGGACGGGCGTTTGAGCTGTACGGCCTGCGCGCATCGGTGCGCGCTCCCGGATGGAGGCGCGGGCTTGTGTCGAGTTCGTCGGCGTGAGGGGTCCGAGCTACGAGTGCCGTTTGGTTATGTCGCGGCCTGGCGTGTCATGCCCGTGGAGCGCAACACCATCTACCACTTGAAACCAGGCAGCCTCGGCCTGACCTTCGGGATGTTCGGGTGCGACCTGCGCTGTCCGTGGTGCAGTAACGCTGACATTTCCCAAGCGTTGCGGTCCGATGATCTCGTTCCGCCTCGCGTCGAGCGAATATCCGCGCCGGAGCTGGTCAGCCGGGCGCGGGCCGCAGGGTGCCGGATAGTCGTCAGTGCCTTCAACGAGCCCATGATCACCGCGGAATGGGCGTATGCCGTATTCTCCGAAGCTCGGCATCACGGGCTGGCGACCGCGGTGGTCTCGGACGGAAATACCACTCCCGAGGCGCTGGCCTTCCTCCGCCCGGTCACCGATGTCTTCCGTCTCGACATTAAGGCGACGGAGGCGGCCCATTACCGCCTGGTTGGCGCAGTCCCCGACGCTCCATTGGCGGCCCTGCGCGAGGCGCGTCGGCTAGGATATTGGGTCGAGGCCGTTACCATGGTTGTACCGGGCGTGAATGACGGCCTCGAAGGTCTCGCGAAGCTGGCGGCCGACCTGGCTGCCATCGACCGAGATCTCCCGTGGCATTTGAACGGCTTCGTTCCCCGCTACCAGATGAAGGACCGGCCAGCTCTCTCAACGCGGGTCCTCGTAGCCGCCGCCCACCTCGCCTATGCGACCGGCCTCAGGTATGTCTACGTCGGAAACGTTGCGGATCGGCTCGTTGAGTTGTCTCACACGCGGTGTCCGGAGTGCCATCTGGAAGTCGTGCAGCGGGCGAACTACGCGACGAGAAGGATGACGCTTCGCAAAGGCCGATGCCCCCGCTGCGCCACCGTGATACCCGGCCGGTGGGCGTGAGCTTTGCTAGGCCAGCCAGATCACAGCCGCCGGAGAAAGCCCAACACGTCCGCCTAGTCGCGCGCGCCGAGCGCGGTCAGCTCGAGGGCGATGCGCCGGACGGCGCGGCCGGGCCCGCCCGCGGTGAGGCCGGCAAAGAGCAGGAACGAGCGCCGGTTGACGTCGTAGACCTGCCCCACGTCGAAGGCGGGCGTTTCCGAGCGCTCAACAGCAAGGGCTGTGAGTGGTATGCGCTGCTGCTAACCGGAGAGGTCACCCGGCTCGGGGCACGTGGCGGAGATGGGCCCTGCCGCAGGGGTCGGTAGCGCCCCACTCCGTACACCGGCACGCTCTTTGCGATTTTGCGGGATGCAAGGAGGTTAGGCGCTATGGCGGCGGATTCACGGGGGCGCAGAAATACCGGACTGAGGAGGTTCTGGCAGAACTACAACCTGAGCATCATCCTTTCCGCGCTCTTTTTCATTTCATGGGTTCTTCAGACCTGGGCGGGGTGGGTGAAATTCTCCGCCAACCAGGAGGAGCATCAGCAGGTCGCAGAGCTCTTCGGTCGCTCCGGCTATATCTTCGAGTGGCTGGCGGCCACCATGGAAAATTGGCAATCCGAGTTCCTCCAGCTCCTGACGTTTGTCGTGCTGACGGCCTCGTTCATCCATAAGGGCAGCCACGAGTCCAAGGACAGTGATGAAGAGCTGAAGGCGATGATCCGGCGCATCGAAGAACGGCTGGCCAAGATCAAATCATGAATCACGGCGGGAATTACCGGGTTGCGGTTACCGGGAGGAAAGCGTGCGGTCTACCGTAACGCTGGATCCTGGGCCGGCGCTTGGCCGGCTACCGTATATCCCGGACCGGCCGGCGCCTGTCCGGCTGCCGGTAATGTTCCAGAACTGGTACCGTATATCGTTTCTGCACTGGCCCTGCGATCCCTCGCTGCTTCAGACGCGCCTGCCGGTCGGCTTGGCGATTGATACTCCAGCAGACGGCCTGGGTTGGCCTCACGCCGTTCCATCTTATGGGCCTGCGGCCGCCCTTCCTGCCGGCAATCTCGTGTGTGTCAGATCTTCCTAAGATGAACCTCCGGATCCATGTGCGGGGGCCGTCCGGCCCCGGCATCTGGTTTTTTTCCCTCGATGCCGCGGCCGTGACGGCGGTGCTGGGGGCGCGCTTGACCTATGGCCTGCCGTACTACCTGACCTATGGCCTGCCGTACCACTGGTCGCGCATGACGGTCCGCGCCACCGGAAGACGCCGGATACATCACACGAGTGCCAGGACTGGAGCGGCGGCGAACATCACGGTTGACGCGGCGAAGCCCTCGCCGAGCCGGACGATCTCACGGTGTTCCTGACCGAGCGCTACCGGCTCTATACCAGCTTCCGGGGCCGGCTTGCGACGGCGCCAGTCGAGTATGAGCCGGGGCCCTTGCACCGTGCCGCCGTCGTCCGCTTCGAGTCAGCATTCACTGCCCTTACTGTGTGGTCAGGGCTCGCCATCATTTGAGGGCTGACGGCCAGATCTCCCAAAGTGCGGTGGGTGTCACTAACATTCTCGATCTCGCCTGACCGGACGACGAAGAACTTGAAGTCGCGCTCTCCGACCCGGATGAGGGTCTGCCCGGCCCCGTATTGCTTGAGGGACGCCCCGGCGCAATGCCCCAGCGCGGCCATCTGGGCCTCGTCGAGCTTCGCGGCCGCAAACATCGAGTCCATCGTGTCGTCCCTATGGGTAGGCGGATTGCATTCCGAATGCCAAGATCATCAGAACCTCGGGTCCTCGGGTCAGCGACCCCGGCGCGAAACCACCAGCGTCACCTCAGATCGAGGGTCGCTCCTTTTGGTTCCATTCCGTTTCCAACACACGTCGACCGAGGAGGCTACAGGATGACGCGGGTCACGGCTGTTTGGTCTGATTGCCGGGGGTTACGTCGTGCTGCGTACTGTCGGGGGGCGCCTGATGTTGCTCAGTTGCTCTGCCACTGAGCTACCCGGCGTTCGTCCGTAGACTCTACCACTTCCTGCGCGTCCTGTCCTCGCTGTCCCACCTCTGGCACCCGTCACAGACGGTGGGTGCCGGCGGCTGGAACGTGAGACGATCGAACAGGTGCTCAGGGTGCCGGAAATCCGCTCAATCAGTGCCGTAACTTTTGCCACCCGCAACATGGGGCGAGCGGTCCGGTTCTACGAGGCACTCGGCTTCTCAATGGCCTACGGAGGCGAAACAGAGGCCTTCACATCGTTCAGGGTCGGGACGGAATCCCTGAATCTTGCGAGGGCCGATGATCCGTCGCCTTCGACGAATACAGTGCGCGTCATTTTCCACGTCGACGACGTTGACGCCATGTATGCGCACGTCCTGGCCCGGGGGTTCACGCCGGATACGCCGCCCAGCGACGCGGCATGGGGCGAGCGCTACTTTCACCTGACCGACCCCGATGGCCACGCCCTTTCATTTGCCCGGCCGTTTCGGGGTGCTGACGGATGATCAGGCGCTTCCGTATTTGGTAACATGCACACGGCGTAGCTCTTCAGCGTGCGTTGACCAGGGTAAGGCCCGCGTGCCGGATTCGCCTTCAGGCTCGCCACAAGGAATTCCTGGTGAGGATCGCGAAGCTGCTGCGTCGCCGCACAGGGAAGCCAGCTCGCGGAAGTGATGGCGAGTTGCTCCTTTGCAAGCGGTTCAGAGCCCGAGCTTGCTCATCCGCTCCAAGGTCAGTGTGACATTCGGGATCTCATGTTCCGTGTCGTGACGAAGCGCGGCGACCGCCTCTTCAATGCGTTCCGCCGGGATCGAAGCACCCCAGAGAAAGGCCCGGAGACCGTCCTCGGTCTTAATGCGAAACTCGCCATTGCCGGTCGGGACGAACATGACGTCATACGTCTGGGCCGTTCGTCGAATCCAGATGCGGCCGATTCGGTGCGTCACCGCCCCAGTCCGCTCGCTACCCTGCTCGCCGGGCAAGGGGGCACGGGTCAACGGGAATTCCGCGGACGCCGCGCGCGAGCGGCCTGCACAACCCACCCCAGAATAAGGCCGACGAGCACGAGGACGGCTCCGCTCAGAACGAGCGTGAGCGGGTTGGTCCACTCGTCAGCGATCATGGGGCCTTCGAGTCAGGCAGACGATGGGGCACTCGCGATCTGAGTTATCGCCACGCAATGCCCGTGCTCTGGCCCATGGAATCGTGCAGGCGGGCCCGCTCGTCTGCGGTGGGGTGCGCGAGGATCACCCATATGAAGAGGACCGTCGCCGCCAGCAACAGCGCCAAGGTCTCAACGAGTCGCATGAGCGGCCCTCGCCATACCGCGCCGCGGGGGCGGCATCGCTGACCTTCGCACTCGCACACGCTCGGGGCGCTTGGTCCGAGGGCGTGTCCGGTCGTACCTGCCGTAGCGGTCGTAGCGCATCGTCCGGGTCCTCCAACGAGCCCAGGCCACTTACGAGCAAGGCGCGTTCCAGTGGGCGGCCGTGTGATTTATCGCAGGTTTGCGTGACCGCGCGGCGTGGGGCGCGGGAGGTAACTACCGAGGTGCGGCAAGGGCGTCGTTAGGTCGGCTACCAGGCGCCTCTGAAAACGTTGCACGTGTTCAAGATCTGACGCGAAGGGGACGCGCAGTCCTGGCTAGAGCCCGAGCGCCTCCATCTGGGCGGGCGTGAGCCCTACGCGGGCGATGGAGTGGACTCGCCTCGTCGCGAGAGCTCGCCACGCGCGCTCGATCTCCGGAGTCGGGACACGCGCCCGGCGGAGGAATCCCGTGAGACGGTCCAGTCCATGGACGGTCGCGTGCCGACTCCCAAGCCGGCCACCCACCGGCGCGAACGCGATGCGGTACTCGGCGATAACGGGATCGATGGGGCCGTCAACCCGGACAATGTGCAGGAATCCGGTGACCTCGCCGACCATCGTGCCGATAATAGGAGACCCGGTGCTTCTGGCCAGCATGCAAGATGCTGAGCGCCAGGCAGGGGCGGCGAGGCACCCGGCCATCGCCCGGAGCGGATGAGCCGCCCTCCAGAGGCTGCCCCTTCGGGCTCTACCACTCTGCGCGCACCACGCCGGACGCCTCCCTGATCCCCTCGCGTTCCGTGTAGCTCACCAGTAGCGCCGTACCGATGGCGTGATCGCAGTGTGTACCATACCGCCCGCGGTGGGAGCACACAAAGGCCCTCTGCCTTCTCCTCAGGGGGCGTAGCGCGCCGCGAGTATAGGCGGGTTGGGCGGGAGGCACAAGGTGGGCTGTCGTGGTGCCCGCCAGAGAGGAGCACCCGGTGTTACGTCGCCTTCCACTTCACCTTGGATCAGCGGGCGCGCGCCAAGCCGCCCGGCCAGCGCCCGAAGGAGCCGCCCTCTTGAGGCTGCCCCCTTCGGGTTCCTAACCTTGCATTCCGATTCTCTAACTTGACGTCTCGAAGCCTGCTAAGCCAGTTTGCGGGTGAAAAAGTCCTTCCTCTTGACGACACTTCCCGCGCGGGCATAAAGGGACCGTCCAGGAGGGCGCTCGCATCAGTCCAGGACGAAAGCGATAGAGCAGAAGATCCGTGAATTCGCCTCAAAGGCTCCCACGCTTCGCTTCTTGGATCTACCCGGGGGGAATGGGGACGTGCTCTCCGGGTAGGTTTGGTTCCGGATAGCTGACCCGCCAAGCGCAAAGACGCTCTCGCGTCCGAAACCATCGCGCATCCGTGAGCCTGCGGGCGGGAACGTGATTCGGGGAGGCGAGCGAGAGCGCCGCTACGTCAACGGGAACTGCTGCTCGTCTCCGAATCCCTCGGGCGGGTCAACGCGGGCGTCGTGCTTCACGTCCAAGGGGCCTAGCTGCGGATGGAGCCTGGCGGCTGACTTCGCGGCCCACTCGGACGAGCATTCCCACTCCCAACCGCATGAACACGTCACGCGCCAAGAAGGTTTGGGCGGCATAGGTCCCTCCGTGGCCGCATCGTCTAGGCGTGACGCGATGGGACGACTCAACCTACACCCACGGGTGGTCCGGTCAAGGACGTTCTGCCAAGGTGGTTACTCGGCCCCCGAAGACGAATCGGTTCGCCCGCTACGCGCAAGATCACGCCGGTGAGGGCCGGTCAGTAGCTCGTCCGGTCTCGCTGCGCTGGCATCCTCTGCGAAGTCCACCGCGACTGCATCACCCTCGCCGTCCCGGCGGCAGTGACGTCTGAAGTCTCGCGCCCCGCTTGACCGTCAGGGTGACCGCGAGTCGAGCGAGCACCTAGCATCTTCGGGTATGCTCCCGGCCAGGACGCGCAATGCGAAGGAGGAACACACCTAGCCATGGGCGATGCCTTCGGCGTTCTGGGATTGATGGCGTTCCTCGTGCTTTCATTCGTTGCGGTGTGGGTGATCAGTGGAGCCGCAGAGCGTTACCTAGGAGCCGCAGAGCGCTACCTAAGGCGCAAGTCCGATGCAGCACTGCCAGCGGCGTCGGGGAGCATCTGGGACGATCTCAAGGGCGCGGTGGGTGCGGTTGGCTCAACCGTCGGAGGGCTAGTCACTGGTCTCGTAGGATGCCTCGGCAGCTTAATCGGTTGCCTCGTTGCTCTCGTCCTCAGCCTCGTCGGACTGTTCTTCATGGTGTGGCTCGTGAAGCGGATGTTGGAAGCGGCGTGAACATTGGACGACCTTGGAGGAGAAGCGACGAGATGGAGATTAAGACCTCGTTGGGATCGGCGGGGTTTGGATGAAGGAGGGCTTCGGCGGGGTGATGACGCTCTTGAGTCCGTTCAACTTCGCCAGCTGGTTCGTGACCGCGTTGACGGTTGCACCAGGAATCGCCGCGCTGGTCTGGGCAGACAAGCTCGCTGTGCGTGGAAGAGGGAGGACGCGATGATGAGACTGCCGAGGGTCGTGGCCGCGCTCACCCTCTGCGGCCTGCTCACTTCGCTTCCACCTATCATCTCGGCTGACCGCCCGCCGGCTCCAGCGTGAAGGGGGTCGGCCAGGGACCGGTCACGTCCGGGACCCGGCGAATCGGGATGCGCTGGCGCGCGTCCTCCTGCCAGGCCGCGAAGGCCTTCGCGATCATCTCGGCGCGCAGGCGGTCGCGCGTGCTCGCCCGCGTGGCCGCGTCGTGCTGCCCCGGGCCGAGCGCTTCGTCCACGTCGAAGTCGGTGACGAAGGCGAAGGACCGGAAGCGGAGCTCCACGAAGCGGTCGACGCGGAGGTCCTCCTCGAAAAGACGCCGGGCCCACGCGGGGGCGATGCCGACCCGGGCCAGCCGGGCCGCGAAGGCCGCGCCGCCGGCCTGCTCCCACGCCCGGTCGACGTCGGCGGCCGGCACCTCGATGGCGAGCTGGGTGGCCTCGCGCAACGCGAGCTGGGCGTCCAGGTACTTCGCCAGCTCCGCGTCGGTGATCGGCGCGGTCGACGGCTCGAGGCCCAGCACGCCCAGCGTCCGCGCGAGCGCCACGTCGCTCAGCGTGATCGCGCGCCCGGCGACTTCCGCGACCACCGTGTCCAGCAGCGTACCCGCGTCTGGCCGGCGAGCGTCGACCGCCTCGCCGTCGGTGACCAGCGCGAGCAGGAGCACCACCGTCGCCCACCCGACGCGCATCAGAACGGGTTCCCGAAGGTGACGTAGAACTGTATCCGCGAGTCGTTACCGAGACGGTCCAGCGCGTAGCCCACGTCAAAGCGGATTGGGCCGACCGGGGTCTTGAGGCGGAGCCCTCCGCCGACGCCGGTGCGAAGCGCGCCGAAGTCGAGGTCCGAGATCTTGGGCGTCACGGCACCGCTGTCGACGAACACCGCCCCGCCCAGCCACCGATAGAGCGGGAAGCGCCACTCCAGGTTCAGGACCGCCGTGGCGTTGCCGCCGACCGGGTTGCCGCGGGCATCGAGTGGTCCGAGACGGTCCTCCCGGTAGCCGCGGACGGTGGTGGCCCCGCCGGCGTAGAACCGGTCCTGGATCACCAGCACGTCGGTGCCGCCGTAGGGCGAGGCCAGCCCGAGGCGTCCGGCCACCGCGATGACCGTCTTGGGTACCCAGTCGAAGTACCACCGGGTCTCGAACTGTCCCTTGACGAACTGGACGTCGCTGCCGAGCACCCGCGCGCCGGTCTCCACCGCGACCTGATGGAAGCTGCCGCGTGTCGGGTCCAGCGGCTCGTCGCGCCGATCCAGGGTGAGCATCGGCGTCACGCTGATGATGAGCTGGGTACCGGGCTCCACGTCCTCGGCCGTGAGGCTCGGATCGACGTCCGAATAGCGAGCCTGCACTATCCGGTACCGCAGGTCCCCGCGCAGCCCGCGGATCCGGTCGGGGAAGAGCTCGCGATGGGCGTCCAGCCAAATGCCGTACTGGCTGAGGTCGTAGCCGAGCTGGCGGCTGGACGCCTGGAAGATGTCGACGTCCAGCCACCACGGCGTGCCGAGCAGGAAGGGCACCCGGCCGAGGACGTCGGTGCGCTGCGCAAAGCTCGTGACGTCGCCGCCCCCGCTCAGACGCTGGCGTATGCTGAGGCTGGCTCCGGTGCCGAAGACATCGTCGTGGCCGAGCTCGACGAAGCCGCGGCCCCCCTCTGCGGTGGCGTAGCCGAGCCCGAAGTCGAAGTGCCAGGGCTTCCGCTCCCGGAGCGTGACCTCCACATCGGCAAACGGGTTCGGCGGTGGACGGAGCGGATCGATCGACACCGAGTCGAAGGCGGCCATGTCCCCGAGCCGCCGCTGCCCGGTGATGAGCTTGTCCGGGAGCAGCACATCGCCCGGCTGGAAGGGCAGGGTCCGCCGCACCATGCTCTCGCGCGCGAGCAGGAGTCCGCGCACCAGGACGCGCCCGATGCGTGTCTGCTCGCCCTCCACGATGTCGTAGCGGACGTCCACCGTCGAGTCTCGGCGGGTGGTCTGGACGCGCACCATCGCGCCGTGGTAGCCACGGTCGGCGTAGAGCCGCTCGATCGCGCGCTGGCCGTCCTCTGGCTGCCGGGACTCCCAGGGGGCGCCGACCTTGAACGGCAGGGCGGCGTCGATCTGAGCCCGGGTGACGAGGTGTGCACCCTCGATGGCGATGGCGCCGGTGGTGATCCGCGGCCCGTCACGCACTGGGATCACCACCTGGGCCCGGGTGTGGTCGTCGGAGAAGTGGACCTGGGGCGGGCCGACGGTGGCCTCCGCGTAGCCGAGCGAGCGGAGATAGGCCAGTACCACGCCGACGTCGCGCTCCAGCGTGTCGTGGCGGAAGAGCCCGCGGCGGAATAGGCCGGGCGGCTTCGTCTCGATGCGCTTGGCGAGCTCCTCGGCGGGCTCCGAATGCTCGCCCGTGAAGGTCACCGACTCAATGATCACCCGGGGCCCTTCATCGATGGCGAAGTGGATCACGTGGACGTCGCCGTCGCGCGTCTCGTGCGCTTTCACGGTGACGAAGTGGTATCCATGCTCCCGGTAGGCCGCCTCCAGCTGATGCGCGCTCGCCTCCTGCTCGAAGGCATCGGCCGATCCGGTCTCCGGGAAGGTCAGCCGCGACTTGAGCGTCGATTCGGACAGCGCGGAGCGCCCCGCGAGCTCGACCCGGTAGCGCGGGCCGGCGGTGACCCCGACCTCCAGATCCACCCGGTTCCGGTCCTGGTGCCATTCGGGGCGGGCGGCGACGCGCGCGCCGTAATAGCCCTCCTGCCGGAGGCGCTCCTCGGCGGCGCGCACCCCGTCACGCATGCGCGACTCGCGGTAGCGCTCGCCTTCCCTGAGCTTGAGCACCTTCTCGATCTGCGCGGCCGGCAATCCGGTGTCGCCCACGAGGCGCACCGTGCCGATCTTCGTCGGCCCACCCGCGTCCAGGAACACGGTCACATCCCGCTCGCTGGTGCCCGGCACCGCCTGGGTCTGGAACCGAACGCGCGCGCCGAGATAGCCTTCTTCCCGGTAGCGTGCGAGCAGATCGCGCTCGGCTCGGGCCAGGCGCTCCGGGGACGCTTCCTCGCCGATAGCGAGGCCGGCCGCGGCCACCGCCGCGGCCAGATCGATGCCCGGCTCGCCCTCCCACGCGATGTGCCGGATGGGGACGCGGAGGGTCAACTCGTAGCGCAGCGTCAGCCCGCCGGCCACCGTGATCTCCTGGACGCGGATCGTCGAGAAGCGCTGCAGTGCCCACAGACGATCGACAGAGGCGCGCACCGCATCGCGGGAGAGGGGCTTGCCGGCCAGATCGCCGATCGTGGCCCGCACCTGCGCCTCTTCGCGCAGCGGAGCATCCGCGGAGATCTCCACCGATGTCACCACCGGCGGCTCGGCTGCGGCGGAGCCCCCGAGGGCCGTCAGCAGGATGACCCCCGCGAGAACGCGCCGTGCGCGACGACCGATCACGGCGACCGGCTCACCGGAAGCGAAAGCGAAACACGACGTCGGCCCCGTAGCCGTACTCACGATCGTACTCACCGGACAGGTACACCGGCGCCCAGAGCTGGTACTCGACGTGCACGGTGTCCTTGCGGGCGCCCGGGGTGTTGCGCGACCGGTTGTACGCGTTCCGCTCCTCGCCCCGAAACCCGTGGATCTCGCTCGCGTTCTCGCTGGCGGCCGACGAGCCGGTGCTAATCCGCAGGCCGCTAACACCGGGATCGACGCCGAACACGTCCTGGGCCAGCATCTTGCCCGCTTCGCTCAGGAGCACGGTGGCGGGCGACTCGCGGAGGACGGCGCCGGTGGCACCGAAGGCCACCAGAGACAACAGGTCGTTCTGGGACAGACGGGGCGTCGAGCTGAAGCGCACCGTGATGTTCGATAGCGGCCCGGTGACCTGCATGGTCACGTCGTACTCGGCGATGCGCGAGGTGGCGAGCACGTCCAGGAACGGGTCGAGGCGGCGCGGGTCGGCGAAGCGCACCGTGATGCCGGTCACGCTCCAGTCGCGTCCGCGGAAATTGATGCGGCCGTCCCGGCTCTCCACCAAGCCGAAGACGACCGGCCGGGCGGTGGTGCCCTCGATGGTCAGGACGCCGCCCCCGCGCAGGTCCGCGGTGCGGCTACGCACCACCAGATTGTCGTCGAGGTCCACCCGGATTCGCAGGCGGAGCGGGGTGCCCGGATCGACGGCGGCGGCCTGCGCCGGCGACAGCACGAGGGATAGGACGGACAGGTCGCGCCGATAGGCGCCACGCACGAGGCGCGCCCGGCCGATGAGCTGCGCCTCGCGGGTGATCCCGCTCAGCTCGAGGTCGGCGTCCCAGGCGCTGGAGAAGCCCTCGATCTGCCCCACCGAGACGTCCTTCGCCCGCAGCTTGAAGCGGTAGGCGCCGGGCTGCCAGCCCTGCAGCGCGATGTCGCCCTGGGCCTGCAGCCGACCGCCGCCCATCGCCGCGGTGGCGTCCCGCACCTGCACTCCCTGGGTCGAGAAGACGAGGCGTGCCTCGATGTCGTGTAGCGTCTGCGGGCGGTCGCGCAGGAGCAGGTTGCCGCGGTGGATGGCGCCGTCGCCTATGAAGGCCGGCGCGGCCAGCGTGCCGGAGGCCCGCAGCGCGAGATCGAGCGTGCCCTCGATCTCGCGGATCTCGGGCCGCATCGCGCCGAGCATGGCGAGCGGCAGCTGGGCCGTCGCGCGCCCGTCCAGCTTGCCGTCCGCGCCCACGGTGCCCGCCCCCGCGAGGAAGCCCCCCGGCTTGGCGGTGAGCCGGAAGTCGGCGATGGAGAAGCCGCCCTGCGCCCAGCGGATCTGGATCGGGCTCGCGCTCTCCCACGTGTCGTTTGCGACCGTCAGGCGCAGGGGACCGATCGAGACGACCCCGGTGCCTCGCTGTGGCTCCGCGAGCGGCACCCGGGCGGTGGCGCGGGCCGAGATCGTGCCGCCGATGGCGGCGAGCCCTGGCCCGAGCGTGCGGGTGAGGCGCGCCAGGTCGACGTCCGGAATCGTGCCCTGGGCCTCGAGCGTGCCAGCCGCATCCACGCGGCCGCGCGCGCTCGCCTGCAGGCGCGGCTCGGGGAAGGAGAGTTCGGCGCGGTACTCCCGGTCCCGCGCCGACAGATCGATCTGACCGCGACCGAGCGACACGCCGGCGACCGCGACGTCCTCGAGCACCGCGCGCGCGGTGCCGGTGACGTCCGTGATCGAGGACATGCTCGCGTCGATCGTGGCGCGCCCGGTGCCCTGGAGGCCGGGACCGGGGGGAACGAGGGTGACGCCGGCCAGCGGCACCGGGCCGAGCGTGGCCTTCGCGCTGCCCCCGCCCGCCCACGCCCACGTGGCGGTGCCGCGGGTGGGTACGCCGAACGCGTCGACGGACAGCTCGGTCACGTCGAGGCGCGTGTCGTCCAGGGCGAAGACGGCCCGCAGCTGCCGGAGCGGACCCGGCCCCATCTCCAGCCGTGGCGAGGTGAGCGTGCCCGTGGCGCGCCACGCCCGAGGCGTGCCCTCCGCGCGCGCGGTCAGGGCCAGCTCGCCAACCCCCTGGGCGGCCGGGGGTAGGAGCGGCGAGACGTCTTCCAGGCGCGCCGACGGTGCGCGGAGCTCGGCCCGGATCTGGGTCAGGCGGGCCAGCGTGTCCGCCGTCAGCGCGCCATCCAGCGGCCAGGTCGCGCTCGCGTCCGCCGAGAGCCGGCTCGTGCCGAGCCGCGCCTGGCCCTTCTCGAGGCGCAAGCTCGACCGAGTCAATCGCAGCGGCAGGTCTACGTCGCTCACCGTCGCGCCGCGCAGCTGGATCCGCGGCGCGCGCAGCGCGCCGGTGGCCTCGAGGGCGTCGGTGCGGCCGTGCGCGTCGGCGGTGAGGGTGGCGCGCCCGCCGACCCCAGGCGCGCCCAGTGCGGGCGCGAGTCGGGCCAGCTCGGCCTCCACCCGCGCGGTCATCGCGATGGCGCCGTCGTCGCGAACCTGGCCCGAGGCGGCGGCCACCAGGCCGGGCCACTGCGCGTCGAGCCGGCTCAGCTCGACGGCGCCATCGCCCAGGCGGATCTCGGCGCGGGCCTGGCCACGGCCGATCTCGGCCAGGGCACCCGGCAACCGCGCGTGGTCGAGCGCGAGCGCGAGCGCCCGATGCTCGGCACCGACCAGCACGCCGGTGGCGGTCAGCCGCCCGGACAGGCCGTCGAGCTGGAAACGCTCCAGGGCGACGCGCGACCCTTCCCATCGCAGCACGATCGGGCCCTGGCTGGCCCACGACTCGCCCAGGAGACGCAGACCGTCTGGGGTCATCCGGAGCACGCCGCGCCCGCTCGCCGGCTCGCCGAGCGCGATCGACGCCTCGCCGCGGGCCGACACGCGTCCCTCGACGTGTTCGGCCGCGCCCGAGCCGAGCTCGCGGAGGAGAGGCTGCAGCGCCAGGTCATCCAGTTCGACCGTGCTGCTGAGCGCACTGCTGGTCTCGACCCGGCCACTCACCTTTGCTCGCAGGCGACGGGTCGGGAACGACAGGTCGCCGTCGAGCGCCGCCCCGCGCACGCGCATCTCGGCTTGCCCGGCGCCCAGCGAGACGCCAGCCGCGGTGACCTGGTCGAGCGTGGCGCGCGCGGTCGCGGTGATCACGCCAGGGTTGATCGAGGCGTCCAGGGTGGCCCGGCCAGTGCCGCCCAGGCGCAGCGCGGGCGGAACGCCGGTGATCGCGCCGAGCGAGACCGGGCCGAGCTCAGCGTGGCTGCGGCCCGACCCGGCCCATTCCCAGACCCCGGTCGCCTCGACGGGCACCGCCGCGGCCCGCGCGCGGGCGCGGGTGATCTGGAGCCGCTTGCCGTCGACCGCGAGCGCGGCGGTGATCTGCTCGATCGCGAGCTGATCCGACCGGATGCGCGGCGACTCGATCGTGCCCTCCCATTGCGAGTCCGGGCCCGGCGACGCCGCGAGGCGGAACGACGCCTCGATCGGCTCGACGGCGTGGCCCTGCACGACGAGCGCCGTGACCTCGGCCCGGCCCTCGACCGCCGGCGTCTGGCCGCGGCCGCTCAGGGCTGCCGAGACGGTGGCGTGCCCACTCAGGGCGCCGAGGCTCAGAGCCCGGGCGATCTCCTTCAGATCGGCGGTGAGCGTGCCGCGCACCGCCAGCGGCCGGCCTGCCGCGAGGCGGCCGCCGAGCGTGATCGCGAGGCCGCGCCAGGTCGCCTGGGCGGGCGTGAGATCGACGCCGCCGTCGCGCACGCGGCCCTCGGCGCTGGCCGTCCCGGCGCCGAGGGCGGCCAGGGATCCGGGGAGCACGACCTCGCGTAGATCGAGAGCGAGCCGGGTGCCGCCGGCGGCGTGGGGCGCCACCTCGAACCGTCCCCGCAGTCGCCCGGTGCCGAAGCGGGCCTCGACATCGTCCAGGCGGAGCCGCTGCCCGGTCCACTCGCCATAGACGGCGATCTGGATCTTGCCCTCGATCTGCTGATCGGAGCCGGCGAGCCGCGCGAGCGCCGAGAGCTCGAGATCGCCGTCGAGGCGGAGCGCGGCCTCCGGCTCGGCCGTCCACGGATGGCGCACCTCCCCGACGAGCCGCAGCGCCTCGCCTTGCCACCGCCAGGCGAGTTGCCGGACCGTGATGACATCGGCGGAGAGCCGGCCCTGCAGCGCGACCTGGGTGAGCTGCTCCCGGCGACCGAGCGCGGCGACGCGGAGCGTCTCGATCCGACCCGAGACGTCGAGATCACCCGCGGCGGGCCGCGCGGTAACAACCGGCCCCGAGAGCTCGAGGGTCATGTCGCCGTCCGCGGTGCGGATCACGATGTCGCCGCCCTTCACGCCGACCCGCCCGATGCCGATGCGGAGCGGACCGGCCTCGAACGAGTCCGGCAGGGGGAAGAGATCGGGTCCATCGCCGATCGTGGCCGGGACCGTGGCGTCGAGCTGGACATCGGTGGCCAGGGCCGACACCGTGAGCTGCCGGCGCCAGAGGCTCGCGATGTCGATGCTCAGGTCGATCCCCGCCGCGCGGAGCCAGGGGGCGCCGGCCGCGGCCGGGCGTGTGCCCACCTCGAGATCCTGCAGCGACACCCGCCCGCGCCAGGGGCTCAGGTGCACGGCGCCCACGCGCGCGGGCTGCCCCAGCGCTTCCGAGAGCAGCGCCTCGACGCGCTCGCGCGTGAGCACCGGACCGTACACTCGCAGGACCACCCAGGAGGCGGCCAGGAAGAGACTCATCACGACCAGGGTGGCGAGCAACGCGGTGTGCCACCAGCGCAGCGATCTGATCCACGTCATGATGGGGCCGAGTATATCCATGTCCTGGCATCGGACGCGCGCGGACCCGCTCGCTCCGGGAGCATTCGGCCCTCGTGATCGGCAAGGCGTGCTGCCCGACTGCGGGGGAGGCGGGCGAAGGAAGGGGCAGCCGTGGAGCTTGGCGTCGGAACTAGAAGCCGACTGAGATTCGACTCTCGGGGGCCGCAGTCTTGGTACCCGATTCTCCCCTGTGACGGAGCGTGGAACGTTAGGCCAGCGCGCGCCTCACACCTAACGCTCGCCCACAATGAAGTGCAGGCCTTGCCAGCTTGCAAGCGCTGGCCCTCGCGCAACCCGATGTCTCAGCGGACACCTCGACTAAGACGTGGCCGATCCACGGGCGGGTTAGGTGCGCGTGTTACTTGGTCCCCGCTCGCTGACCGCTTCAGCAGAAGCTCGCTCCGCGGCGCCTCCGCTTGCATGACCTCCCGCCACATAAGCAGAGACCGAGCGCGTTGGTCGTCGTGTTCGCCTGTTTCCGAGTCGTTTCGCTTATACATTCGCCTGCGCTCCTGTTTTGTCCGTGTCCAAGCAGATTTACACGGTAGTTCCTTCCGCTCCCATGAGGGAAACGCGAGCACTTTGGCAAACTCGCGCTCTTGCGTCGTAATCGCCCGCATGGCATGGGCTATGCCAGCTCTCTCGGATCAAGTGCGTCGTGTCCCATGAGCGGCAGTGTTTCAGACTGAGGGAGGGCATGAGTCATGAAGGCACGGATGATCGTGTTCGTGATCGGCATCGCCCCCGCGGTCCTCGGATGCGCGAGCAATGAGGTACGGGACGACCAGTTCTCGCGCGCCGGTGGGGCAAGTTACAACTCACCTGCGAGTGCCCCGATTTCAGGCTGGTACGGCGCGATCACCGTGAGCCCTGGGCAGGTATTCGAGAACTAAGTAGGAGGGCGGTGTACCACTCGCCCCGAAAGACGGTGGGCCGCCCTCAGAGGGTGCCCTTCGAGCTCTGGTGTTCACGATAATGCGGTGCCTTCGCGCAGCAGCACGTTGACCATGTTGCGAAGGACATCTAGGTTGACGGCTTCTCAAGCATCGGCTCAGTGGTTCCTTGCCGAAGAGCGGCGTGCTCGCCGGTTCCCTTTAGGCGATTGCCGGTCCATGTCCCACCCAGGGCTCCCGGCCCTTCACGGGCGCCTGCGTGAGGCTACAGACTACGGCTTCACGTCCGGGTATCTCGGCCTCAGTGCCTCAACCGTCTCCGTGTATAGCTGATTGGCCTTGATCTGATCGAGTTCTTTCTGCCAGGTCTTGGACTCTCCGGTGGGGACCAGTCAGCCGAACCTATATCACCCACGTCGCCATTGTCATGGTCCTCCTAGAATCACCGTAGTGACCAATAACTTGAATTTGTCTAGGCCGGCTCGCGATCTGGTGTTACGTCAAACTACTGCTCCTGCTTAGGATGACTTCGATCGGCCTCATCGAGGCGGTGATCGTGCTCCTTGGGTTTGCTTTGCACGTCGTGGCCCCATGATCCCGACGGGGTGGTCATCAGTCTCGCCGAGGTGATCGCATGACGGTCTACCTGGAATCGATAGCGGTCGTGACTCTCTCGACGGCGTCCTCGGCCTCGCCGCTCGTGTCGAGGCGGATCACCCCCGGCTCGTGGGCTGGCGACTCGTAGCGGGCCCGGTGTTCCGCCAGCAGCTCGCCCCGACCGTCGGAGACCTCGTGCCGGTCCTCGCCCCGGCGTCGAAGCCGTTCTACGAGGACCTCGTTGGGAGCGTCGCACCAGAGCACGGCAAACGGCAAGCCGTGGCGCTCGGCCACCGCGCGGGCCTGCGCCCGCTCCGCGACATGCGAGAAGCTGCCGTCGACGATGACGGGCCAGCCGGCCTGGAGCAGCTCATCGGCTAGCCGCGCCGCCTCAACATACGTCCGCCGTCCCATCTCGGAAGCGTAGAGCCCTTCCCCGAAGGCCGGCGCTACCCGTTCGCGCAGCGGCACGCCGGCGAGCCGCTTCCGAACCCCGTCGGTCCGCACCACGATGGCGCCGAGCCGGGACGCGACGAGGCGCGCGGCGGTGCTCTTGCCAGTGCCCATGACGCCGGTGGTGATCACCAGGCGCGGGCGCCGGCGGGGCGCGGCGAAGCGCCCGGCCAGCTCGAACAGGGCCCGGGCCTCGTCCGCGCGGTCCGCCTCGTGATCGGACGATCCGGTCACCTGGAAGGCCGTCACCTTGCCCCGCACCCACGCCCGGTAGGTACAGTAGAAGTCGAGAAGCGGCACGGCCTCGTAGTCTCCGGTCTCCTCGAGATAGGCGTTCAGGAAGCGGATCGCCAGGTCCGGGCGGCCCAGCCGCTCCAGATCCATCGTGAGAAAGGCGATCTCCCCGGCCACGTCGCCGAAGCGGAACCGGTGGTTGAACTCGATGCAGTCGAAGATCTGCACGGGTTCCGCGCAGCAGACGTGCTGAGCCTGCAGGTCGCCGTGGCAGTCGCGGCTGCGTCCCGCGGCGACCCGGGCCGCGAACCGCCCCTCCTCGCGCTCGAGGAATGTCTCCACGTATTCGCGCACGCGGCGGCGCGTCTCGTCCGCCAGGAGCTCCGGACCCACCGCGGCGGTCTGGGCGAAGTTCTCCTCCCAGTTCCGCCGGATCGTCTCGATGCCGCCGAGCTCGTCGATCTCGCCGCCGGTATCGGCGGCGGCATGGAAGCGCGCCACCGTGGACCCGATCTCGTCGAGCAGCGCCGGCGGGGCGGCGTGCGCACGCACGAGGCGATCGAGCATGCGCTCGGCGGGCAGTCGCCGCATCAGCACCGCAACCTCGATCGCACGGCCCCGCCCCTCGAAGCGCGGCGCCCGCGCGCTCCCCCTGATCTCCACGACGCCCAGGTACATGTCGGAGGTGAGGCGCCGGTTGAGCCGCACCTCATCGTGGCAGAACCGCCGCCGCCGGGCGAGCGTGGTGAAGTCGAGGAACCCGAGGCTCACCGGCTTCTTGATCTTGTACACCCGGTCCCCGGCGAGCAGGACCCACGAGATGTGTGTCTCGACGAGCTCCACGCGATGCACCGGATGCGGGTAGACGGCCGGATCAAGAAGCCGCTCGACGAGGCGGGGCCGCCGGCTCCTCTGATCAAGCCCGGAAGGCCGAGCGCCCGCCGTCACGCGCAAGGACGACCACCTCGCCCTCGCCCTAAGAGGGCTCGCGGACGGTGAGCACCGGGCAGTGGGCGAGCCTGACCACGCGATCGGCGACGCTGCCGAGCAGCACGCGGCTAATCCCGCCGCGGCCGTGGGTGCCGATCACGACCAGATCGGCCTGCTCGCCCTTGGCCAGCGTCACGATCTCCTCATGGACGACGCCGGTCCGCAACACGGCACGGGCATCGAGCCCCTCCCCGCGGGCCTTGTCCACCCAGTCCGCCAGGGCTCCCTCGGCCCACGTCCTGGCCGACTCCCGAACACTGCGTGCCGTCTCGATGCTCACCGTACCTTCCCCGTAGGTCGGTACGTCGGTGAGCACGTGGGTGAGGACCAGCTCGCTCCCTGGCGCCGCCACGGCGCGCTTGGCCACCGCCCAGGCCTCCTGCGAGCATTCCGAGAAGTCCGTCGGAACCACGATGCGCTGAAACATGGCAGACGCTCCTCTCCTGATGGTTGCCTTGCAAATTGCGGGCACGTGCAACGAGGGCGCCGCCTGGATCGAAGCGTTGCAGGCCCGCATATAGTCTCAGGGTACACCTTGTTCCCGCCCGGTAATCGCCACTCGGCACTCTCTTCCGGTTTCGCGCCGCCGCGAACACCGATCTCCCGGCATTAGGCCTGATCCATAGATGGGCATAAGCCTTGCTGCCCACCGTGCAGCGGGGCGAGACGTTGGCTGAATGCGTCAATGTACACCGCGCCCGTCGTGGCCCGACACTCATGCGCGACCCATGAAAGGAGACTCCCATGGCCGATCGCATTCGCGACGTGATGACCCCGAATCCGCAGACGCTCTCCGCGAGCGCCACCGTCCACGAGGCGGCGGAGACGATGCGCACGCACAATATCGGCGACGTAATCGCAAGCGACGATAAGGGCGGCATCGCCGGCCTCGTGACCGACCGCGACATCGTGGTGCGCGTCGTAGCTGAGGGACGCGATCCCCGCGTGACACTCATCGAGGAAATCGTCAGCCGCGACCTGACGGCAGTTTCGCCAGACGATCCAGTGGAGCGGGCGGTCGAACTCATGCGAGAGCGGGCGGTCCGTCGCCTGCCGGTGGTCAAGCGCGGCAAGGTTGTCGGCATCGTCAGCATCGGCGACCTGGCGGTCGAGCGTGACCCGCGATCGGCGCTTGCCGACATCTCCGCAGCCCCACCTAACACCTAGGAAGGGTGAACGCGCAGTCTCGCTCATCCAGTCTGGTAGATGTTGGGGCGAGGAGTAGACATCTGCCGCGTCCGCCCGAAGGGGGGTTAAGGAGGGCTCTCGTCCCCTTCGGGCGGATGGCCTGACCGGTGTGCGGTCCTGAGACTCACATCTCGTCGAACGACGCCACGTGCCGATCAAGAGCGTCAGGAAAACCCAATAGTTCCCGTGCCATGATGGCTAGTGCATGGTGACGCGGGGTGGCCGCAACAACCATCCGCCTTTTGGTCCTCGCAGCCGCCCCTGGATGGCCGCAGCGGTCGCGCTGAATCCGAAGCCGGCAGACTGGACGTCCGTGCGAGTACAGAAGGAGTCGGACGGCGAGATCTTCTGGAAGATCACGACTGGACGAGGTCCCATGCCATCGTGGCGGCACCTGTCTGACAACGACCGTTGGGCCGTCGTCCGCTACATTCGCACTCTCGGGGGGAAGTAACCTTGAGGTCTTCACCATGACTGGTGTCCGCTCCCGCCGCCGATCCGCCCAGCATCCGCGCCGGGCCTTTCGAGCTCCGCACGTCGCCCGCCTGATGCTACGCTCGGGACTGGGCGGCGTGAGCTCGAAGCCACCTTTGAGCCGATCGTCGATCGATCACTATCCGCTCGTGCCGGCAATGGCCTTCGCCTCTCGCACCAGCTGTGCGGCATACCCCCATTCGTTGTCGTACCAACTCATCACCTTGACCAGATCACCGTCGACGACTTGGGTAAGGGTGCAATCGATGATAGACGCGCGCGGGTCACGGATGATGTCGGTCGAGACGAGCGCCTCGTCGGAGGTACCGACGATGTCACGATAACGGTCGCTCCGCGCCTCCTCTCGGAAGATGCGGTTGACTTCATCAGCGCTGGTCGGCCGCGCGACCAAAGACACGATGTCGGCGATGGATCCGACTGCTACTGGAGCACGGACCGCCAGGCCATCGAACCTACCCTGGTATTCGGGGAGCGCGCGGGTCGTGGCCTTCGCAGCCCCGGTCGTCGACGGCACCAGGTTGGTGGCCGCCGCGCGTCCTCGCCGGCGGTCCTCGTCGGGTCGGTCGACGAGCGCCTGGCTTGCCGTATACGCGTGAACCGTTGTCATGGTCGCTTTCAGAACACCGAGCCGGCGGCCGAGGATCTCGATCACGGGGGTTATACAGTTGGTCGTGCAACTGGCGCAGGAAATGATGGTCGCCCTCTCGTTGGCGCGGTTCACACCGTGGACGATGGTGGGGACATCGCCTCCTTCGATCGGCGCGGAGAGGATAACGTGCTTGGCGCCGGCCTCGACGTGACGTTCGAGTTCCGCTTGCCTGGTGAACACGCCCGTGCATTCCAGGACGATTCCCACCGCCAGGCCGCTCCATGGCAAGTTGCTCACGTTCTTCTCGTTCAGCGCGACGCAGGACTGCCCACCGACGACGAGGCGCCCGTTCTCTGCCCGCACGTCACGCTCATACCGGCCGTACACCGAGTCGTGCTTGAGTAGGTAGGCGAGCTCTTCCGCCGAGGCGAGGTCGTTGACCGCCACCAGCTCAAACGCTCCGTCCTCGACAGCTGCTTGAACACAGCACGTCCGATCCGGCCGAGCCCATTGATCGCAATCTTGATCATGACTCTTCCTCCGATGGCCAGAACGGCCTCGTTACGGGGACTCCGAACTCGTCCAGGAAAGGACACCCACACACTACAATGGCGCGGCTCAGGCCGAGTGGCCAGCGACCGAGAGCCGGCGGTCGAGGTCGTACGCAGCACTGATGAGCGCTAGGTGAGTGAACGCCTGCGGGAAGTTGCCGAGGTGCTCGCCCCGGCGGCCGAGCTCCTCGCTGTAGAGTCCGAGGTGGTTCGCGTAGCCGAGCATCTTCTCGAAGACGAAGCGCGCCTGCTGGAGATCGCCCAGCCGAGACAGGCACTCGACGTACCAGAACGAGCACATGTTGAAGGTGCCCTCGTCGCCCTCGAGCCCGTCGGAGAAGTGATCTCCAATTCGGTAGCGGGAGACGAGGGAGTCGCTCACCAGGTCGCGCTCGATCGCGCGCAGGGTGGACACCCAGCGCGGGTCGGCCGGGGCAATGAACTTGACGAGCGGCAGGAGAAGGGAGGACGCGTCGAGCGCCGTCAAGCCCTTGGCCTGCACGAATGCCTTCCCGCCCGCGTCCCAGAAGTGCGTGAAGATGTCCTGATAGATCGCGTCCCTCTCCTCGTGCCAGCGCGCGAGCGGAGCCGGGAAGGAGCGCTTGCGGGCGAGGCGGATGGCCCGGTCGATCGCCGCCCAGCAGAGCACGCGAGAGTAGAGGAACTCCTGGCGGTCCCCCCGCACCTCCCAGATGCTCTCGTCCGGCTCCCGCCAGTGCCGGCCGACCCAGTCGATGAAGCGGACGACGTTGGTCCACAGGTCGTGGGAGATCGGCGCGCCGTACTTGTCGTAGAGGTAGATCGAGTCCATCAGCTCGCCGTAGATGTCGAGCTGGAGATGGGTGTGGGCCAGGTTGCCGATGCGGACCGGCCGGGAACCCTTGTAGCCCTCCAGGTGCGGGAGGCTCTCCTCGGTCAGGATCTTGCTGCCGTCGATGCTGTACATGATCTGGAGCGACCCGTCGGGCTCCAGCCCCGCGCACCGGTCCTCCACCCAGCGCATGAAGGCCCCCGCCTCGTCGGTGAAGCCGAGCCGCATGAGGCCATAGAGCGTGAACGACGCGTCCCGAATCCAGGTGTGACGGTAGTCCCAGTTCCGCCCGCCTCCGACCCACTCGGGCAGGCCAAAGGTGGGGGCGGCGACGATCGACCCGAAGGGTCGAGAGGTGAGGAGCTTCAGCGTCAGGGCGGAGCGATTCACCATCTCCCGCCACCGGCCACGGTAGGTTGAGCGGCCCACCCAGCCGCGCCAGAAGTTGACCGTTTCCTTGAACGCCCGCGCGACGTAGTCGGGGGCGCCGGACGGCGACTCCCCACCCGGCTCCACCTGCTCGAAGACGAAGGACGCCGACTCGTCGGCGCGAAGGGTGAACTCCGCCACCGCCGCCCCGTCCACGATGCGCACCGGGACGGAGGCGCGAAGGAGGAACGCGATGGCGGGCCCGCTCCCGGCGACGAAGCGCACCGCGTCGGCGGTCCGCTCGGCGGTATGCGGCGCCCGCGCGTAGTCGAAGCACGGCTGGCACACCATGCGGAAGCGGACCTCGCCGCGGACCGTCTTTGCGCGCCGGACGACATCGTGCGCGTGCCGGCCGTCGCCGATCGGCATGAAGTCCGATACCTCGGCCACACCATCGTTGGAGAGAAAGCGCGTCAGGAGAACACAGGTGTCGGGCAGGTAGAGCTGTTTCTGCCGCGCGCCCTCGAGGAGGGGGGCGAGCTGGAAGCGCCCGCCCCGCTCATCGTCCAGCAGGGCGGCGAAGACGGACGCCGAGTCGAAGCGGGGTGCGCACATGAAGTCGATCGATCCGTCCATCCCGACAAGCGCCACCGTGTGGAGGTCCCCGATGACCCCGTAGTTCTCGATCGGTTGATAGCTCATGCCGTCCCTACCACGCCAGGCTCCACGGTCCGTCGAATCGGCACGTCACGCAGGAACGCACTCACGGTGGGGCTCGCGTAGGTGCCGAAGGCGTCCACCAACGACCCCCGGGTCCCGTCCGCGCTCTCGATTGCGTACACGATCGCCATGTCGTCGGGGTCCGACACGCCTTCGAACCGCTGGAACTCCCGAATGATCAGCTCGTGTGCCCCGAATGTCTTCCCGCTGTCGAACGCTCGGAGCCGATCGCCCACCACGCCGAAGTTCGCCGTGAAGCCTCGGCCGACAAGTCCCTCGATGGCGTTCGAGAGGGTCCTCATCACCGGCCGCCTTCGAGGATTCTTTTCAGGACCAACGCCTCGTTGTGCTGTTCATCCCGCGCGGCGTAGACGAGGGTCACGGTATGCGCATTGCTCTTCCGCTTCAGCAGCTCGACGGCATCCTTCTTCCCGCGGAGCTCCTTCCGGTAACGCGCCTGGAACTGCTTCCATCTGGCCGGGGCGTGGCCGAACCACTTGCGCAACTCCGTGCTGGGGGCCACGTCCTTCAGCCACAGCGTCACCGCCGCCCGCTCCTTGGTCAAACCGCGCGGCCACAGGCGATCGACCAGGATTCGTGCGCCATCCATTCGGGACGGCCTCTCATAAACTCGCTTCAGTCGGATCATGGTCAGGAGCCTTTGCCGCGCCGGCGGCCCCGGCTCCGCGACTTCGTTCGCGCCCCGGCGCGACCCTGTAGTCTGCGGAGCGCCGACCCCTTGTGCATGGCCAGATGGCCGGTCTTGTCGCTCTCGATCAGGTACTGGGGCTCCTCCCTCGAGGCGCGAACGGTGTACCCCTTGAACTCGACCGGCGCGCTGACCTTCCGTCGGATGAACCCGCTCACGCGCCCGGCCTCGGAGTTCCAGCTCACGTGGTCACCGATCTTGAACGCGCGCGGCATGGCCGTCCCTCCCTATCCTAGGCGGCTCCGGCAAGGGTGAGCAAGCAGGCGCTCTCCTCGAGAGCCTTCACCTCGTGCGCGATGGCAGACTCCAGCACGATGAGCTCGCCGGGCCCGAGCGCTTGCGCACGGTCGCCGGCCCGAAAGGTCACCGAGCCACTCAGGACGTGGAAGGTCAGAGGGCCGGCGGCCTGATGCTCGGAGATCCTGGTTCCTTTGCCGAGCAGCATCAGTACCACGCGAAGCGCGGGCTCCTTGGCCAAGGTGATCGCGTTGCGTCCGCTCGTACGCCACGTGGGCTCCTGCCTGAGCCGCTCCAGTTGCTCGCTGAGATGCAGATGAAGGAGCGGCACCTCGGCCGGTCGGTCAGGTCTCGCCTTCCACTCGTCAATCATGAACCTCTCCAGTCTCGCGCTCCATGGCCAGCTCGGCCTCGAGGCTCTCCCGGTCGCGAAAGATGCTTGCCACCGCCAGGACCCGACCACCCGCCCGATAGCGCACGCTCCCGTCGTGCTGCTCGAGGCTGCCGTCGATCTCGATCGCATCCCAGCGCTCGGCATGGCCCACGTAGTTGATGGAGATGTCGTAGTGCTGGCTCCAGAAGAAGGGCACGTCGGTGAAGGGCGCGCGCTCGCCGACGATGGTGCGGGCGACGGCCTGGCCCTGCCGCTGGGCCAGTACCCAGTGCTCGATGCGCACGAGGCCGCCGCCGCGCGGGTTCGGCCAGCGCGCGGCGTCGCCGACCGCGAAGACCCCCTTGGTGGTCGTCTCCAGGTAGGCGTCCACGACAATCCCCTTCTCGACCAGCAGTCCCGCCTTCTCGGCGAGCGCGGTCGCCGGACTGACGCCGATGCCCGCGACGATGAAGTCCGCGTCGAGTCGCTCGCCTCCCTCTAGCACCACGCCCCCGCGCGTGAGGCCGCTCGCCTTCTTACCGAGGTGGAAGACAACCCCGTGCTGCTCGTGGAGGCCGCGGATGAAGTCGCCGAGTTCCGGGCCCAGCACGCGCTCGAGCGGGCGCCGACCGGGCGCGACCACGTGTACCTCGATCTTCCGCGCGCGGAGCGACGCGGCGACTTCGAGCCCGATGAAGCTCGCGCCCAGAACGACCGCGCGGCGTGCCCCCTCCGCCGACTTGATGATCGCGCGACTGTCGGCCAGGGTGCGCAGGTAGTGAACGGGCGGGCCGGGCTCGCCGGACATCGCGAGCCGAACCGGATCGGCGCCGGTGGCGAGAACGATCGCGCCGAACTCCCGTGCCGTACCGTCATCGAAGGTGAGGCGCCTCCGGTCGAGATCGAGCGCGGTCACCTGCCGGCCACGCGCAAGCTCCACCCTACGCTCCTCGTAATAGGCGCTCAGGTGGAGCGGAAGCTGCTCCTCCTGGACGCTTCCGGCCAGGTAGTCCTTGGACAGGTTCGGTCGGTCATAGGGCGCCTCCTGGTCGCGATCGATGAGCGTGATGTCTCCATCGAACCCGAGGTGACGCAATTCGTCCGCCGCGCTGTTCCCCGCGGCCCCCGCGCCCACGATCGCGACCGACCGCGGCGTCGGTGTCCCCGGCCGCGCGACCCGCCGCACGCTGCCCGGCTTCGCCCGTTTCCCGGTGACGAACACCTGCCCGGCGCGCTGTACGATCTCGTAGCCTGCGACCGGGCTCAAGGCCGGCGCGCCCAGCGCCTCCCCGGTCCGGAGGCTGAAGCAGGCGTGGTGCCAGGGGCAGCGGACGGTGTCGTCCACGACCAGCCCGTCGGCGAGTGGGCCCCCGTAGTGGCTGCAGGTGGCGCCAATCGCGAAGACCTCCGCGCCCCGCCGCACCAGGATAACCGGCTCATCCTGGACTCGACCGAGCAACGGAACGCCCTCGGCGAGCGAATTCGCCGGGATGCCGGCGGTAAGGTCAGGGCCGTTCCGAGTCTGCAGTTGATCGCTCATGTGCTTTCTCCCCTAGATCTTGGCGTTGGATTTGTTCCAATCGTCAAGGAACTTCTTCAGCCCGATGTCCGTCAATGGATGCTTCATCAGCATCTCCAGAACCGAGAACGGCATCGTCGCCACGTGCGCCCCGGCCTTCGCGGCGTCCAGCACATGGAGCGGGCTCCGGATCGAGGCCGCCAACACCTGCGTCTTGAACCCGTAGTTCCGATAGATCTGGCAGATGTCGCGGACCAGGTCCATGCCCACCGCGCCGATATCGTCCAGGCGCCCGAGGAACGGGCTGATGTAGACGGCCCCCGCCTTAGCCGATAGCAGCGCCTGCGGCGCCGAGAAGCAGAGCGTCTGGTTGACCCGGATCCCCTCACCGGTGAGGTGCTTGACCGCCTTGAGCCCATCCCGGGTCAGCGGGCACTTGACCACCACGTTCGGCGCGACCTGCGCGAGCTCCTTGCCCTCCTTCATCATGCCTTCGAAATCGGCCGCAACCACCTCGAGGCTCACGTCGCCCGACACGATGGAGCAGATCTCCTCGAGCAGCGGGCGGACGGAGCGCTTCTCCTTCGCGATCAGCGATGGATTGGTCGTGCAGCCGTCCACCAGGCCCATGGCCACGCCTTCGCGCAGCTCGGTGACGTTGGCGGTATCGAGAAAGATCTTCATGGCATCCTCTAGCTGAACTGCTTCGGGAACTGCTTCGCGATCGCTGCGGCGAGCGCATCCGCGATCACGTACATGTGGTTCTTCATCGCCTCCCAGGTCTGCGCTTCCGGCGCGTATTGCTTGCTCTGCACCTGCTGGATCTGCTGGACATGATGACCGCCGTGGGCGAGGAGCAGGCCGTTCAGCGTGTCGAACGGCAAATTCGGGTTCGCCCCGCCCAAAAATCTGGCGATTTCGGTTGCGTTGCCACTCAGGCTCTTGAACGCCGCATCCTGCTTAGCCTTGTTGCCCGCAACCGTCGCTTCGAGGTACTGCTTGACTGCACCGTAGTGGCCGGCGAGCAGCCCGAACAGCTTCTCGGATGCGTCCTTGCCGTAGTACGGCTCGATCGCGGCGGCGATCTGCTTGGCGTTGGCAACCACTTCCTGCTCCGCTGCCGCGGCGGCAGGCTGATTCCCCGCGAACGTGGATACGACCACGTTGCGGACCCAGAAGACGTGGCCTACCCAGAGATCGCGCAGCGCCGCACCGGTCTCGTTGACCTTCGCCGGCGTGGACGCCTGAGCGATGGAGTGGGTCCCGTGCTGGGCAAGCGCGGGTCCCATCGGCGCGAAGAAGGTGGCCAGAACCGAGATGACGCCGAGGCATTGTTTAACCGTATTCATCGTGTTCTCCTTTGAAGGGGTTAGACCGAGGCCGTGTACGTCGCCAGCCAAGGGGTCGAGATGCCGAGCCTCGTCAGCATCGTGACGACTCGCTCGGGACTGCCGAGATCACACCAGGTCAGCCCGGGCAGCTTCGACACCGCGAGCATCTGCGGGCATGCCTCGAGAACGGTCCGAGAAAAATCCACGGTGGGGGCCAGGGCGTAGGCTTGGCGAACCGCCCACCGCTCGTGCTCACCACCTGCGACCGCCCGCAGGGGCGCGAGCCGGTCGTAGAGAGCGGGCGCGCACTCACGCCCGGCCGAGAGCAACACCGCCGCCCGCGCGGCAAACACGAAGGTGTTCCAGAGACTTCCCCCGAGCAACAGGGCTTCCGCCGCCTCCTGCGACGGCTTCTCCCGGAACCGCCTGATCGCGTGGACTGGGCCCTGGCCGGTCCACCCGATCGGCTCTCCCGGCACGATCCAGCCGTACTCGGTCTCCGGCTGACTCGGCGGTGCCCCAAGGAGCACGATCCGCCCAGGCTCTCGCGCGACGAGTGAGGCCAGCTCTACCACGTGCTCCATGAAGGCCGCCTCTTCCAGGACGAGATGATCCGACGGAAAGCACACGAGCGTCGCGCCCGGATCCCGCGTCTCGATCCACTGCGCGGCCAGGAGTATGCCGGCGGCCGTCCCGCGGCTCTCCGGCTGGCTCAGCACGTGCGGGCGGGGCGTCGTGCCGAGCTCGCGCTCAAGATAGCGCGCGTGCGCCTGCAGGGTGACGACCACGGTCCGCTCCGGAGGAATCAACCGCCGGACTCGGTCGAGGGTCTGGCCCAGGAGCGTTCGGGCGCCGAGCAAGGGAGAAAATTGCTTGGGTCGCTCGTCGCCACACAGGTGTCGGACGAGCGGACGTAGCCTGATCCCTTCGCCTCCCGCGAGCACCACGGCCCAGAGCGATCCCCGCTCGGCCGACTCGATCCCTTCTCCCCGCTTCCGCTCCGAGACCATGATCGCGTTCCTCCCGCTCCCTCTTGTACCCGCAGACTCTCACTTCGACTATTAGAAACGTTCCGCCTCATGCTTAGCTTTGCTGTAAGATCGGCGCGCGATGGAGTGGCTCAACTATCATCACCTGCTCTACTTCTGGATGGTCGTGCGGACCGGCAGCGTGGCGGCCGCCAGCACCGAGCTGAAGCTTGCCTCGCCGACCATCAGCGTCCAGATCCGGCGGCTCGAGGAGCAGCTCGGCGAGAAGCTGCTCCGACGCTCGGGGCGTCACGTCATCCCCACCGAGATGGGTCAGGTCGTCTATCGCTACGCCGACGAGATCTTCGCCCTCGGGCGGGAGCTCCTCGACACCGCCCGCGGCCGGCCGACCGGTCGGCCGATGCACGTGGTGATCGGCGTACACGACGTCATCCCGAAGGCCATCGCGCGGAGGCTCATCGAGCCCGCCCTCAAGCTCCCGGACCCGGTCAGGATCACCTGTCGCGAGGGCAGTTCGGAACAGCTCCTCGCGGACCTTTCCGTCCAACGCGTCGACGTCGTGCTGGCTGACGCCCCGATCAGCCCTACCGTGAAGGTCCGCGCCTACAATCATTTGCTCGGCGAAACGGGGCAGTCGTTCCTGGGTGTCCCGCGGTTGGTGCGGAAGTACCGGCCGGGGTTCCCGAAATCGCTGCACGACGCACCGATGCTACTGCCCACTCCGAACACCGCAGTGCGGCACGCCCTGGACCAGTGGTTCGACGCTGTCGACATCCGGCCCCGCGTCGTCGGTGAGTTCGACGATTCGGAGCTACGCTGGGAGTTCGGCGCGACCGGAATCGGAGTCTTCTCGGCTCCACTCGTGCTCGAGACGCATCTCAGCCGGCTCCACAACGTGCAGCGGATCGGCTTGATGCCGACCGTACTCTCGACCTTCTACGCGATCTCGGTAGAGCGGAAGCTCAAACATCCGGCCGCGGTCGCGATTTGCGAGGCGGCACGGCATACGCTGTTCGCCAAGAAGGCGCCAACCCCGTCTCGGCGGGCGCGCGCGCGCCCGGCGCGGAGCTGATCCAGAGCCACTCGCGGGGGCAACCTCACGGGTAGAGACCGCGGACCCGGTGCGCATCGGCCACGCGGCCGATCCCCTCCATCAGGGCCGCCGATCTCAGCGTTACTTTTTCGCGCTCGGCAGTCGCCCAGACCCGGTCGACCGCGCGCGTCATGATCTCCTGAAGGCGAGAAGTGACCTCGGTCTCTCGCCAGAAGTGGTGCTGAAGCCCCTGAACCCACTCGAAGTACGACACCACAACCCCGCCGGCGTTGGCCAGAACGTCTGGAATCACCCGGACGCCCCGCTCGTGGAGGATTGCATCCGCCTCCGCAGTGGTGGGACCATTGGCCGCCTCGATGATGACGGCGGCCTTCACCCGATCGGCATTACCCTCGTGGATCTGTGATCCGACCGCGGCCGGCACAAGGACCCCGCACGCCTGTTCGATCAGGTCCGCGTTCGAGATCGGATCGGCGCCTGGCAAGCCGACCACGCTGCCGCTCTCCTTTACATGATCCTGGAGCTTAATCACATCGAGACCCTGCTCATTCCAGATCCCTCCGTTGATGTCGCCGACGCCGACGATCATGCAGCCGTCGTTCCAGAGAAGACGCGCCACAACACTTCCAACGTTCCCGAACCCCTGGATTACCACCCGCTTACCTCGAAGCTCGTGGCCCAGATGGTGAGCGGCCTGATGAAGGACTGAGACGATCCCTCGGCCGGTTGCCTCCCGTCGCCCGTACGATCCTCCGATGATGAGCGGCTTTCCGGTTACCATTCCCGGCACGCTCCGTCCCTGCGTCATCGAGTACGTGTCCATCATCCACGCCATGGTCTGCTCGTCAGTCCCGAGATCCGGAGCGGGAATGTCCAGGTCAGGTCCAATGAGCGGCATGATCTCCACGGTATAGCGACGGGTGACGCCTTCGCGCTCCCGTACCGACAACCGTTGGGGCGCGCAGCGAACTCCCCCTTTCGCACCGCCATACGGCAAGCCCATGAGCGCGCACTTCCAGGTCATCAGCATCGCCAGGGCGGTCACCTCGCCCAGATCCACGCACGGATCGTACCGGAGCCCGCCCTTGCTCGGCCCAAGAGCGGTATCGTGATGAACCCGGTACCCGATGAAGACTTCAGTTCGTCCATCGTCCATGAGCACGGGGATGGACACGGTCAGCGCACGTCGCGGATACCGGAGCCGCTCGTGGATACCCGAATCGAGATTCAAGCGTTCCGCGATTGCGTCGAGCTGGGCAAGTGCTGTTCGATGAAGAGGCGACTCGAACTCTGAGGCCGGTGTCATGAACATTCGCTCTCTCCCTCAGGCCGGCCACCCGCGATCATGCGCGTGATCTCCGCCTCGTAGAGCTCATAAGTTGGTTTGCAAATGATCGACGCCGCCCCGGCTGTGCGCCGCTCCGTCGCCTCCACTCGCAACAGGCCGTCGGCATCGATCCACAATGTGACCTTGATCTCGGGCATGCCAGCGGGCATCGGTGGGATCCCGCGCAGCTCGAATCGGGCCAGCGACCGACACTCTTTCGCCAGCTCCCGCTCGCCCTGCACCACGTGGAGGGCGACGGTTGTCTGTCCATCGACCGACGTCGTGAACGTCTCGTCCGCCCGCGTGGGAATCGTGGTGTTCCGCGGAATGACCACACTGACGCTGCCGCCGAGGGTTTCGATTCCGAGAGACAGCGGCATCACATCCAAGAGGAGCATGTTCCCGTGCCCACCCTCCAGGATGCTCGCCTGGACGGCCGCCCCCATCGCCACCACCTGGTCCGGATCGAGACGGCTGTGCGTCGGGCGATCGAACAGACTCTCCACGCGCCGTCGTACCAGGGGCACCCGCGTCGACCCACCAACCAGCACGACCTCGTCGACGTCGGCCGGCGTCAGCCCAGCGTCTAGAAGCGCCATCTGGCACCGGATCAAGGTCCCTTTCACCAACGGGTCAATTAGGTCCTCGAACTCGACGCGCGTGATCTCCCGGTAGTATGCGAGGTTCTCGAAAGAAAGCCGCACGGTGGTCCGGGGCTGACCGGAGAGCTCGACCTTTGCGGCCTCCGCGGCCAGCCGGAGCTGCTGCATCGCCACTCGGTCTCCTGCCAGTTCGCTGCCATGGCGCCCACGGATATCCTCTAGCAGGAACTCCACTAGCGCCCGGTCAAAGTCGTCACCCCCAAGCCGGGTGTGCCCGTTCGTCGCGAGCACCTCGAAGACTCCGTCCGTGACTCGGAGGAGAGAGATGTCGAAGGTGCCGCCACCGAGGTCGTAGATCGCGATGACACCATTCTGCAGCCGCTGGAGTCCGTAGGCGAGGGCCGCGGCAGTCGGCTCGTTGAGCAGACGCACCACTTCGAGCCCGGCGATCCGTCCCGCGTCGCGCGTCGCTTGTCGCTGGCTCTCGTCGAAGTAGGCCGGCACCGTGACCACTGCCCGCCGGACCGGCTCGCCGAAATGAGCACCCGCCTGCTCCTTGAGGGCCTTGAGCACGATCGCCGAAACCTCCGTCGGGGTGATCTCACGATCGCCGACGAGAAACCGAGTCGTGAGTTCCCCGGGAAGTACCGTGAAGGGGAGGTAAGCGATCTCGGACGCCGCGTCGTCGTAACTCCGTCCGAGCAGCCGCTTCGCGGAGAAGACGGTGGATCCCGGCTCCTGCGCGAGCATACGTTTGGCCTCATCGCCGACCAAAGGCTTCTCCGATTTGAACGACACGACCGATGGCACACGAACCTCTCCTCGACGGTCTGGTATGACCCTCGGCAGTCCTGTCCGGTAGTCGACGTACGCGATGAGACTGTTGGTCGTCCCGAGATCGATCCCGATGATCGGGGGCATGGTCATCCTCCCTCGGTCTCCTGAATCGGGTACCAGCGAAGCCTCAACTGATCCTCGAAAGAGGAGAGCTTGACTGTCTCAAGCTCGACAGCAGCCGCGGGCCCCCGCCATGTGCGCTTCGTCTTCCCCCCGACGGGATTGCCGTAACAAGCGGTCAGGAGATCACTCATCCGCGCGATCCGCTCTGCCTCCACATCGGCAGCACGGAACAGGACTTGACACAGCTCACCGGTGGCGTGCGAGAACTGCGGAACCACCTCGAACGGGTGGCCCTCGATCGTCACCGATCCCCTGATCGGAGCGTACGAGTTCGCAAACTTCGCGACCGGCGTGATCGGACTCACGCGACCCGCGAGGGCCTCCCGTACCTCCTCCTCGGTCATGCCCCACTCGATTGCCGGCCATCCAGCGACATCACGGACGTCTTCAGCCAAACTGATCACGGTAGACCTCCTTGTTCGTCATGTCTCTGTTGTACGTGGCGACCAACACTTAGGCCATTAGAAAGTCTGCGCGTGTTCCGTAGCTTTTCACGAAGTATCGATCCACTAGACCGACGATCGAATGACAGGTAGAAAGTACGTATGGCGACAAGCGAGGCGAGAAGCAGTGGGCTGTTTCGCCAGATCGTGGAGGAGATGCCGGAGGCAGTGATTTTCGCCGATCAGCAGGGCGTGGTCCGCCTGTGGAACCGGGCGGCGGAGACCCTGTTCGGATACTCCGCCGACGAGGCCCTGGGACAGAGCCTTGATCTGATCGTACCGGAGCGTTTTCGCGCTCGACACTGGGAAGGCTACCGTCACGTCATGGCTACCGGGGTGACCAGCTATGGACAGCGGCTGCTAGCGGTGCCCGCGATGCGCAAGGACGGTCAGCGCATCTCCATCGAGTTCTCGATCGCTCTCTTGAAGGACGAACACGGAGAGGTAACTGGTGCCGCCGCGGTCATCCGTGACGTGACGACCCGATGGCAAGCAGAGCGTGAGATGAAAAGGCGCTTGGCGGCACTGGAGGAATCCGGCGGCCGCGCCGCGGCTACCTAAGGCGTGGACGGCGGCGCGGGCCGGGGTTCCTTGCTCAGGGCCACGAGGATGATGCTGAGTCCCACGGAACCCAGGCACAACCAGAACACCGCCTGATAGGCCGCGACCGGTGTGTGTCCGTCCGGCTGGGGAAACGCCGACACGATCAGTCCGCTGACTTGCTGATAGACGGCGCCACCGAGCCAGAAAAAGAGGTTGAGGATTCCCATGGCCGTGGCGACAACCTGGGGTGGGACCGAGTCCTTGAGCTGCGCATACGATGGAATCCAGGTGGAGGCGAAGAACCCGCCCCAGAACATCGCCACCCACAGCACGCCGTCCGACAGTCCGACCGGGCGGATAGCGAGAAGCACCCAGAGGAGGGCATACACGACAGCGCCCGCAAGCACCACGCGCTTGCGGGAGCCCACGATCTCGTCGGCCAGGTAGCCCCAGAGCGTGCAACCGACGATGAGCCCGATGGCCCAGAGGGTCAGCGCGTTGGCGGCTTGCTGCTGCGTCTGCCCATAGGCATCCATGAGATAGGGCACGGCCCACAACCCTTGCATCATCGTCATCGTGCCGAATAGCAGGAAGGCATAGCTCCCAGCAGCCAGGTATTCGGCTCGCGAAGGACCACGAGAAGGCCCTGGCCCAGCGACATGGACCGGCTGGCTCCCGGAGGCTCGGGCAGATCATCTATCTCGGCGAGCGAGGGGAGCCCGCGCTCGGAGGGGTTGTCACGGACGAAGACATATATAAGGAGCGCCGTCACCAGCATGACCACTCCAACCCCGCCCAGGCTGAGCCGCCAACCCGTCAACGTGATCAATGCCATGAGGGGCGCGGCCGCGCTCAGCCCACCCAGGTTGGCGACCGACGTCCAGGCCCCGGTGAGGGTTCCGAACTCTCGGCTGCGGAACCACTGCGCCATGATCTTGGCGGCGCCCACATAGAGGATCGAGGCTCCAAGGCCGGTCAGGGCTCGCCCGATGAGCGCCACCACAAAGTTGGGGGCGGAGGCGAACAACACCTGCCCAACCCCGGCGACGACCAGGAAGGCGGTGACCGTTCGACGTGAGCCGAAGCGGTCGGTCAGGACACCCGCCACCGGCTGCATCAGGGCAAAGGGCCACAGGTACAGTGAGGTGAGGAGCCCGAGCTCGGCCGCGTTCAGGACGAATGCCGCCTGTAAATCGGGGATGGCCACGGCCGGGGCCAGGCGGGTGAAGAAGGCCAGCAGCCCGCTGACGAAGAGCAGCCCGAGGCACACCCAGCGGTACGTCAGCGTCCGTCGGATCAGAGCGGGCGTGAGGAGCTGCGGATCGGCCGGCGTCACCGATTAATCCGGCTGGTGGCGCCTCTCGCCGCCTGAGCTCGGCGGGGCGCCGCCACCCACGCGGCCACGGCGGAGGCCGCGATAGCGAGCGCGGCGACGGCGAACGCGATCTGATAGCTGCCGGTGACGTCGAAGAGCCAGCCTCCGAGGAACGGTCCGATGAAGCCTCCGAGTCCGCCCCCACCCTGGGCGGCCCCGAGAATGACTCCCAGATGCCGTCCCGCGAAGAGATCGGTCGGGATGGCCGCCAGCAGGGAGATGCGCATACCGAAGCCCACCCCGGCGACCACGTAGCCGAGCAGGAGCAGGAAGTCTTCGGGTCCGTCGAGGCAACCGAGACAACCGATCCCGGCGACCCCGATGGCCGAGCCGAGCGCAAAGACCCACCCCCTACCCCACCGGTCTGAGAGGGAACCGCCGATCACGTTCCCCGCGACCGTACACGCGCCACCCAGTCCAAACACCCACCCAAGCGTGGCGCCGCTGAAGCCGCGCTCCAGCGCGTGCGCGACCTGGTGCGTCGTGACAATCTGATATCCGATCACCCCGAACCCCCACATCGCGAACACCGCCCAGAACGGGACGCTGCGGAGCGCCATGCCCAGCGTCCAGTCGCCGGCGGCTTCCGGCATCCGATCGACGGGCACCTCGCGCCGACCCTCGACGTTCTCGGGTGGGTCACGATAGAGGAAGGCGGCGAGCGGGATGGTCACGACGGCCACGAGGAGGCCGAAGATCGCCAGCGCGGTGCGCCAGCCGAAGACGAGAATCAGATACGTATTCAGCGGGTAGAAGATGATGGCGCTGGCCGAGGCGCCTGCGCTGATGACCCCCATCGCTGCGCCACGCGAACGAACGAACCATCGGCCGACGATGGCGGCGGCCGGAATCTGGATGCAGGCAATGCCCGCACCGCCGAGGACGCCGAAAGCGATGTAGTACTGCCAGAGCGTCGTCACCTGACCGGTCAACGCGAGGGCCACGCCGAGGAGCAGCCCTCCCGCCGGTACCAAGAGCCGGGCGCCCCACCGATCGTACAGCCAGCCGGCCAGGGGCGAGAAGACGAGGAGCAGCAGCCAGCTCAAGGAGTAGCCGAGCGCCGCCTCGCCGCGACGCCACGCAAACTCGCCGAGGAGCGCGACGTAGAACACGGAAAAGGTGGAGCGAACCGACCAGGCCAATGAGTTGACGATTGCGGATACGGACACCACGACCCAGCCGTACCGCGACTGCTGCTTTCCCCGGAGCGGGTTCGAACTCATCGGCTACGCGTATAACACCGGTAGCAAACTGATGTGAAACGGGTGGCCTCCCTCATACGCTCCCGCACGAGCACCACGCCCGACCGCGACCCGACGGTGTAACGCGCCGAGGTCAGGGCCACCACCCGGTCCGGCTCGCGGATGTCGTCCGGACGCTCTCGGGCGGTGTCCACCACGCGCTGCCACTCGCTCGGGCGCCCCTCCTGCACGACGAACTCAAGGGGCTCCCAGTGCGCGTTGACCATCACGTAAGAGGAGCAGGGTCACGTGCTCGGCATGCTCGGAATAGACCGCGAAGTTCCAGGCTGCCTCCTCGGCGATCCACGTCGCCCCGAGCGGGTTGGGCAACTCTTCGCGGTTCGCCCAGGAAGGGGTGGAAGGTTGGCCGCTCATGTCTTCTTCGAATCGGCCGGCTCTGCCGGCGCGGCCTCGACGGGGAAGCCCGCCTCCCGCCACGCGTCAAGGCCCCCCGCGAGCGGGCGGATGCGCTGGACGCCGCGGCGCCGCAGAAGCAGCGCCACCCGGGCGCTGGTGGCTTCGTTGGGTCACGTGCAGTAGAGGATCACGTCTCGGTCGCGTGGGATCTCCTGCGAGTGCCGCTCGAGCTCCTCCGGGCTCATGTGCACGGCTCCCGGAATCACTACCGAGTCAGCCCCGAAATCAAGTGCGTGACGGAGATCCACGATCACTGGCGCTTCGCCGGCCTCGAGCTTCCCCTTGAGCTCGGCCGGGGTGATTCGCGCGATCCGCAAGGCCCGGATGAAGCGCTGGCGTCTGACGTACTTGCCCGCGAGATAGAGGGAGAGCCCACCGAACATCAGGCCGAAAAGCCAGACGCCCAGATATCGCCCGTGGGTCGCGAGGCGTTCAGCCTGGTCGCTGAAGACATAGCCCAGCCCGGTGTACGTCCCGATCCACAGGAATGCCCCCAGAGCATCGACGAGCAAAAACCTGGACCGCCGCATCCGCAGGATGCCGGCGAGCGGCTGCGCCACCGTGTTCAGCCCCGGCACGAACTTGGCGACCAGGAGCGTCCACCCGCCGTACCGAGCGAACATATTCTGACTCCGTCGCACACAAGAGTCCGGCTCGAGCGAGATCCGGCACAGCAGGCGCATCACTTGACTCCCGCGGGCACGACCGATCTCGTACCAGATGACGTCGCTGAGCAACGACGCGGCTACGCCCACCGCGATAGCGGACGGGAGACGGAGCAATCCGGCGCCGGCCAGCACCCCCGCCGCGAGGAGGACCGGCTCGCTCGGGACCGGCAGTGCGAGCTGCTCGGCGGCCACCCAGGCGAACAAGACGACATACCCGTGGTGGATCAGATACGCGGTGGCGTCCTTCAAGTCAGCGGCGCGGCCCGGCCCACCGCCTAGCTCTCCGGACCGTAGCGGTTGAGGATCAGGCGGTCGATGGCGCGGCCGAGATCCGGGATCTCGCCCCGGCGCCACCGCACCACGCTCTTCTCCAGCTGGCGCGCCAGCTCCCGATCCGCGAAGACGTCCAGCACCCATCGGGAGAAGTCGCCGCGGGCGGCGTGGTAGCCGAGCACGTCGCCCGGGACGGCGACAACCGCGTGGCGGAAGCCGTGCAGGCTCTCCGCCGCCGCGACCACGCGCCCATCGTGGTTGCGGAAGAAGAAGCGCCGCTCTGGAGGCACGTGCGAATCGGCGTACTTCTTCACGTGCCGCACGTGCATCGTCTCGCGCGCCGCCGCGACGAACGTGAGCGCCATGGGGACGCCGTTGGGGTCCTGCTTAACGACGACGAACTTGCCTCGCGGCAGCTGGGGCAGCATGGCCGCCGGCCAGGCGTCCCCGCTGGCCGCGATGTCAGGCAGCGAGACGCTCAGGAAGGCCAGCTCGTCCGGCGCGGTGACGCGCGACAGGAGGTAGACGTCCATCGCCTTGACCACGCGCTCGCGCAGCCAGCTCGGGAGGTAGGTGACGAGACAGAAGCCCCGTTCCTCGATCCCCAGGGCCTCCTCGGCCACCCCCTCGCGATGCAGCGAGTAGTGCGCCTCGTCGAGCAGCACCCAGTGGGGCCGCCCCAAGCGCCGCCTGAGGTCGCCGATCGCGCGCAGCCCGGCCTCGATCACGTCCACCTTCCGCGCGTGGGGAAGCGCCGAGAGGTCGGCGATCACCGAAGCGCCCAGGTTCCGCTCGAGCCGGGTGAGCAATCGCACCATGTCCTGCTCGCTGTGGACCGCGGCCCAGGTGACGGCGGCGAGCCGGGAGAGCACCTGATAGTCTCCCTCCGGATCAATGACGCACACCGCGTACCGGGCGGCCACGAGGCGCTCGACCAGCGCTCCGGCCAGCCAGGACTTGCCCGAGAGCGGATCGCCGTGCACCAGCACGTTGACGCCGCGAGCCGGGATCGCCACCGGCTCGGACGTCTCGGCAGCCCAGCCGAGCGGGATTCGATGCCGGGCCGAGAACTGCACCGGCAGGAGACCCTGAAGGACGGGACCTACGACCGCCGCCGCCACCGCCGCGCCGTTCTCCCCCGGGAAGATCCAGTCGGCACGCTCCTTCACCACCGCCATGCCGTCGGCCGGGCACGCCCGCCACCCGCAGACCTCGAAGAACGGCAGATCGTTCTCGGCGTCGCCGAAGGCCAGTACATCATGGAAGGACAAGCCGAGGAATCGCAGAGCGTTCTGGACTCCCGGGCCCTTGGAGACCCCCGCCGGCAGCAACATGAGCGCGCCACGGTTGTACACGTGGACGCGATTCACGCCCACCGCTGCCAGCGCCTCACGGATTGGCGATTCGTCCCCCCGCGCGGCTCCGACGATGACGCGCCCGACCTGATGGGAAATCCCGCGGCGATCCAACTCGGCCAGGAGTCGGGTGGGCGGAGGTGGACCCTGATTCCGGATCATTGCCGACCCGGGATAGTGGAGCACCGCCCCGTTCTCGGCGACAACGGCCTCGAAGAGATCGAGGCAGTCACAGACGCGGCTCAACTCGAAGAAGGTGCGTCCCGTGACGAGAACGAGCCGCAGCCCAGCCTGCCGGGCGCGCTCGAGGGCTTCCCGTACCCCCGGGCCGATCCGGTCGTCGGAGGCCAGGGTACCGTCGAAATCGAACGCCAACGCTTTGAAGAACATGGCTGTCGTCGGATCATGCCCGCGTGCTGTGTGGGTGGCGCGCGTAGTCTAGCACCGCGGTCTGGGAAGGCAATCCCGTGCGAGAAAGATCCAGTCTAACCCTCGCGACTCAACTATCTAATGGTCTGGCGATGCGGAGCGCGTTAGAAAAGAGGCGAGGAGGACGCCATGAACTTCGACAAGATCCTGATCCCGCTCGACGGGTCGCGCTTCGCGGAGGCCGCACTGCCGAGGGCAGTAGAGCTCGTCCGCAACAATCCCGACGCGACGCTGATCCTGCTCCGCGCCGCCGAGGCGACGACGTTTCCCGGCGTAGATCCCATCGACGCCCAGGTTTCGGTGGTTCATGAGGCGGAGGATTACCTCGAAACCGTGGCCGCGCGGCTCCGAAAGGACGGCGTCTCAGAGGTGAAGACCTCGGTCTGGTACAGCGCCGCGGCTCCGGCAATCCTGGAGGCCGCCCGGATGACGAATCCGGATCTCATCATTATGAGCACCCATGGTCGGAGCGGCATCGGCCGACTGATCGCCGGATCGGTGGCCGAGTCGGTGCTGCGGGGCACCCGGACGCCGATCTTCCTAATCCGGGTCGAGGGCACGCCGGTGGAAACGCCCGTCGGGCGGGCGGCCGAGCGGGGGCGGGAGACGGCCAATGTATGAGCGGGTGCTCGTGCCACTCGACGTCTCGCGTCTGGCGGAGGGCATTCTGCCCTTCATCCTCCAAATCGCGAGCCCGCTCGATCCGGAAGTGGTCCTGATATACGTCGTGCGGCCGATAGCGCCGCAAGCCATCGAGGGTACCCGCCACTTCACGGTCGACGACGTGGCGGCGCGGCTGAAGGAGGCTCGCGAGTATCTCGCCCCCGTGGCCGCCAATTTGCGAGAAGGTGGCGTGCGGGTCACGACCGACGTTCGGCACGGGGAGCCTGTGGCGGAGATCGTGGCGGCGGCGCGGGACACCGAGGCCGACCTCATCGCCATGGCGACCCGCGGCCGGATCGGGTTTGGCCGGCTCCTGTTCGGCTCGATCGCGGAAGCGGTGCTCCGGCAGGCCCAGATCCCGGTTCTAATGATGCGGCTCACCGAGCGCCAGCTGGCAGCCGCCGCGGTGGCCTGATGGCGGCGAGGACGCTGTACACGATCGGGCACTCCACCCGCACCGCGCGAGAGCTCATCGAGCTGCTCCGGGCTCACGGGGTGGAGCAGGTGGTGGACGTCCGCACCATCCCTCGGTCGCGTCACAATCCACAGTTCACTCGACTCGCGTTGTCGCGCTCGCTCCACGAGGCCAAGATCGCCTACCGTCACCTGAAGGCCTTGGGCGGGCTCCGTCAAGCGCGGCCCGACTCCATCAACCTCGGCTGGCGCAACGCCTCCTTCCGCGGCTACGCCGACTACATGCAGACTGGGGACTTCGCCGCCGGCCTCGAGCGCCTCGAGCAGCTCGCGGCCCGGCGCCTCACGGTGATCATGTGTGCCGAGGCCCTGCCGTGGCGCTGCCATCGGTCCCTGATCGCGGACGCGCTCACGGTGGCCAGGTGGCGAGTGCTCCATATCCAGAGCCGTAAGACCGCCCGGCCTCACAAACGTACGCCCTTCCTCAGGGTGCGCTCCGGCCGGCTCGTCTACCCGAGAACGCCTTGACACGAGGCCTCGCCGGGCCGATCCTCGGGCCGATCGGCGGTGCCGTTGCACGACGCGGTCGGAGTGGCCTCACTCCGGCTGAGGAGGGGGCGTAACGTGGGTGGGACAGTACGGGTGCTCACGATCCGCGGCATTCCGATCAACGTCCACGTGAGCTGGCTCGTGATCTACGGGCTCATCACGTGGACCCTCGCGGTCGGATATTTCCCACGCGCGCTGCCCGACCTTCCGGATGCCGCCTACTGGGCCAACGGGCTACTGGCCGCGTTCCTCCTCTTCGTCTCCGTCTTGCTCCACGAGCTGTCGCACTCATTCGTGGCGATGGCGCACGGGCTCTCCGTCCGCGGGATCACCCTGCACGTGTTCGGCGGCGTCTCGCACCTCGAGGATGAGCCGCCGAGCCCGCGGGCCGAGTTCCTGATCGCGGTGGTGGGGCCGGTCACGAGCTTCGCCATCGCGGCGGTGCTGTGGGCGATCAACGCCAGCGGTCTCGTGCAGCCGGCGTGGGCGCAAGCGGTGGTCTCCTACCTCGTGCTGGTGAACGTCGCCGTCGGGATCTTCAATCTCGTCCCCGGCTTCCCGCTCGACGGCGGGCGGATCTTGCGCGCCGCCCTCTGGAAGTGGAAGGGCGCATTGGGTCAAGCCACCTACATGGCCAGCCGAGTCGGGGTGGGCTTCGCTTTCGCTCTCATGGTGCTCGGCTTCGTGCAGATCCTCAGCGGTTCGGTCATCGGCGGCTTCTGGTTCATCCTCATCGGCATGTTCCTCAGGGGCGCAGCGGACGCGAGCTATTCGCAGATGGCCCTGCGAGAAGCCCTGGCCCACCTCCCGGTGCGGGACGTCATGGCACGCGAGGTCGTCACGGTGCCCGTGGAGGCGACCGTCGCGCAGCTCGCGGACGCCTTCTGGTCCCACCACGTCACGAGCTTTCCAGTCGTGGACGGCGGCACGGTGCGCGGGATCGCGAGCGTGCAACAGGTGCACGCGGTGCCCGTCGAGCAACGGATGGAGCGGCGGGTGAGCGAGCTCATGCGTCCCTTGACCGACGACCTGATCGTCGGACCGGATGATTCGGTCTTCGACGCGCTGGGCAAGGCGTCGCGAAACCAGGTCGGGCGGCTGGCGGTACTCGAGAACTCACGGCTCGTGGGGTATCTCTCCCTCAAGGACATCACGCACGTCCTGGCGCTCAGAGGTCTCCCCGATGGCGCTCATTCCGGCGCCGGCGGCCGCGGACCGGGCCGGCGCGCGCCCTGACCGTGGCAAGCTCCGGTCGATTACGTCATGCCGAGAACGAAGATCGTGTGCACGATCGGACCCGCGTCGCGGTCTCCCGAGACCCTGGAGCAGCTGATCCGGGCCGGAATGGACGTCGCGCGGTTGAACTTCTCTCACGGCACGCCCGTCGAGCACCTCGAGGTCATCACGGCGGTTCGCCGCATCGCCGAGCGCATGGGTCGGCCGATCGCCATCCTTCAGGATCTCGCCGGGCTGAAGATCCGGATCGGCGAGGTGGCATCAGGGGCGGTCACGCTGGAAGCCGGCGCGCGGTTCACCTTGACCACGCGGCCGGTTCTCGGCTCCCGGCAGGAAGTCTCCGTCGCCTACCCGCGTCTCACCGAGGACGTCCAACCCGGCGACTCCGTGCTCCTGAGTGATGGCGATCTGGAGCTGGAAGTCATCGGCACCGCCGGGGAGGATGTCCACTGCCGGGTGATCACGGGCGGCACGCTGGCGTCGCGCAAGGGCGTGCACCTCCCGACCCGCTCGATCACCGCGCCCACGTTCACGGACAAGGACCGGGACGACCTGGCCTTCGGCCTCCGCTACGGTGTCGACTACGTGGCACTGTCGTTCGTCCGCACGGCCGTCGATGTCCGTCAAGCGCGGGGGATGATCCAGGACCACGACCGCGCCGTCCCCCTGATCGCCAAGATCGAGACACCGGACGCGCTCACCAATATCGACGAGATCATCGAGCACGTCGACGGCGTGATGGTGGCCCGTGGCGATCTCGGCGTGGCCATCCCGCTGGCGACGGTGCCACGGCTGCAGAAGATGCTGATCGGGAAGGCGAATCGTGCGGGCAAGCCGGTCATCACCGCCACCCACATGCTGCGGTCGATGCAAGACCACCCGAGGCCGACGCGGGCCGAGGTGACGGATGTGGCGAATGCCGTGCTCGACGGCACGGACGCAGTCATGCTCTCGGAAGAGACCGCGATCGGCCGGTTCCCCGTCGAGGCGGTGACGATGATGCAGGCGATCGCCGCCGATGCGGAATCGAGCTTCCCCTTCGACGCCTGGATCCGTCGGTTCGAGAGCACCGGCCCGCTGTCCGAGGCAGTCGCGCGGGCCGCCTGCACCATGGCCGCTGACATCGATGCCGCGGCGATCGTCACCTGCACCCAGTCGGGTGGCACCGCCCGCCGGGTCGCCCAGTACCGGCCCCGGGCTCCGATCCTCGCTCCCACACCGCACGCCGAGACCTACCGCCGGCTCGCGCTCGTCTGGGGCGTCACGCCGCTCCTGAATCGGAGCCAGCCGACGACGGACGAGCTGATCGACGGAGCCCTCGGCGCCGCGCTGGCGGCCGGGCGCGCGCAACGCGGGGACACGGTGATCATCACGGCCGGTGTCCCGGTGGGGCGCCCCGGCATGACGAACCTGATCAAGGTGGAGACCCTGTGATGGTGATCCTCGCGGGAGACATCGGCGGGACCAATGCGCGGCTCGGGCTCTTCGAGCCTGACGGTGCGAGCCTCCGCAAGATCATCACCGCGAGATTTCCGAGCCGAGAGCACACGAGCCTCGAGGAGATCGTCGAGCAGTTCCTGGCAAATGTCGGGGGTCCGGTCCAGCGCGCGTGCCTTGCCGTCGCCGGCCCGGTCAGCGAGGGACGTGTCGCCGCCACCAATCTCGCGTGGATCGTCGACGCCGGCGGCCTCGCTCGGGTCGTCGGCCTGGAGACGGTGCGCCTGATCAACGACCTCGAGGCCATCGCCCACGGTCTCGGGGAGCTAGGAGACGCCGACGTGGCTCTGCTCCACGCGGGGCGCCCGAGCCGCGAAGGGAACCGGGCGATCATCGCCGCCGGCACCGGCCTGGGAGAGGCCGGTGCCTACTGGGACGGGACCCGCCACCACCCGTTCGCATGCGAGGGCGGGCACGGCGACTTCGGGCCCCGGACGGGCATCGAGATGGAGCTCTTGAGCTACCTGCTCCGCAAGCATGATCGCGTGAGTTTTGAGCGTGTGCTTTCCGGATCGGGCTTGTATGAGATCTATCGATTCCTCCGAGACTCGGGCCGTGGCCAGGAGCCCGGGTGGCTCACCGATGAGCTGGCGGAGGACCCGCCCCCGGTTGTCATCTCCCGGGCCGCGCGAGACGGGCGCAGCGATCTCTGCCGGGATGCCGTGAACCTCTTCGTCTCGATCTACGGTGCCGAGGCGAGCAACCTGGCGCTCAAGCTGATGGCCCGGGGCGGCGTCTGGATCGGCGGGGGGATGGCGCCGAACATTCTGCCCCACATCAGGAAGCCGATCTTCATGGACGCCTTCCTGGCAAAAGGGCGGATGCAGTCGCTGCTCGAGACCATGTCCGTCCGGCTCATCCTGAATGACGACGTGGGGCTCCTGGGGGCGGCCCGCCACGCGGCCACGTGAAGTCCGTTCAGTGGTCCGGCGAGTCCTGAAGGGCCTCGAACACGCGCCCGATCGGCGGCTCCGGATACGTGTCCACCCGCACCACGCCCGGCTCGCCTTCAGGCGCTTCATAGCGCGCCCGGTGCTCCGGAAGCAACTCGAGGTGCCCATCCGAGATGTCGCCGGAGTCGGCAGTCCGGCGGGCAAGGCGTTCGGCGATGGCGCTGTCCGGCGTCTCGCACCAGAGCGTGGCGTGCGCCACGCCCAGGCGGTGGGCCACGCGCCGGGCTTCCGCGCGCTCGGCCGCCCTTGAAAAGGTTCCGTCGACGATGACCGTCCACCCGGCAACGACGACCTCGGCGGCGAGCTCGAGGGCCTTGGTATACGTGCGGTTGCTCATGTCGGATGTGTACAGCCCCTCCCCGAAGCCCGCGGTGGCTCGTTCGTGGATGCCGACCCCTCCCAGGCGCTTCCGGACGGCATCTGTACGGATCACGATGGCGCCGAGCCGCGCGGCCACTGCCCGCGCGACCGTACTCTTTCCGGACCCCATGACCCCGGAGGTGATCAGCAGGCGGGCGGGGTTACGCGGTTCGGCGAAGCGCCCAGCGAGCGCGAAAAGCGCGCGCGCGGCCGGGACGAGCTCGGGCCGCTCGGACAGCTGGAAAGCGAGCACCTTGGCGCGCACGAGCGCGCGGTAAGCTCGATAGAAATCGAGCAGCGGCACGACGCCGTAGTCGCCGGTCTCCTCGATGTACGCGTTGATGAACTCGACGGCCAGCTCCGAGGCACCCAGCCGCTGCAGGTCCATAGCGAGGAAGGCGATCTCCCCGCCGGTATCCCCGAAACGGAAGCGCTCATTGAACTCGATACAGTCGAAGATCTGGATCGGCTCGATGCAACAGACGTGCTGCGCCTGCAGATCGCCGTGGCAGTCACGGATCCGGCCTTCGGAGATTCGCGCCTCCAGCCGAGAGGCCTCGCGCGTCAAGAAGTCATCCACGTAGTCCCGCAGGGCCCGCCGTTGCTCGGGGGGCCAGAGATCTGCGGGAGTCTCGGCAGTCTGCGTGAAGCATTCGTCCCAGTTCCTCCGGATCGTGTCGAGACTTCCCATCTGGTCGATCCGCCCGCCCGTCTCCGCCTCGGCGTGGAAGCGCGCCACGGTCGCCGCGACGGCGCGCACCTGCGCGGGCTCGGCCCGTCCGGCTACCACGAGCCGATCGAGCATGCGCTCGGCGGGCAGCCGCCGCATTTCCACGGCGACCTCGACGGTCGGGCCGAGGCCGCCGATCTGGATGCGAGGACGGGAGCCTTTGAGCGCGACCACCCCGAGGTAGGTGTCCGGAGCGAGCCGTCGATTGAGGCGCACCTCCTCCTGGCAAAAGTGGCGGCGCTGACGGAGCGTTCTGAAATCGAGGAAGCCCAGGTTGACCGGCTTCTTGACCTTGTACACACGCTCTCCCGCCAGGAACACCCACGAGATGTGAGTTTCCACCAGCTCTACCCGGTCGACTGGGTGCGGGTAGGCGCCTGGCTCGCGAAGAGCCTTGACCAGCCACGGCGTCGACCTCGGCATGGCGGTACCTACGCCTGCTCGGCGTACCCGATCACCTTCGACGGCGGGGTACCGTCACGACGGGACACGGGGCAGTGCGAATGACCCGTTCGGCGACACTCCCGAGGAGCAGCCGCGGTAACCCGGTTCGTCCGTGCGTCCCCAGCACCACCATGGCGGCGCGCTCCTTTCTTGCTGCCCGCACGATCGCGGAAGCCGGCGCGCCAGCTTCGAGGCGCTTGGAGACGCGAAGCCCATCACGGCGCGCCCTAGCCGCTAGCCGCTCGAGCCCGCGCTCGGTGGTCGTTATCGTCGTGGCCCGTAGCCTATCGACAATCGCCCCGGATGCCGGGAAGGCCAGCGGCATCATGCGCGTCCCCATCCCCATCGCGAGGGGTGCGACGCTTTCGTAGGCGTGGAATAGGATGAGACGGGCGCCCAACCTCTTGGCCAGGACGCGCGCCATCGTGAACGCCGATCGGGAGGCGGGGGAAAAATCCGACGCGTGCAGAATGCGCTTCAACATACTCAGTCTCCTTTTCACAGGCATGACACGCCGGGGAGGTTGGGCTGAGCGCCGCGACCACGGTGGTCAGACGGGTTGTTGCGGACGCTTCGGGTCTGGCCAGTCCACGTGGAAGAACTTCCCTCGCGGCGCGTCCACTCGCTCGTAGGTGTGGGCGCCGAAGTAGTCGCGCTGGGCCTGGAGGAGGTTGGCGGGGAGCCGGGCCGATCGGTAGCCGTCGAAGTAGGACAGCGCGCTACTGAAGGCGGGCACTGGGATGCCGTGCCGCACCGCGAGCGCCACGACCTCGCGCCAGGGTTCCTGGCCCGCGGCGAGCGCCTTCTTGAAGTAGGGGTCGAGCATCAGATTCACGAGGCCGGGGTCGCGGCGGTAGGCCTCGGTGATCTTCTGGAGGAAGCGCGCGCGGATGATGCAGCCGCCGCGCCAGATGGCGGCGATGGTGCCGAAGTCGAGCGTCCAGTTGTATTCCTTCTGCGCCTCCGCCATGAGCTGGAAGCCCTGGGCATACGCGCAGATCTTCGAGCAGTAGAGCGCGCGGCGCACCGCCTCGACCAGCTTGGGCTTGGAGCCGCGGTACGCGCGTCGGCGGCCCCTTGAGCTTCTTGGCGCCGCGACGCGCTCCTCCTTCAACGCCGAGAGACAGCGCGCGAACACGGCCTCGGCGATGGCGTTGGCCGGGATGCCCATGTCGAGCGCGTTCACGCTCGTCCACTTGCCCGTGCCCTTCTGGCCTGCGGCGTCGAGCACCGCGTCCACGAAGAAGCGCGTCGGCCGGGCCGGGTCGCGCTGCTTGAGGATGTCGGCGGTGATCTCGATCAGATAGGAGTCCAGGTCGCTTCTGGTTCCACTCGCTGAAGACCTCGGAGAGCCGGTCGGGCTTCATGCCGCCGAGCGTGGTGAGGAGGTGATAGGCCTCCGAGATGAGCTGCATGTCGATGTACTCGATCCCGTTGTGGACCATCTTCACGTAGTGGCCCGCGCCGTTGGGGCCGATGTACGCGGTGCAGGGCTCGCCGCCGGTCACCGGCTTGCCGGGCGCCCAGTCTTCCAGCGGCTTGCCCGTCTTGGGATCCACCTTGGCGGCGATGGCCTCCCAGATCGGGCGCAGGTGCTCCCACGAGGCCGGATGCCCGCCCGGCATGAGCGAGGGCCCGAAGCGCGCGCCCACTTCGCCGCCGCTGACGCCCGAGCCGAAGAAGCGGCAGTTGTCGGCATACTGCTTCTCGCGGCGGATGGTGTCGGTCCAGAGACTATTGCCGCAGTCCACCACGATGTCGTCGGGCTCGACGCCCGCGCCGAGGAGCTGTTCGACGACGGCGTCCACCGGCGGCCCCGCCTTCACCAGGATGAGGATCTTGCGCGGCTTCTTGAGCGCGGCGACGAAGTCGGGCAACGCGGCGGCCCCCACGAGTCCGCCCGGCGTATCCCCGTGCCCGGCCACGAACTTCTCCATGACCGCGGTCGTTCGGTTGTAGACGGCGACCTGGTAGCCGTGGTCGGCGATGTTCAGCGCGAGGTTCTCGCCCATCACGGCGAGTCCGATCAGTCCGACGTCGGCGCTGGCGCGAGCGGCTGTCGTCATGGGCCTCACTCTACCTCAACCGCAGGAGCTTCACGATCTCGACCACCGCGACCGGCGCCAGAGAGCACGTGGCGACGACGGCTAGCTCCGCCGCAGTGAGTGGGACCGTGCGGAGCACGGTTTGCAGGAACGGCCAGTAGACCGCCGCGAGCTGGAGGATCAGGCACGCCAGGACCGCCGCCCAGAGCCAGCCGTTCGTGAACGGCCGGGTGAACGCCGACCGCCGCTGCGACCGGGCGTTGAAGGCGTGGAAGACCTGGGCCAGGGCCAGCGTCATGAAGGCCATCGTGACCGCGCGCCGCAGCGCCTCGCCCTCGGTGCCGTACCAGCGCAGGCCGACGAAGAAGGCGGCGAGCGTCACCCCGGCCAGCAGCAGGCCCTGCCAGACGATCAGCCCGACGAAGTGCGGGGTCACCAGCGACTGCCGCGGGTCGCGGGGCGGCTGCTTCATGACGCCGGGCGCCGACGGCTCCAGCGCGAGGGCCATGGCCGGGAAGACGTCGGTGACCAGGTTGAGCCACAGGATCTGAAGGGCCGCCAGCGGCAACGGCCAGCCGAGCATGATCGCGGCGAACACCACCAGGATCTCGGACAGGTTGCACGAGAAGAGGTAGTGGATGAACCGGAGGATGTTCGCGTAGATGATCCGGCCCTGCTCGACGGCGACGACGATGGTGGCGAAGTTGTCGTCGGTGATGACCATGTCCGCCGCCTCCTTGGCCACCTCCGTCCCCTTGATGCCCATCGCCACGCCGATGTCCGCCTTCTTCAGCGCCGGCGCGTCGTTCACCCCGTCGCCGGTCATGGCGACGATCTCGCCCCGGCTCTGGAGCGCCTCGACGATTCTCAGCTTGTGCTCCGGCGAGACGCGGGCGAACACCGAAGCTCCGGCCGCGACCCGTTGCCAGCCCGGACCGTCCAGCGCGGCCAGCTCCCGGCCGTGCACGGTCTGCAGCGGCCGGCCCCGCGCGTCGCGGTCGATCCCGAGCTGCCGGCCGATCTCGGCGGCGGTCGCCGGCTGGTCCCCGGTGATCATCACCGTCCGGATGCCGGCCTGCCGGCAGGTCGCGATCGCGGCCTTCGCCTCGTCGCGCAGCGGGTCGATCATGCCGACCAGCCCGACGAAGACGAGGTCCCGGGCCGCCTCGCGTTCGTCGTAGCCCTCGGGCAGCTCCCGGTACGCGAGGGCCAGCACGCGCAGCGCGCTGCCCGCGAGCTCCTCGTTGACGGCCAGTACCCGGTCGCGGTCTTCCGGCGTGAGCGGGCTCTCCCCCGCGACGGTGAAGCGCCGCCGGCTCGCCTCGAGCACGACCCGCGGCGCCCCCTTGACGTAGGCGACGGTCGTGCCTTCGGGCGTGCGGTGGACCGTCACCATGCGCTGCGCTTCGCTGCTGAAGGGGATCTCGCCGATTCGGGGCTGGTCGCGATTCAGCGCGGTCTGCTCCAGCCCGGCCTTCGCGGCGGCGACGATCAAGGCCGCCTCGGTCGGGTCCCCGAGGACGGCGGCGCGGCCGTCGACGCGGTCGACCGTCGCGTCGCTGCACAGGGCGCCGATCCGGAGGGCCAGGGCGAGGTGCTCGTCGCGGCCGGGATCGACGCGTTGGCCCGCGACCCGAAACTCGCCGGACGCGGCGTATCCGCTGCCGGTGACCTCGACCCGCCGGTCCCCGAGCTGGAGCGCGCGGACCGTCATCTCGTTCTGGGTCAGGGTACCGGTCTTGTCGGTGCAGATCACCGTGGTCGAGCCCAGGGTCTCGACGGCCGGCAGCCGGCGGACGAGGACGCGCATGCCGGCCATGCGCTGCATCCCCAGGGCCAGCGTCATGGTCGTGACGGCCAGCAGCCCCTCGGGCACCGCGGCGATGGCCAGCGAGATGCCGACCTCCAGCATGTAGAGGAACGGATGGCCGCGCAGCCAGCCCGCCAGGACGATCACGAGGCCGAGCGCCAGGACGACGCCGACCAGCGCGCGACCGAGCTGGGCCAGCTTCCGCTCGAGCGGCGTGTCCTGGTCGCCGGCCTCCTCGATCAGGGTGCCGATCTTGCCGACCTCGCTGCGCATGCCGGTGGCGGTGACGATCATCCGGCCCCGCCCGTCCGTCACCGTCGTGCCCATGAAGACCATGTTCCGCCGGTCGGCGACCGGCACGTTCCCGTCCGGGATCGGGTCGGTGGTCTTGGTGACCGGCTGGGACTCGCCGGTCAAGGCGGCCTCTTCGGCCTGCAGCCGCACGCTCACGATGACGCGCCCGTCCGCGGGCACCCGCGCGCCGGCGTCGAGGACGACGACGTCGCCAGGCACGAGCTCGGCGGCGGGGACCTGATGCTCCTGGCCATCGCGGATGACATGCGCCACCGCCGAGATCTGCTTCCGGAGGGCGGTGAGGGCCTGCTCCGCCTTCCACTCGGTCAGGAAGCCGACGAGCGCGTTCAGGATGATCACGACGACGATGGCGGCCGCCTCGATGCCCTCGCCCAAGGCGAGGGCCACCACGGTCGCCGCTAGCAGCAGGACCACGATGAGGCTCTTGAACTGATCGACGAGGATCGCAAGAAGCGACCGCGCCGCTTTCTCGGTCAGCGCGTTGGGGCCGTACCGCTCGAGGCGGCGGGCCGCCTCGACGCCGCTCAAGCCGCGCTCGGGTTCTGTGTGGATACGCCGGCTCACCTCGTCAGCGGGCAGCGCGTGCCACGCTTCGGCGTTCTCGGGAACGGGCGCCCTCAGTGGCGCGGTCACTTCACGAGGAGCACCGGCACCGGTGAGTGATCGAGAACCCCTTCGGCCACGCTGCCCAGCAGGAGTCGCGCGAGGCCGCCCGTGCCTCGGGCGCCGACCACGAGCAGATCTGCCCGGGAGGCGGTCACTTCTTGGAGCAGCTCGACCAGCGGCACGCCTTCTCGCACGACGCCGCGAGCGCGCCACCCGGCCCGCTTCAACAGGACCGCGGCTCCCGCGACCTCGCGGCGCGCCTTTCTGGTACGCTCGGCATTCAGGCTCGCGGCCGACGCAAGTACCGCTCGGCGAACCGGAGCAGGAAACAAGGCCCGCGTTCGAGGGAGCACCGGCTCCAGGATCTGGATCACCTTGACGCGCGCGCCGGCCGGTGGCTCGAGCCGGGCGAGTAAGAAGCCCAGCGCCCGGCTCGCGTTGCGGGATCCATCGGTCGCGAGGACCACCCGTCTGATTCGACGTCGGCGGCCCTTGACCACCAGCACCGGGCAGCCCGCTCGGCGAACTACGCCTCGTGACACGCTGCCAAGCATCAGCCGGCGCGCAAATCCGAGCCCTCGGGATCCGACTACGATCACACCCGCTCGGCGACGCCGCGCCTCTGCGATGATCGCTTCGATAGGCGGCGTGTTCATCGCGGAGACTGTCATGTCAGGCCAGCGATGACGGACAATGCGCCGCGTCCGCGATATCTCGCGCTTGAGAGCCCGTTTAGGGGCATCCGAAATGCCCGCGACCCAGATCTCAGCTGGCCACGGCCCGAGTGGGATACCCCCCCGCGCCAGCACCATGTGCGCCGTCGTGGTACCTGCCCACGGGACCGAGCCGGCGAAGGCGAGCGCAGCATGCGCTTGGCGCGATCCGTCCGTGGTCAGGAGCACGGTGAGCCGCGCCGACCGCTTCCGGTTCATCTCGCCTCTCCGTATGTCTCGACCGTCTCCAAAAGCCGGCCGACCTCGGGGTTCGCGTAAGGTCCGAATGCGTCCACCAGCAAGCCCTTCGTTCCGCTGCCAGTCTCGATCGCGCACACGATCGACGCGTCGTCAGGATCCGACACGCCCTCGAACCGCTGATACTCCCGTATCGTGATGTCTTCCGCGTCGAACGCACGTCCGCTTCCGAGAGCACGGAGCTGACCGTCTCTCACGTCGAAGCGCTCCACGAACCCACGCTCCTTCAATTCCTCGATGACCCGGTCCAGCGTCCGGTATGCCATGGCTCGGCCACCTTCCTTTCTCTCGAGACACCCACCTCGAGACCTCACGCGCCAATCGCTTCAAGAGACGTCGTGTTGACCGCGGTTTCCGCAAGCTGGGCAAGAGTCCAGATCAGATCTCGCCTGTCGCCGGCGGTTTCCTGGTGGAGTTCATTCAGCAGACCCGCCACGCTAGCATGCTCGCGTGCTACGGCATGCGCATCCGCCAAACACGCTTCACTCATGCTGCTGAGCTCCGACACGCCGGCGCGCAACCGTTCGCCCGCCGTCATCGAGAGTGGACCGGTCCTCGTCGCCGGCTCGGTCATCGGGTACCCCAATTCTTCGAGCACTCGCCGAATGCGCTGCGCTCTCCCCCGCGCGCGCTCCGCAGCGTCGAGGACCCGGGCTCGCGGATTTGGATACCGGGTCAGAGACTCGGCACCTTGCGTAAGGCCGTGCGCCAGCCGGATCTCGGTCGCGTAGTGCCCGGCCAGCCGCTCCGCGATGTCAGGCGACGCCGGCGCCAGCGTCGCCAGCAACCGGCACCACCACGAGCGGTTGACGTTCCGCAGCATCAGCCTCCTGAATGCTCTCACAGAGCCGCCCAGTGCCACCCTACGCGCCGCTCCCCATTGGATCCATTAGAAAGATCGTCACGCTCGCATAGATCAAGCCGAAACGTGACCCTCGATCATGGAGCTGCTCGTTGCGTCTTGTCCAGGCGCTCCTACAATACGAGCGCATCCGCAGGCCATGGACACCTTCGACTCCATCGCGCGCGCCAATCCGGAATACGTCGAGGCGCTGTACCGCCGGTACCGGGCGGACCCGCGTTCCGTGGACGAGAGATGGGCACTCGTCTTTGCGGGTTACAACTTCGCCCTCGCGGCTGGCTCGAGCGCGAGCGGGAGGACGTCACCGCCGGTGGCCGATCTCGTCCACTCCTACCGCGAGTTGGGCCATCTGATCGCCGACGTGGATCCGCTCGATCGCTCGCCCCACCGTCATCCGCTCCTCGAGCTCGGCGAGTTCGGCTTCGAGGAAGCGGACCTGGATTGCGTTCGCCGCCGCCAACGCCGGTGACGCCATCCGCGACCCGCTGATCAGCGCCGTCAGCACACCCGGATGCGTTCTAGCCAGAGCAGCAGATACGTGCCAGCCAGAAGAGCAGATACCTATGCGCCTAGAACAGCACGATCAACAGTAGGAAGCCGAGGATGAACAGCACCGTACCCTGCCGTAGCTTCCTGTCCACAGCCAGTCCTTACACCCACGCAAGACACCTGCGCAAGGGGCGCCGGCGAACCGTGAATGGTAGCGCGCCAGTCGAGACGTCGCGCCTCAGTACCCGACCGTGAACCGACGTCGGCTGTGTGTGGGTCGCTCAAGCTCATCGACCATCGCGATGGCGAAATCCTCCATCGAGATCCAGCTCTTGCCCTTGTCGTCGACGAGAAGCTGATCACCGCCAAGCCGGAACACTCCGGTCCGCTCGCCCGGCGCGAACTCCGCGGATGGCGATAGGAAGGTCCAATCGAGCACGTCCTCTCGCCGCAGTGCGGTGAGGAACTCGCTGCCCGCGCTGGCCTCCGGCTTGAACGCGGGCGGGAAACCAGGCGCATCCTTCAGCGCGTAGCCGGGAGCCACTTCGAGGCTGCCCGATCCGCCCACGACGAGGAGCCGCTTGACGCCCGCCTTCTTGACCGCGTCGACCAGAGCCGTCGCGTCCGACGTCTGGAATCGGGAGGCGCTCACCACCGCGTCATGGCCCGCAAGCAGCGGCGCGAGCGCCGGAGCAGCCGTCGCGTCCCCCGCTTTCACCACGAGGCCATCGCGGACTCCGACTTTGTTGACGTTGCGTGCGATTCCGGTGACTGCATGTCCTCGCTTAAGGAGCTCTGCCGCCAATCTCGACCCGACGCGTCCACTAATACCGATCAACGCAACTTTCATGATGTCCTCCTGTCTCGCTTCCTCTGGGTGACCGCCCGGCCCATCAGTCTACTCCCGCGGTGTCGTCGCCAGGGGCGCCCGAGGCGCTGTTCGTAGCGTCCAAGCGCTGTTACAATGCGGGCGCACCGCGGACCGCGCGCGCGACGCGCCGGGATGGCGGCAGCAGGCAGGGCTCATTCAGACGGTGAAAACGTGAGACCGTTCACCTCCCCGGCGACTTTAGGCGCAGCGGCGGCCTTCGTCGGTCGCCGTCGCGCCGGGATCGTTTCCTAGAAATCCCGGCCGTGATCGTTCCCTACCTCGCGCTGCCCCTGGCAATCGGTCTGCCACTTGTCGCCGGCACGACGCTCGCCGCGATCGCCGGCCGGCGCTCGGGCCGGGCCGCGGCGTGGGCGCTCGCGGTGGTGACCACGGCCGCGCTCGGGATCGTCCTCGCCTCCGCGCCCGCGGTGCTCGCGGGCCAGCCGGTCGCGGTGAGCTGGCCCTGGGTCCCCGGGGTCGGCCTCAGCCTCTCACTCCGGCTCGACGGGCTCGCCCTGCTCTTCGCGGGCCTGATCCTTAGCATCGGCCTGCTCGTCATCCTCTATGCGCGCTACTACCTCGGCCCCGCCGACCCGCCCGGAAGATTCTACGCCCGGCTCGCGCTCTTCATGGCTGCGATGCTCGGGATCGTGCTCGCCGACAACCTCCTGCTCTTCGCGGTGTTCTGGGAGCTGACGAGCCTGGCGTCATTCCTCCTGATCGGCTACTGGCAGCACCGCGCCGACGCCCGCGAAGGCGCGCGGATGGCCCTGGCCGTGACGAGCGCCGGCGGCCTCGCCATGCTCGCGGGCTTCTTCCTGATCGGCGAGACCTCCGGAAGCTACGAGATTTCCGCGATCGTGGCCGTCGCCGACCAGGTGCGCGCCGATCCGCGCTACCCGGTCGCCCTCATCCTGATCCTGGTGGGCGCCTTCACGAAGAGCGCCCAGTTCCCGTTCCACTTCTGGCTGCCCGCGGCCATGGCGGCGCCGACGCCGGTGTCGGCTTATCTGCACTCGGTGACCCTGGTGACGGCGGGGATCTTCCTGATCGCCCGCCTCTACCCGGTCCTGGGCGGAACCCCGCTCTTCACGTACGTGGTCACGACGGTCGGACTCGTCACGTTCGTGTTCGGAGCCTACGTGGCGGTGTTCAAGCACGACCTCAAGGGGCTCCTCGCCTACTCGACGATGAGCCATCTCGGCCTGATCACCTTCATCATCGGCCTCGACTCGCCCCTCTCGAACGTGGCCGCGGTTTTCCACATCGGCAACCACGCGACCTTCAAGGCGTCGCTCTTCATGGCCGCCGGGATCATCGAGCACGAGGCCGGCACGCGCGACATGCGGCGGATGAACGGGCGAACAACGAACTTCGGCAATGCGTGCAACACGAGCTCACAAGCGGTGCGTTGCCGGAGGGGCGCATCGACGTGGTGATCGGCACCCTCGCGGCCGGCCAGGGCCACGAGACGAGCTTCGCCCAGCTCGTCGTCGAGTGGCTCGGGGGGACGCTCGACCAGGTGCGCCTGATCAGCGGCGACACCGATCGGGTGCCGGTGAGTGGCGGCTCGCACTCCGGCCGCTCGATGCGTCTCGGGGGTGTCGTCATGGCGAAGGCGGCGGACCAGATCGTGGAGAAGGGCGCGCGCCTCGCGGCGTGGCGGCTCGAGTCCGCGGTGGCCGATCTCGAGTTCTCGGGCGGGCAGTTCCGGGTTCGCGGCACCGACCGCGCCATAAGTCTCTTCGAGGTCGCCGCCGCGGCGGGGCGCCCCGACGCGCCGGAGGAGCTTCGCGGCCCCCTCGACGGGGCCAGCGACGAGACGGTGAGCACGCCCTCCTTCCCGTACGGCTGCGGGGTGTGCGAGGTCGAGGTGGATCCCGAGACCGGCGCAGTGGACGTCGTCCGCTACACCTCGGTGGACGACGTGGGACGCGCGATCAATCCTCTGATCGTGGACGGGCAGACCCACGGCGGCATCGTCCAGGGCCTGGGCCAGGCCCTCTGGGAGCACTGCCGCTACGACGCCGACAGCGGCCAGCTCCAGTCCGCAACCTTCATGGAGTACGCAATGCCCCGCCCGCGCCGACCTGGTGCCGTCGTTCACCACCGAGATCAGCGAGGTGCCGTCCACCTCGAACCCGCTGGGCCTGCGGGGCGGCGGCGAGGGCGGCACGACCCCGGCGCTCGGCGCGGCGGTGAACGCGATCGTGGACGCGCTCGCCCCGCTGGGCGTGGAGCACCTCGAGATGCCGGTCACGCCCGAGCGCGTGTGGCACGCGATCCGCGCGGCTCAACGCGGCCGCGCGGCCAGCCGGTCGTGCAGCGGGGGCACCCGCGCGTCCACCTGAGCGCACGCGGGACCGCTCGCGAGTTACAGTCCGCCTGCTGGCGGGCGGCGGCCGCTCATTCAACGAGCACTGCGCGGCGGGTATCACCCGCTCGAGCCTTGAACCGGCTCCGCGTTGACGGTTCACCGTCCTGGCAAGGTTGGAGGAAGAGCGGCGCAGAGGGCTGGCCGATCTGCCATGGGTCCTTCCAGCGGCAGGGTTGAACAGTGGCCCCGTCTCGTGAGAACGTGCCGAGCGTGCCCGTGATTCCACTGGAGCCGGTCGCTGTCACGAGACGTCCCGTGAGTGGCGCAAGAGGGATGGCCGCGGAAAGACTGTTCGCATGGCCTGCAGGACAGCCGGATCGCTGATTCCGCGAGCGCCAATCTGGTCTTCGACCATCCGCCGCCGCTTGTCGGGAAAGCCTCCATGCTGCCGACCCTCAGTGCCACAATGACTGCAAGCGCGGTGCCGCGGCCTCATGAAGATAAACTGCGATCTCCTCAAGGAGGAATGGAACGTGATGAGGCCGCGCCGGCCTGCCTCTAGCCGCCCACTTCGCTCGGCGGGACCGCGCGATCAGGATCCGGGCCGCGCTCGGTCCGCCACGGGATGATGGAGATCTCCCCGTTAGTCTCGAGCACCGCGTACTTGATCTGATCCATGCGCTCGAGGCCCTGCTGATGACGTGCCGCCTCCATGATGTCCCGTGCGTCCACGAACTCTCGGTCCATGCGCGACTTCAGCGGCCGCCCCCGCTCGACGAGCACAACCGGCACGTCATCCAGGATCTTCTCGACCCGGCGCGAGTAGCGGCGCCACTGCGACAGGCCGATGTCGATGCAGACCAGAGTGACGATCACGAGAACGGCGTTGACGAGCGAGTAGTCCGGTCCTACCAGTGCCTGCTGCGTCGACTCGGCGATGACCAGTAGGAGCACCATGTCGAACGGCGTGATCTGCGCGAGCGTCCGCTTGCCTACGATCCTGAACACCACGAGCAGGACCAGGTACATCGCCGCGGCGCGGAGCACGCTGTCCACGCGCTATGGGTAGACCAGCATCCAGATGGTCAGCGGAGCGAGACCCGGGACCCCGACACCGGCCTGCACGATGCCGATGGAGCGAGGGGTGAAGTGGAACGTGGCGACCACGGGGGCGGCCACGGGCCCGGCCGCAAAGACGTACCCGACCCCATCCGCGAGCACCTCGGTTCTCACCGGGTTCGGAACAACACTGTCGATCCGGACGCGGTCCAGAAGCGCCCGGCCCAAGGCCAGACGGTAACCGCCAGGACTCGGAGTCGGGATGTGAACCGTGATGGTCTGGGTTGCCTCGGCGCGCACGAAGCGCGCATGCTCGATTCGAAGCCCATCGGGACCCCGTACCTCCGTCCGGCTCAGCGGCCCCATGCCCAGGAGCCCGCCAACTCCGGCCACGAGAATCAGCACCATGCCGACACGCCCCACATGCCGGACACGCCACATACGCTGGTGGAACTCCTCTTCGTCCGCCAGCTCGAGCCCCGCATCGGAATTGGGCGTACGCACGTCGGTCTTACCGAGTAACAGCTTCCGGATGGCATCGCGACATCGTGCCGCCGGCCGGCCGCGCTAGAAGCGTGTACTCGTCATTTGGCCCAAGAGGGACGACCCGAACGCTCGCAAACGGCTTGACACTCGGCAACCCGCCCATGGCGTCCAGCCAGCGGCAAGTTGCGTGCCGCGAAAGGTTCCCGGGTGGCACCGCCATTGCTCGGTGCGAGGCCATGCAGTCCACCCTTGAGCCCGGCGGCCCCGCCGTCGAGGGGTTCGTCACACTGGCCACCGTCTTGGCTGCGGGGGCCGCCCTGATTCTCCTGCTCGTCATGGCCCTGCTCGTTCACGGGGCGCTAGGCGAGCCTAGGCGAACGAGCACAGGGCTGTGGGTCATCGGGGGCGGCATCCTGTTTCCGGTCGCCGTGCTCTCGGCGTTGCTCGGCTACGATCAGGGGCTCACCCACGCGCTGACCGCGCCCGCCTCAGCGGGTGCCCCGCGTATCGAGGTCGAAGGGCGGCAGTGGTGGTGGGAGGTGCGCTATCTCGCCCAGCCGGCCGACCACGACGCCGTGATCACTGCCAACGAGATCCATATCCCGACCGGGGTGTCTGTCGAGCTCATCCTCACGACGCCCGACGTGATCCACAGCTTCTGGGTGCCGAGCCTCGCGGGCAAGGTGGACATGGTGCCCGGTCGTCGCAACCGCCTCACGCTCCACGCGAATCGGGAGGGACTCTACCGGGGGCAATGCGCGGAGTTCTGCGGGGTGCAGCATGCCCAGATGGCCCTGCTCGTCGTCGCGGCGCCGCCGGCGACGTTTCAGACCTGGCTGGCTCGAGAAGCCGCCCCGGCATCGGCGCCCGCCACACCGGAGACGGCCCGCGGACACGACGCCTTCCTCGCTCACGGTTGCGGTGGATGCCACACCATCCGGGGCACCGCAGCGCTGGGCAAGTTGGGACCGGATCTCACGCACGTGGGGAGTCGTCGGACGTTGGGGGCGGGAACGCTCAGCAACCACGTGGAGGCCATGGCGGCGTGGATCGCCTCGGGCGAGCGGATCAAGCCGGGTAATCGGATGCCGTCTTTCGCTCATCTGGATCCGGGCACGGTGGGTGCCGTCGCCGCCTACATGGCCAGCCTCAAGTGAGCCTGCCGAATCCGCTCCCCCGCCCGCCCGACGAGCTCCGGCGACTCGAAGCGGTGTGGGCGCCCCCGCGGGGCTGGCGGCTACTCTCGTCGGTGAACAACACCTATGTCGGGCTTTTCTACATCGGGACCGCGCTCCTGTTCTTCCTGTTCGGCGGCAGCCTCGCTCTGCTGGTGCGAGCGCAGCTCGCGGTCCCGGGCAATACGCTGCTGGGGCCGGAGACCTACAACCAAGTCTTCACCATGCATGGGACCATCATGATGTTCCTGTTCGCGGTGCCCGTCGTGGAGGCCATCGCCGTCTATCTGCTGCCCAGCATGCTCGGCACCCGCGATCTCCCCTTCCCATGGCTCAGCGCCTATGCGTTCTGGGCCTATGCGCTCGGAGGCCTGGCCTTCTGTTGCTCGATCCTCTTCGCGGTGGCGCCGGACGGCGGCTGGTTCATGTACCCTCCGCTCACGAGCTATCGCTTCTCACCCACCATCAACGCGGACTTCTGGTTGCTCGGCATCGGGTTCATCGAGATCTCGGCCATCGCGGGCGCGGTCGAGCTGGTCGTCGGGATCCTCCGGACTCGGCCCCCCGGCATGACGCTCGGCAGGATGCCCGTGTTCGCGTGGGCCATGCTCGTCGTGGCGGGCATGGTGATCTTCGCCTTCCCGCCGATGATCCTGGGGACGCTGCTGCTCGAGCTGGAGCGGGCGTTCGGCTGGCCGTTCTTCATCGCCGAGCAAGGCGGCGACCCGCTGCTGTGGCAGCACTTGTTCTGGTTCTTCGGGCATCCGGACGTCTACATCATCTTTCTCCCGGCCGCCGGCATCGTCTCCACGATCGTTCCCACTCTGGCCCAGACGCCGCTCGTCGGCCATCGCCTCGTGGTGGGGGCCATGGTGGCTATGGGGGCGTTCAGCTTCGCGCTCTGGGTCCACCACATGTTCGCGGCCGGGTTGTCCGTCCATTCGATGCGCCTCTTCTCCGCGGCCAGCATGGCCGTCGCCATCCCGAGCGGTATCCAGGTATTCGCCTGGATCGCCACGCTACGGCGGGGACGGCGCCTCCGCCTCACCACCCCGGCCCTGTTCGTTCTGGGATTCTTCTTCGTATTCACGCTGGGGGGACTCACGGGCGTCATGGTGGCCGTTCTGCCCTTTGACTGGCAGACGCACGATACCTACTTCGTGGTCGCGCACCTGCACTACGTCCTCATCGGCGGAATGGTGTTCCCCCTCTTCGCGGCCTTCTACTACTGGGCGCCCACCGTGAGCGGGCGGCCGCTGTCAGCGGGGCTCGGCGCTTGGGTGTGCGGGCTGCTGTTCGCGGGCGTGAACCTTACGTTCTTCCCGATGCACCTGAGCGGTCTGCTCGGCATGCCGCGTCGGGTCTACACGTACCCCGCAGGGCTTCACTGGGAGTGGCCGAACCTGCTCTCGAGCCTGGGCGCGGGGCTGGTGGCCGCCGGGGTCGTGGTGTTTCTGCTCGACCTCGCGCTCCACTTGCGCGTCTCCGGAAAAGTGGACACCAATCCGTGGAACGCCTCTACGCTGGAATGGCTCCCGTTCGACGACTACGGTGCGCGCAGCATCCCGCGGGTCGAGAGTCGCGAGCCGCTCTGGGATCGGCCGGCCCTGCGCGAAGAGGTCGCCAGCGGACGGCACTACCTGCCCGGGACGGCGACCGGCGGCCGAGAAGCGCTGGTGACAAGCCCCGTCGACGCCCGCCCCCAGTACATTCTCCTCCTGCCGCGCGACGGGTGGACCCCGTTCCTCGCGGCCGCGGGGACCGCGGCGTTCTTCCTGCTGCTGACCGTGAAGCTGATGACGCCGGCCGTGATCGCCGGGGCTGTAGCTCTCGCCCTGATCCTGCGCTGGCTGTGGCGCACGGATCGGGGTCCGATAGGGCCGCCCGTCGATATCGGCGAAGGCGTGCGGGTGCCGGTGTACATCACCGGGTCCTGCTCGCACTCTTGGTGGGGCATGGTCGTGCTGATTTTGGTCGCGGGCACGACCTGGACCTCTCTTCTGTTCTCGTATTTCTATCTCTGGAGCATCGCGGTCGAGTGGCCGCCGCCGGAGCAACGGCTCCCCACATGGGGCTGGCCCGCCACCGCGGCGGCCGCCTGGATCGCCAGCAGCGGCCTCGTGATCGCGGCGAGCCACGCCCTCGCGGCCCAAGCCACGGCCCGGTTCCGCTGGCTGCTCGCTGGCGGCACGCTGGTCATGGTCGCGGCGCTGGCGCTGGACGTCGCCGGCCACGTGCAGGCCGGCCTGGCTCCGAGCGCTCACGGGTACGGCGCCACCGTTGCCACGGTCTCCTTGGTCCAGACGCTGTTCGTCGCGACCCTCGTGATCATGGTGGCGTACACGCTCGCCCGCTCCTGGCGGCACCTGCTGGACGCGGCCCGTCGCGTGACGTTCGACAACACGATGCTCCTCTGGCACTACGCGGTCGCCCAGGCCGCCGTCGGGCTCGTGGCGCTCAACGTGCTCCCGCGCTGGCTCGGATGAGCGGGTTTGATCGCTTCCCGCACCGCCCTCTGGCTGGTCCCGGCGTCGCACTCGTGGTCTGGGCGGTTGACTTCGCGGTGATGTACGCGGGGACGACATTCTGGTGCGGGCACCCGGCGCTCGGCTGGATCGCGACGCTCGGTTGCGCGGCCATCGCCCTGGCGGTCTTGCTGTGCCCGCTTCGCGCGGCGTGGAGCGCTCGCGATGCAGCTGGCGACCAGGACACACAGCGCCTCGCCCGGGACGCGGCGATCGTCATCTCGCTCCTGGCCCTCATCGCCATCCTCTGGCACGGGATCGCGGTGCTCTCGCTCCCGGCCTGCTAGTCGACCCCGTCTGGATCAACGATGCGTCAAAGTCGCTGTTCCTGGAGGTAGCGCCAAGGGCCGCTGCCAAGTTGGTCATCCTCGGCGCAGATGCTCCGGATCGTGCGTTGCACTTCGCGCTCTAGTTCACCGGGCTCGATCAGCCCTTGGCAGATGAAGCAAGGTTGGCGAGTGCCTTGCTGGGCGCCTGGTGGCTTGCCGAGTTCGGGCCGGCGGTGCCATAATCCGTCATGGGCCGGTCGTGGTGGCTCCCGTTCCTCGTTGCGCTCACCCTCCTCGGCGGTTGCATCTCCATCAACTTTGGCCGGGCTTTCCCCTCGCCGGACCTGCCCGCGATCGTGGCCGGCCAGACCGACAAGACCGCGCTCCAGCGCATGTTTGGCGAGCCCTACCAGGTGGGGATGGACAGCGGGGACGCCACCTGGCGCTGGTTCTACGGCCGGCGCGAGGGGGGGATCGAGATCACCAAGGATCTAACAGTCCGCTTCAATGCGAACGGAACCGTCAAGTCCTACTCGTTCACGTCCAACTTCCCCGAAGACATGCAACGGCTCAAGTAGGGTGACGTTCGCCCTCGCGGGGCTGGTCGGCGACCGGCCGAGGATCGGATGACCTGGTGGCGGAGCGCGGTGATGTACCAGATCTACCCCCGCTCGTTCCAGGACACCGACGACAACGGTGTCGGGGATCTGAGCGGCATCCGCCAGCGGTTGCCGCATCTGAGCGAGCTGGGCGTCGACGCCATCTGGATTTCGCCCATATTCCCCTCGCCGATGGCCGATTTCGGGTACGACATCTCCGACTACACCGGGATCGATCCACTGTTCGGGTCGTTGGAGGAGTTTGACGCGCTCCTGACCGCCGCCCACTCGCACGGCCTCAAGGTCCTGCTCGATTTGGTGCCGAATCACACCTCCGACCAGCATCCGTGGTTCCAGGAGAGCCGCTCCTCGCGCGAGAGCGCAACGCGCGACTGGTATATCTGGCGCGATCCGGCGCCGGAAGGCGGCCCCCCGAATAACTGGCTGTCAGAATTCGGCGGCAGCGCGTGGCAGTGGGACAGCCGCACCGGCCAGTACTACTATCACGCGTTCCTGGCTGCGCAGCCCGATCTGAACTGGCGCAACCTGGCGGTTCGCGATGCGATTCACGAGGTCATGCGCTTCTGGGCTTCGCCGGGGAGTGGACGGATTCCGCCTGGACGTAATCTGGCATCTGCTCAAGGACGACCAATTCCGCGACAACCCGCTAAACCCCGGCTTTCGGCCAGGCGAGCCGCCGCATCGCGCCGTTCTCCCGCTCCATACAACGGACTTGCCCGAGGTGCACGAGGCCATCGCCGGACTTCGACGGGTGCTCGACGAGTTTCCCGACCGGGTGCTGCTCGGCGAGGTCTATCTGCCGATCGAGCGCCTCGTGACCTACTACGGTCGCGACCTCAAAGGTGCCCACCTGCCGTTCAACTTCGCGCTACTGGAAGCGCCGTGGCGGACCCGTGACATCGCGAAGCTCATCGACGACTACGAGGCGGCGCTGCCGCCGGGCGGCTGGCCAAACTGGGTGCTGGGCAACCATGATCAGCCTCGCATTGCAGGTCGTGTCGGTCCGGATCAGGCGCGTATCGCCGCCATGCTGCTCCTCACGCTGAGGGGCACGCCTACCATCTACTATGGCGACGAGATCGGAATGCCGCAGATGCTTATCCCTCCCGATCGCGTGCGTGATCCGTTCGAGCGCAACGTACCCGGCATCGGGTGTGGGCGAGACGGCGCGCGTACCCCCATGCAATGGGACGCTACACTCCACGCGGGTTTTTCCCGCGTAGAGCCGTGGCTGCCGGTGGCAACCGGGTTCGGAAGAGACAACGTCGAGCGCGAGCGGCTCGATCCTACATCCATCTACAATCTCTATCGGCAACTGATCGCCTTGCGTCGCCGGTCGCCGTCCTTGCTGATCGGCCACTACCGCCCGATCGTGGCGAACGGAGATCTGCTGTTGTTCGTCCGCGAGCACGAGACCGAGCGCATCCTGGTCGGCTTGAATCTGGGAGGGGACACTATTGTGGTGACATTTCCTGACCAGCAGCTTCGGGGTGAGCTCGTCGTGTCCAGCGCCGGGGATCGTAACGGGACTGCGGTCCATGGCGAGATTACGCTGCGCGCAAACGAGGGAGTGGTGATGACACTCGGACCGGACGTGATGGTGCCGAGATGCATCGTCTGAGTAGCGATGCCTGCTCGAGGTCAAGATGACGCTTGAACCGTAAAGCCCAGTCGCATGCGGTTCGGATTCGCATCGACAATGTGTGCCTCCGATCGTGGACGTCTACTTGCTGGGCGAACCCAGATCGATCAGGGCCAGCCCGATCTCCGGGCGCTCTCGGCGCCGGAGGTGGGGCGGGGATTCGACGAGGACCACTTCGAGGGTGGGACGTACTCGCCCCTCGAGGAGGTGACCGCCGACGGTGCTCCCGTCACGCTTGCCGAGCACCACGTGAGCGTGGACCTTGGGGTGGTCCTTCTCATCGCGGGCGATGTTTCCCGTCATGGACAGAAGCTCGACCTGCTCCTCCACGGGGAGCTTCCTGTACTCCTTACGATCGATCTCGAAGAAACCCAGCGTGGCCCGGCTGAGGGCGCCGATGGCGGTCAGATGGGCGGCGGCAATGTCGTGCTCTCTCGCGAAGCGCGTGAGGCCTTCGACTGCTTCCTCTTCCGGGTCAAAGACGAGGAGATAAGTCGTCTGGCCGGCATCGGTATGCAACACTTTCGAGTGCATGGTCGGTTCCTCCATAATGTCCTCGGCAATGCGCTTCGATGCCCTCCCGCGACGGACGCAAGCATTGCTATGTGAAGACGCGCAGGCTGATGTCGAAATCCCGATCCGCTGACTTAAACGTGACTTAAAAGCTCGTTCGGTTAGGCACGTTGTCCGGGGCACCCACGCGATACCAGCGATGACCGTACGGCGGGAGCGTGACCGCGTGCACGCCCTTCTCGGACCGGCTGTGATCCCTGTCGAAGACGTCGACTAGGAGGTCACTGTTGTCGGTTCTGGGATCGACGGTCAAGGATTGGCGTCGGCTCGAGAAGTTGTGGAGGGTGAGCATGGACACGCCGCGGAAGTCGTACCGGATCGCGAGCACCTCGGGGACATCGAGCCGCAGCACCGTGAAGTCACCCCACCCGAACTCGGGACACTCTTTGCGCATCCGGATCCGTCGCTCAACCCAGTTCAGCAGGGACTCCGGCTCGCGGCGCTGCTGCGCGACGTTCACCTTCTCGTAACCATAGACCACGTCGTTGATGACAGGTCGTACCGTCCGCTCTGCCCGCGAAAAGCCGCCGCGCGGCTCGTTCGTCCACTGCATCGGCGTTCGGGCGCATTCGCGCTCCTCCATGGTCAGATCATCACCCATGCCGATCTCGTCGCCGTATTGCATCATCGGGGTGCCGGGCAATGAGAACAGCAGGCTGAACGCGAGCTCGAGCCGCCGCCGGTCGTTCTTCAGCATCGGCGCTAGGCGGCGGCGGATGCCGCGGTCGTAGAGCTGCATCGACTTGTCCGGCGCGAACTCCTTGAAGACGGCCGCGCGCTGCTCGGGCGAGAGCCGCCCGAGGTCGAGCTCGTCGTGGGACCGGAGGAAATGGACCCATTGAGCCGCGTGGGGCTTCTTCGACGTCTGCTGAAGGGCCCACGTGAGCGGCCCGATATCGCCGGTGGCAAGGGCATAGAAAAGGCGTTGGTTGACCGGGAAGTTAAGCATGAGCTGCAGCCGGTCGCCTTCCGGACCGAAGAACTCCATGCTCTCGTCAGGCGGCACGTTTGCCTCTGCAAGCATGATGGCATCGCGGCATCGCCACTGCAGGAACTGCCGGAGCTCGTGGAGGAATCCGAAGTCATGCTCCGTCGGGATCGCCACTCCCTTCTTCGCAACGATGAACGGCACGGCGTCCATGCGGAATCCCGAGATCCCGAGCTCCAGCCAGTAGCCCATGATCTTGGTGATCTCGTGCCGCACGGATGGATGGAAGGTGTCGAGATCAGGCTGGTGGTCGTAGAAGCGGTGGAAGTACCACATGCCCGCGGTGTCGCTGAACGTCCACGTGGACTTCTGTGTGCCTGGGAAGACCATTCCCTTGTCGTAGTCATCGGGGCGCTCGTCGGACCAGACGTACCAGTCGCGGAACGGCGACCGCGGGTCAGCGCACGCCGACTGGAACCAGGGGTGCGCGTCAGAGGTGTGGTTCACGACGAAATCGATGATGACTCGAAGCCCGAGCGCCTTCGCATGGTTCATGAACTCCACAAAGTCGCCGGGTGTGCCGTGCTTGGGATGGACCCCGTAGAAGTCGCTGATATCGTATCCGTTGTCGCGGTTAGGCGACGGGTTGAACGGTTGTAGCCACAGGCAGGTCACGCCGAGACCCGCAAGGTATTCGAGTCTGCGGTGGAGCCCCTCGAAGTCACCGATTCCATCGCCATTCGCGTCCATGTACTTTTCAACATCCAGACAGTACAGGATCGCGTTCTTGTACCAAAGGTCGTGGACGGCCATGCTACAGACTCCCGGCGTGGAACGGGCCGCCTTCCTGGTTCGCGCTCTTCCACCTTCCCTTACTCGTACTCCAGCGCGTGCACCCGGTAGAGGTTCTCGCCCCCGTGATGAAATGTCCGGCGGCATCTCTCATAGTCCGGGCATTAAGCTCGTCGCTTGGCGGTTCCATGATAGCCCCCTCTGGTGTTCGGCTTGCACGGCGAACGGACCCCGGCAGAAATCGAAGCCGGTCACCCGTGCCTTGTCAGCTGACCGGGGAGTCCGAAGAAGACGGGACCGGTGTTCCCCGATGCCGCCATGTGAGGCGTACCCAAGTCAGAACTCCAGCAAGGGCTGTGCCTGAAGCTGCCGAAGATCAGCATCTCGTAACGGGGTTTGAGCCTCTCCTATGGTGCCGGCCGTCTCAATGCCGTCCCCGTACTTCCTGGTTCCGCCGATTCTGAACGATCTGCCATAGATCAGCCGTCATCTCACGGTCGCCACCATCAGCGATCGCGATGTGCTCGAGGCACAGCGAGGCCAAGAGAGCCGACTGCCCTGACGTCAGTTCCCGATTGCCGGACGCCGGCTTCGAACACACTTCACAGTTCGTCATCCCATCTGGCGCCCAACGCAAGGGCTGTGCCGCGTCCCGTGCGCCTACGTCTCGAGTGGTTCTTCCAGACACTAGGGATGACTTCGCAGGGGAATTTGTTACCGGGTCGCGGTCCGATGGGCCTTGGCACCCTGGCGTCGATCCCGCGATGACCCTCTCAGGCGGGCGGCTTGACCCGGACGTAACCGATCCGCGTCCGGATCGGCCTCGAGCCTCGCGTATCAAAGCAACAGTGCCGGTAAGTATCACCGAGCAGTCTCTACCTTCCGCTCATGCATAAGAGGCAGAACTCGCTCTCTGCAATTTGATGGTGGCGGACCGATCGCGGCATACTCCTTGCTCTGTCGGGCTTTGCTTTTGTTCGGAACTCAGTAACCGAAGCGGCGCGGGCCGCCTCAGAGAGTGACGTGAACTTCAGAACAGCCATCGCGGTCGAACTGACAGGCTTCTTTCCCCCCTCCCCCGCGCCAGCGTGGCAGCGAACCGGCGGCAGATCGAGCAGCGGGACGGGCTCACCTGGTGGTGGGATGCCCACGCCAGGCGCGCCGACCTCATCCACCCGCGTCCGGATCGAACACACCCCGATCTCCCAGCCATGAACAACCCCAGTCAGGATCCAAACAGCCGCTGTCCTGCTGGTCACACGCGGCCGAAGACGAATCAGCCGTGCCAGCCCACGATCAATAACCCGGCACCGAAGAACAAGTAGCGAACGGAGCGTGTCATGGAATCACCCGTTCAGACAATCGGCACCGAACAGCCCGCCCCGGTCCACGACGCTCACATCACGATCAGGTTGAACGGAACCGCGCGGGGGCTCGACGTGGCCCCGTGGACGACCCTGCTCGACGCCCTTCGCGAACACTTAGACATGACTGGCACGAAGAAAGGCTGCGATCACGGCCAGTGCGGCGCCTGTACCGTCCTGGTGGACGGCACGCGCATCGTGTCCTGCTTGACCCTGGCCATCATGCAGGATGGCGCCGAGGTCACGACCATCGAGGGCCTGGCCGAAGGTGACACGCTGCACCCGCTACAAGCCGCGTTCCTCGAGCACGATGCCTTTCAGTGCGGGTACTGCACGCCGGGCCAGATCTGCTCCGCCATCGGGCTGATCCGCGAGGGGCGAGCGCAGGACCGCCGACGAGATCCGCGAGCTGATGAGCGGCAACCTCTGCCGCTGCGGCGCTTATCCCAACATCGTGGCGGCGATCCAGGCGGCGATGGCCGGCGCGGGGCCGCCGCGATGAACCGCTTCGCCTACACGCGGGTCGACGACGTTGCGAGCGCGGTTCGCGAGATCTCCGACGACGGCGCCGCCAGGTTCATCGCGGGCGGCACGAATCTCCTCGACCTCATGAAGGAGAACGTCGAGCGGCCCGAGCCGCCTGATCGACATCACGCATTTGGCGCTTCGGGACATCGAGCCGACCGCCGAGGGTGGGTTGCGGCTCGGCGCGCTGGCGACGAACACGGACGTCGCCTATGACGCCCGGATCGAGCGGCGCTACCCGCTCGTGGCGCAAGCTATCCTAGCCGGCGCCTCCCCGCAGCTGCGAAACATGGCCTCTGTCGGAGGTAACTTGATGCAGCGCGCCCGTTGCGCCTACTTCTATGACACCGCGACGCCGTGCAACAAGCGCGCACCGGGGTCGGGGTGCTCAGCGGTCGGTGGGTTCAATCGATACCATGCCATCCTCGGGGCGAGCGAGCAGTGCATCGCGGTCCATCCTTCGGATATGTGCGTGGCCTTGGCCGCGCTGGAGGCGGTGGTCCGTGTAACGGGAGCCCGTGGGGACCGTACGATCCCGTTCGACGACTTCCACCGCCTCCCCGACGACACGCCGTTCCTCGACACGAACAAGCGCCCCGACGAGCTCATCACGGCCGTCGACCTGCCCGCCGATGGCTTCGCCGAGCACTACGCCTACCTGAAAGTCCGCGACCGCGCCTCGTACGCCTTCGCATTGGTGTCGGTGGCGGTGGCCTTGCGGATGGACGGCGAGACGATCCTGGCGGCGCGGCTCGCGCTCGGGGGAGTGGCCCACAAACCGTGGCGCGACCGCTCGGCCGAGGCCGCACTACAGGGCCGGCCGGCCTCGCAGGCATCGTTCCACCACGTGGGGGAGATGTTAGTGCGGGACGCCCGGGGCTTCGGCCACAATACATTCAAGATCGATTTGGTAAAGCGTGCCGTCGTCCGCGCCCTCGGCCAGGCCGCCGGCATCGAGGCCGCCTAGAGCCAGAACAGGGAGTCACCCGCCATGACGACCGCGCACATCGGACAACCCACTCCCCGGGTCGACGGCCGCGCCAAGGTGACCGGCGCGGCCCGGTATGCCGCCGAGTACAACGTGCCTCACCTGGCCCATGGCTACGTGGTCGGTAGCGCGGTGGCCAAAGGTGTGATCGTCTCGATCGACGCCAGCGCGGCCCTCGCGGTGTCGGGCGTGTTCCAGGTCTTCACGCACGAGAACGTCCGGGGGCTTCCGCGGCGCGACAGCAAGTACCGCGACGAAGTATCCCCGCCCACCGGCTCGCCATTCCGCCCGCTCCGCAACGATGAGATCCAGTTCAGCGGGCAACCCGTCGCGCTCGTGGTCGCCGAGACCTTCGAGCTGGCGCGGCAAGCCGCGACCCTCGTCCGCGTCGAGTACGCCCCGCAAGGCACACCACACGAGCCTGGAAGTGGAGCGCCATGCCGCCCATGAGCCGCGAGCACCGGACACCGCCCCCGGATGCCCGTGGCGACGCCGACGGAGCCTTCGCGGCCGCCGCAGTGCAGCTCGAGGCCGAGTACCTCGTGCCGGCCGAGCACCACAACCCGATGGAGCTGTTCGCGGCCACCGTGGTCCGTCATGACGACGGGACGTTGACGGTCTACGACAAGACCCAGGGCGTGCTAGAACGTCCAGGACTATCTCTGCCAGCGTGTTCGGCGTACGCCCCGGACGAGCTGCGCGTCGTCTCTCCCTTCGTGGGCGGGGCGTTCGGCTCGGGGCTGCGCCCGCAGTACCACGTGTTCCTGGCCGTGCTGGCGGCGCGGGAGCTGAAGCGCTCGGTCCGGGTGTCGCTGACGCGCCAGCAGATGTTCAGCCTTCGGGCACCGCCCCGCCACCTGGCAGCGCGTCGCGCTCGGCGCCTCCCCCGACGGCACGCTGGAGGCCGTCATCCACGAGGCGATCGCCGAGACCTCGCAGTTCGAGGACTATCAGCGAGACGGTCGTCAACTGGTCGGGCATGCTCTACCGGTGCGACAACGTCACGTTCGATCACAAGGTGGTCAAGCTCGACTGTCTACACGCCGATGCGACATGCGGGCGCCGGGCGCCGCCTGGGGCGTGTACGCGCTCGAGATGCGCGATGGACGAGCTGGCCGTCAAGCTCGGCATCGACCCGGTCGAGCTGCGGCTGCAGAACTACGCCGAGAGGGACCAGAACGAGGACAAGCCGTTCTCGAGCAAGGAGCTCCGCGCCTGCTACCGGCAGGGCGCCGAGCGGTTCGGCTGGGCGCGCCGCAACCCCGAGCCGCGGTCGATGCGCGAGGGCGACCGCTCGTCGGCTGGGGCATGGCCGGCGGGCGTGCTGGGAGGCGCAGCAGCGAGCCGGCGACGGCGAAAGCCGTGCTCACCGCCGACGGCAAGCTCACGGTGAGCAGCGCGACGGCGGACATCGGCACCGGCACCTACACGATCATGACGCAGATCGCCGCCGAGACTCGCTCGGGCTGCCGATCGAGGACGTGACGTTCACGCTCGGCGATTCGTCCCTGCCGAACGCGCCCGTCGAGGGCGGGTCGTTGACGGCCGCCTCGGTCGGGCTCGGCGGTCCAGGCCGCCTGCAACGAGGTGCGTGAAAGCCTGTTCGAGCTCGCGCGGAAGCTCGACGACTCGCCGCTCGCGGGCGCCGAGCTCGCGGACGTGACGTTCACCGACGGGCACCTCCGATTGCCGCGCGACCCGTGCCGGGCCGTGTCCCTGACCGAGATGCGCCTGCAGGGCGAGTCGACGACCATCGAAGCGGAGACGACGGCCGGGCCCTCGCCAGAAGCAGCAAGGACTACGCCGATCTACTCGCACTCGGCGGTGTTCGCCGAGGTGCAGGTCGACGAAGACCTCGGCACGGTGCGGGTCACGCGGGTCGTCAGCGCGGTGGCGGGCGGCCGCATCCTGAACCCGAAGACGGCGCGCAGTCAGATCCTCGGCGGGATCGTCTGGGGCATCGGCATGGCGCTGGAGGAGGAAAGCGTGCTCGACCACAGCTTCGGGCGGTTCATGACCCACAACCTGGCCGAGTACCACATCCCGGTCAACGCCGACGTGCAGGACATCGAGGTGATCTTCGTCGAGGAACACGACGAGGTCGTCAATCCGCTCGGCGCGAAGGGGCTGGGGGAGATCGGCGTCGTCGGCGTGGCGGCGGCGATCGCCAATGCGGTCTACCACGCCACGGGCAGACGCGTCCGCGATCTGCCGATCACCCTCGACAAGTTGCTCGCGGCCACGTGAGCGTCAGGTCGGCTTGCGGCCCAAACCCTCGCGCAACTCCCCTTCGCGCGCTCGAGCAGGAGACAGCTGCCGCGCTCCAGCCACCCAGGCTGTGAGGTGGGAGCAAGCCGCCGACGAGCAGATTCGCCATCGCCCGTGGCGGCGACTTCAATCGCTACTAGGACGATCCCTTACCGGATTCCCCGTTCCCAGTACTTCGGCCGGTCGTGATGCTCGAAGAGCCGGGTTTCGTACTCTCGCTCGAACGCCCGGCTTGGATCATATTCGGGTGCCGCCTTGATGTCGTTCTGACGGAGACCAACGTGGACCTTCGATTCGGGCCAGCTCACCGTCTTGATCCAGTCGGGCGAAAGCACCACCTTCTTGCCGGGCCACCAGTTGCGTGTATCGACCACCAGGTAGCGGATCGCCCATGCCGGGTCATCGATGAGGAAGTCCTCCACGTGACCGATGTCGCCGTCGAGTGCGGCAATGTAGTAGCCGGTCACGTCGCGCGCGCTCCGGAGGTACGGATCTCCCTTGGGGTTGTCGCGGTCGCAGGCGGTCATCTCCTCCAGGACCGGCGGCACCGGCGGCATCCCGGGATAAGCCAGTAGACCCCAGCGATTCGGACCTTCCCAGTAGTACTGCTGGTTGTAGTAGCGCGCGAGCGCTTCCTCCTGCTGACGGTCCACCGGCTTGTCGGCGTCGATCGGCGGGCTGTTTTCGACCTGCTCCCGACTGAGGTTTACAGCCACCCTGCCGGTCAGCAACTCCCCGCGCACCGACAACGGGGAGATCAGCACCTGACGGCCGGGCAGCCAGTTGCCGGTATCCACCACTAGGTAACGAATGGTCCACGTGATGTGGTCAAAGTAGAGATCGCGGATACTGCCGATGTCTCCGTCCATGGCCGCGATCGAAAGCCCCCTGAACCCGCTCGCCGGATTGAGCATGGTATTCCTCCTTTCCGCCTCCCAAGGCATTTCCCGTGCAAACGCTCAATAACGCGCAGGAGGACGCGGTCCCCACAAACGTCGATGGCAGGCCGTAAGGTTTACCGGGAAAGATCGCGGCGCCAGTAACTCGTGGGCGCCGCACGGGCGGCAATTAGACGGGGACGGCGCTCCCGCGGGTCGGATCGGACACGCTGCGCGAGGGAGCCGAGGGATCGCCGTGCGCATCGTTGCCTCACTGGGCAAGGCACTCGTTTCGAGCACAGTGCGCGATCTCACCGACTGTTCCGGCTTCCCGTTTGTCGATCGCGGCGTGCACACGCTGAAGGGTGTGCCCGAGCCGCGTCAGGTATTCGCCCTGGTCTAAGAACCGACTCCCGGTTGCGTTCCCGGGGTTCAAGTCGTGTTGGGTGCCGTTGGAAGAAGGCTATTTTGCCCGCTCATGGATGCACGCGAGATACGTCTGCCGGTAAACTGGTTCCTCACCAATGGGTGCAACTCGAGACGGGGATGTGCCCGACTGGGCACTGTCGGCCACCCACCCATCGGTCGGGTTGCTCCCCGGCGGAGGAGCTGACGGAGGCGTGGTTCCGGCGCCTGGCTTTACGGGGGCCGCCTTGCTGACTTGTGCCGCCTTGTGGTCGCAGTAGTCCATATCCCCCTTGGTGGGGTGGGCCGCCAAAGCACCGCCGGCTAAGGTCCCGACTACGAGGACCCCGGTCCCGACGAATCGCCAAAGCTTCATGGCTCCCTCCTCTCGATTCGACATTCAAAGACGGGCGCATATTCCGTTCCAATCAAGAAGGCTCACGTGTCGGACCTCTTTCGGGGCCTCTGACCGACTAGAGGTAACCCTTACATAGAAAGAACGTGGAGATATCAATTCTCCGGACCTACGTAGCTGAGCCCCAACGCGACAATGAGCCTTTTCCGGGTCACCCCCGAGCGCTGTGGAAGGCGATCCGCGCTAAGGTCCTATTGCTGAAGGGCCGGCCTGTCCTACAGAGGAGGCTCATGCGAACGAGAGCTCCTGTGGCTCTTCTCCTTGCCGCCGCGCTCGGCGTGGTGGCCTACCGTCGTGCGCTCGCACGGATAGGGTCGTCAGCACTCGCCGGAGGCCTCGCGCTCGGCGGCTATGGTCCCTCTCCGAGACGTGCGTCCGTAGCCCGGCCGGATCTCCTGAAGCTGCGCCGCGCCGAGGCCGAACGGAATAGGAGCGCGCACCGCCGAGTGCTCGTTCGGCTGCTCGAACGCATCAAGGCCGAGTACGACCGGTACACCGCGGGCGCACAGAAGGAACCGCCGGTGCTCGACGTCCTGATCGTCTCGGGCGGAGGGGACTGGAGAGCGTTCGGGGCGGGGTTTCTCAAGGGGTGGCATAAGGTGCCTGCCCAGCACCCACTCGCCAAGCCCGAGTTCGACATCGTGACCGGGGTGAGCACCGGCACCCTGATCGCGCCGTTCACATTTCTGGGGGACGAGCCGGCGCTCGACCAGATCGTGAACCTCTACCGCAACCCAGGGGCGGACTGGGTGAAGCCGCGTGGGATGCTCTATTTCCTACCTGACAACATCTCGTTCAGCATTGCGAAGGCGGGCGCCGACGGTCGAATGCTGGTGGTGAACACGACCAACCTCGACGACGCCGGACCGCGTGTGTTCGACCTGGTCGAGGAAGCGCAGCGCGCCGCCGACTCGGGCGAGCTCGAACGTCTTCACAGCATCATGTTGGCCTCGGCGGGCATCCCCGGCGCGTTCCCGTTCCGGATCATCGACCAGGAGCTCTACGTGGATGGCGGCGTGACGGGAAACATCCTCTATGGCGGACAGGCCGAAGAGGAGGATGCCCTGCCGGCCCTCTGGCAGCGGACCTATCCAGACGTCCCGATCCCCAAGATCCGTTTCTGGATCATTTTCAACAATCAGTTCCGCCCGGTGCCGCACGTGACGCCGCCGAAGTGGATCGCGGTCGTTGAACGAAGCCTGGAGACGGCAACGCGCGCGTCCACGGCCACCGCGGTGAAGCATCTCGTCGCGCTCGCGGAGATCGCTCGACTCAAGCGCAAGGCCGACGTGGAAATTCGCCTCGTGTCGATTCCCGGCGACTCAGCGCGGCCGGGCGGCCAGCCAGTCGTGCAGCGGGGGCACCCGCGCGTCCACCTGACGCAGGTTGTAGTACGGGATCGCGGGCCGGTAGACGTCGAAGACCCGCCGCAGCTCCCCGATCGGCTCGGCGTGGACGTCCACGCGGAGATCGACGTGGGCGAAGGGCCGGTCGTCGAAGACCAGGAGGGCGGCGGACTGCTGGCCTCCGTGCTGCCCGCCCGCGTCGCGCCCGGCCTCGATCGTCCGGAGCAGGCGCTCCTCGAGATCCTCGCCGGGATCGGCGGCGAAGGCCTTCTCCATCGCGTCGAGCACGTGCTCCCCGGTGAGCACGTTGCCGAGCACGATGTGGTCGTTCCGCACGTGGTGGCCGGCCCAGTCGCGATTCATCTTGCCGGTGCGCGCGGCCGCGAAGCCGTCGGCGTCAATGACCCCGAGCTGCCGGTACTCCGCGTAGGGGTCGGCCTTGACCAGCTCCTCGATCACCGCGGGCGCCTTGAAGCCCATCTCGAGCAGCCGCAGCGCCATGTAGCCCAGGCGCGCATCCGCGATGGCCATGATGGCGACGGCGCCCAGTCCCGCGCGCACGTGAGGCACCCGCGCGCCGACCGCGAGCGAGCGGGTGGCGGTGGCGATGCCGAGGCGCCCGGTTCGGGGACAGCGTCCGAGCACCGTGAACGTATGGAACTCGACGCCCGGCGGCCGGCCCGCGCTCATCGCGCGCCCCCCGCGGCGGCCGGATCCACGTAGTCCGGCCGCACCGCGTACGGATACGGGCCCTCGACCGTCTGGCCCCGGGCGAACCGGCCCAGACCGAATGCCTCGATGTCGACCGTCTTGGCCCGACCGTCCGTGATGAGCTCCGCCATGCACGTGCCGACCGCCGGGGCGATCTTGAAGCCGGACCCGCTGAACGCGGTGGCCAGGTAGAGCCCGTCGATGCCCTCCACCGCCCCCAGGATCGCGTGGCGGTCCGCGCTGTAGCCGTCGAAGGCACGGTAGCCGCGGGACAGCGTCGCCCGCTCCATCGCCGGGATGCGATGGGTGAGCAGCTGCGCGCCAAGGCCGGCCGCCTCGGGCGGCAGCCCGGTGCCGAGGGTATCCGGATCGATATCCCACTCCTGGCACGGCACGCCGACCAGCGTGAGTCCGCCGCTTTCCGGCCGGAAGTAGTTGCCCTGCACGTTGTCGATGAAGACCATGTGCGGATCGCGCAGCGCGGCGGGCCGGCTCACCGCCACCGTGTCGATGGCCTTCGGCCGCGCGGGCACCGCGAGGCCGATCTCCTCGCAGAGCCGGCGCGACCAGGCGCCCGCGGCCACCACCACGTGGCCCGCGTCGATCGGGCCCGCGGCCGTCTCGACGCCGGTGACGCGGCTCTCGCGCCGGACGATGCGGGTCACCGCGGTCCACGGGAGCACGCGCGCGCCCAGCTCCACCGCGCGGCGCCGGAAGCCCTCCACCGTCTCGGCCGGGTTGGCGTAGCCGCTCTCCGGCTCGTAGGCCGCCGCGCCGACGTCGTCCACGTGGGCGAAGGGCTGGAGCTCCCGCAGCTCGGCCGGGGTGATCGCGGTGGTGTTGACCCCGATGCGGCGGAGCATCTCCACGTTCCGCCGCAGGTGATCGGCGTAGCGCGGCGCCACCACGTTGACGAAGCCGGTGTGGGTGAACACCGGCGGGCCGCCCATCAGCTCGGCCCAGTGCCGGAACATCGGGAAGCTGGCCCAGGCCAGGCGTGCGTCCCATTCATTCGTGTAGTGCATGCGTACCAGCGCGCTCGAGCGGCCGGAAGCGCCGCCCGCGAGGGCTCCCTTCTCGACGAGGACGACCTTCACGCCCTTCGCGGCCAGCGCGTAGGCAATGCTCGCGCCGTTGACCCCGCCGCCGACCACCACCACCTCGGCCGTCTGGCTCATCGCCGAGCCTACTTCAGCAGCGCGCGCGCGGCGGCCAGGTTCGCCTCCGCGCCGCTCTTCAGGACCAGCACCGCGTCGTCGAATCCGAGGTCCCGCAGGCGCCGGATCCGCTGCGCGGCGACGTCGGGGGCACAGCGCAGATGGAACGGACCGTCGTCGGGACACGGCTCCGTGGGCCCGGTGAGATCCACTGCGATGTTCGTCACGATCGCGCGCTTGCCGCCCGCGGCCCGGTATCGCTGGATCCCGTCGGCCAGCGTGTTGAGGTTGGTCTTGCCCGCCGAGGCGATCCAGCCGTCGAACTCCTGGGCCGCCCGCGGGATCCAGCGCTTGCCGCCCCAGCTCCCGATCAGCACCGCCGGGCCGCCGAGCGCGCCGGGCCATGGAGTGAGGTTGGCCGCGCCGACCTGCTCCCCGCGCCAGAGCCGACGCATGACCGGCAGCGCGTCCTCGAAGGCCTGCAGGCGCGCGGCGTAGTCGAGCCCGAGCGCGTCGAAGTCGGCCTTGGTGGACCCCGCGCCCACGCCGAGCAGGAGCCGCCCGCCGGAGATGAGGTGCGCGGTAAGGATGCGGTGGGCCAGCTCGACGGGGTTGCGCAGCGGCACCTGCAGCACGCACGTTCCCACCTCGACCCGGGTGGTGACCGCGGCGGCGACCGAGACGCCGATCAGCGGGTCGGGCAGGATGAAGCCCCGGTTCATCGCGTCGAAGAACCAGAGGCTGTCGAACCCGATCCGCTCGGCCGTCCGCGCGCTGCCGACCAGCACGTCGCCGGTGAGCGGCGAGCCGTCCGGGCTCAGCGTGGCCACCCCGATCCCGAGGCGCATGGCCTAGGTCGCCTCGCTGCGGTAGCCGCGCGCGTCGCTCGTGACGCCGTCCTGGTAGTTGACGATGCGCTTCGGGGAGACGTGGGTGCCGAGCAGGCGCAGCACCTGGTCGCCCACCACCCGGAAGGCGTGCGGTGTCTCCGGCGGTACCGCGATCGTGTCGCCCTTGCGCAGCACCACCGCGGACTCGGGCTGCCCGTCGATCCACGCTTCGGCCACGCCGTCCAGGATGTGGAGGATCTCGATGTAGGGGTGCGAGTGCACCGCGGCCGCGTAGCCGGGCTGCGCGGTCTGGATCCCGGTGCGCACCGGCGTGCTGCCCGCGTCGTCGCCCACGATGGGCTGGTAGTGCGACAGGGGGCCGAAGCTCACCCGCTCGGTATCGTCCAGCCGGATGACCGTGATCGCCTTCATGCCGCCTCCTTCCGCGCCGCCGCCACCTGCCGGAAGACGCGCACGTAGTTGCCGCCGATGAGCTTCGTCGTCTCCGCCGGGCTGAAGCCTCGCCGGAGGAACAGGTCCACCACCGCGGGCAGGTCGGCGTAGTCGTCCCACACCTCGTTCACGCCCCCTCCATGTCGGTGCCGAGGCCGACGTGATCCACGCCCGCCACGTCCACCAGGCGCGCGATCCCCGAAACCCAGTCGCGCGCGTCCACGAACTGGTAGGCGGCGGGCCACACCCCGATCACCCCGCCCGCCTGCGCCATGAGCTTTGCATGGTCGGCGGAGATCAAGCGCGTGTAGGGCTGAAGGGGCGCGGTGGTGAGCGAGGTGTGCGAGAGGATGAAGGGCACCGCGCTGACCCGCGCCGCCTGCTCGACCAGCTTGAAGGTCCCATGGGCCACGTCCACCACGATGCCCAGCCGATTGCACTCGCGGATGGTGTCCACGCCGAGCGGGCTCAGCCCGCCCCACTTGGCCTCCTCCGTCTGCTGATCGCCGAGCTCGCTCGGCATGTAGTGCACGACCTGGAGCTGGCGGACACCGCGGCGATACACCTCCTCGACCCGCTCGAGACGGCCGTCCATGAAGTGGCAGCCCTCGATCGTGACGATGAGCGCGGGCCGCCCCGCCGCCTTCGCGGCGTCGAGATCGGCCGGGGTCAGCACACGGGTCAGACCCGCCGGCCCCAGCAGCGAGTCCATGAAGGTCAGCCGCTGCCGCGTGAACTCGTAGAGCTCGCCGGGCGCGGGATCGCGGTATTGCCGGATTCTACCGCCGGTAGGCGGCCGGCGAATGACCGGCCCATCCGCGGAGTGACAGAGGCACACCGCCGACATCCGCCCGCGCCGCATGTGATCCGCCAGGTCGTACTTGGCCACCCGCGAGAACCCCGCTCCCGCGGAGTGAGTATGCATGTCCACCGAGATCGCGCCGGCCAGCACCCCGGGCACCCGCGGATCCAGATCCTCCAGCTTCCGCCCCTTGACCCCCGCGCACCCCGCCACCGCCATCGCGGCAGCACCACCCAGAAACGCCCGCCGGCTCAAGCCCTGGGTCATGAGCCCGGATTCTACGCCAGGAGCCCGTCCCGACACCAACGGCTCATGCCAACTCCCGGACAGCTTGGCCGCTCCGAGCACGGGCTTCGCCCGTGCATCCTGTTTCTGGGGGGAGGTCCGGAAGGGGGGCAAAGCCCCCCTCCGGGTCACCCTAGATACGCCCCGCCGTTTGCGTGGATGAGCTCGCCGGTGATGAACGCGGCCTCTTCCGAGGCGAGGAACACGGCGACCCGCGCGATCTCGTCGGGCTGCGCCATGCGCCCGAGCGGGATCTCCTGCGCGCGCGCCGCGATCTGCTCCTCGGTATTGCCGTAGCGGGGCTGCTGCGTGTCGGTCAGGCCGGGCGCGATGGCGTTGACGCGGATGCGATGCGGGGCCAGCGCGAGGGCCATCGCGCGGGTCATGCCGAGCACACCCGCCTTGCTGGCCGAGTAGTGCACGCCGCGCGCGTCGCCCCGGATGGCGGAGGACGAGATGTTGATGATCGCGCCCGGCTTCCCGGCCGCCACCATCGCGCGTGCCGCCGCCTGGGCGCACAGGAAGCCGCCCTTGAGATTCACCCCGAGCACGTGATCCCACTCCGACTCGGCCAGCTCGAGGAACGGGGCGCGCGGGAAGACCCCCGCGTTGTTGACGAGGATGTCGGGCGTGCCCAGCGCCGCGGTCGCCGCCGCCATCATCCCCGCGACATCCTCGCGCCGCGCGACGTCACCCGCGACGGTCATCGCCTTGCCGCCGTGGCTCCGGACCTCGGCCGCGACGCGCTCGGCGGCCGCGCGGTCGTCCAGGAAGTTGACACAGACACTGGCGCCGTCTCGTCCCAGCGCGATGGCGATGGCCCGGCCGATGCCCTGCTGGGCGCCCGTGACGAGCGCAACCCTGACCGTCGAGTCGCATGGACGAGAAGGAGGGCGGCCGGCGCGGGCTACTGCGTGGGCGGCGGCGCCGGCGCCGCCGGCGGGGAAGCCGGAGCGCTGGGGACCCACACCCACTGCCAGGGCTGCGACACGCCGTCGCCGTAGAGCACGTACTTGCCGTGCGCGTACACCACCTCACGGTTCACCGGCGGCGGCGCCACGTAGGTCGTCGGGGCCTGCTGGTAGGTGACGACGGGCGGCGACGAGTAGTAGTAGCTCGGCCCATAGTAGTAGGACGGGTAGTACGGGTAGTACGCGTAGGGGTACCGGTACGGCGCGGCGAGCGCGGCGCCCAGCGCCAGGCCGCCGACGAAGAAGCCCGCTCCGTAGCCATACCCGCCACGATAGTAGCCGCCACGGTAGTAACCACCCCTCCCGCCGGCCCAGGCATCGGCCGGCACGAGCGCCACCGGGACCAGGACCGCCACCACCAGGAGCCACGCCATCCACTTCTTGCTCATACCCGTCCTCCTGGCCCACATCTTACACCGTGGGCGAGCGCTCCTGGCTGGTACCCTTCAGGGGGCCATGACGCACCCCGTCTTCCCGCTCCGCGCGGTCACCGCTCTGTTTCTGGAGCGGCAGCACCTGACCCGGCCGCGCGTCCGGCCGCTCACCCCCGCGCGCTTGACCCGGTTCGTCGAGGACGTGGGCGGGCTGCAGATGGACTCGATCAACGTGCTCGACCGCGCCCACTACCTGACGGTCTGGAGCCGCTTCGGCCCCTACGATCGGCCGCGCCTCGATCGGCTGGTCTATCGCCGCCGGCTCTTTCTCGAGTACTGGGCCCACGCGGCCTGCCTGGTGCCCGCCTCGATGCTGCCCTGGTGGCGGCGCGCGATGCTCGACTACCAGCGACGGCACACCGGCTGGTCCAACTGGCTCCGGCGCAACACGAAGCTCCTCGGGCTCGTGACCGAGACGATCCGCGCCAACGGTCCGATGAGCCATGGCGAGATGGAGGAGCGCGGGCCGCGCCGCGGCAGCCGGGGGTGGTGGAACTGGCGGCCGGTCCAGCACGCGATCCACTATCTCTGGATGACCGGCGTGCTCACCGTGCACTCGCGCCGGCATTTCCAGAAGCGCTACGATCTCCTCGAGCGCGCGGTCGCGCCCACCGGGACGGAGCCGGTGTCCGCCGAGCAGTTCCTGCGCTGGCACGTGGAGCGGTCGCTCCACGCGATGGGCGCGGCCACCGAGCTCGACCTGAGCCGGTACCTCACCTACCCGCGCCTGCCGCGAGCCGCGCGCCGCGCGGCCCTCCGCGCGATGGTGACCGAGGGCCTCGTGACCGAGATCACGGTGAAGGACCGGGCCGGCCGCTGGCTCGTGCTGACCCGCGACCTGCCCGCGCTCCGCCGCGCGGGCCGGCGCCGCACCGTCGCGGACGGGACCACCCTGCTCGCGCCCTTCGACTCGCTCCTCTGGCACCGCGACCGGGTCTCACGGCTGTTCGGCTTCGACTACCGCATCGAGGTCTACACGCCGGGCCCGAAGCGCGTGCACGGCTACTACACGCTCCCGATCCTCCACCACGGCCACCTCATCGGCCGGCTGGACGCCAAGGCCCATCGCGGCGCCCGGTGGCTGGAGGTGCGCCACGTGCACTTCGAGCGGTGGCTCGCCCGGGGCGAGTCGCCCCCCGCGGGCTTGGGCGAGGTGGACCGGGATCAGGTCGTGACGGAGCTCGCCGACGCGCTGGTCTCCCTGGGCGCGTTCGTCGGCGCGGAGCGCATCACGCTCGGCCGCGTGACGCCGGGCCGCCTGCGCGCCCCGCTCCGGCGCGCGGTCACTTCTTCCGGTACACGTTCAGCCCCACCTTCTCCTCCCGCTCCGGAACCGTGATGTTCCCCTCGGTGGAGGCGATGATGATGGTCTTGCCCGAGGCGGACGGACCGAACTCCTTGGTGAGGTCCACCTTGATCGTCAGGATGTTTCCGGCTACCGTCATCTCCACGTTTTTCATGTCCTCACTCACTTTCCTGGGAGGTGCACCATGAGCGCACGGGCCGAGTCGCTGGCGAAACAGTTCGAGACCAAGGCCGCCGAGCTGACCGCGGTGATCAGGGGCCTCTCCGACGCCGACTGGAAGAAGACCACCGAGGCCGAGAAGTGGTCCGTCGGGGTCACCGCGCATCACGTCGCGGGCAGCCACGAGGGCATCCTCGGCATCGTGAAGACCCTCGCCGCCGGCCAGTCGATTCCGAACTTTACCATGGACATGCTGCACGAGATGAACGCCAAGCACGCGAAGGAGCAGGCCGGCTGCACCAAGGCCGAGACCCTCGCGCTCCACGAGAAGAACGCGGCCGCGGCCGCCGCGGTGGTGCGCGGGCTCTCCGACGCCGAGCTCGACCAGAAGGGGACGGTGCTCGCCGGGATGCCGGCGATGACCACCCAGCAGGTGGTCGAGGCCATCCTGATCAACCACATCAACGATCACATGGGCAGCATCCGCAAGACCGTCGGCGGCTGAGCGCCCGGCGTGCGAGCCGTCGCGACGCTGCTGACCGTGCTGGTGGCGGTGGAGCACATCGGGATCATGGTGCTGGAGATGTTCTTCTGGGATCACCCGGTGGGCCGCCGGGTCTTCAACATGACGCCGGAGGTCTCGGCGACCTCCCGGGTGCTCGCGGCGAACCAGGGCCTCTACAACGGCTTCCTCGCGGCGGGACTCTTCTGGGGGCTCTCGCGGGGCGATCGGCGGGTGAAGGTGTTCTTCCTCGTCTGCGTGGTGGTCGCGGGCCTCTTCGGCGGCCTCACCGCGAAGCCGTCGATCGTGCTGACCCAGGCCCTGCCCGCAGCCCTCGCGCTGGCGGCCTACTTCTTGAGCCGGACGTCCTCCAGGGGCGCCGACCACGGGTAGGGATCGATCAGCATCAGCGCGGGCTCGGCCACCCGCGGGCCGACGGCGCTCGGCCAGATGTAGTCCATGATCGGCGCGAAACGTACCCGCTCGTGGATGAGGCGCTGGATCTGGTGGAGCTGGGCCTCCCGCTTGCGGGGATCGGTCTCGCGGGCCTGCTGCTTGTAGAGGGCATCGATGTCCGGATAGCCGCCGTACGCGAAGGCGCCGTCGCTGGGCACCGTCTCGGCGATGCGCGAGGCCGCGTTGCCATAGACCGCGTTGATGCAGACGCAGAGGCCCTTGAGCTTCTTCGACGCGAGCGCCGGGTAGAAGGCGGCGCGCTCCATGATCCGCAGCCGCACCTTGATCCCGACCGCGCCGAGATAGTTGCCGACCGCCTCGCCCATCGAGGTATAGGGCGGCCACGGGTAGAGCTCGCCCGCGTCGAATCCGTTGGGGTACCCGGCCTCGGCCAGCAGCTGCTTCGCCTTCGCGGGATCGTACGGGTGAGGATCGAGCGGGAGCGCGAACTCGAACTTCCGCGGGATCAGGCTCCCGTTGGGCCGGGAGGCGCCGAGCGTCTCCGCCTCGCTCAGGGCCTGACGGTCGAGCGCGAGACTGGCAGCCAGCCGTACCCGCCGGTCGTGCCAGGGCGATTTCGGATCCCACTGATCAAAGTAGTCGAGGTAGTAGGTTCCGATGCCGCCCGAGAAGGCGAGCTTGAGCGAGGGGTCCTTCTTGATGTCCTGCGCCTGCGGGGCATCCAGGAGATAGGCCAGGTCCACCTCGCCGCGCTTGAGCATGGCCAGCCGGGTGTTGGCGTCGGGCACGCTCTTGTAGACCAGCCGCTTGACCGAGGGCATCTTGCGCCAGTAGCCCTCGTAGGCCTCCATCACCAGCTCGACGCCCGGCGTGTGGCTGACGAACTTGTAGGGCCCGAGACCCACCGGATTCTTCTTGAAGCCGTCGGGCCCCACCTGCTCCATGTACTTCTTGGGGGCGATCCAGCCCGCGCTGGTCGCGTAGGTGCCGTAGAAGGTCATGAAGTCGGGCCACGGCTCGTGGAGGTGGAAGCGCACCCGGTAGGGCCCCGCGACTTCCACGTCGCGCACCTTCTCCTGGAGCACCTTGGCACCCTTGGCGCGGTGGAAGCTCCACCGCACGTCCTCGGACGTGAACGGGTCGCCGTTGTGGAACTTCACGCCCTCGCGCAGCTTGAACTCGTACACCCGCCCGTCCGGGCTCACCTTCCACGACTCGGCCAGGCTCGGGGCGAGGAGATTGCCGGGCATCGGCTTCACGAGCGCGTCGTGCATCGCGGTGAGCACCCAGAACGGGGTCAGCACGCCCACCACCTCGGCCGGATCGAACCAGGCCGGCGCGAGCGTCACGTAGAGCGCCCAGCGCATCTCGCCCTCGGGCTTGGCCTGGGCGGAGGCGGGAGCGAGACCGGCACCGAGCAGCAGGACGACCACCAGGATCACGGACACGAGAGCGCGCATGGGTCTTAGCCTCGAAGCTTCGGATCCCACGCGTCCCGCAGCGTGTCGCCGAAGAGATTGAACCCCAGGACGGCCAGGCTGATCGCCAGGCCCGGGAAGAGCGCGAGCCACGGCGCCTGCTCCATGAACGCGCGGCCGGTGCTGCTGAGCATGAGGCCCCACGAGGGCATCGGCGGCTGGGTGCCCACGCCGAGGAAGGACAGCGACGCCTCGATCAGGATGGCGTTGCCGAGCCAGATGGAGGCGATGACCAGGATCGGCGCGGTCACGTTGGGCAGGATGTGGCTCAGGATGATCCGCGGATGGCGGCAGCCGATCGCCTGCGCGGCCTCCACGTAGCGGTTCTGCTTGGCGGCCAGCACCGCGCCGCGGACGATCCGCGAGTTGCCGGGGATGATCACCATCGCGATCGCGAGCATCGCGTTGGTGGTGTTGGGCGTGAGCACCGAGACGATGGCCAGCGCCAGCACCAGCCCGGGGATCGCCTGGATCGCATCCATGATGCGCTGGAGCACGAGATCGGTGCGCCCCTCGCAGTAGCCGGACACGAGCCCGATGATCATGCCCGCGATCGTGCCGATGCCGACCGCGAGCAGCCCGACCCAGAGCGAGATGCGGCTGCCGTAGATGACGCGGCTCAGCACGTCTCGCCCGATGTCGTCGGTGCCGAAGGGGTGCTCCCAGCTCGGGGCCGCGAGCCGGATCTCCGGCTGGGCCGCGAGCGGGTCGTAGGGCGCGAGCACGTCGGCGAAGATCGCGGTGAGCACGATCACCGCGATGAGCGCGGCCGAGACGAGCCCCGAGCGGCTTGCGCCGCATCACGGTCCAGAGCGCCCGCGCGCGACCCGAGCTCGACGCAGTGGGCTCGGCCGTCCGAAGTGGGCCGCGGGCGCGTGTCACGGCCATCGCGGGCCCTCGCCTCACTGGTACCGGATGCGCGGGTCGAGCCACGCGTAGGTGAGATCCACCAGCAGGTTCAGCGTGACCAGCGTGCCCGCCACCAGCATCACGTTGGTCTGCACCACCGGGTAGTCGCGGAAGAGGATCGCCTCCACGGTCAGCCGGCCCATGCCGGGCAGCGCGAAGATCGTCTCCACGATCACGGTGCCGGCCAGCAGCACCCCGAGCTGGCCGCCGACGATGGTCACCACCGGGATCAGCGCGTTCTTGAGCGCGTGCTTGTAGACCACGATGCGGCCCTCGAGCCCCTTGGCCCAGGCGGTGCGCACGTAGTCCTCGCGCAGAACCTCGAGAACGGTTGAACGAGTCATTCTCATAGTCGCGGCGGAGAGGCGGAAGCCGAGCACCGCGGCGGGCAGCAGGAACTGCTGGAGGTTGCGGAGCGGCGACTCCCAGAAGCTCACGTAGCCGATCGCGGGAATCCAGTGGAACCAGATCGCGGCGAACGTGATGACGAGCGTGCCCAGCCAGAAGTCGGGCAGCGACAGGCCCGACACCGCCACCACCCGCCCCACGTAGTCGGACGCGGTGTCCTGCCGCGTGGCCGACAGGACGCCGATCGGGATGGCGACGACCAGCCCGAGGATCATCGCGAGCGCGGCGAGCTCGAGGGTGACCGGGATCGCCTTGGCCAGGCTGGTGGTGATGGGCTCGCCGGTGAAGATGCGAGTCGCCGGGATGGAGGCTCACCATCTGCCAGAGCCAGATCAGGTACTGCTCGTAGTACGGCAGGTCGAGGCCGAGGTCGACCCGGAGCTTCTGCAGCTCCTTCTCGCCGATGTTGCCGGACTCGCCCATGAGGGCGGTGAGCGCGTCCCCCGGCATGACGCGCATCAGCCCGAAGACGATCAGCGAGGACAGCAGGAGCACCGGCACCGCCAGCATGAACCGGCGGAGCGTGTACTTGTACATCGCGCGCGGCCTCTCCCGCGCCCCCTACTTCTCCAGCCAGACCCGCGAGATGGTGGAGGAGCCGTAGCCGTCGGTGCGCCGGAGGGCGGCCGCGGCCCCGTTGCGCACGTGCGGCTGGAAGACCAGGAACCCGTTGTCGTAGGGCATCCACATCCGCAGCACCTGGTCGAACTCCCGATCGACGATCTTCTTGGTGAGGGCGCGCTGATCGGCCTGTCCCGGCGTCTGGCGCAGCTTGGTGGTCAGCTCGTCGATGACCGGATCGGCGACGCGGAAGAAGTTCTTCGTCGACTTCGAGTGCATGTACTGGTAGGTCCGCTCGTCGAGACCGATCGCGTGGCCGGACTGGAAGCCCCACGCCATGCCGTCCCACTTGCTCTCGACGTAACGCCCGTAGTAGGTCGTGTAGTCGAGCTTGGTGATCTTGACGTTGATGTTGAGGTTGCGCTTGAGATCCTGCTGCACGAGCTGCACCTGCGAGGTCATCTGCGGGAAGTACTCGTAGTAGAACAGGGTGGTCTCGAAGCCGTTCGGGTGCCCGGCCTCGGCCAGGAGCTTCTTGGCCTCCGCGGGGCGGTACTGCCACCACGGGCCGAGCTCGGCCAGCGGTGGGCGGCTTGTCCTGGTAGTAGATGTACGGGTACGCCCCAGCCGAGGATGCCGTGCCCCTCGAAGATGGTGTCCACCTGCTTCTGCCGGTCGATCGCCATCGAGAGCGCCCGGCGCACGCGCACGTCGTTGAAGGGCGGCTTGTCCTGGGCCAGCGCCATGCCGAACGGGGTCAGGGTGTTGTGGTACGACTGCACGATCGCGCTCGGCGTTCGTCTTGCGGACGCGTCTCCACCTCGGAGGGGCTCGCGAGCCAGATGAAGTCGCTCTGCCCGGTTCGGAACGCGGCCATCCGGGTCGCCGCGTCCGGGGTCGAGAGGATCACGTACTCGTCCACGTACGGGCGGCCCTTGTCCCAGTAGTCCGGATTGCGCGTCGAGCACCACCCGGACCTTCCGGTTGTGCTCCTTCAGGATGAACGGGCCGGTCCCGATCATGCGCTTCTTGAGATCGCCGTCCTCCTCCAGCACCTCGCGGGAGAAGATCACCGTGATCGGCTCCGCCACGTTCTGCGGGAAGAGCACGTTGGGGGTCTTGAGGTGGATGCGGACGGTGTGCTTGTCCGGCGTCTCGATGCCCTCGACCTCCTGGAAGGTGAAGGACTGCGCCCCTTCCTTCGCGTAGGCCTCGAGGCAGTACTTGACGTCGGCGGCCACGAACTCGCGCCCGTTGAGCGGCGCCACGTTGTGCCACTTCACGCCCTGGCGCAGCTTGAAGGTCCACACGCGGGCGTCGGGGGTCGACGTCCACGACTCCGCGAGGTCGCCCTTGAGGCTCATGTCGGAGGGGCCGGTCACCTCGTCCGGGAACGCGTAGCGGACCAGCCGGCTGCCGACGAGGCCCGCGAACTGGTAGAGGCCGACCGACTGGGTCAGTCGCGGATCCATCACCGGCGGATCCCAGGCGGAGGCGCGGGTCAGCAGTCCCGCCCCGCTTGGGCGGCTTGGGGCTGGCCGGGATCCAGTCCGGATGCGCAGCCCCCGCCTGGGCGAGGGCGCGCCGGCGGCCGGGGCCAGCGACGAGGGCGGTGGCGCCCAAGCCGGTCCATCCAGCACGCGTGAGGAATTGACGGCGGTTGAGCCGGTTACGCTGGCCGGGGCGATCGAAGGGCATCGCGGCTCTCCTTCTCACGTGGTCGTGAAGGAAAGGACCTCCGAGCGAACTCGAGCCGATGCGTCATTACACCGGCTCCGAGTGCCCGGGACTATGCCGCACCCCGAGCGTCGAAGTCAAGCTATGCTACCGGCCATGGACTTCGGACTGTTCTTCCTGATGCAGCGCGACGAGCAATGGAGCGAGCGGGCGGTCTACGACTCGGGTCTCGAGCAGATGCTGGCCGCCGAGGCCCTCGGCTACTCGTCGGTCTGGATCGCCGAGCACCACTTCAACGACTACGGCCTCTGCCCCGTCCCGCCGGTGCTCGCCGCGTACCTGGCCGCCCGCACCCGCGCGCTCCGCCTCGGCATGGGGGTGAGCCTGCTGCCGCTCCATCACCCGGTGGACCTGGCCGAGCAGCTCGCGGTGCTGGACGTGGTGAGCGGCGGCCGGCTCGACGTGGGCATCGGGCGCGGCGGCACCCTGCAGGACTACCAGACCTTCCAGTCCGACCGCGAGGACAGCCGGGCCCGCGTCGAGGAAGGCATCGCGCTGATCCAGAAGTCGTGGAGCGGCGAGCCGTTCGACTTCGCGGGACGCTTCCACTCCGCCGAGCGGCTGCACGTGCGCCCGCGCCCGGTGCAGCGGCCGCACCCGCCGCTCTACATCGCGGCCAACAGCGAGGACAGCGTGCACTCGGCGGCGCGCCTGGGCCTGCCCACGCTCTCCTCGTTCTTCGTGCCGATCGAGGAGCTGCAGCGCCGGCATCAGCTCTATCGCGAGGAGTCGCGGGCGCTCGGGCGGTCGGAGGGTGAGATCGCGGCGCTCGAGGACCGCGCGTGGGGGATGCGCGTCGTCCACGTCGCGCCGGACCGCGAGGCCGCCCTCCGCGCGGTCGAGGGCCCGTTCATGGGCTACCAGCGCAAGATGTCCGTCCTGCGCTCCGATTCCAGCGGGGGCAGCGTGCCCAGCTCGTTCAACCGCTCGCTGCTCCGGCTGCGGACGTTCCCGGAGTACCTCGCGGACGGCTGGGCCCTCATCGGCTCACCCGCCGAGGTGCGCGAGGGCCTGCAGAAGTACCTCGACGCCACCGGCTACCGGCACGTGCTGCTGCTGATGGCGCTGCCGGGTCTCGACACCGCCCTGGCGATGCGCTCGATGAAGCTCTTCACCGAGCAGGTGGCGCCCGCGATGGCGCCCGCGAGCCGGCCGGTCGTGACCGGCCGCTGACCCGCGGGCACCGCGCCCCGGCCTAGCCGCCGACCGTCACCCCGCTCCGGGGGGCGCCCGCCTCCGCGCCGTTCGTGCTCGCGCGCCCGCGCGACGCCGCCGCGTCCGCCTTCGCGAAGTCGGCCTCGGTGAAGCCGTAGAGGTGCGCCCCGCCCATCAGGATCTGCGCGGCGGTCTCGCGCGAGCAGCTCTTGAGCACGTTCTCCGACACGTTGGGGAAGTTCGAGTCGAAGTGCGGGTAGTCGGTGGAGACGCACATCCGGTCGGCGCCGATCAGGCCGGCGGTCGCCTCGATCTCCGGCTCGCTGCCCTCGACCGCGGCCCAGCAGTTGCGGCGGAAGTACTCCTTCGGGGTCAGGGAGAGGTACGGGCGCGTGCGTGTCGCGATACTGCGGGTAGTCCCACTCGATGCGCGACAGGATGCCGGGCACCCACGAGTTCTGCGCCTCGAGGAAGCCGACGCGCAGCTTCGGATGGAACTCGAACACGCCGCCGATGATCATGGCGATCAGCGCCTGCTGCATCTCGATCCAGTGGCTGGCCACGTGGCGGTAGAAGCGGTTCTCGCCGTAGAGCACGTTCATGTGCGAGTTCCACGCGCCGGTGCCCTCGTGGAAGCCCCAGGTGACGTTCAGCTCCTCGTGCAGGGTGTAGAGCGGATCCCAGTAGTTCGAGTGCCAGTAGTGGCCGTTGACCAGGTTCGGCCGGATGAACGACCCGACCGCGCCCAGCTCGCGCACGCAGCGCATGCAGCTCCCGGCAGGCCAGATGCACGTCGTGCACCGGCAGCATCGCCACGAACTTGAGCCGCTCGGGGCTGTAGCCGGCAGAACTCGTGGATCCAGTTGTTGTAGGCCTGGCAGAGGGCGAGCGAGAGCTGCGGGTCCATGTTGTCGCGCGCGAGCAGGCTCAGGCCGGTGGTCGGGTAGAGGACCGCGATGTCGACGCCCTCGATCGCCATGCCCATCACCTGCGCCTCGGGGTCGTAGTTGCGCTCGATCGCGAAGTCGAGCCGGTTCGTCCCCTGCAGCCGCGAGCCGGAGAGCGGCTGCGTGCTGTGCGCGCTGGCCGCCCCGCCGCGGCTGCGCTTGCGGTACTGCTGCAGCTCGGCGTCCATCGTGGTGGGCAGCCCGTCGATGACGATGGTGCCGCGCTTCGGGCGGCCGTCGGCGCCGATCGGCAGGATCACCCGGTCGCGGAACTTCGGATCCAGGTACCGCTCGAAGAGATCGGGCGGCTCCATGATGTGCATGTCGGAGTCGACGAAGCGGAGGTTGTCTTTCATGGCTCGGGCCTCCTGTGGTCTCAGACCTTGTCGTAGGCCAGGCGCTTCACCTTGTCCATGTTCCGGCCCTCGATGCGGATGAGGCGCGTCGGCCCGTCCCGGCGCGGGGAGTGGAGATCCCCCTCGTTGTAGACGTGGGCCATGCCGGGCTTCAGGGGATAGCTCCGGACGTGCCGCACCTTCCCGGGCTTCGCGTCGCTCGCCGGCTCCACGAGGGCCCAGTCGTTCATGAGCGTCTCGCCGCGCGCCTGGCCGTAGATGGCCCAGGTCGGCCCGTGATCGTGGGGATTGCTCTCGCGCGCGCCCTTGTAGACGTGGGCGAGGATGCAGAAGCCGAGCTGGGGATCCTCGAAGAGGATCTTCCGCTCCGGCACGTCGTCGCCCAGGTGCTTCGCGACGAAGGCCTCGTCGGTCAGCACCTCCTGGACCAGCGCGCGGACCTTCTCGCGCCCGGCGGGCCCGGGCTCCGCCGCGAGGATGTCGTGCATCGTGGCCGCGAGCTGCTCGAGGGTGTGTCCCATGGAGGCCTCCTTGGCTTACAGGGTGTTCAGAAAAGCGATCATCGCGTCGTTGACGTCCTTCGGGCGCTCCTGCTGCGTCCAGTGCCCGCAGCCGGGCAGCATGATCGTCTGCCGCAGCTCGGGGACGAACTGCTTCAGGTTCGGCAGGAGCTGGTCCATGCCGCGGAAGTGGACCACCAGATCCTGGTCGCCCGCCACGTAGAGCGCGGGCACCGTCACCCGCGCGCCCGCGTACGGGGCCAGCAGCTCCCAGTTGCGGTCGATGTTGCGGTACCAGTTGAGCCCGCCGCGAAACCCGGTGCGGGCGAACTCTCCCGCGTAGAACTCCACGTCGGCCTCGGTCAGCCAGGCCGGCAGCGCGGGCGGCTCCGCCGTGTGGTTCAGGAACCCGCCCGTGCGGGGCACCATGCCAACGGCGGCGGGATTGCCGAGCCCGCGCGCCCGTCCGCCGGCCCTCGCCCGACCCCGCATAGAGCACGCGGCGGATCGTGCTCCGCACGTCGCGCGAGAGCTCCGCCTCCGCGACGCCCGGCGTCCTGGAAGTAGAGCTGGTAGAAGATCGCGTCGTCGGTCTGCGGCATCGCGGTGGTCGGCCGCACCGAGCCGCGCGGCCGGAACGGCACGCTGAGCCCGATCACCGCGCGGAAGCGGTCGGGGCGCAGGAGCGCGGCGTGCCACGCGACGGGGGCGCCCCAGTCGTGGCCCGCGATCACCGCGGGCCCGCCGCCCAGCGCGTCCACCAGGCCCACCATGTCGCCGACCAGGTGGAGCAGCGTGTACTGGTCGATCTCGGCGGGCTGGTCGGTCTGGCCGTAGCCCCGCATGTCCGGGGCCACCGCGTGGAAGCCCGCGGCGGCGAGCGCCGCGAGCTGGTGGCGCCAGGAGTACCACGACTCCGGGAAAGCCGTGGCAGAGGAGCACGAGCGGCCCCTCGCCCTGCTCGGCCACGTGCATGCGGATGCCGTTCGTCTCCACCGTCCGGTGCCGCACGTCGCTCATCGCCCCCTCCGCGGGCCCTATTGTATACTCCGTTTCCCATGCCCAGAGTGCGCGAGATCGAGGACGACGGCGGCGACCCGATCCTGAAGGACGTGTTCGCCCGGGAGCGGGAGATCTTCGGCGGGCTCCTGAACACCACCAAGGTCTTCGCGCACTGCCCGCCCATCATGAAGGCGGCCAAGCAGCTCGGGGCCGCCATCGAGAAGTCCGGGCGGCTCCCCGCCGCGCTGCTGCCGCTGATCTATCTCCGCGTCGCCCTGATCAACGGCTGTCCCTTCTGAATCGACATCAATGCATCCCGTGGGATGCAGGCGGGGGCGGACGAGGACAAGGTGCGCGAGATCCCGACCTGGCGCGAGAGCCGGCGCTTCTCGGACGCCGAGCGCGTGGCCTTCGAGTACGCGGAGGCCATGACCATCACCGGCCAGCGGGTGAGCGACGAGCTGTTCGCGCGCCTCAAGGGCTGCTTCGACGAGGCCCAGATCGTCGAGCTCACCGCCGCGGTGGCGCTCGAGAACTTCCGCAGCAAGTTCAACGTCCCGCTCGGGATCGAGGCGCAGGGCTTCTGTGCCCTTCCCGGGCTGCAGCCAGAGAGCCCGGCCCATCCGGCATAGGGTCGCCGCGCCCCCGATGGCCGCGTTCCTCGTGGTGGATGATCTCTCGAAGTCGTTCGGCGGCGTGCGCGCCGTCGACGGTGCTCGCTGCAGGTGCGCGAGGGCACCATCACCGGCCTGATCGGCCGAACGGCGCCGGCAAGACCACGCTCTTCAACCTGATCACGGGCTTCCTCCGCCCGACGGCGGGCGGGTGCGCTTCCGCGGCGAGGACATCACCGGGCTGCCGCCGCACGCAGGTCTTCCGCGCGCGGCATCTGCCGCACGTTCCAGATCCCGCGCGAGTTCAAGGACCTGACCGTCCTCGAGAACCTGATGTGGTGCCGCCGGACCAGCCCGGCGAGCGGCTGTGGACGCCCTGGCTCCGGCCGCGGACGCGTCCGCGCGGAGGAGGCGGGGATCCGCGACCGGGCCTGCGAGCGTGCTCGAGCTCGTGGCTCGGCCCGGCTCGCGCGACGAGCCGGCGCTGGACGCTGTCCGGCGGCCAGAAGAAGCTGCTCGAGCTCGGCGCGGGCGCTGATGGCCGACCCGCGCTGCTGCTGCTCGACGAGCCCGGCGGCCGGCGTGAACCCGACGCTGATGAAGGAGCTCGACGAGCACATCGAGCGCCTGGCCGCCGAGCGCGGCATCACCATCCTGCTCATCGAGCACGACATGGACCTGGTGATGGCGCTCTGCGACCCGGTCATCGTCATGAGCGAGGGGCGGCCGCTCGCGCGAAGGGCCGCCCGACGACGTGCGCCGCGACCCGCGCGTGCTCGAGGCGTATCTGGGGGCGCGCCACGCGCACGCGCGCGTGAGCCTGTCAGCGTCGAGGGCGTCAGCGCGGGCTACGAGCAGATGGAGATCCTGCACGACGTCTCGATCGAGGTCCGGCCCGGCGAGATCGTGACGCTCATCGGGCCCGAACGGCGCCGGCAAGTCGACGCTGATGAAGACGGTGTTCGGCCTGCTGCGCCCGCCGCCGCGGCTCGATCCGGCTCGACGGCGACGACATCACCGGCCTGCGCCCCGAGCCTGCTCGTGCGCCGCGGGCTGTCGTACGTGCCGCAGGTCGACAACGTGTTCCCCTCGCTGACCGTCGACGAGAACCTCGAGATGGGCGCGGTGGTTCGCACCGACGACATTCGCGCGCGGCTCGAGGACGTGCTGGCCCTCTTTCCCGGCCTGCGGCCCAAGCGGCGCCTCAAGGCGGGCGGGCTGTCGGGCGGCGAGCGCCAGATGGTGGCGATGGCCGGGCCCTGATGCTGGACCCGCACGCTGCTGCTGCTCGACGAGCCGTCGGCGGGACTGTCTCCCCTCCTCGTCGACAGCGTGTTCGAGAAGATCGAGGTCGATCAACCGAGCGGCGTGGCCATCCTGCTCGTCGAGCAGAACGCGCGCGAGGCCCTGAGGCGCTCGCACCGGGGATACGTCCTCGCGGGCGGCCAGGTGCGGCTCGAAGGGGCCGGCCCCGCGCTCCTCGAGAATCCGGAGGTGGGACGCCTTTACCTCGGTGGATAGGTGTGGCAAGATGCGGCCCTGAAAATCCCCAGGAGGCCACGATGACGCTGAATCGACGTCAGTTCCTCGCCACCGGGCTCGCCGGCGGCGCCGCCGCGCTGGTGGGCGGCCGCGCGCACGCCCAGCCGGAGGCGCTCCGCATCGGCGTCCTGACGCCGCTCACCGGCGGCGGCGCCGTGTACGGCACCACCATGTCCCACATGTACGCGCTCGTCGCCGACGAGATCAACAAGGCGGGCGGGGTCGGCGGGCAAGCAGATCCAGCTCTTCACCGAGGACGACCAGACCAACCCCGACGCCGGCGTGCGCGGCGCGCGCAAGCTCGTGGACGTCAATCGCGTGCACGCCATCCTCGGCACCTGGTCGAGCGCGGTCACGCTGGCGGTGGCCCCGATCGCGGTGCAAGCCCGCATCCCGCAGTTCTGCGTGTCGAGCTCCCCCGCCATCTCGACGTTCAAGGACGACGACTTCCTCTACCGCACCGCGTACTCGCAGGCGGTCATCAGCACCGTGTACGCGACCACCGCGCAGAAGCTCGGGTACAAGACCGCGGCGCTGCTCATCCTGAACAACCCCTACGGCATCGGCCTCGGGGACAGCTTCCCGGCGAGCTTCGCCAAGGTGGGCGGCACGGTCACCGGCAAGGTCATCTACAACCCGAGCCAGTCGAGCTACCGCTCCGAGATCCAGCAGGCACTCGCGGGCAAGCCCGACGTCGTCCTGTTCGGCGGCTACACCCCGGACGGCATCCAGGTCTTCAAGGAGTGGTTCCAGCTCGGCCTCGGCGGCACGTGGATGGGTCCCGGCTTCGCGCTCGACCAGAAGTTCATCCAGGGCATCGGCACGCAGGCGGCCGAGGGCATCGTGGTCGTGGAGGGCGCGCCCAATCTACAGTCGTCCGCGTACAAGAACGCGGACAAGCTCTACCGCGCGGCCCACGGCGGCCAGGAAGCGGACTTCTTCGCGTCGATGGCGTACGACCACCTGATGGTGATGGCCCTGTCGGTGCTCGCCGGCAACGGCAACACGGCCGGGGACTCCATCAAGGCCAACATCCGCAAGATCTCGAATCCCCCCGGCAAGGTCGTCGGGAGCTGGGCGGACGCCGCCGCGGCGGTCAAGGCGGGGGAGAAGGTGAACTACGAGGGCGCGTCCAGCGCGTGCGACTTCGACGACAACGGCGACGTGCAGACCGACTTCGGCGTCTACCGCGTCAAGGGCGGCAAGTGGGCGCTCGATCGCGTGATCAGTTCGGCGAGCTGAAGACCACCTGATCGGCGAGTTCGTCCACCTGACCGTCACCGGGCTTCTCGTCGCGAGCCTGCTCGCGCTGGGAGCGGTGGGCCTGTCGCTCACCTTCGGCATCGCCCGCTTCGCCAACGTGGCGCATCCGGACTTCATGATGCTCGGCGCCTACACCACGTTCGCGTTCAACGTCTTCGCCGGCGTGCCCTTCGGGTGGGCCGCGCTCCTGGGCGTGGCCGCCGCCCTCCTCGTGGGCGTGCCCGTCGCGCGCCTCGCCTACGACAAGCTGCCGGTGACGGGCACCGTCCAGCTCCTCATCATCTCGATCGGCGTGTCGTTCATCCTGCGGCACGTCGTGCTGTTCGTGTTCGGCAGCAGCCTGCTCCAGTTCGCGGTGCCGCTGCAGCGGCCCTACGTGTGGGGGCCGGTCCGCCTCACGGTCTATCAGATCGTCACGCTGGTGGTGGCCGCCGTGCTGGTGCTGGCGGTGCACCTGCTGCTGTCGCGCACGAAGCTGGGTCGCATCCTGCGCGCCATCGCCGACAATCCCGTGCTGTGCGAGATCGCGGGCGCCGACGTCGACGCGGGCGCGCCTCGCGATGTGGGCGATCGCCATCGGCCTGGCCGCCACCGGCGGCATCCTGTTCGGGCTCAACCTCGTGATCCAGCCGAACATGGGCTGGGACCTCGTCATTCCGATCTTCTCCGCCGCCATCCTCGGCGGCATCGGCAACCCCTACGGCGCGATGGCGGGCGCGCTCGTGATCGGCCTCGCCGGCGAGTGGTCGACGCTGTCATTCCCTCGGCGTACAAGGAGATGATCGCCTTCGTCGCGATGGCGCTCTGCCTCATGTTTCGCCCCCGCGGGCTGTGGAGCGCGGCGTGACCGAGTATCTCGTGGCGCTGGCGACGATCATCGGCATCCAGGCCCTGCTCACGCTGGGCCTCACCATGCACTACGGCGTCACCGGCCTCGTGAACTTCGGCCACGTCGCCTTCTACGCTCTCGGCGCCTACACCTCCGGCCTCCTCACGCTGGCCGGGGTCCACTTCGGGGTGGCGATGGCCGCCGGGGTCGTGCTCGCGGTGGCGGCGAGCCTGCTCGTCGGCGCCACCACGCTGCGCCTGCGCGAGGACTACTTCGCCATCGTGACGCTCGGCTTCTCCGAGCTGCTCCGCCTGCTCCTGCTGAACGCGCGCGAGCTGACCCGCGGCCCGCTCGGCATCCCCGGCATCCCGCGGCCTTGGCGCAACCTGTTCGGCGTGCCCGACCACGTCGCGTACCTGGCGCTCGTCGCCATCGCGGTGCTGATCGCGTTCGTCCTGAGCGAGATCCTGGCGCGCAGCCCGCTCGGGCGCACCCTGCGGGCCGTCCGCGACGACGACCAGGCCGCGATGGCGCTCGGCAAGAACGTCCTGCGCTTCCGTCTCACCGCCCTCGGCTGGGGCGCCGGCCTCGCCGCCGTCGCGGGCAGCCTGTGGGCGCACTACGTCACCTACGTCGTGCCCGACCAGTTCACGCCCGAGATCACGTTCTACACCTGGATGGCGATGATCATCGGCGGCCCGGGCTCCATGCGCGGCGCCCTCTGGGGCACCGCTATCCTGGTTGGAGTCCTGGAAGGCACGCGGTTCGCGAAGGAGGTCCTCCCGATGATCGACGCGCCCCGGCTCGCCGCCCTGCGCCAGATCGCGATCGGCGTGGGCCTGATCGTGATGACCGTCTACGTCCGCAAGCTCGGCGGCCGCACGCGCCCCCGCGTGGCGCCCGCCTCGGTGTCGGCGTGAGCCGACGCGACCAGCCTGAAGGGAGACAGCCATGACCACGCTCTTCGACCTCACGGGCAAGGTCGCCATCGTCACCGGCGCCGGGCGCGGCCTCGGCAAGACGATCGCGCTCGGCCTCGCCCAGCACGGCGCCGACATCGTGGCGGTGAGCCGCACCCTGCCCCAGGTGGAGAAGGTGGCGGCGGAGATCACCGGCCTCGGCCGCAAGGCGGTCGCCATGAAGATCGACACGTCCCGGAAGGCGGACGTCGACCGCATGGTGGCCAAGACGATGGAGACGTGGGGCCGCGTCGACGTCCTCGTGAACAACGCGGGCATCGACAACATCAAGCCCGCCATCGACTACACCGAAGCGGAGTGGGACGAGATCGTCGACATCAACCTCAAGGGCTATTTCCTCTGCGCGCAGGCGGCCGGCCGGGAGATGCTGCGCCGGAAGCGCGGCAGCATCGTCATGAACTCCTCGATGGCGGGCTCGATCGGCATTCCCTGGCTCGTCCCCTACGGCTCGGCGAAGGGCGGCGTGAACCAGCTCACCCGAACGCTCGCGGTGGAGTGGGCGCGCGAGGGCGTGCGCGTGAACGCCTTCTCCCCGGGCTACTTCGAGAACGTCATGCAGGGCGCCGAGAACATCCACAACGAGGAGAAGGAGCGCCACATCCGCGAGCGCACCCCGATGGGCCGGCGCGGGCGCGCCGAGGAGCTGGTGGGTCCCGTCGTGTTTCTCGCCTCCGACGCGTCGTCGTACGTCACCGGCCATCTGCTCATGGTCGAAGGCGGCTGGACCGCCGCATGATCTTCGAGTACCTCGCCAAGTACGATTTCCGCAAGGTAGTGCTCTGCCACAACGCTGACGTCGGCCTGAAGGCCGTCATCGCCGTCCACTCCACCGCCCTCGGCCCCGCCTGTGGCGGCCTCCGCATGTGGGCCTACGCCTCGGAGGAGGAGGCGATCATGGACGCCCTGCGCCTCGGCCGCGGCATGACCTACAAGTACGCGGCGGCCGGGGTCAACCTCGGCGGCGGCAAAGCCGTCATCATCGGCGACCCCAAGACGCAGAAGACCGAAGCGCTCATCCGTGCAATGGGCCGCTTCATCCAGTCGCTCCACGGCGAGTACAAGACCGGCGAGGACGTGGGCACCACGCTGGACGACATGGAGCTGCTCTACCAGGAGACCGAGCACGTCATCACGCTGCCGGAGTATTGCGGCGGCGCCGGCAACATCGGCCCCGCCACCGCCTTCGGCGTGCAGCAGGCCATGAAGGCGTGCGCCCACGAGGTGTGGGGCTCCGACCGCCTCCAGGGGCGCACGATCACCATCCAGGGCCTCGGCGCCGTCGGCTGGCCCGCGGTCGAGGGGCTCGTCAAGGAAGGCGCCCGGGTGATCGTGGCCGATATCGACCCCGCCAGGGTCGAGCGCGCCAAGCGCGAGCTCGGCGTGGCCGCCGTCGACCCCGCCGAGATCCACGCGCAGGCGTGCGACATCTACGGTCCCTACGCGCTCGGCGCCGTCATCAACGACCGAACACTGCCCGAGCTCAACTGCAAGATCGTGTGCGGGAGCGCCAACAATCAGCTCGCCGAGGAGCGCCACGGCGATCTCCTGCACGAGCGCGGCATCCTGTACGCGCCCGACTACATCGCCAACGCGGGCGGAACCATCTTCGACACCGATCGGATCGCCCAGAAGGGCGGCTTCAACCGCGAGCGGGCATGGCGGAACGTGTCCCGCATCCGCGAGCGCATGACGGAGCTGATCGACATCTCCAAGGCCGAGCGGATCCCGACTTGGCTGGCCGCGAATCGACTGGCGGAGCGTCGGCTGGAGATGGCGCGACAGCTCCGGATGATCTGACGTGTTGGCTCATCACGTGGATACTCGCAAGGGCGCGAAGCCCGCCGATCTTCCCATCGAGCAGCCGACCAAGTTCGAGCTCGTCATCAACCTCAAGACAGCCGCGACGCTCCGCTTCATGAACCGGCGTACCTTCATCGGCGGCACCACCCTCGGGCTCCTCGCGGCACCCCACGGGATCCCCGCGCAGCCCGCGCGCAGGGTGGCCCGCATCGGCATGCTCGGCCTGGCCGCGACCGCCGAGCTGACCGGGCCTCACCCGAAGAGCCGGTCCGCCGACGCCTTGTTGCGTGGACTGCGCGAGCTCGGCTACGTATATGGTGAGCACTTCGTGACCGAGGGGCGCGGAGCCGACGCGAAACCGGAGCGCTTCCCCGCTCTGGTGGCCGAGCTGATCCGCCTTCGCGTGGACGTGATCGTCGCCGCCGGGCCGTCGCACTCCGCGCTCAAGCAGGCCACCTCGACGATCCCCGTGGTGATGGCGGCGTCCTCCGACCCGGTGGGTCAGGGACTCGTCCAGAGCCTCGGACGTCCGGGCGGCAACTTCACCGGGCTGAGCTTTCAATCGGTGGAGACGACCGGGAAACGCCTCGAGCTCCTCAAGGAGCTGGTGCCGGGCGCAGGGCTGGTCGCGATCATCTGGAATCGTTCGAACATTTTCCACCTGCAGGCCGCCGAGGCCGCCGCACAGGCGCAACGGGTGAGGATGCTGTCGATCGAGATCAACGACTCGGGCGAGATCGAGGGCGCATTCAAGACCGCAACCGCGGCGCGGGCCGGCGCGGTCCTCGTATTCGCGGCCGGAGTCCTCTACCCGCACGCCAGGCGAGTCGCGGAGCTGGCGGCCAGGCACCGGCTCCCGGCCCTGTACGAGCTCCGGCAGTACGTCGAGGCCGGCGGGCTGATCTCCTATGGCGCGGAGGTCAACGATATCTGGCAGCGCGCCGCCGCCTTCGTGGACAAGATCCTCAAGGGCACCCGGCCCGCCGACCTGCCCATCGAGCAGCCCTCCGAGTTCGAGCTGGTGATCAATCTCAAGACCGCGCAGGCGCTCGGCCTCTCAATCCCGCCCTCGCTGCGGTTGCGGGCGGACGAGGTCTTGCAGTAATCTCCGTGACGACCATGAGCCCGCGCAAGCGCATCGGCGTGATGATCCCCTCCACGAACACCACGTGCGAGGCCGACTTCCAGATGACGGTCCCGCGCGACGTCACCATCCACGGCCAGCGGCTGTGGATGACCAACGAGGGCACCGGCGACGAGGCCTACGTCCGCATGAACGGCGAGATCGAGAGCGGCGCCCGCTACCTGGCCACCGCCCACGTGGACGTGGTGGTCTACGGGTGCACCACCGGCAGCTTCTACAAGGGCCCGGGCTGGGACACCGAGATGCTCGAGCTGATCCGCCGCGAGGCGAAGGTCCCCGCGGTCGCGACCAGCCCCTCGGTGGTCGAGGCGCTCCGCTTCTTCGGGGCCCGGCGGCTCTCGGTGGCCACGCCCTATCCCGAGTGGAACAACCAGCGGCTGCGCTCCTACCTCGAGGCCCAGGGCTTCGAGGTGTTGAACGTCGACGGCGAGCCCCGCGCCGCCGCGTCCGGCAACCAGGGGATCAACGATCAGGACCCGGAGGAAGTGGCCGAGTTCGCCGCGCGGGTCTGCCGGCCCGAGGCGGACGCCCTGCTCTGCTCCTGCACCGCGTGGCGTTCGGTCGAGGCCATCGCGGCCATCGAGGCGCGCACCGGCAAGCCCGCGGTGAGCTCCAACCAGTCCACGATCTGGACCGCGCTGCGCGCCCTCGGCCTCACCCGCCCGATCACCGGCTTCGGCCGGCTGCTGGAGCACCTGACTCCGGCGCGTCCCGCCCCCGCCGCGCGCTAGTCGCCGGGAGATCGACCCCTGGCCGGCGTGATCGCGTACATCGGCATGGGCCTGCTGGGCTCGGCCCTCGCGGGGAGCCTCATCAAGGCCGGCTACACCGTGCGCGGCTTCGACGTCGCGCCCGAGCGCATGCGCGAGCACGAAGGGCGAGGCGGTGTGCCGGCGCACTCCCCCGCCGACGCGGCCCGCGGCGCCGCGGTGGTGATGACCTGCCTCATGACCGCCGACCTCGTCGGCGAGGTGCTGCTCGGTCCCGACGGCGCGATCGACGCAGCTCCGCCCGGCGTCCTCGTGATCGACAACAGCACGATCCACCCCGACGCCTCCGCCGCGCTGGCCGCCCGGCTCGCGGCGCGCGGGATCCCGATGCTGGACGCGCCGGTGGCGGGATCGAGCGGGCAGGCGCGCCGGCGCGAGGCGCCGGTGATGGTGGGCGGCGACGCGGAGGTCTTCGCGCGCGGCCGCCCGATCCTCGACGCGCTCAGCGAGCGCGTCCGGCACGTCGGCCCGAGCGGGGCGGGGGCCCGCGCCAAGCTCGTCGTCAATCTCGTCCTCGGGCTGAACCGTCTGGCCCTGGCCGAGGGCCTGCTCTTCGGGCTGCGGCAAGGACTGGACGGAAAGGCCCTGCTCGCGATCCTCAAGGAGAGCTCGGCCTACTCGCGGGCGATGGACATCAAGGGCGAGCGCATGATCGAGGGCAATTTCCAGGCGGAGGGTAAGCTCGCGCAGCACCTGAAGGACGTCGAGCTCATGCTGGAGGTGGGCCACGGGTCGGGCGCCCCGCTGCTGGCGACCGCGCTCCACCGGCAGCTCCTGCTGGCGGGCGTGGCCTGCGGCCTGGGCGAGCACGACAACTCCGCGATCATCGCGGTGCTCCGCTCGCTCATCGACGCACCGCGCTGAAATCGGTCCCCTACGGGCCGGCGCGATCCGCTATACTGGACTCGTCTTCGCTGAAGATACTGGTAGGCCGTCGCGACCCTGCCATCTCACGCCGCCCTCGCACGCAACTCACCTCCTCGTCGTGTCGCCGCCGATGTTTCTCGCAAAGGAGTCCGCGTGAGTCGCATGCCGTCGAAGTCCTTCAGCTGCGGGGTGGTGTCCGAGACCGTGACCATCACGCTGAGGCGACGCAATTCCATGGCCGGCCGCGGCAAGCTCTTCGTCGCGTGCAGCGAGAAGGACTGTCAGTACATCGACGCGAACGAGCTGCCGTGCCCGCTCACGCTCGCGCTCTTCACCGAGGAAATCAACCAGCGAATGATTGCCGAGTAGCCGCTTCGCCTCTCACGACGCCACGGAGTCCCCCATGGATGCCGCCACCCCGACCAAGCCGCTCCCGCCCAGCAAGCCCCTGCGCTGCGCGTCCCCCATCGAGGTCGATCCGACCGAGCTGGAGATCCCCGCGGCCACCGTCAAGGCGTGGATCGCCCATCTCCGTACCCACGGCTGGACGGACCACGACCTGGATCTGCAGTGGATCAGCCGCGCGCGTAGCGGCGTGACCCGCTAGCTTCGAGCGGTCAGCGGCCTCGCGTCAGCGCGGCGGCGACGCCCCAAGGCACGCGACCTTCTTCCTCGCGCACTGCGCGCACAGGCTCGCGGGCGCGAGGGTGAGCGCGCCCGGCTCGGCGAAGATCTCCTCCATCGCCCGCGCGATGTCCGGTTTCATGTAGCTCCGGTCGAGGTTGTCCTTCGCCAGCTTGACGAGGCACCGCGCACACAGGAATTGGCCTCGGCACTCGCCGTGCAGCAGGCTGTCAACGACGCGCCGGATGAAGTCGCCGGCGGTGTACACCGTGGAGGGCAGGGCCATGAGGATGCCTACCGCTTCCCGGGTCGCGCCTTCCGGCCCTGGAGTGCGAGGAGACGGTCCCGACCCGTGACACACAGGGCCATGAGGTGGGTGCCGAACCCGGTGAACGCGGTGACGATCAGTGAGAAGACTCCTGGTGGCTTCTTCTTCATGGGGCTCCCTTCGAGACGGGACGTGAAACCGGTGAGCAGGGTCGAGATCGAGCCAGATGCCGGTGAGCCGCGGGGGCCCAGAGGAAGGCTCTACAACAGTAGCACGGCTTTCATGCGTCCTTGAGCTCGATCTCGATGAAGGCGAACTCGAAGGCATTCGCGTTGCGCACGTCGTGCTCGACTCCCGCGTCGCGGTAGTAGGGCTCACCGACGCGGAGCGTGTTGGTCGTCTCACCGGTCGCGCCCACCGAGGTCAGCGAGCCGGTGGTGAGCGGCACCACCACGTACGGGTACTCGTGACGATGGTGGCCGGTCCGCGCGCCGGGCGCGAAGCGCCACTCGGTCACGCGCACGCGCGCATTGTCGACCTTGACGGTAGGTACCGCGTCCGCATCGCTCATCGTGGATCTCCTTTCGCGGTGAGCTCCGCCCACCGCGCGTAGAGCCGGTCCACCTCCGCGCGGGCGGCCTCGAGCGCCGCGTAGCGCGCCTGCAGCGCGGCCGGATCGGAGGCGATGGCCGGGTCCTCTGCGTCCCGGCGGCTGGATTCCAGCGCGGTCTCCGCCTCCAGGATCGTCGCCTCCATCGTGTCGAGCTCCCGCTGCTCCAGATACCCCAGCCTCTTCCTGGCCGCCTTCCCCTCTCCCTCTCCCCTCTGGGGAGAGGGCAGGGTGAGGGGATCGAGGGGCCTGGTCCCGGCGCTCCTCCGCGCCGCCTTCCGCGCCGCCTCCCACTGCGGGTAGTCGGCGAACGTCTCGACACCACCGCGGCCATCCAGCGCCACGATGACGGTCGCCACCCGATCGAGCATGAACCGGTCGTGCGTCACCAGCACCAGGCCGCCTTCGAAGGTGGTCAGGCTCTCCTCGAGCACGTCGAGCGTCGGGATGTCGAGATCATTGGTCGGCTCGTCGAGGATCAGCAGATCGGCGGGCTCCCGCATCAGCCGTGCGATGTGGATGCGGGCCTGCTCGCCGCCCGAGAGGCGGCCGACCGACACCTCGAGCTGCTCGGGCGGGAACAGGAACCGCTTGGCCCAGGCCGCCACGTGCAGGGTCCGCCCCTGGAAGGTCACCGTATCGCCCTCGGGGGCGAGGGCCCGCCGCAGCGAGAGGGTGGGATCGAGCCCGGGCCGCTCCTGCTCGAACCGGACGACGCGCAGATCCTCCGCCCGCTCGATCGTGCCCGCGTCGGGGGCGAGCGCGCCCGCCAGCACGTTGAGCAGGGTGGTCTTGCCGCTGCCGTTCGGCCCCATGAGACCGATGCGCGTGCCGGGCGTGATGATGAGATCGAGGTCGCGCACGAGCGAACGGCCGTCGAGCGATTTGGCCAGCCCCCGGGCGACGAGCAGCCGGCGCGAGCGCCGGCCGGAGGCGGTGAAGTCGATCGCGGCGGAGCGGGTGACCGCTCGCGCGCGCGCGTCGCCGAGCTCCTCGATCAGCCGATCCGCTTCCTTGATTCGCCCCTTGGCCTTGGTGGAGCGGGCCTTGGCCCCCCGACGCAGCCACTCGATCTCGCGCCGGACGGTGTTGGCGAGCGATTCCTCGTAGGCGGCCTGGCCGCGCAGGAACTCGTCGCGACGGGCGAGGAACTCACTGTACCGGCCGTCGGTCTCGAAGAGGCCGCTCGGGTAGACCCGGTTGACCTCGAGCATGCGCGTGGCCACGTGCTCCAGGAAATAGCGGTCGTGGCTCACCACGAGACAGGCGCGCGCGTGGTCTCCGAGCAGCGCCTCCAGCCAGAGGATGCCCTCCACGTCCAGGTGGTTCGTGGGCTCGTCCATCAGGAGCACGTCGGGCTCGCCCGCCAGCTCGCGCGCGATCGCCAGGCGCTTCCGCCAGCCCCCGGAGAGCGCGGCCACCTCCGCGCGCCCATCGTCGAAGCCGGCGCGGCCCAGGACCTGCGCGATCCGGCCCGCGCGCTCGTACTCGTCCAGCGAGGAAAGCGTCGCGGCGAGGACGTCCTCGACCGTTCCCTCCGGCGGGAAGAGGGGATCCTGCGGCACGTAGCCCACGCGCACCCCGCTACGGAGCGAGCGCTGGCCGCGGTCGGGCGATTCGATGCCGGCGAGGATGCGGAGGAGGGTGGACTTGCCGGCCCCGTTGGGACCCACCAGCCCCACCTGGTCCCCTTCGAAGAGTCCGAACGACAACCCCTCGAAGAGGGACCGGAGGCCGTGCGCCTTGCCCACCCCCTCACAGCTCAGAAGAAGCGAACGGGGCACGCTCGGCTACTTCTTCTCCTTCTTCGGCTTCTTCTTCTCCTTCTTCATGCTCCGGCCCTTGGCCATGTGCTCACCTCCCTTCCCTGATCGCGGCGATCTTGCGATCACGCTCGCCCGCCATCCGCTCCGTATCGCGCCGCAGCGCTTCGTTGAGCTGCTCGACTTCCTCGTGGCTGGCCGCCTTGCGCAGAGCGGCCTGGTGCAGGATCTCGCGCTCCGCGCCCTTGGCCTGGTACATCTGGCGGACCTCGGCGATGGCCGCCTTCTGCTCGTCGGTGAGCGGCCGGTCGGATGCGTTCGACTCCTTGTCCTTCTGACGGAGCCGCTCCATCGCCAGCTCGAGCGCGCTCTTGGGGGCGTTGTCGGTCATGACGCTCAGTAGTGTAACAGAGGCCTATCCGAGCATCAGCACGGTGCGTGATACCTCGCCCGCCTTCATCGCGCGGAACGCCTCGTTGACGTCCTCGAGCTTCCCCCGTCGGGTGATCATCTCGTCCAGCTTGAGGCGGCCCTGCCGGTAGAGCTCGATGTAGTGGGGCATGTCCACCTTGAAGCGGTTACTGCCCATGCTGCAGCCCTGGATCTTCTTCTCGCGGAGGAACATGGGGCCGTCCAGCTCGATCTTCTGGCCCACCGGGATCATGCCCACCACGGTGGCGGTGCCGCCGGGCCGGATGCAGTCGAAGCACTGCTCGGCCGCGAGCTTGAGGCCGATGCACTCGAAGGAGTAGTCGACCCCGCCGTTGGTCAACGCCCGGATCTGCTGGACCGGGTCGTCCGACTTGGCGTTCACGCCGTGCGTGGCCCCGAGGGCCTTGGCGGTCGCGAGCTTGGACTCGACGGTGTCGACCGCGATGATCATGCGGGCGCCCGCGATGCGCGCCCCCTGCACCGCGGCCAGGCCCACGCCGCCGGCGCCGAAGACCGCGACGGTCGAGCCCGCCTCGATGCGCGCGGTGTTCAGCACCGCGCCTACCCCGGTCGTGACTCCGCAGCCGATCAGGGCCGCGCGGTCGAGCGGCATGCTCTCGTCGATCTTCACCAGCGCGTTCTCGTGCACCAGCATCTGCTCGGCGTAGGCGGAGAGATTGGCGAACTGGTTGACCGGCTGGCCCTTCCACGAGAGCTTCGGCGGATCCGTCTTGGCCCGCACCGGGCGGGTCTGGCAGAGATGGGTCTTGCCGGTGAGGCAGTAGTCGCAGTGCCCGCAGAAGACGGACAGGCACGCGATGACGTGGTCGCCCGGCTTGAACTCGCTCACCTGCAGCCCGACCGCCTCGACGATGCCGGAGGCCTCGTGGCCGAGGATGGCGGGGGTGGGGAACGGGTAGAGGCCGTCCACGAAGTGCAGATCGCTGTGGCAGACGCCGGAGGCCACCGTGCGCACCAGCACCTCGCGGCCGATGGGCTTGTCGATGTCGACGTTCTCGATCGTGAGCGGCTGATGCGGCCCGTGGAACACGGCAGCTTTCATGGGTGGCCTCCTCAGGGGATTCGTGGCGGGCGTTGGCTCGCCCAGACAGGTAACGCCCCCCGGCCCGACGTGTCAAGGGCCCTTGACAGCTCGGCGGCCGCTGTCGCAGCATCGGCCCGCCATGTTCGCCTACGTCGGCGCCTACACGTCGAAGGACCGCAACGGGCGGGGCGACGGCATCAATGTCTACCGGATCGACGAGACATCGGGCGCCTGGAGCCACGTCCAGCGGGTGGGCGATCTGGTGAACCCGTCATGGCTCACGCTCCATCACGAGCGGCCGGTGCTCTACTCCGCGCACGGGGAAGGGCACGAGGCCACCGCCTTCGCGATCGACCCCGCCGACGGCCGGCTGCGCGTCCTCAATCGCAGGCCCACCGACGGCAAGAACGGCGTGCGCCTGGGGATCGAAGCCTCCGGTCGCCACGTCGTCTGCGCCAACTACAGCTCGGGCACGGTGGCGGTGCTGCCGATCGAGACCGACGGCGCGCTCGGCCCGCTCACCGACCTGGTACCGCTCACCGGCAAGCCCGGCCCGCACCCGACCGAGCAGACCAGCGCGCACCCCCACGACGTGGCCTTCGACCCGCGGGGGCGCTTCTGCCTGGTGCCGGACAAGGGCCTCGACGCGGTCTTCGTCTTCCGGGTGGACGGCGGCGGCAAACTGCTTCCGGGCGCGCCGCCCGCCGTCGCGACCCGGCCGGGCGCGGGGCCGCGGCACGCCGGCTTCCACCCGACCGGTCATCTCGCCTAAGTGCTCAACGAGCTCGACTCGACGCTGACCAGGTATCGCTTCGACGCCGACTCCGGCGCCCTCGAGCCGCGCCAGACCATCACGACGCTCCCGCCCGCGTTCACCGGGCGCAACACCACGTCGGAGATCGCGGTCGCCCCGTCGGGCCGATTCGTCTACGCCTCGAATCGCGGCCACGACAGTGTGGGGATCTTCGCGGTGGAGCCGGGCGCGGGCACGCTCTCCCCGGTCGGCTGGGAGCCCACCCAGGGCAAGACGCCGCGATTCATCGGCCTCGATCCGGCGGGAACGACGCTCTACGCGGCCAACCAGGACAGCGACACCATCGTGGCCTTCCGCGTGGACCGGCAGTCCGGCACGCTCACGCCCACCAGGCACGTCGTCGCGGTGGGCAGCCCCAGCACCATCGTCTTCCGCTAGAAAGGACTCGCCATGGAAACCGTCCAGATGACCCGCGACGAGATCGCGGCGCGCACCGGCCGCTTCGCGCAGCTCCAGCCGATGGAGTTCATGAAGAACGACACCACGGTGAGCCAGGCGGCCAAGGACATCATCCTCGCCCGCAAGCTCATGCCAGTGGTGCTCGAGCGCACCCAGTCCGCCTTCGGCAACGACGCGCCGATCTACAACGCGGCCGGCCTCACCATGTTCATCTCGATCATGCCGCCGGGCCAGGGGCCGTGCCTGCACGCGCACAAGAAAACGTTCGAGACGTTCACCGTGCTCGACGGCTCGCTCGAGTTCTCGCTCAACGACGACGGCGGCGAGAAGATCGTGCTGAACCGGTGGGACACCTTCTCGTGCCCGCCGGGGGTGAACCGGGGCTTCCGCAACGTGGGCACCACGGACGCGGTGCTGCTGACCGTCATCACCGGCGGGATCAACGACCGTAACGACATCGGGCTGCCCCCCGCCATCGCCAAGCAGATCGAGGCGGTGGACCCGAACGCGCTCGAGGTCTTCAAGACCAAGATGGGCCTGCGCTTCGACGCGGGCCCCGCGGTGTAGTCAGGACGGCCCGCGCCGGTCCTAGTCGGGGTCAGGTCTTACATTCCAACATTTTCCCCTCGGCAAGTGACTTGTTCGCCCGCGGAAATGTTGGAATGTAAGACCTGACCCCGTCTTAGGCCACGCCCTCGACCATCACCATGTTGGCGCGGCCGGCGCGCAGGCGCATCGCGAGCGGCTCTCGGTACTCCTCGGACGCGTACCAGCGCTTCGCCTGATCCAGGCTCGGAAACTCGAGGACGACCAGCCGGTTCGGCTTCCAGTCCCCCTCGATCGTCTGATGCGCGCCGCCGCGCACCAGGAAGCGGCCGCCGTAGGGCGTGAGGGTCGCGGGCACCCGCTTGCGGTACTCCTCCATCGCCGGCAGGTCGGTCACGGTGAGATCGACGATGATGTAGGCGGGCATCCCGGCTAGCCCCGCTTGCGCCGGGCGACGCCGGTGCGCACCGCCGCGTCGGCCACCGCGGAGGCCACCGCGGGCACCACGCGCGGATCGAACATCGAGGGCGTGATGTACTCCTCGCTCAGCTCGGAGTCCGACACGATGTTGGCGAGGGCGTGGGCGGCGGCCAGCTTCATCTCGTCGTTGACCTTGCGCGCCCGCACGTCGAAGAGTCCCTTGAAGAAGCCGGGGAAGCCGCACGAGTTGTTGATCTGGTTGGGATAGTCCGACCGGCCGGTGGCCATCACCTTGACGTACTTGCCCGCCTCCTCCGGCATGATCTCGGGGGTCGGGTTGGCCATCGCGAACACGATCGCGTCGCGATGCATCGCGCCGAGATCGTCCACCTTCACCACGCCGGGGCCGCTCAGGCCGATGAACACGTCGGCGCCGACCATCGCGTCGCGCACGGTGCCGCGGATCCCCTCCGCGTTGGTGTGCTCGGCGAACCAGGCCTTCATCGGGTTCATGTTCTCGGTGCGCCCGCGATAGAGCGCGCCTGCCCGATCGCACGCCACGATGTTGCGCGCGCCTTCCAGCATCATGAGCTTCGCGGTGGCGATCGCGCTCGCGCCCGCCCCCGTGAACACGATCTTCACGTCGTTGAGCTTCTTGTTCACGATCTTCAGCGCGTTGAGCAGGGCCGCGAGGGTGACCACCGCGGTGCCGTGCTGGTCGTCGTGGAAGACCGGGATGTCGAGCTCGGCCTGCAGACGCTCCTCGATCTCGAAGCAGCGCGGCGCCGCGATGTCTTCCAGGTTGATGCCGCCGAAGACCGGCGCGATCGCCTTCACGGTGCGTACGATCTCGTCCACGTTCTTGGTGTCGAGCGCGATCGGAAACGCGTCCACGCCCGCGAACGACTTGAAGATGAGGCACTTGCCTTCCATGACCGGCAGCGCCGCCGCGGGCCCGATGTCGCCCAGCCCCAGCACCGCGGAGCCGTCGGTGACGACGGCCACCGTGTGCTGCTTGATCGTGAGGTTGTAGACCTTCTCCGGATCGTCGTGGATGGCCATGCAGACGCGCGCGACGCCCGGGGTGTAGGCCATCGAGAGATCGTCGCGGGTCTTCACCGCCACCCGGCCGTTGACCTCGATCTTGCCGCCCAGATGCATGAGGAACGTGCGGTCGGAGACGTTGACCACCGTGACGTCCGGCTCCTGCCGCAGGCGCTCGACGACGGCCTGCCCGTGGGCCTCGTCGGAGGCCTTGAAGGTGATGTCCCGGGTCATCTCCTTCTGGCTCGCCTCCACCACGTCCACCGCCCCGATGTCGCCGCCGGCCTCGCCGATGGCGGAGGTGATCCGGCCGAGCATGCCCGGCTTGTTGGCGAGACGGACGCGGACGGTCAGGCTATTGCTGGCGACGGGCGTATTGCGACTCATGGCGGCCTCCTTGCCGGGTTGTCACTGGGGGGCCAAGAATAGTCGAGTCGATGCAAGGAAGGCAAGCCCGGGCTAGACTGGCCGGGTCATGAAGACCCGGCGCGCGCTCAAGGAGATGTCCCGCCTGGCCGACCGGTACCGTGTGCGGAACGCCGACCGCTTCCGCTTGAAGGACACGGATCCGGCCGACACGAGCGGGGTGGCATCCCGGAGCCACGCCGAGAAGCTCCTCGAGAAGAACCTCGAGATCCTGCGCGAGATGCAGGAGAAGCTCTACGCGCAGGATCGCTGGGCCCTCCTGCTGATCTTCCAGGGCATGGACGCGGCGGGCAAGGACAGCGCGATCAAGCACGTGATGTCGGGCGTCAACCCGCAGGGCTGCGACGTGCACTCCTTCAAGCAGCCGAGCCCAAAGGAGCTCGATCACGACTTCCTCTGGCGGACCCATACCGCCTGTCCGGAGCGCGGCCGGATCGGTATCTTCAACCGCTCGTACTACGAGGAGGTCATCGTGACCCGCGTGCATCGGCAGATCCTCGACGCCGAGCGCCTCCCCGAGCCGCTCGTGACCAAGCACATCTGGGACGAGCGCTACGAGGACATCAACGCCCACGAGCGATACCTCGCACGCAACGGGACGGTGATCCGGAAGTTCTTCCTGCACCTCTCGAAGGCGGAGCAGCGGCGGCGCTTCCTGGCGCGCCTCGACGAGCCCGCGAAGAACTGGAAGTTCTCCCTCGGCGACGTGACCGAGCGGGAGTCCTGGCCGGACTACCAGGAGGCCTACGAGGCCGCGATCCGGGCCACCGCCACCAAGCGGGCCCCGTGGTACGTCGTGCCCGCGGACCACAAGTGGTACACCCGCCTCATCGTGGCCTCTGCCATCGTCGACACGTTGGCCGAGCTGGACCTCGCGTTCCCCGAGGCAAACAAAGGAAAACGGAAGGAGCTGGAGAAGGTCCGCGCGGCGCTCCTCGACGAAAAGGCCTGAGCCCGGCCGGGATCAGGCCTTGAGGAACGCCTGCACCGCCCGCGCGGTGGCGTCGGGCTCGCTCCAGATGGGGCGCGTGGCCGGCGCCCGCGCACCACCTCGAGCCGCGTGTCGGCGATCTTCCCCGCGAACTCCTTCGGCGTAGGCGCGCGGGACAAGCCGGTCGTGCTCGCCCCAGAGCAGCAGGGTGGGCGCGGTGATGCGGTGGATGCGCTTCTTGAGCCCCTTGTCCGGGATCGGCCAGATGAACTTGCCGGTCGCCCCCATCGCCCACGTGAGCCGGGTCCGCGCGAGGGCGCCGCCTCCGCCTCGGCGGGCACCGCGAACATCGCCTTGGCCGCGGGGCCGTCGGGCTCGGTGGAACACGTACGCCGGCATCTCGGCCGGGCCCTGGAGCATCCAGTTGATCACCGGCGCGTCGTCCCGCCAGAGCCCGATCGGGATCCATGAGGACCAGCCGCTTCACCCGCGCGGGCTGGAGGGCGGCCACCTCGCACGCCACCATGGCCCCGAAGGAGTGCCCGGCGAGCACGACCTCGCGCAGCCGGAGCTGCTCGAGCAGCTCGTCGTAGCAGAGCACCAGATCCCACAGGGAGTCCACGTGCTGGATCGCGTCCGGGTCGCCCGGGCGTCGTGCCCGGGTGCTCCGGCGCGTAGACCGTGAACTGCCGGGCGAGCGCGTCGAGGAACGGGCCCCACTGAGCCCCCACGGCCCGTGGAAGAAGACCAGCGCGCGGCCCCGCGCCCGCTGACGTGGACGCGGAAGGGCACGCGCCCGTTCCAGACCGGTGACGGTGCGGTCGCCTGCGCGCCTCGATCATCGGCGCCGCGCTCAGGCGCGGCTGGCGGCCGTGGCCTCGCGCAGGCTCTTCGGCCACCAGTGGTTCTCCCAGCCCTTGTCGTCCCAGATCTCGCGCAGCCCGGGCAGCACCTCGCGCGCGAAGAGGTCGATGTTCTTGAGCGTCAGCTCGTGCGGCATCGAGCCGATCTGCACCAGCACCATCAGGTTGCCCACGTGCAGGCGCTTGATGACCTCCTCGATCAGCCGCTCGCTTGCACGGTGGCCGGGCTGCCCGCGATCACGTAGCCCTTGTCCACGAAGTCCTTGTAGCGGAGCGTCTTGGGATCCTCGGCCCGGCGCACCGGGTTGCGGTTGGCCGCGAGCAGGCTCCGGTAGTCCTGGTTGCCCGGCGGCGCGAACCACTGCGGCGGCACGTGCAGGCACTTGTGATAGAAGTACTCGACGTGCTTGGCGTAGTCGGCCTCGGCCTGCGCGTCGGTCTCGGACACCGCGACGAGCTGCAGGAAGCCCGCGCGATACGGATTGCGCTCGAGCCCTTTCTTCTCCACCACGTCCCAGTAGCCGTCCATCATCGTGCGTGGCCGCGCGGGCGCCCGCGTAGGAGAGGAAGCAGTAGCAGACGTTGTGCTCGGTGGCGAAGTCGAAGGTGCTGATGCTGCCCGAGCCCGGCACCCACACCGGCGGGTGCGGGCTCCTGCACCGGCCGCGGCCAGAGGTTGACCTGGCCGAGCTGGAAGTACTTCCCGTTCCACGCGAAGATCTCCTTCGCCTGCCACGCCTTCAGCACGAGCTCGAACGCCTCGCGGTAGCGCTCGCGGTGCTCCATCGGGGTGATGCCGTAGGCGAGGTTGACGTCCATCGGGCTGCCGAGCGGCAGGCCGGCGACGAGCCGGCCGCCGCTGATGCAGTCGAGCATGCCGTACTCCTCGGCCACGCGGATCGGCGGCGAGGTGGTCGGCAGCGTCATGCCCATCTGCACGATGGCCACGTCGAGGCCGTTGGTCTGCTTGGCCAGCACGCTGCCCATGAGGTTCGGGCTCGGCATGAACCCGTAGGCGTTCTGGTGGTGCTCGTTGGTGCACACGCCGTCGAAGCCGGCCCGGGCCGCGTAGAGCAGCTCGTCGAGCGTCCAGTTGTAGTACTGGCCCACGCGCCGGGCATCGGCCAGCTCCCACCAGGGCGGGGTCACCCAGACGCTGTCGTAGCGGCGCTCGAAGTCCGTGGGGCAGCTCGCGGTGCGGCATCAGGTGGAACGCGCTGACTTTCATGGCCGGGCACTCTCCCTTCCAGCTGGATGGGGGAAGCATAAGCGACCCGGCGGGGCGGCTCAAGTTTGCGAGCGAAGCGGCTCCGGTCGGCTAGACTCAACCCCAAACGTGGAGAAACCGGCTCCCCCGCCCACACTGCCCGAGGTCGTGTCCGCGCTGGTGACGGCGTGGCGGAATCTGGCCGCCTATCCGCCCGGCCACCCCGCCCGCGCGTCCGCGCTCGCCACCGCGCATGCGCGCGTGCGCGCGTCCCTGGCCGCCTCGAGCCCCCTGCTCCTGGGGATCGGGCGCGACGGGCTCGTCAGCGCGGGCAAGAAGCTCGAGACCCCGCAGGTGCGGGCCTTCGCCCGGGCCCTCTACCGGCGCAACGGCGGCCTGCTGCGGATCGAGGAAGACGTGGAGGCCGTCGAGCTGGAGCGCTTCCTGGCCATGCTGGGCGACACGGGGCCCGCCCGCAACGAGCCCCTCACCGGCGACGAGCTGCCGGCCGCCGGTATCACCCATATCTCCGTCTCGGCCATCGACTACAGCGCGCTCGTCACGACCACGGACGTCGCCCCGGCCACGCCGGAGGAGCAGCTCGCTCTTCGACGGCCTGCTGGAGTCGCTGCTGGCCGCGGAGCCCATCGGGTCGGGGGGCGACCGCTCGGGGCCGCGCGAGAGCTCCTCGGCGGAGTCCATCGCCTCCCTGTTCCGTGGAGGGCCCGGCACGGGTGGAACCGGGGCCGGCGGCCCGGGCGGAGGGGGACCCGGCGGTGGAAGCGGCGGCTCCGGGGGTGGCGGCGCCAGCGGGGGCGGCTGGGGGGCCGGCGGCCACGGTCGAGGCAGCGGCCGGGGCGGCAGCGGATTCGCCGCGGCCGGCGGACAGGCCGCGGGCGGCCGCCTCGGCATGGCCGCCGCGTACACCCTCGCCGGCCTGGTGGGCAATCGGCTGGAGAGCGCGGACAGCGACGAACGGGAGAAGCTGGCGCCGCAGATCATCCAGCTGCTCCGCGCGCTCCCCGGCGCGGTCCGTGAGCCGGTGCTGGCCGCCGCGCTCCGCACCCTCGCCCGCGAGGAGGGCGCGAGCGCGCACCTGGCCAGGCTGGCCGCCGCGCTCCCGGCCGCCGACGTGCTCCGCGGTCTCCGTCGCCTGGCCCGCGAGCAGGGGCAGCTCTCGAGCCACGCGCTCCAGATGGCCCAGGCGCTGGCCGAGGCGCACGAGGAGATGGACCCGGCGGCCGGGGCGCTGCCCGAGCCGCCCGCGGACTTCGCGGAGATGGCGGCCCTGTTCCGCGAGGAGGACGTGGACCGCTACAACCCCGAGGACCATCGCGCGCTGCTGGCCCAGAAGCCGACGGTGGACCTGGACGCGATCGCGGTCGAGGTGGCCGCGGACCCCGACGCCTTCGGTCCCGACACCGAGAGCGACGACGCCATCGAGCGGCGCGTCGTCACGACGCTGCTCGACATGACCGCGAGCTGTCCCGACATCGTGCGGCCGCTCGTCCTGGGCCGCCTGCGCGAGATCTTCGTCCGCGCGCTCCAGCAGAATCGCTTCGCCCAGGCCGTCGGCATCATCCGCGCGGTGCGCGACCTGATCGCGGACCCGAGCCAGGCGGAGCGGCGCGAGGCGCTCGACGAGTTCCTGGCCAATATCGCCGACGCGCCGACCCTGGCCGCCCTCGTGGCCGCCAGCCGGCAGCCGGGCGGGCCGCCCTTCGTGCAGGTGCAGACGCTGATCCTCGCCCTCGGGCGCCTCGGCCTCGCGCGGGCTGCTGGAGGCGCTGGCCGCCGAGCAGGATCGCGGGCGCCGGCTGCGCCTGATCGAGCTCGCGGCCTCGCTGGGCGCGGCCATCGTCCCGGAGACGCGGCGTCTGCTCGCGGATCCGCGCTGGTACGTGGTGCGCAACATGGTGCTGCTGCTCCGGCGGGTGCAGGATCGCTCGGCCATGGGCGAGATCCTGCGCTGCGCCGATCACGCGGACCTCCGGGTGCGGCTCGAGGCCATCCGGGCGCTCTTCGCCTTCGACACCAAGGTGCCGCGCGATCTGCTCGCGCGCACCATCAACCATCCCGGACCCGAGGCTGGCGGAGGCGGCGGTCCTGCTCTCCGGCCAGCACCGCATCACGCAGGCGACCGACCTGCTCGTGGAGATCCTGCTCCGCTGGGATTTCTTCGGGCGGCGCCGCTCGATGCGGCTCAAGGCACTGCGCGCCCTCGCCGACCTCGGGGACGCGGCGGTGCTGCCGAGGCTCGGCCGCTTCTTCCGCGAGTGGCCGTTCCCGCTCGTCTCGATCGATGAGCGGCGGTCCGCCTACCGGTACCTGAGCTCCTACGACGCGGCCGCCCGCTCGCCATGGGTGGCGCGGGGCGAGAAGTCCCGGGACCCGGTGATTCGCGACATCTGCCGGGGGCTCGCCAAGGCGGGCTCCCCGACCCGGACCGAGAGCGATGCGGAATGAGTGAGCCGGCGATCCCGGGTGCGCTCTCCGCGGTGGATCGCCTGGTGGTCAGTCTGGTCGCCGGCATCAACATGCGCGCGCTCTACGGCGCCGAGCACCCCGCGCTCGCCAGCCACGTGGAGCGCATCCTGGAGGCGGTCACCACGGCGTGCGAGGAACGGCAGCGGGACGATCTCACGTTCCTCGTGGTCGGCCAGGACCTCGTGGTGGAGACGCAGCCGCTCCGGACGGGCAGCCTGTACCACCAGCAGTTCATCCGCGCCCTCACCCGGCGAGGCGTGGAGCGCCTGACCGTGGCCCGCGGCCTCGACACCGAGGAGTGCGTGCGCTTCCTGACCCCGATGGCGCTCGGCGGCGTTCCGATCTCCACCCGCTACATCACGGTGGGCCGCGTCGAGCTGCAGGCGGCCCCCACGATCGAGGAGGGACCCGGCCCCGGCACCGGCGCGGGCGGAGGCGCGGGCGCGGGCCCCGGCGGAGACTCGGCGATCGAGTCCCTGACCGGGCAGAGCGTGGACGGCGCGCGCGACGCCTTCACCGAGTTCCGCACCGACCGCCGTGGCGGCCTCGTGCGCCTGGAGCAGGTCGTGTGGAGCCTCGTGGACGCGCTGCAGCGGGCCACGCGGGAGATCCTGCCCCTCGCCCCGCTCAAGACGCACGATGACTACACCTTCGTCCACTCCGTGAACGTCTCGCTGCTCACCCTGGCCCAGGCGCGCTCGTTCGGCATCGAGGGGGCCCGGCTGCACGCCATCGGGCTCGCCGCCTTCCTGCACGACATCGGCAAGCTCAGGATCCCGCTCGACGTGCTGAACAAGCCGGGCAAGCTCGAGGGCGAGGAGTGGCGGATCATGATGGGCCACGCGCAGGAGGGAGCGACGCACCTCTGCGGCGTCGAGGGCACCCACCCCCTCGCGATCCTGGTGGCCTACGAGCACCACATGCGCTACGACGGGCAGCCGAACTACCCGGTGCCGCGCATCGGCCGGCGGCCCACCCTGGCCAGCCAGATGACCTCGATCTCCGACGTCTACGACGCGATCTGCACCACGCGGCCCTACGCGAAGGCCCGCTCGCGCGAGTTCGCGGTGAAGGTGCTCACCGAGCGCGTGGGCACCTTCCACAGCCCCGGGCTGGTGGCGAACTTCGTCCGCATGGTCGGCGTCGAGGGCACGCCGACCTCGTCCTAGGGTCGGCGGTCGTCGGCCTGGGCCGCCCGGTGGGCTCGCGCCTGAGCCAGGTCGGTCGGATCGAGATAGCGGAGCGGCTCCGCGTCGAACCGGCGCTTGCACTCCTTGGAGCAGAAGTAGAACGCCTGGCCTTCGTACTCGGACTGCGCCACGGCCGAGGCCGGGTTGACCTCCATCTTGCATACTGGATCGAGTCCCATGACCGTCCTCCTTGCGACTGCCAGGGGCAAGACCGATGCCACGACGAAGGGCGAGTAATATGAACGGGCTGGCCGCGCGGCGGGCGGCGCCGCATCGATCACCGGAAGGAACTACCCGGTAGGAGCAACCTGATGCCGACGGCGGGCAAGCACTTCTCGATGATCCGCAACTTTCACCTGGCGGATTTCTTCACCATCGCCAACGGCTTCTGCGGCGTCGCCGCCCTGTTCCAGGCCATGTGGTTCCTCGCCCGAGGCGACCGCTGGCGCCTGGACGTGGCGGCCGCGCTCGTCCTCCTGGCCCTCGTCCTCGACGTGCTCGACGGGCGCATCGCCCGCTGGCGGCACCACGCCTCGCCCATGGGGCGCGAGCTGGATTCCCTCGCCGACGTGATCTCGTTCGGGGTGGCGCCGGCGGGCATCGCGTTCGCGGCCGGCCTGCGGAGCACGCTCGACCAGATCATCCTCATGTACTTCGTCGGCTGCGGCCTGAGCCGGCTCGCCCGCTTCAACATCACCGCGGAGACGCTCGCCACCGACACCGGCAAGGTGCGCTACTTCGAGGGCACGCCGATCCCGACCAGCATCATCCCGCTCGGCCTGCTCCTGCTCGCCTTCCACCGGCAGAGCCTGTTCCCGGTGGTGGTGGGCGGGTTCGAGCTGCATCTCGTGAGCCTGCTCTTCCTGCTGTCCGGCAGCCTGATGATCAGCAAGACCCTCAAGGTGCCCAAGCCCTAGCGCCATGAGTGTCCGCGCGCGCATCGGGGTGCTGGTTCCGCCCGGGAACCCGACCGTGGAGCCCGAGCTCTACCGGATGGCGCCGTCCGGCGTCAGCGTGCACTTCGCCCGGCTGCAGGGTCCCCCGTCGGACGGCCGGCCCGGCGGCGCCGGCGGCATGGAGGAGCGCACGCGCGCGTATCGCGAAGGGCTGGACGGCCCGGCGCAGGCGCTCGGCGAGGTGCGTCCGGCGATCGTCCTGCTGGCCCACACCGCCTCGAGCTACGCGCTCGGCTGGGGACACGAGCAGCCGCTCGTGGAGCGCCTCGCCTCGCTCTGCCGCGCCCCCGCGCTCCTGGCCGCGCAGGCGGTGCGGGCCGCGCTCCACCACCTCGGCGTGACGCGGCTCGCGCTGGGCACCCCGTACCCGGAATCGATCAGCCGGCAGGGGCGCGCGTACTGGGAGGCGGCGGGCTTCCAGCTCGTGGGCTATCACCGCCTCGCGGGCGTGGTCGACATCTACGAGGAGTCGGAAGCGCGCGCGGCCGAGCTCGCGCGTCTGGCCGATACCCCCGACGCGCAGGCGGTGCTGATCAGCGGAACGGGGCTGCCGACCGTGGGCGTGCTCGAGGATCTCGAGCGTGAGCTGGGCAAGCCGGTGATCAGCAGCAACCAGGCGTGTCTCTGGCGGGCGCTGCGACTGGCGGGCGTGAGCGATCCGGTGGCCGGATTCGGGCGGCTGCTGCGCGAGGGCTGATCAGAGACGGAGGCGCCGCAGCACGCCGAGCACGCCCCGCTCGCCGCCGTGCTGCGCGGCCAGGGCCTGCACGCCGGCCGCCAGCGCGGGACCGAGATCGGGATCCTGCGGGTTGAAGGCCCCGTCGTGGAGGGCGTCGAGCCCTTCCGGGGTCAGCGGGATGCCGTGGGCGCGCGCGTAGATGAGGATGGCGAGCCGCGCGGTCTCGTTGTCGCGCGCGATGATCTGCTGCACCGTCTCCGCCACCGCGGCAGCCGCCGCGTTCCCGTACAGCCATCGGAGCGTATTGGTCAGCGGGCTCGTCGGCCGGTCGAGCTGGCCGTCGAGGAGATCGACCGCGAGCTGGCCGATGTGGCCGAACCCGTCGGCCCCATCTCGCACCAGCGCCTCCCCGAGCTCGTCGATCCGGCTCGGGGTCCTCGGAACGTCGCGGATCAGAGCCCGCGGGAGCGCATGCGTGAGCTGCACGACCGCGCTGGTGGTGCCGGCCGCGTCGCTGAAGAATGCTCCGCTGCGGAGCAGGTCGAGGACCTTCGCCGCCTCCTCCGGCGTGACGGGCAGGCCCGGGCGCGCGATGCCGCCGCCCACCTGGATCGCGCGCGCGAGCACCTCCCGCTGCCCCGCTTCGCCGGGTGGCTTGCGGGCGACGAAGAGCTGCTGCAGGCCGTGGCGGAGCTGCTCGCCATCGGTGCCGCCCACCCGGCCGGCGACCTCATCGAGCAGGTCCGGCGGAGGCGCCGGAGACGGCGCCAGCCCGACTCCGAGGACCGCGACCGCGGCGGGAAAGTCGAGCGCGCGGAGCTGATCGACCAGCCGCTCTCCCTGGATCCGGTCGACCGCGGCGTTCCAGAGGCCGTCAAACCCCTTCATCGCCCCCGAGGATGACGGGAGCCCGTCGCAACCGTCAAACGATTTATGCCCTTACTGGGTGCCGGGCGGCCGCTCCTCGATCGCGTCCACCCGCTCCGGATAGAAGGCCAGGTAGCCCGCGATGGGCGCCACGTCCTCGTACGGCGCCTCGTAGCTCCACACCGCGTTCTCCACGGTGCGCGGACCGCTCCGGATGCTCCAGTAGGACGCGTCGCCCTTGTAGGGGCAGTGGGTGACGAGCTCGGTGCGGACCAGGCGCGTCATGTCCACGTCCTCTCTTGGAATGTACGATTGATCGGCCGCCCCCGGCGCGCGCATGACGAGCGCCCGCGTCGTGTCGGCGACGATCGCTCCGCCCATCCGGACGATCACGCGGTTCGGATTGGGCGCGACGGTGATGCCCGCGTCCGCGGCCGGTCGGCGCGCCATCAGCCGAGCAGCCGCACCAGCTCGTCCGGCTGGCTCAGCATCGGGTAGTGCCCGGTGTCCATCTCCGCGTAGCTCCCTTTCAGCCGCTCGGCCGTCCGGCGCTGGTGCGGCTCGGGCGGGTTCTTGGCGCGCCGGCAGCGGATCACCGACACCGGCCACTTGCGCTCCCAGAAATCGGCCAGCTCCATCGGTGCCTCGAGCGCCGCGATCGGATGCGGCGTGTAGCGCGCGAGCGCCCACGCGCGGGTGGCGGGATCCAGGTCCGAGAACATGCGGCTCTCCGCGTCGGCGCGCGTCGGCGCGATCGTCACCGCGGTCACGTCGCCCGGGGGGCGGCTGACGATGTCGCCCACCTTCTCGCCCGGCAGCAGCGCGAGGGCGTCCACGAAGACCAGGCGCGCGATGCGGTCGGCGGCCAGCTCGGCCACCCGGCAGATGACCATGCCGCCCGAGCTCGTGCCGACCAGCACGATCTTGTAGAGGTCTTCATAGTGGAGCAGACCGGCAACTTCCCGGGCGTGGCTCCCAACGGTGATGCCGGGGCGGATCTGATCGGCGCGCTCGGCGCACCCGTCGAGCGTCGGCGCGTAGACCGCGTGGCCGGCCGCGCGCAGGCGCTGGGCCACCGGCTTCCAGATCCAGCCGCCCTGGTAGGCTCCGTGAACCAGCACGTAGGTCGCCATCGCGCTATCCCTTCCCGCCGACCGTCACGCCGGCGAGCCGCTCGTAGATCTTCACCACCGCGGAGCCGTCCTCCTTGTTGAGGCCGGCCGCCCGCGCCATCTGGTAGACCTGCTGGGTCACGTTGGCCAGCAGCACCGGCACGCCGAGCTGCTTGGCGAAGGCGGTCTCCAGCTCCTGGTCCTTGAACGAGATGTCCACGGTGCCGCCCGGCGAGAAATCGCGCTTGAGGATCCGCGGCGTGCGCATCTCGAACGCGAAGCTGTTGCCGGTGCTCACCCGGACCACCTCGTACATCGCCTGCGGGTCGAGCCCCGCCTTCACTCCGAGCACGAGGGCCTCCGCGACCGCGACCGTGTTGACCTGGATCAGCATGTTGTTCACGAGCTTCATGGCGAGCCCCTGCCCGAGCCCGCCCATGTGGAACACGTTCTTGCCCATCGCGCCGAACAGGTCCTGGCAGGCGGCCACCGTCTTCGCGTCGCCGCCCACGATGATGGAGAGCTCCCCCGAGGCGGCCCGCTCCGTGCCGCCGCTCACCGGCGCGTCCACCATCGCGATGCCGCGCGTGGCGAGCTGCTCGGCGAGCCGGCGCGCCACGAACGGGTCGATCGTGCTCATGCAGGCCACGATGTGCCCGGCCCGGGCCAGGTGGATGATGCCGCGCTCGCCCGCGAGCACCGCCTCGGCCTGCGCGGTGGTCTCCACCATGCAGATCGTCCGATCGGCCTTGGCCGCCACCTCCGCGGGCGACGGCGCCAGGGTGGCGCCGCGCGCGCGCCACCGCTCGGCCTTCACGGGATCGATGTCGTGGACCACGAGGGAGAAGCCGCGCTTGATGAGGTTGAGCGCCATCGGATCGCCCATGGCCCCGAGACCGATGAATCCGACTGTGCCGGGCATTGTGCGGGCACCTCCTTGGGAAAGCGGATCGTGCGTCACCGGGGACTATACCCCGGACCGCACGCCGACTAAACCCAGCCGCCGTCCACCACGTAGCTCTGGTTGGTGCAGGCCCCGCTGTCGTCGGCGGCCAGGAACAGCACGACGCGCGCGACGTCCTCGGGCAGGAGCTTGCGCTTGAGACACTGCCGGCGCAGTAATTCCTCCTCGCCCTCGGGCGTGAGCCAGAGCGCGATCTGCCGCTCGGTCATGATCCAGCCGGGCACGACGGAGTTGACCCGGATGTTCCGGGGCCCGAGGTCGCGGGCGAGCGCCCGGGTCAGCCCGACCACCGCCGACTTGGCGCTGAGGTAGGCCGGCATCCCGCCCTGCGCCACCATCCACGACGTCGAGCCGAGGTTGACGATCGAGCCGCCCCCCGCCTCCGCCATCGCGGGCACCACCGCCTGGGCCGAGAAGAACTGGTGACGCAGGTTCACCGCGAAGCGGTCGTCCCAGTACTCGGGCGTCACCGCCTCGATCGTGTGCCGCTCGTCGTGCGCCGCGTTGTTGACCAGGACGCGGATCGGCCCGAGTCGCGCCTGCGCGTCCGCCACCGCCGCGCGGAGCGCCACGACGTCGCGCAGATCGCACGGGATGAATGCCGGCGCGGGGAGGCCGCGCGCGGTGAGCGTCTCGACGAGCGCCGCCGACGCTTCGCGCTGGATGTCCACGAACGCCACCCGGGCCCGCTGGGCGCAGAAGTGCTCGACGATGGCGGCGCCGATGCCGCTGCCGCCGCCGGTCACGAACACCACGCGATCCTCGAGGCTCGGATACGTCGCGGGCCGCATCATGGCGCCCAACCTAGCACAGGTGGCCGCCCGTGCTAGGCTCCGGCGCGGGAGCCATGGACCCGATCACCCTGCGCGCAGGAGACGCCGCCGTCGAGCTGGTGCCGGAGGCCGGCGGGGCGGTCACCCGCTACTGGCTCGCGCGCGGGTCGGTGACGCGCGACTGGCTGCGCCCGACTCCGGTCGGCGTGCGGCGCGGGGGCGCGGCGGCCCGGGCCGCCGCCTTTCCGCTCGTGCCCTATTCCAATCGGATCCGCGCCGGCCGCTTCTCGTTCCGCGGCCGCGCGGTCGTCGAGCCGCTCAACTGGCCGCCGGAGCGGCACGCGATTCACGGTCACGGCTGGCAGGCCCGCTGGCAGCCCATCGACGTGGGGGCCGCGGAAGCGCGCCTCGAATACCGGCACCCGGCCGGAGCCTGGCCGTGGGCCTATCGGGCCACCCAGCACTTCACGCTCACGCCGTCGAGCCTGACCATCGCGCTGAGCCTCTCGAACGAGAGCGACGCTCCCATGCCCGCCGGCGTCGGCTGGCACCCCTACTTTCCCCGCACCGCGCGCGCGACGATCAGCGCGGACGTGCGCGGCATGTGGCGCACGGACCGGGAGAAGCTGCCGACCGAGCTGGTCGCCCCGCCCGCGGCGCCCTTCGCGCGCGGGAGGGACAACTGCTTCGTGGGCTGGGGCCGGCGCGCGACGATCCACTGGCCCGAGCTGGACGCGGGGCTCGTGATGCAGGCGCAGCCGCCGCTCGACTACCTCGTGGTCTTCACGCCCGCGCGCCGCCCATTCTTCTGCGTCGAGCCGGTCAGCCACGTGACCGACGCGTTCAACCTCGCGGACGCGGGGCGGGACGGCACCGGGATCCTCGTGCTGGAGCCGGGCGAGACGCTACGGACGGCGGTCGTCCTGACCCCGGAGCTCTGACCCGGGCGCCTTCGGCATGATGAGCCAGAGGATGAGGTAGGCGAGGATTCCCGGAAACGCGACCGACACGCACGAGACCACCACGTACAGGATGCGGACCAGGGTCGGATCCCAGCCGAGCCACTCCGCGATGCCGCCGCAGACGCCGGCGATCATCTTGTGCTCGCGCGAGCGCTGAAGGGGCACGGCCATGCCGCTAGCGGGTGATCTCGTGCGGCCCGAGCAGCCGGGCGACCATCCGGGCTAGCTGCCTCCGGTCCGGTGCTCCCCGTCGTCTCCCGAGGCCACGAGATGCGCCCGGCGCTCCGGAGAGAGCTGCGGGTGCCGCCGCTCCAGGAGCGCGGCGAGCCGGCCGAGGACCGTCTGGAGCTCGTCGCGCTCGGCCCGCAGTCGCTCCACCTCCGCCTCCAGCTGGACGAGCTGACGCTCGGACCCCGGGTCGGCGGTGAGGCCGGGCAGGCCGAGCCCCTCGTCCGGCGGCACGCGGCGGGTCGAGAACACCACGCCCAGGACGCCCGCCAGGAACAGCGCGATGGCCAGCCCGAACAGCCAGACCCCCGGATCGTAGAGCATGACGGTCAGTGTACGGATTCTGTGCGGGAGGTCAAAGAACTCCGGGAGGCTTGACCCCACGCCCGCCTTGGGCGCAGGATCGGGCCCAGCCGCCGCGAACGCTGTCGAGCGCGAACCCCATCGAGGAGGACCGAGTGATACGCCGACTCAAGATCGCGTTGGTTGCACTCGCCGTCGTCGTGCTCCTGACCCCGACCGTCGGCGGCGCCCAGGAAGGGGTGGTCAAGATCGGGGTGCTGGACGACATGTCCGGCCCCTACGCGGACAATACCGGGCCGGGCGACCTCCTGGCGGTGCGGATGGCGGTGGCGGATTTCGGCGGCGCCGTGCTCGGCAAGCCGATCGAGGTGATCTCGGCCGACATGCAGAACAAGGTCGACGTCGGGGTCGGGATCGCGCGGCGGTGGTACGAGCAGGACCAGGTGGACCTGATCGTCGGCATCCCGCACTCCGCGATCGCCCTCGGGGTGGTGAAGCTGGCCGAGCAGACGAACCGGCTGGTGATGCCCACCGGCGCCGCGACCGCCGAGCTGACCGGGAAGGCGTGCTCGGCCCACAGCGTGCACTGGGTCTACGACACCTACGGGCAGGGCAAGACCCTCGCCAACGCGATCGTGAAGCAGGGCGGGGATACCTGGTTCTTCATCACGGTGGACTACGCCTTCGGCCACGCGCTCGAGCAGAACGCGACCGAGTTCGTGAAGGCGGCGGGCGGCAAGGTGCTGGGCTCCGCCCGGCATCCGCTGAACAACGCGGACTTCTCCTCCTATCTGCTCCAGGCGCAGAGCTCGAAGGCGAAGGTGGTGGTGATGGCGAACGGTGGCGCCGACATCACCAACGCCATCAAGCAGGCCAACGAGTTCGGGCTCGAGCGGAGCGGGCAGAAAGTGGCCGCGCTCCTGATCCAGTATCCGGAGGTGCGCGCCATCGGCCTGCGCACCGCGCAGGGACTGCTGATGGCCAGCTCGTTCTACTGGGACATGACGCCGGAGGCGCGCGCCTTCAGCGACCGCTTCGCCGCCGCGAGGGGCATGCCGCCCACCATGATCCAGGCCGGGACCTACGGCGCCACCCTGCACTACCTCCGGGCGGTGAAGGCGGCCGGCACCGACGAGGCCAAGGCGGTCATGGCGAAGATGAAGGAGCTGCCGATCAACGACTTCATGACGAAGAACGGACGCATCCGGGAAGACGGCCGGGTGATCCGCGACATGTACCTCATGCAGGTGAAGACGCCGGAGGAGTCGAAGGGCGAGTGGGATCTCGCCAAGATCGTGGGCACGATTCCCGGCGAGCAGGCCTTCCGCCCGCTCGCCGAGGGTGGCTGCCCGCTCGTGAAGAAGTAGGGCGGTGGACCCCATCGACCCCATGCGATTCGACGGCAAAGTCGTGCTCATCTCGGGCGCCGGATCGGGCATCGGCCGGGCCACCGCGCTCGGCTTCGGCGAGCGGGGCGCGCGGGTGGCGGTGGCCGACATCGACGAGGCCAGGGCTCTGGCGGTGACCGCCGAGATCGTGAAGGCGGGCGGCCACGCGACCGCCATCGTGGCGGACGCGGGCAGCCCGGCCGGGATCGAGGCGATGATCGCGGGCACCGTGAAGGCCTTCGGCGGCCTCGACGTCCTCCACAACAACGCCTTCGGCCAGCCCGCGCTGCCCGCGGGACGGAGCCGGCTCGCGTTCACCGCCGACATCGACGAGGCGGTGTGGACCCACACCATCGAGCTCGGCCTCACCGGGGTCTTCCGGGCGATGAAGCGGGCCATCCCGGAGCTGCTCGCGCGGGGCGGCGGCGTCATCGTCAACACCGCGTCCATCTCCGGCCTCTTCGCCGACTTCGCGATCGGGGCCTACAACACGGCCAAGGCGGGCGTGATCAACCTCACGCGGGTGGCCGCGATCGAGTACGCGGCGCGCGGGATCCGGGTCAACTGCGTCTGCCCCGGAGCGATCGACACGCCCCTGCTGCGCCCTTCGCTCGGCCTGCGCGGCTTCGGGGAGGCCACCACCGCCATGATCCCGATGCGAAGGCTCGGACGGCCCGAGGAGATCGCGGCGTGCGTGATGTTCCTCGCCTCCGACCTGGCGTCCTACGTCACCGGTGCGGCGCTGGTCGCCGACGGCGGGCTCACCGTGCAGACCGGGATGCCCTCGCGGATCCCGCTGCCGTGACGCGCGGGGGCGGGGGACGCGGAGGGCGGGCGACGTGATCATCGGCGTGCCGCGCGAGATCAAGTCCGGCGAGCAGCGCGTCGCGCTGACCCCGCCCGGCGCCCGCGCCCTCGTCGAGGGCAATCACCGCGTGATCGTCGAGCGGGGCGCCGGCCTCGGCAGCAGCATCCGCGACGAGGAGTACACGCGCGAGGGCGCGAGCCTCGGGTCGGTCGAGGAGGTCTGGCGCGAGGCCGAGCTGATCCTCAAGGTGAAGGAGCCGGTGCCGGAGGAGTACGGCCGGATACGGACCGGCCAGATCCTCTTCACCTATCTCCATCTCGCGCCCGCCCCGGAGCTGGCGCGCGCGCTCCAGGCCTCGGGGGTCATCGCGATCGCCTACGAGACGGTGCAGCGCGCCGACGGCACGCTGCCCCTGCTCGCGCCGATGAGCGAGGTCGCCGGGCGCCTCTCGGTGCAGGAGGGCGCGTTCTTCCTCACCAAGGCGCGCGGCGGCCGCGGCATCCTGCTCGCCGGCGTGCCCGGCGTGCCGCCCGGCAACATCGTGGTGCTGGGCGCGGGCACCGTCGGCGTCAACGCCGCGCGCATGGCGCTGGGCCTGGGCGCCGACGTCTCGATCCTCGACATCAATCTCGATCGCCTGCGCGCGGTGGACGATCTCTTCCACGGCCGCGTCATCACGCTGGTGTCCAACAGCTTCAACATCAGCCAGGTGCTGCGCCGGGCCGACCTGCTGGTCGGCGCGGTGCTCGTCACCGGCGCCCTGGCCCCGGTGCTGGTCACCAAGGAGATGGTGGCCTCCATGAAGGAGGGCTCGGTGATCGTGGACGTGGCGGTCGACCAGGGCGGGACCGTCGAGACGATCCACCCGACCACGCTCAGCGACCCGACCTATCTCGTCAACGGCGTCGTCCACTACGGCGTCGCCAACATGCCGGCGCTGGTGCCCCGCACGTCCACCTTCGCGCTGACCAACGCCACGCTGCCCTACGTGCTCGAGCTGGCCGGCAAGGGCCTGGCCGCGGCGGTGCGGGACAATGCGGCGCTCGCGAAGGGCGTCAACATCTGGCGCGGGCGCGTCGTGCACCCGGCGGTGGCGGAAGCGCTCGGAGAGCCGGCCACCCCGCTCCAGACACTCGTCGAGAGGAGCTGACCATGAGCCAGCCGACCCTGACCGTCGAGAAGCTCACGCCCCACATCGGCGCCGAGGTGCTCGGCGTGGACCTGGCGCGACCGCTCGACGAGTCGACGTTCAAGCAGGTCCACGACGCCCTCATCGAGAACCAGGTGATCTTCTTCCGCGACCAGCACCTGACGCCCGACCAGCACAAGGCGTTCGGGCGCCTCTTCGGCGAGCTGGCCGTGCATCCCGCCGCCCCCGGATTGGTCTCGGGCCATCCCGAGATCCTCGTGATCCACGCGGACGAGAATTCCAAGCACGTGGCGGGCGAGAACTGGCACTCCGACGTCTCCTGCGACCCCGAGCCGCCGATGGGCAGCATCCTCTATATGCACGAGCTGCCCCCCGTCGGGGGCGACACCCTCTTCGCCAGCATGTACGCGGCCTACGAGGCCCTCTCCGAGCCGATGAAGCGACTGCTCGAGGGCATGACCGCGATCCACCGCGGCGAGCACGTCTACCGTGGCCGCTACGGCGTGAAGGACGAGGGCAAGAGCTTCCCGGAGGCGGAGCACCCGGTGATCCGCACCCACCCGGTCTCCGGCCGCCGGGCGCTCTTCGTCAACCGGACCTTCACCACGCGCATTCCGCAGCTCAGCCGCACCGAGAGCGCGGGCGTGCTGCGCATGCTCTACGAGCACCTCGAGACGCCGGAGTTCCAGTGCCGCTTCCGGTGGCGCGTCGACTCGGTGGCGTTCTGGGACAACCGCGCCGTCCAGCACCACGCGATGTGGGACTACTTCCCACAGCGCCGCCACGGCCACCGCGTGACCGTGAAGGGGGACCGGCCGTTCTACCGGGCCTAGCGTCGTCCGTGGCGAATCGGCGGTCAGGGAATCGTGACTCGGCCGGAAGTCGAGACGGAGACGGTAAGCGTCGAGCCCGAGGTAGTGTTCATCACCGTGTAGGTCGCTTCCGGGATCGAGCGTCCCAGATAATCGAAGACGGGGCTCGCCGAGGCGCTCACGGTGAAACCAGGTTGCAGCGCGATGTTGCCGGCCGCGTCGGTGATGGAGCCGAGCCAGGGAGTGCCCATACACCCGGTGTCCAGATGAAAGGATATCTGGGTCGGCGCCGGCACCTGAACGCAGACGAAGGTTCTCTGATCAATTGCGAGCTGGCGGGCTTGGGTCAGAAGGGTCCGGATGTGCTGCGCCCCGGTCGTGTTCTGGGCATTGTGATAGTAGGAGAGAGCCATCGGGACGGTGACCGAAATCAGGACCCCGGTGATGCCGAGGACCACGAGAAACTCGCTCAAGCCGAAGCCCGCCCGACTGGCCTTTACCGAGTCAGGCACGGATCGAGCGCGGCCGTTACTGCTGAGCCTGCCCGTGCCGCTCCGGGAAGTCGTCCTGCATGGCGAGGCTGTTGGCCGGCGTGAGCTCCAGAGCCTTTGTCTCGCTCGGCTTGAACTCGACCCGGAGACGCCAGATGGGCTGGCCGGCCACGCGGTCGATGAGCTTGTACGAACCCGGTGCGACATTCGGGAACTTGAAGTTCCCTTCCCCGTCGGTCCTCAGGTGATAGCGCTCCTTCTCAGTGGAGCCCTCCGGAACCAGAAAGAGCTGCAAGCGAGCCATGGGCTTGGGTGCCTGCCCCGCTTCGGCGAAGATGGCTCGGCCTTCGAGGCTGGCATTGCCGGGCTGCCGCTCCTCGCCGGAGCGGCTCGGCGCGGCCGTGTGGAGACTCGTGGTCGGCAGCGCGCCGGCCCTGGTGAGCCATTGCCGGGCCGCCGCGAACTCGGGAGCGGTCTGGGGTCCATACTGCACCACCCATCTGAATTCGCGAACCGCGTCGTCCCGTCGATCGAGGTGTGAGCTGGCCACGCCGAGCCCGTAGTGGAGGCTCACCTTGTCCGGGGCATCGGCGAGCGCCTGCCGGTACAGCTCGCGGGCATCCGTGTAGCGACCTCCCGCCAGCGCCCCGGCGGCCTTCGCCGCGGGATCCTCGGGCGCGGCCGATCGCACCGGCTGCGACGGAGATTGACATCCGGCCAGGAGCACGAGGAGACCGATCAACCAGTGTGCCTTGGGAGCCACCATGTCAGGATCCCGCGACCTCCTTGTAGGACCCAGGCTGGATGATAAAGCCCTGCGGCATCTGCCCGCCCGGGTTGCTCGCGTACCCACAGTTGTAGATGATGCTCGAATTGCCGCCCGTGTTCGTGTCGATGGTCGTCGACGAGACATCCCGGATGTTCTGGCTCATCACCGCGCCCTCGATCAGGCCGGTGCCGGTGCCCGTGTAGACCAGGTCGTTCACCGAGTAGACCAGCCCCCGCCCGTGGAAGTCGCCGCTGATCGACAACGAGCCCGCGACGATGATCATGCCGCGGAAGATCCCGCTCGGGTCGGCCGGCGCGTTGCCGTGGATGGACACGCTGGCGAAGTCCGACGTGGCAGTGGTGTTGGTCCCGTTCACGTCGATATTCAGGCCGCTCAACGTGTCAACGAAGATGATGCCGTTCGGCAGCTGATTGCCCGCGTTGAAGGCCACCGAGCCCGAATAGTAGGTTCCGGCGGCCTTCGCCATGGCTTTGAGGCTGTTCAGGTCCTGGTTCTTGAGGATGTACGGGACGAACGCGGAGGTGGGCACGTTCTGCTTCACGTCGGTGATACCGCTCGCCGCCGATTCATTCTCGGCATTGTTCCCATCGGCGCCGTAGACAAACCCGGAGCCCCCAACGGCCGTGGCCTCTACGCTCCACGTGCCGTCCTTGGCCCCGCAGCTCGGATCAGGACGGGAGTCGATGTTCGTGTTACCGGTGATGTTGATCTGGCCCTGTACCGTCAGGGCGGCCGGCGGGGGGGTCGCGCTGAAGATGAACCGGGAGACCGTGGCCTGGATCTTCTGGTGTGCCTTGGAGGCGCTGCCCGTGTTGGTCGGGGCCCAGCCGACCGCGACAACGTTCCGCTCGTTCGGGTTGATCCCGTTGGTGACGGTCACGAACACCACCCCGATCTGAGTACCGTTGACCGAGATCGGGATCGGGGCGCTGCCATCATAGGGAGCGGGCACGGTCCCCGGTAGCGGGTTGGGCAGCCCGTTCGCGTCGGTCGGGTTGTTCAAGGCCCAGATGGCCCGCTCAAGACCCGATTCGGTGACGGCCCGGGCCTGGGCCACCAGCTTCTGGTTGGTGGCGATCAAAGGCTCGGACGTCGCCAGCAGAGCGAACGAGATGACGAGGGTCGAGAGGATCAGGAGCGCCAGCATGGCCATCGGCAGAGCAACGCCTCGCTGGTTTCGCAAGAGTTCGACGTTCTGGTGAAAGCTCCTCACGTGAGGCTCCTTCCCTACGGGATATTTCTCAGCCGAACCAGGGATTCCATGGTGGCGCGCTGATTCGCCGGCGAGCCGGCCCCGGCGTAGTCCTCTGTCCCGGTGACCAACTGGAGCCCGACGAGCCTGACGCTAGCCGGCGTCGTGGTCGTCGTGCCGGTATTGCTCGCCCCGTTCCAGGCCGAGTAGTAACTCAACACGAGGGTCTGCACTCCGCCGATGAGCGGCGTCGTCGTGCCCCCCGTGATGCGGTTGAGCGTCGCGCCCGAGAGCTGGTACCGAATGGTCGTGCCGTTCAGGTCGACAAATGTCAGGTCGGTCGCACTCGTCACCGTGGTGACGGCCTGGGCGGACCGGAGCTCCCGGGTTATGAGCTCGAGGGCGGCGCGATTGTTCTGCTGCACTTCGACCCGGTGCGAGCCGACGAGATACGCCTGCTGGCCTTGCATCTGGATCAGCACCACCCCGGCCAGGATCATGCCGAGTACCGTCGCCACCACGAGGAGCTCGGTCAGGGTGAATCCCCGTTGGTCCCGGAGGACGGCCCGAAGCCGACTCATCGCTGGGCGATCTCCATATTCACCGCCACGGAGCGTTGGCCAGAGACAGCACCCGTCCCCGTAGCACTCAGTGGGCGGTAGGTCACCGTCACCGTGACCGTGCGGAGACCGTAAGTGCCGCTGATCGCCCCCGTGGCGCCACAGACCGTGGTGGAGGCCACCGATTCTGTTATCCGAACCTGACGGCTGTAGGCCGCGTAGGGCGCGGCGATCGCGGTCTCGTCGGCAAACGTGGTGGTGCCGCCTGAAGTCGGAGCCGCAGTAGAGGATGCGGAAACACCAAGTTCGTCCGAGGTCGGCGGGCAGGTCGCCATCCACCGTGCGTTCCGGACCTGATCCAGGCGCTGGTTGGCGAGAAAGGTCGCCGTGGATGTCTGGCTCCCCTCCTGGGTGGCGTAGGTGGAAAGCGGAATGGCCGAAAGCAGCGCCAGCAGCCCGATGGTGATGATGGGCAGCGCAACCAGTACTTCGGCCAGCGTCATGCCGCGCTGGTTGGAGATCAATCGTCGCATCGGCCAAGCTCCTGTCATGGAATCGTGACGCGGCCAGCGGCCGACACGGAGGCGGTCAGGGTCGCACCGGTCTGGGTGTAGGTCAGCGTGTACGTGGCGGCCGGCAGGGCGGACCCGACATAGTTGAAGATCGGGTTGGCACTGGCGGTGACCGTGATACCCGGCGGTAGATTGATATTGCCGGTCGCGTCGGTGCCGGCGCCCACCCAGGTGGTGCCCGCACACGTGCCGAGCCGGTAGCTCATCTGCGTGGCGCTCGGCAGTGTCACGCACACGTTACCGTTTTCCTTGATGGCGAGCTCACGGGCCTGGTTCACCAGCGTCACGACCTGCTGCGCACTCGACTTCAATCCGGCCGCTCGGAGGTAAGTGAGGAAGGACGGGACCGCCACCACGGCGAGGATGCCAATGACCGCGATCACGATCACGAGCTCGGCGAGCGTGAATCCCGGCGCCTTGCGCCACCGAGCGGTCTGCCACGCCTTGCGCCACCGAGCGGTCTGCCTTTCGCTCAAAGTCAGCTCCTCCCTGAATTCAACGCACTGGGCTGAGTTAGATCGCAAGCGGCGTGCCATCCGGGCCGGCCCGGCTCAAAGCAAGAATTGCTTGTATCGTCAGGGAGTTGTGCCACGATCGACGCGGTGCCGCCCTTGGGATGGACCTTTCGTGTCACCGGCGTGACATCCCTGACAAGGGGGAGGGGATTCTCGCCCGGCTAAGGGCGTTCAGCCTGACCGGGGGGACAGGACCTGGCGGCTCGCTCCTCGAACCCATCATCCTCCTCACTCACGCGACTCTCCGGCGCATCAGCCAGACGTAGAAGCCGAGCAGCAGCGCCCCGGCCAGCGCGAGGCCGACCGACTGCATCATCCACATGCCGGTGACGCCCCAGGGCGGCCCCCACACGCCGCGAAAGGCCACGTGGTAGCCACCCACGAGGCCCACGCCCCAGAGCGTGACCGCGTACACCACGGTGGGGGCGATCGCGCGCTTGTGAGCCCGGAGCACGAAGCCGACCGCGGTCTGCACCGCGTCGAACACGTGGAAGGCGGCCAGGAACGGAACCAGGGTCAGCGCCACCGCCGCCGCCGCCGCGTCGTTCGTGTAGAGGCGGACGACCGGGTGGCGCAGCGTCCACACCGCGAGCGCGAGCGATGCCCCCGCGATCAGGGCGATGCGGATCCCGGTGGCCGCGGTGCGTTGCGCCCGCCCGGCGTCCTCCGCCCCGATCGCGTGGGCGGTCAGGGTCGCGGTGGCGACCGCGAGCGAGAGCGGGACCATGAAGCAGAGGCCCGCGAGGTTCGCCACGATCTGGTGGCCCGCCATCACGCCGGTGCCGAGCCGGGCCACGAGCAGGGTGATGAACGTGAACGACGTCGCCTCGATCGCGTAGGACAGGCCCATGGGGATGCCGAGATGGACCTGCTCGCGGAGGACGGACCAGCGGGGCACCGCGCGGCGGATCGCGAAGCGGTGGTAGAAGGGGTCGAGGCGGGTGTGCGTCCAGCCCGCCGCGAAGAGAACCCAGAAGACGATGCCCGAGGCGAGCGCGCCACCCACCGCGCCCAGCCGCGGCAGCCCGAGCGCGCCGAAGATCAGGCCGTAGCTCAGGACCACCTTCAGCGCGAGCCCGGCGACCTGCATGCGCATGACGACGCGCGGCCGCGCCACCGCGATGTTGAGCGCGGAGATCACCCGGAACATGAGCGCGGCGGGCATCGCCGCCGCGACCACGAGCAGGTACCGCGTCACCACCGCCTCGACGTCGGGCGGGGCGTGGATCCGTCCGAGCCAGGGCCCGGGAAACGCGAGGAAGAGGCCGCCCGCGGTCGAGAGCAGCAGGGCCAGCCAGAGCCCCTGCACGTAGCTCACGCCGATGGCGGTGTGCCGGCCCCCGCCGTGGTGCTGCCCGATGATCGGGTTCAGCGCGTTCAGCATGCCGAGGAGCGTCACGAAGACGCTCGAGTAGACGCCGGTCCCCAGGCCCATCGCGGCCAGGTCGGTGGCCGAGGCGTGGCCGGTGAGCACGGTGTCCACGACTCCGTACAGCATCACCGCCACCTGCCCGACGAAGATCGGGCGCGCCTGGTCGAGGATGCCCCTCGCGATCGACGGCGCCGGCGGATCCAGGTGCGCGGCGGGGCCGCCCCCGGTCACCGCCGGACCACGTAGCCGATGGACTCGCGGTCCCAGGTGGCCGCGGTGATCCCCGCCTCGCGCAGCGGCGTCTTCTGGATCTTGCCGGTGGGGGTCTTGGCCAGCTCACCGGATACCACCTCCACGAAGCGCGGCACCGCGAAGTGCGGCATCCGGGGCGCGCACCAGTCGAGCAGGTCCACCGGATCCACCCCCGCGCCGGGGGTCGGCACCACGTAGGCCTTCACCTCGTCCTCCCCGCCCGCGCCGGCCACCTTGACCGCGACCACCGCCGACTCGGCCACCGCGGGGTGGGCATTGAGCACCTGCTCGATCTCGAAGCTCGAGATGTTCTCGCCCCGCCGGCGGATGCAGTCCTTGATGCGATCCACGAAGTGCAGGCGGCCCGCGTCGTCGAACCGTCCGGCGTCGCCGGTGTGAAACCAGAGATTGCGCCACGCCTCCACCGTCTTCTCGGGCATCCGGAAGTAGCCGGCCATGACGCAGCCCGGGACCTTCGGCCGCACCACGATCTCGCCGGTCTGCCCCGGGGGAAGGAGCGCGTCGGTGGCGGGATCGGCGATCGCGACGTCGAACCAGTCGTGGAGCGGGTACCCGGCGCAGCCCGGCACGAGCGCGTCGCCCGGACGGGTGTACGCCACGATGTTGCACTCGGTCATGCCGAACCCCTGCATGAACGGCACGCCGAAGCGCTGCTCGAAGGCCGCGCCCCACTCGGGCGCGATCGGCACCGCCATCATCAGCCGCAGCCGGTGATCGCGATCGCGATCGGTCGGGGGCTGGCGGAAGATGAACTCGGGAATGACGCCGAGGCCGTTCGTGATCGTGGCCTCGGCCGCGCGCACCTCCTCGAGCCAGGTCGTGGCCCGGAAGCGCTCGGTCACCAGCGCCTCCGCGCCCGCGATCAGACAGCCCAGGAACTGCATGAGCAGGGCGTTGGCGTGGAACAGGGGCATGCAGATGAAGTAGCGATCGGCCGCGGTGAGCGACGTCGCCTCCGCCAGCCCGAGGCCGGCCAGGTAGCAGTGCCCGTGCGGGATGAGCACGCCCTTCGACGGCCCGGTCGTGCCGGAGGTGTACATGATCATCGCGACGTCGCCGGGCTCGGGCGTCACCAGATCCGCCGACGCCCGGAGCGCCCGCAGCTCGGGCCACGTGAGCCGCCGCGACCCGGCCAGGCCCGCGGGCGTCGGGGTGGCCGCGTCGCCGACGATGACGAGGGTCTCGGGGGCCACCGGACCCGCGGTGACTCCGGCGAGGTTCGCGGCCAGGCGGTCCTCGAGGACGACGACGCGCGGCTCGGCGTTGCGCAGCTGGTGCTGGAGGAACGCGCCGCGCAGCGCGGTGTTGACCGGCACCCAGACCGCGCCGAGCTTCACGGTCGCGAAGAGCAGGCCGATCGACTCCGCGCGGTTGCCGATGAGGCCCAGCACGCGATCGCCGGGTTGCACGCCGAGGGCGGCCAGCGACCCGGCCAGCTCGTCCGTCCACGCATCGAGCGCGCGGTAGGTGAAGGCCTGCCCGTCCTCGAAGCGGACGAACGGGCGCGCTCCCTGCGCGCCGGCCTGCCGGCGAATCAGGTGGACGAGCGTCCACTCGCGCCACGGGGCCCGGATGCGTGCCGGCTCAGCCACCAGGGGGACGGTATCCCGCCCCCTGGGCCAGGAGCAGGGCGTCGAAGCCTTCGTCGGGCGACATCAGGATGGTGGTCTTGAAGTCCTTCACCGCGCCGCTTCCCGCGATGGCCATGGAGAACGCGGCCGCGTTGATGTTGCTGGGCACGTCGAAGAGTACGAGCACGTCGTAGTCACCGAACGTGTAGTACCAGGCCAGCACCCGGCCGCCGAGCTTCTCGACGACGGGCTTGAGCGCCTCCATCCGGTTCTCGGGCCGCTGGACCAGCTTGTTCCACGCCACGTTCGTGTAGGACGCCTGCACCATGTAAGTCGGCATGGGAATCCTCCTCGCCCACCGTGCGCTGCGCCGAGAACTCTGCGCCTCTCCGCGGCAGCAGTCAAGGCGCCGGGGGAGCCCGCCGCGCTAGAGGTCGACCACGACCTTGAAGCCGCCGTAGACCATGCGCTTGAAATCGAACGGCATCGATTTCGCATCCATGGACGCGCCCAGGCGCTTGTCCTTCATCACGAGGGCGTTGACCCGATCCCGATGCGCCCGCGACCGGAACACGATCCACGAGAACACCACCGTCTCGCCGCGCTTGAGCTTGATCCGGCGGGGAAACGGGGTCAACCCCTTCACGTCGAGGTCGTCGCCGACACACTCCCGGTACTCCAGCGCGCCGTGCTCCCGCCAGATCGTCCCCGCCTTCCGCGCGATGCGACGATAGGCCGTGATGTTCTTCTTCAGCACCGGCAGCACGTAGCCGTCCACGTAGCGCATGATGCATTTCTCCCGTCTAGGCGGCTCAGTCGTCGAGCGCCTGGTAGATCGATGTCCAGAAGTCACGACAGACATCCGGCGGGCGGGGCGACGTCCACGCGCGCTGGGTCATCAGGACCGCGACGAGGTCCTCGCGGGGATCCGACCGCCAGGACGTGCCCAGGCCGCCGTCCCAGCCGAACTGGCCGACGGATCCCGGCACGTCATCCCGCCGGGTGACCATGGACAGGCCGAAGCCCCAGCCGTGGGAGTCGAAGTAGCCGTCGACCAGGCCGGACGCCGCCTTCTGCTCGGGCGTGAGCTGATCGGTCGTCATCGTCTCGACCGAGGCGCTCGAGAGGATGCGCTCGCGACCGTGCCGCCCCTTGTGGAGCAGCATCCGCCCGAAGGACAGGTAGTCGTCGACGGTGGAGACCAGGCCGCTGGCCGCGGCGGGAAACGCGGGCGGGCGGCTCCAGTGGCCGCCCGCGGCCTCGTCGAAGACCTCGATCGCCCCGCTCTCGGGATTGCTCCAGTAGCTCGTGGCCAGCCGGTCGATCTTGCCCGCGGGCACGCTGAAGCCGGTATCCTTCATGCCGAGCGGCTCGAAGAGGCGCGCGCGCAGGAACGCCTCGAGGGGCTGGCCGGCCGCGCGCGCGATCAGCACCCCGAGGACGTCCAGGCCCAGGTCGTACATCCACCGCTCGCCGGGCTGGTGCATCAGCGGCAGCGTCGCCACGTTGCGGATCCACTCGTCCGGCGCCGGCAGATCCAGCGGCCGCGGGGGACCCAGGAGCAGCTTGTGCCGGTTGGCCGCCTGCAAGATTGGATAGGAGCTCGCCGCGTCCATGACGTAGCCGAGCCCCATCCGGAGGGTCAGCAGGTCGCGCAGGCTGAGCGGCCGGTGCGCGGGCACGGTGTCGTCGAGCGGCCCGTCGAGCCGCTTCAGCACCGTCCGCCCGGACAGCTCCCACGCCGATCGCCTCGACGCGCACCTCGCCCCGCCGGCTGACCAGCGTGACCAGGCCGGGGACCTCGCCGCCCTCGACGTGCCCGGCCATCACGTCGCGCATGCGAGCGAGCCGGCTCCGGGACAATCCGGTGCGGCTCTCCGCCGTTCGCCCCCTAGCCACCGGCCATCGCGCCCACGACCAGGTACGGCTCCGTGCCTTCCGCCACTTCGTCGGGGAGCGGGGCGTCCGGGGACTCGTGGGAGAGATCCTCCTCGCAGGCGAAGAACCGGAGAAACGGCCGCCGCTGCTGGGTGACGTGGTCGCGGATCGTCCCGCGCAGCATCGGGTAGGCGGCCTCGAGCGCGTCGAGCACCGATCGCTGCGTCACCGCGCCCGCGACGTGGATCTTCACCTCGCCGTCCACGCGCGCGAGCGTCCGCAGGTGAGCCGGCAGCACCACCCGGATCATGGCAGCGTCTGGACCTCGACCGACACCACCGCCGGCAGGTCCCGCACGATGGGCGCCCAGCTATCGCCGCCGTCGGCGGAGGCGTACACCTGCCCGCCGGTGGTGCCGAAGTACACCCCGCACGGATCGAGGGTGTCGACGCTCATCGCGTCGCGCAGCACGTTGACGTAGCAGTGGCTCTGGGGCAGGCCCCTGGTGAGCGGCTCCCACTCCTGGCCGCCGCTCCGGCTCCGGTAGACCCGCAGCTTGCCGTCGGGGGGATAGTGCTCCGAGTCGCTCTTGATCGGGACCACGTAGATCGTCTCCGGGTCGTGCGCGTGCACGTCGATCGGGAAGCCGAAGTCGCTCGGCAGGTTCCCGCTCACCTCGCGCCACGACTCTCCCGCGTCGTCGCTCCGCATCACGTCCCAGTGCTTCTGCATGAACAGCACGCCGGGCCGAGACCGGTGCATCGCGAGACGGTGCACGCAGTGGCCGACCGCGGCGGTGGGATCGGGGATGCCTTCCGACTGGAGGCCGCGGTTCACCGGCCGCCACGTGACGCCCGCGTCGTCGCTGCGGAACGCGCCCGCCGCCGAGATGGCGACGAACATCCGCCCGGCCCGGCTCGGATCCAGCAGGATCGTGTGCAGACACATCCCGCCCGCGCCCGGCTGCCACAGGGACGCCGAGGCGTGGGTGCGCAGGCCGGGCAGCTCCTGCCAGCTCTGGCCGCCGTCGGTGGTACGGAACAGGGCCGCGTCCTCGACTCCCGCGTAGACGGTGTCCGGATCGCTCAACGAGGGCTCGAGATGCCAGACCCGCGCGAACTCCCACGGATGCGGAGTGCCGTCGTACCACAGGTGCGTGCCGGTGGGACCCTCGTACGTGAACTTGTTCCCGGCCGACTCCCACGTCTTGCCCCCGTCGTTCGAGCGCTGGATCACCTGCCCGAACCACCCGCTCGATTGCGACGCGTAGAGACGGTTCGGATCGGCGGGCGATCCCTTGAGGTGGTAGATCTCCCAGCCCCCGAAGTGGGGCCCGCTGACGTCCCACCGGTCGCGGGTGCCGTCCGCGGTGAGGACGAAGGCGCCCTTGCGCGTGCCCACCAGGACCCGTACGCGGCTCATCGCGTCGCCCTCCCCTCGAGCTCGAGCTCCTTGCTCGGGGCGCCCGCCTCCGACTCCTTCGTCGCCTTGATCAGCATCATGAATCGCATCGCCTTGCCTCCTCAGGATTTCCTCAGCGGAACCAGGGCCTTCAGCCGAGGCTCACGCAGGTAGATGCCGAGCCAGACCACGAGCCCGATCGCGAACTGCGCCAGGAAGGGGTCCCCGACACGCCAGTGAGTGCAGATCGCGCCCCCCAGGTAACCGGTGAGGAGAATCGCGCCCAGCACCGACGTCGCCGGGATCAGGAAGATCACCGTGCAGGCGGCCTCGAGGATTCCCAGCGGGACGGTCATCGACTCGGGCAGCCCCAGCTGCGCCATGCCGTCCTTCACCTCGGGGCCGCCGACGAACTTCATGGCCGCGCTGAACAGGAACAGGAGTGACACGAGCCCGGTGATCACCCGCCCGGTCCACACGATCTTTCCGCTCGCACCTTGCAATGCACGCCTCCTCGTGACGGCCAGGCCGTCAGTGACCGACGGTTTTCCGGATGCTGCCATAGTGCTCGTCGATGTGGCCGAGCAGGCCAGCCCGGATCAGCTGCTCGGCCGTCATCGGGGGCATGCTCTTGAACACCATACCGCTCCTTGCAAGCTCCGCGTCGCTCAGCCCGCGGATCGTCGCGGCGGCGGCCGTCGTGCCCTTCCGGTGCAGCTCGATCGTCTCCGCCCGGGTGCAGCCCGCGAAATCTCGCGCGTGCTGGGCATTCATCCCGTCGATCATCTCCATGCTGAGATTCCCCGGCGCCTGCCCCGACGTGACGGCCCGGATCATGGCGCAGATCGGCTCCAGCACGCTGGCCATGTGGTGGGCCGTCACGCCCACCGGCCACTTCTCGGCCGCGGTCACCTGGCTCCAGTCCGCATCGCTGAGCTTCTCCAGCGTGTCGACCGCCTCGCGAGACTTCGCCTCGAACTGCCTCGCCAGCTCCTCGCTCTTCGCTCCCATGGTCGCCTCCTATGATCTCGGCGCCGCTTCCGCGATCGCCTTCATCTGGGCCAGGCCCTTCTCGAAATCGTCGCCGATCATCTTGTCCATGTTCATGACCAGGCCCATGGCCTTGGCGGGAAAGCCGTTCCGGCCGTCGAGGGTCCACGTGACCGCGGTGCGCTCACCCTCGGGCCTGAAGGTGAACGTCGCGGTGCTGGTGGCCGCGAAGGGCCGCACGAACTCGAGCCGGACCCGGATCAGCTCGCTGGGTCGGCTCTCGACGATCGTCGTCCGCCCCTCGCCCACCTCGTGATTGCCGGACCACGTGTACACCGCGCCCACGCCCGACGGCGCGCCCTCGAAGGTCTTCTTCATCCCGGGATCGCGCTTCGCGTACGGCGACCAGGCGTCCCACTGGTGAAAGTCGTTCACCTGGGCGAAGACGACCGCGGCCGGGGCCGACACGGTGGCGGTCCGCTCCACGCGGAACTCGGACGGCCGCGTGGCGATGACGACGACCAGCACCACCACGAGCACCGCGATGGCGATCAGGATCTTGAGAATCATGGAGCCTCCCGTTCCGTGGAATCCTGCACGTCGCGGCGCAATCGCCTGACGCCAGATAGTCGCCCGGGGCGGCCCCGAATCGACAGGGAGGGTAAACGCCTTCGAGAGAAGGACTTCTACGGCGTGACGGTCGGCCGCTGGGGCGCCGGGGCGTGCGGGTTCAGGTAGGGGCTCGGGTTGACCCGCCCCACCTCCGAGAAGTTGAACGCGTGGGTGCGGCCGTCGGCGGGCTGGCCGGCGGTGGTGTAGCAGCGGCACGGCCGGGTGATCTGGACGACGGTCCCCGGCGGCAGGAGGCACCATCCCCACGCGGTGTTGCAGACGTTCGCGATGATGCCTTGCGGCTCGGCCGGCGGCGCGGCGACGAGCAGGGCGAGCGCGAGAGCGCCCACCCGGATCCAGCGCAGCCCACGCATGCCGGAGCCCTCCCGGTGACTCGGAGCCTGGACAGGTCGGACAGGTGGTGAGAGCGTACTCCCGAGAGGACGCCGTGGACAACCTGGACCGCTTTCGCCAGGCGCAGGACGCGCCCCACGCCGGCTACGCCGCGGCCCTCCGCGAGCTACAGGCCGGGGAGAAGACGGGCCACTGGATCTGGTACGTGTTCCCGCAGCTCGCGGGACTGGGGCAGTCCTCCACCGCGGTCTACTACGGATTGGACTCGGTCGAGGAAGCCGCGGCCTACCTGCGCGATCCCGTGCTCGGCGCGCGGCTGGTCGGGGCGGCCACCGCCGCGCGGGCGCATCTGGCCGGCGGGGGGGCCCGCCCGATCCGCCTCCTGGCCCTGATGGGCTCGGAGATCGACGCGCGCAAGCTCGTCTCGAGCATGACGCTGTTCGGGCACGTCGCGAGGACGGATTCCCAGCCGCACGGCGCGGCCATGGCCGCCCACGCCGACGCGATCCTGGCCGCGGCGGCCGCGCAGGGATACGACCGCTGCGCCTACACCGCCGACCGCCTCGGCTGAATCACGCGGCCGACGCCGGCACCGCCTCGTACAGGTAGCAGGCCACCTCGTGGGCCGCGCCGACCGGCACGCGCGGCGGGGTCGCCTCGGCGCAGCGGGGCATCACGGACGGGCAGCGGGTGCGGAACCGGCAGCCGGAGGGCGGGTTGATCGGGTTCGGGGGATCGCCGGTGATCGGCAGGCGATCCATGCGGCGGTCGGGATCCATGCTGGGCGCGGAGGCGAAGAGCGCCTGGGTGTACGGGTGCTTCGGCGCCTGCGCGAGGGCCTCCGCGGTCCCGGTCTCCACCACCTCGCCGAGGTACATGACGAGCACCCGATCGCTCACGTACTCGATGACGTTCAGGTCGTGCGAGATGAGGACGTAGGTCAGCGCGCGCTCCGCCTTGAGGTCCTGCAGCAGGTTGAGCACCTGGGCCTGCACGGACTTGTCGAGCGCGGACACCGGCTCGTCGAGCACCAGCAGCTTCGGGTCCAGCACGAGCGCGCGCGCGATGTTCACCCGCTGGCGCTGGCCCCCGCTCAGCTCGTGGGCATAGCGCCGGCCGTGGAGCCGCGGGTCGAGGCCCACCCGGCCCAGCAGCGCGCGGGCCCGCGCCCCCGCCTCGGCGCGCGGGGTGCCGTGTACGAGCAGGCTGAACGCCACCGTGTCCTCGATCGTCAGGCGCGGGTTCAGCGACGCGTAGGGGTCCTGGAAGACGAGCTGCATGTCCCGGCGCAGCCGCTTCATGCGCGACGGCGAGGCGGCGAGCACGTCCTCGCCGCCGAACCGCACGACGCCCGCGTCGGGCTCGATCAGTCTCAGCAGGAGCCGCGCGAGCGTGGACTTGCCGCAGCCGGACTCGCCCACGATGCCGAGGGTCTCGCCCGGCGCCACCTCGAACGAGACGTCGTCCACCGCCCGCACCCAGGCCCGGGTGCGCTGCAGCACCCCGCCGCGCAGGGGAAAGTGCTTGCGCAGGTTGAGCGCCTCCAGCAGCGGCGCGCTCACCCGCGGATCTCCATGGCGTCGCGCAGGCCGTCGGACAGCAGGTTGAACGCCATGGACGTCACGAAGATGGCCACGCCGGGCAGCGCGGGCACGATCGCGTTGACGTAGATGGACTGGCGCAGCGTGTTCAGCATCAGCCCCCACTCCGCGGCGGGGGGCGTGACCCCGAGCCCGAGGAAGGACAGGCCCGCGGCCAGGATGATGGCCAGCGACACCTGCGTGCTCGAGAACACGAGGATCGGACCCAGCACGTTGGCCAGCAGGTGGTGCCGGACGATGGCCCGCACCCCCGCCCCGCTGGCCCGCGCGGCCGCGATGTACTCGAGGCCCTTCACCTGCACGGTGGCGGACTCGGCGACCCGCACGACCCGCGGCACGAACACGATGGACAGCGAGATGAGGGTGTTCGGCGAGCCCGGGACCGAGCGCGCCCGAGATCGCGATCGCGAGCAGCACCGCCGGAAACGCGTAGAAGATGTCCATCGTGCGCATGATCAGCGTGTTGGTGAGGCCGCCCACGTAGCCCGCCATCACGCCCAGCGCGGCGCCGACCACGAACGCGACCAGCACCGGGGTGAGCCCGGCCACCAGGGTCATGCGGCCGCCCCAGAGCAGGCGGCTCAGCATGTCGCGCCCCTGCTCGTCGGTCCCGAGCACGTGCCCCGGCGCGCCGACCGGAGCGAGGCGCAGGCGGATCGACCCGGCGGCCGGATCGTACGGGGCGATCCACGGCGCGAGCACCGCCGAGAGCACGATGACCGCCAGCACGCCGCCCGCCACCAGGGTGGCCCGGTCGCGGGCGAGCCGCCACGCGACCGTCCGCCAGTAGGACATCGGCGCGGTGGCCAGCCCCGGCGTCTCCACGAGCTCGACCGCGATGGCCATCAGTGACGCGCGATCCGCGGATCGATCACCGTCTGCAGCAGGTCGACCGCGAGGTTCAGCAGCACGAAGAAGGTCGCGAGCACGAGGATCACGCCCTGCAGCACCGGGATGTCCCGCTGGAAGATCGCGAGGTTCAGCAGGTAGCCGGTGCCGGGCCAGGAGAAGACGGCCTCCACCAGCACCGAGCCGCCGAGCTGGAAGCCGAACTGCAGCCCGAGCACGGTGAGGATCTGCGGGAGCGCATTCTTGACCACGTGGGTGAACACCCGCCGCGACGCGAGGCCCTTGGCGCGCAGGGCGAGGACGAACTCCTGGTTCAGGATGTCGAGCGCGGCCGACCGCACCACGCGGGTGATGACGCCGAGCGGGATGAGGGCCAGCGCCAGGGTGGGCAGGACCATGTGGCGCAGGTACTCCCAGATCCCGGGGTCGTTCGCGGCGCCCATGGCGGGCAGCCAGTTGAGCTGCACCGAGAAGACGATGATGAGGATGATCCCGGCCCAGTAGTGCGGCACCGACACGCCGACCACCGCGATGCCGCTCGCGACCTTGTCGAGCACCCGGCCCTGCCGGAAGGCGGCGAGCAGCCCGAGCGCGATCCCGGCCGCGAACGCGAGGAGCGAGGACGACAGCGCGAGCACGAGGCTGTTGGCGAGCGCGTCGCGGACGTCGAGGATCACCGGGCGGCGGGTGGCGAGCGACTTGCCGAGATCGCCCTGGGCCACCCGCCCGAGCCAGACGAGGTACTGCACCGGCAGCGGCCGGTCGAAGCCGTACGCCCGCTTGGTCGCCTCGATCTCCGCCCGGCTCGCCTCGGCCGGCATCACCGCCGCGATCGGGTCGCCCGGGGCCAGATGCACCATCGCGAACACGATGATGCTGGCCCCGAGCAGCGTCGGGATCGCGAGCAGGAGACGCCGGCCGACGTAGACCCACACGAGGCGGCGGCTACCTCACGGTGACCGCGGTCAGGTCCACGAACCAGCTCTGCGGCTGGACGAAGCCCTTGACCTTCGGGGACAGCGCGCGCGGGTTCTGGTCGTGCACCACGAAGATCCACGGCGCGTCGTCCACCACCACCTCGTGCAGCCTCGCCAGGATCTCGTTCTGCTTGGCCACGTCGAAGGTCCGCTCCGCCTCGTCGATGAGCTTGTCCGCCTCCGGGTTGATGTAGGGCATCGTGTTGACCGAGACCGGCACCACCGACTTGCTGTGGAAGAACCGGCCGAACCCGCTCCAGGGCTCGAGGAAGTTCCACGAGATGTTCCAGGCGTTGAGGCCCTCGTTCTCCGGCGTCTTGAAGCCGGCCCGCCAGCGCGTGAGCAGCGTGTTCCACTCCACCGGCTGCAGGTCCACGTCGATGCCCACGTCCTTGAGGTTCTTCTGGATGAGCTCGTTCATCGCCAGCGGCAGCATCTGGCCCGAGCCGGAGGTCGAGATCAGCTGCACCGCCTTCGCGGGATGCTTGCTCGCGTCGAATCCGGCCTGGCGCAGCAGGTCCTTGGCCTTGGCCGGGTTGTACTCGTAGATCTCCTTCGGCTTGCCGAACCACGGATGGCCCTTGTAGACCACCCCGGTGGCCGGGATGCAGGTATCGTTCAGCAGGCTCTTGCAGATGCCGACCCGGTCGATCGCGTAGTTGGCCGCCTTGCGGACCAGCTTGTTGCTCCACGGCTCCTTGTCCAGCCGCAGGGTGTGCGTCCAGTTGTGCGGGTAGCTGTTCATCGTGATCGTGAACCCGCCGCTCTTGAGCTGGGGGATCGAGTCCGGCGGCGGCACCTCGACCCAGTCCACCTGCCCGCTGCGCAGCGCGGCGAGGCGCGTGGTCGGCTCCGGCAGCGGCAGCAGCACGAGCTTGTCGATCTTGGGCCGGCGCTTGGCGTCCCAGTAGCTCTTGTTGGCGTCCAGCTCGAGCCGCTCGCGCGGCACGAACTTGGTGACCTTGAAGGGGCCGGTGCCCGACGGCTGCTCGGCGAACTTGCGCCAGTCCTTGAACTTCTGCCACTGGGTCGGCGACACGATGAGCATGTAGCAGATCTGGTACGGCACGAAGCTGGTGGGCTTGTTGGTCTCGAACTCCACCGTGTGGTCGTCGATCTTGGTGATCCCGATGACGCGAGGCGAGCCGGAAGCTGACCTGGCCCGAGCCGTACGTGTCGAAGTGCGGGGCGTCCTTCTTCTTGATCGACTCGAAGGAGAAGACCACCGCGTCGGCGTTGAACGGGCTGCCGTCGTGGAACGTGACGCCCTTGCGCAGCTTGAACACCCACTTGGTCGGCGCGTCCTTGCGCACCTCCCAGGACTCGGCGAGCCCGGGCACCAGCGGAGCCAGCCGGTCGCCGCGGGTGAGGTCCCACGCGATCAGCGGCTCGTAGATCTGGTAGCCGACGAAGCGGAAGCCTTCGAAGCCGTTGTCGGTCTGGCCGCCCGTGTAGGGAATGTCGCTCGCGGTCATGCCGATCCGGAGCGTGCCCTGCGCGAGAGCGGGGCCGGTCAGGGCCATGGCGAGCAGCGGGGCGAGGAGCAGGATGACGGACAGCGATCTCATGGGGTGGACAAGTGGCGGGTCGCGGCCTCGCGAGCGCTCGGCGACGAGGTGACAGCGGGCGGTGTGGCCGGGGGCCACGGGGTGGAACGACGGCGCGGTGGTCGTGCAGACCTCGAGGGCGCCGCGGGCACCGCGGCGCGAACGCGCAGCCGGGCGGCAGGGCGACGAGGTTCGGCGGCGCGCCCGCGATCGGCACGAGGGGGCGCCCCTTCTGGCCGCGGCGCACGGTGGCCTGCATCAGCCCGGCGGTGTACGGATGCGCGGGGCGGCGGAACAGCTCGCGGATCGGGGCCTGCTCGACGATGCGCCCGGCGTACATCACGGCCGCGTCGTCCGCGATCTCCGCGGCGACGCCGAGATCGTGGGTGACGAAGATCACGGCCAGGTCGAGCCGCTTCTGCAGATCGCGCAGCAGCCAGAGGATCTGCGCCTGCACCGTGACGTCGAGCGCGGTGGTCGGCTCGTCGGCGAGCAGGAGCTCCGGCTCGCAGGCGAGCGCGATCGCGATCATCGCGCGCTGGCGCATGCCCCCCGAGATCTCGTGCGGGTAGCTGGCCAGGCACCGCTCCGGCGACGGGACCTGCACGAGATCGAGCAGCTCGCGGGCGCGCCCGCGGGCGGCCGCGCGGTCGAGCTTGCGGTGCTGCACGAGCGTCTCCGACGATCTGCTGGCCGATGGTGTAGACCGGATCGAGCGCGGTCATCGGCTCCTGGAACACGAGGGAGACGACGCTGCCGCGCAGCGCCTCGCGCGCGCCCTCGTCGAGCCGGTTGACGTCGCGCCCCTTCACGAGCACCTCGCCGGCGACCCGCGCGCGGGCGCCCTGGTGCAGCCCCAGGATCGCGCGGAGGGTGACGCTCTTCCCGGAGCCCGACTCGCCCAGGAGGGCGAGCACCTTCCCCGCCTCGAGCGAGAAGGTGACGTCGTTCACCGCGCGCACGGTGCCGTCGCGTGTCTCGAAGGACACGCTGAGGTCGCGGACGGTCAGTAACGGCATGCGCGCATCTTGCAACCGACGTGCCCCACCCGCGAGGCCGGTTTCGTGCGCCTTGGCCGGGTCAGGCCCGCCCGTGGCGCGGGCGGTTGCTCACGAAAGCGGCGATGGCCGCGACCGCTGCACAGAAAGAATACTCACCCCGGGAACGGGGTCGCCACCGGGAGCTCCGCGATCCTCAGCTTGACGTCCTGCACCCCCGCGACGTCGCGCGCGACCGCGACCGCCACGTCGGGATCGGCGCCGGCGGGCAGCTCGAGGGTCACGAGACCGCGGGTGGACTCCACGTCGATCCGGTACCGCCGCATGTCGGGGTGGCCGGCGAGCGCGACCTCCACCTGGGAGGCCACCACGCGGTCGGCCACGAGCTGCCGGGCCGCGTCCGTGGTGACGAACTCGGGCCGACGCGCCATCTCGGCCAGCAGGTCCACCGCCGCCGCGCGGGAGAAGCCCGCGGTGTTGATCAGCAGGTCGTAGAGCCCGGGATCCTTGATGTCGACGTCGAAGAGGTAGCGCATCCGCGACGCCTTCTGGATGTCGTCCCGACGAATGAACTGGGCGACCGTCTTCGGGGTGACGCGCTCCCGCCCCTGCGCCGACAGGGTGGCGGTCAGCCGGGTCACGCGCTCGGGGAAGGGCGCCACGATCCTCGTCCGGAGGGCGTGGGGCACCCCCCGCAGGAGCCACTGGCCGCCGCCACCGATCAGGACGACGTCGTCGGCCTGCGCGAACTCGTACAGGACCGCCTGGAGGGCCAGGATGCAGCGGCGCGTCTCGGCATCGAAGCGCTCGACCCAGGACGGCCGGTCCTCCACGAGGCGGGCGAGCCGATCCTCGGCCAAGCCGTACTTCTGCGCTCGCCCGAGCAGCTCCTCGTTGTCGACGTAGGTGTACCCGAGGCGGGTCGCCACGGCCATGCCGATCTCGGCACCGCCGCTACCCATTTCGTGGGAGATCGTCAGAATCGCCATGGCATCTCTCCTGCCCGGCAGCCCCTGGCATCCAGGGGGCAAGGCCGACCCGGTCGGACGGTGGCGAGAGCTTAGTCTCGGGCGGGATCGGGGTCAAGCCCCGTCCTTCGCCTCGATTCGCCGCGCCGGGCCGCCCGTGTTGACGCCGGGTGACCGGAGGGATATCCTCGCGTTCTCGCCATGATCTGTGGGCGATGCGGCGCAGAAAACGATTCCGGGCGGTTGTTCTGCTCCGCATGTGGTGAAGCCCTGTCGCCGAGTTGTTCCCGCTGCGGCTTCGCCAACAAGGCCCTGGCCCACTTCTGCGGCGGCTGCGGCGCTCCCCTGGGCTCCTCGCCATCGGGCGGCGGCCCCGAAGCCTACACGCCGAAGCATCTCGCCGAGCGCGTCCTGACCACCCGGAGCGCGCTCGAAGGCGAGCGGAAACGGGTCACCGTCCTCTTCTGCGACGTCGTCGAGTCGTACCGCCTGGCCGAGCAGCTCGGCCCCGAAGGAATGCACGAGACCATGGACCAGGCCCTCCGGCTGATGGCGGAGGCCGTCCACCGCTACGAAGGAACCGTCAACCAGTTTCTCGGCGATGGACTGATGGCGCTCTTCGGCGCGCCGGTTGCCCTCGAGCAGCACGCGCTGCGGGCCATCTATGCCGCGCTGGGAATCCGCGACGCGCTGCGGGCCTTCAACGAGCGCCCGTCGGCCCGCGCGGGCGCCGCCCTGCGGGTGCGAATGGGACTGCACAGCGGGATCGTCGTGGTCGGCCGCATCGGAGACGACCTCCGGATGGACTACACGGCGGTCGGAGACACCACGCACCTGGCCGCTCGGCTTCAGGCGTTCGCCGAGCCGGGCGACATCCTGATCAGCGACGACACCGCGCGGCTCGTGGAGGGCTACGTCCGGCTCGATTCCCTCGGATCGCTCGCGATCCGGGGACGCTCGGAGCCCGTCGTGGCCCACCGGGTCCTGGGCGTGCGGGCCAGCCGCAGCCGCTTCCAGGTCGCGGCCGAGCGTGGCCTCACCCCGTTCGTCGGCCGCGAGCGGGACCTCCGGCTGCTGAAGGAGCGCCTCGCGCGGGCGCGCGCGGGCCGCGGGCAGGTGGTGAGCATCGTGGGGGAAGCGGGCGTCGGAAAGTCGCGCCTGGTGCACGAGTTTCACCGCGCCCTGCAGGGCGAAGCCATCACCTGGCTCGAGGGCCAGTGCTCGGCCTCGGGCCAGTCCGTGCCGTATCACCCGATCCTCCACGCGATGCGGATGAGCTTCCGGATCGAGCCGGACGACAGCGCGTCGCGGATCCGGGAGAAGATCCGGCGTGGCGTCCGGCAGATCGCGATGGACCCCGAGGCGGTCCTTCCGGTTCTGGAGATGCTGTTCGGCCTGTCGGTCTCCAGCGAAGCGCTGCAACGCCTCGATCCGCACGCGAAGCGTCAGCGAATCTTCGAAACGATCCGGGCGCTCACCATGGCCGGGGCCCGGCTCCGGCCGCTCGTCGTCGTCCTCGAGGACCTCCACTGGATCGACACGACGTCGGAGGAGTTCCTCGTCCAGCTGATCGACAGCCTGCCGGGCATGCCGCTGCTCCTCCTGACCACCCACCGGCCCGGCTACACCCCGCGCTGGACCGCCTATTCCGCCCAGATCGGTCTCGATCTGCTCGAGACGACCGAAGTGCACGCGATGGTGTCACACCTCCTCGGGACGACCGAGATGCCGAGCGAGCTCGTGGAACTGGTGTGGGAGAAGGCGGAGGGCAATCCCCTCTTCGTCGAGGAGATCATCCGGTCGATGTTCGAGCGCGGGGTGCTGCGGCGGGACCAGAAGCAGGTGCGCTGGATGGGCACCGAGGACATCGACTTCCCGGCCAGCATCCAGGACATCGTGAGCGCCCGGTTCGACCGCATTCCGGAGCCGGCGCGGCGAACCCTGCAGGTCGGGGCCGTCGTCGGCCGGCACTTCAGCATCAGCCTGCTCGCGCGAACCGTCGAGGCGCCGGAAGACGTGGCCGCGCATCTGGAGGTGCTCAAGCAGGCCGAGCTCGTGCACGAGACCCAGTTCTTCCCCGAGCCCGAGTACGCGTTCAAGCACGCCATCGTCCAGGAGGTGGTGTACCAGAGTCTCCTCGTCCCGCGTCGGACGCAGCTCCACCGCCTCATCGGCGAGGCGCTCGAGGAGATGACCCCACCGACGCTCTCCGAGCACGGCAGCGCGCTCGCGTATCACTTCTCCCGGGGCGACGTCGCGGGCAAGGCGGTCAAGTACCTGATCGAGTCGGGAGACCGCGCGGCGGCCGCGTTCTCGAACCGGGAGGCGCTCCACCTCTACCGCCAGGCGCTCGAGCTGCACCGCGGCGGGGATCGCGCGATCGAGGCCGCCCTCCTCCACAAGCTCGGCACCGCCAGCCTCTTTCTCGGCGACGCCGCCGCGAGCCTGCGCTATGTCGAGGCGGCGCTCGAGGCGTACCAGACCCTGGGAGACAAGCGGAACGCGCTCCGGATGCATCTCGACATCTCGCGCCTGTCCACCGACGGGTACGGCGACGCGGCCGAGGAGGATCGCGCCCGGCGTCATCTGGAAGCGGTGGCGGCGAGCGTGGAGACCGACGACGACAGCCTGGAGAAGGGCCTGATCTATCAACGCGCGGCCCACCTGCATCTGCATCGCGGGCAGCCCTCGACGAGCCTGGCCTGGGCCCACCGGGCGGTGGACCTCTTCGCGCGCCTGGCCATTCCGATGGGGACCTCGCTGGGCACGGTCCTCACCTACATGGGGCGCATCGACGAGGGCGTCGCCTACAACGAGAAGAACTGGGACGCGGTCGTGACGGCCGCCAATCCGCTCGTGATCGCGGGGCTCGGGCACGAGCTGACCCTCACCCTCGCGCTGGCGCTCGACGTGCCTCGGGCGCGGGCCTGGGGCGAGAAGGCGCTGCCGCTCGCGATGAAGGCGAGCCCGGTGTTCGAGGGTCTCCTCCGGCGTCCGCTCGCGCTGACCTACGCGCTCTCGGGCGAGGTGGCGAAGGGGGAGGAAGCCTGCGAGGCGATCCTTCGCATCGAGCGGGATACCCAGCTCGGGTGCCTCTTCGAGGACGCCGCCAGCGTGGGATTCTTCTACGCGCGGCGCGGCCAGTGGGACCGGGCCCGCGCCTTCCTCGAGCCCGCCGCCGCGAAGAACCGAGGCCGGAACGTCGCGGCCTACGCCGCCTGTCTCGTCGTCCTCGGGCACCTGCGGGGAAAAGGGGCGGACCCGGTGTCGGCCCACGCCACGCTCGACGAGGCGCTCGAGCTCGCCCGGACCGGAGGCAACGTGCTCCTCGAGGCCTGGGGGCTGACCGAGCTCGCCGAGGTCGCGCTCGCGACGCATCGTCCGGATATCGTCGACACGTGTATCCGACGGAGCCTCGCCCTGCTCGACCCCGACAAGAAGTGGTACGGGCTGCCGGGCCGGCTCGAGATCGTGCGCGGCCGGTTCGCGGCCGACAACCGCGGCTGGGACGAGGCCGACGGCCATTTCGAGCGCGCGATCGCGGTCACGCGCGCCTTCGAGCTTCCCTACGACGAGGCCCGCGCCCACCACGCGGCGGCCCTGGCCGTCTTGCAGCGCGGAGCCGCGGGAGGCCGCGAGCAGGCCGCCCTCGCCCTCGGGCACGCCGAAGTGCTCTTCCGCCAGGTCGGCGCCGAGCGCGATCTCGAGACGGTGGCCGGCACGCTCGCGCGCCTGTAGCGAAGTTTTCGCCCGGAGAGGATCGCGGGCAGGCCGGGCCGGAGGTCCGACGCCGGCCCGCCCGGATCAGGAGCGCTATGGGCTAGGCGCTCACCCGATGGACGTAGCCGTAGCGCGCGTTGCTCCGCATGCCGCCGAGCCTCGCGTACTCGGACTTGATGGCCGCCACCTTGTCGCCGGTGATGGCGCCCTGCGCGGTCTTCATGTCGATCCGGTAGAGCCGCGCCGAGTTGCGGGCGAAGATCATCGTTTTGACCGGCCCGTCGGCGGCACCGAGCGGGGCGAAGCCGTGCTTCTTCTGCATGTCGGCCGGGATCTCCAGGCGCCGCATCGCCTCGATCTGCCACTGGGGAGATCCATACCAGAGGGAGTCGGTGCCCCAGATCACGTGATCGGTCCCGAGGCCACGGATCAGCGTGCCGACGAACGCGGCGGCAAAGCGCGGGTTGGCCACCGCGGAGTTCGCGAAGGACGTGCCGATCTCCCCGTAGACGTTCTTGACGCCGTACTTGGCCGGGATCTCGGCCAGCTCGGTCGCCCACTGGATCCGGCCGGTCTTGTCGAACTCGGCCAGCGCATCGTCGGGCTTCTCCAGGAAAGGCCGGAGCGCCCCGTGATAGATCACGAAGTTGATCTTCGGCCAGTCCTTGGCCGCCTTGCCCACGTCCCACACCGTGTTGTATTCCCAGACTCCCGGCCACGACTTCTCGTAGTCGGCGGGCAGCAGGCCCTTGTGGATGCAGACGGTGGTGATGCCGGCCTTGCTGATCCGCTCGTAGAAGGGGTACATCAGCTTGTCGTCGTCGAGCCGCCAGTAGGATTGCTGCTTGGAGGGGAAGAGCGGGTCGCCGATCGTGTAGCCCTTCCACGAATCGGGCTTGACGGTGGCGATGCAGCGATCCACCTCTTCCATCCAGTTCGCCTTCTTGGGCGTGAAGACGGAGTGGGCGAGCAGCCGGCGCGAGCCACTGATCTTGTTGATGGACGCGCGGGCCATCGCGATCTGGTCGTTGGTCAGGAAATCCCACGCCGGATCGTCGAAGGGGGCCCCGGTCAGCAGGGCCACCTTCGTGTCGCTGTCGACGAAGATCTCCTTGAGGTAGTTCTCGAACTTGAAGCGGGCCAGGGTGTTCTCGCCCCAGAGGGACGGGTTCCAGTTCTGCTTGGCGTACTTGGCGAGGTCGAGCAGGCCCGCCTGGTTGAAGTCGTCGCGCACGAAGTGGGTCTGGGCGTCGATGATGAACTGCTTGGAGAGCGCGCCGGCCCGCTGGTTGGCCACCCCGGGGGTCTGGGCCTCGGCCGCGCTCACGTCGAAGAGCGGGCCGAAGACCTCGTTCATGGCGAGGAAGGCGGCGGCCATCCCGGCGCTCGAGGCCAGGAACTGGCGTCGGTCCATCCCGTGCCGGGGGCCGAGGCCGTCCGCCAGCTCCTTGATGCGGGCTTCGACGCGCTGCTGATCGCGGGTCTGCGGCAGCGGGATGAACTCGCCGTTGGACACGATCTGGGTGGGGACGGGAGATGCGAACGATGCGACCTCGGCCGGCGCCGTTCGCGTGAGCTCCTCGTCGCTGAGGTAGTGGGCCATGGCGGACCTCCTTCAAGGTGAAGGGGTTGGAGTGAGCTGCCACAGATTCCGAGCTCGCGACGAGCCTAGTCCGAATCAGGGACTTGTCAAGAGCGGCCGCGTCGCGCCGGAAGCTACAGCGGCTTGGTCAGCGCTTTCCCCACGCCGCGCAGGATCTTGTCCGCGGGGCTCAGGACGGTTGACGGCTCCCGACGTGGCGGCGTCGGCGTCGTCGGCGGCGTCGGCGTGGGCGCAGGCGTAGGAAGGGGTGATGGTCGGGGTGATGGGCCCCGAGTGGGCGGGTCCGATGCCGCCGGAGGCGCCACGACACTGTCCGGCTTGTCACCAATCGACGCCAGGGTGCTTCCGCCCACTCCCATCGTCAGGATGATGAGCGCGTTGAGCACCCAGTACAGTCCGCGGAGCCACAGGCTCCGGACCGTCAGCTGCGCGACCACCGCGGCCGCGAAGAGGCCACTGACCACCAATGCCGCGATGCCCACGAACGAGTCGTCCACGTCCAGAATCCCGACGAGACTCTTCGCAATCATCCAGGTTGCCGCGCCGCAGAAGGCGGGGGTGAGTGTCGACTTCGGATCGATGATGAATGCGCCGGGCACCCGAGCGGCCGTCTGACGACTATCGTCCTGTGCCATCGCGACACTCTCCTCTCTGTTCATCGGCCACCGCCGCGGACAGACGAGCTTCGGGGCGCCGGGCCCTACGTCATCAGGCCGTAGAACTTCCCCGCGTTCTCGCAGACGATCTTGCGCACCGTCGCGGCGGGCAGGTGGCCGAACTGCTCCTCGATGTACTTGGAGGACTCCGGCCACACCCCGTCGCCGTGGGGGTAGTCGGAGCCCCACATCAGCGTGTCCTCGCCGATCTCGTGGATCATCTGGGTGCCGATGCGATCGAACTGGAACGTCGCCTTGCACTGCCGCCGCCAGTAGTCGCTCGGCTTCATCCGGAGCCCCAGGTCGCGGAAGCGGTCCTCCCACTCGAAGTCCATGCGATCGAGCGCGTAGGGCAGCCAGCCGATCCCGCTCTCGCCGAACGAGATGCGGATCCGCGGGTAGCGCTCGAGCACCGCGCTGCCGATCACCGCGGCGAGGATGTTGATGAGGTTCATCTGGAACCCCGAGACGCTCGTGAACATGGCGGCGCGCTTGGTGAGGCCGGTCGCCTTCTCCCGCACGCTGGGCGGCATCGTCGGGAAGGTGTGGAAGTGCAACGGCAGGCCGACCTCGTTCACCGCCTGCCAAAGCGGCTCCCACGACGGGTGCCACATGGGCTCCATGTCCCACGAGCACGACAGCTCGAGGCCGCGCAGCCCCATCTTCGCCACCCGATGGATCTCGCGCACCGCCGCGCCGACGTCGCCGTGAGGCAGGCAGGCCAGCCCGATCTGGCGCGCCGGGTAGTGGCGGCAGAAGTCCACGAGCCAGTCGTTGTAGATGCGGAACATCTCGGTGGCCGCCTCGTGATCGCGCAGCCGCGTCGCCGCGCCCAGGATGCCGAAGATGATCTCGGCCTGCACGCCGTCGCGCTCCATGTCCTGGATCCGCAGCGCCGGATCGGTGGGACGGCGTATCCCCTTCCGGCCGTCATCGTACAGACCGGTGGCCGCCATCACGTCGGCCCGGTAGTGGAGGCCGGGCACGTACTTCTGGCCGGAGGGCCCGACCCCGCCCACGAGACCGAACGCGGCGCCGTTCTTCGCCACCCAGCACGGGCCGTCGGGCCCCTCGGTGACGTACGGCATGCGCTCGCGCAGGGCGGCGGATGCGTTGGCGGTGAAGAGATCGGGCGGGATCCAGGGCATGTCGATGTGGCAGTCGGCGGAGATCCGCGTGTAGTCCATGGCGTCCCCCTCTGGCCGGCCATGATAAGCCATCCGGGCGGCCCGCCACGCGGGACTTGACACCGGGGCGCTCCGCCCCCACCGTTGTCGGATGCCCGCGCCCGCCTCGACCGCCCCCGGGATCCCGGCTCCGCCCGACGGCCGCCTGCGCTGGGCCCTGGAGGTCGGGCCCCTGGCCGCGATCGTGGCGCTGCTCTGGGCCAAGCTCGTCTACTTCAGCGCGCTCCTTCCCAGCGAGTGGTGGGCGCCGGAAGAAACGATCATCCAGTGGATGCGCCCGGCCTTTCACGTCGTGACCGCGGTCCAGGCCCGCCCCGAGGTCCTGGCCGCGACGCTCGCCGGCCTGCTGGTCCTGGTCACCTCCCTGCTGGTCCTGCCGCGCCTGCCCCGGGTGCTGGCGCTCCTCTTCCTCAACCTGTTCCTGACGTCCCTCGGCATCACCGATCTCGTGCACGTGCGCTTCTACGCCGACGTGGTCTCCCTGTCGGACGTGGTCATGGCGCCCATGGTCCTGGGGGTGCTCCCGCGCGTCTTCGAGTCGCTCTCGACGCTGAACGCGCTCTACTACCTGGACGTCGTCGCGGGCCTGCTCCTCCTGCCCTGGTACGTGCGCGCCTGCCGCCGCATCCCCTCCCTGCCGGGCCCGGCCCGAGTCGGGCTCGCGTTCGGCGTGCTCGGCGCGGGTCTCGTCCTCGCCGTCCCGACCGTGCGGATGGCCTGGCGCATCGGGCCCGCCCTGCTGGGATACTCCAATCCACGGATCGAGCTCGCCGCGTCGATCGGTATCCTGCCCTACCACATGGGCGATCTGGCGCTCCGCCTGACCGCGGGGAAGCCGACCATCGGGGAGCCCGAGCGTCAGCGGGTCATCCGGTTCCTGGCCGAGCACGCGCGAGCCACGCAGGCTCCCTCTCCGCTCTTCGGCGTCGCGCGCGGAAAGAACCTCATCGTCATCAACGCCGAATCCCTGCAGGCGTTCCCGGTGGATCTGCAGATCAACGGCCAGCTCGTCACCCCGCGCCTGTCCGCCTTCGCCCGCCAGAGTCTTCACTTCACCCGGTTCCACGATCAGACGCACCTCGGCACCACGTCGGACGCCGAGTTCGCGGCCATGCACTCGCTTCACCCGCTGGCGGTCGGCGTGCTCTCCAATCACTTCGCCTATAACAAGCATCGGGGCCTCCCGCGCATCCTCTCCGAGCACGGGTACATGACGGTCTCGGCGTGCGCGGCCCAGGCCGACTTCTGGAACATGCGGGCGATGCATGGAGGCCTCGGCTTCCAGCGCTCCTACTTCGAGGACCGCTACCAGATGACGGAGCTCATCGGTCCCTGGCTGGCGGATCACGAGTTCTTCGCCCAGACCACGTCGCTCCTCGCGGCCCAGCCCGCGCCCTTCATGGCATTCATGCTGACCGCCTCGAACCACCATCCCTACCGCCTGCCTGCCGAGCATCGGGAGCTGGCGCTGGGCGACCTCGAAGGGACCCTGCTCGGCGACTACCTGCAGTCGGTGCGCTACTTCGATCGCGCCTTCGGCATGTTCATCGATCGCCTGGATGCGGCGGGGCTGCTGGAAACCTCCGTCGTGGTGCTCTACGGCGACCACCACGGCTTCCTCGGTGATCCGCCCGAGCTCGGTCGCCTCCTCGGCATCGCGGCCCGGGACGAGTACCGGACCCTGCAGGCCCGGAAGAAGGTCCCGCTGATGATCCGGCTGCCGCGCGGCGAGAAGGCCGGCGTCAGGACCGTGACCGGAGGGCACCTCGACATCGCCCCGACCCTCCTCGCCCTCCTCGGGATCCCGCACGAGTCCGGGCTGATGCTCGGGCGCGATCTGACCCAGGGCACGAGCTCCCTCGTGGTCTTCCGGGACGGCAGCTTCACCGACGGGACGACCTGGTACGCCCACCGCGTCGGGGTCGCGGCCGGCACCTGCTACGCGGTCGTGACGGGCGCGCGAGTCGATTGCGCCGCCAGCACGGCGCAGCGGCGCGAGGCGCGGGCCCGGCTCGAGGTCTCGGATCTCGTGGTGCGCGGCGATCTCGTCCCGACCCTCATGGCCTCGGGCGTCGGCCGCGGCGGCGACAACCGGCTCGGGCAAACCAAGGCGCCTCGTCGCGCGGTTCGCTGAGGCGTCGCGCGTCCCGCGTCGCCTCCGGCGCGGTCAGCCCTGCAGCCAGCGGTGATAGACGGGCGTCCAGACGTCGAGGATCACGCGCGGATAGTGCCGGTTCTCCCGGCAGGACGCCGCGGAGCGGCCGTGCGATCCGCAGAAGCGCTCCACATGGTCGAAGTACCGCGCCGGGTTGCAGGTGCGGCTGCCCGCGCAGGCGCCCCGCTCGACGCCGGTCACCACGCCGCCGCCGTTGTAGCCGGCGAGCGTGAACGCCCACCGATCGCGCGGCGTCGCGGCCCACGCGTTGGCCTTCCAGAGACGCCAGTCGAACTCGACCATCGCGGTGAGCGCCCACTTCGGATCGAGCGGGCAGCCGCTCGACGAGGGGCACGTGGCGCGCACCGACTCCGGGATCAGCCGGTTGATCCACTCGGCGGTCGCGGGCATGAACTGCGCGCACCCGAGGGATCCGCCCGACGAGACCGCGGTGCAGTCGAAGCGGCTTTCCTGATGCACCTGCCCGAAGCCGATGGCGGGGTTCTCGGCCATCGCGAAGTGATATTGCCAGGCCTGCATCAGGAACGCGCGGTACCGGGCCGCCCCCGGCGGAATCGCCGCCGCCGGCGGCGCGGGCGGCGGCGCGGCCACCTCGGGCGCATTGCCGAGACCCGGCACGGGACCGATCAGGGCCGTCACCTGCGCGCACGCGGTGACGAGGAGGGCGAGGCCGACCGCGCCGAGCAGTCGCCGGCCCGCGGGGCCCGTGACGAAGGCGCGCATCAGAACGACGAGGCCACCGCCACGATGAAGGCCGCGATGATCACGCCCCGCTTGATCGAGAGCGCGGCGTAGAGCCAGGCGGACAGGCGCCGCTCCTCGATCCCCTGCGTCGGGTCCATCGCGGCGCGCAGCATGCTCCCGTGGTCCTCGTAGGGGAAGGCCTGCTGCACGTAGATCAGGCCGATGATCCCGCCGAGACAGGCGCCGACCGGCTTGTTCGCCACCACGGTCCCGGGCCAGGTGGGATACAGGACGCCGAGACTCCGGAGCGCCACGACCACCCCGATCAGCGCGACCATCCACCGGACCCTCCAGATCTCTCAGCAAGTGCGCCACCGGAATCTCCTCATGTCTTGGGGGTGAAGACCCGCACGGTCACGACACGATAGCACCGTCCGGGGACGCCGTTCCCGGTTAGAATCCCCCGGGAGGAGGCCCCCATGCCCGACACCGTGACGCAGCTCGAAATCGACCGGCGCGTGTTCGATCTCTACGACGAGTACTGCCACGGCCGCATCGACCGCCGCGAGTTCCTCCGGCTGGCCGCGCTGGTCACGGGCGGCCTGGCGATGGCGCAGGCGCTGCTGCCGCGCTACGCCGCGGCGCAGACCATCTCCTTCACCGATACCCGGATCAAGGCGCAGTACGTGACCTACCCGTCGCCCGGCGGCAATTCCGGACAGATGCGGGGATACCTGGTGCAGCCCACGGGTCGGGGCCGTTCCCGGCGGTGCTGGTGGTCCACGAGAATCGCGGGCTCAATCCCTACATCGAGGACGTGGCGCGGCGCGCCGCGGTCGAGGGCTTCGTGGCCATCGCCCCCGACGGCCTCTTCCCGGTCGGCGGCTACCCCGGCAACGACGACGACGGGCGCGCCCTGCAGGCCGGCCTCGATCAGGCGAAGCTGCGGACCGACATGCTCAACAGCGCGAGCATGCTCAAGTCGCACAAGCTCTCGAACGGCAAGCTGGGCGCCACCGGCTTCTGCTGGGGCGGCAGCACGGTCAACTTCCTCGCGGTCACGATGGGCGGCGACCTGCAGGCGGGCGTGCCGTTCTACGGCGCGGCGGCCGAGACCGCCGGCGTGCCGAAGATAAAGGCGCCGTTGCTGATCCAGTACGCCGAGACCGACCAGCGCATCAACGAGATGTGGCCCGCGTTCGAGAAGGCGCTCCAGGCCGCCGGCGTGCCGCACGAGATGCACATCTACCCGGGCACCCAGCACGGCTTCCACAACAACTCGACGCCGCGCTACCACGAAGCCTCGGCGAAGCTGGCGTGGGACCGCACCATCGCCTTCTTCAAGAAGCACCTGGCCTGATCGACCGTCACGCGATATCGGAGACGACCCATGGCAAGCCCCGGCACCGGTCTTCAGCTACGCTCCACCGTGAAGAAGGACGGCACCCTCGAGCTCACGCTCGTCAGCGTGGCCACCCCCGAGCCGAAGCCGGAGGAGGTGATCGTCCGCGTCGACGCCTCTCCCATCAACCCCTCCGACCAGGGCCTGCTGTTCGCCGGCGCCGACATGAGCAAAGCGAAAGCCTCCGGCACGGCCGAGCAGCCCATTGTGACGGCGAGCCTCTCGCCCGCGGTGCTGAAGGCGATGGCCGGGCGCCTCGACCAGTCCCTGCCCGTCGGTAACGAAGGCGCCGGGGTGGTCGTCCAGGCCGGAGCGTCCCCGACCGCACAAGCGCTCCTGGGCAAGACGGTCGCCATCCTCGGCGGCGCCATGTACTCCCAGTACCGCTGCATCAAGGCCGTGCAGTGCCTCGTCCTGCCGCCGGGAACCACGCCGGCCGAGGGCGCCTCCTGCTTCGTCAACCCGCTCACCGCGCTCGGCATGGTCGCGACCATGCACGCGGAGGGGCACAAGGCGCTCGTGCACACCGCGGCCGCTTCGAACCTCGGGCAGATGCTCAACAAGATCTGCCTCAAGGACCACGTCGGCCTGGTGAACATCGTGCGCAAGCAAGAGCACGCGGACGTCCTCAAAAAGATCGGCGCCACCCACGTGTGCAACTCGAGCGCGCCCACCTTCATGGACGACCTGACCGAGGCACTCGTCGCCACCGGGGCCACGGTGGCCTTCGACGCCACCGGCGGCGGCACCCTGGCGGGGCAGATCCTCACCGCCATGGAGATCGCGCTGAATCGGACCGCGAAGGAATACAGCCGCTACGGATCCACCACCCACAAGCAGGTCTACATCTACGGGGGCCTCGACCGCGGACCGACCCAGTTCACCCGCGCCTTCGGCATGGCCTGGGGGATCGGCGGCTGGCTCCTCACGCCCTTCCTGCAGAAGATCGGCTTCGAGGCCGCCCAGAAGCTGCGCGAGCGGGTCGCGGCCGAGATCAAGACCACGTTCGCGAGCACGTACACCAAGGAAGTCTCGCTCGCCGGCGCCCTCCAGCTCGCGGAGATCGCCGTCTACGCCAAGCAGGCCACCGGCGAGAAGTACCTGATCACTCCCAACAAGGGCCTGTCCTAGCCGCGCTCACGCTCGCTCACACCGGCCGGTCAACTCTTCTCGCCGGTCGGTATATCTACCCGGCTTCGTTCGGCCCGTCCCGGCCGAGGTGGGGTAGGCGGACAGGGGCTTTCCTTCTCCTCGTCTTGTCTTTCTCACGACTTCGATACCCGCCGTCGCCCCTCGCCATCCATGGCACGGTCATTGCGATCCGCTGGAACAATGAGCCGCAGCGGATGACCCACTCGCGACGAGCTTTCTTGTGGCGCTCCGCCGGGCTCCTCGCGCCGTTCCTCGTCTCCCGCCGACCCGTTTGGGCCGCCGAGGCCCCGGAGCGAACCGTCCGCAGATATGGCGCCAGAGGAGACGGCCGCACCGTCGATACCCGCGCGATCCAGGCCGCCATCGACGCGGTCGGGCCATCGGGGGGAACGGTGTCCTTCCCTCCCGGGGAGTACCGTTCCGGCACGCTCCGCCTCCGCAGTCGCGTCACCCTCCGTCTCGACGCTGGCGCGGTCCTGGTCGCCAGCAAGGACGACGCGGATTTCGATCCGGTCGAGCCGCTCGGCCACGACCCCTTCTCGGATCGGGAAACCTCGGACTTCAGCTTCGCCCTGCTCCAGGGACGCGACCTGGCCCGGGTGAGCATCCTGGGTCCAGGTCGGATCGATGGGAACCGCTCGAGCCGAGGGGGCCCCAAGCCGATCGCCCTCAAGCGGTGCCGTCACGTCCGGATTCGTGACCTCACCATCGCCAACGCGCCGAACTACAACATCAGCCTCCTCGGCTGCGACGACGTGGACATCGCCGGTGTCACCATCCTGAACGGATACTCGGACGGGATCGATCCGGACTGCTGCCGGAACGTCCGGATCCGCAACTGCCGCGTCGAGTCGCGGGACGACGCGATCGTGCTCAAGACGAGCTTCGCCCTCGGGGTTCGCGGCGCGACGCAGGACGTGACGGTGACCGACTGCCATCTCACCACCATTCACAATGCGCTCAAGCTGGGCACCGAATCCGCCGGCGACTTCAGGGACATCGTGTTCCGGAACTGCACCATCGTCGGGCAGTCTCATGCGTGGAAGGGCGACCTGAGCTCCGGCATTGCGCTCGCGACGGTGGATGGAGGCAGCCTCGAGCGCGTCTCGGTGTCCGACATTCACATGACCAATGTCCGGGCGCCCATCTTCGTTCGCCTGGGCAAGCGCGGCCGCGTCGCAGGAAGTCCCGATGGCCGGGAGATTGAAGAACGTCTCCATCTCGAACGTGGTGGCCGTCGGGGCCATGACCGCGTCCTCGATCACGGGCGTGCCCGGATATCCGGTCTCGGAGATTCTCCTGAAGAACGTCCGGGTCACCGCGCGCGGGGGCGCCAGGGCAGAAGTCGCGGCGCAACGGGTGCCCGAGCTGGAAAGCACATACCCGGACGCTTTCATGTTCAGGGACCTGCCCGCCTCCGGGTTCTATGTCAGACACGCGCGCGCCCTGACGTTGGACAACGTCGAGCTGAGCGTCGATCAGCCTGACGCGCGGCCTGCGGTTGTTCTGGATGACGTCCAAGGTGCCCGCATGAGAAAGTTCAGCGCGACGCCGCCGATCGAAGGGCAGCCGCTAGTATGGCTCCGCTCGGTACGGGACTATCATCTCAGTGGCCTCCGAGCGCGCCCGGGAACGACGGCGGTGCTGCGGCTCAGCGGCGCGCACACCGCGCGCATCCGTCTGGAGGGAAATGACTTCCGCGAGGCTGACCAGGTCGCGATGATCGATGCATCGGTCGCGGCGACCGCGTTGCGGATCGGGGGAAATGTGATGTCGGGTCGCGGCGGCACCTAGCCACGTCTCGTCACCGCGTCAGACGATCGATCGTGGTACTACCGCGTCCGGCGCGAGTGCGATCACCACGCCCTCGTTTCCACGCAGTGAGATCCGATCGGTGACGACCTCGCCATCACGATCGCGCCCGCTCGACACGACGATTTCCCCCTTGAGCTGGTTTTCGGAAAAGCTCACCCCGATGGCCTCTCCGCCCAGATTCAAGGCGATCAGGGTACGTTCGTTCTCGTGCTCTCGCACATACATCAGCAGATCCCCGGTCGCCACAATCGGCCGGTAGTGGCCGACCCGCAACGACGGCAACCGTCGGCGTACCGCGATCAGCTGGCGATAGAGACCGTACATGGACGTGGGGTCTGGTCGTTCGCGCTCGACGTTGTCTCTTCCGAACCCGGTCGCCACCGGCAGCCACGGTTCTACCCGGGAAAACCCCGCGTGAGGCGTGGCGTCCCATTGCATGGGGGTGCGGGCGCCGTCTCGCCCACACCCGATCCCGGGCACATTGCGCTCGAAGGGATCGCATACCCGATCGGCGGGGATGGCCACGTGTGGCATACCGATCTCATCGCCATAGTAGATGGTCGGCGTTCCCCTCAGGGTGAGCAGCAGCATGGCGGCGATGCGCGACTGATCCGGGCCGACGCGCCCCGCGATGCGCGGCTGATCATGGTTTCCGAGCACCCAGTTCGGCCAGCCGCCCGGGGGCAGCGCGGCCTCGTAGTCGTCGATGAGCTTCGCGATGTCGCGCGCGCGCCAGGGCACTTCGAGGAGCGCGAAGTTGAACGGCAGGTGCGTGCCTTCGAGATCGCGGCCGTAGTACGCCACGAGCCGCTCGATGGGCAGATAGATCTCGCCGATGAGCACTCGATCAGGAAACTCGTCGAGCACCCGCCGGAGCCCCGCGATCGCCTCGTGCACCTCGGCCTGATCCGTCGTATAGAGCGGAACCACCGCGCGATGCGGCGGCTGGCCTGGCCCGAAGTCGGGGTTTGGCGGGTTGTCGCGGAACAGGGCGTCCTTGAGCAGATGCCAGATCACGTCCACGCGGAAGCCGTCGACCCCCCGCCGAAGCCAGAACCGCATGACCTCGTGAATCGCTTCCCGGACCGACGAGTTGCGCCAGTTGAGATCGGGCTGCGCCGCCAGAAACGCGTGATAGTAGTACTGGCCGGTGCGCGCGTCATGCTCCCACGCGCTGCCGCCGAATTCCGACATCCAGTTGTTCGGAGGGCCGCCGTTCGGGCCCGGGTCGCGCCAGATATACCAGTCTCGGTACGCGCTGTGACGGGAGGAGCGGCTCTCCCGGAACCAGGGGTGCTGGTCGGAGGTGTGGTTCGGCACCAGATCGAGCAGGATCTTGAGCCCCCGCTCGTGGGCGGCCGTCAGCAGCGCGTCGAACTCCTGCTGCGACCCGAACAGGGGATCGATCCCGGTGTAGTCGGAGATGTCGTACCCGAAATCGGCCATCGGCGAAGGGAACATGGGCGAGATCCAGACCACGTCGACTCCGAGCTCGCTCAGGTACGGCAAGCGCTGTGCGATACCGCGAAGATCGCCGACGCCGTCGCCGTCGGTATCTTGGAACGAGCGGGGATAGACCTGGTACATCACTGCGGTCCGCCACCAGGGCACCTGCTCCACGAGCGGTTCCGCTCAGCCCCGCGAGGGCGTCTCGGTCTCGCTCCGCTTGAGCAAGTAGTCGAGGCCGCCCACGCGATACCAGCGATATCCGTATGCCTCCAGAAGGAGGTGATGCTTGCCATCCTGGGCGGCCCGGCTGTGGTTGTCACTCAGGAGATTTACCAGCACCCGTCCTTCCGAGCCGCGCACGCCGGTTTCGAACGTGACCTCCCTAGGGGTGTCGGAGAGATTGTGCAGAAACACCACCGAGTTGTTGCGCCAGTCATAGCGCATCGCGAGGACCGCGGGGCTCCGGATCGGGAGGACCTCGAATTCACCCCAGCCGACCTCGGGGATCTCCTTGCGCATGCGGACGATGCGCTCGGTCCAGTTGAGCAGGGATTTGGGATCCCGACGCTGTTCCGCGGTGTTGACGTGCTCGTAACTGTAGGGCCCCTCGCTGATCACGGGAAGAACGGGCTTATCCGCAGTGGTGAATCCTCCCTGGGGCTCCGCCGACCACTGCATCGGGGTGCGCGCGCAGTTGCGCTCAGCCAGCTTCAAGTCGTCGCCCATGCCGATCTCGTCGCCATAGCGGAGGACCGGCGTCCCGGGTAGCGTGAACAGCAAGCTATAGGCGAGCTCGATGATCCGCCGATCCCCGTTGAGCATGGGCGCGAGCCGACGCCGGATGCCTCTCCGATAGAGCTGCATGGTCTCCTCGGGACCGAAGCACTTGAACACCTGTTGCCGCTGCTCCTCGCTGAGGCGGCCGAGGTCCAGCTCGTCGTGGTTGCGAAGGAACAGGCACCACTGCGCCGCTTCCGGTCGATAGTTCGTGGCCTTCAGCGCGCGCACGAGCGGCCGGCAGTCCGACGCGGCCAGCGCATAGAACAGGTTCTGGTTGACATGGAAGTTGAACATCATGTGGATCCGGTCGCCGTCCTTGCCGAAGTAGTCCAGACCGGCTTCCGGGGAAACGTTCGCCTCGCCCAGAATGATGGAGTCGCCGACCCGCCACTGGAGGAAGGCGCGCAGCGACCGTAGCAGGTCGTATTGCGCCACCGCCTTCTTGACGCGCCCGCCCTTGGTGGAGATCAGGAACGGCACCGCATCCATCCGGAATCCGGAGACGCCGAGCTGGATCCAGAATCCCATGATCTTGAGGATCTCGGCTTGAACGTTGGGATTCGAGGTGTTGAGGTCCGGCTGGAAGTCGTAGAAGCGATGGAAGTACCAGGCGCGCGCTTCCTTGTCATAGGACCAGGTCGACTTCTGTACGCCGGGAAACACCATGCCCTCGTTAGCATTGGCCGGCTTCTTGTCGGACCAGACGTACCAGTCGCGGTACCGGGATTTGCGATCGCGACGCGCCTCCTGGAACCACGGGTGTTGATCGGACGTGTGATTGACCACCAAGTCGATGATGACGCGAATTCCACGCTGCTTGGCGCCGTGGGTGAATTCGACGAAGTCGCCCAAGGTCCCGTAGGCGGGATTCACGCCGTAGTAGTCGGAGACGTCGTAGCCATCGTCGGAGCCGGGGGAGGTCTGGAAGGGCATGAGCCAGATCGCGGTGACGCCGAGCCCGTGGAGGTAGTCCAGGCGGCGCATCAGGCCCTGGAAGTCGCCCACGCCGTCTCCGTTCGCGTCCATGAAGGTGCGGACGGAGAGGCAGTAGATGACCCCGTTCTTGTACCAAAGATCGTTGATCGAGGGCGTCGCCCGGCGCGGGGCAGCACGCGCGGCGCGGCCGCGCGCTACTCGTTCCTGCGTCAACCTCATCCTCCGTGTTCGGCTCTCGGTCCCGACTGGTCGCCCGACTGGTCGAGGGTAAAGCAAGCGGAGTGCCGTGCGCCGGAGCGCGATTTAATGCGGAGTTCTGAGCCGGAACATCAGCTCTGCGAAACGAGTGCCGGGTGATCTTTTCCGGCCGGGCAGGCTCGGGCGGGTGCGCGCAACGCCAGGTTCCCCTTCAGGCGCCCCGCCCGCGCGAGGCTCTTGAGTCAGAGAGAGGATCATGCAACGCTCAGGGCCCTAGAGGGCCGGGATCGGGCACTAGGATCGAGCGACGTTGGCCCTCCGTGTCGCCCACTGCGCCTACGTGCTGGATCGGGGCCGGGTCGCTCTCGAAGGCCCGTCCGCGACGATCCGGAACGACCCGCGGCTCCTGCGCTACCTGGCGCCGTAGGCCCATGACCCATTCAACAAGGAGGCTCCCATGGCCGTCTCACCGCCGACCCTAGACCAGCTCAAGGCAATCGCCGACTCGATGGGGCTCTCCCTCACCGAGAGCGACCTCACGTCGTTCCGCGACCTCATGAAGCCGAGCATCGATGGCTACAACGTCGTGGACGCGCTGCCGGACAATCTCCCGCCCGTGAAGTATCCGCGCACGCCGGGCTTCCGGCCCCAGCCCGAGGACAACCCGCGCAACGCCTGGTACGTCAAGACCCAGGTGGACGGCGCTCCCAGCGGGAAGCTCAAGGGAAAGACCGTCGTGCTCAAGGACAACGTCATGCTCGCGGGGGTGCCGATGATGAACGGCGCCTCCACGCTCGAGGGCTACACGCCCGAGATCGACGCCACCATCGTCACCCGGATCCTCGATGCGGGGGGAACCATCGTCGGCAAGGCCCACTGCGAATATTTCTGCCTGTCCGGCGGCAGCCATACCAACGCCACCGGCCCGGTCCACAATCCTCACAAGATGGGCTACTCGGCGGGCGGCTCGTCGTCGGGCAGCGCGGTGCTGGTCGCGCTGCGCGAGGCCGACATGGCGATCGGGGGTGACCAGGGCGGGTCGATCCGCATGCCGGCCTCGTTCTGCGGCATCTACGGGATGAAGCCGACCCACGGGCTCGTTCCCTACACCGGCATCATGCCGATCGAGATCTACGTCGACCATACCGGCCCGATGACCGGGACGGTGAAGGACAACGCGCTGCTCCTTGAAGTGATCGCGGGAGCCGACGGGTACGACCCTCGCCAGTACTCGCCGAAGGTGCATCCCTACACCGAAGCCCTCGGGCGCGGTGTCGACGGCCTCAAGATCGGCATCGTCAAGGAGGGCTTCGGCCTGCCCAACTCCGAGCGCGACGTGGACGCCAAGGTCCGCAAGGCGGGCGAGCTGCTCGGCAAGCTCGGCGCGAAGATCACGGAGGTCTCGATCCCGTGGCACACGCTGGCGGGCGCGCTGTGGCTTCCCATCGGCGTGGAAGGCCTGACGCAGACGATGATGTGGGGCGACGGGTACGGGCTCAGCCGTCCCGACCTCTACGTCGCCAGCCTGATGGACTTCCATCGCGGCTGGCGGCATCGGGCGAACGAGCTCTCGGAAACGACGAAGCTCTTCACGCTCCTCGGGACCTACATCCACGAGCACCACGGCAGCCGCTATTACGGCAAGGCCATGAACATCACCCGACGCCTGATCGCGGCCTACGACAGTGTCCTCGACCAGCACGATCTGCTGCTGATGCCGACCACGCCGATGAAGGCGCCGCCGATGCCGAAGCCGGGCGCGCCCCGCGAGGAGGTCGTCCAGCGCGCCCTCGAGATGATCACGAACACGGCCCCCTTTGACATCTCGCACCACCCGGCCATGGCCATCCCGTGCGGCATGAGCGGTGGCCTGCCGGTGAGCATGATGCTGGTGGGCAAGCACTGGGACGAGCCGACGATCTACCGTGCCGCGGCCGCCTTTGAAGGAGCGGGCGACTGGAAGTCGATGTAGAGGGACCGCCGCTCCTATCTTCGCTGCTTCAGGAGCCAGTCGATGGCGGCCGACGGGTCCGGCTCGGCGGTCCCCGGCGGCGGGGCGGCGACCGGGGGGGCCGGCGCCGGAGCGGGGGCCGGCTCCGGCGGCCGGGCCGGCTCGACGGAGCGTGCCGGGGCCGGGGTCTCAGCCGAGACGGGCGCGCTCCGGGCGGGGACCTCCCGCAGCCGATCGGACCGCGGCTCGGTGCGCGGCGGTGCCGTGGCCTCGCGCCGAAACGGCCAGACACAGCCGTGCGCCGCGACCGCGATCAGACCCAGGCACAGCAGACGGCCGACGATGGACGTAGAAGCCTCCTCGAGAGCGCGGTCGTGTCGAGAGCATCTTAGCCGATCTACTCGATCACGTGGTCGGCCCGGAACAGGACCGACTGCGGGATGGTCAGGCCCAGGGTCTTGGCGGTCCGGAGGTTGATGACGAGCTCCACCTTCGTGGGCTCCTCGACGGGAAGATCCGCCGGCTTCGCCCCCTTGAGGATCTTGTGCACGAAGCTGGCGGCCTGGCGATACATCTCCGGGTAGTTCACGCCGTAGACCGTCAGCCCTCCGACAAACTCCAGCGACGCATAGATCGCCGGCAGCCGGCGCCGGGCCGCGAGGTCGACGATGACGTGTTGATTCGCCTGCGTCAGCGTCTCGAGCCCCACGATGAGCGCGTCGGCCCGCTGCCGGACCGCGGCATCGAAGGCCGGCGCGAGATCCTCGGCCTTCCGCACGTCGAGGAGATGGGGCTCCACGCCCAGGGAGCGCGCGGCCTGCTCGACCTCTCGCCACTGGGACGGGAGCGCCGGATTGCTCATGTTGAAGAGGGCCGCCAGTCGCGTCGCCTTCGGCACCAGCTCCATGATCAGCTGGACACGCTTCGGAAAGATCTCGGTCACCGCGGCGCTCAGTCCCGTGACGTTCCGGCCCGGGCGGGCGAGGCTGGCGACGATCCCCTGTCCGACCGGATCGCCGACTCCGGTGAAGACCACCGGGATCGTCGCGGTGGCATTCCTCGCCGCGAGCGCGGCCGGCGTCCCCCTCGTCAGGATCAGACTCACCTTCGACTGAACCATGTCGGCGGCGAGGATCGGGAACTGGTCGTCGCGGCCGTCGGCCGAGCGGTAGTCGATGACGAACCGCTCCCCCTCGACATACCCGCGTTCCCGGAGCCCCTGTCGAAAGGCATTGAGGTTGGCCGCATTGACCGCCGTCGACGTCCTCTCGAGCATGCCGATGCGATACGGCCTGTCCAGGTGTTGCGCCCGTGCGACGAGCGGCGCGGCGAGCAGGCCGCCCGCCAAGGTACAGATGAATCCACGGCGATCCATGAGCGATCTCCTATCCGAAGCACGGGACGAACCGGGATTCTCATCCCGGACACTGGCCGCCCCATTGCGGCCTCCGCCGCGCCGGCTCTCCCGCGAACCAGCGCGGCCGGGTTCCCCAAGGCACGAGCAATGCCAGAGACCTGCTCCAGGAGAAACAGCGGGTTGCGGCGCACGCGGTCACGTGAGATTCGGGCGTGATGCCCGAATCGGGCACCGAGGAGCGGGCGCTGCGACCGCGGCCGACGTGCTCTCTAGTCCGCCCAGAGCTCGATCGGGGTGTCACGCCCGCGCAACACGCTGGGCCCCCGCGCGGTCAGGCCGGCGAGGAGCGTGAGATCGGCGGCCTCGCGCTCGACGGCGGCCACGAGCGCGGCGCTGGCCACGATGGTGACGCGGAGCTCGCGCGTGAGGGCCTGCAGCCGGCTGGTGACATTGGTGGTGTCGCCGACCGTCGCGAAGGCCATGCTGCGGCGGCTACCGATGTCGCCGGCCACCACCGGGCCGTAGTGCAGACCCAGCCCGATCTTCAGAGGCCGCAGACCGGCCGCCTCCCGCTCGACGTTCCAGGCCGTGAGGGCCGCCAGCATGCCGCGGGCGCAGGCCAGCGCGTCGGTCGCGTCCCGGCGCCCGGTATCGGGGACCCCGAACGTCGCCAGCAACGCGTCGCCGATGAACTTCTCCAGGCAGCCGCCGTGGCGAAAGACTTCCTCCTCCATGCGGCCGTGGAAGTCGCGCAGCAGCGCCATGACCTCCTCCGGCGTCATCTCCTCGGCCATGGTGGTGAACCCGACCAGGTCGGCGAAGAGCACGCCCACCGCCTGCCGGCGCACGCGGCCCAGCGGCTCGTCCCGCTCGGCCAGCGTGTCCACCACCTTGGGCGAGAAGTAGCGGGCGAGGTTCCCGCGGGCGCGCTCGGCCTCGGCCCGCTCGGCCACCAGCGCGCGCGACCGCCGGACCAGGAGCGCCAGACCGGCGCTCACCAGCAGGAACACGATGATCTCGTTCTGGTACTTGAGCACCGAGACGTAGTTCGGATCGAAGTAGGCGGCGCGCATCGCCTCGCGGCTGGCCCCGCGGGGTGGGTCCGTGATGCTCCCGGGACGGCTCAGGATCCAGAGAAACCCGGCCGTCCACGCGCCGGCCCCGCACAGTCCGGTCCACAGGAGCAGCCGGGGCCGGAACGAGAACGCGGCCTGCATGAGCAAGACGAAGAAGTACATGAACGTGGCGAAGCGCAGCGGCATCGGCGGCGGTATCTGGGGGATGACGTAAGGATTCGGTAGCAGCAGGACCGCGGCCAGGGCCAGCGAATCCACCAGGATGAACAGGTAGGCAGCCAGTCGGAGCGCCCGGCCGCGAGAGTAGAGCCAGAGCTGGGCGAGGCCGGTCGCGAGGAAGAAGGCCGCGCCCCCGAGGACCCAGGCGTAGGCGCGGCCCCGCTCGGGGTTCGCCACCGCGAGCCACCCCAGGATGAACACGATCGCCGCCGAGCGCGCGGCGGCCGCCACCATCAGGCCCCGCCGCTCCTCACGAGCGAAGGCGGCGTCCAGCCGGTCCCGGGCTCCGAGGTCGCGCACGGCGGTCATCAGGAATGCTGCATAGCATACCGGCCGCAGAAACGCGACCTGACGACGGCATGGCCGAGCCTCACCGAGCGGTGGTAACGTTAGGGGGTCGCTCACCATCACCAACCAGGAGATCCGTGCATGCCACGTTTGAACTTCGGCGCCTTCATCGCCCCCCACCATCCGATCGGTGAGCACCCGATGCTGCAGTTCCGGCGCGATCTCGACCTGGTGGAGCACCTGGACAAGCTCGGCTACGAGGAGTTCTGGTGCGGCGAGCATCACTCGAGCGGCTGGGAGATGATCGCCTCGCCCGAGATGTTCCTCGCCGCGGCGGCCGAGCGCTCGAAGCGCATCAAGCTTGCGACCGGGGTGATCTCCCTGCCCTATCACCATCCCTACAACGTGGCGCAGCGGATGGTGCAGCTCGACTACATGACCGGCGGCCGGGCGATCTTCGGCTCGGGCCCCGGGGCCCTGGCGTCCGACGCGCACACCCTCGCGATCGATCCCATGCTCCTCCGCGACCGCCAGGACGAGGCCATCGGCGTCATCCGCCGTCTGTTCCGCGGCGAGCGCATCACCTACAAGTCCGACTGGTTCACGCTCCAGGACGCCGCCCTGCAGCTGCTGCCGCTCCAGGAGGAGATGCCCTGCGCGGTCGCGTCCCAGATCAGCCCGTCGGGCATGACGCTGGCCGGAAAGCACGGGATCGGCATCATCTCGATCGGTTCCCTGTCGGAGGAAGGGCTGAACGCCCTGCCGACCCAGTGGGGCTTCGCGGAGGCCGCGGCCGCCAAGCACGGCCAGACCGTGGACCGCAAGAACTGGCGGGTGCTGCTGAGCTGGCACATCGCGGAGACCCGGGAGAAGGCCATCGCCGAGGCCCGCGACGGCCTGTTCCGCCACCACAACGAGTACATCACGGCGACCCTGCAGCGGCCCGGCGCGCGTGCGTACGCGACCCCCGAGGAGGCGGTGGAGAAGACCGCCTTCGTTCCCGGCGCAGTCGCCACGATCGGGACCCCGGACGATCTCGTGAAGCGGATCAAGTCCGTCCTCGACATCTCCGGCGGCTTCGGCACCGTCGTCGGCTTCGTCCACGACTGGGCCAACCCGGAGAACACGATGCGAAGCTGGGACATGGTGGCCCGCTACGTGGTGCCGGAGATCAACGGCTACATGGCCGGACTGCGCAAGTCCCGCGAGTTCGTCGCCTCCAACCGCGAGTACTTCGACCGCGCCCGCGAAGCGGTGATGGCGAAGATCACCGAGAACGAGGCCGCGGCCGCTGCGCTCACGGTCACGAAGTCGCCGCTCCTGGCCGCCTCGGCCGGCAACGTGCCGGATCTCGATGAGGCGCGGGCCCGGCTCAAGGCGCGCTGACGCAGCCGTTCACTCGGGCACCGGGATGCGGCCGACGACCTCGACGCCCGCCTCGCTGCCCGGCTTGGGCCTGACCACCACGGTCTCGGCCTGGCGGGGCATGATCCCGACCAGGGCTTGAACCGTCAGCGCGTGGGTCACCACCACGAGCGCGCCGGGGCCGCGCCAGCTGGCCAGCAGCTCCCTCAACGCGGCGAGCCGGTCCCGGCTCTGGCCGGATGCCGCCGCGGTCCACGTGCCATCGACCGGACCCAGGGCCATCAGCCGCGCCGTCTCCAGGCACCGGCACCAGGGGGAGGAAAGGACCTTCTCGGCGCGGACACCGCGCTGACGAAAAGCCTCACCTAGCGCCTTCGCCTGCGCCCGTCCCTTCTCGTCCAGATTTCGCTGGGTCGCGCAGTCGTCGATCTTGAATCCGGGTGGGTCGCCGCCGTAGCCGGGCGGCGCGTTCCCGTGGCGGATCAGCGCGACGTGCCCACCGTTGACGAGCGCGGCCCACGCGTCGCGGGATTCATCGGCCGCCGCGACCGACGCGGTGAGCAGCCAGAGGGCAAGCGTGGCGAGCACGAGCCACCCAGGCGCCCTGTCCTTATCCATCAGGCCAGATCGCCAGAGACCTCAGCCGGCGTAGATCTTCTTCATCTCGCCGCTCGCCCACGCGACCGCGTCCTCCGGCTTCATGCCCTGGATGCTCTTGGCGAACATGTCGACGAGGATGTACTTCGACAGCGCTTCGGTCGCCTTGCGCCCGGGAGGGCCCGCGAACCCGACCGGTCGCGCGTACTGCAGGGTCTCGGGGAACACCGCCGTCTTCGGGTCCTTCTTCCACACCGCGTGGTCGCGGTACCCCTTGGTGGCGGGGATGCCGAAGGTGTCCATGACCTCGAAGTACTTGTCGTACTGCGCGCGGTCCATGTACCAGCGCACGAACTCCTTCGCGACCTTCTGGTTCTTCGAGTACTTCATCACGCAGGAGTTCCAGCAGGGCAAGAAGTAGAAGCGGCCGGCGGGGCCGGGCGGATAGTGGCCGTGGTTCGTGCCCTTGTAGACGTCGGGGAACTTGCCCCGGGCGGCGATGTAGATCGACGGCGCGTTACCGGTGAGCGAGATCTCCGACGAGAGGAACGCGCGGTTGTTGTTGCTGTCGTCCCAGGCGAGCCCGCCCTCGTCGAAGCAGTCCTTCCACGTCGCCAGGGTGAACTTCACGGCCTCGAGCGTGTTCTTGCTGTTCAGCGCGACCGTCTTGCCGTCCTTCTCGACCTCCATGCCCCCCCACATCCACACGATCGGGTACGCCCACGCGTTGGGATCGTTGATGCTATGCCCGAGCGCCTGGCCGAACGGCCGGCCCTTCGCCTTCATGGCGCGGCCGACCTTGCGGAAGTCGTCCCACGTCTTGGGATACTCGTGGCCGGCTTCCTTGAACCAGTCCTCCCGATAGGTCACCGCCCACGAGATGAGGAAGTACGGCACGCCGACCCAGCGGCCGCCGCTCGTCAGGCAGTTGCTCTTGGGATAGTCGTACCACCCACCCTGCTGGCCCCCGATCACCTCGGCGACGTCGGTCATGTCCACGAGGCTGTTCTCGTAGAGCAGCGGGTGATTGTTCGCGATGGTCACGATGTCGGCGCCGCTACCGCTCTGGATCGCGGATGTGATGCGCGCCTGGATGTCGTTCTGATTGATGCGCTCGGCGACGACCTCGACCCCGGCCTGCTTGCCGAACTCCTTCGCCTGCTGATCGAAGAGCTGATCCGCGGCGGGGACGAAGTGGGCCCACTGGAGGACGTGGAGCCGCGTGCCCTGGGCGAAGGCGGGCGGCCGACGCGCGGCGAGCATGGTGGAGACGGCGGCACTGCCGGCGATGAAGCGTCGACGGTTCATGGCGAATCCTCCTGTCTCCTGTGAGTGGCGCGCGCGGGCGGAGATCATGGTAGCCCAGCCGCAGACGCTCAGCCAGGCAGCATCGCTTGCCCCGCGCTCGTCCCGCTTCACCACCATGTGGGACGAATCTACCGAGGCCGCGCGCAGGAGTCTGGGGCGAACCTAGGGAATTCTCAGGGAAAACCGCGACGGCAAGGATCCGGGAATACGCCCCAAGCCCTGCCCGTCATAGTCGGCGAGAGGAGGAACATCGACCATGAATCCACTTGGGAAAATCGTCACGGTTGGCATCGCTGTCGTAACGGGCACTTCGCTCCTTACGGGTGTCACGACCGCCTATATTCTCCGGTCTCCGGCGCCGGCCGCGCCGCTGACCGCGACCTACGCCTCCGCCGACGTCCGCCGGGCACCCGAGGGCGTGAGGGCTCGAGTGGTGCCTGCGGTAAGCCGGACCACGGAGAGCACCCCTCGACCGGTTCCGGTGGCCGCGACGTCCTCGGAATGCGCCACGGGCAGTGATCGCGTCTGGCGTATCGCCAAGCCGGGCGCGCTCGGTGGTCTCCTCGGCGCGGGCGTCGGCGCCGCCGGCGGTGCCATCGCCGATGGCGGTTCGGGTGCGGGCAAGGGGGCCTTGATCGGCGGCTTGCTCGGAGCGGCGAGCGGCGCCGGCTACGGCGCCTACAAGACCAAGAACGAGTGCGGAACGATCTTCGGCAATAGCGGCTTCACCAACGGCGGTACCGGCGCGGCGGAGCGCGGACCGGTGACCGAGAACGCCCTTCGGCCCCGCGCCGCCGCTGACGACCTCACCATCTATCCCGTTCGCTGAGCGTTCACGTCAAGCTGGATCTCCCACGGGCACCGAGGCTCCTCGGTGCCCGTGGTGCTCCTGACTTGATCCTCGCGGCCTCCTTTACCCTCGTCCGATCGAAGAATACGAGGCGCGGCACGACGCGACGATTCTTGATGTCGAGAATCGCGTAGGAGTACCGACTCTGGGCCCGCTTGTCGGTTGGAGAGCCAGGGTTCACGAGCCAGATCCCACCACGCCGCTCGCACATGGGCTGGTGGCTGTGCCCGAAGCAGATCACGTCGACCTCGTCCGGCTCGAACGCGCGCAGGCTCCGGCTCATCGTGGTGCCGTGCATCCCATCACCATGGACCATGCCGATTCGGACCCCGCCGAGCGTCACGATCTTGCGCCGGCCGAAGCGCTGGACAAGGTCGGGAGGGTCGTTGTTCCCGGCCACCGCTTCGACTGGAGCCACCGCCTCGAGGAGGCGGGGAATCTCCGACCCCGTGAAGTCACCGAGGTGCAGGATCAATGCGACGCGTTCCTCGCTGAGGCCCCGGCAGAGCCCCGCGGGGAGCCGATCACCGAAGCGGGGTAGGTGCGTATCCGACACCACGCCGACCTTCACGTCGCCCGCCCGTCAACAACGTGAATGCCGAACCGCATCACCGCCGTCCGGTGCCGCTCTCGGTTTCCTCGGACACGCCGATGCCGAACGTTTCCAGGAAACCGCGCTTCCCCGAGGCGGTCACCACCACCGCGCCCCCGTCCTTCATCCTCTCCATCCAGCCGAGATCGAAGCACCGTTTCGCAAGCGCGGCGCCGACCGCGCCCGCGATGTGCGGCCGTCGTTCGGTCCAGTCAAGACATAATCGGCAAAAGTGACGGCCCTCTGAACCCAATGCCGACAGGTCGATACCGAATCCCGTGAAAAATCGAGTCCCCGACGGCGTGACTTCAGCGGTCTCGTCACGGGCCACGATGTACTCGTGCGTGACGAGAGAATCGGTCAGATCGACGCTCAGACGGCCGGCGAGGTGGTCGTAGCAGATTCGGGCCGTGCTGAGCGCGCGTGCGCGAGGGGAGAGCGGACGGTAGCGTGGCCGGTTTTCGAGCGCGACGGCCATGATCCCCTCGAGCATCTCGGCGACTCTCGGCGACGCGAGGCGGAAATACCGGTACCGACCGTCCCTCATCGGCGCCACCAGCCCCGCCTCGGCGAGCTTCGCCAAGTGCGTGCTGGCGGTCTGAGGCGTCACCCGCGCCGCCTGGGCCAGCTCGGTCGCGGTAAGAGCGCGACCATCCAGAAGCGCGGAGAGCATGGTCGCTCGGGCCGGCTCTCCGACCAGCCCCGCGATCTCGGCAATCAAGGGCCCGGTGATCATCGGCGCAATGTAGCACCCGGTACGGCCGGCTCTCAAGTGACCACTTCGGCGGTGATCGAAGTGTCCATCGGCGTGTCCGGCCGCTTTCGGAGGTATGATCGCGTCCATGATCCGCCCGAGGAGGTGGCCATGCTTGAGGGGAAGACACGTATTCCGCCGGTCGACGTCGAGACGCTGCCGGACGACCTACGCGAAGTGCTGGAAACACAACGCAAGCTCTACGGCGCGCCGCTCCATCCGTACCTCTTCTACGCGCGCAACCCTACGTATTTCCGCGCCGCGCAGGGGATGTGGACCGCCCTGCAACAGCACACGAAGCGCGTGCCCGGGACGCTCCGGGCTTTGCTCAACCGCCGCGTCGCCTGGTGGAACGGCTGCGAGTTCTGACAGGACGCCAACGCTGCCGTGGGCAGCCGGCTCGGCGTCTCGACGGAGAAGCTCGAGGCGCTCAACGACTACGCGAAGAGCCCGCTCTTCAGCGACCCGGAGAAGGTGGCGCTCGAATACGCCGACACGATCACGGACACGCGGCGCGACGTCGACGACGAGCTCTTCGCGCGGGTGCAACGGCACTACGACGACGACACCATCGCGGAGATGACGATGATCATCGCGTGGGAGAACTCGTCCTCGCGCTTCAACCGGGCGTTCCGCGTCCCGTCGCAAGGGCTCTGGAAGCGGTGACCAGCTCCTTCAGACGGGCTCGGTGCGACCCCAGACGACGGCGAGCACCGTCGCGCCATTCTTGGTCGTGACGGTGTGCACGCAGCCGTTGGGACGGTAGTTCATCTGGCCGGTCGCCACGACGCCCGATTCGTCCGCATTCGCGCCCTCGACGAGGAAGATCAGCTCGTCGCCGACGTGGCGATGCGGCGGGAGCGTCGCCCCCGGCTCGAAGCGCGCCAGCAGCGCACGGCGCTCGGTGCCCTTGTCCTCCCAGATCCGCTTCTGGCGGACTCCGGGGCGCGTCTCGATCCACGGCACCTCGCTCAGCGTGAAGATCTGCGACGGCGGCGCGCTCGCCGAGGCCGTGGCACTCTCGATGTCACCGGTGAGCACGGCCAGCACCGTCGCGCCGTTCTTGCTCGTGACGGTATGGACGCACCCGTCGGGACGGTAGCCCACGTTCCCGGCGGTCACCGTCCCGGACTCGTCCGAGACCGCTCCTTCGATGACGAAGATCAGCTCGTCGCCGACGTGACGATGGAGAGGGAGCTGTGCGCCCGGCGAGAAGCGGGTCAACTGCGCCCGCCGCTTCGTGGCCGGGTCCTGCCAGAGGATCTTGAAGCTGATCCCGGGCCGATGCTCCTGCCACCCAATGTCGCCGACCGCGATGATCTGTGATCGTGGTGTCGTCATCGTGCACCCCTTCGCTGCTGCGTTAGCATATCCGGGTCAGGACAGGTGGCGAGAGCTTAGTCTCGGAGACCGGAGGCGGTCAAGACTCCCGACGTGACGGGCTCTCCCCGGCTCCCCCGTGCTAAGATGTAACGGTTGCTTCCTGCCCGCGTCGCCATGCTCGCGCGATCAACCCGTTTGTTCTTCATCCTCACCGCGGCGCTCGTCGCCGCATGCGATTCGGCGCCAGCCTTGTCGCCGCCCGAGACCTTCGACTGGGCCGGCCAGCACATCTCGCTCGCCCCGCCGCCGGCCGGTTGGCGCCGCGAGGGCCAGTCGAGCGGGGGCATCCGGGGCGTGCGCTTCGTCAAGGAGCGCTCGGTCGGCGAAGCCATCGGCGTTGGCGACTACTATCTGCTCGCCAATCGCCTCCGCCGGGCGCGGCTGCAGGAGATCATCGACACAGTTCGAGACGTTCGACCGCCGCGACTTCGAGAAGGCTCTGCGGCAAGCGTATGCCCACACCGACTCCCCGTTCTCCCCGCTCGAGGCCGACGTGGCCGCGGACATCAACGCGGCCCTTGGACGCGCGGCGACCGCTTTCCGGATGAACGACCGTGACGGAGCGCGGACCGAGCTACGCGTGGCGCTGGGCGCGGCCGAGCGCCTGGGCTTCAGGCTCGGCGACGTGCTCGATGCCGTCGTGTTCACGCCGGAGCGCCGCGAGGAACCGCAACGATGGTCAGTCGTCGGACGCCGCGAGGCGACGATCGGCGGCGAACCGGCCGTCATCGTCGACTACACGTTCCAGACGCCCGAGCGCAAACTGTACGGGCGCGAGGCCTACGTCGTACACGACAGCCACCTCTTCGTGGCGACGTTCCTCGGGCTCGAGGAGAATCTGCGGGTGTTCGATCGTGTCGTCGAGAGCATCCGGTTCTCGCGATGAGGACGCGTGGATCCTCGCTTGTCATCGCGCTGCTCCTGGCACTGCTGGCGGGCTGTGACTCGCGGGAAGCCCCGCGCGCATTCGAGCTTGGACCGCATCGGGGGCAAGTCCGCGTTCCGCCCGGCTGGGCGGCGCTCGACCAGGGAAGGCAATGGCGCCTGCGTAAGGGCGAAGCAGAGCTCGTCCTCCAGGACCTGGGCGCCGCCGGACCGCAGGGCATCCGGCGCGAGGTGGATCGCGCGCGCGAGCTGTGGCGGGCGGGTCGCGTAGAGGAAGCGCGGTGGCGCCTGCGCAACGTGATGGTGCCGCGGGAGCTGTTTCCCACTGCCGTGGAGCGCGAGGCGTTCTGGGCGGCGTGGTCCACGTTCTTCAGCGACGCGGCGAAGGTGGTGCCTTACGCGGAGATCGATCCCACCTTCAGTGACGTGCTGGCCAGGGTCGATGCGTTGCCGGCGCCGGACCTGCCGGCACTGGCGGACGCGGGATTGAAGGCGCTGGGCCACGACCAGCGGCGCGACGTGAAGTCGCGGCAGTCGCTCACGGTGGGCGGGCGCGATGCCCTCGACGTCGACACCTGGAACCGCCTGTCACACGCGAACCCCCAGCGGTTCCTCTTCATTGCCCACGACGGTTACCTGCTGGCGCTGTACACCGCGCGCCAGGCCGATGCGGAGGCGCTCAGCGCGTTCGCGTCAGTACGCGATTCGCTTCACTTCGCCGCCGCCGACAGCGCGCGCCGGTAGATGGCCTGCGGGCCCTCGCGCACGCGCGCCCCCGCCGCCCAGAGCGTCGCTCCGCCCTCCACGAACAACACGCGCAGCTCCTCGCCGGCGATGTCGGCGTCCACCGCCCACTTCGCCCCTCCATCCTGTGTGCGCAGGATGAGCGACCGGCCGAGGCCAGCGTAGTAGCCGGTGGCCCAGCCACGGCGGGGGTCGACGAAACGCACCGCACTCAGAGTCAGTCCCGGTGTCCGGTCGCCGGCGTCGATCACGTCGACCTTGCCGGCGCGCGGAATGTGCTCGAGCTTCGGCGCGGAGCGCGCGTCGGCGAGGCCCGTGTCCTGGCGGACCCAGGTGCTACCGCCGTCGCGCGTCGCGAGGATGGTTCCCTCCTCGCCCACCACCCATCCGTGGTGGTCGTCGACGAAGAAGACGTCGCGCAAGGTCGGGCGGTCGGCGGCGGGCAACGGCGGCGCCGCGGACTCCCACGTGATGCCACCGTCGACCGTGTACATGAGCGTTCCATGCATGCCGGCCAGCCAGCCCGTCCGGTCGTCGAGCAGATGGATCGCCCATCCCGAGACCCGGCCGCTTCCGCGGGAGGGGCTCAATCGGCGCCAGTGCTGACCGGCGTCCATCGTGCCCAGCACGCCGCCGTGCCCGACGGCCCAGCCTCGTTCCTCGTCGATGAAGCTGAAGGCGTTGAGGTACTCGCTCCCGCTACCGTGGCGGACCAGCGCCCAGTTCTCGCCGCCGTCGCGGGTGGCGAAGATCGCGCCGTCACCCGTGGCGACGAGCCCGCGCTGCGTCTCGAAAAAGCGCACCGCCGTGGCCTGGAGGCGCCCGACCGGTGTCTCGGCGAGGTTGCTGGAGAAGTGCCACGTCCTGCCGCCGTCGCGCGTGCGGCCGATCAGCCCTCCCGGGATGTTGTAGTTGCCGCCCACGATCCAGCCGTTCTGCGGGTCGGTGAACCAGATTCCGCGGAAATCCGCCATGGTCCCGAGCGGAAGCGCTTCCCATGCCGACGGCGGCTTGCCCAGGCCACAACCGGCCGCGAGCAGCATGCCCGCGCCGAGAATGAGGGCCCGCTCGCGCGATCTCATGTGTCGATCATGCGACACGCGTGATTTCCCCGCCAGGCCAAGCTAGGCGATCAGCCCGAGCAGTTCCTGGCGGGTGGGTCCTGGTGGGGACATCGGCGGCCGACCTGCGGCAACTTCGAGCACCCGATCGACGAAGCCGGCGCGGCCGAACACCTCCGACGGGAGGGTAAGGACTTGCCGGATCTCCAGAAGAGCGCGGAACAGGTCGGCGTCGTGGACCACCGCTCGACCGAAGGCGTCCATGATCGGCGGCACGGGGTCCGGTGACACGCCCCGGATGGCGGCCTCCATCTCGCGGAAGCGCTGCCGGTCGGTCTGCAGAGTGGCCTCATGCCAGGGCTGGAGATGCTCGGTGGTATCGGCATCCCACGCGGCCGCCAGCGCGACCGGGCGGTCGATACCGGCCCGCACCAGCTCGCGGAGGCGGACGCAATGAAGCAGCCCCATGGCGCTGCCCCGCCCGAGCGATGGGTTGGTGCAGGCCCAAGCGTCCCCCACCGCCAACCGGTGACCACTGGCGCTCCGTCGACGACATAGCTCCGTCGCCGATCGGCTCCGCTGACCATGGAGAGCATCTCGCCGATCGGGTCGCCATCGAGCCAGTGGGCGTGGAGGGGGCAGGCGCGCAGCACCCGCCCGAATACCTCGGGGTCTCTGAAGCGCCGGGTGGGGGCGTCAGCGGCGGACGCGTAGAGGGTCACCGACCAGGTATCGTTGTCGGCCGGCAGTGTCAGTAGCGAGATCGACCCGAGGGGAGTCAGCACCGGCGCCACGATGGCAGGCATGCCACCGGGGCGGTGGAAGTATCGGCCGTAGTACGCGAAGCCGCTGTCCTCGGCCTCCTCGTGAGGAGATCTTCCCCCCAGCGCTTCGAGCAGCCGTGGCAGCGGCGAACGGCGGCCCATCGCATCGATCGTCAGGCGGCCCGGATGGTCTCGCCGCTGGCGGTCCGCACGCCCACGACGTGAGGTACGCCGGCTGCCGCGGCCGGGCCCGTCAACAGCTCGGCCACCGTGCTGCCACGACGGAGCGATACCCGCGGCTCGCGCGCAGCGATACCGGCCATCACGTACTCCGTCGTGGACCGGCGGGCGGTGATGATCCCGAAGCGTTCGTCGCCAGGGCGAGGCGCCCGGTCGGCGATGGCGGACGGAAGGTCGTCGATGAAGTTGTGGCGCCAGCCTCCGGCCCCCTCCATCGCGCGGACGACGTCTGGCAGCTCTGCCTCGAGCAGGCGGGCGAAGCGCGCCAGGTAGATGTGGGCCAATCGGAACTGGGCCACGCCGCGACGGTCCCACCGCTCCCAGGCCTCCGCGACAGTGGCCGGAGGGGCTTCCGGATCGCGCTCGAGCACGGTCACGGTATGGCCATCCCGGGCCAGCAGCAGTGCCGAGGCCAGCCCGCACAGCCCGCCGCCCATCACTATGATGTCCGCCATTTCGGCCTCCTCGTCCGGTCACCGGTCATGCAATCGCCCGCTCGTAGACGCTGACGTGGCGCCAGCTGCTCGCGGTGTACGGCTCACCGTTCCAGCCTCCCCATCGCTCGCGCAGTCGAAGACCAGCGATACGAGCCATCAGGTCGAACTCGGGCGGGTGGGCCAGGCGCATCCGGATGGGGCTGAAGACGAGGCCGTCGGCGCTGATGCGGACGTGATTCTCGTCGAGGATCTGCGTGACGGGATCGTACCGGCAGACATCCAGCACGACGTGGTCGACCCCGACGTGTTCGGCGTCGACGAACTGGTGGCCTGGTCGTGAGGGAGAGGTCGGTACCCGGCACTCGAGAACGAACACGCCATCGTCGGTCAGGTGGCGGGCGGCGTTCTCGAAGCATCGAACCTGGTCGTCCTGCGTGAGCAGGTTGCCGATCGTGTTGTACACCAGGTAGACGAGCCCGTAGGTGCGTCCGGTTGTGACGCGGGACATGTCGCCCATGGTCACCTCGACGTTGTTTCCGTCCGGCTTCTCGCGCATCCGGTCGACCATGTGCCGGGACATCTCGATGCCGTCCACGCGCACGCCGGCTCCCGCGAGCGGCAAGGCGATACGGCCGGTGCCCACCGCGAACTCCAGCGCGTCCCGCTGGCCGGCGAGCCGGGCGAGGAACCCGACGGTCTGTTCCTCGTCACCTCGGGTGTCGACGGCGTCGTAGCGCTTCGACACGTCATATCCGAAGCTCGTACTGGGGTCGAAGCCCTCCATGTCGGTCCCCCTGCTCGAATTATCCGCTGCCCGTCTACTCCTACCTGGGAAGGCCGGCTCCGCTGAACACGCACCGGTGGTGCTTCAAGACGACAGAGCAGCGGTGAAGGTGGGACAGCCCCTCGCTCAGCTAGGCCTCACGAGAAGGCCGTGGACGCGGGCAAGCAGCTCATCGATGCCCAGTGGCTTGGCGAGAACTACGGCCGCGGTCGTCTGAAGGAATTCCGATTCGATGGGGCTGTCGCCGTATCCGGTCATGAACAGCACGACCGGCCGTGGGGGCACCAGCTGCGCGATGACGCGGGAGACCGCCCGCCCGTCGACCTCCGGCATCCGCACGTCGCAGACGACCAGGTCGTACACGGTCCGCTTCAGCTGGTCGACGGCCGCCCGCCCGCTAAAGACCGCCTTCGCCGCGTGCCCGGCATCCCTGAGCACGGCCTGTACCAGCTCGGCTACGTCTTCCTGGTCGTCCACCACGAGGATACGGGCCATGTGGTCAAACTACCGTCGACGCAAACGGCGTCTACCGGTTCCAGGATGACGGTCGATGGGCGATCTCCTCGCTGGGCGCCACGAGGAGATGCGGAGGAGGGCTGGCTACGGTGTGGGCGTCGGCAGTCCAGTGGTCCTGAAGCCACAGCACCCACGCGCACTCGGCGGAGACCGCCATCGTGAGGACGAGCAGCCAGGAGAGCAGGGTGATCCGTCTTGCTTGCGACGGAGTTTGCGCTACCCCGGGACCGTATTGCTCGACAGTCCTACTCATCGTATCCCCCTGGCTCGCCACGCCTCCCGGTGCTAGTCCCCTGACGGCCTTGGCCGTGCTCTCAGTGGGGCCGCCTCTCGACTCGTCGCGTTTCACTTCATCCCACCATATCCCGATCCCTATTTTTCTCGTGTGGGCCGTCCGGGGGCGTTGAGGGCGGGTGAATCCGGCACAAGTGGGGACAATCGTTGACCGTTTCGAAGCGCTGCGGAAGGAGGACCCGGCCGCCCCGTGGCTAAGCCGGGTTCGGACCCTGGAGTATCGCGCGTATGGTCTGTTCCAGGCGTCGCACGCGACGCGACAAGATCGTGAGGATTCGCCTCATCAGCTCCGGGGTCTCATCCAGCAGCCGCCAAAAGTGGGAGCGATCCACGACGAGCAGACGGAGATCGGTTGCCGCCACGATCGTCGCGGATCGGGGCTCCCCATCCACCAGGCTCATCTCGCCAAAACAATCTCCTGGCTGTAACTGGCTACCAGCCCCGACCGGAGTCCGTACTGCCGCCATGCCGTCTATGATGATGAAGAACGAATCACCCGCATCGCCAATCTGAGTGATGACAGTTCCCGCCGAAGCGTCGACGATCCTCGAGTGTTCGGCGACCCGGCGAAGCTCGTCCTCATTGAACCCGCTGAAGAGCGGAACTCGCTGCAGATGGCGTAGCTGAGCATCGCCGACGGGCTCGGGCGCGCCCGCGTAGGCCGGCTCGGCCTCATCCGGATCATGGAAAGGCAGGCGAATTCGCGGGTCGATCTCCATTCGACACCTCCTACTTTCTCCGGCGCTAAGGTTCTTACTTGGAAGGACGCCCCATGCCCTCGAAGTTACTCGTTTGGAAGCCGGCCCGTACAGCTCATTCTATGGTCCCGGTTGCGGTACCGTTTGCCAGGCGTATTCAAGGCCGCCTTCTGGCCGCGGCGCGCAGCTCCAGCCCGGCGAGCATCTCTTTGAGACGAGGGATGGCGCTCTCCGCCGCCGCCTCACCCAGGTCGGCCAGCTCGGGGGCCTTGCTGAAGTCGACGAAGCTGAAGGCCGACGCGTCGGGCCGAATGGTCAGGTCCATCGAGTCGGCTCTCAGGGCACCAAGGCCACGCCCCTGCGTCTCCACGACGCGGATGAGCGTGTCCACGGAGCCCACCGATCGCATCTGCGCCGTGGGAGTGTCCGGCCGGTTGCCGGCGAGCTCGTCTCGGAGCCGGCTCGAGACGTCGATCCCCACCACGAGCTGGGCACCCGCCTCCGTCAGGACGTCGCCGGGCAAGTTGTTGAGCACGGCGCCGTCGACGAGCGCCATGCCATCGTGGACGATGGGCCTCGAAATGACCGGCAGGTTGATGCTCTCGAGGATCGCCCGCACGGCATCGCCAGCTCGATGCACCACCTCCCTGCCACTGATCAAGTCCACGGTGACCGCGTGGAAGGGGATGGGCAGCCGCTCGAGAGGCCAGTCCCGCAGGTACTGCCGCAAGAGCGCGTCCCAGCCCCCGGTGCGAAACTGCCAGACGAGATACCAGTTGCGCCCCCTGGGCAACTGACGAAAGAGCCACGGCGGAGTGAGGTCGTGCTTGTAGGCGGCGATCAGGACGTCCGGGGAGTAGCCCGCCGCATACGTGATGCCGACCATGGCCCCACAGCTCGTGCCGGACATGAGGTCGAAGCTTATGCCGGCCCGCTCGAAGGCGCGAAAGACGCCCAGATGGGCCAGGCCCCGGGCGCCTCCTCCACCGAGGGAGAGCCCTAGCTGAATACCACGCAGCCGCCGCAGGAGACGCTCCAGGCCCAGCCGTCCCAGCCGCGACAGACGCTCCGGGGCTTCACCGAGCTCCAGGAGGAGGTGCGGGCGCTCGTTCAAGTTCCACGCCCGGTCCCACGGCGGGGCAACTTGGGCTCCCTCGGGGAGCATCCACACCACGTGCGAGCGCGCCGCGGCCTGAGGCACTTCGCCGACGAGCAATGAGAGGGTCTGCCGCAGCAGTCGCTCCGTCTCGGCATCGACCAGCCACAGGAGCTGATCGCAGCTTGCGGCGCGGCCCATCCAGCCCCCTGACGGGTGATCGAGATCGAGCTCCAGGAAAGCGCGGTCATGGCTGGAGAGGAGGTGCTCCCACCGCTCGCCCTGGCCGCCCTCGCCCAGGTCCACCCGAGCGACGCGCTCCCCCCGGGTGGCGAGCTCCCGCCCCAGCAGGTCGAGCAGGCTTCTCCCGCGGGGTCCCTTCCAGATGACCCCGACCGTAATGGCTCGAAGCTGAGGGGGCTTCACGCCCGCGATCTGCATGGTGCGCCGGGCAAGACGCCGGATCAAGTGCAGCGCCAGGCTGGGGATGGACTGGAGCAGCTCCAGGAACGGCTCGCGCGGAATCGACAGCAGCCGGACCGGCTCGACGGCCACCATGTCCCCCAGGGCGGCCCCCGACTCGAGGAGCGCCACGGCGCCGAGGACCTCGTCGTCGGGGACGGACTCGAGCTCGAGGGTGGCAGCCTTGCCGGGAACGGTCAACCGCACCCGACCGCTGACCAGCATGTAGACCGCTTCAATGGGCTGCCCGCTGCGGTAGATGTTGGCCCCTGCGGGCAAGGAGATGGGGGTCGCGTGCAGGGCCAGCTGGGCGAGCTCCTCCTCTTTGAGGCCCTCGCACAGGGGGTGACTGCGCAGCGTTTCAGTCGTTGGGTCCACGCAGGGCTCCTCTTCCTGCCTTCAGGCACCGGCTCTGGATGCGGCGGGGCGTTGAACGAGAGCGGCCCGGATGCGCCGCGAGAAATCGGGGTCGGCCGCGGTCACGGCCTCGTCGCCCAGCAAGCTTTGGGCCCTCAGCTCCTCGAACGACAGGTGGCCCGCGAACCCCCCTTGTCGATAGAGGTAGCGGGCGGAGAAGCCGCTCAGGAGCACCTCGAGCGCGGCGCAGCCCCGCGGCGGCTTCTCCACCAGGGCGAAGAGGTTCGTGGTGCAGTTCGACGTGAGCGCGTTGTACCACTCGGGTCGCACGGCGACGGACTCCGCGCGGCGAAGGCAGGCGAGGAGAAACCTTCTCATTCGCTCCGGCGGCACATGTACCCGGTACAGGTAGACAGCTTCCTTGCGGATGGCGGTGCGCAGGCGCACCAGATCGCGTTCGTCCCCGATCACATAGATCAGCTCGAACCGGCGAAAGAAGCTCAGGAGCGCCGAGTACCTCTCGCCCACCTCCTTTCGTGCCTCGACCGAGAGGCACAGGTACCTGTCGTCGCCGAAGCCGAAGCTCACCATGCTGTGGGCGATGGCCGGTCCGGACCAGTGGCACATGAAGTAGTCCACGGACTCCAGGCGCGCCAGGTCGAAGGCCCGCTCCTCGTACCGCGGCAGCGGCTCGCCGTCGGGGAGATAGTCGAAGTTGCGAAAATTGTGGACCTGGACGCGGTCTCCCTCGATCGTGATGCGCGGCGCCAGCGCCACCTCGGCGGCCCATTGCCGGTCGGCTTGCGGCCGTAGCGAGAGCCACCACGCCAGCACCAGGCCGAACATCGCCGCCCACGCTGGCACCGCCAGGTGGAGCGAAGGGAAGCTGATGATCCCCACGGAGACGAGCGCGACGCTCACCGCCAGTGGCCCTCGCCACCGGCGCCAGGGAGAATCAAAAAAGACGGCCAACGTCACCCACGCCATCGTGGGCACGGCGACGAGCCAGAAGACCGACCAGCCGAGCTTGACCAGAACGGGAACCCTTCCTGCCCTCGATGAGCCAGTCACAAGGGCGACAGCGTGGAGTGTCCTCAGGGTGCCGGGTAGTTGTCAAGGAAGAGTCGCGTGGGAGCATGCACGTGCGAATCTGCAGGCGGCGAGGCTTCAGGCCCGGGCTGCTCGTCCCATCGTCATCGCGATACCCTTTGCCAGGGGTATTCGAGCTGCATGGCGACCACGTTGGCGGTGCCCGCTCCGTAATGGCTCGCGATGGCCTCGAGGGCTTCGTCCAATGCCTTTGCCGGTTGCAGACCGCCGATCGCCGGCAGCCGCCGCTCCGCGGGCCAAGTTGTGGCGACCCGATCGGTGGCCTCGATCAAGGTGAGCGACGGCATGGACGCGGTGATCCCGGTCGTCGTCGCAACGCCCTGGTCGACCACGATGCGCCGGTCCTCGACATAGCGGACCGCGGGATGCTCCTTGCGCAGCTCCTTGATGAAGTACCAATGCGTCGTCGCCCGCTTGCCATCGAGCAGCCCGGCTTCGCCGACCACCTTTGCTCCCGCACAGACGCCGATGACGATCGCTCCCTTGGACGCCTGGCTCTTCAGCCATTCCAGTACCGCCGGGTCGTCGTCGCGGCTCATGGCGGGGACGATCACATAGTCTGCGCCGTCCGGATGCCGCGCATCGAACTCCGCCACCGTCGCCTGGGGCTCGACCTGGAGGCGCCGGATAAAGCGTCACCGGGCCCGGCTTGGTTGCCAGCGCCAGCACATCGGCGACGTCGGCGCGCCGCAGGACGCCAAACGGCATCAGATAGTCGGTGGCCTCGGTGGCGTCATTGATGCCGATGATCGCGATCAACGGACGCTCGCGTTTCGGCGGCTTCAAGGCCGCGATCGTGGCATCGGCCTCATCCGGCGCGATCGGTGCCACGGCCATGGCCGCCGGCGTCGGAGACAGCGAGAGAATCCAGGCCCCGCCGATCACCACCAGAACCGCGACGATACCCAGCCCACCCCCACCATACAAGCCGTCGATTCATGCCGAGTCAGTGCCTCAAAAAGGCGATCGGCGAGATCTTGTAGTTCAGAGCCGCGGTAGTGCCGCACGTGACGTCCACCGTCACGCCGGTGATCTTGGAGGCCATACCGGACGCCAGGAACACCGCGACATTGGCAATGTCGGCCATGGAGGGCAAGTCCTTCAGCATCGTGTCGTCCTTCATTTTCTGAATGAAGGCCGTCACCCGTTCTCCCCCTTGCTCGATCGCCTCCCTGAACACGCGTGAGTCCGGGGATCCCCCCGATCTGATGTTGACGACTCGCACGCCGAAGGGCCCGAGCTCAGACGCCAAGTCCCGCGAGAAGCCTTCGATGGCGCAGCAGGCGGGACCAAATCCGCCGACATTCGGATACCCGATTCCACCGGGGGTTGCCGTCAACGACAGGATGACGCCCGATCGCTGCTCCCTCATGATCCGCCCCGCGGCCGTCGACGTGATGAACTGGGTTTCCATCGCGATTCGGACCGGCCGGACGAAATCGTCCAGCGTCATCTCGGTCAGGGGGACATCCTGCCGGTCCTTGAGGCCGATCGCGTTGAATGACACGTCCAGCGTGCCCGCTTTGCGCACGAGAGCGTTCACGGACTCGTTCACCGCCTTCGCATCGAGTGCGTCGACCTCGGCCGCCTCCGCTTTGCCACCGGCGGCGATGATCTCCGTGGCCAGCGCTTGCACCGGCTCCAGCCTCCGTCCCGTGACGAACACCGTCGCGCCTTCCTGTGCCAGCGCCTTGGCGACCGCTCCTCCCAATGACCCGCCAGCTCCATAGATGATCGCGTTCCTATTGAGAAGCAGCATGGCACACCCCTTACGTCCCACCAGCTGACGAGACGGCGATGGCAAGGGCGACGAAGCTGAGGGCGGCAAGCCCCGCCCGTGCCGCGTGCGAATACTCCCAGCGGTCACGCAGGTCCGTCCAGTCCACTGGAGGTCTCTCGCTCTGGCGATCACCCCTGCTCCCCGAGGCAAATGAAAAGAACCTGGCGCCAGCGCGACGCATTCTCTCGCCTTGAAGCCAGAATTTGTTCACCGGGTGCGTAACGAGCCAGTACACGGCATGCATACCGATGAGCCCGCCCAGGGCCGAGAGTGTCAACCAGAAGTCCACGCTTCCTCCCGGCGTCAGGACCAAGAGGATGATCGTAGAGACGATGGCCAACGGCTCAGCAATGCCTGCGATGGTGAATCCTGGATAGTAGATGGGCTGAATGGCGAAGTAGGCATCCTTCGTGAGTCGCAGCTTGCCCGGCAGCTCGAGCCCGTGGGCCAAAGCCGGAACCATCGCCAAGACGACCAGGATCAAGGTAAGGACCTGTAGGACGTCAAACATTGACGCGGCCTCCTCTACAGGACAGCCAGAATCAGCCCTTCTTGCTCTTGAGCTCGTCGGCTTGGGCCCGCACGCGTGCCTCTTGCTCCCTGAGCTCGGGCGTGAATTCCGCACCGAAGTCCTCCGCCTCGAAGATCGGACGAATCTCGACCTCCGGCTCCGTGCCCGGCATGGGGTTCGGGCAACGCTTGACCCATTCGATTGCCTGGTCCATCGACTTCACCTGCCATAGCCAGAAGCCGGCGATCAACTCCTTCGTCTCGGCGAAGGGGCCGTCGATCACGGTCCGCTTCCCACCCGAGAACCTGACGCGTTTACCCTTTGAGCTCGGGTGAAGCCCCTCGCCCGCGAGCATGATGCCGGCCTTCACCAAGTCCTCATTGAACTTCCCCATTTCGGTCAAGAGCTTCTCGTCCGGGAGCACGCCCGCCTCTGAATCCTTGCTCGCTTTGATGATGATCATGCATCGCATCCTGTTATCTCCTTGTGGCTTCTGCTGGAGTCGGGTTCCACTATCTGGTCGAGCGGCGGCCTGCGAGATCGACAGGCTCGATACGTTCCACAACTCAGCCCTTGCGATCATGGTACGGCCCCCGTCAACGAGCGGGCCAAGGCGGCGGATGGCTAAAGCTTTCCCGAGGTTGACAGCCGCGTTCTGCCGGCCTAGCGTCGCTGAATCTGGATGTCGCCGTGCGCCGACTCACGGTGCGGGGCGCGACGCGGGGAAGGAGAGGACACGTGGAACGGAAGGAACCGGAGGTCGAGACGAGACGAGGTCGGGTGCGGGGTACGGTCGAAGGAGACGTCCGGTCGTTCCGCGGCATCCCGTTCGCGAAGCCTCCCGTTGGACCACGGCGCTTCGGGGCGCCAGAGCCGCCGGAGCCGTGGCGCGATGTGCGTGATGCGACGCGCTTCGGGCCCGCCTCTCACCAGGCCAGCCGCCCGTTGGCCCCGATCCTCGGCATCCTGGTCGAAGAGGAGAGCGAGGACTGCCTCAGCCTCAACGTGTGGGCCCCCGCCTCGGGCGATGGCCGCCGACGGCCGGTCATGGTGTGGATCCACGGGGGCGCCTGGGTCATCGGCTCGGGATCGGAACGGACGTACGATGCCGCTCGCCTCGTGGGGCGCGGCGACGTGGTGGTGGTCACCATCAACTATCGCTTGGGACCCTTCGGGTTCCTTCGGACGCGGGAGCTCGGAGGCGGGCTCGACACCACCGGCAACGAGGCCATGCTGGATCAACTGGCGGCCCTCGAATGGGTCCACGACGAAATCGCGGCCTTTGGCGGCGACCCCGACAACGTGACGGTGTTCGGGGAGTCAGCCGGCTCGGTGAACATCGCGTGCCTGCTCACGATGCCGCGGGCTCGGGGCCTGTTCCACCGCGCCGTCCTCCAGAGCGGCTCGCTCAACCTGACGCGTCCGCCGTCGACGGCCCTCGACGTCACTCGGCAGATCCTGGCCGAGGTGGGTCTCTCACCGGCGGACGCTCGCCGCCTTCGCGATGTGCCGGCCAAGGATCTCATGGCCGCGGCCAACGCCGTGGCCGGCCGCTCCGTGATCCCGCCGTTCTCGCCGGTGGCCGACGGCGAGCTGATTCCCGCCCGACCGTTCGCGGCCATCGCCGAGGGGTCGGCCCGGGGCGTGCCCTTGATCGTGGGAACTAATCTCGAGGAGATGAAGCTCTACCGCTTCCTCGACCCCGCGCTGGAGCGGCTGGACGAGGCGGCGCTGGTCCAGCGCTGCGCGACGCTCTTCCCCGGCGCCGATCCCGACGGACGGCTCCACGCAGAACGCGCGGTCGACACCTACCGCTCGGCCCGCAGAGTGCGTGGCGAGGAAACCGCACCCGTCGAGACCTGGCTCGCCATCTCCACCGATCACATCTTCCGGGCCGGCGCCCTCAAGCTGGCCGAGCTGCACGCCCGCCACACGCCTGACGTCTTCGTCTACCAGTTCGAGTGGAAAGGGAGGGAGCCCGGCCGGCCCCAAGGCGCTGTCCACGCCCTCGAGCTGCCGTTCGTGTTCGGAACGCTGGCGACGTCGGAGATAGGCGCGATCGCCGGCCGCACTCCCGCGGCCGATACACTCGCCGGGCAGATGCAGGACGCCTGGCTCGCCTTCGCCCGAAGCGGGCAGCCACGCGCCGCCGGGCTTCCCGAATGGCCGGCCTATGCCCGGCCACGCCGCGCCACCATGATCTTCTCGGATCGGCCCCAAGTCGTGGACGCGCCCCAGGAGCCAGAGCGCGCCATGTGGGACACGGTCCTGGGATGAGGCATCCCTGACGAGCGGACCTAGAACCGAGGACCAGCTCACTGCCAACGAAGAGGAGACTCATACATGGAGCGACAGTTCGACCTGGTGGTCGTCGGGACGGGGGTGACCTCGGCGGTGGCGTCGCGGTGTCGAGAAGCCGGCTGGAGTGTCGGGGTGGTGGATTCGCGCCCCTTCGGCGGCACCTGCGCGCTCCGCGGGTGCATACCCAAGAAGACCCTCGTCGGCGCGGCGGATGCGGTGCACGCGGCCCGCGACATGGCCGACCGGGGCGTGCCCGCGGCCGCCCTGGCAATCGACTGGGCCTCGCTGATGCGGTTCAAGCGCTCGCTGATCGACCCGACGACGGAACGCACGGAGCAGGCGTGGGCGAAGATCGGGGTCGAGCAATTCCACGGCCGCGCCCGTTTCGTGGGCCCCACCACGCTGGCCGTCGGCGACGAACGGCTCACCGGGCGGCGGGTCCTCATCGCCGCGGGCGCCATGCCGATACCGCTCTCGTTCCCGGGCTCGGATCGCCTCACCACCAGCGAACAGTTCCTCGAGCTCGAGCGCCTGCCGCCGCGGATCGTCTTCGTGGGCGGCGGCTATGTGTCGTTCGAGTTCGCCCACATTGCCGCGCGGGCCGGCGTACGCGTGACGATCCTCCACCGGGGCGCCCGGCCGCTCGAGGCCTTCGATCCCGACCTGGTGGCCATGCTAGTGAAGCGTACGCGCGATCTCGGGATCGGGGTGGAGCTGGACACCGAGGTCCGCGGCATCGAGGCGGGCGCCACTCACCTCGTGGTGCGCGGCGCGAGACGCGGTGAAGAGGTCCGCTTCGAGACCGACATGGCCGTCCACAGCGCGGGCCGAGTGCCCGAGCTCGACGATCTGCACCTCGAGATCGCAGGGGTGAAGCGCGAGAAACGGGGCATCGTGGTGAACCAGTTCCTGCAGAGTGTGTCGAACCCCGCGATCTATGCGGGGGGCGACGCCGCGGCGAGTGGGCCGCCGTTGACGCCCAAGGCCGACCACGACGCGGGCGTGCTGACCACGAACCTGCTGGAGGGCAACCGGCTCGCCACGAACTACGACGGCATCGCCTCGGCGGTGTTCACCCTGCCGCCGCTCGCCTCCTCGGGGCTCACGGAGGAGGCCGCCCGCGGGGCGGGGCTCACGTTCCGCACGAGCTGGCAGGATACGTCCGGGTGGTTCAACACACGCCGCGTCGGGGAGACGACCTCCGGCTCAAAGGTACTCATCGAGCAGGGAACCGACCGCATCGTCGGGGCCCATCTGCTGGGACCCCACGCCGACGAGGTGATCAATCTCTTCGCCATGGCTATTCGCCTGCGCATTCCGGCGGGCGAGCTGAAGCAGGCGCTCTACGCATACCCCACATACGGCTCGGACATCCGGTTCATGATCTGAGGGCACTCGATCACCTTGCCGGCCGCACGACCGTCAGGCCAACCGGGTGAGCTCGCCGAGAAGGATGAGCGCGGCGAACCCCGCCGCGGCGAGCACGCCGGAATAGCGGGGCCCATTGTGGAAGGCTTCCGGAATCATGCTCTCCGCCGTCATGGCGATGAGCGCCCCGGCTCCGTATGCCTTGAGGATTGCCGTCGCGTGAGGACCAAGGTCACTCAGGAGGTAGAAAGCAAGAGCGGTGATCGCCGCAGTAACAAGCGTGGTACCGCTCCACAGGAGCAGCACGTAAGTATATGAGCGGGCCGCGAGACGCATCCCGGCCGTCCCGGAAAGGGCCTCCGGCACGTTCGCGAGCGACAGGGCGATGACCAGTGCCAGATCGGGTCCCCCGGCCCTCAGGGTGACGCCAAGGACGAGCGCCTCCGGAACAGCATCGAGCCCGGTGCCGAGCGCGATGGAGGTGCCGCTGCCCGGCGCCTCGGCTTCCGACGGCTGCGGCTTGCATTCCCCGCAGCGCTTGCGGTCGTTGGCGGTGGCGAGAGCTGCGTTCGCGATGCTGAACGTAGCGGCACCGGCCACAATTCCGCCGACCGTGGATGCCGCGCCGGCCAGGATGAGCGCCTCGGATGCGACCTTGAACGAGGCAGCTGAAAGCAGCACGCCCGCCCCGAGCGACATGAAAGCGGCAATGGCCCGGTGCTGGAGGGGCGTTACGAGCCCCAGAACCACCCCGACAAGCGCGCCGGACGCCGCAGTCAATCCCCAACAGAAGGCCCACCCTGCCCCAACAATACCTTCGGGCATTGTATTCTCCTCTCGGGAACGCCCGGGACTACGAGCGACCCATTCTTGACCCTCCCTGGAATGCCCGACATAGAAAGCGGGAGGCAGGACAATGAGCAACTCAACAGTGGGCGACGCAGCAATCGCGGTCGTTCGCCGGAACACCGAGGAAGTACAAGGCAAGGGCAACTGGGACCTGTTCGAGAAATTGTTCGCCGATGATTTTGTCGATCACACGCCACAGCCGGGCACGACCCCGGACAAGAACGGGGTGCGGGTCCTGTACAAGCGCTTGCGGGCCGCGTTCCCAGACTTTCCGTCCCGAGATCCACTGGCAGGTGGCCGCCGGCAACCTCGTGACCACCTACAAGACCTATCACGGCACTCACCAGAGCGAGTTCCTCGGTATCCCGGCCACCGGGAAGAAGGTCAGTTTCTACACCGTCGACGCCATGCGGGTCGTCGACGGTAGGATCACCGAGCACTGGGGCGTCGCGACGTTGCTCGACCTGATGCAGCAGCTCAAGGCCTGACGCTCCGTCGGGCGAGGACGAGGACGGACCGGAAGATGATCGCCGTGCCGATGCCGAACACCAGGTGAAAGGCGACCTCGATCGGCACCATCGCGGGACGAAAGCCGCCGCCGACGCCGAGACCCTTCAGCGGCAGTACGACGAGCCAGTACACGATCAGAGGCGCGAGGCCGAAGACGAGCCCACCCGCCCACCATCCGAAACGAGCCGTCAGTCGCGGCTCGAGCCCGGCGTAGACCAGTCCCCAGAGCCCGGCCCAGAAGGCCAACGAAAGGCTCTTCGGCACGCCGAGGGGCGGCACCGGCATGAGGCTCCAGGGCAGGGCCGGCACCAGATGCGCCGCGTAGAGAACACTGCCAAGCCCGCCCTGGAAGATCAGGTGCGAGAGGGCCCCGGCCAGGAAGCCGAGGAAGAGGCGCGTCGAGGTCGTGGACATGTGGGAGTCCTTTCGAGCCGGGCCGGCCTCACCGCCGGCTGAATGCCAGCCAGGCGCCGAACAGGCGCTTGACCAGCGGGGTGAGCCGGGTGCGGTTGTAGGCGTCGCCCAGCTTGCGGATGGCCTCGACCTGCGTGGGATAGCTGTGGATGACGTTGGCGATCCGGCCAAGCCCGATGCCGTGGGCGATGGCCATGGTCAGCTCCGGCAACATCTCGCCGGCGTGCCGCGCCACGACGGTGGCGCCGAGAATCTTGTCGGTGCCCGCCCGCACGTGCACCTTGACGAAGCCCAGGGTGTCGCCGTCGATCGCCGCGCGATCCACGTCCTTGAACTCCTGGACGAACGTCCGAACGGCGATGCCCCGTGCAGCGGCGTCCCGCTCGTAGAGGCCGACGTGAGCGATCTCGGGGTCCGTGTACGTGCACCACGGCATGGTGAGCGCGCTCGCCCGCGCGCGACCGAAGAAGAGCGCGTTCTGGATCACGATCCGCGCCTGGAAATCCGAGTTGTGCGTGAACTTGTGCCCGGGTACGACGTCGCCGGCGGCGTAGATACTCGAGTTGGTGGTCCGCAGTCGGTCGTCGACGGCCACGCCGAGCCGCGGGTCATAGGCCACCCCGACGCGCTCGAGGTCGAGACCCTCCACGTTGGGAGTGCGCCCCACGCCAACCAGGATCTGGTCCACCGCGAGCCGTTCGGCGCCGCCGCCCTGCGTGAAGAAGATGATCCGGTCGGCGCCGCTCCGCTCCACGCGCTCGATCTTCGCGCCCAGGCGCAAGTGGACGCCGTCGCGGATCATCGCCCGCTCGACGCGCTCCGCGGCGTCGCGGTCCTCGCGCGTGAGGATCTGGCCCTCAGCTTGGAGCAGCGACACCTCGGCGCCGAATCGGGCGAACGCCTGGGCCAGCTCGCAGCCGATGGGGCCCGCGCCGATCACGGCGAGCCGGCGCGGCAATTCGGTCAAGGTGAACACGGTCTCGTTCGTGAGATACCCAGCCTCGACGAGTCCCGGGATGGGCGGCGCCGCCGCGCGGGCGCCAGTGGCGATCACCGCCCGGCGGAAGCGAAGTGTGCGGCCCGCGACCTCGACGGCATCGGGCGCCGCAAAACGGGCGGCGCCGAAGAACACGTCCACTCCGAGATCCCGGAAGCGCGCGGCCGCGTCGGTCCGACTGAGCTCCGTGCGCAGCCGGCGCATGCGCTCCATGACCACCGCGAAGTCCACGGTGACACCGGGCGGCACGCGAACACCGTATTCCCCTGCCCCGTTCACGTCGGCGACGGCGCGCGCCGCGCGGATCAATCCCTTCGACGGCACGCAGCCGACGTTGAGGCAGTCACCACCCATCAGCTCGCGCTCGACGAGGGCGACGCGCGCTCCGAGTCCGGCCGCACCCGCCGCGGTCACTAGCCCGGCCGTCCCCGCACCGATCACCACGAGGTTGTACCGCCCCGCCGGCTCCGGATTGTGCCAGCCGTCGGGGTGCACGTTCGCCACGAGCGCCTGATTGTGGCGATCCCAGGGCTCGATGAGGATCGGTTCGGGGCGCTCGCCGCTCACGGCCATGCGCTCATCCGAGCTGAGCGCGCCGGGCGAGGGCCCGCCGCGCCAGTCGCGTCACGTACACGGTGACGCCGATCGTCGCGGCCAGCCCGACCGCGTAGAGCGCCCATTCGGCCGGCGTGCGGCTCGTGCCGCCGCCGGCGCCGGCCAGGCTGCCCGCGACCGAGCCCAGGTAGACATACATCACGGTGCCCGGCATCATCCCGATCCACGACGCAATCACGTAGTGCGAGAGCGACACGCGTGTGAGCCCGAACGCGTAGTTGAGCAGGTTGAAGGGGAAGACCGGCGAGAGGCGGGTGAGTCCCACGATCTTCCAGCCCTCGCGGGCCACCGCCTCGTCGATCGCCTTGAACTTGGGATTGCCCTCGATCTTGCCGGCCACCCAGTCACGCGCCACGTAGCGACCCACCAGGAACGCGGCAGTAGCGCCGAGGGTCGCGCTGATGGACACGATGACCGCGCCGCGAGCCAGGCCGAACACGACGCCGGCGCCCAGGGTCAGGATCGATCCCGGCAGAAAGAGGACCGTGGCCGCGACGTAGAGCAGGACGAACAGCACCGGGCCCCATGCGCCGAGCCGCGCGATGGCTTCGAGCCCGGTCCGTAGCAAGTTGGGCGCATCGAAGTAGCGCGCGGCCAGCAGTGCGGCCACGATGGCGAGCGCCCATAACACGAGAGCTCCGCGGGAACGGCCGCGCGACACGCTCAAGAGCGTAGGCAACTTCAACACCCTCCCGCGGCGATCGCTTCATTCGTGGGCCCTGTCGCCGTGAACCTGAGCGGCCAGACGCGGACACTCGCTGCTCAGAAGCCCGATGCGCAGCGCACGGTGCCGCCATCTCGCGGGACGGGAGAGCCGGCCCGGCTGAGCGGCATGCTATGCCGGTACACCGCCAGCGTCAACCTAGCCGGCCTAGGGACAGGCCGCGCAGCGCTGAGAAGACGCCAGCGGGGTCTAGACCGGGCAAGTGCCAAGGAACCGTCTTTGAGGAAATGCGCGGGTGAAGGGCCTAGTGCAGAAAGGCAGCAGCCTAAGTCGGACCTAACGGATGCCAAGATCGCAAGCAACCCTTGCTGTTACTGCTACCGCTGACTCGTGATCCTCCGCCCTCTGCCAATCAAGCAGGCCTTCAGGATCTTGTTGGCCTCCGGATCGTCCCCCGTCCATCGAAACGTGCCGTCAGGGTCTATCTCCGTAATGCTGGCGCCCCAATAACCCGATTGTTCGCGGCATGCTTCAAAGTCCGCTCTAATCTGCACCAGTTGTTCCGGCGTTGGGCGAGGCTGCAGAGTAGATGCGGATTGAGTGGTGTACCCCCTGCGCTGCATGCACGCGACGTACTTATCGCGCTCCGCTGCACTCCATGCCGAGAAGACATCCATCGTTATTGTCCGTATGGGGCCGTGAACCTCATGATCGCAGTCCTTGGCGTCGACCATCTGTTGATCGGCCGTCTGCCCCCTGGTCGGGCTGAGAGCCGGTGGATAGCTGATGCAGCCGGCAAGCACCAGCGCCAGCGTAAGTGTTATCCAAGGGGGCTTCATGCACCCTTCCTCCTTCCTTTCGGCCAGGAAAACACGGGGGCCTCTAAATCCTTCATTAGGCAAAGCCTGTGCCGATCAGTTAAAGCAGGATTCTTGCGTACTGGAAGGCCGAGCGCTGACCGCAACTGGGAAGGAACTACCGTATCTGTTGTACCGTTTCTCCCGTACTTTCAGTCCGAACTTCATAAGGCCGGCTCGCGTCACACACCTTCTTTGAGCTTCGAATGGTGACGCTGAGCTAGCCACCGACATCGCGGCTGAATAGCAAAGATCCTGACGCCTCGGGCATCCGATCGATGACATAGATACGGCCCGAGGGCGCGAGAATCCGCCGGTAGGCTACCTCGTGTAGCACCCGGGCCCCAGCGGGAGCGCGGTTGACGATGCCGTAGCGTAGCGTCCCATGTCCGGTGAGCCAGGACACCATGACGTTGCCATCCGGCGCGCGAGCGGCATGCTCGGGATGCGCGTACTGCAGCCACCCGTTGACCACGTATCCGCCGTCAAGCTCTCGCTCTTCGATCCCCGCTCGTCGAGCCCAGGCCACCGCATCCCAGAGCGCATGGCTGTACTGCAGATGATCCCAGGTGCCCACACCGCTGATGATGGCGAGCATTGCCACGCCCGCCAAGACAAGGCGCGGCCGTTGGATCCCCACCGTGCCCAGTCGGAGCGCGGTCACGAGCACAACGAGAGGCAGCACGTAACGGTCGTAGAACAGGAACAGCGCCGTGGCCAGCACGAAATAGCCCAGCGCGCCCCATGCGAGGCTTCTGGCTTCGCCGGCCGGCCTTCGTCGCACAAGTGGCGCCAGCGCCAGGGCCACCAGGACGGTGGCCACGACCGTCGCCCCGAGGGGCCACCCGGGCGGCGGGGTGGGCGGCGTCGCCAGCGGAACGAGCGCCTCCGTCGCCCCCAGCTCCCGCAGACTCCAGATGAACTCCGGATCGAGCGGGGCCCGAACCCTGTCGCCGAGGAGAAGCCCGGCTGAGAGGGCTGCGGCGACCAGCAGCGCGCCCGGAAGCGCCGCGCGCACGTTCCGGCGAGTGAGGCTGCCGAGCGCCAACGGCGCCAGCGCGGCGCCGAGCGTCCCGATCACGACCGTGAGATTCATGACGAGCCACCTGGGCATCTCTTCGAGGGCGACCCTCACGTTCACCCTCACGTTCGCCATCCTCCATGGCCACGAGCCCTCAATCCAGGTCAGGTCCGCGCGGTGCGCCGTGAGTTCCTGGCGGGTGAGCATCAGGAGTGCCGCGACGACGACGGGCGCAGCCGCAAGGGCGAGGCGCTGGATCCGGGGGTCCCATCCGATCGAGGGGAGCCGCGACGCCAGGAGGAGGACCCCGGAAACGAAGACTCCCACCGGCCGGATGGCGACCGCGACGCAGGCGAACAGGAGCGCGGCGGCGAGGGCGCGGGCCGAGTCTCGATTAATAGCCCGGACGAGGGCGGCGAAGAACCAGATCACCATCGTGACAAAGGGGACGTCCGTCATGAAGGAGAAGGACAGGATGAAGAAGACGGGATAGAAGCACACGAGCGCGACGCCCATGAGGGTGTCGCGGCGGCTCGCGCCGAGCTCGCGGAGCAGGGTGTGGAGGCCGATGAGCGCCAGCAACGAGGCCACCCAGGTGGAGAGCCGCAGGGCCGTGAACGAGAAACCGAACGGGACGCAGAAGAGAGCCCCCCAGAGCACCTGCGCCACGTTCAGGCTCACCGACCAGTCCAGGATCTTGAGCTCCCCGGTGCGAAGCAGGTGCTCGACCGACCAGGCGTACGCCCAGTCGTCGATGAAGGGCGCGTTCTGCAGCGGCCGCAGCGCGACGAGGGGCCCCGCCGACATCAGTATGATCAGGCCCAGGTCCGAGAGCTGCTCCCGCCGCTCCAAGTCTCTTGCGCCCCTAGCCTAGATCGCGCGCAGGGTTCTTGGATCACACGCGGTGCCGCAAAGACTCTTCGAAGATCCGGCACGTCGCCGCCCCGTGTCCACCGTATCTTCACGAAGGAGGACGCGACATGGCGCGTAGTTGCCCTTCACAACACGATGCTGAGCCCCGGGGTGAGACGCTGCGCATCGACAGGGCGATCGAGGTCGACTATGTGCAGGATGGCATCCTGTAATACGTGCAGAAGCAGCTTCTCGCTGCCTGGCCCCCCACACCAGCCGAAGGAGACAGGGCATGATCAAGGTCAACGTCCGCCTCGTCGTCGATTCACTCGATCACCTGGTCCGCGCGCTGGAGGAGCGACGGCGGGATCGTCAGTCCGAGCGCCTTGGCGGTCTTCTGATTGATGACGAGATCGAACTTGGTGGGCTGCTCGATCGGAAGGTCACCGGGTTTGGCACCCTTGAGGATACGGTCCACGTAGGCGGCGCCCCGTCGATACAATTCGTAGAAGTTAGGGCCGTAGGCCAGCAGGCCCCCGGCATCCGCGTACTCCCTGACCCCGCTCACGGACGGCAGACGGCCCTTTGCGGCGAGCGTGGCGATCCGGGTACGCTCGGCGATGAACAGCGGGTCGCCAAGGACAGCCAGCGCTTCGGCTCGCTCTCGCGTCATCAACTGGAAGGCCTTGTCGATCCCTCTGGCATCGCTCGCCGCGATAGTTTGCGCCTGGAGCCCCAAGCGACGGCTCGCCGCCTCCGCCTCCTTCACCATCTGAGTCTGGAAGGTCGCGTTGGCCGGGTTCCAGAGAATTGACACCCGCCGCCGCTCGGGAGCGACCTCCTTGAGGATCTCAAGCGATTTGCCCATGACCTCGACAGAGACGGATGAATTGCCAGTGACGTTCCCACCAGGTCGGGCAAGACTAGGAACAAGCCCCGCTCCGATAGGATCCCCGACCCCAACCATAACGATTGGAATCGTATTCGTAGCATTCTTGGCAGCCAGCGATGCCTGCGTGACGAGCGCCACAATTACGGCCGGCTTGAGCTTCGCCAGCTCCGCCGCGAGCTCGGGGAGCCGCTCGAATCTGCCTTCCGCCCAGCGGTACTCAATGGCGATGTTCTGTCCCTCGACATAGCCATGCTCGCGCAATCCCTGTCGTAAGCCCTCCAATTGCGGCAGATCCTCGGCCCTCGTAGAGCCGAGAATGGCCATCTGGGCGACCTTCCCCACTTGCTGCGCCTCGGCGGCGAGCGGCGCGGCGAGGAGACTGCCAGTGACCATCGTAAGGAATGTTCTGCGATTCATCAGCAGGCGTTTCTGGCAGTTGCATGGAGGGTTCGAACAAACCGCGAGTTCTGGCAAGTGCCCCGGGCGGGATCTTGGCAGCGATCGCCAGATGCTCTGGCAGTAGGTCTCGATGGGCCCCGGTGAGTGACTCCCGAGAACCTCTAGGACGCGTGCCTCCTGAGCGCGGGAGAGCATGGCGGGCGCTATCGTAGCCGACCGGCATCACGGGGGCCAGTGGCGCCCCGCTCTCTACCCGGATGCCGTGCTCTCGGCCTCGGCCTGCTTCAGCCAGAACTGCATGTCCAACTGGCTCTGCCCGTGCCTTGGAATCGGAATGTCATTCGCGTCCCGGATAGGGAAGGTCATTGTCCCCTGCTCGGAAGGGGAACTGGGACACGTCATCTCTTTCTCGATGACCACCTGGCATGGATTCTTCCCGGAAGTCATCGCGGAAATCGTGCCCGAACAAGAAGGCGCACCTAGGTACACACATGGTGGCGAATCCCTCAACGAGGATCGGCCTAAAAAACCTTCTGTGCTGGAATGCGCTGGAGTGTGCCTGAGTTAGGCACAGGTTGGGCACGAACTTGAGTAGAGTCCGAGTCAACAATCGCGCACAGGATCTATAAGCTGCCCACCCACCCTGTATGGAGACCCTATCAGGACGGAGCTTGAGTTCTCAGGAAGGTCAATACACAGGGACGCCCAAAACGCCCTCGCCTGCCCCTTCTATTTCACAGGGTTCCACGACAATAAACCGTGACGCCCCGGTGATCCGCTCTGACCAGGCTTGGAGAGCGGGTAGACCACGAGTCCCGGCCGACCAAGAGCCAAACCGGCCGTGAGCGGGCCCGTACCTACCGAGCCAGGTTGCCTCGCCCGCCAACCGCTCACTCCGAGCGTGTATCCTGGAGGAGATGATTCCGCTCTCGGTCCTGGATCTCTCTCCCATCGTCCAAGGCGGCACGCCGGCACTGGCCTTCCGCCACACGCTGGAGCTGGCGCAGCACGCAGAGCGGCTGGGCTACACGCGGTTCTGGCTGGCCGAGCACCACAACATGCCCGGCATCGGCAGCGCGGCCACGGCCGTGCTGATTGGTCACGTGGGGGCTGGTACATCTCGCATCCGGATTGGGGCCGGGGGGATCATGCTGCCGAACCACGCGCCCCTGCAGGTGGCCGAACAGTTTGGCACGCTGGAGTCGCTGTTCCCCGGCCGCATCGATCTCGGCCTGGGTCGCGCTCCGGGCACGGACCGGTCCGCCGCGATGGCCCTTCGGCGCACGTTGAACGCCGATCCCGACAACTTCCCCAATGACGTGCTCGAGGTGATGGAGTTCCTGGCCGACCCTCAACCCCGTCAGCCCGTGCAGGCGGTGCCCGGCGCCGGCCTGCGGGTGCCCATCTGGATTCTCGGCTCCAGCACGTTTGGCGCGCAGGTGGCCGCGGCGCTGGGCCTGCCGTTCGCGTTCGCCTCGCACTTCGCGCCCGCCATGCTCTTCGACGCGATCGGCATCTATCGAGAGCGCTTCACGCCGTCCGCTCAGCTTTCTGCCCCGTACCTGATGCTGGGGGTCAATGTGGTGGCCGCGGCCACCGACGACGAGGCCCGATTCCTGGCGTCGTCTGGACGCCAGTCGTTCGCCAGCCTGCGATCCGGCCGCCCGATCCAATTGCCGCCGCCGTCGAAGGAGTGGGAGCGCGACCTGTCCGATCCCGGCGATCCGCTTCGGCGCTCGCGCGTGTCGTTCGTCGGCTCGCCGGGCACCGTGGCCGCGCAGATGCGCGATTTCGTGGAACGCACCCAGGCCGACGAGCTGATGGTGGTATCGCACATCCACGATCAGTCAGCGCGCCTCCGGTCGTACGAGATCGCGGCGGCGACAATGACCGAGCCGAGCGTCCGTCCGCGGCGGCGAAGCTCGTACGCCCGCAATGTGACAAGACGACGACAGAGCTGCTGTTGCCCTGCATTCGCCTAGTCTAAACTGGCGCATGGCTTCTACCGTCCGCATCGGCGACCTGACCGTCAACCGCCTCGGCTTCGGCGCGATGCGCGTATGCGGCACCAACATCTGGGGACCGCCGAAGAATCGTGCCGCCGCGCACGCCGTACTGCGCAAGGCATACGACCTGGGCCTCAATTTCTTCGACACCGCCGACAGCTACGGCCCCGACGTGGACGAAGAGCTCATCGCCGAAGCGCTCCATCCATACCCGAAGGATCTGGTGATCGCTACGAAGGGTGGACTGTTGCGGCCACGCCCGGGCGCCTGGGATCCGGATGGCAGGCCCGAGCACCTCAAGCGCGCCATCGACGGCAGCCTCAAGCGCCTGAAGCTTGAGCGCATCGACCTCTACCAGTTGCACGCGCCGGACCCGAAGGTCCCGTTCGCGGACTCGGTCGGCGCCCTGGCCGACGGGCAGCGCGCCGGCAAGATCCGCCACGTCGGTCTGTCCAATATCAGCGTCAGGCAACTGGAAGAAGCGCGCCGCATCTGCGCCATCGTGTCGGTGCAGAACGAGTACAACCTCGAGAACCGCTCTTCGGAGAAGGTCCTCAAGGCATGCGAAAAACTGGGTATCGCGTTTCTGCCGTGGTACCCGCTGGGCGCGGGTGCGGCTCTGAAATCTCCGAAGGTCAAATCCCTGGCGAAAACACACCGCGCCCGGCCTGCCCAGATCGCGCTTGCCTGGCTCCTGGCGAAATCGCCGGTGATGCTCCCGATTCCCGGCACCGCCGATCTCGAACACCTTGAAGAGAATGCGGGCGCAGCGGAGCTGATGCTGTCGCCGGCCGACATGAGAGAATTGAATTAGGCCGCAACCCCTCATCAGCGAGTGTATCGCGCGGCCACGATCGCGATTCTCGTGAGGAACACATCGATATTGAGGTGAGCCAATTCGGTGGCAAGAGTGGACAGCCGCTCAACTCTTCCCTCAGCTGATCTGCCTACTTCCCTCGCGACGGATACACGATGATGAAGTTCGACTGGTTGGGCATCTTCACCCTGGGTAACGTCTGCGCGTTCATCTCGTCGTTCTCCCCGATGATTCCGTTGAGACTGAGCAGGTACGCGGTGACCGCATACACCTCGTTGTCGCTGAGCGAGTGCGGCTGGATGTAGGGCATCGAGCGGCGCACGTAATCGAAGACAGTCGTCGCGTACGGCCAGTAGCTGCCGATCGTGCGAACCGGCGCCTTGCTCGCGAGCGTCCCCTGGCCGCCGACGAGCCGATCGTTCGGCTGCCCCACCCCCTTCGCGCCGTGACACACCTGGCACTTCTGCTCGTACACGGTTGCTCCCGTCGCCGGCGTGCCTTGGCCAGGCGGCAACCCCATGCCGTCAGGTCCCACGCTGATGTCCCAACCCGCGATCTGCGCCGGCGTCGCCTCGCGCCCGAGGTTCGGACTCTCCATCGCGCTTGGGGTCAAGCCCGTGCTCACACAGCCGCCGACCGCCAGCGCGAGTGCCACGCCGAACAGATCACGCATAGACATGCTTCACCTCGCCGTTCGCCGCGACGCCCCAGGCCTGGATGCCGTGGAAGTGGAAGATGGCGTTGGTGCCATGATCGGCGATGAACTTGTCGCGCTCTGGCTGCACCGCCCCGGTATCGTCGGTGGCGCGCGACTTGAGCAGGGTCGCGGTGCCGTCCCACTTCCACGGCAGCCGGAATCGCGTGAGCGCACGCGGCAGCACGGGCGCCACGAGCGGCGCCCCCGTCCACGTCCTGCCGCCGTCGGTCGACACCTCGACCTTCCTAATCGTTCCGTTGCCCGACCACGCGAGCCCGGAGATCTGATGGAGCCCGGCGGCCCGAAGCGTCATCCCGTGCGAGGGACGGGTGATGACGGACTTGACCCCCATCGGGTACGTAAACATGAGCGACTTGCCGTCACTCTGGAGGTCGGTGTAGCGTGACGTCTCGTCCTTGGTCATGATCGGCGCGGACACGATCTTGAGGCGCCGGAGCCACTTCACGCTCATGTTGCCTTCCCACCCGGGCAGGAACAGCCGCACGGGATAGCCATTCTCCGGCCGCAGCCGCTCACCGTTCTGGAACAGTGCGAGGATCGCATCGTCCATCGCCTTCGCGATCGGGACACTGCGACTCATGGCTGCGGAGTCCGCGCCTTCGGCGAGAATCCACTGCGCGTTGCGGTCGACACCGGCCTCCTCGAGCAGCACGCGCAGCGGCACCCCGGTCCACTCGCTGCAGGCGACGAGCCCGTGCGTCTCACCGGCAGTGAGATTCGGCGGCGCCGGCTGGTATAGGACCTGGCTGTTGCCAGAGCATTCGAGGAAGTGCACCCGGGAGATCAGTGGATACCGCAGGAGCGCATCCACGGTGAAGATCAGCGGACGCTTCACCATGCCGTGGATGAGGAGCCGATGCGTGTCCGGATCGATGTCGGGCACGCCGCTGTGGTGGCGTTCGAAATGCAGTCCGCTGGGCGTGATCATCCCCTCGAGCGACTCGAGCGGCGTGCGTGAGGCGCCGCTACCCGTCGTGCCGGGCTGCGAACGAATCAGCGTACGTGTCACCTTGCGTTCGTACTTGGCGGGGTTGCCATACTCGCTCATTCCGGCGCCGGGGACCTTCATCGACGGTGGGACTTCCGGCGGCTCGAGCGCTTCGGCGTGTTTTCCTCGGCCGGCCACTAGACCAGTCGCTGCAAGTAAGCCGAGCCCCTGTTTGATGAAACTGCGCTTGGATTGGTTCATCGTGGCCCTCCTGCATCTGGCGGTTCGCGTGGGATTTTCCGCCCCAATCCTCGCCACTCTAGGCTCACCGTGGCCCGGCAGATATTGGACGAAGGTCCAATTCGACCCTAGAGATGCCGCGGGTCTAGCGCCCGAGCTACTCGGTGACCTGATCACTTCAGGACATTCCTCGGACCGACAACACCAAAATAGCGATGGCGCCGAGGAGAACCATCACCAGGGTCACCGCCGCCGTGAGCCTAATCGCATCCCGAAGACTCCACCGATCGCTCCCCGCGCAGCCCCATGCGATCACTGAGGTCGTCAGTATCGCCATGCCAACGACAGCCACAAACTGACTAATCTCAGCAACCCAAACTGTGAGGTGCAGCAAGCCGCCGAGCAGCTTCGCCATCACCGTTGCGGCCGAGCCGGTAGCGCTACAGCCCCGGGCTTCCGGGGCGCATCGCAGCCTGCCGCGCCAAGCCGCGTCGACGCAGCGCACACGCGCCCGAACAACCACCGAGTAGCAAGACGACCGGCACGGCTACGACGAGCCAAGCAACCCCAAGGAACACGATCACCGCGGCAATGAGGCCTATCGAAGTCATACTCAGCAGGAGCAGTAGTTTGATCATCCTCTCCCCCGTAAATCGCTAGGACAGAATGCGACTTCAATCGCTCCTTTGACGATCCCTCACCGGCTTTCCCGCTCCCAGTACTTCGGCCGGCTATGATGCTCGAAGAGCCGGGTTTCGTACTCCCGCTCGAACGCCCGGCTTGGATCGTACTCCGGCGCCGCCTTGATGTCGTTCTGACGGAGACCAACGTGGACCTTCGACTCCGGCCAGCTCACCGTCTTGATCCACTCGGGCGAAAGCACTACCTTCTTGCCGGGCCACCAGTTGCGTGTATCGACCACTAGGTAGCGGATCGCCCATGCCGGCTCGTCGATCAGGAAGTCCTCCACGTGACCGATGTCGCCGTCGAGTGCGGCGATGTAGTAGCCGGTCACGTCGCGCGCGCTCCGGAGGTACGGATCTCCCTTAGGGCTGTCGCGGGCGGCAATCTCCTCCAGCCCCGGCGAGACGGGCGAGGGAACCGGCACCGGCGGCATCCCGGGATAGGCCATCAGACCCCAGCGATACGGGCCTTCCCAGTAGTATTGCTGGTTGTAGTAGCGCGCGAGCGCTTCCTCCTGCTGACGGTCCACCGGCTTGTCGGCGTCCATCGGCGGGCTGTTCTCCACCTGTTCCCGACTGAGGTTTACGGCCACTTTGCCGGCCACCCGCTCCCCGCCCACCGACAACGGGGAGATCAGCACCTGACGGCCGGGCAGCCAGCTGCCGGTATCCACCACCAAGTAACGAATGGTCCACGTGATGTCGTCAAAGTACAGGTCGCGGATGCTGCCGATGTCTCCGTCCATTGCCGCGATCGAGAGCCCCCTGAACCCACTAGCCGGGTTGAGCATGGCCTTCCTCCTTTCCGCCTCCCAAAGCATTTCCCGTGCAAGCGCTCAATAATGCGCAGGAATGCGCAGGGGGGCGCCATGCCACAAACGCCGGATGCCAGGCCGTAAGGTTTACCGGGAAAGAGTAGCAGCGCCAGTAACTCGTGGGCACCGCGCGCGACGATCGAGACCGAGCGGCTTCTACACCTCCCTGATATCGGGCGAGTATGCCGTCCAGGGTCAGGCAGCGCACATCTGCACGCGGTATGCAGAGACAGAGCCTGGTGGGAGGTGTCACGACGATGGGGCTTTCGATTCGCCGCCGTTGGCTCTGGGTGTTCGGGACGCTCGCGATGCTCGGACTACTGTCTTGTTCTATGGTGTGGCCCGATCGTTGGACGAGCCGGTCCGCCGTTACATGGAAACGGAAGCCAATCGGCGTCTGACCGGGTACACGGTGCGGATTCCAATGCTGCGGGTCCATCTGTGGAACGCCTCCATTGAGGTCCGCGATGCGAGCCTAGTGCAGGACGAGAACCCCGATCCGCCTCTGGTCCATATTGAACGCTTCGTGACAGCCGTCGATTGGCGCGCCCTGCTCCACCGACGCGTCGTGGCAGATCTGACATTTGATCGCCCCACGGCGTTTCTCAATCTCCGTCAGGTTCGTACCGAAGCCGCTAGCGACGTGCCACTCAAGGAGCGTGGGTGGCAACACGCGCTGGAAGCGCTGGCGTTGGACCTCAAGATCAATCGGCTGCGCATCATAGACGGTGATGTCACCTATGTCGATCAGGGGCCCTTCAAGCCGCTCCACGTCAGTCACCTCAATCTCAACGCCGAGAACATCCGCAACATCGCGTCGCAGGAGCAAGTGTATCCGTCACCGATCCATCTCGAAGCGGTGGTGTTCGACGCGGGTTCGGTTTGGCTCGACGGCCGCGCTGACTTCCTCGCCGAGCCACATGTGGGGGTACAGGCCGCGCTCCGGCTGGACCAGGTCGCCCTCGACTACTTCAAGCCGATCACCAATCGCTACAACTTGGCCGTCCGTAACGGCAGCCTGTCACTCGTCGGGAACATCGAGTACGCGCCGAAGACCACGCGGTTGATCCTCGAACGCGTGCTCGTGCATGGGGTCGCCTTGGAGTACCTGCACCTGCCCCATACGGCCGAAGTGGAGAAGGCCCGGGCGCAACAGACCGCGGACGCTGCGAAGCAGGCTACGAGGACGAGCACCGAGTTCCGCATCGAACGCCTCGAAGTGATCAAGAGCACCTTCGGGTTCGTGAACCGGGCCGCGAGGCCAGCCTACCGGCTGCAGATGACCGATACCAACCTCACGATCGAGCATCTCGGCAACCAGCGGCGGGACGGTCCGGCAGTCGCGAGACTCACCGGCCAGCTCATGGGTCGCGGAGCGACCGACCTCACGGTGACCCTGCAGCCGCAGGCGGGGAGTGCCGATATGGATGTCACGGCACAGATCGAAGGCGCCGACCTGGTCCGATTGAAGGACCTCGTCCGGGCCTACGGCGGGTTCGAGATCACCGCGGGCGAGTTCTCTGTCGTACTCGGAGCTGCGAATGAAGGGCGGCGCCATCGACGGATACGTCAAACCGCTGTTCCGGGGTGTCAAGGTGGGCACCGACGACGAGGCGGTGGCCGAGAAGGGGTTCCGCCACCGGCTTTACGCGGGCTTGGTTGGGATCGGCGCGAAGGTCTTGAAGAACCACCTACGGGGCGAGGTCGCGACCGTGGTCCCGATCTCCGGGCGAGTGGATCGTCCGGAGATCGCACGATGGGAGACCGCGGGCCGCCTGTTGCAGAACGCCTTCGTGAAACCGCTCGCGCCGGGCTACGAACCGACGCGGAGTTCGAGACGTGAACTGCCGGCCGCCACCCGGGGTTCCGTGGCTCCCGCCCACCCGGCCCGTGAGCCTGAGCCTGAATCCACTCTGAGGCATGAATCGCCGTGAGGATGTCCGGGCCCGGTCGCCACGCGAATGCGGTGAACCGTTAGGTGTACAGCTTGAGCCGGCCTCCGATCGCTTTCCACGCCGAGTGGCCACCTTTCATATACTTCGCGTCGAATCCAGCCTCGCGTAGCGTAATCGCCGTCTTGCATCCCACGTGAAAGCCATAAGCGCAGAACACCACAACCGGGTCCGATTTCGACAGTTCCCCGATCCAATCTTGGACACGCTCCGGATCACGCCAGACAGCGCCGTCCATGATGTCCTGCTGCCGGGAAATGTATGACCTCGGACGAGCATCGATGATCTGGACCGGCTCGCCGGAATCCAGCATCGCCTTGACTTCCTCGACCCCAACACCCGGCAGATCCCCGAACTCCTTCTGGACGAGGGGTCGCGGTGCCTGGACCTGTGAGGCATCCTCGTACCGCGTCTGGGTCGCGTTCCAGTCGATGTTGCGCTGGAACGTATCGATGTACGCGGTCGCGTTGGCCCCGAAGTCGATATGGTAGGCGTGCTCGTACATATCGAGGGCCAGGATCGGAATGCCCCCGGCCATGGCCTGCCCGTGATCGCCCGCATACTGATTGATGAGCCGGCGATCCCGGGGGACATAGACCAGCAGTACCCATCCTGAGCCGCCGGCCAAGCCCTTCGCCATTGCGACGAACTCACTGCGCCAACGATCCACCGATCCGAAGTCGCGGGTGAACGCTTGAGCGAGTACCTCGGTCGGCCTCCCATCGCCGAATGCCATGCTGGCGAAATACAGCTCGTGGAGCAATGTCGAGTTGAGCGCGATCAGCTGTTCACGCTTCAGGCTGTTGACCACATAGCCCGGAGTCTTGTCGAAGTCGAGCGACTCGAGCTGCTCCGTGATCGCGTTCAACGTGCGGAGCGCCCCGCCGTAGTGATTCTCGTAGTGGCTCTCTATGAGCCGCAGCGAGAGACCATTGAGCAGCCACGGACGAGTGTTGATCGGGGTCAGTTGGTATCGCATGCCCGCTCCTCCAGGTGGAACGTTAAGGGTTGTGGTCCGGTATTACGTCGACGGCCTGGTGCATGGTGGTGTCCTTGCTCGCTCGGACTCGCAGCGGTTCCGGGCATTGCGCGAGCCAAGAGCCCACGTCGCCAGACGACGAAGGATCGTGGTCCGGACGGAGCTCATCCGACGCGCCGTCGAGGCGCGATCGTGAGTCAGAGCTCGGATCCGGGCGACCTCCCGGGCTTCGGTGTGTCGTTCGCGAATCTGCTGCTCGACTATGTACCAAGCCTCATCCATGGTGTCGCTCCTTACGGCTCGTGCAGTTGTCCGGATCAGCAGCCCGAGTCTCGTGTTTATTCTGTTTCTAGTATGAAACTAGTGTTTCACGACAGTCAAGCTCGAGATAGTGCGCCGCGGCAAATGGGACCACGGCTGGACTCGAAAAAGAGACCTTGACAAGGTGATGCAACAGTTGTTACATGAGGACAACAATGAATACCCAATTCCTCTTGCTCATAGTCAGTCTGCCGCCGAACCCATCCAGCTTGCGCGTGCGCGTATGGCGCCGGCTCCGGGCCCTGGGCGCCGTCGCGCTGAAGCGCACGGTGTATCTCCTGCCGGACACACCGGACAATTACGAGCAATTCCAGTGGCTTGGCCAGGAGATCCAGCGGGAGCGGGGCGAGACGATCCTCCTCCGCGTCGACCAGATCGAGAACATGAGCCGGACGGACATCATTCGCCTGTTCCATGAGGCCCGCGACCCCGAGTACCGGCAGATCGCCACCCGCTACCGGAAGGTGATCCAGGCTCTCGAGCGGAAGTCCGCCGCCGCGAGCGCTCGGGTTGACCGGGACCTGACCCAGCTCACGAAGGACTTCGAGAAGCTTCGGGAGCTCGACTTCTTCGACGCGCCGGGACGCGCCGAAGTCGAGCGACTGAGGGAGGCAATAGACATGCGTAAGCGCCCGCCCGAAAAGCCGACACGCCCTGACAAGCCCACACTTGACCTTCGTGCCCTCCGGGGACAGCGGTGGGTCACACGTCCCCGTCCCCATGTCGACCGCATTGCGTCGGCCTGGCTGATCAAGCGATTCATCGATCCGGAGGCGACGTTCCTCTTCGCTGCCCCCAACGAGTTCCCCTCGGGCGCGATCCCCTTCGACACCCCGAAGGCAGAGCTCAGCCACGTCGGGGACGACTGCACGTTCGAGACACTCATCAAGCGGGCCGGCCTTCGGGACCGCCGGCTCACGCACCTCGCCGAGATCGTTCACGAGGCGGACCTTCGCGACGGGAAGTTTCCGCGGGACGAGGCGCGCGGGATCGACCTGGCTCTCCGCGGGTTTCTCGCCGCGTATCCAGATGACAACGATGTGCTTGCCCACGGCCTCGCCCTCTTCGAAGGGCTCTATGCGGGCGCGAGCCGGAAGGAGTAAGGCCATGGAAGAGAACTGGTATGCAGTCCAGCAGCAGGCTCACGATCGAATCACCGAAGCTCGGGCGGTTGCTCGGGCGCACACCCTGATGCGGGAACTCGCTCCCCGGCACCGGGGGCGCTATGCGGTCGGCATTGCTCTCATTCGCCTTGGCGGTTGGCTCTTGGCCAGTGGGGCAGCTTTGCCGATCGAGCTCTCACGGGCGCTCGCCACACTCCGTGCGGGAACCGAACGGTCCATTCGGGTCTCGAAGGAGCTCTCGACCATGAACGGATCTTCGGACCGACTCATCGTCCTGTCGCGCCGTGACGTGTTCGATCTCCTGACGCTTCCCGACTGTATCGCCGCGGTGGAGCGCGCGTTCCGCCTCCATGCCGAAGGCCGTACCCTGGGCCCCGGCGTTCTTGGCGTGCCCGCAGCGGACGGCGGCTTCCACATCAAGGCGGCCGGCCTCATCGGTGAGCGCAGCTACTTCGCGGCCAAGACCAACGCGAACTTCCCGGACAACCCGCGACGCTTCGGGCTCCCGACCATCCAGGGCACGATCGTGCTCGCCGATGCGAGCAACGGCGTGCCGCTCGCCATCATCGAATCCGGCAGCGTGACCGCACTTCGCACGGCGGCCGCCACCGCCGTCGCCGCGAAGTTCCTCGCTCGGCGCGACGCACGGACGGCCACGATCGTCGGTTGCGGCGTACAGGGCGAGCTCCAGCTCGCGGCGATTGCCGCCGTCCTGCCCTTGCAGCGCGCGTGGGTCCTCGACGTCCGACCACGCGCGCGCGGAGAGCATGGCCGCGCGCACCGCCGCGAGTCTCGGCCTGCGGGTGGAGGCCACGAAGGACCTGCCGGCCGCCCTTCGTGACAGTGACGTCTGCGTGACGTGTACGCCCGCTCGTCGCGCGTTCATGATGGCGGCCGACGTGCCGCCCGGCATGTTCATCGCCGCCGTCGGCGCGGATAGCCAGGGGAAGCAGGAGCTCGAGCCTGCGCTTGCCGCATCCGCGACGCTCGTCGTCGATGTCCTCGATCAGTGCGCGGAGATCGGCGAGCTGCAACATGTCCTCGCCGCCGGCCTGCTGACGCGCGCGCAGGTCCATGCGGAGCTCGGCGATGTCGTCGCCGGGCGCACGCCCCGGGCGTACCCGCGAGCGACGAGATCACCATCTTCGACAGCTCGGGGACGGCCCTGCAAGACGTCGCGGCCGCGATCGTGGTCTACGAGAATGCTCGCGCGCTCGGGCGCGGCATTGAGGTGAAACTCGATGGCTGACGTGACGCAAGTTTCGGACAGCAAGATTCCGAGCAACCAAACCTGAACCCACTACCTCTAACTGAAAGGACACCTCGATGAAATGGGTGACCCGAGAAAAAGCGCGCGTGGACCGCATCGCCTGTCCCTGGCTGATCGATCGGTTCATTGATCGCGAACCGGTATTCCTCTTCGTTCCCGCCGGCGAGGTCATGAAGGTCGCCGAGCGGGAGCAGGCCATTCCCTACGACGTTCCCGACGTGGAGCTGGGGCATCACGGTGAGCAGTGTTCCTTTGATGCCTTCCTGGACAAGTACAAGCTCGACGACCCGGCCCTCCATGCACTCGCCCTGATCGTGCGAGGAGCAGACACCGCCCAGCGGCAGCTCACCCCCGAATCAGCCGGGCTTTACGCGCTGGCTACGGGATTTCAGGCCACGAGCAAGGATGACGTCGAGAACATGGCGCGACAGTTCCCCGCCTACGACGCCTTGTACGCCTACTGCCGCTCGAAACACTAGCGCGAGCGTATGCTGATGTCGCGACGTGCGGTTCTCGGGACTATCCTGGGGGGACTCGGTGGATACGGGCTCACGCGCGGACGCCCTGCGCTTGCCGCCCCGGAGCTGGCCGTGCCGAGTACCCTCCCAGGGGAGACGCTCGACTTCGACAAGACCGCCATAGATGGCTGGACCACGGTCGAGGGCAAGTGGGCGGTCGAGGACATGCCGGGTGCTCCGAATGGAGCGAGAGTCCTGGTACAGCGCGCAGTCAAGAACCAGTTCAACCTCATTCTCACCCCACTGGGCCCGTACTCGGATATCGACGTCTCGATGAAGTTCAAGCCGATCTCCGGCAAAGAGGACGCCTCGGGTGGCATCGTGTTCCGCTTCTCAGAAGGCCGGTACTACGTCGTCCGTGCCAATGCGCTCGAGGACAATGTCCGTCTCTACGTCTATGACCGAGGCCGCCGCCAGATCGCGACCAGCAACGTCAAGGCACCCACATTGGGGCAATGGCACACCCTCCGTGTGGTGGCCGTGGAGGACCGCATGCAGGCGTGGCTCGACGGCCAGCTGTGCGTGGAGCACCGGGACACTCGCTTGAAGTCCGGCCGCGTCGGGCTGTGGACAAAGGCGGATTCCGTGACCGCGTTCGATGACCTCACGATTCGTGGGGTCAAGAGGGGAGATTCACCATGAGCTTTCACATATCAAAGCATGTGATCAGCATTCTTGTTGCAACCGTCATCATCGCCGCTCCCGGCCTTGCGGGCGCCGTGGACCCTGACTGGAAGGCGGTGGAACAGGCGCTCGGCAAGTCAGGTCAGTTGCAGGCCGGCGACGTCTTCCGGATCGGCATGCCAAGGACCGACTTGGCCGTTACCGTGAAGGGGGTGCCCGTCAAGGCCCCGTTCGCCCTCGGGTCCTACGCCGCGTTCAAGCAGATCGGAAGCCAAGTGATGGTCATGGGCGACCTCGTGCTTCTCGATCAGGAGGTTCCGCCGGTGATGGCCGGCCTGTTCGCGGGAGGGCTTGAGGTCACGGCGGTTCACAATCACCTGAACGAGATGTCGCCACACGTCATGTACATGCACTACGAGGGCCATGGGGACGCGGTCCAGCTGGCCACGGCGCTTCGGCAGGCCCTGTCTGCCAGTGGGACACCCTCCGGCGTCAGCGCCCCGTCTGCCCCGGCCACCGTGGCGGGCCTTGACCCGAAGCCAATCGAGCAGGCGCTCGGGCGCGCGGGCCGAGACATCGGGGGCGGCGTGTTCCAGGTCACGGTCCCGCGCGTGGAAGCCATCACGGAGATCGGGCACCCGCTGCTCCCCGCCATGGGCGTGACCACGGTTCTGAATTTCCAGCCCACCGCGGATGGAAAGGCGGCGATTACCGGGGACTTCGTGCTGATCGACAAGGAAGTGAACCCGGTGGCGCAGACCCTGCTCCAGAACGGGATCGACGTGACGGCGATCCACAACCACGGCCTGATGGACATGCCCCGTCTTTTCTACATGCATTTCTGGGCGACTGATGATCCGGCGAAGCTTGCCCGGGGACTCAAGGCGGCCCTCGACAAGACGAACAGCCAGAAGTAGGAGGCACACATGATTCTGGAACCAGTCGGCGAGATCCCCCTCCCCGCCCACCACGGGCCGGGCGGATTCGACCACGCCGCGGTGCACCGGTCGCGACGGCAGCTCTACGTCGCGCACACCGCGAACAACACCCTGGACGTCATCGACTGCGAGGCCGGCAAGTATCTGCGTTCCATCCCGCGCCTCGAAGCGGTCGCCGGAGCGCTGATCTCCGAAGAGCACGACCTGGTGTTCACCTCGAATCGCGGGGAGAACACGGTCGGGATCTTCTCTGCCGATCACGAGGAGGCCCTGGCCAAAGTCGCGGTAGGCGTGAAACCCAACGGGCTGGCCTACGATCCCGCCCGGAGTCTCTTGCTTGCCGCGAACGTGGGCGACCCTTCGCTCCCGGGATCCTTCACGGTCTCGGTCGTCGATGTGAGCGCCCGAGCGATGATCGCGGACGTCCCGGTGTCGGGCCGAACCCGGTGGACGGTCTTCGATGCGGAGGCCGGCTGCTTCTATGTCAACGTCGCCCACCCGGCCCAGATCGCCGTGATCGAAAGCGCCAATCCCAATCGAGTGGCCCGGACCTTTCCAGTGGCCGCCGTCGGGCCACACGGGCTGGATCTGGATGCGGCCACCCATCGGCTGTTCTGTGCGTGCGACGGCGCCGCGCTTGTCGTACTCGATTCCAGGTCGGGCGTCGAGCTCGCGCGGGCTGAGCTCGCCGGCGTCCCAGATGTCATCTTCTTCAACCAGGCCCGGCGGCATCTCTACGTCGCAATCGGCGACCCGGGGCTGATCGAAGTGTTCGAGACGGACGGAATGCGCCGTGTCGAGGTGACTCGGACGGAGCTCGGCGCCCATACGCTCGGATTCGACCAGGCGCACCATATGATCTACGCATTCCTGCCAGACTCTCATCGGGCGCTTGTCTTGCGCGACCGCGGCTAAACCGACCCTGCGAAGGAGGCAGGATAGTGAGCAACCTAACAGTGGGCGACTCTGCAATCGCCGTAGTTCGCCGGAACACCGAGGAAGTACAAGGCAAGGGCAACTGGGACCTGTTTGAGAAACTGTTCGCCGATGATTTTGTCGACCACACGCCACCGCCGGGCACGACACCCGACAAGAACGGGGTGCGGGTACTGTACAAGCGCTTGCGTGCCGCGTTCCCCGACCTCCACCCGGAAATCCACTGGCAGGTGGCCGCCGGCAACCTCGTGACCACCTACAAGACCTATCACGGCACCCACCAGAGCGAGTTTCTAGGTATCCCGGCCACCGGGAAGAAGGTCAGTTTTTACACCGTCGACGCCATGCGGGTCGTCGACGGTAAGATCACCGAGCACTGGGGCGTCGCGACGTTGCTCGACCTGATGCAACCGCTCGGAGTCGTCCCTCCGCTGGGGGGTCAGCGATGACGACACCGCTCAGCCCACCGGGAAATGGGGGGACTCTCAGGCGCGCATCGTCACCGAGCCACGTCATCGAAGCGGGTCGAGGTCTGACCCGGCGCCCCTACCAGGGCAGGATCGCGGGCGCGTACTCCGGGATCCGCTCCTCCACCGTCATGAGCGGCTCGATGCCGTAGAGCGTGCGTGCGTTCTCGCCCATCAGCTTCCTCTGCGCCGCGATCGGCACCTTGAACTCCGCCATGTGGTGCAGGCCGTCCCAAGCGTCCTCCGCGTCGTGGTGCGGATAGTCCGACGACCAGATCGCCACGTCCTGGAACACGTCCCACAGCCGGTAGACGAGGGTCTCGTCCGACTCGAAGCCGATGAAGCAGCGCTCGTTGAACACGTCGACCGGATCGCGGATCAGTCGGTTGTCGCGCTGGAAGGCGAACAGGTTCGAGAAGTTCGAGGAGCGTGACAGGACCAGCGGGAGCCACGAGGCATTGGACTCGAGCACCGCCGCCTTCAGCTTCGGGAACTTTTCGAGCCAGCCGGTCTGCACCACCACGGTCACCCAGGTCATCGCCTCCAGCAGGAAGCCGAGCGTCTCGGAGGCGTCGATGGTGGGATCCATCGCCGCGGTGATGTTCGACACGAACTGCCCCGGTGAATAGACCACCGACTCGTCGGTGAAGAGCAGGCCCTGGCCCGAGTGGCCGCGCGCCTGGGCCATGCGCTCGCCCCATTCGGGCGTGAGCGCCTCACGGGAGGGGAAGGTGTGCATGGCCAGCACCGTCCCGGTGGCCTCGAACTCGCGCCACAGCGGGTCGAACTCGGCCAGCGTGGGATACCGCCCGTTCCAGAAGCAGGGGCGCACCGCCGCCGCCTTGAAGCCCAGCTTGGCGACCCGCCGGAGCTCCGCGATCGAGGCCTCGACGCTCTGCAAGGGCAGGACGGCGCAGGGGAACAGCCGCCGCTTGTCCGCGGCGCAGTAGTCGAGCACCCAGTTGTTGTAGGCCTGGGCCAGCACCGTCGCCGCCTCGACGCTGCGCACGAGGGCCAGCCGCACGAACCAGGTGGGGAACAGCATCACTTGGTCGGTGCCGAGCGCGTCCATGTCCTGAAGCCGCGCCTGCGGGTCGCGGCAGCCGAGCAGCCGCCCGAACTTCCCCTTCCAGGCCTCGGTGCCGGGGGTGAGCTTGCCCACCTCCTTCTTGTCCCAGCGGGCCCAGCCGACCTCGGCCGCGTTCGAGCGCTCGCGCGCGGCGGGGACCACCCGCCCGTTGATGAAGAGCAGATCGCTGTCGGTGTGGAAGCAGAACTGCGTCTTCACCCAGGCGCGGCTGCGGGCCGGAACATACTCGTCCCATATCGCCGGCGGCTCGACGACGTGGCTGTCGCAGTCGAAGACCGGGAAATCCTTGCGGGCGTTCGTGGCCACGGCGACCCTCCTGTCCCTTTCAATGTCGGGAGGGGCATTCTATTATCCGGGCCAGGCATGGACAAGACGCCGGGGATCGAGCGCTTCTCGCTGTCGGGGCGCGTCGTCCTGGTCACCGGCGCGACGCGAGGGCTCGGGCTCGCGATCGCGCGCGGCATGGCGGCAGCCGGCGCGGCGGTCGGGATCAACGGACGCGACCCTGCGCGGGCGCGGGAGGTCGCGGACGGCATTCCGAACGCCTTCCCCGCTCCCTTCGACATCACCGATCTGGGCGCGGGAGCGGAGGCAATGGCCGCGATCGTGGCCCGGCACGGCCGCCTCGACTGCCTCGTCAACAACGCGGCGGTGCGCGACCGCCGGGCCCTCGAGGAGATCGCGGCCGACGACTTCCGCCGCCTGATGGAGACCAACCTGGTGGCGCAGTACGAGCTCTCTCGCGTGGCCGCGCGGCACATGGCGGCCCGCGGCCAGGGGCGGCTCGTCTTCGTTAGCTCGATGGTGGGGCCGCGGTCGTTTCAGGGCGACCCCGCCTACGTGGCCTCGAAGGGCGGGCTCGAGGCCCTGATGCGCGCGCTCGCGGTCGAGCTGGGCCAGAAGGGCATCGCGGCCAACGCGATCGCGCCCGGGTTCTTCCTGACCGACGGGAACGCCTCGTTCTTCTCTCAGCCGCGTGTGCTGGAGCTGGCGCGGCGGATCCCCTTGCAACGCTTCGGCCGGCCCGACGAGCTGGTGGGCGCCGCCATCTTCCTGGCCTCCGACGCCGCCTCCTACATCACGGGCCAGGTCCTGACCGTCGACGCGGGCCTGTCGATCGCGCTCTAGCGACCAAAGGGGAGGGGGACCTGGAGGCATTCGCGGAGGTCACGCGGCGCTTCCAGCACATGGCATTCGGCTATGCCGTGGCCCTACTGCGCGATCTCCAGCAGGCGGAGGACGTGGTCCAGGAGGCATTCGTCGCCGCCTGGTTCGGGCTCCGCAGCCTCGCCGATCCGAGATACTCCGCAAGGTCGAATGAGATGGCGACGGTCTGGCACCTCGCCGACGAAACCAAGGTCAGATCTCGAATCCTGGCGCTGAACCGCGAGATCGCCAAGGTGAACGCGCGGGCAACCGAGGGCCCGCCCACCCGCCTCGGCCCGCTCGACGTGGAGGCGATCGTCGCGGAGTGGCGCGCCCGACGAAAGCCGGGCTGACCGCGTCAGGCTAGGGGGCGGCGCCACGGAGACTCTACGCAGTAAGCACAGCAATCCCTTGACACCCCTCCCTACCGCTCCTAGTGTCGGCTCGGCACAGCTGTTGCCGCCGTTCCAGCGTGATGACCCGCTGAATGTACGAACGCAGGGTCACCTCGCTACGGAACCCGGACCGGAGTCCATGATTTCCACGAATCTGTATATGTGCGTGGCCAACCGCGATGGTTAGGACACCGCGAAGCAGTCACGAAGACGAACCACATCCGCCCGAGGTGTTCTCGGGCTCCCATCCGGATCGCCACCGACTGAAGACAAATAACGGGAGTAAATCGTATGGCGCAGCGTAAGACGACGACCAATGATCGGACGCGTACTCGAAGGCATCTGACTGTCGCGATACACGCCGCCGATCTTCGATCTCTCCGTGACATCGTTCGAACCTATCCGTTGGATTTTGGCTGTAGACCACACGCCATTCCTGATGCAACAGGCGCGTACTATACGACTGCATTGGTTTCGCTGGCAGAGCGCGACCTACTTCGTAGTCGGGGCTTGGATATTCGGGATCTGTTCGATCAAACCAGCGGCGATAGAACCGGCAAGGCCACAATCGGAAAAGGCGACCGATTCAAAAATGGGAAGATTCCACCTCGGGGTGTCGGCTCCAGGCCGAACACTCGGGACAGCGAGCTCGGCTCCATAATGAACCCCGATGAAATCAACTCCGCGATCCAAGGGCTCGTCAACGAGTACGGTATCCCGACGTTCGACGTACCGAACGCGACTGCGGAGGGATCTGCTGGAAAAGGCGGGCTGACGGGCAAGGTAGACCCCAATGCCTACCATGTCTACTTTACCGCCGGCGTTCACGCCAGAGAACGGGGCGGCCCAGATAGTCTGATCTACTTTATTGCGGATTTGCTGTTCGCGCGGAAACACTCAATCGGTTTGACCTATGGTGCCAAGAGCTATTCCAGCGCCGATGTCACCAAGGCGCTGAAAACTGGGATCGTCTTCTTCCCTTTGGTCAATCCCGATGGTCTCCGGTACGACCAAAAAACCGATTCCCTTTGGCGCAAAAACCGAAATCCCGCCGACGCCACTCCCGGCATTCCGGCTACGATCGGGGTCGATATCAATCGCAACTACGATTTTCTATGGGACTTCCGACGGCACTTCCACCCGGTCGCGACAGCAGCGACGAGCCTTGCGTCTGACAAACCGATTGACGAAACCTATCATGGCCGGTACGCGTTTTCCGAGCCTGAGACGCGTAACGTGGCTTGGGCTTTCGATCAGTTCCCGCGCATCCGCTGGTATATGGATATCCATTCGGCCCAAGGCCAGATCCTGTTCAACTGGGGCGACGACAACGACCAATTCAATGACCCGTCAATGCAATTCTTGAATCCCGCTTGGGACGGTAAAAGAGGCGTGGTGGGTGACACAGCATATCGGGAATGGATAGAGGAACCGGATTACGGAAAAGTATCGAACGTGTCGAACCGCGTTGCACGAGCGATGCAAACCGTAGGCGGACGATCGTACGTGCCCTTGCAAGCCGTTGGTCTATTTCCAACGTCCGGAGCGAGCGACGACTATGCGTACAGCCGCTACCGAGCCGACGCGAAGCTGAACAAGGCCCACGGTTTCACGATGGAATTTGGTTATCCAAAGAACTTCTACCCCACGCTACCGGAATACCATAACAACCTGAAAGATACCGGGGCCGGCTTGATGGAGTTTTGTTTGGCGGCATCAGATGCGGGGTTGTGACCAAGGAATTCAAATGGTGGGGTGGGACGGGATTGAACCGTCGACACCAGGATTGTCAGACCTGAGCCTTGGTCTCTGTAAGCACAAATTCGGCCGGACCTACTCGATCACCTGATCCGCACCCTCCATACGCGGACAGTTCCGCCGATCGCTGGCGGTTGGTGATTCTGTAAGGCGTCGATTTGCACAATCCTTCAAGACGCCAATCAGTTCGATCTCTAGGCTGCTTGGCGAATTGTGTGACCGGTGGCCACGAAGCGCTGCACCACATAGTCCTTCATTGAAGTGAGGTATGCCATGCCACAGAGGGAAAACAGCATTCGACTCGATGAACTGACAACACCACATCTCGCGGACGCGTGCTTGAAGAGAGCTGGGCTAGCCGGGATCGTCATCTGGGGGCTCCATCGCGACAACCAGGAGGTGTCAGAAATTGGCCTGCCGCTCTTCAGTCTCGGTGTGCTCTCGACCGGGCCGCAGCGCTTGGACACAAGACCGTCAGACGTGTTCGGTTGGGCGAAAGTGGGATCCCATGTCGTGACATCGAGCGACACCGTGGTTGCTGACGGCGATGGGGTAGTCTTCTTCCACAGGCGCGACTCGGCGAGATTGTGGCTGTCGCGGCAACCATCCGCGATACAGAGCGTCGCCAGGCAATCGCGATGGCGGGTGGCCGAAGTCTGCGCGACCAATCGCGGTTCGGCGAATACATGGCGCGGCGGCACCGGGAGCCTGACTACGCCTTTCGACAGCATCTCAGAGACATCGGGGCTGCTGTCGAGGAATGACCCCTCACATTTCACCGAGACCCGCCGCTGGTGGCGAGCCAGACCGCAATCCGCCCCCGTCCCTCCGCGACGAGCCGCCGTCGGAAAAGCGTCAGGCCACGAACCGGTTCCGGGACGAGCGGATCTCGGGCGGCTTCGTGAACTGGCCGTCCTTCATGATCGCCAGCAGCTTGGACTTGTCTTGCAGGATGGAGATGTTCGCGAGCGGGTCACCGTCCACGAGGAGCAGGTCGGCGAGCCAGCCCTCGCGGATCTCGCCGAGATCCTTGCACATCATGATCTGCCCGCCCCAGCGCGTCGCCGAGATGAGGGCCTCCATCGGGGTCATGCCCAGGTACTTGACGAAGTACTCGAGGTCCTTCGCGTTCTCGCCGTGCGGCGCCCAGGCGAATCCGTAGTCGCCGCCGGGCAGCACGCGAATGCCACGCCTGAGCATCGCCTTCATGCTCTTCACCGCCGCCTCGAGCTCGAGCTCGTAGCCCATGTCCTTGGCCATCGCATTGGTGACGCCGACCACCTCGCCCTCGTTGAGCAGGCGGATGATCACGGAGAGGCCGGGGGCGACGAATATCCGATCCTTCTGCGCCTCCATCATGTCGAGCGCTTCCTCGTCGGCGAAGCTCGCGTGGTAGATCACCTCGACGCCGTGGCGCATGCTCTGCTTGACCGACTCGCTCGATCGCGCGTGCGTGGCCAGGCGCTTGCCGCGCACCTTCACCTCGCGCGCGGCCACCGCCACTTCCTCGTCGCTCATCCAGCTGGTCTGCGCATCCGCGCCGGGCACCAGGTTGTCGCCGGAGAGGTTGAGCTTCACCTGGTCGACGCCGTACTTGAGGAACATACGCACGGCCTTGCGCATCCCCTCGGGGCCATCCACCACGCAGCCGAACGACATCTCCGGGAACGGCAGGTGCGGCAGCATGTCGTCACCGAGCGAGCCGGTGACCGTGATCTCCTGACTCGCCGCGAGGTAGCGCGGGCCGGGGATCTGCCCCGCGTTGATCGCGTCGCGAATCACGCAGTCGAGCCGTGGCTTGGGAGTCGCCGCGCCCACGCAGGACGTCCAGCCGTGGTCCAGGTAGAGCTTGGCCACCTGCGCCGCCCACAGGGTGTGCTCCTCGTGCGGCATCTTCTGGATGGCGTCCAGCGTCTTGGAGTTGGTCCAGCCGAAGTGCGTGTGCGCCTCGCACATGCCGGGCATCAGGGTCGCGCCGGCCCCGTCGATCACCGACACCCCGGCGGTGGGGAGGCTGCGCGTGCCCCGCCCGACGCGCGCGATCCGGTTGCCCTGTACCAGCAGCTCCCCCGGGTACGGTTGCGCGCCGGTGGCGTCGAGTATGCGTACGTTCGTGAAGAGGACGTTCGCCATGTCGGGCTCCTTTAGGGAAGGAATCGCTTCGACAGACCGACCCTTCTGCAGGGAGTATCACGGGCCGATCGGGTGGCGTCAAGTCGGACGCCGCCGTGCGTGACCGGGAGTGGAAGGGGGGCCAGCAGACGGCGCACGCGGCGCGCGTGAGCCTAATCTGTCGGGAGCCCGCCACGTGAGGGCCAGACCCGCCTTCTTCTTCCGGCTCGGGCGGAACAGCTGCTCGTTCTTGAGGCGCGACTTCCCGATCCCTGCCTCCCCGGTGATGGACACAATCTGCCCACGACCTTCCTCGCGGTGCAGGCCCTGCCCTGAGACTCGTGACCAGATAAGCGGTGACGGGCACGAGAAACCCTTTGAGGGACAGCGGTCCTGGTAGCTCCGCTTCGACGAAAGCGCGGACAAGACGGTGCGTCTCTTCGCTCACGACCACTCCGGGCGCGGCCGACTGCAGCCGCGCCGCGAGGTTCGTCACCTCAAGCTGGCCAAGGCTCTCTCGCATCGCGACCGTCGCGCGCACTGCCCGCTCCGCATCGTCGGCCAGCGTTTGTGGCGAGTCCTGGACCTGGTAGCTCCTTACGGTGTCCAACACCGCCTATGTCCTCGTCCGGTACAGCGCCTTGAGCCACGGGGGGGCCACGAACGTGGTCAGCATGACCGCCGCCACCAGGACGGAGTATAGGTCGGCGGCGATCACCCCTACCGCCAATCCGGCCCCCGCGAAGATCAGCCCGACCTCGCCCCGCGGCACCATGCCGACGCCGACCGGCCAGCGGCGCACGCTCGGCTGGTACACCGCAAGGCCGGCGGCGAGCTTCGTGGCCACCGCGAGCCCGGTCAGGACCAGCGCGAGGCCGAGCTGCGCGTCCGCCCCGAAGGGGTCGAGCCGCGCCGGCTCCACCTTCATGCCCACCGTGACGAAGAAGACGGGGACGAACAGGTCGGCCACTGGCCTCACCCGCTCCTCGATGTGGGCCTTCCGGGCCGTCTTGGCGAGGACGAGTCCGGCGGCGAACGCGCCGATGATCGTGGCGAGCCCGATCAGGTCGGCCGCCGCGCTCAGCGTCAGCGCGAACACCAAAGAGTAGACGATCAGTGTGCCGCGCGCGCGGAGGCGGCCGATCCAGCCGACCAGTAGCGGGGCCAGCCGCAGCCCGAGCACGATCGCGACCACCAGGAAGACCACCGCCTTGCCGGTGAGCAGCGCCACCGAGGCCGTCGAGACGCTGCCGGTCTGGGCGGCGCCGGTCACCACGGCGAGGATGATCAGGCCGAGGACGTCATCCACGACCGCGGCGCCGAGGACGACGTTCGCGGCCGGGTCCTGGAGCCGCCCCATGTCGGCCAGCACGCGCGCCGTGATGCCCACGCTCGTCGCGGTGAACGTCGCCCCGACGAAGACGGCGACCAGCGGCGGGTGCCCGAGCCACTGCATGACCGCGTACCCTGCGGCGAACGGCAGCGCCACGCCGACGAGCGCGACGAGGGTGGCCTGCAGGCCGGCCTCCAGCAGCTCGTCGACGTCGGACTCCAGTCCCACCTCGAACAGGAGCACGAGCACGCCCAGCTCCGCCAGCGCGTGCAGGACGTCGGACTCGTGCACCAGCCCGAGGACCCCTGGGCCGATGAGCACCCCCGCCAGCAGCTCGCCCAGGACGGCGGTCTGCCCGACCCGCTCCATCGCCTCGCCCGCCAGCTTGGCGGCGAGCCAGACCAGGACGAGGCCCAGCAGCAGCTCGCGGAACTCCATCCTAGTGGCTCGCCATGAGGCCGGCGCACCGGCTCCGGAGGTTCGAGAGAGTCCCCGCCTCCTTCACGAACTCGACGAGCCCTCCGAGCGGCGTCGCGGCGGCGCTGCCCGGCGCGGCTCCCAGGGTCAGCCACTGGACGATCGCCTGGCCCTTCGGCGTGTCGAGGTCGCAGGTGAAGATGCACTCGGCCGAGAACCCCATGAGCTTCGAGAGCTCGACCGTGAGCAGCCCGCCGCTCAACCTTGCCTCGGAGTGGTTGACGATGACCTTCTCTCCCCCGTCGAGCGTGACGTAGCAGCACGTGCCAGCCTTGGGGTCCGTTACGAACCGTCCCACCTTCGCCATGGTCGCCTCCCTCAAAGCACGCTGTGCGAGAGGCTGACAGCCAGGCTCTGAGTTTCTTCGCTAAAGTCCTTCAAATTCTTCATGCGACCGTCCTCCGCGCTAGAAACACGTGGTTCGGGAGGGCGGCGGGGCCGCTACCTGAAGAACCACGCTTCGGTGGGTTGACCACGGGCGGCCATCACGGGCCGCCGGACACCGCGCCGAGCGGAGGGGCTAGTGGGGGTCTTCGGAGGCGGGCGCCGCGTCGGGCGGCGCGTGGGGCTTCCGGCTCGCGATGGGGCGCGCCCGCGGCGGGTCGACGGACGCGGGCTGCGCCGTGACCGCCTCCGCCGGTGCCAGGAGCGCGACGATCCCCGGGGCCTGGGCCGGGAGCGGCGAGATCGCCTCGGCCGCGCTCCGCGCCCGCACCTGCGTGCTCTCGGCCGTGGCCCCGGGCTCGAAGACGAACGCCCCCGGCATCCCGGGCAGCGACAGGTCAAGCGTCACGTAGACGAGGATCGCGAGGACGAGCGACCGCCGATGGCTCACGCACCGATTCTAACCTACTCGTCGCTCCTGCGTGGCGAGCCGCAGCCCAGGAGGCGCCTTGGGGTTGCCGGCCCACCGGGCCCGCGCAAGTCCCCGGGGCGGAAAGCGCCGCCGCGCGTATCCCGGCCACCCCGCGATGTCTGGCTCGGACCCGCAGGGCGTCGGCAAGCGATAGGCCGTCGACGGTTAGTAGGTGGCCGGTCCGCGGTCCTGGAACCAAAGAGCCTCGCCCAGCGTCCGGATCCCGCTCTGTTCGAGCCGGGGCAAGAGCTCCAAGAGGACGCGGCCCGCCATGACCGCATCGCCGTCCGCCGTGTGCCGCCGCTCGATCGGCACTCCCAAGCGAAGACAGACACCCTCCAGGCTGAAGTCCAGCCACGCAGGGTGGAGTGCTGCAACGAGCCTCTGCGTACACAGCGCTGCGAGCGTATCCGGTGCAGCGATCACGCCTCGACGAGCGCGCGTCATGACCGCGATGTCAAACGCAACGCCATGGCCAACGATAACCTGCCCGGCGCAGAGCTCATCGAGCCGGCGCACCGCGCTCGCCTCGTCAGGAGCGCCCTCGACCATCGCGTCGTCGATCCCGTGAATCATCGTGGATGACGCCGGGATGCGTTGTCCGGGATTCACCAGCGTGACGTGCACGGTCGCCGATTCGCCGCCGACAAACTTGACGGCGGCGAGAGACACGATGCGATCGCGCCGTCGGTCCAATCCGGTCGTCTCGAGATCTATCGCCAGGAACCCGCGCCCTGGAAGGCTCGCAAGCGACATGTCGGCTCGGTGACGCGGGCGTTGCCACAGAGACGAGAGCCAGCCCACGGTCAACCCAGCAGGTCGGTCCGAAAGCGCTCCCGCAGGCCTGCCTGCACCTTGGTGACCGTGCGGAAGGCGTCGCGCAGCAATAGCGCATCGGCCCGGGAGAGCGTCCGATGATCGATGAGGTTGTCCGGGACGATCTCCCGGTCCAGCTGAGCGAGCTGGTGAACGAGCCGGAGACGCAGCACGTGGTGGTAGGCATCGCCAATCTCTGTCGTCTCCGCCGCCGTATACGAGCCGTGCGCTCCGGCCGCCCGGAACCGATCGACGGTATTGACCTCCGACAGCCCGAGCTCGAGCGCATGGACGCGGGCCGCACCCGTGAGGGGCATGGCGGCCGCCCTCTTGACGTCGACACGTCCACGCCGCGTGGCGATGCGTCCGAAGAGGGTGAGAGGCGGCGGTCGCGAGACGACGTCATGCGCCAGCATGGCCAGGAAGACCCGGCGGGTGGGCGCCTCGCGCTCGATGAAGGCACACAGCTCACGACCTAGCCCGACGGCGCCCGCGATCGGGCGAAGATCGAAGTGGATACTCGCGGCAAGGACTTCAGGCGGGGACGGGTGATCAAGCCACCGGCCAAAGCTCTCGAGCCAGCCGCAGAGTGGGCGGCACCACGCTGGATTCGACGCCATGATCCCGCCGGGGCAGGGCGGAAATCCGATCGCCACCAGGCCTCGGACGGCGGTCTCCGCGAAGCGCGCATAGTACGAAGCGGTGTCGTCCGCCTCGTCGGGCGCGGGGTCCGCGTATACGAGGCCGTTGTCCTGATCGGTCCGAAGGGTCTGTTCTCGCCTGGCCTCGGATCCGAACACGAGCCAGGAGTACGGAACCGTCGAATGATCCCCCGCCGCGGCGAGCGCTTCGGTGGTCACGTGGAGCACTCGCTGGACGAGCTGGTCGTTGAGCTCGGCGACGAGAGCACCGACATCGTAGGCCGAGGCGCCCGCGTGGACCAGCCGCCGGACGATCTGCGTCACGTCGGATGCAAGCCCCTTCAGTACGTCCAGGGACTGGGCGTCACCGATCGCGCGCGACAGAGCGACGGGGTGCGGCAGCTCGAGGCGAAGGACATCCGATGACGATACGACCCCGAAAAGCCCATGATCCATGCCGACCACCAGGTGATGGATGCCCCGGCGAGTCATGGCGACCAGCGCGTCAAGGACGAAGGCGTCAGCCGGCACCGAGACGACGGGTGAAGACATGAGTTCACTGGCCGGAGTTGTCCGAGCATCCCGGCCTTCGGCGATGAGTTTCCGCCGCAAGTCCCGGTCGGTGACGATGCCAACCGTCGAGCCGTCGGCGACCACGACGACGCACCCTACACGCTCCCGCGACATCAGGTGCGCGATGTCAGCGCCGCTCAGAGCAGGGGCGCACGTGACCGGTGCGCGCGTGACGAGCTCACGGACCCGACGTACTAGGCTAGACACATCGCCGCCAGCGCGCATCACTCGGGCAGAGTGGTCAGCAACTCATCGACTTTCATGAGCGTGCTCCTTTCCGCTGGCTCTACCATACCCGGAATCCCGGCACGTTGAGCCGGCTCGTGGCGACCCGCCGGCCCGTAGGCGACGACGAGAAAGACCACGGCCGTGATCACCCAGGGGTGCAGGCCTGTGCTCGTCACCCGTTGCCGAGGTGAGTCGCGACGGTCGTGACGCCCACCTCGTCGAGGCCTTAGTTTCCACGGTCTCGTCGTCGGCGTGAATCGGACGAACGGGCGGTGGAATGAAGATCCGTATATCGCGGGCCTCGCCGCGCTCTTCGCGGTCTTCTGGTTCCCCTCGCGATACGTCCGCACCATCGTGCGGACTGGGCACTCGAGAACGCGCTGGTTGTGCTCGTCGTGCTCGAGCGAAACGAACTCGACCTTCGGTGCCTTGGCGACGACCCGGAGCGTCAAGAGAAAACACGCCTCCACCACCGCCAGCGGCGATATGGGGCCCCACGCGTCATCGAGACCGCCGTACTCGAGCGGGGCGTCGACCGCGCGGCGTACCCACTCGGTCAACCGATAAGCCGGGCCTGATAGGTGTGCGGAATGGGCTTCATCGTCAGTGGCGGCCGCTGGTCACCGGGGCCGTCATGTGGAGGAAGGCCCGGACGATGTCCGTCTCGGTGACGATGCCGACCAGACGTCCGCCATCCAGCACCGGCAGGGCACCGATCCTGTGGTCCAGCATGAGCCGGGCGCCGTCCCGCGCGGGGCGATCCGGACCCACGGTGATTACCGACTGGGTCATCACCTCCCCGACCGTCAGCTTGGTGAGCAGATGATTGATCTCCCACACCGACAGGCTCGTAGCCTGCGACGGGAGGTTGAGCCGGATGTCGCGGTCGGTGATGATGCCCAGCAAGGCGCCGCTCGTGTCCTTCACCAGCAGGTGGCGGATCCTCTCCTTGGCCATGAGATCCCGGGCTTCCAGGACCGGGGTCTCGCGACCCACCGTGATCAGGCCGCCCGACATCAGTTCCCGAATCGTCATGGCATCCTCCGTCGATCGACCACATTCGCAAGCCGCGTGCCGAGTGCCCGAGCGTCTCCGACAACGGGTTTCCGCGGACTTGCGCTTTTCCCGCCTGCGCCGCGGTGGGGAGTCTCCGTCCCACTGGGGCGCGGTGGCGTCGGGTGCTTCCCCTACCCTGCCCTCTCCCCTCATGGGGGAGAGGTGCTGTCTGCGTTGCGGACCGGGCGAGTCGCCTCGAACTGGCCCTGGCGCGCGTAGTCGATGGTCTCGCCGAGGATCCGCGCCATCTCCTGGGCGCGTGGAAACCCATCGAGTTACGCTCCGCGGTCGGCCTGGCCCGGTCGATCGCGGCTAGCCAGATCGCGATACGACGAGCGAGCGCAGATAGATCCTCTGCTTGGCCCTTTAGCGAAGGGACATGATGACGTCCGCGCACTCTACCGAGCAGTTCGCATCTGCGCGGACGATGTGGCGCAGCACGTCAGTCTCCGTCAAAATCCCCACTACGCGCCCCGTTTGCACGACCGGGAGCGACCCAATCCTTTTTTCGACCATGATGCGGACGGCGTCGGCTACGTCGTCGCTTGGCCCGACAGTAATCACCTCTGTGGACATGATCTGGGCAATCCATACCTCCTTGAGGAGGATATCCACCGAGTTGCTGCATAGTTCCTTGAACACGCCAGGCGAGAAGAGATGGCGACGGAGATCGCGATCCGTGACCACCCCCACGAGCAGCCCTTCCTGGTTCACGACAGGCAGGTGGCGGATGCGCATGCGATGCATTCGCGTCACGGCATCGAGGCACGAACTAGAAGGCGCAATGGTGGTGACATGCCGACTCATCAGTTCCCGGACCAGCATAAGAGGCCTCCTTGCCCTGACCGGGCCGTAACATCCGTGCACTGGTCCAATCGGTGCAACTGCGCCAAGCCGACGCGTGCGGCGCCAGTCGCTGTCGCCCTCGCGGCCTCACGTTTAGCACCGATCCGGGACAGTCGCCGAGCCTCGCGCGCTCCGGCGCGAGGTCGCTCGGCATTGCTGCTTCGACTCGTTCGCATCGCATGGGATCATCCGGAGATTGCATCGCGGATGCCACCCACCTCTAATGCGAAGACTCGCGTAGTTAGGAGTAGCCCGGGGCAAGGTCGCGCGGTGACATGTGGGGTGGCAACACCCCACGGGCGACGTCAATGTCCCGCTTTGCCAACGACGCTGGCTTGGCGAGGCGGACGTCGATCGGGCCGTGAAGCGTGCGAGTCCCACGTCGGCGGCGGGCAGCCGCCTCGCTGGGGCGGTCCATCCCCAGGTGGGGCACGGCACGGACACACCGAGTGTCCGCCGCTATTTACCTCCTTATTTGACGCGGGTTGCGGCCACCAGACCGAGGCATGGGCATTGCAACCCACCTGAGCCGGCCCACGGGAAGCCACTAGTGGCCTTGAGACGCGGCGGTCAGTCCGGCCGCGGTGGTGACAACGGGAGAAGCGGGATGGATTCCGTGTGATCGGGATGAATACGATGGTAGGGCCCGCGACGAAGCGGATCGGCGTCGCTGGTGCTTTGGTCCTACTGGCGCTGGGAGGCTGGGCCGGCTGGCAGTACTTCATGGAGCCGCGTCTGCTCCTCTCCCAGGCCATCCGATACTTCAGGGGGCCCGTGCTCCCGGCGAGCTTCGCATCAGGGAACGGCCGCATCGAGGCGACCGAGTACGATATCGCCACCAAGAGGGCCGGCCGGATTGCCAGTGTCCTCGTCGCCGAGGGCGACATGGTCGAGGTCGGCCAGACGCTCGCCCGGATGGACACGCGGGATCTCGAAGCAGATCTGCGCGAGGCCCAGGCCCTGGCGATCCAAGCCCGTGAAGACCGACGGCGCGCCGTCGCCGCCATCACCCAGCGCGAGAGCGAGCTCCGGAGCGCGACCGCCGCCATCGCGCAGCGGCGGAGCGACCTCCGGCGCGCCGATGCCGCCATCGCGCAGCGGCGGAGCGACCTCCGGCGCGCCGATGCCGCTATCGCTCAGCGCGAGAGCGAGCTGGTCCTGGCCCAGAAGGAGCTGCGTCCGTACGCAGGTGCTGTTCGCCAAAGACTTGATCGCCAGCCAGAAGCTCGACGAGGACCTGGCCAGGATGCAGACGGCCGAAGCGACACTGGCCCAGCAGCAAGCTGCCCGACAGGCCGCCGAAGGCGCCGTGGTCGAGGCCGAGGCCCAGCGGCAGACTGCGGACGCGGCCCTAGCCCAACAGGAAGCCCAGCAACAGGCGGTCGACGCCACGGTGACGGCCGCACGGATCGACGTCGACTACCGGGAGGCCGCCATCGCGGCGGCGGCCGCGCGGACCGAGAAGATCGCGACCGAGATCAAGGACAGCACGCTCGAGTCCTCCGTTCGGGGGCGCGTCCTCTATCGGGTCGCCGAGCCCGGCGAGGTGCTCGCGGCCGGCGGCAAGGTGGTCACCGTGCTGCAGCTGAGCGACGTCTACATGACGATCTTCCTCCCGACGGAGCAGGCCGGACGGGTGATCGTCGGATCGGAAGGGCGCATCGTCCTCGACGCCGCTCCCACTCTCGTCATTCCGGCGGCGGTGTCGTTCGTCGCTCCCCGCTCGCAGTTCACGCCGAAGGAGGTCGAGACGCGAACCGAGCGCGAGAAGCTCATGTTCCGGGTCAAGGTCCGGATCGATCCGGACCTGCTCGCCCAGCACCTGGAGAAGGTGAAGACCGGGCTGCCCGGCGTGGCCTACGTGCGCCTCGACCCGACGCGCGGCGTGGCCCGAGCACCTCCGCGTCAAGCTGCACCCGATGAGCGCCGGCGGCCCCGCCGTACAGACGAGAGGCCTGAGCCATACGGTACGGCGAGCCGGCTCGCGCTCGACACGCTCGACCTCGATATTCCCGTCCGGCTGTCTGGCCGGGATCATCGGCCCCGACGGCGTCGGGAAATCCACGCTGCTCGGTCTCATCGCCGGGGCCCGCCGGGTCCGGAGCGGCACCATGACCGTGCTCGGCGGCGACATGCGCTCCGGCCGCATTCCGGAGCGCCGTCTCGGCGCGCATCGCCTACATGCCGCAGGGCCTGGGCCGGAACCTCTACCCGTCGCTGTCGGTCCTGGAAAACGTGGACTTCTTCGGCCGTCTGTTCGGCCAGCCACGTGAAGAGCGCGGGCGGCGGATCGACGAGCTGCTCGCGAGCACGGGCCTGGCCCGGTTCCGGGGTCGGGCCGCCGGCAAGCTTTCCGGCGGGATGAAGCAGAAGCTCGGCCTGTGCTGCGCACTCATCCACGATCCGGATCTCCTGATCCTGGACGAGCCCACCACCGGGATCGATCCCCTCTCGCGCCGTCAGTTCTGGGAGCTCATCGACCGCATCCGGGCCCGCCGGCCCGGTATGAGCGTGCTGGTCTCCACCGCCTACATGGAGGAGGCGCAGACGTTCGACTGGCTGGCTGCCATGGACTCCGGCAAGGTCCTGGCCAGCGGGCACGCCGGCCGAGGCTGATGGCCCGCACCGGCACGCACGATCTGGACGACCGCCTTCATCGAGCTGTTGCCGGAGGAGAAGCGGCGCGGTCACCGCGCCCTCGTGATCCCACCGCGCCGGACCACCGAGGGGCGAGCCCGCCATCGAGGCCGAGGCGCTCACCAAGCGCTTCGGCGCCTTCACCGCGGTGGACCAGGTCAGCTTCACGATCGAGCGCGGCGAGATCTTCGGCTTCCTTGGCTCCAACGGGTGCGGCAAGACGACGACCATGAAGATGCTCACCGGGCTCCTGCCCGCCACCGAGGGTCGCGCCCGCCTGTTCGGGCGCCCGGTGAATCCGCGCGACCTGGAGACCCGCCGCCGCGTCGGGTACATGTCCCAGGCCTTCTCGCTCTACAGCGGAGCTGACGGTGCGCCAGAACCTCGAGCTGCATGCGCGGCTGTTCCAGCTGCCGCCCGACCGCACCCCGGAGCGTGTCGTCGCGCTGCTCCGCCGGTTCGAGCTGGAGGGCCACGCCGACGACCTGGCGGAGACGCTGCCCCTCGGAATCCGTCAGCGCCTCTCGCTGGCGGTGGCGGTGGTGCACGAGCCCGAGATCCTGATCCTGGACGAGCCCACCTCCGGGGTCGATCCGGTGGCGCGCGACCGCTTCTGGGAGCTGCTCATCGACCTGTCGCGGCGGGACGGGGTCACCATCTTCGTCTCGACCCACTTCATGAACGAAGGGCGAGCGCTGCGACCGCATCTCCCTGATGCACGCCGGTCGCGTGCTGGCCACCGACACCCCGGCCGCGCTCGTCCGGGCGCCGGCAGCGCCGCGACGCTCGAAGAGGCGTTCGTCGCCTACCTGGAGGAGGCGGGGCGCGAGGCCGGTGTGGAGGAGGCCGCCCCACCCCGATCAGCGCGGCGGTACCGGGGCCAGCCGGGGCTGAAAGGCATGATCGCCGTCGCGCGTTCACCTGTCGCGGCTCCTGGCCTACGCTCGCCGGGAGAGCCTGGAGCTCCAGCGTGATCCGATCCGCCTGGCCTTCGCCCTGCTCGGCTCGGCGCTGCTGATGGTCGTCCTCGGCTACGGCATCGGCATGGATGTGGAGAATCTGGCGTTCGCCGTCCTGGACGGCGACCAGAGCCCCGAGAGCCGAGACTATCTGCAGAGCATCGCCGGCTCCCGCTATTTCATCCAGCGCCCGCCCATCCACACGTCCGCCGAGCTCGATCGACGCCTGCGCAGCGGAGAGCTGGCGCTGGCCATCGAGATCCCTCCCACCTTCGGGCAGAACGTCAGGCGCGGCCGCTCGCCGGAGGTCGGCGTCTGGGTGGACGGGGCGATGCCGTTCCGCGGCGAGACCATCCGCGGCTACATGCAGGGCGTCCACCAGGACTATCTCGCCGGCCTCGCCCTGCTCGCCTCCGGGGCGGCGCCGCCCCGCGGCCCCGGTGAACATCGAGGTGCGGTACCGGTACAACCAGGATTTCCGCAGCCTCGACGCGATGGTCCCGGCGATCATCCCGCTATTGCTGCTGTTCGTCCCCTCGATCCTGACCGCGCTGGCCGTGGTGCGCGAGAAGGAGCTGGGCTCGATCACCAACCTCTACGTCACCCCGGTGACGCGCCTCGAGTTCCTGCTCGGCAAGCAGCTGCCCTACGTGGCCGTCGCGATGTTCAGCTTCTTCGTGCTGGTCGTGCTCGCGGTCTTCGTGTTCCGTGTCCCGCTCAAGGGCAGCCTGGCCGCCCTCACGATGGGGGCCCTCCTGTACGTCGTCACCGCGACCGGCTTCGGCTTGCTGATGTCCGCCTTCACTCGAACCCAGGTCGCCGCCCTGTTCGGGACTGCCATCGCCACGCTGACGCCGGCCACCCAGTTCTCGGGCCTCACCACGCCGGCCTCGTCTCTGGAAGGCGCCGGGCGCGCAATCGGGAGCATCTTCCCCACGACCTATTTCCTCATCATCAGCCGCGGCACGTTCAACAAGGCGCTCGGCTTCGGCGATCTCTCGGGCCCATTCCTCGCGCTCGCCGCCTTCATCCCGGCGGTCACCCTCCTCAGCCTGCTCTTCCTCCGGAAGCAAGCCCGATGATCTTTCAGCTCGGGATCAAGGAGCTGCGCAGCCTGTGGCACGACAAGGTGCTCCTGCTCTTCGTCCTCTGGGCCTTCTCGTTCGGCGTCTACAGCGCCGCGACAGCCGTGACCCGCGAGCTGCACCACGCGGCCATCGCGGTGGTCGACGAGGACCGCTCCCCGCTCTCCCAGCGCATCGTCGGGGCCTTCTACGGGCCGTACTTCCGGCCGCCCGCGCTGATCGGCCTGACCGAGATCGATCCGGGTCTGGACGCCGGCCGCTACACCTTCGTCCTCGACATCCCGCCCAACTTTCAGCGCGATGTCCAGGCGGGCCGGCAGCCTACCCTTCAGGTCAACATCGACGCCACCCAGATGAGCCAGGCGTTCATCGGCGCCAGCTACATCCAGAACATCGTGACGGACGAGACCGCCGGCTTCGTCCAGCGGCGCAGCCGCGACACCGCCCTGCCGATCCCCCTGGTCGTGCGGGTCAGGTTCAACCCGAACCTCAACGGTATCTGGTTCGGGGGCGTCATGAAGATCATCGATCACATCACCATGCTCTCGGTCATCCTCACCGGGGCCGCGCTCATCCGGGAGCGCGAGCACGGTACCCTCGAGCATCTGCTCGTGATGCCCCTGACGCCGTTCCAGATCATGGTGGCCAAGATCTGGGCCAACGGGGCGGTGGTGCTGGTGGCGGCCGGTCTCTCGCTCTGGCTCGTGGTGAGGGGAGTGCTGGGCGTCCCCATCGCTGGCTCGGTGACGCTCTTCCTGTTCGGGGCAGCCCTGCACCTGTTCTCCTCCACGTCGCTGGGAATCTTCCTGGGCACGATCGCCCGCTCGATGCCGCAGTTCGGCCTGCTGATGATCCTCGTCATCCTGCCGCTCCAACTGCTCTCCGGTGGAATGACGCCCCGCGAGAGCATGCCGGGCGTCGTCCAGACGATCATGCTGGCGGCGCCGACCACCCACTTCGTGAAGTTCGCGCAGGCCATTCTCTACCGTGGCGCCGGCCTCGACGTGGTCTGGCCCCAGTTCCTGGCCATCACCGCCATCGGCGCCGTGTTCTTCCTGGTGGCGCTGACGCGGTTCCGCAAGGCGGTGACCCTCACCCAGGTCTGAGTTGTCGAGCAGCACGCCGAGCGGAGTGATGGACCTCACGATGTCGAGCTCGGCCAGCTACGAGCTGATCGAGTGGGGAGCCGCCGTCGTCTTCGGCCCGCCGACACGATCGGTTGCGAGGGTCGCGTCCGCGCGGATAGAATCCAGCATGATCCAGTCAGCGCTGCTCGCCGGGTATCTCGTGTTCTGGGGCGCCCTGGGTCTGGCGCCCCTCGATCCGCAGAACTGGGCGCTCTCGAGCATCCTCCCGCTGACCTTCGTCGGAGCCCTCGTCTTCGGGCGTCGGAGCATGCCGCTCTCCGTCGCCTCCTACACCCTCATCGCGGGCTTTCTGGCGCTGCACACCGTCGGGGCTCACTACACCTACGCCCAGGTGCCGGTCGGTCAGTGGCTCCAGGCGCTGCTCGGGCTCGAGCGGAACCACTTCGACCGCGTGACGCACTTCGCCTTCGGCCTCCTCCTGACCTATCCGCTCTTCGAGCTCTTCCGCCGCCTCACCGACGCTCGGCGTCCGCTCCTCCTCTACCTCACCTTCATGACCCAACTCGGGCTGGCCGGGGCTTGGGAGATCATCGAAGCGGTGGTGGCCCAGGTCACACGACCGGATCTGGGGACCGCCTTCGTCGGCGCGCAGGGCGACCCCTGGGATGCGCAGCACGACATGCTGGCGGCGACCTGCGGCACGGTGATCGCGTTGCTCCTGACCGTGACCTGGCCGGCAGTGGCTCGGCGTGGGCGCGTCTCCAAACCCTCGGCGCCCCTGACGCCGTCCGGAGCGGAGGAGTAGCGGCTCGACGTCCCGGGGGGCGGTTTCGCGATACATGTGTGACCGCCCTCCTCGAAGCCTCTCCTGAAGGTTCCGGTCAGACGCTCCGGGGCACCGGATGAGACGCCGCCGGTCCACCCGTCAGCCACATGAACCCGCGCAAGATGTCCGTCTCGGTGATGATGCCGATCAGCGTCCCGGCGTCCGTCACGGGCAAGGCACCAATCGAGTGGCCCAGCATGAGCTCCGCCGCGTCCCGCGCGTCCCGGTCCGGTCCGATCGTGATCACGGTCCGGGTCATGACCTCTCCGACCGTGAGCTTCGTCAGCAGATGGTTGATCTCCCAGACCGACAAGCTCGTCGCCTTCGAGGGCAGGTTCAGGCGGATGTCGCGGTCAGTCACGATGCCGACCAGCCGGCCGTTCTCCGTGACGAGCAGATGGCGGATCCTCTCCTCGACCATCCGCCGTCGGGCGTCAACCACCGGAGTTTCGGGCGGCATGGTGATCACGTTGACTCCAGTCATCAATTCACTAACCTTCATGGCGGTACTCCTTTCCTATGCATCCTCAGTAGTCCTAGTCGGCAGCCGTCATACCGGCAGTCCGGGGCGTCCGGAGCGCTCGGCCTCCCGTTTCTGCTCGAGCGCTTCGCCTCGAATGCGCGTTCGGCAGCTCTCGCAGATGAGATCGTCGCCCGCCTCGCCACAACCCAGGCAGCGCCGGGGCGACACCGGGGCGAGTGGCGGCGCAGCGGGAATGGCCCCTCGCTCCGCGAGGACCGAGGCCGGCACGGTCAGCACGAGGCAGGGCGACAGGCGAACCACCGTCTCGGCCACGCTGCCAAGGATCGCGAGGGTGATCCCGGTACGGCCGTGGGTCCCCAACACGATGAGATCGATGTGCTTCTCCCGCGCGTAGTCGACAATCTTCCGGCCCGCCCACCCGGTCAGGAGCACCGTCTCCGCGCGGAGCCCGTCGGTGAGACGCCGGGCCGCTCGCGCGAGACTCTCGGCGGGCGAGGACGGATCGGTGAGGGGCGGCACGACGTGAAGCACATGGAGGCGCGCGTCCGCCCGCACCGCCATCTCCCGCGCGATGAGTCCCGCCACCTCGGACTCGGGAGAGAAGTCGGTCGGGAACAGGATCTCATTCAGTCTCATGGCCTCCTCCTGCTGTCGTCATTTGACGATCAGCACTTCGACCGGCGCGTGCTTCAACGCGGCCTCCGCCACGCTCCCGAGCAGAAAGTGAGTCACTGCGCCGGCGCCTCGCGCGCCCAGGACGAGGACATCCGCTCGCTCCGCACGCACCACCGCCAGCAGCTGGGCGAGCGGCACGCCCGTGCACACGACCGCACGCGTCCGCCAGCCCACCTGGGCGAGCGCGGCGGCCGCGGTCTCGACCTCGCGGCGGGCCTTCGCCACCAGCGCCCGATTCGCCGCGTCCGCCTGCCCGGCGATCTGCGCCCGCATGGCGGACGGGACAAGTGGCATCGAGGGCACCCGTACCGGCTCGACGACCCGGACGACCGTCACCCGGCATCCGCGGGGCGGTCGGATCCGGGCCAAGAACGCCGCCGCCCGGCGGGAGTGCTTAGATCCGTCCATCCCCAGCACGACACGACGAAACCCGGTCCGAGCGGCCACCGTCCGGTTACCTCATCCCCTGCGGGCGACTCTTCCCTTGATCCATCGCCGCCTTGCGCTGCACCTCGTCCCGCTTGACGGCCACCGCGTCCGTCCGCTTCTTGGATTTCTTGTTCTTGCCCGTGCTCTTCCGAATTCCCATGTGTGCCTCCTATCGGTTGAGCCGGGCCCGCGCGTCCACCGCCACCGCGCCTGAGGGCCCGACCGTCAAGGGGTTGATCTCGATCTCCGCCAGCTCGGGGAGATCCACCAAGAGTTGCGAGAAACGGCTGACGAGCGCGGCGAGGGCCTCACGGTCCACGGGCGGCTCACCCCGCGTGCCGCGAAGCAGGGGCGCCATCTTGAGCTCGTCGAGCATCACCATGGCCTCGGCCGAGGATACCGGAGCGAGGCGCGCCGTGGTATCCGAGAAGACCTCGACGTAGATCCCCCCGAATCCGACCATCACGAGGGGCCCGAACTGCTCGTCGCGCACGCCGCCCAGCAGGAGCTCCTTCCCGGCGGCCGCCATGGCCTCGACCAGGACACCACGGATCGCCGCCGCCGGTCGCTCGATGGCGACCCGCCGGAGCATGCTCTCGGCGGCTTCGCGCACGGCCCGAGCGTCCCGGAGTCCCAGGGCCACCCCGCCTACCTCCGTCTTGTGGGTAATGTCCGGCGACACGATCTTGAGCGCGACCGGGAAGCCGACCGCCTCGGCCACGGCCGCGGCATCCGCGGCGCTGGCCGCCACGCGCGCGGCGAGCCGCGGGATGCTGTAGGCGTCGAGCAGCGGTGCCAGCTCCGGCGTGCCGAGCTGCCGCCCCGCCACGGGGCCGAGCCCCGCGAGCCAGGCGCGCGAGCGCGCCGGATCGACCGGGCGCGCAGGAGGAACGTCCAGCCGCGCTCGTCGCGCTGCGAGCCGCGCCATTCCGGCCAGCGCCTTGACCGCCGTCTCGGGGAAGGCGTAGCAGGGAATGCCGGCTTCCTCGAGAACCCGAACGCCCGGCGCCACACGTGTCCCGCCCACGAAAGCGGCCGCGACCGGGATGGGCCAGCCGCGCGTCGCGCCGACGATCGTGCGCGCGATACTTGCCGCGTCGGTCGCGGCCTGGGGAGTAAGGAGTACGAGCATCGCGTCGGTGCTGTCCGTCCCGAGGGCGTGCAGCGCGTGGCCGTAACGGCGCGCGTCGGCGTCCCCCACCAGGTCCACCGGGTTGCCGAGCCCGGCGGTGGCGGGCAGACCCTCGGCCAGGCGTTGCCGGACGGCCTCGGCGAGCGGCGCGACGCTGAGCCCGGCCGCCCGCGCCGCATCGGTGGCCACGATGCCGAGCCCGCCGCCGTTGGTCACCACGATCAGGCGCCCGCCGCGCGGGAGCGGCTGGCTGGCCAGCCCGCGCGCGATATCGAAGAGCTCCTCCACCGTATCGACCCGGAGGGCGCCCGCCTGCCGGACGGCCGCGTCGAATGCCCGATCGGAGCCCGCGAGCGCGCCGGTATGCGAGGAGACGGCCCGGGCCCCCTCCGGGGAGCGACCCGCCTTCAGGAGAACGACCGGCTTCACGGCGGCGGCGCGGCGGAGGGCGCCGAGGAAGCGCTGGCCATCCGCGATCCCTTCGAGATAGCAGGCGATCACCCGCGTCTCCGGATCGGCGGCGACCGCGTCCAGGAGATCACTCTCGTTCAGGTCGGCCTGGTTGCCGAGAGAAGCGAAGAGCGAAAAGCCGACCCGACGATCGCGCGACCAGTCCAGGATCGCCACCGCCAGCGCCCCGGAGTGGGTGATGAAGGCGATGCCGCCCGGCTCGGGCATCCCGGGCGCGAACGTGACGTTGAGCCGGCAGGCCGGCCTGATCCAGCCGAGGCAATTGGGGCCGAGCACCCGGATCGGTTGATCTCGCAGCCACTCGCGCAGCTCGGCCTCTCGCCGCACACCCTCGCCGCCGGTCTCCCGGAAGCCGGCCGAGATCACCACCGCGCCACCGACCTGCTTGGCCGCGCAGTGCTTGAGCGCGGGCAAGACGTCCGCGGCGGGCACCGCGATCACGGCCAGGTCCACGGGCCCCTCGACGTCGAGGAGGGAGCGCACCGCGGGCAGTCCCTGCACCGAGTCCGCGCGGGAGTTGATCGGGAGGATCCGCCCGCGGAAACCCGCCGAGCGCAGGTTGGCGACGACGCTGCCGCCGACCTTGTACGGATCGCGGGACGCGCCGATCACCGCCACGCTGGCGGGATCGAGGAACGGAGCGAGCGAGCGGCCGCTCATGCGCCCTCCGCGATCGCGAGGAGCGCTTCGAGCGCATCGGGTGCCGTGAAGATCCCGACGATCTGGTTGCCCTGCCGGACCGGCAGGGCGCCGATCCGCTGCTCGAGCAGCAGCCGCGCCGCCGTGACCAGCGGCGTCTCGGGCGCCACGCTCACCGGGCCCTCGCTCATGATGGACCCGACCGAACCAGCCAGAAGGGGCGAATCCAGATCGCGCGTGACGAGACGCCGCAGATCCCGGCTGGAGAGGATGCCGGTCAGCACCGGGCCGTCCTGGACCAAGAGGTGACGGACCTCGGCGCCCTGCATGAGCGACACCGCGTCCCGGATCGGGGTGTCCTCGCTGACCGCCATCGGGGCCTTGCTCATCCAGTCCCCGACCGATCCTCCCGTCCCTTTCTCGGTGCGCATCGCGGGCCGCTCAGGCCGGCTCCCGCACCGTGAGCACGGGGCACGGCGCGAGGCGCACGACGCGGTCGGCGACGCTCCCGAGGAGCGCCCGGGCGATCCCGCCGCGGCCGTGGGTGCCGATCACGATGAGGTCGGCCCGCTCGTCCCCGGCCAGCGCCACGATCTCCTGGTGAGGAACGCCGGTGCGGAGCGCCGCGCGCGCGCCGAGCCCCGCCCCGCGCGCCTTGCCCACCAGTTCCTCCAGGGCCGCGTCGGCCCACGTGCGGGCTCCTTCCCGGACCTTGCGCGCGGTCTCGATATTGAAAATCCCCTCCCCGTACAGGGGCACCTCCGTCAGCACATGAGTCAGGATCAACTCGCTGCCGGGCGCCGCCGCAAGCCGCTTGGCCAGCTCCCACGCTTCCTTCGCGCAATCCGAGAAGTCCGTCGCCACCACGATGCGATAGAACATGTGCGCCTCCTGGTGGGCAGAATTGCAACCGAGGTGCCAGCTACAAATGCTCTACATTCAACCCGTTACAGGACCGGACCTGGCTGCCTCGCGCGGCAGCCGTGTCCCGCTGAGGCGCCGCCGCCCCAGGTCTTGAAGGGCCCACCCTCCTGGCTCACAATGCAGCCGGCATGGCTCAGCGGCCCGTCGGCGTGATCTCCTGGCTCCTCCAGAACCGAACGAGCGTGGCGTTTTCCGTGGCCGCCGCCCTCGTGCTGGCCATCGCCGTCATCGCGCTCGGCGCGCTCGACCTCGCGGAGCAGTACCAGACGGTGCGCCAGACCGGACAGGTCCTCGGTGAGCTGGATGGCGTCCTCTCGGCGGTGACCGATGCCGAGACCGGACAGCGCGGCTTCCTGATGACCGGCGACGAGCGCTATCTCGCCCCGTATCTCACCGCGTTCGACTCCGCGTCGACACACCTGGGGACCCTCCGTAGCTTGACCGAGGGCAATGCGCGCCAGCGGCGGCACGTCGACGCCCTGGAGCCGATCGTGATGGGCAAGCTCGCCGAGCTGCGCGACACCGTCCAGCTCGGCCGTGAGCGGCGAACCGACGTCGCGATCCAGCGGCTGCTCACGGGTCGCGGCCTGCAGCTCATGGGCCAGGTTCGATCCACCGTCGCCGCCATGAAGGCGGAGGAGCGACAGAACCAGGCCGAGCAATCGACCGGGTACGCGAAGCAGTTCCGCCGGACGTTCCTCGGGCTGGCCGCCCTGGCATGGCTGACCCTTGGCCTGCTCCTGGTCGTCCTCTTCGAGTATCGACGGCGGGCGGGAGAGATCCAGACCACCCGGGATGCCCTGCAGAGCCAGGTCGCCGAGCACGAGCGGACGAGCGCTCTGCTCGCGTCGATCGTACAGTCGTCCGACGACGCGATCATCGGACTGGGACTCGATGGGCGCGTGCTCACGTGGAATGGGGGGGCCGAGCGACTGTACGGATACCGGGAGGGCGACATCCGGAGCCGGCCGTTCGACATCCTGTCCCCGGACCGGCGGAAGGACGAGGTCACGGCTTGCCTCCGCCGCGTCCTCCGGGATCAGGCGGTCGAGCGGATCGAAGCCGAGCAGACGACTCGACAGGGGCGACCGCTAACCGTCCTCATGACGATCTCGCCGATCCGCGACGTCGCCGGGGCCGTCATCGGCGCCTCCATCGTGGCGCGCGACACCACCGCGCGCAAGGCGGCCGAGGAGTCGCTGCGTCGCAGCGAGGCCACGTCCCGGGCGTTCCTGGAATCCGCTTCCGAGAGCATCGTGGTCGCGGACGCGGCCGGCCGCATCGTACTGGTCAACGCCCGGACCGAGACGATGTTCGGCTACACACGCGCGGAATTAATAGGACAGCCGGTCGAGACGCTGATCCCGGCCCCGCTCCGCGAGCGGCACGTCGCTCATCGCAGCACCTACATGGCGGCGCCTCGGATCCGCTCGATGGGCCGGGGCCTCGACCTGGCCGGACTCAGGAAGAACGGGACCGAGTTTCCGGTCGAGGTGAGCCTGAGCTATGTGGAGACCGACGAGGGCACGCGCGCCATCGCTTTCGTCACCGACATCAGCGAGCGGGTGGCCTTCCAGCGGGCCGCCCGTCAGGCCGACAAGCTGGCCGCCCTGGGCACGCTGTCGGCCGGCATCGCCCACGAGATCAACAACCCCATCGGGATCATCAGCTCGCGCGTCGAGGTCATGATGCTCGAGGCCGGGGAAGACGGGCTGCCGACCGAGGTGCGGACGGATCTCGAGGTCGTTCTCCGGCACGCCCGGCGCGTGGCTACGATCACGCAGGGACTCCTGTCTTTCGCCCGTCAGTCGGCCGGCTCGCGGGGCCCCGTGAACCTGACTGAGGTGGTAAAGGAGATCGTCCAGCTCGTCGGCAAGGACATGAGCCGGGCGCGGGTCCAGGTCACGACCAAGCTGGACGAGACCACGCCCACGTTCCTGGCCGACGGCAACGCGATCGGGCAGGTGGTGCTCAACCTGCTCACGAACGCCCGGGGCGCCATGCCCGAGGGTGGCGAGATCACGATCGAGACCAGCCATCTGGCCGCGGTCCGGGCCATCCGCCTCACCGTCCGGGATACCGGCTCCGGGATTCCCCCCGAGCTCCTGCCGAAGATCTTCGATCCGTTCTTCACCACGAAGTCGGAAGGTACCGGGCTCGGCCTCTCGATCAGCCACGGTATCGTGCACGATCATCACGGGACGCTGGACGTTAGCTCCGAGGTCGGCAAGGGCAGCACGTTCACCTTGACCTTCCCGCTCGACGCCGCGCCCGGGAGCTGATCGTGCAGCGCGCCAGGGCGATGGCTACGAGCCAGGTCGGATCGGCCGGCCGATGAACGCACCGGAACCCGGGGCCCGTGTCGAGATCCCCGCGGCCCGTCTGGACGCCCTGCTCCCGCCCGAGATGGCGGAGCGCGCCGAGGAGATCGGGCGTCCGCAAGGTCGCACATGGATCTGCCCCGCCTGTTCACGCTCGCGGTCCTTGCCGGGGCGTTCATCGCGCTCGGCGGCGTGTTCGCCACCACCGCGCTGGCCGGCGCCGGCGGCTCCCTGGGGGCCGGTCCGGGTGCTCGCGGGCGCCGTCTTCAGCCTCGGGCTCATCCTCGTCGTGGTGGGCGGGGCGGAGCTCTTCACCGGGAACAACTCTCGTCGTGATGGCGTGGGCGGGCGGCCGGGTCCGCACCGCGGCCCTCCTGCGGAACTGGCTCGTCGTCTTCGCGGGGAACTTTGTCGGCGCGACCGCCACCGCGCTTGCGGTGGCCCTGGCGGGCACCCATCTGGGGGCGAGGGCGCCTTCGGCGTCGCCGCGTTCGCCGTCGCCTACGCCAAGCTCCAGCTCGGCTTCGTCCAGGCCGTCGTTCTCGGCATGCTCGGCAACGCGCTGGTGTGCCTCGCGGTCTGGCTCACCTACAGCGCGCGAACGACCGCCGACCGGATCCTCGCGATCGTGCCCCCGATCAGCGCCTTCGTGGCCGCCGGGTTCGAGCACTCGATCGCGAACATGTACTTCGTGCCGCTACGCGCTTTCGTGGCGGCTCTGGATCCGGGCTTCGTGACCGCCCGAGGGCTTGGACCCCAGGCGGCCTCGCTGACGTGGATCGCGTTTCTCGGTCGCAACCTCCTGCCGGTCACCATCGGCAACATCGTCGGCGGCGCGGGCCTGGTAGGTGCCGTCTACTGGTTCGCGTACCTCCGGCCCCGAGGCCCGGCGGCCGGGGGCCGGGCCAGAGGATAGGCTTGCGGCTCAGTGCCCGGCCAGGTACTCGAAGACCGGCGGCCAGATCAAGGTGGTCGCCACGCCGACGCCCATGAGGAACACGACCAGCCACACCGACAGCCTCATGTCGCGGCCGCGGAGCGCATAGTGGAGGAGCACCCAGCTCGCCAGCCAGGCGACCAGCGAGATCGTCTCCTTGCCCGAGTAAGGCCCGATGCCTTCCGCCCCCGGCATCCAGAGCTTCCCGATGCCGTGCACCCACGCGTTGAACGGCTTGGACGCGGCCGTGAACACGTTCACCACCGCGAGCGCGAGCATGCCCAGCATCGCGGCCATCAGCGCCGCGACTGCCACACCACCAGGCACCATCTTCGCGTCCTTCGACCAGGCCACCTCGGCCCGGCCTTCGTTCTCTTCCAGCAACTTCTGGCTCATGGTCTGCTCCTCTCCGCTCAGGCCGGGCGTAGCTTGGTGACCGCGGCGCCGAGGCCGAAGGCAATCACCAGGTAGAAGAACGCGAGGCCCATCAGCACCGCCACCGTGTAGCGGAGCCAGGGCCGGTCGAGCACCTGCGCGCCGTACCGCCACAGGATGAACGCGGCCACGACGGTGAGCGGCAGCGTGAAGAGCGCGCCGAACTCCTTGAACTCGAAGAAGATCCGATGGATCTCCGGTGCGTTCTTGACGAAGAACGAGCGGGGACTTTCCGGGATCGGAGCCCGGTAGTAGATGTACAGCCAGTTACCGAAGATGATCGCGATCAACGAGCAGGTGGCGGCAACCACCGCCAGGAGCTGCAGGTCCGCGAAGGCCCGGATACGGCCGGTGAGCAGCCTCCACGCGAGGTAGAGTCCGATCGTTCCCATGAACAGGAACAGGAAGGCGGCCAGCCCGTGGAAGGCAGCCGGGACCGCGCCGGCGTGCTCGCCCAGCAGCTTGGCGAACGGCGCCGTCACGAGGGTGAAGCCAAGCGCGCTCACGATCATCACCACCACCACGGCGATCAGCGAGCGCGTCGATGCTTCCTTCAGGTCATGACGCTCGGACATCATACTCATCGTGTCCTCCTCTCGGTCGAAGGCGGTTGGGCGATGCCAGCGGCGGCCGTCGACGTCGAATGCATTCCGCACTGTGCAATACTGGTGCCCCTACAGAACCTCATGTATTCGAGGGGTTGCACGCAGGGAACGTCGTGAGATGGGGCGGCCGCTCCCCAATCAAGGCGCAGATGCCCCACACAGCATCGGACCTACGGAACGATGACGGCGGCTCCGTCGATCGCATCGGCTTTGATCGCGCGCAGGGCTTCGTTGACCTGATCGAGCGGGAAGGCGGTCACCGAGGGGCGGAGCCCGATCGCGCTCGCGACCTTCAGGAACTCCCGCGCATCGGCTCGCGTCATGTTCGTCACGCTCCGGATCTGCCGCTCGCCCCATAGCAGACGGTCGTAGTCGAACTCGGGCATGCGATCCAGATGAATGGCATTGATCGCCACGACACCGCCCTTGCGCAGGCTCGCGAGGGCCGCGACGACGACGTCCCCACTCGGGGCGAACGTGATCGCCCGATCGAGCGGGACCGGCGGGCGATGCGTGTCATCGCCGACCCACGTGGCTCCGAGGGAGACGGCCAGCCGACGGTGTGACGCCCCCCGCGTGGAGACAAACACCTCGCAGCTCCAGGACCGCAGCACGGCAAGCGCCAGATGCGCGGACGCCCCGAACCCGAAGAGGCCCACGCGCTCGCCGGCTTCGACGCCGGCCACCCGCAGGCTGCGGAAGCCGATGATCCCGGCGCACAGTAGCGGCGCCGCCTGGAGATCGTCCAGCGCGCTGGGCAGTGGAACGACGAAATCGCGGCGGGCGAGGGCGTATTCCGCATAGCCGCCGTCCACCGTGAAGCCGGTGAAGGTGGGCGAGTCGCACAGGTTCTCGTGGCCGCTCCGGCAGTAGCGGCAGTCCCCGTCCGTCCCGCCCAGCCACGAAACCCCGACGCGGGCACCAAGAGGCAGGCCGTCCGTCGCCCCACCCACGACCTCGCCCACGATCTGGTGGCCCGGTATCAGGCGATCGCGCACCGATCCCAGGTCGCCCTCGACCACGTGCAGGTCCGTGCGGCACACCCCACAGGCGCGCACGCTCAGGAGACAGTGTCCGGGGATGAGCTGCGGATCCGGGACGTCCCCGATCTCCAGAGCTCGCGTGGGAGCGGACACAACGGCGGCCTTCACGCTTCCGTTCCGGTCTCGTCCCCGAAGGTCGTGCCGATGGCACGGGCGGCGGCCACGCGCTCGTCCTGCGGGTCCACTCGCTTCGGCCGCGAGAGGACATCCGCCAGGGACACGCGCTCGATCCGGGCGCCCCGGAGCGCGACCATGCGGCCCGACTCTCCGTCCGCCAGCGCCGCCACCGCCGCGACGCCAAAACGGGTCGCGAGCATCCGGTCGAACGGAGTGGGCGAGCCGCCTCGCTGAACGTGGCCGAGCACCGCGAAGCGCACCTCGAAGGGGACGAGGCTCTCGAGCGCGTGAGCGAGTACCACCCCCGCGCCGCCGAGCCGCCCCAGCGCCATCCGGAACGCGGGACGCGAGGCGGGCGAGAAGTCCGTCGCGTGGAGAATCCGCCGGAGTGCTCTCGGGGCGCGCGCGGTGGAGCGGCGTCTCATCGCAGGGATCCGAGGTACGCGGTGAGGGCCCGGACTTCGCTCTCGGTGAGCTGGAGCTTCGGCATGTGAGCGGGGCGCTGCGCGGACGGATCGCGCAGCCAGCGACCGAGGTAGGCCTGATCGCGCTTCGCGCCGATGCGGGAGAGGTCAGGCCCGATGGCGGTACCCATCTTCTCCGCGGTGTGGCAGCCGTAGCAGCCCTGGTCGCGGAAAACCGTGCGGCCCTGACCGATCATCGCGGAGCCGTCCTGCGCCTGCGCGTACGACGCCAGCAGCACTACCGAGACGAGCGAGACGACGCGTACGATCATGAAATCAGCTCCTCAGCCTTCTGACAGGCAAGGCAGAACCGCGCGGCGGGCATGGCCCGCAGACGCGGGAGCGGAATGGCCTTCCCGCACGATTCACAGATGCCGTAGGCCCCGGAACCCAACCGGCGTAGCGCCTCGGCGACCTCATCCAGCTCCCGCTTGTCCTGACCGGCGAGACGCGAGACCAGCGCGGTGGTGGAAGCCGCCGCAGCCCGGTCGGTCAAGTCGCCGGGGCCCGGGACCTCGAGCCCCGCCATCTCCTCGTCGGTGGCCGCGACCGTCCGGAGCAGGGATTCGCGGGCCTCGAGGAGCCGACGGCGGAACTCGTCGGTCAGCCTCGCGTCCAGGTGTCCCGCCGAGCCGCTCATACCGCCACCGGCGCGATCACGACCATCAGGTCACTACGCGATACCATGGCGTTCTCCTTTCGATCAGGCACGTCGGACGGAGGCAAATTGCAAGGCAAGTGCCACTGAGCCGGTGTTAGAAAACACCACGTTGCGCCTAGGTGCGACGGGCCGCCTGAGGCGGTGGCTCCCGGCTGGGGCGCACGCGCCTCGCTGCCGTCTCGCCCCATCGTCAGTGGCGGTGGCCCGGAAGCGCCTCCCCCCTGGCCAACGCGATCGTGGGGCTCTGCACATGATGTCCTCCCGGGTTCGATCGAGTGTGTCCACTGTAGCCCCGGCCGGCCTCTCCGTCCGTGACCTGGGTCACGCATCACATCGGGTAGCGCCGGTAGAACCAGCGTTTCACCACCTCCATCAGGACCAGATATGCGATCACCATGGCGAGCAGGAACGCGAAGAAGAGCGGCGGCAGCGGGGTGAAGCCGAGCCAGGGCGCCAGCGGCGTGAACGGCAGGAGCGCCCCCGCGGCCGCGCAGGCGCTCACCCCCCAGGCCAGGCCGCGGCTGGGGCGGCTGCGCCAGGGCGGCCCGGCCGTCCGGATCACGAAGATCACGAGCGTCTGCGTGGCGAGGGACTCCACGAACCAGCCGGTCCGGAAGAGAGTCGGCCCGGCCTCGAACACCCAGAGCATCACCGCGAACGTGGCGAAGTCGAACACCGACGACAGCGGGCCGGTCAGCAGCATGTACCGACGGATGAAGCCGATGTTCCACCGCTTGGGCTTCCGCATGTAGGTGCCGTCCACGTGATCGGACGGGATCGGCACCTGGGCGAGATCGTACAGGAAGTTGTTGAGCAGGATCTGTAGCGGCAGCATCGGGAGGAAGGGCAGGAAGAGCGATGCCGCCGCCATGCTCAACATGTTGCCGAAGTTGGAGCTGGTGCCCATCAGGACGTACTTCATGATGTTGCCGAAGCTCCGGCGTCCCTCGACAACGCCATCGTGGAGCACCGACAGTCGCTTCTCGAGCAGGATGATGTCCGCGGCGTCTCGCGCCACGTCCACCGCGTTCTGGACGGAGATGCCGACGTCCGCCGAGCGGAGCGCGGGAGCGTCGTTGATGCCGTCTCCCAGGCAACCCACCACGTGGCCGCGGGCGTGGAGGGCCCGGACGATGCGGTTCTTCTGTATCGGCGAGACGCGCGCGAACACCGTGGTCCGCTCGGCCACCGCGCCCAGCGCGGGATCCGACATGCGCTCGACGTCCTCGCCGAGCACGATCACGCCCGGGTCGAGACCCACGTCCCGGCAGATCTTCTTGGTAACCAGCTCGTTGTCGCCGGTGATGATCTTCACCTCGATGCCGTCGGCCCGGAGCGTGCGCAGGGTCTGGGCGACACCCTCGTGCGGTGGGTCGAGGAACGCGGCGAAGCCCACGAAGATCAGCTCGCGCTCGTCGGACACGGAGTAGGCTGCCTGGTCTCCCACCGGGCGATAGGCCACCGCCAGCGCGCGGTAGCCGTCGGCCCCGAGCCGACAAAACAACGCGTCGGCGGTGGCCCGGGCCGACGCGTCGAGCGGCGCGGCCGTGCCCGCCACCTCCAGGGCGGTGCAGGCGGGCAGCACGCTCTCGGGGGCTCCCTTCGTGATGAGAAGCCGTTGGCCATCGTCCTGTACGATCACCGATACCCGCCGGCGCTGGAAATCGAAGGGAATCTCGTCCACACGCCGGTACTGGGCAACCGCCGGGTGCTCGTGCTTCAGGATCGCGTCGTCCATGGGACTGCGCAAGCCGGTCTGATAGACGCTATTCAGCGCGGCCAGCCGGATCACCGCCTCGTCGTTCTCCCCTCTGATGTTCAGGTGGCGGTCCACCGTGATCTCGCCGTGGGTGAGCGTGCCCGTCTTGTCGCTGCACAGGATGTCCATGCTGCCGAAGTTCTCGATGGCGGCGAGCTGCTTGACGATGACCTTCTTCCCCGCCATGCGGACCGCCCCGCTGGCCAGCGTGACCGACACGATCATGGGGAGCAGCTCGGGGGTGAGACCCACCGCCAGCGCCACCGAGAACAGGAACGTCTCCAGCAGATCGCGCTTCAACAGCGCGTTGACCAGGAACACGAACAGCACCAGGAAGACGACAACCTGCAGGATCAGGAACCCGAACCGGCGCGTGCCCCGCTCGAACTCGGTCTCCGGGGGACGCGCGAGAAGACTGGTGGCCACCCGCCCGAACTCGGTAGCCGGACCGGTGGCCACCACGACCGCTACCCCCAAGCCGCTGATCACCGAGGTGCCCCGGAAGACGGCGGTCACCGCCTCTCCGAGTCCACCGGCCACCAGCGCGCCGGCGGTCGCCTGCTTCTCGCGGGGCAGCGACTCGCCGGTGAGAGCGGCTTCGTTGACGAACAGGTCACGGGTCGTGAGGAGCCGGCCGTCCGCCGGTACCAGATCCCCGGCCTTGAGATGCATCACGTCTCCCACCACGACGTCCCGCACCGGCACCTCGCGCTCGACCCCGTCCCGGATCACCGTCGCGGTCTGTCCCACCTGCCGACGAAGTCGCGCGGCCGCCCGCTGCGACCGGTACGCCTGGATGAAGTTCAGGGCTACGCTCAGCACGAGCATCAGCGCGATGATCGCGGCGCTGACCGGCTGGCCAAACGCGGCCGAGACCACGCTGGCCACGAGCAGGATCAGCACGAGCGGGTTGGCGAAGTAGCGCAGCAGCTCGCGGACAGCCTCGAAGCGGCGGGGCCGGGCCAGCTCGTTGGGTCCCAGGGCCTGCAGGCGCGCGGCGGCCTCGTCCGATGACAGCCCGCGCTCGGTGGCCGCGGCCGCGGTCAGCGCTTGCCCGATGCTCGCGGCCCAGACCGGCGGAGCAAACATCCTAGTCGTCCCCATAGCGGACGGTGATCAGCGCGTCGATGGTCCGCCGGAGGTCGGCCAGCTCACGGCGGCGCCAGCGTGCCTCGACCTTCCGGGACTGGCGCGCCAACTCGGTGTCGGTGAACACGTCGCGGACCCAGCGCGAGAAGTCGCCGTGCCCGGCGTGGTGGGCAGATGTGCCAGCACCCGATAGTCCCCCTCGGGATCGATGACGCAGACCGACGCGAGAGTGCCATCGTAGTCGCAGGCGAGCGCCTTGAAGAGCACGTCAGCCCTGCTGAGCAATCCCGGTGCCATCCTCAAACGACATCGGACGGGGAGAATCGCCGACCCGGCCGTCTCGACGCGGGACACCGGCGCCCCACTGTCGTGGGGATTCCACCGGCGCGGGAGCCCGCGGCGGAAGCAAGTGGCGTGATGATACGGCTTTCCAGACCGGCACCTCTCTTGCACTTCATGGTCGCCATGAAGACGATCCGTCCGCTGCTCCCACTGATGCTTCTGATCCTCCTGGCCGGGTGCCAGACCGCGAAGACGCCGCCGTCCGACCTCGCCGGCGGTGCGCGTGAGCGCGACCAATCCGCCGCGGTGGTCGCCATCGCGCCGCCCGATGCCGATGCGCTGGCCGCGTCCGGCCAGCCGCCACCGCCCGAGCAGTTCGTGCCGGTGCCGCGGCTGGCCGAGACCCACTTCGACTACGATGCCCACACCATCCGCGCGGAGGATACCGCGATTCTCGACGAGAACGCGGCGTGGATCCGGGCGAATCCGAGTGGCCTGGTCCTGATCGAAGGGCACACCGACGAGCGGGGAACCGACGACTACAACCTTAGCCTCGGCGATCTCCGGGCGGCGGCCGCGAAGAACTACCTGATCGAGCACGGCATTCCGGCCGATCGGATGGTGGCGATCTCGTACGGCAGGGAGCGGCCGCTGTGCGTCGAGCACAACGAGGCGTGCTGGGCCCGCAACCGCCGGGCCCGGTTCCTCGTCAAGCCGCTCTGAGACCGCGCCCACCTTCGACATGCCCCTCGTGGCGCGCGCGATCGGCGATGATCTGGGGCCGGACAAGGTCGTGCTGCTGCGCGAGCCCCGCGTCGGCCTCGAAGCGGTGGTCGTCGTCGACAACGTGGCGTGCGGGCCGGCCATCGGCGGGGTCCGCATGGCTCCGGACGTCACGGTAGAGGAGGTCTCGCGCCTCGCCCGGGCCATGACCCTGAAGAACGCGGCCGCCGGCCTGGCCCACGGCGGCGGCAAGGCCGGCATCGTCGCCGATCCAACCGGCGCCCCGGCGGACAAGGAGCGCCTGATCCGGGCCTTCGCGCGGGCGATCCGGTCGCTCACCGACTACATCCCCGGTCCCGACATGGGCACCGACGAGCGCTGCATGGCCTGGGTCAAGGACGAGATCGACCGGGCCGTCGGTCTGCCACGCGTGCTGGGCGGCATCCCCCTCGACGAGATCGGGGCCACCGGCTGGGGGGTCGCGATCGCCGCGGAGGTCGCCGCGCCGGAGGCGGGGATCGCCCTGGCCGGCGCGCGCGTCGCGATCGAGGGCTTCGGGGCCGTCGGGCAGCACGCGGCCCGATTCCTGGCCGCGCGCGGAAGCCGGCTGGTCGCCGTCTCCGACAGCCGGGGGGCCATTCACGACCCCGCGGGACTTCCGATCGAGGCGCTGATCGCCCACAAGCGGGCCGGGCGACCGCTGACCGACTTCCCCGGCGGCCGGGCCATCGGCCGCGACGCGCTGATCGGCGTGCCGTGCGAGATCTGGATTCCCGCCGCGCGACCGGACACGCTCACCGCGAACAACGTGAGCGGCCTGCAGGCGAAGCTGGTCATCCAGGGCGCGAACATCCCAGCCACCGAGGCGGCCGAAACATGGATGCACGCCCGCCGCATCCTGAGCGTGCCCGATTTCATCGCGAACGCGGGCGGGGTCATCTGCGCCGCGATCGAATACCGCGGCGGCACCCAGGCGCAGGCCTTCGCGGCCATCGAGGAGCGCATCCGCGCCAACACCCGCGAGACCCTCGCCGGGGTTCGCGCGGATGGGATCGTCCCGCGAGAGGCGGCCACCCGGATGGCTCTCACCCGCGTGCGCGAAGCGACGCGCTACCGCAGGCCCTGACCGGTGTCGGTTTCGGCGGCGGCGACGGCCTCGAGACCGCGCACGATCGCGTCCGGGTTCAGCGAGATGCTCGTGATCCCCTTCCCCACGAGAAACCGGACCATCTCGGGATAGTCGCTCGGCGCCTGGCCGCAGATCCCGACCTTTCGCCCCGCCCGTCGTGCTCCGTCGATGATCATGCCGATCATGCTGAGCACCGCCGGGCTGCGCTCGTCGAACTCGGGCGCGACCAGCTCGGAGTCCCGGTCCACCCCGAGCACGAGCTGGGTGAGATCGTTGGAGCCGATCGAGAATCCGTCGAAGAGCGCCGCGAACTCGTCGACCAGGATCGCGTTGGCGGGGATCTCGGCCATCACGTAGACCTCGAGCCCGTTGACGCCGCGCACGAGCCCGTTGGCGGCCAGCAGATCGAGGACGCGACGGCCCTCGGCCGGTGTCCGGCAGAACGGGATCATGAGCTTCACGTTGGCGAGGCCCATCTGCTCGCGGACCCGGCGCAGGGCCCGGCACTCGAGTTCGAACGCCTCCCGATAGCGCGGGTGCGCGTAACGGAACGCGCCGCGGAAGCCGAGCATGGGATTGCCCTCCTCGGGCTCGAAGTCGCGACCGCCCACGAGCCCCGCGTACTCGCTGGACTTGAAGTCCGAGAGACGGACGATCACATCCTTCGGATGAAAAGCCGCCGCGATCACGGCCACACCTTCGGCCAGTCGCTCGACGAAGAATTCCCCACGGTCCGTATACCCGGCCGTCAGCGCGTCAATCTCCGCCCGCGCGGCCGGATCGCGGACGCGGTCCGGGTGGAGCAGCGCGAGCGGATGGGCGCGCACGAAGCTCGCGATGATGAACTCGATGCGCGCCAGTCCCACGCCGTCGTTGGGCAGGGCGGCCAGCCGGAAGGCCTCGCCCGGATTGCCGACGTTGAGCATCACCCGGGTCCGGGTCCTCGGCATCGCGGCCAGGTCCACCTGCCGCCGCTCGACGGGGAGCGCGCCCGCGTAGACCGACCCGGTCTCGCCTTCGGCACAGGACACGGTCACGAGCTGCCCGTCGGGGAGGAGCTCTGTCCCGTTGCCGGTGCCAACCACACACGGCACGCCGAGCTCACGGCTGACGATGGCCGCGTGGCAGGTGCGGCCTCCGCGGTCGGTCACGATGGCCGCCGCGCGCTTCATGATGGGCTCCCAGTCGGGATCGGTCATGGACGCCACGAGCACGTCCCCGGCCTGGAAGGCTTCCAGGTCGCGCGGATCGCGCAGCCGCCGCGTCGGCCCTACCCCGATCCGCTGGCCGACGGCCGCGCCGACGACGAGCCGGTCCCGCGGCCCGCCCGGCCGCAGCGAGAAGATCTCGAGGACGGCCCGGCTGGCGGCGCTATGGACCGTCTCGGGCCGCGCCTGGAGAATGTAGAGCCGGCCGTCATCGGCATCCTTCGCCCATTCGATGTCCATCGGCACCACATGCCCCGCCCGCCGCGAGTAATGCTCCTCGATGGCGACCGCGAAGCGGCCGAGCTCCAGCGCCTCCTGGTCGCTGAGGCTCGCCGAGCGCTGAGCCTCCTCGGGCACCGGAACCCGCTCGGGCTGGCCATCGGCCCCCATGACGAGCTTCCACGTCTTCCGCACGATCTTGCGCTTGAGCAGAGCGTGATGGCCGGTCCGCAGCGTCGGCTTGAAGATCCAGAACTCGTCCGGATCGAGCTGCCCCTGGACGACCGCCTCCCCCAGCCCGAAGGCGGCGTTGACGAGGACCACGCCGCGGAACCCGCTGTCGGGGTCGAGGGTGAACATGACGCCGGAGCTGCCCTGGTCGCACGCGACCATCCGCTGGACCGCGATCGACAGGAACACGCTCAGATGGTCGAACCCGTTCTGGATGCGGTAGACGATGGCGCGATCGGTGAAGATCGACGCGAAGCAGCGCCGACACGCGGTCAGTAGCGCGGCCTCTCCCCGGACGCCCAGAAAGCTCTCGTGCTGGCCCGCGAAGCTCGCCTGGGGAAGATCCTCGGCGGTGGCGCTCGAGCGGACGGCCACCGCGGGCTGGTCGGCTCCCACCTCGCGCGCGAGCGTCCGGTAGGCGGAGACGATCGCGCCCTCCAGTCCGGCCGGGAGTGGGGCCGCCTCGACGAGCCGGCGAAGCTCGGCGCCGGCCGTCGCCAGCGCGGTCACGTCCTCGCCGGTGACCCCTTTGAGGATGGCGCCGAGCCGGTCACGCAGGCCGTTGCCGTCGAGGAGCGCCCGGTACGCGGCCGCGGTCACGGCGAACCCATCGGGAACTCGAACCCCGGCCGCGCCGAGCTCGCCGTACAGCTCTCCGAGGGACGCGGTCTTGCCGCCGACCAGGGGCACGTCTCCCAGCCGGATGTCTCGGAACCACTTGATCGCCTCATTCATAGCGCGCGTCCATCGGGATTCGCCGACACGTCAGTCGAGTTCATCCTCGGTGCGTCCGCACCGATCGCATCTCGTGGCCGGCCACTCCGTTCCAGCCTTGTCCTCTTCCCCGGACGCGGCGTGGATCAGGCCGCCGCACGGGCACGGCTCCGGATACTCCTCAAGGCACTCGGGGCACTTCGCGTCGCCAACCACGTGCGTCGTCTCGTCGCCGATCGTGAACAGCCTGGTCATGGCTTCTCCGGCTCTCGCCTCACCGGCACACCAGCACCGGGATCTTGCTGTGGGTGAGCACCTTGTTGGTCTCGCTGCCGAGCACGAGCGCCGACACCCCCCTGCGCCCGTGCGAGGACATGCAGATCAGATCGCAACCCTTCGTCTGCGCGGTGTCGACGATCGCCTGGTACGGCTGGGCCTGGGTCACGTGCAACGTCTCGCAGGGTACGCCGACCAAGCCGGCTTCCGCCCGGGCCAGGTCGAGCGTCTTCTTGGCCAGGGCCTCGCAATCCTGCTCGTACCGCGCCGGGCTCTCGCTCAGCATGACCGGGTCGACCGCGAAGGAATGAAACGGCAGCGAGACGGTGAGGACGGTCGTCCGGGCCCCCACCGCCTTGGCCAGCGCCATGCCGTGGCGAATCGCCATATCCGATAGGGGGGAGCCATCCGTGGGAATCAGCACGTTCTTGTACATGCGCGTCTAGCCTCCCGCGGTCCAGCCCTCGGCCCCGATCAGGGGAACGAAGGCGACCTCCTCGAGATTCTCGTACCGGTACTCCTGGGTGTCCGTGCGTGTGACGCGCACCAGCCGCTGGTGGTGGGTGTCGGACCCGATCGGCATGATCAGCCGGCCTCCCGCCGCGAGCTGGCTCAGCAGCGTCTCGGGCGCCCGCGGGCCCCCCGCGGTCACCAGGATCGCGTCGTACGGAGCGTACTCCTCCCAGCCCAGGGTGCCGTCGCCCTCCCGCACGTGAACGTTGGCATAGCCGAGCTCAGCCAGACGGCGACGCGCCTGTTCCGCCAGCACCCCCACTCGCTCGACCGTGTAGACCTCCGCCGCGATCCGCGACAGGACCGCGGCGCCGTACCCCGAACCGGTCCCGATCTCGAGCACACGAGCGCCCGGCTCGAGCCCGGCCGCCTGCGCCATCAGCGCGACGATGTACGGCTGGGAGATCGTCTGGCCCTCCCCGATCGGCAGCGGCCGATCCCCGTAGGCAAACCGCGCCAGCCTCGCGGGAACGAACCGCTCCCGCGGGACGGCGCGCAGGGCCTCGAGTACGAGCGGGTCGGTGATACCCCGCGCCTCGATCTGGGTCGCCACCATACCCGCCCGGTCCTCGGTCAGCATCGGAGCATCACCTCCCCCTCCGTCGCCGCCGCTACTCGCCCTTGATCGGAATCGTCGCGCCCTTGGCCGCCGGCGTCTTGGGCAGCGTCACGGTCAGGAGCCCATTCTTGAATGCGGCCGAGACCTTGCTCGGATCCACCGCGACCGGCAGCCGCACCCCGCGGGTGAACACCCCGTAAGACCGCTCCATCCGGTGGAACCGCTCGTCCTTCTCTTCCTTCTCCTGTCTCTTTTCCCCGGTGATCGTCAGCAGGCTTTCCTGCAGCGAGATCCGGATGTCTTTCTGGTCCATCCCCGGCACCTCGACCTTCACGACCAGGCTGTCCTTCGTCTCCGAGATGTCCATGCTCGGGGACCAGTCGCCGAGCGTCGGAAAATCATCCCACTTGCTCGCCGCCATCCGGTCGAACAGCCGGTCCATGTCCTGCTTCAGGCTCCCGAATCCCGCCCACGGCATCAACCCTTGCAGCATGATGTCTCCTCCTGTTGATAGGAACGTTTCGTTCGATACCTGACGAAGCGATGTGCATCGGGAGTGCCAGACGGGTCGCGCGTTGACTCAGGGCCTTGCGATGCATCGACGATCGGGGCCGTCGGGGCACGAGCGCCTCGGTGTGGCGGCGACGCCCCAGCCCACGGTTCGAGGACGATCGCGTTCGCGTGGGTTTGCGCGCGGCATCTACCTTGCACCGATGACCTCGAGGAGGAGCACGATGATCAACGGCGGCCCCGGGTATCTCGTTCTCGCGACGCTCGGTCGGAACTGGTGGATGGTCGCGGCGCGTGGCCTGCTCGCGATCCTGTTCGGCCTCGCGGTGCTGCTCCGGCCGGAGCTGCCCTTCAACCTGCTGATCGCCGCCTTCGGCATCTATGCGGTGCTGGACGGCGCCTGGGCGGTCGCCTCTGCGCTCCGGGTCTCGCGGGTATCGTTCGCGATGTGGCCCGTTGTCCTCGAAGGGGTCGTCAGCCTCGGCGTGGGAGGGCTGGCGCTCGCGTGGCCCCTCATACCCCGCGACGCGATACACGTCATCGCGGTCTGGGGACTTCTCACCGGCTTTCTGGAGCTCGTCGCGGCGGCGCGGCTCCCCGACCGGAGCCCCGGGTTCTGGCTACTCCTGACCGGTGGCGGGTTCTCTCTGTTCCTGGCCGTGCTCATCTTCGTGCTACCCCGCGCCGTCGAGCCGTCCATCGCCCGGGCCGTCGGTGTCTACGCCCTGTGCTTCGGGGGGCTGCTCCTGGCCGGCGCCTGGTCGCTGCGGAGCGTGCTGCGGACCGTGTGAGCGGCCGCGACCGCTAGACCACCGGGCGTACGAGCATCAGCCTGGCGAGCGCCACGCCTCTCTGCGTCAAGCCGTCGGCGCCGATCAGGAGGACGAACGGTAAGGGTCACTCGCCCCAGCCCAGCGTGCCGTCAGAACTGGACGTCACGAGCGCCGGGCTCAGGCCCGGCCCCCCGCCCCGATCGCACCGAGTACTCGACCCGGAGGCTGATACCATGGCCGCCATGCTCGAACGGGGGGCGACGATCGAGATCAGGCTCAGCAACCTGCACCAGCTGTTCAATTCCTTCGACCCGTCGCCATTCCATGAGCGCGATCTCGATCAGGATGCCGAAGACTACATCGTGGAGTCCTCCGACGAGTTCCCGCTGCAGAGGCCGTTGACACTGGTCATCCATCTGCCCGCGGACCAGGTCCCGCCTGACACGTTCGACCTGCCCCTGGCCATTCACAACTACTTCGCGTATCGGCTCAGCGAGAGCCGCCGCCGCCTCAGGTTCTTCTTCCGCGATGGTCGGATTGCTCTGCTCATCGGGCTTGCCTTCCTCTTCGGTTGCATCGCCCTGCGTCAGCTCGCCTTCGCCCTGGGGTCCGGAACGGCGTCGGAGATCGCGGCTGAAGGCTTGCTCATCATCGGATGGGTGGCCATGTGGCGGCCGTTGGAGATCTTTCTCTACGATTGGCGACCGCTACACCGCCGGTGCCGGCTGCTGGCCAAGCTATGCGAGATTCCGGTCGTCGTCTCTCCCTCTACCTAGGCGAATCGGGTCGGTGATGCCCCGGCCGGCGCTCAGCATCGGAGCATCACCTCCCCCGTCCGCCGGGGCCCGCTACTCGCTCTTGATCGGGATCGTCGTGCCCTTCGCCGCCGGCGTCTTGGGCAGCGTCACCGTCAGCAGGCCGTTCTTGAACGTCGCGGCCACCCGGCTGCCATCCACCGCCACCGGGAGCCGCACCCCGCGGGTGAACACGCCGTAGGACCGCTCGACCCGGTGGTACCGCTCGTCCTTTTCTTCATTCTCCGGCCTCTTCTCCCCGGTGATCGTCAGCAGGTTCTCCTGCAGCGAGATCCGGATGTCTTTCTGGTCCATCCCCGGAACCTCGACCTTCACGAGCAGATTGTCCTTCGTCTCCGAGATGTCCATGCTCGGGCACCAGTCGCCGAGCATCGGAAAATCATCCCACTTGTTCGCCGCCATCCGGTCGAACAGCCGGTCCATGTCCTGCTTCAGGCTCCCGAATCCCGTCCACGGCATCAACCCACTCGCCATGATGTCTCCTCCTATGTGTAAGAGCGCTTCGTTCGAGCTTCCTGACCGCATGAAGTGCAACGCGAGTGCCAGCCGGGAACGCGCGACGATTCAGCGGGTTGCCGTCGTCGCACATCGGGGCCGTCGAGGCAGGCCTGCCTCGGTGAGGCCGGCCCGCCCCAACCCCACGAGGTCGCGGGCGTCGTCTCGATGTCTTCGCTCAGCGACTCGAGGTCCTGCGCGGCGATAGGCCCGGATCCGGAACTGGTTCTCGCCCTTGAGCTCCAGGATGTCGGCCATGAGCTCGAACTGCCGGGCCACCTCGAAGTTCTTTACTCGAGGCCCACCGGTCCCGGCCCCTAGATCGCCGCGGTCGCCGGCCGCACGAGCATCACGGACACGGGCGCCTTGCCGAAGACCCGCTCGGCCACGCTACCCAGCAGCACACGGCCGATCCCGCTCCGTCCCGCGGTACCCACCACGATGAGGTCGGCCCCGAAAGCCTCGGCTTCATCGAGGATCTGCGCGACCGGATCGCCGAAGCGCACGAGGCTCTCCACCGGCACCCCGGCGAAGTGGACCTCGAGCCCGCGCAGGTAGTCCAGGCCCTGGCTGCTCAAGCTCGCCGTCTCCTGATCCGCGTACACCACGACGCGGCCGTGTGCGTCCTGCACCGCCGATGGCTCGGGCGCCACGTGGAGCAGCCGCACGGTCGCGTGGGCACCTCGGGCGGTCTCGGACGCAATGGTCGCGACCGCATCGGCGCGGGGCGACTGATCGACCGCCAGCAGAATTCTCTTCGTGGTCATCGCTAGTCTCCCCTATCCCATCTTGATCTTGGGCTTGGTCGCGGCCCAGATCGCGCGCGGCCCTTGCGCGGCCTGATGGATCGTCGTGTCCTTGCGGAACGCCGCCCGGGCAGTCTTCTGGCTGCGACGGACTCGGGCGGGCATCGCCTGCAGGTCGGGCGGCCGGCCCGCCTTGGGAGAACGAGCCGGCTTCTTCACACTCCTGCGCGTCTTCTCGGCTCTCGCCATCACGTCCTCCTAGCGCCCCGCGGGCTGCTCGTAGTCCTCGTCCTGTGTCGGGTCGCGAAGCGGCGGCACGGGCGCGCGCGTCGCGCTGGCGCCACGCCAGCCGAAGGGGTGGGGCGGGGCGACCGGAGGAGCGGAACGCTCCGGACGCCGTGCTCCGCCCTTCGTGGGCTTCGTTGGCCTCCGGCGTGACTTCGCGCTACCCCGGTTCTTTCTCGCCATGGCTACCACATGTAGCCTTCGCTGTACTCCGCGATCTTTCCCTCGAGCAGCAGGGCCTTCAGCACATCCCGCTCGGTGAGGATCCCGACGAGGCGGCCCTGTTCGAGGACCGGCAGGCTCCCGACCCGGCTCTCGAACATGATGAACGCGGCGTACGTCAGGGGCGCCTCCGGACCCGTCGTGACCACGGCCCAGGTCATCACGTCCTTCACCCGCAGGTTCTCCAGCGTCTCGCTGAGCTGCCGGCCTCGCCGGAGAGCCCCGGCCGACAGGTACTCGTCCAGCGCCGGGGCGAGCGCCGCGTGCCGGAGGTCGCGATCGGTCACGATGCCGATGAGCATCTCGGTATCGTCCAGGACCGGCAGGTGCCGGATGTGCCTGGTGCGCATGACCTCCAGTGCCGTGCCCACCGGGGCCGCCGCATCGATCGTGATCGGATGCTTGGTCATGACGTCCTTGACCTTCATCACTCCTCCTTGGGTCTGCGATGGTCTGCTCGCCGAACGAATGGAATTGCAACTGGCCTGCCAGACGCCGGCCGCCGCGACGGCTTGGCAAACGAGACCTTAGCGCCCGGCCCGGATGAGGCACCCGGACCCGTGGGCCGGGCCCCGGGGCACGGATGTCCCAACTGGGGCACGGTGTCCCTCGCGATGCCGACGACGCGCGGCCCGCTGGACGTCGTCTCCGTTGGTCGTTACGGGGACTCGAGCACGGGGCTCGTAGCTTGCTCCCGCAACGTGAGCTGCAACGTGCCGGGGGGCGCTGCTCGGGGCGGCGGTACTGCTGGCGCGCTGCGTACGGGGCGAATCGCCTGGGACAAGTTCGGCGTCACACCAGCGGAGAGAGAACCGGGGGGAGCCATAGCCATTGACCGAGTACTGCGGTCCTTGATGATCCCGCGCTCAAGGAGGCGGCCAGAGCGGCGGATCGCCAGTGGGCCGTCAGATAGATCGCGGACGAGATCTTCGTGGGCCTCCGCGGGTGCGGAGGGTGCCCCGGGTCACCAGGAGCGGACGCGGCCGACGTCGACGTGGATGAAGTTCGAGTTCGGGTAGAAACCGACCCCGCCGGCCCCGAGCGACCTCGCGGCATCGCGCACTGCCACGAGCGGCCGGCCCGGTACCCGGATATCCACCGCCATGCCCGAGACGTGGAGGCTCGTCGAGGCGACCCCGCGGGTGGAAGCGGCGAGCCGGGCATTCGTCTCTGGCGAGCGATAGCCCGAGATGACCTCGAAAGCTTCGCGCGTCTCCAGGCGATCGCGAAGCGTGCCGAGCACGTCGAGCAGCCGGCGGTCGATCGGGTGTACCGTGTCGCTGCGGTGATCGCGAAGCAGCCGGTCGATCTCGGCCAGCCCGTCGCGCACGTACCGGCCGGCCGCCCAGTACGTCGCGCGCACGAACTCGCCGGTGTGCAGGCTCCGCAGAGCCAGCACGCGCGCGTCGGCCGCGGCGGCGCGGCGGGCCGGAACCAGCAAGCCCGCGACGCTCACCAGGCCTAACCGCAAGGCGCGCCGCCGCGCCGCGCCGTGTTCATCCATTCCGGTCATCCTGATACCTCTTCTCGGGACGTCGGACAGCCGCCCATCGCGCGGGCCAGATCCCGACCCGGAGCGCTCCGCTCCGCGGCCAGCGCCGCGGCGAGGCGCGCATCGCGCCCATAGACGTCGTCCCGGAACTGCGCGAGACCGTCCGCCCCCACGAACGCCGTCCAGTAGAGTATGTACACAGGCAACGGCCTGGCAACCGGGATCCGGGGCGAGCCGCCGCCCGCGATGGCCTCCGCCAGGCGGTCCGGGGTCCACCGCCCGGTCCCGTCGTCCAGGAGGAGGACGGCGAGCTCGGCGGCCCGCTCCACCCGGATGCAGCCGTGGCTGGCCGTCCGCACCGAGCGCGCGAACAACCCCCGCGCCGGGGTGTCGTGCAGGTATACGTCGAAGCGATTGGGCACGTCGAACTTGATCCGGCCGAGGGGGTTGTCCGGTCCAGGCTGCTGCTGCAGCCGGAACGGAAACGCCTCGGCCGAGACCATGGACCAGTCGACCGCGAGACCGAACGGATCGCTCTCGCGCCGATCCACGATGACGATGTCGTTCTCGGCCAGGTAGCGACGGTTCTCGCGGAGCCGGGGCAGGATCTCCCGTGCCGCGATCGAGGTCGGCAGGTTCCACTTCGGATTCAGCACGACCGCGTCGAGACGGGCCTGCACCACCGGCGTCCGATGCTGGAGGTCGCCCACGACGACGCGCGAGGCCAGCACGGTCCGGTCGTCCTCGACGACCCGCAGCGTGGCATCGGCCGCATTCACGGTGACGTAACGCGGGCCGAGATCGCGCGGAAGCCAGCGCCAACGCTCCAGGTTCAGCGTGATCTGCCGGATCCGATCGGAGACCGGAACGTTCATCGCGCGGACGGTCGCCTCGCCCACGATCCCGTCGGCGGCGAGCCCGTGACGCTCCTGAAACCGTCGCACGGCCTGCTCGAGCCGCTCATCGAAGTGGGTGGCGGCTCGCAACCCGATCTCGTCCTCGACCGCGAGTCGAGCCCGGACGGCGGCGACGCGGAGGTCGTCGTCTCCCGGCCTGAGCAGCGCCCCCGGAGGGACGCGCGGCCAGTCACTCCGGGCCGCCACCTCTCGATACCGCCGCAGCACCGCGACGAGGCGTCCGTAGTCCTTCGCCGGCGGGGGAAGAGACGCCAGCAGCGCGCGAAACATCACCGGCTCGCGGACGCCCCGGGCTAGAGCCGCCACCGCGTCGAACGGTGCCGCGGGAATCCCCCAGTCCGGATCGCGGCGCGCGGGCGGCACCCGGCCGACCCGGACATCGCGCGCGTAGCCCAGGAACGCGGCGGTCAGCAGCAGGTCGAGCTCATCGGTATGCTCGCCGTTCGCGCTCGCCTGGCGGCCTCGGATCGCCTCGAGATGGTAGCGCGTGGGGTCGAGTCCGTGCGGCTCGGCGGTGACCAGTGCCCGGAGGAGCGCCGCCGCACGATCGGGCCCGCCGTCGCGCGCGTCCCACGCTGGGGCGAAATCCCGTGGCTGGTAGAATCGCGCGAGCACTCGCGGATCGAGCGACTGCCCGTCGATGCGCAGCCCGCCCGGCCGATCCAGGAGCTCGCGGATGCGCTGGCTCGTGGAGGCGGGGGCCGCCTCCACCACCGGGCCCCCGATCGAGACGGCACAGAGCACGGCGCTCGCGATCGCCGCCACGCGGCGGCGGAGTCGCCAGCCGGGCATCCACTCCGTGGCGGGTCTCACCGCGCGCCCGAGCGAACCGCGGCGCCGGCAGCGGCGAGGGCATGGCGCAGGACCTCGTCCGCATCGTCGACGAAGATGAAGGTGAGCTCGCGCCGCAGCCCCTCCGGCACATCCTCGACGTCGCGCTCGTTCCGCGCCGGCAGGATCAGGGTTCGGATCCCGGCCCGGTGCGCGGCCAGGACCTTCTCCTTGATCCCCCCGACCGGGAGCACCTTGCCGCGCAGGGTGATCTCACCCGTCATGGCGAGGTCACCGCGCACGGGTCGCCGGGTGGCCAGCGACGCCAGGGCCGTCACGATGGTGACGCCGGCGGACGGCCCGTCCTTGGGGATGGCGCCGGCCGGGACGTGGACGTGAATGGTTCGTCCCTCGAAGAGCTTGGGATCGATGTCGAGCGCCCCGGCGTTGGACCGGACATAGGACACCGCCGCCTGCGCGCTCTCGCGCATCACGTCTCCCAGCATACCGGTGAGCACGAGCCGCTCTTCGCTGCTCGGCATCATCGTGGCCTCGACGAACAGCACGTCCCCACCGGTCGGCGTCCAGGCCAGGCCCGTGGCGACCCCCGGACGGTTGGTGCGCTCGGCCACTTCGTCGAAGAAGCGCGGCCGGCCGAGGTACTCCGTCACCTGATCGGCGGTGATCCGGACCGCCTGGCTCTGGCCTTCCGCCAATCGCCGGGCCACCTTCCGGGCGGCGGCGGCGATCTGGCGCTCGAGGTTGCGCACGCCGGCCTCGCGGGTATAGTCCCGAACGAGCCGGCGAACGGCCTCCGGCTCGAACGCGAGCTCGGCCGCCTTGAGGCCGTGGGCGGCGAGCTGCTTCGGGATGAGATACTGCCGCGCGATCCCGATCTTCTCCTCGTCCGTGTAACCGGACAGGGTCAGGATCTCCATGCGGTCACGCAGGGGGCCGGGGATGGTCTCCAGCGTGTTCGCGGTGGCGATGAACAGGACCTGCGACAGGTCGAACGGCACGCCGAGGTAGTTGTCGACGAACGTGTTGTTCTGCGCCGGATCCAGCACCTCCAGCAGGGCGGACGATGGATCGCCTCGCCAGTCGGCCCCGATCTTGTCGATCTCGTCGAGCATGAACACCGGATCGCGGGTCTCGACGCGACGGATCCCCTGGATGATCCGGCCGGGGAGCGCGCCGATGTACGTCCGCCGGTGGCCGCGGATCTCCGCCTCGTCCCGCACTCCGCCGAGGGACATCCGCGCGAATTTTCGGCCGAGCGCGCGCGCGATGCTCTGGCCGAGGCTGGTTTTGCCCACCCCGGGAGGCCCCACGAAGCAAAGGATCGGCTCGCGGGACTCTTCCGGCCCGGTGACGGTCCGCTCCTGACGGAGCTTCTTGACCGCCAGGTACTCGAGGAGACGGTCCTTGACCTTCTCCAGGTCGAAGTGATCCTCGTCCAGCACCTCGCGGGCCCGCCCGATGTCGATGGTCCCGCCGTCCAGCTTGCTCCAGGGCAGGCTCGCCATCCATTCGAGGTAGGTGGCGATCATGCCGTGCTCGGGCGAGGAGGGCGAGAGCCCCGCCAGCCGGCCCAGCTCTCGCTCCGCCTCGCGGCGCGCCTCCTCGGGCAGCCCGGCCTCCTCGATGCGCCGACGCAGCTCGGGCACCTGGCCGTCTCCTTCCTGATCCTCGCCGAGCTCCCGCTGGATGGAGCGGAGCTGCTCGCGCAGGTAGTATTCTCGCTGCTTCTTGGAGAGCCGCTCCTCGGTATCGCTGGTGATCTTCCGCCCCAGCTCTCGCACCGCCAGCTCGCGCTGCAGCAGATCCACGAGCCGCCGGAGCTTGGCGGAGACCGGATCCATCTCGAGCAGCTCCTGCCGCACCGACAGATCGAGTGGCACCAGCGACGCCACGAAGTACAGGAGGTGGCGCGGATCGGTGAAGCTCTCCGCCGCGACCCCGAGCTCGTCCGGCAGCTCCGAGGACGCTTCCACCAGCCGACGAAAGATATCGGCGGCCGCCCGGCGCAGCGCATCCGCCTCGGTCCCCTCCACCACCTGATCCGGGGCCGCCTCCACGCGGGCGACGATGTACGGCTCCGTGCCGGTCCAGTCGAGGATCTTGATTCGCTCGATCCCCTGCACCATCAGGCGGACGCTGCCGTCGGGCCCCCGCGCGAGCTGGTGAATCATTCCCACGGTGCCGAGTCGGTAGAGCGCCTCGGGCGTCGCCGGCTCCGGCGTGGGTTCCCGCTGCGCCACCAGCGCCAGTAGCCGGTTGCCGCGCATCACCTCGTCCACTAGCCGGACGGAGCGGGGCTGGCCCACCATGAGCGGCGCCGCGGTCAGCGGGAAGACCACCGCGTCCCGGAGCGGCAGGACCGGGAGCACGTCCGGAACGACGAAGCCGGCGGGGCCGGGCGCCTGAACCGCCATCAGCCGCCTCCGGTGCGCTTCGGCAGGGTGATACGGAGCAGGCCACGCTCGTAGCGCGCCTCGACTCGCTCCGCGTCGACCGCCGACGGCAGCACCACCTCGACGTGGAACGGGCCCTGGCGGATCCCGGCTGCGTGGTAGACGGCGCCTGCGGCGCACGAGGGAAGCCGCCGGTCTCCTTCGATGACCAGCGCGTCTTCGAAGAGCTGGACCTCGAAATCGTCCTCATCCAGCCCGGCAAGCTCCACCAGGACCTCGATCGTGTCCGCCGTCTCGTACGTATCCGCGTCGGGCCACCAGCCGACCCGCGGAAGCGGGCGCGGTCGATCGCTCGGCCAGACGTCCCCGAGTGGCCACACCGGTGCGGAGCGCACCAGCATCGTGTAGCGGTAGCTCAGGCGTCGGTATCTCATCGCGTCTCGCGGGCTCCCGACTCATTCTGCCAGTCCGCCGTCCCTCGCGCCAGGAACGCATCCACGAGTGATCCCAGCGTGGGCTCCCCGGCGTCCTCGAACTCGTAGCGCGCGCGCACCACCGGCTTCTCGAGCGCGACCAGGGCGGCCAGATCGAGCGGGGTCGCCGCCACCACCACGTCCGCGGCGGCTCGATTGATCGTCTCGCGGAGCGCCTGGAGCTGACCCGCGTCGTAGCCGACCGCGGGGAGCACCGGCCCGATGTGCGGGTAGCGGGCGAAGATGTCCCGGACGCCGGGCGCGGCGGAGGCGCGTGGATCCACGATGGCCGCCGCGCCGCCCGCGGTGGCCGCGACGTAGCCCGCCCCGTACGCCATGCCGCCGTGCGTGAGGGTCGGGCCGTCCTCCACCACGAGGACGCGGCGCCCCCGCACCGCGGTGGGGTCGTCGAGCCGGACCGGAGAGGCCGCGCGCCCGATCGTGGCCCGCGGATTGATCGCGCGCACCTCGGCGAGGACCGCCTGCACGTTGCCGGCGGGAGCCGCGTCGACCTTGTTGACCACCACGACGTCCGCCATGCGCAGCACCGCTTCCCCCGGGTGGTAGCCGTCGGCCTGCCCGGGTCGGAGCGCGTCGGCCATGACGACGTGCAGATCCGGCCGCAGGAGCGGGAAATCGTTGTTGCCGCCGTCCCAGACGATCAGGTCCGCCTCGCGCTCGGCCTGCTCCATGATCGCCGCGTAGTCCACTCCCGCGAACACGACGTGGCCGGCGGCCAGGTGCGGCTCGTACTCTTCGCGCTCCTCGGCGGTGCATCCCGCCGCGTCGAGATCCTCGCGCCGCGCGAACCGCTGCACGCGCTGCCGCTCGAGATCGCCATACGGCATCGGGTGCCGCAGCACCGCGACCCGCCGCCCGCGTTCGCGAAGCCGCCGGCCGAGCCAGCGCGCGGTCTGGGACTTGCCGCACCCGGTCCGGATGGCCGAGATCGCGATCACCGGCACGCGCGCCCGGAGCATCGTGCTGCGCGGGCCGAGCAGGGTGAAGTCCGCGCCGGCGGCGAGGGCCCGCGAGGCCAGGTGCATCACGGCCGCGTGCGGGACGTCGCTGTACGCGAACACGACACGATCCACCCCCTCGCGCCGGCAGATCGCTTCCAGGTCGGCCTCGTCCTCGATCGGAATCCCCGCCGGATAGCGCGGCCCGGCGAGCGACGCGGGATAGCGGCGGTCACTGAGGCGCGGGATCTGGGCCTGGGTGAACGCCACCACGTGGACGCCCGGATCGGCGCGGTAGACCACGTTGAAGTTGTGGAAGTCGCGGCCGGCCGCACCCAGGATCAGGATCCGCGTGGGCATGCTCACCAGAGGAAGAACTCGGCCTCGCTCTCGACGCCGGATCCCTTCGTGAGTCCGGTGAACACGTCGTGCTCGGTCAGGATGCCCACCAGCCGGCCGTCCGCGACGACCGGAAGGCTGCCGATCCGGCGCTGGAACATCGTCAGGGCCGCCTGGACCAGCGGGGTGTCGGCCTGCGTCGTCACGACCGACCAGGTCATCACGTCACGGACTCTCGGCGCCTTGACCCGGTGGGGCGCCAGGCCCGCCTGCCCCGCCAGGCAGGGCAGGAACGCCGCGTGCCGCAGGTCTCGATCCGTGACGATCCCGAGCACATGGGCGTCCGCGTCGACGACCGGGAGGTGGCGGATGCCCTTGCTCCGCATCAGGTCCGCCGCCACCCGCACCGGGCTGTCGAGATCGACCACCAGCGGGTCCTTCGTCATCACGTCGCCGACGTTCATGCGTGAACCTGCTCGGGCGCCGCTTGCGGGTTCAGGATCGCCCGCAGCTCCTTCCCCATCCTGAAGAACGGCACCTTCCGGAGCGGCACCTCGACCGGGGCGCCGGTCTTCGGGTTCCGGCCGGCGTGCGCGCCTCGCTGCCTCACCTCGAACGTGCCCAGACCGCGTAACTCCACGCGCTCGCCTCTCACCAGCGCGTCCGTGATCCGCTCGAATACCGCCGTCACGACCGCTTCGCTCATCCCGCGCGTGAGACCGGCGGCGCGGGCCACTTCGAGAACCAGGTCGCTCTTGTTCATGGCCATTGCTCCCGTGGAAGGACTTTGCAACTCCGCTGCCACGAGCCCCCGACTCGGAACACCACGATCCCGATGGGTTGCGCCACAGGAGCACCCCGTTCGATGGGGCGGCACCACCCCAGCGAGGCGCGGCGTCCCCGCCGGTCGGGCGGCCGGTGCCGCGTTACCGGAGACGGGTCAGCTCGTCCCGGGACGACCATCGGAAGGCCACCCGTCGCCCTCCTCGATACGCGGTGACACCCTGGCCCGACGTCACCGCGCCGATGACCGCGGCGGGGATCCGCCGGCGCCTGAAGGCGCCGAGCAGCGCCGGGGCGCGGCGCCCGTTGATCGTCAGGAGCAATGCGCCGGATGCGATCAATCCCAGCGGGCGAAGGCCGAAGTGAACGCACAGGCGAGTGGTGTGGGGATGCACCGCGATCCGGTCGAGATCGACGATCAATCGGCGGCCCGACGCGGTGGCGAGCTCGAAGAGGGCCGCGGCCACGCCGCCCTCGGTGGGATCGTGCATCGCGCTCGCGCCGCCTCGCGCCGCCAGCAGCGCCTCGCCGACCACGGAGATTCCGGGGCGATGGTTGAAGCGCGCGGCCTCGCGCCGGGCGCGGTCACCCAGGACCTTGCGAGCCGCGCCGGCGAATCGCCGCGCGAGAATCGAGGTGCCTTCGATGCCGGCCGCCTTGGTCATGATGACCAGGTCTCCGGCTCGGGCGCCGGCCGCGGTCACCAGACCGCCTCGGTGGACGAGTCCCTGCATGTCGCCGGCCACGATCGGCTGCTTGACCGCCGCGGAGATCTCGGTGTGGCCGCCGGTGACTGCGATACCGAGCCCGCGAGCGGCGCGGTCGACATCCCGGAAGATCCGCGTCACCACCGCGGCGGCGGTACGAGGTGGGACGATGATCGTGGACTGGAACCACGCCGGCCGAGCACCCATGACCGCCACGTCGTTGGCGTTGACGTGCACCGCGTACCAGCCAACCTCCTCGGTGGTGAACGTGACGGGATCGCTCTTCAGGATCAGGTATCGCGGCCCGAGGTCGACGACCGCGGCGTCCAGCCCGAAGGCCGGACCCACGACCACCCGCCGGTCGCGAGCGCCCCGGAACCGCAGCAGTCGCCGCAGGAGAGCGGGCGGTAGCTTGCCGGGAAGCAGCGTCATGATCCAGGCGGCGGTGGAGGCGGTACTGGCGCCTGGGGCGGCATGTTCACACTCGGGTAGTACACACGGGCGCTCACGCAGACGTACCAGTAGGCCGGAGGCGCCGGGGGCGGTGCGTGCAGCAGCCCGGCGATCAGAAAGCCCAGCCGCGCCGGTCTCTTCACGCTCAGCCCTCGGGGGGCTCCCAGACGTAGATCCGCACCGCCGTCGGCCGCGTACCACCGGCCGTCACGAGCACCGTGACCCAGTCTCCCGGCTTCACGTGCCACCCGGGGAGCACGCTCTCGACGAAATCTCCGACCCAGCCGCTCGGCGCCGGCCCACTTGCGCGCCTGACGCTCACGAACTCGGTCGAGGGCGTGACCGCGATGGTGCGGCGATCGACCTGGGTCACCCCGTCCTCGATCCGCCAGGGGCCCACGTCTCCGACTACGACCACGCCCGCGGAGCGATCCACCGAGAGGACCGTGCCCGAGTACTTCCTCTCCTGGCCGTCGCTCCGGGTCGGAAGGACCCAAGCTACGACCGCCACGGCGACGAGAATCGCGACTCGTCTCAGAGTGTTCACGCTCGCTCCTCCGGCTCGGATCACGGAGCAAGCGGTGTGCCACGGGTTGGCCCCTGGGAAACGCGTGAATCCGTGCACGGCCTGCTTCATCCGATGCGCGTGATCCAGCCCCGTGGGGCGCCCAGGTCCCACCGGCACGTCCACGATCGCCCCACTCCCGGCCGGGCGAGGTCGCAAGACCCTTTGTCGGACCCGTCGGGCGGCCGCGGGAACGCGCCTCGCGCCGGCCATCGACCCGGCATTGGCCTTGCACTTGACCTGACGCGCACATCGATGACGGACGTGATGACCCGCCGGGCTCTACTTCAGGGAGCGCTCGCGCTCGTGGGCCCAGGAGCGGCCAGCGCGCGTGAGGCGGACTCCGCCCATCGTCATCCACCGTCTAAGGGCGTCTACCTCTCCTACTACGGAGTCGGGGATCGCGTCATCCGGGGTCGAGTGCTCGGGTTGCTGGACCGTACGGAGCTCAACACCGTCGTCATCGACGTGAAGGGAGACCGAGGGCTCATCCCGTACGAGAGCCAGGTTCCCCTGGCCCGGAGCGCCGGCGCGATGGGGCGCGTCCGTGTGCCCGGCTTCGATGACCTGCTTGCCGGGCTCAAGGCGAAGGCCGTCCACACCGTGGCGCGCGTCGTGGTGTTCAAGGACGACGTGCTGGCGCGCTACCGGCCGGAATGGGCTGTCGCCGACACGACGACGGGCTCGCCCTGGCGCGACAACGAGCGCCTCGCGTGGATCGATCCGTTCCACGAGGACGCGTGGGCATATCCAATCGCGCTGGCCCGGGAGGCGGCACTCAAGGGCTTCGATGAGATCCAGTTCGACTACTTGCGGTTCCCGAGTGACGGCAGGCTCGGGGCGGCGCGCTACTCGAGGGCCAGCACCGTGCAGAGCCGCGTGCAGGCGATTGCGCGGTTCCTCGCGCAGGCCCGACTGGCCCTGACCCCGGTGGGCGCGGCGCTGGCGATCGATGTCTTCGGCTACACGGGCTTCAACCCGGACGACACCGGCGTCGGCCAGCGCATCGAGGAGCTGGCGCCGCTCGTGGACGTCCTCTGCCCGATGGCCTACCCCTCCGCGTACCACGTCGGCATCCCGGGCTTCCGCGATCCGGTCGCGCATCCCTATGAGGTCGTCCTCGAGACGGTGAGGCGCATTCGCGGGCGATCCGCGCAGGCGTCGGTCCAGGTTCGGCCCTGGATCCAGGACTTCCGCGACTACGCCTTCGACCGCCGTTCGTTCGGGGTGCCGGAGATTCGCGCCCAGATGAGAGGCGCCCTCGATGGGGGGGCGACCGGCTGGATGCTCTGGAATCCCGCCAATCGCTACACCGCGGAAGCGCTCGAGTCCAGCAACGGCCGGGGCTAGCCCCGAGGCGGCTGCGCCCCTACACACCCAGCTCGGCGCGCACCCGGACGTAGTGGAGAATCTGCTCCCGGCCGATCATGCCGACGAGCTGGCCGCCGGCAAGCACCGGCACCTGCGCCACGTTGGCGTCGTCCATCCTCTTGAGCGCGGTGAGCAGATCCGCCGTCGGCTCCACCGTGGTCACCTTCTCCGCCGGCGTCATGACCTCCCCCGCGGTGACCGCGGCCCAGCGATCCTGCGGGATGGCCTTGATCTCGTGCAGCGTGAGCAGGCCCGTCAGCCGCCCGCCCTCTGTCACCGCGAAGCAGCGCCGCCCCGCGCCCAGCACGTCCTCGCGAACGATGCGCTCGAGGCTCGCGCCACGCTCGATGCGCCGGCAGTCCGATGTCATCGCCTGGGCCACTGTCACGTCACGCAGCAGCTCTCGGAGATTGGCCTCGGCGTGGCTGTGAGCGGCGGCGTGCGATCATGATGGCCTCCTGTGCTCCACACGACGCACGCAGCAAGGACGGTGCCACGCGGGTGGCCGAGGTATCCCGCGCTCGTGATCCGGACTGAGCCTCGCCGGGCATGGGCGAGTGAGGCGACGGCTCCCCGATGAGGCGGCGGAGTCCCGACATGGCCGGTGCCCTTGCGCTGGGGCACAGGTCCTGCTATCCGTCGGGGCCAGGAGAATCCTGGTGACACGCAGGCCGGTGGTCCTGGTGACCGGCGCGGGGGGCGAGGTCGGGCACGGCCTCATCCATCAGCTCGCGGATCTGGCGGTCTATGACGTGCTGGCCCTCGACGTCCGGGCCGTGGACGAGGCGATCGCGCGGCGCTGCGCGGCGACCCGGATCGGGGACATCCTCGACCGCCACCTGCTGGACCGCCTGCGGAGCGAGTTCGAGATCTCGGTCGTCTTTCATCTGGCCGCGCTTCTCTCCACGCGGGCGGAGTTCGTGCCGGAAACAGCCCACGAGGTCAACGTGCAGGGCACGCTGAACCTCTTGCGTCTCGCCGTCGACGAGGCCCGCTCGCTCGACCATCCGGTCCGGTTCCTCTTCCCGAGCTCGATCGCGGTCTACGGGCTGCCGGACCTCCACACCAAGCGCACGGCCGGCAAGGTGGCCGAACCGTCCTGGCTTTCGCCGACCACGATGTACGGCTGCAACAAGCTCTACTGCGAGCACCTCGGGCGCTACTACGCGCGTCACTACCGGCAGCTGGCCGCGGGCGAGCCGAGCGGGGTCGATTTCCGGGCGGTCCGCCTCCCCGGGCTGATCTCCGCCTTCACGGAGCCGAGTGGCGGCACGAGCGACTACGCGCCGGAGATGATCCACACCGCCGCTCAGCGACGCCCCTACGCCTGCTTCGTCCGGGAGGACACGCGCATCCCGTTCATGGCCATGCCCGACGCGGTCACCGCCCTGCTGGCGCTGCTCGAGGCGCCGGCCGGATCGCTGACCAGCCCGGTCTACAACGTCGCCGCCTTCAGCCCCAGCGCCGGCGAGCTGGCCGATCTCGTGCGCCGCGCGTTTCCCGGACGCCCGGATCTCCTTCGCGCCGGACCGGCGCCGGCAGGCCATCGTCGACTCGTGGCCCGAGGACGTCGACGACGCGCCGGCCCGGCGCGACTGGGGCTTCCGGCCGGCCTACGATCTGACGCGCACGTTCGAGGAGTACCTCGTGCCGAACATCACGCGGCGGTACGCCCCGCGCTGACCGGAGATGGCTCATGTACGGTGACACCCGACGACGACTGCAGGGCGAGCTGGACGACATCCGCGTGGCGGGGCTCTGGAAGGACGAACGCGTCATCAGGGCCCGCAGGGCGCGCCGCGTGCCCGTGAGCGGCCGGGAGGTGCTCAACTTCTGCGCCAACAACTACCTCGGCCTCGCCAACGACCCGCGCTGATCCGGGCCGCCCAGGACGGCCTGGAGCGCTGGGGGTTCGGGCTCGTCGAGCGTCCGGTTCATCTGCGGCACCCAGACGATCCACAAGGAGCTCGAGGCGGCGCATCGCCCGCTTCCTCGGGCATGGAGGACGCGATCCTCTACACCTCGTGCTTCGACGCCAACGGCGGGCCTCTTCGAGACGCTGCTCGACGAGCCGGACGCCATCATCTCCGACGCGCTCAACCACGCCTCGATCATCGACGGCATCCGGCTCTGCCAGGCGCAGCGCCAGCGGTACGCCCACGGCGACATGGCCGAGCTCGAGCGGATCCTGAAGGCCAGCGGACGGCGACGGACGCGGCTGATCGTGACCGATGGCGTGTTCTCCATGGACGGCGACGTCGCGCCGCTGGCGGCAGCTCTGCGATCTCGCCGACCGGTACGGCGCGCTCGTGATGGTGGACGACAGCCACGCGACCGGGTTCTTCGGTCCGACCGGCCGCGGCACGCCCGAGCACTGCGGCGTGTCCGGTCGCGTGGACATCGATCACCTCGACCCTCGGCAAGGCGCTCGGCGGCGCGAGCGGCGGCTTCACCGCCGGCCCCGCAGGAGATCGTCGAGCTCCTGCGCCAGCGCTCCCGCCCGTACCTGTTCTCGAACACCCTGCCGCCGGCCCTCGTCGCCGCCGCGCTCGCCGTGCCTCGAGCTGCTATCGGAGTCGACCGAGCTCCGCGACCGGCTCGCGGCGAACACCCGCTGGTTCCGCGCGGCGATGACCGAGGCGGGCTTCGCGATCCGCGCCCGGCGAGCATCCGATCGTGCCGATCATGCTCGGCGACGCGCGGCTCGCGCACGGCATCGCGGCGGATCTCTCGACGAGGGCATCTACGTCGTCGGCTTCTCGTTCCCGGTGGTGCCCAAGGGCCAGGCGCGGATCCGCGTCCAGATCAGCGCGGCCCACGACCCGAGCACCTCGAGCGGGCCGTGGCGGCGTTCGCCAAGGTCGGCCGGGCGCACGGGGTCATCCGAGCTACCGTCCCCGGACCGTGAGCACCGGGCAGGGCGCGGTCGCGATGGCGCGCGCGGCCACGCTGCCCAGGAAGAAGCGCGGAAACCCAGTGCGGCCGTGGGTGCCGACCACGAGGACGTCCGCGCGCTTCGCCCTGGCCGCCCGCACGATGACCTCGTACGGGCTTCCGGCCACGACCAGGCCCGCGGCGCGGACGCCCGCCCGCCTGGCCTTCGCCACCAGCGCTCCGACCTGCTTCTTCGCCGCCGCGTGCAGGGCCGCCTCGATCCCATCCCAGGTCGGCGGCGGGATGTACGGGCTGCCCAGGGGCGGAGTGGAGAGCATCACCGCGTGCATGACCAGGAGCCGTGCGCGATTGGCCTTGGCCAGCGCCACCGCGCGCGCGAACGCGGCGTCCGAGACCGACGAGCAATCGGACGCTATCATCACCGTTCGGATCTTCGCCATGTTCGGACCTCCTCTGCCCAACCGAGCCCCAGGCCCCGCATGATCCCCCTCGCTCCGCTTCTCTTCCGGCTGGTCCAGCTCCTCTACTTCATGGCGCCGGCCTATGCCGCCAACATGGCTCCCCCGTTCGTCCGGTACTGGAGCGGGTGGAACCCGCCGATCAGTCGACGGTGGCTCGGCTCGCACAAGACCGTCGTGGGCTTCGCGGCCGGTGTCCTCGCGGCGACGGCGGCGACGTTCGTCCAGTCCCGCCTCGCCTGGGAGGGCGCGCTCGCGGCTCCCGAGCCCTGGCTGACGCTCGGGCTCCGCTTTGGCTTGGGCGCCATGGCGGGCGACACCGCGAAGAGCTTTCTCAAGCGTCGCGCCGGAATCGCCGCGGGCCATCCCTGGATCCCCTGGGACCAGATCGACTTCGTGCTGGGCGCGCTCGCGCTGGTCTGGGGTGCGGCGGCGCTGTCATGGGTCGACGTGGCGACCATCCTGGTGCTGAGCGTGATCGGACACGTCCTCGTCAACCACCTCGCCTACTGGCTCGGGATCCGCAATGCGAAGTGGTAACCGCGCCCGAATCCAATCTCCGGCTTGAAGTGCCTGCAGCGACACCCGGCCGCCCGACATTCGCCCGTTTGGTCGTGTTCCCGGTCGGAATGTCCACAGATGCACATGTCCATGCTCGTCCCCCCAGCGCCATGACCGGGTCAACCGGACGTGGGCCGCCTCCGGATGCACCGGCAGACGGCGGCGGCCCACGTGACCCGCAATGTGGATCTCCTTCGCGCCACCTACTCTCTCAGACCGGCTCGGTTCGCAGATGATCCTCGACAGCGCGAACACCGGGCGTGAAACGGGCGGCCGCCAGCACCGATTTGCGCTCCGCCCATGAATGGACCGGGCCCGTCAGCGTGACGGTGCCGTCCCGGACGTCGACGCCGATGTGCCGGGCCTCGCGCTCGGCGCGCCGCTCCAGGGCCTGCTCGATCGCCTTGCGGACGTCCCCGACCACCGGTTTCGCAGGCGTGACGGTGATGTTGTTCACGACCATCTTCACCCCCATCAAATTGCGGACGGCCCGCGCCGCATCCTCGCGCTGACTCGAGCGCTCGACCTGACCTGCCAGCGTGACCCAGCCGTCCGTCACCGTGGATGTGATCTTCTCGTTGGGGACAAACACGTCCCATTCGATTGCTCGTCGCACCGCCTGAGCGATCTCGGTGTCGGTCCGGCCGAGAGTGCCCGGCACCTTCACCTGGATGTCGTTCGCCACGTCGAGAACGCCCATCACGCGACGGGCCGCCTCCTGAGCCGCCACGCGCTTGGCCCAGCCCGTCACGGTGCCGGTCAGCGTGACGACGCCGCCGGCTACTTGAACCCCGACCTCCGTCTCGTCGACGCGAGAATCCCACTTGAGCTCCTCGAGCACGTCATGATGGATCTGCGTGTCACTCTTCCTGATCGTCTGGGACATGGCTGTCTCCTTCCCCTTTGTTGGAGCGCAGCGCTCACTGCGCCGCGCCCTCCGCTACAACTGCATGCCTAGCGCAAGGGACCTGCTTGTACTGCAAGCCTGCTCTCCCTCGGTCCTACTCGCCCTTGATCGGGATCGTCGTGCCCTTGGCGGCCGGCGTCTTCGGCAGCGTCACCGTCAACAGCCCATTCTTGAACGCGGCCGAGACCTTGTTTGCGTCCACCCCGACCGGCAGCCGCGCGCTCCGGGTGAACGCCCCGTAGGACCGCTCGATGCGGTGATACCGCTCATCCTTCTGTTCCTTCTCCTGCTTCTTCTCGCCCTTGATCGTCAGCAGGTTCTCCTGCAGCGAGACCTCGATGTCCTTCTGGTCCATCCCGGGTACCTCCACCTTCACGACCACGCTGTCCTTCGTCTCCGAGATGTCCATGCTCGGAGCCCAGTCTCCGACCACCGGGAACTCGTCCCACTTGAGCTCCTCGAGGCGATCGAACCAGCGGTCCAGCTCGCTCTTCAGGCCTGCCATCCCCGTCCACGGCATCAGTCCCCGCGTCATGACCATCCTCCTTCTGGTGAAAGTGTTTCGATGAACATCGTCGCCGCCGCTGAGTAGTGCATCACCGATGCCAGTCAGATCATCCAGTGATTCAAGACGTTGCGATCGGCGGGTGGATAACGGCCGGGGCGCCCGCGCCCGCATGTGGCCGCAACGCCCCAGGGGCGATTGTCCGCAGCGTCGCGGACGGCCACGTCGGGACCCACGGTGACAACAGCCCAGCGAAGACCGGCAGCGTGCGCGCCACCTGGCCCGGCTCCTCCCGAAGGCACCTTTCCAGAATCACCAGCTGGAGATCATGCTCGGTGAGCATCCCGATGAGCCGCCGCCCGGCGTACTGGTTGTGTCTCTCAACATCGCCGATACCGGAGAGGGCATACAGCCCGAGGCGCTCAAGAGAATCTGGGAGCCGTTCCCCTCAGCGACGAACCCCGCTGACCTCCAAACAACCGCCGAACCGGACGAAACCGCGCGTCATCTCACTGCCGGCTCTTGCCCCGGACCTGTCGCAGCAGCTTCTCCAGCCACCCGGCCTCGTCCGAGGCGACCGTCGACCGGTATGCAGGCGGCGGCGGCTCCGGATCCGGGGTGGCCTGGTGCCCAGTAGTCTGAACGATGTGGATCCGATAGAAGACCGGCACCAGAGGGCGCGTGCCGCCGCCGAGTATCGTCTTCACGTACGCGGGCTCCCACCACATGCCGCTCTGCTTCAGCAGTGTGTGGGCGAATAGGCGCGCGCTCTGCCATTGCGGCGTATCGGGCAGCTCCTCGTAGCGACCAAAGGCGATGACGCTCGCCCACTGCTGGGGGCTCACGACCTCGTCCACCTCGATACAGACCAAGGGGTTGGCGCGCATCCACTCGATTTTCTTGCCGAGCGTGGCAAAGCCATAGAGCGACCGATCCGCGTACGCGAGATAGACGGGCACCACGTAGGGCTGGCCCCCCTGACTGCACGCCAGCCTGCCCAGCCGCGTGCGGGCCAGCAGGTCCAGGCTCGCCTGGCCGCTCAGCTCCTGGATCAACATGATGTGGGCAACACGGAGCGCTACCGGATGCGTATGTCTCGCACGGAGCCGAGGATTCCGAACACCGGCGAGAGCCAGAGGACGACGCCGATCCGGCTCATGTCCGCTCCTCACTCGGGGCGGTCACGCCGAGGACCTCCGAGAACCGATGAAGACCATTACCACACCCCCGGCAAGCGCCAGCGCGCCGACGACCGGGGGCAGCGGAATGCTCTTCTTCTTCTCGACCGAGGCCTGGAGCGGCCCCAGGTCGATGACCTTCTCCCGCGTCGTGTACGTGATGCCCTGATAGGCCAGGGCCAGCACGCCGAGAACGATCAGGGCGATACCGACGAGCGTCACCGGCTTCATGCGTCCCTCCTCGCGGGCGCCGGCCGAATCGCCTCCTGCCCGGCCTGGAGCGCGTCGCTCACGTGCGCCTTCGTGTCCTGTAGGAAGTCCTCGGCTCGACGCAGGGCCTCGCCGCCGCGGTCCAGCACCTGCCCGGCGGTCTCCTCGATCGTCCGGACTCCCTCCGCGACCGTCGTGCGCACCCCGCGCGTCTTCTCCTCTACGTACGCCTCCATCTCCCGTCCCCACAGCCACACGACGGCGCCCCCCACGATCGCTCCCAGCAGAAAGACCCGGCTGCTTCGCATCACACACCTCCCGTCACTTCATCCGCATATCGTTCTTGACGGACTTCACGCCGGCCACCCCACACGCGAGCTTCATCGCCTGGTCTATATCCGCCTGAGATCGCACGAAGCCGCTCAGTTGCACCACGCCCTTGAACGTCTCGACGTTGATCTCGTTGACCTTGAGGCTGGCGTCGTTGAAGATCGCCGACTTCACCTTCGCCGTGATCACGGAGTCATCGACGTACTCTCCGGTCCCCTCTTTCGTCGCGGTGGATCCGCACCCCACGCCGTCGCCACGACGATGGTGAGAACCACGACCCCGAACCTCCTCAGTGCTCCCATGGCCAGAATCTCCTTCCGCCTGGCCGATCGTGAGCGTCACTCGGGCCGTTAACTCCGCCTGAAGCCGTCCAAAGCAAGCGAGGTGCCAAACTCATACCGCAGAGGATTCGATATGTTGGCGCGCGGAACACGCCGCCACAGGTGGGTCAGGATCGCGACGCTGCGGCGGGGATGCCCCACACCGACCGCGCCGCCTCAGACGCTGTTGCTGATCGCCAGCGCCCGTCGGGATTCTTCGGGCCGATCAAGTAAACCTTCACGCTGTCCTCCCGCCGCGGTCCATCGCGGCCGTCACATCATGCCGAAATGCCGCAGCGCCTCTTCGATTGCTTCTCGCTTCTCGGGCGGGCACGGCTCGACGTCACGATCACGACGGGCCCGGTCTGCTCACCGGTGTGCTGTCGTGGCGCGACGTCGTCGGCTACACCGACGCCTGGAGGGTGCTCGTGTGGTTCGCCACCCTCGTTACGCTGGCCGACGGGCTCCACCGGGTGGGATTCCTGACCTGGTTCGCCGGTCGGATGGCCGCCGATCTCTCATCGGTGCCGCCCACCATCCGGCTGGCACTGTTCGTCGCGGTGTTCTTCATCGCCCACTACATGTTCGCGAGCTTGACCGCCCACGCGACCCCGCTGCTACCGGTCCTCCTGGCCGCGGGCGCGGCCATGCCCGACCTGCCGGCCCGGCCCCTCGCCCTGCTGCTCGCCTATGCCATCGGCCTCATGGGGGTGCTGACGCCTTATGCCACCGGGCCAGCGCCGATCTATTTCGCGAGCGGCTATGTCAGCCGGCCGGCGTTCTGGGCCCTCGGCGGAATCTTCGGCGCCTTCTTCCTGCTGACGTTGCTCGCGCCCGGTGTGCCCTGGCTGCTCTCCGGCATCCCGTAGGCGGCCAGACACTCGCTCTCACGACCGCGGACCACACGCCGTCCGGCCAGCCGACCCGACGGCTCCGTCACCATCGTGCGCTGTCCCTCCGATTGGGTATCGGTGTGGAAGTAGACGACGACCCAGTCGCGCGTTTTTCCGAGCTCGTGCGCCCGGGCGGTATTGGAGAACAGCACCGTGAACTGCCAGTGATCGCGCTCGGCGTGGAGGACCGGCAGCCAGGCGTGACCCTCCGGGTTGAAGCGGCGCGGCGCGATCCGGGGGAGGCGGCCCGCCTCGGCCGCGGCGCGGTACTGTCGGTCCACGTCCAGCAGCATCGCCACCGGAGGCTCCTCGGCCGGCTCGCGGAGTCGTAGCCGGGTGCGCCCCAGCATGGCGCCGAGTGCGGCGCGAAGTCCCGCGGCGCGGCGCGGGCCCATCCCGGGCACCGTGGCCAGGCGCCCGTCGTGGCCAGCGACCTCGAGGGCCTCCAGCGTGTCCACGTGCAACGTGTCGTGAATCCGTCGCGCGAGCGCGGGCCCCACGCCGGGAATGGCCCGGAAGAGCCGCTCGGCGTCCAGGCTCCCCCGGAGCCGGTCGAGCTGGCTCCAGCGGCCCGTCCGGAGCATCTCGGCGATCGCGGCGGCGATCCGCGGCCCGATCCCCGGCAGCGCGTCGAGACCCGCAACGCCGTCGCGCTCGTGGATCAGGGTAAGCTCCTGCCCGAGGCCCGAGACCGTCTGGGCGGCCTCGCGGTAGGCGCGAACCCGAAACGGGTTCGCGGCCTGCTTCTCGAGAAGATCGGCGGCCTCGCGGAGCCGGTCCGCGATGATCTGATTCGTCGCGCTCACGGCGCCGCGGGCGCGCCGCGGCCGGCATCCCGCACGACGTAGCCCCGGGCCACGAGCGCCGTTACCGCCGGCCCCGGATTGATGGTCGCGAGGCGCAGTGCGACTTCCCGCTCGCCGTTCGGCAGCTCGAGCGTCATCACGCTGCAGATCCGGCCGCCGGCCTCCTCGGCCGTGCGCACTATCTCCCCAACCCCGGCCGCCGGGTCGCGCACGATCACGTCCACGCGGCTCGACGGCTCGAGTACGCCCAAAGCCCGCACGAAGAGCTGGAGCACGTCAGTCTCCGTCACGATGCCGACGAGCCGGTCTCCCTCGGTGACCGGGAGTGCGCTGATCCTCCGCGTCGCCATCAGGCGCGCGGCTTCCTCAACGCCGGACATCGGCCCGATCGTGACCACCGTGCGCACCATGATCTGCCCCGCGGTGAGCTCGTCGAGAAGCCGATCGCGCTCACGCCCATCGGGCGTCGAGGCCGCCGAGGCCATGGACTGCTTGAGATCGCGATCGGAGACGATGCCCACGAGCTTGCCCCCGTCCAGGACCGGCAGATGACGGAAGCCGCGGCGCTGCAGCAACCGCACCAGGTTCGGAAGGCGCGTCTCGAGGGTGGCGGTCACCGGGTGCTCCTGCATGACGTCCTTGACGAGCATGGCTCACATCCCCTCGAGGCCGTGCGCGCCGGCAGGCTCTGGCTTGCTCTCGGGAACCTCCGTCAACGTGGCCTCGGTGAGCAGCAACAGGCTCGCGACCGACACCGCGTTCTCGAGCGCGACCCGTACCACCTTGGTGGGGTCGATGATGCCGGCCTCCACCAGGTCCACGTATTCCTTCCGCGCGGCGTCGAAGCCCATGTTCCCCTTGCTCAGCCGCATCTGGTTCACCACCACCCCGCCGTCCACCGACGAGTTCTCGGCGATCTGGCGGGTCGGGGTCTCGAGCGCGCGCCGCAGGATCTGCAGCCCAGTGCGCTCGTCACCGTCGCACTTGCCCTCCTCGCGCTCCACCGCTTCGATGACCCGCAACAGCGCGAGTCCGCCGCCCGGCACGATGCCCTCGGCCACCGCCGCCTTGGTGGCGCTGATGGCGTCGTCGAGCGCCTCCTTCTTGCTCTTCATCTCGGATTCCGACGGCGCCCCGACCCGGATGACCGCCACGCCCCCCGAGAGCTTGGCCAGCCGCTCCTGCAGCTTCTCCCGGTCGTAGTCGCTCGTGGTCTTGTCGATCTGGGCCCGGATCTGCTGCTTCCGGCCGTCGATCCGCGCCTTGTCGCCGGCGCCCCCGATGATGGTGGTGTTATCCTTGTCCACCACGACGCGGGTAGCCCGGCCGAGATCCTCGATGCTGACGGCATCGAGCTTGATGCCGATCTCCTCGGTCAGGACGCGCCCACCGGTCAGGATGCCGATGTCCTCGAGCATCTCCTTGCGTCGGTCGCCGAACCCGGGCGCCTTCACCGCAACGCACTTGAGAGACCCGCGGATCTTGTTGACCACGAGGGTGGCGAGCGCCTCCCCCTCGACGTCCTCGGCGATGACTAGGATCGAGCGCCCCGCGCGCGCCGCCTGCTCGAGGATCGGCACCAGGTCCTTCATCAGGCCGATCTTCCGGTCGCTGAGGAGGACCAGGGTGTCCTCGAGAACCGCCTCCATCTTCTCCGCGTCGGTGATGAAGTACGGCGACAGGTAGCCGCGGTCGAACTGCAGCCCCTCGACCACCTCGAGCTGGGTTTCCGTCGTCTTGGACTCCTCGACTGTGATCACACCTTCGTTGCCCACTTTCTCCATCGCGTCGGCGACCATGTCGCCGATGCTCTGGTCGTTGTGGGCGGAGATGGTCGCGATCTGCGCCTTCTCGAGCCGACTCTTCACGGGCCGGGACAGCAGCTTGAGCCCTTCCACCGCCGCGCGGGCGCCCCGGTCGAGCCCCTTCTTCAGATCCACCGCGCTCGCCCCCGCCACGACGTTGCGCACGCCGTCGGCGAAGATCGCGTGGGCCAGGATCGTGGACGTGCTGGTGCCGTCGCCCACCGCGTCGCCGGTGCGCTCCGCGGCCTGGCGGATCATCTGGGCCCCCAGGTTCTCTACCGGATCCTTCAGCTCCATCTCCTTGGCGATCGTGACACCGTCGTTGCAGACGACCGGCGCACCGAAGCGCTTCTCCAGGAGGACACACTTGGACTTCGGCCCCAGCGTGACGCGGACCGCGTCGGCGAGGGCGGCGACTCCGCGCAGGATGCGCTCGCGCGCCTCGGAACGGAACAGAACCTGTTTGTGCGCCATGTTTTCTCTCCCTCGCCTATTCGGGCCGGGACCGCTTCGGTCGACGCGCGCCCGCGCCGGCTAGCGCCCGCGCCGCGAAGTACTTCTTGGGGTGCCGCTTGCTGTCGCGGTCTTTCTCGCGGTAGCGCTCGAGCTGGCGCTCGAGCACGGCGAAGGCCGCGTCGAAGGCGAGCCGGGGAGTCACGTCGCTCCGCTCCACGCGGACGCTCGGGCGGAAGGGCACCCGGACCGTCAGCGCGCAGCGCATGGCTCGGCCACCCTTTGGGCCGTTGTCGTCGAAGAACGAGGCCTCTCCCTTGACAGGAGCCACCGCCAGCTTCTGCAGGGCCTCGGTCATGAGTCTGTTGACACGGCTGCTCAGTGGACTCCGCTGCAGTCCAGCGATCCTGATTGCTTTCACGTTGGTCGTCATGTCAGCTATCAGCAGCAACGGCGATGCCAATCGGTGCGGTCAATCCTTTCGCGACGTTGTCGTCGATGGCGGCCCGGCCTGGGCCGCGGCGGTGGGGTCCCCGAGCCTCATTGTGGTGAAGCGGCCCCAGGCCTTGACGGCCTCCAGCAGGGCCACGGGCCACAGCACGCCCAGCGCCAGAACGAGCCAGTCGGCGCCGGTGAGGGACTTGGTGCCGAGCAGGCGGGCCAGTGGCGCCCATGTGATCGCGAGCCACTGGAGCGCGAAGAGGGCCGCCAGCGACAGCGGGATCCATGGATTGGGCCGAAGCTGCCACCAGTTGAGCCGCTCCGACCGACAGCTCATGGCCTGGAACGGATGGATCAGCACCAGCGCCATGAAGGCCATGGTGCTGGCCGACGCCCCTGGACCATCCCGCCAGACCGTCCAGAAATAGATGCTGAGCACCCCGGCCGCCAGCAGTGCGCCCTCGCCAAGGATGCGCGCGCCTGACTGCCAAGTGACCAGCGCCTCGGCGGGATCGCGAGGGCGGCGCCGCATGGCATCGTCGTCCGCCGGATCCCGGATCAGGGCGGTCGCGGGCAGGATGTCGGTGACCAGGTTCACCCAGAGGATCTGCAGGGGCAGGAGCGGCGTGGGATAGCCGAGCAGGATGGCCACGAAGATGGTGAGGATCTCGGAGAGATTGCATGAGAAGAGGAAGCGGATGACCTTCCGGAGATTGGCGTAGATCACGCGGCCTTCCCGCACCGCCTCGACGATGGTCGCGAAGTTGTCGTCGAGAAGCACCAGATCGGCCGACTCTCGTGCCACGTCGGTGCCGCGCCGGCCCATCGCCACCCCGATATCCGCGCGGACGAGCGCCGGCGCATCGTTGACGCCGTCCCCGGTCATGGCCACGATCTCACCCCGAGCCTGCAGCTCAGCCACCAGCTCGAGCTTGCCCTCCGGACTGACCCGGCTCCGGATCGCCTCCGGCTCGAGGCCGAGCTGACGCCCCACCGTCAGGGCAGTGAGCTCCTGGTCGCCGGTGAGCATGATTGTTCGGATGCCGGCCTCTCGACAGGCCGCGATGGCGTCCGCCACCCCCGAACGCACCGGATCCACGAATCCGACGAGGCCGAGGAACGTGAGCTCCTCCACGGTCGCGTCCTCGATCGACGGGACCGAGCGCCACGCGAACGCAAGCACGCGAAAGCCCTCGCGAGCCAGGTCCCGGTTTTCCTCGAGCAGGCGAACCCGATCCTCGTCGGTCAGCGCGACCGGGCCCGCGGCCGTGTGATAACGCGTTACCCGCTCCACGATCACGCCGGGGGCGCCCTTGGCCAGGAGCACCGGCCCGGCGCCCGGCATCACATGGAAGGTCGCCATCATACGCGTCGCCGGGTCGAACGGGATCTCGCGGTGACGGGGCCAGGCCCGTGCCAGGTCGGCCGGATCGAGCCCAGCCTTGCCCGCTGCCACCAGCAGGGCCGACTCGGTCGGATCGCCAAGGAGATGAAGCCCGTCGGGCGCGGCCCGGAGGCTCGCGTCGTTGCACAACGCCGCCGCGGTGAGCAGCAGCGCGAGATGCGGATCGCCGAGCGGGGTGACGACGCGGCCGGCTTCGTCCGCGAAGCTTCCCGCGGTCGAGCGTCCGCCCCCGCTCACCGTGATTCGACGCCCGCCGAACCGGAGCGCGGTCACCGTCATCTGGTTCTCGGTCATGGTGCCGGTCTTGTCCGCGCAGATCACGGTGGCCGATCCCAGCGTCTCCACCGCGGCCAGCCGACGGACGAGTGCGCCGCGGCGCGCGAGGCGCCAGAGGCCGGTGGCGAGCGCGAGCGAGACCACCGCCGGCAGCCCCTCGGGCACGGCGGCGACGGCCAGGCTTATCGCGGTCTCGAGCATCAACCCCACCGGCTCCCCGTGCAGGATGCCGGCCATGCCCACGACCGCGCAGATCCCGACCGCCAGCACGATCAGTCGCCGGCCCAGTGACTCCACCTGACCCTCGAGCGGCGTCGCACGCGAGCCGGCGGACGCCACCAGCCGACCGATCCGCCCGAGCTCCGTTGCGGGCCCGGTGGCGGTAACGAGGGCGACCGCGCTGCCGGACAGGATCGTGGTGCCGAGGTAGAGCATGTTCGCGCGCTCGGCCAGCGGGGTATCGGGCCCCGACGGCGCGGCGGCGTCCTTCCAGACGGCCGCGCTCTCGCCGGTCAGAGTGGATTCGTTCACCTGCAAGGCCGCGGCCCGCAGCAGCCGTGCGTCCGCGGGCACCGCCGTCCCGGCATCCAGGATGAGCACATCCCCGGGCACGAGCTCCGCGGTAGCGATCCGGGTCACGTACCCGTCGCGCCGGACCACCGCCTGAGACACCACGAGCGCGCGCAGCCTGGCCAGCGACAGCCGGGCGCGCCACTCGGAGCCGAAGCCGATGGCCGCGTTCAGCACGAGCGCGACGAGGATCGCCACGGCCTCGGCCCGTTCGCCCAGCGCCCACGCGATGCCGGAGGCGGCGAGCAGCAGCAGGACCACGAGGCTCCGGAACTGGCCGAGTGCCAGCTGCCACAGCGGCACCTCGGCCTGTTCGGCGACACGATTGGGGCCGAGCTCGCGAAGACGGCGCCGGGCCTCGAGCGTCGTGAGTCCTGCTTCGGCGGCGGGGGCCGTCGCGGTGTCGCTCACCGGCGCGACCCGCTACAATGGGCGCGCCGATGGCGGTTTACCCGAATGAGCTCGAGCGCGAGGTCACCTTGCCGGACGGATCGCGGCTGCACCTGCGTCCGATCCGCCCCGAGGACCAGAATCGGCTGAGCGCGTTCTATGACGGCCTGAGCCGTCATACCGCCTACCAGCGCTTCTTCGCGGTGATGAAACGCCTCCCGCCGGACTGGGCACACTTCCTCGCCAACGTGGACTACGACCGCCGGCTCGCCCTGCTCGCCGAGCACGGCCTCCCGGAGGCCCCCGAGCTGGTCGGGGTAGCCCGCTACGAGCCCACCGACCACGCGGACACCGCCGAAATCGCCTTCGTGATCCAGGACGGCTGGCAGAATCGCGGCCTCGGCACCCTCATGCTCGACGCGCTGCTCGCCGCGGCCGAGGCGCGCGGGATCCGGCGTTTCCGCGCGTACGTGCTGGCCGGCAACGCGCGCATGATCGACCTGCTCGTGCGCTTCACGGACATCCAGGAGCGCGTCACGCAGAGCGGCGTCACCGAGCTGCTGCTGACGCGGCGCCCCGTTCCGGCGCCGCGTCAGGGCGGCAGAACGCCGTAGAGATACCGGGCCAGCCGGGCTCAACAAGCCCCGGCCAGACACCGTCATGGGTACGAGACGATGACCTCCGCGCACTCCGGGACGGTCGTCGCCTCGGGCGTGCCGAGCCGGCGGAGGATGTCGATTTCCGTGAGAATGCCGACCATCCGGCCATTCTCCATGGCTGGCAGGCACCCCACCCGGTGCTTCCGCATGATGTCCGCGGCCGCGCCGACGGTCGCACCAGCCTCGACCGTCACCACGTCGGTGGACATGATCTCCGCGACACGCACCCCGTCGAGGAGGACGTCCACCGGCGTCAAGCTCAGCACCTCGAATACTCGTGGGGTGAACAGGTGGTGACGTAGATCACGATCTGTGACGATTCCGACCAGCAGCCCGTCCCGGTTCACCACCGGAAGGTGCCGGACGCGAGCCCGCTGCATGCGCACGACCGCGTCCAGGCACGATTCCCGCGGCCCTATCGTCACCAGCTCGCGGCTCATCATCTCTTTGACCTGCATGGCAGCCTCCTGCCGGCTCAGCGCCGGGTTCTCCACCAGACGAGCAGCGCGCCCAGCAGGACGACGACGCCGAGCGCAATGACCCAGGTGTCACGAATTGGCTCGATCACGGCGCCCGGGTCCCCGCCCCATCGACGATGGAGCGGATCGCCGCCAGCAGCACCGAGGCCGCGAAGGGCTTGGCGAGAAACGCGGTGGCACCGGCCGCAAGGGCCGCCCGCCGGGTCTCATCGGACGGATAGCCGGTGACCACCAGGACCGGCACCGGATCGCGCGCGGCGCAGGCGGCCCGAACCACGTCGAGGCCGTCGCCGTCCGGCAGCCGGAGATCCGAGATGACGAGATGGGGTGGCTCGACCGCCAATGCCGCCAGGCCTGCGTCGCGGGACGTGGCCGTGACCACTTCATAACCCTGGCGCCCGAGCAGCCGCTCGTAGGTGGTCAGAAAATCGGCCTCATCGTCGACCACCAGCACGCGCCGGCGCATGGGGTTCACGTCGGGATCGTCCGGCCGGCCAGATGCCGGATCATCGAGAGCACCCGCTCCGCGGCGGCGTGCGTGTCGTACACGTCGGTCCGGATGGCCAGATCGGGCCGCGTCGCCTCTTCGTAATCGAGGACGATGTCGGGGTTGGCGGAGGCCGGACCCGTCGGCTCGAATGTCAGGCCCCAGCGGACGGCGCGCTCCCGCTCGAGGCACACCTCGGTCGGGCACAGGAGCTGGATCTCCGCGAAGCAGGGAATCAGGGCGCGGGCCGCTTCGCGCCAGACCCGCCGCGGAGCCGTCGCGTCCACGATGACCGACACCCCGGCATCGGTCAGGAGCTTGGCGGTGTAAGCGAGCGCGCGGTAGACAAGATCCTGCTCGGCCTCGTCCCCCGTCACGGCGCCGAGCAGGACGCGCTGCACCGGGCCCAGCTCCAGCAGGCGGACGCGGGCGCCCCGCTCGCGCAGCGCGTCGGCCACCCGCGCGGCGAGCGTGCTCTTACCGCTGCCTGGCCGCCCGGTGATCCAGATCGCCCAGCTCGGTTCTCGCTCCGCGGCCCGAGCGGAGGCGCCGCCGCTGGCACGGACGAGCCGGTCGGCCAGGCGCACGACCTGGGCCACGGACTCTCCGACCGTGTGCACGCTGGTGTCGATCAGGAGTTCGGGAGCCAGGGCGGATTCGTAGGCCACGTCCACTCCCGGCACGGTCGCGCCGGGGCGTCCGGCTTGCTGGTAGATGTTCCGGGGGGCGTGCCCCGGGGCCCGCTCTCGCTCGCGCTCCTGGCAGATCGCGAGTGGGCAGACGAGCTGCACCTCCGCGAAGTGTGGCACCGCGTCGCGCACGAGGTCACGCCAGACTCGCCGGTGGGCGGTCGCGTCGACGAGGACCGGCGTGCCGGTCTCGACGAGGAGCGCGGCCATGTAGCCCAGAGCCCGGTAGACGACCTCGCGCTCGCGATCCGTGTATCGCGGAGCGGGGGTGATGCTCTCGCGGATCTCATCGAGCTCGAGGCGCACGACCGGCCGCCCGAGCGCGCGAAGCTCCGCCTCCACCCCCCGGGCGATCGCCGACTTCCCGCTGCCCGGAGGACCCGTGATCCAGATGGCCCAGCTCATGCGACGCCGCCGAGCAGCTCCGGCACGCAGTCCGGAGTGAGGGCGCCGCCAGCCATCACGGACCGCGCGAATCCGAACAGCGCTTCGCGAGTCCCGCGGGCCAGCGCGGGGTACCAGCGCGGATGCCCGATGACCAGCGCGCGGAAGGCGAAAAACGGGGGTATCACCTCGAACAGCTCCTGGTCGTTCGACACGTCGGCGTACTCGTCGAGGAACGCGCGGAAGAGCGTGACGAACGGCTCGGCCACTCCGCGGCGGGTCTCGAGGGCGGCTCTTCCGGAGCCCGAAGAAAAGATAGTTGATCGCGAGCGCGCTCACGTCGTCGGCCGGCTCGCCCCACTCCCCCCGGCTCCGGTCCAGCGCCGTGAACTCGGTTCCCTCGCCGAACAGGAGGTTCCACGGGTGAAAATCGCCATGCACGCAGGCCAGCCGATGGGCCCGGCCGCGCAGACGCCAGCGCCAGGAGACCGCGTCGTGCTCGAGGGCCTCGCAAACGTCCGGCGGCAGCAGCGCATAGGGATGGGGGTAGCTATCGAGGATCCCCATCAGACACTCGCCGTGCCCCACCAGCTCCCGAATCCGGCGCTCGTATAGGGTGGGTTCGTCCCGCCGGGTGGCGTGGGCGCGCGCGAGAAAGGTGCCGAGGGTCCGCGCCCGGGCGACGTCGAGGGGCCGCACCGGCTCCCTCAGGAGGCGATCGAGATCGAGCCAGTAGAGCGCGCCTTCCGCCTTCTCCACGAGCTGGAAGAACTCGGTGGCGTCGCCGACCGAGACCATCGCGCCCGACTTCCTCACGAACCCGACGTCCAGACTGCGGACGTGCGCGGGGAAGGTATTGTAGGCGCGGTGGCCGTAGAGCGCCTGCCACGCGCGATCCTCCGGGTAGTCATGACCGAAGCCCTGCGCGGCCCGGGTGCGCGCCACTACCAGGCTCCGGACGGCGCCGCTCACCACGCATTCCACCTCGAACGGCACCCCGTACCCGAAACCCTTCGGATCCCGCCCCTCCGCATCGGGCCCGCCCAGCGGACGCAGGCCAAGGATCTCCACCGGCCCTGCGAAGACGGAGGCCAGATACGCGGAGAGGGCGGCTTCCACGCGGCTACTTTCCCCTGACGGTGAGGACCGGACAGGGCGACACGGCCAGGACCCGGCTCGCGACGCTTCCGAGGAAGAGTTTCGCAAAGCCCGTCCGTCCATGCGTGCCGATGACAACCATGTCGGCCTTCCTGGATCGGGCGGTCTGGGCGATGCGCTCGTGCGGCACGCCTTCGAGCAGCAGCCCCTTGACGCGGACACCCGCCTGCTTGGCCTTCCCGATCAGCGCGGTGAGGTGCTTCTGTCCGTCGGCGCGTGTGGCGTTCGCCATGTCCTCATAGACCTGCGGCGAGAGGTAGCCGTCGGCCATCATGGGGATGGCGGGGGTCAGGACGTGGACGAGCAGCAACTCGGCGCGGTTGCCCTTGGCCATCTCCACCGCGCGCTTGTAGGCGGCCGACGAGGCCTTGGAGAAGTCCGTGGGGTGCAGGATGCGTCGGATGCGGCTCATCGCAGGGCCTCCGTTCGGGTAGTGGGTTGAGTTTTCTCGGCCGGCCGCGCTTCCCCCTGACCGGCGGGGGCCTCCACGGGCGCGCTCGAAGGCCGGACCAGGAGGATCGGCACCCGGGTCCCTCGCAGGACGGATTCCGCGACGCTGCCGAAGATGATCCGCCCGAGTCCGCTACGGCCATGCGTGCTCATCACGATCAGGTCGACCTTCTGGACCTTGGCCGCCTCGACGACCGCCGGGGCCGCCGGCCCGTACCAGACGTGCGTCTCGACTCCCTTCGCGCCCGTCTTCTCGAGCCGTGCCTTCACCGCGGCCAGGTAGTCCTCCGCCTCGCGCACCGCCTGGATCTGGGCGCCGATCACATCGGCCCCGGGCAGGATTCGCGCATCGGCGGCCCGAATCAGGATGAGGGACGAGCCGGCCTGCGCCATCTCCCGCGCCGGGGCGATTGCGGCCTCGGCCATCTCCGAACCATCGAGCGGAACCAGGATCTTGTTGGCTTTCATCGTGTCCTCCTTGGCACGGGGAATAGCAACGGCGGTGCCACCGGAGAAAAACAAGAAAACCAGAGGGTTGCAGCGTCGGGCACACCGATAGTTGAGGCAGCGCCTCCCCGCTGGGGCAACGGCGCCCCGGTGCGGTTAGGCTCTCAGGTCGTACTTGTTGATCAGCCGGTGGAAAGTCTTGCGATCGATGCCGGCGGCCTTGGCGGCGGACGAGACATTGCCGTCATGACGCGCCAGCAAGTCCCGGAGATACGACACTTCCAGGACCTGGAGCCACTGGTCCTTCGCCGCCTTGAGCGTCAGATCGGACCCGATTGGTTGGCCCGCCAGCGAGGCGGGACCGTCAGCCGCCGCGGCCGGCCGCGGGACCGGCTGCGCGACGTGATCGGGCAGGTCCCGCACCGCGACCGCGTGGCCATCGGCGAGCGCGCAGGCCCGCTCCATCACGTTCTGGAGCTCGCGCACATTGCCGGGCCAGCGATACCGCTCGAGCGCCTCGATGGCCGCGTCCTCGAGCGCGGTCACCCGCGTCTGGCCGAAGCGCTTGAGGAAGGCATGGGCGAGGAGTCGAACATCCCCCGCACGCTCCCGCAGGGGCGGCAGCCGGATAGCAATGACGTTGACGCGATAGAAGAGCTCCTCCCGGAACTGCCCTTTGGCGATGGCATCGCTGAGATCACGGTTGGTCGCCGAGACGACCCGCACGTCCACGTCCACCAGCGCGGTGCCGCCCACCCGTCGGATCTGCCGCTCCTGCAGTACGCGGAGTAGCTTCACCTGGAGGGTGGCGGGTAGCTCGGCGATCTCGTCGAGGAACAGCGTACCGCGGTGGGCCGTCTCCATGAGCCCAGACTTGGTGCGCACGGCGCCGGTGAACGCACCCTTCTCGTGGCCGAAGAGCTCGGACTCGAGGAGCTGCTCCGGCAGCGACGCGCAGTCCACTGGCACGAACGGCTGGCTCGCGCGCGGGCTGTTGGCGTGGATGGCGCGCGCAATCAGCTCCTTGCCGGTACCGGACTCGCCCAGGATCAGGATGTTGGCTTCCGAGCGCGCCGCCTTCTTGACCAGCTCGAAGACCTGCGCCATTGCCGAGCTACGCCCGATGATGTTCTCGAGGCCCAAGGCCTGCTGGAGCTGCTGGCGCAGGTTGCGATTCTCGACCTGGAGACCACGATGCCGGAGGGCCCGCTCGACCGCCACCCGGAGCTGATCCACCGAGAAATCTTTCGGTAGGTAGTCGAAGGCCCCTTCCTTGACCGCGGCCACCGCCGATTCAATCGTGGCGAAGCCGGTGATCATGATGATGGGCAGCGCGGGATCGAGCTCGTGGGCCTGTCGGAGTAGCGTCAGGCCGTCCATGCCCGGCATCTTGAAGTCGGTCAGCACCAGGTCGGGTCGATCGCGCTCCAGGATGGCCAGCGCGGCGGCGCCGTCCCTGGCCGTCGTGCACAAATACCCCTGGCGCGACAGGATGCGGGTGCAGTTCTCCAGCATGTCGGGTTCATCGTCGACGATCAGGACCCGCGGGGCGCTCATCTGGCTCCCGGAATCATCGCCGAGAACCCTATTCAGATCAAATCCCCTAGAATGCCGCGCTGATGCGGTCGCGCACATCCGGCAGCCACGCACTCGGCGGGGCGCGGCCGCCCCGAACCGAGGTTGCTATGCCCCACCGGGCTCACAAGTCCTGTCCAATACCCTGATTTTGCTCTCGTGTATTCCGGCACGCTCGGTGCACGGGTCCGGCCCGGCTGCACACAACCACGGCCTTACAGGAGAAACCACATGAGTATCCCGATCTCGGATCCACCGCGGCACACGCCGAGGCCTGTTGCGGTATGGATCCTAGGCGTCCTCAGTGCCCTGCACGCGGCGGGAGCGTTCATCTTCGTGACGGCGGCCCGAACTCCAGCCAATGAGCTCGAAGGATTCGTGATGGGTTTAACCGCGTCGGTGCTCATGGTGGGCGCAATCGTTTCCTACAGCCTGGTCCGTCTCCGGGCTGAAATCCGGAATTCACCGCCGCGCCGGTGAGACCCGAGCGCTGGACGAGCCGCGCCGGTTTCATCTTCGCCGCAATGGGCTCGGCGATCGGTCTAGGCAGTATCTGGAAGTTTCCGTACGAGGTCGGCACAAACGGCGGCGGCGCTTTCGTCGTTTTCTACTTGCTTGGGCTCGGGCTGATCGTCTTCCCACTGATGCTCATCGAGTTCGCGATCGGACGGCGCGGCCGTTCCCACGCGGTCGGCAGCATCACCGCGGTCGCGATCTCGAGCGGGGCCTCACGTTTCTGGGCCATCATCGGCGTCGTGGGGGTGGTCGGTGCGGTCGTCATCCTGAGCTTCTATTCCGTGATCGGCGGCTGGGCGCTCGCCTACGTGGTCGACACGATCCGAGACGGGCTCCCGGGCGCATCGGCCCGAGTCGTACAGGCCCGCTTCGACGCGGTGCTCGCGTCCCCTCTGCACATGGCCGTCTACCACACGCTCTTCATGGCAGTCACCGCGGTCATAGTCGCCCGCGGGATCGCGGGCGGGATCGAGCGCGTGTCTCTCTATCTCATGCCGATCCTGATTGTCCTCGTCGTCGTTCTGGCGAGCTACTCCACCATCCAGGGAGACACGTCGGCCGCGCTGCGCTTCCTTTTCGCGTTCGACGTAGAGCGCCTGTCTCCCCGGGTTGCGCTCGAGGCCTTGGGGCTGGGTTTCTTCTCGATCGGCGTCGGCCTCTCGGTCATGATCACCTATGCGGCCTACGCGGGTACCGAGTTCGATCTGCGGTCCGTGGCGATCGTCACACTTCTGAGCGACACCGCCATCTCCTTCCTCGCGGGCATGGCGGTGTTCCCGATCGTCTTCGCCGAGCGGCTGGATCCCGCGAGTGGGCCAGGACTGATGTTCGTGACCCTCCCGCTCGCGTTCGCCCGCATGCCGCTCGGGGAACCAGCCGGGATCGCGTTCTTCGTGTTGCTGACTCTCGCCGCACTGGCCTCTGCTCTTTCACTTCTCGAAATGCCGGTGTCCCTCGCCCACCGCTGGCTGGGCTGGTCGCGTCCGAGGGCCACCCTCGCCTCGGCGGTCGGTTGCTGGGCGCTCGGCCTTGCCACCGTGCTGTCCTTCAGCACGTGGTCTGCCTGGTATCCACTGGCGAGAATCCCTGGTCTCGCCACCGCGACCGCGTTCGAGTCCCTGGACTACGTGTCATCCAACGTGCTCTTGCCGCTTGGGGGCCTCGGCCTCGCAATTTTCGGGGGCTGGATCGTCCAGTCCGATGCGCTCGCCAGGGAGCTTGGACTCGGCCCAGGCGCCCTCCGCGGGCTCACACTTGTCCTGCGCTACGTCGCTCCAATCGGAATCCTCGCGGCCAGCGTCGCCCCCTTCGTCCTGCGTTGAGGCTACCGTGTCCTATCGAGACACATCCCGCCAGGCGAAGTGAGGCATGGCATTCGAGACGAACAGCTCACGGGTCCCTCGGGCCGCGAATAAGGCGTGTCTACCTGGCACGACTTGTCTCAACACTCCAGTCGGCGACTCTGTGTGCGTCTCCTAGTGCCTTGTCGTTCCGCGCCTGGCGCTCGAGCGGCGCGGGGGCCGTGACCCTGTCCAGCTCGTTTTGGAAGCGGGTCTCGAGGCACGCCTCCGCGTTCCGCAGCTCGCCGTCCTTCTCGATCACGTCGGGGCGGCGCCAGTGGACACTTTGGCTCGGACGGGTTCAGACTAGTGGGTAACTCAGTCAACGAGGGATTGAGCACTCTATTGGCTTAGCTTGGCTTTTTAGGCTGACCAACCCGGGCGACAATGTGCCTCAGCTATCACCCGACATGGAGGACCGCCATGGCCGCTACCACCAGAGAAGCGATCCGTGAGTTGCTGCTACAGACCGCTTCCACGATTGAAACACTGCTTCAGGCGTCTGATGGGGAGCTCTCGATGCCTTCGTCTCATGGGTGCGCTCAAGGGAAGGACGTGTGGACCCTCCTCACGAACGATATCGATCACGAGAAGATACACACCGGGCGGGTTCTCGAATGTCGCTACGAGTCGAGGATCACGGCATCTCCGATGGAGCGCCTCGTGGCGGAGTGGCTCGTTGAGCGCGCGCGGTTTGTTGGATCACTGGTCGGACTAACCGATGAGCAGTTCAACAGCGAGAGCACGCCGGGGAGTGGACGTATCGAGTCATTGCCAAGCACGTTCTGGCCTTGGAGCAAGACTCACTCAAGACGATGGCTGCGGACCAAGCGGTGAGAGCGACGCCGCCGGTGCGTTAGGCAACGGGTTCCGCTACACCGGCTAACCCGCGAGGGCTTCCAGACCCTACAGCGACTCCCAAGCCAGGGCTGGCAAATCCGCTTGACCTTGCCCCATGGGACAGGGTTTAGGCTGCTCCCATGGCACGAGACGGCCTCCTGATCGGTGAGGTAGCGGGGAAGAGCGGAGTTAGTCGCAAGGCGCTCCGTCTGTACGAAAAGGCCGGCATTCTGCCGCCCCCTCGGCGCACCGGGTCGGGCTATCGGATGTATGGCCCGGAGACGCTGGGCCTACTCGGGTTCGTCACGCAAGCGCGCCGGCTCGGCTTCCGACTCGAGGAAATCAAGCGCATCGTTGTGCTCAAGCGGTCGGGCCGAACGCCCTGTAAGCACGTCTTAGACCTCGTTCAGCTAAAGCTGAACAACATCGACCAAGCGCTCACGGACCTGGCAGAAGTCCGGGGGCAGCTTCGCGGGCTGCTCCGGTCCTGGCAGTCCCGCCGACACCGTTTTGCCGCTGTCTGTCCCTGTATCGAGCATCTAACCATCGTGAAGGGAAGGGAGGTGAACCAGAATGGAAAATCGCAAGGTGTCGCTGTGCCCAACCGGGTGTGGTCAGTGCCCAGACGTGGAGATGGCCGGCGATGAGGTGCGGATCGGCGAAGCAGGGAACCTCGCCGTCCTCAAGAAGGACGAATGGAACCTGCTCGTTGATCTGATTCAGTCCGGTCAGTTGACGAAGGTCTCGCGGTCCCAAGGAGTGTGGGCCCGCACGAGTGGCAGGGGGAGCGATCCTCACCACTCGTGTTGCCTGCCTTTCGGATTCAACCTAAACGACGCTACCTCGTAGCGCACACCTCAGCCGCGGTCACGCGAGGGTCCTTGCATCGTGCGTTTCGCGTCGTGCGCAGTATGACAGCCTCACGGAACCCAGCCTCGCGGAACTCGCTCAGGAAGGTCACGCCTTCCTTGGCTCCGGCTACTCAGGCAAACCACTCTGCTTCGGTGAAATGGTCTGGTTTCGATACAGCTTCTTCTAAGACTAACTCCGCGACGTAGACGTGTCCCCCCGGCCGTACGACCCGCGCGAGTTCTCGGAAGATGTCCGCGCGAGCGGGATTCAAGTTGAAGATGCCGTTCACGAGCGCCACGTCTACCGAGGCGTCGTCTAACGGTAGTCGTTCGGCGTCACCCTGGTAGAAGGTCACTACATCGACGCCAGCCTCAGCGGCAGCGTGTCGGGCACGGGTGAGCATCGCCTCGCTAAAGTCGATACTGGTGACTCGGCCGGTGGGACCTACACGTCTCGCCAAGATGAGGCTGTCGAGTCCCGCCCCGCATCCGAGGTCGAGAATTTGAGCATCGGTAGGGATCGGTGCGGACAGAGCTAAGGTCGAAACTCCCGCGAACGCCTCGACGGCCACGAGGGGCAGCGCGTCGAGCAGGTCGGCGGGGTAACCCAACCGCTCGGCCAACACTCGACCTACGGGGAAGGCGTGCTTCTGCGCGGGCCGTTCAGCGGCAGCAGAATAGGCGTTATGGACTGCGTTCCTGAGTTGTACTGAATCGTGGTTTGGCATGGGCCGGCACCCCCACGAGATGGTTAGTCGTATCGGAGGTGACTATAGCTCCAGCCATATCTGATCGCAAATGCCTATAGTCGAGTGCGTGGCTACGGCTTGTACCGAACCAGGTCAATCCAGAACGTGTCCGGTTGCGTGTAGCATATCCAGCCCCCGCAACCAATAAATGAGCGGTTAGCCAGGATCGGCTGACTCCTCCTCGTTTCTGTCCGTGTTACTGTCCGCGATCAGAATGAAACAGGAAGAATGGCAGGTCATCGCTAGAGAGGCCTGGCCGGTCCGGACTCGCCCCTCAGCGGGCGGGCGGCCCGGCCGCCGGAGGCATGCGCACACGCCACCACATGTTCAGCACGAAGAGAGCGGTTCCGGCAAGCTGGCCGAGCCCACCCAGCGCGATGAGCCACCGCAGGCCGAGCGCTCCCGCCAGCGCCACGCTGATCTCGGCCGCGGCGCGCAGTGCCGTCGAGATCGCCATCACCCAGTAGACAGCCTCCGCCAGCTCGGGCCGGTAGCGCGTGTCGTCGCGCGCGGGGCGCGGGAACATCCAGGTGGCGACGCCCATGACCATCATCAGCATGAAACCGACGAGCAGCAGGTGGGCGTGAGCCGTGATGAGCAGGCGGGGCGGATACGCGTCGAGGACGAATTGGCCGACCACGATGTAGGCCCCGATGAGGAGCCCTGCGAGTAGGAAGACGAAGCTGGTCTTGATGTATCGCCGGATCAGCGGGGTCATCCTTCGTCGGCCTCGCCCTCGGCTATCGCGCTGAGCCCTGCCCAGTCCGTAAGGACGAGCCGGCCGCCGTCATCATCGAGGACGCCGTCCCGGACCCAGCGACTCATGGTCCGAATGGCGGTCTCCACCGTGGTGCCGGTCATGTCGGCCAGGCTTTGCCGGGTGAGGTGAAACGGCAGCGTCACGCCCTTGTCGCCCCACGCCCCTTCGCGCTTCGCGAGCCGCAGCAGGGCCGCGGCCAGGCGTGCCTCGACCGGATCCACCGCGAGGGAGGCGACCGAGTCGTGGGCGGCCCGGAGCCGCCGGCCGATCATGAGCGCCATCTCCTTGATGAAGGCGGGATGCCGCTCGGCGAGCGCAATCACAGGATCGGCCGGGATCTTCAGCACCACCGTGGCCTCGGTGGCCTGAGCGGAGGCGGGATAGGGGCGCTTCTCGATCACGGCCACGCCGCCGAAGATCTCGCCCGGCCCCAGAAGCTCGAGGACCACGTCCTTCCCCGTCCTGGAATGCCTCACGATCTTCACGTGGCCCGATCTCACCAGGTAGAGCCAGCGCGCGGCATCGCCTTCCATGAAGATCTCGCCGCGGGATCGATGCGCCTCCTCCCGTGCGACTCGCGCGAGGGACTCGAGCTCGCGCGCCGGAATACCGGCGAACACCGGGTTCCCACCCAGGAACGCGACGATCTCCTCGGGGGACATCGGCGGCAGGATAGCACGAGGCCTGTCGCGAGATTGCCCCTGGAGATGCGGCGCCGGCGCCTCAGGCGACCGTGCACGGGTGCCTCCAACTGCATGAATTCGCGACGATCCCGTGCTGGCACCTCGCGTGCACAAAGCACAAGCCAGGGAGGACGAGTGATGCGACGGATCGCGGGGCTGCTGTTCCTGGGACTCATGACTGCAATGCCGGACGGGGCGGGCGCTACCCCACCGATCATCGATGGCCCCACGGTTCTGGAGCGGTCGCCCGCCGCGATCCAGGCGTCCCTGGGTGAGCCCGTCCGCACCAAGACCGTGCCCCCGGGAGACTTCCGCCTGCCCGACGGCGGCATGGCCCGCGTCTACACCGGGCGCGGGACGCAGATCGATGTCGACTTCGTGGGGGAGCGGAGCACCACGGTGGTCATTGCATTTCCCGACGCCACCGTCGCACCCAGGACCTACGAGGCCGCGCTCGAAGCAGTCAATCTCCGCCCCGGTCCGCCACCCGACGTGGTCACCCGAGACAGCCGGGAATGGCACGGTCTCGGGGGTTACTACTTCGTGCGGGTGATCGCCGCGTACCCGGCGCTCGACCACATCGACGCGATCATCTTGAGTATCCACCCGCTCCCCTAGACCGTCGGTCCGCCGACTATGACCCCTGTCATAGGACGCCCCGTCCGGCCGCGGTAGCGTGAGGCGAGGAGGAATGACATGACACACGAATGCAGTTGCCGTCACGAAGTGCCGATCGCCCCAGGACAGCCCCTCCCGCCCGTCCGCCCCGAGCAGACCGTCGCGGACATCGCGCAGCATCGGGTCGGGGGGCTCGAGACGATGAAAGAGATGGGGATCAATCACTGCTGTGGGGCCCACCTCACCCTGCAGGAAGCGGCCGCGGCGGCGGGCGTGCCCCTCGACGCGTTGCTCGCGGCGCTCAACGAGCGGTCCAAGGCACCCGCATGATGCCGGGCGACATCCCCGTGTCGCAAGTGCACCTCGACGTGCGGGAGGACATCCGCCGGGGTCACGAGCCGCTCGCGCGCATCATGGCCGCAGTCAAGGCGCTCGCCGACGACGAGGCGCTGGTGCTCCGCGCCCCGTTCGAGCCGATCCCGCTCTACGACGTACTCGGCAGGCGCGGCTTCGCCCACCGCGCGGAGCATCGCGCGCCCGACGACTGGTCAGTCACCTTCTACCGGGGCGCCGCCGCGCTGCGCCCCGAGCCGGCGCCGGTACCCGCGACACCGGCACGCCGTCGCACAGTGCTGGATGTCCGGGGCCTCGAGCCACCGCAGCCGATGCTGCGGGTGCTCCAGGAGATCGACCGACTCGGCCCGTCTGCCGAGCTGGAGGTGCGTCACGATCGTCGCCCCGTCTTCCTCTATCCCCAGCTCGAGGAGCGTGGTCTCGTCCACGAGACCGACGAGCCTGAGCCGGGACTGGTGCGCATCCTCATCCGGAGGGACGCGGGGTGAGCCAGCCGCAGCCGCGTCCCGCGAGCGGCGTCTCACCGGTGGTCCCCCTCGCCTATCTGGTCTGTGCCGCGATCGCATTCCTCGCGGCCGCGCCAGGCGTCGCGTGGCTCGCGCCCGAGCTGGGGGGCCACTACTACCATCCGCGGCTGCTCGCTCTCACCCACACCGTCACGCTGGGGTGGATCACGCTCGCGATCATGGGCGCCAGCTACCAGATCATCCCGATCGTGCTCGAGCGCGAGATCTGGAGCGAGCGGCTCGCGCGCTGGCAGCTCGCCATCCTCGCCGTAGCGGTGACGGGCATGGTCGCGCATTTCCAGCTCGGCACCTGGCCCGGGTTGACCGCGGCCGCGGGTCTGCTGGCCATCGGCATCACGATCCATCTGCTCAATGTCGGCATGAGCCTGCGGGGCTTCACCCGGTGGACGTTCACCGCCCGCCTCGTCGTCCTGGCCTACGGCGGGCTCGCGCTCACGACTCTCTTCGGTCTGGCGCTGTCGGTCAACCGCGTATGGCCGTTCCTCCCGGGCGAGACGTTTCCGACGTTACACGCCCACGTGCACCTGGCCCTCCTCGGCTGGGTGGCGCCGATGATCCTCGCGGTGGCCGCGCGCGTGTACCCGATGTTCTTCCTCGCCCCCGCGCCACGGCCCTGGCACTCCTTCGTGCAGCTCTGGGGGCTGACCGTCGGCGTGCCGGCGGTCGTGGTGGGCTTGCTCGCCGCGCCCGGCCTGCTCATCCCGGGAGCGCTGGCCGTGGCCGCGACGGCGGCGGCGCACGCGGCCTGGATCGGCGAGATGGCCGGTGCACGGAAGCGGCCCGGCCTCGACTGGGGGCTCCGCTTCGTCCTCACCGCCACCGTGTTCCTTGCGCCGGCCGCGCTGCTCGGCGTGGCGATGGCGACGGATCGTCTTGCGGGGCCTCGCGTGGCGCTCGCCTACGCCGTCCTCATCCTCGGCGGGTGGGTCTCACTCACGATCGTCGGCATGATGCTCAAGATCGTCCCGTTCCTCGTCTGGTACCGCGTGTACAGTCCGCGGGCCGGCCGCGAGCCGGTGCCAACCCTCGCCCAGCTCTCCTGGCCGCGGGCTGAGGGCCTCGCCTATGGGCTCCTGACCGGCGGCGTCGTGTTGCTGGCCGCGACGGTCCTGGTGGGCGAAGTGGTCTGGATCCGCGCCGCGGGGACGATGCTGGCGCTGGGCGCGCTCGCCTTCGCGGCGGCGCTCGCGCGGGTTCTCGGATATCTGTCCATGCGCGCCCGGACATGGTCTCCGCATACGCGAAGGGTCGCGTAACGCATGACGATCAGCTCCGCCTCGATCACGGAGGCCCTGCGCGCCGTCTTCGACCCCGAGCTCGGCAAGTCCATCGTCGAGCTGGGGCTGATCTACGGGATTGAGATCGAAGCCGGCCGGGTCCACATCACCATGACCCTGACTGCTCAGGGGTGTCCCCTCCACGACTCGCTCGCCGAATGGGTCCGGCGGGCGATCCGCGAGATCCGCGGCGTGGACGATGTGGAGGTCACCGTGACCTTCGATCCACCCTGGACCCCGGATCGCATCGGCCGCGCCCAGATCCGTTAGCCAGTCCGTGGGGCGCGGTCGTCCCAGGTGAGGCGTCGTCGCCCTTCTCGAGGGTAGCCCTCTATGACGGGCGTCATACCGCGGGGCGAGTAACCAGGCGCATCTTCACGTTATAGGGCGGTCCGGCGGCAGCGTGGTTACGGGCATCAGCGTTGCAGACAGGTACAGACGACAGTCGAAGGTCCAAGGAGAGACGAGCCATGAAACGAGGACTGGTGGTGACGGCGGGCGTGGTAGTGGTCGGGCTGCTGATCGGCGGCGCGCAGCTCTGGCAGAGCCAGGCGCGGGCGAAGGTGACGGGGACCGCGGAGCTGCCGGAGGTGAAGGCGATCCTCACGTCGGCGCCGACGGTGCCGCCCCCGGTGGACCGGCCGGGCAACGCGAAGGTGATCGTGAGCCTCGAGACCACCGAGGTGAAAGGCACGCTGGCCGACGGCGTGCAGTACACGTTCTGGACGTTCGGCGGCACGGTGCCGGGGCCGTTCGTGCGCGTGCGCGTGGGCGACCTCGTGCAGATCCGGCTCAAGAACGCCGCGAAGAGCATGCACCCCCATTCGATCGACCTGCACGCGGTGACCGGCCCGGGCGGCGGCGCGGCGGTCACCCAGCTCGGACCCGGCCAGGAAGGCGCCTTCGAGTTCAAAGCGCTGAACCCCGGCCTCTACGTCTATCACTGCGCGACCCCGAGCGTGCCCGAGCACATCGCCAACGGCATGTACGGGCTGATCCTGGTGGAGCCCGAGAAGGGGCTGCCCCCCGTGGATCGCGAGTACTACGTCATGCAGGGCGAGTTCTACACGAAGGGGAAGACGCTGGCGCCCGGGCTCCAGGTGATCGACCGGGCCAAGCTGACCGCGGAGCGGCCCGAGTATGTGGTCTTCAACGGCAAGATGGGGGCGCTCCTGGACGACGGCGCGGTCAAGGCCAATGTGGGCGAGACGGTACGGCTCTTCGTGGGCAACGGCGGCCCGAACCTGATCTCCTCCTTCCACGTGATCGGAGAGATCTTCGATACCGTCTACACGGAAGGCGCGGTGGGCGGTGGGACTCCGGCCAAGAACGTGCAGACCACGCTGATCCCGGCGGGCGGGGCCGCGATCGTCGAGATGACGGTGCAGGTGCCTGGGCGTTTCCTGCTCGTGGATCACAGCATCGTCCGGGCGATGGAGAAGGGCGCGCTCGGGGTCCTGGAGGTCGCGGGCGCCGAGCAGCCCGGCATCTTCAAGACGCTGGTGCCGGGCACGCACGGGACGGGCGGGCACTAGGCAGGCCACTCTCACCACCCTCTCCCCCTGAACGGGGGAGAGGGTTCGCAGGAGGAGATGATGGTGTCACCGCTCCCTCGCCGTGCCGTCATGATGGCCGTCAGCTTGGGATTCGTGTTGCTGGCGAGCGGCGCCTGGGCCCAGACTCCCTGGACGGCCCCCGATTCGGAGAAGAACAGGAAGAATCCAGTCGCGGCCGGCCCCAAGATGGTCGAGCAGGGCAAGAAGGTCGCGCAGGTCAACTGCGCCTCGTGCCACGGGAACACGGGCAAGGGCAACGGGCCCGCGGCGATGGCGCTCAGCCCCAAGCCCGCCGACTGGACCTCGAAGAAGGTTCAGGACGAAACGGATGGCGAGATCTTCTGGAAGATCACGACCGGCCGGGGCGCCATGCCGTCGTGGAAGCACCTGCCCGAGAACGACCGCTGGGCGCTGGTGCAGCACATCCGGTCGCTCAAGAAGTATTAAGTAGGAGGTACAACATGATCGCGACGCTCACGAGTTCCCCCGAGACCCTCATCGTCGACACCTTTCCCGCTCCGGGCGACGGGTGCCTGGGCTACCTCGTCGTCGACGAGGTCAGCCGCACCGCCCTGGCGATCGACCCGCGTCTGGACCAGGTCGACCGATTCATCGAGGCGCTGGCCACCCGCGACGTGCGTCTGATCTATCTCCTCGACACCCACACGCACGCCGACCACCTGTCGGGGGTGCGCCGACTGGCCCAGCGGACCGGCGCCACCGTGTTCACCCACGCGGCGTCGAAGCTCAAAGGGCCGGCGCGGCGGATCAAGGGCGGCGAGACTTTCGAGCTTGGTGCGAGGACGGTGGCCATCCTCGACGCCCCGGGCCACACGCCGGACTCCCTCGCCATCCTCGTGGATGGCCACTTGTTCACGGGAGATGCGCTCTTCGCGGGCGGTGCGGGCCGGACGGATTTCATGGGAGGCAGCTCCGGGGATCTGTTCGAAACGCTACGGGCGTTCGAAGGCCTGCCCGACGACACGGTGGTGCATCCCGGCCACGACTACGTAGGGCGGGCGATAACGACCATCGGCGAGGAGAAGGCCGGCAATCCTCTCCTCCAGGAGCGGGACCGTGTGGCCTTCATCGCCAGGCTCTCCACGAAGTCCGCGCCTCCCACCAACATGGCGGCCATCGTGCGCCACAATCTCGGGGAGGCCGCCGCCACGACGCTCACCGCCTGGGACCTCCAGTTCCTTCGCGACCAGGGCCGCGAGCCCCTGCTCCTCGACGTGCGGAGCCCGATCGAGTTCGAGAGCGAACGTATCGATGGTGCCGTGAACCTGCCTCTGGATGCGCTCCCGGCACGCCTGGACGAGATCCCCGAGAGCGCAGACCTGGTCGTCATCTGCCGCACGGGAGTGCGGGCGACGATTGCGGCCGACACTCTGGTCCGGGCCGGCCGCCGGGCCCGCGTGCTCGACGGGGGGATGCACGCGTGGCGCCGCGCCCGCCTGCCACTGCGGGAAGGCCGCAAGCGCCTGCCTGTCGATCGTCAGGTTCAGCTGATCGCCGGCCTCATGGTGCTCACGGGTATCGCCCTCGGCATCACGGTGAACCCGTGGTTCCTGGCTCTCGCCGCCTTCTTCGGTGCGGGATTGACCTTCGCCGGGGCGACCGGCACCTGCGGCCTGGCGCTCCTGCTGATGAGGATGCCGTGGAACGCGGTCCCGGCTCCCTCCATCGAGGGCCCCGGCGCGGTGTGCGCGGCGGCCGCGCCCGCCGGGCCGACCTGTGCCGCGGGGCCTCGCCCGGAAGAATGACATGCCCAGGAAGCCCGTCGGGGGGCTCGACTCTGCGACGCCGCTGGACCGATGACCGCTCGGGAGGTAGTGGTGGTGCCACCCTGGCGGCGAGGACGCTGTGCGCCGATGGGTCACAGGTCGTTGCCCGAGTACGACTGGTTGAACGACTTGTTGCAGAGCGGGAAGTCCGGGACGATGTTCTTGAGCAGCGCGTACGACAGCGGCCGCCAGTTCAGAAACGACGGGTCCATGATCTTGACGCGGTCGAGCCGGCCCGTCGCGTCCGCCATCACCCAGTGCACGATACCGCCCCGCCAGCCCTCGACCATCCCGAACGCCGGCTGGAAGGCTGGGAGCGGGCCGAGGGGGCCGCGAGCGCGCCCGCGGGCAGCCGCGTCACCGCCTCACGGATGAGTCGCACCGATTCCCTCGCCTCCTCCAGCCGGACCATGGTGCGCGCCTTGACGTCGCCCGACTCGAATACGGGCACCCGCACCTCCAGCTCGCCGTAGGCGGCGAAGGGATGATCGCGGCGGACGTCGACGTCGATGCCCGAGGCTCGGGCGACGAAGCCGAGGACGCCGTGGTCCCGGGCGGTGCGGGTGGTCAGCCGACCGGTGCCCTCAAGCCGATCCATGACGAGCGTGTTCTCGAGCGCAAGGCCGACGATCTCGTCGAGGTCGCGGCGCGCGGCCTCGAGCTCCCCGGGCAGATCCAGGTCAGCCGGCAGGTCGTGTCCGACGCCGCCGGGGACGATCGCGCCGCGCAGCAGCCGGTTGCCGGTGAGGCGCCGGTTCAGTCGCAGCAGGCGCTCGCGAATACGGAAGCAGTGCGAATGCGCCACGGCATAGCCGGTGTCGTTGGCGATCATGCCGAGGTCACCCACGTGGTTGTAGAGCCGCTCCATCTCCAGCAGGATCACCCGCAGCCACCGCGCGCGAGCCGGGACCTCGGTGCCGGCCGCGGCTTCCAGCGCCTGGCAGAAGGCGAGCGAGTGGCCGACGGTGGTGTCGCCGGAGACCCGCTCGGCCAGCTCGACCCCGCCGCCGGCCTCTCGGCCCTCGAAAAGCTTCTCGGTGCCCTTGTGCGTGAAGTACAGCCGCGACTTCATGTCGATGATCGTCTCGCCGACCACGCTGAAGCGGAAGTGTCCCGGCTCGATCACGCCCGCGTGCACCGGGCCCACCGGAATCTCGTAGACGCCCTCGCCACCCACCTCCGTGAAGGGAAACGCGCGACCGTCGTCCTCGAAATCTCGCGGGGTCGCGTCCTTGCGCAGGGGGAAGTAGTCGGTCGGCCAGAAACCGTGGCGGACGAGCGGGCCGGGGATCGGGGTGGCCCTCGGCCACGATGCCGAACAGATCGTAGATCTCCCGCTCGAAGCGCGAGGCCGGATAGTGCAGGGTGGCCAGCGATACGATCGCAGGCGCATCGGCGGGTACCGGGACGGTGACGTGGACGAACCAGTGCTCTCTCTCGGGCGCGAACAGGTAGTGGACCTCGAACGTCCCACGGTCGGTCCGGCGATCGGCGGCGGACCATGAACACCAGCTCGGCGCCGAACTCGCCGCGAAGCAGCCGCGCCAGCGCGGGCATCGCGGCCGGGCGCACCGAGCAGTGCAGCTCGTGTCCCCGGACGCGCCGCACGTCGGCGACCCCATCGGCGCACCCCTCGGCGAGCCGCCGCGTGAGCTGGTCCAGGCGACTCATCGCTCGACGATCTCCACGATCTGGCGGAGCAGGGTCTCGAGCGGCGCCGGGAGCGTGAGCCCGAGGACGACGAGGGCAGTCGCGCAGAGGCCGAGCGGGATCAGGGGCCAGAGGCGCTCCTCTCCGATCCGCACCCCCTCGGTGGGAGCCCCGTAGAGCATCCGGTTCAGGTGGCCGATCATCGAGACGAACGCCACCGCGAGAAGGGCCAGGATCAGGCCGACGAGCCACGGCCGGCCCACGGAGAAACCCGCCCGGAAGAGCGCGAACTCCGAGACGAAGAGGCCGAACGGCGGCAGTCCGACGACGGCGAGAATTCCGGCGGCGAACAGGCCGCCCGTCCACGGCATGACCTTGAGCAGGCCCGAGACCCGGGCAATCTCGGTGGTGCCGTAGCGCTGGAGCACACGGCCGGCGAGGAAGAACATCATCGACTTCGCCAGCGTGTGGTTCAGCAGGTGCAGCATCGCGGCGAAGGTGCCGAGCGGGCCGAGCGCCAGCCCGACGCAGATCAGGCCGGTGTGCTCGATGCTCGAGTACGCGAGCATGCGCTTGTAGTTTCGCTGGATCACGAGGCTGAACGCGGCGATCGCGACGGACAGCACCCCGAGCGTGATGTAGAGGCCGTCGGTGAATCCCGTTCCCACCGTCGCGTTCACCACCGCCTCCCACCGCACCACGGCGTAGAGCGCGACCGCCAGCAGGACGCCCGACATCATGGCGGACAGGGGCGCCGGCGCTTCCGAGTGGGCGTCCGGCAGCCACGTGTGCATGGGGGCGAGGCCAGCCTTCGTGCCGTAGCCGATGAGGATGAAGACGAAGGCGAGCTTCATCACTTCCGGGTGCAGGTGGGCCGCCGAGGCCCGCAGCACCGTCCAGTGCAGGGCGGCATCCTGACGGCCCGCCATGTTGACGAAGTCGAAATAGCCGAGCACGGTGCCACCGAAGGCCAGCGCGATCCCGATCGACCCGATCAGGATGTACTTCCACGAGGCCTCCACGGAGGCCTTGGTCACGTGCAGAGGTATGAGCATGGCCGAGGTAATCGTGGTCGCCTCGATCGCGATCCACATGAATCCGACGTTGTTGGCGGTCACCGCGAACAGCATGGTGAACGTGAAAAGGCTGCTGAAGATCCGGAATCGCCGGGCCTGGGCGGGGTCGTAGCCGTCGTCCCCGCCCAGCCCGGGCCCGAGCCATGCGGCCAGTGCCCCCACCACGCTCACGCACAGCGCGAGCAGCGTCGAGAGCGCGTCGGCCCGCAGGAATTCCCCGGGCCCCGAGGTCGGCACGTCGCCGGCCAGGAGGCAGCTCCAGAGGACGAGTGCCGCCCCGAGGGAGGACAGCGACAGCAGCGCGCCCGCCCAGCCGACCAGAGGCCGGTAGGGCACCACCACCGTCGCCAGCACCGCGGCGAGGAGGGGTGGGCCGAGCAGCAGCGCGAATAGGCTCACGATTCCTCAGTAGCGCAGGCGGTTGAGCTGCTCGACGTCGATGCTCTCGAACGTCTCGTGGATCCGGTAGACGAAGATCTGCATGACGAGGAATCCCATCAGGACGTCGAGGGCGACCCCGAGCTCGACGATTAGCGGGATCCCGTAGGTTCCGAGCACCGCCAGCAGGGCGAGCCCGTTCTCCAGCATGAGGAAGCCGATGACCTGGGTCAGCGCCTTCTTGCGGCTGATCACCACGAACAGGCTCACGAGGACCAGGCCCATCGCCAGCGGCATGCCCGCCCGGGTCGGCAACTGGCTGAGCGCCACGAGCGGCCGCGTGACCATGTAACCGAACAGCACCAGGAGACCGGACACCACCAACGACGACGCGGTGTTCACGTACGGCTCCAGCTCCCGCTCGACCGCGAAACGGCGTTCCATCCGCCGCAGGAGCCGCGGGATCACCAGCCCCTTCAGCAGGAAGAGTGCGCCCGCGACCCAGTACAGCTCGGGGTCGTTCCCGAAGTAGGCCACAATTACCATCACCGCCGAGAGCGCCATGGACTGGGCAGCGAAGGCGCCGATGTAGGCGGAGATGCCGCGGCGCCAGAGCAGGATAAGCCCGAAGAGCAGCACCAGGCTCGAGCCGAGTACGGACAGCTGGGAGAAGAGGCTGTCCATGGGCTATTTCAGGAGGAACGACGAGGTGACCGCGAGCAACGCGAGGACAAAGGACACGCTGAGCAGCTCGGGCACCCGGAAGAGGCGCAGCTTCGCGATCCGCGTCTCGAGCACCGCGACCACCGCGGCCAGGACCACGAGCTTGACGAGCAGACTCGCCACCGCGACCGCGAGGGTGGTCGGCGTCAGGACCGCAGACACCCCCCACGGAATGAAGAGGTTGCCGAGCAACGCGAAGAAGATGAAGAGCTTGAGCGCCGCCGCCCACTCGATGAGGGCCAGGTAACGCCCGGAGTACTCGAGCACCATCGCCTCGTGGATCATGGTGAGCTCGAGGTGCGTGGCCGGGTTGTCGATCGGCAGGCGCCCGGTCTCGGCGAGGGTGACGATGAAGAGAGCCCCGAACGCGAGGAGGTGGCCGGGGCTGAGGAAGGCGCCGGGGTCCGACATGGTGCGCGCGACGATCTGGCCCAGATTGGTGGAGCCGGCGGCCAGGGCCAGGGCGAAGATCGCGAGCGCCACCGTCGGCTCCGCGAGCGCGGCCACCGTCATCTCACGACTGGCTCCCATGCCGCCGAACGGCGAGCCGGGGTCGAGGCCGGCCAGCGAGAGGAAGAACGTGCCCAGTAGAAGGAGGTAGACGACCACCAGCAGGTCCCCCACCCCGTCGAAGGGCAGCGGCACCGCGAGGATCGGCACAAGAAACGTAACCGCCATCGTGCTCCCGAACACGATGAACGGCGCCGCGCGGAACAGCCAGGACGCGTTGCTCGAGACCACGACCTCCTTCTGGAAGAGCTTGGCCAGTTCCCAGTAGGGCTGCCACACCGGGGCGCCCCGGCGGTTCTGCAGGCGCGCCTTCAGCCACCGGATCAGCCCGGCCAGGCCGGGCGCCAGCGCGAGCGCCAGGGTCGCCTGGGCCGCCTCGAGCACGTAGCCCATCATCCGGGTCGCACCATGAGCAGGGTCAGCAAGCCCAGGAGCGCAATCACCAGGTACGTGAGGTAGGCGTGGGCCGAGCCCGACTGCAGCGCGCGGGCCCAGATAGCCCACCGCCGCACCCGCGTGACGAGCGGCGCGTACAAGTAGCGCTCGAACCACGGCACGATATCGCTGCGGTACTCGATGGACTGAACGAAGTACCTCGACTCCGGGTGGAAGTCGATCGAGAGGTCCTCGGTGGGCCGGTATAGCTCGGCGAACACGCGGCGTAGCGGCTCGGCGAACGCGGTCGACGTGTACTCCATGCGCGGCGTCTGTACCACGCGTCCGCAGCCCCACGTGGCGCTCACCCGGACCGGCCAGCGAGACGCGAAGAGCCGAACCGTCAGCCACGCACCGCCGGTGGTCAGGATCAGGCCGAGGGCCACCAGCGTCGGCGATATCTGGGCGAACCCGCCCGGCATCGAGAGAGAGCCCGGAGCCGAACCCCGCGACCGGGACCGGCAGGCGCGCCGAGCCGGCGAGCGCGGCCATCAGCGCCGGCATGACGACGACCGAGGCCAACCCGAAGGCCGCGCAGGCGACGGCGAGCATCCCCATGCCGACGCGCATCGACACGGGCGCCTCGTGCGCGCACTCGGCCGCCGGCGAGCGCGGGATCGCGAGGAACGTGATCCCGAAGGCCTTGACGAATCCCGCGGCGGCCAGCCCGGCGGTCAGCGCGAGCACGCTGACGGCCAGCGTCATGAGCGGGGCGACCATGGGCGCCCGGCTCCCGATGCCGGGGAGCAGCGACTGGAAAAGGAGCCACTCGCTGACGAAGCCGTTCAGAGGAGGCAGCCCGGCGATGGCCAGGGCTCCCACCAGGAAGAAGGCCGCCGTCCAGGGCAGGCCGCGGATGAGGCCGCCGAGCCGGTTCATGTCGCGGGTGCGCGTGGCGTGGAGGACGGACCCCGCACCGAGGAACAGCAGCGCCTTGAAGGCGGCGTGGTTCAGGACATGATAGAGCGCAGCCGCGAAGGCGACGAGGGCCGCCGCGGTGGCGTCGAGGCCCAGGAAGAGGAAGCCGGCGCCGAGGCCAATGAAGACGAGCCCGATGTTCTCCACGCTCGAGTAGGCGAGCAGGCGCTTGAGATCGTTCTCCATGAGCGCGTAGAGCACGCCGATCACCGCCGAGAGGGCGCCCAGGCCGATCAGGAGCGCCCCCCACCAGGCGGGCCCCCCGCCCAGCAGGTCCAGGCCGATGCGCAGGAGCCCGTACACGCCGAGCTTGATCATCACGCCCGACATCAGCGCCGAGACGTGGCTCGGCGCCGCCGGATGCGCGCGCGGCAGCCAGACGTGGAGCGGCACGATACCTGCCTTGGAGCCGAAACCGAGGAGGGCCAGCAGGAACACCGTGTTCCGCATGGCCGGGGTGAGGCTCGCCGCGGCCATGCGCAGGTCACCGAAGGCCGTGGTCGCCGCGCCCACCGCCAGGATGAGGAACCCAGCGAGCGCGAACGCCAGCCCGACGTGCGTCATGGCCAGGTACCAGCCGGCGGCCGCGATGGTGTCCGGCTCATCGGCCTCCGTCAGGACGAGGAAGTAGGAAGTCAGCGACATGCCCTCCCACATGAGGAGGAAGGTGACGATGTTGTCGGCGCACGGGACCAGGCTCATCGTCAGGAGAAACATGTTCAGCATGGCGCCGAGAAGCCGTTGCGAGTATCGGCCTTCGTACGCCCCGGTGTACGCGAACCCGTAGACGCCGCAGGGAACGGCGAGCAGGCCGACGAGGCCGAGGAAGAAGGCCCCCAGCGCGTCGAGGCGGAACGCGAGGCCATCGGCGATCGACAGGAGCGTCGGCACCTCGAGCGCGAAGGCCGGTCCCCCGAGCAGGACCTGGAGGGCGAAAGCGAGCCCGGCGGCGCCGCCCGCGACCATCCCGAACGCGGCGATGCCGCGCACTGCGCGGCCGCCCGGCATCAGGAGGGCGCCGACAGCCCCCACCCCGTAGCCGCCCAGCATGAGGCCGAACTCGAGCGTCACCGGCGGCGCCCGATGACCGCGAGGATGCCCTGGAGGATGGCCGTCGGATCGGGCGGACATCCGTCCACGAATGCATCCACCGGAATGATCTGATCGACGCTGCCCGCCACGGCGTAGCTGCCCTTGAAGACCCCGCAGGTCCGCGCGCAGTCACCTACCGCCACCACGAGCTTCGGCGCGGGGGTCGCCTCGTAGGTCTTCACCAGGGGCACCGCCATGTTGCGCGTCACCGGCCCGGTCACGAGCAGCAGATCCGCGTGGCGGGGGGACGCGACGAAATGCACGCCGAAGCGCTCGCTGTCGTACACCGGGCCCATGAGCCCGCTGATCTCGAGCTCGCAGCCGTTGCACGAGCCCGCGTCCACCTCGCGAATCGCGAGGGCCCGGCCGAACAGTCGACGCGCTCGCGCGTCAACCTCGTGCAGCAGGCGCAGGACGTCGTCCCCGCCGGGCGCCAGCGGCTCCGTGGCGAGGCCGACCTGCAGGATCTTGGAAAGGAGGCGCACGTCAGCGGCGTCGGGACTCACGGCGCAGCTGCTGGAGCATCGTCTGCGTGCCGATGAGGTGGTTGTCGAAGATGCGACGAGCCACGTCCAGCAGATCCCGCAGGGTGGTGTCGCGCACGGCGTAGCGCACCGCGGTGCCCTCCTTGCGGGCCTCGACGACATTCTTGGCCCGCAGGACCGCGAGCTGCTGGGAGACGGTGGGCTGGTCGACGCCGAGCGCCTCCTGGAGCTCGTTCACGCTCCGCTCGCCCCGCACGAGGATCTCCAGGATGCGGATGCGGACCGGGTGGGCGAGGGCCTTGAAGAACTCCGCCTTGAAAACCTGGAGCTGCCCGGCCTGTGTCGTCCGACTCACTCAAACATATATATAGCAATATATAAGAAATGTCGATCTGGCATTCAAGGCGAGATCCTGAGGGCGAATGAGCGTGCCCCAGCCGCTGCCTTGTCGCCGGTGGGGACCTAGAAGAGCTTAAGCAGCAACAACTGCGTCCTCCACTGATCGAACTTCCGGCCGACCTCCGTCAGCCGCGCCGCTTCGACGTAGCCGAACCGTTCGAACAGCGCGATGCTCGGCGTGTTCTCGCTGTCGATGCTTGCGACGACCGCGTGCACCCCGCGCGCCCGCGCCGCGTCGTCGAGAACCGCCAGGTGACGTCCGATGCCGCGGCGATGCGCCGCGCGCACGACGTACACGCTCGCTTCCAGCGTGAACCGGTAGCCGCTCGCCGACCGGTACGGAGACAGTGACGCCCAGGCAAGGACCTCGGTCGAGTCGCCCGGATCGGGTCGCGACCACCACGGGCAAGCCGGCCGACCGGTGCATTTGCAGCCACGAGCGGCGGTCATCGAGCGAGAGCGGGGTCTCGGCGTAAACGAACGGCGACTCCGCAATCTCCAGGTTGAAGATCCCGGCGATGGTGGGCAAATCACGCTCGTCGGCGTCGCGAATGACGATGGACGCCGAGCCTGCCTCCTCGCCTCTCGGAGTCCTTCCGGTCGGATCGTGACCCATCTGTGAGCGATTCGAGAGTGTGCCGGGTCGGGGCCAAGTGTCAAGGACACAGACCTTGGGCCCCGCTCAACGTTTCCAGAGATGTAAAAGTAATATTTGACAGCCGATCCATACTTTGATAAGTATCGAACCATAATGGAACCAAAAGGCGAGGAGAATAGGTTGATGAGCCAGAACGCTGGGGAGCTTCCGATCGTGGTCATCGGCGCCGGACCGACTGGGTTGACGGCGGCGGCACATCTTGCCGCCAAGGGCCAGCGCTTCGTCGTCCTGGAAGCCGGCTCGGGGGTGGGCGCCCACGTCGATCAGTGGGGTCACGTCCAGGTCTTCTCGCCCTGGCGCTTCAATGTGGACCCGGTGGCGCGGGGGCTGCTGCTTCGCGCCGGATGGACCGAGCCCGATGGCGACACGCTGCCGACCGGCGCCGAGATCGTGGCCGGCTACCTCCAGCCGCTGGCCAAGCTTCCGGAGCTCGAGCCTGCCCTGCGCTTCGGATCCCGGGTGGTCGCGATCGCCCGGTCCGGACACGACAAGATGAAGACGACCGGGCGTGAGCAGGCTCCGTTCGAGGTGCGGGTCCGGACTGCGGCCGGCGAAGAGAGCCTCCTGGCTCGGGCGGTCATCGATGCGTCGGGCACGTACGGGGTGCCGAATCCCCTGGGCGCGAACGGCCTCCCGGCGATCGGCGAAGGTGACTGCCGCGACCGGGTCTTCTACGGCATCCCGGATGTGCTAGGTGCCCATCGCGATCGCTACGCTGGCCGATCCGTGGTGGTAGTCGGGAGCGGGCACTCGGCCTTCAATGCGCTGCTGGACCTGGCCCAGCTGGCGGCAACGGAGCCGGGCACGACCGTCACATGGGCGGTGAGACGAGTTGAAGTCGCCGCCGCGTACGGCGGTGGGGCATCCGATGCGTTGCCGGCTCGGGGCAATCTGGGCGACCGCCTACGGGCGCTGGTCGACGGCCGACGCATCAGGCTGGAGACCGGCTTCCGGACCCACGCGCTGGACCAGAACGGTTCCAAGATCATGCTTCGTGCCGCGGATGAGCGAGAGATCGGGCCCTTCGACGAGGTCATCGCGGTCACCGGCTTCCGGCCGGACCTGACCATGCTCGGGGAGCTTCGGCTGGACCTCGACCCGGCCGTCGAGAGCCCTCGGGCCCTGGCGCCGCTGATCGATCCGAACATCCATAGCTGCGGGACCGTGCCTCCCCACGGCGCCGAGGAGCTGCGTCAGCCGGAGCCGGGGTTCTACATCGTGGGGATGAAGAGCTATGGGCGGGCGCCGACGTTCCTGATGCTCACCGGCTACGAGCAGGTCCGATCGGTGGTCGCGGAGCTGACGGGCGATCGGGAAGGGGCCCGGCGTGTTGAGTTGACGCTGCCGGCCACCGGCGTGTGCTCGGCCACGCCCGGTGCGGGCGAAAGCGCGTGCGGCGCAGACGAGGCAGCGGCGAGTTGCGGGACCGCGGCAGTGGAGACTCAAGCCGGGTGTTGTGGCGCCACGACGACGCCCGTCCTGCTCGGCGGGCTGGGTCGGAAAGCGTGAGACGCCGATGAAAACAATAGCGAGACTTCCCCTGACCCAGCTCCGGGCGAGCGAGGAACACGTCGAAGCGTTCAAGGCCCTCGCTCACCTGACGCGGCTCCAGGTGTTCTTCTGCCTCGTGCACGCGGGCAAGGAGCTGTCGGTCGGGGAGATCCAGGCCGAGGTCGAAATACCTGGGCCGACCCTCTCACACCATCTGGACCTGCTCCGGCGGGCCGGGCTCGTCGAGAGCCGTAAGGAAGAGCGGTACATCTACTATTCCGTGAAGCGGGAGGCGGTGACGACACTCGTTCGTCTGCTCACCGCTTGCTGCTAGGGAGGTCATCTCATGGGCGCGAAGGTTCATCTCCATCTACACGTGTCGGACCTGGCGAAGAGCCGGGCGTTCTACGAGCAGTTTCTCGGGGCGGAGCCGGTCAAGGTGAAGGACGGTTACGTGAAATTCCTCCCCGACTGGGCCCCGGTGAATCTGGCGCTCTCGAGCGGCGGGGCGACGGCCGTGGGCACGATCGACCACGTCGGCGTTCAGGTCGACGCGGTGAGCACCGTGATGGCCGAGCTGGCGCGCGTCAAGGCGGCGGGTCTGCCGGTTCAGGAGGAGATGGGCGTGGACTGCTGTCACGCCAACCAGGACAAGTTCTGGGTCAAGGATCCCGACGGCGTCGAGTGGGAGGTCTACCATCTCAACTACGACCTGGAGGGAACCGAGGCGCGGACGGTGAAGAGCACGGGGCTTCCGATGGCCAAGAGCGGGTCTTGCTGCTCGTCCTGAGCGAACTGACCCGGCAGTGACGCGGTAGGCGCCGCCGCTCGTATGTTGCGCTGACGTTACGAGCGGCGGCGCTGTCTTGACTTGCCGACATCCAACGGTGGATAGTCTCGGAGTGGCTCTCGGGACCGGTAGGAATGTGGAGCAAACGCTCGGGCTCTTCCGCGCCCTTGCCGATGAGACCCGCCTGAAGGTGATCGAGCGCCTGCGCGAAGGCGAGCAGTGCGTGTGCGACCTCACCGACGTGCTCGGGGCAAGCCAGTCCCGGATGTCGTTTCACCTCAAGGTCCTGAAGGACGCCGGCCTCGTCACCGATCGGAAGGACGGACGCTGGGTGTACTACGCGCTGAACACCGAGGCGCTCGCGCTCGTGGGGCGCGCGCTCGAGGATCTGAAGCCGGCGCCGAACTCGTTCCGCGTGATCCGACGCTGTGATTGATTTTTTTTGCCCGAAGGCATCAACCGCGATTGATGGAAGGAGGTTCGAGTGAGCACGCGACCGAGTCTCGGCCGCCGGCTGGCTGCGGAGTGTGTAGGCACCGCGATGCTCCTGGCGACGGTGGTTGGCTCAGGCATCATGGCGGAGCGGTTGGCCGGCGGGAACGTCGCGGTCGCTCTTCTCGCTAATACAATCGCGACAGGTGCCGCCCTGGTCGCGCTCATCCTGACCTTCGGGCCGATCTCGGGCGCCCACTTCAATCCCGCCGTCACGCTGGCCGATGCCTGGCAAGGCGGCATCGAGTGGTCCGACGTGTCCGGATACATCGGGGTACAGGTCCTCGGGGCCTACGCCGGGGTGGCCGCGGCCCACGTGATGTTCGAGCTGCCGCTGTTCTTCGCCTCTCAGCACGTACGCTCCGGCCCGGCCCAGATGTTCAGCGAGTTCGTCGCGACATTCGGCCTGCTCGCGGTGATCTGGGGATGCGTCCGGTCCCACTCCGCGGCGGTGCCGTTCGCGGTCGCCGCGTACATCACCGCCGCCTACTGGTTCACGGCGTCCACGTCGTTCGCCAACCCGGCGGTGACCCTGGCGCGCGCCGCCTCGGATACCTTCGCGGGCATCCGCCCCGCCGATGCGCCCGGGTTCATCGTGGCGCAGCTCCTCGGAGCAGCCGCGGCGACGGGACTGTTTCGATGGCTCGTCCCGGCCTTGCCCGCCTCCGCACCGGACGTGGTGGTGCCATCACGGTGAGTGTTTTCGAGCCGGGCGGGCGCAGCTGGCTGCTCGCCATCTGTGTCTCCCGGGTCGGCGCCTACATGATCTACATCGCCTTTGCGGCCACCCTCCCCGTCCTGCAGCGTGAGTGGCATCTCACGGGGACCGCGGCCGGGAGCATCGCCTCCGCCTTCCAGGTAGCCTACGCAGTCTCGCTCATGGGCTGCTCGGCGCTAGCCGACCGCGGCGGGGCGCGCCGAGTCTTCCTCATCGGCACCGTCGCCTCGGCGGTGGTCTCGGTCGTTTTCGCCATGTTCGCTCGCGACTACTGGTCCGCTTTGGTGCTCTACACACTACTCGCGCTGGCCTTGGGCGGCACGTACACGACGGGAATCCTGCTCGTCGCAGAGAACGTGCCGGTGGAGCGACGCGGCCGGGCAATGGGGAGCTATATCGCCGGTCATTCACTCGGACTGGCCGTGGCACTCATGCTCGCGGGCATCGCAATTCCGCGAGGTGGGTACGAGCTCGCATTCTGGCTTCTCGCCTCGGGCCCTGTCGTCGGAGGTCTGCTTGCCTGGATGGCCGTGCGATCGACCGCCAACGTGGTGACACCTCGCGCGGGCGGTCAACGTTTCGGCGGCGAAGTCCTCAAGAACCGACCGGCGATGCTGGTCATCGCTGGCTACACGTTTCATTCCTGGGAACTACTCGGCATGTGGGCTTGGACACCCGCATTTCTCGCCGCGTGCTTCGTGGCGGCCGGCTCCGAATTGACGCGCGGCGCTGGTCTCGGCGCCTACATGACGTCGCTGTTTCACGTGACCGGCATGATCGCTTCGCTCCTGGCCGGGGTTTTCGCCGACCGCTTCGGCCGGACGCCGGTGATCCTGGTGATGGCGACGGTCAGCGCCGCGTGTTCGCTCATCTTCGGCTGGCTGATCGGGATGTCCCTGGCCCTGGTCGTCGTGGTGGGACTGCTATACGGGTTCGCTGCGCTGGGTGACTCCCCCATCTATTCCACCGCCATCACCGAGGTAGTGGCCCCGGCCTACCGCGGATCGGCCCTCGCCCTCCGCTCGCTCCTCGGATACGGAGCGGGCGCGGTCGCGCCGCTGCTCTTCGGCGCGATCCTGGACTGGTATGGGATCACGAATCCCGGCGCGTGGGGCTGGGCGTTCGTGAGCCTCGGCATCGCAGGCCTCGGGGCCGTGATCTCGGTGGTGCTATTGCACCGAACTCCTGAGGCGTCGGCCCTGCACCGGGGCAGCTCCCCACAGGCTTCAGCTATCTCGGAGGCGGCGCGATGACCAACGGAGCGCTCAAGACGCGACTGGCGACGACAGCCGACGCGGCGGCGATCGCGGCGATCTACAACGAGGGTATCGCCGACCGTATCGCGACCTTCGAGACCGAGCCCCGGACCCCGCAGCAGCTCACCACCCAGCTCACGGACAAGGGGGACCGCTTCCCCACCGTCGTGGTGGAGCGCGATGGACAGGTCGTGGCCTGGGCCAGCGCCGGCCCCTACCGGAGTCGCCCGGCCTATGCGGGCGTCGCGGAGCATTCGGTGTACGTGGCCCGCGCGGCCCGCGGGACCGGCGCGGGACGGGTGGCGCTGGAAGCGCTCTGCCGCGTCTATGCCGAGCGGGGTTTCTGGAAGATCCTGTCGCGGATCTTCCCGGAGAATACGGCGAGCCTGGCCCTTCACGAACGATGCGGGTTCCGGGTGGTGGGTGTCTATCACCGCCACGGTAAGCTCGAAGGAGAGTGGCGAGATTGCGTGATCGTGGAGCGTCTCCTCCAGTGACCAAACCGAGGGTTCTCTTTCTGTGCACCCACAACTCGGCGCGAAGCCAGATGGCCGAGGGGTTTCTCCGTGCCATGGCCGGCGACCGCTTCGAGGCGGGGAGCGCCGGTACGGAGAAGACCGCGGTGAACCCGCTGGCGATCCGAGCGATGGCCGAGAAGAACATCGACATCAGCCATCACACGTCGAAGCGGTACGAGGATATCGCTCAGCCGCCGTGGGACTATCTCGTCACGGTTTGCGACGACGCCAAGGAGCATTGCCCGTTCGTGCCCGGCACCGTGAAGCGCCTGCACTGGTCCTTCGAGGATCCCTCGCGAGCGACCGGTGACGAGGCCCAGCGGCTCGCGGTCTTCCGTCGGGTGCGGGACCAGATCCACGAACGCCTGGCCGCCTGGCTGAAAGCGCCCACCCCCTGACTCCGGCTCGCCTCGTCGCCTGCGTGTGCGCGGCGCAGGTGTGCGCGCAGATCGGATCGTACACCTGGCCCGCCTTGCTTCCGGTCTTCATGAGCGAGTGGCACCTCACGAACCGAGAGGCCGGCTGGATCACCGGGGTGCTGTACGCCGCCTATGCCGTGTCCGTGCCGATCCTGGTCACCCTGACGGATCGGGTCGACGCGCGCCGCGTCTACCTGTCGGGCGTGGCGCTCACGGTCGCGAGCCATCTGGGATTCGCAGTCTTTGCGGAGGGGTTCTGGAGCGCCCTGGCGATGCGGGCGCTGGCCGGCGTAGGCTGGGCGGGCACCTACATGACCGGCTTGAAGCTGCTGGCCGACCGGGTCGATCCGGTGCTGATGTCACGCGCGGTCGCCGGTCACGCCGCGAGCATCGGGATCGCCGGCTCGCTCTCGTTCGTGTTTGCCGGCGCCCTGAGCCACTGGTACGGCTGGCGTGAAGCCTTCCTGGGAGGCGCGCTGGTGACGCTGGTGGCCTGGCTCCTGGTCTTCTGGTGGGTGCCCGCTCGAGAGCGCCACGCCCATCCCGCGCCTTCCGGCGCGCTGTTCGACTTCCGACCCGTATTCCGAAACCGCTCCGCCATGGCCTACGCGCTGGGCTACTGGGCCCACACATGGGAGATGAACGCGCTGCGCGGCTGGGTCGTCGCCTTCCTCACGTACGTGGCCGCGACAACCGGGGAGACGCCCTGGCTTGCCCCAACCACCGTGGCGATGCTGATGGGTCTCGTCGGAACGTGGGTGAGTGTGGCGGGCAACGAGGCATCGATCCGCCTTGGCCGACAGCGGTTGGTGCACCTGGCCATGACCGGCTCCGCGCTCTGCGGTGCCGTGATCGGCTTCCTGGGCCCGCGATCGTATCTGCTCGCCGCTCTCCTGGTGCTCGTCTACGGGTTGCTGATCTGGCTAGATTCCTCGTCTCTCACTGCCGGGGCGGCCGGGAGCGCCGATCCCAAGCGTCGCGGGGCGACCCTGGCGATCCATTCGATGTCCGGGTATGTCGGCGGGTTCATCGGCCCGATCGTGATCGGCTGGATCCTGGACCTCTCGGGAGGCATGTCGGTCCGGGGCTGGGGGCTTGCCTTCCTGCACGTTGCCATCATCATGGGAGTCGGCCAGGTCGCCTTTCGCCTCCTGGCGCCCCGCGACCTGGCCGGTGACCGGAGCCCGAGCCGGCGCTGAGTTACGAGAACGCTTCAATTCCCCTGTTTGCGAATCAGTTGCTACCACTGGCACGGCCACCCGCTTATACCAGCCGCACGCGTGCTATAAGCCAAGTTCCAGCTAAGTTGAGGAGCGGGGTAGGGCGCTGCCCCACATGCCGGGCGGGCAAACTAGTCGAAATAAACCGAATCAAATGGTGGGCTGGGACGGGATTGAACCGCCGACACCAGGATTTTCAGACCCGCCGCCACCGCCTACCTCAGGCACGTGATCCGGGGGCATTCGTTGTGATCCGGGGTTTTCTGGGCGCGGGCCTGACGTGCTGCTCACGCACCTGGCCCGACGGCAACCAATGAGTCAGTCCGAGTAGGGTTCGAGTCGCTATTGTTCGTAGCTCGGGTGCTCGCTTCGCCGCTTGGTCCCCTGCGACCGCATGTGCGGCTCGTCCTGTGGCCACGTTCCAGTGTCGCCAACGCGCTGCCCTCACATCGGGTGCGCCGAACGGCGCGCGAACCGGCGCGCGGCGCCGTTTCGCGCGTCTGGTTCAGCGCAGAGTTAGGTGGCGACGAATTCGATTGAAGGGAGTGACCGCATTCCGGCAAAGCCGTGAGCGATCTGTAACGGCTCGATCACTGGATCACCTCGTCCGCACGCTGTAGCAGCGATTGCGGAATAGCAATACCGAGTGCCTTTGCGGTCTTGAGGTTGATGACCAGCTCAAACTTCGTTGGTTGCTCCACCGGAATATCGGCGGGTTTTGCGCCCTTAAGAATCTTGTCTACGAAGCTAGCTGCGCTGCGCCAATGCCATGCGTTGGATGAAAGATAGGACATCAAGCCGCCAGCAGCGACGTACTCACGGCCGCCGAAGCTGGATGGCACCTCGAATCGAAGCGTCAGCCCGATGATGTGGATACGGTGTGAAAAAAAAATCGGGTCGGGCACGACTACGAGCGCCCCGCCTTTGGCGCGCGCAATGGCTTCGTTCAGTTCGCCTTCTACCGCGACGTCGATACGGTCAAGGCGAAGGCCCAGTGTCTTCGCGCGCAACGACATCGCGTCAAAGAAGAATCCGTTGGCAGGATTGGCGCCGTTCATCAGCACGCTGATCCTCTTGAGTTGCGGCACGGCAGCCGACAGCAATTCCACTTGTTTGGAAAGAACCTCTTCGCCCGCCGCCGAAGTGCCAGTGAGGTCGCCGCCCGGCCGGGCCAGGCTGGCGACGAATTTCGCCCCCATAGGGTCCCCGGCGTTGATCATGACAACAGGCAGTCTAGGAGCACCATCACGCGTCGCGCGGATCGCAGCCGTGCCGACCGCAAGGATCAGCGCCACCGGAAGCGCCTTGAGTTCGGCGGCGAGTTCGCGCTGGCGCCGCGGATTCACGCCCGCCCAACGAATCTCGATTGCGAGGTTCTTTCCTTCGACCCAGCCCAGGTCGCGCAAACCCATGCGCAGTTCTTTCAGGTCGATCCGCCCCCCGGGTGTGGGTTCGGTATACGGAGCAAGCAATCCAATCCTGAAAACCTTGCCTGTCGGCTGTGCGCGAATCGGAGCTGCCTCGATCAGGCATGATCCGGCGACGAAGGTAACGAATGTCCGCCGGTCGATCACTGAAACACCTCGTCGACTAGAGGAAGCCCAGCTATCGTACGCCTACAGCGGGAATTGAGCGCCACCAACGAGAACCTGCCCTGGGCGGAATTCCGACGCCCGATGGGTTGCCGCCCAACGGTCCGTATCAGCCGCGGCCGAAGGCCGTCGGCTGGATACGGTAGTTCGGGTTCGCGCCGGCTCGGCCATGGAATGCCAGCCCCTATTCGATGACATGATCCGCCCGTAGCAACAATGGCCGCGGGATCGTAAGGCTCAGCGTTTTGGCGGTCTTCAAGTTGAAGACGAGTTGGAAATGTGTGGGCTGCTCCACGGGTAAATCGCCGGGTGCGGCGCCTTTGAGGATCTTGTCGACGTAGATGGCCGCACGCTTTGGCAGATCGCTGAACTCCGACGCATAGGCGACCAGCCCGCCCGCTTCCGCGAAACGCCGGAGGCCGGACACTGCAGGTAACCGGTGTTTTAGCGTGAGTCGCACGAGCGTCGATCGGACCTCCGGATCGACCGTGAAGATGGGCTGGACGACAATGCCTCCAACCCGATCTCGCGCGATCGAGCCGAGCGCGGTCTCGAGTTCTCCAATGCTTCCCAGGATGACGGGCCGACATTGGAGGCCGAGTCGCCGGGCCGACGATTCGGCCTCGCCGAGAAACTCGCGATGTAGCGGATCGTCGCTGTGCACCACGCACGCGAACCGCGTGGCGCGAGGCAAGGCTTCGTGGAGTAGTTCGACGGTCTTGCCGGCCAATTCGATCAACGCCAGCGACAGGCCCGTGACGTTGCCCCCTGGCCGTGCCAAGTTGGTGACGAGCCCTGTCCGGAGCGCGTCACCGGCCGCGGCCATAATGATCGGAATGTGGCGCGTCGCCTCCATGGCCGCCTGAACGCTCGGCGTAGCAGAGGCGACGATGAGGTCCATGTTCGCGCGGACTAGTGCTTCGGCCAGCATGGGGAGACGATTGGTCTGGCCGTCTGCCCAGCGGTGCTCGATGACGACGTTGCGCCCTTCGACGTAGCCGAGGTCGACAAGGGCTCGCCGGAACCCCTCCCGGAACGGTTCCGGGGCGCCAAAGGACAGTACACCGATGCGGGCGACTTTGTCCGCTTGCTGCGCCGCGAGGACGACTGGTGCGACAAGAACGGTCAGGGTGCCGGCGAGAAAGACCCGACGCTCCATCACCCACCTGGGCTGAGTCGTTCGACCGTTATCACTGCGCACTGTGCCAGTCGTGCTGCCGGTGCCCGCGAAGCCTAACGCTTGAGCTCAGCCGCGCGCGGAGGCCGCAGGCTGCAGCGATGGGTTGGGCCGCGCTCGTTGGGACCAAAGCATTGCCGTTGGCAAAGCAGCCTGACCTATTTCCTGATTACAGATTCTGCCGGGCGCGGCGTCGTAATTGGATCAGCGTGGCGATGAACGAGCCTCCACTCGCCTTGCTCGCTCCGAAACACGCTCGTGACGCGGGCAGCTATGGGTACCAATTCCGCGCCGCCACCGACCTTTGCTCTTCCGCGCTCTACCTCGACGACACATGCTAAATCGGCACTAGCGTAGATCGCGATTAGATCTGCCGCAGTCACCTGCCCGTCGCGGTAGTGCGACGCCGCACCATCAAGTGTTGCCTCGACCTTCTTCCGGCCGTGCGCATACGGTCCGAAGGGATTGCCTAGCGTGATGTCCTCGCGCTGAGAGAACAAAGCCTTGTACCCACTGGAGTCTCCTTTGAGGATCAACGCTAGCGCCTCGTGACTTCGCTCGATTGCGCGTTCAAGGTCGGTCGTTGCCATATGCCCTTCTCCGTTTGCTTGATTGCGCGGTCTTCGCGGGCGCATCTCGATGCCCGGGCGGCGTGTGAGCGCGCGGCCCAACGCCACGTTGACCGGCCGTGGCGAGCGAATGCGAGCCAGCGGTCCGTTCGAACGTGAAGTTGGGCGTCACGCCGCGGGCAGGCAGTTCCGAGGAATCCCTCGATCACTTGCGATCCACTCCGTGCGCAACCTGACGTTGGTACTCCACAGCATCGAAGTTGCCGAGCGATTCGGCGCCCAAGCCACCACTACCAATCCGCCACTCTTCGGATCCGCTGATACGAACCCGCTTGCCAGTACCACCAGGTCCGCTGTTGGTGCCTTCTAAGGTCCACTTGTAGATCACCTTGCCCCGTTGCTCGAGCAGATCATCCATATATACCTTGAGATCAGGAAAGGCACTCATGAACCCCTGCGCAGCTTCGGTGATCGCGCTTCGTCCCACCGACGGGGTGCCTCCATTGATGGTCAGCGAGCCGCCTGGAGCAAAGAACGCAGCAACGCTGGCCGCATCCTGGCTGCACCAGGCAGCCGTATATCGGGTGGCAAACTCACGGAGCTCAGTCATTCTGTCTTGTGCCATGGGCTCCTCCGGTGGATGGGTGCGTATCCGCGGAATCACTGTATTCGTGACGTCCAACTAGAATTATCTAGACCTGGATAACGGCGTACACTGCAGTCCCGGTCAGGCTAATCCGCCCGAGCGACCGGTTCATCCTGAGCAGAAAGCCTTCGCTGATCCGCCTTTGCCCCATCGTCCTGTCTTGGCCCCGCAGTGTTACACAGACCCGCGTAATCCGGTAGATCAGGGCAACGGGCCTGCTCCTCTTACGCGCCGCGCCGAGTCTGCGCGGCGCCAGTGGATCCTGACCTGCAGGAAAAGGGCGATGAATCCCTTGGATCCGGGGACGGGTATCGGGGGGCTGGAGCCGTCCAGACCGATGCCGCCGCCACGGATTCCGTGACGGCCCGCGAGCTGCGCATCGGGAACCGTGCGGTGGGGCAATCCGCCGGACGATTCCGCCTGCGTCAGCCGCAGGCCCTCAGAGAACTCGGCCTTAACCTTAAGGCTGGCGCCTCCGTTCCCCGAGCCACGGCCTCGGTGTCCAGGTCCGCCAGTTCGCAAGCGTCGTCCAAGATCAATCCGTGAATAGTGCTTCCGGGCCGCGCCGAGGACTTCCAATCCCGAGCGCGCGGATCCGAAGACGTTGCCTCAAGTCAGTTCGCGAATAACATCGTGGGGTGATCCCCGCTACTCGTGGAGTGCACTTTCAGGTTGTTGCCAGGGCCCGCAAGCACTTGCAGGCAAACAGGTCACTCGCATTCCGGTTCGATGTCATGCTCTGAAGCTCGCGCGGAGGGCTTTATCTGCGCTGTGTCTCCGGCGGGGCGGCTGGCGTCTGAGTCTCGCATTATGTCACGGGGACGGGGCCCACGGACGGGGCGACCGCGCCGCCGGAGGGGGCCAATGCTGCCTACGCTCGGCCCCGCTGCTCGCCCTCACGCACAGTGGGCCCGCTCGCCACCTTGCTCGTATCCATGTGCAGGGTCGCGTGGCGGCCCTCCAGGTTCCGGTGCCTTCCCGCCGCCACGCTGTCCCTTGCCGGACGTTTCGTCGACGAGGCTGAAGGTCCGCTGCTAGCTCGGGTCGGCGGCGCGCAACCGCTTCGCCAGCGCCTGCAGGAGCTTCCATCCGATGGCGCCGTTCCTTTCGACCAGCGGGCGGAACTCCCAGAACGTGAGCCCGTAGCAAACCAGGTCGGTCGCAGCGGTCACCGTGGCCGAGCGGGGGCCGCCGTCGATCAGGGCGATCTCGCCGAAGTAGTCGCCCGGGCCGAGGGTGGCGAGGTCGACGCCTTTGCTCGAGACCGTGGCCTCCCCGGAGTCGATGAGGAAGAAGGCGGCGCCCCCGGAGCCCTCCATGATGACGGTCTCGCCCTTCGCGAAGGGGCGCTCCTTGAGCAGGCGGGCGATTTGCTCGGCCTGCCTCCGGTCCATATCGGCGAAGAGCTGGACGCGCCGGAGGGCGGCCACGGGGTCGCGCGGGGGCGGGCCGGGCGGTGGTGCCTCGCTGCGCGCCTTCCCGGTGGTGACGGCGCGGCACTGGAGGAGGTAGAGCGTCCCATCCTGGAACGCCCATTCGATGTCGCGCCGCGGGCCGTAGACCTTCTCGCACTGCAGGGCGAGCTCGCCCAAGGCCGCGAGCTGGGCGTCGTCGAGGCAGAGCTGGCTCACCTGCGCGGGTGGCACTTGCTGCTCGAAGGTGCCCCCGTTCGGGAGCGAGCGGATCGCGATGCGCTTGCGCCCGGCCTTGCGCTCCAGCACCTGGCCGGAGCGGTCGAGGCGGAAGTGGTCCGGGACGACGAGGCCGGCGACCACGGCTTCACCGAGGCCCCAACTCGCTTCGATCAGGCGCTCATCGGCGCCGGTGACCGGGTGCTCGGTGAACATGACCCCGGCGACGGTGGGGTTGAGGAGCGTCTGGACGACGACGCCGACGCTCGGCCGGGTGAACAGGCCGACACGCTGGCGGTAGGTGATGGCCGAGTCCGAGTTCGCAGACCACCAGACTTCGCGGACGGCGCCGGGGACATCGGCCGCCGAATGGACGTTGAGCACGGTGAGGTGCTGGCCGGCGAAGCTCGCCGCCGCGCCGTCTTCGTCGACGGCGGACGACCGGACGGCGAACGGGGGCGGCAAGGCGGCGATGGCCTTCGCCACCTTTTCAATGGCCTTGTCCTCCCCCGAGGCGACGGCCTCGACCAGGTCGCCCGAGAGCGCCACGCCGGGCGGGACCGGGAGGCCCTGGCGCGCGGCGTCGCCGAGCCCCACGGCCTTCGACCCATAGAGCGATGTCTCGCGCGCCTTCGCGAAGGGGACGACCTTTTTCACCCGAGCACCGTGACTTCGCCGGCATCCCCGTCGACGCGGACAAGGACGCCGTCGGCGATGCGTTCGGTCGCCTCGCGGGTCCCGACGACGCCGGGGATGCCGTACTCGCGCGAGACGATCGCCGCATGCGAAAGGAGGCCGCCGTTGTCGGTGACGATCCCGCCAAGGAGCGGGAGGAGGATGTTGAAGGCCTCGGTCGTCGACTCGGTGACGAGCACGTCGCCCTTGGCGATCCGGCCGAACTCGGAGGGGCCGGAGACGCGGCGCGCGGGCCCTTCGTAGACGCCCTTGCTCGCCGCGAGCCCGTAGAGGACCTTTTCTTCGTTCTGCGCCTGGGAGCTCCCGAAGAGGTGGCCCAGGGCGATGAAGGTCGCGCGCATGAGGCGGCCGACCGATGGGGGCAGGGCCGCGAGGTCAGGCGGGGGCGGTGCGGGCGGGCCAAGGAAGGGCGGGACGTCTTTGGCGGTGTAGGTCGCGCGGTATTCGGCGCGCTTGGCGAGCTCGTCCGCGGACGGGCCACCGGTGCCGGCGACCAGCGCGCACATCTCGTCGAGGCTGGCGTCCAGCATCTGCTGGGGGGTGGCGATGCGGCCGCGACTCGCGACCCGCCGGCCAGCCGCAAGGGCGGCGCGCCGCATGAGGCCCGAGGCCCAGATGTCGCTGTAGACGCCACGCTCGTCGCGGAGGCGGTAGGTGAGGCGGGCCTCGCCGAGCAGTTCGTCGAACTCGGCCTGGTGCGCCGCGGGGACCTGGGCGCGGACTTCGGCAATGCGGGCATCGACGTCCGAGGCGGCCTGGGCTTCTCCGGAAACGGCGATGCGGATGGCCCTGAGGAGTGCGTCCGGCAATTCGAGCGCCGAGGGCTCGGCGATGTCGAAGCCGTCGATGAGGCGGTTGCCGACCAGGTCGAGGTAGCCGGAGACCGCCGCGCCTGCTTCGCCCCCGAGGGAACGCAGGCTCGCGAGCACCTGTGCGGGGTCGCCGCCGGATGCGAGGACCTCGCGGGCAGCGGGGTCCTGGGCGAACGCCCCCTTCAGGCGCTCCATCTCGTCGGAGCCACCCGCGGACACCTCTGCCGAACCGCGCATCAGGCCCAGCAGCTCGGACGGCGGCAGGCCCGTCCAGTCCCCAACGTGTGCGAGGAAGTCCCCGGTTGGGAGCACGGCACCGGCGGTGAAGCGCATGTGCTGGGCGATCATGGCCGAATGGTGGTCGCGGCAGCGCGTCAGATAGGCGACCAGCTCCGCGTCGGAGAGGGCGTCCGGATCGACGGCCTGCAGCTCCCGGTGCGTGGCAATGGAGGATGGTTTGCGATTCTCGTCCCAGTCGCGAAGCTGCTCCCGCCAGAGCTTCTGCGCGAAGACCTGTTCAGCGCGCTGAAAGCGCTCGGGGATTTCGGCCTCCGGAGCCGGCAGCACCTGGTTGTAGCCGAAGCCGTTCACGTAGCCGATCTGGAGGCCGTCGATGAGCATCCCGTAGAAGCGGGCGAAGTCGTTGGTGCCCCTCTTGAAGGCGGGGGGATGCGTCTCCTGGAAGTAGCGCGTCATCGGGCGCGGGAAGTGCACGGGGTCTTGCTCCCACGATCCTGGCCCGGGCGGCTCAAAACGGAGTTCGGTCGAGGTGTCTGACGCAGTCATGGCGGTTCCTCTCTCTGGGACGGCCCGCAGATCTCGCGGCGCCGCTGGCGATTATTTTCTCGTTCGGAGCGGAGGGCAAGAGTGCCCGTTCAGGCGCCCCCTCTTTAGCAGGGGCGCGGAAGTGCGACAATCGGACCAAAGGCCTAGTGCCGTTGCACGAGAGGAGGTTCGCGCAGCGAAGCTCCATCCACTCCATCGTGTGCTCCGATGGCGATTCTCCGGGTCCGGGGTTCCCTGCCCTTCCATTCATCCCCAAGCTTCGCTCAGGAGCCTCCCGAGCGCCAGGGCAAGCGCCTCGCTAAACAGACTGCGGTAGACTGGCGCACGCGGGATCCGACGAGGTGGGGTACCAAGCGTTGGATGGGGGTGCGGCGATGAACCATGGTCCAACTGTACGCCGCGGTAGGCATGCACTTGCAATCGGACTCCTCGGCATTGTGTCCGTCTTGGGATCACCTCCTGACGCATTCGCCCAGCTTCCGACGGGCCCCGACGGGGTCACTGGCACGTACGGTGAGACGAGCAGTCGTGGGATCGTCGACGAGAGCAACGGCGCGATGACATATTCGATTCCACTCGACCTCCCTGCGGCGCGAGGCAATGTACAGCCCGTGCTCGCTCTCCACTATCGATCGAACAGTGGCACCGGGGATGCGGGCGAAGATTGGTGGCTCGGCCTACCGTCGATCGAACGTGCTCCTCTCTCGAACTGGCCGAAGTACGTCGACAACGGCAACGAGGCTCTCGAGGACCGTTACACGTACTCCGGCCGGGTGCTGGCGTACGTCTGCACGGTAGGGGTCCTGCCCGGCTGTCCCGCCGAGGCCGGCCCCATGCCGGCATGGGCGCACGGTCACCGGCACTATCGTCTGCGCGTCGATCGGGGAGTCGAACGTTTCTTCCTCAGTCCCTCGCGCCAGCGATGGCTGGTGCAATACCGCGGCGGCCAGATCATGGAGTTCGGAGAACCACTGACGCAGGCGTCTGTCGCCGGCGCCGCCGTGGATCGCGAGCCGACGGCCGGCAACAAGGTCTTTCGTTGGAATTTGGCCCGGCACTACGACCTTCACGGCATAGAGACGGCGGCGAGCAGCGGCACGCTCGGTCTTGCGACGAACGTCGTCGTCTACAAGTGGTCGCAGTCGACCACTGCGCGTAATGTCCTCACGGATATCTTCTACACACCTCCCGCTGCGAATCCGACCACCGCAACGCTGAGCGAGTACGCCTACCACGTCGCGCTGGACTGGGAGCAATCCGTGACTCCGATGCATCCCGTTCCCTTCGCGCGCATAGACAAGCAGCGTCCGTGGCAGCGGCTGAGGCGCGTCGCGATCGCGGCGGCACCTTGGAGTCGGCCCGGCCCACGCGAGATCCTCCGTCAGTATCACTTCACCTACTACCACCCTCGATTCGGGAGTGCCGGTGGCGCTCCAACCTTGGTATCGGAGTTTTCTCCATCAAGTGGAGATCGAAGGGCGCTGCGGCGGAGTAGAGTCCGACAACGCCATTCCCGCGACGACGTGCCCGCGACTACCTGAGCAGATCTTCGAGTACGAGACGGCGCACATCGCGATCGGCACCGTCATCGCGACGGACATCAGCGGAAGCCCGGCCGGCGGGCTTCCCTACCCGGGCAACACCGCCATCGTTGACATCGATCGGGACGGCCGACCGGACATCGTCCAAGGCTGGCCGCAGAACCGCCAAATCCACGCGAGCCCCGCATCTTCGGCGGCGGCTTGGTACAACGCGTGCAAGCCGACTGATACGAGCAGCGGGATGGTGGGTGTCTGGGTCCACGTCGCGGAGAACGGGCCTGGACAGCCCCGTGTCCTCTTGTGCCCCTACAGTGACGCTCCGCAGATCATGGGTCCCGCCCGGCGCCAAGACGCGTACGTCAACCGCGGTGTACAAGCAAACGGCACCCTGACGCTCCAGCACAACTGCCTGGATGCGGATGCGCTCGCGGCAGTACAAGCGCCTCCTTCGCCTCCGACCTTCGTTGGCGGAAGCGCGGTTGCGCTGTTCTCCCAGTACGGCTCGCAGGTGCTCGGCCCGTGGGGAGATGCCGTCCTGCTCTGGAGCAAGGCCAGCAAGCGCGGCTTCGCCATCGACCCGACGAGCGCAGACAGTGCGTTCTGTCCAGGCGCGGCTTCCAATGCACTGTATCCATCGCTCAAGTGGCGACAAACCGAGGATTCGTGGTGGGCCAAGAGTCCACCCGTGGTGTCGCTGCAGGGAGGGGCCTACGCCGATATCGATGGGGATGGATATGTCGATCGTCTCGGCACCGCCAGCGGGACGAGTGGCCCATTCGGCAAGGCCGGGATCGCCTTCACGCGGCGGCTATCGGAATTCGAAACTGCTGAGTCTCATCAAGGGCCGGCGTTGGTTCCGTTTGTCAGCAACCTCAGTGCGATCCCGGCGGGCTATGAGGATGCGGCCCTGGGCCCCCCCAACGAATCCTGGTACGCCGACGTCAATGGGGATGGCCTCGCCGATCTGGTCTCGGTTGCGCCCAATCCCCAGGCGCTGATCCAGACTCGTCTCGACATTCGGCCCGGCAACGGTCGCGGTCGCTTCGGATGCACGCCCGCGGAGGGCTGTCTCGTCGCCGCGGGCAGCGAACCGGTCTCGTGGCTGGGAAATGCATACACCGCCTCGACCGATGTCCCACTTCCCGCTCGGCTACAAGCGTGGGGGTACCCACTGTACGCCGACCCGATTGGTCCCCACCCAACCCTGTTCATCCACGACGTGACGGGCGACGGGCTCGCCGACCTCGTCGTCATCCACTTTGCCCTCGGACCCAACGGAGCACAGACGCCGCGTGTGCGCCTCTGGGTGAACATCGACGGGCATCGCTTCATGTGCGCGAACCCCGCGGACGACTGCACCGTCGGAACGTTCTCGGGAACCGCACCGGCACCCAACAACGCTTCTCCCCTTGCGCTCAACGTCACGTTCGTGGACGTGGATGCGAATGGCGTCGATGATCTGCTGATCCTCGGGGAGACCACGATCTGGCACTTCTCGTTTCTGACCGTTCCCTCCACTCCGATTTCGGGCGGCCGTCGCGCGCCTCGTCCCGGCCTCCTCACCCACGTGCGCAATGGCGCCGGTGCCGACACGGACATCGTCTACCAGACGGTCCAGGAGCTCGATGTCGAAGCCTCCACGTACCTCCCGCACAACTTCGACAACTTCCTACGGCCCTGGACGACGCACGTCCCCGTGGTCCTGCCGGTGGTGACGAGAGTCACCGTTCGTGACACCCCGACCGCTTCGGGATCGCCGCTCCAGCAGCCATTCCGCTTCGATCGCGAGACCCGCTTCACCTACCGCGATCCGGCCTACGATCTCTGGACGCGGTCGTTCAAAGGATTCGCGCGCGTGCGCGTGGCGCGCGAGACCGGCGAGACCGTACAGACGTGGCGCTGGTTCACCGCATGCGAACGCGGCCGGGTGGAGGACAGCCAACCGCAACGACCCGTGTGCCCCGAGACGAGCGACAGAGCCGGCGACGCGGCATTCGTCGGCCTGCCGGTTCGAGTCGACCGCTTCTTCCCGGGAAGCGGTCCCGAGCGGCCCACGCAGTGGCTCTCGACCAAGACGTTCCGGTACGCCATCACGCCCGATCCTCTGATCAACTCCACTCAGGTCTGGCGACGTGCGGACCTCGACCGGGTCGACGAGTACCTGTACGACACGGCGGCCGAGATCTCGCGTGCCGACACGATCAGTGCGCCGAATACGACCCAGAGGGCGCCGGAGCAACCGGCCGGCCGCGTTCGCCTCGTGACGTCGATGAGCTACAACACCGAGGGGAGCCGAACCGGCACGGTCCGCTGTGGGCGGACGGACGCCGCCGGGGACTGTGGAAGTCTGATCGACCCGGAGATCACGGAGGCCGTCCTGCCCACGTTCGCGGGTGCCACGTGGTGTAGGGGCGACTGGCGCTGCCAGCCGACCGGCATGGAGGTGCGTGAGAGACGAAGGAACGACGCCGGGGACATCGCAACGATGCTTCTTCGGCAGCAGCGCTTCGAGTACGGCCCCGACCCGAGCGGAACCGACTTCAACGGTGATCTGGTCAATCTGTACAGCCGGCTTCTGTACCCGGGAATCCCGGGACTGCCGAATCATACCCCCCGCGATTTGAGCCACGGCGTAGGTGTCCCGCCGAGTGCTTCTACGCTGGTTGGCGAGCGGCGGGTGATGAGCATCGTCCGCGACGCATTCGGCACGCCCACGCAGGTTCTCGGCGCGCCGGGTTCGCAGCAGCCGTGCGTGGCCTACGTGCTCGATCCGACCTTCGCCCAGTTCAGCGCCAGCGTGATCGCATACGTGGGAGCGAGCTGCACCGGTCCGACCCTCGAGCACCAGCTCATCTTCGACCGCGGGCTGGGACAGGTGACCGCGATCGTCGATCAGCAGAGGAGGACGCTGGAGACCCTCGAGTACGACGCCTTCGGTCGATTCCACAAGCGATTCGTTCCCCACGCAGAGGTGCCGTATGCGACCCTGCTCGCCCTGCAGATCGACCACTTCCTCCAGAGTCCCACCCCCTACCTCGTCATCAAGCAACGGCTCTACGAGCCGGATGCCGATCCGGGCACTCTCGCCTCGATCGAGATCTTCAACGGCATGGGTGAGCATGTCCTCGGCTTCGACACCGCCGACAGCTTCGCCTACGGCGCGCCGTGGATCCTGCGCGACTGGACCGAGAGAGACGCCAGCGGCGCCGTCACGGCAATAAGCCGTCCGGTCCTGTTCTTCGGAGATCCATACTCCGTCGCCGCCACCGCTCCGCCACTCACCCCTCACGGTACGCGAATGACGGCGGTTCGTGATGTCTTCGGACGGCCCCGAACCATCGCCGACGCCTCGACGATCGTCGCCGACTATCGCTACTTGCCGCTCCAGGTTGAGATCCGCGATGCGGAACAGGCAAAGTCGAGCGGGCCCTACTCCGGCAACTTCTCGCGCTCGACCATCGACGGACATGGCCGGCCGATCCAGAGCCAACGCCAGGAAGGATCCAGGGCCGTCATCACGACGGTGGACTTCCTGGGAACTGGTGAGCCCCGAAGGGTCTGCAGGCACTCACCCCTCACCGGTCCGCCTCCGGCACTACCCGCTCCGCTCTGCGACGCTCCCGGCGCGTATGTTCGGAAGTTGCAGTGGGACTCGTTCGGACGACTCGTACAGAACGATGAACCAAACACGTCGCGCTTCTCGGGATCGGACAGAGTGGGCTGGGGCTACGCGTATGACGATTCGGGGCGCCTGGTCGCGACCACCGATGCGCGCGGATGCGGCAAGAACATCTACTACGATGCGCTGGGGCGCGTGCTCGCCGCGGACTTCTCTCCGTGCGACGCAAGCCAGCCCGCGTACACGCCACCGGACCTCACGACTGGCGACGGAACCGAGGCGTTCTACCGTTACGACCGCTACGAGCCCACTGACGACTTCGCCGGTCGCGCCGAGTCGGCCGCGAGGAACCTCGTGTCGGTTCAGGATCGAGGCTCTCACACGCGTTTCAACTATGACGCACGCGGTCGCCTGCAGCGCGTCGCGCGACGCCTCGTGAAGCCGGGGACCCCCGCCGCGACCCTCACGGACCGCTACACGACGAGCTGGTTCGGCGAGATGCTGACGTACGATGACTCGGATCGCCTGAGACGGCGCACCACGACCCTTCACACGCCGGAACTCCTCGTGAATGGCGAGAGCGCGGAGACGTTCGACTACGTCGGCTTTCTGATCAGCAGCGTGGGATCGAGCTACGGAACGCTCGCTTCGACGTTCCGCTATCTTCCCAACCACGCATTGAGCGCGATGACGTACGGCGACGCGGCATCGACGCGCGCCACCTTCGACTACGACGCTCGTGATCGACTATCGCGATACCACCTGTTTCGGCACGCTGCGCCAGGAGTGTGGTCCACTTCTACATCGCTCTACCCCTTGCCGGGGCCCGAGACGACACAACTCGACCTCAGTCTGAACTCCTTCACGTACGACGACGTTGGGAACCCGATCTCGATCACGGACGAGAGCACCTCCACCTGGCCGACCGGGGCCCGCCCAGTGTCCCGCCTGATGCAGCACGACGCGGCGTATCGAGTGATGAGCGTCCAGAGCGTCCATGGCGGGGACGGTCACGTCCCGGCCTACCTCGCCGAGGCTCTGGCGGGGGATCGCCGGCCCGTCGCCGTCCGGCAAGGCGGTCAGCGGCCGAGCCTTCAGACGTTCGAGTACGACTGGCAGGGCAACACGACCTTCACCGACGACGATGAGGGGCTTCGCTACGACCGATCGCTCGGCCGGGTCACCAATGGCGGGCCGAGCGCGGGGCCGAATCAGCTGGTCGACGCGGCCGGCGTTCATGCCGACTACGATGTCGCAGGGAATCTGATCGAGCTCACCGTCGCACGCACAAGCTGTTGGGACCAGATGCCGAACTGCAGTCACCGCTTCCGCTACGAGTGGAACGAAGTCGGCCAGCTCGTTCGCGCCCGCCGTTGGGATTATGGGGGCGGACCCGTTCCTCCGCCTCTCCCAAGTGAAGTCCCGACGTGGGATCTGGCCTACGGGTACAGCTCCGGTCAGCGCGTGCTCAAGACGGTAACCGACGCGCTCGGCACCGCGAAGCACACGCTCGATGCTTCCGGGACGCAGCGCATCTCTCGAGCCGACTACGATCCCGCCAGTTCGGACTACCGAGTACAGGGAGGGAACGAGATCCGTTTCGTCGCGGGGCTGGGGCGCGTCTTCCATGATCCGACTCGTCTCATGCCGGTCGCGCGCGGGGACGGCATGCCGATCCACGTGTTCCTCACGCTCGGCGATCATCTCGGCTCGACCGCGTTCACGATCGACAAGGACTCGGGCGAGGTCGTGGAGCGGTCCATGCATCAGCCGTTTGGTGCGATCGAGAGTGATCTGCGCCCGCTCCGCTGGGCGGCGTCCCGTGAGGACTTCAAGTTCACGGGCAAAGAGGACGACATCGAGGTCGGGCTGACCTATTTCGGGGCGCGCTACTATCAGGCGCAGCTCGGGAGGTGGGCGAGCGCCGACCCGTTCTCGATTCACGCGCTCGGTGGAGACATCAACCCGTATGCATACGTGAGCGGGCGCGCACTGAGTGACGTGGATCCGTTGGGCCTATGCGCACCTTGCCCGGCCGGCGACGAGTACGGCCCGGACGTATTCGTCCGCGCGCCCCCGCGGCGTCGCGAACCCACACACGATTGGGCACCGGAGAGGAAGCGAGTGCCGCTCGGTCCGCAGACACCTATTCAGCAAATGATGTGGCAGCAGCTGGCGCGTTTTCTCGGGCGGAACGGAGACATCGAACGCGGCGTTCGAGACCAGGCGCTCGACAGCGTTGCCAGCTCATTTGGCCCCATCACCGGTCCCGTGGTGAGAGAAGTGCTGCCGCGCGCCTCGAGCGGCTCGCCTTCGCTCGCCTACTACGTCGGTCGTGTGCCGGTCCTCGGGATGGAGCTCTACGCCGGGGCTGCCGTGGGGGCGCTCGGGACCCTGAGCAAATCCAATGCGATCATCACCCCCCTCGCCGAGGGCACGTTGTCCGGTATTCGGCCGAGTCAGGCTCTAATAACGGAGATCGGCGTCTGCGGCCGGTCCAACTGCTTCAACCGCGCGATCGCCCTCGAACGTCGCCTTGCCGGTTCTCCGACCTCGGCGATTGGTGGTGAGGAGGTCAGGCTAAGCGCAGCCTACGCCTACCTCCGGGAGGTCTACCCGTCCGGTACGACGGCCGAGTTCATGTCACGCGCCCCGATGGAAGACATTTTCTTGGTCCTGGGTGAAGGAACGCGCGGCGTCGTGTTTGGTCTCCGAGCAGCGGAAACGGGTCACGCGTTCAATGCGATGGTGTCGAACGGACGGGTGGTCTTCATGGATGCGGGGCTGGTTGGGCGCGCCAGCCTTGGCGGCTACTCCAGCTTCGGCGTGTTCTTCACGCAACTCGGCGGTGGTTTTTGACTCCCCGTGCGCCGCGCGCTACC
>CAVXJS010000022.1:0-180535 GCA_963762145.1 uncultured Candidatus Rokubacteria bacterium
TCTCGCGCCGCGGATGACGAATTTTGGGATTCCACCGGACTTGATCGACAGGCTAGATGCTGATGAAGGCGAGGCCGAGGCGCGAACCGCCAAGGCCCTCGGCCTGACGATCCCACCGTCGCTCCTGCGACAGCGAGCGGGAGTGCTCGTCTGAGTGGGCGGCACGGTCGGCGGGCGGACTTCCATCCGCAACTGGACCCGATGGACGTGGCGCACGTGGCCCGGGTTGAGGGGCCGGATCGTGGGCCAGGCGGTCAACAACTCACGCTGAGCTAGGGCCCGAATGGAGTTCTACAAGCCGTAGCCTCCCAGCACGCAACGGTCGGGGATCTTCGACGGCCTCATGCAAACGATCATCGCCTTGCCATCCATGGCCTCAAGGCGACGCTCGAAGTGCCTCAAATTCAGCGCACACCTTTGGCGAACTCGCTTTCTTGGATGAAGCGCCAGCCTGCTCGCTCCGCAGCGCCACGGTCGTCGCTCGCACCGGAAATGCCGAGGATGTTGCCGACCATCACGTAGTCATGCCCCGGAATGTACTGCCGCAGTTGGCGCAAAAAGTCGTGCTTCTCGATGCCGCATGGCCCCACGAACGAGCAGATGTGGTGCCAGTCCGGACAGTGCAGCGTCACCATCGCCCAATTACCACAGAGGCCGACGATATCGCCATGCTCGCGCAACTTGACGAGATCGGACAGCTTCACAGGACCCTTGCTGACTTCCAATGTCTCATCCACGTCGAACGCATACACGACCATAGCGGTTTCCTCCCCCTACTAGGCTCCAGCCAAACCCCTGACTGATCAGCCTCTACTGCCGTCCCCTCAAGATCATCACGTAGAGTCCGGCTCCCTCCCAGCATCCTTCCCCGATCTTCGGACGAAACCGTCCCAAGCCTGGAGCAGCACGCAAGCGTAGTCGTAGTCCCATCGCCGGACGCAACCTTCAGTTCCTGGAACATTGTTGATAGCTCAACATCTCCGGGCTTGAAGGCCATCAGACTGGCAATCGGGACTGTGACTTTCCCACTTCGGTAGTCTAGGAACGCCTTGAGGACGGCTCCCAGGTCCTCGTAGGCCGCATATCCTTCTTCACGAGATTTACAAGGTGCAGGTGGCGCCGAAGGGCATTATGGTCGGCTTTGAAAGCCTCCTCCAAAATGCGGGATGCAGGTGGAGTACTGTGCCTGTAAGCACGGCATAGTCGAGGAAGAAAGAGATCGAGCTGAGTTAGGGTGTCGCCGGCCATCCCTGCCTCCTCCGTTCAAGCGGCGAGTGCGCTGGAATGCGCTAGAATGTGCCAGAGTTGGGCACACAATCTAGGCACAGACTCAGATCGGAGAAATTCTCTGGTGGGCAACTGTTTGAAATGAATGGTGGGCTGGGACGGGATTGAACCGCCGACACCAGGATTTTCAGTCCTGTGCTCTACCAACTGAGCTACCAGCCCACCACGAGTTTTCGAGGATAGCAGAACGGGGTGGAAAGTGTCTACGGAGACTGCCGAAAACGGCTCCCGCCGCGCCCCCCTCACCCTGCCCTCTCCCCTGAGGGGAGAGGGAGATTCGCTAGGCTTGGGGCTTGCCGCGCTCGTCGAACTCGGCGCCGGTGTCGGACTCGAAGACGATGCGGTCGTCGTCGTCCACGGTGAACGCCTCGTGGAGCACGAACGGCACCTCGTGCTGACCAGGAAGCGTGTGAGCCTGGCCACCGCGACCGGGTGCGAGTCGAGGTGGAACGACAGCGCCAGGTCGCCGATGTCGTCGATGGCGAAGATGGCCCAGTTGCCGACGATGAGGGCCTCCATCTCGTCCTCGAAGGTCACGCCGCCCTCGAACTCCTCGGAGCCCTGGGCCAGCTCGTGGAGCTCCTGGAGCTTGGCGCGCCGCTGGGCCTCGTCCATCAGCGCACCCCTCACCGTGCCGCTCCCCGAGGGGAGAGGCGTCACATGCCCTTGAAGACACCGTCGGCGGCCATGCTCGCGGAAGCGCCTTCTCGTGGGCCGCGACGGTGCGCTCGATGTCGGCATCGCGTGTGCACCGCGGAGATCCAGCCGTGGTGCGCTGGCGCAGTCCACGCCGTTGTTGAGCAGCGCGCAGCGCAGCCGCTGGTAGAGGTCGCCGCGGCGCGGGCGGTCGAAACCGGCCAGGCCGGGCTTGCCCTCGAACGACACGTGGAAGATCGACGCCTCGCCGAAGCAGGTGCCGGGCACGCCCAGCGCGCTTCATCGCCTCCGACAGGCCCGGCGCGCAGCTCGTCGCCCAGCTTGTTGGCGCGCGCGTGGAGCGAGCCGTCGGCGACCAGCTCGAGCGTGGCGATGGCCGCGGCGGCGCACACCGGGTTCGAGTTGAACGTGCCGTTCTGGGCCACGCGCTGGCTCCGGTCCAAGACCGGGTCGCCGCGGTGGGCCATCATCGACATGCAGCTCGCTTCTTGCCGACGACGGCGCCGCCGGGCAGGCCGCCGGCCACGATCTTCGCCAGCGTGGTCATGTCCGGGGTCACGCCGAAGTAGGCCTGCGCGCCGCCCGGCGCAGTAGCGGAAGCCGGTGATCACCTCGTCGAAGATCAGCACCACGCTCGTGCCGCGTGGTGAGGCTCGCGCAGCTCCTGGAGGTAGCCGGGGATCGGTCGGCGTCGTGCCGGAGTGGCCGCCCGTCGGCTCCAGGATCACCGCCGCGACGTCGCCGCGCTCGAGCATCGTCTCCGACCGCCTTGATGTCGTTGGGCGGGCACAGCGAGGAGCTGGTCGAGCACCGCCGTCGGGCACGCCGGCCGACATCGGCACGTCGTACGGCGGGTTCACCGCGGCGACGACGCCGTCGTGCCAGCCGTGGAAGTGGCCCTGGAACTTCAGCGACCTTCGGCCGCGCCCGGTGAAGGCGCGCGCGAAGCGCAGGGCCAGCAGCGTCGCCTCGGTGCCCGACATGGTGAAGCGCACCATCTCGGCCGACGGGATCAGCTTGCGTGACCAGCTCGGCCCAGCGCACCTCGAGCTCGTGGCAGGCGCCGAGGTGCGTGCCCTTCGCGGCCTGCTCCTGGACGGCCTTCACCACCGTCGGGATGGCAGTGGCCGAGGAACAGCGCGCCGTGGCCCATCCAGTAGTCGATGTACTCGTGGCCGTCCACGTCCCACTTGTGCGAGCCCGTGCGCGCGGTCGACGTAGACCGGGAACGGCGTCCATGTGCCGGCCGTCGTGGGTGACGCCGCCGGGGATGACGGCCGCGCGCGCGCTCGTAGAGCGCGGCGGACTTGGGATGCATGGCGCGATAGGTCTCGACCACGGTGGACTGATGCGTCTGCGATCATCCTTCGTTCGGGCGGTCCGGGCGCCGCGGGGCGATCCGCGAACAGTCGAGCAGCTCAAGCATGCCAACGTGGGCCGCCAAAGGCAAGCCGTCCACCGTCGGCTCGGCCCGCCGCGTGAGGCCGTCCACCGCGCCCGCGTCCACGCAGGCCCGCACCATCGCGCGCTCCTCCTCGGCGGCGTGCAGGAGCGGCCGGCCGGCCAGCGCGGACAGCTCGGCCACGATGCCGTAGGCGCCCCAGTTCGACGTGCCCGCGACCACGAGGTGCCGCACCTTCACCACCGAGGCGATGGCGCGGAGGACGGCGCCGGCGCGCGCCACGCGGGCGCGCACGTTGCCCATGCCGATCTCGTTGCCGCCGTCGCCGACGCCCACGGTGGTCGGTGCGCCGGGGCGCGGCCAGGAACAGCGCGTCGAGCGGCGCGTTCCAGTCGGCGCACGGACTGCGCCGCGCGCGCTCCGGTAGTCGCCGTCGCGCGCGCGCCCGGGCCGCTCGATGCCGACGAGATGCTCGGCGCGTGCTCCGCCAGGAGCCGGCGCGCGGCCGCCGCGCGGCGCCGGGCTCGGCCGCCGCCGCGCGTGCGGGACGTGGAACGTCAGCGACGGGCGCCGGCTCGCCGAGGACGCGTCAGCGCGGCCTGGAGCGGCGGCACGCGACCGCGTCGGTGACGTAGCGTCACCTCCTTGCCGAGCTGCGCGCAGCGCGCGGCCGAGCGAGGCGGCGCCGGGCGGCCCGTCGGTCTCGGGCAGGCCCGGCGCCCACCGTGAAGCCGGTGGTGATGAGCACGCGCCGGCGCCGGCGCAGCGACCGGGCCGCCGCGGCGGCGCCGCCGCGCACGAAGAACGCGCGCGATGCCCCGGCGCGCCCGGGTCCAGGGCGAGGAGCTGATCGATCACGGCTAGCGCTTCGGCGCGGCGGGGCGGTGCCGGGCGGCGCGGGCGCGTCGGGCTGCGGCGCGCGTGAAGGTCATCGACACCGTGTCGTGCCCGTCCTTGGTCGAAGATGACGAGCAGGCCGTCCTTTAGAAGAACGTCGTCCTGGTCCTTCTGCTGCCGATCGGCGTCGGGCGAGCCCCAGCCTGCGCGACCGTGTTCTTGCCGAAGATCATGGGCTTGGGCTCGAGGCGGAGGAGCGCGCACCAGCGTCGGCTTGTAGCCGCTGCGGCGTGAGCAGGCCGAAGTCCACCGTCATCCGCTTGATGCCGCCCGGCGCGCGCGCGCCCTCGTAGACCCATTGCATGCGTGTCGTAGCCCTCGACCTTGGCGCGCGTCTCCTTGCTCGGCGCGCCGTAGCGCTCGCGCACCTGCTCGATGGTGGTCACGCCGGGCTCGATGCCGCCCCAGCTCCGCGGCCGGCCGCGCCGCCGGCGCACACGAGCAGGCCCAGCGACGGCGAGCGCGGCCAGGAGCGCAGCGCGCGCTCGGCAGGCCATCAGAAGCCGATCGCCGCGCCGTCGCCGCGCGGGTCCGCGCCGCCGCGCAGCGTGCCGTCGGTGAGCGTGATGCCGTGGGCATGGCCCATCCGCACGAACCAGTCGGACACCGGCTGCACCTTGTGGCCCATGCGGCGCGAGGCCCTCGCGCACCTCCGCGGGCACGCGGCTCTCGATGCGCGCCGCGTCGACCGGACGTCGCCCGGATCGATCGGCCCGTACACGAAGCGCGGCCGCTCGATCGCCTCCTGGATCTCCATGCCGTAGTCGAGCACGTTGGTGAGCGCCTGGGCGTGGAACATCGCCTGCCCGTCGCCGCCCATCGTCGAGTAGCCCAGGACGGGCAGCGTCGTCGCGCGTGACCACGCAGGCGATCAGGGTGTGGAACGGGCGCTTGCGCGGGCGCGAAGCAGTTCGGATGCGTGGGGTCGGTGTTGAAGTACGCGCCGCGGTTCTGCAGCACGACGCCGGTGCCCGGCGCGACCACGACCCGAGCCGAACGACTTGTAGAGGCTCTGGATCACGCTCAGCGACGTTGCCGCGCCCGTCGGCGACCACGAAGCCGGTGGTGTCGCCGTCGATCTCGCCGCACGATGGGCCTGCGCCTTGTCCGGGTCGAACGCGCCGCCGCCGCTTGTCCGCGTAGCCCTTGTCGAGCAGCGCCTCGACCGGCACGCGCGCGTGCGTCGGGATCGGCGACCCAGCGGTCGCGGTCGGCGTAGGCGAGCTTGGTCATCTCGATCAGGAGGTGCAGATGCTCGACGCGAGTGGACACGGATGGCGCGCGAGGTCGAAGCCCTCGAGCAGGTTGAGGCGTGAGCAGCGCGGCGAGGCCCTGGGTCGGCGGCGGCGTCTCGTACACGGTGTAGCCGCGGTACGTGGTCGAGATCGGCTCGCCCCACTCGCCCTCGTGCGCGGCCAGGTCGTCCGCGGTGAGGAAGCCCTCGGCCGCCATGCGCGTCGGCGATGGCGCGCGCCACGCGCACCCGCGATAGAAGAGCTCGGGATCGTCGCCCAGCTCGGTCAGCGTGCGCGCCAGGTCGGGCTGGCGGAAGCACTCGCCGGTCTGCGGGAACTCGCCGCCGGGCACGAAGACGCGCCGCCACTCCGGATCGTCGTCGCCGGGCGCGCGCTCGCGGATCGCCTGCGCGACGATGTCGCGAGAGCGGGAAGCCCTCGCCCGCGTAGTGCACGGCCGGCTCGAGCAGGTCGCCGAGCGGGCGCGTGCCGAAGCGCTCGAGCAGCATGCGCCACGCCGCGCGTCACGCCCGGCACCGACACCGAGCCCGGCCCGTACGCTCGGCACCGCGGTCGAGGCCGCGCCGCGCCGAGCTCGTCGAGCGTGGCGCGCGCGCCCGAGCGGCCCGCGCCGTTCAGGAAGTGCACGCGCCGCGTCGCCGCCTCGTAGTAGAGGCAGAAGAGGTCGCCGCCCACGCCGCAGAAGTTCGGCTGGGTGACCGCGAGCACGGCGTTGGTGGCGATGGCGGCGTCCACCACGTTGCCGCCCGACTTCAGCACCTCCACGCCGGCCAGCGAGGCGAGCGGGTGGCACGCGGCCACCATGCCGCGGCGGCCCATGGGCGCCTGGCGATGCGCGTAACCGATCTGGGGCATGTCTCTCCTATCGCCGTCCTTCCGAGAAGATCGCTGGTGATCTCGTCCTGCGGGAACGTGGGCATCGGGACGCGCGTCGCGCCCGCCGGTGGCGAGGCGTCACGCCCTGGCGAGGCCGCGGTGACGCGGCCGATCGGCGGCGCAGTCGATGCCCGCGCCGCGGCAGGCCGCGATCACGCGCGCGGCGTCGGCCGGATCCACCGCGAGCAGCAGCGAGCCCGAGGCGATGGTGCCGAGCGGGTCGAGCCCGAACGCCTCGCAGAGCACGCGGCCCTCGCGCAGCACCGGGATGCGCTCGCGGTCCACGCGGAGCCCCACGTCGGCGGCCTGGGCCAGCTCCCAGCACGCGGTGGCCACGCCGCCCTCGGTCGGGTCGTGCATGGCGTGCACGCGCGCGGCGCGCGCAGGCGAGCGCGCGCCTCGGGCACCACGCTGATCCCGGGCGTCGCGCAGGAAACCGCGCGCGCGCTCGACCACGTCGGCGGGAACGCCGCGCCGCTCGCGCCTCGGCCGCCGCGCTCGCGCGCGATGATCGCCGCGCCCTCGAGCGGCACGCCCTTGGTCAGGAGCAGCGCGTCGCCGACCCGCGCGCCGCCCGTGGTCACCAGGCGGTCCTTCTCCACCTCGCCCAGCATGCAGCCGGACACGATCGGCGCGCGGCAGCCCCGCGGTCACCTCCGTGTGGCCGCCGACGAGCGCGACGCCCAGCTCCGCGCACGCCGCGCGCAGCTCGGCGAACAGCGCGCTCGACGCCGAGCTCGGTCGCGCCGCCCTCGGGCAGGAGCACGGTGGCGAGGAACCAGAGCGGCCGGGCGCCGCGCACGGCGAGGTCATTGGCGTTGACGTGCAGCGCGTACCAGCCGAGCCTCGTCGGTCGCGAACGTGATGGGATCGGCGGTCGCGACCAGGTAGCGATCGCCGATGTCGAGCACGGCGGCGTCCTCGCCGACCCGCGGCCCCACGACCACGCGCGGATCATCGGAGCGCGTGCGCGTTCAGCAGGCGCTGGAGGAGCTCGGCGGCAGCTTGCCCACCGGCAGCGCTGGCATGGCCCCGTAGTATATAGCAATAATTTCGCTAGGATGGCCCCGTGGCTCGATCCGATCGCAAGTGCGTTCCCGACGTGAGCAGAGGCCGGACCGGTCTTCACCTCCCCGGCCGACATGGACGGCCGGCCCAGGCGCGACCCGCCCCGCGCACGTGACGGGATGGACGCCCATTCGCCCCGATGGCGATGACCCGGACGGAGGACTCGGACCTTCGCAGGTTTCGCCGACGAGATCAGAGCGGCTGCCCGGAAGCCGGCCCGGCGGTGGCCGGTGAGCATCGGGGCCTAAAAAGCTTTAGACAGTTAGAATAGTGGGCCGGCGGCCCGCAGCGCGGCCACGACCAGGGGCGTCGGATAGAGCCCGGTGATCACGACCCCGAGCACGCAGAGGAAGATGCAGAAGGACAGCAGCGGCGCCACCGGGATCGGATCGCGCCGCTCGGGCGCGTCGATGTACATGCTCTTGGCAATCAGCAGGTAGTAGAAGAGGGCGACGACGGTCAGGACCGCGCCCACCAGTACTAACCAGTAAAGCCCCTGTTCCGCCGCCGCCCAGAACACGTAGAGCTTCGCCCAGAAACCGGCGACGAACGGAATGCCCCCCAGCGAGAGCAGGAAGAGCAGCATGCAGAGCGCGAGGATCGGGGAGCGCTGGGCGAGCCCGCGATAGGCCGCGATGCCCTCCGAGCCCTCGCCTGGGCCACGACCTCCACGACCAGGAAGGCGCCCATGTTTCCGAAGAGATACGCCACCAGGTAGAAGAGCATCATGGCGACGCCGTTGGCCGAGACGGCGGCGAACCCGATCAGCATGTAGCCGATGTGGGCCACGCCCGAGTAGGCCAGCAGCCGCTTGACGTTCTGCTGCGGGATCGCCATCAGGTTGCCGCCGATGATGGTGACGGTGGCGAGGCCGGCGGCCGCGGGCACCCAGAAGAGCACGCGATCGCCCATGCCTTCGAGGTAGAGCCGGAAGATCACGACGAAGCCGGCCGCCTTGGGCGCCACCGAGAGCCACGCCACGAAGGGCGTGCTGGCGGCCTCGTAGGTATCGGGCACCCACATGTGGAACGGGAACGCGGCGATCTTGAAGCCCAGCCCGCCCAGGGCCAGCAGCATCCGAGCAGCATCATCGGATGCCCGGTCGACATGGCGGCCGCGATGCCCCGCACGTCGGTGGTGCCCGCGACGCCGTAGATGAAGGACAGGCCGTAGGCCAGCACCGCCGAGGAGACCGTGCCCATCAGGAAGAACTTCAGCGCCGCCTCCACCGCCTCCGGCTCGCGCTTGAGGAAGCCGGTCAGGTAGTAGAGCGGGATCGACATCAGCTCGAAGGCCACGAAGAGCAGGATCAGGTCGCGCGCCGAGGACAGGATCAGCATGCCCAGCAGCGAGGCCAGGATGGCCAGGTAGTACTCGGTGGCCCGGCGGGCGAAGCGACCGCCCGCGAGCGGCAGCGAGGCGAGCACGCCGATCAGGGTGGCCAGGAGGAACAGGCGCTTGGCGAAGAGGGCCAGCTCGTCCTGTACCAGGGCGCCGCGGAACATCTCGGTCCCCCCTCGGCCCGCCAGGCGAGGCCGAACAGGATCACGAGGCCGACCGCGCTGAGCACCCCCACCCGGCGCTTGTCCTCGGAGCGCATGAAGAGGCCCACGAAGAAGACGAGCAGCATCAGGACGGCCAGGCCGAGCTCGAGGCCCAGCGGGCCGCCCACGGTCAGCCCGCTCACTGGAGCACCCAGAGCCGGTTGAGGAGCGGCATCGTGGCGGTGTCCACCGGGCCGAGCGCCAGCGAGGGCCACACCCCGAAGAGCACGATCGTGGCGACCAGGATCCAGAGCGCGGCCCACTCGGGCCCGCGCGCGTCGGGCAGGTTCAGGAAGTGCGGATCGGTGGACGGCGGCCCCCAGAAGATCTGCTTGGTCACCCGCAGCACGTAGATCGACGTGAGGTAGGCGCCGAGCACGCCGGGGAAGAGCCACCAGGCGTACGAGGACTGCCACGCGCCCAGGAACGTCAGCAGCTCGGCCACGAAGCCCGCGGTCGCGGGCAGCCCCAGCGAGGAGAGGCCGGCGATGGTGAAGGCGGTGGCGATGCCCGGCATCATCCGCGCCGAACCCGCTCATCTTGAAGATCTCGCGCGAGTGGGACTTCTCGTAGACGAGGCCGACCAGGGCGAAGAAGAGCCCGGTCATGATCCCGTGGGCGAACATCTGGAACACCGAGCCGTTCAGCCCCACCTCGGTGAGCGTGGCCATGCCCAGCATCACCACGCCCATGTGGGAGACCGAGGAGTACGCGATCACGTACTTGAGATCCGTCTGGGCCATGGCCGAGAAGGCCCCGTAGACGATGTTGACGCAGGCGATGGTGCCCACCAGCCACGACCACTGGAGCGTGCCGTCCGGCAGCAGGCCCATGCCGAGGCGCACCACGCCGTAGGCCCCGAGCTTCATCAGCACCCCGGCGTGGAGCATGGAGACCGCGGTCGGCGCGGAGGCGTGGCCGTCGGGCGACCAGGTGTGGAGCGGCCAGATGCCGGCCAGGATGCCGAAGCCCACGTAGAAGGCGAGGAAGACCCAGGACTGCAGCTTCGGGTCGAACTGGGTCAGCTCCATCTCGAGGAACGAGAACGAGGAGGAGTCGCCCGCCACGTAGAGGGCGAGGATGCCCACCAGGATGAAGGCCGACCCGAAGAGCAGGTACAGGGTCAGCTTCATCGCCGCGTACTCCTTGGTGCCCACCCCGGTGCGGCCGAACGCCCAGCCGAAGATGCCCTGCGGGCGCACCTCGCCGCTCGAGCCCCAGATGCCGATCAGGAGGTACATCGGGAGCACCGCGATCTCGTAGAACAGGAAGAGCACGAAGAGGTCGAGGGAGACGAAGACGCCGTAGACGCCGGTCACCAGGATCAGGAGGAGCGCGTAGAACTCCTGGCTGCGGACCTTCACGGTCCACGAGGCCCACGCCCCCGCGAAGATGATGATCGAGGTGAGCAGGATCATCAGCAGGCTCATGCCGTCGACGCCGAGCTGGTAGTTGATGCCGAGCGCGGGCACCAGCGGGAAGTCCTCGTAGAACTGGAAGCCCGCCGCCTCGCGATCGTAGGCCACGTAGACCGCGATCGAGAGCACGAGGGACACGCTCGTGGAGACGACCGCGAGCCAGCGCACCAGCAGCGCGTTCCGGCGGGCCAGGAACATGATCAGGAGCGCCCCCACGAAGGGCGCCCAGGTGATGATCGAGAGAACCGGGAAACTATGGAGGCCATCGATTACTTGGGCCAGCGCATCCAGACCATGAGGACCAGCACGCCCAGCGCGATCCCGTAGAGGTAGTCCTGGGCCTGGCCGGTCTGGATGCGGCGCAGCCGGTCGCCCGCGGTGAGGGTCCAGGCGCTGAGCACGTTGAGGATGCCGTCCACGATATAGCGGTCCACCCAGCCGATGCTCCGGGAGACGCCCAGGATCACGCCGCCGGTAGAGTCAGCGCGAAGAGATCGTCCAGCCAGAACCGCTCCACCGCGGCCTCGCTGATCCACGCGAAGCGCTCGAAGAGCCGGTCCGCGCTGATCGCGCGCAGCCCGTAGACGAGCCAGGCGAACACGATGCCGCCGACCGCGATCGCCGACCGCGAGCGGCGTGAGCCAGGCGGGCGCCGCGAACTCCCCTTCGGGGTGCCAGATCGAGAAGCCGATGCCGATGGCCATCGCCAGCAAGGCCAGGATCCAGAGCGGCAGCGTCATGATCATCGGCGCGTCGTGGGCGTGCGCCTCGCCGTGCCCGTCGTGGCCGGCCCGCGCGGCCGCGGGGGCGCCGAGGAACGCGATGAACACCACCCGGAACATGTAGAAGGCGGTGAGGAAGGCGGCCAGCACCAGCATCCCGAAGGGCACCAGGAGCCCGCCCGTCCAGGTCGCGCCCAGGATCTCCTCCTTGGAGAAGAAGCCCCCGAAGAACGGGAATGCCCGCCAGCGAGAGGGTGCCCACCAGGAACACGATGAAGGTCTGCGGCATGCGGCGGGCGAGGCCGCCCATCGCGTGGATGTCGTTGCTGCCGACCGCGTGGATCACCGCGCCTGCGGCCAGGAAGAGCAGCGCCTTGAAGACCCCGTGCGTGAGCAGGTGGAGGAAGCCCGCGCTCGCGAAGCCGGCGCCGATCGCGGCCATCATGTAGCCGAGCTGCGACACGGTCGAGTAGGCGAGCACCCGCTTGATGTCGGTCTGCACGCACGCCAGCGTGGCCGCGAGGAGCGCGGTGAAGGCCCCGATCCAGCCCACCGCCGCGAGCACGTCGGGCGTCTGCTGAAACAGGAACGCGGTGCGGAAGAGCAGGTAGACGCCCGCGGTCACCATGGTCGCGGCGTGGATCAGGGCCGAGACCGGCGTCGGGCCTTCCATCGCGTCGGGCAGCCAGACGTGGAACGGGAACTGGGCGGACTTGCCGGCGGCGCCGAGGTAGATGAAGAACGTGACGAGCCCGAGCCCGGCCAGCGCTTCGCCGCCGCCCACCGCGAGCTCGAAGAGCTCGGAGAAGTCGAAGGTGCCGGTGCGGCTCCAGAGCATCACGATCCCGATCAGGAAGAACGCGTCACCCGCTTTGGTGATCCAGAAGGCCTTCACCGCCGCGCGCGCCGCCTCGGGGCGGGGGTACCAGTAGCCGATCAGGAGGTAGGAGCAGAGACCCACCAGCTCCCAGCAGATGAAGAGCTGGACGAAGTTGGGGGCGAGCACGATCCCCATCATCGAGAACGCGAACAGCGACTGATAGGTGTAGTAGCGGCCGAGCGAGGCGGGCGGCTCGTCGGCCAGATAGCCGAGCGAGTAGACCTGGACCAGGAACGACACCAGCGCCACCAGGACCAGCATGAGGGTCGCGTCGGCGTCCACGAGCACGCCCACCGAGGTGAGCACCCCGTCCTCGACCGGGATCCAGTCCCAGAGCATCCGGCGCGCCATGTCCGGCACCGTCGCGCGCCACGCCGACACGGCCCCCACCAGCGCGGCCAGCGAGATCACGATCGAGAGCCACGCGGCCGGCTTCCCGGAGCGGCGGAGCGGGACGATCAGGCTCAGGATCAGGAACGCGAGACCGGGGGCCAGCCAGGTCCAGAGCGCGAGGAAGCCGGAGACGGCCATCGGGCGGGCTATCCCTTCAACAGGTCGAGGTGGTCCGCCACCGCGGTGCGGCGGACGCGGAAGATCAGGATGACCAGGGCCAGGCCCAGCGCCACTTCCGCCACCGTGATGCAGATGGTGAAGACGGTGAAGACCATGCCGGAGACGTCGCCGAGGAAGCGGGCGAACGCCACCAGGTTGATGTTCACCGCGTTCAGCATCAGCTCGATGCCGAGCAGGATGCCGATGGTGTTGCGCCGGGTGATGACGCCGAAGAGCCCGATGCAGAAGAGCATGGCCGCGAGGGTGAGATAGGCCTGGAGCGTCATCTCAGTCGTCCGGCCTCGCGAAGTAGAGCGCCCCGACGAGGGCGGCCAGGAACAGCACGCCCAGCAGCTCGAAGGGCAGCACGTAGCTCGTGAGCAGGCTCTGGCCGATCGCGCGGGTGAGATCCCCGGTCACCACGGGACGCGGGACGGTGAGCGGGCTCCGGCGAAAGACCGCGAGGAGAGCCACCAGCAGCGCGCCCGAGAGGATGAAGCCGGTCAGGATCTGACGGCTCGTCTGCGTGATGCGGTCGCCCACCAGCCGCTCCGTCACCACGATGGCGAAGACCGCGATGGTCACCACGCCACCCGCGTAGAGCAGGAGCTGGACCGCGGCCAGGAACTCGGCGTCGAGCGAGAGGAACACCCCCGCGGTGGCGGTCAGCGAGAGGGCGAGGTAGAGCACCGAGTGGAAGAGGTTCCGGGTCAGCACCACCGCGAGGGACGAGGCCAGCAGCACCACCGCGAGGCCCCAGAACGCGATCGGCTCGATGCTCACTCGGCCGCGGCTCCGGGTTTCGGCGCGGGCCCGGCGGCGGCCGGCTTGGCGGGCTCGGCCGCTTCCGCCTTGGGCGCCTTCGGCGGCGTCTGCATGTCGCGCAGCAGGTTGCCGGTCGCCCACGAGGGCTCGAACTGGAGCCCGATCTGGTGCAGGCGGTCCTTGTCGAGCAGGAGCTCGCGGCGGTCCGCCGTCGACATGTCGAACGACTTCATCATGATGATGGCGTCGGTGGGGCACACCTGCACGCACAGCTCGCAGAACTCGCACGCGTAGAGCTCGAGCGTGAAGACCTTGGCGAAGTTGCGCTTCTCCGCCTTGAGCATCTCCACCTTGATGACCTGGGGCGGGCAGATGTACTCGCAGAGCCGGCACCCGATGCAGTTCTCCTCGCCGGTCTCCTTGTCGTAGGTGAGCGCGAGCAGGCCGCGGTACCGGTCCGGATAATTCCGCGTCTTGTCCGGATAGTGCACCGTCACCGGGCGGCGGAACAGATTCATGAAGCTGACCTTCATCGCCCGCGGCACCGCGACGCACAGGCTGAAGAAGTCGCCCCAGAAGCTGTCGCCGAGGCGCCTAGCCACCGGGCGCCCCCTGTAGCGCGACCACCACCGCGGTCGCCATCAGGAGGAGGAGGGTCGCGGGCATCAGGAACTTCCAGGAGATGGCGAGGATCTGGTCGGCGCGGATGCGCACGAAGCTCCAGCGGATCCACGTGACCACGAGGAAGATGAACATCCCCTTGAGCGTGAACCACAGCGCGCCCACCCACGGCGAGCCGTCCGAGCCGGGCCCGGCCCACCCGCCCAGGAAGAGGAGCGCGCCCAGGTAGGAGGTGGCGATCACGTGGGCGTACTCGCCGAGCTGGATCAGCGCGAACTTCATGCCCGAGTACTCCACGCGGAAGCCCGCGATCAGCTCGGACTCGGCCTCCAGGATGTCGAAAGGCACGCGGTTCTCCGCGGCCAGGGTCGCCACGATGTACAGGAGAAACGCGAGCGTGCCGAGCGGGAACCACCCCGCGTACCAGAGGCCCGCCTGGGCCTCCGCGATGTCGGAGAGCCGCAGCGACCCGGCCAGGAGTACGGGCACCATCGCCACGAAGATGAAGGGCAGATCGTAGGAGATGATCTGGTTGACCGCCCGCATCGCGGAGAGCAGCGCGTACTTGTTGTTGGAGCCCCAGCCGCCCATGAAGAGCCCGACGATCTCCATCGCCGAGACCGCGAGGAAGAAGAGGATACCGATGTTGAGGTCCGCGATCCCCAGGCCCGGGGCGAAGGGCAGCGTGGCGAAGATGAGCATGCACGGAACGAGGAACACGATCGGGGCCAGGTTGTAGACGGACCGGTCGGCGGCCCGCGGCACCACGTCCTCCTTCATCATGAGCTTGAGCGCGTCCGCGATGGGCTGGAGCAGGCCGTGCGGGCCGACCCGGTAGGGGCCGATGCGCGACTGCATCCGCGCCGCGAACTTCCGCTCGAGCAGCGTGACGTAGGTGACCATGCCGATGATCACGTTCAGGACGATGAACCCTATGATGAACGCGTTGACCGTCTCCATGATCATGGGAGGACTCGGCTCATCGGTGCTGGGACTGGCGCCTCTTTATATGCGGGGGCCCAGAAATGGCCCCCGCACTCCCCCAACTGGCGGACACTCGTGACCGGTGCCGGCATCGCCTAGCGGTCGACCTCGCCGAAGACGGGGTCCACCGAGCCCATGATTGCCACGACGTCGGCCACCCGGCAGCCGATCAGGATGTGCGGCAGCACCGAGAGGTTGGAGAAGGAGGCGCCGCGCCACTTCATGCGGTAGGGTTTGGCCGAGCCGTCGGAGATGAGGTAGCAGCCCACCTCGCCGCGCGCGCCCTCGACCCGCGCGTACCCTTCGCCCTTGGGGATGCGCACCTGGCCGACCGACTTGACGCCGGGGCGGGAGGAGACCGGCCCCTCCGGCAGCCCGTCGAGGGCCTGCCGCACGATGCTGATGGACTCGCGGAACTCGACCATCCGCACCCGGTACCGCGCGTAGCAGTCGCCCGCGGTCTCCACCGGCACCTTGAAGTCGAAGTCCTCATAGGAGGAGTAGGGCTCGAGGCGCCGGATGTCGTAGCTCACCCCGGAGCCGCGGATCAGCGGGCCGGAGACGCCGACGGTCTGGGCCAGCTCCCGCGAGATCGTGCCCACGCCCTGGGTGCGCGCCTGGAAGAACGCGTTCCGCTCCAGCATGTCCTCGTACTCGTCCAGGCGCTTCTCGATCAGCGTGATCGTCTCGCGGCACTTCTGGGCCCATCCGGCCGGGATGTCGTAGCGGGTGCCCCCGACCTGGTGGAAGCCGTAGAGCAGCCGCGCGCCGACGAGGGCCTCGAAGAGATCCAGCACCCACTCGCGCTCACGGATGCAGTAGAGGAACACGGTGGCGCCGCCGCCCAGCGCGCCGCCCATGTCGAGGCACCAGGTGCCGAGCCAGAGGCAGTGCGAGGCGATGCGCTGCAGCTCGGCCACGATCACGCGCAGGTACTGGGCCCGCCGCGGCACCTCGACCTTGCCCACCATCTCGGCCGCGCGCACGTAGGCCAGCTCGCTGGTCATCGCCGCCACGTAATCGGTCTTGGACGCGATCGACGGGTACTGCGTGTAGGTGAGCGACTCGCCGAGCTTCTCGTGGCAGCGGTGGAGGTAGCCGATCACCGCGTCCACCGCCACCACCGTCTCGCCCTCGAGGGTGAGGATCGCGCGGAAGACCCCGTGGGCGGACGGGTGCTGCGGCCCCATGTTCATGGTGAGCCGCTCGCTGCCCCCGTAGCCCAGCTCGATGACTTTGCGTGCTTCTGGATCCATCCGCTTCTGTAGTTTCCTGTGCCCTTTATTTGGATCTTACGGTCGTCGCAAGCGACGACCTCTCTATGTCGTGGGGCGCTCACGCGCCCGTCCATTCCTAGCGCATCGGGGAGAAGGGCGCGGGGTTGAGGACGATGGCCTGCATGGTCGCGAGCAGCGGGGTGGACTTGCCGAGGAAGGTCTGCCACTCCGGCTCCGTCGCCATCTTGGCCCGGGCCGCCGCGCGATCGTTCAGGTCGCGGTACACCCACATGTGCACGACCTCGTTGAGCTGGCCCGCTTCCGTCTGCCAGACCCCGACGCGGCGAGTGAACTTGTCCCGGAACGGCAGGATGTCTTTGAAGAGACCCAGCCACTCACCCGCCTTGCCCACATGCGCGCGGTACCAGCGCAGCTCGTAGACGTTGCCGGCGTCCGCGGGCGGCGTCATCGGCACGACCGCGGAGAGGATCTTGTTCTCCTGCGCCAGCATCATCGGTCGGATCTTCGGGATGTACTCCTTGGTCCACGCCTCGTCCTTCGCGAGCGCCGCCCTCAGCTTCTCGCGCTCGTTGAGGTCGGCGTAGCTCCAGAGGTGCACGAGCTGGTTCAGCATGCCGAACTCGGTGGACCAGTAGCCTTCCAGCTTGCCGTACTTGTCCCCGCGGATCTTGCGGCCGATCTCCCCGTTCAGCTTCAGGTACTCGCCCTGCTTGCCGGGGAGCAGAGTGTATGTACGTAGCTCGTAGATCATCGGTGACACCTCTTCATCTTCAACATGGCCAAGCCATGTTGACCGTGGGCGAGAAGGTTAGTGCAACCCGTCGCGGGATTCATCCTAGCGATAGGGTGGATGGGGCGTGTCCACGGCGTAGGACTTCAGGAGCGGATGGCCCTCCCAGTCCTGCGGAAGCAGGATGCGCCGCAGGTCGGGGTGGCCCTCGAAGCGGATCCCGAACATGTCGAAGCACTCACGCTCCATCCACTCCGCGCCGCGGTACATCGGCACGAGCGAGGCGCACGCCGACTGGCCCGCCCCGAGCCGGGTCTTCATCATGAGGGCGAGGCCCACGTCGAGGTTCTCGACGCGCGTCACCACCTCCAGGCCCTGCTCCTTCCAGTCCACCGCGCTCAGGAAGTTGAAGTAGAGGCAGCCGAGCGTTTCCTTGGCGAATCCGGCCAGCTCCGCCCATCGATCGGGCGGGACCGACACCGTGAGGAGGGGTCCGTCTCCCTCGGCGGCCACCCCAAAGCGCTCCTGTATCCTCGCTCGTGCTTGGTCGTGGATCACGCGATCAGTCGATCTTGGCGGTGGGCGCGGCGCGCTTGCCCGTCTTGTGGAAGTGCGAGATCTGGTCCTGCAGGAGGAGCAGCCCGTTCAGCAGGGACTCCGGCGGAGGCGGGCAACCGGGGACGTAGACGTCCACCGGGATGACGCGGTCCACTCCCTTCACCACGTGGTAGCCGTGCCGGAAGGGACCGCCCGAGTTCGCGCACGAGCCCATCGACACCGCCCACTTGGGATCGGGCATCTGATCGTAGATACGCTTGAGCATCGGCGCCATCTTGATCGTCACGGTTCCGGAGACGATCATCAGATCCGAGTGCCGCGGCGACGCCCACGGCACCATCCCGAGGCGCTCCACGTCGAAGCGCGAGGCGAAGGTCGCCATCATCTCGATCGCGCAGCAGGCCAGCCCGAAGGTCACCGGCCACACCGAGGACTTGCGCGCCCAGTTGAGGAAGTTGTCGGCGACGGTGGTCACGAGGAAGCCGCCCGGAAAGTGCTGGATGCCCTCGGTCACGCTCTCGAAGAGGGCGGAGTGCTTGTCGCCCTCCGGCCGCTCCTGGCGGTACTTCTCCATCTCCTGCAGGTCCTTGAACTCCGTCCAGACCGCGGGCGGGATCTGCGGGGTCGGCGCCTTTATTTCCATTCGAGAATCCCCTCCCTATACGCATACACCCAGCCCAGCGAGAGGATGCCCATGAAGAGTCCCATGGTGCCGACCGCCCAGAGGCCGAAGGAGCGGAGCACGAGCGCCCAGGGGAAGAGGAACACCGCGAGGGCGTCGAAGACGATGAAGATGAGGGCCACGAGGTAGAACGCCACCGGGAACTGCACCCACGCCTCGCCGATGGGCTCGGCACCGCACTCGTAGTTCTCGAGCTTGCTCGAGTAGGGCCGGGCCGGGCGGAGCACCGCGGCCATCCCGAGGGAGACCACCGCGAACGCGACGATCAGGCCCAGAAATATGACGACGGGGAGATACCCTGCCACGCGTGCCTCCTGCTGATTGACTTCAAACCCCGCGGAGTATAACACATGCTGCCCGCTCGACCCGCTGAGGCGGGGCGGCGCGGATAGCTCGTCACCTGCTTGGCTTTCCAGCTTGGGATGTGTTCGCTTCCTTCAATCCGTCAACGCGATTACGCAAAATTGACACCTGAACACGGCACCGATCCCTCGATCGGGGCGCAAGGTCTCGATTCCACTGAAGTTCTAGCCGCGCAAGTCTGGCACTTGGGTTGCTTCCTCTCTACGCGCCAACCCGAACCCTGCTTTCACGCGATCGGAGACAAGTGAGCGGCGACGATCTGAACCGGGAAATCGCTTTCGCAGGCCAGCGGGTCAAGCAGAAGGTCATCTTCGCCCTCACCCTCGCTTCGGTGATCCCGCTGCTGATCCTGACCTACGCCTTCCAGACGCCCGTCCGGGTCATGCTCGGACCGATCAGTCAGTATACCGAGGCCTTCACGATGCCCGCGCTTCTCCTGTTCACCGGCCTGCTCATGGCGGGGGGCGGCTTCGTGGTATGGGACGTGGCCTCGGCCATCTCGCGGGCGGCGCATCTGGCCACCGCCACCAAGGTGGCGGACCTGCCCGCGGTGCCGACCCGCAAGGACGAGATCGGCACCCTCATGAGCTCGTTCGCGAAGATGCTGGCCACGATCGAGCAGCAGACAGACGAGATCAACCAGTTCCCGCGCCGCCTCGACCAGCTCGCGCGCCAGGCGTTCCGCGACTCGCTCACCAGCCTGCCCAATCGCTCGCTGTTCATGGACCGGCTCGCCCACGCCCTCGACCCGGACCGAGCGGCGCGGCGAGCAGCTCGCGGTCCTCTTCCTCGATCTCGATCGGTTCAAGGTCGTCAACGACAGCCTGGGCCACGGCGTCGGCGATCAGCTCCTGATCGGGGTCAGCCAGCGGCTCGCCTCCTGCCTGCGCCCCGAGGACACGATCGCCCGGCTGGGCGGCGACGAGTTCGCGATCCTGATCGAGGACGTCAAGGACGACAAGGCGCCCGCCTCGGTGGCGGATCGCCTCACCGGCGAGCTGCAGCAGCCGTTCACCGTCGAGGGCCGCGAGGTGGTGATCACGGTGAGCATCGGCATCGCGATGAGCACCGCCCGGCGGATGACCCCCGAGGACATCCTGCGCGACGCCGATCTGGCCATGTACCACGCCAAGGGCAAGGGCAAGGCGCGCTACGAGATCTTCGACAAGAGCATGAACGCGCCCGCGCAGGAGCGCATGGATCTCGAGCTCGACTTGCGCAACGCGGTGGCGCGCGGGGAGTTCGTCCTGCACTACCAGCCGATCCTCGAGCTGCCTACCGGCCGCATCGTCGAGATGGAGGCGCTCGTTCGCTGGAAGCATCCGCAACGCGGCCTGCTCTTCCCGGGCGACTTCGTCGGACTGTCCGAGGAGACCGGCCTCATCGTGCCCCTCGGGCGCTGGGTGCTCCACGAGGCCTGCCGTCAGACGCGCCAGTGGCAGCTCGCCGCGCCGGGGTCGAGCCCTGGCGATCAGCGTCAACCTCTCCGCGCGCCAGCTCCAGCAGCCCGGCCTCGTGGAGGAGATCGCGGCGGTCCTGCGCGAGACGCGCCTCGACCCGGGCGCGCTGCGCCTGGAGATCACCGAGACGGTGGTCATGCACGACGCGCCGACCACCCTGGCCAAGCTCGAGGCGCTGAAGGCGCTCGGCGTGCAGCTCGCCATCGACGACTTCGGGACCGGCTACTCGTCGCTCGGCTACCTCAAGCGCTTCCCGGTGGACACGCTCAAGATCGACCGGTCGTTCGTGAAGGGCATCGGCCAGAACGTGGAGGACGGCGCGATCGTGCGCGCGGTCATCACGGTGGCCAAGAGCCTCGGCCTCGCGGTCACCGCCGAGGGCATCGAGACCGCCGACCAGCTCGAGCACCTCCGCTCGCTCGGCTGCGACCACGGCCAGGGCTACTACTTCGCCAAGCCGATGGCGAGCGATCGCGTGCCCGCCCTGCTGGTGACGAGCACGCCCTGGGGCGGGCAGCGTCCGCCCAGCCCGCTGCTGGTCAACGGCAACCCGACCTCGAACGGACACTAGCTCGGAGGGGGGCTCACGCCACCGGGGGTCAGGTCTTACATTCCGACAATGTGGGAATGTAAGACCTGACCCCGGTCGCGTTTCTGAGCGGAGCCGTCCCACCGCAGCACCTCGATGTCCTTACTACGGCGGCCGGCCCGCTAGCGGGTCGTCGGGCGGGCGCCCAGGCCCATCACCCGGCCCACCTGCGGCGGCCGCGGCAGCTGGTCGTGCGCACGCTGGATCTCGCCCAGGCGCTGGAGGATCTCGGGCGCCATGGGCGCACCTCGCCGGGTCGCCTGGCTCACGTGCAGCGACATGAGCTCGTTGGTGGCGGCGAGATATCCCGCCGCGCCGTGGAACATCTCGTGGATGTAGTGCATGCGCTTCGCGTCGTGGGCCAGGAGCCGCGTGGTGAATCGCAGCGGATCGCCTTCGCGGACCTCGCGATGATACGTGACGTGCGCCTCCAGGCAGAACGTGGTGACCTCCCGCGCGCCGCGATGGGCGGCGTCCAGCCCGATGCGCCGCATCCACTCGTCGGTGGCCAGGTCGAAGACCACCACGTAGTACCCCATGTTCATGTGCCCGTTGTTGTCGATCCACTCCGGGCGAACCACGCACGTGTACCTCGATGCAATGACGTCGGCCGCGTCGGCGATGGCTCCCTCCCGGGGTACGAAGGTCGGATCGAGCTGTCCCGCCGTCGCAGGATAGCCGGATCGGGGGATTTCCCGATAAATTCCGGCCTTCTATGCTTGAGGCCTGGAGGTGACGCCCATGACCACCTACGAGGCCCACGAGCTTGCCCTGATCTTCCCGCCCATGAGCGAGCCCGAGTTCGCCGCCTTCAAGGAGGACATCCGCGAGCAGGGGCAGCAGGAGGCGATCATCCTGTACGAGGGCAAGATCCTGGACGGCCTGCACCGCTACCGTGCCTGCCAGGAGCTCGGCCGGGAGCCCCGGGTGGTCCGGTTCGAGGGCAATCCCCGGGCGGCCGCCCAGCTGGTCCTGGGCCGGAACTTCCATCGGCGGCACCTGACGACCTCGCAGCGGGCCCTCGTGGCGGCCGAGATGTGCAAGCTCCGGCCGCGCGGAAATACGGGGACGTCCCCCTATTTGACCGCGGCCCAGGCGTCCACCCTGATGAGCGTTGGCGAGGACCTCGTCAAGGATGCCAAACATCTGTTGAGGTCCGGAGACGAGGAGCTCATCCGCTCGGTGCGCGACGGGGTCCGGTCGGTCTCGGCCGCGATCCAGGAGAAGAAGGAAAAGGCCCGATTCACCTTCGTCGAGCAGTTCGCCCAGCGCCTCGACCGCGCGCTCCAGGGCCACAACGACCGGGACGCCCAGGTCGTCTACGCGGCCAAGCCACTGCTCCAGTACATCACGCTACGCATCCAGGACTACCTCGACCCACGGACCGCCGAGCCCCTGGGCGGCGAGAACGGCGCCGTCGTATGGGACCCGGCCGAGCTCAAGGTGCCGGACTGGCTCTACGCGGAGCGGGGGGAGGTGACCGCGGGGGAGCGGCGCGCCCGACTGGCCGCCGTCCTGCCGAAGGCCCGGGACGCCGCGCGCGGATTTCCCGGGAAGCGCTGCCCGGCCTGCGGCCTGCCGTTGCTGACGACCATCCGTCCGGAGGAGCCCTCGTACTGCGCCGTCTGCAAGGGCGACGTGCTCTGGGAATGGTCCTGGATGCGTGAGCAGGTAGAGGTCGCCTTCAGTAGCGCGCTGCGGTCCCTGGGACCCGCCGCCTAGCCGAGGGGCGAGGGCGCCCGGCCGCCCCCGCCCTCGATCGTCGGCGCCTAGAGCAGCGCCTGGAAGAACCCGAGCGTCCGCTGGCGAGCCAGGTCGGCGCTCGGCTTGTGGAAGCTGCCTCGCTCGTCGCAGCTGAAGCCGTGGCCGGCCGGGTAGGTGTGCAGCGGCACTTCCGGATGCGCGGCGCGGATCCGGGCCCAGTGCTCGGGCGGAATCGCCTGGTCGGTCTCGCCGAAGTGCAACAGCACGGGGCAGCGCGGCGTCTCACTCGCGGTCTCCGCGATGCCGCCGCCGTAGTAGCCCACCGCGGCCTTGACCCCGTCGATGCGCGTGCACGCGAGCCACGCGAGCGTGCCGCCCAGGCAGTAGCCCACCACGCCGACGCTCTGGCCCTCGGCCTTGAGGGACTCCACCGCGGCCCGCACGTCGCGCATCATATCGGCGATGTCCACCTTGCCGCGGATCGACCGGCCCCGCTCGATGTCGTCGGCGGTGTAGCCGAGCGTGATGCCGGGCTCCACGCGGTCGAAGATCGCGGGCGCCAGCGCGAGGTACCCGTCGGCCGCGAAGCGGTCGCACATGCTCTGGATGTGGTGGTTGACCCCGAAGATCTCCTGCACGACCACGAGCCCGCCTTTCGGCGTCCCGCTCGGGGCCGCGCGATAGGCCGACAGCCGGTGTCCGTCTTCAGCGGTGAGATTGATCATGGAACCCATCGTCACGCTCCTTGTCAGGTTGAACGGCGATCACAGCAGCGGCCGCGCCAGCACCACCAGGCGCGGCAGGTCAGGCTCGGGGCCTTTCAACAGCACCGTCGCGGCGGCGGTGACGTGAGCGCCCGCGCGCTCCAGCAGCCGACAGGCCGCGCGCGCGGTGCCCCCGGTGGCGATCACGTCGTCCACCAGCAGCGCGCGACGACCGTCCAGCAGCGGCCAGTCCAGCGGATCCAGCACCAGCGCCTGCGCGCCCGCGGTGGTGATGCTGCTGGCCTCCTCCACCAGCGGCGCGCGCGGATGACGCGGCATGTAGTTCTTGACGCCTTTCCTCAGCACCACGTAGCGGTCCTGGCCGAAGCACTCGACCATCACCTGCACCATGCCGACCGCCTTCGACTCCGAGCAGACCACCACGTCGAAGACCTCGCCGAGCGCGACGCCCTCGTCCATCAGCCCGCGATAGAGCAGATCGCCGCACGCCTGGTTCAGCCGCGCCTGGCCCAGCAGATTGAACGAGGCGATGTAGCGGCGCGAGCCGTGCAGCCGGGTGATGGGCCGGTCGGTGGTGAGGGCGCCGCTGCCGATGCGTATCTCGTACCAGCCGATCACGTCGCCGGGCTCGCTCTGTCCCGCGGGCGACGGCGCCCCGTCCGCCCGCTCCCAGCCCTCGGTCTCCGCGAGCGCGGTGGCCAGGCCCCGGGCCGCGGCGAGATCGCCGCCCTCGAGGGTGCTGAGGCACTCGACCTGCGCCTGCCGCAGGCGCACGCGCGCCTCGTCGTCCACCGCCGCGCGCGGCAGGACCGCCGCGCGGCGCTTGCCGCCGGCGGGCGCGAGCGCCGCGATCGCGGTCGCGGCGTCCGGGTAGGCTCCGACGATGACGGTGGTCACCGACCGCTCAGAGCTCGTCGACCGCGCGGAGCACGTCGGCGGCGTGGCCGTCCACCTTCACGTTGTCCCAGCGTCGCATCACCTTGCCGTCGGGGCCGATGAGGTAGGTCATCCGCGCGACCCCCATGTACGTGCGCCCGTAAAGGCTCTTCTTCTGCCACGCTCCGAAGCGGTCGGCCACCTCGTGGTCCGGATCGGCGAGCAGCGGGAAGTTGAGCTTGTGCTTGCGGGCGAACTTGGCCTTGCTCGCCGTGTCCAGCACGCTCACCCCGACGACGGCCGCCTTGTCCTTCTTGAAGTCGGGCAGCGCGTCGCGGAAGGCGCAGGCCTCCTTGGTGCAGCCGGGCGTGTCATCTTTCGGGTAGAAGTAGACGATGACCGGCCGACCGGCGTAGTCCTTCAGCCGGTGCGTCCGGCCTTCCTGATCCGGCAGCGAGAACGCGGGCGCCTTGCGTCCCGGCTCGACGAGCGGCATCCGAGACCTCCTGGTCGGCGACGATAGAAGAAGCCGGCGCCCGACCGCGCGCCGGGCGCCCATCCTACTACCCGGCGGGCGGGCGCGCTACCGGCCCGACAGCCGCCGGCCGATGCGCTTCTCTACCACGTGGGTCACCGCCGAGAAGTCCTCGCGCCCCCAACCGCTGTCCACCGCCTCGTCGTAGGTGCGCTTGGTCTCTTCCAGCATCGGCGCGGGCACCTGGACCGACCGGGCGAGGGCCAGCGCGAGCATCGCATCCTTCCGCATCAGCTCGAGCATGAAGGTCGGCGAGAACTCACCGTCGAAGATACGCTTGGCGCGCCGGTCGAAGTAGGTGCCGTACGCCATGCCGCCGCCGCTGCGGACCACGTCGTAGAACGTGCTCGGATCCACCCCGGACTGCACGCAGACCGCGAGCGCCTCGGCCACCGCCACCGAGGTGACCGCGGCGAGCCCGTTGTGGATCAGCTTCACGCGATTGGCCATGCTCGGGCCGCCCACGTACATGTGCATCTTGCCCATGATCTCGAGGTAGGGCGCGATGGTCGGCAGCCGGGTCTTCTCGCCGCCCACGATGAAGAAGATCTGCCCCTCCACCGCCTGCGGCTGCGAGCCGAGCATCGGCGTGTCCATGTGATCCACCCCGCGGCCCTTGAGCGCGGCGTGTATCGCGGTCGTCACCTCCGGGCTGACCGTCGAGCAGTCGCAGGTGATCAGGCCCGCGCGTGCCGCGGAGGCGATGCCGCCCGGCCCCAGGTAGACCTCGCGCACGATCGTGTCGTTGGGCAGACAGGTGAAGATCACGGCCGCCTGCGCCGCCACCTCGCCGACCGAGCCGGCCGCGATGGCGCCCGGCAGCTTCGCGGCCGCCTCCCGCGCGGCCGGGCTCGCGTCGTGTGCCACCAGCGGCACGCCGCCCTTCGCCAGGTTCGTGGCCATCGGCATGCCCATCGTGCCCAGCCCGATGAATCCGACTCGGTCAGCCATGATCGCTCCTCGACATTCTCGCCGCGGTCCCGTCAGGGGCGCGGGCCATAGTGGGGCAACGCCTGTCCGAGCTCGCAACAGCCAAGATCTGGAGCCCGGCCCACGAACCCGTCGTTGAAGTTGGGCAGCGCGACGCCGGCGTCGACCGCCCGGGAGGCCGAGCCGAGGCGCAGGTCGGTACCCCCGCCGGGGAACCGGGTGCTCGTGTCCCGGGGCGCCCCCAGCCCACTCGCGAAGCTGCCTCGCGCGTCGACCAGCACCGCGCCGTAGCGACGGTAGAGCGCGCCGGAGCGCCGCGCCGCCTCCGCGGTGGGAAACGCCCGTCCGTTCCACTCCGCGAAGACGTGAAATACCGCGAACAGGGAGCCGGGATCACCGGGCCCCCCGTAGCCGTCGCGATCGAAGTCGCAGCGGATCATGGCGCCCGTCGATCGCAGAGCCGGCCCCCGGGTGCCCACGAAGAGATTGTTGCGGGTCACGACGTCGTTGACCGTCTCGCCGCCCGGCTCGATATGCCAGGGGATGCCGCTCGCGATGGACGTGTTGTGGAAGATCAGCACGCCAGAGGTGTCGTTGTGCAGCTTGAACGGCGTGTGGAGCACATTGTAGATCGCGTTGCGGAATACGTAGAGCGGGCCCCCGTGCGCGGGCTGGGCGCTTATCGCGGAGAACGCGTTGGTGATGCGGTTGCGAAAGACGCGGACGTTGGTGTCGGAATAGTCGGCCTCGATCCCGTCGTCGGTGGCCACCTCGATGTCGTTGTTGTAAAAGTCGCTTGCGGAGAGCCGCCCGTGTCCGGTCCCGTGGATCCCGTCGCCAAGATCGCTCATACGGTTATACGCCACCACGTGTCCGGCGCCGGTGATGGACACTCCGTGAGCCGACTCGATGCCCCGAGCGCGGGGCCAGGTGGTGAGGCCTTGAAACACGTTGTCGGTGATGACGAATCCGCGGGACTCGGCGTAGCCGCCATTGATCGCGGCGATCCCGGCCTCCACGACCTCGAGCCGGCAGCGCCGCACCACGAAGTGAGAGCCGGAATGCCCGACGAAGAGGTACCGAGCCCGGCGCAGCGTGAGGTGCTCCAGCCAGACGTGCTGGACGCCGTTCGCACTGACCAGCCGCTCGCGCCCATCCCCGTCGAGGATCGCCTCCCCATCGCCGGCGCCCCGGTAGATGATGGGCCGCTCGACAGTGCCGTGACGGTCGATGGTCCACGTGCCCTCGCGGTACACGCCCGCGTGCAAGAGGAAGAGATCCCCCGGCATTGCACCGGCCTGCGCGATCCGCAGCCCCCGAAAAGGATCCGTCGCGGTGCCGGTTCCTGCGCCGCGATCCGCCACGTCCGCCGGCACGACGTGCCGCACGCGCATGCCGGCCGGCTCGCGGGGTTCGGCGCCGGTCTTCATGAGCAGCGTCCGCTGTACGCTGCCACCGTCTGGATCGATCAGGGCGAGCGCCACCTCGTAGGCGGTGTCGGGAGCGAGATCCACGATACTCCCGGCGAAGAGCCATCCGCCGGGGACTCGATTGTCGTCGGAGACGGACTTGGGATCGGTCCGGAAGAGCGGCAGCGCCTCCCGCCACGCGGTCTCGCCGGCGTGTCGATAGCGCACCTCGATCATCGCGTCTGAATTGGCGTCCCCGCGCACCGCCCAGCGAACGCCCAACGAATGGAAGGTGGCGGGCTCGGCCAGGGGCTCGCCCGGCTCGGACGCGTTGTCCGCGGCGGCCCGAGCGGAAGGGCCAGGGATTGACTCCACGCCGGTGGACATCGCTCCTCCGCAGGCGCTGAGCACCGCCATCGCCAGCGCGGCCAGCGCTCGATACGTCCTGCGGCAGCCCCGCCCACCCGGCGGCGGCATCACTACGGAAGACTGGTCGCCCGGCCGACCGAAGCGTCGCCGCGCACCGGGTGCCGGACGCCGCTCATCAGCAGCGCCGAGCCCGCGCCGGTGTCGGACAGGAACGGCGCGAGCTGCTGGACCGCGACGCGGCCGAAGCGGGCCCGGAAGGCGCCGCCGCGCACCCGGCAGTAGAGCAGGTCGCGCTCGGTCTCGAGCGTCCGCGGATCGAGCGGCTCGCGGTAGTCGCCGGGAAAGCACAGCTCCGCCGCCTGGAGCACCCCGTCCTCGACGGCCAGCCGCAGCCGCTGGATCACGAACGGGGTGTCCGGCGCCTCGAACCAGTTCCGCTCGCCCTGACAGAGCACGAGGCAGCCCCCGTCGTCCGTTCTGGTCATCGCGCGCAGGAAGAAGCGCAGGACCGCCGGGTCCACGATCTCGGTACCGTCGTGGAAGATCCGCCCGTCGCGGTCCACCTGGTACCGGTACTCGCGGACGGGCTCCACCATCAGGCACCCGCCACCGGGACCGATGGCCGGCGATCCACGCGACGGGCGAGCAGGCCCCGGGCCTCCGCGGCGCGCCCCGTGCGGAGATAAGCGGCGAGCAGGGTGTGCTCGAAGAGATCGCGCTGCGCCCAGCTTCCCCCCACGCGGACGAGCTGATCGACCAGCGGCGCGAGCCCGCGGATCACGTCCTCGTACCGATGCTCCGCGAACGCGAGCATCGCCTCCGCCACGGCGGGCACGACCTCCCCCGCGGGCACCCGGCCCTGCGCCACGCCCTCGCGGAGCAGGGCCACCCAGCGCACCAGCCCCTCGGCATCGCCGGCGGCGGCGAGCGCCACCGCGCAGTGCACGTCCGCGAAGGAGATGCCGATCGCGGGAAACGACGCGCGCGCGTGCTCGGCGACCGCGCTCCACGCCTCCGGTCCGCGCGGCGCGCCCGCGAGCTCGCGGCGCCACAGGAGCGAGGCGGCGTCCACCAGGGTCGAGAACGGGGCGCATCGGGACGCGCCCGGCCGGATATCGGCGTCGTAGAGTGCGAGCGCCGCGTCGGGACAGCCCTGCCCCAGCTCGAACACCGCCCGGTGCCACGAGAGATGGCAATGGAGCGAGCCCGTCTTCGGATACTCGGGCAGCCAGTCCGTGACGAACGCCGCCCCGGCGCGATCGTCCCCCTTCTCGTAGCACACGTGGGCCCAGGCGTGGGCGGCGTGGGCATTGCGGGGCGCGAGCGTGAGCGAGCGCTCGATGAGCGGCGCGCCCGCCTTCCAGCCGAGCGCCTCCGTGCGAGCGAAGCCGTGCGCGCCCAGGAACCACCAGTCGTCTCCATATACGGGCGCGACCGACTCCAGCAGCGCCAGCATGGCCTCGTTGCGGTCCTGCCGCCCGCTGAACCCGATGAGCCCGTAGATGCCGTTGGCCGCGCCGAGCGCCATGACGTCCCGTGGGAACTCGGCGAGGTGCTCCTGAATGAGGGCCAGCGCGCGCGCGCCCTGGCCGGAGACGGCGAGCCCCAGCGCCTCGACCTGCTGCCGCTCGCGCCGATCGAGGGGGGCGCCGAGCTCGCGCGCCCGCGCGGCGGCCGCCTGCGCGAGGGCGCCGCGGCCCAGGAGCTGAAGGCTCCGAGCCCGGCCGATATGGGCCAGGGCGAAGCCGGGATCGGCGGCCACCGCCTGATCGAAGCACTCCTCCGGTGCGGCCTGGGCGGCGAGAAACCGGTCCACGCCCTCCACGTAGGCCTGCGCCGCGACCGCGGAGGACGTCGAGAGGGAGAGGCCGTAGCGGTCCCGGATCATCGGCTGGCGCGGGGTGTCGACATCGCCCCGAGCCTATCCCCAGCCGAGGCCGGCGGCAACCGCCGGAACGCGCGGGGCGGAGCGGCTAGGCGGGAATCGCGACGCGCTTCAGGATGCCGAGCTGATCGAGGATCATGCCGGCGCCGCGGGCGACACACGTGAGCGGATCCTCGGTCACGCGGATGCTGAGCCCGGTCTCCTGGTGCATGAGCTCGTCCAGCCCGCGCAGGAGCGCGCCGCCGCCGGTGAGCACGATGCCGTTGTCGCTGATGTCGGCGGCCAGCTCGGGCGGGGTGTGCTCGAGGCACGCGCGCACCGCGGTGATGATGTCGGCGACCGGCTCCCGCAGGGCCTCGCGGACTTCCAATGCGGTGATCACGACCGTCTTGGGTAGGCCGTCGAGCAGATCGCGACCCTGCACCTCCATCGGCTCATGGTCGTCGCCCTTGGGATAGGCCGAGCCCAGACGAATCTTGGCGTCCTCGGCGCGGCGCTCTCCGACGAGCAGATCGTAGGCGCGGCGGAGGTAGTGGATGATCGCCTGGTTCATCTCGTCGCCCGCGATGCGCAGCGACTCCGAGTAGACGATCCCGCACAGTGACATGACCGCGACCTCGGTGGTGCCGCCGCCGACGTCCACGATCATGCTCGCCCCGGGCTGCTCCACCGGCAAGCCCGCGCCGAGCGCCGCCGCCATGGACGCCTGCACGAGATAGACCTCGCGCGCGCCGGCCTGCTGCGCCGCGTCCCGGACGGCCCGCCGCTCGACCTGGGTGATGCCCGCGGGGGTGATGATCACGAGGCGCGGCTGCACGAAGCTCCAGCGGCGGCGGGTCTTGTTGATGAAGTAGCGGAACATCTTCTGGGTGCGATCGAAGTCGGCGATGACGCCGTGACGGAGGGGCCGGACGACCTGGACCGACCCCGGGGCCCGCCCGAGCATGGCCTTGGCGTCGTTCCCCACCGCCTGGACGGCCCCGCTCATGTCGACCGCCACCACGGACGGCTCGTCGAGGACCACGCCCTGGCCCCGGACGTAGAGCCGGGTGTTGGACGTGCCCAGGTCAACCGCCAGATCGCTCGAGAACACCCGCCCCAGCCCGCCAAGGTTCATTCGCTCGTGGCCCTCCCGCCAGGTCTCCGGAGGAGTTCAAAAACTGGACCACGATCGACGCCAGTTAAATCAAGATCTTACGATCATCCCTGGGTGTCCGGGTGACGGTGGCTGTCATCGGATGGCGCCTCGCGCGGCAGTGGAGCGGGGGCCTGCATCATGAGCAACGAGAAGGGCTTGCCGGCGTCGCCGACCTGGACCACTCGCGGCGCGGGAAACTCGACGCCCTCGGCCACGAAGGCCAGAAGGAGGCGGCGCCGGTACTCGCGGCCAACGCTCCACTGCTGGATGGGTACCGTCTTGAGGCGGGCCTTGATCACCACGGTCGAGTCCTTGAAAGCGTCCACCCCGAAGATCTCGATGGGCTCGATGATCAACGGCCCGTGGGTGGGATCCCGACGCAGCTCCTCGAACACGCGCCGCATGAGCGCGACGATCCGATCGGGATCCTCCTGGTAGCCGACCTCCACGTCCACCACGTAGCCCGACCAGTCCTTGGTCATGTTGGCGAGGGTGGTCACGCTGCCGTTCGGGAAGATGTGCACGGTGCCCGCGAGGTCGCGCAGCACGATGGTGCGGAAGGTCACGGTCTCCACGAGGCCGCCGGTGCCGTTGACCACCGCCACGTCGCCCACCCGCACCTGGTCCTCGAGCACGAGAAAGAAGCCGGCGATGACGTCGCGCACCAGATGCTGCGCGCCAAAGCCCACCGCGAGGCCGACGATGCCCGCGCCGGCCAGGATGGGCCGCACGTCGTAGCCGAGCTGCGAGAGACAGATGACGACCACCACGGACCAGAGCCCGACCAGCGCCAGGGTTCGCAGCACGCTGGTGAGCGTCGTCACCCGCGAGCGGGTCACCCCGGGTAGCGCGCCGGTCCGTTCGCCCGCCACGACGAGGACGTGCTCGAGGTGATCGACCAGCGTGCGCAGGACGCGCGCGCCGAAGTACCCGGCGACCAGGACCAGAACTACCCGACCGGCGGTCTGCGCGGCGGTGCCGGCCAGGCCGATCAGCAGGGCCCGGAGATCGGTCGTGAAAAAATCCATCGCGTTGCCTCCTAGGTACCGGGTGGCATCAGGCGCACCGCTGCGCGAGCTGGATGCCGAGGCGGGCGCCCGCCTCCTCCAGGCCCGCCAGCTCACGCTCGCTCGAGAGCTCGATTGCGCGCGGACCCTCCGCCGCGGTCGGATCGACGTCCACGAGAATTCGTATCGGCGAATCGGGCCAGCGGAACGTGAGCCCGCCGGCCGGTCCATCCAGGACATCGGCCATGAGAATGTCGCGCCACTGTGTGAGCGCCCGCGCCCTCGAGTGCGCGTTCATGCGGAGGGCCACGATGCCCACGGACGGCGGAGCGTCCGGCCGCCCCGGTGGGAGCTCGACCGGATCTCGCTCGGGCGCCGGCCGCCCAGCCTCCGCGAGCTGAACCACGATGCCGAGAGCCTGCTTGGGATGAAGGAAGGCTTCCTTCCACGATGGATCGGACTCGTCGCGACCCACGATGCCGTAGCCCTGATGCTGGGCCCGCCGGCAGGCCGCGTCGAGGTCCGGCACCTTGAACGTGACGTGATGGACACCGGGGCCGTGGGCGGCCAGGAACCGGTGGACGAAGCCGTCCGCGCCCAGGGGCTCCAGGATCTCGATGCGGCCCCCGCCCGCGTAGGTCCAGCTCGCCCACCGGAACACCCCGGAGGGCTGGATCCGCTCCGGGACGCCGCCCAGCACCGCCACCAGGACGGATGGGGCATCGGCGATGCGGGGCAAGGCAATCGCGATATGATCGAGCCGGATCGAGGGCATCGGCAGCCGTTCCATCTTACTCTTGGAAGCCGGTCCGACCCGAGCATCGCCGGACCCGGTCGTACCATCTAAACGGCGGGAGGACAGAGCCATGAGCAACGAGACCGAGTGGCTGCAACACCTCGACGAGCGCAACTACGACGAGGCGCTGGTGGCCGCCGAAGGCGTGATGATGGTGGACTTCTGGGCCGAGTGGTGCGGGCCCTGTCGGGCCATCGGGCCGGTCCTGGAGGACCTGGCCAAGAATTCGGGCGGCAAGGTGACCCTGGCGAAGGTGAACGTGGACGAGAACCCGGGTCTGGCCGCCCGCTACGGCATCCGGTCGATCCCGACCGTCCTGTTCGTGAAGGACGGCAAGGTTCGCGACCAGGTGGTGGGCGCGGTCCCGAAGATGCAGATCCAGGCCAAGCTGGCCAGCATCGCCTGATCGCGGGGGCGGGATGGCCCGCGTCATCACGGTCGGGGCCGCGCAGCTCGGGCCCATCGCGCGGAACGACGGCCGGGGCCTGGTCGTCAAGCGCCTCCTGGACCTGCTCGGGCAGGCCCAGGGGCGCGGCTGCGATCTCGTCGTCTTTCCCGAGCTCGCCCTGACCACCTTCTTCCCGCGCTGGTGGATGGAGGATCCGGCCGAGATCGACGCCTTCTTCGAGCGGGACATGCCCGGTCCCGAGACCCGGCCGCTCTTCGACGAGGCGGCGCGGCTCGGGATGGCGTTCTGCCTGGGCTATGCCGAGCTCGTGCGGGACGGCGGCGCGCTCCGACGCTACAACACGGCGATCCTGGTGGATCGCGCCGGACGCCTCGTGGGCAAGTACCGGAAGGTCCACCTCCCCGGCCATGCCGAGCACGAGCCGTGGCGCCCGTTCCAGCACCTCGAGAAGCGGTACTTCGACGTGGGCGATCTCGGCTTTCCGGTCTGGCGCACGCTCGGCGGCGTGCTGGGGCCTGTGCATCTGCAATGACCGGCGCTGGCCGGAGACCTATCGCGTGATGGGATTGCAGGGCGTCGAGATGGTCCTGCTCGGCTACAACACGCCCGCGCACAACCCGCCCGCGCCCGAGCAGGACGCGCTCGGCCCTTTCCACAATCACCTCGTGATGCAGGCCGGAGCCTACCAGAACGCGACCTGGGTGGTCGGCGTGGCCAAATGCGGCCGGGAGGAAGGCTGCGATCTGATCGGCCAGAGCGCCATCATCGCGCCATCCGGCGAGATCGTGGCCCAGGCCGCCACGCTCGGCGACGAGCTCATCACCGCGCGCTGCGATCTCGACCTCACGCGCGTCTACAAGGACACGATCTTCAATTTCGCCCGTCACCGCCGTCCCGAGCACTACCGGCTGATCGTGGACCGGGTGGGAGCCAAGCCACCCGAGGAGGGCCGATGACCGCGGGCGACGTCTACTTCGAGGACTTCACACCCGGACGGGAGTTCCGCACCGAGGGCATCACGGTCACCGAGGGCCAGATCATCGATTTTGCGATGGCCTTCGATCCCCAGCCATTCCATCTCAACGTCGAGGCCGCCAAGGCGACGATCTACGAAGGCCTCATCGCGAGCGGCTTCCAGACGATGGCGCTGACGTTCCGGCTCTTCCTGCAAACCCGCGCGCTGGCCGCCTGCAGCCTGGGCTCGCCGGGCGTGGACGAGGTCCGCTGGCTGCGGCCGGTGCGTCCCGGCGACACGCTGCGGGCGACGGTGCAGGTGCTGGAGCAGCGGCCGTCCAGCTCGAAGCCCGACCGCGGCATCGTGCGGCTGAACTGGACCACGATCAACCAGCGCAGCGAGCCGGTCCTCACCTTGACGAGCCTGCAGCTCGTCCGCCGCCGGCCGACCGCCGGGGCCTGAGTCAGTCCGCGCAGACCAGCAGCGCGGAAGCGAGCGCGTGGAGCTCGCCGCTCTCCGATACGATCGCGGACGCGCCGAGCAGGTTCCGGCCATCCGACGCAAAGGGCCAGCCCATCACGATCCACCGCGCGCCGACCTCGAGCGGACGGATGAGGCTGACGGTCAGCTGGCTCAGCACCGCCTTGCGCCGGCCGAAGGCCTCGAGCAGCGCGAACCCGGTCGGGCAATCGAGCGCGGCCCAGACGAACTCGGGGCGCATCGCGCCGTGCTTGTCGAAGAGCGTCGGATCCGGAGCCCAGGGCGCCGCCACCAGGTGCCGACCCGGCAGCGGGCCGGGGAAGATGGCGAGCCCGTCGCCCCACTCTCGGGCGGGTCCGCAGACGAAGCACTCCGGGAATGCGTGCTCGGTGAATCCCAGGTAGCGCTCGGCGGCCCACTGCGCCTCGGCGAACGATGGCGGCGTGGGCGGCTCGATCTGCAGCGTGGCGGGCTCGGCGTGGGCGAGGACGGCCGCGCTCTCGTCGGACAGCATCACGCGCCCGTCCGCGAGCCGCTCGATCCCGAACGCGCGATCCACCGGGATCGGAGCGTCGAGGCTCACCCGCGCCGGACCGTCCACGTGTCGGCCGAGCAGCCCGGCGACGTACCCGCCGCTCGCGGTCCTGGGGGAGCCGCGGAAACGCCCCTTCACGACAATGGCCTCGGCCTCGGCGATGTTCATGGCATCCCTCCTCGGGCGCGCTGTGTTCGCAATCGCGGTGCCAGGGATCCAAGAACACCAAATCAATGCCTTACGAGCCAGCATCGGGCGCTTCGCCCTGGCGGGGTGGGCGAAAATCCGTCGGATTATTCGATCCGCGATTCGTGGCAGGATGAAGTGTGCGCTATCACTTCTCCGGCATCGCCGGCGTCGGGATGAATCCGCTGGCGCGGCTCATGCGGGCCCGGGGCCACGCCGTGCAGGGCTCCGACCGATCCTTCGATCAGGGCAAGAACGCGCAGGTGGCCGCCGGGCTGGCTGCGCTCGGCATCGTCGTCAAGCCTCAGGACGGCTCCGCGGTGACCGCGGATCTCGACCGCTTCGTGTATTCCACCGCGGTGGAAGCGGAGACGCCGGAGGTCCGCGCCGCCCGCGCGCTCGGGCTCGAGCGCGTTCCGCGCCCGGCGCTGCTGGCCGAGGTGGTCGATGCGGGACGGCCGGGCGTCGCCATCGCCGGGACCAGCGGCAAGAGCACGATCACCGGCATGGTGGGCTGGCTCACCCGGGAGGCGGGATTGGCCGCCACCGTGCTGGGGGGCGCCGCGCTCGCCGGCGATGGAACCAGCGGCTGCTTCCTGCCGGGCCCGGTGGACGGCCCGGTGGCCGCGGAGGCCTGCGAGTCCGACGGCACGCTGACCGGCTACCACGCCGCGCTCGGGCTCATTCACAACATCAGCCGCGATCACGGCGAAGTGGACGCGCTGATGCCCCAGTTCGAGGCCTTCGCCAAGCGCTCCGGCCGGCTGCTGGTCAACAGCGCGTCGCCCGAGGCGGTCACGCTGGGCCGCGCGGTGGGCGCACGCACCTATGGCGCGGGACCGAATGCCGACACCCCCCTCGAGGTCACGAGCACGGGTCCTCATCGCGCGCGCGGGATCCTGCGCCTCCCGGCGGGGCCGCTCGTCCTCGACGTGCCTCAGCCCGGCCTCCACAACCTGGAGAACGCGGCCGCCGCCGCGCTGATCGCGCTCGACCTGGGCATCGCCCCGGCGACGGTGGCGGCCCTGCTCGCCCGCTTCCCAGGCGTCGCGCGCCGCTTCGAGGTGATCGGCGTGACCGCGTCGGGCATCCGGGTGGTGGACGACTACGCGCACAACGGGGAGAAGCTGCGCGCGGCGATCACCGCGGCCCAGGCCGGCGCGGCGCGCGTCCTGGCGGTCTTCCAGCCCCACGGCTTCGGGCCCGCCCGCTTCCTGCGGCCGGAGCTGCGAGAGCTGATGCCGCGGCTGCTTCGGCCCGTGGACCGCCTCTGCTACGCGGAGATCTTCTACGCCGGCGGCACCGTGGCAAGGACATCTCGAGCCGTATGCTCGCCGCCGACCTGCCGGCCGCCCTGGGCTGCGGGTACGCGTCGAGACCATCCGGCGGTGGTCGACTGGATCCGGGCGGAGGCCCGGCCGGGCGACACCGTCCTGATCATGGGAGCCCGGGACCCGGAGCTCCCGGGCCTGGCCCGGGCCGCGTACCACGCGCTCGCGACCGCCTGATCCGCCCCTCCCGCCCCCCCCGAAGTCGTCCGGCTGCATCCTTTAGGGTACCCTAATCATCTGAAGTAGGGAAACCGAACCCATACGCGCCCCCGCGGCGCGCAAGAAAAGGAGCCAAGTCATGTTGACGATCGGAGACCGTCTGCCCGAGTTCGACCTCCAGGCCGCCGTCAGCCTCGACCGAGGCAAGGAATTCACCCAGATCAGCAACCGCAGCTATCCCGGCCAGTGGCTGGTGCTCTTCTCCTGGCCCATGGACTTCACCTTCGTCTGTCCCACCGAGATCGCCGAGTTCGGCAGGCGGAACGGGGATTTCCGTGACCGCGACGCCCAGGTGCTCGGCATGAGCACCGACACGCACTTCGTCCACCTCGCGTGGCGGCGCGATCACCCGGATCTCAAGACCCTGCCCTTCCCCATGCTGGCCGACACCAAGCGCGAGCTCTCGACCGCGCTCGGCATCCTGCACCAGGGCGAGGGCGTGCCGCTGCGGGCCACCTTCATCGTGGACCCGCAGGGCATCATCCGCTGGGCCAGCGTGAACGACCTGTCGGTCGGCCGCAACGTCGACGAGGTCGTGCGAGTGCTGGATGCGCTCCAGACCGGCGAGCTCTGCCCGTGCAACTGGAAGGCGGGCGAAGCCACGCTGCAGGTGGCGTGAGATGGACGCGCTCGAGCAGCTTCGCGGAGCGATTCCCGACGCGGCCAAGGACATCCGCCTGAACCTGCAGGCGGTGCTGCGCGGGGAGCGCCTCGGAGGCTCAGCGCTGGGGCGTGGCGGCGGCCGCGGCGGTCGCCGCCCGCCACGCGCCGCTCCGGGACGCGGTGGTCGCCGCGGCCCTCACCGCAGCCGGGGCCGACGTGGTGGAGGACGCCCGGGCGGCCGCGGCGCTCATGGCGATGAACAATGTCTACTACCGCTTCCGCCACATGGTCGGGAAGCCGATCTACGGTGAGAAGCCGGCCGGGCTCCGGATGAACCGGCTCGCGCAGCCCGCGACCAACAGGACCGACTTCGAGCTCATGGCCCTGGCGGTGAGCGCGATCAACGGCTGCGAGATATGCGTGCGCGCGCACGAGAAGACGGTGACCGACGGCGGGCTCACGCCCGACCACGTCAACGACGCGGTGCGGATCGCCGCGACGATCTACGCAGCGGCGGTGGCGCTGGAGTCGGGCGCGGCGGCGCTGGAGCCTTCGGCCCCGGGCGTCTAGCCCGAGGCGCTCAGCGCAGCGGGTGCGACGGGGCCGCGTCCTGCACGAGGCGCAGGGCGCGCTCCGCCTCCTCGATGGCGCGGCGGGCCTGGGTCAGCGCGAGCAGCGGGAAGTAGTTCCGGTAGAGCGTGTAGCGCAGGTAGAACACGTTGGGGAAGCCGGTGCCGGTGGCCAGGTGCTCGTCCCAGGTCCCGTCCGGCTTCTGGGTGTCCGACCAGGTACTCGATGCCCGCGGACGAGGCGCCTCGGTATCGCCCTCGCCGGCCGCGATCAGGCCGAGCAGCGCCCACGCGGTCTGCGAGGCGGTGCTCGGCGCGGGCACGAAGCGGCCCTCGTCGTAGCTGGCGCAGCTCTCGCCCCAGCCGCCGTCCGCGTTCTGCACCGAGCGGAGCCACTCGCCCGCCTTGCGCACCGCCTTGGAGGCGCTCGCGATCGCTCGGCGGCCCGCGAGGCCGCGCAGCGCGAGGAAGGTGCCGTAGAGGTAGTTGACGCCCCAGCGCCCGTACCAGCTGCCGTCGCGCTCCTGCGTACTCGAGGAGGAAGCCCGACGCCCTGCTCGATCGGCGGGATGCCGCGAGCTCGAAGCCGTGGCGGCACAGCGCCTCGAGCACGCGGCCGGTGATGTCCGGGCAGGACGGGTCGAGCATCGCGTTGTGGTCGGCGAACGGGACGCGGTTCAGGAATGCCCAGTTGTTGTCGGCGTCGAAGGCGGCCCAGCCGCCGTCGCTCGACTGCATGGCGACGAGCCAGGTCACCGCGCGCCGCTCGCACCGCTGCCTGCGCGGCCGGATCGGACGCCTCGGCGTGCTGCAGGGCCAGCAGCACCATCGCGGTGTCGTCGATGTCGGGATAGAACTCGTTGGCGAACTCGAAGGACCAGCCGGACGGCTCGAGATCCGGGCGCTTCACCGACCAGTCGCCCTTGCGCCGGACTTCCTTGGCGAGCAGCCAGTCGGCGCCGCGCCGCATCGCGGCGGGCGCCACCGCGCCCATCTCCCCGAGCGCGAACGCCGCGATGGCGGTGTCCCACACCGGCGAGAAGCAGGGCTGGAAATAGAAGCGCGTCGGCGCGTCTCGATCAGCAGGCCGTCGAACTGGCGGATGGCCTCGACGAGGTCGGGATGGTCGCGCGCGTAGCCGAGCGACATCCAGCGCCATGATCAGGTACATCATCGACGGGTAGATCGCGCCGAGCCCGTCGCTGTTCCGCGTGTGATCCAGGACCCACTTCTCGGCCTCGCGGATCGCGGGCCGCCGGATCATCTCCGGCCCGCGCATCGCCCACATCTTGAGCGCGATGTCGAGCTGGCGGAACAGCGCGGAGAGCCGGTCGCGCTTCGGCAGCTTGAAGCTCTTGCCCGGCACCTCCAGCTCGTCCAGGGTGAAGCCCGCCGGCACGGGGCGCGTGTCCGTCTTGGCCTGGATGATGGTCAGCGGCATGACGATCGCGCGCGTCCAGGACGACATCTCGTAGATGAGCCCGCCCGGCAGCAGGACCAGCTCCACCGGGACCGTGGGCACGTGGCGCTGCGGATACAGGCCGAAGAGGCTCAGGTTGATCCGGACGTAGCTGTTCGCCTCCTGGATGCCGCCCAGGTTGAGGATCGCGTCGCGCGCCCGCTGCATCGGCTCGCGGTTGGCTCCGAGCCCCGCGAGCTTGAGGGCCATGTACGCCTTGATGGTGGCGTTGACGTCGGCGGGGCCGTCCGGGTAGATGTTGAAGCCGCCGTCCGACTTCTGCCGCGCCAGGATGGCCTCGCGCGCCCGCTGGATGCGGTCCCACGAGGGCGGCTTCCACTCTCCGTCCCGCGGCGGGTGCAGCCAGAGCTGCAGCAGCACGTAGTCGGACTCGAGCGTGGAGTCGGCGAGGAGATCGCCCACCCAGTAGCCCTCGGGCTTCTGCATCGCCAGCAGGGCGGGCGCGGTGCGCGCGCAGGCGGCCGCGGCGGCCTCCGCGAGGGCCACGCGATTCTCCGCGTGCGCCTCCGCCTGGTAGGTCGCCCGGGCCGGCAGCGGCTCGAACCACGGAGACGACGACATGGCAGCCAGTCTACACGATCAGGGCCCGTCCTCCATGCGACTGAGAGGCGAGGTGATGGTGAGCCCGCCGTCGATGACGATGCACTGCCCGGTCAGGAACGACGCGGCGTCCGAGACCAGGTAGGCCACCAGGCCCGCCACGTCTTCGGGCGTCCCGTGCCGGCGCACCGGGGTGGCCGCGAGGAGGCGCGCGGTGGCCCGCTCGTAGTCGAGCCCGAGTCCCTGGGTGACGTAGTAGGTGGACGAATCGGTCGTGACGAAGCCCGGGGTCACCGCGTTCACCGTGATGCCGAGCGGCCCCAGCTCCAGCGCAAGACCGCGCACCAGGCTCTCGGCGGCGGCCTTCGCCGCGCCCAGCACGCCGTGTCCGCCCATGGCCTGGAAGCTGTCGATGCCGGAGATCAGCACGATGCGCCCGGGCCCGCCCTGCATCAGCGGGACCGCCGCCTGCGTCATCGCCACGAAGGCGTCCACCGAGATCGCAAAGGTGCGGCGGACATTGTGCGGCTTCTGCTCCAGCATCGGCCGGAACGCGGTCGCGGCCGCATTCGCCACCAGCACGTCCACGCGTCCGAGCGCGGCGCCGATCCGCTCGAAGACCGGCGCGACCTGCTCCGGCTCGGCGAGCTCGAGGCGCTCCGCGATCGCGCGCACGCCCAGCGCCTCGAGCTCGGCCACCGTCTGGAGCGCGGCGGGGGCATCTTTCCGGTAAATAATCGCGCAGTGCGCACCGTCCCGGGCGAGCCGGAGCGCGATGCCGCGGCCGATGCCGCGCGAGCCGCCGGTGATGACGGCCACCCGCCCTTCGAGCGGGCGGCTCACGCTCGGGAGCCGAGACGCCGCAGGATCGCCTCCGCCTGATCCACGATCGACGCCATCACGTCGGCGACCGGCCGCACGTCGTGCACGAGGCCCGCCGACTGGCCGGCCGCCGCGCTGCCGTGCTCGACGTCGCCCTCCTCGCGCGCGCGAATCGCCGCGGGCTTGCCGACGCGCTCGTACTGCACGGGAAAGGGCTGGATCTCGGCCTGCCGGCTCTCCCACTCGCGGGTGAAGGCGTTCCGGATCTGGCGATTGGGCTTGCCGGACACCGCGCGAGTCACCACCGTTCCTTCTTCATCAGTGGCCGCGATCTTCTGCTTGTAGTTGTCGTGGCCGTACGCTTCGCGCGTGGCGATGAAGCGCGTGCCCATCCAGACGCCGGCGGCTCCCAGGGCGAGCGCGGCCACCAGCCCGCGCCCGTCGGCCAGCCCGCCCGCCGCGACCACCAGGCGCGGCGCCACCGCGTCCACCACCGCGGGCGTGAGCACGACCCCGCCGACGCGCCCGGTGTGGCCGCCGCCCTCGTGCCCCTGCGCGATGATCACGTCCACGTCGTTGGCCGCGTGATCGCGCGCCTGCTTCACGTTGCCGCAGAGGGCCATCACGGTGATGCCGAGGCGGTGCGCCTCCGCGGTCACCGGCCCCGGGTTGCCCAGTCCCGCGATCAGCACCGGCACCCGCTCCTCCAGCGTCACGTCGATCCAGCCCTTCACGGAATCGGTGAAGCGCTCCGTCTCCTGTCCGCTGGTCCGCACGCTCGCGAAGAGGATGTCGACCCCGAAGGGCTTGTCGGTGAGATCGCGCACGCGGTGGATCTCTTCCCGCAGATCCTTCGCGCTGCCGTGCGCGGCCGCGATGACGCCCAGCCCGCCCGCCGCGGAGACCGCGGCCGCGAGCTGCGCGCGGGCCACGAAGGCCATGCCGGCCTGGCAGATCGGGTAGCGGATGCCGAGGCGCTCGCAGAGGGGCGTGTGCAGGGCGCTACGCGTCGCGGTGGTCATGCCGGCTCACCTCGAGGAAAGGGTTGGTGCCGGAGGCGGGACTCGAACCCGCAGGCCCTTGCGAGCACCGCATTTTGAGTGCGGCGCGTTTGCCAATTTCGCCACTCCGGCAAACCCAGGGTCCCATTCTAGCGTGTTCCCGTCAGCCGAAGAAACGGCTCAGATCGTGCCCTCTTGCGCGCCAAGCACGGAACCGACGGTGCGTAGTAGAGCCAGGGCAACAATCGGCTGGATTCTCGTCGAGCGTAGCGCAGCACCCAGTAGGGCCGTCCCGAACGTGACACTCTCTCCGAGATCGACCCGCGGATGTCAATGAGTCGGAACAGGGTGGCTCTGAACCAATCGACAAACAGTCGACTCGCGGACACGAGGGTGACATACAGACGTTCATAGACGTACCGTGGATCCTTGCCGCAGTGGTAACGATCCACGTACACAACGATGGATCCATCGCCATCGATGCATCCACGCGCGAAGTCCGCGAAGTACTGATCCGGGATGGCGAGTAGCCCGATGGATCTGCTCTTTGCGGGCGAGAGACCAATGCTTTCGATCCACCTGTAGAAGCACCGATCACTCCACTGGACCCGGTGGCATCGACCTCGGGACCCCACCTGCCTCACAGGTCCTTGAAGCGCCAGACATGCCCGCAGCACATCAAGAAGATCCGGATCCGCGGAGGTCACCGTGAGATGCCGACCATCCTTGGAGAGATTTCCGTCGGTGGCGAGCAGACCGATCGCGTAGGCGAGCTCGCTCGTCCAACCGTCGATAGCACGCTCACGCGGTCGCGGACCGCGCGAGCGGGGATCGAGACCGTGAGAGCGAAGCCGACGACGGATGGTCGTTGCACTGCTGCCGAGTCGCTGCGCGATGTCCTCCGCGGTGAAGCGCTGGTCTCCGTATAGCCTCGCGAGCTCCTTCGCATCGATCGTCGGCTTCACCAGGACACCGTCGCCCTCTTGTTCGTTCTCGTCAACGTGTCGCCTTGCGGACCCGGCGCTGTTCCGGTTACCCGGCCTGGTGTAGGCTAAGTGCTGCTCAACCCTTTGTCGATAGGCTCTCTCATCTGCAACCCATAACCCGGAGGTGGCCCATGGCCGACAGAGCAGGCGCGGTGATGTTCAAAGGCAATCCGATCGCGCTGGGCGGGCCCGAGATCAAGGCGGGCGGCGACGCGCCCGATTTCACCGCGGTGGACAACGGCCTGCAGCCGGTGAAGCTGAGTCAGGCCAAGGGGAAGGTCATCGTGCTGAGCGCGGTGCCCTCGCTCGACACGCCGGTGTGCGACACCGAGACGCGCCGGTTCAACCAGGAGGCGGGCAAGCTCGGCGCCAACGTCGAAGTGTGGACCGTGAGCATGGACCTGCCCTTCGCCCAGAAGCGCTGGTGCGGGGCGGCCGGCGTCACCGCGGTGAAGACCCTCTCCGATTTCCGCGAGCGGTCGTTTGCGCAGAACTACGGCGTGCTGGTGAAGGAAGGCCCGCTCGCCGGCCTCACCGCGCGCGCCGTCTTCGTGGTGGGCAAGGACGGCAAGGTCAAGCACGTGGAGTACGTGAAGGAGATCACCACCGAGCCGAACTACGACGCGGCGCTCGAATGCCGCCAAGCAGGCGGCCGGCGCGTGAGCACGTGCGCAAGTATCGTCAATCTTGACAAAAGAACGCACGCTCAGTAAGCTGGGCGACGCGGTGGGGCTGTAGCTCAGTTGGGAGAGCACAAGGCTGGCAGTCTTGGGGTCAGGGGTTCGAGCCCCCTCAGCTCCACCAAAAATTCCGCGATTCGGGGAAACGGGGCAGGCGAGCCGTCAAGGCATCGCCTGCCCCGTAGTCTTTCCGGTCACCCTACCGCAGCACCCCGCGGTTCGAGAAGCGCGTCTCCTGGCTGGTGATGAACTCGAGCAGCGCCGCCTGCCCGCCCTCGGTGGCCTCCGGGCCCGGGCGAACGCGCCCGCGATGTCCTCGGGCCGCTCGACCCGCTCGCTCCAGCCGCCCATGGCGCGCCCCAGGTCCGCGTAGCGGCCGCCGATGTCGCGCGTGCCGTACTTGTCGTGGGACACCACGAGGTGCGGGATCTCGATGGCCATCGCCGAGTTGTTGAGCACCACGGTCAGAATGGGGATCCCGCAGCGCACCGCCGTCTCGAAATCGAGCCCGGTCATGCCGAAGGCGGCGTCGCCCATGAAGTTGACGCAGAACTTGTCGGGGGCGGCGAGCTTGGCGCCGATGATGAGGCCGAGCCCGGTGCCGAGGGCGTGCGACTTGCCCCAGCCGAGGTAGCCGCGGGGCGAGACGGCGCGGTAGAAGGGCAGGAGCTGGTCGCGCGGGCTTCCCGAGTCGTGCGTGACGATCGCTTCACGCGGGTTCACGGCGCGCATGAACTCGGCGATGACCCGATAGGGGGTCATCGGGACCTCGGCCGAGCCCAGCGTCGGCGCCCATTCGCCGAGCCACGCCGCGCGCACGCGCTCGAGCTCCGCGCGCACCCCTTCCCGGCCGGCCGGGCGGCCGCCCTGGCTCTTGACCGCCTCGATGAACTGGCGCAGCACGAGGCGGGCGTCGCCCAGGAGCGGGTAGTCCGCGACGTAGCTCTTGTTGAGATCGCGCTCGTCGTTGGTCGCGTGGATGAGCGTCTTGCCGGCGGGGATGGCCGTCGCCATGCCGTGCCGGGTGAAGCTGCACCCGATGCCGAAGACCACGTCCGCCTCGCGGAGATACTGCAGCGTGTGCCCGGTCACGACCGGACCGCCCGTCCCGAGCGCGAGCGCGTGATCCTCCGGGAAGGCGCTCTTGCCCTCGAGCGTGACCATGACCGGCGCCTGGAGCAGCTCGGCCAGCTCGAGCAGGTCATCCGATGCCTCCGAGTACAGCACCCCCTGGCCGGCGTGGATCACCGGGCGGCGCGCCTCCCGGAGCACGCGGGCGGCCGTCTCGACTTCTCGCGCGTTCGCGCCCGCGGCGGTCACCTTGACCGGCCGGTACGCCTCGATGATGGCGTCCGGCACCTCCTCGTTCACGACGTCGGCGGGAATCTCGACCATCGCGGGACCCGGACGGCCCATCCGCATCACGCTGATGGCGCGGCGCATGACGTCGGCGACCTGGCTACCCACCGTGATGGTCTCGACCGACTTGGTCACCGACGCGAAGGTCCGAGCCGAGCTGAACAGGGGGAAGACCTGGGCCCGGTCACGCTGATGGCCGAGCGGCAGCAGCAGCATCGGCGTGGAGTCGGAGTACGCGGTCGCGACGCCGGGGAAGGCGTTCTCGGCCCCGGGGCCATATTGCATGCAAAACGCGGCGAGCGTCTTGCCATTCTTGACCCGGGCATAGCCGTCGGCGATGCCGACGCCCACCCGCTCCTGGCGGCAGAGCACGGGGCGGATCTCGGCCTTGGCCGCGGCCTCGATCAGCGGCGTCGTCGGATAGGCGCTCAGGAACTCGGCGCCCTCGGTCTTGAGGATGCGGGCGATGGCATCGATGACTTTCACGGCGGGCTCTCCTTGTCGTCACTCTCCCGCTGACGGCGCAGGAAGTCCTCGACGTCTCGCATCAGCCGGTCCGAGTCGAGCTCGCCAGCGGGCAGCGGTGGCTGCTCCTCGCCCACCGCGGCGTCGTACTCCTGCTCCAGCTTCCGCACGTGCTCTCGGGTGGCGCGGTCCCGAGCGACCGCCTGATCGCACTGGACGCGGAACTCCTGGATGGCCTCGGCGAAATGCGACATGTCCGGGCTCAGGTTGAGCAAGCGGGCCGTGTAGGCCACCAGGGTCTCGATCGCGGCCGGATTCTCGGAATCCGGGAGGTAGTGCGGCGCTTGCCCCATGAAGCCGACATGCTGCATGCCCTGTCGCTCCGCCGCGTCCAGGATGACCGTGGTGATACCGGTCGGGCCTTCGTAGGTTGGCGGACGATAGATGCCCCAGGCTTCGAGCATCTCCTTTGCGGCGGGGTCGGTGCAGCGAGCCGTGACCCGCACGGGTCGCGTATGAGGCGCGCCCGCCAGGAGGGCTCCGAGCGAGACGATCCGCTTCACCCCGCAGCGCTCGGCCACGTCGAGGAACGCCTTCGTGTAGGTCTGCCACCGCTGGTGGGGCTCCGGGCCGCAGAACAGGAGGAGACCGTCCCGTTCGTCTCCGGGATGCCACGCAAAGAACTCGCTGCGTGGCCAGTGGAGGTCGCGCCCTCCGTCGGGCCTCAACCGCACCTCGGGCCGCTCCTGGGTGAACACGAAGAACTCCTCGGGGTTGATCCGCGCCAGCCGCGAGGCCGGGAGGTCACGGACCAGGTGACGCAAGGCGCCCGTAGCCGCCCGGCCGGCGTCGATCCATCCCCCGAACGCCATGACCATCGTGGTCAAGTTGGCGGCCGGCGCGCCGTCGAACTCTACGTTGTCCATGCGCATCCTCTCGGCGGGACCGACTGTCGCATCTGCCGCGCATGATAGCGGGGCCGTGGAGGGCGCACAAGGTCAAGCGCTTCACCTTGACGTTTCCTCCCGCGCGCGTCACGCTCACGTGATCCGGAGGTGGCGCCGCCGTGCTAGCCTCGCAGGGCGCTCAGGCGCGTCATCACCGGCAGGAGGTGCCCATGACGTTCAAGACCGACGAGTCCGCGCGGTGGGGTCCCGGCGCGCCGCTCCAGAGCCTTCCCTACGACAGCCTCGGCATGGACGCGGAGTCCCTCAAGCGGGCGATCCTCGGCCACCTCGAGTACACGCTCGCCGAGCTGCCCCAGCACGTGGACAGCGAGTGGGAGCCGTACGTCGCCCTCGCGCTGGCGGTGCGGGACCGGATGATCGAGCGCTGGGTCCGCACGCAGGACACCTACTACGAGCAGGACGCCAAGCGCGTCTACTACCTGTCGCTCGAGTACCTCATGGGCCGCACGCTCGGCAACAGCCTGGTCAACCTGGGCCTGCTCGACGAGTGCGCCAAGGCCCTGCACGAGCTGGGCTATCGCCTGGAGGACGCTGCGCGAGGCCGAGTGGGACGCCGGCCTCGGCAACGGCGGCCTCGGCCGGCTGGCCGCGTGCTTCCTCGACTCGCTGGCCACGCTGGGCTACCCGTCCTACGGCTACGGCATCCGCTACGACTACGGCATCTTCCACCAGCGCATCGTCAACGGCGCGCAGGTCGAGGTGCCCGACGGCTGGCTGCGCTACGGCAATCCGTGGGAGATCCCGCGCCCGGGCGACCGGTTCCGCGTGCAGTTCTACGGCCGGGTCGACGCCTACATCGACGCCGCAGGGCCGGCTGGTCAACGAGTGGGTGGACACCCAGCGACGTGCTCGCCACGCCGTACGACACGCCGATCCCCGGCTACGGCACGCAGACCGTCAACACGCTCCGGCTCTGGGCGGCGCAAGGCGGTCCAGCGAGTTCGACCTCGGCGAGTTCAACGAGGGCGACTACATCGGCGCCGATCGAGGCCCGCGCCCGATCGGAGAACATCTCCCGGGTGCTCTACCCGAACGACAACGTCGCCGCCGGCAAGGAGCTGCGGCTCGCCCAGGAGTACTTCTTCGTCTCCGCCACGCTCCAGGACATCATCCGCCGCTACAAGAAGCGCTACCGAGATGTTCGACGAGCCGCAGGGGCCTCCGACGTCTTCGACCGCTTCGCCGAGAAGGTGGCGATCCAGCTCAACGACACGCACCCCGCCCTCGCCATCCCCGAGCTGATGCGGATCCTGGTGGACCTCGAGGGGCTCGGCTGGGACGAGGCCTGGGACATCACCACCGGGCACCTTCGGCTACACGAACCACACCGTGCTGCCCGAGGCGCTGGAGCGGTGGCCGGTGAGCCTGATCGGCGCGCATGCTGCCCCGCCACCTGCAGATCATCTACGAGATCAACACCGCTTCCTCGACGAGGTGCGCGAGCCGCTTCGCCGGCGACGACGACGCGCTGCCGCCGCATGTCGATCATCGAGGAGGACGGCGAGCAGCGCGTGCGCATGGCGCACCTCGCCATCGTCGGGCAGCCACAGCGTCAACGGCGTGGCGGCGCTGCACACCGAGATCCTCAAGACGCGAGCGTCTTCCGCGACTTCCACGAGATGTGGCCGGAGAAGTTCAACAACAAGACCAACGGCATCACCCCGCGCCGCTGGCTGCTCAAGAGCAACCCGCCGCTGTCGCGGCTCATCACCGAGCGCCATCGGCGACGGCTGGGTGACCGACCTGGACGAGCTGCAGCGGCTCGCCGCCCTGGCCGACGACCGCGCCTTCGGCGAGGCCTGGCGGACGGCCAAGCGCGAGCAACAAGCTCCGGCTCGCCGAGATCATCGTGCGGCAGTACGAGCGCCGCGGCATCGGCGCTCACGGTCGATCCCGACTCGCTCTTCGACGTCCAGGTCAAGCGCATCCACGAGTACAAGCGCCAGCTGCTGAACGTGCTGCACGTCATCACCCTCTACAACCGGATCAAGGACAGGCCCGACGGCGACCACGCTCCCGCGCACCGTCATCTTCGGCGGCAAGGCGGCGCCCGGCTACTACATGGCCAAGCTGATCATCCGGCTCATCAACGCGGTCGGCCGACGTCGTGAACGACGATCCGGCCGTCGCGGGACCGCCTCAAGGTGGTGTTCCTGGCCGACTACCGCGTCTCGCTGGCCGAGCAGATCTTCCCCGCCGCCGAGCTGTCGGAGCAGATCTCGACGGCGGGCACCGAGGCCTCCGGCACCGGGCAACATGAAGTTCGCCCTCAACGGCGCCCTGACCATCGGCACCATGGACGGCGCCAACATCGAGATGCGCGAGGAGGTCGGCGACGACAACATCTTCATCTTCGGCCTCACCGCCGCCGAGGTCGCGGCCCTGCGGCCGCACTACGACCCGTGGGAGCTACTACCGGAACGAACCCGAGCTGCGCCGCGTCCTGGACATGATCGGCGACGGCGCGCTTCAGCCCCGGCGAGCCCGGCCTCTTCCGGCCGATCGTCGACTCGCTCCTCGCACGGCGGCGACCACTACCTGCTGCTCGCCGACTACGCCGCCTACGTGGCCTGCCAGGAGCGCGTCGCGCGGCACCTACCGCGACCGAAGCCGCGTGGACGCAGAAGTCCATCCTGAACGTGGCCAGCATGGGCAAGTTCTCGAGCGACCGGACGATCCGGCAGTACGCCGACGAGATCTGGCACGTCACGCCCGACGAAGGTGGAGTGAGCGATGCCCTACGACTTCGATCTGATCTGCATCGGAAGCGGCCCCGCCGGCCAGCGCGCCGCGGTGCAGGCGTCCAAGCTCGGCCGCCGGGCCGCCGTCGTCGAGAAGCGGCGGTGCGTGGGGGGCGCGTGCATCGACACCGGCACCATCCCGAGCAAGACCCTGCGAGAGGCGGTGGTGACGTTCTCGGGCCTGGCGGGAAAGGGCGACCGCCTGCCGTGGGCGCGCCTCGACACGCGCCCGACCTGCCAGCAGCTCTTCGCGGGGGTGGACAGCGTGATCGCCCGCGAGGTCGAGGTGATCGAGAGCCAGCTCCGGCGGAACGACGTCACCATCCTGTCCGGGACGGCGTCGTTCGTCGATCCGCACACCCTGGCGATCGACGCCGGTGACAGCCGGCGGCAGGTCACCGCCGAGCACATCCTGATCGCGGTCGGCACCGAGCCCGCGCCCTCGCCGGGCGTCAAGCGCGACGGCGAGGTGATCCTCGACACCGACGACATGGTCCGCCTGAAGCAGCTCCCGCGCACGATGTGTGTGGTGGGCGCGGGGGTGATCGGCATCGAGTACACGTCGATCCTCGCCGCCCTCGGGGTGGCGGTGACGCTGGTGGAGCGGCGGGACCGGCCGCTCGAGTTCCTCGACCGCGAGATCGTGGACGAGCTGCTCCACCAGATGCGCAGCCGGAACGTGACGCTTCGCCTAGGCGAGGCGGTGGAGCACATCGACCTCGCGGAAGGCCCGCCGAGGAAGGCGGTCCTCACCCTCGAATCGGGCAAGCGGATCGTCTCGGACTCGGTCCTCTTCTCGGCCGGCCGCCTCGCAGCCACCGAGGCCCTGAACCTGGGGGCCGCGGGCCTCGAGGCCGACGAGCGCGGGCGGGTGCGCGTGGATGCGCGCTTCCGCACCGCGGTGCCCCACGTCTTCGCGGCGGGAGACGTGATCGGCTACCCGAGCCTCGCCGCGACCTCGTCCGAGCAGGGTCGCCTGGCCGCCTGCGCGGCGTTCGGCGTCGACGCGGGCCCGATGGCGGCGCATTTCCCCATCGGCATCTACGCGATCCCCGAGATCTCGATGGTGGGCGCCCCCGAGCACGAGCTGACCAAGCAGAGGATCCCCTACGAGGTGGGCGTGGCCCGGTACCGCGAGATCGCGCGTGGTCAGATCCTGGGCGACCACGCCGGCATGTTCAAGATGCTGTTCCACCGCGAGGACCGCCGCCTCCTCGGAGTGCACTGCATCGGCACCGGTGCCACCGAGCTGATCCACATCGGCCAGGCCGTGCTCGGCCTGGGCGGCGGGATTGGACTATTTCCTGAGCACGGTCTTCAACTATCCGACCCTCGCCGAGTGCTACAAGGTGGCGGCGCTCGACGCCTCGAACCGGCTGCGATTCTGAGGGCGCGCGGTCAGCCCTGCATGAAGCCGGAGAGGTCCGCGGAGCTGACCCCCCGGTCCACGTAGCCGAAGGTGCCGCCCTCCTTCACCTCGCGCGCCGCCTCGATGAGGCCGCTCATGGCGGTGCGATAGAGCGAGGTCGCGAGGCTGATCCGCTTCACGCCCGCCGCGGTCAGCTCGGTCGCGGTGAACGACTTGCCCTTGATGCCCACCATGAAGTTGACCGGCTTCTTGACCGCGGCGCAGACCGCGCGGACCGCGGCCAGGTCGGGCAGGCCCGGCGCCATGAGCACGTCCGCGCCCGCCTGCTCGAACGCCTGCAGCCGGCGGATCACGTCGTCCAGGTTCGGGTTGCCCCGCAGGAAGCTCTCGGTGCGCGCGGTCAGCGTGAAGGGAAAGCCGAGCGAGCGCGCCGTCGCCACCGCGGCGGCCACCCGCTCGGTGGCGACCGCGGCGTCGAAGAGCGGCTTGTCCTTGTTGCCGGTGGCGTCCTCGATGGAGCCGCCCACCAGGCCCACCGAGGCGGCGAGCCGGATGGTCTCGGCCGCCTCGGCCGGCGCGTCCGCGAAGCACTTCTCGAGATCGGCGCTCACCGGGAGGTCGGTCGCCTCCACGATGGCGCGGCAGTGCGCGAGCGCCTCCGCGCGCGTCACCTTGCCGTCGCGGCGGCCGAGCGTGCCGGCCTCGGCGCCGCTGGAGGTGGCGAGCGCCTGGAAGCCGAGCGCGGCGAGGATGCGCGCCGAGCCGGCGTCCCAGGGATTCGGTATCACGAACGCGCCCGGCGCCTCGTGCAGCGCGCGGAACCGGGCCGCCTTGTCGCTCTGGCTCACGGGCATGGGCTCTCCTCTACGACTTCTTGCGCGGGGGAACGACCCAGTAGTAGACGGTGTGCTCACCGTCGGACAGGTGGAGCTTGATGGTCTTCTCCGGCTTCCAGTCTTCCATGTCGTAGTTGTGCGAGACGATCCGGGTCCCGGGCCGTAGGGCGAGCAGCTTCGGGCGCAGCTTCATGTTCACCGCGGGCAGCAGGTAGAGGGTCACCACGGTGGCGTCGCTGATTTCCGCCTCGAAGATGTCGCCCTCCACGAACTTTGCGAGCTGGCTCACTCCCGCCTTCTCCGCGTTCTCGCGGGCCTCGCGGACCAGCGCGGGGACCAGCTCGATCCCGGTGCCGCGCGTCCCGAACTTCTTGGCCGCGGTGATCACGATCCGCCCGTCTCCCGAGCCCAGGTCGTAGAGCACGTCGGCCTTCTTGACGTTCGCGACCTTCAGCATCTCGGCCACCACCTTCTCGTGGGTGGGCACGTAGGGAACGTCCGGCGTCTTCTCGGCCGGGGTCTGGGCGGTCGCGGTGACGACCGCGGCGAGGATCAGGGCGAGGAACGGCACGGGGAAATGAGTGATCCGCATGTCAGTCGTCTCCTTTTATGTCCGGCTGGGTGATGGCGGCTCGTCCCATCAAGACGAGGACGAGCGCGCCGGCCGCCACCACCGCCACCCCCACGATCGAGCCCGTCCCGCTATAGACGAGGCTGGCGTAGAGCAGATAGGCGCAGGTGGCGCAGAACACGAGCGGCGTGATCGGATAGAGGGGCACCGTGAACGGCCGCGCCACGTCCGGCTCCCGGCGCCGCAGCACGAGCAGCGAGACGCCGGTGAGGAGGAAGAACAGCCAGAACACGGGCGCGGTGAACTCCACCATGGTCTCGAACCCCTCGCGCATGAATCCGCCGAGGAGGATCAGGGCGAGGGCGAGCGCTCCCTGGACCACGAGCGCGTTGACCGGCGTCCCCGACCGGCGATGCCAGCGGCCGAGAAAGGCGAGCGGCCGGAAGTCCCGTCCGAGGGCGTAGGCGGTGCGGGCGCCGGTGAACACCGCCGCGTTCACCGAGGTGGCGGCCGCGACCGCGATCAGCACGCTGACCACCCACGCGCTCCCCGCCCCGACCGCGCGCGCCAGGAGATCGGCGGCCACCGTCTTGGACTCCGCCACGCCCGGCGAGCCCGAGGCCGCGCAGGTACGCCACGTTCACGAGCAGGTAGAGCGCGGTGATCGCCACGATGCCCCACACCAGGGCCCGGACGATGCTTCCCCGGGGCCCGCGGATCTCCGCGGAGGCGTAGGCCGCCTCGTTCCATCCCCCGTAGGTGAGCAGTACGAAGACCATCATGAGCCCGAATCCCTGGCCGGAGGCCGCGGCCGGTCGGAGCCGTGGGCGGCGAGGACGGCGGTGTCGAGCACGAACCCCGCGGCGATCACGAGGAGCAAGCCCGCGACCTCGGCGCCGGTGAGCACATTCTGGATGAGCCGTCCCTGGCGGACGCCGACGACGTGGACTCCGGTGATGAGCGCGACGGTGAGCGCCGCGTAGACGGTCGGCGAGGACGGCGCCGAGCGGCGCGAGCTGGGTGGCGTAGTCGCCGATGACGAAGGCGAGCAGCGCGATGGACCCGGTCTGGATCACGGTGATGCGCGCCCACGCGAAGAGAAAGGCCAGGCGCATGCCGAAGGCGCGCGCCAGATAGTGATAGTCCCCACCCGGGCTCGGATAGGCCGAGGCCAGCTCCGCGTAGCAGAGCGCGCCGATGAGCGAGATCGCGCCACCCACCGCCCAGGCGCCGAGCGCCGCCGCCTCGCTCGGTCGCGTTGGCCGCGACCAGGGACGGGGTCCGGAAGATGCCCGCGCCCACGACCGTGCCCACGATGATCGCCACGACGTCGATCACACGGAGCGTCGGACGATAGGTGGGGTCCCGGCGGGCGGCCAGCATGATCGGCATAGCTTATACCGGAACGCGGCGACCGCAACGAGTGCCCTGTCCGAGATTCTGGACATTGTGCCGGCCCCGCGCGCCCCCCTACGATCCGCCCATGATCAAGACGGGGCGCGTCGAGTTCTACGACCGGCCCACCGCGTGGGGCCTGATCGTCGGCGACGATCAGGATCTCTACGTAGTCCGGGGCCGGGACGGGCGCGGGGCGGCGCCCCGGGTCGGCGAGCGGGTAGCGTTCGAGCCGCAGGCGGGCACCGACGGTAAGCGCGCGACGGAGGTACGGCTGGTGGGGCGCGGCCTCACGCCGCTCGGGCGCGAGTCCGCGCCGGCCGGGGTCAGGCCCCTCCGATGATCTCCGGAACGACCGCGAACCCGCGCGTGCGGATGGACTCGTCCACGCGGAACTGGCGCCGCCGGTCGGCGGATCGCCGCTCGCCGTCGGTGGCCTCCGCGCGCTCCCGCCGCTCGCCGTGACGCCGGTCGAGGATCACGGTGACCGGCTCGCCCGCGTACTCGCGCTTGAGATAGTCGTAGAGCTGGATGTTGTGGCGCGCCACCACGAACAGGTGACCGAGATGCAGCAGCTCCTCGGCGGCCCGCGACAGCCAGAAGCGCATGTCCATCTCGCGCAGCAGGCCGAGCGCGGTGGCCAGGTGATCCTCCGCGCGCTCGCGGTCGCCCGACAGGCGCAGGATCCGCCCCAGCCCCAGGTGGGTGCGCGCCTGCAGCGGGCGCATCTCGAGCTCCTCGGCCACGCCGGAGCGCCTGGCCGTAGTAGCCTTCCGCCTCGCCCACCGCGGTCGGGTCGCTCAGCGCGGCGAGCTCGCCCATCAGCCGCAGCGCGCCGGCCTGGTGGCCGCGCTCCTTGTGCCGCAGCGCCAGGTCGAGCGCGCGCTGGGCCACGGTCCGGGCCCGGTCGAGCTGCCCGGCGGCGGCCAGGCCCTCGCCCAGGTTCGTGGTCCAGAGCGCGAGGTAGGCACGCACGCCGAGCTCTTCGGTCAGCGTCACCCCGTCCTCGAGCAGGCGCATGCCTTCCTCGCGCCGGCCGAGCAGCACGAGCGTGAGGCCCAGGAGCGAGGAGGGGATCGGCCGCCAGACGTCGAGGCTCTTCTCGCGGCAGGCGTCGAGGCTCCGCTGCAGCGCGGGCAGCGCGCGCTCGAGCTGGCCGCGGCGGAGCCAGGCCAGCCCGGCCATGGTCCGCGCGATGGTCTGGCGTGTACGCGTGGCCGCTCGCCTCGCCGGCGCGCTGCGCCTTGTCGAGGGACAGGGCGGCGGCGTCGAACTCGCCGATCTCGGCCAGGGTGAAGGCGAGCCAGCCGCTCGAGGTGACGTAGGAGACGCCGGCCTGCCCGCCCGGGGTCTCGCCCTGCACCAGCTCGAGCGCCTCCACGTTCTCGCGCAGGGTCGAGTGCGCGCGACGGTACAGGCCCTGCGCGTGGCAGCTGTAGCCCAGGTAGCTGCGGGCCAGCGCCTGCAGCGCCGCGTCGCCGGCCGCGTCGCCGATGCGCAGGCAGCGCTCGCCGTACTCGATGGCCAGGTCGGGCTCGCCCTTGAGGTAGTGGTAGTTGATCAGGTAGGTGTACACGCGCGCCAGCCGCTGCTCGTCGCCGAGCTTCTCGGCCATCGCCTCCGCTTCCTGCGAGAGCGTCAGCACGCGCTCGAGCTGGCCGAGCTGGAGGAGCGGCGAGCGCAGGTCCAGGCGCAGGTCGATCGCCTGCTCGGTGGCGGGCCGGCCCTCGGGCAGCCGGCCGAGCGCCGCCATCGCCTGCTCGAAGAAGATGACCGCCTCGCGATTGGCGGAGCGCGCCGCCGCCTTGGTCCCGGCCTGGCGGAGGTAGGCCACCGCCTTCGTCCACACCTCGCCGCGCACCGCGTGGTGGGCGAGGCGCTCGAAGTGCTCGGGCAGCCGGTCCGCGTAGAGGTGCTCCATCGCCTGCACCACGCGACCGTGCAGGGCCCGCCGGCGATCCTGCAGCAGGCTCGAGTAGGCCACCTCGTGGGTCAGGGCGTGGCGGAAGGTGTACTCCACGCTCGGGAACAGGCTGATCTCGTACAGGAACTCGCCGGCCTGGAGCAGGCTCAGGTTGCGGCGCACCGTCTCCTCCGAGAGGTCGGCGATCTCCTGCAGCAGCGCCAGCGACACGTCCTTGCCGATGACCGCGGCGGCCTGCAGCAGCCGCTTGCTCTCGATGGGGAGGCGGTCGATGCGCGCGGCGAGCACCGCCTGCACGGTGGCCGGCACCTGGACCTTCTGCACCTCGCGGGTCAGGCGGTAGTGCCCGGGCGTGCCCGCGAGCACCTTGGTCTCGGCCAGCGTGCGCACGCTCTCCTCGATGAAGAACGGGTTGCCCTCGGTCCGCTCGATCAGGAGCTGCTTGAGCGGGCCCAGGCCGGGGTCGTCGCCCATCAGCGCGCGCAGCAGCTCCTCCGAGCTCTGGGGCGGGAGCGGGTCGATCCGGAACTGGGTGTAGTAGCTCTTGCGCGCCCACCCGTGCTGGTACTCGGGGCGGTAGCTCACGAGCACGAGCGCGCGGGCCAGCGGCAGGCTGTCCACGAGGCTGTCGAGGAAGGCCTGGCTCTCCGAGTCCAGCCAGTGGAGGTTCTCGAACACCAGGAGCACCGGCTGCACCTGGCCCTCCCGGAGAATGAGCCGCTTGACCGCGTCGAGCATGCGCTGGCGGCGCTGCGGCAGGTCCGGGGTCTGCCACTCCGCGTCGTCGACCGGCACGTCGAGGAGCTGGAGGAACGCGGGCAGGGTGGGCCGCAGGCTCTCGTCGAGCGTCAGGAGCTTGCCGGTGACTTTCTCGCGAACCCGCCGGACGTCGTCGCGCTCCTCGAGGTGGAAGTAGTTCTGGAGGAGCTCCTTGACCGTGCAGGTAGGAGGTGTTCTTGCCGTAGGAGGTGGCCTGCGCCTCCATCATGAGCCAGCCGTGCGCGCGATGGGAGTGGGTGAACTCCCAGAACAGGCGCGACTTGCCCACCCCCGGCTCGCCCGACACCGCCACCACCTGGCCGTGGCCGGCCGCGCGCGCGCGCCATCGCCTGGTGGAGCGCGTCCACCTCGGCCTCGCGGCCCACGAACGGCGTGAGGCCGCGCGCGGCGCTGGCCTGCAGGCGCGAGTGCACCTGCTCGGAGCGGACCAGCTCGAAGACCTCGACCGGCTCCGGCATGCCCTTCACCGGCACCGGCCCGAGCGGCCTTGACCTCCACGTAGCCCTCGGCCAGCCGGAGCGTCTCGCGCGAGATCAGCGATCGAGCCGGGACGCGCGAGCTGCTCCATGCGCGCGGCCAGGTGCGTGGTCTGGCCGATGGCCGAGTAGTCCATGTGCAGGTCGCTGTCGATGGCGCGCACGACGACCTCGCCCGAGTTGAGGCCGACGCGGATCTGCACGTCGACGCCGCGGCCGCGGCGCAGCTCCTCGGCGTACCAGCCGACCGTCTGCTGCATGCGGAGCGCGGCGTAACAGGCGCGCACCGCGTGGTCCTCGTGGGCGAGCGGCGCGCCGAAGAGCGCCATGATCCCGTCGCCCATGACCTGGTTCACGGTGCCCTCGTAGCGGTGCACCGCCTCCATCATGCGCTCGAGCACCGGGATCCAGCAGCTGCCGGGCCTCCTCCGGGTCGCGGTCGGCCAGGAGCTCCATCGAGCCCTTGAGGTCGGCGAAGAGCACCGTGACCTGCTTGCGCTCGCCTTCGAGCGCGTGCCGCGAGGTCAGGATCTTCTCGGCGAGGTGCTTCGGGGTGTAGCCCTGCGGGGAAGGCTGGCGCTCCACCGGCTCCGGGGTGGTCGGGGAGCCGCAGGAGCCGCAGAATCGCTTGTCCGGCAGCAGCTCCGCGCCGCAGCTCGGGCAGCTCGTCACCAGACGCGCGCCACACTCCTCACAGAACCGGACGCCCTCACGGTTCTGGGACTGGCAGCGGGGACACTTCACCTAGCCCTCCTCGGGCGGCGACGCCAGGACGAATGCCCGAGATTAGCCCGTCCCCCGGTGGGGGTCAAGGCCCTGGGGCCCCCGGGACGGGTTGTGCTTACTGGGTGGGGGCGGGATCAGCGGGGCTCCTCGAGACCGAGGCGGTAGCGCCGGATGTCGGCGCGGACGTCGCGAACGGTCTCGCCCTCGATCTCGATCCGCACCTCGTGCCGCTCCACGTCCCAGTGCTGCACCGTGGACAGCCAGCCGAAGATCCGGCGGGACTCCGGCAGGAGCCGGCGGCCGCGGTAGATGAGGGTCGTGTGCCCGGAGGCCGGGAACTGCTCCTGGCGCTCCACGGGGGCGCCGCAGAGCCGGATGACCTCGTCGAGCGTCGTCGTCCCCGGCACGATGCGCTCGAGCACCTCCCGGGCCAGGATCACGCCCGCTCGCGGGTCGCGCCCGTCCCGCCACGCGCCGAGCTGCACGCGCGCGGCGACCGCGTCGATCAGCGCGCAGGAGGCCCCGTCCGAGCAGCGGCCCCATCGCCTGGCCGAGAGCGAAGATGAGGAGCGGGGCGGCCACCAGGAGCACGGTCTGGGTGCGCGAGAAGTAGCCGAACTGCACGGCGAGCTGCTGCGGGGTGATGCCGTCCCCTCGATCGAGGAAGAGCGAGACGACCTGGGTGGAGTCGAGCGTCTCGCTCAGCCGCCTGATCGAGGTGGGGGGATACACCTCGTCGATCTTGAGCCGATCGGACTGGGGAAACTGCACCACCAGCTCGGCCGGCGCGTCGGCCAGGCGCACGACGCGATCGCGATGGGCGAGGTACATCGGAAACAGCGGCCGGTCGCGGACCTCGTTGAAGCCGATGGCGACGCGCGAGGGGCCGCCGCGGATGATCGTCTCCACCCATCCGAGCTTTTGCGGCTTCACCAGCCCGGCCACGTGGAGGGTGACCTCCATGAGCCAGCCCCGGTCGGCGAGCCGCGGCGTCCACGGAATGCGAATGAAGGTGGCGGGCGGGCTCAGCCCCAGCGCGCCGGTCTGCACGAAGGTCACGAACGGCGCCCCGGCCGGCTGGACCTCGGTCGCGCCGTCGGCCAGCCCGCGGGCCAGCAGTCCCACGTGGCCTTCGGCCGTCACGTCGAAGCCGCGGTCGGTGACGTAGCGGGCCAGCGCCGCGTCCGGCTTCCGGGTGGGCGCGTCGTTCCGGATCTCCCCGGGCCAGAGCAGGAAGATGTCCTGCGCCACGTCGGCGGCCTGGCGGTCCGGCGGGAGCAGGAGGCCCCACGTCACCACCACCGGTATCGGTCCCGCCTCCTCGCGCACGGTGGCGTTGACCATCAACGGCCCGATCGTGAAGGGCGGCTCCGGGCGGGACGCGAGGAAGAGCTGCGCCTGGGCCGGAACGGGAGCCAGGAAGCAGAGCGCGACCGCTAGAGACCAGGCAAGCCGGCGCATGGGCGAGGCCCGATCATACGCGTCCGCCACCGGCCATGCCAGGCAGGGGACGGGACCATGCTAGATTGGCCCCCATGCGCCACCCCACGTCTGGCGTTTCCCGGGAACACGCCGCCGCCGGGGCGGGGCAGGGCCGGCTCGCCGCCGCGGCGCGGGCAATCGCGGAGGGGGCTTTTCCCTACGCACCCTGGGCGTTCTGGCTGGGACTCCTGATCCTGATCTCGGTGACGCTGCTCACCATGCCCGGCAATCCGGTCCTGGATCTCAACGCCCGGAGGTACCGCGAGCCCGGCACGATCTTCGCGCACGCGGGCGCGCTGCTCTTCCTCTTCGGCCTGCTGCCGGTGGCGCCGCGCGGTCTGGCCGCGGTGGCGGCGCTCTCACCCGGGCGGCGGCGCGCGCTCCTCGGCATGGCCGCGGTGGGGCCGCTGGCGGTGCTCGGCCTCATCGCGATCGGCTGGCCCGCGTACGCGCGCGCGCTGACGCGGGAGTGGGGTCTCGTCGAGCCGGCCGAGGCCACGCTCTATCTCACCGCCGCCTGGATCGCCTTGCGCCACGCCGCCCTGCTCGGCCCGAGGGCGCCGGACGCGCGCTGCTTCCGCTTCGTCGCCTTCGCCTGCGGGGTGCTGGCGCTCGAGGAGATGGACTGGTTCGGCCTGGTCGGGCCGATCATCGGCCGCATCGGCGCCCCCAACGTGTACCTGGGCTCCTCCCACGATCTGCTCAAGGTCGCGTGGCACTACCACTGGTTCGCGATCCCGCTCGCGCTCTCGGCCCTGCTGGTCCTCGCGGTGGTCTGGTATCGCGGCTACGTCACGGTCGGCTTCGTCCGGCGTGAGATGTTCGATCCGACCTCGCTGCCGCTCTACGGCGCGCTGCTCGGCCAGGTCGTGGCCCAGATGCTCGATGTGGACGACACGGTCCTGAGCACGCGCCACGCGTTCTTCCGCTATCCGCTGGAGGAACCCATCGAGCTCCTGTCCGAGCTCCTCCTGGTCGGCGGCCTGCTGCTCAAGTACTGCCGCGACTGGCACCGGGCGGGCCGCCCCCGGTGGGATGAGCCCGGGGGCTGTGGTAGGCTCCCGGCCATGAACGCGACCACGCTGCTCGCCGAGTTCGTCACCAAGAGCCGCTACGAGGACTGCCCCGAGGGAGCCCTCGACGCCGCGCGGCGCGCCATTCTCGACTGTCTGGGCGTGATGCTGGCCGGCTCCATGGAGCCGGCGGCGCGCATTCTCCAGCAGGTGGCCCGGGCCGAAGGCGGCGCCCCGCTGGCGACGGTGGTCGGCACGGGCCGCCGCACCGGCGCGGTCTGGGCCGCGCTCTGCAACGGCACGGCGGCCCACGCGCTCGACTTCGACGACACCAACTTCGCCCTGATGGGACACCCCTCGGCTCCGGTACTGGCGGCGGCGCTGGCCGCGGGCGAGCTGGCGCTGGCCGACGGGCGCGCGGTGCTTCACGCCTTCCTGCTGGGCTTCGAGGTCGAGACCACGCTCGCCGAGGTCATCAACCCGGCTCACTACGCCCACGGCTGGCACGCCACCTGTACGCTCGGCACGCTGGGCGCGGCGGCGGCGGCGGCGCGACTCCTGGGCCTCGACGCCGCCCAGACCCGTCACGCGCTCGCGGTGGCCGCCTCGCAGTCCTCGGGTCTGAAGGAAAACTTCGGCACCATGACCAAGCCCTTCCACGCCGGGCACGCGGCGCGGAGCGGGGTGCTGTCGGCCCTGATGGCGCGCGAGGGCTGGACCGCTTCCGAGCACGCTCTGGAAGGGCCGCAGGGCTTCTTCAGCGTGCTGGGCGCGGGCAAGCTCGATCTCGAGCCGCTCGGAACGCTCGCCGCGCCGTGGAAGATCCTGACCACCGGGGTCGCGGTGAAGCCCTACCCGTCCTGCGCCTGCACTCACTCGATCATCGACGGCGCGCTCGAGCTGAAGCGCGTCGAGGGCATCCGGCGCCGACGAGGTCGAGGAAGTGACGGTCGGCGTGGCCGCGGGCGTGCCGCGCATCCTGATCCACTCGCGTCCGCGCACCGGCCTCGAGGCGAAGTTCTCCGCCGAGTTCTCCGCGGCGGCCGCGCTGATCGACGGACGCGTCGGCATGGCCACCTTCCAGGACGACCGGGCGCAGGATCCTCATCTGCGACGCCTGATGGAGCGGATCCGGGTGGTGGTGGATCCAGAGATCCCGACCGATCTCGAGCGCCACATGTGGACCCGCCTGACCGTCCGGATGACGGGGGGCCGGACGGCCAGCATCGGCCCCCGGCCGGTGCCGGGCCATCCCGCCAATCCGCTGACGCTCGAGGCGCTCCGGGAGAAGTTCGCGGAGTGCGCCGCGCTGGTGCTCCCCGCCGATCGCGTGGACACCGTGGCCCGGATGGTCGAGTCGCTCGACACCTGCCCCGATCTGCGGAGCCTGACCGCGATCCTCGATCCCGGCCGCTGACCGCGGCCGCGCGCCTCAGCGCGCGTCGTCGGACCGCGGCGGCGGGAGCCATCGGAGCGACGCGGCGAAGAGTCCCGCCCCGATCACGAGCAGCACCGCGTTCGCGCCGTATCCCTGCGGCGAGCCGAACGCGGCCGACAGCACCACCGAGGCCGCGTTGTTGGCCACGTGGCAGATCACCGCGGGGATCACGCTGGCGGATCGCTCGGTCACCAGCCCGAGGTAGATCCCGATGCCCGTCGCCAGCACGCCGTGCACCACCTCGCCGTGGATCACCCCGAACGCGATCGCGGTCATCAGGATGGCGGGGCCCGCGCTCCATACGCGGCGCAGCCGGGTCAGCATGAAGCCGCGGAAGAACAGCTCCTCGCCGACCGGCGCGAAGGCGCCGATCACGAGGATCGCCAGCAGGAGACCGACCGGACTGGCCGAGGCGAGCGTCCGGGCGATCCAGTCGAGGGTGACGCCGGAGCCCACGCCCACCAGGATCGCGAGCGACTCGAGCGCCTGGCTCAGCGAGAGGATTCCCACGATCATCGCGGCGACGGTCGCGCCGGACACCCGGCTCGGCAGCAGGCGCAGGCGCTCGCGCCGCGGAGCGCCCGCCGCGATCCACGCGATGCCGATGAGCGCCAGGGACGACGCGGGCACGCTGACCAGGAGGGCGGTGAGGCCGTCGCGCTCCGGGTCGAACGTGCCGCCGCGCCCGGCCATGAGGGCGATCACCGCCGCGAACTGCGTGCCGAAGACCGCCGCCACGGCGGCGAGATAGACGAGAAGGGTGGTGGCGATCACCGGCATGACTGACTCACCCCGCCCTCTCCCGCGAGGGGAGAGGGAGATCACGCTAGTGGTGGCAGGTCACGCACTCGAGCGGGGCATTGCGGGGCGCGTTCTCGCTGCCCGGAGCCGGAAAGACCGACGGGATCGGCGCGTCGGCGGCGGTCTGGATCCCCTGCGACGCCCTTGACGTTGGCGGTGCGGTGGCACTCGACGCACCAGCCCATCGTCAGCTTCGGCGGCTGGTTCGGGATTCCCGCGAGGTTCTTGCAGGTCGTTGACGATGCTCTGCCCGGTCTCCGGCGTGCACGCGCTCCATCGCCTCGATACGGCCGTGGCAGGTCTGGCACTGCACGCCCGCCTGCACGTGGGGCTTGTGCGTGAACTGGGCGTGCTCGGGGATCTTGAAGACGCGGAGCCACGGGATGGGCTCCTTGCGCTCCCAGTACCCGTGGATCTTCTCGACCTCGGGATTGCCCTGCGTCGGCGACGATCTTGTGGCAGCCCATGCAGCGCTCCACCGACGGCACGCCCGCCGAGCTGCTCCGCCGCGCGTTCGCGTGGCAGTACTGGCAGGCGATCTGGTACGAGCCGGCGTGGATCACGTGGCTGAAGAAGATCGGCTGCACCGGCCCCTGGCGCGTGGTCGGCGACCGGCAGCACCTTTGCCGGATCGTACGCGGGCTCGGCCAGCGTCCGGACGTAGGCGATGACTTCCCGGATCTGCACGTCCGACAGGTAGGGCGTGAAGCTCGGCATCAGCGGCGAGAGCCCGACCGCCTGCCCGCCGTGCGAGATGATGCTGTGCAGGAAATGGTCGGGCAGCGGGTTGAGGATGCGGCCCTCGGTCAGGTTCTGGGGCTTGATCGGCAGGTTCTGGCCGGCGACGCCGTCGCCCTTGCCCTCGGTGCCGTGGCAGTTCGCGCAGTAGTCGCTGTAGGTCTGCTTGCCCCGCTCGATGATCCGCGGGTCGACGACCGCGGCACCATGCCCGCCTGGCGGCCGTGGCTTCTGCGTCGCCCCCGGGCCGGCCGGCGGCTGAGGCGTGGTGGCCGACTTGCGCCGCGGAATCGGGAACAGCGATCAGCATGCCGATCAGGACGGCCGCGAGAGCCGCACTGCCGACGGCGGACGGCCAGCGTGATGCGCATCAGGATTCGGGCTGTCTCCCTGGAAAAACCCCACCGAATATACTCAAAACCCGGCCGGAATCCTAGTCAGAAATTTCACAATCTCCGGGCGGCCTTGCCTCCCCGACCAGCGCCTGCCTTCACCCGCCGAGATACAGGCGCTTGACCTCGGGGTCGGCGAGCAGGCTCCGCCCGTGCCCCTCGAACCGGTTCCGGCCGAGCTCGAGCACGTAGGCCCGGTCGGCCACCGCCAGCGCCCGGGCCGCGTTCTGCTCCACCACCATCAGCGTGTAGCCGGCACTGCTTCATCTCGGTGAGCTTGTCGAAGATCAGCGAGACGAACTTGGGGGCCAGGCCCAGCGAGGGCTCGTCGAGCAGGATGAGCTTGGGCGTGGTCATGAGCGCCCGGCCGATGGCCACCATCTGCTGCTCGCCGCCCGACATGGTCCCCGCCTTCTGGCTCCGCCGCTCGGCCAGGATCGGGAACAGCGCGTAGACGCGCTCGAGCGCCTGCCGGATCCGGCGGCCGTCGCGCTCGATGTAGGCGCCCATCTCGAGGTTCTCCAGCACCGTCATCTGCGGGAACACGATGCGGCCCTGGGGCACGTAGGCGAGCCCGCGCGGCAGCACCTGGTCGGGGCGGAGGCCCGTGATGTCCTGGCCGTCGAAGAGGACGCGCCCGCTGGTCGGGCGCAGGAAGCCCACGATGGTCTTGAACGCGGTGGACTTGCCCGCGCCGTTGGGCCCGATGACGCTCACCATCTCGCCCGCGCGCACGTCGAGCGTGACGTCGTGGAGGATGGCCATCTTGCCGTAGCCGGCCGTGAGCGCTCGACGTGCAGGAGGACCGGCTGGCCGCGTGGTCACGGCAGGCGCTCGCACGATGTAGAGCACGTGCGGGATACGGCAGGACGTCGACCATCAGGTGCCGGTAGCACCGCGGAAGCCCACGTCCTCGAGCGAGCGCCTGCAGCTCCTCCGCCGGCCAGTAGCGCACGGGCGTGCGCGGATCCATCACCTGGTCGAGCGCGTGGGTGAACCAGCGCTTCCAGGCCGGCCGGCGGTCCACGTCCTTGATCGAGCGAGGCGGCCGCCCGCGGGCAGCGCCTTGGCCACCTGCTCGAGCAGCGGCCGCACCGCGTCCTCCGGGATGTGGTGGACGATGTCGAGCATGTAGGCGGCGTCGAAGCGCGTCGCCGCCGCGGACTCGAAGTCCATGACGTCGCCGACCTCGTACCGGACATTGGCGAGGCCGAGCCGCCGCGCGGCCGCGCGGGCCATCTCGATGCGCCGCGCGTTGCGATCGAAGCCCTCGAGCGGTCGAGCGCGGGATGCGCCGCTCGCGTAGTAGAGCGAGAAGAGCCCGAACCCGCAGCCCAGGTCGAGCACGCGGCCCCGCGCGGGCAGGTACTGGCCGATCTCGTCGAGGAACCGCTGGCGCAGGATCCAGAACCGCCCCCAGCAGTACGCGCGCACGATCGGGTCGTCGTAAGCGCGGATGACGCTACGAATCGCTTCGCTTCGCATAGATCCGGTACCCGTCGCCCTCGACGGCCAGCGTGTACGACGCGTCCAGCAGTTCGCCGCAACGCGGGGAACGCGTCGAGCCGATCGTAGCCCGGAGCGGGCCAGCGTGTCGCTCGAGCATCACCACCGCGGCCGGGCGGCGCGGCCTCGAGCCCCGCGACGAACTCGCGCCCGGAGCGCCTCGATGCGCGGGTCGCCGATATCGTGGAAGAAGTGGAAGTCGTAGATGAAGCGCGTGGGCTGCCGCAGGCCCGAGCCGCAACAGCGCGTGGATGCCGCCGGCGGTGGTGTCCATCACCTGCACGGTGGCGCCGGGCGGCAGCGAGCGCGGCCCAGGTCGCGCGTGATGGCCGCGACGCGGCGCGCCTTCTCGGCGATCCACGGCGCGTCGAGCGCCTCCACGCCCTTGGCGCCGAGCACGACGACGAGCAAGCGTCCAGATCGCGAGCGCGGCGGCGCCGACGAGCGCCCGAACAGATCGAAGGACGACGGGGCCCGTCGGCCCGGCGCCACGAGAGCGCGGCCGCCGGGGCCAGCGCGCAGCAGAACAGCGACGAGCGGATAGAGCTGGTACTCCCAGCCCTTCCCCTGGAACACGAAGTGGAGCGCAGCCCGTACAGCGCTCCCGCCAGCGCGAGCGCCCTTGTAGGCCGCGCTGCCGCGACGGCGGGGTCGACGAGCGCGAGCACGGCCAGGGCCAGGAGCAGCAGGATCGAGCGGGCGGCCGAAGGCGTGCCCGCTCGATCGCCTGCCACGGAGAGGCGCGGCCGATCGCCGCTGTAGAGCGGAACGACATAGCCGGTGAAGACACCCAGGAAGGATCCGAGCCCGCCGCGCCAGGCCGAGCCAGCCGAGGGCGAGCGCCGGCACCACCAGGCCGGCGGCGAGCACGACTCCGGCGGCGCGCCAGGCGGACAGGACGCGGGGCCGATCCCGCGGCCGCGATCAGCGACGCAGAGCGCCCAGTAGAGCGCCGCGTGGGGCTTGAGCGTCACGGCCGCGCCGAGCGCGAGCCCGCCCCAGACGAGCGGCGCCGAGCGCGCCGCCCGCTCGGTGCCCCGCGCGACACCCCAGGCGCCGAGCAGGAGAGAAGGGCAGAGCAGGAAGTCGCGCTGGCCAACGCGCCAGGCGCCGCCGCTCAGGTGATAGAGCGCGAACAGCAGCGCCCCGGCCGCCGGCGGCCACCCGTCGCCGATGTGCCGGCAATACGCGCGCGAGAAGACCGCACGTCGCCGGCGAGCCAGCCGAGATCGAAGAGCCGCCAGGCGAGGTCGCCGGGCCCGCCCACCCGGAGCACGGCCACGTGGAGCAGGTAGACGCCGGGCAGGTTCATGTCGAACACGTCGCGATACGGCACCGCGCCCTGCGCCGATCAGCCAGGCGATGTAGTGCATCAGCGGCGCGTCGTGGATCAGCGGCCAGGCGCGCGAGCGCCCAGACCAGGTACGCGAGCGAGCAGCGCGCTAGCGGCCAAAATAAGCTTCAATGACCCGCTCGTCGGCCTGGATGACGCCCGGCGCCCCCTCGGCCAGCTTCTCGCCGTGATCGAGGACGAACACCGTCTCGCAGAGGCCCATGACCACCTTCATGTCGTGCTCGACGAGCAGCACCGTCTTGCCCTGGTCGCGCAGCTGCCGCACCGCGTCGAGCAGCTCGTTGAGCAGGGTGCGGTTGACGCCGGCGGCGGGCTCGTCGAGCAGGATCAGCTCGGGATCGGTCATGAGCACGCGGACGAACTCCACGAGCTTCTGCTGGCCGTAGGAGAGGTTGCCCGCGAACTCGCCGGCGAGCCGCTCGAGCTTCACGAAGCGCAGCAGCTCCCGGGCGCGGCGCTGCGCCTCCGCGTAGCCCGCGGTCGTCACGACCAGGAGGTTCTCGAGCGCGGTCAGCTCGGGGAAGACCCGGATCACCTGGAACGTGCGGCCCATGCCGAGATGGAAGATCTGGTGCGGCTTGAGGCCGTCGATGCGCCGGCCCTTGAAGAGGATCTCGCCCTCGTCGGCCCGGTCCACGCCGGTGATGCAGTTGAACAGCGTGGTCTTGCCCGAGCCGTTGGGCCCGATGAGCCCGTAGATGCGCCCCGGCTCGAGCGCCAGGCGAGACGCCGTCGACCGCGGCGACGCCGCCGAATCGCTTCACCACCGAGCGGATCTCCAGGATGGGCGCCATCGGGCGGCCAACCCGCTAGATCGTCCGCGGCAGGTTGTACTTCTGCTGGAGCACGCCCAGGATCCCGCGGGGCATCAGGAGCACCACCCCCACGATGATCGCGCCGAAGAGGAGCTGGTGGAGGTAGATGAAGCGGGCCCACACCATCTCCTGGAACGCGAAGAGCACCGCGGCGCCGAGCACCGGCCCCCAGATCGTCCCCTTGCCGCCGAACAGCGCCATCACGATCATGGTGATCGTCATGATCAGGGGGAACACCAGAGCGGCTCGATGTAGCCCTGGTCGCGCGCGGAGAGCCCGCCCACGATCCCGGGCGCCGCCGCGGAGAGCAGGAACGCGTAGAGCTTGTAGCGGAAGGTGTCGATCCCCATCGCCTCGGCGGCGACCTCGTCCTCGCGGATGGTCATGAGCCGGAGCCCGAAGCGCGAGGTGACGATGACGTAGGTCGACGCGCGGTCACCGCCGCCGCCACGAGGCCCATCGCGTAGTAGATCGCCACGCTCGCGTGCAGCGTGGGCAGCGAGAGGCCGTTGCCGCCGCCGGTCAGGCCCTCGTAGTAGGAGACCACCACCCGCATCACCTCGTTGAGCCCGAGCGTGGCGATCGCGAAGTAGGGCCCCTTCAGCCGCAGGCACGGCCAGCCGATGAGGAACGCGAGTCCCGCCGCGACCACGCCGCCGCCCAGGCACGCGAGCGGCCACGTCCAGCCGAGGGCGACGATCAGGATGCTCGAGGCGTAGGCGCCGGTGCCGAAGAAGACCACGTGGCCGAACGACACGTAGCCGGTGAGCCCCGAGATGAGGTTCCAGGACTGGGCGAGCGCGATCCACATGAAGAGCTGGAGCATCACGCGGACACCGTAGCCGGTGGCCTGCAGCGGATAGAGGGCGAGGGCCACCGCGAGCACCGCGAGCGCCGACGGGGAACCAGCGCTTCACACGCGCCCCTTCAGCAGGCCGGTGGGCCGGATCAGGAGCACCACCACCAGCAGCACGTAGGCGACCGCCTCGTTGACCTGGGACGTGAGGAAGAGCGACGCGAGCTGCTCGACGAGCCCCAGGAGCAGGCCGCCCAGCAGGGCGCCCGGGTAGTTGCCGGCGCCGCCCAGCACGATGACCAGGAACGACTTGAACGTGTAGACCTGGCCCATCTCGGGCTGGATCGCCACCATCACCGCGACGAGCGAGCCGCCCGCCGCGGCGAGCGCCGAGCCGATCCCGAAGGTGATCAGGTGGATGCGCTGCACGTCGATGCCGCAGACCTGGGCCACCTCGCGGCTCTGGGACACCGCGCGGATCGCCTTGCCGAGCCGGGTGGACCGGAGGAACACGAAGGCCCCGAGGGTGATCGCGATGGCGAAGGCGCAGGTGGCGAGCCGCGGCTTGGACAGGGCGAACGGGCCCAGCACGAAGGAGCCGGTCAGGTACTCCACCGCGCGCAGGTCGGACGTGAAGGCGAGCTGGGCCAGGTTCACCAGCGCGATCGAGACGCCGAAGGTGAGCAGGAGCGACGACAGCTCGGGCGCGTCCACCACGCGGCGCACGAGGAAGCGCTGCAGCCCGACGCCGACCAGGAAGAGGAGCGGCATCGAGATCAGCAGGGAGAGGTACGGGATTGAAGCCGATCCACTGGAAGAGCCAGAACGTCGTGTAGGCCCCCATCATCAGGAGCGGGCCGTGGGCGACGTTGAGCACGCGCATCACGCCGAAGATCAGGCCCAGGCCCAGGGCCACCATCGCGTAGAGGGAACCGGCGAGGAGGCCCGAGATGACCACCTGGCCGATCATGCTCGGCGTGATCAGGACACCCACGGGCCCTCCGGAGCATGCCCGCGCCCGCCGGAGACCCGGCGGGCGCGGCGCGGGGCTATCGCTTGCTCCACTCCGGCGTCGGGTACCGCATCTTGCCGTTCGATAGATCGTCCGGCCACACCACGATGCGCTTGCCGTCCTGCCACTGGAGCATGACCATCTTGTGCGCGATCTGGAAGCCGTCAGGCTCGACCTTGTACTCCCCGAACGCGGTCTTGATCTCCATCTTGAGAAGCTGGTCGCGGACCTTGTCGGCGTCGAGCGTCCCCGCCTTCTTCACCGCCTCCGCGTAGATGAGGCAGCCCGCGTAGCCGGCCGCGGTGTGGTAGGAGGGCTCCTGCCCCTTGAACTTGGCCTTGTAGGCGGCGAGGAACTCCTTCTGCCCGGGATACGGCAGCGACTCGTCCCACTGGGTGGAGCCGTAGATGTACTCCGCGTTCTGCTTGAGCAGGTCGTAGAACTCGGGCAGGTCCCCGCCCACCGTGAGCCCGAACATCTTCGGGTTGACGTTGAGCTCCTTCATCTGCCGCGTGATCGCCACCGCGTCGTCGAAGTAGGTGCCGGCCGCGATCACGTCCGGATTCACCGCCTTGATCTTCACCAGCAGCGCCGAGAAGTCGGTATTCCCCTTCGGGTAGGCCTCCTGCAGCACCACCTGCATGCCCTTCTTCTTGGCCGCCTCCGCGGTCCCCGCGGCCGACGCCTTGGGGAAGAGCGTGTCCTCGTTGATGATGGCGACCGTCTTGAGCCCGCGCTTGGCCGCCATGTCGATCAGCCCGTCCAGGTAGTTCTCGGCGGGGGTGATCACCATGAAGATGTACTTGCGGCCCTTCTTGAAGATCGAGGTGGTGGCCGCGAGCGGCGCCACCATGACCTTCTTGTACTTCTCGGTCACGTTGGCGACCGCCTCGCTCACCGCCGAGGAGTAGGGCCCCATCACCGCGTCCACCTTGTCCTCGGTGATCAGCTTCTCGTAGAGCCGCACCGCGGTGGCCGGGTTCGACTGATCGTCGTAGATGACGAGCTCGACCTTGCGGCCGAGGACGCCGCCCTTGGCGTTCAGCTCGTCGATGCAGACGTCGTAGCCTTGCTTCTGGTAGGTGCCGGGCTTGGCGTACGTGCCGGTCACCGACATGGAGGCGCCGATCTTGATCGGGGTCTGGGCACCTGCGGGCAGCGGGAGCGAGGCGAACACGATGCCGGCGAGGGCCGCCGGGGCCAGACGTTTCCAGGACGTCATCGTCATGTGAATCCTCCTCGGACCTGTCTCGGACGGATGGGGCACGACTGGAATAGCCTTTGTTTTAGCAAACATGCCACGACGAGTCAAGGTTCCCGGCCGCGACCGCTTGACGCGGGGCGCGCCCCCGTCAATCATGCGCTGTCATGCCCCGAGACGTCCGCCCCGTCCACCACCCCGACAAGCGCCACGTGGATATGCCCTATGCGCCGGCGCTCCTGGTGCGGCGCGGCAGCCTGCTGTTCCTGTCCGGACTCACCGCGGCCCCCGTCTACCACAGCCATCCGCATCGCGAGGAGGAGTTCGACCTGCCGCCCCGCATGCGCGAGCAGGCCGTGCTCCTGATGGAGAACCTCAAGACCACGCTCGCCGCGGCGGGCTGTACGCTGGCCGACGTGGTATGGGCCACGCGCTATCTCACCGACGTGGCCGAGCAGGACGATCTGAACGCGGTCTGGGCCGCGTATCTGGGCACCCACCGGCCCACCACGACCACCGTCGAGGTCTCGCGCCTGGCGACACACGCCAACTGCAAGATCGAGATCAGCGTCATCGCGGTAACAGACGACGCAGCCACGGGGGATGTCGAGCACGGTGAGGCGCAGCCGAAGGCGAGCCGAACGGATACAAAAAAAGCTTAAAGGAAGTAAACGTAAGACCGCTGTCCAGAAGCGCCGCCGCCCGTGACCACCCTCGGCTTCGTCGGCCTCGGCGCGATGGGCGGCCGCATGGCGCGGCGCCTGCTCGACGCCGGCCACTCGCTCTGCGGCTACAACCGCACCGCCGCGAAGGCGGCCGATCTCGTCCGCGCGGGCATGACCCTCGCCGCCTCACCTCGAGACGTCGCCGAGCGGGCGGACGTGATCTTCACCATGGTCACCGACGACGCCGCCCTGGAAGCGGTGACGAATGCGCCCGCCGGCCTGCTGGCCGGCTGGCGGCCCGGCGCGATCCTGGTCGAGATGAGCACGGTGAGCCCCGCGGTGGTCGAGCGGCTCGCCGCCGCGGTCGGGGCGCGCGACGGCGCGCTGCTCGACGCACCGGTCTCCGGCAGCCCCGCCACGCTGGACGCGGGCCAGCTCTCGTTCATGGTCGGCGGCGACCCGGCGGTGCTGGAGCGGGCGCGTCCGTACATCGAGGCGATCGGCCCGACCATCACCCACGTCGGACGCGTGGGGCTCGCCAAGAGCATGAAGATCGCGGTCAACCAGGGCCTCGCGGTCCAGATGCTCGCGTTCGCGGAGGCGGTCCTGCTGGCCGAGAAGGCCGGCATCGACCGCGCCCGCGCGGTGGAGGTATTGCTCAAGAGCGTGGTGGCCTCCCCGATGGTGAAATACCGCGGCCCCTTCGTCCTCGGCATGCCCCAGGAAGCCTGGTTCGACGTGGACATGATCCAGAAGGACCTGCGCCTCGCCCTCGACATGGCCCGCACCTGCGGCGTCGCGCTCCCCAGCGTCGCCCTCACCCACGAGCTCATGACCGCCGCCCGCGGCCTCGGCCTTGCCCACTACGACTTCGCCGTCGTCTTCGACGTCCTCGCCAACATGAGCGCCCTACCGCCGAGCAAGAAGCTGTAGATCTTGAGATTCGAGCTTCGTTCGACGCTCAGAGAGAACGACAGGACGTCATAGGTTCGGGCGGGTGGGGCGGGGGGCGCTCCCGGGGACCGTGTCTTCTGCGGGATATCGAAGCCGGCACGTCCCATCTCGTGGCTCGATCGAGACGGCAGCACGGGTCGCGACTCAGCGTGTCCCCGGGAGCGGCCCCCGCCCCGCCCGCCCGAACCGCGCGCCGAGCTAGGGCTCCTCGCGCGCCTCGTACCGGAGCGCGCGCGCTTGCATCCATCGCACCGCGAGCAGATCCTCGAACGCGACGAACGCCCGGTTTCGAATGCCGTAGTGCGACACGCCGAACCGCCGCGCGCGATGGCTGACGGGCAGCTCGAGCACGCGGCAGCCCGCCATCCGCAGCAGCGTCGGCACAAATCGATGGAAGCCGCGGAACCGCGGCAGGCACGAGAGGCAATCGCGCCGCATCACGCGCAGGGTGCAGGCGCTGTCGTGCACGTCCTCCCGGGTGATCGCGTTCCGCACCGCGTTGGCCACGCGCGAGGAGACCCGCTTGAGCCAGGGATCGTCCCGCCGCTGGCGCCAGCCGGTCACCGCGTCGTAGCCGTCGAGGTGGGCGAGCATGCGCGGGATGTCGCGCGGGTCGTTCTGCAGATCGCTGTCCATCGTGACCACGATGCGCCCGCGCGCCCGCGAGAAGCCGGCGTCCAGCGCCACCGAGAGCCCGCCGTTGCCGGCCAGACGGAGCAGGCGCACGCGCGCGTCGCGCGCGTGAAGGCTCCGCGCGACCGCGGCGGTGGTGTCGGTGCTGCCGTCGTCCACGATGATGACCTCCGCCGCGCGCCCGATCGCGTCGAGGACCGGGCCGAGCTCGGCCCAGACCTGGGGCAGGCTCTCCTCCTCGTTGAAGGCGGGCAGGAGCACCGACAGCTCCGGCGCGGCGTGGCTCACGGGCGGGGCCCCAGCAGCAGCATACGGTCGCGGCCCACCCGGCCGGCGAGCAGCACCTGCCAGCGCGCCTCGTTGGCCGCGCGCATCTTCTCCCACCGCTCCTCGCGCATCAGCACCACGTCCCCGGGGGCCGGCGCGGCGAGCTGTGCCTCCAGATCGGCGAGACGCACCAGCTCGTGGATCGACCGGCGCAGGTAGAAATCATGGGCGAGCCCCGCGTCGAGGTGCGTAATGACGCGGGCATCGGGGGGCAGTCGCTCGGCCACTGCCGCGGTGAAGCCGCGGATGTTGCTGCGCTCGGCGTAGCGTCCCGGATAGATCCAGCCCTCCACGGTCAGGATACCGCCGACCGCGAGCGCCAGCGCCACGATGGCGGCGAGTCCCGACCCCCGGACGGCCAGCAGCGCCAGCGCGGCCGCGGGGCCGGCCACCGCCAGCCCGGCGATGACCGTGCGCGGCCAGCCGGGCGGCGGCACGAACGTCTCGCTCCCCGGCGCGGTCCGGAGCAGGACAACCGCGGCCGCCGCCGCCAGCACCACGCCGACGGAGAGTGACCCCAGCAGCACCCGCCGGCCCCGCCGGGTCGGATCGAGCGGCGCGCGCGCCAGCAGCTCCGCCACCAGCAGCGCCAGCGGCGGCAGCACCGGCAGAAAATACCGCGCCCGCTGCTCGCTGGACAGGCTGACCGCCACCGCGGTGACCAGGGTCCACACCAGGAGCGGCCGACGCCGCGGATCGCGATCGCGCCACCACCACCAGAGCCCGGCCGGCAGCATGAGCGTCCAGGGCAGGAACCGCACCAGATTCTCCTGCAGCGACTCGATCCGAGACGAGCCGGTCCGCTCGCGGAAGTACCAGTCGCCGTAGTGGCCGACCACGACACCGCCGACGTAGCTCCGCTCGGTCTGCAGGAGATAGGGCAGGAGCCACGGCAGGCTCGCCAGCGCGAGGATGCCGATCCCCACCGGCAGACGCAGCCACCGAAGACCGCGCCACCAGCCGTCCTCGATCGAGACGAGGGCGATCGCGGCCAGCAGCCCCATCAGAGCCGCGGGGCCCTTGGTGGCGAGCGCGCCGGCCAGGCAGAGGTAGAAGCCGATCAGGCGCGGAAGGGGAGCGGGCGCCTGCCGCGCGGTCAGCAGGAAGTAGAGCGCCCACATGAGCCACGCGGTCATCATCATGTCGGAGAAGACCTGGTGCGACATGAAGTAGAAGAACGGCACGGTGGCGAGCACGAGCGCGGCGGCGAGCCCGACGCTCCGCCCCCAGAGCCGTCGGCCGATCGCGATGACCGCGAGGAGCGTGGCGAGGGCGGCGACCACGGAGGCGATCGGCGCGGTGGCGTCGTTCACGACCCCGAAGGGCTTGGCGAGCACCGCGACGGTCCAGAAGTAGAGCGGCGGCTTGTTCAGGTAGATCACGCCGCGCACCCGGGGCAGCAGCCAGTGGTGCGACTCGACCGCCTCCCGGGCGAGCAAGGCGAAGCGCGCCTCGTCCTGGTTGGAGAGCGGGCGACGCCCCACCGGCAAGGCGAACACCACGAGGGCACACAGCAGCAGCAGCGCGGTGAGCGCCGCCGAAGCGGGCGCGACTCAGAGCACCCCCACGCGCCGCGCTCGCTCCGCGATCTTGCGGGCCCGGGTGAGATGCGGCATGTCCATCATCTGCCCCTTCCACGCGAAGGCCCCCGCGCCCCGCCGCGCCTGCTCCTCGAAGGCGGCGATGAGGGCCACCGCCTCTTCCGCGTCCGCCCGGGACGGCGTGAACTCCGCGTTGATCACCTCGATCTGGCTCGGGTGGATCGAGATCTTGCCGCTGAAGCCCATCGCGACGCCGTCCCGGCATTCGCGGCGCGAGGCCGTCCAGGTCCGGGATGTCGGTGAAGACCGTGTCGATCGCTTCCACGCCCGCGGCCGAGGCGGCCACCGCGCACATCACGCGCGCGTAGCGGGGGATGTCGAGGTAGCGGCCCTCCGCGTCGCGGGTCCGCGGCAGGCCCATGGCCGCCGAGAGGTCCTCGATGCCCCAGGAGACGGCGACGATGCGCGGGCTCGCGCCCGCGATCTCCTTGATGTTGAGCAGGCCCTCGGGCGTCTCGGTGGCGATCAGGACCAGCCGCGTGGAGCCGAACGGGCATCCCGTGGCGCTGCTCGAGCCCGTCGAGCATGGCGGCGACGCGGCGGACGTCCTCGGCCCGGCGCGGCTTCGGCACCACGTAGCCGTCGGGCCGGCCCGCCGATGGTCTCGGCCAGGTCGGCCTCCGCGTGCTCGGTGAAGACGGGATTCATGCGGACCCAGCGCTCGCGGCCGCCGAAATCGAGCGTCTCGAGCCACCGCCGCACGATGGGCCGGGTGGCCGCCTTGCGGTCGGGCGTCACCGCGTCCTCGAGGTCCAGGATCAGGCCATCGGCGGGGAGGGTGAGCGCCTTGGCGATCATCTTCTCGTTGCCGCCGGGCACGAAGTGGAGCGATCGTCGCATGCGGAGGATCGACTCCCTCAGGCGCTCCGGCGACGCATCATGGCGGCGCGGCGGCAGGTCATCACCACATCGCCGTGCTGGTTGCGCGCCCGGTGCTCGAAGATCACGATGCCCCACTGCGGCCGCGACTTCGACTCCCGCTTCTCGACGACCTCGGTCTCCGAGTAGATGGTGTCGCCGTGGAAGACCGGCTTCGGGAACTCGACCTTCTCGAAGCCCAGGTTGCCGACGGTGGTGCCGAGCGTGGTCTCGCCGACGCTCAGGCCGACCGCGATGCCGAGCGTGAGCAGGCTGTTGACGAGCGGCTTGCCGAACTCCGCCGTCTGGGCCGCGTGGAAGTCGACGTGCAGCGGCTGCGGGTTCATGGTGAGGCAGGAGAAGAACACGTTGTCCGACTCGGTGATGGTGCGTCCGGGCTGGTGCTTGTAGACCTGACCCGGCTCGAGCTCCTCGAACAGCTTGCCCGGCATCGTCTTCTCCGCTCTCGGAGCTGGGCGGGACGGCTCAGCGCGCGGGAGCGCGGACGGCGTCCAGCTCCGCGAGCACGCGGGCGCTCGAATCCACCCTCCCGAGCAGCCGCTGGAAGTTCTGGCACGCCGCCTCGTGGAGCGGCCGGCTGGCCGCGCCGCAGCCGTCCTCCACGAGCAGGCAGCGGAAGCCGCGGTCGGCCGCGTCCCGCGCGGTGCCCTCGACGCACGAGTTGGTGGACACGCCGGTGAAGACGAGCTGGTCCACGCCCCACGCCCGCACGAGCCGCTCGAAGCCCGAGGAGTGGAACGCGCTCATCGTGGTCTTGTTGAGCACGGGCTCGTGCGGCCGGGGCGCGAGCGCGTCCAGGATCTCGTGCTCGCGCCGGCCCCGCGTGTTGCCCACCGCCTCCGCCATCGGCCGCATGTGGGCCGGCAGGTCGCTGTAGTCGGGCAGCTCCGAGCCCACCGTGAGGAAGACCACCCGAAGGCTTCGCTCGCGGAATGCGGCGAGCAGCCGCTGGATGGTGGGAACCAGCACCGTCTCGATGCGATCGAAGCGCTCGGTTCCCTGGGCCTCGCGCCCTTGATCCTTCAGGAGCCGGCCCAGGCCCTCGTGGCGCGAGCCGCTCGCGTACTGCATGTCCACCACCACCAGCGCCACCCGGGCCGGATCGAGCTGGAAGCCCGGATTGAACTGGCTGCGCATAGTCCGGCGACCCGCAGCCGGAGGCGAGGGGAGCGGATACATGATCCGTGGCTCCCTCTCCCCTCTGGGGAGAGGGCCGGGGTGAGGGGCTCACAGCGGGACGGCCATGGCGGCGGGTCTAGCAGGCCGGACGGCGGAGCACGGCCGGGTCGATCCTCCGCGAGACCCACTGGCCATCGCTCGGGCTGCCGAGCAGACGGCCGCGCTCCGCGATGATCTTGCCGCGAAGCACGGTCATGACGGGCCAGCCGGAGACCGCCCAGCCCTCCCACGGGCTGTAGTCGGTCACGTGGAAGTCGTCGCGGGTCAGCGTCTTGCGGATCGTCGGATCGATCAGGACCAGGTCCGCGTCGCTGCCCGGGGCGATGACGCCCTTCTTCGGGTAGAGCCCGAGGATCCGCGCCGCGTTGGTGGCGGTGACGTCGGCGAAGCGCGTCAGCGACATGCCGCGCTTGACCACGCCCTCGGTGTAGCCGATGCCGATGCGCGCCTCCGCTCCGACGTTGCCGCCGGTCACGTCCTCGATGGTGCGGCCCTTGAGCTTGAGCTCGAGGCTCGTCGGGTACTCGTCGGTCGCGAGCGTGGAGAGCCCGTCGTGCACGAGCCCGTTCCAGAGCGCCTTCTGGTCCTCGGGGAACTTGAGCGACGGGTAGGTGTGCGAGCAGAACCCGCGCGGGGTCTTGTAGTACTCGGCGTTGAAGCACGCGTACTGGTGCAGCGTCTCGCCGTAGACGGGCAGGCCCTGCGACCGGGCCTCCGCGATGGACTCGACGCCCTCCTGCGCGGAGACGTGGACGAAGTACACGCCGGCCCCGGTCGCCTTGGCCAGCGCGGTCGTCCGCCGGAAGGCGAGCAGCTCCGAGAGCTTGGTGTGGACGAGATGGAGGTTGCTCCCCTCCATGCGCCCTTCCTCGCGGAAGCGCTCGTAGTTGAACTGGACCAGGTCCTCGTCCTCGCCGTGCACGACCATGATGCCGCCCGCCTTCGCGACCTTCTCCATCGCGAAGTGGATGCGCCCGAAGTCGATGCGGTTGCCCGCGCGCTTGGGATGCGGCGGCAGCACGTTGGTGGTGAAGACCTTGAAGCTCGGGTACCCGGCCTGCACCGCCTCGCCGATCTGGTCGAAGACGCGGATCGGCAGCGCCCCCGCGAGCGTGAGATGGAAGGCGTAGTCCACGTACGAGTTGCCCTTCCACCGGCTCGCCCGCTGCTCGATCACGCGGCTGAATATCGAGGCCCGGCCGCACGTAGGCGAAATCGATGTGGGTGGTGGTGCCGCCGCACGCCATGCCCTTCGTGTCGTCCTCGGGGCCCAGGGTCATCGCGGGCTGCTCGGGATGCGACATGATGCCGTGGGCCAGGTGCGCGTGAGGCTCGACCCCGCCCGGCGAGACGATCTGCCCCGCCGCGTCGATGACGCGGGCGCCCTCGGTGGGCAGCGTGCCGGACGCGCCGATCACCGCGATCCGCTCCCCCTGCACGCCCACGTCCCACAGACCGACGCCCTGCGGCGTGATGACCTGCCCGTTGCGGATCACGAGATCGAGCACGGAAGGAGCCTAGCCCAGGTGACGCGCGGCCGTCAACGCTCGCGCGCTCACTGCAGCACCGGCCGGCGCCGGTGCCACGCGGTCGCGCGCTCGTAGGCCTCGCCCAGCCGCAGCAGCGTCGCCTCCTCGAAGGGCCGCCCCACGAGCTGCATGGCGAGCGGGCGGCCGTCGGCCGTGGCCCCACACGGGACGGAGAGCGCGGGAACGCCGAGCCCGTTGAACGGCCGCGTGAGCCGCGAGAAGCGCCCCATGCGGGCGATCACGTCGGCCGACGCTCCCGCCTTCGCATCGGCGAGCGCGGGCGCAGGCTCCGGGATGGTAGGCGTGACCAGCACGTCGATCCGCGAGAAGACCGAGTCGAGGAACTCGCGCGTGAAGCGGGCGCGCAGCCGCTGGCCCTGCAGGTACTCGTAGGCGCTCACCATGAGCCCGGGGGCCAGCCGCTCACGCACCGCCGGCTGAAGCTCGCCGGGGCGCTCCTTGAGGAGCCGCGAGTGCACCGCGGCGCCCTCCGCGCGCACCATCGGGTTGCTGCACAGGCCGACGAGCGGCCCGGGGTCCGGCACCGTCACCGGCTCCACGACGGCACCCAGCGTCCGGAGCGCGCCCACCGCCTCCGCGAGCGCGTCCGACACCGCCGCGTCGAGATGCTCTTCGTAGAAGCCGCCGGCCACGCCCACGCGCAAACCCTTGACGCGGCCGTCGAGCGCGGCCAGGTAGTCCGGCACGGCCCGCCGGCTCGACGTGGCGTCGAGGGGATCGTGGCCCGCGATCAGACCCAGCAGGAGGGCGGCGTCGCGGGTGGTGCGGGCGAGCGGGCCCACGTGATCGTACGACCACGAGAGCGGCATGACGCCCGCCCGGCTCACGCGGCCGTAGGTGGCCTTGAGCCCGACCACTCCGCAGCACGCCGCGGGCAGCCGGATCGAGCCGCCGGTATCGGTGCCGAGAGCGCCCGCGGCCAGCGCCGCGGCCACCGCCGCCCCCGAGCCGCTGCTCGACCCGCCGGAAACGTGGCCGAGCCGCCACGGGTTCTGCACGTCTCCGTGATGCGCATTGTCGCCGAAGGGACCCAGCGCGAGCTCGGTCATGTTGAGCTTGCCGAGCGTGATCGCCCCCGCGGCCACCAGCCGCGCCACCGCGGTGCAGGGCGGCGCGCCCACGAAGTAGTCGGCGGTGCGGGTCCCGCAGGAGGTGGGCAGGCCCGGGATCAGGCAGAGATCCTTGTGGGCGAGCGGGACGCCGTGGAGCGGCCCGCGCCAGGCGCCGGCGGCGGCCTCGCGCTCGAGCGTCCGCGCGGCGGCCAGCGCGCCGTCGCCGTCCACCGTGATGAAGGCGCGCAGGGTGGCGTCGAGCTTCGCGATGCGGTCGAGGTAGGCGCGGGTCAGCTCGACCGGCGAGAGCCGCCCGCTCCGGATCGCGGCGGCCAGCTCGGTGATGGGGGAGAAGAGCAGGTCGTCCATGATCACATCCCCAGGTAAGCACGCTGCACGTGCTCGTTGTCGAGGAGATCGCGGCCCGCGCCCGAGAGCACCACCTGCCCGTTCTCGAGCACGTAGCCGCGACCGGCCAGCGCCAGGGCCTGGCGCGTGTTCTGCTCCACCAGCAGCACCGTCGTGCCCGCCCGGTTGATCTCGGCCACGATGGCGAAGATCTCCTGGACGATCCGGGGCGCGAGGCCGAGCGACGGCTCGTCGAGCATCAGCAGGCGCGGCCGTGCCATCAGCGCCCGGCCGATGGCCAGCATCTGCTGCTGGCCGCCCGACATGGTCCCGGCGGCCTGGCGTCGCCGCTCGGCCAGGATCGGGAAGAGGCCGAGCACGCGCTCGAGGCTCTCGCGCCGATGGAGGCGCGCCGCGCGCGTGTAGGAGCCCAGCTCGAGGTTCTCGAGCACGGTGAGGCTCGGAAAGATCTTGCGGCCCTCCGGCACCTGCACCACCCCGTGCTCCACCACCGCGTGGCAGGGCAGCCGGTCGAGGCGCGTGCCGTCGAGCAGGATCTCCCCCGCCCGCGGGCGCAGCAGCCCGGAGATCGCGCGCAGCATGGTCGTCTTGCCCGCTCCGTTGGCGCCGACCACCGAGAGGATCTCGCCGGCCTCGATGACGAGGTCGATCCCGCGCAGCGCGGGCAGGTCGCCGTAGGCCACGTCGACGCCCCGGAGCGTGAGCAGGCTCATCGCCGCCCCTCCACCGCCCCCTCGCCCAGATAGGCCTCCACCACCCGCGGGTCGCGCGCCACCGCCGCGGGAGCGCCGTCGGCGATCTTCTCCCCGTGGTGCAGGACCACGAGGCGGTGGGACAGGGCCAGGATCGCGCGCATCACGTGCTCGATGATGAGGAGGCTCACCCCGCGCTCGTGGATGCGGCGGATCAGCCCGATGATCGCCTCGATCTCGGTCGCGTTCAGCCCCGCCATCACCTCGTCCAGCAGCAGCAGGCGGGGCCCGGTGGCCAGCCCGCGCGCCACCTCCAGGCGCTTGCGGTCGGCGAGCGTGAGATTGCGGGCGGGCACGTCGCGCCGCGGCCCGAGCCCGACGAACTCCACGATCTCGGCGGCCTGCGCGCCGGGCCGCGGCGACGTCACGCGACCGGTTGAAGGCGCCCACCATCACGTTCTCGAGGGTGGTCAGCCCGGCGAAGGGCTGCACGAGCTGGAACGTCCGCGCGAGGCCCAGGCGGCAGATCGCGTGGGGCTTGAGCCCGACCAGGGACGCGTCGTCGAAGGAGATGGCGCCGTCGGTCGGCGTGTGGAAGCCCGCGATGAGGTGGAACACGGTGGTCTTGCCGGCGCCGTTGGGTCCGATGAGCCCGACGATCTCGCCCGGCGCGACCGTGAGGTCGAACCGGTTGACGGCCTGCAGGCCGCCGAAGCGCTTGCTCAGCCCGCGGACCGCAAGTCCCGCGCTCATGCCGGACGTCCCGACGCGCGGCGGCTCCGGAGCCAGCCCATGAGCCCGTTCGGCAGGAACGAGATGACCAGGATCAGGATCAGCCCGTAGAGCATGATGTCGGCCCCCGCCCGGCCGCGCAGCACCGCGCGCGTGATCTCGGAGATCGGCGTGAGCACGAAGGAGCCCAGGAGCGGGCCGGCCACCGTCCCGGCCCCGCCCACGATGGCGGGCAGCAGCCCGCCGATGGAGATGGCCGGCCCGAAGGTCAGGCTCGGATCGATGTAGGCGAAGTACTGCGCGTAGAAGGTCCCGCCCAGCGCGGTGAGGAAGGACGACACCGCCATCGCGGAGAGCTTGGTGGCGAGCGCGTTCACCCCGGAGGCCTCCGCCGCGTCCTCGTTCTCGCGGATCGCGGCCAGCGCGTAGCCCATGCGCGAGCGCTCGATGGCCCGGCAGATCAGGAGCGCGCCCAGCACCATCACCAGGATCACGTAGTAGTAGGGCAGCTTGCCCGCGAAGAGGAACTGCAGCGGGGCCGAGCCCCGGCTCGGCACCACGAGGCCGAGCGAGGAGCCGACCGCCTTCCAGTTCACCGCCACAACCCGAAGCATCTCGGCGAACGCCAGGGTCACCAGGGAGAAATACGGGCCCCGGAGCCCGTACCGGAACGAGAGATAGCCCGCGAAGAGGCCGAACGCGGCGGCGAGCGCTCCGCCCGCGATCATGCCGAGCCAGGGGGTGACGCCGAGCTGGAGGAAGAGCAGGGTCGAGGTGTAGGCCCCGATCCCGAAGAAGGCGGCGTGACCGAAGGAGAACTGCCCGCCATACCCTCCGAGGATGTTCCAGCACGCTCCCAGATAGCCGAAGAACAGGATGCTGATCAGCACCTCGAGCCCGTACTTGGGCAGAAACGGCGGGACCGCCACCAGCAGGGCCAGCCCGAGCGTGATGGCGAGTCTAGCGACCACGCCGTCCTCCGAACAACCCTTCCGGGCGCAGGAGCAGCACGATCACGAAGAGGCCGAACACCACGAGCTGCTTGAGCGAGCCGGGCAGGAAGGCGGCGCCCAGCGACTCGGCCAGCCCCACGATGAAGCCGCCCAGGAGGGCGCCCAGGAAGTTCCCCATGCCACCCAGCACCACGACCACGAAGGCCATGATGTTGAAGCTCTCGCCCACGTCGGGCGCCACGTAGAAGAACGGCGTCACGAGCGCGCCCGCCACCGCCACGCACGCCGAGCCGATGCCGAAGGCCACCCCTCGGATGCGGGAGACGTCGATGCCGACGAGCATCGCGCCCTCCGCTTCCTCGGAGAGCGCGCGGATGGCCTTGCCCGCGTCGGTCATGCGCAGGAAGGCCCACAGGGCGAGCGCGATCAGCACCGCCCCGACCGCCGCGATCAGCCGCGGCACCTCGACGAGCACGTCGGCCACCATGAACGACGCCCCCGAGTAAGCGACGCGCACGGTCCGGAAATCGCCCTGCCAGAGCACGAGGGCCAGGTTCTCGAAGAAGAGGGCCAGGCCCAGCGTGAGCAGGAGCTGGTTGTGCTCGGCCGCGGCGCGATTGGGCTCGATGACGATGCGCTGGATGAGGAAGCCGATGCCGAAGAAGAGCGGCCCGGTGACGAGGACCGAGAGGTACGGATCCACTCCCAGCAGCACGAAGAGCCAGTAGGAGGTATACATCCCGAGCATCATCACCGCGCCGTGGGCGAAGTTGATGATGCGCAGCACGCCGAAGACCAGCGAGAGCCCGCTCGCCACGAGCCCGTAGACGCCGCCGAGCAGCAGGCCGCTGACGACGGCCTGGAAGAAGAGCCAGGTCACCTCGCGGGGACTAGCCCTTCCACTTGGGGACCGGGAACACCGGCTTGGCCTCGACGAAGCGCGCGGGGCCCACCACCACCGGCTTGCCGCCCTGCACCTGCAGCAGCGCGGGGGTGGCGTTGACGTTCTCGCCTGCCTCGTCGAACTTGATCGCGTCCTGGGTCAGGATGTGGTCGGTGAGGTTGGTCTTGCTGATCGCGTCGCGGACCTTCTCGCGATCGGTCGAGCCCGCCCGCTCCAGCGCGTCCTTCAGCACGAACATGACCTGGTAGCCCTGCACGCCGTGGTTGGACATGACCGAGTTGAAGCGCTTCTGGTACGCCTCGAACACTGCGCGCGACCGCGGGCTCTGCGGGTTGTGCCAGTAGTTGCCGTCGAAGAGCTGCTCGGTGAGCTCTCGGTTCTCGGAGATGAACCGGGGATTGGAGTACGCCGCGTTGGCCAGGCCGACGAGGGCGTTGGCCCCGATGCGGAGCCTGGCCGCGGTCTCCGCGATGATCTTGGAGTCGCCGTAGTAGCCGCTGATCAGCAGCAGGTCGGGCCGCGTCGCCTTCACCTTGGACAGCTCGGCGGTGAAGTCGGGCGAGCGGAGGTTGTAGGGTACGCGCTGCACCAGCTCGTAGCCCATCTTGCCCGCGAAGGCCTCCACGTGGTTCCCCATGGTGGTGCCGAAGTTGCCGTCCTCGTGCATGATCGCGACGCGCTTGACCGGGGCGCCCGCGCTCTTGGCCATCTCGATCATGTTGCCCACCGTCAGGGTCGCCATCGCCCGCGCGTTGGGCTGCATCCGGAAGGAGTAGCGCAACCCGCCCTCGAGCACGTTGTCGGCCACCGTGGCCAGGAGCAGGAACGGAGTCTTGTTCTTCTCGGTGACCTGGCGGACCGAGAACGCGACGAGGCTCGAGAAGGGCCCGATGATCGCGGTGACACCCTGGTCGATCAGGCGCGCCGCCTCCGAGTTGCCCAGCTCGACCTTGTTCTGGGTATCGCCCGGGAGGAGGACGATCTGCGCCCCGCCGAGCGACTTGATGCCGCCCGCCCCGTTGATCTCGTCCACCGCCTGCAGCAGCCCGTTGAGCGCGAGCTGCGCCTCGAACGCGAGCGGCCCCGTCACCGGGAGAATGTAGCCGACCTTCACCTCGCGGGATTGCGCGCGGAGGATCGCGGGCGCGACGAGGGTGGCGGCGCCCGCGGCACCGATGCTGGTGAGGAACCGGCGCCGGCCGATCCGCGTGGTGGTGTCGTTCGACATCGTGTCCTCCGGAGGGATTTCGAGTGGGTGGATGGCGGCGAGCCTAGCATCCACCTCCTACCCTGTCAACGCGCACGCCCTCTTCCGAGCGCGTGGAAACCGCCACGACAGAAGCACGAATCCCCGTTGCGGAATCGCTCCATCGCGAACGCGAGCCTCGTGCCTCGCGCGACGACGCGCGCGAGATCGCGCGCGCGAACGATTGATGAGCCCGCGCCGAGCCGGCCATCGCGGCCGTCTTCGCGCGCGGTCCTCCACCCGCGCTCGCGGTGAAGGTGGCGGCCGGGAATCGGCATCCTCGGACGTACGCTTCACGGTCTTCGGGGAGGGCCGCCGCCCTGCGCCACGACCGGCGACGGCCTGGTGCGTCGTGACGCAGGACGGCCGGGCCAGGCCGGCTGCCCGTTCATCCACAGCTATCCACAGGGTTTCCCGCATCCCCAGCCTACCCACATCTTGGGGATAACCTGGCTCAGGACCCCTACTCCTGGGGGGTGACGCAGTACGGCCAGAAGCCGAAAAGGTACATGTTGACTGGGGTTTGCGCTTCGACTAGAGTACCCCCTGTTCCCCCGCTACATAGACCATCCCCACGGAGGCGGATCGGTTCATGATCACGGTTCCCGCGCACCGCGTGAAACAGTTCGGGGTGGAGTTCTTTCAGGCGTCCTTCTCGGCCAAGGACATCGACCGCCTCGTGAAGTTCGAGGTCCTGGGCTACAGCGGGGCCGAGGAGCCCCCGAAGGGGAAGCAGCGCGCGAACCGAGCGCGGGTGAACTGGGAAGCGCTCGAGAAGCGGATCGGCGAGAGCGAGACCGCCTACCAGCGCCCGGTCATCCGACGGAAGATCGACGAGCTCGTGGGCTACTATCGCGATTGCAAGGACGCGGGGACCCTGCCCGCGATTCCCGGCGCGGTGATCATCACCTCGGAGAAGCGCTTCACCTTCACGCCGATGGCGAGCCAGCACGACCTCGGCCTGCTGCAGATCCCGGAGGAGCACGGCGTGCTCCGCGTGCTGGACGGCCAGCATCGCCTGCTCGCGCTGCACGCGCTGACCCAGGCGGGGGAGAACCTCGGCATCGAGGTACCCGCGGTGCTGTTCGACCGACTGGACGCGCGCCAGATCGTCGAGCTGTTCGTCACCATCAATGCCAAGCACACGCGCCTCAATCCCTCGCACATCGTGAGCCTCGCCGGGCGCAAGCTCTACCCGGATCCCAACCAGGCTCTCGCTCACGACGTGATCCGCTCGCTGAACGAGGACGAGACCTCCCCGCTCGCGGGCGACATCAAGATGCTCGGCACCGGCCGCGGGCGCGTCTCGCAGGCCCCGCTCGCCGAGGAGATCGTGGACTTCCTGGACGCGGTCGAGAAGATCGGGGGCGGCGCGCGCATGAACGAGGTGCGCCACCACGCCAAGCGCTTCTTCCTGAACTACATGAAGGCGGTCGCGGGCGTGTTCCCGACCGCGTGGGCCGGCCGCAAGTACTCGATCAAGACCGGCGCAGCCCTGCGCGCGTTCATCCGCGTGGCGCCCGACGTCATGGCCCGCGCCCGGGAGCTCAAGCGCGACGCCTTCGACTTCCACGCCATCCGCGAGGCGGTGAAGCCCTGGGGTGACCGCCTCAAGGACCGCCGCTTCGAGACCGAGGGCGAGTGGAAGAACAAGCTGCAGGGCGGGACGCGGGGGACGGTCGAGGCGCTGACGCGGGAGCTGCGGGAGGCGCTGCGGAACTAGTTCGCTCCTGCCCGCGGAGGGCTGTCAGCCGTTTCGGCGCTGGCGCAACGCTGGCGCTTCGAGCTACCGGAAGCTTCCTTATCTAATGCGGGGGCCCAGAAATGGCCCCCGCACTCCCCCAGTTGGCGGACAACCGTTTACTGCGGCGGCTCCAGCTTGAAGTTGGCCGCAAGGATATCGAAAGTCTTCTTGCCCGCCGGGAGCGTGGCGGTCACCGTGTCGCCGACCTTCTTGCCGATGATGGTGCGGGCGAGCGGGGACATGATCGAGATCAGGCCGCGCTTGGGGTCCGCCTCGTCCGATCCCACGATCTGATAGATCGCCTCCTTGCCGTCCTCGTCCTCGAGCCGCACCGTGGAGCCGAAGGTGACCCGATCCCCGGAGGTCGGCGGATCGATCACCTCGGCGGTGCCGACCTTGGCCTCGAGATCCGAGATGCGCGCCTCGATGAAGCCCTGCCGCTCCCGCGCGGCATGATATTCCGCGTTCTCGCTGAGATCGCCGTGGGCCCGCGCTTCCGCGATGGCCCGCACGATGCTGGGGCGCTCCTTCTTGAGCCGCTCCACTTCCTCCCGCAGGTGCTCGTAGCCCGGGCGCGTCATCGGCGTGCGCTGAACGCTCATGACCCGATCACCTCATCGCTCCGCTTCACCTCGGCGAGGAAGCCGTTCAGGCTCCCCAGGTGCGTGCGGTGGACCTGATCGTGGGGGATGACCGCGCCGTCGGGCCCCTTGACGTCCATCGCCGCGGTGGCGTCGGATAGCAGGGTCACCTTGAAACCGCGATGCGCCGCTTCCCGGGTGGTGGTGTCGCAGCACATCTGGGTCATGAACCCGGAGACGATCACCCGCTCGATGCCGAGCTTCCGGAGCGCGGACTCGAGCGGCGTGTTCGTGAACGAGCCCGGGAGGTGCTTGGTGATCACCGGCTCGCCCGCCGCGGGGGACACCGCGTCGTGGATCGCGAGCGCCGGGCTGCCCGGCACGAAGGTGGCGGCGCCGGGCCGCTGGCTCTCGTGCACGATGTGGAAGACCGGCATCCGGCTCGCGCGCGCCCATCGCAGGGTCTCCGCGATGCGCGCCACCGCCTTCGGCCCGTCCGGCAGCACGACCTTGCCGATCGGGGCGAAGTACTCCCGCTGGGCATCGATGATGAGGAGCGCGGTCTTGTCCATCGCGGGGCCCTCGTCGTTCAGCGGGTGAGGGTGGCGGGCTGCCCGCCGACCTGAACCTTCGAATCCGCGAGCCGGCCCCGGATCCAGTTGTCCCACGCGAGCGCGCGCTTCTGCTCGAGCACCTGCTTTTCCAGCTCCGCGCGCTCCTTCTCGAGACCGTCGGGGGCGGCCGCCGTGCGCTCGAGCGTCTTGACCACGTAGACACCCCCGTCGGCGCGCACCGGCTCCGCGACCTGGCCCGCGGGCGTCTGCAGCGCGGCCACCAGCACGCCGCCGGGCAGGCTCCCCCGCTCCTTCGGTGGATCCGAGCGCGAGAACATCGGAATGCTCCCGGTGCTGAAGCCGTCGGCCTTGGCGGCCGCGCGCGAAATCACCGCCCTTGCCCAGGGCCGCCACCAGGGCCTTCGCCTTGTCGGTCACCTGCTGCTCGGCGCGCTCCCGCTTGATCGCTTCCACCACGCGATCCCGGATCTCCGCCACCGGCGGCACCCCGGCCGGGATCTGCTGCTCGATCTTGACGATCGCGATGCCGCCCGCGGTCTTGATCGGGGTGGAGACCCCGCCCACCGTGAGCCCGAAGAGGGTCTCGTCGAGCGCCGGATCGCGACCGGCCTCGCCGAGCGCGTCGCCGCGGCCGAAGGTGGCCTCGTGGGCGTCGAGGCCGAGCCGCTTGGCCTCGGCGCGGAAATCCTTGGCCGACAGCAGCGCGGCCCGCACCTCGTCGGCCCGCGTCTGCGCGGCCTGCTCGCTCTTCTGCGCGGTGAGCATCTCCTTGATCCTGGCCGCGACGTCCTTGAGCGGAGCCTGGCCCCCCTCCTTGATGTCGAGCACCCGGATCGCGTGATAGCCGAAGGGGGTGCGAACCGGAGCCGCCGAGATCTCACCCTTCTTGAGCGCGAAGGCGGCCTGCTCGAAGGGCGCCACCAGCTCCCCCGCCCCGACGAAGCCCAGGTCGCCGCCCTGGACCGCGCTGGCCTTGTCCTCGGAGATCTCACGAGCGAGCTTGGCGAAGTCCTCGCCACCCTTCGCGCGCTTGATGACGTCCTCGACCTTCGCCTTCGCCGCGTTCTCCGCGTCGCTGCCTCCCACCGGGGGCACCCGCACGAGCACGTGGGACACCCGCAGGCGCTTCGGCTCGTCGAACTCGGCGGCGTGCTCCTTGTAGTAGGCTTCCACCTCCGCGTCCGACACGGTGACCGCGGCCTTCTTGGGGCTCAGGATCACGTACAGCAGCTTCCGCCGCTCGGGCTGGCTGAACTGGGGCTGGTGCGCCTTCACGTAGGGCTCGAGGTCGGCGTCGGCCACCTGCACCGAGGCCATCACCGGCTTCACGTCCGCGTAGGCCCACGCCGCGCGCACTCGCTCGTGACGCTCCCGGTACGCGTGCTGGACCTCCTCGTCGGATACCTTCACGCCCTGCTTGATCAGGCCTTCCATCTTGCGGCGCACGAGCTGCCGGCGAACCTCGTTCTCGAACTCGCCCGGATCGAGCCGAAGCTGCTTGAGCACCTTGATGTACTCGTCGCGCGAGAAGCGCCCGCCTTCCTGGAACTCCCGGATCTGCTGGATGGTGGTGCGCAGCTCGTCGTCGCTCACGAGCACGCCCTCCTTGACCGCGCCCTGGATCACCACCGCCTCGGTGACGAGCTCGTTGACCACCTGCTGCGAGACGCCGAGCCGCTCCGCGAGCTCGGGGGTGAGGCGCTGACGGGACATCCGCTCGTAGGCCGCGATGGTATTGGCCTGGGCGCGACGGAACCGCTCGAAGGGGATCTCCTCGCCGTTGACCACCGCCACCGAGTTGCCGGGGACGCCGCTCGAGGGCCCACTGCCCCAGTAGAAGAGCACGCCCGAGGTCAGGATGAAGACCACGACGACGATCAGGAGCACGATCTTCAAGCTCCTGGCATATTCGCGCATCATGCTGATCACTGCCACGACCTCCTAGGAATTGGTGAACGCGGTCGAGGCCTTAGCCTACCACAGCCCGGGAGGCGCCCCGGCCGGCCTCAGGCCTGGAGCAGGCGCTGGATCAGGGGCAGGGCGAAGTAGATGACGAAGGCGATCGCCGCCCCGTACATCATCGGCGCCACCTCGCGCCCGCGGCCGCGAACGAGCTTGATGAAGCAGTAGCTGACGAAGCCGGTCCCGATCCCGTTGGTGATCGAGTAGGTGAACGCCATCATGGTCAGGGTCAGGAGGGCGGGGAATCCCTCCTCGAAGTCGTCGAAGGGGATCTCGCGCACGAGTCGGCTCATGAGGTACCCGACCACGATGAGGGCCGGCGCGGTGGCCTGGGCCGGGACGACCCCGGCCAGCGGCGCGAGGAACAGCGCGAGGAGGAAGCAGACACCCGTCACCACCGAGGCCAGCCCGGTGCGCGCCCCCGCCGCGACGCCGGCCGCCGACTCGATGTAGGTCGTGGCCGACGAGGCGCCCGCCGCCCCGCCCGCCACCGCGCCCAGCGAATCCACCAGCAGCACCCGATTGAGCCGCGGCAGACGGCCGTCGGGGGTGAGCCAGCCCGCCTCGCCCCCGATCCCGATCACGGTGCCCATGGTGTCGAAGAAGTCCGAGAGCATCAGGGAGAAGATCGTGACCAGCGCGGTGATGAGGCCGAGGCGGACGAAGACGGAGAAATCGAAACCGGCGCCCACGCTCGAGAAGTCGGGCAGCGCCACCAGCGTCGTCGGCCACACCGCCTGTCCGGGCAGCGGAAAGGCGCGGCCCGCGGTGCCGGAGTTGACCGCGATGGCGAGCGCGGTGGTGGCCAGGATGCCGACCAGGAGCGCCCCGGTGAATCGTCGCGCGGTCAGCCAGACGGTCAGCAGCAGGCCGAAGAGCGCGACCGCCACCGGCGCGGCGGTGAGATCGCCCAGCGTGACCGGGACGCCCGTCGGCCCCGGCTTCACGATGCCCGCCGCGCCGAGCCCGATGAAGAGGATGAACAGCCCGATGCCGACGCCGATGGCGCGCTTCAGGGTCGTCGGGATCGCGTGCATGATCGCCTCGCGGAATCCGGTGAGCACCAGCACCGTGATCACGAGCCCCTCGAGCAGCACCACGCCCATCGCGGCGGTCCACGGCAGCTTGAGCGTGGCCACGAGCTGGAAGGCGACCACCGCGTTGATCCCCATCCCGGAGGCGATCGCGAGCGGGTAATTCGTGGCCAACCCCATGGCGATGGTGAGCAGGCCCGCCACGAGGCAAGTCGCGGCCTGGGTGGCCGCGAACGACGGCCCCTGGCCCGCGAGCGCGGGGATGCCCGCGAACGAGAGGATCGCGGGATTCACGAAGATGATGTAGGCCATCACCATGAAGGTGGTGAGGCCGCCCCGGACCTCGCCCCCCACCGTCGCGCGCCGCCGGCTCAGCTCGAACCAGCGCTCGAGCACGGGTCAGTCGCTCTCCGGGTCCGCCACCCGCGGGAGCGCGACGCCCTCTTCCGGCACCACCCGCCGGGCCACCGTGAGGAACCCGGTGTGGGCGACCATCCGGTGGAACGGCCGCACCGACGTGCCGTCGATGTTCCACGGCCGCAGCAGCGTCTCGAAGGTCTCCACGAGCGCGTAGCCGCGGTGGCGCCGGAGCGTCTCGGTGAGGGTGTGGGACTGGATGATCGTCGGCAGGTAGGACAGGAAGATCCCGCCCGGCCGCAACACGGTGGCCACCAGATCCACGAGCTTCCAGGGCTCCGGCAGGTCGAAGACCGCGCGATCCACCGGCTCCTCCTCGGGGAGCCCGTCCTCCACCGGGCGGATCCGCACGTTCAGATTGCCGACCTCGCCCATGCGCAGGTGGATGTTGGCCAGCGCGCGGCGGCAGAAATCCTCGCGCTGCTCGTAGCTCACCACGCGGCCCTCGGGGCCGACCGCGCGCAACAGCGCGAGGGTGAGCGCGCCCGAGCCCATGCCGGCCTCGAGCACGCGGGCGCCCGGGAAGATGTCGGCCCAGAACATGACCATGGCCAGGTCCTTGGGATAGATCACCTGGGCGCCGCGCGGCATGTCGAGCACGTACTCTGCCAGCGTGGGACGCAGCGCGAGATACCGCGTGCCCTTGGAGGTGCGCACCCAGGAGCCGTCGGGGTGCCCGATGATGGCTTCGTGGGTCACCCAGCCCCGGTCGGAGTGGAAGGTGTCGCCCTTGCGGAGCAGCAGGAGATGCCGCCGACCGCGCTGGTCGATCAGCAGGACCTGCTCGCCGTCCTGAAACTTATCCAGCGCCACCGGTCTTGGGATCCGGGAGGAACAGGGCGACCAGGAAGCCGGCCAGGGGCATGACCGCGGAGATGCCGAGAGCCGCCGTGAGCCCCCAGTGATCGGCCACCCATCCGAGCGCGCTCGCGCCGACGCCGCCCGCGCCGATCGCGAAGCCGACGATGAGCCCGGAGGCCATGCCCGGATGCTTGGGCAGGTAGGCCTGGCCGAGCACCACCGACACCGTGAAGGTCGAGACGAGCACGAACCCCAGCAGGGCCAGGAGCACGAACACGAGGGGGCCGCCGCTCACGAACAGGAAGCCCATCGCGAGCGGGGTGGCGAGGAGGAACACGCTGACCACGTAGCGTCGCACGCCGACCCGGTCCGCGATGGGACCGGCCACCAGGGTGCCGATGACGCCCGCGCCGAGGAACACCGCGAGCAGGGTGCCGACCAGCCGCGGATCACCGTGCAGCACATCCTTCCAGTAGAACGGCATGAAGGTGGTGAAGCCGAGCTGCGTCCACGAGCGGATCGCGACCACCAGGATGAGCAGGCTCATCGCGCCCACCATGGTCTGGGCGCCCGCGGCGCTCGCCCGGTCGCGGGCCACCGCGGGTGGCGGCGCGGACAGCCGCGGCAGCACCGCGGTGAGCAGCCCGGCCATCAGCAGCCCCGGGACCAGCATGCCGAGGCTGCCCGGCAGGCCGTAGGTGGTGAGCAGGACCGTGAGCAGCGGCGGGCCCAGCGCGATGCCGATATTGCCGCCGGTGGAGAAGATCGAGACGCCGGTGGCCTTGCGGTCGCCCGCCACCGCGGTGGCGGTGCGGTAGCCCTCCGGATGATACGCGGCGACGCCGAATCCGGTGATCATCACCAGCGCGAGCACCGCGCCGTAAGACGGCGCCAGCCCCAGAAAGCCCAGGCCCACCGCGGAGAGCAGCACCGAGATCGGCAGCAGCCACCGCCGCGCCGTCTTGTCGGCCAGGTAGCCGAAGAGCGGCTGGATCAGCGACGAGGTGATGTTCGCCGCCAGGACGATGAAGCCGGTGGCCGCGTACGAGAGATTGAGCGCGTCCTTGAGGAACGGCAGGATGACCGGGAACGAGCCCTGATTGATGTCGATGACCATGTGGCCCAGGGCCAGGAATCCCAGCAGCCGCATGTCCGGCTTGACGCGCGCGGCGGGGGCGGCGGCCGTCGCGGGCAGGGTAACGGCGGCGGCCGAGGAGTCGGGAGTCATAGGGGCCTATGCTACACCACCCTCTCCCCAGCGGGGAGAGGGCAGGGTGAGGGGTCAGATGCCGAGGGGTCAGATGCCGAAGGCGTCGAGCCCGGTGATGTCGCGGCCCACGATCAGGGTGTGGATGTCGTGCGTGCCCTCGTAGGTGTTCACCGTCTCCAGATTCATCATGTGCCGGATGATCGGGTGCTCGTCCACGATGCCGGCCGCGCCCAGGATGTCCCGCGCGAGCCGCGCGCCGTCGAGCGCCATCTGCACGTTGTTCATCTTGGCCATCGAGATCTGCTGCGGACGCACCCGGCCCGCGTCCTTCAGCTGGCCGAGCCGGAGACAGAGGAGCTGGGCCTTGGTGATCTCGGTGATCATCCAGACGAGCTTCTGCTGGACGAGCTGGAACGAGCCGATCGGCTTGTCGAACTGGATGCGCTGCTGGGAGTACTGCAGCGACCAGTCGTAGCACGCCATCGCGGCCCCGATCGCCCCCCACGCGATGCCGTAGCGCGCCTGGGAGAGGCAGGACAGCGGGCCCTTGAGCCCCTTCACCCCGGGCAGCTTGTTCTCCAGCGGGATGCGGCAGTCCGCGAAGGCCAGCTCCGAGGTGATCGACGCCCGCATCGAGAACTTCCCGTGGATGTCCATCGTGCTGTAGCCCGGCGTGCCCTTCTCGACGAGGTAGCCGCCGATCTCGCCGTCGTCGCCCTTGGCCCACACCACCGCCACGTCGGCCACCGAGCCGTTGGTGATCCAGAGCTTGGTCCCGTTGAGCACGTACTCGTCGCCCTTCTTCACGGCGCGCGTCTTCATCCCGCCCGGGTCCGAGCCGTGGTCGGGCTCGGTGAGGCCGAAGCAGCCGAGCGCGGCGCCGGACTGCAGGCGCGGAAGCCACCGCTCCTTCTGCGCGTCGGAGCCGTAGCTGTAGATCGGATACATGACGAGCCCGCTCTGCACCGAGGCGAAGGACCGCAGGCCCGAGTCGCCGCGCTCCAGCTCCTGCATGATGAGCCCGTAGGCCACGTTGTCGAGGCCGGCGCAGCCGTAGCCCTTCAGCGTGGCGCCGAACACGCCCATCTCGCCCAGGTCCTGCGCGAGCTCCATGGGGAAGGTGCCGTCGCGGTGGTGCTGGCTCACGACGGGGAGGAACTTCGCCTCGACCCAGTCGCGCACCGCGTCGCGCATCATGCGCTGCTCTTCGGTCAGGAGCTCGTCGAAGCCGTAGTAGTCCACGCCGCGGAACTTTTCCATAACGCTGTCCTTGCTCGGGGCTGGGGTTAGAGGTTGGTGGGGTGCGCGGGGCGGTCCTCGCCGAGCGCCTCGTTCAGGGCGCGGGCGAGCTGCTGATCGTGCTCGTGGCTCATCGCGAAGATCCGGCACTGGGCGACCTTGCCGGGCAGGTACTTCAGCAGCTCCTTGAGCGGCTCGGCCGACACGCTGCGGTCCGCCGCGTCGTACACGTAGATCTGCCGGTCCTTCATGCCGATCGGGTTCAGCGGGCGCGGGTCCTGCTGGGCCATGTCGATCTTGAACGGGAAGTTGCGAAGGCCGGGCGGCAGGCAGATCCTTCACCCGCTGCTCGACCTCCTCCGCCTTCATGAAGCTCTGGCCCCGCCGCGGCTCGAAGAGATCGAGGACCACCTCATGCGACATGCGCCACTTGAGCCGGCGGTCGAGGATCTGCCGCCACTCCCGGCCGAGGTCCCGGCGCTCCCCGTCGTCGGAGTGCTCCCAGCGCGCGACCTCCTCGAGCAGCGTCCACTCCGTCATGTTGCAGGTACGGCTGGAGCTCCTTGTTGAGGTCGTGGGGGAAGATCAGCCGCATGGTGTCGCGGAAGATGTCCTTGAGATGCAGGTCGATGCCGCGCGTGGTCCGGTGGTAGTAGACGTTGGTGTAGAGGTAGAACCGCGCGTTCAGGAACATGATGAACGCCTGGATCCCGCCGCGGTCGAGCGTGAGCCCCTTCTCGCTGAAGAAGGAGTAGTACATGATGCGCTCGATGTCGATCGGCCCCACCGCGACCCCGCACATGTAGGAGTCGCGCAGCACGTAGTCCATGTTGTCGGCGGTGTAGATGCCCGGAGAGCAGCGGCTTGAGATGCGCGAGCCAGCGCGGATGCTCGGCGGTGGGAAACGTGTAGCTCTTGCCCATCAGGTAGCAGATCCACTCGGGGTCGATGCGCTCGCCGCTCTCGAAGGGGCCCGACGGGCTGCGCCGGAGCCCGCGGATCAGCTCGCCCAGCTCCTCCCGGATGATGCGCTGGCCGACCTTCTCGTGGGTGAGATCGAAGTCGGCCAGGAAGTTGTCGTCGAAGAAGTGGCCGAAGGGGCCGTGGCCCACGTCGTGGAGCAGACCCGCCACGCGGAGCAGCTCCTCGAAGAGCGGCGCCGACGGCGCGTCGGAGAACTCGGCCTTGAGCGAGGCGTGGAGCTGCTGGGCGAAGCGCCCGGCCAGGTGCATCGCGCCCAGCGAGTGCTGGAAGCGGCTGTGCTCGGCGGCCGGGAATACCCAGCGCGCGGACTGCAGCTGCGGCACGCGCCGCAGGCGCTGCATCCACGGCCGAGTCGATGAGGTCCTGCTCGGTGGCTTCCCCGGGGACCCCGTCGGGCCGCGTGTAGAGGATGTACTGATGAATGGGGTCGGCGATGAGACCACGACCCTGGTAGGTGTCCACGCCCTTCATGGCTAGAGCCTAACCTACTTGTCGGAGGTCCGATAGAAACGGTAGCGATCCATCGGCCGCACCGCGATGGCCTCCGTCGCGCCGGCGCGGCGGACGGTCACCCGCACGTCCTGATCCATCGGCGCCTGCCAGAGCTCGCGGTAGAAATCCTCGCGGCTCGCCACCTGCCGCCCGTTGAGCTGGACGATCACGTCGCCCGCCCGCAGGCCCGCGGCCCGCGCCGGGCTCGAGCGGCGACATGCCGGCCACCACGACGCCGCCGTCCACCGACTCCGTGTAGAGACCGAGCCAGGGCGCGGGGCGCGCGGCTCGTCGACGCGGCCCTGCGCCAGCAGCTCGTCCTTGCCGGCGAGGAACTTGTCGATCGGGATGGCCAGGTTGACGTGGGGCGCCTCGCCCAGGCGCAGCGAGGTGACGCCGATCACGCTGCCCGCGGCGTTGACGAGCGCGGCGCCGCCGAAGGCGGCATTGTACGGGGTCACGATGAAGGCGCGGTCCAGCATGTACTCCCAGGCGGCCGCGAACGGCCGCACCGCCTGGACCCGGCTCGGGGTGGCCACCAGGTCGCCGTCGTCCGACACGCCCACCGTGCCGGTGGTGTCGCCGGCCGTGACCATCGTCGAGTCGCCCAGGGTCGCGGCCGGCCACGGCCCGCGGCCCTCGAGCTGGGCCACCCCGACCCCGACCTCGAGATCGAGCCCGACGAGCCGCGCGGGTACCTTGCGTCCGTCGCGGAGCGAGACCTCGATGCGTGAGGCGTCGAGCAGGACATAGCTCACGGTCAGGAGGTAAGCCCTGGTCGGCGTCGAAGATGACGCCGCTGCCCCAGCGCTCGACGCCGAGCGTGGCCGCCGACGGCCGGTCACGCGGCACCTCTACCCGGAGCCCCACCACCGCCGGCTCGACGCGGCGGATCTGGGAGGCGAGTGGAGAGATCTGACGCGGGTCGAGGCGGCGGTCGGCGTCGCGGGGCGCGGCCGCCGCGGGGAGGGCCAGGGCCAGCAGGCCGACAGCCGCCCAGCGGATCGGCGCGCGCGACATGCCGGTTACCTCGCGGTGTACTGCGTCTGGTAGTACTGCCGGAACGCGCCCGACTTGATGGGCTTCCACCACGCGTCGTGCGCCCGGTACCACTCCACGGTCTCGGCCAGCGCCTGGTCGAAGCTCGCGGCGGGCGCCCAGCCGAGCGCGCGGACCTTGCTCGAGTCGAGCGCGTAGCGGCGGTCGTGCCCGGGCCGGTCCGCCACCGGCGTGATCAGGCTCTCCGGCTTGCCGAGCAGGCTCAGGATCCGGTGCGTGAGCGTCACGTTCTGCACTTCCGCGGCGCCCCCGATGTTGTAGATCTCGCCGTCCACGCCCCTTGCGGAGGACGAGGTCGATCGCCGCGCAGTTGTCGAGCACGTAGAGCCAGTCGCGCACGTTGCGGCCGTCGCCGTAGAGCGGCAGCGCGCGATCCTCGATCGCGTTGGTGACGAAGAGCGGGATGACCTTCTCCGGATACTGGTACGGCCCGAAGTTGTTGCTGCTGCGGGTGACGAGCACGGGCAGGTGATGGGTGGTCCAGTAGGCGCGGGCCAGGAGATCCGCGGCCGCCTTCGAGGCCGAGTACGGATTCGACGGATTCAGCACGTCGCTCTCGCGGGCCGCGCCCTCCGCGATGCTCCCGTACACCTCGTCGGTGCTCACCGCGAGGAAGCGGCCGATCTTGAGCTCGCGCGCGGCCTCCAGCAGGGTGAAGGTGCCGGTCACGTTGGTCCGGAGGAAGTCGTCGGCGCCCAGGTTCGAGCGGTCCACGTGGGTCTCGGCCGCGAAGTGCACGACCGCGTCCATCCCGGCCATGGCCTCGCGAACCACCGCGCGCGTCGCAGATGTCGCCCTTGACGAACCGGTAGCGGGGATTCGTCTCGACGTCGCGCAGGTTCTCGAGATTCCCCGCGTAGGTGAGCTTGTCGAGATTGACGACCGCGTCGCCGGGATGGCGCGCCAGGACGTGGCGGACGAAGTTGGAGCCGATGAAGCCGGCGCCGCCGGTGACGAGGATCTTCATCCTATCCCCGGGTGACGTCCCAGATGTCGGCCCCGGCGAAGTCCCAGGGCAGCCGCCCCTCTTCGGTCTGATCCGGATCCGCCGAGAACTGCACGTCCACGAAGTAGATGATGCGGCCGCGCGATGGCCGCGAGGTTCTTCACCCCGTGGGCGACCCCGGGGGGGATCCGCAGCAGCCGCGTCTGGCCGTCGCCGAGCACGATCCGGCGCTGGGCCCCGTGCGTCCGGCTGTGGGCCCGCACGTCCAGCAGCACCACCAGCATCTTGTCGCCGGGCGGCACGAACCACACGTCGGTCTGGCGGCGGTGCAGGTGAAACGCCTTGATCACGCCGGCGTCCATCTCGCTGTAGTTCACCTGGCGGCACTCGAAGCCGGGCAGCGACGCCGGGATCCCCTGCTGCAGCCGCGCCAGCTCCATGAAGGACCCGCCGTCGTCGGTGAACCGCTTGAGCTCCACGACCTGCACGCCCTCGATCTCGGGCGCGGCCCCGTAGTCCTGCAGGGCAAAGGCCCGCTTGGCCGCGTCGCTCAGCTCGATCGGGTCGCGCGAGGCCATCAGATCAGACCCACCTCGCTGCGATCGCCCAGCATGAAGTTGAACGAGCGCGGCTTGGACGCGGTCCGGTGAATGGACACGTTGCGCCCGATCAGGCTCGACTCGATGCGCCCGCCCACGTCGGTCACGCTCGCGCCCTCGAGGATGATGGAGTGCTCCACCTCGCTGGCGCGGAGCACCACCCGGTCGCCGATCGACGTGAACGGGCCCACGTAGGCGCTCTCGATGACCGCGTCGCGGCCGATGATCGCCGGCCCGCGCACCGTGCTCTTGATCACCCGCGCGCCCGCCTCGATCACCACCCGGCCGACGATCTCGCTGTCCTCCACCGTCCCGTCGGTCCGGGGCATCAGGGTGTCCAGGATGATCCGGTTGGCCTCCAGCATGTCCTCGAGCTTGCCGGTATCCTTCCACCAGCCCTCGATGATGTGGGGCCGTACGATGTGACGCTGGTCGATCAGCCACTGGATCGCGTCGGTGATCTCGAGCTCGCCGCGCGCCGACGGCTTGATGGCCTTGACCGCCTTGAAGACCGTCGCGTCGAACATGTAGACGCCGACCAGGCCCAGGTTGGAGGGCGGATCCTTCGGCTTTTCCACCAGGCGCACCACCTGCCCGTCCTTCAGCACCGCGACGCCGAACTGGGTCGCGTCGGGCACGGCCGCGAGCAGGATCTGGCAGTTGGGCTTCTCGTCGCGGAAGCGCGTGACCAGGGGCTCGAGACGCTCACGGATCAGGTTGTCGCCCAGGTACATGCAGAACGGCTCGGTGCCGAGGAACGGCTCGGAGACGAGCACCGCGTGCGCGAGGCCCAGCGGGGCCTCCTGTTCGATGTACGTGATCGACACCCCGAACCGGCTGCCATCCCCGACCGCGTCGCGGATCTCCTGCCGGGTGTCGCCGACCACGATCCCGATCTCCCGGATCCCCGAGGCGGCCAGCGCCTCGATCCCATAGAAGAGGATGGGCTTGTTGGCCACCGGAACGAGCTGCTTCGCCGAGGTGAACGTGATCGGACGGAGACGCGTGCCCCGGCCCCCGGAGAGGATTAGCCCTTTCATTTAGCGGCCAAGTATAGCAGTCTTACCCAACCGCCACTAGCCGCCCTACCGGGCTTGCCAGATCCGACCGGAAAGGGTGGTATTATGAACGTACTGAAATCGCTGAGACTTTCATCCAGGAGCGGGTGATGGCGACGTTGAAGGATATGCTGGCAGACGCCCGGCGGGTGGTACCCGAGCAGGGGCCGGCCGAGGTCAAGAAGCGAATCGACGCCGGGGAGCCGCTCGTCCTGATCGACGTCCGCGACCCGGACGAGTACCGCGACGGCTTCATCGAGCCCGCGACGAACATCAGCCGCGGCTTCCTCGAGTTCCGCATCGGCGGCGCGGCGGCGGATCCGACGACGCCGATCGTGCTGTACTGCCAGAGCGGCCTCCGGTCGATGCTCGCCGCCAAGGCCCTCCGCGACCTCGGCTACGAGAACGTGACCAACCTGCAGGGCGGCTTCCAGAAGTGGGCGCAGTCCGGCCTGCCGGTGGCCAAGGACCGCCCGATGAACGCCGAGCAGATCCAGCGCTACAGCCGTCACTTCCTGCTGAGCCAGGTGGGCGAGAAGGGCCAGCGCAAGCTGCTCCGCTCGAAGGTGCTGCTGATCGGCGCGGGCGGGCTCGGCTCGCCGACCGCGCTGTATCTGGCCGCGGCGGGTGTCGGCACGATGGGCCTGATGGACGGCGACGTGGTGGACGTGTCGAACCTGCAGCGGCAGATCCTCCACACCACCGCGAACGTGGGGCGGCCCAAGGTCGAGTCGGGCACCGAGATGATCCGGGCGCTGAATCCGGACGTCAACGTCATCCCGCTGCCGACGCGCATCACCGTCGACAACGTGATGGACATCATCAAGGACTACGACCTGGTCATCGACGGGTCGGACAACTTCGACACTCGCTACCTGATGAACGACGCCTGCTACCTGGCGGGCAAGACCAACGTGCACGGCTCGATCTTCCAGTTCGAGGGTATGGCCACCGTGCTCGCCCCGAACCAGGGCCCGTGCTACCGCTGCCTCTACCCGACGCCGCCGCCCCCCGGGCTCGTCCCCAGCTGAAGCGAGGCCGGCGTCCTGGGCGTGCTCCCAGGCATCATCGGAGTGATACAGGCCACCGAGGCCATCAAGGTGCTGCTCGGCATCGGCGAGCCCCTGATCGGCCGGCTCCTGACCTACGATGCGCTCGGCATGCGCTTCCGCGAGGTCAAGCTACGCCGCGACCCCAAGTGCCCGCTCTGCGGCGAGCACCCGACCATCACGGACCTCTCGATTCACAGCGGCACCGCGGACGGCTGCGCGGTCAGTGACAATGGCCATACCGCGCCCGCGGCCGCACCAGCCGCGACACCGCGCGGGTAGCCCACTCCCGCGCGATCATCGCGGCGGCGCGCGGCCGGCCGCTCACGCCGCGCGGATTCTCATCGGCGCGGCCACGGGCTCCTGCTCCCGCGCCGCTTTCACGATCACCCGGCCACGCTGGGGAAGGCCCTCCGCGCGGTCGAGCCACACGCTGAGGGGATAGGTATCCTCACTCGCGCAGGCCGGACAGCGGCGGGAGAGCGATCCATCGAAGACGGCGTTGCAGGCCAGATCTAGGCAGAGGAGAGCGGACTCCAGCTGGATCTTGAACGAGCTGATGGGCTCCATGAAATCCTCCCCGCGGGGCTGGTCGTGCGTGCGTTCCGAGTGAGCGCCGATTCCTCACGCGAGACGCTGACGGCAAGAAGTAAGCCACCGGGAGACCCACACGAAATCCCTGGGTTACGTTCTCGAGCCCCGCACGGCGGGCTGGCGTTTCGCCCGAGCGAGGACGAAATTTCGGGCAGGAAGCAGCGCGCCTGCAGGGATTCGAACCCAGCCGGCGAATGCTACCCAGTAAGCGCAACTTTTCATGACGACACTCGCTCAGCGGGATCGTCCCGACGCTCGGCGCAGCTTGTCGAGGAACGACGCCGGCATCTCGTGCCCGAGCTGCTGAGCCTTTTGCACGTCCTGCCAGGCCCGTTCGTGGTCTCCCTTGCCGTAGTAGGCGACCGCGCGGTTGCCATAGGCGTCTCCGAATCTCGGCGCCTGCGCGAGCGCCGCGCTCAGATCGGCGATCGTCCGATCGTACTGCTTCGTCGCGACGTGGATCGTCCCGCGATCGTAGAGCGCGCTGGAATCGGACGGATTGAGCTCCAGGGCCCGGTTGCAGTCGGTCAGCGCACGGTCGAATTCGTCCAGGACGATGTAGAGGAAGCAGCGGTTCGTGTACGCTCGCGAATATTCCGGGTCCAGTCGGATCGCCCGATCGAAATACGCGATGGCCTCCCGATACTTCTTCGCCTTCTTCAGTCGGACACCCCGGTCGAAGACCATCGCGGCATCGGGGGACGGCCTGAAGATCGTGAAGGCGCCGGTGGCGACTCTCTGACCGTCGACGAAGAGATTCACCCGGTAGATCCCCGCGGTCCAGCTGTCGACGTTCCGCCAACCCCAGCTGTGCTGGTGATACGAGCTCGTCCAGCCCGGCTCGACGGAGGTCTGATTCGTTTGCCGGGCCAGGATCGTGCCGTCCGACCGAGACCAGACCTGCTCCACCGAGAAGCTCTTCCGGCTCGTCGGGGCGGGGTGGTCGAGATTGAGCTCCCAGGCGATGAAGCGGGCCGACGCCCGCTCAAACCAGTTCGCATAGACGCGTTTGCTGCGGGGCGTGTACTCGTATGGTGTCTCGAAGAACCGCACCAACGTGACGCGGGCGTCCAGCGATGGTATGAAGCCGGTCGGGCCCTGGGCCCGCGCCGCCGGCTGGATAACGGGGAGCAGGGCGATGGTCACCACGGCGAGCAGCGCCAGCCGGATCGGGCTCATGCGGCCTCGAAGCTTGGATTGGCGCGCCTGGAGGGATTCGAACCCCCGACCCTCGGCTTAGAAGGCCGATGCTCTATCCAACTGAGCTACAGGCGCGTTAGGTACTTACGATACACCGGGCGAGGGCGACCCGCCCGACTCGAAGTTTTCTCGAAGTTCCGTAAACCTTACGCTAGCCGGGACCAGGCGCTCTACGGCCTCTTGTAGGTGGTCCGGGGCGAGGTGGGAATACCTCTGGACCATCCCCAGAGTTCGCCACCCGCCGAGGGCCTGGATCGACCGGAGGTCGACTCCAGCCATGACTAGTCGCGACGCGAAAGTGTGCCGATTACAGTGCCACGTATAGCCATCCAGGCGACTCGCGTCCCTTCCGGCCGCCAGTAAGGTCGCCCGCGCGCGCTCGACGGCCTTAGGGAAGAACTTATCAGGCTGCTTATGTAGGCACGCGAAGACGGGTTCCTCCGGATCGTTCGGCGTGCGCCGCATCGCCGCAAGATCGAGCAGAACAGAGCGGACTATCGAATTCATGGGAACCTGCCGAGTGTATCCAGTCTTGGACTGTCGCACGCGTATTTGTTGGACAAGAACATCTATGTCCTGCCATTCCAAGGCGAGTTGTTCGCCCCAACGAAGACCCGTGTGGACAGAAACAATGAACAGAGGTTGAAGGTCAGGGTGGAGGGCATCACGGACTATCCGTTCCTCTTCGCCCAACAGGAACTTGATCCGACCCTCAGGCTCCTTGAACTTCCCTACGCCCGTTACAGGATTCGTAGTCGCATGACCGTGCCGGATGGCCCGGTTGAACATGGCATGCAATAACGTCCGATATCGGTTCCGGGTGGAGTGGGACCGCTCCTGGAGCAACCCGTCCAGAAAGCTATCTACGTCGCGAGGAGTGACCGCATCGAGTTTCATTCCGCCGAAAGCCTTCTTCATCAAGTCGACACGGCTTTCCTCGGTGCGCCATCCGCGATGGTGCAGCTTCGACCAAATGAGGTACTGCTCACCATACTCACCAAATGTCACGCGGCGGGCCTCGGTCTGGCGCTCCGCTAGTGCGCGTTCTCGTGCCCTCCGCCGCTCCTCCTTCGGGCACCAACCTGGCTCGTCATGGGCCCTCGCTCGTCGAGCGTGGTATGCGCGCAAGGCAACGCTTTTGATCGGTCCGGCCTTCTCTTGATGGATATGGCCAACCGCGCACGTATATCGAATGCCCCATTCCTCGGACGGATGACGGAACAAACCGGGAGGGGCCTGGTCCTTCTTACGGGTCGACCAACTCCGGTGACTGCGGGGCACCTCATCACCGTTCATGGTTTGCTCGTGGACCGGGGGCCGGTAGGCCTCGTGGGATCAACCATCTTCTATAGGAGCCCACACGGTTCATCTCGCGCTCTTTTTCAGCATTCGCCTATTTCGCATCCTTTGCGAGCACACGCTTGAGCAGTATATCTGCCGTTTACTCGCTACTAACCACGCACCGCATTCCGTACACGATCGGAGTCGTGATCCGGACACTAAGATAAGATTGAACAGGCCTCTCACGATCGCCCCTCCCTCATCATCCTCCCAATAGAGGAGTGGTCGGCCCACAGACCGCCCCCGTTCGCGTACAAGAAAAACCCGCCCTTGCGAAGGGACAGGCAAACGCTCACCGGCAAGGTAAGTCTGAATGGCTTTCCGGAGCGTGGCATGGATCGTCCGGATCTTCTGGTCGGCTAGTGGTCCAACTGTCACTCGATAGCTCGAATCACTAGGTATCAAAACCCGGAGGCCGTAGCCGAGGGACTCCCGTTCTGCTGAACTCAATTCTTCAAGATCCAATTGAGCGAAAGCGACAGCCCATCTAAGCTGAGCCGTCGGCCTTCCGGGCATTTCCTTCTGAGCACGGTCCATCTGGTGCCGATACTCCTGCACTTCGGACCACGATGGGCGCCTCGCGAGCCGGACGCGTGATCGGCCTAAGGCCTGCGATAGGGCTCGTCCATTCCTAGTCTTCCCGCCCATAGGCTTCACCCCTCCCGATCGCTCCCGATCCCTCTCAATCGCTCTTTATCGTTCCCTCTCTAAGTCTACCGCCCTACGGCGTCTATGTAAAACAGTATTTAACTTCGGTACGATAATCATACTATAATCGTCTTACGATCGCTAAGACCAATCTCGTTCGGAAGGAGACGCCTATGAAACAATCCATGAATCTCGAGGAAGCTGGAAAATTTATAGGGGTCTCCCCGCACACGCTCCGGGTATACGCGCGCACGGGGCGGGTGACGCACTTCAAAATCGGCCGCAGACTCGTCTTTGATCGAGCCGACCTTGAAGAATTTCTCGCCACAAAGAAAAAGCCAGCCCACATTGCGCCGGCAACGACCGCAGGACGTGGTTCGGGCCGCAAGCTCTAAACGGCGGGAGTGCCGCCGTGACTTCCGCGCCCCAACCATGCTCTGCGCGTACCTCGACACAACGGTCCCAAGCAAGACTCGGTTCTTGGGGATACTACCCAACTTCCACGTCTGGAGGGCCATGCGGATGTCAGGGGCCGACCGCGAGCGGCTGGCCGGGCGAGGGCCGGACCACGCTCGGAGCCGACCATGACTAGGGACGACCAGATCACGGTTTCAGCTACACGTTCGGCCCGAGCGTATCTGAAGGATGGGTTCAAGGTCATCCCAGTGCCCGCGGGTAAAAAGGGCCCACGTATTAAACGATGGCAAGAACTCAACATCTCGAGGCAGGAGGTCGCCCAACATTTCAACGCTCGCAACAACATCGGGGTGCTGCTAGGCGCGAAGGCAGACTGGCTCGTCGACGTCGATCTGGACGCCGATGAGGCGGTGACAGCGGCAGAGGCTTTCTTGCCCAAGACGGGCTGGGTCCACGGTCGCCCGGGGAAGCCGAGGTCTCATCGGTTTTATAGGGCCAAAGGCGTGAAGACGAAGCGGTTCATCGATCCGAAGGGCCAGTGCCTCGTCGAGCTCCGGAGCACGGGTTGCCAGACCCTTGTCCCGCCAAGCCTTCATCCTTCCGGGGAGCGTTACCGGTGGGACCAGCAAGGCAAACCGAACCGCGTTCCGGCCAAAGAACTCTACCAGCGTGTCGCCCGCGTGGCCGCCTGCACGCTGATCGCGCGGAGCTGGCCGAAGCGGGGAGATCGCCACTCCTGTGCGCTGGCCCTCGCGGGCTTGCTTCTCGGGGCGGGTTGGTCGGCCAAGCAGGTCGAACATTTCCTCGCGACGGCCGCTCGGATCGCGGGCGACGAGGAGTATAGGAAGCGGACCAGCGTTGTCCGGGATACCAAGAAAAGGCTGTCGATGGGCAAGCCCGTCACCGGACGTCGTGCGCTCGAGAAGATCCTCGGCGCTTCGGTTGTCCATCTCATCTCGGATTGGCTCGAAGCTACGCCGAATCCTGCGAAGGGCCCTCGCGACCGGAGCTCGGAAAACCGTGATTTCAACCTGACGGCCGTCCGTCTGCTCGAGCTGGATCAGCCTCAGCGTCGGATCGTTGAAGTCAAGGCCGAGATCGCAGGTGCGGTTGAGACATTCCACGTCCTCCCGGCTGTCGTGAGGGATGCCAAGAAGTTGGCCAGCGTCATAGCGGATCGCCCAGGGGAGATGCTCAACAATGATGATCCGCGACTGGTCCGACTTCGTCACCAGATTCCTAGCATTCCGCGCGTTCACGCCGTCTCACAACTCGGCTGGACGGCCACACACGACGTCTTTATGTACGGTACGCGTCCCCTGCGAACCGCCGGCTTCCATGGGGAGGCTATCTTTCTCACCGGCGAGACACGGTGATGTCGGCCGTACCGGATCTGGACCCGAAGGGAACACGACAAAAGCAGTATCACTACCTGCGAGAGCTATGGAAAGAACCCATGGGTCGCTTGGTGCTCGCGCTGTCGGCAGCATCGCCAGCCCTCGAGCTCGTTGGCGCCCCGACGACCGTCTTTCACCTCGCGGGGCCGACGGGGATCGGCAAGTCCTGCTTGTTCCGGCTCGCGATTGCTGTCTACGGAAACCCGGGCGGGTCACTCCTGCGCTTCGATGTGTCGAAGGACACGCAGAACTACATGGATGCGCGACTCGGCATCGTCCGACATTTCCCCGTCCTAATTGACGAGACCACGTTGCTTGATTCTGACGCGATCAGCAAGCTTGCCTACAATGTGGCGCTGGGCGCAGATAAGGGTCGGCTCGGCGGAACGGACAAGGGCTTTACACCCACTGATCCCAATCCCTATCGCCTGGTGGCCCTAATGTCGGGCGAGCATTCCATCCGCGACCAAGTTGAGCATAGCGGTGCGACGGCGCGAATCGCCGAGATCGTTCTGGACAAGCCCATCTTTGAAGTTACCGAGTTGCGTCGGTGGTATCAGCGTGCCGACTACCATCATGCTTGGATCGGCCGCGACCTCATTCAGAGCGTGATCACGAGGTACCAGGGGGACGAGACCAATCGGTGGGCTCGGCTATTCAAGCTCTACAACCGCATCCACCAGAACACCGCGAAGTGGTGTCACAATCACGGGCGGGTGATTGATTTTCTGGCCGTGCTGCAGCTTGGATTCGTCCTAATGTATCGCCAGCTCATGATGAAGTTCCGGCCCCTCCGACACGGAGAGCTGAAGACGATCCGTGGGAAGGCGCGCACATTTGCAAGGCAGATCTATGGGCAGCTCAACCTCGTCGTTGGGGTCGATCACGTCCTGAATGAGATCCGGCAGCTTCCGAAGATCTACCGGTGGGTGAAGAAGGGTCTCGTGCCGCTCCGCATCCTCGAGCCCGTCGCCATCCGTCTAGGGATGGTTCAGCGGGGTCGGCTCACCGCGATGCTGAAGAGACACAATATTAGTTCCGGCGTTCAGCCCCGGCAGATCCAGTTCAACAAGACAGCGGCCCGAATTTCTTGTCGCTGTGTCCTGCTGACCACGGAAGGTATGAAGCGCCTTTCGGATAGGTATGAACACAACCGAGTCTTCAGGCGGAGGAGACTAAGCTGACTACGCTCTCAGAGGGTACCCCCAGGCTCGGCGTACACAGCAGAACCACAAACAAACGAGACTTATTTGGGGAGAGAGGAGAGACAGTGGAGAGAGAGAGAGAGAGAAAGAGAGAGAAGAGAGAAGAGAGAGAAGAGAGAGAGAGGGAGAGAGAGAGAAGTCAGAGAGAAGGGAAGGAGACGAAACGGAAAGATCCTAGCAGGACTGATTGGGACCCTTCCACCAACGTAGTCAGCGTAGTCGGCCCGCATTTCAACATCGCGATTTGGTACCCGTTCCACCAACGTAGTTAACGTAGTTGGTTCGCGTCCCAACACTACATGAATCAGCTATGCCTGTCTGCGCCTCGCCGATTCTTATAGCCGATCCGCGCCTCGCGACGGCGAGAAGGGGGCTCGAGGAGGGCTGGAGCACCCCTAGGACCAACGATCCATTCGGCCCTCCTAGTCTCGCCTCTCCCCGTGATCTGACCCTTGGTTTACAGGCGGTTTCGCCCCTTAGGGGAGCGTTGAGCCTTACTTCGTGAAGTGAACGTCAGGTTCCGCTCACTGTTTGGAGGATAGACAAATGCGCCTCAAGAGACCGACCTCGTTATTTTGCCTTGCACCTCGGGAAAGGAGGGACGCCGAACAAAGTGGCCAGAGAAACGTCTTCGTGACTTCCTCGGTCCTCAGGCTGCCAAAATACTTCGTGCTGGTCGGAAGGACGCGTTTAACCATCCCAAGACTCGCTTTTCCCAAAGACGCCCAAGTACCCGAAGACACCGCGTAGGGCGCTACTAGACATGTATAGTGGCAATCTTTACACTTCATCCTTCAAGCGACTCCTTCGTCGACTGCTGAGACATGGGGTCTATGTGCTAGTACTCACAGGTGGCCACGGCTTCGGACATCCGCAGGAGCGGAAACGCAAGTACGATGCTCATCTTCCTGCTATCGCGCCCGTCTGGAGAAAGCACCTCCCAGTGATACTCGAGGATTTCATCACTCGAAACCGCATCAGGCGCGTATTTATTGCCTGCTCACAATCCTATGCCCGTGTTTTGAGTAGCGGATCTGATAAATGGGCATCCCGGGTCTCCGTTTTCTGTTACACGCCGCGTACACGCCCTGGTAGGGGAAATCGGGCCTCGGATATCGCCGCTCAAAACCGGCACGCGATCCGAGCGTTGGCCAAGTCAGGCAAACCAGACAAACGATGGAAGCGTGGTCCTAAGCCTGACCTGAGCTAGACCGTCTTCTACTCTTTTCCGGCTCGGAGTTCGAGGCTCGTGGGTGTTGCCCGCTGCAAGGGCTAGGATCGACCCAGCGATTCCTACTTGCCTGGCTTGACACGATTCGCAGGCTGATGGACGATCCGGCAGGGCAGGTTTCTGGGGGTCAAAAAGTGGTGAATTCGGGTATTCCGCTGCTATTGCAAATCCGCTAGGCGGGCTAGTATGTCGGCTATACCCCCTCACATTCGAGTAGCGTTCGTCTGAATTGCTCTGGCTTAGCCAGTTTAGTTCCTCAAGCTGGGAGACATCCGCGATCAAAGCCACCGGATTCTTGAAGAGACACGGTCTTAGCTCCGGTGTTCAACCCCGCCAGATCCGTTTTAAGAAGACGGCGGCCCGAATTTCCAGTCGCTGTGTGAACCGCCTTTCGGGTTGATAGCAGCCCGTGTCCTCGCCTTCAGACGAGTGACTACCCTGACTACGCTCCCGGAGTCGGTACCCTCGAGCGTGAGCATACAAACACACACTCAAAACCAGAGAGAGAGAACGAGAGAGAGAAAGAAGAAGGACGGAGAAGGAAGGGACACATCATAATAGCGGCTAGCTGATTGGGTACCCTTCCGCCAACGTAGTCAACGTAGTCGGCTCGCGTCCCAACCCGACATGGCGCCGTCAGCTTGCTTGCAGGTGAACTCGAATGTGGGAGAAAAGTCCGTGGTTCTACCCCTTCTGCTCCTAGGAGATGTCCGTTAGAAGGCTATGGAGTCGGCTATGCCCGTCCGCACCTCGCCGATTCTTACAGCCGAACCTGACTTCGACGAGCTCGACAAGGTCTACCTTTGGGGGTTACAGGTCTTTGGAGACCGCCCCGGGCCACACATGGCGGCCTTCCTAGGTTTTGGCGCCGATGGTGATCAAGAGGGATGGGAGACGTTTCTCGCAACAGCAGAAAGGATCTTCAACGAATACGGCGACCTCCCATTTGTGCACTGGAGTCAATATGAGCGGGTACGTCTCGACGTCTATCTTGAACGGTTTGGAGATCGGCGCGGCATAGGGGGCCGAGTTCGGGCGAATCTGTGTGATCTCCTCCGCGTAACCCAGAATGCCGTGGCTCTTCCGCTCCCGAGTTACAGCCTCAAGGTGGTGGAGAAGCACGTCGGCTTCGAACGGAAACTCGTGGACACTGGCGGGGCGTGGGCCATCGCGAAGTACATCGAGGCAGTGGAGACTGAAGACATTGCGCAGCGTGCTGCTCTCATCGACGAGGTTCGCGCATACAACGAAGAGGACCTAGCGGCCACATGGGCAGTTCTTCGGTGGCTCAAGAGGAAGACCGCGGCCCAGCAATTCCGCTCGTATTACGTGCCTTAACATTTCCTAACCGGCACTTCATAGTCAGCATCAGTCAGCGCTTTCCCCTCCAATCTACTGTCGCATTCGTTCTCGTGCCTCTCTGATTTGCTCGGCGGCGTGCTTCTTCTCGAGGCGCTCGATCTCCGCGGCCTTCGCCTCGTCCATGCTTGCGGGCTCGATGTCGACCGTCCCATAAAGTTGGCGGAGTCGACGGGCTCGCACCCGGGCGTGCTGCTCGTGGGCGTGTTCGCCACACTCCCCGATTCGCTAGCTCCGCGCCTCGCCCTCCCGGGCGGCTTCCCGCCGCACACGCGCCGGCTGCTGCACGCTTGGCCGGCCGAGGGGCGTTGCCGCAGGCGTTCACGCTATGATCCGTCCGACCCCCCAGAGCGGTGCGGAAGCCCTGGAGCGTAGCCACCTCATGTCTGCCCCTCCAAGTGCTCCACGCGGTGGCCAGAAGCCGAACGTTCGGCTCTGATAGACTCCCTGCGGCCGGTCTGCGAGGCCTGCGGAGGGCCGCGGGAGCCCCGGAAGCGCGAGCATCTCGGATAAGTGCCGGGCCGCCTTGAGTCGGCGGCACCGCAAGGATGCCCAACGGACCCGCGATGAGACGATCCGCACCCTCTCGGAGACCGCCCTGGAGAAGTTGGGGGAGCGCCCATGAATCGCCGAACGTTCCTTAGCGGCCTTAGCGGCAGCCTCCTCGCCGCGCCGCTCGCCGCCGAGGCGCAGCGGCCGTCGAAGATCCCCGAGTCGGGCTCCTGAGGACCGGCTCTCCTCCAGATCCGGCTCTCGACGCCTTCAAGCAAGGACTTCGCGAGCTTGGCTATGTCGAGGGACAGAACATAGTGCTCGACGTGCGCTTCGCCGCGGGACGGCTGGATCGGTTGTCCTCACTCGCCGTCGAGTTGGTCCGCCGCGACGTGGATGTAGTCGTGACGGGCGGGGAAGCCGCGATTCAGGCGGCGCGGGCCGCGACGCGCAACATCCCGATCGTATCGGCGCCAGCAACGATCCGGTCGGTGCCGGCCTCGTTGAAAGTCTCGCTAGACCCGGCGGGAACATCACCGGCTCGACTATTCTGGCCCCAGAACTGAGCCGGAAGAGATTGACCTCCTCAGGGAGACGAGGCCAGGTATTGTCCGCGTGGCGGTTCTCTCCGACCCAACGTCTTCGGGCACTGGGCGAGATCTGGAGGAAACGCAGAGCGCCTCTCGGGTGTTGGGCTTCACGCTCCAAGTCTGGACTGTGCGCGCCCCGAAGGACCTCGATGAGGCGTTTGTGGGTATGAGAAGAGAGCGTGCCGAGGCACTGATGACCCTGGCCGACCCGCTATTCACAGCATCGCGCGTGAAGATCGTCAAGCTGGCGGCGGCAACCCGTCTGCCCAGCGTCTACTACTGGAAAGATTTTGTCGATGCCGGCGGGCTCATGTCATATGGGCCGAGTCTCCAGGATCTCTATCGGCGGGCGGCCACCTACGTCGATAAGATCCTGAAGGGAGCCAAGCCGGGAGACCTCCCCATCGAGCAGCCGACGAAGTTCGAGCTGGTCATCAACCTCAAGACAGCCAAAGCCCTCGGCCTGACGATCCCGCCCTCGCTGCTGCAGCGGGCGGATCAGGTGATCGAATGATGAAGCCACAAACCGCACGTGACCCAGGGATCACACGGCGCACGTTCGTTGCGGGTCTTGCCGCGCTCGCAATCCCGCTTGATGCGAAGGCACAGCAGTCGGGACTCTCTGTGATCGGGTTCCTGAACGGCGCGTCGTATGAACTGTCTAAGCACCTCGTGCGCGCGTTCCACGAGGGCTTGGCGGAAACCGGCTATGTCGAGGGCCGCAACGTAACGGTCGAATATCGTTCCGCTGAAGGTCAGTATGATCGGCTCCCGTCACTGGCGGTCGATCTCGCTCGACTTCACGTCAACGTCATTGTCGCGACCGGCACGCCGACTGGCCTGCCGGCGAGGGCGGCCACGACGTCGATCCCGATCGTCTTCGTGACCGGCAGTGACCCGATCGAACAAGGCCTGGTCACGAATCTGAGCCGACCCACCGGCAATCTCACCGGCGCCACGACGCTTGCCGTGGAATTGGGCCGGAAGCGCATGGAACTGCTGAAGGAGTTGGTGCCGTCGGCGAAGCTCATGGGCGTGCTCATCAACCCGACCGGTCCGAATCTCAAGGCTGTGCTGCACGACATACATGCGGCAAGCCGAACCGTTGGTCTGCCGATCCATATCGTCCATGCGAGCACCGAACGGGAGCTCGAGACCGCCTTTGCGTCGTTCGTCCAGCGACGGGTAAGCGCGGTCGTCATCGGCACCGATACCTTCTTCAATTCTCAGAGCGGAAGGCTCGCAGCCCTGACCGTTCGGCATGCCCTGCCCGCGGTCTACCAGTACCGCGAGTTTGTCGCGGCGGGCGGTCTCATGAGCTACGCCGGGAGCATCACAGACGCGTACCGCGTCGCGGGGTTGTACACCGGGCGGATCCTCAAGGGGGCGAAGCCCTCCGAGCTGGCCGTCCAGCAGTCTACAAAGGCTGAGCTCTTCATCAATGCCAGAACCGCGAAAGCGTTCGGCCTCACGATCCAGCCCTCGCTGCTGGTGCGCGCGGATCAGGTGATCGAGTAGCACGATGCCCGAGCTCCTCGCCGCCCTCGACGCCTTCATGCAGGAGCACCGCCGTTGCGGCATGCTGGACGGCGGGGTGGACGGTTCAGTGGTGTGGAGGAGCTGCGAATGCGGGGCACGGATCGCTCACTCAATCGCGGAGGGAGCCGGATGACCCGACGCTGGCCGTGCATCCTGATCGTCTGCTGCCGCGTCGAGGAGCGAGGCTGGTTGCCTTAGGCCCGTTGACAGACGCAGTTGCCCTGTGGTGCAGTGGCACGGCGTGTGAGTCCCGCGAAACCATCAGCTCCTCGAGACCCGGCTAGACCCGTTCGAGTCGTCATCGCAGATGACGATGTCGAAGTCCGCACACTGGTCGACTTCATCCTCCGGCAAGACCCGACGGTTCTTCTGGTTGGGGAGGCAGAGGATGGAGAGTCAGCCATCATCCTCGTTCGCCAAGCGCAGCCGGATCTCGTCCTGATGGACGTGATGATGCCCGGCGTCGGGGGGCTCGAAGCGACACGGCGGATCAAACGGGAGTGGCCCGAGACGAGGGTTCTAGTCCTGACTAACCTGACCGATGATGACACGCGCCGCTCGGCGTTCCTGAACGGCGCCGACTCATTCATCACCAAGCGCGACATCGCGACCCGGTTGCTCGTCGCGATCAAGGACACGATTCAGGCCTAGCCATCTACTCCCTGTTGGCTACGACTCGGGCAGCGCCTGCTTCAAGACCCTCCAGAGCCCGTCGCAGGCGACGTGGAAGCGGAGTGTGTGCCCGTCCGACATCGCCTCCTCGTGTTCCGGCTCGCTCGACGTGATGGGCGCGTCGCATCCGTCGCATGTCAGACCGGTGCCGTAGCCGCCCCACGTCTTGACAGAATCGGCGGTCGGAAGGATGCCCCGCCACAGCTTGTCGGTGATCCGCCGAGAGGCCTCGTCCATGGGGTACGGGACTGTACCATACGGGACAGTCCCGCAGTTGGTCTTCGCGTTAGGCTCCTACTTATGATCAGGAATTAGTCCCTCCGGAAGCTGCGAGAGTCCGCAGGAATGACCCAGGCCGAGATGGCTGAACTGCTTCGAGTGCCGTTGCTCACGCTTACGAAGTGGGAAGCGGGCTCGCTCGACCAGAAGGCTAAGGCGCTGCACGGGCTACTCGCTGCTCGGGCCGAGAAGACGAACTCGCGACGCGGTAGTGCACGCCCTTAGGCCAGCCCCCGCTCTTGGGGCTTGGGCGGCTTTATCGCGTCAACAGCTCGGCGGAGCTTCTCCGAAACAATCTCGGGCGGGCGCACCTCGAGGAACGCTTCGAGTTCGGCCGGGGTGAACTCGACCGACGCCGTAGCCCCACGACACGAAAGCTTCATCGTCCACGGCTCGCCAGGCGTCGGGAGCTCGAGGCGCCCGTCGAACCAGAGTGGCGAGCCGCGGTCGAGCACCATCCCGTGCTCGGCCAGAATGCGGCCTAATCGCTCGGTGACCCGCATCTGTGCATCCAGCACCCCGCGCTGAGTGTAGTCCAATTTTCTACCTCGCCCGGAGCGGCAGTTTGTTGATCGGGGTGCGTCAGCAGTAGACCCCCAGTGTGGGCGGGATCAGGGGTAACATTCACCGACAGCCGGCACGCCCGGCAAATCGCCCGAGGGGGAGGGACCAACAAGCGGTCCCCCCTCGGGTTCCTGCCTGCTTGGTGCCTCAGTCTGCTTGGAGTTCAAGATCTTCCTCAACGTGTTGATTGCCTGCTGGAGCTCCACCTTCGACCAGCTCGAGAGCGCTTCCCTCGCCTGCTCGATTGAGCAAGTACACAATTTCACCGTAATCCTGCCGCACCGAATGCAGGGCATGATCTCCTCCTTACTAAGTCGAGATCGAAGCGCCGACATGTGAAGAGCAACCGACATGCCACGGAATTAGGCTAGATATTTCGAACTCTTGGCTGGAGGCTTCAGAGGATTGGCTGGCGGCTCAGAACCTTTGACCGAGTGATGATGCGGCATTTCTACCCGGTACCGCAACAAGACGGCCCAAGCTCGACACGCTCTTGACCTATCTCGTGCGGAGCGGGCCGGATCGTGGGCCAGCGGTCAACAACTCACGCTGAGCTCGGGCCCGAACAAGCCGTAGCCCCGGGCGGGGCCTCGTCGATCTTTACTAGTTTTTTACTCGACGGGGACTACCTTGGCCCGCATGGCACACCGCTGGCGGCTGACCAAGTCGAGCAGCACGACGGACCGCTGGTGGGTGACATGCAGTTGTGGCCGGTGGCGCGGCTACACCGAGACTGACGTACAAGCGCAACTACTCGCGGCGGAACATGGGCGCGAGAAGGGCACCCACGTTGTCAAGATCGAGAGCCGCGACGACTACCGCCGCCGAGCGCAGGCCGCCCGACTGCAACATCCGCGCTCAATCTAGCGCGTCGCCGAGCGCGTGTCTCACTACGTCGTTGGCGGTGTCGGTAATGCGCGCCGAGGCAGGCTCCATGCGGTCAGAACCCTAGCTCATCGACGACGGTTGGAGCGTCCTCGTCTATCCACGCCTCACCTAGAGCGTGAATCGACTTGCCGAGCATTGACATGAGCAGGGCTTCCACTTGGTCAATGGTCGGGGGCGGGTCCACTCGTCAAGCCACTCTGTGTAGTCGCGTTCAACCCCAAGCGGTCTCCCAAGCGACGCACGCCGACCAGCACTCCGCTGTTGCGGGCTTTCGGCGGTAAGCCACTCGGCGGCCAGATTCTCCCCTGTTGAAGGCTTCCCCGTTTGACGTCTCGGAGTCGTAACATTGTCGTAATGTATCGGGGCTGACGATCTGACTTCAATATTTTTATTGGCATTCCCGATAGGAGGCTCGACACCGGCTGGTCGAACGTCTAGCTCTGCGCTCCTCGTCGTCGGCCAAGGAAGTAGAAGAAGGTGCCCGTAGCCACGTTCACCAGAAGGCTGCTGATCAAGAAGTCCCAGGACCAGATCAAGCTCCAGAAGCTCTTCGGTCGCTCCACCAGCGACTCGATGGCGCGGTGCTGCTCGGGGAGAGTTCCAGAGCGTCCGTTGCTGCTGGAGCGAGGCGAGTTCCTTTTCGATGGCGCGGACGCTCTCGATGCGCGCCGCCGTCTCCGATTGGAGCTTCTCGACGAGGGAGAGGGTCTCGCGTGAGTTGGCGTTGAGGGCTTCCAGCTTCTTCTGAATCTGTCCCGCAAGCGGTGGGGTTGGTCGCTCGCTGCATCATGCCAGTGGTTACGATCACCGACAGCGCGAATGCGGAGACGATCCACACAACGACGAGGCCGAAGTCGTAAGCCAATACCCGCCCATCTGCATCCGGTACCGGGATGCCCTCGATCTGGTGGCCGCACCATTGGACAGCGTGAGCCTCGCGGAGCCGAAGAGATCGCACACGGCGTAGCTCTTCACCGTGACTTGACCAGGATAAGGCCCGCGTGGCGGATTCGCCTTCAGCGTCGCCGCAAGGAATTCCTGGTGAGGATCGCGAAGCTGCTCCGTCGCCGCACAGGGACTCCGTGAGTTGCACCGTCCCCGACCTCATGCACGCGACCCAAGTCGCGCAGCCATTCCACATGAAAGGCGGGTGTATGGTGCAGCTCATTAGCCGGAACGGCCGGTACCACACCAAGCGCTTTGTACAGGGGCCGTGGGTGGCTTGTCGCCTCGCATCCAATTCTTCCCGGGAAATGTTTCCATGCGGCCCCGCATTTTTCAGAGGAGGTGAGTGCCTCTAGCGGTCGAGTGGGGCTCTGAGGTCCTTTTCATCAGGTGCCGAGCAAGGATTCGGCCCTTTCGGTGCCTGAAGCGGTAGAGGACGCGATTACAGGGACGGGGGGCGTGGATGAATGAGCGGGTCGGGATGGCGTGCGACTGTGGGGCCGACATGCCGCGCCTGCTACTCGTCGCTGTAGCCGGTGTGGTCGTCAGCCTAATTGGCTGCTCCAAGACCTTGTGGATCGCCCCACCGGGCGGTAGCGAGCAGCAGCTCTTGCGGGATTCCTACGCGTGCCGGCGGGATGCCGCCACGCCACCGGCGCCCCCCCAGTGTTGCCGGCCTCCACTGGCTTCGTCCATCCAAGCCAAGGCTACACGATGGCTCCTCAGGGGCTCGGCCCCGCGCCGGGAGATCAAGCACGGGAAGAGGGGCTCGTCGCTCGTTGCATGGAATCGAAAGGCTATCGCCGCCAATAGACGCGGGCGAGGTGTTCGACCTTCGCCCGAAGGGGAGGAGCCGCCCTGTTGAGGGTGCCGCTTCGCGTATCCCATTTGCCGGGTCACGGACATATGACTTTTATCTCGTCATGGCTTTGCAATGCACCGAGGAGCCGGCTCTGGTAGGATACCTCCCCACGGCCGCCTGAGGAGAGGCAGCGCGGCCAGCGCGGAGGAACTCCCATGCGGCTGATCTTGATTGGGCTGTGTGCTGCGTTCTCGACTGCCGTGGCGGTGATAGGGCTCCAGCCCGGCACCATCGCCTTGCGGAACGCCCCCGAGGAATTCATGGCCATGCCCTGGGGCGCCAGCGAGTCCGAAGTCCGCGCGACACTCGCGGACACGGTGCAGGTCGCGGGTGCCCATGGGCCGAGACTCGGCGACTGCCAGGACTACCCCGCCTCGGATCGTGGCCTCTACGGCGACCGCTTTTGCGTCGGCGGCGCTGCCCTCGGCGGCACCAAGATCGAAACCACGTATTCCTTCCGTCGCGGTGGGTTGGCGTCGCTACGGATGATCTTCAACTCCGATTCCTTTGATCGGATCGAAAACATCTTCATCGAGCGGTACGGACCGCCAGTGTCTGCCTTCAATGAGGAGGTCGAGCTATCAACCAAGATCAATCGCTTTCTCCTATGGGAAAGCGAACACATCAAGATCGTGCTACGGCGCTATTTGAAGAGCAGCACCCGGGGGGCCGCGACCTACACGACGGCAGGCGAACAGGCCGAGGTGATGCGCCTCGTTCACGACCTGGCCCGGCGGGATGCCGGGAAACGCCCTTAGCGCGGCTGCCGGTCTCTGCTTGACCACGCGCCTGATCTCCCCAACTCAGAGTCTGCCGCTTCGGGATCACGGTCGGTGGGTGCATGCACGGCTAGCCTAGCCTCAACTTCCGCCATCCGCTTCTCTACGAATCTGCCAGAGAAGCCTCTCCCGGCGTTGCCTGTTCTCTTGAGACGTGGCGGCAAATTCAGACCGGACGGGCGACATCTACACGTGTCTAGGGTCGTCTGCCGTATGCGACCTGCTCCCCGACTCTCCTCCAGTCAGGAGGTGAGCATTGGGCTCGGTGCCCGGTCACGAGTGCACTGCTCGAACTCCGTTGGGGGCACGTTGCCGAGGGAACTGTGGGGCCGGACGGCATTGTAGTCCACACGCCAGGCCTCGACGATCTGGCGCGCGTGAGCCAGGCTAAGGAACCAGTGCTCGTTCAGGCACTCGTCGCGGAATCGACCATTGAAACTCTCGACGTAGGCATTCTGATTCGGCTTGCCCGGTTCGATGAAGTGCAGCCGGATGCCGCGGGTGTAGGCCCACGCGTCGAGCGCCCGGCCGGCGAATTCGGGACCATTGTCCGTGATCAACACCGCCGGGTTCCCGCGCGTTTCGACGAGCCGCTGCAGGACCTCGACGACCCGGCGCCCGCCGATCGAGGTGTCCACTTCGATGGCCAAGCAGGCCCGGGTGAAGTCATCGACGACGGCCAGGAGCCGGACGCGGCGACCGTCTTCCAGGGTGTCCAGCAAGAAGTCGAGCGACCAGCGCTCGTTGATCCGGGCCGGCGCGGCGAGCGGTGTCCCGCGGGGGACACGGCGCCGGCGTCGGCGGCGCCGCACCACGAGCCCCTCGTCTCGATACAGGCGGTAGACCCGCTTGATTCACGCGGTAGCCCTCTCGACGGAGGAGGACATAGAGCCGGCGATAGCCGAAGCGGCGCCGCTCGGCGGCCAGGCCGCGCAGCCGGTCACGCAGCGCCGGCCAGTCGGCGCGCCGCCCCTGGTAGCGGCACGTAGACCGGTCCATGCCCACCAGGCCGCAGGCCCGGCGCTCACTCAATCCGAAGCTCGCCTGCATCGCCCGCACCGCGATCCGCTGCGCCGCGGGCGTCAGGCCTTTTTTCCGACCAACTCCTTCAACGCTTGGTTATCCAGCGTGAGATCCGCGACCAAACGCTTCAGCCGGCCATTCTCGTGCTCGAGCTGCCGCAGCCGCCGGGCCTCATTGACCTCGAGGCCGCCGTACTTGGCTTTCCACCGGTAGAACGTCTGCTCGCTGATGCCGTGCCGGCGACAGAGGTCGGTCGTCTTGCCGCCCGCCTCGGCCTCTTTCAGGATCCCGATGATCTGCTCTTCCGTGAACCGCTTCCGACGCATCGCGGGGCCTCCCCGCGGGCATCCTAAGCCGAATCCTCACCCACCTCGTGGCGGAGTTTTCGGGGAGCAGGTCGTATGGACTCTCGAATGCGATGGCAGTCCTATTCCTTGGACGATACACGGGCTTCGGTGACGCGGGAAAACGGGCCTGAAGCCGGCGGGCGACTCCGCGTCGCTGTGTCGTCTCGATTAGCATAGTTGACGCGCCGGGCTACCGCAGCCTTGAAGTCTCGGGAAGACAGTACCAGAGTCCTGGTTGTTGCTACCGCGCCACCGTGGCCTTTACGGCACCAGCATGGCGGCGGCTGGGCTCGCAATCCGCTGGCGACGAAGGCGGGGACAACCTTAGAAGAGCCCGAAGGGGCAGCCTCAAGAGGGCGGCTCCTCCCCTTCGGGCGTGGCGCCGGGCGTGCCCGTAGACACCCGGTGCCCCTCAGCGTAAGCTCCGCCGCGTGGCGCGTCATCGGCTCACGCGACAACTGCGCCCGCCCTCATTGGGCGAGAGAAGGGAAGTCTTGGGGGTTGTTAGTGTAATAACCGCCGGCCCGAGTAGGCACGGCCACTCCTATCGGGCCCTTCTACACCATTTGGTGCGGTCCGCCACTGGCCCTCGTTTTGCTAGATGATACGGATCGTGCATTTTGCCATCGAGTGTCTTACTTGGTTCGCTGCCTTATCTGTCTTGATGTCATTTCTAGAGCACCAGGTTCACCGCAGCCTGATGCACAGAAGGACTGTTTTGGGTCGCCATCTTCTGTCTTTCCACAAGATGTTTGAACACCACGCTATCCTTCATCACGGGCAATACAGCAAGGTCTTTGCTGACAAGCCCGTTGCTGTTGGTGAAGATCGGCATTTGCGCTTGAGCCTACGTGAGGGCTTTCTAGAGGTGCTGCCGATCGCCGCGCTTCTTGCTGTAATCTCATTGGAGGGTGCGATCATCCTTGAGATTGTTGTCTGCATGCATCACTTCATATGGAACAAGATACACCTAGAGATGCACAAGCCCGAAAAGCGCTTCTTTAGCGATTGGGCAGTATACAAGTTTCTTGGCAGGTACCATTACCTGCATCACAAGCACCCGGACAAGAACTTCAATGTTGTCATACCGCTTGCCGACTATGTTCTGAGAACTAACATTCGCGCCAGCAACTCGGAGTTGAATGAGATGTATCGATTGAGGCTTCTTTGATCGCGTTCTGAATAGAAAGTCTCCCGCCTCCGCGCCCTCCCGCCCTCGGCCTTCGCGCCTGTGTCTCGAGGGCCGAGAGCAGCTCTGGCACAGCGGTCGGACTCCTCGATCACCTGATCCACCCGCAGCAGGAGCGACGGCAGGATCGTCAGGCCGAGCGTCTCGAGGTTGATGACCAGGTTGAACTTCGTTGGTTTGCTCGCCCGGCAGATCGGCAGGTTTGGCTCAGTTGAGGATCTTGTCCACGTGGGTTGCCCCCCGGCGGTATGACTCGGCCGCACTCGACCTGTAGGTCATCAGCCCCCACAGGTCAAGGAACTCGTTCGTGAAGTACACCGCAGGGCGTCGGGCTTCATTCCGCAAACTGGCTACGGCTGCTGCAGCGGTGAGCGTCTGGATCAGGTCCCGTGTGGGCATACCGTCTCTCAGCCGGCCGGAGGCATAGATCGTTCATTCGCTGCTCCGCGGGTGGGTCCCGGCTGGACACGTTCCGGCGCGGCGTCTGGCTTAACAGTCGAGATTAGCAGCGCGATATCTCCGTTTCGGTACGTCAAGAGAATATCGACGGCTCCGGTGTACCGCGACCGCTCCAGGCCGTCCATGTAGGCGTTGAGCCACTCGCGTTTTGTTGGCCTCTGTTCGGCCTGTACCATGGCGTCAGTCCGTTAGCCGAGACAGCGCAAGCACCGCCGCCCGCCACCGAGGGCCACGCCCGGGGGTTTGTCCGTAGAGCTCCCCGAGCGATCGTGCACTGGCAGCCTCGCGCACGACGGAACGGCGCGGGGCAGTTGGAACGCGGTCCGACTCCGCGAGCTGCGCCCGCGTCAAACGCCGATTTGGACCGTGAAGCTTCTCGCCTTTACACATATCCATGGTGTGCGTCTCCCTAGCCCTGATGGGGCGATGGATGGAGTGACTGCATCAGAACTGTGGAATGGGTATGGCACGGGCAAGACATGCAGGCCTGCGATCTCTCCACTAGAAGGCGGACAGCGAGTCGAAACCGATATGAACGGGCACCTTAATCATGCCTTGCGCTCGTCCCCACCAGCTCGCCCACTCGCGGATCCAGGTCCAGGTGCAAGGCGATGCCGTGCCGGGCCGCCCGCTCCTTGACCAGGGTGACGGCATTCTCCACGGCAGTCGGCAGGTGGAACGGGGCCGGGGTCAGCTCCATGCGACCGGCCTCGACTTTTGAAAGATCCAAAATGTCATTGATGAGCGAGAGCAGGTGTTGGTGAGTGCGCTGCCAAAGAAGACCGGCGCCCTTGCCCGACAAGAAGGCATCATGCATCGAAGCGTGCGCCGGCCCCGCTCAGGAGGTCGATCTCCACGCGCAGCTGGCCGACAGGCCCGGCGCGAGCCCCCACCGAGTCGCGTGTCCGCCAGATCCATGCTGACCACCGGGGCCTGGCGCCGGTTGTGCTCGGTACGCTCGAAGCGGAGCACCTGCCGCGCGACCAGGTCATAGACGCCCTAGAAGGTTGGGCCCTGTCCTATGGGCCAGTTCATCGCACCGCGCCGATGCCGAGCACCCGCTCGATCTCGTCCAGGAGTGCGAGGGGCTCGCGGCCCGGATGGTCGAGCTTGTTGATGAACGTCAGGATGGGGAGCCCCCGAGTCCGGCACACCGCGAAGAGCTTGAGGGTCTGAGGTTCGATACCCTTGGCGCTGTCGAGCACCATCACCACGCTGTCGACCGCCATCAACGTACGATATGTATCCTCGCTGAAGTCCTGGTGCCCGGGGGTGTCGAGAAGATCAGCAGATGCCCCGCGTGCTCGAACTGGAGCGCGGTGGTGGTGATGGGGTACCCCGCTCCTGCTCGAGGGCCATCCAGTCCGAGGTGGCGCGGCGCTGGTTCTTGCCCGCTCGCACGGCCCCAGCCAGCTCGACGGCGCCCGAGTAGAGCAGGAGCTTCTCGGTGAGCGTGGTCTTACCGGCATCCGGGTGGGAGATGATCGCGAAGGTCCGCCGGCGGCGGACCTCGGCCGCGAGGTCCGGCGGGTGGACGAGATCCCCGGTCGGCTTCACGAAGGACCCGTCTTGAGATCGGAGGCGAAACGGGTCGAGACGAGGACGAAGCGCACCGGCTTCCGGCCCGGATTCTCCCAGAGATGCGGGGTCTCCGGATCGAGGCTGACCGCGTCCCCGGCGACCACCCGCAGCACCTCGGCCCCCAAGGTCAGGCGCACGGCCCCGTCGAAGACGATCGCGAGCGCCTGTCCCGCATGCGCGTGCGGTCGCTTGCCGCTCGAGCCCCCGGCTCCGAGGGTGACCATGACCGCCTCGAAGCTACGCGCGGCGCCCATGGGACTCAGGGCCTCGATCCGGGCACGCGACCACCAGCTCGTCAGACGCCGGCGCCGGGTCGCCCGGGTCACGGGGCGAGCGCCGCCGGCCGGCTCCCGGAAGAAGTCACCGAGTGACACGCCGAGGGCGTGCGCGAGTCGCTGGAGCGAGGCGATCGACGGTGAGGCCTGGTTGTGCTCGACCTGGGAGATGAAGCTCGGCGAGAATCCCGCCCGGCTCGCCAGGGTCCGGACCGACAGCTCGTGTGCCGTCCGCAGCCGCCGCACGATGTCGCCGAGGTTCTGCTCCGCGCCGGTGGCCGTCGCCGCGTCCTCCGGCGGCCTCCGTCTCGCCGCTAACCTCTTCATCGCCTCATCCTTAGAGTTCGGGCGGGTAGCGGGCGCGCGTTTGCTGCCGACGCGCGAGCAATAGACCCCTCGGGAACTGCCTCACCGAGCGGTCAACGACAATGGTGGCGGTGAGAGTGCCCGCCAGGCAACTGTTGGACATTTAGGACGCGCTCGCCGTGCCCGTCGGGGCCGGGCGAAGGCCAGCAGCGCCAGGAAACGCAGTGTTCACAGCGACGCAGTCGAACTCCACCACTCTGAGCTGAGGATCCGTGCTGACCGGAAAGATCCCGGTCACATCGAAGGAATGCTCCTTGAGGGTCCGGAGTGAGGTGAGCCAGTCCGGCATTCGGGCATAGATTGGCAGAACCGATACTTCGGTCTGAAGCGCCGCTATTGACGCGAGAGTGGTGCTGGCTCCGTTGATCACTTCCAGATCGTACCCCTGAGTGTCGAGCTTCAGGTAGACGTTTCGACAGCCGGATGTGGCTCTGATGCCTTCCATCACATCGGTCAGCCGCCTTACCTGTACAGTCTCCACCTGGACGACCGCGTTCAGGTGCGCTAGCGTCGGAACAGTGGAGGAATCCGGTGACAGGAAGGACGTGAACGCGCTTTCGCGCATCACGTTGATCGGGTATAGCCCACTCTCGCTTCCGAGGGCGAATCCATGGATTTTCCACAGTGCATCGTTCTTGGCTTCCGCTTCGAGGTGTTTGAGGCATGCCGGGTGGGGCTCGAAGGACGCGATGTAACCTGCGTAGCCGACCTCCATTCTCAGAAACTTGTGGTATTGCCCCCGGTTCGCCCCAACGTCGAGCACACAGTCGATGTCCAGCCTCTCGAAGAGCTCCCGGAGGTGAGTCGCGAGGGCGAGATTTTTAAGACGCCACCGCGGAATCACTTCGTACCCCGTTCGAACTGCCCGCATCAGGAGCTTAGTCAATACCTGCTTCATCTTCCGCGAAACGCCTTTGCCCAACATCGTTGTCCCTCATCCCATTGGAGAGTTGAAGATCTGCCAGAACACTACTCCGGCAGCGGCATTCGGTCCGGCACACACCAGCATGGCGGTCAGGCTGCGAAGGATCTCCGTGACCTTGCTCCCGGCGACTCGGCCCACGTCGCATCGCGCCGTGTCGTCTGGGGCTCCCCGCAATGGTCGGTCTCCCGCGCCCACCCGCGCCGGTGGGGCACCGAACGAACGATGGGTGCCACCGCGGCGGGTCGCGGACGATGCCCGGCCCGGGCAGCGCAGCTTGGCGAGAACCCGGCCCCGCCCGCCAGGGTCCGGAGCAACAGCTCGTTGCCGTCCGCAGCCGCCGCACTATGTCGCCGAGGTTCCGCTCCGCCCGGCGGCCGTCGCCGCGTCCTCCGGCGGCCTCCGGCCCACCGCTGATGTCTTCATCGCCTCACCCTTGAGACTCTCATACGGTGTACAGTCCTACTTTACAGACCGTAGGCCTATGCCGCAAGTTAGCAATCGCCCTGGGGAGTGCGCCCCCGTCGATCCCGTCAATGCCGAGTACCGCAGCGCGTTCGCGCCGTTAGGCGGGCGGCTTAGGAGTCGGCACGCGGTGGTCCACGGACTCGATCAACTCACGGCGTTCCTGAGCCAGGCGCACGTCCCGACGCCGGACATCGACGAGCGTGGCGGGCTGGCCACGCGACGGGTCCACTCGATCCCGCGGGTGGGGCTCACGGCCGCCGACCTCGAGGCCCTCGGGCTCTAGGCCGGGGCGCCCGTCGCGTCAGCCCTCCAACACCTGCAACTTGTTCAGAGGGCGGGCGGTACCCGAACTAGGCGACGCCATCGCCACACCTCGGTAGTGGCCGACTGCGAGTCACGCCAAGGGCGAGCGCAAGCCCGCGAGAAAGCACGCGGCGCCTACTGGAACGCGGCTTGCTCTGTTGCATGCAATGGACATCGTGCGCCTGGCCGTCATGGTGAGCCCGCTGCTCGGGGCCGCGGCGGGCTATCTCGTGGACGGCCTCACGGGCGCGACGTCGGGATTCCTGATCCCGATGGGGCCTGCTGTCGTGGCGTGGCTCTACCGTGGGTTTGACGATGCGCTACGGCCGTCGCGCCCGGCGGGACCGTCCGAGCCCGCGCACCAACCCCGTCGAGCGGGTTCGTCTCCAATGCAGGAGATCAAGGATGAGACTACTGAGGCATCAATGGCCAGAGCACGGCCGTTGCTTGGCGATAGCGTGGGCCCGAAGCGCCGCGGCGCCCGTCTAAACCGAGTGCCTTGATGATCTGGGGCGAATGGACCCATCCGATCGCGCTTGTCCTGCTCGGTGCAGTTCTTCTGGTGGTCGGCCTTATCTCTCGGGATAGGTCGTGAGGGCCGCTCGCGGCCGGCGAGGTTGATGACCAACTCGAACTTCGTCGGCCGCTTGAGCAGCCGGATGTACCGATTCCGGAGCGTATCGGTCTGCCGTCTGAGCGTGTCCACCTGCTGGGAAAAAATCTCGTACTTGCCGGCATCCTGATCGGCGAGTTGCTCGCTGAACCACTGCAGGGCCCCTAGCTGGGCCTGCAGCCCCTGACGGTACTCCTGATGGAATCGATCCTCACTCACGAAGAGCTTTGTTCACACACGCCATCTTGTCCTTGAGAGTCTGCCCATGCGCGTCGACTTCCGCGAGGCGCCCGCCCGCAGTCGCCGCTAGCTGCGCTGTCAGCGCCTGCTGCGCCTGAGAAAGACACTCCATCTTCACCGTGTTCAGTCGCCGGAGTTCCGCGCGAACCTGCGCATCGGAGAGCGGAGTCCCGGGGAACGTTGAAGATGCTGAACTGGGCGTCGCCGCAGCCGGTTGGGCAGCCACCCCTGACGCTACGGCTAGGCTGACAGCCAGCCCGAGCCCCGCCACGGTCGTAGCAGACAGTAGATACGCCACGGCTGATCCTCCTGAGTTCCTCGGTTTCGTGGGTTTGGTCCGGTCGCCTTGCGGTTTGAGCACCGCTATGACCTCAGTCTGCCGGCAAGATGGATGGCGCTCTTCTTATTGGCCCGACACATCTGGCCTGCCGGGTTCGACGCGTTGGGGCAGTTCGGGCGGCAGCAGGTCAGGCGCCGTTCGCCGGGTCGTCCTCCGGTTCAGGAGGAGCAGTTTCCGCACCACTTCCCACGGCCAGTACGTCAGCGTGCACCGCCCGAGCACGAGCACGGTCTGACGATGCCCCTTCAAGACGTCAACGTCTCGTCGCACTTCGATCTCCCAGCGGCCAGCGTCCGGGGGCCGAGCCTGCCACTCTTCCTGGCTCTTCCACTCGACGAACACTTCCCCGAAGATCGGAGCGCGCATGATCGTGTACGCGGGACCCGTTTCGAAGAGCACGTATCCCTGGGCGCTCTGGAACGTCATGGCGCGAGCCTCCTCAGTCTCGAAGCCAGGTCAGAGGCAAGCCCTGTGCCAACCAGGTCCGAGACCACTAGCCGCGCGCAGTAACCAGCGAGCCCGCCTGGGCGAAACCCACCCGCACCGTGGGATCGGTGGGATCCGTCTGGGGTGTCACTGGCGGTGGGTCTGTCTGATGGGCGACGGTGGGAGCGTCAGGAGCACGACTCACTTACTCTCACTCAATCACCTGATCCGCCCGCTGCAGGAGCGACGGCGGGATCGTGAGGCCGAGCGCCTTGGCGGTCTTGAGGTTGATGACCAGCTCGAATCGCGTCGGCCGTTCGACCGGCAAGTCGCTCGGTTTTGCGCCCTTAAGGATCCTGTCGACGAAGCTTGCGGCCCGCCGGGAGACGTCGGCGAGCTGTGCCCCATGGGACAGGAGACCCCCGGACTCAACGAAGTGTCTTTGATTGGAGATCGCTGGCAGGCGATGCCGCACCGCAAGTTCCGCGGCCCGCCAAGCAGTGAGAGCGCCATCAACGATCACGGCGCCGGCGCGTTGCTTGGTCAGCGAAGAGAAGGCGGTATCGACCTCTTGGGGCCCGTGCACATCGACAACGGAGAGTTGAACCTTGCCTCTCTTGGCTGCAGCCTGGGTCTCGTCAACCAGCGACTTTGCGAAGGGGTTGGTTGGATTGACGAGCAGGCCCACGCGCGTCAGGCCTGGGTCGAGCTCGCGAAGCAACTCTATCCGCTTCCCCGCCAGCTCTGCTGAGATCCCGGTCAGACCGGTGATGTTGCCGCCCGGGTGCCCGAGGCTCGCCACAAAGCCCGTCCCCACTGGATCTCCAGCCGACGCCATGACGATGGGAATTGTGCGAGTCGCGTCCTTCGCGGCCTGCACCGCCGGCGTGAGGTTGGCCACGATGAGATCGACCTTCAGCGCGACCAGTTCCATGGCGAAGGTCTTCGCGCGGTCCGGCCGGCCGTCGGCCGCTCGCCATTCGACGAGAATGTTCTGTCCTTCCACATATCCGTGGTCGCGAAGACCCTGACCGAACGCCTCCCGCAATGTGGAGTTCATCTCAGTGAACGTCAACACTCCGACGCGTGGTATCTTCCCGGTCTGCTGCGCCCCGGCGGCGAGCGGCGCGGCGAGGAGGCCGCCAGCAAGGGTGCCCAAAAAGGCTCGCCGCTCCATTACTCGATCACCTGATCCGCCCGCTGCAGGAGCGACGGCGGGATCGTGAGACCGAGGGCCTTCGAGGCCTTGAGGTTGATCACCACCTCGAACTTGGTGGGCTGCTCGACCGGGAGGTCTGCAGGTGTCGCACCTCGGAGGATCTTGTCGATCTGCGCGGCTACCCTTGGCACGTTCTGCAGTGGCGTCGGCCCGTGGGAAAGCAACCCACCCGACTCGGCGAATCGTCGGTCGTAGCCGATCGCAGGCAGGCGGCTCTTCGCGGCCACTGCCCCAATGTGTTCCAGGTGAGCCCGGAACCACACCACGTTGGGCACAAGGACGGCCTCGGCACGGGCACGCTTGGCCGCTGCGAAGAACCGGCCAAAGTCTTCCGGCCCCCGTACTGAGATGCCTTGTATCTCAATACCAAACGCTTGGGCGGCGGCGGTCAATCTCTGCCGTCTCGCACCGACATCGGGTGCGGGAGCCGGATAGACTACGCGCGCCACCTCGGGCAACGCTTCTTTGAGGATCTCTAACAGTTTCTCGTCATAGACGCCGAGCGCGAAGCCCGTCAGGTTCCCCCCTGGACGCGAATAGCTGGTCACGAATCCGCTTTCGATCGGATCGGAGGCGAGGCTAAATACGATGGGAATCGTCCTGGTCGCCTCCTTGGCGGCGTTAGTCGCAGGCGTTCCTGCCGTTAACATGAGGTCAACCTTGAGCCGCACAAGTTCGGCCGCGAGAGTCGGGAGCTGATCTCGTCGCTCGGCATTGCGGCGCTCGACCTTGAGGTTCTGGCCCTCGACCCATCCAAGCTCCTGCATCGCGTCCACGAAGGGCTTGGACCCGGGGTCCTGGCCTTCTCGGAGCGCACCGATTCGGTAGACCTTTCCCGCCGGCTGCCCCTCGGCGGCGAACGGCGCGGCCAAGAGGCCGACGATAGCGCGGGCGATGAAGGTCCTCCGATCCATATCTCCCTCCTTCACGTGCACAGACGCTGGCGGGCGTAGGCCCAGATCTTGGCCGCACACCACTGCGCCATTCCGCACATTCGAGCAGCGCGACGACCTGCGCGTCTCGGCGCTGCGGGCGCTCGAGCACCCGCGGCCGGGCTCCGCGCTCGACGACACCGAGCCGAACAGGCCGTCTGCCAGCCTGCAGCTGTACGGCAGACCGCACCGCCGCGAAGAGGCTACCACAGGCGTGCGCACGCCCTCCGGCGAGACCGGGGCTCCGAGTGAGGCTCTCAGCATGAGGCCACGAAGGAAATCGCGGCGCCCAGGAACATCTTGCGGAGCATCCGCCGGACCCGTCTTCCGGGAGACCTTCCATGACGTTCCCTGAGAAGTCCCCTTTCCCGCTGATGAGCGGAAGGGGCCCTGTCCCCGAACTTCTTCAGGCAGTCGAGCGGGTCGCGCTGATGCTCGATAGCATGACGGACAGCTTCTTCGCGCTCGATCGCGACTGGCGCTACACCTACTTCAATAAACCCGCAGAGGAACAGCTCCAGGCGTTGGGCAAGAATCCGGTGAGTCTCATCGGTAAGACGCTGTGGGAGGAATTCCCGAATCCACCGGTCGAGGACGTGCTCCGGCGCGTCATGAACGACCGCATCGCGGTCACCGATGAGCACTACTATCCTCCCCTGCGCGAGTGGGTGGAAAATCGCATCTTTCCGACACCGGATGGTGGGTTGGCGATCTTCCAGCGCTACATCACCGATCGCAAGCGGGCCGAAGAACAGCTTCGGGCAAGCGAAGAGCGTTTCCGGCGGTACTTCGACCTCGGACTGATCGGCATGGCCATCACGTCGCCCACTAAGAGCTGCCTGGACGTCAATGACGAGCTGTGCCGGATTCTGGGGTACCAGCGGCACGAACTTCTACGCATGACATGGGCAGAGATCACGCACCCGGAGGACCTTGCCGCTGACGTCACCCAATTCGACCGAGTCATGGCGGGCGAGATCCATGGCTATTCCATGGACAAGCGCTGAAAGAAGAAAGTCACCGCACCCTTCCCCAATCCTACTAGCGTCCCGCTCCCTTTGTCAGTTCAGTAACTAGCTCAAACCGGAATTGCGCTAGGCAATCGCAAAGAGCATCAATATCTCGCCGGCGCGCCTCCTGAAGCACCATCAGGTTTGCGTATTGCTCCATCGCTCTCACGCTACCAGGTTCGGTAATTTGCTCAGTATGCAGACACAAAGAAATCCCGAAAATACTCGCGCGCTAGTCGAACTTCCTCGAGTGTGAACGTCATCGGATCCCTCGTCCCACGGGCGGTGTAGAACAGCGACGCGATGAAATTGCTCGCGTGCGTGACGCCTTGTCCCGGGACATTGTGCTCGAGGAAACCAAACTCGCAATTTACTGCGTTATCACGCACAGCCCACAATGCCATGAAGAAGGCATCCACAATCTGCAACCACCTGGTGAGGATCCTCAGCCCCTCGGCTGGATCCTTCTCATTGGGGACGTCCTTCCAGTACACGGCCGCATGGGCCGAAAGAAGCGCCGAATATTCAAGACTCCCGATCGCAAGTTGAAACGGTCGTGATAGCAATTTCCCGAGCTCAGCGGAGCATTGATTCGTAAGGTAACAATTCTCGTCGAGGCGAATCCCTCGTCCTGTCGATTCCGAGAGTCGAAGGCCATGAACACCAGCTACGAGGAGCATGGCGCCTCTCTCTCTAAACCATGCAGGCTCTGGAATAGACGGCAGCGAACTGTATTGACCATGTCAGCATCTCAGCCTTCCGTGACTCTGACGGGCTTGCCTCTCTCGACTGGCGTGGAGACCGCCTACGACAGAACCCGCGAGCCGACTCAATCTCAACAGACCGGCATCGAAGGTTTTTACCATACGTCCCCGCTGACGTCTCGCTGACGGTTTTCGAGGGATTAAGCGGGTAGATTAGGGATTCGTGCGGAGCTAGGAGGGAAGCAAAAGAGACGTTCCGGGACCTACTTAGCCCGCATGGGACGCTGCGCTCCACCGCTCCCAAAGCAGGTGCGCGCCAGCAAGCTGTATCACACCCTGAAGCGGGCCGCGAATCTTCATCACACTCCCTCGTTCATGGCGCCATCCCTCCGGAGGCACGCCCTGGGAGGCACCTGGTACGTTCTGACGGGTTCTAGCGAGCGATGGGGGGACGGATGAGGGGGTCGGGCCCACCCCGCGAACGACTAGAGCTCCTAGACGCCTAGACTGTCCTGAGCCGGATTAGTGTTGACACTTGTGACCAGAAACAGTGAGGGCCATCTGGCCTATCGTTCCCAGAGTGAACCACCCCCTGCCAGGGGAACCACTTTGGGAGGATCGACCGATGACCCTCGAGGAGAAAGTACACGGACTGCGGCTGCATGTCATCCAGCGGGCGGAGGAGTTGGGCAATGTCAGTCGGGCCTGCCGGGAGGCGGGGATCTCCCGCGCCCTGTTCTACCGCTGGCGTCAGCGGTTGGAGCGCTACGGCCAGGACGGGGTGCATCCGCGGCGGCATCGGGCCCGCCCCGGCCGACCGGTGCAGCTGGCCCCGGAGACGGAGCGGCTGCTGCTGAGCGTGGCGGTCAGCGCGGCGACGTGGGGCGCGAGTCGGATCGCCGCTTACCTGCGCCATCGCTGGCAGCTGCGCGTGGCACCCAGCACGGTGCAGCGTGCCCTGCGGCGGGCCGGGCTGGCGACCCGCCGGCAGCGGCTGACCGTGCTCGAGCACCGCGCCCTGCAGACGGCGGGGTTGCTGACCGAGCGGACGCGCAGCACCCTGTGGCAGGCGCAGCACGGCCAGCCGCGTCACGTCGCCGCCCGCGAGCCCGGCGAGCTGGTGTGCGTGGACACCTTCTACATTGGGCAGCTCAAAGGCGTGGGCAAGGTCTGGCAGATCACGGCCTGCGACGCCGCGTGCTCCTACGGCGTCGCGTGGTTGCTGCCAGCCCACAACGCCGAGGCGGCCGCTCACTTCGTGCGTCGCATCTTGGTGCCCCTGTATCGCCGGGCGGGCTGGCGGCTGCGCCGCCTGCTCACCGACGGCGGCCCCGAGTTCAAGGGGGCGTTCGATGACGCCTGCCGGACGCTCGGCCTCCGCCACACCCGAACGAAGCCGCGGCACGCGTGGACGAACGGGTTCGTCGAGCGGCTGCAAGGCACGATCTTGCAGGAGCATTGGCGCGTGGCCTTCCGTCGGCGCTACTTCACGAGTCGAACGGCGCTCCAACGAAGCCTCGATGGGTTCATGCAGTCCTACAATCACGAGCGGCCCCATCAAGGCTACCGGGTCCGTGGCCGCACCCCCGCCGCGCTCTTCTGGGGCGCCGCTCGGGCCTGACCGCATGTCGCACTCTGGGGTGGCCAAGGTGTCTACACCATTCCGGGTCTGGACAGCCTAGACCCTTCCTAGGATCGATCCTAGGAGTGCCCCCAACGATCTAGTTCGGTAAGCTGGTCCGGCGGACCCCCCTTTGGGAACTCTGAGTCCAAGTCCGGACCAAGTTCGGGGGCTCACTCGGGCACGTTCAGAGTCACATCCGCTCAACTCGGTGAGGGAGCCTAGGATACGACTCCTCGCTTTTCGCGCGGGAATCGTGAGCGGGAGCGAGCGCGAGTGACCTAGCTCGATATGGAGCGGGACCGATTTCGAGTCGGACCCCGACGCGCTCACCTTCCCGCAGTCCACTACAAGGCTTGAGCCTAGACCTTAGCGATGGCCGACACCGCCGCGCGGCCTGGGAGCGTAAAGCAAGAGCCCCCGAGGTCGAAGAATTCTCGAAGTACGGAGACTCGCTCAAGGTCTCTCCCAATCGGTCCCGCCGATCCCTTCGAGAGCGGACCCGATCGGAACCCTCGGGAATACTTAGCTAGAGTGAGATAGAGAAGGCCCGAGAGATCTAGGGCGAAGGGCCCCGATCGCTTTAGAAGGCCGATGCTCTATCCAACTGAGCTACAGGCGCGTGCCGGTATTCTGCGGGCTTAGAGAGCGGGACGCAAGCTTCGGAGCGGTGCTACAGCAGGATTTTGTTCTGGGGCTTCAGCGGCGGCGGACAGTCGGTTTCGCCAAGCATTTCCCGCAGGTCTATTTCCGCGGTCCGGCACATTTGTGAGATCGGGACGTCATTCGGACCTCCTTCAAAAGGGCTTTCGGTGCTTTCTCCGACTCGCCCCAGCGAAGTGTACATCCAGGAAATCAATACACTGAAGGGGATGACCAGCCAGACCATGTGGCCTTTCATGATCCCCTCGACGCTTTCATTGAGGCTGTCGAATTCCCGGAGCAACCCGAAGGGAAGCAGAACGCAGAACAGTTTGACGAAGAAGGAATTGATGGACGCAAATTGCCTTGGATACGGGAAATCCTTGATGCGCTCACACCTGCCTTGTAGCACGAGGAAGTCCTTGATTGACTTTTGCATGTCAACGAACTGCGTCACGACAATCACCTGGCTGGCCAGGAGCCCTTTTATCGCTTTGCTTTGGAGGGCCATGATCTGGGTTGCCCTGCTGCCCTTGGCAAGGACCTGGGTTAGCTCCGCATCAGGGAGGAATTTCGCCAGCTCCGTTTCCAATGCCGTTTGCATTTCAGGGATGGAGTAGTACTTCAAATACTCTGCATTGTGCGCCTTGCTCGTGCTTTCCCATGGCCGGTGCTCTCGCAGCTGATAGCGCAGTGCGGTCAGCCAGGCGAGGTGGCGATAGACAAGCTCCCGTGATTTTTCGGTACTGTCGAAAGAATCCCGGCTGATTGTTCCCCACGCCCGGCTGCTGCTTATGATGTCGCCCCATATGTATCGCGCTTCCCAGGTGCGGTTGTAGGTTTGCACGTTCTTGAAACCAACGATGAACGCGGTCGCCGTTCCCAGGAGCGCCACCACCGTCCAGGGAATACCCAGCCATTTCATGTTCCCGGTCTGGTATGCAACCGCAGGTACGATTCCCAGGACGATCAGGACGTAGATATCCCTTCGCGTCCAATCGAGGAACTCCAAGAGTCGGTATGATTTCCCCGTGTGCATGGTTGCCTGTCTTTACCAAGACCACGATCACCTTGCAAGTGGGACCGATGATGGCCCGTGGTACGATCCCATCCGCGGGGATCGGCCATGAGCTTGACCCGAGTCGGGAAACTACCGCACACAGCCCTCATGGCGGCCTGGACATTGAGCCGCAGGCTCCTGCCACTGCGCGCGTTGGCCGCAATCTTCCGGAAGTACGGTTGTGCCGGCCACCGCTGAGCCGCTGAGTTGAGCATTGTCGCCGGTGTCCTCGCCCTGCTCGCGGTCATGCTCCCGGCTCCCGCGAGCGCCGCCGAAGAGCGCGCGGTGCTCACGATGGTCAGCCACAACGTGCTCCACGGCGGCCCCTGGTCGGGGTTCGCCGGAGACGGTCAGCAGCTCGAGCGTCGCATGGCCCTGATCGCGGACGAGCTGGCCTCTCTCCGCCCCGACGTGGTCGCGCTCCAGGAAGCCGCGGTGAGCCGGCGGCTCGGCGACGTGACCGCGCGCCTCGCCCGACGCCTCGGCTATCATCACGTGCACGCGCCGGCCACGTCCTACGTCTTCGGCGAAGGGATCCTGAGTCGGCTGGTCGTCGGGGCGCTAGGCTTTCGCGAGGGCCCGGCCATCCTCAGCCGCTTTCCGATCCTCGAGTCCGAAGTCTACGAGCTGCCTCGCTGCCAGAACCGACTCGATCCGCGCGTGCTGCTTCGCGCGCGGCTCGACACGCCCTGGGGCCGGATCGACGTCTTCTCCGCCCACATCTGGCGCGACGAGTGCCAGGCGCGACGCGTGACCGCCCTGGTCGCGGCAAGTCGCAACGGGTTGCCCTCCGTCCTCATGGGCGATTTCAACGCCGTGGAGTCGTCGCCGGCGATCCGAGCCATGACCGGGGAGGCCGGCTTCATCGATGCGTATCGGCGCGCCAACCCGGACGCACGAGGGGCCACGGTGTGGCAACGGATCGACGCGCCGGAGTCGACGGCCCGCCGGCGGATCGACTACATCTTCCTGGTGCCGGGTCTCGCCTTCGCGGGCGACGTGGCGGCGAGCCGGATCGTTCTCGACGCCCCGCACCACCTGCCCGACGGCACCACGCTGTGGCCCTCCGACCACTACGGCGTCCTGGCCGAGCTGGTCGTCTCCGGGATCGGTCGTGGCTCCCCGTAAGCCGCCACGTGCGTCCGCCCGATAGTCAGCATCGGCAGGTATTTACGCTACCCGCTAGGGTCCAGCAAGGGGATGGAGGCTCGGCCCGGCGGCCTTTTTTGCCATGACGGCGGTCTGGGTTATACTCAACGCCGCCTTACCGGCCGAGCCGTTCGGCTCGGCTTGACACCAAGCGAGACGAGGGGAGGTTGACCAGGGTCCCGTGGTGACACGATTCCTTGATTCGACGCGAGGACGGTTGCCGCGCGCGATCGTGCTGCTGTTCCTGCTCCTGCTCGCAATGCCCGGACCGCTCGCGGCACAGGATGCTTCCTGGGGTCTGTCGCTCGCGCCCATGGACGATCTGTCGCTGTCGCCGGGCGAGCGCGCCAGACTCGAAGCGGCCGTGCGAGGAATACCGGTTGCTGCCCGACGAATCCCGGCGATTGCGAATCGTGGATGGCGTCCGCGGACATCACGGCAGGCACTCCCTTCCGAATCGCGCAATCAGACGCCCGGATTGCGCAGGCGACCGACGCCGACCGCCGGCGGTGGAAGCCCGGCAGCCCAACAAGCTGCTCGGGACGATCATCCCGTTCGCGTCGGTGGGGTTGGTGGCGGCCAACTCGCTGCTGGGTTACAGCGGGCATGAGCTTTCACGTCCCAACGAGCGCTGGTTCCAGTCCAACACGAGAGACGGCGGCGCGGACAAGGCCTCCCATTTCGCCGACTACTACATCGTGGCCAAGGAGGTCGCGTTCGTCTACGAGAAGATCGGCTACTCGGAGAACGCGGCGCGCTGGTTTGGATTCGGCGTGGCGGTCACCACCGGTCTGGCGAACGAGGTCTCCGACGGGTTCACGAGACACGGCTTCTCCTGGCAAGACCTCGCGATGGACGCGCGCGGGGCCGCGGCCGCGGTCCTGGTCTCGATGACCCGCACCGAGGACCTCCTGGGAGTCCGGACGTCGCACATCCCGGGCGACACGTACACCCACGACGTCTACTCGGCCGATCTGAAGCTCGTCGGGCTGGAGCGCCGCCTCGGTATCAAGCTCGGGCCGCTGCGGTGGCTGAACTTCTCGGTCACCTACGGGACCAAGGGCTACCGGGTCACCCCCGAGACCGAGCATGCAGCGCCAGATCGGCCTCGAGATCGGCCTGAACCTTCAGCAGATCCTGAACGACGTGGGGGTGAAGCGGAACACGTGGTGGGGCTATGCGCTCCATCTCGTGGGCGACAACGTCCGGTTCCCCTACACCGCGTTCGGGATGCGCTACGACTTGAACCACGGCAGATGGCGCGGCCCGAATACCGGTAATTATCCAGTAAGGACACGAAAGCCGGCGGCCGGCTGGCCTCGAGTCTCGCGACCGTCCCCGCGTCCCGAGTGCGAGCGCCGGGCCCGGTGACCTGCGAGGGCGCCCGTAAGCAGCCACCGCCACTGCATGCTCTGGAATCGCACCTGGCTGCTGCTGGTGGGCGTATTCCTGGCGTTCAACCTGCTGCTCTTCAATCACGACATCTCGCTCTGGGACGACGACGAAGCCGCCTATGCGGGCTTCGCGCAGCAGATGCTCGAGTCCGGCGATTGGGTGAATCCGCAATTCCAATGGGCGGGGATTCACCGCAAGCCGCCCTTTCATTTCTGGACGGTCGCGATCAGCTTCAGCCTCTTCGGGGTCAACGAGTTCGCGTTGCGGTTGCCCTCGGTGCTGGCGGTCTGGCTCACCTGTGCCAGCCTCTGGTGGTTTGGCCGTCGGCTGTTCGGCGAGGATCGGGCGGCCTGGGCGGCTATCATTCTGGCGAGCTCTCTGGTCATCCCCCTCTTTGGCAAGGTGGCTCTCACCGATGCGACTCTTTTGATGTTTCAAACGACCGCCGTCCTGGGCCTGCTCAACTATCTCCACCAGCCCGCATCTCCGCTGGAACCTGCTGCTCTGGGCGAGCGTGGCGCTGGGGGTTCTCACCAAGGGACCGCCCATCCTGATCCTGATCGGCGGGCTCTGGGCGTGGCTGCTCGTGTTTCATCCGCAACGACGCAACCTGATCGGGACCCATCCGTGGCTGTTCTTGCCCCTTGCGTTGCTCCCGCTCGGGGCCTGGATGTACCTGTCCTGGCTGCGCGATGAAGGGCGTTTGCTCACGTTCCTGTACGAATGGTACGTGGTGAGAAGGGTCGGGGGCAGTGTCCTCGGCCAAACGGGTCCTCCCGGCTATCACCTGGTCGTCTTGCTGATCTCCTTTGCCGCCTGGCTCCCCTTCTTGGGGATGGCCATCGGCGAGCGCCTTCGCACGTGGCGACAGCCCTGGTCGCCGAACCAGATCGCCCTGGCGGGTTGGATGGTTTTCGGTTGGCTGTTCTTCGAACTGATGTCGAGCAAATCGCCTTCGTATGCTCTGGCCGCCCAACCGGCCTGGGCTCTGGCCATCGCTCCGCAGCTCTGCCGCCGCGTTCCGCTGTTTCCGCGGGCGTTCAAGGCGGCGATTGTCCTGCAGGCGCTGGTATGGCTGGGAATCGTCGGCGCCCTGTCGGTCTGCGCGTATCGGTTCATGGGCGCGCAGGTCGCTCTGGCCGGTCGGGATGTTGATCGTGGTGGCGGCGACGGCCGGTCTTTGCATGGGCAAGCACCTCTGGCAATCGCACCGTCTGGGTGGCGTCTGGGTCACCGTCTTTGCGATGTCGGTGTTCACGATGCTGATCACGGTGGTGGCCTGGGTGGTGGAGCCCTCTCCCATCAAGGCGATCAAGCCGATGGTGGAAACCGCCTACCGGTGGGCGAAGGAGGACCGCACCATCCCGGTGTACTACACCGGCCTGCGCGTCAAGCAGAAGAGGAAGAGCCTGCCGGTATACCTCTCGCGGCGGTTTGAATCCCATCAAGAACTGACGCCCGATGCACGCGGCGGCGCGCTATCTGAGCCCGGCTCCCGCGCTGTTCATCCTCGGCACGGATAGGGACGAGTTCTTCCACGCGCTCAAGTTACGGCCGGAGGACATCCCGAGCCACCGACTGCAGCGCATCGACTGGCTATCGACCGACCGTCGGCCGCGGGCGCGTCCGTTCTGGTTGCTGCGGAACTTCGACTAGCCGGCTGGCTTCAGGATCCCGGGCGTTCCGCGCTCTCCAGATACTCGGCGTCGATGTTGATATTCCACAGGTTGTAGGGGGACCCCGGCAGCTTGAGATAGTTCCGGGCGGCGAGCATTCCGCTGTAGGCCGAGTGATCCTGATTGTTGTACTTGTACATCCCGCCGCGTCCGATCGCGGACAGATTCTGGAGCTCGTTGAGCCGGTGTTTCAGGATCTCGTAGGGCCCCTGGAAGCCCATGTAGTAGGTGGGATAGCTCTCCGACTCCCTCACCACCCACGCCCCTTCGATCTGACCCGGCGACAGCAGCTTCAACCGCGCGAGCTCTTCGCCCGCCAGCTCGACCAGCTCGCCGTCGGGTCGCTTCCACAGCTCCTCGTGCTGGAAGGTGAAGTACTCGACGCTCAGGGCGGTCCGGTCCGGCGCGGGGCTCATCGCGGGAGAGAAGTTGTTGTAGTTCGCGATCCGGGCCATCTGAACGTCCGGTGAGTGGACGTAGATCCACTGATCGGGGAACGGGCTGCGTCCCGATACGAGCAGGTCGACGGTGACGTGCTCCCGATAGTAGAGCGCCTCCGCGGCCTTCATCACCTTCTCCGATTCCGTCGGATCGAGCATCTGGACGAAATGGGTCATGGGGAGGCTGCTGAAGAAGTGATTGGCCTGGATCCTCACCGGCTCCCCGCCGCCGGTTCGGACGTCCACCGAGACGATCCGATCGTTGGCCCGGTTGACCGAGACCACGCGGGCGCCGAGGAGGTACTCGACGCCCGCCCCCGCGGTTTGCTCGGTCATCGCCTCGTACATTTGCCCCGCTCCGCGCACGGGGTAGTCGAACCGGTCGACGAGGGTCTTCACCGTTCCCCGCGATCCGCCCAGGAGCGAATCCTTGAGGACCTTGACGATGTCCAGTCCCTTGATCCGCTGGGCCGCCCATTCGGCGCCGATCTGATGCCCGGGAATCCCCCAGACCTTCTCGGTATAGGTCTTGAAGAACGTGTCGTACAGCTTCCGGCCGAAGCGATCGGTTATCCAATCCTCGAACGTCAACGCCTCCCGCCGGCTCGAGAAGCGCGCCGAGACGAACGACAGGAGGGCATGGGTCGATTCCACGATGCCCAGCTTCGAGACGACGTCGAATGGCTTGATGGGATAGTGGAAGAACTTCTGCTTGTGGTAGATGCGGGTCAGGCGGTCGACGGGGCGGAAATCAGATCCGAGCGTGTCGTGCCATAGCTGATTGACCTCGGGATTCTTCGTGAAGAAGCGATGCGGGCCGACGTCGAAGCGGGCGTTCCCGAACTCCTCCGTGCGCGCCAGGCCGCCGACCACTGCGTTGCGATCGATGACCAGGATGTTGGTAACGCCATGCTTGACGAGCTCGACGGCCGCTCCGAGCCCCGCGGGGCCGGCTCCGAGGATGCAGCATTCATATGATCTGTCCGTCATGGATTCCTTTGTTTGAGCGGCATGCTATCAGGCCACGCGGCCCGGTCAAGCGCCGGGCGGAACGGCCGCATCCTCTCCGATCTTCTGCTCTGCTTGCAGTAAGCACAAGATGTGGGTTGACAGGTAGGAGGAGCCACGATAGGCTGCGGGCATCATTCAGACTGGACCGGAAACAGCGACTGCCTCAAGCGAGGGTATCTCGCACAGCCTCGGGCTGCCCACTCCCGCATCCTCCGCCCTGGGCATCACCGCAGAAGCGCTGCTGCTCGAGCTGCGGAGTTCGCGCACCGACCTCGCGCGGCTGGTCGAGGCGGTGTGGCGCGATCACTTCATGGAGCTCGTGGTGCCCCAGCAGAGCGTGGACGCCTGGGAGCGACGGGAGCCCGAGTTGTGGCGGAAGGTCAGCGCCTGGCTGGCCGAGCGGGGAGTTCCGGTCCACCGGATCTAGCGGGGACACTCGTCTCCGCGTCGCAACCGTAGGTCGTAGGGATAAATGGTCGGGGTGAGAGGATTTGACCCTTCGCCTCCCTGCTCCCAAAGGCGATTCGCGCTCCACCCGCCTCGTAAAAGCCTGAGTTTCCTAAGCCGTGCCCGCAGGGGCGGGGGCGGACTCTGCACAGAAACAACACAGCATGCGAGGGCTCGGCAGCGTCTATCAGCGTGGAGAAGTCTGGTGGGTGGTGCGGCTTCTGCGACACCGGCTGGCTGGCCTTAACCTTCGAGGACCTTGCGGCCCATTGCATCCAGGACCGCGAAGACGCGGCACCACGGGAGCATGCCTCCACTGGTCCAAGAGTCGCGTGGCGAACCTCAAGAGCTTCTTCGGAGGCGTGCGGGCCGCAGAAATCACGACTCACCGAATGCGGACACCCGAGACGAGTCAATGTGTCTCTCAAGGTAGACATGCTTGCCTGAAGGCCTACAAGAAGTCCTAGCGGACTCCCGCAGCGCGGGTGTAAGTTCACCCCCGCTTGGCCGTCCTCCGCCCGGTCCCTAACGCTCCGGGAAGGGAGGTTCATCGGGGTGCTCGATTCGGGAGATCGGTGGGATGGGTCAACAGAGGCCGGATGCGGTCATAAGGGGAGTTCCGTACAGAGGCGGTTTCGTTCTCTGCCTCCTCATCGTGACGCTCGGCTGTGCGTCGCCGAAGCGACCACCCGATAACCGCCCGATAGTGACCGGGCCATCCCCAGGCCCAGTCGTTGGCCAGTTCGCCTCGTTTTGCCTCGGGCGGCCCTGACGCCCAAGAAGTACGGTGCGAACGAGGGCTATCCGGTCAAGGCAATCTCTCGACTCCCGTTCTTCGTCGGCACGTTCAGCCACTACGACGAACTGCTGGAGGGTCGGACGATCCGCCGGGCCGCCTCGCCTTCACGGCTGCTTCGTGCGCCCAGCGAGCCCGCCCTGCGTTACGAGTACCAGACCGAGACCCGCTCGCTCGACGACTACCTTGCGCGTAACCCGGCCACCGGACTCCTGATCGCGCGTGGTGACACCATCCTCGTCGAGCGCTATCAGTATGCGCGGACGGATCGGCATCGCTTCGCGTCGTTTTCGATGGCCAAGACGGTCACGGCCATGCTGGTCGGGCTCGCGATCGCTGAGAACCTCATCCGTTCGGTAGACGATCCGGCCGGGTCCTACGTGCCCGCGCTCGCTGACACCGAGTACGGCCGCACGTCGCTCCGGCACCTGTTGCAGATGTCCTCGGGCGTCCGCTTTCGCGAGAACTATTCCGGTCAAGACGATGTCGCGCGGCTGTTCGCCGCGACGGTGCTCCAGGACGGCCCGGGCGGCGTGGAGGCCGTGAAGCCGTACAACGAACGTGTCCGCTGGAGCGGCGCCCTGTTCTCCTACGCATCCGTCGAAACCCAGGTGCTTGGTCTGGTCCTTCGAAGCGTGGTCGGGAGGCCGGTGGCCGAGTACTTTCGGGATAGGATCTGGGAGCCAATAGGGGCCGAAGCAGACGCTACCTGGATTATCGACGCCTCGGGGCAGGAGGCAACCTACTGCTGTCTCAACGCGGTGCTGCGCGACTACGCGCGGCTCGGTTTGCTGCTCGCGCACGACGGTCGGCTCGGCGACCGACAGATCATCCCGAAGGAGTGGTTGTACGCGGCTACGACCATCGCCCCGAACGACTGGCACCTCAGGAGAGTATGGGACCGCACCGGCTTCGGCTATGGCTATCAGACCTGGATCTTTCCCGGCGAGCGTCGAATGTTCGCCCTGATCGGCGTGCATGGCCAGGCCATCTACGTCGATCCGGCGAGCCGCCTCGTCATGGTTCACACGGCTGTGCGCGAGCAAGCCGATGATCCCAACGAAGAGACCATCGCGCTGTGGCGACGCGTCGTGGGCGTTGTGGGGGCGAGACCTCAGTGAGGCGAAAGCGCCTGCGTCCTTTTCCCGAAGGGGCGAACAAACCGGAAGCTGGAGGTCTGATGTCCTATGGGGCCATGTGCCCTCGTGGACAAGATCCTCAGGTCCCAAGCCCGGCGACCTCCCCATCGAGCACCCCAGCAACTTCGAGCTGGTCATCAACATCAAGACCGCCAAGGCCCTCGGCCTCACGATCCCGCCGTCGCTCCTGCCGCGGGCGGATCAGGTGATCGAGTGTGGACCGGCGTTCATAGGGGCTCTGACTGGCGGCCTCCTCGCCGCGCCGCTCGCGGCCGAGGCGCAGAGCGGCTACAAGTCCGAGTTCAAGATGTCCATCGTCGCTGACCTAGCGCGGTGCCCTCGTCCCAACCGGGTGCTACGGGCGCGCCCGGCATGCACGCCCGAAGGTGGACGGGTCGCCCGCTTGTGGCCGCCTCTTCGGGCTACGTCGAAGTGTCAAATCCATAACACGTGCAGATTTTTCAGATGCGGAACTACGCGCCGCCCTCGTTTCACCTCGGTAACTACCTCCCGCGCCCTACGCCTCGCCCCGCGCAATTGCTTGAGAAGTCACACTGGAGCCAACTGGAATGCGGCTTGCTCCGTTGAGAAGTCATGGACATCGTGCAACTGGCCCTCGTGCTTGGCCCACTACTCGGGGCTGCGGTCGGCTATCTTATTGACGGCATAACCGGCGCGACGTCGGGCTTCGTGATCCCGATCGGGCCGCTGGTCGTGGCGTGGCTCGTAGGGGGCGCTGACCATGCGCTATGACCGCTACGGCAGAAACGATCGTCCAAGTCCTCGGGCCAGGCGCGAAGAACGTGTTCGTCCCCAGCGCGTGAGGGTGGCGAGGCCGCTCAAACGCATTCTGGTGAGGTTCGATCGTGCGAGTCGTTGAAGCATTGACGCTGTTGCTAGTGGCGACGGTCCTCTTCATGTGGGTTATCTTCGCGCACCCGACCCAAGAGGAAAGGGCCCGCCTGCATGATTCGATGGGCCAGAGCACGGGCATTATGTGGCGCTAGCTCGAATCGGAGGCGCTAAATCCCCTCGCGCTGGAGTAGGAAGACCCCGATGGCGATGAGGCCGATGGCGAATAGCTTCATCCACGTGAACGGCTCCTTCAAGACCATGAACCCGACCAGCAACACAAGCGCCGTGGACGTACCTCCGATCACGAACGTTGACGTCACCTTCAAGCCGCTGGAGTACGCCGACAACGTGAACAAGTCAGCGCAGGCTGCGGCCAGCCCTACCACGATGACGAAGTACAGGCTGCTCTGCTTCGTCAGGCTGACGGGAGCGCCACTCGCCTTCAGCGTGACCGTCAACGCCAGGTTCGCGAGGAACGCTACGCCAGTGCGGGGTGAATGCCGGGAGATGCCAGCTTGAGGAAGATCGAGTACGTGGCCATCGCGAAATCCCGCGAGGAACGCGAACGTCAGATCGTGCGCCATAATGGGCAGTACGGTAGCATGCGGCTAGCTCGCCTCCCCTCAACCACGATCAGCCGCAGCGGCCGTCAGCGTCCGGCACCGGAATGCCCTCGACACGATGGCCGCACCATTCGACAAGTGCTCCAGGGTTGGGTTAGCAAGTTGTACCGACAAGTAGTAGTTTTCAATAGGTAACCATCGTAATGGGGTGGCAGGTCGCGCGGCACATTAGATGCATGGTCTACTCGCCATCATGAAAACAAAGACTCAACCCGGTGAACGCGTGACCACCGTGGTCGTCGTGGACGACGACCCTGATTACCTCTGGGTCGTCCGCTTCATCCTGGAATCGGGGCCGGACCAGACAGTCATCGTGGGTGAGGCTGGAAGCGGCGAGGAGGCCCTCGGGTTGGTGCTACACAAACACCCCGACATCGTCATCGTTGACTTGATGATGCCTCGCCTCAACGGTCTGGAGTTGACGAGGCGCATCAAGCAGGAACGGCCTCAGACGAAGATCCTCCTGATGAGCGCTTACACCGAGGATACGTATCGGCGCATCGCCTCCGTGAGTGGCGCTGACGGGTTCGTAAACAAGAACCTGATTCAAACCGCTCTAGGCCCTGCGATCCGCGAGATCATGGTCCAGCCGCCGTCGACCTTGCCTGAACCTCCGCCGTCCTCTTCTCAACCCGCCTGATCTGCCATTCGTTTGTGGGTGCTGGCATGCGGAGATGATGGCGCGGTCGCGGGAAGCTTGCGGAACCGGGACTCTGGCGGGCGTTGTAAGAATGGTCGGGGTGAGAGGATTTGAACCTCCGACTCCCTGCTCCCAAAGCAGGTGCGCTACCGGGCTGCGCCACACCCCGATTCCGACCGCGCCAGCAGTATATCAACCCGTCCAGCGCTGGAGTAGCGCGCGCGCCTGGGCCATGGCGCGGCCGCGGTGGCTGACGGCGTGCTTGGCCTCGGCGGGAATCTCCGCGAAGGTGGCGTCGAGCGGCGGATAGAAGAAGAGCGGGATCGTAGCCGAAGCCGCCCGCGCCCCGCGGCGCGTCCAGCAGCACTCCCTCGACCTCCCCTCCGTCAGTGACCTCGCGGCCGCCGGCGCCGGCAGCGCGATCAGCGCGCGGTAACGGGCGGTGCGCCGCGCGGGCGGCACGCCCTCGAGGTCGCGGAGCATGCGCGGCATTGCGGCCGGCGTCGTCGAGTCCTCGCCGCCGAAGCGGGCGGAGAGCACGCCCGGCCGGCCGCCGAAGCGCATCGACCTCGATGCCCGAGTCGTCGGCGAGCGCCAGGAGCCCGGTCGCCGCGGCCGACCGCGCGCGCCTTGCCCAGGGCGTTGTCGGCGTACGAGGTCTCGCCCTCGGGCGGCAGCGCGACGCCGGGGAAGTCGGCGAGGTCGTGGATGCGGATACGGCACGTCCGCCAGGAGGGCCGCCATCTCGCGGGCCTTGGCGCGGTTGGCCGTGGCCAGGACCAGCCGCCGGTCAGAGGGTGAAGGTCTTCTCGCCACGCGCCTCGAGGGCGCGGCGCTGGAGCGCCGACGAGCTGGGCGATGCCGGCGCCGGCGAGCGCCAGCAGCTCGTCGAGGCGCGCCTTGGAGAACGGGGTCTGCTCGGCGGTGCCCTGCACCTCGACGAAGGCGCCCGCGCCCGGTCATCACCACGTTCATGTCCACCTCGGCGGTGGAGTCCTCCACGTAGTCGAGGTCGAGCACGGGCCGGCTGCCCACCATGCCCACGCTGATCGCGGCGACGCGTCCCGGATCGGCGAGCCCGGCGAGCGCCCCCGACTTCAGCAGGTGCCGATGGCATCGGCCAGCGGCCACGAAGGCGCCGGTGATCGCGGCCGTGCGCGTGCCCGCCGTCGGCCTGGATGACGTCGCAGTCCAGCCAGACCGTCCGCTCGCCGAGCTTCGGCCATCTCGACCACCGCGCGCAGCGACCGGCCGACGAGGCGCTGGATCTCCTGCGAGCGGCCGCTCGGGCCGCTCCGCTCGCGCGCCGTCCGGGTATTGGTGGAGCGCGGCAGCATGCCGTACTCCGCCGTGACCCAGCCCTTGCCCGCGGCCCTTGAGGAACGGCGGCACCTTCTCCTCGACCGAGGCCGTGCAGAGCACCTTGGTGTCGCCGAACTAGACGAGCACCGAGCCCTCGGGGTGGCGCAGATAGTCGCGCGATGATCGTGACCGGCCGGAGCTGATCCGGTCGCCGGCCGTCGTGGCGCGGAATGAGTGGATCGTCGGGTCGGCCGCCTTTGGCCGGCAGGGCTGCGCGGTGCGCAGGCGCTGGTCATAGCGGCGCTTGTACTCGGCGAGCCCGGCGTAGATCGCCCGCGCGACCGACTCGCGGTGCTCCGGCGTGGCCGAGCTTCTTCTCCTCCTTGGGATTGGTGAGAAAGCCGATCTCGATGAGGATGGCGGGCATGGCCGCGCCGCCCAGCACGTAGAAGCCCGGCCTGCTTGACCCCGCGATTGACCAGGTTGAGGGACTTGCGTCATCGAGTCCAGGACCGTCTCGGCCATGAAGCTCGACTCCTCCTGGAACTCGGACTGGGCCAGGTCCCAGAGGATGCTCTTGAGCACGTCGCCCCGCTGGCGCGAGCCGGGGCTCTCGAGCTGGACCACGCCGTTCTCGATCGCCGCCACCTGCCGCGCGCCGCTGTCGGACGCCTCGGAGGAGAGGAAGTAGGTCTCGACGCCTTCCGACACCGACTGCGGATGGGCATTGGCGTGAATGGACACGAAGAGGTCGGCGCGCTGCTTGTTGGCGAAGTTGGTGCGGTCGCGCAGCGGCACGAACACGTCGCTGTCCGGCTCAGCACGACCTTCACGCCGAGGCCGGCCTCGACCTTCTTGGCCACGCGGCGCGTCACGTCCAGGACCACTTCCTTCTCCTGAACTCCGGTCGGGCCGACCGCGCCCGAGTCGTGGCCGCCGTGGCCGGCGTCCATCACGATCAGCCGGAGCGGCTGCATCGTGCCGCGCCCCGGCTCGCCCGCGCCGCTGCTCTCCCGGGGGCGGTGAATGTCGAGCACGAGCCGGTATGGGATCCTGAAGCACGGTGTGCTTCACCTCGCCCGCGGTGCCCTGGAGCAGCACGCGCAGCACCGCGGTGTCGCCCACCGGCTCGAGGCGAACCTCCTGCACGAGCCCGTCGTTGATCTCCTCGACCCGGGAGCGGGAGAGCGAGCCAGGCCGGGCAGCCGCACGCGCACCTCTTCGTCGCCGGTGACCACCGCGTAGGCCAGCTTCCCGCCGGTCTCGATGACGATGCGCGTGAACGAGGGATAGGAGCGGTAGCGCAGCTCCTCGAGCGGCACCGCGGCCTGGACCACCTTGGTCGCGGGCTTGCGCGCCGCGGTCGGCAGGGCGAGCGAGACCGAGGGCGCCAGCCTCGGGAGGCCCTTGCCCAGGAAATCACGCGAGACGAGCCACTCCCGCCCGTTCACCTGCGGGGGTAGATCGAGGGTGACGGCCTGGCCGTCGACGGTGGTACGCGTGTGGCCGCGGGTGAACTCGGCCACCCGGGTGCCGACAGTCAGGGTGCCGCGGTCCCCCTTCACCGCCCAGGCGCCCTTGAGCAGCGCGGCCAGGTGGTCGGGGGCGATGTAGGCACTGCCATCGTCCATGATCGTGATGGTCAGGAGCCCGCGGCTGACACCCTGGTCACGCACTTCCAGAGATTCCGGACGCGCGGCCTGGGCCGAGCCGAAGACACAGCCCATCAATCCGAGGACCAGCCAGACGGGCATCGAGAGTCGTCGCATCATGATCGCAGGGGGCGTGGCGAGGCCATTCTAGCAACGGAGCGAGGGGGCGGCGAAGCACCAATTTGTGATAGGCTTCGCCCCCGAGATGGGAGAGTTCGGCATCGGGCAGTCCGTCAAGCGATTCGAGGACGTCCGACTGCTGCGGGGTGAAGGGCGCTTTCACGCCGACGTGAACCTCCCCGGCCAGGTCCACGCGGTACTGGTGCGCTCTCCCCACGCCCACGCGCGCATCCGCGCGATCGACATCGCCCCCGCCCTCCGCGCGCCGGGAGTGCTCGCCGTCTATACCGGCGCCGACGTCGCGCGCGACGGCCTCGGCACCATGAGGATGACGCTCAAGCGCACCCGGCCCGACGGCTCGCCGATGTTCGCGCCGCCGCACCGAGGACTCGCACTGGACCGCGCGCGTCACGTGGGTGACGCGGTGGCGATGGTGGTGGCGGAGACCCGCGCGCAGGCCGAGGACGCGGCCGACCTGGTGCGCGTGGACTACGAGCCCCTCCCCGCGGTGACCGACACCGCGGCGGCCGCCGAGGCCGGGGCGCCCGCGGTCTGGGACGAGTGCCCGGACAATGTCTCCAACCTGTACCCGGCGGGCGATGCGGGAGCCACCGACGCCGCCTTTGCGCGCGCCCACCGCGTCGTCCGGCGCCGCTACGTGATCACCCGCGTCCACGCCCAGTTCATGGAGGCGCGCGGGGCCCTCGGCACCTACGACCCGGGCGAGGATCGCTACACGCTCTACGCCGACGTGCAGTACCCGCACCGCGTGCGCAACGCCCTGGCGACGAACATCTTCAAGATCCCGGAGCATCAGATCCGCGTCATCGCTGGGGACGTGGGCGGGGCCTTCGGGACCAAGGGCTGGCAGTACGTCGAGCACCGCCTCGTGCTGTGGGCCGCGCGCAAGCTCGGCCGGCCGGTCAAGTGGCTCTGCGAGCGGCGGGAGGCGATCCCGGCCGACGAGCACGCGCGCGACAACGTGACCGAGGCGGAGCTGGCGCTCGACGCGCAGGGACGCTTCCTCGCGCTGCGGGTGCGCACCCTCGCCAACGTGGGCGCCTACGTGTCGTCCGATCGCAACCTGCTCGCCACGTTCAGCAACGTTGCGACCCTCGTCGGCGTCTACACCTTCCCGGCCGCGCACGTCGAGGTCCGCTGCATGCTGACCAACACCAACTCCACCGCGCCCTACCGCGGCGCGGGCCGGCCCGAGGCCACCTACGTCATCGAGCGGCTCATCGACGACGCGGCGCGCGAGCTTGGGGAGGACCGTCTGGCCCTGCGGCGCGCGAACCTCATTCCGGCCGCCGCCATGCCGTACAAGACCGCGCTTGGCGTCACGTACGACTGCGGCGAGTTCGAGCAGTCCATGGACGCCGCGCTGAAGCTGGCGGACGTCGCCGGCTTCGCGGCGCGGCGCGAGACCTCGAAGGCGCGCGGCCGTCTGCGGGGGCTGGCGGTGGTGAACGCGATCGAGCAGGCGGCGGGCCCCCAGCCCGAATTCGCGGAGATTCGCTTCGCGCCGAGCGGCAGCGCGACCGTGTTCATGGGCACCAAGAATCAGGGCCAGGGGCACGAGACCACCTTCAAGCAGGTCCTCCACGAGCGGCTCGGGCTCGACCCCGCCGACGTACGCTACATCGACGGCGACACCGATCGCGTCGGCTTCGGCATGGGCTCGATGGGCTCCCGCTCGACGGTGATCGGGGGCACCGCGCTGTGGGTGGCCGCCGACAAGGTCATCGCCAAGGGCCGCAAGATCGCCGCGCGCCTGCTGGAGGCCGCGGAGGCGGACATCGGCTTCGGCGACGGGAAGTTCTCGGTGGTGGGCACGGATCGGTCGCTCTCGCTGAAGGAAGTGGCGCGGGCCGCCTTCCAGCCCGCCCAGCTTCCGCCCGGCCTCGAGCCCGGCTTCTACGAGACGGGGACCTTCTCGCCCAAGCAGGCCACGTGGCCGAACGGCTGTCACGTGTGCGAGGTCGAGGTGGATCCGGAGACGGGTGACGTGACCCTGGTGCGCTACGCCATCGCCGACGACGTGGGCACCGTCATCAATCCGTTGACGCTGAAGGGCCAGATCCACGGCGGGGTCGCCCAGGGCGTCGGGCAGGCGCTCATGGAGCAGGTCGTCTACGAGCCGGGCTCCGGACAGCTGTTGACCGCGTCCTTCATGGAGTACGCGATGCCGCGCGCCGACACGTTCTGCGACATGATCATCGAGAGCCACCCGGTCCCGACCAAGCTCAATCCGCTCGGGGCCAAGGGGGCCGGCGAGGCCGGCACGGTCGGCGCGCTCCCCGCGGTCATCAACGCGGTGATGGACGCGCTCGCGCCGCTCGGCGTGCGCGAGCTCGACATGCCCGCAAGCAGCGACCGCGTGTGGCAGGCGATCCAGGGCGCGCGGGCCGGCGGGGGGCGCCCGGCCTAGAACCGGTACCGGACTCCGATCTCCAGTAGGTTGGAGCCGCTGTGAGAGAAGAGTCCGAAGATGCCCGAGCGGTGGTGAATGCGGCCCACCAGGCTCCAGTCGGAGTTCGGCAGCCCGACCGCGGCCTCGAGCAGGAGATAGTGCAGCAGGGTCGCGGCTTCGCTGCTGCGGGGATCGCGCTTCTCCAGCGCCGGCACCTCGCTCGTCACCGACAGCCCCCCGCCGAAGGCCACAGAGGTGTCCAGGTACCGGTCCCACGGAAACGTGATCCAGCGGACGTTGATGGAGCCCACGAACTCCACCATCTTCTGCTCGCCGAAGTGCTGGAGCATCTGCCCTTCCAGCTCCCAGCGCATGTGCTTGCCCCAGTCCGTGAACTGATACGAGATCGAGAGTCCCGCGGTGTAAGAGTCCTTGAAGCCATGACCATCGAAGATATCGCGAAACTCTTTCCCCGAGTACAGACCGCCCAGCAGCGTCACCGCCCACTCCTTCTCCTCCGCGAACGCGCCGGTCGCGGAGGCGAGCGGCAGCAACGCAACCAGGGAGGTGAGCAGGAGCTTCGCGATCATGCGCGAGGCGCGAGGCCGAGCATGACGCAATCGGTGATCGTGTGTGCCAGCCGCTCCGCCTCCGCGGGGGTGCTCGCGCGGTCCTTCAGCTTGCCGTCGACGAGCAGCGCGGCGAGGCCGTGGACGATGGACCAGGCCGCCACCGCGAACCCCTCGGGGTCGCCGGCGCGCACCTGCCCCGCCGCCTGGCATTCGGTGATCGCCTGGACGAGCAAGCTGAACGTACGCTCGCCCGCTGCCTTGAGCGCGGGATGCTCCGCCTTGTCCGGTACCTCGGAGCCGAACATCACGCGCAGGTACGAAGGGTACGCCAGGCCGAAGCGCACGTAGCCGATGCCGAGCGCCCGGAACCGCTCGGCCGGCTCGGCGTCCCGCGACCATATCTCCATCATCCCCTTGGCCATCTCCTCGAACCCGCGCTCCGCGACCGCGGCCAGCAGCGCCTCGCGGTCCGCGAAGTGCCAGTAGGGCGCGGCCTCCGACACCCGGGCGCGCCGGGCCACTTCCCGCAGGCTGAAGCCCTGGGGTCCCTTGCGCGCGACGAGGGCCGCCGCCGCGTTCACCAGCGTGTCGCGCAGGCTCCCGCCCGCCGCGCCGGACCGGGCGCGGCGGGGCGACGACTTCTTCCGGCTTCGGCGCTTGACAGGCATCACTTAACAGCGTTAATGTACGTAAATCGACATACGGGGGGCGCGGCGGAATGCCGGAACCCTGGGCGGGAGGGTACCATGAGTCAATCGCGAGTGCTTAGGGGAAGCCTGCTCGGCATAGCGCTGGTGATGGCGGTGGCCGCGGCGGGCTGCGGCCGGCTGGCGGTGTGGTCGGCGCCGGCCAAGACGCCGACCACCGCGCGGACCGCCGCTGCGGTCGAGGCCGACACGCTCTTCTGGAAGACGCTCCACGCCGGCGAGTACGATCGCATCCCGGACGCGCTCACCGCGCTGAAGGCCGCCTACCTCGAGAACCCGCGCGACGCGATCACCGCCGCTCACGTGGGGTGGCTGCACATCTGGCGGCTCGGCGAACGGGCCCGGCAGACCGCGCTCCGCCCCGACATCACGGACGACGCGGTGCTCGGCCGGAAGTACTTCGAGGAAGCGGTGCGGCTCGATCCCGGCGAGGCGCGCTACCTCGGCTTCTACGCCGGGCTGCTGATGGCCGAGGGCACCATCCACAAGGACGAGAAGATGGTCCGGCAGGGCTTCTACGCGATGCAGGACGCGATCCGCGCGTGGCCCGAGTTCAACTACTTCACCGCCGGCTACACCGCCTCGGGCCTGCCCGTCGAGTCCGACCGGTTCCGCGGCGCGCTCGAGCAGCAGTGGCTGAACCTCGACGTGTGCACCGGGGAGAAGGTGGACCGGATCAACCCGGACTATGCGAAGTACATGCGACTGGAGACGAAGGAGGGCCCCCGGCGCGTGTGCTGGAACTCCTGGATCGCCCCGCACAACTTCGAAGGCTTCTTCCTCAACTTCGGCGACATGCTGGTGAAGGCGGGCCAGCCGGACCTCGCGGTGCCGATGTACCGCAACGCCCAGCTCGCACGCGAGTACCCGGTCTGGCCATACAAGGCCGTGCTGGAGGCCCGCATCCGCGACGCCGCGAAGAACGTGGAGGCGTTTCGCCGCACCGAGCCCGGGCCGGACGCGGCCACGCTCATGGTGCGCTCGACCTTTGCCTGCATGGGCTGCCACCAGGAGTGAAGACGGGACCGCCCGCCGGGCTTGACACCCGGCGGGCGGCTACGAATTGGTGGAGGCGGTGGGCATCGAACCCACGTCCGGAAACCCTCGGCAACAGGCATCTACATCATTAGCCGGTTATCCCCTGCGTCTCGCCTCTCGGCCCCCCAACCGGCCGGGTCACCGATCAGCCAGCTCCTGTAGTTCTCGCCCCGCACCCCGGAGCAGGGTTTGGAGCCAGTCACCAGAATATGACGCCCTGACCCGGACCCTGGTCACCCAATCCGGAGGACGCTGGCGGGTGTTAGGCCGCCAGAGCTAGCTGGTTGTCGGCAGCTATAACCGTGCCCCCAGTTTTACGAGGAGAGAGCACCTCGTGATGCCACCTGTGCGTCACTGATCCCCGTCGAAACCAGTCGCCCCCTTCTACGCCCGGGATCGGGCGCGTGATTCCTTTTCCATCTCCCGCCGGCTCTCGCGCTCGCGGAGGGACGCGCGCTTGTCGTGCAGCTTCTTGCCTCGGGCCAGGCCCAGCTCGACCTTCACACGCCCTGCCTTGAAGTATAGACGAAGCGGGATGAGGGTCAACCCGCGCTCGGCGATCTTCCCGAGCAGGCGTGAGATCTCCCGCTTGTGCAGCAGGAGCTTCCGCCTACGCTCCGGATCGTGATTGGCGTCGGTGCCGTGGTGGTAGGGGCTGATGTAGCAGCCGACGAGCCACGCCTCGTCGTTGTCGATCGTCGCGTAGCTGTCCTTGAAGTTGACCTGCGCCTCCCGGAGCGATTTGACCTCGGTCCCGCGCAGCACGAGCCCCGCCTCGTACCGCTCGAGAATCGCGTAGTCGTGGAAGGCCTTGCGGTTGGTGGAGATGACCTTCTCGTCCGTCTCGTCCGCCATGGCGCTCAGACCCTCCGGCCCTTGACTTCATAGCCGCGGTCCGTAATATGTAGGCCTTGCCCGAGCCGAAGTGGCGGAATTGGCAGACGCGCATGATTCAGGGTCATGTGCCCGCAAGGGTGTGGGGGTTCGAGTCCCCCCTTCGGCACCAGTAGAATCCCCGCCCGGATCCTCATCCTCACATTCCGAGTGTACGGCGGGACTACGCCAGCTCGGCGAGTTCGACGCGACGGCCCAGCGAGGACGAGCGCTGCGCCGCTTCCACCGTGCGCAGCGCATCGAGCCCCGCCTGCACGTCCACCGCCGGCCGGCTGCGGCGCGCCACCGCGTCCAGGAACCGTTCCAGCTCGAGGCGGAGCGGCTCGGGACCGGACGCCTTGAAGGTCTCCCCCGTGCCTTCCGGCGCCTGCCAGCCCGACGGAGTCTGCACGTGGCGATTGGCGAGCACGCGAACCTCGGAGGTGGCGAAGTCGGCGGCGAGCGTCCCCTGCTCGCCCACGATCACGCATTCGCGGGCGGTTCCAGGGGCGAAGTAGCCCGCTTCCACGAAAGCGGGAATGTCACCGTAGTCAACCGTGGTGAACGAGCAGTCGTCGAGGCCGCGGCCCAGATGGTCGCGCAGGGTCGCGGTGACCGCGGTGGCCGGACGCCCGAGCAGGTGGGCGAAGAGGTCGAAGTAGTGGATGGCATCCGTCTGCGTCACACCCACGTCCGTCCGCGGGCGCTTGAATCCGGCGAAGCGGCCGGTGCAGTAGCGCACCCGCCCGAGCGTCCCGGCGGCCAGCCGCTCGCGCAGCGCGGTCGTGACCGGATGGAAGCGGAAGATGTGGCCGACCTGCAGCACGCGGCCCGTCTCCGCCACGATCGTGGCGAGGCGGCGACCCTCGGTCACCGTGAGGGCGAGCGGCTTCTCGATGAAGCAATCGCGACCCGCGCCCAGGCACTCCGCGGCCAGGGCCAGGTGATTCTCGGTCGGCGTCACGATGTCCACCGCGTCCACGTGCGGCAGCGCGAGGCGGAAATCTTCGACCGCGCGCGCCGGCGTCACCCCGGCCTTGATCGCGAAGGCTCGCCGCTCCGCCGAGACGTCCGCCACCCAGAGATCCACGCCCAGCTCGCCGAGCACCCGCAGGTGCTTCTCGCCCCAGCGCCCCAGACCGACCAGTAGCACCTTCACCGGCCGCCCCCGGCCTCGCCGCCCAGGTCCTCGGCGATCTCGTAGCGCAGGTACCGGTCTTTCATCCAGCGCACGACGAGGAGATCCACGAAGGCGTGGCCCGCGCGGTTACCGATGCCGTAGTTGGACCGGCCGAACCGGCGCGGTCGGTGATTCACCGGGACCTCGAGCACCCGGAACCCGCGCATCCGCAGCAGCGTCGGAATGAACCGATGGAACCCCCGGTAGAGCACGAGGTCGCGCAGGCACTCGCGACGGAAAGCGCGGAAGGTGCACCCGCTGTCCTGGATGGTCTCCTCGCTCACGCGATTGCGCACCCGGTTGGCGATGCGCGAGGAGACGCGTCGCACCCAGGAGTCGCCCGCCGCCCGGTTCACGCGCCAGCCGGTCACCGCGTCCCATTGATCGAGATGCTGAACCATCGCGGGAATATCGTGCGGGTCGTTCTGGAGATCGGCATCCATGACGACCACGCGGCGGCCCCGCACCGCCTTCAGGCCCGCGTCGGTGGCCGCGGTCTCACCCGCGTTGGCCTTCAGACGCACGAGCCGAACGCGGTCGTCCCGCTCGCGGAGCTCCCGGACGATCTCGGCGCTCCGGTCGCGGCTGCCGTCGTCCACGAAGATGACCTCGTAGCGCACGCCGGTCGGCTCGAGCGCGGCGCGGATCTCCGACCAGAGGAGCGGGAGACTCTCCTCCTCGTTGTACACCGGGACGACGATGGAAAGGTCGGGCGCGGCGGAGCCCGGTTCCGGGCGGAAAGCGGGCGGGGTCACCCGCGGGGCGGCCCCGGCACGCGCGGCGGCGCGCCCTGCCACTCCGGCGCCAGCGAATGCGGGAGACCGAGCCGGTCGAGCACGCGCGCCAGCGTGGCGACGACGAGATCGTCGATCTGCTTCGGCCGGTTGTAGAAGGCGGGCATCGGCGGCAGCACGACCGCGCCCATCTCGGCCAGCGCGGTGAGCACCCGGAGGTGCCCGAGATGCAGCGGGGTCTCGCGGACCACCAGGATGAGCGCCCGGCCCTCCTTGAGCGTCACGTCGGCCGCCCGCGCCATCAGCGTGTCGGAGACGCAGTGGGCCACCGCCGCCGCGGTCTTGATGCTGCACGGCACGATGACCATGCCATCGGTCTTGAACGAGCCGGAGGCGAGCGCCGCGCCGATGTCCCGGTTGCGGTAACGGCGGGTGGCGAGCGCCTCGACGTCGGCGACCGTGTAGTCGGTCTCCTCGACGATGGTACGTCGCCCCGCGTCCGAGATGACCAGATGTGCCTCGACGTCGGGAATCCCGCGCAGGAGCTCAAGGAACCGGATGCCGTAGATCGCGCCCGAGGCGCCGCTCAGCCCGACGACCACGCGCTTCATAGCCGGAACCGGCGCCGATAGACTTCGTCGCGGGTCTTCTGGTAGAGCAGCTCCCACTCCGAGCTGCCCTCGGGCGCCGGGCGCGAATAGGTGCTGAGCGCGCGGCGCACTTCCTGGTCGATCGACTCCTCGAGCTTCGACTCGTCCTCGAGGACGCGGAACACCTCGGTTCGGAGCTGGCCGTGGGCCTTGTCCTCGTCACCCTTGATCGAGACACTCTCGGTCGCGGCTAGGTCGGCGACGATGCGGTCCGCCAGCGCGAACATGCGCTCGCGACTCATCCGCGTCACAGCGTGAACCCCCGTTCCTTGGCGAGCTTGGTCTTGACCAGCGCGAAAAGGCGCTTGTAGTCGGAGGCGGAGTCGCGGATCAGCTTGGCATTGTCCATCAGGAGGGTGCGCGCGTCGGCGTCGAGCTTCTCCTCGGCCTGGAAGTTCTCGGCCAGGATGCGTCGGACCACCTCGCGCGCCCGCGTCTCGTCCCGGACGTCGGCGAGCTTGCGCCCGACCAGCCGCTTCACCACGGCCTCCGCCATCCGTTCTGCTACCTCGTCCCGTCGCGCCATGCCCGGAGAGACAGGGTACACGGCCACGAACTCGAGTGTCAACAACTATACGGAAATATGGATCAAAAGTCTCTGGCGGCCTCCGGGAGAAGCAGGCGAAATCGGGATCCTTTTCCGGGCAGGCTATCCACCTCGACTCGACCGCCGTGGGCTTCGGCCAGAGCCTTCACGAGGCTCAGCCCCAACCCCAGGCCCCGGGCCGTGGCGGTGTCGGGATGGGGGACGCGGACGTACTTCTCGAAGATCCGCGGGAGCTGCTCGGCCGGGATCCCGACGCCGTCGTCCTCGACCGCCAGCTCGATCATCCCGGGCTGATCCTCCGCGGGGCCCGCGGAGACGCACACCAGGCCGCCGCGCGGCGAATATTTGACCGCGTTCGAGAGCAGGTTCTTGACTATCCGGTCGAGCGCATCGGGATCCGCGCGCAGGGCCATGTCGGATCCGGGCGCGGTCCAGCGGAAGCGGTGCTCGCGATGCTCGGCCGCGAAGATCTCAAGGTTGCGCTCGATCAACCCGGCGAGATCGATCAGCTCCGGATTGAGCTCGAGCGGGCGCCCGGCCTCGATCCGGGACAGATCCAGCAGCTCCCCGACGATGCGTCCCAGCGTGCACGCCTCGGTGTGGAGGTAGACGAGGCACCGCCGGGCGCGCTCCGGCGACAACGCCGAGCGCAGGAGCAGCTCGCTGAAGCCCTGCAGGGCGGTCAGCGGCGTGCGCAGCTCGTGCGAGACCACCGAGAGGAACTCGGTCTTGGCCTGATCCAGCTCGCGGAGTCGCGCGGTCGCCGCCGATACCTTCTCCGCGAGCTCCTCGGCGAAGTGGTGCTGGCGACGGGTGAGACGCGCGTTCTCCACCGCCAGACCCACGTGCAGCGCCAGCTCTTCGGCCGCGGCGCGCGTGGCGCGCGACAGCTCCCCCCGCCACTCGACCGCCATCACCCCGACCACGCCCGCCCCCGAGACGAGTGGCACCGCGAGGGCGCGCACCGGCGTCGGGCCGGCCGGCTCGTTCGCCCGCACGCGGGGGTCCGCCGCCAGATCCACGCTGCTCACGCGCTGGCCGGTGGCGAGCGCGAAGACCGCCGCCGACTCGGGATCGACGAGCGTCCCCGTCGGCACGCTGGCGAGCTGCGCGGTACGCACGTCGGGGCCGATCAGCAACGCGAGGCGCCGAGCCCGGAGCGCGCCGCGGAGCTCGCGGGCGATGCTCACGAGCTTGTCATCCATCGGGTCCGGGCCATCCAGCCGGCGCTGGATCGCGAGCACCGCGGCCAGGCGCGCCGCACGGGCGCGGGAGCCGTCCACCAGGCGTCCGACCAGGAGCCCGGCCACGCTCGGCAGAGCGAGGGACAGCAGGCCGTCGAGCGTCTGGGAGGTGAGGCCCAGCCGCTCCACCGCAGGCAGCACGACCGGCGCGTGTAGCAGACCGGCCAGCGCGCCGACCAGGCCGCCGCCGACAGCGCCCCTGGTCAGCCCCGCCCAGAGTGTCGGCACGAGGTAGAGATGCCGGAGCACGGAGGCGGGGCCCTGGTCCGCGACGGCCATGGCCAGCGCGATCGCGGCCAGCAACACGACCGGCAGCGTGATCACGCCGCGAGCATCCGGTAGGCGGCGAAGAAGGCGAGCGCGGCCAGATAGCCGGGCAGGAGGCTGCCGCTCCAGGCGCGCAGCGCGCAGGCGATCAGTCCGACCAGGCCAAGATAGAAGACGGCTCCCGCCCGCGCTTCCGCGGCGTGCGGGAGGGCGGGGTCGAGCAGATAGCGAAGGAGTGATAGCGCCGTCGTCACCAGCGCGGCCGGCCAGAACGACCAGCGCCGCCAGAGCCAGGAGAACATCGCACCGCGGAACGCCCACTCCGCGCTGAGCGCGTTGGCGCCCACGTCGTACGCCAGCGCCGAGAGATACGTGGTGAGGCCGCCGATCTGCAGCCGATAGCCAAAGGTCCGCGAAGCGGTGACGAGCAGGTGCGCGCCGAGGAACGCTCCGACCGCCAGGCCCGCCACCGCGTGCACCGGCCGAGCACCCCGGAGCCCGATCGCCCGCAGGCATGGCCGCCGCCCTGCTTCGACCAGCAGCACTCCGGGCACGAACAGGAATGCGAGCGCGCCGAGCGGGTGGAGGCGTGCGGCCGTCGAGGCCACGAGCACCGTCACGCCGAGCCGGACGACCGGCCCGGCCCATCCGGGCGCTGCGTCGGTCGCAAGCAGCCAGCCCAGCGCCAGCAATCCGCCGTGAGCGGCCCCGCTGGCCAGGGCGTGTCCGACCGAGAGCGGAGCCCCCCCGGCCCACTCCAGGGCGACGCCGGCGGTCGCGAGCAGCGCGGCCACGCCCGCAACCTGCCCGTAGGCCCGGACCGGCCCGTGTGCCGGTGCGAGCGCGCCAGGCTCAAACGGCGCGCTGAGGAGGCGCATCGTCGGTCAGACGGATACAGAGGGTGGCCAGGCGAGGATCGAGCGTCTCGCCCGCTTCCGACTCGAGGTGGCGCACCACGTCCGCCCGGGGTAACCGCGGCCGATATGGGCGATCCGAGGTGAGCGCGTCGTAGACGTCAGCCACCGCCACGATGCGGGCGCCCAGGGGGATCTGCGCTCCGCGCAACCCGTCGGGATACCCGCTGCCATCGTGTCGCTCGTGGTGGTGTCGCACGATGACCGCGCCTTCGGCGAAGAACTCGAGCGGCGCGACGATCTGGGCGCCGACGACGGGATGCCGGCGCATCACGGCCCACTCCTCGTCGCTGAGCGGGCCGGGCTTGCGGAGCACGCCTTCCGGGATCCCGATCTTGCCCAGATCGTGCAGCAGCCCGGCCTGCCCGATGGTGACGGCCGCCCCGGGCGCGACGCCGGCCGCGAGCGCGATCCGCCGCGCGAGCGCCGCGACTCGCTCGGAATGCCCGCGCGTGTAGTCGTCCTTGGCCTCGAGCGCATTGGCCAGCCCAAGCAGGCTCTGCAGGCTCGATTGCTCCAAACGCCGGTACGTCGTGCGGAGGTCGATGGCGTACTGCAGCGACTGGAGGTATGCCGCGCGCAGGCGCTCCTGCGTCTCCTCGAGCTCACGCTCCCGCGCCCGCGAGGTCTCGTAGAGCGCCTTGAGATCGCGCGCGTAGGACAGCGCCTGGGAGAGCCCTACCTGGCCGGCCATACCGAGGCCTCCGGCACGAGCGAGCGCACCAGCGTGAGCAGGGCGAGCGGCGAGAACGGCTTGGTCAGGTAGTGATCGGCGCCCGCCTCGAGCCCGCGGCGGCGATCGGCCGCCTGCGCCGCCGCGGTGAGCATGACGATGCGAGTGCGCGCGCACTCGGGCAGACGCCGGAGCTGACGGCAGGTCTCCAGCCCATTGAGGCGCGGCATCTGCACGTCGAGCAGGGCCACGTCGGGGCGCTCGCGCCGCGCCAGGTCCAGCGCGGCGGCCCCGTCGGCGGCGTCCACGATCCGCACGTGCGCGTCTTCGAGGGTGAAGCGAACCAGGTCCACGATTGCGGGTTCATCGTCGGCGATCAGGATGGTCATCATGCCGCCGGTCAATTGCGAGGGGCGTGCCACGAGGCACGCCGAGCGGAATCAGCGGGTTGCGATCAGGTCGCCGCGGGAGTGCCCGGGGCGATGGGCAGCGCGCGGGCCCATCCTGCCCCGCGCGAAGGGCAGCGGGCTAGTCGCCCCCCATCGAGGCGATGAGCAGGCGCGTGAGGGCGCGCTGGTAGGCGGCCACCGCGTCCGCGAAGTCGATCTCGTCTGACTCGCCTTCCACGGGTCGGCCCGCCATGCGCTGCTCGGCACGCTCGCGCGCACGCTCGGCCCGCTCGCGGTCGATCTCGTCGGGGCGCTCGGCAAGCTCGGCGAGGATGATCACGCGATCCGGGGTCACCTCGGCGAAGCCGCCGTGCACCGCGATGTGCTGCTCGCCCCGGCCGGTCCGGTACGTGACCCGGCCGCTCCCCAGGGTGGCCAGGAAGGCGGCGTGGCCGGGCAGCACTCCGAAGTAGCCCTCGGTTCCCGGCGCCACCACCTCGTCCACCTGCTCGGAGACGAGCTGCCGGGTCGGCGTGGCTACCTCCAGCAGCACTACTTGGCCTCGCGCATCTTGGCCGCCTTCTCCTGTGCCTCCTCGATGCCGCCCACCATGTAGAAGGCCTGCTCGGGCAGCTCGTCGTGCTTGCCCTCGACGATCTCCCTGAACCCCTTGATCGTGTCGGCGAGCTTGACGTAGCGACCGGGCTGGCCGGTGAACACCTCGGCCACGGAGAACGGCTGCGACAGGAAGCGCTGCAGCTTGCGGGCGCGCGCCACGGTCAGCTTGTCGTCGTCCGAGAGCTCCTCCATGCCGAGAATCGCGATGATGTCCTGGAGGTCCTTGTAGCGCTGCAGGGTCGACTGCACCGCGCGCGCCGTCCCGTAGTGCTCCGCGCCCAGGATGATCGGATCGAGGATGCGCGACGTGGACGAGAGCGGGTCCACCGCGGGATAGATGCCGAGCTCGGTGAGCTGGCGCGAGAGCACGGTGGTGGCGTCCAGGTGCGCGAACGCGGTCGCGGGCGCCGGGTCGGTGATGTCGTCGGCGGGCACGTAGATGGCCTGCACCGACGTGATCGAGCCGCTCTTGGTCGAGGTGATCCGCTCCTGGAGCGCGCCCATCTCGGTGCCGAGGGTGGGCTGGTAGCCGACCGCGGAGGGCATGCGGCCGAGCAGCGCGGAGACCTCGGAGCCCGCCTGGGTGAAGCGGAAGATGTTATCGATGAACAGCAGCACGTCCTGACCTTCCTCGTCGCGGAAGTACTCGGCCGCGGTCACGCCGGTCAGCGCGACCCGCAGGCGCGAGCCGGGCGGCTCCGTCATCTGGCCGAAGATCAGCGCGGTCTTCTCGATGACCCCCGACTCCTTCATCTCGTGGTAGAGGTCGTTGCCCTCGCGGGTGCGCTCCCCTACCCCGGCGAACACCGAGATGCCGCCGTGCTGCTTGGCGATGTTGTTGATCAGCTCCTGGATGAGCACGGTCTTGCCCACGCCGGCGCCGCCGAAGAGGCCGGTCTTGCCGCCGCGGGTGTAGGGCTCGAGCAGATCCACCACCTTGATGCCGGTCTCGAACATCTCGACCTTGGTGGACTGCTGGTCGAACGCGGGCGCGGGCCGGTGGATCGGGTAGGTCTTCGTGCTCTTGATCGGGCCGAGCTTGTCCACCGGCTCGCCGGTGATGTTGATGATGCGGCCGAGCGTCCCGTTGCCGACCGGGATCGAGATCGGCATGCCGGTGTCGTTGACCGGCATCCCGCGCGTGAGGCCGTCGGTCGCGGCCATGGCCACCGCGCGCACCTGGCTCTCGCCGAGATGCTGGGCGACCTCGAGCACGAGCTTCGCGGAGTACGCGAAGATGTCGGTGCTGCCCGCCCCCGGGACCTCGAGGGCGCTGTAGATGGGGGGCAGCTTGCCGGGCTCGAACTCCACGTCCACGACCGGCCCGATCACCTGAACGATCTTGCCCTGGTTCATCCTGTGCTCCTTGGCTCTGGTATGTGCTCTACGCCTCGACGGACTGTCGGAGCGCTTCGGCCCCGCCGACGATGTCGAGGAGCTCCTTGGTGATGCGCTCCTGGCGCGCCTTGTTGTACTGGATCGACAGGACGCTGATCATTTCCTTGGCGTTCTTGGTGGCCGCTTCCATCGCGGTCATTCGCGCGCCGTACTCGCCCGCCACCGACTCCATCAGGGCCCGGTACACCTGGGTGATCACGTGGCGCGGCACCAGCGCGGCCAGGATCGCCTCCGGGCTCGGCTCGTAGATGTAGTCGCCGGCGGCGGCCTCGGCGCCCCCCTGCCCCTCGGCGGCATCCGCCGACTCGATGGGCAGGAGCTGCTCCCGCCTCACCCGCTGCACCGCGACCGAGCGGAACTCGTTGTACATGAGGTGGACCTCGTCCACCTCGCCGCTCAGGTATTCCTGCATCAGCCCGCCCGCCAGCTCCTGCGCGTGCGAGTAGGCCAGCCGGTCGAAGAAGCCCAGCATCTCCGACTTGATCTCGTACTGCCGGCGGCGGTAGAAGTCCCGCGCCTTCTTGCCGACCACCACCAGCGTGACGCTGGTCTCGCCCTGCTCGCGCAGGAACGCGAGCGAGGCCCGCAGGATGTTCGAGTTGAACGCCCCGCACAGCCCCTTGTCGGCGGTGATGATGACGAGGCGCTTGCGGGCGGCGGGCCGGCGCACCAGCAGCGGATGCGCGTCCCCCTCCGCGCGCCGGACGAGGCTCGACAGCAGCGCGGCCATCTTCACCGCGTACGGTCGCCCGGAGATGAGGCGCTCCTGGGCACGGCGCAGCTTCGCGGCCGCCACCAGCTTCATGGCCCGCGTGATCTTCTGGGTGGACTCGACGGAGCGGATCCGCCGGCGGATGTCGCGGAGCGTGGCCATGGCGACCCGTCCCTAGGCGGCCTTGATGCCCCGCGACGCCATGAACTCGGTCTTCGCCGAGTTGATCGCCGTGGTCAGCGCCGCGCGCAGGTCGTCGCTCAGCTCCTTCTTGTTCGCGACGTCCCCCAGCACCTGCGCGTGCTTGCGCTCGAGGAACTCGAAGAGGAAGGTCTCGAACTCGCCGATCTGATCCACCGGCATGTCGTCGAGCAGGCCCTGGGTGCCCGCGAAGATGATCGCGATCTGCCGCTCGACCGCCTGCGGCGAATACTGGCCCTGCTTCAGCAGCTCGACCATCCGCTGGCCCCGCGCGAGCTGGAGCTGGGTGGCGCGGTCGAGGTCGGAGCCGAACTGGGCGAAGGCGGCCAGCTCCCGATACTGGGCGAGGTCGAGGCGCAGCTTGCCCGCGATCTGCCGCATCGCCTTGATCTGCGCGGAGCCGCCGACGCGGGAGACCGAGATGCCCACGTTGACCGCAGGCCGGATGCCCGCATAGAAGAGATCGGACTCGAGGAAGATCTGCCCGTCCGTGATCGAGATGACGTTGGTGGGGATGTAGGCCGACACGTCGCCGAGCTGCGTCTCGATGATCGGCAGCGCGGTCAATGAGCCGCCCTTGAGCTCGTCGTTCAGCTTGCCCGCGCGCTCGAGCAGCCGCGAGTGGAGGTAGAACACGTCGCCCGGATAGGCCTCGCGGCCCGGGGGCCGCCGCAGCAGCAGCGAGAGCTGCCGGTACGCGGTCGCGTGCTTGGACAGGTCGTCGTAGATGCAGAGGGCGTGGCGGCCGGAGTCGCGGAAGTACTCGCCCATCGCGCAGCCCGCGTAGGGCGCGATGTACTGCAGCGGCGCCGACTCGGAGGCGGAGGCGATCACCACCGTGGTGTAGGCCATGGCGCCGGTGTCCTCGAGGATCTTCACGACCTGGGCGACGGTGGAGCGCTTCTGGCCGATGGCCACGTAGAAGCAGAAGACGTCCTGCCCCTTCTGGTTGATGATCGTGTCCACCCCGATCGCGGTCTTGCCGGTGCCGCGGTCGCCGATGATCAGCTCGCGCTGGCCGCGGCCGATCGGGATCATGGCGTCGATCGACTTGATCCCGGTCTGGAGCGGCTCCTTGACGGACTTCCGGTCCACCACGCCGGGCGCGTAGCGCTCGATCGCCCGGAACTCCTTGGTGGCGATCGGGCCCTTGCCGTCGACCGGCTGGCCGAGCGCGTTGACCACGCGGCCCACCAGGGCCTCGCCGACCGGTACCTGCGCGACGCGCTTGGTGCGCGTCACCGGGTCGCCTTCCTTGATCTTGGTGTCGTCGCCGAGGAGCACCGCGCCGACGTTGTCGGCTTCGAGGTTCAGCACGAGGCCGAACACGTCGCCCGGGAACTCGAGGAGCTCGCCCGCGATCGCCTTCTCGAGGCCGTAGATGCGCGCGATGCCGTCGCCGACCTCGATCACGCGTCCGGCTTCCTTGAGGTCGATCTCCGCCTCGTAGCCCTGGAGCTGACGCTTGATGATGTCGCTGATCTCTTCCGCCTTGATCATGTCCTATCCCCTTGCGAGCCGCTGGCGCATGCGCGCGAGCTGCCCGTCGAGACTGCCGTCGAAGATGAGGCTGCCGACCTGCGCGATGAAGCCGCCCAGCAGCGTGGCGTCGACCTGCTCTTCCAGGATGATGCGCTTGCCGAGCGCATGCTCGAGCTTGCCCGAGAGCTCCCGCTTCTCTCCGTCCGTGAGGGCGACCGCGGTCCGCACTTGGGCGCGGGCGCGGCCGAGCTCTTCGTCGACGAGGGTCCGGTAGGCCCCGACGATCTCGGGCAGATGATCGGCCCGGCCGCGCTCGGCCACGAGGCCCACGAAGTCCTGCACGAGCTTGCCCGTGCCGGCCTTCTGCGCGATCGCCATCGCCACCCCGCGTCGATCGCCGGGCTTGATCCACGGGCGCGTCAGCACGTCGTGGGCCCCGGCGTCGCCGGTGAACACCGCCGCGACCTGCTCCAGCTCCCGCCCGATCGCTTCCGTCGCGCCCGCTTCGCGCGCCACGTCGTAGAGGGCCTTGGCGTAGCGCCGGGCGGTCCGGTCGTGGGAGCGCACGGCTAGTTGACCTTGTCCACCCGGCCGATCGCGTCCTGCACGATGCGGCGATGATCCTCGTCGCGCAGGCTCTTGCGGATGAGCCGCTCCGCGGCGGTGATCGCGAGGTCGACCACTTCCTGGCGCAGCGCCTGCCGCGCGCGGGTGACCTCCTCGGCCATCTCGCTCCGCGCCGACTCCACCAGGCGGCCCGCTTCCGCTCGCGCGCCTTCCACGAGCCGGCGCTGCTCCTCGGCCGCTTCCTTGAGCGCGGTGGCCCGGATGGCCTGGGCCTCCGCATACGCGGCCTGCAGCTTCGACGCGTGCTCCTCGCGTTCGCGCTGGGCGTCGGCCCGCGCGGCCTGCGCCTCCTCGAGCGACTTGCGGATGGCCTGGGTGCGCTCCTCCATCTTGGCGAGCAGCGGCTTGTACAGCAGCTTGCCCAGGATGACCAGCAGGAGGAGGAAATTGATCGCCTGGATGACGATCGAGCGGTCCACGTTGATGAGACCGCCTCCGCCTTCGGCGGCCAGCGCCGCCGTCGGCAGCATCCCGAGCAGAAGCGCAGCGATGAGGAGTACGCGAGTCATGGTGAGCTCTCCGGCTAGCGCTTTTGTGAAAGAAGGAACAACCGGTACACGAGTATCACGCGGGCGGGAAAACTGTCAAGGGGCTTGCGGGCGCGCGATCACGCCTCCGCCCACCACGAGATCGCCCTGGTAGAAGACCACCGACTGGCCCGGCGCCGGGGCCCGCTGGGGCCGCTCGAACCGGACCCGGACCGCGTCGTCGTCGAGGGGCTCGATGGTGGCCGCCGCCGGCTCGTGGGTGTGGCGGATCTTGGCCGCTACCGCGAGCGGGCCGGTCAGGGCCGGGATGCTGACGAGGTTCACCTGCTCCGCCCGGAGCGACTCCACGTCGCCCTCCGCGGCGTCCCCGACGACCACCGCGTTCCGGGCGGGGTCCAGCCCGGTCACATAGAGGGGCCGGGACGAGGCCAGCCCGAGCCCGCGCCGCTGACCCACCGTGTAGTTGGCGAGCCCCTCGTGCCGGCCCAGCAGGGTCCCCTGCCCGTCCAGGATCGGCCCGGGGACGAAGGCCTCCGGCACGCGCCGGCGCAGGAACCCGCGGTAGTCGTCGTCCGGAATGAAGCAGATCTCCTGGCTCTCCGGCTTCTCCGCGGTCACGAGCCCGAGCGCGCGGGCCTTGTCGCGCACCGCGTCCTTCGTGAGCTCGCCCACCGGAAAGCGCGCGGTCGCGAGCTGCGCCTGCGTGAGCGGCCAGAGAAAATCGGACTGATCCTTGCGCGCGTCACGGCCGCGCCAGAGGAGGAACCGTCGCGAATCGGGATCGCGCGTGATGCGCGCGTAGTGGCCGGTCGCCACCGCGGTGGCGTCCCACGCGCGCGCGCGCTGCGCGAGCGAGCCGAACTTCACCTCGCGGTTGCACGCCACGCACGGCACCGGCGTGCGGCCCGCCGCGTACTCGCGCGTGAAGGGCTCGATCACCGCGCGCTCGAACTCGCGCTCCGAGTTGAGGAGGTAGTGCGGGATCCCGAGCCGCCGCGCCACCGCGCGCGCGTCGTCCACCGTCGCGGGCGAGCAGCAGCTTCCGAACTTCTTCGTCGCGTCCTCCGCCTCGTGCCACGGCCAGACGCGCAGCGTGACGCCGATCACGTCGAAGCCCTGCTCCACGAGGAGCGCGGCCGCGACCGAGGAGTCCACTCCGCCGCTCAGGCCGACGACGATCCGCTCGCGCATGCGCCCGATCTTACCGCGGCCGCGTGGTGATCAGCTCGGCGAGCCGGTCGAGCTCCTCGCGCGAGGAGTAGCTGATCTCGATGCGCCCCGCGCGCTCACTGCCGACGAGGCGCACGCGCGTGGCGAGCGCCACGCGGAGCGAGTCCTCCACCGCGGCCAGCTCGGGGGAGCGGCGGAGCTGGCGGCGAGGGGGCTTTGCGCGCTGGGCTTGCACACCTTCCTCGGTGGCGCGCACCGACCACGAATGCGCCAGGATCTCCTCGCGCAACCGAAGCTGGTCGGCAGGGGAGGCGAGGGCGAGGAGCGCGCGCGCGTGGCCCATCGTGAGGCGATTGGTCCGGAGGTCCGCCTGGATGAGCTCGGGGAGCTTGAGCAGGCGAAGGCAATTGGCGATGCTGCTCCGATCGCGCTGGACGCGCTGGGCCAGCTCTTCCTGGGTCCAGCCGAACTCCGCGAGAAGGCGCTGATACGCTTCCGCTTCTTCCATCGGGTTCAGGTCCTCGCGGAGCAGATTCTCCACGAGAGCCAGCTCGAGCGTCTGCGCGTCGGTCGCTTCGCGAATGATCGCGGGAATCCGGGTGAGCCCGGCCAGCTTCGCGGCTCTCCATCGACGCTCGCCGACGACCAGCTGGTAGCTGTCGCCAACCCGCCGGACTACAACGGGCTGCAGGATGCCGCTCTGCGTCAACGACGCTGCTAGCTCTTGTAAAGCCTTGTCATCAAAGTCTTTTCTTGGCTGCTTCGGGTTAGCAGTGATCGAGTCGATCGGCAGCTCGACCGCGGCAGCCGCGGCTGACTCCTCGGCAGCCGGTGCAGGGGAGGAGGAAAGGAGGGCACCAAGACCACGCCCGAGCCCGTGTTGGCGGTTAACCATGAGAGATCACCTCTCTTGCGAGATCGAGATAGGCAGTGGAGCCGGCGGACTTCAGATCGTAGAGCATGATGGGCTTCCCGTGGCTCGGAGCCTCGCTTAGCCTTATGTTTCGGGGAATTATGGTCGTCATGACCTGTTTGCCGAGGTGCCGCTGCGCCTCGGCGCGCACCTGGCCGGCCAGGCTCGTTCGACCATCGAACATCGTCAAGACCACACCCTCCACCTTCAGGTCCGGGTTTAATCGCGCGTGGACCAGCCCGATGGTCCGGATGATGTGAGCGAGCCCCTCCATGGCGTAGTACTCGCACTGCAACGGGACCAGGGCCGACTCGGCGGCGGACAGCGCGTTCAGGGTCAGGATTCCGAGGGACGGTGGGCAGTCGATGATCACGTAGTCGTAGGCTTGGTGGACTACGGCGAGGGCCTGCTTCAATCGCCCTTCACGGTTGTCGAGGGTGACCAGCTCGATCTCAGCCCCGACTAGGTCAATGTCCGACGGGATCAGATGGAGGAACGGCAGCATGGTGGGCTTGGCGACGTCAGCGAGCGGGGCGCCCTCGAGAAGGACGTGGTAGATCGTCCGCTCCAGCGCTGCCTTATCGATACCGAGGCCAGTAGTCGCGTTCCCCTGAGGGTCGAGGTCGACCAGGAGCGTCCGGCGCTCAGCTAGGGCGAGGCCGGCAGCCAGGTTGACTGCTGTCGTGGTTTTCCCTACTCCGCCCTTCTGGTTCACAACTGCCAGTGTCCGGCCCAATTGTGGCTCCCCGGGGTTGTTTCCACGTGGAACAATGTCCTCCGTGTTCCACGTGGAACATTACCCAGGAGTCGGGGCTGAATTCAACCTTCTTTAACGGCCTTGAGGAAGGCGCGGCTTTTTCGGGTACCGGGGATTCCAACCCGGACGACCTCAAAGCCTTCTCGGGGAAGGGGATCCGGCGGCCCGGACACGACAAACAGACCCCCTTCCTTCAAGAACTTACGGGCCAAGGGGAGGAGAGATCGGACGGGGCCTACCGATCGAGCTACTACTACGTCGAAGCTGGAGGCCAAGTCAGGCTCCTGGTCGAGTAGCGCCTCGGCTCGACCTTCCTTCACGACAACATCGCCCAGGCCGAGCTCGCGCCGAACTGTCAGCATGAAGGAGACCCGCTTCCGCCTGGCCTCTACGAGGGTGACTGCTATGAGCGGATCCGCGAGGCGTAGAGGCAGCCCCGGGATGCCGGCGCCGGCGCCGATGTCCAGCAGTGTGAGCGGGCGAGGGGGCAGGAGGGTAAGGAACAGCAGCGAATCAATGAAGAGGTCATGGACGATGGCGTCGGCAGAATCCAGTGCAGTCATCCGGTAAGTCTGGTTCCACCGCAGGAACAGATCGAGGTACTGCTGGAATCGCCGCCGGTCGTCGCGGCCGATGGGATGTCCGCTCAGGGACCCAAGGGCGACCGACCAGCTCGTCGAGGGGATCGGTGCTCCGCCTGCTCAAGCCTTCTTCGTGGCTCGAGCGGCCGGACCCTTCTCCGTCGTCTTGCCCATCCGTTCCATATACTTCTGCTGGGCAATCTGCAGAACGTTGGACAGGGTCCAGTACAGGACGAGACCCGAGGGCAGATTGAAGAACATGAACGTGAAGATCACGGGCATGAACAGCATCATCTTCGCCTGGCGGGGATCGCCCATGACTGGCGTCATCTTCTGCTGAACGAACATGGAGACGCCCATGAGGATGGGCAGCACGTACGTGGGATCATGTCGGGCCAGATCACAGATCCAGAACTCGATACCGAAGATGCGCCCGAAACAGATGAACGGGGCGTTCTGCAAGTCAACCGACACCGACAGCGCGTCGTAGAGCGCGTAGAAGATCGGAACCTGAACCAGCATCGGGAGGCAGCCGCCGAGCGGGTTCACCTTGTGGGCGCGATAGAGCTCCATGGTCTCGCGCTGCAGGCGCTGCGGATCACTCTTGTACTTAGATCGCAACGTATTGATCTGCGGCTGGAGCGACTGCATGGCCTTCATCGACGTCATGCTCTTCACGGTCAACGGGAACAGCAGCACCTTCGTGATCACGGTGAGAAGGATGATCGCGACGCCGTAGTTCGGGACGAAGTGGTAGAACCACCGCATCATGGCCAGGGTCGGGACCACGATATATTCCATCGGAAACGTGGGAAGCCCGTAGTGAACCGCCCAGGATTCGGGAAACGGGAAGCCGCCGAAGTAGATCGCTTTCTCCAGGCCCACGCCCAGCGCTTTCAGGCGTTCGTACTCCATCGGGCCCATGTAGCTCTGGAGCTGGCCCTCCCACGTCTTTCCCGGCTCGAGCGCGGGGACGGCTATCCGCGCCCCGACGTCGGCATAGTGTAACAGTGCGGATTCATTATCTTTTTTTAGCTCACGCCGTCCTTCGACCACGGCGATGCCCTTACTCTTTGGTATCAGCGCCGTCAGGTAGACCCCATTCTGGCCAACCGGGGCGATCCCACTCTCGAAGCCGACCCACCGGGCTTCGCCCGTGTAATCCACGGCCTTACTGAGGTATTCGCGGTGAGCCCACAGCGAGCCTTGCGGCAAGCGCACGACATGGATCGGCCGGGCCCCCGCAAACGGCTCCTGCGCTTTTGGCCACTCCGCGGGTGCGCTCCACACCTGGGCCAGCTCGACGGCCTGCGCGACGGTGTGGCGATTCTCCACCTTCAGCTCGTGCTCGACGACATAGCTGTCCGCGTGGAAGCGGAGAATCTGGCTGACCCGGATGCCGAAGCCGTCTTCGCCGACCATTCGCAGCTCACCCATCGGCGTGTCCTTGTCGAGCTTGATCGCCTCGGTCGACAGCGCGAAGGCGATGGGCCGCGCCGGCTGGCCGGGCCGCTTGACGACCCATCCCGCCGTATCCACGGTGCCCGGCAACACCATCGGCTTCTCGCCGCGAAAGTTGAGATCCCAGGACTTGACCTGTCCGCCCGTCGTGGCGATCGCCGCACGGTACAGCGGCGTCTCGATGACGGCCGTCCGCTCCGGCACCACGGGCGCGTCTTTCGGGGGTGGGGGTGGGGTCGTCGCGCTCCCGGCGGTGGCCCCCGGAGCAGGCGTGGACGGGGCCGGTGAGGAAGCGGCCGGCGTCTCGGACTTCTGGGCGGGCTTCTGCTCCGGCGTGGGCTCGCGCATGAAGATCGCCGGATAGATCATCAGCAGCGCGGCCATCAGCAGCAGCGCCAGGGTCGTCCGTTTATCCATTAGCCTCTCGATCGCTCCGTCGGCGCTGGGTCGTAGCCGCCCGGATTCCACGGATGACACCGGCTGATCCGCCGGACTGCCAGCCACCCACCCCGCAGCAACCCGTGGCGCTGCAGGCTCTCCCGGGCGTACTCCGAGCAGCCCGGCACGAACCGGCAGGCTGGTGGCAGGAGTGGCCGGAGCACGAGCTGATAGCCTCGCACGACCTGCGCCGCCACCCCGCCCGGGCTCATGCCTGGGCCCCCGCCGCGGCTCGCGACGCGCGCGCCAGATTCTCCGCCAGCCGCCGCATGTCCTCGACCAGCTCGGGGAACGGCCGCCGCGCCGCACTCGGCCGGGCCACGACGACCAGCTCGACGTCGGCCGCGATCAATGCTCGCACCTGACGGTACGCCTCACGCACCCGCCGCCGCGTCCGATTCCGCTTCGCGGCTCCACGGATCTGGCGGCTCACCGCGAAACCCGCCCGCCGGGTTTCCGCGCGCCGCCACAGTGCGACGAAGCTGGGGCGCTCGAGCCGGCTGCCGTGCTGGAAGACCGCCTGGAATTCTGCCGACCGCCGGAGGCGTTCGCCTCGCGGCAGCGTGAGGACCGCCGGGGATGTTGGCACTGCGTCGGATTAGACCGTCAGCCGCTTGCGACCCTTCGCGCGCCGACGCTTGAGCACCTTCCGCCCGCCCTGCGTCTTCATCCGCGAGCGAAACCCGTGCGTCTTCTTCCGCCGTCGCACATTTGGTTGGAACGTCCTCTTCATGGACAAGCTCTCCTCTGGGTGGAAGAACCAACGTAGTCTACGGACCGCCCCCGACCAAGTCAAGGCGCGCAAGCCCCTTGCGAGCGTCCGCGGCGCTATGGTACGGTCGCTTCCCGCATCGAGCACCACATCGTCCGGGATGATCCCGGCGCGCGGTTCCCGAGCGGTGCAGAAACGAAGCGCCCGTTCGTCGCTGACCGGATCAATGAAGACGCTGCGCCCTGGCCGGCTGTTTGGCAACCCGCGGGACCAGGCCGCAGGGAACGCTCCCGGTTATCCACACCTGTGGATAAGTCTGTGTGTAACTCTTTGCGGCGCCGCCAACCAAGAGCCTGAGAATGCTTGACTCTTTGTGGACCCGTGTCCTGGCCGCGCTCGAGGGGCGGATCCCCGAGACCGCCATCGAGTCGTGGCTGCGGCCGTGCCGCGTCGCCGCGATGGACGGCGACGCGATCCGCATCGCGGCGCCCAACAAGTACAGCCGCGACTGGCTCGTCCAGCACTACACCGAGACGATCCAGAGCGCGGTCCGTACCGTCCTGGGCGGCAATCCGGTCGTCTCGTTCGAGATCGATCGCGAGCCCGAGCGGGCGCCCGCGCCCGCCCGCGAGCTTCCGGCGGTCCCGCTCTCGAACGGCCTGTCCCCGCGCTACACCTTCGAATCCTTCGTCATCGGCAACTCCAACCAGTTCGCGCAGGCCGCCAGCCAGGCGGTGGCCGAGCTGCCGTCGAAAGCCTACAACCCGCTCTTCATCTATGGCGGGGTCGGCCTGGGCAAGACGCATCTGCTCCATGCGGTCGGGCACGAGATCGCGCGGCTCTACCCGTCGCTCCGTCTGCTCTATCTCTCGACCGAGCGGTTCACCAACGACCTGATCAACGCGATCCGCTATGACCGCACCGCGGAGTTCCGCGCCAAGTACCGCACGATCGATCTGCTCCTCATCGACGACATCCAGTTCATCTCGGGCAAGGAGCGGACCCAGGAGGAGTTCTTCCACACCTTCAACGACCTCTACGAGGCGCGGAAGCAGATCGTGGTCTCCTCCGACTCGGCCCCCAAGGAGATTCCGGAGATCGAGGAGCGCCTTCGCTCGCGCTTCGAGTGGGGCCTGATCGCGGACATCCAGCCCCCCGATTTCGAGACGCGGGTGGCCATTCTGAAGAAGAAGGCCGAGATCGAGCGGGTCCGGCTCCCCGACGACGTCGCCTACTTGATCGCGAGCCGGATCAAGGCCAACATCCGCGAGATCGAAGGGTCGCTGACCCGGATGATCGCCTTTTGCTCGCTGAGCGGACGCGAGATGAGCGTGGAGCTCGCCCAGGAGGTCCTCTCCGATCTCTGGGGCGAGGAAGAGAAGATCATCACCATCGAGCACATCCAGCGCCGCGCCGCCGAGTTCTTCGGCATCAAGCTCTCTGACATGCGCGCGAAGAACCGTACCAAGGCGGTCGCGTTTCCCCGCCAGGTCGCGATGTACCTCGCCCGTCACCTCACCCATGCCTCCCTCACCGAGGTCGGGCGGTCTTTCGGCGGCAAGGATCACACCACCGTGCTGCACGCGGTCGAGAAGATCCAGGGCATGCTGCAGGACGATCCCAAATTCAAGAAGACCGTCGACACACTTACCCAGAGCATCACCCTGTGATCCACCGCATCTTCCGGCCCATCCCCCGCGGCGTCCACCGCCACGCCGCGGCTAACTCCGCGTCCGCCTACGGGCTTTTCCCGTGGCGGCGCTATCCACACGTCCGCCGGATGCTACGACGACGAGTCCTTCTGTTTCTTTCTACAATCTGAACAACGGAGATACTTATGGAAGTGCATGTGGATCGTGACGCGTTCATGCGCGGTCTCCAGATGGCGCACAACGTGGTCGAGCCGCGCCAGACGTTGCCGGTGCTGGCCAACGTGCTGCTCGAGGCCCAGGGCGATACCCTGAAGATGACCGCGACCGATCTCGAGGTCAGCGTGCGCGTGACCGGCCCCGCCAAGGTGGTCAAGCCGGGAACGATCACGATATCGGCGCGCAAGCTGATGGAGATCGTGAAGGAGCTGCCGTCGGCTCCGCTCGCCTTGAAGGTGCAGGAAAACGCCTGGGTCGCGCTCCGCTGCGCGGGGGCGTCGTACCGGCTGGTCGGGCTCACCCCGGAGGAGTTTCCCGCGGTGGGGGATGGCGCGGCCACCGGGTGGCTGACGATCGACGGGAAGGTCTTGCGCGACATGCTGGGCCAGACCACCTTCGCGATCTCTCACGACGAGAGCCGTTATGCCCTGAACGGCGTGCTCTTCGCGGTGCAGGACAAGGAGCTGCGGATGGTGGCCACCGACGGGCATCGGCTGGCCCTGGCGGTGCGCCAGCTCCCCGGGGCGGGGCCGGCGATGTCCGGCATCGTTCCGCGCAAGGCGGTCCAGGAGGTCGCCCGGATCGTGGGGTCCGGCGAGGAAGTAGAGATCGCGGTCAGCGACAATCAGTTCATGATTCGCATGCCGAACGTGCTCCTGATGGCGCGGCTGATCGAGGGGACCTTCCCGAACTACGAGCAGGTGGTCCCGCGCGCGCACCCGCACCGGGTGACGCTGACGCGTGCGGCGCTGACTGCCGCGTTGCGTCGGGTGTCGGTTCTTTCCGAGGAGCGGACGAAGCCGGTGCGGTTCCTGCTGGCCCCCGGTCAGCTCAAGCTGACTGCGAACAGCCCGGATTATGGTGAAGCCGAGGAGCAGATGGAAGCGCAGTTCGCGGGAGAAGAGATTGTGATCGGGTTCAACTCGCGCTACGTCCTCGACGCGCTGAACGCGCAGGGTGGCGAGCAGGTTCTGATCGAGTTGAAGGACGGTTTGAGCCCCGGTGTGTTCAAAAGCTTCGAGGACGAGGGAACCCTGTGTGTTATCATGCCCATGAGGATTTAACACCTCTCATGGGAGCGAAAATCGTTGGAGATTGACAGGGTAGAACTGTCCGATTTTCGCAACTATCGAACCCTCTCCTTCACGCCGGCGCCGCACCTGAACGTCCTCGCGGGAGCGAACGCTCAGGGCAAAACGAATCTCCTCGAAGGGCTCGGCGTCCTCATGCTTGGTCGCTCGTTTCGCGGAGCCAAGGCGGCCGACATGCTCGGCTGGGGCGCGTCCACGTCGTTTGTGGGCGGTGAGCTGCGTCGCGGGGAGACCGTCCGCGCCATTCGCCGAGCGATTGCGCCGCGCGAGGACGGACGCTGGGGAGTGGGTGGCGAAGGGTGTGCCTGGGCCCGCGCGATCGGGTTCGGGTGGCAGGACCTGGCCATTCTGACCGAGGGCCCCCAGGCTCGCCGCAACTTCATCGACGGCTTTGCGGGCAAGCTCTACGCGGCCCACGTGAGCGGCCTCGGCCGGTATCGCCAGATCGTCGCCCGCCGCAATCACCTCCTGCAGAATGGGGTCTCCGGTCCGGGGCTGCGTGCGGCCCTCGCGCCGTGGAACGAGCAGCTCGCCCGGGTTGGTCTGGAGCTGGTGGCGCGCCGCCGGGCCGCGGTCGAGGCGCTCGAAGTGGAAGCGCGCGGCCTCTATCCCACGCTGGCCGGGACGGGCGCGGTACAGCTCCAGTACTGCTCGGCCCTCGGGCCCGAGGCGGGAGAGGCCGGGTTCCTGGCCGCGCTCGAGGCGCGGTTTCCCGAGGAGGCGCGCCGCGGGCAGACGCTGGTCGGCCCGCACCGCGACGACCTGCTGATCGAGGTGGACCGCCGCGACCTGCGTCTCTACGGCTCGCGCGGCCAGCAGCGACTGATGGCGCTCACCCTCCGCCTGGCCGAGGTGGGGCCGGTGGCGAGAGCGGTCGGCAGCGCCCCGGTGCTCCTGCTCGACGATGCGCTGTCCGAGCTCGACCCCCACGTCCAGGCGCGCGTGCTCGAGCACATCGCGACGGCGGGCCAGGTCTTCTTGACCACCGCCGACGCCGCGCTGCCGGAAGTCCGGCCGGTCACCTGGTGGGAGGTTCGGGAGGGCCGGGTGACCGATCCGATCCTCAGCACGGTCCGAGGCGCCGCCTGATGGCCGATACGTATACCGCGAGCGACATCAAGGTCCTCGAGGGGCTCGAAGCGGTACGCAAGCGCCCGGCCATGTACATCGGCGACACCGGGGCCTACGGGCTGCATCACCTCGTCTACGAGGCGGTGGACAACTCGGTGGACGAGGCGCTCGCCGGGTACTGCGATAGCATCAAGGTGATCCTGCACTCGGACGGGTCCTGCTCGGTGGGGGACAACGGGCGCGGGATCCCGGTGGACATCCACAAGGAGAGCGGCCGGCCGGCGGCGGAGGTCGTGCTCACCGTGCTCCACGCGGGAGGCAAGTTCGAGCACTCCGCCTACAAGGTCTCCGGCGGCCTGCACGGCGTCGGCATCTCGGTGGTCAACGCGCTGTCGGAGTGGCTCGAGATCGAGATCCGCCGGCAGGGCACCGAGTGGACGCAGCGCTACGAGTACGGGGTGCCGCAGGGCGAGCTGACCGCGGGAGTGAAGACGCCCAAGCACGGCACCATCGTGCGCTTCAAGCCGGACACGAAGATCTTCGAGGAGACCACGTTCTCCTTCGACACGCTGTCCAATCGCCTCCGCGAGCTCGCCTTCCTCAACAAGGGCCTCAAGATCGTCATCGAGGACGAGCGGGACGGGCGCAGCCACACCTTCCTGTACAAGGGCGGCATCATCGAGTTCATCAAGCACCTGAACCAGAACAAGACGTCGATCCACCCGAAGGTGCTCTTCTTCGAGGGGAAGAAGGACAACATCGAGGTGGAGGTGGCGATCCAGTACAACGACGGCTACCAGGAGAGCGTGTTCTCCTTCGCCAACAACATCAACACGCGCGAGGGCGGCACCCACCTCACCGGGTTCCGCGCCGCGCTGACCGGCACCATCTCGAACTACGCCAAGGCCAACGGCTTCCTCAAGAGCTTCAAGGGCGACGTCAGCGGCGACGACGTGCGCGAGGGCCTGACCGCGGTGGTCTCGGTTCGGATTCCGGACCCGCAGTTCGAGGGTCAGACCAAGGCCAAGCTGGGCAACTCCGACGTGAAGGGCCTCGTGCAGCAGATCGTCAACGACCGGCTCGGCGAAGCCTTCGAGGAGGATCCGACCACCGCGCGCAAGATCGCCGACAAGTGCGTGCGGGCGGCCCAGGCCCGCGAGGCGGCGCGCAAGGCGCGCGAGCTGACCCGCAAGGGCGGACGCGACGACGAGGGGCTCTCGGCCAAGCTCGCGGATTGCTCGGAGCGCGATCCCCAGTTCCGCGAGATCTTCCTGGTCGAGGGCGATTCCGCCGGCGGCTCGGCCAAGCAGGGCCGCGACCGGAAGGTCCAGGCGGTGCTGCCGTTGCGGGGCAAGATCATCAACGCGGAGAAGGCCCGCTACGACAAGGTCCTGTCCCACAATGAAATTCGGCTGCTCATCTCGGCGCTCGGCACCGGGATCGGGCCCGAAGAGTTCGACGTCAGCAAGCTGCGCTACCACAAGGTGATCCTGATGACGGACGCCGACGTGGACGGCGCCCACATCCGCACGCTGCTGCTCACGTTCTTCTTCCGGCACATGGTGCAGGTGATCGAGGCGGGGCACCTGTTCATCGCGCAGCCGCCGCTCTTCAAGGTGAAGAAGGGCCGGGCCGAGAAGTACCTGATGAGCGAGCGGGAGATGGAGGAGTTCCTGCTCGAGCAGTGGGTGGAGAAGGCGAGCGTCAAGGTCCCCGGCAAGGCGGCGCCGCTACGAGGCGAGGCCCTGATGGAGTCGCTCAAGCGGGTGCTCGAGTTCCGCGCCCTCTTCTCCAAGCTGGCGCGCCGTGGCGTCCCGAGCGTGATCCTGGACGGCCTCCTGCGGCGGAAGTTCAAGGCCACCAAGCGCGGGGTCGGGGACGCGGAGATCGGGGCGGCGGTGAGCGAGGTGGCCGCCGAGCTGCCGGGCTGGAGCGCGCGTCTCGGAGGCGCGGAAAACGGCGACGCGACCACGGTGGAGATCACGGGTCCGCACCCGGCCCAGTTCAGCGTGGACGTGCTCAAGTCCCCGGACTACGCCCAGCTCTTCGAGCTGCACGCCGAGATCGCGGGCCTGCACAAGGGCCCGTGTACGATCGTCGACGCGGCCGAGAAGGAAATCGAGACCAAGAGCCTCGACGGTCTGATGCGGACGATCCTCGAGCAGGCAAAGGACGGGGCCACCCTCCAGCGTTACAAGGGGCTCGGCGAGATGAATCCCGAGCAGCTCTGGGAGACGACGATGAACCCGGAGACCCGGACTCTGCTGCGGGTGACCATGGAGGACGCGGTCGGAGCCGATGAGATGTTCACGGTGCTGATGGGTGACGCGGTGGAGCCACGTCGGGAGTTCATCGAGAAGAATGCCCTCGACGTCGTCAATCTCGACATCTAGGAGACCCGGACCCGGTCCATGAGCCCCGAACGACAGACGCCCGTTCCGATCGAAGAGGAGATGCGGAAGTCGTATCTCGACTACGCCATGTCCGTCATCGTCGGCCGCGCGCTGCCCGACATCCGCGACGGCCTGAAGCCGGTGCACCGGCGCGTGCTCTTCGCGATGCACGAGCTCGGGCTGAACTGGAACCGCGCCTACAAGAAGTCGGCGCGCGTGGTCGGCGAGGTGCTCGGCAAGTATCACCCGCACGGCGACGCGCCGGTGTACGAGGCCCTCGTCCGCATGGTCCAGGAGTTCTCGCTCCGGTACCCGCTGGTGGACGGGCAGGGCAACTTCGGCTCGATCGACGGCGATCCGCCCGCCGCGATGCGGTACACCGAGACGCGCCTGGCCAAGATCGCCCACGAGCTGCTCGCCGACATCGACAAGGAGACGGTGGATTTCACGCCGAACTTCGACGAGTCGCTCCAGGAGCCCGTGGTCCTGCCCACCAAGGTGCCGAACCTGCTCGTCAACGGCTCCTCCGGCATCGCGGTGGGCATGGCGACCAACATCCCGCCCCACAACCTGCGGGAAGTGGTCGACGGGCTGATCAAGGTGGTCGACAACCCCGACGTCACCATCGACGAGCTGATGACGCTGATCCCGGGTCCGGACTTTCCGACCCGCGGCTACATCTACGGCCGCGGCGGCATCCGGGAGGCCTACACCACCGGACGCGGCATCCTCACGCTGCGGGCCAAGGCCCACGTCGAGAAGATGCGGGGCGGCCGCGAAGCGATCATCGTCACCGAGCTGCCGTACCAGGTGAACAAGGCGTCGCTGATGGAGAAGATCGGCGAGCTGGTGCGCGACAAGAAGATCGAGGGCATCAGCGAGCGCCGCGACGAGTCGAGCCGCGAGGGCATCCGGGTCGTGCTGGAGCTGGGCCGCGGCGAGATGCCGCAGATCGTGATCAACCAGCTCTACAAGCACACCCAGATGCAGACCACCTTCGGGGTCATCATGCTGGCCCTGGTGGGCCGCCGCCCGCAGGTCGTCAACCTGAAGCAGATGCTGCAGGAGTTCATCGCGTTCCGCCGCGAGGTGGTCACGCGCCGGACCCGGTACGATCTGGCGCGCGCGGAGGAGCGGGCCCACATCCTCGAGGGGCTGCGCAAGGCGGTCGACCAGATCGATCTCGTCATCCGCATCATCCGCCAGGCGGAGAGCCCGGACGCGGCCAAGGACGCGTTGATGCGGCAGCTCACGCTGTCGGAGATCCAGGCCAAGGCCATCCTCGACATGCGCCTGCAGCGCCTCACCCAGCTCGAGCGCCACAAGATCGTGGAGGAGCACGAGCAGACCCTGGCCCTCATCGAGGACCTCAAGGGGATCCTCGCGTCGGAGCAGCGGCTGCTCGGGATCATCAAGGACGAGCTCGCCGCGCTCAGCGAGGAGTTCGGCGACGAGCGCCGCACCGAGATCCTGGCCGAGACCGCGGACCTGACCATCGAGGACCTCCTCGCCGACGACGACATGGTGGTGACGATCACGCGCTCCGGCTACATCAAGCGGACGCACGTGGAGGCCTACCGCAGCCAGAAGCGCGGCGGCAAGGGCGTGACCGGCATGGAGACGAAGGAGGAGGACATCGTCGAGGACCTGTTCGTGGCCTCGACCCATTCCTACCTCCTCTTCTTCACCAACAAGGGCAAGGTGCACTGGCTCAAGGTGCACGAGATCCCCGAAGGGGGCCGGCAGGCCAAGGGCAAGGCGATGGCCAACGTGCTGTCGCTCGCCGACGGGGAGCGCGTGGCCACGTGCGTGCCGGTGCGCGACTTCGAGTCCGGCGGCTACGTGCTCTTCGCCACCAAGCAGGGCAAGGTGAAGAAGACCGAGCTCTCCGCCTTCTCGCACCCGCGCGCGGGCGGCATCCAGGCCATCACGCTCGAGGAGGGCGACGAGGTGATGGCGGCCCGGCGCACCGACGGCCAGCGCGAGGTGCTGCTCTCGACGAAGCTCGGCATGATCATCCGCTTCCCGGAGGACGAGGTGCGCCCGATGGGCCGCACCGCCGCCGGAGTCCGCGGCATCGACGTGGACGAGGGCGATCAGGTCATCGCGGCGGAGACGCTCCGGGAGGGCGTGACGATCCTCACCGTGACCGAGCGCGGCTACGGCAAGCGCACGCCGCTCGACGAGTACCGGCTGCAGGGGCGCGCGGGCAAGGGCATCATCGACATCAAGACCGCGGGCCGCAACGGCGCGGTGGTGGGGATGCTGCAGGTGCGCGAGGGCGACGACATCCTGGTCGTCACCACCAAGGGCAAGATGATCCGCCTGCACGCCGACGAGATCACGAGCCAGGGGCGCAACACCATGGGCGTCCGGATCATCGACCTGGACGCCGACGACCAGGTGGGCAACCTCGCCCGCGTCGAGGCCGAGCAGGCGGCGGCTCCCGAGACGTCGTCACAGTAGACCCCGCCGGCACACGCCGGACGGGGTGACGGGGGGCCGCGTAGCTGCGGCCTCCTTTTTGGTTATGCTTTCCCCTCTCCCTCTGGGGAGAGGGTAGGGTGAGGGGCCGGAGACGAGGGGAACGCGATGCTCGACATCAAGCTGATCCGGGAAGATCCCGCGGCGGTGGAGCACGCGCTCGCGACGCGCGGCGCCCCCGTGTCGCTCGCACCCGTGCTCGCGGTGGACGCGGAGCGCCGCCGCCTGCTGACCGAGGCCGAGGAGCTAAAGGCCGAGCGCAACCGCGCCTCCGAGGCCATCGGCCAGGCCAAGCGCCGCGGGGAGGACGCGCAGGCCGCGATGGCGCTCATGCGCGAGGGCTCCGACCGCATCAAGGCGCTCGACGCCTCGGTCAAGGAGGCCGACGCGCGCCTGGAAGCGCTGCTGCTCGAGATCCCGAACGTTCCCCACGCGAGCGTGCCGGTGGGGCGCTCGGCCGACGACAACGTCGAGGTGCGCCGCTGGGGCACGCCGCGGCAGTTCGCGTTCGCGCCGAAGCAGCACTTCGAGCTCGGCGAGGCGCTCGGCGTCCTCGACTTCGATCGCGCGAGCAAGATCGCCAAGGCGCGGTTCACGGTCATGTGGGGCGCGGCGGCCCAGCTCAGCCGGGCGCTCGCGCAGCTCATGCTCGATCTGCACACACGCGAGCACGGCTTCACCGAGGTATGGGTGCCGCATCTGGTGAATGCGGAGACCATGACCGGGGTGGCGATGCTGCCCAAGTTCGAGGAACAGATGTTCAAGACCGTCGAGCCGGACGCGGGGCGCACCCTCTACCTGATCCCGACCGCGGAAGTAGCGCTCACCGCGCTGCACGGCGGCGAGATCCTGCCCGAGGCCGAGCTGCCCCGGCGCTACTGCGCCTTCACGCCCTGCTACCGCCGGGAGGCCGGCACCTACGGGCAGGACACCAAGGGCATGATCCGGCAGCACCAGTTCGACAAGGTCGAGATGGTCAAGCTGGCCGCACCCGCGCGGTCGTACGACGAGCTCGAGGCGATGGTGCGAAGCGCGGAGACGGTGCTCCAGCGGCTCGAGCTGCCGTACCGGGTGATGGCGCTCTGCACCGGCGACATGGGCTTCCACTCGGCCAAGACCTACGACCTCGAGGTCTGGCTGCCGGGACAGGGCAAGTATCGCGAGATCTCCTCGTGCTCGAACTGCGAGGCGTATCAGGCCCGCCGGCTCGACATCAAGTACCGCCCCGCGGGGGGCGGCCGGGTCGAGCTGTGTCACACACTCAATGGCTCCGGGCTCGCGGTGGGGCGGACGCTGATCGCGGTGCTCGAGAACTACCAGGAGGCCGACGGGTCCATCACGGTGCCGCCCGCGCTCCGTCCCTACATGGGCGGCCTCGAGCGCATCACAGCCCGATAGTCAGTCACACGCGGAGGGGTGGCCGAGTCCGGTTGAAGGCGCCGGTCTTGAAAACCGGAATCCCGCAAGGGATCGGGGGTTCGAATCCCTCCCCCTCCGCCATTTTCCCGCCTCAGCGGCGGCCCGCGGTCTCCTCGACGGTGGCCGCCCCGGGCGCGTGGGGCGTCACGACCAGGTTCCTCGCGTGGAACGGCCGCAGCGTGCTCCGGTGGCCGACGCTCACCAGGGTGACGCCGGGCAGCCGCTCGCGCAGGAGCGTGTAGAGCCGTACCTCGCTCGCCTCGTCCAGGGCCGAGGTGGCCTCGTCGAGGAAGAGCCACGCGGGCTTCTGCACCAGGGCGCGCGCGAAGGCGATGCGCTGCTGCTCGCCAGGGGACAGCGCGAGCGCCCAGTGGGCGTGCTCGCCGAGCCGCGCGGTCAACGCCGGGAGCCCGACCGCCTTGAGCGCTTCCCGGAGCGCGTCGTCGTCGAAGCCGCCGGGCGGGGTGGGATAGCTGACCACTTCGCGCAGGGTGCCGATCGGCAGGTACGGCTTCTGGGGCAGGAAGAGTACGCGGCCGTCGCGTGGCAGGCTGATCTCGCCCGTACCGAAGGGCCAGATACCCGCGATGGCGCGGAACAGTGTGCTCTTGCCCGCGCCGGACGGGCCGCTGATCAGCGCGGAATCGCCGGGTCGGAAATCGAGCGTCGCGCCCTCGAGGAGCGGTCCGCCACCCGGCAGCTTCAGGTCGACCCGGTCGAGCGCGAGCGCGTCGCCCGATCCCGGCGTCCGTCGCACGCCGTCGCTCGCCGCGTCGGCGCGCATCCGCACGAGGGCTCGCTCGAAGCCCACCAGGCGCTGGACGACGGAACGCCACTGCGCGATGTCGGTGTAAGCGCTGATGATGAACGACAGCGAGTCCTGCACCTGGCCGAACGCCGGACGCGATCTGCATCAGGCCGCCCAGCGGGATCTCGCCCGCAGAAGTAGCGCGGCGCCGCGACCACGAACGGGAAGATGACCGCGACCTGGCCGTAGCCTGCGGTGAACCAGGTGAGGCGCTTTTGCTGGCGCATGATCGCCCACCAGTTCCCGACCACCTCCCCGAAGCGCTCGCGGAAGCTGCGCAGCTCGTCGGCCTCGCCCCGGTAGAGCGCGATCCCCTCCGCGTTCTCGCGGAAGCGCACGAGGCCGAAGCGGAAGTCGGCCTCGTAGCGCTGCTGGTCGAAGTTGAGGCGCACGAGCGGCCGGCCGATCAGGTTGGTGAGCCACGTGCCGACGATCGCGTAGAGGAGCGCGGCCCACACCATGTAGCCCGGGGATGGTCCAGCCCGCTCCGACGGGGAGCGTCATCGAGCCCGACAGCCCCCAGAGGATGCCGAGGAAAGAGATGAGGGTCACCACGCGCGCGCATCCCGCCGATCCCGAGGGTGAGTGTCGCGCTCACGAAGAGCCGCAGGTCCTCCGCGATGCGCTGGTCGGGATTGTCGGTCTCCGAGGCGGTGAGCTGCATGCGGTAGTAGGCGCCGTCGGCGAGCCAGGCGTTCAGGTAGCGGTCGGTGAGCCAGCGCCGCCAGCGGATCTGGAGCATCTGATTGAGATAGATCTGGTACACCGCGGCCACGATGAACAGGCCGGCGAGCCACGTGAACCGGACGAGCTGGCTCCAGAAGACGGCGTAGTCCTTATCCTGGAGCGCGTTGTAGAAGGCATTGTTCCACTGGTTGAGGAGGACGTTGATGTAGACGATGCCCAGGTTGAGCGCAATCACCAGGATGAGGAGGCCACGCCCGGCCCAGCGGTCCTCCGAGAACCAGTAGGGGCGGATGAGCGTCCACGTATCGTGCAGCAGTTCGCGCAGGCGAGCCATGTGGGAGGGCCTCCTCGGCCCTGAGCATAGCCCACGTCCCCGGCCCTTCCCGGTAGTCCGCGCGGCTCGGATGACATATACTCTGTGGGCTTGAGACAGTTGGAGAGGTGGCCGAGTCGGCCGAAGGCAGCCGCCTGCTAAGCGGTTATAGGGGCAAAACCTCTATCCCGGGTTCGAATCCCGGCCTCTCCGCCATGCGCGCCCTTAGCTCAGATGGATAGAGCGTCGGACTACGAATCCGAAGGCCAGAGGTTCGATTCCTCTAGGGCGC
>CAVXJS010000023.1:0-15338 GCA_963762145.1 uncultured Candidatus Rokubacteria bacterium
GGATCGAATCTGTTTCTCCATGTTGGGTCCGCCACGTCTAGGTTCAGAAAGTCTTCCAGTCGCTGCAGGTCTTCGAAGGTGAAGACTCTGGGTAGAGTCGGTAGGCTATTGAATTCCTCGAGTATGTCGTCGGGTCCACTTTCCGCCGCCGCAAAGGTGCGATTCGCCAGTATGTCCGCCGCTTGAAGGGGCAGGAACCCGTTCACTGCCTTCCCCTTCCGAACTTGATCCCATCCGGGCTTAAAGATCGGAGCTGGATAGCCGTCTCTATACATCGCATCCATCAACTTGCCCTTCCCATCATCGCCGTCCGCAAAAACGTACTCCAATTGTGCCGATGACCACTCTGTGGTCTTCCAGAACTGCACATCGCTAACGATGATGCGGCCGGCGAGACTGTAGGCGTTATGCAAGAACGTAGTCCGCAGCAGAGGGCTTACACTCGCGACTTGGACGGTGACTGAGAACTTCTGAAACACATGACTCAGGATAATGCTGACAAGATCGCGAACCAACGGCCGATGGCGGGGATTAAGAAACTCAGTCATGTGAAAGTGCGGGATGTTGCTCTCAGCCAAGCGCATTGCCCAAGCCTCGGAGAACTGAATCCACTCCTTAGCGCGCGACACAAACCCCGCCACTACGACATAGGGCTTATCGCTCTCCTGGCCTGAGCCGTCGAAAGCGGCGGTCAGCATTGCCATGAGCAGACCATCCCAGTCGCGTCGGGCGCGTAAAGTGCTCGCCACATGAATCAAAGCCTGCCCCGATCGGGTGGGTGAGTCAAGTATATTATCCCCTATCAGGCTCCATCTGGTCTAATCAATCTAAATCAAGTATAATCAATCCGGGAGGACAAACATCGGCGACGGCGTACAAGGACGGGCTCGAGGACATCATCGCGGCGCGGTCGGCGATCTGCCGGGTGGACGGCGAGGCCGGGCGTCTCTACTACCGGGGCTACGAGATCGCGGATCTGGCCGGGGCGGCGAGCTTCGAGGACGCCACGCGGCTGTTCTGGGTCGGGGAGCTGCCGTCGCCGGCCGAGCGCGCGGAGTTCGGCGCGCGGCTGGGGGAGACGCGGCCCCTGCCGCCGCCGGTGCTCGACCTGCTGCGCCGACTGCCGCGCGAGTGCCACCCGCTGGACGCCCTGCGCACCGCGGTGTCGCTGGCCGCCGCCTCCGATCCGGACGTCCGCTCCGACGAGCCGGCCGCCAACCTGCGCAAGGCCTATCGGCTGATAAACCTGGTGCCCGCCACGGTGGCCGCCTGGCAGCGCATCCGCACCGGGCGCGAGCCGGTGGCGGCGCGGGCCGACGGCTCCCACGCCGCGAACTTCCTCTACATGCTCGACGGCAGGGAGCCGTCCGCGGAGGTCGCGCGCGTCCTGGACGTGATCCTCACGCTGCACGCCGACCACGAGTTCAACGCCTCCACCTTCGCGGCGCGCGTGGCGGTGGCCACGGTGGCCGACATGCACTCCGCGGTCGTCGCCGCCATCGCGACACTCAAGGGGCCGCGCCACGGCGGCGCCAACGAGGACGTGCTGGCCATGCTTCTCGAGATCGCCGAGCCCGAGCGGGCCGAGGCCTTCGTGGAAGCGCGGATCGGGGCGCGCGCCGCGCTCTCCAAGCGGGATCGGCCAATCCCAAGTCGCGCATGCCCGGCTTCGGCCATCGCGTCTACAAGGTGGACGACGCGCGGGCGCGGGTGCTGCGCGGCATGGCCAAGTCCATGGCGGAGGCCACCGGGCGCGGCAAGCTCTTCGAGGTCGCGGAGCGGCTCTACGACGCGATGAAGGCGCGGACCAGCCTGCCGGTCAACGTGGACTTCTTCTCCGCGGTGGTCTACGACGCGCTCGGTATCCCGCCCGACTTCTGCACGTCCATCTTCGCGGTCGGGCCGGGTGGCGGGCTGGTGCGGGCACATCATGGAGCAGTACGCCGACAACCGGCTGATCCGGCCGCGCGCGGACTACATCGGCCAGCCCGCCCGCGCGCTGCCGTAGGGCCCTCAGCAAGCGCCCCTCACCCTGCCCTCTCCCCCCCGGGGGCGAGGGTTTCGAGATCACCCTCTCCCCTGGGGAGAGGGCAGGGTGAGGGGCCTAGAGCTCGCCCGGGAACTCGCTGAGCGCGGACAGGATCGAGAGCGGCGCGGCCTGCCCCAGGCCGCACAGCGAGGCCACGCGCACCACGTCGGCCAGCTCGGCCACCGCCTGGCGGTCCACCGGCGCGCGGCCGTCGAGCATGTCGCGCAGCCGCGCGGTGCCCTCGCGGCACGGGGTGCACTTGCCGCAGGACTCGCGCGTGTTGAAATCGAGCAGCACGCGCACCGCCTCGGCTACGGGACCCCCGCGTGCAGCGCCGCGACGCCGCCCGTGCCGGGATTCGGGTTGCCGCCGGGCACCAGCGGCTCGTCGAAGCGGCGCGGCGGGACGAGGATCCCCGAGGGCCCGCCGAGGGCCACCGCGGTCACGGGCCGGGCATCCGGCGCGCCGCCGCCCATGCGCTCGAGCAGATCGCGCAGCGTCAGGCCGAGCTCCGCCTCGATGACCCCGGGCCGCGCCACGTGGCCGGACAGGCCGAACACCTTCGTGCCGTGGCCGCGGCCGAGCCCCGTCCACCACTCGGCGCCGCGCCCGACGATCAAGGGGACGGTGAACAGGGTCTCGACGTTGTTGATGACGGTGGGCCGTCCGTGGACGCCCGACTCGGTCGGGAACGGCGGCTTCGGCCGCGGCATCGCCCGGCGGCCCTCGAGCGATTCCATCAGCGCCGTCTCCTCGCCCAGCACGAACCCGCCCGCGCCGCGCCGGATCTCGACCGCGACCGAGAAGTCGCTGCCGAGCACGCGCTCGCCCACGAAGCCCGCCGCGCCGGGCCTGGTCCAGCGCCCGCTCGACGTGGCGCGCGGCCAGATGCGCCTCGCCGTGGATGTAGAGGATCACGCGCGTGGCGCCCGCCGCGTAGGCGGCCAGCAGCGCGCCTTCGAGGAGCCGGTGGGGATCGCCCTCCAGGAGGTGGCGGTCCTTGAAGATGCCGGGCTCGCCCTCCTCCCCGTTGACGATGAGGTACTTGACCGGGCCCGCCGCGCGGCGGGCGCCCTCCCACTTGAGCGCGGCCTGGAAGTAGGCGCCGCCGCGGCCGCGCAATCCCGCGGCCTTGATGGTCGCGATGACGCGCTCGGGCTGCGCCTCGGCCAGCGCGCGCCGGAGCGCCCCGTAGGAGCCGAGCCGGATCGCGTCGGCGATGTCGCCCGGATCGGTGACGCCGCAGCGGCTCATCAGCTCGCGCCGCTGGCCGGCGAGGAACGCGGCCACGTCGGCGTGCTCGGGGGGCGGGGCCGTGCTCACGGCCTGCAGCAGGGCGGCGGCCTGGTCGGCGGTCACGCGCGGGATCACGCGCGGGGCCTCGTCGCCGCGCAGGACGGTGACGACCGGCGCGGCCCAGCACATGCCGTTGCAGCCGCCGGCGACGACGCGGGCGGAGAGCTGCAGGCGCGTGATCTCGTCACGCAGGGCGCGGAGCGTGTCGGCGGCGCCGACCGAGAGGCCGCAGGTCCCGGCGCCTACCACCAGGGTGAGCGGGGGCGTGTCCGTCGCCGCGGGCCCCCTCACCCCGGCCCTCTCCCCAGAGGGGAGAGGGAGTTCGGGCGAACCCTCGCCCTCGGAGGGGGAGAGGGCAGGGTGGGGGGGCGCGGCCAGCAGCCGGTCCACCGCCGCGGGGTCACCCGCCCGCGATGCGCGCCGTCCACCTCCACCACCGGCGCCATCGCGCAGTCGAACGCGCAGTCGAGCCGCTCGAGCGTGACCGCGCCGTCCGCGGTCGTCGCGTCCGCCGCGATGCCGAGGCGCCGCTCGCAGGCGTCCAGGACGTCGAGCCCGCCGCGGACGCGGCACGAGAGCCCCACGCAGACGCGCACCACGCGGTCCCCGGGCCGGGTCAGGCGGAACTCGGGATAGTGCGTGGCGACGCCGTACACCTCGCTCTTCGGCACCCGCAGATGCTCGGCCGCCTCCTCGAGCGCCGCGGGCGAGAGCCAGCGATCGCGATGCTGGAGCGCGTGCAGCGCGGGGAGCAGCCAGGTCCGCTCGCGCGGGAACCGGCTCAGGACGTCGGCGGGCTCGGACAAGGGGCGGGGCGGCTCAGCGCGCCGCGGGCACGGGATCGCGCAGGCCGGCCTCCGCGAAGCCCTTCTGTCGGAGCAGGCAGGAGTCGCAGGCCCCGCAGGCCCGGCCGTCGGGCTGGGGCTCGTAGCAGGACCACGTGAGGCTGAAGTCCACGCCGAGCTCCGCCCCGCGCCGGACGATCTCGGCCTTGGTCAGGCGGATCAGCGGGGTGTGGATCGTGAGCCGGCTCCGGCCCTCGACGCCGGCCCTGGTCGCGAGATTCGCCATGCGCTCGAACGCCTCGATGTATTCCGGACGGCAATCGGGATATCCCGAGTAATCAAGGGCATTTACCCCGATGAAGATGTCCTGCGACTCGAGCACCTCCGCCCAGGCCAGCGCGTGGCTCAGGAAGATGGTGTTCCGGGCCGGGACATAGGTCACGGGGATGCCCGTGGCCATGGCCTCGTGGCTGCGGCCCTTGGGCACCGGGATGTCCGCGGTCAGCGCCGAACCGCCGATGGCGCGCAGGTCGAGGCGCAGCACCAGATGCTCCTTGGCCCCCAGGGCGGCCGCCACCCGCCGCGCGGAGTCGAGCTCGCGCTCGTGCCGCTGGCCGTAGTCGAAGGAGAGCGCGTAGCCGTCGAAGCCCTCGGCCCGCGCCACCGCGAACGCGGTCGTCGAGTCGAGGCCACCCGAGAGCAGGACCACCGCGCGGCGCGCCGGCATCAGACGCCCCGCTTCGCGCCCCAGATCAGGATGTGCAGGCGCGGCGAGAAGCGGAAGCCGTGAGTCTTGCAGGCCTCCACCAGCCACGGCGTGCGGGCGGCCAGCTCCTCTGCCCGCAGGCCTTCCGGCTGCAGCAGCACCCGCTCACGGGGCAGCGCGAAGCGCTCGGCCAGCCGGAGCACCTCGCCGATCTCCCCGGGCTCGCTCACCACGAACTTCCACCAGGCTCCGCGGGCCAGGAAGGCGCGGATCGCGGCCGGCGTTGACGCGGGTGCTCTCCGGGACGCCCGAGCCCGAGAGCTTGAGCGACACGTTCCACTGGATCCTCGCGTCGGCCTCGGGCGCGGGGGTCCGGGTGCCCGAGGTCTCGACCTCGACGACGTACTCCCGGGCCGCCAGGGCGGCCGCCAGGGGCGGGAAGAGGGCCGACTCCAGCGGCTCGCCGCCCGTGATCACCACCCGGCGGCAGGGGAAGGCGGCCACCTCGTCCAGGAGGCCCGGGAGGTCCACCTCACGGCCGGCGGCAGGGTCCCACGAGTACTTGGTGTCGCACCAGCCACAGCCGACGGTGCAGCCCTGCAGGCGCACGAAGATGGCCGGCAGGCCGGCGGTGGCGCCTTCGCCCTGGATGGAGTAGAAGGTCTCGGCGATGCGGCCGCGGTGGGTGGTCAACGCCATAAGATCCGAAAAATACTAGCATGGCGAAGCCGCTGGAAGGTCTTGCCGGGGCTGGGAACGCCTGATATAACCGAGGGCAAGTCGGACAAGGAGGGTGCCATGGCCTACAGCCTGACCGATTCCCTCAAGCACAACCGCTTCAGCATCGTGTCCGTGGACAAGGCCGCCGGCACCGTCCGCGTGCGCGGCGAAGCCGAGGTGTGTACCGACCTGAGCTGTGGCGAGACGCTGGTGGTGACCGACGAGGGCACCACGCACGACCTCGCGCAGCTCTTCGCGGGCGACATCGTCACGCTCGACCAGAAGGACGGGCGCACCCAGCAGATCCGCGTCGTGCGTCGCGTGTGGGAGGAGTACTCCAGCCCCGAGTGGTAGGCGACGCGCCTACGCGATCCCGGTGTGGATCGTGACGGTTCCCAGTCCGAGTCGTCGGTAGGTCACGCCCCGTAGCCCGACCTTGCCCATCAGCGCCACCAGCTCGTTCGGAGTCACGAACCGGTCCACCGACTGCGGCAGATAGCTGTACGCCTCCCGGTCGCCGCCCACGAGCTGGCCGATCCACGGGACCACGTGATGGAAGTAGAGCCGGAAGAGCGTGGTGAAGCCGGGCGCGCGCATCTGGGTGATCTCGAGCGCGACCACGCGGCCGCCCGGCCGGGTCACCCGCCGCATCTCGCGCAGGCCCTGCTCGAGGTCGGCCAGGTTGCGCAGCAGGAACGCGCTCGTCACGCAGGCGAAGGTGCGGGTCGGCGAAGGGTAGGGCCAGGGCGTCGGCCGCGAGCAGGCGCACCCGGCGCGCCTCGTCGAGCCCGTCGATCTTCTCCCGCGCCACCGAGAGCATGCCGAGCGAGAAGTCGGCCGCCGACCACCGTGCGGTGCGGGTGCACCTCGGCGAGATCGATCGCGAGGTCGCCGGTGCCGGTGGCCAGGTCGAGCGCGGGGCCGTCGGGCGAGGCGATGGTCTGGCGCGCGGCTACCCGGCGCCAGCTGTGATGCATGCCGAGCGTCATGAGCCCGTTCATCAGGTCGTAGCGGCGGGCGATGCGCGAGAACATCGCGCTCACGAAGCGGGCCTTCTCGGCGCCGTGGAGCGTCTCGGTCACGTGAGTCGCCCTCCCAGCACCGCGAAGAAGAGGATCACCGCGATGTAGCCGTTGACGCTGAAGAAGGCGATATCCAGACGCGATAGATCATTCGGGGAGACGAGAGAGTGCTCGTAGACGAGCAGCCCCGCGACCACCAGCACCCCGAGCCAGTAGAACAGGCCGAGGCCCATCATCCAGCCGAGCAGCGCGAAGGCGGCGATGGTGAGCACGTGGCAGATCCGCGCGGTGGTGAGCGCGGCGGGGATCCCGAAGCGGGCGGGCATCGAGTGGAGCCCGGTGCGCCGGTCGAACTCCACGTCCTGGCAGGCGTAGATGAGGTCGAAGCCCGCGATCCACACCGTGAGAGCGAACCAGAGCACGTAGACCGGCGGATCGAAGGCGGCGCGCACCGCGATCCAGCCGCCCGCCGCCGCGATGCCGTCGGTGAAGCCCAGGATCCAGTGCGAGAGCCAGGTGAAGCGCTTGGTGTAGGAGTAGCCGACCAGGAACAGCACCGCGAGCGGCGAGAGCAGCAGGCAGAGCGGGTTGAGCATCCACGCGGAGACCAGCAGCAGCGCGGCCGCCAGGAGCGCGGCGACGGTCACCTGGGTGGCGGTGAGCTGGCCGGTGGGCAGGTGCCGTCGCGCGGTGCGTGGGTTGGCCGCGTCGATATACCGGTCGGCGAGGCGGTTCACGCTCATGGCCAGCGTGCGCGCGCCCACCATCGCGAGCGTGACCCAGATCAGCACGTGCCAGCCCGGCCAGCCGTCGGCGGCCAGCACCATCGCCACGTAGGCGAAGGGCAGGGCGAAGACGGTGTGCTCGAACTTGATCGCGTCGAGGAGGTGGCGAACGGCGGGCACGGAGGCGGCCGCGGGCCTAGAGCCCGTACTCGGCCCAGCGCCGCGTGACGAGCGCGCGGATGTCGTCGCTCATCACGATCTCGTCGGGCCAGGCCTGCCCGATGCCGTCGGCCTCCGTCTTCTCGGTGGCGTCCACGCCGAGCTTGCCGCCGAAGCGGTGGCGCATCGCCGCGTGGTCCAGGTCGTCCATCGGGCCGTCCACGATGACCAGGTCGCGCTTGGGGTCGATGTTGCCGGTGGCGCGCCAGGCGACCTCGGAGAGATCGTGCACGTTGACGTGGTCGGAGACCACCACGATGTTCTTGGCCAGCATCATCAGCCCGAGGCCCCAGAGCGCGTACATGACCTTGCGCGCATGGCCGGGGTAGCGCTTCTTGATCGAGACGATGACGAGGTTGTGGAAGACGCCCTCCGCGGGCATGTTCATGTCCACGATCTCGGGCAGCATCATCCGGATGATCGGCAGGAAGATGCGCTCGGTGGCCTTGCCCAGCCAGTAGTCCTCCTGGGGCGGGCGGCCCACGATCGTGGTCGGGTAGATCGGGTTCTTCCGGCGCGTGATCGCCCGGAGGTGGAACACCGGATAGTCGCGCGCCAGGGAGTAGTAGCCGGTGTGATCGCCGAAGGGCCCCTCGAGCCGTCGCTCGGCCGGATCCACCCAGCCCTCCAGCACGATCTCGGCCTCGGCGGGCACGTCCACGTGCACCGTCTTGCACGGCACCATCGGCACGCCCGAGCCGCGCAGCCAGCCCGCGAAGACCATCTCGTCGACGCCCGGGGGCAGGGGCGCGGAGCCCGAGTAGATCGCGCAGGGATCGCCGCCGAGCGCGATGGCGACCTCCATCGGCTCCCGGCGCTCTTCGGCGAGGCGCTGATGCTCGGCCGAGCCCTTGTGGATCTGCCAGTGCATGCCGAGGGTCTGGTCGTCGTAGACCTGCAGGCGGTACATGCCCACGTTGCGCGCGCCGGTGACCGGATCGCGCGTGAACACCATCGGCAGCGTGATGTAGCGGCCGCCGTCGCCCGGCCAGCAGCGGAGCACGGGCAGGGAAGCGAGGGACGGCCGCTCGGTCTCGACGATCTCCTGGCACGCGGCCGAGCTCACGCGCTTGGGGCCCGCCTTGACCACGTCGAAGAGCGTGCCGAGCTTGCGGAGCTTGTCGAACACCGAGCCGGGCATGCGCAGATCGATCAGCTTCGCCACGCGCGCCGAGAGCTCGTCGAGGTGGCCGACCCCGAGCGCGGCGGCCATGCGATCGGGAGAGCCGAAGGCGTTGATCAGCACGGGCATCTCGGAGCCCTGCACGTTCTCGAAGAGCAGGGCCACGTTGTGCCCGCCCGCGCTCTTGGACACGCGGTCGGTGATCTCGGCGATCTCGAGATCCCGCGAGACCGGCGCGCTCACGCGCCGGAGCGAGCCCTGTTTCTCCAGGTGGGCGATGAACTCGCGGAGGTTTGCGAAGGCCACGCCGGTGCGCCTACTCGTGGTAGTAGAGCGTCACGAGCCAGCCCGCGACGATCGGGAAGACGAGGCTCGAGGCGGTGCGCACCGCCACGAAGTGCCAGCCCATGAGGGGAGCCTCCCACGCGATGATCCGCTGCATCCCGAAGAGGGACCACGCGGTCATGTAGGCCACGAGCGGCCCGAGCGCCATCCCGGAGTTGGAGAGCACCACCAGCAGCGGCACGCTCACCATCGGTCCGCCCGGCGTGATCACGCCCGCGATGCTCGCCATGCAGATGGCGCCGAAGCCGGACTGGCGGCCGAAGTAGCGCGCCACCGTGTCCTGCGGGATCACCACCTGGAGCATGCCGGCCAGGATGAGCGCGGGGACGAGGCGCGGGATGATGAACCAGAGGAGAGCGAGGCCGTTGCGGGCGCCGAGGAGCGGGAGGCCCGGGTCCTTCACGTAGGCGACGATCGCGAATACGACGGCGAGCGAGGAGAGAATCAGGAAGGAGACATCGAAGATTCCCCCTCGCGGCATGGCGGCATTATACGTCAGGTGGGCTATACTGACCGAGCGTCGGCGGTACCGGCGCTCGATAGCGATGCGCTGGGTCCTGGATTCCGTTCTCGTCGGGCTGCTGCTCGCCGCGCTCCTCGGCGGCTGGGCATTCATGCGCCGCACCGCGAGACGGGCGCAGGCGCAACGGCAGGCCGCCGAGGCCGCCGCGGAGCGACGGCAGCGTCGCCTCGAGGTGCTCGCGCAGCTCACCCTCGCCCTCTCCCAGCAGCTCGACCCGGACCGGCTGCTCCAGCAGATCACCGACGCGCTCTCCACGCTGACCGGCGCCCACAACGTCGTGCTCTGGGAGGTCGACCGGGCTGCGGGGCTGCTGATCCGGCGCGCGTGGACGACGGATCCGGCGATCGGCGAGGTCGAGCTGCCCACCTTCCTGACGATGGCGCAGGGAGGCACCGGCTGGATCGCGCGCCATCGCGAGCCGCTCTTCGTCGAAGACGTCGCGACGGATGAGCGCATCATGGCCGCTCAGTGGGCCCTGAGCCGCGACCTGGTGGCCTTCTGCGGCGTACCGGTTGCGGCGGGCGAGGAGCTGCTCGGCGTGCTCACCATGAACCTCAAGCGCGACGGCCTGCCCCAGGGCGGTGACCGTACGCTGCTGCCCGCGTTCGCGGCGCAGGCCGCGGTGGCGATGCGCAACGCGCGCCTGTTCGTCGACAACACCCGGCTGTACGAGGAAGCGCGGCAGCGCCTGCGCGAGCTGCAGGACACGCAGGCCCAGCTCCTGCAGGCGGGGAAGCTCTCCGCGGTGGGCCAGCTCGTTTCGGGCGTGGCCCACGAGCTGAACAATCCGCTCTCGGTGGTGATCGGCTACGGCCAGCTTCTGCTGAGCCGCGGGGTGCCGGACGACGCGCGGCGGCCCATCGAGGCGATCGTGGCGCAGGGCGCGCGCATGGCGAAGATCATCCAGAGCCTGCTGCTCTTCTCGCGGCAACGGAAGCCCGAGCGGCGCCCGGTGGAGATGAAGGACGTCGTCCGGCAGATCCTGAGCCTCCGGGACACCCAGCTCGCGGTTTCCGGCATTCTCGTGGAGACGGATTTCGCGGCGGACGTGCCGCGCGCGGAGGGCGACGTCCACCAGCTCCAGCAGGTCGCCCTGAACCTGATCCTGAACGCCGAGCAGGCCATCCTGGGCAGCGGCGTGGGGGGCCGCCGCACCGGCGACCGGATCCGCCTCACCACGAGCGCCCGGCAGACGGGCGACACGACGTGGGTCATCACGCAGGTGGCCGACAACGGCCCCGGCATCGCGCCCTCGGTGCTGCCGCGCGTCTTCGAGCCGTTCTTCACGACCAAGAAGGTCGGCGAAGGCACGGGGCTCGGCCTCAGCGTGTCGTACGGCATCGTGGAGCAGCACGGCGGGCGTCTCGCGGTGGAGAGCGAGCCCGGGCGTACGGTCTTCACGCTCGAGCTGCCTTCGGTGATGTCGGGTGGGCTCGCGGAAGATCCGGTCGCCGAGGGCCCCCGCGGGCTCGAGCCCGCGCGAGCGGTGGGGCGAGGCCGCCGGGCGCTGGTGGTGGACGACGAGCCGGCCATCGTGGAGCTGGTCACCACGGTGCTGGACGACCAGGGCTGGCATGTGGACGTCGCCTCGGGCGGCCGGGCCGCACTCGATCGGCTGCGGGGGGCGGACTACGACCTGGTCCTCTCCGACGTGCGCATGCCCGAGGGCGACGGCGCCGACTTCTACCGCGCCGCGGTGGCGCAGCAGAAGGAGCTCGCCAAGCGGTTCCTGTTCATGACCGGCGATACCGCGAACGAGGACGCGTGGCGCGTCCTGGAGGCCACGCGCGCCCCCGTGCTGTCGAAGCCGTTCACGCCGCAGGCCCTGCTCCACGCGGTGGAGCAGGTGGGCGCTTGACTTCGGCCCGCGCGGGCGCGTAGTAAGGCTCATGATCAAGGCGGACCTGGTCGCGGCGATGGCGAAGGCTTCGGGCGGCTCCAAGGTGTCTGCCGAGAAGGCGCTCAACGCCATCCTCGATGGGGTGTTCGATTCGCTCAAGCGGGGCCGCCGGGTGACCATTGGCGGCTTCGGCACCTTCCTGGTGGGCCGTCGCGCCGAGCGCAACGGGCGCAACCCGCGCACCGGCAAGGCCATCAAGATTCCGGCCTGCCGGGTACCTCGCTTCAAGCCGAGCCGCACGCTGAAGAGCTCGGTCCAGTAGCTGCGCCCTAAGTCCGGGGCACGCCTCGCCTTGACACTCCGCAGCGCGCGCTCGTACAATGGCCAGCGCTGCTGGGGGTTCGTCTAATGGTAGGACGCCAGGTTCTGGCCCTGGTAATGGGGGTTCGAGCCCTCCACCCCCAGCCATTTCATGGCTTCTCCGCGCTGTGAACACGTAGGTTCGGGCGCGCGCAGCACGGTAGTCGGTCGGGCGGCCCCATCGTCTAGAGGCCTAGGACACGGCCCTCTCAAGGCTGAAACACGGGTTCGAATCCCGTTGGGGCCACCAACTTCTGAATCAAGGTTTTCCGGGGTTTCTCGCGCAATTCCACGACGGCGCGGGAGACCCCGGAAAACCACAGAATGCCCCGCAATGACCCCACCGAATGGAAATGAAATGGAAATGGACTAGGCGGTGAAGTGGGTCGCCCAGTGGGGTGAGCAGAACTGGGATTGGATTTGCCCGCGAGTCTAGTCCACGCAGGCGGGCCGGGACCGGGAGATCCGGGACCTGCTCGAGGCCGCGCTGAAAAAGCTAGGGGGAGAGCAGCATGAATCGTCGCGCGTTCCTTAGCGCCCTGAGCGGCGGCCTCGTCGCGGCGCCGCTCGCCGCCGAGGCGCAGCCGGCAGGGAAGGCCCAGCTCGCGTCGGTTTCCTCACCTCCGAGTTCGAGATCAACCTTAGAGTCGGGGCGAGCGTCGCGTCAACCGCGAGGCTTTCACTCGGGCGGTTGCGTGAGCTTGGCTGGACGGAAGGAAAGAACCTCGTCGTCGAAAGCCGATATGCCGATGGAGCCTATGGATCGTCTTCCAGGCCCTCGCTCCTCGAACTGGTCAGTCTCCCGGTCGACGTGCTTCTTTGCCAACTCACGCTCCCGCCGCGCTGGCTGCGAAGCGCGTGACGACGTCGATCCCAGTCGTGGTTCGAGACGCTCGGCGAGCCGATCAGCGCGGGCCTCGTCTTCGAGTCTCGCCCGGCCCGAGCGGGAATCTCACGGGGATCTCAGGGGCTCGGTGCCGAGCAAGCGGGCAAGCGACTCGCGTAGCCGCTCAAGGAACTGTCTCCCGGGGCTGTCGACGTGTGAGGCTCCTGGTGAACCCGGGTGAACAGTGATGACTACGCCCACCGGGTGCGCGAGACGGAGGAAGGCGGCCACCACTTTATCGGGCTCCGAATCGACGTTCGTAGAGGTCCGTAGTCCCGAGCAGCTTCGAGAGCGCATTCGGCGAGGTCGGTGGCGACGGCGCCACGGCGATGCATTCGTCGTGCCCGAACCCGATGTTCGCTCAGCCACGGCCGTCGCATCGCAGACTCTTCGCGGCTTAAGCACCGGCTGCCCGCCGATGTACGTCGAGACGGTGTGGCGTCGAAGCGGGAGGCCTCATGACGTATAGCGCGAACAATTCGACGACTTGCGTCGACGCGTAGCGATCTACGTCGACCGGATCCTCCGGGGCGCCAAGCCCGGCGACCTCCCGGTCGAGCAGCCCACCAAGTTCGAGCTGGTCATCAACCTCAAGACCGCGAAGGCCCTCGGCCTGACGATCCCGCCGTCGCTGCTGCCGCGGGCGGACCAGGTGATCGAGTGATGATCGCCGCGCATTCCTCGGCACCTCGCGGGTGCGCTCCTCGCCGCGCCGGTTGCCGCCGAGGCCCAGCAGGCAAGGAAGATGCTTTCGGATAGGCATTCTCTGGGGGAATATCCCGTTCAATGCTCCAGCGGGTGCACCTCTCCTGTGGGGCGCGTTCCGGGGGGGCTGCGGGAGCTCGGCTAGGTCGAGGGCCAGAACATCACGATCGAGTATCGAGACGCTGAGGACCAACCCGATCGGCTCCCGGCCCTTGCGGCCGAATTGGTCCGCCTCAAGGTTGACGTCATCATGTCGAGCCGGCCCCCAAGCGTGGCGGCCAAGAACGCGACCCAGACGATCCCCATCGTCATGAAGGGCGCTGGTGATCCTGTTGGCAGCGGTCTCGTCTCGAGCGTCGCGCAGCCGGGGGGGAACGTTACAGGGATGACGGACACGTGGGTACAGAGATCGGGGCAAGCGCTGGAGCTCCTCAGGCAAGCTGTACCAAGGGTCAGCCGCGTGGCCATCCTCTGGAACCCAGCCAATCAGACTTCCGCTCCTGATCTGGGAGGTGAAAGGCCGCGGCCCGAATCGTTAGGAATGCAGCTTCAGGTCGTGGCGGCGCGAGGGCCAACCAGTTTGAGGCGCATTTTCGGCGATGGCCAGAGAGCGCGTCGGAGCCCTCCTCGTGGTGCCAGACCCGATGTTCAACTCTCACCGAACACGGCTCGCAGACCTCGCAGCCAGGATCGGCTGCCAGCAATGTACGGTCAGGGAGAGTGTGGAGCCGGGGGGCTCATGTCCTACGGGCCGAACTTTCCGATCTGTTCCGGCGCGCGCCACGTACGTTGACAAGATCCTGAAGGGCGCCAAACCCGCCGATCTGCCCGTCGAGCAGCCGACCAATTCGAGCTGGTCATCAACCTGAAGACCGCGAAGGCGCTCGGCCTGACGATCCCGCCGTCGCTGCTGCAGCGGGCGGATCAGGTGATCGAGTGAGCTCGCCGCGGAAGCCCGGACCAGCCATCCGCAAAGGAGAAGAACCTGGTGATGCAGTGTCCCTTCCATTCGGCGCCGGGTTCGTAGTGTCTGTCTTCGGGCATCGGCGCGGGCGGAAGTGGACGAAGCTACTCGTGGCGTTCGTCGCGGGTTTGGTATGCGGAGCGCTCTGGATGCTCCTGGTCGACACCGCGGCCAACACGATACATCCTGACACGATAAAGTGGCTGGGCAGTGCTCCTGGTCGGGATGGGGCGATGGTGCTGATGGTGGCCGTTCTCCTGTCGGTGTCCGCGACCCCAACTGACGTGGCCGGGCTCTCGATGATCGTGGTTGGCTTTCACAGTCTGGCGTTGCCGCTGGCGGCTCTCACCTCGTTTCTGCTAGCGGGCACAGCATGGTTGCCCGGTGCGAGTGCGGAGCGTGGCGCGGTAGGTCTCGGTATCGCCGGATTGCTTGTGGGGACCCTCTTGGTTCTTCTCGGGGACCGGCTCCTGAGAGTTCGCAGAATCAGACCTCGCAGAATGAGAGTTCACAGGCCCCATTGAGTTCAGAGCATGCCGACCCGCCCCGGCCTAGTGATCCGAGAATCGGTGCTCCTGCCGACGATCAGGCTGGAGAAGGAGACGTGACGCAGGAGTAAGACGTTCCGGGCCTAAACCCGTCGCATAAGGTATTGGAGTACGGAATGAAAAAGAGCAAGAAAGCATCGGCCCGGGTCACCGCGCCGAATCAGGAAGCCGCCGCCGCCGCCGCAGCCTCCAAGATGGCCAGTCGCCGTAAAGCGGCCCGGTCGAGTGCCGTGGAGAACGTCGCCAAGCGGCAGTTCCAGAAGAGCCGGGCGACCGCGATCCAAGCCCATTCCCAGGCGCGCGGGCAACGACGCCAGGCGAAGCGGGACGCTCGGTAACGGAAAGACGCCCTCGGGGTGCGCTAACACTCACGGCGCGCAAGGAGAACCAGGACCATGAGCAACGAACAGTTCATCCAGATCAGTGTCGCAACGATGCCGAGCCAGCCACCGTATGCGCTGGTCTACGCCCTCGATGAGCAAGGGAATGTCTGGAAGCTGGTAGATGGCGGTGTCGGCGGCGCCGCCCAGAAATGGACCACC
>CAVXJS010000024.1:0-11205 GCA_963762145.1 uncultured Candidatus Rokubacteria bacterium
TGTCCTCGAAAACCCACTGCATCGTATCGTAGCCCTGCTCCTTGGCGCGCGTCTCCTTGCTCGGCGCGCCGTAGCGCGCGCGCACCTGGTCGATCGTGGTGATGCCGGGCTCGATGCCCCCCCACTCCTCGGCCGCCACGCCCGCCGGCGCCACGAGCAGTCCCGCGACCGCAAGTCCGGCCAGGAGCGCACGCACGCGCCCGGTAGCCATCAGAAGCCTATCGCGGCGCCGTCGCCGCGGGGGTCCGCTCCGCCGCGCAGCGTGCCGCCGGTGAGCGTGATGCCGTGCGCGTGGCCCATCCGCATGAAGAAGTCGGACACCGGCGTGACCTTGTGGCCCATGCGGCCGAGCGCCTCGCGGGTCGCCGCGGGCACGCGGCTCTCGATCCGCACCTGGTCCACGACGTCGCCCGGATCGATGGGCCCGGCCACGAAGCGCGGCCGCTCGATGGCCTCCTGGATCTCCAGGCCGTAGTCGAGCACGTTGGTGAGCGACTGCGCGTGGAACATCGCCTGGCCGTCGCCGCCCATGTTCGAGTAGCCCAGCACCGGCTCATCGCCCTTCGTGACCACGGAGGCGATCAGGGTGTGGAACGGCCGCTTGCCGGGCGCGAAGCAGTTCGGGTGCGTGGGATCGGTGTTGAAGTAGGCGCCGCGGTTCTGCAGCACGACGCCGGTGTCCGGCGCGACCACGACCGAGCCGAACGATTTGTAGAGGCTCTGGATCACGCTCATGATGTTCCCCTGCCCGTCCGCGACCACGAATCCGGTGGTGTCGCCGTCGATCGGGCCCCAGCAGTGGTCCTGGGCGCGCACCGGATCGAACGCCCGCCGCCGTTTCTCCGCGAAGCGCTTGCTCAGCAGGACCTCGACCGGCACCCGCTCGTGCGCCGGATCGGCGACCCAGCGGTTCCGGTCGGCGTAGGCCAGCTTGGTCATCTCGATCAGCAGGTGCAGATGCTCGGGCGAGTGGATCTCATGGCGCGTGAGGTCGAAGCCCTCGAGCAGGTTCAGCGTCAGCAGCGCGGCGAGGCCCTGCGTGGGCGGCGGCGTCTCGTACACCGTGTAACCGTGATAGGTGGTCGAGATCGGCTCGCCCCACTCGCCGTCGTGCGCGGCCAGATCCTCCGCGGTGAGAAAGCCCTCGCCGGCCATGCGGTCCGCGATCGCGCGCGCCACGCGCCCCTTGTAGAAGAGCTCGGGCTCGCCGCCCAGCTCGGTCAGCGTGCGTGCAAGGTCGGGCTGGCGAAAGCGGTCGCCGGTCTGCGGGAACTTGCCGCCGGGCACGAAGACGCGGTGCCATTCCGGATCGTCCGCGGCGGGCGCCTTCTCGCGGATGGCCTGCGCGACCACGTCGGAGAGCGGGAATCCCTCGCCCGCGTAGTGGATCGCCGGCTCGAGGAGCGACGCCAGCGGGCGCGTGCCGAAGCGATCGAGCAGCATGCGCCAGCCTCGCGTCGCGCCGGGCACCGACACCGAGCCGGGGCCCATTCCCGGCACCGTGGTGAGGCCGCGTCGCCCGAGCTCGTCGAGCGTGGCGCGCGCGCCCGACCGGCCCGCGCCGCCCAGGAAGTGCACGCGCTTCGTGGCCGCCTCGCGGTAGAGGCAGAAGATGTCGCCGCCCACCCCGCAGAAGTTGGGCTGGGTGACCGCGAGGACGGCGTTGGTGGCGATGGCGGCGTCCACCACGTTGCCACCCGACTTCAGCACGTCCACGCCCGCCAGCGCGGCGAGGGGGTGGCACGCGGCCACCATGCCGCGGTGGCCCATGGGCGCCTGGCGATGCGCGTAACCGATCTGAGGCATCCTAGCCCTCCGAGAAGATGCGGGTGATCTGGTCCTGCGGGAACGTGGGCATGGGACGCGCGTGGCCCCCGCTCGCGAGGCTCACGCCCTGCGAGGCCGGGGTGACGCGGCCGATCGCGGTGCAGTCCACCCCGACCCCGCGGCAGGCCGCGATCACACTCGCGGCGTCGGCCGGATCCACCGCGAGCAGCAGGGAGCCCGAGGCGATCGTCCCGAGTGGGTCGAGACCGAAAGCTTCGCACAGCACGCGGCCCTCGCGCAGCACCGGGATGCGCTCGCGATCCACGAGGAGCCCCACGTCGGCGGCCTGGGCCAGCTCCCAGCACGCGGTGGCCACGCCACCTTCGGTCGGGTCGTGCATCGCGTGCACCCGCGCCGCCGCGCAGGCGGCCCGCGCCTCCGGCACCACGCTGATCCCGGGGTCGCGCAGGAAATCGCGCGCGCGCTTCACCACGTCGGCCGGAACCCCGCGCCGCTCGGCCTCCGCCGCGCTCTCGCGTGCGATGATCGCCGCGCCCTCGAGCGGCACGCCCTTGGTCAGGAGCAGCACGTCGCCCGGCCGCGCCCCGCCGGTGGTCACCAGGCGATCCTTCTCCACCTCGCCCAGCATGCAGCCGGAGACGATCGGCCGCGCGAGCCCCGCGGTCACCTCCGTGTGTCCGCCGACGAGCGCCACGCCCAGCTCCGTGCAGGCCTCGCGCAGCTCGGTGAAGAGTCGCTCGACGCCGAGCTCGGTCGCGCGGCCCTCGGGCAGCAGGACGGTGGCGAGAAACCAGAGCGGCCGGGCACCGCGCACCGCGAGGTCGTTCGCGTTGACGTGCAGCGCGTACCAGCCGAGCTCGTCCGTCGCGAACGTGATCGGATCGGCGGTCGCGATCAGGTAGCGATCGCCGATGTCGAGCACGGCCGCGTCCTCGCCGACCTGCGGTCCCACGATCACGCGCGGATCGTCGGAGGCGTGCGCGCTCAGCAGGCGCTGGAGGAGCTGCGGCGGCAGCTTGCCGACCGGCAGGGTTGGCATGGCCCACGTAGTATATAGCAATAATTTCGCGAGGATGGGCCGGTGGCGGGCTCTAAGATCGGCCACCCGGTCGCCGCCCTCGGCGCCCATCGGACGCATCCCCGGATCGCACTTTTCGTCCGTTCCAGGCGGCGACTCGTCACCGCGGGGCGCCGACGCGAAATCCTGTGCCCATAACCACGCCTAAGCACTTGATCTGGAAGCAAGTTGCTGCCTCGAGGGCTGGCACTCAGCTTGCTCCTTGTGCATGGACCCGACGGCGTCGGGTCCGAAAAACATGAGTGCCTCGTGGATCGTGGACACCGCTCGAGGACGGCATTCCTGCCGAGGCCCGTGGTCCAGGCGTGTCGGCCGGTGCCTTCGCCTGCTCGGGAGGCACGCGACCAGCCAGCGGGGCTTGAGCCTCATCGAGCTGCTGATCATCGTGGCGTTCATCGCGACGCTCGCGACGATCGCGCTCCTCTTCTTCTCCGACGTGACCGAGCAGACCAGGGTCGCCCGGGCCATCGCCGACCTCGCGACCATCGGCGGTGAGATCGACACGTTCGAGTACATGAACGATCGGCTACCCAACGGCCTCGCCGAGATCGGACGCGCCGGGTTCAAGGACCCGTGGGGGAACGCGTACGTGTACAGTCGTTCGCCGCGACTCCGCAGGGCCACTGGCGAAAGGACCACAACCTGGTCCCGATCAACTCGAGCTTCGATCTCTTCAGCAACGGCAAGGACGGCCAGAGCAGTCCCCCGCTGACCGCGTCCCACAGTCGGGACGACATCGTTCGCGCCAACGACGGCAACTTCATCGGGCTCGCCTCCCGCTACTGAGCCGGACACCCTCGCGATGAAGCCAGACCTCCGCGTGTTCACCAGCCGGGTAGCCCGTCGGACCTTCGTGCTGTTCGTCACCTGCGCGCTCCTCCCGGTCTCGGTCCTCGCGATCCTCGCCTTCCGGCAGGTGACGTCCGAACTGCACGAGCAGAGCCAGCGACAGCTCCAGCAGGCGAGCAAGTCGGTCGCGATGAACCTGCTCCAGCGCCTGCTCGCCGCCGAGGCCGCCATCGGGTCAACGGCCGAGCGGGCCGATGCGGTCCGCGGCGCCGAGCTCGAGCGGCCCGTCACCGGCGTGCTCCTGGCCGTCGGGGACCGCGAGCCTCGCCTGCTCGCCGGAGAGCTGGACCGGCTCCCGACCCTGACGCCCCAGCAGCAGGCCCGCCTGGCCATCGGAAAGACCGTGCTGTCGACCGAGCGCAACACGGAAGGTCGCGTCCGCTTCTTCGTGAGCCGGGCGCTGGATCGGGCGCATCCCGCACGCGGGATCCTGCACGGTGCTGTCAATCCCAGCTACCTCTGGACCATCCAGGACGAGGCCGGGCTGCAGCCGGGCGTCAAGCTGATCGTCCTGGACGAATCGGGCCATCTGCTGTTCTCGTCCTTCGGCGCGGCTCGGCCACTCCCCGAGTCGGTGACGCGGCGGGCGGACCAGCGCACCGCGGGACACTTCGAGTGGAACGACGGCCCCGTCGAGTACATCGCGACGCACTGGTCTCTGTTTCTTCAGTCCACCTTCTCCATACCACGATGGACGATCGTCCTGAACCAGCCCAAGGCCACCGTCCTGGCCCCGATCGCCCGCTTCACCCGCACGTTCCTCCTCGTCGCGCTCCTCACGGTGCTGATGGTCCTCCTCCTGAGCGTGCGCCAGATCCGGAAGAGCTTGACGCCCCTCGAGCGGCTCCAGGAGGGCACGCGTCGCCTCGCGACGGGCGACCTCGAGACCCGGGTCGAGGTCGCCAGCCGCGATGAGTTCGAGGATCTCGCCACCTCGTTCAACCGGATGGCGGGGCAGCTCGGACGGCAGTTCGATGCCCTGGCCATGCGTCGGGAGCTTGGCGCCGCGCTGAACGCCAGCCACCCGCTCCCCGAGAGTCTCACCGCGTGCGCGGAGATCGTGAGACGCCATCTGGATCTGGCGATGGTGGGAGTCTGGATCGTCGGGACCGACGAGGAGACCCTCGAGCTGCGGGCGAGCGCGGTCGCTCCGGGGCGAGCGATAGACGCCTCACGGATCCCGATGAACGACCCCGAGCTCGGTCGGCTCGTCCGGCAAGGGCGGCCATACACCGCCATCTCGCTGGCGAAGGATCTCCCCGAGCCCGCGCTCGAATGGGCTGTCACCGAAGGGCTGGAGGCGCTGGTGAGCCAGCCCCTCCTGGTGGACGACCGGCTGGTCGGCATCGTGGCCTCCCTCGCGAGCCACGAGCTCGACGACATGGCCCTGAGCGGCTTCGGAGCCGCCGCGGGTGACATCGCCCGACAGATCGATCGGCGCCGCGTCGCGGAGGCGCTCCAGGAGAGCGAGGTGCAGCTTCGCCAGCTCCAGAAGATGGAGGCGGTCGGGCGCCTCGCGGGAGGGATCGCGCACGATTTCAACAACCTCCTGACCGTCATCCTGGGTCGCAGCCGCCTGCTGCTCGACGCCATGACGGCCGACCATCCGCATCGCCGCTCCGTCAAGAGCATCGACGATACCGCGGAGCGCGCGGCGGTGCTGACCCGACAGCTACTGGCGTTCACCCGGAAGCAGGTACTCGATCCCGCGGTCCTGGACCTCAACGAGGTGGTCACCGGCATGACCGACCTCCTTCAGCGGCTGATTGGCGAGCAGGTCGAGCTGACGGTCGTGCCGGGCGGGAGCCTCGGCCGGGTGAAGGTGGACCGTGGACAGATCGAGCAGGTGATCGTGAACCTCGTGGTCAACGCCCGCGACGCGATGCCCGACGGGGGACGGATCACCATCGAGACATCCGCGGTCGAGACGAGCGAGACGGACGCCAGCGAGGGGCGCTCCGGGTCGCATGTCCGGGTCGCGGTGACCGACACCGGGACCGGCATGGACGCCCACACCCGGGCCCGGATCTTCGAGCCTTTCTTCACGACCAAGGAGCCCGGCAAGGGGACGGGCCTCGGTCTGGCGACCGTCTACGGGATCGTCCGGCAGAGCGGCGGTACCATCGAGGTCGACAGCGAGCCGGGGGTCGGCACCACCTTCACCATCGCCCTTCCCACGGTCGAGGACGTGCAGACTGCGGCCGAGGAGTCGACCGCTCCGGTCAGAGGGGGCACCGAGACGGTGCTCGTGGTCGAGGACGAGGCGGAGGTCCGCGACCTCGTCCGCGCGGTGCTCGCCGACTACGGCTATTGCGCCCTGAGCGTCGGCCGGCCGAGCGAGGCCCTGGAGCTGGCCGCGCGACATCCAGACCCCATCCACCTGCTGGTCACCGACATGGTGATGCCCGAGATGGGCGGGCCCGCGCTCGCCCGGAACCTGCTCGCGGAGCGTCCGGAGACCGCGATCCTGTTCATGTCGGGGTACACCGACCACGCCGTCACCGACGGTCCGCCCTTCCTGCAGAAACCGTTCACGCCGGAGACCATCGGACGGACCGTGCGCGCGGCGCTGGATACCGTGACACAGGCGCCCGCCCAGGCCGTTCGCTAACTCCTTCGCCTAACTCTTAAAATTCCTGAAGACAGTTAGAAGAGTGGGCCGGCTGCCCGCAGGGCGGCCACGACCAGCGGCGTCGGATACAGCCCGGTGATGACGACACCGAGCACGCAGAGGAAGATGCAGAAGGACAGGAGCGGGGCGACCGGGATCGGATCGCGCCGCTCGGGCAGGTCAATGTACATGCTCTTGGCGATCAGCAGGTAGTAGAAGAGGGCCACCACGGTCAGGACGGCCCCCACCAGAACTAACCAGTAAAGCCCCTGCTCCGCCGCCGCCCAGAAGACGTAGAGCTTCGCCCAGAAACCGGCGACGAAGGGAATGCCCCCCAGCGAGAGCAGGAAGAGCAGCATGCAGAGCGCGAGGATCGGGGAGCGCTGGGCGAGGCCGCGATACGCCGAGATGCCCTCGGAGCCCTCGGCCTGGGCCACGACCTCGACCACCATGAATGCCCCCATGTTTCCGAATAGATACGCCACCAGGTAGAAGAGCATCATCGCGACGCCGTTGGCCGAGACGGCGGCGAACCCGATCAGCATGTAGCCGATGTGGGCCACGCCCGAGTAGGCCAGCAGCCGCTTGACGTTCTGCTGCGGGATCGCCATCAGGTTGCCGCCGATGATGGTGACGGTGGCGAGGCCGGCCGCCGCGGGCACCCAGAAGAGCACGCGATCGCCCATGCCCTCGAGGTAGAGCCGGAAGATCAGGATGAAGCCGGCCGCCTTGGGCGCCACCGAGAGCCACGCCACGAAGGGCGTGCTGGCGGCCTCGTACGTGTCGGGCACCCACATGTGGAACGGGAACGCGGCGATCTTGAAGCCCAGCCCGCCCAGGGCCAGCAGCATGCCGAGCAGCATCATCGGATGCCCCGTCGACATGGCGGCCGCGATCCCGCGCACGTCGGTGGTGCCGCTGACCCCGTAGATGAAGGACAGCCCGTAGGCCAGCACGGCCGAGGAGACCGTGCCCATCAGGAAGAACTTCAGCGCCGCCTCCACCGCCTCCGGCTCGCGCTTCAGGAAGCCGGCCAGGTAGTAGAGGGGGATCGACATCAGCTCGAAGGCCACGAAGAGCAGGATCAGGTCGCGCGCCGAGGACAGGATCAGCATGCCGAGCAACGAGGCCAGGATGGCCAGGTAGTACTCGGTGGCCCGGCGGGCGAAAGCGACCGCCCGGAGCGGCAGAGAGGCGAGCACTCCGAGCAGGGTGGCCAGGAGAAAGAGGCGCTTGGCGAACAGGGCGAGCTCGTCCTGTACCAGGGCACCCCGGAACATCTCGGTACCCCCCTCGGCCCGCCAGGCGAGGCCGAACAGGATCACGAGGCCGACCGCGCTGAGCACGCCGACCCGGCGCTTGTCCTCGGAGCGCATGAAGAGGCCCACGAAGAAGACCAGCAGCATCAGGACGGCCAGGCCGAGCTCGAGGCCCAGCGGGCCGCTCACGGTCAGCCCGGTCACTGGAGCACCCAGAGCCGGTTGAGGAGCGGCATCGTGGCGGTATCGACCGGTCCGAGCGCCAGGGAGGGCCAGACCCCGAAGAGCACGATCGTGGCGACCAGGATCCAGAGCGCGGCCCACTCGGGCCCGCGCGCGTCCGGCAGGTTCAGGAAGTGCGGGTCGGTGGACGGCGGCCCCCAGAAGATCTGCTTGGTCACCCGCAACACGTAGATCGACGTGAGATAGGCTCCGAGCACGCCCGGGAAGAGCCACCAGGAGTACGAGGACTGCCACGCGCCCATGAACGTGAGCAGCTCGGCCACGAAGCCCGCGGTGGCGGGGAGCCCGAGCGAGGAGAGGCCGGCGATGGTGAAGGCGGTGGCGATGCCCGGCATCATCCGCCCGAACCCGCTCATCTTGAAGATCTCGCGCGAGTGCGACTTCTCGTAGACGAGGCCGACCAGGGCGAAGAAGAGCCCGGTCATCAGCCCGTGGGCGAACATCTGGAAGACGGAGCCGTTCAGCCCCACCTCGGTGAGCGTGGCCATGCCCAGCATCACCACACCCATGTGGGAGACCGAGGAGTACGCGATGACGTACTTGAGATCCGTCTGGGCCATGGCCGAGAGGGCGCCGTAGACGATGTTGACGCAGGCGATGGTGCCCACCAGCCACGACCACTGCAGCGTGCCGTCCGGCAGCAGGCCCATGCCGAGCCGCACCACGCCGTAGGCCCCGAGCTTCATCAGCACCCCGGCGTGGAGCATGGAGACCGCGGTCGGCGCGGAGGCGTGGCCGTCGGGGGACCAGGTGTGGAGCGGCCAGATGCCGGCCAGGATGCCGAACCCCACGTAGAACGCGAGGAAGACCCAGGATTGCAGCTTCGGGTCGAACTGGGTCAGCTCCATCTCGAGGAACGAGAACGACGAGGAATCGCCCGCCACGTAGAGGGCGAGGATGCCCACCAGGATGAAGGCCGACCCGAAGAGCAGGTACAGGGTCAGCTTCATCGCCGCGTACTCCTTGGTGCCCACCCCGGTGCGGCCGAACGCCCAGCCGAAGATGCCCTGCGGCCGCACCTCGCCGCTCGAGCCCCAGATGCCGATGAGGAGGTACATCGGGAGCACCGCGATCTCGTAGAACAGGAAGAGCACGAAGAGGTCGAGGGAGACGAAGACCCCGTAGACGCCGGTCACCAGGATCAGGAGGAGCGCGTAGAACTCCTGGCTGCGGACCTTCACGGTCCACGAGGCCCACGCTCCCGCGAAGATGATGATCGAGGTGAGCAGGATCATCAGCAGGCTCATGCCGTCGACGCCCAGCTGGTAGTTGATGCCGAGCGCGGGCACCAGCGGGAAATCCTCGTAGAACTGGAACCCCGCCGCCTCCCGATCGTAGGCCACGTAGACCGCGATCGAGAGCACGAGGGACACGCTGGTGGAGACGACCGCGAGCCAGCGCACCAGCAGCGCGTTCCGGCGGGCCATGAACATGATCAGGAGCGCCCCCACGAAAGGCGCCCAGGTGATGATCGAGAGAACCGGGAAGGAGGCCATGATTACTTGGGCCAGCGCATCCAGACCATGAGGACCAGCACGCCCAGCGCGATCCCGTAGAGGTAGTCCTGGGCCTGGCCGGTCTGGATCCGGCGCAACCGGTCGCCCGCGGTGAGGGTCCAGGCGCTGAGCACGTTGAGGATGCCGTCCACGAAATACCGGTCCACCCAGCCGACACTCCGGGAGACTCCCAGGATCAGGCGCCGGTAGGTCAGCGCGAAGAGATCGTCCAGCCAGAACCGCTCCACCGCGGCCTCGCTGATCCACGCGAAGCGCTCGAAGAGCCGGTCCGCGCTGACCGCGCGCAGCCCGTACACCAGCCAGGCGAACACGATGCCGCCGACCGCGATCGCCACCGCGAGCGGCGTGAGCCAGGCGGGCGCCGCAAACTCCCCTTCGAGGTGCCAGATCGAGAAGCCGATGCCGATGGCCATCGCCAGCAAGGCCAGGATCCAGAGCGGCAGCGTCATGATCATCGGCGCGTCGTGGGCGTGCGCCTCGCCGTGCCCGTCGTGGCCGGCCCGCGCGGCCGCGGGGGCACCGAGGAACGCGATGAACACCACCCGGAACATGTAGAAGGCGGTGAGGAAGGCGGCCAGCACCAGCATCCCGAAGGGCACCAGGAGCCCGCCCGTCCAGGTCGCGCCCAGGATCTCCTCCTTGGAGAAGAAGCCCCCGAAGAAGGGAATGCCCGCCAGCGAGAGGGTGCCCACCAGGAACACGATGAAGGTCTGGGGCATGCGGCGGGCGAGGCCGCCCATCGCGTGGATGTCGTTGCTGCCGACCGCGTGGATCACCGCGCCTGCGGCCAGGAAGAGCAGCGCCTTGAAGACCCCATGCGTGAGCAGGTGGAGGAAGCCCGCGCTCGCGAAGCCGGCGCCGATCGCGGCCATCATGTAGCCGAGCTGCGACACCGTCGAGTAGGCGAGCACCCGCTTGATGTCGGTCTGCACGCACGCCAGCGTGGCCGCGAGGAGCGCGGTGAAGGCCCCGATCCAGCCCACCGCCGCGAGCACGTCGGCGTCTGCTGAAACAGGAACGCGGTGCGGAAGAGCAGGTAGACGCCCGCGGTCACCATGGTCGCGGCGTGGATCAGGGCCGAGACCGGCGTCGGGCCTTCCATCGCGTCGGGCAACCAGACGTGGAACGGGAACTGGGCGGACTTGCCGGCGGCGCCGAGGTAGATGAAGAACGTGACGAGCCCGAGCCCGGCCAGCGCTTCGCCGCCGCCCACCGCGAGCTCGAAGAGCTCGGAGAAGTCGAAGGTGCCGGTGCGGCTCCAGAGCATCACGATCCCGATCAGGAAGAACGCGTCACCCGCTTTGGTGATCCAGAAGGCCTTCACCGCCGCGCGCGCCGCCTCGGGGCGGGGGTACCAGTAGCCGATCAGGAGGTAGGAGCAGAGACCCACCAGCTCCCAGCAGATGAAGAGCTGGACGAAGTTGGGGGCGAGCACGATCCCCATCATCGAGAACGCGAACAGCGACTGATAGGTGTAGTAGCGGGCGAGCGAGGCGGGCGGCTCGTCGGCCAGATAACCGAGCGAGTAGACCTGGACCAGGAACGACACCAGCGCCACCAGGACCAGCATGAGGGTCGCGTCGGCGTCCACGAGCACGCCCACCGAGGTGAGCACCCCGTCCTCGACCGGGATCCAGTCCCAGAGCATCCGGCGCGCCATTCCGGCACCGTCGCGCGCCACGCCGACACGGCCCCCACCAGCGCGGCCAGCGAGATCACGATCGAGAGCCACGCGGCCGGCTTCCCGGAGCGGCGGAGCGGGACGATCAGGCTCAGGATCAGGAACGCGAGACCGGGGGCCAGCCAGGTCCAGAGCGCGAGGAAGCCGGAGACGGCCATCGGGCGGGCTATCCCTTCAAC
>CAVXJS010000025.1:0-17161 GCA_963762145.1 uncultured Candidatus Rokubacteria bacterium
CGGCCACTGACTTGCCGGCGCGAGAATCGCTACGTCTTCGCGTGCAAGAGCACGCGCTCGTAGGTCGTGCGCACGCGCGTCGAGAAGGCGCCGATATCACGGTCGTAGATCCTGATCAGTTCTCCGATCTCGGGACCGCTGAGCGCGGCAGCGAGCTTGGCCGCGCTCTCGAACGCGTAGAGGGCCATGTACTGGTGCGAGCCGTCACCCAGCACGACCTTGTAGCGGGCGGCGCCGATACAGCCCGGGAGCATGCGCACGGCATCGGGCACGTGCTCGTTGTCGTACCAGCGGTTGAACTCGGCCTCGCGGCCGGGCTCCACCGTGGCCTGCACGCTCAGCATGTGTTCCGGGAACATGTCCACGCTCTTCGCCCAGCCCTAGTCCCGGCCGGTCAATCGACCTTCGCCGCCACCGCCTCGATCTCGATCTTCAATTCCGGCCGGGCCAGCCCGGCAACGACGATGAAGGTCGCGCCCGGCTTGTGCGCGCCCATGACGCGGTCGCGAATGGCGACAAACGCCTGCAGGTCCGCCCGGTCGGTGAAATACACGTCGAAGCGGACGACGTCGGCGAAGTCCATGCGCGCCGCCTTCAGCACCTCCCGGACCCTCTCGAACGCGACCTCCGTCTGCTCCGACGCCGTCTCGGGCGCGGTGCCGTCGAGCCTGGTGCCGGTTTGGCCGTTGGTGAACAGCAGCCTGGCGCCGGCCGGCACCTCGACCCCGTGGGCGACGTTACTTGAATGACGATAGATCCGATCGAGGACGTGGACCTTTAGCACGGTGGGGATCCTTTCGCGGGAGGTTGAACGAAGCGAGCCGCAGTATAGCCGGTTTCGGTGAGAGCCTCGCACAAGGGTCTGCGCGCGGCCGAGCCTGCGTGGTGGCTCAGCCGGCGCCCTGCGACTCCGCCACCCGCCGCATCCAGTAGCGGAACCAGTCTCGCCCGTAGGGCACGTAGAGCCGGGGCGTCACTCCGCGCGCGAGCAGGGGCGCGTGGTCCTCGGGCCGGACCCCGAGCAGCATCTCCACGTCCATCGGGCCGAGCTCGGCGAGCAGGCCGTCGCGAAGCGCCGCGTCGTGGGTAGCCAGCGTCACGCGTGCCCCCGCCGCGCGGAGCGAGCGGGCGAGCCGGCGGTAGGCATCGTCGGTGGCCGGCCCGTAGCGATGGGCCACTCGCTCCGGCTCGACGTACGCGCCCTTGACGAGCCGGATGCCGAGCCCCGCCTCCACCAGGCGCGGCCAGTCGTCCGCGCTGCGGCGGAGGTTCGCCTGCAACGTGGCCTGCACGGGCACGCCGCGCCCGGCGAGCGCGACGAGGATCTGGTGGCTGGCGTCGATGCGGCCGCTGTCCTCGGCGCCCACGTCGAGCCCGCGGCCTGCCGGCAGCGCGTCGACAATGCGCTCGAGCTGGCGCAGGCAGAACTCGGCCGAGACGTCCTGTCCCACGTGCGAGAGGTCCAGGGCCACGCTGGCCGTCGGCGGCGCTTCCGAAAGACGGCGGGCGAGCTCGAGGTACCCGTCGACAGCCCGCTCGGCCTCGGCCGCGTCCCGCACCTGCTCGCCGAAGAAGTCGATGGCCGCGCGCAGGCCGCGCGCATGCAGCGTCCGCGCGATCGCGAGGGCGTCGTCGAGGGTCTCGCCCGCCACGTAGCGGAGGGCGCGGCGGCGCGCCGCCGTCGCGATCGGAGGCAGGGCGCGGACCAGGCGCTCATAGGTGTCGCTGGTGGCGAGGCGGAAGAGGAGGCGGCGGCGGAGTGCGGGCACGTAACGCCGCGCCCGCCCGGCCGGTGAAAGTCCCATAGTTTGCTCCTCCCGTTTAGGACCGCCATTCCTAAGGGCTCTTCGCTCATCCCCTTCTCCACCGCGAGTCGGCCCACAACACTCAGACCCAGCCTCCTATACGCGCTCCCGTTACTCTGCTCGGGAATTCTGGTTCAACGGCAGGACGTCTGGGAGAGTCACGGGGACGCAACGGACACCCAATTCCTGGGTGAAGTCTGGGGTAAACAAAGGGGTTAGCGGCAGCTGCGTCCGCTAACCCCTCGTGTTCAATGGTTGCGGGGGCTGGATTTGAACCAGCGACCTTTGGGTTATGAGCCCAACGAGCTACCGGGCTGCTCCACCCCGCGGTGACTGACGTAATGTAACCGACACCCGGGGCGGAGTCAACCTCGGGGAGCCGCCTGCTGCTACATGAAAATGTCCTGGGGTAACTGCTACGTGAGAGTGCTCCCCCCCCATGGAGACTTTCACGTTGAGCCGCAAGGAACTGCATCGCCCGGGGTTGCTGAAGGCTGCGCTCGGAGGGCGTCTCACGAATCGCCAGGTGGCAGGGGCGCTGGGCCTGACCGTCCGCCAGGTCCGGCGCCTCAAGCGCCGGCTGGAAGCCGGCGGGGCGGCGGCGCTGGGCCACCGTAGCCGGGGGCGCCCGTCACCCCGCCGCCTGCCGCCCGCCCTGCGGGCGGAGGTGGGGCGCCTGATGACCACCGTCTACGCGGGCTTCAACGATACGCATCTGACCGAGAAGCTCCGCGAGGCGCACGGCCTGGCGCTCTCGCGGGAGTCCGTGCGCCGCCTGCGGTGTGCCCTGGGCCGGCCCGCCCGCCGCGCCCGCGCCGCGCCCCGCGGCCGCCGGCGCCGCATCCCGGAAGCCGCGCGCGGGGCCCTCGTGCAGATCGACGGCAGCCCGTTTGCCTGGCTCGAGGGGCGCGGGCCGGCGGGCATGCTGCTCGGCGCCGTCGACGATGCCACCAGCGAGATCCTCGCGCTGCACTTTCGCCCACCGAGGATGTCCATGGCTACGCCACCCTCTTTCGCCAGCTGTTCACCCGCCACGGCCTGCCGCTGGCCGTCTACGGCGATCGCCTCAATCTCCTGGTCCGCAACGATCGGCACTGGTCGCTCGCCGAGCAACTTGCGGGGGCGCAGGGCCCGACCCATCTCGGCCGCATGCTCCAAGACCTTGGCATCGGCTACATTGCCGCTCACTCCCCGCAGGCCAAAGGCCGCATCGAACGGCTCTGGGCCACCCTGCAGGACCGCCTGGTCAGCGAGCTGCGCCTGCGCCGCATCGCCACCGTCGCGGCCGCCGAGGCGTACGTGCCGGCCTTCATCGCCGACTTCAATCGCCGCTTCGGCAAACCGCCCGCCGCGCCGACCGCCGTCTGGCGCCGCCCCCCGCGGACCCTGCCGCTGCTGCTCAGCTGTCGTTACTGGCGCGTCGTCGCGCGCGACAACACGGTCCGCCTCGGCCCCCGCTGGCTGCAACTGCCCCCGCGCCGGGCCCTGGCGGGCCGCGCGGTCGAGGTCCGGGAACTCCTCGACGGCACCCTCGTCGTGCTCCACGATGGCGCCGTGCTCGCCACGCAACCCGCGCCCGGCCCCGCGTTCATCCTCAAACCGCGCCAAGGGCCCGGCGTTGCCCCGCGCGCCGCGGTCCCCCGCCACGCGCCGCGGCCCCGGCCTGCGTCACCCCCGCGCCCCGGCAGCCGCCCCCGCGCCTCGCATCCCTGGCGTCACGCGATTGCGCAGGACATCCGTCGCCACCTCGCTAAGAAGGGGAGGACATTTTCACGTAGCAGTCAGGGAGGACATTCTCATTGACCAGCGACACCTCGGGCGAGACCGCCGAGGACGCCGCCGAGCCGTGCGAAGATTCGCCGGCAGCATGCGCACGCTGATCGTGGGCGCCGGCCCGGCCGGCCTGTACCTGGCCTACCTGCTGCACCGCCAGCGGCCGGACGACTCCATCCGGATCGTCGAGCAGAACCCGCCGGACTCGACCTTCGGCTTCGGGGTCGTCTTCTCCGACCGCGCGCTCGAGTTCCTGCGCGACGACGATCCGGAGACCTACGATCTGCTCACGCCGGCCATGGAGCGGTGGGCCGATCTGACGGTCACCCATCGCGGGGAGCGCATCACCATCGACGGCGTCGGCTTCGCGGCGATCGGGCGCCTCGCCTTGCTGCAGAGGCTGGAGCCGGCGCCTGGAGGCGGTCGGGATCACCCCGGAGTACCGGCACCTCGTGTCGGAGGAGCGCGAGCTCGAGGGCTTCGACCTCGTGGTGGCGGCCGACGGCGCCAACTCGTTCGTGCGGCGCGGCCTCGAGCGCCGGCTGGGCACATCGAGCACCCTGATGTCGAACCGGTTCGTCTGGTACGGCACGACCCGGCGCTTCGAGACCCTCAGCCAGACCTTCGTGGCCGACGAGGCCGGCGCCTTCAACGCCCACCACTACCGGTACGCGCCCGGGATGAGCACCTTCATCGTCGAGACCGACGCGGCGACGTGGGCGCGCGCGGGCTTCGCCCGCATGGACGAGGCCGGGACGCGGGCCTACTGCGAGCGGGTGTTCGCGCGCGAGCTCGACGGGCACCCGCTGATCGCCAACCGGTCGATCTGGCGCCAGTTCCCCCGGATCACCAACGCGCGCTGGTCGGCCGGCAACCGGGTCCTGGTCGGCGACGCGGCCCACACCGCGCACTTCTCCATCGGCTCCGGCACGCGCCTGGCCTTCGAGGACGCCATCGCGCTGGCCAGGGCCCTCCGCGACCAGACCGGCGACCTGCCCGCGGCGCTGCAGGCGTACGAGGCCGCGCGTCGGCCAATCGTCGACAAGATCGTCGCGGCCGCGGACGCCAGCGCCGGCTGGTACGAGCGCTTCGCCGAGCACATGGCCCTGCCGCCGTGGGATCTGGCCTGGAGCTACATCCAGCGGAGCGGACGCGTGGACGTGGAGCGGCTGGCGCAAGTCTCACCACGATTCGTCGCCGGCTATCGGGCGCGAACCGCCGGCGATCCCGCCTGGCTAGCGCCCCTCACCCTGCCCTCTCCCCAGTGGGGAGAGGAGAGACGGCGGCCGGTGACGCGGTCGGTCTTGGCCGGCTCGAAGCGCGCCGGTGCGGGCCAGGGACCAGAGCACGCGCCAGGCCGCCGCGCGTCGCGAGCAGCCAGTAGGTCTGGCAGCGGAAGGTGCCGAGGAACTTCTCCTTCAGGCTCTTGCGGCGGAGATCCACCGGGCGCGGCAGGTACGGGTGGAGATCCTCGATCAGCGCCTGGGTCATGATGCCGCCCACCCACACCGTGAGCAGCAGCGAGACGGTCGGCGCGCCGGTGGCCATGTAGAACCAGAAGCGGTGGCCCTCGTGGTGGTAGGCCAGATACCAGCCGAGCCAGCCCGTGACCGGGTAGACCAGCGCCGCGATCGGCCACTCCACCACCTTGTTGCCGATGTGCCGCACGAGCTGGGCCAGGTTGAAGGCGGTGGGCTCCGTCCGCCAGACGCGCCAGAGGAACGGGATGTCGTCGAGCACGCCCCGGTACCAGCGCGCGTTCTGCCGGATGACGCCCTCGGAGGTCTCCGGGAGATCGGTCACCTCGACCATGGGCAGCGCCTGGATCAGCACGCCGCGGCGGCCGAGCTCGTAGCCGAGCGTGGAGTCCTCGGTGGCGCCCGAGGTCGGAAAGCCGCCGACCGCCTGCATGAGGTCCAGGCGCACGAACTGGTTGTGGCCCAGGCAGATCTGGGAGCGCCGGAAGAAGAGCTCGAACGCGGGGCGGACCAGCCAGGCCAGGCGCGGCGCCCGCGCGGTCAGCCGCGCCAGGAGCCGCACGCGCTTGACCTCGTTGAGCAGGCGCGCGATCGACACGCGGATGAAGATGGACGACTGCTGGATCGCGCAGATCTTCCCGCGGATCGGCAGCCGGTCGTAGTTGGCGAGCGAGAGCGGGATGCCCTGGTAGGCGAGGCTGCCCTCCGCCCGCGAGCTCGCGCTGGGCGATCCAGCGATAGGTGTCCGGATCCGGGATCGAGTCGGCGTCGCTCACGCCCACGAAGACGCGGCGCGGGTCGGTCTCCTCGGTCAGGATCTCGCGCAGCACCTCGGGGCGCAGCGCCCAGTTGAGCTGGTGCGCCTTCCGGCCGGGCCCGGGCATCACCACGTGCGAGAGCCGCTTCTGCTGATAGGGCGGCAGCGTCTCGCGCAGGCGCCGCACCAGCTCGCCGGTGCTCACGCCCATCACGGGATGCGGGGCGCGCTCCTCCTCCTCCTTGGTGATCACCACCACGTGCAGCCGCCCGTGCGGGTAGCGCGAGCGCGGTCAGCGCGCCCACCGTCACCGCGATCTCGGGCTCGTGGTAGGCGGGCACCAGGTGCAGGAACACGGGCGCGTCCGGCTCGCGCTCGAGCGCGCTCCTCCGCGGGCAGGTCGGCGAGGCGCGGCGTAGGCGTCGCGGACGAACCGCGTGGTGATGAGCATGCCGCGCCAGTCCAGCGCCAGCTTGATCGACGCGCGGATGTTGAAGAAGAGCGCGACGAAGAACAGGAGCGGGATGATGTCCACGCGGGCTAGCGCCCTCTCTGCCCCGGGGACGGCGGCAGCTTGAGCACCCGCTCGCCCGGCTTCACCAGGCCCAGGTCCTCGCGGGCCACCTGCTCGATGAAGTCGGGATCGGTGCGGAGGCGGTTCATGGTCGGCGGTGAGCCGGTCGGTCTCCGCGCGCAGGGTGCCGATCTCGCGCTCGAGGCTCTCGACCTCGTGCTTCATCTGCCACACCCGGGCCAGGCTCTGGCCCCCGTAGGTGAGCGTGCACCAGGGTGGCCGCGCCCGAGCGCGGCCAGCGACCAGCATGCGTCCCTTCACCGGATGCGGCTCCCGAACACCGCGCGGCCCGGCCAGACCGCGGCCTGGCCCAGCTCCTCCTCGATGCGCAGGAGCTGGTTGTACTTCGCGGTGCGCTCGCCGCGCGCGAGCGAGCCGGTCTTGATCTGGCCCGCGTTCACCCCGACCGCGAGGTCGGCGACGAAGGCGTCCTCGGTCTCGCCGGAGCGGTGGGAGATGACGGTGCCGTAGCCCGCGCGCTTGGCCAGCTCGATGGCCTCGAGCGTCTCGGTCAGCGTGCCGATCTGGTTGACCTTGATCGAGGATCGAGTTGGCGATGCCCTTGCGGATGCCCTCCTGGAGGATCGCCGGGTTGGTCACGAACACGTCGTCGCCCACGAGCTGGCAGCGGTCGCCGAGGCGCCGGGTCAGCGCGTGCCAGCCCTCCCAGTCGTCCTCGGCCAGGCCGTCCTCGATGGAGCAGATCGGATACCGCGCCATCAGGCGCCTCGTAGAGCTCGATCATCTCCTGGCTCGACTTCTCGGTCTTGTCCGCGCGCAGGCGGTAGCGGCCGTGCTCGCCGAACTCGCTGGCCGCGACGTCGACCGCGAGCCACACGTCCTCGCCGGGCCGGTAGCCGGTGCGCTCGATGGCCCGCAGCAGGAAGTCGAGCGCGGGCTCGTTGCCGCCCAGCGCGGGCGCGAAGCCGCCCTCGTCGCCGACGCCGGTCGAGAGCCCCTGGTCCTTCAGGAGGCGCTTGAGGGTGTGGAAGATCTCCACCCCCATGCGGAGCGCGTCGCTGAACGAGCCGGCGCCCGCGGGCACCAGCATGAACTCCTGCACGTCGAGCCCGTTGTCGGCGTGGGCGCCGCCGTTGAGCACGTTCATGAGCGGCACCGGCAGGATGCGCGCGCCCGGGCCGCCCAGGTACTGGTAGAGCGGCAGGCCCGCGTCGTCCGCGGAGGCCCGCGCCACCGCGAGCGAGACGCCGAGCAGCGCGTTGGCGCCGAGGCCCGACTTGTTGGGCGTGCCGTCCAGCTCGAGCAGCGCGCGGTCCAGCACCGCCTGCTCGCCCGCCTCGAGGCCCTCGATCTCCGGCGCGATGACCTCGTTGACGTTCTGCACCGCGCGGCGGACGCCCTTGCCGCCGTAGCGGTTGTCGTCGTCGTCGCGCAGCTCGACGGCCTCGCGCTTGCCGGTGGAGGCGCCGGACGGCACGATGGCGCGGCCGAAGGCGCCCGACTCGAGCCAGATCTCGACCTCGACGGTGGGATTGCCCCGCGAGTCGAGCACCTCGCGGGCATGGGTGGCGCGGATCTCGGACATGGCTATCGCCCCTCTCCCCTCTGGGAGAGGGCCGGGGTGAGGGGTCGTGCCTTGATCGGAAACGGGGCCCCTCACCCTGCCCTCTCCCCAGAGGGGAGAGGGTGTGGGGGAAGCGGTGGCGCGGATCTCGGACATGGCTCAGGCCTTCCGTTCGAGGATGAAGCGCCCGAGGGCGCGAATGGGCTCGGCGCGCGGGCCCAGGACCCGGAGCGATTCTTCCGCGTCGCGGATCAGGAACGCGGCGCGAGCCCGGGAGGCCTCGATGCCGTGAATGGCGGGATAGGTCGCCTTCTGCTGGATCTGGTCCTTCCCCGCCGTCTTGCCCAGCTCTTCCGAGCTCGCGACCACGTCGAGGATGTCGTCCACGATCTGGAAGGCGAGGCCCAGGTCGGCGCCCGCGACGCTCAGCGCGCGCATCTGCGCGGCGTCGGCCCCGCACAGCGCGGCGCCGATGCGGAGCGAGGTGCGAATCAACGCGCCCGTCTTGTGGGCATGGATGTAGTCGACCATGTCGGCGCCCACCCGGCGGCCCTCGGCCTCGAGATCGGCCACCTGGCCCGCCACCATGCCCTTGTGGCCCGCCGCGTCGGCGATGTCCACCACGACGTCCCGCAGGGCGGCGCTCTGCGCCCGCGTTGTCGGCGACCAGCCGGAAGGCGAGGGTCAGGAGCGCGTCGCCGGCGAGGATGGCCATCGCCTCGCCGAACACCTTGTGGTTGGTGGGCACGCCGCGGCGGAAGTCGTCGTTGTCCATCGCGGGCAGGTCGTCGTGGACCAGCGAGTAGGTGTGGATCAGCTCCATCGCGCACGCGGTGGGCATCACCTGTTCCGCGGTGCCGCCCACCGCCTCCGCCCCCGCGATGACCAGCACCGGGCGCAGCCGCTTGCCGCCCGCGAAGACGCTGTAGCGCATCGCCTTGTGCAGGGTCTCGGGCCGGAGCGTCTCGGCGGGCAGGAAGCGCTCGAGCGCCGCGTCCACCGCCGCCGCCCGCTGCTTCATGTACGCGTCGAGATCGAAGCTCACGCGCGATCGTCCTCGGCCAGGTCGAACGGCGCGACCTTCAGCACCCCGCTCTCGTCCCGCGTCAGGAGCTCGATGCGCTTCTCGGCCTCGTCGAGGTACTTGCCGCAGCGGCGGGCCAGACCCACGCCCTCCTCGAACACCTGCAGCGACTCCTCGAGCGAGAGGTTCCCCGCCTCGAGCTGGTCCACGATCTGCTCGAGCCGTTGTAGCGCCGTTTCAAACTTGATGTCGGTCATCTCGTTCCTTGAGACGCTCCACCCGGGCGTCCAGCACGCCCTGGTGCAGCAGGATCTCGATGGCGTCGCCGGGGCGCGTCTGCGCGGCGGTGCGAACGATCACGCCCGAGGACAGCCGGGTCAAACTGTAGCCTCGCCCGAGCACGGCCAGCGGGGAGAGGCTGTCGAGCTGCCCGACCGCGGCGTCGAACCGGTGACGGGACGCCTTCACGCTGTGCCCCGCCGCCGAGGCGAGCCGGCCACGCAGCTGCGCGAGCAACGTCGTGCCGTTGGCAATCCTAGCGACCGGGTTGAGAGAGCGCAAGGCGTTTCTGGCCAGAGACACGCGGTGCGCGGCATCCTGCCGCCGATGCCGCGCCGCGAGAGCGAGCCGGGTGGTCAGCTCGTCGAGCCGCCGGTGCAGATCGCGGAGGGGGCGCGAGGCGTCGGTGAGCACGCGGCGCCGGGCGAGCGCGTCCACCCGCTCCCGCTCGCGCTCGAGACGGTCGGCCATCGCCTGCTTCAGCGACTCGTAGAGGCCGCACAGCGCGCGGACCACCTGCAGCTTCTCCAGCACCACCAGCTCCGCCGCCGCCGACGGCGTGGGCGCGCGCAGATCGGCCACGAAGTCCGCAATGGTGAAGTCGGTCTCGTGGCCCACCGCCGAGATCACGGGCACCCGGCACGCGGCGATCGCGCGCGCGACCCGCTCGTCGTTGAACGCCCAGAGATCCTCGATGGAGCCGCCGCCCCGGCCCACGATCACCACGTCGAGGTCCGCGATCTCCTGGAGCGCGGCGATCGCCCGCACGATCTCGCCCGGGGCCTCCTCGCCCTGCACCCGCACCGGGGTGATCAGGATGCGTAGATCCGCGAAGCGGCGCGCGATGACGTGCAGCATGTCGCGGATGGCCGCGCCGGTGGGCGAGGTGACGATCCCGATGGTGCGCGGGTACGGGGGCAGCCCGCGCTTGCGGGCCGCGTCGAAGAGGCCCTCGGCCTCGAGCCGCCGCTTGAGCTGCTCGAACGCGAGCTGCAGCGCGCCGACGCCCTTGGGCTCCAGCAGCTCGACCACCAACTGGTATTCCCCGCGCGCGAGATAGACGTCGAGGCCGCCGAAGGCCAGCACCTGCATGCCGTCCTCGGGCTGAAAGGCCACCCGCCGGCCGCGCCCGCGGAAGAGCACGCAGCGGAGCTGGGCGGTGTCGTCCTTCAGCGTGAAGTAGGCGTGCCCCGACGAGGGCGTGCGCAGGTTCGAGATCTCCCCCTCCACCCACACCGCCGGAAACTGATCCTCCAGCGACGTCTTGATCCGCATCGCCAGCTCGCTCACGGTACAGACGATCCGCTCGCTCATGACCCCCTCACCCTACCCTCTCCCCCTTCGGGGGCGAGGGTCCCCCGATCTTCCCCCTCTCCCCTCTGGGGAGAGGGCCGGGGTGAGGGGCGCGCAGAGCTCAGCGCTTCGGCAATGCGCTGAACCATACCGTCGGTATTCGCGAGCGCCTCGTTGTCCCAGAACCGCAGGACGCGATAACCCAACGCCTGAAGGAACGCGGTACGCGCCGCGTCGTAGCCAGCGTGCGCCGCATGCTGGCCACCATCAAGCTCGACAATCAGCTTCGCCTCACGGCAGCAGAAGTCGACGATGTACGGGCCGATCGGCATCTGGCGCGCGAACTTGGCGCCGAGGAGGCGGCGATCGCGTAGGCGCGCCCACAACCGGCGCTCGGCGTCGGTCTGGCGGCGGCGCAACCCGCGCGCGAAGTCGCGCGGTGATTCGCAGACGGCGCGCAACTCGACCCCGCCCCTCACCCTGCCCTCTCCCCGGAGGGGAGAGGGTATGTAGGCCGCCAATGTCTCGGTCATGGGGCGAGCTGGCGAAGGGCGGCGCGGTGGGTGTTGCGCATGAGCATCGCGATGGTCATGGGGCCGACGCCGCCGGGGACCGGGGTGATGGCCTGCGCCTTCGGGGCCACGGAGGCGAAATCCACGTCGCCCGCGAGCTTCCCGGTGGGCAGGCGGTTCACGCCCACGTCGATCACGACCACGCCCTCGCGCACCATGTCACCGGTGACCACGCCGGTCTTCCCGGCCGCGACGCAGAGGATGTCGGCGCGCCGGCAGTGCGCGGCCAGGTCCCGCGTCCGCGTGTGGCACATGGTGACGGTGGCGTGGCGCGCGAGCAGGAGCTGCGCGAGCGGCTTGCCCACCAGGCGCGAGCGGCCGATCACCACCACCTCCGCGCCCTCGATCGGGATCCGGTAGTGGTCGAGGATCTCGACGCAGCCGGCCGGCGTGCACGGGATCGCCCCCGGCTTGCCGCCGAGCAGGTTGCCCAGGTTCATCGGATGCAGGCCGTCGGCGTCCTTCTCGGGGGCGATCGCGGCCACCGCGGCGTCCTCGTCCATGCCCTTGGGCAGCGGGAGCTGGAGGAGGATCCCGTGGACGGACGGGTCGCGGTTGATCCCCGCGATGGTCGCGAGCAGCTCGGCCTGCGAGCAGCCCTGGGGGAACAGGTAGTCGCGGGTGGTGATGCCCACCTCGTCGGCCGCGCGCTTCTTGTTGCGCACGTAGATCTGGGAGGCGGGGTCCTCGCCGACCAGGATGACCGCGAGCGTGGGGTGCTGGCCGGTCTTTTCCCGGAGAGCCGCGACATTGGCCTTCACCTCGGCCAGGACCTTCGCCGCGACTTCCTTGCCGCTGAGGATCAGCACGACGGCGTCAGCCGGCGAGAGGGACGCGCAAACGCTCGATGGACAGCCCGCGACCGGTTTCGGGATCGATGCGGACCACCACGCCCTGGAGCATGGCCGGACCCTTGGCGGGCTCGAACCGGTTCGGCATCCCCGAGATGAAGCGGGCGAGGGCCAGCTCGGGCTCGACACCGATGACCGAGTCCGTCGGGCCGGTGAGCCCGAGATCCGTGATGTAGGCGGTGCCCTTGGGCAGGAGCCGCTCGTCCGCGGTCTGCACGTGGCGGTGCGTGCCGACCACCACGCTGACGCGCCCGTCGAGATGCCAGCCCATGGCCTGCGACTCGGACGTCGCCTCCGCGTGCATGTCCACCACGATGATCGATGTCTCGGCGCGAAGCCGCTCCAGCTCCTCGTCGGCCTTGCGGAAGGGGCAGTCGAGCTGCGGCAGGAACACGCGACCCATCAGGTTGAGCACCGCGACCTTGTGCGGCCCGGCCTTCACCACGATCGACCCCGCCCCCGGGGTGCCGGGCGGGTAGTTCGCCGGACGCAGGAGCAGGTTCTCCTTGCCGATGTACTCGATGATCTCCTTCTTGTCCCAGATGTGATTGCCGGAGGTCATCACGTCGACGCCCTGCTCGAGGAAGGTCCGCGCGATCAGCGGGGTGACCCCGAAGCCCGACGCCGAGTTCTCCACGTTGACCACCGCGAGGTCGGCCTCGTGCTGCTTCTTGAGCTTGGGCAGGAGCATCTGCACCGCGCGCCGCCCCGGCTCGCCGAACACGTCGCCCACGCAGATGATGGTGAGCGGCTTGGTCACTTGGCCACCTCGACCGCGCGGGTCTCGCGGATCACCACGACCTTGATGTGGCCGGGGTACTGCATCTCGGCCTCGATGCGCTTGGAGATGTCCTTGGCGAGCTGGTGGGCGTCGAGATCGGAGATCTGCTCGGCCTTGGTCATGATCCGCAGCTCGCGGCCGGCCTGGATCGCGTAGCAGAGCTCCACGCCCTTGTAGGACATCGCGATCTCTTCCAGCTTCGCCAGCCGCTTGATGTAGCTCTCGAGGACGTCGCGCCGGGCGCCCGGCCGCGCGGCGGAGATGCCGTCGGCGGCCTCGGTGAGGACCGCCTCGATCGTCTCGGCCTCGACGTTCTCGTGCCCGCAGAGGGCCGCGTTGATCACCTGCGGCGACTCGTTGTACTTGGTGAGCACCTGCAGCGAGAGCTCGGGATGGCTCCCCTCCTGCTCGTGGGTGAGCGCCTTGCCGATGTCGTGGAGCAGGCCCATCCGCTTGGCGAGCTGCACGTCGGCGCCGATCTCGGCCGCCATCATGCCGGCCAGCCACGCCACCTCCTTGGAGTGCTGCAGGCAGTTCTGCCCGTACGAGGTGCGGAACTTCATCCGGCCCACCAGCTTGATGAGCTCGGGGTGGAGCCCGTGCACGCCGACCTCGAAGCAGGCCTTGTCGCCCTCCTCGCGCAGGTGCTGCTCCATGTCCTTCTTGACCTTCTCCACCACCTCTTCGATGCGGGCGGGATGGATGCGCCCGTCCGCGATCAGCCGCTGGAGCGCCAGCCGCGCGATCTCCCGGCGGTACGGATCGTAGGCCGAGATCAGCACCGCCTCCGGGGTGTCGTCCACGATCAGGTCCACGCCGGTGAAGCGCTCGAGCGCCCGGATGTTGCGGCCCTCGCGCCCGATGATGCGGCCCTTCATGTCGTCCGACGGCAGGTCCACGATGGACACCGCGGTCTCCACCGTGTAGTCCGGGGCCAGGCGCTGGATCGTGGTGGCCAGCACCTCCTTGGCCTTCATGTGGGCGGTCTCGCGCGCCTCTTCCTCGAGGCGCATGCCGAGGAGCTGGGCCTCGCGCCGGGATTCGATCTCGACCTGCCCCATGAGCTGGCGCTTGGCCTCCTCGCTGGTGAGCCCCGCGACGGCCTCCAGCTTGCGGCGCTGCTCCTCGAGCGCGGAGCCCAGGCGGGCCTCCTTGTCGCCGAGGCTGCGCTCGCGCTCACCCAGGGCCCGCTCGCGATTCTGGAAGTCGGAATCGCGCCGGTCGAGCTGATCCAGCCGGCGGCCGATCTGCTCCTCCTGCTGCGCGACGCGTCGCTCCAGCTCCTGCAGCTCCCGCTGGCGCACGCGGGATTCCTGGTCCAGCTCGGCGCGCGCCTTCAGCGCCATCTCCTTGGCCTCGAGCTCGACGCTGCGAATCTTGGTCTCGGCGTCGCGGGCCCGGGCGTCGGCCTCGCGCATCTTGCCCTCGGCGTCGCCGCGCGCCTGCTCGGCCAGCCGCTTCGCCTCGTCCACGATGCGGTTGGCGCGGCCTTGCGCATCGGCGAGCGTGCGGGCCGCGACGGCGCGGGCTCCGAAGTGTCCCCCGAGATATCCAGCGACGGCGGCGAGGAGGGCGACGACCGGCACCACCACCATCAGCCAGGTCATGGCGTTCATCGATCACTCCATCCCGGGTCGTGACCCGGTCCGGATCATGTGCACTTGAGGTATCGGGCGGCAAATAGCCGCGAAAGTTGACGAATTATAGGCCCGAGCGAGGAGGAAAGTCAACGAACCGGGAGAGAGCTACGGAGACGGAAGCGCCCCACCTCTGCCGTGTGCCGACGGTGTTTCGAACCTGGTATTCACCAGGTGGGCGCCAAAATGGAGGGCTTCAGGCTTCCCCTCCTAGGAGGGGCGTGCGCACCACCCTCGTGAGCGGCTCCCAATCTTTAAACGAGGTTGAAACTTCCCCCCGGCATCACGTACAGCGTAGGGCCCCTACTGTGTACCCCCGGCCCCGCCGACGGGTCAAGCTACTTTTCCGGCACGACCGCGTCAAGGAGTTGCCGCAGCGCGCCGAGGCGGGCGGTGACGTCCTTGTGGTCGACGTCCTGATCCTTGCGCTCCTCGCGGAGGCGGAACAGCTCGTCGGCCACGTCCAGGGCGGTGAGGGCCAGGACCCGGGCGGGATCCCCCCCCGCGGCGTCCCCGCGGATCTCCCGGGCGCGGCCGTCCACGAAGGTCGCGAGCTTGCGGACGTACTCGGGCGTCGCCTCGCTGCGGATGGGGTACTTCTGGCCCAGGATCTCGATGTCGACCCGCTGCTTCTCCGCCATGTAAAACCCCTCTTTTCTGTTCGTACACCTCGCGCCGCCACTGCGCCCCCCTCACCCTACCCTCTCCCCCTCCGGGGGCGAGGGCTTCAAAAACCCTCTCCCCTCTGGGGAGAGGGCAGGGTGAGGGGGCGACCCGCTACTGGATGTCGAGCCGGTCCAGCTCCTTGATGATGCCGTCCACCTGGGCCAGCACTTCCTTGCGCTCCTGCCGCAGGCTCGTGAGCTCAGCGCGCTCCCCTTCGGCGTGCTGCAGCTTGGCCTCGAGACCGGCCACCTTGCCCTGCAGGTTGTCGCGCTCCTTGCGCAGGCGGGTGATCGTCTCCGCGGCGCGACGCACCGACTTCTCGAGCTGCTCGAGCCGTTCCGTCAGCCCCTCGGCCATCCGGTCCTCCGTCACGCGCCGCGAACTTCGGCGCGGAAGCGCTTGGCGATCTCCGCGACGACGCGCTCGTACAGCCGGTTCACCTCGGCGTCGGTGAGGGTGCGATCGGGCGCCTGGAAGGTGAGGCTCCAGGCGAGACTGCGCCGGCCCGCGCCCACCTGGCCGCCAGTGTACACGTCGAACAGGGTGACGCGCGTGAGCAGGTCGATGGCCAGCGCGCGGATGGCTGCCTCCACCTCGCCCGCGGTCACCTCGCTGCCCACCACGATCGCCAGGTCGCGCTGGACGGCGGGGAAGCGGGGCAGCGGCTCGTACTTCGCGACCGGGATCGGCAGGCCGGCGAGCGCGGTCACCGAGAGCTCGGCCACGAAGACGGGTCCGGGCAGGTCGAACACCTCGCGGGCCGCCAGCGCCACCTCGCCGAACCAGCCGAGCTCGAGCGAGCCGCGCACCAGGCGGGCCGCGCGCCCGGGCTCGAGGTACGCGGGGGCCTGCTCCGCGGGCCAGACGCTCGTCTCGGCGTCGGTCACACCCGCGGCCTGGAGCGCCAGCTCGGCCAGTCCCTTGGCGTCGTAGACGTCGACGCGATCGCGGGCGCCGGTGAACCAGGTGCGGGGCGCGCGCAGACCGGTCAGCGCGATGCCGAGGCGGAGGTCCTCGTGCGCGGGCCGATCGCCGTCCTCGGGCCGATGCGGCGCGAAGACATTGCCCACCTCGAAGACCCGGGCGTCCGGCATCTGCCGGTTCGCGTTGATCGCGAGCACGTCCAGCAGCCCCGGGATCAGCGAGGGGCGCAGCACCGATCGCTCGATCGAGGAGGGGTTCTGCAGCGTGATCAGGCCGGCGGGATCGTCCCAGCCCATGCGCTTGAGCCGGTCCGGATCGAGGAAGCTCCAGCTCACGCACTCGAAGAGGCCGGCCGCGTTCAGAGCCCGGCTCATCACGCGCGCCACCCGCAGGCCGGCCGGGCGCTTGACCGGCACGATCTCGCCGCCGCCCGCCCGCGTCAGCGGGATCTGGTCGTAGCCCCAGATGCGGACGACCTCCTCGACCAGGTCGTCCTCCTGGTACACGTCGCGCCGGAAGCTCGGCACCACCACCTGCAGGTCGTCGCTCGAGTCGTCCACCGCGAAGCCCAGCGTTTGTAAGATCCGGACGGCGTCCGCGCGCGGCGGGCACGCGCCCACGACCCGCGTCACCCGGTCGAGACGGAGGGTGATACGCCGGTGCGGGCGCGGATCCGGGTAGACGTCGAGCACGCCGCGGGCCACCGTGCCGCCGCCCAGGTCGGCCATGAGCTGCGCGGCGCGGGCCAGCACGTCGGGCGGCGCCTCGATATCCCCGCCGCGCTCGAATCGATAGGCGGCGTCGGTCGACAGCCCGAGCGACTTTGATGTCCGCCGGATCGAGCCCGGATCCCAGTAGGCGGCCTCGAGCAGCACGCTGGTGGTGGACGCGGTCACCTCGCTGTCCGCGCCGCCCATGACGCCGCCGATGCCAACCGCGCGCTCGGGATCGCAGACCAGCGCGGTGTCGGGGCCGATCGCGCGCTCCTGGCCGTCCAGCGTCTTCATGCGCTCACCGGGCCGGGCGCGCCGCACCACCACCGTGTGCTGGGCCAGCGTGTCCCGGTCGAAGGCGTGGAGCGGCTGGCCCATCTCCCACATGATGTAGTTCGTCACGTCCACCAGGTTGTTGATGGGCCGCAGCCCTACCGCGCGCAGGCGCTGGGCCAGCCACGGCGGCGACGGCTTCACGGTCAGCCCGGTGATCACGCGCGCGCAGAAGC